>NZ_PYMB01000001.1 GCF_003026455.1 Photobacterium rosenbergii
GCGCGGATATCATCGTGGAGCTGGGATGCGGGAGCACCCAAAAGTGACTCCGAATACATTAGCGCAAACCAACCCCGTCATTAGAAATTGTAGTTGCAATAACGGGGCGGACCATACATTTTTGTATTTGGCGTTCGACATTTTTGTATTTGTTATAGCATCATTGGTTGAGAAAATTAGCAATGTACCGGTAAGTCTGTTCACAGTTGGGGGGGACAAGATCTTCCAAGTTTAAAAAAGCGTGAGTCATATTCTCGAAGTGATGGTGCTCTGTGGGGATCCCCAGCACTTGCAAGCGTTCAACATAGCGCTTCCCTTCGTCCTGTAAGGGATCAAACCCAGCAGTTATGACTATTGTTTCAGGGTGGTTACTGGGTAACGCACTAAACAGTGGCGAGGCGTCTCGGCGGTCTTCGCCTTGTTGGAAATATTGGTCAAAGTACCACTGCATCTTTGCTGTTTCTAAGAGGTAGCCTTCACGGTAGTCCACCAAGGAATCACTTGAAAAGGTGTAATCAAGGCTTGGGTAGATTAAGGCCAAATGGTTGACCTTTTCTGGGTTACGTTGGGCGAGGGTGGCAGCCAAAGCACCGCCAGCAGAGTCCCCAGCAATCGAGACGGCTTGCTGAAAGGGAAGATCTAGTTGTTCTAGGGTACGGTTTATCTCCTCAAGGCTCATTATGCAATCCACCAAACCCTTAGGGTAAGGGTATTCCGGCGCAAGGCGGTAGTCGATGGCTACGACAATATGCTGGCTGTGAAAAGCGAGGCGGCGGCTGATAGGATCGTAAACCTCAACACTGCCGCACATGTGGCCCCCTCCATGAAAGAAGATAAGCACCGGCAAAGTTTCATTTGGGGTGGGGTGGTAAATACGGCAGGGAATGGATGTCCCATTAACATGGGTGTCAATGATACAGCTTATCTCTACCTCAGAGACGACAAGTTGCTGGGTGATGGTCGCCAGTCCTAACCTTGCCATCTCTGGCGTTGGCGGAATAGCCAGTAGGTTGGCTTGGTCAAGGGCATCATTGAATGATTTTAGCCATGTCTTCAGACTTGTTGGCATATCGGCCATGGGGGCTTCCTTGTTGCTTTAACCGTTCGATTTCCGGCACACGCTCAATCAGATAATCCTTGAAGTTGGCACAGCGTGCAGGCATATACTTACGGGGTTTGAAATACAGATTGAGCTCAAATTGACTACTCACATAGTTTTCTAACACAGGCTGTAGCGTTTTTTTGTCGAATTCGTGAGAAATCAAACTCAACGGTAAATAGGCTATTCCACCGCCATTAAGCGCTATATTTTTAAGGATTTCGCTATCATCAGCTTCTACAGTCTGGGCGATTTCGACCGTTGAGTACTCACCATCCAATTCAAAGATCCACCGGTTGCCCCCAACCAGTGTACTGGCATAAAGGCAACGATGATGTTTGAGGTCATCCGGTACAATAGGTTTGCCATTTTTCTCGATATAGCCCGGTGAGCAACACGCCATCAAAGGTTCTCTTAGCAGTGAACGCTTAACCAATAGGCTGTCTTTATCTTGAAAGCCTCGATAAGTTGCATTGGCACGGATGGCAAAGTCGACATCATGGACATGATCGACTTCGAACGCGGTTTCCAGTACGACAAAATTGATTGATGGGTGCTCTTGCAGGTATTCCCCGATGATTTGGCTGAGGTAGTGTTTCGCAAACAAAGGGGTGCTGGCGATTTTTATGGTGCCCCTGTCTTCGCTACTCATGTTCTGGACTTCATTGAAGACATCATCAATTTGGGTATGCAAAAGGCTGAACCTGTCGAATAAGCGTTGCCCAGCTTGGGTTGGCGTGATTTTTCGAGTGGTACGCTTAAGTAAGCTGACCCCCATGTTTTCTTCCAATTCATTCAGCCAACGGCTGGCTGCCGATGGTGAAATACTATTGTGCTTGGCCGCTTCGCTGATCGAACCTGTTCTCACAACATGAAGAAAGAAGACAACCTTGTCTAACATGAGCACCCCCATAAAATCCATTTACCCACATATAGTTATAGCAAAAAAGTGCCAGAAAATGATGACGATATGGTGATCGGCGCTGTTAACGTCCCATATTCGCAAAGGTGATTTGCATCAATGTGACTAATCGTTTGGGGTGAATCTTCTAAAATACGAGAATACAGTGAGTTGTGTTGCCCGTCACAACTGCAGGCACTCGCTAATACCAGTTCTAACCGTTTGCTGTAACAGTTTGGTATTCATATAGGGGAATAAAAAAATGCTAAATAACAAGGTGTGTATTGTAACAGGTGGTGCTCAAGGGATTGGCCGCTGCATCGTTGAAACCTTTGCCAAGAATGACGCACTACAAGTGTATGCATGCGACATGAACCTAGCCGCAATGGCTGACTTGGAAGCGAAGTACCCGAATGTAACCGGTATTGAGCTAAATGTTTGTGATCGTGAGAATATTGCGAATTTCGTTGAAAAAGTGAAATCAGCACACGGCAAGATTGATGTATTGGTCAATAATGCCGGGGTAACTCGAGACAACCTAATTGAAAAAATGACTGAAGAAGATTGGGACTTGGTGTCTGACGTTAACCTAAAAGGTGTGTTTAACATGACGCAGGCCATCGCACCTGTCATGGTGGAAGGCGGTGCAGGCTCCATCATTACTATGTCTTCAGTTGTGGGTACCGACGGTAATATTGGCCAGTCTAACTATGCAGCCACTAAAGGTGGTGTGATTGCTATGACAAAAGGTTGGTCGAAAGAGTTTTCTCGCAAAGGTGCACAGGTACGGGCAAACTGTATCGCACCAGGGTTTATTGAAACGCCAATGACTGTCGACCTTCCAGAAAAAGTATTGGACTTCATGCGCCACAAAACACCATTAGGCCGTATGGGCAAACCCGAGGATATCGCTAACGGTGCACTATTCTTAGCCAGTGATAACTCAGCGTTTATTACCGGACAAACACTTAAGATTGACGGTGGGCTAGTTATTTAAAAACTCAAATCGCCATTATTTTGACGGTCGCTGAGGCGGCCGTTTTTATTGAACGCTGATTCATTAATCAAATATCTTATTTATAAATATTGATTTGAATGGTTACCTTAATAATATTTTTATATTGTGATAACAATCCTTTGAGAGTCTAATTTAAATCTTTACAAGCATATTGAGACTTTAGTAGATTACACCGCAAATTTATACTTAGAATAAAAATTACACAGTGCAATCAAGCTCAACCGCTACCGATCTATTTTATCAACTTCTCGATGCAGATGATGATGGCAAACAAGCTATTTTATCTGAATTAGCGTCCGATGATCCTGAGGCTTATAACGAGCTTCAGCAGCTTCTTGATGTTAGCGACAGGCAGCCTCTGACTTCACTTCTTGGTTTTCACGCCCAACATGCAATGGGAACTGAACTCGATTTTTTAGGGCAGGTAGTTGATAAGTACCATTTAACTCATGAACTCGGTCGCGGAGGTATGGGGGTTGTCTATGCCGCTCACCGGGCGGATGAGACGTTTGAACAGCAACTAGCCATTAAGTTTATCCAACCACAATTAACCGAGGTGTTGGGTAAACGTGCTTTATTTTCTGAAGCTCAATTATTGGCTCGCCTAAATCACCCTTGTATCGCTAAGGTATTTGATGGTGGTGAATATCAAGGCTGCGTGTATATAGTGATGGAATGTGTTGATGGTGATACTTTGAACAAGTATGTGCAGAAAAAAACACTTTCAACTAAAAATAAGCTGTCAATTTTTAAAAGCATTTGTTCTGCAATTGAGCATGCACACCAGAATCATATTTTGCATGCAGATATAAAACCTGAAAATATTCTGGTCGATAATCTTCATCAGCCGAAGTTACTTGATTTTAATTTAACACAGGCGATCAACAGCAATACTGGTGAACAGAATAACGAACTGGTGGCGTTTAGTCGGGAATATGCTAGCCCTGAGCAGCAACATGGCGAATTCCTAACTCAGCAAAGTGATATTTATTCTTTAGGAAAACTCTTACAGTATTTGCTTCCTGACGCAAATGCTGACATTCAATCGGTGATTGAAAAAGCGATACAAGATCAACCAGAGCATAGATACAGCAGTGTGAGTGAGTTGCGTTGTGATATAGAGAATATCCTCACACACCGGCCCATTTCAGTTAAACAAAATTTGCCACTTTATTGCTTAGGCAAGTTTGTACAACGCCGTCCAGTGCCTTTTATGTCTGGCTTTCTGCTGGTAATAACCATTGCTGTGTTTACGACTACGCTGACTGTTCAAAACCAGCGACTGGTGGAAGAAAAAACGATAGCCGAAAACATGATGTATGAAGTTACCAGTATGATGTTTCATAGTAAGGGCAGCGATCAGGCATTGATGTCGGTTGGGGCAATGCTGGATATCTCAAGACGAAGAATATTATCTAATCCAGACCTGCCCAAACATATAAAGCAAAGGCTGTTAATGATAATGATGACCCCGACACCGGCAAAACCCAAGGTCGAGTTATCAGATAAGCGTAAGAAAACGCAAAAGTAAAATAATAATAACTTAAGGAAAGAGAACCGATGAAAATTTCGCGGTTGGCAAGTTTAACGGTATCCATTTTGTCTGCGGTTGTATCTGCTACTTCATATGCAGCCGATACAACTAAATCGCAGACAGGGTATTTTATTGATGCGCCTGTGACAGGGTTATTCTATACGACCAGCTCAAATCTAACAGGGTTTACTGACAAAGGGGCTTTTCAATATCAACCTGGGGATGTTGTCAGCTTTTTTCTAGGCAAAGATGAGAAAGGGTTCTTGCTTACTCAACTGTCTGGGCAACAGGTGGTAACACCAACATTGTCATCAACAAGTCCAAGTAAAAGTATCAACTTAACCCGCTTGTTACTCTCTTTGGACAGTACACCAAAGAACCGGGAAGAGATCTTACTGCTCAGTGATATGCTGGCAGAGCCCAAGTTTCAGCAGCAACTACGCCAGTTGGATCTCAATATCCTTGATAGCGTGAAAGGCAGTATTGATATTGATTGGGTGTCAGCTCAAGACGCAGTGGAACACCTGAACCAAAGTCAGCAGTACATTGAAGAGAACTTTACCTCAGAGCAAGTGGTGTTCTCTCCTTTGAATAAACGCCTTAGCAATATAATGATCAAGAAAAAAGATCCTCAAGGCAAAGTGTGCCTAGTGGATCTTCGTTATATCGACCGACCCAACTACAATACACCGATTGGTGAAATAAAGTACCAGATCACGCCGACGCAAATGCTTCAATACCCAAGCTCAGGGGATTATTTTCGAAATTGCTACCTGGACCGCTCTAAAGGTTTAAAGGCGGAAGTTGAAGAGCCTATTTCTAATTTTGTTGATTCTCAAGGATTAGTCGCTTGCAGTATGAGGGGTTGTACACGTAATGATCTAAACGGTTTTGCGGTTGAAGACTTTGACGATGAAGGAGATTGGAAGTACCGCACAATGGCGATCAATTTTGATCCTACTACTGAGTTGCTAATGGAAAAAGTGCAGGGGTTGGGGCCAAAAGAGCAAGTCCGTCATGCTAATCAAGGCGAGATGATTTGGTTTACTTACCCAGAACAATTGGGCCATCAAATCCCATTTGAAGGAATCTGGCAGCAGACGACCTATATTGATACGGATATCCAGCAAAGTTGCTTAAAACTTGAGAATGATAGGGTGTGGCAAGGCCCAGTCGAAGAGGAAAACTGCCCTTCAGAGAGTACAGCATATACTCAGGATGTGACTGATGAGTTCGGCGATATGTGGTGGCTTAGCAATAGTTCGAGGACGGCTGAATTAGCACAAATGAATGTGATGGTTCGTTGGTATCCGGCGGGGATGCCTCCTCGATACACCACTTGGGAATACCTTCCTGCCGGCAGAGAGTGGGATCAAGGGATCTTATATAGGTATCAGCAGAACATCACACGTAATCGTGATGGATCTGATCAGATTCAAACTTATGCCATTTCAGAATTTAAGAAAGTATCCGGAGAGATCTAATGTCGTCAGGAAGCTCAGAAATCACCCAAATCATCAAACAGTGGCAAGCCGGTGATAAACAGGCAGAGAGTAAGTTATATCAATTTGCGTATTTACAGTTGCGGAATATTGCCAAACAGGAAAGAGACCGAAGTGCCGCGAAATATGGCCTTGAAAATCAAGTGTTGGTCGACAGTGTCAATAGTACAACGGCCCTGGTCCATGATGCTTACCTAAAGTTATCGAATACAGATATGGAAAGTGTTGAGAATAAGCGCGATTTCTATCTTATGGCTGCCAAGGTGATGCGTCAGATCTTGATTGATAACGCTCGCTCACTTCAGGCACAAAAGCGCCAGCACATCACAATGATACCCAACTCTCAAGACGATAAGTTCGAGCAGTTGATGATTATGGATAAAGCACTGGAGCACTTTAGTGTTCGCTATCCTCGTCAGTCTAATGCGCTTAAATTAAAGTATCTTATGGGAATGCGTACCAAAGAAATCAGCCATTTACTTGAGTGTAGCGCCAGCTTGATTGAGAAAGATCTTAAGTTTTCTCGTTGTTGGCTCCAGTCACGGATGGCTTAACCAAAGATGAAGTCTACGGTAACAAAAGTTGCAGTCAGCTTGGTGCTGGCTGTCGGTGGTTGGTGGTTGTACCAAACGCCTGCGGTTGCTTTGTCTGGTGAGAAGAGCTCGAGTGAACCTGTGCTTGCGGATACAAGCCATTCAACTGGCTATGGTGCGCAAAAAAAGATGCATGCAGTCGGCCCTGCACACCTGTCACGCCAAGATTCAGCCTTTCCATCGGTATATGACATACCTAACCCAGATGCAGCGGAAGATAATGAGGTGGCAATTTTATCTAGCCAGTCAAAGCCAATGCATCAACGTTATGATAAACAAAGGTATAGCGCTGAAGTCTCTTCAATGTCATCCCTAGTAAACGATCGAAGAGAGACTGCCGCTAAACAGGGGTTGTCGGCAACGTCGTTGAATCCAATATCGGTAGGCTTGATCGGGGCTTTCGAAGTCAGTAACGTCGAAGTCAGACTTGAGGATGTCAATCTTGAAGCCTCTGGAGGAAATCATAAGCCAAGGGTTAACCCATCAGTCTTGAAACAGTTGCAGGCGACAGTTAAGCAATGGACTTTTTCGCAGCAAGCGCCGGCAAATTACTTTTTGCCATTGCACGGTTTGTTTAACGATCCTGATGGCGATACGTTGACCCAAAGAGCTAGCCTGAATATTGCGGGTATCACCGTGACTGGGAATGACACATTACATATTCAAGGTATTCCGCAAGCCCCAATTGTCTCACCTGTTTTGCACTTGGCTGCCAGGGATGATTTTCACGGTACTGGCCAAGTTGCTTGGGCAAAAGTCAATTTGTCGTTACCTTCTGTAGAGCCTTTACCAGAAGAGTCCTTGCACCCGCTAGAAGCCAAAACCTTATATAGGCTTGAAACCACTCACTTACTTGAAGGTGTGTATTACAACTACGAAGTGGTGTTCTGCGAAGCATGGCGATTTATCGATGGCGTTGCGTATTTTGCAGCGTCAGATAACCGAACTCAGTGTCCACAGGACATTCAACTGCAGGAAATTGGATACTATAGCTTTAATGAACATAATGATCTTATCCTAAACAGCAATGTCGATGACATGAGACAGCAGCGCTGGCAACTCAAAAAGGAATATCCATCGACATTACAACCGGGAGTCACAAACTATTTCACCACCGTTTATGGTAATACTGCCAATGAGACTTACACCATGCAGGCCAGTAAGCGTGCGATGGAGGCAAGGCTTAATATCAGAACCGGAGAATACGAATACCAGATGGTGATGTTTGATTACCTCTATCCGCAAGCCAATGGACAATATGTCTTGGGGCAAATTGGAAATTACATCTATGATTGGCGTTTACCCGGAATTCCTCATGAGAGTATGGACTCTGATTTAAACATGCAGTCTTGGCTAAGTGATTTATCTTGTGCACAGTTACGTCCTTTTTGGCAAAGTTCAGAAATGGCCGGTCAAGGTGAAACCGGCGATATTATTTCAAACTCTTTCGACCCTTATGGTAAAGATCCACATCCTATCGAATGTGCGCATTGGTGGCATGATGAATGGCAGAAAGAGTATGTTTTTATGAATTTGCATTACAATGACTACGATATTTTTGTACCAGGTGAAATATATAGCTACGTGCTTAAACCAAAGCCTCAATATGCTCACCTAGTTGAAGAAGTGAAATTAAACTTTCAATACTTCAACCGTAAAGATTAATCATTGTGTTATTAACCAGGGCGTTAACTTTGCCCTGGTTTATCCATATTCAGGAAACTTAAAAACTCCACAAGGCTTGAATGCCCGTATTAAAACTATAGGTTTCAGCATCAGGCAAAATGGCTAAGCCTTGTCTTTCTTCGCCTTGGTTATCAATGAAGGATACCGGCTCAGGATCGGTCTCAAAGCGCTTTTCATAGCCCATCATGACATACCAACCCAAATGTAGCCCCTTCATCACTTCATAACTTAGCGTACCTTCAAGCGATGTACGGAAGCCGAAATCATCAAAGGTGGTATCCACAAATTTGGTATTCTCTGTGGTACTCCAGATAGGGACACCAATTATCCACCGGCCGCTTAACTTCCACTTGTTGCTACCGAATAAAGTGCCATTGTCATAGGCGACACCAGCATCAATGAAGATATCGGTTGATTTCTCTTCCCAAGTGTCGCCTTTGCGAAACACCGGGTTTTCATAACCGTTCAAGCCTTCAAGTCCATAACGTTTATATGACTGATAGGTGAGAGACGGCCCAGCCACAATTCGCCAGTCTGGAGTCCACTTGTAATGGATCAGAATATTGGTGGATGTTTTAAGGTACTCAAATTGATTTTTTTGGTAAGCCTGTCCGTTATTTCCATGCCAAGTCTCTGTTGTGCTAACAGGCGAAAAGGTTGCCAATGCATCTATCGAAAAATCAAATTTTTCATTGATTCGGTAAAGGCCCCCGGTGTTAAGCATCGGGCTTGATGCAGAGACATCCGATTTAGCAACACCTTGCCCGGAATAAGATTCTTGATAGGTGATATTTTCAACACCCATTGTGATATAAGAATAACCCGCCTTGTCATTGGCAAATGTTGGAAATGCCAGCAAGGTGGCTGGAAATAAACCTAACCAACACCTTTTTTTCATTTTTTTATCCATGACTGAATGTTGGCCGAGGATATTAACGGACAGATTTAATTTTCCAAGCTTTAGAAAGAAAAAAAAGAAAAATAAATTTTACGGTTTTTTTATTGAATTTCGTTTCTTGATAGAAAGTAGTAAAGCCATAAAAATACAGGCCTTCCTTGTACGAGTAGTGACTGACAAGGAAGACAAAATAATATGACAAAGGTTTAATCCAATCCATCAAGGGACGTTACACATGAAAAAGGTTACTTTACTTGCGGCATCTGTTGCTATTGCCTTAACGGGCTGTGGCGGTGGTTCTGATAGTAATTCAAACAATGGCGGTAATACAGGTACGCCAGATATTCCAGCACCAGGTGGTGCAGTCGTCATTACTGGCTTTGACGGCTATTTTAAAAATGCTGTAGTTTTTGTTGATAATAATAACGACGGTAAATGGAATGATGGTGATACGTTCCTTGATGTGACAGACGCTAAAGGTCAAATTAAGCAGGATAAAAAACCTTCTGGCACCCTAGCACTACAAACCGTAACCCCTGGTGGAGATGCTCAAAAGCGCTTGTTGACTATCAATAAAGATAAGTATGCAGGCACATACACAGTGGATATGGATCATGAATCTCAGCCAATGGCGCATGAGTTAGTGTTCCGTGCTCCAAACTCGTCTGATGTAATTTCACCGATTACTGACCTTGTTGCGATTGAAATGGCGGCAGGTAAAACAGAAACTGAAGCCAAGCAAGCCGTTAGTGAAGCACTTGGCGAGGCTGATGAAAGTGCGCTCTACTCGAACTTTATCGAAGGTACTGAGAAAGATGCTGAGCTACATAAAACTGCTCAGATTCTGACTGAGTCGAAGGCGGCTAACACCAGCTACGAAGATAAAGCCATTGATTTTGCAAAGCAGGCTGACGCCATCGTAGAAGATATGGTCGATAAAGGTGAAAACATCAATGATGTTAATATTAAACCAGTCATTGTTGATAAAAACGATGGAAATTCTGACGCCTCCTTTGACCCAGAAGTCATCACCAACATCAAACTGTTCGTTGATAACAAGGTATTTAAAACTGCTCAAGATGCATTCCCAACTATCGAGGAAAATGAAAACTTCGGTGGTGCAACGCTAGATATAACGGGGTTGTTTGTCGATGAAGATCGAAAAGTAGATGGCGATCGAACAGTTGCTATTATTCCTGAACTTGAAGATACTCTAGAAGAAACAGGTATCAATGTCAGTCTGTCTAACGATGGTACAATGTTAACTCTAGATCCCGTAAACCCAGTCGTTAGCCCAGGTAAATACACCATTACGCTTACTGCTCAAGACATAGATTCTGAAGGCAATGTTGTCGGTACATCAAGTGCAGTATTCAAGGTAGAGGTAAAGTCAGAGAACTTTGCACCGGTCGTTGTTGATGCTCAAAAAGAAGCCATTCAGAAACAAGTGAATAGCTGGTACCTGCAGCAAGGTGAAGCCGTTGACTTAACGCTAGATATCAAGAATCTATTTACTGATAACGATGGCACAATTGCAGGCTATGAAGCAAGCGACATGACGATCGCTGGCTTGAATCTGAGTGTTGATAATAATGGTATTGTTGCAGTATCAGGTATCCCACTTGATTCATACAAAGCTGGTCAAACCTTCCAAGTCGCCGCTAAAGATGATAACGGTGCCAAAACTTGGGTAACCTTTACACTTCCTGAGGTGAAAGAGGGTAAACCTGTAGCCCACCCACTGGAAGGCAAAACTTGGTATAAGCTGGAATACGGCAGCAGCGATGGTGACGATTCCGATGGTCTAGACTACTCGCGAGTTTGGTGTGATTCTAACCGTTTTGAAGGCGGCAAAATTTACTCCAACGAACGCAACATGGATAACAAAACAGAGTGTTCAGCGGCGAACATCCCATATGAAGGCGCAAGCTACCGTGTTGAAGGCGACATGATTATTGCGACTTGGCCGAGCGAAGATGGCTCAGCTAAAACGATGGAAGAGACCTATTACACTGTGGCAACTGATGCTGACTACATCTCTGACGGTGCGAAAGTTGTCCTGTATTCAGAAGAAGATGGTAACGAAAAAATCACTGAGCGTTACACTTGGTACAGCAACATCGACCATGCTGAAGCCCGTTTGGATATCCAATCTGACGCTGGACCAGAAGGTCGTGATTACCCTATGTATGTGCCGGCGAGTCAAGATAGCAAGTATGCCGAAGGCCGGGTTAGCTTGCAGATGAGTAATGCTGAAGGTGAAAGTAAGGTTAGCGTATTTATTGATACTGCAGTGGGTGAAACATTCGATTGTGATAATTTAGATGAGTTCTACCGTAGTTTCAATGTCACTGCTGATGATATGGATGGCAACGGCGGTCATTATGATTTGGGCTCAACTTGTAATGAATCTGGTGCTCAAGGTGTTGCTATCGGCTTCATTATGCCAGATCTTGTAGAAGGCCAGAAGTACAGCATCATTGGTAAAATTCATGAAGACCAAGGTGAGTACATGGAAGCCATCAAGTTCAACATGGTTTGGACGGGTACAGGTAACAACGATTAATAGAACAACTATTGGCTAGGTAACAAAAATCCCCTGCTTTTGAGCAGGGGATTTTTTTATCTGTTTAATAACGAGGTTGTTTATAAATGAATTTGTTATTTTTATAAAAATGCCGTTTTGCGAGCTATATACGGCTTTGCCTATTTGTATAAGATCTCTATCACTATTGTTGCATAGAAAAAGAGCTAGGATGTTTGAGAAAATATTAACCATTGACTAAACAGGGAGGTATATTCAATAAGGAAGTAATATTTTCTCAAGCTATATATTACGTGATTCAATGTTTTAAGGAATATCTTATAAGTTTTTACTGAATAATGATTTCAGACTTTGTTGTCTGAATTACGAGGAAAGTTTTATGTCAATCGCATTTTCCCGTCAACCCTCTGCATTCAAGTTGATGTGCATTATTATTTTGCCCGCTATGCTTTCAATGTATGGCTTGGTGGCAATTGTCACTGTTTTCATGGTCAACGATCTCGGTATGTCAGAAAGTGATGCCTTTTTAATTAATGGCGCTGCTTCTGCTTTTTCAACGATTATTTATGCCATTGGTGGATATTTAGCTGATAAAGTCATTGGGGTTAAACGGTCATTGATTATCGGCAACCTAGGCATTGTGCTAACCTTACTGCTCTTGAGTTATGCAGCGGCAATAGGCAGTATCCCGCTAGCTATGATAGGGATTGCCGGTGGCGGGGTCAGTAGGGCCCTAGCCAATAACTGTCCTTCCAACTTGATTTCCAAAGCTTACAAGAAAGACGATATTCGGATAGACAGCGCATTTACCCTTTACTATATGATGATTAATATCGGCTCGTGTATTTCTCTTATCATTACGCCGATTATTGCACATAAATATTCCTATTCAGCGGGCTTTGCTATTGCAGCAATGTGGAACGTGATTACAATCGCATTCTACCTGTATAAAAGAGATTGGGTGAAAAATATTGGTGCAGATGCTGATTTTAAAGTAGTTAACTTGAAAACCTATGCATTATTACTGATGGGATTAATCGCTCTGACATTATTAGGTAGTTGGTTAATAACGCACTATAAACTGATGCAGATACTATTGATTATTGCTCTAGGTATTGCCCTTACATTTTTTATCAACTATATGCGAAAAGAATCTTGGGCCCAACAGAAAAAGATGATAGTTAGTTTAATATTATTAGGGTTCTCAGTAGTATTTTTCATCTTATATAAGCAAATGCCAACCTCTCTAACTTTCTTTGCTATTCATAATACCCGCCATGAATTCCTTGGCATTCCTTTCGACCCGGTTTCCACGCAAGCACTGAATCCATTCTGGATAATTATCCTCAGCCCATTGTTAGCGATCTTCTATGAGCGCAGCAGTGCTAAAGGTAAAGGTGCCTCATTGCCGCTGAAATTCGCTATGGGCATGTTGTTCTGCTCTATGGCCTTCTTGTGTTTAGCCTACGGTGCTAACTTCATGGCGGACGAGACGGGAAGGGTATCTGCGTTCTGGCTCATTCTTACACACTTGTTCCAAGGTTTGGGTGAGTTGCTGATCAGTGCCTTGGGTATTTCAGTACTGGCGCAATTGGTGCCTAATCACATGATTGGTTTTACGCTGGGCTTCAGGACGCTGACGTTGGGCATTTCCTCGATGGTTGCGGCTAATCTTGCTGTATATATTGCTGTTCCTGAGTCATCTGGAAGTGTGGACTCGCTACAGACCCTACCGGTATATGCCAGCTATTTCCTCAAAATAGGTATAGGTGCGTGCATCATGGCATTGATCATGTTCATGACAGCGAGGAAGCTAGATAGCTTGATTGAAAATCGAAATGAGGAAGAGAAAGAACAGGTCGAGGCTGCAAGTTGACGAGCCTCAATATTAATCAATGACATCACAAAGGGCCCATGTGGGCTCTTTGTTTATCACAATTCATCGGGGATCTTATCCATCGATGCCATTTTAGGATAAGGAAGAAGACTAAAAGTGGCTGGAGATAAAATCACTTTCCCATTCAGTAGATTTTGAGCCTTTAAATCGGCGCTGTAACCAGTGTGTGATGTTCTTTAGCATGATGATTGCCCTTATTCGCCTTTAACTTATAACTGGCGGTTAGAATTGGCTTTGATTCTCTAAGTTGGGTTTTACGCTTAAGGGGAGAACAGGTCAATGGTTAAAATGTTCGTACTTTGTGAAACAGGAATTTTGCGAAGCTTAACCCTTGGTGAAGAGGGGAGGGCAAAGAGGATGGGGGGGAGTAAGAGTAAGTCATGCTCACCGATAACAAAAGAGCCCATCATTGATGAGCTCTTGATTTGTCTGACTATGTCAAAATATCAGTGTCGAAGTATCAGTGAATACGTTTGACGCTGTCACGTTTTACCAGTGTCGGCTCAAGCTGGATCACCGTATTGGCCTCATGCTTGTTTTGGATCTTGCTGAGTAGGATATCGACAGCCTGTTGGCCTAGCCTGTGTTTAGGCTGGTGGATAGTCGTTAGCGACGGGGTAATGTATTTCGCCAACTTGATATCGTCGTAGCCCACAATGGAGAGATCTTCAGGCACGCGGATGCCTTTTTTGCTGGCGGTATTAATGACGCCCATCGCCATCATGTCGTTACAAACGAACAGGGCAGTTGGTAACGGCCCACGGCCAAACACCTCATTAAAGGCGATCTCCCCGCCTTCACATTCGAAATTACCCGAGGCTATCCATTGCTTGTTAACTTCCAATCCGGCTTCTTCCATCGCTTGCACATAGCCTGACAGACGTTGCTGGGCAGTCAGTTTATCCAATGGCCCTGTCAGGCAGCCAATTTGGGTATGGCCTTGGTCAATAAGGTGCTTTGTCGCTAGGTAGCCGCCATGATGGGAGTTATCTTGGATCTTGTCGCTAGGGAAATCGATAGGGCCCCAGTCCATCACGACTGTTGGCACCGGTTGGTGGCGAGAGAATAGGTCGAAGGCTTGACCGTCGACTTCACTACACATTAATAGCAGGCCGTCGACACGCTTTTGCAGCAGGATATCTAGGCTATCACGCATACGGGCCAAATCGCCCTCGGTGTTACACAGGATCAGGTTATAACCTTGTTCATAGCAGCGGCGCTCAACGCCTTTTACTACCTCACCAAAGAACGGGTTGGTCGAGGTGGTCACCAGCATACCGAAAGTACGGGTGTGGTTAACCTTCAGGCTTCGCGCCAAGGCCGATGGGGCATAGTTCAGCTCTTTTACTGCCGCCATAACGCGGACAGAAATGTCTTCACTGACAAAGCGGGTTTTATTCAGGACGTGGCTAACTGTCGAAGTCGAGACCCCTGCAAGCTTTGCTACATCTTTGATTGTCGCCATAGGTTCTCCCTGAACCGTGCCCGGATGGGCACGGTATCAATAACTTATTGGTGCTCAATAAGAAAGCGTTCCACTTCACGGCGGTGTGGAATAGACGTTTGAGCACCCATTCGGGTGACTGATATTGCAGCAGAGGCATGGGCAAAGCGGATAGCATCATCCATCGCCTTGTTCTCCTGAAGGCCGGTCAGCAATGCACCGTTGAAGGTATCACCTGCTGCGGTGGTATCTTTGGCATCAACACGGAAGCCCGGGACTTGTCGGCCCTGACCGTTTTCGCTGACCCAAACGCCTTGGCTACCCAAGGTGATCATTACCTGTTTGATCCCTTTTTCATGCAGGGCATCCGCCGCTTTCTGCGCGCTGGTGGTATCTGTTACCTTGATACCCGTCAGTAGCTCTGCTTCAGTCTCATTAGGGGTAATCATATCAATATGTTGCAATAAGTCATCCGATAATGGTTGGGCAGGGGCCGGGTTGAGGACAACACGAGTACCTGCTTGCTTGGCCACTTTAGCTGCCGCTTCAATCGTAGCCATCGGGGTTTCTAATTGCATTAATAGCGTATCGGCTTGCTTGATAAGGTTATGGTGCGGCTCGATACGGGCTGGGCTCAAGCAGCCGTTGGCTTCAGCGGAAATCGCAATACTGTTCTCACCCGTTGCCGCGACTTGGATCATCGCAATACCGGTTGGCATGTCTTTTTCAATCATCACGCCATCGGTGTTCATGCCATCTTTGGCAAAGGCTTCACGCATTTCGTGGCCGAAGCTGTCATCGCCGACACAGGCAATGAATGCGATATCGGCACCCAGGCGGGCAGCAGCGACTGCTTGGTTTGCCCCTTTTCCGCCAGGGATCACACAGTAGCTATGGCCATGCAGCGTTTCTCCCGGACGTGGGAAAGAAGCAACTTGCAGAACATGGTCGGCGTTCACACTGCCAAGAACGACTAATTTATTCATATTGGGACCTTTTTCATTCTCATTGGCCAAAATGTATGGCTTAGCAGTTGGGAAGGGGTGTTTGCTAAGCGATAGATTTTGAAAGTTATTGGGGCTGAAACTAAGGCGCGAAAGGTGAGCCATATCGACGCCTTAGCTTCATGCTATTCCCAGGACCCAGGACCCAGGACCCAGGACCCAGGACCCAGGACCCAGGACCCAGGTTCTAGGATCTGCCTCTTACTCCGAAACCACCTTCAGAGGAACAGGGATGTTTGCTTCAACCTGCTCGCCTTTCAGCATTTTGTCTGCAGTTTCTACACCTAGCGCACCGATTAGATCCGGCTGCTGGGCGATAGTTGCACCTAGCTTGCCACGTTTAACCGCTGCGATACCGTCGTCAGTACCGTCGAAACCAACGATTAGGACATCTTTGCCTGAAGCTTGAACTGCACGCAGAGCACCCAATGCCATTTCGTCGTTCTGGGCAAATACGGCTTGTACGTCAGGGTTAGCAGCTAGCATGTTTTCCATTACGTTCAGGCCTTTGGTACGGTCGAAGTCTGCTGGCTGGCTAGCAAGTAGCTCCATGCCGCTACCGTCAACCGCTTGCATGAAGCCCTTACCGCGCTCACGGGCCGCAGAAGTACCAGCAATACCTTCTAGCTGGATAACACGTGCTTTTTCACCCACTTTTTCCATGATGAATTTACCAGCCATTTCACCACCTGCCACGTTGTCAGAGGCAATGTGGCTAACCACTTCACCACGGCTTGCGCCACGGTCTAGGGTCAGGACAGGGATGTTAGAGCGGTTAGCCATGCGGATAGCATTGGAAACGGCATCAGAATCGGTAGGGTTGATTAGAATTGCCTTCACGCCACGTACCGTTAGATCTTCCACGTTAGAAAGCTCTTTGCTTGGATCGTTTTGTGAATCAAGAACAATCAGGTTATAGCCCAACTCTTTCGCTTTGGCTTCTGCCCCTTCCTTCATGGTAACGAAGAATGGGTTATTTAGCGTGGAGACAACCATTGCCATTGTGTCCTGCGCGGCAGCCGTAGAGCTGAATGAAGCTGACAGTACAGCGGCAGAGATTAGGGTTGCTAACTTTTTCATTCTATTTTCCTTTCTACATATGTCGGGTGGAGGCGGGCAGGGGGCTACCCGCATACAGAGGTTGTGTTACTTATTTTTGTTATCTACAAGGACTGCCAGCAGGATAACCACTGCCTTCGCAATCATTTGGTAGTAGGAGGAGACATCCAATAGGTTTAGGGCGTTGTTCAGGAAGCCGATAATCAGTGCACCGATTAAGGTGCCCATAATGCGGCCTTTACCACCGGCTAGGCTGGTGCCGCCAAGAACAACGGCTGCAATCGCATCAAGCTCGTAGCCCATACCCGCTGTCGGCTGAGCCGAAGACAGGCGAGAGGTAACGATGAGGCCAGCAAGAGCAGCTAGCAGACCACAGATGGCGTAAACACCAATCTTGACGCGATCCACGTTGATACCAGATAGGCGAGCAGCTGATTCGTTACCGCCTAGAGCGTAGATGTAGCGGCCGAAACGGGTGTGGTTCAGTAGGTACCATACCGCAGCAAACACAATCACCATCAGCCAGATTGGCACAGGGATACCCATTGCATAGCCAGTGCCGAACCAAGCAAAGCTGTCAGCAACGTCGGTGAAGCCGGTAGAGATAGGTCGACCGTCGGTGTAAACCATGGTCACACCACGTAGCAGGGTCATGGTCACCAGTGTAGCAATGAAGGCTTGGACTTTACCCTTGGCGATAATCACGCCACTGATAGCACCCAGAGCAGCACCGGCCAGCAAGGCGGTAGGCACCGCAATCATTACCGGTACTTCCATCGCGATAAGAGAAGCGGCAAAGGCACCACATAAGGCAAGGACCGAACCAACGCTCAGATCAATACCCGCGGTTAAGATAACCAGTGTCATACCCACAGCAATGATGGCATTGACCGAGGTTTGACGCAGGATATTTAGGATATTGTCGACAGTGAAAAAGTTCGGGTTCAGGAATGACACCACGACAATCAGGAATACAAGGGCAATCAGAGACTTCTGCTCGATTAGCCACTCTTTGCTAAATAGCTTGGCGCTACCGGAGTTTTGTTGTTTGGTCATAGCGTTGCTGCTCATGCTGCTACCTCGTTGATTTGTTTACCCACAGCGCAGGCAAGAAGTTTTTCTTGGTCGGCATCTTCAGCCATGAATTCGCCGCTGATTTTGCCTTCGTGCATCACCAAAATGCGGTCACTCATGCCGAGTACTTCCGGCATCTCAGAAGAAACAAGAATGATGCTCATCCCTTCTGACTTGAATTGGTTGATTAGCTGGTAGATCTCTTTCTTCGCACCAACGTCTACACCCCGGGTCGGTTCATCCAAAATCAATACTTTTGGCTTGGTCATCAGACCTTTGGCGATGGCTACTTTTTGCTGGTTACCACCAGAAAGGTTGCCGATAATCTGGTTGCGGGTCGGTGTCTTGATGTTGAACAGGCGGATGAAATCTTCAACTGCGGTGACTTCGTCGTAGTGCCTTAGCTGAACACCTTTTGACAGTTGTTCTAGCGAGCAAATCGACATATTTTCTTTCACTGATAGGCCAAGGATCAAACCATCACCTTTTCGGTCTTCAGAGATATAAGCGATACCGTTGGCTAGTCCGTCTTGTGGACTCAGTGGGTTAATCACTTTGCCATCAAGAACAATGTCACCGGATTCACGCTGAAGGGCACCGTAAATGACTTTCATCAATTCGGTACGGCCGGCACCCATAAGGCCAGAGATCCCCAAGATCTCACCGCGATCCAAGGTAAAACTCACCTCTTTAACACCTGAACCGGAAAGATTTTTCACTTCAAGGCAGGTGGTACCGTGTTTGACATCAATGCGAGGGTATTGCTCATCCAGACGACGGCCAACCATCATCTCGATCATGGTATCTTCATCAATATCGGCAACAGCACGTTGGCCGATGAACTTGCCGTCACGGAGTACCGTAATATCGTCACAGATCTCGAAGATCTCTTTCAAACGGTGTGAGATATATACAATACCTGTGCCTTCTTCGCGCAACTCATTGATCACCTTGAACAGGGATTCTGTTTCGGTGTCGGTCAGGGCGTCGGTTGGCTCATCCATGATGATGACCTGAGATTTGAAAGACAGCGCTTTGGCGATCTCAACCATCTGCTGCTCACCAAGGCTCAGTTCGCCAAGCAATGTGCGCGAGCTGTGTTTAACATTGAGGCGAGCCAGCAGGGCATCGGCTTCTTTATACATTTGTGCCCATTTGATGCCGCCAAATGCGTTAGTTTTTTCACGGCCAAGGAAAATGTTTTCGGCAATGGTCAACTCAGGGATCAGGTTCAACTCCTGGTGGATAATGCTGATACCTGCTTCCTGTGAGTGGCGTGGACCATTGAAGTTAACAGGTTGGCCCTGATAGCGGATTTCGCCTGCGTCCATATGGTAGATGCCGGTCAACGCTTTCATCAGTGTTGACTTACCTGCACCGTTTTCACCCATCAAGGCCATCACCTTGCCCGGGTAGACATTCAGGCTGGCTTTATCCAGCGCTTTCACGCCGGGGAATGCCTTTTCGATGTCTTTGAGTTCTAGAATTGGCTGAGTCATAGGGAGTCCTTGCAACTAGGCCTTTTAAAACACAACGCCGGCTTGGAAAATAACATTGGCGTATGGGGTGCATTCACCGGTACGGATCACCGCTTTGCTGTTTTGGGTGTGTACTTTGAATGCTTCATGAGGCACATAAGCGATATTGAACGTTTTCCCGCACATCGCTTCTTCTTCGCGGATAAGGGCAATCAGCGCATCGTGGTGATCAGGGCTGACTTGCTTGAATTCTTCTGCCATCACCACGCCTTCAATCTGCATTTCGCCCAACAACGCTTTTACTGTCTGGATGAAAGTTGGCACGCCAGGGATAAGGGCAAGGTCAATACGTTGGGTTTCATCTGGGATAGGCAGACCGGCGTCACACACAGTGACTTCATCGGTATGGCCAAGAGTGGCTACCAGATAGGACAATTCAGAGTTGATGAGTGCGCTCTTTTTCATGCTTGCACCTTAATTATTGATGGTGGTGATGCTTCTAACGTCGTATGCCAACCGTGGCAGTGTCATCCATGTCTTAATCGAACATCGAAACGATTACGCAATCGTTTCGATGGCGATAAATGTAAAAGCAAACGTTTCGATGCGCACTAATTATGGTTGAAAAATGTGATTGGGCTCAGAAGAAATATGCTTTTAGTGAATGTTTTTTGTCCGCTATCAACAATTGAATGCAGTAGATATGTGATTTTTATGTAAGGTTTTGCAAAGGGCGCCAGTTTGCTTTGATATTACATGCACTAAAAGCGTATTATTACGGCGTTATATACCCACACCCTTTTAATGGTTTGGGAGTCCCTCTTCGTTCTTCAATCACCTAAATGGATTGTTCGTGATGGTAACCGTACTACAGCTTCAACCTGTTCTGCTCAGTATTGCCCCTGTTTCGGTGGCAGTTATGCTGTACGCGATGAAGAGAAAGAAAGTGTGGCTGATGCGGTTGTCGTTGATTGGCATGGTATTATCGGTGCTCTTGCTCTTTGCTTTTCAATATCTGGACTATCGCCACCTAGAAAATTGTCTTCAGCAGGGCGAGGTCTATAAACCGTTTCAAAGCCAGTGCTTCAAATTTAATTAGCGGATATTGAACGTTAGCTCAGTGTTGCCAAGATAACCTGCGCGCTAGGGAAAACTGCATAGGCCTCATCCCCAAGATTGAGTGTTGAAACATCTTCGCTTCCCTTATCAATCAGGGCACAAATCTCATCGTCTTGATTGAGTGTTAGGGTGACTTCGACCGAACTATCATCTCTATCAATGGCAGTTACTTTCCCCTTAAGCCAGTTTTGCTCCGAAGAGGGCGTAGTCTTTGTAATATCTGGTTTCTCTTTAGATTGAAAAGAAGGGAGTTTGATATCAATAGCTGGCCCTTTGATTAGCGCTACCACATCTTTACCCGGTTGCAGGTTCAGCCGGACTGTACTGCCATGGGTAATGGTCGCTGTTAGGTTAACCCCACTCTGTAATTCCACTGTGATTAAATCATGTAGGGCATGGTTTTCGATATCTGCGATGGTCCCGAACAGTTGGTTGCGGGCACTGGTCTGCAATGATAGTTTGCTCATGACCCCGAGCAAACTATGCAGCGGTACACTGTCATCGTTGAGCGCTTCCAAACCCATCGACTGGATCTGATCTAACAGTTCGTACATTTGTACAAGTCGTTGGCCATGTGTCGTCAGCGAAGCACCACCTCCGCCTTTGCCACCTTTTTCTGACTCGATAAGGGCATGGTCCGACTGCCGATTCATTTCTTTAACGGCATCATAAGCGGCTTTATAGCTAAGCCCTGCCTGTTTGGCACCCTGACTAATCGACCCCGTACAGGCTATTGCTTTCAACAAGGCGATGCGGCGGGGATTGGCGAACATTTTTCCCTGTTGCGATAGAGTCAGAATTGCATCGAAGTCCATGTGAGGGTTCCTGAACAGCCTTACTGCTAATAACGTGAGCTAGCGTGAGTATCTAAGTGCTTAATTAACGTAGAGTATACCTGATTTTCTAACAGGTTTGGCGATCTCCTTTATCGCTAAGATTACCTGAGCATTCAATAGGATTGTGATTACCATGAAAAACCAACAAACCCTGCTGTTTATCTTAAATGATGCTCCCTACGGTTCTGAGCGTTCTTTCAACGGCCTGCGCCTAGCCATTAATCTGGGTGAGCAAAGTGAAGCAGAGACTGATATCAAAATTTTCCTGATGTCTGATGCCGTAAGCTGTGCGTTACTGGCCCAAACACCTGGGGAGGGTTACAATGTCCAGCAAATGCTTGAGATACTGCTAGCTCAAGGCGCTGAAGTGAAATTATGCAAGACGTGTTGTAATGCCCGAGGTCTTTCGTCATTGCCTCTAATCGAAGGGGCTGAAATTGGTACTTTGGATGATTTGTCTTATTGGACATTGCTAGCTGATAAGGTGGTTTCTTTCTAACCTGTGATAGGGCACAAGGGCGAATGATTCGCCCTTGGAAGGCTATTTAACTGCTAAATACTAAAACACCAGCCCCATCTGAATACCGATGACCGGCCTTTTGTCGAGGTGTTTTGGCGTATACCCTTTATTATACCAATCGGCACCCAAGCGGGCACTCAGCATTGTTTCACCCATAGTCGGTCCAGTTGTGGTGTATTGGAGTCCTACTCCAAATGTTATGCCATCCTCAGAATATTTTTCTAGTAGCTGTACTGAATTATTGCTTTCATCATTACGCGTTGATTTGTATTTGGCAAAATAGCCTCCTAGTTTTGCATAGGAGGTAAAATATTCACTGACCGGGTACATGTATAACGGTGTGAGTGCAACCGAAAAGGAATCCGTGCTCTGGTTTAATTTAGAATTTGACGAATAGGAATACATGTCGATATCGTAATCGAATAGCATAGTACTTTCTAAGTACCACCTGTTGCTGATTTGAAAGCCCGGGGTAAACTGAAACTGGGTGTTGTCATTATTAAACCCTGCCCCAAACATTGTATATATTTCATGGCCTTGGATAAGGCTAGCAGTTGCGTTTGTACAGAACAACAGCCCGACAAGAAGTGTGTGCTTTTTCATGGAATAGACAAACTAAAACAAATACATGCACAAATAATACAGTGTTTTTTAATTTAATGGTGAGACAATCAGCGCAATAGTGGCAGTTTATATGTATGCAAATATGTACTGATTTTTAATGTGTATGAGTCGCATGGGTATATAGAGGGGTGTTATGAATATACTTATGATAATTAACAGAGCAACAATATTTTGTTTAATAATGGCCCTGAGAAAATTAAGGGTTCAAAGTGCGAACCCTTGAACCCTTGAACCCTTGAACCCTTGAACCCTTATCTTTTTTAGGTCTGACTACTTGCTCGCTGTTGTAATTGAAAGCCAACATTAAGGCTATTTGTCATTATTGTATTGCCTTGGATTTTTGAGCTGATTAAGTCAGCTGCTTGGTTTGCCATTGCACTGTAATCAACTTCAATCGCTGTGATCCCCGGATAGCTCTGATGGCAAAAAGCCCCCCCATCGAGACAGGTAATAGCCATTGAATTGGGAACTTTTAAGACCCGGCGCTGGCATTCGAACAATGCGCCCATAGCAATGTTTTCGTGGGTACAGATCAGGGCATCGAGTTCTTGCTCCCGAAGAAGAAGCTTGGCCAACCCTTGTGCTCCTAACTCTATACTGGCTTGCTCATGAGAGGTCAGGAAATGATCGGGTGCGAGATATCCTTCTATCATTGCAGCCTGCCAGCCCCTCAATTGTTTATTAAGGATCGCTTGATCACCATGACCACCGATAAAGCCGATATTTTTAAAGCCCTGCTCTATAAGCTGCTGGGTCAAGACTTTTGCTGAC
This sequence comes from Photobacterium rosenbergii, assembly GCF_003026455.1. Classification (GTDB taxonomy): domain Bacteria; phylum Pseudomonadota; class Gammaproteobacteria; order Enterobacterales; family Vibrionaceae; genus Photobacterium; species Photobacterium rosenbergii. The sequence goes on from NZ_PYMB01000001.1 coordinate 23,603, forward strand.
TGATAATGGTCGACGCCAACATTGAGATCGATCGCCAGTGGCGTGATTTCGTTAACCTCCAAAACTGGGATATTACAGGTTTCAAGTAGCTTGCGACCTTTGGCCGACCTTTCGCTACCAAATAGCACAATGGCGGCGGGACTGCTGGCCAGAATATTGGTCAGGATTTTCTCTTCTTGATCCAGAACCCCACCCGTATAGCTGATCTGCAGTTGGAAATTACGCTTGGCCAACTGAGTTTGGAAGGGACCGATAAATTGGCAGCAGGCGCTTTCTGTCATGGAAGGAACCAGCATGGCAATCGTATCACTCTGACCAGAAGCCAGCGCACCGGCAGCTTTGTTGGGAATATATCCCAGCTCATCGACTGCCTGTTGGATCTTTTCACGCAGTTTATCTGAAACTTGCTCTGGGGTACGCAATGCCCGAGATACCGTCATCGAACCCACACCTGCGAGTTTGGCGACATCTGCAAGTGTTGCACGACCCGTACTTCGACGTTTTCGAGGCTCAGCCATCGAATCTCCCTACATCTTAAAATAGCATTGCTAACCTTTGGCTATTAGCAATGATATTTTTATCTAAAAATCAGGTGGTTAAATATACCACTTCAATATCTTCACTGTGAATTACGCATTTTAACCTTGTTAATACCAAGGTTCCAACTGGTTTGCCCGGTCTGTGATATGAAAAATGGTAGCGCTATCACAAAATTTGGTAGCGCTATCAGGTAGCGCTACCAAATGTGATTTTGATCTCTTTATTTGTAGCGAGCGATCGTTAAAGTGACCCCATCGACACAACTTACCCTATTAAAAACGAGAAGAGCGATGCTGAAAGAACTGCTTACCCCGGATGTAATTAGCCTTCATGATTCGGCTGAAAACTGGCAACAGGCCATAGAGCTATCTTGCCAACCATTGATTGACAATGGTGCTATCGAACCAAGCTACGTTGAGGCCATTTTTAAGTCACACGAGGAAATGGGGCCTTATTACGTTATCGGTCCTGGCATCGCCATGCCGCATGCCCGTCCTGAAAATGGCGTGAATCGCCTGGCACTTGGCCTAACGGTGATCCGCAATGGTGTGAACTTCGATGCCGATGAAAATGACCCGGTAAAAATGCTGGTGACGCTAGCGGCAACCGACAGCAACAGCCATGTGGATGCTATTGCTCAGCTCGCTGAACTCTTTATGAATGAAGAACATGTCGCGCAGATTTGTAGCGCACAAGATGTGGATGCTATTAGCCGCATCATTGAAACCTATTAATTCCAATGGCTTCGGCCATCCCAATTACAGCGAATTATTCGCAAACTAATAACGCTCAAGAAGTAGAAAGGTAGAATATTATGAAAATTATGGTTGTATGTGGTCACGGTCTTGGTACTAGCCTAATGATGGAAATGAGCCTTAAGGGCATCGTTAAAGAGCTAGAAGTTGCTGCAACTGTCGACCACTGCGATTTGGGTTCGGCGAAAGGTACGGCATGTGACATTTTCATCGGTACCAATGACATTACTGAACAGCTAGTTGCCCAGGGCGTTGACGGCAAGATTGTCTCGCTAGATAACATGGTCGACAAAAACGCGATGAAAGAGCGTTTGTCAGCAGCCCTAAAAGAACTTGGCGCTCTGTAAGAGGTAGCGATGGAATTTTTTAGTTTCCTAATGAATGACGTGCTGGCCGAGCCAGCCGTCCTTGTCGGCCTGATAGCGCTTATCGGCCTGATAGCTCAGAAAAAACCGGTGACAGAATGTATCAAGGGTACGGTCAAAACCATTATGGGTTTTGTCATCCTCGGTGCTGGTGCGGGCTTGGTGGTTACCTCGCTGGGTGATTTCTCGGCTATCTTCACCGAAGCCTTTGGTATTACCGGTGTTGTGCCAAACAACGAAGCCATTGTTTCGATTGCCCAGGAAGCATTCGGTAAAGAAATGGCAATGATCATGTTCTTTGCCATGTTAGTGAACATCCTGATCGCCCGCTTTACCCCGTGGAAATTTATCTTCCTGACAGGTCACCATACCTTGTTCATGTCGATGATGGTTGCAGCTATCTTGTCGTCCAGCGGCATGGCGGGTGTCCCTCTAATCGCAACGGGTTCGTTGGTTGTTGGCTTTGTCATGGTTCTGTTCCCTGCTATTGCCCACAAGTACATGAAGCAGGTGACTGGCTCGGATGATGTGGCAATCGGCCACTTCTCTACCATGTCTTATGTGTTGGCAGGTTTCATCGGTAGCAAGTTTGGTAACAAAGAACACTCTACCGAAGATATGGATGTGCCAAAGAGTTTGCTGTTCCTGCGTGATACGCCGGTGGCGATTTCCTTCACCATGAGTATCATCTTCTTGATCACCTGTTTGTTCGCTGGTGGTGATTTTGTCCGCGAAGTGAGCGGCGGCAAGCACTGGTTCATGTTCTCGCTGATGCAGTCCATCACCTTTGCAGCCGGTGTTTACGTTATCCTGCAAGGTGTACGTATGGTTATCGCTGAAATCGTACCTGCATTCAAAGGGATCTCTGACAAACTGGTACCGAACGCAAAACCAGCTCTAGATTGCCCGGTTGTATTCCCATACGCGCCGAATGCGGTATTGGTAGGCTTCCTATCAAGCTTCACTGCCGGACTGTTTGGTATGTTCCTGCTATATATCATGGGGCTGACGGTTATCATCCCAGGTGTAGTACCGCACTTCTTCGTTGGTGCAGCAGCTGGTGTATTCGGTAACGCAACCGGTGGTCGTCGTGGCGCAATGTTGGGGGCATTTGCCCAAGGCCTATTGATCACCTTCCTACCAGTATTCCTATTGCCAGTACTGGGTGACCTTGGCTTTGCCAACACCACCTTTAGTGATGCTGACTTCGGTATCGTAGGTATCTTACTGGGTCTGATTGTTCGTTAATCACATCAACTAGAGCCACCTCCATGACAGCTAAAAGCCCGTAACCATATTGGTCGCGGGCTTTTTTGTTAGGATGGGGCCGCGGGTTGTTTCGGAAGTAGTATCAACTCGATTCAACGCTCAGGTTAGCCAATTGCTGTTCGATAGCACTGATACAGGTAGTCACGTTAATGGGAGGCTGCTTGGGGTAGGGGTGAAGTGCATATACCGGGTTGGGTTTAAGTTGATGGTCGGGAAATATAGCCTTCAGGTGTGGTTTTTGATGAAAGATGTAATCAGGGACAATGCCAATACCTGCCCCGGATTCAATTAAGCTCAGGCAGGTATGGAAAGAGTCGGCACGGCAGGTGATATTGGCTTGATAACTATAGTTTTCTCCGGCCATTTTGGTATGACTAAAATGGTGGAGGATCCTTGAAGGCTGCCACTGGTTGGCAAGATACCCTGCGCTCTCTTTTTCATTGTCGATAACACTTTGCGTTCCGCACAGCACATCTCTGAACTCCCCGATCCTTCTTTGCATAAGCGCGTTTTCAGAGGAGGCGCCAACCCGGATGGCAAGATCAATGTGTTTCTCCATCAGGTTCAGAGGTTGGTCGCTGCTTATCAGTTCAGGCCGTAATTTTGGATAGCTCTTCATCAGCGAACCAATGGCTGGGGCGACAAGGGTAGACATCAGGGCATCTGACGACGTTATTACGATTTTACCCTGCGGCTCTTGCTGGCTTTCCAGAGCCTGTTGCCAAGCAAAGTCAGCCAGATCATTGAGCTTCTTGCATTCAGCATAGAAGGCCTGTCCTGCTTGGGTCAGGATTTGGCGACGTGTGGTACGCTTGAGAAGGCTGATCCCCAGCTCTGTCTCCAGTAACTTGAGGTGTTGGCTCCCCACGGATTTTGAAAGCCCCAGTCCGTCGGCTGCTGCGGTGATCGAACCCGATTCAACGATGTGGGCAAACAATGACATCTGGCGTAGTCGGTTCATTATTATCTCATTTCTTTATTTATCAACACGACATCTATTGTCCGTAAAAACAGAACAGTCATTTCTAATAGGTTTGTTTTTCTATATTAATTGAGTGCCTACACTTAGGGCAACTTGATAAGCATTCAGAATAAGGATTCAAGATGGACACATTAGCGCGTTGTAAAGCGGGTATCGCGGCTTGGCAGCAGGCATTTAACCAGCAAGATGCAGCAGGGTGCGCAGCGCAATACACCGAAGAGTGCGTTATGGAAGCCAAACCGTTTGGTGTTTTCGAAGGGCGAGAAGCGATTCAGGCGTTCTGGCAAAACATCATCGACCAAGGCTTTGCTGATGTTCAATACAGCGACGTGCGCTGGGAAGCAGAAGGGGAGAACGGCTATATCCTGTCATCATCATGGACCATGAACAAGGCTTTTGGTGTGGTACACCGTGAGCATTGGGTAGTGCAGGAAGATGGTCATGCCCGTTTGGTCAGTGATTACTTTGAAGTACAGGGTGAGCGGTAAATAGCTCGATAAATCCAGAATGAGATAATTGCCAGTCATAAGAAAAGGGAACAGGTTTTAAGCCTATTCCCTTTTTCGTGTATCGGCTAAGACGCTGTGTGCGCATAGTTAGTGTGAAACGACGGGCTCACAGACCTTGATCGTTGTTTCACCCTGTTTCGCTACACTGTCGAGGTTGGCATCCAGTGACTGGTCAGTGAAGAGGTAAGTGGCCTCCTTGATATGACCAAGCTCAATGGAGCCTTTTGGAATAAACTTCGACGAGTCCAGCGCGATGATGACATGGCGAGCCGATTTCATGACGGTTTGGGTGATCACCGTCTCGTTCAAATCATATTCCAGCAAGGTCCCGTCAACATCCATCGATGCTGCACTGGTGATCAGGTAGTCGAAGCGGAAGTGCGAGATGAAATCCAACGCTTCAGTTCCTACGATACCGCCGTTGAAGGCTTTGATCTTGCCGCTCGGGATCAGTACATCAATGCTTTTATTGTTATGCAATACGTTGGCAACACGTAAGCTGTTGGTAATGACCTGAAGATTTTTCTTGTCCGCAAGGTGGCTGGCAATCACTTCGGCTGTGGTGCCGATAGTGATAAACACTGTTGAGCCATCTGGGATCATCTCAGCAATTGCCTTGCCGATGGCATGCTTTTGCTCGGTCGCTGAGACCTTACGAACTTCGTAATCTAGGTTGGTTTTACTGGCCGGAGAGCTTGCCCCACCATGGTGACGGATCACTAAGCGCTCTTCGCTGAGCTTTTTGATATCCCTGCGAATAGTCTGCGTAGATACGTCAAGCTTTTCAGCTAGCTCTTCTACGGTGTAATAGCCCTTGTCTATTACAAGTTTTATCAGTTTGTCTTGTCTTGGATTCGTCACGTTAAACCCTTTACCGCTTATTTTTACCGCTATTTATTATGTAGTTGGCTATCCACTTCCGATCTGGTCGGGATGCCTTCACGACCACCGCGCTTGGTACACTTTATTGCGGCAACCGTGTTAGAGAAAATCACCGATTCACGAGCAGGCATGGCTTCAGCAACGGCTACAGCCAACGCACCGTGAAAGACATCGCCAGCGCCGGTGGTATCGACAACGTCGACTTTGACACCTGACTGGTGGCAGAGCTCTTCGTTTTCGAACCAGTAGCAGCCTTTTGAGCCGACTGTCACATAAACTTTGCCTTTTGTCTGTTTCTGAGCGATTTTGAGCCCTTCTATTGGATCACTGCTTCCGGTGAACTTTTCAAGGCCCGGTTCAGAGAATGCCACATGGTCGGCCAGTTTGACTAGATCATCTATTGCATCCGGCGTGATATCTGCGTCCAGTACCGAAGGTATGTTGTGCTGTTTGGCTTGCTCGAGGGCGTATTTTGCCCCTTCCACCCACCTTACATCTGTGAGTACTGTCTTATAGATAGAAAAATCAATTAATTCAAGTGGTTTTGTATCACGTTTTAAAGACGTATCTTGATAGTTGATGATCATTCGCTCGCCTTCGTCATCGACAAGCACAGCAGAGAACGCCGATGAGGCATCAGCAATTTTGACTACTTTATCAACATTGACACCGTAACCAGCTAACTCGGTCAGCATGGTGTCAGCGATGGCATCCTGGCCAACACGGCCAATAAAATCAACATCATGGCCTAGTTTTGCAACCGCAACAGCAGCCGTTGCCGCCGGCCCGCCACCCACTTCGAAATAATCCTTGGCGACAAATTTACCGCCTTGGGTTGGCAAGCTGTCCACTCGCTGGATCCTATCAAGTACCGTAATTCCTAAACACGCAATAGTCATAGTTATTCTCTTATCTAAATCCGTTGTCTGACGTTATTGGCAATGCACTCACTAAGTGCATCCTTATATCTACAGTATATCCATTATTGACAAAATGATTGAGATTGTAATCACAAAACAACTTAAAACGACAAAAAACAACAAAATGTGACATTTGTTGTGGTTGTTTTGTTTCTTAGTGTTTATATTGATTGCAAATCAACCGCGAGAGTAAGGATAAATACATGTCAACAATTGGCTTTATCGGATTAGGACAAATGGGCAGCCCAATGGCGCTGAATCTTATCAAGGGCGGGCACTCACTGCGTGTTTTCGATATCAATACATCCGCTGTTGAAGCGCTAGTCGAGCAGGGCGCGACAGCCGCAAGCTCTCCTGCCGATGCGGCACTGGATGCCGAGTTTGTTGTCACCATGCTGCCAAATGGCACTCTGGTAAAAAATGTTCTGTTTGGCGAGTCAGGTATCGTCGAGTCACTAGATAAGAATGCATTGCTTATCGATATGTCGACTATCCACCCGTTTGAAACCGATGCGCTGATCAAGCAGATGAGTGACAGAGGCTTTTCGATGATGGAAGCGCCAGTAGGCCGTACTTCAGATCACGCAGTAAAAGGTGAGTTGCTGATCCTTGCCGGTGGTACCAAAGCACAAATCGAGCGCGCTCAGCCACTGTTTGACTGCATGGGATCAGAGACTGTTGACGCAGGCGGCGCGGGTAAAGGTATCCGAGTCAAAATCATCAACAACTACATGAGTATTGCACTGAACGCCCTGTCTGCAGAAGCGGCGACCTTGTCTGAAGCAATTGGTCTGGAGTTTGAAACTGCGCTTGAAGTGATGAGTGGCACACCGGCAGGTAAAGGCCATTTTACAACAACTTGGCCGGGTAAAGTTCTTGCAGGCGATCTGTCACCAGCCTTCATGGTCGATCTTGCCCATAAAGATTTGGGTATTGCCTTGGATCTCGCCAATCAGGTGAATGTGCCAGTGCCATGTGGCGCGGCATCTCGTGAACTGTACAGCATTACCCGTGCTGCAGGTCGCGGTCGTCAGGACTGGACATCGGTATTTGAACAGTTACGCGTGACATCTGGCCTGGAAGCAAAAATCAAATAATAACCAAGGACAATAACGTGAAACTATCCAGTGAAAACTGGGGTGAAGTTGAAGGTCAATCGCAACCCGTCAAGCTGTTCACCCTCGAAAATAGCCAAGGCATGAAGGTTCAAGTCACCAACTACGGCTGTATCGTTACGTCGGTAGAAACGCCTGACCGTGGCGGTCAATTGGCCGATGTAGTTCTGGGCTACGAGAACCTTGAGCGATATTTAGCTGGGCATCCATTTTTCGGTGCGGTTGCCGGTCGTTACGCCAATCGGATCAAGGATGGTCGCTATGAGTTGGACGGTGAGGTATTCCAGCTGGAAACCAATGAGCTACCGACGTCACAGCACATCCATGGTGGCAGCAAAGGGTTTGATAAGTATGTTTGGGACGTTGCCGTCGAACAGCAAAGAGAAGCGATTTACCTTCATTTCAACCGGGTTTCACCGGATGGAGAGTCTGGTTATGGCGGCACTTTACATGTGACACATTCCATAGGCTTGGATGAGCACAACCAGCTGCACTTCAACTTTAAAGCAACCACGGACAAGCCGACGGTCGTTAATCTGGTCAACCATAGCTACTACAACCTAGGTGGCCATGACTCAGGTTTGGTGGACGGCCATGAATTGACGCTTTACGCCGATTTCTACACTCCGGTAAACGAGAACATGATCCCGACTGGCGAGATCCTCGCCGTTAAAGGAACGGGGCTTGATTTTACCCTACCGGTGGAAATACGAGGCAACAAAGAGAAAGTACCGGATGGCGCATTTGACCACAATTTTGTGATTAACCAAAAGCGCAAGCTTGGCGAATATGCCTATGCCGCTGAACTCTACGAACCTCTAACCGGGCGTGTGATGACGGTGCTGACGACCCAACCGGCTGTCCAGTTCTACAACGGGGCCAAGTTGTCGAACAAACCTTGGTTTGGTCGCAATGGCTACAAGTATGAGTCGTTTAATGGGATGTGCCTTGAAACTCAGCATTTCCCGGACAGCCCGAACCAGCCGCATTTTCCTAATGTGCGCCTAAACCCCGGTGAAGTCTTTGAAGAGAAAACCATCCACCGCTTCTCCGTGAAGTAGAGCTTCTCCGGGCAGTATTACCGCTGCCAGTAACAAAGTAGGGGCGGGTAGTCGCCCCTAATCAGGAATTAAATATGGATATGACCGTTGTTTTGGTCTCCCTGATCATTGCATTAGGAGGCTTTACGCAAGGCTTGACCGGGTTTGGCTTAGCCCTTGTATCTGTGCCGCTGCTTTCTATGGTGGTGGACGCAAAAATGGCAGTGCCTATTGCCGGTATTTTTGGATGGCTCGTGACCTTTCCAATTGTTTGGAAAATGCGCCACTCCATTCAATACAAAGCTGGCCTGATCCTGGTTGCAGGCTCCCTGCCTGCCTCTATTGTTGGTGCCAAACTGCTGGCAAGCCTGCCTTCGCAGTACATTCTCATCACCATGGGGGTTGTGCTGATTGCATCAAGCATCCATTCGATGCGAAGCACTAAGCCTGCTTTTTCAAAGACGTCGGTGCCAGTGACTGTCGGAACCGGGTTTGCCTCCGGTGTGTTGGGCGCCAGTGTCGGCGAAGCTGGACCGCCGGTGATTGCTTACACATCCATGCAGCCATGGACTGCAGACCAAGCTAAATCAACGCTGGTGTTCTTTTTCATGCTGCAGATGATTGGTGCCATTGTCAGTTTTTGGAATGAAGGACTTTTTACCCCAGATGTAAACAGTCTGGTTGTCTCGGCAATGCCTGCATTTTTAGTGGGGATGACCGGGGGCATGGTGGGATACCACTTCCTGCAGAAATATAAGATCAACTACCACCATATTGTACACGGCCTACTTTTGGTTATCGGTTGTGTGCTAGTGCTCAAGAATGTCAATTTTTGATTGTTTTTGTTGAAAAGTGATAGATAAATAACAGAATTGAATGCTACTGCCTGTTAATTTCAGTAGCAAAAGAAAATAACGAGGAAACACTTCATGAAATGGATTAATACCCGATCTCATAACGCTTGGCTAGATACAGAAACCGATCGAATCTTTGAATTCGGCAGAAAATCGGTCGTACCAAACGGTTTTGGCTGGGTGGGCAACAACGGCAACATCCGTGAAGAAATGGGCACTCGCCTGTGGATCACTGCGCGTATGCTGCACTGTTACTCGCTGGCAGCGCTGATGGGCCGTCCTGGTGCTTACGATCTGGTTGAGCATGGTATCGCGGCATTAGAAGGTCCTCTGAAAGATAAGGCTCACGGTGGTTGGTACGCGACTATCGACAATGAAGGGGAGGGTATCGTTGATGCGTCCAAGCAGGGTTATCAGCATTGCTTTGTCCTACTCGGTGCAGCCAGTGCCGTAACTACAGGCCACCCGAGGGCTCATGCACTGTTGGATGAAGCTATTAACGTGTATGAAAACCACTTCTGGTGTGAAGAAAAACAGATGTGTTTCGAGTCTTGGGATGAAACTTTCTCTGAGACGGAAGACTACCGTGGTGGTAATGCGGCAATGCACTCGGTTGAAGCATTTCTGATTGTTTACGATGTAACGAAAGACAAAAAGTGGCTGGATCGCGCACTGCACATCACTGAGTTCATGATCAACAAGACAGCAAAATCACTGAACTACCGTGTCAACGAGCACTTCGACGCAGACTGGAACCCGCTTCCAGACTACAACAAAGAAACCCCAGCCAGTCACTTCCGTGCATACGGCGGTACACCTGGCCACTGGATCGAGTGGGGCCGTTTGATCTGTCACCTACGCGCGACATTGCTTGAAATCGGTGCCGACTGCCCTGATTGGCTACTGGAAGATGCTATCGGCCTGTTTGATGCCACTGTGCGTGATGCATGGTCGGTCGATGGTGCGCCGGGCTTTGTTTACTCTGTAGATTGGGACGGCAAGCCGGTTGTTCGTGAACGTATCCGCTGGGCACCAGTGGAAGCAATTGGTACTGCTTATGCGCTGTACACTGTCACAGGGGACGAGAAGTACCAAGAATACTACCGCACATGGTGGGATTACTGCCGCACTTACCTGATTGATTACGAAGGTTGTTCTTGGTGGCAAGAGCTGGATACCAACAACCAAGCAGGCACCAGCAAAGTATGGGATGGCAAGCAAGATATCTACCACCTCATGCATTGTCTGGTGATCCCTCGTCTACCTCTAACTCCAGGTCTGGCGCCAGCTCTAGCTGCTGGCTTGCTGGATAAGAACATGGGCTAATGTTTTAAAACGACTACCCTCTGACTTGTCGTTTTATGCGTAAAGGTGATGGCTTTCGGGCTGTCACCTTTTTTTGTCTCAGCGCTTGGCCCTGGCCACTTCTCCCCCTGAATGAAATAAGATGTGCTCCAGCACTCATTTTTGTCTATTTGTGTCTGTTTTTGTATCTTCTTGTTGGAAAGTGATACGTAACTAACAGAAATGAACCTGCTGGGCTGTTACTTTATTTACAACAACGAACAAACAAGTGAACAAAGAGGAACACTCAACATGGCATACATGTCTGGTAAAACAATGATTCAGGAAGCGTGGAACAACGGATATGCGATCGGCGCTTTCACTGCACACAACCTTGAAACAATCAAAGCAGTCCTGCTGGCTGCCGAAGAAGAACAGTCTCCAATCATGATCCAGATTGGCCAAAAAGCCATTAATGAGATGGGCATGGAGCCTTTGAAAAACGCTGTTGACTCACTGATGAAGCATCACAACATCTCAGTGCCAGTATGTATCCACCTAGACCACAGCCGCCAGTTCAAGCAGACCATGGAAGCTGCGCGCTGTAACTTCAATTCCCTGATGTTTGATGGCTCTGCGCTGCCGTTTGAAGAGAACGTACGTATTACCAAAGCGGTTGTCGAAGTGGCAAATGCCCTAGGCCTTGGCTCTGAAGGTGAGATCGGCAAAATCGGTGGCACCGAAGATGACATCACGGTTGACGAGAAAGATGCCATGATCACCACGGTTGAAGAGGCGCTGGACTTCTCTGAGCGCACTGGCGTTGATTACCTGGCGGTGTCTATCGGTACTGCACACGGTGTCTATAAAACAACACCGGAGCTGAAATTTGAGCGCTTGTCTGAAATCAAAGAAGCCGTGAAGAAGCCAATCGTACTACACGGTGGTTCGGGTGTACCCGATGATCAGGTTATCGAAGCCGTTAAGCGTGGTGTCGCCAAGATCAACGTAGATACCGAACTGCGCCAAGGTTTCATTGACGGGGTTCAGGCACACTGGCGTGCAAACGAGAAAGACTACATTCTTGCTGATGTCATGAATAGCGGCATCGCTGCAATGAAAGAAGTGGTACAGCACAAGATCCGTCTGTTTGGTTCAAATGGTAAAGCTTAAATCTTATAAAGTGTCCGTTTTTGGCACTTAAGATACATAAAAATGACATGTTTTGTCCGTATGTGAAAATCGTCACGGATTACTGCCACTAATTAAGTTATCAATATAGCGAATTTATCGGACAGCATGTCATTTACCAAACACATAAATGGACTGGAACAAAAGGGATACACAATGTCTTCACTGAAACCAACGAACGTTATTAGAACTCTTGCTCATGCCAAACAACAGCATCGCCTGATGCGCTTTTTTCAAGCTGACATGCAAGGTGCTCATGTTCAAGGAAACAGTGAAAAAGACAAAACGAACCCAAAAGACCTCCAGCACTGCTCTGTGATTCAACAAGGTGACAGCTTTGTTGTTACAGCACTATCGCTGATTTAACTCTACATTAATCGGGCACCTCTATGGGTACCCACTATAACTATGCCCTCATTCACATTGGATGGTGATTCTATGCTGCGTACTATTGAGAAAGCATTGAATATCGTGACAACACCGTTATCACGACTGTTGCGTCATGTTGCCGGAATACTGCTTTTATTAATGACAGCCATTGTTGTTGCCCAGGTTTTATTTCGCTACGTATTTAATATTCCACTAAGCTGGACGGATGAATCTTCCCGATTCTTAATGATCTATATGACTTATCTGTGTTTACCGTTTGTATATTTAGCAGATAAAAATATAGCCATGACTTTCTTGACAGAAATATTAGAAAAAAAAGCACCGCGCGTTTATTCCTTCTTATTATTGCTAGGCCATATCTCTGCTATGTTGGTGTTCTCTGTCTGGATCACCTTCGGTTGGAACTTCTTCCAAACCGGTTCCGTGATGGCAGACAGCCTGCCAATCCCAATGTATTACGTGTATATCATGCCTCCAGTGATGATGGCCGTTACCATGCTGTATGCCGTACAAAAAAGCATTGCATCTATCCGCGGGATGCTTGGCGATTTTGAAGATGTTTCCAAAACAAGCCAAACAGCAGAAATGCTTGAATCAAACAAGCCCGTAGAAGATTCGGATGATACCGAACAACTTGAATTAAAACCGGCGGCGTAAGGGGCAAAATATGGTTTCTCCAATCTTCCTATTATATTTCTTAGTCTTACTTATTATTGGTGTACCGGTATTATTTACCCTTGGCCTGTCACCTATTATTACCCTGTTCCAAAATGAACAGATGTTATTTGCCAATATGCTATACCAGCGCCTCTATTCTGGTTTGGATAGTTTCCTTCTTCTCGCGCTACCATTCTTTATGTTAGCCGGTGAATGTATGACGGCAGGGGGGATTACCCCACGTATTATCGCTTTTGCCCAAACCATGGTACAGCACCTGCGCGGTGGCCTGGGACACGTGGTTATCCTGGCGGCAACCATCTTTGGTGCCCTAACAGGTTCAGCGGTGGCAGCGACATCCGCTATCGGTGGCATGCTGATCCCCGAAATGAAGAAGTACAAGTATGATGCTGGCTATTCGGCAGCGTTGACGGCGGCAGCTACAGTACTGGGTAACATTATTCCACCGTCAGGTATCATGCTTATCTATGCCTTTGTGATGAACACGTCAGTGGCGGCGATGTTCTTGGCAGGCGTCACGCCGGGCATCATCTTCTGTATCGGTTTGATGATTATGAACCGCTACCAGATCCGTAAGTACCCAGCAGTTCAACCAATGGAGCGAGCGCCAGCGATGGAGCGCCGCCAGGCATTTAAACTGGCAATTCTGCCTCTGATGACACCTGTGATTATCTTAGGTGGTATCTACGGCGGTATCTTCACCCCAACCGAGGCTGCTGCAGTCGCCGTTGCTTATGCCATCGTTGTTTCGCTTTACATCATCCGTGCTACCAATGTGAAAGCGACCTACGCCTTGTTTGCCAAGGTGGCTGTAAACGCCGCATCAATCTTGATTATCGTGGCAGCCGCAAGTGGTTTTGCTTCATTGATCAGCCTGTCTGGTGTGTCCACCATGGTGGCCGATTTCATGAATGGCATTACCGACAACCCTTACTTGTTGTTCGCGATTATTAATGTGCTGTTGTTCATCATCGGGATGTTCCTTGATGCTGGCCCTGCCATCCTGATTTTCGCCCCTATCTTTGCCCCAATCATGATCAGCGCCGGTATCGACCCAGTCCACTTCGGTGTCGTGATGTGTGCAAACCTGTCGATTGGTTTGGCGACACCGCCAATGGGACTAGTACTGTTCGTGGCATCGGGCGTATCCAAAGTCTCGGTGGCGGAAATCTCGAAGAAGATTATCCCATTCCTACTGGTTGAAGTGGCGCTGATTTTCTTGATTTCCTGCTTCCCACAGTTGGTGATCGGCTTACCTCAACTGTTCGGCATTATGTAGAAGAATTAAAAACTGGCGTGCTTAGGCACAACCTCTAAATTTCCTATAACGGTATAATTATTATGAAAAAAACACTTTTGACATTAGCGACCTCTGCAGCACTTATGGTATCTGGCACTACGCTGGCGGCAACTGAATTCAATGTAGTTCACCTGACATCGCCTGATAGCTACAACCACCAATCGCTGTTGGTATTCAAAAACCATCTGGAAACCCGTTCGAATGGTGAGTTGAAGGTTAAGATTTACGGTTCAGGCCAGCTTTGTGGTTCGGGTAAAGAATGTATTGCCGGGGTTCAGGCTGGTATGTTCGATTACTTCCCAACCACAGTCTCTGAGATTGCTTACTACTGGAAGCCTGCTGAATCATTTGATTTGCCATACCTACTGCCTAACGACCGTGTGGCAGAGTGTGTGTACGGCAACGATCAGTTCATTGCTGATGTTCGTGGCAATGTCTTGAAGAAAGCGCCGAATGTTCGCTTGATGATGGTGGCAAACTCGGGCGGTTGGCGTAACTTCGCGACCACCAAAAAAGCGGTCAAAACACCGGAAGATGTCAACGGCATGAAGATCCGTACGGTACCGGCCAAGGTTCAGCAGGATCTTGTCAAAGAACTTGATGGCTCACCGACACCTATTGCCTGGCCAGAAGTATACACAGCACTATCAACGGGTGTGGTTGAGGGTACCAAGAACGGCATCGTTGATATTATCCAGAGCCGTTTCCACGAAAGCTTGGATTATCTAACACTGGATGGTCATGCGTACATGGGCGGTGCATGGTTGATGTCTGATATGAAATTTAAGTCACTGTCACCAGAGTTGAAGAAAGTGGTTTTGGATGGCATCGATGCCCAACAGCAGTACTTGATGTCTTATCCGAAGCATAACGAATATGCGTCGTACGAAGCGTTTAAGAAAGCCAACGGCAAGATCTACAACCCGTCAGCGACAGAAAAGGAAGCATTCAAGAAAGCGACTCAGCCAGTGGTTGATAGTTGGGCAAGCAATGCCAATGCTGAAGGCAAAAAGTGGCTAGAGCGCTTCCAGAATGAGATTAAAACCTGTGAAGCGAAAATTGATGCGTCTTACCAGCTATCAATGTAATTCAATATCTTAAGAATTATTTTTTAGTGCCAGCTGATTTCGGCTGGCCTTTTTTGATGGGAGAGAAATAGGGTCATGATTAATGACAAGGGCAACCTAATCGCCAAAGCGCAGAAGATCCTGCATGGCCTTGGTGGGCTGGATAACTTAGTAGCAGGACAAATTGATAACTGTGCTACCCGCCTGCGCATTCAAGTGGTGGATATTGATGCGGTGGATGAAAATATACTGCGTCGCCAGGGAGCGCTGGGGTTTATCAAGTTGCCGGACAACCAAGTCCAAGTCGTGTTCTTTGATGTTCATGCCATTACGCAAGCACTAAGGGATGTCATTGCTGCTGAGGTGGTTTAGGCTATTAGCCAAGACACGATAGAAGTAATTAAAAGCGAGGGAGTACCTCGCTTTTTTCATTGTTTTAGAGATGAAAATTACGCTGTTTGCGCATCTTTCGTTTCTGTATCTTCGCTAACATCGGTTTCGATAAGTTTGTTGAGGCGCGGCGCCAAGTAGACACAAACCAAACCAACAACGGTCGAAGCGATAGCCAAGGCGTAGAAGTAATTGCCGTAAGAGACCAAGCTTTCAACTGGTGTCATTTCCGCTTCGCCTGTTGAGGACAAGCCTGCCACCCAAGCTCCGGCAACTGATGCTATTGCAAGTGTCATGTTCCATGCACCATAGATGAAACCCCGGATACGGCTTGGGAATAGCTTGGCGATGGCAGAGAGACCAAGTGCTGAAATCAACAATTCACCGATAGCAAACAGGAAGTGCGGTGCTGCAATCCAGAATGGGTTGAGCATGCCATTTTCGTCGCCGAAGTATTGCGAGAAACCAGCCAAACCGAAGGCAGCGGCGCACACCAACATCCCCAGCGCAAACTTACCGGGCATGGATAAGTCTTTGCCTTTTTCGCCCAGCGTGGTGTAGATATGAGCCAGTACAGGACTGAGGAAGATAATCCACAATGGGTTGAAGGACTGGTACGACACTGGGTTGATGGCAATACCGAAAATCTCTGCTTCAACATTGTTGATAGCGAAGAAGTTCAGCGACGTTGGCATTTGGTTATACAGTACGAAGAAGGCCAAAGCCTGCCCCATCAGTACCAAGCCGACAATCATGCGCTTGCGGCTGATTGGGGCTTCTTTCTTCATCTCTTTGGTGATCAAGAATAAGATCACCAGTGCGGCCATTGCCAATACAAACTGGGCCAGTGGCAAGTTGGTGAGCAGGTAACTTGCCAATGCGACGGCAATCAGCGCACCAGACAAGAACAGGCTGTTGGTCTTGAATGGGATAGCATGTTTGTCGGCCTCTGTAGCTTTGTTGATCTTTTTGTTGAGCATCAGGTAGGTAATGACGTTCACCGCCATACCAACGCCCGACAAGATAAACGCCGATGTCCAACCAATGCTGTATGCCATGATAGGCGCGCCCAGTTGGGCAACAAATGCACCGATATTGTTGACCATGTAGAACAGGGTATAGGCGCCATCTAGGCGGGGATCATTCTTGTCGTAGGCGGAAGCGATAATGGTCGGTGGCGCAACGCTGCCGATACCGCGGCCAACCGCAACCGTACCCAAGCCGACAAAGACGAAATGTGGTTGGGCAGTGATTGCCGAGTAGGCAATGATGAAATAACCAAGGCCCTGGAAAAAGAATCCCCAGACCAGGGTGCGTTTGGCCCCGAGTATTTTATCGGCAAGCCAACCACCGACAAACAGCATGGCAGCGCCCAGTGCGGCGAATGCCCCGAAAGTGGCGAACGAGGTTTTTTGGTCGATACCCAGTTCATCGCCAAGGAATACCGGCAAGATAGCCCAAAGGCTGTAGAAAGAGAGTGCCCACCAGAACTGGCATGAACAGAGAATATAAAAGGTGATCGGATGTTTCTTCTTCATGTGTAGAGTCCCGCGATTATATTAGTTGTATGTCACTGATTGCTCACAATCTACGTGCCCTGTTTTTCGCAGGGCACGTAACACAAAGGGGCTTATAGCGCCTTGGTGTAGAAAGTCTTGTATGCGCGGTACAGTTCGAAAATATCGAACTTGGAAGACAATTCGAATGGAGAGTGCATGGAGAGTAGAGCTGCACCCGCATCAATGGTGTTGATACCGTAATGCGCAAGATACTTGGCTACTGTGCCGCCGCCTCCTTCATCAACTTTGCCAAGTAGGCCGGTTTGCCAGCTGATTTCGTGCTCATCAAAGATACGACGTAGGGAGGCAACATACTCTGCATCTGCGTCGTTGGAAGCGACCTTGCCACCATGGCCGGTGTATTTGGTCAGAACCAAACCGTACCCCAACTTGGACGCATTTTGTGCGTCATGTACAGATTCGAATAGCGGGTTGAGGCCGGCGTTCACATCAGATGAAAGAGCATAGGAGCGCCACAAGCAGCGACGAAGCATTTGGTCGTTGTAGTTATTGCCAGCTTGGCGAATAAGCAACTCACCAACAAAGAATTCCAGATAGCGGGATTCTAAACCTGTGGCACCAGAAGAGCCGATTTCCTCTTTATCCACCAAGAAGCAGACAGCAGTTTGCTCTGGTGTTGGAATATCGAAAATCGCTTCCAGTGAGGTGTAGGCACAGATGCGATCGTCCTGACCGTAGGCGCCGATCATTCCCTGATCGATACCGACATCGCGGGCTTTTCCTGCAGGAACCAGCATCAGCTCGGCAGAAATGAAATCGGTCTCGCTGATTTCATATTTCTCGAACAGCTTGGTGAGTACGTGGTGCTTCACCTTGTCTTTGACTTTCTCGTCATCAAAAGCCATTGGCACTGAGCCGACAATGATTTGAAGCTCTTCCCCTTTTAGCACTTCGTCTGCTTTTCTGTCTCGTTGCACTTTGCGGTCAAGGTGGGGGAGGAGATCCGGGATAGTGAAGACAGGATCGGTGTCTTCTTCACCAATTGCGATATCAACACGGCGGCCAGATTTGGTGACCACAACGCCATGCAGGGCGAGAGGGCGGGATGCCCACTGGTATTTTTTGATGCCGCCGTAATAGTGGGTACGCATCAGTGCCAGTTCGTGCTTTTCGTGCATCGGGTTGGGCTTGAGATCCAGACGAGGTGAGTCAATGTGCGAAACAACAAAGCGGATGCCTTCTTGAATGGCTTGTTGGCCGATAATAGCTAATACAACGTTTTTATTTCTATTGATGAAGTAGGCTTTATCGCCGGGTTTAAGTTGTTGGAAATCTTCTATTGGGCGAAAGCCTTGTTGCTTTGCTTTTTCAATGGCGACACTGACACATTGCCGCTCTGTTTTACCTTTGTCGAGGAAGTGTTTGTAGTCTTCGCAGAAATGGTTGATGTCATTAATTTGAGTGTTATCGAGATTCAACCAGCCATTTGTATATTGCAGCGTTTCCATTGCTTGTCTCCAAAAGAAGGATTAATTTCAAACCGAAGACTATCACTCCGCAATAATGGTTTAATGTGAGTTTGATCTGCTTATATAAACAAAAATAACAGGAATTTATGCTAATTTATTGATGATTTTGTAATTTAATATTCTGCTGGTTGTGTTTTTACAGGGCTTGCATAAAAGTGCTTGTCCATTCCGTAAATATTACACTTATTGAAGTCTTATCGCTTATTAGTAGTGGGTGGGGAGATTTCAAAAATAAAAATAAAACTAGCTTCAAGACAGGGTCAGTCTCATGAAAACAGTACAAAAGAGCGTTTTCATTATTTTGCTATATATCCCTATTTTACCACTGAGATAACGCAATACTTTTATTTTTACAATTGATTAGTTTTACTAATGCATCTGTGCGATTTCAGACAATCATCAAAATTATATAATTTTGTTGAACCATGATCACATCAGTTTCCAGAATGAGTGGAAATTCACTATAAGTAGAATATTTACGTAAAAATTCACTATCGGAACATGTTTTGTTGCTTGGTTGTTATTGGTTAGGTGTTTTTACTTAACAAGTATGGGCTTTTTAGAAGCATTAATATGACTTGCGTATCATATTGATGGTTGGTTTAGAGTTTTATACTGGAATTGGGCTTTGCTCACAAAAAACATCACATTACTAATTATAATCAGCCATAAGTTTTACGAACAAGAAGCTATTACTGGGTAAAAGGAAAATTACAAGATAAATAACTACCCAAGAGAGATGCGGCAGTCCTTTTTGTAACTATGGATACTGAAGCTTGATATTTGGTTCTCGTCTAACTTTGGGTCTGCAATAACTGATTTGTTCTAAATGCATTCTTTATACCTAGAGGTATTAAGGGTGTGGTGTGAAATAGCAATCGGTGAAAAATATGTCAGAACTATACGATGTCATTATTATCGGTGGCGGAGCTGGTGGATTGTCTGCTGGTGTCTATGCTGCTCGCGGTAAAATGAAAACCCTGGTCATAGAAGATAAAAGGAATACAGGTGGCCAAGCTGCAACAACCAGTGAAATGGAAAACTATCCGGGTATTCTCGAGGCTACTGGCCCGCAGTTGATGGATATGTTCCGGGAACACTGTGACAAATTCGGTGTGGAATTCGCGCGTGGTTTGGTTTCGGGGATCTCGATTGCCGAAGACGGCTTCATCAAAACCTTAACCACCAATAAAGGCGAAACCTACCTGGCAAAAAGTATTATTGTCGCGACAGGGGCAACACCACGAATTCTTGGTATTACCGGTGAATCTGAATTCCGTGGTAAAGGCGTGTCCTATTGCGCGACGTGTGACGCTGACTTCTATGAAGAACTGGATGTGGTGGTCGTGGGCTCTGGCAATACAGCGGTGGAAGAGTCTGTTTTCCTGACCAAGTTTGTCAACAAAGTCACCATGGTTGTGCTCCATGACCAAGGTATTCTCGATGCTGACCGAACAGCCCAAGAACAGGCGTTTGCTAACGACAAAATCGAATTTGTCTGGAACTCAGTGGTGGAAGAGATCACTGGCGATGAGTTGGTCAACGGCGTGAAACTCAAGAACCTCAAAACTGGCGAGATCAGTGAACTGGCTGCTGACGGTGTGTTCATGTTTGTCGGTACTGTGCCAAAAACCGACTTTGTCAAAGAGCTAATCGAGCTGACACCACAGGGTTATGTCATTACCAATGACAAGCAGGAAACCAGTGTACCGGGCATTTTCGCTGTCGGTGATGTGACCGATAAATTCCTCCGCCAGGTTGTTACTGCTGCGGGTGACGGGGCGGTCGCTGCCGTTGCTGCTGACCGGTATATCGAGGAAGAGGAGAGTTGGCGCAAGTCGGTGTCGGAATTTGGTGGAACGGCGATGGTGGCATTCTGGAACCCGCTGAGCAAAGAAAGCTTGGAAGTTATCAACCAGCTAGAGCTTAAGTGCAAAGACCACCCAGAACAGCGTGTTGTGACGATTGATACCTATAAGAGCCAGAACATTGCGAACCGTTTCTCGGTATCTGAAGTGCCTGTAGTGATTCGATTTGACGCTGGGCAGGAAGCCAAGCGAGTAGATGTTAAGGATATTACCGAGTTAGAAACTCTGTATTAAGGGAAACGCAATGATAGAACTAACCAAAGAAAACTTTGATGCCGAAGTCAAAACCGATGGCATCGTATTGGTGGACTTCTGGAGCGAGAACTGTGGCCGCTGCATCGAGTTGATGCCAGAGGTAATGGCGCTAGCCGAGAAGTACGGTGAGGAAATCAAGTTCTGCAAACTGAATATTCAGGGCAATCGCCGTTTGGCGATGGCACAGAAAGTGATGGGGCTACCGTCGTTTGTTTTCTACCGTAACGGTGAGAAAGCAGAACACCTTTCTGGTGAAGAATTGGAAATCGAACATGTTGAAAGCATGATCGAAAGCTTCGTGGCAGAAACGGCCTAAAGATAAAGAATTTGTATTGGATGGGGGCAACCCCGTTGGCACAAATAAACCGGTGAATTATCACCAACATTAAACACTAAGTAATCCGTACCCTTGGAGTGAACAATGCTCAAAGATAAGAAAGTTATTATCTTGGGAGACAGGGACGGTGTACCGGGCCAGGCAATTGAAGCCTGCATTAAATCTGCCGGTGCACATGTTCTTTTCTCTACAACTGAGTGTTTCGTCTGAACCAGCGCAGGTGCTATGGATCTGGAAAACCAAAAGAGGATTAAAGGTTTCGCTGACGAGTTCGGCCCAGAGAATCTGGTTGTCGTACTTGGCGGTGCTGAAGCGGAAGCTTCTGGCCTAGCGTGTGAAACCGTGACAAACGGCGATCCTACTTTTGCCGGACCATTAGCCGGAGTCCAGTTGGGACTCTCTTGTTATCATGTGGTTGAGCCGGAAATTAAAGACAATGTCGACGCTGCTATCTATGACGAGCAGGTCAGCATGATGGAAATGGTACTTGACGTCGATGCCATCGTGGCGGAAGTCAAAGAGTATCGTGAGCAATTTGGAAAGTATGTTTAATCGGGAGCAGAATTGTGTTCGCTAACAAAACAGTGATCATTCTGGGAGACCGTGACGGCGTACCTGGGCAGGCAATCGAAGCCTGCATGCAAACAACAGGTGCTCACGTTGCTTTCTCCACCACAGAATGTTTCGTCTGAACAAGCGCAGGCGCAATGGATCTTGAGAACCAAAAGCGGATTAAAGCCCTAGCCGATGAAAAAGGCGCCGAGAATCTGGTTGTGATTCTGGGTGGTGCAGAAGCGGAAGCTTCTGGCCTAGCGTGTGAAACCGTCACCACCGGTGATCCGACTTTTGCAGGACCATTGGCGGGAGTCCAGTTAGGACTCTCTTGTTATCACGTGGTTGAAGACGAAGTTAAAAATGCCGTCGATCCGGCTGTTTATGAAGAACAGGTTGGAATGATGGAAATGGTACTTGATGTCGATGCTATCAAAGCGGAAATGCAACAATACCGCAGCGAAACTGCATTAGCATAAGTATATCTCAATGCTGGTTCGGATCTGTTTTCAAACAGGCAGGTTCGAACCTTTTATCCGGCTCGGATGCAGGAGTAACAATGGGATACGCAGTAATAAAAGGCGTGAGCTATGTGCTCGCCCATACCCCAGATGTGTTGATCCAACACGGTTCGGTGCAAGTTCAAACCAGGGCTAAAGACCCATCAGACGCTTACTTGCAGCAATTGAAAGACCATCTTCGCCCTTTTGATGAAGTGGTATCTTACCCCGCGAACCAGTGCTACATCGGAAACCTGACCCCACAGCAGTTGGCAGATATTCCCCTACCTTGGTATGAAAACCATGAGCATACGGCTCAGGAAGGTAAGTTCGGCGAAATCTACAACCAGCCCCAATTTTATGCCATGTTGAATCACGTGGATGTGTTCAACTTGGTCCACTTAACCCAGGAATTCATTGATACCTATCAGTCTAGTGCTGGCCACCATCCGCTTTATGGCGAGGTTGATTTATTAGCAGGCCACCAACTGATCAGCAAGGATGAAATCTTGGCGTTGGTTGAGCATCATCAAGCCGAAGTGCTGATGATGAACGGCGAGTTGGTCGGTTGCGTCAAGGCCGCCCACGACGAGGATGAGAACCTCTCCGCCCACATCATGCTTGAAAACCTTTGTACCAAGGCATCAGGCGTGATGGCAGCAATGCACCTCAAGCAGCAGGGCATTGATTTTGACAACGTTGATTACATCATCGAGTGCTCTGAGGAAGCCTGTGGCGATATCAACCAGCGTGGTGGCGGTAACTTTGCCAAAGCTATCGGTGAGATCATCGGTTGTAACAGCGCGACGGGTTCCGACGTGCGAGGATTCTGTGCAGCCCCTGCCCATGCAATGACACTGGCGGCAGCGTTGGTGAAATCCGGCGTATTTAAGAACGTGATGGTGGTTGCGGGTGGTGCGGTTGCCAAGCTTGGCATGAACGGCCGTGACCATGTGAAGCAAAACATGCCGGTACTGGAAGACTGCCTGGCGGGCTTTGCTTGCATGGTGACTGAAAATGACGGCATCAGCCCAGAGATTAACACCGATATTGTTGGCCGTCACCAGATTGGTACGGGTTCATCGCCGCAGGCGGTAATGACGGCTTTAATCGCCAACCCGCTGAAAGCGGCTGGTATGAAGATGACCGATATCGACAAATATTCGGTTGAAATGCAAAACCCAGAGATTACCAAGCCAGCCGGTGCCGGTAATGTGCCTGAGTCAAACTACAAGATGATTGCAGCCTTGGCAGTAAAAGAAGGCCAGATGGAGCGCACCCAGTTACCTGCCTTTGTCCAGCAGCATGGCATGACAGGCTTTGCGCCGACCCAGGGCCATATCCCTTCAGGGGTTCCCTTCCTTGGCTTTGGCCGCGAGATGATTGTTAACGGTGATATCAATAATTTCATGATGGTTGGCAAGGGTAGCTTGTTCCTTGGTCGTATGACCAACCTGTTCGATGGCCTCAGCTTTGTGGTGCAGAAAAACAGTGGCAAGCAGGCTGAAGCCTTTGACGAAAATCAGGTTAAACAAGTCGTTGCGCAGGCAATGCGCGATGTGGCTGAGAACCTACTGTCCCCTAAACAGGGCGAGCAGTAACCGGAGGCTGAGATGGCGAATATCAATCAACAACTGGCCGAAACTTTCAATGCCATGGCAGATGGCTTGATGAGTGGTCAGTTTGGCAAAAAACTTCGCATCGGCCTGACTCTGATTGGCAGTGAGCACGGTTCGCAGGAGTTGCTGCGCGGGGCACAAATGGTCGCCCGCCAGTATAGCGATATCGAACCGGTGCTGATTGGCTGTGATGGACCCGATTGTGGTTTCGAATGTTATCCGGCAGCGGATCTGCATGAGTGCCACAAGGTGATGGAGAGCCTGTTTGCCGAGCAACAGCTCGATGGCTGCGTCACCCTTCATTACGCTTTCCCATTAGGAGTGAGCACCATGGGCAAGGTGGTAACACCGTCAACGGGGCGCGAGATGATCATCGCTTCCACGACAGGGACCACAGATACCCAGCGGCAGGCTTCCATGCTGAAAAATGCGATTTACGGTATCGCGCTGGCCAAATCAACTGGGATCGAAAAACCGACTGTCGGTGTCCTTAATGTTGATGGTGCTTCAGTCTGCGAGCGTGCTTTGCGTGAGCTTCAGCAAGGGGGTTACGATATCCAATTTGCCCAGTCAGGACGTGCCGATGGTGGAATTGCCATGCGTGGTAACGATCTGCTTCAGGGTACACCGGATGTGATGGTAACCGATAGCCTGACAGGCAACTTGCTGATGAAAATGTTCTCGTCATTTACGACTGGTGGTAGTTATGAAGCTTCTGGCTTTGGCTATGGACCGGGGTTAGGTGAGGGCGCGACGAAACAACCTGTGAATATCATCTCACGGGCGTCAGGCGCACCGGTCGTGGCAGGTGCCATGAGGTTGTGTGCTGACGCAGCGAGAGGAGAGGTTATGAAGCGCGTTGACGAGGAATGGGAAGCCGCCACCCTGTCAGGGTTGAACAGTGTCTTGGCCAAGTATTGTACGGCTAAGCCCGCTGCAGAGGAGACCGAAACGGTGGTTGCACCACCGGAGAAGGTGACCGATGCAGAGATAGGCGGGATCGATATCCTCGTGATTGAAGAGGCCTGCCAGGCACTATGGAAAGCGAACATTTTTGCCCGCACGGGGATGGGCTGTACCGGTCCTATCGTGTTAGTGGCAAAAAGTGATTTGGAGCAAGCAAAAACCAAGTTAGTTGAGGCAGACTATATCAGCTAATTATGGATTTTTGCTTTAAATCCAGACATTTGCACTATTCTGCTTTATCGGAATAGATCATCGGGTAGTTCGCTACCCTTACCGTCCACTTCAAAGGAATTAGAGATGACAGAGAAAATTCGTCTGACGCAGATGACCAAGAAAGCCGGGTGAGCCGCTAAAATAGGCCCTAAGGCCATGGCGCAGGTTCTGCAGTCCATTTCACCCCTATTTCCCGAACAAGCGTACCCCGATCTGATGGTTGGGCTGACGGTAAGCGATGATGCTGCCGTCTACAAAATCAACGACGATGTTGCCGTTATCCAAACATTGGATTTCTTTACTCCAATCGTGGATGACCCCTATGACTTCGGTGCCATTGCCGCGGCGAATGCCTTGAGCGATGTGTATGCCATGGGTGGTCAGGTAACACTGGCGATGAATATCTTTTGTGTGCCAACCGACCTTCCGCAGGAAGTCGTCGGCCAGATCCTCAAAGGCGGTGCGGAGAAAGTCCGTGAAGCTGGCGCGGTATTGGTTGGCGGTCATACCGTGGAAGACAGCGAGCCGAAATTTGGCTTGTCTGTAATGGGCACCATCCACCCGTCTAAAGTGCAAACCAAGGCGGCGGTGGAAAGTGGCGATGTTCTGGTACTGACCAAACCAATTGGTACCGGACTGATTTCAACTGCAGCGAAACGCGGTAAAGCGAGTCAGGCGGCGATCCAAGCCTCTACTGACAGCATGAAAAAGCTAAATCGCAAAGCGGCTGAGATTTTTGCTAATTACCCCGTTAAGGCTTGTACCGATGTTACTGGTTACTCTCTGCTGGGTCATGCCCACGAGATGGCCGAGAAAAGTGATATCTGTATGCACTTCAAGGCGGAACAGGTGCCGTTCTTACCAGAAGCCGAAGACTATGCCGCCCAAGGGTTATTCCCCGGGGGAGCGAAGCGCAACCTTGATGCGTACCGTGAAGACATAGTGTTTGCTGATGGTCTGGATGAAAGTTGGCATCGCAAGCTGTGCTGCCCGGAAACTTCCGGTGGCCTGCTGGCAGCTGTACCAAAAGATTGTCTGAATGCGTTATTAACTGAATTTAGCAGTCAAGATGAACCCTGTTGGGTTGTCGGGTATGCCGAGGAAGGTTCTGGCCTCAAGGTCAGCTGACTCGGTCACTAATTAGGTTGTCCGGCTTCAGCCGAGGCCGGCACCTTGCTAAATCAATTCTATCTTGGGATCCCCTCCCATTTGACGCTTGTTTGGAGAAACACATGAAACTCGAACTAGGCAATATCCATGTTCGTGATCTGGCCTTTGGTCCAGTAAGCGAAGTCAAAGAAAATACTGTGGTCATCGATCAGCAGGCATTAATTGCCCACCTGACCGAACTGGATCACCGTATCCGCTCATTAGCACTGTCTATCGCCAAACCGGGTGACAGTACCCGTATTATGCCGGTCAAAGATGTTATTGAACCGCGTGTAAAAGTTGGCTGCGAAGGCGATATCTTCCCTGGCCGTCACCTAGGCGAAGAAGCCATGGTTGGTGAAGGCCGTACCCATGTATTAAAAGGCATGGCGGTTGTAACTACCGGTGAGATCGTTGGTTTCCAGGAAGGGATCATCGATATGAGCGGCCCGGGTGCGGATTACACCCCGTTCTCATCGACACTGAACCTAGTTATCCAATGTGAAGTGGATGAAAGCTGCAACCAGTACGACCATGAAGGCGTTGTTCGTCTTGTTGGTTTGGAAGCGGCACGTTGGATTGGCCGCTTGGCTGAGCATATCGAACCGGAAGAGGTTGAGACCTACGAAACCAAGCCACTGCTAGAGCAAGCTGCAGAGTTCCCGCACCTACCGAAGGTGGGTTATGTCTATATGTTGCAAAGCCAAGGCCTGCTGCACGACACATACTACTACGGGGTTGATGTTAAAGGCATCCTGCCAACATTGATGTACCCGACGGAAGTGATGGACGGTGCGATTATCAGTGGTAACTGTGTATCGGCCTGTGACAAGAACACCAGCTTCGTTCACCAGAACAGCCCTGTGATTTACGACTTGTACCGCCACCACGGCACCAAGTACAACTTCATGGGTGTCATCGTGACTAACGAAAACGTCACCCTGAAAGACAAAGAGCGCTCTTCCAACTTCACCGTCAAACTCGCCAAACAAATGGGCTGGGAAGCGGCGATCGTGAGTGAAGAAGGCTTTGGTAACCCAGATGCCGACTTGATGATGAACTGTGCCAAGCTGGAAGCTGCTGGTATCAAGACCGTATTGCTGACTGACGAATATGCCGGCCAGAACGGTGAGAGCCAGTCTTTGGCAGACTCGCACAAGAGTGCCGATGCGGTGATCACCAATGGTAATGCCAACCAGCTAGTGACCCTACCTGCTATGAATACCGTAATTGGCCATGACCGCTACGCCGATGTCGTCGCGGGCGGCTTCAACGGTAGCTTGCATGAAGACGGTTCAATCACTGTAGAACTACAGGCGATTATCGGGGCAACCAGTGAGCTTGGTTTCCATACCCTCACTACCAAAGCTAGCTAAGCGAGGACACTCTAATGACAATTAAAGTCGTATATTACTTAAACCAGTTCTTCGCCCAAAAAGGTGGTGAAGAGATGGCCCACACTCCAATGGAAGTGGTTGAAGGGACTATCGGTGTCGGCACGCAGGTGAACACCATGCTGCAAGACCGTGCAGAAGTTACCCATACCATTATCTGTGGTGACTCTTACTTCAATGAAAATGAAAGCTTATGCTGCCACAGCCTGCAGGAAATCTTAGCCCAGCTAAAACCTGATCTTGTTGTTGCAGGTCCTGCCTTCAATGCGGGCCGTTATGGTATGGCTTGTGGTACCGTTGCCAAAGTAGCTCATGAAATGGGAATTACCACCATTTCTGGCATGTACATCGAAAACCCAGGCTACGAGCTATTCCGTCAGTATGCCTACATGGTGGAAACCGGCAATAGCGCAGCAAGTATGCGTAAAGCCATTCCGGCCATGGTGAAGATGATCAACCGTTTCATCGATACTGAAGGCGAGATGGGATCACCTGAAGAAGCGGGCTACATGCCTCGCGGTATCCGGGTAAACTTCTTCGCTGATAAGCGTGGCTCTGAGCGTGCGGTTGATTTGCTAATCAATAAGCTTGCGGGTACTGAGTTTACTACGGAATACCCAATGCCGGTCTTTGACCGTGTCGAGCCACAACCTCCGGTTGAGATGCTAAGCACGTCGAAGTTTGCTTTAGTGACCTCTGGCGGCGTTGTGCCTAAAGGCAACCCGGATCACATTGAGTCATCTAGTGCCTCTAAGTACGGTGAGTACAGCATTCAGGGACTGGAAACACTGACCGAAGATACCCATGAAACTGCCCACGGTGGTTATGACCCGGTTGCCTGTAACCAGAACCCTAACCGTGTGCTGCCTGTCGACGTGTTACGCGATATGGAGCGTGAAGGGGTTATCGGTAGCCTGCATGACATGTTCTATACCACAGTCGGTAATGGGACTGCGGTAGCGAAAGCCAAGGAATATGGTGCAGAGATTGCGATGAAGCTTCAGAAGGCCGGGGTGACAGCCGCCATCTTCACCTCCACTTGAGGCACTTGCACACGTTGCGGCGCAACGATGGTCAAAGAAATCGAGAAAGTGATGCCAGTAGTTCACATTGCAACTGTTGTTCCAATTTCGAAAACAGTGGGTGCGAACCGTATTGTCCCAGCGGTGGCTATTCCTCATCCTCTGGGTGATCCGAATATGCAACCAGCAGAAGAGAAATACATGCGTCGTCAGTTAGTTGAGAAGTCACTGGGTGCACTTCAGACTAAGATAGATGACCAAACGGTATTCTAAGTCGAGCCTTGTGTAATTACCCAATTGCATGAGACCAAGCCAGCCGGAAACGGCTGGCTTTTTTGTCTTATAACCAAGTTACCTCAAGGCGCTGAACCTGTATCTTGAAGTAGCTTGGGCATATTCCTAGATGTAATAAAGATTTCATTTCTGAATGTGGCTAAATAACCATCTGTGGATTATGGTTATTGGTGGTGGTTTTTGACTAAATTACTGTGCACTTGTGTGAACATCTATGTATGTAATCTGCGATTGATTTATTGAATGTGTGACGCCGCTTCATAAAGGGATTTTTACCAAGAAAGTGAGAATATTCTTAATGGCAATTTTTTCACTTTCTATATTAAAAATATGATGGAGTATTTTTAATATATTCACTTAATTGTTCAGTTTTATTTGTTTTGTTATTGATTTAACCAGTATTAAATTATTTAAGACATATTCATAGGTTAAATTTAATCAACAAATAATTTATATAAGGTAAATATATTTATGGTAAGGGCAGTTACAGGTCCTCTCTTTGTCTTTTTTTCAATTATCTATAGCGTGATAGCAACCGCATCAGAGAGTATCGGGGCTGTTAGTGAGTTTGGATGGAGGGCGTATAACGTTGATAAATATGGTGATGTACCTATCAATCAGATACATAGTTGGAATTTGCAGATAACGGATGGTGCAGGAAACCCTACCGGTTGTGCTCCAGAGCAGGTAAGGGGCGGGATGCCTGCCCATCGGCATGGGTTACCTACTCAACCACAATGGCACCAAGAGAGAGAAGTTGGAAACTACCGAATAGATGGTTTGAAGTTTCAGATGCCGGGTTTATGGCAAGTGATCTTTTCATGTAAGGATGACAGAGAGCGTACCCATGAATTTATCTTTGAGTTTATGCTTTAGGCGTTTCAATTACCTATTGCTATGTATGGTGATTATCGGATGCCCCGGTGAGGGGCCTGCTTTTCGCCAGCATTGGAACCAAGATGAACTAACTATTCTGCAGTCACTGCATTTGTCCAATCTACCGCCAGTCACTGATCCGGGTAATGCTTATATCGGTAATGATGCTGCTGCAGAGTTAGGGAGAAAACTGTTTTTCTCGCCCCAGTTAAGTCAAAAAGGCGATACCTCTTGTGCCCATTGCCACCAACCTAAACATTACTTTACATCAGGTAAGCCGTTAGACGGCAAGCGTAATACGCCGACTGTAGTGGGTAGTGCGGCTTTTTCTTGGCAATTTTGGGATGGCCGGGCCGATAGTTTATGGTCACAGGCACTGTTTCCGCTCGAAGATCCTACCGAGCATGCACTGAGTCGGCTTGAAGTTGTTCACATCGTGTTAGACAACTTTAAGGATGACTACCAAGAGGCATTTGGAGTAACGGAGCAATTAACTCATTTTCTAAACGAAAAGGCCTCATTGCCAAGACAAGCCTCGCCGGTCAACAGTGCCGAAAACTGGCAATTATTGACCGATCGGCAGCGCAACCAAATCAACCAGATTTATGCGTCAATTGGTAAGGCTTTGGCGGCATACCAAGCCCGGTTGATGCCCGCAGAGTCGAGGTTTGATAAGTATGTCGAAGCGGTTGTCAAAAAGGATTATGAATCGGCTCATAAGCTTTTGAGTCCCGCTGAAGAAGCAGGGCTTAGCCTATTTATCAGCGATCGAGGGCGATGTATCCGCTGCCATAGCGGTCCATTGTTTTCAAACGGCGGATTCACCGCAACGGCAGCGCCTGGAAGCCTGAATGATGAAGGACGTTTGGCGATTATTGAGCAACTACCAAATAACGAGTTCAATTGTTTAAGCCAATACGCCGATGAAGGTGAGGGGAGTTGTGATGAACTGGTTTATTTGAAAACAGAAGGTGAAGAGTTACGCCATGCATTTAAAGTCCCCACACTTAGGAATATAAGTTTGACGGCGCCATACATGCATAACGGCTCATTTGACGAACTTGGTGAGGTAATGGATTATTATAATCGATCGCCTCGTAATAGCTTGAACCATACAGAGTTAGAGCCGCTTTACCTATTTCCTTTCCAACTCAAACAGCTTGAAAAGTTTTTATTATCACTTGAAAGTGGAATAGCACCTTCATCGGTATGGGAGCTTGCCCACAACAAGGAGAAAGTAGAATGAGATATATTTCCCTGTTGTTTTTTGCCTTATTTTCAATGCCTAGTTGGGCACATGTAAGATGGTTTGTTAATTCTACCCAGTTCCCAGATGTCAGCTTACCTATTGATCCACTTTTTTATTCTATTTTGGTCGCTGTGGTTGGGTTTTGTCTTTTTGCATCCATTATTACCCGGCAGGGATTACTTGGCCCGGTAACCGCCAATCCTGTTATGACCGATTCCTTCTTTTTTTGGCGTGTTCTAACGGTAATTATGGCGTTGTTCTTTATCCTCAATGTGGTGCTTGGCGAATTTATCGCGCCTAACCTGCAACTGGATACAGGGCGCGAGATGATAGGTGTTTGTTTGCAAGTCGCTGTGGCGACTACCATGGTTTTTTCTGTATCTATCAGTGGCCTTATGATCCTGTTGATCGCACTCACTTCAAGTATATTGCTGCCTTTTTCTGCCGTGATTGACTATATTCCCGAGTTGTTCGGTATTGGGGGGGCGTTAATATTGATTGGCCCTTATATCACCCCCTTTGACAAGAAGATGTTCAGTCGCTTTGTGAATTTCATAGGGGGACGGGGGAGCGCCGTAGTTTTGCTTCGTTTTATGCTGGGGTTACAACTGTTGATCTTGGGGGTGCACAATAAACTCATGTTACCGGGCCTGTCGTTAACCTTCCTTGAAATGTACCCATACTATAACTTCTTTCAGTTATTAGGTTGGGAAGCATTTAGTCATTTGCATTTTGTGTGGTTTGTTGGTTTGAGCGAGTCCTTGCTCGGTCTGATGTTGATGCTTGGCTTTGCCAACCGGTTAGTCGTCGGACTGTTGGCAACGATATTCACTATCACCACCTATGTAGCGGGGCCTACTGACTTGCTGGGACACCTGCCTATATTCGCCATTGCTTTTATTTTGCTGTGTGAGTCAGTGAACAAGTCATCTAATCAGCCTCAATTAAAGACCGCTAGTTAATCTCCAGAAT
Source organism: Photobacterium rosenbergii (assembly GCF_003026455.1). Classification (GTDB taxonomy): domain Bacteria; phylum Pseudomonadota; class Gammaproteobacteria; order Enterobacterales; family Vibrionaceae; genus Photobacterium; species Photobacterium rosenbergii. The sequence continues at coordinate 55,449 of NZ_PYMB01000001.1, forward strand.
ATATAGCCAGTCGCTAATGGCTGGCTATAAGTTGGGTCGGTGTTGCAGCATAAAATTTCACCAGAATGGTAACTATCATCCTGACTTGAGAACTGTATTTACAGCTTCCTCTATCAGCGATTTTCCATACATACGAAGTGGGTCTAATGACGCCCTCTCGTGGAAAAGTATGCACAGGCTTTGTGCTGGAATAAACGGGGCAGGATGGGTCGTTACATCATATTGTTGGAAAAATGGATCTTTCGTCTCGGCTGCGAACATTAGCCGGTCGGTACCCGCCAGAGCCATGGCCGCAAACTCCATCGATGATGATGAAAAGGCAATATTCCGGTGCTGATGGTGCTTAGTAGCTAAATAATTCAACCATCTCTCTACGGCTTCATGGGTATTTACCACAATATGTGGGTAGTCAAAGAGTTGGCTTTCGGTGAGTGGTGTACAAGCCAAAGGGTGGGTGTTGGCCATGACAACTTGGTAGTTGATTTTGCCTAACGGTAAGGCGGTTACCTGAGATAAATTATCGGGTGCAAAGCCTATGGCGAAATCAAGCCTAGCTTCACGAAGCATTTCAGGTACCCGCTCATTCCAGTCAACTATATCTAACCTTACTTGGGGCAGTGTTTTGTTCATTCGTGATATCAAGGCGTGAATGAAACTACGGGCACCGTTGCGATGGCAAGCGATACGCAGAGTGCCCGTCGCTTTTAGAGGATCGAATTGAGATTCAAACAGTAGGTTTTCGAGCGACTGTAATTGCGCTGTCAATGCCGGTTGAATTTGAATGGCATAAGGTGAAGGCTCTAAACTTCGTCCGCAACGGATCAGAAGAGGATCACCTAACGCATCACGTAGTTTTCCAAGCTGGTAGCTGACTGTGCTTTGTTGAATTTCCAGAATCTCTGCGGTACGTGATAGGTTTTTGGTTTCTAACAGTACCAATAACATGCGGAGCATTTTTAGATCTAATGCGGCTAATTGTTCAAAAGCGTTGTGCATTATTTGTCCCTATCTAAAACGGCAACAGAATAACAATACAGCAGTATCAAAATTTTCGATAGCTGGTATTTTTCATATCGGATTGTTTGGATTTGCTTGTTTGAGAAAATATAACCATTCAATCAAAGAGGATGGAAAGATGACAAAGCCCCTGACTTCCCTTGTTTTATCAACACTTTTGCTATCCACTGCGGCTTCGGCTGAATTAGTCGGTGAGCATTTCACAGCTGAATTAGATATTCCTTATGGTAAAGGGTTGGTAACGGTTGATGGCAACATCACTCAGCGTGATTTGCTAATGGATGTTGTTAAACCCGCAGAACCTAGAGCAGATCAAAATCCAGTTGTTGTAATGACTTTTGGTGGTAACTTTATTCGCGGTGGGCGTAATGATGTGTATTCGGTCGAGGGGGCACAAACGACAACCATGCGAGACTACTGTAAGTTGTTTGCCAAAGAAGGTTATACCTGTGTGGCTATCGACTATCGATTGTCGTTGGAGGAGCCGGTGCCTTCGAATATTGGCTATAGCGATGAGTTGCTGGTAGAAGATGAGCTGCGCATGAAGGCGCTTCATGACCGCCACAACATGCTTCGGCAGGGGAAGGGGTTAGAACCTCTACCGGATGGTAGCCCGATTGTTCGCAATACCATTATTTCAGCGGCAGAAGATCTTTATCGTGCAGTGGAGTATTTGCAGGCCAATTCTGATAAGTACAGTATTGATCCAGAGCGCATCGCTGTCGGTGGTTTTTCAGCTGGGGCAATGACCAGCTTCAATGTGGCTTATGGGATGAATGCGCCAGTCAAAGCTGTGTTAGCGAATTCTGGTAGGTCGTTGGGATTTAATGTTGAAGCGGCAGCAAAAGATCGAGACACAACGCCTCCGGCATTGCTGCAAATGGGCCAGTATGACTTGGAGCCTCTTGTTACCAGTGTACGATACGTATTACCGAGCTATGAAAAACTTGGTATCGATGTCGATTTGGCTTGGGTTCCCGGTTTTGGTCATTTTTATCCCGCTGGGGCAATGGCATTAGGGACGGATTTAGCGCGGTCACCAATTATAGAGCGCATGGTTGCTTTCTTAGATACCCACTTATAACCGATGATTGGGTGTGATAAAGAAAAAGGATTGGCATTGCTGCCAATCCTTTCATTTCATTGTGTTTTACTCGTACTCAGAAGCGTAAGTTTCTTCGTAAGTGTGAGAGTAAAGCTCGAACAAGTTGCCGAACGGGTCTTCTAGGTAAACCATTTTGGCTGGCTTGTTGTCATCTTCTGGGTGGTAGCGCATGATATCCATACGAACCTTACCGCCGAACTGCTCTACTTTTTCAATGGTTGCCGCGAAGTCATCAGTCTGAAGACAGAAGTGGAAAATACCGATGCGAGAGAAATCAACTTCGTGACGCTCTTGGCGCTCTTTCATTTCAAAAAGTTCAACACCAATGCCGTCGGTGGTTACCAGGTGGGCAATGTTGAAGCCTTTGAAGCCTTCACCGAAAACAGCGATACACATTCTGCCGATAGCGGTTTCACGTTCTTCGATTACTTTGGTGTTGCCCATGACAACTTTCAGGCCAAGCGCGTTAGTGTAAAACTCAACGGCTTTATCCATGTCGCCGACCATAATACCTACGTGATTCATTTTCATAATTTGCTCCAGGCTCTGATGACTTGCTACGTGTTTTGTACGTGATTTGTTTCGATGAGGAGAGTATATGGATAAACCACTATCAAATGAAATTATCAAAAATTATTTATTTGATAATTTTTGGTTATAACCAGGCGCTAAGGATAAAGCTGCATTCCAGGCCGAGATTGCAACCGGTCATATTGGACAAGCACAAAAGCAAAGGTGACAATTACAAGATACTCAAAGGAAGGAGAACCACTGTATCTTATGAACTCTCTATCTATTCCTGAAGCTCGGAAACTGGTTTTGCTCTCCCAAGGCCTTCCTGCCAAACCACAGAAAGGTAGCGCTTATGCCAAGACTTTGTCGGCATTTAACCGGATTGGGTATGTACAGATAGATACGATTTCTGTAGTGCAGCGCGCCCATCACCACACGCTTTGGAGCCGCAACCCCGACTATCAATTGGGGCACTTGGAGCAGTTGGTGAGTGAAAAACAGGCCTTCGAGTATTGGTCACATGCAGCATCTTATCTGGTAATGGAAGATTACCGATTCAGTTTACCCCGAAAGCTGGCGATTAGATCTGGTGAGCAGAACCATTGGTTTAAAAAAGACCGCAAACTGATGGCCAGTGTGTTAAAGCGCATTGAATTGGACGGGCCGTTAATGGCCAAAGATTTCGAGTCAAAACTTGCCAAAAGGACGGGGTGGGAGAGTAAACCCACCAAGCAGGCATTAGAAATGCTCTATATGCAGGGTGATTTAATGATCACAGAGCGTCGTCAATTTCATAAAGTTTATGATCTCACCGAACGGGTATTGCCTGCGCATATTGATACCCGAGTCCCGACTGAGCAGGAGCATGCCCGTTACCTTGTTGTCAGCTTTCTAAAGGCCCATGCCATTGGTACCCTGCAGGAAATCACCTATTTACTTAAAGGGGTTAAAGCGCAGGTTGCTATTGCTCTATTGGATCTGCAGGAAAGCGGTGAAATTGAGAAGGTGAAAGTTAGCAATCTTGAGTATTACGTTCTTCAAGAGTCACTGGCTCTGCTTGACCAGCGGCTTTCACGTAAAACGGCAAAGATCCTTTCTCCGTTTGATAATTTGCTGATCCAAAGAGGCCGCGCAAGCTCGATCTTCAACTTCGATTATCAATTGGAATGTTATGTCCCAGCAGCAAAGCGTAAATTTGGCTATTTCTGCCTGCCGATTTTGTGGGGTGGTAGGTTGGTTGCCAGAGCCGACTGTAAAGTGGATAAGAAGAATTCGAGGCTTGATGTGATCCACTTGTTCCTGGAAAACTCACTGAAAGCGAAAGAGGCTTTCATTGAGGCACTCGATCAAGAGTTGCAGGCCTTTGCTGCATTTAACCAATGCGGTGGATATGCTATAGCAAAAACGTCCACCACACCGTATTAGTAATCGTTACTTCTCTGGTACTTCGATTTTCGCAACAGCATTTTTTCTAAATCCTGAATCGCCGTCGAAAGTTTGATACCGCAAGTAATCAATCCATGCTCATGAAACAAGATCGAAGGGATCCGCTTTAAATTGTACTTAGAGCAATTAGCAGCGGTCGTGATGATAACTTCCACTCCGGCGATTTCTGTGTCATGTAACCAGTTCAACTGATGTTCTGAGCAAACTATGGTTACCCGGCCCACATTCTCTGGCTGCCAACGATGACTATACATCGAATCTTGAGTCTGTAAATTCGACATGACATCCCTTAGTTATTTTTGATACCTATAATTATTTTACTTTCTTTCTAAGGAGTTAAAGTTAGAGTTATGTCATTTGATGTATTGTTGGTTAACAAGCTCTGCTAGCCTTTCAACCGAGCACCAGTCGAAAACGATGGGGCAATCCTCATGCTTTTGATATAAGCCCGACGAGATGTATTTCCCGGAAAAGTTATAGATATAACGAAAAATGCTGATCAATTGCACAAGTTGAGCATGGCTGATTTTTTTGCGGGCCGATGCAGGAAGCCACATATCGAAGAGATACCAGAACTGCTGGTGCCAATCTGGGCGGGTAGGGGTGACTGTTTGTATGAGTGAATGGTCAATTTCCGCGTTTTGGGTCAGCACACCAATCCCAAGTTGCCAGTGATCATTTTGATATTGATGGCTGAACTGGTGCCACTTTTCATGCCACCAACTGAGTTTTTTTGTATTGCTGGCTGAAGCACCAGCCAGTGATGCTGGCGACTGGCAGCGAAAAGTATGTAAATAGTATAAATTTACCGCTCCATCGGCGGCCGCAGTATTTGGTTTGACTTGATCGGCAAAAGCGGTGATTGCAGCACCTCTAATGAAACTTTCGTGTTCTAGCACCAGGCTTATATTTTGCTTTTCAGAGAGGCGTAGCCTGAGGTTCTGCATATGGGCGTGGGCTGCGTAAACAGGGCGCAGTAGTGTCCCTTCGTTGGATTTAGCGAATTCTCTTGTGCAGTACGCCAATTTGTCAAACTGCTGGCGAGACATGATTTTGTGGTAAGTCTGTTTAGCCGTTTCCAAAATATTGTGTGAGGGCAAGACGGGCTGCTCAATCTCATCAAGCGTATATTCTCCCAGCTCTTCGCAAGCCTGTCCCAAGTCCTGCTCCGCTTTGCTTTGGGGTAAAAGGTTATCGCTTATCAAAAACTGATAACCCGTTTGGTTATCTACCGTTGAAAGTAGCCAGCAATCAAGGCCAAGATGCTTTACGCTCGTTAAGCCCGAACGGCAGCGTAAAACATGGCTACGGGTGTGAAGGGACAAGGATTGCTGCTCGTTAAGCCACTTCTCTTCATATAGGGCACTGAACGTTTCAAGTAATAGGGCGAGCTTGTGGAGGCGTTGATAAAAGAGCTTCTTGTTTAAGTTTGATTGAGTTAATAACTCGCCTGCCGCGGTACCTGATTCTAGTAAAGCCATTAATGGCTGCAGAGTGTTGGCTAATTTTTGCGGGTTGGTCAAGCTTGCAACCGTATGGCAATGGCGACACTGGACTCGCAGGGTGCCGATTCGGGTTTTATCATATAACCGCCAATTGTTATGGCTCGCTAAGGAAATGCTTTGTTGGCATTTACATTGGGGGGCAAACTGAGAGATTGCATTATGGCGTTGTCTGTCGATGTGATAGGCAAGGCCCAAAATGGGTTGGTTGAGAAGTTTGGGCGGATAAGCGCCACAACTTGGGCAGAAATAAGCTGGGTAACCCAAGCGTGTTGATGGAGTGTAGAGGCTAAGATCTGGGTTGCCGAGGTTCTCACAACCAAAAGATTTACAGCCGTTATATTCAGTTCGAAACACCTGGTACCCGTAAATGTCGTCGCAAGCAAGGGCGGTAACTACCGCCCTTATCTATCAGTGGCTCAATCTATTTCTATTTTAACGCGATATAGGTGAAGTTACTTTTCGCTGACGTCAATTTGTCTACCCAGTTCAGGGACTGAGACAGTCTTTGTCTGCTTGAAAGCGTCGATTAATACCTGCATTACCAGATCGCCCTGAGATTCAAGCTTACCTTCAGCGAAGACATGGTATCCATCACCTCCGCTTGCAGCATATGAGTAGGTAGCGACTCGGTATGATTTGGCTGGATCAACCGCTTCGCCATTGATATCTAAGCTGAGCAAGCGTTGGTTCTCAGGTTTGGTGCTATCATAAGTGGCTTCAATACCGGCGAACTGGGCAAGGCCATAAGGTAAGGTATAGCTATATTCCAGTAACTCTTTAACCTGGGCGCCGGTGAGGGAAACCACCGAGAGTGTGTCGGTGAATGGGAAAACGTTCATGACGTTTTCCATGGTTATCGGACCTTGGTTTAGGTCAACACGGATACTACCTGAGCTGATCATGGCAATATCTGCGTTGCCCGCTTCTTTCATCATATCTGCAACTAGGTTACCGATATTCGACTCACGGTAATAACGGCGGAAAGCAGTTGCATCAATGGTTGCTAATTCTTCAGCTAGCTGAGGGTATTGTTGGCGTGCGTCCTCGATAAGTTGGCTAGTTTTAGGATCTCGCGCTAATTTATCCGATTCGACTGGGATCAGTTTGCCGTCCAGTAATTTTACCGAGTTTTTATCAGTGTCGATTTCGAACTTGGTGTAGCCTAGGTATTTGCCCTGTCCGAAGGTCAAACCAATAACCGTACCGGTTTCTGGGTGGACAACAGGTTCCCACAGGCCGTGATCCGAGTGACCGCCGAAGATGACATCAACTCCTTTGAGTTTACCCGCCATTTCATAATCTTCTTCGAAACCACGCTGTACTTCCGGATCGGCTTCTTTGTCAGTTTGCATCGGGGCGGTTTTGTTCTGGTGGGTCAGGACAACTACCATATCGACTTCATCACGGATCTCATCGACCCAATATTGTGCGGTTTCGATAGGATCCTTAATTGTCAGACCTTTGCGGTTGCCTTTCCACATGGTGTTGTAAAATGCATCGATACCCATTACGCCGACAACACCAATTCTTACCCCGTCACGTTCAAGGATGGTGTAAGGCTGGGCAAATTGCACATCACCGTTTTCATACACAATGTTGGCATTCAAAACCGGGAATCGTGCACGAGGCATGGTGTCACGCAATGACTCCCAGCCATATTCGAATTCGTGGTTACCCAGAGTGATTACGTCATAACCCATCGCACTGTAAAGGTCGAAAGAAAGTTTGCCGAGGGTTTTCTTAGACAATGAGCCAGTATAAATATCACCAGCATCAAGCAAAAAGCTGGTTGCTTCTTCGGCTTGAACTTGTTTGATCAGTGTCGCAAGGTATGGAATGCCGCCAATTCGGGTAATGTCTTCATTCCAGAAAGCATCGACAGGCTCGTAAACACTTTCGATATCATTGGTGTGAAGCAGGGTGACTTCTTTTATTTCGGCCAAAGACAGTGATGAGAAACCGGCCAGAGATAGCATCATTGCTACGGCTAGTGGTTTGCGTGGAGTAAGTTTCATAATGTTACGCTCGCGTCAGTTGATCGTTTGCTTGGTGGAGATGGAGCGACTTTAGTGATAATTTTGACTAAAAAGTTTGAGCGGTGTCACGCAATAAAGGCTGTTTTGAAGGCCCTCGTAGAGAAGTTACCTTTTGAGTGAAGGTGACTACAAGGCATGGAGACAATGCAGAAAAGGGAAGAAGGGGGGATGTAGAGAGGCTGCACTGTTCTGGAGGCAACCTCTAAAAATGTTGTGTAGGGTTAAACGACAGCAGCTTGGTAATCAGCAAATCGAATCCCCATTGCACTTAAGCTTGATTTGATCAGTTGCAGGTCGATGAACTGGAAGTCACGGTTTTGCTTCTCTGGGAACAGGCGATGAATGTCTGCGGCAGTTAACGTCATATGATCCGGGTTGGGTTGACACAGGATTTGGTAGCGTTCGATGGCCTGCTCAATGGTATTGAGCGAATCCATGTCGAGTCCCTCTTGCTGGTTGAGCAGTACAATGCTCCGGTAAGGTGTTTCGTGTGGTTTAACGCTACCCGCCAAAGGGTGGGAGACAAGCCGCGCCCCAAGATGGATTTTGTCACGGGTTAAAGTCAGTACATCCAGAATATGATCACGATGTGTGATAGTGACGTGGTTTGATAAGGTCGCAAGGCTCAAGTTGTTGCTGATAATTTCTAATCTGTCGTATCTCACGTTCTTGTCCATTATAGTTTTAATATCCCGCCGTATTATAGTTTTATTTCCAACGCACAAATTTGATCTTACTAGTTATTTTATCGAAAAAGTGAGTGTTCAAAGAAATCTAATAGTTCAGATAAGTTAGATTATGGATGATGTTAATTTGCTGTGATTTTTCTGTATTTGAAACTGATAAAAGCGCAGAAAGCAAAATTATATTGAATTGAAATAATGTTAACTGACGCACAGTTGAATACATTTGGTTGCATAATGTTTTCACTTTGCCTGTAAGTTCACATAATGATTGTTTTTTGCTTTAACTTAATGATTATTATAGTTATATTTGCCTCATCGAAACGCGGAAGTGGATGGGGTCTGGTGGCCCTCCCGGTCTTCAAAACCGACGTGAGCTGAATAGGCTTTGGCAGGTTCGATTCCTGCTCCTTCCGCCAACTCATTTCTAAACATTCGGAAATTATAAAAAATCGAATTTTCGTTTGTTTTATTCAGGGGTGAAAAATGACGGCGGCATTTTAATACCACTGATTCTATATCAAGTCTTCTTTTATTATTGTCCCTGACTTTTTCAAAGCCTTACTTAATTCATAGCTGTTAGAATATTGATTTTGACAGTTTTATTTTTAAACTTATGGGGCTTTATCATGGCAATAAGCACCTTATCGTCAATTCCACAAATTGAAAAAATCCTCCAGCAAGCTTTTCTGGCACCTTTCATTGAGCGTTTAAGCCGTCCTATGGTGGCTGACGCGGTTCGTGAGCAAGTCTCCATCTATAAGAAGCAGCACTTGCAAGATCCAGACAATCATCCTTTCTCGCTCGAGCAGTTATACCACAACATAGAGCAGGCCTGTTGGTTGATGAACCAGCAGCGGTTGCAGCGGGTAATCAATGGTACTGGGGTTATTGTTCATACCAACTTGGGCCGTTCGCCGATTAATGCCGAGCTTTGGCAGCAGGTTACCGAGGTAAACACCCATTACAGCAACCTTGAAATCGATTTGAGCACGGGTAAGCGGGGCAAGCGTAAGGGGCTCCTCCAGCAACTGATGCAATACCTTGTTAAGGGCGAAAACACACTAGTTGTAAATAACAATGCGTCCTCAATCTACTTGCTGCTACACGAGTTAGCCAAAGGTAAGGAAGTGATCGTTTCTCGTGGCGAGCAAATCCAGATCGGTGGCGGCTTTAGAATTCCAGATATCTTGGCCTTGTCAGGTGCAAAGCTGGTGGAGGTGGGGACAACCAACATTACGACTACACAAGACTATCTCGATGCTATCACTGAAGAGACGGCCTTGGTTTTGATTGTCCATACCTCAAACTTCAAGATCCGGGGTTTTACAGAATCTCCTGATATCAAAGAGCTGGCAAAGGCCCTGCCAGAACATGTCATCCTGGCCGTTGACCAAGGTTCCGGTACAACGACCGAGCAGATGCCCGATGAACCAACCGTAGCCAGTTACATCGATTCAGGGGCTGACTTGGTTTGTTATTCCGGGGACAAAATACTTGGCGGGCCTCAGGCAGGTATGATTTCGGGTAAAGACGCCCTCATAAAGCAGCTTGAGAAAAACCCGATGATGAGGGCTTTTCGCCCCAGCCGGATTGTTTACTCCCTGCTTGAAGAACTGGTCGTGAGAAAGCTAAACCAGCAATTAGAAGGCAAAGGGGTTGCCGAAAGCAAAAGCACGGCAGAACTGACCCTGCTAGAGCAAAGGGCCAAAGAACTTGTCTTAGGCTTCAATGGTTTGCTGACAGTAGTCCCGTCAGAAATGACGGTTGGGGGAGGATCGCTGCCTGATCAGGATGATCCCTCATGGTCAGTTCAGATCAACCCTAGCCAACCCGCTTTCCAGCGTTCCCCGGAAAAGTTACTGGCCGTAATGAGGCAATGGCCACTTCCGGTGATCGGGGTGATCAAGCGCGACAAGGTTCAGCTCAATATGGCAACAATAGAAGCCACTGAAATTCCATACTTGCGAAGCCAATTAGCGGAGGTGTTGCGATGAGTTATGTTGTTGGCACTGCAGGCCATGTTGATCACGGTAAATCGGCGTTGATCAAAGCATTGACCGGGATAGACACTGCCCATTTACCGCAAGAGAAAAAGCGGGGGATGACGATTGATTTGGGTTTCGCCTATTTCAAGCACCAGAACGGTGAACCGGTAGGGGTGATCGACGTACCTGGACACGAGCGCTTCATCCGCAACATGGTTGCCGGGGTATGGAGCCTCGATATGGTGTTGTTTGTGGTGGCGGCCGATGAGGGCTGGATGCAGATGTCGACCGATCACCTCAAGGTGATTGCCTCTATGGGTATTGAGAATGTTACCTTGGTGATCACCAAATCTGATTTGGTCGATGATGAGATGCTGGCACTGGTTGAAGAGGAATCACTTGAGCAATTTCTCGATATCGCAGGCTTTATTCCAGACTCTGTAACGGTGTCTGCCCATAAAGGAGAAGGGATTGATGGCCTGCGACATCATATCTGCAATAAGCTTGATGGCAGCGTAGATGACGAAAGGGAAGACAACGAGCGTCACGGCCACTTATATATTGACCGTGTGTTTACGGTAAATGGCGTCGGTACCACGGTGACGGGGAGCCTATGCGGTGGCGAATTTGCTGTCGGCCAAAAGCTTTACATGCAGCCTAGCGGACGTGAGGTGCAGGTGAAAAGTCTGCAGTCTTACCATCAGAATATCGAGTTGGCCAAGCCGGTTTCCCGTGTGGCTATTGGTTTGAAGGGTATCAAGAAGAAAGAGGTTGAGCGCGGCTTTTGCCTTACCAGCCGTAAAGGAGCGTCTTTTGTCACCGATGAACTGATTGTCCGTCTTGATAGCCAATTGTTTGAAAATAAGTGCCGAAATAACAGCGAAGTGGAAGTGGCCTTTGGTACGTTCAATACACTGGCCAAAATATTTGTTTTCAAAGGCACTAACATTGCCAGATTGCGCCTGAAAGAGCCTGCGAGTTGCTTTTGGAATCAACGTGCTTTGTTGATCCAACATGGTGGTAGCCGAATTCTCAATTGCGGGGCTATTGTTTGGTCGGGAGCGGTAGCCAAAAGCTATCGTAACAAACTCTACGATCTTCTGATGGCGATGCCGGAGCGTCCTGCGTGGGAAGACTATGTCACTATCAATATGTCTCTCTATGGCTTTGCCAAACGTGGGGAGCAAGCACTTGATGAGTCAGGGTATAAGGTGTGTGGCGAGTGGCTGTTTACCGAGGAGTGTTTCAACCAAACCTACCAGCAGGTAGAGGCGGTGTTGAAGCAGGGCCAAATTGATTTATCGGCTATTGAACTGAGCGGCAAAGTGCAAATGGATGCATCTCCTCTTACTGCTGTTCTCGATTTATTTGTCGTAGAAGGTAAGCTGCGCAAGAGCAACGAACATTATTCTCTTGGCTGCGGTCAAAATGAGGCGCAGCTTTCTCCGACGGCGAAGAAGATCCTCGAGCATATGGAGCAGGCCGGTAAACAAGGTTATGAAGCGGATAAAGAGAAAATTCCCGGGGCTCAGAAGGAGCTGAGGAACCTCGTCAGGTTAGGCTTTGCCGTACCGATGGAAGGCAAGATTTACTACCTTGCCTCTCTCTATGAGGAGTTGGTGCACGACTTGCTGCAGGGATATTCTGAAGGGGAGCGGTTTGCCATTTCTGAAGCCAGGGAACGTACTGGTTTATCCCGAAAATATATGATCCCATTGCTAAACCGTATGGAAGCTGATGGCTGGATCAAACGGGTCGAAAACGATAGGCAAGTACTCAAAGCTTTTGAGACAGAGTGCGCATAGCTTAGTGGATAAACCTCCAGAGGTGTATCAAAGCCTATGCTCTGGGTGAGCATAGGCTTTTTTGGGGGCTTTTACTTACCTTCCCCATTTACCTCAGCGTCCTATGGCAAGTCAAACAAAAGTGCCGTGACAGGCTCTTGCTTGTCATTTGCCATTGATATCTTGGTTAGTTGTTCAACCTTTGCACCGTCTCCTGCTTCAAGCTCAGTATTTCCGACTGTTAGTTTTCCGCTGACTTGGTGAAGATAGATATTCCTGCCATTTGTTACTTCAAAATCAATCTGCTGTCCAGGTTGTAGAATTAATTGGTATAGGGATGCATCTTGTTTTATTTGCAGTGTCCCTTTTTCGCCATTGGGAGTTGCAATGGGTGTTAAGCCATTCTGTTTACCAAAATCTTTCTGCTGGTAGCCAGGCTTATTGCCAAATACATTTGGCTGGATCCAGATTTGCAGAAATCGCAGATCTTGGCCTGCTGAAGCATTATATTCGCTATGGTAAATCCCTCGGCCTGCCGACATCAGTTGGAATTCACCGGCAGGGAGCGTTTGGATATTCCCCTCGCTATCTTTGTGCTCAATACTGCCTTCCAACACATAGCTGATGATTTCCATATCTTTATGGCCATGGGTATCGAATCCTGCGCCGGGTTTGACGACATCATCATTGATAACCCTAAGTGCAGAGAAACCCATATGCTGTGGGTCGTAGTAACTGCCGAAAGAGAAGGTATGGTGACTGTCGAGCCAGCCGAAGTTGGCTTGTCCACGATCTTGCGCCTTACGTACTGTGAGCATTTCCTTTCCTCCACCTACTATATTCAAATTAATTCAATTCTGGACTAAGCAATCCAATAGCTTGTCAGTCGTTGTTGAATCAAATTTTAGGCGTGCTAGATTGAAAGGAAAATCGGAATGATTTGAATCTTAACTTCAAAAATTTTGAATAAAGGGTGTGGCAATGCAACAGGCAATCACTATAGATGCTCTCAGGGCGTTGGATGCGATAGACAAGAAGGGCAGTTTTGCTGCTGCCGCAGAGTCTCTGTTCAAAGTCCCCTCGGCACTGACCTATACCATCAAGAAGCTGGAAGAGGATATGGGCGTAGCATTGTTTGATAGGACTAAACAGCGGGCCAAATTGACACCGGCCGGCCAGCTTGTTCTGGAACATGGACGGGAAATCCTTTTGGCTACCAACAGGTTGGTGGACTCTGTCCAGCAATTGGAGTCCGGTTGGGAGAGCGAAATTCGAATCGCAAGGGATACCGTAATATCGGAATCTGTCCTCTTTGAACAGGTCGGAGAGTTTACCCAACTAGACCATAACGTGGATGTTTCCCTTGGCGTGGAAGTGCTCGGTGGTGGCTGGGATGCTCTTCATAGCGGGCGGGCTGACATTGTGATTGGTGCTACAGGGGAGTTGCCCAAAGGCCTTTTTCAAACTCACAATATCGGCAGTTTGTCATTTGTGTTCGCCGTTGCGCCACATCATCCTTTGGCGCACGTTGAAGGTGTATTGGAAGCAGATAGGATTGCCCAATATCCTGCCGTTGTCGTATCAGATACTTCCCAGCTGCTTCCTGTTCGCGATAGCGGTCAGTTTAATAGCAAGCAAGTGATCAGAGTGAATTCGATGGCTTCCAAGTTGCGGGCACAACTAAACGGCTTGGGTGTGGGCTTTCTCCCTGAGCACATGGCAAGGCCCTATCTGGATACTGGTGAGTTAGTGGCAAAGCTGTGCGAAATTCCAAGGCCGGATCAGGATGTATATATTGCCTGGCATAAAGGGCAGGAAGGAAAAGCATTGGAGTGGTTTATCGAACGGCTATGCAACGTCGATTGGCAATTGAATAGATAAGAATATTCACCACTTTATTTGTGTGTATTTATCTGGCGAAGTCGATAATATACAAGTTCATAGTGTTTTGTAGCCAGGGAGGCTCACGATGTTGCTTACCAACTTTCATACTCATTGCCATTACTGTGATGGTAAGGGCTCACCACTTGATATGGTTGAACAGGCAAAGCAACTCAACTTCAAGGCTATCGGTTTTAGCTCCCATGCCCCCCTGCCTTTTGAAAATGATTTCTGCATGCAACAGGAAAACCTTGACGCATATGTCGAAGAGATCAATGCACTTAAAGCGGATACTGATATCGAGGTCTATTTAGGGCTGGAGGTTGATTATATTCGCGGCCTTCTCTCACCGAGAGATACCAAGTGGGATGCGCTGGGCCTTGACTACAAAATAGGTTCGGTTCATACACTGGCAGCGCCAGACGAGCGTTATCCGATGCTAAGTGTCGATGGTCCCCATGATGAGTTCAAGACTTTGCTGAACGAGGTTTATCAGGGCAGCGCCCGAGATATGATTGAAACCTATTTCCGGAGAGTCGGCCAACTATGCGGGGAAGGGGGCTTTGATATTCTTGGTCATTACGATCTGGTCAAAAAGCATAATAAGGCACTCAAGTTTTTTGACGAAGACTCCCATTGGTATAGGGAGGTGGCGATATCAACCTTGGATGACGTTGCTAAATCTGGTGTTATTTTGGAAGTGAATTACGGTGGTATGCTGCGCGGTGCAACCGATGATGTCTATCCTTCCCCTTGGTTGCTCAAACAAGCAAAAGCGAGAAATATCCCCATTCAAATTAATGCCGATGCCCACGCACCATACCATTTGGGCGTCCACCACCAACGCTGCCGTGAAATTCTTTTGCAAGCCGGCTACCGACAGCAGAGAGTCCTGCTTGGGGGGCAGTGGCAAGATGTGGCGTTATAGCTGATTTTCCAGAGGGATGTCTATGGCACAGTTTTCCCAATAAGGTGGCTCTATACTAGGTGATGAGCCAATTATTGAGGGATTGCCGATGCTAAATGAGAACCACGCGTTTATTTTAGATTTTCCAGAACTCAAACTAGATATAGTTCAACTGAACCACGATGACCCAAGGTTCAAAGCCGAACTGCAGCGCTACCATGAACTTGATTACGATATCCGCCAGTTGGAGATATCAGGTAGCCCGATTGATGACACCAGCATGCATGAATTGAAACAGCAGCGCATGGTGTTGAAAGATAAGCTTTATAAGCAACTAACCCAGCACCATGATCAGGCTGGAAGTTAAGGTGTCTGTTTTTTTGCACTAATCAGATAAAAGGCGAGCAATTTGGCTCGCCTGTTCATTTGCTATCTTCTTGAACACTACTCATCCGTCCAAACATTTTTGAAGTCAGGCCAAGACCAGTCGGTCATTGTTACTCCCTGCAACACACCTCGCCAACGCAAGGTCTGCCTGTGATGAAACAGTGGCGTTAGCCAATTTTCATACTGCATTGTTGTCCCGATAGATTCGAGTTTATTCAGATAACCACCCACATCGCAGTTTTGGCGGATATCGCCTAACTGCTCATTGAGCCAGCACTTGGCCTCGCTTGATAGGCCGTGGTGCAGGATAGGGTTAGAGCAAAACCATCGAAAGACCGATACCGGCAGGTTGTCATCCACATTTAAGCTGGCTATCACGATTGCTTCTTCCAACACGCCTTGTTCAGCCTGCTGGTGCAGTTCGGAGAAAGGGTAGACATTGACCTGACTGGCGATGCCCATTTGGTTTAATTTTGCGCAGAGTGCATTGGCACAATCAAGGATCACCAGATGATCATAGGCCGCTATATCTAGCCTGTCTGGAAGTGGTGTTTGTTCCATTTCTTGCGGTTGAACCTTGGTCCAGCCCGGCAGCAAACTGTTTGCAGGCTCTGAGGCTAGCAGCAATTCAGATAAACCCTCTCGAGCGAGGATCAAGCTAGGGGAAAATAGCTTACTTAGGTATTTTCTTTGTGCGAAGCTGAGGGGGTGCGGTTTAGAATTCATATTGAACAATAAATAGATACAGCCATTTTCGATACGCGACTGTGAGCTGTTTGCCTCTGCATCATTAGTTTTTAATAGGTGTGCAGGGTGTTCTATGGGGGCGTTTGAACTATCTTGACCACTGCGGCTAAATTGGATCCGCTCGCTTGGGGTTTGGTCAAACTGCCAGATAGTCACTGTATCGGTCAGCGAACGAAGTGAGAAGTAATGCTCAAATGCCTGCAGGCGAAGCCGTTTGTCTGATTGCTCTATTACCTGAAAGGGGCCGCAGCCATCAATGCTATCGCTCTGGTTATTGGCTAGCTGTAGCGGTGGCTGAATGGAATAACGCAGATCTGACAGCAAGCCGGCAAACCCTAAATCAGGCGAGTCTAGCTCAAAGGTGACACATTGATGGCTGGCTGAGGTTTTTACCAGATGTGATAGTTCTTGCCGGTATTCTGGCAAGCTTTTTAGTTGGTTAAACAGTTCGCTGATCAGGGGGGCATCAATAGGTCTGGTTGAGTGGAACCGGAGTTGAGGCCGGATATAGAACCGCCACACCGTAGCGTCTTCATTGTGCTGCCAATGATGAGCCAATTGTGGATGGATTTGTCCAGTTTCGTCGCAGGATGTCAGGCACGCATAGACTTGGCGAACCAAAAAACGCTCGCTATTGCGAAGCGGTTTGTGCGGCAGTAAATGGCTGAAAATACGTTGGTAAGTCAGTTGGATATGTAGCTGGCCTTCACGCAGCGTTGCTCCAGAGGTTTGCTGAAGCAAGGCAGCGAATTGGTTTTGGTCCCCATTGACCAGTTCAAGCGCCTTTTTATATTGCCCACCCTCGATCATTCGCTTGGCAAGCTGTTGCTGTAGCTCCATAAGTGAAAAGCGAAGGTGTAAAATAGAGCGTTGATTTCTTCCCACTTTGGGGGTCCAGCTCAACCATCCTCTCTCTTGTAGCTGTTGCAGAAGTGTCCTGCTATGACGGGGCGTGGTGCAGAGCACCTCTGCGATTTCGGCCAATGAGGTAAAGTTATCCTGTTTGGCTTCGAAGGAAAGCAAACGGGAGTAGTACTGGAATGCTCTGTGGTCTTTCATCAATCACTCTTAATATCAGGAACTCGTTCCTTATTTATTTTCCTTATTTTAAGGGAGGTGGCGGTCATTGGCGAGAGACTTGCTGATTGTGACTTATTTGAGGAAGAATTTAACTGAAAACGCGCTCTATTTCTTTTCCTTATATTGAAAGATACTAGCTCTATATTCAGTTTGTTGTGCCTGGCGTCAGTCGTGGGTATTTGAACATTATGACTCAATAGGGTCTCAATAGGGGTAACGATGAATCAGTTTCCGAAAGAATTCTTGTGGGGTGGGGCAATTGCTGCCAACCAGGTTGAAGGTGCTTACAATCTTGATGGCAAAGGGTTGTCGACGTCTGACATGCTGCCATCTGGTATATTGAGTCCTCACCAAACCCGTGAGGAGCGGACGGCTGGTATCAAGGACGTAGCAATTGATTTTTACCACCGCTACCCAGAAGATATTTCTTTGTTCAAGGAGATGGGGTTCAATTGCCTTCGGTTGTCTATTGCCTGGAGTAGGATTTTTCCTAATGGTGATGAGCTAGAGCCGAATGAAGCGGGACTGGCTTATTATGATCGTATTTTTGACGAGCTAGCCAAGCACGACATCACTCCATTCGTGACGCTCTCCCATTACGAAATGCCTTACGCGCTGGTGGAAAATTATGGCGGATGGGCTGATCGCAAATTGATTGAATTTTTCGAGCGCTACGTTACAGCCGTCTTCGAACGCTATAAAGACAAAGTAAAGTTGTGGCTGACATTCAATGAAATCAATATGTCATTGCACGCGCCTTTTACTGGAGTGGGGTTGCAGGAAGATGCCAGTGAGCAGGCTATTTACCAGGCGATACACCACCAGTTAGTGGCCAATGCAAAAGCGGTAAAGTTGTGCCAGCGAATTATTCCGGATGGCAAAATCGGCAATATGCTGCTTGGCGCGATTAACTATCCGTATACCTGTAACCCGGATGATGTCCTTGCAGCGATGCAAGAGAACAACAAGTGGCTGTTCTTTGGTGATGTGCAAACCCGTGGTAAATACCCGGGATACATGCTGCGTTACTTCCGCGAAAATAATATTGAGATAGCAATGGCAGACGGCGACTTGGAAGCTATAGCTAGTGCATCAGTCGATTTTATTTCATTTAGTTATTATGCCAGTGGTTGCGCCAGTGCTGATCCTAAACAGAAAGAAGTCGGCAATATTGTTGATAGCGTACCAAACCCGTATTTGGAGAAAAGCCAGTGGGGATGGTTAATAGATCCGAAAGGGCTACGGATCCTGTTGAACTTCTTGTATGACCGTTACCAGAAGCCGTTGTTTATTGTGGAAAATGGCTTGGGTGCGCGTGATGAAATTGATGAGAACGGTGAGATCCAAGACGACTACCGTATTCAGTATCTCAATGATCATTTGGTGCAGGCGAGAGAAGCCTTACTGGATGGCGTTGAACTGATGGGTTTCACCAGTTGGGGGCCTATCGATTTGGTCGCTAACTCAACCGCTGAAATGAGCAAGCGTTATGGCTTTATCTATGTTGAACGCCATGATAACGGCACCGGTTCCCTGGAGCGCAAGCGCAAGAAGAGTTTCAGTTGGTATCAGGAAGTGATCAACACTCAGGGACGTTCGTTAAAGTAAGTCGTAAATATTATTCAGTAAATCAAAGCCTCACCCTATGGTGAGGCTTTGTCTATTTGGGGGATTATTTAGACAAATCCAAATCTACCCATACCATGCGGTGGTCAGAAGACACAGACTTGCTGTGAGGGTAATCCTTGTTGAGTGATTCATCGAACACCAGGTGGTAACCGTCTTGACCTTCAACTGGCCAGAATACGCCGGAACCTTTCACTTCTAATGTTGCGGAAGGAATCACGTAATCTAAGCGCAGACCACTAGTGCTAGTAATGTTTAGTGGATGAGGGGTATTCACGTTGTCCTGCTTACAAACTTTGCTATCCAGGCAATAACGGCCGCCAAGGCTCTGAGGCGAATAGTCACCAATTGTCGCTCGTGTATTTACCAATGAGCTATTAAGAAGATTTCCAATAACTTCTTGATCACCGTCTCCCATTTCATGATCAGCGTTTAGATCGCCTGCAATCACAAAGTTGCTGCCAGCCGCTAGACCACCTGTATGGCCTTGGTCATCGTAGAAGTAGGTTTCTGAAGCAATATAGTCATTCCAGAACTTCAACTCGGCACGGTTGCGCTGCGTGTTATGTTTAGCTGCGTTGTCGAAAATCGGTGGGGCAGGGTGTGAGACCAAGAAGTGAACCACTTCTTTTTCACCATTAGCTTTCGGAATGATGACAGGAATATCGGCGTGGTTTTTCGAAGAAACTGGGAATTGATCCCAAGCCATATCGGAGTACCAATTATCGCCGACTTTTTTACCTTCAGGACAGATATTAATTTTGTTGTTATCTTTATCTAGTCCTTCGCAAGTGGCAATCTTAATGTTGTCTGTCTTCGCGTTCCCTTTACCGTCAGGCATGTCCTTCCATTTGAAGTGCTGGAAAGTACGTACATTGGCTTCATCGATCTCGAATTGAGAGAATACAGCAAAGGCGTATTGGCCATGGTAGTCACCAAAGCCCCATGCATCGTCACCAGCACGGCCTTCGATGTCGGCAATGCTGTCAGAGTTGTCTAGGTCGAAACCACTTTGCAGACCAGTATTGGTTGCTACGTTTTTCTTGTAAGCAAAGAAGATTGGTGTTTCGTCTTTTTGTGAGTACGCCAAATAGTTATCTTGGAAACCATTTAGTGCACGCATATCCTCGCCTTTACCATCGTTGTTGAACTCGGCTAGGACAAAGGCATTCGGGCGAACACGTTGGATTATTTCTGCAACATTACGAATTTGGATGACTTTTTTTGCTTTTTCGAGATCATCACCAGTTAGTGCGTTTTTATTGAAATCACGGACGAGTTGATTTTGTTCTTTGTTAGTTAGCGACATCTCTGACACTAAGTCTTCGTATGACGCTCTATCAAAAGAAAGATTGAAAGTGGCGAATCGAGCTTCAGTGTATGTCTGTACAGTGTCATCACTGTTACAGCCTGATAGAGCAGTTAGCGCAATAGAAGCCGCAATGAAAGTCTTCTTCATAGTCATTGTATTTGTTGTCGTTCAGAGCCAAATGAGTGACAAAGGCTAAAGAAACTTTTTGCTTGCATCTGTTGGGTTTCAGTTTTTTGTGAGCAGTTTCAAATGTTTTTTATGAGTATGATTGAAATACAATCAAGTCAATAAAAAAGTAACCGATTGTCTGTCTAAAAACCGAGCAAGAAACCGTTTGCTTGCTGAATTCTGCAATCCATGATCTTTATCAGTTCTGGTGACATATTTTTGACTTTACAAAATAAAACGTACTGCGTACCATTTGGGGCGTTAAAGCGAAGTAGAGCAACATGCCATTGATGAATGTTAGGCTTGGATAAACTAGGCAAGAAAGTGCCATTAGCCAGTGTGAAATATTCAAGAGTATAAAAATTGGGATGTGGGTTCCAAATAGCTCAACCTTACATAACGCAGACATTAAATTTACATTTCCCTGAAGAATGGTATCAGGGTTGTGACATATTAAATATCGATTTATCTGAAAGAAAATCTACTGGTTGCTTGTATGTGTGATTATTGCAATGGGCGTCTTGTTCAAGTACGCAGAAATTGGATTCAAAAGTTGAAATTTAAGTCAATATGGAAATGTGTTGATTGTGGTAAGGAGAAAAGGCTATGAAAGATCAGAAGTTGGTTCGTAAAATTGTAAAGTCTAAGTCTATGAGTATATTAGCAAAAGCTAGAAGTAAGCACATGGTAAAAAAAACATAAAATGAGTTTATATTCATTTTTATGTGCTCTATGTAAGACATAAAAAATGCCTCACAGCTGCTTTGGTAATTAGGATTATTCTTCTTGTTGCCATATCTGAATGCTCATTTAATACAAGCCTCCAACTGTCACATTTTTTATTGTGTATAAGTATTACAATTCATTGACTTTCTATTAAATAGAAAGTCAATGAATAACAATGATAATAATGTGAACGGAGGATCAAATGACGATAGGAAAATACCTACGTTGGAAGGATGAAAACGGCAATGAATTTAGACCCGTATCATTGACGGGGACAGAGTTGCTAAACGATCGTACCTTGAATAAAAGCACGGCATTCTCATATGAGGAAAGGGAGGCTTTTCAATTAGACGGATTGCTTCCTCCTCGGGTACAGACGTTTGAAGATCAATTGAACCGGGTCTATGACGGTTTCAGGAATGCTTCAACGGATATAGAAAAGTACCTTTTCCTGCGTGCTCTTCAAGATAGAAACGAAACCTTGTTCTATGCGCTGCTTTCCAGACACATAGAAGAAATGACCCCCATTATCTATACCCCAACCGTAGGTAAGGCTTGTCAGGAATTTAGCCATCGCTACCAAAAAGCGCGTGGTCTGTATATTACCGAAGACAACGTCGATAACATGGACGAGTTAGCCCGCCACTTCACTGGAAAAGATATCAAAATTATCGTGGTGACCGATAGCCAAGGCATTCTTGGGCTGGGTGACCAAGGGGTTGGTGGTATGGGTATTCCCATTGGGAAACTGTCTTTATATACCTTGGGAGCTGGTATTCACCCTGCCCATTGCTTGCCGATAGCGTTGGACATCGGTACTGATAACCAAGACTTGCTTGATGATCCAATGTATTTGGGCGTGCCCCAGCGGCGTTTGAGAGGCGAAGATTACAAAGCCTTTATCAAAAAGTTTGTGCATCAGGTTAAACGCAATTTCCCCAAAGCGGTTCTTCAATGGGAAGACTTCAGCAAATCTAACGCCTTCGACAATCTCAATGACTATGAGGAATTCCTACCCTCTTTCAATGATGATATACAAGGTACGGGCTCGGTGGTGCTTGCTGGTATTCTTGGCGCAGCCAAAATAAAGGGCGAATCATTAGCTGAGCAGAACTATGTTGTTTATGGCGCGGGTGCTGGTGGGGTAGGTGTTGCCGACCAAATCTTTGCTGGGCTACTCAAAGAAGGTTGTTCGCATGCCACTGCCCGGGACAGAATCTTTATTCTTGATTCGCAAGGTTTGGTATTTGATGACCGTGAAGGCTTGGATGAGTATAAGAAGCGTTATGCCAAACCAAGAGCTCTCGCAGCAGGATGGTCGGTGACAGAAGATGGCAAAGTATCGCTGACGGAATTGATTGATAACTATCCTGTTACTGTCTTGCTTGGTACAAGCGGTATTGGTGGTGCATTCAAGGAAGGGCATATCCAGAAAATGATGGAATATACCAAGCGCCCTATGATATTCCCGTTATCCAATCCAACCGCAAACTGCGAGGCCTTGCCGGAAGATATCTATCGTTGGAGTGATGGCCAAGCAATTGTGGCGACTGGTAGCCCGTTTGGTGATGTGGCTTACAACGGGCATTCATTCCGCATTGGACAAGGTAATAATGTCTTTATCTTCCCAGGTGTTGGCTTGGCGGCAATTGTGTCACAAACCCGTAAGGTTACATTGGATATGTTCACTACAGCATCCTATGCGCTGGCTGAGATGGTCTCCGATGAAGATTTGCAAGCCGGTTGCGTGTATCCGCGAATTAGTAAGTTGAAGCAAGTCTCTTTGCATGTTGCGACGCGCATTCTCGATGATATGAAAGCTAAGGACCCTAACTGCGATTTGGCAGGAAAAGATATTAGCCATGAACTGGCTGAGCATATTTGGGAGCCGATTTACTTACCATACCGCCGAGTCTAACTCTCGCTTAACATTGCCCGGCTTAAGCCGGGCTTTTTACATTTCATGCCATTGATTTAGCATTTTGGGCCACTTTTCCATAAGCCGATCTGTATCTTAACAGTTTCTGAACCTTCAGGGTTAAGATGTTGTTAAAGCTTGATTTACCTAATATCTCAAGCGAGTGGCAGCTCAGGAGGTTCGTATGCTTACGTCGTGCTTTCTATCAAAACTAAAGCAATTACTTGTAATCTCATTTCTAGCCGTTTCAGGTGTCGGTTTATGGTTAATGATGATGTACCACATCTTCAGAATGGCGGCATAATGGCTATGGTGTCACAGGCTAGTTAAACTTGTTGGCGGTGGCGTTGTGCCCATATACCAATAATAATGAACATTGAGATCACAACAGAGATAAGCCAGTGGTTAGCTAGCTGGCTTAGTTGTTTTGATAAAAAGGGTGCGGTGGTAACGATAAATAAACCGTAGCCAAAGGCATTAATCAGAATAAAAATCATCGTCCTGATGATAAAGTTGGTGCCAATAAGCTGCTTTCTCATAAAACGGTTAATATCAGCAGCAAACATAACGAGAACACAAGTAATAGCTGCTGTTGATATGTCATCGATCCACGGTCTAATCCAATTTCCGACATCCGCAATCAATGAAGTGATCATTTCCATAGGTTTCTATCCAGATGTTCGCCTATTAACCTTAAAGGTATTTGACGACTCTCAAAATGTTGAAGGTATATAGGCTAAAGACGACCAGCAACTAGTCAGGATTAAGTGAATCATGGCCTAATACAAAAAAGCCAAGGGCAGGTATACTGTCCATAGAATCCATATAGATTGATATTTTATGATAGAGATTTCCAACTCAGTTCAATTAGGTGATTGGGAAGTTGAACTGACGCCTATTCGTGCCCAAGGTGCGGGTGGGCAAAATGTGAACAAAGTCTCCTCTGCGATCCATCTTCGCTTTGATATCCCTCGCTCATCATTACCGCCGTTTTATAAAGAAAGGTTGCTAGCATTATCTGATAGCCGCATCTCCAAAGAGGGGGTTATTATCATAAAAGCCCAGCAATACCGAACCCAAGAGCAAAACCGTGAAGATGCGTTGGAGAGGTTGGTCGCTTTGATTAAGTCTGCGGTGGTGCAGCAAAAGAAACGGAGGCCAACCAAGCCGACGCGGTCATCGCAGAAAAAGCGGATGGATAAAAAAACTCAGCGGGGTCAGACCAAAGTCATGCGTGGCAAGGTTAAGTTTTGACTTGTATTGCAAAATCAATGTTTAACACTAATGTTGTCATATAATTAGCGTTACATTGGAAAGCTTACGTTGTTCTATGGAGATAGGGATGTCTGATCTGAAAACCCAAAAATTACTGCAGTTGTTTTATCGAGAATCGGAGCGGGTGAGACTGCTGGAATTGGGTAAGCTCCCAGCCCCAGATGGCAAAGAGCAGGATGAACTGCAAGTTTGGCTGACAGGTAAGCGCGACTTTTCCCTGTCTGAGCTCACTCAGCAGCATTGGATTAAAACATGTACCGCAGGCTACACCACCGAGTTGGTGCTTCACCCCAATGGCAGCTTAGATGAGTTCACTTTGTTCCGGCGTCAGAAGACGACAGGTGAGTGGCAGTTAGTCAATGGGATGCTTGAGTTGATCATTTACAAAGATGACAACCGCTACACAAGTACGGTTGTGGCTAATCAGGGAAGCAGTGTTCACTCTGCGATTGAGTACAAAAATGATCAGTTACATGCTTATTTGAAGTTGGCACAAACACGACCTCAAGTGGGTTGATTGGGTATTTATTGGCTTGACCAGTGTTTTGCAGGCAACTAAATATGCATTTTTTCTGGAAAAGTACCCGCTAAGCTGGTATCAGTGAATCTAAGAAAGTTTTTGATTAATGCGAGTCTGATTCGAGATGACAGGGACGAAAAAATTGAACAAAGTCGCCATTGTTGGCGGTACCCACGGTAATGAATTTAGCGGCATTTACTTGCTACGTAAATGGCGTGAAACACCGCAGTTGGTTGAGCGAGACAGTCTTACGGTTGAAACCGTCTTCGCAAACCCTAAGGCGTTTGAAGAGAACAAGCGCTATTTAGATTGTGATATGAACCGTCAGTTTGGCCAAGATGAGCTTAACAACCCTGAGTTGGCGAATTACGAGCAAAGCCGAGCGAAAGCGATCAACGCCCAGCTAGGCCCTAAAGGGAACGCCAAAACCGATTTTATTATCGATCTGCACAACACGACCAGCAATATGGGGCCATCGCTTATCTTGCTGCAGACAGATGCGTTCAATCGCCAGTTGGGCGCTTACGTTTCAGCAAAAATGCCTAATGCGGTTATCGTTCTGGAAGATCATGTTGCTGTTCATGAGCACTGCTTCTTGAGTTCAATTACCGAACAGGGCGTAATCGTTGAAGTTGGGCCTCAGCCTCAGTCTGTGATCCGCCAAGATGTCTTGGACTGGATGGAAGAGATGACTGGCCATATCCTTGATTTTGTCGATCTGCATAATCGTAATGCATTGCCGGATCTCCCTGCGAGCTACGACGCGTTCAAATACCACGAAACGTTGAAGCTGCCAGAAAATGCTCAGGGAGAGCGTATAGGCATGGTCCACCGAAATGTGCAAGATGCTGATTTCAAAGTGCTACGCCATGGCGATCCCATCTTTACCCTGTTTGATGGTCAGGAAATCTGTTGGGATGGGGACTACGAGGCCTATCCACACTTCATTAATGAAGCCGCTTACTACGACAACAACCTCGCGATGTCGCTAGCTAAAAAGGTTACTGTTACGGTCTAATTTGAAGGGCGCATTAACCTTCTGAAAAATAGAGCTTTGTATCAACATGGAAGAGGACACCTTGGGTGCTCCTCTTTTTTGTAGGCTTAACCCACTCAAAATGAGAAAAAAGCCGTAGCAATGTGTTACGGCTTTTTAGTTTGAGTAATGCGCTGGTCTTGTTGTTTGAATAATAAAGTTTAGAGAACCGCTACCTCATACTTGAGGGCTTAATTTTTGTTTGGACCGTGCTTTCATTACTGTGATACCGCCAATAGCCAGCGCAATTGCACCGACGAGGAAGGGTAGCAACTCCATAATTTGTCCACTGCGAGTAAAGGTAATCACTAGCATGATCAACCATCCGCTGATCATCGGAATCAGGGTACGCCGAACAATATCAAATGGGGATAAGCCGGAGATACCCGCTACGGCAATGATGACGCCTGCAATAGGTGAAATCGTACGCCCAAATCCCGCAGATAGTTGGATTGGCAGGATCATGTCTGCCACATTGGTACCAATCTTGTCGGCAATTTGCGGCACCATTGGTGCAAAAGAGAAGAAGGCGGCGTTACCCGATCCCATCAATGCGGAAATGGTGAAAGTGAGTATTGCCATGAACAGTACAATCACGCTAGCGGCAAACCCTGCTCCACTGGCTAAGTTGAGTAGAGCATCAACAGCACCAATTGATTTTAGGCCCATGGCGAAGGTTTGACCGGCAATGATGAGTGTAACCACAGTTGCAAAGACTTTCCCCATGTCATTAAACACGCCCTGTAGTTTTTCGAAAACCACTTGGGCTTTACGGTGACGCAAGTACTCACAACTCAAACTAATGAAGATGCTCAATAGAATCGCTGTAGCCATGCCGACGTTTATGGTTCCAACGCCCATTTTGCTAAAGGTCAACATGAAGAAGAGTGGGAGCATAGGCAGCAAGATGTAATACAGTGGGGTATCAGTACCGTCATCCATTGTTTGGGTGCCGATCTCAGTATTATTCGTATCTATTCCCTGTTTTTTATCAAAGTAACGCTGGGTGAGGGCATGGATAGCGGCGACAACCACAATCAGGATACTGATCACCGGAAGCTGGTCATTGATGAAGTATTCAGTGATATCTAGCCCTGCAGTTTGCGCTGCCATAATAGAGTTGCCGGAGCCTGGCCCAAATTCAATTGCACAGGTACTTGCCAGTACTGCAGCAACGGCCGCTTTACTACAACCTAGGCGAATGAGCACAGGGTAAAGCGTGGCCATGAGCAGTAAACCAAGACCTGTCGCACTAGAGATAAAGAGCGCAAGGCATTGGCCGAGAATAAACGCCATTGCCAGCATGAGATAAGGGGAGTTCAGCTTCATTAATGGCTTGGACGTTACTTTTACCATCACTTGGCTGGCACCAATCGCTGACATTAACATCGCGAAGCCACCAATTAGCATGATCTTCAGCCCCAGGCCGCCAGCACGATTACTGAAGGTGTTACTGATATATTCGAAAATATCAAACCCGATCCAGCCGGTGGACTTATCTACAAAACTGGCATTGTTGGTAAATATAGCCACGATCATCATGGCAATACCGGTTGTAAATAGGACACCTTGCGGGTTGTAGTTCTTGAGGATAAACCGGCCGGCAATGA
Organism: Photobacterium rosenbergii; assembly: GCF_003026455.1. GTDB lineage: Bacteria > Pseudomonadota > Gammaproteobacteria > Enterobacterales > Vibrionaceae > Photobacterium > Photobacterium rosenbergii. Next base: position 82,719 of record NZ_PYMB01000001.1, read on the forward strand.
CTAGCCCTATAAGGGCAATTAACAAACTCATTGTTGTATTCCTTACTCAAAATTTCCTGTTACTTGCATTTCGCCGTGAAGCATCACGGTCTTCCCTTGTGCAATCACGCTATCGAGGCTGAAGTCGTTATGGAAGATACAGAGATCGGCATCTGCTCCGGCTTCCACCCGGCCTTTTTTAATGCCTAGAGAGTCAGCTACATTTGCTGTGACCATTGCAACAGCGAGTTCCGGTGCAATACCCGCATTAATTAACTTTGGCAATATCAGTAAGTTGCTATCGACGTCGGCAGCTGCCATGCCAATGAGAGCGCCGCTTTCATCAAACCTCGGCAAACTACCGTTTCCATCAGAACTGATGGTGATGTGATGAGCTTCGACGCCGGACTCCATTGCGTATTTGATGGCTTGCTCTGGCGGGGTGAAGCGACTGCCGCCAGATGTCACATCGATGTAGCCCCCTTTACGGGCAAAATCTATGGCCTGATTAAATAAGTGCTCGGTGCGAGCGACGTGGGTTGGCGAGAAATGGTGAATAGGTAACCCCATATCAAGTAGCTCATTGACTTGGGCAAATGGGTTCTCGAGGCCACCCATATGGATGTGTAACAGTCCTCGCTTGCCAGATAACATACCTGCGATTCTGATATCAGAGACAATACGGGCAAGCTCTTCGGAGGTTGGGAAAGAACACCTGTGATCGGCAAGGGCAATTTTGACACCGAGGATAGCAGGGATGAAAGTGATGTCATCACGTATCGAACCGGTAATCGTTTTGGTTGGCACTTCATAGGAGCCAGTGTGCATGTAAGCACTGATGCCTTCTTCTCTTAGGGCTGCGGCTTTGGCATATAAATCGCGAGGCGAGCGGGAGATACCGTCTGTACCTAGCACGCCAACGGCTGTTGTAGTACCCGCCTTAATCAGTTTACTCAAAGTGACTTGCGGGGTGCGACTGGCAAACCCGGCTTCGCCACCGCCGCCTGTTAGGTGAAGGTGTTGATCAATGAGGCCAGGAGTCACTATTTTGCCCTGACAGTCGATGGTACTCACATCTTTCAACGCATTAACTTGCATTGAAGGGCTGATTGCCAGTACTTTGCCGTTTGAAATTAGAATATCCGTCCTGCCAATAGGTAACGGGGAATAAAGATCAGCGTTCTTAAGTAGGGTAAACATAGGGTGCTCTTTTGTTTTTGATTGTAAGTACTGTATTTGGGGGCTAACCAAATCAGTTGCTTTGGCAGAAGGTTCTGTTGTCACCAGTCTGGCTGCCACAAAAAAGAGATTAACCTTAATTTTTATAAGTGTATTTTTATTTCTATTGCTGTTTTCGAATGAAACTATTCATTTAGATCATAGCTTGACGTATGGCAGGAAGAGATTATGGATTTCAAATGGTTAGACGACTTTATGAGCCTGAGGGAGTTAGGGAACTTCGGTGCTGCCGCTAAGGCTAGGCATGTTACCCAATCCGCATTTAGCCGCAGAATACAGGCATTAGAGTTGTGGGTGGGTACCCCTTTGTTTGATCGCACCTCTTACCCGATCAACCTAACAGAGAATGGTGAGAAGTTTGTCCCTTATGTGGAAAATTTGCTTGAGCAAATCAAGGTGACCAAAGAAGACTTTGCTCAAGTGGCGTTGAAAACGGATCATACGGTACGTATCGTTAGTTTGCATTCATTCGCGGTCAACTTGTTACCCACGCTTTTTCGAAAGGGGAGTGAGCAGTTCAAAGCTCTCAATTTGGCTATTAACCCCTCGGTTCAAGGAATAGACAATCATTTTCAGGCACTACTGGATGGTTCGAGCGATATTCTTTTTGCGTACAATACACAGGGAATGCGTCCATCATTCTTGATTGAGGATAAAGTGGAAAAGCTACTGGTTTGCCAAGAGGAAATTATCCCTGTTGCATCACCAACATTGCTCGAGCAACACGAATCAGGAGAATCTTACCCGTATTTAGCGTATTCGGAGCATACTTTCCTGCACAATGTCGTTGCCCCTTTAGTCGAGAAAAGCCGATGTCCACTCGAGCAAGTGTTCGAAACGACATTGACGGAGTCCTTAATTAAGATGGCGGTCAATGGGTATGGTGTTGCCTGGGCGCCGCGCCATACTATTGAATCTGAGTTAACGCAAGGTGTGCTGGTGAGGGCGTTTCCAGAAATGACTGAGTTGCTTATTGGCCTTGATATTGTTTGTTACCGGGCTAAAGAATCCCGCCGAGAGTCAATTAGTCAGTTTTGGCAGGGACTCAAGCAAGTTGTTGAGGTAAATAATACTTACAAATGAATAGGCGCAATATATCTGTAAATATGTAAGTGCGTATAGTCATATCATGTAATTAGAGGCTGCAAACGAGCAGCCTTTTTACCCATCGACTTTTTCGTAAACCATCAAATGCTAAATAGCTATCAGGTATCACACTCAGTTAAATTTCCGTGCTGTAATGGATTACATTAAGGGTTTATTTGGGAGTCGCTAAATTTTCTTACAATTAAACAGAGGAAAATATTGATTAGCTATGCTTATTAGGTATTATTATGTCGCTAATTGAATGCATAATTTAATTTGATTTTCGGTCATCTAACAAACAAGAATGAACATAACAGATGAACAGTACCTTTATGCTGTTGGGCTAAAAAACATATCAAGCCCATTTCCATGCGCCGTTTATGATGGCGAGGGTAACTATGCGGCTATAAATCGACCCTATGAAAATATTATGGGTTTACAAAATGAGCAAGTTATTGGGGTAAAAAACTCAGAAGTACAAAGCAATTTCAGTGACTTTGCTGATGTGATTGATGTTCAAAATAAACATGTTTTGGGTACGCAAGATTATCTCTTTTCTTTGAATATCATTAAACTCTCTTCTGGGTGTAAGGCTTACTATGTGTCTAAACGCCCAATCATCAATACGTCCGGTAAAGTCGTTGGTATTGATGTCAGTATGTATAATACGGGCTTCATTTTCACATTATCCTCGGCTTTCAATGATCCAACCATGTATTTCAACCAAGGCCATGAGGTTGATTTTAAAGCATCTAGGTTATGTAAAAGCTTTACCTCGCTACAGGAAACGTATGCTTATTTTATAATGTGTGGGTTTTCCAATGAATTTATCAGTACTGTCTTGGGCAAGTCGATCAAAACGGTTGAGAACAACATGGCTCGGTTGTTTGATAAAGCGCAACTTCGTTATTGTGGCAGTATTAACAGCAGAAGAGCACTGAGAGACTATTTACTGAACAATCGCATCACCAATTTATCACCTGCTGGGATCATGACAAATACGATTAAAACGTTGACTGCGATACCGAGTAATAGCAATCATCGTGATAATTCTGTTTCTGATTTGTCTACCATGTTCAATGATTTTGGTAAGGACATCTAATCGAAGTAGATATTTATATTTCGATTTTTGGGTCATTGATGAGTGACGTAAATAAAGAGCCGTAGCTGATGCTACGGCTTTGTTTTTTCATTGGTTTACCCCTAGGCCACCACTGACCGAGTAAGCACTTAAAGTAATATTTTAGTCTTGATAGGAAGCGCTGCGCCAAGCCAAGCAGCCCTTGTCGTGTGATCGGTTAATGCATCCTCAGAGACAGGGTGGATCAGTACTGATAATTCCCCGCGCTCATTGTCCAACCACTGAACAAAGCTTTGCTTATTATCAGAAAAGTGAACCTCAAACATAGGCTTGCTGTGCGGGCCAACTTCACGGTGAACAAGCGGAAATATACGATTGATGCCTTTATGGTTAGATATTTTTTCGTGTAGCCGTTCGGCTGCTTTGATTTGGTTGGTATCAAAGTAAATATGGGCGTGGTACATGACGGTCTCCAAGAACTCCATGCGTTTATGGAAATCATTGTAAGCCGACAGGCGATAGAGACGAGGCCATTAGGTTGATGGAGTTATTCGGTTTTATTGAAGGTATACTGATCACCGAGCAGTTGGCGGTAGCGAAAGAATTGGATGATCCATTGAGTCACTTTCAGGTGGTCTGTGGGTTGCTCTAGCGATTCCAATGCATTTTGGTACGTCTCTATTGGATAGATGCTTTTTCGTAGCTTCAATAAATCTGCCAGATACTCAGGAGTAAACTCTGGGTGGCCTTGAATACCAAGGAAGTGCTCACCAACGAGCATAATGCTGTTGGGGCAAAAAAGGCTGCTAGCGAGAATCGTTGTGTCTTGCGGTGGGCGGATCACTTGGTCCTGATGGCTGACCAAAAGGGATATATCGGCTGGTGGCTCGGTTAGCCAAGGTGGTTGTAGGTTTGACGGAACATCGATGGTGGCTGAGGCTGCACCTATTCCCCAGCCTTTATCAGACTGCATGACTTCACCGGCAAGTGCTTGGGCAATCATTTGATGCCCAAAGCAAATACCCACCAAAGGTATGTGTTGAAAGTAGAGTTGATGAACAAAGCCCTGAAAGACATTGATCCAGCGGCTTTGCTCATACACGCTGTACCGACTACCACTGGTCAGGTAGCCGTCGCATTCACTAAGCGATTGCGGGTAGTGACCATCAATCACCCGGTAGAATAGCAGCTCAATAGTAGGGTCTACCTGTGCAAATAACTCGGTAAACATCGCTGGGTAGTTGCCATGTTTGGGCTGTAACTCTGGCCTGACATCATCACATAGCAATACACCTAACTTCATATTATTACCTTAAATTTAGATCTATAAATCCAGCTTGCCATCAAGGGCGAAATTAAAGAGCGCCTGATACTGCTCCTGAGATAAATGGATTGGGTTTCCACTTGCAGCCGCATCTTGCATAGATTGAGCAGCTATGGCTTCCTGCTCTTGATTATCGACACCTAACTCAGATAAAGAGTGTGGGATATGGAGTTGTTTTCGCAACTCCAGCACCCAGTCAAGCACGCCATCGAAGCCCTCTTTCTCTAATTCTAGGTAGTGGGAGAGCCGCAGCATTTTCTCGTGCAGATAATGTCGGTTTGCACAGAGTACATAGGGCATTAATACCGCATTCAGTAGCCCATGGTGGAGGTTGTAGCGGGCACCGAGGGTATGGGCTAATGCGTGCATCGCACCGAGCCCTTTCTGGAAAGCTGTTGCTCCCATGGTAGAAGCAATAAGCATTTGGGTTCTGGCTTGAAGGTTGGTCCCGTCAGTGTAGGCGATGGGCAGATAGAGTTTGATTAATCGCATACCTTCAATAGCGATGGCTTCAGCCATGGGGTGGTAGCTTGGCGAGCAGTATGCTTCAAGGTTGTGGGAAAGGGCATCCAAACCCGTTGCGGCGGTGAGGTGGGCAGGAAGATCGACGGTTAGGGTAGGATCTAGGATCACCTGGGCAGGTAGCATCTTCGGATGGAAAATGATGCGCTTGCACTGGTGCTGAGTATCTGTGATAACCGAAGCCCTTCCTACTTCAGACCCAGTACCTGCCGTCGTTGGCAGGGCAATAATGGGAGCGATAAGGCTGGTGTCGGCTTTTGTCCAATTGTCACCAATGTCTTCAAATTGCCATAAAGATTGTTGCTGCCTAGCCACTAAGGCTATGGCTTTTCCTATATCTAATGATGAGCCTCCACCAATGGCAACAATACCGTCATGCCCGCCATCGAGAAAGGTAGCAATACCACTTTCAACCTGCTCTCCGGTAGGGTTACCGGTGAAGCTATCAAAGACTGGTGCTGTTGGGCCAGCACCTTGATATTGAGACAAGATGTATTTTATCGCATTGGTATTGGTTAGTGAGGGATCGATGACGAAGAGCGGTTGCTGGACAGATAAATGTTGGCAAGTCGCGGGAAGCTGAGAGCTGGCATGTTCGCCAACGAGTATTTCGGTGGGGTAATGCCAATGCAGAAGTGTCATGGTCTAGTCCGAAGTATTTGGTGAGCCGTTATTATTGTCATTGCTATGCAGTTTTTTCAGGTGTTTCAGGTGAAATGATTTTGGCCGGGTGAGTGTTTCAAACCCAAGTGTAGATAGAGCATAGCCTTTGCCTGAGTGCTTGATGCCTGTCCAAGCTAATGCTGGGTCGAGGTAATCACAACGGTTAGCGAAAAATGTGCCGGTTTCAATTTGATTGCCGATTGTGATGGCTTGCTGAATGTCTGAAGTGAAAATACTTGCAGTCAGTCCAAATTCGCTATCGTTCATTAACGAAATAGCTTCTTGGTCTGAATAAACTTTTTGAATGGGGATGACAGGACCAAAGGTTTCCTCAGTCATCACTTGCATACTGTGATCCACGTCGGTTAACACCTGTGGGGCAAGGTAAGGGCTCCCCAGTTTACTGTTAGGAAAGCAGGCTTCAGATATATGTGTTTGGGCACCTTTTTGTTTCGCATCGGCGACCTGATGACGGACATAGTCGGCGGCTTTAGTCGATATCAAAGGCCCTAGCGTGGTGTCTTCATCGAGAGGGAAACCTAGCTGGTATTGGTTGACTAACTGAACGGCTTTTTCGACAAACTCGTCATGGACCCGATAGTCGACATACACCCGTTCGATTGCGCAGCATGACTGTCCAGCGTTATAAAGCGCACCATCAACAATGGTTTCTGCAGCTCCACTGATATCGGCATCATGGCGGACATAGGCGGGATCATTGCCTCCAAGCTCAAGTCCTAGGCCATGGAAGTGACCAGCAGCGGCTATCTCAATCAATGCACCACCGGTGACAGAGCCAGTAAAAACGACATGCTGGAGTTGCTCGCTACTGACCAACTCTTCTGTCGCATTATGGCTCATGAATAAATGTTGGAAGACTCCCTGAGGTACCTGGGCCTCGTCAAAGGCTTGTTGGAAGCGTTGCGCGCAGAGTGGGGTATGAGAAGACGGTTTCAAAATCACACTGTTTCCAGCAAGCAATGCAGGGATGATTGAATTGATAGCTGTCAGGTACGGGTAGTTCCAGGGAGATATAACGAGAATTGTCCCGAGGGGTTCCCGGGTTATGTATCGGGTAAAGCCCGATTTTTCCGGTAGCTCAATAGGTGCAAGTGCTTGCTCACAGTGTTTTATCATGTAGCGGGCGCGCTCCTCGACACCTCTTAGTTCACTGCCACTGTGTTTGATAGGGCGGCCCATCATCCAGCTTAATTCGCTAGCGATCATCTCTTTGTGGCTCAAAAGCGCATCAATTGCCCGGTTACAATACGCTTGCCTCTCGGAAAGAGGGGTAAGCTTCCATTCTTTTTGAGCATTATTGGCATTATCAAGCGTCCTTTGAACAGCTTCCGGCGACGCTAACACAATGGTTGCCACGACACTTCCATCAGCAGGTGACAGCGTATTCTGTACAACACCACTTTGGTTTTCTAGGTTGGCAGATTGCTTCAAGTGCCTTTCCTCGTCTCAAATGATTTCGAAGTAACGGCTGAGCTCCCAGTCGGTTACATGTTTCCTGAACTCTCGGTCTTCCCATTCCCTTGAGGCGGCAAAGTGGTCGACAAAAGCCTGCCCGAACAAGGAGGCTGCGACATCTGACTGCTTAAACCTTTGGGTGGCATCCCATAGTGTCCGTGGTAGGGCGAGGGTCTCGCTATGAGTTTGTTGGTAAGCATTCCCTAACACGGGCTCTGTTGGCTCCCAAGCTTGTTCGATACCGATAAGCCCCGAGCCAAGCGCTGCAGCTAGTGCTAGGAAAGGGTTGGCATCTGCAGCCCCAATACGGTATTCGATACGCTGGGATTTTTCAGAACCGGTGATCACCCTCAGTGACGTTGTACGGTTTTCAATACCCCAAGTAGCATCAGTGGGGGCCCAGAACCCAGGTATCATTCGGCTATAGCTGTTAACTGAGGGGGCGACCATACAGAGCAACTCCGGCATCAAACGCTGCTGGCCGGCTAAGAAGTGCCGTTGTAAGGCACTCATCGAGTGGGTTTCTTTGTTGTCGAAAAAGACATTGTTGCCATCCTGGTCGCGAAGAGAAAGGTGAATATGGCCACTTTGACCAGGATAGTCGTTGCTCCATTTCGCCATGAAGGTAGCCATCAAATCGTTTTTCTGCGCCAGCACTTTCATGTAGGTTTTGAATAGTGCCGCTTTGTCGGCAGCATGGCATGCGTGGTCGACGGCAATGGCAGCTTCGATAACACCTGGACCGGTTTCTGAATGGATCCCTTCGATAGGAAAGTCCATGGTTTCAGCCATAGCGAGGATTGATTTGTAGAGCTCTGAGTAGGTTGAGTTGCGTATCATTGAGTAACCAAACCAATCTGGGGTGATTGGCTCGAGGTTTCTGAAGCCTTTCTCACGAACGGAATGTGGCGTTTCTCGGAACAGGAAGAATTCATACTCGAAGGCGGCTCTTGGGATCAGCCCCATCGATTTGGCTTTATCAAGTACTCTGCGCAATGTGGCCCTCGGGCAAACCGATTCGGCTTCGCCGGCAAACTCTGCCATAAACAGCAACATGCCGTCTTCATCTAACACATCGCGGCAACTGGAAGGGATAATCTTGACAGGCGCATCAGGGTAGCCTGTATGCCAGCCGGTGTACTGAGTATTGTCGTAGAGCTGATCTTTAACATCCCAACCTAACACCACATCACAAAAGGCAAACCCTTTATCGAGCGAAGAGAAAAATTTTTCCTTCGACATATACTTGCCACGCATCACTCCGTCATTGTCGAACAGGCCGACTTTGACATGGCTGAGTTTTCGCTCCTCGATAATCTGCTTGGCATCGTCAACGGTTCTGACCTCTCTTGGCTGCATAGGTGGGTATCCCTTCTGTAATTTACTAAGCGGTGGTTAGGAAAATAGGCAACTAAGTGTCATGACTAGGATTTTTTTATTATTGATATAAACCTAGGTAGAGGTCAGACATTCGTCAACCTTATCAATACGGTGAAAAAGTCTCACTTGTAAGACGTTGGTATTGCGTCAATAACTGTGTTCCAATATCAGAAAATATTTTAATGATAAGTAAAGAAAAGGAAGTTATTGATGTCACTTGTTATTCCTATGGTGATATTCATGCAGCAGCGAATGGCCGAAGCGGGAAATACCGATGATGCGAAGGCCATGCAAGCGTATATGAAAACCGAGCAGCCATTCTATGGCGTGAAATCTCCAGAGCGTAAGGCGATATTTAAACAAGCCCGCGAGCACACAAAAATCTCCAGTTTCATCGAGTACAAGCGATTGGTGCTTTGGTTATGGTCCGGGGAAAACCGTGAGGAGCAGTACCTTGCGATGGATGCAGCCGAATATTACAAGTCTTTCAGGACCCTAGAGGCATTTCCTGTTTACGAAGAGATGCTTAACGAGGCTAGTCATTGGGATACCGTGGATAAACTCGCCTCTAACCTCATCGGTCCATTGGTGAAGGAACACCGAGAATTGGAAGGTGTTGTCCGTGGCTGGCGTGAGTCAGAAAATATGTGGCTTCGCAGGGCATCATTGCTGGTTCACCTCAAGCATAAAGCTGAGACCAACCTTCCATTGCTTGAAGAAACCATTTTGATGTTAGCCAGTGAGAAAGAGTTTTTTATTCGCAAGGCGATTGGTTGGGTGCTTAGGGAGTATGCCAAAACAGATGCGGAGTTTGTGAAGCGCTTTGTAAGGACTCATCAAGAACAATTATCTTCTTTGAGTCGACAAGAAGCATTGAAGAATATATAAACGATCGATTACCTATCAAATTGATAGTTATAAATTCTTTTTACTGGGTTGGGTGTAGTTGATAGTATAGCGGTGAGCCGTAATCAGCGGAATTACATTTAAACAAGGCCCTCAGGCCCCAATAACATAAAGGCAATTATTGTGATTGAACGTCAAGAAACTGGTCAGCGTATGAGTCGTATCGTTAAGCATAACGGTACCGTTTACCTTTGCGGCCAGGTGTGTGCAGATGCAACCCAAGGTATCACTGAGCAAACCCAAACGATGCTGGATAAAGTAGAAAAGCTACTAGAGCAAGCGGGAAGTGATAAAGAGCACATGCTGTCAGCGACTATTTATATCAAAGATATGAAAGACTTCGCTGAAATGAACGCAGTATGGGACAACTGGGTACCTGCTGGCCATGCTCCGGCCCGTGCTTGTGTTGAAGCGAGTATGGCACGTGAAGCGTTGCTGGTGGAAATTTCTGTTGTTGCAGCAGTTAAAGAATAAACACTGCCGTTTTCCTTAAGTGGAAAGCTAAATTGGTCGATGTAATGACTGAGTGATGTAATTTTTGTGCATAGGACTTTCCAAGGAGGAGTGGATGACAATAGCAAGGTGTAGTCGCTTACAGGCTTTTTATAATCCTGTGGGTAAACCCCAGTTCTTGATATTATTGGTGTCACTACTAACGACATTACTCCTCTCTCAGCCCATAATGGCGAAAGAGATATCGGTAAAGTCTCAGCCCAAAGTTAGCCTTGAAGGGACATTCAATACACAGCGTGTTTGCTTCTATGATGGTCAGTCTTATTCGTTAGGTTCGGTGATTTCGGTTGAAGGCGTTTTGCTTGAATGCCAACCTGAAAAACACTTTGAAACTAACGGTGCCCTGCAGTGGGTAAGGGTTGAAAAGAAATCCTAGCTTGGCGCTGTGAACGTTGAAGTCGATTATCTGTAAGCGATTGCATCACTGCGTAAGAAAATGCAGCCATTTCCTAACGGAACTGGCTGCATTGTCGTAACAGGGGGAACTGTTACGTGAATTTTAACGTCTGGATCGAATTAGCGAACTAGGCGGCCTGAATCAGGGCCTAGTTTACCGGTACCACCTTCATGGTGAGCCGTTTTCGCGCCCATTTCTTGCATCAAAAACTCTTTCAATGCGGCGGATTCGCGCTCGTTAGTTGGTTTCCAGTTAGAGATCACTCGTGCTTTATTGCTGTTCATCGAATATTTCCTTTTCTATCCATGATATGGGCTAGATATCATGTGCTTAGTGATTCATAAAGTTGCTGTCATTTTCATACAAAACGAAATCAATTTCCACTATTAATTCGCTATGCAAATGCACTTATTTTGATACCCATTGATAACAGAGAATCGCTCACAGGCATATCTGACCAGTTTTTCGGGAAAATATGCAAGCAAATGGAGTAACTATGTCCTTATTGAGTGCTTTGTTAAATATAGCTGCAAATGGACATAAAAAAAGCCGATACCCAAAGGGAATCGGCTTTTCTGGAATTTGAGAAAAGTGTTGTAAAATTACATAACTTTTCAGCCTGTTGAGGCCAATTAACGCATTAGCGAGCGTGTTTTAAGTTCGAAGATCAGCTTTTCAGCGCTGCATTCGAATTGGAAGCGTGCTGTCAGTTCAGTGCTGTCGTCTTGCATCGGGCTCACTTCATGCTTGAAGTTAGCGTTAACTTCTTTGGCAAGTGCTAGGTAGTTGGCAAGTTCAGCTTCTAGTGCTGCTTTATCACCACCGAAGATCTTTACGTCAGCAACATCATCATTTTCTTTGATGATGAAACCCATCTCAGCAGAGACACCGCAAGCTTCGCAGGTTTGGTATTCTTGGCTTTCGTTTGTCATGGCGTTTACTCTATCTCCATTTATATTATGCGGACATTCTAAAACGTTGTGACGAAGATCGCTACGGGGTAATGTTATTTTTCATAATACAAATGCGTATTGTGAAGTGAAAAAGAGAGAAGAAGTTGGTAGAAAGCATACCAACTTCTTTTTAATGAATAGCGATTGCCTGACCCGAACTAGGTAAGGTTCGGATAAAGCTGATGAATTTGCGTTAAGGTTTGCTGGAACGGGTATTGCTCCATCTTGCCAAAACCTGAAAACTGGCGGGCTTTAATGGCGGTATGAAGAGGGCTTGTCATACCACATAAGAAACGGGTTACTGCCGCTGCTGAGGGGGAAGAAGGACAAGCGGCAAGAAATGGGTCGCACCATGCCTTCAACATGTTCTCGGAGACATCGGCCAATTGGTTTTCTGCTGGTAGTGTTGCCACACTACCTCGACACACTGAACAATGGCCACATTGCTGCGGGGCTTGGTGATCAGCAAAGTAACTTGCCAGTTCATGGCTGAGGCATTGCTCGCTTTCGAAGAAGGCCAGCATGTTGTCTAACCGGGTGATTTCACTTTGCTCCTTCGCTTTGAACAACTGGTAAAGTCGGGCAGCCTCTTGTTGGATATCGAAGTTCGGGTTTATCACTCGATACACATCGGTCATTTGTTTGCTTTCTAGGGCAACCCAGCCTTTTTCGCTGAAATAGTCGATTGCAGCAACCACACGCTTCCGTTCTGCTTGGGTAGTCTGCCACAACGCATCAAAATCAACGGTATGCCAGGTTCTGGCCTTCGGTGAGCAGGCAAAGATGTTGCTGACGAACTGTTGTCGTTCACCTTGGAACTGGTTGATAATAAATTGCTGATCAACCAGTAGTTTGAAGCGATAATCTGCAAAGTAAGTATATTGAGGCTCAATAATATGGGCCATTTCTAAATACACCAGCAAGGTCTTCAAAGGTAACATACGGATGTTACTCTCCTTAGATAGCCGTAACTGTACCACTTCCCACTGAGGTGCATTTTGTTGGATTAACCTAAGTACCGTTTCTATCGCTGACTGATCCGGTGTGTCGCCATAAACGAAATTTTCCAGTACATTGAGGCCCGATTTACTGCCTAGCAAAATACAATCGGAGTGCTGTTCATCACGCCCTGCACGGCCAATTTCTTGGCTGTAGTTTTCGATTGATTTAGGCAGGTCAAAATGGATAACCCTGCGGATATCCGACTTATCAATCCCCATGCCGAAAGCGATAGTGGCAATAATGCATTGGTGCTTGCCAGCCATAAAGTCATTTTGTATTTGCTGGCGGCGCTCGCTATCCATGCCAGCGTGATAGGCCTGTGCCATTACCCCTTGCTGTTGAAGGTAATTGGCAAGATCCTCAGCCGTTTTTTGCAAAGTCACATAAACAATCGTCGGCAGTGACGGATCATTGTTGAGGGTATGGAATAACGTTGATTGTTTCTCGGCGTCTGGTGTCGGAGCAATGGTTAAATCGAGATTCGGTCTATAGAAACCAGTAATAACGATATTGTCTTCACCAATACCAAACTTTTGACCCATATCTTCGATAACCGCAGGGGTTGCTGTCGCTGTCAGCAATAGAACCTGTGGGATATTCAGCAAATGGCGGTATTGCGGAAGTTTGAGGTAATCCGGACGGAAGTTATGCCCCCACTCGGAAATACAGTGGGCTTCGTCAACAACCAATAAAGAGATTGGCACTTGGGAGATAAACTGGCGGAAGCGCTCATTGTTTAATCGCTCGACTGAAATCATCAAGATTTTAATCTTGCCGGAACGTACCCCTTGCATCACCTGCTGGGTCTCTTCCCATGTCTGGCTTGAATCGATAGAGGCTGCGGGTATCCCTTTACTGTGGAGGAAACTGATTTGGTCTTTCATTAGTGCCAATAGAGGCGAGATAACCAGTGTCAGGTGTGGGAGTTGCAAAGCAGGGAGTTGGTAACACAGCGATTTGCCTGAACCGGTTGGAAAGATAGCGGCAGCAGAGTGGCCTTCAACGACTTTGCTGATCACCTCATCCTGACCTGGACGCAGGTTATCAAAGCCAAAATATTGTTTAAGGTTATCGAGATACATGGGCACGACTAAAAAAGGGGCAATTCACTGATCATACCTAAGTATGGAGGAATTGCCCATGTCGTGGTCGCGATTACTACCCAGCTCTTATTGCACTATTCTCGTTGGCTAAAAGTTGCAGCAAACTGTGAAGTGGCGCTAATGACGTTTAAACCGATCTGCGAGCAGGTAGAAATCATCAACACGGCGTTTGAGTTCAGCACTGCTTTGTTCAACTTGGTTGACGCCTTCAAGGTTTTGCTGCGAAGTATCAGCCAGGGCATGAATGTGTTCGCTGGTTTGCTGGGCGTGGGCTTCTTGGCTTTGCGCTGATGAAGATACCTGGTCGACGAGCTCGTTAATCGCCTGCATATTCTGCTCAACAGCCCCAAGCGCTTCCGCACCTTGGGCTGCTTGCTCGACACATGCCAAGGTATCATCGTGATTATTCTTTATCAGTACCTGCCAGTTTTCGATGGTAGCTAGCATATTGCCGATACTTGTTTGAATTTGTTCGGTTGCAGTTTGTGTTCTGGAGGACAGGGCACGGACTTCATCAGCTACGACGGCAAAACCCCGGCCATGCTCTCCAGCCCTTGCCGCTTCAATGGCGGCATTGAGTGCCAGCAAGTTGGTTTGGTCGGCAATTCCACTGATTTCAGACATAACAGCACTTACTGTTTCCGCCTCTGTACTGAGTTTGTCAGTCGCATCGGTCGCTTGTCGGGCTTGGGTTGATAAAGCGTTCAAGCTTGACTGGGTCGCATCTAATTGGGTACGGGTAACGGAGCACTGGCCTCTAGTGAGATCCAATAGTTGGTGGCTCTCGCCAGCATGGAGTGAAATGGTTCGGGCTGAGTCTGAGATGTTATCAATAGCCGTGGCCATGTACTGGATATTCTTGTTTTGATCGCAGATGGCGCTATTTACTTTATGGGTTGTCGCGTTTAAATCATCTGCTAAATCATGCAACGGAGCGGCTGAATCGGTCATTCTCCCGAGCACTGTCCGCATGCCTGCAGATGCCATTTTCAAGTGGTAATCGACCACCGAGTAGCTATCACTACCAGAAAAAATAGCTCGGCTGAGGCTGTCATACTGAGACTTTAATTGCTCGATTTTAGATGGGGTACCGAATAACTCCTGACGGAATAAGGTGCCCAAGACGAGTGCTGGTGTAAAGCCAAGCAAGGCATTAATGCTAGCCCCTTCAGACAGTAAAGTCGCTAAAGATGGGATGGCACAGGCAGTAATGAGCAGGCCATATTTTAAAGGTGAAGACAGTTTGAATGAGATGGACTTACCACCGCGCTCAGCTTTGATCAACGCCTTGTAGGCGGATTCAGCTGTTTTGACCAACTGCGCTTCAGGTTTAACCCGGACTGATTGATATCCGACGACCTTGCCGTGTTCATAAATCGGGGTGACATAAGCATCGACCCAGTAGTAGCCACCGGATTTGGTGCGGTTTTTGACGATACCCCGCCAAGGCTTGCCGGCTTGGATCTGTTGCCATAGATCAGCAAAAGCGACCTTTGGCATATCTGGGTGGCGGATAATATTGTGGTTTTGTCCCAGCAATTCTTGTTCAGAATACCCGGCAACACAGCAGAAAGCGGCATTGCTATAGGTGATAACCCCATTAAGGTCCGTCGTGGAGACTAATTGCTCACCTTGTGCGAATGTCACTTCCTGATTGTGGTTTGGCTGGTGGGTAGCATTGACTGTTGGTGTTGAGCGCGTCACTAGATAACCCTTTGTATGTATATTGTTGTTTTTTGGGCAATGAGAGCATACCAATGTAGCAAATGGAAATGATTTGTCTTTTTTTGACTTGAAATGTTAACTCGGGCGTATTGTGCTGTTAATTTGTAATCAAATTAGACGTTTGCCAAATTTTTGACGCACTTTGTTTATGGGTCACCAGCGGTACAAGTAACACTTCATATAACGTATTGTAATGAACTAGGTTGAATATTTACTGTTGCAGGAAAATGACCCATTGTGAGAGTGGTAAAGTGGCCCTTCAAAAAATATCTCTTTGATTTAAATAGCTAATCTGCTGCCTGCATTCTTCAGTTTTGCTTCTTGTTTCAGTTTGAACCTGTAGCGGAATGCTGTTGAGAGCCATTAGGGAATACAATAATTTGGAGTACGTTATGCCATGGATTCATCATCTTAGCTTTCGCTGGAAGTTTCTTATTCCCGTCATCTTTTCCGTTACCATGTTCACGATATGTTTAAGCATTGTGATCAGCGTTTCAAACGATCAAAATCGTATGAATGCATTCCAAGATCAGCAGATACAGCCTGTACTGTCGCAGATGGATCAAGGATACAGAGACCTTTACGAAGTGATTACTGTATCACAAGGGATAGTTCTGGCTTCTGGGGATGCTGAGTTACTCGCTTATAACAAAGCGCTTTTTGCCGAAAATGAGCCCCCGGCTTTAAAGCGGTTGCTGTCTGCACAAACACTGGTCGCAGACGGTTACATCGATGGGGCCAACCAACAACTCCTCAATGTTATCCGTTCAAAGTACTATCAGTGGATAACCCACTATCAGTATATCTATGACAACCCTCAAATGGCCGAAAGCTATTATCTCGACAACCGTGACGTGATGAATAATAGCTTTACTGCTTTGATCGACCCGTTTTTGCTGCTGCGAAAAACGATTGAAGAAAAAGATAAATACGTAAAGCAGGAACTGAACGAAAAAGTAGAGTCGGTAACGGCGTTACTCAAGGTCGGCGGTGGAATAACAGTGCTTGTTTCTCTTTTCGGTACTTGGCTGCTTTCAAATATTATTATCTCGCCGCTAAAACGGCTATCTGTTGCGATGCATGATATAGCTTCGGGGGATGGGGATTTAACTCAACGCGTGAAAGTCGACAGTCAAGATGAGGTGGGGCAGTTCGCGGAAGGTTTTAATGCATTTGTGTCGACTATCCATCACACAATATTAGATGTTTCTGCAACACTCGAAGTCGTGCAAAAGGCGACGGGGAATATCCAGCATGAATCCCAAGAAGTTGCCGGCCATGCCGAAGCACAGCAAGTAGAAAGTGCCCATGTCGCATCAGCAGTCCATAAGATGAGTGCGACTATCGACGATGTTAGCCAGCATGCAGGTGAAGCCGCGCAGGCTAGTCAGCATGCCAATGGTGAATCCAAGGCTGCAAAATCGGTATTGGGTGACGCGGTGCAGTCAATTCACCAGTTGGCGGACGATATCGAGAGTTCAAGCCAGGTAATTTTGGATCTTGAGCAGGATGTAGGAACTATTGCCTCGGTTCTCGATGTGATCCGCGGTATTGCGGAACAAACTAACCTGTTAGCACTCAATGCCGCTATTGAAGCTGCGCGGGCCGGTGAACAGGGCCGGGGGTTTGCTGTTGTGGCTGATGAAGTACGTTCGCTAGCAAGCAAAACCCAAGTGAGCACTGGGGAAATCCAGACGATGATCGAACGGCTGCAACTGGGCTCCAAAGAAGCCGTAGAGGCTATGGCGCGAAGTCGAGAAAGTGGTATCGCAACGGTTAGCCAAGCCAACAAAGCCAATGAGTCGCTGGATCTTATTAATCATTCTATTGAAGTGATCAATGATATGAACCTGCAAATTGCAGCAGCGGCAAAGCAGCAGAGCCTAGTCAGTGAAGATATCAGCCAGAATGTCCAGAAAATTGCCGATAAAAGTCAGGGGGTAGTCGATAAAATTACCATGACCAAAGATGCCTTTGGCCAGTTGGCTGCGCAATGCCACCAACTACGTGGTCAAGTTGGACGCTTTCGGGTTTGATGACTGGTGTGAATGAATTTGACTGTAAAAGAGAGTCTTTTTATTGAAAGTCAGTAGCCTAGCCATTGTATTGGTATGGTTGCATAGGCTATTCTGACTACCAACTGAACGCTGTATATTAAGGAGAGTAACATGCCGTACGATACTTTGGTCACTGTCGGCGTATTTATCGTCGTGGCAATTGTCTTTATTGCTTCTGGTGTCAAAACCGTTCCGCAGGGAAGTGAGTGGACAGTAGAACGTTTTGGCCGGTATACCAAAACGCTCCGTCCAGGCCTTAATTTGATTGTGCCATTTATTGATCAGATTGGTAATAAGATCAACATGATGGAACGAGTGTTAGATATCCCTGCCCAAGAGGTTATCTCGCGTGATAATGCCAATGTGACAATTGACGCAGTGTGCTTTGTACAGGTAATCGATGCTGCCAAAGCTGCTTATGAAGTGACGGATTTGGAACACGCTATCCGCAACCTGACTCTTACTAACATCCGTACCGTACTTGGTTCGATGGAGCTTGATGAGATGCTCTCCCAGCGCGATACCATCAATGGTAGGTTGTTGACGATTGTGGATCAGGCAACCAATCCTTGGGGGGTAAAAGTTACCCGTATCGAAATCAAAGATGTTCAGCCGCCAGCAGATTTGACGTCGGCAATGAATGCCCAGATGAAAGCTGAGCGTAATAAACGTGCTGAGGTGTTAGAGGCTGAAGGGGTTAGACAAGCCGAAATCTTGCGCGCAGAAGGTCATAAGCAATCTGAAATCTTGCGTGCTGAAGGTGATAAGCAAGCTGCTATTTTACAGGCAGAGGCGAGGGAACGTGCTGCTGAAGCTGAAGCAAGGGCGACGGCAATGGTTTCTGATGCGATTGCAAAAGGGGACTTGCAGGCGGTTAACTACTTTATCGCCCAAGGGTACACCGAGGCATTGAAAACTATCGGCCAAGCTGAAAATGGTAAAATTATTATGCTACCGCTGGAAGCAACGGGCTTGATGGGTTCAGTTGCAGGGATCACCGAGATCTTAAGCCAGACGGGGCGCAATAAAGAGGGTGAGAAAGGTAAGCAGGCATGATCACGCTACTTGAGCAAATGAATGTCTGGCACTGGCTAGCGCTGGGCTTGGTATTATTGCTACTTGAATTATTAGGCACCGCTGGATACCTACTATGGCTTGGTGTATCCGCTTTATTGGTCGGGGCGATTTTGTTCTTCCTGCCGCTCGGTTGGGAAATGCAGTGGCTGACTTTTGCGGTGTTCTGTTTGTTCACCACTTGGTTGTGGTGGCGTTATCAGCACAAAAAAGATAAGGCCGGCGATGAGCAACGCAGCTTGAACCAACGTTCCGAGCAATTAGTCGGGCAAACCTGTGTACTTGATAATGACTTTCCGATCGGTCAAGGTCGCTTGCAACTTGGCGATACAACCTGGTCTGCCAAATCAGAGGCCAATATTCCCGCTGGAACCTTGGTCGAGGTTGTTCGGGTTGAAGGCATCGTTGTCGTTATCCAAGAAAAAGCCAACCAGTAATAGCAAAGAATGAGCAATATTGAGTGGTGGCGTGTAATGGTAAGTTTATGCGGATTGCTTCGACTATATTGGCTCTGTGCTTGAGGACACAACCTTGCAGCACAACTTAATACTGCTGAGCTGACGATCTACCCATTAGTCATGTTCAGTCAGTGTTGGGTGTCTTCATACTACTTAAATGTGTTTGTAATTTGCTGGTATTGCCTCTGCTTATGCGGAGGCATTTTTTTATGTTTCCTGTTGTGAACAGATTGTTTCCAAAATGGCTGTGTAGGTTGTTTGATGCAAACGATAAAATGCCATGCAACCGATTACGTCGGTAAAAATAGCCAAGCTACTTGGTATAAAAATAACGAGTCAGTCAGATAGAAGAAGATTAATTATGAAATTGGAAGCAGTTGATTACAATGCGCCCGATGCCGCCGAGCGTTTTGTCGAGTCACTCCGTAATACCGGTTTTGGTGTTCTTAAGAACCACCCAATCCAGCAGCAGCTAGTTCAGTCGATTTATGACAATTGGCAAGGATTTTTTAACACCGAAGAGAAAGACAACTTCCGTTTTAATGTTGACACGCAGGACGGTTTTTTCCCTTCAGAAGTATCGGAAGTGGCTAAAGGCCACTCCAAGAAAGACATCAAGGAATATTTCCACTACTACCCATGGGGTCAGTGCCCAGACACGCTAAAAGCAGAGTTGCAGCGTTACTACGAGGAAGCCAATAAACTGGCAAGCCAGCTACTAGGTTGGGTCGAAGAGCATTCTCCGGCAAATGTATCTGAACTGTATTCTCAGCCGCTGTCGTCGATGATTGATGGAAGCGAAAAGACCTTGCTACGTGTACTTCACTACCCGCCGCTAAAAGGTGATGAAGAGTTGGGCGCTATCCGTGCAGGTGCCCACGAAGATATCAACCTACTAACGGTGCTACCTGCTGCCAATGAGCCTGGCCTTCAGGTATTGACCAAAGAAGGCGAGTGGCTGGATGTGCCGTGTGATTTTGGAAACCTGATCATCAATATCGGCGATATGCTGCAAGAAGCTTCTGGGGGTTACTTCCCGTCGACGACGCACCGTGTAATCAACCCTGAAGGGGCGGACAAGACGAAAGCGCGTATTTCACTCCCGTTATTCCTGCACCCTAAACCAGAGGTTGTGCTGTCAGAGCGCCATACTGCGAACAGTTATCTGATGGAGCGTCTGCGCGAGTTGGGTGTTATCTAAAGTACCAACTAGAGCAAATCTTTTAGAACAGCCCGGCTTTTGCCGGGCTGTTTTTATTAGTACTTTAAAGTAAGTAGCAAGGTTTGTTATACCTTATCGGGATTATTGCCTGCCTTTTCAAAGTAGAACTTGTACTCACGTACGCCGTCTATTTGTACCCCTTTATCCCTTAATTCGAGGTACTGCTGCAGTTTTACCGTTCTGAAATCCAATGCTTTCAGAGCTAGGATGATACGCAGCTCATCCATTGAACGTGACTTGGCACTTGAGCTACAGGAGCCACAGATAACATGTGTCTTTGCTTTGAAACCGGTCTTATCTAGCCAGCCGAGTGCCTTAGGCGTGTTACGCTCGCCACAAAAATAACAGCGATTGTCTTGTTTTATAGCCGCTTGCTCTCTTAACGCTTTGGGACTCAGTGGCTTGTTAGCTGTAGGGGTGTTATTTTTGTTATTGCCACTAAAAGCCGAGAACTGAACTACGTTAGACATTTGGGTAACTCTCACAAATTAAGTGTTTTCGTTTAGACGTTGCTTACGGTTAATCCTAACCCTGTATCTTGCGCTAATCTACTTTTTCGAACTTCGCTGTTCGCCTCCTAAAGTCGCGCCCGAGCCAAACATTGCTCAATGTGCTCAGTATTTTTGACCTGAATCAACCAAGGCGGATTTAGCCGTTCATCTAGCCTGTAGTGCTTCACATCCACTCCTACACTTAACATAGCCACAGAATCTGTTGAACAAATCCAAGCAAAAGACAGGTGGTGATTTATGAAAACTTTATCATTACTACTTGGTACAGTATTAGTTGCCATATTAACTGGGTGTTCACCGCCCGAACGTGGTAATACCGCTGCGTTTACATTGCCACCGGGCAATGCCGCCCATGGTGAAGAGTTGTTCCAACACTACCAATGCCTCAGCTGCCACACTATGGAAGGCTATGAGCGTCCAGAAGTATTAGATGAATCTGGTGTGAGCGTAGAGCTAGGTGGCCCCGTACCAAGGCTTAAGAAGTATCAGGAATTGGTTATCTCGGTCATTAACCCAAGCCACCGTATTGCACAAGGGTTTGACCCCGGTGAAGTCGTCCGATCTGGCGAATCAATCATGCCAAGCTATAACGATGTGATGACCGTTACTGATTTGGTCGACCTTATCACCTTCCTTGAAAGTAAATACGAGCTAGAGCCTTTTGAATATACCCAGTATGAAGGGTTTTACTATTAGCATTTGACCTCCATCCGCCACGTGCGGTTTGAGAGTAAGGCCCATGGAGGGCCTTTTTTTTGTTCTATATTTGCGTGAAATGGCCACACTGAAAAGCCTTTAGCCCAGCTCCTCGAAGCGCATCAATATAGCAATTGATGCGTGTTTGTCCTGTTGGAATGGCATCTGGTGATAAGCCATCTTCGACGGCTATGTGGTCAAAAGTCATTGTAGCTACAGAATTACTATGACTGCTTTGTCGGCTTCTATATAGAACGGTCTCAAATAAAATCTGGGAACGGTGAACATGAATTGAAGCGCTGACTAACGTAGCTTTTCTGATCTCCTGAGCCTGCAAGATCCCCAAACTGCGTTGGGCGTTTTCTATCGTATTGATGGCTTTATCTTCTTTGATAATCCGTCTGCCATTGATTCCTCTTGCCAATAGCCAGCGTTCCATTTGTTCCGCTTCGGTTATCCCTGCTGTCTCTACACCGCCTGTGACAATGATAATACTGTCTGGATTAAGGGTTGCTATTTCGAGAGTTTTTTCCAGCCGTAATTCGAGAGGGGGGGCGATAGAACCATCAGCGTTGAGTTTATAACCAAGAGTAACAATGGCGTGCTTTGCATTTGGCTGTTGTGCTGAATTGGAGCCATTTTGACCATAAGTAATGGGAGTCTTTAGGTTACTTTCAATGATTGTGATAACCGCTCTTACAGTTTTGGCAGTAGATGGGGAAAGTTGGGACAGGGCATCAATATGTGAGTTGACCAATTCTGAATCAACTTGATAGTGACGCCATATCGCTAGGTATGTATGTAGGGATATTTGCTGCCACTGATTTGCTGTTTGTAGCGCTTGCTCGTATCCATTAATGGCTTCGTCGATTTTACCTTGGAAGCTAACCATATTCGCCATGGTCATGAGGATATTGATTGTCTCATCAGCTTTTGCCGAACTCAAAGCGTTAGTTAAGTAATGCAGGACCGCATCAAGATTGGAAACAGATTGCCCATTTAGGTTGAAGTTGTGGCGATGGGGGCTGTTATAGGCTTCCAGTGCCTGTTTGATGTTGTCCATGGGTAATCTATGCCTTAAGTTTGAATGCATGTGCTGCATAAGTCATCGTAACTTTCTACCAAAAGAAATCAAAGCACAAGCATATGAAAAGATCATAAAAACAGATTGTTAAGCTGATTAAACTTGATACTACACATCACAGCTATTGATCAAAATCCCCGCTGAATTTAGAGAGCAGAGTTGGTGAGTTAGGCTAGCTTTAATAGCAGGTGTGCAACATCGATAAGGAGAGCAAGATGGCGAGTGTTTTTGAGCAGCACGGTGCATTTAGTTGGTCTGAGTTAATGACTGATGATCCTGAGAAAGCGATTGAGTTCTACCGGCAAGTCATTGGCTGGGAGGTGGAAGCCATGCCAATGGAAGGTGGGACTTACCATGTTATAAAAGCTGGTGGTGAGCCTGTGGGCGGTATTATGGGCAAGCCTGATGGCTATGAGAATATCCCCAACCACTGGGGTAGCTATATCACGGTAGAGGATGTGGATGATACCGTAGCATCGGCCAAAGCGGCAGGTGGTTGTATTGTCTATGAACCCAAGGATATCCCGGGTGTAGGGCGTATATGCGCTATCAGCGACCAAGACGGTGCCATTGTGTCGGTGATTGCTTACGAGAACAAAGAGTGTGAAGACTAGAGCGCCAATGTAAGTACCCACATAACAACAAAAAGAAAGCCGCAAGGTTAGAACCCTGCGGCTTTTCTGTTTTTTGTGCTGACCTTACTTAATACACTTGAGCATATAGCCAATGATAGGATCACTGGTATCTTTCATTGCTAGTGCTTTGGGCAAGTAAGCCGGCTTTTTGAGGATCTCACGGGTGATCAGTTCATCCAGTAGCGGTTTGAATTCAAAACCAGTTTTACCGATAAACATCGACGTCAAATCTTCTTTGGCGTAAGCATGCAGTGCATCCTTAAGCCCTTTCAGGTAAAGGTAATCCTTGGTAAAACCGCCGCCGCGATAAGCTCGTGCCGTCACGGTGAAGGCTTGATCGTTGCTGATCCCATAATCATGCTTAAGAACATGGAAGGTCTCGTTGAAGCTCTCGCCCTTAACCATCATATCTACCGCAATAACCCGTAATGCCAGCGTCTTCAAGCGGTGCAGTGGGAAACTCCCCGACAGGTGCTCACACAATATTGCTAAGCCTTCCTGAGAATGGGTATTACCTGGAAGCCCCAGTTTTAGGACTTTCAATGGCTGCAAGTCGGCATTGGCACTGGTGACTAAGTGCACCCCAAGCTCGTGGTGGATCAGGGCATCAAGATCCTTGCGGTTGAATTTCGCCGCTTGGTTCACCTTGATAGTCCGCCCGCTGACCATTGCTCTAGCAATCAATTGCTTGGAGCCAGCGACTTTACACTTCACGCCATACTCTTCAGCTGCAAGCTTGAACGCCTGAATCGCTTCTTGGGCCGTGATTGTCTCTTCTTCTGGCTCGCTATATTCACAGGCGTGCAAGATGAAGTTGGCATTGGCGATGTCGTTTTGATCCGGCTGGCCATAGTAACGTAGCGAGTTATACAAAAACTCATCGCTACCTATGCTGGTCAGCAAGTCGATACGCACTGCTAGCTGATCTATCACTTTGCGATACATTGCCTGGATATCCGCATCACGGATATCTTCTACCGGCAAACGGTATAACTGTTCGCGGAACTTGAACGGGTCCAGATCTAGCTGACGATAAGTAAAGTCAGGTTGGTAATCATAGGGACGGTGCAAGAACCGACGCTTCTCCTGCTTGATGTTCAGCGGGTTGATATAGCTAAGCGTATTCACCCCGCGGGCAATCGAAAACAACTGACGGTCAAGCTTGAGTACTTCACGCGGCAACTTGGATGCCAAAACATGACTGCTGGTAAGCTTCTTGACCTTGGTACGGCGCAGAATAGTTTCTGCAGCGTGTTCAGTCAGAACGTTTTTCATTTCAGCGCGAAGCTTCTCAAGCACCAGCGGGAAGCTTTCACCACGTGCCTCGTCCATGAAGACTTTCTTCACTTCCAGCGGCATGATCAGCGTATTGGCAAAGTTGGCTTTGACAAAGCTCGCTTGGTAGCCCATGCCCTGGAACACATCATTGACCTCGGCATTAACGTCAATGTTCGGCAATTCGATGTTGCGCAGTTTGCCAACTAGGCTGTCAATCTCCTTGCGCCAACGACGGGTGTTGACCTGTCGCGTGCCAAGGTTGAACACCGGCACATCGCGATCAATACGCTGGTAGTTGTATGAGTGCACGTCATACAACAGGCAAAGGCCGAATTTACTTTCCAACGTATCAATCAGGCACGCCAGAATACGGTAGTAGCAACTGTGCTTTGCCAGCGAAACCGCACGTTCCTCATCAGAAAGCGGAGTTTGCCAGACCGGCTTGCCCCAAGCTTCATCATAGATGCAGTTTTCGGGCGCACGGTTCAAGTCGTACTCATAGCGTGAATCTTCACCCTGAAGTACGATCGGCAGCGAGGAAATGAAATCTCCCGTGAACGGGTCTTCCTCGAAATAGCGCTCTTCTTCTGTGAGCAAACAGTTTGGCATCAGGTCACCGCGAAGGCGGTGACCATGGTGGATAGCTGTGGCGATGTATGGTTGATATTCGCTGATGCGAATGGTCAAGCTCCCATCGTTAAGCTGCGCTTCAAACGGAACATGTTGCTGGATCCTTTCCAGAATTTCCGCTTCAGAAAGTTGTAGCATCGGCAATCACCTGACGAAATTCATTTTTACGAGCAATGCTGACTTCTTTTGCCTTAACCACGGTTTCAGCAAAATCAATAACTTGAGCTTGCAACTTAGTACGGTTCAAACGGTTGATACGGGTAATGCCGCCAGGGCTTAATACGTTAACTTCAACCAATTTGCCGTTGATTACATCCAGACCAACGAAGTAAAGGCCATCGCGCACCAGTTTAGGGCCGATGTGCTTACACAGACGCAGCTCCTGCTTGGTTAGGGTATGCTTCACTTCCTTACCGCCAGCATGGATGTTAGAGCGCACATCGCCTTGGGCTGGTACTCGGCGCATTGCACCGATAGGCTCACCGTTAAGCATCATAATGCGCACATCACCTTCTTCAGCACCTTCAATGTAGTCCTGTAGAATGACGTAGTTTTTGTCGTCGCCGATGTAGAAATCCAGTAGGGACTTCACACTCGACTTAGCGCTTTTCTCAACCAGAATCACGCCTTTACCGCCGTAACCATTCAACGGTTTTAGGATCATGCGATCGTTTTGGTTTTCCTCTAGAACGCGCTCTAGGTAATCACGGTTTTTCGACACGTGGGTTACTGGAATGAACTCGTTGTTCGGATCCGGTAGCGATGTGGTGTAAAGCTTGTTGTTCGCCACACGCAGGCCATCGATATCGTTCATGATGAAAGTGTGATCACGAACGGAATCTAGGAAGTTAAGAGCCATGGTATCCAGCGGCGGGTTGGCGCGCATGAAAATGACATCAAAACCTGCCAACGGTAACTGGGCTTTGCGAAACTCTGCCTTGCGGTAAAAACTCGGGATATTGTTAGATACCTCGGTTTGTTTCAGCACTTGGCAGAATGCAATCGCCGTGCTGTGCCGCATAGTTAGATTATTCGGTGTTGTAATGGCTACCGTGTGACCGCGCGAGGCAGCCTCGTGGATCAGACGCAGTGTTGAGTCGTTTTCTGGCTCAACTTTGTCCCACGGATACATAACAAAACAAATTTTCATAGCAGTCGCCTAATTACTGTCAACGTTGACAGGGGTAAAAAGAAGTAAGCCATCGCACAAAGGTGGATGGCTTATTCGTTAATGGTTAATCGTCTTTAAAGAGTTTAGATGTCTAGGTCGGTATCGACGTCGTCATCTTCATAGTCGCTGTTGTTTTGCTTTCTTTGCGAAACACACAACGTGTAACTACGTACTTTGTTAGTGGTTTTGTTCACGTACTTAGACCAGCATTTTGCATAGCTGGTATGAATTTCCTTCACGCCGCTGATTTCGGCCAGAAATTCTTGTTCATTATCCGTTTCCGGAAATAATGAACCATCAGCGAGGCCACGCATGGTGCGGCCAAAGTTCTCTAATAGTTGCGCTTCGCCAATGGTGAAAACACCTGAGCGGTTGAAACCTCGTGGGAAATTTTTATCGTCGTAAAATTTGCCTACACTTCTCATTGAATATGCTTCCGAACGTGATTTGCGCAGATATTCTTTCAGGTTGTTGATCTTGTAAATCAAAAGTTTTTCGTCGTAACGATAAAAATATTTGATTAAGATGAAATAGCATCCAGATGTATTATGCTCCTTTTAACCCTTAATCTTCGTCGTCGAGGACGCTAGTGGATACAGAACTACTCAGAACCTTTCTTGAAGTGACCAAAACACGCCATTTTGGCCGTGCGGCAGACAACTTGTTTTTAACCCAGTCTGCGGTGAGCTTTCGTATTCGCCAACTTGAAACCCAATTGGGCAATGACTTGTTTTCGCGCCAGCGCGGCAATGTGCACCTCACTGCTGCTGGAGAGCGTCTGCAGCCTTATGCCGAGGCAATATTACAAACCTGGGGTAGGGCAAGGCAGGATGTGGCATTGACGGAGTCGCTGAATCAACAAGTGACAATTGGTGCTTCTTCATTATTCTGGGAATTCGATGGTATTTCAGATTGGGTAAGCCGCATCTATCAGCATGTAGAAGGATTGGCTCTGCGTTTGGAGTCGATTCCACGCCAGAGCCTAGCGAAACAATTGCTGGATAAAAGTGTAGACGTGGCCATTACCTCTGAGCCTCCTAAAATAGAAAACCTGCAGGTGACCAAGGTTCGTGATTACCAGTTGCAGTTAGTAACCAAAGAGAAAGGTTGCACGATGGAGCAGCTGAAATCACTGCCGTTGGTTTATCTAGATTGGGGTACCCGTTTTTCGGTAGAACATAGCCGGATAGTGGAACTCCAAAAGACGCCAATTATGCATACCCATTCCAGTAAAATGGCATTGGAGTTTTTGATTAACAATAAAGGTGTGGGTTTCTTGCCTTCACCGGTTGTAGCGGCCAGTGTGCAGGAAGGCTTACTGTTCCCGGTCGAGGATGCCCCTGTAATGGAGCAGTCGCTTTATTTGGTATGGCGAGAAGACATCGAAAAAGCAGAGATGCTAGAGTCGATGCTGGCAGTACCATTTAATCAAATTATTGAAAGTGTATAGCGCAAACAAGAGCTAAAAGGGCAATCAGATTCTTTTATCGATGCCAGTGAAATTACTTGTTGTACATAAAATGCATTGATCTCCTATCCTCTCGCTATCCCCCCCTTAGTAGTGGGGGGATAGCGATACGAGAATGTAGATGTATATCACAAACGGCATTATGGGATTGATGACCTTGATACTATTTGTGGCCGGTCCGCTGGTGTTTAGTATTTTTGTCATAATCCAAAGTTACACTTCGATCAGGTTTGGTAGTGATATTTTGCTGTTGGCATGTATCGTTGCTAGCGTTCAATTAATCTGTATTTGTTACTTACTCTGGAATGGTTTCAGGAAACAATCATGGCTAAGTTAGATCAAAAATTCTCTAAAGGGTCTAAGTCAAAACACAAGTTCGATTTTGAAGAAGATTTTCAAGATTTCGGGCAATCCTCAAAGAAGAAGAAGCGCCGTATCGCACGCCAGCGCGACGCATTCCCGGAGTATGACGACAGCTATTGATTCTATAACGCGATTTTACGATTGATGTAACGATAAAGGGTGCCGATTGGCGCCCTTTGTGGTTTTTAGCGCGAGTGGT
Source organism: Photobacterium rosenbergii (assembly GCF_003026455.1). GTDB lineage: Bacteria > Pseudomonadota > Gammaproteobacteria > Enterobacterales > Vibrionaceae > Photobacterium > Photobacterium rosenbergii. Next base: position 110,915 of record NZ_PYMB01000001.1, read on the forward strand.
TTACGCTTATAGTCAGAACCGTATCTGCAAAGAGGCTGTCACTATGTCTAAAAACCCTATGTCGATGGATAATGTTCAGAAGCTAGTTGGCGAGCAAGTTAAGGTCTTTGATCAGTCTGGCCATGAGGCAGAATTTACAGTCAGCAAAGTCACCCAACAGCCCCGCCACGGCTTTGATGATCTCGGTCGGTTTATCGAGCACTTTGTGATCACTTTTCAAGGGGATGGCAGCACCCATTTTCCTGATGGCCATTATCATTTCAAGCACCCCAAGCTTGGCGAAGTTGAGCTACATGTGATCCATAAACACGATCATGACTATGAAGTACTGGTTGAAACAGAACTGGTTATCGGCCAATTTAGTTGATGTATCTTGATCAATATTTCTTGTTGCAAATCATGTATACTGACGCCAGTTTGAATTCAAATACTGCAAGACAAGAGTGAAATGATGCTAGACAATCTTTCTATTCCTGAAGATATCAAAAAAGAGCCTGAGTTGGCGATCCCTTCGATTGACGAGCAAAAGCGCATTGTTGAAGAACTGAAGCGCCTAGAGGAAGCCGGTGAGTTGACGCCAGAAATCCTTGAAGAATTCATGACAGGTAAGCGTACAGCTCCAGAAGGCGAGTAATTGTATGAAGAAGCCTGCTACGATCAATATCAGGCTTGGCACAGACAACGATAAGGGAACGGCATGATGAGCTTTCATTGTGCCGTTTTATTATTTCTAAAATAAGAATACATGTTTAATTTACTTGTATTCTCTTGCCATAGCTCTTTTCATGAACTAAGAACAATATTCATTTGCATACCTTAACTGGCTAATTGGTTAGGCACCCTTATAATACTTTAGCATTATTTTGTGTTTTATTATTTATGAATTAAACGAGTGTTTGATTTATTTAATGGTGAATATTTAGTGATTTACCGAAATTATCATTGAGTAATTCATAAAATAGTTTAACTTTTTTGTTGTGGTTCTCATACTTTAACTATACTTAATTGTACGCAAAAGGAGGCATTACAATATCATCAGTTGTAATTGTTCATTTATTAGGAGTGCAATGAATGATTGAAGAAATTCAGTTCTATGAACCCAATGAAGATTTTGGTTTTTTATCCAACTTTGCAGATAGCCCCATCCAGTTAAGTGATGTTATCTGGCCTACCAGCGAACATTATTACCAAGCGCAAAAGTTTACCGACCCTGCTGTTGTACAACAGATATTAAATGCCCCAACACCAGATGAAGCCTTTCAATTAAGTAGGAAGTATAACCACTTAGTGAAATCGGACTGGATGGATGTCCGTCATTCTGTCATGCGTTATATCGTTTTTGAAAAATTTCGCCAGAATCCATATTTTACTCACCTCTTGGTGAGTACGGGAGAAAAACGATTGACTGAGCACTCACACAAAGACAGTTATTGGGGCGATGGCGGAGATGGGAGAGGGCAGAATGAATTGGGTAAGATCTTGATGGAAGTGAGGGATTACTTCGCTGAACAAGAACCGTTTAACCACGTTCATTATGTCGACAGTGCAAAACTTCCCACCCAGTGGGGAACCTTCCGAATGTATGGGTTTATTGAGCAGAAAACGGGTAAAGAGCACCTTGCCCTTGTTTATGGTGAACTTAAACAAGGAGAACCGCCGCTCATTCGTCTTCATTCTGAGTGCTTAACCGGCGATGCACTGTTTAGTGCCCGCTGTGATTGTGGGTTCCAGTTATCAAGAGCAATGGAAAATATCGTTAATGCCGGTAGCGGGGTTTTGTTTTACTTACGTCAAGAAGGACGAGGAATAGGACTCTTAAATAAAATCCGTGCCTATCATTTACAAGATAATGGTGCCGATACGGTCGAAGCCAATGAAGCGCTGGGCTTTGCTGCTGACATGAGAAATTATGAATTTTGTAAAGGAATGCTGAGTTTTTTAAATATTGAATCGGTCAAGTTGATGACGAATAATCCTCGAAAAGTAAAAGCACTTAAAACGGCAGGGATTAATATCGTTGAACGGGTCGCTTTACAAGAGGGTAATAACCCTCATAACAGTGGCTATTTGAAAACTAAAGCCAGTAAATTAGGCCATATGTTTGACTCATCTTTTATTAAATAATTTTTAATTAGACGAATAAGAAGGCCACTTTAATGTGGCCTTCTTGCATTAATTATTAAAGATATTTATCTACAATGTTGTCTATCTTCCCTGTCGACTTTAGTGTGTTTAAGCGTTGGTTGATAAACTGTTGTAGTTCTGGATCCATTTTTGGGTCGAAGGCTAAATAAATTGGGTAGTCTGGAATAACCGCATTAAATGACTGGATATTATAGTTGCTTTTGTCTTTATCTTGCTTACCGAGGTTGTATTTTATCCGTGACTCCATTTCAACAAAAGCGGTATCACCGGGTAATTTCTTGATCACTCGAAAAGCAGCACTGTAATCTTTGACTCGAAGTTCTTCTACTTCCCCTTTATCAATATAAGGCTCTAATTGGGGGTAGTCGAAACCATGTAACAGAACAACAACCTTGTCTTGTAGATCTTGCATCGTATTGAAGTTAAAAGGGGCGCCAGTGCTACTTAACAAAACATGATGAACATTATAAATAGGGCTATCTGATAGGTTTGCGGCCTGAACGCCTCCCCAATTAGGACTACCGTACGTAATCCAGTTTGCTTCACCGCCTGCTTCAAGCAGTGTGATCATGCGGTTGAATGGATAGGTATGGTATTCGATATTATATGGACTTTGTTCGAATACAGCTTTAACGATATCCGTCACGATCCCTTGGTGGTTGTTACCTTCTTCAATTTGGAAAGGTTCGGCTTGTTTAGCGATGACATAATAATTGACGGTTTCAGCCTGAGTATTGACGGCATATAGTGGGAGACTCAACATAACCCCTAATGAGAATAGTGTTTTTTTCTTCATTTTTGGTCCTTGTCTTAATATTCCGTTTTGAAGGTCTATTATTAGGTTAGTAGAGTAATAGGAAGATGCGAGTTTAAGGATGAAGGACGTGACAAGGCCGTTAAAAAAACATCGTCAGTTTGGTATAGCCAAGCAATTACTGTTTTCGATCATCTTGCTCAGTTCACTATTTACACTTCTGTCAACAACACTGAGTTTATACCTAGAATACAAAGGCGAGCTCAAAGATATAGAAAGCCGATTTACCCAAATCCAAGATAGTTATCAGTCCAGTCTAACGTCTAGTTTATGGGTTGAAGACCGAGAATTATTGATGACACAGGCTGAAGGGGTACTCAGTCTACCATCAATTTCCTATGTCAAAATCTTCGATGATAGCCAGGTCATTCTAGAACTGGGTGAAGCGCTGAATGACGGCGTGCTGGAAAAGCAGTGGCAGCTTTCTCATCAGGCCATGAAGAAAGAGTTTGTACTCGGTACCTTGATGGTCCAGTCAGATCTCAAGCCTGTTTATCAAAGCCTCTATGATACCTTTCTACTTCTGTTGTTCGGCCATAGCTTACAAATCTTCTTCATTTCGATTTGTATCATGCTGATTGCTTACCACTTGGTTGTTAAACCGCTGACCAAGATGTCTATCGCAGTGACTAAGTTTAATGAGCAAAACGTTCCGTTACCCGTTACGCTCCCTAAAAGGTGGTTTGATGATGAAGTTACTACCTTAGCTGAGCAGTACAACCGTTCTGCGGGTTATATTCGCCAACACTATATGGAACTTGAAGAAGCAAGAGAAACCGCAGAGCAGGCCAACTTAAAGAAAAGTGAGTTTTTGGCTAATATGAGCCATGAGATCCGCACCCCAATGAACGGCATCATTGGCTTATCAGGGCTGATGCGCGAAATGGAGATGCCAGCCGATCAAAAAGAATACATTAATATGCTGCATACCTCATCGCTGTCTCTGCTTGATCTGATCAATGATATCCTAGACTTTTCCAAAATTGAGGCTGGCCAATTTGAACTAGAATCGGTGCCCCTGAACTTATTTGAAGTGAACAAGGAAGTCGAATCTCTGTTTATGATAAAAGCGGCAGAGAAGGGCCTTAAATTTTCGTGTTCGGTAGAGAAAACCATCAGCCCGATGTTAATGGGGGACGGTGCTAAATTAAGGCAGATTCTCAATAATTTAGTGAGCAATGCCATTAAGTTTACGGATAAAGGGCAGGTCAACCTGGCAATTGAACACTTAGGGAGCACGGAAGAACTCGCCAAAGTTAAGTTTTCAATCATCGATACAGGGATTGGGGTTGCTAAAGACAAACAAGCTGCCATCTTTGAGAAGTTCCAACAGGCTGATGGCAGTACGACCAGGCAATATGGTGGCACAGGGCTGGGGTTAGCCATTTGCCGTGAGATGGTCAAATTGATGGGCGGCGAGATAGTCGTTGATAGTGAGCCGGGTAAAGGGAGTACGTTTTCGTTTGTTATCGAGTTACCGAAAGAGAAGACCAATATACCGGTTGAAGAACGCTCAGTACTTGAAGGGCTAAATATCCTGTTGGTTGATGACAGTATGTTGAACATGCGCATTACTACTGTTCAGCTTGAGGCGTTTGGTGCCAAGGCGGTGAGTTGCCTTGATCCACATATGGCTATCCCTATGGCTGAAAAAGCCGCAGCCCAACAAAAAGCCTTTGATGTGGTAATTCTTGATAAATACATGCCAATTTTGGGTGGTTTTGAACTTGCTGAGCAATTACAGCGACATTTTGGTGCCAACTGCCCACAATTGATGATGATTTCAGCTGCTCCTGAAATGAATGATGAAGAGAAAGCAGCAAGTCTCGGGATAAAATCTTTCCTCACTCGTCCTTACAAAGATGCCCACCTGAAGTGGGCAATACTCAAGTTGGTATCCAAATCTCCAGAGTCTGGTAGTGATGAGCAGGTGCTAGGTTCTGAGCTAGCAAATGAAAGTGCTAGCGATGATATTTTAGTGCAGGAACAACCAGCTACCGAGCCAACTCTTTTACCAACAGAAAAAACTCGCACTGATATCAAATCGGCCCTGAAGGAAAAGATCGAAAAATCTGAGAAGAAAGAAGAGCAAGGCAAAGTAGAAACAGAGGCGGAGCCATTAGTAAAAGTGCTAGTGGTTGAAGATACCTTGATTAACCAGAAAGTGGCCAAAATGATGCTTGAGAAGGCAGGGGCCGTGGTTGAGATTGTTGAGAATGGCAAACTTGCGGTAGATATTTATCAAGAGAAGCGCTTTGATGTGATATTTATGGATTGCCAAATGCCTGTGATGGATGGTTTTGAAGCGACTCGTCAGATAAGAGAGCTTGAAAAGCAGACTGGTAGTTTTACCCCGATTATTGCTCTTACCGCGAATGTGGTTAAAGAAGAGAAAGATAAATGTTTTGATGCAGGTATGAATGACTTCGTATCTAAGCCGGTAAATTTACAGATTTTGAAACAGAAGTTAGAGCAGCACGCTCCACTGGCTGAATCACCAGTTTCTTGAAGATAATGATTGTGCCTTGTTTCGTCCATAACAGCGCCTAATAGGCGCTGTTTAGTTTTTGTGTGGTTGCTTTAACTCAGGGACCAATCATCCGTTGGTAATGAAATTGGTTGGTTGTACAAGGTGATAACGATGGTCAGAGTATTGTTTAGCGTATCTTCTGAGATGTCGTCAATGACGTAAAAATCACTACTTTTATTTTTTAGTGTGTTATTCAGTAGCATTTGTAGGCTGTCATTAATATCACCATCAATGACCAGTGTTTCAACATGAGCAAGTTGGGTATTTGGAACTTCAACTGGAACAAGCAGCTCTGGGGAAGCGAAAGAAAAAGTGGATGCTGTCAGTAATGCAATAGCTGCGATAGTGCGCGAAATCATGGGTCTATAGTGGGTTGTCAGTCAGTAGTTGTACTTTGACATGTCGACCGTGGTGAAATGTCAGCACAAGGTCAAAAGAGTAAATAATGCGCCCTTAGCTCATGACGAGGGAGCTAAAGGCTAAAAGTATATTAAAACACCATTCAAAATTATCTTTTCTTTGAAAGTTAATTTTCATCTGGTTTAATTTTAACCATTGAGTTTATTGAAAACACTGTTTGTATTCTTTGCATGGTTGCGGAAATTGCAGCATTGCCTTACTGGTGGTTTTCATAGAGCTTATCTAGAGCAATAGATAACCCATTTTCGGTGACTATCCGAATGTGTGATTTGTTAAGTTGCCGGGCATTGGTTACCCCGCATGAATGCGCGATGACACCAAGGCCGTAATGGATGTACTTATTGTAATTGGCGACTCGTTGGGTTTTATCTCCCACATCGAGTCCTTGTTGTAACCGCTTGTTGTGGGTGGTGATCCCTGTTGGGCAGGTGTTTTTGTTACATTGCAATGCTTGGATACAACCTAAGGCAAACATATGGCCACGGGCAGAGACAACAAAATCTGCTCCTAGGGCAATAGCCCAAGCGACTTTTGATGGTGTAATCAGTTTGCCTGAGGCAATGACTTTTATTCGGTCTTTTAGTTGATGCTTTTCTAATCTGGCTACCACAAGAGGCAAGCTTTCCTTGAGAGGCAGACCTACATAGTCGATAAGCGGTTGGGGGGCAGCACCAGTACCACCATCAGCACTGTCGATAGTAATGAAATCCGGTGCGCTGGCTTTACCTCGTTTTTCTATCTCATCTAATAATTCATCAAACCAGTTGAGTGAGCCGATCACGGATTTGAAGCCTACGGGTTTACCTGTGGTTTCCCTGATGAAGTCAATCATATCGAGTAAATCGCCGACACTGCGGATATCGATATGCCCATTCGGGCTGATGGAGTCTTGGCCTTCGGCTATACCACGAATTTTGGCGATTTCCGCCGTCACTTTTCCGCCCGGTAAAATCCCGCCTTTACCCGGTTTCGCCCCCTGGCTCATTTTGATTTCAAACATTTTGACTTCAGGGTGCGCCGCGACTTCTTCAAGCTTTTCTTTACTCAGATGCCCTTCAGCATTTCTAACCCCGTATTTTGCCGTACCGACCTGGAAAACGATGTCTGCACCACCTTCAAGATGGTAGGGGCTCAAACCGCCTTCACCGGTATTCATCCAGCAACCCGCTATTTTTGCCCCGTGGGAGAGTGCTCGTACTGCTGGTTTGGATATGGCGCCGTAGCTCATTCCTGAAATGTTGAAAATTGATGAGGTAGTGTATGGGGTTCGGCAATCGGGACCAATGGTAACTGGGGCTGGTGCAACAGCGTCTTCTTCTAAGGTCGGAAAGGCGCAGTTCATGAACATAATGGTGCCCGTTGGCTCAAGGCTGCGGGTAGAGCCGAATGCGAGGGTGCGATCTACGTTTTTGGCCGCTTTATATACCCAGCTTCGCTCTGCGCGGTTGAAAGGCATTTCTTCTCGATCCATGGCGAAAAAATACTGGCGGAAGAACTCACCCTGCTTTTCGAACAAATAGCGGAAGCGGCCAATTACCGGGTAGTTATGTCTAATGGCGTGCTTATGCTGGCGGATATCGGTGATGTACATATAGATCACCGCAAGTACACCTAACCCTAAGCAGATGATAAATAAGCCAGAAAGGAAATTGATACCGAAGATTAATGAGTCGCCCATGATGCCTCCCAATAATAATGGCTAGATCTAAAGCTAGCTTATACAGGAGTAAAGAGCGCCCTAACTTCGATAAATTTCATTGTTGGGCGACACTTATTAGCACAATAGTCCTAAAGAGTAATGAATCAAGCCAAGCAAAGAGGCTTGGCTTAGAAATATGGCTAAGCCACTTGAACGTTATTTTTCTTTTCTGCACCACGGAGCATGGCATGGATCAGTTCGTTGGCCTCAAACTTAGTTAATGCTTCATGGGCGCCAACTTGGTGGGCTTGTGAGACGCTGATCTCGCTTGAGAGCGAGGTATGTAAAATAATATAGGCATGCGAGAGTTGCGGAGTATTCTGGACTTCAAAGGCAAGCTCATAACCGTCCAAGCCCGGCATTTCAATATCACTGACAAGAATATCAAAGGGCGCTCCAGCTCCAGCAGCATGTTTGAGCATATCGAGTGCATCATGGCCATTAGTGGCAATGAAGTACGGGATAGAAATACTGTCCAGCGCTTGCGAAAGTTGGCGGCGGGCAACGGCTGAATCATCTACCAGCAGTATTTTCAGCGGGCGTAGTACTTCACGTTCTACATCAGTCAGAATCGGGTGCAAGCTATCAGGGCTATCTGGGAAGACTTTTGATAGCAACAACTCGACATCCAGCAACTGCACCAGTTTGTTATCGACGTTAGTGACACCTGTGACAAAGACATTTTTACCCAAAGAGCTCGGCGGAGCATCAATATTATGCCAGTTGCATTCGGTAATGCGGTCGATACCCCGGACAAGGAAGCCAACCAGCATACGGCGGCAGTCGGTGATAATAATATAGCTATTTTTTAGCTCATCTTTGGTTAGAGGGGGATATCCGACGGCTTTCGCCATGTCGATAACAGGCAGCGTATCACCCCGCAGACTTGCTGCACCTAATACGGTTGGGTGAGAATGCGGAATGGCTGTCAGGGGCGTATAAGGCACAATTTCTTTGACCTTTAACGTACCAATGGCAAAAGACTGCTGGTGGGTCAGTTTGAACAACAGCATTCCCTGAGATTGATTTGTTGCTGCTTTTATCATTGGCCAATCCCTTGTTGATAATCTTGGTTACACATCAAAGCGATACTTAAGATGGTTTGTCATTCTATTTTGTCTATATCTTAGCGGTAAATCAGCAAGATGGAACAGGAGCGCAAAGATATTTAGGTGTAGCTTGATCTCTCTCTACTTTGCCGAGCATAAATGGTTCGGTAATCAAGCGTGGGGTTATGTGGCGGTTGAACATATAGCCGGTATTGCCGCTTCTCTGTACCTACAGGACAAGTTACCGCATCGCCACTATATTTAAGAAGGTGAAAGGGCGTTTGTTAGAAGGTAGACGGATATGGAATTACGTAACAAATCTGGCGATATTGCAAAACTGGCTGACAATCTGACATTAAAAGAAGTCGTAGATATGGGCTTTACTTTGGACATCTGTGACGAAGCTTATGATCCTAATGAGCACTGGAAAGTCACTGGTGACTCAGCCAAAGACAAAATTGGCGAATACCCATCTAAATGATCACATTGAAATAGTGAAGAAAAGCCAGCATGTCGCTGGCTTTTTTCATCTGTGGTGTGGAAGCTCTCTACTTTTGTAGCAACGTGCTTTAGGCGGCCTCTTCAGCAGGGAGCAGCTCGCCTCCAGTCTCTTCGGCTGAGTCAGAAACTTTGTCAATGAGCAGCGCAATAACACCGTCTCCGGTAACGTTACAGGCTGTACCAAAGCTATCTTGGGCAAGGTGAAGGACGATTTGTAGGGCAATCATCTCCTCGGTAAACCCAAGCATTGAGCCAAGAAGACCGGCTGATGCCATCACTGCGCCACCCGGTGCGCCTGGTGCAGCAACCATAGTGATACCCAGCATCGCAAGGAATGGCAGGGCTTCCAGTAAGCTAGGTACTGGGCCGGCACCGGTCATGATAATGACGGCCACCGCTACGCTGGCAATACTGATCACTGAGCCTGACATATGGATATTGGCACACAGTGGTACAACAAAGTTGGCGATGGAGTTGGATACCCCGTTGCGTTTAGTCTGCTGCAGGGTAACCGGTACTGTTGCCGCCGAGGACATGGTACCAACAGCGGTGAAATAAGCCGGCAACATGGTGCGCAGGATTTTCAGCGGTGAGCGTTGCAGGGCGACACCGGTAGTGACGAACTGGAAACTCAGCCAGAACCAGTGCATGGCGACAACAGCAAGCAAGACTAAACTGAAAGTCTGTAGGGTTGCGAATACTGTCCCTTTGACCGTCATGTCAGCGAACACACCAGCAATATAGAACGGCAACGATGGGATCATTACCTTGTTAAGGAACAGTTCGATGATGTCACGACCCTGATCACTGATCTTCTTGAGGTTTTCAGCACCCGTGTTGGAAATCCCCAGGCCGAAAATGAAAGCCACGGTCAATGCGGTCATGATATTCATGATCGGTGGGATCTGAAGCTCTAAGAATGGGGTTAGAACAGTTTCGGCTTCAGGCAGTTGTCCGGCACCACTAAGCAGGGCAGGGAAAAGGCTTTTGGCCACCAAAAAGGCCAGTATACCCGCCCCTAGGGTTGATAAATAAGCTAAACCAACGGTTTTGCTCAGCAATTTACCGGAGTTTTTCGGAAGGCTAGCAATACCACTGGTAACATAGAACAGGATAAGAAGAGGTATAGTAAATTTAATGAGTTGGCTAACCAGATATTTAGCTGTAATTAGGGCTTGAACAATAACGTCAGGAGCAAACATGCCCAGGAGAATACCAGCGAATATTCCACACAATAACTTAATAATTAAGTTCATTTAATTGACCTTTTATTTATTAGGATACAGATTTCATATAGTAATATGTAGGTTTGTTAAGCTTATTGGTTAAATTATTATTAATTAGAATGTTTTTTAAGCTGTCTCATCCAGTGTGATTGTTAATATAAAAGATAAGTCAGTGTTATTAATGTTACATCCGGATGGTATGATTATTCTGGTAGCTTGTGAAATGCAGAAAAAAAAGGCTCGGTTATTAAATTGCATTACGAGAAAGTCAGGGATTGTGATCAAGTTAATAGACATATGTTAATGAGTAATTGATCCTTATACCTTTCTGCTAGTGACTTCTCATTATCTTGCTAATAACCATGATTTGGCTGGGTTGTTAGAAGATGACGACTGCAATAGATAGATGTTTATTGAGAAAAATAAATGAAAAATATTGAGACAAAATGGCTGCAAGATTTTCTTACTCTGGCGGAGTTAAAAAACTTCTCCCATGCTGCGGCTGTCCGAAATGTTACCCAACCAGCTTTCAGCCGCAGGATAAAGTCACTGGAGACTGAGTTAGGCTTGGTGTTAATCGAACGCAGCAAAACGCCGATTGAGCTCACTCTCTGTGGCAAGCAGTTCAAGACAACGGCACTGTCCATCCTCCAGCAGATAGATGAAGAGGTAAGTCGTCTCGCGGGTAGTTCTTTCGATGGTCGGCATACGGTGCGTCTGAGCGCTGCCCACTCTATCTCAATCAGTCTGCTGCCAAAGTTGCACTCATGCTTGTTTGACCCTCAATTAAATACTCGTTTATCTGTTGAGGCGAATGAAGTTGATGACGCTGTTGAGCAATTGATAGATGGTAAGTGTGACTTTTTGTTTTCGTTTTATGAAGACAGGTTGCAAGTTGCTCCTTATCGTTCAATCTATCTTGGCCGCAGTTATCTGTATTGTGTGTCAGCGGTCGATGAGGATGGCAAAGAATTGTTCGACTTGGCAAATAATGATGATGTGCCTTGTTTAGATTATACACCGGAAAGCTATATGGGAAGGGCGCTTCATCGTTCTAAAAGCAAGTTGACTAACAATACTGTGTGCTCTTCTTCCATGACAGACTTTATTAAGGCCTTAGTTTTACAAGGTAAAGGAATTAGTTGGTTGCCTGATTATGCAATAAAAGATGAGTTGGCATCAGGACAGTTGAAAATACTTTCATCAAGAGACCCAGTACCTTTGGATTTATATGTTTACCGCTATTATTCGAAATTACACTCCTCTTGTGAAGCAATGTGGAATGAACTCAGTAAAATCTGTCCAATAAAAGAGCTAACGGGTGAGAGCCTGCTAGATAATTAAGCATTTGTGCTGTTGTAAATGGTTATTTCCACTTTTCATTTTCTTCTATAACCAACTTAACACCTTGAAATGAGTTAACTTGAATTATTCAAAAGGGGCTTTAAATAGCCCCTTTTTCGAAGATTAGTTATCTTGTTTCTAAGATTAATTATACAGTTTGGCTTTGTATTCTGGGTGCATTAGGTTGTTGGCGGAAAAGATTTCGTTCAGTTGCTCTTCGCCAAGCAAGTTACGCTCAAGGGCAACATCTTTCACGCTTCGTCCTGTTTCTGCACAGATTTTACCAATGATATCGCCTTCGTGGTGGCCGATGAACGGGTTGAGGTAGGTCACGATACCGATTGAGTTAAAGACGAAATGCTCGCAGACTTCTTTGTTAACGGTAATGCCGCTGATGCACTTATCAGCAAGGTTGATACAAGCATTGCCAAGTAGTTCGATGGATTCAAATACAGCCTGGCCAATAACCGGTTCCATGACATTTAGCTGTAACTGTCCGGCTTCTGCTGCGAATGTAACTGTTGTGTCGTTACCGATCACTTTGAAACAAACCTGGTTAACGACTTCAGGGATCACCGGGTTAACTTTAGCTGGCATAATTGATGAGCCGGCCTGCATTTCTGGCAGGTTGATTTCATTAAGGCCAGCGCGAGGGCCTGAAGACAGCAGGCGCAGGTCGTTACAGACTTTAGATAGCTTAACCGCAAGGCGTTTCAGGGCTGCGTGGACAGTCACATAGGCACCGCAGTCAGAGGTTGCTTCAATCAAATCTTCTGAAGGCACACAATCTAGACCTGTGGCTTCTGCAAGGTATTTGACAGCCAGTTCCTGATAGCCTTCAGCGGCGTTTAGACCTGTGCCGATAGCTGTCGCGCCTAGGTTAACTTCAAGCAGCAGGTTAGCAGCGTACTTCAGGTTCTTAACTTCTTCTTTTAGCAAGGTGCTGAATGCGTGGAACTCTTGTCCAACAGTCATTGGCACGGCATCTTGCAACTGGGTACGGCCCATTTTCAGAATGTCATTAAACTCTTCGCTCTTGGCATCGAAAGCGGTACGCAAATATTCGATAGAGCTGATCATCTTAATAATGCTGTTGTATACCGCAACACGGAAGCCGGTCGGGTAGGCACAGTTGGTCGACTGGCTCTTGTTGACATGATCGTTAGGGTTGATGATGTGGTATTCGCCTTTGTCGTCACCTTTTAGCTCTAGTGCAACGTTAGCGATCACTTCATTGGCGTTCATGTTAACTGAAGTACCGGCACCGCCTTGGTAAACATCAGAGATAAACTGATCCATACATTTACCCGTGTCCAAAATCAGATCACAAGCTTGGATAATGTACTGGCCAACATCGCTAGGGATTGTGCCCAGCTCCATATTGGCTTTGGCTGCCGCTTTTTTCGTAAACACCATGCCGCGAACAAACTCAGGCACATCAGAGATCTTTGTCGTCGAGATATTAAAGTTCTCATACGCACGAAGCGTGTGGATACCATAATAGGCATCTGCTGGGATTTCACGCTTACCAAGTAGATCTTCTTCAATACGAGTGTTAATAACAATGTCGCTCATGGTGGGTACCTTTTATTGATGATAAGACACCAACACCTTGTTCTTTTTGCTGTTGAAAGTGAAATGCCTAAAATTTAGCAATAATGCATTTCTTGCATAGCGGATTATCTTGCCAAGCCACGGCTTGAAATATTATTCGACTATATTGCTTGATTGTGATGTCAATATATGCTGCTAGTGACGCTTAACTGCTTTATGAAAATGGATAGGAATGGCTGTTTCAATTTTAATTACCGTAAAAAGTCAATCAGTACTCAATGTTGTTCAATTTTTATGCTTCATGAATAATGAGATATGATTTTTTGCAGAGTGATAATGATACCAGGTGTTTGTTTTGTAAGCGGTTGGTGTTGTTATTTGTGATAAAGGTCACGCACTGGAAATCAACGCTTTTCTTCTTTGTAAGTTGTGACAATATAGCAATTGTTCGATGCACACCATCATAGGCTTTCAGGCCAATCTTCAATAAGCGGGCATCGTATAATGGCTATTACCTCAGCCTTCCAAGCTGATGATGCGGGTTCGATTCCCGCTGCCCGCTCCAAGTTTCATCTCTCCCAATACTTATTTCGTACCTTAGAAACTAGAACGCTTGACGTGTTTTTTCTGAATCTGGCCTTTGCCTATATCTTGACTCAATATCTTTTCTGTTCGATGTCTTTACTGCATGTTGACTGACTATAAGCTTTCGGCAACTTTGTGACCTTTGTGCCATGCTTGCGGGATGAGGATGGTGCAAAAGTCGAAAAGGTGAGCTTATGAATCAGTCATCATTAACGTATATTCTGACCGCAAGTTGCGCCGGCCGCTCCGGTACTGTGGATGTGGTCACGCGCTTTTTGCGTGAATCTGGCTGTTATATTACTGAACTCAATTCATTTGATGATGCACTGGGCCACCGTTTTTTTATTCGTGCCGTTTTTCGTAAGGAAGATAGTTCGGCACTTGACCAAGTCACTTTCTGCTCTTCTTTTGCCTCTCGGGCTGAGGAGTTTGAGATGGATTGGGAACTGACACCATCGGATTACCGGCCGAAGGTGGTGATTATGGTGTCTAAATATGATCACTGCCTCAATGATTTACTGTATCGGTACCGTACGGGTAACTTAGCCGTTGATATCAAAGCCGTAATATCAAACCACCCAGACCTGCAGTCACTCGCCCAGTGGCACGATATTCCGTATTACTACTTTCCTATTACTGCCGAGACTAAACCGCAACAAGAAGCTCAGGTACAGGCAGTGTTGGAGCAAACCGGGTGTGAGTTGTTGGTGCTTGCCCGTTACATGCAGGTACTTTCCCATGACATGTGCATCCGCTGGGCTGGGAAGGCCATCAATATCCATCATTCCTTACTGCCAGGTTTCAAAGGTGCGAAGCCCTATCATCAGGCTTACCAGAAAGGGGTTAAATTGGTAGGGGCTACCGCACACTATGTCAGTGATGACTTGGATGAAGGCCCAATCATTACTCAGGGCATGGAAACCGTCGATCACACTTATTATCCTGCTGACTTGGCAAGAAAAGGCATGGATGTTGAATCCTTAACCTTGGCAAGGGCGATTCAGTACCATATCGAAAAGCGGGTGTTTCTGTTCAATGATAAATCGGTGGTATTCGAGCGCTCATAATCAAGACTGAACTATATTCAAATACTATGAAATCGGGATTCAGCTAGTTGCTGTATATGCTTGGTGTAATTCACTCAATGGCTTGCTCGGGTAATCGTATGAAAGCTTCAGATCTATTGGTAAAGGCACTAGAAAACGAAGGGGTTGAGTATATCTTCGCTGTTCCGGGGGAAGAAAACCTCGATGTATTAAATTCCCTGAAAGACTCCTCAATAAAGTTGGTGTTGACCCGCCACGAACAGGGAGCTGGGTTTATGGCGGCTACATATGGTCGGCTGACGGGTAAAGCCGGGGTCTGTATGGCAACGCTGGGGCCCGGCGCAACTAACTTTTCTACCCCGGCCGCCTATGCCCATCTTGGAGCTTTCCCTCTCATTATGATTACTGGCCAAAAGCCAATCAAAGCCTCCAAGCAGGGGCAATTTCAAATTATCGATGTGGTTAAGCTCTATGAACCCATTTGTAAGTTGAGCAAGCAGATTGTGCATGGCAATACCATTCCGTCATTGGTCAGGGAGGCCTTCAGAAGGGCCGAGGAAGAGCGCCCGGGTGCCATTTTGCTGGAGTTGCCAGAAGACATTGCGGCAGAAGAGACCGATGCCAAAGTAGTGAAGCAGAGTACCCGACAGTACGCCGTGGCAGATGATTTTGTGCTTGATGAAGCGATCGCGAAAATTAAGGCTGCTAGCCACCCGCTGATTCTGATTGGGGCAGGTGCAAACCGGAAAACAGCCTGCAAAGCGGTTGAGAACTTTGTTGAACAATCAGGCATTTATTTCTTTGACACCCAAATGGGAAAAGGGGTGGCCGACGAGCGTTCCAATTTGTTTTTGGGAACAGCGGCGCTGTCAGATAATGACTATCTGCACTGTGCAGTTTCGCGGGCTGATCTGATCATCAATATTGGCCATGACGTGGTAGAGAAGCCGCCATTTTTCATGTCAGACAATGACAAGTTTGTTATCCACCTGAACTACAAATCTGCTCAGGTGGATGAAGTGTACTTTCCCCAACTTGAGTTAGTGGGCGATATCAGTAGAACTGTGCGCAGGTTGGGAGAAAAGCTCAACGGGTGGAAAAGTGCTGATGTGGATTATTTCCAACGAATTAAGCAAGAAATTGATCAGCATATTATGACCGGTGCGCAAGATAACTCTTTTCCCATTATTCCTCAAAGGCTAGTTGCAGGTACCCGGAAAGTGATGGGGGAAGATGGCATCATCGCACTGGACAACGGCATCTACAAGATTTGGTTTGCCCGCAATTACAAAGCTTATCACCCTAATTCAGTATTGTTAGATAACGCATTAGCGACGATGGGGGCGGGCTTACCGTCGGCGATGATGGCAGCGCAGCTCAACCCGAGCAAGAGGGTCTTGGCGATATGCGGTGACGGGGGATTTATGATGAATTCCCAAGAGTTGGAGACTGCGAGAAGAGTCGGGCTCAACTTGGTGGTCATGGTGTTGAATGACGGTTCATACGGGATGATTAGGTGGAAACAACAGATAGCGGGCATGGACGATTGGGGATTGGAATTCGATAACCCAGACTTTGTTAAGTATGCCAATGCCTACGGTGTGACCGGGCACAGGGTAACCAGCGCTGCTGAATTTGAACGTGTGCTTGATCAGGCCTTTGATGCCGGTGGCGTCCACCTTGTCGATGTCCCCGTTGACTACACAGCCAATAAAACAGTGCTTATTGATGAATTAGCCTCGAAGGTTTGCCTATTATGACTGTTGTTAAAGTAGAGAACCCCTATAACCAAGAAGTGATTGCTGAGTTGGCGCTGTCGACATGGGATGAACTGGATGCCATGTTACAGCAAGCGGCCGATACGATTGCTGACAAAGCACAAAGGCTTGCTGCCCATGAGCGGATTGCCATCCTTAACCGCTGCGCAGGGTTGATGCTGGAACAAAAGGATGAGTTGGCGATGTTGATTGCCACAGAAGGCGGTAAGCCGCTTAAGGATGCCATTATTGAAGTTGACCGCGCGATTGATGGGGTGCAACTGGCGGCCAAAGAGCTATTGGGCCTTAAGGGGGAGCAAATCCCCATGGATCTGACTGCAGCAGGTGCTGGCCGGTTGGCCTTTACCTATAGGGAGCCGATTGGGCCGGTGGTTGCGGTATCGGCATTTAACCATCCCCTGAACCTGATAGTCCATCAAGTAGCGCCAGCCATCGCGGTAAATGCCCCCATTTTGATTAAGCCTGCCAACGACACTCCGCTGAGTGCCAAAAAATTTGTCGAACTGCTTTATCAGGCTGGGCTTGATGAAAAATGGTGCCGCTTTTTCCTTGCTAAAAGGGAGGACACCGAACGAGTCGTCACCGATCCTAGAACGGCATTTTTCACTTTTATTGGCTCTCCCGGAGTTGGCTGGTACTTACGCAGTAAATTGGCCCCGGGTACCCGTTGTGCTCTTGAGCATGGTGGTGCAGCACCTGTTATTGTTGATAAACAGGTCGATATCGATGCTATTCTGCCATCCATAGTGAAGGGCGGTTTTTACCACTCAGGACAAGTTTGTGTCTCTGTCCAGCGTATCTACGTTGATAACCACATCCTTGACGATTTTGTTCAAAAGCTGGTGGAGCAGGTGGGTAAACTGGTAGTGGGGGATGCAAGGGAGGGAAACACAGATTGCGGTCCGTTAATTCGTCCCAAAGAATGTCAGCGGGTTGCAGAGTGGGTCGAGCAAGCCAGAGAGAGTGGGGCACAAATCCCCATTGGCGGCAAAGCGTTAACCGCTACCCTTTATGAGCCGACAGTAATACTCAACCCTAGTGACGATTTGAATGTGTCTTCAAAAGAGATTTTCGGTCCTGTGGTTTGTGTCTATGGCTACGATCACATCACCGAGGCCTACCAGCGAGCAAACAATGTGCCTTTTTCATTTCAGGCTGCAGTCTATACCCAGAGTCTCGAGGTTGCCCTGCAGGCACAGCATCAACTCGAAGCCTCTGCCGTTATGGTCAATGATCACTCGGCATTCCGGGTTGATTGGATGCCTTTTGCCGGCCGCAAAGAATCTGGGTACGGCATAGGCGGCATCCCTTATACGATGCATGATTTTACCGAAGAGAAAATGGTGGTGATAAAACTGCCGACTTAATACGAGAAACGGGATTCCAGTTTTACAAACACTTGGTCAGTAATAATGGCAATCAGTGCAACCAGGATCCCGCCTTGCAGGATGAACGCCATATTGTCAGTCAGCAAACCGGCGATGATCACTTCTCCCAGACCTTTCGATGCGACGGTGGAGCCAATTGTGGCAGTACCAATGCTGATGATTAACGAGGTACGGATACCGGAGATAATTATCGGTAGCGCAAGGGGTAATTCCACCTGGCAAAGCTGCTGGAATTTACTCATACCCATGCCTTTTGCTGCTTCGAGGACACTTTTTGGCGTTTGCTGCAACCCGGTTACGGTGTTTTCAAATATCGGGAGCAAGCCATAAAGGAATAGGGCAACCAGCGTGGGCTTCAAACCAAAGCCCAATGAAGGAATGGCCAATGCTAACACTGCAACCGGTGGGAATGTTTGGCCAAGGTTAGCGACGGCCCTAGCTAATGGGAGAAAATCCTTGCCGGACCCGCGGGTGACCAGTATCCCACATACCAGTGCGATAATAGTGGCAGCGCCGATGGCCAAAAATACTACCAGCATGTGCCAAAAGATTAAATTGGTGAAGGTGTCGCGGTAGTAGATCACCGGGGCATCGATGTGGTTGAAGTAGGCCAGCAGTGGTTCTATCAACTCAATGCGAAAAGCCAACAGAGCCAATATGCCCATTGGGGCGACAAGCCCTATCCATTGCCTCAAAGCTAGGGAGTTCATGATTTGGCCCCCTTGCTCAGAATATCATTGAGGGACACTGTCCCGACAACAGCCCCTGTTTCATCGCTGACAGCGAGCGTTTCCTCCCCTTCCCAGATATGCATCGATACGGCATCACGCAAGTTGGTATTGAAAGGTATCACTGGCTTGGTAGTGCTTTTGTTTGGAGCAAGGTTGACACTCATGACATCTGCAACCTGGTTAAGGGTCAAGAGGCGCAGAGAGCGGTCCAAGCCACCGACAATATTGCTGACAAAGCCAGGTTCAGGGTTTCTCAACAACGATTGGGGCGTATCGAACTGCAATAATCTCCCCTTGTCCATAACTGCAATGACATCTGCCATTTTGATGGCTTCGTCAATATCATGGGTTACCATGATAGTGGTGATGCCGAGGATCTTTTGAATACTCAGTATCTCATCCTGCAGGCTCTCTCGGGTCAATGGGTCGAGTGCACCGAACGGTTCATCCATCAGCAATACTTCCGGCTTGGCCGCAAGTGCCCTGGCTACCCCGACACGCTGTTGTTCACCCCCTGAAAGTTGGTGGGGGAACTTTGTCGAAAAGCGCTCATAATCCAAGTGAAACAGTTCCAGTAACTCTTTTACCCTTTGGGTGATAGAGGCCTTATCCCACCCCAGTAAGACAGGTACAGTAGCGATATTGTCGAATACATTGCGATGTGGGAAAAGGCCCACACCTTGAATGGCATAGCCAATACGACGCCTCAATGACTCTGCAGGCATGGTCGAGACATCTTGGTTGTTAATCAACACCTTACCGGCACTTGGCTCAATCAATCGGTTGATCATTTTTAATGTGGTTGACTTCCCACAACCCGAAGTGCCAATTAAGGTACAGAATTGACCGGTTTCAACGGTTAAAGAGATGCCCTTTACCGCTGTTTGCTCACCGAATGTTTTGGTTAACGCTTTTAATTCAATCATGATTTATTGCCTTTGACGACTTCGATGATGGCATCAATCAATACCGCGGATACAAAAGAAAGTAGTAGGGTGGGGAAAGCACCAAGAATGACGAGGTCGGTTGCTGTTTGGCCTAGTCCTTGGAAGATGTAAGTACCGAAGCCCCCACCGCCAATCAGTCCTGCAACAGCGACCAAGCCGATGTTCATGGTTACTACAATACGAATGCCAGAAAGAATGACGGGCAGGGCGAGGGGGAGCTCTATACCAAATAGAACTTGGCGGGCATTCATGCCCATTCCTCTCGCCGCATCGAGTGTTTTGCCATCAAGTTTGTCAAACCCTGCGATCGTGTTGCTGACAATAGGGAGCAAGGAGTAAAAAAACAGTGCAATCACTGCAGGGGCTGCACCAATGCCTTTGATACCGAGATCTGACAAAGTAGGAAACGTTACTGCGATATAGCTCAGCGGTATCATCAAGATGCCAAACATCGCCAGGCTTGGGATGGTTTGAAGCACATTGAGGATAGGGACAACACCATTTCGAACGGCCTGAGAGCGATGGCACTTTATTCCCAAGGGAATGCCAACGAGTATGGCAGGCACCAGACTACCGAAAGAGAGCTGCACATGGCGTAGGGCTTGTTGCCAGAAGGTATCTTGGTTCTGGTATTCTTTGATAATAGAGAGGTTATCTAATGCGCCAGTCTTTAGAACCGCAACCACGCCAATGACAACCGACAAGATGAAAAGCAGTCGCTTGAGGCCTTGCAGGTTCAATTTTATGACGACGTCAGTCAACAGTAGTCCGAGCAAAAAAAGGCTGGTCCAAAACCCGCTACCCAAGGACACCCGAGCGAAAGGGGAAGCCCCTTCAAGCAGGCCATCGGCACTGGCTCCGACACTGTACAACAGGATAAATGCCGAGGCAGTACACAGGATAAGCTGGAGTCTGTATAGCATCGTCGTCGATGCACTCAAGACGGTTAGGAGCATTAGCACCGTAAATGTGGCTAAATGGCTCGGCATTAACACGTCAGCGAGGAAGAAGCCTTCACCGGGCATGATACGGTTTGGCTGGAGGTGGACAAAAGGTAGGGCAACCAGTGAGAGTACCGTAAGTACACTCACTGATAGGCCAAGTTTGTCGATAGGTAAGAACTTCAAATTAGTACCCTGAACAGACTTTGTAATTACTTAATGAACCCGTTTGTTTGTAGGTAGTTTTTTGCAACAGCGCTGGCACTTTCACCACCAATTGCAATTCGGCTGTTAAGGCCTTGCAGGGTATTCAAGTCTAGCGATGCAAAGATCGGGTTTAAGATGTCATCAATTTGTGGATGGGCTTTCAAGACACTTTCACGGATGACTGGTGTTGGGGCATAAACAGGCTGCACCCCTTTGTCGTCTTCCATTACCACTAGCCCGACAGAGGCAATTGCACCATCGGTGCCGTAGACCATGGCAGTGTTGGTTTTATCTGTCTGAAGAGCAGCAGCACGGATAGTCGCAGCGGTATTACCACCGGACAGGACGAGCAACTGGCTTTCCTTCAACTCAAAGTCGTAGGTTTTCTGAAAAGCTGGAAGTACAGCGGGAGTGGATACAAACTCGGCAGAGGCCGCCAGTTTTATGTCTCCCCCTTTGCTGACATATTGACCAAAGTCAGACATGGTTTTTAGGTTGTTAGGTTCAGCGATCTCTTGGCGAACCGCGAGAGCCCAGGTGTTGTTTGCCTTGGCTGGGGTAAGCCAGACAACCTTGTTGGCTTCGTAGTCAAGACTTTTGGCCATGTCATAGCCTTGTTGGAAGTTCTTCCAGGCATCATCGGCAGTCTTGTTGAAGAAAAAGGCGGCATTACCTGTGTATTCTGGGTAAATATCAATTTCACCGGCAAGCAGCGCCTTGCGGACAATCGGTGTTCCGCCAAGCTGGACTCGGTTTTCGACATCAATCCCTGCTTCTTGGAGGGATAAGTAAATAATTTGACCAAGTAACCCGCCTTCGGTATCGATTTTGGAGGAGACGACAACGGTATCTTTGGCAAAGGCGCTCGGCACAGAAATCAGAGAGGCGAGAAGTAGGGCGCTTAGTGGGTGTTTTTTCATCAACCTTTTCCTTAGTTGTTGATCTTGCAAGAACTTCCGTATGTTCTCGCTTGTCTTTTAACTTTAATGTAACCAAAGTAACTGATTTTTCAAAGCGATACTAGCGCATAGTTGTACATATGTGGATTACAACAAAGTTACAGCAGGTCAACAAATGTAACTAATAAGGGACTCATAAATTTATTGTTTTAAACGATGCAGACAAAAAGGTGGAAGGTGAAGCTTATGACTGTTTTAAAGGGGTTTTTTATGTGACTGGCGATTTATAAAATAATGATGTTTGTCCTTGCTATATTACCTCAGTCTCACTTTCTTGATAATGAGAAAAATAGACTTCAAGACCTCGTCTACATTTTCTGAATCAGTGCCTGAATTTGAATGCATCTATGAATACGCCATACCCTATTAAATTTTAGTGTTCTCATTTTATCTGAACCTATAACTTTTCTGTTTTTGTGTATTGCATTTCTATACCCCGACATTCTTAACTGGTACATGATAATAAGCGATTTCTAACTACTACTTTATATTTGGCTAGGTTAAGGTGGTATCAAATGTTTAGTTCTGAGCAAGAAAAATTGAGCAAACCTGATGCCAGCATGAGCAAGGGTATAGGATTGATGACTCTTTCATTGCTGCTAGTTTCACCAATATTACATGCGAAGACAGAGTATTTCGTTGGTGCGGGTGTTGGCTACCAAGAAGATAAGTTAGACGGTGCCAACTCCATCAATGGTGAAGATGCGACGGTGCTTTTAAACGGCGGGTTGACGATAAACTCGGAGCATCGGGTGACAGCAACGTATAGCTACAAAGACAAGTTTTCCCAGAGTTTGTTCTTCGCGTCGTATGATTATTTATATGATATAAACAACAGAGTTTCTCTAAATGGTGGCTTTCTTCTTGGTGTTGGTTACAACGATATAGTTGGTGAAACCTCGATGGATTTTATAAGGGGGCTTCAAGTAGGTACAACTTATCGTATTAATAAAGACTGGAGTACTGATCTTACCTATCGCTATCTACACCAAGATTTTGATGAGCGCGATGTTGAGATAGATTATACCCAACAGGTTGTAATCATGGCGAACTATCATTTCTAAATTAAGCCTAACACTAAGTAAAATTTAATGGCTATTGCATGATTGCAATAGCCTTTCTTCATACTGGCTAAATAGTATCAATTAAAACAACTACTATTATTGACGTGTGAAAATGAAATTGACCATTGGAGAGTAGGATGAACAGCAAGCTGGCAACTGCGACGAACTTATACATGGAAGGGATTCGGGATGGTAATGCCAAAGACGCTATTACCAAGTATACCGGCCGACGCTATACCCAGCATAGTACGGGCGTGCGCAATGGCGTTGAAGGTTTCATCGAGTTTTTCGAACCCTTCCTTGTACGTTGCCCTATCAGGGATATCCGGGTGATCCGCTCAATCGTCGACGGTCAGTACGTGTTCTTACAAGTTTTTCAGGATATCAATAACGGTGATGCCAAGTGGGTAACCACGGATCTGTTCGATACCGACAGCAACGACAAGATAATCGAGCATTGGGATGTGATTTCAGCCTATCAAGACGCTAAGAATTTAAATACTGACCAAATTTCGGGTGAAACGGAAATTACAGATTTAGATGCAACGGAAGACAACAAAGAGCTTGTCCGCGAGTTCCTTTGCGATGTCATGGTTTTGGGGCAGCAAGATAAGCGCCACGCTTATTTAAGTGATGGGCAAGTGATTGTTCATTGCGCACCTGATGTCGGCTCATTAGAAAGCTATATTGGCACTTATGACCAAGTATTTAAAATTATCGGGCAGGGAAACTTCGTCGTGTCTTACAGCCGGGTTTTAGAGAACGGACAGGAAATTGCGAGGTTTGATATTTTTAGGTTAGAGCAGGGAAAAATAAAAGAATTATGGGTCAATCAAGAACCGGTGCCACCTAAAAACGAGTGGGTAAATGGTGGGAAGTTCTAGCCTTTTCTGCATTGATTGCCAGCGTTTAACTTAAGTGATTGATGTGTCTAAGATGTATCTGATGGAGTGAATCAGTTAATATCTGGGGAAAGAATATTGAGTTTGAATGCAAATGGAGAGGGAAGCGATGTCCAACAATCACAAGGTTGTACACGATAAAGACAAACAAACATATTTTGTTGATCTTATTGATGGCTATCAAGCCAAAGTAAGCTACCAGATCTCGGGAAATGTACTGACACTCGATCACTCTTCAGTGCCGAGCGAGCTTCGTGGGCAAGGGTATGCAGGTATCATGATGGAAGCGGTGCTTGGCAAGATTGAGCAAGAGGGCTTCAAGGTGATCCCGCAGTGTAGCTATGTTGTCCACTATATGGGGAAACATAATGAATGGAACCATTTGCTTGCTTCACAATAGCTAGAGCAATTTCGGTACGAAAAAAGCCCTGCTCATGGTTGAGCAGGGCTTTTTCTTTGGGGGTATCTGTTAACTTGCTTGGTACACTGGGTAATCAAGTAGGCCTTTTTCTGCACCGCCAAACAGGGTGTCAGGGTCGTGGGTAGCCAACGGGTAATC
Source organism: Photobacterium rosenbergii (assembly GCF_003026455.1). Classification (GTDB taxonomy): domain Bacteria; phylum Pseudomonadota; class Gammaproteobacteria; order Enterobacterales; family Vibrionaceae; genus Photobacterium; species Photobacterium rosenbergii. The sequence goes on from NZ_PYMB01000001.1 coordinate 135,304, forward strand.
ATTCATGATTCGGTTTGGCAGGTCTGGGTTTGAAATAAACGGGCGACCAAAACCAATCATGTCTGCAATACCGTCAGCAATGGCTTCTGCCCCTTTTTCAGCATTGTAGCGGCCTGCGTAAATGATGGTGCCATTGTAGGCTTCACGTACCGCCGGTTTGAACTCTGCCGGTGTTTCCGGAGCATCGTCCCAATCCACTTCAGCAATGTGAAGGTAAACAACATTCAGTTTGTTCAACAGTGCAGCGGCTGCTGTGTATGTTTCAACAGGTGTTTTATCAACCGTGCCGTTCAGGGAGGTAAACGGCGCAAGGCGAACACCAACACGGTCGGCACCGATTGCGTCTGTCATTGCTTCAACCACTTCGCCAAGGAAGCGCAGACGGTTTTCAACAGAGCCGCCATATTCATCGGTACGGTTGTTGGCTTCAGAATCGATAAACTGGTTTACTAGGTAACCGTTCGCTGCGTGTAACTCAATACCATCGAACCCAGCCTCAATCGCGTTTAAGGCTGCCTGACGATATTCACCGATAACATGTTGGATGTCGGCTTTGGTCATTTCACGTGGCTCAACCACGTCAACAAAACCTGGTGCATTGCTACCATCGTCGATAAAGACTTTCACATTCTCAGCTTTTAGCGCCGAAGATGAAATTGGTTGCTGCCCGCCGATATTCGCAGGGTGGGTAACACGACCAACATGCCAAAGCTGCGCGTAAATCACGCCGCCTTTGTCATGAACAGCATCCGTCACTTTCTTCCAGCCAGCAATTTGCTCCTGGGTGTAGATACCCGGTGTCCAAGCGTAGCCTTGGCCCATTTCTGAAATCTGGGTACCTTCGGCAACAATCAAACCGGCATCGGCACGCTGGGCATAGTATTTAGCCATCATGTCATTGGCGACGTTACCCGACTGGCTTGCGCGTGAGCGGGTCATCGGTGGCATAACGATACGGTTTTTCAGTGTTACCTTGCCAAGGCGCATTGGCTGAAATAGTGCGTCTTTCATTTTAATGCTCCAACCTAAAATTATTTGCTGGTCTGAATAAGTTCGATAGCGTAGCCGTCAGGGTCTTTGACGAAGGCAATATGAGTTGTACCACCAAGCATTGGTCCAGGCTCTCGGGTAACGTTGCCGCCAACGGCTTTGATTTGATCGCAAGTCTGGTAGATATCATCAACACCGAGTGCCAAATGGCCGAAGCCGTTACCAAGATCGTAAGAGTCTGTATCCCAGTTATAGGTCAGCTCGATGGTTGGCCCATTTTTGTCATAACCCACGAAGACAAGCGAGTAGCGATATTCAGTGTTTTCAAAACGATCTAGGACCTGCATACCCAATACGTTGGTGTAAAACTCAATTGATTTATCTAGATCGGAAACGCGGATCATGGTGTGGAGAAATTTCATATCGCTACCTTATATAGGGACGTAGAGCGAATGGGTTGAAGATGTTCGCTCTGAGAAACCATTTTTGATGTGACTACTATAGCGATGAAGAGGGTCAAGAAGAAATTATCAAAAATTATTAATTTGATAATTCAAACTTATGATTCTATCGATTTTTGATAGCAAGGGCGGCAATAGCCAGAATGACTACAAGAAGTAGCAATAGATTGATGATGAGATAGAGAGGCATTTTTGAATCTTACTGTTGGAACCTAACAGTAAATATAGTTGCTATCTTTGTCTTTCATCATCAATCTTTAGGGAGGTTGGTCGAAAGGTAGTTAGATTCGATCAACGATAAGCTGGAATATATCCCTGAGCTGATCGTCAGCCATGTTCAGTAAATTGTCACCGATATACCACTCAATGACCGATTGCCCTGGATGCTGGGCAATTTGCGGGTTTCCAAGCCAAATTCCTTTTTCACTGGCGAGTTCTTCGCACAGTTTGACGGTGCGCTCATAGCTTAACGGCAGGATCAAATGCAGCATATTACAATGAGGTTGAGTTGGGTTTACGGCTAGTTGCGGGAACTCAGCTAGCAGCGAGTAGATCTCCTTGGTCCGCTCGAACAGGGCCGGCATCAACGCAATGCGCTCATCAAACTGCATGGCGGCAGATACAATGTAAGGTGTGCGGTGGTAAACATTGCCCCCTTGTCGCTTCATCCACATATCTGCTAGCTCAATAAACGCTTTATCACCCAACAGCATTGAACCACCCAACCCGTTGACGCCTTTGTACAAAGAAACATAGGCACTGTTAAACCCGTGAGAAATCTCTTGGTATGATTTCTGGTAGAACGCGGCGGACTCCCACAGACGGGCGCCATCCATATGCAGGTGAATATTATGAAGCTGGCAGTATTGCTTGATATCCCTTAGTTCATCCCATGTAGGTAGTTGGCCGCCTAGTTCTCGCATTGGCAATTCATATAGCACGGCAGAAATTTCATCTGGCCATGCTTGGAGATCTTTCAACGCCCAAGGTCTGAACATATTCCCAACAGGAAGAATGTTAAAGCGGTTTTGCAATTGGTAGCCCTGCCGCTCGAATCGGGTGATATGGCTGGACTCATGCATAGCGACAATAGGATTACGTTTTTGCCGGCATACAAGCTCTAGGGCAGTGACCTGCGCCATGGTGCCACTGATGACAAATAGCCCGGCCTCGAAACCCAGCAGTTCGGCAACCTTTTGCTCGAAAGACTTAATGAGTTCGCCATCACCATAGGTATCATGCTTGATGTTGTGTTGCTCGCACCATTGCGCCATTTTCTTAAAATGTTCGGCTGGTGACTCATCTTGGTTTCCAGGCAGTATTGTATGGCACTGGTTGCGCAAATCCTTGTTCATTGATTGTTCCTATGAGGTGCGTTGAAGCTTCAACTTATAGTGGGGCAAGCTATAAGTCAAAGCGCTAAATTGATACTGATAAATATCAACGTGTTAGAGGTGGGTAGTGAAAGGGAGAGCTTAAGGCAGGTACGACTTGTCGCTAGTTCTACTTACGTTATAACGCTGTTGGGTTTAATCATTTAGTTGGCTAACGGTAGTTGGCTAACGGTAGTTGGCTGATCTGTTCGTTAACTTTAAGCATTTCATCTAACATATTATCTATTATTGCCCGCTCTGGCAGTTCCCCTTTCTTACACAATTGCTCAATAGCTTCTAACCGTATAGAGACCTGATCTTCACACAAGGTAAGCAGAACTCCTTTTAGAGAGTGAGTCGCTTGGTACAGTTCATCGATTTTTTGGTTGTTATAAAGCTCAGTAATAAGTTCAACGTCGTTACCATGCTCAACATTGTACAGTTCGATGATCATAGACATCATGTCTACATCTCCGTCCATTGCTTCCATAAATGCATCGTAATCAATCATGTTAATCATCCTAGTTTAATTTTGAGCAACGTACTGATAATAAAGAGCTTGACGATTTAACGTATGGACCAGGTGGGAAATAAATACAAGGTGATTTTGCTGATTATTTTGAATTTATTGAGCTACCTCTCACCGAGAACAGTGCTGATTCTATTTTAAAATTATGTATGATTTACGGCGTCGGCTTATTCAGTTGGGTAAAAGAGATGTTGATGTAATGATCCCATAGTCATCTTAGCCTGATATACGAACAAGCCAGCATTTCTGCTGGCTTGTTCTGTTTTAGTTATTGTTGAGCAATGTATATGTTGAAGGCTTCCATGAGGAAAAGGGGTTAGAAACGAAAAACCACACGTATGACTTGTGTCCAGCCCCATAGGCTAAAGCCAATCACTGTGGATAAGAACAATGCAGGAAAAATCATATCAATCATAGTTATAAAACCTAGCTAACTGTTGTTTTTGTGGTGTTATTATCTGGTTTTTCTGGCTTGTTATAAAGTAAAGCTCTGCTTTGCTTTCTGTTTTTGTGATATGCAACTATGATGATTACTTTATGTGCTTTGTTGAGTATGTGGTTAGCTGTTTTTTGAACATCGTTGTGGCTCAGCCGTAGATTGATAGTTCGAGAGGTAAACCTATTATTGCGCTTTATATAATTCGGTATTTGGGTAAAAAGCATACCAAGCAAACCAGTATAGTAGGGTGCTTGGTAAATTCTGTCCTTGGCTGTTGGTTATATGAGCCGAACGATTTTGAGCATCCCAATGAACCGTAAGAGTCTGCTGCTCGAAGGTGTGGCTGAAAGTTGCTTTCCCATTCTTTTTCAATTCAGTGAAAGGAAAGGCTATAACACCATTTTTCCCTTTATATCCCATCACGGTTTCTTTTGAACTGTAGATAGATGGGGCTTGGTTAGCTACCGGGAAATAAAGCCGTGGGGTGCGGCTGTAACCGGCATAAGGGTCATGCTGATAATTTCTTTGGTAGCCAGTCTCAGTGGATAACACCAGTGTATTTGGGTGCATTTGTTGCCACTGACTCCAACGCGTTAAAGTCAACGGGTACTGGGTTAATTGCTTCCCAATAGATTGACCTGAAACCGCCGAGCCTTTTATTTGTGACCACAAGGATTCCGTTTGATGGTCATACATCAGGACATCAGAGTTATACAACAAACCTGATACCCCAAAAGTCAGGGTGCGGCCGTTTACCGAGGAAGAAAAAGCCATTCCCGAGCCACATAGCGGGCAGTAACTAACGATAAAGCGCGTGCCGTCAATTTGATCATTGACTATTTCATGCCAATTTAAGATTTTGATCGGGTAGGCACGGTATTTCCCATTGATTGCGATACCTAGAATAGGATCCCTTGCGGATAAAAAGCTGGCCTTATGGGCCGGGACAAACTTGGGGTGAAGAATAGCTGGGATCCCGTCTTTGCCCGGTCCCCCAGATAAAATCTCTGCAGCTGGAATACTGGTATTGGAGAGATTAAAGCCGTTAAGCGATGCGGCTTGCATGCTTAACGGCAAAGTGAAGATAAGTCCGTATAAAAGAATAACAATGAGCTGTTTCATCTATCCCCTCCAACGCGCTTCAGATATACAGACCGCAATGGAGAGAGAATCTTTCACAACCTATTTCGAAACTATACGCGGTGAGTCATCTCTACCTAATCTTTACTGGCAAAGAAGCGTTGACGGTATTGTTCCGGGGTGCACTGGGCATGGCGCTTGAAGAGGGTGATAAAAGGCGAAGCTTGGTGATAGCCCAAGGTCAATGCCACTTCCTTCACCGAAGATCCTTTTCGCAGTAAATGCAAAGAATAAAGGAACTTGCGACGTTGCCGCCACTCGGTAAAGCTCATGCCGAGCTTATCCTGACAATGACGGGCCAGTGTTCTCTCTGTGGTGTGAAGCACCTCAGCCCAGTCCTTTAAGGTCTTTTCTGACATTGGGTTACGTTCAAGCTCAGTAAGGATCGGCTTGAGCAGTTTGTCGTTACTGGTCGGCAAGAATTGCTCGTGCTCTTTCGCTTGGTAGACTTGGTCAAGCAAGACGCTGATCAGCCTTTTGTCCTGTTCCGATTCTGCCACCGTCAATTGTCGTGCTTTGAGATCATTGATGATTGCTTCCATGATCGGGCTTACTTCCAATAAACAGGGGTAATCAGGTAACGGGGCAGCCAACGGGTGGGTAATGTTCATCGAGCAGTAGTTAAGGCTTCGTCTCATAAAGCTTTCATGCTCAATACCTGCAGGAACCCAAACTGCATATTGTGAGGGTGATAAGAAGCGCTTTTTCTCTGCCCTAAGCTCAAGGATCCCGCCATTGATTATTTGCAGTTGACCCCACGGGTGGCTATGGCTGGGGGTTGTTGTATTAGGCAGAAAAACCTCGTGACCGAAAAAAATCTCTCCGGGTGGGTTATCGTTATCAAAAAGCGGTTGGTAGATTTTCTTCATTGCATCCAAAGGTTAGAGCATAGTGATCAGCTTCTCATGGCATCAACAGTAATCGCGCAGGAGTTCGATGGCAAGTCTTACATCGTAATAGGCTTTTAGTAATCAATCAGCCGTAAAACCTGACTAAAATAATGAGTGTGACTAGTAAATCAGGCACGTCACTGATTGTTACTAAGCAGGAGGGACGATGATGACGGTTTCGGTTGAAGCATTCTTCCATAGTTCTACATCAACACTGAGTTATGTGGTATTTGATATGGCAGGTGGGCACTGTGCGGTGATTGATAGTGCTCTGGATTTTGATTTGTCTTCCGGAGTGGTCTGTACAGAGTTTGCCGATACTATTATTGAATATATCAGGTCTAATCAACTGACTTTGGATTGGATCTTAGAAACTCACGCCCATGCTGATCACTTAACAGCTGCCAGCTATATCAGATCTAAGCTTGGTGGGAAGATTGGGGTAGGGCGCCATATTGTTGATGTGCAGGCTGCATTTAAACCTTTGCTGGGCATGGATGATCTAAACATCAGCGATTACAGCGAATTTGATCATTACTTTGAAGATAATGAAGAATTTGCGATTGGCTTGCTGACGGCAACAGTTTTGGAAACGCCGGGGCATACCAGTGACAGCGTCACCTATGTGGTGAATCATAATGCTTTTATTGGTGATACCTTGTTCATGCCTGACTTTGGATCAGCACGCTGTGACTTTCCTGGTGGAAGTGCTAAGCAATTATTCGACAGCATCCAACGCATTTATTCTCTAGCCGATTCAACCCGTTTGTGGGTCTGCCATGATTACCAGCCGGGAGGAAGGGAGCTGAAATACCAGACAACGGTCGGTGAAAGCAAAACAGACAATATCCACATCAAAGGGGAAACCCCCGAAACCGAGTTCGTTGAATTTAGAACTGAGCGAGACAAGCAATTGAATGTCCCCAAGTTGCTATACCCTTCGGTACAGGTAAATATATTGGCAGGTCAACTACCGGATGGATTTATTAAGATACCGATTTCAAAGGCTTTTTAATATAGTGAAGTAACGTTGCCTAAATATATTTACATCTAAGTGTGTGTGAGTGGGCTTAATGAATTACTATCAATTGTTCCGTAATTCAAAATCGAAGGTTCAGCAAGTTCTGTCAGTTATTTGTCAATTCAGTTAGGGTTTATTGAGTTGCTTGATATGTAGGCATAAAATTGCCGCCAGAAATGGAGAGTATCATGACAATTTATAAAACCTTACCAGTATTAGCAGTGGCTACGCTACTTTCGGCGTGTGGCAGTGACAGTGGTGGCGATTCTACCCAGTATGCCAAGGTGTCTTTCAGCGTATCCGATGCACCGGTTGACACCATGTCTGAGGTGATGGTGGCATTTGATAAAATCGAACTACATCATGAAAATGGTAATAGATATATTATCGAAGTCGATCCAGATGACGACGGCTATGGTTACCAAGGGATTGATTTGTTGGATTATCAGGGTAAAGACTCTGCATTGATCGTTACTGATGAAGAGATCCCTGTTGGTCATTATAAAAGTATGATACTTCATATTTTAAGCGATGAGTCAGCATCTTATAGCTGGGTTGTAGAATATGACGGCGGTAAAGAAGTACTGGGTGTGCCAAGCTCAAAGCTAAAGCTTGGTGGTTTTGATGTTTCAACTCAGGCAGTTCAAAGTTTTACATTAGAGTTCGACCTACGGCAAGCATTGGTCCCACGTGGTGGAAGCGGTAAAGGCTATCATCTGAAACCGAATGGGGTAAAAATTGTTGATAATGATGTCGCTTCATCATTATGGGGGGTCGTTAACTCCAGCTTGTTTGATCTAGGGCAAGGCTGTTCAATTGATGATGGTTTTGTTTACTTATATCAAGACCATGGACTATGGAGTAATCAACTGAGTGATAATGTAGATGATAGTTCTAAACTACCTGATGGTTATGTAGCGCCATATACTTCTGCTCCTGTTGTATGGAATGATGAAACGAATCAGTTGGAATATGGCTTTGGGTTTATTCCTGCTGGTGAATATACAGCAGCTTTCACTTGTAACGCCGCTAGTGACGACCCGGAAAAGTTTGATGGAATTCAAATAGCGAAACCTTTTGAGCAAAGAGAAGAAGTAATTCTCTATCAAACAAAAGAAACTCAGCAGAATTTTGGTTTTTAAAAAGGGCCCGATGGCCCTTTTTCTTTTCTAATATTAATTGCCCCAGATTTCAATTTCACGGAAGTTATTCCATCCAACCCACCTTCCACCTGCGGGATCGTTATTGCCGTTACAGGTCAGTTGAACATATTTCGCCTTGCTTGCCGAGATAGGGAAACCGACAAGTGCAGAGGTATTACCCGGTGTCGTGATATTACTGATAGTCGTAAAATTGATCCCATCTTCACTAACAGCAATATCGACAAAGTATTGCCGTACATCACCTTTCTGTTGGGACCATTTTATTTCTGAAATAGCAGCTGGAGCTGCAAGCTCTAGGGTATAAGTAATGCCGAGCCCATGAGCTGTCCAGCGTGTTGTATCGTCGCCATCAACAGCCATCTCTGGGGTATGATCAACGCGGGTGTCAGACGCAAAAACTTTGGCAATTGTCAGCTTTTCCGGTACTGCTGGTGGTTCTGTTGCGTCGCCAAGGAAGCCAAGGTAACGGCTGGGGAACCGGTTATCATTGGCTGGGTTCAAGCTTGGGAAAATATAGTCGACACTGTTGTCAGATAAGCCGAACCACTTACATAACGTCGCTGCCATCTGTTCGGAAGAGGTGGATGGAATGAACTTATTCCCCGTCGCATCTTGACCATCGGTAGGAATAAATTCCGGCAGCGTTCCGTATGTTACCCCACCGTTGATCGCTCCGCCGATAATAAGCTGGTTACTCCCCCAACCGTGGTCGGTACCTCGATTACTATTATTGGCTATCGTACGGCCAAAGTCCGACATGGTAAAAGTGATAACTTTATCTTGTAGGCCTTCGGCTTCTAGCGAGCGGTAGAAAGCACTTAAGGCTGTATCAATTTGGGCTAGCAGTGCATCATGTTTTCCCGGTTGGTTGAGGTTTCGTTGATTACTGTGGTTGTCGAAACCACCAAGGCTGATAAAGAACACTTGGCGCTGGTGGTTGAGCTGTTCGCTGGCTTGGATCATCCGCTTCACCATGCGGCATTGACCGCCAAGGTAACTGGCGGGAATACTCTCATCCTCCGGGAAGTTGTTCATCACCGAATCGAGTTCAGATTGGAAATCGATCACACCTTTGAGGCGAGAAATATATTCTTGCGAGAATAGAGAGCCGTAAGGCTGCTCAACCAGTTTAATGAAGTTGTTATTTACCGCATTTGAATGACCAAGCGCATCCATTGCCCTCACGCCATCACTACTTATTCGTAAATCCTGACTGTTTTGACCACCCAGCAACTCATTGCCTGAGAGCGACAGGCTTTCTGAAACAGTCGCTGATTCGTTTGGCAGTAGATCCATCATCATACCGGCCCAGCCATAGGAGTGATATTCTGAGGTATTCCAAGCCGTCTGCCAGGCGGATTGTTGCTTATTATGGGCTCCTAGATTTGAGGGCTTTCTAACGCTATTGATGTTTCCTTTATTGGTTGGCTCTAGCAGGGTGCCGACATTGACCACGGCAGTGGCCTTCTCTTCTGCCATTAACTGGGCGATGTTTGGCATGCTGTTATTGATAGCGGTTGCCTGCCCGCTTGCCGTGGGAGGAATTGCTAGCATCTCCGTTGAGGAAAGGTGGATATCTGGCCTAGCGTTGACGTAGTTTTGATAGTTAGTGCCGCTGGCTGGCATGATCATATTGAAAGAGTCGTTGCCACCATAGAGGAAAAGGCAGACCAGCGCTTTATAATCATCTCCACCTGCCGCGAAGGCATGTCTTGGTAACGTCAATGATAACGGAAGAGCCGAGGAGGCCGTAGCGATAGCTGAGCCTTTTAAGAATTGTCGACGTGAAATGCTCATAGATGCTACTCCTGTACCATGAAGTTAGGGGAAATGACGGCAAAGAAAATCATTTTGGGAACGGCATAATACTTATTGTTATGGGTGTCATAGATTGCCCCAATCCTTGCTTCTAACTCAGGAGCCATCTCGCCGTGTAAAAAGCGAGTTTTGAGTAGTGACATCATGGTTTCTTTGTCTTGATTGTTTGCAGCATCTTCGAAGTCAACCGGTGCGATATACATCTCTTGCTTATTGTTAGTTTTATTACGATCTTGGCCGTAGTTCAGGATCGTACGATAGAAGACATTGCTGGTCTTGATCACTTGGCTCCAATCGATAAGTTCAAGCTCTGGTGACGTCAGGTTGGCATTTTGCAATGCGCCTTGTGGGCGGTGATCGGGAGAAAAGAAGTTGAACACGGAAGGGGAGCCTAGTGGGTACTGGCCAAACGTATCTGCGTAGTTCATCGGATTGTAGATGATGTCACCGCCTTTACCCGGGTAGGCATCCATGGCGCGATAAAAATAGGTCATTGCAAGAATGGGTTCGCGCAATTTTGCTACATGTTGGTCGTTGTCTTTTAGTACCTCACTATCGGTCAAAATAGCGGTAATGACCTCACCTAAGTTACCTGCCGAATTGCGAAATACTGAGGCTACTCTGGCAACATACTCTGGTCTTGGGTTGGAAGTGACGAACCGTTTAATTAGCAGGGTACTGATAAATGGTGCCGTATTGGGGTGGTTTACCAATAAATCCAATGCTTGATCGAGTTCGGCTTCAGCCCCCACACCTTCAGGGAAATCAGTTCCCAGTATTGATTTGGCTTCCATGTCGTGGGAGTCATCATAGGCAACCATAGGGTTTTCCATACTGCTGCCATTCATAAACCAGCCTGTGAAAACTCGTGCCATATTCTCGATGTCTGTATCGTCGTAGGTTGGGATAGGCTGGTTGTTGCCATCAAGTTTAGGGGTACCATCGAGATTGAGTTCTTCAAGCCCAATGGTGAAGAGCTGCATAATCTCCCGGGCATAGTTTTGGTCTGGGTTAACGCCGGTGTGGCTTTTGGGTAGATTACCGACCATGGTGAGGTAGTGGCCCATTATCGGTGATCGGGTAACGTGATAGAGCAGCGTTTTATAGTCGCTGAAGGCGTATTCGGTAAGGATATCGTAGTAATGCGCCATTTCTGTGGGGTAGGGGGCCAATTGGGCATCACGGTCGCCGACAACTAAAATCTGGCTTAGGGCGAAAGCCATACGCTGACGCAGTTGTGCCCCTTTCCATAACGCAATATCAAACCAGGCACTCACCCGCATTTCTTGTGAGGTCGATGAACTACCACGTTGTTGGGCCTGGTAGAGAGTTCGTTCTTTGTGGCTTTCATAGGGCTCTGAAAGCTGGCTGTTTATCCAGCTGCTGCGGCTATTGATAGTCAGAAATGCTTCAATTTCTCCCTGCTTTATTCCCATTGTTGCTATATCCAAAAATCTGGATGCTTGTCGGTATGTCAGTCCTTCCATAGATGCCCACCTTGGTGATTAAGAAATTTTGTTGCACGTACATTTATCTTGGAAGTCATCTATTTTTGTGCGGAATAATGTTTTTGGGTTTTATTGAAAATTATGATGTTGTGGCAAGGCGCAATGAAACTGCCTTGAAATCTAGTCATGCAAACAGAAATATGTGCATATCAAAAAATATTGATAGGTAAATATAGTCGGGGCGCTACTTGTTGGGGGTAAAGATTGATGTGTTGCCTGATACCAGAGTTTTTATCTGAATTATCGTGGTTGGATAGAGAGTTTGGAGGGTGATCTTTATCCCATGCGATATTTTGCTGTTGTGTTTTTGCCTTGAAATATTGTGCCTGATTAAGTGGATCTGCAGGAAATCACTCCTGACTGCGTAGGTTTTTTTTAATGCGCTAGCGTTTTAAACATTGGTACTTTGTTGTAACTGGATTTTGGGTGAAAACTGTGGGAGTTTAGCAGGTAGTCACTTATAGGTTTATAAGTAGGAGTGAGAAGAGGCGCTCATGCCAGAGAAGTTATTACCGGTTATCGATTTCTTTCTAGAAAACAAATTATTGTTAAGCGTATTGATCATTGCGCTGGTTCTGATGTTCCGCAGGCTAGTTCTAAAACAAATTCGCGGTGATGTCGCGTTTGTATCAGAGCACCAGCGAAAATGGATGTCGCGAACTAAAAACGGCACTTTCACCATTATGGTGGTGGTGCTGTTCATGCTTTGGCAGTCTGAGATCAGCGAGTTTGCGTTGTCGGTCACCGCCATTGCCGTCGCCATTGTGGTTGCCTCTAAAGAGATCATCCTTTGTTTCACTGGCTCTATTCAGCGTGCCAGTGCCCGTTCTTTTCGAATTGGGGATTGGATCGAAGTTGGCTCCCTTTGCGGAGAGGTTATCGAGCACAATATGATGGCAACGGTGATCCAAGAGATCGATCTTCACCATGGGCAATACCATTTCACGGGTAAAACGGCCACCTTGCCGAATAGTATGTTTTTCACTTATCCAGTGAAGAACCTTAACTTTATGAAGCGCTATGTGTACCACAGCTTCAGTATTACTGTTAAAGAGTTCGTCAATTTGTATGTCACTGTGCCTGAACTAATCGAACAAATCGAAGGACACTGTGAAGAGTTCATTGATGTTGCGAGGCGCTACAACGGGGTAATTGAAAAGCACGCAGGCGTTGACCTACCGGGACCAGATCCCCATGTGCATATCACAACGACCGCAACGGGTGAGCAGGTCGTACACATCATGCTGTTTTGCCCGACAGAAATGGCGACGCATCTTGAGCAGTTGATCCGTGAAGATTTCATGCAGATTTACCATGAGACCTTTAGCAAAAACAACATCAACGAAGAGCGAAACCCGAAGGTGAGCTTTATGTAGTTTTTGCTTATTCAAATGTAACGTGCTTATTTTTCAAAACGCCTGATGGATTTCATCAGGCGTTTTGTGTATTGGCAAGGTGGTAGAGAAGGTAGCCTAGATTTCAGTAACTTATAACAAGCATAAAAAATATACCTTAAAAATATATGCAAACCGGATTATACAGTATAGAATGCGCCCGTTTTACGGTATGGAGTATTATTTGATGGTAACGGAAGTCAATCGAACCAAACTAGAGAGCTTATACATTCGTGCTAAGTATTTCGGTTACGGGCGCTTATACAAGGTCTATAAATGGGAGTGGCTGGGTGCATTTCTTCGTAGTGTTGAGTAACAGGTAGCAATGATGGGTTTAGTTCTTTTCGCTAGCGGATTGAGCTTCAATGATTTTTTTGTTTTAAATTCGCTACGCTTGATAGGAAAGTTGTCTCGTGACGATCATGTTCGTGGTACACTCCCGCGCTTCATGTAGAGGCGGCTCTACCATATTTAGTTTCAGTACAATTAGAGGCGATTTATGCCATTCTCTAAACTTGGGCTCAGCGAGTCATTAACCAAAGCGGTCAGTGAACTTGGCTACAGCAAGCCAACTACCATCCAGAACAAGGCGATCCCTGTTATTTTGCAGGGTAAAAACCTGATTGCAGCGGCGCAAACCGGTACAGGTAAAACTGCGAGTTTTGTCTTGCCTATCCTGGAAAAACTCAGCCAGGGTAGAACGCAGCGCAAAAAGCGTATCCGTGCGTTGATCCTTGTGCCTACTCGTGAGCTTGCTGTTCAAGTAGAAGAGAAGATCACCCTATACAGTAAACACTTAGGCCTGACATCACTGGCGATGTATGGTGGTGTTGATGAAAAAGAGCAGAAGCAGCGCTTGATTGACGGTGTGGATGTGTTGGTAGCGACACCGGGCCGTTTGCTCGATATGTATGGCAAGCGTGCGGTTCACTTTGAAGAAGTGGAAATGCTGGTGCTTGATGAAGCCGACCGTATGCTGGATATGGGCTTTATCGATGACATCAACAAGATCATTGATCGCCTGCCTGAAGAGCTTCAATTCCTGCTGTTCTCTGCAACCTTGTCTAACAAAGTTCGTGACTTGGCTAAGTCTGTGGTTGAAAACCCGCATGAGATCAGTATCGCTGCCAATCAAGCGTCCAAAGCCAATATCGAGCAGTGGTTGATCACAGTTGATAAAGATAAGAAGTCAGCGTTACTGAGCCACCTGATCAAAGAAAACAACTGGGATCAGGCGTTGATCTTCATTGAAACTAAGCACGGTGCTGCTAAATTGGTATCGCAGTTGGAAAAGCGCGACATTGCTGCAGAAGCTTTCCACAGTGGACGTAGCCAGAAAGTCCGTGAACAGCTATTGGAAGACTTCAAAGCAGGTAAAATCCAATATCTTGTGGCAACTGGTGTGGGTGCCCGTGGTATTGATATTGAAGAACTATCACGCGTAGTTAACTATGATCTGCCATTCCCTGCGGATGAATATGTTCACCGTATTGGCCGTACTGGCCGTGCGGATGCATCGGGCGAGGCCATCTCGTTTGTCTCGAAAGATAATTTCAAGAACCTGTGCATGATTGAGAGCCGTTTGGGCCACTTGATTGAGCGTCGTGAAGTTGAAGGCTTTGAGCCAAGAAAGCCGGTGCCGATTTCTATTTTGAATTACGTGCCAAAAAGTAAACGTCAGAAAAAAGACTGATTGCTGATTTAATTATTCTAGAGCCCTTGCCAATCGGTGAGGGCTTTTTTTTGCTTAGTCCCTTCCGTTGTCACAGAACCCGATAGAATCACCTGTCACAATAACTTCCTATTCAACATAGAGTTAAACTTCTAGTAGGGGTTGAAGGAGATTAAGATGAAAGGGAAATGCTTGTGCGGGGCTATCGAGCTAACCGCTGATGATCAAACTGAAGTTGGGCTATGCCATTGCGATATGTGTCGTAGATGGTCTGGTGGCCCTTTGTTTGCGGTTCATTGTCATTCAAAGGTTAAAATCGAAGGGCAACAACCAGTGGTGTATCGGTCTTCAGAATGGGCTGAGCGGGTATTTTGTGGAACCTGTGGTTCGCACTTGTTTTATCATCTACTAGCCAATGATGAATATATTGTTTCTGCTGGATTGTTTCAGGACCAAGCTTTCAAACTAGTCAGTGAAATATTCATTGATGAAAAGCCTGAATATTATGAGTTCAGTAATGACACGAAAAAAATGACTGCGCAGCAGGTCTTTGAGCAGTATGTGCCAAAAGAGGAATAATAATAAGTGACGATTACACAAAAGATCCCGGTTAATACGTCGATAGTTTCAGGTGTTGCTCTGTCGGAAATTAATGGCGAAATGAAAATGCTATTGATGAAGCGAGTAAAAGGTGACTACTGGTGTCATGTCGCCGGCTCTATCGAGGGGGAGGAAAAGGGCTGGCAGGCAATCGTGAGGGAGTTCTATGAAGAGACACAAATCTCTGTATCAGAACTTTATAACGCCCAGTTTTTAGAGCAGTTTTTTGAAGCTAAAGTGAATGTGCTGCAAATCATACCGGTCTTTGCTGTACTATGCCCGCCCAATCAACCTGTTACCCTTAATGAAGAGCATACAGAGTACCGCTGGGTCGGTTTAGAAGAGGCTAAGTCTTTGGTGCCATTTCCGGGCCAAAGGCAGGTGTATGATCATGTTTGGGCGAATTTTGTCGACAGCAGCCCTTCCAACCATATGAAAGTTAATATTGACTAAACAAGGTTGTCTTCGCACAAAGGAATCAAAGTGAAACAGAATATCGTCCATATTGCACTTGTCGTAAAAGACTACGACGAAGCGCTAGATTTTTACGTCAACAAGTTGAAGTTTGAATTGATTGAAGACACTTATCAACCAGAGCAGGATAAACGCTGGGTTGTGGTATCTCCGCCAAATTCTAATGGGGTAACCTTACTTCTGGCGAGAGCTTCAAAGCCTGAGCAGATCGATTTCATTGGCAACCAAGCAGGAGGAAGGGTGTTCCTGTTCTTGAATACCGATGATTTTTGGCGTGACTACAACCGAATGGTCGCAGACGGCATTAAATTTATTCGTGAACCACAAGAGCAAGACTACGGCACGGTAGCGGTTTTTGAAGATCTTTACGGTAACCTGTGGGATCTCCTGCAACTCAATCCCGATCACCCTATGGCAAAGCGAACAGCTCGCTAATTATTAAAGAGGACTGCGATGAACAAACAAGAGATTGTCGACTTTATGCTGATGTTACCAGAAGCCGAGCTGGATTATCCTTTTGGCGCAGATGTAATGGTGTTCAAGGTGCTGGGTAAGATGTTTGCCCTCATTATTGTCAATGACGGTGTGGTTGATATTAACCTCAAAGGGGCGCCCGCAGATAATGAAGCATTGACGTCGATATTTTCAGCGATTAAACCGGGTTATCACATGAATAAAAAGCACTGGATTACGGTTTCGGTAACCGAAGAGATTGAAGATGGCATGTTGAAAGGCTTGATTGATCGCTCATTCGAGTTGGTGGTGGCGAAACTGAAAAAAGCTGACCGCGAACGACTGGCTATCCAGAGATAAACTAGTGCGACTGATTGATTAGGGAAATGATGGAGAAGCTGGAAACATTATTAGGACTGGCGCGAAGAAAGGCGGATATTGATAAAGCATCGACATGGTCCGATGGAGCCAAAACCTATCTCTCAGAGCTAAAAGCAGAAGTCGATGAAGTAAACGAAGAGGTTGCTAAGCAACGGCTATGTTTCTTGGAAGATGAGTTGGGTGATGTACTCTGGGATTATCTCAATGCTTTGGTTGCCCTAGAGGAAGAAGAGGGTATTAACATCGCCAATGTTCTGGCTCGGGCATGTAATAAGTATCATGAAAGAATTTCAGGCATTGAAAAGGGTGAGTCCTGGCAGGAAATTAAAATCAGACAGAAACAAGCCCTTGAACATGAGCAAGCGAACTTCGAGCAAAAAAAGCATGGATAAATCCTCAAGGGCGATAAGGGCAGCAACGATTAACGATCTTCTAGCACTAAAACGATTATTTATTGTGGAAAACCACCACAATGCATCAATTGCACCAGATATCGTCAGTAAGACTGAAGACGTGCTTACTGAGGAAGAACTGAGAGAAATAATTGCCGACAACAACCAGTGTCTACTCGTTGTAGATGTTGATGGGAATGTGGTTGGTACATTGCTAGGCTCTGTCGTCGATGTCGCAGGTCGGCGCTGGACAAACAGTCGGTGTTATGGGTATATCGAAGAGTTAGTGGTCGATGAACACCAGCGGGGGAAAGGCTTTGCTCGCCAACTTATGGCGACATTTGAGGATTGGGCCGAAGTGAAAGGGGCTACCTCTGTTGAATTACATGTTTGGTCGAATAACCAAACCGCCAATGAATTTTACCGTCATTATGGATTTTCTGAAAAACAGCGATTGCTGTCTAAATCACTCTAAGTCTATTTCCCCCCTCATTTAATACGAACAGAATATTAAATTTAGTGGCTCATTTTGTATGACGCTGTGGTTATACTGGTGAAGAGGTTACGTGTTGTATAAGGATAAATCAGATGGCACATGAGTTAGAAACCGACAGGTTAATCCTTAGGCAATGGAAAAGTGAAGATTACCCTGACTACGCTAGGCTCAATGCTGACCCAGATGTAATGCAGTATTTTCCTGCTGTTTTATCAGAGCAGGAAAGTGACGCCCAAGCGGCAAGGATCACCCAATTAATTGCTGAAAGGGGCTGGGGCTTCTGGGCGGTGGAAGTGAAAGCAACAGGACAGTTTATTGGTTTTGTCGGTCTACATAGCCAAGATGAGCAATCCGGCATCCCAAATGCGCCATTCATCGAAATCGGTTGGCGGCTTGCCAAAGATTATTGGGGCAAAGGCTATGCACCTGAAGCGGCTGATAAAGCGTTGCAGTTTGCATTTGAAGAGCTAATGGCTCCTAGCATCTATGCGTTTACGGCTTTATCGAATATTCCATCACAAAAAGTGATGGAAAAAATTGGAATGGCAAACATTGGCCAAGATTTTGACCACCCCAAACTGCCGACAGGGCACCATTTGGAGCGCCACTGTTTGTATCAAATTACTCGTGAAACTTGGTTGAAAAGTCATGTTAAAGCCGATTTTTTAGCGTAGATAAAATCACGTTCAAGGAGGATACATGAGTGGAATTACCGACCTGCAACAATTACTGAAATCAATGGCGCCGGAGCTCAAAGATGGAGAGTTTGTATTCTGCACTGTGGAGGGCGATTTATCGCAATATGTGGGGTTGTCACCCATCTCGACGTTTCAGGAACAAGAAGGGCTGACGCTGGTACTTGGTAAGGACAATGCTGATAAAGCAGGTTTGGCCTATGAAGGTACTTTCCGGATGATCACCTTAACAGTTCACTCCAGTTTAGAAGCGGTAGGGCTCACCGCAGCTGTTGCAAGCAAGCTCGCAGAGCGGGGGATCAGTGCCAATGTGATCGCGGCCTATTATCATGACCATGTTTTTGTGCAAAGCGCCAAAGCAGCTGAGGCTTTGGAAGCTCTACATTCATTCTCTTCGTAAATTACCGTTCAAATTAACTTGTCAGGCTGAAAGGATTCGAGATGGCAAAGATATATTTATTTGATTGGGGAGATACCTTGATGGTCGACTTCCCGCAATATCAGGGCCCGATGTGTGATTGGCCTGAAGTCGACATTGTTTCAGGAGCGCTAGAAACGCTTTGTCACTTATCGGAGAAAGCCGAGATTTATGTCGCCACCAATGCTGAAGACTCTTCCGTTGAGGAAATCCAATTGGCTTTTGCTCGAGTGGGCTTAGCCCCGTTTATCAAGGGATACTTTTGCCGTGCAAATACCGGTTTTGCGAAAGGCACGGCAAGGTACTTTGAGCAGATAGCTTTGGCATTGAATGCTGAACCGCAGAACATCACTATGGTTGGCGATACCTTAGACAAAGATATATTGCCGGCTGTCGAGGCGGGGTTAAGTGCGGTTTGGTACTGCCCAGAAACTCTCAGCCGTGACAATGGGAAATATCGGATAATAAGAACACTAGAAGAGCTCACTCAATAAGGACTATGTAGATGGAATTAATTTCTCCTAATCGTGAATATATGGAGGCCTTCCAGCGGTTTTATAATGACTATGCCAATAACGATGTGGCTAACGCAGAATATTACCTTGAAGGCGTTCAGAACTTTGAGAGGTATATTCAAACATTAAACGATGAATCAAATGGCGTTAACCTTAAAGAAGACTATGTTCCATGCCATCATTATTGGCTAGTTAACCCAGAGAAAGAAATTATTGGTGTAATACGTGTGCGCCATAATATCGAAACGCCATTCCTCGCCCTCGAAGGTGGGCATATCGGTTATGATGTTGCCCCGAACTTTCGAGGTCAGGGGCACGGTACTACAATGCTTAAACTTGCCTTGCCCAAAGCTTGCCAGCTCGGTATTCATAAAGCGTTGATCACAGCAGATGAAGATAATATTGCTTCACGTACTGTCATCGAACGTAATGGTGGCCAGTTAGATAAAATAGTGCAGGGTATCGTCTTCCCATATCCCATTGCCCGGTATTGGGTTGAGTGTTGCGGTGCAAAGCCGTAAATTTAGCACGCCGATAATTATGGCTAATAAGTTAGTGAGCGATTCTATTGAGGCGAAGAAGTGAGTACAACTAATAAGTTAACAAATGTATATACCGGAAAGGTTGCCCATCGTTATGGCTTTAATACAGCTATTGATAAGGTCGAGGTCAAGGGAGCGCTATACCTGACAGAAACGGGCTTGGAAGGTGATGAGTGCGCTGAAATGCGTCATCATGGCGGTCCTGAGCGTGCACTCCATCAATATCCTTTGGAACACTACCAATACTGGTCGGAAAAATATGGCGACCATGTTAAGTGGACCGCTCCTGGCATGGGGGAGAACATCAGTTCAGAGGGCATGACAGAAGAAACCGTTTGCCTTGGTGACCGTTTCCAATGGGGAGAAGCCATTATCGAAGTTAGCCAACCTCGCTCTCCTTGCTATAAATTGAATCAGCGTTGGGGCGTAGAGGGCTTTTCTGTCGACATGCAAGAGATCAGTCGTTGTGGTTGGCTATATCGCGTGATTAAGCCCGGAATGGTGAGTGTTGATGAACCATTGACCTTGATTGAGCGTGTACCCAATGCGATGTCACTCAAAGGCGTGTGCGATATCTTTTTTGGTGATCCGCTAAACCAGAAAGGCTTGGAATTACTTCTACAGCAGGAAAAACTGTCTGACAGTTGGATGAGCAAGGTCAAGCAACGCTTAGAAACCAACGAAGTCGAGAATTGGCAATTCAGGCTGCAGGGCAGGGATCGTGCAATTTAAGCGCGTAATTCATTCTATCGCTTATGATATTTGGTTAGCGAAATAGCGGCTAACCATTTTCATTTTTGGCTAACCCGCCTCTAAATGCTATCCTTCGTGCCAGTTATAGCGTGATATCCGGAAGTAAGATGAATTTTAACCGTATTGTCTGTTTTGACCTCGAAATGTGCTGTTGGAACGATGGCCGAGAGTCGAGAACAGGTGAGATCATTGAGATTGGCGTTGCAGAACTAGATCTAACCAATGGTGATATTGTGCGCCGAGCTCAACATTTTGTAAAACCGGATCATGATGAAGTATCACCCTTCTGCACAGAACTAACTGGGATCAAGCCTGAAGTCATTGAAAAGAATGGCAAGCCACTTGGGCATATCCTGAAGTCGGTTGAACAGAAATTTGGTGGCCGACATAAGATATATGCAGCTTGGGGGCGGGATGACATCATCCTGCGTAAAGAGTGTGAAGAGAAAGGGTTAAAAGTCCCCTTTGATGAATACTTAAACTTGGCCACGTTATTTAGACTGCAACGCCATGTTACCAAGAAACGTTGTGGTCAACGTGCTGCCATGGAAATGGCTGGAATCGAGTGGGAAGGGCGTCAGCACTCTGGCTATGATGATGCTTATAATCTAGCTCGCCTAGCCAGAACACTTTTTATCAATGATTAAAGGAATAGTGTATTTGGTCGTTTATGTTTTAAAGATGTAGGGAAAATCCCATAAAGCATAAGTTTATGGCTGAATACTGGCATGTTGTTTGGTTAAGATTCTAATTTCACAAGATTTTTTATCCCAAATTAATTGACAAATGCAGCACGATAGCTAAGATTATGCAAAAATATAAATATGCAAATTGTTGGCTATGGATTTTACAACTTGTCAAATTCCGGTAAGGAATAGACTCAATATGGACGAGTTTCCCTGCTCTGATACTCTCAACGAGCAACGTCCTATTGAGGAGATCATTCGCTGGTGGAATGTCCCTTATGTGGATGAACTAACGTATGAAGAGTCTGGGGAAATAGGTGTTTGTGTGCTTGATGGAGCGACTTGGGATGGCCCGAGGTTGATCTCTGAGCACGCAACCTTTGAAGAGGCTGTGGCAGCCGCTAATTTTTATATCAATCATTCAGATATCTGGCGTCGCTTTAAAGAGCCTTATCAGCCGCTGGCGAAGGTGGATCATTTGATTGATATGAGCTCGTTTATTCATGGCAAATTAGCCAAAATGGATGAGCAGCAGTTATTCGAATACATGTTTCATTGGCTGCCCAATGGCGAATCGGCTAAACAACCAGAGCGAGAATTATCTCTGGTCGACTAACGAACATTATAAATGGCGCATTAAATGCGCCATTTTTTATTTTTGCCCATCATATGAATGGCATTAAGTAAACCTTACATTCATCGTAATCTCTGCTCGAAATACTAAATTTCCATCAGTGTCTTTCACTTCAACGGGCACAAGTTTGTCACCCTCTGTGTTCCAATCGATATTCTCGCCTTTTGCATGAGCAGTAAGATCGGTCTTTGCTTTTTTCAGATACTCGACCGTCATGCCAACAGGGATCCAGCGGCTTTTTACAGGAATAGATACATCCGTCATCATCCCACCCGCTAATTCAGCCATATTACACATCGCAATGGCATGCACAGTATTTAAATGGTTGGTAACGCGCCTGCGTTTTTTAATTATCACCTCAGCATAGCCTGGCTTTAGTGCGGTGACTTTAGGCTTGATACTTCCAAAGTATGGGGCAAGGCGACACACAACAAAACTGAACAGCTTGTTACCAAAAGGGAGGCGACTCATCTGTTGGTAGATTTTGAGGTTTTTGCGCATTGTGATGTCCTTTTCGAAGTGGCTGAGAAGCATATTTTATTTATAGTCTGGTCTGACCAGAATACAAACAGAAAATAGAGCTGTCATTCTACAGAGGAAATTTATGCATTTGAGAGGAAATACAAGCAGCTTTCCCGTGAGACAGATCACTCTTTCTTAATGGGAATGAATTTGATGAGAACTTATAGTTAAGTATTTAAATGTATATTTTTCAATATTTTATTGAATATTTTGAATGCGGGGAAATGTTATGGAAGACAGAAAACACTCCGTGAATAATTTAAATGTCTGACAATAGAATCACGATGTCTTTTTAGAGATATTTATTTGTAAGCTGACGTGCCACAATTGCCCCGTAATCAAATTAAAAGGCAAACCATGTTCTATTTATTTCCTCTTCTGACTGTCATTATTTGGGCAGGGAATGCCATCGTTAACAAAATGTCTTACAGCGTGATCGACCCTGGTGCGATCTCCTTTTATCGCTGGTTTTTTGCCATGATGGTATTAACTCCCTTTGTTCTACCATCGGTATGGCGTAAGCGTCATGAAATCAAGCCGCATTTGACCAAGCTCGCGTTTCTTGCTTTGTTGGGTATGGTGCTTAACCAGTCGTTGGGCTATTTCGCGGCTGCGACGACAACAGCAACCAATATGGCACTGATCATCTCTTTGGTGCCTTTGCTAAGTATGTTCTTGAGTGTCCCATTGTTGGGTCAGCGCCTGCTACCTTTGGCTATGGTGGGGGCTGTACTCTCGTTGGCTGGTTTGGTGTTCATGCTAGGTCACGGTGATATCAGTACATTGACTTCACAAGGTATCAAACAGGGTGATGCACTGCTGTTAATTGCCGCCTTTGTGTATGCGCTTTACTGTGTATTGCTCAAGCGTTGGAAAATGCCGCTGAACAATTGGCAGTCTGTCTATGTACAGGGGCTCTTTGCGGTAACCATGCTTACCCCAATGTTGTTGAGCAGCGAGCGTATGGCAATCACAGGTGAATCATTGCCATTAATCATGTACGCAGCTTTGCCGGCTTCGGTATTGGCACCTTGGTGTTGGCTAAAAGGGATCGAAATCTTGGGTGCTGACCGCACCGCAATGTTCATGAACCTGATGCCGGTATTAACTGCACTTATTGCCAGCGTGACATTGGGCGAGCAGTTAGCGGTTTACCATTATATTGGTGGCGGTATGGTTCTCTCTGGTGTGATTCTTGCGCAGCGTAAACCAAAGGTGGAGATTACCACCGAGCATTTGGCCGGTGACGCTAAACCAACAGCATAATCCAAAAGATCAATATTACAGACGGCAGTGGCTGAAAAGTCACTGCCGTTTTCTTTTGCTCTCTCCGTGATGACGACAATAACGTCATTGAACTCATTGAATATGCCGGTTTGGATAAGTTGAAATGAGAGATTGTCGACAATCTATACTAAGGTCTAATACATATTGTTAACAATTGGCTTGTAAGGGTGGCAATTTAGCGCTAAATTTGTTCACAAGTTAAGAAATTGTTGACAATAATGATGAGCAAGCAAGATTTAAAACTGAAAAGTGTCGACAGCCCAGTTGAGAAAGAGGGCACTAAGTCTGAGAGCTTAACCGAGCAACTGATCGATCAGATTGTCAGTGGCACTTATCCTGCTGGCAGTAAGATCTCCGAGCCAGAACTTGCCAAGCATTATGGAGTGAGTCGAGGGCCGTTGCGTGAGGCAATGATGCGCCTTGAGTCCATGGGGTTGGTTGAGCGTATTCCCCATGTCGGGGCGCGGGTTGTTGCCTTAAGTCAGGAAAAATTAATTGAGATTTATGCGGTTCGCGAAGCCCTAGAAGGTATGGCTGCGAGGCTTGCTTGTGAGCATATCACCGACGAGGAGCTTGCCGCTTTAGAACACTTGCTAGATACCCACCATCAACATATCGAGCAGGTAGAAGGGGCGTCGTATTTCCACCAACAGGGTGATTTCGACTTTCATTACCGGGTGATAAAAGCTAGCCGCAACACCAAGTTAATCAGCCTGCTCTGTGATGAGCTATATCACTTGCTGAGAATGTACCGTTATCAGTCTCAGCGTTCACATTCCCGCCCCGAGCAGGCCCTAAAGGAACACTTTCATCTTCTCAGTGCGTTGAAAGAACGCGACGGGGAGTTGGCAGAGATGTTGATGCGGCGTCACATTATGAGAAGCCGCCAGTTAATTGAACAGCAGTTGAAGCAGGATAAGGAGAAGGTCTCATGAGTCCAGGGAAACGCTTCCGCCAAGCGGTAGCCAATAACAACCCGTTACAGATAGTCGGTACGGTCAATCCGTATTGTGCCATGATGGCAGAGCAGGTCGGTCATCAGGCGGTATATCTTTCGGGGGGAGGGATTGCCAATGCTTCATATGGCTTACCGGATTTAGGTATTACGACGTTGAATGATGTCTTGGAAGATGTCCGTCGCATTACTGCAGCTACAAAGTTGCCACTGATGGTCGATATTGATACCGGATTTGGTGGTGCCTTTAATATTGCCCGTACCATCAAAGAAGTGGAGCGAAGCGGAGCTGCTGCGGTTCATATGGAAGATCAAGTGGCTCAAAAACGTTGCGGTCACCGCCCGAATAAAGCCATCGTCAGCCAACAGGAAATGGTAGATAGGATCAAGGCGGCGGTTGATGCCCGTGTTGATCCTGATTTCGTGATCATGGCTCGAACCGATGCATTGGCTGTTGAGGGTATGGATTCAGCGATTGAGCGGGCCCAAGCTTGTGTCGAGGCTGGGGCAGATATGATTTTCCCAGAAGCAATGAACACGCTAGAACAATACCAGCAATTCTCAGATGCCGTCAAAGTGCCGATTCTGGCTAATATCACTGAGTTTGGCCAAACGCCATTATTCAGTACTGACGAGCTTGCTGAATGTGGGGTGGATATGGTGCTTTATCCGCTGTCTGCATTTAGGGCGATGAACCAAGCCGCGCTGAATGTATACCAACATTTGTTGAAAGACGGCCATCAGCGCAATGTTGTCGATCAAATGCAAACTCGTGAAGAACTATACCATTACCTGGGTTATCACGACTACGAGCAAACCTTGGATAAGCTATTCAAGCAGCCTTGATAAGATAGCAGGCTAAAGGCTAAAAATATAATTCGAATAATATGAAATACAGGGTGGAAATAACCTCTGGGGATCAGTGTAACTATTTATCCCGCCAATAAAGAGGGAAGCCCAATCCATTCAATATCGTGAATACAACTGAAGAAGGAGTCTGCTATGACTGCGATAGCCGTAGCTGATGTAAAGAAGGACGGAAGCGAAAAGAAATCCAATGCCATTGGTGGTGCGGGCCTCAGAGGGCAAAGTGCCGGTGTAACGGCGCTTTGTACCGTGGGCAAATCCGGTACCGGATTAACTTATCGTGGCTACGATATTACTGATTTGGCCAATAATGCCGAGTTTGAAGAGGTGGCCTATTTATTATTGAAAGGCAAACTTCCAAATAAACAAGAATTACAACGTTACAAACAAGCATTAATGACATTTCGCGGGTTACCGGAAGCACTAAGGTTGGTATTAGAAACCATTCCTGCCGATGCCCATCCGATGGATGTAATGCGAACGGGTTGCTCTATGTTGGGTAACCTTGACCAAGAGCTTGATTTCTCGGAGCAGGATGAGAAGACCGATAAGCTTCTCGCCATGTTGCCAGCCATTATTTGTTATTGGTATCGCTACAGCCATGACGGTGTACGTATTGATACCGCCAATAGCAATGAAGACAGCATTGGTGGATATTTCCTTGAAATGCTGACAGGCAAGTCACCCTCAGAGCTTCATAAGCAGGTCATGCACTGTTCACTGGTTCTTTATGCAGAGCATGAGTTCAATGCCTCGACATTTACTGCCCGTGTTTGTGCGTCCACTTTATCTGACCTTCATTCTTGTATCACTGCAGCTATCGGTAGCCTGCGTGGACCGCTGCACGGTGGGGCCAATGAAGCGGCAATGGCAATGATCGAGAATTGGCAAACACCTGATGAAGCCGAAGCGGGCATTATGCAGATGCTGGCAAACAAAGACAAAATCATGGGCTTTGGTCATGCGATTTACCGTGAATCTGATCCGCGCAATGCTTTAATTAAAGCATGGTCGGAAAAACTGTCTGCCGATGTTGGCGATACACATTTGTATGCGGTATCTGAGCGTGTAGAGCAGATTATGAAAAGGGAAAAAGGGCTTTTCTGTAATGCTGACTTTTTCCATGCCTCGGCCTATCACTTTATGGGGATCCCAACCAAATTGTTCACTCCGATATTTGTGATGAGCCGTGTTACAGGTTGGGCTGCCCATGTGTTCGAGCAACGTGCCAACAACCGGATCATACGTCCGAGTGCTGATTATGAAGGACCTGAGCATCAGGACTGGCTGCCAATTGAAAAGCGCAGTTAATACCTCAAATCACGGATGTTTATTATGAATATGAATACTCAATACCGTAAGCCCCTGCCAGGTAGCGGCCTTGATTTCTTCGACACCCGCGAGGCCGTCAACGAAATATCACCCGGTGCTTACAAAACCCTGCCATATACCTCACGGGTATTGGCCGAACAGTTGGTCAGGTGTTGCGATCCTGACTCACTGACCGATTGCCTCAAGCAGATCATAGAGCGCAAGCGCGATTTGGATTTCCCTTGGTATCCGGCCCGTGTAGTTTGTCATGATATTCTGGGGCAGACAGCGTTGGTTGACCTCGCAGGTTTACGTGATGCTATCGCTGTTCAGGGGGGCGACCCTGCGAAAGTGAATCCGGTGGTGGAAACACAACTCATTGTTGATCACTCGCTCGCCGTTGAGCATGCCGGATTTGATCCAGAAGCCTTCGATAAAAACCGCGCGATTGAAGAACGCCGAAATGAAGATCGTTTCCACTTTATCGAGTGGTGTAAAACCGCGTTCGAAAACGTCAACGTGATCCCTGCGGGTAACGGCATTATGCACCAGATCAACTTGGAGAAAATGTCACCGGTTGTTCAATCCAAAAATGGTGTCGCATACCCTGATACCTGTGTTGGTACCGATAGTCATACACCACACGTTGATGCTTTGGGTGTAATTGCTATTGGCGTGGGGGGACTGGAAGCAGAAACGGTTATGCTGGGCCGCCCATCAATGATGCGCCTGCCAGATATAGTTGGGGTTAACCTGACCGGGAAACGCCAGCCGGGCATTACCGCGACCGATATCGTACTGGCTATTACTGAGTTCTTACGAAATGAGCGTGTCGTCTCTTCTTATTTGGAGTTCTTTGGTGAAGGTGCTCGGGATCTTACCATTGGTGATCGTGCAACCATTTCAAATATGACCCCGGAGTATGGCGCGACAGCGGGTATGTTCTACATCGATGAGCAAACCATCAATTACCTCAAACTCACTGGGCGTGATGAACAGCAGGTTGAGTTAGTAGAGAGCTATGCCAAGCAAACCGGTTTATGGGCCGATGATTTAGTCTCAGCCCAATACGAACGTGTACTGGAATTCGACCTGTCTAGCGTTTCGCGCAATATGGCAGGGCCATCTAATCCTCACCGCCGTCTACCAACGTCAGAGTTGGCCTCGCGAGGGATTTCCGGTGAGTGGCAGGAGAAAGATGGCGAGTTGCCGGATGGTGCTGTCATTATTGCAGCCATTACCTCATGTACCAATACCAGTAACCCTCGCAATGTGGTGGCAGCAGGCTTGCTCGCCAAGAAAGCCAATGAATTGGGCTTGGTACGAAAGCCTTGGGTGAAATCCTCGTTTGCACCGGGCTCGAAGGTCGCCAAATTGTATTTGGAAGAAGCCGGTCTTTTGCCTGAAATGGAAAAACTAGGTTTTGGCATTGTTGCCTACGCTTGTACGACCTGTAACGGAATGAGTGGGGCACTGGATCCTGAAATCCAGCAGGAGATCATCGACCGGGACCTATACGCGACTGCAGTGTTGTCCGGGAATCGTAACTTTGATGGCCGTATCCACCCTTATGCCAAACAGGCGTTTTTGGCTTCGCCGCCGCTGGTGGTGGCGTACGCTCTTGCAGGTTCGATTAGGTTTGATATCGAGCGCGATGCCTTGGGAACCGACAAACAAGGTAATCCAGTATTCCTAAACGACCTATGGCCTTCCGATGAAGAAATTGATGCGGTTGTCGGTAAGCATGTTAAGCCTGAGCAGTTCAATCAGGTATACATCCAGATGTTCAAACTGGATGAAGGACAACGTAATAGCAACCCGCTATATGATTGGCGTCCGATGAGTACCTATATTCGTAGACCACCTTATTGGGAGGGAGCGTTAGCCGGAGAGAGGACATTATCTGGAATGCGCCCACTGGCGGTCTTGGGTGACAACATCACAACTGACCATCTTTCTCCCTCCAATGCCATTCTTGCTTCTAGTGCGGCGGGTGAGTACCTAGCGAAAATGGGCGTGCCGGAAGAAGATTTCAACTCGTACGCTACTCACCGTGGTGATCACCTTACGGCGCAGCGGGCGACGTTTGCCAATCCAAAACTGTTTAATGAAATGGTTCGGGAAAATGGAGAGGTTGTCCAAGGCTCACTAGCACGTCTCGAACCTGAAGGGAAGGTAGTGCGCATGTGGGAAGCCATTGAGTCTTATATGGAGCGTAAGCAACCCCTTATCGTTGTTGCGGGTGCCGATTATGGCCAGGGCTCCTCTCGGGATTGGGCTGCTAAAGGGGTTCGTTTAGCAGGGGTCGAAGCAATAGTTGCTGAAGGTTTTGAGCGTATCCACCGTACCAACCTTGTTGGGATGGGCGTATTACCATTGCAGTTCAAGCAAGGCATTGACCGAAATACGTTGGCGTTGGATGGCACGGAAGTCTATGACGTCGTGGGCGATATTCAGGCAGGCACCGACTTGGCTTTGGTGGTAACACGCGCTAATGGTGATAAAGTGGATGTGCCGGTGACGTGCCGTCTTGATACTGCTGATGAAGTCGCGGTGTATAAAGCGGGTGGCGTGCTGCAGCGATTTGCTCAAGATTTCTTGGCGCAATAGGGGGAGGGCGAACATGACAAACTTAACTTCTCTGCCTAAGCAGGGTACGCAATCGCAAATCAGGATACCTGCCACTTACATGCGTGGCGGAACGAGCAAAGGGGTGTTTTTCAGCCTGAGCGATTTGCCGTTGGAAGCACAAGTTGCAGGTGAAGCCCGAGATAAATTACTTATGCGGGTCATTGGTAGCCCTGATCCATATGCGAAGCAAATTGACGGTATGGGTGGGGCTACTTCAAGTACCAGTAAAACGGTGATTGTGTCCAAAAGCGGCAAAGCTGATCACGATGTGGATTATTTGTTTGGCCAGGTATCAATCGACAAGCCTTTTGTTGATTGGAGCGGGAACTGCGGAAATTTGTCGGCGGCAGTAGGGCCTTTTGCGATTCATGCGGGTTTGATCCCAACTGATCGAATTCCAGAAAATGGCATCGTGAAAGTACGTGTCTGGCAGGTCAACATCGAGAAAACAATCGAAATACATGTTCCTATCGTTAATGGTTTTGTCCAGGAAACCGGTGAGTTTGAACTCGACGGCGTCACGTTTCCTGCCGCTGAAATTCAGGTCGACTTCTTGGATCCTGCTGATGGTGATGGGTCGATGTTTCCGACCGGCAACCTTGTCGATGATCTGGAAGTGCCAGAAGTCGGTACCTTCAATGCCACTATGATTAATGCCGGGATCCCGACCATTTTTATCGACGCCGAAGCGCTCGGTTATATCGGCACTGAATTGCAGGGCGATATCAATAGTGATGAGGGGGCATTGGCCAGGTTTGAGCGTATACGTGCTTATGGGGCATTGAAGATGGGGTTGATATCCCATTTGGAAGAGGCCGAAACACGCCAACACACACCGAAAGTTGCTTTCGTTTCAAAACCCAAAGCGTACCTAACATCGAGTGGCAAAACGGTGACAGAGAACAATGCAGATGTGCTGGTTCGGGCTTTATCTATGGGCAAGTTACACCATGCCATGATGGGAACCGCTGCAGTGGCTATTGCTTCAGCGGCAAGTGTACCGGGTACATTGGTTAACCTCGCTGCAGGTGGTGGGAGTAAAGAATCAGTCACGTTTGGTCACCCTTCAGGAACATTGAAAGTAGGGGCGCAGGCCACAAAAGCTGAGCATGGCTGGGTTGTTGAGAAAGTCATGATGAGCCGTAGCGCGCGTATCATGATGGAAGGCTTCGTCCGTGTTCCATCCAATGTTTTTGAATAATGTTTTTGAATGACACCCCTTTGATGAAGCAATGTCAGGACATACTGGAGGAAGCACTATGTCTGCATATCAGAAAGAATATCAACTGGCACAAAGTGCACCGCAAGATTTTTGGCAACAACAAGCACAGAAATTGCCTTGGTATCAGTTTCCAAAAAATATATTAAGCAAGGACGAGAATGGCATAGAGCGCTGGTTTGCCGATGGTGAATTAAATACATGTTATTTGGCGTTAGACCAGCATGTTGAAGCCGGAAGAGGGAATCAGACGGCCCTGATATACGACTCACCGGTAACAGGTTCCAAAGTGCAGTACAGCTATCAGGTGTTAAGGGATCAGGTAGCAAAGACGGCTGGCATGCTGACTGAGTTGGGGGTTACAAAAGGTGACCGTGTGGTGATCTACATGCCGATGATCCCTGAAGCGGCCATGGCGATGCTGGCATGTGCCCGTATTGGCGCAATTCACTCAGTGGTCTTTGGTGGCTTTGCGCCAAATGAACTGGCAGTTCGAATCGAAGATGCCGAGCCCAAGTTAATACTAACGGCAAGTTGTGGCATTGAAGTAAACAAGGTCATTCCCTACAAGCCAATGGTTGATCAAGCCATTATGGATAGCCGCTGGAAACCTGAACATGTGGTCGTTTTCCAGCGTAATGCTTGTCGGGCTGAACTAACCGAGGAAAGGGATCGTGATTGGCAGGCTTTGAAACAAAAAGCAGAGATGGCTCCTTGTGTATCAGTGAAAGCCACTGATCCCCTTTATATTCTTTATACCTCTGGCACAACGGGTAAGCCAAAGGGTGTGGTTAGGGATAACGGAGGCCATGCCGTTGCGATGAAATACAGCATGGAAACTCTCTATAACGTCAAACCTGGAGAAGTCTTCTGGGCTGCTTCGGATGTAGGCTGGGTAGTTGGTCACTCCTATATTGTCTACGGCCCCCTTATCCATGGCTGTACAACGGTCATGTTTGAGGGCAAACCGGTGAAAACCCCCGATCCTGCGGCTTTTTGGCGGGTTTGTAATGAATATGGCGTTAAAGTGTTGTTTTCGGCACCGACAGCATTCCGCGCAATAAAGAAAGAAGATCCCGAAGGGGGATTACTTGCCGAGTATCCAATGAATGAGCTTAAAGCGATATACATGGCTGGTGAAAGGCTAGACCCGCCAACGCTGGAGTGGGTGCAAGAAAAGACTGGACGGCCAGTGATAGACCACTGGTGGCAGACCGAAACAGGGTGGGCGATTGCAGGAAACCCTGTGGGGCTTGAGAGCTTCGATATAAAGCCAGGCTCTGCCACTATGCCGATCCCTGGATATGGCGTTGTGGTACTGGATGAAACCGGTGAAGAGAAATCGGCTAACCAACAGGGCTATATTGCCATTAAACGCCCACTACCACCTGGTTGCTTGCCAACAGTGTGGCGCAACCATGACAGGTTCCAATCTGGCTATCTTAGCCAGTTTCCCGGTTACTATGTCTCTGGCGACGGCGGATATATTGATGAGGACGGGTATTTATTTGTCATGGGACGGATAGACGATGTTATCAATGTGGCCGGGCACCGCCTTTCAACCGGTGAGATGGAAGAGGTGGTCGGCGGACACGAAGCTGTCGCTGAGTGTGCGGTCATTGGTATCCACGATGATTTGAAAGGACAACTTCCGTTGGGGCTGGTGGTTTTGAAAGACGGCTACTTCTCGGCAGATGGTGCTATTGAGAAAGAGCTCTTGATGAAAGTGAGAAGCGAAATCGGCGCGGTTGCCTGCTTTAACCGGGCGCTGGTCGTCGACAGGTTACCGAAAACACGCTCTGGCAAAATACTACGTAGAGTAATTAGGCAAATTGCTGATGGAGAGCAGTATGTGGTGCCATCTACCATTGATGACCCATCGAGCTTAAGTGAAATAGAAAAAGTGCTGGGATAGTGCAGTAAAGGAATTGCACGCTTTTACAGTGCCTTTCCAAAATCAGCATTTAGAGAGCCCTTCACATCTGAGGGGCTTTTTTATGAGTTATGAATAATGAATTAAGTGCACACTGTGATCTTGATCATATTTGTATTGTGGACTATCAATAGAAACAGTGCATTGCGAAAAGGAGGGTGCCATGCATTTCAACTTTATTATTATTGGGTTTGCACTAGCGGCTTTAGCGCTGGATAAACTGTCAATCTTTGATGATGACACATCTGATTACGTAAATGTGCCAACCTATCAAGTCAATCCGGATTTTTCTAAGACATCGGCTCCTACCGCTAAAGCAGAAACGGAAAGAAAAGCTTCATATCCCGTCGAGCCTATTTCAGCTCGGGACATCTCTCCTCGGCATAGTATCGATGAATATGATGCCATGATGACACCGAGTGCGACACCTCATGCTTCACTGAATGTAAAACAGGTGGTGTTAGGGGGAATGGTTGTTCCTGCTGATTACTAAAAAAGCCACTTACGTGGCTTTTTGGTAGTCTCTTAGAAACGCAATCCTTGCTTTACTCAGTGCTGATTGTGTTTCTGATTTCAGTTTTTGCCTAACCAGTTTGGCATCCTTACTCATAAGTAAAAGTTCCTATGCAATCCATGCACGTTTGACCAACGTTGCTAATTATTGATTTTATTGGCTATGGGTGTGACATCCGTCCCAACTCCACGCTGCTTTTGCAAGGAAATATATACAAAAGTGTTGTCTAATTAAAGCTATATGGTATTGCAATACGGTTAAAACCCATGATTTCGTGATCTTCATCAACTTTATGCATCATAACTCTTATGCGTGTGTGGAGTATTTGCTCAGTTTGGTATGTTTTTATCTTGTTGTTTACAGATCTTGAACCCGTCATTCGTTAGGTTAGAATCAACGAAATAGAAAATGATGAGCTTTGAAATTCAAGCATAAAAAGCTTAAATAAGTATCTCTCGAAGTAGACAACAAGATGACTTTATCCACGGACTTAGCGCCAATTTGGCTCGGTGAGCCAGCACAACCCACATTAGAATCTCAACTCGAATGGCTTTATCAGCGAGAGCCTTTCTTTCGTTTACAATATGGCCAAGTGGGTACGTGTTTACCTGGATGGGCTGAACAACACCTAGAGTCGACAGTCATGGCTTTTAGTCAGGATGTCGATACGCGCCTAGCAGTCGGTGCTTCATTGTGGTTGAAGAGTTTCACTGCTCATTTGTTTTCAGGGTTGGCCGCACTGAGACTGAAGTTTAACCGTGTACTTATGCCAACCCTTGAGCAAATTAGCCTTGATGTGGCTGAGAATGGAAAACTAAAGCGTGTAGGTATTGCTAAGGATGTTACGTTTTATTGTTTAGCCGACGATCCACTTGCCTGTACATCTCAAGCAAACGTTGTTGAATCGGAACAAGCTTTGGATCGAATGCTATCAGACTTTGTTATTGAAGTAGGCCATTATCTTGCGGATAAGTTTAAGCAGCAGAAAGTGAACACACCTCAATACTGGGGAGCGATTGGTTATGCGTTAGGTTTGGTGTTCCAGAAACTCACCCAGCATGGCTGTGATAAAGCACTCATTGAGCGTTTAACTCCCAAAGCTGATGTTTGGCTCGCGACTTTATTACCTAAATATGCTGAACTGAACAGTGTTAAGGCCGCAACCCAAGATAACATGAGTATTAACTATATTCGCCGGGAAACTTGCTGTATGAAGTACAAGTTAGATGGAAAGAAACATTGTGCCACTTGCCAGCAACGGGAGCCTGAAGCACAACTAGCGCTTTATCAATCAAAAGTGCCGGTATAATTCTATTCGGTCAGTTTCAACTTACCGGCACCGTCGGGATAGAGCACTTTATCTAGGCTATCACGTAAATCGATAAGGGGCTGTTGGCTAATCTCGATAATACTTCTCGCAGGTCTGTCGAGTTCGACAATCAGGGTTAACACCAAAGAAAAAGCGAGAGCAAAGGGCAGGGCTGCAACTAACGCTCTGCCTTTGTTCTGTGCTCCAACTTGGACACCGTTTAGTGCAATGGTAAGAAAAGTCAGCAGGCCTAGAGTGAACCAGATACTGACAGGGATACGTCCTCTAATCCCCTTGTTGACCCGCTCTGTATGTACATCGATAACTTCATTAAGAGAGTTGATGTACAGCAAGAGTAATTCTGGTGATGTACTACCGTGAGAATCTACTGCTTGATTCCAGAGTTGTAGTTGTAAGATTTCACTTTCCTTGATGACAGTATTCACCTTTTGTTCTTGTTCATTTTTCTTTTCTATCACTCTAAGGGTGACATATTCACGTAGTAGTTCTCGACTACGAGAACGGTAGGGCTCTGCTAGTAACCCGGTACGCAGTATGGTTGTACCCACCGCATTGGCTTCAGTTAGAACCAGTTCTTTTCTGTCTGCGGATTTTGCTGCCGCCATACTGAATGTTATGGCAAGGATGAAAGCAAGCAAACTGGCAAGACCGGTTGCCATCGGGCTGATAGATTGACTGTATTCGTTTGATGGAAAGCGAAGTGCCAAGCGATAGCCAAACTCAAACATAAGGGCAATGGCCCCGAAAATTAATCCAAGGATGATAAAGATTGAGAGAGAATCGATAAAGGATTCTTGATACATACGACAACCTTGAAAAGAGACTCAACCAAACGTTCGCGTGTAGCCTGAAGGAATGAAACTAGTGAAACTTCAGACATCTGGCTAACAGTATAGCGGGTCATGGCTGTCACAATTCTTAGATGCGCACGGTAAGCTAAACTGATAGTGTTCATAAATCCTGCCTCTCGAGGAATAAGAGATGAAATACAAACATGTCTTGTTAGCTGTGAACTTTGATGCGAACGCTGAATATTTAGTAATGAAAGCCGCTCAACAGGCGAGATCTCATGATGCACTGCTGAGTGTGATTCATATTGATCCAGATTTTACTGAGTTATACGAAGGGGTGAGGGAATTTAACCCTACTGCGTTTGATGATTCGGTGCATAACGAGTCAGTCCGGGAAATGGCTGAGCTGTTAAAGGAGGCTGATTACCCTATATTCAAGCATATTTTCTATGCTGGATATGTAGAAGATCAAATCATTAAAGCCATTGAAGAGTACGATGTTGATCTTCTTGTCTTTGGGCACCATGAATCAAGTTGGTTTCACCAGTTGACTATGTCTAGCAGTGAACCTTTGCTGCGAAAAATGCCTTGTGACTTGTTGTTTGTCAGAGTTGAAAAGTAGAGCGTTAGCTTTCTAATATTGGTGTTACAGAAGTCCAGGCGTATACCAATTCATCTACCAGACTACCTTCTGGCGCTTGCCATTGCTGGGTAATAATAGGTTTACCACCTAGGTAATCATAAAACTTCTGGGCACTTTGGTTTTGGCTGAGCACCTCTAGATAAGCACCGGCGTGTGAGGCTTCTGTTTGGATAACTTGAGCTGCATGTTTTAGTAATGCTTTGCCGATCCCTTTTCCTATTGTGCTGACATCAACGTGGAGGTTTTCGATTAACGTGCCATATTCATGGCTTTGATCGACATAGATACAGATAAAACCAAGCAGCTTATGGTCCTCTGTTGCGACCAATATTCGTTGATTAGAACTTGGCTTACTAAAACGTTGGTGCCAAATCGCACCACGCTCAGTAAAGACATCTTCAGAAAGGTACTTTTCTGTGAGCAAACCGGCATAAACAGTTTGCCAGCTTGTCGCGTGCAACTGGCTGATAGCGTCTCTGTCTTCCAATCTTGCTGGCTTTATAGTAATCACAAAACCTCCTTATATTGTTTATTCACTTCCCATATACCTTTGATGTTACTTCAAATATTTCCTTCTGCAATACCAGTTTTGAACAACTGATTCTGTGAGCGCATAGCAAAACAACTCAAATATTGGTTGACCAAGTGTTTGGGTAGAAACTTTTCGTTAAATGGTGCTGAAGGTGATGCACTATCAGGATTGGCTTCGTTTAAGGTCATTTAACATTATCAAAGCGTTTATTAGCTAAAATAGACAAAATATTTGATCGTGGTCTACTAATTTAACTGGATTGGTCGACCACTTGTTGTGGGTGGTATACTATGAACCTACATATTTAATTTGCCACCCGAGGTATCAGTGTACAGAGGTAACTTAAGCTCTCTGGAAAGCTATCGTCATATACCATGCTCGTTGATTGAAATCATCCAGATAGTGAAGCGAAAAATTCAAACAAATAGCAAGAATGGTACTTATCCTGTGATTGGTGATGATGTTTTCTATTTCATTGTAGACGACAAGACAAAGCACCTTTCAGAGACAAAGTCAGAAATTCATCGAAGGTATGTTGATGTACAAATTGTATTGGAAGGAGAGGAAATGTATGGGTATAGCCTAAGTCCTTTTAATTCAATCTCTGAAGACTTCATTACAGAGAAAGACATCGCTTTTGGTAAAGATATCATCGACGAGCAGTTCACTACTTTATATAAAGACGACTTTATTATTTTTAACACTAATCAACCTCATCGTCCTTTAGTCGCACCATCTGAGCCTCAGAGTGTTAAAAAAGTAGTAATAAAAATCAGTAATAAATATTTAAATAATGACGTGGAATTTTGAATGAATACTTATATGAATATGTTGGCGTGGGAAGACAAATCTATTCCACATCGATTGTGGGTTGAAAGGCTGGATAATAATCAGACTAGGTTATGCATGAAAGTTGTAAAAGATATTGAACCTGAAATGCTTTATTTAGAATTGCCGACTTCACAAGAAAAAGTTATTGTCGCTTGGCAGGGAAGGGCTACCGCAGTTTCCGAAGCTTATGATGATGGCTGTCTCTATTCACAGGTTCGTAGTTTATTTAACTTGGAAAATGGTTGTGTTGTTTGGACTGTGAACCATATACAGTTAGCTGACAAAACAAAAATGTCCGCTGATAAGTTATCCTTTGTTCCTGGTATGGCGCATGATCAAGGCTTGTTAAAGCCATTAAAGGCGGTTTCTCTATAAATGTAAATATTAAATTTCAATCGTAACTCATCTGCCAGATAACTCTATAAAAGCACATCCAACTTTTTTTTGATGTGCTTTTGAAAAACGATAACTGTATCCAGAAGTGATTACCATTTTTATGAAAGAAGGTCTATTTTGAATTTTTGGTTTAATCGTGTGATGGAACTATTTTAGATAGATACTGACAGCATAATGCTGGGCTGGATAAAATTGGGACTGATCCCTGTTCTATATATTGAATGGCCGGAGCCATTGAGGCTTGAGCAAGGATGATACTATCGCCGAGAAAGTCATTTTGCTCAATGTGTTTTGCAATAGCTTTAGCATAGGAAACTGTATCTCCATCAGCATAGTATTTCCAGGCGCCAGGAATTACATCACAAGTAATAGCAGGAGACTGTTTTAGTTGTTTAGCACATTGCTCAAGCAACTTTAGGGTCGGCTCTATTGTGCTTTCTAGTGCCGCAAGAACATGAATGCTGCTATTTAGTACAGCGTTCTCCGCCATAGGTCTATCGACACGAATGACTCGGGCTGTAATATCCATCGTTTGCTCTGCTGCATCACCTATAGTTGAGCAGGTGCAGATGATGATGTCTGCACCTGTTAAGGCTATTTCCTGAACTTCCCGCTGGACAAGATTGACGACATTCGATGTCAGGCCATCAGCCATGGCCTGTTTGAGAAGTTGCTCATTGACATGGTGGCTAATCGTCACACTTTTATCGGCAAGGTATTGATCAATATAAGGGTGAAATAAGACTTTGTTTGCTTCAAGCGTGTAGAGAAAAGCAATTTTCATTGTATGCAATGTGGCTATGTTCATTCCTAAGGCCTTCGTTTGTTATTTCTTCCGCACTTTAATTTTAATCAGAGACAAATTCTTAAGTGGTTAAGCATACACAGGTATTGTTGGTGAACCAAAATAGGTTGGTATGTCATCCATCTATGATAGATATACGATTTAGATTATAAATCTGATGGATAATTTAGTCATGAGAGCTAGGTCACAAACTAATTGGTTAGCCGGATGCTGGGGTGTTTGTGGTATTGGTAGGTCAATTTTTTTAGGGCTTCTTTGCTTACATAGAAACGACCATCAAGCCAACTCATAACTATCCAGATAGCCATCTCAGCAAACGAACTCAATCGCAATGCTGATGATTCTGTGGCCAGTACCGAGCAACTTGCTGTTACCAATAGCCAATTAAATGCCATGGTAGCGAATTTTAAGTTGAAGTAAGTTGATTTTATCAGTGATAATCAATCTTATTATCACTTTTATTGTGGAGTATTACATGGCCCAGGCTATGCGTCCAAAAATGAGCCCAAAGCAGCTGACGGTGGTGGGAAACGAGCTGATCACCCCCAATATGATCCGTTTGACGCTGGGTGGTGAAGGAAGCCAGCATTTTTCCCAAGAAAGTGCAGGGCAGTATGTGAAGTTCCTTTTTACTGCCGATGGCAGTACCGACATCAGTACCTTGCCCGAGGGGCAAAAGCCAATGATGCGTACCTTCACCGTGTCAGGCTATCAACCTGATGCCAGTACAATCACCATCGATGTTGCTAAGCATGAACTCGCAGAGCTCGATGGCGTTATCACCCCAGATATTGGCGGCTATGCTTCTCGTTGGGCCGTTAAAGCACAAGTGGGGGATGTGATTTCCTTGGTTGGTCCTCGCCCCATTCAAGCGATGCCAGTTGATGCAGAGCACTTCTTGTTGGTAGCCGATATGACGGCGCAGACCGCGTTGCAGGGTAAATTGGCGTTACTGCCTGATAATGCCAAAGGTCACGTCGTCCTTGATGTACCGACTAAAGCAGATTTACAGCCTCTTGCCCTGTCTGAAAGCGTTGAGCTAGTTGTTAATATCAGCTCTGAAAGTTCACTCTCCAACTGCGTTAAAGCGTTAGAACTGAACACGGAGAACCTGGCGGTATGGTGTGCTTGCGAGTTTAGTGAGATGAGGACGATCCGTAGTTACATTACATCGGATAAGGCTGTCGATCGTAAAATGTGTTACTTCAGCAGTTACTGGAAACACGGTGTGACTGAAGATGGACATAAAGTTCTAAAGCGTGAAGACAGTATGGCGCTAGAAGAACAAGTAGCAAAAGCAAAATAACGCATATAAAATACAACTTTAAAACAAAAAGCCCTGTAAATTACTTTTACAGGGCTTTTTTTATAGATGCATACATGCTGTGAATGTTTGTTTTTAATGTTTTAAGTAGATTTATTATACATTCCAAGTTGCTGTTTTTTTAATTTCTAAATCTATTTAAAAGAAGACAATATTAAAGAATAAGGCATATTATGAAATATTATTAATGGCATATTTTCACTGAATTCATTTCTCATTTGCGTTTGATTATCAATGCCAGCGCCCAGTAATCATAAGGGTTTATGTCATTAATGACCGATTTTATCTCATATCCAATATTATATTTCTGTACATATTTCATATCTGTTGCTCAAAAAATACGTGCTTGCATTAATTTATTATCACATAGTGTCTTAAATTGATGGGGATCATTAATTTGTGATTACTACTACTTTAGTATCAGCCGCATAATAAATAAGTAAAACAACCCGTCTTGATTTGTATTGTTCTTATAAAACAAATTACAAATGGATGGTTTTACTCCTCATTCATAATGGTCGCAATATGAAAAACTGGATAAACGAAGCAATTCTTTCGCCAATGAAGCGCCGTAGCTTTATTAAGTGGAGTGCCGCTGTTGGGGGTGCTGCAGCTACTGTCGGTTCTGGCCTTCCGCTAAAAGCGGTTGCTAAAACTAAAGAAGAGGTTGCAGGAGAGACTAACACAGTCTGGTCTGCCTGTATGGTTAACTGTGGTAGCCGTTGTGCACTTCGTGTACACACTAAAGATGGTGTAATTACTCAGATCGAAACGGATAACCGTGGTGACGATAGCGAGTTTGGTAAACACCAAATCCGTGCGTGTCTGCGTGGCCGTTCTATCAAGCACCGTGTTTACAACCCAGACCGCCTGAAGTACCCAATGAAACGTGTCGGTGAGCGTGGCGAAGGGCGTTTCGAGCGTATCAGCTGGGATGAAGCGCTGGACTTGATGGCTGACAAACTGAAGTACACCATCAAAGAGTATGGCAACGACTCTATCTTTATTACTTACGGCTCGGGTACCCAAGGCTACCGTACTGACGGTAAGGATTGCTTCAAGCGACTATTCAATATGATGGGTGGTTTCCTGGACTATTACGGAAACTACAGCTGGGGCCAGATCATGTTCGCCCTGCCATTCACCTACGGTGACAAAAAGGCAGCAGCTTACGGCTCTTACACCACAGAGATTGAAAATGCAGAGCTGTTGGTCATGTTTGGCTACAACCCTGCTGAAACGCGGATGAGTGGTGGCGGTGAAATCCACGAGCATATTTCAGCACAACGTAAGAAAAATGTCCGTACCATCATCATCGACCCACGCTACACAGATACCATGCTGGGTAAAGAAGATGAGTGGCTAGCGATTCGTCCAGGTACTGATGCCGCTCTGGTTGAAGCTATCGCACACGTACTGATCACTGAGAACCTGGTGGATCAGGCGTTCCTAGACAAATACTGTCAGGGTTACGACGAGAAAACGCTGCCAGCAAGTGCGCCGGCAAACGGCCACTACAAAGCGCATATCTTGGGTCAAGGTCCTGACGGTATCGAAAAGACACCAAAATGGGCGGCAGGTATCACGGGTATCCCTGAGAAGAAGATCATCCAACTTGCTCGCGAAATCGGTACAGCTAAACCTTGTTTCATCACTCAGGGGACCGGTATTCAACGTCAGGCGAACGGCGAGCAGACTTCTCGTTCTATCGTTATGCTGCCAATCCTAACCGGTAACATTGGGCTTCCGGGTACCAATACCGGTGATATGCCAGCTAACTACGGTTACCCAGCGCCGCGTATCCCTGTGGGTACTAACCCTGTGAAAGTCAAGGTCCCGTTCTTCAAGTGGAGTGATGCGATTTGGCGCCACGAGGAAATGACCGACAAGACTGACGGTATCCAAGGTGACGAGCGTATGCGTACGCCAATCAAGTTCATTCTTGCATACTCTGGCAATGTATTGATGAACCAGCATGCGGATCTAAACCGTAATGCCGAAATCATTAAAGATGAGTCATTGGCTGAGTTTATCGTGGTATGCGACAACCATATGACGGCATCTGCACGCCATGCTGACCTACTACTACCTGATGTAACGACTATCGAAAACAACGAAGTTAGCTCTGATGGTTACTCATCTGGCTCGATGGCAGGCCTATGGCCGCTAGTTCGTGCAATCGAACCGCTTTACGAAACGCGCAGTGCCTACCAAATGTGTGCGGAACTATCTAAGCGTTTTGGCTTGTACGAGCAGTTCACGGAAGGCCGCAGCCGTGATGAGTGGCTTGAGCACCTTTACGCCGAGCGAATGAAGCAAGACCCGAACATTCCTTCCCTTGAGCAGTTGCGTAAAGAAGGACCATATACCGTGGTTGCGCCGAAAGAAGGCCGTATTGCCTTGGAAGATTTCCGCAAGGATCCAGAGGCAAACCCAGTTGGCACGCCTTCAGGCCGTATCGAGATCTACTCGACCAAGCTAGAAACGATTGCCAAAGAGTGGGAGTTGAAAGAAGGCGATGTCATTACGCCACTTCCGCAATACGTAACGACTTGGGAAAGCCACTTGGATCCAAAGACCAAGGAATTCCCTCTGCAGCTATTTGGTTATCACACCAAAGGCCGTACCCACTCGACGTACCACAACATCCCGTGGCTACGTGAAGCGGTATTTGACGGTATTTGGATGAACCCTGTAGATGCTGCGAAACGCAATTTGAAGAGCGGTGATTTCGTTAAAGTTTGGAACGACCGTGGTGAAATCCGCGTCGCAATCAAAGTGACTCCTCGTATCATGCCGGGTGTGACTGCCCTAGGCCAAGGTGCCTGGTATAGCCCTGACAAGAAAGGTGTCGACCAAGGCGGTTGTATCAACTCGCTGACGTCACAGCGTGCAACACCGTTATCGAAAGGTAACCCACAGCACACCATTCTAGTTGAAGTAGCCAAGGCCTAAGGAGAAGCGTAAATGACTCAATATGGTTTCCACGTTGATACCAGTAAGTGTACTGGCTGCAAAACGTGTCAAGTATCTTGTAAAGACAGAAGTGACCTACCAGTAGGTGTTAACTGGCGTCGTGTATATGAATACGCGGGCGGTGACTGGGTGCAGCATGAAGATGGTACGTTTACCAACGATGTGTTTGCTTACTACATGTCTATTAGTTGTAACCACTGTAGCAACCCGGCATGTACCAAGGCGTGTCCGACAGGCGCAATGCACAAGCGTGAAGAAGACGGTCTGGTTGTGGTAGATGGCGATGTGTGTGTAGGTTGTCGTTACTGTGAAATGGCTTGTCCTTACGGTGCGCCTCAGTACGATCCTGAGAAGAAACACATGACAAAGTGTGACGGCTGTTACGAGCGTATCGGTACAGGTCAGAAGCCGGTTTGTGTTGAATCCTGTCCGTTACGTGCGATCGACTTCGGTCCTATTCATGAGCTACGCCAGAAGTACGGTGCTCGTGCGGATATCGCACCATTACCGGATCCACGTTTGACCAGCCCGAACCTTATTGTCAGCACTTGCTCAAACAGCAAGTTGAGCGGCGATACCAAGGGTAGTATCCAGAACCCAACGGAGGTGGGCGCATGAGCCAGTTATCTCTAGTTTTCTTTACTGTACTAGCTCAAGCTGCTGTCGGTATGTTTATTGCGCTTGGCTTGGTTGAAATGCTGTTCAAGCCAAACGCAAAGACAATGACCCGTAGCTTTATCGCGGTTTTTGTTTTGCTAGGTATCGGTGCAGTGGCTTCGGTGACTCACCTAGGCCAGCCATTCCGCATGTTCAATGTCATGTTCGGCTTGGCACACGGTAGTGCGTTGAGCCTGGAAATTGTTGGTTTGAGCCTGTTCGGTGGTGCTGGTGCAGCATACACAGGTATGCGCTTGTTCAACCTGATGCCCGCAATCCGCAAGCTATTGCTGCCGGTAGCTATGGTGCTGGGTGTGGTCTTTATCCTAGCGATTGCTAATGTGTACACCTTGGCGACAGTCCCGACTTGGAATACACCATTTACTTCGTTCCAGTTCTTAATGACTGCAGCGGTACTTGGTCCTATTGCTGCCGCAGTGATGCTTCGTGCCC
The DNA here is from genome assembly GCF_003026455.1 of Photobacterium rosenbergii. Classification (GTDB taxonomy): domain Bacteria; phylum Pseudomonadota; class Gammaproteobacteria; order Enterobacterales; family Vibrionaceae; genus Photobacterium; species Photobacterium rosenbergii. Next base: position 178,718 of record NZ_PYMB01000001.1, read on the forward strand.
AGTCATCCGGTATGGGTGAGCTTGGTGCAAAGGCAGATCGTACGCTTGCTGTCTCAGCAGCCGGTTTTGGCCTTATCGCCTTGATGGGCTACGCTGCTTACTTGGTATGGCTAGGTCAGTTGAACGTTCACGCTAACCCGTTCGAAGTGGTGGATTACTCTTTCCGCTTGGCGCTAGCTCGTGTTGGTTTACTGCTGGCTGGTGTATTATTCTGGCTAGTTAGTGCCGTGAAGGGTAACAGTACGGCTAAACATGTCGCGATTGCCAGCTTTGTACTTGTATTGGTATCAGAGTTCATGGGCCGCGCTTTCTTCTATGATGTCTACATCAGTGCTAGCGCAGGCATGTAATTGCTTGTGACAGCAACCTAAGTGAGCGTCGAAGTAACTTTACTATTTGATTAAGCAAGGAAGGCTGATTATTCAGCCTTCTTTTTTGGAAAAAATATGACCGAACAACAATACCAAACCATCGCAGGCTTATCGCTAGTTAGCCGCTTCCTTTACCAAGCACTTCATCAGTCGCCAACTGCCGAATTCATTGATGCTATTTACCAAAATGACCTTATTGGGCAGTGGCCGTTAGATGCCGATAACGACTCGGTTGAGAAAGGCCTAGAACTACTTGGCAATAAGCCAGAGCTAAAACCTTTAGCAGAGGACTTCCAGGCTCTTTTCATTGGCCCAGATGTCCTGAAAGCTGCCCCTTGGGCATCGGTATACTTGACTGAAGAGCAGACAATCTTTGGCCAGCCAACTTTGGCAATCAAAGCTTTTTATTCTCAATTTGGTATCGAGATTGATACTGGTGAGCGCGAGCCAGAAGATCATATCGGTTTGATATTTACATTTCTGGCTCATCTAACCGAAATGGCCTTGCAACAAGAGGTCGATGAAAACAAACCATCGCCGATTTTATGTGCTTTGGAAAAATTCCTTAGTGAGCATGTACTGACTTGGGCGCCGCGTATGTTGCATATCATGCGCGAGCAGGCAGAGACAGACTTTTACCGTGGTATCAGCTTCGCTGCGGAAGGAACGCTGCGCCAGTTTGCCCAGTTGGTCAAAGCTGATTACCGAATTGTAAAACTGTATCGTTAAGCCGTTGTATTATAACTAGCTAAGCGAGCCCTTTGGGGCAGGGTATATATCAGATAAGGCAGGGCAGGTCATTGCAAGAAAAAAGCGAGAAGTATTACAAAGCGGTGCTAGAGCACAAGCAAGTGAGTCGTCGGGGGCTATTCCGAGGTCTGCTGGGTGGGGTGAAGAAAACCCATCACGCCGCGGTGCTGGAGCCTTTTACTCGTAAAGTCGCCCGTCCACCTCAAGCCGTTGATGAAACACTGCTAGCCAAGTTATGCGATGGCTGTGGAGAGTGTGAGAAAGCCTGTCCACAGCAAGTCATCTCTATGATTGATGGTAAGCCCGAACTGCACCTAGATTGCAATTACTGCACTGATTGCGGTGAATGCCAGAAAGCTTGCCCAACCAAAGCATTATCGAACAATGTTGCTTCTACTGGGATGATTCCTGTTTTTAGTGGTGCCTGCCGCCGTGTTTTGCACGGCTACTGCGACATGTGTGCGGAAGAGTGCCCGAAACAAGCTATTGATCTTAATGAAAAGCGCCCTGCGGTAATCAAAGAAAGCTGCACAGGGTGTGGCCAGTGCCGTTCTTCTTGCCCTATGGGGGCAATTAGTTTTGAACTAACAGCCATACAGCCTATTCCGGTTCAGGGGTAACGCGCTTTACTTGAAACCGTAAAAGAAAAGCGGCGAGTGTCCAACTTTGGTCACTCGCCGCTTTTTTATTTGTCAGTAGAAGACGGAATTAGCTGCCGTAATACATACAGATACGACTACCATCAACCTCTTGGATTTTGAATGGGATATTGTAGATATCTTCCATGATTGACTGTTGGATGACCTCGTCAACTTTGCCGCTTTTGATTACTTCACCTTTTCGCATCGCAACGATGTTATCTGAATAGCAAGATGCAAAATTAATATCATGGATCACGATAACAACGGCCTTGTTCATCTTGTGAGCGAGGTTGCGGATAGTCTGCATGATTTCGACAGAGTGCTTGATATCCAAGTTATTGAGTGGCTCATCAAGGAAAATGTAGTCAGTATCTTGCGCAACTACCATAGCGATAAATGCCATCTGACGCTGGCCGCCACTGAGTTGATCGAGGAATTTATCTTGGATGTGGGTGATATCCAGATGCTCAAGGGCATCATCGATAATACGGTTATCTTCGTCAGTCAGACGGCCTTTGCTATGTGGGAAACGGCCAAAGGCCACCAACTCACGGATGGTGAAGCGCATATTGATGTTATTAGACTGGCGCAGTACCGCCAAGCGAGTTGATAGCTCTTGGGTATCCCATTGGGAGAGCGGTTTGCCTGCAATCAATACTTCACCGGCATCACTTTCAGTCAGGCGGCTAGCCATTGAAAGTAGGGTACTTTTACCAGCGCCGTTAGGGCCAATAATTGAAGTCACTTCTCCTAATGGAAACAGGGCGCTCGCCTCGCTAACCACCAAGTTGCCGTTATATTTTTTTGAGAGTCCAGTTAATTTAATCATGATAAATCAAAACTTGTTACGCATTAGAAGGAAGAGGAAGTAGCTACCGCCGACAAAGTTGATGATGACACTGATAGTGGTATCGAACGCAAACACTGTTTCGATGAGCCATTGGCCGCCAACCAGCAACACAATCGACATGGTGCTGGTCGCCAGCATCAAGAAGCGGTGGTGGTAACTGCGAAATAGTTGGCGAGTGAGGCTCACCACGATCAAACCGAAGAACAATACCGGACCAACCAAAGCCGTTGAGATAGCCACCATAACAGTTATCACCATCATGACCTGCATCGTCACCTTATGGGTATCAACCCCAAGGCTTTTGGCGTTGTCCGTCCCTAGCCAGAACACATCAAGCTTATTGGAAAGAGAGAACAACAACACAAGGCAAATACCGAGAGGGATAATCGACCAGTAAACCAATTGTCCATTGACGTTATTGAAGCTGGCGAACATGGTGTTTTGCAAGTTGGCGAACTCATTCGGGTCCAAGATCATGGTAAAGAAATTGGTCACGCTGCTAAACAAGCTCCCGCAGATGATACCAATCAGCAGCAAGGTGAAGACATTGCTATTGGACCGGCGGAAGTAAAGGCTAAACAGCAGCATAGAGAAGCCGCTCATGCTTAGTGTTGTCAGCAGGAAATTGACCTTCGCATCGGCAAACCACACACTCATGCTGCCGAACATCACCACGATAATCACTTGAATCATCACATAGAGTGAATCGAAACCCAGAATCGAAGGCGTCAGAATACGGTTGTTGGTGATGGTCTGGAATACCAGAGATGAGGTGGAAATTGCAACGGCTGCAAGCACAATCGCCATCACCTTTGGCAGGCGTAAAGACAGGAAGAACTGATAGTTCTGTGCGTTGAGGCCCTGACCAATGAAGTAGGCAGTAATGAGTAACCCAAATACCGCAAGCAGGGAAACTTTAACACCATCACGCATTGGATTTATCCTTCAGAACGAGAGCAATGAAGATAGCCCCACCGAATATACTGATGATCATCGAGATAGGCATTTCATAAGGGAAAATAATCAAGCGACCAAGAATGTCGCAGGCCAGTACCAGTACCACGCCCCAGTAGGCTGTCCAAGGTAGGTTGCGGCGCATGTTATCGCCCGTAAAGATAGCGACCAGGTTAGGGACAATAAGGCCAAGAAACGGAATAACACCGACTATCATCACTACCGTTGAAGCGAGGATGGCAACAATCAATACGCCGATAAAGACAATTTTCTGATAATCCAGGCCGATATTCTTGGCAAAGCTCTCACCAACACTGGCAGCGCTGAATTGGCTAGCGAAATAGTACGCAATCATGCAGGCAGGTAGGGCAAGATATAGGAATTCGTAATTGCCTTGCAGCACAGAAGCAAAATTGGCGACAGTCCAAGCCGACATGGTTTGAACCAGATCATAGCGATAGGCAATAAAGGTAGTCATTGCCGAGATTACGTTGCCATACATAATACCGATAAGTGGAACCAAAACGGCATTCTTGAACTGCAAGCGCTGCAGGAACTGCACAAACAGCAGTGTACCAACCAGTGCAAACGTCAGAATAACGCCAAGGCTAACCCAGCGATTGGCTCCGGCGAAGAAGACAATACCCAGCACGTAGCCCAACATTGCACAATCAATGGTACCGGTTGTCGATGGAGCGGCGAACCTGTTTTGACAGACCTGCTGCATAATCAAACCTGCGACACTAAGGCCGGCACCTGCAAGACAAATAGCGAGTAAACGAGGTAAACGACTGCCGAACAGAATGGAAAGGGTATGTTCATCGCCAGCTAGAAAGCTGTCCAAACTGATATTGGCGACACCAATAAAGAGCGAAAAGGCCGCGAGTGGGAAAAGGGCAATAACAGCCCAGAGTAATTTTTTATTATGCATGGTAATGATGCCCGGCAAATGCCGGGCCTATAGGTTGTTATTGAGTAGACGTTACCGCTTTTCGTGCATCATCAATCATGATTTCGGTGGCATTAACACCCGCGATAGTCAGGTACCAGGCACTTGGGTTCAGGAACACAATGCGGTTGTTTTTATAGGCTGGAGTGCTTTTAACTAATGGGTTATCAAATAGCTGTTGTGCTTTACCAGAGCTTTGACCAATTGCGCTCTCGCGATCTAGAACGAACAGCACGTCAGGAGCGGCATCGGCGATGAACTCGAATGAAATCAGGTTACCGTGAGGGTTTTGCGTATCAGAAGTACGCGCAGGCTCGAAACCGAACTCGTCAAATAGTACTGAGAAGCGGCTTACTTCACCAAACATAGATACGTTGTTGCCGTTGTTCATGACAGCCAGTGTTTTTAGGTTTTGTGCTTGAACTTGCTCGCGTACTTCTGCCATCTGGGCTTCGGTTTCTGCGATCAGTTGCTCGGCTTCCGCTTCTTTATCGAAGATTTTGCCCAGCATGCGCCAATTGTTCTTGGTATCTTCCCAGTAGTTACCATTTTCAACTACATGCATAACAGTCGGCGCAATTTGTGAAAGCGTCGGGTAGGCGTCAGCTGCACGGCCTTCTGCAATGATCACATCAGGCTTTAGGGTGAAGATTTGCTCAAAGTTGGCTTCTTTCATGCTGCCGATATGGGTAGCTTTCTCACTGTAATCTGAAAGGTATTCCGGCAACATGGTTGTTACAGCACCGACAGGCTCAATGCCCAAACGGTTTAGTGTATCTAGACTGCCGTGGCCACCGACAACCACGACGCGTTGCGGGGTTTGTTCAATGGTGGTCGAGCCTAAGGAGTGTTGAACCGTCACCGATTCTGCAACAGCCGGGAAGTTGAAAGCCATTGCACCGACAAGAAGTGCAGATTTTAACGCAGTGGAAAAGCGAGTCATAACGAACCTTGTAAACTTTAAGCAGATTGAATGCTGATAAATGCAATCTAATCACAAATGAGAATAATTTTTATTGATATTACTCATGAAAGGGGCATAAATCATAGTAATATTAATTTTTATTTACACTCTAAAGCGTTGAAAGCTATTTGTAGCACAGTTCATTTGGTCCACGGTATTTTGACTTTGAATAGTGATTATTCATAATTTGAATACACTATGTATGTGTATTCATACTTTAAGTGACGTGATTTTGAAGTTTATGAAATTTGGCCAAATAGCGGTGGTATAAGTCGGAAAGTGTCGTTGAATTATGAAGTTATGCCAGATTGATATCAGTCACCTAATCGTTCTAAAGCACCTGCTGGAGCGAAAACATGTTTCGAATACTGCTCAAGCATTGAATATCAGCCAACCATCTGTGAGTCGTTCATTGCAAAAGTGCAGGGCGCTGTTCAATGATGACTTACTGGTTAGGTCAAGCCACGGGTATGAACTAACACCTAAAGCCGAATCTGTAAAAACAGAGATCAGTTCGATGTTGGCTTCGTTGGATCGTTTGGTACACGACCAGGAGTTTGATCCGAAGAGTTGCGAGAAATTCCTTAAGATATTCGGTCTAGTACCACAGGTTAATTGGTTAATGCCTAAGATATTTCAATACCTAAGAGAGCATGCTCCGTTGTTGACCCTCGAGATAGATACGGTACCCCAGCGCCACTTTGATGCGCTTATCGCAGGGGATGTACATTTTGTGTTATCGACCCAGCAACCCCCGTCATCGGAGCAAAATATCTACCGCAGTTTCATTGCGTCCCGTGATTTCAGGTTGTTGATGAGTGCAGAGCACCCAATGGCAGGGCAAGAACTTACCCCTGAAAAACTGGCTGAATGTCAGTTCGGGCAAATATCACTGCATGGTGATCGCAACTTATCGATAGAGCAGCGCTTCCGGGATTTGGGGTTGTCGGATAGGAATAAACCGGTTTCAACGCCTCTGATGCTGACAAACTTCAACGTTGCCCCAGCAATGGCAGAACACTCTGATGTGATATTTCATCTGCCAACCCCCTTTGCCGAAGAAGCTTGTATCAACCGCAATCTAGTGACGCGTCCTGTACCTGAGGGGCTAAGATCGCCTTATCAGGATGTCTATCTGTATTGGCATAAACGATATCACAATGATGAACTTTGTATGTGGGTAAGGGATATTATCAAGCAACTGCATACAAGCTAAAATGTGAATTTATGATGGTGTGATTATTTAAAAACTGAATAATCACAATTCAAAACCCGAATGGAACTTGTATTGCCATTTCTATGAATAATGTGTCTAATGCGAATCATTATCATTATGTTTGGCTTTATAGTTCTATATAGGGACGTTTATGTATTCCAGCACCACTTTCATTCGTAAGCCTCTGGCTGCAGCCGTTGCTTCTGTGTTTATCTCCATGCCTGTTTACGCGGATTTTGATCTTCAGGAAACTCAAACCGATGAGCAGATGGTTGTGACAGCAACACGAACTGAAACCACATTGGCAAAAGCACCGGCTTCAATCGCGGTTGTGACAGAAGAAGATATTTTGTCTGAGCCGAGCCTTGCACTGAATGACTTGGTAAAAGATATTGCTGGTGTAGAGAGCCAAATGGACGGTGGCCGAGCAGGCCGTGAGATGATTTCGATTCGTGGCCTTAATCCTAAATTCACCATGATTTTGGTTGATGGCCGTAAACTCAGTTCATCAAATGCCATTTTCCGTGGTAATGACTTTGATTTGTCAGCAATTCCTAAAGAAAGTATCGAGCGAATCGAAGTGATCCGTGGTCCTATGTCTGCGCTATATGGCTCAGAAGCACTGGGTGGCGTGATTAACGTGATCACCAAAAAGCCAACCAATGAGTGGAATTCTCAAATCAGCGGTGACTATAGCTACCGTGATGATGACAAGGGTGGTGAGTACTCGGCCGGATTTAATACATCGGGTGCGCTGATCGATGACGAGCTATATATGTCATTTGCAGTTAGCCAAACAGGTCGTGATGCTTACAATGCCTTTTCCGGCACTGCACAAGACAACAAAGGTAACGACTATGACCGTTCCCAAGCGACAACGCTAGAAGAGCGCGACACGTTAGCGGTTAGCGGTAATGTTCTATGGTATATCAATGATATGCACGATATCGCGTTTGATTTCTCATACACCGACGATGACCGTGAGGGCATCATTGAATCAACCGCAGGTCTTACTGACTCGGAATCACGTGTTAAGCGCGATATGCAGGCAATAACCTACAACGGTATGTTTGATTGGGGTGAAGCACAGCTTCGCTATAACCGTGATGCCGTATCAAGTGTCGATGCAGCAGAAATTGATACTGGCGTATCGGACATTAATGAGACCAACCAACAAGTCTACGGCCATGGTACGACTTATATTGGTAGCCATACTTTGACTTTCGGTGGTGAGTGGAGTTATTCAGAGCTTGAAAACCCTGAGAGCCTGACAGAAACAGGTAAAGCGGATGTCCATGAACAAGCATTGTTCGTGCAGGATCAGTGGGAAATCAATGATGCCTATACGCTGACATACGGTACGCGCCTTGATTTCCATGAAGCATACGGTAGCCATTGGAGCCCACGAGCTTACTTGGTGAACACAGTAACCGATAAACTGACACTGAAAGGTGGTGTTGGTACGGCTTTCAATGCGCCGACGCTGCTGCAAACTTCAGAAGAGAATGTCATTAACAGCTGTAAGGGTGATTGTCAGGTTGTGGGTAACCCGGATCTCGACCCGGAAACCAGTGTTAGTTACGAAGTGTCTGCAATTTACAACGAGACGACGTGGAGTATTGAAGCAGGCCTATTCCGTAACGACATCAAGAACTTGATTGACCAAGACCGTGACAATGCAGTGGGTACGTCACCTGATGGCCGTGATATTTTCACCTACAAAAATATCAATAAAGCCATGACGCAGGGCTTGGAGCTGACCGGTCGTTATGATGTTACTGAATCTATTCAGCTAAACGGTGCCTACACGTACTTAGATACTGAAGATAAGTCTACCGGTAAAGCCCTTGAAGATCGCCCTGATCACCAAGCGAATGTGCGTGTTACTTGGTACGCGACAGATTATCTGGATACCTTCGTACGAGTGAACTACACCGGTGAAGCACTGATTGATAACACTATTGATCTTCATCGCTCTAGTTTCACCACAGCCGACTTGGGTATGAATTACCTAATTAACAGTGATTGGCGTCTACGTGCAGGGGTACGTAACATCACCGACGAGCAGTTTGATGAATTCGATGTTACCCAGCGAGGCTACTCTATCGAACCACGTAGCTGGTACTTAGGGATGACAGCGAATTTCTAATCGTATCTGATATTACAAAGGCCTAGCCGCATTGCGGTTGGGCCTTTACTTCTGATTGATCAGCAATACGATCGTACCGCCTTTTAAACTGCTGCCATAATTGAGGTTTATGCCAATACCTATGTTTTCAATGTAGTCGTCCCCAAATGGTGTAGCGCTCAACCAACCTAGACTCCACTCATAGTAGTGCGAACTGGCTAAAGGCGCTTGTAAGTCACCGCCAACATCGATTCTTCTGATACTTGAGTAAATTGACTGGTTATAGTTGTGAAAATCCGCAATTTCCCAAAATGATTTAACACCATTAATCCAGTACCAGCCTTCGGGGTTTCCGACATTACCCTGATTTGCCTCTCCCCAACCGTGACCATAGAAATAGTTCATATCTGTAAAGGCTTCCCAATGCCCCCAGTCGGATGGCTGTCGGTAATGTAGCTCTACATTTGGCTGAAGAATAAAAGACCAAGCTGTGGTATTGAAGGCATTTCCGTCTAATTGGTCACGAAAGAAAATTGAAAGGGGATTACGGTATGTATAGCTGTTTTTGAAGTATTGGGTATGGGCTTTCAGTCCTGATATCAGGCTCCATTTCGGATCAAGCCTATACCGTGTCCAATATTTTCCGGCTAAGGTCACTACTTCATCTTTTACACCATCAGTCGGTTCACTTCGATTGTTCGAGAATTTTATATCTCTTTCCACTTTAAGGTAGGAGCCGGAGACTGTGATGTATTGCTCTAATTTATGTCCATTGATAGAGGTGTTTGGCGTTAGGGCAAAGTCATAGGGGATTGTGTAGACATTGATTTGTTTTCGAAGCTCAAGCGCTTCCTCATCTCCAAGGTTGTCGCTAATGTCAACAAAAGCGTTTGGATTGAAATCATGGAACCCCAAAGATATAGCATCGGTATCACTAAGGAGAACCGCAGTGGCAAAGTCACCCTCCAACGATTTCCTCAACATATCATCAGCTTGGACGGATAAAGCAGTGAAGAGTAAGCCGATGTAAAATGTGATTTTTATCATATGTATATCTTTGTCTAATACCATCTAGGAACCAGCGGTTTTATTCCTAAAAGATAATTTATTTTGACATTACTGCATTCACCCCCTGTAAGACTAGTCACCGATTATCAAACTTAGTTATCACATGTACTCATTGATAGGTCATTGAAGCTATTTGAAATTTCTCATTGATTTATATGGGGAAATAAAAAACCGAGTGTTTTTCACAACACTCGGTTTTTAGTCGTCGCCTAGTCTTTCTATTGGTTAGATCAAGTAGAAATTAAATGCCCACTGTCATGTGTAAGCCGTAGAAGATACCGCGCCCTACCAATTCTGATAGCAGCACCAAACCAAAGCTCAACACCATCACAGGCACACCCGGACGGCTGTTCATCAGGTTAGGGATAAACCATACTGCGAGTGCGCCGAGCAATAGACCGACACGGATTACCTGCAATTGAGCCATGTTAGGGATTAGGTCAGCAGCCGTAGTGATTGAGGTCTGGATATCCCCCAGGCCGATTAGTTGGCTGACCAAGGCTGTCAGGCTAATTGCTACCGCTAAAGAGCCAATAAACGGCAAGATGCGATCCAGAGTAGCCATCTTGTGCTGTGAGCCAGTAAGCAGCAGGTGGCCGAAGATCAGGCCAGATGTCAGCATCGTCATCACAAACGCAATCGGGGTATAAACAGTATTCCAGGTCGGGACTGTATCAAGGAGATACAGTTTGATCATGGAATACATAAAGGCGATACCCACTAGCATACCCGCAGCGAGCAGTAGCTTGCGAAGGGCTTCGTTGCCTTTGTCCAGCACCTCAAGCAACCAGTAACCACCACCGAGGGCAAAGAACACGCTGCCAGTGAAGATTTCGTTGGATAACCAAGAGCTACCGACCTGATTGAGGGCATTAAATGCACGCAGCGGGCTGCCTAGGTGCATGGTTGATGCCGCAAAACCCAGTCCCATGAGAACCCATAGGAAGAACATTGCCTTGTGCAGGCGGTCGCTTACACCGACACAAAGGTTGCCTTTGAGGATCACACCACCGAGCAGCAGATAGGCACCGACAGCGGTTTGTGCCAACACTGTAAACAAAATCAGGGGCCATTCATGCCAAGCCATCTTATACCTCCTTAGGGTTTGCTAGGAAACCGCTGCGATCGCCGGTCGGGCGGGCATGACGATTTGGTTTAATGACAATGTTTGGTTTGGTCTTCAGTGACGAAGGCAGAGGCGCTACATCCGCATTAGTACCGTATTTCTCGCGTAGATCGTTGATTGGACCGAACTCCAATGCACGCAGTGGACAAGAACCGACACAGATAGGTTCAAGACCCTGACCAACACGCTCATAACAGCCATCACACTTGGTCATATGACCTTTTTCTGCGTTGTACTGAGGCGCGCCGTAAGGACACGCCATAGAGCAGTATTGGCAGCCAATGCAGACATCTTCGTTGACGACTACCAGACCGTCTTCTTTACGTTTGTGCATCGCGCCTGATGGACATACCTTGGCACAGGCCGGTTCATCACAGTGGTTACAGGCAATAGAAAGGTAGTAGGAGAACACATCCTGACGGAAGGTTTCGCCTTCTTTTACCCAGTTGCCACCGGTGTATTCGTAAACGCGGCGGTAGTTGACGCCGACATCTAAGTCTTTGTTGTCTTTGCACGATAGCTGGCAGGTTTTACAGCCGGTGCATTTGCTTGAATCAATATAAAAACCGTATTGTTTCATGGTTTATACCTTATGCCTTATTCACCAGTTGTACTTCCACCAGGTTCGTGTGCTGCGGGTTGCCTTTAGCCAGCGGGCTAGGGCGCTGGGTGGTCAATACATTGATACAGCCGCCGTGGTCTACTTTCTGGCCATCTGGGGCATACCAAGCACCTTCACCAAGGGCAACAACACCCGGCATCATACGAGGGGTGACTTTGGCACTGATGTGTACTTCACCGCGATTGTTGAAGATACGGATAAGGTCGCCATTCTTGACACCGCGTTGTTCGGCATCAATAGGGTTCATCCACATCTCTTGCGGAGCGGCTTCTTTGATAATGTCGACATTGCCATAGGTTGAGTGGCAGCGTGCCTTGTAGTGGAAACCCGTTAGCTGTAGTGGGTATTTGCTACGGTTCGGATCATCCCAACCCTCAGCTGTTGATACATAAACAGGAAGCGGATGGATAACATCACCTTCAGGCAGTTCCCATTCCTTGGCGAGGTTGGCCAAGCGCTCAGAATAGATTTCTACTTTGCCCGATGGGGTAGAAAGTGGGTTCTGCTCTGGGTTATCCCTAAAGGCTTTATAGGCTACAAAGTGGCCGTTTGGATCGCGGCGCTTCACAATGCCTTGTTTTTTGACTGTTTCAAAATCAGGCAGGGAAGGATCGTTCTCTCTTGTTAATTTGTAGAGGTGTTCCAACCAACCTTGCTGATCGCGACCTTCGGTGAATTCTTTCTCAATACCTAGGCGCTTGGCAATTTCAGAACACATTTCATAAATGCCACGCGCTTCGAATTGCGGCTCGATCGCTTGGTCGGCATAGATGAAGTAAGGCATGTTGGCAGCCTTGGTATCCATACAGAAGTCGGCTTGCTCAGAGGTGGTCAAATCCGGCAGCAAGATATCCGCATACTTGGCTGATGAAGTCATGTGGTTATCAATCACCACGATCATTTCACAGGCTTTGTCGTCCTGCAGGATTTCATGGGTACGGTTGATGTCGGAATGCTGGTTGATCAAGCAGTTGCCCGCATAGTTCCAGATAAACTTGATTGGCACATCGAGTTTGTCTTTGCCTCGAACACCATCTTTGGTGGCTGTCATTTCTGGCCCACGCACAATAGCATCGGTCCACAGGAACATGGAGATTGAGGTTTTGACAGGGTTCTCAGGGATCGGGAAGCGGACAAACGGAATATTGTAGTCAGATTCACGAGCGCCGGTGCCACCACCATTGATGCCAAGGTTACCTGTTAGCAACGCCAGCATGGCAATAGCGCGGGAGGCGATTTCACCGTTGGCAGTACGTTGTAGGCCCCATCCCTGGAAGATAGCACAAGGTTTGGCTTGGCCAATTTCACGCGCCAGTTTGACGATGATATCGACCGGAATACCCGTAATCGGTGATGCCCATGCCGGTGTTTTTTCGATGCCATCTTCACCTTTACCAAGAATGTATGACTTGTAGTCAGAGTTGGCTGGGGCTGAAGCTGGCAAGGTTTTTTCATCGTAGCCGACGCAGTATTTGTCTAGGAATGGTTGGTCGACCATGTTCTCAGTGATCAATACATGGGCAATGGCAGCAACCAAAGCCGTGTCAGTACCGGGACGGATTGGGATCCACTGATCTTCGCGGCCACCTGCGGTATCGTTGTATCGCGGATCGATCATGATCATCTTGGCGTTGGATCGTGCTTTGCTTTCCATCAAGTGATGGATCAAGCCGCCGCCAGACATACGGGTTTCTGCTGGGTTGTTACCAAACTGGACAATAAGCTTGGTGTTTTCTAAATCGGAGAAGCTATTGTTGCTTGCCCACCCGCCGTAGGTGTAGTTCAAGCCGGCGGCGATTTGTGCAGTTGAGTAGTCACCGTAGTGATTTAGGTAGCCGCCTGATAGGTTCATCAAACGAGCAATCAAAGTACCGCCCGGTGGCCAAGATTTAGTGACTGTACCACCTAGCGTACCGGTGCCGTAATTGAGGTATACGGCTTCGCTACCATAGTCTTTGCGGATGCGGGTTAGGTTGTTAGCGATTTCATCATAGGCCTCTTCCCAACTGATTCGCTTGAATTTACCTTCACCACGTTTGCCAACCCGTTTCATTGGGTATTTCAGGCGGTCAGGGTTGTATACCCGGCGGCGCATAGAGCGGCCACGCAAACAGGCACGAACCTGATGGCTACCGTATTCGTCATCACCGGTATTGTCGGTTTCCACCCATTTTATCTCACCGTCTGCAACATGCATCCGTAATGGACAGCGGCTACCGCAGTTAACGGTACAGGCGCTCCATACGACTTTCTCTTCGGAAGGGGTCGTTGCAGCAGCAACAGGGGATGATTTGAAGGGTAGGGAAATACTACCGGCAACGGCTGCTAGTCCACCTACTGCAGACGTCGATTTCATAAAATCACGACGGCTGAAGTTAGGAGAGAGGAGCTGTTTGAGCTTATTTTTCATAGCACGACATTCTCTTGATTTTCGTTATTCACACTACTTTCGAGGTAGAGTTCTATCGAGATAATCGTCTGGGTGCTAATAGCTAGCTTTGTTTTCTATCAATAAACGGCGCATATAAATCCAATGGCAGCATAAAATGTAACGGAGTGTGATATTCATCATACAAAAATGTAGGATGTAAATTACCTTTTACATATCAGCACCTTATGTAATGATACTTATTCTTATTTTGGTTGTGCTTTATCAAATCAATGGTTTGCTGGTGAGGTATATCTAAAATAAATATAAAAACAGCCCTTACACCATTGCCTTATCTGCTTGATCGCTGAGAGACTTCGTCCTGTTTGTTGATGTGACTGGTGGTTTTAAGATGACGATGACTAACTTTGATTCTGTGAAGACGAAGGTAGGGATGCTTCTTCTATGCCTGAAGTTCGGAATCGGCGTATTTTTTGCGACTTGGTTTTTGGCAGGAAACTGGGATGAACTGCTAATATACATTCCGTAATTGCGTGATATACAGACTGCATACAGAATGCAAAAAGGGAGAAACGGCACCGGCCATTTCTCCCTTTTGTCTATTTGACGTCAGTTAATGATTACAGACCGACAGTCATATGCAGGCCATAGAACACGCCACGGCCAACGAGTTCTGAAAGCAGTACCAAGGCAAAGCTTACACCCATTACTGGCATTGCAGGACGGCTGTTCATCAGGTTAGGGATGAACCACACCGCTAGGGCAGCAAGCAGTAAACCGATGCGGATGATCTGCAACTGTGCCATGTTTGGAATCAGCTCTGCTGCTGTGATCACTGATGTTTGGATATCAGCAAGACCAATTAACTGGCTAACAAGGGCAACTAGGCTGACGACGATAGCCACGGCACCAATGTAAGGCAGGACACGGTCCAAGCCAGCCATCTTATGCTGGGCACCTGTCAATAGTAGGTGACCGAAGATCAGGCCAGAGATAACCATAGTGCTAAGGAACGCGATAGGTGTGTAAACCGTGTTCCAAGTCGGTACTGTGTCCAGAAGGTACAGTTTGGTCATCGAGAACATAAAGCTCAAGCCAACGACCATACCGGCAACAAGCAGGGCTTTGCGGATTTTCTCGCTGCCTTTGTCCAGCATTTCTAGAAGCCAGTAAACGCCACCTAGGCCAAAGAAGGCACTACCGGTGAAGATTTCGTTAGAAAGCCAAGAGCTACCCACGTTGTTCAGTGCATTGAATGCACGGAACGGGCTACCTAGGTGCATGGTCGAAGCCATAAAGCCCAGACCCATTAGTACCCAAATAAAGAACATGGCTTTGTGAAGGCGGTCTTTCACGCCAATACACAATTTGCCGCTCAGGATCACTGCGCCAAGCAGGATGAAAGCACCAACAGCAGTTTGTGCCAATACTGTGAATAGGATCAGAGGCCACTCATGCCAAGCCATCTTATACCTCCTTAGGGTTTGCTAGGAAACCGGTGCGATCGCCTGTTGGGCGGGCATGGCGGTTTGCTTTGATGACTAGATTTGGTTTGGTTTTCAGCGATGACGGCAGTGGGGCGACATCGGCATTAGTACCGTATTTCGCACGTAGTTCATCAATTGGACCAAACTCAAGTGCACGTAGTGGGCAAGAGCCAACACAGATAGGCTCAAGACCTTGGCCAACACGCTCGTAACAGCCATCACACTTGGTCATGTGACCTTTTTCTGCGTTGTACTGAGGCGCGCCGTAAGGACAAGCCATTGAGCAGTACTGACAACCAATACAGGTATCAGTATCAACGATAACCAGACCGTCTTCTTTGCGTTTGTGCATAGCACCTGATGGACAAACCTTGGCACAGGCAGGCTCATCACAGTGGTTACAGGCGATAGACAGGTAGTAGGAGAATACGTCCTGACGGAAGGTTTCACCTTCTTTTACCCAGTTACCACCGGTGTACTCATAGACACGGCGGTAGTTAACGCCGATGTCTGAGTCCTTGTTATCCTTGCACGACAGCTGACAAGTCTTACAGCCGGTGCATTTGCTTGAATCAATATAAAAACCGTATTGTTTCATGGTTTAAACCTTATGCTTTTTTCAGCAGTTGCACGTCGACTAGGTTGGTGTGTTGCGGGTTACCTTTGGCCAGCGGGCTAGGACGCTGGGTAGTTAGCACGTTAATGCTACCGCCGTGGTCAACACCTTTCTTATCCGGTGCGTACCAAGCACCTTCACCTAGGGCAACAACACCTGGCATCATGCGAGGAGTGACTTTGGCAGTAAGGTGAATTTCACCGTGCTCGTTGAAGATACGGATTTGGTCATCATTTTTGATGCCACGCTGATCTGCATCCATTGGGCTCATCCACATTTGTTGTGGTGCTGCTTCTTTAAGCTGCTCAACGTTACCGTAAGTCGAGTGGGTACGAGACTTGTAGTGGAAACCTGTTAGCTGTAGCGGGTAGTCCTTACGCTTCGGATCGTCCCAACCGTTGAAGGTTGAAGCGTATACCGGAAGCGGGTGGATCACATCGCCTTCAGGTAGTTCCCATTCAGCCGCAATGTCGGCAAGACGCTCAGAGTAGATCTCGATTTTGCCCGATGGCGTTGCCAATGGGTTGTTTTCAGGATCTTTACGGAAGTCTTCATGGGCAATGAAGTGCTCGGCTTTACGCTTGTAGATACCTTGCTCACGCATAGCATCAAAGCTTGGCAGAGTTGGGTCAATCTCACGTGTCTGTGCGTATAGGTGGCGTAGCCAACCTTCCTGGTCACGACCTTCAGTGAACTCTTTTTCAATACCAAGGCGCTTGGCAAGTTCAGTACAAATATCGTAAATGCTGCGAGCTTCAAATACCGGCTCAATTGCCTGGCTAGCGAAGATGAAGTAAGGCATGTTTGCAGCTGCACCATCCATACAGAAATCTGATTGCTCAGAAGTTGTTAGGTCTGGCAGAACAATATCGGCGTACTTAGCAGATGAAGTCATGTGGTTATCAACCACGACGATCATTTCACACGCTTTGTCATCTTGTAGGATGTCGTGAGTACGGTTGATGTCTGAGTGCTGGTTGATCAGGCAGTTGCCCGCATAGTTCCAGATGAACTTAATTGGCACGTCTAGCTTGTCTTTACCACGAACACCGTCAGCTTTCGCAGTCATTTCAGTTGCACGGGTAATGGCATCTGTCCATAGGAACATAGAGATAGCGGTTTTCACCGGGTTCTCTGGGATAGGGAAGCGAACAAATGGAATTGCCTGGTTACCTTCACGAGAACCAGTACCACCACCGCTTACACCGACGTTACCGGTTAGGATTGCCAGCATCGCAATTGAACGAGCCGCCAACTCACCGTTAGCGTGACGTTGTGGGCCCCAGCCCTGGAAGATGGCACATGGCTTGGCTGCGCCAATTTCGCGAGCAAGCTTGATGATGATATCAGCTGGAATACCTGTAATATCAGCCGCCCAAGCTGGTGTCTTCTCAGTTTGGTCTTCACCACGGCCAAGAATGTATGACTTGTAGTCAGATTTAGCAGGCGCAGAAGCAGGTAGCGTCTTCTCGTCGTAACCGACACAGTATTTGTCTAGGAAAGGCTGATCAACCAAGTTCTCGCTGATCATCACGTGTGCCATACCAGCTACAAGTGCCGCATCCGTACCCGGGCGGATTGGGATCCACTGGTCTTCACGACCACTAGCGGTATCTGTGTAGCGAGGATCGATAACGATCATCTTGGCGTTAGAGCGAGCTTTACCTTCCATCAAGTGGTGGATCTGGCCACCGCCTGACATACGGGTTTCAGCAGGGTTGTTACCGAACTGAACGATCAGCTTAGTGTTTTCAACATCTGAGAATGAGTTGTTGGCACCGTTACCATAGGTATAAGGCATACCTGCAGCAATCTGCGCAGTTGAGTAGTCACCGTAATGGTTCAGGTAACCGCCACTCAGGTTCATCAGGCGAGCAATCAGAGTTGCGCCCGGTGGCCATGATTTAGTGACTGTACCGCCTAGGGTACCCGTACCGTAGTTCAGGTATACCGCTTCGCTACCGTAGTCTTTACGGATACGGTTGAGGTTGTTGGTGATCTCATCGAAGGCTTCATCCCAGCTGATACGCTTGAATTTACCTTCACCACGCTTACCGACACGCTTCATTGGGTATTTCAAGCGGTCTGGGTTGTAAACACGACGGCGCATAGAACGGCCTCGTAGGCAGGCGCGGATCTGGTGATTGCCGTATTGGTCATCACCGGTGTTATCGGTCTCAACCCATTTGATTTCACCGTCTGAAACGTGCATGCGTAGCGGACAGCGGCTACCACAGTTAACGGTACACGCACTCCACACGACTTTTTCGTCAGTTGTTGTAGCGGCTTCGACTTTACTTGATTTAAATGGCAGGGAAACACTGCCTGCAACTGCAGCTAATCCACCTAACGCTGAGCTTGACTTAACAAAGTCCCGGCGGGTGAATTTAGGTGCCAATAGCTTTTTGAGTTGTGATTTCATGACACGACATTCTCGGTATTGACTAACAGTCCTACACTTAGTGGGTAGGTTTCTGACACGCATTTTCCGTCTATGAGAACGTTTAACTTTGCCGTCGATCAATAAATCACGGGGAATTATTTTGAATATTTATGTATCTGTAACAATGTGAATGTGGGGATTAATGCGTGTAACAGGATATTTCAAGATTGAGGGTGTTGATAGTGATTATCATTCACTATCAACAACTTAAAGTAGTAAATATTGTCCTAAAGCATGTTTTCCGTGTTAGTTATCGGCTATCGTGCATAGGAAAATGTTAATAAATAACCTAATTTAGCTGTTATTCCACTGGCATCATGAAAACTTATTGCATGATATTACATATTTTTGGAGGCGGATGTGACCATGGAGCACATTTCAACAATCGCTCGTATTCTGGGTAGCTTTTTTTATTATCCACTAACCCACGAAACGAACCGACAAGTCTGTCAGATGATTGCTGATAGTGAAGATCAAGAGGATTCTCCGTTTGCAGAGTTGCTGAAAGCTGTGGAAGCGGATGGGGCTGATGATCTTGCAATGGACTTCCAGCAGTTATTTGAAGGCTGTGAAGTGATGCCTGCGCCGCCATGGGGTTCTGTATACCTCGATAAAGAGCAAGTGATCTTTGGCGAAACCACTGTTGCTTACCGTCGCTTCCTTGCTGACAAAGAAATGTCGCTGGATACAGGAATGCGTGAACCGGAAGACCAGTTCGGTTTGATGCTAATGGCGATGTCAAAACTGGCAGAAGCCGAAGATAGCGAGGCGATTAAGGCTCTGTTATCTGTTCACTTGCTACCTTGGGCACCAAGATATCTCGAGCTAATGCAGAAAAACGCCAACACCCAGTCTTATCAGTTGCTTGGTGCTATGGCAGAGCAATGGTTAGCCTTTATTGCTGAAGAGCTTGCGGTAACGGCTGTGGAGAAAAAGGTTTATTTCTAATGATTGAACGTGACGAACGATATTACAAAGCTTGCATGGAGCATTACACGGTAAGCCGACGCGGTCTACTTCGTGGCTTATTCTCAGGTGCAAACCGTGTAAAGAAAGAGGCGCAAGCCCCGGCTATCGTTCGCACGGTCCCTCGTCCCCCGGGTGCCATCGAAGAAGCGTTGTTTCTTCAGGTCTGCCAGTCATGTGATGCCTGTGAAAAGGCATGCCCCCAACAGGTGATTGAGCGCCCGGAAGGGTTACCCCAGCTTAACCTTGACTATAATGACTGCAGCCAATGTGGCGAATGCCAAAAAGCGTGTCCTACACAGGCGCTTTCATCTGCAGATAAAGATATCGGTGTGCGACCGGATTTCACGACTCGTTGCGCCAACCGGTTGTCAGGCTATTGCGAATTGTGTGCAGAGCAGTGCCCGCATGAGGCGATTTCTATTGAGCATGGACAAGCCCCAACTATAAATGCTGAGTCTTGTGATGGGTGTGGTCAGTGCCGCACTGCTTGCTATACCGGCGCTATCACCATGGCTTTTCCCGAAGCCTAAAGCTCACTGGTCAAAGTTAGAAAAATTAAGATAATTTGATTGGCTTCACACGTTCCATGTAAGGTATCAGTTACTACCTAATGGCCTTACAGGGAATGGAGCCAATGTCTATCCAATTACACCAAATCAAACTCTATAGCAGCGAGCCGGGTACTCCGAAGCCGGTTATCCGCTTATCTATTCCCAAACTCGACATCCAACAAGATCAGCATTGGGCCTTTTTCTGTGCAAGAGGCGATGCGGGTTCAGTGTTTGCCCAACTATTAATCAACGATAGGCATCAATCCAAACCCAGTAATAAGTCTGGGGAGCAATTGGAATTTGACGGTGAGTTATCAGGTTTGCCTGAAAAAGTCAGCTTGGTCTCTCTTGCTGAACAGCAAGCATTGCTAGAGGAAGAACTGGCGAAGGATGATACTGATTTTCTCGATAGGTTTGACAAAGGAACAAGTGTCGAAGCATTGGTTCTCGCCTGCTGTCAAAGTCCTGAATATGCTGAAGAGCTTTTTACGCTTTTCGATCTTCAGAGCCTGAGAAAAAGTGGGTTTCGAAACCTGTCTACAGGGGAAACTCGCCGTGTCATGTTGGCCAGAGCGTTAGCCGAACAGCCAGAACTGTTGATCTTGGACGATCCGCTTGCTGGACTGGATATTGCGCATCAAGCACAGCTCATTACTCTGATTGATCAACTTCAAAAAGATGTCCAAATTATCCTGATCACATCCCGTGAACAGGCCTTGCCTGACAGTATTTCCCATATCGGTGTTTTCGATGAGGAGAAACTGACAGGAACTTATACCAGAGAAGAATGGGAGTTCTTGCCGCTGCTTTCTCACCTGCGGGCCCAATCGTCTGAACGTAGCGAAGCCATGCTGGCGTTGATCCAACAATACCAACATCAAGCCGACATGCCAGATCCCCTGGTTGCGATTCGAAATGGCAAAGTTGAATATACCGACAAGCTGATTTTTGATGGGGTGAATTGGCAAATTAATCATCACCAGCACTGGCAGATCAGAGGACCGAACGGTTGTGGTAAGAGTACATTACTTGGTTTGATCTTTGGCGATCATCCACAGTGCTACAGCAATGATATTGATATCTTTGGTATTAAGAGGGGGAGCGGCGAGACGATTTGGCAGATTAAGCAACATATCGGTATGGTATCTTCGGCTCTGCACCTTCAATACCGTGTGTCCTGTTCGGCATTGGATACCATTATCTCTGGTTTCTATGATTCTATCGGCTTATACCAGCAGCCAAGTATCGACGAGATCAAGCAGGCCAGAGACTGGCTTAAGCTATTGCATATGGAACACCTCGCTACCAAATCTTTCAGGCAGTTGGAATATGGACAGCAAAGGTTACTGCTGGTGGCTAGGGCGTTGATCAAGCGCCCTAAGTTGCTTATTCTTGATGAGCCTTATCAGGGGCTAGATTTCCTCAATCGCCAACTGGTGAAAAATGCCCTGGAGATGATTGCCAACAACAACTTGAGCCAACTTTTGTACGTCTCCCATCATCCGGAAGATTCCCTCGACAGTATCCATAACTTTGTGGATTTTGTAGGGTGTGCCGAAACAGGGTATAAAACCGTTATTAGCCACAACAACCCATAGTCACCGTAAACAAGTGCCTTAGTCAGACCGCAGCATTGATTTTGTAGTTGTTGCGGTATTGGCGTGGCGTCATCTGTTTGTAGTCTTTAAATTGGCGGTTGAAGTTAACCTGATTGCGGTAACCGACGTTTTCGGCAATAAGGCCAATGGGTTGGCTGGTGGTTTGTAGTAATTCTGCGGCATGGTTCAAGCGCAGCTTCTTCAAATACTGACTAAAGCTTTCTTTGAAGTGGACGGAAAACAGCCGATGAATGCTGCTCTCGCTGGTATTCATATGCGAAGCGAGATCAGCCAGAGTGACCGTTTGACTGAAGTGCTCCTCAAGGTACTGGCACACTTTCTCGATTTTCTCTTGGTTGGCTTTCTCTGTAGTGTATTCTTTTTGCGAGCCATCAATCTGCTTCTGGGGCGCATAAGAGAGTAGGGTACGGCTGTCTTTATCAGCCAGCAAAGTGCTGAGTACCTGAAGCAGAATACCAAGCTGAGTCATAGGAGGGTGGCTAGTCACACCTTGCAGCAAAGTCAGTACTTCCTTGCAAGCATTGCCAGAGAACTCGATGCCTTTATCGGCTCGTTTCAGCAATGAGTCGAGTTTTCTCATCTCTACACAGCTGAACATCATATTGGCAATCCATTCTTTCTTGAACCAAATGATGTGGGTTTCACAAGACTGGTTAGTTTGCGTCTCTGTAGAGTGGAAGCGGTGGGGCAATCCCGGGCCAATCAGTACCATGTTGTTATCGCCAAACTCCCCTTCGTAATGGCCTATAGAGGCCTTACCGCGAAAGTTGCGATGGATCACTAGCTCATATTCCTGATGGAAGTGCCAATCATAATGCTTATGTGGCTCTTCTATTTTGCGATATCGCCAAGAATAACCCTGACGCTGCATGACTCTTTCGATAGTCGCTTGTTGCATTGAACAAAATCCGAGAATTGAGGAAAAGTACCAATCTTTATCAATATAGTACTGGAATTAGCCCTAAAGTGAATGCTTTGAAGGGATAGTACCAATAGTTGATAAATTCGGATAAGTCCGTTATCCCCTTAAGCGTATTGTTGAGGCAAGCCATATGAGGAGCTAACACAATGAACAAGCTTAAAAAAATGATAACAAAACTGATTTTTGAAACCCGTCGAGACTGCTTGGCGAGGGTTGTCTGCGGCTACCAAGCAGAATACTCGTGGCAGGTGTTGGGCTATCAATCTCAGCGAGAGTTTGAAAAGGATTTGGCGTTGAGCCTATATCGCCAGCGAGCTAAACGCCACCATACTTTATAGATCCAGCACCTTGTCGCAAATGTATTTTCCGATAGGCATGGCAGAGGTAGCCGCTGGAGAAGGTGCGTTGCAAACATGGAGGCTTCGCGGACTTTCGGCAAACAAGAAGTCGTGGACAAGAGTACCATCATTGAGCACGGCCTGAGCACGGATCCCTGCAGGGTAGGGCTGCAAATCAGAAGTTGCTAATTGCGGACAGTATTTGTTGACTAGCTTCAGGTAGCCCGGCTTCCACCATGAGTTTTTGGTTTCAGCCAAACCTGCCTTAAAATGATTGGCACTGACTTTCCAGAACCCTTTGAAAGTAAGCATCTCGACCGTGTCTTTGGCACTGAAGTTAACCTTGCTGTATCCCTCCCGTTTCCAACCTTGCACGGCATTCGGGCCAACGGTCACTGTGCCATCTATCATCCGGGTAAGGTGAACGCCGAGGAATGGTAGTTCAGGATCAGGAATAGGGTATATCAAATGGTTTACGATCTGGTTGTGCTGCGGCGCTAAGCGGTAATATTCGCCTCGGTAGGGGATGATCTGAAAGTCAGTATCAATGCCCATCATCTTGGTTAGCCGATCTGCCATTAATCCAGCGCAGCAAATTAAGAACCGGCCTTTTAATTGAAAAGGCTGACCATCACTTCTGCATTGAACAACTACGTTATCTGATGTTTCTTCGAGTGCTTTGACTTCGGTACGCTTAGATATCTCACCGCCGAGTGTGACGAATAGTTCGGCCATTTTGTTGGTGATTTTTGTGTAATCTACTATGCCGGTAGCTGTCACCAAAATGGCCCCAAGCCCTATGATATTAGGCTCTTGCTGTTGCAGTTGTTCTTGGTTTAGTAACTCAACCTCAATACCATTTTCCAAGCATCGCTCATAAAGGGCCTGCATTCGCTCTAGTTCGGCAGTATTGGTTGCCACTAACAGCTTGCCGCATTGCTCAAAAGGAATTTGGTGCTCTCTGCAAAACGCTTTCGTGGCTTTTTCCCCTGCTTTGCAGAGCGTTGCTTTCAAGCTTCCCGGCGCATAGTAGACCCCTGCGTGGATAACACCGCTGTTGTGTCCGGTTTGATGCGAAGCCAGCGATGCTTCTTTTTCGATAACTATGGCCGATGCATCAGGGCGGCGTTGCTGCAGTTGCCAAGCCGTTGATATACCAACGATACCACCACCAACAATGATGTAATCGTAGACCTTATCCATTTGAATTCCTTTTCTATGAAACCTGCGACTGTTCGGACCGCTATATTATTGATGAGTATAGATAAACCTAGGGTCGAAAGCTGCGAGCCTGACCACAGCACACGAAATGTAAGAGCAAGCATTTAACACTATGTGAATTGGTGAGTATTTGTTCGATTTTGTATCTGGAAGGCACCTGTCACAGCAAACTTAACTGATTGGATGTAAAGTAATTATATACCCAAGTTACTTCAAGGTGCTGGATTCAGAGGGTTGTCAGCGCATTCACTTCAAGGCGAAGGTTTGCAGGAATGGCACTCCCTTTCAAAAAGCTTCAACGCAGGAGTGGATGGGCTGACACCCTCCCAAAGGGCGAGTTTTCTAAGCTCATATACCGCGTTATTGTTTCTTGATTTAGAGCCACTAGATCTTCAAAACAATGCCTTGTCTATAAGCTTATAAATTCTCGCTGAACCTGCATCTTGAAGTAGCTTGGGTATAATCAAGGTAGAGGCAAAACCGGCAGGACGCACCATACTTGTAACGTATTCCAAGTGACAGATGTTCGTTGAAGTTGCTTGGATATAGCAATAGGAGCGATCAGTGATGCTTAGGAAAGTTAGTGAGGTCGATTTTTACAAGTTGTTCACCGTGATCGGTGGCTATTTTCTTTTCTTCTTTGGCGCTTTTCATTTACTAAGTTGGATGAAGAGTACCAACTTATTAATCTATGCGTTTGTTGTTCTTTCTGTAGTTGTCAGTGCATTGCTTATCTTGACGTTGTATAAGCTGAGGAAGCGGCGAAATTACCACAGTTGAAATCAAGAGTAATGAGTGTAGACAGACCAACATATGTAATGATCGCCAAAATAAAAAAATACCCAAGCTTTTTGCAAAGCTTGGGTAGAGACTGATTGTTTTAGACTTATTGGCTGATTGAGAAATCAACAAGTTCCATGATTTCCTCTACCTTGCCCTTATTCTCTACAATTTTTATAATCCCCAAAGTTGGGTTATACCAAGCTTCAACACTTTCTGAGTTGCTATTTCGAACATCGTTTATCATTTTAGGTATCCTTGTGCCTTCTTGCTCGCACACTGCAGAAACATAATCCCTTACATTCATTTTCCAAGTCTCAATCGACTTACCTTTTATAGTAATCGTCTCTTTATTTGAGCGAGAAAAATCAAAAGCTCGGTTGATGTCTACTGATTCACATCGGATGATGCCTGAGTATTTTTCATTAAAACCATACTCTTCAAGAAAGCCTTTAGTTTCTTCTTCATTCAATGTGCCTAGTTTGGCCTGGAAATTAGCTTGATAACTGGCTGGCTGGCCAAGTGCATAGTCTCCATCCGCAATGAAGTCAGGTAGTGACCATGGTTGTTTCTCTAAGTCATCATCAGAGACAAATGTGATGAAAGGTGACTTGATGAGCTTAGCGCCATATGAGGTCTCCTTATCATCTTCTCCGTTTTCGTCTTTTTTAGGCTTGGTTAATGCCGCATCCTCAAAAACTGCCGTTGTGGATTTGAAGAAGTTATTTGCTAGGTTATGGTTCTCTAACTTATTGAGATTGCTAGGCAGTAAGTCTTCGCTGATAGGTTGGTATGTCGAAAACTCGTAGAATTCTTCATTAATTGAAGAAATTCCTTCATACGTTTTATCAATAACTTTTACATGCAACGTTGTGCTATTGATATTTGCAGCATCAAAGGTTGCTCCCTTTAGTGGGAAATCTACTGTTGGTGTTGGTGTTGGTGTTGGTATTGGTGCAGGTATTGGTGTTGGCGTCGGTTTTTTATCGTCTGGTGTTGAGCTACCACCGCCGCCACCACAACCGGCTAAAAGAGAAATGATAGAAAGGCTGATAATCGTTTTTTTCATTATGAGACCATGTAAAGTGAGTTGGATAAAAGCTATTTGACTGTCCATGTAATGATTGAGCGGGATTATAGGTGGGAGAGGATTGGATATGTGTCCTGAATTGTATTGATTCTGTATGAATTGATTTCCATATTGTGGATGAAAGGAGTTACAAGGAAATAAAAGCGATGAAAAGTCGGTTGGATATTACGAGAGAGGTTAACTATTTGTGAGATATAGCGTGTGGAAAATATATTTACAATTGTATTGAAGTGTCAGGTCGGAGCGGTGTCAAAAGTTTGACTTTGGCTTTAACCCCACCGCAATAGCGGCAGGGTTGATTATTGTAAAATGAAAGTTATTGGGTTTAATCAGCTTTAATTGGCATTGGTAACACTTCGAAGTCCAAGCTGAAATCGTCAAGCACGGCGTTCAGTTGATCAAGAATATCCGCTTGGCCTTCTATCTTAGCCACGCCGAATTTGATCATTTGCTCAAATGTTGCCCGCCCAAGCAATACCCTTGTCAGATCGGCTCTGTCAATTGTCACCGTCATATCAACATTGTCTTGTTTATCGCTAACTTTTACCGAAGACATATTGGCATTAGCAATCGTACCGTAGTAAACCTCTTCAATATCTGGATGTACGATTTGGAAGGACACATCCATTGCTAGCTCTTCCGCTTTTGGCGCATTTAAGCGCACGGCAAGCAAATCCAATACTGCAGAGGTAGGTGTATTTGCTAACACGTCGGCAGACGTCGTTTTGATTGGGTCTTTAATCTCATTGGTTCTGAGTTCGTAAGCCCCTTGAAGGTAGCTGTTTCGCCACGCCATGGTCTCAGACTGATACCCTTGTTGCTCTAAAGAGTCAGCCATAGCTAGGCGATACTTGACGTTATTCGGGTCGCATTGGACAAGGTCGTTAAACAGCATGGTGGCTTGCTGATAGCGCCCTGCGTTGAAATGCCCTTTGGCAGCGTTGAACATGGTATCTGCGCCACTGGCTTCCACATACGTACATGACTTATCTTGGGTAAGCAGTGGGTTCAAGTTTGTCGGATTGGAATCGTAATAGCCGAGGTACAGATTTAGTACCGCACGGGCGTTATGGGAGTAAGAGCCATGATAGCCATTAGTAAACCACGCTTGCTCCTGAGATTGAGGCACAATCTGTTCCAGTTTGCGGCCAACATCATTGATGTTAACCCCATGGTTCGCTAGTCGAAGCGATTGGTTGTGGATGAAACCATAGTTATCACGCTGCAGGGCAAGGTAGTGGTTCACATACTCATTGGAAATAACCGGTGCGGAGTGCGCCGCTACAATATGGTCCACTCGGTCGCCGTAGTTAACCAACATTTCAGCCAGATATTTTGACCACAATAAGCCGTCTCTGACTTTGGCACCACGGAGTGTGTAGAGGTTGTGCATACCATCGTAGGTCAGCTCGCCGGTATTGAGGGATTTGTATTTCTCGACCCAGACAATCATGCCTGCCGGTGCTTCTGCGTATGGGACGTTGGTGATCTCGAAATCGACTCCATCAATGTTGATCACTTTCTTGTCTTCTTGGACTTCTTCGGTCGGCAAGATAAGGGACATGTTACCGCCAAAGGCACCTAGGCCAATAGCGCTATCTACAATACCTGTCTCGGAAGGCGTTAGCGTGGTGCCGTACTGGTATTGCGAGCGGCGGTTCATGGCATTACCCGCAAGGATACCCTCATCGATAAGCTCTTTGAGGAAACTGCGTGGGCCAATGACTGGGACACCTTCTGGAAGCTTTCCGTCTTCCCATAAACCACGTACACCACCGAAGTGGTCAATGTGGTTATGGGAGTAAAGGACACCCGTTACTTTGACTTCACCATTGATTTTAGGGAGGTGCGTGCGGGCAAAGTCCATTGCATGTTGAACCGCTTCAACCGTTAGGGCTGGGTCATGAACAACATAACCATTGTCAGTGCGATAGAAGGTCAGGTTAGTGACGTCTGCTCCACGGAGCTGGTAAACGCCATCAGCGACTTTGTAGAGACCGTTTGCCAAAAAGTTTTGTGCAGCCTGATGGTAAATAGAAGGATTGACGGTTTCTGGTACAGCATCAGCCGAGACATCAATTGCACCGTCGAGAAAAGCGTAGCGACGAAGTATTTCACCGGCAGGGTGATCACCAAACTCTGCAATTAGCCCATGTTTTTGGCGCTCAATAACGCTGCGATCGTTCCATGGCAGCTTTTTTGATAACACATTATTGGCCGCGATAGTGTGCTCAGAGGCGGGTTTACCTTTGTATTCGAGCAAGTTGCTGTAGTTGATGAGATGCTCTTCACCTTCACCGAGGTGATTAGCGAAAGCACCAAAAGAAATGGCTGATATAACCGAGAATGCTAATAAAGATGTTTTCATAATAGAGACTTAGCTTTGGTAGTAGGTGGTCAGAGAGCTTTAGTATCTATTGATATGAAATATGAATATAATCGACATAGGTGAATATGATATATAAAAATCAGATATCATTAACAAAGTTGAAACAGGTTGGGGTATGGTCGGACAGGGATTAGATTTAAATTTACTGAAGATTTTTTGCTCGGCGGTTGAAGCGGGCAGTATGTCTGAGGCGGCCAAAAACTTAGATATGAATCAGTCTGCGGTCAGTTCGGCCATGCAAAAGTTGAAAGATAGCCTTGGAGCTGAGTTGTTCATCCGTCAGAGTCGAGGAGTTAAGCCCACCGCTATCGCTATGTCGTTGTATCGTGATGTCTCTGTGGACCTGACGAAAATAAACCGAACCGTTGCAGGGATCACTGCGTTTGATCCTATGAGTTCAAAACGCCAATTTACGATATCTTGTCCAGAATTTAGCAATACCCTGCTATTCAACCAGCTTAATGATCTGGTAAATCCGGATTTAAAAGTTGTCTTTCATGATCAACCCAGTAGTAGCGAGGCTCTTATGCAGCAACTGCTGGATCGTGAGAGAGATCTGTTTATTGATGTGACAGTGCCTGATCACCCCAGTGTTATGGCACAGTCATTGGGTGTTGACCGTTCCTGTGTAATTGCCAGCAATAACCACCCGAGGTTACAGGGAGAGGCAATTTCGTTGGAGCAATTTCTCTCTGAACCCTACGTCAAACTGAACAGAACGCGCGACCAATTGGCTGGGATAAGATGGCTGACCAAAGCACAAATCCATCGCTTGAATATTGTGTCTCACACCCAGTCTTTGTTTGAGTCTATGATCACAGTGTCTCAGACAGAGTTAATTTCTACCTTGCCAATTTCTATGGCTGATCATTTTAAGAATATTCTCGGCCTGAAAATGTTTGATCTTCCATTTAGCGGCAGTCCGATTCAAATCTATTTACTTTGGCATAAAGCGATGGACGATGATCAAGGGCATCGATGGCTTCGGGAACGAATTCAATTGATATACAGAGGTTAAATGAGGGAGAAATTGTCATTTCCCGAATGCAGCCCATTAAAAAAGCCAGCAATGCTGGCTTTTTTAGCTTTGATATGACGTTATTTACCTAGGTAGGCATAACCTGTCATGAAAGCGGCTTCCTGGAACTGGCGTAGGCCTGTTGCACGGAATTCGATAGCTAGCGGGTTGCGCTTTAGCTTCTGTTTGATCTCTTGGCTAGAGATGAAGTCTACTTCAACACCGTCAATTAGCTGGATTGCAGCTTCAAGTTTGAAGCCAATTGCGCTGCCTGCAAACTTACCGCGGGTTTCACGAGTGCGGATCACAACACGGTCAATTTGGTAGTCATCCAGAAGCTTTTTGAAAGTCTGCTGGAAATTACGCATTTGCTCATTGTCCATTGAGTCTTGCATGATGAACTTTTGAGCACGGCATTCTGGTAGATCGAACAGACCGTTACTCTGTGTAAGAAGGCAAATGACAGCCTCGTTGCTACGAAGCTCGACAGCACAAATTTTCATGTAAACACCTAATAATGTAGTTAGCAGGGTATTTTAGGCAAAAGTGCAATAAATACCAGAAATTAAATGCCCCTTAACGCTAGTTGTACAGTGGTCCGTCAATTTCGAGCTGGGTTAGCAGCAAGCGGGCATCGAGTTCAAGCTGGTGGTAGCTAGGCTCCATGTGGCAGCATAGCTGGTAGAATTCTTTGTTGTGCTTTTTTTCTCTGATATGGGCAAGCTCATGTACCACGATCATACGCAGCAATGGCAATGGAGCCTGCTTAAAGATAGTTGAAACCCGTATCTCATTCTTGGCCTTGAGTTTGTTGCCGTGAACACGCGAAACGAAGCTGTGCATACCCAGTGCATGGTTAACCATGTGGATCTTGCCGTCGTAAGCCACTTTGCTGACAGGCGATGACTTCTTCAGGTATTGGTTTTTCAGCTCAATCACATAATCGTAAAGCGCTTTCTCTGACTGGATAGTATGTTGCTCTGGGTATTTCTTTAATAGATAACGTTTTAGGTTCCCTTGCTCGACCAGTTGGCTGACTTGGCCAATGAGTTGTTCGGGGTAGCCTTGTAGATATTTGAGTTTTTGCATTTACGCAGCCAGTTATTGCTCAACGAGGAAATTGAGCCGCGATTTTAAACATTTTGCAAGATACGGGCAATCACAGACTAGGATTGCGACAATAAGTGACACTAGAATAGAAGAAAAAGGAGGCAAAAATGGAATTACGTTTACCACCACCTTTGGTACTGCTCATTACTCTTGGTTGTATGTATGCACTTGCTCAATATTGGCCACTGTACACTTTTTCATTTTCTGCTCAGGCATTGATTGTTTTAGGGTTTTGCTTGCTAGGAGCTTTCCTTGGATTGGCGGCGGTGTGGTCATTCTCAAAAGCCCGCACCACGATTGATCCTCGCTTCCCCAACAAAACTTCTAAACTGGTGACTTCAGGTATCTACCGTTATTCACGAAATCCTATGTATCTTGGCTTGTTGTGCTTTATATGTGCAGCGTTTGTCTATCTTTCGGCACTTAGCCCTTTACTTATGGTCATGCTATTCGTTTTCTACATGAACCATTTTCAAATAGCGCCTGAAGAAGCAGTATTGCAAGCAATGTTTCGCGAGCAATATTGTCAATACTGTCAACAAGCTAGGCGTTGGTGTTAACTTTGTTAATTATCATTTTTTTGGACACTATATCACTTTTTTATACTACTCTTTATTTAGTGATGCGTAAGGATGAGTGGTTTGGGAGGCGTTATGGAGATTCTCAAGGTAATCGATAAAAATTTTCTACCTTTCCTTAAGTTACCTTTAGCTTGTTTGTTTGCTAAAAGCGGTGAAGTGAACTTTTTTAGTTCAAGTTTTCAGTCTCATACATCAGATTTCTCTAAAGACTATAAGTGTTTAATAAGACAAGCAAAAAGAGAGATTTCTAGCATCAAGCGAAATCTCACCCAAGCAGGTTACCAAATGACCCAAATTGTTAGGGTTGAAGTGACACTTGCTTTGAGTATGGCTGATCATCCTCTAGATGAACTTTATGATTTACTGAGACCTTTCTCTGGCGAAGTTGAAATCCGTTATGATGAAACAGGGTTGTTTTCATCAGAGCCACAGCTTTCATCATCTCAGTTAATTTCAATTGATGTATTGGCTCTTCATTAAAGGGGACGCTTGATATAAGCACTTGGCGTACTTCCCATTTGCTTGCGGAAAAAGCTAACGAATGCACTGTCGCTAGAAAAGCCTAGCTCGAAAGCGACAGTCGTCACCGACTTGTGTTCAGATAGCAGTTCGATGGCTTTCATCAAACGCCATTG
Organism: Photobacterium rosenbergii; assembly: GCF_003026455.1. GTDB lineage: Bacteria > Pseudomonadota > Gammaproteobacteria > Enterobacterales > Vibrionaceae > Photobacterium > Photobacterium rosenbergii. The sequence continues at coordinate 210,515 of NZ_PYMB01000001.1, forward strand.
CTGACGCCAGGCTTGGTAAGGCATACCTGTTTCTCGAGAGAAAATGCGTGATATGGTTTTTTCACTGGCTCCTATCGACAGGGCGGTTTCATTCAGTGGTAGCGGAGAATGACCTTCTTTATCTAGCTGGTTTAACCATGGCTCCAGCCTTTTGTCTGAAGGTATTGGCAACAACAAGTTTTCATCAGGGGCTGTCTTGAGTTCTTGCCAGAATAAATCTACCAGTGCTTTTTGCTCTGAATAAGGCATATCCCAGGGCCAAAAAGCCATCCTCTCTATAAGCTCTCGAAGCAATGGGTTCACCCCAATAACCCTAATGTTGTCGTCTTGCCAAGCGGATTGCGACATATCGAAATACACCGAGCGGTAAGCGACGACATTGGTCATGACCGCACAGTGGCAAGTTCCCGCCGGAATCCAAACTGCTCTTGTTGGTGGCAAGATACACTTTTGATTTTCAAGTGTGATATTCATAGAGCCTGAAGGGGCATACAACAGCTGCGCTTTTTGATGTTTGTGCATACCCGAGTCATGACGGCCTACATCTGCAGCGATGCCGACCACGCAATTGTCGATGGTATCTGGGTTGAATCTGTCTTGCTCGGTGATAAGCGCCATTGCTGAAATTGTGCCGGTAGGATTTGGGGTAAATAATAGCGGCTAAGCGTGGTTAAGTATATGTATGGGCATTCATTCTGCTTCTGTGGCGAGTAGGGTATAAACTATGGAGATAGCCGCAAGCAGGAGGAATAAGTATGAGTTATGTTCATGGTATTCACTTTGAGGTTGAACGCTTGGAAGGTTCGATCTTTATGGAGCTTAAGGCTGTCGGTACATTGACTCACGCTGATTATGAGAAGATAACCCCTTTGATTGAAGATGCGCTGGAGGGGATCGAGAATCCAATCGTTAATCTGTATTTTGACGGTACTGATTTTGAAGGGTGGGATCTCCATGCGGCCTGGGATGATCTAAAACTTGGCCTCAGGTTCGGCAAGAAGTTCAACAAGGTGGCTATCTATGGCAATCAGCACTGGCAAGAAGTGATGAGCAAAGTGGGAGGCTGGTTTGTCAGTGGAGAAGTACGCTTTTTCGAAGACTCTTTAGAAGCGATTAGTTGGTTGCGGGAAGAGTAAAGCTGACATGCGATAAAATACACCACCTAGCATTGCATCTACGTTTACATTAAGATGCTGATAGTTTTGGGGAAGCTAAGCAGACCCTGTTTAAAATTAAAAATGATAAATTTCGCTACAGGTATGGTGAAAATGAAAAGGAATGTAATTGCGTCTGGGGTTTTGCTTTCGCTTGTTTCTATGCAGGCGTGGTGTAATGAAAGCGCTACGGCTCAATCGGTCTTTAGCAGTGAGGAAGTTCCTGCGGTTGTTCAGGAGCCCGGTTTCCAATATTTTGTCGGTCTCCGAGGTGGTGGTAACTTGCTTGGAAATGCTGATTCAGCGTCAATCTCATCTGGGTCAATTGATTCTGACGATGGGGATTATGGTGTTTTTGGTGGTTTAGACCTTGGCGTGTATATGCCCAATGACCGTGGGCGGGTTTATTACAGCTTTGAATACCACTCTACGACGACTAAGTTTGATGGTCAGGACGCTTATGATACCAATGTTGGCTTACACCTTTTGAGTGCTGATCATATCTTTCGCCCCAACAGTAGCGTCCGGCCATTTGTTGGCCTGCATATGGGCTACGCATTTGCAGAAACAGACTCAGACTTTTCTGAAAATTATGAAGAAAGTGGTATCGTTTTCGGTTTTCAGGCCGGTTTGGGCTGGGAAGTGACGCAGAACCTGGGGATGGAAGTTGGCATACGACATACCGTGCTGCCTTCAGACCGTAGTTCATGGAAGGCGGAAAATAGTGACGGTGAGTCAGTGACTGTTGAAACACAGCTAAATGGCGTCACATCAGCCTATCTTGGTGCTAGCTATCGTTTTTAATGGTTCCTCGGTTCACTTGAGCGGTTTACTCAGGATTTTAGCTGCGTATAATGCCCTGCCGCAACCAGAATCAGTAAGGACTTCAGTTTGAAGCTATTTGTTAGAGATCTTACCGTCATCGATGCCTCTTACCTTTGCCAGCAGCGAGGTATGGTAGGGGAGAGTTGGATCCTCGATGTGGTGATGTCGGGCGAATTGAATGAAATGAGCATGGTGCTTGATTTCAGCCGGGTAAAAAAACAAATCAAACAGATTGTTGACGAATATGTTGATCATCGATTGATTGTCCCTAGCCAAAGCGATGCAATTCGTACAGCAGCAACCAAGCCGGGTTACGCTACCGTTGATTTGTTGCGTGGAGACAAAAGCCTTCACCTGCACTGTCCAGAGCAAGCGTATTGCTTTATCGATGACAGTGAAGTCACTATCGAGTCTGTCACACGCCATATCCATAAAGTACTCGAAGGTAAGTTGCCAGAGAATGTACAAGGGTTGGAGCTAACGCTTCGCCCCGAGCATATCCCTGGGCCGTTTTATCACTACAGCCACGGTTTGAAAAAGCACGATGGTAACTGCCAGCGAATTGCTCACGGCCACCGTTCTCCGGTTGAGTTAGTGATTAACGGTCAGCGAGATACCGCTTTGGAGCAACAATGGGCTGAGCGCTGGCAGGACATCTACCTTGGTAGTACCGAGGATGAATGCGTGTTGAGCGAGCTTAATTTGAGCTCACTTGCCGCCAATGTGACTGAACAAACTCACCATGCATTTCGCTACACAGCACCGCAAGGAGAGTTTGAGTTAGCGATTGCCCGAAGTGATGTTGAGATGATAAGTACCGATACGACGGTTGAGTTGCTTGCGCAGTATATTGCAGAGCAGGTGAGTACCTCTGTAGCATCAGGCTCAACCATTGAAGTTATTGCCTATGAAGGTGTCGGTAAAGGTGCGATGGCAGCGACGGTAGGCCAACTAAAAGCATAACCGTGAAAACATTTAGTCAAAGCCCCATCAGTAGAGATAGTGATGGGGCTTTTTCGTTTAAAGTTGATTCTCTATTGGCAAAATGCCAGCGAACCAGGCCGAAAATCGTAACCATATGCTGGCATCAGGCTCTGAACGGTTAGTCGTGCCGTTCAGATCATTGTGCCACTCGAGCGCATTTTCTTCGTTAAGTGCCAGGCGATAAGTATTTTTTCGCAGATTACGCTCGATTTCTTGGTAAACAATTTCGCCAAACTCTTCTGATTCAATGAGCACGCCCATTTCTGTGTTGAGGTAGGCAGAGCGCGGGTCAAAATTGAATGAGCCGACAAATAAATCCTTACGGTCGATCAGGAAGGTTTTTGCATGCAGACTGGTACGGGAACTACCCAACCAAGAGCGCTGCTTCTTCAAGCTAGGATCTACTTTTACTTCGTAGAGCTTTACCCCGCCAGCCAATAAAGGTTCTCGGTATTTTGCATACCAGCCATGCACAGCGAATACATCATTAGAAGCGAGTGAGTTGGTAATTATGGTTATATCAATTCCATCTTGGGCCGCATCAACTAATGCATTTGCACCTTGTTTGGTGGGGACAAAGTACGGAGAAATGAGCAGTAATTCCTCATTGGTTTGCGCAAGTATGGCCCCGAGCTGGTGGAGCATAAGATCGGTATCTTCCGGCGAATAGATCTTTGAAGGAAGATCGTAGTGAACTTCTGCTTTGCCCCAGAAAAAATCTAACGATTCATCTTTGATATGCTGGGTTAAAGGAAGTTCAGCGAGAGATTTTACGTACTTTGAGTTTTTGAACTCACGCTTTAGGCTATCTTCCCAGTTTTGTACCTCTACTTTTGTTGGTTTGGCCGCGTCATGGACAAAAGATTCTATAGGCGTAGAGGGTTTGCTATTCCAGTACATATCAAACTGCACGGCAACATCTGTGACGGACTGGCCAAGCATAAGGATATCGAAGTCGCCGAAATCGACAGCAGTATTTGCAGCAAAGTATTCGTCACCAATATTGCGTCCACCCGTTATAACAAAGGCATTATCAGCGATTAACGCTTTATTGTGCATGCGGCGGTTGAGGCGTTCAAAATCGGTGATGAAGCCAAAGACACGGGCGCTGCGGTTTTCAAACGGATTGAACAGGCGGATTTTGATATTGGGGTGGCTGGCGAGCTGCGCCATGGATTTATCGTTCCGAGACTGCATATCATCCAATAACAGCCTTATTCGGACACCTCGTTCGGCAGCTTGGTAGAGTGCATAGGTCATCAAAGAGCTGGTACTGTCATCACGGTAGATGTAGTACTGCAGATCAATACTGTGCTCAGCTCCATAGATAAGTGCTAAACGTGCGAGAAAGGCTTCTTGCCCATCGCCAAGTGGATAAAAGCCAGTCAGTTCAGGATGTTTGTTGATGTAGGGCAGGGCTTGACTGGCAAGTTGGGTTTGCGAATCGAAAGGGATTGTATAGCTCGGTGTTTTTTCGGCAGTTGGGGTAGATGCACAGCCGATAAAAGAAAAAGCACTTACTAATAAAGCAAGGTAACGAAAGAAAATATACAAGTAAGCCATGATGGGTTGGGCTATTCCCTCTTTATGTTTTATATAGGATTTTAAATGGCGTGTTTTGCGTTGACAAATTTAAATTAAAACTTTGTGTTGGATATTGTAAGTAGACATAGCAATCCATAAATGGAGTAAATTTGGCCACAATTATTTGGTAAAGGTCACAAATATGTAACTTACATAAAAGCAGCATTTTTTATCTCTATTGGTGATTTAGAACGTCTAATTTCAAGTCTGTTGGTATTTTTGGCTTATTGTTGTAGGTAGTTTGGTGCTTTATTCTATTGTCGCGTGCTTGTTGAATACTCACATTACAGAAAAAGGTGTTTAAATGTGCACCAACTTGAGTATATTGAAATTAAGTCCATGAATCAGAAACAATAAAGACTGTTTAAGGGCGATAAATTAGACCGTGGTATGTAATTTTCAAAAGGAGTTATTGTTATGGCTAAACGTGTATCAAACAAGCGAATCAAAGAAATTTTAGACAATGCAAAAGCGAAGAAATAAGTCCTGAAAGCCTCCAGTCTGGAGGCTTTTCTATTTCTGGGCACTGTTGTTATAGAGCCTGGCTCAGAGAAGCGATCAGTAATCCCGCCATCGCGTAATTGAAATACTTCATTTTTGTCGGATGTTTCAAAACAGATTGGAGTTGTCGGCCTGCAATGGTCCAGATGCTGACAGAAGGAATATTTACGATAGCGAACACTAATGAGATTAACGCAATGCCACGCCAGTCTGATGTTGCGTTGTATACGCTGACAGTGGTGATTGCCATTGTCCAGCCTTTAGGGTTCACCCATTGAAAACCCGCAGCCGAAAAGAAAGTCATCGGCTGGAACTGGGTTTGACTTGAGATAGCAGGTTGGCTCTTGGCTATCTTAAAGGCAAGATACAGCAGGTATATGACGCTCACTCCCTGCAGGACTTGGTGGAGTATCGGATAATTCTGGAACATACCGACTAAGCCTACCCCTACCAGTATCACCATGAAGCTAAAGCCAAATATTATCCCCATCATATGAGGAATAGTTCGCCAAAACCCGACATTCGCACCGGAGGTCATTAGCATTATATTGTTAGGGCCAGGAGTGACGGTTGAGACAAAAGCAAATGTCACAAGTGCAATAAGGTGATGGTATTCCATAGTGTTGCCTAGTTGGTCTGTTTAACTTTAATCTGTATATTAATTAAATAGGCAGGCAATTTTGTGTCTAACTTTGCTTGATTAACACCTTAAACACAATAAAGTTGCGTGATGGATAGGTTTGACGAAAAAATATTGCAAGAGCTGCAGGCTGATGGCCGATTAACCAATGTTGAGTTATCTCAAAGGGTGGGGTTGTCACCATCAGCGACACTCAGGCGGGTACAGGAACTCGAGAAGCGAAAGGTCATTACTGGCTATAAGGCGATATTAAATCAGGCCAAAATGGGCGTTGGGTTTGTTGCCTATGTGAGTGTTGGGTTGGCTAACCACAGCAAAAAGTCGCAGTTGGACTTCGAATCCCATATTTGTTTGGCTAAGCAAGTCGTGGAGTGCCATAACATCACGGGTGCGAGTGAGTACCTGCTAAGGGTCGAAACTTCAGATCTGAATGCTTACAAGCGCTTTCATGCCGATGTGCTGGGTGAGATCCCTCAGGTAAACTCGATTAGTACCATGGTAGTGATGGACACGCCAAAAGATGATAGAGGCTAAAAAGGGCACGAAGCGCGCCCTTTAGAAATGGTGAGGTGGTTATTCGTCTCCACCGAAGTCAAAGCCGCCGTCATCACCGCCACCACCGAAGAAGTCGTCTTCGCTGCTGAAACCATTGTTGGCTAGTGTGTCGTCAAAGTCGGTATTTTCAAAGCCATTGTTTTCAAGGCCGTCAGTACCAAAGCCAGCATCACCAAAGCCTGCATCGCCAAAGCCTTCACTGCTGCCACCCAGTCCATCGGTACCAAAGCCGCCTGTGTTGTCAGTGTATTCTGAAGCAAAGCTTGAGGAGTCATCCAAGAAACCACCGCTGCTTTCTTCTGCGCCAGAGCTCGCTAATGCATCATCTGCAGGAGCTTCTTCGGCTGGCGTGTCTGCAGCTTGTGCATCCGTTGAGGCCATAGCATCTGCTGCTGGGTCATCATTGTTGAACAGCATATTGCTGATCATGTTACCAGCTACCATACCCACAGCGACACTGGCTGCAGTTTGCATAAAGCTACCAAAGGCACTTGGTTGGTGGGTCGGTTGCGGCGGTTGAGGGGCAGGGCGGTTGCCACCCATCATCTTGCTAAACGCGCCTCGGTTGGCTTCAGATTTGTGGTGCTCAACGCACTTCTCAAGGTATTCATTCTTTTGCTTGAGTTCTTTCAACGCCATTTCTTGCACAAGAACAGCTTGGGTAAGCTTGTAGACTGCATCATCCTGCGCGCCGATTTCATTGTTGATCAAGCTTTCTGCTTCTGCATCCTTGGTTTTATTTGGGCTTTGCTTCAGTTTATTGGCGACATTCTGAATCAGCTCTTTTTCTTGTGGTGTCATGATTTACCTTCTCATTGAGTAGCACGTCATTATGCTTTGTTTTTATGACATTCATCCTAGCGCATGGTTCCTGTTTCGATCTGTAACCATGCGTAAAAAATATTACTGATTGATTGAAATGCATACAAAAAATCCGGCAAATAGCCGGATTTTGCATTTACTTGACATTGAAATGGTTATTGGCGAATGCCTTCAACATGCAGTTCGATATCGGCATAGCTTGACGAGCCCATCACCTGAATACCAAAATCTTTAAATTCGATTCGTGTGGTGCCAGTGAAACCGGCGCGGTAGCCACCCCAAGGGTCTTCACCTTCACCAATGAACTGGGCATCAATGGCAATAGGCTTGGTCTGTCCGTGTAGGCTCAGTTCACCAAAGATGGTCATTTCGCCATTGCCTTTTGGCTCTACTTTGGTTGAGGTAAATGTTGCAGTTGAGAACTTACCCGCATCAATAAAATCGGCACTGCGTAAGTGCTTATCACGCTCAGCATGGTTACTGTCAAGGCTGGTGGTATCAACATTCACTTGTACTTTAGAAGCTGACAAGTTTTGTGGATCATAGCTAAACGTACCGTCAAAAGTATTAAAACGACCTTTGATGAAGCTATAGCCTAGGTGATCGACTTTGAAGTTGATAGAGGCATGAGCACCTTTTGTATCAATGGCGTAATCAGCCGCTTGAGCAATACCTGAAACAGATGCCGCTGCCATTAGTCCCATGGCGATGATGTGCTTTTTCATTTACTTTACTCCCAACATTTTTTTTAGGGTGTTGTCTTTATTTATGAAGTGGTGCTTGAGCGCCGCGAGGGCATGCAAGCTAGCGAGTCCGATAAGGGCGAAGGCGAGGTAATAGTGCACCTCTCCTGCAATATCTGCTTGGTTAGGGAAGAACTCCCCCATAGACGGTACTGCGAACCAGTCGAAGACTTCGATTGCACGACCATCGGCAGTTGAAATGAGATAGCCAGACATGAAGATACCGAGCAGCAAAATGTAGATGAGGCCATGGGCCATTTTTGCTGCAGCGATTTCCCATGCCGCGCCTTCAATTGCTGGTTGTTTTTTGACGTGCTTCCATATCAACCTGAAGATCGTTAGCAGAGCAAGGCAGATGCCGACTGATTTATGCCAGTGGGGAACAGGCTTATACCACTGTGAATAATAATTGAGGTCAACCATCCACAAGCCTACTGCAAATAGCCCTATCACGGTGAGGGCTGTAAGCCAGTGAATGAAGATGGATAATCCATCGTATGTCTTTCTGTCCTTGTTCATCTTGTTCTACCGTATGTCACTTATACGGTTATTGTAGACATCACTGTCAAGAACATAAGTACTAACAATTGAACAACAACATCAAATTATCTGAATAACATTGGCTGCTAGAGATAAATATGAATTAACGGATGAGGATGAATCAAAGATTTAATGGCTGTTAAACCGTCACCTTGAATGACGACGGTTTATGCAAAGAGGGGAGTTCTAGCGCAGGATATTGTTATCGTGGCGCCAATCCATGATAGTCCACTCATTCATCTGGGCATGAAGTGCCAGTGCAGGGTCCGGGTTGACGGCAAATGGGCGATCGACTGCGTCCAATAGTGGAAGGTCGTTAATAGAGTCGCTGTATCCGTAACTGCCTTTGAACGCGGTATCTTGTTGGTCAAGCCAAGCTTTCATCCTGATCACCTTTCCATATTGGTAACTGAGTATACCTGTTGTCTTGCCGGTGAATTTACCATCGACCTGTTCCAGATTTATGGCAATGGCGTCGTCAGCACCGAGTAGTTGAGCAATAGGTTTAACTAGGTGCTCACCGGTAGCCGATATCACCAAAATGGTATCGCCACGTCGCTTGTGCCACTCAATTCGCTCAATCGCATCTTGGTATAGCGCAGGTTTGATGCGCTGATCAATGAACTCATCCACTAAACCTGTGATGGCATTTTCATCCATACCAATCATCGGCCTGAGTGTTGCCTGCATATAGTCGTCCATATTCATCTGGCCTTTGGCGTAGGCTTCCATCATCTCTTTTTCTTGTTGCAGAAGTGATGATGGCGCCACACCCTTCTCGACTAAGTAGGCACTCCATAGGCTAGCAGAGTCAGCAGCAATCAATGTTTCATCTAAATCGAAAATCGCGAGGTAAGGTGTCACTTTTTTTGCCGGCTGCTTGTTTGTAGAGTGAATGTGTGCAGAGTTATTGGTTGTCAAACTGTGTTCCTATCATCTTTATTGTATAAGTTGCTTTTGCTAAGTCGTTTTCTACTAGCATTTGCTCAGTTTCGATAGAGACTATGCAAGGGGGATGACAGTTAGTTTGCAAGACTATGACCTTTTTGCGTCACAAATCCATTTTGTTAATAGTTTACGATGATTACCACTTTGGCATCTTCATTACCAGGGTTGATATATCTGTGCTCTTGCATTGAATCGAAAGTAATGGAGCTACCCGCTTTGAGCACATAAGACTGGCCGCTAACCACTAATTCAAGCACACCTTGATTGACGAAAATTTGCTCTGTGGTGCTGTTTGTATGATTCGATTTTGAATAATTACAGCCAGGCTTGAAGGTGCCGTGGAATACTTCATAACCGCTAGTCGGCGAGAAAGGAAAAATACTATGGATGATCATTTTACCGTCATCATCCATCACTGGAATCATATCTTCGATATTCTGTACATCAACTTCTGAGGTTGAGTTTTCCAGCAAAGTTTCCAGTTTAATTTTGAGCCCGTTAGCGATTTTCCAAACGGTGGCAATGGTCGGCATCGACTCCGATCTTTCTATCTGACTCAGCATGGTTTTGCTGACACCCGTCATAGCAGACACTTTGTCGAGACTTAGGCCCATTTTCTTACGGGTGCTTTTTAAGTTGTCCCCCAACACGGAAAAGTCGTCCATTTTTACCTCTTTTGAAACTTGTTGCTTAGATGACCAACATCACCACTGGCTTTAACGCTGACAGAGAGCGCCTAAAGAGGGTGAATCATAGTAGCTGTATACGAGCTTCGCAACTCGAATATAAAGGGTTTAATTACAGAGTGTTAGGTCTGAGGAATGTAGAAAGCAACCTATTGATGCGTTGAATGGTAACAAGCGCTACCTCTATTAACAACAATCTCAAATTGACAATGCAAAAAATCCGTTGGACACTATAACGGATTTTTGTTCGCTATAAAGAATTTTTAGCGATGGGTGAGTTGATAGCAATACCTTTACGACATCTCGGTACCCGTACATCAACTCATCTTTTTTGTTTTTCCCATGATAAGCGTAATGGGACATGGGCAACTTAATTTATATCAATACTGATTACGGAGTAGAGGATGAGCGATACGGATTTCTCTAAAATGAGACGCCGGACATTCATGAAGTGGGGGGCGGCTGTTGGTGGCGCGGCGATGGCACCTTTGCCTTTCAAATCTGTGGCAGCCGAAGAGCCTAAACCACTTGCCGGTGATACAAATACAGCTTGGTCAGCTTGTATGGTGAACTGCGGAAGTCGATGTGCCCTTCGGGTGCATACCAAAGATGGGGTGATCACCCAAATTGAAACGGATAACCGGGGTGATGACAGCGAATTCGGCCAGCACCAGATACGAGCTTGCCTGCGAGGCCGCTCGATCAAGCACCGGGTTTACAGCCCAGATCGCCTTAAGTATCCGATGAAGCGAATTGGTAAGCGTGGCGAAGGCCGTTTCCAACGTATTAGCTGGGATGAAGCCTTTGATTTAATGGCGGACAAGCTGAAGTATACCCTCAAAGAGTATGGCAACGACGCAGTGCATATTACCTATGGCTCAGGTACCCAAGGGCTACGTACAGACGGCAAAGATTGCTTTAAGCGTCTAATGAATCTGATGGGTGGTTTCCTCGACTACTACGGTAACTACAGCTGGGGCCAAATCCAGTTTGCACTCCCATTTACCTATGGCAATACCAAGCCATCGGCTTACGGCTCTTATACCACTGAAATTGAAAATGCTGAGCTGTTGGTGATGTTCGGTTACAACCCGGCGGAAACACGAATGAGTGGCGGCGGTGAGATCCACGAACATATTAATGCCCAGCGCAAGCGCAACGTGCGTACCATCATTATCGACCCACGCTATACTGATACCATGCTGGGCAAAGAAGATGAGTGGATCCCAATCCGTCCGGGTACTGATGCCGCTTTGGTTGAAGGTATCGCCCACGTGTTGATCACCGAGAACCTAGTTGATCAGGATTTCCTCGATAAGTACTGCCAAGGCTTTGATGAGAAAACCCTGCCAGACAGTGCACCTGAAAATGGTCATTATAAAGCGCATATTCTTGGGCAAGGGCCTGATGGCATTGAGAAAACGCCTCAATGGGCATCAAAAATTACCGGTGTTTCAGCCAAGAAAATAATTCAATTAGCCCGTGAAATTGGTACCGCTAAACCTTGCTTTATTACTCAGGGGACGGGTATCCAGCGCCAGTCCAATGGTGAGCAAACATCCCGTGCAATCGTAATGCTGCCAATTCTTACTGGTAACATTGGCCTTGCGGGCACGAATACCGGCGATATGCCAGCCAACTATGGCTATCCTGCGCCTCGCTTACCTGTCGGTTCAAATCCCATTTCAACCCGAGTTACCTTCTTTAAGTGGGTGGATGCTATCTGGCGTCACCATGAAATGACGGATAAATCTGATGGCCTACAAGGCGGCGATAAGCTTGAAAATCCAATCAAGTTTATTATTTCCTGTGCCAGTAACGTGTTGATGAACCAGCATGCGGGCTTGAATCGTCAGGCAGAGATCTTGGGAGATGAGTCACTTTGTGAGTTTATCGTGGTATGTGATAACCACATGACGGCTTCTGCTCGCTGGGCTGACTTGCTGCTGCCAGATGTAACCACGCTTGAAAATACCGAAGTTAGCTCAGACGGTTACTCTTCGGGTTCGATGGCAGCTCTGTTCCCGCTTGAAAGGGTTATTGAGCCACTGTTTGAAACCAAGAGTGTATATGAGATGTGCGCCGAGCTTTCAAAGCGTTTTGGTTTACACGAACAGTTTACGGAAGGTCGCACTCATGATGAGTGGTTGGAATTCCTTTATAGCGAACGAATGAAGCAAGACCCGGCGATCCCGAGCTTGGCCGACTTGCGTAAGCAGGGCCCGTACCGGGTTGTCGCCCCGAAAGAAGGGCGTATCGCATTGGAAGAGTTCCGCAAAGACCCCGTTGCCAATCCGGTAGGAACCCCATCAGGCCGGATTGAAATCTATTCCACGAAGCTTGAAACCATTGCCAAAGAATGGGATTTGGTCGAAGGCGACATCGTAACACCACTGCCTCAGTATGTGGTTAGTTGGGATAGTCATTTAGACCCAAGGGCTAAGGATTTCCCGCTACAAATTGCAGGCTATCACACCAAGGGGCGTACTCACTCTACGTACCATAATATCCCGTGGCTGCGCGAAGCCGTCTTCGATGGATTGTGGATCAACCCAATTGATGCCAACAAGCGTGGCTTGCAAAGTGGAGACCACGTCAAAATCTGGAATGATCGCGGTGAGATCCGTATGGCTGTAAAGGTCACGCCACGAATCATGCCCGGTGTTGTTGGCTTAGGTCAGGGCGCTTGGTACTCGCCGGATAAAAACGGCGTCGATTTAGGGGGATGTGTCAATACACTTACCAATCAGCGTGCAACACCATTGTCCAAGGGCAACGGCCAGCACTCCATCCTCGTTGAAGTCGCAAAAGTCTAAGGAGCGGGTATAAATGACTCAGTATGGTTTTCACGTTGATACCAGTAAGTGCACAGGCTGCAAAACGTGCCAGGTATCTTGCAAAGATAGAAGTGACCTGCCGGTTGGTGTGAATTGGCGTCGGGTATATGAATACGCAGGCGGTGACTGGGTAATGGGCACTGACGGTACCTATACCAATGATGTTTTCGCCTATTACATGTCGGTGAGTTGCAATCATTGTAGCAACCCTGCCTGCACCAAAGCTTGTCCAACCGGTGCGATGCACAAGAGAAAAGAAGATGGCCTAGTTGTTGTTGATGGCGATGTGTGCGTAGGGTGCCGCTATTGCGAAATGGCTTGTCCTTATGGCGCTCCGCAGTACAACCCTGAAAAGAAACATATGACCAAATGTGATGGTTGTTATGAGCGTATCGGTACGGGGCAAAAGCCAGTCTGTGTGGAGTCTTGCCCGCTGCGTGCCTTGGACTTTGGGCCGATTCATGAGCTGCGTGAGAAATACGGCGCACGGGCCGATATTGCACCGTTGCCTGATCCTCGACTGACAAGCCCTAACCTGATTGTTAGCACTTGCTCCAACAGCAAATTAAGCGGTGATACCAAAGGGAAAATCCAGAATCCAACGGAGGTAGGAGCATGAGCCAGCTATCACTTGTTATCTTTACAGTCTTAGCACAGGCTGCTGTCGGTATGTTCATTGCCTTGGGCTTGGTTGAAATGCGGCTAAAACCCAATGCGAAGGTGATGACCCGAAGCTTTATTGCGGTCTTTGTCCTGCTGGGTATCGGTGCTATGGCGTCTGTCACCCACCTGGGCCAACCATTTCGTATGTTTAACGTTATTTTTGGTCTTGCCCACGGTAGTGCACTTAGCCTTGAGATTGTAGGCCTTAGCCTATTTGGTGGTGCGGGCGCTGCATATACCGGTATGCGCCTTTTTGATATCAGGCCAGATGTTCGGAAATTCCTGCTGCCAATCGCAATGGTGATGGGGGTGGTATTTATCCTTGCTATTGCAAATGTTTATACGTTGGCAACTGTACCGACTTGGAACACGCCGTTTACCTCATTCCAGTTCTTAATGACGGCTGCGGTTCTTGGGCCTATTGCTGCAGCGGTAATGCTTCGCTTGCAAGCTAAGGATATGGGAGAGTTGGCGGCGAAAGCGGATAAAACCCTTGCCGTTTCGGCTGCGGCATTTGGCATTATTGCGCTGATGGGGTACGCGGCATATTTGGTATGGCTTGGTCAGCTAAACGTCCACGTAAACCCGTTTGACGTGGTGGATTATTCATTCCGTGTGGCTCTGATTCGTGTCGGCTTGTTGATGGCAGGGATCATTTTCTGGCTGGTCAGCGCAACCAAGGGCAACCATGGTACCAAATCAGTGGCCTTTGCCAGTTTCGCTATCGTTTTAGCTTCAGAGTTGATGGGACGTGCATTTTTCTATGACGTATTTATCAGTGCGGGCAGTGGTATGTAATTAGCTCAGCAACGTTATTGATTGAATAGGCATAATAAAAAGATGAAGGCTGGAGTTCCGCCTTCATCTTTTTTCAGTTAATCAATAATCCAATGTACCGCGGATTGGGTAGTGGTTGTCAGGGTTTCTGATCCAGGCAAGGCCGCGAGTTAAAGCGCCAAGTTCAGGACGGACAAATGGGTTGTTGGATATATCAACCACGTGCAACTTCCCGTGTTCGTTCACCACAAACAAGCCCGGCTCGGCAAAGTTATTGTCTGTTTCCTGCTCGGAGCGCGGTAGGGAAATGTAAACACCCAAGGTTTTCATTTGCTCTTCAGTTAGCCCGTATGCAATAGGGAAAGAGATATCGAGTTTTTCAAGGTGGGCTTCTAACTGCGCTTTAGAGTCTGCAGAGACCGCAAGGATATCAACCCCAGCATCTGCGAAAGCTTGTTTGTAATTTTCAAGATCATTGAGGTACTGGGTACAAAGAGGGCAATGCTTGCCACGGTAGACAAATACGGCTTGCCAAGTTGCATCACCTTGAGGCTCGCCCAGTTTTACTTCAGAGCCATCGAGGGTTGTTGCTGTCAGGGCAGGGAAATCGTTACCTGCTTTGAGCTTCACCGAATAATCCATGTTTCACTCCATTGGTATAGATTGTTTGAATTACAGTGCTCATTGTGGACACGAATACCACTATCTTCAAGTAGTTAACTTTTAGTAACCTACATAACCGAAATGAACAAACCCATCGCTGCAATAAGCGGCGATGGGTAATATTTTGGGGAGTGAATCAGAGCGGTAATTTAAGCAATTTGAGACATTTCATTGACAGTGAATTGTTCCACACACCCTTCAGTTGCAGCCAAGTAATCAGCAAGGTGCTTGTTGCCCATGTGCTGTTGCCATAATTCACGTGATGTCCAGTTTTCAAAAAACAGGAAGTGTGCAGGGTTTTCATTGTCTTGGTGAAGATCGTAGTTGATGCAACCATCTTCAGCTCGGGTCACATCGATAAGCTTTAATAGCTCTGCTTTGACGAGTTCAATTTTATCTTGTTTGGCGATGATGTTGGCAACAATGGTTAGCTTGGTCATGGGACTTCCTCTATTCGAAAAAAAAATGATTGTCTGTAATGCCGGCGTGTGCCGTGCTGATGTATTGAATAGTAGATGCAGTAAGCCTGCCTGAAAACAGGAGAACCTTTGATATATTCTCAAATTAAATTTGAAAATAAACCATACTTTTCTGCTAGCTGCCCGAGCCAGTTTGACCCGTTACGCTAGTTATTAGCCCCTCTCTACCCAATTCAAGTACAAATATAATCTACCATTAGCATATTAGGGTGGGGCAAGAGTAAAGGTGGGAAAACATGGCAGAAGAAAACTATCACATCAAAGTTATGTCGAAGCAGAATCTAGCAACAGCGATTGATTGGGCGGTTGCTGAAGGTTGGAATCCGGGGCTACATGATATCGAGTCATTTTATGCGGCAGATCCGAATGGCTTTCTAATGGGTTTTCTAGGTGATGAGGCGATAGCCTCAATCTCTGTAGTGAAGTATGACAATAGCTATGGCTTTCTGGGTTTCTATATCGTAAAGCCAGAGTTTCGAGGCAAAGGTTATGGTCTCAAGCTATGGCAGGCAGGTCTGCAATATCTCGAAGGCTGTAATGTGGGGTTAGACGGCGTTGTTGAGCAGCAGGGCAACTATAAACAATCAGGATTTAAACTCGCTTATGGCAATATCCGTTTTGAAGGCTTTGGTGGGGGTGATGAGCCTGAAGGTATTGGCTTGGTTGATCTCAATGAACTGTCATTTAGTGAAGTTCAGGACTATGATTCCGCTTTTTTCCCTACGGAAAGGCATGTTTTTTTAAAACACTGGATAGGACAAACTGGATCTAGTGCATTGGGTATTAAACAAGCAGGTAAACTGGTGGGTTATGGAGTGATCCGCCCATGTCGAAATGGCTTTAAGATCGGGCCGCTTTTTGCTGATGATGCCTTGTTAGCTGAGGAACTCTTTCTCGCCCTTAAGTCCAAAGCAACGCCAACAGAGAATGTATATCTTGATGTGCCGGAAGTGAACCTAGCTGGTGTGGCTTTGGCTGAAAAATATAGCATGGAGCCTGTTTTTACTACCGCCCGCATGTATACCGGCGAAACCCCTGAGATTTCAGTCAACCGAACGTTCGGTGTCACCACTTTCGAACTCGGTTAGAAGACGCGATAGCCAGCCCAACCCTTTTTCATTTTCATGTTCAAAGGTTGGGCCAAAGCTTAGATAGTTTGCACAAGCTTCTCTTAATGAGTAGCTGGTTTTAAAGCCTGTTCAATAGCTACAGCCACCGCAACCGTTGCGCCAACCATTGGGTTGTTGCCCATACCGACCAATCCCATCATCTCAACATGGGCAGGTACGGATGATGAGCCGGCAAATTGGGCATCACAGTGCATCCTTCCCATGGTATCAGTCATTCCATACGAAGCCGGGCCTGCTGCCACATTATCGGGGTGGAGGGTACGGCCAGTGCCGCCACCGGATGCGACCGAAAAATACGGTTTGCTTTGTTCCAACCGTTCTTTCTTATAAGTACCTGCGACGGGGTGTTGGAAGCGGGTCGGGTTGGTTGAATTACCTGTTATTGATATATCAACATTTTCACGATGCATAATAGCTACGCCTTCCTGTACATCGTCGGCACCGTAGCAGTTGATTTCGCCTCGTGGCCCCGGTGAAAAGCGGCGCTCTGAAACAACATTGAGCTTCCTTGTGTAGTAATCATACTGGGTTTGGACATAATTAAAGCCATTGATTCGGGAAATTAAGTAGGCAGCATCTTTGCCAAGACCATTGAGGATCACCCGAAGTGGTTGGCGGCGGACTTTATTGGCATTGAGGGCAATTTTGATTGCGCCCTCTGCCGCAGCATAAGACTCATGGCCGGCGAGAAAACAGAAGCATTGTGTATCTTCACTGAGTAGGCGTGCGGCTAATTTCCCATGTCCTAATCCGACCATACGTTGGTCAGCGACCGAGCCCGGAATACAGAAAGCTTGCAAGCCTTGCCCGATATCTTCTGCCGCTTCAGCGGCGCTTTTGCATTCATCTTTTAATGCAATGGCGGCCCCTAGTACATAAGCCCAAGCTGCATTTTCAAATGCAATAGGTTGGGTTTCTTTGACGATTTTGTAGGGGTTAACCTTGTGTTCTATGCAATAGTCTAGGGCGTCGTTCAGAGAGGTGAAGCCGTACTGCTCCAGCAATGGCTGGATTTGGTTAATGCGGCGGTCGTAGTTTTCGAATAAAGCGGCCATGATGATGTCCTCGGGAAGTTTAATTCTTGCTATACGGTCGGTGACGCTGTCACTCTTGGTGCAAAGGTAATCACTAATCTTGTTATTGCTGGCGTGGGTCAATGGTTTTGACTGCCTCGTCGAATCGACCATACTGGCCAGTTGCTAACTGCATGGCTTGTTCGGCAGCGGTCCCTTTGGCGATGGACTCCATCATTTTCCCCAGGTTGACGAATCGGTAACCGATAATTTCATCATTTTCATCCAAGGCCAGTTCGGTTACATACCCTTCGGCCATTTCCATATAACGTGGCCCCTTGGCACGCGTACCGTAATGGGTGCCTACCTGGCTGCGCAAGCCTTTCCCTAAATCTTCAAGACCGGCACCAATGGGTAGGCCATCCAATGAGAAGGCGGTTTGAGTTCGGCCATAGACATACTGCAGGAAGATTTCGCGCATCGCGACGTTGATGGCATCACACACCAAATCAGTATTCAGTGCCTCAAGAATGGTTTTGCCAGTGATAAGCTCGGAAGCCATTGCCGCAGAGTGGGTCATACCCGAGCAGCCAATGGTTTCAATAAGGGCCTCTTCGATAACGCCGTCTTTGACATTAAGGGTAAGTTTGGCCGCGCCCTGCTGAGGAGCACAAGTGCCAACGCCGTGGCTGACCCCGGAAATAGCGATAACATCTTTGGGGTGAACCCAGCGTCCTTCGACAGGGATAGGGGATGATTGATGTTGAGGCCCTCTCTGGATAGGGCACATGTTTTGGATTTCAGTTGAATATTGCATTGCTTTTGCTCATCTCTAACAGGTGTACTTTTGAGCAAAGAATGGAGGGGGAGTTTTAACGCTAACAACATACCTAGATGCACTGTGAGAGCACAGTGTCATTAAAGATCCCCGGCCATTCATTGCCGTTGTTGTTAGACGTCATCATCCCAGTAGGGCGGTTAAAGGAGGAACATCATCTCCCATCAACAAATGCTTTGTTGATGGGATTAACTATACGCCAGTGGCGAGAAAATGAACTATCTGAATGAAGAATCCTAGATTGCAAAACTGGAATAGTTTTTTTGCTCTAGTTGAAATGTAAGGGGATCTTTCGAGGGTTACCTACAATTCAATCACTTAATAAGTACCATTAATATCTTTATGGTTTTTGACTGTCTGCTTGACGAAATTTTACAGAAATCGAACATTGTTTTTCGTTGTGAAGGGTAATCTTTCGGCATAAAAGAGTGGAGTAAAACCATGAAAATACAACTTAGAGCGGAATCAAAGCAATCAACTAAGGCATCAAAGTCTTGGAAAAAAAGCCTAATGGTAGGTGTTATGTCAATGGCCGTGATGTCGGTGGGTTTAACCGTACCAAGTGTCGCTGAGGCAAAAGGTCATAAACATGGACACCACCACCATCACAAACACAAGCATCATAAACATAAGCATAAACACCATGTCGTGGTGGTGAAGCCTAAACCTAAAAGGCATAAGAAGAAGGTGGTAGTTGTACATAAGTACCCTAAGCACCGTCACTATCACCGCAGTCGTCTCCCTGAAATCGCTACATTTGCTGTGATTGCAGGTGCTACCTACGCCATTATCGATAATCACTACTACAAACGCCGTGGTGATAACTATGAATATGTGGCTAAACCACGATAGTTTTTCCAGGTGCCCTGTCAAACAGGGCATCACGTTGTTATATAGAACAATTGTTTACTTGATGAACTGGTGGCCTAGGTATCTTTCTTGAGTTAGGTATCTTGCTTGAGTTTTGAGCAGTGTTCATAATTTTTGAAGTTAGATGACAACTTTTTGCTTTTCATCTGTTATAGTCCTCGCATCAAGCATAAATTTGCTAATGAAACCTCTAAAAGAAAATCGCGGTATTTGGTGATTTAGGGGAAAAATAAAAATAATAACTTTTCTTACCAAAATATTGAACGGTGTTTTATATTTGTGGTGAGTTAACTTAACCAGTTGGTGTTAGGATGAAAAATTTTGCGTTAATGGCAATCTTATCGATGCTTCTGTTCGGGTGTGCTAGCCCAAGTAAAGATGAACCTTCAAAGGTGATCCCGGTGGATTTACAGAAGAGCGAGCTGATTCAGGTACTCAGTGAAAAAGCTGCCACACAGGCTCTTAATGTTCAGTTTCTGCTTAAGGATGCTGAGATGACCAACAATGATATGGTTGAATTTAGAGAGCAGCTGATTTTAGCGCTAGGGCAGGAACAAATAAACTACAGCTTTATTCCACAATCGGAATTCGAAAACCTTTCTGCAATCGCGAAAGTGAAGCCCAACGGTTGCTACGTGAAAGAGAATTATGAGTACTACAGCCCTCAACTACAAAAAGACGTAATTTTTGTTGTAGAGAGCATGCGTGTGTGTGCCAAAGAAGATAATTATGTGGCACTTGATACCAGCATTGGTGATTTTCAGGTAGATGTGAAATATGGTGATACAGTGATGACTACCTCGCGACATGCATCATATTTTCATAACTATGTGAAAATCAGTGATCATTCATACTCTTCTCTTTCTGTGGGTAAGCTGACGTTGAATGAAAATCTGTTGTCGTTCGAGACTGAGTCAGGGCTTTCATTTGAAGTTGATGAGAAAGGTATTGTCACCCGGAGTGATATTGGGTTGATTGGTGTTATTCATTAAATTGAGTAATTCCCCAAATAAACGTAAAGCCCACATCATAGTGGGCTTTATTCGTTTTTGGGGGGCTTAATTATTAGGTATTAAGCTGCAACCTCTTTCGGTGCTTCACCCTGACGTGTTTTCATCCAAACAACGATTGCACCAAGTACAGCGAGTGGGATGATTGGATCGATAAGTGTACCGCCTTTACCGAAGAACAAGTTCAGTGTCATGATGATGCTGGCACCAATTGCCCAAGCGATAGTTGAAGTCAGACTCCAAATCTTTAGCTGGTCAGAGAGTTCGGTGATACCCAGTGTACGGCTGATGATATGGAAGTAAGAGTCGTTAAGGTGTGAGAAGCCCACAGGGCCAACAGCACAGGCTAGCGCGACGAAAACAGGGTCAAGACCAAGGGTTTCTACTAGAGGTAGAGTCATTGTTGCAGCGACCATCATTGACGCTGTTGCAGAACCTTGGATTAGACGCAGCATAGAGGCGATAGCAAGTGGAACAAGTAGCGGTGGGATACCACTGCTTGCAATGACCTCTGCTACCTGAGGGCCTGCACCAGAAGCTTTAAGTACTGCGCCCATCGCGCCACCACAGCCTGTGACAACAAGGATTAGGCCGGTTGTTGATAGGGCATCGTCCATTGAGCCAATCATTTCTTTACGGTCAATTTGTGTTGTTAGGCCGTAAAGCGCCATCAGGACACCGATACCAACTGCAACAACAGGGTTACCGACAAGCTGAAGGAATGTATGGAAGAAGCTGCTACCTTCACCAATCATAGTGTTTGCAAGGATAAGTGCGATTGGCACTAAGATTGGGCCGAATGATAGGAAGTTGCTTGGTAGATCTTCGTCTTTGGTCTCTTTTACGTTTTCTAGGTTTGCCCAATCAGCTTCGCTAGTAATCCAATTTTCGCCATTTGGCACGCGGTAGTATTGTTTGCCAACTTTGCGGATATAAATAAGCGATAGCATCATCATTGGGATAGAGACAGCCAAGCCCCATAGCATGTAGACACCAAGGTCAACACCAAGGATGCCGGATACCGCTACAGGTCCTGGTGTTGGCGGCACAAGGGCGTGGGTGATAAGAAGACCTAGTGCCAGTGTGACACCCAAGCCAACTGCAGATTTACCCGTGTTGCGCGAGATAGCACGAACTAGCGAGTGCAGCAGCACATAGGCTGAATCACAGAAAACAGGGATTGCCACTAATACGCCAGTAAAGCCAAGCGCGAGATCTTCACGGCCTTTACCACAGATTTTAACGAAGGTTTTTGCCATTCGTACCGCAGCTCCCGACTTCTCGAAGCAGGCACCCATGATGACACCAAAAGCGATGATTAGACCGATCCCACCTAGTACACCACCAAAGCCAGATTTAATCGCGTTAACCAACTCTGTCGGTGCCATACCAGCAAATAAACCCATGATTAAACATGAGAGCACCATTGCCAGTGCGACAGGGATACGGGTCTTGATGATCATGACCATCATTGCGGTGATACCGACAATAATGCCTAGAATTGCTCCATCCATTTCTTCATTCCTTTTAATTGCCTGCTGTGCAGGTTCTATTTCACGTCGTTATATAAATTTCTAAATTTGGGCATCTGAGCGAACAGATGCCGCAAGTTGTGTTAATGATTTTTAATTACAAACCGGACTTATGTTTTACTTTTCGAGGTATGGTTTCACCCAACCCAGTCCGTCGAGTGTGTTTGTTTTCGGGTTGTATTCGCAGCCAATCCAGCCGCTGTATCCTGATTCATCCAGCACATTAAATAGGTGAGGGTAGTTCAACTCACCTTCACTTGGCTCGTGTCGTTCAGGCACCGAAGCAATCTGGATATGGCCGGTGTAGTTAGCCAAATCGCGGATAAGTACAGATAAGTCACCATCCATAATTTGGGCGTGGTAGAGGTCTAGCTGCAGCTTCACATTCGGGCGATCAACCTGCTTAATAAGTTCAACCGCCTCGCGCTGGCGAGAAACGAAGTACCCAGGCACATCACGGTTGTTCAATGGCTCAATCATTAGTTCAATGCCGTGTTCAGCAAACACATCAGAGGCAAAACGAATGTTGCTAATGAAGGTGTCAACATGTTGTTGGTAGCTAAAGGCGTTATCGACAATACCTGACATAGCGTGAACTTTTTTACAGCCTAGAGTGAGAGCGTAGTTCAATGCTGTGTCGACACTGGCGCGGAACTCATCTTCACGACCTGGGATTGCGGCAAAGCCACGCTCGCCAGCATCCCAATCACCCGGAGGCATATTGAATAATGCTTGTTCGAAGCCATATTTCTCTAGTTCACTCGCAAGCACTTCAGCATCAAAGGCATATGGGAAAAGGTATTCCACGGCCTTAAAACCGGCTTGGTGTGCTTGCTCAAAGCGCTCTAAAAAAGGTACTTCGGTAAATAGCATCGTAAGGTTAGCTGCGAACTTAGCCATTATTTGCCTCTCCCTTGTAGGTCTGTGATTTCTTCTTCGCTAAGGTATCGGATTGATTTGCCATCCAGCATCAATGCCAGTTTTGCGGTTTCTTCCAATTCTTCGGCATTGTCGACGGCATCGATGAGGTCGCTACCTGTAACAACCGGACCGTGGTTAGCCAGTAAGAAGGCACGGTAATCTGCCGCGCGTTTAGCGAGCTCTTCAGCGATGCGAGGATCCCCTGGTCGTAGGTAAGGGATCACCGGTAGCTTACCGATACGCATAACAAAATATGGTGTGAATGGCTTAATGGCATTGTCGGTATCCAACCCTTCTAAGCACGACAGTGCTGTTAGATAGGTCGAGTGCAAATGAACAATGGCATTGCATTCATTGTTGTTCCGGTAAATAGCTAAGTGGAACGCGACTTCTTTCGACGGGCGGTCACCTGAGATATGGTTGCCGTCAATATCCACTACCGATAAACGTTCCGCATCCAAACGGCCAAAAGAAGAGCCTGTTGGTGTGGCAAGAAAGTGCCCGTTAGGCAGTTTGAGAGAAAGGTTACCCGCGCCGCCGGTAGCGTAACCTCGCTCGAACATCGAGCGAGCAAGCGTTACCATTTGCTCCCTGAGTTGTTGTTCAGTCATGGTAGAACCCTTGTGCCGTTTCAAAGAAGTTGACGTCACCAAAGTTGCCTGATTTGAGAGCCAGTGACAGGTTGCTGTCTATTGCTTTTACCCAAGGCACACCCGGTGCAATCTGAGGGCCGATATGGAAACCTTTAACACCAAGGCTTTGGGTTACAACACCGGAGGTTTCACCGCCTGCGACAATGAAGTTCTGCACGCCATTTTCTTTTAGCTGGTGGGCTAGTTGGCTGAAGAACTGTTCAACCGCATGGCTAGACGCCTGAGCGCCATATTGAGCCTGGATAGCTTTTAGTACTTCCGGCTCTGCGGTGGCATAAACCATAGGCGCGAAGTCAGCATCAAGGTTTTCAAGCACCCACTTGAAGACGGACTCACAGTAATCTTGCTGCTCAAGGCACGCTTTAACATCCAACGCTAGGTGTGGCGCTTTTTGTGCGTAAGTGGAAACTTGCTGGTTGGTCATGACTGAACATGAACCTGATAGAACCACGGTGTTGGCTGGCTGAGGTTTACCGGCTTCTTTTGCCGATGACTGGTCGCTTAAATGTTCGGTCCAGTTTTTGGCAATACCTGACGCAAGACCAGAGCCGCCTGTTACCAGCTTGAGTGATTTAGCTGCTTCACCCAGTGTTTCAAGGTGGGATTGGTTGAAGGCATCAGCAACCGCATAGCGCTGGCCTTCTTGGGCAATGGCCAAGAAGCGTTCTGTAACAGCCTGCGCCCCTTGCTCGATGGTTTGGTAATTAACCAGGCCTGTTGTTCCTGTCGATTGTGCATCCATCAAACGTACAAGGCTTGAATCTGTCATCGGGGTAACTGGGTGGTTACGCATACCCGAGTCAGACAGTAATTCACCCAAGACAAACAAGTGGCCATTGAATACAGTACGTCCGTTGACCGGTAGTGCAGGGCAAACGATAGTGAATTCTTCATTTAGGGCTTCGAGTAAGGCATCGGTGACAGGGCCGATATTGCCTTCGCGAGTACTGTCGAATGTCGAGCAGTATTTAAAGTAGAACTGTTGGCAGCCTTGCTGCTGTAGCCAGTTAAGGGCTTCAACCGAGGATTCGATAGCCTCATCAACAGGGCAAGAACGTGATTTAAGGCTGATGACGACCGCATCGGCGTCAATATCTAGCTTGGTTTCTGGGACACCATTGAGTTGAATGGTGCGCATGCCATTTTCAACAAGAAAACCTGCAATGTCTGTTGCGCCGGTAAAATCGTCAGCAATAACTCCTAGTAGCATGATTATTGCTCCTTCTTAGGCAGGTCGATGCCATCGAAAATCTTAATGACAGCACTGTCGTCTTCCTGACCAAAACCAGCATTACTCGCGCTGGTGAACATGTTTAGTGCTGTAGAGGCGAGAGGAAGTGGGAATTTCAGATCTTTGGCAGTATCAGAAACAAGGTTGAGGTCTTTAACAAAAATGTCGACCATTGATGTCGGTGTGTAGTCGCCATCCACGACGTGTTTCATTCGGTTTTCGAACATCCATGAATTGCCCGCAGCGTTGGTTACCACGTCGTACATTAAATCCAGAGGGATATTGGCTCGGGCGGCAAGGGCCATGGCTTCGGCACCTGCAGCAATGTGAACACCTGCAAGCAGTTGGTGGATAATTTTGACTGTGGCACCCATACCGATCTCAGTGCCAATGTTGTAAACCTTACCTGCTGTTGCATCGAGTACAGGCTTAAGCTTATTAAAGGCTTCTTCAGAGCCTGATGCCATAATGGTCATTTCGCCAATATTGGCTTTAGCTGCTCCGCCTGAAACTGGCGCATCAAGCATAATTAATTGATGCTCAATGAGACCGGCCTCAATCGCTTTGGCATCTTCTGCTGAAATAGTTGCAGAAACCATAACCGCCGTTCCTGGTTTTAGTTGGGCGGCAAGTTGATTATCAAAAAGGACGGCTTTAGCTTGGCGGGCATTCACAACCAGTAGTAAGACTGCATCGAGTACGTTGGCGAAGTCAGCGCAGTTATGTGAGATGCCTTTAGCACCGGCTTGTTCAAGCTCCTTGAGTGCGTTGGTGCTCAAATCGACGCCATAAGTATCAAGGCCTGCACGAATACAAGATTTAGCGGCCCCCATACCCATCGAACCCAGACCAATTACGGCAACTGATTGTAATTGTTGACTTTCCATTTGCCTCTCCATGTTAACTTTTGTGAATTTGTGTTCTTGTTTGTGATTCTATGTTGCTTTTATGAAAAGGAGAAGGCGTGACTTCACACTTTTTAACAGTGATGGTGATAAAATGTGTGAAAATCTGATGTGAATCTGTTGGGCTCTTCTAAAGATAAGCGGGTTATTCTGGCTAATGATTTGAAATTATGGAGAATTATCAAATTTTGCCTTATCAAATGCTCACATATATTCACAGGTGTGACTATGTGGTGTTAAGATATGTGCAAGATAACCATATATAGAAGAACCATTATGATTCCGGCAGAACGACAACGAACGATCCTGACTTTGTTGGGTAACCAGGAAGTCATCAGCATTAGTGAATTGACTCACCAACTTGACGTTTCACATATGACTATTCGGCGTGATATTGCCAAGCTAGAGTCTGATGGGCGTGTTATGTCGGTATCGGGTGGGGTGCAACTTACTGAGACAATCCATACCGAGCATTCACATGATGTGAAAATTAACCAGCATCGTAATGAAAAGGCTGATATTGGCTTCTATGCTGCGCAACTGATTAAACCGAATATGACAGTTTATCTCGATGCGGGTACAACGACGTTGGAAATTGCCCATCAACTTAACCATAGGGATGATCTTTTAGTGATCACGAATGACTTCGCCATAGCTTGTTATTTGATGAACCATTCTGAGTGCAGCATTTATCATACGGGTGGAAAGGTTGATAAGGGAAACCAGTCTTGTGTCGGTCAACAAGCAACGCATATCTTGCGGGAAATGAATATCGACTTGGCTTTCGTTTCAACCTCCTCTTGGAATCAGCGCGGGATCTCAACGCCAAGTGAAGAAAAGGTATTAGTGAAGAAGGCGATTATTGCCTCATCGCAACAAAACTATCTCGTCAGCGACTCGTCAAAATATGGCAAGGTAGCAACGTTTCATGCTGTGGATATAGAGTGCTTTGATAAAGTGATCACTGACAGTGAGTTTCCGGCTAGCTGTATTGATGACTTTAATGAGCGCGGTATTTTGGTGGACGTTGTCTAATTTGTAAGTTCACTATAGCGGCTTTAGTGTCTCTGCTTGTCGGCAATAGCTCTTAAGATTGTTAGACAAGGATCATAAATCGAACTTAAGTCGCTAACCTAGATAGTTTCTTTTCTATACTGTAACTAAGTGACGTCTTGTCATTTTCTACCAGTACCTTTTCTAATAACCGTTTTTCTCACCCTTCCCAATAACTGATTATCCGTTTTTTAACCTTATCGATGCTTAGGCATCTGTTTTCGATTATTAGGGGGATATTATGCTTGATTTGGCAAATAGCAGCGTGTTGAAGAGTAAGCAGGCGAAAGCGACCACAGCTTCCAATATCATCAAAAACGTGGTTTTGGTCGACTTCATTGAGTTGTATTCACCCGCTGAGATCGAGTTGTTGCAGCAAGCGCAGCAACTCATTGACAATGGTAAAGCCCGTGTACAATCCCTGAAAGAAATACGTAAGCATGAAGAAACGCAAAGAGAGCATGCCGAAGCTGTGCTTCATGAAAAAGCATACAACACGGCGTTGTCTTCCCTTGAAGAGTTATCTTTGTCAGAGCTGTATTTTATGAGTGCTTGCTTTTCGTATTCGTCATCTTCGATTGTTGAGCTGATTCAGGATTATGATCACCAACATTACCTGGCATCAGTTCAGCGATGGTTAGATATTGGCAGTGAAGAAGAGGTACATTTCGAACAATCGCCGGAGGAGGTTCGTGAAGAATGGCAATGTGGTATTGCAAAAGCTGCAGTCGAAATGATCAGTTGGCCATGCTTGAAGTACCATCGCGATTATCAAGAATCCAAGGTGCTGTACGTTGAACCTAAGGGGCTTGGGGATGACTTTCCTCAATCGACTTTTGCAACGGTTATTGAAAATAACCAGTCAAATTTAACAGAAGATTGTTTAACCGTCATACAGATGCTCGCTGCGTATGAAAACAATGCAGCGAACGTTAGGAAGATACTTTCTCAATTAGGCCAGTAGTCTGGCCTTATTTTTTATTCGCTTTTTTCACTACGAGGTTGTTACGGTTATCCCGGCTCTGTCGGATAAGCTCATCCCCCATAATCACATTTTCTGCTTTCGCTAACCGGTCATAGAGTAATACGTTTACCGTTGCGGCTAGGTTCATACAACCGACGGTAGGTACGTAAACAACAGCATCGGCCTGATCAACAACCTCTTGGGCAATTGTGCCGTCCTCGGGGCCAAAGACATACAAAGCATTTTCAGGGTGCTCAAAAGCCGGCAGAGCAGTAGCTCCTTCTGCAAGTTCGACACAAACAATCTTGGTATCGGCAGATAAATCATCCAGTAGCGATTCTACGTTCGTCAGTGGGATCTTATCTGTAATGTCTTTAGTGTCGGTATGGAACTTAGCCGCATATCCGTAGCGGTTGCCCGTATACTTAACAGAATCGACACGATAGCAGCCCGCTGCACGCATTACCGCCCCAACATTAGTAGGGCTTTTAGGGTTGCTTAGTCCAATACTGACTCGGTTGTTTTTCATTGATGATGTCCGCAGAGCTTGTTACAAGCGCGGCATATTAACAGAGAGAAAATGTAAGTGATAGGCGGATAGGCTATGTGCGAGGCTGTAATTGTATAAAAACCTTGTCTTAGTGTGGTTTTTGTTCATAAATACAGCAAACGATACCTATTGGGCTGGTTCGGCAGCAGTAAACGTAGTCTAAGTCACTAAATCATAATAATTTACTGTCTACACTGGATGTAACTGATTGTTTATGGAGGGAGCCATATGACTATTCATCCGCTAAGCAGTGACAAACTGTATCGCGCCTCAGAACTAAATGGCTTGCCTGAAGATTGTAAGTCGACCAAGAACCTGACCCCACTTGATGAAATCGTAGGTCAAGAACGTGCCCAGAAGGCCGTTGAATTTGCTATGTCTATCAAGGAGAAGGGGTACAACATCTATGCTATTGGCCGTAATGGCCTAGGCAAGCGAACAATGGTGTTGCGCTATCTCAATCGCCATGATCCTAATGGAAATGGTAATCCGCTCTATGATTGGTGTTATGTCGCCAACTTTGAAGAGACTCGAAGCCCCAAAATCCTAAAGCTACCTGCAGGTAGTGGTCATGCTTTTAAGAAAGATATTGAAAAGCTGATGACCCGTTTGGTTAAAGCCCTGCCTTTAGCCTTCGATAACGAAATGTATTACAGCCGCTCGGAAAAGTTGAAAAACCAGCTGACTCAAAAGCAGGAGAGTGCGCTGCTAACGCTGACCCAAGAAGCGAAAGAGCATAGTGTTAGCTTGTCGGTTACAACAACAGGTGAGTATCAGTTAATTGCTCTAAACGGTGAAGAACCCCATACCGAAGAAACTTTTGCTCAGCTATCAGATGAAGACCAACAGGCGTTTGAAGATACTATCAACGAGCTTGAGCGCCAACTGCGTGGTATTGTCCGTCAGCTTACAGAGCTAGAAGAAGAGTTCTCGGATAAGATCCAGAAACTCAACGAAGAAGTTGCACTTGATGTGGTCGCGCATTTCATCAAGACACTTAAAGAAGAGTATAAGTCTCTGCCAGAAGTAATAGCCTATCTAAAGGCGATGCAGGCGGATATTCTCGAAAACCTCGATATTTTCTTGGAAGAGAGCGAGGAGCAGGTTGCGCTGGCATATGCTGCGCTGGACAAGAAAATGCCTCGGCGCTATCAGGTCAATGTGCTGGTGAACCAAGACGGCTCTAAGTTTCCAATTGTGGTGGAAGAGAGCCCGAATTATCACTCTATTTTTGGTTATGTGGAAAACGCCACCTATAAAGGCACAGTGTTTACCGATTTTTCACTCATCCGTCCGGGTAGTTTGCACAAGGCCAATGGTGGTGTGCTCTTGATGGATGCGGTGAAGGTACTGGAGCGTCCTTATGTATGGGACGGTCTGAAACGTGCACTGCGTTCTCGCAAGCTCAGTGTGAGTTCTCTTGAGAAGGAAGTGACGTTATCGGGCACTATCTCGTTGGATCCAGAGCCAATCCCGCTCAATGTGAAGATCATCTTGTTCGGTGACTACCAGACCTACCAGTTGCTTCAGCACTATGATCCTGAATTTAGTGAACTATTCCGGGTTACCGCTGATTTTGAAGACGAAATGAACCGTACCGATGAATCAGAGGCTCAGTATGCCAAGTTTATTTCCAGCATCGTTAATGATAACAAGATGTTACACTGCGATCGCAAGGCGATCGGCAGGATCATCGAATACAGTTCGCGCCAGGCCGATGATCAGAACAAACTGTCACTGCATTCAGCGGATATCGCCAACTTGTTGCGTGAATCGAACTACGTTGCTAAGTCGTCCAATGCCACCATGATCAGGGCCAACCATGTCGAGCTTGCCCTGAGCAATCAGGAAATGCGGGTAAGCAGGCTTAAAGATCATGTCATGCAGACCTTTACCAACGGGACGACTCTGATTGATACCGACGGTGAAGCTGTCGGGCAGGTCAATGGCCTGTCGGTTATCTCGACGTCGGATTATCAGTTTGGTTCACCTAACCGTATCACTGCTACGACGTCCTATGGCGAGGGCGGGGTATTTGATATTGAGCGCAGTGTCGATCTGGGTGGTCGTATCCATTCCAAGGGTGTGATGATTTTATCGGCTTACCTTGCGTCTGTATTTGGTCGCAACAAACGCATCCCACTGACTACCCATCTGACGTTTGAGCAGTCTTATGGTGGTGTCGATGGCGATAGCGCGTCGATGGCAGAGCTTTGTGCCATTGTATCGGCATTCTCGCAAATGCCAATTAGGCAGGGTATTGCCATCACAGGTTCTATGAACCAGTTTGGCGCTGCACAGCCAATTGGTGGTGTAAACGAGAAAATTGAAGGCTTCTTCGACGTCTGTGCAATCAAGGGGCGGACGTCAGGGCAAGGTGTGATTATTCCCCAGTGCAATGTTCATAACTTGATGTTGAGAAAAGATATTGTAGAAGCGGTTGAGAAAGGTGACTTCAATATCTGGGCTATTCGCCATGTTACTGAAGCTATTGAAATCCTGATTGGTCAAGCAGCAGGGCAAGCTGGATTGGATGGCATCTATCCGGTCGATAGCGTACTGGGCCAAGCGCAACTGAAACTGAATGCCCTAAGATAAATATCTTTGCTGGTAACACAACAAAAAGACCGCCGATGGCGGTCTTTCTTTTTCGAGCTTTATATTAGTGAAATTCTTGTTTTACTTACTCGGTGCTGCCCGCTGGCTGCCAAAGATATTGATAAGCGTACCGATAATAATCAAACTGCCGCCCAGCAGTGTCCAAACCGAAGGCAATTCATTAAATAGGAATGCGCCTAGCAAGATTGAAAAGACCACTTGGATGTAAGAGTAAGCGGTGGCTTTACTTGCTGCTTCTGTTTGCATTGCCTTGGTTAGGCAAACTTGGCCAATTTGAGTAAAGATACCCACCAGCAACAACAAACCAGCTTCAAATAGTGTTGGCATTTGGATATCGCCACCCAATAGGAAAAGAGAGAGCGGTAGGGCGATGAATGGGAAGTAGAACACGATAACTGAGCTATCTTCACTTTTGCTCAAGCGCTTGACGATGGTGTAGGCAACCGCACTGAAGAATGCGCCAAGCATGGCGATACCAACAGCGAAAGTCGGTAGTTCGACAGCGTTACTTGCCAGCATATTGGGTTTAACCGTAATGACTAAGCCAAGAATACTAAGCACGATACATGCAATGGTTGAGAGCTGGATGCGCTCTTTTAGGAACAGTAGGGCGAGCACTGCCGTAAATACCGGGTGTAGGTACTGAAGAATAGTCGCCTCAGCCAACGGTAGGTGAGCAATGGCGTAGTAGACGCAAATCAGCCCCAGTGTTCCGACGGTTCCTCGAGCGATTAGAAGCGGTTTGTTGTCGCCCCATACCGGAATTTTCTTGCGCTTGATATCAAGATAACTGATGACCAACGAAATGAATGCCCTAGCAGCAACAATTTGGAAAATCGGCATGCCAGTGGAACTGACCAGCTTGACACAGGCAGCCATCAACGCAAAACCAAGTGCAGAGAGCAGCATGAACCTGAGCCCAACAGGGAGTTGGCCCAGAAAAGAGTTTTTCAGGAAAGAGGGAACAAGGGCTTTGTGCATTGGTGAAATTGAAACCTCAGCTGTAATGCAGCCGAAAATGCTGCAAATGATAATGGTAATCGCTGCCGCAAGTTTGCCTGAAAATGATGCACAACGCATTAGATATGTGTGATGAATGCCCTTTGTCGTTATTACTACTTGTAATGAGGTAAGTTGATAAAGGCTCCTTTCTTTTTGTTTTCTAGTGAAATTTTCCTATGATCGATATACCAGTTATAGACGTTTAAGTTCAGTAACTTGGACAATTATTGACAAAGAGCTATGAAGAAATCTCACTTACCAAGCAAACAATGTGCTGTCTGCGGCCTGCCTTTTTCTTGGCGCAAGAAATGGGAGAAGGTGTGGGATGAGGTTAAGTATTGTTCTAAACGTTGCCGAATGCAGAAGAGGGTAAATCATGGATAAGCACTATGAGTGTTTGAGGCTGGTTCTTGGGGATCAATTGAATTTACATCACTCTTGGTTTCAAGAACCGGATGATTGCACTCTATACGTGATCGCAGAGTTGCCACAGGAAATGGATTACGCCTCACATCATATTCAAAAAATCCAAGCCTTCTTCCTAGCGATGCAGCATATGGCAAACTCCTTAACGGAATCTGGGCATCAAGTTTTGCACCTAACGCTGGATGAAACGTCTGAATACGCCGATCTTCCTGATTTGTTAAGTTCGCTAATAACACGCTTACAGTGTCAGCGATTTGAATACCAGCAGCCGGATGAATTTAGGCTACGCCAGCAACTCATCACATTCTGCCAGCAGCAAACGATTTCCACATCATGTGTTGATAGTGAGCACTTCATCGTGCCTTTTCATGATATCCCTCAGTACTTCAACCGAGAAAAAAATGGCCGGTTAGAAACGTTTTATCGAAAGCTCAGGAAGAAGCATCAAATTTTAATGGAAGATGAAGAGAAGCCAGAGGGCGGGAAGTGGAATTTTGATAAAGCGAACAGAGATAAACTCAAACCTAAAGATATAGCTGAGCTGCCATCCCCGCTGCTGTTTGGCAATGATATTTCGGATGTTAACCAGCGCCTAGTTCGCCACAAGGTTAAGAGTATAGGTGTAAGTAGGGATACATTGCTGTGGCCTGTTAATAGGGAGCAATCGCTGCAACTGTTGGACTTCTTCTGTACTCACTGCTTACCAAATTTCGGCCGTTTTCAGGATGCTATGACATGTCAGGCTGACGACTTAGTGGATGAAAAACAATGGAGTTTGTATCACTCCCGGTTGTCGTTTGCTTTGAACAGTAAAATCATAAGTCCGCTAGAGGTAATTGAATGTGCAATCGACCACTACCGTTCAGGCGAGGCGATCAATATCGCCCAGATTGAAGGGTTCGTCAGGCAAATCCTCGGTTGGCGAGAGTTCGTACGAGGGATTTATTGGACCCATATGCCGGACTATGCCAAGCATAATCATCTCGAAGCTAGCCGAAAACTGCCTAGCTGGTTTTGGAGCGGTGAAACCAAGATGAACTGTCTCCATCATGCCATATCTCAATCCCTTGAGTACGGCTACGCCCACCATATACAGCGGTTAATGGTCACCGGTAATTTTTGCATGATAGCAGGCATTGACCCCAGTGAAGTCGATGCTTGGTACCTTGGCATCTACGTGGACGCTATCGAATGGGTTGAGATGCCAAATACCCGCGGTATGAGCCAATATGCCGATGGGGGGATTGTAGGTAGTAAGGCTTATGCTGCCAGCGGTAACTACATCAATAAAATGAGCGATTACTGCCAGCATTGCCATTACCAGGTAAAAGAAAAAACGGCAGAAAATGCTTGCCCGCTAAATAGTTTGTACTGGCATTTTATGACACAGCATCGTGAGCAGTTTGAACGAAACCCAAGGGTGGGGATGGTGTATCGAAATTGGGATAACCAACCTGATGAAAACCAGCAAGCGGTACTAGATAAAGCCAAACAGCTGTTGATAGATATTGAGCAGCTTTGATGAACCCCCGCCTTTTTCACCAACGTATTCGGTTTCTAGAACCAGCC
Organism: Photobacterium rosenbergii; assembly: GCF_003026455.1. Taxonomy (GTDB): domain Bacteria; phylum Pseudomonadota; class Gammaproteobacteria; order Enterobacterales; family Vibrionaceae; genus Photobacterium; species Photobacterium rosenbergii. The sequence goes on from NZ_PYMB01000001.1 coordinate 244,202, forward strand.
TTTACCCGTTGAACTAGGTAAAAAGCTGGTTTTAGATGCAAATAGTAAGCTTAGCGGGCAAGTTTGTGGTGTGCTCGGGAGAAGTGCCCGGCACAAAAAGCGCCAACAATGGAGAGTTCTCCAGCCAGGCACAATGCAGCACAGACCTCAGATAGCGCCTGAGAATTGCCAGAGCCATGTAGGCCAAGCAAGTCGAGGCAAGCTTTTTGGCTAGGTAGAGATGTCCCACCACCGACAGTGCCTACCATTAGATTTGGCAGGGTTACCGACGCATATAATCCGCCGTGTTGGTTGACTTCGATACGGGTAATGCCGACGGCTGATTCAGCCACACAAGCTGCATCTTGACCGCAAGCGATATAAAAAGCCGCAAGTGCATTAGCATAGTGGGCATTGATACCGATACTGCCACTGAGCGTGCCGCCGATAGTATTCATGCGGGCAAACTCTGCCATCTTTTGTGGCGTGGTGTGCAGCATCTTCTCAACCAGTTCTTTGTCGATATTGACTTCGGCTGTGACTTTCTTGCCGCGTACGCCACGTAGCGTCTGGGCTGTTGCCTTCTTATCTCCTGATAAGTTGCCATCAAGAAAGGCTTCAAGCGGTGTGATTGGAGAATGGTGCAAGATATGCTCAAACACAGCATTGGTGGAGATGGTCACCATGTTCTGGCCTGAAGCATCACCCGTCAGGTACTCGAACACAAGGTAAACGTGATTACCTTCGATGTTAACACTGATATCGGCCAATTTACCGTGGCGGGTGGTAGATTCGGCAATGCGGCGGAATTCATCATATTGGGTTACGACCCAAGCAACAAATTGCCCAGCTTGTGCCAAGTCATAAAAGGCAAAACACGGAGTACGGGTAACCCCTTCATTTAGCAGCATAGCACTAGCACCACCGGCTTGGGTGATCAGCTGAGACCCACGGTTATAGGAAGCGACAAGTGCGGCCTCGGTGGTCGCGAGAGGGACATGAAAATCGTTTTGAGCAAACAGGCCGTTTACACGTAAAGGACCTGCAATGCCGATAGGCATTTTGACTGTGCCAATGAAGTTTTCGATGTTTTTGTTATAGCAGAGCATCTGCTCTTGCGTGTGTCCATCGAGCAGTTGTGCTTTGGCTTCTTCGTTGTCGAGCATCTGCCAGCGTCGCTCTACCGCCTTGGGGGTGAGGTAGGGAGTACGTGGCTGTTTATTTTCCGGCTTGGCAAAGTTAGAACCAAGGCGTTGCTGCAGCTCGTCCGCAGTGAAGTCATTGACCACGGTTTTCATGTGGTCACGTCGATGGAGATTTAGTTTTGGCATAGCAGTACTTCTTAGCTAATGACTGCGGCGGATTGTAACCCCCTAATATAAAAACACTACTCCTGCCAGTTGGGAAATTCGCGTGCTGACAGAAATCATTCAGGTTTATCTTGTTTAGCGACATTAAGGAATGTTGCCATCCCGCTGATATCTAAGTAACCATCAGATTTTTTATGGGTTCGGAGGTACTGGTAGCCTGTCACAATTTTTAACAGATTATCTGATTCAGTATCGCTGATTTTTTTACCGTTCACATGCTCAAAAGCGGCATTAAGTGCCGGCTTGTCGACAACTTCGGCTTGTCGGTAAAGGTAGCCGCAACCTGTTGCCAGCCATTCCAGTGAGCAATTTGCCCGCATGGCGATTTGGTTGGCCTTGGCTAAACTTGGTTCACTGCCTTTGAGGTATTTGCGGATTAAGGCTTCGCTGATATCAACCCTGCGGGCAAAACCGCTGATGCTTTCTTCGCCAATTAAGGTTTTGAGGCGGAAGGAAAAAGTCATAGTTCGTACTCCAGTTCGAAGGTTAGGATTTATATCATTGCCTCCTTGGCGGAACAAGCCTAGGATGGATGGCGATTTTTGAGTAAACGGAGTTAAGTCCAGATGGTGGCAAAAGTTGAACTCACCCCGAACGGGCAGCAGTTTTCTGAGTTAGTTCAAGGGTATTGGCGTCTAGCTGATTGGAATATGACCCCACAGGAGCGATTGAGTTTCCTGAAACAGCATATTGAACTGGGTGTTACGACTGTCGATCATGCCGATATCTATGGCAACTACAGTTGTGAGCATTTGTTCGGTGAGGCGTTGGCGATTGAGCCTAGTGTTCGCGATCAAATTGAAATCGTGACCAAGTGCGATATTAATCTTTGTAGCGACTTGGTACCAGAGCGTAAGATCAACCACTACGATACCAGCAAACAGCACATCGTTAACTCGGTGAACAACTCATTGTCTCGATTGAATATCGAGAATATTGATGTTTTGCTTATCCACCGTCCGGATGTATTGATGGATGCTGACGAAGTTGCCGAAGCGTTCGCCGAGCTGAAGCAGCAGGGCAAAGTGAACCACTTCGGTGTGTCTAACTTCACACCTTCGCAGTTCGAGTTGCTGCAGTCCCGCTTGGATGCGCCTCTGGTAACCAACCAGGTTGAGATCAACCCGCTGAATTTCGAAGTGGCCCATGATGGTACACTTGATCAACTGCAGATGAAGCGTGTTAAACCTATGGCTTGGTCCTGCTTGGGCGGCGGCGCCATTTTCTCAGGTCAGTCAGAACAGCAAGTCCGAGTTCGCAATGAGCTGGAAGCGATTCGCGAAGAAGTTGGTGCCGAGAGTATTGACCAGGTAATTTATGCTTGGGTACGTCGCTTGCCATCCAATCCGCTGCCGATCATCGGTTCAGGTAAAATTGAGCGGGTACAAGCGGCGGTAGATGCGCTGAATATTACTCTGACGCGCGAGCAGTGGTACCGTGTCTGGGTTGCATCAAAAGGTCATGGTGTGCCATAGAGCCAGTGGTTTCGTGCTAGGTACAATCATCTAATAGATGCGAAATACTGAAAGGCCCTTACTTGATAGTAAGGGCCTTTTGTTTCATTTAAAAATGAATTACCACTGACCGGTATTTTCCATTGAAACCCAAGGCTCTGCTGGGGCGAGTGCCTCGCCTTTTTGCAATAGCTCAATAGAAATACCATCTGGTGAGCGGACAAATGCCATATGGCCGTCACGAGGTGGACGGTTGATGGTTACACCATTTGCCTTAAGATGTGCACACAAGTCATAAATGTTGTCGACTCGGAATGCTAAGTGACCGAAGTTACGTCCACCGGCGTACTCTTCAGGATCCCAATTGTAGGTCAGTTCAACCAAAGGTGAGCTGGTGGTCTTGGCGTTTTCTGCATCGCCAGGAGCAGCAAGGAAGACCAGAGTAAAGCGACCTTTTTCGCTTTCTTTGCGGTTGGTTTCAACCAAGCCCAGTTTATTACAGTAGAAATCTAGCGATGCATCGAGATCGCTGACCCGTACCATTGTGTGTAAATATTCCATTGTACATCCTGTTATTGTTAGCTATTGCTCATCGCCAAGTTACTATTCTAACAGTAATTCTGCAACGGCTTCGCCAACACCATTAGCTGATTGAGGGTTTTGGCCGGTGATAAGGTGTCCGTCGATAACAACATTATTGGCCCATGCATCAGCGCCAATAAATGTGGCATTGGCTTGCTTTAGCTTGTCTTCAAGCGAGAAAGGAACAACGCCTGTAAGCCCAACAGCTTCTTCTTCCTCATTGGTAAAGCCGGTGACTTTCATGTTGGCAATAAGATGGTCGCCATTACCGTAAGTCATGTTAACCAAAGCAGCAGGGCCATGGCAGATGGCAGCTAAAATGCCATTTTGCTGATAGATGGCAATGGCGACACGTTTCACGTGTTCGTCATCGGGAAAGTCCCACATGGTGCCGTGACCGCCGGCAAAAATGATAGCCTGATAATCAGAGGGCATAATGTTATTAAGGGAGTGGCTGTTTTTTAATTGCTCGACAAGATCGGGGTTTGCCAGAAAGCGTGCGTTGGATTCATCTTCTTCATCCCAACTCTTTGGATCAATGGGTGTTTCTCCACCTGCGATTGAAACAATATCCACTTCGATCCCTTTGTCTACCAGTGCAAAGTAGGGATGGGTTAATTCCGATAGCCAGAAACCCGTCGTTGTTCCTGTATTGCCTAATGCTGCATGGCTGGTAACTACTATCAATGCTTTTGCCATAATCATACTCCCTTAAGTAAGAGATAAACTCACAGCGAAAGCATAGTATACCTACATGACTTCATGTCAGAGTCTATTGGGATAAGCGGTGTATGCCGCTGTTAAGCCTGCTCGCTACACTTAACAGAGGCGAGAGTATTTTGGGGTGAATGCAGGAGAACGGAGATGCCAAAGCGAAAGTTGACCATATTCTATGATGGTGCCTGTCCAAGTTGTGTCAATGACCGCAATTGGTTTGAGCGCCGCCTCAGTCAGCCAGAGCATGTTGATTGGTATGATATTACGGGTAGAGACGCGGACTTGAAAGCGATAGGTATAGACCCAGAACTCGCAATCAGGGAATTGCATGTCATGAATGCTAAGGGGGAAATCCTCAAAGAGCTTGATGCCTATATCTTGCTGTTTGATCAGGTATGGTATTTACGCCCCATAGCAATGATAGTGGCACTACCTTTTGTAAAAAAGCGGCTATCTCGTTGGTACAGAACAACGGTAGATCGTCGCTTGGCTAGCCAGGGGCGGATAGAAAGCGATAAATGAAGGTAAGTGCCTAAACTGGACTCACCTTCATATAAAGCGACATATCTCTCTTGTTAGAGGGCTTTGACCATTTTCTGCAAGAGTGAAATTAATTGCTGTTTCTCATCTGTATCTAAGCTGCTCAGAGCCTGCTCATTGATAGCGACGGGAATTGGCAATAAGTCCGATTTTAACTCACGTCCTTTTTCGGTCAGAAATATGCGGAATGAGCGGCGACTATTCGGGTCGTTTTGCCTTTCAACTAGACCTAGTTTTTCAAGCTTATCGATAGTTCGTGTCGTCGTTGAGTTCTCAACTTTAGATTTTTGCGATATCTCAGTTTGGGTAACTCCTTCCTCCTCCCATAAGCACATAAGCGTTGGCCAGAGTGCGATAGTAAGCCCATGTTTCTTTAATTCTGTGTCGAAAGTCCTTGCCGCATTGTTGGCGACAACATTGATCAGCCACCCGAAGCTGGACTGTCGGTCAAATTCTTGTGTCATAAGGGGAGACTAACCTTTATGGATTATAAACTGGCAACTATTGCTATTGTAACTGATAGGGCTGCAACAAACAGTACCAACGCTTTTAGATTACTCGCAAAATGCAGCTTACCTGATTGGAAAGGCTCAGGGGGAGTTTGCTTGCCGGTGATCATGGCGAGTACCAACGGTTTTTTGCGTAACTTGTAAATGACTATTGCTGCCAGGTGGATAACAACAAGCCCAACCAAGGTTTTGGCAACAAAAACATGGATCTCTTCAACTATGTAGTAGAACTGATCGCTCAAGATATTATCAAGTAACGAGAAGTTATCGAACCAACCGGCTAGCGCCAAACCACTCAGGCATTGGATAATCAAAAGTGTGAGTAGGGCAAAGACCATCAAACCGCCAGCAGGGTTATGCCCCGGTTTTGGTGAGTGTTTCCCTTTTAGATAGTTCAGTACCACGCGTGGTGAGCGGATAAATTGCGAAAATCGACTCGTTTCACTGCCAAACACTCCCCAGCAGATCCGCCACAGCAGAAGAGAAAGTAATGCTAGTCCGAACGTAACATGGGGACCTCCGCCATTGAAGCCGCTCATTGCAACAAGGGTGAAGAGTAATGCCTGTAGCCAGTGGTAAAGCCTTGTTGGTAAATCCCAAATCTTCATAGTCTTTGACCTTTTTTAAGTAGTTCCGATTTGTTGATGAAGTGAATTTACACTGCAATAGTTGCAATTGCAACTATTGCAGTGTAAATTTATCCCGTCGAAACAGAATGACTAATTACAACAAGCTACAAAATGGGAGTGACGAATGATGATGAAGCAAAGAAAATCTGTAGTGGTGGGTGTCGCGTTGGGACTTGGCCTCAGTTTCTCTACTGTCTCGCTAGCAACTAGCGCTGGAGGGCAACAAGATACCCAGTCAAGTGCTGCGCAGAGTATCGAACAACGCCAACAGGCCTTTGTCCAAATTGAATCGGGTGCCAAGCTGGCAGGAAAGACGCTCGATAATAAACAAGTCGATTGGGAGGGCCTGGAGCAAATTTCACAAGAGTTGCATCAATCATCGGTAAGCTTGCATTCTTTGTTCCCAGAGGGAAGCCAGCAAGGCAGCAAAGCCAAAGAGAAGGTCTGGAAAGACAAAGCAAAATTCGAACGTTCATTAAACCAAATGGATGCGGGGTTTGAGCAGTTGTACCAGGCAACTCTGACAGCAGATAAAAAAGTCGCTCAGCAAGGGCTAAAGAGTGCCCAATCTACATGTAAAGCGTGTCACCGCCAGTATCGTTCACGTTGGTAGTAGCAATTATTCTCTTAGCCTTTTTTAACTGTGCTGTTAAGCTAGTTGAATATTGATTCAACAGTAGAAAAACATGCAAACACATTATCAGGGAAAAGGGTGGAAGACGCCTGAGGTATTTTTGGTATTAATTTCAATTATTGTACCTGTGGCATTTTCAAGTTGGCAGGCACTATTGAATAACTTTGTTATCGAGGAGGCGTCTTTTACAGGGGCTGATATCGGCTTATTACAAAGTGTACGTGAAATACCGGGCTTTCTGGCCTTTACAGCTGTCTTCGTTTTACTGTTTATTCGTGAGCAGAGGTTTATGTTGCTCTCGCTTGCGATGCTGACGATCGGAGTCGCGATTACCGGCTTTTTCCCATCAGTGTTCGGCCTATTAATGACAACCCTGTTAATGTCTACCGGGTTCCATTACTTTGAAACGCTCAAACAGTCTTTATCCCTGCAATGGCTGAGTAAAGAAGAGGCACCAGAGGTACTGGGTAAACTTATTTCGGTCGGTGCCTTGGCTTCACTTTGCACATACGGTGCCTTATGGCTGATGCTTGAGCAGTTTGAAATGTCATTTAAGTGGGTTTACCTCATTACGGGCATGGCGGCTTTTGCGGTATTGGTTTTTATTGCAGTGACATTTCCTGAATTTAAAAGTGAAACCGTACAGAACAAGAAGCTGGTTTTACGCAAACGTTACTGGCTATATTATGCGTTAACCTTCATGAGTGGTGCTCGCCGTCAGATCTTCATTGTGTTTGCTGGTTTCCTGATGGTCGAGAAGTTCGGTTATTCTGCCGCAGATATCACTTTGTTGTTCTTAATCAATTATCTATTCAATTGGCTATTTGCCAAAAAAATTGGCCGCTTTATCGGTAAAGTCGGTGAGCGCAAGGCATTGGTATTTGAATATGTGGGCTTAATCGGTGTCTTTGCAGGGTATGCGGTTGTGGAGCAGGCTGAAATGGCGGCAGCGCTATATGTGGTTGACCATTTATTTTTTGCCCTAGCGTTGGCAATGAAAACCTACTTCCAGAAAATTGCCGACCCCGCTGATATGGCTTCAACTGCCGGGGTCGCATTTACCATCAACCACATTGCAGCGGTTGTTATTCCGGTTAGCTTCGGGCTACTCTGGCTTACGTCGCCTGCCGCAGTGTTTTTCGCTGGTGCCGCGATGGCTGGTGTGTCACTGCTTTTGTCACTGAATATCCCTGCCAAACCCGAGGAAGGCAATGAAGTCAGGGTATTGGCTTGGCGTTAAAATACACATTCATTGACAAGGTCGGACTTGAGCGACACGCATAAGTTTTGCATCATATATCCCATTGATTTCAAGACTTGCCCGCTGGCATAGCTTGAACTCCTGGAATAACACCTATAAAGAGTAAAAGGTAAAGATCATGATTTCGAAATGGGCAGTGCGCTTTTTTCAAATGGCGGAGCTAGTAGGCTCATGGAGTAAAGATCCTTCGACCCAAGTTGGTGCTGTTATTACCAAAGGGAACCGAATTGTATCGGTAGGCTTTAATGGCTATCCCCATGGTGTATCAGACAGTGCCGATACTGATGACCGCGAGATGAAGCTTTTGAAAACGCTTCATGCGGAAGAGAATGCCATTTTGTTTGCTAAGCGAGATTTGGCCGACTGTGATATCTGGGTGACTCACTTTCCTTGCCCAAATTGTGCAGCAAAAATTATTCAGACCGGCATTTCAACTGTCCATTGTCCTGAACAGACAGAAGACTTCCTGTCACGTTGGGGTGATAAAATCCAAGTTAGTCAGGAAATGTTTGAGCAGGCTGGAGTAAGAGTAAACTGGTTACCACTGGCTGAACTTGACCGTAAAGCAAACTAACTTCAGCAAGTGAACGATCACCAAAAAGGAAAGAGGCTGCACAGTGCAGCCTCTTTTTTATTTTTTGTGTATCAAAGTGGTTATAGACAGAAGTGGCAGTTTTCGTCGGTAAGCCCATGGCGCCCCATTAGGTTACTGATATGAGAATGACCCGCATCCAGCCCCATGCTGTAACCTTCTTCTAATACTTCAGGCTTCATTGTCAGCCTTTTAACTGCGAAGTTTTCCGGTGGTGCTATCACTTTTACAACGGTATTCGCAGGAGGATTACGGATGAACTCCAGTGAAGCGTTGTAATTTTCAGCGCGGTGTACCATTGCCTCTGCCACACCTGGGTAGCGTGACAACAGTTTTTTCATTAACCAAGGATGCTTGGCGGGGTTCATTTGGTAACTCAAAGGGTGAGAGAGAACTACCGTAATATCCCTAGCACCGCGATGGTAAGCTTCTTTTACCGGAATAGAGTCTGCAACCCCGCCATCGGTATAGCATGCGCCTGAAAAGCAAGAGGGCGTTTTCACTGCAATCGGTAATGCTGCAGTTGCAATGAGTGCTTCCTGCATATTTGACTCGTTAATGCGGTAATAGTCAGCATGACCATTAGATACATTGGTAACGGTTGCCAAAAAGGGGATACCTTCAAAGAGGCTTTGCTTATCAACAGGGTATCGACGGTTTGATTCTTGCCATAGCCATTCGACATCAACCAAATCCCCACCTTTTAGAAAGCGTTTCGGGTTGATAAACGTTTTGCTTGTCGCAAGTTCAGTAATGACGTTATAGCTACGCTTGGGTTGGTTTGAAAGGTAACCAAGCAAATTAGACGCGCCGGCTGAAACACCAATGGCAAAATCATACGGCTGAAAGTCGCAAGACATAAAGGCATCCAATACACCACTGGCAAAAATGCCACGCATTGCGCCACCTTCTACAATTAATGCGCGACTGTTTTCAATATACATACAAACCTCAATATCTCTGTTACCCGGGAAGGTTACGCGGTGTTGGAGTGAAGCGATATTTGGTTTTGGTTATTGTTGTAATCAGTATTTTCTAACAATACTCTCGAGAGGGGGATGCTGGATGGGCATACATATTGTACAAGGTGATATCACCCGAGCTTTAGCGGATGCGATAGTGAATGCGGCAAACCCAACCATGTTAGGAGGCGGTGGCGTGGACGGGGCTATTCATCGTGCTGCGGGACCGGAGTTACTGGCTGCTTGCAAGCAAGTACCTTTAACCGAGAGGGGAAGGTGCCCGTTTGGTGAAGCGAGGATCACAGCGGCGGGAAAATTGAATGCAAGATATGTTATCCATACCGCGGGGCCTATTTATTCACAGTCAGAAGCACCAGCCTTGGTGTTAGCTTCTTCTTATCGTAATTCAATGCGCCTTGCATTGGAAAATGGCTGTAAGAGTATCGCTTTTCCAGCGATATCTTGTGGGGTGTATGGTTATCCACTGAATGAAGCGGCGGAGATAGCAGTGTCTGTCTGTTTGGAAGATGAATTCAAGTCGCTTGAAAAGACGTTTTACCTTTTTGGTGAGGATATTGTTCAAGTATGGCGGCAGGTGTTAAGCCAACATAGATGACCAATTTTACATCTGATAGCTATAAACAGGATTAGCAACAAACTATCCCCAGAAACTGTGGATAACTCGATTGATTGATAAAGTGTCGTGATGGTTACAGCTTGATTATTAAAATGAATTTCATGCGGTATAAGTTTATGTTGTTTTGTTGATGGTTTTTAATTGATTGTTAATGGCTGGTTTGTGGTTTTCATATAGTGTTTAATTCTGTTTCAGCTGGCAAAAACGCTTGTTTCAGCAGGTCTACAGCATTAGTATCTACGCCGAATTTTACCTTGTGGAGATACTTTAATGGACTTTATCGTCGAAGTGCTGGGATGGACCAGTGTCGCCTTTTACATTTCACTGACTATTTTCAATAGTATGAAGGCAACGCGCTTTGCTGCGTTTGGTTCTGCTGCGAACGATACGGTTTGGGCCCTGTTGATGGGTTGGTACCCAAAGGTAATTCTTAATCTAGCGGTAGCAAGTGTGAACTCTTATCGCTACGCAAAAGATTTCATGAAAGTCTCTAAGGCACTGCTGATTGCCTTAGGCAGCGTTATGGCTGTAGGTATTGGCTATATTCTTTACGTGGCCGTTTCTTCTTTTGTGGCTGAGCCAACATTGGCGGTCGGTTTCCAGTTTATGGACTTAGGTATTATCCTGACAGCCATCTACATGACTAGCCTACGTAAATACCGTGTGCTTATGCTGATGTCTGGTTTCGTTGGTATGGTGGGTTATTACGGTAACCCTCAGATGATGATCATCAAAGCATTGGTTATCGGTATCATGTCTTACAAGCTATACAAGAACCAAGACGAAAGCACCCAAGAGGCAGCTGCTCAGTCTTAATGTGATTCGAAAAAGAAAGCCCCGGACCTGTGAGGTTCCGGGGCTTTTTTTATCTAACATTCCTTTGTTACTGTATGATGCAAAGAAGTTTGGCTACAATTTTCTTCATCACAATTTTGTTGACACTTGAAAGCGATCAACTAAAAGGACAGAGTAATGGCTATTGGCAAATAACTACCTTTAATTCTTAAGTCTTACTTGTATTTCACCGTAAAAACCTTTATGAGAAAATACAAATGATTTGTTTTTCATAATGTAAATTCTTTCATTTAAACAATCAATTTTATTGTTACTTATATATCTATCCAGTTCCTTTTCTTTTTCTAATGCGTCATCATTGTTATCAGTATAGAAGCTATATATTAGGTAATTACCACCTTCGAAGACTTTTACATTACCGTCTTCTATAAACTCTTTGTTATTATCTGATATAATTGCGATTGCAGACAAGTTGGTGTTGGTTAATCTATAGATGTCTTTCTTGTGAAAATCAAAATTGTCATTTTTTATCTTTCTAAGTGAGTCATAAACATTCTTGCTAGAAATGTTATTATTTTTGCGAGCCTTTTCAAGCAATAAAAAAGATCTTCTCTCCTTTTTCTTGATTGTGAAATCTGAACTCTTAACAAAACTTCTTTTCGCAAGAGCAATGCTTTCGTCTATATCATCAATACGTGAGTTTAACTCCCTCACTTCATGGATTAACTCTTCTTTTGAACGTACTAATGTTTCTATGTATTTACTCTCAGTATAATTATCTAGTAAGTTTTTAATATCTTTGATTGGTATGCCCATACTGCGTAATTTGATTATGTCAGAAAGTCGACCTACATTTTTAATGTCATATTGTCTATATCCACTTTCTAAAATCTCTGATGGTTCTATCAACCCTTCTTTTTCATAGAACCTTATATTAGATGGGGCTGTATTAAGTAGTTTTGCCATTTCGCCAATCATTATATTTTTTCTTTTTGCCATAACCCCCTCCTGATAATTGAACACATTATATCGTCAACTTAATATAAATGTGTAGTGATCAAGAAAAATTGGCCAACACTTTGTGAACATTACAGCATCATACACTCAAATGGCATTGGTTAGATACTTTTAGCCCTATGGTAAGAGCGATTTAATCTCTTATAGTTTTAAATTATTGCTTTCATCCACTAAACAGTTTCATCGATATAAGGCAAATTTGACATGCTAATTCGTACTAAAACCATATATATGGATTCCCGTTACTGTGCATCACTAAACGTTTAGTATCAAATTGAAAATTAAGTGTTGACCTTGCAGCGACTGCAAAGTTTACACTGTGTTCCAACGTTAAGGTAAACCGATTGATAAGGAATCATATATTATGGCTAAACCAAAAATTGCAGTTCAAATGATATTGCTGAAAGAAAAAATTGCAGAAATTGGGGTTTATAAAACTCTAAAACAAATGACAAACTTAGGCTACAAGTCAGTGGAAGTATCACAACTCGATATGACTGAAGAGAACGTCTCTGAACTGGAAAGAGCAAAAAATGAACTAGGTGTTGAAATTTGTGCATTAACCGTTGGCTGCTCGATGAAGCCATACGGTGGAGTGAAACTGCCATTTGCAATGGAAATTTTAGAAGATGGTTTTGATAAAATAATCTCTGATGCAAAAAGACTGGATTGTCAGTTCTTAAGAATTGGAATGTTACCTTTTTCTTACATGTCGAATGCGGAAGGATGCCTAGAGTATGCCAAGGAAATGAATATGTATGGGAAGAGATTAAAAGAAATGTATGGAATGAAGTTGTTTTTCCATAATCACCATGCAGAATTTGAAAAAGTAACAGATGATGGTAAGACTATCATGGATATTTTAATCGAAAATACGGATCCAGACTATGTTGGTTTTGAACTAGATGTTCACTGGGTACATCGCGCTGGCGAAAATCCAGTAGAGTGGATCAAGAAGCTAAAAGGAAGAGTCGAGTTGGTTCATTTAAAAGATTATAAAATTGAAGTGCCAAAAGAGATGCCTAAAGATACTCGTCAATTCTATGATACTTATCTACATAAGTTGGTTCGATTCGCTGAAGTAGGTGAAGGGACTCTTAATTTTAAAGAAATCATATCAGCTTGTGAAGAAGCTGACGTTAGGTACCTCCCAATAGAACAAGATGAAACATATGGCAAAGATCCAATGGATTGCCTTAAAACAAGTGCACATAACTTGAATAAAATGGGTTATGCTGACTATTTTTAATTGGATGTTTTATAGGCCATAACTTAATTTTCACGTCATCTATGTTTACACCTAATTGAAATTATCCACCTGATTTTGTTTTCATGATTTTTTAATGTGTAAATGTGTATCAAAACCGAAAATGGTTATTTTATTTAAATGTATTTAGATGGGATATGGATATGTCCGAAAAGTTTTGGGATAAAGTGGCAGCAATGTATTCAAGGCGCCCTGTTTCCGATGAAGTAAGTTATAAGAGGAAAATATCTGAAACCCAAAAATACTTTACTTCTGATATGCATATTTTAGAGTTTGGCTGTGGGACAGGGACTACAGCTATTTACCATGCTCCTCATGTTCAATATATTGATGCAATAGATATATCTGAGAATATGCTTGATATAGGGCGGTTTAAAGCCAAACAAGCGAATGTTGAAAATATTAACTTTTCCAAGGGGACTTTATTTGACTTTAATTTTGAGCCTGAGAGTTTGGATGCCGTATTAGGTTTGAACATAATTCACTTACTTGATGATAGAAAGGGAACACTAGAATATATTGCTAGAGTGATTAAGCCTGGCGGTATCTTTGTAAGTAGTACTCTTTGCTTGGGTAATTCTTTCCTACGGTTCGTAAGATTATTTATACCAATAGGTAAAGTTCTTGGCTTAATACATGATGTATATATTTTAACAGAATCTGAGTTGGTTAAAGAAATCCAAGATTCTGGATTTTCAATTGAAGTACAGTGGCACCATGGAAAGGATGATGTGAGTGTTTTCATTATTGCAAGAAAGATTTAATTATTAGAATGCTTTGCAGTATATAGACCTCTCTTGAAAATTAAAATTAACCCCCTAAATAAAGGAAAAACTAATGACTCTTAAAATAGGAATAATTGGTCTTGGCCAGCAAGGCTCAATGTACGCTTCTTTATTAAAACACGGTGCTATTCCGGCATTCGGTATTGAAACTGGAACTATTGAAGGTGTAGAACTTGCTGCAGTATGTGACATTAGTAAAGAGCGTATGCAGTGGGCTGCGGAAAACTTATTTAATGTTCCGTGTTTCGAAAATCATATTGAAATGCTTGATAGTTGCTTAGTCGATGCAGTTATGGTTGTCACCCCTCACTATTTCCATCCCACAATGGCGATGGACGCCATGGAGCGTGATATACATGTTCTTGTTGATAAGCCTGCGGGTGTTTACACCAAGAAAGTAAAAGAAATGAATAAGATGGCTGAATCGAAGCCTCATCTTAAGTTTGCGATGATGTTCAACCAGCGTGTAAACCCATTGTACATGAAACTTAAAGAACTTATGGATGAAGGTACTATTGGCGATATACGCCGTACAAACTGGTTGATGACAACCTGGTGGCGTCCAGAAGGTTATTATAAGATGAGTGACTGGCGTGCTACTTGGAATGGTGAAGGTGGTGGCGTGCTAATCAACCAAGCACCACACCAAATTGACCTGTGGCAATGGTTATGCGGTATGCCAACCAAAGTTGCAGCAAAAGCATCTTATGGTTCACAACGTAATATTGCGGTCGAAGACGATGTTACAGCTGTAGTAGAGTACGAGAATGGTGCGACAGGCTCATTTATTACCTGTGTTCATGATTTAACAGGTACAGACCGTTTCGAAATCTTTGGTGATAAGGGGAAAATTATTGTTGAAAATAGTAACAAAGTTATCCTTAAAACTCTTAAAGATTCAGAGCAAAACCTTAGCAAAAATATGTCGTTCGAAGATGTGAAAAAGATTTTCATGGGGGCAGGCCTAGGCGATATTGTCACTGAAAAAGAATTCGAGTTTGAGAGTAAGTGGGGCTATGAGCATTTTGAAGTCATAAAGAATTTCACATCAGCAATTACTGATGGTAAAGAACTCGTAGCGCCTGGGGCTGAGGGCATCCATGCACTAAGCATTACTAATGCAATGCATTTATCAAGCTGGTTAGGTGAAGAAGTTTCACTACCGATTGATGAAGATCTGTACTTCGAAAAACTTACAGAGAAGATCGAAGAAGAAAAGTTATCTGAAGAAGCCTAAATTGATTCAGTAAGTCTATTTATGCTTGATGGTAAGCCGAGAATTAGGTGATTTAGGTATAAGAAGGCTATCGGACAAGAAACCCCGCCGTTGCGGGGTTTCTATCTTTTGTATCAGGTTTTAGTTATATGTGTTCTTATACATATATAGCAGTGTTTTGATTAAAACTCTGCGTCAACTTGGAAGACCATCGGCTCGCCAGTAATAGGGTGGACAAGCTCTAAACGCTCAGCATGCAAATGAAGGCGGTTGGCTTTCACACCATACAAATCATCACCAAGAATTGGCATGTTAAGCCCTGAAGCGTGGGCACAGTGAACACGCAACTGGTGTGTTCGGCCTGTTTTAGGGTACAAATGGACCTTAGTGTGTTTGTCGTTACGGCTGATCACTTCCCATTTGGTTTCAGCAGGTTTGCCGTGTTCGTAACAGACCAATTGGCGGGGACGATCATTGAGATCACCACGCATTGGAAGGTTGATATAGCCAGTATCTTGATCGAGCACGCCGTCAATTAATGCGGTATATCGTTTTTGGACCGTGCGCTGGATAAACTGCTTCTGCAGACTTTTGTTAGCACGCTTGGATATAGCGATAACCATCAGGCCGGAAGTGGACATATCTAGGCGGTGAACAATCAATGGCCCCGTTGCTTTAGGGAACTGATGCTTCATCCGCAAATAGACCGAATCCTCAATAGTTTTTCCTGGCACAGACAAGAACTCAGCAGGCTTGTTTACCACGGCCATATCTTCATCTTGGTAGATAATCTCGACGCTTTTTCCTTCGGCAGGGTTAGTCAGGAGCGGGTTATCATCAAGCTCCATACCTTCTAACATATGAGTCAGGATAGGCTGGCATTTACCTTGGCAAGAAGGGTAATAGTGTTTATGGCGGCGAATTTCAGATTTCGGTGAGCTACCCCACCAAAACTCAGCCATCGCGATAGGCGTCATATTATGCTTGAACGCATACTGTAGTAGTTTTGGCGCAGCACATTCGCCAGCCCCTGCTGGTGGAACGCCTTGTGCTGTATCTACAAAAAGCTCTCCGAGGCATTTCTCTTCGCCTTTGCTATTAAGAAAACGGTACTGCTCGAACAGTTGTTGTTGTAACGAAGACGAGAAGTTACGACGCTGCTCAATCAGCGGCGTGATTTCATTTTGCCAGTGATCGAGTTGCTGTTGTTTCTGGGCAATTTCGGCTTCCCAATGAAGTTTGAGATCGCGAAGTTGAAGCTTTTCGATAACGCTTTCTTGGCTGAGTTGCTTCTTTAGCTCATTGCGAACTTCTGGATCAAGATCAGCACTTGCCGCACGTTTTGCCTTACGGATCTTCCTTGCTTCGACCATATTACTGCGGTGGTTTGCTAATGCTTCACTGGCAGCCGATTGCGCTGCTTTCAAGGCAGTTTTGGCGTCTTCCAAAGCTGGGTTAGCTTCTAAGCTTCTGATCTGCTGACTAAGTTCGTTGAGCTTATCTTGACCGTTTAGAAAAAAGCTCCCCTCTGCGAGCATATCAAAAACGGGTGGGACAAAGTGTGGTAACAAGTTTTGATCGGCTATTTTTCCGGAGAATGCCGAAAGGTATCCGATTTGACCCTGTTGGTTTCTAACCAGCAGAACGCCAAACATTTTACCGATGGCAGACTCAGTATTACCGTCTAAGCCAAAGTTATGCTGCCAGTCTGTTTGTGTTTCTAAGTGCTGTTGCAGTTGTTCTGCAGCTACGAGACACAAGGGATGAGGTTCATAGTAGAACGGGTATGTAAAACGCTCGGGCAATTCAAAATGCTCGATAGATGAAGTAAAGGGCGTAAAACAGTGTTCCGGGGCGTGCATAAGCTGATCTATCGTGAATTTATCCAGTCCTATCTATCCCTGCTAAGGTGGGATTGGATAGGGATTAAGGCCGGCAATTCTACCTGTAAGACGATATGAGATCACCTTTCACAATTAATTTCATGGAAAGTGATTGTAAAGTCGCAGAATGATATGGGGCTTGTTGCACTTAGGGGATATGAAATCCACTATGGACTTGGGATGGTTATTTACCTTTTTTGCCATTGAATAGACTTTTTTGAGTAATAAATTGCTCTTTAACGTTAGTGTGAATTGTCAAGATATTGTAAATACACTGAATAACGTTAGGATATGGTCTAACCTAATTTACATCGTTAATATTTTAATCATTAGTATGATGATAAATTAGAATAGCTTATATTAGGAATTTGCTCTGTGGATAAGATATTAAGAACAAGAGATGACATAGAGAACCATCTTCTCGAAGAGGAAGGTCAGTATGTTGCGGTATACCAAGATCTTGTTCTTAAAAGCACTTTTCAGCCAATAGTAAAGAGCGATGGTGTTATCTATGCTTACGAAGCGTTGATGAGAATATATAACTCAGATGGCCTACTACTGAACAATGGTGATTTAATTAATTATTACCGAGGCCACCCTGTTCATTTAATTAATATTGATCGTCTTGCCCGGGTGATTCATCTAAGAAACTTTTCTCGTTCGCAAAGCTCAACCAAATTATTTATTAATATGATGCCAGTCACTATACTTTTTTGTGAAGATGAAGGTCTGGTGGATTCTATATTTTTGCCTCGAATTTATGAACTTGGCTTAAATCCAGCGCAAATTTATGTAGAAATCTTAGAGCATCACACCGACGACGATGAGGCTTTAACAAAAGCGATAAGGCACTTGAAGCAAGCGGGACTGAACATTGTTATTGATGATTTTGGTGTTGAGGGTTCGTCTGAGCGACGTGCCAGGCATGTTTATCCGAACATCATTAAGGCAGATGCTTCGTTATTGGTAGACTACCTGCAAGGGAACCCTGAGCCACTTCTAAAGGTAAGCACTTTATGTCGTGAACTGAATGCAAAGTTCATTATTGAGGGTGTTGAAAACTTGAAAGGTTATCATGCAGCAATTTCTGCTGGGGCCGATTACCTCCAAGGCTATTATGTCGGCTTTCCTAGGGGCATCAATGTAGCAAATCAACTTACTGCAGAATCAGGTCAAACTGATAACAAGGGCAATATTGACCAGCCAAATTAATGCTCTGTCGGCCGGCCAATTAATAGAATCGTTAATCTTTATCTGCGACGCCACCTTGAGTCAGATGGTGGGGCTCAAGTAATTTCTCTAGCTCACTCCTGCTGATGTCTGTTTCTTCATCTGCAACATCGATGATGTTTCGTTGTTCCTTATAGGCTTTTTTAGCAATCTCTGCAGCTTTTAAGTAACCAATAATTGGGTTAAGGGCAGTCACCAGAATTGGGTTTCGAGCTAGGGCGTTTTCCAGCGTGTCCTGCTTCACTTGGAAGGTATCAATGGCTTTGTCTGCAAGCAACTCTAGCGAACTGGCCAGTAACTCGATACTTTGCAATATATTGTAAGCAATAACGGGTAACATCACATTGAGTTGGAAGTTACCCGACTGACCGGCTATCGAAATGGTGGTATCGTTGCCCATCACCTGAGCGGCCACCATGGCTGATGATTCTGGAATAACTGGGTTCACTTTGCCTGGCATAATTGATGATCCCGGCTGCAAAGATTCCAATTCGATTTCACCAAGGCCAGCTAGCGGGCCAGAGTTCATCCATCTTAGATCATTACTGATTTTCATCAGAGCAACAGCCGTTGTTTTTAGCTGACCTGACAGGCTGACAATCGCATCTTGGCTGCTGAGGTTATAAAAGAAATTATCACTGACCGTAAAATCAATTTCTGTTGAGATTGAAATGTTATTGGCAAAGATGGCGGGAAACTCAGGGGCTGAATTTATCCCTGTTCCCACTGCAGTACCACCTTGCCCAAGCGCGATGACATTATCCAAGACCATCACAATACCATGACGGGCTTTACAGAGTTGGGTTTGCCACCCCTCCAGCTCTTGCCCAAGGGTGACGGGCATCGCATCCATTAAATGGGTACGACCTGTTTTGACATGGTGGCCAACGCTGAGCGCTTTTTTCTCGAGTGTATCAATAATGTGGTCAAAAGCTGGAAGCAATAACCGATGGCAAGCAAGTGCTGAGCTGACTTGAATGGCTGTTGGAATAACATCATTGCTGCTTTGCCCCATATTGACATCATCGTTGGCGCTCACTTCATCGCCTAACTTCTGGGTAGCTAGCGTTGCAATGACTTCATTGGCATTCATATTTGAGCTAGTACCTGAGCCCGTTTGAAAAATGTCGACAGGGAAATGGTCTATATGCTGCCCATCAATAATTTCCTGACAACTGTCAATAATGGCATGAGCTTTATCGAAGCTCAGTAACCCAAGTTCAAGGTTGCTCCTTGCGGCGGCTTGTTTGATGAATGCAAGGGCTTGGATAAATAGGGTAGGCATAGGAATGCCGCTGACGGGGAAATTATCAATAGCGCGCTGAGTCTGTGCGCGATAAAGCGCCTTTGTCGGGACTTTCACTTCCCCCATGCTGTCAACTTCTGTCCGGTATCGTGATGTCATGGTGTCCCCCTTCGGATTCAGAAATGAAGGTGATATGAAAAGCTTAGATGTAATTCAAGGTTCCGAGATAATTAACTAAGAATTGACTTGCATAGCAGGAACACTAGATAGAATCCTAGAAATGAAGCGAGGTATATGCAATTTATAGGTCATACTCAGGGCTAAAGAGATAAATACGTGATGGGTTTCACACCTTACATGTTGTGTAAGCAAGCTATTGCCTGCACTTTTGTTATTATGCGCTGAGTAGTAATGGTTACAGGTGGATGTATGAAAGTTATGTTTAAATCTCTGTTAGCAGTGCTCACAGTGAGTTGTTTTTCTCTGCCTGTTTACGCTGATCCGGTAGAACGAACAGCCACTCCAGAGCTTACCGTGCCAAAGGCAATGAGGATGTTGCAAAGCCATGGCTATCATGATTTTCGCAAGATTAAAGTGGAACGTGACGAGCACGAGATTGAGGTTGAAGCACGTAATGCCGATGGCCACAGAGTTGAGATTGAAATGGATCTCTTCAGTGGAAAAATACTCGCAGTAGAGCGAGATTAAGCAGTTACCCTATCAGTATAGATTTAAAGAAAGCCGCGACGCTCTTTTGCTTTGACAAATAGAAGCCGCGGCTTTTTTGGTTTTATGCTTAGCTGATCAAGTGAGATTGAACTAACATAGCGCAGCTTTCTGCTTTGATAGTGAACTGATCAGATACCATTTGATTTGAGATTGAGCCTTTTTCAGCGGAGTTCATCAGGGAGAAAAACTCGCCTGAAGGAAGTTTAATGTTCAGTGGTTCGCTGCCTCTGTTAATCGCAACAATCCCCTTATCATCGCGACTGAAGACTAAATGGTCTTCCCCCTTATCCAGTACTTTCATAGGCAGGCACTGCATCAAATTATGGAAACTGATCATTTGGACTAACAATGGGTCATTCCATGTGTCTTTCCAGCGAGGTAAGTCATTGGTGTTGTTAATTTTGCTGGTATCTAAATCACTATAGATGAGCGGGACCCCACCATCCCTGCCCAAAATATAGCAGTGAGCAAAGAGCTCGTTTTGCTCCTTCATTACTTGATCCAAGAACACGTCATTGTTTGGAATATCATGGGTAATGGCAAAGGTAATCGCTCTGTCATAAGCCAATGCCTGTCCCACTGAGTAAGGGTTATCTAGCTCAGCAAGCGGCTGGCCTTTTTCGAACACGTTATACATGGCGTGGAATAGCGGGAAATCATACGCCCCTAAGCTGGTTCCTTTCAGGTAGGGAGCTAAGAATAGTTCATACTCTTCTTTTGTCGCACCACCATCGGTGATGATCTCACCGAAAATATGGACGTCAGCACTAATGTTTTTGTCCCAGACTAATTGAATGTGCTCAAGCGTTAGGTGCTTGGCAGCATCAATTCGAAAGCCTTTTATACCTAATTGTTTTAAACTAGTGATGTAGCTTTTTTGTTGTTTTACTACATTTTCGTTGCATTTCAGTGTCGGCAAACCAGGGTCTTCTTTCCCACCGCTGATCCTACCGTGCTGAACTTCCCAAGGATCGGTCCAGTTTTTGATGGGAAACGCCTTGATAAAATCCCGCTCGCTAAATAAGGGCTTAGTGAGATCTCCAAATAACTTCAACTTTTCATAATTTTCTGCTGACTGCTTATATTCATCCAATACCTGATCAGAGGGGAAGTTTAAATCGTCTCTGAGATATGACTCATTGGCCATGTGGTTGAAGACAACATCGACATAAACATGCACGTCATGTTCTTTTAATACTGCTGTCATGGTACGGAAATCTTGGGTGTTACCCAGTTGATTGTCTATCACTCGGTAGTCTTGCGGCTGGTAGCGTTGCCACCATTGTGTGCCACTTTCATGTTTGTATGATTTCAGAGGAGGAGAGACAAGAACGGCTTTATAGCCTGATTTTGCAATGTCTTTAGCATACTGTGTGACTCGATTATACGGCCAGTCAAAGGCATGAAGAATGACATTGGTCGCTTTGATTGTCGTCTTAGTCGTATTGCTGGTGGTCATGGTTTGTGTCCCTTCAATGAACTAAGCGCAGTCTATCGTTAGTTGATGAAAAAGTATTCAGCTGTTTGACTAAAAAAAGGGGAGGAGGAGTGGGGGAGTAGTCAGACCACTATTGCAAAAATGTATGAAAAATGTCCGTACTGTAAACAAAATAATATTTTGTTGGCATTTTCTTGTTATATGGTTTATTGATAGTTCTACCACTAAGGATGAGGTGGTATGAGGTGATGTAAAAATCAGTGTTCAAAATGTAATAAAACGAGATTTTTGAAACTATTCACCAATTTTCATTGAAAGCCTATTCTAATCGCCCATTGGAATATGGTATATATGACTACGATTGCTTACTAACAAGGAGGTACACCATGGCTGGTGTTTTAGGAATGATTTTAGCAGGTGGCGAAGGTTCTCGTCTGCGTCCATTAACAGATACAAGAACTAAACCTGCGGTGCCATTTGGTGGCAGTTACCGCCTTATCGATTTCGCACTAAACAACTTTTTGAATGCTGACCTGATGAAGATTTATGTTCTGACTCAGTTCAAATCTCAATCTTTGTACGTGCACATGAAGAAGGGCTGGAATGTATCGGGGATCACAGGGCGTTTTATCGATCCTATTCCAGCGCAGATGCGTATGGGTAAGCGCTGGTATGATGGTACAGCTGATGCCATTTACCAGAATATGCGTTTCATGCAGCTAGAAGAACCTGATCAGGTTTGTATTTTTGGTAGTGACCACATCTACAAGATGGATGTTAAGCAAATGCTTGATTTCCATAATGAGAAAAAAGCGGATCTAACGGTTGCTGCTCTTCGTATGCCGCTCAGTGAAGCAAGTGCATTCGGTGTTATCGAGATTGATGAAAACGGTTGTATGGTTGGTTTTGAAGAAAAACCGGCTAACCCTAAGTCAATTCCAGGTGATCCAGAAAATGCCCTTGTATCTATGGGTAACTACATTTTCGAAACAGATGTTCTTTGCAAAGAGCTAGAAGAAGATGCTGTTAACGAAGAATCAAGCCATGACTTTGGTAAAGACATTATTCCTAAGCTTTTCCCACAGGGTAAAGTGTATGTTTATGACTTTATGACCAATATCATCCCTGGTGAGAAAACAGCAGGATACTGGCGTGATGTAGGTACTATCGAGTCTTACTGGCAGGCACACATGGATCTTCTTTCTGAAGATGCACCATTCTCGCTATACAACCGCCAGTGGCAGCTACACACTTACTACCCACCACTACCACCTGCGACAGTACTAGATAGTGATGACTGCAAAGTCGATATCAATAACTGTATGATTTCTGCTGGTAGTTATATCCGTGGTGCTAAGGTACATAAGTCTGTATTGGGTTTCCGTACCAACGTTGATCACGACACGACTATCAGTGAATCAGTGATCCTAGGTGATGTGAAAATCGGTGCCAACTGTTCTATCCGCCGCGCAATTATCGATAAGAATGTAATGATTGCACCGGGCACGGTAATTGGTGAGAACCTAGAAGAAGATAAGAAGAAGTACCACGTATCTGACGAAGGAATTGTTGTGATACCAAAAGGAGCAAAAATTGGTTACTAGGAAGAAATCTAACTCTAAGCCACTACAAATATTGTTTGTCGCTTCAGAGGTAGACGGATTGGTCAAAACCGGAGGTTTGGCAGATGTAGCCAAATCACTGCCAGCAGCTCTAAAGGAACTAGGGCATGATGTGCGAGTGGTGATGCCTCTGTACCGCAAAGTACCTAATGGTACTGAAGCTGTTGAGTTACTCGATACTGAATTGATGGTATCGACTCAACCTCAGGCCGTATCGTATAAAGTTAGACAGCTACATAATGGTGATGTGCCTGTTTATACAGTTGATGCGCCGCAATATTTTGACCGCCCTGAGTTGTATGCCGAAAACAATGAAGGTTACCGTGACAACGGTGAACGTTTTGCTTTCTTCAGTGCTGCTGCATTGGATATGTGTGAAAAACTAGGGTTCAAACCTGATGTAGTTCACTGTAATGATTGGCACACTGGTCTAGTCCCGTTCTTGCTCAAAACGCGTTATGCCGATGATGCTTTTTATGCGGATACGCAAAGTGTCATCACTATCCATAATGCAGTATTCAAGGGTACGTTCAATTACGACCAGTACAGCTTGATCCCTGAGTTGATTCAAAAGCGTTATCTGCAACTTGAAGATGGCGCAGCCAACATCAGTATGCTGAAAGCTGGCGTTGCATTTGCCGACAAGGTGAATGCTGTAAGCCCGAATTATGCCAAAGAACTGCTGACTGAACTGGGTTCTCACGGTATGGCGACAGATTTCCAGCACCGTTCAGATGTGCTTTACGGCATTGTAAACGGCTGTGACTACGGCGATTGGAGCCCAGAAACAGACCCGTATATCAAGCAGCACTTCAAGGCGAATAAAGTTAGCCTTGCTCGCGGCAAGAAAGCGTGTAAGCGTGACCTACAGCAGCAGGTGAATCTGCCTCAGGATGATGTGCCTGTTTATGGTATGGTTTGTCGTTTGACAGAGCAGAAGGGTATTCAATACCTACTGCCTGTTCTTCGTGACTTCTTGGTCAACGATGTGCAAATTGTGCTTGTTGGCAGCGGTGATCCTAAGTTGGCCACTGCATTACGTGAGATTAGCGAAGCGTTTGCAGATAAGTTCGCGTTTATCGAAGCTTACGATAACCCGCTTGCGCATTGTGTAGAAGCCGGCTCTGATTTCTTCTTGATGCCATCTCAGTTTGAGCCTTGTGGCTTGAATCAAATCTACAGCCTTGCATACGGTACACTGCCGATTGTTCGTGGCGTAGGTGGCTTGAAAGATACGGTTATCGATTACGACGATACCCCGCAGTTTGCGACAGGTTTTGTATTCGATGCCCCAACGCCGGAAGGACTGCTTATCAAGATGCAGCGAAGCTTGTTGCTTTATTGTCAGCGACCTCAAGAGTTCAAGCGCCTTCAGCTAAATGCAATGGCTTGCCGCTTTGAGTGGAAAGATGCGGCTGAGCAATACCTGCGCATGTACTCCGGAGAAGAAGAGTCTGTTCTGGAAAAAAAGCAGATTGAGTGTGCCTAAACACGCCGATTAGGTATGCTTAAAAATAGACAAAGCCCTCATTTTTGAGGGCTTTTTTATTAGGTAACCATGATGTTAGCGTGACTTTAGTCGACAAGACTTAAGTTATTATTTCGGCTCCTGAGATTCCTCTTCGACGCAACACTCGTCTTTCAGGAATCCGATAACACAGTCAAGCTGCTCGTATTCTGCCACACAATACAGAGTACGCCCTTCACGGCGCTGGGTAAGAAGGCCAGCCGAAACAAGACTTGAGATATGGTGTGAAAGCGTAGAACCCGGTATGGCAAGTTTCTCCTGCAAGCTTCCAACAGGTGTGCCTTGAAATCCCGCGCGGACAACCGCTTTGTAAATACTTAGGCGGGTAGGGTGGCCCAACTCTTTGAGTGCCTTTGCGACAACTTCGATATCCATGATTGGTTATTCCAAAACGAATCTTAATTCGATAATACTGGAACAATATTTCGTTCGCTACCCTGATAGTATGAAATCTTAGTTGTGGCGGGTGGTTTTTCGCCAAACGGGCTCGAGCAAGTAGGTAAATTCACCATTGAGTACCGTATTATTTGCCTGTAAACACTGGATAATGTGCTGGGAAATACTGGTTAGTGGCTGTCGGAATGTTGTCAGTTGATAAGCATCCCAGCTTGCTTGATTAATATCATCAAAGCCAATGACGACAGTGTGTTTAGGGATCTCTATACCTTGTTGTTTTAAGCCGTCAATAAAACCACAGGCGAGTAAATCAGTAACGCAAAAGACGCCGTCAGGAATATCTTTGAGTTGCTTGGCGATGTGTTTCCCCGACTCATAGGATGTATCACCAAAACGGGAAACACTCACTGACAAGCCGGCTTTGTTAGCGGCATCAACAAAACCTTTTTCCCTGGCAACTAGACCGGGAGAGCCAATGTCGGAGTTAACCAGCAGGAGGTTTTTACACCCTTGCTGCTGGAGGATTGCCAATGCTTCAAAGGCTGCAGCATGGTTGTCGAGCCGAATGTTGTAAGCATTGTCGTAAACTTGGTTGCGGTTAACTAGGATAACGTGCTGGCCATTCGCAATACATTTGTCGATAAGATCTTTATGGGGTTGCCCTGAAAGGACGATAGACGCCTCAGCTCTGAAATTGAGAGTTTGCGTTAGCGCGGTATCAACATCCTCATCATTGGCTTTAGTATTGACGACAAGTGCAATTTTATTAATTTTCTGCAGTTGCTGAGTCAATTCATCAATGAATGCAGATTGGAAAGGGCTGTTGATGTCTGTGGTGATCAGGCTGACAATATTGCTGGTATCATGAAGACCACGGGCTAGGTGATTAACGTGATAACCTAGCTCCTGTGCAGCTGCCAACACTTTTTCTCTCGTTTTTGCCGATACACTGGCCCCTTCGGTAAACGTCCTCGAGACGGCTGAACGTGAAACGCCAGCATATTCGGCGACTTGTTGTGCACTGACAAAGCGGTTTCCAGTACCGGCCATATTTCTGTCCTGTTTAATTCAAAATCGGTAATGCCTGCAACCGCAGGCATGGTATTACAAGCTTTCTAGGCGTATCTTTTTGTTGCAATGAAGGATCAGCTAAAGCCATGTTCTTCAAGTAGGTTTAGCATCTGATTCGCTTTTTCTATTGCTTCAATCAAGCTTGGCTTAGGTGTTTCAAACCACTCGTCTGGGCGAAGATCACGGCGTTCACGAACAGCATCTATCGCTGATTGTAAAGTAGGGTATTGGTCTGGTTGCTTGCGGTGCATATACAGTGAGGCAATCGCTACAGAGCGGCTGCGTCCGCCACGACAGTGGATGAGAACATTGCCACGTTCACGGTTAGGGTAGCTCGGCTTATCTGGTAACTGTTGGTTAAACGCGCCGTCCAACAAGTAATAGCCCGCAAGGATCATATGATGCGGGTTGCCCGGGCCATCGATGAGCCCCATTTTATAGGTGCGGATGACACCACTGCCGCCCGACAGCTTGTTATCCTCCGCTTCGAGGTAAGGGTCGGTAACGTAGTTGATATCCAAGTTAACTGCACAATTAACAAGGGTCGTAATGCCTAGCTCTTTGTGTAGGGATAAGTCCCGGGCTGAATCGTAGCCGCCAAGATATAAACTTTGTCCTTCAGGGCCGATATTCGTTGCTACCAAATGGGCTGGGTCGCGTTGGTAAACGGGTGCAATTTTCATGGTTTTCCTTGCTTAAAAGCGTGTTTGTTATTTATCAATTGTGATTGCTGTGATGTCAGCAATGGCATAGGCAAACTGTGGCGATGCGGCCAGTACAGCGCCGCCTTGTGGCCAGTCGGGAGAGTCGGTAAAAGCATTGCTTATACCACCGGCTTCTTTAACCAGAAGCATGCCTGCCAGACAATCCCAAGGGTTCATGTGATGTTCAACATACCCGTCAGTACGGCCGACAGCCACATAGGCAAGCGCCAATGCTCCACAGGCACTTCGCCTTACATTGGCGCCTAATTCGAGAAAACCCTGCAGTGATTGTAGATATCGTTCATTTGGCACTCGCTGGCTCCAACCTAGTTCTAGGTTGGCAGAGGAGAAACAAGGTGTGCTGGCAACCGTGATTGCTTCACCATTGAGGGTTGCGCCATTGCCTGCTTGTGCAATGAACATTTCATTGTGGCAAGGATCGAAAATTACCCCAAACTGCGTTTTGTTTTGGCTGACAAAACCGAGCACAATACAAAAGTGGGGGATCCCTCGGGCAAAATTAGCTGTGCCGTCAATGGGGTCAATGATCCATGTGTTGGTTTGCACTTCGCCGCCAGATTCCTCAGCTAAAATACCGTCCTCCGGGAATGCTTTGTTCAAGCGTTGGCGGATGAGTGTTTCTACTTCGATATCGGTTTCCGTCAGGAAATCCTGTGGGCCTTTGAATGCAATTTTTTCTGGTGACATCGCATTGAATGCCGCCAATGCTATTGCACCAGCTTCATGGACGATATCAATGGCAGCCTTCAAGCGTTTGTCTAGACAAGTATCAGTAAGTAATGACATAGGTAGTTGTTATGTTTGTAATAAACGCCAGCCTTTGCTGGCGTTTGAGAGAGAGATTAACGTGTGAAGTTAATTCGCCATAAGTCTGCCCAATCTTGGCGATGGTCAAAATCGTCCAATCCGGTTTCAGCGTTGTACTGAAGAATATGCGTGTAGAGCTTTTGCACCCCAGAGGCTTCTTTAGGGTGTGGTGCAATAGCTTGGTTGCCTGACACTTTCCCGTCTACTGTCTGGTTGCTGATCCCTTCTTCAGTCATCAGGAAATGAAGGAACAGTTTTGCTGCATTAGGGCTTTCGGTCTTAGTCGACATGACACCGTAGCCAGGTGTGGACCAACCGACGAACGGCTCAAGGCCTTCACAGATTGAAAGATGGACCTTGCCGCTGGCAACGTCTCGGAATTTAGCTGTCGACATCAGGCCCATGAATGTGTCTTTTTGGCCTGGTGCGCCCACTGCATCACCGACTGCAGAGTCAGAATCGGTTGGAAGCGGTGAGTTTTGTGCCAATGCTTTAACCCATGCCGCAGTCGCTGAGGCTTCATTCGTTTCTAGAGGCTTGCCATAATGCACTTCATAGGCTTCAGCGACAGCGTCATCATGGTGAGCAGCAAGTTGGTTGAACCAATCTAGGTAAGCGGCTTTGTTTAGTGGATCTGGAATAGCGACTTTACGCTGCCAGTTTTCATCGGTTAGCTCCCAGATGTTTGAAATAGGGCAGGTGTCATGTACTTCTGAGTTGTAAGTCCAAACAGCTGGGTCACCGTAGACAATTAGCGGGTTCTTTGCGTTTTCAGGAATAGACTCTGCCACAACAGGGGATACCCAGCTTTCTACAACGCCCATCGGGACAAGTTGTGCCATCGTTGCTGATGCATCACCGGTAATGACGACATCACCTCGGATGTTGCTAGCGCGGTATTCGCGGATAAGCATTTCAACTTGCGCTGAGCTGCTCACTTTATTACCTGTTGCTTGCACACCGTATTTCTCGGTGAAGTTTTTAGCTGTTTCGACAATTTTTCCTGATGGCGCGTAAACCGTAATAGGCGCTTCTTGGCGAGCCGCTTCAATCAGTGCATTTAGGTCAAAATCATTATTGTCAGCCGCTTGTACTGCACCCGCAAGGGTCAATGCCAGAGTGGCAGCTAAAGTTGTAGTCTTCATGTTGGTCCTTTTCACAATTAACTCCGAATAAGCGGTTACTTTTGAAACTGTTGTTGAGATGTTGATGACATGCACGGCATATCAATCGCTAAACCTTGGTTGTCGAACAGATGTAAATTGTCATTGCTGATAATCAATGAAAGTGATTCTCCCTCTTTATAATGCGGAGGAGTCTGGGTAGTCACATGTAGCCGGTGATCAGCCACGCTAAATTCCAAGATCCAGCTGCCACCTGTTGGCAAAATACCTTCGAGTTTTGCGTGAAGCCTGAACGCCTTTTGGTTATCGATATTGGCATCTGCCGCTGCGACTGACATACGTTCGGGACGTAAGCCAATTGAGCCTCCAGGGATGTCGTGACCGACGTAAGCACGAATATGATTACGGGCAAGCTCGCTGCACAGTGAGGCTTCGTCAAGCTCGATGATATTGATAGGTGGCGTACCAACAAACTCTGCGACAAAACGGTTAGCTGGGCGGTCATAGATTTCATTGGGGGTGCCGACTTGTTGCAACTCACCGTCTTTCATTACCGCAATTTTGGTTGCAAGCGCCATGGCTTCCCACTGGTCGTGGGTAACGAAGACGATAGTGGTTTTGAAAGCGTTATGAATACGCTTCAGCTCCGTTCGCATTTCAAGGCGTAGGCGTGCGTCCAGGTTAGAAAGTGGCTCATCCATCAGCAGAATATCAGGTTGTACTGCCAGCATTCGGGCTAAGGCTACACGTTGTTGTTGTCCACCTGAGAGCTGAGAAGGATAGCGGTGACGGTATTTTTCAATGCCGAGAGTTTTCATTACTGAATGGATGGTTTTCTCACGCTCAGCTTTTTCGATTTTACGAAGCTTCAGGCCGAAATCGATGTTCTTTTCCACGGTTAGGTGGGGCCAAAGCGCGTAGCTTTGGAATACGAGGCCAAGGTTACGCTTTTCTGGCGGAACGAATACACCATCTTGCTTGGAGTCGACCAGAGTGTCGCCCAATAAAAGCTGGCCGTCGGATATGTTTTCAAGGCCTGCAATCATTCTCAGTGTTGTGGTTTTGCCACAACCAGAAGGGCCAAGAAGACACATGAATTCACCGTCATTGATCTCAAGGTCAACGGCATTAACGGCAGGGGCCGCGTTTTTTTCGTATTGTTTGCTGACGCTGTTTAGACGAATATTAGGCATTAGCTTCCTAGTCCTTCTGCAAGGTTAGTTTTGGTCATTTTCTGTGTGATATAAGTGCCTACAAAAGCAATCAGGCAGATAATTAGTACAACGGCGTTAGAGGCTTGGGTGTAGTTGTAATCAATAAGCCTCAGTGCATAGGTGGTTAATACATCCGTAGACGGTACTGCGAGGATGACAAATAGGCTTAGGCCGTTTATCCCCGAAATGAAAGGCAATAAAATGCCGGTTACTAGTGAGCCTTTTTGAATTGGCATGACAATCTGGCGCATGCGGGTAAACCAACCGGCACCTGCCATTTGAGCAGCTTCTTCAGGATCTTTGCCCAATTGCATCATGGCCGAGATACCGGCACGTGAGGCGTAAGGCATTTCATCGGCAATCAAGGCAAGGATCAGCAAGGTTACTGTACCGTAAAGCGCAGGCATCGGGCCGCGAGGTACGGCGAACAACGACAGGTAAGCAGCGGCAAAGGCAACACCTGGAACCAAATATGGGAAAAAGGTGATTTGGCGCAGCATACTTCCCAATGGGCGTAGTGGGCTGCGAACAACGACATAGCCAACCAACAAACCAAGAATGCCCGAGCAAACAGAGGCGATACCGACGATCCACAAGGTATTCCATACCGCGCTCCAGAGGTTGTTACTTAGCAAGATACCGTTACTCTCTGCAATGGTCTCAAGCCCCGAGCCTATCCAGTAATCCAGCGTGAAATTGCTAAAGTTGAAGTTGCCTGGCACTTTCATAATGGTTGACAGGAAAAGCACTAACATTGGCATCACAACCGAAACGAGGAATACACCGCCAGCCAGCATAGTGGCGGGCATACGCCATTTGCCTAAATCATTAGTGCGGTGCATGACACCTTTACTGCCAACAGTGACAAACTTCCTTGCTTCTCTTAGCAAGGTAGCGTCAATCAACAATGAAATGATGCCGAAGAACATAATGGCACCCGCCAAAACTGCGGCAACACCTGTTTGGCGTGATTCAATGCTGCGGTATAGCGAGGTCGATAACACTTCATAGTTAACCGGAAGGCCAAGGATGTAGGAAACACCGAATTCACCAAGCACCTTGGCAAAAATCAGTACGCAAGCAGACATCAATGCTGGCAACATCAAAGGCATGATGATCTTGAATGTAATCGTGCGGCTAGGTGCCCCAAGGATACGGGCCGAGTCTTCAAGTTGGGTGTCAAATGAGCGAAGGGCGTTGCCAAGCAACAAGATTACAAACGGAATGTAGTTGAGTGACAAGATGATAATGATCGGTAATTCGCCATAGGCCATCCAATCAGCAGGCTCAATGCCCAAGCTTTCTAACCACCCTTGTTGGCCGCCCGTAGAACGGTTTTTGAAGATGGTCGTCCAAGCCATGGCGAACGTCCAGGCTGGCAACATGTAAGGAACAATCAGTGCAGTAGCAAACCATTTTTTGCCAAACATATTGCTGCGGCTAACCAGCCAAGCCAGCACACTACCTAGCGAAAGGGATATAACAATTACACCCAATGCAACGCGCATGGTGTGGGAAAGGGGTTGCCAGAATAGTGATTGGGAAATAGGGGATAGCAGAGCTCGATTAATGTAGTAATCTGTCCAACTTCCAGTGACATCACCAATTCGTCTTTCATCGCCGAACTGAACCTGAAAAGCGTCCAGTAATAATGAAAAAACAGGTACAGCGATGAAATAGGCAAAAATTACAGCGAGTAAAACACCGATTAGCGTGGTCGGCGTTTGCATCATTAACCGTAAGTGATAGCGCATGGCAAACCAGCGCGAATATTGGTTGGAACCAACAGTCCCTGTAGGCAAAGCGTTCAAAATATACCTCGTTCATTCGTTTTGCACAGCTGTGCAATTGCGATGAATACTAGGAGGCATATATGTTGTTTTGATAGAAGATTGATGACATTGCAATGAAAAGCTGAATGAATGCTGAACATTTGCGGGCTGTCATTTAACTGAAAAATAGTTTCTACGTGGATCTAGCCAATGACAAAAGATCTGTTATGATCGTTATCAGCATTGAACATAACATTAGGAGATAAAGATGATTGTATTACGTACTCACTCGGCAAAGACTGCGAAGCAAACACAATAAGCGTTTTAGAGCTGATATTGAGCAAATAAGCATCAGCGACATTGAAGTAACCGCTTTACCACTTCCTTTCTCTTGCCCGGTGTTATCAACCCGGGGTCTATCTGTATTTATTTGACCCTAAATTCTCTTTGATACGCATTATCAGAGCCAAAACTGATTAATGGCCTGTGCGTGGGGAAAATAATGAATTCTACTATTACACTTAGCCAGCTTGGTTGGCAGCCAGTATTTCAACAGCAACTTACACTTGAAGATTACGAACAAGCTAAAATTGCCCGTATTTTAGCTCATCACCGAAATGGTTATGCCTTACAGACCGAGGACGGCCCGGTCACGCTTGAGATCCATCATTCGTTACCGGCAATGACAGTAGGGGACTGGGTACTTATTGACAGTAACAACCACTTTGTTCGCCTGTTGGAGCGAGTTTCGTTATTTAGCCGGAAGGCAGCAGGTGCCAAGATAGCGGAGCAATACATTGCCTCAAACGTTGATACGTTATTTATTGTCTGTTCGTTGAACCAGGATTTTAACTTAAGCCGCATTGAACGATATTTGGCGATAGCGCGGGAAGCCAATGTTGAGCCTGTCGTCATACTGACCAAAGCAGATTTGTGCCAAGACAGTGACGAAAAACGTCAGCAAGTGCAGGCACTCGATTCTATGTTGATGGTTGAGGTGCTCAATGCATTAGATACATCTTCGTATAGTGCGTTGGAATCATGGTGCCGCCTAGGTAAGACAATTGCTTTCATGGGGTCGTCTGGGGTGGGTAAATCTACCCTCGTCAATACCTTGATGGGTAACGAGGTGCAGCAGACAGGTACTATCCGTGAGGATGACAGTAAAGGGCGCCATACGACAACGTCACGCTCATTGCATTTTATGCCATCAGGTGCGGTGCTGATTGACACGCCTGGAATGCGTGAATTGCAACTAACTGATTGCGAGAGTGGGGTTTCTGAAACATTTGCTGATATTGAAGCGTTAAGCCAGCAATGTCGTTTTAGTGATTGCCAACATCAGTCTGAGCCAGGTTGTGCTGTTCAGAGAGCACTAGCCGCCGGAGAGATTGATAAGCGACGCGTACAGAATTATTACAAATTACTGGCTGAGCAAGCCCGCAATACAGCGACCTTAAGTGAGCTTCGGGACAAAGATAAGCAGCTAGGTAAAATGTATCGTTCGGTACAAAGTCAAAGTAGGCAGCGCAAAAAAGGGTACTAACCTTAGTTAACCGGATTAATGCGTATAATTAAACCTTGTCGGTATGGTTACGGTATGGTTACCGACAAGGTTTTTTTATGCCAAGCAATAATGAGTAAATATATTAATTTGCGATTGACGTTTTAGCTTGGCTTTCTTTCCTGCTTGCCCAGTAACCAGCTAAAAGTGAGCCAGAGATATTGTGCCAAACCGAGAAAATAGTACCGGCAATTGCGGAGGCCGGTGAGAAGAATTTCATTGCAAGCGCGGTCGCCAGACCTGAGTTCTGAAGACCTACCTCAAAGGCAATGGTGCGGCATGTCGATTCGTTGAAACCCAGCAGGCGGCAACAGTAGTAGCCTGCGGTTAAGCCAAAGCCATTGTGCAGGATAACAGCAAGCGCAACCATCGGGCCCACCTGATTGAGATTCTCTGCGTTTAGAGCGACAACAATGGCAATAATTAATACGATGGCAACCATTGATATAAGAGGAAGTAAAGCATTCACCTTGGCAACGGCTTTGTGTGCAAACGTATTGATAACTACACCGATTCCGACAGGTAACAGGACTATCTTCACTAAGCTCATTAGCATGGCAGAAACGGGGACATCGACAGTTTCACCAACCAATAACTCAACCAACAATGGGGTAAGCACTACTCCCAATAGGGTTGAAATAGCAGTCATTGAAATGGAAAGAGCGACATTCCCTTTTGCTAGAAAAGCCATGACATTCGAAGACGTTCCCCCGGCAACACTGCCAACCAATACCATCCCTACGGTCAACTCTGTGCTAAAGCCTAATAGGAAACTAATCAGCAATGCAGTGAGAGGCATTATTAAAAATTGCAGCACCACGCCAACACCCACAGCCTTTTTATGTTGGGCGACATTGAGGAAATCTTTGGCTGATAAGCTAATCCCCATCGCCAGCATGATGATGGTCAGCAAGGGAACGATCTGTGTTTTTAGACCGACAAATAAACTGGGTGAGGTATAGGCTATTACAGCGAAAAGAATGGCCCAAACGGGAAATAACTGAGTGATCCTTCCTATCATTACAACTTCCTTAATATTCTGACGTTATTTCTATATAGAGGCTTTAAATGTGTGACAATTATATTTTCACAAAGCTTATTGATAAAAAAGACGAAAAAGAAATACGGTTATAGATTCTATCATTGTTGCTACTTGGTTCTGTAAGTGCCGGATTTTTCGGTTTTTGGTAGAGATATATTTAATGTACTCCCACTAATTACAGTGGTTAATTTTGCAGGGGCTAAAGATGTGGCAGGAAAGTGCCACTGTTAAGTGGCACTTTTACTGGTTTAGATTGACTATGATTAGATCTTGATACCCATGTTCTTATCGATAATTTTATCTAGCTGACCGTTTTCTTCTAGCTTGGCAAGGACAGCATTGATACGTGCTTTAAGTTCATCGTCTTTAGGCATCATGGTTGCGATTGTCGATTCGGTAAACTCAAAGCCTGGCATTGAGCGGCACAATTCGTCATGGTGACGAGCGCGGTAGTCGGCTTCTACTGAATCTGGGATCATCAGATCTACAGTTCCATCAAGAATACGGTCGTAGACATATTTATTTGTCGGTTCGACATGAAGTTTGGCTTGCTTGAGGTTAGCACGAGCAAAGATAGCGTTGGTACCGCCTTCGTTGATGATGACTGTCGTCTCTGGCTGATCAATTTTCTCTAATGAATCAAACTTCTCTACGTCTTCACAACGAGTAATTGGGGTTTTGCCATAGTTGTAGTAACTGTGGGAGAAGTAGGCGTATTCCTTACGTGCATCTGTCACGGAAATGCCGCTCATACCGACGTCATATTTGTTGTTTTGGAAATCTTCCATTAGCGTTGGCCAACTGGTTGGCACGAGCGTTAACTTAACCCCAAGCTCTTCAGCGATTACAGCGGCTAGATCATGTTCAATACCCACATAACTGCCGTCGTTAAGCTTTTCGGAAAACGGCATATAGTCACCAGTCACACCGATTCGGATTTCTTGATTTTGTTCAATACGATCAAGTGTTTCACCTGCAAAAGCAGAGGCGGTTGCGAGGCTGAGTACGCTCAGAAGTGAAGTAGTGAGTAATGTTGGCTTCATGTTCAGAATCTTATGTTGTGTGTAATTAGGTGGAAAAGTCTAACTGGGCCGTGGTGAGCCTCTGATTGCTTTCCTGCTCAACATAATCGAACCACTGAAATAGTACAAGATAAAATGTCAATATCGGTGCGGTTTTTTGGTTTTTTGTATTGTGTAAACTTTAATTTACGGCCGTGGTGTTGTTTTAAGCAAAATTGTGCTTTTGAATGTTATCTACATCAATATTTGTTTATGCAATCAATAAGACGATGTTGTATTGCATGTTTAATCCTTATTTCAATTGATAGATTTATGTTGTTAGAGAATTTGCAGAGCTAGGTATTGAAGAGGAAGGAAACGATGGGTGTGGCTGTGATTATGCTGATGGGGCTACTTGGGGCATTCGCTGCAAGTTTCCTGAATCTGCCTATGGGAGAATTATTCGGTGCCACCCTTGTTGTTATTGCATGCCTTAAAACAACCGGGAAAAAAATCAGACTACCTGGAATTGTCATTTTACTCGTCCAGATAATTTTAGGCGTAAGTATAGGAATGACTGTACAGCTGACTCAACTAGTCGCTGCTTTCTCTCCAACGCTACTGGTAGGCTTGATTCTATGTATGCTTTCCCAAACGATGGTCAGTTATCTATGGCTGAATAAAAAAGAAGGCTGGCGGCCTTTTGAGTCTCTGCTCGGGGCCATACCAGGTGCACTAGGGGCCATTTTGGTTTTAAACGAGGAACAAGAGAAGCCGTCACCTAAAGTGATTGTCTCCCATACGGTGAGACTATTAATGTTGGTAGTTTTAGCTGGGTTTATAGCCGCACAAGGGGCGGAAGTTCTTCCAAAAGATGCTGTATTCCCATTAAGTTGGGCTGGGCACTTGATTGCAATCGCGGCAATGAGTTTCTTGCTGGGTAAATTGACCGGTTATCTCGGGTTACCTGCACCATTTATGGTGATGGGGCTCTTTGTCAGCCTCGCTTATAATAATTGGCTGCTAGGTGGGGTAATAACAGCCGTACCAAAAGAGCTAATCCTGTTTGCCACGTCGATGCTTGGTGTATTAATTGGTGTCAGGTTGGCAGAGACAACCGCCCGGGAAGCAATCCGCTATTCAAAAGCGGGTTTCATCATCACTGCAATGGGCATTGCTATCACTATTGTCTATGCCTTGGCTTTTAGCTTTATCACAACAAAAGAATGGGAAGTACTACTGCTATCATGGTTGCCGGGCAGTGTTGAAGCAATGACAGCTGTGGCGATATTAATTGGCCTTGAACCTGCTTTTGTCGCTATTAATCATGTGATGAGATTAAGTTTGTTATATATGCTACCGAGTGTATGTAAAACACCTCTTCAGCAGTTGAGTAAACGCTAAATCCTAGTCCAAGACCATAAATATATAGATAACAGTAAATTAAGTACTTTGATTGTTAAGCGTAATGGGTGGATTTACTTTTTGCGCAATATTGAAAAGTAATATTTCATATTTGCTGACTTATCAGGAATGTCGAAATAAATCAAAACGTTTTGATTCAGTATTGAGTTTAAAGTGTGAATCTAGTCATTGCTTTGGCAATCGATAAACGTGATAGTAAGATTCTGCTTTCAACCTTATGGTCAAATATTAACTTTACAAGGAAGCGAATGTTATCGACGGAAGAAAAATCGTATTGTTCTTTATGTGAAAACATAACTAAACATTATGTTGTGTTAGTTAGAAAACAAAATAAAAAACATGAAAAAGATGCAGGGTCTTTTTGGAAAGGCTTTTTTGCTGGATGGTTTCTAGGGCCTTTTATCGCCTCGATGGATGAATTTGAAAGACACTCAATCTGCTCAGTCTGTGGCAAAAGAAAATAGAAGATTAACAATATTAGCCACTTAATTGTTTAGTGAGTCAATAATAATGACTTGAATTTTTCTATAACTCATCAAAACACGAATAAAAATCAAAGGTATAATAATGTCAGTGGTTAAAACATCAAAATATCTTTTGGGTTTAGCTATTATCACGCTATTCTCAAATACAACATATGCTTATACAAATATTGCACCTAGAATTCTTAATGGTGCAGATGCGAGTGCAGAAGAAGTTCCTTGGCAGGTGTATGTTGAAGTCCATGATGACATCAAAGGCAACTCTAGTTGTGGTGGTGTTGTATTAAATAATCACTGGATATTGACGGCAGCGCATTGTGTTAATGTTTCCATGGACGATAAATATTGGCAAGCAGCCCGTGCAGGAGATGTTTTTGTCGGTTCAGGAATGACGTCACTAAAAGATAATACTATGTCTGTCTCTGTAGCTGAAAAGGTGATTATTCACCCGGACTATTTTAATGATATCCCGTATAAAGATATTGCTTTAATTAAACTACGTTATCCCGTTTCTGCGCGCGCTAAAGCGATAAAAATGATGAATCTAGAGGAGCAAAAAGCACTTGATATCGAGTTAGGTTTGGCAGTAGAAAATAATGTATTTGCGTCTGGTTGGGGGAGAACAAGTAACAATACTTCGCAGGTAGATACAAAACGCTTTAATCTTCAAAAAACCTTACTTAACGGTGTTGATGATCAAACTTGCGCTAGCGCATGGGGGTTAGAAGATTGGTTTGATAAGCATGGTGATAACTATTTATGTGCAAACTCTGAAGTTGCCGGTATGTGTAATGGTGACAGTGGTGGCCCATTGGTGTGGCAAGATAAAGACCATGTAGCCGATGCTGATAAGGGCTATCGCTTAGTCGGTATTACTAGTTTTGTACATAAATCCCGATGTGCTAACAGCAACTATCCAGATGTCTTTACTCAGGTGAGTGGCGTAAAAGAGTGGGTAGTCGATCATATCGATGGCTACCAAGAACCGACTGAAAAACTAGATTATGATGTTTTTCAGTCAGAGAACAACGTACCCGATGTCAATGAACCAGAGACAAGAGACTCAGATCAGAAGCAAAGCTCATCGGGAGGAGGTTCAACAGACTATTTCTCGTTGTTATTTATCTTGTTAGTCACTCTGTTAAAGCGAACGAATAACTTTTTCAACTCAACTGCCCAGCGTGTAATCCGTAATAGGAAATAACAATGTATGGAATCGCAATAGCTTCCTTATACAGCTAGTTTATGGGGATCTATTGCGATATCTCCTTATGCTTATCGGTATACCCGTATCCGTTAAAAATAGATAACTATCGTATTATCTATAGTGTTATGTCATTCTAGTGCGATATATCAATACCATTGCTGCATAGAAAATGACAAAAACACTGCTTCTACCTATATTTGCTCTTTTATTATCTTCAACCGCGATTGCTGCACCGAATAACTTCAGTCACGCCAAAGTGTTAGCGAAAGAACATGTCTATTTTGACCGAACAGAAAAAGGGACGTTTTACTGCGGTTGTAACTATACATTCATGGGTAAAAGTGGTGGTCGGGTTGACCTGGATAGTTGTGGCTATGAAGTGCGTAAAAACCAGAATCGTGCCCAAAGGATAGAGTGGGAGCACATTGTCCCTGCCTCTAACTTTGGTAGAGCAAGGCAATGTTGGCAGGAGGGTGGCCGTAAAAATTGCGTGAAGACTGATCCTGTCTTTGCGGCAATGGAAGCTGACATGCATAACCTGACCCCTTCTATCGGAGAGGTCAACGGTGACCGCTCTAACTTCAACTTTAGTCAATTCAATGCTTCTGCTAGCCAGTACGGTCAATGTGACTTCAAAGTGGATTTCAAGAGCCGATCAGCCGAGCCTAGGAATGAGATCAAAGGTCAAATAGCTAGAACCTATTTCTATATGTTTGATCGTTACAATTTACCGATGTCCACTCAACAACAACGTCTGCTGGTGGCATGGGACAGGCAGTATCCTGTATCGCAATGGGAGCTTGAGCGAAACCAACGAATTGCTAAACAAATGGGCCACGATAATCCATTTGTAACAGGCAAAGCGGTTTGGCAAGTGGGCCATAAGAACAGTGGGCTTGGGCTAAAAACAGCCTTTGTATCCAAAGAGGCCAATAAGGTTACGGAAGCGGTGAGTCACATCCGTGGCAATAAAAATAGCAAGGTATACCATTTGCCTGCAGGCTGTCCTAGTTATGACCGTGTGAGTCCTAAGAATGTTGTAAACTTCAAGTCTGAGCAAGAAGCCATTTCTGCCGGTTACCGCAAGGCGGGTAATTGTTCATAAAGAATGATTGAGCGTGGCTGGACTATGTTGTTCAGCCAACCTCGTTCTTTTATTTCTCTCGTAGGGCACTTGCCCCTCCAAATCGCACTTTATCCTTCAAAATAGAGAAATGAGATTTCAATATTTGCATTAACGGCTCTAATTTTAGTGATAGATGCTAAATTTGGAGTTTGTTTCTAAATGTAATTCCCCATTTACTAATATTTCTAGTTGTTTGTATTGGTAAAATCTGTGTTGTTGATATGCCATTTGTGCGCAGAGCAAATCTAAGCTTTTCGATAAGCAAACCTAATGATAATTTTGAAATGGTTCAGAATTGTTGATTTGCAAGGGTGTGTATGGAGAGTTTGGTCGTTATTATTGCTGCAGTCTTATGGACGGCTGGGCGTTATAGTATCCATACAAAAGCTGAATGGCAGGGTAAATCATGGTTTATCAAAGGGTTAGCAATTACTATTGCAATTGTTCCTGCTACTTTTTTCTATCACTGGGACGCCTTGGTAACCTCAGCCTTCCTGTCTAGAAACGAGATTATTGCCTGTGAAATTTCATTACGCCTGTTTCTTATCGTAATGGCTATCCAAAGCTTGATGGGTATAGTGTTTTTGGTTAGCTCAAGGAAAAGCGGCCAGAAATAATGCCATCACAACCATAATGGTTTGCTTTGATGGCACCACGATAACTCCACAGTTATTGCTCCGGTTCTGGCTCATTAGAAGAGGGAAGGCTGATCAGGCCAGTACCCGCATCCCGGATCAAGTTAACGGGTGAGAGCAAGACGCCCTTAACTGCACCTTGTGTTGCTTGTTGGGTTAGTTGTTCACTTTTTTCAACAATTTCATCCGTCTTGGCCAGTATTATTGGGACATCATTACGTAACTGCTCTGACTCTGCAATGACAGCAGGTATTGTCTGCTTCCTGTATCCTTCACTCTCGACCAATATCTCTGGCAGGATATCCGTCCGGTAATGTTCCAGCTCATTAAGAGCGACGGGTAGGGTGGTCTTGTTCACCGTATCGACGATTTGAATAACAGAGGGCACCGTTTCGCTGCGGATTGCCTGAACCTCATCAAGTATCAGTGGAATTTTCTGATCAACCGATGCCACTGTTTTGTTTACTTCCTCTACGGTCAATTGAATATCGCCTGCCAATTGCAGGGCCTTTGGAGTTAGCTGTTCAAAGGTTTTTGCTACTATCAGCCATTGCTCAACCTCTAATTTATCCGCCGTAGCATTGATATCTGCTATTAGCTGTGGGTATGTATCGACAACTTTGTTGATCGTATTGGTGAAAGAGTAAACGGTGTAACCCAAATAAAAAATAGCGATAGCCAAAGCTAGCTGTATCGCTGACCCTAATCGATTTTGCATGATGGCTTCCATGTATTGTTTATACCTATACTAATCGATTATAAGCATATCGAATAGGAGTAACATAGGGTATTGAAGGCGAAAATGTGAATGGCAAGTGAATATTAACTTAAAAAATAGACAATAATTCATAAATGTTTATCTGTTTCTGTATCAATCAACAAGTGTAGTTTTTGCCAATTTTTCACAATAGGGTTGTTTAGTTATTTGGTCACTTATATAAATCACCTTGATATCATTTTCGTGGAGGATAAATGCTACTCGGCAACTAATAGTTGAAGTCAGAACTATTTTGTATTCTTGAATTCTGATGCCATTGTGCATCAGTTTTTGTGCGTACTTGATTTTGTAACTATTGCTGTTTAGGAGGGAGGGCAACCTTTCTTCAATATCTAATTCTATTTCTTTCTTATATCTTGCGTGTTTTGCGAAAAATCGACGCAAATGATTGTTGTTATCATAAGTCACGGTGCCAAATAATTGCATGCTTAATATCACCTTTTAATATTTTACCACTGCGTCAGTTTATACCCTGTAGGGGAAGGGAAAACGTGATCTGGGCTATGCCCATGAGTGTTTGTAACACGTTGATTATGTTTCTAAGATTTATCAGATGAGCATTGAATTTGTTAAGAGGGGACTTAAACAAGGCGATGTTAGTTAAAAGGCCTATATCTGGGCATATGCATGGTTAAGGTATTGTGGATTTCCCATGCCCTTATCACTATCTAGGTATTTTTCTTTAGCGTTATATACTTTACTATATAACGGTGTTTTTGCTCGTAGGATCTAAAGATGAAGTGCTTGAAAGCGGCCATTACCGCTATTGTTTTATCTGTATCGTCTTTTACAACGGTTGCTGCTGATAAGGTAACTGTGTTTGCAGCGTCGTCATTGACTAATGCTATGAATGATGTGGTATCAGCCTATGAGCAAAAGACCGGTGAAAAACCGACAGTTTCGTATGCGTCATCTTCAGCGTTAGCCCGTCAGATAGCACAGGGTGCGCCAGCTAATATCTATGTATCGGCTAATGAAAAATGGATGGATTATCTCTCTGGTCAGGGAGTGATTGAGGCATCAACGAGAAAACCGTTACTTCATAACAGTTTAGTGATGGTAGCGCCCAATAATTACCCTCAGCAGACAATTACCTTAGATGACTCATTGGATTTCGCTAAAGCGCTAGACGGTACTCGTTTAGCAGTTGGTGATCCCAACCATGTCCCGGCAGGGATCTACACCAAAGAAGCGTTAGAAAGTATCGGTCTTTGGCAACAAGCTGAGCGGCTTCTCGCAAGGGCAAACAGCGTACGCGGTGCATTATTACTGGTAGAAAGACAAGAAGCGCTATTGGGCGTGGTTTATAAAACAGATGCACTGATTTCAAACAAAGTAAAAATCGTCGGTGAGTTTCCAGCAGATAGCCACACCGCGATCAGTTACCCAGTTGCTATGGTCGAGGGGAGGGGAAATGAGAGTGCGAAAGCCTTCTATGACTTCCTTAATTCTGATGACGCTGCGGCTATTTTTTCTGAATA
Source organism: Photobacterium rosenbergii (assembly GCF_003026455.1). Classification (GTDB taxonomy): domain Bacteria; phylum Pseudomonadota; class Gammaproteobacteria; order Enterobacterales; family Vibrionaceae; genus Photobacterium; species Photobacterium rosenbergii. The sequence goes on from NZ_PYMB01000001.1 coordinate 286,674, forward strand.
CGGCTTCGAGGACATCCATTAGTGTTGACGGAGTATGAAGTTCAAGCATTATTGCTGAGCTTGAAAATAGCCAGTGTTGCCGTGGTCGTTAGCTTACCATTTGGTGTTATCTGCGCATGGTTATTGGCCCGATGTCAGTTTGTTGGCAAATCACTGTTGGATGGCTTAGTACACTTACCTTTGGTTCTGCCTCCTGTTGTTATTGGTTATTTACTATTGGTATTGATGGGACGACAGGGTGCTATAGGCAAAGCTCTTTATGAATGGTTTGGCCTGACATTCAGTTTTAGTTGGCGCGGGGCTGTTCTGGCGGTGGCTGTTGTCTCTTTTCCTTTGATGGTGCGCTCGATCCGATTGGCGCTCGAAAGCGTCGATTACAAGCTTGAACAGGCAGCTCGCACTTTAGGAGCAAGCCCGCTTAAAGTCTTTTTTACCATTACCTTACCGCTGACGCTCCCGGGTGTATTAACGGGTGCCATTTTGGCGTTTGCCCGTGCTCTGGGGGAATTTGGCGCAACCATTACGTTTGTCTCAAATATTCCTGGTGAAACACAAACTATCCCTTTGGCAATGTACTCATTTATAGAAACACCAGGTGCAGAAGATCAGGCTGCAAGATTATGTGTGATTGCAATAGTAATAGCGCTCGCGTCTATATTCGCTTCTGAGTGGTTTTCACGCATGGCCAAACAGCGATTGGAGGCGAGATGATCGAGATTGATGTCAGGCAAAAACTGGGTGATCTTGATATGGACATCCAACTTCAGCTACCAATGCAAGGTATCACCGCTATCTTTGGTCGCTCAGGTGCGGGCAAGACCTCGCTGATTAACGTGTTGAGTGGATTAGCAACGCCTAATTCAGGGGCTATCTCCCTAGGTCAACATGTTCTTTATAACTCTCAGGCAGGGATTAATTTGCCGCCTGAGAAACGTCGCATTGGCTATGTCTTCCAAGATGCAAGGTTGTTTCCTCACTATACAGTGGCAGGTAACTTGCGGTATGGCTGTAAAACAGAAAATGTTGAGCAGTTCCAATCAGTGACCCAACTATTGGGCATTGAGCATCTTTTGAAACGTTATCCTGCGTCTTTATCTGGTGGTGAAAAACAACGGGTGGCAATTGGAAGAGCATTGCTATCCAACCCATCTATGTTGTTGATGGACGAACCCCTCGCCTCACTTGATCTTCCTCGTAAGCAAGAGCTTATGCCTTACCTTGAGCGATTAGCAAAAGAAGTGAAGATCCCCATTGTCTATGTTACTCACAGTCTGGATGAGATCCTTCGTTTAGCTGATCATATGGCGATGATCCATCAAGGCAAGGTGGTAGTCTCAGGGCATATCAATAGCGTTTGGGGCTCGCCTGAGATGAGACCATGGTTGCCTGCGAAAGAACAGAGTTCACTGCTTAGCGCCCGGGTTAATCATCATCACCCACATTATGCGTTAACCCAAGTGATGCTCAATCATGATGCTTATCTTTGGGTTAACCGACTGCAAAGTGTTCGTGGTGAGTGGGTGAGGGTTCGTGTCCACTCCAATGATGTTTCGTTGACCAAGGTAAGGTCGGAGCAAACCAGTATCCGTAATATCTTGTCGGCAAAGGTCGACAAGATACACCCTGTTGATGAACAGGAGCGCATAGAGGTACGGCTCAGGGTAGGGGAGGCGCAGCTATGGGCCAATATCACTAAGTGGGCAGCGGATGAGTTAGATTTGTCGGTTGGTGATAAAGTCTTCGCACAAATCAAAGGGGTAAGTGTGACCCAAGAAGATTTAGCTACCATGTAAAGCCTTCCCGAAATTTTCTGAAAAGTACCGATAAATATTGGTACTTTTTTATTATTTATTAGTTACCTATATTATTAATTAAATATCTAGTATAACTATTTCACCATTATTATTATTGATTTTATATCATGCCTTCTTATTTTTAATTGATAAATATCTTTCTATTGTCAAAATTGAAAGTTTTGCTAGGCAATGACGTTAATTAATACCTACATTAACTATCTTGATGTGGGTTTTTATATAACTATATCTAATACAATGTCTTATGAGTGGTTTTATATTACTGTTGGCTTAAATTGTTTGTTAATTGTTTGTCAGGTTGAAGCGATTTTCACCGTTGCATATTGAATGATTAAGCGGGGAGTAAGTATAGTGTGTTCCGTAAAAAGTGAGTAGCAAATTTATTTATTGTGTTTTATTAGGCTAAATAAATACTAGCCTTAATGGTCTTTGGCGCTTTATAAAACACCAGATACAAAACAAGGTATGTTATGAAAGTTTTACCCTTATTCGTATTGTCGTCACTCCTGTTGGTTGGCTGTGGTTCTGGCGGTTCAAGCTCTTCATCTTCATCCGGTACAGATAACTCAGGAAACCCAGTGAGCTTACCTGAAGATGGGCAAAATATAGGTACGAATCCTGGTGATGATAATAATGTCGGCGGTGGTAATGATAATAATTCCGGCGATGATCAAGGAAATACCGACCCAGATCCAGCACCGGGCCCAGGTGAAACTTTCGCAGAGCAAATGCTGTTTGCCGTAAACCAAGCACGTGCCGAAGAGCAAAACTGTGGCGGTCAAATCATGCCTGCAGTACCAGCTTTGACATGGGACCTTGATTTACAGGATGCTGCATATGGCCACTCAGTTGATATGGCTAACTATAACTTCATGAGCCATACGGGGTCTAATGGTAGTTCGCCACAAGACCGTATTGAAGCAACGGGGTATTCGTGGTCGACTTGGGCAGAAAACGTAGCTGCTGGCCAAAAAGATATAAATGCTGTAATGGCTTCATGGATGAACAGCCCTGGCCACTGTAAGAACATTATGAATGGTAATGTCACAGAGATGGGTGCCGCATTTGCAGAAAACCCTGATGCACAGTACGGTATTTACTGGACCCAAGTCTTTGCTAAACCGCGTTAATTCATGGTTAATCAGTAATAATGATATGCAAGCCGCTAGTTGAAGCGGCTTTGCTATTTTATAGTCTTGCTAGATAGATTGAATAATAGCGATGTTACCATCACTGAAATAATGGCTGGACTTTGAAAAAGCGACGGGCTCACCAAGCCTTCTTAATTTAGTCTTCCAGCCTAATGCCTCTGCATTCTTCATCAGGGTGTCGCGCTCATTATCTATATCCGGATCAATACCATGCAGAACCGTGATGAGTCCTTTGTAATGAGCAAGCTTGAGGCTATCGTCATAGCTGATTGAAGCAAGCCAAATATCTTCATTTGTTTGTTGTGACTTACCTGCAAACCACCACCGAATATGTCTCCGATTAATTAAGTCACCTTTAATTTGGTAGGCCAACAATTGTGGCTGTTGATTCCAATATAAATCTGAAATTGGGGGCTGTTTATCTGCAATCAATTCAAGGTACTGTGATAAATCGAGTTTATTTCGGGAAAAGGTTTTGTTTTCAACCCAGCCTAGTTCCTCCATCAAAATACTAGGGTGTCCCCCCTGCAAGATAATATTGATAGGTTGTGATTTGTACACCGGTGATAATCCTGGATACACCGTGTAATCGAGCTTGGCCAGCGATACATTTTCTTCCAGTATCGTATGGCTATTCCTGGCTTGTGCTTGAGAGATCCATTCGATGCTATAGGCTTCACTATGGAAAAAATGGTAGTAGTTAGCCGAGCTCATTGCAGTCAGCCAGCAAAAAGTCATCAGCAACCACTTACGCCAGCGATAGAGTCGATACAGGATGAAAGAAGCTAACGAAGAAACCAGGCAGGCGGTGAGTAAGACACTATGTTCTTTAAAGAATAGCCCTACCGTTTCCCAGCTTGGGAGTATCTCAATACCCTTGCCGATAAAGAATCCAGCAAGTGTAAATTGACCAACGCCCAGAATTAAACCAATAGAGGAGTATAAGGTAAACGTTGACCATCGCATGGCATAGCTACCGGCGATAAAGGGCATTATCCAAGCGACAGGGCCAAGTAGCCTTGACGCTGTGACAATCCAAGGTCCTTTTTTTCGCAGGATCAAACGTGTTTTGGCGATCGGTCGTTTGGTTTTACTGAACTTACGTATCAACCAACGTCGTCCCTGTGAGCCACATCGGCGACCAATGAAGAAACTTATTTGGTCACCGATAAAGCCCCCGGCAAGTACGGCCAGTAAGCCGTATATAGCGCCACTGCTTAGTAGGTAACCAGCAGCAAGCAAGAATGGCTCACCAGGAAAGAATAGGTTGGGACCGATCAGGGCATCGAGGAAGCTCCCTCCAAAATACCACCACCAAGCGACGTCATGCATGACTTATTTTGCATCCTTGTAATGATCAAATTGGTATTCCATTTCGTTGTTGCGCATTTCACCCAAGAAGAACCGGCGTACGTTAGCTTTCAAGTAGGTCAGCCCCATTTTTACAAAGCCATCTTGCTCCAAACGACGAGGGTCGAACCAAAAACTAACCGGGATCATACGGTAACGCCATGTCTTTGCGGCACGATTTGCATAATCGCAGTCTTCACACAAGACGATGGTCTGATCAAAACCGCCGATCTCACTGTGGACACGCTTGGTTGAGAACATGCAGGCTCCGACGGCTGTCGGGAAGAAAAAGGACGTGGTAAACAAGCCCGCGTTGAATACTCCGTAGCCTAACTTGTAGCCCACTGATAAGTCTTTAGCTGCCATATAGGCACCGGCAACTTCTAGCTTGCGGTTATCCAGTTCGTAAAGCGCGTTGGTTAGGAATGTCGGGCTTAAGCGGACGTCGGCGTCAAGGAACAACAAACGCTCATGTTTAGCTATCTGTGCGCCGGTATTACGGCCAAGACTCGTTCCACGTTCATTCATTTTGTGGACGGTTAAGCTCGGTAAAGCTTGCTCAAAGCCTTTGGCGACTTCACAGGTGTTGTCTTCACTGTTGGAGTCAACAACGATAACTTCGAACTGCTGATGGCTTTGCTTGCTCAGATCGTACAGTAGTCGGCCAATTCGTTTTTCTTCATTCAGTGTGATAATCACAATACTTACAGGTGTCATAACTCTCTCCAGTTTTCGTCTTAACTGGGTGTAGTTTGCAAGCCTGTGATTGAATTAATGCTGAGGGCTTAATTCATATTGGATTCATTTTCCTTTAAAGCGCTATTTTGCCGTTGGTAAAATAGAGTCACTTTATCGAGTAGCCAGCTGGGATCGTCAGACGGGAGATCATGACCTGCTTTAGGATGAACCATCATCGGAATGCCCCAGTGCTGAGCTAATGTTTTACTGCATGAGATATCGACCAGCGCATCATTCTGGCTGCCGATAAGTAAGGTTGTAGGTGGTGGTGATGATTCAAACTTGAAGCGACTCGCAGCATAGAGTTGTCTCAAGGTATTGGTAGTAGAGACAGGGTTAGCTTTAGACCATTCAATCCAAGAGTCGACAAGCTCGGCGGGTGATTGGCGTGTTGTCATATCGAAGATTAACGACTCTCGTTGCTCTTTTGGAATGAAGAAAAATTTTAGGATGTTGTTGTACTGTTGCCACTTAAGTCTTTTATAGAAGGGGGAGTAGTTACTAAGGCTAGAGTTAATCAAGATTGCAGAATGCACATCCTGCGGATACTTTCGCATCCACTCTAATGCAATCATTCCTCCCATAGAAATTGCTATGATATCGACGCTTTCAGCGGCTGATTCTGTCGGTGACTCAATGGATGAAGAAGACAGGAAAGAGCTGATTTGTAATTTTAAATCATCGACCATAGCTGAAATGCTAGTCGGAGACACCTCTTGGTGGCGGAAACCATTGCCTGCAATGTTCAATGCGATGATTTTACGCTTGGGAAAAGCCTGTTCCAGCATATCGGCAAATCTACCCCAATGACGAGTTTCCCGAAGTAGCCCTCTAAGTAACAATATCGGACGATGATGGGGTTCAATAGTTGTTCTATTCATAGGTGTTTTTGCGTTGTTCGGGTGCATGTTGGGGATACCAAAGCAATTTTGCTTGGTGGGAAAATGTGTCATCGTCTTCACTCTGATACCAATGTTGATAAGAGTAGGTTGCGTTTATCAAAAATTCTGTAAGCGTCAAGTGGGTACGAAGAACACGTTGAATTCGATGCGGTTTTATAGGATGAAATAGGCCAATACGGTCGAGTAATTGTAATGGGTTCTTCCTGACCCAGCGCCAAGATCCCATTTCTAATGTGATGGGAAGAAGATGTTGCTGGCGGCTTTCAGCTATATCATAGAGGTAATCCCATAAGTCTCCATGGCAGGTGTAATGTTTGGTTTGGGGCTCAAATAAATAATTTTGATGGGGGAATGCATTAAAGAACATCTCCCTTAAGTGATACAGGGCGCCAATTTTCGAAATCGGGTGAAGCTTACTTCGCGCATAGGGAAACCACAGCCTATCTTTAGTTCCGAAGCCGGAGTGGCAGTCCAGTGCCAAGGTAAATGGGCTCGAGCCAGTAGCCTTTAGAACTTCATTGGTTAGTGCTTGTGACTCAATTTCCATCGCTTGTTGTGCTTTGCCACGATACCACGGGATATATTTAGATATGCGATGTCCCCCAACTAACCAAGCGGTTGACTCTGCGCTGTCAATTGGGGCATTTCTCATCAAATCAACATGATTACCGTTGGAGCGATACCGTTTTGCCATTCCAACTGGGTTCAACAAAGGAATAAACACAAGTTTAATTCGATTTAGCTTTTGATTAAGGGACTCATCCCAGTGAAGGCGTTGACATAAACTATCCAACAGGGAGATGACGACTTGGCTACCTATACGCTCTAAACCATGGACACCCCCCACAAAAAATAAACACGGGGAATGACTATCAATGGCGCCTATGCTGATCTTGTAGATGGGTAAGGGGATATTATCGAGGTCGGCATAGCTCACGACATCGATAGAGGAATTCACGTGGTGTAGTGTGGGCAATGAATGATTAACTAGCGCTTCAAGCTGCATGAGCTCGGGTAATCTTCGGTATAGGCCTTCTTTTATCAATGCGCTGCACTCCTTCGCCAAGCTCTATGATCCGATTAATAAGAATACTATCTACAAGGTATGACAAGCTAATGTCAGTATAGAAGCGGCGCATTACGATGAGAATGGGGGAGGAGAGAGCAATCACTACCAACTAGACGGAGAGCAAATTTAGTTGGCAGCAATTTCAGAGAGCATTAGTGGGATTGGCTGTATTTCTTGGCTGACTCTAATTGATACTCTTCAATATCATGTACCCATTTCGGGCGGTTGATGAACCTTGCAATCGCGAAGCCCGGTAATACAAAGAAATACAGCGGTAATGCTTCATGTAAATACGTATTGGCTAGCACTTCTTCATGTGTGATGAAGTTTAAGGCAGCGAGAGCACTAAAGATTAAGCCAAGTACAACAAGAATTGCAGAGATCACCAAGCCTATGCCTAATAAATCTCTTAAATAAAGCCTAGAAGCATTCATATCCATTTCCTCATACAAATGATCGAGGATAAATATACTCCTATCCATACCTTCTGTTGTGACATTAATCACATATGAAGTTCGGCTGAACCATACTTATTAGTTTATTGATATAAGGCAAATTATAAGCAATTTTTAGCGTTCTAGAACGTATAGCGAACACCTAGTTGATAACTGGTCATTGAGAATTTATCAATGGTCGAATATGAAAAATTAGCTTCAATTTTCATATTGTTAGAAACGTTAAATACATTCCCCAAGCGGTATTCATTAAAGGTGTGTTCAAACTGATCGGTACGGAATGAGGGTTCAACCAACCACAGATCAAAAGGGGTATAGCGTAGACCTGCCTCAATACTTGCACCTGTTTCACTGTATTCTTTGTTTTTGTAGCCGAAGGTTTCCCCTTGCTTTAGTTGAAGGTTTGCGACACCCAATGTTGTAAATAGAGAAATTGATTGTGATACCGGTTGATAAAAGCCGATCCCCACATTTTGATGAGACAGTGAGAACTGGTTTCGCTTAGACAATTCGATTTTACCTGCAACGTATAATTGATGGGTAAAATTCCAACTACCTTTTAAATATGCGCCAGCCATGCTGTCGGCGACAGACGTATTTTCTTTGTCGTTATAAAAGTAATGTGAACTTGTGAACTTGTCGCTTAGCGCTGTGTATTGGAAGCCTCCACTAATATAATCAAATTCCGTTGTCGGTTGTTGTGAGTATGCGAGTGGAGAGGTTAGGAGAAGGGGGAATATTGTAAGTGATCTAAGTTGGATTTTCATGGGTGTATGTATGGCAACAAGTAGAGACTGTCGCCTATCATATACCCATTAAAACAATGTTCAATAAAGCAAGTGAACATTGTTCGTATTAAATTGTAACCGTTATTGTATTAAAAGGAATACATAGTGTAGTTACACTATAAAGCCCACTTAAACGCATTATGAAAGAAAGCCTTACCATCAGTTTCAACATTATGGCCGTGAGACAAGATGATGCGGTCGAAAGGCCAAGTCAGTATCTCTTGCAGTGACTGCCTGAGTCTTGTTTTGTTTTGGAAGGTCCAACGCCAGTACAGCGGCATGGCAGGGTGCTGATAGCAACCGTTGGCTAATGCCAGCGCCATGGTGAAAATATTGCTAGAAGGCCGAAACCATGCAAGGGTATCACCGACGATCAAGGTGTTGGAGACTGGATCGCAAAAGATCACTTCCTCCATCCGATCGCTCCCCCTTAATAATGTCTGGTACAGTTGGTGCTGCCATATTTGCGGGCTGTGGGCACTGAGAGCATCATCAAAGGCGAGGTCTGTTCGTTTGGTCTGAAGTCCAGGCGGTGCAAAAAAATAAGCTTCAGGGTAGGCGAGCCACCATTCGGACAAAAACAAATGGTGATTCATATTTGGTGTCACAATCGCTTGAATAGCACCGAGTTGGCTGAGTTCAAGCTGCAATGCTGTTGTTAATTGGATCGGGGAGTGGATAAGCAGTTTGCCATTATCAAGCCTGATGACTGTCATCCTTGCGCCAACGGGAATGCCATTCAACTTGAATGGCATATCACGAGTCCAGAGCCGATCCTTGCTCCATTCTTCCATATGGTCATCCTTAACCAGTTTTAAGGGGGCTTAGAAGCCCATTAATTTCAATAAATTTTCTGCTGTTTCAATGGCCTGCTGTCGATTAGCGATGTTGAGCTTTTGATACAGGTTGCGAATGTGCGTTTTGATGGTCGTTGATGCTACGTCCAGCTCAGAGGCAATTTGCTCGTTGCTATATCCTGTGTAGATTAAGCCCAGCACCTGCCATTCACGTTGGGTTAGTGGACTGGTACGAATGAGCTCAGGCACGTCAGGAAGGTTAAGTAGCTTCTCGACAAAGTTTTCATCAAAGTGAACTGAACGGTTACGCTCCTTGCTCGTCATTTCCCTAAGTAACTGACGGGCACGGTGAAGTTCCAGTTCATTAAGCGCTTTGGTATCTACCAACTCTTGGATGAGATCACAAATCTGATTACCGTCGCAAAGGAAGATCCCAACCATGCCGGTACTGTTTGTGAGTTCAAGCGCTTGCTTCATCTGCGCTAGGGCTAAATCCCTACGCCCCTGACGTTTACTTAGTACTGCTTGCACTACAAGATTACGGTTTTTGTCAGTGATCAGGTTGTGCTTATTACAGCTCTCATCGAGCATAGTGAAGATAGTTTCAGCACGATCGTAATCACCAATGTTGACGCAAGCACGGCCAATGTTTCGCCATTGCAACTGCTGGAAGTGGTTGCAGGCCGCTTCAGGTTGTTCTGCATGGAGCAACCATTGCTGAATGCTCTCCATATCACCGGTCAGTTGCCAGTAGAGCAAATTAGCCAAGTCAGTATTAGCACGCCAGTCGATATGGTAGATGGAACGGCTCATTAGGCTGTTACACAGATCGAGATAGCGGCTTGCTTTGTCTTGTTCGCCACGGGTGATCGCAATACGGGCGAGCATCGAGTATGCATGGAGTGACTTGGTCTCGTCATATGGCGCAAGCACTTCCAAACTCTTTAGCGCTGACTCTTCAGCTTCTTCCAAGCGATTCCAACACCACAGGATCTGCGCACGAAGGCGTAGAAGAAACTCGTGCAAAGGTACCTGTTGTAAATGTTGCTCTTTGACCAGTTTGAAAGCCTGCTCAAGGAGTTCATAAGCATTTTGGACATAGCCTTGTGCCAACAATATTTCAGCTTGCTGAAGCAGTGCCCACAATGCCTGATGATAGACATGGTATTGGCGTGCCATCTTTTCGGTTTGCTGCATCATTGGCAGTGCACGGCTAAGGTTACCCAAGCAGTGGTGGACTTCACCAACCACCGATGTTGCGACGATTCGGCTGCGGTAAGTAGTAGATGGCAGCTGTCCTAATGCTTGCTCAGACAAGATTAGTGCATCATCTGGTTTACCTTGGTTGATCGCTACCTGCGCGCGCAGGGCATTGAATTCACCTTGTAAGGCGTCATTGAGTTCGATATCACGCTTGGCAAATTCGGTTTCTGTCTCCGCAATCATATCACCCACATCGTTATATAGGTGCTGGCTTTGAAGAAGCCACATGTGAAGTAGGTTCAGGCGAGGTTGGCTATAGAGCTCTTCGGCATCGATTTGATTCAAGGCGTCTTGTAAAAGCTTCATCTCACCGTGGTGGAACATCTCCCAGCCGAAATCACACAAGATATTAATCACCAGTGCAGTATCTTCACACTTTTGCGCATGGAGCAGGGCTTGTTGAGGCGAGTTTTGCTTCAACCATGCTTTTGCGGCCAGTGCGTGCAACTCAGCCCTTTGCTGTGGGATCTGGGAGTAGCGCTGGTGGCGGAGGAATTCAGCAAACAGGTTGTGGAAGCGGTACCAATTGCTATCACCTTCAAGTGTATTGAGGAATAAGCCAAAGCGATTTAGAGACTCCAATACTGCTAGCGCATCACTACGCCCCGTGAGATCAGTCACTAATTGCGCATTGAACATATCCAATACGGAACACTGCAATAGGAATTGTTGTGTTTCGCCATCAAGCAGATCAAACACTTCTTCTGCAAGGTAATCCCACAGATGGCCACGATTAAAGTTTGCCATAGATTCGGCAGACTCAACCAAATTGTGTGGTTTTTGCTGTGCGTGCAAAGCAATCAATTGCAAAGCTGATGGCCAGCCTTCCACTTGATGGTGAAGCGTTCTAAGTACAGCTTCTTCAATGTTCTCACCGATACGCTTGTCGAAAAAGCGGGTGGTTTCCTCTTCATCAAATGCTAACAAATCGTTGTCAACTTCGATGAGCAGATCGCGAATGCGAAGGTTTGCCGTGCCAAGCGGTGGCAACGTTCGACTGGTAACTACCAGTGTCAGGTTGTCTGGCATATGCTTAAGGAAGAATCGGAGCCCATCGTGAATATCATCATTGTTGATGAGGTGGTAGTCGTCGAGGACAACATAGGTTTGTTCGTGGTAATCCGCTAATTCACCAAACAGTTCGCTGAAAAGTGTGGACAGACAAGCAAACTGACGACGTTCAGCCATAGCTTGGGTTTTCAAGCAGGCGTTATTCGTCGCTTTGTTGATGGTTTGCAGTAAGTAATTGGCAAAACGGAAGGTGTCGTTGTCATTTTCGTCAATGTTGAACCAACCGGTATGCGGGTGCTCATTCAACCATTGGGCTGCCATGGTTGTTTTGCCATAGCCCGCAGGTGATCGAAACAGCACAAGACGATAAAACGGGGCCTGCTCTAGCGTTTCCAGCAAACGGGGACGCAGAATTGCATTATGAAGGCGTGCCGGACGAGTTAATTTAGATGGTATCCACATAGTCTTGCTATCTTATTGTGAGGTTTCAGTTCCATTGTTGCTCAGGAGCGTTGCTCTGAATGAACCATGTTATCTGAGCATTTATGCCATGTAATCCTGATTATCATTTCAAAAAATTGCAGTGAGGCATTTGATCTAGATGATAACTTTGACAGCGCATTAGGTTGAATTCAGCAAAAGATGTCAACTCATCCCTATTTTTATGACACAGTTCACATATCTCTGATTTTTCACCATCTTGTATCTGTCCAATTGCACATGAAAAGGTAGTCTGTATTTGTGACTTTAAATGCATATGGATGGGCGTTTAAGTCTTTCTACACCCCAGAATTTTGCATTGTGTCACATAAAGTGGGGGAGATTCATAACTACGCCCCTCCCACTCATCCCTACTCCTCCCTAGTTCGGGAGGATGTTAGCGCTGATAAATACAGGCAACATTGTCAGCAGTTGGAAATAATCCTAGAGCGAGATTGAACCATGCCTAAGAATGGTCAGACACAACAATTTGATAAAGCCGCTTTCCAAGCAGCAGTAGAAAAGCACCTTACAACAACTTACGCTTCTACAGCAGAAACTGCGACATCTCGCAGTTGGTATCTAGCAATGGGCAAAGCGCTGGCAGAAATCAGCACGGGTAGCCTATTGGCCACAGAAAAGAATCTTGCAGAGCAGAAAGCTCGCAGTGTTAACTACCTTTCACTGGAGTTTCTGATCGGCCGCCTAACCGGCAACAACCTAATCAGCATGGGCCTATACGAAAACGTTGCTGACGCAATGGAAGGAATGGGCCAAAACCTAACAGACCTTCTTGAAGAAGAGCGTGACCCAGCATTGGGTAACGGTGGTCTAGGTCGCCTAGCGGCTTGCTTCATGGACTCACTAGCAGCACAGGAATACCCTGCAGTAGGTTACGGCCTGCACTATGAGTACGGTCTGTTCCGTCAGTCTTTCGTTGATGGCCGTCAGGTCGAAGCACCGGATGCATGGCGCGGTATTGAAGGTTACCCATGGGAAGTTCTGCGTCCAGAATTGACCCAAGAAGTTAGCCTATACGGTCATGTTGAAGCTTACACTGATGAGAGTGGCGTAGAGTGCCGTCGCTGGGTACCTGCAATGACTGTTGAAGGTGTTGCATGGGATCTACCAATCGTTGGTTACGACAACAAGAGTGTTTACCCACTACGTCTATGGGAATGTCGCTCAAACGCGCCGTTCAGCCTAGCGCGCTTCAATGACGGTGACTACGTAGGTGCACAGTACTCTGCTCTTGAAGCAGGTAACGTGACCAAGGTGCTATACCCGAACGATAACCACGATCAAGGTAAAGCCTTACGTCTAATGCAGCAGTACTTCCACTGTGCTTGTTCGGTTGCTGATATCCTACGCCGCCACGAAGCTGCAGGTAACTCTATCGAGTCACTATCTGAGCTTGAGACAATTCAGCTAAACGATACCCACCCAACTATCGCTATCCCAGAGCTAATGCGCATCCTTCTGGATGAGTACAAACTAGGCTGGGACAAGGCGTGGGAAATCTCTTCGAAGACCTTTGCTTACACCAACCACACACTACTTCCAGAAGCACTGGAAACGTGGAGCGAAGCATTGATCCAGCAGATGCTACCGCGTCACATGGAGATCATCTTCGAAATCAACCACCGTTTCATGAAGCTGGTTGAGCAAAATTGGCCAGGCAACAACGAAGTGAAGCGTAAGCTTTCTATCATCCAAGAAGGCCCACAACGCATGGTTCGCATGGCTAACCTGTGTGTTGTCAGCACATACGCTGTAAACGGTGTTGCAGCACTGCACTCTGAGTTGGTTAAGCGCGATCTATTCCCTGAGTTTAACGAGCTATTCCCAGGCCGTTTAACTAACGTTACTAACGGTGTAACGCCTCGCCGTTGGATCAAATACTGTAATCCAGGCCTTTCTGCACTAATCAGTGAGAAAGTGGGTGATGACTGGCCGGCAAACCTTGAGAAGATTGCAGGCCTAGAGAAATTCGCTGACGATGCAGCCTTCCAGAAGCGCTACATGGCAGTGAAGAAAGAAAACAAGCAGCGCCTAGCTAACTGGGTAGAAGAGAACATGGGTATCGAGCTAGATACTGATGCAATTTTCGATATCCAAATCAAGCGTCTACACGAATACAAGCGTCAGCACCTGAACCTGCTGAACATCTTGGCGCTATACCACCGCCTATTGAACGACCCAACGTTCGATATGCACCCACGTGTGTTCTTCTTTGGTGCGAAAGCAGCACCGGGTTACGCACTGGCGAAAGACATTATCTTTGCTATCAACAAGGTGGCAGAGAAAGTGAACAACGACCCACGTCTTGGCGGCAAGCTGAAAGTGGTATTCATTCCTGACTACCGCGTAAGCCTTGCTGAAATCCTGTTCCCAGCAGCTGATGTTTCTGAGCAGATCTCGACTGCCGGTAAAGAAGCATCGGGTACGGGTAACATGAAGTTCGCAATGAACGGTGCACTGACTGTCGGTACGATGGATGGTGCAAACGTTGAGATGCGCGAAGAAGTGGGCGACGAAAACATCTTCATCTTCGGCCTATTGGTAGATGAAGTACAAAAACTGAAGCAAGAGGGTTACGACCCTTACCGTTACTACCATGCTGATAGCCTTCTACGCGCAGCACTGGACTTGTTAGAGACCGATGAATTCACACCAGGCAACCCTGGCCAGTTGGCGGCAATCCGTCACAACCTACTGGACGGTGGTGACCCTTACCTGGTACTGGCTGACTTTGCCGATTACGTGAAGACGCAAGAGAAAATCGATGCGGAATACCGTGACCAGAAGACATGGGCTCGCAAAGCCATTCTGAATACGGCACTGATGAGCAAATTCAGCTCAGACCGTAGTATTCGAGACTACGCTAACAATATCTGGAAACTAGAGCCGGTTTCACTATAACTGCTCTAAGCTGCAAAAAAAGTACGAATTGATATCAGCAAAACTTTAAACATCGTAGCGGCCGCAAGGCCGCTAACGGAGAGAACGATGAAAGACGATCAAGTATTAAAACAAGTCGCGGACATGGTCGGCATTGCCGATAACTATGTCAGTGCTTGGGGGGATGAGGCGCAAGTTGACAGCGATACAATCCGTCGCCTGTTGGCAGCGCTAGGTTACGACACCAAGAGTGATGAAGCTTTGCTGGAATCAGCAAATAAAAAGCTACGCCCTGATGTGCTAGCACCGGTTAAGGTGGTTCGCAAAGGTGAGCCGATGCACATTGAAATGCATTTGGGCCAAAGCGCACGTATCAGCGATTTTAGCTGGCGCTTGGAAACAGAGCAGGGTGATGTGCTGGAAGGCTGGCTACAGTCTCAGCTTGTCTCTGACGAGCGCGCAGACGGTGGTACGTTGGTTTTCGCATTACCGGATGATCTGGCATGGGGTTACCACAAGCTTGAGGTGTTCCGTAAGCGTCGTAAATCTCCTTTTGAAATGACTTTGATCGTGACTCCGACATCTTGTTACAAGCAGGAAGATCTGCTTAATAACAAGAAGCTTTGGGGTACCAGCGTTCAGCTGTATTCAATCCGTACTAACCACAACTGGGGTATTGGTGACTTCGGCGATCTTAAACAGTTGGTTGCTGACGTTGCTGCCCGCGGTGGTGATTTTGTGGGTTTGAACCCAATCCACTCCTTATTCCCAGCTAACCCAGAAGGTGCGAGCCCATACAGCCCATCTTCACGCCGTTGGCTGAACCTGATGTACATTGATGTGAGCTCTGTAACTGAGTTTGCCCAGTGTGATGAAGCACAGCAACTTGTCGGTAGCCCAGAATTCCAGCAGCGTTTGAATGAAGCGCGCAACGCGAATTGGGTGAACTACAGTGAAGTGTCTTGTCTGAAAATGGCTGTTCTGCCTCTGTTGTTCAATACGTTCAGCGAGCGCCATCTTGAGAAAAACACGGCACGTGCACAGAAATTCCTGCAGTTTGTAGAAGACGGTGGCGAGAGCCTGCTTCACCAAGCAGCGTTTGATGCATTGCATGCAGAGCTGAAAAAAGAAGACGATAATACTTGGGGCTGGCCTGTATTCCCTGAGCAGTACCGTCACTTTGATAATGCAGCTGTACAGACGTTTATCAAGAAAAACTACGCTCAAGTACAACTCTTCATGTACTTGCAATGGCTAGCTGATACTCAATTAGCAGAGGTTAATGAGTTGGCTGAAGAGAAGGGTATGACAATTGGTCTATACCGTGACCTAGCCGTTGGTGTTTGTGACTCTGGCTCAGAAACTTGGGCTGACCACGGCGCGCTATGTCAGGACGTGAGCGTGGGTGCACCGCCAGATATTCTTGGTCCACTAGGCCAGAACTGGGGCCTTCCGCCGCTGAACCCAGACGTACTTAAAGAGCGTGCATACGAGCCATATATTCAACTGCTACGCGCTAACATGCGCAGCTGTGGCGCACTTCGTATTGACCACGTACTTGGCCTACTTCGCCTATGGTGGATTCCAAAAGGCGAGTCAGCGAAAAACGGTGCGTACATGTACTACCCAGTTGAAGATATGATGTCGATTCTGGCGCTTGAGAGCCATCGTTACCAATGTACGGTTATCGGTGAAGACTTGGGTACGGTACCTGATGAAATCGTTGATAAGTTGGCTACAGCTGGTATTCACTCATACAAAGTGTTCTTCTTCGAAACTGCAGAAGACGGCGGCTTCTACTCACCTAAGCACTATGCTGATCAGTCAATGTCTGCACTGTGTACTCACGATATGCCAACGCTACGTGGTTTCTGGCACTGTGACGACCTTAAGATGGGCGAAGAGCTTGGTTTGTATCCAAATAAGGAGCAATTGGCAGGTTTGTTTGATAGTCGTGCCGAAAGCAAACAAAAAATCCTTGATAGTTTAGCTTGGCATGGTTATCTTCCTGAAGGGGTTGGGCATAACGCTGCATATGTGCCGATGGATCAGCACTTAAGCGAAGCCATGCAACTCCACCTAGCTGCCGGCTCTAGTGCTTTGTTGAGCCTACAGTTGGAAGACTGGCTAGAAATGGACAAGCCGGTCAACATCCCGGGTACCGTTGATGAATACCCGAACTGGCGTCGTAAGTTATCGACCACATTGGATGATATCTTCACCCGCCAGAATATTGTTGACTTGACTCGTCGTTTAACCGAAACACGAGCAGAAGCATCAAACAATAAGTAATATCAGGAGTAATGCGTTGGACACATCTAAAGTGACCCGCAGTGATAAGGAATACATGCAGCTCGAGAGAGCTGCATTTTCAGACCCATTTTCATTTTTAGGCCCTCAATATCAGTCAACTGACATTGCACTTCGCGTGTACATGCCTGGTGCTGATTCTATTGAAGCAATAACTGAAAACGGTGAACGTTTTACCCTCGCACGCGAAGCTGATAGCGGTTTTGTGCTTGAGGGTGATTTCGATTTTACCACTGCACTATATCAACTTGTCGTTAACTGGCCGCAAGGCGAACAAACGATTTGCGACCCTTACCAATTCCACAATCTGATTCAATCAGGTGAAGCGTTGGCAGACCCATCACTGATGCACAGTGAAATGGGTGCCCAGCTAGTCACTCTTAATCGTGGTAACTCTTCAATTTCCGGTGTACGTTTTCTTGTCTTTGCACCGAATGCTTCAGCGGTAAGTGTTGTTGGCCATTTCAATGCATGGGACGGTCGTCGCCACCCAATGCAACGTCTTGATGATGGCCTTTGGGGTCTGTTCATTCCTGAACTTGAGGAAGGCACCCTATATAAATTTGAGCTGAAAGACAGTGCAGGTGAGGGGTTACCTCACAAAGCAGACCCATGGGGCTATTCGTCGGAGCAGTATCCGTCATTTGCCTCTAAAGTTTTCGACCAAGCGAAATATGATTGGCAAGACAGCGCATGGCAAAACCGTCCGGTAACTGCCAAGCACCAACAAGCCTTGTCATTCTATGAGCTGCATGCTGGTTCATGGCGCAAGAACGCTCAGGGTGAGTTCCTCGACTACCGTGAGCTCGCTGATGAGCTTATCCCGTACCTAAGCGAAATGGGCTACACCCATGTTGAACTGATGCCGGTTTCCGAGCACCCGTTCTACGGTTCTTGGGGCTACCAGCCAATTGGCCTGTTTGCACCGACAAGTCGTTTCGGCTCACCGGATGACTTCAAGTACTTCGTTGATCAGTGTCACCAGGCAAATATCGGTGTTGTTTTGGACTGGGTTCCAGCCCATTTCCCATCAGACGATCACGGTTTGGCTAACTTCGACGGAACCGCGCTGTTTAACGACCCGGATCCGCGCCGAGGCTGGCACCAAGATTGGAAGAGCTACATCTACGATTACGGTCGTGATCATGTTCGCCGTTTCTTGGTTTCGAATGCGCTTTTCTGGTTCGAACATTACCATATCGATGGCTTGCGAGTAGATGCAGTAGCATCAATGCTTTACTTGGACTACTCCCGAGAGCACGATCAGTGGATCCCTAACCACGAAGGTGGCAACGTTAACTTTGATGCAGTGAGCCTGTTGCGCTGGGTGAATGAGGAAGTTTACCGTCATTACCCGAATGCGATGACTATTGCTGAAGAGTCGACAGCCTTCCCTGGCGTGACCAAGCCAACTGATATGGGCGGTTTGGGTTTTGGCTTTAAATGGAACATGGGTTGGATGCACGATAGCCTTTCCTACATCCAGGAAGAGCCAATTCACCGAAGCTACCATCACAACACCATTACTTTCCCAATGGTATATGCATTTAGCGAAAACTACGTACTCTCTTTGTCTCATGACGAAGTGGTTTACGGCAAAGGTTCAATGCTGGACAAAATGCCGGGTGATGAGTGGCAGAAAACAGCAAACCTTCGTGCATATATGGGTTATATGTATGGCCAACCTGGCAAGAAGCTTAACTTCATGGGTGCAGAAATTGCCCAGAGCGCTGAGTGGAACCACGACGGTCAGCTAGAGTGGCACTGGTTGGAGTATCCTCGCCACAGCGGTATGCAGGCATTGGTCAAAGACTTAAATGGCCTTTATACCTCAGAACCTGCGATGTATGAGCAAGACTGTGATCCGGCTGGTTTTGAATGGCGCGTCCAGGATGATGCCGATAACAGTATTCTTGCCCATGAGCGTATTGCTCTTAATGGTGACAAGGTATTGGTCGTATCAAACTTTACCCCGGTACCACGTCAAGGTTATACCCTCGGTGTGCCGGTTGAAGGTGTGTACGAGCTACTGCTAAATACCGACGATAACAAGTATTGGGGTAGTGGTGCAGATGTCAAAGATGTTGTTGAGACTGTGCCTGTCGAGTCGCATGGCCTTGAGCAGTCAATAAGCCTAGACCTGCCTCCGCTCTCGACGGTATTTATGCGCTTCAAGCGCTAAGCACCAATAGATTCGTTACTAAATGCAAACCCATCACTGATTAAGTGGTGGGTTTTTTCTTTCTATCTCACCACTTTCAATAATCCTTCGTCTTAATCTTTGTGATTCCCATACAAATCACTGTTTACTAAAAAACTTAATGTAAACTTAGTGTTACCTCGATATACCGAACCGCAAGACAACAAAGATCTTGAAGCCAAGGGAGTTAGCAATGAATAGCACCGTTTCATCGGCCAAGTTCCGTCAATTCGTTACTGTATTGTTTTTGCTATCTTTATCCGGCTGTTCAACAACCAATGAATATAACGGCCTGACAGCGGTTGATATAAAGGTGGTGGCAAACGAAGAGTCTGCGCAAACTGGTCAATTGAGTGCGGACAATATTGATAAACCCAAGCTAGCGATTGCTTTTGGCGGAGGTGCATCTCGCGGCATGATGCATCTTGGGGTGATGAAGGCATTAGAAGAAGAAGGGATAAAGGCAGATATCGTGACTGGCACATCTGTGGGCTCCATTGCTGCAGCGTTGTACAGCAGTAATGAATACCTTGATGTTCAGCGAAAGCTGTTTGAATTTTCCGAACATGAGATAGTTGATATTAACTTTTCACGCAAAGGGCTGATAAAGGGTAAAGCATTGGCAAAGTGGGTGAATAAGCACACCGGCTATGAAGATATCAGTGACCTGCCTATCACAACAGGTATTGTTGCTACCAACCTGACTCAGCAGAAGGCTGTTATGTTTACGGAAGGGGATATTGGCCAAGCGGTACAGACATCATCAAGTGTACCTGGTGTGTTTGTTCCTGTTTATCACAATGCAGATATTCTTGTTGATGGAGGCGTATTGTCTCTGGTTCCGGTTTATGCTGCCCGCCAACTAGGAGCCGATATTGTCATTGGGGTCGATGTATTCTGTAGTTTGCCACCACCGCTTAGATATACGGCCATAGATACTATGGCGAATACTTTTTGGATCCAGAGTTGTATTGCAACTAAGGAAGAAATCGATAGCGCAGATATTGCACTTGCTCCAGTGTCACCTGATCCGAGCCTAGTGAATTTTGGCGGCTCATCAGAGCGAACCGCAGCCATGGAGGTTGGCTATAAAGCGATGAAGGAGGTACTGCCTGAGCTCAAGGCCATGTTAGGTAGACCTTATTAATTCAATTTTTTTCATGAATTTCACGTTTTGCTATCCCTGATAGGAAAGGGAAAGAATGATTGAAACCGCTTTTGTTTATTTAGTGTCAGATAGTTATTTAATATAAATCAACTATCACGATTGGAATGGGTGTCACAATACGGTGTTATAGCAAGCATTAATTAGCTTGCCCTAGAACCATTTCACCGGAATAAAAATAATAAGTGACAATAATGACAGCGGAAAACACACATTTTGAGAATACTTCACCCCAAGGAAGGGAAGTCGAGTATTCAGCCTCTTTGAATCTAATCTCAACGACGGACCCAAGCAGCACGATTACTTATGCCAACAGTACTTTTTGTGATGTGGCTGGTTACCGTAACGAAGAGCTTATTGATAATCCCCACAACCTTGTTAGGCATCCCGATATGCCTAAAGCGGCTTTTGCCCAACTTTGGCAGTATGTCAAAGGAGGTAAAAGTTGGATGGGGTTGGTAAAGAACAAATGTAAAGATGGTAATTACTATTGGGTTTCAGCTTTCGTAACCCCGATAGTCAATAGTAATGGCCAGATTGTTGAATACCAATCTGTACGAAGCCGCCCAAGCAAAGATGAAGTGAAACGCGCGGAAGTGGCTTACAAAGCACTCAATGAGGGAAAGCAAGGTACAAGTCGTTTTCGCTTTAAGCATGGGACTATGTTGACTATCCTTTTGGCATTCACGGCTGCAGCTGCCATGTACCATGCTGCAGTTTCTGGTTCAGGAGTTTCAATGGCTATCTTAGTTGCAACTATTTTGGGTTTATTCGTTAATCTAATGGCCCAGAAGCGGTTGCAACAGATAACTCAACTAGCCCATCAAGCCTATGATAATGCTTTGATGGAAAAGATTTATACTGGCAAATACGACGATTACTCCGGGGTGGAGCTTGCGCTTAGAATGCGGCAAGCAGAGCTTCGTGCTATTGTCGGCCGAGCCAGTGAAACATCATCTGATATCCTTCTTTCTGCCGAAGATGAGTTTGCTAACACTCAACAAGTTAAAACCAACTTGCAACAGCAGGCGTTGGCAACGGAACAGGTTGGGGTAGCCATTGATCAAATGGCCTCGACGGTTAAAGAGGTTGCTGAGAGTGCAACTAATGCCTCGGATATGACCGTAAAAGCGCAGCAGGTCGCCAATAGCGGCCAGATGAGAGTCGAGGAAACCATTTCATCGGTCAATGCGCTCCATAAAGAGCTGGATGACTCTAAACGTGTAATCAATGCATTATCAGAAAGTAGCCGCCAGATTGAAGGGATCTTAGATGTTATTGGAACTATCGCTGATCAAACTAATTTACTGGCGCTGAATGCGGCGATCGAGGCCGCTCGAGCAGGTGAGGCGGGTCGAGGCTTTGCTGTTGTAGCTGATGAGGTCAGATCGCTGGCACAGAAGACGCAATCCTCAACAGGCGAGATCCACCAGATGATATCTCAGCTTCAGGATATTGCCGGTCAAGCTGCCGCTGCTGTTGAAAGAGGAGGCGAGCAGTCCGAGCATTGTCGCCAGCAGGCGTTAGCTATGGGTGAACAGCTAGAAGAGATTAATCGAGTATTGGATTTAGTCACAGATAGCAGTCATCAAATTGCTGCTGCGGTTGAGCAGCAAGCGGGAGTGAGTGTTGACATCGCTGAGCATATCCAGAAGATAAACGTGTTAGGCAGTGAGACAGAAAAATCGAGTGATACTTCTGTCGAGAGTACCCGAATGCTGGTTGAGCGCTTGGAAGGCCTTCAAAGATTGATGAGTCAGTTCCAACGATAGCAAAGTATTTTTCCATCTCTCTTTATAAAAAAGCCCACAACGTGTGAATGTTGTGGGCTTTTTATTCGGTCGAATTTAGCTCGATGCTTACTTGAACTCTGCCTTACGCATACGGTTCAATACTGCCATAACTTCAATTACGCGTGGTTTAGCGATATCACCGTAGTTTGGCATAGTTCGGAACCACTCATCGCTTGCTAGCATTTGGCTAAATGCTTTGCTTGGCGCCTTCTCCCAGCCTTTACCTTGGGCAATTTGGAACCATAACCAACCGATAGCGTGTAGTTGGCTTGAATCGGCTACCTGCTCCAAGGCTTGTAGGTCAATAAATTCACGACCAAAGCGCATAGAGGTTTTGTCTTTCACCTGAATTCGGAACTTACCGTCTTCAAGCTGAGCTTTTAGACCTGCACGGTTAAGCTTACGGGTGCGAGGGCGAGTGATCTCGGTGCTACCTTCTAGCTGACGGCGGGTAGGATGTGAAGCAACAACCTCTTTGGCTTTCTCTGTAACATCCAGTGCTTGGTAGTTGTGCATTTGAATCACAGTGTCCGCCACATCTAGATAGTCACCAGAGCCGCCCATAACAAGCAGTACAGATACATCAAGCTGATCACGTAATAGCGAAATGCGGTCTACAAGCGGGGTAATTGGCTCATCATTTTTCGCTATCAGTGCCTGCATACGCTCGTCACGGATCATGAAGTTCGATGCCGAGGTATCTTCATCGATCAGCAATGCATTTGAGCCAGACTCGATCGACTCTTGTAGCCATGATGCCTGTGAGGTTGAACCTGAAGCATTCTGGGTAGAGAACATGCTGGTGTCTTTGCCCATTGGCAGGTTGCTGATGTATGGCGTTAAATCAACGTTGTGTACACAACGGCCATCTTCGGCGCGGATCTTTGAGGCTGATTCATCGGTCACGATGTACTCTCGGCCATCACCAGGGATATGGTCGTATACAGAGTTTTCAATCGCGTTGAGTAACGTCGACTTACCGTGGAAGCCACCACCGACAATCATAGTGATGCCTTTAGGTACACCCATACCACGGATCTTGCCACGGTGTGGTGCTTCAAGCTCTACAGCCAAGCTTTCCGGGCTAACAAATGGGATAGCATCGGCCATTGGCTGATCGCTATTACCAGCTAGACGTGGCAACACACTGTCGTCGGCAACAAACGCCATCAAGCCTTTGTCTGCCAGTTGTTTACGTAGCGCAACCTGATCTTCAACCGTTTCACAGTGGCGCTTTAGCTCGTCCATCGGCAGTTCACGTGCAATCGTGGCGCGACGGATGATTTTAGGCATAGTGAACGTCAACAAGTTTGCTGTTTTCTTCGCAATGATGGTACGGCCATCGGACGGCAGGTTGACACGGAAGCGAAGTTCAAGAGCATCATCATCAAAGACAACGGCAGTACGGTCCAGAACCGCTTGGCCCGGACGATCAATTTGGATCTCATTAATCTGCTGTGCCAGCTCAGCAAACTGACGGGCAATAAAGTCACGTGCTGCACGCTGGTAATCAGGAGACTGTTCTTTCAACCACTCAAGATCGGTTAACGACCATTTACGGCGGGCACGGACACGAGATGCCGGGGCAAAGGGATCTGATTGAGTGATATCAATGAAGAAATCGAAGTCAACGAAATGGTATTCACCGCGTAAGCTGGAGTAGCTGCGGTAATTATGACGGTCAATTTTATGTAGTTTTGCTTCGAGTAATTGCATGTCGCCTCGATACCTTCGTTAGAAATTCCGGGGGCAGGATTCTACACTAAACGCCTTGAATAAGCATATAAAGTTTGTTGTTAAGGGCTTTTTTTCTTCAGATAGCGTTGAAAGAAAGCCCGACCCTCTACCATGGTCTAATTGAGCAATGGTTGTTTATGTCATTAAATCAGAGTGTAGATGATGAAAAAGGGAGTACACCATGCTGCAGGTATCAATGACAGTTGCTGAATATGTATTGATTTTGGCAGGCTTAGTCTTAGTCGGAAACGGGATCATTTTATATGGCCGCCGAACTAGCGATTGGACAGGCGTATTGAAGATGTTTTACAACCGTATTGGTATGTCAGCCGTGGAGTTCAAATGGTATCGGTTAGGTGTCGCCGCTTTGGTGTTGGGTGTGATTATCAGGATAGTTAACCTAACTTTTTGGCCATCATAAAGACTGATCTGGTGAGGAGCCACCAGATCTTGCTTAAATTAGATAAGCCTTGGAAATACTTTTACTTCCTTGGTTTAGGTAGTGTAATGGACGCTTTCAGTCCACCAAGCTGGCTTCTACTCAGGTTAAGTTCACCCCGGTAGCTATGGGCTAGCTCATTGACAATATTCAGTCCTAAACCCGTCCCTGGCGTAGTTTCATCAAGCCTTACACCACGCTTTAGGGCATTTTGATAAGCCCCGTCATCAATACCGGGACCATCATCTTCAATGACCACCATCACTGTGTCGGCGCTTTGTTCAAGCTGGTGGACCCTAATGAGGCTTTTCGCCCATTTGTAGCTATTCTCGATCAAGTTACCGATGATCTCATCAAGGTCGCGCTTTTCGATAGCCACAAGTAAATCACTGTCTAATTCGTTGACAAGCACGACTCCTCGGCTTGCGTACACTTTATCCATTGCCATTGAGATAGCATCAACACGAGGGGAAGGTGCCGTCTTAGCCGATAGGATGTTAGTTGCTCCCGCCATCCTTGCACGTCCAAGGTGGTAGTCGATATGTTGTTGCAACTGCTGAAGTGAAGGCTGTAAGCGAGACTGCTCTTGCTCGTTTAAGTGGGCGACTTCATTGTTCAATACCGCTATTGGTGTTTTTAACGCATGAGATAAGTTACCTGCGTGATTTCTGGCCCGCTCTAGTATCTCTTGATAGTGGAAAAGCAGGGCATTCAAATCGTCCACGACAGGGCGTATTTCAGCAGGGTATGTTCCACTTAACTCTGAGGTTTCCCCCTCTCGCACTTGCTTAAGGTTTTTCTGCAACCGGCGAAGTGGCCATAGCGACCAACTGACCTGGAGCCAAATCAAACACAGTATGCCGCCAGCCATGATTAGCAGAATTAGCCAAAGCCCACTGGTGAGCTGCGTTAAGGTTTTTAGCAATCGCTCTTGGCTTATCGCAACGGTCAGGGTGACAGGGTCATCCAGATCGGGAAGAAGGATATCGCGTGTTAAAACAATCAATGATTGCTTGTCTGGACCTACAAAGCCAGATTCTTTATCTCCTGAAATACGGGTATCCCACAGCGAGCGGGAACGAAGCTCCGTATCTGCAACATTCAAACTCCAGTAAAGTCCACTATAAGGCTGTTGGAAGCGAGGATTAGACAGAGGTTTTGGGGGGATAACATTACCATCACTGTCAGTATCAATTTGTGCTGTTAATTCGTCTAAGTAGATATAAAGTTGGTGCTTCTCCTGATCAACCAAGTAGGTTTTGATGAATGATGGCATCAGGTAACCGGCAGCAAGGGTTATACCTAATAACCAAACAGCCGCAGCAATAAGCAAGCGGCTGCGTAGGCTAGGTAGAGGTGTTTGTGGCGCTCTAATCTGCATTGATACGGTATCCAAGCCCTCTAACTGTTTTAATGACATCACCACCAATTTTACGTCGAATTCGACCAATGAATACTTCGATAGTATTGGAGTCACGGTCAAAGTCTTGCTTATAGATATGCTCGACTAATTCAGTACGAGAGATAACTTTATCGGCATTGTGCATCATGTAGGAGAGCACTTTAAATTCTAGCGCAGTGAGATCAATGCTTTCACCGTTATGCATCACCTTTGAGGTGCGTGTATCTAGGCTTAAGCCACCAACCTGAATCACTGGTGAAGCATTACCTGTTGAGCGGCGAACTTGTGCTCGCAGTCGTGCGACAAGCTCAATCATTTGGAAAGGCTTGGTTAGATAGTCATCAGCACCGGCGTTGAGCCCTTCAACGCGTTGTGTAAGTTCATTTCGAGCACTGAGGATAATCACTGGACATGTGACATTCTCATCACGAATGCCTTTGAGCACGGTAAGGCCATCCAATTTCGGGAGGCCCAAATCGAGCACAATGCCATCCCAAGGCTCAGAAGTCGCACGGTACAGGGCATCAATGCCATCAGAGGAAAGCTCGGCGACCCAGCCACTTTGTTCTAAACCTTCAACAATTTGTTCGCCCAAGGCTTGTTCATCTTCAACGACGAGTATTTTCATTGTTCTACCTTGATAATATTTTCAAGACCCCGGCCTTTTATCTCCAGAATGGTCAACGTCTGAGCATCATATTCCACTTTGACAATATTATTGTTGGGGTCAATAAGCTTTAATTCATAAATCCAAATGTCATCATCTTCTTCCAGCTCGACGCGGATAATACGGCCATGGAGTTGTTCGCTGACTTTGGTTTTTAAAGATGAGAAAGGCTGTACCAGCCCTTGTTGAACGGCCCGCATAACGTCGTCGTGATCTTCTTCAATTTCCAATTCAACGTTTGCAAGCGCTGAAGAAACAACGAAGAGAAGAGACAAAAGGATTATGTATTTGCTTTTTCTATTCATACATTGAATTGTAACTGATTGTACGTGAACCGAAAATGAATATAGCGGATTGATTTTATATTGTATGTGCGAAGGCCAACAAAATATTAGGAACACCTTGAGTTTTACAAGGTATTGGTCGTTATAGGTAAAATGGCCGATTAGGAATATCTATGCATATTGGCATGATGTTAAATGAATAAACTCAGATTTTTTAGTGGTAGATCATGAATTTAATTCGTGCCACACACTATAATCGCACCAATTTTGTTTCGAGATAAAGGGAAGTCATGCAATTATCGTTAAAAACAAAACTTTTACTGTCGAGTTTTGTCGCTATTTCTATCACCGCTATTGCCTTAGGCGGTTTCTCCTACCAGACAATGAAAAATCAAGCGTGGCAGTCGATTGAAAGCGAAAGTCGCAATACATCAGTAGCAGTAACCAAAGGTATTGGTGATTGGCTTGAAAATAAACAAGCGGCAGTTAAAGCTGTGGTAGCAACGATGGCTACCAATAACACACCGGATATCGTTGAGCATTTAAAACAAATGCATATTTCTGGTGATTTCAGTTTGAGCTTTTACGGCAACCAGCAAGGTGATATGCATCGTCAAGATCCATCATTGAACCGAGCGGGCTATGACCCTCGCGAAAGGGGGTGGTACAAAGAAGCCTCAGCAGCGCGATCTCCAGTGATTACGGCGCCATATATGAGCCACACAATGCAAACCTTGGTTGTAACTCTTGCTGAGCCGGTAATGTCAGCTGGACAATTACAAGGTGTAGTGGGTGCTGATTTAGCGCTAGGCGATTTAATGCGTGATGTATTAAATATCCCAGTGCTTGGGGATGGCTATGCCATGCTACTGGACATGGGCAACCAAGTTGTTGTCGCTCACCCAAATGCCGATATGCAGCTCAAACCTATTTCTGAGCTGGGACTTAATGTTCAGTCGCTGCGTAATGAAATGCATGGTAATGGCTTTTTCTTTAGTGACTTTGATGGCCGCGATCGCGCAATAGCGATTCATGATGTCCCAAATTCAGGCTGGGCATTGGTCATGGTGATGGATAAGTCAGTGCTTGAAGCACCAATCCGTGACATGCTGATTGATGAACTGCTAATTGGCTTGGTGATTCTTGTTGTCGTTTGTGGCCTGATAAGCTTGCTATTGACAAAGCAGCTAAGCGAATTGAAGAAAGTCTCTGAAGCCTTGGCCGATATTGCGCATGGTGAAGGTGATCTTACAGCTCGTATCCCGGTAAACAGCCAGGACGAAGTGGGGCTGTTAGCCGATAATTTCAATCAATTTGTTTCCCATCAGCATGTGATGGCAACGAAATTACGAGACATTGCCATTGAATTGAACCGCAATGCAATGGAATCAGCCGCAGCTTCTACCCAACGTAGTCACAATATCCGACAGCAGCAGGATGAAATTACCATGGTCGCAACTGCTGTGACCGAAATGGCGAGTGCTACTCAGGAAATTGCGGGTAACGCAGAGAACACGGCTAAGACTGCAGAGCAGGCTGTCTCTTTGGCGGGGAGCGGTCACCGTCAAGTAGGGCAAAGCCAGCAGTCGATTGGCAATCTAGCCAATGAAGTGACTAATGCTGCCTCTATTATTGAAGATCTCAACGAGCATGCGCTTAAGATCAGCACCATTCTATCGACCATTCGTGATATTGCAGAGCAGACTAATCTACTGGCATTGAATGCGGCTATTGAGGCAGCACGAGCAGGAGAGCAAGGACGTGGTTTTGCAGTTGTCGCTGATGAAGTGCGTGTTCTTTCACAGCGTACCCATACCTCAACGGAAGAAATTCAAACCATGATTGAAACTCTTCAGTCGACCACTCATAACGCAGTATCAGTGATGAATGATAGTCATCAATTAGCAGATACCAGCGTTCAGGATGTCGATGCGGCGGGTGAAAGCATCAACAGCATTGCGAGTGAGATAAATGTGATAAGTGATATGGCGACGCAGATTGCTTCTGCTGCCGAAGAGCAATCGAGTGTGACGGCTGAAATTAGTCGTAATACAGAAGGGGTGCAGGAAGTTGCAAACCAGATGGCTCAAGAAGCTATGGAAGCCGCTCGCCAAGCTGAGACTTTGAAAGAGCTAGCAGGACAACTAGAGAAAGAAGTACAACGTTACAAGCTCTAAATCATCTTGTATTTCATCTTTTAAAAATCAAAGCCCCCGCAATTGCGGGGGCAAGTTTTATCTAAGGGTAATGGCAATTACTCTTCCCATTGTACAAGCTGATCTTTCGGCCAGTTTGCACCTACATCATGGTATTTTTTCTCAAGCAGGTGACGCTTGATCTTGAGCGTTGGTGTCAGAATACCGTTTTCAATACTCCACGGATCTTTAATCATCAGCACACCCCTGATCTTGGCGTGAGACTCAAGCTCCATGTTAAGCGTGTCAATAACCCTCTGAGCGGTACGCGCATAACGTTCACGGTCAAAGTTAGGGAAGTCATGAGGAACCGCGAGCAGGATTGGTGCTGGCATACCTGAGCCCACCACACACATCATTTCGATATTGGCCAGTTCGAAAATGCGTTTCTCAATGGGAACCGGTGATACAAACTTACCTTTAGCTGTCTTGAAGGTATCGTTCTTACGGCCTTGGATAGTTAGGTAGCCATCCTCATCCATAAAGCCGATATCCCCTGTGTGAAGCCAACCTTCCTCATCGAACATCTCTTTGGTCGCTTCTTCGTTTTTGTAGTAGCCGGAGAACAGGCCCATACCACGAACCAGAATTTCTTCATCGGCAGAAATCTTGATTTCAACACCCGGACCGGCATTACCTACGGAACCAATTTTATCGCTGCGGAATGGGTGGTTGAGGGTGCTGTAAGCAAAACTCTCCGTCATCCCCCAGGCTTCAGTAATGTTGAGTCCAATGTTTTCATACCAACGGAGCAGGGCCGGTGATACTGGTGCTGAACCACAACCCAATACACGAGCCTTGTTTAAACCAAGACCGTCTGCAAGCTTGCGCTTGATGACACCGGAAATGAATGGGATTTTAAGTAATAGGTTAAGTTTCGCCTGCGGAAGTTTTTCTAGAATACGTTGCTGGAATAGGGTCCATAAACGCGGTACCGAAATAAACAAGGTCGGGCGATGCATTTTGACGTCATCGATAAAGGTATCAAGTGACTCTGGGAAAGCAACCTGAATACCTGACATAACAGAAGAGCCAAAAATGTAGACTCGTTCAGTAATGTGCGCCAAAGGCAAGTATGAGAACAGACGCTCACCTTCTTGCATGCCAATGTGGTCGACAAGTCGCTGGGCAGCCCAGGCAAATGAGCCATAGCTAAGCATGGCGCCTTTAGGTAACCCTGAAGTACCAGACGTATACACAATAGACATCAAGTCATCTTGTTGATGGTTAGGACGTTCTTCTGATGGTTCATGCTGAGAAAGCAGCGTATTGAAATCGTGGTCACACTTTGGAGCTGAAGGGTAGTTGAAAGCAATAGAAAGGATCTCAGGGTGCTTTTCCATTACCGAGAGTGCAGCTTTTTCATCGTCCAATTTACCCACCAAAACCGCTTTTGTTTCGCTGTGGGTTAGGCAGTGCTCGATGGTTTCAGCACCTGCTGTTGGGAAAATAGGTACGCTGATATAGCTACCTAACATCAAAGCAAGATCGGTAATAAACCATTCAGCACAGTTTTTCGACATCAAGGCGATGCGGTCACCGGGTTGGAAGCCTTGTGCACGGAGGGCGCTGACAAGTCTGAGTGCTTTGTCAGCTACCTCTGCATATGTAAAGTCTACGAATTGTCGATTGATGATCTGGCGAAGATACACATCATCTGCGCGTTCTTCTGCCCATTTGAGAATCATTTCTGTTGGCAGTGGTTGAGTCATCAGTGTATCCCTTAAGCGATCCGATTGCAGAGGTAGAGTCATACTTCGATCCTTCCGTGTTATGTTTTTGTTAAAATAATGCTATTTTCACTGTTTGGTCAAGCAGTTATTTGCCTTAAAGTTGTTACGAAATTTCATGGAACAGACACAATGTGGTGAAAAATAATTAGTTTTCAAAGATTAAAATAGAACAAAATTCAAACAGGTGTACAATTTTTTTACTCTCAATACCCTATTCATAAATTCCTGTTTCTATTACAATAGCGCCAATTTTTTGCAGTGAACCTAGGTGTTTGGTGTGTTAATGAGATGTTAAGGTGGCTGGGAATTCCAATTATTAACACTAAACAAATGGAAAATTCTGTTATGTGCTTTTTGTTTAGTCGTTCATAAAATTTCCAGAACAGCAGCCTAATGACGGATGCATTAATTTTTCATTTCATGACATTTTAATACTTGAAACTGCGGGTAGAACGGTAATATTATCGATTAACGGAATGATATCCCGTATTGTGTGACTTGTTATCAGTACAAAGTGATACCAATGGGGATTCAATACATTTGCTTAGATGGTTACGAAACCCGCACAGGAACTCGGCGGGTTTATGAGTGATCACTTAGAATCATAGAGTCAACGCATTATGCCGAAGCGTAGTAAAGAAGATACTGAAATTACCATCCAAACGATTATGGATGCGGTGGTGGATCAAATTTTGACGTTAGGATACGACAAAATGTCTTATACCACCTTAAGCAAGCAAACTGGGATCTCTCGTACTGGTATTAGCCACCACTTCCCTAAAAAACAAGATTTTGCGACTGCACTCGATGGCCGTATTTTCCGGTTGTTCGTCGAAAAACTCGATTTGGATAACGGTTTAGCAGGTTTTTCTAAAAGCTGGATTGCCGCGTTGGATGATAATAGTGATGAGAAGTTCAAAGCGACACTACGTCTGCTGTTCCATCATATCGCATCATCAGAATCGACCAGTGAATTTGCCAAGCGAGGCATCGATAGGCTCTATGGCCTTTGCCTTGAACGCTTCGGTGATGAAAGCCAAAAAGAGCTAGAGTGGTTGCTGGGTAAATCTCTAATTAGCCTAGTTCGCTAATTCAGAGTTAAAAAAAGCAGCTTCTTCGGGAGCTGTTTTTTGTTTTAGACCATATAATTTTTATAAAGAGGCAGGGCATGCCTCATACATTCGGTTTGCGAAGAGAATAATTGAAATGCTGAAATATATCGTATTGGCCCTTGTTGGCTTGGGGATTTACATTGGCGTGACTTATAAAGATCAAATTGAAGATCTCACTGATTCACGTTCATTTGAAGACGTACAGGATGTTTTTGAAGATGTGTCTGACAAAGCGTCTGATACAGCGAGTGAGTTAAGTGATAAATTTGAAGAATTGAAGAACTAACTTACCTGTATGAGATGAGACAACTCCTTTTCATCAAAAGACCAGCACTTGTGTGCTGGTCTTTTTTGTTTGGCACGTACTTTATAAACTCATCATTATATTTCGCACTGAGGCTTCGGCGTATTGTAGCTAGGCAGTTTGGCTATCTCCGCCCGGAGATCGTCAATGCGGGTAGAGTGAGAAGGGTGGGTCGATAATAGCTCTGGGGGTTGGTTACCACCTGCAGCTTTCGCCATATTCTTCCACAGATTGATACTCTCGTAAGGGTCAAAACCTGCTTCAGCCATTAGCCTCAAGCCAATAATGTCTGACTCAGACTCTTGTGCACGGCCATAAGGCATGAGAACACCATACTGAACGCCCAGTCCCAAACCAGCCATGGCGGCATCATGATATTCAGCCCCACCCATTGCTGCGCTGGAAATTTGCAGCCCCATATTCGCCAACTGGGAACGAGACAGCCGTTCGTTACTGTGTTGGGCTAAGACATGGCCAATTTCATGACCGATCACAGTTGCCAACTGATCTTGATTGGTTGCAACGTTTAAAAGACCGGTATATACGCCAATTTTGCCTCCGGGCAGGGCGAAGGCGTTCACTTGTTCGCTGTCAAAGACAACAACTTCCCATTGACCTGTGGCTTGCTGGCCTCCCAGCCGAGTGGTTAATGCGTCAGTTACACATTGTACATACCGGTTGGTTTTATTATCTGTGTGGATTTTTTCTTGTTCTTTAAGGGCATCAAAAGATTGCGCCCCTAATTGAGACATATCTTGTTCAGAGAACAGTAATACCTGCTGCCTGCCAGTCGGGGAACTGCTGCAAGCCGAGAGTGCTAATATGGAGGCGATCACGCCCGCTATAGCAAGAGGTTGAAAGCGATTCATCAAAGACTCCTTTCATTTAATGTATAAACCGCGATAGCGGAATTATACAGTTGCTGTATCATTCTCTCCAAATGAGTTTGTACGGATAACGTGATGAGTATTTGGAAAAAATCCTTCACTCTTGAAAGTTTAAATGAGACTTCGGTAAATACGCTAGTTGAACACTTAGGTATTGAGTATTCGGCTTACGACGAAAATAGTTTGTCTGCCGTAATGCCTGTTGAATCAAGAACTCACCAGCCTTTGGGAATGCTTCACGGTGGCGCATCGGTTGTGCTGGCTGAAACGCTAGGCTCGCTGGCAGCCAATATGTGTGTCGACGAAGGCAAGTATTGTGTTGGCCTTGATATTAATGCTAACCATCTCCGTGCCATGCGCAGTGGCTATGTTGTCGGCACTGCAACTCCCGTTCACTTGGGTGCAACCACCCAGGTGTGGCAAATCGACATCAAAGATCCGCGTGGTCGTATGGTTTGTACCAGTCGTTTGACCATAGCCGTGATGAAGCACAAGAAGGCGGTGGAATAATGACATTGGTTTTTTCGGCGGGACGCATTGTTGCCAACCAGCATGAGATTGTCGTCAGGCTCGATGGCGCATCACGAGTTTCTTTGCAGGCGGCAGTTGATGACATCACGTTGCTAGGAAAGGGGGCCAATGTGATCACCGCGATGGGTTCTGGGGTGAATTGGTCCCTCCGTCTTGACTCGGAGCAGCAATTGGAAGAATTAGCTGAACTGTTAGGGATAGCTATTCAATAGTAAAAGCCCGAGACATATATGTTGCTCGGGTTTTTGCGAGCTTGGACTCATAATTGCGTTCAAGGGCCCCATAATGGCTTCTAAAGGGGTATGGTGTATTCGTTAAGGTTAATAATTCAGTAAATAAAATCATCACCTTAACGAGTAAATAAAGAAGAAGTCATTGAGTGTGAAAGGAAGTCAGATTGAACAGGTTGCAGCTAAAAAGGATTGCTGAATATAGTTTTAAGACAATGTTTCGACATGCCCCTCAGGTCAATGAAATTCAAGAAACATTTTATGGTTGGGTTGTTTTTCTAGCATCAGACAGTGCTAAGGTCGTGGTGAAATTCTCCCGAGAGATAGGGCGGCTTGCAAAAGAGATCAAAGGTCTTGAACGTCTTGAGCAGGCCCTACCGTGCCCAGTACCAAAAGTGTTGTACTTTGGCCGGGAAGAAGGCTACGAGTTTATTATGCTGGAGTGGCTTGAGGGAGTATCGGCACACCAGTTGCCTAATGATCCAAAAGCTATTGACCGTTTTTCTGATTGTTTTCTTGAAATATTGCTGACGCTGCATGACATGAATGCTGCTGAAGGATTCGAACTTGAAAGTGGCCAATTCGAATCGAACCTGACAGAGGCTTTCTTCCATTGGATGGGGACAGTTTACCGATATGTAGTTAGTGAAGTGTCTCCGTTTACGCCTACCCAAAAACAAGCTTATGAATCATTATGGGCAATGAAGCGTGACATATTATCAACGGCCTCTTCGGAGTCGTCCTTGATCCATGACGACTGTCACCTTGGTAATATACTGGTTGACCCCAAGTCCTTTGAAGTAACCGCTGTACTCGATCCTTGTGATGTTGGCTTTAAGCATAGAGAAATGGATATATTTCATTTGTTCGATGTGAGGCCAGAGTTACAGCTTGCAGAGCGTTATCAGCAAGAAGTGGCATTGCAACCGGGGTTTGAAATAAGGCGCTGGTATTTCAGTTTATGGGATGACGCAAAACATAGCCGAAACATGGGGTGGTATGATGAAGCTTGGATCCAAAATAAGCTGATACAGTTTGAACACATGGCAAAGGCTGATTTTGGCTCCGTATTCCATTAACACTGTGATTTAATCTTGCAATCTGGCAAATCATTTTGGATGTTGCCAATGATTGAGCATACTATGTTATATATAACCTAGTTGGTAAAACGATACTAATAAGTGTTTGGTCGTATTGCGTATCTTGATGTTGTAGGGATGAATTTGATGAGAAAGTCGGCTGTATATTTTGCGCTATTATTGCTTGCGGGTTGTGCTCAGCAGTCAGGACAGAAAACAGAGCCAATCCCAGACCCAGAAATCGGTGGTGGAAATATTGAGCAACCTGTGACACCGCCTGTCGTTGAACCTGAAACACCGGTTGTCGTCCCAGTGCCTATCCCAGAACCTGAGCCTTTGCCAGAGCCTGAAGTGAAGCCTGAGCCAAAGCCTGAGCCTGTAGTAACTAAAACTGATGACGGTAAGTTAATTCTCGGTAGTGAAGAATGGTTGTGGGTATCACAGGCACAACAGCATATCCGTGCCAAGGTTGATGATGGCAAATCACTTTCATCGATCGGTGTGTCTAATGTTCAAGCCTTTGAGCGCGATGGTAAAGATTGGGTCAAATTCAATGCGGGAGGGCAAGAGGTTGAATTACCTGTTGAGCGCTGGTTGAAGTCAAAACAGAGCGATTCACGTCAAGCGGTTGTTAAACTCAGGGCGAAGTTGGGTGAACTGAATGAGTTGACGGAATTTGCCCTGACAGCAGGTAAAGGGATCGTGCTCGGTGTGAACTTTATTAGGGATGTCGCAATTGTCGATAGCAACCGTAAGTTTGTTCAACCTAAGGCAAAATAACCATTGGCTAAAAAGTCATAGAAAAACGGCTGAGTTAACTCAGCCGTTTTTTATTTTACGCTTTAAGAGGTATTAACTCCCAGGCGTCTCAACGCTAACTTCATAACTGGTGAATTTACGAATGTTAATGACACCAGTGTCAAAAATAAGGTATTGGCCTTTAATGCCCAGCAGTGTGCCTTCGACCACGGGTTCTTTATCGAAGTTATGGGAGGCTATTTTCTTCGGGTGCTCTGTTACCGGGTATTGGATATCAACGATCTCTTCGTTGAGTTGCTCGACGGCATCTTCCCCGTATATTTCCAGCAATTCATTAATACGTTGCTCAATGGCAGGCAAAAGGCGCTGCGCTTCATCTTGCAGGGCAATGTCAGCATTATCTCCCTTTAGCATAGCTCGCCAGTTCGTCTTATCTGCTACCAGATCAGCCAGTGCAATTTCAGCAAGGCCGGAAATTTGACGGGTTTTGACTTTTAAAATCGGTAAAGCCTGTGTTGCCCCTTGGTCAATCCAGCGAGTTGGCAACTGAGTATGTCTGGTAATACCTACTTTTAAACCTGAGGTATTGGAAAGATAGACATAGTGGGGAACCATACAGTTGGCGTCACCCCATTCAGGCTCTCGGCATGTGCCTTTTGCATAATGGCAGGTTTCCGGCTTCATGATACACATGTCACAACGGGCTAACTTCTTCATACACGGAAAACAGTGTCCCTGAGAGTAGCTTTTCTTCGTTTTCTTACCGCAGGCATCGCAGTAGATATTACCGGTATAGGTTAGCTTAAGGTGTTTACCAATAAGCGGGTTTAAAGGGAGTAACTCATCACCAACAGGGAGTTGGTACTCGACAACATCGCCGAGTTGAGACTTCATTTTGCTCAGTGTTCCTAGCATGACTTTGCTCTTTGTTATGTTATGCCTCTATCATAACACTTGGCAGTTCTGTGTGCTTGTTCTTGTGATGCCAGAGTGGCTTCCCTTTATATTAACTGTTTCGTTAAG
This sequence comes from Photobacterium rosenbergii, assembly GCF_003026455.1. Taxonomy (GTDB): domain Bacteria; phylum Pseudomonadota; class Gammaproteobacteria; order Enterobacterales; family Vibrionaceae; genus Photobacterium; species Photobacterium rosenbergii. The sequence goes on from NZ_PYMB01000001.1 coordinate 323,243, forward strand.
GACTATTATGGCCGATAGAATAGAGGTAGCAAACCTATCCCCGGGCTTTATTGAGCCAGACATTGCCCTTATGCCTGAAACAGAGCGATGCGAATTATGGCGAACTATAAACGCTGCATTTGCCGAATATGAAGACTTTATTGGTAAGCCGTATAAGCGATTTACAACCTACGAGCAATTTTTCCAAAGCCTTACTGATGAAAACAGCCACTATCTGTTAATCAAAGACGGGAAAAAAGCTTAGCGGGTGTGTGTTACCGGGAGCCTGATGAGCTTTCGGAGACCTTGTATTTCGGCACGCTTTGGGTGTCGCTGGAATATAGAAATATGGACCTTGCATCCCAATTGATTGGTCAATTAGAGCGAGAAGCAAGGAAACGGGGCTTAAGAGGTATGAGTATCCAACTTTATCGAATACCTACCTTGATTGACTTCTATCGTAGGCGTCATGGTTTTGTATTTGCGAAAGACGAAACTCGAGGCCAAATGGTCAAATACTTTGATTGTAAATAAATGTAATCTTTGGCTGCTTGTGGTTTACATGTTTATACGTCGCTGTATCATTTTTATATGCTACGTAACACTCACATGCAGTTGGTCATGATCATAGTGAGTGTCTTTATAAACGGAATAATAACAAAGGGAAGAAGTCATGAAAAAAGCTCTGCTTGCAGGATGTATTGTATTTGCAGCTAGTGTTTCCGCATCCCCATTTGAAAAGCCTGAAGATGCCATCGAATACCGTCAAGCGGCATTCACCATGATTGCGACTAACTTTGGTGACTTGGCTGAAATGGTCAAGGGGCGTAAAGATTGGGATCAGCAAACTTTCAGCCAGCGCGCACAATTTATTTCACAGCTAACCTATATGCCGGAAGAAGCATTCAAAGTAGAAGGGACAGACAAAGGCCAAACTAAGGCTAAGCCTGAGATTTGGTCAGATTGGGACGGCTTCAGTGCTAAATTAGATAAATTCCAAGGTGATATGGCAAACTTGGCTAAAGTATCACTTGAAGGGGATGAGAGAGCAACCAAGCGTGCTTTTGGTGAAGCGGCCAAGAACTGTAAGTCTTGCCATAGCGACTATAAGTACCGCTAGGCTTAAGTACTCCTTTTTATACCAGCGCAAATAGCAAACATAAAATGCCAGACCTAAGTCTGGCATTTTTTGATCAAAACAAATAGGCGACCACATCTTTGGCAAGGGTGAAATAAACGATTATGCCGATAGCGAAAAATATCACCCATCCCCAAATACCATTTACGACTTTCGGTAATGCCTCATCATTAAACCGTTTCCTGCCTGTTAGCATTGGTGTAATAAGGTTTTCTTTTCGTAAGGAATAAACAGCAATCGCGGTTAAATGAAGCCCAATGGCACCAAGGATAATGTCAAAGTTAATGGCATGGATTTCTGTGAGCAGACTGCTTGTTTCACCACTGACAAGGTAAGCGAAAGGCCCTTCGGATATAATATCGTCATTGGCAAAAAGCCCAGTTGTTAGCTGTGTTATCAGCAGGAGCATAAAAGCCACCACCATATAAGCGCCGGCAGGGTTGTGACCCGGAGAATATGAAGGCTTTTCACCTCGAAGACTTGCGGTTAGATAGTTGATAACCGTTACCGGGGAACGGACAAAACGGCTGAATTGAGCGGTTTCACTGCCAAAAACACCCCAAATCAATCGAGTCGAAATGAGCGCTAATAGAAAATATGCCAAACTAAAATGCCAGTCCATTAGCCCTTCGGTACCTGTGTACCATAGCCCACCAATGGTGACGGCCTGAAGCCAGTGGTAGCCACGGATAAAACTGTCCCACACCGGGTGAAGTTGGGTATGAGTCATTACCTATTCCTTCCATGAAAAATGATATCGATATTTTACCCTTTAGAAACATACTGGCTACAGTGGTTGTTGTTTCTTTTCATTTATTTACAAAACAGTTCTGGTGTTAAGCCTAGTGAGTATTAGGTCAACAAAAAGGCCCCTAATGGGGCCTAGAATAGAGTAGGTACATATTTGATACTGATTAACGGTTCTCAATCCGGTTGTAATCAAGTAACCCTGACTCGATAGGGAACCTACGTTGGTTGATTTCATTGAGTTTATCGCTGAATGACCAGAAGTCAGCACTGGTACGTCGCATACCGTATTTATCTAAAAACAGTCGGTATTCTTCTTCTGACGTGATGGCGCTGATCTGTTTGGCTGCATCATCTAGCTCTGTTGCTTTTAGGTGCCAAAAAGCTCGAGGGTAACTGCCGAGCAGACCACGTACTAGAGTCACATTGTCTTGCGCAGGAAGACGGTTAGACTCTTCATCGAATAGGCTTGAGATGTTTTTGTGGGCGCTATTGCGGATTAGGGTGAATAATTCTGCTTCTTGGTTAGTCTCTGTTGGCTCGACCATAATGAAGGTAATCTCAGGTAACAGGCTTGCTTGCTTACCGCTCAACCGGTTCAATTTATACAGCGCAAGAGATCCATTTTTGGCAAGTGGTGATTGAGTGAAATCGTATCGATCTGGCAAAACCACTTTCAGCTTCTCTAGAAGCATACCGAATAGCTCATTTTTCGGATGCTCGGTGTGGTACTTGATTCCGGTCGGTTGATCGAATTCGTTAATATCACCCTGAAGGTAATCGCTTAGGTGTTTATTGGAGCCCTGATACCAGTAGGCCAGCTGCTCTCTTCGTACCTCTGCTGGCAGTAAAGAAAGGAAGTTAGATTCACCTTCCATACGCAAGAAGTCCATATACATACGCGTTACAAGCTGGTGGCCAAAGTTTCCGTAAACATCGAAGCCTGCAACTAACAGGTAATGGATGCGCTCAAGTAAAGAGTAGTCAATGACCCATGCCGTCTTTGGTTGGCTGCCTACCAGACCTTTTGTGACGGTTGCACTATCGAAATGGCGGAAGACAGTTAGGCTAGCATTGTCATTGTAGCCATCCCCATCCCAAATTAGATCGGTTGTTAAGTGCTCGCCGTTCTTGAAGGCATCATTGAGGAAAGCATTTTTCGCCTTGAGGAAACGGCCTTGTTGCTTGGAGTAAGAAATCCAATTAGCAACAGGTAGCGTGTTGCTCTCATTTTCTGCTGGTAGCCTCAAATTGTCTGCTTGAGTTTCATAAAATTCATCAACAGAAGGGGTGTTAGCCATCGCTGGATCCACGAAGAACACCCAGAAGTGATCATTAATAACATTCAGTGCCAATTGTCCTCGGCATACCGGACCTTTGATAAATCCCATGATGGTATTTTGGGCGTTATCAATCATGAAGCGATAGCGGCTATCGACTGGGATTTGTTTAAAAGCAATCAATGGGTTGGCAGCAATGTCTGGGTGGTAGCTAGGCATTGATGTGACCTTATACTCCGGCTCGATAAACAACGTTTTGAAACGAGTGAGCTTGGCTTTATTCAGGGCATAAGGCATGTGGGTTTTATCGACGATGGTCTCCCGCACAGGTTGGAAGCGGTAGTACACGCGCTCGACGCCGGGAGTATCATAAGGACGTCGCGTTGCAATAAGGTCGATTGGTTCACCTGGGGCGGTACGGGAACGCACTAAATTGAAAAATGTTGGGTGTTGCTCATCTGAAAAATAAAGATGGGAGACAAACAGGTGCTCGTAAATGTAGCGACTTGCCAGTTGCTGCTTCAGGCTACTTCCATTTAGGAAGGCTTCCCACTCAGCCACTTTTGATAAGGTGGATGAGCTAGGCTGAGGTGCAGTTGCCATTAAGGCACCACTTGCTAGCCAGTCCATCAGAACTTGGTTTTCTTTGTCACTAATCTGTGGCAGGCCATAAGGCATTCCCCATTGCGGATAATTCTGCTCATACTTCGCCATTTCTTCAATGGTTGGGCATTGCTGATCCCGGTCTAATGAAAAGTCCCATTCCTCATGGTTAAGGACTTTCTGCTCAGGTAGAGGGTGCGCCTGTTTAAGCTGAAGCATACGCGCCATGACACCGGCTTGGGTATTCGCTTCTTCGGATTGGATTCGTTCATTAAGAACGGGATTAAACCCTTTTTCGCGCCATTCAGCCGTTGACTGTGCATCAATAAACATACGTGTGGTATTCGCAGCGAGAAGTCGGGTTCCTTCATATACCTTTTCTTTACTGGCACCACGGTCTATGCCTTCTGCCGAAGACATTTTTAATTGGCAGGGTGCATCGTAGCAGGCATGGCAGACAACACAGCGATTTTCAATGATGGGCTTTACGGTGTCCAAATAGTGATTGGCAATGGGAGAAGTATCAGCCGCTATTCTTTCCTGCGGTTGGGGTTTGCCGAATTGCTGGTCAAAGTTCAGCCCAGCATAAACAGCGCAACCGGAGAAAAACAGTATCAGGGCAAACAGCCATGATCGTTTTAAGTGTCTGTTATTTTTAGTCATTCTGATTTTTATCTTTATTTTATGCAGCAAGCTGCAATGCGTTAAAAGCTAATGTCATGTATAAGTTTATCAAAACACTCATATTGCTTGGGAAAATGATTTGATCTTATTGAATGGTGAAGGGATATACAGAAAAGAAGAAGCAGCTCATTTGAGCTGCTTCTTTATGTGCTGTTATAAGGCTTTTTGAGTTATCGCTTGGCGCTTGTAGTTAAAAATCTTGGCATCTTTTTCACTGTTATGAACCCAAAATATGCCGACTTGATCATTTAAAACCAGATCAACAAAAGGTTGCTGATAGAGAAGGTAGCTGTAGCCAATATTTTTACCGAGGAACTGATTTTTCACCTTACTTTCAAGGTAAATGGCCGTTGATGTGTCTTCATTGACAAATTCATTAGGCTGGTAAGCCCAGTGGTACATGATAGGCTTAAGCTCGATAGTAGAAATAAAAGGGGATTCATTCTCTACCACAGTCAAGGTTGCCGAGCTGATTGACAGAGCATGGTGATAGCCTGTTTTTTCTTCAGAAATAAAGTTTAAATACGAGAAGTTAAGCTTATTGTCTTTATCTTTGGTGATGTAATGGTACACAACCTGAGAGTCGATACCTGAATCATCAACAAAGTTTAGGAAGACTTGTGATGTCGGTTCGCGGGCGAGTTCGGTTTGAATAATTGGGTCTTGGCGAGAAAGAGGTAAGTCTTGCATTACCTTGAGCTTAAACAGACGCCAGCCTTCATCGCTAATTTGATATGAGAAATCAGTGTTGGGTAGGCAATGGTTATTTTCATCAACCCGGCACCATGCAAGAGAGTATGAGTCTTTCCCCTTGAATGCATAGAGCTTTAGGTTTGTTAAGTCCGGCACATTATCAAGTTGGGAATAGGTGTCATGTAGGTCATCAAGCTTTGCTTGAAGTTCGCTGATCTCTTTTTCGCTGGTAGAGATCAGTGTGACGGTACTGTTTTGCAACATACTTGTGCGGGTGATGTAATGTGGTTTGTCTGGGTATTTGTACCCAGTGAACCAGAGATAACTACCTACAAGCAAAATCCCAGCCGCAAGGGTTGCAATGGAAAGGTAAGGTAAATATGGGGCTGTCTTCTTTATTACAGTGGCTGTGGATAAATCGGAATATTTTTCGATTGAAACTTGGGTGATCTGGTATCCGACCCGAGGTAGGGTTTCGATGATTTCACCCTTGGTTTTTTCCTGCAACTTTACCCGTAAGCTACGAATTGCTTGGAAAAGAGAGGCCTCAGAGACAACCCGATCTGGCCAACCAGCCTTGAGCAAATCTTCTTTTGTCACTGGGCAGTTAGCATGTTCTATCAAATAGAGCAGAATATATTGCTCTGAAAGGTTGAGCTTTTGACTGGTAGTGTCTGACTTTATAACCCCTAGAGCTGGAATAAAAACAAGCTCATTAGTGAATTTAAATTGCTTCTGGCCAGACATTGATACCTCAGAGCCTCTTGCTTAACTGCTATTTTAGTCGTTGATTGGCAATAGGAATCACAGTTTGAACGTAATGATGCCTAATTGATTGAAGGTGCTTATTTTATCATGAAAAAAAATAATTGGTATGCGAATAATTGCTGCAAAAAAACAAAGGGAGCACCAGGCTCCCTTTGATGATATGTCGCGTTTTTCCAGTAACTAATAAGGTTACTTCTTGAAAATTTCCTGGAACTCACGCTTCATTGGTGGGTTGCGGCGAGCTTTTTTCAGCTGCTTACACATATCCTTCACACAGTTGTGCAGGACTTTGTCTAGCATAACTGCTTTGTAATCTGTGTATTCTTCGTCAGTCATGTCTGACGGTTTTTCGCTTTCCTGCATTTCACCAAGGAAATCAACACCTGAGTAGCTTTGGCTCAGTGCAATTAGTGCATGAAATTGCTCGAAGTTATCTAGTACATTCTGAGCACTTGCTGGAAGCTGATCCCAAGCTTCACGTGACGTAGGCTCAGACGCTTTATATACGTTAATTAGCATGTCTAGAAGCTCTTCAGGCACTTCTTCAAACTCAACAACTTGACGAAGTTCTGGTGAACAGTCATCAAGCGTGAATTTTACTTCTTCAATTGTTTGGTCGTCTTTTTTCTCAATATCAGACATAGCTAATTCCTAAAGCATGAATTGTTAAGGGAGGGAATCCTATAGTCCTCTCTATAAATGTCAACTGATAAGATAGCGAATAAACAAGAACAATCACGTTAATTTGCTCACGAATATTGCCAATGACCTGACTGCCCGATTTGTAGCCACCCTGATGAGCGAGATTGACTCAGCCCATGAAAAAGCTAAGTTGTAAATAAGTTGCATAAACTTTTTCATAGAACCAATAAAGCCATGTCATTCTGTGCTATAAATAGCTTAGGGAATAGCCAATATATCAATAGGATGCTTAGATGGAAGCGATGCGGATACTACTAGTAGATGATGTGCATCTTGAGAGGATGCAGTTGGCCATGCGATTGCAGCGTCTTGGACATGTGGTTGAAGCTGTCGCTTCAGGTCATGAAGCTATCGAGAAATATCCTTTGTTTGACCCAGATTTATTGCTGTTAGATGTCAGTATGCCGGATATGAGCGGTACTGAGGTTGCTGAACAAATTCGAATCAAACACCCTGAATGGGTGCCTATCATATTCCTGAGCGGGCATGATGAGCCTGAAATGATATCGAAAGCGATAGATATGGGGGGCGATGATTACATCGTTAAACCCGTTAACAAAATCGTTCTGGCGGCGAAGCTAAAAGCGATGCAGCGTATTGCCCATATGCGTCACCAGTTGAAGGATGCGACCAAAAGCTTAGAGCAAGCTAACGAAAAGTTGTCACAGCAAGTGAACGAAGATGGTTTGACTAAGCTAGCTAACCGTCGCTACCTCGATACCAAAATGGCTGAATTTATTTCTTGGCATGGCCGTAATAATTTCCCCCTGACATTGATTATGCTCGATGTCGACCACTTCAAGTTGTTCAACGATCACTATGGCCATTTAGAAGGTGACCGCTGCTTACAGGCGGTTGCAACTGAACTTAAGAAAAACTTCAGCCGTGCAGGTGAACTTGCGGCCCGTTATGGTGGTGAAGAGTTCGTGATTGCCCTGAGTAATTGTGACAAAACTAGAGCGGTGCGCGAATGTGAACGTTTAAAGCTGTGTATTCAGCAACTCGAAATCCCGCACTCAAAATCAACCACGGCTGATATTGTAACAGTTAGCCAAGGTATGGTGTCTTGGGTACCAACGGGGTTGGAAACAGTTGAAAACATGTATGAAATTGTTGACCGGGTTCTGTACAAGGCCAAAGAGCAAGGCCGAAACCGGTTTGTTGCCGCTGAATTCACCTAACCTCCCGCCAGTTTTTTGATCTAGTTAACACTTTGTACTTTACCAAGCGTTATTTGGCTGAATTGCAGCCAAATAACCTGTCTGGTGCTTGCCGTAACTATCTTCAGTGATAACCTGCTGTTAGACATGAATGTCTAACGCAGTGTGCATTCTTTTGAGTAGCAGTGAATCCTTGCCATAAAGACAATGTGTTTTCGGCTATGCTCAATGGAATTTGTATTGTATGAAGAAAAATGTGAGGGAAGGATCATGGATATTTGCTTTTCGCAGACAGAAGCGCGCGTGCTTGGTTGCTTGCTTGAAAAAGAGGTGACCACACCTGATCAATACCCATTAACACTCAATGCACTAACAACGGCCAGTAATCAAAAAAGTAACCGAGAACCTGTGATGTCGCTGACTGAAGCTGAGGTGCAAGACACGATCGAAGCGTTGAAGTCAAAACGCATTGTGCAGGAAGTGACCGCAGGCTTTGGTAGCCGAGTAGCGAAATACCAGCACCGCTTTTGTAATACTGAATTCAGTACTTTCCAGTTCACCAAGCAAGAAAAAGCCATTATCTGTGTGATGTTGTTGCGTGGGCCACAATCTCCGGGTGAACTGCGTACACGCACAAATCGTCTGTGTGATTTTACTGATGTGAAAGAAGTCGAGTCCGTGTTGAGTGCTCTTTCAGAGCATCCTAAAGGCCCGTTTGTGGTCCAACTGCCTAAAGAATCGGGTAAGCGTGATTTTCGCTATATGCATTTGTTCAGTGGTGAAGTGGATCTAGAGGAACTTCAACAACAGGCAGCCTCTGTTGCCACAGGCACACCGTCATCGCCAACCTCTGAGCGTCTAACCGCCTTGGAAGATGAAGTTTCAGAGCTTAAAAAAGAAGTACAAGAGCTCAAGGCAATGCTTGAATCATTGACGTCTTAAGTGTCAAATAGTGTCAGTGTTATCAGCCCAGCGGATGCTGGGCTTTTTTGTAAGGTGTAAAGATTTATGGCCTACACTCATCAAGCAAGTTCAGCAGAGAGTGAAAAGCAAAAGAATAAATGCGGTCAGTGGTCGGTCTATTTAATTAGGACGGCAGATAACAAGTTGTATTGTGGGGTCACCACGGACGTAGCAAGACGCTTTTGCGAGCATACTTCGACAAAGCGCGGTGCTAAATTCCTGAAGGGAAAGGGACCCCTTAATTTAGTCTGGTCAGAGTGTGTAGGGGATAAACGCTTAGCCATGCAACTTGAATATAAGATCAAGCGTCTGCCTAAGCGCACCAAAGAGCAAATTGTGAATGGTAGCGTTAAGGTTTTGAGCTTAGTTGAGTAAATTGTTGGCTCAGCGGTAGGTTCAATGATGCAGCATTAGTACTTTTTTGAGATTTCCGCCTTTTCCTAACACCTTTTGGGTGTTTGTTAGACAATTGAAATTGAACCTTCTTCCTGTTCAAACTACACTGCATTTACTATTTCTATATCAAAATTTTATTTTTCTAGGATATTTTTATGGCACTTAAAGCCACGATTTACAAAGCCCAGTTCAATGTTGCCGATCTTGACCGCCATGTGTATCTCGATCAGCAGCACACCTTGGCCTGTCATCCATCTGAGACCCTGCAGCGCTTGATGCTAAGGTTGATCGCATGGGGTTTTAATGCCGATGAAGAGTTACAGTTTACCAAAGGCCTTTGTGAAGCTGATGAGCCTGCACTTTGGAAGAAAAACCTGAGTGATGAAATTGAGTTGTGGATTGACCTAGGCTTGCCTGATGAAAAACGTTTGAAGAAAGCCGCCCATAAGGCGCAAAAAGTCATTATCTTTGCCTATGGCGACAATGCTGCCCCAGTATGGTGGAAGCAACACCAGGCCAAAGTGAGCCAATATGGCAATATTTCTGTTGTTTTCTTCAATGATGAAACGTTAGCTGAACTTGAGGCTATGGTTGAACGTTCGATGAACCTTCAACTAACCATTGAAGCAGAGCAAGGTTGGCTAATGTTAGGTGAAAAGAGCTGTACCCTAACGCCAGAATGGTGGCTTCGCTAATACTGCAAGCGATTGGTTGAAACTGATGATGGCTGTCACTGAATAGTCATCGAAGCCCTTCATGATATCCTCCTGTATACCAAGATTGATACTGCTGCCTGACTATCAGGCAGCTTTCGCCTTTTCAGCAACAAGGAGTCGTGCAATGCCAGTAAATGTGCATGCTTTAGCAACAAAAGTGTGGGACTATCATCATCTTAACCACACGCTCTCACCCTCTGACTGTATCTTCGTGCTGGGTAGTAATGATATTCGAGTCGCTGAATATGCGGCTAAACTGTTCCTTGAAGGCTATGCACCATTCATCGTATTTTCGGGTGGGGAGGGTGAGTTAACCCGAGGAATGTTTAAGGGGTCAGAAGCTGAAGCCTTTGCTGAGGTTGCCTTGGATATGGGTGTTCCAGAAGATGCGATCCTCCTTGAACCGCAGTCCACCAACACGGGTGAAAATGTTCAGTTTACGCGTGCATTGCTGGAGATGAAGGGACTCGAGCCTGAGAGTTTTATTATTGTCCAAAAGCCATTTATGGAAAGAAGAGCTTATGCGACTTTCCAACAGAATTGGCCCGGTAAGAAAGTGAAGGTTACTTCACCTCCCATAGCCTTTGATGAATACCCGAATGAAACCTTGTCATACAGTGATGTTATCAATGTTATGTTAGGCGACCTTCAGCGTATCAAAGTCTACCCGTCTTATGGCTACTCTGTTGAGCAGAATATCCCAGATGAGGTCTGGCAGGCCTACAAGAAGTTGGTCGACTTAGGGTTTAAAGAGCACTTACTGACATAACTTATGTAAGACGGCGCATAGAAATGAAAAAGCCCTGTAAATACAGGGCTTTTAAATACATAAAGTGGATTATTGTGCTGCGTTCATGCCTTGTTCCCAGAAGGCAACTTCCATCCGTGTCGCTGTTTTGAAAATCTCACACAGGCGCTGACCACGTTTGCTTTCTAGCGGGATTTCTTCAAGCATAGCGTCTAAACGTCGAATGGTTTCCTCGACACCTGATTGATACTCCTCACCACTATAAAGCTCAACCCAGCTGCGGTAAGGGTTACCTTCAAGTTTTGTCTCTGACCACTTCGCTAGGCGTTGACCCACTACCGCATAGCCGATAGCACAAGGGGCTAGGGCAGTGAATAAATCGGTGCGGTCTCCTGCCATACCGGTATCCAATACATAGCGCGTGTAGCAAACAGTACCGAAGTCTTCCGGTTCTGCTTCCATCTCTTCAGCAGACAGACCCCAAGTCTGGCAATACTCAATGTGATGGTTCATTTCTGATTCAAGCAAAGCGCTCAAACCAGGTAGAGGCTCACGCATTTCAGCCAATGTTGTTGATTTGAATATAGCCAGTGCGTAAGCACGGGCATAGTGCTTTAGGAACAAGTAATCTTGCTTAAGGTAGTGGAAAAAAGCGTACTTGTTCAAGTCACCAGTAGCTAACTGGTTGACAAAGTCATGCTCGGTATAATCTTCCCAATCCTGCTGGCAGTAGCTAATCAAATCTTGGTATTTCATTGTAAATCCTCAAATACTGATATTCGTGGCGCTTAGTAGGTCAGCACGTAATCTTTCGCTTGTGGTAATGTTTTTATGATGTCGTGCTGCTTCATGAATTCAGCGTATTCATCATAGCGTTTTAGCTCCACAGCGCCTGGGCGTAAAGCAAAGCGGGTTAGGGTATCTTCCCAAGCTCGGCGGTTTAGGTCGTTGTTCAATGTATCAGGGGAGTAGGCCACGAACTCTTTCCATGCCTGCTCTGGGTGGTTAATGAGGTAAACCGTAGCTTTCTCGATAGCAGTATTAAACTTGTTGATCGTTTCTGGATCGTATTTGTTTTTGTTAGCAACGAAAATCAGCTCGTCATAAGGCGGTACACCGTGTTCTTCTGGGTAGAAAGCGGTTGCGTCATAGCCCTCGATGGCAAGTTGGTTTAGCTCGAAGTTACGCAAGCCACCCCATATGGCGTCAACCTTGCCAGAAGCGAGTGAGGAAGAGAGTGCCCAGCCGACATTGATGATTTTTACGCTATCCATATCCACACCTTCTGAGCGAAGCATGGTGCCGATCGTCGCATCTTCATTACCGCCGATAGCAACGCCAATGTTTTTACCTTTTAGATCAGCCAATGACTTGATGCCTGACTTGTCTAATACAATCAGCGAGTTCAACGGGCCAGAAATGAGCGTCGCAGAACGTACCAGAGGAAGCTTTGCCGCTGTGCTTGAAATCAGCGTGCTCTGGTATGAAACAGCAAGGTCAATACGACCTGCTGCGACTAATTTGTCAGGTACACTCGGGTCGGCAGGCTCTTGGATTTGAACATCTAAACCTTGTTCGGCAAACCAGCCTTTTTTTTTTGCTAGGATAATTGGGCCGTGGTTTGGGTTAACGAACCAGTCCAGCATGAGTGTGACTTTCTCTTCTGCAGACGCACTAAAAGAAGCCAGCATTAATGCAGCTGCGGCAAACAGTTGCGGTTTACCTGCTTTAAAAAAAGTGGATTTCATTCTATTTCCTTGTTGTTGAGCGAAGTAAAGCATTCCGTGTTATGTAACCGAGTTATTGGCTTTGCCATGGAATGGCTTTTTTTAATAAAAGATCGGTAATGAAGTACAGGCTGATAGAGAAAAACGCCAAGATAAACAAAGCGGCGAACATCTCATCGACAAACATGCGTGCATTGGCTTGCAGCATTAAGTACCCAAGGCCTTCACTTGAACCCACCCATTCACCAATCACAGCACCAATTGGCGCGACGACAACCGCAACGCGAATACCTGATGCCAAAGCGGGTAGTGCGGCGGGTAAGCGGATCTGCCAAAGTTGCTGCCAACGGGAAGCTCCCATCGTGGTGGCCAGATCAAGGTAGCCTTTTGGTGTATGGCGAAGGCCGTCATAACAGCATGTCGTGACAGGGAAGAAAATGATCAGTGCAGCCATGACAATTTTTGACGCCATGCCATAGCCGAGCCACAGCATCAGAATGGGCGCGATAGCAAATACCGGTATTGCTTGGCTAGTGATCAGTATTGGCAGTAGCCAACGACGAAGAGGCTCAAATACCAGCATTTGCAGGGCAAAGAACAGCCCCATAGCTAAGCCAAGCAGCAAACCAAACAGGACTTCAGTACCGGTTACCACAGTGTGGTGCCACAGTACATCTGCCCGTTCAACTAGCTTGGAGAGGACAGCAACAGGACCCGGCAAAATGAAAGGTGGTAGGTCAAAGATAACGACACTGGCCTGCCATAAACCCATAATGATTGCCACGCTAATGACAAAGCGGGAGATATGTTGCGACAACAGTGACTTATTAACCTCATTAGTATGCTGGTTAGCCTCTTGTTGTTCCAACAAAGGGTTCTGTAGCTTCGGAGATACTGATTGATCAGACATAGTCATTCTCCAGCTCATTGATGATCCCTTGCTGGTGGGTGGCGAGCTCACCATCAAATTGCCTTGGTGGTAGGTTAGAGGGGACTGGCAAGGCTCTTATTGAAGCTGGGGTACCTGCCATCATATATATCTGGTGGCCAAGCCGAAGTGCTTCTTGCGGATCATGGGTGATCAACAATACGGTTTTCCCTTCGAGTAATTTTGCCGAAAGAGACTGGAGCTTATGCCTTGTGACAGCGTCAAGGGCCGAAAAAGGCTCATCCATTAAAACAAGAGGTTTGTCTTGCATCAGAGTACGAGCCAAAGCCACACGCTGGCGCATCCCGCCAGAGAGTTGGTTAGGCATTACGTCCGACTTATCAGCTAGCCCAACAGCTTCCAGTAATGCCTGAGCACGTTGTTTGTCTGCTTTCTGAGCTTTACCAAAACGCGCACTTAAGCAAACATTGTCCATGACATTGAGCCAAGGCAGTAGTAAATCTTGCTGGGCCATGTAAGCGATGTTGCCGTTTAGTGGTAACTTGTTGCTTGTGGAGATAGTGCCAGTCCATGCAACGTTGTCCTCCAACAGGCCAGCAAGATGGCGGAGCAGTGTTGTTTTGCCGCAACCGCTCTTCCCCAGAAGGCAAGTCCATTGACCGGCTGGCAACTCAACGTTTAACTGGCTAAATAATGGGGTGCTGGCGTCGTTATATCGAAGTATTAGATCCTCGATTTTGACCGCCATCCCTTTAGCAACATAAGAATTGCCAGATGTGTCTGATGCAAGATTGCTATTCATCTTGTTTATCGCTTCCATGCTTACTCTGGTTTGAAGTGGCCTGCAAAGAAATGATTCACCGGTCCGTGGCCAGAACCGATTTCAAGTTCATCTGCATGTTCGATGGCTTTGGTGATGTAGGCTTTGGCATGTTTTACAGCGTCTTGCAGTGGGTACTCTTGAGCAAGGAATGAGGCAGTTGCTGCCGATAGCGTACAGCCAGTACCGTGGGTATTGCGGGTCGCAATTCGCGGAGTGCTCATACGGATAACATCACCTTCAAGAATCAAGAGGTCGGTACTGAACTCGTCTTTTTCTAGGTGGCCACCTTTCAATAGAATTGAACGTGAACCAATGCTGCGCAATGCAGCGATCATTGCTGTCATTTCTTGCTCAGTTTCAGGTAAATCTGAGCCAATCAATGCTGCTGCTTCAGGAAGGTTCGGGGTGATCACGTCGGCGAGCGGTAGTAGCTCGGCCTTCAGTGTTGAGATCGCATCTTGCTCAAGCAGTAAATCACCACTTGTTGCCACCATAACTGGGTCAATAACCAAGAATTTAGGCTGATACTGGCGTAGTTTTTTAGCGACCATGCGAATGATATTAGCGTCACTCAGCATGCCAATTTTAACGGCCTTTACATCAAGGTCGGTAAATACAGCGTCAAGTTGTTGCTCGACAAAGGCAGGATCAATACCAAGGATACCTGTTACGCCTTGGGTATTCTGGGCAGTGAGTGCTGTGATCACAGAGCATGCATAGCCGCCAGTTGCGGAAATGGCTTTGATGTCGGCTTGAATGCCTGCGCCGCCACCACTGTCAGAGCCAGCGATGGTAAGGGTAATCGGGGTCTTTGATGAAATTGGCATAGTTACCTCTATCTAAGACGTAAGGTAGCTAATACCATCGAACCGCAGTGGGGCACGAGAAAGGGCATTACAGCTAGTTCCCTACGCCATTATTAAATGGATCAGGTTCAACGGGTCCCACTACGTGGTCTCAGCGCTCGGCTCCCCGACTAACGGATAAAATTTGTACTTACGGGCCAATGTTGAATATTGACCTGAAAAAAACAGTTTTCTGGCTTAAATGCCTGAAGATGTGACTAATCTAAACATGTTTTTTACGATAGGGCAAACATGTTAGGAATAAAATGAGGTGTATGGATGAAGAATAATACAGAAGGGGAATAAAGAGGCAGCCACACTGTGGCTGCCTTGGTAATTACATTTTTTTGCAGTATGCCGCAATGATTACCATGTTAGTACCTGCTGCTTTACCCGAGATGTGTAATGGGTTATCAGTCAGGCGGATACCACGAACAGCAGTACCTTGTTTGATAACAAGGTTAGAGCCTTTCACTGGCAGATCTTTGATGATAGTGACGTTGTCACCTGCTTCAAGAGCCGTACCGTTTACATCCACGGTCTTGATTGAGTCAAGCTCAGCAAGGGCGATACCCTTTTCAGCCCATTCAATCATCTCTTCTTCCAAGTACATCATATCAAGCAGGTCTTGAGCCCATGTTTCAGAAGACAGACGCTTAAGAAGGCGGTAAGCCATAACCTGAACAGCAGGTTCTTGGCTCCACATGCTGTCGTTCAAACAACGCCAGTGGTTTTGATCTAGCGTTTCAGCGTCTTCGATTTCTGTACGGCAAGTTCCACATACCATCACACAGCTACCTGCTGTTTGGTCAGGAGACGCAGGAACTTCGTAAACGCTCAGACTGTCTTCTGATCCACATAGTTCACATTTAGCGCCAGCGCGCTCTTTAACGATTGATTCAATGCTCATAGGAATATTCCAAGGAAGTGTAATGGTTTTAGTTACCATACAGGTAACTGTTCTGTTTATTATGCCATTTAATTCTGAGAAGAAAAGGAATGAAGATCAAGATCACATTAGTCTCATTAACTTACGGGCAAAAAACAGACTAATTGAACGTCTAAGTAAAAATAATGCAACAAAAATGTAGGAGATATTGTTGAGTTGAGACTAAGATCAAATAGCCTATCCAAGTAGTTACAGAAAAAGAAATAGGAAAATGTATGAAAAAGGCACTTTTTTTACTTTCAGCTTTAGCACTTATTGGTTGTGATGATGAGGATGTAGTGAACACAGTATCAGGCAATGCAGAAGTGTTTGCCGTTACCGGAGCTGAAGTTGAAGGAGCACAAGGTTACACCAGCATTGATAGCCTAGAAAACCAATATCCAATCACTTTGCCCGATGAATTCCCAGCAGGCTCTGAACAAACGCTAGATAGCCGGTTAGGATCTCTAGGTATAGATATAGAGGATACAGATTGCGGTATTATTGATACCAGTGGCGATGTTTGTTTTGGAGCTGGGAGCGATACAGTTTGTGTACCCGATGAGGTCACTAAATTAGGTATCAAACTTTATACCATCGACATTGATGAAGTGAAACGCGCCTATGACAATGGTTTCTACCCTAAATTAGCGGCTGATTTGCTAGGTGATACCTTTTCTGACTTTGATATTGAGCGTGTAAGTTGCTCAAGTATTGGGTTGTAGTTGATAGTCGGTTGAAAGGCAGGCCTTAATGTAGCATACATAGGCCTGCTATATTCTTTTAGTTAAAAGAAACACCATTACTGTTTCATTCCTTTAAATTAATTTCATTAAATGACTCGCAACTTCTATTTCTGACTGGTTTTTGACTAGGGGTTTCTTGCTAATTTAAGCCACTACTTTTGGGTTATTAAGCGGTAAGAAGTAATGAAAAAGAAAGGGATATTCGGCCTTTTAGGTATTTTGATCAATATTCCGTGTATTGGTTATGCTGCTGAAATTGAGAGCTATATTGTTGGCGGCAATCCTGTCAGGCAAGGTGATGAAATAACCTGGATGGCCTCAATAAGAAATACGACGGACAATACTTCACATTTTTGTGGAGGCAGTATTGTTAATAAGGAGTGGGTATTAACTGCCGCCCATTGCGTTGTGCAGGGTATCGCTGGCAATGAATTTACGTTGCCGCCTAATAACCTAGCTGTGATGGTTGGAAAATTGTCTAGTGAGGTCGTTGACACTGCCGATCTATATCAGGTCACCCATGTTGTCGTACACCCTGAATACTCTCCGAACGCTGAAACTAAAATTACGGTCGATGAAAATCAAAACCAGACGCAGGAAGTGGTTAAGTTAGCATTAGACAATGATATTGCGTTGCTTCGCGTCAATCGATCGTTTCCGTTTCCTACGGTAAACCCAATTAAATTAGCTGATCAGAAAATAGCACAAAGGCTCGAGGCGAGTTTGGCTGGTGAGTGGAACGAAATCAATCGCCCAGCCAATACTGTGGTTTCTGGTTGGGGGGCGACAAATAGTGATGGCACCGGTATATCAACAAACCTTATGTATACCGAACTCTCATATTTGCCAATATCAGATTGCTTCAATTTACTTGAAAGGGGCAATGATGAACACTTTATCATAGGTAGCCCGATGAACTTGACGAAAGTTTGTGCCTTACCACCTGATATTTTGTTTGATGAAGAAGGTGACCCCCTCGGATATGGGCCTGATGCCTGCAAGGGAGACAGTGGTGGCCCACTCGTAACGAAAGATATCGACGGAAGGTGGGTGCAGTTAGGGGTAGTGAGTGGAGGCCCACAAGGAGCCCCTCTTTGTGGCGCATATTTACGTCCAGGTTTTTATGCGCGAGTAGGTACATATTTTGATTGGATAAAGGAAATAGTTGGTAAGATTCCCGATAGCCCAATCTCCAATCCAGACTTTATGGAAGATAAGGAAACTGGAACTAGTAAAGATGATGATCAAGACGTAGATACGGGGGAAGGAAAGGCCGACGAAGGGTGTAACCCCGAGGTCTCCGGTATCAGCCCGAATAATTGTGCCCTGAATTCAGATGGGGGAGGCGGTATGGTCAGCTATTTTGGCTTAGGAGGCTTGATTCTGATGTTGTTGAGACGACGAGTTTTATCACGCGATTAATTTAAAAAACAGCCACCCAGGAGGGTGGCTGTTTTCGTTAGCGGCGGAAAGAAACTGCTTCTTTACCGTCTGCTAGTTCAATATGGGTAACCGCTGGCTGGGTTTCAGCAATAACGTTACCGGCACGAATTGAGTAACGTACTGGCACTTGGCGGCGAACCGCATCAAAGCCATTTTCAGCAGGAAGAATAAGCAGGTTACCTGGCTTACCCAACTCAATACCGTAGCGGCTTTGAATGTTTAGCGTGGTCGCAGAATTAGTGCTGATCAAATCCAAAGATTGGTTGATTTGGTCGTAGCCCATCACCTGGCAAACATGCAGTCCCATATGCAGAACTTGCATCATGTTAGCTGTTCCCAATGGGTACCATGGGTCAAAAACATCGTCATGGCCAAAGCAGACATTGATGTTTGAAGCTAGCATTTCCTTTACACGGGTCACACCACGGCGTTTTGGGTAATCATCGAAACGACCCTGCAAGTGGATATTGACCAGAGGGTTAGCAACAAAGCTGATGCCTGACATTTTCAGCAGTCGGAACAGCCTTGACGCATAGGCGCCATTGTATGAGTGCATCGCGGTTGTGTGGCTAGCAGTTACTTTGTCACCCATTTCAAATTTATGGGCAAGTGCGGCTAGCGTTTCTACAAAACGGGATTGCTCATCATCGATTTCGTCACAATGAACATCGATTAGGCGATCGTATTTACGTGCCAATTCGAATACATAATGAAGGGATTCTACGCCGTATTCACGAGTAAACTCAAAGTGTGGGATTGCACCGATAACGTCAGCGCCCAACTTCACGGCTTCTTCAAGAAGTTCTTTGCCGTTCGGGTACGACAAAATCCCTTCTTGCGGGAAAGCCACAATCTGGATATCAACCCATTCTTTCATTTCTTCACGCACTTCAAGCATGGCTTTCAGGGCGATAAGTGTTGGGTCTGAGACATCGACATGGGTACGCACATGTTGCACACCATTGGCGATTTGCCATTTAAGCGTTTGTTTTGCGCGAGCTTTTACATCTTCAATGGAAAGCATTGATTTGCGCTCAGCCCAGCGTTCAATCCCTTCAAATAGCGTACCTGAAATATTCCAGTTAGGTTCACCTGCTGTTTGCGTGGTGTCTAGATGGATATGAGGTTCGCAGAAAGGAGGCACTGCCATACCCCCTTCACCGTCAAGCACAAGGCCGTTGAAATCAACGTGCTCGCCCATTGGCTTGATAGAATGAAATTTACCTTCGTTAATCAGTATCTGATGCAGGCCATCCTTGCCTTTGATGGTGACGTTTTTTATTAGCATGTTTGAGGTTTGCATCTTAGTTGTCCTTACGCGTTACTTGCACAAGCTTCGGTATCGCGATTTAGCACCGGGTTAAGGATAAGGTAGCTGATTGCACCGCCTAGCACGGCATTGATTGGAACAACACCTGGCAGGAAGTGACCGGCAGCAACACCTACAGCAACACCGATGATTGCAGCCCAGTTAACGGTTTTAAACTCTGCGTTCGCGAAATCTTTGTAACGATGACGGTTTTTAATGAAATCTGCAATGATAATACCACCGATTGGAGGAATAGCCGCCGACAAGAAGGTTAACCAACCAACGAAGTTATTGTAGAGCCATAGTGCACATAGCGTACCGATTAAGCCATTTGCCATAGAAAGGTATTTACTTGGTAGGCCAGTGACGTTTGAGAAGCCAAGACCTGAGGCGTATAGGGCATTGTCGTTGGTGGTCCAAATGTTCAGGCCAAGTACGATAATGGCTGGGATTAGTAGGCCTTGTGCAATCATTACCTCGGAGATATCCGATTGGCCGGTTGCTGCTGCGCCCGCTGCACCGAAGATGAACATCAGGGAGTTACCAATAAAGAAGGCAATCATAGTGACCATGACAGCGCCCATTGGCTTTTTACCGAAGCGAACAAAGTCTGCTGTTAAGGTACCGGCTGAAACAAATGAGCCGACAACCAGCGCCAGAGCGGTTGAAAATTCGATTGGGTTTTCAGGTGTAATAGCTTTGAGGCCATCAATACCACCAGTACTGCCTACAGCTTCAAATACAGAGTAACCACCAAGCAAGGCAATGGCTGGAACTGCGATAGCGGAAAGTACCATCAACGCTGAAATGCCAAAATATACCGTTGCTGTCATCAGAAGGCCCGATACCAGAATCAGGATGTTGGTATCAATACCCGTTGCTTTTTGAACGGGAATGGCAAACATAGCGACGCCGACACCAAACCAGCCGACTTGTGTACCGCCAAGAAGTAGGGAAGGAAGCCAAGAGCCTTTAGAGCCAAAAGAGAATCGAGCAAGAAGGTGGGTAGAGAGGCCAGTGGAAGAGCCGATGTATCCGAGGAAGGAGGTGTAGATACCAAGAATGAGGTTACCAATAAGAACAGCGAGGAAGAAATCATCATAGGAGAGCCCTGTTCCTAATGTCCCTCCGGTCCACATACTGGCTGAAAAGAAGGTCAGTCCGAGCATCACCATAGTAAGTGACACTACTCCTTTACGTGCCGATTTTGGCACAGGCCCTAGACTGTAGTTGTTATCGCCAGCCATTGAAACACCTCTAACGTCATTTAATAATAGTACTGATTTGCAGCTAAACGGCGCGTATTTTAGTGAATAAAAAACTGCTGTCAAATGTGTTTTAGGGGGATTTTCAGAAATTTATCAAAGGTCTAAATTATCTCCTTATTTAACAGTTAATTACATTTATTAGTATTGTTGACTGTAAAAAAGGAAATCGTTTGTATGATGGGTGTGAGCCTTAAATGGTGTCAAATATGATTTCAAATAAAGATTATTGATGTCTGCGTCTCAATATTCTAAGTCATGCGGAAAACTCCTTATATGAAAACGATTTCTTTTCACTAACTCATAGACTTAATAGTCGATAAAGAACTTGCTTATGTTTTTGGGCTTCTGTTTACATGTGAAAACAACCGCTGCGGCATGATTTTTGGTTTTGGTTGTTTTTTATAATGGTTTTGTGGCGGTTAATGTCGTTTTTTGTATGAGAAAACTGTTCATTGTGGCGCCGGGAAGGAAATGAACTTAAACCTGTGGATAACTTTATTATCCACAAAACTTGTGAGTAACTCTGTGGGAAATGGTTGAGAGCTAATCCCCATGCTGGCTTCAGTAAAGTCAATACCTGTGTTCATGAAATCATTATAAAAACATCATGAAAAATAAAGGTTATTGACACAACTCAATTTTGCTTTTCAACGATAATTGCTTGGGTGTTTTGGCTACAATCAGAGGCTGAGACTGCTTTATCACCTTGATTGCAGAGCATAGAGGCAGGATAATGCTATCTAAATGATAATGATTTCGATAAGTGTAGTGTTTTGTGTCTAAGATCCTTGTTGTAGATGATGATATTGTCCTTTGCGAGTTACTCCAGGAAGTACTCGAGGAAGAAGGGTACGACGTTCATTGTGCACATTGTGGGAAGACAGGGTTAGCTTACTTGCAAGAGCAGCCTGTTGATCTCGTTTTGCTTGATGTCATGCTTCCACATATTGACGGTATGCAGATGGCCCGGCGAATATGCCAGAGGTTTGCGACGCCAATTATTATGCTGACGGCATTAGGAGATGAGGCCTCATTACTTGATGGCTTACAAGCTGGCGCTGATCATTATATGGCGAAGCCTTTTAATGTGCCTGAATTGCTGGCTAGAATAAAATCTACAATGCGACGAGTTGGATTAGAAAAGCAACGTGGCAGTAATGTTTCTACTGATATGGATATCACTGAACAGCTGAGGCGAATTCCGTTAACGGGTACCGAGAGTGAATTGTTGGAGTATCTTGTCAAGCATAACGGTATTGTTGTATCAAAAGCTGAATTGCAGAAAGCGGTGCTTAAGAAAGAATTGAGCCCATTTGATAGAAATCTTGACATGCATATTAGCAACATTCGTCGCAAAATAGTTCAATCAGGATTACCAAAACAGCATATAAAAACCGTGAGGGGTAAAGGGTATAGTTTCTTGGAAGTAGTTGGGTTTTGAATAAAATAAAAGAGTGGCGCAATAATGCGCCACTCTTTGGTTTTACTTGCTGTAAGAACTAGCAATATTGTCGATACGCTGGTTTGCGCGCATAGCTTCTTGGTAAGCAGCGTCTGATGCCGCACGAGCATCGTTAACTGCACCAGCCATTTGATCTTGTTGGCTTTGTAATGCGCCTACCTGATCAGAGAGCATATCTACTTTATTGGTTAGTTGCTGCATTTGGTCAACTTCATCTGAGCTAGAACAACCGATAAGTGTTGCACTCAGAATAATACCGGTAAGGATAGATAATGAACGGTTCATTTTTCTTTCTTCTCCTTTGTTTGCCACTACAGACTGTTCGATAAAAGTTTCAGTCGGCAAATTCATTATGGCAGAAGTTGCGCAAATTGCTGCTTAAAGTGAAGAAAGAGTCAGATTTTTTTCTCTCAAAGATGAGAAAACCGGCCTGAGCGGGTTTATTTATGCGGAATACAGAAATTACGCAGGTGCGTTTTCATCAGCAAGAATCCGGTTTATTGCATCGACTAAAATATTCGGATTGAGGGTATGCTGCACTTTTTCTACCAAGGTGCCATCAGCACGGAGGAAATAAAAATAAGAGCTATGGTCTACCGCATATTCCAATGCTGAGCCTTCCAGTTCTGTGCGCATGTATAACACGCCGTATTTTTCAGCCAGTGCTTTTGTCTGATCAGCATCTCCTGTCATACCTATAATTTTTTTATGGAAGTACTGTGCATATTGAGCACTCTTTTCAGGCGTGTCTCGTTCAGGATCTAACGTGATGAAAATCGGCCACAGCTTATTAATTTGCTGATCATCGATTTGCTTCAAGGCAGCTGACAAGACGGCGAGAGAGGTTGGGCAGACATCCGGACAGTGGGTATAGCCAAAATAAATGACCCGAATTCTTTCATCCTCCGGGTTGTACAAATCAATGTCCTCTTTACCACTTTTCAACAGGTTAATAGGTTCACCGGCGACTTCAGATGGGGATTGGCGATCAACAATTACGCTAGTGATGAACCCAGCCGATAAAGCTAGAGCGAGTATAATCCATTGATATTTCACTTGATCATCCTTATTGAAACATAAACTGGTTGTTGTGAGCTATTTGCTGGTGGTGCTATTTTTCCTTGCCAGGTCATTTCGTCTGAAACACAAAAAGGTAATACCAATTCTCCAGAATATAGGTTGGTGCCGGTTTGGCGAATGAGCTTTTGTCGATAGACGCCCATCATCATTTCCTCTCCTTCAAGGGTTAGTTCCAGTGTCTCTGCTTGGGACGGTAATGATGGCCACTCTATTTGAATTTTAGCCGCTTCCATTGGTCTGATGATATTTCTATCTAACTTGATGTTTGCTCCATCAATGGCACATTTTTCATTACTCAAAAGGCAGTATGTGTGGGAAGAGTTATCTTTGGCGAGTGCTGCCTGATCACCGACCACTGCCCTGAGTTGAGGAAGCCCATCATCAAAGAAAAAGTAGCTCCCGGTAAAAGCAGAAAGAGCAAGGAAAACATTTCTATAACGTTTGCTACGTACCACTGGCTGTATCATCTCTTTGTATTGTACGTATTTGTGAATCTTATCACTGACTTGGTTAAGGAAAACAAACAGATGTTGATTTTTGTGAGGAGAGTGCGAGTTGGTGAAGTCCACACTGGAAGTGGGTTGTTAATCTTGTGATGGGGTGTTAGCAACTGTTTGTAAGGTATAGAAAATCAGTTAATCTCTTGAGCTTAGTCACCGAATGTGTAATTAGGATCACTTTTTTAATATTATAAAAGGTGATGTATACCACAAAAGTATTATCTGTTTGGAATAGTATTTTATTCATTGAGTTTATGTTGAAATAAATCACTATAAGGTAATAACAATGAAGAAGAATGCTGTATCCGTAGGTATGTTCTTAGCTGGTATGTGTCTTAGCTCTATGAGCTTTGCGGGTGATCTTCCAAACATCAAAATTCTAGCAACGGGTGGCACTATTGCAGGCGCTGGGCAATCGAGCACTGAGTCAAACTACACCGCGGGTAAAGTTGGGGTAGATGCGCTGATTGAAGCCGTTCCTGAAATGACAAAACTGGCGGATATTTCTGGCGAGCAAGTCGTTAGCATTGGTTCACAGGACATGAATGATGAAGTGTGGCTGAAACTTGCAAAACGTGTAAACGAACTACTTGCTAAAGATGACGTTGACGGTGTAGTGATTACTCATGGTACGGATACCATGGAAGAAACAGCATACTTCCTTGACCTAACAGTTAAGAGTGACAAGCCTGTAGTACTTGTTGGTGCTATGCGTCCGTCGACAGCAATGAGTGCTGATGGTCCCGTAAACTTGTACAACGCTATCGTTACAGCCACAGATACAGAGTCGACTGGTCGTGGTGTATTAGTCGCAATGAATGACACCGTTTACGACGCGCGAGATGTCACTAAGACAAACACAACTGCAGTGAATACATTCCAGTCACCTAATACTGGTGCGCTGGGTTATATCCATAATGGTGATGTGAAATACCAGCGTAGCCCTGAGCGTAAGCACACCACTGACACTGTATTTGATATTTCTAAAGTTGATAGCTTGCCAAAAGTCGGCATCGTATATAACTATGCCAACGCAACTGCTTTGCCAGTGACTGCAATGATGGAAGCAAACTACGACGGTATCGTCAGTGCGGGTGTGGGTAACGGTAATATGTACCATACCATTTTTGATGAGTTAGCTAAGGCGAGTAAAGAGGGCACAATGGTCGTGCGTAGTTCCCGTACTGCCTCTGGCTCAACAACATTAGATGCAGAAGTTGATGATGATAAATACGGCTTCGTTGCTGCAGGTTCTTTGAACCCTCAGAAGGCTCGTATTCTACTGATGTTGTCTCTTACACAGACTCAGGACTACCAAGACGTTCAGAAGATGTTCCAATACTACTAAGCACATTCGTATAATTACGGAAATGCGCTTGTAGTGAATGTCCTTTACTAACTGAAAGCCGCCACTGTAAGTTGGCGGCTTTTTGTTATTAATTAGTAGAGTGGTAGTGGATATCAAAAATTGACTCAGAACTACTGCTTGGCAGGCTCTGGATTACATGGGTCACAGGGCTGTTCTTGTCACCAGAGCTTGTTAGCTGCATTTCCAAAGGTCCATGCTCTTCTATTTCAGCTTGTGTGAGCAAGTAACTAGGGGCCGATGATTTTTCACCAACTGTTGTCAGGTGAAAATCCAACACATTGTTGGCAAAAGTAGATGCTGACGACAGGATTATGGCTAAGTAAAGGCAGTATGTTTTGTTCATTATGACACTCATTTAGGCTTTTCTTGCAAATAGTTGGTACAAGCTATGCTAACAATCTGGATGAAAATGAGTGTTTATCAACGTAAAGCTACGCAAATGAAAAAGCACCTTTAGTCAAACAGACTAAAGGTGCTTTGGATTCTATTGAAAACAGGTAACGCTATTTGTCTGCGACTTTTTCAAGTCCCCATACCAAACCGATACCCAACACCATCGCCACAACAGCATAGCCAAGTAAAGCAGGTTGACCTGTTACGTGTTCGAAGCTGAATGGAGACAAGTTTTGCTCAATTAAAGGCACTTGCTCACCGCTAGAGTTTGTTCTCCAAGTCAATGTTTCCTTCCAAGGCCAAATCTTGCTCAATGTACCAATCATCAAACCTGTCAAAAAGGTCAGGGCGATGTCGCGGTAGTTTCGTAGCACCCAAGATAGGACATGGGAGAAGGTTAGGAGGCCAATCACACAGCCACAAGCGAATAAGCCTAGTGTAATGATATCCAATGACTTTGCCGCACCTAGAATGGGTGCGTACATACCTAGCAGAAGTAGAATGAAGCTACCTGAAATACCCGGCAAAATCATTGCACAGATAGCAATAGAGCCTGCAAGCAAGATATTGAAGTATGTCGGCTCAAGCGTAAGCGGGTGAAGCACAGTAATACCGTAAGCGAAAATGGCGCCGGCTATTACTGCAATGATACGCGATGGCCCCCAGTGAGTGATCTGTTTGAACATATGGATCACTGAAATAATGATCAAACCAAAGAAGAAAGACCATAGCGGGATAGGATGGGTGTTAAGCATCCATGTAATGAAGCGCGCAAGGGTGAAGATGCTGGTCAGGATCCCTGACAGTAATAAAATTAAGAAGGTACCATTAACATGGTTGAAGGCCGCTTTAAACCCATCTTTCCGCCAGATGCCGATCAGGCTAGGGTTAACGCGTCGAATGCTTTCTAGAAGCGTGTCATAAATACCTGTAATAAAGGCAATTGTTCCGCCAGAGACACCAGGGACAACGTCAGCTGCCCCCATCGCCATCCCTTTTAGGAAGGTAAACACTTTGCTCATACTTTTCCGTCAGTTACCGATGAGATTTAAACTGGCGCTATTATACCTACAATGAGTGAAAAAAAAGTGTTTTCCTGTTGCTGAGACTGAAAATGGACATTTTTTTGACCATGACATTGCTAAATTGACTGCCAATATAGTTAGCTTGGGTAAGTTGTTGTGAATCAATCGAAAAATAGACGATTTTTGAAGTTTGCCATTGTCGGTGCTGGTGGTTTTTTTGTTGATATAGTAGTTACTTACATCTTGTCCCAGTTTGTCATGGCGGAAGTTGCTAGGGGAGCTGCTTTTTGGGTGGCTGCGAGTTCAAACTGGTGGCTGAACAGACAGTTTACATTTTCATCAAGTCAGCAAGAGAGGCCGCTTAAGCAATGGATACAGTTTTTGAGCGCGTCCAGTATAGGCTTTTTGCCAAATTGGGGGTGTTATTGGATTTTGATGAACAGTGACATAGGGCCGGCCACCTCATTAATACTATCTGTTGATGTATCAACTTGGTGGCCGTATTTGGCCATGGTGCCGGGTATATTGTTAGGGATGGGAGTTAACTTTTTGCTGTCTGACCGTTGGGTATTTCGTTTGGCTGCAATTCGATAATCGCTGTGCAGCCCTGGTATTCATTGGTTTGGTGGCGAAGTTGCCAATTGTATTTGCGGCAGATATCCGCTGCAATTAACAGCCCCAAGCCATAGCCCTTGCTACTATTCGTACTGCTTTCTAGGCCGATGCCAGTGTCTTCAACCGTGATCGTTGTTGGGCTTACCCGAATGATGACATGCCCTTGCTCAGTATAGGCAAAAGCATTTTTAATCAGGTTGCCCAGTAAAATCTTAAAGGCATTTTCAGGCATTTTTACTGTGATGGGCTGCGGAGCTTCAACATGCCAGCTAACGGCTTTTCCGGTCAGTAATGAGGTGTGTGCACCAGCAATTTCATTAAGTTCTTCACGTTCAACCTGCCTGATAGAAACCTTATCAAGATCCTCTTCACGCGTGAGGGACAACAAGGTGGTCACGAAATCGTTCATCTCGGTGCTCGCTTGTTGTAGGCGTTTTTGTTGCTTGGCGATAAATTTAGGGTCGTTTGATTGGCCAAGTAGCGAGATAGCTCCCTTCATCACCATAAGGGGGGTGCGAAGCTCGTGACTGGCATAGCGGTTAAATGAGCGTTCGCGATCGAGGAGCTCTTGTATATGGGTAACGTAAAGGTTAAAGCTATCAACCAACTGCAGCACCTCACGAGAAGTGATCCCTGAGGGCGCTGAGATAGGGGACAGGTCATTGGCTCGACGTGAGTCGATATCATTCGCGAGTTGGGTCAAAGGGTTAGTTAATCTAGCTGAAACCTTGAGAACAACCAAGAAGCTTACGATAAGCAGTAAGATTGAAATGCCTAATTGCTTTAGCTGGTTTAGAAATACTTGTTCTTCACTGATTTCATAAATGTAATCTGAAAATAATAAGTAGAGAACCTTTTCTGTATTGTTGACACTAATGCGGGTTTTCATCCCGAAATATTCAGTGCCTTCAGAATCAGTGCTTACTATTTCAAATGCTTTATCCCAAGGCGCATCCGGTGGAAAGACCGCTTGAGGGGGAAGTAAGCTAGGGTCTAGATAAGCATCTGTAAATGGTGGAATAGCGAACTTATCTATATCATTCTGATCTTGCAATACTTCTTGAGCAACAGCTTTTGCATGCATAAGTCGGTTGTTGGCATTGATTTGTTCAAAGTCTTCAAGTGTGGCGTCTAGCAGTGAAAAATGTAATGAAATGATGGCAAAAGCGATGATAGAAAAATAAGTGACGGTTAGCTGCTTAGCACTTTTTACTTTGTTTAGATGTTGCCTCACAACTCGTCCTCATCCACTAATTGGTAGCCGACTTTGGGCACATTCTTAATATAAGCATGTTTAAAAGGCTTATCGATCTGGTGGCGCAATTGGTAAATATGGCTTCTTAGTACATTACCTTCTGGTTCATTATCCCCCCACAAAGCAGCAATCATTTCTTGTTTGCTGACCACCTTGGGCGCTTTCATCATCAATAGCTTTAGGATGGTAAATAGGGTCGGGTTTAGGGAGAAGCTACAAATCCCACGTTCGACAGTATGGGTACTTAAGTCCAGTGTCATTTCGCCAAAGCTTAATGTGTTTAAAGCCGTTTCGCCCATTCGACGACGAGTAAGCGCTTTTATCCGGGCTTCTAAAATCTCTAGATCAAACGGTTTGACTAAATAGTCGTCTGCCCCGTGGGAGAAACCTTCTAGTGTGTCTTCACGGGTGTCCCTGGCTGTTAACATAAGGATAGGTGTATCGATACCGCGATCACGTAATGCTTGGCAAACTTCAAAACCATCCATTTTAGGTAGCATTACATCGAGGATAATAAGGTCGTAATGTTCGCTGCTACCAAGTTCTAAACCGTGCTGGCCATTGTTGGCATAGTCGAGTGTGTACCCTTTGATTTCAAAAAAATCGAAGATAACACCTGCAATATCTTGGTGATCTTCAACCAATAATAACTTCATGTAAGTACCTAAACCGAAATGACAATCTCGAGGATCGAGAAGGATAAGAGCAACAATTCACGTTACTTTATCATGACATAGTCAGGAGTGAAAAAAGTGTCAATGACCTTTTTCTCACACGCCTTTCAATAACCTATAGCGCATTACTTATGTTATGCCACTTGAGGTTAGCTATGTCTTCTATCACTGTCCTGTCGCAACACAGAGAGCGGCAGTCACATTTCAGACAGGAAACCCCTTATATATCAGTCATCATCCCGATGTATAACGAACAAGAGGTTTTAGCCGCTTGTCATAAAAGGGTGTGCAATGTCCTTGATAAAATGGGTAAGCACTGCGAAATCATTTATATCGATGACGGTAGCTCAGATGAGAGTTGGAACATAGCAAGCCAACTTGGTAGTGAGCACCATAGTATTAAAACCATTCGCCTTAGCCGAAACTTTGGTAAAGAAGCGGCTATGAGTGCGGGTCTTAAGGCTGTTACGGCAGAAGCTGCAGTGCTGATTGATGCTGATTTACAAGATCCCCCAGAGCTGATCCCTGATATGGTTGCCGAGTGGCAAGAAGGGTTTGATGTGGTGGATATGCAGCGCCGCCGACGCCTGGGTGAAGGATGGTTTAAGCGCTTTACAGCCGCCGCTTTTTATCAAGTTATGAACCGCCTCAGCGATATGCCTATCCCAGAAAACGTTGGCGACTTTAGGCTGATCAATCGGCGTGTCATTGATGAAATTAACAAGTTGCCTGAACGTACACGTTTTATGAAGGGGTTATTTGCCTGGCCGGGATTTAAAAGGGTAACGCTGCAGTTTGATCGTGATCCACGCCTTGCGGGGGAAACAAAATGGAATTACCGGAAGCTGATACACCTTGCTTTTGAAGGAATTACTTCATTTAGCACCCGCCCACTGCGTATTGCGACTGGGGCAGGGCTTGTTACCTCGTTTTCGGCCTTGCTATTGGCTGTCGTTGTTCTTACTAAAACCTTAATTTGGGGAGACCCTGTCGCAGGGTATCCATCTATGATGATAGTTGTTCTGCTAGTCGGTGGTGTCCAACTCTTGTCAATAGGGTTGATGGGGGAGTATGTAGGCCGGTTATTCATTGAAGCCAAGCAAAGACCTTTATTTGTGGTAATGGAAGAGAACTACACAACACCAACAATTGCTGCCGGGGAAGTACAGGCATGATCAAGCGACAATTATCAAACTTATCCTTAACTCAATTCGCAATCTTGCTGACATTCGGAACTGTCATTGTCAGGTTAGCCACCTTAGGGTTTTATCCGTTAATGGATACGACCGAAGCACGTTATGGTGAGATGGCCAGAATTATGTTTGATACTGGCGATTGGATCACCCCGATGTTTGACTACAATGTTCCGTTCTGGGGCAAGCCGCCACTATTTACTTGGCTCAGTGCGGGTGGTTTCGAGTTGCTCGGCGTGAATGAGTTTGCGGCTCGAGTGCCTCATCTTATCGTAGGTATTGCCATATTGGTCATGACTTGGTTCTTTGCTGCAAAAGTAAGAGATAACAAAGAAGCTTGGTTAGCCATCGCGATTTTGTCTACCACAACGGCTTTCATTGTTATTTCTGGTGCTGTCATGACAGACACTGCATTGACGTTTGCCGTGACCTTGAGCATGGTCAGCTTTTGGATGGCTTGGGAGTCTGGCAGTCGACTATGGGGATATTTGTTCTTCGTTGGTTTGGCGATAGGTATGCTTGCCAAAGGCCCTTTAACCATGGTGTTAGTAGGAATCAGCCTTGTCATCTGGCTAATGCAAGACCAAAGGTGGCGTCGTATTCCGACGGTTTTACCATGGAAAGGTGGGATTGCCGTATTCCTTATTATTTCTCTGCCTTGGTATTTGCTGGCTGAATGGAAAACGCCAGGGTTCTTAAACTACTTTATTATCGGTGAACACATCAAACGCTTTGTCGTGAGTGGTTGGCAAGGAGATCTTTATGGCTCTGCCCATGATGAAGTGAGAGGAACAATTTGGCTGTTTTGGTTCTTGGCTGCATTGCCATGGGCTCCAGTTTTAATGTACCAAGTCTCTCGTTTCTTCCGTGCCGGTGAGGAAGGTGTTCAAACTAGCAATGGCTATATGGGATATTTATGGTGCTGGATGCTCTCACCTATGCTGTTATTCACCATGGCAGGTAATATTCTACCGAGTTATGTCATGCCAGGGCTTCCTGCATTGGGTTTATTAGTGGCGGGCTACCAAAGCCAGCAAAAAATATCAGATAAAGTCTTCAAGGTTGGATTGATTACGCCTGTTTTATTAGTGATCACTGCTTTTTTACTGGGTAATAACCTAACAGGCAAAGAGTCGGAAAAGGTCTTGTTATCTAAGTGGGAAAAGCAAGTCGAGAAGGAAAACAGCGAATTGATCTATATCCAAAAGAGGCCTTTTTCTGCGCAGTTTTATTCAGAAGGGAAAGCAAAGTTGAATCAAGCGCCATTATCGGCATTGCTCACTAAGCCCAAAGAAGATGCGTTCTTTGTTATTGAAAAAGGGAAGATCCCTGCCGGATTCCTATGGGACAAATCACGATGTGAATTGCGAGCCGAATCGAATAAGCGCCAACTTGTGCACTGTAAAGCGAGTTAATTTGAATGCTAAGCAACCAACTACTTGGGTTTTTACTGAGATTATTTGCGTAGATCGCAGATTGTGACTTAGATATTTGGTTGTTTTTTAAACTGTGACATGTGCAGAAAAGCCTTTTGATAAACTATGGAATTATGGCTTCAGTGAAATAAAAAATGGAGTCTGATTATGTACCGTGATTTATTAGAAATCCCTGCAGAACATCAGTTTGTCCGTACTGATATGAAGTGGGATATAGGGAAAAAGCAGGATATTGATACCTTTTGGTATGATGAGAAAAAGGCAACGGGTGAGGTGATTGCTAAGTATATTGTGAAGGTCACTAAGTATATCTATCCGCCAAAGAAATCTGACATCAGCTTTAAAAAGTATTCTGCGGATGCTTTATCATTGCTTGAATCAGGTGACTTATCTCATTAACAAGTCGACAGATAACATCAACCTAAAAAGTGGCCTTGGTGCCACTTTTTTATTACCTAAACGGCATGAAAATACTGATTAAGAAAAGCCAATCAGTAATACCAAGTTAAAACCTGAATCATTGACGTTGAGATGTTTATCAAATTATTTTGTATATATTTGATAACTTCACACTAGAAATGAAGCGTAGAGCATTAATTGTGCAAAAGAGGTAGCTTTACTCTGTGACAGGTATCAAGGAATGTACGAAGTTGCTATTAACTATGTTGAATAAGATTTGTCTGAGGAATACACTACTCAGGTAACAAAATAAATGGAGTTTAATTTCAATATGATACCGCAAGATTCGACATTAAGAGTGGTCAGGCCTACAGATAATGTATCCCAAATTTCAGCCATGTACCGAGAGGCACTTGGTTTTGATTTACTTAAACAATTTGAGGATTATGATGGTTTTGATGGTGTCGTTTTGGGACATAAGCATCACCCATATCATATCGAGTTTGTGCACAAAATCGGTTCTGAGGTTGGAGGTGCACCTAGTCAAGAACATCTGTTGGTCTTCTATGTAGATTGCAGCCAAGCTTGGGAAAGGGCTTGTAGAAAGATGATAGATGCTGGGTTCTCGGTCGTAGAGTCAAGTAACCCATACTGGGAACAGGTCGGTAAGACGTTTGAAGATCTCGATGGTTATCGAATAGTGCTGCAGAACCGTGATTGGGACTTCTAAACCAGTGGTTCGATAGACGTACTAAAGCTCAAGTTGAAAAACTTGAGCTTTTTTAATTCATTCTGTAGACAAATTAGTGTTTCTGACGCGCTAGAGATTCGTAAGCCGATTTAAACATCAAGGTAAAACCTGCTTGTGTCAGTTCTTTTGCTGAGATCTCTGCTTTTTCTAGTCGACGGTAGCACTCATCCAAAGCAAGAAGCACTGTATCTACTTGATTGTTCTTTAACTGTTGTAGTTGCATGACATCATTCCCATCAAGATAGCTTGCCAATTAGACGCTGTTGAAACCATAAATTCCCGTAAAGCATACCGCTGCTTACATGAATGAACTCTGAATAATGCTGTTCATTTAATGAACATTGTTGGAATCAACACAACTATAATAGGAAGCGGATGTTAGTCATCTGTCATGGGATTGTCAGAGCTTTGTCAGAACTAGAGTTGGTAGCATAAAAAAGCTGCGCAATTTCAGTAGGATGGAAATTGCGCGTTATGAAGAAAGGTTGAAATGGATTAGTAATTCTTATCAATCTCTTCCAATTTATGGATAAACTCCTGAATCTGCACTTCGTTATTGTTGTGGAACTCAGTCGTAGTTTGGTTGATGACTGACTCTGGATCTTCATTCATGGTATGGAAGTGGTAGGTGTTATGAAAGTTGATATCCAAGGTGACTTTATCATCTGCTAGGCTGACTGAGTAACCATCAGGTGATTCTGTACATTTGATATCTTCTAGCTGGGTACCAAATTCAATGGTGTGACCCTGACTTTTAATTTTCTCATACACATTGAGTAGGGTGCGTACATCGACTCTATTTTTCATCTTGGCCTCCATCATGTACCAAAATTTGCATTTTCATGCAGCATCTATATCAAGCATGATTAAGTATACAAAACGAGGTTTTCCTACCTTAAATTTAGGCGTTTGCACGCAGTCTGCAATAGAACCCTAACAAGGTTTAACCTAGATCAATAATACGTACTGCCAAGCTTCACATTATTGAATTTTAAAGAAAATGAAATTGTTGCAAATTCATGATGACGGAACTCAAATGAAGTGGTAGCTTGAAGGTATGAACGACAACTAAACGGAATTTTAATCATGTTTAAGCAACTTGCCGAAGCGCAACTTGATCCTATTCTTTCACTTTCCATTGCTTATCGTGAAGATCCCCGAGAAGAAAAAGTAGATCTAGGAATTGGCGTTTACCGCAACAGCCAGGGTGAAACCCCGATTATGCAGGCGGTACAATTAGCGCAGCAGCAAGTACAAGCTAGTCAAAAGACTAAGGCTTACGTTGGCCTTGCGGGAAACGAGCAATTCAACCAGTCCATGATGGATCTGTTGTTGACGGGCACATCGGCTAAACCGCGCGCAGCAGCAGTGCAAACGCCAGGCGCTAGTGGAGCCTTGAGGATGTTGGCTGATCTTATCCATCTTGCCGAGCCTGAGACGACGGTTTGGATTTCCAACCCAAGTTATGTCAACCACAAGCCAGTGATGGAAGCGGCGGGTTTAAAAGTTCGCTATTACCCGTACTTTGATACAGCGACTAAGCAAGTGAATAGTGAAGCTATGTTGGCGGAGTTGGCAAAAGCTGGCCCCAAAGATGTGGTATTGCTACATGGCTGCTGTCACAACCCAACTGGGGCAGATATTTCTTTTGCTGACTGGCAAGCAATTACTGAATTAGCGAACAAGAACGGTTTTATGCCGTTTGTTGATATCGCTTATCAAGGCTTTGGTGACGGTTTAGAGCAAGACGCTGCCGGCTTGCAGCATATGGCGGATAACATCGGAGAGATGGTTATCGCGACGTCTTGCTCAAAGAATTTCGGCTTATACCGTGAACGAACTGGGGCTGCTATTTTGATTGGGGATACCCTGCAAGAAGCACAGAAGGCGAAGGGACGTATTCTGAATCTTGCCCGCTCTACTTATACAATGCCGCCAGATCATGGTGCAGCACTCGTATCGACAATTTTGAACGATAAGTCACTGACCCAAACTTGGAAGCAAGAGCTTAATGAAATGCAGCAGCGCCTTCTCTCGCTGCGAGCTGGCTTAGTGGGCGAAGTTCAGGCGTTGGGTTCCAACCATTTTGATTTTATCCAGCAGCATAAAGGCATGTTCTCTGTGACCGGGCTATCGCCTGAACAGATCGCTCGCCTGCGTGATGACTACGCGATTTACGCAGTAGGGGATGGACGTATCAATATTGCTGGCTTGCAAGAGCAGCACCTTGGCTACTTGGCCAAAGCCTTGGTATCGGTTTCTGCCTGATATATGCTATCCAACTAAAAATGGCCAGTCGATGACTGGCCATTTTTTATATGTTTGACTACCGTAAGGTAATTTAACGTTAAGCGGCGAGTGTATGGCGTTGAATAAACTCTATAGAGTGGTGGTTGAACTCATCAGGACGTTCGACATTACATACATGGCCGCAGTCTTCGAATTCAGTAAGGTAACTATGCTCATGTTTGTTGACCATTTCTTTAACCGGTTTGATGAACATGTAATCATTACCACCCATTAAGTAAAGGGTCGGGATTGGCAGTTCCTGCTCCTTGAAGTACTTCATTACCGGGTTCACATCTGCAGCAAGCTTGAACCAGCGTTTAAACTCATTCTGACACAACTTCTTCGCATCGTTGACAAACATCAGCCGAGACTCTTTCTGGGTCTTTTGCGGCATAACGATATAGGCAAATAGCTTATAAAGCCACATGTAAGGAATGAAGTGCTTACACATATTGCCTGCCGTTACCAGTACTTGAGAGCGGGTATTCAAACGGGTTACTGCACCCCCAAGCACCATAGTTTTTACTCTTTCTGGTGCGAGCTCTGCAAGGTTACGGATGATAATGGTTCCAAGGGAAATACCCACAAAATGGGCTGAGTGGATTTTAAGGTGATTTAACACCTGCACGATATCTGTGGTGACAGATTTGAACGTGTAAGGGTTTTTAATCATGTCCTGAAACATGTTGTTAGAGCGCCCGTGTCCTCGCAGATCAAGCAGAAGCAGGTTGAAGTGTTGCTTATAGGCCTTAATTTGCTTGAACCAGATGGAAGAGCTGCCACCTGCGCCATGAACAAATACAACCCAATCCTTGCTGGTTGGGTGAAGGTAAGTTTTATGAAACAACAAAGTATCTGACATGTATCGACTCATTTGGGTTTTCTGCGGGCAGTATAACACGGCACCCCCTAAGACTTAGCTCCGATGTGTGACGCTTTGTAAACTTGAAGCTCAGGGTGAATTTAACTTATTGATAGTGAAGTTTATGATAAATATTGAAGGTTCGTTATTGTGATTAAGATCTCATATTGCTCGTTAGAATGCTGAAGTCTTGTACGACAAATAGCAGAAAATCGGCATAACATTGTGGTTATGCCGAATAATTATGAAGCGCAATAGGGCCGTGCTAGATATTAAAGCAGTTGCACTCGGTCAACTTCTATCTCGGGGGTATTACCACCTTCATACTCACCATACAGGCGTAGTCTTGTAGATGCATTGATTGCTGCTGGCATTGTAATATCGTCATCAATTTCGACTTGTATCTCTTTAGTTCCGTCACTAAAGATAAACGTATCAGCATTGATTTGCTTTATAAGTTGGCCTTCTACAATAGCCTCTTTCTCGGTGAACATGCTGGTGTCTTGTAGGAGTTCAGCAACAGTTACCGTTTCTACCGGGCCTGAGTAATTCAATGCACTTTCATTTTTGTCGTGGTCTCCTGCAAGTGCAGCTGTTGGTAGAATGATTGCAGCAGTCGCGATGGCAATAACAGTTTTCTTAATCATAATTCGGTCTCCTTGTGTTGATGGTTCTATTAAACAACACCGGTTCTGAATTAATGATGAGGCAGCTATTCAGAAATGGTTCATATAAGCATTTTTTGATTTAATGAGTCATTGGGTAGGTGAAGAACACAAGATGAACCAAGTTGAAGGCAAAATGGATTAAAACGGCAAAAGCCAGTTTTCCGGTCCAGAAATACGTGAGGCCGTATAGTAGGCCAGCAAGTGTAGCGACCAAAATGAACAATGCGCCTCCCGCGAAATGTGCCATGCCAAAAAGGACGCTGGCAACTGCAATGCCTACGGCTGGCGAAAAGCGTTGGCATAAACCCCGTTGGATATAACCGCGAAATAAAAACTCTTCGGCGACGCATGTGAAAACAAGGTTGTTGATGACAAATACCCACATCCAGTTTGGTAAAGAGAACTCAGGCTGAACAATGCCAACTCCCCAGGCAATGAACGGTAAGGTGAGAAATAACCCACAGATGATGGTTAGTTGATGGCGATTTGTATCGGTCTTTTGCCACAGCATTGTCGGTGCAAGTAGTAGTAGCCCAAAAGCAATAAGGGGTTTATCCAAATTCAAATACATGGTGAATGGAATGCTATCTGAACCGGTAAGGGTTTTCTCAAGTACCAATAAGTTGTCGAAACCTGGAATCAGGTGCAGGGCGAGGCAAAAGCCCCAGATGACCACCAATATATGGCAGAGTATTTTGTACAGCCCTTTTTGGCCTTGGCTAATTTTGGCAATAACTAGCCCAAGCAAGGTGAAAACTAGGGCAGTAGGCGAGATACGATCCAGAAATAAGGCAACCAATCCGGTAGTACCAAGTAAAACTGGCCAAATTCTTGGTATGAAAAACAGTGACAGTAATGTACTGGCAAGAAGTAGCCAAACAAGGCCGTCTGGCCATAGGTCATTAACATGAAACATAGTATTGTATACGGTGTTGAGCGATATAATAATGAATCTAATTTTATCGAAAAAAAGCAGTACTTTCATTGCGATAATAAAGGGAATGGACGGTATTTGGCGGTAATTTGACTATGGAAACAGAAGGAATAATCGCCATGAATCTTTTGCTGGTACAATCAAAGGTGAACCAATGACAACTGAACTGGTTTTGGGCGGGGCGCGTTCAGGTAAAAGTAGTTATGCTGAGTCGTTAGCCCTAGCGGGTGGTAAAGAGGTTGTCTACATTGCGACAGCAACGGCTGGTGACGATGAAATGGCTGAGAGGATAGAGCGGCATCGACAAGACCGCCCAAACAACTGGCATGTAGTCGAAGAGCCCATCGCTCTTGCTAAGGTAATTGCCGATTACTCTACCAAAGAAAATTGTTTGCTGGTGGATTGCCTCACGCTATGGCTAACTAATTGCCTATTCAACCAAGACTACGCCATTGATTGGCAACAGCAAAAAGTTGATTTTCTCGCGGCGTTGGAACAGGCACCTGGGGATATCATTCTTGTAAGCAACGAAGTTGGGCAGGGTATTGTGCCCATGGGTAAGATGTCGAGGCGTTTTGTTGATGAGAGCGGTTGGTTACACCAAGCGCTAGCAAAACAGGTTGAGAGGGTAACATTTGTAACAGCAGGGATACCGCAACACTTAAAGGGGGCGTAAATGACACAGTGCGTGAAAACCCGAATTGATATTTTGAGGCATGGTTTACCTGAAGGTCATGGCTGCTTGCGCGGACATACTGATTTTCCCATTACTGAATCCGGCCTTGTACAAATGCACACTGCCGTAAAAGGGTTGAATGATATTGAGCAGATCATCACCTCTCCATTGCTACGGTGCAGTGATTTCGCATATATGTTTGCGCAGAAGTTTGCATTGCCTTGCCATCACTTTGCGCATTGGAAAGAAATGGATTTTGGTGAATGGGATGGACAGAGTCATGATAGCCTATGGCAGCAACATGGTGCATCATTAGAGCAGTATTGGCAAAACCCTTGGTTATCGACTCCTCACGGTGGTGAGGCGCTTAAAGATTTTGATTTGCGTATTGAGCAGGCATGGAAACATCTCCTAGATAACTTTTTAGGGCAAAACATCTTATTGGTGACTCATGCCGGAGTCATGAAACAACTGATGAGAATTCTGTTGGAGATGCCTGAATCAACCAGTTATCTCCATCGTATCGACTTACCTTATGCAGCGCGTTACCGTGTCACGGTAGCGACAGATGATAGTGGTATGCACTGGCCTCAAATTCAGTGGCCGACCGAACAGCAGTATTAAGCGAGAACAAATGCAATCAACAACGAAAGCCTTGATGGTTCAAGGAACAACTTCCGACGCTGGCAAAAGCGTTTTGGCTGCAGGTCTGTGTAGGGTGTTAGCCAGAAAGAATATTAAAGTCGCCCCATTCAAATCGCAGAATATGGCGGATTTTCGGCAGAACTATCAATAAGTACTATTTAGTAACGTATTTAGTTATCTTTTTCTTTCAAAAATAGTGCGTTATGGTGATTTTGCTATTTGTGAAGTGGCAATAAATACCAAGATGTAATAACCTATCTAAAGCAGTATTAAGTAGTAAAGTGTACCAAATGTGTACCAAAATTACTGTTGGTTAGGGAGTGTTTGATGAAGATAACGGATGCACTGTTAAGAAATATAGTTGGGAAGCCTTACAGTGGAGCACCGCAAATTGCTTATGGTGAAGGGCTATCATTGCGCATCAGCCCCAAAGGGAAGGTCACATGGGTGCTTAGGTATAACTTCAATGGTTTGCCCGTTAGGGTAAAGTTGGGGGAGTATCCTGCAATGAAAATAAAAGAGGCACGAGAAAAACGAGACGAACACAAAGCACTTGTGGCTAAAGGGATTGATCCAAGAGGCAATCATATCAAACTTGGTGTTAACTCCCCTAAAACGATCTCTGCTCTGATTGAATACTACATAGAAAACTACTTAATGGAGTCCAACAAACAGTGGCCTGCAATTGAAAGTCTCCTTCGTCGCTCAATCATTCCTCATATTGGAGATTATCCTGCTGATGATATTGAACTAGCGGATTATGTTCATTTGTTCAAACTTGAAAAAGAGAAAGCGGGAGCAAAACATGCAACAAGATTGCTTTATCGATTTAAGAGCATACTCAATTATGGTGTTAGGCATGGTTTTTTAAAGCAGAACCATCTTAATCACCTCAAAGGCAGTGATGTTGGTGAGATGAGCAAACCAGTGAAACGTAAGCTAACAGATGTTGAAATTGGTGCCTTGTGGGTATGTATTGATACTCTTCCGTATCATGAAACAATGAAAAACTTGCTCAAACTTACAATGATTTTTGGTTCTCGGGTTGGGGAATTGAGGCTATCTGAAAAATCTCATTTTGATTTTGAAGAGATGATTTGGACGGTGCCTGCTGAAAACCATAAAATGGGGAGGAAAACAGGAGAAAAAATTGTACGCCCAATTCCTGTAATGGCTGAAGAAATACTCAAACAACAAATAGATATAGAACCAGAGTTTAAGTATATGTTTCCTCGGTATTATATCGTTAAAGATAAGCCTCTGAACCCAAAAACACCTTATCGTCCATCATTAGTGTTAGCTCAAATGATGACTGAAATGGGCTACACAGAAACTCGTAATCACGATATGCGTAGAACGGCAAGGAACGCATGGGAAGCGCTAGAGTTTCCTGAAAAGGTTAGTGAAACAATGATAGGTCATAAGGTTCACAAAGGTGTTCAAGAGCACTATATAGATTATTTCTATCTTGATAAACAACGAGATTGTTACGAAAAGTGGTGTGACTATATTCATATGCAAATAGAAAGTTTTCTACAGCAAATACAAGAGCATGGATATTTACGTGTTGTTTCCTGAATGTAATCACACCTTATAAGGGCTCAGACGAGCCCTTCATTTTTACACCACTCTTCAAACTCTTTTCTTGAGTATCTTCCCCTTGCTTTCTTCTCTGGAAAACTTGTGGTTCTGGCAATAAAGGCATCAAGAGTTGTGGGCTTCATGCCTAATAGCTTGCCAAGATCTGCACGAGTAATAAACAAAGGCTTTACTGCTTCTGTGCCTAACACATTCATTTTTTGCTCCTGTGATATTTATCCTGAAAATTTAATCAATATTTTCAATGGCTTGAATCCATTTTGATTTGGCTTCATTTTTTAATCATAACGATTGTATTGCTCCCTTAACCACATCAACACTCTACCAAGTTGAATCCCCAATGCTGGGAGGTCATCACCTCTTACTATCTATTAATCACGGAAACCCAAGGCCGTCCGTTAAGAAAAAAATAAAAAAAATTCATTTTTTATGTTTTATTGTTAATTAACAATAGCTTATGTTTTGAAATTTTAAGTTGCGGGAGAGGGGCTCAGGCTTTCATGTCTGTATCGGAGTGATCGTGGTACGCAGTGCTTACGGAAGAAGACATCACAGAATACCTGAAAAGATTAGAGGCCGTTCAAAAGGCCTCTAATTCTGGTCAAAACTTAGTCAAAAGACATGCTGACATTGAAGTCACGAAGCAAAATACCATTCTCGTAGGCCATTTGATTGAAATTATCCATGCCCATATAGTTCATGATTATCAGAACTGTATCGTTGTCGATAGGTATGCCCATGCTGTTAGCCCGAATTAAGACATCTGCGATGATGTCCTCATTGAGCATCATCTCTTCAGGTGAGCAGTCCGCTGGAGCATTCATCATATAGAGTAAATGCTGAATTTTTAGGTATGTCGAAATCATTGCGAGTCCTCCAAATTGAATATTTAACCTGTTTTACCATGCCATTTACTCCAAACAATGAAGGTATGCCGGGGAAAAACTGTATATTTAGTGGCTAGTTTATTTTGACTCAGCTTTGGGTTTTGGCGGGAATGAAGTTCTGCCTAACAAGTTCTGCCAGATTTTTTCAATGACATAATAATGGTCGCGCAATGTCGCAGGGCTAAGGTGGGTTGTACGATTCCAGTATCTATGGATATGTGCTCGCCCTAGTTGCCGAATATCGGTTATGTGCTCGTGCCGTGCTATATCTACCATAATGGTAATCATTCGGTTTCTGACACGTTTTCGAGCAGGATGGTTACCGGTTTTCATTAAACCGCCACTGAGTTGACGAATCTGATATTCAATTTTATGCATTTTGTCACCCAATATACGAGTTGGTGATTGAAATTCGCTTGTGGCCAAGCTCCTTGGTGACAATTTCCCTTGCTGCCTTATCTATAGCTTTTGCCTCCTTTAGAGAGACATTTAGTTTTTCTGCCAGGTAAATGTGGTGTGCTTTGCCATGTTGAACATTTGCAACAACTGGGCACTGAACTCCCTTTATGTGAGTTAAGCTTTTGATAGCTTCTGAATACAAAGTTTGAGCAAAATAGCGTCTTTCACTATGAGCTAAATACCCGTCGATTTTGGATAGTTGCCGATAACAATGTGAAGAATACTCAGCATAGCTTTTATCGGCAGGGATCAGTGAGTGATGGTTTCCTTGAAATGGCAAGGCATCCTCTAGTGCTTTAATTTGGTTAGCATGCCGGACAGTGACTATTCGTGGTGTATGGTTCTTTTCGCAATCAATACGGATGTAACCATACCGTATTGCTAATGAATAAGCCTCTTTCACATTGAGTTTGCAGCTCCCCTCAAACCTGGCTCCGAACTCACGCATTAATCCCATTTGTGCTGCTAGCCGAGGCTCTACCATGGCGCGTGCCTTTACATGGTTTTCATAAGTGATTGTTTTACTATCACGTAATATGTCATCTCTTTCTGGGTACTTAGCTTGACTCGCGGTGAATCGAACTGATTGATCACCACGAGCTTGTGTTAAGACGGTATTTATCGCGGACAAGTTGTTTGCTGCAGTTGTGTAAGAGTCCATCCTATCAAGTGGATCCTCAACTCTTTGGCGTAAGTGTTCTGCATATGCCATGAGATGAGATCTTTGGATCTTTCTCATGTCATTGATTGTATAATGGGATTTGAGCCAGTCTGCAAAATGGCCGAAGCGAGATAGTTGTATATGGATGGTCGCTATGCCAATGACTTGGCTCCCTTGTTTTTCACGAAGGGCGTTTTTTGCTGCTTTAAGGATGTTTCGACTACCTAAACCAAAATTACGGGCATTTGGGTTTTTCCGTTCAGAACGACATCTTGAAATCCTCATATTTACCTCTTGGTTTTAGGAAAAAGAATTATGACGCGGCAACAATGGGCTTTGGAATCAAGAGTAAGGAAACGAGTCGCTTTAAGTAGGGAAGGAAGAGGGGAATTTTCAAACAGGGCTTTCAAGAATAAGTAAGGTTTATTGGTGTGAGCTTATTCGTTTTATATCTAAAGTTAAGATATAGACAGCATTTATCTTAGGGGAGGGGTATGACATCAGAGATTAAACTAGAGCCTTGCAAGCCAAAACTTGTTGGATCATATGATTGCTGTTTATCCCTAGTATTGAGAATTCAGATACTAGTTGCTTTGAAGCGATCTATCTGGACTTCACTGTCGATGTTCGTGAGAAGTCACTAATAGGTTAGGACTGACCCAAAGGGGTTCTCAAACGCAACACACATGACAGTTGGAACCTTGAAGCGGCGACCAGTTGTTATTGTTTCTACGACAGCCGATTTTGAAACGACTATTAATCTGATTAGGCGAATAGGGAATGGTGTTTGCTACTAACTCAGTTATGCCCCAAAGTGTTGTAGAATATTAACTCAGTAATGTTTTGTTAATCATCAAAAGGCATATTTCTACTAATTAGTTGTTAGTCCTGTAAACTAATTATAAAGTGTGAATATGTGATGATGCTCACTTATTCATCAGGCAACTACATGACGTGTAGAATAGGAAAGTAGAAAACGCACGGAAGCGATAAAAAGCTCTTCTAAAAGAGTAAATCGGTGACGTGTCAGCTGACCCCCCTTCAGGCTGACACGAAACTGTGAACTTCCTAATTGGTCAACTTCTTACTGACTCAAATATGTCCCATTGCAATTTAACGCAATTATTCAGTGGCAGATCGTGTCACCGAGTTTGCAATA
Source organism: Photobacterium rosenbergii (assembly GCF_003026455.1). Taxonomy (GTDB): domain Bacteria; phylum Pseudomonadota; class Gammaproteobacteria; order Enterobacterales; family Vibrionaceae; genus Photobacterium; species Photobacterium rosenbergii. The sequence goes on from NZ_PYMB01000001.1 coordinate 366,789, forward strand.
CATATTCTCATGTCGACCAGCTAATCATGGTGCTCGAAAACTCCCATTTTCTTCCATCTATTAACATTTTTATCCCAGAGCCATATTTGCATAATGATGAAACTCACTTCAAGGTATAAGATAAAGCGACTTTGGCTTGCTGGACACTACCTACCCTTCGGTTAATTTTCATCCCCCGAATTGACGAATGGTACCTCTTTTTCAGATACCAACTGCGAAAGCTTTTGGCCAAACTTGCTACTTAAGAGTACTGGCAGTGGATTGACTTAATGCAAAATTTGTATGGTTTGTAGTACGCACTATTTGATACTTTAAATGGTTAGCAATTGACACTACATATCAACGGTAATGTCGAGTCACTGGCCCATTCAATCATGGAACCATCGTAAATACGAACGTCTGAGTGCCCTAAAAGCGTTAACGCGAGAGCATTCATCGCAGCTACAACACCCGCTCCACAGTAAATAAGAACTTGAGGCTTATCTAAAACATCTAGCTTACTAAATCGCTCTTGTAACTGCTGGGCAGGCAGAAACTCGCCCGTCTCGTTATCAATAAGCGAATCATAAGAAACATTCTGACTACCCGGGATGTGCCCAGCCCTTCCATAACGGTTTACTTCTCCGTTATGGACTTCTGACTCTAATGCATTAAGAATACATATAGAGTCATCTTCCATTGCCCTAATCACGTCATCCTTATTAACCCACATAGTGGAGCGAGGGCCTAAGTTTAGTTGAGAAGGAGGATAGGCTTTGGCTCGGTCAGATGTTGCCCTATTTTCCTTTTTCCACTTATTCCAACCACCATCTAGTATCGCAACATTATCCAACCCTATAGAACGTAACATCCACCACATACGGGCAGCAAACATTGGACTATCAGCGGAGTATAGAACAACGGCACTATCATTTGTGATTCCGGCCTGGCCTGCTTTATCTGCTAACAATTCTAGAGGAAGCATTGTGTAAGGCATCGCTGCCTTAGCGTCACTGAACTCGGATAATAAGTCGAGGAAATTCGCGCCAGGAATATGTTCTATCGACCATTTGGCGTAACCACTGGTAAACGTATAGCCCGGTTCAGGGTCATTGGGAGTTAGAAAAATACTGACATCGTAAATACGAAGCGACTCATCGTTAATGTGTTTCTCAAGCCAGTCAGTGCTGACAATGGGTCCAGGAAGTTGCATGGCTGTAGGGTCCTTTTTTATTCACAGGGTGTTTGACATAGTTTTTGCTCGTGTGTATAACGAACGTTCTATAGATGATACATTGAACAAATTTTAATTGAAACCGAAATTCGCTGGTTTGTGAAGTTTCCCTCTTCACTGGTTACCAACGGTTTCACGTTCATGTAACAACAAAGTTGATGCAACAACATCATTTGATTGAGGAAATTACTATGGTGAACTTACTTTTGGGGCTGTTTTTGTTTCTGGGTATCCACTCGGTTTCCATATTTTCTGAGAGCTTAAGGGATAGGCTGGCTGCAAAAAGTTTGCTTGGCTGGAAAGCTTTCTATGCATTTACTTCCGTGGCCGGGATAGTTCTTATCGGAATAGGGTATGCCCAACTTAGGTTGGAGCCAGTGTTCGTGTATGTCACCCCTTACTGGCTGAGACACGTCACCTACTTGATGATGCTTCCAGCGATGATTTTGCTTGTTGCTCCTTATTTCCCTGGCCGAATTTCAACGACAACCAAACATCCTCAGCTTCTGGCCGTAAAACTTTGGGCTATCAGTCACCTGCTGGTAAACGGGATGCTCGCAGATGTCATTCTGTTTGTCTCATTTTTGATGTGGTCGGTTTTTGACTTTATCTCAATGAATAGAAGGGAAAGCAGAGAGGTTCCGGGATTAAAACCATCCGTTGTTAACGACATCATTGTGGTCGTGCTCGGTGTGGTTCTTACCGTTGCAATGATATTTTCTCTGCACGGAACTTTAATTGGTATGCCTCTAGCGGGCTAGAAAACACATAACATTTTCACTAATAGGTAAATATATGACAAAGATAAGCAAAGAGATTATTGACATGGTCAATATGCCAGGCCGTATTGGTACGATTGCGACGGCAAGTAAACAAGGAATACCCAACATGGCATATTTTGGTAGTCCTCAATTGACCAGTGATGGTGTACTCACTATGGCGATAGAAAACAACCACACCTTGAAAAACCTTGAGGAAAATCCTTATGCCGTTTTCTTGTGTATTGCAGAATCCCCGGTTTCTTTTAACACACCAGGTTGCCGACTTTACTTAACCGTGAGAGAGGTGCAAAAAGAAGGCGCATTTTATGACGCAGTTCGCGGGGCATTAGTTGCTAAAGCAGGAGAAGTCGCAGCCGCTGGTGTCGCGTCTGCGGTTTCCTTCGATGTCACCGAAGTAAGAGCTCTGGTTGACAGAAACGATTAACCGTTCTTCCGGTACACCTTCCCACAATAATTTTTAGCTTTATATAAGCGCAAACATTGGTATTAGTTTTGTTTAAAAAAATTAATTCATCCATCGCAACTCTTTTGTTAGTCACTAGTACCGCTATGGCAGAAAATACAGAGGTCGTCATTTATGACATAAATCCCGACCCGGTATTAGCAAACGCGGACACGACAAATACTAAATACCGGCCTTTTGTTGTCGATAAGGACGAATATCCGTTTAAGAGTCACTGGTATAGTCGTGATGGCATCTCAATGCACTACGTTGACGAAGGCGAAGGCATTCCAATCGTGTTGACACACGGTAACCCGGACTGGTCTTTCTTAAACAGAAATATCATCAAAGATATGTCGAAAGACGCGCGAGTGATTGCTTTCGACTTACCTGGTTTTGGCTTTTCCGATACACCACCTGGATACGGGTATACTCCGCAAGAGCACTCTGAATGGGTAGAGTCCTTAATTTTCGACCACCTCAAATTGGATAAATTTATAATGGTTGTCCAGGACTGGGGAGGGCCTATTGGTCTAAATGTCGCGACGAATCATCCTGATAGCATCCATGGTGTGGTTATTAGTAATACTTGGGCATGGCGCTCAGAAGGTAACCTCGTTGAGTTTTCAAACATGATGCGAAAACCCGAAATGCAAAAAAAGCTCTTTGACCAAAACTTTTTTGCCGCAGGATTTATGCCGAAGTACATAAACAAAGAGTCTGCTAGCAATAAAGCCATTACGGATGCCTACGCTCACGCATTTCCCACACCGGAATCACGCACAGGCACCGCCGTCTTCCCGAAACAAATTGTCGATGCAGGTGACTGGCTAGAACGCATGGAATCGAGGTTACACACACTGTCAGATAAACCTGTCCAACTCATATTTGGAATGAAAGATAAAGCGGTCGGAACACCGGATATCATTGAAAGATGGCGCACTCATTACCCACAAGCCGATGTTCTTTTGCTACAAGATGCCGACCATTTCACGCCAGAAGATAGCCCAGAAAGTTTTTCTTACTCGCTTAGAAAAATTCTAAAGAAGATTCAATAACACTTTAATATATAGAGAATTATCATGTTAAATTTCGATTTCTACAATCCCACCCATATCGTCTTTGGTAGGGACCGTCTCGCTGAACTCGATAAATTGGTACCAGAAAACGCAACGGTATTAGTCACTTTTGATAGTGAATACGCCAAGATGTTTGATACCGTCGATAAGGTAAAAGCTGCTCTAAAAAATAGACGGGTTATCGAGTTTGGGAATATTCAAGCTAATCCCAAGTACGAATCACTCATCGAAGCTGTTGAGATTGCCAAAACAAACCAAGTAGACTTATTGCTTGCTGTCGGTGGCGGTTCAGTAATGGATGCCACCAAATTTATTGCCATGGCAGCAACGCATACAGAAAGGGAATACTCCGCATTGCTTTCTCATGGCTTTACCCCGTTTTCTATAGATGAAGCGCTGCCGCTGGGTTGTGTTGTCACGCTGCCTGCAACAGGCTCAGAAATGAATATGGCGGGTGTTGTTACTTTAAACGGACAAAAAATGGCATTTATGTGCCCTCAGGTGTTCCCTGCGTTTTCGTTCTTAGACCCGGAGTTGACGTTGACGTTACCCAAATCTCAGGTGGCGAATGGTGTGGTTGATGCCTACATCCACGTTATTGAGCAATACCTGACATATCCTGTCAACGCTATGGTACAGGACCGCATTGCGGAAGGCATAATGAAGACCCTTATTGAGGTTGGGCCAGTTACATACAACGACAACAGCAATGTTGAAGCTCGTATGAATTTTATCTGGTCAGCAACGAATGCTCAAAATGGGATCATTGGTGTAGGTGTTCCCCACGACTGGTCCACTCATATCATCGGTCATGAGTTAACCTCATTATTTGGTATTGCTCATGGGCGGACGCTGGCCATCATACTTCCTTCTTTGCTTCGTGAGAGAAAAGAGCAAAAACGTGAAAAGTTACTTCAGTATGCTGAACGTGTATGGGGCATTGAGACTGGCACCGACGATGAGAAAATTGATTTGGTGATTGATAAAACGGAACATTTTTTCCGCTCATTTGATATCAATACTAAGTTGTCGGAATACGATATCGATGAGAATGGTATCGAACAGATTGTTGGTAACCTTGACAGGTTGGGAATGACAGCACTATCTGAACGAGGCGACTTAACTCTAGATATCGTAAAGAAAATTCTTAAAGCTGCTATGTAAATCGTAACTTCAAGTCCACCAAATCGTGCCATTAACATAAACCCTTGATGGCACGATTATCATGATAGTTATATACCGCAATCATGGATTCCCTCCTCTTTAAAAAAAGTGTACTATCCGCGTATATCGACTGTTCTATAGGGTTAACAAATGGCCAAGGCAAAATTCTCAACAACGCAAGAAGCACTGGGTGCAATTTTCCGTGTATCTATTCCACTGTTCGCCAAACATGGCTTTAGTGGCGTTTCAATCAGACAGGTAGCCTCTGCCGTTGGTGTGAGTATTGCGACTATTTACCATCATTTCCCTGATAAAAAAGCGCTCTACTTACGCAGCATTGAAGAATCATTTAAAGATAAGGCGATGGAACTCGAAGAGATACTGAAACCTGAAGGAACTATTGGAGAGCAGTTACACCGATTTATATTGCGTTTTACTGAACTTGTCATTAACGATCATGATTTCGAGCTTTTATTCCATCGTGAATTATTGGAAGGGGATCCGGAACGCTTGAGAGTATTGGCCGATGAAGTATTCCGGGAGCAATTCAAAAACGTTGTTGAATTAGCGAAGAGGCTTGCACCTGAAACCGATCCACACATGACAGCAATATCTCTTTTTGGACTTGTTTTTTTTCACCTTGAAACGGCTTCAATTCGACCATTCTTACCTGATGGTGAAGCTAAGCACAATAAACCGGAGCTTGTTGCCAAAAATATATGTAATCTACTGGTGCGATAATACTTTGGATAAAACAAAAATAATCAAGAATCAAAATTAAGTAAACAGCCCTAACTTTTCTTATTTAGGCCGGGATAACAAAAACATGATCAACGCTAACGGAATGAGTACATAGCTACCTGTACTGCCTGGCGTACCTATTGCTTCTATAGGTTTAAGTATTCCCAGTACCAAACGCATTACATTTTCCGCGATGATGAACATGTACATTAACGGAACAAAGCACCGGTAAAAGCAACTGACGAGTATATAAATGATTCCCAATAATAACTGAGAAAAGCCCCAAAGCGAGAAAATCAGAATAACAGTTTCTGCACCTGTTTGAGTAAATGTATCAAGGGGAATTTTTGCAATACTTTGCGCCCCTCCGTCTGGAGATAAGATATGAACTAAGCTCCGTACAAGGGTCATCAAAGTAAACAGGAAAAAGAAGTACAAAGCTACCTTTCGGCCTGAATATTCATTATGAATCTCTTTTGGCAAAACACCCATGATTTTTCTCCTTGTGAGTCTGATAAGCACCAAACCCAGAGTTATAATGTGTATAGAACGTTCGATTTGGCTAAAAACTCCTTAGTTTTTTGCCTACTCATAGCCTTATTGCAGAGTAGTTCCCCATGCTTACTGATGTGGCAAACCTGGAGAACGTTTTTAGCTAAATCGATACCTATGATGCTCTTATCCATAATGAAACCCTCTCAGCGAAATATCCATATCACAACGTCTAGTCTAGTGGTTGTGAAGGGGAGTGGATTCCATACATCATTTTAGTTAGAGCTATCAATTACGTGAAGCGTATGGATGAATGAGTTACATTTTCTTTTTATACGGTTATCGACAACTCAAGGCTGCTTCTCTAAATTGAGTCTGCCAAATCATTTATATCTAGTGATCTTCACTGGTTACTAATGCTCTCTCTTTATACATGTTTATTTCAACTGAGTGCCATAACAATATGGTGCAAGGTATTAATGGACTAGTCAGCTAACTCATATCAGACCCTAAGTTCTCAACTCTTTCTGCTGGCATTACGAGCCCTATCATTGACAGTCGGATGGAATAAAACAATTGAAGTTTTACCAATATAAACAATGGTTTAAATTGAGTGTATGTCACTCCGATATTTTTTAAAAAAATCTTATTTAAAATCAATTAATTAACCCTAGGTTAATGCTTCTTTGAACGATCGATCAAAAATTATGTTGAACGGTCGTTCTGGTTTCTGTATATTCACTACAAACAGAGCGGTTGAGGACTTAGTTCTTTTCGCTATGCATTAAGTAAATAAGCAACAGACAAGTTAATCGGAGAAGAAAATGAGCCAATTTAAATCACATACAGTTGAGTCAGCACCAGAAAAAAGTAAAGCAATCATTGAAGGTGCATATAAAGCTTACGGTGTTGTACCTGGTCTATTCGCTGTTATGGCAGAGTCACCAGAAATTTTAAAAGCTTACACAAAAATTCATGAACTATTTACAGCGACATCATTTGATGCAGAGGAACTGACTGTCGTATGGCAGACAATCAACGTCGAGCATGAGTGTCATTACTGTGTTCCTGCGCATACGGGTATCGCTCACTCCATGAAAGTAGACCCATCACTAACGGAAGCACTCCGTAATCAGCAGCCTATGCCAAACGCTAAACTACAAGCACTTCACGACTTTACTTTGGCTGTAGTCCGTCAACGCGGAAATGTAACAGAAGACCAATTGAACGCTTTCATTGGTGCTGGTTACGGTCAGCAGCAAGTGCTAGAAGTTATTCTTGGTCTATCACAGAAAGTGATCAGTAACTACGTTAACCACATTGCGAAGACGCCTGTCGATCCAATGTTCGAAAAATTTGCTTGGAACAAATAATTCCCACTTAATTTAGATAGCTTTCAACAAGGCGTTGGAAGCTATCAAGAACTTCATAAACTGGAAGCAACAAATGAATTTTGACTTCAACAAAAAATACGGTGGTTGGGCTTTAGTAACTGGAGCCACATCAGGGATTGGTGAACAAATTGCTGAGCAGTTAGCAGCTGATGGCATGAACTTGGTGCTTGTCGCAAGACGAGAAGAAGAGTTAAAGCGCAATTCACAACGAATCTCTGATAAACACAATGTGAAGACAGAATATATCGTTGCTGATTTAAGTCGTTCTGATGGCGTTAATGCTGTTAAAAAGGTAAACCAAAATATTGGCTTGCTTGTTCTTTCTGCTGGTTTAGAAAATAACGGTGCTTTTGAGAAAATCAACCTTGAGTCTGAGAGGCAACTCGTTAATGTTAATGTGTTGTCGACAATGGAGTTGGCTCATCACTTTAGCAACTTGATGGTTAACAAAGGTAAGGGGGGAATTCTATTTGTCGCAAGCTTATTTGGACAAATGGGTAGCCCATACTTTTCAAATTATGCAGGGTCGAAAGCCTATGTCATTAATTTCGGGCAGTCTTTATATGGTGAACTAAAGCCGAAAGGTGTTGATGTAAGTATCTTATCACCAGGGCTAACCAAGACACCGATGGCTGATAAAACGGGTGTTAACTGGAACAAAGTGCCTTTTGCAGCCAAAGAACCTCAAGATGTTGCAAGAATTGCACTGAAAAATATGGGTAAAAAAGTGGTCATTGTACCGGGTTTGCGAAACCAGATATCTGCATTCTCGGCAAACCTCACACCAAGAAAATTGCTGAATACTATGGTTGAAAAAATAATGAGTTCGGCCCTACCAGAAAGCAAGTTGTAAATCATGGCACTGCAAGTGTATTAATATTAGGTACTAGAAAAATGAAGCGTAACGCGACAGCACTCATTCTTATTGATCCCCAAAATGATTTCTTATCAGAAGATGGTAAGTTATATGAGGCGGTAAAACCGGTATTAGATAAAACCAATGTTATTGAGAAACTTAATGGCTTATTAGATAAGTTTCATGAAAATGACATGATGGTGATCCACACACCAATCACAATCGAACCTGATCAAATGGGTAACCCCGATGATTTGTACGGCGTCATGAAGCCGGTGGCGCAGTCTGGTGGGTTCATCCGAGGAAGCAAAGGGGCGCAAGTTGCTGATGTCCTTAATACCGATGAAAGTGATCTCATAATAGAAAAGCATCATATTTGTGCTTTTGAAGGAACGGATCTCGATAAAGTGTTGAGAGAAAATGGAATAGAAACCGTTGTCCTGGCGGGACTATTAACAGATGTTTGTGTCGAAGCGACTATGCGCATTGCATATGACCGGGGCTATGAAGTCTACACCGTTACAGATGCGACCGCGACGTTGGATGAAGCCAAGCAAAATATGACAGTTGAATATAGTTATCCGCTTTTTTCAAAGCCTGTATTAGCTGAAAATATTCAATCCATAATTTAATCTTGTTTTTAAATTAATATTGTCATAGTAAGGGAATGACAGAGATGTTATTAAGTAGCGTAATGGAGTTGTTTTTTAATGGCTAATGATGTCATCATCTCGCTAGTTGGGCTCTTCGCGACAATAATAGGTGCAGGCAGTTATTTTTATAAGGTGAAGAAACATCGAACACCAGATAAACCGATATTCTTTGTTATTATGTTGATTGTTGGCTTTATTTCCAGTGTTTCTTCACTAACGCTAACGCTTCAATCATTTAGATTTTTCTCCATAATGGTTATTCTGTTTGCTACTATACCAATATTAATGAGTATAGTGTTTACAGTGACTTTTCGTGGTTCAAAAGCACCCGTTGGCAGGCTTCAAGTCGCGACTGGAGATACACTATTACCCTTCTCTGCAATAAAGGCAGATGGAACATACTTTTCAACAAGTGAACTGAAAGGACTGCGGGTGTTATTAAAGTTTTACAGAGGGTCGTGGTGCCCATACTGTAGTACTGAGTTGGAAATGTTTGACGAGATGAAGCCTGTATTTGATGACTATAATGTAAAAGTTATTGCGATATCTGGTGACACACCTGAAGCAACTAGGGCTCATCAAAAACGTGATAACCTGTCGCATTTATTATTATCAGATCCAGAATTAAACATTATTAAGCAATATGGTGTAGAGCACCATAAAGCTTTTGGAGGTGATGCAACGCCAGCAAAGAAAGTGTTAGGCTTACCATTCCCCACTAAAATGAAATACCGCTCAATGGCGATACCAACATCAATATTAGTTGATGAACATGGAACCATCATATGGATTGACCAATCTGAAGATGTCCGTATGAGAGCAAATGAGAAATTAATAAATAGAGTATTACTCAGTGCATTTGGTCATTGATGTTTAGCATCTTCGATCTAATATGAATGATTAAATTATTTCAAAACTACATAATTGAATGTTATGAATTCATGACTGTCAGTTTTAGATATATAAACATAAATATATAATGCATTCCGTTGGTGATTAATTATTAATATTATCCCAGCCTGAAAATGTTCAACTAAATATAGACATTAGGATATATAATGAAAAAGATGATGACTTCTGCCGTAATTATGGCAACAATGGCGGCAACTCCAGCACTAGCAATGAATACTGACTGGTTTGTCGGTGCAGGTGTCGGTTATCAGGATGATAAAGTAAAAGGGAACAATGCATCAAACGGTGAAGATGCGAACATCCAACTTCGTGGTGGTGCTATTCTCAATGACCGTCACCGCGTCATGGGTACATATGGCTATGCGGATAAGAATGACCAACATCTTTTCCTTGCCTCTTATGACTACCTACTGCCTGTCCATGACCGTGTAAATCTAGTCGCCGGTGTGTCTGTGGGTGCGGCTGATAACAAGCTAAACGGTAAAAGCTCAACCGATTTTGTCTGGGGCGGCCAGGTTGGTGCAATGTATGAAATCGACCGCAATTGGTCAACTGAAATCACTTACCGTTACCTAGATCAAGACTACAGTGAAAAGGGTACCGACATTGATTACACCCAACAAGTGGTGTGGTCGGTTGACTACCGTTTCTAAACACTAAGAAAGGAGAGGCTGGGCCTCTCCTTTTCGTATAGCAAGAAATACACAAGGAGCCAATGGGTTATGAAAGAGACGATAGTATTTGATATCAATGAAACGGTTCTAAATCTAGACTCACTAAAACCAAAGTTTAAACGGGTTTTTGGTGATGAAGAAATCCAAATGTTATGGTTTTCGATGCTCTTGCATACGTCAACGGTTTCTATAGTAACGGGTGTAAAATCCGATTTTGCCACACTAGCCAAATTGACATTAGAGACTGTCGCCTCCCGGCTGGGTAAAAAATTAAAGACTGAGGATGCTAAAGATATCCTGTCCACGTTTTCCAATCTCAAGCCGCACGATGACATAACCGAGACACTGATGACATTGCGTGCTGCCGGTTTCCAAACCGTTGCATTCTCAAACTCATCCTTAAGTTTGGTATCGTCGCAAATCGACAATGCCGGTTTAACGGAATATTTTGACCATATTATATCGGTAGAAGAAGCAGGCACATTCAAACCCGATCCGGCAGCCTATGCCTATTTAGGTAATAAGTTGGGTTTACCGATGAATTCGATGAGACTCATAGCGACCCATGACTGGGATACACTCGGAGCTTTAAATGCTGGAATGAAAGCAGCTTATATCGATCGTTTGAATTGGCCGTATAATCCCATGTACAAGAAGCCCGATATCTCTGGCACCACTATGACTGAGGTTGTGAACGCCATTATCACGCAATGATTTCTTTCTGATTTGGCCACTGGACTCATAAAGCGACAGTGGCCTTAGATTTAACCAGATTGGTACATGTTTTAGTTGGGGTTAATAAAATAAATAACTGAGAGGTTGCCCGCTAAGATTTCAGAGTCATAAAACTCAATATCAGAGTCACCGTGAATCCATGAAAGGCCTGCGAGTATACTCCAATTCTTATACGGGATTATATCGTGGGCCAGTAGGGAGGTGCTAATGCCAACCCCTGTTGTATCGGGCTTTTCGTTATAAATTGGATTTGCCTTATCGTAATTACGTTGGGCAACAAAAGCGGTTGCCACCCAGGATAAGTTGTCGCGGGTGTATAAGTATGACAACTGCCCATTATAGACATCGGATGATGCTGCACCACCGTCAGCGTCAAGGTTACTGTAGGTGAGTTGAGGGGCGACTTTATGTTTATGTGATATTTCATATAAGCCAATGATTTCTAATCGATGTAAATCACCCTCACGGTCAAGCAAAGCTATATCTGCGGGAGAAAGTTCCCCATCCCTCAATAACGCAGTACCACTTGCTTCATTATCAATATCTATCTTCCTGAAAGTGTAATTGACACCGACAGGGACTCCGGCAATATCATCGAAGGCTAATTTGAAGCCATTAGAGTCACGATCGGTGCGTGAGCGCTCAGACCCGGCCTCGAATGGGTCAGTCCAAACTTCCGTCGGCACCGCTGAAAACACATACCCGGCAGAGAGTGTCCCAAAGCGCGAATGATAGTGCCTGATACCGAGTTGTTGAGAAAAGTCTAACCTGACTAAATCCGTGAGGGCATTACCAAAAAATATTTGCGTTCGGTTGTTGTCAAAAGTGTACCGGAGATCCAGTTGGATATCAGGTGAAAAGGTGGAATCACTGGAAGGCCCCTCAGACAGCGAGCGCGTGGTTTCATTATCCAAATCAACAAACCGGTTACCCGCAATAAAATTGGATTCAACATCAAAAAAGGCTGCCCCAAAGCCGACATTGCCACTTAAGCCCGGTCTCTTTGGGGTAGGGAGCAGCCTATCTGCATAGGCTTGACTGCTAACTATGACGATCGATGCAGCAAAGAGGGTTAACTTGAACATTCATTGACCTTGATGGCAAATATACATGTTTATTAAGCATAAAATAGAAAAATTAACCATACCTCTTAATTAGGGCCATTTTTATGTCAAATTAGGCGCTCCTAAATCTCACTTTTCCTACATGGTTAGTTCTCAGTTACTTATAAAACTCTGAAGGACATTTATTAGTAACTTCTTTAAAAACCCGGTAAAAGGTTGAAACAGATTTAAAACCAACATCATAGGAAATGTTTTCGATACTGTTTTCTCGGTTTCTTAGCAATACAATAGCTTTATTGATCTTTTGTTGGTTGAGGTAATGTTTTGGCGTTGTGCCATACACAGCCATGAACCGTCGCTTAAGCGTAGAGCGACTCATATTGCATAGTAAAGCCAACTCATCAAGGCTAAGGTTTGTGTATTTATTTTTCTCAATAATATCTTCGAACTTTTCATAGTGAACCTGAAACAGCGAAGATAAAAAATCAGACTCAGACCCAACATTGACATGCTTGGCTAAGATGATGATGAGCTCCCGTAATTTGTTTTTTATCATTAATTCATCAGCAAGATCTGGGTTGTCGATAAGATGTTCAATGCTTTGGAAATAAGTCTCCAAAACAGTACTTATTTTTATTTGTTTTATATTATAATTAGTGTTTTTTTGTAAACTAGATAATTCATTGTTAAACAGGGAGTCCATAATTTCTGGGTGGAAAAATATGCCCGTTGCATACCCCTTTGCGTTGTCCGAACTTTGTTCAATGAACATATTGGTGCATTTTGCAATAAACCCATGTTCTTGGTTAATTAAAATACGGGTCACTTGCTCCAATAGGTAAAAGTCATCACCCGTGACAAATGCAAAACAGGCTGCATTTACCACTTCAGGCTTTAGCTCCCGACTAACACTGCCAAGCTTCTTGCGAACAAATACGGGAAAACCCTCATAAGTAACTATTTGCATAATGCACCTTTAAACATCAGATTAAATACTAGACCATGTTTATGCGGTTTTATTGCGAGGTTATGTAATAGAATGGTGGTAATTATTTAATGTGATGCAATATCAGCCAATTATCTGGTTGCCTACTAACGTAAAACTTTGTTTTGCGCCTTGGGAGCGGTAGTCAAGGTAGTTCACTTATTTTGGCAACGGTCGTGGGTAATGAAAGGGGCATTTTCAGATGAGTGGATGGAGATGGGGAGTCCCCGCCTCTTGGCAGGGAATTGTAATCTTATCAGATTGATACTAAACATCCATTTCCCACATCTTCTTTTGCCCCTCTTTCGACATAACAACGGAGTCCTCAGGGAGCATGATACGGAACTTATGCTTTTCTTTCATTGGAATGATTTTAACCATCATATCAATCATCTCTTTAGGATCGAACTGAAAACCTGGTGAGGCCATCGTTTGCTGCATATCACGAATGGGCTTCTCAGGCGTAAAGTTAACGTTAGGGTCATACCATTGGTCAACAACATCATACATACGGTCATTAAACCCAGTATCATACGGTCCAGGGTTAATCGTGCAGACGCGAACGCCTAAAGGGGTCAATTCTGTATGGAAACACTGTGCAGCGGCCTCAAGGGCAAATTTGGAGGCGTGATAAGGGGCCAAGAATGGGAAGGTGGTAAGTCCTGCTATCGAAGATAAAAAGACAATTTTCCCTGCTTTTTTCTCAACAAACTTCTTGGCAAATAGTTGCGTCAGCTCAATAGCCGCGAAGGTGTTGACTTCCATGACCTGTCGGAAGTAATGCATCGGCATTTCTGCTATTGGCCCAGTCGCACCAATACCAGCATTATTTACCAAAATATCAATATCAAAAGAAGCAGCATAATCGCGATCATCTTTACTCAGCACATCGAGTTTGATGACCTCAATATCAACACCAGCCTTTTTTGCCTCTTTTTGCACAGTGGTCGATTGTGACCAAATTTCAACGCTAGCGATAACATTGTGGCCTTGTTGTGCGAGCCCTAGTGCTGTTCCAAGCCCTAGACCACTGCCTGCGCCAGTGATCAATATGGTTTGAGCGTTGGGGTTACTGGGGCGATTGCTGGTTCCTTTCTCCTGACTTGCCGTAGCAACACCTGCCGTTTTCATACCTACGGTTGACTGAGCCATGACAGACGGCACAAGAACGGTACCAGCCGTGAGCCCCGCAATATTCTTAATTGCTTTTCTTCTATCCTCATTCATTAATCTATCCTCTTTCATAATCAAGTCAAGGTATTAGTCGTCTAGATTACTTTGTATGAATATGGGTACTCCATCTCGATTAATCAGTGTTGGGTTATTATTTCAGTTAACAAGCCGGAAGTTTTACTCTTTGCAAAAATAAATTAGTTGTAAACATAATAAGGTCTGTGGATAAAGTATAAATTTGGTCAAAAATGAATCCAACATATAATGGGTTGAATATCATTCTAATTAACTCTCAGTGGAATACCTCTTATATTGGTTCAAGTTTTCATCATTTAAGTTCACTCAATACAATATATCCAAGATATTGCTTTAATTATAAAAAATATACTATTCCCAGTTTATATCATTTACACAGGAGCTAACAGGTGGCTTTAAATAAAAGAATGAACCTTTTTGGTAATATTTTGAACCCATCTAGAAAGAAATGATGGTTAATGGACTCTATGATTAACAAAGCTCTTTATATCGGGGGGATGTATGGCAAACTCAACAGCTTATAGATTCAGCCATATCTCGATGTCATTGTTGATGGATGACATGAGGTTCAATAAAGGAAAGCCGGCTGCGGGTGATAAAATACCGGAAATCAATATGGTGTCGACAACCGGTGAACAGATCACTTGGCAAACCTTTTCAGGTAAACCGGTCTTCCTAACTGTCGGCTCCATGACCTGTCCGATGACGACGGCTTCGATACCGGTTCTGAAGCGTCTCTATCGAGCTTTTGGCAATGATGTTGAATTCCTGATGGTGAATGTCCGGGAAGCCCACCCAGCTGAAAATATCCACCAACCGTCAACATTTGAGGACAAGCTTAAACATGCCGTGGAGTTAAAGCATGAACATCTAATTCCTTGGACTGTGGTATCAGATTCGATTGAGGGTGATTTCCATCAACAGTTAGATACCAAACCAAACTCAGCCTATATCATTGACGAAGAAGGCTTTATTGTTTTCCGCTCGTTATTTTCCAATGATGAAGATAACTTGTATGACGCTTTAGAGGCTGCCGCAACTGGGGCTCCTACCCCTCAGATAGAAAGCCAGGCCATGGTTAAACCGTTGACGAAGGCCATGGGTTACCTGCCGTATGTTTTGAAACAGGCTGGCGAACAGGCCAAGACAGAAATGTGGCGTGTAGCCCCCCCAATGATGATATGGGGACAAGCGACGTCTTTATTTGGTAGCCAGACGATTGAGAATAGAGGGGTATCAGCAGCGTTATTGATTGTTTCGGTGCTGGCCATCTTGGCAGCAGGGCTCTATTGGTTGTTTAGCTAACGGGCACTTTTTTGATGGGGAAAGATAGATGAAAAGAGTTTGTTATGATGTCGACGGCAATATACTGTCCGTGCTTGAGGCTGGTAATAAAAATCACCCTGTAGTTATTTTTATTCATGGCATCCCGGCAAATGCGACTTTGTGGTTAAAGACTATCGAGCAGGTTTCGGAGCAAGGGTATTATACGCTCGCATTTGATATGCCGGGGTTCGGTGAAACCCAAGTGGTTGAAGATAAATACTATGGCATCAAAGGGACAGCAGCACTCATTAATAAGTGGATACATCAGCAAGGGTTCTCGGATATTTGGCTCGTTGCGCATGATATCGGGGGAGGTGTTGCCCAATACTTAGTGACTTTTAATGAGGTGCTTTATAAAAAGTTGACGATATCCAATTCCATTGCAGCGGATTCCTGGCCGGTCGATGAAATGAATGTGTTGATAGACTTAGCCAGATCGGGGCAGTTTACCACCCTTGCATCTGAGTCTGAGCTTCCACAGGGGTTAGCCCAATTTATTAAGAGTACTTTTGTGAATAAGGGTGAGATCACAGAGCAACTCATGTCGACCGTCTTTATTGATCGCAAATGTACCAGCATATCTGGGCGTAATAACTTTTCAGCCTTACTGGCGAGCTTGGATAATAGCGATACCGTTGACATCATGACCAGTCTACGAAATGTTAAAACCCCAACACACCTCATATGGGCGATGCAGGATCCCCATCAACCCTGGGATGGCCCCGGCGTCTTATTGAAAAAGACATTGAATGTTATAAAAGTCTCGAAAATTGAACAATCAGGGCATTTTTTGCAGTTAGATGCGAAAGATGAGTATTTGAAACACCTGTTGAGCTGACTATTCCTAAACCCACAGGAGAATACCAATATGTCTTCATTTACGATTCATACTGTAGAGTCCGCGCCAGATGCAAGTAAACCATTGTTAGAAAACTCGCTGAAATCATTTGGCATGATCCCCAATTTGCACGGCGTGATGGCAGAAGCCCCCGCAATTTTAGAAGCTTATCAAACTATCGGTAAATTATTTGAGCAATCTTCATTAGATGCGGAAGAGCTAACCGTGGTATGGCAGACGGTCAATGTTGAGCATGCGTGTCATTATTGCGTGCCAGCACACACCGGCATCGCACATTCAATGAAAGTTGATCCTGCGCTAACCGAAGCCTTAAGAAACCGCAAGCCAATGACAAAGGAAAAGTTACAGGTATTACACGACACGACATTGGCAATGGTTAGAAATAGAGGTCATCTCACTCCCAGTGAGCTTCAAACATTTTATTCGGCGGGTTATTCGCAGCAGCAGTTGTTAGAAATTGTGCTCGGGGTATCAATGAAGGTAATGAGTAATTACACGAACCACATTACCGGAACGCCGGTTGACAAAGTGTTTGAAAAGTTCGCTTGGTCATAAGGCTACGAATAATAGGTGGATACGATGTCTACGAAACTGAAGTCTGGGTACCCATTTCCTATCCTCAATGTTGAAATGCTCAACAGTGGTTCAGCCGTGCTCGGCGGATCACAGCATAGGGCGCGATGGCAAGCGATTTTTGTCTATCGAGGCAAGCATTGTCCGGTCTGTGCGAGATACCTAAAAGAGCTGGATGGGTTCTATGGGCAATTTCACGAAGCCGGCATTGACATTATTGCAGTGTCTGCGGATTCGAAAGGGCAATCAGAAGAGTACGCTGAAGAGTTAGGGGTTTCACTGTCCCTTGCGTACGGCCTATCTGAAGCGCAAATGAAGCAACTGGGGTTATACATTTCTGAGCCGCGTTCACCGCAAGAAACCGACCATAACTTCCCAGAACCGGCTTTGTTTGTTGTTAACGAACTGGGTAATCTGCATGTGGTTGATATTTCAAATAACCCCTTTGTTAGACCGGAAATATCAACCCTATTGAATGGCTTGGTATGGATCAGGGATCCTAATAATCATTATCCGATAAGAGGAGCGCTGGATTACTGACTATGCATGTATGCGTGCAATAGTGAAAGATTCAAATTTAATTTTGAATCTTTTGCTTGCGATTATTTGCTTTTAATATGTCGTTATTGTTCACTGCGATACGGTATATACGATGAAAATAGCAATGCGACTGGTAATGATGGTTTTATTCTTTGGCTCAATTTCGGTACATGCTGATATGTACAGCTCCGGCACTCATGTTTACCAAGAAAAAACTGCGGCTAGCGTAAATCCTCGACTTAATAACAATCAATCAACGCTATTGCCCGAGAGAAAGTCGCTGACAACAAGACATTATCTCGAGATGAGACAACAGTACGCCTTGGGGATGTCTGAACGGCTTTCGACTAGTATCGATCATGAAAAACAATCGCACCCATATACAGTAGAGATGGACAAGACGTTCTCAATCGATATATGAATTATTAACTTGACGTGCGCTAGGGGGGTAACCATTGTTATTGCTGATAATGAATCTCGGCTTAGATAGGAGTTATCAATGGCTATATTTACCACTGCGGCACTCGCGGCTGATGCGTTAGCGCTGGGACCTCACTGGATCTACAATCCGAGCAAATTAAAAAGGTTGTACCCAAACGGGGTCTACGCATTAACCGATCCGAAAAGTGCCTATCATCCCAATCGGCGAGCTGGCCAGCTTACGCACTATGGCGACCAGATTGCTGTCTTTAGACAATATCTGGAAATACAAGGCGTGTTCAACGAGCAGACATGGCGTGAGCACTGGTTAGGCGCAATGGTTGGGTATGATGGGTACCTTGATGGCGCTACTAAGCAATCCCTGAAAAATGCTGGCTATGGATCAGATTCCAATGACCTTGCAGGGGCATCGAGGCTTGCCCCATTGCTCGATTTGAACCTACCCCTTGAAGCAACGATCCAAGCTGCCCGCGAGCAGACAAGCATCACCCATAGCCCTCAATGTGTGGCAGATGCTGCAGAATTATTTGTCAGGATGGTTTTCTCTATCCAGCAAGGGAACTCTTTCTCCGAGGCCTGTGAAATGAGCATCAATGAAGGCTCTTATACTGAACTAGAGCCTGAGAGACATTTCCTGAAGGTAAAGCAATGTTTGAAATCAGGGGAACAACCGGTTGAGGTGGCTACTCAGATGGGGACCACCTGCCATACCCCTGAAGCATTTCCGTTGACACTGTATTTTGCTCTCCAGTTTGATGACAACTTTGCGGATTGCCTCAGTGAAAATGCCCTGGTTGGCGGGGATAGTGCTGCGAGGGGGATAATACTGTCTCTCTTGTTTGC
The DNA here is from genome assembly GCF_003026455.1 of Photobacterium rosenbergii. GTDB lineage: Bacteria > Pseudomonadota > Gammaproteobacteria > Enterobacterales > Vibrionaceae > Photobacterium > Photobacterium rosenbergii. Next base: position 385,766 of record NZ_PYMB01000001.1, read on the forward strand.
CGCTAGGGATGGCGACGTGGGGAGCGCAATATACCAGCAGCTTACAGATACCCCGCGAGAGTCCGTTACGTTCACCCCTGGTACACACCAAGTCTCCGTCCTGCATCAAGGCAAACATTTTGCTGCAACCTTAGATATCCCAAATGATGTCCCCAAAGCCTTCATCCTCTTTGCTCATTGCTTTACGTGTGGCAAAGACTTCCTGCCTGAAAAACGTCTGTGCCAAGCACTAGCTAAGCATGGCTTTGCGACGCTGAGAATCGATTTTAGTGGTGTTGGGGGGTCGGGTGGCGAGTTTGTAGATACCTCTTTTCTGACTAACGTTGAAGATTTAGGTATTGCGGCATCATGGATGTCTGAGCAGGGAATGGACATATCTGCATTGGTGGGTCATTCACTCGGGGGGACTGCCTCGTTGGCTGTAGCCGGGCAGCTTCCCTCAGTAAAGGCAGTAATTACCATCGGCTCACCTTTTGAACCCAAGCATATTCTTCATCTATTCGAAGATCATATTGATAAAATCAAAGAAAATGGGCAGGCAAGCGTGATGTTGGCTGGACGGCCTTTCACTATAGGAGAGCGTTTTTTGTCTGATTTGAAACAGTTGGATCAACGGGGTAGGTTGGGATCGTTGAAGGGCGTTAACAGCCTGGTGATTCATGTTCCCGATGATGATACGGTCGATATTAAGAATGCGGGTTATATCTATTCTGCATTACCACAGCCAAAATCATTTCTCGCCTTGCAAGGTGCTGACCACTTACTTCAAAACAAAAGCGATGTGGAGTATGTCGCTAAAATGGCATCGATTTGGTTAGAAAGGGCGTTAAATAGCGAGCCGAAGGTGTAAACAGACCCTGTTAAAAAACCCATCAGATGGGCTTTTCCAATTTAGTTCGTACTTTCGACTATTGAATTCAAAAAACCAACGGGATGCTGGAATCGTTCAAACACCATATCTCGAAAAGCAGCGACCCGGGCTGGTATGAGCTTCCTGTCGGCCCATACCATGTACGCTTTTCCTGTTGGGCATTCAACATTTGGCAGGATGGGGAGCAATTTACCCTGTTCAGAGAACTGTTCGAAAGGGCCGAGGGGCATAAGGCATATTCCCACACCGGAGAGGGTAGCATTAATGGTTAACCGTAAACTGCTAATGGCATATTTTGAGTTAAAGGGGATACGGATAGGTTTTCCATCCTCGATAAACTCCCAATATGGCATATCATTGCCCGCAAGTAACCTATGGTGGATTAATTCCTCGACCCGCTCAGGAGCACCATATTTTTTAATATATTCAGGAGACGCTGCCAAGACGAGTGGAGACTGGAAAAGGCGGCGCTGAATAAGGTGTGATGCATGTGGGGGAGCGGTCGCAAGGGCTAGATCAATTTGATCATCAAAAAAACGTTCAGTCCCTGAGCTAAATTGAATAGAAATGGTCACATCGGGGTGCAATTCCATGAAGTCAATCGCGATTTGTTGTAGGAAATAATCAGCAAACGGCTCAGGGCAGGAAACCCTGATTTCCCCCGTCAAGGAAGGCTGGCTGTTGGATAGTTGAATCCACTGTTCATCAAGCTGAGAGAATATCGTTGCAAAACGGTTGTAGTATTCGGTACCGGCAGTGGTTAGCTGAAATTGCTTGGCATTTCGGTGAACCAACTTTTCACTTAATTGCTCCTCCAGATGTGCAACGGCACGGGAGAGAGTCGGAGCCGAAACATGAGTGACTAAACTTGCGGCAGCAAAACCACCGCACTCCACAGCTTGGCAAAAAAGATATAGGTTTGAAATGTCTTTAGCTTTCATATTTGCACGCTTTTGATTCAACATTGACTGTTTTTGGTGACAGCCTGTTTGTTTAAAATAACTCAACAAATGAATGAGGTGTCAACATGAAAAAATTTCCACGCAAATACCAGTATCCACTGATGATGTCGATGGTCCTACCCACTATGCTTCTTAGCATGCCAGCAATTATGGCTTATAAGACGTTACCTGAAGGCATGTCTTTTTATGAGGCTTGGTTAGCTGCGGTAGGCCAAATGCTTCCTTCTGCACTGATGTTACTTGCAGTGGTTGCACCGACAGTTCGGATATTTGTGTCTAAAGTGTTACTTGAGCCGGTTCCGAAAAATAATTAATCAGATACAGCATAAAATAACTTAACACAAAATAAATACTCTCGTAAACCCACTATTGAAGATAGCTATTTATAATTAAGTCGTCAATAATATTTTTACGAATGCAGAAAATGATGGGCTGACAGAAGAAATAAATACAACCATTTTATATGGTGTTATTTCCGTGGTGAGTTAGGCTATAGGTTTTTATTAAAAGTGTAAAATAAATTATGATAGCACTGACAATATAATTGTCGGTTAATATCTTATATTAAGAGTTCGTAGCATGAATACACAACAACTTTTATTGGAACTGACATTGATTGGTTCTATGATGATCATCACGGGTTTTTTCCTATATCGAAGATATGACGCGCGTGATTCAGTATTACTAAAATCACAGAAAATTTTGACCGGCTTACTCGGCGCTTTTCTACTGATGGCTGGTACGGTGAAGTTCTTCGAACCGTTCAATACAATGTTCACACAACAAATTTTACTGAGTGAGCTACCGTTCCCATTTCTTTCACGTTGGGCTGGCCAATTGGGTGAAATGGCAGCAGGTGCACTTCTTTTGGTGATTACAATCGGTGGGAAATCGCTAGAGCGTGATATGAGAACCTTGATTATGTATGCGTCGACAGCATTAACTACTGTTATTATGTTCGTTGCAGTGTATGTTCACCTATTACCGAATGTGCCAGCTGAAGTACTTCCTTTTCAATCAAAGCCACCTGTGTTCACATTGGTTATTCTTTCTCTTGCATGGTTGAATGCTTATCTTTACAAGAGAGGCAATTGATGTAAACGCTGGTCAAGACCAGCGTTTTATTCAGTGTTATTTTCTTTTTCAAGTAAGTAGAAGAAATTCTGATGTAAATATTTGAATAGAGGATCAAAATAAATTAATCAAAATGTATTTTACTACTATCATCCCATATGTATGCCATAGAAAATGGTCTAATTTACCATCTAAATCAATAATACTTATTTTTCATGATGATACGTCATGAATGTATTTTCGTGCATTTCAACTAGCCTTGAGCGATAGTTCAAGTATAATGTAGATATATTTCAATTCATTTTGAGTCTCTACTTATGGCAACGAAGGCTAAATTTGATCGCGACTTGGTAGTACAGAAGGCGACTGACCTATATTGGCAAAAGGGCTTTAACGGCACCTCTATGCGCAACTTACAGGATGTGATTGATATGCGTCCTGGTAGTATTTATGCCGCCTTTGGTAGCAAAGAAGGCTTATATAAGGAAGCGTTGGTTCATTATGCAGGATTAAGCGCAACGGCGCTCAACAATAGCCTCAAAGAGGCTGGGAGTCCGCTCACGGGGCTCGCTTTATTTACCCGCAAGGTAGTGGTTGATACCCAACAAGGTGCACCTAATGGTATGTGTATGCTGCAAAAAAGTGTGGCTGAACTGACGGATGAGCAGCCAGAATTATTGGCTTTTGCTCAACAATTGTTACAGCAGGCTGAGGCTCGCTTTACTGAGCTATTAAAGCAATCACAACTTGAAGGTGAATTATCTGAGGATAAAGATCCCAAACAGTTAGCACGTTACTTGCAGGTGCAAATATTAGGGTTACGTAACTATGCAAGGGTAAACAGGCAAACCTTAAGCCAGCAAGAATTAACCCAGTTAGTCGATGCTATTTTCACTCAGCCACCATTTAAATAAATGCTTTTCATAACCGCCTACGGGCGGTTTTTTTATAAATTAATCAGTAGAATAACATCTCTCTGTGAATATTTTTGAGTATTCGTTCAAATACCTCTTGAACGATTGTTCAAGAGGTATTATAGTAATTGCAAATGTCATCTAAGACCGAATCGATTAAAGAGAAATTGCAGGTAGAGCCTGCTAGAAAATGGCATTTCCTCACGTATCTCAATCTTATGCTGAGAGGTCTCTTAGGTTCGGGATCTAACATAGTCAACTTCTGTAAATTGGTTTCATCAGTCGTGTAACGGTTTTTATTAAGCACTTCACGGCGATACCGTTTTGACGCTGACTATATAAGCCAGCATATAACAAGCAAAGGGTAGAATATGGCTGATAAAATCAAACTAGATATCATTTCTGATGTGGTGTGCCCATGGTGCATTATCGGTTATAAGCGTCTAGAAGAAGCAATCAACGAATTGGGTATTGCCGACAAGGTAGAGATTGAGTGGCAGCCATTCGAGCTGAATCCACAGATGCCGGCAGAAGGTGAGAACTTACGCGAGCACGTGTTGCGCAAGTACGGCTCTAACCGTGAAGATAGTGAACGTGCCCGCACTAATATCAAGGTGCTTGGCGCAGAGCATGATTTCTCGTTTAACTACAGCGAAGACATGCGCATGGTTAATACCTTCGATGCCCATATGCTGTTGGATCTCGCGCATGAGCAGGGGTTGCAGCATCAATTAAAACAACGCTTGTTTGCCGCATTTTTCAGTGAGCATAAAGACGTTTCAGACCGCCAGGTTTTACTAGCGGAAGCAGGAAGCGTTGGTATCGAGGCAGACACCTCTGTGTTTGAAGATGAGAGCCGTACAGTGAAGATCCGCAGCTTAGAACAGCAATGGCGACAACTTGGTATCGAAGGGGTACCAACGGTCATTATCAATCGTGAAAGTGCGATAACTGGCGCTCATCCAGTGGAAAACTATAAACAAGTCTTGTCTCAAGTTCTTGAAGCGAATTAATTTTTCCTTATTGGCACATTGCCTGATTAGTGCAGATAAGGTTTTTATAAACAACATATTGGCTTTCGCTAATATTAAATACCTACAATTTAACCGCGAAGGGTTTTACTATGCTTAAGTTTTATTTCCACCAGACCCCAAATCCAATGAAAGTCGCTCTGTTTCTATCGGAAACTGATCTGCCATTTGAATTGGTAGCAGTTGATACCATGAAAGGGGAACAGCATACGCCAGAGTACCGCATCATCAACCCTAATGGTAAAACACCTGCCATCATGGATGACGGTCAGCGTGTTTTCGACTCGAATGCTATTCTAATGTACCTATCTGAAAAGACCGGTAAACTAGGTGGCCAGCCAGAAGATCGTGCAGAACTTTTATCTTGGATGATGTTCATTGCTTCAGGCCTAGGTCCATTCTCAGGTCAATCGGTGCACTTTCAGCACAAAGCCCCTGAGTCCATTCCATACGCTCAGAACCGCTATCTACGTGAGGCCCAGCGCCATTACGAAGTATTGGATGCGCACTTAGAGGGCCGTGAATTCATCGTTGGCAATGAATATACGATCGCAGATATTTCAGCATGGGGATGGATTGACAAGGCACGCTTTGTGCTTAATGCAGATGGGCTTGCACCATACCCGAACTTGAAGCGTTGGTTTGAGCAGATTGACAGTCGTCCGGCCGTAGCAAAGGCACGTAATATTGATAGTGAGTTGACATTTAAATCGACTATGGACGATGAGGGACAACGTGCACTTTACCCATCAAACTTTGCGAAAGAGCAACGTGGTAAATAAGGTGATTTTATGAGTAATTATAATCCACCAGAAGTATGGTTCCACGATTCTGAAAACGGTGGGGAATGGGCCAAGATTAATCGCCCTGTATCAGGTGCCACCCATCAGCAGGCATTACCGGTGGGTAAACACCCATTACAACTTTATTCGATTGCGACCCCAAATGGCCAGAAGGTCACAATCATGTTGGAAGAGTTGTTGGCTGCGGGTCATCCAGGGGCAGAATACGACGCGCATCTTATCCGGATAAGCGAGGGCGACCAGTTTTCTTCAGGCTTTGTTGGGGTTAACCCAAACTCTAAGATCCCAGCACTGGTTGATTGTAGTGGTGAGCAGCAAATCGAGGTCTTTGAGTCAGCATCTATTCTGGTGCACCTAGCTGAGAAATTTGGAGAGTTTCTACCGGTTGACCAAGTTCAGCGAGTTAACACCTTAAATTGGTTGTTTTGGCTTCATGGCTCAGCGCCTTACCTTGGTGGTGGTTTTGGCCACTTCTATCACTATGCACCGGAAAAGTTTGAGTATCCAATTAACCGCTTTACGATGGAAGTTAAGCGCCAGTTGGACGTACTAGATAAACACCTTGCCAATAACCGCTACTTGGCTGGTGATGTGTATACGATTGCTGATATTGCAACTTGGCCATGGTATGGCAACCTGATGTTAGGGAATCTATACAATGCAAAAGAGTTTCTCAGTGTTGACAGCTACCCGAATCTGATGCGTTGGACTCAAGAAATTGCCGATCGTCCAGCAGTTAAGCGTGGCCGAATTGTCAATCGAGTATGGGGAGATGACAACGAGCAGTTGGCTGAGCGTCATGATGCTGATGACATAACCAAAGTATTAAACAATTAGTGAATATTTGAAAGTGATGGTTGCCTAATAGCTGAGGGTGCTCTCGCGGCTATTAGGTGCTGTTTTCTAAACCGAATGATTTGAAGTAAGCAGTACTTTTCCTTTTATCTATTAAATCGAATATATTACCTATTATAAATTTGGATTGAACTTAATCATATGTATTATCATCTTCGTATATATTAAGGAGGGTGACTATTTCCAATGTTAGTTATTAAAAATATGATCTCTGTTCGATATTTCATTAATTGTGTCAAGAGAAAATCGGACATTGTTTCCCTAAGTGGCTGATAGTTTATTGTGTATCACATTAACAAGTTAATTAGGTTGAATGGTAAATATGAATACATAGTACAATATGTCACGTGTTAATTTTCGATTGTTTTAAATGACGATTAGATGTTAATAATATGAATGTTTTAGCTTTACAACTGTGTACTACAACTAGTTATTCATATAAAAAAGAAAGATAAAACATAATTATGTCTGAGTTAAAAAGTGATATCACGCTACTTGGCGGAATTGGGATGATGTCTACAACATTGCTTGGCACCGGGCTATTTATGGTACCAGCAATCGCGGCAAGTATTGCGGGGCAAGAGATTCTATGGGCATGGTGGTTTCTCATTATTGCGGTGTGTCCTATTGCTATAACATTTGCAGCACTTGGACGCCGCTACCCTCACGCTGGAGGTACAGCGTATTTTGTAAAACAGGCGTTTGGGGAAAGGTTGGAAAAGGCTATAGGGTTACTGTTTATTAGTGTGATACCTGTAGGTATACCAGCGGCAATTACAATTGCTGGTGGTTTTGCACAACAGTTTTTACCAGATTATTTATCTGGTTCGTTAGTTACTCAACTTCTTGTAGTGATTTTACTCATTATAATTAACTTGATTGGAATTAAGTCTTCAAGTCGTTTTCAAACTTTTATTGCAATCGGAATCATGGCTTTGGTTGCGGCATTCATATGGCGAGCTGAACCAACAAATCTTACTCTTTTCCCAAGTTCAAACCCAATTGAACATGTGTCAAACATTACGATGGCTATTTCGGTGATGTTTTGGTGTTTTGTCGGCATTGAAGCATTCGCCCATATGGGAGAGGATTTTAAAAATCCAGAAAGAGACTACCCAATTTCCATTATTATTGGCTGTCTGGTTGCAGGAATAGTGTATTACCTGTTTTCTACGTTGATCCTTGAATTTCATGCTTATGGTAGTGGTAATGTTAACATCATGTCAGTACCTTTGTTAACGAGTAAGCTATTTGGATCAGGTGCTATATGGATAATTAGTATTGTTGGATTCCTCGCTTGTTTTGCGACTATTAACCTATACACTCAAAGTTTATCTCGTATGGTTTGGTCACTTGCAAGGGAATATCGCCCAGAAAGTAAGCTTGCAATGATTTCAAATAATGGAGTGCCAAAACAAGCGACATTATTTGTTGGGGCAATATTAGTGGTATCATGTGTATTGGGTGATTTATTAGATGTTGATGCTGAAGCATTTCTCACTTTGGCGAATAGTATCTTTGTTCTTATCTACCTATTTGCAATGTGGAGTGCAGTAAAACTCCTTAAAAAAACAGCAAAGTTAGTGGCTGCAATTGGTATGGTCATTTGCATACTAGTGTTTATTTTTATTGGTATTTCCATGCTATATTCAGTGTGTTTACTTGGCGTATTGTGGTGGGCTATACCAAAGCTTGAAGGAGTTGGAACGACTCAAGTATAACTTAAAAATACAATTTAATGGATATCGTTGTTGAATGTTAGCGGCGTGATTCCAATGCAAAATGATCTGAGGTATTTGAGTGACCTATCTATAATGTTTGGCATTTTTAATATCGGGTCTGTTACATAGTTTACGAGAGGTCTAATTTTTCAGTCACTTCGTGACTTAAGCAATGAAAGCTTCTTTGTTAATCTCTCGATATAAGTACAACCAGGCACCACCTGCGCGTATATAGGTCTCGTAAACCTGCCAACTGGTGCTCCATCCAGGCTTCCAGTACCATCGAGCCGCCTTTCAACTTTTGGGGCATAACGCTGTACCCAGCGATATAAAGTTGTATGGCTAATGGAATCTCCGCGCTCTAATAACATCTAAGCCAATTATCGGTAGCTGATACAGTACTTACATAACTTCAGATCTGCATAAGCGCAACTTTTCAAGCCGAGCAACCTTAATGCTCGGCTTTTTTGGTTGGAACGAATAGGCAATGAGTCCTATCAGAAGATTTACCATGAAGCTCACACAGCTCCGGTGCCGCGATTGTTCTATCTGAGATATATTTTTCAGCAAATTAAAGACAATTTCAATGATGAAGCGTTTCCTTAATATCAATCGATCCCATAACTGATCTGCACCAACAGAACTGGACACTTCACTAAGCGGCTTTTCGATACCAAAAGTTGTCAGAATTTACTATTTTACGTGGTTACTCTAAGAAGATTTTGCCCAAAGGTATGCCAGAGCCTGTCATACCAAACAGCCTATCATACCAAACATCCAAATTTTACTTAGCCCTTCTCCAAGAGGAACTGCTAATTTTTCATTCACAACCACAGTTAATCAGTAAAGTGTTAGGTGCGCATTGCAAGAGGGCGCGTCTCTGTTGTGAAGGGGAGATAATGGCGATCCCAACGCCTATGAGCTAATTGCTAGTAACAGTATGATGACAAACCGCTATGGGGCTGCTTCCCGTTCAGGCCACTCCGTATTTAGGTGGCGAGATCCGGCTAATTTGTCACTGTCGTTCATTTTCGTTCTAAGTTTGATGCTAGGAATGCATCTTCAAGCCTTGCCATTATTAGGCCCTGGCCTGTTGTGACTCCCTCGTCTCTTTTTCAAAAAGAGACGAGGGGGCAAAAGCGATGGTTATCTCTCACTTCGGATGAGTGACTACATTGCCGGTAACTCTGCTCGGTGGCTGAGTGATTTGATGGCTTGTCTGCCGGAGTAAGTAAGTGGTCCCGATGATCTTTGGTGAGTATGAAAAGAAGGCTTATGCCTTAGGAATGCGTCTCCGTGAAATCATATTTTGAGCTTTGCAGCCGATCAGCTCTTCGGCATCAATGCCTCAAGGGCGATTACGGATAAATTATAAATTGATTGAAGTGATTAAATGAGAGAGTCGGTGGGGAAAAAAGAAGCCGCTGATCAGAACCAGCGGCTTGGGATAAAGGAAAAGCAAGATTAATAATTGAATCAGTCTTGCCTTAGATATTGGTTAAGAAATTTATAGAAGACCTCTTCTTCACTTAAGTCACTACCATGCAGTTGATAAACAAACTGATGAGTTGCTGCGTCGAAAATGGCTATATAGTTGTTGTGAGATTCTGTGTAGTACTTAATTCCACGGTATTCATAATGCTGTGTCATGAGAACTCCTTACGGTTGATGAGTCTCTTAGCTTACGGGTAACTTGAATTTGTCAATCTTGGGGGAGGTGAGTTAATACCCTAGGTTAAGAACTTGTGCTTACTTTAGGGTATTTAGTGTTGGGTATCAGATACTTACTTAAAGCCAAGCTCCTTTTCTAGGCTCTTTCCCTAAATCTTTCGCTATGGTGTTGAAGTCCTCATTCGAACCGACGTTAATGTTAGTGCTGCATCCACTGGCCTCAACAAGAATGATGTAAGAGTAATAGTCACCACTTTTGGCCATGCTCATGCACACGGCGCCAATAGGAGTTTTGATGCTGGCACCTTTGGCGAGAATTATAACGTTCTCGCCATTGCTTGAGATTACAACTTTACCTAGTGTTATAAGTTGATATCTAGCTTCGGATTGTTTGCGAGTGCCCTTTGGCTGTCTTCGCTTAGGCAAAAGGGCATGCTATTTTTTAAACTGATTCCTTTATTTGATCTCACTGTCATTGATATACGCTTGCACATCGACTAAGCGATAGTGATAGCGGTTACCAATTTTGTAGGTGGGTAAGTTAAAAGTACCACGCTTAATCCAGACATAAAGAGTGATTGGCTTAATGCCCAGAAGCTCTGCCACTTGATTTCGAGGGATCAATCGTTCTGACTGAAGCTCTTTTTTTGTCACTTTATTGTATTCCATTATTCTGCTCCTATCTTGAAAATGAAAGTTCATATTAAAGGGTTTGGAGTGCGTATTGAGAGATTACATGCCGGGTAAAATTTTTCAGGTAAAAGTGGTGATATGTAGAGGGCGGAAGTTGCGTTTGAACATTTCCATTGATGTTTGTTTTTGGGCTATCGTGTAGAACGTAATGTGAGGCTGGATGTTGTAGAGGCAGTAAAGCCACGGCTTAATACCCTATGGTATGATGTCATTTCTAATAATGAGTAACAGTTTGTACCAAATCTTCTGTGTACCAAAAAGTGTACCAAATATTTTCCAATCAGAATTTTTGCATTGAATACGATCTATCAGATTACAGGCTTATGATATTTCTGTTTCTTATGGTCTCGAGGTTAAGTAGTTGAATAATAAATGTTTGATGGTTCAGGGTACCACGTCTGACGCAGGAAAGAGTGTGCTGGTGGCAGGGTTGTGCCGTGTATTAGCACGTAAGAATATTAAGGTTGCCCCATTTAAATCGCAGAATATGGCCCTAAATAGTGCTGTCACTAAAGATGGTGGTGAAATAGGACGGGCGCAAGCGGTACAAGCACAGGCAAGTAGGATTGAGCCAACTGTACACATGAACCCGGTATTGTTAAAACCGAACACAGATATCGGTGCTCAGGTCATCGTTCAGGGTAAAGCTCTTGCAGACATGGATGCGGTTGGCTATCACAACTACAAGAAAGTCGTGATAGGTCCAATTATGGAGTCTTTCGATATCCTTCAACAGGAATACCAAACCGTCATCATCGAAGGTGCTGGAAGTCCGGCTGAAATCAACCTGCGTGAAAATGACGTCGCGAATATGGGGTTTGCTGAAGAAGCCGATGTGCCTGTGATTATCGTTGCTGATATAGATCGCGGCGGTGTTTTTGCTCATTTGTATGGCACCTTAGCCTTATTATCGGAAAGTGAGCAGGCAAGGGTTAAAGGATTTGTCATCAACCGTTTCCGAGGGGATATCAAGTTATTGGAATCTGGCTTGGAATGGCTAGAGCAGAAAACAGGTAAGCCAGTGCTTGGGGTATTGCCGTATCTCCATGGTCTAATGCTAGAGGCAGAAGATGCCATTGATGTCCAGCAAGTCGCTGCTGATGGTGAGCAATTAAAGGTCTCTGTGCCGGTGCTAACACGTGTAAGTAACCATACAGACTTTGATCCCCTGCGCATGCATCCTCAAGTAAATCTACAATTTATAGGTAAAGGGCAGCAAATTCCGCCATCTGATCTTATCATTATTTCAGGGACCAAAAGTGTTCGTAGTGATTTGGACTACCTTCGGGAGCAAGGGTGGGACCAGCAAATTGCCCGTCACCTTCGTTTAGGCGGAAAGGTGATGGGTATTTGCGGTGGTTATCAGATGTTGGGTGAAGCGATAGCCGATCTTGATGGTATCGAGGGTGAACCCGGGACGAGTCGTGGATTAGGATACTTACCCGTATCAACGGTATTAGCACCTCATAAGCAACTCAAGCAAGTGGCGGGAAGCCTTACAATGCCTGATCAGCAAAGTGTGCCGGTTAGAGGTTATGAAATCCATGCTGGAGTGACTGAAGGGATTGGTGAAGATGCACCGATTCAGTTGGCTGGCAATCTCGACGGTAAGTTCGGTATAGACAATCAGGTGTTTGGTACATACCTGCACGGTATCTTCGAGCAACAAGAGGCTTGTGATGCCATTTTGAACTGGGCGGGACTCACAGCAACCTGTACACCGGATTTTGATGTGATCAGAGAGCAAGGCATTGACCGTGTTGCCGATATGCTTGAAGAGCATATGGATTTGGAAAAATTATGGCCAGAATGGTCTGAACTGTTTGACAAGAATGGAGTTTGATTCTCCTTTTGTTAACCACTGAGCCTAGTCGGTAAGCGGCTGGGCTCTGAGATAAGAGGGATGAATATGATATTAGATGTTTCACCGAGTATTAAAACTCAACGTCTTTATACCAGGCCATGGGATGAAGACGATCTTGCTGGTTTATACCGGATAATGTCCAATCAATCAGTTCATACCTTCACGGAAGAGGAACCTTGGTCTGAAGAAAAGGCGAGACGTGAATTACGGAAGTACCATATTGAGCCACCTTTAAATGAAGGGTGCCGTGGTTACTTTAACTGCCCGCTTATACTATCTGATTGCCATACCTTGATTGGCCGAGTAGGGTTGCACCCTTATGGTGATAATGAATCGACTGCAGAGATTGAATGGGTGATCTGTGAAGATCATTGGCATCAAGGTTATGCGACTGAGATCGGTAAAGCGATCCTTGAATACGGTTTTCGGGAAGCGGGCTTTCACAGCATTATCGGATTTACATGCGTCCGAAATATGTCTGCACGTCAGGTTATGAAAAAAATAGGGATGGAACACATTGGCGACAGAGAGCTTCATAATCGCAAGCTCAGTGTCTTTCAAATAAAAAGGGAGCCTTAATCGGCTCCCTTTTTTGAATGCTCAATTTACGAATTAGAAGCACTATCGGGCTTGGTAGTGCTTCTGTGAGTGCCTTTCTAAGTGGCTGAACAGGACGGACAGGCCAAAGCAAAGAGCGAGGTATCCAGCGCCTACCAGTAGCCAGATCTCAAAGATCAAGCCAGAAGAGTTGGCTATTTCACTACCCACAAAAGTGAGCTCTTGGATCGATATCAGTGAAATAATGGACGAGTCTTTCACCAAAGAAATAAATTGACCGGCTAGCGGTGGCACAATGCCGCTTAATGCCTGAGGGAAGATAACAAAACGGAAACGGTCGAGTTTTGTTAAGCCAAGCGAGTCAGCCGCTTCCCATTGTCCTTTTGCTATAGCGTCGATACCAGAACGGACAATCTCGGCGATATAAGCTGCAGCAATCAGGCCAACACACAAGATCCCTGAAAACAAGTTTTCCCATAACTTTGCAGGGCCAAATAGCACAGACTGCCAAAGGCTGATTTCAGTAGGTGTATTGCGAAGCACAGCCTCTAGGCCTAAAACAGGAATGAGTTGGCTGGAGATAAAGAAATAAAAAATAAAGACAAAAACCAATGGTGGAATGTTTCGCACCAATTGGATATAGGCTTGTGCGGGTAACCGCAAGAAAAACCATGTTGATCGGCGTGCTAAACCGAGTAACAAGCCGAGCACGCCAGCAAACACTATTCCCCATAGGCTAAGGCGTAATGTTGCGAGGAGACCCTGGAAAAAATAGGGTAGCTCACCATCCCGACCTGGTGTCATGATCAAACTAAAAGCTCTCTCCCAGTTCCACTGATAATGAATTCCGGCAGATGAACGGTACCATAGCCAACCAATAGTTGCGGCGATAACACCAAGAAGTAAAACATCAAGTTTGTTCAGTTTGAAAAAGGCCGGGAAAGTCGTTCCCGGCATGTTTCGTATCTTTGTTCGTGACAACACTTACTGTCCTTCTGCGATCTGGTCTTCCCAGTCTAGGGTAGTGAACCAGTAATCATGGCGCTCTTTTAACCAGCCATCTTCAGTTCGAAGTAAAATCCAGTTGTTGAAGAAGTTAAGTAGATCAAATTCACCATGACGGATTGCAAAGGCTTCAGAGCCACGGCTCAGACGCTCTTCGAATGGGATGTATAGCTTGTCACTGTATTGGATTGCCATGTGTTCTGGTTTCGGTGATGAGGCCAAAGCGGCATGGGCATTACCATTTAGGACTTCCTGAAATGCCTGAGCTTCATCATCGAATTGGCGCAGTTTTGCTTTCGGGAAATATTTCTTAGCGGTTTGCACCGTGAAAGCACCACGGCGTACAGCTAAAGTCACACTACGTTTGTTATAGTCTTCATAAGTTGTCTTATCTGCAGATAGCTCTTTATGAGCAGCAAGTTGTACCCCAGAGTGTGCATATGGGCTTGTGAACAACACGCTCATATTACGTTCGGGTGTAATAGACAAACCACCGATAATTACATCAAATTTACCGGCTAGTAGCGCAGGGATAATACCGTCCCAAGCCGTCGGGATAAACTCAACTTTTAACCCTGCATCTTTAGCTAAGCGGCGAGCCACATCGACTTCAAAGCCAACTAATTCACCTTGTTTATCCCTCATCGCCCAAGGGACGAATGTTGATAAACCAACGCGAAGGGTCCCTCGCTCTTTGATTTCAACCAGTGTACTTTTATCGGCAGCTGTCGAGACAGAGGCCATCGTTAGCGCCATAACGGCTAACAGTGCTGAGAGTAATCGTTTCATGCTTCCTTTCTCCTAATCCAAACGTTTTTCATGAATGACTGTTTATACATAGTGCAATTTATAGTTCTGTTAATGTGACGGGGTATTCAGCCTATGTGCTAACCAAGCGGCAAATCCCGATAGCGTAAGGGTGACAATGAGGTAGATACCGGCCACGGTGAACCACACCTCAAAGGGCATAGCGGTATCGGCGACGATGTTCCTACCTTCTGTGGTTAAATCAAAAATCGCCATCACACTAACGATTGATGAGTTTTTTACTAATGAAACGCCTTCGTTTGTCAGTGGGGGTAAAATGCGTTTAATGACTTGAGGTAAAATGACAAAACGATAGCTGTCTAATTTTGACAGCCCAAGGCTGTTGCTAGCTTCAAATTGCCCACGCTCAATACTGGTTAGGCCGGCCCTGAAAATCTCTGCTGTGTAAGCACCTTGGAACAGAGATAGCGCCATTACGGCGGTGGTAAACCTCTCCAAACCAAGCACAGGGCCAAAGACAAAATACAGTAGGTAAATTTGCACTAGTAAAGGCGTATTACGAATAAGTTCGATATAACCTCTAGCAATAGTTCGACCCACAATCGAATCAGAGAGGCGAAGCAGGGCGGTAGCCAAACCTATAACCAAGGTGAACAATAAGCTAACGGTTGAAATTTCAAGCGTTACCCTCAAGCCTTCTAGTAACTCTGCTGGAAACCATTCTCCATCCTCAACAAACCACAAGTACTGAGGTATTCGATACCATTGCCAGCGGTAGTTCATCGCATCTGCACCGGTCTCAAGTAACCAGAGTATGAAAATGGCAACAAGACTAACCTGTAATAAGCCTGAGAAAAAAGGTTTGGAAATGCGCCCCAACGTTTTCAATACCGGTGATGACCTAACCACTTTGTGAACCATAGTCATAATCCTTAATAACTCAGGATTTGTTCCAAGAACATTTGAGTTCTTGGGTGTTGTGGAGAATCAAACAGCTGAGAGGGAGGGGCAATCTCAACAATTTCACCCTCATCCATAAAGACCACACGATCGGCGACTTTTCTAGCAAAGCCCATCTCATGGGTCACACAAATCATGGTCATTCCTTCGCCGGCAAGTTCTGTCATTACATCGAGGACCTCACGGATCATTTCAGGATCAAGCGCGGAGGTTGGCTCATCGAAAAGCAGGATATCCGGTTTCATACAAAGTGAGCGGGCAATAGCTACACGCTGTTGCTGCCCACCTGAAAGTTGTGAAGGGTATTTATCGGCCTGATGGGCAATATGAACACGGTTAAGGTATTCCATTGCTAATTTATCGGCTTCTTGCTTACTAAGCTTTCGGGTGCGACGAGGAGCTAGGGTCAGGTTTTCTAATACGGTCATATGGGGGAATAGGTTGAAGTGCTGGAACACCATACCCACTTGACCACGGATGCGTTTGAGGTGATGTGCATCAAGCGGTTTTCCAGCCACCTCCAATTGACCTTCATTGAACTGTTCAAGGCCGTTAATACACCGGATCAAGGTTGATTTTCCTGAACCTGATGGACCACAGATGACGAGCTTTTCACCTCGCTGAATGTCTAGGTTGATATTCTTGAGTGCCTGGAAATCTCCATACCACTTATTGATGTTTTGAAACGAAATTACAGTTTCTTTGGTCATCCAGACCGCTCCAAAGAGATAGTATTTATAAGACTATGCTATTGCTTTGTAACGAGGAATTCAAAGATATGAAGAGATAAAACGGAGATAAATGTGAAATTTTATTGATTACGCATCATGTTGATTAATAAGCCACCGATCTGAAAAAAAATCACCGAATTGGCCAATTAGCGTTTGCACTGCTCATAAAAGGAAGATAAGTTAATGTCAATTGGATTTGAAAGATACTGTCAACGAAGTCTGTAATATTAAGTTTACAGCTGACACATGCGTAAATTAGGAAGTAACAATGCATAAGACCGATGATGTTCGCATTAGCGAAATTAAAGAACTTCTCCCTCCTGTCGCGGTACTGGAGCGTTTCCCAGCAACTGAAAATGCGTCTGAAACGGTATATCAAGCTCGTCAGTCAATTCACAAAATTCTAAACGATGAAGATGATCGCCTGCTGGTGATTGTTGGCCCATGCTCCATTCACGATACCAAAGCTGCTTTAGAGTACGGCGAGAAGCTAAAAGCGCTGCGTGAAGAGCTAAAAGGCGAGCTAGAAGTCGTTATGCGTGTTTACTTTGAAAAACCACGTACCACTGTTGGCTGGAAGGGTCTTATCAATGACCCATACATGGATAACAGCTTCAAACTAAACGATGGTCTACGTATGGGCCGTAAGCTCCTGCTTGACCTAACTGATATGGGCGTACCGACAGCTGGTGAGTTCCTAGATATGATCACACCACAGTACATGGGTGATTTGATCAGCTGGGGTGCGATTGGCGCACGTACTACTGAATCACAAGTGCACCGTGAGCTGGCTTCAGGCCTATCTTGTCCTGTAGGCTTCAAGAACGGTACTGATGGCAATATCAAAATTGCAACGGATGCGATTGGTTCAGCGAGTGCGCCGCACCACTTCCTATCTGTGACCAAGTACGGCCACTCTGCGATTGTATCAACAGCCGGTAACGAAGATTGCCACATCATCCTGCGTGGTGGTAAAGAGCCAAACTACAGTAAAGAGCATGTAGGTTCGATTACTGATCAGCTTGAAAAAGCGGGTCTTCGCCAGAAGGTGATGATCGACTTCAGCCACGCAAACAGCCTTAAGCAGTTCCAACGTCAGATGCTGGTTTCAGAAGATGTAGGTAGCCAGATCGCAGAGGGTAACAAAGCTATCTTCGGTGTAATGATCGAAAGCCACCTTGTAGAAGGCCGCCAGGACATCGTAGAAGGGCAGGAGCCTACTTACGGCCAGAGCATCACAGATGCCTGTATTGGTTTTGGTGACACTGAGAAAGTACTACGCCAACTAGCGGAAGACGTGAAGAAGCGCCGCGCGAAGTAAGTGACAGAGTAACTTTTCTTGTTTAGAAAAAGCCAGCTGACAACAGCTGGCTTTTTTGTATCTTAATGATTTTATGCATAATTAAACGAATAAATACGGTTATTGAGGAGAAAATGTTTATACTTACATAAAGGATATTAGTAAAAGGGATTTAAGATGTTGCAAAAATCAACACTTGATAACATATTGTTATTCTTTGTTTTTGTTGGGGTAATATACTTTAGCCTGAATTTTAATTTCTCAAAGAGTGATATTTTCCTTTTATATGATTCGAAGAGATTTTATGTTATAACTCTAATATTGCTTAGTAGTTTATTTATTCTTTTGAATAGTAAAGTAAGAACATCTGCCATAAATGATATACAAAGTCTATCTCTATGGGTAAAGGGAGTTTTGTTATTATTACTATCAGGGGTTTTAATATCTAGTATTAATAGTGAAAATTATTTATACACACTTAATTATAATCTTTATTATCTAGGTCTTTTTTTTCTTTTATGTCTAATGTATCAAGTATTAAAAAAGAAGAAAACGGGATTATACCATTTATATGCGATCATTTCTGTTTTGCTCTTTCTTTCAGTCGCTATTGCATTCTGGATATTGGTATTTTTAGATTTAAAAGTAAACATTCATACTATATTAAGTTTCTCCAATCCTAGATTTTTGAATCAAGTACAAGTTTGGTTAATAATTCCATTGTTGTATCTTGCAGTTTTAAATAAAAAAAGAAACAAAACAAATATACTTGTATCTATTTCACTAGTAGTGAATGTAGCAACAATTATCGCAACAGATGCAAGAGGGATAAGCATTGCTATATGTGCAACTATATTGCTCTGGATAATTTTAGAC
Organism: Photobacterium rosenbergii; assembly: GCF_003026455.1. Taxonomy (GTDB): domain Bacteria; phylum Pseudomonadota; class Gammaproteobacteria; order Enterobacterales; family Vibrionaceae; genus Photobacterium; species Photobacterium rosenbergii. Next base: position 404,423 of record NZ_PYMB01000001.1, read on the forward strand.
AAATCTTGGCGGTATTTGATAATTCGAGAAGCCTTAAAATACTTAATAGCAGGTATAATTGTGAAGTTGGCTTTTTTAGCGCCTTTACCAAGCTATGTATTTTCAGATGGCTTATTAGATTTTGGCTCAATTAGAACAGACTCCCCAGGTAGATTTCAACTGTGGAAAGACTCAATCTCATTAATAAACGTTTGGGGACAAGGTGGAGGGTACTTTATATGTACTTCAGAGTATAATTTTTCTCCTAGATACGGGCATCCTCATAATTCGTTATTACAAATATTTATTGATTGGGGTATTGTTACTTTGATCGCATACTGTTTTTTACTCTCTACAGTGTTATTCGCAGTTATTGTTACAAAGAGAAGAAATTTAAGAATTACTGGCTTGGCATTATTAGCAGGATTTGCATATAGCTTTGTGTCCGGGGTGTTAGTTATGCCACTGAGTCAATTGTTTGCAGTTTTGTCTATAGCGATATACTGGCGTTGTTGCAGCATCAGCGTGCAACCCCCAAAAGAATATAGCCAAAAAGCAATTTCTACATTGTTCAAAGTGATAAGTATTATGATTATCTTTTCATTATTATATAGAGGAGTAGAAAGAGTAGACTTTTATCGTTCAGGGATATTGAATAATGAATTATTTGAAAAGCAGCGTACATATACAGAATTTTGGCTTGGTTATAACTGTAATATAGATAGTTTGTGATAAAAAGAGTCACCATATCATGGTGACTCTAAATTGAATTAATAAGAAATTTAATAACGGGTAGTGTTAATTGAGTAGACAGTAGCTTGTGATTGGTTAGTTTTGTTATTACTGGAGACTTTCACAGGAGGTGATGAAATTTGTAATTTTTCTGCTCTTTTTAGGTTTTCTTGTGCTTTGGCATAAAAAACAGGACTAGTATTAATTGCTCTCTCTAAGTAACTGATAGAGTTCTCGTAGTCACCTTCAAGCATCGCGAAATAACCAATATCATTTAGTGCTCTTTCTTTTGGCATTACACGAGATAGGGCATCTAATGCATCTTCATAACGTCTTGATTTTATATAAGTTAACCCTAGGTTAGACCAAGCACGTTTATTATTAGGATAAAGTGTTGTGGTTCTTCTGTTAATTATTTCAGCTTGTTTAAGATTACCGTCCAAGTAATATGAATATCCAAGATTAGTCAATGTTTTTTCAGAGCGACTATCTTGCATTAGCGCAGTTAAGTAAATTTGTTGTGCGGACTTATGTTTTGCATCTAAATCAGCAATGATACCAAGGCCAATATAGGCGTTAATAGGCGAGTTATCATCAATCAATAAGCGCTGTGAGAATAGGTCTTTATCTGGATCCCAATCGGACTTTCCTTGCCTTTCTTGATCCATTTTAACTGCACGAATGAACTGAGATCTTGCATTCTCCGGTTCACCAAGCTTAAGTTCAACGGTACCAACAGATGATGCATATTGAATATTGTTAGGTTCTATCATTGCAGCACGCGAGTAAGAAAGTTTGGCTAAATCATACTTTCCTCTTTGCTGGTGAATATAACCAATTTTATAAAATGCCTTGTCAGCATTCTCCTGAGATGGAAAACTGAGAGCCCTAATATATTCATAAAGTGCTAAATCAGGATCATTGGCGAGATACGCTTTGTCACCTCTGAGTATTGCTTCTTGTGCGTTTTCAGGGGGAAAATCTGCAGATAAGCCTAATGTCGATTTACCATCATAAAGTTCATGATTAAAATCAACGTTTGTGCTGTTGTCTATATTGCCATTATTCGAACAACCCACTAAAAGAACAGGTAATATTGCAAGTTTAATACTTGTGAGAAGTGCTAAATTTTTTTGTATCATGAACAAACTCCCTTTGTAATCAAGTCATCGACTTGCAAACATATCTAATACTTTTACGATAGCAGGTCCTACTGCAACTACAAAAAAACCAGGCCATATACAAGTAACTAATGGGAAAATCATTTTTGTACCAATTTTTGCAGCTTCTTCTTCTGCTCTTTGCATTCGCCTATCACGAAACTCATCTGCGTAGTCACGAAGGGTGTCACCCATACTTGATCCGAGTTTTACTGATTGTGTAATAATACTAATTAAACCCTGTAACTCAGTTAACCCCGTCCTCTCAACGAATTGATTGAGAGCAGAGGGGATTGGAATTCCTACTCTGGCTTTTTGACACACTATCTGTAGCTCTTGGCTAAGAGCTGGCGAAACAGAGTCGATTTCTTTTGAAACACGGTTAAGGGCGGCTTGGAAGCCAAGACCAGCTTCTGTTGATACTACAAGCAAATCTAGTGCATCTGGAAAGCTATTTTTTAGATTTTTTATCCTTTTCTCGGCTAACCTCCTTAGTACAAAGTTTGGTAAGAAAGTAGCAATAAAAACAGATAGGATTACATAAAATATTATTTTATTGGTAGTTAACTCAGGCAGAAGGCGAGTTATGAAAACAGAACCTAATAAAGCTAAAACTGCAAGGATAATTTTAATGGCGTAGAAAGATGTTATTGCTGATTTATTCTCAAAACCAGCATGCATTAATAGCTGTTTAACACTTTCCTGCTCTGATTTAGACTTTGGAGTGACATATTTATCAATTGATTCTAATGTTTTATCAAAAGATTTACTGCTTTCTTTATTCGTGTTAGTTTTATTTGGTATGGAAATTGTGTGTAATTTCTTTTTTAAAGGTGTAGATGAGTTTCCTAATAGTATTATTATACTAACAGTAAAAGCAATGGCACTTAAAAATGCTAATCCTAGAAAAACAAATTTAGAATAATCTTCATCACCAATATATGTGTTTATAACACTGATTATGTAATCCATGTTAAACCTCTATACGCAAAAGCTTTCTAATCCATAAAAGGCCAGCGGTCATTAAAAATGCAGTTACAGATAACAATGACTGACCACGTTCAGATTCTAATAGAGGACTAATATAATGAGGGTTACTTAAGTAAAGCATCAAAAACAAAACAAAAGGAACCATCATTAGCACCCAAGCAGACATTCTTCCTTCAGCAGAGAGGGTTTTAACCTTTCTCATTAATCGAAATCGACTTCGGATAACATTAGAAATTTTATCAAGTGTTTCTGCTAAATTACCACCAGTTTCTTTCTGTATTGTAACTGCACTATTAAAAGCCAAAACGCTTACGGATGGATTTCTTTGTGCTAGGTTTGCTAGAGCTACCTTCAGGTCAACACCATAATTCAGTTCAACAAAGGTCTTGCCAAATTCAACTGAAATAGGAGGGGGCATTTCCTCACTTACACTTTTCATAACCTCGGTAAACGGGTAACCAACTAATAAAGCTCTTTTCATTACGTCTAAAGCTTCTACAAACTGCTCTTCAAATAGTTGAAGTCTTTTTTCAGTTTTCTGTTGAATAAAAATATAAAAAGCACCAATAACAATGATTGGTGTTAAAAACATTGCCTTGATACTAAGTGTCATAAACAAGATAAATATCATAGAGGTAATAATCGATATCAATAACCAGAATACGACTTTGTATGCTTTCCACTCTAGACCAGCTCTCGATAATTTATCGCTGAGATACTCACCTACAGAATTGTTTTCTAACCATCGTTCAGTAGGAGATAGTTTATCTAGATAACTTTTTCTTAGTAATGATTGTTGTTGGACCTTACCTGATTCGGCAATGACTTCAAGTTGCTTCTTAAGAAGTCTATTGCGGTTTGCACGAGTACCTGTCGCAGATATAAGTATGGTCTGAGAAATGACTACTACTGCCACAAATAGTATAATCAAGTAAAGTTGTAGGTTTTGGTCCATCATAAACCTCCATTGTCTTCAGTAGTGAAATAAGTATATGGTAAGTCAATTCCCATATGCTTAAAATCATCCATGAATGAAGGAACGTTTCCTGTCGCTTTGTAAGCGCCTAAAACATTACCGTTTTCATCGATCCCTTTACGCTGAAAGAAAAAAAGCTCAGTAAGCGTAATCACATCACCTTCCATTGCGTTTACTTCTACAATACTTGTTATACGCCTTTTACCATCTTCCATACGACGTAATTGAACAACGATATTGAGAGCAGAAGCAATTTGTGAACGGACATTCTTTATCGGCATGTTCCAACCTGCCATGGCAAACATATTTTCTATTCGGCCTAGAGCATCGCGGGGTGTGTTAGCGTGTATGGTTGTCATCGAACCATCGTGACCTGTATTCATTGCTGCAAGCATATCAACTGCTTCACCACCACGTACCTCACCAACAACAATACGATCTGGTCTCATACGTAACGAATTTATGACTAATTCTCGCTGTGTAATTGCGCCTCTTCCTTCAATATTTGGTGGGCGAGTTTCTAACCTGACGACATGTGGTTGTTGAAGTTGTAGTTCTGCAGAATCCTCAATGGTAACAATGCGTTCGTTTTGGGGAATGAATGAAGAGCATATATTGAGCGTTGTTGTCTTACCTGAACCCGTACCACCTGAAATTAGAATATTGAGACGGCCTTTTACTATTGCTTTTAAGAAATGCGCCATTTCTTGATTAAGAGAACCATAATCAAGTAGTTGTTCTATTTGAAGCTTCTCGACAGCAAACTTACGAATAGACAGTGAAGGCCCATCGATAGCAAGTGGGGGAATGATAGCATTTACCCTAGAGCCATCTTTTAGGCGGGCATCGACCATCGGAGAACTTTCATCAACACGTCTACCCACCTGCGAGACAATTCTATCTATGACATTCAGCAAATGTTGGTTGTCTCTAAAAGTGGAACTAGCTGGCTCTAACTTGCCTTTTCTTTCAACGTATATTTGACTACTAGAATTTACAAGTATATCAGAGATGCTCTTATCTTTAAGGAGTGGTTCAAGCGGCCCTAAACCAAGAATTTCATCTCCAATTTCTTCAATAACACGTTTTCTTCCCTCAGCGTTTAGCGGAACATCTTTTTCTAGCAGGAAGAGGGCTGACATTTCAGAAATTTGTTTATAAGCGTCCTCTTCAGGTAAGCTTTCGAGAAGAGAAAGATCAATCGTGTTATATAATTCATCAATAATCGAGTTTTTTATATTCTGCTCTTGTGGATTAACCACAACTTCTTGAGGTTTAACTGGTTCAGGTACTTTGACATCACTATCCAGGATAACTGAGTCAGGCATCTGTTTAGTTTCTGTCTTTTGAACCAAGGAGTTTCTCTTCCTATTCAAAAACATAATTACCTCCTAAAGAAAGAGAACACTTTCTTGAATCCATTCTCTTCTACAGTATATTTGTTAGTTATAATTGAAGTTATTTCCTTTAAAGTTTTAACAATTGGTTTCTTTTCAAAGTGTGTTGCTAACAGTTCACCTAAGTTTGTCGAGGAACTAACAGAAATATAATCATTTGGAACTAGTATTATATCACTTATATGGAGTGATTTTTTTATCTCATCTGGATTTATATCAATATTTTTAGAATATCGATTAACAATAACCTTTATTTTTTCTTGATTAAATCCAAACAAATGTTTTAATTGTTTGATTAATATTGAAGCCTCTTTTATAGCAGGTATATTTTGCTGAATAACAATAAATACGTTGTCAGCATCTGCAACTGCAGGCAAAGTTTGTTTTTCCAAACCTCTTGAAAGATCTATAATTATATGCTCATGACTTCCTTTAAGTTTTGCTAAAAAATCACCAAATGCCTGTTCGTTTATATCATTAATTGAGTCATAAAGGTGATCAGAACGGTTGGGAATAAACCTTAGACCAGAGTCGTGTTTAGTAAGAATCCCAGAAATAGCAATTTCATCAAGAGTGTTAACTTGTTGTAATGCATCGCTTAGGATGTATTTTGGAATTAAAGATAGCAAACCAGATGATGAGCCAAATTGTGCATCAGGATCAATAAGGACAGTTAATTCACCATCTAAAGCTAGTATGTGTGAAATTGATGTAGCGATAATTGAAGCACCCATACCCCCTTTAGCATTGATGAATATACTGGTTTTTGCTTGTTTACGATTGATAGATTTTAATTCAGAACACTTGATAATAAGGTTGTCGAGTTCAGATTCATCAAAAGGTATAGATAATACGTCTTTAATTTCTAGCTTTAAAGCATTTCTAAGTATCTCTGTGTTTGTATCATCAGTGATAAGTAATATAGGAAGAGATTTTGATATTTTCTTTTTTAAATTGTTAGATATGTTAACCCAGTCACTTTTAGCATCAATAATGACTAAATCTGGCTTGACATAATTTGATTGATTCTTAAGTTTGTTACAGTAGTCTTCAAAGTTCAAAAACGTGAAATGTGCGTTAGACCACTGTTCAGAGTAATAACTTAGTGGGTCGATAAAAAGATCATCATCACTAATTGTCCATATGTTAATTGACGTGGCTAGTGGTTTTTTTTCATTGTATAGTGTTAAATCTTTTTCTGTTGTAATATGTGTCGTATTCATTTTCGCCTCCTCAGCAATCAGAGAATCCGGTTCTGGTTACGCCGAGGCTTTCTCTCGGTAAAATTGTCTTAAACTCTGGTGCAGTAAAAGTTATGTCAAATGTTGCAAGTGGTATCAATAAAGCAATTTGATAATTATTGATTTTTGACTCAACATACTTAATTTCATTAAAGTTTGCTTCATCAGTAAGATCACCAGAAATTATGGTCCCTGTACTATCTAAATATTCTACTGTAAGATTACTTGACGTGAAATTTGGTAGAGGAACGTCATTAATGATAGCGAGTATTTTCGTGTCAACCTGTTCAGAAGTAGAGACTTGACAAACAACGGACAATCTAGCTGCTCTTCTAGTTGTTTCGTTCAGCACATGCCATGTAAATAATAACCTGCCAAATTCTATGATAGAGAAAATTAAAACAAAGAAAAAAGACGCTATTATTGTAAATTCAACAAGTGTTGACCCTTTTTGTTTAAATGATTGTCTTAACATTACAATACCCTCATGGAATAACTGGATGTAAGGGTAAAATTCATATCAACATCATTGCCTGTTAAAAAACCAGGTATGACGCTTAAAAATGGTTGGTATGGATAATTTATTTCGACTTTTACATCATCACCTGTTAAAGATATATCTATATGACTTGATGTTAAATTTGAAATTAGTGGTGTGCCGCTACCATAAACAGAACCATACATGGCAATTTTTTTTGCACTATCAATATTTGTTTCAGATAATGTGTATGTTCCGCTTGTGCCTGATGCTTCACTGGTCAAATATCTTGCACTACTTCTTGCCGATTTTTCTAATTCTGTATACGTGTAGAATGCTCGACCTAGTTCAAGGATCGTAAAAAGTAAAAATAGAAATATTGGTAGGAGAATTGTAAATTCTACAATTGCTAACCCTTTTTCTCGGCGATAAGTAAACATCATGAATCTCCGCTGTCTGGGTCGTCAAAGAGAACAATACGATAGGGACCTGTTTCGTTTGGTTCATAACTTGGGTTACCACTATTATTTCTGCAGTTAGAAATAAATTCACCAACTATCCAAGAACCATTACCAGCACCACCATTCTTGCTATTATCTCCACTTTGTTCAGAAGTAACGCTTACCGGTTGAGTGAGGAAAAAACAACCAAAGCCCAGCATTTTTACTTCAGCTCGGCCATTGGCTTTAGTTATGATTTCGTCACAGTCAAGAATTGGTACAGTGAGAACTCTTCTGTAATAGCCTTTCTTTTGACAAGCTGATGACTCTAAACAGGCTTCATAGTTTTCATAACCATCGTAGTTAGTTTTATATTCACTATATGTCATGACATCATCATGTACAGGGCCTGTGATATAACTAGCTCCTTCATTGGTGTTTTCCATAACATAAACAGCATTGTCTCTTGAAAAGTCAGAGTACATATCCGGAAGGAACTCTGTTTTCTTGTAACCGTTAGGTTCAAGATCTTTGTCTGCTTCAGAAAATTCAAACCTTGTATCAAGAGCTAATGTCTTACCAACCATATTACCTGGTTCCGTAGTGATAGTATCGCTTGTTGACAAACAACTATCGTAACTACCTGCAAGCGCATCTCCATATGCATCAGCGCCATTATCACCTAATGAGACAGGCATAAAGTTACCTGCTCCAATGTCGGATGGGGTGCTCGAAGACGCTTTTAATACATGATGAGTACTCATGTCATAGCCACTAATATTTGTGTCACTGTGGTCAGGACCAGCGCAAATACTTAGTGGCACAATATTACATGAACTGCCCATACTAGAACTTGGCCCAGCAACAGCCGAAGCTCGGGTATTAAGGTCGATGTTCATAATTGAAACAAGAAAGTCCGGAATATCGACGTTTTCTATTCGTACTCTTACATATGTTGAACTTGTAGTCGCTGTGCTTGAATCAAATGGTAGGCTTTCAGAGAATTCAAAAGTTATAGTGGCAGAATCTAATGAAATGGCTTTAAACCCATCATAAGATAAATTATTGTTTATAGCATTGGTCCCTGCTGTGATTGCAGAAGCCTGATCGCCACCAAGATCAATAGTTTTAGCTGCTGTTAGAGCCGCAGAATCAGCAAGATTTTGTAATTTGCCTTTAGATAATATTAAGTTCCCAACATCTAAAGCCAAGGCTCCTGCTCCTATTAAGACAGCCATAGCCAGAGTTGAAAAGACAACGATAACGCCTTTTTGTTTTTGGGGAGACTTTCTTTTTTGATAAATATTCATAATGCTTTACCCCACTGAATAACTTGAGCTATCAGTTTCCAACACCCGAAATAATGTCTTTGTTTTTTAAGGCTTTTTGCTCAGAGCCACTGCTCTCTGTTTTAAAAGATTTACTGGCTTTTTTACCGCTGAAAGTCGGAGAACCTAATGGGACTTTACTTTCTGCAAGTGGATCGACAGTTTGTAAGCGAACCATCTGGTTCAGGCTTTGTCCTAACTTTACATCTTCGGCCACGACAGTAGGGCAGGATAAGCTAGCGCAAAAAATAATAATGACTTTATTCATAACTTTATCCTTATAAACTATGACCAAATTGACCTTCAGAGCCGGCACTTGGTGATAGTGTGACTGATGATGTTTGAGTTGCAGGTGTATAACTAGTTTGGTCTTTCGTGGCTTTCAGTTCACTCATTCGACCAAGCAGATAAAATTCCCAATCGTTAGGTTCTACAAAGCTGTCGGTTGGCAGGGTTAGATCTTGCTTGCGAACAGGCTTGGCTAGCCGTGGTGTGACTAAAATGACCAGTTCAGTTTCCCCTTTGCGGAAGGACTGGCTTCTGAAAAGTTGACCAAGCACTGGTAAATCACCCAAGCCTGGAAGTTTATCGACAACATCAGATACTGTTTCATTCAACAGTCCCGCTATACCAATAGTTTGGCCATTACCCAACTCGACAGTTGTTTTAGCGCTTCGTTTAGTGAGGGCAGGGACAAAAAATTGAGAGCCTGTGCCACTCGGGGATAGAGTAACAGCATTATTATTGGTGATTTCGCTTACCTCAATGTTCAAGGCAAGGTTAATGCTATCGGCTGAGGAGACAGTAGGAACAAACTGAAGCCCTACACCAAATTCCTTAAACTCGATAGTAATATTGTCATCATTTGGTACTGGAATAGGGAACTCACCACCAGATAGGAACTCGGCATTTTCACCGCTGAGTGCAGTCAGAGTAGGCTCAGCTAAGATTTTTGCCAAACCATTTGTTTTGGCGATACTAAAGGCGGCACTAAATAGTGTGCTATCACTAAGGTAGCTTGCAAACAAACCATTATCTTCGATGTTTAGCGGGTTCGTAATAATCTCTGTAATAATGTCTCCTGCATCGTTTACAGGAGGGACGGCAGGGATACTTGCTCCTCCATTTACAGTACCCCAAGTCCAGTTACTGTTATTACGAGCAAAGACAAAGTTAGAATCAAACTCTCTGATTAAAGAGCGCTGAACTTCTGCAACAGTCACTTCTAACATGATTTGATGGGATCCACCTACATTCATAAGATTTATGATACCGTGGTCGCTGCCTGTGAATGTGTTGGCAATTTCTTCCGCCATCGAAATTTTTTGGGCACTTGATACATCTCCGCTTAGCACAAGTTTGTCTTGGCTTGTGTAGACGGAGATTTTCTCCTGAGGCATAAACTCGTAGAGCTTGGCTTTAAGTGCATTTAAGTCGTGGGTGACTTCAACATCAAGTACTGTTATCAACCGACCTCTTGAATCCCAAACAATAACATTTGTTGTACCTAGTTCTTTGCCTAAGACATAGATTTTATTTGACCTTAAAATTAATATGTCTGCCACATTGGGATTGCCTATAGAAATTTTCTTTGCACTTCCTGGTATTTCAACCAATCGCGACTTATTCATAGGCACAGCTATAGATTGAGTTCTCGTCGCATAGCAGTTACTAGCCCAGAGTAAAGCAATGAATAGCCCAGCTATAAAGGTGATAGTTTTATTGTATTTTCTATTACTGCATTCCATACATATTGTCCCTGTCCATTCATTTATATGCGAACATTTACGCGACTGGTATTAGTGCCTTTGATAATGGTGACACTATCAGTGGTTCTTCGATATACTCGCGGCTTCTCTTCTGGGTCATTAGGATTGCGAAGTGATAGTTGAAGCTCACCCTTTGATTTCGCTGTAACTAGTGATTCAACTTGTTTAGGGGTAAGTTCCAAGGTAACCGCACGAACAATGATAGGCTTTGATTCATCGGTTCTTGCTGTTTGGTCAACAGCCAGTATCTTCACTTTTTTTAGTACAGTTTGAGCTCTCGATGTCTTACCTTGAGCGTAGATAACATCTACAAAATCACCGGGTAACAAGAAACCAGCCACGCCAATTACATCGTTTACTCGAATGGTCACGGCGCGCATTTTAGGAGAGATAAGAGCTGCCAATGTTGTTCCCTCCCCTGGAGAGACTAAACGCTCGGAGCGTAAAATATCACCAGAGAATATTTCATTTCGAGCAAGTTTACCTAAGACTTGAGAAGTGTGTTCGTAGCCAGTGTTAACAACAAGATCTTCTGGATAGTATTCTAATCTCAAGTGTTTTTCTTCGATGGGGGTACCGAGAGGAATGTTTTGTTGAGCGACGACACGAGCAACCCTGGGTTCCTCTTTGATTATTTCAATTCTCTCTGGCTCTACTTCTACTTGAACTGGGGCTAAAGACTCTTGTTTACTCTCTAGCCAGTCATTGGCCAAGAATAAAGCTCCGAAACCCATCGTTAGTGATGTTGAGAGCATCAGTATGACTTTACCTTTACTCATGGGAGCGTACCTCTTGTTCATCATTGACAAAATAGCAGTCCCAAACAGTTTGGATTAACTCAGGGGTAATAATGGGTTGCTGCTGATAAAAGCTAATTTGGTTGCTACACATTGCAACCAGATCACGGGGGTAACATGGAAGGAGCGGTACATTACATGGATCATGTAGCCTGTAGAAGACATAGTTTAGGGTATCGGAGTGCGATTTTAACCCATGTTTTTCACACTGCTCATGCCAAAGAGAACTGTAGTTTTCTTCAGATATAGGACCGAAATTAATTTTATAACCAATTCGTCTTAGGAATGCGTCATCAGCTAATTTAGCCGGGTGAATATTTGAAGAGAATACTAATACCTGCTCGAAAGGGATTTCAAAATGATCACCTGAACTTAATGATAAATAATCGATTTTCTCTTCTAGAGGAATGATCCAACGGTTCAAAATTGCATCAACAGAGACTTTTTGTCGGCCCAAATCATCAATTAATAAAATACCATTGTTTGCTTTCATTTGAAGTGGAGCACGATTGACTTTATGCGTTGCATCCTTTGTCACCTCCAACATATCAGCTGTAAGCTCACCACCAACGACCACTTCTGGCCTTTGGCATAAAACCAAACGGTTGTCGTATCCGCTGTTGAGTAACAAATTATCTTGCTGATTATTTACTGGGTTATGGATTATTGGATCAAAAACCTGAATGATCTGACTTCCAATGCTAACTGCATGTGGTATGAACACTGGGGTATCAAAAAGTCGGACTAGACGTCTTGAAACGTAGGTTTTACCTGTTCCAGGCAGGCCGTAAATGAATATCGCTCGGCCAGAGTTTAGAGCGGGCCCAACAGTTCCCACAATGTTTTCAGGTAGAATTAGATCATTTAATCCCTCACGTAAAATTTCAGGAGTGACTTTTATGTCTTTGGTTGTTTGGTTAAGAACTAGTTGGTTGTAATGTTCGATTGCAATAGGGGCAGGGCCAAGGTAGCCATCACGCTGAATTTCATGGTGGGCTAAGTTTCTTCCTTTTATTGTGAGCCCGTATCGGATGCTCGAATTGAATCGTCCGTCCGAACGAACCTCAACCAAAGCTTCGCTTTTTTGTTTCTGTAGAATTTGGTCGATTATATTACCTGGTAGACCGACTTGCTTAGAAAGGGTTATGACATCGGCATCTGTAGTTTGTGATAAATGTTTTAATACAAGGGTTTCAATTTGTCTAATGGGAACCCCTGTTTGTTCAATTGACTTGGGTTTGCGTGTCAACTCATCAATTGGGTTGCATTCTGTGGTCTGCAGCATTGACATGATATCTCCCCCAAAGTCTTTGCTTAGAATATGTAAAATTCACAAAAAACTGTTGCTAACAATATGGCACCCCCCATAGGGATAGCACCAGATGCAATAGTGTTAGTCTCTGGCTTTTGATAAACCCCGATTTGAAAGGATTGATACCACCGCTCAATCATTGGAAGCAATTCTCCATAACATTTCAGCCTGAAAACACATAGTAGTCCAGCGAATGCAATTGACGTTGATAAGAGTAGTATAAAGTTATGTGGGCCGAATATAATGCCAAGAGATGCCAGCAATTTGGCATCTCCCGCACCAAATAACCCTATTGAATAAAGTAATACACTAATGATTAAGCCAAACGCAAAACCGAAAAATGCTTGCGTTGGCTCTAGGCTAATAATAGGGTCGTGGTAAAAATAACCAGATAACATTTGAATTAACCCAATAATGATAATAGACAGAACGATGCTGTTAGATATTTTTTTGTAGCGTATATCATATAGAGCAGCGTAAAATACTAATATAATAATTGGGAGATTCATAGGAGTACCTAATAAGTTCAACTCATAATTTTTCTGATTATCTATTACCTCTATTATTAGGTATTACCCTTGACGTTTTCTTTTAGACCATTGATGGTATTGCCAACCTCGTTACCAAGACCACTAAATGCCCCTACCACTGCAGCAGCTACAAGAGCACCGGCTACTGCATATTCAACTGTCGTCAATCCTTCTTCATCATGATAAAAATCAACTAGGAACTGCTTCAATGACTTCATGGTGTTACTCCCTTGATACAAAAGTGATTGTCAAAATTTTGTCTTCCGACAATGTAAATTTAGTAAGCGGGTTCAGAAAATCAAAATATATTTGAACTTTTTTGTGGTGTTTTTTTTAACTAAGTGCTCTTTAATTTTAAGATGTTGTTTTTATTGGTATTCTATGTTTGTTTTAAATCTGACTTGTGTCTCATTTTTGAGCTAACAATATTTTTTTGTCATTTTGCCTTGTATTTTGGGCAGGTGTTGTCTATCAGCTTTTAATAGTTCTAATTACAAGGCGGGGAGGTTATTTTTGCGGTGGGTATTCTTTAAACATTTCATTGATTTGGGTGTCAATGAATGTTTTGCGGGAAGAGGGGGTCATTGTTTCAGTAAGTCTGCGTTGGGAGGTGGAACGCCATACGACACTATTTGTTTCGGTATCGATAAGCTCTACGATTATTTTACCGTATCGGTATTCTCTAATTTGGGTTGGAGTGGAATATGCAACGCCAACGCTTCTATGTCTATATCCAAATCCAAAAGATGTGCCGTAGGTTTGAAAATCACTTTGCTCTACTATTGAGTGTCTAACTAACAAGTCAGCATTATCATTTACACCGTTTAGCCCTTTTGTGTATAACTGCGTGGCAATAGCATCTTCAATCCTTTTCCCATCGAGGGTAGTAGCCTGTGTAGTAGAGAAAGTAGCAAACTCGTAAGTTTTGTAACTGCTATAGTTCACTGCACTATTAAAATCAGTCACTACGTCTTTAGTACAACCGATATTAATTAATATAAAAAATAATATTATTAACAGCTTAGTCATGCAGTTGCCTATAACTTTTAGATACAGGAGCGTCTGTAACCTCAAAACCTGTCTTGACTGACAATAAATCCGTCATTGAATTCGACAGAAATAGGAGACACATTTTTTAGCTTCTCTTGAATGTGTAAGCTATGCGGAAATTGACAATAAATCTCATATTCTTTATGCAATCCATTGTCTAGAAAAGCGTCCAATACCTCTGTGGTATCAGCGATTAACAGTCTTGAATGGGGTTCTAAGTACATATCTGACTCACATCACATTTTTGGCTTGTACATATTTAAGCATAGCTTAGCGAAGTGCTTTTGCTCATTGTGGAGACAGTGCTTGGGCTTTCATTAAATGTGATTAGAGGACAAGGCAAATCCTCACTATGCTTAATGGAGTTTTATAAAAGCGTAACCCACTGACACTAAACACCTCGTAAGCAATGCTGTCAGTGCTGTCGCCATGATTAAGGTGTAAATATGGGTAAAATAGGTTTGGCATTATTCAGCTGTGTTGTGGTGAGTGCCTGTACTAGCCAGCATTACTCGAAACCCGTTATTGATGAAAGCAAAGATATTGCCAGCTTGTCAGCACAGTATGTGAATGCAACACGGGGCGGCGGCTGGGACTTTACTTCGTTGTTCCCTGGCAAGGTTTATCACCCCCGCGATGGTTATATTCATTACAATCGTCTCTGGTGTTTGGATCAAGGAAAAGGGTCGATAGAGGAATTCCAGAGTTTTATTGCTGATGTCTGTGATAGCAAGGGCGGGGAGATGGATACTGATTGGTGTATCTCTGGCAGCCATTCTTACCCCTTGTTCAGAGCCACTATTGAGGCGACAGGCACAACCTGCACTGGTGGTGATGTGGCTGCTAACGTTGAAACCATCGAGCCTATATCTTCTTCAACTTCCTCTGAGTGGCGGCTATATGCAGAAAAAAAAGGATTTGAACCGCCACAAAGATGAATAACCGATGCGGTGCTTTGTTGAATTTGTGTTAATGTTCATGGTGTAACTGGACAGACCAGAAGGGAGAAGACACTTATGTCATGGACCAGGTTGCTTGTAGAAGAAGATGATGGCGTAGTGACAGTCACACTGAACAGGCCGGATAAATGTAATGCGCTGGATATGCCTTTGTTCAGAGAATTAGACAAGGTCAGTAGTGATTTACGCAAACGCAAAGATGTTCGAGCTGTCATTGTTCGGGGTGCAGGAGGAAACTTCAGTAGTGGCCTCGACGTCAAAAGTGTTGTCACATCACGCTCTAATGCACTTTCGCTGCTGGCAAAATGGTTGCCTGGCAACGCTAATATGGCACAGCGTGTTTCACGCAACTGGCGGAAAATTCCTTGCCCAGTAATCGCTGTGATTGAAGGAAAGTGCTGGGGCGGGGGAATGCAAATTGTGCTTGGGGCTGATTTTCGTATCGTATCGCCAGATGCCGAAATGTCTATTATGGAAATCCGCTGGGGGTTGATGCCTGATATGGCGGGCTTGATGTCGCTGCGAGAGGTGGTACCGAGAGATACTGCAATGAGGCTGACAATGACGGGTGAGATTTTGCAGGCTGAAGAAGCAAATGCATTGAACTTGGTTAGCGAAGTGGCAGAAGATCCAATGTGCCGGGCACAGGCTTTGTGCCAATCGATAAGCAAAGGCTCTCCAGATGCTATTGCCGCGATCAAATTAACAATGAACCGATGCTGGCATAGCTCAGATCGTCGCTTGCTAGCCACTGAGACGATGAATCAAATACGCTTGATACTTGGTAAGAATTTTTACATTGCTGGTAAGCGACAACGTAAGAAAGTTGATATAGATTACAAACCTAGGCAGTCATTTTGGTAGAAAGTCGATTATGGGTGATGATTGTACATAAGGTTATGTATTTTAATGGTTGCTGATGATGAAGCTGGATCAGAAAGATAAAGACTCCCTAAAGTTCATTGCGACAATTGTAGTGCTGATTACAGTCGTTCATGTCGTCAATGTATTTACTGTCGGCTATCTTTCTGACTTTGGCCTGTTACCACGTCACTTCTCTGGCTTTATCGGTATTATTGCCTACCCATTCCTACATGGCTCTTGGGGCCACCTGATCAGTAACATCCTGTCCTTTTCTGTTTTGGCTTTTTTATTGTCCCGAACGGGTTTAGCTCGGCTTATCGCCGTTTTTATGATGAGCTGGCTAGGCAGTGGGTTAGGCGTCTGGTTATTCGGTCGTATGCATTATCATATAGGTCTTAGCGGTATCATTTATGGCCTTTGGGCTTATCTATTGGTTTACGCCATTATGTACCGCAGTGTGAAGTCTATAGCGATTGCCGTTTTGGTTATGTTTTTCTATGGTTCGATGATCTGGGGCTTTTTGCCAACCCAGGAGTGGATCAGTTACGAAAGCCATTTTTTCGGGGCCATATCTGGTGGAGTTGCCGGTTATTTCTATGCCCGTAGAGATAAGAGAAGGAGTGAGTAATGCTAGTCACATTCAAATGTAAGCGACATGCCAATGTCGTCATGTTCGGCGATGTTGCGAAACAACTTCTCAAGTTTATGGGGCATTGTGAAAATATTCCTGGCGCTATTGACCCACAGGATATCGATGATGCGCTTGTAAGGCTGACAGCGCAAATAGAGAAGCTGCGCCAATTAGAGATGCAGGCAGAAGATCAAGATGCGGTAGACGTTGACGATGTCGCCGATTTGGATATGGAACCTGTTGTCAGTCTCCATACCCGGGCCACTCCGCTGATTGAAATGCTTCAGGCAGCCAAACAGGCTGATTGCCATGTTATGTGGGAGGAGGGTTGTTAAGGGTGTTTTACTCGACAATATGAAGCGGGGCGAAAGGATCATCATCAGGATCGTGGATCCAGAGGTATTCCATTTTTATCGCTAGTTTTCTTGCGGCCTCTTCATTAATGAACTCGGCTATGACGGTGAGGATCATGTCCAAACAAGCGGTGTTACCTGATGAGGTAAAAATGCGTCTGTCTTTGGTCCATCTAGCTACTGGGTTCCAATTTACGTTCTGACCAAATTTCGTAGCCCAATGATAATGCTGCTTATTGGTTGTTGCTAAACGCTCTTCCAATAATCCTGCCTGAGCCAACAAAACGGCCCCTAAGCATGACGAACAGATAAGCGTCTCGTGGCGATTTTGTTTTGCTAGCCAATTGATAAGGTTACTATTTTGGGCTGCTGCTTCGACACCGTATCCGCCAGGGACAAATAGAATGTCATAGGCCATTAATGTTTGATAACTCAAATCAGTATTCAAGGTGATACCTTGTTGACTAGGTACAACTTCACCGCCCTCGGACACCAACAGAATTTCGAACTTTTCAGGCAGGGCATGAAAAAGTGAAATGGCTGACGAAACCTGAAGTAAGTCGAACCCTTCAAATAAAAGGATTGCAATTGTATAGCTTGATGGAACGGCAGGTTGCTGATGTTCGGACATAAAGTTATGCGTTATATTTGTTGATTAATGAAAGCTTAGCTTCGCGATTGACCAAATGGGATCGCAAGATTGCGCCAAGCTTTTGCTGCCCAAATTTCATTAAAGGCAACCACCTATAAATTATATATACAAGTAAAGGAAACTAGGCAACTTTTGAGCAGCAACATGATTTTGCTTACAAATAAGCCCCTCGAGAGAGGGGCTTATGCTATGCATGAAAATTATGTCTTATCTGTGCATCGATGATGCTGTCAAACATCATTTAAAGCTTGGGCAATCACGATGTTACGTTTAATCTCTGTAGTCATATGCTCAGAGACATCACCTTGTAGCAATTTCTGCTGGTCTGTGATGAATGCCTTCGCTTCTTTCGGTGAATTGAACATTAGATCTTTGACATTAATCGATGCGACGTTGGTATAGCGACCATCTTCACTCGTCGGAACGGAAATCTTACCTTCATTGATCAGGCTTTTGATGATTTCCCGTTGCTTTTCATAGCCTTCTAGCCCTGACAACTTCCAACGTTTCATAGGTTTGCCTTCGTATTTGCCATGTTTGACTTCAGTCAGGTAACGAATAGCTAGGTTACGAATGGTACCTTCTTCTTCGCCATATTCAGCTTCAGTATCGAAAAGTACAGGGAAAGACTGGCCTTCCAATACACCGCCTGCTTTGGTCAGGTGCCCCATACGATAACTGTTCATACCCAGGCGAATAGGGGTGGTGTCTGTAACCTGAGTGCCATCAGCAAATTGAAGATCAGTAATGCGTTGGCCCTGTGGCTTGGTAAGGTCGATGGTGTAAGTTACACCAGCAAAGAAGTCGTTGGTTGAGTATTTCGACGCACGGCGTTCTGGGTTGAAGCTATAAGTTACATCGCCTGGTGTTACGCTGTTAAAGTAACCAGCTGACCATTCCATGTAAGTCTTAAGCTCTTTGCCTGTCATTTCATAAACAGTGATCTCACCACCGGCATACTGGTAGTTGTAGGCGATGTCTTTGACTTTGATCTGACCAACGTTCAACTCGGCTTTGTCGTTATCGATCTGTAGGGCGATGACGTTGGCCTTTGGTGCATAGTACATGCTGGCTTCTTGGAATAGGGTACTGATACCCGTGTCTTGGATATGTACCTGCGGGATCCCTCTGATCTCATTCTGTGGAACAAGATCAACGCCTGTAAGATCAGCAATTACCCGGTTGGCTTGCTCACGCAACCTTTTGTGGTAAGGCGAGTACAGCTCGTCCATTTTCTCATCAGAGTCGATGCCGTTAATTTTGTAGGTGAAGCTATCTTTGTTGACCAAGGTGTATTGGCCATTTTTCTCTTCGAACTGCAGGTCGATTCGTGAAAGGGCACGGCCATATTTATCTGGCTCGGTGATAATCACACCATTGACAACCGCTTTGTCGATGCGGGTGTGCATATGGCCTGCAACAATGGCATCGAGCTCTGGGTTGTCGTTGGCGATATCGGTGACACCGGTCGCTTCGATGTTGTTTTCGTTATCCAGGCCCATATGGGCAACAAGCACGATAGCATCAACCTGATCGTCAATTTGTTTGATGACTTTCTTCACTTCCAAAGAAGGGTTGGTGAATGTCATGCCTTCGAGTCGGTTAGTCCCTTCGGCGAACACCTGAGTCATTGGCGTATCCATACCGATCACACCAATTTTGATGCCTTGTCGCTCGATAATAGTATGGGCGGGCAAGAAGATGTTGCCATCGGCTCGCTTGATGTTGCCGGCCAGTGAAGTACCTTTGAACTGGGTGAGAGAGCGGTTGAGGACTTTAAGGCCAAAGTCGAACTCATGGTTACCCAATACCCAGACATCGTAGTCCATTTCATTGAACCCCAGCATCATTGGGTCAACCGGTTCGTCCTTGAATGTTTCGACGAAGTTCCCTTGAATGGTATCGCCGGCATCGACCAAAATAACATTGTCAGATTGACCGCGGACTTCCTTCACTTTGGTAGCAATTTGGCTAAGGCTTCCTCGGGTGTTGGCCTTGTCACTGGCATAGTCCCATGCCATGAAGTGTCCGTGAATGTCTGAAGTCCCTAAGATTGTAACGTCTACAATATCGCCATCAGCAGCAAAGGCGTGACCGCTAAGGGCGAGAAGAATGGTCGAGGCTAAAAAATTTTTTTTCATGTTAACTTATGATTTTTATGAATAAAGTGGCGTAATACTAAAGGTTTATCGCTTTCGTTTTTGCAGTATTGATCACTTTATTGCTTGTTGATTGTATTTGTTTGCATGCCATTGTGAGGAGTGTCTTACATTCCGCTGCGCCATTGAACAAAGTGACGGGGATTGAACCAGCAGTAGAATTGTCGTGCTTATGACCGATGAATTACTGACGAACGCGAAGTGAAATCATGACGACGGCATGGTCAGTACTGTGGCTGTCTATGTCGTAGGAAGGGTTGGTTAGGTGCCTATCGTAAAGGTGGTAATCGTAAACCTCTGCCAGGCTTTCGTTGAAGCTCGGGTCAAATTCACCACTTAGCAGGATATAGTCAAGCACCATCCCTTTGGTGCCATAGTAAAAGGTATACGGGGCAGGGTGTTTGGTAGGTATTTGAACCTTGTCTTGGTCGGAGCCATCAAGCAAAACAGTAGCTTCTGGTTTATTGATATTTCGATGGCAAAGACTCTGCTGGAACAATGACCAGCTTTGCTGCAAACGGAAGCGTTGAGCAATGGTACTTGTCAATAAATCGCTTTTCACACGGCCACCATCTGCAAGCAAGTGATGCAACACACTGGTTTCTAGCTCGTCATTGAAATCCCCCATCAGAATGACAGGATGACCTGAATCTATTTTGCGTGACCAAATTGCGTTGATAAGCTGAGCGGCTTCAGCGCTTCTTTGCTGGGTCGAAGCCCATTGGCCAAGGATTTCAGCACGTAAACTATTGGCTGCTTTTACTTCTAAAGACGTCGTATCGGTTTCGATTGGGCTAAAACCCTCATCGGTTACCGATCTTTTGGACTTAAAATGAACGACATAGAAATCACAAGTGCCAACCTGAGGAAGTTGGACCGTCGCCCTGAGCGGTTTACGGCTAAACCGGAAATGATTATTTATTCCGAGCGGGGCATTCAGGTCAGCATTTGATGTGACTGCAGCGAAATCCGTGATGGGGAAACGTGATGCTATGGCGACTACTGGGCTGTCATAGATAAAGTCGTCAACGACGTTTGGTTCATCGATTACGGCAAAATACGGGTAGCCTGCTGCCTCGGTAAGTTGCTTCAAAGATTGGGCAGAAAAGACTTCTTGAAAACCAATAACATCAGGTTGTTGTTGCTCGAGGTAATTGCGGATCCAAGCCTGCTTTTTATCCCATTGCTGCTGAGAATAGATATTTTCAAAGTCATAAAAAGCGTCAGGTGGCGCGAGGTAATTACATAAATTGAAGGTTGCTACCTTTATGTTCTCTGGTGTGTGAGAGCTATTGGCTGAATTGGGCAAACTGCTATCCAAATACTCAATGATCCTGTTATTAGGATAGGGCTAAACATACAAAAACAAAACGAAAATTGTTGTTTAGCCCTGATTCAACTGAGTAGTTGAACGCTATGCGTTCAATGCTTGTTCCAAATCTTCGATAATATCGTCGATGTGCTCGATACCGACAGACAGGCGGATCATTTCCGGACTGACACCTGCTTGGGCCTGTTCACTCTCACTAAGTTGGCGGTGAGTAGTCGAAGCCGGGTGACAAGCTAGTGATTTCGCATCACCAATATTAACCAAGCGCTTGAAGATTCTCAGCGCATCGTAGAATCGAACACCAGCATCGTAGCCATCTTTCAAACCAAAGGAGAGGATTGCCGATGGTTTACCTTTCATGTACTTCTCAGCCAGTGGGTAATATGGCGAGTCAGATAGACCGGCATAACTCACCCAGCTTACTTTCTCGTGTTGCTTTAGGTACTCAGCAACTTTAAGCGCATTTTCAGTGTGGCGTTCCATGCGTAGGGGGAGAGTTTCCAGTCCTTGCAATAGCATAAAGGCGTTCATCGGCGAAAGCGCCGAGCCGGTATTGCGAAGGGGAACAGTACGAGCGCGGCCTATAAATGCCGCTTCACCGAAGGCTTCGGTATAGACCACGCCGTGGTAAGAAGCTTCTGGCTGATTGAGTACCGGGAAGCGGTCTTTGAATTTAGCCCAAGGGAATTTTCCTGAGTCGATAATCATACCGCCCAAGGTAGTGCCATGGCCGCCTACATACTTGGTTAGGGAATGGACCACGATATCTACGCCAAACTCGATGGGTTTGCACAGTGCAGGCGTCGCAACAGTGTTGTCGACAATAACGGGTACGCCTTGCTGGTGGGCAAGCTCAGCTATTTTTTCCAAATCGATAATATTGCCAGCAGGGTTACCGATACTTTCGCAGTAAACCGCTTTGGTCTTCTCGTCGATAAGTGCAGCAAGGCTCTCGGGTTTGTCATCTGGGGCGAAACGAACTTCTATCCCTTGTTTTGGCAGCATATGGGCAAACAGGGTGTAGGTTCCACCATAAAGCTGCGGGGTAGAAATAATATTATCGCCCGCTTCGGCAAGGGTCTGGACAGCATAGTTGATAGCGGCACTCCCTGCGCTGACAGCAAGTCCAGCAATACCGCCTTCGAGTGCGGCCATGCGTTTTTCAAGCACATCATTGGTCGGGTTCATGATACGGGTATAGATGTTGCCCGGTACTTCCAGGTTGAATAGATCGGCACCGTGCTGGGCATCGTCAAATTCGTACGCCACAGTCTGGTAAATAGGAGTCGCTACAGATTTGGTCGTCGGGCAAGTCTCATAGCCGCAATGTATCGAGAGCGTTTCGTCTTTCATATCGTTTTTTCTTCCTTGATTAATGGCAGAGCAGCCAAAAGTATGGCAAACGTACATTTACTATACAGTGAAGCCATGCATTAGAGGAGCAAAAAACGGCGAAAAGTATTCCATCCTTCAATTAATAAAATTAACTATGCGGTGGTTCATTGTTTTGTTTATTTTTGCCCAAAAAGTCAAATGCATCGCAAAAATAGATGATCGCCAATCATTTGTGTTGCAATGGTGGTGGTGTGAAGTTAATTGTTATGCACTCTGTTGAGTTAATGATAAATACAATAACGTCATAGGTTTGATTTTGAAAAAGCAACTTATCTCTGCTGTGATCAGCACAGCTTTCCTTACATCATCTCCTGCTCTTCATGCAGCATTAATCCCATCTGGTACACAATTAGCCGAGCAGCAACACATGGTTCGGGCAAATGGCGCCGAGCCAGCCACGGTTGACCCTGGATTTGTGCAATCGAATACCCCGGGGGATGTGATTATCAATGATCTGTTCGAAGGTTTAGTGATTGAAGACAGTGAAGGCCGTGAGATACCAGGGCAGGCAAGGGCGTGGAAAGTATCCGAAGATGGAAAGACCATTACTTTCTTTCTCAAAGAAGGATTGAACTGGTCCGACGGTACTGCCTTGACTGCTGAAGACTTTGTTTATGCCTGGCAGCGGGCAGTCAATCCAGCAACAGGCAATGTTACGGGCTTTAACCTTGAGACAGCGAACGTAGTCAACGCTGCAGAAATTATTGCCGGTAATGTGCCTGTTAATGAACTGGGTGTTAAGGCATTGGATCCACTAACATTCGAAGTGCGTCTTAATAAACCGACTTCCTATTTTATCAGCATGATGAGTATCAAGACGTTTTTCCCAGTGCCGAAAGCCACAGTGGAAAAATATGGTGATAGCTGGACCCGCCCGGAGCATTTTGTTTCCAATGGTGCTTATACTCTCCAGCAATGGGTACCTAATGAAAAAGTGGATGTTATTCGAAACCAACAATACTGGGATAACGACAATACTGTCATTGAAAAGGTTACCTACCTTGCACTGGCCTCACCCAATGCTGAATATATCCGCTATCAGGCTGGCGAAATTCATATGACCAACAATGTCCAGCTTGAGTATTACCAGAAATTGATGAAGGAAAGTCCTGAGCAGATTCAGGGCTTGCGGACCTTGGGTTCTTACATTTATTCATTTAATACTGAAGTCGCTCCTTTTGATAACCCAGACGTTAGAAGGGCGCTGAGTATGGTGATTGATCGTGAATTGTTGGTCGAGAGAATTATTGGTCAGGGAGAGCCCTCTGCTTATGGTGTCGTCCCGGATCTGATTGCTGAGTATGAAGGAGCTGTTGCACAGTTCAAAGGTGTCGATAGCAAGCAGAAAATAGAGCAGGCGAAGGCATTGCTGGCAAGTGCCGACTATGGGCCAGATAAGCCCTTAACCGTCCGGTTGATTTACAACACCAGTGAGAGCCATAAGAAAATAGCCTTGGTTATCGCGGCAATGTGGAAGCCACTAGGCGTAAAGGTTGAGCTTGAGAATATGGAGTGGAATGCTTACCTTGCTGCCAAAACAACCGGTGATTATAGTGTTGCTCGCTCATATGCCTTTGCGGATTTTGCCGAACCTTACGCAATGTTGGCACGATTCCAATGCGGCCACAGTAACAATGAAACAGGATACTGCGATAGCCGTTTTGATGATTTATTGAAAAGGGCAGGTGAGGCTAGCAGCCAAGCCGAACGATATCAGTTGTACCATCAGGCAGAAGTACTTCTTAATGAGGCTTCACCTGTGATTCCTCTTTATCATTACAGCCATACACGTTTGGTTAAACCCGAGCTTAAAGGCTTCCCAGATAGCAACCCGAAGGGGAATATTTACGCGAAGGACCTGTTCTTCGTCGAGAAATCCTAGCGATGACATATGCGCGGTTTCGTGCCGCACATCATTTCTGATTTTTGTGGTAATGCAGATAGCTATGCTGTTCTGAGCTGAGTTTTCAGTGTTGTTATCCATAATTACTTATTTACTAAAATAAAAACTCCAAGTTATGATTTACGTGGGATTGCTTATTGATTTGTAGAACAATATAGCGTTCTATTTATAGGTCATTCTGACAACAGGAAGTAACACGTAATATTCGAAAAAGGACTTTGTAGTGAAGAAGTACGTTCTCTCCGCAGCTATCAGTGCTGCACTTGCTCTCCCTTCATTTAATTTGATTGCCGCTGATGTCCCTGCAGGCGTTGAACTGGCAAATAGCCAGCATTTGGTTCGGGCCAATGGTGCTGAACCTGATACTGTCGATCCCGGCTTTGTTGGCTCTGGCAGCCCAGGTGATGTGATCGTCAATGATCTTTTCGAGGGCTTGGTGATCGAGAATCTAGCAGGCGAAACTATCCCCGGACAGGCACAATCTTGGTCAGTATCTGAAGACGGTAAAACCGTAACCTTCGTTTTGCGAGATGGCCTGAAATGGTCGGACGGATCGCCACTAACGGCGAATGATTTTGTCTACGCTTGGCAGCGCGCGATAGATAGCAAAACCGGTAACAGCACAGGTTTTAACTTCCAGACAGCGAATATCGTCAATGCGGATGAAATTGTCGCTGGCGACAAGCCTTCTTCTGAACTGGGAGTGAAGGCTCCTGACCAGAAAACCCTTGTGGTATCACTGACCCGCCCGACGCCGTATTTCATCAGTATGATGAGTATCAAAACGTTTTTCCCGGTGCCGCAGTCAACAGTTGAAAAATATGGCGACAAATGGACCCGTGCCGAGCACTTTGTTTCCAATGGTGCCTACAAGCTCAAACAATGGGTACCGAATGAAAAAGTGGATGTCGTTCGAAACGAGCAATACCGTGATAATGACAGCACCGTGATTAATGCGGTGACCTACCTTGCGCTTTCGTCGCAGAATGCTGAGCTAACCCGGTATCAAGCTGGTGAAATCCACATGACCAATAGGGTGCAGCTGGAGTATTACCAAAAGCTTATCAAAGAAAGCCCTGAGCAAATTCAAGCACTTCGGCTACTGGGCTCGTACGTCTACGCATTCAATACCCGCGTTGCACCTTTCGACAATGCTGATGTGCGCAGGGCGCTGAGTATGGTTATCGATCGTGAAATACTGGTCGATAAAGTGACCGGGCAAGGTGAACCTGCTGCATATTCTGTCGTACCGGATATTATTGCTGGCTATGAAGGTGCGGTACCTTCATTCAAGAGCACAGTAAGTAAAGAGCGCCTTAAAGAAGCTAAAGCTATATTGGCTGAGGCTGGCTATGGTCCAAGCAAGCCGCTGACAATCAAGTTGACGTATAACACCAGTGAGAATCACAAGAAAATTGCTTTGGCTATTGCATCGATGTGGAAGCCACTGGGTGTTAATGTCCAGCTGAACAACATGGAGTGGAACGCGTACTTATCGGCTAAAACAGCCGGTGATTTTACTGTCGCCCGCTCTTATGCCTTCGGGGATTTCGCCGAGCCTTCATCGGTATTGGGCAGTTTCCAATGTGGTCATGTCAGTAACGAGACGGGATTTTGTGATAGCAAGTTTGATGACCTGCTTGCCAAGGCGGCATCGGCTTCGGAGCAAAGCGAGCGCTATGACCTGTACCATCAGGCGGAAGCTATCTTGAACGATGCCGCACCAGTGATCCCGCTTTATCACTATAACCACACCCGTTTGGTCAAAGCGGATTTGAAAGGCTTCCCAGTCAACAATCCGAAGGGGAATATTTACGCCAAGGATATGTTTTTTGTAAGTAAGTAGGTCTAAGAACCGATTAATTTAGAGAGCAGTAGGGTTAAGTTTCAAAACCTACCCGCCAGGGATGGCGGGTCGGAGCTACATGGATGTATTTATGCGTTTTTGAAACTTGAGCCTACTGGTCTCACAGTTAGATGTTGACTCTAAAAGTTATTTACTTTTGTAAGGCTTATACAAACACAACGACATGATGATACCAAAGCAAACCCCTTGGGTGATCATTGCGGTACCGCCGTAGCTGAAGAAGGGTAGCGGGCTTCCCATTACTGGCAATACGCCACTTACCATCCCCATGTTGATAAATGCATAGAGAAAGAAGCTTAATGATAACGCGCCGCTGACCAACCGGTTGAACGGCGATTCACACTGGCAGGCTAGCCAAATCACACGTCCGGTAATGAACAGGTACAAACCGAGTAGAATCAGGCTACCAATAAAGCCCCATTCTTCGGCATAGGTCGAGAAAATAAAGTCAGTATGACTTTCCGGGATGAAACCCAGATGCCCTTGCGTTGCATTAGTCCACCCTTTGCCTTTGATCCCTCCTGAGCCGATGGCAATCAGAGATTGGATGATCTGATAACCGGCACCAAGCGGATCTGATTCTGGATCAAGAAATTGGGTGACTCGCTTTTTCTGATATGCCTCCATCACGAAGAACCACAATAGTGGGGCTGCCGTGGCAATACCGCCGAGGAATGAACCAATGATTTTCCAGCTCATACCGGCAAAATACAGCACAAATAGCGCATAGATAATGGTAAAGATGGCTCCATCAAGGTCGGGCTGAATAAATATAAGGCCTGCCGGTATCCCGGTTACCAGCAAACAGAGACCAATTTTTTTCAGATCAGGCCGACCAGCATCAACGACCAAAAGCCAAGCTACCATCATAGGAATGGCAACTTTAACGAGTTCTGAAGGTTGGAAGCGTATAGGGCCGATGGCAAGCCAACGCTGAGAACCATTGGTGCTATCGCCCATCACGATAACACCCAGCAGTAACACAATTGCCAAACCATAAAGGTAGGGGGCGGCATGTTGGTACTTGATTGGTGGAATAGCCGACATTACTACCAGGCAGCACAGAGCCACTACGGCACGAACAAGGTGCCTTTCGAGCATAGGCTCACTAAATCCGCTGGCACTCCATACGGTGAGGGAGCCAAGTAACATCAGCAGGCTGATAGCAATCAACAAGGGGTAATCAATTCTGGGTCTGTAGTTAAGCATAATTTATTGAATCGTAAGCAATAGCAATCTGCGTAATGGCATCCATTACGCACGTTAGCCCTTAGGGCAAAATATAACGGGTAGATTCAATACATTAGTGGTGTTGAACAATACTACGGAACTGGAGGTTGGCTTCTTTCCACCCTCCTAGCCGGTGTTTAGTTTTCACTAGTTTGTAGGCACTAATAGGAATGGCAATAATTGCCATAGCGACTAACACCCAGTGCGTAACTAAAAGCCGTCTTGCAGAGGAATGTGACCAAGATTCAAGTGGCAGCGAACGCTGTGGTAATTCGAGGTGCCTTTGCGAAGTGGGTGGAGAGCTGATCGTAATCCAACCAATTGGCTCATGCTTGTGCAGTGTCGAAAAATACCATTCCTCTTCATCACCTAACCTCTGTTCCGAAGATTCTACGACCAGTGCCAAATGGAAACGGCTGTGTTCAAAGCCAGGCTGGAAAAGAAAGCTGATATAGGTTGAAAGTGATACGAGCGATAACCCAAAAAACAGCGTGATGAACTTGGGAAGTGAAAGGGACGTTTTCATTGCTTGTATCTAAGCCACAGGGTTGAGGGCTTTATTGTCGAGGAGTGTAAACAAGTTATAGTGTTAGTAAAAAAATGCAATTTATTTTTGAGCTAGTAGCACTCCCTTACATTCGGTTGCGGGATCTTTATACACATCTCCTTGCTAGAGCCTTGAAAAGCTACCGCTATAATTAAATCAGGATCCACTGTGAGAGAAGGTGTCGGCATGAAGAAGTTGTTTTATCCGGTAGTGTTGCTGTTTGGTTTGATAGGGATGGGACTGGCAGGGTGTTCGAGTAATCCTTATGGTGATTCTTATGGGGTCGCAGATACCCGTACTATTCAGCAGGTGCGTTATGGTGTTGTGATGAAGACAGAACCCGTCACCATTGAAGGCGAAGGCCAAGCGGTTGGTGCGATAGCAGGTGCCGCTGTGGGTGGTATTCTCGGTTCTAAAATAGGTGGCGGCTCTGGTTCAGATATCGCCGCTATCGGTGGTGGTGTACTCGGTGGCTACGCCGGTAGTAAAGCTGCAGAAGGAGTGACTCGTCGTAATGGTGTCAACTTGACTATCAAGATGGATGACACAGGTGAAACCATCGCGATTGTTCAAGAAGCCAATCCAAATATGATGTTTACAGTGGGTCAACGGGTCAGG
Source organism: Photobacterium rosenbergii (assembly GCF_003026455.1). GTDB lineage: Bacteria > Pseudomonadota > Gammaproteobacteria > Enterobacterales > Vibrionaceae > Photobacterium > Photobacterium rosenbergii. The sequence goes on from NZ_PYMB01000001.1 coordinate 433,110, forward strand.
GTCAATGTCGATGGCCGAACAGCTCGGGTAGTGCCTGAGTAATGTCCATAACTGGCTGCTCTAACCTATGGGATTTAAGCCTTGATCCCGACAGTTAGAGTGGCTTTGTTTTACATGAATACATTATATTGGAGTCATAGTCTCAGTTGATTACAGGATTTAATCTCAATGACCCGCATGTTATCTTCCGTGGTTGTCGAACCTCAAGTTACTCCCACAGCATCGGTTATCTGGCTTCACGGGCTTGGCGCTAATGGTCACGACTTCGAAGCAATCTTACCGGAGTTGAAGCTGCCAGAAGACGCGGCCATCCGCTTTATTTTCCCACATTCACCATCTATCTCGGTCACCATTAATGGAGGTATGGTAATGCCAGCATGGTATGACATCTTTGAGATGGGGGCTGGTAGAAAGCTCAATACCGAGCAGTTACTCGATTCAGCCAAATCGGTTTCCATGCTGGTGGATCATGAAATAGCCAGTGGGATACCAAGTGAAAAGGTTTTGTTGGCCGGCTTTTCCCAGGGTGGGGCTGTGGCCTATCAGGTTGCGCTGACTTACCCAAAGCCATTGGCAGGGTTGCTTGCATTATCGACTTATTTCCCGACGGCACCAGAAATAGAAGTCAGCAATGCTAACAAGCAGTTGGATATAGAACTGATGCATGGAAGTTATGATCCAGTCGTATTGCCATCGATGGGTAAAGAGGCGCTAAGCGCCCTTGAGGGGTTAGGCTTTACACCTAACTGGCGTGAATATCCAATGGAGCACCAGGTGTGCTATCCACAAATCAACGATATATCTCAATTGCTGCAAGCTAAATTGCTGAACTAACAAACTAGATGTTCCATGCTCAACTTATGGGGCTGGGCATGGAACATCTGGTCTGTTTCATCTGTTCGGGTACTTTTTCATCTATTCGGGTAATAGTCTGAAAGGGGACTAAGCGGCTAGCTTTTTGAATAACGCAGGTACTGATGCTTTGCTAGTTTTGCTTAGCTTGCGCATAACATCGAACGAGACTGATTGTAAGTTAGTCTTGTTCTTCACTTCTTTGACTAACTCCAGCCATAATCTTGCGGTCATTTCTGCATCGGCCAAAGCACGGTGAAACGTACCATCATTAGGGATATTCAGCTCGTTAACCAGAGTGCCGAGTTTGTGATTTGATACCTCTTGGTATAGTCGGCGTGATAACAGCATAGAACAGACAAAATCACCGCTGTATTGGCGATTTAGCATACCTAGTTCGGCATCTAGAAAGCGTTGGTCAAAAGAAGCGTTATGGGCGATAAGGTTATAACCTTGGATAAAATCAGCAAACTCATCCATCACCGCATGGCAACTAGGGGCAGATTCTAGCATTTTGTTGGTGATACCTGTGTATCCCTCGATAAAGCTACTGACTCGAAAGCCTGGGTTCATCAATTGCTGGAATTGATCGATAACGATGCCATTCTGAATTTTGACAGCACCAATTTCTATTGCACGGTCGCCCATGTTTGGTGAAAGACCGGTCGTCTCAAAGTCGAGAACGATAACCGTGTCAGCAGGATGTTGTGTATACATTAGTAACCTAGCAAATTATTGTTTATGTCGTTTTTCTATAAATTAGTAGCCGCGCTTTTTCCAAAAGTCAGCTTCGTCTCTGGCGTATAGATTGAACGTCTTTTCCGCCACGATCTTACCACCGAGTTCTATCGTCATTCGCCATTTGCCAATTTTATTGGAAATAGGCTCCCAAATCGTGTCACCAAGATAGAAATCCCAATCGTTGGTCCTAACATGTAGTTCTCCGTCGAACGGCTCTAACTCGTCACCATCTTCGTCGGTGATACCGGGATGGTAAATACAATAGCGGATCTTCTCGCCACGGGCTTTCTTAATATTGACAGTAAAGCCGAACTCGATGTCTATTTCTGCTGGCACATCGGTGGTAAACGTTTTGATTTTCGGGAGGTGTTTGGACTCGGCATCCCAGGTGGTATGGATACCATAGGTCTCAATGCTGACGACAGGTTTAGATTTGGCCATGACTTACAGAGCAGCGCTACAAAAGAAACAAAGAGGCATTATAAAGGTATGTTGGCAAGGTTTCATGTTCATTTGTTAGCAAATGAAAAAGAGGCTAGTTGGATAGCCTCTTTGTTGGTCGAATAAATCCATTATTCAATCTCCGCTATCACCATCTCCGTCATGGGCGCCGTCATAGGGATTGTCTTCCCCTGGGCTTCCTTTGGCATAACGGTCTAGTCTGTCATCTTCTTCGTCAGGGGAGTGCTGGTCAACGATATTGTCCTGCTCTGGTTGGGCAGGGTTAAAGATGTTCTTGAGCCACTCAAACATAGGCTAACCTTATAAACGGTATACGTTGTTTTTGAATAGACACTACTAATACTAGTTCGTCGTGTAGGTAATGACATGAAAAGCGAAAAGATTGCTCAAACTTACCTGGCATTCATTAGGGTTACAGGCCCGTATGGCGAGAACTATGAACCTGCCGTCGACCAGGTTTATCGCTGGGCCGGTGAAAACGGTTTGCAGGGCGGGCAGTGCTTATTTATTTATCATGACGACCCTGACAAGACAGAAACGGCAAAATGTCGGACAGATATCTGTTTAACCGTGCCTGCAGGAACTTTGCCGTCAGGAGAGGTGGGAATACAAATTTTGCCAGAAGGCAAATACTGCACCCAAAGGGAAATAGTGAGGCATAAAACGGATTATGCTGAACATTGGAAAGCATTAAAAACAAGGGTAAAACAGGCTGGGCTTGAACTAGAACAACGGCCATGTTTCGAGTTGTATCATAGTTATGATATTGAAACACATGTTGCAGATGTCGGTTTTTATCTGGCGATTAAAGGTTAATGGTTGCTTAACCATTTTTGGCGATTAATGTGCCGCAGGGCGCAAAACACTGATTTAAAAGAGTAAAAGTATTTGTAATTTGTTTTTAAATGTAACCTTATGCTTGGTTGTGTAGCAAAAGGTTTTCTTTTATCGGTTAGACAGAAAAGACTTGAAGAAAAACCCGAGTTAAGGGTATTATTCATACGTACTAAATATGTGCCTCATAAAAAACGCTGTAATTATTTTCCCTCACCTCTGAACTCAATATCTCTCTCAAATACATTTCATTTTGTAAGTGTTGGAAATATTTTCTAACTCTTTCGCTAGTTATTTAATATATCTTTTGTTTTCATTACACAATCATACTTTTGCAAACCTTAAATAAAACACTGCAATAAGTTTAATCAATATATTCATACTCAAGAAAAAAACAAAAATAGACGTTTGTAGAATGAAGGTTACTCTTAATAAGGTGTCAATGTGAAAAAGGTCGTACTCTATTCAACTTTACTTTTGGTTGGTTTGTTCTTATCACAATTACTCCCCCAGTATTTCGAAGGCTACAGTTCCATGCAGCCAGTACTCATGGTTGTGACGATGTCGGCGCTCGCCTATATCATGATCAATGTAGGGCGCGAATTCGATATAGATAAAAACAACTTAAAACAATATGGCTGGGATTATGTCGTAGCTATGACGACAGCAACTTTCCCCTGGATTGCTGTTGTTCTGTATTTTATTTTTGTGTTGATGCCGAGTGAACTCTGGTTCAATGCCGATGCCTGGAAAGAGACGCTGGTAATAGGCCGCTTTGCGGCTCCGACTTCAGCGGGTGTACTCTTTGCAATGTTGGCTGCTGCAGGTTTAGGCGCGACATGGATGTTCAAAAAGGCTAGGGTGCTGGCTATTTTTGACGACCTAGATACTGTGTTGTTAATGATCCCACTGACAGTGCTCGTGGTTGGTTGGCGTCCGGCGTTGGGCTTGACCTTGCTGTTAATGCTAGCGCTGTTGGTTATCGGTTACAAATTCTTGCACAAATGGAATATTCCATCTTCAGCGAGCTCTATCGTTGGGTACTCTGTTTTGATTGCTGGCTTGTGTGAGCTTTTCTACATCTCAACAGATATCCATTTTGAGGTCTTGCTGCCAGCTTTTGTACTGGGCTGTATGATGAAATCCCAGCATGAGTCAGCGGAAGACGCAAAAGTATCTACTGCCGTAGCCAGTATTTTTATGGTGCTGGTAGGCTTGAGCCTCCCACAGATTTTTGGTGCGGTGACTGTTGCGGACAATTCAAGTGTCACCAACGCAATGCCGGCGATGGAGATGAGTGAGATTGTCTTCCACGTCATTATGATTTCCATCGTGTCGAATGTTGGCAAGATGTTCCCGTTATTTTGTTACCGCAACGAGGCGACAGTCAAAGAGCGTTTGGCGCTTTCTATTGGCATGTGGCCGCGAGGTGAGGTTGGTGCTGGCGTATTGATGATCAGTATCGGATATGGATTTGGTGGACCTATTGTGACGATTAGCATGCTGTCGTTAGCCCTGAACTTAGTGCTGACTGGCTTTTTCATCATGATGGTACGTAGTTTAATTTTGAGCCCAGTAAAAGGAGGCGCACATGAAAAAACGCGAGCTTAAATTGCTAGCAGCCGTAATATCAATTTTCCTGTTTTCACTCGTAGTGGGTAGAGCAGCAGCATAATAAAAACGGCTTAGTTTTCATTTGGGCTGGCTACGTTGAATAAACGTAGCCAGCTTTTTATTGGGGGATATTAGGCATTCGCCGGTTGTGGTTGCACGGTTAGGTTATTTAGCCAGCGACGTTTTAGGTATCGGTTGAAACACAGCGACAGCTTGACAATTTCTTCCGCCAGCAGCGCCAGATAAACCCAACCGAAAGACCATTCGCCAATAAAAGCACCATAAGCGGTAAATGGAATTCCTATCATCCACATTGCGATGAAATCCATACGGAGGCAGAACAAGTTTTCACCGCCGGTACGTAAAATACCATTGATGATGATCATATTGAGCATTCTTAAAGTGATGCCGATGCTAATCACAAACATCGCAGGCTGCGCCAACGGGAGTAAGTCATCCTGATTAAGGTTTAACCACGATAGGACGAACATATGGTTAAGGTAAAGGAACAATCCCATTCCTAGCCCTACAAACAGTACGAACTTCAGGAAGAAAACCGTCATTGCCTGGGCTTTCTCAAATTCATCTCTGCCTAAAGATTGTCCTATCAGCACCGAGCAAGCCACGGAAATACCCATAAACACAGAGTAAAGCAGTGACTCAAAAGGGCCAATCATGCTGAAAACTGCCAGTTCGGTGGTGCCCATATGCCCGAAAATGATCTGGTAGGTCAGTGTTCCCAATGCCCAAAGCAGCGCGTTCAGAGATTGAGGGATAGCCAGTTTGCGGTACGTCATCCACAATGTTTGGTGGTTGCGAATGGACTGGCTAACAATCAACCAATGCTTGCGGTAGGCCAATACCGCACACATCATTAAAACCTGTGCAAATCGAGCAATGGTGGTTGCTAGCGCTGCACCGGCAACTCCCATTGCTGGAATACCCAATCCGCCTTTGATCAATAGGAAGTTCAAGGCGATGTTCAATGCGATGGTGATGGCACCAAAAATCAACGGTAGCAGGGCATCGTCACTTGCACGTAAACTTGATTCAAGCGTAATGATGATGTGGGTAAGGATCAATACCGGAAAGCTGTACCATAGGTACTGGCTGCCCTGCATGATCACTTCCAGATCATTGGTCTGGAGCCGCATGATTTGCGGTGCAAATACAGTGATGACAAAGGTAACCGGAACCATAATAGTGGCTCCCAGTTTCATTGCCTGAATAGTTACCGTTTTGGCATGAATACTGTCTTTTTTTCCCCAATACTGGGAAACTAGTATGCCGTTGGCAGACGCTAGGCCTGCCATGATCATAATGGCAACAAAGTGCCATTTTGAAGCGATACCGACAGCTGCGGTAGCTGACTGGCCAAAATCGCTCACCATCAATACATCGGCCAAGGCGAGGATCGCCACAAGGGCACTTTGAATGGCAACGGGGAAAGCCAGTTTTGCAATTCGAGCAAAGAGGTCTGGCGGTAATGCTGTTTGATTTTTTTTGATTGTTGTCATCGTCAGTCTCCGGATCATACCAATAAAAGGTAGGTCGGTTTGTAGAGATAGAACTGCTTGGTAATGGACGGCAACTATAACGAACACAAAAATGGAGTGACATGTTAGAAAGTACAGAAAACCTGTGTGAATCTGTCACTGTGGGCTTTGCTATGGAGCAGCCAAAAACAGACTGGAATGAAGAGGTTTACCTTGCCCAAGCTTGTAAAGAGCGGTTTCTGACTCAATCGGATCTTCCCGAGCTGACAGATAACGGCTTCTTTATGGCGGGTTTAGCTGAATTGGCCGAGGGATATGAGATAGAGCGGGTGTCAACCACCAACCATACGCTGTTGCTAACGCAGGAGGGGGCAGGGTTACTGACCCTTGCAGAGCGCCAGTACCATTTGATGCCAAATACCCTGACTATTTTGCCGGCAGGGCAGCCGTTCCGCTTTGAATTGGCAGATAAGAAGAAAGGCTGGAAAATGGCATGGGTGCTGTTGAAGCCTACTGATAAGTGGCTACCTCTGGTGGCCAATGGCCAGCGTGTCGAACATACCCAAATCTGCGAGCAAGTTTGGTCGGTAATGAACCTGTTACATAGTGAGGTGGGGGGGCGAGCAAGTTACAGGAAGTTGTTCGCCAGTGAGTTATCTCGTTTGATGTTAGGTAGTGCTAACCTGGCCCCTTCCAATTCAGTCTTGCGGGTTCAAAGTGTGTTCAATGATATTGAGTCACAGCTTCATCTTAACTGGACCGTGAAAGGAATAGCGAAGCAATGTTTCCTAAGTACAGAGCAACTGAACCGGATCACTAAGCAACTCTACAACTGTTCGACTCAGCAGCGTCTCATTCAACTAAGGATGGAGAAGGCGGTGGATTTACTCTATTACCAGGAGTGGACTATTGGTATGGTTGCCCAGCGTTTGGGTTACCAAGATCCGTTTAACTTTACCCATCGCTTTCGTCAATATCATGGTTGTTCACCAAGGGAATACCGTAAACGTTTATTTGGCAACGAATGAGTATGTTCTGTAGGACATTAGATGTCGCTGAGGTAAGAGGCCTTATCGGGGCATTTCTAGTAAGGACCGATAAGGCTATTTAGCGCAAAAAACTTATTTTCGTTTTGGCTGCTGGTAAGTGCGGCCTGCAGCTTGATAGACATCTTTTGCCTTCACGTCGAACATATCGAAGAAGAACCAAGCTACGAACTTGATCACATCATCACCGACATTCATGATCCACTCGGCGTACTCTTCTTGTTCGCCCTGATCATTTTCTTCAAATGATACATGGTAAATGCGCTGCTCACCTTCAATCTCAGCCATCTTGAACTGGCCTGTCAGTGAAGCTGCGGCTTCTGCGATTTCTGTATCCTCATTCGCTTTTAGCGCGTCAAGAACCTGAGGTACAGAGTCCAATTCACAAAGTGCTTTAACTAGAGTTTCGAATTGGTCATGTTGCATGGTTTGGTACCTATCAATAAGCAATGTTGTTGTGGTGTATTTTAACAGTGTAATTCAATGGAAAAACAGAATTATGGTTAGGCACTTCATAGGTGGTTGTATTTTGAGCGACATTGGCTTCATCCGCAGGCAATTTCAAATTTTGAGCACTCATTCACGAACATTTAAAGTCATACATTCACAGACATGAAAATGTCGAGTCTTTAACAGTATGCGAGTTGATTAGTTGCTAGTGAGTAACAAAAAAATGCTTCCCCTCTCATTTTGTAGCGGCGCTTCTATAAACATCATCCTCTGAATACGAAGGATTTAAATAAAAATGTCTGCCCCATTGTCTACGCCCCCTCTCTACGCCTACCTGATAAAGCAAGGGGGAGGGTATAGGGATTCCAATTATCTGAATAATAGGAATCATAACTAAAAACTTGGAGACTCGATGTGAAAAGGAACCTACGATCTTTGCTTGCTGTTGCGATTGCAGCATCACTGGCTGGCTGTAACAGTGCAGACAATGTTGCTGAAGTTGCAGGCACTAACTCAAATGCCTACATGTGCGATACCTCAATGATGACGCAATCAGACGATTTGCGTATCTATCAGATCATGGTTGAAAGTTTCGTTAATGGTGATAACAGCATAGGCCATGGTACTGGCTATGGTACCAGTCATCACAAAGGTGATTTGCAAGGCATCATTGATTCTTTGGATTACATCGAGTCACTGGGTATGAATGCGATTTGGTTGACGCCGATTTTCGACTCAGTGCCTATTGAAGGGCAGGACCACTGGGCGGATAGGCTTGATGCAACTGGCTATTTCACCAGTAATTACTTTGCTATCGATCCGCGTTTTGGCACGATGGAACAAGCCAAAGAGTTGGTTGAAAAAGCCCATGAAAAAGGGTTTTACGTCTTCTTCGATGGTGTTTTCGGCCACCACAAAGACAATGTCGTGCCATCACCTGAAGGACGCCTGCCTGTCGGCGAAAATAATCCGGTCAGCTATCCGGAAAGCCTAGAGTTTTATCAGGAAGTAGCAACATACTGGATCAAAGAGTTAAAGATTGATGGTTGGCGACTCGATCAGGCCTATCAGGTTCCTACTGATGCATGGGCGGCAATACGAGCAAGCGTGGACGAAGCTTCCAAGTCAGTGACATATACCAACTCTGAAGGTGAAACCGTCAATCCGTTAGGCTATATGGTTGCCGAGATCTGGAACAATGAGAATTACATCAATGAAACAGGATATGGCAAAGAGGGCGACCCGGCCCTTTGCTCCGCATTTGATTTCCCAGTTCGTTACCGCGTTGTAGAAACCTTTGCGGTAAACGAAAACAGTATTGGTGGCAAAGGTGGTAAATGGCTTGATGAAGGGATGAACCTTCATAGCCTATACCCAACACACGCAAAACCGAATTTGATGCTGGGCAACCACGATCTAGTCCGCTTTGGTGACTTACTGCAACGCGGTGATATTGCCTCACCTGAACAGCCTGAGTATTGGGCAAGGCACAAAGCAGCACTGTCTTTCCAGGCAGCCTATTCAGGGCCGATCACCTTGTATTATGGTGAAGAAATTGGTGATGAGCTTGAAGGTTATGCGAAGAAAGTTGAGCTAGATTGTGCTGTACAAGGTCTATGTGATGATCATGTCGCCCGTACCAGCGCAAATATTGAGGGAGTAACAGCCTCCCTAAATACTAACCAGCGTGATTTGAAGCACTACGTATCTCAATTGATGTCGTTGCGAGCATCTCATCCTGCCTTGAGCCGTGGCGAGCGTACCAACATAATTGCCAATGATATTGTTTATGTAGACCATAAGCAGAGTGATGAAGAAGCACTGCTGTATATGGTCAGCACGACAACAAAGGCGGAAATTATTTCTATTCGCGCCGAGGACATTGCCTCTGAAGGTCAATTGGTTGATCTACTGTCAGGAAAAACCTACGAGGCCGTTGGTGGTGAGTATCAAATTAATTTGTCGCCGTTTGAAGCCAAGTTCTTGCAAATTGCCAAGCCGTCAGCAAACGGATTGACCAAAGTTGTAGCAGCCACCTCAACCTCGCTAATGGGAGAAGGCTTTATGGCTCAATGCGATAACCCTGTAGTCGATGGTACTGGCCCTGTCGGGAAGACATTGTATGTGGTGGGTGATTTTGTCGACGCAGGCTGGAAGCACAAGCCAGGACGTGCTTACAGTTATGTAGGGGATAATACCTACCAAGCGATTGTCGATGAGAAGGCCGGTGCATTTAGAATGCAATATGCCAGTAAAGATTGGTCGCCGCAATTTACCGCTGACGGCCTTGAGCTAACACCGGGTAAAGTTGCGACGCTCAAACGCGGCGGTTATGGTAAAGATACTGCTGTCACCTTACCTGAGGCAGGCAAGTACGTGTGGAGCCTTAAATTCTCTGACAGCGGCGAGCCTGAACAACTGATGGTCTCTAAGTGTCCGTAATATTAGAAAGAAATTGAAACAGGGGGGAGCAGTTTGCTCCCCCTTTTTGATATGGTTTTTGAACTTAACGTTGATAATTGGGATAGATACGATGAGTGATAAATGCGTGGTAATGACAACTTTTTCCGATGATGCTGTTGGAAAGGCAATTATCCACTCTTTAATCGAAAAGCGCTTGGCTGCTTGTGTTCAGGTGCAAGCTATTGAAAGCTACTATCACTGGGAAGGCGCGGTTAACCATGATCATGAAAAGTTGGTCATGATAAAAACCACCACCGATCTCTATGAACAAGTAGAGGCAGATATACTTGCCAATCACGATTACGATACACCGGAAATCATTCAGCTTCCGATCACTGCTGGATACAGCGACTACCTGCAATGGATAGCGAGCGAGTGCAAATAATCACTTCCAATCAAGAGCCATTATGTGAAAGGGTAATTATGTGATCAATTGCATTTGTACAAAAAAAATATTTGTATAAATGATCCAATCTACTACTCTTCCTTGTACAAGAGATTAATTTGTACAAGGTAGGGATAGTCATGCAAATACCAGTCGGAATCAGTGCCTGCGTTTTAGGCGAGAAAGTGAGATTCGATGGCGGCCACAAACAAAACCGTTTCATCGTTGACGAGCTAACCAAATATTTTACCTTCAAGCCAGTTTGCCCTGAAATGGGTATCGGCATGCCGGTTCCTCGTCCTGTAATCCGCTTATTGCAACTACCTTCTAACGAAATTCGATTAGTCGAGAGCAAGCACCAAGATATTGATCACACGGATAAAATGGTGGAGTTCGCTCACAAGAAAGTCTCTCAATTCGACAATCTTTGCGGGTATGTGGTCTGTGCCAAGTCGCCAACGTGTGGCATGGAACGTGTCAAACTCCATATCCCAAACAACAACACAGTACCCGGTGGTTCGGTAGGTATCTACACTCGGGAACTGATGGCCAAAATGCCTTGGTTACCAGTAGAAGAAGACGGTAGACTCAATGATCCCGTGCTGCGTGAAAACTTTGTTTTCCGTATTTTTGCCCTGAATGATTTTTACCGTTCGGTGCGAGACCAACTTTCTGCTAATGCAATCGTTAAATTCCACTCGCGATATAAACTGGTATTGATGGCGCACAACCCAACAGCTTATAAAGCGTTAGGTGGCATGGTAGCCCACATCAGTGAGTGGGATATTAACGAATTCTATTTAGAGTATCGTCTCAAGTTTATGGAAGCGATAAAAGAGCGTGCTTCTAGAAAAAATAAAACAAACGTCTTGATGCATCTACAGGGTTATTTTAAGCGTTCGTTAACCAAAGAACAAAAGCTAGAATTGTCGGAACTGATTATGAGCTACAAAGAGGGTAATCAACCTATCCTTGTGCCATTAGCATTAATCAAGCATTACCTGCGTGAATATCCTGATCCGTATTTGCAGCTACAAACTTTCCTTGACCCATATCCGGAAGATTTGAAATTACGCTATGGACTCTGATACCAAATATTATGCAATTAAAGAAGTCTCTGAAATTACCGGGGTGAATTCAGTGACATTAAGGGCTTGGCAAAGGCGTTACGGGTTGTTGAATCCGATGAGGACCGATAAGGGGCATCGCCTATACACCGAGCAAGACATTAACAAGATTAAAGAAATTGTCGAATGGCTTGATAAGGGTGTTGCCATTGGCAAAGTAAAACCCATGCTGGGTAAACTCTCCCCACTGGTTGATGAAGATAATCAAAACGAGAGCCAGAAAGCGATTGGCAATGTTCTGTCCTCATTGGCAAAGTTAGATTCTTTTGCTTTGGATAAACAGCTTATCCAGCTAATGAAAGAGTATCCGGCCAAGGTTCTGGAAAGCAAAATTATCGCTGCGGTGATTAATGAAATTTCGCAACCAGACAATCCTTTGCTGGATATGCAGATGGTCGTATGGAGAAGTGTTTTTCAGGAAAGGTGCCTGTCGTTGATAGCTGCTTCTCGAAAGCGCAATAAGAAGCCGTGCCTTCTGGTTAGCTTTGATGAGGAACCAAATTCACGCTTCTGGCTCAAAGCCGTTGAGTTATCTGAGCTAGGTTACAGTGTCATGATGTTGCCTCGGTTAAAAGGAAAGCTTGCATCTTTAGCACCTTTACTTAATTCATGGGTGGATAAGAAGTTGTTTATTGATGGTGATAATAAATTGCCTCTGGATATACCTGGCCAGCTAGAGCATTTAATGGCTAGTACTGGTTGTGAATTGGTGACAATCGGCAGTATCAACACTATTCATCCTGAATTATTGGAGTGGCAGCATGAGTCAGCATAAACAAATTGGTCTAGTTTGGTTTCGCTCAGACTTGCGTGTTGTTGACAACACAGCCTTGTACGAAGCAGCGAAGCATTGTGACCAGCTCATTGCGCTGTATGTCTCTACCCCGATGCAATGGCATGAACACCATATTGCTCCGATTCAGGTTGATTTGATCAGGCGTCGGCTACCCATTTTGAAACAACAGTTGGCGGATATCGGCATTCCTCTGGTTTTCAAAGAGATTGCTGATTATGACCAAACCGCCAAGTTGTTGGTGGAGTTCGCGCAAGAGCAAGGCGTATCCCATGTTTTCTGCAACAAACAATATGAATGGAATGAATTGCAGCGCGATGACATCACAGGTCATCAACTGGCAGAAGCAAAAATTAAATTTAGTCTGTTCGACGATTGCTGCGTCATTCCCCCCGGTAAAGTGCTGACGCAAAAAGGTGAGGCTTTCAAAGTATTTACTCCATTTAGAAAAGAGTGGCTTAAACACTTTCATTCTTTGTCTCCGGCTCCGTTGCCGATTCCAAAGCCGGTGAAAATGCCATCAGCGTTTAATGACGACGGTGAAATTGCTTTGACCTATCCGGCCGTTGACAGCATGGCTTGGCCAGTCGATGAGGAGACGATTCGTCAAAGGTTGGTGACATTCTGCTACGAAAAAGTGGAGGATTACCATCAACAACGTGACATACCAGCAATAGATGGCACCAGTTGCCTATCTCCTTACCTGGCTTTAGGCATGTTGTCGCCCCGTCAGTGTATAGCAGTATTGGTAGCCGTCAGCCCGATGTGCCTAGATGAACCAGAAAGTGGTGCTTTCAGTTGGTTAAACGAGATTATCTGGCGGGAGTTTTATCGCCATTTGCTTGTTGCGTACCCAAGTCTATGCCGTGACCAACCATTCCAGCAATGGACTAAGAAAGTTCATTGGCAATCATCGAGTGAGCAATTGGCCGCATGGCAGCAAGGAATGACCGGATTTCCAATCGTGGATGCCGCTATGCGTCAACTCAAACAAACAGGGTGGATGCACAACCGGTTAAGAATGATCACGGCGAGTTTTCTTACCAAAGATCTCCTCATTCATTGGCAGGCCGGTGAGCAATGGTTCATGTCACAACTGGTTGACGGTGATTTTGCGTCTAACAATGGCGGCTGGCAGTGGGCGGCTTCGACAGGGACTGATGCACAGCCCTATTTTCGGGTATTTAATCCGACAACACAGGGTGAACGCTTTGATCCAAAAGGGGAATTTATCCGTACTTGGTTGTATGAATTAAAAGACGTTCCGGATAAATTTATCCATCAGCCACATTTGTGGCCCGGCAGCGATAGTCTCAATTATCCCAAGCCGATAGTCGATCATAAGCAGGCAAGATTGCTGGCAATCAGTACATTCAAGACAGCCAAGGAAGGGTAATCGCGCCTTTGTCATAAAGTAGCCGTGAATATGCGGGAGATCATATGGATGAGCACAATGTAGCGTTGGCAGACAAGTTCGTCGATGTATATCAAAATCTCGATAAACAAGACTTGTCTGAATTAAAAAATATCTATCATGACGATATTGTATTTGAGGATCCTGCCCACCGAATGGAAGGCTGGGAAGAACTCTCTGATTATTTTTCTCGTCTGTTTGATGCAGTCGATTACTGCAGCTTTAATGTTATCGAACAAGTCTGCCATGAAGATATTGCTTATGTGCAATGGGTAATGACATTCCAGCATCCAAAATTGCAATCAGGTAAAAGTCGATTAGTTCACGGTTGCTCAAGATTAGTATTTGCTCAAGGGAAAGTAATACACCACAGAGATTATTTCGACATGGGCCAAATGCTTTATGAAGGGATCCCGCTGCTTGGTCCTATTGTGCGCAAAATTAAAGCGAGGCTTTAATCATGGCGAAGTCAAAGAAAGTCCTTATCACAGGTGCGAGTTCGGGAATAGGTAAGCAACTTGCCATAGATTACGCGAAAAATGGCTGGTCGGTACTTGGTTGTGGACAGAACAAAGAGCGTTTACTGGCACTCTCGGAAGAAAACGGCAATATCACAACGGTCAATTTCGATGTTACCGACAACCAGGATGTACAACAAATGCTGTCGGCGCTAGATGAAATCCCTGATTTGATTATATTGAATGCAGGCACCTGCGAATATATCGAGCACGGTCACGTTGATGTTGCTTTATTCCGCCGTGTTTATGAGGTGAATATTTTTGGCTTGCTTAATTGTATTGAAGCATTGCAGTCATCATTTAATGAAAATACACACCTGGTTATTATCGGGTCAACGGCATCTTATCTTCCGTTGCCTAGGGCAGAGGCATATGGTTCTTCAAAAGCTGCCATCGCATATATTGCCAATACTTTGGCTATTGATTTGGAAAACAAAGGGGTGACGGTCAGTTTAGTTAGCCCAGGCTTTGTAAAAACGCCACTGACGGACAAAAATGACTTTGCGATGCCGATGTTGATGTCGCCAGAGTTTGCCTCGGAAAAAATACGAAATGGGATAGAGGCGAAGAAAAAGGAAATACATTTCCCGCTGAAATTTAGTTTGTTCTTGAAGTTTATTGCCTTGCTACCTCTACGGCTGCAATTGGCTACCGTGAAACGTATGACAGGAAAAACCGCATGAAAATAGCAATTATAGGCAGTGGGATCTCTGGTCTAACTTGCGCGCATTATCTTAATAAACACCATGACATTACGCTCTATGAAGAGAATGATTACATCGGTGGCCATACCGCGACGGTAGATGTTGAAGTAGAGAGCGGGAAATATGCCATTGATTCTGGTTTTATTGTATTCAACGACCGAACTTATCCCAATTTCGAAAGGCTCTTGGCGGAACTCGGCATTGTCGGCCAACCCACCGAGATGAGCTTCAGTGTCCACAATGTAATCAATGGCCTTGAATATAATGGTCACGGCCTTGCCTCCATGTTCGCGCAAAAACGAAATCTACTGAATCCTTTTTTCTATCGTTTTATCTACGATATTTTGCGTTTCAACCGATTGGCACGTGATGTCGATCTCGCCTCTGAGGTCGGAAAGAACCAAACGTTGGGAGAATTTCTCGCCACACACCGCTTCAATGCCTATTTTTGCGAGAATTATATTTTGCCAATGGGAGCGGCGATATGGTCATCGACGTTATCAGACATGAGACAGTTTCCGCTTGAGTTCTTCATTCGTTTCTTCCGCAATCACGGGTTGCTTGAGGTGACAAACAGGCCGCAATGGTATGTTATACCCGGCGGCTCACGTGAGTATGTGAAACGGCTAGTGGTACCTTTTGAAGACCGAATTCGCCTGTCATCCCCAGTCACGAGTGTAAAGCGTACCCATGGAAAAATAGCAGTAACGGCTAACGGTGTAAGCGAAATTTACGACCACGTTATTTTTGCCAGCCACAGTGATCAGGCATTGAATATGTTGTCAGATGCTACCAAGGCTGAAGAAAAAATACTGGGCGCTTTGGGGTATCAAAAGAATGATGTAGTGCTGCATACCGATAAGTATTTGTTGCCCCAACGCAAAGCGGCATGGGCGGCATGGAATTATTTTCTGGGTGAGAATGATGACGGTCAGTGGGAAGACAAGCAAACAACCTTGACTTATAACATGAATATTTTGCAAGGTATTGATGCACCAGAAACTTTTTGTGTCACGCTTAACCAGACTGATCACATCGCACCCGAGCGAATACTGCGTAAGTTTGTCTACGCCCACCCGGTTTTCACCACAGAGAGTTTTGAAGCCCAACAATGCCGAGAACAGGTAAATGGTATCGACAATACATGGTATTGCGGGGCGTATTGGTACAACGGGTTTCATGAAGACGGGGTACGCAGTGCTTTGGACGTTGTGCAGGGTATAAATAAACTGACTCAAACAGGGCAAGAAATGCCCCAACAGGACTCTCCTGAATTGGCTGCTATTGAAGCAGGGAGTAGGGGGGCTTCATGAACAGCGGCTTGTATTCAGGTGTAGTTAGGCATCGTAGGTACACACCAGTTTCGCACCAGTTCCAATACCCGATGTTCATGCCGCTCATCAACCTCGATGAGTTAGGCCAGCTAGAAAAGCGCGTATTCGGGTTCGGTAACCGTTGGTATCATTTTGCTAGGTTTAAGATTTCGGATTACTTACGTGGTTGCAAACAACTTGGCGATGTCACAGATGCAAGCATTCAAGAGCAAGGTAAGGCGCTAAAGATAGCGGTTTTGGACAAGCTCGAGCAGTTAACTCACGAGACGGTTAAAGGTGAGGTGTTTTTACTTTGCCAGTTGCGTTACGCGGGGATGTATTTTAGCCCATTGAATATGTACTACGTATTTGATGAGCAGGGCAAGTGGCAGTGGGTTCTCGCAGAAGTGAGTAATACGCCATGGAATGAAAAACATTACTACGCGTTACCTGCTGTTGAATATTGGGATAAAAAGCAATGGCATGAGAAGAAATCGTTTCATGTTTCGCCGTTTAATCCAATGGAGCAGCATTACTATTGGAAATTAAAACAGCCAGCTTCCAATGTTTTTCTACATTTGGATATCCATGAACAGCAATCTGATATCAAAGTGCTGGATGCCACAATGGCCTTGAAGCGTCATCCAATGACAAGCTTTAGTCTCTGGCAGCACATTGCCAAAACGCCAATCCAAACAGTTAAAGTTGTGTTTGGTATTTATTGGCAGGCGTTGAGGCTTTGGCTTAAAAAAGTGCCATTTTACTCACACCCAAATAGTGCCCATTCACCAGCGACGGTAAATGAGAATAAGCATTTTCCTCCACCATCGAATAATAAGGAGTAGAGGTATCATGTTAAATAGCGAAGTAAGCCAAGGGGCAGCGGCCCTTTCAGGAACAGATCGCGTTGCGAGGAAAATCATTTTTCGGTTTTTAGAGCAACTAAGTGGTTGCGGTTTGATGGTCTCAGAAAATCAAGGTGAAACCTACTTCTTTGGTGATCGCGATGGGGAGCTGCAAGCGCAATTGATCGTTAAACATCAAGGGTTTTATAAACGCATTCTGGATGGAGGCAGTATTGCTGCG
This sequence comes from Photobacterium rosenbergii, assembly GCF_003026455.1. Classification (GTDB taxonomy): domain Bacteria; phylum Pseudomonadota; class Gammaproteobacteria; order Enterobacterales; family Vibrionaceae; genus Photobacterium; species Photobacterium rosenbergii. Next base: position 450,408 of record NZ_PYMB01000001.1, read on the forward strand.
GGTGAAGCCTATATGGATGGCTGGTGGGATTCTCCGGATCTCACACAGGTTGTTCGTGTTTTAGCCCGTAACCTGCCAACCCTCGATAGAATGGAGTCAAAAGTCGGCTGGATCACGACTCTCAAGAACAAATGGCTGCATTACACCCGTCGTAACAGCAAGCTTTCATCTAAGAAAAATATCCTTGCCCATTATGATCTTGGTAATGACTTTTACCGTACCTTTTTAGACGAGAATATGCTTTATTCGGCGGCGATATACGACAGTGATGAGACCAGCCTTTCACAGGCCCAATTCAATAAAATGGATCGGCTGTGTAAGCAACTGGACTTAAAACCACATGACCATTTGTTGGAAATTGGTACAGGGTGGGGAGCTCTAGCGGTACACGCAGCCAAGCATTATGGGTGTCGGGTTACAACGACTACTATTTCTGATGCTCAGCATCAATGGGCAAAAAAGCGCATTGAAGAAGAAGGACTCAGCGATAAAGTCACCCTTCTACTCGATGACTACCGAGACTTGAAAGGGCAATACGACAAAATCGTTTCTGTTGAAATGATTGAGGCGGTCGGGAAAGAGTACCTGACGACTTACATCAAAAAATGTCAGTCATTGCTTAAACGAGACGGGTTATTGGCCATACAGGCCATCACGATCGCTGACCAGAGGTACGAAAGCTATAGCAAAGGTGTCGATTTTATTCAGAAGTACATATTCCCAGGCGGATTCTTACCCTCTGTGACAGTACTTTCTCAGCACCTTACCCAGCATACAGACTTTGTTATACGCGACCTTAAAGATATGGGGATGGATTACGCAAAGACGCTGGCTGATTGGCATGATGGCTTTAACGGCAACATCGAGCAATATCTGCAGAGCGGATTTGACGAGCGATTCATAAGGATGTGGCGTTATTACCTTTGTTACTGCGAAGGTGGTTTTTTGGAACGAAGTATAAGTACTGTCCAGTTAGTCGCCAGCCGAAGCGGGTGGCGTACCTAAACCACTTATTCTTCCTAACTCGGACAGAAATTTGTTGTTTAAGGCATCGAACTGGAATAGACGGGAAGATGAAAATGTCTGGAAAAAAACTTCTGTTAGCAGGCTTACTATTCAATACGTATTGGCTTATCGCGGTATTAGGGCAACAGGCTTACGTGTGGGTACTTGTGCTACTTGTTGTTGCATGCTGGTTGAAGTTTCCAGGCGGTATTAAATCTGCTGTAGTCATTGCTGCTGTTGGTGTATTTATGGATTACTTCCTGAGCGTATACAACATCTTCTCTTTTGGCAGCAGCACTCTTCCATCTTGGCTAATTATGTTGTGGTTGGGTTTTGGCACCTTTGTATGGTTCATGAGAACCACTATTACCCGGTACCCCGCAATTATTATTGGGCTGTTGGGGGGCCTTGGCGGGTCGATGAGTTACTTCGCTGGGTATCGATTACAGGCTGTTAATTGGCCTCAGGGCGTAGAAACAACGTTTCTCATTCTATTTGTTCTTTGGCTTCTCTTCTCACTGACTCTCGCTGTGATGATGAAACGCGGCATACCCAATTATTTATAGATCCAATTTCCTGTGCCGGTGACCCGAGGGGGAGATATGAAATACCTTCAATTAATCTTTAACCGTTTTAGTTTCTTCGCAATTTTCATGATTTGTTTATCTGCTGGTGCGAGCGCATCAACACCTTGGCAAACTTGGCCGTCTGTTGGTGATGCCCGGTTAACGTGGGGCCCATGGGTAATATATGACTCGGAATTACGTTCTCCAGATGGTAAGTATCAGGCGGAGGGCGACAACCTTGCGCTAGTGATACGCTATCACAGAAATATCGACAGTGAAGATTTGATAGAAGCTACAAATGATCAATGGCGCCATCTTGGCATTAGCTCCAGCAAGCGGACCCAATGGACAAATCGTCTTGAAGAAATCTGGCCTGATGTGAGAAAAGGTGACCGACTGATTTTCGTTTTGGATGATAATCAAGGCGCTTTTTTTCAGGACAACCGCCAAATTGGGGTGCTTCAAGACTTCGAGATGTCTCAATCCTTCCTACAGATTTGGTTGTCGCCAAATACTGCATACCCAGAAATTCGCAGTCAATTGATAGGTAAACGCTAATGCCACTTGATAAGAAAACAGGTAACCGCTTTTGGCTGATTGGATGGTTGATGATGTCCTTGTTGGGTCTGTTCGGGTGTAGTGCAACAATCAATGATTATCAGAATACTAAACCGGTTTTTAATTTGTTTAGCTATTTTGAAGGCAACATAAAGGCATGGGGGATGTTGCAAGACAGAAGTGGAAAGCAAACTAGACGGTTTACTGTTGATATTATAGGAACGGTAAATGAGGACGTCTTAACGCTTGAAGAAGACTTTCGATTCGATGACGGAGAAAAACAGCGCAGAGTATGGGTTATCAGCCAAAACGAAGACGGTACTTACACTGGCCAAGCTGATGATGTTGTGGGAGAAGCAACAGGTATCGCATTAGGTAACACACTTCATTGGCAATACGTACTACGCATACCCGTAGATGAAACAGCATACGACATAAAATTCAATGACTGGATGCATCTACAAGATGAAAAGCGACTTTTTAACACCGCAAAGATGACTAAGTGGGGTTTTACAGTAGGAACGGTAACTTTGTTTTTTGAAAAGCAATGATTGTTCAAAACTCATATTCAGAGTAATCAACTAGGCATGGTATCACGGAACTCTATTTGTGGCCGTAAAAACTAAAAAATTCCACTTTCAGGATATATAAAATCTTTTGAAGTCGAGTAACGTAGCCAATTACACATCTATCATTTGTGTACCATACTGAATATAGGGATGGAATAATAAGAAATGAATAATGGATGTGCGAGAAGAATCACGGATAGATTTTAGGTATATCAAACAGCTAGCATTGTTAGCTCTGATTCTAGCAAGCTTTGTTTTTTTAGCCTTAACCATACATAGTTGGGAAGAGCTAAGAAATCTGCAGTTTGGCGATAATGATGATTACATGAGGTATTATCAGTTCACTTCTTGGATACAAGAGGGAAACTGGTACTTGCAACCGATTGACAACTTTAATCCTGAGCATGGTCAAATAATCCACTGGTCAAGATTACCTGACATCCCACTTGCAGCGGTGACATTGGTGTTAAAGTCGTTGGTGGGACAGCAAACTGCTGAAATATTGGCAATGATAGTTGTTCCATTTATATATTTAGTCTCCCTTTGTACAGCCGTAAGCTTCTTTACATATCGATTATCTGGTCCTGACGCTGCAAAACTTGCACTTTGTATGGTTGTGTTATCACCACTCATAACTAAGTTTAACCCAGGCTCCATTGATCATCATAATATCCAATTGGCTCTATTGGCGTGGATTATTGCATTTCTTCCACTTAATAAGTATCAGGCTAAAAGTAAGCTCCTTTGTTGGTTACACGGATTATTAATTGGTTTATCTCTTTGGGTAGGAATGGAAAACTTGCCAATAATAGCAATATTATTGTTTTTAATGACAATATGTGGATATGCTACTTCAAAGCATTATTTATTATATTGTAATAAGGTTTGTATTAGCTCTTGTATTTTTACACTGTTGTTTATTATACTTAATCGACCAATATCTGAAATATTTGTTGCGAGATTCGATGCTATATCATATATGTGTATAGTATTGCTATTTTCTGGTTTTACTTTTTGTAGCCTGTCAATTTTATGTTTTAAAAGTGAAAGAGTAAGAAGGATAAATACTGCTGTAATATATACATTAATAGCAATTATTTCAGTGATTCCATTGTTAACAATTATTCCATTACTGTACTCCGGGTTGTTTTTTAACTATCCAGATAAATTACAAACGTTTTGGCTTGACCACGTTATTGAGGCAAGATCAATATTGAATATAGTAAGAGAAGGTGGTTTGTTTGATAAGCATAATTTCCTAATCTTTATAATCCCTTCAATAATTTCTATTATATCGATCTACAAGAGAAAAGACATATTTTTTCTTTATGTTGTATTTATGGTATTGTTAAATTTACCTTTATTTTGGCAAGTAAGGACTATTTTTTCTGTCTTGTTGTTTGCTATTCCACTTCAAGCGGTTCTGTGTGATGTTTTGATGATGGGTAATAAAAATCAAACTCAGAGACTACTAATTATGTTAGTTTGCATGCCGATCACACCTATATTAATAACGAAAACAATTCCAAATTATATCAATAGTTTTACTTACGAAAATATTGCTGAAGACAATGAACATAAAAATGATGTAAGCAACCCTTCTCAAATAGATATCCTGAAAGGTAATGATATTGATAATAGTATAATATTAGCGCCCACAGAATATGGAGCGCCAATATTAGCATTAACCAATAATAAAATTATTGCAGCACCTTATCATAGAAATATTGATGGCAATACTCTGATGGTGGAGATATTTTCTTCTACAAACTCTGATTATGTAAGGAAGGCAGTTAGAAAATATGAATTTGAGTACATTATGATAGGAAGCGACGCTGGTACAAATATCCTCTTATCGAAGTCAGAAAATGGTTCATTTATCCATCGATTGAATGAAAAACATATTCCACAATGGCTCTCATTAATCGAAGAGTCTTCAAGTGGAGTAAAACTCTACAAGGTAAATAGGGACGTATTATGATAGAACGGATGAACATTGCTGTCTTACTTCCATGCTATAACGAAGAGGGCGCTGTTGGCAAAACAATTAAGGCATTCCATAAAGTCTTACCATACTCAATTGTTTATGTTTATGACAACAATTCGACGGACAATACTATTAATGAGGCTAAAAAAGCGGGAGCTAAAGTTTATACAGAGAGTCGCCAAGGTAAAGGTGAAGTGGTTAAGAGGATGTTTGCAGACATTGAAGCCGATATCTATGTTCTTGCGGACGGAGATGATACTTATGATGCAAATGCTGTAATTAAATTGATTGAATGTTTGGTCAATGAAAACTTAGATATGGTCATTGGTACTCGTTCTGTTGCAAAAGATGCATACCCAAGAGGGCATATCATAGGGAATAAGGTTTTTACAAGCCTGATAAGTATGTTTTTCAACTCTAAACTCAACGATGTATTTTCTGGCTATCGAGTAATGAGCAAGCGGTTTGTTAAAACAGTCCCAGTTCTTAGTGATGGATTTGAAATTGAGACTGAATTAACAGTACACGCTTTGCATCATAGAATGCCAATCAAAGAAGTTGCCACAATGTACAAAAGTAGACCTGAGGGAACAAAAAGCAAGCTAAAAACTTTTAGTGATGGTTTTAAAATTATGAATTTCATTTTCTTTTTATTGAGGGATGTAAAGCCACTTCTGTTTTTTTCTGTTTTATCAATGTGTTTTGTATCAATATCTTTATTTAGTGGTATTCCTGTCGTGATTGAGTTTTTTCAAACCGGTTTGGTCGAGAGGTTACCCACTGCTGTATTAGCTAGTGGATTGGGTATCATATCAGTTCTGTGTTTTTTTACAGGTTTAATTCTAGATAATGTGAGTAGAGGAAGGCTTGAATCAAAAATGATTAACTATTTGTCGTATGAAAAGATTAAAGGTGGTAAATTAGAAGACTTTGAAATTCTTTATCAAGAAAATGTTCTAAAATAATTAGATGAATAATGATCATTATGTGAGGTAATGATTTCTGAGGTTAGTATTAATGAATGTTATTCTGGATAGATTAGATAATAGTTTATTTAGATTTCTTTTAGTTGGAGGAAGTTCAACTGGAATCAATCTGTTTCTAGTTAATTTTTGCATCTATAATAACTTGATGCCATTAATACAAGCATCAATATTTGGTTATATAGTAGGTGTTATTTTTTCATTTTTTGTTCAAAAAACATTCACATTTAGATGTGGTGGATATAAAAGCCACTATTTCTTTAGGTTTTTTGTTTTATCCATTTTTGGTGTTTTTTTTAACGCATTTATAATCTTTATTTTGGTTGAGCATGTCCAAGTAAATAAACATTTATCAACATTTTTATCGGCACTAATTATTGCAGCGATAAACTATTTTATGCTAGGTAAATGGGTGTTTAAATGAAAGGGTGTAAGTTTGTGGCTGAGCGTAAGTTTATTTTTAATTTTGTTTTTAGAATAATAATATGGGGCTCTTTTTCATTATTTCTATACGATATCATTAGTGTATATACCACCTGTAGATATTAAAGTTTCAAAATTAACACCAGGGAGAGTAACTCAAGCAGAAGGTGGTGTTAATAATGATATTTATACTAATTCATATCAAGCTCTTGATAATAATATAAAAAAAAGGATTTACTTATTTTGAGATTGATTTCGTATTTACATTTGATAATGAGATAGTTTGCTTACATGATTGGAATGATTCATTTTATTCAAATTTCGGATACATTCCTTCTGACAGATTATCTTTAGAGCAGTTTGTTAAATCCGTTGAACTTTCAGAAAGTATAAGAACTGTACGTTACATGGTCTATCAATCTGGATGATGAATAATCCCTCTGCAATACTAATAACTGATGTAAAAGGAAGTAATCTAGATGCCTTGAAGAAAATTCATAGTATTATTCCAGACTCTAACAAAAGAGTAATACCACAAATTTACAATCCAAACGAGTTTTCAGAGGTAAAAGAAATTGGCTTTGAATCCATTATTTTGACGTTGTACAAGTTTAATGGCAGTAATAGAAATGTTCTTTACTGGCTTAGTCGCTTTGATGGGAAGGTTGGTGTAACTATGCCAAAGCATAGAGCAATAAACGGATTAAGCTCAAAAGTTAAATCATTATGACATTACTAGTTTTGTTCATACAGCTAATAATAGGGAAGAACTCATAGAGTTGCAAACAAAATATGATGTGACAGAAGTTTATACTGACTTCATTTCGCCTTAATTTTGAATTATTCTTGAATGGTTTATGATATCTAAAGCCAACTTTGAATCAACTTTTTTATTAATTGATCTCGTATTATCTCCATCAAGCAAAATGTTAAATGCTTCAAAATTCTGATTGCATTTTGCTGTAATTATATTTCGATTATCACCTCTGGAGTGTAAGATACATTTAGGACTAATTGCGTTCTCTACAGGGAATACAGAGCCTAAAACGTCACTAAAGCATTGTTGATCACTTACAAGGCCAACTATTGAGTTCATCAAGTCAGTTTGTTGGAATTCCTCATCGATTTGAATATTTATATCATCCCATATCATAAATGCTGGAACCTTTGAGACTGCCAATAGTCCCGAAGATTGTTTTTCTGTACTGGTGACTGGTGTCATTGCTCTATGATCACTTAAAACGATTACTAAGTTGTTTGGTGTGGCTATAGTGGATATTAAATTAGCTAACAATTTATCTGTATATAAGAAGGCTGATTCTTCAGATTGGACAATATTACCATTTTTATCAGGTGAATAAAATGGAGCATGTGTTGAAACGTTCTCAACAACAATAAGTTTAGAGTCGGATTTAGTACTATCAGTTGATAATGTTGAAACTTTATTGAAAAGTTCTTCATCAGAAACAGAGTTAAAAAGATACCTTTGACTACCTTTCGGAAAATCATCAGAACCTATAATTGTTGAAAAGCCAATTTCTCTCAACCATTTTCCTTTATCTAAAAAGTTCAGATTCCCTGAAGTAACAAAGTAACTGTGATAGCCATATTTAGATAATTCTTTTGGTAGGGTCTTAGTGTTACTAAAGTTTGTTAATCCTACAGCGCCATCTAGTTTCATTTTTTTTTTGTAAAGAACTGGAAAATTTCCAGTTAAAATTGAATACAAACCAGCTTCAGTAGTAAAACCATTAGCATGAAAATTTGTCATTGAAATGTTTTTTTTAGCTGTAAAGTCTAAATTTGGCGTCCAGTTATTTTCATTTCCAAAGAATGCACTGTGGTAGTTTGACCAGGATTCAACTAAGAAGATGTATATAGAATCAGGCTTTTTTTCTTGTATTGTGCTGCATTGTTCTATAGGGGAGTAAGTGAAGCTAGATATAAACTTATCAGAATATTCTTTATCTTTAGTCGTATTGATGTTTACGGAAAAGTAATCTTGAAAAAAAATCTCGCGAGCAGTACTTTGTTTGATTGGAAAAAAATTCAAAGATACCGAAACTGCTAAAGTTATAAAACAGTATGACAAAAGCTTATGACTTTTTTTATCTATGGGTTTTCGTTGAATAAAAACTGAAAATAGCAATACCGTAAATAGTAAAGTAAGCACGAAATATATATCTGAAGTATCAAACAGCAAAAATGCATCATTAAACATGTTTAAAATGTCATTATAATAAAGTCGGGTTGAAAACAATAATATTAAAAATGTGTCTATCAGATATAAAATAAAGATGAAAAAAGAAAACAAGCGTAGAGTGTAAAAAAATTTTATATTACTGATGTTTGCAAGGGAGTATAGGAAGAAGCACAAGAGAATAACTTTGCTGTCATTGAATAGTATTTTAATATAACTATTACTATCATCTATATAAAATGCACCCCCTATGATAAATATTTTTAATAGATATGGGGCTAGTAATATAAAAATGATAAACATACCTTCTCCTTGGTTATATCTAACATAATAAATTCTAGCATTAAGTTTTATGTTTTTCTAGAAATTAGTTTTGAACTCTATGTTCATTACCGTAATCTAAGTTTCGTATGAGTAGTGTTTGATTTAGTCGATTAACTTATTATTTTTATAATCATATTCAACTTTGCCCCCTAGACATAGCCACTATGCGTTTGAGGATCCAGCGCAATAAAATAGGGATGTTATCGACATTTTCTTGTTCAATGAAATTGATCATCGCAAGGGCAACGTCCGGCTTGGCATGTTTTTTCAGTGCTCTTTGGATAATCTTTTTAGGGGTTACCGGTGATTCAACTGGGATATTGGCTAAGTCCCTGAACAGAGGTTCGAACCCATTAAAGAAGAGGAAGTGTTCGATATCTCTCTTTGGCAATATTGTTAGGCGGTGGCGCTCAGCTTCATTGCCTAAAATATTTCTCACCGTATCAGCATACTTTTTCCCGGCCATATCTCCATCTGCAATCATGTGCCATTCAATACCGAAATGCCTTGCAACTTTAATCAACGGCTTTAAGCCACTTTGTGCGAACTCAATGATTTGTACGCCTTCAGCGGCCAGGTTGTAGCCGCAGATTCTAGCTAATTCGTTAAATAGCCAAACCTCTGTTTCCCCCTCAACTAATAACCAAGCTCGAGCAAATAGGGCACTTGGGCGGTGGACGCGAAGATGGAAAGTTACCCGTCGCTCTTCATCACGGCTGAGCTTATGATCGATGATGGAATAGACTTTGGTTTTATTGGGTTTCCGAATCAGCTTTTTGACGCTCTCAAGCGGGACAACTGAACAAAGATCAGGGCTGTTTGTAGTGAGTACTTTTTGCATCGGCATTTTACTAATAAATGTCCATGCTTGGTGGAGTATCGTCGGGTGTAATCGACCTTCAGGATCTTCCAAGATCAAAATTGGGCGTGAGATACGTTTTAGTTCAACGGGGCCTCTTGCTCGAATAAACGCGTTAAGCAAACCCATAAGAACAAGCCGACTTTGTTTGGTTGTCTCGGGTTCGGTGAGCTGTTCAAGTGGATTAATGGCATACTGTGCCCGCTCTGGGAAATGGGCGCGGTCAAAGTGTTGATTCCTGTAATGGGGGGTGAAGGCAAAATAATGATCAACTAACGTCCTCAAAGCATTAATGCTGCTTTTGATCTCTGCTTGGCTAACATGCCCAGGCTTTGTCATAAGGCGTCTACACGTATTATCTAGCCGCCGTTGAATACGTGTATTGTCATCATTTCGGCGTTCTACGCCATTCCCATTATGTTGCCCATTTCCATTAGTCGTACTTGAAGATGAGAGTGGATGATACTCACGTAAGCGTCTTGCATCACGTATCCTGACAATAGGGTGGAGCACCATGAGTTGTTTCGCGAGTTTGTCGTTGTCTTCACAATCTATAGGCTCGCCTTGCTTATCGAGAAACCGTCTTTTAGTCGATATTTTATCTCCCGATACGCTACTCGTAATTTGGTAATATAGTGCTTTGCAATGCTCTTGGCTGTTAACCCATACCGGTGAAAATGCTTTATATCGCCGGGCTTTGTGCTCACCAGGGTAATCTTCTTGCCAGTGCAAAATGATATTGAGATGACTCATCTTGGAATGGCCAGCGCTGTAGTCGACATGAAAATCATCAAAATGAAAGGTATGGAAGGTTGCATTGGGTGACAGCGCTATATCGAGGGCATCCAACAGTGAAGATTTACCCCAGGCATTTTCACCAATCAGTACGGTCAATTCATCGAATGAAAGGGATAACCGCTTGATGCCACGGAAGCCTGAAATCTCAATACGTTTTAGCTGCATAGCCACCTCAACATGAAGAAACAAAGAAGCAGAGACAATGTGAAGGAATAATGCTTGGCGTTGTAGCACTGAAGCATAGTCGGCTCATACTTTAAGCCTAACTTATGAGGCGCTGGACGGAAGATGTATTTGTCACAATATTGAAAAAATAACTGATTGATAGAAAAGGGAAACTGCTTGTTGTTAGGGAGCCTAATTGCTATAGTCAGCAACCAAAATAACCACTAACATATTGATTATCATGGAGATGTCAGATGGCTAAAATTATTCACTCAATGATCCGTGTCGGTGATTTGACTAAGTCGTTGAAGTTTTACAAAGAAGCATTGGATCTTGATGTTGCTGAGCGCCTTGATTTTGAAGGGTTTAGCTTGGTTTATCTTCGCAATGAAGAAAATGATATGGAACTCGAGCTGACGTGGAATGAAGGTACCGAAAGCTACACCCATGGCAGTGGTTATGGCCATATTGCTGTTGCGGTTGATAAGCTTGAAGATGAGCACCAAAAAATGACAGAGTTAGGCTACGAGCCCGCTGAAATCAAAGAGTTCTTCCGTGATGGCCAATTGTTTGCGAAGTTCTTTTTTGTTCAAGATCCTGACGGTTACAAGATCGAATTTTTGCAGCGCCACGGTCGATACCAGTAACTCATGCTGCTGTAGCGCAGGTTGACTCCGAGTTAATGGATATAGCCATGCCTATATAGGTATGGCTATAAAGCTTAAGTGCTACGGTTTTTCTTATTCTTTCGTCTTTTATACACATTACGAGTGACTAACCCTGCTGCAATACCAAGTATTATGGAAATGATAGCCACCACTCCAGCAGGTGAAAATGCTGGTAAGGCAATCAGCAGTTGCGAGTCATTGCCGCCTAATGCGAGAGAAGCACCTAGCCCCATTATGACTCCAGCAAATAGATGAGAAGCTATTTGCTTAGCTCGAACTTCAAAAGCCTTAATCGGTAATCTACTTTTGGCTCCAAATGCCATCCCGACCACTAAACCTAACAGAATCAAGTACCTCTCAAGCTCGGGCCAATTTTGAGATTCACTATGATAAATAGTGTAGGAAATATCTTTGAGCAATTGACTCGGTGACCACTGAGGCTCCATCAGTGTTAAAGTGCTAGCAGTAATGCCAAAGAAAATGACACCAAACAGTAACTTTCTTAGAGTTGCTGAAGTCTTCAATATTGTAAACAGCAACCCTATCGCTATAACCAGAAGAGCGGGTAGGGAAGGCGTGTCGATGTTCTCAAGAGGCTGGTAACTCACGGGTGGGGTTAGCGTAGGCAAAAGTAGCCAGCCAATAATCCAGCCAACGACGGTAGCGAACATATAGAAATGTCCACTGGCAAGCTTTGAAATGGTTGATATCGAACAGCCTTTATTTAAAGCGGCACCTACCCCGAAAAGCAAACCGCCGAGGATAAAATGTATGGTGCCATCGAATCGGTTGGCTAAGAAAGGTAACCACTCTCGGCTAGTAAAAGGGACGATAAGCCAATACCAAAACCCACAGCAAAGTATTGCCAACAAAAAGGACGGACGACGTTCAAGCAGTTCACTCACGCCTCTTACCATACATAACCCAGTACGTTGTGCTAGCCAACCAACAAGTGCTGCGAGAAAGATTACGATTGCCGATTGCAACATCAAACCAACCTGTCATCGATTTATCATAAAGTAATTATAATCAGCTTACTTACGGGAGATGATCGATGATATACGTGAAGTGCCTCTGTGTTTGCGTTGCAACAAAGAAGAAATTGCGTATAAAAATCTGAGATTGAACGGTTTTTGGTATAAGATATCTGCTCTGAATATGTGGAGGCCTATAACGCTTTATGACACAACATCGCTCGGCAAAGTTAACCATTGCCCATATCAATGATACTCACTCACACTTTGAGCCATCAACAATCGCACTCCAGATACCATTGAGCACGTCAGAGTTGCCCATGCCGGTCTATGCGAGTTGTGGTGGTTTCGCACGGGTATCGTCTGCGGTGAGAGAGGTAAAAAAGCAGGCCCATTTACAACAGCGCGAATTCCTATTTGTTCATGCCGGAGATTGTTTCCAAGGGACGTTATTCTTTTCGTTATACAAAGGTAAGGCTAATGCGACCCTTCTTAATGCGATTGGTATCGATGCAATGGCATTGGGTAACCATGAGCTCGATATGGGGAATCAGGTCGTCGCTGATTTTATGGATTTAGTTAATTTCCCTTTGCTGGCAGGAAACTGGGATTTATCTCAGGAGCATCTAACCAAGCTAAACCCACTGGCTCCCAAGTCCAATGTGCTGGCATATGACAATGAAAATGAGTGTGCTAAGTACCTTGTTAAAGATGTAGACGGCGAGCCTGTCGCCATTTTTGGTCTTGCGATTGAAAATATGGCGGGCATTGCCAATCCTGATCCAGATACGCAGTTCTTAAATGTAACATTGGTTGCCAGACAGACTGTTACAGCAATTCGCCAGGCTGGTATCAATAAAATTATACTATTGAGTCATCTGGGTTATGAGAGAGATTTAGAGCTTGCCAGTCAGGTTGATGGAATTGGTGCAATTATCGGTGGCCATTCCCATACAATGCAAGGTGATTTCAGTAATATTGGCTTTAGCGCTTCCGATGAATATGCCGTGCAAGTTAATGGGACCTGTGTCGTACAAGCAGGTTGTAATGCCCTTTCGTTGGGGCAGTTAGAGATCGACTTTAGTGCTGATGGCACGGTAGAGAAAGTTGGAGGTAAGAATCAACTACTGCTAGGCAGGCAGTTCACTGTCGATGCTAGCCGTAGCGAGCACCTTGATGATTCTACTCATGAGCTGGTGAAGAATTACCTTCTCGCTCAAGCAAACGTGCGCTTTTGTGTTAAAGACCCACATATTGAAAACTTACTTAACCAAGACTATCGCCCTGCGGTAAGAGAACTGCAAACGCAGAAAGTGGCTGATTTGACGGAATCACTCCGCCATATTCGCGTACCTGACCAAAAAGGGCCGAGCCAAATAGCCCCCTTGGTTGTCGATAGTTTCGTTTGGTCATCAAGGCAACGGGGTCATGCTGTAGATTTCGGTATCCATAATGCGGGTGGTGTAAGGGCATCTTTGCATGCAGGTCCTATTACTGCAGCAGATATTTCCGGTAGGCTACTGCCATTTGCAATTGGCTTGATGGTGTATGAGGTAAGTGGAAAGCAATTACGTTCAGCACTTGAGGGTGCAATTAATAACGCTATTGATAACGGTGTAGAAGGGACGGGGAACGGAAGTTTCCCATATACCTCTCGTCTGAAATATACCTACCGTTGCTGCGCCTCCCAAGGGCAGCGCATCGAGTTATTAAAGCTATACAAGAATGGAAACTGGGAAGATATCCAGGATGATTCTGTTTACCTTTCTGTATCCTCTGGGTATACCGCAACAGGTAAGGAAGGGTACGATGCACTGGTTAATAACAACGTGGACCCGATACCTTTAAATATCACTATGGCTGATGCCTTTGAAGAGTATGCAAGACACCGGGGGACATTCGGCGCATTTGAAGAAGTAATGATTAACTACATCCCTTGTCATTGTGAGCAAGAAGATGTAGCCTAACTAAATTGTTTTGCCAACGATAGATATAGAAACCGGTAGTTTTGACTCACCGGTTTTTTTATTTAAAGCATCCAGTTTTCTTGTCGATATATCACAATAGATAGTTTTATTTACTAGTTATGTGAATTAATTGAAAACCTCACTGTCGTAAAGACGGGGTGTAGATCACATCTGAAGTCAGAATCTGGAGTCAAGGATGAATAAAGATTGGAGCGATATAGCGCTTGTGATGGGTTGGGTATCAGCTTGGGCATTACTTATGTATTTTATGCCAGCAGCATAATTACTATCTTTTATCGAATTTAGTTGCCGAGTAATTCACTTACTCGGCAATATTTCGATATGTCTATAAGTTTACTTTGAACTTAAGATTAAGCTGATACCGTTTCGACTGATTCCGAATTAGCCACTTCTTTAGCCAATCTGTATGCTGCTAAGTCTTCGATAGTAAGCACAGGCATGTTGTGGATCTTACCAAACTCAATGACCTCAGGAAGACGAGCCATTGTTCCATCAGGATTCGTGAGTTCGCATAGCACACCGTAAGGTTTCAACCCTGATAAGCGCATAAGATCAATCGTCGCTTCAGTGTGGCCTCGACGACCTAAAACACCTTCTGAGTTGGCTTTTAGTGGGAACACATGCCCGGGACGGCTAAGGTCGGCAGGTACGGCATTATCAGCGATTGCAGCTTTAATTGTCGTAACGCGGTCTGCTGCCGATACACCGGTCGTTACACCTTTGGCAGCTTCAATAGTAACCGTAAAGCCTGTTTGGTTGGCACTGGTGTTGTTTACAACCATCATTGGCAGCTCAAGTTGTTCGACACGTTCTTCAGTCAAACATAGGCAAACAATGCCCGAGCACTCGCGGATCATCAACGCCATTTGCTCGCTGGTTAGTGTTTCTGCAGCAAAAATGATATCGCCTTCGTTTTCACGGTCTTCATCATCAACAACCAAAACACCGCGACCTTGACGGATGGCTTCAAGACCGGCTTCAACACGTTCAAAAGCTGAGCCATAAGGGGTAAGTAGAGACTGATTCATGGTAATTAACTCCTAAAATAAACATTTACCAGAATCAGGGCATGGAAATTCAGCAAGCACAGTCACTCAAGTAACTGGCAAGAAATAGTATACAGCATCACTGGTAAGTGATTGTACTGCATAAAAAATCCTTGTCCGTTTGATAGACAAGTACTGTACTGAGATCCTCTTTCATCCGGACTCTAACCGTCGGCTCTGGACTGAAAGGCTATGCCTTTTTCACCAGATCTGCTGACCTTATACCTTGAAACAACAAGAAATAAGCGCTCGCGGGCTTTCCTATTCGAGGATTACCGCCGGTGGGGAATTTCGCCCCGCCCTGAGAATTCTTCTGAACTATAAGGAAAAGAAAAATCTCACGCAAGAAGAATAGACTTCTTTAGTTGATATTTTTGACATCAGGCAGTTAAAACATCTGTGCATGTTATTCCAGGTGATTGGTTTGAGGTGAATAATCGCGAGTTGTAATGTGGTTGTTTATCCATCTAATGAATAAAGGTAACGCATAGGTGGGTATTTGAAGAGCACCAAGTAGAATCAGAAAATCTGGCCCTAAGTAACTACCGGCCACTGTAAAAGTGAGTAAAACATTTCGGTTTGCTGAAGTAATAGCAGTCAGCAAAGCAATGTTTCTTCCCTGCCGAAAATAAAGCGCAGCGCAGACGATGAAAAAAAGAAAGCACAGGCTAATCGCAATGGCTAAATATTGACCAGCCAGGGTAGGGCTGGCATCAAAAATATCTCTATAAGGGCCGATCAAACCAAAAGGAAATGCAAAGACAAGAATAATTGTTAATTGAGAAAGTTTGCCATGTACCCTTGTTAAGGTTTGCCTCGGTACTAAGCGATAGACAAGGGCTGAAAAGGCCATAGGACAAACAATGAAGATTAACAGGCGAAGGCTATAGTTAGCCATGTCTAAGGTAAACCCGTCACTCTGAAAAATCAGCAAATTAATATAAAGCACCAACGGCATCATCAACGTAGTTGCAATGGTCATGGCCATGGCCGATAAAGCATCTAATCCTACAGAACGGACTATGGCTGGGGTTGCAAAAAGGGATCCGGTAGCGGTAACAGCAACGATAGCGATTAATAGAGACTCTGATGCATCAAAGACAATCGCCAGCGTAGCGGCAATCACTGTCATACCGATACTATGCAGAAACGAGTAAACCCAGCATTGTTTTTGTCGCAACACTTTTAATAGTGAAGATTGCTCAATCCCAACGAGGGTAAACAGCATCAAGAAGAACAGAACATAGGGAAGGGAAGGGAATACAGCGTGTGATGCTTCAGGCCATAGAAAACCGAGCAAGGTCGCAACGATTAGTAAAAGAGACGAATGTTTGGCAAGAAACGATAACATCACACAATTCCGAAAATATTTTTGTTGACGTATTGTTACGGGAATTTCGTGTGATATGCAAGGAAATTGATAGTTAGGCATAAACCAGCCCAAATATGTAGATTTATTCAAAAGCCATGCATGATCTTTCGTGGTGGTAAAAATCATATTAACGCATGATTAACACATTAGAAAAACTAATCTTCTTGTCGAAATATTGTCATTTTTGGTTGTGATCTGATCAGCCTAAAATATCTGCAGTTGATAAAAATACAAACGAGAGGCAATCATGGCACAGGCAATGAATTTTGACACCATCGCAACCCCAACCGCAATGGACAAAAAAGCCTATGCGGTAAATTTCAAAGGATTGATTGCACACGCATTAGATATTGTTTTTGGTCGTAGCACTACCGCTAAGCAGTACAATGTTTCAGATTTACCGGTACATCTTCAGAAAGATATCGGTATGTACCGCTAAGGATCTGAGATTTTTGAACACTAAAGCGCTGGAATTCCGGCGCTTTTTTGTATCTGGACGGTTCTCACCCTTTATTATGTTGCTTGGTAAGATCAAACCGCTTTGTACATGATTGCGAACTACTCACAAGATAAATATTGCTTATCTGAATGATGTGCAAAATATTGTTTCGTTAAGGGGAGAGTCCTATCCATAGCTAGAGATTTCTACGCTTTAGCAACAGATTTCCAAGAATTTAATCTTGCTTTCATTTTTTATTATTAGATTATGGCAAGATGTCACTGTATCAGAACGATTTTTGGAGATAATTGAAGTGGGTTTCTTATCAAAACTATTTGGCCTAGGTAAGCAAGAAACGAAAGTTGCAGATGTAGAGCCTATTGAATATGAAGGATATTTGATCTATCCGGAGCCCAAGGCAGAGGGTGGGCAATTTCGTATCGCTGGACGTATTTGCAAACAGTTTGGAGATGAAGTGAAAACGCATGTATTCGTTCGTTCTGATCTCTTGTCTTCCAAAGCAGATGCTGAGTCATTCATGATTAATAAGGCAAAGATGTTTATTGATCAGACTGGCGATAAGATGTTCGGCTGATTTTTCTTTTTGGCCTGCTAGTTATCTCTACCGCTAGCAGGCAATCCATAAAGGTAGAGAGAGCTGCAGTAAATGTATGTAGTGCAACACTCATCAAGGAATGATGATTGTATTTCCTTTCAGGGCAACCTCATCTCCTTGGTGTTTTAAACGACAAAGACACTATTCAGGATACTGAAGATGGGCATTTATAAAGTTAAACCAAGTAATATTAGTGATTTATGCATTTTTAAGTGCGTGCATTATTAATTTTATTTGTGGTTTGACCTCTGTCCAGGTGTTGTAAACGTTATTTTCTTACTGTTAGAAGGTAACATTTGTTAATCATAACGAGGCTTGTGTAATTTTATTTTGTGTTTCGGCTACAAACTGCTTGATATTATGTTCGTGGTTGGATAAAAAATTGTTACTTATTTGCCGTAATTTAGGGATTAATAATGCAAATCGGTGTGCCTAAGGAAATACTCGCCAATGAAACGCGAGTAGCTGCAACGCCCAAGACGGTTGAGCAGTTTATTAAAATGGGGTTCAGTGTTGCTGTTGAACAGAGTGCGGGTATTCATGCAAGTTTTGATGATGCCGCCTATGAAGCAGCTGGCGCCACTGTTGTTGGTTTAGAGGATGTGTGGGCTTCAGATATTATTCTGAAGGTAAATGCACCACAAGTTAATGCTCAGACGGGTGTTGACGAGTTTGACCTGATCAAAGAAGGGGCAAGCTTAGTCAGTTTCATTTGGCCTGCACAGAATGCAGATTTGCTGGAAAAACTATCTGGCAAAAACATCAATGTGATGGCGATGGATTCGGTTCCTCGTATTTCACGAGCACAGGCATTGGATGCATTGAGCTCGATGGCAAACATTGCGGGTTACCGTGCAGTTGTTGAAGCTGCCCATGAATTTGGCCGGTTCTTTACCGGGCAAATTACCGCTGCAGGTAAAGTTCCGCCGGCTAAAGTACTTGTCGCTGGGGCAGGTGTTGCTGGCCTTGCGGCTATCGGTGCCGCAGGTAGCTTGGGGGCAATCGTTCGCTCTTTTGATGTTCGCCCTGAAGTTAAAGAGCAGGTCGAATCTATGGGTGCCGAATTCCTTGAAGTCGACTTCAAAGAAGACACATCCACAGGCGACGGCTACGCCAAAGAAATGTCTGATGACTTCAATAAAGCCGCTGAAAAGCTATATGCCGAACAAGCAAAAGAAGTTGATATCATCATTACAACTGCTTTGATTCCTGGCCGCCCAGCACCCAAATTGATCACCAAAGAAATGGTTGATTCGATGAAGCCGGGTAGCGTGATCGTCGATTTGGCTGCGGCTAATGGCGGTAATTGTGAATATGCCGAGGCGGGTAAAGTAATTCCCACCGCCAATGGCGTCAAAGTTATTGGCTATACCGATATGGTTGGTCGCCTGCCGACACAGTCCTCTCAGCTTTACGGCACAAACTTGGTCAACTTGTTCAAACTGCTATGTAAAGAAAAAGACGGCACTATCGACATTGATTTTGATGACGAAGTTCTGCGCGGTTTAACGGTAATCAAAGAAGGTGAAGTTACTTGGCCTGCGCCACCGATTAAGGTTTCTGCTGCACCAGCGCCTGAACCAAAGCCTGTAGAAGCGCCTGTAGTCAAGGAAGAAAAGCCAACCTCTCCGGCCAAAAAATATGGTTTTATGGCTGCAGGTATTGCTGCCTTTGGTTGGGTAGCTAACTACGCACCAGCTGAATTCCTGTCTCACTTTACGGTATTTGTTTTGGCCTGCGTGGTGGGTTACTACGTGGTGTGGAACGTTACACATGCGCTTCATACACCGCTTATGTCGGTTACCAATGCAATTTCGGGCATCATTATCGTTGGTGCATTACTGCAGATAGGACAGGGAAGTGGCTTGGTCACCTTCCTCGCGTTTATTGCTGTTTTGATAGCCAGTATCAATATATTCGGTGGCTTCACGGTAACCAAGCGCATGCTTGAAATGTTCCGCAAAGATAAATAAAGGAGTAACAAATGTCTGCAGGAATCGTACAAGCAGCTTATATTGTTGCTGCGGTATTATTTATCATGTCTCTGGCGGGCCTTTCTAAGCAGGAAACGGCACGTTCGGGCAACTACTACGGTATTGCCGGTATGGCAATCGCCTTGATCGCGACAATTTTCGGCCCAGAATCACAGGGAACTGTGTGGGTTATTATCGCAATGATTATTGGTGGTGCGATTGGTATTTACTACGCAAGACGCGTGGAAATGACCGAGATGCCAGAGCTAGTTGCTATTCTTCACAGCTTTGTGGGTATGGCAGCTGTATTGGTTGGTTTCAACACCTACTTTGACCATGGTGATCTTAGTGGGGTGATGTTGAATATCCACTTGGTGGAAATTTTCCTTGGCGTGTTCATCGGTGCGGTGACCTTTACCGGCTCGGTAGTTGCCTTTGGTAAGCTTCGCGGGAGTATTTCATCTAAACCGCTAATGCTTCCTCATCGCCATAAGTTGAACTTGGCTGCGGTGGTGGTTTCTTTCTTGTTGATGGTTGCCTTTGTTAAAGCAGAAGGTTCAACTCTAGCTTTGATCGTCGTTGCTTTGATTGCATTTGCTTTCGGTTACCACTTGGTTGCATCTATTGGTGGTGCGGATATGCCAGTTGTTGTTTCCATGCTGAACTCATACTCAGGCTGGGCAGCTGCGGCAGCAGGCTTCATGTTGGCAAACGACCTTCTTATCGTTACCGGTGCGCTAGTGGGTTCTTCTGGTGCAATCCTGTCATACATCATGTGTAAGGCGATGAACCGCTCTTTCATCAGTGTTATTGCTGGTGGATTCGGCACAGATGGTTCTTCCGCTGCAGCTGATGAAGACCATGGTGAACATCAGGAAGCATCGGCAGAAGAAGTGGCTGAAATGCTAAAAGATGCACGCTCAGTGGTTATCACTCCTGGATACGGTATGGCGGTTGCTCAAGCCCAGTACCCAGTTCATGAGATCACAGAAAAGCTTCGTAACAAAGGCGTTGATGTACGTTTTGGTATTCACCCTGTCGCGGGTCGTCTTCCGGGCCACATGAATGTTCTATTGGCTGAAGCGAAAGTCCCTTATGACATCGTACTTGAAATGGATGAAATCAACGACGACTTCAGTGAAACCGATGTCGTGTTGGTGATCGGTGCTAACGATACGGTGAACCCAGCAGCGATGGAAGATCCAAACAGCCCGATTGCAGGTATGCCTGTGTTGGAAGTGTGGAACTCCAAGCACGTAATCGTCTTTAAGCGTTCAATGAACACAGGTTACGCTGGTGTTCAGAACCCATTGTTCTTCAAAGAAAACTCGCAGATGTTGTTTGGTGATGCGAAAGAGTCTTGTAATAAGATTCTTGAGCACATCTAACTTCAGAGTGTAGTAACTGAAAGGGAGCCAAGTGCTCCCTTTCTTTTGTTCAGTATGTAGTGATCAATTAAAATAAACGATGTAAATTATTTATAATTGATTGTTAGTTATAATAAATTATCGATAGGATTAAGTTTCTATATCTCATTGCCGTTTGTTTATCGAAGCTGATAAGCATGTTTTGAATGCACATTTATCCATCAGGCTAATGACAAAGCCCTGACATATCCCCAAAGCGGGGTGATAGACTTCACTTTATGAAAAAAATCGTCTTACTGATCTCATTGCTGCTTGCTGGCACCCATACTGCCTCGGCAAAAAACTTACCTGAGCGTCTCAATGGCGTTCGGGCTGAACTGTTAGCAAGCGAGGCAGTAGCGACGTATGATTTCAGACAACTACAAGGTCAGTTTCCAACGCAACTGCTGATACCCTCATCTCTGTTGCCACAGTCATCGACTTATCCCCTGAAATCGCTTCAGCGCCTTTATAACAGTTCGTTGAGCTGTAAAGGGCCTTGGCCGGTTACCCCGTTGCTCACTCAGCCATTGGTGTTCACTCGCGCTATTTGTAATAACACTGTGCTACCTATCGGTTGGTTTGCTAGGGCGGGGTACATTCATCCAGGTGGGGGGAGTTATGCCTCAAGGTATTTGGAGAAGCATCCTGATCTTAAAGAGAAATTAGGTGACTTTCTTCATATCCAAGAGCGAGACCTAGCCCCGACGAATACTGCACTTGGGCGTTTGCAACGGATGAGTCGCGATGAAATACAAGTCTATATTGCTGGGGCAGAAGCCTTCATTTCGAACGGTGAGCTTTGGATACGCAATGGCAATGAATACAATATCTATGATCAGCCGAGGTGGTCGCCTGTTCTGAGCCAGTTTGATGTGAACTTCACTCGGCTAGATACGACGAGCTTTTGTATCTTGAAAAGCGGCAACATTTGCTGGGAAGAAGAAGATAAATCGCATCTTACCTTCTATCTTTTAGTCGGGTTGCTGGTTGTTAATGTCAGCCTACTATTCGGTTGGGGTTTTTATCGTTGGCGTATTCGTCGCCGGGCGATGCAAGAGAGAATGCTGGTACTCCAGATTCTGACTCACGAACTGCGTACGCCTATCGCCAGCTTGGCAATGACCGTGGAAGGTTTTCGCAGACATTTTGATGCGCTGCCGGAAACCCTATATGATGAGTTTAGGCGCTTGACTGAAGACTCAAGGCGCTTGAGACAGCTTGCTGAAGCAAGTAAAGATTACTTACAAGCGAATCAACAAGAGTTGAGTGTACAACATGTTGATTCGTTTAATGAGTGGGTTGAGTACCTGAGTGAGCCGTATGAGGTAACACTGGAGCTTGCTGAGGATCGCCCTGTAGATGTAAATATTTATTGGTTGGGCACTTGTATCGACAATTTGTTGTCTAATGCCCATAAGTATGGCGTTAAGCCTGTAAAATTAACATCATCGTATTCTAACGGAAAACTTATTGTAAGCGTTTCAGATAACGGTCAGCTCGGTGCAAAAGACTGGGCAAGATTAAGAAAGCCATTCGTCAGCGAACGCGGACTAGGGCTTGGACTTACAATCGTTGAATCGATGATCCGAAGAATGGGGGGGCGAATGAAGTTAGTTGGCCCTCCGACCACTTTTATATTGGAGATACCGTGTGAATCAAACTCTGCTTCTGGTTGAAGATGACCGCAACCTTGCTGATGGTTTACTCGAGAGCTTGAAAGGGGCAGGTTACCACTGCCTGTATGCTGATTGCGCGTCAAATGTAGCTGAGCACTGGGCTCAAGCTGATCTCGTTGTACTTGACCGTCAGTTACCTGAGGGGGACTCTCTAAGTTACTTGGGTGACTGGTTGAAGATTAAACATGTACCTGTGATTTTGCTGACTGCGATGGTATCAGTGTCAGATAAAGTCATTGGCTTAGATTCTGGTGCTAAAGACTATCTTACCAAGCCTTTTGCTGAAGAAGAGTTACTTGCTCGTATTCGTCTTCACCTTCGCTCTGGTGCGCCTGAGGCTGTTCCAAGTAATACGGTTTCTGTCGGCGATATTACGATTGATCTGGATAGCCGTGAGGTCATTCAGGGTGGTGACGCTGTCACTTTAACGCGTACAGAGTTCGAGCTTTTAGTCTTTTTAGCGAAGAACGCAGGGCGCGTGTTTACCCGTGATGAGTTGCTCGATCAGGTATGGGGCTATAACCATTACCCGACAACACGTACAGTTGATACCCATATTCTTCAGTTGCGACAGAAGCTGCCAGGTATTGAAATTGAGACCCTCCGTGGTGTGGGCTATCGAATGAAATCGGCATAAGATGTCACACTTCTCGGTTGCCTGTTCTCTATTAGTTTTGCATTCGGCGCTGTGGGCGCCGAATGCACTTGCTAACTGGTTTGTATCACAAGATGTGTTTACTATGGCCCATCAAAAATTGCTCGAAGGTAAAACCAACGAGAGTTTCGGTGCCATGGTACAAGCTTGGCAGCAAGCCCCTAACATTGAACAGCAAAACAATCTTAACGATCTGATTCAGCTCGCAATTACTGAGGATTGTGGGCGAAGTCTTGATACCACAGCGTTGCCTCCATGGCTTACCACCTTAGTGATCCAACGTGAAATGGTTCAAAACCAGAACCAAGTTTTGCCTCGCCTTGCAATTACGGGTACTTCAGAACAGCGTATTACTAACATTGATTTTATTCGTTGGCCGGAGCAATCCGTCCTATCGGCTACCCCAAAAACGAATAAGGGTGGTTACTTTTCGCTTGAAACCAAGCGGTTAGAAAAAGCGAGCAGTGAAGGTCTCTACCAAATGATTATCAGTGCTGATGGTGAAGAGAGCTACAAAACCTGGGTGATCTTAACCCGACCTCAAAATAAGCAGCGAATTGGTTGGGTTGATAGTCAAAATTGGCGGATAGAGCGAAACGGTTTGCCGGATAAGGTTTGCCCATCGCCTGTTCTATCAATGAACATTTACGATCTTAATGACACCTCTTGGACTCCGTTGTGGACGGAAAATGTGGATGGCAAACTACCGACGACGTTACCTGATGTTGATTTACCAGATGGACGTTATTGGCTAAGTGTCGGAATCATTCATAGTCGATGGCAGGGGGAAATTGCCGTCCGTGATATTCAAAGTATTACGAGACCGGTAGAGCATTCTGAGATGTAAAGTCGAAGCCTCATCAACTTTCTTAATGCGTTTGACTTTAAATGCCTGATTAATAAATGCTATTTCTCCTAGAGTGATTTTAAATTTAAACATGTATTTTCATTGCAACTTTTAAGGTGTATTATTGATGCATCTTTAAAGTGGGTGATGAAACCATGATGCAAATTCTTGATAGCGAAAAAGAGCAGAAGATCCTGCCTTTATTTCGTTTAGCCTTCCGACCATTTTTCCTAGCAGCCAGCATACTGTCTGTTGTTTCTATGCTTCTTTGGGGGCTGTTCTGGGCAGGGAATGTTTCTCTAGCGAGCTACATGTATAGTAATCCGGTATGGTGGCATAGCCATGAAATGCTGTTTGGGTTTACAGGGGCTATCATAATTGGCTTTCTATTAACGGCTGTTCAAAACTGGACGGGTAATCCAGGAGTTAGGGGCTGGAAACTTGCTGTAATCTTTGCTTTTTGGTTAATCGCTAGATTAGCGATGTTTTTAAGTACACCAAACGCAGTTTGGATGCTGATTGATTTAACTTGGATGCCGCTGGCTGCTGGTTTCCTTGCCCATCCGATTATCATTCGCCGTCAATGGAATAACTTGTTTTTTGCACCGTTAATTGTATTGATGACAGTGTTAAACGCTCTATTTCACCTTATAGCTTTAGGATTAGTCGATATTCCTTTGCGTACAGTGTCTTTCGCCGCCGTTACGGTGATAAGTGTGATTGTACTGGTTGTCGGGGGCCGTGTGATTCCGTTCTTTACTTGGCGGGGTACGCAAACGGAGCAAATTACACGAATCAAGTGGTTGGAGTACGGGGCGTTAGTGCCAAGTTGGTTGCTGCTACTGAATGTTCTCTTACCCGTACCTGAAAACACTTCAGCATTTACACTACCAGCGTTGCTTATTGTGACAGGTTTGATGAATCTAATCCGATTCATGCGTTGGCGCAACCTATCCACGGTAAAAGTTCCGCTACTATGGCTTCTGCATTTTGCATATTTGGCCATGGTGATAGGTATGTTACTACTAGGGCTTCATTTCTGGTCGGGCAGTGTAGGATATAGTCTCGCTTTACACACGTTAACTGTGGGTGGAATTGGCTGTATGATCTTAGCAATGATTGCCCGTGTGTCATTAGGCCATACAGGACGACCACTACAAATTAAACCGCTGATGGTGGTGGCTTTTGCTGCGCTGGTATTGGCGACATTATCTCGTACGTTGTTGATTGCTATTTATCCTGCCATCACAATTCAGGCATATGTAGTATCGGCTGGGTTATGGGCCTTTTCGTTCGCAATTTTTACAGCCGTGTATTATCCGATTTTGTCTAAACCTCGTTTAGATGGACGCCCAGGTTAACGTTAAATATCAGGTGACATCTTGAGCGCAAGTCAATAAACTATGCGCTCAATTATTTCGGGTATGATGATTTATGTTTAACAACACTCCGACACTGACTCACGCGCAGCAACAAGAAGCGGCAGAAAAAATTCATGAACTGATGGCACAAGGGATCAGCAGTGGTGAAGCGATTATGATAGTGGCTAATGCTATTCGTGAAGCTGAAGCAAAAAAAGCAGAGTCGGAAGACGAGCAGGAATAAATTGTCTTACCCCTGATACGAATCTATGAAACGGGCGCCAATTGGCGCCCGTTTTTTCATCAAATCGTGCAATAAATCCCAGTAGTTTATGTGGGAATGAGTAAAATCATTCTTTGAAAGAGTGAATCACATCCTAAATTTCAATATGGCCTAATTTTGTTTGGGTGTGGTCGTGTCAGATTTAGATGAAGGAGGGAAGGATGAATAACCGTTACCTCAAGGCTCGTACATTGGCCCGAGCCAAGCACACAGGACAAATGTACGGTGACGTTCCATATTATATCCATCTCGATGCAGTTTCTCGTTTAGCGAGCCCTTTTGGCACTGATGCCATGATAGTGGCTCAACTGCATGACGTACTTGAAGATACTGAAACCACGATTGATGAACTAGCGGCTGATTTCGGTTTCTTGGTTGCTGATGCTGTTGGTTATATGACAGATGATAAATTAGAGAGTCGGCAAGATAGGAAGCACCAAATCAATCAAAGATTGGCTATTTTAGATACCGTGGAGGAAGCCGCAAGAATCGCATTAATAATTAAAGCGTGTGATCGGTTAGCAAATGTGCGGGCGAGCTTATATAGCAATCATCATTACTATCAACTTTATCAAGAAGAACACCAAGCATTTAAGCAGTCTGTTTATCGTAAAGGGTTATGTGAAGCCATTTGGTGGGAACTAGACAACTTGCTTCGTTACTCAGAAGCATCATAAGGAAAGGGCTCATAGTGAGCCCTTTTCATTGAGTGGCGTTAAGCGACGGAACTGCCGGATGAATTAATCTTCGTCGTAAATGGTTGGAATCGGCTGGCGTTTATGCTGCGTGGCCTTATAGATCCCAACTAAGCGGTCAGATACAGCTTGGTCGACAGGCTTACCTTCAAGGAAGTCATCAATTTGATCGTAGCTAACGTTAAGGGCGTCTTCGTCAGCCTTTTGAGGGGCGAGTTCTTCCAAATCGGCTGTTGGTACTTTACGTACTAGCAACTCTGGAGCACCTAATTTGGCTGCTACTTGGCGAACTTGACGTTTGTTCAAGCCAAATAGTGGAGCAAGATCGCAGGCTCCATCGCCGAACTTAGTGTAAAAACCTGTAATGTTCTCAGCCGAATGATCAGTCCCCAAAACCAAACCGCCCACTAATCCAGCGATTTCATACTGAGCAATCATTCGGGTACGCGCTTTTACATTACCTTTAACAAAATCTATCGCACCTTCGCTTTCTGGAATAAGGCCAGTGCCCTCAAGTGCCGATAGCGTACTGGCGTGAGTACCGTCTACACCGTCTTTAATGTTAACGCTTACAGAGTGAGTAGGTTTGATGAAAGATAGGGCAAGCTGTGCTTCATCTTCGTCTTTTTGCTCGCCATAAGGCAAGCGAACAGCGATAAACTGGTAATCGTCGGTGTTCTCAGAAGCGTTTAGGCCTTCAACAGCCAACTGTGAAAGGCGGCCAAGCGTGGTTGAATCAACACCACCACTGATACCTAAAACCAGTGATTTGCATCCTGACTGTTTGAGTTTCTTTTGAATAAACGCAATGCGGCGTTCAATTTCAAAGTCCACATCAATTTCTGGTAATACGCGCATTTCATCGCGAATTAGCTGTTCCATAATGAATCAATCCTCAGGGGCTTGCCCAATTTGTAACCATATAGCGTCATTTAATGCAAAAAATAGATGAATTGCATTAAACCTTTTGCAAAATATGCGATAACTCTATGTAAGGATCAATCCTCTTACGTTAAATAAGTAAAATAAACAGTAAAACGGCATAAAAAAAGGACATTCCAGTCATGACAGCATCAATTGCCATCTTCGGCAGTGCTTTTAACCCACCAAGTCTTGGACACAAGTCTGTGATTGAGCGACTAGCGCATTTTGACAAAGTGTTTTTACTACCAAGTTATAGCCATGCTTGGGGAAAGCAGATGTTGGACTATGATGCCCGCTGCAAACTGGTTGAAGCCTTTATTGAAGATGTTTCCCAGTACAACCTTGAACTGTCGCAACTTGAAAAAGAGATTGCTGTAGGGGATGAAGCTATCACGACGTTTGCTGTGCTGGAGGCGTTTGAACAAAAATATCCCGAAGCAAACCTCACTTTCGTCGTTGGCCCCGACAACTTCCTAAACTTTGGTAAATTCTTTAAAGCTGATGAAATAATGCAACGCTGGCAGGTACTGGCCTGCCCAGAAACCGTCAAGGTCCGCAGTACCCAAATTCGTGAGCAAATCATCAATGGTCACACAATATCACATTTAACTACGAAAAATGTTGCTAGAATGCTGCATGAAAATAAGTGGTACGACGAATAGGAAAAATTGTCGTTTAGTCAGAGTAGTGGGTTTAAATTAGTTTTCATCATGGTTGTATTAAGCGTAACTTCTGGATTGTTGTTGACGGCATTATATTTTAATTCTTCATCTTGTATTGCGCCCCTTGGTAATCAAGAGACTGAGTTACAAGCTGAAAGCTTAACCGGCAATCAGTCTAACTGCATGAATTTTGCCGAACCAGTAATGTTGACAGGAAGTTACGACTCTTCTTCATTATCAGACCCCCAGTTTCAATGGAAAGCGACTGAGAAGCAGCAAGAAAGCTTTTGGGATAACTGGGCACGCCAATTTGATTCTCCGTTTGTATCTTCTAATACCTCATCCAGTTTTTATGGATTGGGTGTTTGGATGCCGGAAAAGTTTGCCGAAGATGACATATTAGATGTTGAAGAGGTTAAAGAGCTGATAAAGAAGTACGGCCTACAAATGAGCTTTGGCATAGGGGGAGAAAACGGTAAGTCTCCTCGTTTACGTTTTGATTATCGTTGGCATGAAGACCGTGACTTGGAAGATGTCTTCATTCAAGTAGAAATCCCCTTTCAGTAATTTCTTCACTTAATACTCAATGACTTTTGATGCTAATTTGCTCGTATCAAAGCCTTGCAATTTACCTTCATGAAATGAAAGTGCTTTCAGATCCGGAAAACGCTCTGACATGATTCCATGATCTCTCGTTGTCGCGTAGCTATGATGAATCACACCAAATCCACTTGGGTAGGGTGTATTCCATAATTGACTATTTGCGACCAGGCTAGACGTAATAAATTGTCCAATATAAGTGACTTCATCTTTGGTGATGTCAAAATAAATCGCGAGATCTTGATTTGATGTTGAACGGACAGTTTTACGACCGTTACTTCCTTTAAATTGTACTTGGTTGATTTCATATCGCCCGATAGGAAGTTCTGCCACGAACAGTTGGCCTTTATCATGGTCGTTTTCAAAATCAGACTTTGCTTGAGTATTGGTTAGCGTGATTTCTTCCGACTTGCCGACTGGGCGAATAGAGAGGGTAGTGATGATACCTTCACCCGTTGAGGGCCATACCGTAGTGACTCCTAAGCTGCCTGCAAGATAACCGGTTTCGCTTGTTTCATTAGCGATAGATTCTGGCACGTCAATATAGATACCGGAACTACATCCCCAAATCACAAAGCAAAGTGTAAGAGTGAAGAAGCGTTTCATTTGTTGCGTCCTTGCAATGGTGAAGCTGTTCATATGGAGCACGTTAGCTAACGTTATGTACTATTAAACATGATACATAATGAATAAGACAGTTATGTAAACAAAATTTGTTAATTTGATCCGTGAAATTAACCAGTCAACGATCAGTTTCGCCCCAAAGAGGAGCAATTTTACAATGGTTGCATGAGAATGCTTCTTGCCTTAAGGTACCGACCAAAAATACTGCTTGAAAATTCTAATGAGTCTTATTGCTATTCACAAAATAAAGTCTGCTTTTTGCCTCGGTGATCGAGAGGGGCTTGCGTTCAAGCTATTTTCGTCGTTCGCGATTAGCTTGTTCATTATCTTACTGTTGCAGAACCTTGCTGAGGCGGCAATGGTTAGAGTGATGCTACATGTCCCTGAGAAGATAAAGGCCGAAATGATAGAAATGGCTTATCAAGCAGAAGTCAATATCCGAGAAGGGGATATGGATGAGTTAGCTGATTGGGAAAGGGGGCAGAAATACTATTTGTTTGTGTTAGATGAAAACCAACAGGCAATTAGTGGCAGAGACATGCACCCGCATTTTGAATTTAAGCTTCAATATGCTCGAGATATAGATACGGTTTTTGATAACGAGGTTAATCAGCCAATCATTGCCATTCCACTACAGACTGGCCATACCATTTATATTCAATTTCCGCATCATCACCATCCGGCGCGATTTTTTACTTACTATTTTACAGTCATCAAAGTCGTCATTGCGGGACTGATATTAGGGGTTCTGTCTATGATACTCGCTAGGCACTTACAACAGCCTTTGAATAAACTTCAGGTTGCAAGCCAGCGACTAGCTGAGGGGGATTTCTCGGTAAGGGTGAGCCATGAAGTTGGTGAGACGGTGACAGAGTTTGCGGCTTTGGCTAATAGCTTTGATCATATGACCCGGCGGATTGATGCTTTATCTGAAAAGCAAAAGAGTCTGATCCGTGATGTGTCACATGAACTGAAGACACCTTTAGCACGTCACGACCTTGCGCTACATTTACTGAGAAGAAAGTTGCCTGAAGAGCAGCAAGGTTTGCTGGCTCGGCTAGAGCGAGAATCGACTGAAATGAATGATCTTGTTAGTGAGATTCTAGAATATAGCCGCCTGGAAAATGCCAGCTATCAGCTTAAGCTGCACCCTATCGATCTTTCTAGTTTGTGTGTACTTCAGGTCGATAAAATGAAAGATGCATTGTCGAATGGGCAGACATTAGCGTACCACAGCAGCCAGAGTGAAGTTTTAGCTGTAGCGGATAACAGCTTGGTCCTTCGAATATTGAATAATTTAATTGGCAACGCTATCAAGTATGCTGGCGAACAAGCAAAAATAAGCGTCTCGGTGAGGTCTTTGGGAGAAGAAGGGGTTGAGATGTGGGTGGAAGATAACGGTAAAGGTATTTCAGTTCAGAATATAGCCACTATTTTTGACCCATTTACCAGGATAGAGTCTTCTCGGGTAAAACAAGCGGGCGGATACGGTCTAGGGTTGGCGATTGTCAAAGAGGCCGTCACGATCATGAATGGTACAGTTAAAGCCGAAAATCTTGATGAGGGGTTTCGGGTGAAAGTGCAATTGCCCAGTGCAATGTAAAAAGAAAAGCCCGATGCTTGGCATCGGGCTGATTGTTATTTCTTCAAACGTTCTACATCGATGACGTTTTTGAATTTGCCTGCTTTGCTGAAAATGTAATCTACGTCAGGCGGGAAATCTTTATTGCTTTTGGCATGCTTCATCATGTCGAATACCGTGAACTCGGTCATCACAGCATACTGGTATTCTTTGAAGTCACCGTCTTCAGCTTGCAAGGTCGGGTCATAGTATTTATCACCTTTGCGAATAATCGCATGGTCTACAACCTCTTCGTCACAACGGTAGCCCAGCACGTAGCGATCGCCTTTTCCGTAGATGACATTCATATAGCTGTTATAGAAACATTCGCCCTCGGTTGTCGTACAAGACTCAAGAGTTTCCTCATCCATTGCAGATACGGTAACAAAACGCATTTTATCTGCTTTGAGGTTAAGGGCTGTCAGCTGCTGACGAACGTTGTCTAGGTTTACTTCTGTCACTTCAAATGTACCGATAAATTTTAAAAACGCTGCATTATACCTCTCCGATGTAAAAATGACACTTTTCCCGTATGGCGATCTTATAAAAACGGTAACTTGACGCTCATTGACACTTCTTTACGAATGCAAAGAATGTAAATTAACTGCAAATGGTAATACTTATCACTTATATTCCTGCTCAGCACAAAAATGCATGTGGGTACAAACAAGCCGCCTATCAATAAATCAATAACATGGCGCTGTATCTCAAACGATTTGGAGTAACGGAATATGTTTAACAAAAGTCAATTGACTTTACTTATTGGTGCCATCCTAGCGGCACCTGCTGTTTACGCTCAAGAGCATACTGCAACAACTGATGTTGATGAACACATGGTTGTTACAGGTCGTGATTATGGCTACAAAGCAGATACCAACACGACAGCGATGCGTATTGAAGCAAGCCAACTTGAAACAGCAGGGCAGGTGTCTGTCATTGATGAGCAGTTGATTGATGAACAGCGTGCCAGTTCACTGGATCAAGTCTTACAGAATGATTCAAGTGTGTCGGTTGGCGACAAAACCCGTAATCGTGTGACGTACTCCCTTCGTGGTTTCGAAGTTCAAAGCGGCAGTGGTTTCTTGCGTGATGGCAAGCAGCATTGGTCCCATTACCGCCAGCCTATTGAATTACTTGAACGTGTAGAAGTACTGAAAGGCCCTTCAGGTCTGTTGTACGGCAAGTCAGCACCAGGTGGCTTGATCAACATGGTTTCTAAGAAACCAACTTACGAAACACAGGTAAACGTTAGCCAGGATATTGGTTCTGATAACGAATCTCGTACAGTTGTTGATGTTAGCGGTGCGCTAAACGAAGAACAAACATTGCGTGCCCGTGCCATTGTTTCACAGCAAACCTATGACAACTGGCGTACCTATACTGACGGTAGCACCCCCTCAACTGAACGTTTCGTCGGCGGGTTGTTTGTCGATTACGATGTGAATGACAACGTTATGGTTTCTGTTCACTATGACAAAACACGCGATAAGGGCAGTGTTGATTCCGGTGCGTACGTAAAAGATGGCAAGGTAGTTCTTGGTAACGAGCACATCTGGGATGCTCAGTGGTCAGAGATCGAAAACAACGTTGAAAACTATGGTATTGATATCAACGCGCAGTTAACAGATGTATGGCGCATGTCTGCGAGCTACAACCACCAGAACTTCTTGCGCCATGATACTGAAAGCTTCTCCAAACCAGAAACCTATGATTCAGAAGCTGGTACATATAAATATAAAGGCTATGACCGTCTAGATGACTGGCAGTATGATACCGCGTTTTTGGACTTTGTTGGTGAATTTACGGCATTGGGTGTTGACCATCAGTTACTTGTCGGCTCTAACTGGCTAGGTTATTACTACTTAGGTAAAACTGACTCGATAGATGGGCTTACCGCACAAGTTGGTAAACCACTCGATAAACCTGACGGCTTGAGCTATGAAAATGCGGGGCCGAAAACACCAACTGAGCGTGACTCGTACGGTTTCTATATTCAGGATATGGTAACGTTTAACGATCAATGGCAAGCATTGGCTGGGATTCGTTACGACCGTGAAGAAACCAAAGGCAAGGATCTTGTTGAAGATGCACTGACACCTAAAGTGGCTGTTATTTACCACCCTCAGAGCAACGGTTCTATCTATCTTTCTTACTCAGAGAGTTTTGAACCACAAGGTGAAGTGGCAAGTAGTAAAAGTAAAGAGTATCGCAACGATGGTGAGCATCTGAAGCCACGTACAGGTAAGCAATACGAATTGGGCACTAAGTGGGAACTGTTTGACGAGCGCTTATTTGTAACAGGTGCGGTATTTGATATAGCACTTGAAGATGTATCTCTTGACGTTAAACACGATGACGGTACCTACACCAAGACACAAGGTGGAGAGCAAGTACACCGTGGTGCAGAATTTGCGATGCAGGGCTATCTGACTGACCGCTTCTCTTTGCACGGTAATGCAATGTATCTAGACGCTGAATACAAAAGTCACGCTAAATACGCTGGAAACCGTCCGGCAGACGTACCTGAATTTGGTGCAACAGTTTGGTCTCGATACGCGTTTGAGAACAATACCAATGTTAACCTAGGTTTAACTTATGTTGGTGAGCGTTATGGTGACAGTGCCAACAAGTTCAAGAAAGATGCTTATACACGTGTAGATATGGGTATCTCCCATACTATCCATTATGATCAGAATCTAGATTTCATTGCGCGCTTCAATGTGGAAAATGTCTTTGATACAGATTATATGATGGGTGGCGACAACACGAATGTAACGCTTGGAGAAGGCCGTAACTACATGGCCACGTTACAAGTACGTTACTAATTGATTAATAAAGGGGGAGGGCACTGTGCTTCCCCCTTTGCTGTTTTATTAATTAATGTAAATCCAAATGATATCGATTTTCATTTGGTGTATATTGATTCCCACTCATCGATTCGCACTCGGTGAGTTTATTTGTTTTTGGTATAGCCTTCATAGATTGAAGATTTTTAACGTTTATTAGTGCATTGATTTTAAAATGAATATCAAGAAAACAAGCCTCGCGCTTTTGGTACTTAGCCTTACATCTGGCGTGCAAGCCAGCACATTGGGTGAAGCCCGAAACCTGGAAAGTTCAATGAATGCCGCATCGGCAACTAGCCAGAAGAAAATTGACCGCAGTGCGGAAGCCACGTTGTCAATGAAAGCTGAAATTGAGCAACTTCAGGAAGAAGTTCAAAACCTACAGGTTTACCGTGACCATCTTGCCAACTTGGTTAATAGCCAAAACCAGGAAATGACGAGTCTAAACCAGCAGATCGAAGGCATTAAAGATACCCGACAGGGTGTCGTGCCGCTGATGTACAGCATGCTCAATGGCCTAAAAACCAATGTTGAATCAGACAAGCCTATTCGTAAAGAGCAGC
Organism: Photobacterium rosenbergii; assembly: GCF_003026455.1. GTDB lineage: Bacteria > Pseudomonadota > Gammaproteobacteria > Enterobacterales > Vibrionaceae > Photobacterium > Photobacterium rosenbergii. The sequence continues at coordinate 484,687 of NZ_PYMB01000001.1, forward strand.
GTCTGGTACGTATCGAAAAGCTAGAAAAAATGATGGTACAGGCTGATATCAGTGACGCTGAAAAATACCGTCGTATTCTGGAGGCATACCAAATTGAGCTAGATTACGGCACCAAGATGGGTATCTACCAGGGGCAGGTTGCACTTGGTGACGGTACAATCGAAGCGGATATGCTTTATCTTGGTCGCGTTTCTCTTGTTGCTCGTAGTCTTGACGGAACCAATTACTGGTCATGGAACGATAAAGAGTCGGTATGGCAATCGCTCGATCATTCTTTTGCATCAGATATCAATAAAGCCTTTGCTATTGCTTCCAAACAAGCCGCGCCTAGCCTAATTACACTGCCAGTATCAGTTAACGTGGAGACTAAGTAACATGAAAATCAAAGCGTTAGTGGCAGCATTGTGCCTATTCTCTGTACCTCTGGCTTCTGCCAATGCCTCGTTAGTACAAGACACCCGCCAAGAAGCCAAAGTTCAGCAGCAGCACAATGCTGAACGAGAGCAGGGTTTCAAGATGACCGAGCAAGAGTTTAAGTCGCAGCGTGATGCTTTGCTTAAGCAGCGTAAGCAACTTCAAACTGAAACGGACCAGCTAAGCACGACGTTCAGCAAAAATGAAAACGAACTAGCCAAACTTGAAGAGCAGCTTCGCTTAGAAACGGGCAGCTTGGGTGAGTTGTTCGGTGTTGTTCGTCAGGCCGCAAAAGATCTTGATTCGGAAATGGGCTTCTCGGTAACGGGCGTTGACCGTAATGAATACCGCAAAGTAATCGACAGCATTGTTGAAGCGAGAACGCTTCCTTCACTAGAAGAACTGACGGGTTTGTGGAAAGGGCTAGAAGAGCAAATCAATGCCAGCCGAGAATTACGAGCAGTATCAGTGCCTTTCATCGACGGACAGGGCAAAATGGCTAACGTTGACGCATACCGTTTGGGCAGCCTTGGCCTAATTGGCGAACAAGGCTACCTGGCATGGGACGGCAAGCGCGAATCGGCCAAGCCATATCTTAAACAGCCGCAGAACGGTCCGGTAAGCAATCAACTGTCGCAACTTGAGCAAAGTGGTATGCAGTCAATGGTTGTCGACCCGTCTCGTGGCATCATGCTTGAACAACTTGCCAATGCTCCTGAGCTAAGAGACCGTATCGAACACGGCGGTGTAGTAGGTAAAATTATCCTAGGTCTTCTTGCTATTGGTCTGGCTATCGGCTTGTTCCGTGGCGCTAAGCTATTCGCAATTCGCCAGCAGATCAAAAAGCAGCTTAAGACTCCTGAAAACCCAGGCAACAACCCATTGGGCCGTGTGCTTAACGTTTACAACAAAGAGCAGACACGTAGTGTTGAAGCACTTGAACTACGTCTACTCGAAACCATTGTTGATGAGCAACAAGGTTTGGAGAAGGGCCTATCTATGCTGAAACTACTGGCTGCACTTGCTCCGATGCTGGGCCTCCTGGGTACTGTTACCGGCATGATTGAAACCTTCCAGGTGATCACCCAGTTTGGTAATGGTGACCCAACGGTGATGGCTGGTGGTATTTCTATGGCATTGGTGACAACGGTACTTGGTCTGGTCGCTGCGATGCCGCTTCTACTTGCGCACAACATGTTGACCACTCAGGCTGAAACTATCCGTAGCATCCTTGAAAAACAAGGTATTAGCTTGGTAGCAGAGCAGGCTGAAAAAGCAGGAACGACCGCCTAATGGAAAGCAATCTGTATGAAGTTCCGCTAGTGCAAGCTTCATTCTTTGATGCTTGGCAATATTCACTAGAGACATTCATGAACCAAGGTGGTCAGGTGCTCTGGTGGTTAGCAGCGGTTGTGATGTTTTGCTGGATCTTGGTGATTGAGCGGGTTTTGTACCTGCTCATTACCTACCCGAAACAACGGCAGCAATGGATAGAGAAGTGGCAGTCAAGAGACGACCACTCATCATGGTACGCACGATCTATGCGTGATGGTTGGTTGAGCCAGGCACATATTGCCCTTAACCAAAACCTGAACCTTATCAAGGTACTGGTAGCCATTTGCCCGATGCTGGGCCTGCTAGGCACGGTAACTGGTATGATTTCGGTGTTTGATGTGATGGCAACTCAAGGAAGCAGCCAACCTCGGTTGATGGCATCAGGGATCTCCCTGGCAACACTGCCGACAATGGCTGGTATGGTTGCAGCACTGTCAGGCATGTTTGTGCATTCTCGTTTATCCAAATCCTGCCACAAGCGTGAAATTAAGTTAGAAAAATTATTGAGGAGTCAGTAATGAGACTGAGTCGTCCTTCTTCAGCCCGTGAAGATGCCCAGGTAGATCTGACATCTATGCTGGATATCGTATTTATCATGTTGATTTTCTTTATTGTTACCAGCTCATTTGTTCGAGAGTCCGGTGTTGAAGTCAATCGCCCTCAGGCCAGTAATGTCGTCAGCCAGAAAGATGCCGGTATTTTTATTGCCATCACATCTGCCAACGATGTCTACATCGATAAGCGTGTTGTTGATGTTGAACGTGTCCAGGCCACTCTTGAACACTTGCTACTTGAGCAGCCTGAAGCATCGCTGGTGATCCAAGCCGATGAGCATGCCTACAACGGAACGGTTGTTAGAGTTATGGATGCCGCGAAAGGGGCTGGTGTGCAGAAGATAGCGTTGGCTGCGGAGAAGCGCTAATGCTGCGTGTACTTATTGCAATCCCAGCTGCTTTTGTAATGGCCTTGGGGTTGTTCACCTTCATGGCATGGATGGTCGATAACGGCAACCAGCGTCCTGAAGCCGAAAAGCAATTGTTGGCTTTTGATATGGTAATGGTAGAGCAAGAGCGAGAAGCACAGCGTCGTCAGCGTGCTGCGCCAGAGAAACCTGAAACACCGGAACCGCCACCGCAGGCTGTTCCGAAGGCAGCAAGCCAGACGGTGACCAATACAATTTCGCCATCAATGCCAAGCTTGAACCTTGATGCATCGGTCTCGGGCTTAGCAATCAACGCTCCGACGTTTTCTGATTTTGGTGCTAACCAGCAGGCAATGCCTTTGTACCGTGTTGAGCCAAAATACCCTTCAAGGGCGATGAAGCAGGGGGCCGAAGGTTACGTTGTAATGTCATTTACCATTGACCCACAGGGGCGCCCAACAGACATAAGTGTTCTAGATGCAAAGCCTCGCCGTTTGTTTGAACGTGAAGCTATTCAGGCGCTGAGAAAATGGAAGTACCAGCCTAAAGTTGTCGATGGCAAGTCTATTGCCCAGGTTGGTCAAACGGTAAGACTGGAGTTTAAAATACAGAAATGATCAAGAAACTGACATTACTTGTTGCCTTGTCCTTGCCTCTTGGCCTGGTCGCTGAACCGGCTGTGTCTGCGGAACTATCGCAATATACCGCAGGGCGGGTTCAGCGTGCTCACAATCTCCAGCAAGATGAGAAGTTGGGTGAAGCGATTGCGTTGCTTGAAGGATTAGATCCTTCTCGTGACTACGATAAAGCTTATGTTCAACGTATGTTGGGTGTGTTCTATTGGCAACAAGATAACACGACCAAGGCAATTGCTAATCTGACTGATGCCGTCAACTCTGGCTTATTACAAGACGAGCAGGCTTGGGTAACCCAGCGTATGCTAGCTGACATTTTGCTATCGAGTGAAAAGTTCAAGCAGGCTTTACCGCATTACTATGCCTTGAGTAAGAACATTCCAGAAAATCAAAAAGCCGATGAGTTATGGTTGCGTATCGCCCAGTCTCATTATCAGGTTTCCGAGTGGCAACAAACGCTGTCGGCTATTAACTCTTACTCAAAGTATGCGGGTAAGATGGATGTTCAGCCGTTGACCATCAAACTCGGTGCCCAGCTTCAGCTAAAACAATGGAAAGCGGCATTACCCACTTTGGAAAGCCTGATTATCCTTGAGCCGAACAAACTTGTTTGGTGGCAGCAATCAGCGGGTATCCAGCTTCGTTTGGGCCAGTCAAAATCTGCGCTTGATACTTTGGCATTGGCGCGCAGGCAAGGGGTGGAGTTATCTCAGCAAGATTTGAAGACATTGGCCCAGCTTTATGCCCAGCGTGGTATCCCTGAGCGGGCTGCACTCTTGTATTCAGAACTTGAGGGTGCAGATTCCGATGTCGAACTTGTTGTCATGCAGGCCCAATATTGGCAAATCGCCAAAGAATGGGATAAATCGATATCGGTTTGGCGAAAAGCGGCTGCGTTGAATAACAAACACCGTTGGCCTTTGGCACAGTTGCTCTTGCAGCAGGGCTATTACAACGAGGCAATTGCCGAGCTTGATAAAGTCAAAGACAAAGATCACGAGGCAGATGTTGCACTTGCCAAGGTGAGGGCATATTACAAGCTAGACAACCTCGAGAAAGCGATCATCTTTGCTAAGCAAGCAGATAACATTGAGTCAACCACAGCATCAAAAAGCTGGATTAAGTACTTGTCCCAAAAAAGAGAGATGGCAAGCTAGGTTAGAGCGTTAATCCTCAACAACGACATGCTGGCTTAGTATAAGGCCACAGTTGTGATATCAACACTTACGTTGAATGTCACAAATGTGGCCTTTTTTAATAACAAAAATACGACAATCTTTATCCATATGAAATAACTCACATTAATTTAAAGCGGATAGGCGCAAGCTATTCGAGACAATTAAATTTCAAAGTTTGGTTATTCTTACTATTACTCTTGCGGCGATTTGGGCCTGTGCTTATGGACGTACCCATCCGAAAATTGACCTGGAAGACGACAAGGCGGGAGACCGCCTACATGCTGGAAAATAGCGTTTGTCTTTCTGAACTTCGGAGGCTGTTATGTCTATGAATGAAATCCGTAATATCGCGATAGTCGGTCAAAGCGGGGTAGGTAAAACGACCTTGGTTGAGCGTCTTCTGTTTGAGTCGGAATGCACCACCCATCTCGGGAATGTCAAAGAGGGTGACACTGTCACTGACTTCGATGACCAATCCATCCATTACCAACATAGTATCGAAGCTACACCTGCCGCTCTTTGTTGGCAAAAACACCGGCTAAACGTCATTGATACCCCTGGCTTACCGGAACTGCTTGGCCGTTCATTAAGTATCTATCCTGCTGTCGAAACCTCTGCTCTCGTCTTTGATGCCAATACCCCGCTGAACCAAGTGTCCGAAAAGTTATTTAACTTTGCCAAGTCGCAGCAGAAGTGCCAGATGATCATCATTAACAAAGTTGATCTCAACCCGGATAAAACCCCTCAGCTACTGCAGGAAATTCAGGCGCATTTTGGTCAAGAATGCCTGCCTATCAATTTACCGTCTCAAGACGGTCAATCGATTGTTGATTGTTACTTCTCTCCAAAATATGACGCACCAACATTATTCGATAGTGTAGAAGCTGCCCACGAGCAGCTTATTGATCAGGTTATTGAGGTTGACGAAGACCTTATGGAGCTTTATCTGGAGCAAGGATCTTCTTTAACGCCTGAACAACTCCATGATCCTTTTGAAGAAGCCTTGCGAACCGGTCACGTTATTCCTGTTTGCTTTGTTTCAGCGGAAACCGGTCAGGGCATCTCACTATTACTTCAGACCCTTGCCGAAATTATGCCAATGCCGGCAGAAGGAAATCCGCCGATGCTGGAGAAGAATGGTCAACAAATCCGGGTTGATTGCGAGCAGTTGGATCATTCGGTTGCCCATGTCTACAAGGTCAGTGTCGATCCATATCTTGGAAAACTTGCTTATTTACGTGTATTCCAAGGCGAGATTAATGCTGGTTCCCAGCTCTTTATCGGCGAAAACAGCAAAGCGTTTAAAGTCGGACACTTATACCAATTGCAGGGTAAGAAACGATTAGAGATAGCCAGTGCAAGGGCGGGTGATTTTTGTGTATTGGCGAAGGTTGATGACCTTAGCTTTGATTCTGTCGTTCATGATTCCCATGACGAAGACGATGTGTCGATGAAAACCATCGAATTCGCCGCTCCCATGTATAGCCTTGCACTTCAAACCACCAAACGTGGCGATGAGCAGAAGCTCTCGGAAGTGCTGAATAAAATCGTTTCTGAAGACCCGTCTCTGCGCCTTGAGCATCGCACCCGTACCAATGAAACGGTGTTAGGTGGTCAGGGTGAATTTCATTTGAAAATTGCGCTGGAGAAAATGGAATCGGTCTATAAGCTCAAGGTCAATACTGAGCAACCGAGTATCGAGTATTTCGAGACGATCACCCAGCAGGCAGAAGGGCATTACCGCCATAAAAAGCAAAGTGGTGGTGCGGGCCAGTTTGGTGAGGTTCAACTAAAAGTTAGGCCATTGGAACGGGGAGAAGGTTTTAAATTTATCAATAAAGTGGTGGGCGGTGCTATTCCGACGTCCTTGATCCCGGCAGTAGAAAAAGGGATCCGACAGGCGGTTGAGGAAGGCGCCATATCCGGTAACCCAATCCATGATGTAGAAGTCACCGTGTACGACGGTAAATATCATTCTGTTGATTCAAAGGAAATCGCATTTGTAATTGCTGGCAAAAAAGCTTTCCTCGACGCAGTAAACAATGCAAATCCCATCGTACTTGAACCTATCGTTGAACTAGACCTTCAAATCCCTACGGACTCTGTCGGTGATATTAGTGGTGATTTGGCTGCTAACCGCGGTGTCATTTTAGGTACCCAATCTGAAGAGAACAATTTCACTTCACTAAAAGCGCGGATCCCGCAAAACGAGTTGCTCGATTACTCCCAGAGATTAAGGGCAATGACCGGTGGTGAAGGTACTTTCAGTATGGCTCTCAGCCATTATGAACCGGCACCAAATACCGTGCAGAAAAAGGTGTGTAGCGCTGCTGCAGAAGCATGTTAACCCTACCTTATAATTGATGGAATACAGAAAAGGCCCCTTAAAACAGGGGCCTAATTATTGAGCGGTCGAAAATGGTTTGATAAGTTCACTAGGACATTAGTAAAAAGAGGCTATTGATGATGGAAACAGAGAGGCTAAAACTATTGCCGCCTTCGTTGGATAGGGCTGACATGATGCTCGAAGCTATAGTCGAGAGTAGGGATGAGCTTGCTGTGTACTTACCCTGGGTGCCATACGCTTTGACCCAAGAAGAATCCATCGAAAATACGCTGCAGGCAATAGCCAACTTTGAAGCCTTTGAAGGGGAGTTGCGCTACTCCATAATCGAAAAGGAAAGTGGCAGGTTTGTTGGAGCCGTCGGGCTTTTGGTCAGAGACAAAACAGTGCCGTTTTTTGAAATAGGCTATTGGTTGCGAACTTCTGCCTATGGCAACGGATATATGACGGAAGCAGTGACTCACCTTTGTGAGTATGCATTTGCAAAATTGCATGCCAATCGTATTGAAATTACGGCTGCGGAGCAGAATTACCCAAGTCGTGCAGTTGCCGAGCGTTGTGGTTTTGAGTTTGAGTGCCTCAAAAAAAACGAAAGGCGTTTGCCCTCCGGTGAACTAGGCCATACGGCTGTATATAGTAAAACAACGGCATAACATGCAAAGGTAGCGGGATTAATCCACAAGCAATAATCTGGCGGGTATTTAAGTTTTTTTTCCGTTAGGTCGCTTATTTCAAACAGAACTATTTTGTTTGGAGGTTGGATGTCTCTTGGAGTAAACCTATCAGCTGAGGATAGACAGAAGCTATTGTCAGAGCTTAAAACCGCTGTTATGAGTCGCTTTCCTGAGCGGGAAGTAAAAGTGATTAAGCAAAGTCAGCAGCAGGGTACAATGTCATTACATTTCGAGGTTAATGATGGCGGCCTCATTCAAATTGATCTTCCACAATAGCCCCTTGCCGTATGCCGTTTCCATGATAGATTATTGATTAGCCTGAATATCTATCATGGAGTTTAGATGAACCATAATACTGCGTCGCACAAAGCCGTTCTTTTCGTAAGCGAATACGCCAATAACTTACAGACTACTGCACTTGAATCCTTTGCTCATATCCTTGATATGTCCAATATAGACCAGCAGTCGGTGACGCAGTTAATTTCAAGTGTTCAACAGCAAGCGCAAATTGCAGCGCACTTTCACCCCGATAGGGTTACAGCAAACGGACTGACAGTTGTTGAATCAATGCAGCACTCCGGTCGTTACTTAAACCAGTTCGAATCCTTGGTATCGAATGGCAAGCTTGACCCATTGCAGGAAGGGGAGCGTGCTAAGTGGGAAAACCATCTATTTGGTGATGTATTTAGCAACGCACCGTTGAGCCTGCGCCCAAAGTATGGCGCGCTTGATATTGCGAGGCATATGGATGGTCCATGCCCAAGATTCGGTTCATGTTATTTCGTTTTTAAAGCTGAAGTTAGTCAGCGTGCGACATTTTGCTTTGGTGACTCCTACCAAACACCGCAAACTAGGGGAACTCTAGATACTTTCAAGCCCATTCTCGCTGAAACCTTGTTAGAGTGTTTTGAGAGGGATGCGGTGTTCGGTATCAATCCTATTCGTCCCAAGCAGTTGGTAGAAAGATGTCTGCATGGAGACCTAGCTGATCAATGCGGTGATTTAGCTTCTCGACTAGCTAAACCAAAAGCAAGAAATCTCGACCATTATATTGAAGCGCAAATCCACGGCGACATTAGCCTTTGCAAGGATGTCGAAAGTTTGGTTGCCGATGCGTCGTTCAGGGGTACAGATATCGGTGATGCGCTAGTAAAGTTAGCCCAAACACATGATATTCAAATAGCGTGGCGACCAGCATATCGATTACCGGTTGAATGTGTTCCCGATGACTTTCGTGGACCCGATATGGTTCACCTCGCAAAGCAAGTTGCCATTGACGGCGATGTGACAGCTTTTGCTATCGGTCAGGCAGCCCAGCGTGTTGTCGATAATCATGCTGGCTTATCGCCTGCTGATGTTCAAGACGAACTTCAGCAACTAAAACTGTTATGGCATGTTTTGGTTAAGTTCGGGTGATTTATCAATGCGATAAGAAAACTTGCTAGTGGCGGGAAAGTGGACGATTGGTCACAAACCGTATGGATGTTGTTGTGTTTATTATAAAAACACTTAATCCGTTTGGAGTCTGTGATGAGCAATCGTCTTTTTTATGGCCTTATCATGCTTTTAGCCTCAACATCATCGTTTGCCAATGACTATGGTGAAAGTGTCAATATCCCACTCACCGATAAGGGATTGTTCGGTAAGGTTAGCATCAACCTAGAAGCGACCGTTTATAAACCTGAGGGTGAAGGGCCTTTCCCAACCGTCATATTTAACCATGGTTCAACAGGCCCTTATGTCATTCCCAAGGACTACACCATTAATCCTTGGGGCTTTGGGCAGTATTTGGTCAATAAAAATATTGCGTTAATCATTCCGATGCGAAGAGGGCGTGGTAAGTCGGAAGGCAGTTATAAAGAGCTGTATACATGCGATCCTGCTGGGATTAGCAAAGGGGTGGATTACGCCTTAGAGTCTCTGGATGCAACGTATAACTACCTAATCCAGCAATCGTGGGTAGATAAAGAAAAGATAGTACTTTCTGGAAATTCTAGAGGTGGGATCCTTTCACTTGTTTATGCTTCGCAGCACCCTGACGCATTCACGGGCGTGATAAACTATTCCGGTGGTTGGGTAGGAGATACTTGTAGCAATGGTACGCAATCACAAAATATAGCGATATTCGAAGATGTCGCTGACAAATTGAAAATACCGACATTGTTCATTTATGCTCACAATGACCCTTATTACGCTGACGCCACTATTGAAAGCTTTGTTACTGCATACAAAGAGGCCGGTGGGGATGTTGATTTTAAATTCTACCAGCTTGGTGCAGGTGTTTCAGGACATGAGGTTTTCTACAATTATGGCCACCTATGGTCATATGTTGTCGACAATTACTTAATTGAAGTCACTCAGTAATGGGGAAAGGAGAGCCGCAGGAAGATAACTTATCACTGCGGCCCCAGCGCTTAGAAAAAGTTAGGCTGCCAGTTCTTGCCCGTTAGCAACTGAAATCTCACGCTTTATACAAGCAAAGAAGGCATTGCCTGATGTACTCTTCAGCGGAACAATTTTTTCGTAGTCATGCTCGAACATATATACCTCGAAAAACGGCTCAAGCAGATGGCGCATTTGTTCAAAGCTTACCGCAACCATAGGGTGTTCATCTTTCCACTTTAGGATCTCGCCATTGCTTTGCTTTTCGATACTCAATTTGAGCTTTTGCTGTTCACCGCTTCCTGGGTAGTGCCACCCAGAAGCAAAGGTAAAGCTGTCACTGTTATGTTCAGCACGATGGCTTACAAATGAACTGTTATCGATCATGTCCTTTTCTACCACGTTAAAGCAGAACATTCCGCCATCTCGCAGCGCAGCGTGAGCACTTGCAATACACGCCTTTAGCTTCTCTATGTCACCCGAATAGTGGATAGAGTAGAGAAAACAGGTGATCAAATCGACTTGGCTCTCAACGGCAAAGCGAGTCATATCCTGCTGTATAAAGCTTGCTTCAGGACAGCGAATTTTAGCCTGATCCAGCATAGGCTGGTTGAGGTCTAACCCTAGGCTCTGGTAACCATTATCTATCAAGTGCCTGATATGAGGGCCTGTCCCACACGCCAAATCAAGGTGGTGCATTCCCCCATTGCCGAATAAATGGTGCAGTCGACGTACGTAGGTACTTTGTGCCTCATAGTCGATATCAGCACACATCAAGTCATAATAGCCAGATAGGTCGGTGTATAACGCATTGGAGGACGGTGTAGTCACTAGTGTAAACCTGCAAACAAAAGGTTGCGCAGGATAAAGCTAGTCAGCGGGATAGGAAAACAAAAAATATTGCACGTTTCGATTTGTATTTTTCATGGTAAGCCTTCAGAAGTCATGCATTATTTTAGTAATTATTGAATATGTCGTTATGCAAGTATGCGAATACTTTGTTTGATATTAGTGGCAGAAATGATGTGGAAATAATTTTAGATTCTATATTATTGATAATGCGATGATTAACGAAAAGAGTGATGAAATTCACATAAAAATGCTTGCATGTATGTGCACGCATACATTAAAGTTCACCACATGAAGAAGATAATGACAGATTTACAAAGCAAAGAACGGTTGTTCGAAAACAGCATGGAATCTCAGTTATTCAAGGTGTTTTCAGAACCGGCTCGGATCCAACTTGCTCAGATAATGATTAGCTTAGGTACCTCAGATGTTAGTACCATTGCTAAACATGTGTCGCAAGATCGTTCCGTAGTATCCCGGCACCTCAAAGCGATGCACGAAGTAGGGGTTGTCAGCAGTGAAAAGGTTGGAAGACATACTTTATATACTTTTAGAGCTGAAGATCTTGCCAGCCGTTTAGAATTTATTGCTGCAAATATTCGCGCTATTGAGACAAAAAAAGACAGTTCATCTTAATGAATAATATCCATGGGTAGTGAAAATATGCCCATTGATAGACCAATTTAAAATCAAATGATGTCTAAAGAAGTTTATCTTCTAATAATCTTCTACCTATTGGGTGCATGCGTGCGCACCTGTGCATTTAATTTTTTTTAATACAAAACCTCTTTAAATCGAGGCTTTGGCAAATGGCTTTGCCAATTGATGATGTAAAAGGAGTTATTAAACCAGTTAACAAATACAAACAGTTAGGACCAGATTATGCGTTTGGCACACTATATAACGTTAAGCTCTTTCTTTTTTACTCCTCTAGCCGCAAATGCGATTGATCCGATCCCCAAAGAAAGTGGGTTCAGTGGGTATGTTAATCTCGGCGCTGGTGGCGTCTCTGTAAAATCAAATGAATTAGCCAGTGCTGGCTTTATCGATTTAAGCGAAAAATCTATTAACTCTTATGGCTCTGCCAAAAGTGAGAGTAGTGCCATGATGATTGCAGCTGGTGAAATTTCTTATACTTTTGCTGAGTCAGGCACTCAGATCTTTATTGGTAACCGGTTGGAAGATTATATTCGATTTGATCTTTCAACGTTTGCTGGCGTACGTCAAAACCTTGGTAAGGCAGGTGTGATGGGAGCCAGTGTGCTCTATACCGCAGCTGAAACAGAAGTCTGGTCAGATCCATTTAAAACTGGCGGAGCACGTGAAGAAACTGGTAGGACGGCAAATGGCTATCGACTGATTTGGGATAAAATCTATGGTACTGGTTTAGAGTTACGGTACTCATATAGAGAGATCGAAATCGACAATGAGCAAAATGGCCAATCACTTAATTTATCAGATGCAGAAAGAACGGCGCTAAATCGAAATGGTGATAATCATAAAGTCGAGGCAAGATACCAGTTTAGCTCTGAAGATAGAAGGCATATTGTGACACCTGAAGTTTCATACACAAAGCATGATACTCAGGGTAAGGCAATGGCCTGGGAAGGATATTCTGTTGGTGCAAACTATATATACACTAAGGATGATTGGCGTTTTGTCACAAACGTTTACGCATCAAAGCAAAAAGCGGATGAAGCAAATCCTGTTTTTGGCGAAAAAGCTGATAGTAAATTGCACGGTGTCAGTGTCAATGCTCTCTATAGCAAACCGTTTGGCTTAAAAAACTGGACAGCTAATGCTGGTGTGGCATGGTTTGAAGATAACAACGATATTTCTTTCTATGACTCACAAGTATTGATGGTCAATGCTGGGATGTTATACCGATTTTGGTAAATCAATCTATTAATATTTTATGTTCAATTTCATCTAAAAACCTTTTAATTGAAAAGTTAATCTCAGGTTTATATTTTCCAAATTAAACTGATAGATAGGTTATTATTAGATAATTACTAATGTCTTCAATTATCATAAAGCTAAATTATGAAAATACATTACTTAAGGTATGTGTTGATAAGTACTATTGTTGTTTTTCTAACTGCATGTAAATCAGAAAATGAAATTAACAATGTTAACTACCCAACACCTGTCAAACTGTTTCAGATAAATATAGAAAATAAAGATAAAAATATTACTTTACCTGCAACGATTAAAGCTTCTGAGCAATCATTACTTTCTTTCCGTGTCGGTGGGCAAATTAACAAGATGTACGTTAATTCAGGAGATAGAGTAAAAAGAGGAACGCTTTTAGCAACTATAGAGTCTTCTATATACGATCAAGAAGTTAATCTTGCAAAAGCAAATTATGAATTAGCTTTGGTGGTATATAATAGAGCAAAACTTCTGGTTAAGAAGGGGTTTGTTTCAAAATCTGATTATGATACGGCAAAAAGTGAATTGCAAACATCAAAGTCAGCATTAGAGAAGGCACAAAATAATAGAAACTATACTCGTTTAGTATCACCTTTTGATGGTGTGGTTATAACGAAGTATAGTGAAGCCTATGAATTTGCAAGAGAAAAAGAAGTAGTTGTTGGTATTCAAGCAGAATCCATGTTTGATATCAGCTTTCAACTTCCGGAGCAATTTATTTCTTTGATTAGCCAAAAATCAGGAAGTGTTACACCAAATACTAAGGTTAATGTTCAATTTGAGGGAAGTGAACGTTTCTATGATGCAAGTATTAAAGAGATAAATACAGTTGCTGATCAAGCAACCGCAAGTTATACCGTGGTTGCATCTATAACAAAACCCGATGAAATTAATTTACTCCCTGGTATGACTGCTAAGGTCAAATTATCTATCTCAAAGAGTAAAAATTACCGAAAGTCCAAAATACCGGTATCTGCATTGATAAACGAAAATGGTCAAACTTATATTTTTCGTTGGGAACCAGAAGTCAATAAATTAACAAAAGTCGCAATCAAAATAGAAGATAATCAACTGGTTGACGGTTTGAGTGACGGTGATTGGGTTGTTGAAGTTGGTGTGTCTGAGCTTAGGGATGGACAAACGGCAGTACAGTGGATTAAAGAGCGGGGCCTGTAAATATGAAAAAGAAATATTTAACATTAGTATTATTATCGTGTATGAGTTTGATGGCCTGTACTGAAGAAGTTGAAATTAAGAATACAGCCACGAGAGCCGTTGTATACGAACTTCCTAAGCAAAATACCAGCGATGTACATGTATTTACTGGCATAGCAAAAGCACACGAATTGACTGAACTTTCTTTTCGAGTTGACGGGAAGATCGCCTCTATTAAGGTTATCAATGGCCAGCAGGTAAAAACAGGTGAGCTTTTAGCTGTTCTTGATAAAACAGATTATGAAATAAGTGTTAATGATCGTCGGGCTAGGAACGCTAAATCATTAAAGCAATATCAGCGCGCTAAGAAGATGTTGGATAAAAACATGATGTCTCAAGCTGAATATGACAAATTGAAAGCGGAATACCTAGTGGCAAATGCTGAGCTTAAAATGGCTGAGTTACATCTGAAATACACAGAATTACGGGCACCTTTTGATGGCGTTATTGGTGATGTGTACCTCGATGATTTTGAAAATATTCTACCTGGTACTTCAATTTTAAGTATGCACAAACCAAATCACGTTGAGGTGGATGTGCAGGTACCGGATAGCATTGTTGCGTCTTCAAGTCGGGATCAGGCTATGCAAGGTGAGCAAATATTTAATGTAGTTTTCGATGGTTATCCTGACACTGTATTTGAAGCCAAAGTGCTTGAGTTAGGGATGAATAAAGATCCAATTAGTCAGAGCTATATTGCTACGTTGATTGTTAATGCCGATCCTGAACATATCGTGTTAGAAGGTATGCCGGCTAAGGTTTCTGTAGAACTCGCAGGGTTAAATCAACCGTATCAAAGTGAATACCTAGTCCCTTTGAGTGCAATTCAAATGCAAGAGGGAAATTTATTAGATAAAAAAACGGCCAGTGTCTGGGTATATCAAGATGAGAGTCAAACTGTTTCACGACGAGAAGTTCTTTTAGGTAAGCCTGTTGATGGCATGATGAAAATAAAAGCCGGCCTGAATGACGGTGAAATGATTATTTCAGAGGGTGCCTCACGTTTAACTGAAGGCCAGAAAGTTGTAAGGGTGAATGGATAGAGATTATGAACATCGCAAGTTACTTTGTAAAAAATACCATAATCAGTTGGATGTTTACCTTAATTTTGCTTGTTGGCGGTGTCATGTCTTTTCTTGGTCTGGGGCAACTTGAGGATCCGCCCTTTACAATTAAAGATGCTGTTGTGGTAACGCTCTATCCGGGAGCGACGGCAACAGAAGTTGAAGAAGAAGTGACTTACCCGATTGAAAAAGCAATCCAAGCGCTTCCATACGTGGATGAAATAGTCTCCGTAAGCACATCGGGGATGTCTCAAATAACTGTCAGTATTAAAGATACTAACGGTCCAGAAGTATTACCCCAAATATGGGATGAGCTAAGACGGAAAGTGGGCGATATGGTCTACCAACTCCCGCCGGGGGTTCAGACGCCTCTAGTAAATGATGATTTCGGTGATGTATACGGTGTCATGCTGATGGCAACGGGCGATGGTTATAGCTACCAAGAGCTTTTGGATTATGTTGACTATGTTAAGCGTGAACTGGAATTGGTCCCTGGAGTGGGGAAAGTGACACTGGCTGGGCAGCAAGATGAGCAAGTCTTTATCGAAGTGTCATTGAATAAACTTGCCGCTTTCCAGCTCGATCCTTCATTGGTTACTAGCTTACTAGATTCACAAAACATGGTTGTGGATTCAGGTAATATCCGCATTGATAATGAAAACTTAAAAATGCGACCAACAGGGACTTTTGATTCTGTTGAAAAATTGGGTGATCTGATTATTCCAGGAGCGTCGAAGGATAAGCAAATTTTCTTGAAAGATGTGGCGACTATCCATCGTGGATATCAGGATATTCCTAACCATCTTGTTTCTTTCAATCAAAGCCAAGCAATAAACCTCGGCCTTGCCTTTGCTGATGGGGTAAATGTTGTTGAAGTTGGCAAAGCCCTGAATGCCAAACTTGCAGACATAGATTACGCTCGTCCTGCAGGTATGAAAATGGAGGTTATGTATAACCAACCTTTGGAAGTCGATAAGTCGGTTCAAGATTTTGTTATGAACCTTCTCGCTGCAGTCGTGATTGTTATTATTGTTCTGCTGATCTTCATGGGTGTGAAAAGTGGTGTGCTTATTGGAATAATCTTGTTTCTGACCTGCTTAGGAACGTTTATTTTGATGAAGCAGGCAGGGATAGAATTACAGCGAATATCTTTAGGTGCACTTATTATTGCCTTGGGTATGTTGGTGGATAATGCAATTGTCGTTGTCGAAGGGATCCTGATCGGCAGGCAGAAAGGGCAAACAACGTTGGAGTCGGCTAAAAACATTGTTGGTCAGACAATGTGGCCACTGTTAGGCGCAACAATTATTGCTGTAACGGCTTTTGCACCGATTGGCCTTTCACCGGACTCAACCGGTGAATATGCAGGTTCTCTTTTCTGGGTATTACTGTTTTCGTTAATTCTTTCATGGGTAACGGCGATTACGCTGACGCCTTTTTTTGCTAAGTTATTTTTTGATGATAAAGCCCATAAGAGTGGTGATGTTGAACAAGCAGATCCCTACAAGGGTGCATTCTTTACAGGCTATAAGGCTTTGCTTGATCTATGCATGCGTTTTCGATGGGGAGCGATATTGTGTGTGGTAATCGCTTTTGCTATTTCAATTGTTGGTTTTAGCTATGTGAAGCAGTCTTTTTTCCCGTCTTCTACGACACCGATATTTTTGGTCGATGTGTGGTTACCTGAGGGGACAGATATACGAGCGACGCAATCAACCATTGAAGATATGGAAGATATCGCAACAAAATTAGAAGATGTTGAGTTTGTATCCTCTTCTGTTGGTAAGGGCTTTCAGCGATTCATGCTGACTTACGAACCTCAGAAAAGTTATGCGGCATATGCGCAATTAGCAATTCGGACCTCTGAGTTTAATACGCTTGAGCCTGTTATGAAAACCTACCGTCGCCAAATTGAGGCTGAGTTTCCACAGGCACAATTTAAGTTCAAAAGGTTAGAAAACGGGCCTTCAACGGATGCGAAAATCGAAGCAAGGATTCAAGGAGCAGATCCGGATAAATTACGTGAGATTGCTGTTGAGGTAATGTCCATCCTTAACAATACTCCCGGAACTGTCAACGTCCGCCATGACTGGCGGGAAAGATCGAAGTTTATAGAGCCGCAATTTAACGAGTTACAGGCTCGTCGATTAGGTATAACCAAAACAGATGTTGAGAATACCTTGAACCAAGCTTTTGCAGGGATGAAAGTGGGCTTATATCGTGAAGGAACGCATTTATTACCAATTATCTCACGTCTTCCAGACGAAGAGCGTGTTGATATTAATTCTCTCGATAGTTTACGAATTTGGAGTCCTGCACTTGCTACGTATGTGCCATTACAACAGGCTGTGAGTGGTTTTGATGTGAAGTTTGAAGATCCTATCATTCAACGTCGAGATAGAAAGAGGACATTGACCGTGTTCGCGGATGCCGACTTTGAATACGATATCTTGCCATCTGAGTTGTTTGAAAAGATCCGTCCTCAGGTAGAAGCGATAGAGCTACCACCGGGTTATGAATTATCTTGGGGAGGTGAGCACGAGTCATCAACTGATGCAGGTAATGCTTTATTCGCATCGCTACCAATGGGCTTTGCTGTGATGTTTTTAATTACCGTCGTGTTATTTAACTCGATACGTAAGCCATTAGTCATTTGGTGCAGTGTGCCACTGGCAATGATTGGTATAACGCTGGGATTGCTTGTGATGGGGACGCCTTTTGGCTTTATGGCGCTTCTTGCGATGTTGAGCCTGTCTGGCATGTTGCTGAAAAATGGCATTGTTTTGTTGGATCAAATAAACATCGATATTGCAGAGGGTAAAGAGCCTTTCCAGGCTGTATTTGAGTCAACGGTGAGCCGTGTCCGTCCTGTGTGTATGGCTGCAATTACGACGATACTTGGTATGTTGCCTTTGGTAACCGATGCCTTCTTCGAATCTATGGCTGCAGTTATCATGTTTGGCCTTGGTGTTGCTACCATTTTGACTCTGCTTATAGTGCCTGTGATTTATATTATCTTCTTTAGAATACCTTACCGTAGCTATAAAACATTTTAGCGTTTAATATTCGGCCTTTTATTAGCCCCTGCTAATAAAAGGCCGAATCTCTGTATTAATCATATTGAATTGATATTGTTGTAAATAAACAACAGCATAGGAGGCTATCATTTGAACCTACTGAGTTCACAAGAAATCTTGTTGGGTTGAGTTCACAAAATTGATGAATGTTGCTGTAATAACACTAACTAAATTTGGCAATTATCAACTTATTGAATGATTGTGTTTGAATTAATCAGTATGTGGTTACTGATAAAGTTTGATTTGTTTGTATTAAATGGCATTTGTTTTTGTGTTGTTAATTTTTAGTTATATCTTGTTTGCTGCTACGCGAAGGATCTTTGGTTTAAATTACGTAAGCCCTCCCTTTTAACAAATTTGTATCAGCATAATTTCCCTATGGTTACACTAATGTGCCTGTATCACAAAATAGGTGCCCCTTTCAGTTTGTTCCTCAGTGATCCTTCATATTTGTCTCATCGAATCCCCAATACCCTATACGCATAATAAAGGATTGATAACGATGAAAAAGGTCTTATTCAATGTCGCGGCTCTTACACTCGCGTTAGCAACTGCAGGTGTTCAGGCGAAAGACTATGAAATTGTGAACGTCGTGAAAGTTTCTGGTATCCCTTGGTTTAACCAAATGAATAAAGGTATTGAGCAAGCAGCCGATGATTTTGGTGTTAATGCTCGCCAGCTTGGTCCATCAACACCTGATCCAGCACAACAGGTCAAGATTATTGAAGACTTGATCGCTAAAGGGGTTGATGCAATTACCGTTGTCCCTAATGACGTCACCGTTTTGGAACCTGTCTTTAAGAAAGCTCGCGAAAGAGGGATCATTGTCCTGACTCACGAATCACCAGATGGCCACAGTGCTGACTGGGATATTGAAACTATCGATAATAAAGCTTATGCAAAAGCAACGATGGATGAGCTTGCGAAAAATATGGGTGAGAAGGGCGGTTACGCGGTTTATGTTGGTTCTCTAACCGTACCACTTCACAACAACTGGGCAAACTTGGCAATTGATTATCAAAAGCAGGCATACCCAGAGATGTATGAAGTGACCAATCGAATGCCGGTTGCTGAAAGTATTGATGCATCATATGCGGCAACCAACGACCTAATGAAGGCACACCCTGATATGACGGGCATTGTATCCTACGGTTCACTGGGTGCAATCGGTGCTGGTGAAGCTATTAAGAAGAAACGTGCCAAAAATAAAATGAGTACAGTAGGCATCATGATGCCGAGCCAAGCAGCTCCTTATTTGCTCCGAGGTGAAATCGATAAAGGTTTCCTTTGGAACCCTGCCGATGCTGGCTATGCAATGGTGGCCGTTGCAAAACAAATGCTAGATGGCCAGAAAGTGGCTGATGGAGTAACTGTAAATAATCTAGGTGTTGCAGAAATCGATAAAGAAAACCGTGTCATTAAGTTTAATAAGATCCTTGAAGTGGATAAATCTAATGCACGTGAATTAGGTTTCTAATTTCTTTATCGAAAAATCTTATATAGGGCAGTGCAATGCTGCCCTCTAGCTGGAAATCCATCATGTCAAACGAAGCATTTATTACCTTAAAACGGGTATCCAAGCACTTTGGTTCCGTTAAGGCCCTTGATGGCATTAACCTGACTTTTAATGAAGGTGAAGTCCACTGCCTTGCAGGAAAAAACGGTTGTGGCAAAAGTACCTTATTCAAAGTGATTTCAGGTGTACATGATCCTGAAAAGGGCGCCGAAATTATTATTAACGGAAAAAGTTATTCACGCCTAACCCCACAACAATCGATAGAGCACGGTATTCAGGTGATATACCAGGACTTATCGTTATTTCCTAATCTCACTGTTGCTGAAAATATTGCAGTTCAAGACCATATGGCATGGACGAAAGGGTTGGTGAAGCAATCTCGAATCAATGCGATTGCCAAGTCAGCGATGGAAAAGGTTGGGGTTAAACTCCCTTTGGGCAGACGTGTCGAGCAACTTTCTATCGCTGAATGCCAATTAGTGGCAATTTGTCGAGCGATGGCTTCTGATGCCAAATTGGTGATTATGGATGAACCAACGGCTTCGCTGACACGCACTGAAGTGAATAACCTTATTGCCGTAGTTGCTGATCTTAAATCAAAAGGTGTGACAGTTGTTTTTGTCAGTCACAAGCTTGATGAAGTTATGGAAATTTCTGACCGTATTACGGTTATTCGAGACGGCAAAACGATTGGGACATATCCTGCAGAAGAGATAGACAGTGATGAGTTGGCTTTTTTGATGACTGGCCAACGTTTTGAATTCTCACCCCTCGAAGAATATCAACAACAGGGAGAGGTGAAGCTAGAGGTTTCTGGCTTAACCAAGAAAGGGCAATTTAAAGATATCGACCTTCAAGTCCGAGCCGGAGAAATTGTATCTATTACAGGTTTGTTGGGTTCCGGTCGAACAGAATTATGTTTGGCACTATTTGGTATGACAAAGCCAGATACTGGCGAAATAAAGTTGAACGGCAAGCCAGTATCGTTTCGCTCCAACCGTGATGCCATTGCTCATGGTATCGGTTATGTCTCTGAAGACAGGATGAGTACCGGGTTAGTGATGGAGCAAACTATTCAGGATAATACGACAGCGGCTGTTTTACCTCGACTAAAGCGCAGCAATGGCTTTCTCGACCACACCAAGGCAAAAGAACTCGTTCGCAAGCTTATCTCTTCACTCTCAATTAAAGTTGCCGATCCCATGTTGCCAGTAACGAGTCTCTCTGGGGGGAACGCACAGCGTATCTCGATCGCAAAATGGATTGCCGCTGAGCCGGATGTGTTAATTCTTGATTCCCCAACGGTGGGTGTCGATGTAGCTAATAAAGAGAGTATTTACCAAATTGCCAAAGACCTTGCAGCAAAAGGGATGGCAATCATCATGGTTAGTGACGAGATCCCCGAGGTGTTCTACAACAGCCATCGTGTCATTGTGATGAAAGAAGGGCAATTCACCCATGACTTTCACCCAGTATCCACTACCGAGCAAGAAATTATGGAGGCCGTCAATGCCTGATCAAATGCGTTTTCACTGGAGGGCTTTATCCCAGCGGCATGAATTCTACCTTGCTTTGTTGATCGGCCTGATGGTTATCGGGTTGAGTCTTGCTTCAGAGGACTTTTTTACGCTGGGTAATATTTTTGACATGTCTGTCAGTTCAGCGATTTTGGGCATTATGGCATGCGGGCTATTTGTTGTTTTAATTGCTGGTGGCATTGATATTTCATTCCCTGCTACAGCCGCGATTTCCCAATATGTGATGGCAACCTATGTACTATCGGTAGGAGGGAATTTTTTCATCGCATTTTTGATTGCAGCAGTCGTTGGTGTCGCACTTGGGATTGTTAACGCCATACTGGTGTACAAGCTAAAAGTGCCCGCAATCATAATTACTATTTCTACCTTGAACCTGTTCTTTGGCTTGCTTATTTACTTTACAGATGGGGCATGGCTGTATGGTTTCCCAGAATGGTTCATGGACGGAGTAGAGCTGTTTACCTTTGTCGGCAGTGATGGCTACGATTATGGTCTTTCACTTCCTATTATCACGCTATTAGCTGTTATTTTATTCACTTCATTTTTGATGTCTAAGACGCGCCTCGGCCGTCAGATCTATGCGATGGGAGGCAATGCAGACGCAGCAAGTCGCATTGGTATCAACTTGTTTGCTATCCACTTGTTTGTGTACGGGTATATGGGAGCACTGGCAGGTATAGCAGCCGTGGTCCAAACCCAAATCACCCAGTCGGTTGCTCCAAACTCGTTGATGGGTTTCGAACTCACCGTTTTAGCAGCCGTGGTGTTAGGTGGCACTAGTATGACCGGCGGTAAAGGGACATTAATGGGGGTTGCACTAGGTGTCGCTTTGCTGGCCATTATGAAAAATGGTTTGACCCTGCTCGGGGTTCCCTCTTATTGGCATACGGTTGTTACCGGCCTCATCATTGTATTCAGTATCAGTATGACGGCACTGAATGAAAAGAAACAAACATTGCAGGAGGCGTAATGGATCAGGTTCTGAACGCGCTAAAGCTTCCGACAGATAGAAATATACGCTATTTGTTAGTTATCCTCTTGGGGATCATTGCGTTGATGGCGCTAACAAGCGGCGATACGTTTTTCTCCTTCGCGAATTTACAGTCGATGTCCTCACAAATGCCTTTGCTGGGAATGCTCGCCCTTGCTATGGCTGTCTGCATGCTAACCGGGGGGATTAACTTATCGATTATTGCGACAACGAATGCCTGCAGTTTAGTGATGGCGAGTGTTATTACCATGGCTCCTGAAAATGGCATGGTAGTTCTGCTGGCATTGTTGGCCGGCCTGATTACAGCCATTGTGATTGGACTGGTGAACGGTGCTCTAATTGCCTACGTCGGTGTTTCACCAATCTTGGCAACCCTCGGAATGATGACATTAATCAATGGCCTGAATGTCTTAATCTCCGGAGGGAGTGTAATTTCAGGCTTCCCTCAAGCCTTGTTGGTGCTGGGTAATGGTTCTTTTATTGGCATCCCAATGCCGCTGATATTATTTGTAGCGTTTGCCATTGGTATGTGGGTATTGCTTGAACACACCAGTTTGGGGCGCACCATCTACTTGATGGGCTCGAATGAGAAAGCAACACGGTTCTCTGGCATTAACACACAAAAGGCAGTGTTATATGTCTATGCCATCTCATCGATATTGTGCTGGGTTGCCGCTTTGATCATGATGGCAAAATTCAACTCGGCCAAAGCGGGTTATGGCGAATCATATTTGCTAATCGCAATTTTGGCTTCAGTGCTCGGTGGAATTAATCCTGACGGTGGCTTTGGCCGGATCATCGGTATTGCTTTGGCATTAATTGTATTGCAGACGTTGGAAAGCGGTTTGAACCTATTGGGTGTCAGTAGCTATCTAACCATGGCTCTTTGGGGCGGCATTCTTATTCTATTCATTGCCCTACAAAAACGAAAAGCTTAGCGGAGAGAGCAAGATGAGTATTTATTTTATTGGCGTTGATGTTGGTAGTGGCAGCGCACGGGCTGGTGTTTTCGATGCCTCTGGTCGAAAAGTCGGTGAAGCAAAACGTGATACACAGATGTTTAAACCTCGTGCAGATTTTGTCGAGCAGTCATCTGAAGACATTTGGCAAAGTGTCTGTATGGCAGTGAAGGATGCGGTATCTCAAGCCAATATCGATCCTATTCAAGTCAAAGGCATTGGTTTTGATGCGACCTGTTCGTTGGTTGTACTGGATAAAAAAGGCCAACCGCTGACAGTGAGTCCGACAGGGCGCAGTGAACAAAACATTATTATGTGGATGGATCATAGGGCCATTGCACAAGCTGAGCGTATCAATGCGACCAAGCATCCTGTGTTAGCTTACGTTGGTAATCGTATTTCACCGGAAATGGAAACGCCTAAATTACTTTGGCTAAAAGAAAACATGCCCAACACCTGGTCTCAGGCGGGTTACTTCTTTGATTTACCAGACTTTCTAACTTGGAAATCGACTTTCGATGATAGTCGCTCTCTGTGTTCCACTGTGTGTAAATGGACATACCTTGGTCATGAAGGTAAGTGGGATAAGCAATACTTTGAGCAAATTGGCTTAGATGACTTGCTTGTGGATGGTGCGAAGACAATAGGTAACACAATTAAGCCAATGGGAGAACCTGTCGGGCAAGGACTGACTCCTCACGCTGCAGATGATCTGGGCTTGGTTAGGGGCACACCTGTAGGTACATCGATCATTGATGCCCATGCGGGTGGCATTGGTGTGCTAGGTGCGGCAGGTATGACGGGTGAAAGTGCCGACTTTAACAAGCGATTGGCTTTGATTGGCGGCACATCCTCATGTCATATGGCGGCTTCCAAAACAGCTCGATTCATTGATGGGGTATGGGGCGCTTACTACGGTGCGATGATCCCGGGGTATTGGCTTAACGAAGGCGGCCAGTCGGCAACAGGTGCCTTAATAGATCATATCATAAGTTCTGATCCGCTATACGATCAGTTAAAAGCACAGGCGGTCCAAGAAGGCATAACAGTCTATCAACTGTTGAATGATCACCTGCTGAAGTTAGCTGGTAGCAAGGAAGAAATTGCTTTCCTGACCAAAGATATCCACGTATTGCCATACTTTCACGGCAACAGGTCACCCCGTGCTAACCCCAACCTGACTGGAACGATCACGGGCTTGAAAATGTCGAAGACAATCGATGATACTGCGTTGGCCTATTTAGCAACTATCCAAGCCATTGCATTGGGTACTCGGCATATCATTGAAGTTATGAACCAGTCTGGTTATGAGATTGACACTATCATGGCCTGCGGTGGGGGAACAAAGAACACGATTTTCCTCCAAGAGCATGCCAATGCAACGGGTTGTGTCATGCTACTGCCTGAAGAAAGTGAAGCCGTGCTATTGGGCTCTGCAATGCTGGGTTCGGTAGCTGCCGGTTTCCATACCGATATTCCAAGCGCAATGAATGCCATGAGCCGTATCGGAAAAACCGTGACGCCGCAAACCGACAGAATCAAGCGCTTCTATGATATGAAATACCAGGTGTTCCATCAGATGTACGAAGATGATGTGAAATATAAGCATCTGATGTCTGAATTCTAAATTAAAAGTAAATGAAATTTAACGGCCTCAACTTGAGGCCGTTTTGTTTGTACCAAGGTGAATCTAGCTTTGTGCGGCATATCTTTTTGCTCGTCACTGATAACCAACTCACTCCAAAAAGTGCTTATTGCCGAGTTCAACTGCGCCAACTTCTGTGAGATCAACGAAAAGTTTGTTACTTTCACCTAAACCCATTTGATCGGTTATATCGTTTGGCACTTCAATCAACTCAGCAACAGCCCCATGCCTCATATCTTGAATATCTTCAACAATGTACTTTTGTTGGTAAACTTCACTCATACTAATGTCCTTTAGAAATGATTTAGTATAAGTATAGATATTGTTTTTACTCACTTTCTGTTTATATGAAAAATAGCCTATCCATCCGCACCTACACCAAGCGCTTTAACTCTCATGTTCATGCCGGTTACCATCAATTGGTACTGCCAATCCAAGGTAATATCCATATCGATATGAACGGCTTTGTCGGTAGAGTGACTGTAGGCGAGTGTGTCGTTATCCCCAAAAGCGTCTTACATGGCTTTAATGCTGATGAGGCAGCACGGTTTATCGTTGCGGATCTCGATCAGCTCCCACCACATTTGATCAGTGATAAGTTGGCTGTTTTTCACTTACTCAAAACAACCCATATGGACTGTTGCTATGAAGCATACACATAAAGTGTGTATTCGTCATGGTTAGCTGATTGGTTACAAAAACAAGTGCCGATAATCGCTAATTGTCGTCTTTATTTTTAATTACATGTATAGATAAAAGATACGGAATGAGTACAACGCTATACACATTCCGCGTCAAATATTATATGGATCGTTTATTTATTCAGGATATATTTGTTAGCGATATATGTGGCGAAATCAGTTGTTACCATTGTGTAGTCATATGTTAGCCAGTTTGTGATTTCACTAATAGGAAACTCGAAGTGAGGCATGATGTTGAAATTTTCATCATTAGTCCAACCACTGCACAACATCATTTTATGATCTTCGCTTGGCTTACAATTAAACGATACATCAACTGATAGGTACACGGTATTTCGATTGAAGCTCTTACGTCGGTCGATATGGATGTTAGGATAATGCTCACCTGCGTAGTGATACATTCTGAACGACCAGTTAGATTCAAAGCTAGTCCAGTCACTTCCTTGTGCCATATCGTCACGTACATTTGCATACTGGCTCAAACTCCAATAGTCCCCTGAAGTTGATACGGCGAAGTGAGTTGTAAGTTCTACACCTCGTGTTTGGTCACCTCGATAGTTTCCATCGTCATCTTCAAACACCTGATGATTTAGTTCTCGGATACTAACACTCTTATCAGTGGCTATACGTTCACCATTAACTATTTTGTAATTAGCATTTATATAGCCCTCAGTTACATACTCTAGATCAAAGGTATGATCGCCATTACCGCGATCACTAATACAATTTACCCACCCATCTATATGGGTTCCAGTGAGACAGAACTGGTACATGCTATGTTGTATAGAGTGATCCTCATACTGCATTGCCCAGTACTCTTCTTGCTGATATGGTGGTAGAACTTCAATCGGTTCTATCAAAACATTACAGCTATCATCCAGATAGCATTCGTCAATAGGGCGACCGACTTCAATAGGATCAATCCAACGGTCTTCTGGCTCACCGACATCAATCGGGTCAATAAATTTACATTCGTAATCTTCACAAGGAACAAGAGGCTCACCGCTAATAGGGGCTACGATTACATCTTCAATAGGTGGAAGTTCACCATTATCTGGGTCTTGAGGGTTAATCCAACGATCCTCTGGTTCAGGGTATTTGTCAATCGGACCAATACTAGGAGGGGTTACTGGGTCTATCCAATCTTGAATAGGATCTACACCAAATCCAGGGTCTTGAGGATCAATTGCTATAGGATCAGGGATTACTATTACATCACCATTGTTGTTCTTGATGTAATTAGCTAGGCGCTCACCGTTCCGAACCGGATCTAAACCGAAGCCAGGATCAATTGGGTTGATATATTCCAGCGGAGGAGGTGGTGGTAGTACTACATCAATCGGATCGACTATCACATCTTCAGGAATCGGTTCTGAGGGATTGATAGGTGAAACTGGTATTTTTGGATTTGTAGGCTCTTGGATTGGCTCTGAAGAGCTATCAGAACCACAGCCAACTAGTGATGTAATTGTTGCTGCAAGGATTAATTTCTTCATTAGATTCCCCCCACTTTATAA
This sequence comes from Photobacterium rosenbergii, assembly GCF_003026455.1. Classification (GTDB taxonomy): domain Bacteria; phylum Pseudomonadota; class Gammaproteobacteria; order Enterobacterales; family Vibrionaceae; genus Photobacterium; species Photobacterium rosenbergii. Next base: position 511,575 of record NZ_PYMB01000001.1, read on the forward strand.
AAGTACTTAATACGAATTAGCGGGATACTAACCCGTACCTAATACCCTTTCAAGTCTGCGTTTCATGGTTTCACTAGTCTTCTAATACATAAACTACAAAAAAGATCGTTATTTTATAACTTGAACAGAAATATCATTTAGGATTTGCTGAACTTATCTGGTAATAGGCTCCCATTAGCCAAAATACAATATCTTCCTTACTTAATAGTCTTTTGATGTAGTTGGATGAGTAAACTTGAACGTTAGGTATGAGTTTTTGCGATACCTCAAAAAATCCATAAAATGCTAATTTGGTAAAGCAACTGATAGTAGTGATGAATTTTTTCAGGCTTTTATTGCTCTTTTGATCCCAAATCCCCCGTACTGCCAACCCTTTACATTCGTAAACAATGTAAATTTCATGCCAATGAAAACGATTATCAATTATGTTATGCAGCATAAGATAGTCACTATACGTTTAATTGACCATGCTATTGAAAAGTAAAGCGGTTCAACTCTGGGCCCGACGCCTGCATATCTATGTGTCTATGGCGCTGCTGCTTGTTGTGCTGTTTTTCTCGGTAACAGGGATAACGCTCAATCGCCCTGAACTGTTTGTAAAAAGCCAGCCGACGGTGGATTCGTTGAGCTTGGCACTGCCGAATTCTTTGATGAACAGTGGCAGCAGGGCTTTTGTTCCGGATGAACAGGCTTTGCTTGAGTTTCTTGATGCCAATGCTGCTATTTCAGGAATGCCTTCAGCGATGGAAGTCTTTACAGAGGTTGAAGATGGCGAGTTGCTCGAGGGTGAGATAGCCCTCGACTACAAAGGCCCTGGCTACAACGCAACAGTGTTCATTGATTTGCTCAATCAGCAAGCCGAAATCGAAAAAAACCATTACGGCATAGTCGCTGTATTGAATGACCTGCACAAAGGAAGAAACAGTGGTGAGGTCTGGAAGTGGTTTATTGATATTACCGCTTTGTTGATGGTCTTTTTTGTGCTTACCGGTGTATGCCTGCTGCTGCCGAAAAAGAAAACATTGAATACCTCAATGAAATGGATGGCTCTTGGCTCGCTGACAACGTTATTTATTTTTATTTTCGCTGTGCCTTAACCGGCAATTTAACAAGGAACACCCATGAATGCTTTTGCAAAATCGCTAGCCAGTTTGACTTTGGCTTTCCCGATTGCATTTACGGCTATCGCCAAACCTATTCCGGAAACGGCAACAATGGATGTGGAGTTTCAATTACCAAAGATTGATACCGCTATGTACGCCCGGCCATATGTTGCTGTTTGGATTGAAGACAGTAACCGCAAACCAGTAAGAACAGTCCAGTTGTGGGTTGGTAAAGACGAATGGCTGAAAGATTTGCGCAGTTGGTGGCGTAAAGTTGGTCGATATGACCGTGAGTTGGTTGATGCTGTTACATCGGCGACTCGACCTGCCGGAGAGTACCGTTTTGTTTGGGATGGATTAGATGATAGCGGAAAACGAGTAGAGCAGGGTGAATATACCTTCTATGTCGAAGTCGTTCGTGAGCACGGTGGTCGTAATTATCTGCGAGAGAAAATGACACTGGCTGAAGTCGACTTTACACAGCACCTTAAGCCGACTGAAGAAACCGGTGATATCCGCATTCAGTATTCAGTGAAATAAAAGATTTAATACAATTCGAGAATTATAAAATGATTAAACGTTCACAATTTAAGGCAGCGACGGTTGCTTGCGTTTTGCTAGCTGGAATGGCAGTCAGTGCGACTGCAAATGCCCACCCGCGTTGGATTCTACCATCCCATTTTACCGTATCTAAAGAGGGTGGCGATTGGCTTACTTTTGACGTGACCGCGTCACATGGCACGTTTGTGTTCGACAAGCCAGCAGGCAGTGAAACAGGACAGATCGTCATGCCTGATGGTCGAATTCAATACCCGTCTTATGTCACTAAGGGGAAACGTCGTTCTATCTTTGATTTTTACTTCGAAGAAGAGGGCACCCACAAGGTCCGCGTCAATAATGTTCCGTCTTACTACACCCAGTACAAGGCTGGTCGCCGTGATACCGTGAAGTGGGTTAAGGCGCACAAAGCTGAACGCGATCAAGTACTACCAAAGAAATCGCGTGATGTGGTCACTCAGTTGAGCTACACACGTGCAGAAACATATGTCACAGTCGGAAAGCCTTCAGAAAAAGCATTTGAACTTGAAGGTAAATACCTTGAACTTGTCCCAGTTACCCATCCTGCCGACATCGTTGAAGGTGAGGAAGTCACCTTCCAGTTTTTCTTCAACGGCGAACCGCAGCAGGGCGTGACGGCAGAAATTACCCGAGAAGGGACACTTTACCGTAACCACCAAGAACAAATCGATGTGGTAAGTGATGAACAAGGGATGGTGAGTTTCGTACCTGAACATGCAGGCCGTTGGTTGCTAAAAGCAAACTACAAAGGCGAACTTGAAAACAACGCTCTTGCCGATCGCGCCAGTGTCAATGTCCACCTGACATTTGAGGCTGTACTGCAATAAAACCGGCTTTTGGCCTGAACACACTTCAATAAAGCATTGCAAATGGCCTGTATTCCGTGGCGGGCCATTCATTTCGAGATGAGATAGTAATGAATCAATTTACTAAAAACCTATTGGTAGGTTCGGTATTTGTGGCCGGCGTATTGAACGCAAGCAGAGTATTTGCACATTTTCCCCTGATGAGTTGTTGGCTGGAAGCAAAGAAGGTGGTTTGCCAATCCGGATACAGTGATGGTAGTGAAGCTGTGGACTATGCGGTAGAGATGTTCGATTACGATGACAATTTAATTGCCCGCTCAATCACTGATAAACGCTCTATCGCTGAGTTCGAAATGCCTGCAGATGATTTTTATTTGGTTTTCGACGCCGGACATGAAAGCCCTGTCGAAGTTGATGTTGTCGAGATTGAAGAGAAATGATCACTGAATCGGTAAAAGCAGATGATGGTGGTACGGAAGGTAAATGGGTCGCGCTGGCGATTGCAGTTATCCTGGTGATAGCCTTTTTTGCCTTGCCTTATCACCAAGCGGGGAAGGTAGAAGACAAGCTTGAGAGTTACCAAGTTTCAATTAACGAAATACCGTCTTCACAATTGGCTATGATTGCGGAACTTCGCTTGGCACATGAAGAAATCCGTAATGTATTTCAGGATAACCTCGACAGTGCACTGGTTTCTGAACAAGTCATTTCTAATTCGCACTGGCCTTTGGTCGATGAGCTTGAGTCTTTCTGGCTTGCCCCATTTATCAAAGATAAAAGCTGGCAGCACAAAGGGCGTCACCTGTGGGAAATGGTGGCAGAAGGCGTTTACTTGGGTGTGCCGCAGGAGCTAGGCCCGAATCAAGAAAATACTGCCATTGTCCTAATCAGTACTGAGATTGAACCTATTATCTGGTTCAAATCAACGTCAGTTGAAAAAGCTATTGAAACACCTTCTTCGTTTACCTCTTCGGCATTGGCTGAATTTGGCTGGTCTCAAGTCTCTTTCCCAGACAGTAAACATCGCCACTCACACTAAATAGCAATCCACTGACTATTTGGAAAATAAATGAAAACTACAAACCTAATCTTTAAAGGGCTTCTATGCAGTGCACTGATGCTCGCGCTCTCAACACAAGTTTATGCGGCTGAAAAGCTCAATATCGGTATCACGCTGCAACCTTACTATAGCTACGTTAAAGCTGTTGTTGGTGACAAAGCCAACATCGTTCCACTTGTTGATGCAGGGTTTAATCCTCACAACTACCAGCCGCAACCCAATGATCTCCGTCGACTAAATCAGATGGATATAATTGTGGTCAATGGTATTGGCCATGACGATTTCGCTCTGAAGGTCATTGCCGCGGCAAACCGTGATGATTTGGTCGTTATTGAGGCCAACAAAGATGTCCCTCTGCTGCCAGCTATGGGTCAGTCAGTGGGTGATGGCGCGGTCAACCCCCATACCTTCGTCGGGCTTTCTACCACTATCCAGAAGGTCTACACCATTGCCAATGAGCTATCGAAATTAGATCCGGAGAATGCCCGTTTCTATCGCAGCAATGCCAGAAAGTACTCTCTTGCTTTCCGTAAGTTAAAACATGAGGCCATGGTCGAGCTTGGTGATCTGGACACCAGCGGTATGGTTGTTGCCACAACCCACAATGCTTATGGTTATTTGCTGCAGGAGTTCGGCGTAGACGTTGCAGCAGTCATCGAGCCTGCGCACGGTGTCGAGCCAAGTGCTAGCCAGTTACAGGAGACTATTACGAAGATCCGGCAATCAGGTATCGATGTGTTGTTTTATGAACTGAACATGCCTAACCGCTATGTCGACACCATTGAGGAAGCCACCAGTGTTCAGCTTTACCGTTTTTCACACATGACGCATGGTCCTTACGAAGCTGGCAAGGTCGAAAAGGAAATGAAAGAAAACCTCGACACCTTAATCGAAGCCATGCAGTTTGTCGCCAAAAGGAAGGTAAGTTAATGGTCGGCCCGAGTATTTCGCTGAAAAACGTCAACCTGCAGTATGGCGATAACCAAATTCTCCATGAAATCAATCATCAGTTTGAAGCCGGCCAGTGTCATGTTGTGATGGGGCCTAATGGTGGTGGCAAAACGTCTTTATTGCGTTCGATATTGGGGCTGACACCGTTTACCGGCAATATCGATATTCACTGGTCTGGTCGCAAAGGGAAAGTTGGCTATGTTCCTCAAAAAGCCGTATTCGAGTCGAGCCTACCGTTAACTGTGATGGACTTTATCTTACTTAACCAAAGCCGCACGCCGCTGTTTTGGTCTCGTTGGCGGAATCTATCCAAGCAGCGAAGCTTTGCCCTCGAACAACTTGAGCGCGTCGGTATGGTCGAACGTGCCGAGCGCAGAATGGGGCAGTTGTCAGGCGGTGAACAACAGCGTGTCCTGTTTGCACAGGCCTTACTGGATAACCCTGATCTACTGGTGTTGGACGAACCAACTACCGGCATGGACGAGCAGGGGGTGCGCTACCTTGAGTCCCTTATTATGGAACTTGTCACAGAAGGTAAAACCCTGCTAGCTGTACACCACGATGTTTCTGCGGTTAGACGCCTACAAGCTAGGGTTCACGTGGTGAACCGCCAGCTTGTGGATAGCGGTTCTGTGCAGGAGGTTTTGACTCCTGAAAAAGTAGAAAGGCTTTTTAATCACTATTCCTGTTCGAATGTTGATGTGATGAAGAAACAAGGTAAAGCAGCATGATGGATTCAATACGCCAATTGGCACTTGCCGGGGTTGAAGCCGGATGGCTGAGCGAGAGCTTTTCGTATGCGTTTTTGGTTAATGCCGTTGTTGCAGCGTTGCTAGTAGGCCCTTTGCTTGGTGGTTTGGGAACGTTAGTTATTGCCAAGCGTTTGGCTTTCTTTTCAGAAGCTGTAGGCCATGCAGCTCTTACGGGTATTGCGTTGGGCGTACTATTAGGTGAACCGCCTGAAAACCCGATCATTGGTTTGTTCTGCTTCTGTATGGTGTTTGCACTGCTGCTGCATTTTGTCCGGAACCGTACCAACGTACCTTATGATACCTTGGTAGGCGTTTTTTTGGCATTGGCGCTTGCGGTAGGCGCTGCAATGCTGATGTATGTCGCGCGAAAAATTAACATCCACATGCTTGAAAATGTACTGTTTGGTTCGATCTTAACGGTCACAGATCAAGATATTTTGATTCTGGCATTGAGCTGTTTGTTGATCATCTTGGTCCTCATACCGACCTTCAACCGAATCCTACTTACTTGCATTAGTCCTGATATAGCAAGGGTGCGTGGTCATGCAACGCACTTTTATGATTACCTGTTTGTCATGATGATCACCTTGGTAACGATCGCGTCCGTGAAGATTATCGGCGCCGTACTTGTTGGTGCGCTGTTACTGATCCCCGGGGCGACTGCCCGCCTGATGACGAAGAACATGGGGGACTTTGTCCTGGTTTCAGCCTTACTGGCAACAGTGAGTTGCTTGGTTGGGACGATTTTACCGATGGAGCTAGAGGTGCCTGTTCCATCAGGCGCTGCGATTATTATTGTCTCGGCCTTCTTCTTCCTTGTAGCGACAAGCTATCGAATTGTACGTAAAAGCTAGTATAGATATGGAATTTGAAATGAATAAAAAGGCGATGAAAGTCATTCGTGTGCTTGGCGTTTGTTCTGTTATGTTGACAGCGACCATTGTAGAAGCAAAAGATATCCTGACCGCGACGCCTGTGACATATATGGTTTCGTCCGAATTGACCAAGCGAACGGGGTTATCCACTCAATATCTGCCGCCAAAGCGTTATGGAATGATGCGTTTACCCAACTGGTTTACCAGTAAAGGGGCAGAAAGTACGGCTCAACTAGCGGCAGAGGCCACTGCGGTGGTGACTATTGGTGCGGTGTGGCCTCAGGATCCTTTGTATGTGCATGCACGGAAAGGAAACATCAGGATTATTGAGATTGATGCCTCTCAGTCCATTTCACCAAGAGCCCAGGGTGTCGCTGCACTTCGGTTAGATAACGGTATGATATCACCGTTTACATGGCTAAACCCTTCCAACCTGACTCGTATGGTTGCGATTGTCAGCCAGGACTTGCAGCAACTATGGCCCGAGCATGCTACCAAGATTGCCGAGAATCAGCAGCAATTAATGGTTGCCATCCGTGCATTGACTAATAGGCAACAGACTAGCTTGTTTGAAGCCGAAGTAGACTCTGTGATTCTGATGTCACAAGAGTTGGAAGATTTTGCTGCAGGAAACCAACTGTTTGTTGTGGGGCGTTATACCAAGCCTGAATTAGATTGGAGTCAGCAAGATAAACAAGACTTGTTTGCGACATTGAAGGCCGAACCTAATGTTTGGATTCTAACGACGCGAAAACTGAGTAAATCTCTGCAAGAACAATTACCTAATCCGAATAGAGTAATGATCATCGATCCTATCGACAGGTGGGGCAAAAATGGCATTGATTCTTCTGACCCATTATCTCGGTGGGAAATAAAAATATAACGATATTAACGGCCCGAAATTTTTGTTTCGGGCCTACTTAAATAGCCAATAGCCAATAGCCAATAGCCAATAGCCAATAGCCAATAGCCAATAGCCATTAATCTAATTCGTCGGTAAAGGAATAGACCTCATTAGCCTATCTATTCCTCGGTTGGCAGTGAAAAACAATTCTAATTCAACCATGATGCCGGGGTTAGCTTTGTACTGAAACTCATGCTGGAAATCGAGTTCAGGGGTAACCGTCATATATAACCAATTGCTATACAGACGATGGGTCCAAGCAACTTCTAACCACGAGTTTGTTATGGAGTAATTTGGTGTTGAGTCCGCACTGATACCAATTGAATACCTCAACAAATTATCACTGTTAATCCTATCGAAAATCTCTGCTTGCTGGACGAATTCCCAGTTGTCGTCATCATCTAAATATTGAGCGCTTGAGCCCAACTTTAAAATGGTTGTTGGATCTTCAGGTAATGAAAAATAGAAGTCTAGTTCGGTCAGCGCACCTGGACCTCTGGATTCGAAATAAAATATTTCCTGTTTGATACGGCTAGTCCAAGTATGGCTGAGCTTATCGACACGCCTTAAATCGGCACGTGCAAATGGGTCGAGAGGAAGCTTAATTTTTAAACCTAGGTCAAGGTTAGTTTTCCATTTACCCAATTGTTGCCCCTGCAGGCGAAACCCACCTAAAGCGCCAGACAAGCCGTCATCTGAACGGTTACTGATACCACGCTGCTTATCTTCTAGTCGGTCAAAGTCTGAGGGGTCTGTATCGAGAATAATCTTCCAGTTTTTCTCAGTATGGGGAAGATCTATCTTGAGCTTTACACTGGCGTCAGGGTCAAAATACTCCCTGTGGGTATAACGGCCTTTGAGTTTGATTTTAAGATAGCTGTTATTGAGCATAGGCAGTTCATCATCGTCTTTTGAGATAAAGTGATCGATGGATGAGCTGTAGTCGTGCACTGAGTCAGAGATAAAATCCTGTGTGTCGTCTACCCAATCCACAAAGGTTTCTTCATCATTAAGGTCAGAATGTATTCTGTCGTAATGAATATCATAGGCCTCTTCTTTTACTTCACCAGCAAGGAGATAACACGGAGTGAGTAAAATGACGCAAGAGATAGCCATAAAGGATAGGGGCTTGCGCATGTAATCAAAGAGATTTGAATACTGCCACATCCCATTTCTCCCATAACTACATGACGAATATGAACTTATTTATATTGTTAAGTATAGACTGCAGAGTAATTGATTACATACTTTGAGTGTTGATTTATTAAAATGAGATCTAATTCTAAAAAATAAAAACAAAATAACCTGTAGGTTATATATGTAGGCTGTTCGATTGAGCTGAAATTTATATAAAACATAAGTTTAGTATAGAGAATATTTTGTTACACATGATTTTCCTATTGATGAATAAATTAAACATCTTCAGCTACACTTTAGGTGTCTAGATTGATCAACACCTCTGGCTAATAATTTGGAGAAGCTGATGGATAGTGTCGATGTTGAAGGGATCAAAAGGGATGTGTCACATAAAGTTGTTGATATCTTTGAATCATTTGAGGAGGACAATAACCGCTTACCCACAATGGAAGAGTTCAGGCAGCTATTTAACAATGAAGCAGATCAGTACATTGGCCCTAGTGAAACGTTGAGGGTTAAACCTGGCAGCGTGTTGCATGACAAGTTACAGGAGCGGGAGCAAAAGCTCTGGCGAGCGGTTAACGAACTCGAAGCAGAACAACGATTTCTTCGCTCTGAAACTTATTAGCAAAGTGAGTTGGCTCTAAAGGGTAGGAATGTTGCTTATGGTGAGTTAGTGGTAATTATCTTTTCACGGGTAGTTACCACTTTTTTTCTTTATTACTGCAGCCTTTTCGCTCGTAAAGCCTGTGAGACATTTGAGCGAGGGCTAATGTTCAGTGCATCGCTAATCATCCAGCCCGCTAATGCTATTTTTTCTAGTTCTAAGCCAGTTTCGATCCCGAGTTGTTGGCAAAGATAGACAACATCTTCAGTCGCCACATTGCCACTTGCCCCTGGTGCGTAAGGACATCCCCCCAAGCCTGCAACGCTGGCATCGATAGTACGAATTCCCATCGACAGGGCTTGATAGATATTAGGTAGGGCTTGGCCCCAAGTATTATGAAAGTGGACCGCTATCTGGTTGCTGGGGATATGGTTCTGAATTGTCTCTATAAGCTTGGCTACTTTTAGTGGGGTGCCTGTGCCGATAGTATCGCCCAATGACACTTCATAGCAGCCCATATCAATTAGTGTCCTTGCAACCTCCAAAACCTGAGTTGTATCTGTCGATCCATCATAAGGGCAGTCTATAACGCAGGATAAGTAGCCTCTCACGGGTATATTGTGGAGTTGCGCTAAAGCCATAACGGGCTCAAAACGTTTGAGACTTTCTGCAATCGAACAATTAATATTGTGCTGGCTAAATCCTTCTGATGCTGAACCAAAAATAGCAACCTCATCGGCCTGAGCACTAAGAGCCATTTCAAACCCCTGAATATTGGGGGTGAGTGCCGAGTAGGTAATATTATCCTGTCGTTCTATGGCTCGCATGACATTCAGAGAATCTGCCATTTGCGGTACTCGCTTGGCTGAGACAAACGAACCCGCTTCTATGTGTTTGAGCCCTGATAGGGAAAGTAAGTTGATGAAGTCCACTTTGGTCTGTGTCGGTAAGGAGGACTCGTTTTGCAGACCATCACGAGCACCCACTTCAAAGAGAGTGACTCTATCTGGAAAGTCGCTTGAACAATCGGGCCGTTTAATCATGAGGGGATATCCAGTTAGGCTTACGCTTTTGCAAAAAAGCCGATAATCCTTCTTGCCCTTCAGGCGAGACCCTCAGTTCAGCAATAATCTTAGAAGTCTGTTGTCTCATAGAATCATCCAAGAAAGTAGATTCACAAAGGTGACAAAGCGCCTTAGCTTCCCTGACGGCGTTGGGACTATTGCGAGAAATTTGTTTAAGGAGTTCCTCTAGGCATGGGTTTAATGCCTGAGGTGTCAAAACGAGTTTATGGACAATATTTAGCTCTTTTGCTTGATAAGCATTAATGAGCTCTGCTGTTAGCATGTAACGTCTTGCATGCCGCTGGCCCATTGCACGACACACATAAGGACCAATTGTCGCGGGTACTAAGCCAAGTTTTACTTCACTAAGACAAAACGTTGTCTCTTTGCTGGCAATAGCGATATCACAACAACATATCAATCCAAGAGCTCCGCCAAACGCAGCCCCCTGTACTAAGGCAATGGTGGGTATGGATAATGTATCTAATTGGTGTAATAGCTCGGCAAGGTTTTCTGCATCTTTGATGTTTTCTTCCATGCTGAATTCGGCAAGAGACTGCATCCAGTTGAGATCAGCCCCTGCACTAAAGTGTGTCCCATTGGCTCGTAATACAAGTGCTCTGGCATCTTTGTCTTGTTTTAACTGGTTGAGAAGCGTTAACAAATGCTCAATGATATGGCTGTCGAAGGCATTTTTCTTTTCAGGCCGATTTAAGGTAATAGTGGCGATACCGTTTTCATCAAGATGAAACAGTAAATCCTGCTGTTGGGTGTTGGGACTAGTGCTTGAGCTATTACTGATAATTTGATTCATAAACTTGCCTCGCACTTCATTTATAGCCCTACATTCTGAAGATACCAAAAGTACTTTCACCTATCGGTGCTCTTTGGCTTGCATGCAGTGCCATACCGACAACATGACGTGTATCTCTCGGGTCAATAATGCCATCATCCCAAAGTCTGGCACTGGCATAATAGGGAGAGCCTTGCTGCTCATAGAGCTCGCGAATAGGCTGCTTGAATGCTTCCTCTTCTTTGCGAGTCCAATGCTCACCTTGTCGTTGTTTGTTATCCCGGTTAACTTGCGCTAATACGCCTGCCGCTTGTTCACCGCCCATTACCGATATTCGCGCATTTGGCCACATCCACATCATAGTCGGGCTATACGCCCGCCCACACATTCCGTAGTTTCCAGCACCATAGGAGCCACCGATAATGACGGTGAATTTCGGGACATCAGCACATGCGACCGCCATGACCATTTTAGCGCCGTGCTTAGCAATGCCTTCGGATTCACATTTCTTGCCAACCATAAATCCGGTGATGTTTTGCAAAAATAACAGTGGGACCTTTCGCTTGCAGCATAACTCGATGAAATGTGCACCTTTCTGGGCGGACTCTGAAAATAGGATACCGTTATTGGCTACGATCCCGACTTTCTGACCGTAGATGCTGGCAAACCCACAGACCAAAGTTGTTCCATACAGGGCCTTGAATTCATCGAAAGCTGAGTCATCGACAACTCGGGCGATAACCTCTCTGATGTTAAATGGCGTGCGTAAATCAGTGCCGACGATCCCGAACATTTCGTCTGCGGGATAACGGGGAGCGGGTGCCGTCTGATCTAATACAGAAAATGATGAAAGGGCACAGCTTTCAATGGCTTGTCTTGCCAGTTCTAGTGCATGTTGTTCATCATTGGCAAAGTAGTCTGCAACACCTGATGTCTTGCAGTGTACATAAGCCCCACCGAGCTCCTCGGCGGTAACGACTTCCCCCGTGGCCGCTTTGACCAGTGGCGGGCCGGCAAGGAAAATAGTGCCTTGTTCTTTGATGATGATAGAGACATCGGCCATTGCAGGGACATAAGCCCCGCCTGCAGTACAGGAGCCCATCACTACCGCTATTTGTGGAATGCCTTTCGCGGACATTCTGGCTTGGTTATAGAAGATACGGCCAAAATGATCACGGTCGGGGAAGACATCGGCTTGGTGGGGAAGGTTAGCCCCGCCTGAGTCGACAAGGTAGATGCAAGGTAGGTGGCAACGTTCGGCTATCTCTTGGGCTCGGAGGTGTTTCTTCACTGTCAGTGGGTAGTAAGTTCCTCCTTTTACCGAAGGATCATTGGCGACCACCATGCATTCAATACCTTCAATGCGTCCAATGCCAGCGACAACGCCCGCACAGGGAATAGGTTCAGAATAGACATCCCACGCTGCAAATTGACCGACTTCCAGAAATTCACTGTCGGCATCCAGCAGTGATTTAATCCGAGACCTTACGGGCTGTTTACCTTTTTCTTGTTGTTTTTTGTGTGCGTTGGCACCCCCGCCAAGTTTTATGGCTTCAATGTTTGTCTTCAGTTTATCGACAACTTCGGCCATGTTTTTGTAGTTGTTAGCGAAAAAAGTATCATCTCGATTGACTGTCGACTTAATTATTGCCATTTCCTTTCCTTATTTGGATTCCTCAAAAAGCTCACGTCCTATCAGCATTCTGCGTATCTCTGAGGTGCCGGCCCCAATTTCGTAGAGCTTGGCATCACGCAGCAGGCGGCCTGCTGGAAACTCATTGATGTAGCCGTTCCCGCCAAGTAGTTGGATGGTGTCTAACGCAAGTTGGGTGGCCAACTCAGCCGCATATAAAATGACACCGGCAGCATCTTTGCGGGTCGCTTCACCGCGATCACAAGCTTTAGCAACGGTATAGACATAGGCGCGAGCAGCATTGGTGCGGGTATACATGTCAGCGACTTTGGCTTGGACTAACTGGAACTCACCGATCGAACGGCCAAACTGCTTTCTGTCGTGTACATAAGGGAGAACAAGGTCCATACAGGCCCGCATAATCCCAAGCGGACCGGCAGCGAGCACGACTCGCTCGTAATCCAACCCACTCATTAGGACTTGCACGCCTTTGTTGATTTCGCCGAGTAAGTTTTCTTCCGGGACAATGCAGTCATTGAAAACTAACTCACAGGTGTTAGAGCCCCGCATACCGAGTTTGTCGAGCTTTTGGGCATGGCTAAACCCGGGGAGTTGTTTCTCTATGATAAAGGCCGAAATACCGTGTGAACCTTTATCAGGTTCGGTTTTGGCATAGACAACAACCGTATCAGCATCGGGACCATTGGTGATCCACATTTTGCTACCATTGAGAACGAAATGATCATCTTTGTACTCAGCCCGAAGCTGCATACTTACCACATCAGAGCCTGCATTAGGTTCGCTCATTGCAAGTGCGCCGATATGCTCACCACTGATTAGTTTTGGCAGGTACTTGGCTTTTTGCTCGCCGGTACCATGACGGAATATCTGATTGACGCAAAGGTTGGAGTGGGCGCCATAGCTAAGCCCGACAGAAGCTGAGGCGCGGCTGATTTCTTCCATCGCAATAACATGGGCAAGGTAACCCATATCAGCACCGCCATATTCCTCACTCACGGTAACACCCAGCAAACCCATTTCACCCATTAACGGCCAGAGGTGATTGGGAAACTGATTGTCTTTATCTATATCTGTGGCAAGAGGGAGGATAGCGTGTTCTGCAAAGCCATTAACTTGCTCACGGAGCATGTCAATGGTCTCACCTAGGCCATAATTTAAAGGGGTGAAGCTATCTTTCATAAGCGCTCCAGTTATTGAGTCTTGGCTCGTATTACTTGCCTGTGGATTGGGACTTCAATGCTTGGTGGCATCTGTCTTTGGCAATTTGCAATTCGGTCATCACGACATTGATATCTTCGAGTTGTCGTTGGAGGGCAGCTTGTTTGGTATCAATGATAATAAGCATTTTGTTGAGCTGTGATGAGCTTTGATTAGTATCGTATAAATCAAACAGCTCCCTTATTTCTGCTAAGGAAAACCCCAATCTTTTGCCGCGCAAAATGAGCTTGAGCCGTATTTTGTCTCGGCGTTGGTAAACCCGTGTACTGCCTTGTCGTTGGGGTTGAAGTAATCCCACATCTTCATAGAAACGGATGCTTCTGGTGGTGATGTCAAATTCTCTGGCTAACTCGCTTATTTTGAACGTTTCCACCTTGCTTTGCCCCCAATGTTAGGTAATGGCTTCACAGCTGCAATGTGTATTAGATTTGTTTCTTAACGTTTACGTAAATGTTAGTGCTATGCTTACGTAAACGTCAAGAAATCGCCTGCAGAGATAAAGCACACCAAGAGGGCTTTGTTATGAGTAAGGAAGTGTGGGTCATCGCCGCAAACCGTACACCGATTGGTAGTTTTCAAGGAGAGCTATCGTCACTAAGTGCTTCCGAGCTGGGTAGTGTCGCCATTAAAGGCGCGTTACAGCATTCCGGTCTTTCGGCAGAAATGATTGATGAAGTATTAATGGGTCATGTGTTGCTCGCCGGTTGTGGTCAGGCGCCAGCAAGACAAGCAGCGATAAAAGCGGGTATCCCCGAAAATATCGGCTGTACCACCATCAACAAGGTGTGTGGCTCTGGAATGAAAAGCGTGATGTTGGCCCATGATGCAATTTTGGTTGGGACCAATCAAACCGTTGTAGCGGGTGGTATGGAGAGTATGAGTAATGCCCCATACCTACAAAGCAAAATCCGCTCAGGTTTACGTTTGGGCCACAGTACCTTGCATGACCATATGTTCCTCGATGGTTTGCAAGATGCCTATGAAGGGGATTTGATGGGGGTCTACGCCCAGAAAATTGCCGATGAGCGTCATTACACCCGCCAGAGTATGGACAAATGGGCGGTGAAATCTGTTGAGAGAGCTTTGATTGCCCAAGAGCAAGGATGGTTTGAAAGTGAAATCATCCCTGTAAAGGTAGAGAACCCGAGGGGGGATGTTGTCGTTAGCCGTGACGAACATCCGAACGAAATTAACCTGACCAAGTTACCAGTATTACGCCCTGCCTTTGCTGAAGGAGGGACTGTCACTGCGGGTAACTCCAGCTCTATTTCCGATGGTGCTGCTGCACTTATCCTGATGGATGGCGACCTTGCAAGGCAACAAGGGCATAATCCTTTAGCTGTTATTACGGCCCATGCCAGCCATGCTCGAACGCCATCTGAATTTACAATCGCACCTGTGTACGCCATCCGTCAGTTACTGGATAAATTAGCATGGTCGCCAGAACAGGTAGATAGCTGGGAATTAAATGAAGCCTTTGCGGTTGTGACTCAAATCGCTACCAAAGAATTAGGCATTGACCCAGAGCGTGTTAACCCTGATGGCGGAGCATGTGCATTAGGGCATCCTATTGGTGCGAGCGGGGCAAGAATTATCGTGACTTTAATCCACCGCTTGAACCGTTTGCACAAAAGCATTGGGCGACCGGTACGAGGGGTTGCTTCCTGCTGTATTGGTGGCGGAGAGGCGACGGCCATAGCGATTGAGGTTGGAAATACTCAATAAGTGAGGAGCAGATATGAGCGATGCAAATCTAATTTCTCCTGTTCCGCTGTATATCAACGGAGAATTCATCAATTCGTCTTCCAGCCAATGGATTGAGGTGACGGACCCTGCGACAAATGACGTTATCGCCAATGTCCCGTGTTCTACTGAGTCTGAACTAGAGTCTGCGATTGCTAGTGCAGGTGAAACCTTCGAGCAATGGAAGGAAGTGCCCGTTCCTGAACGTGCCCGTTTAATGTTGTCATATCAACAGCTATTGAAAGTTCACCATGATGAGTTAGCGACGCTTCTCTCCAGTGAAACCGGGAAAAATTTTGCTGATGCCAAGGGGGATGTCTGGCGGGGTATTGAGGTGGTTGAACAAGCGGCCAATATTGCTAGCTTAATGATGGGAGAAACGGTTGAAAATGTGGCTAGTGACATAGATAGCTATTCACTGATTCAACCCCTTGGGGTGTGCTGCGGCATAACCCCGTTTAATTTTCCTGCCATGATCCCGTTATGGATGTTTCCGATGGCGATTGCAGCGGGTAACACCTTTGTTCTAAAACCCTCCGAGCAGGTCCCATTAACAGCAATACGACTCGCAGAATTGTTTGAGCAAGCAGGTGCGCCTAAAGGGGTACTGCAAATCGTTCATGGCAGCAAAGAACAAGTTGATTATCTGCTAGCACATCCAGATATTCGCACTATTTCGTTTGTTGGCTCAGTGCCTGTGGCGAAGCATATCTATCAAACTGGGACGCATCATCTCAAACGGGTTCAAGCTTTTGCTGGCGCGAAAAACCATATGGTGGTCATGCCGGATGCCAATATGGAACAGGTAGTTAACCACCTCGTTGGCTCTTCGGTAGGGGCTGCAGGACAGCGCTGTATGGCAATATCTGTCGCTGTGCTGGTGGGCAATGCCATTGATGTTATCCCAGATCTTAAAGCCGCGATGCGAAAAGTGAAGCCCGGCCCATCCAATGACAATCAGGCGGCGTATGGTCCGTTGATCAGCCCAGCGGCTAAAGCGCGTGTGATCAATCTTATAGAGCAAGGCAAGCAGCAAGGCGCCATCTGTGAAGTTGATGGTTCTCACTGTCAGGTTGAAGGATACCCAGACGGTAACTGGTTAGGGCCAACCTTGTTTAGTGGTGTGTCGACGGAGATGGCGATTTATCAGCAGGAGATTTTCGGGCCTGTTCTGGTTTGCATCTCAGTGGCAACCCTTGATGAGGCCATTAACCTGATTAACAACAACCCTTATGGTAACGGCACCTCTATATTTACAGCCTGTGGGGCGGCAGCGAGGAAATTCCAACATCGTATCCAAGTGGGTCAAGTCGGAATCAACGTGCCTATTCCTGTGCCACTTCCTTTCTTTTCATTTACAGGATGGCGAGGCAGTTTTTATGGTGATTTGCACGCTTATGGCAAACAAGCGGTAAGGTTTTATACCGAAACAAAAACAGTCACAGCCCGATGGTTTGATGAAGATATTCCGGACGGGCCAAATATGACCATACACCTTCGCTAAGCTTTTAATAAGGAGCTGATATGGATTTCTCTTTGACAGAAGACCAACGCGCCTTTGCTGATGCTGCGAGCCAGTTTTCGCAAGATAAGTTAGCCCCAAATGCAGCCTTGTGGGATGAAAAGCAAATTTTCCCTAAAGACATTCTGAAAGATGCTGGAGAAATGGGTTTTTTAAGCCTGTATGTTCCGGAAGAACATGGTGGATTAGGGCTTCCACGGTTGGATGCATCCATCATCTTTGAGCAATTGGCGATGGGGTGCACATCAACCACTGCCTACATGACTATCCACAATATGGTGTCATGGATGATAGCCAGTTTTGCCACGGACGATGTCAAGCAAGAGTATTGCCCACAATTGGTTACAGGTGAAAGTCTGGGTTCATACTGCTTAACGGAAGCTAATGCAGGATCCGATGCGGCTTCGTTGACAACGACAGCAACCAAGCAAGGTGGAGAGTATGTGCTCAAAGGATCGAAGGCATTTATCTCCGGCGCAGGTGATACCGATGTACTGGTTGTAATGGCAAGGACTGATACAAACCAAAAGGGCGCATCAGGTGTTTCTGCATTTGTTGTTCCTGCTGATGCTAAAGGGATCAGTTTTGGGCGTAAGGAGCCCAAGATGGGTTGGAATAGCCAACCGACCAGAGCCGTAACATTTGACGATGTTCGAATACCCGCTAGCCATTTACTTGGTAATGAAGGGGATGGCTTTAAGTTTGCGATGAAAGGGCTGGATGGCGGCCGGATCAATATTGCGACGTGTTCAATAGGCACTGCCCAACAGGCGTTAGAACAAGCCATCCAGTATGTTGGAGAACGAAAGCAGTTTGGCCAAAAACTGGGTGATTTTCAGTCCGTACAGTTCAAACTGGCAGATATGGCAACCGAGTTAGTAGCAGCTAGGCAGTTGGTCCGATATGCAGCTTATCAATTGGATCAAAAAGCGCCAGAGGCGACAGCGTACTGTGCAATGGCCAAGCGGTTTGCAACAGACATCGGGTTTAAAATTTGTGACCAAGCTTTGCAGCTATATGGTGGCTATGGCTACATCAAGGAATATCCGCTAGAGCGCTACTTCCGTGATGTTAGGGTCCATCAAATCCTTGAAGGGACCAATGAAATAATGCGGCTTATCATTGCCCGTCGGGTACTCAGCGAAGGTTGTCGACTTCTTTAACTGCTCAACAAGAGGGTATACCTCATGTCAGATAATGTTAATTCAGGTAATGCCATAGACGTTGAAATACGTGGACACACCGCTGTGCTAACCATGAATAACCCGCCAGCTAATACCTGGACTCAAGAGAGTCTCAATCTTCTCAGGGATACTGTGCTTAAACTCAATGACGACAAGACAGTATATGCATTGGTAATTACCGGGCAAGGTGAGAAGTTTTTTTCGGCAGGTGCGGATTTAAACTTATTTGCTGATGGCGATAAAGCGGTTGCCTTAGGGATGGCGCAAGCTTTCGGAGAGGCTTTTGAGACCCTTAGCCAATTTCGTGGGGTATCAATTGCAGCCATTAACGGTTACGCCATGGGAGGTGGCTTAGAAGTCGCTTTGGCTTGTGATATCCGTATTGCCGAGGCGCATGCCAGTTTGGCATTACCCGAGGCAAAGGTAGGCTTGCTTCCTTGCGCAGGCGGGACACAAAACCTAACTTGGTTGGTTGGGGAAGGTTGGGCAAAACGGATTATTCTTTGCGGTGAGCGAGTGACAGCGTCACAGGCTGTAGAGATTGGACTTGTTGAACAAGTTGTAGCATCGGGTCAGGCGCTCGACTGTGCGATACAAATGGCAAGTGATGTAGCAAACCAATCTCCATCGTCTGTTGCTGCATGCAAAGCGCTAATTCAAAACTGCCGCCACTCACCTTTGACTCATGGCTTAGTGAAAGAGCGTGAGCTGTTTATGAAGTTATTTGACACTGAAGATCAAACTGAAGGGGTGCAAGCCTTTTTACAAAAGCGAAAGCCTGAGTGGAAGAACCGTTAACGATAAGCGGCTTGAATAATGTAAGGGGAATATGATGTCAGGTACGGTGAATATCAGCGAACTTGATTGCGGTGGTGGGCTCAAGTTTGGTGTCGCTGAATTAGATAATCCAGCGTCGTTAAATGCACTTAGTTATGACATGTTGGTCGAGCTTAATGAAGCCCTGCGGCATTGGCAGGATGATCATAATATTGTCGGTGTCGTTATCTATGGTGCGGGAGAGAAAGCCTTCTGTGCTGGTGGTGATGTCAGGGCAATGTACCATGTTATGCATGAAGCGAAGTCTTCAGAACACCCAGACAGTAAATTCCATGCTATCGGCTATTTGACCGATTACTTCACCATTGAGTATCAAACGGATTATCTCATTCATACATACGGTAAGCCGGTAATTGTGTGGGGGCAGGGTATCGTGATGGGGGGCGGCATTGGATTATATATCGGTGCTAGCCACAGGATTACCACTCCGACGACAAAACTGGCAATGCCAGAAATAAGTATTGGTTTATACCCTGATGTTGGTGGCACTTGGTTTCTCAACCATCTGCCACAAGGTGTTGGCTTATTTCTGGGGTTAACCGGGGCAACGGTCAATGCCACCGATGCGCTTGCTTTATCCTTGGCTGAGCATATCTTACTGCCTGAGCAGAAAGCAGCATTTTTCGAAAGCCTGCAAAAAATGAACTGGGACGATGTGGAGCCCCATCAAGGTGTGACGCAATTGCTTGAACGGTTCGGTAAGGAGGCGATGTATACGCATCCGAATAATAAACTAATACCGTTTTTACCCGCAATACAAGCTGCTTGCCAATACGGTTCTTTGCCGGAAATCTATAACCAAATTCAAGCCATGGCTGAACCTGTTGATGAAGAAGAAGGAAAGTGGCTGAGAAGGGCAAAACAGACCTTAAAAGAAGGTAGCCCCATAACCGCTCATATCTGTTATCGCCAGCTTAATCAATTTCACTACGAATCGTTAGCCGATTGTTTCAGGCTCGAACTGACATTATCCGTTCGTTGTGGAGAGTTGGGGGAATTCTATGAGGGTGTTAAATCACGGCTCATTGAAAAGACGAACCAACCCAATTGGTTATTCCCTGATATAGACAGCGTTGACTCCACTGTGATTGATACGCTGTTCACCCCACTATGGGCGGATAATGAACACCCGCTATATCGTCTGGGGCTTGCTGATTCACCCTAAGGAGCTTAATCATGAATATTGCTTTTATTGGCCTTGGCAATATGGGCCACCCAATGGTGCTGAATTTGCTCAAGGCCGGTTGTCAGGTATCAGTGTTCGATATCAATACAGCGGCGGCTGAATCATTGAGATCAGAAGGGGCGGCAGTTGCCAACTCCATGGAAGAGTGTGTCAAAGGGGCAGATACGGTGATGACTATGCTGCCTGCTGGTGAGCATGTCAGAGCAGTTTACCTCGGTGATCATGACGGTGGAATAGGCTTACTTCGAATGGTTGATGAGGGTACCTTTCTGATAGATTCATCAACTATCGATCCCGCATCTGCCCGGCTAGTGGCTCAAGAAGCCCATACAAAAGGGTTCGAGTTTGTTGATGCACCTGTCTCTGGCGGTGTCGCTGGCGCGCAAGCAGGTACACTGACCTTTATCGTTGGTGGTACTGAAGATGGCTTTAAGCAGGCTCAAGCGGTACTGCAATACGTCGGTAAGAACATCTTCCATGCCGGTAAAGCGGGTGATGGCCAAATGGCAAAGATCTGTAACAACTTGATGTTAGGGATCTTGATGTCTGGTACTTGCGAAGCATTGAGCTTAGGCATGGATAATGGGTTAGATCCCAAAGTGTTATCTGAAATAATGCTTCAAAGCTCTGGACGTAACTGGGCCCTTGAGCTTTACAACCCATGCCCGGGTATCATGGAAAAAGCCCCCGCTTCGAATCAGTATCAACCAGGCTTTATGGCTAAATTAATGCTCAAAGATTTGGGTTTGGGCTTGGAAGCCGCTACCAGCAGTCAATCACCCATCCCGATGGGGACGTTAGCCCGCAATCTATATGCATTCCATAACGCGGAAGGCAATGAATTGAAAGACTTCTCTAGTTTGTTTGAGTTTTATCGCAAGCAATCGAAATAATAATAGCTCTGCAGCGATTAGAAATATTGTTGGGGGATAATATGGATTTGAAGAACAGTGTTATTGCTATTACAGGTGCTGGGCAGGGCCTGGGGCAAATGATGGCGATTAGCTTAGCTCAGGCCGGAGCTGAACTTGCTTTGATTGATATGAATGAGGAAGGGCTGCATGATACTAAACAGCAGTGCCAGATGCTCAGTGCCAAGACGTTAACCTACCTAGCGGATGTGACCCATGAACAGCAAGTTGTTGCGGTATTTGAAAATATCATGGAGGATTTTGGTCAGCTTAATGGTCTAGTCAACAATGCAGGCGTGCTTAGGGATGGGTTACTGGTCAAAGCCAAGGATGACATCATCGAAAAAATGTCTCTAGAACAGTTTTCGACTGTTATGGATGTGAATGTTACTGGGACATTTTTGTGTGGTAGGGAGGCCGCTGCCAATATGGTCAAAGCGGGTAACTCTGGTGCAATCGTTAATATTTCCAGTGTCGCAAGGG
Organism: Photobacterium rosenbergii; assembly: GCF_003026455.1. Classification (GTDB taxonomy): domain Bacteria; phylum Pseudomonadota; class Gammaproteobacteria; order Enterobacterales; family Vibrionaceae; genus Photobacterium; species Photobacterium rosenbergii. Next base: position 532,944 of record NZ_PYMB01000001.1, read on the forward strand.
CAGGGAACATAGGGCAAACCAACTATGCAGCTTCCAAAGCGGCGGTTGCTACCATGGCGGTCTGCTGGGCAAAAGAGCTCGCTCGGTATGGGATTAGAGCTGCAGCTATCGCGCCCGGGGTCGTAGAAACAGCAATGGCTACACAGTTAAAACCTGAAGCCATAGAAAGGCTCAAGTCTATGATACCGGTTGGTCGGATGGGGGAGGCGAGTGAGATAGCCCACGCCGTAAAATACATCTTTGAAAACGATTATTTCACTGGGCGTGTTCTAGAAATTGATGGTGGTATGCGGATGTAGTGGCCTTACATAGCTGCTTGGTGCTTAAGGGCCATAAAAGAACACGAACAAAGCCATGCCGCCGCCAATAACGAACATAAGCATTGCAACAATTGAAGCGAACTTATTGAGTAGTGAAAAGAGTTTATCCATGGCTGAAATCATCATAAAAGTGTCGTTGGCAGCAAGATGCCACAGCTAGCAGTAAATTGCGATAGCACACTCTAATTAGTAATGTTTAATTACAATTCACTAAGTGGTGGCAACAGGCTTTAGAGTGCCAACTTAATCGGAAGTTGGCAAAAGACCCATGGCTTGCATCTTGAGGAAAGCGGCTAATGTTTTGGCATCTTTTATCTCATTTTCTGCGACTTTGCTGAGAAATTCAGTAGGTGTCATTTTGACCACTTCAATAACTTCATCTTCATCACATTGCGCTTGGCAAGGTTTTAGCAGTGAAGCTAAGAATAAATACTGTACTTCGTCACAGAAACCGGGAACAGGGAAAAGCTCGCCAAGGTTATGCCAATGGCGGGCACTCAGTTGAGTTTCTTCAGCCAGCTCACGTTGAGCACAGCCCAAAATATCTTCATTACTCTCCAACGTGCCGGCAGGAAACTCCAGTATCCAATCTTTGATAGCTGGACGATACTGCTTCAGCATGATTAAGTTTCCAGATTCATCAATAGGGACGATAATCACCGCTCCGGGGTGCTTAACAGTGGTAAATTCAATTTCCCGTCCATCAGGTAAAGTGTGCTGAGACTGTTCAACAGAGAAACATTTCCATTGGCAAAGGGTTTGTGTTGTCATCATTTACTACCCGTTTTGTATGTGTTTCTAGCGTAAGGGCTTTATCAGCTGATCGCAATTTGATCTTTGCCCCAGTTTTTCGCTCTCAATAGGGCACTGTCAGCTTTTATGTAGTCGAGGCTGAAATTTTGGTACTCAACTAACGTTAGGCCAATGCTGACAGTTACTGATATTTGCTTTCCATTTTCCAATTCTAGCTGCCATTGTTTAATCTCTTGTATGAGTTTCAAGGCAATGGTTTCAGCTTCTGTCTGTGAGGTATCAGGTAAGAGTAGGCAAAACTCACCATTTCCCATACGTGCCAAACTATCCGCAGGCCTCAATTGTTGTTTTAAAAATTGAGATACCATTATCAAGATTTGATCGCCGGTATCCAACCCATACCTATCATTAATGTCTTTAAGCCCATCAATATCAACCAGGATCAGCGAAAGGTCCTTTAGATAACGGTTACAACGATATGCTTGAAAAAGATATTGCTCCTCAAGGCCTTTACGATTCAACAAGCCAGTGAGAAAGTCTTTCTTCGCCGTCACTTTCACCTTATTTATCGCTTCGTTGCGGTGTTGAGCCAGTAAGTAAGCCATAACAAGAACCATGGCGTATGCACTGATATTTTGTAGTGCTTCATTAATTTGTAGGTGCTTTTGAATGTACTCATCAGCGCTCATTACAACGTAGTACATGCCAAAAAGTAAGCTATACCAACAAGCATACTGGTGTCTTAGGGTAAAGAAGCACAACAAAGGGATGGTAAGCGCAATGGTATTGTTCAGGAGGTTATGACCATCAGTATAAAAACCATAAATGCAATTTGTGGTGGTATAGATGATAAACACCCAAATCAATAAACGTGGGCTTTCAATGCGTTTGTTGAGTGTGGCAAGGAAATGACACAGTAAGGCACCTAACAGGGCTTGGCTTGTAAGCCATAGGGAATTTGTCGCAACGAAATAAGAAAAGGAAATGATTAGAAAAATGATACCGGCGACGGGAAAGAGGATAGACAACTGCCTTTTTAGCGTTTCCTTGCTAAGTTCGATATAGGCGTGATTATCAGATTGTAATTGGTGGCTCTTGAAAACCATAGTCATGGCAAAGGTCATCCCTTGGTAAAGCGAAAATCCAGTCAATACGCAACCATGCGCAAAGACTGGATTAGCTTAATGGAAGGTGAGAACCTTGTCTAATTTTCTTACGTAAAAAATGTAATTAATTGATCTGTGATAATCATAGCTTTTGCTATTTAACTAATGAATACTTTCAATAGTTTACTGACGGTTTCTGGTTGTTCGTTAGTGACGCCATGAGCCGTTTCAGGTAGCACAACAATGGCAGAGTTTAGGTGTTTACTTAAAGCGATGCCGTTTTTCAACGGGAATATTTTATCGCTATCTCCCCAAATTAGCATTGTTGGTGGGAACTCATTGGTGTTCGCTCCTGAAATACGTGCTCTGTCGTAAACAAGAGATTGTATTAGTTGCTCTTTTTCGTTTTTGTAAGGAGAAAAATAACTGCTGTATATTTGATTGGCAACGAAATCAGGCATGTTTTTGGGCTCATAGAAAACATTATCAAACAGTCGTCTAACTTCATCGCTATTGGTTGGCACGAATAGCTGCTCTGGTTTATCTACACCGGCCCTCAGGCAGAGTGCTTCGAGATCCTCATCGCTAAATAATGGGCCTGGGCTAGCAATAATCACCCCTTTTTTGACACGGTCGGTTTGCATCATCATGTTGTAGGTAATGAAGCCGCCATAAGAAATACCTGCCACATTCACTCCTTCTATATCGAGTGCATCAAGCAGTTGCCACATGGTGTCAGTTTGCGTTGTGAGATTGGGGGTGCCCATGCTGTAAGACTCACCAAACCACGCAAGGTCAGGGGCAATAACTTGATAGTGCTTGCTGAGCTCTAGCATCTCCTCTTTCCACGTTGCGACAGCGTTACCGCCAAAACCATGAATTAACAGTAAAGGCTCACCTGAACCGCCAATCCAGTACTTTAGTTGGCCGCCTTCTTTTAGGTTAAGGATATGCTCCTGGTAATCTTGGGCATAAAGCTGGTCGTGGTCATGTTTTTCTTTCCACTGCACCAATTCACAACCATTGAGTATTACAACAGCAAGAAATAGGGTAAGAATCTTAATGAGTTGGCGATTTACTTGAGCATACACGAGAACTTCTCCATTCCCAGAAATTTGAACGAAGTTATTATACACCGTTTTATATTTGTTAATACTGGACAGATTATTGCTCGCAATTTAAACATGTAATGTGATCGTTGCTTTATTTTCCATATGGTTATGATACTTTATGCCCAGTTTAACTAAGATTGTTTGAGTAAATCCTCACTCAAAGGGAGAAAAGCATGCGAGTTCTCGTCACCGGTGGTATGGGTTACATTGGCAGCCACACTTGTGTTCAGATGATTGAAGCAGGTATGACACCAATTATTGTCGATAACCTATACAACAGTAAGCAATCAGTACTGGCTCGAATTGAAAAGCTAACGGGTGTTACCCCAGCATTTTATCAAGGCGATATTCGTGATCGTGCTTTCCTAGACAAAGTGCTAGCAGAGTGTGAAGTAGAATCGGTTATTCACTTCGCTGGCCTTAAAGCGGTGGGTGAGTCGGTAGAAAAACCACTGGAATACTACGACAACAATGTTCACGGAACATTGGTACTCGTTGAAGCAATGCGTGCCGCTGGCGTGAACAGCTTGATCTTCAGCTCATCAGCAACGGTTTATGGTGATCCGGCAACTGTGCCAATTACAGAAGACTTCCCGACAAGTGCGACCAACCCGTATGGCCGTAGTAAGTTGATGGTTGAAGAGTGTTTGACTGACATTCAAAAAGCCCACCCTGAAATGAGTATCACATTATTGCGTTACTTCAACCCGGTTGGCTCTCACCAAAGTGGTGAAATGGGTGAAGACCCGCAAGGTATTCCGAACAACCTGATGCCATTTATCTCGCAGGTTGCTGTTGGTCGCCGCGAATTCCTTTCTGTTTTTGGTGACGATTATCCTACGGTTGACGGTACCGGTGTCCGTGACTACATCCACGTACTTGATTTGGCTGATGGCCACTTAGCCGCTTTGAACCACAAAGGTAAAGAAGCAGGCCTGCATATCTACAACCTAGGCACAGGTAATGGCTTCAGCGTATTGCAGATGGTTAAAGCCTTCTCTACTGCTGCGGGTGTTGACGTTGCATACAAAATTGCACCACGTCGCCCAGGTGATATTGCAGAGTGTTGGGCAGACCCTGCTAAAGCGAAAGCTGAATTACACTGGGAAGCGACACGTACTATTGAAGATATGACTGCAGATACTTGGCGTTGGCAGTCAGCTAACCCAACAGGTTATCCTGACTTATAAAGCCAATCATATTGTGTAACTTCTAAACTGCCATCGCTATGATGGCAGTTTTTTTATGTTATTAGCAAATGAGGATGGCATCCATCTTATACGATTCATCATATGAATGAACTCATCATATTCTCACGGCAAGACAATACACTTGCAATAAATTGAGGATGAAGATGAAGGAAATTATTTTTGGTGTAATGGGCAATATGGGGCCTGAAGCGGATGCACTATTTCAGGATATTGTAGCAAAAGAAGAGATTCGCCAAGGAGCGTTGAAAGATCAGGATCATATGGGCATGTTAGTCGTAAAAAATCCTGATATTCCAGATCGTTCCGAAGCCATAAATGAAGGCGGAAGGGATCCTGTTCCTGAAATGGTCAAGTCAGCAAAGATCTTAGAAAAGAATAATGTTAATTATGCCGTCATGACGTGTAATACCGCGCATTATTTCCGAGAAGCTGTCCAGAAACAAACCAGTGTTTACTTGGTTGATATGCTAAAAGCAACGACAGAGGCAATAAAAGAGAAAAACCCTGATGCTGTCGTTGGGGTACTTTGTACTACGGGCACCTACAATTCTGGCATTTACGATAGCTACTTAGACCTTGATGGTATCCACTTTTTTAAACTTGAACCTGAAGAGCAAGAGAACTACGTCCACAGTGCCATTTACGGGAAAAAAACTGGCCAAAGAACGGATTGCGGTCAAGAAATAAGAGAAAAAGCGGGTATTAAGTCAGGCGTTTTTGACAGTAATGCAGAATTGTTAAGCCACGCTATCCGTTCTTTACAACTTAAAGGTGTTGATACCATTATTCTTGGTTGTACTGAGTTGCCGCTAGTAAGGAGCCAATTGCAGGATAATTTCCCTACCGTGTATTTTATTGACCCTATGGAAGTTGTGGCGAAAAGCGTTGTTGACGCCTACAAAGAGGCTGAAAGCTTGATAGAGAATGGGTTAGCTTCTGATACACAGATTAGAGATGTAAAAGATATTAAGAGTAGGGAAGATATCGCAGCATATATCGCATATAAGGCTCGTGTGAACATTGAGTAAACTCATGCGCTAATTGTTTGGTTAACCCCCGGCTTGATGCAGGGGGTTAAATCGCCCTTATTTCTGGTAGGGCTTAATTATCCAAAATAATATCAAACTGGTTATTGCGCCAAGGGTGTCCATAAGCATGTCTTTTTGTGCGTCCCAGATATCTCCTTGGCTACCAAGGAATTCTATACCAGCATCTCCGCCAGCAAGTGCTGCATACCACCATTCAATAATTTCGTAGCCAGCGGCAATAGCCATGATTGTAGCTAGGGCAAAAATAGTCGCCACCAGTGGTTTGCAATGACCTTTGCGGACCATGAACTCAGCAATTGGAAATGCATAAAGCCCTATCGAGAAGTGCGCAACGCGGTCAAAATTATTACGCTGTGACCCAATCAGTTCGTTAAACCAATCAAAAGGAACATTGGCAAAGGTGTAATGGGCGCCGATGGTGTGCAGTGACATCCAAATGGCAATCAGGATATAAGCCGTATTCGAAAATTGGAAAAAGCGATAGGTGATCAGCAATGGGGCTAGGATCAAGACGACAGGAATGATTTCGGCCAGCCAGACATCCGGGAAAACAGGTTCCAAGCCAGACCAAATGATGATCAGGGTGACAATCACGAAAGTGGTGATAGGTATGGCATGGCTTCGAATTTGTGTCATTAATTCAATATCCTACATGTATTTTTCTTTCCTGAAGGTTAGCACAATAAAAATACGGAAAACTGAATCGATGACTAGTTTGTATAACTCGAATCCAAAGACGCTCTTTCTTTAAATCGCTGAAGGGCTGCAACCGAGGTTTCGAGTCTTGCTACGCAATCTTCATAATATAAAGTAATTTCAGCAATCCCTCGGCTTTTCGGTGGCGATTTGAGTTCAATCTCTGGCTTCCCTGTTTCGATGATTAAAAAACGGTGCTTATGCGCCAATTCACCAAATCTTGATTTGGCAGCCATTAGGCGACGTTGTGTAAACGACTGCTGTTTTCTGCCTGGGCTTCGTTTCTTTTTTTCGGCAGGTTCAAGCACTTTTTCCAAACGGAATTTTTTCCAAGGTGTTTCAGTCTTCATAGGTTTCATGTCGAGAAGGGGATACAAGTTTGGATTGGGATATATGGTTGTTCAAACTAAATGAAAAGTCAGTCCGAATGCAGGTCATTTTGCGACAAGTCATATCGATTGTGAAAAAGCCCCATGCGAGAAGCAGGTATCTCGCATGGGGGTAACCAGCTTTAGGCCAATACCCATAGAAGAGTTCTTGGTTAGACAAAATGGGTAAACAATAAGGCGCAATTAACTCCATGACTGCGCTCATGTACTTTTTACCTGTGCTGGTCCTAGAGTGACAGGTCATTTTGCGACAAGTTCGACTATTTGGTCGCTTAAGGTCTGAGGTAAGGCTGTCGTGCTTGGTTATCTTTATGAAATGACGATAAATCTCTATCAATTTGGTGCTAGCAATTTGAAATGTGGTACAATGCCCAGCTAACCAAATTTAGAGCTGTGTGATGACTGTCACACAGGCTTGAACTGTATTATTCTTGCTCATAGTTGGGCAATTACCGGAGCATCACTTTGCAATTTAACGATCTTGGATTAGACCAGCGCCTGATTAAAAAACTTCATCATTTGGCGTTCGATAAACCAACTGAAATTCAAAAAGCAGCAATACCTGTCGGTATCTTGGGCAAAGACATCTTAGCCTCGTCGAAGACAGGTTCTGGTAAGACACTGGCATTCTTGTTGCCAGCTATGCAGCGTATGTATCGTAGCAAACCATTTACTCGTCGTGATCCTCGAGTTTTGGTCTTGACTCCAACCCGAGAATTGGCCAAGCAGGTATTCGCTCAGTTGCGAACGCTGAACGCAGGTACGCCATATGACGGAGCGCTCATCGTTGGCGGTGAGAACTTCAATGACCAAGTGAAAGCACTGCGCAAAGATCCAATGTTTGTGATTGCAACACCGGGCCGTTTGGCTGACCATCTTGAGCACCGCAGTACTTATCTGGACGGTCTGGAAATGCTTATCCTTGATGAAGCTGACCGTATGCTTGATCTTGGTTTTGAAGCTCAGCTGCGCCGTATTCACGAAGCAGCTAACCACCGTCGTCGCCAGACTATGATGTTCTCTGCAACCTTGGACCACACCGATGTAGTGAGCATTGCAAGCGATATGCTTAATGCGCCAAAACGTATTTCAATTGGTCACTCGGCAGAAGAGCACACTGATATCACTCAGCGCTTCTTCCTTTGTGATCACCTAGACCACAAACAAGCTTTGCTGGATAAGGTGCTAGAAACCGAAAACTACAACCAGGTGATTATCTTTACGGCGACCCGTGCAGATACCGATCGTCTAACCAATGAGTTGAATGAGCGTAAGCTGAAGGCGGTTGCGTTGAGTGGTGATATGAACCAGACCCAACGTAATGCCATCATGAGCCAGTTCGAACGTGATTGTCATAAGATCTTGGTGACAACCGATGTAGCCTCTCGTGGTCTGGATATCGAAAAAGTATCACACGTGATCAACTTCGATATGCCTAAACACGCTGAGGAATATGTTCACCGTATCGGTCGTACAGGTCGTGCCGGTAACAAAGGTGATGCGATTTCTCTTGTTGGTCCTAAAGACTGGAAGAGCTTTAAGAACGTTGAAGCTTTCTTGCAGCAGTCTATCAGTTTCTCGACTATCGAAGGTCTAGAGGGTAAGTTCAAAGGATTGAAGCCTGCGCCGAAGAAGAAATTTACTAAGAAGAAACCGACATCTGCGAAACCGGTGGCTAAGAAGACTCAGGCTAAGCCACAGGCTAAGAAGAAAATGGACAAACGCTTCTACGACAACATGGCAGTGGGTGATAACGTCTTTATCCCTAAAAAGAAAAAGCCTGCTAGTCCATCGGCTGAAGATTAATTCGAGATAAACATTCTTGATCGATAAAAATGCCAGTCTTTGACTGGCATTTTTTTACCTATAGAAAGTTAAACGCGGTTAAACAGAGGGCTGTTGAAGGTGGTTTACCAACGCTTTTACAAACCTCGCCGCTTCACCCCCCGTACATGCTCGGTGGTCAAAGGTCATAGAAAGGGGGAGGACTTTGACGGCTTTAACATTACCGTTGTCGAGAACTAACTTTTCAATAATTCTACCTGCCCCGATAATGGCAACTTGAGGTGGAGTAACGACAGGTGTGGCATATATGCCTGCAATCGCACCAAAATTAGATAGGGTAATGGTGGCGTGTTGAAGTTGCTCACGGCCAATTTTCCGCTCGCGAATACCTGCTACGGTTTTATCCACCCATTGCCTTATACCTTTGCTGCTAAATTCATCAGCATGACGCAGAACCGGTACATAGAGGCCATGCTTACTATCGACTGCGATACCGATATTGACAGTGTGATGTAAACAACGGGTCATGGTCTCTGCATCAAACCATGCATTAAGGGCCGGCTCTTTTTGGCAAGCATCAACAATTGCTTGGACTAACCGACAGGTAATATCTTGCTCTGGTAGCCACTGCGCGAGGCTTGCTTCTTCTGTGATGGTGACGGCGGCTATATTGTGGTGAGACTCCGCCATTGCACCGACCATAGTACGGCGAGCCCCTTTGAGAACTTCCGTACCGGGTAGCTGCTTGTCACAGGCATTATAAACATCGCTATCAAGGATGACGCCATCAGGACCGCTACCTTTAATAGCATTGAGGTCAACGCCTAGCTTTTGGGCAAGCAGCCTTGCAGAGGGCATTGCGCTAAGTGGGTGTTCTGTACTCTCTTGATGGGTATTACCTACCCAAAACTCATCAACGTTGATATCGTGGCTTTCTTGTGCCACGGTACCCACGACGGTGGCAGCATCAGATTTTTGCTGTTGTGCTTCTTTTGTCTGTGATTCTGTCGTAGCAGCGACATTTGTCTTTGCAACAGGGGCGGTGGATTCTTCAATCTCCAAAAGCAAACTACCAATGCCGATGACATCGCCGGCCTCCCCATAGCGATTAACAATGGTGCCGCTATATGGGGCAGGGACCTCAACCGTCGCTTTGGCTGTTTCGACTGTGAGCACGACCTGATCTACTTCGACATAATCCCCGATATTGATATGCCATTGCACAATTTCGGATTCAGCTAACCCTTCGCCTAAGTCGGGTAAGTTAAATGATTTCATTTCCACCCCTCCACCAGCGATTTCGCTGCATCAACAATGTCATCTTCCTGAATCATAAAATAATCTTCGTTACGGTAATAAGGCATGATGGTATCGGTACCGGTAACGCGCTTAGGTGGTGCTTTTAATAAGCACATGGCCTGTTCAGATACTCTTGTAATGATCTCTGCGCCTACACCGCAAGTCTTGCAGGCTTCATGAACCACCAGAAGCCGTCCTGTTTTTTCTAGAGATTTAATAATTGTTGCCATATCAATCGGCTTGATAGTTGCCAAATCAATGACTTCAGCTTCGATACCCATATCAGACAGTGTTTGAGCGGCTTGTAGTGACTCAACGACACTCGCCCCCCAAGTGACCAAAGTGAGATCTCGGCCTTTTCGTAATGTGAAGCAAGTATTGAGCGGCAAGGCCTCGCCATTATCAACAACGTTGGATTTCACCGTACGATAAATTCGCTTGGGCTCAAAAAACATGATGGGGTCATTGCTTCTTATCGCAGCCAATAACAAACCATAAGCACGTTGCGGCGAAGAAGGGATTACCACAGTAAGACCTGGTACATGGGCAAAAAGTGCTTCAACACTTTCTGAGTGGTGTTCCGGTGCGTGGATACCACCGCCAAATGGTGCGCGGAAAACGGCTGGGCAAGTCAAGCGACCACGGGTACGGTTCCTGATCCTTGCAGCATGGCAGACAAGGTGCTCCATAGCCGGGAAAACAAAGCCTTGGAATTGAAACTCTGCAACAGGGCGTAATCCCTGAGTTGCCATACCAACGGTGACACCCCCAATCAGGGCTTCAGCGAGTGGTGAGTCAATCACACGCTTACAGCCATATTTCTCCTTCAAACCAACGGTTGCCCTAAATACACCGCCGTTGTCGCCAACATCTTCACCCAAGACAACAACACGATCGTCGTGAGCCATTTCATAGTGCAGTGCCATATTTACGGCATCGAGGAGGGTGATTTCAGCCATGGTTACCCCCTTGCATGCGCATTGCCTTGTTGATGATGGCATCGCGTTGGCTCAGTAAATCTTCACTGAGTTCTTCATATAAGAAATCAAAAGCAGACTCAGGGGCCTGCGGTGTCATGTCGAGGTACTTCTCAACAACTTTTTCTATAACATCTTTGCAATGGGCCAACCAGTTGAGATCATCTTGTTCAGACCAAGCCCCTTGTTCGATAAGGAATGTTTTCAAACGTATTATGGGTTCGTATTCCCATGCTTGTTTGAGTTCATCTTCACTGCGGTAACGCGTAGCATCGTCTGCCGTTGTATGATCGCTAAGACGATAGCTAACGGCTTCTATCAAGGTTGCGCCTTTGCCTTTTCTGGCGTGATCCAATGATTTTGCCACGATATCGAACATGGCGACGATATCGTTGCCATCGACCGTAATACCCTCGATTCCGGCACCTTTAGCTTTGTCGGAAAGTAACTCTGCGCCGCATTGGATTGATCGGGGGACAGAGATTGCCCATTGGTTGTTATTAATGACGAATACCAATGGAATGTTCCATGCCCCAGCACAGTTCAGTGACTCGAGGAAGTCCCCCTTGGATGTCGCACCATCACCACATGTAACCAGAGCGACTTGGTGGTTACCTTGAATTTTTAAGGCAGCAGCCACACCTACCGCATGAGTACATTGTGTCGCAATAGGAACGCAGAATGGCAGGTCTCGACAGTGGGCATCGTCAGGAGAAAAATCACTACCGCGTTCATCACCGCCCCAGTATTGGAGGTTTTTTTCCATTCCAATACCGCGTGCCCACAAGGCCGGTAGATCTCGGTAGTAAGGGATAAAGACATCAGATTTTTTTAGCGCACGTCCTACAGCAATGCCAATTGCTTCGGACCCGAGGTGAGAAGGGTATGTCCCCAGTTTGCCCGTACGTTGTAGAGCAACAGCTTTATTATCATAAGTGCGAGTTAATACCATGTCACAATAGAAGCCTTTCAGGGTTGTAAGATCAGCCCATTCAGGGAGCGGATTAACCAACTTACCGCGATGATCGATGAAACGATGCATCGGCATAGCCAGAACATTCATCGTTAGCTCCTTCTGGTGCTGCCTCAAATGAGGCGGACAGCAAATATAAGAACGTGCCTTTTGAACAGTGAATAATTTCATTAGTGTGGTGGGCGACGTTCAATAGTACTAAGTGTAATCAAATTGTTAACATTCGCTGAGGGTCGTTTTTGTTGGGGGAGTAAACTTATCGGTACACTTGATTGATTTGTCAGTAAGGAGATTTCGAGACTGGTGTTTTAGTGTTAAGACCTTGATGAGTTAACCGCGCAAGACTCAGGCCATCGCACATACTTAAGACTGTTATAAAGAGTACATCTCAAAACACAGTATTGTGATGTATTGAATTGTTGAGCTGTTTCTTGCGGGGATTACAGTATGAAATGGTATAGCAGTTTGGCTGCGGTGATAGTGATGTCTGCATGTTCATCACAGGCAAATGTGAGTGAAATAGCTCAGCAGAAAACTCAGTACATTCAAGATGAGTGCTATGAGAACGAAGAAAGTGCACTCAATGACGCATTCAAAACCTTCATGACTGATAGGCAAGAAGAACTAGGTGGCTTGCGTGCAACATTGAGTGATGAAAACTATGAGCAGCTTGATTTTGCCTTAAAGCACTTTGTGACGTATTGGGACCAACTCCAAACTGAGCGCAATCTTGCCTGTGAGCAGCATGCCACTTGTGAATTTATCCAAATTAAGACGCCATCATTGCAGACAAATAGCGAATTTTGTGATGGAACCGGCTTTGAATATAGTGTAAGCAGGGCAAAGATAATCAACTTTTTTAGTGATATAGAGCGGTTGGAGCTCCAACAAAACCCTTGAGTTTCATTAGTGGTCACTGCCTTTGCGTCTGCATTAAAGCGCCTAATGATAGTGACACAACTCACACTTTGATTTTGAGTGCCACCGCAAATAATCTCTGCTAATATCCGCCATTTCTACCCTAGAGCAAAATGAAATGGCTTCCTTTTCTATCCAGTGCCCCCACTGTAAAAAATCCACATCGATGGTTACTCAATCGCTATCTAATACCGTTAAATGTGAGCACTGTTCTAAGCCTGTTTTAGACGGGCAACCGGTAGAAGCGGACGCTAAGTCTTTAGACAAAATCATTATTTCGCCTGTACCCGTCATTGCGGTGTTTTGGGGAGATAACTGTACGCCATGTAAAGCGTTCAAACCTATCGTGACAAAAATAGCGAAAGAGAAGCAAGGTAAGCTTCGGGTCGTTTTTGTAAATATAAATAAAAACAAAGCGTTACCTATAAAATATCGATTGCGTGGTGTCCCTACGACTATCTCTTTTAAAAAGGGGCGCCAGCAGGCGGTCCTGAACACGGCTTTACGTAAAAATGAGCTAATGAAGTGGTTAACAGATTCACTATCAATTTGATCACAAAAGCGTAACTGTGCTAAAGGTATAGTGTAGGAAGCGGTTCATCCAGCTATCTATGTAAATGAAACAAGGCAAATGAAACAAGTGGTTTTTCATCTGAATACCGCTTAAATAATTCAACTTATCAGGTAAATGAAAAAGGAGGAAATTATGGCTACTAGCCGTAAAATTAGTAAGGAGCGTTTAGCGCTGAAATTATCCCTAGCAGGCACTGTTGTTCTGTCCTCGCTAGGTATTGGCTATGGGTTATATGTCGGATCCAACGCCATTTTGCTAGACGGCATGTTCTCCTTACTCAGTATGGGAATGACAGGGTTAAGTTTGTACACAGCTTACCTTGTATCCAAACCAGACGATCAATACTTCCAGTTCGGATATGCGCACATTGAACCGTTAATCAACGTCGTCAATGGCTTGCTCATCTTACTCACATGTGTGTTTGCCTTTTTTAGTGGTGTGCAAACCATTGTCAACGGCGGCCATGAGGTTGTGCTGGAGCATGCAATCTTATATGCAGTGCTCTCGACAATCTGTTGTTTCTCCATCTATTTTACTGAAACTTATATTGCTAAAGCAGAGCAATCTGAGTTGGTAAAGGTAGATTCACAAGAGTGGCTTATCGATGGCATTTTAAGTGCGTCAATTCTTGTCGGTTTCATTGCGGTGATGATTTTGGATCATTACGGGTATTCCCAGTGGAACCGTTATGTCGACCCAATATTGGTCTCTGCCTTATCCCTCGCAGCGATTGTTCTACCTATCAAGGTATTACGACGTAACCTCAGAGAGGTATTGCTGGTGGCTCCTCAGGATGATGTGCAGGAGAATGTTGATCGTGTCATTGCCAAGCTGTCCAAACAATATCATTTTGACGACTATACCCATCATTTTGCCAAGACGGGGCGGCAGTACGATCTTGAAGTCAATATCCTCGTAAAGGACGACACTTACTGGACGACGAAACGTCAGGATCAGATCCGGCTTATTCTTTGGGAGGCTTTGTCCGATGAGCTAGGGGATACTTGGTTATCCGTCAGCTTTACTGGGCAGGCGAGGTGGCTCTAATAGCCAGATTCAGAATATCTATCTAGAAAAGGGCATTAATTGCCCTTTTTTTTCTCCATAAATTAATATTTCCAATTATCCTCATACTTATAACTATATCTAATCTGAAGGTAGAAAATTTATAGCCAAAAATACTCTGGTTATTTGGGGCTTTTCAACGCAAAATATTCATTAATTAATCAATAAAGTGAAGCCTGGCAAGTGTAGTGTACATTGATTGAACAAATTACTTGCTTAAGTTTCTGTTATTAAAGGATTAGTCGGGCTGGTATTGTGAAGTTATTTCTTGGTTTACATGCAACTAGCACGAATAATATGCAAACTTTTTAGTGCATTTTTTGCTCTGTTGGGGTATCTTGTCCCCAGTCTAAAAATTGCTTCTAGATTTAGTGGTAATCTTTAGACTTACAGGCCGCATTTAGATGCTAAACGTATTCATACATTTTGATAAATCATAGGTTTATGTGATTATGGAAACATTACTGGTTATTGCTTTCATCATTGGTGGTTTCTACATTATTTGCAGAGAAAAGAAGAAATGTACCAAGGAAGTTGATTACTCTCGAGACTCTTTGTAATTCCTATTTTTTATAGAGTAATCTGCTGGTTTTCAGATGTTACCAGTATGGCTCGCTATTTTTTGAAATAGCGTAGAAATACAAAATCGCCCATATATTATTCTGCACCTTAGAGAGGTTTGAATATATAGGGCGATTTTTGTATCTAATAAACAAGCGGTTAAGCTTGCTTATCTAACCATTCATTACGCAAGCGAGTGATACGCTTCTCTGTTTCTTGCCATTTTGATGTCTTAATCAAGTCCCGGTACTCACCTGTTGGTTTTTTACAGAGTGATTCAAGTAAAGGAACTTGTGTTTGAGGTAAGCCATCCAACGCTTCAACGGCACCTTCACGGTTGTTACAGAGCATGACCATATCGCACCCAGCCTGCTGGGCTGCTAGAGCCCTTTCGCTATAGCTGCCGAGAACATCCGCACCTTTCATATTCAAGTCATCGGAAAAGACGACACCTTTGAATCCCATATCTTCACGAAGCACTTGTTTAAGCCAGTAATTCGAACCACTTGCCGGGGAACCATCATAATGATCAAAAATAACATGCGCTGGCATCATGGCATCAAGAAGTTTAGCGTCGATCAGTGACTGGAATACCGTCATATCATGTTGTTTGATGTTATCGCGTGAATCGACAGGCGTTTCATGATGGGAGTCTGCGATAACACCGCCATGGCCAGGGAAGTGTTTACCCGTAGCAGCCATACCGGCCAGTTTCATGCCTTTGATAAACTCAGAAGCGTATTGGATAACCTGCTGAGGATCATCTGAAAATGCTCTATCTCCAATCGCTTTGCAGTCAAAGCCAAGGTCTAATACTGGAGCGAGGCTGAGGTCGATATCCATAGCTAATAGTTCCGCCGCCATTAGCCAGCCACCATCATAAGCTAAAGATTTACCTTCATTACTTTGAGCAAAGGCTTTAGCTGGTGGAAGTAATGTAAACTCTTCACGGAAGCGTTGAACACGGCCACCTTCTTGATCGACAGCAATAAGGAGAGGGCGCTTTGCTGTATTTCGGATATCTTTTGTCAATGCGCGAAGTTGTTCACGATCATGATAGTTACGAGCGAAAAAAATAATACCACCGACGGTAGGGTGTTGGATGATCTCGCGATCTTCTGCATCTAGCTCATAGCCAGCTACATCAAGCATCAGAGGGCCCATGAATTCTCCTTACGGAATTTATCTAATAATTACAACCAGATAATTATGCCCTATATTCAGGGATTACCATACTAAACACGCTTAATTATAGAGAGATTTAGCTCACTATTAGCAAAGCTGGCCCTATTAGCTGAAATCAAACCTTCTTTTTCCCACAAAAAAGTGTGACCTGAAGTGTTTATTTTGTTTCTCATAGGAAACATTGAGTTTTGTAATGGATTTCATCGGAAGCTGAGGTTTTATTGTGATTTAAATAAACTATTGAATTTTAATTAAAATTAGTGGTGGGAAGTATTTGCTTTTAATGCAATTTGTTTTTGTTGCATTAAAAGTGTGATCGATGCCACTTTAATGCTTTCATTTGTTCCTTAAACTGTTTCCTTAACAGTCCAATTAAGGAAATGAATGATGTCTACCTTGGTCGCTATTGCTATTACAACTGGAATTCTCTCAGGGATATGGGGATGGGTTGCAGTATCACTTGGTTTGCTTAGTTGGGCAGGTTTTCTAGGCTGTACGGCATATTTTGCATCTCCAAAAGATGGGCCTAAGGGACTGTTGCTGAGTCTAGCGACCACTATGAGTGGTGTGTTTTGGGCTATGGTCATTATCCATCTCTCAACCTCCGTTGGGATTGAGATCATCGGCTATGTCATTACTGCTGTTGTCGCTTTCTTTATGTGTGTTCAGGCAAAACAAGCTTGGCTGAGCTTTATCCCTGGTACCTTTATCGGTTCTTGTGCAACATTTGCGGCTGCCGGAGATTGGCAGTTGGTCGTGCCTTCGCTAGTACTGGGTATTGTCTTTGGTTATACAATGAAAGCATCAGGTTTGTGGTTGCAGCAGAAGTTGGCTAAACCAGAGGGAAGCCTTGCGACAGCAGAATAAACGCCAGACTAATTTTGAAAAAAGCCGCATCAGCGGCTTTTTTCGCATGTGAATGTCGCAAGATTACAAGCTAGGGACGTAAAGACCGTTGAACGCTTTGATAAGTGGTTGCAATGAGTTTGCGGCCTCTGGCTTGGGGGCGAGAACACACACCCTCAGTCCTTCATCAAGTAATTGTTGCACTTGGGTCTTTAATGACTCTTCACTATACGGCTCTCGATCGGCATCTCGTCGGCACAAATCAACAAAAGCATCATCAGCGCCTTCCAACGAACCCACTTTACCGGGGTAGAGAACAAACTCGGCTTGCTGCATTAAGCGTAATGCTTTCAATGTCAGCATTTCAGTGTCTGTGCCTGTTTCTATCAAATACAAAGCTGCCTGAGGGGCATGTTTGGACTGAAGTAGTTCTACAAAGACACACTCAAGCTCTTCCTTTGTTTTGGCTTGTTCTACTGCTGGGTGACGGAAAAACAGTTCCCAGAACTTACGTCGCTCGTCAACGGTCGAATAGGTCTCTTTTATACGCTCTCTTTGCTCGCCAGCATAACCTGCAAGAAGTGAAAGGTTGTGCGGCAGTTGTGTTTCTAGTTTTTCTCGAAGGTAACGAACAAGAACGGGAGAGGCGCCTCCACTCGATACCGCAACTTGAATTGGGCTTCTATCGATCATGGAAGGGGTAATGAAGTCACAATACTCTTTATCATCGACTACATTTATCCAGATGCCTAGGTCTGTTGCATCCTTATGGACTTGATGATTCAGAGCAGGAATATCTGTTGTAGCCCAAACTTGATATGCACCTTCTAGATCACCTTTTTCGTAGGACTTATTTTTCCAATCAATATGACCATTGTTTACTAATGCGGCTAGATGGTTGTGAAGCTTGGGTGAAACAACAGTAATGGATGCGTCAGCTTTACGAAGTAAGTCTACTTTTCGGCAAGCAACTTCGCCTCCGCCTATAACTGTTACTTTTCTCTGATTAACAGAGAGGAAAATCGGGAAATAGTCCATATTAGATATTCTTTCTAGGTATATATGCTATCTCTAAGTCACTGACTTGTAGTGATATCTTTTTCTAGCTACTATGAAAACACAAAATTATAAGGTTTGAAATAATTTGAAACACTTGCTTGGTGAAAATGTTTCAATACACATAACTGTTCAGCTTGGATTAAAGGCATAATGCTAGTTTATGCGAACTATAATGTTAGTTTTTTTTGAAACCTTAAATAATCTCAACTTACTCTGATTTCACTAGAATGATTAGCCATTTAGCGATAGCCTGAGTAACTGAATATAACAAATTTTAAGCGTAGTTTTTACATAAATTTAAGATGGTCGGCAATATGAATAAAAAACTTATGTTAGCGACACTGATAAGCGCTAGTCTGCTTGTTGGTTGTGGCGATAAGTCGTCTGGTCCAGCAGGGGGAATGGTTCCGCTAGTTGCAGTTCAGCCTGTTACTGTGATCGATTACCAACAGGGCAAGCAATTTGTTGGTAGGACTGAAGCTTTAGAAGATGTGGCCATCACAGCTCAAGTTTCAGGCTACCTTAAATCACGTTCGTTTAATGAGGGTGAAACAGTTGAAAAAGGGCAAGTGCTATTTGAAATTGAACCTGCCGCCTATGAGGCTCGTGTAGCAAGTGCTGTGGCTGCTATTGCCCAAGCTGAAGCAACATTGGAGCGCGCGAATCTAGACTGGAAACGTGGTCAGAACCTTTTGCCTCGGGGCAGTATTAGCCAATCTGAATTTGACCGCCTAACCGCAGAAAAGCTAAGTGCTGAAGCGCAGGTTAAATCAGCCAATGCGCAGTTGAAGTCTGCAGAAGTTGATTTGTCATTTACTAAGATCACCGCTCCATTTACAGGCCGTATCAGTGATAGCAAGGCCAGTATTGGTGATCTTGTTTCGCCAAGCTCAGGTGTATTGACCACTTTGGTTAGCCTTGACCCAATGCAAGCCTCTTTTAACGTGAGTGAACGTGAACGTCTGAATCTTGGCATCGACAGCTTAGACGGTGCAGGCGAAGGGCAGGGCGATGTTGAAGTTGTATTGACGCTAACTAATGGCAAAGAATATAGCGAATTGGGTAAGGTTGACTTTATTGGTAACCGTATCGATCTTCAGACCGGTACTATTGCAATGCGCGCTAGCTTTGCCAACCCAGAGCAGTCTCTGCTTCCAGGTCAGCATGTTCAAGTATTCCTACGTGAGAAAGAGCCTGTCAAACGTATCGTGATCCCACGCCGTGCTGTTCAGAGTGACCTAGAAGGCGATTTTGTCATGGTTCTAGCTGAAGGTAATGTGGCTGAGCGCCGCAATGTTGTTCTTGGTCCTCAGACCGAGCACGGTATCATCATCGCGGAAGGTATCAACGATGATGACGTTGTAATGACCAAAGGTCTTCAGCGTGTCCGTAACGGTGTGACAGTAAGAGTTGAAGAAACAGGGGCGCAAGAGTAATCATGCTGAGTCGCTTTTTTATCCAGCGTCCCAAGTTCGCGCTGGTCATTTCGATTATTCTAACACTGGCGGGTGCGATAGCCGTACTTAACCTGCCTGTGGCTGAATATCCCAAAATCAGTCCGCCATCCGTTGGTGTAACAGCCTTCTACTCTGGTGCAAGTGCTGAAACCGTTGAAGAGGCGATAGCCGACCCAATTGAAGCATCGGTCAATGGTGTAGAAAACATGATTTACATGTCTTCTAAGAGTGCCAACGATGGTTCATATAACTTGAACGTGACTTTTGATATCGGTACAGACCCCGATATGGCACAGGTTAACGTTCAGAACCGTGTTTCTCAAATCGAGTCCAAGCTGCCTGCTGAAGTACGTATGGTTGGTGTGACGGTTAAGAAACGTTCGCCTGACTTGTTGATGGTACTTAACTTCTACTCGCCTGATGGTAGGTATGATGACCAGTTCCTGATCAACTACATTAACTTGAATGTTAAAGATCAGTTGGCGCGTGTTACGGGTATCAGTGAGGTTAATGTTATCGGTGGTGGCGAATACGCAATGCGTGTTTGGCTAAACCCTGAGAAAATGGCCAACCTTAACCTAACGACGTCTGATGTTAATGCTGCACTCGCTGAGCAGAACGTTCAGGTAGCTGCTGGTCAGGTCGGTGCCGCACCTTACAACAATCCTCAGGAAGTGCAGTTCAACCTGGTAACTAAAGGTCGACTAGAGACTGTTGAAGAATTCGAGAACGTGGTTCTGCGTGCTAACAACGACGGTTCTATGGTTTACCTTAAGGATGTCGCGCGTGTTGAACTAGGTAAGAAGTTCTACAGCGGTAACGGTATGTTCCGTGGCCAGGATGCTTCTATCGTTGCACTAAACCTTCAGTCTGATGCCAACGCACTGGAAAGTGGCCAAGCGGTCATGGACTTACTTGAGCGTTTGAGTGTCGACTTCCCTGAGGGCATGGAGTACGAGACCAGTTACGATACAACCCTTTTCGTTGCCGAATCTATCAAAGGTGTTGTGGTTACCTTGATCCAGGCAATCTTGCTGGTAATCGCTGTAACCTACATGTTCCTAGGTAGCGTACGCTCGACCTTGATCCCGGTTGTTGCGATTCCAGTATCGCTTATTGGTACTTTCGCGATTATGCTGGCTGCTGGGTTTACCATTAACACCGTTACCTTGTTCGGTTTGATACTGGCCATCGGCATCGTGGTGGATGATGCGATTCTGGTTATCGAACAGGTCGATACCAATATGAAACGCGACCCAAGCCTGACGCCTGCGAAAGCTACGCTTATTGCGATGAAGGAAGTAACAGGTCCGATTGTGACCTCAACATTGGTACTTCTAGCGGTATTCGTACCTGTAGCCATGCTGCCAGGCATCACCGGCATCATGTATCGCCAATTCGCACTAACGATTTGTATCTCGGTAATCATTTCTTCTATCAACGCATTGACACTTTCTCCGGCACTCTGTTCTTTGGTGCTGAAGCAAGGTGGTGACAACACAGCTCGTTGGTTTGAAGTCTTTAACCGTGGTCTTGATAAGGTAACGATGAAGTACGGCGCTATTGCTGGCTTCATGGTACGTAAAGTTGCTTTGCTTGTGACCTTCTTCGTACTTGCTGTAGGTGCGGTAACCTTCCTGTCGAAAACAACGTCTACGGCGTTTGTACCGACGGAAGATAAGGGTATCTTGCTGGTAAACGTTCAGCTACCTGACTCGGCTTCTCTATCTCGTACTGAAGAAACAACTGAAAAACTTCAGGAGATCCTTGCCGACGAACCGGGTATTGAAGGTATTACCGTTGCAAACGGTTATGCATTCATGACAGGTGCCGCTGCCTCAAACGGTGCTTCCCTGTTCATTAAGTTGAAAGAGTGGGATGAGCGAAATGCAATGGAAGGGGATCACTCATCTTTTGCTATTTCGAACCGTGTAAATGGTCGTGCGGCAATGGAGCTTCCTGAAGCGATTGTCTTTGCAATGGGTGCTCCAGCGGTTCCGGGTATGGGTGCGGCTGATGGTTTCGAGTTTGTGCTTGAAGATACCTTGGGCCGAAGCCGAACAGATCTTGCAAATGTCATGGGTGAAATGATTCAGGCGGCTAACCAGCAACCTGAGATCCAATTTACCTTTAGTACATTCCGTGCAAACGTACCTCACTACTACATTGATGTTGACCGTGTTAAAGCCAAGCAACTGGGTATTCCACTAACGGAAATCTTCCAGACGCTACAGGGTAACCTTGGCTCAATGTATGTGAATGACTTTACTCTATACGGTAAGAACTTCCGTGTAACCGTTCAGGCTGACAGTGACTACCGTGATGGTCTAGATGCTTTGCAGCGCTTCCACGTACGTTCAGCATCTGGTGAGATGATCCCGCTAAGTACCATTACGACGGTTGAGCAGGTATTTGAACCAGACGTTGCATGGCGTTACAACATGTACCGTTCTGCGGTTATTCAGGGTAGTCCAGCGCCGGGTTACTCAAGTGGTGACGCAATCGCAGCCATGGAGCGTGTAGCAGCAGAAGTTCTTCCTCAGGGCTACCAGTACGAATGGACCGGTATGGCTTACCAGGAAGTTAAAGCGGGTAACCAAGCAATCTATGCTTTCGCACTAGCACTTGTGTTTATTTACCTGTTCATGGTGGCCCAGTACGAGAGTTGGAGTATTCCTCTGGCAATCATCTTGGTAGTACCGGTGGCGACCTTGGGTTCATTCTTGGCGCTAGCATTGACCGGCACGCCGTTGAACTTGTATGCGCAGATCGGTTTGGTTCTCTTGATTGCACTTGCAGCTAAGAACGCCATCCTGATTGTTGAGTTCGCTAAGATTGAGCGTGAAGAGAAAGAGTTGGATATCGAGCAAGCTGCAGTACGTGGTGGTAAGCTTCGTTTCCGTGCGGTAAACATGACGTCTTGGTCGTTTATCCTCGGTATTCTACCTCTGATCTTTGCTAATGGTGCAGGTCACATCAGCCAGAACTCGTTGGGTATTTCCCTAACCGGTGGACTGCTATGTGTGTTGTTGGCAGGTACCTTCTTAATCCCTGGCTTCTTCGCACTGGTACAGCGTCGCCGTGAGAAATTCCATGGTGGTTCAACTAAGTTGATTCCGCTTGATGATGAGTAACGCTGTAGCGTAATGCTAAGTATCAGGTAAAGAAAAAGCTCCCAGATGGGAGCTTTTTTTATGTGCCAATGAAGCTCTAATTACTTCATTGATTATTTATAGTTGCGGCGAAGCAAGGCAAGGGCAGCCAAGCTGACTAGGCCAGATAGCGGTAGGCTACCGCCGCCTGACCCGCCTTTGTTAGAACCGCTTTGGGTGCTGGTGCCTTCGTTACCTTTACTGTCAGGTTTGTCTTCTTTAACTACCTTAAATGGATCCACAGTGAAAGTTGAAGTTTGGACTTCACTTAAATTTAAATCAGTATTAGCTTCTATCCACTTGTAATAGCTAGATAACTCTGTGTATAAACCGTTTTGTTGTGCTCCAGCTAGGCCTTCTTGCTTTAATTTACAGGTTGGTCCATTACTGGTGACACCAATCACTCGAAGACCTAAGTCTGAGTCACTCAAATTATTAGGGTTCTGCCATACCAATGGCCCACCTGAGTCACCACCACATACGTCTTTTTTTATCGCAGGGCTGTTACTATCAGCGCAAACAAAATGGGATTGTTGCGGATCGAACTGATAACCGGTATTGCACTGGCTAATAGGAATACCACCAAGCTTTACAATCCTCAGGTTGTTAGGTGTCTTGTATTCAGGTTCTGAGCTACCCCAACCAGAGGCAATGAGGTTAGCTTTTGAATAAGCACCTGTATTCCATGTGTTTTGGAATTCCTGGTTAATGGCGGTTTGTTCTTCAGGAGTCGCTATTTTAATCGGTTTAGCTAATCCGTTTTCTAGGAATGAACGATTAACCCTAAGCAAGGCGATATCATTGTCTGCTTTAAAGATTGGCTCTTCAGCACCTACGTAGCCCTTATGATAGATCTTTTCTACAATGGTGAACTTGAATCTAGGGTCAATATTCTTTGCGTCCTGAGTTGTGTTTTTTATTATATTGGTACCAGCAATCAAGGTGTTACCAATAAAAGCAACAGGAGTAAGATCATGTTTAACTACGCAGTGAGCTGCTGTTACTGCCCAGAATTCACTGATGATAACAGCACCACAAGCTGACATTGCTGCCGAATAATCACTGCTATCAGATTCTGCAAGCATCGAAGCTTGCCAAGGAGCGATTAAGTTTTCGGATAGGGTCGTGGCATCTTGACCATTCAAAACTCGTGTCTGCACTTGCGCAGTGTCTGCAAGCGAAGAAAAGCTAGCTGTACTTGCCAGTAACAATGCAATTGGGGCTAATGTTTTGTTCATAAAATCCTAGAATCGTTGTTTTCTACTTATGGTGAATCAGAAATATAACCACCTGTTTTATATTTCGGTTATTTATCAAAATAATTAAACAGTGTTTTTAATGGCGATGATACTAATCGATTTCTCTGATGGCTCCAATCAAAAAATTGCTTTGCATGATAAGTTTTGTTCTGCCTTGAAGTGAAATTATGAAGTATTGTTGAATTTAAATTCTATTGGGTGGTTATAATGCCAAATAAAATAAGGCCCCACTACTACTGGAAGTGGGGCCTTATGCAATTCTGATTTTATGAAAATACTGGTTATTGTCAGAACTATTTTTTGGTTCTTCTACACAAACCAAGCACGAATAAACCTAATAACCCGGACACGGGTAAGCTACCACCGCCTGACCCGCCAGAGCTAGAGCCTGTTTTATTTTGTGGGTCGCTTACTTTTACAAATGGGTCAACGATGAAGGTTGGGGTGGTTTGTGAAGCGAGGTCTAAGCCTGTTCTCGATTCAATCCATTCGTAATATGAGGCAAGCTCGGTATAAAGCCCGTTTAACTGGGCATTAGGGTTACCTGCTTCTTTTTCTTTGCAGCTTGGACCATTACTTGTGACGCCAATAACTCGCAGACCAAAATCGCTTTCATTGATTTTTAAAGGATCTTGCCAAATAAGTGGTCCGCCAGAGTCACCGCCACACACGTCTTTTTTGATGGCTGGGCTATTGCTGTCGGCACAAACAAAGTGTGACTCATCAGAAAAGTCGTAGAAATCTGCCTGACAGTGCTCCATAGGAATTCCACCAAGTTTTACGACTCGTAACTCATCTGGCTGTTCAAAGTCAGGCTCAGTATACCCCCAGCCAGAAGCAATTAGGTTTGCCTTGGAATAACCTGCTGGGTTCCATGTTTGGTCGAATTGCGTTTTTGCGTCACTTTGCTCGTCCGGCGTTGCGATCTTGATAGGTTTAGCAACACTATAAAGTGACTCTTTGACTTTAATTAATGCAATGTCGTTATCGGCTTTGAATTTAAAAGAAGAGTCTGTTGAGTAATGTTCATGAGTGATGAATTTCTCAATTTCAAACTTATACATTTCATCGATGCTATCGGCATTAGAATTCCTGTTATCAATTGCCGTTGTGCCTGCAACTAATGAATCTCCAAGCCAATAATGCTCTAAGCCATTTTCATCTAAGATACAATGTGCTGCAGTAACAGCCCAATATTCACTAATGACAACCGCTCCACATGAAGAGTTGGATTTACCGAATATGTCCGGTTTACTTAACAAGGCTGCCTGCCACGGAATTAATAGATCAGAAGAGAGTTTACTCGCTTCTTCACCATTAAGTATTTTGGTGCTGATCTGTGGTTCTTCGGCAAAAGTGGGTGCTGTGAATGCAACTGCCAGAGCTAGCGCAACTGGGGTGATTTGATTCTTCATAAGATCCTTTTATTGTTCTTTTTATGCGTAGTCAATGATTTACCATCAAGTGATGATTCGTGGTGAATTATTACTCAACATACTTCCTGTACATTAATGTACATTGTTTTTATAAAGGGTATGTTAATGACTTTCTTTTATTATTCCAATCAAAAAATTGCTTCGTGTGATATTGGTCATTGCATTCATGTCTCTGGTCAATTAATTAAGGCTAAAAAAGGAGAATTTTGATCTAATGCAAACCCTTGTCATCTACTGTTCGTGATTGTTGGTGTAGCACGTTATACTGCTGTCTGATATTGAGTAATAACAAAGAGTTGCAGTTTATGACTTACAAGCACGTTATTGGTTTTGGGGTAGCAGGTAACTTTGCTGGTCACCTAGAACAAGCCGGTGAAGATAAAGATTTTTTAGCGGTTGAAGTGAAAGAGGCGGTACAGCCTAAAGCCATTTTCCCGTTTTATGTCCCATCAGATAAAGCAGGTTTTTTATCAACCTATCCATTGTCTTCTGATGCGATTATTCCTCCTAATGATGCTGATAATCTGCAAATTGAACCTGAAGTCGCACTGATTTGTGATATCGAATATCAGGACAACAAAGTTGTTGCGATCAAGCCACAAGGCTTCGCTGCCTATAATGACTGCTCAATCCGCAAACCGAATGCGAAGAAGATCAGTGAGAAGAAAAACTGGGGGCCGAATACCAAAGGGATTTCATCTCAAGTGATCACGGTAGATAACCTCAGTGAGGGTGGCAAACTGGATAATTTCCGTATCGCGAGTTTCCACAAACGTGGCGAGACGACTTCCCGTTATGGTGAAGATAGTCCAGTGGTGGGTTATAGCTATTTCCATGAAAAGTTGCTGGATTGGATTGTTGACCGAATGAATAACCAGCAAGATGTTGGCCCGACAGAAAACATTGCTGGTTTCCTTGAAGGTGCAGAGTATCCGTCAAAGGCTGTTATCAGTATTGGTGCGACACGTTACACAGAATTTGGTGAGACCACATTCTTGAAGTCGGGTGATATCAGTATGGTCGTTGTTTACGACGGGACGGTTTATAGCCCTGAAGAGATAACAACGATGGCTGAAAAGCAGACATTTGAAGAGCAGGGTATCTCTGCCTTAGTTCAATCTGTCGCGTAATTTGAAATGAAAAAGCACTGTGAAAACAGTGCTTTTTGCTCACCCGGTGACAGGGTAACCCAAAAGGTTAAAGTGAGAGTGTGTTTAGAGTCGCCAGAATAGCTCTAATGAACCGTTGGAGTTTGAACGATGCTTGGCTTCTTTAAATTCTGCAGTATTCGTTGCAAAGCTTAGGCTAACACCCCATTTAGGTTGATAATAGATCCCACCAATGACAGCTGTTGCTTGCCAATGCTCAACTTTGGTATCAGGGACTTCACTCGGGCGGTCACCTTCGATGGTTATATCATTGAAACGGTATCGGCCTTCAATGCCTGTGAACAGAAAGTACCCTGATGAACTGGAGGATAGCACGCCGATATCAACGAAATTACCTGGAGAAAAGCCGGTAGTACCAAAGTTGCCTGCCAAATCTTTACCCCAACGGGCTACACCACCCACTGCTAATTCACTTTGATAATTACCTACGTTTATTCTGCCAACACCACTTAAATCATAATCATCAAGCCAATAAGCCTGCTTACGGGTAAGTAGACGATGGCCTTGATAGCCCAAGTTAAAAACTAGCGAATTTTCAATTTGGTAATCCCAGCCCATTGGTTCATCGGAACCAACAATGTCATGAATGAATTTTTGCCCTTGTTCGGCAAATGAATTGGGCCCAACAACACCCAGCATCAGGCTAAACTTATCGACAAAAGTAGGGGTGTATTGATAAGCACTGGTTTCTAAAAATAACAAGCCAGCATATGGACGTTCATTTTCAGGTGGTTCAACTGATTCAATATCTTCTGGTGTCCACATTTGTTGACCCAGAGTGAAGCTCCAGCCTTGCTTTACTCCTTCTTCAAGCGGTAAGTAACGACTAAGCTGTCGAATAGGTGTTGGGGCTGATTCTGTTAGATCCGACATGTAGGGAGAATTGTATTCGAGGAAAACACCATTAGTGTAATTTTGGTCGGTACCAACAATTCCATCATTGTCCATGGAAAAGGAAAAGCTGCCTGAGTTGTATGCCCATGCATTGGGAGCGAGTGCAGAAAGGCAAGCGAAAAAAACAGGAGTAATTTGTTTCATTGATAATCCTTTGGTACAACAGCAGGATGACTCTACAAAGTGGATGCGAACAACGTTGTTATTTAGTTGTTGTATAAAACGTCGTTTATCAGTAGGCGCTTTATATACGCTCACCCAATAATAAACTCATAATATCGAAAGGAAGAGATTTATCGCTAGTGATTTTAAACAAGAAGCGTAAATCTTTGTGAATAAGTAACTAGTTAAGGATTAATAATGTCAGTGCTCAAAATTTCATCGCCACTTGTTTCTGTCCCATGGTTAGTACAAAACCTGTCGAATCCACAGTTGGTTGTTCTTGATGCGACTTGGTTCCTACCTGGCTCAGAGAGAAATGGAGAAAATGAGTGGCATCAAAAGCGAATACCTAGCGCACGTTATTTTGATTTCGACAAAAAAGTTGCTCATCCAGAGGCTTCTTTTCCTCACATGCTACCTGAGGCTGAACATTTTGCTCGAGAAGTGGAAGCACTAGGCATCTCAACGGACTCGACGGTTGTAGTGTACGATAGCCAAGGTATCTTTTCTGCGCCAAGAGTGTGGTGGATGTTCCGAGCTATGGGGCACGAGCAAGTTGCTGTTCTAGATGGCGGTTTGCCAGCCTGGGAACTTGCAGGCAACACAATAGAAAGTGGCGAGCCGAAGCCGTATGAGCAAGGAAAATTCAAGTCAGATTACCAACCGCAATGGGTTATTGAAGGCGATGCACTGGTGCAAGTGCTCAACAAATCGGATGTTCAGGTGCTTGATGCACGAGCGGCAGCTCGATTTTATGGCACTCAGCCAGAGCCGCGGCAGGGTGTACGAAGCGGTCATATGCCAAGTGCCAAGAGTTTGCCATTTGGTCAGTTACTTAAAGACGGGTGTTTTCTACCTAAAGAACAATTACAGCAACGCTTCGATGCAGTTAGTGATGCTGATCAGCAGTTAATTTTTAGCTGTGGCTCTGGGGTAACCGCTTGTATTTTAGCGTTAGCGGCTGAACTAGCAGGAAGAAAGCAATTGACGGTATATGATGGCTCGTGGACAGAGTGGGGCTCTACCTTTAAATACCCTGTAGTCCAATAAAACAAAGGGCACAGTTCAAATGAGCTGTGCCCGATCTTAGAGCTTTATTATAAGCTCTGGCGCGCTGAAAAATTAATTCAGCACTGATACGTAACCACGTTGTTCAATCAAACCTTGACCAGACGTCGAGGTGACATAATCAACAAAGGCTTTCGCACTATCTTTGATTTTCTTCTCTTTATAAAGCATCAAGAAAGGTCGAGAAATCTGATATTTTCCTGACTCCAGATTTTCTAGAGTTGGTGATACGCCTTCAAAATCGAGTGCTTTGATAGAATCATCAACTGAGCCCAGTGAGACATAACCTAGAGCATGTTTATTGCGTGATACCAAACTCTTTACCGTACCATTAGTGTTAACTACGAGTACCTGAGGGTTGATGTCTGAAACGGTTTGGCCTTTGATTTGCTGAGTAAGTCCCATGAAGTCTTCAAAGGAAAAGCGCGATCCTGAAGCATTCTCACGGCTAACCACTGCGATTTTCAAGTCAGGGCCACCGACTTCCTTCCAGTTGGTAATATCGCCGTGGTAGATTTTTTCAACTTGCTCTTTAGTCAGGTTAGCTACCGGGTTATCTTTGTGGACGACAAGCGCAATACCGTCATGGGCAATCGTCACAGTGATAATGTCTGGGTTAATTTCCTCAGCTTTCAAGTAACGAGAGCTCATACCTAGGTCTGCGACATTTTGTTTCACAGCAGTGATACCTGCTGATGAACCAATACCTTGAACTTCGATATGGGTATCTTTGTTTTCACTGGAATAGGTTTCTGCTAGCACCTCAACGATATGACTAGCAGACGTTGAACCGGTAACTGTAACAGTCTCGTTCGCATGAACCGAGACAGCAAGACTGGCAAGTAGGGCGCAAAGAGTGGTTCTGGTAAGCATTTTATTCTCCAAACAACACCAGAAAAGGTTGGCGCTCATCTTATTACGGCTTTATGACACTAATGTGAAAAATATGCATGTTAATAGCCTGACTAAAAGACATTATTATGCGTAAGTCTCTCGTTTCTCATGTTTTTCTTGATGAACGTTTCAACTTTCCGTAGTCATTGCACCAGTTTTATTTCTAATAGTAGGGGAACTCTACTTGATGGAAAATTAACCAATTTCAATTTGGCTGCTGAAAAAATAAATACTCATGCTGCTGTGTAATAGCGATCAAATTTGTAGATAAAACTGGTTAAAATACATACTAATTGCATTTCTATGCGCTTTGTCATGTTTTTGCCTCATAACTGCGCCTCATTATGTTAAGCCTGTCCCATTTATGAAAACAAAGATTGAGCTCTGGTTGCGGGTTAAACTCTTTGATATATAAAGACTGTAACAAAATATTTCAGTTTACAATATTGTAACATTTGATGGTTTGTGTCTATCCTCATAATAAGTACGAAAGTACAGGGATATGACAACTTAAGAGGTCGGAAATATGCTGACAATGGCGAGAAGAGCGCAGCCAAATAAAGCGCTAGTTTCTGAAAGGATTCAGAAATTAATTAAAGCGTTATCTAATGGCGTATATGAGCGAGAAGAAACAATTAAGTTATGTCTTCTTGCGGCGCTTGCTGGTGAGAGTGTGTTTCTGCTTGGCCCTCCAGGTATTGCGAAAAGTTTGATTGCTAAACGTTTAATTCAAGCTTTCGATAATAGCCAGTTTTTTGATTATTTAATGACGCGTTTCTCTACTCCTGAAGAGGTATTTGGGCCACTTTCTATTCAGGAATTAAAAGACAACGGTAAGTATGTCCGTTTAGTTGATGGCTACCTGCCAACCGCACAAGTTGTTTTCCTTGATGAGATTTGGAAAGCGGGGCCGGCAATTCTTAATACCTTACTTACCGTGGTCAATGAACGTACCTTCAAAAACGGTCAAGATGTGCTGCCTGTGCCAATGCGACTGCTAGTGACGGCATCCAATGAATTGCCTGAAGAAGATAGCGGTTTAGAAGCCTTGTACGACAGGATGTTGGTAAGGGTGTTTGTTAACCGTATTCAGGAAAAACAAAATTTTAAAGCCATGCTGATGGGCGAAGGACCTAGTATCCAAGAGCTTGAGCCCGGCTTGGCGATCACTGATGAAGAATACGATGATTGGCAGACTCACATTGAAGATATCAAACTATCTGAAGATATTTTCGAGAAAATCTATCAACTTAAAACCATGATAGAGCAACGTGCTGAAGGTGTAGAGCATATTGATGAGCATGAAAGTGAACTCTATATCTCTGACCGCCGTTGGAAAAAATCGGTCAGGCTTCTGAAAGCGAGTGCATTCTACAATGGCCGTGATGCGATTAATCCTCTTGATTTGTTGCTGTTACAAGACTGTATGTGGCACAGCCCAGAGTCACGCAATGTGATCCGAGATATTGTGAGCGATTTTGCTATTGAAAAAGCATTCAATCAGGAATCTGCGCAGATCAGTGCTACTGACGCGCAAACAATCATCGATGAAGTGAATGCAGAAGTCGCGAGTGAATTAGCGGTCAATTTAAGCCGCGAATCAATGATGCGTAAAGAATGGTTCAAATGTGATTTGAGTGGCGCGAGACGTTATACCGTCAATCACAACTCACGCATGATTAAGCTTGTTATGTTACAACAAAACCCATCGGTCTCTGAGCAGGAAAATGGTGATAGCCGCTGGGTTTATGTAGACGGTGATGATTTTGAGAAAAAGATCAAAACCGGTCAATGTGATATTTATGGATTTGTAAATAAGAATGCCCACCTATGCCGACTTCAGTTTGAAGTGGATGCCCAGCAACGTTTGGTTATCAAAGATATTGCTAATCGAGCTGTATTGGTGGGTATTGCAGGTGAAAATGGTATTACTCAGGAGCAACAAGCCCATTGGGTAGCAATGGCGGAAAGAGCATCAGTGAAAGTGCTAGATGCTGAGCATAACCTAAAAGTGTCCCGCAGTAGCTTCCATGGCGCACTACCACATAACTTTATCGACCCTCAATTACCCGAGCGGATTGAGCAGAGTTTATCGCAAGCAACGGATTCAGTGCATGACCTGAAAATAACGGTTGATAAAAATGTATTCCGTATCAGTCATCTGACTGAGTATTTTGCTTAGCGGGAGAGTAGTTTATGCCGGTTTCTGAAGGTATAAATTTGGCGTTGATGCTATCTGAGTCCGGCATCATCGACAATGCTGTACAAGAATTAATGTTGCAGCAACAGATCATTGTTGCGGCAGAATCTAACCCTGGGATTAAGTCTGCGATGAAAAAGCAGATAATGAAATGGCGAGGGCAAGTTCAAAAACGAATGACCAATGTTAGCGTTGAAGAGCGCTTTCATCAGGAAATAGAGCTTTACCAACAGGCTTGCCAGTGGGAATCAGAGGATTTTTTGAATCACATTGATGAGGTGGTGAAGCAATTAGAAGGTCATTCAGCCTTTTACTTCAAAGCTAAAACCCTGCTTGAGCGGGAGCACCAAAAGCACAACCCGATGTTTCAAAGTTACTTTTGTAGCCAATGGCATAAGTATCTGACGTTGGCACTGACAGAAGCTCAACAAATTGAGCTTGAGCAGCACAAAGAAAAGTTGCTTGCTGATTTATACCAGCGTATTGAAACGATGCAGCACATGGAAGAGGTCACCGGATCTGGCGATCCAACCAAGGCAGGGCGCCTGTGGGATATGGCTAAGGCTAAGCTGACTAAAACTGACGTCAGCACGCTGAAAAGCATGGCGCATTTCTTGAAAAAAAATAGTGGCTTGAAAGAAATTGCTGAAAAGCTTGGCCGGATGGCAAATGAAGTCGATGATCCTAACAAGGAGCGGGTAAGGTCTGAAGACCTGAAAATGGTCGAGGAACAAAGCGATAACGTTACGGATGATATAGTGGGTATCCACGAAAGTGACGACTTATCGAAACTGCTGCCCAATGAAGCCATGTTTTTAGCTTATCCCGAATTGGAAGTTGTCTTTTATAAGCACTTAGTCGATAAGCGCCTGCTTAACTACAAGGTACAAGGCGCACAGCGTAAATTGCGCCGGGTAAAAGCCTATAAACGCCAAACAAAGCAAGTTGAACAGGAGAAAGGGCCGTTTATTGTATGTATCGATGCATCAGGATCGATGAATGGCTTTCCAGAGCAATGCGCAAAGGCGTTAGCTTACGGTTTGATGCAAATTGCCCTTGCTGAAGACAGGGATTGCTATGTCATTATGTTCTCGACCCAGCAAATTACCTATGAACTCACTAAGCAAGATGGTTTGAGTGAGGTGTTAAACTTTCTCTCTTATTCATTCCATGGCGGAACAGATTTAGGCCCGGTGCTTGATCAGTCTATACAACTGATGCTGAGCGAGAAGTATAAAAATGCAGACTTGATCGTGTTGTCTGATTTTATTGCGCCATCACAGCCTGATGAAATGATGAAGCGCATTGCGAAGCTTAAAGAAAGTAAAAACCGTTTTCACGCAGTTAATTTGTCAAAATATGGCAACCCAGAACTGATGACGATATTTGATCACTGTTGGTCATATCACCCATCGAAATTTGGCCGGCTTTTTAAGTGGAAATAATCCACTGTAGACAGAATTAACTACACTCTCTTAGTTGTCTTGGCTTTTGGCGCTCATATGAGCGCCCTTTTTTTATTTGTCGGCAAAGTATTTGTTGAGGGTCTGGCGCCATTCTGGGCTATTACGGATCTTTAGTAGTGCTCGGTTTAATTTTTCCCTGTGAGGGCTGTTATTCTCGATGACCAGACCGTAATTTTGTTTTTCAAATTGATACGGTAATACCGATAGGCCTTTATATCTTCCTTCTTCTTTCGCTTTTTTGATGAGGTATTTTAAAACAGCATCATCAGCAACGATTGCCTCGACTTCGTTATTATTCAACGCCTCTAGTAAGTCATTAGTTGATTCATAACTACGGTGAACAATGCTATGGCTAGTTAAGAATAGAGAGGAAGTAGACTTAGCTTTCGCACCCACCGATAGATTAGCCAGATCATTAGGGCCTTTGATATCGCTACTGATCAAGCCTAAGGTAAATGTACTGGCAAGAATGGCAGTAATACTTGCAATAAAAAACGTTGTGAATACAGCCAATAGGACTGTCAGCACTCTCCCTGTTAGGGTCTTAAATTCATAATAATTGAAAGGGCCTTTTGTTATAAAAAGAAGCCCCAGAATAAACCCTTCAACCATCTGGGCGAATTTTGAACGCATAGAATATAGTTTGTCATTTACTCTGTGTTCTAGAAGGTAATAAATACCACCGACAAAGCCTGCGGCAATGAACGCAATCCCTAGCACAAACCATAGTTTGGTATTGGTGAAAATATTTTTAATTGAAGACAGGTAGCCCTGCTGTTTGACCGCGATGGCGAGATGGGTCTCATAAAAAGAGTGGGAGAAATCGAGCACTTTTTCACGTTCAGGTGTAATAGAAATACAAGACACGCCTATGTTAAGTGTATTGTCACTGACTTGCTCTAGTAGTTCACCCAGCTCATGGTGGCTGTAGTTGTAGTCAACGCCGAGCTCGAGCGCAATCTGCTGCCAAAGATAAATACTCAACCCTTCTGGAGGCTGGGATTCACTCTCGATAACAAAGGGGGGACAGTGATATGTGCCCACGTTAACCGTGGAATTGCTGGCTGCAATAGAGGGGAGTGAAAATGATATGAGAGAACTTAAAAATAGCCATATACACAACATAGAGTGACGCACTGCTCGCATAGGGTGATCTCACTTGGCTGAGGACATTGTCATTGTTCTTCAGTTAAGTATAAACATCATGAAATTTTCACAAGCCTGTCATTCAAGACAACTAGCAAGCTGCCTGAGAGTTTTTGTCTAC
Source organism: Photobacterium rosenbergii (assembly GCF_003026455.1). Taxonomy (GTDB): domain Bacteria; phylum Pseudomonadota; class Gammaproteobacteria; order Enterobacterales; family Vibrionaceae; genus Photobacterium; species Photobacterium rosenbergii. The sequence continues at coordinate 567,246 of NZ_PYMB01000001.1, forward strand.
TGTCAATAATGCTTTCCATTTTTAGCTATCACTTCAGCAAAGTTGGTTAGTCAATGAAGTCAATGAACTATGCTTATTAACAAATTGGTTAATACCTTAATGGACAGCAATGGTTGGCTGGAACTATAAGAATCCTTAAGTTTGGTCAGTCATGGCAAGGAGGGTGTATGAAAGTGTTGGCTGTTTTAGCTGCACTCAGCATCTGGTTTTTCAGTCAGCCTGTACTGGCACAAAATGTTTGGGTGATTGAAATATCCGGCGGGATAGGGCCAGCAACCAGTGACTATGTGTCACGAGAAATCGAACAAGCGCACAAGGAACAAGCAAGCTTTATCGTACTCAAAGTCGATACTCCCGGAGGATTGGATACCTCCATGCGTGACATTATACGTGCAATAACGACATCACCATTACCTGTTGCAACCTGGGTCGGTCCTGCAGGAGCAAGAGCCGCTAGCGCCGGTACATATATTCTTCTCGCCAGCCATGTTGCAGCGATGGCGCCAGGGACTAATTTAGGGGCTGCAACACCAGTATCTATATCGGCTCCAGGGGGAAGTGATGATGATTCTGGTGGCCAGAACCCCTTTGCTCCTAGAAAAGAGCAAGAGCCTAAAGACGCCAGTGATGAAAGCGATGATTCGGCTAGTGATGATTCCGACGACAATAAAGTAACGGCTAAAACGGCGATGGAGAAAAAAGTCATCAATGATGCGCGTGCGTATATACGTGGTCTGGCTAAGCTTCATGGTCGAAATGAAGAGTGGGCAGAAACTGCCGTTACCGAGGCTGCAAGTATTGATGCAGAAAAAGCCCTAGAGCTTAACGTGATTGATTTTCTCGCTTCTGACTTAGATGGTCTTATCAGCCAGTCCAATGGGCGAACTGTAGTTATCAATGGACTCGAAGCAAAAATAGAGCTTTCAGACGTCGCTTATATCGAGAGGGAGCAAGATTGGCGGTTTAAGTTGTTGTCTGTGATAACCAACCCTAATGTGGCCTATATTCTGATGCTAATTGGCATTTATGGCCTGCTATTGGAGTTCTACAACCCAGGTGTTGGCCTGCCCGGTGTATTGGGGGGTATATGCCTATTATTGGCTATGTACTCCCTACAGATGTTACCTGTGAGCTATGCGGGTCTGGGACTGTTGCTGCTCGGGATAGCGTTGATGGTTGCAGAGGCATTCAGCCCAAGCTTCGGAATACTTGGTTTAGGTGGGATAGTCGCATTCGCACTAGGCTCGGTGATGTTGATGGATACTGAAATACCGGGTTATCAAATTGCCATACCGCTAATCGTGGGCCTGACCGTCGTTTCGGCCGTATTTACTTTTGTCATTCTTAGCTTGTTACTCAAAGCGCGGCGGAAACCGGTGACGACGGGTATGGAAGCCTTGTTAGGACAAGAAGCCGTTGTAGTAAGTGGTTTTCCTGGTAGTGGACGAGTGCTAGTGGAAGGGGAAATTTGGCAAGCCAACTGTGACGTTCCTCTGAGTAAGGGTGACAAGGTCACGGTAGTGGAGATTAATGGCCTCTGTTTGGAAGTTAACCAGCGAACGAAATAAATCAAATGTGCTTGGAATAACCTTTTTATAAGGATCAATCATATGATCACATACTCATTAGCAACGATAATAGTTCTGGTATTCGTGCTTATTGTCAGCATGTTCAAAGTGCTACGAGAGTACGAGCGTGCGGTTGTCTTTCTACTCGGTCGATTTTACCAAGTAAAAGGGCCTGGCCTGATCATCATTATCCCAATAATCCAGCAAATGGTGCGTGTTGATTTGCGGACGATTGTATTGGATGTGCCAACTCAAGATTTGATCACTCGAGATAACGTCTCGGTCAAAGTTAACGCGGTGGTTTACTTCCGGGTTGTTGACCCGAAAATGGCAATCAACAATGTAGAAAACTACCTTGAAGCCACCAGTCAGTTATCTCAAACAACGTTGCGTTCGGTACTAGGTCAACATGAACTGGATGAATTGTTATCAGCCCGTGAGGAATTGAACCGAGATCTACAAGGGATCTTGGATCAGCATACTGACAATTGGGGGATCAAAGTCGCCAACGTAGAGATCAAGCATGTCGATTTGGATGACAGTATGGTTCGCGCACTTGCCCGTCAAGCAGAGGCTGAGCGTTCACGTCGGGCCAAAGTGATTCATGCTACAGGTGAGCTTGAAGCTTCAGCTAAGTTGCGAGAAGCGGCAGAAGTGCTAAATCAGTCGCCAAATGCCGTACAGTTACGTTATATGCAGACCCTCACAGAGATTTCCAACGATAGAACAACGACCATTGTGTTCCCTATGCCGATCGATTTAGTCGAGAAATTTACCGATGTGATGGCATCTGTGAAGACCAAAGATGAAAAGTAACTAAAATCTTGTAGGTTTTTGAGCCGAAAAACCCTCACCATTGAATAAATGGTGAGGGTGATTGAGGTTATGAGCGCTGCAACATGAATGTTTGGTATTCAAGATCTTCAAATTGACTATCAAGCATGATAAGACCAATGATGGTAGTAACCAACATAGTGACGGCAAAACCGTAGCCGTAAAATGTTGGGCCTAAGTCGATACTGATATAGGCCAAAACAAGGTTTCCGGCAGCCATCAATAACGTTAAGAAAAGGGCTGAGTAGCGCTTGTCGAGATAATACATAACGTTAAGGATAGCCATGACCAATACTTGTAGGCTGACGCCAACCAAATCGACATAGAGCAAATGTAAGTAGGCAAGGTCAATGCTCAAAAAATTGAGAATATCTTCTGCCCATAAGATCAAAAGCCCCAATGTTAGGCCCTGAACTTTAAATATCTCATAGATACTTTGTTGGCAAGCAAGTACCATTTTATCTTTCAGTAGATAAATAGAATCCAGTGTTGCGCCCTCACGGACGGCCTCATAGAACTTGAGGCAGGCATCAGCAAAGTCTGTTTCCATTCTCAGCATGAACACGGCCATACCCGGTACAATGGCCAAGTATGCGATAAAAATGGGTAAATCATAAATATAAGATGCCCTGAAAACATCAATGACCTGATGTGAGGTTTCATCACGAAACCAGAAAACAAACTTATCGAGCCAAACCCCAAGGTTATAAAGAAAACCACATAAAATTAGGGAGATGAAGGTTTTCTTGAAGTTTAAAAACTCAAAAGACACGAGTTGGTTAGCAGGAAAATCTCGGATAACGTGGTACAGAAAAGCAAAAGTTAAAATGGCCTGACAGAAACAGAAAATCAATAATAATCCAAGCAAACCGAAAGGCGGTAAAAAGATGCTCATAATGACCATCAGGCCATAGCAGAACATCATGGTGAAAAAGATCCGGTAGTATTCTTTCATACCACTAAGGAAGATGATGATTAACCATTGATTAGACAGCAAAATAAAAGAAGTGAATATTGTGATTTTCTCTGCTGGCGTGATGGTATTGCAGATAGCAAGGATAGTACCTCCGAGAAGACCTGCGATTATGCTTGTGACCAACATAGAGCCAAGTAAGTTAGGGACGATTCGATGATCTTGTTCGGCAAATAGCAAGTCAGAGATAAAGCGGGTCAGCAGTAGTTGGAATAGTCCACTGATGATAAGCGACCCTGCCATCATATAGGTGACTATGACCAGAAACTGGACGATGACATAGGTTGGGAATACGACCCCCACACTGATGATACCGATTGTCAGCAAGGCGAGAATTGAGAGCACCCAGGGCCCTGAGCTTATCAAGCCTGCTAACCCATAGGCTTCAAGCATAGATAGCAGCGAGTTTTTCTTTAGAATTTTCCTTAATTCAAATCCGATGCCGGCCACTGATTGCCTCCTTGTATAAACTACGGTAAGCCCCATACATCATAGGTTCGTCATAATAACGTTTGACCCTGATGCGGCCGTTATCACCAGCTTCTAGCCATTTGTCTTTATCGCTGAGTACCTTAATAATGGCTTGTGCACCTTCTGCCGGGCTAGCGATGGGAATAATTTCGCCCGCAGAGCCTATTTCCGCATCTTCCCCGACTGCGCCATCGATAATTTCTCGACATGCTCCAACTTCAGTGGCAATGCAGGGTATTCCTGCGGCCATGGCTTCAAGTAACACTAATGGTTGCGCTTCACTGATGGAAGTTAGCATCATGACACCGAGCTCAGGCATAATCTCAGCGACATTCTTGCTGCCAAGCATTTTGACGTTATCTTTGAGCCCTAAGCTTTCAATCAATAATTCACACTCTCTGACATAATCTTTATCTTCTTCAGTTGGCCCGATGATCCAACCTTCGAGTGTGGGAAGGGTTTCTATTGCGCCACGTATAGTACGGATAAAGGTTTTGATATCTTTAATGGGTACCACGCGACCCACTAAACCGACAACCATAGGAGGGCTATCAGGGCGCCGTTGATATGCATCTTCAAAACGCTGGGTATTAATGCCATTTACAATCACGCGAGTTTTATCCGTTGGCGCTCCATCGAGATGTTGTCGTTGTCTGTTGCCTTCAAACAGTGCCACGATATGGTCGGCTTGATGGTAGGCGGATAAGCCTAACTGTTCGAAAAACTGAATCCAGGTTTTACGAGTGGTATCTACTCCTTTATGCATAGAAATGTCTATGACGCTGTGATTGTCTTTTATCCATGTGGCCTGCGACAAATCGATTTTTCGCTCTTTGGTATAAATACCATGCTCGGTCAGTATAAATGGAGTTTGGGTTTTCTCTCGGCTCATTGCTCCTAAAAAACCCGCATAGCCAGTAGAAACACTGTGAAACAATTTGGCCTTAGGCAGGTTTTGCGACACTTTCGATAAGACAAAAAGCGGTTGGTATATATTTCGGTATGTCCAAAAATAATCGACAAAGGATTGCCTTGGTGCATATTCCAAATATCTTTCTGTCAGCACTTCCCATGATGCTCGACTATAAAGGAAGTCAGGGAGTGTCAGTTTGCCATTGGTATCGAGAAACTCTGAAACTTCAGATAGTAGATCTCCGGGAATAGGTTCTCCCTTCTTTTCAAAATAGGCGAGAAAACGGTTCCAGACATTAAATAGCTTACTTTTCCCTGAGCGGGCTGAAGGTTTTACATGGCCTTTGTTGGATAATAAATAATGCACCTCAAAGCCAACAACGTTATCAGGGAACTCATATGCGGGCTGGTCATAAAAGTCAGGGTGTCCACCTAGGAAAATCAAATGGAAGCGGTATTCAGGCAATCCACAGATAATCTGGTGTACCCAACTTGATACACCTCCTCGCACATATGGGTACGTGCCCTCTAGTAGAAGGCAAATATCGACTTCATCATTATCAGCCTTGGTTCTCCGCTTGAGCCATGTCATCCCCAGTACTCCTTAATCTGGCTAAGTTTATTTCCTTTCTGCTCGGGGAAATAGCTAATGTATTGTTTTGCTGTTTCATAATCGCCGGCGATGTAGGCAGCCTCTGCTAAGTAAGGTGCCACCTGTTTTAAAAGCAACCCACCATCTAGCGCAGCTTTGAGAGCTGGAAGGGCATCAGTTGGGCGTTTTTGTTGCAGCATGACTCTCCCGAGGAGTAAATTGGCTGATGCGGTTATTTTGATACTGATTGATTGATTGAGGTAGTTTTCTGCTTGCTCTAAATAGTGGCTCCGTAAAATACCCTCAGCAATGCCTAGATAGCAAAGCTCCCAGTATTGCTGGGCAATATCAAAGGCCTTTGCCGCTGAAGGTTTATACTCAAATTGCTTTTTTGACAGCGAAATTGACTCATTGATTTGAGTTTCGATATTTTCCAAAGACGCATATGCAAGTAACCGAACATCGTCAGTTAAATCTTTCAATGCCAGTTGTAGCAGGGGTACGGCATGTTGACGAGGCAAGTGCCTGATAGCATTGACGGCTAATTGTCGTCGTTCAGGGTCTTGGTTATGTAGCAATATTTCTCGCAGAGCCCCAGAACCAAATTGGGTGCCAAGAATTTCCCCCGGACTTTGGGGTAGATCGCTTTTCTCACATTCTTGCCATGTGATATTGGACTTTTGTCTTGGCAAGTAGAGGGCAATGAGTAAAGAGAAACTGGTGCCAATCATCCCTGCGACGGGTAATAGTAAATTGAAGATAAACAAAAAAGTAAACGAGCCAGTCACTGGCGTTTTGTATTTTTTCGGTAAAACTAACCAACATAGTCCAGCGAAACTCAAGCAGGCCAATGCATGGGTGGTCACAAACGCTAGCCACATTGCTGATGTCATTGGTTGTGTAATGATGATGTATAGGCCAGAGCTCTCAAAGGCTATGGTCTGAAGAAATAACCATGTCTTCATCGTATGCTCCAAGCTCATTCATTAACTTTCTAATTTCGGGTCTATCCGTTGACATTGAAAGCGGGCCAATAATATCGATGTCGTTAATATCCTCGCCGAGTTGATCCTTAAGTAATTCTCGTAACCTAACAATGTATTGCTGTGCCTCATAAGCAGTAGTGAGGGGGAGTAACACAGCAAGAGCAGCATTGCCTTTCTTCGTTCGGCATGACCAATATACATCGGCCCCCCGGCGATAACTAATTGTGTTATCGAGCTCTTGATGGTGTTTGCCGGCACTGTCAAAACAGACTACAACCGAACTGTCCGCACCATAGTGACGTTTGTTGTAACTGGCACGCTTGAGGTAATTCATAAATAAATCATTTTGGTGTGGCTGCAAAATAGGCGTAATGATTTCATCACTGAGCAGATCTGCAGCGTAGTTGGCGACAAGTGAAAGTAGCGCTACGTTGGCAGGGGTAAGCATGAAGAATTTTGCATTTTCAGCAATGATCGCGGCTTGAAGTGTACCTTTTGTATCCAGTAGAGGGATACAAATCTGATAACGAGACTGGTGCACCTGGTTCGCTTCCAGTTTGGCAGGAGAGAGTAGCTTTTTGGTGGCTAACATATCTTGTAACATGGCATCGTTTTCGATTAATCGATGGTGATCGCCAACTGTGGCAGCCGCTTTTGTATCAATTTTGTCATCGGTGACTTTATAAATTCCAGCGACTTCAAGCCCTCCGATGTCAGCCATGAGGTGAAGGTAGGGCTGGCCTAGGTACTCCAATCGATGTTCAGCGTGTTTGGCTGCTATTTTATGTAACGCACTGATACTGGAACGTAAACTGACGGTTTGTCCGGCAGTACGTTGCTCCAACTGGTCATGGGATACTTTGAGTAAGTGGTAATTCTGAGTGAAGCTATCAAGCTTTTGGGCCATGTACTGATGATCAAGGATGTGTTTCTGATTAATGTTATGCCAGTAATCATGAAACTCACCGGCGATCATCGCGACCATGATTGTACCGATAGCTAGCGATAGTGGGTAATAATCCAACATACCCGACGCATTCATAATGGTTGCAAGTCCAGCTGTGGTGAACAAGGCACAAATAAGCCCCTTCGCAAAGCCGTAACGCAAGGCAATGAGTAGTGGGCCAAAGAGCGGCCAGAAAAAGTTTTGCTCGGTGGACGTTTGGGCTAACGAATCTGACTCTACCCATACGTAAATGGAGAGAAGCGCTATGACGAGGGTTTCTATCCACACATAGCTGCTTCTTGAAAAACCGAGAATAGCTTTGTTGTTGGTTTTCTTATCCATAAAAAACAACCATTATTTGTAATCAAAATAACCAGTTAAAGACTAGTTATCTTTTGATGCAACATTTAGACCGCTGAGTAATTCTTCGATCACAATGTGACCTGTACCACTGACACTTTCGCGTCCCCATCCTCCACGGCTACCTGATGCTTGCCAGTATGTTTTGCCACTCTTAGCTGATTTCACTTCTAGCGTAATGCCAACCGCAGGCTCACCATCAAGTCCACTTTTATAGTGCCATTCCTCAACTGAGCCTGTGATCACATAGTCAACAGGTTGTGTGGCAAGCCAGGCCTGCGCCTGTTTTTGCTTGGCTGAATCATCGAGGATACTTTGCAAGTCACTGACAGCCGAAGGAGGATATTTTACTGCCACAATGCTTTTCGCAAAGAGTTGGCTACTTAAAATTTGCTCTGCTTTCTCAGCCGCTAGTGGGGTACTTGAGTGATTGGACATGGGCATTATGGCCCAGCTGCTATCAGCCGGAAACTGATTGCTGTCTGTTACTTGGTAACTGCTACAAGCACTCAATGTTAAGAGGCTGGCAAGGGTTAGTATCTTTTTCATCATGATCATCCTTGTTAAATTCGATATGGCTAGAAGCCGTAGTAATAGCCTAGTGATATTTTTAACGACTCATCGCCATTTCTGTCTTGGCTTTGCCAGTCAGTGGTTAAGTAAAGTTCATCATTGCCGAATATACGCCAGCCTAAGCCTGCACTTAACGTGACATCAACCTGAGAGCTTGAGAAATTGTAACCCAGTGAACTGTCGAACCAATATCTAGGGGAAGGTACTGTTGCTCCGGGTTGACCAGGCTCGCCATGCCAAACGCGTTGGCCGAGTCCAATACGCTGGTATTTGTCTTCGATAAAATCACCGCTAGTGAGTGGTGTACTTTCATTGTGCCAGCGATTGATACCGGTTAATGGATCATCACTGAGATTCACGTTCTGCATGGTGACATCGGCATATACCTGCCATGCCGGGTCGGCAAAGAAAAACTGCTCTGCAACACGTAAGTTTAAGTCCCATCCTTGGCCAATATCATCATCAAAACGCGTTGATAGGTCGTGTAGGTTAAATTGGAAGGCGATAGACTCCCTGGCCGTTGGTTGGTACGCAAGGTTAAAGCCAAGCAGGTTGTCTTGGCCTGCAATATTTAGCAATTGACTGGCTTCGATGTGGCTATTGAGGCCAAACCGGAACCCAAGGCGCAAATAATCATCGACAGCGAATTGGTACTCACCATTTAAGCCGAGTCGTTGATCACCGATGCCATCAGCAAGGTCAACACCCAAGGCCCAGTAACTTTCGCTCATTTGGTGCTGATACCGACCGCGCAAACGGAACTCATTATCAATGTCGGTATTGGCTAATTGATCCGGTGAACCCGCACGTTGGTGGTCAATGCCCAGGCGCCAGTTGCCATGATAATGTGGTGAGTAATAATCTAAGCTCGAACGGTCGACATCCCAGTGTGTGATTTGGGTATGTTGTGCCCGAATACTGTGAGTCTTCGAAGGATGCTGCAGCACATGTATTCGACGTAATTGGTTTTCAGCAGTTTTATCTGCCATCTTGCCAACATTGGCTTGGCCTTGTTGCCAGGCCTCTTGGTGTTTACCGATAAACTGCAAGGCGACGTTTTCATCGGCTTTAGGCAAGTTTACTGAGCGTGACAATATCTCTTCAACCGCAACGCGATCCTTTTTCTGCAGTGCTAGTGAAAGTTGCTGCCATTCAGGGATTTTATATTTGCCCAATGCTGTTCGTTGTTGCCAGAAGAGAATTTTCTCGCCATGGCTATAGGCCAGATAGTTACCGAATAACTCACCAACGTTGGAGTCAGTTGGGTTAGATAAGGCGTTTTCTTCTATAAGTTGTGATGCAACGCGTTCACCGATAAACATCTTCACAAGAGAGCGGTAGCTTATATCGCCATCAGGTAAAGACAGCAGTTCAGCAGTTTTCTGTTCTAGTAAGTAACGGCGTAATTGGTAAGACTTTTCACCATTACCCTGTTGTTCAAGCAACAGCGCATAGTTCAGTAATACAGAAGGCTCCAAAGAGGAGTCCTTGAGCAGTATTTGCCGATACCATGCATCAGCATCGTGGTTTAACCCAAGTTGTTGGCTCGCACTGGCAAAGGCTAACCAGAGATCACGTTCACTACTCAAAGCGGGCTTATATTGCAGATAAATACGCTCAAGGGTATCTGTATCCCCTTCGTTGAGAGCAAACCATATCAAATTACCGACAGCTGATACATTGACAGGGTCTAGCTGTAAAACTGCCAAATACAGTTGTTTAGCTTGTTGTGGATCATCCTGCCATTCTGCCAAGACTGCTTGATAGGTGAGAAACTCCACATTCTGATTGAGATTAGGGTTTTGCTTAGCAAGTTGAATAAGTTCGGTCAGTAGAGTCTTATCTTTTCTATCAACAGCGTGCCTTAGCGCAGCAAGGAGCAACTCTGGGCTTTGGTTTTTGTCATAGAGAGAAAGTAGTTGATCGATTTTATCGTCATCCAATGGTGACATAACATTGATAAAACGGTACGTATCAATGTTTGTGCTGTTTCGCGCAGCTATTTCTGTTTGTGAGGCAATAGAGATAGTACGGTTGTTGGTCTCCCATGCAAGTGAGGAGACAGCTTCAAGATAATCATCATCAGCTTGTTGCCAGTCAGTTGGGTTGACCAGCGTATTTAATGCCAGCTTAGGTTGGTTCAACATGATATGGGCGTTAGCTATTCTCTCCGCTTCAGAAAAGGTGAGAGAGCGTCTTTGTTGAAGCTGATTGCCATAGCGGATAACTGATTGATGGTCACTTCGATAACTGTACAAGCGGGTAGTGTGGCTGAGTAAATCTGCGTCATAAGGTCGCTTAGCAAGCAAGGACAGCAAGCTTTTGTAAGCGGAGGAGGTTCCTTCACCTTTTTCAACAGCGTTCAGCCAAGCGCTATATTCTTTAGGGTGGATGAGATTATGAGAAGCGAGTTGTTTAAACAAACGCCCTTCGCTGAGGATATCACCTAGCGCCCGAGACTCATCAATACCTAAGCGAATATTGTTTGCACTTGGGCTCAATGTAACCAGTTTTAAACTAACAGATTGAGCTTTAGAAATTTTCCCTTGCCAGCGATATATCTGATGAAGCAAGACATAATTGTAAGGGCTGGGTGATAACTGGATCGCTGTTAACAATAGTTCTTCTGCTTGTTCTAGTTCACCCAATGCGATTGCGGCTTGCGCAGTTTGTTCATATAGCTCAGGCGTTGGTGTGATAGTCAGCAACTGGCGCGAAAGCGATAAGACGACATCAAGATTACCGATTTGTTTGGAGTGTTCAATTCCAGCCTTAAGAAAATCTGGGTTGTTATAGAGTTCGCCTTTGTAGCTGATAAGGAAATCACGGCTGAGTTGCGACTGGCCACTAATCAGCATAAGGTCGAATAACTTTTGCGCATGAGTAAGATCTTCAAACTCACGGAAGGCATCAAGCCTTACTTTTAGCGAGTTGTCATAGTCCTCGCTTTGTAAAGCAAGTGAAACCAACTCGTCGTATGAAGTCTCACCACTTTGCTGGTGGGGGTAGAGATAACTGAACCCTTTGCCTGGCATCGACAGGGAAATAGCTGTATCAGCAAATTTTCTTGCCAACTCTGCCTCAGGTACGTAGTCAATTTTTTCTAACAGCGCTAACAGATCATCATTAGCTTGTTGTTTCAGCTCAGGGTTGTCTTGATAAGTTTGCTCTAGTAGTAGGCTAAGGTAACGGCCAATCGCCCCCCAGTCATCTTTGCCTTCTGTTGTTGTGAGGATATTTTCAAGCAGAATGGTGGCATCTGTCAGTTGACCTGTGGCGGCATAATTATCAACAATTTGTTTGATTATGGCGCGGTTTTTAGGGTCTTCATTATAGAGTTGTTCTAGAAATGCCAGAGATACTTCAGGAGAAGACGAACGGGCGATAAGCTGGATAAGCATGGACTTAGATGGCGCAACTAACCACAACGCCCATAATGAGGTTGCAGTTAGCACAACAAGAGTGAACTTGTTGATCAGTCTTATTCTCGGCTTCTTCTTGTTATCTTTTGCCATCGCTTATAGATTTTTCCTTTTTCCCTAAAGCATTTGGCACTTCAGAGTGCCTTTTAGTAAGCCTTTTTGTGAACTTGATAGCTCGATATTTCCTTTTCCACGGTTTTTAGTCGTTAATTTAACCCCACTAAGGCTTTGACAACTTTTAGCCCCCCTCACGACTATCTTTAGCGGCGTGTGAGACAATACAGACCAGTCAATAGTATTGTTTGTGACATCCCACGTTACCAATTTGCCGTTAGTGCTTTTGAGTTGTAGGTCATTGTCTTGCGTATTTGTTGTACTAAAACGGGTTTTGGGTTGCTTAAGGATCATAAATTTGCCATCTGGGCCTGTATTCCAACCGGCAAATTGATCTCCATTTGGGTAGCCCAATGATTCAGGCAAACGAACACTCGCAATACCTGTGCTGGTGATCTGCCATTGCCCATCAAGTGTTCGTGCAACGCCTGTTTCGTAGAGTGCACTGGCTCTTTTGGCATACTCACTCAAGTAAAGTGGCGTTGCATCTTGGCTTAAGGCCCAGTCATAGACTTTCTTCAGGCCATTAAGTGAGGCTGGATAGGCTCCTGAATACATATGGTAGTAGATGCTTATACTTTTTAAGCGGCGGGGAGAGCCTAATATCTCAAATGTCTCAACTGCGCGACTGTAGCCATCATGATGCTCAGTCCATAGATTGGTATAGAGATTTTCATTCAGGACCGGCGCATAAACCTGTACCGCACTTGGGTACCAGACGATGGAGGGAGAAACTTGAGTAAAGTTATTGTTGCCACGAACTACGTAGGTATTTCCACCGTTTACATTAAGCACATTGGCTTGTTCAGCAATAGCTAGGATCTCTTCAGTTGGATCTGCTCGGCCAGACCATAAAATTAGCTCAGCCTTTTTACCTTTAGGCGCTAACTCTTTGTTGATATAGTTTATCGACCCTAAAATCTCGTTGTAGTAATCCACTGTGTAATTAGGGATCGGAAGGTTATCGCCGTACTGTTTGTTTTGGATATTGGTGGAAAAATCCCAGAAAAAAGGGTGGCTAAAGGTATGGGAGGCAATCTCGACATTCGGTAACCTGAAAATGTCGCGTGCAATGGCCTCCATTTTGTTACTTTGTTCCGGATATAGACCGCGTTTGCCGACTTCACCTTCAATTACAGAGATCGTTTGTGGGATATCGTATTTTTTGAAAACATAGTCATTAAGCACTTCGGCAGTATAGGGCTTTCCCGGGAACCATGCTTTAGAAGGGAACCCATCACCATCGACGTGACTAGTCAAAATACGTAACCCAGACTCTGTTGTAGCATCAGCTGCTGGAATAGGAGGTAAAGGAAAGATTTCATTGATCAACCGGAAGGGATCAATGATCCATGTTTCACTACCGTTAGCGAGGCTCATAACAGGGAAGGGAGATAAAGCTGCGCCTCCCCAAGGGGCCTTGAACAAAGAAGTGGTTGATTGACCATTCTCATTACCGAAAGAAATTTCACTACTGACGCCAATTTGTGTGGGTTGCCACATAGTGTGTTGTTCAAATTGGCTAAATGAGGCAGGGTAATACTGCCTTGTCCAGTTTTGGCCTTGCTGTTGCGTGATATTGCCTGAGATTTCCCCCTTGTTGGCAATACCGAGTTTCGTCAACAGCGATTGATTGGTAGGCAGTGCATTGAGAAATAAAATAGGCCGCTTGCCAATTAGGCTATCAAGCCAGGTTTGCAGACCTGGGACTTGCTGATAACTAACCTCTTCTAACCAAAAAAAGACGCCTGCATATCGGCTGATATCAAGCTTGTTGAAATTTGTAGTGCGAATATCAAGGCACTCAGGGACATAACCATAATATTCAATGGGCATAGCCATCATTCGGTGACACTGTGATGTCACCATGCGGCCAAATTGGCCGTCGTAAAAACCGAGTACGCGTTTTGCTATCGGTTCTATCGTACTTACACCGAATTCATAGAGTAATCCATCACTGATGTAAGGGGTATAACCTTCGTCGAGAAGGCGTTGTGCTGCACGTTTTTGGGCTGCGCGGTCACTGGCTGGAAGATAGTCGATGACAATAGCCTCGACTCCGGCTTGTTTCACTTCATTGAGTTTGCCGTTAAGCCATTCGCGGTCAGATTGGGGTACAAACTGATAACTATCCGTTACTGGATCATAACTGTTGTACATTGACTCGGCGGCTAAAGCGTAAGGCTTGAAGGTCAATTGATTCATGACTTCAAAGCCGCGGTTAAAAATCAATAACGGTTTTTTGGGTAGGGCATTCAATTGCTCAAGGATCTGACTCAGAGCTACCTGTTGTTTATTGGCTTCATCCGGTGATTTGGCAAATAAGGTATAGCTGTCGAGTGTATCGAGAAAAATGCCATTAAAACCACGCTCTGACAGTGCGGTTGCTTGTTCAATTAGGTATTGTTGCCATGCATCTGTTGATAGATCCATCACATGGCTAGCCCAGTTAGGGTTAATAAGTGGGGATAAACCTTGTAGCTTCTCTGGTAGTATTTTGCCGTCATACTCGCCAATACTGAGGTAGGCGAATACTAAAGTATCTGCTTTGTGCAGTGTGTCGATTTGCTTGTCGGATATTAGGGTGGGTGTGACAACGACACGGTCATAGTTAACAAGTTCTCTGACCGAGTCTATGCTGTTGTAGTAAAACGCAATGGATTGACTAGCTTGTACTGAATTTAAAGGTAGGAAAAAAATGAATATTACCCACCATGTCCTCTTGATGACATCCATGTAAACCTCTTCCTCAGCCGCTTAGTCCCAACAGCATTTTTAATACTTTATATGTAATAGTAAAGTTAAGAATATGAAAATGTACAGTTTTCACTGTGCTTTTCACAAAACTTCTAAGAATCAAGTCTCATACCGTTATACGTTTCTGCCTATTCGTTTAAAATTCAAACAAGATGGGTATATCTGTGGTTCCAAGCGAAGTGAGTTTAAAGTAGGATACCACTCCTTTTTAGGCTCTATGCCGAGTAACCGTTGATAAAAGAAAGCAATATGGCACAAAAACATAAGCAAAAAGCGCCGAGCAAGGGGCTACATCCACGAAACCCTCATCGAGCGCGTTATGATTTTGACAAACTGATCCAAAGTTGTCCGGAATTGTCGCCATTTGTTGAGAAGAATCCATACGGTGATTTGTCGGTTAACTTCAGTGATCCGGCTGCCGTGAAAATGCTCAACCGCGCGTTGCTTAGCCACTTCTACTCGGTATCCTATTGGGATATTCCGGCCGGTTTCCTTTGTCCGCCAATCCCTGGTAGGGCTGATTACTTGCATTATATTGCTGATTTATTAGCTGACTCAAATGGCGGTAAAATTCCAAAAGGTAAGACAATCAAGGGGCTTGATATAGGCACTGGTGCTAATTGCGTTTACCCAATTATTGGTCACCGTGTCTATGGCTGGCAACTTGTCGCTGCCGACATTGATCCTATCTCTATCAAATCGGCCAAGTTCATTGTTGATTCGAATCCTTCTTTGAAAGGCGGGATTCAATGCCGCTTGCAGAAAAATCCAGATCATATTTTCACAGGAATGATCAACGATAATGATCTGTTTGATTTCACGTTATGTAACCCGCCATTCCATACCTCGTTAGAAGAAGCAATGGCAGGTAGCGCGCGTAAGGTGAAGAACCTAAAAGCGAATTCGGAAAAGAAAGGTGGGCATAACAAAGCCGGACTAAAGAATACTCGCAACAAAGGTTCCAAGCAGGAAGTGCTGTCTCACACCATGGGTGCTAAAAAAACGGTGTTAAACTTTGGTGGGCAAAAAGCAGAGCTCTGGTGCCCAGGCGGTGAAGCAGCTTTCATTAAGCGGATGATTACCCAAAGCAGTGAAAAGGCCACTCAATGCTTCTGGTTTACGACCTTGGTATCGAAAAAAGATAATCTTCCAGCTATATACAAACAGCTGAAAAAGGCTGGGGCAGTCGATGTTAAAACCATTGATATGGCGCAGGGCCAGAAGTTGACGCGATTTGTTGCTTGGACATTCCTGTCTAATGAACAACAAGAGTTGTGGCGAAAGACTCGCTGGGTTAAGTAACTTTATCTAGTTATAGACAGCGCTCCAGACCCGCTGCAACGTAAATGTGAGCGCTGTAGTTCATTACATGTTTGGGTAGTTTGGTCCGCCTCCACCTTCTGGTGTTATCCAAGTGATATTCTGTGACGGGTCTTTAATATCACAGGTTTTGCAATGGACGCAGTTGGCGGCATTGATTTGAAATGCCGCTTTCCCTTCTTTTTCTATCACCTCATAAACGCCTGCTGGACAATACCTTTGGCTTGGTTCATCAAAGCGCTCTAAGTGTAAATTGATAGGTATTGAACTATCAGTTAGGAGCAAATGACAGGGCTGATTTTCTTCATGCTGGGTACCAGAGAGAAAAACAGATGAGGGTTTATCAAAGCTCAATTGGCCATCAGGTTTTGGATACTCAATAGGCTGGTGGTCGCTAATGGGTTCTAGGCACTCATGGTCGGGTTTATCGTCTTTGAGTGACCACTTGAAGGACTTGCTAAACCATTTTTGTTCGATAGAGGCAAGTGCCCCACCGATTAGGGTGCCGAAACGGTGGATCTCGGCGCCGAAATTACGCGATTCGTGTAATTCTTTATAAAGCCAAGAATTATTGAAGAATTTGTCATAGCCTGGCGTGGTTTGATGAAAGCCTTGCTCTAATTCATGAAAGACAGCTTCAGCCGCTATCATGCCCGACTTCATGCCGGTATGGCTACCTTTGATTTTGGCCATGTTCAATGTGCCCGCATCGCAACCCACCAAAACGCCACCAGGAAACTGCTGTCTTGGTAATGATGAAAACCCGCCTTTGGTAATCGCCCTTGCGCCATAGGCAATACGCTGACCACCTGCTAAGTGCTGACTGAATAAGGGGTGATGTTTGAGTTGCTGGAACTCATCAAACGGACTTAGATATGGGTTGTGATAGTTAAGATCAACGATTAGACCAACGGCAACCTGATTATTTTCCAGATGATACAAAAAGCTGCCGCCATTAGTACCCGTTTGGCTAAGTGGCCACCCAACCCCATGGATAACATGGCCGGGTTTGTGGTGTTCAGGGGGGATTTCCCATAGTTCTTTAAGGCCAAGGGCATAATGCTGGGGCTGCTTACCGTGGTCGAGATGAAACTGCTCAATCAGTTGCTTGCCCAAGTGACCGCGCGAGCCTTCAGCAAAAATGGTGTATTTGGCATGAAGCTCAATACCGGGTTCAAAAGTGGCTTTTTGATCCCCTTGCTTATCCAATCCCATGTCTTTGGTGATAACACCTGCGACCATACCTTGGCTGTTATACAGAATTTCTTTGGCGGGAAAACCGGGGAAGATTTCAACACCAAGTGCTTCAGCTTGCTTTGACAACCACCTGCAGAGGTTACCGAGGCTTATTACAAAATTGCCAATGTTCTGAAGCGTTTCGGGAACTAGAGGTTCAGCAACTGTAATGTGGTTGAATTCATTTGTAAGATAGCAAAATTTATCATCAGACACAGCTGTGTGGAGGGGGGCTTCCATCCGTTCCCAGTCAGGAAAGAGTTCATCAAGTGCTTTATGCTCAAACAAAGCCCCCGACAGGATATGACTGCCGACTTCAGCACCTTTTTCGACTACACACACTGATAAGGGCGCTTCGCTTTCATTAGCCAGTTGCATCAGCCTGCAGGCAGCTGACAGTCCGGCAGGGCCAGCACCAACAATCACAACATCAAACGACATGCTTTCTCTTTGTTGCTCTGAACTCATGCTTCAATCCCTTACTGAACTGCGCTTGGTTAAAATATAGTCCAGTTGACGTAAACGTAAACTCAACTAGGCTCAAAGAATAAATCAATTACGAGGTTTAAAAGCCTTGGTTTGATAAGGAAGTGCCTGTGAAAGTGTATGTTGCGATAAAACGAGTCATTGATCCTTACGTAAAGGTAAGGGTAAAAAATGACGGCTCTGGCGTTGAAACCGCGAACGTCAAAATGTCGATGAATCCTTTCTGTGAAATCGCCGTAGAACAAGCGATACGTCTTCGTGAGGCCGGCCATGCTGATGAAGTTGTCGTCATCTCTGCAGGAGATGCAACTTGCCAAGAGCAGTTGAGAACGGCCCTAGCACTAGGGGCTGATAGAGCGATTCATATTGAGTGTGACGCTGTCACTGAACCTTTGTCGGTAGCGAAGCTACTTGCAGCCATAGCAAAAAGAGACCAACCAGAATTGCTTATTTTAGGTAAGCAATCCATTGATACTGATAACAACCAAGTCGCTCAAATGCTTTCCGCCTTGCTTGGTTACTCACAAGGTACCTTTGCATCAGATATCGATATTGCGGGTGACGGTGTAACAGATGGCGGTCAGCGAGAACTTAAAGTCACCCGCGAAGTTGATGGTGGGTTGGAAACTCTACAGCTCACTATACCTGCGGTTTTGAGTACAGACCTTCGACTCAATGAACCGAGATATGCCTCTCTGCCAAATATAATGAAAGCCAAGAAAAAGCCACTGGATATCCTAACTCCAGATGAGTTGGGTGTGGCTATCGAAAACCATCAGGAGATTATTGAGGTAATGGCACCCGCTCAGCGTTCTGGTGGAGTGAAAGTGAGCTCCGTCTCCGAGTTGGTTGATAAACTCAAAAATACATCAAAGGTGATCGGATGACGGTACTTGTAATTGCAGAGCATGACAATCATCGCCTTTCAGGAGAGACGCACAAAGCTGTTGGCGCAGCATCTTCATTAAAGCTGCCTATAGATGTATTAGTAATCGGTTATCAGTGCCAAGCGGTAGTTGAAGAAGTGTCACATGTCGAAGGTATCAATCAAGTCTTGGTGGCGGATAACTCCGTCTACCAGCATCAATTGGCCGAAAATAGTGCCACGCTGATCACCGAGATCGCAGCGGATCATAGCCATATTATTGCACCTGCCACTACATTCGGTAAAAACTTGCTGCCGCGAGTTGCGGCTTTGCTTGATGTCGGAATGCTGTCTGATGTCGTTACGATTGAGAATGCTGACACTGTTGTTAGGCCGATATATGCAGGTAATGCATTAGCGCGGGTACGCTCTAAAGACAGCAAAATCTTAATGACTACCCGTGGGTCGGCGTTTGAGGCTGCTCAAATGGCAGATACTCAGGCTGAACAAAAGCTACTCGATGCCTCAATCGCCAATACATTGAGTGAGTTTGTAGAGCGTCAGGCTTCTGAAAGTGAAAGGCCTGATTTAACCGCTGCTCGGGTTGTGGTATCAGGCGGTAGGGCGCTCGGGAGTAAAGACAACTTTGCGTTGATTGAAAAGCTCGCCGATAAACTCGGTGGTGCTGTTGGTGCATCAAGGGCAGCCGTCGATGCAGGGTTTATCTCCAATGATTATCAAGTCGGTCAAACCGGTAAGATAGTGGCTCCAGAGCTGTATATTGCCGTGGGGATATCTGGTGCGATCCAGCACCTTGCCGGGATGAAAGATGCCAAAGTCATTGTCGCTATTAATAGCGATGCAGATGCCCCCATATTTGAAATAGCTGATTATGGCCTAGTCGGTGATTTGTTCGAGATACTGCCAGAACTTATCGACTCTGTATAAACATATTACCTAGTTGAATTAATCAATGATTTTCCAGCCGTGCAACTCAGCCATATGGGTTAGCGCGGCCCAATCTTTTTTCTCTTCTTGCACCATCCAATCAATAAAGCGAGTGACGTTGTCACCCTTGGTGACCGTTTGATAGTAATACTGCCAGGTACTGTTGGTAACAATAGTCGCCTCGGTAGGCAGTTTTAAATACCCTTGCTGAAGCTCATGGACAACCAGCATCAAGTCGGTGATGGTCACCCCTTGACCGGCAAAGCAAGATGTCAATGCCATATCCAGTGTATTGAAGGTTAATCCATCTTTATTGATTTGCTCTGTTCGGTCATTTCGGCTGAGCCATTCACTCCAATCACATTGGTCAGACGTCGGGTGCAAGCGCGGGTAATTGGCAATCAATTCATCGACAGAGATTGGCTCGTCGGTTTTGGTCAATAGCTCGGAATAGACAGGGGCGAGATACTCTTTTCTGAAAAAAGTGGGCATATTGGCGCTTTTGCTGATTTCCGGCACGTTATATATCGCTATATCACAGTCATCTTCTTCCAACTGCAACAGTTCGTTGCTGTGCCCCATGCTTGAAGATAAGACAATATTGACGTCAGGGTTAAGTGACTTAAAGGAATGCAAACGCGGAATTAACCACCGCACAGCAAAGCTCATAGCAACCTGTACCCGTAAAGTATCTGTTTCTTTGGCTTTCAATTGGCGAATGGTTTGGTTTAGCTCGCTGTATTGGCGGGTGAGCAACAAAGCGATTTCTTTTCCTTGGGATGAAAGCTCCAATGCACGGTGATGGCGAATGAAAAGGGGTAACCCAAGTTGCTCTTCTAACTGCCTGATTTGTCGGCTTACTGCACTTTGTGTGACGTTCAGCTCTTCTGCAGCCAGTGTGAAACTAAGATGCCGAGCGGATGCTTCAAACACCCTTAGTCCATTCAAAGAAGATGGCAACAAATTGTGTCTTTTTTTCATCGTTAGCCTCGAGAGTGAAGGAAACAGCTTTCAAGTTGTCTCTTGCATGAGTTTTATGAATGCTAAGGTACTATAAATGTCGTTTGAAACACAAATTGGGAAAATTTACATTAGTAGTATCTCAGCAGTTTGATGGCTGTATCGCACTTTTAGCTTACTTTTTCGCATTTGTGTTCTTATGAGTAGGCCGCCTTTTTATCATCGCTGAGATCCCTGTCTATTTAGCAATGCTTTAGTGTTTCGTGGTGAAAAATGAAAAAATTAATCAGCCTGGCAGTGCCACTCATAATTTCTCAGCTGGTTGCTCAAATGTTGGTTTTTACCGATGTCTGGATGATGGCTCAGCTGAGTATCCTAGCTATAGCGGGTGGTGGTCTTGGTGCGGCAGTGTATTCCATTGTCTTTACTGTAGCTGGCAGTACCGTAGGTTGTGTGGCTAACTTAATTGCAATTGCTTATGGCAAAAGAATGAAAAATACCCAGCAGGGGGATGCCGAGGTAAGTATCTCTCTAAAAAGTGGGCTATTGTTGTCAGTTATTCTGACGGTAACTTTGTTGCCAATCTTCTTTTGGATGGATGGTTTGTTGCTTAAGGCGAACCAAGATCCAGAAACGGTTGTGTTGGCCGTTGAATATTTGGATGCACTTAAGTGGGCGATGTTGCCAACTCTAGTGTTGTTGGTACTGCGTAGTTTGGTCAGCGCATTCGGCGATACCCGCTCGGTAATGGTGATGTCTATCGTTACTGTGATTTTAAATGTTCCTTTGAGCTACTTGATGGCTTTCAAGCTAGAGATGGGGTTAGCCGGTCTTGGCTACGGCACAGCTTTGGCAGCGTTCATTGTTATGTTGGGCTACGGCTACTGGGTATTCTCTTGCAACAAATACCGCAACTACAACCCGTTTACCAATTGGCATGAGTACCGCTTGGGTATTCTTGTCCCTTTATTGGCCATTGGCGTGCCTATCATGATCGCAACCTTAATGGAGCATGCGTTGTTCTCAACGGTTGCTTTATTAGCCGGTACGTTGGGCGCGGTGTCACTGGCTATTCATCAGATAGCGATGCAATGCTTGAACCTGTCTTGGAATGTGGCCTTTGGTTTGTCGCAGGCAGTCTCAATCTTGGTCAGTCAGCATGTCGGCCAGCAAGAACCGGCTATGGTTAAGCGTTATGCCAAGCAAGCCTTGTTGCTGGTAACCGTTACCAGTGCATTATTTGGTGCATTTCTGATAGCAAAACCAGAGTTCCTCACCTTCGTTTTCAATGTTGAAGGGGATGCGCTGGCAGAAGAGCTAGTTGCAGCTTTGCCAAGCGTGATGATTATGGTTGCGGCTTGTTTTGTGGTTGATGCCTGGCAGTTGGCTGCGATTAGCATTCTTCGCGGCATGAAAGTGGTTAAAGCACCGACGGTAACAACCGGTATTGGCTATTGGCTTATTGGCCTGCCATCCGCATGGGTGTTGATGAACCTATTTGGTTTAGAAGGCGTCTGGGGTGGACTAGCCGCAGGTTTGGCTGCTACCGGTCTAATGCTGTTATATATTTTGCTACGTGAACTACGAAAACTTGAAGGGGACTATTCACAAAGCGATGAAGTCCACAGCACAGCAATAATTTCATCATAGCAGTATGCGAAAATCGTACGGAATCCTTCCGTACGATTTGCTGTATTAACGGTCAAAGGATATACTCTTCATGTACGGAACCTTTCCGTACTAATGGAGGTTATTATGGCAACAGCGCGACTTGACTTGCGTTTAGATGAAGAAATTAAAGCCAAAGCCGAAAAAGCCTCAGCGCTGCTTGGGCTAAAGAGTTTGACTGAGTATGTGGTTCGTCTTATGGACGAAGATGCCACTCAAGTGATTGCTCAGCATGAAAGTATCACCGTAGACGGTGATGTGTTTGATCGGTTTGTTGATGCTTGCGATAAGGCCAAAGCTCCGAATAAAGCGTTACTCGACGCAGTAGATTTTGCGCAAGAGAAGGGCTTTAAATAAGTGAGTTGGACCAAAGAGTTTATCGAGCTAGATAAAAAACAGCATGATCGGGCATCGTTTGATTGCGGGGAACCGGAACTCAACAACTTCATTCAGACTCAGGCGGCAAAGCATATGCAGGCAGGTATAAGCCGGACCATGGTTTTACCTGCCTTACTTCCTCTTCCTAATCAAAAACTGCCGATCTGCGCTTTCTACAGCATTGCCCCAAGCTCTATCTGTCGTGATACTTTGCCTGCGGCGATGGCAAAAAAACTGCCCAAATATCCCATTCCGGTATTCTTGTTAGCTCAATTGGCTGTCCATCATGAATATCACGGAAACGGCTTAGGGAAAGTCAGTTTAGTTAAGGCCTTGAAGTACCTATGGCAAGTCAACGCCCATATGAGGGCTTATGCAATAGTCGTTGACTGTTTGAGCCCTGAAGCGGAGTCTTTCTATACCAAATATGGTTTTGAAGTGCTGTGCGAACACAATGGCCGGGTGAGGATGTTTATTCCAATGAAAACGGTCGGTCAGTTGTTTGAAGGCCGCTGATGGTTAGGATTAAATGGATAGCAGTAAAAAGCCGGAATCAAAGTTCCGGCTTTTTTGATCAACGCAAACGGAATACATCGGTTTGCTGGTCATTTTTTACTTCGGCGAAGCTTCTAATGAATGGGCCTTGCTGGCGAACGGCTTCAGGTAGGCGGTCAATGACTGCTTTTGCTTCATCTTTAGTCGCGAAATCTCCGTAAATCACGGCGTACCAGCGTCCACTTTGGCTCTTCTTCCAGTTAACCCAAATCGGTTGTTGGCCTTGGATATGGTTAATATAGTTGCGAACATCACCCTGTCGCTCTTCGGTTAAAGCCAGAACCTGAATAGTAAAACGGTCTGGGTTAAGGTGGCCATAGGCTTCTTCG
The DNA here is from genome assembly GCF_003026455.1 of Photobacterium rosenbergii. Taxonomy (GTDB): domain Bacteria; phylum Pseudomonadota; class Gammaproteobacteria; order Enterobacterales; family Vibrionaceae; genus Photobacterium; species Photobacterium rosenbergii. The sequence goes on from NZ_PYMB01000001.1 coordinate 590,499, forward strand.
GTGGTCATCTGGCCAATACATTGGCTGTCAGTGTGTGTATGTGTATTTTCAGTTGTTGAACAGCCAGCCAATAGCAGCACGGCTAACATTGCAAAAATTTTTTGCATTAAAACTCCTTGGTAAATCCCTGCATTTTATTTTTATAAGCGACAATCTTATCAACATTGATGAGTGGATGTTTGAAATTACTCGTTGAAAAAAGTGTGTTTGTCGAAGATGGCAGCAATTGTTGCTTCAATTACCACCGATAGCGTCAAAACCTTCAGCGTAATAATGCTAGGTGGTTGAAATTGTATATAAAGTGTCTGACTTGCTTGTACAAACTTCACTTATGCCAAAAGTTGAAACTAAGGTGTGACTATTCTAGCTATTTATCATTATACTGTACATACATACAGTTTAATTAAGAGCGTTGGAGATGAAGGTATTTCCTTACTTTATCGAAGGTGTGAAGTGTGGTTTCCCATCACCCGCCGATGGTCATCAGGAAGAGCTCGATTTAGAGAGTTACATGATTCGTAACCCTAATGCGACATTTTTCCTTAGGGCATCGGGTGAGTCAATGATGGGAGCGGGGATTTATGATGGTGACTTGTTGGTGGTGGACCGGGCAGAGCCTGTTGTTCCGGGAAGGATTGTCATCGCCCGAGTTTATGATGAATTTACCTGTAAGCGATTAATGCGCCATGATGAAGCATGGTGGTTGGTTGCTGAAAACCCGCAATTTAAGCCTTTCCCTATGCCAGAGGATTCTGAGATCTTTGGTGTTGTCACTCGTAACGTGCATAACTTGTTGGGTTAAGCGATGGCTGCACTTGATGGATACCGAGATCAGGTATGGGCATTGGTGGATGCGAAAAGCTTTTACTGTGCCTGTGAGCAACTGTTTGACCCTAAGCTAGTCAATAAACCATTAGTGGTTCTGTCTAACAATGATGGATGTTGTGTCGCTTTGTCAGCAGAAGCCAAAGCATTAGGCATTAAACGGGGTGCGCCTTGGTTTAAGATTGAGCGTGAAGCTAGAAAAATGGGTGTAGAGGTCAGAAGTTCAAATTACACCTTATATGCAGATATGAGCCGTCGGTTCATTGAAGAGCTGCATCGTTTTTCTCCGCACGTAGAGCAGTACTCCATCGATGAGGCCTTTGTTAGGTTGGATGGTTTCAAACTTGATGGCTTAACCCAGTATGGTAAAGAGATTCGTGACACCATTTATTCGCACCTTGGTTTGCCTGTCAGGGTCGGTATTGGTTCTAGCCCGACATTGGCCAAGTTAGGCAATCAGGCGGCTAAGCAGTATGAGCAAAGGGTTAGAGGTGTCATTCAAATTGATACCGAGCAGCGACGTAATTGGTTGTTAGAAAGGTGCATGGTTCAGGATATATGGGGAGTTGGCGCCAAGACGGCAACCCGTCTTCAAACGAGTGGGATCAATACAGCATTGCAACTCTCTGAGCAAAATCCGGCTGATATGCGCCGATTGTGGAATGTAGGGCTAGCCCGGACAGCGTTAGAACTGCAGGGGGTTTCCTGTATCGACCCTGGTGATATTGATGAGAAGCGAAAGCAAATCTTATCTAGCCGCAGCTTTGGAACCGACATCAGTGACTTGAATGATTTGAAATCAGCCCTTGCCTTTCATTGCCAGCGAGCGGGGGAAAAGTTGCGGCGACAGAATAGCCAAGCCAATGTAGTGGGGGTTTTTCTTCGTACCAACCGATATAAAGACTTGCCACAACATAATATCAGTAGTGCTCGGGAGTTGATGTGCCCGAGTCAGGATAGTTATAAGTTTCTTGATATTGCACTAGAGCAATTGCAATCAATTTATCGCCCTGGTTATGCATACCAGAAAATCGGCGTGATTCTGGATGGATTAACCGATTCAAACAATGATCAGTTCCAATTCGATATGTTTGATACTAGTGCATTGGATGAAATGAAGCGCAGAGATCTGATGGCTATCACCGATCAGATGAATGCCCGATTCAAGAATGGGGTTAAGCCCGCCTCAGTGATCGGTTCTACAAACTGGCATATGAGGCAAGCCTTTCGTTCCAATCGATGGACAACAAGATTAGACGAGCTACAAGTTGCCAAGTGCTGATGACATATAACGAATCTGAATGTTATAGAGTGAAAGCGAATTTCTGATTTTAGACAATTAGTTAATAATTACCTCCATAGAATCATTAATGATAAGAGGTTGAGAATGATTGTTTGGGTAGGGATAGTCAGTAGCATTCTGATCACCTCATCGTTTACCTCAGGGCTCACCAGCGCACTTTTAGACCTGCTTGCTTTTGTTATTATTTTAACCATAGGGATCAATCGGCTAAAGGCAAAACATCAAGCCAAAAGAAAAGCCAGTATTGAGCAGCAAGATAGTAAAGAGTTTCGTGAAGAAGCGAAGCAGATAAACAGTGTCTCCGACAGGATAGACATTACACCGTAACATTATCAGATAAAAAAACAGCGAACCCAGAGTTAATGAGTTCGCTGTTTTGGCATTAAGTAATGGACAGACTGTTAGCTACTAAGTTGGATGTAAGCCAAAGACCCACCACCGATACATACCCATAGCAAGACCCCGAGCAGTAGAGGTTGGATTCCTGCCGCTCTGAGTTTTTGGATAGTGATACCTGAACCGATCAAGAACAAACAGACTACGAGTACACGCTTGGACATTGAGAAAATAGCGGAATATAGCGGCTGGAAATCAGGTAGTAGGTAGGCGACACCAATAGCTAAGCAGTAAAACAAGATGAAAAATGGCACACCAATTTTTTTACTGTTGCCTTTGAACATCAGGGCACTAAGGAAAGCGATTGGAATAATCCATAGGGCGCGTGCCAGTTTTAATGTTGTTGCTGTCTTCAAGGCCTCATCACCATAGGCACCCGCTGCACCGACGACTGATGACGTGTCATGGATTGCTATCGCAGCCCAGGTACCGAATGCATGCTGACTCATTTCCAAATAGTGGCCTATTACCGGGAAGATAAACAAGGCGATGGCGTTAAGCACAAATACCGTCGCTAATGCCAGCGATGTTTGATCATCTTTTGCATTGATTGCAGGAGCAACTGCAGCAATTGCACTCCCGCCACAAATAGCCGTACCTGAAGCGATTAGATGGCCGGTCTTTTGTTCGATACGCAATAGCTTAGTCAGGACATAACCAAGCAGTAACGTACAGAAAATAGAGGCAACAATTAGGCCTAGTCCCTGCTTACTGGCTTCGATCGCTTGATCGAGTTGGATGCCAAATCCAAGGCCAATGATGGAATAAGAAAGGAGCTTTTTCGTCAGCGCGGCCAAATTGAACTGGGATGGCACCAAGCCGAATGTCGCCAAGGTGAAGCCCAGAACAAGTGCAATGGGAGAACTGACTACGGGAAGCAGGCACAGCAGCGCGACTGCAATGAAGATACCATCGGTCTTAGAAAGTTTATTGAAAAAAGAGTGAACAGCAGACATTGGTTTCAACTGTGAGTAAATCGTTGCAGGAGTATATGCGCAAAGAGGGATAAGGATAATTATAATATTTTTATGCCGGGGTTAAGTTTTACTTAACGTTTAGTTCGGTGTTCTTGAACGGCTCGTCGACAACTACATTTATTTTTTAATCCATTTGCCGGATGAGTCCTGATAGTAATTCCCCGGAGAGGTTCGCTCGATAGCTTTTTTGTGGGCAATATGCCCAACTTCTTTGACGGTTAAACCATGGGAGACCGCTATTTTCTTGAAAGTGTTAGTTCGGCGGTTGTTGACTTCAGAAATGAGGCTTCTGACTTGTTGAGACGGACGAGCGGTGACAGGGGCAATGAGACCCGTATTGGCTTCACCAACAAGGCCTTGGTCTTTTGCTTGCTGAAGATCGAGAGCAAATGCACTAAAAGCAAAAAAGAAAGATAGGAAGAAGGGCACTAATCGCGTCATGGCATACTCCCTGCCAACTCAAAAGACATCATCATCATTAAATAGCTCATCGATTTCCTTATCAACTTTAATACGAATTTCGTGTTCTATTTTGACGTTTAAATTCACTTCTATCGGCTTTTCAGAAGCGGTAACTTGTACCGTTGGTGTGCAGCCAGATAGTGTAGTCAGTGATAGTACCGAAATCATGGCGATAAAAAATGGTATATAAAACAGCTTAAGTTGGATATCCATTGGTTACAACCTTTTGTGGACTTCATACCTGATTGCCTACTTTAAAAGGCAGGGTGACAGATGCGTCCAGCCATTTGATTTTTAAAATTCAAGCGCAAAAATGCTACTTATCCACACCAATCTGCTTTAAGAACATATTTTCCAGCTTTGATGCATTTATCATGTTCAACGTTTTTAGTAATGCTGGAATGTTTTCTTCTATGCTGAGGTTCAGATTAATCGGACGCCCGGATAAAACATCTGGGTTACGGCCCTTAAACTGTGATCTGGCACTCAGTTGTCCTTCTTTAGAATAGTCTAGATTAACCTTGAGCGAGTGGTAGTTATAATTTTTGAGAATTTTGCTCACAACTAACAAGCTATTCTCACCCGCGGCTTCTACATTCTGATCGATGGCTGATCCTTCTTTGTATTTTAGGAGCCCGCCAGGGTATCGAGCATGAAGCTTTCCCTCTTTAATCACAGGGGCGCTTTGCTCAACCCCTAATGGCAGAACTCCATCTACGATGCCTGTCATCTCAATATCTTTTGCTTCTATTGCTTCTATCAACTTCTCTAGCTTCAGCCCATGAACCCGAAGAGGGCTTATTGGTATGTCTGCTAATGAATTGCTGACAACATTGTGTAAGCTAATATCACCACCAAGAAGGTAAGCTTTGGCCCTATGGAGTTTGTAGAACGGCTTTTGGCTATCAAACTCAAGTAGGGCGTAAAGGTTTTCTAACAAAATGCCTGCATGTAAGTAACTGACATGCAGGCTGATAGGTTGACGTGAGCGAATGCCATGATTGGAAATGTCGACAGTAAGCGACACATTGAGATCGGCATAGTGGATATCATGGATATAGCCGCTCAAATTGTGGGTATATAAGCCAATCTGGCCTTTCCACTGGTTGTCTTTTATTGTCATTTTTGCATCAAAGCCCAGTGAACCCGCATAAATATCATGATCAACTGGCAATTTGGGGAGATAGTATTTCTTTAGAGATTGCTTACTGGAGAAAGGAATATCATTACGGTGTAACTCAATATTGGTCTGTTGCTGCTTTACCAAATAATCAATGGTATAGACAAACAATTTGGTATTGCGCTTATTTAAGATATTGCCTTTGAATTGGGCTTTGTTTGGCGTTACTTTGAGTTTACCTTCAGTGATGACACCAGGTAGGCGCTGGTTATTTTGATTTAGCGATAGATGAACCTGATACCCTGAGGAAACAGCATAAGCCGACTTGTCATCTGCAGAGAAATCTAGCTGTATATCAAGGTTGTTAATGACAGAGGAAAGTTGGCCGCTATAGCGTTGTACAGGTAATTGGCTAGTATTTTTATTACGCCTTATTGCTGCAATTTCAGACTCAGTTGTGCCATCAGGCGTGATTAGCTTTAGCGCTGAAAGGTTATCGGCATTGACGACAATAGCATTTTTATTGTCGGTGAAAATGGAAAGCCTCGTCGTTTTGTCATACTGAAATGCTTGTCTGAGATTGACTGAGTTTGCTGTAATGTTGAGGTTGTCAGCGTCAGCTTCTATCCATTCTCCTTGGTGTTGAATACTCATACTACCAATATTGAGTTGGCTATCGAGTAATTGCATTTCAATTTTGTTATCAGTCCATTTTCCGGAGAGTACAGAGCGAACTTGCGTGTCTTGAATATTGATAGTTGGACTTGGAAATAGCTGGGGGATAACAGCGCTAATCAAGCTCTTTGCGTGACACTGTAATGACTGGTCATCGTTCAAGAAAGGAATTTGACATTGTAACTGAGTAAAATCGACAGCCAAGTCATAGCCAAATTTATCGTTGTAAAAGTGTAACTGCTCGCTGCTCTTGTCGAGCCCTAGCGCAATATTGCCATTTCGATATTCAGCGTCGAACGTCAATGCGCCATCTGTGTTGAGCTGAAGCAAGGTTATCGCAGGCTTTATCTGCTTGTTTTGGCTAATTACTTGATGTTGGAAGGTGAAGCGATTGAGTTCAACGTTTACCTTTTCGGGTAAAACAACTTCCAATGCATAACTTGCGTGTTCAACATCGCGGAAATGGAAGGGATCGCCTTGCTGTTTTTCACTGTTATCTTTAAAAGCCAGTGAAGTTTGCTTGGCGGAGATGATAATGGGTTTGGTAAGTTCCGCGCTGGGGATATCGTAAAGCTTAAGTCGATCGGTAAGATCTTGAGTCCGTTTGAACTTTGCTTCGCAGTGAAACAGTTTAGGCAGTGGGCTGATAAAGTTGATATCAGCTTTACAATCTACTTTATTGCCTTTGGGGCCAACCACAGAGCCTTTAAAATCAGCTTCTTCAAGTGTGCGGTGTTTGATCAGGACATCGATATTGTAAGGATCACTTGGTCCAAGCGCTTTGCCTTTTAGATGTAATTTGGCTTGTTTATCGGGCCTGTTTTGACGAACCCTCGGTGTATCCAATACCAGTTTGGCATCCATGATAAGGTTGCCATAGGTAAAGTGGCTCACTTTTAAATGCTTGAGAGGGAGTTGCGCTAAATTGGCAATAGCATGCCCGAGATGCAAGCCCTCATGGGTTTCATCTGGTTTTTCAAGAAACTCAGGGAGTTCGGTTGGCTGTGCAAAACGGAGTTGTTCCGCTAGCAGGCGCATGCTCTTGGTTGGTTCGTTAAGATCGACCGTTAATGCAATATCATTCCCATGTTGTTCGAAGTCTTCTAGATCTATTTGCCATTGAGGGGTGAGTTTATCTATATGGACGGCAAGTGGTGTTTTATCCTGTTGCCAACTGAGTGAAAAATGCCCATTGGTAAAACCTATTGGGTAGATGTTCTGGCCAATATCTTGTGGCAGAAATAGTTCTAAATCCGAAGAGCCAATAATGCCGGTAAGGGTGACAAAGGGATCGGTTGTCAGTACAAGCTGTAAATCATTGACCTGCTGGGGGACTTGGGTACCAACTGTATTTTCGATAGCGACAGAAGCCTTTTCACTGTGAGCACTAAATACGTATGGGGCGGAAAGGTCGGTAAGATTAAAGGTTATATCATTGAAAATAATGTCATTGATCTGAAGCCCATGCGGTTTTATGGCATTTTGGATTTCAGGCGCCAAACGCACGACAGTGTGCGGAGAAAGTAATCGCCATGATGAGGTTGAAATTGCACTTTTGTCATCAGCAAAGTGCTCCAAAGATAGCTTCTTAATGGTAATTGCTGTTTTCTTAACGGAAATAGAAAGCTCGTCAATTTGAATGCGCTTACCAACATGGATTCCAGAAATAGCATTGATTTCAATTCCCTTTGACGCCAGCCATGGGGGAATGAAAACAGCAAGCATGACAATGGCGAAGACAACAAAGAACAAACCATAGGTGAACAAGCGAACATACCGGTAGCGGCTGGGCTTGGAGGGTGCTGGATTGTTCTTGTTGCCTACAGCATTATTCATACGGCTATATTTATCTGACCAACATAAATGTTATATGACAATTCTAAGCATAATCGTTAGCGAGAAAGTTGTTATAAATATTGGATAAATCAAGCACTTCGAGAACAAACAAGCAGTGGTTGATTCTACTGCATGTGAATATATCTACTCATCTAGTATAAAATTTTGCCATTTTTTGAAGTCGCTGAAATGCAGTGATTTTTTTATTGTTTTTTTACCTTGCTTTACCTGACATCACTCATGTTTGCAGGTGCTGATTTGATGTTATTCACTGGATTTTTGCTCATGTTTGGTTGAATTACCTGATTGGTTGTTTTGGGTAGGTTGATTGTTTGTGACAAAACTGAGACAAAGTGGGGACAATAAAAGAAAATCATCAGGATGTGATTATGTCAGAAACCTCTCCAATACAGCCATCTCCCTCAGGACCAATCTCAATGGGTAAGCTAATCCGCTCGCTGGGTCCCGGTGTAATGATGGCAACCGCAGCTGTTGGTGGCTCCCATTTAGTTGCCTCGACCAAGGCTGGTGCAATTTACGGATGGCAGCTCGCCGCATTGATTTTGCTGGTAAACCTCTTGAAATACCCATTTTTCCGAGCTGGCGTCCAATACACGATGGGAACAGGCAATAGCTTGGTACAGGGCTATGACGGGATGGGCCGTGGCTACCTTTGGGTGTTTACAGGGCTTAGCTTAATCTCTGGAGTGGTGAATACTGCAGCCTTGCTTTTGTTTAGTGCCAGTTTATTAGGTTACTTCCTACCATTTAGCCTGTCGCTACCAGTGCTATCAGGTATTGTTGTCGTGGCCTGTCTGGTGATTTTGATGGCTGGACATTATAAGGCTCTTGATAGTTTGTCTAAGGTCATTATGGCCGTCTTGGTGATAGCGACTCTCTCTGCAGTAGTTATTGCGGCAGGCAAGGGCAGCGTCGCTCCTGCAGACTTTGAAGCGCCTTCAGCATGGTCTATTGCGTCTATTGGCTTCATCGTTGTGATGATGGGTTGGATGCCGGCACCGATTGAAATTTCATGCCTGACTTCATTGTGGCTTAAGAGCCAACGCAAAGAACAAAAGGTCACGACGGATTCCGCATTATTTGATTTTAATGTTGGCTATATCGGGACGGCTGTACTGGCAATTGTGTTTCTTTCTCTCGGTGCGTTGGTACTACATGGAAATGGTACGGAGCTAAAAGCATCGGGTATTGGCTTTTCCCATCAACTGGTAAGCATGTATGCGTCAACCATTGGTGAATGGTCTCGCTACTTGATTGCTGTCGTGGCCTTCTTCTGTATTTTCGGCAGTACGATTACCGTTATTGACGGCTATGCCCGTTCACTGGCAGAAGCACAATCTCTTCTGCAATCTAAGCCTGTAGGGCAACGTGCATTCCATAATGGTTGGATGGTATTTATTGCGATTTCAGCGATGGGGATCATCTTGTTCTTCAGTTCGGCTTTGATGCCAATGCTCGATTTCGCCATGGTGCTGGCATTTATGACTACGCCTGTCTTTGCCTTGTTGAACTACCAACTAGTGTCTAAGGCAAACCTACCAAAGGCACTTCAGTGGTCCAAGCAAATGAAAGTCTTGTCTTGGGTTGGCCTCACATACCTGTTTGGTTTCCTAGCAGTATTCATTTGGTGGAAATGGTTGATGTAATCTGAAATAAAAAAGAGCCGGATACAGACAGGACGTAGGTATCCGGCAGATTCCATATTGGTTGGTGAGTTATAGTTATAAAAATAAGGTTTATTAGCGACTAAAGAGGTTGTTAACCGGCCAAAGCTGGGTCACTCAACACTTCATCTTCTGTTTTAGGCTGGCTAATATTTTTCTTGTTCGGAACGGTCAACTCATGGTTGATCAGTGCAATCCCATCGATAAGTGCGTCATGCACATTATCAGTTTGACCCGCCTCAAGTGCATGCAAAGCCCTAAATAATGTCTTCTGTAACTCAAGCACCTGTTCGTTTGCGTTATCCAGTTCGATAGCCTCAAGTGAAATGAGGTCATTGAGATGTTTTGCTGAACCTGGCTTAGGTGCTGATAATTGACTGGCGATAACTTGGGAGGTGCACAATTTCAAGTAAGAGAGACTTTGGGTTAGCGACTGCGAGGGTTTATCCATCCGAAAACTCCTTGATGTTTCATCATGCTATGTAGGCATTGCATGAGAATGTCCGTTATTGAGGGTAATAATTAATAATAAAGGTTTGTTTTTTAAGGTTTATATGAAATCTAATTCATTGGGCGTTAAGAAAACTTGGCTTAGATCAATTTGCGCGAAAACTCACTGGGATAACTGGATGGCTTTAGTCATTTTTATGACTAACTTATCAAGTTGGTATGAAAATATACCGGGGATATACAAAACATTTTGAATGGTTATTCTGTAGCGTGAATAAGGCGTGTTATGGAAACACGCCTGAGGCTAAGCTAGTTTGGAATGATTTGATATTTTAACCGTTATTGAGATAGCTTTCCCAACTCGCAGAGACACGATCAAATTCCTCAATACAGATATCTTCACGTTCAGTCTTCACATCCGCTTCAAGATCTTGGAACAGTGTCTCATGCTTATCGGGATCACTTCCAAATATAAGGCATAATCCATAGAAGTATCGTTGGATATCCAGACTGTGTTCATCAATAAAATCTAAGTCATCAAAGCTTTCGATTTGCTGATCTTCAATAGCGAATAAAGTGGCTGCATGTATCGCTTGTCTATCACCATTTTCAACGTAATTGAGCATCAGCACATTGGCGAAGCTATCTGCAGCATCTTCCTCTTTGCCAAGAATAGGGATTTGGTTAATTGCGATATAGGCGTGTCCAATCTCATGAAGCAAGGTATGTAACAGGGCCCCTTCAGTTGCCTCAAACACATACTGGTTGTCAGATTCGGATAACTCAGATTGTTCATCTGCATCACTGATATCTGCTGAAAAGTGGTCAATCATTTCACGCCAAAAATAATAAGGGATCTCAATTTGATTTGATTCAGGATCGTATAAGGGACCATCTTGCGTACCAAAAACAATATTGACTGGCTTAACAAGATTAATTGTAGAATCAGACAAGGCTTGAACTGTCTCGAGGGCATCGGTTTGCCTTATTTCTTGAATCGTTTGTTGGTCGAGAGTATTCACACTTGGGATAAAAGTGAAACGAATGGAAGGAAGTTCATCACTCAGCGCCCGGTTGGGAAGAAGGCAGGCAAGGCCTGTAAATAGCAACACGATGAAAAGAAAAAGACCATTGTGGTTAGTTTGAGTGTGAATATTGGTTGAGGTGTCCATGTACGATTCCTTTCTGTTTTACGATTGCTGATGAGTATGGTTCATCGGCATAGGAGTTAGAGTGATCTTAACGCTATTACATGAAAAATTAGCAATAAATTATAGATTTGCTTTAAAAGGACAGATAAGGTGAAACATCAATATCTATTTATTGATGACTATAAAAACAAGGAGAAAAGGTGAACAAGCTATTGTCTTTTGAAGCTTTGATGGTGTTAGACGCTATTGAGCGAAGAGGAAGTTTTGCCGCGGCATCGGAAGAATTAGGCAGAGCGCCTTCATCTTTGAGTTATCAGGTTCAAAAACTCGAGCAAGATTTAGATTTAGTGATTTTTGATCGCTCTGGTCATAAAGCTGTATTTACCAAGGCTGGTCATCTGTTACTAGAAAGAGGGCGGATGTTATTAACAGCGGCTGACGAGATGATTGCTGATGCCAGCGCTTTGGCACATGGTTGGGAGCTGGATATTACCATCGCTTATGACGGCTTGGTAAAAGTTGACGCTCTATTCCCGCTGGTGGAAGGGCTTGCTCAACAAAGTAAAACCCGTGTCCGTTTTCAGGAAGAGATATTAGCAGGATGTTGGGAAGCGTTGGCTCAAGATCGCGCAGATATCCTAATTGCTCCAGCTCCTACAGTAGCTCCACCGGAAGCTAAGATTCAAACACTTGGCACCATTGATACAATCTGGGTTGCTCACCCCGATCACCCAATTCACAAGCATAAATACCCGCTAGATCCAATGATTAGAAAGCAATACAGGGGAATTGCGGTTGCAGATACGGCAAGGAATTTGCCTCCTATTACCTACAATATTCTCGATGATCAACCCTTACTGACGGTATCGTCAATGCATGACAAGTTGCTTGCTTTAAAAGCGGGGCTAGGGATCGCTACGATGTCATACAGTTATGCCAAAGACGCGATTGAAAGCGGTGAGTTGGTGGTTATTGGAGATGATCCAGTGCATGAGCTTGAATTAGTGATCGCTTGGAATAGAAGTCGAATGGGTAAAGCAAAATCTTGGTGTATTCAGCACATTACATCACTTTGGAAAAAGCAGGCTAACCAATAAGTCACAATGCAAACGGCATAGCCCTGTCTGTTTTTTGTACGTTTTGTCATGGGTTGGCGTAAAAAGGTAAGTCGAGATTTCTGTAGTGAATATCATGCAACCTCTACTTAGGAGGATGCATGAAATTTAAAACAACAGAACTTTTAGATGATTTTGACCATTGTGAATATCTCAAGACCTTCATGGCCGATCTGCAATTTGCTATCGACGAACAGGACTGGGATGTCGCTATTGATTTTGCACAGAATCTGTTAGCGACAGTTATCGTCCTGAAGGAAGAAGAGGCAACAACATCTCAACGATACCATCCTCCATCTGAATATCGATCTCGAACCCAACTTTTTGGGCAAGCATGATCATTCCACGGTTAGAAGGCATCGTCATGCCTGTAATCCGATGTAATCCGGCCTCTCGGCAATAACGAATGATCTTATTCATCAATATACTGCCAAGGCCGACCCCTTTAAGATCCGAGCGCACAAGGATGGCGAACTCGGCTTCGATGTTCTCAGGATCCGATAATGCGCGGGTAACCCCAATAATAGTCTCTTCTGGCTCACCATCGCTATTTGTTGATTGCTGCACAGCAACAAAAGCCATCTCACGGTCGTAGTCAATCTGAGTAAGGTTGGCTAACGCTTCATGATTAAACTCGCCAACATCTGAGAAAAAGCGCTTATAAAGATCTTCTACAGAGACTTTCGAGATGAACTCAGCATGTTGTGGCTCATCTTCCGGTAAAATTGGCCGTAGCAGAATACGCTCACCATTTTTTAATGCGACAGTTTCTTCCAACTCTTTTGGATAAGGACGGATGGCCAATCTTTCTTGTCTATTGCCTTTAAAATGATGAAGCGTCATTGAAGCATCGATAACCGTCATTTCATCACCGGTAGCCAGTAGCGGGTGAATATCAAATGACTCGATCTCCGGGCAATCAATAATGAGCTGCGATGTTTTCACCAACAAACGGCAAAGCGCGGGAATATCTATTTTTTCTGGAAGATTACGCTGAGTGATTTTACCGGTCTTAATGGCATTTATCACCATATAGCGTGCAAGGGCCATATTTAACGGCGGGATCCCCACGGCGGCATTCTTATGAATGTCCCAATCGCCAGCATCTTCACCTAGTAAGATAACAGGGCCAAAAGTGGCGTCATGATGAACCGAGAGGCGCAACTCCTGAGCGCCGGCTCGTTTTGCCATTCGCTGCACTAACAGGCCATCAATTCTTGCGTTAGGATATTCCAATGAGACCCGATCAAGAATAGCCTGAGCGCCATTGGCGACTTCTTCGGCCGTCCGCAAATAAAGTAAGACGCCATGAACTTCTGATTTATGTGGGATATCTGGCGAGCGTAGTTTCACAGCAACGGGATAACCAATTTGGTTGGCGATATGCGCAGCCTCAGCAGGATCACTGGCGATCCATGTAGGCAGTGTAGTAAACCCGTATGCCTCTAAAACCGGCCTCACATCATGGGTTTCAAGCTGGGTGATCCCTTGTGCTAACAAGTGGTTGACGACATCATGGACATGCTTAGGGTTGGCTTTGGTTTCTCCGAAAGAAACAGGGGTTTCCATTAGCTGTTTTTGGTTTCTGCGATATTCCACTAAATGCATGAAAGCCGACACGGCGCTTTCTGGTGTTCGGTAAGCGGGGTAACCAGCTTCGGTAAAAATTTTACGGGAGGCGATGGCTTCATCTTCACCAGCCCAGTTGGTCAATATATTGAATTTCCGCGTTCTAGGGTGGGAGTTTAGTACTTCCACCAATCGTCTTGCCGTCTCGTTCCCTGCCGCTATAGCTGAAGGTGAGTGCATGATTAACAGCGCATCAAAATCATCACTGTCTAAAAGAATTTTAACGGCTTGCTCATAACGGTTGATATCCGCATCACCGATAATGTCGATCGGGTTGGCCTTCGACCAGCATGAAGGTAATAAAGCAGACAGCTTGCTGGTGGTTTCGTCACTTAATTGTGCCAGTTTACCACCTCGGTCGGCGAGGGCATCGACGGCCATGATGGCAGGGCCGCCACCATTGGTTAAAATCGCCAAGCGTTCACCACGGAGAGGAACGGAATGAGCAAGGGTTTCGACTGCTGCAAACAACTCGTGGGTGTTATTCACCCGTAGCATCCCTGAGCGACGTATCGCAGCATCATAAACGGCATCTAACCCGGCAGGTGATCCTGTATGCAAGAAAGCTGCAGCACTGCCTGCTGGGGTTCTACCACTTTTTACGACGAGGATTCGGCGGTTTCGTGCAGCCGCACGTGCAGCAGACATAAACCTGCGGGCATCTTTCACTGAATCTATGTAGAGCAGAATCGCTTCGGTTTTGCTGTCTCGACATAAATTATCAAGAAGCTCTGCAAAGTTAATATCGCAGGCATCACCAAGGGAAAGGAAGGTAGAAAAACCGACATTTTTATTTTTCGCCCAATCGAGGATGGTGGTACATACAGCGGCCGATTGAGAAATAAATGCGATATTGCCTTTATTGGCTGCAATCGGTGAAAAAGACGCATTGAGGTTTATCCAAGGCAATATGAGCCCCATACTGTTGGGCCCAACCAAACGCATATTAAACTGTCGAGCAACATCAAACATACGTTGTTCTTCAGTTTGGTTATCGGTAATGATATTCGCCATGCCTGCTGCAAGCACAATGGCAACTTTTACACCTTTCTCACCAAGTTGGCGGATGATTTCGACATTGCGATGTGCATTGGTACAAACAATAGCTAAATCTGGCACACGGGGCAGGCTGTCTATACTTGGGTAGGCCAGAACACCAGCAACCGCATCATATTTGGGTGTGACAGGCATGATTGGGCCGTGGAACGACCCAGCCAATAGGTTGCGGATCACCACGTTACCGGCCCGATTAGGGCTATCGGAGGCACCGATTACGGCGATTGACTTGGGTTTTAGGAGTTTGTCTAATCCGTCCATTTCACAACTCTTTTTGCCAGTGCTTTTCACTGAGTGTAACTAAACCCTCAACGAGTTTCTGGCTAAAGTACTTGAGCTGTGATCAATGCCAAATATCAATGCATTAGCTATATTGGTAGTTTGTACTGGACGGTTTTTGGAGGGAGGCGTGGCAATTCCTTTGCCACGATGTGTCGCTACGATAGGAAATTAAATCTGATACTTGGTCTTGTCGCCGATATCGTAATGCATCGGCATACGCCATTTGGAAAATGCCGCAACAGCCAGCAGGATTGCCCCCGTCATGCTAAATGCAAAACTGATTTGTGCTTGATTGAATACCAGACAAAACCAGAATCCCGCCAAAGCAATAGGGGTGAGCAACAAGGGTTTCAACTGAAAGCAAAAGTATTCTTTTATAGCCAAAGCGCTAAAGGAAAACAAAGCCGCTCCTAAAGCCAACGGGGTCCAAAGGCCTGACAGTAACCAAGTCACCGCGAACAAAGCACTCCCAAGAATTAGCCAACGAAAACGCTTGTCATAGATGTGAACGGTCGTCGTTGCCAAAATGGCGGCTATAACAAGGGCTGTGGTACCCACTTCGATTTCCCAAGCGACAATCGACATAATACCTGCAGCGGCCGTAAGAGCAGTTCGATATAAGAGTACAGTGAGTTTATCCAGACTATCTAACTCGCTCTGAATATGAGGATCGGCCATGATGAGCTCCATTAAAGAAAAGAATACAGTAATATTTTACCTGTATTTCCTGTGATACAGGGCAGATAGTTGTTGATCTATCTTAAACTTAGGCTTGAATGGTGGAATTTCCGGCGGCAAAATGTGATGAGAATTTTTGTCTGGCAGAGAAATAATGAAAAAACTAGCCGTATTGGCCGTAGTTACGGCGATTTCAGGGTGCGCATCTGATTCAGGAAAGACTGAGATCATAACTTCATCGACAGAAGAAGTGTTTATTCAGGAACAGTTAGAATCTGAAACTCTAGCGAAATTAGATGAAACATCAATCGCTGAAACAGGCAGCGCTGACCAAGAAACTGCTACCGAGGTTATTAAAAAGGCTGCTGAAGAAAGTTCATCATCTGATGTTGCGTTGTCTCAATCAGGTTATTCAATTCAAGTGTTGGCATTGAGTCACAACAAAGGTTTTACCACTTATATGAATAAACTGCCTTCAGACAAACCAGTCTGGACGAATGTGAAGACTATCAATGGAGTACCTTGGTATACATTGCTTTACGGTCAGTTTGAGACAAGAGAGCAAGCACGAGCAGCCTTGGATGCTTTGCCTAATGATGTCAAAACATATGGGCCTTTCATTAGAGACCTCGATGAGGTGAAGGCATCACCAACGCCTAAATTGACTCGTTTGAACTGATTTAGAGAAACTACCCCATAATCATAGAGCCCACAACTTTCTCAGTGATGTTGTGGGTTTTGTATATTTGATAAAGTATAATTATGATTACTGAGCAATTTTTAGCTTATTGGGCTGGCTTTTGTTAAAAATTCGAAAGAAATCCCCATAACCACAGATATGAGGTGCAATAGTCACCTTTTTTTTATTACTATTAAGGAAGAATTTTACACAAGGGATGATAATGAGCTCAATCCACGTTTTATTACTCTGTGGCGGTGGAAGCGCCGAACACGAAGTCTCTCTAGTATCTGCCAATTACATTGAACAGCAGCTCAAGCAGATTGACGACATTACTTATACCCGGATAGAAATGAAGTCTGATGGTTGGTTCAATCATCAGGGACAACTATGTCATCTTAACCTTGATCGCACACTGCTCCAGGGTGATGAAGCGCAGAAAATTGATTACGTGATTCCATGTGTTCACGGATTCCCTGGTGAAACAGGTGATCTTCAATCATTTCTTGATATGGCGAAATTGCCTTACTTAGGCTGTGGTGCTGAAGCGAGCACGAACTGCTTCAACAAAATCACGACAAAGCTATGGTTTGATGCATTGGGAATTCCAAACACCCCTTATGTATTCTTAAGTGAAAACAACGAACAAGCTCATCAACAAGCTGAAGAAGCTTTTGATAAGTGGGGCAAAGTGTTCGTAAAAGCAGCAAGCCAAGGTTCATCTGTAGGCTGTTACCGTGTCACTGAAAAGGAAGCACTTGCCAAGGCAGTCAATGATGCATTTGGTTACTCAGAGCAAGTGCTGATTGAAAAAGCGATCAAACCACGCGAACTTGAAATCTCATCTTATGAGTTCAATGGTGAACTGGTCATCACAAAACCTGGCGAGGTCTCTTGCCCGGATGATCAGTTTTACACCTACGAAGAGAAATACAGTGCAGATAGCCACTCTACTACAGCAGTAGAAGCGACTAACTTGACTGAGGATCAAATCGAGAAAATTCGTCATTACGCTCGCAAAGCCTTTGTTCATATGAAACTTAAAGACTTGTCACGTATCGACTTTTTCCTAAGTGAAGACGGAGAGATTCTTCTCAATGAGATTAATACCTTTCCGGGTATGACACCAATCTCGATGTTCCCTAAAATGCTTGAGCACCATGGCCATACCTTCAAAGGCTTTTTGGAGCAGGCAATAAAGAACAATGTGAAGTAATGAAGAGCCGGGTTAGACCGGCTTTTTTCTTCTTAAAGCAAACTGGCTATACTTTTAAAGCACGCCAACGACAATAACAATGATGAGGCAGAAAGAGTTTACATGTTAACGGATGATGAAAAGCAGAGGCGCTTTAAGCAACTGCAAGCGAAAAACTATCGTGCGAGTTTGCGATTAGAAGGGATCCACTTAGAACAAGAAGAGTGTACCAACTCAGAGAGCGGTTTGAGTGAAATTGAACAGATTAGACAATTAAAAGGACACTATGCCAGATAGATATGGGGTAGACAGAGACCCTGATTGTTATCCAGACACTACAGTCCTCATTAACTTACTCAACATTCGAGATGAGGATGAACTTGAGGCGGCTGAGCGGGATTTCACGCGAGTACGCGCGAGCCACTTTGAACCCACCTTTGATAATCTCTCTTTTGACTACCTCAAACAAATTCACCGAACGCTGTTTCAAGACTTATACCCTTGGGCAGGCATACCTAGAACGGTTGATATCACAAAAGGTGAAACGCGCTTTTGCCATTGGGAAAACATTGAGCGCGAAGCAAATAAGTTACTTAATGAGCTGGCCGAAGAAGATTATTTATGTCAATTAGCGCTGGATGAGTTCATTGATAAATTGGCTTTTTATTATTGCGAACTCAATGTCATTCATCCCTTTAGGGAGGGAAACGGCCGGGTGCAGAGAATATTCTTTGAGATATTGGCTATCAATGCGGGTTACGAAGTGTGCTGGGAAGGCATTGGGCTCAATGAATGGGTAGATGCAAATCAAGCCGGTTACTTTGGTAAAATGGAGCCTCTCAAAGCATTGTTCGAAAGAATTACGGCCCCAATCGATTTAACGGTTGGCTACGAGGAGCATTGGACGGATGAGCCTAAAAGGTAGCAAATACTCCCACTTTAATGCACTATAATTTTATGTTTGTCACCTAAATACTAATTTATCCTTGGGCACTTTAACTTATTTTTCCCAGGGCTTAGGTTTGATGAATTTGTTTACTTCTTTGTCATGCCTATCAGTGTTACCAACGTATTGAGCCGGCATCGCTGGGCTTTTCCAACGGCCTTGTTCTTGAATTTCAATAATAGATAATCCTGCATCAGAGAGATCTTTAGCAGCGCCTACACGAGGAGACTGGCCAGAGAATAGGGAAGTTTCCCCTAATCCGAGATCGTCACTGGCTCGTCGGAAGACGCGATAAATCGAAGAATGATCTAATGGTTTGTCGCCGATATTGCTGTGTCTGTCTATACGCCTGAACACAAAACCACTCTCAATCATGCCGATAACTAGCCAACGTTGTAGAGCTTTTGACGCAATGCTACTGAGTGAAATTGTTGTTTGGTTGACATCTAAATCAACAAGCCCCGAGCTGTGAATGTATAGATTTTCAACAGAAAGGGCAGCAAGTTCGCTACGTTTAAGCATGGCTTCAAACATCACTGCCCATATTGCCAAATCTCTGATATCTTTAGGCTTTGTAGAGAGCTCGAAGGTATCAATCAATTGCTGAAGGTGCTCATCTCGAAAAGGTGCAGCATTTTGGTAATCGTCGTGTTTCTCCAATTGCTGCTTTTTCATCGCGAGACGAATCTCTGATTTTGCACATGGGTCACTCAGGTTATGGCAGCGGTGTACGAGAGATATAGTGACCATGTAACGTTTTAGACTGGCTAACTTTCTGACCTTTGCCATTTGCTCGATATAACGGTGGACCGTATCAGCTTTAGCCGGAAGTGCAGGGATATGTTCAGATTGGCAAAAAGCCAAGAAATTATTCCAATCATTTTTAAATGAAATGAGTGTATTAGAAGCATACTTGTCATGTGTGAGTGTTCTCATGACTTCCACGGAGTCTAATGGTTTATTGAAGCGTTTTATACTCAACAAACATTCAATCTCATCTTGTATTGGAGTAATCTCTTTAGCCATAGTTTATCTACCTAGTGCACTATAATTTATTTACTATCATATTCTAATATAGATATCTCGAAAGTTCATATATAATCGCACAAATGTAACACTAATGAGCTTGAACAGCAGACAAACCAAAGTTTTGATGCTTATATTTAAAAATACTTATGAAAACCAAGGCTCATTATGGCTCAACAGAACGAGGCAGAAATGAAAAAAAGACTGTTCCATCGAGGCCACAATATTGAAAATGCCTCCGGAGCACCTGATGGTTGGAAAACAATCATTAATGGAAATACAATTATCAGTAAGCTAACTCTGGTAAAGAAAAGTATTGATTGGTGGTATGATATGCAAACATTTATGCCGCCTGAAAAATTCCTTGTAGCTAATAAAACTGAACGTGTCGATCAGAAAATCGAAGAGTACAAAGGCTTTAAACTGATCAATGATAATGGAGAGCCAAATGGTTGGTATGTCATGCTTGGTAGCAAGCTCTTAAAAGGCTCTCCTTTAGCCATAAAAAAACACTTAGATTTGGTTGTAGCTAAACTTCAACAAAACAGACAGCAATAAAAAAACGCCCAGAGTAGGGCGTTTCTTTTTACTTGGCTAACTCAATTAATCGTTTTCATCGAGTTTCTCGACATCGACTAAATAGTCACCTTCGAGCCAATTACGTCCGATCAGGAGTTTGTATTCTAGTTTACTCCTGTCTCGTAGGTTAACTGCAACAGTCTTATGCTCACCATTCCAGCCAAGATCCATCTTCACGGCATAACGTCTTTCAACACCTTGAGCATTTCTAATCTTGCTGACTTTGACGATCTTGCCTTTATAAGTCGCTTCCTCACCTTTTTCATTGATAGAAGTGAACTCAACGGTATGGCCAAGGTGGTCTCGCATGTTATCGCTGTCACTTTCATCACCAATAACTTTAATATCTTTGGCATGGATAGATGTAGTGGCTGCACCGGTATCAATACGTGCTAGGTAATCCATCTCTAAATCATAGACTTTGATAGTCTCGACTTGACCTACAATCGATTTCGAATCGTCACTTTTTGACTCAGCCATGGCAAGATTGGAACCCATAACAGAGAATAACAACATTGCTGGGATAAAAAGTCTTTTCACGAAAACTCCTGACGCTTAGGTACAAATTAAGTGGCAATATGCCATTTTTCAGATGAACGTTAAATGAATTTCATCGTAATAACAAAAATTCTAGTTAATTTTTAGCAAATTACGAATGTCTGAGCAGCTTTGTTGGGGCGATTTAAAGTGAAAAACTTCAAACCCAAGGGCTTTAGCTGCATCGAGGTTTTTGGGTTGATCATCAATGAAAAGAGATTCGTTCGGGTCAATATCAAACCGTTGGCAAAGCAATTCAAAAAACTCTGCTTCTGGCTTAATAGCGAGTTCTTTTCCGGATACCAAACCGCCATCAAACAGTTGGTAAAGCCCATGACGCTCATTTAACTTTTCAAAAAAGGCACTGCTCATGTTTGTGAGAAAGTAAGCAGAAAAGTTAAGGCTCAACACTTGGTTGACTAGATCGTAGGTTTCATTAATTAAGTGGAGATTGCTCTGGATGTGCTCGAAAAAATCTTCCATCCTTGATTCAGGTAGATTAACGCGAGCGGCACAACGAGGTATGGCTTCAGCCATCAACATCTCGCCACGATCGAGCGATAGCCAATCTGGGTGTTGTAGAACATGTTCAAGTAATAGGGCTTGTTCGTCCTGAGAGTCTGTAAACGTCGAGACGATTTTTGCAGGGTCCCATTCGAACAGCACAGCACCAAAGTCAAAAATAACGTTTTTAATCATAACTGTTTCCGTTACAGTACCTATTATTGATAGTATTCTGGTTCAGGTGATATTCAAATGTGAAATCGCAAGATAGTACCTGGTTCACAGATCCAAGAAATTAAACGAGATTTTCCCATGAACGACAACAGCCGCTTGGTATTTTCCACAGAAACTGGCCGTATCAAAGAAGACAAACCAGCACCTCAACGACCTAAAGGTGACGGTGTTGTCCGTATTCAACGCCAGACAAAAGGCCGTAAAGGTAAAGGAGTTTGCATCGTAACGGGTTTAGACCTGGAAGATGCTCAATTGAAATTGTTGGCTGCCGAACTGAAAAAAGTCTGCGGCTGCGGCGGTTCAGTGAAAGATGGCAACATCGAGATCCAAGGTGATAAGCGAGATGTAATCAAAGCTGCACTTGAGAAAAAAGGCCACACAGTAAAATTGGCTGGCGGCTAATTTAATCTTAGTGGATGACTAAAATTCTAGCCCTGAGCATTGCTTGGGGCTTTTTATTAGATAATTTCCACGATAGCAAACTGGCAAACGCATCCTGCGAAAGGCATTTTGCTTATCTGCAAATTATCTACTTTATGGTAAATCGGCATTACTGTTAAATTGCCACGAAGTGACAGTGTAATTGAAAAGCGAACTGCAACCTGACGGTGGAGAGTGGGTTACACAAGCAAATGGTATAGGTACTAATTGAAGACTACATATAAAAGATAGATACCTCATTTAACATAATATACATAATGCGCACTCGGATTGTAGCCACAAAGCTAAAGTGTCTCTTTTCTACAAAGTGAAAATGTCCTGTTTTTCCTATGTTGATCAGACCTTGTCTGGTCTGTGTGAGATGAACTGAAGATGTTGGTAACCATGAATGATAAAGAGATTTTACGCCTGAGTGCTATCCGTGATGTGTGTGAACACCGTATTCGACGTTCCGATGCAGCACGTATCCTTTCCCTCAGTGTTCGCCAGGTACAACGTTTAGTGACACGCTTTCGTGAGTCCGGTGCTGCAGGCCTTGTTCATCAGCGCCGAGGCAAACCGTCTTCGAATAAAATCAACGATAACGTCCGTTACCGTTGTTTGAGTCTGATCAATCAAAAATATCCTGACTTTGGCCCAACGCTAGCCCACGAAAAACTCACCGAGCGTCACGATATTTCAATTTCATTGGAGACGCTACGCCAATGGATGATCGCCGATGGTCTTTGGGTTCCCCATGCCAAACGTAAGCCGCGAGTTTACCAACCTCGCCACCGGCGTGATTGCCTGGGTGAACTGGTTCAAATTGACGGCTCCCACCATGACTGGTTCGAAGGTCGCAGCCCCAAATGCTGTCTGTTGGTATACATCGATGATGCTACTGGCCGCTTGATGAACCTGCGCTTCAGTGAAACTGAATCAGCTTTCGACTACATGGTGGCTACCCGTGAATACCTTGAACAGCACGGTAAACCCACTGCATTCTATAGTGATCGGCATGCGGTTTTCCATGTCAGCAAGCGTGATGCCCACACTGAACGACTCACCCAGTTTGGTCGTGTACTGAATGATCTCAATATCGAATTGATCTGTGCCAACAGTTCGCAAGCCAAGGGCCGCGTTGAGCGCGCGAACAAAACGTTACAGGATCGCTTAGTCAAGGAGATGCATCTGCCGAAAAGCTCTGGAGAAACTCAATGCAAGGCGTAGCGCCGTCGGCTCCCTAGCCTTTGTTCAGGCGTAAAAAAGCCCGCGATTGCGGGCTTAATAATTTAGGCTTCATTCAGGCAAACTAAAGGCACCGAAAATTGCTTACTCTTCTCGGCAATCTTCGATGGTGGTAGCGACTTCTTATCTGAAGTCGTCTTGTATTCAATATTGGATTCGTTCAAGAAAATACTGAACATCGAAGACTTAATTGACTCTTTACCATCTTTAACCAAACCAATAACTGCACCATTTTCAGCAATTACAGGTCCACCAATGTTACCTTGATCAACCGCATTGGTTGTTTCCATAAACCTGACATCGTTATCGCTTCCAGACACGGAGCTAATGATGCCGTCAGTGATTTTTCCTTGGTATGTTGGTGTCTTTGCATTCATACCATTTGAAGATGGAACGTAACCGTATGTGTACGCACGATCACCTTGTATAGTTTGTTTATTTAGACTGATTGTTGCATAAGATTCATTTGGAGTTAGTGCCTTAAGTATGGCAATTTTATTTGCTTTATCGACACTGACAAGCCTAGTTTCAAAGAGTTGACCTGAGCGTTCATAGTTGATTTTTGCACAGCTACCGATCATGTCACTTGTAGTTAAAATATTGATATTATTTACAAAAAATCCAGACCCTTTTTTATTAGTATTAGCTTTATAAACAGTGCCTTGAGATATGATATTGTAGTTGTTGACTGTTGAGTTGGTAGACGCTGGTGCAGTTGGTGTTTGAGAAGTAATTGGGCTCCCATTAACTTCTGTTACGCTACAGTTGTTACCACCTGAATCAACACAAGTTTTCTTAGCGAGTGCTATCGCTTCAGATGTTGTTGGTGAGCCCCAAGCTGCACCTGCTACGTTATTTGTTCCGATAGCAAATGCTTTATTATTTGGTTTCGCTCTATACTGGTTGTAAAGGTTATCCGCGCTGTTTGCCGTGGTCTGGCATCCTGCCAACAAAGCTACCGACATTGCTACAATGCCATATTTGAATGATTTATTGTTCATTATTATCCACATGTATATATGAGTATTACTATAAAACTCTATGCATTTTAACTCGATAATATAATGTTTAATAACGGAAAAATGTGGTAATTATCAATTTACATCGGTTTTCTCTTTAAGCCACTCAACCTTGAGGATACGCTTCTCATGCTTCGCTAACATCTTCAAAAGCTCATCCAGTACGGATACATGTGCCTTAACAGACCGGAATAATAGATAACAGATGATCAATGTCGGTGGAGTTCACCAAGTTCGGTGAACAGTTTAAGCAGCTCTACCACACAAGTCCCCTTACCTTTTTTCTTGCGAACTGTGTCAAACAAGCCGATAAACATTGGTGCAATGGCCTGAATTGTACCGCTAAGTTGAGCACCAGATACACCGATTGTCACGGTGACTAAATCGCTTTAAACATCAGCGGTTATCAGAGACTGTTGTTGAACCCACTGTTAACTTACTACTGCCATAAAAAAGCTCTGCCAAAGTAGGCAGAGCTATGTATATGGTTACTTATACGACTTTCTCGAAAAGGGTTGCCACTCTGATTAAGTGGGCTTTTGATACTAGGGTATTGAAAGTCGGTGAACGTTTCCCCTAGCCTTTACCTTTTACATTCTAGTTAAATATTTTAATCCTACCAAATATCCAGTTATAGTTTTTCCGGAGATCTGGATCGATTCCTTGATATTCAGGTTATTGTCGAACGTTACTTTCAACGAGAAATGACAAAGTCTGTATGTGTTTATGTCACGGTACGAAATCCCATTTACTCATGCTATTACAAACTATGCAGCTTAAATGTTATGATTCATGCACTTACAAACACTTCTTGAAGTTTGCATGTGATTCGATAATCACTAGCAAGGATATGTTCTAATAAGGCTAAGGAATGAAACTGTTTATCACTGCTGTTGTTGTCTGTTCTCTATCTTTACAAGTTATAGCCTCACCGATCTCACCCATTATTAAGACTATTGTTGGTGATTCTTATACTGCCTATGAAGCAACGAAAATTTGTGCCAACGAGCTATTCTATAACCCGTACACTAAATCGTTATTCACGAGTGAGTCTGCATCAGACCAGACCTGGGAACTAACGTATGTTTCAGAAGTACAGTTGGGCGATCGATACACACCTTTTAAAGCTAATTTTAAAACTCACATTCAGGACGACAAGATCCACGTGACAATTGATGACGCCAAAATTATTGATAGTATTGGGAGGGAAGTCAGAAGCTTTTCTTCTCCTCATGCGGTGACTAAGCCTTTAGAAAATAAGATGTATGACGCTTACGAGTCTTTCATGATTTGTGTCAGCGATTACTAGTCACTGACCTACCCTTACATGAATTATTCTTATTGTTTCGAGCAAAAAGTCGATTAGTTGTAATCTAATATCTCTGCTTTAATAGCGCCCATAGATAATTCAATCTTATTGTTAATAAACAAGGTGTTATAATGTTTGCAGAAGAAGATCGTGTAGTTGCAACTAAAGGTATTGAGCTAGGTGAGATGGTTGTTACTGGCATCAGCAGTGGCGGCTTCTACATCCATGTTAAAGTTGATGGCATGACTTTGACTTACCCTGCACAAGATCTTAAGAAAGCATAATTAATGCTGTTCAAATGATTTCTGAAAGGTAGCTTCGGCTACCTTTTTTCGTTTCAGTTTTAAAAATCTATACTTACCTAAACACGCTACATTCATTGTAAACCTAGTTAATGAATACAGGATTAGCATATGGGTATTGCCTTCCACCCCGACTCTGAGCTTGATGATGTAAAACTGACACAACTCCACGAAGAGTTGCTCTCAAAAAAAGCTCACTTTAAAGATGAGATCATCAAACTAAACCAGGTTATCGCCAAAAAGGAAGACTGTTCAGTAACAGATGTTGCTGAGGCCGCCAACATTAGAGAAGAAGCTGACAGAGCAATGGGGCTTGTCGAACAGTACACCGAGACGTTGGCTTTAATAGAAAAAGCCCTATCTCATATGGAGCATGGTACTTACGGCGTCAGTGATAAGTCAGGTAACCCTATCCCATTTGAACGGCTTAAAATAATCCCTTGGACATCAACTTGTGCCGATGACTAGGAAGCCGAAAACACAAGGCTAATAGTGTTAGCCTGCTATGCTCGACGTAAGTGTCTTTCTATTCCGATACTCTCAACCAAGACGAAGGCGGCGTATTAATAAAGTGTTTCCATACATGCTTGTAAAATTGGTGTTGATTGGGAAAAGGCGCCAACATTAATGCCTCTTCTAATGAGCACCAACGGTACTCAGTATGCTCATGATTAATAATCACTGGCTGTTCACCAGCACAAAACGCCACGAAGCCAATCGCCATGAAAATTTGATCAGTTTGAGCATGGTAAAACTGTTGTAGATAGTCTGCGCTATACAACTTGTCTACCTTCAGTTGTGTTTCCTCTGCAATTTCACGGATCACTGCGGCTGTAGCACATTCGCCTAGTTCGATTTTACCCGCGACATTGCACCAGTAGTTATCATCGATTCTTTTTAACATTAACATCATAATTTCGCCGTTTCTTTTGCTAAAAACGACACTGGACACAAGGTTTGTCTTCAGCTCCATATCCACCTCCGAGAAACATTTTGAAAGACATAAATCAGATATATTTACGATATATTTTATGATTAAACGCTATAACAACGTCAGCTATATGTGCACAACATACTGATTAACTAGGCAATAGTCAGCATATGTTCCAACCTCACCATGCTGTGTGAAAGTTTTAACCAAGTAGAGCTTTCTTAGTAAATTAAAAGACTTTGTCAATAGCATAATGCAACACATTCTTGCTTTTATATAAAAACACACCATTCCTCAATGGCATATGCATACTGTTCATGTTAGTGTGTGGATGTAACAAATTAAAACAAACATATAACATTTTGGGTTGTCATTGTTAGGGGTAAGATATGGATATCAAATCACAAGAACTAAATAATGGTTTCGATGCTGATGTAATCCATCTGTATCTACAAGAAATCGCGCACAAACCTTTACTTACGAAAGAAGAAGAAATTCTTTACAGCAGAAAAACTCTGCGTGGTGATAAATTTGCCAAAGCAACAATGATTGAGAGTAACCTGCGCCTCGTTGTTAGCATTGCAAAAAAATACCGCAATAGCGGCATGTCACTAAGTGATCTTATCGATGAAGGAAATATCGGTTTAATCACAGCCGTCGAGAAGTTCGATCCAGAACGTGGTTTCCGCTTCTCTACCTACGCGACATGGTGGATTAAGCAAACCATAGAACGTTCTATCCACAACCAGGCTCGTACTATCCGTCTACCGGTGCATGTGTCCAAAGAGATCAACACGATTCTTCGTACACACAAGCAACTAATGAAAACGACGAATCAGGAACCAAGCCAAGAAGAGATCGCTGCAAAGCTAGAGCGTTCTGTAGAAGATATATCAAATGTACTGGCATATGATGCCCCTGTCGTATCAATTGACCAGCAAATTTCAGATGATTCAGGTTCTCAAACTATCTCTGCATTTATTGCTGATGATGAAGGCGTTAAACCAGAGAACGAACTGGATAAACAAGACATCAGCAAACTTGCCATTGCGATGCTAGAAAGCTTAAATGAGCGGGATCGTGAAATCCTTTGCCGCCGTTTCGGGCTGCTAGGTTATGAAGCACAAACACTTCAGCAAGTAGCTGACGAAGTTGGCCTGACACGTGAACGTATTCGCCAGTTACAAGTGAGTTCATTGAAAAAATTGAAGAACACGCTTAGCCGTGAAAACTATGACCTAGAGCTTCTATTTGCAGAAACGGCATAATAGACTTCAACAGCTTAAAAGCCCTCCTCTAGCGAGGGCTTAATTTTTTGTAATCACCTGCTATATCATTTCACTTCTCTACGATCCAACCTCTAATCATTGAAGCTTAAACATGTTAACAAACTCCGCTGTCCGTATATTGTTACCAACTCAACGACAGACGGTGTTGGTAGTATGAATTACAAAGCAGTATTCCTTATCTTGATATTGGTGTTAAGCCATAGTGGGTTTGCCCTTTCAGCGACGAAGAAAAGCAAAGAGTGTAAGAAAATCACTAATAAGATAGAGTCAATCCAGAAAAAAATGCGGTCTGGCTACTCAACAAAGAAAGGCGCTAAGTATAACGAGCAATTGAATAAATTATACAAGCAGCAGTTTAAAAAGTGCTTCTGATCAGGGTGTTCATTTACTGAATCTCGGTTATGCACATTTGATACGACATGCCTCTGATACGCTTTTATAGATAATAAAAAGGTATGAGGCGCTAATTGTGAAAATCATTTATACCCTATTGCTGTCGCTGTTACTTTCCTCGTGCGCGAGTTACAGTGTAACTGAAAGGGAGATTCAGGATTACCTTGATGACAGAAGCGGATTTGAAAGAACTGTAGGCTTTAAAGGGTTAGCTCATGCCAATATTAAATTCGAAAATGTGAAAGTAGGTATTGGACGTGTTGCAGATGACAGAGTCAATCTTGATGCTGACTCAAAAGCACAGATAACAATCCAAGGACAAAGCACGCAGAATTTACAAATTAAAGTCAGCTTTAGTGCTATTCCATACTACGACAAAGAAGAAGGTGCCATTTTTCTTAATGACTTAAATGTTGAAGACATCGATATTCAACCCAATGAACTGAACCTTCCCAGCAAACAATTACTGTCTCCAATCATTGAGATGGTTGGACAATACCTACTAACGAGACCAGTGTACCGATTAAATGATGAGGACTTCAAACAGTCAATGCTCAAAACGGCCCGCCCTGAATTATTAATTAAGAATCACGAACTGGTTATACAGATTTAAATGAAAAAGAGCACCAAAATTGGTGCTCTTCTACTACTGCCTATCTTTTGCCTGTTCAAGAAAATTTGTACCGGCAGCTTCATCAATGATGTGAACAGCCCGCTCGGCTTCGAATGATTTTCTCATTGCCTCTGCTGCGTAATCCCTAATCATCGAACTATTTGATTGAACGAAAATTGTTATAAACAAAATTAAACAAACAACACCAGTGCCAACAGCTAAGATCGTTTTCTTGAAAATGCGCTTTTCCGCTTCGCGTAACTCCTTTTCAAGAATTTCTATAACATCATAATTGGTAAGGTTTGGCCTTATTTTTCTTTGATTTTTCATGTAGTTAGTGACCAATGCGTAATAGTTATTTGCAGTTACTTTATCAGCCCATTCTTAACTTTACCTTAATCAGCTTTAAACATCGTAGTGAGCTTTTTTTGTTTGGGATATGTGTGTATATTTTAGTTTCAAATAAATAGTTATAGTGCGTTAGATTTAAAAAGAACACAGCCCGAAGGCTGTGCGTTTTTAAATCGTTTTCATGCTTACATGATGTATTGGTAACCAACAAACAATGCTATCAAGCCCCATACAGGAATGTTTCGATACTTAAGAAGATAGAACCCAACAATAACGGCAATAACATCAAATACAGAGCTTATTGAAGTTGAGATTACCGGTTTGATAAATGCACTACCCAACAAACCGACAACACATGCATTAACCAGCAATATTGACTCTTGAAGACGTTGATGTTTGAACAAAGCACTCCAAGTTGGCAAGAATGCAAAGAGTAATAAACTGCCTGGCAAGAATACAGCAATTGTAGCGAGCAAACTACCAATAAACGGGCTTTCAGAGATAGTCGATGCGCCTAAATAACTTGCCATTGTGAACATTGGCCCTGGCACTAACTGCGCAGACGCATAGGCACTCAAGAACGTATCAGGTTCTACCATCCCCTCCATCAATGGCTCAAGAAGAGGAAGAACGACATGACCACCACCAAATACAAAACTACCCGCTTGATAGAAAACATTGATAAGGTTAAGCAGTTCTGATTTTCCAGCTATTAGCGGTAAGCCCAATAGCAAGATCGCAAAGACACTGACGATACCCAGATGAGGTTTAATCATCGGCTGACTCGATAACTCGGAATTATGTTGCTTCTGAGATGAAATAACAAAGCCCAAGCATGCCGCGAACAAAATAGGCACAATCTGCCCAAGCAACCCTGATGTGACAAAAACACTAATCGCAGTCGTAATCGCAACAGCTGCAGTAAGTTTGCTAGTAATGTTTTTCTTAACCATCCCCCACATAGCATCTGCAACCACAACAACGGCCAACAATTTAGCAGCCTGAATCACCGTATCGATGAAGGCAACATCATTATATTGCTGATTACCAATAGCCAAAAAGGTTAGTAATAAGAATGACGGGAATGTGAAACCGACAAATGCAGCAAGTGCACCTAAGTAACCTGCTCTTTTAAATCCGATAAACATTCCAAGCTGGCTACTTGCCGGCCCAGGTAAAAACTGACATAGAGCAACAGCCTGTGTGAAGTCTTGATCGGTTAACCACTTCTTGTTTTGAACGAACTCTCGTTGGAAATAACCAATATGAGCGGCAGGGCCACCGAAGCTATAAAGACCTAGCAGAAAAAACTGCCACATTACTTTGAACATAAAACCTCCTAATGAGGCTCAGATAATATAGCCAAAGAACTAATTAATGAAATCGTTCAATTTAATGGCTTCAATTGATTCTGTTAATTTAGCTTTTCTACTTCAACGATCTACACGCAACGGTTTGCTCATACGACATAACGTAGATCGTTTACTCTCGCTACTCTTTGTTTACACCGAGAAACAATAGCCTTAAGGTTATTGTTTTAAATGGCTATTCCATTGATTCTATTGGCTTTATATTTTTAATTTCAATCAATTGTCTCATCTTCAGAGAGTCGCTATTGATGCATGACTCGCTCACCGACATCTTATCTGGCGTCGTCATATAAGTTGGACAGTGATTCTCCCTATTCATGTTCAATGATATAATTCCTGAGTTAACATGAAGTTGGTCTGAACTATGCTAGAAAATCTGCAACAAATGGTGATCCTTGCCACTGTCGGCCATGAGCAAAACTTTACAAGGGCCGCAGAACGCCTCGGGATTTCAAAATCACAAGTCAGTAAACAAATCCGCTTTTTGGAAGAACGACTTGGTTGTCAACTTGTACAGCGCAGTACTCGTACCGTCGCCCTAACCGAGATAGGTCTTCAATATGCTGAGTATGGCCAACAATTGCTTGATACGGTCAACGAGGCTGAAGCGCTTGTTGCAGGTTATCGAAACGAGATTAAAGGCGTATTACGCATTGGTATCGCCCAGTCTTTTGGTAATCCCCACATTACTTCTGCATTGGCTGAATTCCAAAAAGAGCATCCCGGCTTAGAATTAGAGGTGAGCCTTTTCGATCACCGCCCTAACCTACTTGAAGAAGGTTTTGATTGTTGGGTTGCTATTCACGAGCATCCTCCAGAAGGTATGGTTGCCCGCCGTCTTGCTGATTGCCATTTCGCGGTTGTGGCTTCTCCTGAATACATAAAAGAACATGGAATGCCAAAAGTACCGGGTGATTTGCGCCAGCACAACTGTATTACTTATCAAAGCCGCGAACGTAAATATATCAACTGGGAGTTCACCAGGGATGGCGTAAGACAGTCAATTCGTGCTCGTGGTAATTACCGTATAGACAATGCGCCAGCTGTGCTTGATGCTGCCATGTCAGGCTTAGGAGTTGCGTATCTAGCAACTTACTTGATCACTGATGAAATTGAGACAGGCAAATTGGTTCAACTGCTCCCTGAGTGGAAAGCGGATGTTGAGCTACCTATTTATGCTGTTTATCCTCGCAGGAAATACCTTGCGCCAAAGGTTCGCTCATTCATTGACTTCATGGCTGAACGCATGTCAGTGCCTCCTTATCGCACCCCCAATCCTGTAGCCCGTTGATCAACCTAGCTATCTTATTTTCGCAGTTGTGATTCGCTTCAAATCAGCTAAACCTAACATATATGACTTTAGAATTAGGTTTAGTTGGTTTGAATACACTATCAGCTTCTATCACTAAATTTCTTACCCGCGCCATTCCCTTTATGGCCGCGGCCCTTGTTTTGGGTTGTGGCAATGGCAGTGACAACGTCACTCCTCCGGCAACGATTCAATCTAGTGGTAGTGATAATGTGGTGCCTAATGCTCAAATCCTGCTGACTGAATTGCCGGAACTTCGCACTACTGTGTATTTCGATATGGAAAGTTTCGACTTAACACCAGATGGGCAGCTTTTACTCGACCCTATTGCAGTTAGGTTAAGGCAGCACCCTGACAGTTATGTCATCGTGGTTGGGCATGGCGACGAGTTTGCTAATGAAGACGATAATATTGGCCTTTCATACGAGCGGGCCTTTACTGTAGCGATTTATATCTCTTCTGTCTTTGGCGTTGAAGAGGAGCGCATTCAAATCGTCTCTGCGGGAAGTACAGAGCCATTGAGTACTGGAGACCGCCCTGTCGACAGGCAGCGAAACCGGCGTGTCGAGGTGTTATCACCTAAGTCGATAGTGCGAACACTTAGCCCGACCAACGATGCGAGATTTTAGCTCGCGTTAATGACCGTTTCATACCCCATTAAAAAAGCAGCCAATTGGCTGCTTTTCGTTATTTACTGTAGTTTTTTCTGAGCGGGTATTGCATACATCTGCTTCAAGATAGCGACTACACCCTCAGGTAAGTCAACGAACTTTTCATTGAACCGGGCAACCTCAGTTTCATTCACAGAACTATCTGTCATACCAGCGGCAATGTAATTAGCTGGGAATAAATGATAGTTCGTGGTGATCTGTCGGTCGATTTCATCAGCCAAAGATTCCGGAGTTTCAAAGCCAGCGCCAATGGCATCACCAAAGCTAACGTGAATACGTCGCTTCTGGCCAACGATGCCCTGGATGATGCTTTCAATATCTTCAAACTCACCTTTCTCGTAACTGCCTTCAGTCTCTTTCTGGTAAAGTTCTTTCGCTTTGGCTACATCACATGGATCGTTTTCATATGAGATGGCAACCGGGACGATATTTAACTGCGACATGTAATCAGAAAAGTCGATTTTCTGCTTACGGCCATCCATATAAAACATTTTCAGAATAGCAGGATCTGTTTTGTCATTACCGTCTTTGGCTCTTCCTTCTTTCTGCGCAATCCAAATGGAGTTTCCAGTCTCTAATGAATGAGAAATATAACTAGAAAGTAGGCCTAATGCTTTCATCATCTCACGAGGCCCTTTTGCTGAACGCTTAACAATGAAACTCTTGTTAAGTCGCATTAACTCTGTAGCACAAGGCTTTTTCAGCAGGTTGTCACCAATTGCAATGCGAACTGTATCGAAGCCGTTGTTGTAAAGGCACCAGTTCACCATGGCCGGATCCATCGCAATATCTCTGTGGTTCGACACAAATAGATAGGATTTATTCGGATCTAGTTTGTCCAATCCACTGAAAGTGACACCGTCACATGAGTGGTCAATTGTCGCATGCATATATTTAGCAATTTGGCGCTGAACATCATCGACGGATTTAATGTTTGACCACTTGTTTATAAGGAATCGCTTAATCAGAGGCGTCAGTAACCAACCGAACACACCTGATAATTGTGGGAAGCGGTAGTTAAGGATGGCATTTATGAATTCTTTATCGTTTACCAGACGCGTAATAGCCCCGCTGACTTCTTCGTCATTGTAAGGGCGAATTTCTTTGTAAATATCGTTATTAGACTGCACTGTAATGCTTCATATGTTGAAAAAACTGCGATATTTTACGCAGATTTATTAGATTTACCCAATGACATACCCCAAACAACCTGATGGTTGGAGGTCTTACCAGATTAAAGTGTATCAATTTCAAGCACTTTAACCTTTCAATGCTATAAAGTCTGCCTGTCTGCTAGCATTTCTAGCCAAAAAACCATCATTTATCTGTTAAAATCAACCGATCAGTTGACGCTTACAATAAAAGCGAACAACATGTGTCAGCTAATTTGCTAGAGATTTACTATGAAACAGGCTATTGATTATTCACTGCATCAACACTCCTTTTTAGACGTCGGGTCTAGAAGAAAAAGTCATACTGCCTACATGCTTATCATGACTTCAGGATGCGCTTTCATCCGTCTAGGCAAGGCCGAGTATACTGTGACAGCCGGCAACGGTTTTTTTATCCCTTTTGACTGTCTTCATGCTGTTACTATCATGCCTGGTTCAACTTATAACAAAGTTGAATTTTCACAACGCCTGACGACGCCTATCTGTCGTGAAGCTGGGTTCTTTCGAATGACACCGCTGATTTCTGCGGTTTCAATAGAGCTTAATAAATGGCTCAAAATGGATAAAGAGGTATCACTAGAAGGAGAAAGCGGTAACCTCCTACGTGTTTTGGCCGATCAAGTGGCAAAGCTTAAAGTAAATAGTAAATCGACTAGCCCTTCTTTGAGTGGCCATCACCAACTGTGCCTGACTTCGCTGCTTAAAGGTGACAAGGTAACGGATAGCAAGGCAATTGAAGAGATCGCTAAGTACACAGGTTTCTCGGTAAAAGAGATCGAGTCTTGTGTACTCATGCGCGAAGCGCTCAAGCTATCTCGTTCTGGCCGTAAAATACCGCAAATTGCAGAGTCATTGAACACCACTCCAGAATTGCTTTCCTCTCTTGCCATCCCTGTTCTCGGTGAAGCGCTATAAGCCATCCACAAATAAGAAAGCCACCGTCAGGTGGCTTTCTTTTCATTTAAAACAGAATGGACACGGAGACTTTCAAAACCTTAGTTTAGTCGCTGTGGCACACCAGATTGCTTCAAAAGCGCTAACTCAAGGTTCTGGTAAGCGTCATCACTTCCCGCCACTTCAGCTTTGAGGCTCTCAGGCGCTTTAACAGTCTTAAACTCACCCATCTGGTTCTCGTTTCTAGACAAAGGTTCATGTACTTCTACATACACACTGCCATCAGGCTCAACCGTGTGTTTAACAGGTTGGTTGATTATCTGAACTCGAGTGCCTCGGCCTACTTGGTTAAACAGCCATTCAACATCCCAAGGGTTCATGCGTATACAGCCAGAACTCACTCGCATACCAATACCAAAGTCTTTGTTGGTACCGTGGATCAAGTACTGACCGCTGCCATATGAAAGGCGCATCGCATATTCACCCATTGGGTTTTCCGGACCAGCCGGAACTACCGCAGGCAGTTCAATATTATGTTTCTCACGGTACTCTTTGCGAATGTTCGCTGTTGGGGTCCAGGTCGGATCCTCAATCATCTGACTAATGCTGGTCGTCATCTTTGGTGTTTCACGTCCAACACGGCCAATCCCAATCGGGAATACATACATTCTGTCGCTATCTTTAGGGAAATAGTACAAACGTAGCTCAGCAAGGTTTATCACTATCCCCTGTCGTTTCGCGTTCGGCAGCACAAGTTGCATTGGAACCGTCAACAAAGAGCCAGGTGTTGGCAAAAATGGATCGACCCCTGGATTTGCAGCCATCAACTGCAAAAGGCCAATATTGTATTTATTGGCGATATCCAGCAGGCTGTCACCTCTAACGACTTGGTAGTACTCCATAACACCGACTAACTTACTATCAGCATCAGGTTTTTGATATTCAACTGCTTGAACAGAGCACGACATTACACCAGCGAGTACCATTAACAACAAGCGTCTCACACCAGTACCTCCATCTATACATCCCCTAATTATGGCAAATCTCATTCTGCTTAATTCTATGAATAACAGCCTTTGCAAAAATGAGACAATCTTTGACAATTCTACTGGTGACCTTGCATCGCTACGTCAACAAAACGTCAATCATTTTATAAGAGCTTAACTTGTGACCAATCATTAAGTCAAAAAAAGGCGGGGAAATCCCCCGCCTTTTTCAAGCTATCTAACTATTTTTACACATATTGTGCCGTGAGTTGTTGCCATGATTTTCGCTGTTCTTCGAGCATACGCTTCATTTCATTGTATTGCTGTAAAAACTCAAAACTCTCGTAGTGCTTGAGTAATTTCTTCTTCTTTAGCTCTATTAGACGTTTTTTAGCGGAATAATAATCGGCAATTTTCTGCAGCAGCAATTCGTATTCCTCATCAAGCCGTGCCAGTTTGACTTGGGTGTTTTGGCTTTCTGCAGTGCCCATCAATTTCTCTTGGATGCGTTTATGAAGCATTTTAGCTCTAGCTTTTTCAATCCGATCCTCAGGGCTTGTCCGTAGGTTCTTCGTTGCACCAAACCATGACAAAGATTTGATCAACCATTTAGTTGGATCAAACTGCCACCAGCGAATACCGTTGCGGTAATCATTCTCAAAGATATGGTGGAAGTTATGATACCCCTCACCGAATGTCAGCAAGGCCAGTAACCCATTATCACGAGCCGTGTTCTTTTCTGTATATGGCTGAGAGCCCCATACGTGGGCCAGAGAGTTAATGAAGAAGGTTGTGTGGTGACTTAATACTAAACGTACTACCCCCACCAGCAATAACGCCCCCCAGACATCACCATGGATCAAGCCAAACACTAGAGGGATACCGAAGTTTGTGGCTAAAGCCAATGGCACGTAGTACTTGTGCTGCCACATAACAATTTTATCTTTCTGCAAGTCACGGCAATTGGTGTAATCACTGTATCGACTTGCTTGGTACTCTCTTAACATCCAGCCGATATGGCTATAGAAGAATCCCATCTTGGCGGAATATGGGTCTTTGTCGTTATTATCAACATAACGGTGGTGAACACGATGGTCAGAAGACCAATGCAAGATACTGTTTTGCAACGCAAACGCACCACCAATCGCAAAGATAAACCTAACAACGGCATTGGCTTCATACGTTTTGTGCGACCATAAGCGGTGATAGCCCGCAGTTATAGACATACCACAAAACGAGAAAGCAAAAAGCAGCATAAGCCATTGCGCAGCATCAAAGCCGATGAAATATGCATAAAGTGGGGTTGCTATAATAGCAATGAGGAATGTAACGGTGAATATTGCAACATTTAACCACAATACAGGAGGTTTGGTAGAGGTCATCCTTTTGATCCTATCCATTGAGCGTACAACTGTAAGCTAGAATAGCCTTCATTAACTTTTAGGTCAATTGGTTAAACATTTAGCAACAAAAAAAAGCCATCATTTCTGATGGCTTTCAAAATTCAACTGTCCGAAGACTTTGCTTATCGCTTAAAGCGACTTGTGAATTCAGGATCGACGCAGGCATAAATTTGCCCGACCGTCTTTTCATCGTTCAAAACCTGATAAATAAGACGTGCCACTTCTGCTCGAGTGATCAAACCATGCACTTCGCAATTTTGTGACAGTTTACCTTGCTCACTCACTTCCCCATCTTGCAAACCACCCGGGCGAAGTATGGTGTAATCCAACTGGCTTGTTGATAACCAAGATTCTGCAAGGCTCTTCTCACGTACCGCTTTACCAAACACAGCTTTAGCTTTATCAGATAAATAAGCCCACGAATCACCACACCCCAGTGAGGTAACCATGACAAACCGACGGATATTACGTTGTTCCAATTCATCGATGACTAAGCGGTGACCCAAATAGTCGACAGGTATCTCAGCCTGAAAGCTCCCCATTGTCGATACAGCTACTGCATTATCAGGTGTTGAGTCCAACAGGCTATTAATGCTCTCTTGATCAAGTGCATCACCCAAAATCACGTTAACACCCATATCTTCAAGCGCTGCGGCACTTTCTGGTTTACGTACCATTGAATAGACTTCTACGCCCTGCTCTCGAAAATAGCGAGCAACTTCAAAACCAAGGCCACGGCTTGCACCAAACAAAACAACAGGATTCATTACAAACTTCCATCACATAAAATCAAACAGTAATGATTATAACTATCATTACTGTTTTGTCTTTATTTCCTGTCGATTCGTTGATCTACCCCAAATTTCATCACCCGATTACGGTATGTCTTTAATCATTTTATATACTTCACATGCGCTTCCATTTCTTCGCCTATTTCCTTACGCATATTCATCAACTTGATTGCCGACTCCCTGAGCACTTTATCTTCATCAGTTTGTGGTACCCACTCTGGAACATCGGTCGGCTGGCCTTGCTCATCCACAGCAACCATAATCACGATGCAATGAGTGGTGAGTTGATTGTTCAACTCCTTTGGATCACTCGCCTGTACATCTATCGCAATATGCATTGATGAACGCCCCGTATAAATGACCTTGGCAGTAACTTCCACTAGATTACCTACATGGATAGGTTTTACAAAACGAATGCCACCAGCGTAAGCCGTTATACAGTACTTACCGCTCCAACCCGCCGAGCATGCATAAGCGGCAAGGTCGATCCATTTCATTACGGCACCACCATGCACTTTACCACCAAAATTAACATCTCCTGGCTCCGCCAAAAAACGTAGTGTGACTTCCCGCTGTCTTTTACTCATAGCTACTCCTTTCTCCTTGCTGAAGGCGATATCAAGGCTTCAAATCAATGCGTATTAACGTTACTAGTATTAACACAAAGACAACAAGAAACACATAGATAGTTCACGGATTGAGTATGGTTGATTTAAAAAGAAAAAAGCGCCCAGAGGCGCTTTATACGTATCAGTAAACGGAAATGATTATGAACTTTGGCTAACGGCTTCCAATTGACTTTGTAAATTCGCAAGCTGTTGCTTCAATTCAGCATTTTGCTTATTCAGTGATTGATTATCTTGTTGGGCAGCGACCTTATCAGCCTCAAGCAAATTAACTTGCTCTTCAAGCTGTTTGTTGGTTTCCGTAGCAGATTCTAGATCGGCTTTTGCTTTGCGTGCATTACGCTGTGCCGTTTGTTTAGCTTTGGTGGCTTTAGTGACATCATCATCACTTTTTGCTAAAGACTTGGCCAGTTCTTCAATTTTGCCTTCTTGAGCCGTTACCTGAGTAAGTAACTCAGCTTCTTTTGCCTTAGCCAGTTCTAACTCTTGAGCAAATTCTTCACTCGCGCTCGTTGGCAAACCCGCTAATGCACTCCATTGGTCGGCCATATTCCTTGTCATTTGATCCATAAGATCAAAAGGGAAGCACAAGGATTGTTGTTGATAGTTTTTACTGGCAAATTGCTTATCCATCTCTTCAATCAATTTGAAGCTTTGCTGATAGCTCTGCTCAAGTAGTCGCCTAGTGCTATCTACGGTCATAGTTTCGAAAGCTTTGCCAGCTAACATCATCTGTTGAAAGTGTTTTACGAACGCCTCAGGTTGAGCCGCTTCGCTAAATTTCATAAAGGGGTGAGAGTTAACATCATAATCCATCATGTGTTCCTGCCATGTATCTACTAAATAGTTAAAAAAGCATGAAAATCCAGCCACCTATTCTTATATCAAATTGCAACGTCATTGGACAAATATTAAGCAAGGTATTTCATAAAATTTGATCTATATGCAATGATTTATTCATCTTACAAGGCTTGCATGACAGTTTTTATTTCACACAGTGATCATTATCAAGCCATTAGCTTATTAGAAATGTCACATACTTAAGCTATATGTTTTAGTCATCTGTGTGGTGAGGAACAGCATTGAATGAAACCTTTGAAGCGATACCAATATGAACGCTATGCCATTCTTTGTAACCTCGCCTACCCCACAACCTTTAACCACACCCTGTATGGATTCGATAAAAATGGTCGCCATGAAGTCACAGACCGTTGGGGGCGCACTATTATTCGTATTCTGTGGGGAGAGAGAAATGAAGTTGTCGTGGTCTTTAAAGGTTCTCAAAGCATCTGGGATTGGTTAATCAATCTGGCTTTCTTTCCCAAAAAGATCCGCTCCGGTGAGCACGATTGCCATGTTCACTGGGGGTATTACTCTTTGCTTGAGCAACATAGCAAAGCCAACACGATCAAGCCTAACCCTCACTTAAGTGATGCCATGAACGTCGAATTTATGCAGGCTAGCGAGAAAAACCTCAAGCAAACAGCGCTTACGTTATATGAGCAGATAGAGTCCGTGCTACTTCCCCTAATACAACAAGGTAAAAGAGTCACCTTCACCGGCCACTCATCAGGAGGAGCAATGGCGATTTTAGTCGCCCACCGGTTATATCAGCATCAGCCCACCGCCATTAAACGGATCGTGACGTTTGGCCAGCCCGCGACAGGTTTCTGGAATTTCAAACAACATTACCCACTTGCTAAACGCACCTACCGTATCTGCTGTGATTTGGACATTGTGACTTTTCTACCGCCTATTCCCTTTATGTTCTGGCATGTAGGCAAAGTCCTTTGGCTTCACAACGGTAAAATTTATGAAGATACGCCGACCATGGCGAGGCTATACCGCTCTATCGTTAGTTGGTTGCTGAGGCCTATCACCTACCATTACATGAATAAGTACATCCGAAACAAAGACTTCTTTGATAAGCACTAAGTAAATAGCGACATCAACTTTGGGGAGGTTGGCAAAACAGGTATAGTGAGCTCAAGCTTTTTACTTGATTAACCACTATGTCTGAATCAATTACTGTATTAACTGAAATCATCCACTCACGACGCTCAGTGCGCAAATATGACCAATCAGCTCCTTTTGATCACCAAGCTGTCACCCGTTCTCTTGAATTGGCCATACTCTCCCCTAATAGCTCGAACATGCAATTATGGGAATTTCACCGTGTCGTTAGCGAAGATAAGCGTGAACAACTTGCGCGCCATTGCATGGGACAAAACGCTGCAAAAACAGCGAACGAACTGGTCGCTTTTGTTGTGACGCCACATAAGTGGAAAGGCCGGGCAGAAATGAATGCGGCTACAATTCGAGGCGCTTTCGAAGGCCGTGAAGATGCAACCGCCAAGCGTGCACTGAAATATTATGAAAAGTTAATCCCGTTCGTTTACAACAATGATCGCTTCGGGATCTTCGGTCTTGGCAGAAAGATCCTCAGTAACATTCTGGGTTTTAACAAGCCGATGGTGAGGGAAGTTAGCAAAGCGGATGTACGTGTCTGCCTGCACAAAAGCAGTTCACTCGCTGCAATGACATTTATGACTGCGATGCGAGCCGAAGGCTATGATACGTGCCCAATGGAAGGTTTTGACTCCAAGCGCGCCAAAGCCCTGCTGGGGCTTCATAAGGACGCTGAAATCACTATGATCGTAAGTTGTGGAAAGCGTGCCGAAGATGGTATTTACAGCGAGAGACATCGTGTTGCCAACGATGAGGTTATAATCAGTCATTAATTGAGCAAATAAATCGCAAGCCATACCCAGAAGGTTTCTTTTGCGGTATGGTGTTGGCAATCAAAGCAAAAAGAACGGTCAGTAGTCCAGATGAAACAACTCATCGAACGAAAAAACCGGTGGATGGCAAGCCATATCACCGAAGCGGAGTTCCCAACCCCCCTCAGTGAAAAAGGACTTGCCTTATATCAAGCCGCCCAGAAATCATTAACTTTTGAGCCCCACCAAGCTCTTGATTCTGAAAGCTCAAACTCACTGACCATCTACCCAGTAGACTGCCATCCCCTCACTATTCGATACTCGCTTGTCCTTGCCAACCGCTGGCAAAATGAATCAGACAAAGAAGCCTTGATTGAATACCTTACCCAAATCATGTTTGAAGAAGATTCTCCTGCACAGCTATTTGTTGGATTCTTCAAAGGTAAGCCTGCAGCATGTGGCATGCTGTTCCATGATACCGAGCACGGTACTTTAATCTGTGATGTCGCCGCTTTGCCTGTACCGAACCAATCAGCATTGATTAGTGAGATGCAACACTCCCTCGCAGCGAAAGCAGCAGACCAACCACTTTATTGCGAGCAAATGGACTAATGATTTCCTGCCTGTAATTTGTGCCTAATAAATAAAGAGCCAGTCATTTCAATGACTGGCTCTTTAGTTTCCGCTATCCCTAACTAAATGGTATTAGTTAGCGTGGTGGGATAAGAATGCACGCAGCTTGTCAGTGACAAATTCAGGCTGCTCTAGGTTACTAATATGACCCGCATTGGGGATCAGAACAAATTCACTGCCAGTGATCCCGTCGTGCATCAGTTGAGATTCTAGAACTGGGCGCATTGCATCTTTCGCGCCGACCATAATCAAGGTTGGCAAAGCAAACATCTCTGTATCTTCGAACATGTCTCGACGCCCAAAAATCATACGACCAGCCTTAGCCAGCGCATGCGCTTTCTCTTTTGTTGATGCCAACAGGTTTTCACGGAATGTGTGACGAATAGGATCGCTACTGTCTACACCTGCAAACTGCCGGTCATCAAAAAACTCAACGATGTCAGTGGTGAGTGCCGAATGCGCTTCCATTTCAGCCATCTTGGCAAAATACTTGGTGTGAACAACTTCGGGCTCTAAGCCAACGAAGGTATCCATCAACACTAAACTCTTAACGCGTGCTGGTGCATTAATCACAAGCTCGGTTGCCCACATTCCCCCGGAAGACAATCCAATTAATGAAAAAGTATCAATATCCAAATGTTCAAGAAGCGCCAACACATCATTGGCATAATCTTTTAATGTACGGGTTGATTCGGGTGCGGCTGATGACTGGCCGTGCCCCCAAAAGTCCGGGACAATACAGCGATAGGACTGACTGAGAACTTCAACCTGTGGCGCCCACATGGTGCTATCCCACAAATAACTGTGTCCGAAGACAAGTACCGGGCCTTCACCGATATCCTGATATTGCATTGTTTGCGCATTGATAGTAAAAGTTTTCATACGTTCCATTCCAACTTTTTGTTTTCGTTATATTCTATTACGTTAATACGGGGTGCTGTTAGCAAACTTAGTTTCTACTGCACGCATACCCCGTTGATATGAACTCCAGGCCACGATACCTGCCAGCACATTACCGAGCATAGCGCCAATAAACAGACCTTTAATACCACCATACTCTGCACCAAGCCAAAGTAGCGGTAGGAAGCAAACAAACAGGCGTAGTGCCGATATCACCAAAGCCCGCATTGGCATGGTCAGCGCATTACAGATAGACACCATCAACATACAGATACCTAATGGACCAAGGCTCAGTGGTACCCAAGTTAAATGAATGGCAAGAATATCTCCAACGGCATCTTCACTTGTGAGTAAATCTGTTAGGGGGGTAAGCGCGATAAACAGAAGAACGGCAATAGCTAACTGCCAGACCAAGACAAATTTCACCGATAGCGAAACCAGAGACTTAATCTTACCTATCTCCCCTTTGCCCAACCAGCGGCCAACCATTGGCGGCATAGACATGGTCAGCGCAAGGATAATAACGATAGAGAAAAACTCCAGCCTTGAGCCTAACGCCCAAGCGGCAACGGTAGCCGCCCCAAAGCCTGCGACTAATTTGGTCGCCAGCATTGACGATAACGGCGGCAATAATTGGCTAAGCATGGCTGGTGCCATGATATTCACCAACTCTTTCATCGAGGCGAAAATATCCAGGCCCTGCCACTCAAAGCTCAACCAGTGGCGTTGAATCACCTTGGGGTAAACCGCAATCATACCGACACCGAAGGCGACAACGGTTGCCCAAGCGGCACCGACGAGTCCCATATCGAAGGTGAAGATAAATAATGGGTCAAGAGCCATATTCAGTAAGCTGGTTACTACCATCATGATTCCCGGCAACATAGTATTCCCATTGGCACGACACAAACTGTAAGCAAAGTACAACATCGCACCGCACCATGAACTTGCCAACCATGCCGGCCAATAACTATCAATCACGGGATAGACGTCCTGCGGTGCACTGAGCAACTGTAAAATACCGCCGCGTGCAAACCATATGAATAGGCAAATCAATAAGACGCTGAGCGCTCCTGTAATAACAACCAACCCACCCAACTGCTTTGCTCGCTGGTATTCACCGCTACCTAACACCCGGGATATTAAAGAGGTTGTCGCAATGCCTAACCCCACTTGCAGACCGATGATCACCATCTGCATGGGTAACGTAAAACCTTGTGCAGCAAGCGGCAACACACCTAACTGACCAATAAAAGCACTATCAACCAATTGAAAGCTCATGAGCGAGAGGACGCCAAACAGCATTGGCCAAGTCATATCAAATAATTGACGACCAAGGGACGTTTCAGAAGAAGGCTGAGTTTCTGATTTTGAAGGCATAGTGTTTAAGTATCTTTATTCTTGATTATTAAAGTCTATATACAAAAAAGCTCGGCAGTAAGAATCCTTAGTTTCTCACCTAACCGAGCTTTATCGTTGCCGATTTAAGTTACGCTGTCACCAGTTTAACAAGATCAGCAGGACGGTAGTAGACTGACTTCAGTACTTTACCCTGGCGAACAAGCTTGCCACCAAGATCAACGTCTTTGGCACACTTAGCAATAATGAATTCACCTTTCTGGCTACCGACAATTTCTACGCCTTGTTTTGCGTAGAAAGCTTTTGTTTCTTCAAATTCTGTTTCGTTACGGCATACTTTGCTCATATTGCTTGAATGAACTTCATCCCAACAAGAAACAAAATCAAAGCCTAAGCGCTTGGCAATCTGAAGAAGCAAGTCGATCAAATAGCTGATACCAACGTTTGATTCAACTTTGTCATCACCTAAATGAACCAAACGGCCCATCAGGACATACACAGAGTCAACAATTGCATCGGCTTGCTCTACTAGAGAGTCCGCCTCTGCAAGTTCGGTTAACTCTTCAACCGCCAGCGATGTATGTAGTGCATCAGCCTGTTCGTTCAAACTGGAAGGCGACTCGATATCCAAGTCAAAAGTATTTCGAAATTCACGAATATCACGGTAAAGGTGATCGAACAGTGCTTGATCCAAAACAGACAGCTTCATGCAACTTTCCTTTAAGTAAAATTAATCCTTATAGCCAACTGGATAGTAACGATAAACCTTGATTGCCTCTACCCTGATAGCATCCGGCTTATAGTTAAATTACAACACCCAGTGGGTTGTTAGGATTGGAGAAATTCAGAACAAGGG
Source organism: Photobacterium rosenbergii (assembly GCF_003026455.1). GTDB lineage: Bacteria > Pseudomonadota > Gammaproteobacteria > Enterobacterales > Vibrionaceae > Photobacterium > Photobacterium rosenbergii. Next base: position 635,404 of record NZ_PYMB01000001.1, read on the forward strand.
ACCCCATGGCTCCCTCGCTATAGGCTTACCAGCTAAATCTGGTTTTAGCTGGTAACCAAAACCTCGTGCAGCCGATTAAAACTCTTTAGGAGCATAACCTGTTACAACAGTGATACCCATTTGACGGCCAAGTGCAGTCATTGGGTGAACAACAACCAAACCTTTTACTGATTTCTTAAGCTTACCCATGTCAGATTGTTCAGCTTTAGTCAGTGGGCGGTTAAAAGGCAAAGACGTCACATCAGACCCTTTTTTGTTAAGTTGACGCTTGGTCTGGTGCTTAACTTTATTAATTTTTTTGGTAATGGTCTCGATTTCTTGTGTCGCCTGACCAGCAATCGCCTGATCACCACGCTCTTGTGCCCCAGCCAACTTACGACGAAGTTTATCTAAACGGTTATTTAGACTCTGAAGCTCTTTATTTAAATTCATGTAGTTACCTTATCTTTCTTCGCAATACCCTTTCACCAAATGCTTGGGTAAATTGCTTGACCGCTGATTATATAACAAGCGTCACACTTTGGGCGAAGAATCTGACAAAAAATGTCTTCAATCTTTGACTATTCAAAGATTTCCTCCTTGCAGTTGCCTTCAAGTGTCGCATCTATGAGACACGATACATTGCGTCACTGGCAGCTTTTTGCTCTTATATTCACAACGTCAATAAATTGAACAATAAGCCAATAAAACGACTGTAGAGGTTAGCATAAGGATATGTGTAAAGATTGTGGGTTGCGGACAGTTTTTGTTTCGATTGGTGGTACGCTCGAAACACAGAAACAATAAAAAAACAGGCCATTTTCGGCCTGTTTTAGTTAATCATTTCACGCTAAGTAGCTTTTCAGTAAATTCTGCGAAACCAAAGCCTCCCGGCTTTGACATTACGACTTGTGGCTTATGCTGTAATTGATCCCAGTAGTGCATGATATTTGCCACACCTACACTCTTTGGTAGCAATTCAAACATGAACTGATCATTCATAGAGTCACCCACATAACAGGCCGTCTGCTTGATCTGTTGATCCGTTAGACCTTTTTCCTTTAAGAAGGCCGTCGCTGTGTCTTTCTTGGAATGGTCACCATACCAAGCATTGATATGGATAGAGCTCGCTGTCGCACTAGCACCCAAGGCATGGATACGCGCAACAATTTGATTTACTGTTTCACTGTCAACCTTAGGCCGGTTCTGGCCAATATCAATTGCTACCTCGCAAATTCGATAGGCTTGGTCCAGAGTCAAATTCAGGTCGGGATAATCAGCTAGGATTGCTTCTATCTCTACTTTGAGGCGCTGCTGCGTGTTGCGAATATCTTCAATGGGTACATCGGAGCGCATCGTCAAAAAGCCATCTTTCTTTTCCATGATCACGGCGCCATTTTCAGCCAGTACCGCATCTACTGGCCATAGTTGGGCAATGTGATCGCCCCAACCAGCACATGCACCGGTCACCGCAACGACTTTCTTCCCAGCTGTACGCAGCTTTTGCAGTGAAATTAATGTCTCTGGCGGCAGTTGCCCTTGCCAAGTTAGGGTGTCGTCAACATCCGTCAACACCCATTCAATGTCTTTCCAATCTGGTGACAGGTCCGTTACTTGCGAATTCATAATTACCTCAAATCTTTCTTGGTGACTCCCTTGGTACTGATTCACCAAGGGAACCGTGTTACAGCATATTCGGCAAGAACATCACCAAACTTTCTGAAAATGTTAGTAGCATCAATACACTAAATAAAGCCAATAGCAGCGGGAGTACTTCTTTAACAAAATCCACCATCTTGACTTTTAGGATGGAACACACGGTAAACATCATCGAGCCAAACGGTGGTGTCACCCCGCCTATCATAATGTTAACGATGATAATGATGCCGAAGTGCACTGGATTGACACCTAAGTTCAATACTGCCGGTAGCAATAAAGGCGTTAGGATAATCATCGCAGCGCCACCTTCAATAAACATCCCTACGACTAGCAGCAACATATTGATTAGTAACAACAAGACATACTTATTGTCTGTCAGCTCAATCAACGCAGAGGCAACGTTGTGCGGGATCTGCTCCAACGTCATGTAGTAACCAAAGACCATTGCGCCAATGATGATAAACATGACACTACTGGTACCCTGAATAGTCTCACGCAAAATCATAGGGAAGTGGCGAAATTTCAACTGACGGTAAATAAAGATCCCGATGATAGTACAGAGCAATACAGCAATTGCCCCAGCTTCAGTCGGTGTAAACAGGCCAAAGCGCATCCCAAGGATGATGCCAAACGGGATCAACAAGGCCGGGATAGCTTTAAAGAAATACTGCCAACGCTCTTTCGCAGAAGCAGCTTCACTACGAGATGGTTTGTAGTTACGCTTCCTCGCAATAAAGGCGATGGTTATCATCAATGAAATTGCCATCAAAAATGCAGGAACATAGCCTGCGATGAACATTTGGTGTACTGATACATTTGCCAGCAAGGCAAAGATGATCAGGTTGATACCCGGCGGTATGACGGGACTGATACTGGATGATGCCGCAGTGACAGCTGCTGTAAACGGCAGGCCATAACCACGTTTTGTCATTTCAGGGGCCAAGATTTTTGATTGCATCGCTGCGTCTGCATTGGCAGAACCTGAAATCCCGCCCATCAGAGTACTTAGCAAAACGTTAACCTGAGCAAGGCCACCGGTTCGGTGCCCTATCATCGCATCGGCAAATGCAAGTAAGCTTCGGCTTATCCCGGCATAGTTCATCACAGAGCCCACCATGATGAAAAATGGGATAGCCAGCAAAGGAAAAGATTCCGCAGAACTAATAAACCGCTGCATCACCAAGGTGACAGGAATCGAGCTGTTCAAAAACAAAAAATACACCATCGCCGAAGCAATCAGCGAAAAGGCAATGGGGATGTTCAGAAGAAATAGAACAAACAGAATTACAATAGGTAGATAGCTTTCCACAACAAGACCTATTTTTTACCGCGTTTTAGCGTGTTGAGATCATCGATAATGAATTTCACCGTATGGAGCGCCATCAGCACGAAGCTGACAAACAGCACACCATTTATGGTGAAGTAAGACATTCCCATCACCGGAGTGACTTTATTAGACAGCATCGTGTACTGGTAGCTCAGTACTGCCATCAAGATGTTAAGAGCCAGCAAGAAAAGTGATACCAGCAGATGAAAAGGACGTTTGGCTTTTTTCGGTAGCATAGCCACAACGACATCGACGCCCATATGTAGCTTATGCTTGTAACATGAGCTGATACCCAGATAGACCGCCCAAATAAAACACACGACAGAAAGTTCTTCGCTCCACGGCACGACAAACCCGAAGCCGTAACGTAAAACCACATTCACAATGACCATCAGCACAGTAATGCTGATAGCAATAGAAGCCAAAATCTCTTCTAGGTTACGTATTAAAAACACATTGTTCTCCTAAGCAGATAACGAAACGCCGGTGCTCCCTACTTCACCGGCGATTCATAGCGTAGCGACGCAACTGCTTATTCTTCGTTAGCTCGGATAGTCGCCAGCTCGTTCATGATCGTGGCGTGTACACCTTCGCTCCAGGTTGGGAACTGGTTGTATACCTCAGCGGTCAGCTTGTTGAACTCTTCAGAGTTAACTTCATTAAAAGTCACACCCAAGGCTTCAAGCTTCTCGGTGTATTCTTGATCCAGCTTGATAAGTTCAGCTGTGTTTGATTCTGCACCCGCTTCTAGCTCTTCCATAATGATCTGCTGCTGCTCAGGGCTGAACTTGTCCCAGACAGATGGCGAGATATAAATACCAACGGTACCAAGGAAGTGCTTGGTCAAAGACATGTTCTTCGCCACTTCATAGATCTTGGTTGAGTACATTGTCAGGATAGAACCTTCTAGACCATCAACAACACCTTGCTGGACACCGGCATAGGTCTCTGGGAAAGGTAATGCTGCAGGGGCTGCACCCATTGACTGCAGTGTACTGATGAATAGTTGGCTTTGAGGAACACGGATACGCATTCCTTTCATGTCTTCTGAGTTCACAATCTCTTTGTTACTGATCATGTGGCGGAAGCCAAACATGTAATCCGCGTTCAGTACTTTGATACCCTTAGCTTCTGCCTGTGCAGACAAACCTGCCACATAGTCAGTTTTCATCATTGCTAGGTATTCATCGTAAGTGTTGTATAGCATTGGACCTGCCAAAGCGGCAAAATCTGGCACGTAATCGCCTAGGTAGCTCAAATCCTCAACCGCGATCCAGTTAGCACCATTCACAACTTGCTCTAGGTTATCTTTATAAACAGGAAGCTGACCGCCAGGGAAAACCTTAATGTTTACCGAACCGTCCGTACGCTCACGGATAGCATCTGTTGCTTTGATCAATTCCTGTGTCAGCAGCTCATTTTGGGTAAACACCAAGCTCATGTTCAGATCAATCGGAGCAGCTGTATCAGCAGTTTGATTATCAGCTTCACCACAGCCAACCAGCAGAGCAGTAGCGGTCAAAACAGTTCCTAGTAGCTTTTTCATATCCTTTAGCCTTCAATATATTTATTCGGATGAAAAACGATTTACAGCAGCGAGTATGAAATGAAAATATTACATTCATATGAACATTACTAAAACCGATTTGAACATTCATTTGAAAATGCTTGTCAGGCCATAAATCCAACACGTTAAGTAAATATCATCAGTTTCTTTTTCAATTGTAGAACGCACTTCGAGTGTCATAATACGGTAACATTAGCCGAATACTGTTATGCTAATTTTCAAATGAACATTAATAATCATCCATCAACATTCATCATAGGTATATCATGATCACTGGTCATCGCGGTGCCGCAGCCCTAGCCCCCGAAAACACCCTAATTAGCATCCAGAAAGCAGCCGACGCCGGCGTTAGTTGGGTAGAAATCGACACTCAGTTAAGTGCAGACGGGATTCCTGTTGTTTTCCATGATGAAACCGTTAACCGTTGCACCAATGGCAAAGGTAAAATTGCTGACTTAACTCTAGCGCAATTGAAGTCTCTCGATGCAGGAAGTTGGTTTGGCGAAGCATTCACTGGAGAAAAAATACCAACACTGAGTGAAGCATTAGATACATGCTTGGCACTTGATTTGACGCTTAACCTTGAGTTGAAAATCCATCACGAAGAACACACCGCACCGCTAATCGATGCCGTCGTTGCGTTGATAAAAGAAAAGAATTATCCAATTGATAAACTCCTTTTCTCCAGCTTTCAGAAGCCGGCTTTAGAACGCTGTCAGCAACAAATGCCTGAAGTGCGTCGTGGTTTTATTTGTGAAGTATGGAATGACTACAGCTTGACCTCTATTGCAGCAAGTCAGCCTTACAGCGTTCATATTGATCACCGCATTTTGACGCCAACCATTGCCAAAAGCATTAAAGATGCCGGTTATGTTTTAAAAATCTGGACCTTGAACAACGTCGAGAAAGCACAGCATTTCTATGATCTAGGTGTAGACAGCATCATCACTGATAAACCCGATACATTTTAACCTTGTGCGATATGTTGGCTAACAGACTGATTGGTAAATATTAAAATGGAATTAAATCACCGCCAAAAACAGATACTCGCGACGATTCGGGCAGAAAGCGAAGTACAAATTGATTATCTCGCAGAGAAATTTGCTGTTACGACACAAACCATCAGGCGGGATGTCAATCATCTTTGCGAGCAGGGACTTGCGCGCCGAGTCCATGGTGGCGTCAGTTTGCCCGCATCGATGACCAACACCAGTTATCGTTACCGCTCAGAAGTAGAGTCTAAGGCGAAGGGAGACCTGACAGCAAAGATTGCTGCTGCCATACCCGATGGCTCTACGATCATGATTGGCATTGGTACCACCCTTGCCCATCTAGCCCAGCACCTGTTAGCTAAGAAGTCATTGCGGGTTATCACCAACAACCTTCAAGTCGTCCAGATTCTTGAAGCCAACGAGAACATCGAAATTTACCTAGCCGGTGGCCAGTTCCGGCGTGAACATCAGGATATTATGGGCAGTAGCGCGGTAGATTTTTTCAATGGCTTTGAGGCAGATATCGGTATTTGTGGATGCGCCGCAGTAACTGACAGCCACTTCGTCATGGAGCATGAAAATATTGAAGCGGATATTACCAAAGCGATAATCAAGAACAGCCGTAAACAGTGGTTGGTGGCAGATGCCAGCAAATGGGGGCGGTTTGCGGCTATGAAAGTCACTCCGCTGAAGCAGTTTGATCAAATTTTTACTAATAACAGTCACCTACCGGCTGAGTATCCAGTGACAATGTCACTACCGTTTGAAGCTATGTCAGAAGGTGAGTAATTCACCTTCTCAGCTCAAATAGTAGATTGTCCTTAGCGCTAACAGAACGACATGTTGGGCTGTATAACCCTTTACCAGCCCTAATAATCAGGCACTAGCTTCGCTACACCCACACCAACTGCCGAAATTAACATCATTTTTTCCAAATTAGTCCCCACATATGTCTAATATTCATCTATAATCTTCGGCCATATTTTTGTCAGGCTCTGCCGTCTGCTTTAGGAATAAAGAATGTCATTTGCATCACAAAACTTTTCTCAGGAAATTGTTCGCGCACTTACCGAGTGCGGCTATGAGAAATTAACTCCAATCCAACAACAAGCGATCCCACACGCTCGTCGCGGAAACGATATTCTTGCCAATGCCCAAACAGGTACCGGTAAAACAGCCGCTTTCTCTCTACCGATCATCCAGCAGATCCTGGACAATCCTAAGCCTCGTAGCCGTTTCAATGTGCGGGCGCTTATTTTGGCACCTACCCGTGAACTAGTCGCACAAATTGCCAAGAATATCGAGGATTACACCAAGTACACTGATATTTCAGTAGCCGCTGTTTACGGTGGTACTAAGATGGGCTCTCAAGAGAAAAAGCTTGAGCCTGGTTTGGATATTCTGGTTGCGACCCCAGGCCGCCTGCTTGAGCACATGGAACTAAGCAATGTGTCACTTGCTAACCTTGAGTTCCTGGTATTCGATGAAGCAGACCGTATGCTGGATATGGGCTTCATCTCTGATATCCGTATGATCATGGGTGATATTCGCAACCATCCTCAAACAATGTTGTTCTCTGCGACTTTCTCTGCACAGATGAACAAGCTGGCAAACGAAATTACCCGTAAGCCAAAGCGTATTTCAGTTAGCCCAGAAAATGCTACCGCCGACACGGTTGCCCACGTTGTTTACCCTGTAGACCAAGAGCGCAAGCGTGAGCTACTGTCTGAGCTTATCGGTAAGAAAAACTGGCAACAGGTTCTGGTCTTCGTTAACTACAAAGAAACAGCCAACGAGCTCGTTAAAGAGCTAAAGCTTGATGGCATCAAAGCTGTGCTTTGCCACGGTGATAAAGCGCAAAGTGCACGTCGCCGTGCCCTAGATGAGTTCAAAGAAGGCAAAGCACGTGTGATGGTTGCAACTGAAGTTGCTGCCCGTGGTTTGGATATCCAAGGCTTACCGCATGTGGTTAACTTTGACATGCCTTTCTTGGCTGAAGACTATGTACACCGTATTGGCCGTACAGGTCGTGCAGGCCTACAAGGTCATGCTGTATCTTTTGTTAGCCGTGATGAAGAGCTAACGCTTCAGCAGGTTGAAAACCTAATCAAACAGCGCATTCGCCGTATTCAACTTGCGGGTTATGAACCTAAGAGCCGTGATGCACTACTGAATAAAATCCACAATAAAGCGGCGTTCCGTGACCGTCAAGGCCGTACAAACAACCCTGCGGATCAGTCTGATGCAGAACGTCGTGCTCGCCTGCGCCGTGCGGTATTGAATAAATCCAAAGTGACAAAACTAAAGAAATAATTGAGTTTCTATTAATTAAAAGAAAGGGTTAGCCATTGGCTAACCCTTTTTTGTTCACATCTCTGTTTACATTGCGGCAATCGGCGTTTTAAATCTGCGCTAAATAGGCTTTGAACTCTTCTCCGGGTACAGAACTTTTTGTTGAAACAGCAATTGATGCCCACTGTGTTCCAACCGCCATAGACTCGGTAATCGTTAGCTTGTCCAGTAGGCCATGGATAACCCCTGCGGCATAGGCATCTCCAGCCCCTGTTGTATCAACCACATCGACTGTATGCGCTGAAACATAGTCTTGGCCACATTCCGAATAGACAGTCGCACCATGCTCCCCGTCAGTCACTATAAAATGCTGGAGTGAGTCGCCGGCTATCGAGCTTGCATATTGAAAAGGGGCAAGATCTTTAATTTCCATATCATTATTCATAGATGAAATATGGACATCTAAATCAGAGCGTGAAGTGATCAGTACATGGCAAGGACGGGCATCATGATTTTTGGGTAATTGAGCAACAACCAAAGTCTGATCTGATATAGAAGCTGCTTGCTGCCTGTTGTCCTCAATGGCTTTACTTGCCCATTCTACAACTCCATCAGCACTGGAATTGATGTAGATTGCATCCCAGTTAGAAAAATCAGGTGCTGGGCCCAACGAAAAAGCCGGCCGCTCTGGACGGATAATTGTACGTTCACCGTCTGGGGTCATTAATAACATCAGCTCAGGAGTAACTATATCGTTACGCTGTAACAGGGAGCAGTTAAGACCTTTCAAACTCGCTTCAGCGAGCAGCCAATCAGCGGTTTCATCCCGCCCGACCTGACTGACCAATGAAACATTATGGCCTGCAAACACCAAAGCCAACCCGGTATTGGCACCCCCACCACCCAAACGGCGACCAAGGTCATGATAGTGATGCCTGCCACCAGCGTGGAGGGGTTCTTTCAGTTGCAAAACCCGATCGCAATTCAAGTTTGCCACCAGCATTACGTTAGCCAACGTGTATAACTCCTAATTAATTATAATTTTTTGCTGCTATGTACACGCTACCATAAAAAAGCCGCAGTGTATTAACTGCGGCTTTGTATCGTTAACTGAACCATAGAAGCCTGTTAGCTATAGTCTGCGTAAGGGTTCTCGGTAGCTAACGGGATTGGTTTGGCAAACTCAGACAGGATAATCGAATCAGCAGTGATTTCTACATTCGTTTCATCCATGACATTCTCACCGAAATGATAGCGAATAGTTTCTTCACCACCACATGCCGCCTTGTCATTAGCTGCCGCCTGCAGGGATACCGCCTCATTCTTATTACAGTAAGCCGAGATTTTCTCGTTGCTGTATTTCTTCGCCAACATTGCCATTGTTTGCTGAGGCGAAAGAACAAGGCTGGAAGCATTATTACCGCCGAACCCTTTGGCATTGAGGATCACAGCTTTATAGTCCTCACCATGCTCGCCTGCAAAATGGTGATCCGTCAGTATGTTCAAATTCGACTGATGTACATCTTCAGCGATATGGTCGATCGTCTTGATCCCCGGGATCCAACCATATTTCCAAACCCCAAGTGACGAAATCAATTGATCGCCCGGCGCAACACTCATTGAATGGCCTACGTAAGATTTAACTGCCGTAACAGGCCAGTTATCGATACCGAAGGTCTTTGCGACTTCATTTAGGATGTGGCTTTCTGTCACTCGGTTCTGCGGAGTACCCGTGCCATGAGCCTGTACATATGTCTGCTTGACACCCTCGGGACCGAGAATAGCTTTAGCTAATGCCGTAGCCTTGGCGACGGTGACATAGTTACCAACCCCTGGAGCAGAAATTGATTTTTTGTTGGCATCAGCATTAATAAACACATCTGCAACCGAACCATAAATACTCGCGCCGATTTCCAGAGCCAACTCGTCATCCATCAGTACTACAAACTGAGCTGACTCTGCCATAGTAAAGCCGGCATTTGATGAGAATGGGCGGCACGCACGTCGGTTATCAACGGTATCGCTATCGTCTAGCGCTTTGAGCTGGGCATCTTCAGCCAATGCACCCATCACTCGGAAACCTTCCATCACCTCGGCTACAACCGGAGCTTCAGCGTTACCGACAATGGCAATACGAGAATGACCTTGCTGGATATCAAGCATGCCCTGACGCAGATTATAAAGGAACGTCGCACAAGCACCCATACTCGTTCCCGTCGTTCCCACACTGTTGATCACGTAGCCATTGATAAAGTCAGCAGGCATTTCTGCAAATGACAGCGCCATCATTTTCGAACTGACACGGCCACCGGTCAAAGGGGCGGCTAACATACCGGATAAAGAATGATCATCGATCTGTGCCAACGCACTACCCGCATAAACTGAAACTTCATCGGGTTTGATATGCTTAAGCACTTCTTCCCAGTCCAGGCCCAGAGAGTTCAGTGCATCTGATGCGCCGTAAACCGACAGGGTAAGCCCACGCGGATGAAAACGAGAATTATAAAGCTTAGACGGTTCAAAACCTGTAGGGATATTGCCGCCGCTCGTTACCGGGAAAGAAACGCGGTCTTCCAACAACGCATTCAACTCACCTGTTACAGTGATCTTTACTTTGCTGCCCTGCTCTTCCACCTGCCAATTTTCAGGGATACGCGATGGCATCTTCGATTTGCGCAGCGAAAAAGAAATGGTTTCCTGACCGCCGTTTAGAGCGGCTTTATATTGATAGCGCAAACTATCAGGATCAAATGATTCAATACGTCTAACCAGCGTACCTGCTTTAATCGCTTCGATAACTTCAGGATCTGAAGCTGAACCTTCAGAAAGCCCCATACGGTGTGCAAGGTCCTGCCAAGTCGACGCCATATCTTGGTCGGTAAGCACATCTGAAACCATGCGCTTATAGCTATGAAAACCCGAACTACGACCTGCGGCATTGATACCACCGAAACCTACAATTAGCGGTAATTTTGACATCCTGAACCTGCTCTCAAAATTGAAGAGCACATAGATTACCAATTTACACTGTTCAATCATCAGACATTTGTGCCAATTTATCTGACAAAAATGCCAATTAGTATTAAGATTAGCCACATTGCTATTATTGATTCATATCATAGGTCACTGATTATCATGAAAATTGGGTTTCTTCTTTATGAACGAGCACTGATCACCGGTATCTCCCTTGCCGCCGAGATGCTCAGTTCTGCCGCCAGTTTACGACCACGTGCACTTCAGCGAAGCCAGCCATTTTCAATCAAGCTTATTGCGCCCAAACTGGAGCCGACCAAAGTTACGGCAGGACTCAAGCTACAACCAGATATCACCTACGATGATACGCAAGCCTTCGATATATTGATCCTCCCTCCTATGTGGGGAAATCCGCAACAATCTATTCATCGCTCGCCGGAAATCATTCCGTGGCTAAAAGCTCAGTATCAAAAAGGCGCTAAGTTGGTGGCAACGGGAACCGGTGTAGCATGGCTAGCCGAAACGGGCCTGTTAAACGGCCAAGTCGCAACAACCCATTGGTATTTCTTCGATACCTTTGTAAACCGTTATCCCAAGGTAATTTTGAACCGTCAGGCATCAATAACGGCTGCAGATGGGATTTACTGTACAACGAGTATCAACTCACAGTCAGAAATGATCCTCTACCTGATTACAGAGTATTTCGGTCAAAAGACAGCGCAAACCATAGAAACCCACTTTGGTCATGAAATTTCTAAGTCCACACAACAGCCGTTTTATCAAATTGGTGGACAACTTCAGTTCGACGAGTCAATAGCTCTGGCGCAGGATTGGATGAAACGAAACCTTACTAGTCCAATTACCGCACAGAGCATCGCGGATCATTGTGGTGTACCGCTGCGAACATTTAACCGTAAGTTCAAAGATCAAGTTGGAGAAACACCTCACCAGCACCTACAACGATTAAGAATGGATGCTGCGCAGCAACTGTTGCGTGACTTTGGCATGTCGGTGCAAGACGTTGCTGAGCAAGTTGGTTATAAAGATGCACACCACTTCTCCACCCGCTTCCAACAGCACTTTAATGTAAGCCCTAGCCAATACCGAAGAATGGTCAAGACCAAGATATACAACCCATGATTGCAGATTGAAAAGATTTTTATGTTTGTAGCTAATTTAAGACAGGGCTCAAAGAGTATGAATCACTATGCTTTGAAAAGACGTTTTCAAGGGCAGTTGTATGAAGCATCTTACTTTCTCTTTTTTACTTTTTTCAATTCTGGCTAGCACTAGCGTTAGTGCCAAAATCCAACCGACTAGTGGAACACTTAATAACGAAGGCATGTGCCGCCTTGATATGTACCATCTCACCAAAAGCCAGCAAAATACCTTCATTCCGGATTTGCAGATAGCCGTCATAACCAACAACACAATGCGTCATCGCTATGTCGACTTAAAAACAGATATCGAACACCCGACGGGCTTTGAGAATATCCACTACTACCGTTCTGGCAGTCCCGTTGAAGTCTTTACCACCAACTGGCGCAACAATGGCAACAAGCATACAGTCGGTAGGTTTGTCATGTTAGGAGGAACCAGTGACAAACAAGCCTTCGATGTCTTTGCAGCCTTGATTAAAGAAGACAATGGTCATTTCGAGTTACGCGGTAACGAAAAGAAATACCGATTCAATGCTAGTGAAAAGGACGTAACCGACTTCCTCGCTTGCGTTAAAAGCAACTATCGGCCCTGAACGACTTTAGTCAGCTTCATTCATATAAAAAGAGACATCTTTGATATAACTGAAGAATAACGCCCATAAAAAACGCCAGCTTTTTAAGCTGGCGTTTCTTCGAAAAACTCTGGATTAAGGCTACGTATCTGTCTTCTAGCCTTTCTCATTATTTCAAGCCATTGACTGCTTCGAGCCGTGCGGTGCTGAATGCGTAATGTCCTCATATTCACCATCGATGGTCGAACCGTTTTGTTCCTGGCCATAGCTCTGGGTGTAGCTTTGCTGGGTATATCCCTGTTGTTTCAATGCCTCTTCATAAGCTGCATTGATTTTCTTTCTGATAAACGGTCTAGCAATCAGTGCACCCAATCCGATGAATAGCCCCATGACAGCCGCAAATGTCACAGTAAAGAAACCCAGTACTAGAGCAAAAATGCTGGTAAGTGTATTTTTCATCGCTAACCTTCTTTTCTATCGTACTTTCATGTTTTGCAGTGTAAAGCAGCGAAAATGAACCAATGATGAACAATATGTTTATCTTTATGCCTGAATCATTCCCCACAGAAATAGAATGAAAAAAGCCCTCTAAAAAGAGGGCCTTAGATTAATGTTTACGTGCTAATTATTTTGCGGCTACAGGAATACCTGTCCCTCGAATACCATTTTCGCGTACAATTTCAAACACTGCAGGTGTCCAAGCTGGTACTTTCGCAATATCGCCACCCGTCGCACCCGAGGCTAAATCCGAAGTATGGAATGGGCTTAGCGTTAACTCTTTTGCCAAATTGATCTCTTGCTCAGTGTTAGACGCATTAATCACAATCACAAGGCCATCAACCCTGCTATCAAAATCAGCACCTGAAGCAGTACCGTTATCAATAGACATAACAATCAAGCCTGGCGTTTGTGATCTGCCTGTATTGTGGAAATCAACACGCTTCTTAACTTCTTCGCCCTTACCCAGTGAGATCAATGGGTATGACTTACGAAGTAATGCTAACTCCTTGAAGTATTCAACCATGTCTGCCATATCTTCACGGCTAGGCTTGGCATTATCTCCTGCAGATGTAATCACTTCTTGAATTAAATCGTAGTTATCGCCATCTTTATCTTTACGAGGTAAACCTTTATCCCAGTTATTATCCTGTAGGGTAAAGTCGACCAAGTTATACCAGTCACCAGAATCATAAGAGTCACGCTGCATCGACTTAGAACGTAGCAGCTCAGACCCCATATGAGTAAATGGCATACCTTGACCCAGCATTGCGGTAGATAGAGAAACGGCCTGCATGCGAACACGATCTTCCGTCGTCACATCGTAACCAATTTTGTATTGGTTGTTGTCCCATAAAGTCTGGTTATCGTGCTTAGATACGTAGTTCTGGATCTCAGTTGGATCAACCGCATAGCCTGCTGGTGCGCCGTTGTAATCCAACTCCTCACCAGTAATAACCGCCCCTGTAGAATCAATCATCTTGAAGTCTTTCAGGTTACCGGCCATACCAAGACGCGTAAGGTCTGCATAATGTCGAGCTGTGTCTATCGTCACACCATTGGTTTCGTTTGGCTGCACATATGCACCGTTACCAAAGCCTTGTGTTTTACGAATGCCCTCTTGGCTATCAAACGGGCTTCCGCCTCGAACGGCATCACGCAATCGATCAGAGAAACTACCGATACCCGTGCCACCAAGATGCGGCTGGGTTGCCTGTACAAACAATGCATCATTTTCTACTTCACCGAAGTTCCAACCTTCACCGTAGAAGTAGGTGTTAGGATCAACCTTCTGGACTTCGTGTAAAGAACGCTGCATTTGATCCAATGGGTGGTGTCCCATCAAATCAAAACGGAATGAATCAATTTTGTAATCACGAGACCAGACCACCAGCGAATCACTGATCATTTTTTCAAACATCGCTCGCTCTGGCGCGGTATTTGAACAACACGTTGAATTTTCAACGTTACCAGTGACCGGATTCAAACGTTGGTAATACCAAGGCACAAGCTTATCAAGTACTGAAGTACGTGCTTCAGGCCCAGCTGAATTAGTGTGGTTATAAACGACATCCATCACCACATTCATACCAATGTCATTCTTGATAGACATGACAGCTTCACGCAACTCAAGAATACGCTGCGGTCCATCCGGGTTAGTCGAATAAGAACCTTCCGGTACAGTGTAATGGAATGGGTCGTAACCCCAGTTAAAGCTATCGACATCAGATACGAAACGGTTAAGTTCCTGCACCACCGGATTTTCCGGCGAATCGTCTAGTTTAACTTCTGCCAAGACTTCAGCTATGGTCATACCGCTTGTACAGTAACCGCTGAACTTTGAAGTATTAACATCACGATTTACTTCGCATAGTTTGGCAAATGAATCTTCGATGTTCGCAACCTGGTCTGGATCTTCATTAATTGTCGCTATATCGAAAATCGGCAGTAGATGTAAGTGAGTAACACCGTTATCGCTCAAAGATTTCAGGTGCTGAACAGGTACCGAATCTTGCTGGGTAAAAGCAACAAACTTTCCACGAGCACTTTCCGTGGTTGATTGATCCTGAGCAGAAAAATCACGTACGTGTGACTCATAAATCACAAACTGAGCTGGGTTTGATTGATCTATCGGTCGTTGCAGATCATCCCAGCCTTTAGGTTTTAAAGCTGGATCATCAAGATCAATGACCTGGCTAAATTCCGAGTTCATAGACAAACTCAGTGAGTAAGGATCTGTAACTTGGTAGCTTTCTACTTTGCCGGATACCGGATGGAACACATCAACAAGATAACGGAAATACGTACCGCTTGGTGCCTTGTCGGTCTTTAATGACCATACGCCCGACTTCTCTTTATACTTCATCTGAAGTCGGCCAATTTCTTCTTTGTTGTTATTGAACAGCACAGCGACAACATTCTGTGCCGATGGTGCCCAAACATTAAATGTCGTGTTACGACCTTTTACTGTTGCACCAAAATCAACTTTCTCCGCATGCTTAGCGAATAATTGGTCAAATGCACCCGCTGGTTGTACTTTCGTACCATTCAATACCAGCCCCGCCTCATCAACAGCCAATGCGGCTAACTCAGCCTTAATCACTGGACGCATATCGACTTTTTTGTCGATCGAATAGGCTTGCTTGTTTGCAAGGTGTGGGAACTTAGCTTTGACTTCCGCACTCAGTACTGTTGGCTTAAGAACAATGTAATCCGCATCGTACTTATTATCGTTATCAGGTGAGAAGCCTCCTTCCAGTTGCACATACAGCCTTACTTCATCAGCCGATTCTGCACCATCCCAAATAAGAGTATGCCCCTCAACCAAATGTGCTTCAGCATTGGCTACACCGAACAACTTAACGTATGCATCACCACGGTCATCATATGCAACAGGGCTTCCTGTTACATAGGATGCTGTTCTGTCTGGAATCTCAACGAAATCAATCTTTGCATCACTGCCTGACATATTGCTCAAGTTTTCATCTCGTATGATGAAGTTAAGGCACTGTGTATCTCCGCCTTTGAGTGGCAATTGCCAGTAAGGGCCAAACTCATCCTCACCATCTGGTGTAATAGACGCATCGCCCCAGCCAGAGTTAACTTCTCCGGCGCGGTCACAATTACTGTCATTCCAGACATGAAGGCTATATCCACTATAGTTGCCTAGTGATTGACTCTCTCCATTTCGAGCAACCATATAAATGACTGCTTCATTGTCACCAGCTCGAACCGGCTCTTCAACCGAACCACTTTCAGGCAGAAATGCAGTAGGTCCATCCGTCTTAGGTAACTTAATTTTGATCTTCGGTGGCTTTGTCGTATCAAATTTTACATCTTCAGATGCGATACTGTGACTGCTTAAGCCAACGAACAGAAACGTAGAGCACAGTGGTATGACGGCCTTGGCTACCGTTGATAATTTAAAGTTCACGAGATTTTTCCCTTTATACTCATAATTTTATGTGGGGAAGTATAAAATTTGAGTTTTAATTATGGAGTGAACGATACTGAATCTCAGGCTCTGCATACTGTGATCAAAAGCACCAAAATGTAGTTTATTTACAACAGTTCATAACATATTGGCTTAAGGTCACTGTTTGTATAGCCTGCATAATATGCGGGGAGTCACATCTCACTGATACAAAGAAAACCCGGCATAAGCCGGGTCAATAATTCTTCAAATTCAACTTGTGCTTCTAATCCAATGCCATACTCAATCCGACAGAGATGGTATATGCCGACAGGTCATCGTGCCAAACTAACTGACTGGCTTCGGCATACCCGTACCAGTCCTTGCTCAGCGCCCCAGAGATCCCAAAATGAACGCGTCCATAAACATCATCATTGGATTCAACAACAATCGGTAAGATACTGCCTGAATAGTTAGATTTTAGTTGGGATATTATCCGCTCTCTTCCACTTGCAATATCATAATGAAGATAGCCTTTCGCATAGGGCTGAAAAACGCCAAACGGTGTGCGGAAAGGATGCGAGATACTCATCCCGGTGATCAACATGGTCGATTCTAGCGCGTCAACATCCTCAATCTTTGAGAAAAGATAGCTCGAACTATTAAGCGCTGACCTTTCTTCATATCGGTCGGTATCAGATAAGGTGTATTGCAAACTACTTTCAAAGGCCAGATGCAGGTAGTTATAGTCAAAGATATAACCTGTACCTAGAGAGAACACCCAGATGTCCGAGTCTGCTTCATTGGCGTTGTTTATCACAGGGTCAGTGTACAAGGTTACCTGTCGTTCTATGTCCGTATCCATCACAGCATAGCTGGCATTGAAATCCACAAACCATGAATCTTGGAAGTAAGTAAAATACCCAGATGCTATTAGCCCATCAATTTCGGTATCACTTCCCTCAGCCATGGGTTTGTAGAACGGTAACCCAAGGGTTAAACCAAAAAGGTATTGGTTTTGGAACAAATAATCTCCACCCAATGTCAACGAGTAGCCGCTGTGTTCTTGTTCAGACGATTTGTTTAGCGAGGCATTATCACCAAGAATAGTATTATCAACACGTATATAACCAGCAACTTGAGAATGATGCCCTTCACCAAAGACGCTGGAATCAGATAATGCTTGTTCCGGCAAACCAGGAGGAGCATAACCTGAAAAAGGATCACTGCTATAAAGAGGAACGTAAGTTGATGAATGACGACTGCTAGACACTGAATGCCTAACACCTGGTGACGATGAGTAGTTGTTTAAGCTTCGGTACTTCCTATCAACTTTATCGCCGCGAACGTGACTTGCTATGCCTTTGATTTCAGACACTGCCGTATCAACTTCGGCTGATAGCTTTTTGGTCAATGACCCATCAAAAAAATCCGAGCCAATGGCGTTTCCTGATGCTACTGTGAATACAATATAAATGACGGGCAGGCTTGATGGTGCCCTATTAACTGACGCAAACATATTGCCCCCAAACTTTCATACCACTTATATTCTTTACTGCTTCGTGGTTATGACTTGAGTGTAGTTAGCAGTCACAAGCAAAAAGTACGAACTGCCCTGCAGTCGCAAAAAATAAACACATCTCTTTTTTTTGATATTAAAACTTTTTTCCTTTGAAAGATTTTGTCTTATTGATGAGCACACTTACTCTATTTTAAGTAGTCGTAATTCTAGATGTATGGCAAAATTATCTGAATAAATAGATACTTATATCTATAATTGCTTGATAAGATTTGTTTCATTCCAACAACTATGACACTGAGTGCACTTCATGTCTGAGAAAGTTAAGGCTTCGGCTCACGTAGCACAAATTTCAGAGAATTATTTCTTTGACTGCCAAAAAAAAACGCTATTCACAACAGTAGGAAGTATCTCCCTGAATAGAGCGGAGAAAGGTGTCCTCTATAAACTTATTACCGAAGCGCCGAATATGGTCAGCAAAGAAGAGCTACTTACTGCAGGTTGGGCAAGAAAAGAAGTCGCTGAAACCTCTCTGTTTCAGACTATTCGAACTTTACGTATTAAGCTGAAAGAGCAAGAGATTGGACAAGTCATTGAACTCGTTCCTCGATTAGGTTATCAAATCAAAATCCAAGGCTTTGTGTCTTATCAAGACCTTTACAACATACCTGAGATACCTAAGCAGGAAAAAAAGAAACCGCTTTTGAATAATAAGCGCTATCTGATTGCGGCAATAGCCTTTGCTATTTGCATCCTATCTGTGAGTTTTCTTTATAACAACTGGCCAACTGAATATAAGTACAAACTGATCAATGACGACAAAAACAATACCCTCGTCTTTTTATCCATGAATCAGGATGATTTTGACTACTTGTTACAAACCAGTGAGCTTTTTTTCAAGCCAGCTAAGCTCAGCAATAAGTTAATGTTTATCCACAAACTTGATGACGAGTTTTCGGTTGCCATCTGTACTAAAACCCCGGATGGTTGTGATATTGATACAGCACATGCCATTAGCTTCAACCACTCGGAGCTCAGCACATTATGGGAATTACTGGATAACTACCTGCCACAAGTCCCACCGTTAGCTGCTATGAATGTTTTAAAGGACAATACCACCATGCAATCTGGTGTTAAGTCTTATAACATTTTCCTTGAAGATGGTGACTTTACAACCAACCTTTCACACCACTTCGTCAATCAAGTTGACGATTCTACTTGGCTTTTTACATCGATAAATTACCGCCCGAATAGCGATCAGAGTGAATACATTGCAGCTTCCTTTCGTGGTGGTCGCTCTATTATGGAAACGGAAAGTAAATTGCCATTCCTCATAACTGTAACGAATTACCCAGAATATTTTTATTGGGTGCTTAGTCCAGCGGATAAAGCAAAGCTTGGAATAAACCCCCCCGGCCCACTAGAAACATTGACTAATGATTTCTATGTAGATGTTGAAAAGTACATCAGTTACCTGCTTTATCGCCAACCTCACCTCCAACTATGGCTATCTGAAGGCTATGGTTTTCATTGGTTTATCAAGAAAGGAAGTAATGACAATGTATTCAAGCAATTCATCCTCGGGGAGAAATGTGCTGAGCTGCCAATAGACTTTGAAAACCAGCCCACCTGTCCGTAAACCCACTTTTTCAACTTGGGTATATAATTATCAGGTCGTCCAGAGAGGAGGTTGTATGATAAGCAATATTAATATGCTATTTCTTCTCGGACACTTGTCATTGTATTCTCAAGCAGGCAGCCACCTCGAAAAAGCAGCCGATGAAATCTGCCTCTGCCTTGAGGCTCCCTACCAACAGGCTGAACAATCCCTTCTTCAACTAAATGGTGACCAAGGTTCTAATGATCTAGCTAAAGTGACAAGGTCACAAGATGAGATGATGGCAACCATCAATGCAGCGACATTATGCATGGAGTCCTTCCGCCAACTTTACCCTGACATTGCTAAAGATATCGCCCTACAGGATAAGACACTAAGACTACTTGAAACCAAGTGCCCCGACCCTTTATCTGCACAGTCACTACCTTCTCCTAGCAAGCATATTGAGTGATAACACTATTGCAGTGCACATGAAATGTAAATACTATGTTAACTATAGCTAAGGCGATGAGCTCTGATTCAAGGAAGGAGGGAAAGCGAATGCATTTAAAACAAGGTATATATCTTTTTTTCTACCATCTGAGGGCTTTCTTTGAACTTACATTCAAGCCTCTGTTCGGTCTTATCACCGTCGGTTTGATCCTCTCTGCAATCTTAATCCAATCACCATCAACACGAATTGAGGGGGGCTTGGTGTTAGCTGGGTGCATTGTAACGGCTTTTTGGATCACAATCGTTCGGTACTATTATTCCGCAATTTTAAGATGGTCTGATACCCGGCAAAAGACATCAGCTGTGATTGAGTTTCCCCGCCAGTCTGACGACTGAAAGCACTAACAAAAAAAGGCGCGTAAGCGCCTTCTTTACATGAAATACGGGTTTACACCGTATATAACACCTTAATGATGTGCCATCCGAACTTTGTCTTTACCACTTCAGGAATCACACCACGGAGTTCTGGGGTCTTCAATTTTAGTGCTTCACTGGTACTGATTGCTTTATTCGAAAAAACAGCTTTATCGAACTGTGGCACCATTTGGCCTTTACGGAATTCGCCCAGATCCCCACCTTTTTTACCTGATGGACACG
Organism: Photobacterium rosenbergii; assembly: GCF_003026455.1. GTDB lineage: Bacteria > Pseudomonadota > Gammaproteobacteria > Enterobacterales > Vibrionaceae > Photobacterium > Photobacterium rosenbergii. The sequence continues at coordinate 656,061 of NZ_PYMB01000001.1, forward strand.
TCGAGTGCTTCTTAGCCAGAGCCTGGAACTTAGCACCTTTCTTCAGTTGCTGAAGAATATCTTCAGCCAATTCTTTGTGTTTCACCAAGATATGTAGAGCATGCGCTGTGCGAGCCATGGAGTACCTCATCATTCTATGCTGCTTTTGCAGCACAACTAAATCTATCTTGCCCTTACATACAGCAATATAAGTAAAAGCGTTTGGTCTGAACTATACACGTCTCTGGCTTTGCAACCAACTTTGCATTAATTCAGGTACAAAAAAGCCAGCACATGTGCTGGCTTTCTATCCAATACTGATGGCTATTGTTCGGTCTTGAGGATTTCAGCCGTTTCAAGCTGTGTCATCTGGCGGATCTGACGCCACATGTAGAAGAAAATTCCCATCATCATAATCATTGATGGAATCGCGATAGCTGGGTAACTGACCAAAGTCAGGCGGCCTAACTCTTCATTGAAGGCCTGAGTCCCGGAAGGGCTAGTCACAATCATTTTCGCCAATACGTAATTCATCACAGATGAAAACACGAACGTCCCGGCAAACAAGTAGTTTGATGTCAGCAAGCGGCGATCAAAATCGCGCTTACGACCAAACTCGTTCAGCTTTTCATTGATAAGAGGAAGGTTTAATACTGTTTCATTAAAAAGCATCTTGCTCACAACAGGGTATTTTGTAAATGTTGAAGCAAACACACCAATACCGATAAGGCCTGGAATCAACGCTTCTTTTACCGCTAACCATTTAGGGTCTAGCTGCAAAAGACCGATACCACCAGTGAGTAAGACACTGACAAAGCCTAACAACGAGATAAAGTTAAACTTTTTGTACTTAATCAGCTCATAGCCACCCAGTACAACCGGAAAAGCTAAAGCAACTAATAGTGCGCCAACAGAGCCAAGGTATTCATCACCACTGAGCTTCATTAGTACAACTGAAGGCACGATGACATTAAAAATCAAATCGTTAAGAGGACTAGCTTTCTTTTCCGTCATAATATTTTACAAAGTTATCTAAACGTAAACATCTGCATTGTTCCGTGAAATGAGTCAACTGTAAAGTAGTTGACCGTTACAAAAGATTAAATCCCCTTTTCGATTTAGGCAAAACTATCTCTGATATCCAACAGATAGAACATTTTCTGTACCTTTGCCAATTATGCAAATATGCCCATCGTCTCCCATACTTTGAGCATCCTTGTGCCTATCTTCGTTGGAGCGTTAAATGAGTAAGCCAGTGGTCGCAAATATCAAGCCGAGCAAAGTTAACCTAGAAAAAGGGCAAACCTACTACTTCTGCACTTGTGGACGTTCCGCCAAACAACCTTTCTGTGATGGTTCACATCAAACCACTGATTTCAAACCTATGAGCTTTAAAGCGGAGAAAGATGGCGATGCCTTTCTTTGCGCCTGCAAGCACACTGGCAACGCTCCTTTCTGTGATGGGACCCACCAACAGTTCGATGACACTAACATTGGACAAGAAGGCCCAGGCATCACATCCAGTGCTAATGAGTTACCTATTGCAAAAGCGACTAAAGAAGAGCCTACCGTTGAATATATTCACCAGTTAGCCCGTGAAGGTCTTAGCAACCTTGGCCATCATGGTGCCATGACCGCCATGGGGGTTCCCAGGCATAAACTGCCTGATTGGGATGACATCCAAATCATGGTGGCTCAAATGGCCAGCAAACCCCTTATGGAAAACGCTAAGGTCGGTACAGAACTCGTTATTGGCCCTAAAGCGAAAAAGCCATTGGTGTTAAACATGCCACTGTTCGTCTCTGACATGAGTTTTGGTGCGTTATCTGAAGAAGCCAAAACGGCGCTTGCTATGGGTGCGGAAAAAGTTGGCACAGGCATTTGCTCTGGTGAGGGAGGCATGCTCGCTGAAGAGCAACAAGCCAACAGCCGGTATTTCTATGAACTTGCCAGTGCGATGTTCGGCTACCATGAGGGGTTGCTAAAGAAAGTCCAAGCCTTTCATTTTAAAGGCGGGCAAGGCGCAAAAACGGGCACCGGCGGACACCTTCCGGCGATTAAAAATACCGGTAAAATAGCGAAAACACGGTGCCTAGAAGAAGGGACGGATGCGATATCCCCTCCCACATTTAAAGACTTAAAAACACCTCGAGACTTTGCAGCATTTGCTGAGAATGTCAGAGTGATAACAGGTGGGATCCCCATTGGGTTTAAGCTCAGCGCAAACCATATTGAACGTGACATGGGGTTTGCCCTTGAAGCTGACGCAGACTACATCATTCTTGATGGGCGTGGAGGCGGTACCGGTGCCGCCCCTGAAATATTCCGTGACCATATCAGTGTACCAACCATTCCGGCCTTAGCCAGAGCGAGATACTTCCTCGATAAACAAGGCATGACGGGCGAAGTGACACTGATTATCACCGGAGGGTTACGTACACCAACAGATTTTGTCAAAGCTATGGCTTTAGGTGCTGATGGTATTGCGCTTGCCAACAGTGCCATGCAAGCCATCGGCTGTGTCGGAGCCAGGATCTGTAATACCAACAACTGCCCTGCCGGTATAGCAACTCAGGATCCAGAACTTCGCAAAAAACTCGATCCCAATATTGCCGCGACCAAGCTTGCTAATTTCCTGACCGCCTCAACAGAGCTAATGCAAGTCATGGCTAGAGCCTGTGGGCACCATCACCTTAACCAGTTTAACCAAGATGATTTAGCAACTTGGAATAGTGATATGGCTCAGCTTGCAGGTATTGAATACTCAGGCTTTAAGCAACGTGAATAGGATTTTTGCGAAGGCGATATTGTTAATCTCGTAAAAATTCCTATATGGTAAAAGCTTAACTAATGAGTGGATATTCATATGCTTACAACAAACGATACTGCACTGGTGATAGTTGATGTCCAGGGAAAGCTGGCTCAAATCATGGATAACAAAGAAACGCTTTTCAAAAGTTTGGAAACCGTTGTCAAAGGCGCCAAGATTCTTGATATCCCGATTATTTGGGTTGAGCAAATCCCACACAAGCTAGGTCCAACCATTCCACAAATCTCTGATCACCTGCATGAACATAGCCCTATCGCCAAAAATAGCTTTAGTTGTTATCGCGAACCAAAATTCGTGGATGCCTTGGCAGCATCAGGTTGTAAGAATGTCGTTGTCGTCGGTATCGAAGCCCATATCTGCGTATACCAAACTGTTCGCCAACTGCTAGAAGCGGATTATCATGTTGAAGTGGTTGCCGATGCCGTATCGTCACGCAACCCAACGAATAAACAGGTCGCACTCCAAAAAATGCAGCAATTTGGCGCATCGTTAACGACTGCTGAAATGCTCATTTTTGAGCTTCAAGAAGTTGCCGAAGGTGAGCGATTTAGGGAAATTCTCAGCGTTGTGAAATAGCGACTTAGCGCGTTAATGTAAAAAAACCGCGATGCCAATGTGTAAATGTTAGCATCGCGGTTTTTCTTTATGCCCCGTTTGGGAGGGACTTAATAGCCAACACCTGCAAAATAGGATGAAAAACCACTTAATACCAATGCAAAAGTCATTACACCCATTACCGGTTTGCTCTTGGTAATAATTGGCAGAGACCAAACACCGACAGCAGCTAACAGCAAGCCAAGGCTCACAACTTGGGCAATAAAGGGCATGGCAGAGCCATCCACTTCAATTTGATTCGACAACTCACCCAGCTGTGGCAAGCCCGTAAGCATGCAAACAAGCGCGATAACAGCGCCAACGCATGGCAGGACAACATTTAGCGCTTCGACTTTATGCTTCGCTCTGATAAGGCTTGCGTGTGCCAATAATGTTCCCCCACAAAGCGTTGTCGCTAGGAAATGAGAGCTAACAAGCCATTGCTCACTGCGCAACATCAGGCCGTTGAGTAAATAACCAGAACCGACCAAAATTGCCAAGCTCAGGCATGCCTTGCGGAAGGTATCTGAACCAATCAAGGCTTTCTCAGCAAACCAATACATCAAGGCGGTAGCGAAAAAGGTGATAGCAAGAAGCGCTTCGTCGCCAATTTGGTAGACCTCGGCAGTATCGGCAAGCATCAAGTTAAGCTCTCGCAGCAATAGCGCACTGAATAACATAAGCCACAAAGCAGGCATGGTTCGATACAGTCTATCAGCTTGACCAAAACACAGTTTGCCCGTCAACAGCACGATACCGAGAACAATAAATGCACCAATTGCCAGTTGGGTTAATACACTTGAAAGAATTAATGGCCATTCAAACCATGCCATGACTCACCTCGTCGCCACACTATGCAGCGATATTACAAACATAAGGCGGCGTATTGTGCCTGACAGCAATAATTTGTCCACAAAAAAGCCCTGCTAGCAAGCTAACAGGGCTATTTGCCGATAAAGTACCTCTGGTTAATCTAGGCTTTCTTGCTTGTATGAGCGCTTTGGCTTCGCTACATCGGTTGATAGTGGTTGAGCTTTCAAACACACAACCGTCACGATCAAAGAGACCAATGCGACAATAACTAAGCCGCCATATGTCATAGTAAAGCCTTGTCCCAAGGCAATCGGATCAAACTGTGAAAGTCCTTCCGCACTCCCTTCCCCCACCAACACAGGCACTTTGATATGAAATAGCGCACCACAAAATGCAACACCTATTGCCCCACCAAACTCACGGCCATAACCGAACATAGAAAGGCCTATTCCCCTATCTTGAGGGGGCAATACATTCTGTACCACTACATTTAGGCTAGGCAGGGTAAGCCCTAATCCTAACCCGGCAAACGCCAGCGCAACTGTCATCAGCATGCCTTGATAAAGGAGAAAAACGGCAACAACAGCCATTGCAAACCCAATAACCACAAGGGACTTATAATAACCTGTTCTGGCTATTCGCTTACCTCCGAGGTACGCCCCACTGGTGATACTCATCATAAACACCATCATGATGAGGCCACTTGCTGAAGCAGTCATTCCATGCTGCCATTGCATTTGCAGTGGTAAATACACCAACACTGCAAACATCAGAAGCTGAGAACACATAATAAGCAACACACTAATCATATAACCGGGAAGGTTAAACAAACGCGCCGGAAGGATTGGGTCTGGCACTCGCTTTTCTACAATCATAAAAATTATCGTTGCGACAACCGTTGCAATAATTAAGCTGATTTGACTGATCGCAATATCTGGCGACATCAGTAACAGCAAGAGCGTAGTAATTGTCATCAATAAACCCGCTCCCGCCCAATCAAAGCGGCTATCCCGCCCTTTGCTTAGATGCTTTAGGTTGGTATTTATCATCCATAAAGCTAAAGCCCCCAAAGGCAGATTAATCCAGAAGACCCAACGCCAACTTAAGTGCTCAGCGAAATACCCCCCAAGCAGCGGCCCGGCGATACTCGAAGCGGCGTAAACCGCCGAGATATACCCCTGATACTTGCCCACTTCGCGAGCAGGAATACAATCAGCAATAACAGTGAATGCCAGAGCAATGAGGCCTCCGCCACCAATACCTTGCAATACCCTCGCTGCGACCAATGTCGGCAAGTCTTGTGCAATCGCGCAGGCAACCGAACCTAGCAGGAACAATACCACGCTAATATTTAGCATCTTGACCCTGCCAAAGATGTCACTCAGCTTACCATACACTGGTAGCACTGCAGTTGCCGCCAATAAATAGGCCGTCACCACCCAGGTCAATGCCTGACCGGCACCAAGCTCTTCACCAATAATAGGTAAAGGCGTCGTTACAATACTTTTCTCTAATGAACCCAGCGCAATAACTAATGCGACGCTGGCAAAAATCGTTTTAGGCGACATGTGCCCTCCTATGAATGCGCCACAAGGATAAATCAAACATTTGATTACGAAAACAGAAGATTATGGAGCATAAGCTCTCACTTATAACACGCTGAGCATTGACAAATGGCAGACATTACTCTAACTTATTTTTTAAATAAAAATAAGTTACCTTGTATGGCACCGATTTGCTTATTTGCAGGGTTACGTTTTCACTTATTCTATAAAGCTTCAAGAGTTGGGACGCCTATGTACGCTATCACAAATATCAATGTTTTTAACGGTCAAGATACCCTTGAGAACCAAGCCATTATTGTTGCCGGCGATACCATTGAAGCCGTTGTTCCAATGGAAACTGCTAACTTACCAGAGACCGTTTATGATGGTCAGGGACTGACGGCAACCGCTGGTTTTATTGACCTACAGCTCAATGGCTGTGGTGGCGTGATGCTAAATGTCGATATTTCAAAGCAAACCCTCGACACAATGAATGAGACCAACATTCAATCGGGTACCACGCAATACCTGCCGACCTTAATTACCAGTAAGCATGAAACAATGTGCCAAGCTGTTGAACTGATTTCGGCCATTGAAAGCCATGAAAGCGAAGGCATCATCGGATTGCACCTTGAAGGGCCTTTTATTAGCAAAGAAAAAAAAGGGGCTCATGACGAGAATCACATTCGCATCCTCGATGAACTAACGGCTCATTATATGGCAGATAATGCCAAACATATCTCCGTGGTTACGCTTGCACCAGAAAATACCTCTCAAGCTGTTATCGATATACTCAATGATGCAGGCATCACGGTATCTCTGGGTCACACCAATGCCGACTACCACCAGCTAACAGCGAAAAACCATCTAAAAATGGCAACCCATTTGTACAATGCTATGACCCCTCTCGGCTCCCGTGAGCCAGGTACTGTGGGTTACATTTTCGATAAAAAACCCCATGCAGGTATTATCGTCGATGGTATTCACTCCTCTTACGCTTCTGTGCGTATTGCCCACCAAATACTTGGTGAAAAACTGTTCATGGTTACCGACGCTGTAGCTCCCGCTGGAACAGATATGAAGGAGTACGATATGGCGGGTACCACGGCATACGTTACAGACGGGAAGTGTCATTACGCCGATGGCACCATTGCCGGCGCAGCCATCACAATGATCGAAGGTATCAAAAACCTTATCCAGCATGTTGGGCTAAGCCGCGAAGAAGCACTTCGGATGGCGAGCTTATACCCAGCAAAAGCGGCAGGAATTGATGGCCAATACGGCCAACTACTGCCCGGCTACAAAGCCAATATCACTCTGCTGAACGATCACAATGAAGTATGCGCGGTATATCAAATGGGCAACAAGCGCCTTTAATGGTAGAGACTTCCTAATGTACACGACTTAATTAGTATTATTCTTCTGCACTTTATTTTCACAACAAGCAGATACCTATCTAGGTATCTGCTTGACGTGCTTAATCAGCAAATGATACTAATCAAAGGAGTTAATCATTTAAAGATCGCTAACTGCCATGCTAAACACCCAATGGTTACATACCTTTATTACCTTGGTTGAAGTCGGCCACTTCACGCAGACTGCAGAAAAACTGTTTATGACTCAACCTGGAGTCAGCCAACATATCAAGAAGCTCGAAGAACAAGCCGGCACGCCGCTCATCAAACGTATTGGTAAACGATTTGAGCTGACACCTGCAGGACAACAACTTTATCAATATGGTGTTAAACGGCAAGAAGATGAAAGGCAATTGTTGAGCCAATTATTAGCAGATGATCCCTTTAGTGGTGAGTGCTACGTGGCTTGTTCAGGATCACTCGCCATGTTCCTTTACCCCCACTTTCTCAGCCATCAGCAAAATTACCCTGCTATTAGTATTCATTTAGAGTCGGCACCGAACCACCGTATTATAGAAGGGATCAAGAGTAGCCAATTTGATATAGGTATCATCACTCATTCATTGGATGATCCGTATTTCGAGCAGACCCAAATAGGACAAGAGGCCCTATGCGTGGTTGTGCCTGCCAACTATCCAGATGAAGATTTAGATAAAGAGTCGCTCTACTCGTTCGGTTTTATCAACCACCCTGATGGAAAGCATTATCTCCAGCAGGTGCATTTGGCAAATTTCAGTGACAGTCACTTTGATTTCAACAAAATCACCAAATCGGGTTACATCAACCAGCTTAATCAAATCCTATTACCTGTTTCAAAAGGACTTGGCTTTACGGTGTTGCCGGAAAAGGCTGTTAGCCAGTTCAGCTACCAAGATAAGATCAAAACACTCCCGCTACCAAACACGGTTATGCAAGAGCTTTACTTATTGAGAAAACAACACCGTCCTCTTCCTAAGCGATACCAGCATATTATCGAAACAATTATCCAGTTGTTGAGTCAGGATTAAGTCCCCCATAAAAAAATCCTGCTTGAAAAAGCAGGATCAAAAGATAATTGTCACACCCAATGTAAAGCAGTCGCTATAGATCACGCATCAGAATTTCGTATTCTTCCTCTGCAAGTTCGATCAATTTGGCCAGTTCCCTTGCATCGTCACTCGACAAAGGTAAGTGCCATTGCACATCATCCTTTTGAATCTGGCTTTTACAAACAAGCTCCGTTTTCTTACCTTCAGAATAAAAATAGAGCTGATCAAATTCACCACTTAAATGGCTATTTTGCTCTAAGATGTTCACTTCAAGTTCGCCAACTGGACTTACAGTAACATCCGCATGAAGTCTTGACTCTCCAGGTAAAATGAAATGCCTATGCTCAGCCAACATATGACAGCCTCCTATCTGACTTACGCCATGATTCTCCCGCTTCAGCAAACTTACAACGTAAGGTGCTGAATAACGCTGCAAAGCAGCGCTCCCAATCTCGGTTCATCTTAAGTCTAGCTAAACCAGCAAGTGGGAAATGAAAATTCACGAAAGGATAACAATTATTCAATCATTTTTTTGCTCGGTATCAAATTTTCGCCATCCCAGAAAAATCATGGCATAGATTTCTATTCTCTTTGTTTTGTTTCTGGCAAAGTGTTATATCCCATTTAAATAAGCAATGGGCTAAACAGAATAAACCAAGGAAGTAGCCATGATAGATTTTCGTTCTGATACCGTTACCCGCCCGACACAAGCCATGCGCGATGCAATGGCTGCAGCACTAGTTGGTGATGACGTGTATGGTGACGATCCTACCGTCAATGAACTAGAACAATGGGCAGCAGAGCGTCATGGTTTTGAGAGTGCTCTATTTTGTAGCTCGGGCACACAAGCAAACTTACTGTCGCTAATGGCCCACTGTGAGCGCGGTGATGAATACCTATGCGGCCAGCAAGCACACAACTATATGTTTGAAGGTGGTGGTGCTGCCGTACTTGGCTCTATCCAGCCGCAGCCGATTGAAAACGAAAAGGATGGTACGATTCCTTTTACTAAACTTGCTGCTGCCATTAAGCCGGATGATGCACACTTCGCGCGTACCCGACTTCTGAGCCTTGAAAATACCATCAATGGCAAAGTACTCCCTTTGTCATACATGGCTGAAGCAAGGGAGTTCGTAAACCAGCATAAACTTAAACTGCACTTAGATGGCGCTCGAGTCTACAATGCTGCGGTTGCATTAGGTGTAGATATTAAAGAAATCAGCCAGTACTTTGACTCAATGACAGTATGTCTATCTAAAGGATTAGGTGCGCCTATTGGCTCTCTAGTTCTCGGTGACAAAGCCTTTATTTCACGAGTAAGACGCTGGCGTAAAGTATTAGGCGGCGGTATGCGTCAGGCAGGTATTTTAGCTGCTGCCGCTAAGATCGCATTGACTGAGCATGTAGATCGGTTAGCGGATGACCATGCTAATGCTAAAGCGCTAGCTGAAGGCCTTAATCGCGTTCCCGGTTTCAAGGTCAATACTGATGTTGTTCAAACCAACATTGTATTTACCAAAGTGGACTCGGCTATCGACCAACAAGCACTGGCTGCAAAGCTAAAAGAAAAAGACATCATCATCACCCCAGGAAATCCAATGCGACTGGTCACCCATATTGATATTACCCGTGACGACATTGATACCTTCCTTAAAGAACTGGAAATAACCCTAGCTTAATTTACCTTCTTTAAACGGCCATAAAACGAAAAGGCGCTTAATGTTGATAACATTAAGCGCCTTTATCTTCACCTAAGTGCCCCACTTATTAAGTGGTGTTAACCCTAGAATCGATAGCCAAGGCTGACAGAAGAAATACCATGTTCGACCTTGATATCACCGTCATCCATTCTGGTTGGGGCAACTAGCCTCAGGCCCAACTCCCACTTTTTGTAGTTAACGACAGTACCTAGATGCGAGTTAAAGCCAAAGCCAGATGAATCAAACTTAATTTGACTGTTGTCTGCATTCTTGAGTTTTCCATCGGCATTCAGGTAATGAACACCTGCGCCAATCTCTACCCGCCAACTCTTACACGTTGAACAGAGTTTACGATCGCCCCATTGGTAAAACAGCACAGGGGTAAAGCCCACTGAATATCCTTTATAATCGCCACCAGAGAACTGATCGTCATCGTCGTCATCATAATCTAGGTCAAAGTAACTCGCCGATAGCTCGGTGTGGTAACCCCAGCGGGTAGATTCAGTGAAAAAGTAAGGTGATTGAATAAGGCTAACAACGGGCGTAACCGAATTTGATGAGTTAAATGGAATGTCGTTAAACTCACCGTCTTTTGAAATATCAACGTTGCCAGTCGACTTAGCAATACCTAATTTAACACTAGGAACCCTGAATAAGTCTTCTAAGTTCATTGCATGGGCAACAGTTCCAGAAAAAAGCGTCAATGCGCCAACAACATAACATCCATATTTTTTCATGCGCCATTCCTATGACTACTACAGCTTTATATGTCTAGTTAAGCACGACAATTACCCAAAAAAAAGCCCAGCATTTGCTGGGCTTACATTTCATTATTCTTTAGTGACGTTCTACACACTTTCTAATTACTAACTTTTGCTTACCCGCGTGAAATTTAGTCAATTTCCATTGTTGGCAATTTATTGATGTGTCAATTAGAACAAATGACCGTTCAATAGCAGGTGACATAAAATACTGGCCACATAACCTAATGCGATAACAGGCATCCATTTCAGATGTCCAAAGAAAGTATATTTACCGTGCGCAGCCCCCATTAGAGCAACACCTGCCGCTGATCCAATCGACAACAAGCTACCACCGACACCCGCAGTCAAAGTCACCAAGAGCCAGTTCCCCAAAGACAGTTCAGGTTGCATCGTCAAAACAGCAAACATCACAGGTATATTATCGACAATCGCTGATAATATACCGACCATCACATTGGCCCACACCGGGTTCCATTGAGAATACATCACCTCAGAAACCAAGCCGAGGTAGCCTAATAGACTCAAGCCACCCACGCACATCACCACACCGTAGAAAAACAATAATGTATCCCACTCGGCATGTGATACCCGCTTAAAGACATCAAATGGCACCACTGAGCCAATACGTTTCAAGGCCTCTTCATCGTTATTCGCTATCGCCAATGCTGTTTTCTTTTCTAGCGAACGTGGCAGGGTTTTCCGAAGATAGAAACCAAAGAACTGTAAGTAGGCCAAGCCCATCATCATGCCAATAACCGGAGGGAAATGGACCCAAGCATGGAAACTGACAGCCGTTGCAATGGTCATGATAAAGAGGAATACAATACGTCTTGCACCACGCTTCAATTCGACATGTTCACTGGTTGTATTCGGCTTTGTCTTAGGTACAAAGAACGACATGATAAGTGCAGGGATCAGGTAATTCACCAGAGATGGAACAAACAAGTCGAGGAACTGGGTAAATGTTACCAAACCGGCTTGCCACACCATTAAGGTCGTAATATCACCAAAAGGACTGAATGCCCCACCAGCATTAGCGGCTACAACAATATTAATGCAGGCGATATTGATAAAGCGAAGATTACTCCCCCCCACTTTCATAACGACTGCACACATCAGCAGTGCTGTCGTCAAGTTATCGGCGATAGGTGAAATAACAAAAGATAATAAACCGGTAAGCCAAAACAAACTTCTAAAATTAAACCCTTTGCTTACCATCCAGGCCTGCAAAGAATCAAACAACCGGCGTTCTTCCATCGCACTGATGTATGTCATCGCGACTAACAAAAACAACAATAGCTCTGCATATTCCAATAAATTATGTTCTAGTGCCGATTTCGCTAGCTCTATTTGGCCTTGTTGCTGGAAAACGAAGCCAATCATTAACCAAATAATACCTGCCGCCAACAGCACCGGCTTCGACTTTCTCAATTGTAGATACTCTTCACCCATGACTAAGCAATAGGCAAGACCAAAAATGACCAGTGAGGCATAACCGACTGTTGATTGGGTAAGGTCTGTACCCGGAACCACTGCTAAAGCACTGCTTGATGCCATCAGGGCTGCAGCAATGCCCCCGAAAAACATGCTTCCTCGTAACAGTTTCATTCGCAACTCAACTCCCTGAGTGATTTATCTAGCGATAGTCTACACATTCCTTGAAGACATTTACGTGAACCAATCCAATATGTTAGCAAATATTACAACAGACAATTAACATCAAAAGAACATGCGTAAATTGAGTTATTTGTCAGTATTATTTTGCATGCACTCCATCACATTTTCTTGCTACCACCATTGCTTTTAACCATTTTGACTAAATTAGTAGAGATGTATTGGAAGGAAATAGGATTCGATCAGATGAATGACATTGAGAACAAACACAACGTTGATTGTTGGTTGAAAAGCGTCAGCAAACTAGATTTAAAATTAAAGAGTGATATTAACCCAGCAATCCAGCTACTCAATGGCGCACCACAAGTGATCTTTGGTCCTGTCATTACCGAAAGTCAAAACGAGGACATTGCCTATTGGCTAGAACTCTGCCAACAACTAGTGAACTTCTACCAAAATAACGGTGATTATGAGCTTGCTTTTCGTTACAAACAGTTTTGTTACAGCAAACTACAGGCACTGGCGATAGCGCCGCAACAGGATGAGGCAATCAAGCGATGGTGCATTAAAAAGCTCGAAATAATGATCATCAACATGCTGGAATACTGCCAACAACAACCAACGGTAGTTTGGCAAAATGAAAGTCAGCAACTCATCGATGCCCATGTTCATTATATGCAGTCAATGAACCACCAAAATTTATCGTTAGGTTCGGTCTTCGTAGCGCCACAATGATCTTTTCATACCCTAATATATTGTTATAAAAAATATTTATATTAATCTCAGCCATGAGACACCTAGTGAATTATCTCGCGCATTTAGCATCAAATTTATTCTTGTCTGTATTTTTTTACTATGCTGAAAAGTGCAACGATGCAGCAAACACGGGGTTATTCCAATGACATTTCCAACCTTAGCGAAAGCTTGCCGTAGACTGGCAATAAGTGCTTTTTCGTTGGTGATCGCTACTCACAGTTATGCAGATTACCTGCCTACACCACCCGAAGTTGCCGCCCAGTCTTGGGTTTTGATGAGCTACGACACTGGACAGGTCATTGTTGGTGAAAACATCAATGCGCCCCATGCGCCTGCCAGTCTAGTGAAAATTATGACCAGCTATGTGGTTGGAAAAGAGATTCAATCTGGCCATATCACGGCAGAAGATATGGTGGTGATCAGCGAAAATGCTTGGGGTAAAAAGTTCCCCGGTTCATCTAAAATGTTTCTCAACGTAGGCGATCAGGTCACGGTCGATGATCTCAATCGGGGCGTCATTATCTCGTCAGGCAATGATGCAACGGTTGCCCTCGCCGAACATGTAGCAGGTCACCAGTCTGCATTCATTGAAATGATGAACAAGTATGCTGATACAGTTGGCATGCAGGACACTTATTTTACCAACCCCCATGGGCTTGATTCAGCAGACCAACAGACTACAGCCTATGATATGGCACTGCTGACAAAAGCATTAATTGCTGATTTGCCTGATATGTACCCGCTATTCAAAGAAAAGTCCTTTACCTTTGGCAAAATTAAGCAAGGTAATCGAAATGCCCTGTTATGGGATACCACGATCAATGTAGATGGGGTAAAAACCGGCTATACCAAACAAGCGGGTTATAGCCTTGTCTCTTCAGCAGAGCAAAATGGCCAGCGTTTGATTGCAGTTGTACTTGGAACAAAAAGCGCCAATGTTCGCCGCACTGAAAGCAAAAAGCTGTTAACTTGGGGATTTCGTTTCTATCAAGATATCGATCCAAACTTTAGTAGTAATGAACTCGTTCCTTTACGCGTTTGGTACGGCAGTCCATCCACGATAGATGTTGAAGTTGCCTCGGGTGGCAAAGTCACTATTCCCCGTAGGCAAAGAAAGAACGTTGAATATAGCATTCATTACGAAAACCTTGAGGCGCCAATCACTCAGGGGCAAGAAGTCGGTAAGGTCGTGTGGTATATACAAGACGAAGTTATCGCAGAGCAACCCTTACTTTCAAAGGGAGCGGTTGAAGAAGCACCGTGGTACAAGTCGATGTTTGATGTTGTTTGGCGACCTATCAATCAATGGTTCAGTGACCAAAATGAAGCATTAAAAGCCTCGGTAAATCAAACCTAGATCGATGAATGAATTACTGAATAAACAGAGAACAAGCTCCGGCCTGTTCTCTGTTTTTTAATTCGGTTTACTCATATTCATCTTCAAGATCTTCAGATTCAAACCAGTCATCGAATTCTATCTCATCCTGATTCTCGTCCCACAGATCGTGTTCGTTAAGCTCAATATCATTCGGATCAAACTCAAACATTGTGACTCTCCATGCTAGTAATAACTATACCGTGCCACTTAATGCCGGAACATAAGTGACAAGGCATGGCTATTTTGTAATCAGTCAGGATGTCAGAACGATGAATAAAAAGTGTTAGATATATTAAGATTCAACAGAGAGATAAATACCTGATTAGATTCCGGTATCTTCAAGATCAGGCTTCATCCAAACGGATTTGAAATCAAACCAGCCCATTGAATTAGACTGCATCCCCTGCACTGCCCCAGTATCATCTACCCCTAGCCAGTTATGAAACAATGGCATTACCTGACCAAACTCAACTAACTTTGCGCCGAGGTCTTGGCAGGGTGATGCTTGTTCTGGGTCTGCACGCCACCTCATCACTTCCTGTTCGAGAAGTTGGAACTCATCTGTTGGCATTGCTCTGGCAATATGGTCAAAGTTAAAGAACCAAGATAGCAGGGCATCGTCCCGGTAATTCATTAGGCTCATCCCCCCTAGCCAGAAATCAATTTTCTGGCTATGTTTGCCCAGCGCAATCTCTGTCGTCGTGAGTTCAAGCATACGTAACTTGATACCGTCTTCAGCCAAAATCTCTTGGATGGCCTTGGCAACATGAGGATAAACGGGATGCTGGCAGGCAAAAGCAATCGTCACAATACGCTTGGAAGGAGGAGTCTGGACAGGTATAGAGTGCAGCGGGACATGTGTCCACCCCGGCAAGATGCCATAAGCATTGGTCAGACGGAAATCACCGATTTGATCTTTATTCAAACGCTGTAGCAGTTGCAGTGCAGTTAAGCGCCCTTTCAGATAATTTAACCACTCAGGATCAGCCGGTAGCCCACTGGTGCGGTTAAATAGCAAGAAGTTACACCCCTCATCGAGTTTCAAACGCGTTGAGACACTGACTCCCCCCAGTTGGCTCGCATCAGTGGCTGGTTGAAGATAACAAGATGCCACTTCAGACAGCATCCAAATATCGACGACATCAATCAAAGCCCTAAAGCCAAAATACTGATCTGACGCTTCCAGCTTGAATCGCTTACTGTCATTCTGGATCACTTTATATGGGCCAGTGCCTACAGGGAAAAGGACATTAGGGTTGCTCATATCAGCATCAGCGGGCTGGACCATGGCTATCAAGTTGGTGAGCAAATCAGGAAAGCGATGATCATCTGATGCTAAATAGAAATCGATGGTGTGATTAAAAGGCGCCTGAATTTCGTTAATATGATTAAACAACCGGTGCTGCTTGACCTGATTGAAAGTGGCAATAATATCTTCGCTACTTAATATCCGGCCATCATGGAAACGGACTGATGGCCTGATGTAAAAACGCCAATGACGAGGAGTCAGTGCCTCCCAATGGTGGGCTAAATCACCTTCTACTTCCTCTTTTTCCTCGTTTATTCTAGTGAGGCCATTAAACACTTGTCGTACCAAATGTTGCTCTGATCGTCGCAATGGTTGCAGCGGATTAAGGTTACTAAACGCGCGATAATATGGCAGTCGCACAATCTGTTTACCGTGTGCGGTTGTATGGCCTAATTGTTCCTGAATGATCTGGGCCAGTTTGTCAGCATTGTGCTCTAAGGCCTCCAACGCCGGTTCTAACTTCCCCTCTGCTACCAACTTTCTTGCATGCATTAGCTGCAATTCACTGTCGGTACTACAGAAAGTCAATCTTGATTGCTTACCTCGACCAACGGCAGGCTCCCAGTTAATCCAACCTTTATCGACCATTTTATTAATGACCATACGCACGTTGCGGCGAGTACAAAACAGTACTTCGGCAATATCTTGAAGGTTAGTATCGGCATCTTGGCCAGAGAAGTGATTGTATAAACGTTGAAATTGGACTTTAAGACGTTGACCGCTCATAAAAGAGGAACCTATTTATTTTGCTTCTTCTGTTTTAGGTTTCCTATTTTAGCGTAAAAATAACCAAGTACCCAAGAGGTACATGGCGGCATAGGACTAGTTATTTATCTACTTTGTAGACACCCCCAAGAATAGCTCCTGAGTGTATCTATGCCGCCTCTTCTATTTTCAATTTCATTATCCATTTGTAACAGGCACAAAAAAACGGGCAAATAGCCCGTTTTTTCTTTAATGCGTTTATTAAGCAGCTTTTGCAGTGAGTGTTGCGGATGTACGAGACATCTGGAATTCACGTAGCTTGGCATACAAGTAGGTCACAACAATAGAGAAGAACAAGTACGACAGTGAGAAAACGAATGGAGAATTAATAAGATTAGACTCAAGTCCCCACATTACACCGGCGATTGTTACACCTATTTTTGCCATCAGCCCCATAAGAAGCATCAGCAATGCAAGTTGTGGATATCGAGTTGAACAGCGGAAAGCTAACCAATAGCCCGCGCCGACAGCCACCGAGGCAACTCCAAAACCGACTAGAAAGGAGTGAAAATGTTCACCAGATAGAACACCAGCAACGGCAGACAACAAAAAAATCAAACCGAACTTCATAGACACCTCTTTGAGAAAGTTAGAATTGCGTCCTTTCAATGTGCTTTAAGCTAATACGAGCATTTTCCCACTTTCCGATCAAAATGCATACACCCTGACGCTCTGTAGCACACAGCTTTTCTCCCTAACTTTCATTATTTTACATTTTGTAACACCCTAAATATCTACCGTGTATAAGTTTACCATTCATTTGTTAATAATGTGTAACCAAGCCTTAAAAATGTAAGAAATAGTGTCGAAGAGCCTTTTTTCGCTGAATACATCTAAGTTACCACCGCTTAATGGTGAAATCTTAGTATTCAATTTCATCAGATAACCTGTGCGCGACATTAAATATGGAATTTAATCTTTCAGTTATGTGACATTCCATTTTGTGACGGATATAAAAAAACACCCAGTAAAACTGGGTGTTTTTAACAATCACAAATTTCACACATCTAATGGTTATAATTATGCGATCTCAAGCTTCTTCACTTCTGTCAATGCGACATCGTGGTAAACCTTGCGCAATTCTGCCATTAGGCCATCGCGTGTTATCACCCCGACAAACTGACCATCTTGCAGCACAGGTAGAACACGGGGCTTACTGGCTTTCAATGCTTTTACGCGCTGATCTAGTGATAAAGACGTCGCACTGGTTGCTATTCCCATATCAGAACTTGGGTAAAGCATGTCTTTATCAATACACATGTATTCAACCAAATCGACCAGACGATCATTGATATCTACAGCAACGACTTCGCTGCTCATCAAATCGACCACTTTGGTTTCTTTGGCTGGTTGATAATCCTTGTACCAAAGCTCTTTCATTACATCGAACATCGATAAGAATCCAATCAGACGCCCATTGACATCACAGACAGGAGCGCCTGAAAGTTGATGCTCTGTCATTAAATCTACGGCTTGTGGCACAGTTAGATCAGCGGATAATGTAAGTGGATGTGAATCGACCAAGTCCTTTACTGTTACATGTGAGAGCATGTCCACCTCCTTGGCAGTCGAGAGTTCTACACTTTGGGAAATTGATGTCACGTTGGTCGCTTTAAGTTGCGGGCGACGGAAAATACACCAATTAGCAAGCCCAACCAATACTGCCCCACCGACGATGTTGCCAAGCGTAACAGGTATCAGGTTCGCAAATAGAAAGTTGTTGATATTCAGGTCACTATACTGCTGTGGTGTGCTACCGACCATTTGCCAGAATTGATCCGGTGCGAAGTTTTGAATCACAATACCAAGCGGCACCATAAACATGTTGGCTACGGAGTGTTCAAACCCACTTGAGACGAACATGGAAACAGGCAATATCATCAACACCGCTTTGGTTAATGCGTTTGCTGAACTGAAAGTCATCCAAATAGCTAAACAAACCAGTAAGTTACACAGAACACCCAAAGTGAATGCCTGAATAGGCGTATGATGAAGCTTGTGCTGAGCAATATTAAGGGCATTAAGGCCCCACTGACCATGGTTCAGTAGAAACATACCGCCACCAGTGATGAGCATAAGCATGAACATGGCACCGAAAAAGTTACCGATATAGACCTTGCCCCAAATCGATAACATTTTCTTTAATGTGATCTGCCGGTTTGCCCACGAAATACTGGAAAGTACCGAGCTTGTGAATAATTCACCGCCACAGAGCACAATGAGAATCAGCCCCATACTGAAAACCATGCCACCGACTAACCGGCTCAGGCCCCATCCAGCAGAAGCACTCCCTGTTGTTACAGTGATATAAAATACGAAAGCCAACCCGATAAATGCGCCAGCCATCATCGCTAATCCCAGCGTCATGCTGCTGGTCTTCTTTGCTTTGCTAAGAGCAAACTTCTCCGCTTCCGCCATCATTTCCATCGGCGAAAACAGTTGATTATTGCTGGTATCTCCGTAACTCATGCTTACCCCAAGTGTTACGCATCTTTATCCACAAAAATGTTCCCATCGGTTAGAGCGGTAAGCTCAATCTGGCAGGTCAAAGAGTGAATAAATGCGTGAATAAAAAAAACTGATAGCATTATAATGCCAAACAAATTTTTCTTATATTAAATATTTGCAATGTATGATTACAATTTCGCATGGAGCAGCAATGATTTGTAACGTTTATGAAAGATCTCTTATTGCAAGAGAGGGATGTAGTGAATCAAGCTAAACGATTAGAATATGATACTCTTATCACATGCATTTTTTGTGACACATATCACCCTTTGATTTTCACAAGCAAAAAAAAGCACCCATAAAAATGAGTGCTTTTCAATTCTGTTATGTGGTAATGGCTTACTCGACAAGCTCTAACGCTTTCTCAACCCTTACTGCTGCGACCTTGAACTCAGGGATCTTGGCGTATGGGTCTGTGGCTGTAACCGTCAGTTTGTTTGCCGCTGATTCCGCAAAGTGGAATGGCACGAAGACAACATTTGGTTGAATTCGCTTAGTGACAAATGCCGGTGCATTAATCGAACCACGTCGGGTTGATAGAGTCAGCATCTCGCCATTTGACACACCTAACCGCTCTGCATCAAATACAGAAATCATCACCCTTGGGCCTGCAAGATTATCCAAGCCTTTGGTTTTACGTGTCATGGTTCCGGTATGGAACTGCTCCAACAAACGGCCCGTTGAAAGCACCATAGGATACTCGTCATCCGGAAGCTCAGCGGCATACAAGAAAGGTATGGCAGCCATTTCTGCTTTTTCACCACGGACAAATTTCTCTTGGTGCATCACACGGGTACCAGGATGGTTTTCATCACGGCACGGCCATTGCAGGCCATCTTTACCTACGCGGTCCCAAGTGATACCGGCATATTGCGGTGTTAGCGCATTAATCTCGGCAGTAATGTCCTCAACCGACTGGTATGCCCAATCACTGCCCATGGCATTAGCGATATTTTGGATAATCTGCCAATCTTCCATTGCCTGCCCCGGCGCTTTAACTGCTGGGTTCAAGCGCTGAACACGACGTTCGGTATTAGTAAAGTGACCCGCTTTCTCTGCAAATGAATAAGCAGGGAGTACGACATCTGCCAGCTGCGCAGTTTCTGTCATGAAGATATCCTGCACCACCAAGAAGTCGAGCTTATCAATACCTTCCAGCACGTGCTTCTGATCTGGGTCACTCAGTACCGGGTTCTCACCCATTACGTACAAGCCGCGTACTTCCCTCTTACAGGCTGCATCGATGATCTCAGTCAGTGTCAAACCAAGTTCAGCAGACAAGTCTGGGCGATCCCATGCTTTGGCAAACTTGGCATGTGCTTCTTTGTTGGTCACCTTCTGATAGCCAGGGAAATCCCAAGGCAGTGCACCCATGTCACAAGCACCTTGAACATTCGACTGACCACGAAGTGGGTTGATACCGCCACCCTCAATACCAATGTTGCCACACAACAATTGCAGGTTAGCAATTGAACGCACGTTATCGTGGCCTGTTGTATGCTGGGTGATACCCATTGAATAGTAAATCGCAGTGCGTTTAGCTGTACCGATTGCCTCTGCCAGCTTGATCAAATCTGCTTGCTTAACACCAGTAACCAGCTCGACTTTATCAGGTGCGTAAGCGTCACTCATAACCTCAGCTTTAAGGTTTTCATAACCCTCGACACGCTGTTCGATGTAGCTCTGATCTTGCCAACCATTCTTGATGATTTGCTGCATGATACCGTTGAGCAACATCACGTCTGTACCTGGGCGGTGTGCAACATAGAGCTCAGCATGGTCTGCAATATCCACTTTCTTCGGATCAGCGACGACCAGACGAGCAGAACCCTTGCGAAGCACTTGCTTGATGTGCGAGGCAATAATTGGGTGAGCTGACGTCGTGTCTGAACCAATAATGAAGATCAGATCAGAGTGGGCAATACTCGGAATATCGTTAGTCATAGCACCACTACCCAGTGATGCTTCAAGGCCGGTCACTGTTGTGGAGTGACACAAACGAGCACAGTGGTCGACGTTGTTGGTACCAAATTCACGGCGGATGAATTTCTGGAAAGCGAAGTTATCTTCATTGGTGGTTTTCGCTGAAGAGAAACCAGCCAGTGCATTACCGCCGGACTCTTTCTTAATAGAAGAGAACTTATCGGCAATGAGTGAAATCGCTTCTTCCCAACTTGCCGGTTGCAGTTCGCCGTCCTTACGGATCAACGGTTGGCTCAGGCGCTCTTCGCTTTGGACAAAGTCAAAGCCAAAACGCCCTTTCACACACAGCATGCCTTGGTTCACTGGTGAATCTTTCGCACCTTGTACGTAGCGGATCTTATCAGTCAGTTCATCCACATACATAGTGACCTTACAGCCCACACCACAGTAGGTACAAATTGTATCTACCGGCTTGAGCATTTCGATACGGCCCTGAGACTTATCACGGGCATCTGTTAATGCGCCCGTAGGACATACCTGTACACAAGCACCACACTGCACACAGTTGGAGTCGCCCATGTTGTAGCCATTTTCAAAGCCTGGACGGCATTCCGGACGTTTGGCGCTGTTGCCCGCATCGTCCTTCATGAAACTAAGTACACCGTGAACGGCTTTGTTATTACAGGTGTCGACACATTGGCCACAGCTGATACAACGGTTAGCATCGAAGACGATAAATTCAGAGCTGTCATCGACAGCAAACTTCTGGCAGCTGGACATATCCAACTCGTCTTTGTCGACCTTATATTCAGTCGCAAAGTCACGCAGTTTACAGTCTGTATTCGCCTGACAACCACACTCAAGACAGCGTGCAGCTTCACGCATAGCTTCTTCATTGATGAAACCGGTCTCGACCTCAGCAAAGTTCAACTGGCGCTGTTCACTGGTCAGCTCAGGCATGATCGAACGCATGGCCTTTTGGATCCCTTCAAATTGCTTAGGATCCACATCTTTAACCTTGGCGGCCTTCTGCGAGTTGTATGGCTTAACAGGAATATGCTCCATGTCGCCATTGAAGAAACGATCGATAGCTTCTGCAGCAACACGGCCATCAGCAACGGCTTCAATAGCGGTCGCAGGACCACGGCGGAAGTCACCAATGCTGAAGATGTTTTCCACACCAGAGTGCATGGTGTCGTCATTTGACTCTAGGGTGAGCCAGCGTGTAACAGGTAGTTCAATTGAGTCATTGTCTAGGAAAGACAGATCTGGCTTTTGCGATACCGCAGAAATCACAGTATCAAAATGCTCGACAAAGTACTCACCAGTGGCTTCTGGACGGCGGCGGCCAGATGCATCCGGCTCTCCCAGAGCCATTTTTTCCAGTTTAATTTCTGTCACTCGGCCATTGCTATCAGCAATGTTTTCAACCGGGTTGGTCAGGAAGTGGAACTTCACCCCTTCATGCTCAGCTTCAACAATTTCATAATCTTCGGCTGGCATTTCGTCACGAGTACGACGGTAAATAAGTGTGGTATCCGCACCAGCACGTACAGCGGTACGCGCACAGTCAATCGCGGTATTACCACCACCAATAACCGCTACTTTCTTACCTGTGGTGTAGTTTTGCGTCGTGACATAATCTTTCAGGTAATCGACACCTAGGTAGCAACCGTCTTGATCACTACCCGGGTAGTTCATTTCAACCGCTTGTGATGCACCTACCGCCAAGCAAACAGCGTCATACTGTGTAGTCAACTCAGACAACAAGAAGTCTTTACCTAGCTTGGTGTTAGTTTCTACCTTCATACCATTACGGCAAATAAGCTCAATTTCTTTATCAAGAATCGCTTTTGGTAGGCGGTACTCGGGAATACCATAACGCAGCCAACCACCCGCTTTTGGCATCGACTCAAAAACGGTGACGTTGTAACCCTCATTGCTAAGGTAGTAACCACAACTCAAACCACCCGGACCACTACCGATAATGGCAACGTTCTTACCCTTGTCAGCTTTACGCAGTGGCACATATTGCTCTTGGGCTTCAAGATCAATATCTGCAGCGTGACGCTTCAATTGGCGGATTGCGATAGGCTCATCGACAATACCACGGCGACATTCAGTCTCACAGAATGCAGGACAAACACGACCGATAGATAACGGCATCGGTAAGGTGCGTTTGATCACCTCTACCGCTTTCTGATGGTCGTTTTGAGAAATATGGTAAAGATAGGACTGAATATCGACACCAGCAGGACATGCAGTTTGGCAAGGCGCCTCACAGTCTGCATAGTGGTCTGACATAATACGGTTTAGTGATTGGCGACGGCGCTCAGAAAGTTCTTCACTTTGCGTGCTGATCACCATTTCAGGTTTAGCTGTCACTTCACATGCACGCTGAATGCCTTGGCCTTCAATATCAACCACACACAAATCGCATGGTACTTTTTCACCGTTTTTGTTTAGCCCACATAAAGATGGGATTTCAATCTCGAACTGTTGAGCGAGCTCAAGAATTGACAATTGACCGTCAGTAGCCAGAACCTGACCGTCTATCGTGACATTACTCATAGTTGCCTCTTTGCTGTTGCTGGCACTGTGCCTTTATTATGAGTTTCATAGGCTCTTTAAATAGCTAACTTCTTATTCATAGGGAGAAGCAGCACAGCGCTCAGGATGATAACCAGTAGTTTTATATTGGGTTTAGTCGATCATCTTTTTTAGTTATTAGGTCAGCCTATCTCCCTGTAGAATCAAATTCTTTGATTTGAAACATTTCGGGTATTTATTTTGTAAATTATTTAATGAGATCGGATCTGTTCTAGCTTTTTATTGCTTTCAATAACACTGACTTAGACAAGAGCATGGCAGTGAGATAATATATTGATAAATTTAATATTACTGATTCCTTGCACGTTTAATGACCAATATTCTCGACTCTGTTGACCAACGTACAAATCTTGTTGGTGAAAACCGCTTAGAGCTACTCATCTTCCGGCTCCACACTTCACAGTTGTTCGCCATTAATGTGTTCAAGGTAAAAGAAGTCGTTAAACTGCCCAGGTTGAACAAATTACCGGGCTCTCACCCCAATATCAGTGGTGTTGCCAATATTCGAGGTGCATCAATTCCTGTCATCGATTTGCGCAGGGCGATTGGCATGAGGACTGGTGATTACGAGGAAGAAAGTAATATCATCATTACAGAATACAACCGTTCGGTGCAGGCCTTCTTAGTGGGCCAAGTAATGAACATTATGAACATGACCTGGCAGGATATTCAGCCGCCTCCAAGTCAGGTTGGCAAAAATAACTACCTGACAGCCATAACAAAAATCAAGAAAGATACAGTGGATCGCCTTGTCAGCATCATTGATGTTGAAAAAGTGCTGGCAGAAATCGTTGATTACGACACACAAATTTCGCAGGAAGTTCTCGATGTTTCGCTGATTAATCACTTTCAGGGTCGAAGAGTTTTGATCGTCGATGACTCATCCACAGCTCGTGCGCAAATAAGGGAAACCTTGTCACAACTAGGATTAGAAATCATTGAAGCCCATAACGGTTTACAGGCGTTTAATTTGCTGAGAAGTTGGTGTGATAAAGGCCTCAACCTCAATGAAGAACTGCTTATGATGTTCACCGATGCAGAAATGCCTGAAATGGATGGCTACAAGCTGACCCATGAAATTCGTAACGACCCAAGAATGCGAGACTTACATATTGCTTTGAATACCTCGTTGAGCGGCAATTTCAATGAGGCGATGGTAAAAAAAGTAGGATGTGACCGTTTTATCTCTAAATTCCAGCCCGACCTTTTGGTCGAAGTGGTTCAAGACAGGCTAAAGCAGATCCTTTAACCACATAAACTCGCCCTCAAGTGTTCATCTTCACTTAAGGGCGAGCGTTTATGCCACATATCATTACTATCTCCGGTTCCGTTTCCTCCTTTACTGTTTCAGCTAATTAATTAGCAATAGATAAGGCTAAAGTGAAGCAGTGAGACTTTGAGGAACAGTTCATACCAAACGATGCTATCCATCATTACTGCCCTACCCTTTGTGACTGAATCAGCGCACTATCAGCTTTATTTGGTAACAGGTGTATGTGTTGCTCAGTATCAACTGCCTGCCAGTTTTCATCCCAGGCATAAAGGGTATCGCCATCCACAATGTCTATTTTTTGGGCGGTAATATCATCTGCCCTAACCGTTAATTGCATGGTAAGCAAAAGCGTTATCAGGAAGGAAAGCACCCAGCTCGGTGCCTCCTCTTTGACGTTCATTTTCTGTTGTTCCGTCATTCACTTACCCCTTAGTGACTTTTGGCCGTGCTGACATTGTCATTTGAGCTGCGTAAGGTCACCCGACGATCGAAGAAGTCACCTTCGAAGTTTTGTTCATGCTTAAGCGGCTCTTGGTCACCATAAGCACTTGCAAAAAGCTGCACGCTCTCGACACCTTGTGACTCCAGATAATTTCGGACGGCTTCAACTCGAAGCTCTGAAAGCGCAAGGTTTCGTTCACTGCTGCCTCGGCGGTCAGAGTAACCCGATAGTTCCCAGCGGATATCTGGCGCTTGCTTCATGATTTCAGCGATTTCATCGAGTTGGACTTTGAAAAGAGGCTCGATCTCGGCAGAACCTGTTCTGAAATGAACATTCATTTCTAACGCCAGATCAAGTTGACGATCTTGATGGTTTAGCAAGTCATATTTATCTTGTTCGAGACGGGCAATCTCGATTTGGGCTTGGTTGTACTTACGGCTGATGCGTTCTAGTTCGGTATTACGGGCGACCAACTCACCCAATTCTGCGTCTTGCGCTTTAATTTGTTCGTCTTGGCCGACCGCAGTTCCAACAATGCCACCAACCATTGCACCAACAACCGCACCGACCGGGCCACCAACAATGGCACCAAAGGCTGCACCTGAGCCCAAACCAATTAGCTGTTCTTGCTCACCCACTTTGTAGCTATCTTCCATGTTGTCATTGGCGGTTGCGATTGGTGAAACCAAAGATGCTACAAGCGTTGTTGCGATTAGTGTTGAGATAAGCTGCTTTTTCATTTTGATGTCCTCATCAAGTGTCTTGTTTGCGACTCATGGTTTGTGTCGCTGTTTCGTTTTGATGAGGTTATTAAAGCAAGCCGATCTGGCGAATCAGGGCGCAAAAAAAGGCAATGTCATGATCAATTGTGGCAAAAAAATGGCAATTGACCCGATTGCCTCTACAAGCCTTTTCTATCAGCTAGATTGTTGTATAGTCACAGCATCAACACTGTTCACAATATTCTACCGCCGGCAGTATAGGTAATAAGCCATGAAAAAAATTGTCATTGTCGAAGATGAAAAAGCCATCCGTGAAAACTACATCGATGTACTAAAAAAGCATGGCTACGATGTCCAAGGTTATGACAACCGCCCAGACGCACAACTAGCCTTCGAAAATGAACTGCCAGATTTGGCCATTATTGATATTGGCTTGCAGGATGAAATTGATGGTGGTTTTACCCTTTGCCAGTCTCTACGAGCCTTATCACCAACCTTGCCTATCATTTTTCTCACAGCACGGGACAGCGATTTTGATACGGTATGTGGATTACGCATGGGAGCTGACGACTACCTCACTAAGGATATCAGCCTGCCACATTTGATTGCCCGCATTGCAGCCTTGTTTCGTCGTAGTGATTTAATGCAACAACCGACTGAGAAAGTCGATCTTATTCAGCATGGGGATCTGTCCATCGACAAAAATAAGATGCAGGTATTCTGGCGACAAAACCTTGTAGAGCTGACAGTGACCGAGTTTTGGATGGTCTATGCCCTTGCCAAACGTCCCGGCCATGTGAAAAGCCGGCATGATTTAATGGATGAAGCCCAGGTTGTGGTTGATGACAGTACCATCACTTCACACATCAAGCGTATCCGTAAGAAGTTCATGCAGTTTGACACTAATTTCGACTGCATCAATACCGTTTATGGCATGGGCTACCGCTGGGGGTCTTAATGCTCACAAGATTAAAAACCAAATTAACACATTTCGAACGACCAAAACTCAAGCCAACATTTGGCCTACGTTCAAAAATCACCCTAATTGCATGTTTGCTTCTGACTTTACCTTGGATTGGCTATAACTACATTCTCGAGATGGAAAAGTTACTTCGCCAAGGCCAGGAGCAAACCTTGGTGGGGACTACAAGAGCTGTAGCAACTGCACTCAATGAGCGCCCTAACCTATTTAGCGACCAAGCTAGCTTTCTACAGTCGGTACAAAAAGGGCGTGATTTATATGCCTACGAACTGACATCAGCAATAAAACTTGATGGCCAAATCAATGATTGGGCGGACTACTCCGAGCAGGTAGTCCACTATAGCCGTGAATATGTTCAATTTAGTCGATGGCCATATCAAAGGACCAGCATTCACTTCAATCATATGGTCGGTAAATATGAGGGTTACCTCTACGCGATGTTTGAAGTGAATGACAAAAAGCCTGTCTTACGAAGGAAAGGATCATCGAGGGTCGACCGTAACGACCATATGATCATTGCCATGACAACGCCCAACGGTGATTTTCAACGATATGTCATCTCTGTATATGAAGACGGTTGGTTTAATGCCTGGCAAATAAATGGGGATATTTCCAACCCCGCTGACTTGACCCTCGAAAGCCAAATACAGGGGTATTGGCATTCTACCGACAGTGGCTACAACATCGAACTGCGTATTCCTCTGGAAATGTTAGGAAGCAAACTTGGCTTTGCCTTTTATGATGTTAACAACACCAGCAACCGCGAGATCGAGACGATTATTGGTACCTCAAATACCAACCAACTCAGCAAGCTTGGCACCGTACTTATTCCTTCACCAGAGATCGAAAATATCCTCAAAGGTATGGATCATACAAGTTCTCGTATCTGGGTAATAGACCGGCACCAGCGCATATTAGCCCAAACAGGCGATATCCAAGATTCCAATGGCGTATGGTCATCATCGGTAAAATATAGCGATGACAATGATTCCTGGTGGGCAGCATTAGAACAAAAGTGGCTTCACCCCCTCTACTATCGCTACCTCATCAACGAACCTACTGAATTTCAGGACTCGCTAAAAGATGCAGCCAAAGTTGAAGGCGTGCATATCTCACAAGCACTACAAGGTCGAGGCTATTCACATTGGCGTCGTTCAAGTGATGGCAACGCAATGATATTGGCTGCCGCCTACCCGATCTGGCTAGGTGACAACGTAATGGGTGCAGTAGTCGCAGAAGAGTCGACCATTGGCATCCAGACATTGCGTAACCGAGCCCTTGAGAAGTTACTCAATGCACTTTTCGCCATTATTGTAGTTGGTACAGTTACACTCTTCTTGTTTGCTTCAAATATCTCTCGTCGTATACGAAGGCTCAGAAACGAAGCTGAAAGTGCCATCGATAGCCAAGGGAAGATTCAACATACGATCACTGCGGCAAGTAACAGTGATGAAATTGGCGATCTTAGCCGTAGTTTGGCGGGTATGGTTAATCGACTGGGCCAATATAACCATTATCTCGAGAACCTTTCCTCTCGACTGTCCCATGAATTACGGACGCCTGTCGCAGTTGTTCGGTCTTCCATTGAAAACCTCGCCATGCACGAGCAAGACGAAGACGCTAAGCGCTACATAGATAGAGCGCAGGAAGGCGTTCAAAGGCTAAATACTATTTTGTCGAGCATGACAGAAGCAACACGGATTGAACAAAGCCTGCAAGGCGCGGAAAAAGAAATATTCCCATTTAACGAGTTGGTTGTTGGCTGCATGCAGGGCTATCAAATGGCCTATGAAAACCAACAGTTTAGTGTGGATACAGGAACACGTCCTGTCATGATTGATGGCGCACCAGACTACTTGGCCCAGTTACTCGACAAGCTTATTTCAAACGCCGTCGATTTTAGCCAAAATGATCAACCGATCAGCGTGACATTGTCACAACAAAATAACCAAGCTTATCTGATAGTCAGTAATAAGGGTCCACTGCTTCCGGAAAATATGGGCGATCAGTTACTGAACTCAATGGTATCCGTTCGTACTCAAAACCAGCAAAGCAAACCTCACTTAGGGCTTGGGCTGTTCATCGCTCGCTTGATTACTGACTATCATCAAGGAAAGATTCTACTGAGGAATCGTAAAGATAATCTGGGTGTTGAAGTCTGCGTCATGCTACCAACAGTGACGCTAGAGGGAGAATCAAAGAACTAGGCCATTACAGCAGCGGTAA
The DNA here is from genome assembly GCF_003026455.1 of Photobacterium rosenbergii. Taxonomy (GTDB): domain Bacteria; phylum Pseudomonadota; class Gammaproteobacteria; order Enterobacterales; family Vibrionaceae; genus Photobacterium; species Photobacterium rosenbergii. The sequence goes on from NZ_PYMB01000001.1 coordinate 685,236, forward strand.
ACAAGCCAATTGCCGCTGCTATTGCTACGATCGCTAACAGGATCTCGAATAACATTTCTCGCATATTTAATTGCTCACGTACAAACAATGGAAACTTAGTCAAATAATGCCGCATAACCATATACTCACAAGGTTTAATGAAAGCCTGATGCTTCTTAAGAAGCAAAGGATAAAATAGCTTCCATTAATTGATTAATTTACCTTAGAGATAGTACGCCTATCGGCTAAATATAAGCTGAACAGTTAAATCACAGCCGATAGATTAGCCAGACGTCTGAAACAACGAGAAATCAACATAAGACACTGTTTTAGATAAATAAAACATTAAGACATCAACAAGCAGCTTAAAAGGCGCTGACAACGAATGTAAAATTACAAATAAATATTACCATCAGACAGGTTGTGTTCAGAATTGATAAGGCGTGATTAGAAGATATTTGTTGAATTAATAAAAATGATTAACCCAACAAATATCCCTTATTAACGAGTGATATTTAGCTATTAATTTTTTTCACTCAACTTCTCATCAGTTTTATTTTCTTCGAGCCAATTCTCATTATTTAAATCATTGGTTTGAGCAAAAATCTCCTGCTCTTTTTGTTCAATGGCCTTGTACTGATTCTCACAGACGGATCGGGTAACCTTGTCTTGGCCAAAAGAAGACATGCACCTATCCATATACTCGTCAAACCCCATCAGTAAAGATTCGGCGGACACACTGAATGACATTACCATCGTAAAAGCAACCGTCGAGATATATCTCGAAGCACGATTCTTAAGTAAGCAACCCTTTTGCATATCAACCCCTGCTTAGTTGGCATCGCCTTACTTAAAGCAAAGTTGATTTCAGCGTACTTTTCCAACCTGACTTTGAGACAAAAAAAGGGGCCTAGATAGCCCCTTTAGAGATATGCAATGAAATCTTAGGATATCAATGCATTACTGACGGTTACTTCATTAACCACGGTAGTAGTTTTGTGGAACGAATGGCATTTTTTCTACTGTCATCGGTAGCTTTTTGCCACGCACTTCAGCGAAAATCTCAGTGCCGATCACAGCGAGGTCTGTTTTGACATAACCCATCGCTACCGGTGCACCTTTCGTTGGGCCAAAAGTACCAGAGGTAACAATACCGATTTCATTATCATCAGCATCAAACAACTTGCTACCTTCACGTACAGGTGCCTTTGATTGACCAATCAAACCAACACGCTTACGAGCAACATCTTTCGATTTGATCTGCTCAAGAATAATGTCAGCACCAGGGAAGCCACCAGCACGTTCACCATCGGCACGGCGAGGCTTGCTAATACCCCACAACAAACTGCCTTCAACTGGCGTTGTTGTCGTATCAATATCATGACCATACAGGCATAGACCACACTCAAGACGAAGCGAGTCACGAGCACCAAGGCCAATCCACTCTACTTCTTCTTGCCCAAGCAATTCACGGGCTAGCGCATCTGCTTTATCAGCTGGTACTGAAATTTCATAGCCATCTTCGCCAGTGTAACCAGAACGGCTAACTAGGCACTCAACACCCATCAATTCAACTTTTGCAGCATCCATGAAAATCATGTCGCTAACAGTTGGGTTCAAACGAGCCAAAACCTGTGCCGCCTTAGGACCTTGTAGTGCTAGCAAGGCGCGGTCTTCGATGATTTCTAGTGTGACATCTTCAGGTAGGTGCGCTTTGATATGGGCAATGTCTTGTTCTTTACATGCCGCGTTCACAACGACAAACAGGTGATCACCAAAGTTTGTCACCATCAGGTCGTCAAGGATGCCACCCTGCTCGTTTGTGAAGAACGCATAACGCTGCTTGCCTTCAGGCAGGTCGATGATATCAACAGGTACAAGAGCCTCAATGGCTTTTGCTGCATTTGCACCGTGCAGGCGAAGTTGCCCCATGTGAGAAACATCGAATAGACCAGCCGACTCACGGCAATGGATATGTTCTTTACGTACACCTAGCGCATACTGAACCGGCATATCATAACCAGCGAAAGGAACCATTTTGGCGCCCATCTCAATGTGTAGTGCGTGTAGTGGTGTTACCAGTAATTCTTGTGACATACGATTTTACTCCATACACCGCGAGCAATGCGGCGATACTCCATATCAGCTGTTACAACCATGTTATACATGGTTTCTTATAGTAAACAAAGTTTCCTATCATTCAAACCGTGCCACATCACACATTTGAACCATAGGTAAATAATCTTGGGTTAACACTTTTTCAAAATAAAAGGAGCCTCACAATAAGCTCCTCTTCTTAAGTACCCAGCCACCAATTGTTAAAACACTCAATAAGATTAACAATCAGCAACCATAATATTGGCATTCAATCACCATGCGAAAAGACAGCAGATAAAACTGTTTATTGATCAAAACAATTTCTTGGCCGCTCGCTCTTCACATCAAAAAGTGACAAGGTCACTTACGAAGCTGTGACCCACAAAATCAAAGCATCGTCTTCACTGACCGATGTCAGCATATGACCCATGTTGGCATCGTAATAAACAGAATCCCCTTCGCTTAAATTCACTGGCTCATAGAACTCTGAATAGAAAGTGATCTCACCATCCAAAACCAACAAGAACTCTTCACCATCATGACGAATCCAATCTGAGTAATCCTCAAAAGCCCGTGCTCGCACTTTTGATTTAAAAGGCATCATCTTCTTGTTAGTTAGTTGTGTTGCCAACAGCTCATGTTCATAGGTTGTTGTAGGGTGTGGCTTGCCCTGCTCTTTGCGTGTAATGTCCCTACGCCCAGTTGCTTTAAGTTGCTTAGGTGGTGCAAAAAGCTGTGGAATATCAATCTCTAAGCCACCAGCCAACTTTTGCATCGCCTGAAATGTCGGTGAAATTTGCTCGTTTTCAATTTTAGACAGTGTAGAGCGAGCAAGACCTGTACGTTTACTGGCTTCCTCTAGCGTCAGGCCGTGGGCCATACGGATTTCTTTGAGCCGCTTTCCTAATTGCATTGGCTCAATCTTATCTGCCTTGTCTGACTCAAACTCTTTTACGACGGTCATTGATGGATAGACATCAACCTGTTGTTCGTCACTCATTACTTCCCTCCCTGGTAACGACACTTACTTCATTCTGGCATAGCAACTCGGAAACATAAAAGCGCATCGATAAAAAAAATATGACCAATGCATCATATTTGAAATTTAGTTTCCAAAAGGAAACAGAGCAAAAATCAATAACTCCCCTCGCATTGAATCTCACTTAAAACTGCATAACTACGTCAATCACAAATCCTTTGTCAATGCGTTGTAGAACATCATAATCCCTTGCGTTACAAGGGCTGGTATACAATTTTAACCTTTTTAATACAGTTGACAGCCATCGACTCTTTAGAAAAAAGTTAACATCATATTAGAAATTTAGTTTGCAAAAGGCAAACGTTTGCGTAAGATTGTGACTACTAAAGTACATGATGTTCCACTATTGGAAATTTTCGTTTAATCGGCTATCTATAATAAGGCATGTTATGCAGTTGTTAGGGTGATACGTTACTCAACGCGTATTACTGGTATTCAGCAACGTGTAACTACAACTATCCATAACAACGATACACGCTTTGGCTCGGAACAAGGGATGACCTTCTTAAGAGCGCGATTAGAGGATAACGTGAAATGAAAGCTTCATACCAAAACCACGATTTAGAAGTGTTCTTCTCAACCCACCTTGCTGAGGTTGATGGCGCTGTCAACGCAGGCATTGCTGCAGAACTCACACGCCAGAACCAGCAGATCGAGTTGATTGCATCAGAGAACATTGTCTCTAAAGCGGTCATGCAGGCCCAAGGCAGCTGTCTAACTAACAAGTATGCTGAAGGTTATGCAGGTCGCCGTTACTACGGTGGTTGTGAGCATGTCGACGAAGTAGAACGCATCGCTATTGCCCGCGCTAAGCAGCTTTTCCAATGTGAATACGTCAATGTTCAGCCTCACTCAGGCGCACAAGCCAATGGCGCTGTAATGCTAGCCCTGCTTCAACCAGGCGACACTATTTTGGGTATGTCTCTTGATGCAGGTGGCCACCTAACGCACGGTGCGCGCCCAGCTCTCTCTGGTAAATGGTTCGATGCCGTCCAATACGGTGTAGATAAAGAGACTTGTGAAATTGATTACGAGCAGGTTCGTCAGCTTGCTATCGAAAGCCAGCCAAAAATGATCATTGCTGGTGGTTCAGCTATTCCTCGCCAAATTGATTTCGCTAAGTTCCGTGCTATCGCTGATGAAGTTGGCGCATTCCTAATGGTTGATATGGCGCACATTGCTGGCCTTATCGCTGCTGGCGAGCACCCTAGCCCAATCCCTCATGCCCACGTTATTACAACAACCACGCACAAAACACTGCGAGGCCCTCGTGGCGGCATGATCCTAACCAACCATGAAGATATCAATAAGAAGATCAACTCTGCGGTTTTCCCTGGTCTTCAAGGTGGTCCATTAATGCATGTTATTGCTGGTAAAGCGGTAGCGTTGGGTGAAGCGCTAGAGCCTGAATTTAAGTTATATATCAAGAATGTGATCAACAACGCGAAAGTCTTGGCCGAAGTACTGCAAGCTCGCGGATGCGATATCGTCACTAACGGTACCGACACACATTTGATGTTGGTTGACCTACGTCCGAAAGGCCTAAAAGGCAACCAAGTTGAAGAAGCACTGGAGCGTGCAGGCATTACCTGTAACAAAAACGGTATACCTTTTGATCCAGAAAAACCAATGGTGACTTCAGGCATTCGCCTTGGTACACCAGCTGGCACAAGCCGTGGTTTCGGTGCAGAAGAATTTAAGCAAATTGGTCAGTGGATCGGCGATGTACTTGATGGTTTGGCAGCAAACCCAGAAGACAACAGCGCCGTTGAGAAGCAAGTGAAGCAACAAGTTCAGAAGCTTTGCAGTCGCTTCCCTCTTTACCAATAAGCTGAACGATAAAACTGTCTAACACTTATTTTGACCTAGCGGCTGGTAAAGCCAGTCGCTGAAACAACTAATAAAATCTGCGGAAAGATTGCGCAAGGAGTTACAAATGGAAAATACACTGAAGTTCGCTGAAAGCCACGAGTGGGTACGAGACAATGGTGACGGCACTATCACTATGGGTATCTCTGACCACGCTCAGGGGCTGCTTGGTGATGTTGTATTTGTTGACCTACCAGAAGTTGGTGATTCAACAGAAGCTGGCGAGTCTTTCTCTCTTGTTGAGTCAGTCAAAGCCGCATCTGATATCTACGCACCAATTACGGGTGAAATCGTTGAAGTTAACGAAGAGCTGGAAGACAGCCCTGAGCTTGTAAACGAAGAACCATACGAAGGCGGCTGGATTGCTAAAATCAAGGTTCAGGATGTAGAGGAACTCTCTAACCTGATCGACGCTGAAAAATACCTAGCAACCATCGAAGAAGACTAATTGAGCTGGGCTTTCGGGTAAATCATCTGAAAGCCCATTTAACACAGATATTCGCTCAACAACTCGATGACCCTAAACTATTGCAATATGCTCAATGCAATAGGTAGTAACTGTTCAGGAAAGAACCATGACCGACATGACTCTTCTAAATGCTCTAAGTGACGATAAAGAATTTGCAGGTCGTCACAATGGCCCGGATTCGGCACAACAAAAAATCATGCTGGAAACCATTGGCGCATCAAGCGTCGATCAGCTAATCGATGAAACGGTTCCGGCAGCAATTCGCCTACCACAGGCAATGCAGCTCGACCTGCCACAAAGCGAAGCGGACATGCTGGCCTCTCTGAAAGCTATCGCCAGCAAAAACATCATCAACCGCAGCTTTATCGGTCAGGGTTACTACAACACCTTTACGCCAAACGTTATCCTACGTAACGTTCTGGAAAATCCAGGTTGGTACACTGCTTATACTCCTTACCAGCCTGAAATCTCACAGGGCCGCCTAGAATCACTGCTTAATTACCAGCAGGTGATCATGGACCTAACGGGCATGGAACTGGCTAACGCTTCCCTACTTGATGAAGCAACAGCAGCGGCAGAAGCCATGACCTTGTGCCAGCGCGCTAGCAAAAACAAGAGCAAGGCGTTCTTTGTTTCTAACGACTTGCACCCACAGACAGTTGATGTTGTCCTGACTCGTGCCGGTTACATCGGTATCGAGATCATCCGTGGTGACATCCAAGATCTTGACCAGCACGATGTATTCGGTGCTTTGGTTCAATACCCTGGTACTACAGGTAACGTACAAGATCTAACAGACATTATCGAAGCTGCACACGCCAAGAAGACCTTGGTTGCAGTGGCTTCAGACCTGCTTGCCCTTACCCTGCTTAAAGCACCAGGTGAAATGGGCGCAGACGTGGTTATCGGCTCGGCACAGCGCTTCGGCGTACCTATGGGCTTCGGTGGTCCACACGCTGGCTTCATGGCAACTAAAGACAAGCACAAACGTACTATGCCAGGTCGTGTTATCGGTGTGTCTAAAGACTCCCGTGACAACCAAGCACTTCGTATGGCAATGCAGACGCGTGAGCAGCATATCCGCCGTGAGAAAGCGACTTCTAACATCTGTACCGCTCAGGCGCTACTTGCCAACATGGCAGCCTTCTACGCGCTATACCACGGTCCTGAAGGTCTACGCAAAATCGGCCGCCGTGTACACCACCTAACAGCGATTCTTGCTGCTGGTCTTCGCAACTCAGGCATCGAACTGGCTAATGACAGCTTCTTCGATACCCTAACGTTGAACACCGGCAAGAAAACCACTGAGTTCTACAACAAGGCGCTAGATGCTGGCATCAACCTACGTAAGTACGACTCACAGCTAGGTATCAGCATTGACGAAACCACTAAGGTTGCCGACATCGAAGAGCTACTCGCTCTATTCAGCGGCGATGACCTGAAAGCGTCAATGTTCACAGCTGATATCGCCAGCGACGAGTTTGCAGCAATTCCTGAGAGCTGCCGCCGTACCAGCCAGTACCTGACTCACCCAGTGTTCAACCAGTACCACAGTGAAACGCTAATGATGCGTTACATGAAGAAACTGGAAAACAAGGATTACTCGCTAACTCACGGCATGATCCCGCTAGGTAGCTGTACCATGAAGCTAAACGCTGCTGCAGAGATGATCCCTGTTACTTGGCCTGAGTTTGGTGCCCTACACCCATTCGCACCAGCAGACCAAGCGAAAGGTTATGCTGAACTAGCAGACAACCTGTCTAAGATGCTTTGTGAAATCACTGGCTACGACGCATTCTCGCTACAGCCTAACTCTGGCGCTCAAGGCGAATACGCAGGTCTTATCGCCATCCAGCGCTACCATGAAGCTAATGGCGACTCACACCGTAATGTATGTTTGATCCCAAGCTCTGCGCACGGTACTAACCCTGCATCAGCGGCAATGGTTTCAATGAAAGTTGTGGTTGTTGGCTGTGATGATCAGGGCAACATCGATGTTGAAGATCTTAAAGCGAAGATCGAAAAACACCGTGACAACCTGTCTTGCATCATGATCACCTACCCTTCTACCCACGGTGTATATGAAGAAGCTGTACAGGAAGTTTGTGAGCTTGTTCATGAAGCTGGCGGTCAGGTTTACCTTGACGGTGCCAACATGAACGCACAGGTTGGCCTAACTAGCCCTGGCTTCATTGGCTCTGACGTTTCTCACCTTAACCTGCACAAGACCTTCTGTATCCCACACGGTGGCGGCGGTCCAGGTATGGGTCCTATCGGTGTTAAATCTCACCTTGCTCCGTTCCTACCGGGTCACGTTGAGAACACTGAAGCAGACCAACCACAATATGCGGTTTCTGCTGCAGACCTTGGTTCTGCATCAATTCTGCCTATCTCTTACGCTTACATCGCAATGATGGGCGAAGAAGGTTTGACTGAAGCAACCAAACTAGCAATCCTGAACGCTAACTACGTAATGGAGCGTCTACGCCCGCACTACCCAGTGCTTTACCGTGGTACACACGGCCGTATTGCACACGAATGTATTATCGACATCCGTCCAATCAAAGAAGCATCGGGTATCTCGGAAGAAGATGTTGCTAAGCGTCTAATGGACTACGGTTTCCACGCGCCAACTATGTCGTTCCCAGTCGCGGGTACGCTAATGATTGAGCCAACGGAGTCAGAAGACATTGCTGAGCTAGACCGTTTCTGTGAAGCCATGATTGCTATCCGTCACGAAATTGCCCGTGTTCAAGATGGCGAGTGGGATCTTAAAGACAACCCACTAGTTAACGCCCCTCACACCCAGGCTGACATGATGGACGCAGAGTGGAACCGCAGCTACAGCCGTGAACTTGCTTGCTTCCCATCAGCACAAACCAAAGACTCGAAATACTGGCCAACAGTGAACCGTGTCGATAACGTGTTTGGTGACCGTAACCTTGTTTGTTCTTGCCCAAGCATCGAGAACTACATGGAAGACTAAGGTTTAAAGCGTAATGCTTTTAATAGCCCAAAATAATTTGGACTAACCTTTCAAAAATGGACAAACTTCGGTTTGTCCATTTTTTCTATTAGCACGACGACAACCAAGGAAGGAAAGACTATGCCCTCATCAAAGGCAACACTGTATTACGTTTACGACCCAATGTGCTCATGGTGCTGGGGATATAAGCCAACATGGGATCAAGTCACCGAAGCCGTTACTGATCAGGTGGAAATCGTCTATGTCCTTGGTGGCCTTGCCCCAGATTCTGACGTACCTATGCCCGAGATCATGCAACAGCAGATTATGTCTTATTGGAAGAAAATCGAAGACTACTTAGGCACCCGCTTCAATTATGATTTCTGGGCCAACAATACACCTCGGCGTTCCACTTACCCTTCGTGCCGTGCGATTCTCGCCGCCCGCTCGCAAGGTGCTGAGCTCGCAATGTTAAATGCGATTCAAGAGGACTACTATCTGAATGCCAAAAACCCCAGCGATAACGATGTCTTGCTCAGTCTAGGTCAAAACATTGGTTTAGATATGGCCAAATTCGAAGCGGAGTTTCTTTCACAGCAGAATCATCAACGTTTATTAGATGAAATAGATTTTGCCCGCTCAATTGGTGGAAATAGTTTTCCATCGCTAATCATGCAAAACTCAGATAGCGTTATTCAACTACCGATTGATTACCAAAATGCTGCAACGACCATTACTCAAATCAGAAGTATGATCTAAGCCTAAAACGATAAAGGCGAACCATTAGTTCGCCTTTTGATTGTTCATTTATCTTTTCAGCAGAGTGTAGAACTATGCAATACTCTCAAGGAGATCTTTTGATTGGCTCCATTTTTTCGGCGATTGGCCATACAACCGCTTAAATTCACGACTAAATTGTGTTGAGCTTACATAGCCTACTGCCATAGCCGCTTCACTGACATTCATACCTGCGGCAATCCTCATTGCTGCATTGTTTAGGCGCATTGCTTTCATAAATTGAATCGGTGACATTCTGGTGGCCTGTTTGAATTTACGGTGGAATACGGCGCGGCTCATACCAACTAACGAAGCGAGTTCATCAATCGTGACATTCTTTTTGAGGTTCATAGATAGGTACTGAATGGATCGCGCGATTTCGTTGCCAATACCGAAGGATCTTCTAGCTGAAATGCCGGCATCGCCTTTTAAAACGGCATAATACAACTCTCGCAAACGGCTTTCGCCAAGGATTGATATATCCATCATATCCTCTCCTAGCTGAAGTAACCGTAATAGAGCATCCGAAAAGCTATCGTCCCAACTAGCAAGCGAAAGCCCCTGGGGTTGTGAGTTGCCTTTAGGAAGCTTAATTGCGCCACCCGCACTTTCCATTTCTATCGCCAACTCGGTCATTACTTTGGTATCAAGGGAGATATAAATACCCAATAATGGATCTTCGGGCGAAGCCTCTGGCGTTCCTGCTTCAACAGGCATTGAAACAGTACAGCACATGTACTGACTGTTATCGTAAATATATTTGTCACCATCGAGTATTGCTTCTTTTCTTCCACTTAATATGACTATCACAGCAGGCTCATACACCGCTGGCGCACAAGGGATAGCATTAGTTACTTTAAAAATACGCACACCATTAATGCCTGTTTCCACCATACCATCTTCAGTAATACGCTTTTCTACCAACTGTTTTATTTTATCCCTTTTCATCGCCATACCCACCAGACCACATCGATACAAATAGGCATGTTTTAGAGATAAATCCGTCTATTTATGCCCCACCGTGAGAGTTATATTATCTTCCAGACAACGATACTACTGCAGACAACGGCGTACAAGTTCCTTTCTCGCAGTATCACGGTTTAAGGCATTACTGATAAGGTTTACATCATGACAACTAAGCTATTTGGTACAAAAGGTTGGACTCCAGAGCGTATCGGTTCTCTTAATGGCAAGACTTACGTCATAACGGGTGCTAACAGTGGTGCTGGCTTTGAAGCATCTCGCATCCTTCTTTCCAAAGGTGCAAAAGTTGTCATGATGAATCGCAATCCAGTCAAATCGGCAGCAGCAATCGAACAGCTAAAACAAGATCTAGGTGACCATATTGATGTGCGTTTCGTTCAGATGGATTTGGCCGAGCTTTCATCCGTGCGCCAAGCTGCAGATGAACTATTGGGGTCAACACCAGTAATTGACGCACTCATCTGTAATGGCGCTATTGCTCAGGTCGCCAAACAAGAAATCACTTTAGATGGTTTTGAGAGTCAACTTGGGGTCAATCACTTTGGTCATTTCTTACTGTGTGGCTTACTGTTCGATCGAATCGAAGCATCTCAAGGACGTATTATCGTTGTTGGCAGCAACGCCTATAAAATGGGCCTAAAAAGAATTAAGTTCGAAGATCTCAATTTTAATAGTAAATACACCGCTTGGGACTCTTACGCTCAGAGTAAACTCGCCCAGATGATGTTTGCCTATGAACTTCAACGCCGTATTGACGTTGCAGGAAAACAAGTCGAGGTTCAGGTGTGTCACCCAGGAGCATCTCGTACCAACTTATTGATGGATACTGCTAGCACTTTCAACAAAATGCTATGGTCGGTGCTTTCTCGTGTCATCGCTCAGTCGGCAGAAAAAGGCGCTTGGCCTGAGGTAATGTGTGCGACGGAAGATAATTTACAGCCCGCAACACTTTACGGCCCTACCAAACGTGCTGATACCGTTGGTCCGGTTGGAGCCTGTAAATTGGATGATGTTGCTTTGGATACTGAAATGGCAGCAAAACTCTGGTCGCTTTCTGAGCAAAAAACAGCATTAAACTGGGCGTTGTAACTATGTTTTTCGTGCAACGAAACCATATGTACCCGAAAATGCTACTTATATTCTGGATTGAAGAACGATGATAGAAAATACCTTGATTTTACGATGTGCAGGCATCTTATTGATTATTATTGGCTTGGTGTTAGTAGCCAACCCAGAACTCCTCAGTAACAAGCCGATCCCAGATGATACTTTTCAAGCTATCGAACGCAGAATATGGTGGGGGTTGCTGATCGGATTCGGTTCTTTGTTGCTGTTTCACCACCAGTTACAACCTTGGATGACGACAATTGCCGCTACCAGTGCCTCTCTTGTGTTTGGTTTACTTATAGCAAGGTTAATAGGAATAATGTTGGACGGCTCAGTTGCCAAACAATGGTTATATGTAGGAATCGAAGTGATTCTTCTGATTCCATTAGTGTGGTGGTACCTTCGTACTCAAAGCTAAACAGCAAGAATTTTATTAAGTGGCAGTATCAAACACCACTTCAACCCTCCAGCCATCATTAGCTTGGGTGGTTTGATATTGCCAGCCGTACTGGGCGATAAGGCGCTGGGTGAGCTCGAGCCCGAGGCCGAATCCTAGGTCATCCTGTGTTTTTGAAGTGTTAACGTTGCGGTTAACGATTGAGAAGTGACTGCCTGATTGCTCAATCGAGACTTCACCGTGTTGAGTGTGCTGAAAAGCATTGCGTATCAGGTTGGTAATGACGATACGGCACAGTCCTTCGGGGAGAGCCATTTCAGAGTCATCAACATTGACAGACACATCCACCTTTTTCTCTTGCAGCAGATAGTGCAGCTCAGATTCAATTTGCTTAATCAGTTCACCCACTTTAATAGTACGGCTTGGCAGGCTCTTGTCTTCCTGGCGGTTTAACCACAGCAAAGTTTCCGTTAAGTCAGTCATAGTAAACACGGCCCGCTCGATCCGATCCACTACTTCAATCTGCTTTTCTGGCGCAACTTGCTTGGTGATCATCTTACGTAGCAATTCGCTATTGGTGCGGGTAACGGCAATCGGTGTCCGCAATTCGTGACTGGCATAACCGAGGAACCGCTGTTCCCGTTCAAGGCTTTCTTGAACCGAACTCAGGCTTGATTTGATGATCCCTGCTAGGGAGTTGAGTTCGCTGTAATGGAAGTTCGGCACTGGCTGAGTGAGCTGATCTTTATCCAGCGATTTTGCCCAGTCTCGCAATTTCTCAACTGGAGATGAGATCTTTCTTTGCACCACTATCAGCACCACAGCAAAAAAGATGATAGCTGCGAATCCAGTCAGGATAATGTAGAAAAACGGGGGAACCTCTTCATTAAGACGTTTATTGGCATCTAAATCATCCAGTACCAATGATATAAAACGAACTTCTTCGTTTCTAACCACTTTCATCACAAAGTAGCCAAACTCAGGCGGGGATAAAATGGCTGTGGCTTCTATTTTCTTATGTAATTGACCAAGCTCCAGCTCATCAGCATGCCAGTTTTGCTGAATTTGTTGCGGTAAGTCTTCCCACTTTGCGGCAATAGTGAGTTCATCCATTTGCAATGGTGCATTGTTATTCCCTAACGGTAGCTCGGAGACTTGAGAGCGGAAAAATTCCGTCATAGCAGTATCCATGCCGGAGAAAAAGTATCTCACTGCAGTAACGGTGAGAACACCAATCGTCACTGTGCCTGCAAACAACATAGCAACTAAAAAGTAGATCCGAATACTTGGCCTTATTTTCATCGGCTGTCACTCACTCCTTTTCGCCCTTTCTCAGAGCAAAACCATGCCCGGTGATGGTTTGGATTAATTTGCCCTCTGCACTGGCATCGACGGCTTTTCGCACATTGAACATGTGGACTTTCAAGCTGTTGCTATCGGGTTGTTCATCCCCCCATACTGCCTGCATCAATGTTTCTCGAGAAACGGGGTTGGGACTATTTCGCATTAGGCATTCGAGCAATTTAAGCCCGATTGGCGAAAGCTTGATGTTCTCCCCAGCCCTGCTAGCCCTTTTCTCTTGCAGGTCGAGTACAAGATCGTCCACGATGAGTTTACTAATTTGACCGCTACGCCGGCGGGCAAGGACTTGTGCCCTGACAATCAGCTCTTCCATGGCAAACGGCTTAACCAAATAATCATCCGCGCCTTTGGAAAAGCCGGTTAGTTTATCGTCCAAGGTATCGCGGGCAGTCAGCATCAAGATCGGTACATCGATACCCTGCGTCCGGATCCGCTCGCACACTTCAAGGCCATTCATCTTGGGTAAGTTGAGATCCAATATCACGACGTCGTATTGGTTTGTGCTAATGAGATGGTGGCCAGACTGGCCGTTGGCGGCATGGTCACACTGAATATCTTCCAGCTCCAGATAATCAATAACGGCTTTGGCCAAGTCGATATCGTCTTCGACCAAGAGGAGTTGCAAATTGTCAGCCATAATTGATTCCTTGTTAAGCTTTGAACAAAGCCCCGCCGTATGACCAGCGGGGCTAAATACGCTGATGCCATCAAGCCATTTCTGGCTGATTATTTTGCGGTAAAACTTTTTGCGGTAAAGCCTTTTGCGGTAATAATTTGCGCATTACGGTACCGAGTAACTGTTTCGCGTCGTGTTGGATCATCAATAGCGACGGCGTTAGCACCAAGGTGATCACGGTTGCAAACAAAATACCGTACCCCAGAGCCGCCGCCGCAGGTATCAAAAATTGTGCTTGCATTGAGGTTTCACTCAGTAGTGGCGACAAGCCGGCAAAGGTCGTCACCGACGTTAGCAGCACGGCGCGCAGACGGCCGGTACAAGCTTGCTCAATGGCTTCTTTGACCGATAGGCTCTGATTTTTTATCAGTTCATTGAAGCGTGAAACAAGCAGCAAGCTGTCGTTCACAACAACGCCGCTCAGCGCCAAGATACCGTTTAGCGACAGGATGCTTAGCGTTAAGTCATTGAACCAATGGCCTAGGATAGCACCCACAATACCAAACGGGATCGCCACCATAATGATCAACGGCTGTATGTATGATTTTAGCGGAATAGCCAGCAGCGCAAAGATCATCACCAATGCCAGTACAAAGGTGGACTGCATGGAGTCAGTTGATTCTTTTTGCTGCTCTGCCTCACCGGTAAAGTCTATCTTGACGGTCGGGTAGTCTGCATTCAGCTCCTTAACGATGCTGTTTTGCAGCTGGCTGACCAGCTCGTTAGACGCAATAACATCTTTGTTGACCACAGCAGTGATATAGACGGCACGTTGGTTGTCGATACGGGTAATTTCAGATTGCTGGTAGTCCGAGTATACATTGGCCACGGCGGTGAGCGGTACGACCTTCCCATCGGGGGTACGTACTCTAGAAGCACTAATATCAGCCAGTGTCTGGCGGTCCTCTTCCGGGTAACGCACCCGAACTTTGACTTCATCTTTACCGCGTTGGAAACGCTGGACAATATCGCCGCCGAACGACTGCAATACTTGCTGGGCCAAGGTCGAGGTATCCATCCCCAATGCGCGGCCCTGATCGGTTAGCTCGAAGCGGTACTGTGGCTCGCCAAGGTCAAGGTTGTCGTCAATACCGCTGACACCGGCGATGGCCTGCAATTGACCTTTCAACTTGTTTGCCGCCTCTTTGAGCAGCACTTCGTCATTGGCTTTTAGCTCAGCCTTGAAGGCATCAACCATCTCCATCATCGATAGCACTTTGAGTTTTTTCACTCCTTCCATGTGCTCTGACGTCGCAAGCCAGATATCGGCGAACTCATCCGAGTTATAGGGTGCGTCGCCACTGAGCTCAATAGTGACTTTGCCTGACTTATCCTCTTCGGCAATGATTTGGACACTGGAGATAGCAGACTCACTGCCGCCGTAAGTGGCCCTCAGCTTCTCATCGACCTCGATGGCATTGGCCTCAAGCACCAACAGGTTAGTTTGGGTTTGGCCAAAGCTAGCATCGTTAAACATGCTGATTTCTGCGGTTACTGTGTCACCGGCAATATCAGGGAAAAAGGCAACGCGTACGGCGCCAGTAAACGGCATGCCAATCACTAAGATAAACAAGGCGATGAACCCTAGTACTACCGCATAACGGAGTCTGAGAGCCTGGGTGATAACACGCTTGTACACCCGGAAATTAAACCAATCCAGTCCGGCTTCGGCTTTTTGCTGGATACGACTCCAGATCCCCGGATTTTCACTGCGCTGGGTATTCACATGAGCGAGGTGCGAAGGGAGGATTAGTTTTGATTCCACCAACGACAACAGTAGGCAAATAGCAACAACAGAGCCAAACTGCGCGTAAATCTGCCCCATATTACCATCAACCAACGCGATAGAAACGAAGGCCACCACTGTTGTGAGTACACCAAAGATGGTTGGTGCGGCAACCTTATGCGTACCAATGATAGTACTCTTTAACGTATCGCCTTCACTGCGACGGGTTGAGTAAATACTTTCCCCGACAACGACTGCATCATCGACTACTATCCCTAAGGCCATAATGAAACCGAAGGTCGTCATTTCATTAATGGTCAACCCCATGAACGAGTCAGTCATAAAGAACAAAGTGCCGCAGAAGACAAACGGGAGGCTAGCCGCTACCCAGAAGGCAACACGGATATTAAGGAACAGAGCGAGTACGATAAAGACCAGCGCGATACCTGTCAGAGCATTTTTAACCAGCAAGGTCAGGCGATCTTTGATCATCGTACTTTTATCGTACCAGCTTTCAATCTCGACATTTTCAGGCAACAAGTGGCTACCCTTCCAGGTCTCGATGACTTGCTCGGCTTGTTCAACGATGTTGATCACATCGCTGTATTCATCCATGACAATCTGGATACCCATCGCACTCTGCTGGTTGTAACGCGAGAGGTTGAAGGTATCTTCTTCGAAACCGTCGGTCACTTTGGCGATATCGCCCAACAGTACTTGGCTACCGTTGTCAGTGGTAACAACAGGAATGGCCTTAAAATCTTCGATTTCATAAGCCTGCTCTGAGACTTTCAAACGAACCGTTTTATCGCCATTGCGAAGGCTGGTTGCAATGCTGGTCGACGACTCGGCATTAATGGCACTGGATACATCTGAGAGCGTCAGGTTATAAGCCTGCAGCTTAGCCTCATTAACTTCCACTGAGATCATAGGATCAATTTTGGCTTTGATCTCCAGATCACGTATGGCACTTTTGCTCAATAAGTCCGATTTCAACTGCTCGGCAAGGTCTTGCAATGTCCCCCGATCAGTGTCGCCATATAGCTGAATCCACAGTGCGTGGTCTTGCATTCTGGCTTTATCGATAACCGGGTTATCCGCTTCGACAGGCAGGTTGTTGATAGCATCTACCTTGGTTTTCACATCGTCCAGCAAAGTATCTAGGCTATAGCTACTCTCTTTCTCGATAGAGACATGGCTACCATTAGCGTCTGATGTCGAGGTGATGCGCTTGATCCCCGAGACGGTTTCCAGTGCCTCTTCTATCTTTATCGCAATCCCTTCTTCTGCCTGGACAGGGTCGCCACTGTCGTAGGTGACAGAAACGGTAACGACACTCGGCTCGAGGCTTGGGAACGCTTCTTTGCGCAGGCTGTTTATCGAGAACAGGCCAACGAGGATCACACCGACCATTAGGAGGTTGGCAGCAACCGGGTTCTGCGCGAACCAGGCAATTATCCCTTTGTGCTGATAGCTTGAAGCTTGATTGCTTTCCAGGTGATCGCTTTTAGCGTTCGGGTTGGTACGGCTCATCTTACCCTTCTCCCGACTCTGTTAATGAGGCGGATGCTTTGTCCGCTGCATATTGTGCAGCTTGGGCTTCATTGCTTTCTTGCATTAAGGTCGGCGACACCTTCATGCCGACTTTGAAATTACTCAATGGGCGCAGTACCACTTGCACGGCATCGCCCGCTTGGGTCGGCTCGACATAAATGTGCTGTTGGCGTTCGAACACAGGTGATGCAGGTGCTTTGGCAAGTACGCCTTGTGCGTCAACGGTCCAGATCTCCCCTTGCTGCGAGAGTGCCGAAGCCGGCAGCTGCCACAGATTATCGACGTCATCGCCTTGGATAGTGGCTGACACAAAAGTTCCAGGGAACAGGGGCTGTTCTTGCTCGAGCGGCTTGTCGACCACCAACACGATGGAGCGCTGGCGGGTTTGCTGGGTGACATATTGATAGCTGCGCTCCACGCTTGCCTGCCACTCAACATCCCCCGTACTGTTGGTCAGTGTTGCGGTCCATTGATCTTGGTCATCGTGTTGCGGTAGGTTGGCCCATTGTTGCTCAGAGAGCGGAATTTCAATTTCAAATCGATCAATACTGTACAGCGTGGCAAGGTTAGTGCCTATGCCAAGGTAACTACCTGGCTGAATATCACGGCTGACGACGACACTGTCGAACGGCGCACGGATTTCGGTATTGGCCAAGTCTTCTTCGGCCTTCACCAGTGCCTGCTGCGCGTTTGCAAGTTTGGCTTGTGCGCTGGCCAGTTGTGGCTCGCGCAATACCAACGGTGAGTTCGGAGCCCCAGTCAGGCCTGAACGCTGCCATTCAGAACGCGCTTGCTCACCTTGGCGCTGCTCTTCAAGCAGTGCTTGTGTGGCAGAAGCGACATCTGATTTTGCTTGGGTAACAGCTTGCTCATAGGACGTGGTATCCAGCTTTGCCAATAACTCCCCTTCCTTCACCGTGGCGCCGACTTCGAAGGCATCAGATAACCATTCAACCCGGCCACTGACCTCACTGGCAAACGCCAGTTCATAGCGTGGTTTTGCCTCACCGTAGCCAATGATTTGTGCTTGGTAGCTCGCGGCCTGGGTAAGCTGCACCCCAACCTGAGACAGGGCTTGCTGCATGGCTTTTTCGTCCATTGCCTGCCAATTGATAATGTCTTCATTTTTTGTGGTTGCCTTGGCCGGAGTGGCTTGGGCCGCCTGTGCCATTTGGCTACCGTTGTAGGCTACGACGGCAAAGATAGAGCTTGCTGCCGCCAGTGTGATGGTTAAGGTAATGGCACTCTTTTTTAGTGTGGTTTTCATGCGTTGACTCCCAAGCCTAGGGCTAGGCCTAAATCAATTCGGTTCAATAGTCGTTGGTAGGTGGTATTGGTCAGCTGTGCTTCGACGTCATAGGCTTGGCGCTGGACGGTCAGCAAATCGAAGATATCAACCAGCCCCTGGCGGTATTTCTCTTCATAGCTCACGACACTGCGCTTGGCGCTGGTTAAAGAAGTGCTTAAATGTTGTTGTTGCTGTGCCAGCGCGCTTTCTTGGCCAATGGCATTCTCAACTTCGTTCACGGCGGTCAGCAGGGTTTCCTGATAAGCCCAATAGCTTTGCTCTGTTGTCAACTCGGCAATTTCCGCATTCGCTTTGAGTTTGCCGCCTTGGAATAACGGCGCAGAGATTTGGCCCAATGCCGTCCATAACGGGTTGGCAAACAGCGCTTCGCTTGGTGTCTCAGCCATATCTTTCAGGCTGGCAGACAAGCTAAATGACGGCAGCATGGCTTTGTAGGCCGCATCGGTTCTTAAGCTTTCGGCTTCGATATTGAAAAAGGCTTGCTGTAAATCCGGGCGGCCGGAGAGATCTTGCACTGACATTGAGTCCAAGGGGTTAAGGATTTGGGGAAAGTCTGCCGCAACCTGGATATCGGTAACCGGTGCGTTCAGCTCACCGGTTAGCAATAGCAGGCTGCGTTTGCTTTGCGCGAGGTTCTCTTGGTACTGGGCGACCGTAGCCCGAGTTGAGGCTGTGTTAGTTTTGGCATTATCTAACTCTTCCAATGTGCCCAGCCCGACCTGATAACGCTCGAGTACCAATGTCTCGTTGTTCTCTAGGATGGCCAAGCGACGCTGCTCGATATCCAGCAACTGCTGGTTAACGCTGATCTCAAGCCAGCCACGCATAATGTTTGCGGCTAAAAGGTTGGTGGCATTTTGCAAGTTGGCTTGGTTGGCGGCGACATCTTTTTGTGAGGCCGCAGTAACATCAGACAGGCGCTGCCAGACATCCAGCTCCCAACTGACAGTAAGGTCGGCATTGTAGCTTTCGTTACTGCCTTCTGTTTTCTCGCTCGAGAAACCTGCCGTTAGAGTTGGCAGTTGGTCGGCAAAGCTGATCCCCTCTTGGGCATAGGCAATCTTCAGCGCCACAATACTTTGTTGCAGGCTTGGGTTATTGGCAAACGCTGTGGTTAAGTATTGCTCCAGTTCTGGCACATTGATCAGATCGGTGATCCGGTTAGGAGCTTGATGGCTCCCCAGCGCTCGCGGTGTTTGCTCAACCCGCTCATCAAGTTGCTGGATGGCGATGTTTTGGCTGTTGTTGGCTTGCGTTGCAAAGTCGGCTTCCCCTGTTGTTGCGCAGCCTGCTAAGCCGAGCAATATCAGTGAAGCCAATGAATATCGAAACGTCATTGATGCTATCTCCCACTAAGACGCGGATAAGATAACGGCACGGGGGTTAAGAAGGGGTTAAGACGAAAATACTTGCAGAGATTCATATCTCATGTACTTTGTCACGCTCGAACCATTGCTAATGACAACAATACGGTCAACTATGCCAAGTAAAGACATCAAATTTATCGCCGTCGATATGGACGGAACCTTACTCGATGAAAATAGCCAGCTCCCTGCTGAGTTTTATTCGGTTTACCAGCAACTAGAGCAACGCGATATTATTTTTGCTGCTGCATCGGGTCGTCAGTATTACAGCTTGATGGAGACTTTCGCACCGGTAAGCGAAGATATGATGTTTATTGCTGAAAATGGCACCATGGTGATGCATCAAGGTAAAGAACTGTACCGCTGCGAAATCGACAAAGCGTCTATATCAGCAATTATTCAGCAGGCACGGGCAATCGACGGAGCGCACATCGTTTTGTGTGGTACCCAATCAGCCTATATTGAAACCGAGGATCCACAGGCACTGAAAGAGTTTTCGAAATACTACCACCGTTGTCAGTATGTCAGCGACCTCTTAGCTGTCGACGATGACTTTATTAAAGTCGCTATTTGTCATTTTAATGGTACTGAAGAACATGTCTTCCCAAGCTTTGAGCGCGAGTTTGGTCAGAGTCATCAGGTAGTAGTGAGTGCAAAAATCTGGCTTGATGTAATGAATGCCGAGGCTTCTAAAGGAGCTGCTATTGAACATTTACAGAACACGCTAGGTTTTAGCTATGAGCAGACCATGAGCTTTGGTGATTACCTTAATGATTTAGAAATGCTCAAAGCAAGCTACCACTCCTATGCCATGGATAATGCTCACCCGAAAGTAAAAGATATAGCGCGATTCTCAGCGCCAAGTCACCGCGATGCAGGGGTAATGACAGTAATAAAACGCGAACTACTCGATTAAATGTGGTTTCAAGTAGGCGGAGAGCCCTATCGCGCTCTCCGCTGTTTATAAACCTAAGGGTGAAGACTAATTAATGACCATTGGGTGGCCACGGTCTGTGCTGCTCGGAATCAATCCATTCTGTTACCCATTGTGGCAATATCGGTGTATTCACCGGCTCATTCATCGCTTCGAGCAAATCTTGTGGTGAAACTAATCCTTTCTTTGACGTCACACCCGCCCGAATTAATACAGACGAACACGGTTTGCCGTCTACCCACATAGACTGCTCGACATATAGCCATTTATCGTCCCAGCCTACACACTGGGAGTACATTTTTACCTTGTGGAACATATGGATGCGTTTTCTATAACGCACTGAACTGCCTGCTACTACTAATGCCCACCGTTTTTTTGCCAGCACTTTCATTAACCCGCAGCGGATACCCAACTCAGTTCGACCCAAGTCATACAGGGTAAGCACCCGACCGTTATTCATTTCATTAAAAATATCGAGATCCCAGGGACGACAAGAGAATGAAATTTCACTCTTATCAGTAATGTGAACCGGGGAGTTACGCTTGGCTTGCCACATTACTTTCGCTAGACGCATAAACGGGTACATATTCAGCTCTTCCTTTAACTGTTATCTTTTTTATAAACCACTGACATATTGGATAATACTCACAACGGCAGGTACCACTATAGAGCAAAACATCTAAGTACCACGAATTATTGTTACCAAACTGTCGGCACCCGCTCATAATTCACGATAAAAAAAGGCGAATCAAAAGATTCGCCTTTTCCCTACTTGTACTTTTTTTAACTCTCAACGCTTACCCTAAAGAGCAAGGCGTAAAATAGTGGAATAACAACCAAGGTTAAGACTGTAGCAAACAGCAAACCAAACATAATCGTCACAGCCATGCTCTTAAAGAACGGATCAATAAGTAAAGGTGCAACACCTAAAATAGTTGTCAGCGCCCCAAGCAATACCGGCCTTGCTCGACTCATTGCTGCATCAATAATTGCAAAGTACGGAGGTTTGCCATCTGCGATCTCCATATCAGCTTGATCAACCAATACAATCGCATTCTTAACCATCATGCCAATCAAGCTTAGGAAGCCCAGTATCGCCATGAATTCAAACGGTGTTTGAAATGCGATCAAGCCAACTGTCACCCCTATAACGGCTAGAGGTGCGGTAAGCCAAATCACTAATGGTTGGCGGATAGCATTAAACATGAAGATCACCGACAGGATCATCGCAGCAAAGCCATAAGGCGCAGAGATGACTAGCCCTTCATTGGCATCCTTCGATGCTTTATATTCCCCATACCAAATCAACTCATAACCCGCCGGCAAATCAATCGCTTCAATTTTAGCGCGAACAGTATTGAACGCATCCGCAGTCAATACACCGGGTGCAGGATCGGCTTGTACCAAGATAGTCGGCACACGGTTGATACGGCGCAAAATAGCATTTTGATATACCACGTTAACCGAATCGACCAATTGGCTTACCGGAATATATCCCCCCGCAGCAGAGCTAAACACGTCTGTATTTTCAACTGCACGTTGATGGTTGCGCTCGTGCTCTGGTGAACGAACAACGATAGGGATTAAGCTATCACCTTCTCGGTAAACACCGACATTGCGCCCAGATAATGTTTGAGCGATAGCCTGATTGATCTCTTGAGTGGTCAACCCAAAGCGTTGTGCTTTTTCCGGTGAATATACCGGGCTCAACACTGGCACTTGCTGACGCCAATCATCTTGTATCGCGATCAGATTCGTATCGGCATGCATGATTGCCTTGGCTTGCTCTGCCAGCTGACGTAATACATGGCTATCTGGTCCTTTGAAACCCGCTTCAATCTTTTTACCGCCACCTCGGCCTAACATAAACTTCCACACTTTAATGGAAGCATCCTGGTATTTAACCGACAGTTCATCCTGTAACTCAATCAACAGGGGCGCAATCTTGGTATAGTCATCAATATCTATCAACAGCTGACCATAACTTGTGTTCCGTGCTTCCGGTGCATAAGTCAGCATAAACCGAAGCCCACCACCACCAATAAAGCTAGTGATGTTGGTTACCCCCTCTTTGGCTTTCACATCAGCTTCTATATTCGCAACGAACCGCTCTGTACGTTGAATATCAGAACCCTGAGGCAAATAGACATCAATGACAAACTGTGCCCGTTGTGATTCAGGCATAAATCCTGGTGGAACATATCGCAAGCCATAAACCGATACAGCCAATAAAGCGACAAGCATAGATACGGTAGCGATACGGTGCTTCAATACCCAAACCAATACCACTTTGTACATGGCCATCATCGGACTAATTTTAGTCTTACCCTTGGTGGCTTTTACTTTTAAAAAGTCATGGCAAAGCATCGGGGTGACGGTAACAGCAAATACCCAACTCAAAAACATCGAGTAAAGGATCACCCAAAATAGTGAACCGGCGTATTCCCCCATATCAGATGGCGAAAGGCCTATCGCACTGAAAGCAAAAATACCAACTACTGTACCGCCCAACAGCGGCCACTTTGTCGCGTCGACCACCTCTGTAACGACGGTTTCTCTATCTTGTTCTGGATCTTGCTGTAACCGGACCAAAATACCATCAGTGACCACAATCGCATTGTCCACCAGCATACCTAGAGCAATGATCAATGCCCCTAAGGAGATACGTTGCATGGCTATATCTTCGATGAACATGATACAAAGTGTGCCAGCAACAGTGAGCAATAGGACAAAGCCAATGATCAACCCTGAGCGTAATCCCATAAACACTAATAGGACGATAAAAACGATCACAACGGCAGCAATTAAGTTATCGATAAAGTTCGCAACTGAGTCCCTTACCGAATCTGACTGCATTGAGATAACATGGAGTTCTACGCCTAGTGGCCTCTGGCCTTCTAGTTCAGCCAACCTTGCCTTAACCGCATCCCCCATATCAACAACATTACCCCCGGTCACATTGGAGATACCAAAACCGACCGCTCGTTGACCGTTGTAGCGCATCAACATACTGGCCGGCTCTTGGTATCCTCGAGTCACCTTGGCAATATCACCAAGCCGCATGACCGTCTTGTCTGGCCCGACACCAATCTGCAAGTTTCGCAAATCATCAAACGAGCGAATATTGGAGACAGGAATGACCGGAATGCGCATCTCTTGCGAATCAATCGCACCTGCAACTGTCACCAAGTTTTGCTTTTGCAGAACTTGGAACACCTGCTCTGCCGATACCCCAAAGGAAGCTAGTCGCTCACTCGATATCTCAACGAATATTGTTTCCTGACGTTCAGCCAAGGTCGCTGTTTTGGCTACCCCTGGAACCAACACCAATTCGCGACGCAAGCTATCAACATAATCCTGCAATTGTTTATCACTAAAACCTTCACCCGTTACAGCGAAGAACAGCGCATAAACATCAGCAAAGTCATCATTGACAATCGATGGGCTTGCTCCAGGTGGCAACAACCTCTGTGCATCAGCGACCTTACGCCGTAACTTATCCCATACTTGCTGTAAGTCAGCATTTGTTTTGGCAAACTCAAGTTTGATTTCCACCGTCACTTCTGACATGCCTTGCTTGGAAACCGACTTTACCTCTTTCAGCTCTTGCAGAGACTGAACCGCCCCTTCAATCACATCGGTGACTTCGTCAGAGACTTCTTGTGCCGTTGCCCCTGAATAAGCGGTATTTATCACTGCTTGGCGGATGATAAACTCAGGATCTTCAAATCGGCCTAATTTTAGGTAGCTGATATAACCACCGAGCAAAATCAAACCAATAAGAACCCAAACACTGGTGCGTTTAGCTAGCGTATAACGAGCAATGTTCATTGCTGGCCCTCGTGAACCACCCAGCTCGTAGTTACTCCCAAACTACTTGCCGTCTGCATCGGGCGAACTTCCATCCCTTCCACCAAACTCGACACACCAGCAACAACCACTTGCTCACCAGTCTTCAAGTTTTGGGTGATAGCCACTCGGTCTCGGCTCAAGGCCCCTACTTCTACATATCGCTTATTGACAGTATTGTCTTCAGCTACAACCCACACGTATTGCTTGCCTTGGTTATCTGGTACCACAGCAATTAAAGGCACAGTAATCATCGAGTGTTGACTCATATCGCCGGTCTCTGCTGGGACCACCTTTACCGTCATACCTGGCAAGACCCGATAGTCTTGGACATCCTTGAAGGCCAACACAACTGGATAGGTTTGACTTACTGGGTCAGCCTGAGTCGCGAATGTTTTCAACGACAGATCAAAAAGATGATTTGGAATACCATTAATTTCGGCTTTGGCCTCCGTACCGCTCACACTCGATAACATCACGCTATCTGGTATGTGAATGACAACCTCAAGATCATCAATGTTGTGAAGCGTAAATACCGGATTATTCGCTTGCATTTGCACGAAATTATTAACATATCGACGACCAATAATGCCATCGAACGGAGCCTCTATACGTGTGTAATCTAATTGACGCTGCGCTTCATCACGTCGATTTTTCGCCAAGTTATAGCGAGTGGTGATTTCGTCCAGTTGGCTTTTTGAAATGGCTTTACTCTTGTCATAAATCGCTTTTGCGCGTAAAAATTCAGCTTCTGTGTTATTCAGCTCTAACTTTGCCGAAGCCAACGCCGTGGTTGCATCCCGGGAATCAAGGCGAGCCAGTAGTTGCCCTTTCTTAACTTTATCCCCCTCACTGACAAGTAACTCTGTCAACCTACCACCCACACGAAAAGCTAACTCAGCTCGCTCAGCGGCCCGAACAACGCCATTGAAACTCAGGTGATCGCCACGAGTTGCTGACACTACTTCAGTCAGTGCAGGCCTTACAGTAGGCCTAGTTTCCTTTGAAGCCATTTCAAGTTGTGTGGGTTCTTGACCACAGCCAAACAACGTCAGACCAGCAAAAGCGAGACTTACAGACACAGCCAGAGCCTTTAACGAATATCTCTCAAATACTTTATGTATGTTTTCCATAGCATCCTCCTCTTGGGAAAGGAAAAAAGTCGCCCTTTTGAGGCGATCAAAATCTGTACAGCAAATTTTGGCGGATTCTAGTTCAGGAATACCCAAAAGTAAACTCATGAGTTTACCTTATGACAATACGTTGCTAAACTCAGTGAAAACCATCACGGAATGAATTAATGGCGCGTTCAGAACAAAAAAGATTGGCTATCGTCAGTGCAGCCAAACAAGAATTTATAAAAAATGGCTTTTTAGCTGCCAATATGAACAATATTTGTCAGGCAGCAGAAGTCTCTAAGCGGACGCTTTACAGGCACTTTGAGAGTAAAGAATTATTGTTCGAAGCGGTTTTAACCGAAATTAGAGAGAAATCAGTCGAAGAAGAGCACTATCAGTTTGATGTGAATAAGCCACTGGATGAGCAGTTACGTTTAATCACCCAGCATGAATTAAAGATAATTTACGAGCAATATGGCATTGAATTATCGCGCACTATTTTGATGGAGTTTTTCCGTCAACCTGACTTGGCAAAATCCATTACCCAACGCCTATATCATACTCACGCAGTAAGCCAGTGGTTCGCACAAGCGCTCGTGGCTAAAAAGCTATTCGCCCGAGATGTCCAAACTATTACTAGTGTTTATGTCAGCCTATTACAAGGCCAACTGTTTTGGCCTATGGTACTGGATATATTGCCTTTACCTGAAGGTGAAGAACTTGAACAGAAGATTGATAACATTGTGATGACGACTATTCGTGCCTTTTCACACCCATGACCGATATAAAAAGGCCGAGCTAGTTAACTCGGCCTTTTACACATGTACAATCGCTATAAATTAAGCGAGTTTCTGGCACTTAATGAAAATGAAGTTTGGGTTCTTTGATAGGTACTCGTAACGGCCTTCATCCATTTCCTTGACCTTCTCTGACACTTCACCCTCAGAGATCTGGGTGATCACCAAACCATTCTGGGTTAGCGCGTTCATAATTTCGGTCAGCGAACGACGATAAAAGCTTACTTGAACCGGTTTACCCACTGTATTCCACTCTTCTTGCACTAATTCGCGCTCGAAATAGTTGCCGCTTTGCGTACACTCAAAATCTGCGAACGGATGGTGGGTCGAAAACACAAAAGAACCACCCACTCTCAATACACGGTGAACGTCTCTGAACAGTGGATTTAGATCTTCAATGTAGTGGACCATCAATGGTGAGATGACCAAATCGACACTCGCATCCTTTTCCTTCGGCAACCCTTTAGAAAGATCCTGCGCATACGCAACAACCTTATCGGTTAGCTCTGCTTTTACTGCCTTGCTTGCTACCAATTGAACCATCTCTTCAGAGTAATCAATACAGGTAACATGTTTAGCCCCTTGCTCAAGCAAGAATTGAGCATACACACCAGAGCCACAGCCAAGATCAAGCACATCAATATCGTTGAGGACTGGCAGCATTGCTTGAAGCGTTGGACGCTCTAAATGAGCATTGTAGATGTTGTCTTGAATAACTTCGTCATATTCGCTAGCGAACGTTGAGTACATCTTTGATTTCATAATACCTTCTCTGCTTAAGAATGCCGCGGTAAGGGGATGCATGTTTTACAGTATCAATCTACTTACAGCAATAGATCCAATATGATCTTGCTCACAGTGATAAGGTTTGAAACACAATTTGCCGACTAAAATATCAGCAGATTCAATATTAAAAACACAAACATACTCACAACTGTTGTTAACAGTACATTTTTGGTTTTCCAAGCCAGGCCTGCAGCCAATAATGCCGACAATAGATAAGGATTATCAACAGCAAGCCACAACCCTTCCCCTTCAGGCATAAACACGATGGGGGCCCAAATAGCGGTTAATACCGCAGGGCTGGAGTATTTCAATAAACGCTGCAGTTCGGGATTAATTTTAAGTGGCAGTTTAGGCTCCAAAAACAAATACCGGCTCAAGAAAACCAAAGCCGTGAGCACCAGAATCGATAAAATGATCACCCCTGCTCTCCCCGCCATTTCTCCGCAAAGTAACCGGCCAGCATGCCACCAAGACTTGCGATCATTAATGCCCCACCGATATCGAAGTAATTCAAAGTGATTGACAGACCTAATGCGGATAACACCGCAAATACTACGGGTAGATTAATAACATGCGGTATAACCAATGCAATGAAGGTCGCAGCAACAGCGAACTCGAGACCAAGTTCATTCAAGGTTGGTATATAACTGCCAGCGACAATCCCCACCAATGTCGCTGCATTCCATGCCAAATAGAAGCTCAAACCTGCACCTAAGGCATACCAGCGGTTAAACTGCTTTATTGACTGCTGCCCACAAATAGCAAATAACTCATCAGTCAATAGAAAACCCAAACCCAAGCGCCACTTCAACGGCAACGGGCTGATTTTCTCCCGCATCGATACGCTGTAAAGCAAATGCCTTGAGGTTATAAAGAAGGTCGCCAGCATCATGCTAAACAGGCCCGCCCCCGTTTTGAACATACCCGTGGCAACTAACTGTGCCGAACCTGCAAACAAGATTGCTGACATGGCCTGGCTTTCCAAAGGGTTCAGCCCTGCATCAATCGCAAAAGAACCAGCGAGCAACCCCCAAGGAATCACCGCTATACTCAGCGGTACCATGGCCAAGGCTCCTTGACCAAATAATCGTGCTCGACGGGTTTCTTCTGGGTGTTCCACTATCGTTGTATCCATCCAAAAAATCTTCTTTGTTGCGAAATCATCTATTCATATCGCCAAAATACCGGAACCAATACTTGTACAAAATTGCTCAATTCATCGCTAGATTAAAGAGCCAGTATATTGCTTAGGTGTAATTCCCATTGCGCGCTTGAAATGACGGTGGAAATGGCTCTGGTCATGAAATCCGGCTTCCTGCGCGGCATCTGATATCGAATGCCCTGCCTTCAGCAGTTTTTTGGCATAACGTAAACGGCTCTGGATTTGGTAGGCATGGGGAGGAAGACCGAACTCTTTTTGAAACGCCCGGACTAAATAATAAGGGCTGTACCCCGCTAGTTTCGCTAACTCTTCAAGGGAAACATCCGCCTGAGGAAAATCGTCGAGAAAAGTCTTCACCAGCATTACCTGTTTCTGGCTTCGGGTATGCGGTTCAAACTCATTGCGGGTTTTACTGTGCCTTGCCATTAACTTAACTAACGCGCCATATACCAAGGTTTCGCGTAATAGCCGGTTATCCGAATTTTCCAAAGTCGAAAAAACCAAGCGTAACTGCTGCGCAACATCGGGGTCATGGACTACTGGCTCAGGAAAGTACGGAACTGACGGGTGCGAGCCTAACCCCTCGGTCATTGCAGCGAACTGTTCTGGTAGAGGATACATCGCCCTGTATTCCCAACCCCCTTCAGTCGCTGAATGGCCGGTATGAACCTCATCGGCATTGACCAAAATGATATGATCTTTCGGTGCGACATGATTGCCACCAGTACGATAAAAACGTTGCGCACCTTTTTCTATCACCCCGATGGTATAACCTTCATGGCTATGGAGTGAGAAATTCTGCCGCTTATATTTTGCCTGTAATAATTCAAGGCCGCCCAATTCATCAGCGATTGAGAAGCTCACGTCCTCTTTGAATTTCTTTGTTTGCTCTGACATTGCTTACTCACTATTCCTGTGACGCCAGTCTAGCTTAACGACCTTTGCTAATTTTGTACAAAATTGCCCTATTCAAATCAAATTCACTTATAGAAACAACCCCAGTTTTCATGCAGGCAAGCTAACTGGTTCACATTTTGACTCTACCCAGCGTTTAATTCATTGCTGTCTCTAGGGTCAAAAGGCATGGTATAGGCAGTTTTTTTAGTTGTTTTTCAGAGCATTTCATGACTTCCCACAATCACCTGCACTTTTATGTCGGTACTTATACCGATGCACCAAGTACCAGTAAAGGAATTGCCCAGATCTCTTTAGACCCGGCAACGGGTGAACTGACCCGCAATGAAGATTTAACCGCGCTGCGTAACCCATCTTATTTGACCACCACGGATAATGGCCTCTACAGCTTTAGTGAAACCTCTCAGGAAGAAAGTGCAGCACTGCAGTTTTCTTCAAAGCTAGGTAATGTTTTCTTGCCTATCGCGGGGGATTATCCTTGCCATATAGATATCAAATTCCCTTACCTTGCCGTAGCTAACTATGGTTCGGGTAATGTGTCTGTTTATCTACTTGATGACAATGGTAGGCCAATAAAAGCTATTGCCGATTTATACGAGGACGGTTGCGGGCCAAATTCAAACCGTCAGGCATCTCCTCACGCCCACCAAGTCACATTCCTGACCCATAACAATCAATTGGCAGTTGTTGATCTCGGCTCGGATTGTATTCGGTTTTATCAGTTTGATGATGAAAACGGCCAGCACACATTCCAATTAACGCAAACTATCACAATGCCAGCAGGTGCTGGACCACGCCACATGGTGTTCAATCACAATGAAACCCGTGCCTATGTAGTGTGTGAGCTATCTGAAACGCTCGTTGTCCTAACTCTTAACGACGGCACTTGGCAGATAACACATCAATGCGAGCTGTTGCCTGAAGTTGAAAACGGTGAAGCGGCGTCGGCTATTCGTCTTTCAAAGAATGAGCAGTACTTATATGTGTCTTGTCGAGCACAAAACATCATCAGCTCCTTTGACGTTTCAGGCGAGGAGCCGAAACCATTACATACCTATGATTGCCATGGACAATTTCCAAGGGATTTCGTTATTTCCAAAGATGGGCAATGGCTAGTAGTTGCCAACCAGCACTCTAACAATATCGTGAGCTTTCATCGTAACACCGAAACGGGAGAAATCACGCCAACAGGCTACCAGAGCCTTGTCGATGCGCCTGTATGTTTAGTTGAAGCCGGTAACTAACGAGCCAAGACCTACGCAATGCCCTAAAGAAAAAAGCCTCTGTTCATTAACAGAGGCTTTTCAATATTACGCCGATTTTAACTCAGCAAGCACATCACAGAGCGATGGGACAATAGCATGCCCAAATTGACGCACTTCATCACATGGGTCGACCAAATCAGGGATCTGATAGGTTTTCATGTTTGCAGCAACCGCCGCCCTTACACCATTGTTTGAGTCTTCAAAAGCCAGACAGTGCTCAGGCGCGACATTCAGACGACTCGCCGCTAGTTGGTAAATTTCAGGGTGAGGCTTACCGTTGGCAACTTCACAACCCGTAGTGAGGTTATCAAAGTACTTGGCAATACCCGCCAGTTCTAACTTTGTTTTGGCAACATCTTTGGCAGTAGACGTCGCGATAGCAATCGGCGTTCCTTGCGATTTCAGCCACTCCAATAGCTCTATCACTCCCTCTTTTACCGGGATTGCCTGATGTTTTACCACTGCATTGTAACGAGTACGCCACTCGTTATGCAGGCGGTCTAAATCATCACCATAGGCTTGGCGGAATATCACCTCGATTCCCGCCGCATTGCAGCCAATGATTGATAGGTAAACATCTTCATAAAATGGAAGGTTTTGTACTTCACAGGCTTCTTTAAAGATACGCATACAGACGCGTTCTGTATCGAGAAGCAAACCATCCATATCGAAAATAGCAGCTTGATAGTTCATTACATTA
The DNA here is from genome assembly GCF_003026455.1 of Photobacterium rosenbergii. Classification (GTDB taxonomy): domain Bacteria; phylum Pseudomonadota; class Gammaproteobacteria; order Enterobacterales; family Vibrionaceae; genus Photobacterium; species Photobacterium rosenbergii. Next base: position 716,436 of record NZ_PYMB01000001.1, read on the forward strand.
CAGATTTTTTGCTGGAGACGGCGCATTTTGACATATGCGCACAACTTTTTCCTGAATAATAACGTAATTAAATTGTTCTACATCTTAATCCCCTATTCATATTGATAGTGGTAGCTTTAACCTGATAAACAATAACGTCACTCATTAGATTGCTATGAAACCAAGTAAAACAATAATCCTCAGTGCAACTGTCGCCGCTCTTGCCCTTTTTGGTTGCCAAAGCACAGTCGACCATCCACTGTATCAGTCGTCGGGCAGCCAGCCGGTTAACGGCTACCATTCTTTCGATGAGTATTTAAGCCAAACGCAGAGACAACTCAGCCAGCACCGGTATTACTTGACTGAGAACAAGCAGCAAGAGTTAAAAGCAAATATGCCTTTTGAACTAAGGCCCCAATCAAGCAAAGAGCAGGCTGCTGATAATCCCGCTAGCCCTCGAAAAGGGATATTACTGATCCATGGTTTGGGGGATTCCCCGTATTCGTTTGTTGATATCAGCCAATCCTTGGTAGAGAACGGGTTTCTCGTCAGGACCGTCCTGCTTGATGGACATGGAACCCGTCCAGCAGACATGATGAATGCTGATCATGATCAGTGGCAAAAACTCGTTGATAAACAAGTAGCGTTACTTGAGGAAGAGGTTGAGGAGGTTTACTTAGGTGGCTTTTCAACCGGTGGCAACCTTGCCTATCTTCATGCCGCGGATAACCCAGACATTGCGGGGCTGATGCTGTTTTCGCCAGGCTTCCAATCCAATGAGCCTATGGCATTTATGACCCCCTTGCTCTCTTCGGTAAGGCCTTGGCTTCGCACAAACATACCTAATGGCGAAACCAACTATACCCGCTACAGCAATATGCCGACCAATGGCTTTGCCCAGTATTACCACACAAGCAAAGCTACCATGGAAGATTTAGAAAAACGTCAATTTGACCGCCCGACATTCATGGTATTGACAGAGCATGACAGTGTGTTGGATACCAAGGCTATCAAAGACATATTTCAAACTCGGTTCACCCACCCTGACAACAAGCTAATGTGGTACGGCACAAGCCCCAAACTCGACCAAGATAACGTCGTTTTTGTAAACAGCAGAGTACCCGAATTGCGTGTAAGTAATATGTCCCATATGGGGGTGTTATATTCACCAAAGAACCCTTACTATGGCATAAATGGCAGTGAAACTATTTGCCGTAACGGGCAAGAGTCGCAGGAGGCTGAAGATTACTGCCGTACTGGCGGTGAGGTATGGTATAGCGCATGGGATCACCGAGAACCAGATAAGGTCCACGCTCGGCTGACATTCAACCCTTACTATGATCAAATGATAGATACCCTGTCAGAAGTGTTTGAACTTTAAAAGGGCACCTTATCGATGCTCCATTTAAAAATAGGCCACCTCAATTCGGTGGCCTATTTTTAATTACTCGCGCACCACATGTCACTCTCAAGCATTATTTCAGTTACATATCACTGCAAAGGTGCGATAATCTTGCCCTTCTGATTGCCGAGTAGACTCGGTTGATATCAAAATATTGATTCAAAAGTAATTTTATCTGTAGGACATTCTTCAATGCGCGCCTTTGTATTACGAGCCAGATCCGCTCCTACCGACAGCCAGCAACTACTGGCTTCAGTTGGCCAAGAAGCTCACACCGAAATTTTGGCCCATACCCTAATGAATTCGATCTTTGTGGCGCAATCGCACCGTGAAGATGTGATTGTGCACTTGGTACTAGAAAGCACCCAAGACTACTCCCGCACAGTCACTTTTGTTGCCAATGAAATGACCAATATCGGTGGTTTCCATGAGCAAGCATTGCTTAGTAAAGTAGCCAAAGCACTCGATGTATCACGTGGAATGACCAAAGAGCAAGAGCGTCAGGTCGAGCCTGGCATTACGGTCCGTACATTGAGCTTCGAAAAGCTGGTCAAAGATCTGGCTGAAGATTACCAACTTTACATGATGGACAAGAAAGGGGCTTCAATCCGCGAACAAGAGTTCAGCGGTAACTCATGCTTCCTACTCACCGACCACATTCCTATGCCGAAGAAGACATTCAAAAGCTTGGAACGCCTTGGTACCCAGAAGATAAGCCTTGGGCCAAAGATGATTTTCGCTTCCCAATGTGTGGTGTTAATCCATAACGAATTGGATCTTTGTGAGTAGCCTTCGCAAGCTATAAACAACAAGCCCGAGCCAACCTGATTGGCTCGGGCTTTTTATTTTACCGGTATATCAAAGGCTAATTGCCCTCAATCATAGTTAGTTTGCCTTCTTATACTTGTGCAAAAGGTCTAACGGAATGTGGCAATAATCATTAGGAAAACGCGTTAGCCTATCCTGATGCTCTTCATCACTTTTGACGTAATTGGCTAAAGGAAGTACTTCAACGGCAATTCGCTCTTTGTCTTCTCGCGCATTGATATATTGCCTAGCCTTATCTATATGTGCCGGGTCTTTGCTATATACGCCGGTACGGTACTTTTCACCGACATCCTCACCCTGCTTATTAATGCTGTAGGGATCAATAATTTCGAACAAGTACCCCATCAATTGTTCAACACTCACAACCGTGGCATCAAAATCTATCCGAACGCATTCGGCATAACCATCATAATCACTCTTTGTGGTGCTTGTTGTCCCGTTTGCTCGGCCAGCTTCGGTAGAAATCACACCGGGTAGGTGTTTCATAAATTCCTGAACACCCCACAGGCACCCACCAGCCACATATATCTGTTCCATTTCAGTCTCCTGAGTTCTCAAAATGATTATCTAATCACTCAGTACTCAATAGCAAGGAACAGTCGTGAACCAGCGTGCTGGTAATACCTCACCTTTTACCTACTTGATACGGTTTTCAACTTTTCCCACACCTTCAATCTCAACGGAGACCACATCACCTTTGCTTAGCGCTTTGGTACGACCTGGTGTGCCCATAAACACCAAATCACCGGGCTTAAGGGTAAAATAGTGACTCAGGTAGCTCACCACTTTTTCCGGTTTGTGGATCATATTTTTGGTGCTCTCCTGCTGGACTATGTCACCGTTAAGGCGGGTTGTTAGCAACACATTGTTATAGTCCACATTGGTGACTATCTGGTTGCTAATCGGCCCAAACCCATCACTGGCTTTTGCCCGCATCCATTGCAGATCGCGACTTTGCCAACTACGTTCTGTTAAATCGTTACCTGCTAATACTCCGAAAATCGCTTCTTTAGCTTCACCTTCATCAGCATCCTTCAAGGTCTTACCTATCACCAACACCAACTCACCCTCAAAATGTACATTCGTTGCGTCACGGGGGAAAACTATAGGCTCACCGGTAGCAATCAATGATGAGGGTAATTTCAAAAACAGGGGCGGTGGCGATTGACTATCAGATGAAATATGGCTGGCAAAGTTCATCCCAACCGCAAACACTTTTTCAGGTACTGTCGGTAGGAGCATCTGAACTTGGTTTGACTTCAAAGGCTTTCCATCAGGTAATGTGGCGTCAAAGGGGGATCCTTTTAAAGGCTGTATATTCTCTCCTTGCAAGATGCCATATTTAACCTGATCCTCAAATGCATATCGCACATACGTTTGAGCCTGAGTTTTGGCACTGGCTGTGATCATCAAAACAAAGGCTGTGACCCAATATTTTTTCATTTAACATCCCTGTCATTTTCATCAACAATCCTAGAAAGTGTAGACTGGATAAAAGGTTGCAATGAATAAAGGGCTAAAATAACTATTGACCCGATCCCCTATTCCAATTAAATGGAATAGCTGAACAAAATCCCTTGTGCGTCACTATTACCGAATCGAGCAGACGCTACCGTAAGATTTGGATCGTTGTATTCTGTAGTAACGTAATAGCTAACCGTATAAGCGAGTACTGCCCCAGCAAGAACGTCCGTCTCCCAATGTTTGGATGCATAACAGCGGCTGTAACCTACATAGGAAGCTGCAACATACGCAGGAAGGCCGTATTCGATACCATAGCGGTGATGTAAGAAAGCAGCCCCACTAAACGCTGCAGAGGTATGCCCACTCGGAAATGAGTCCCAATTTTTGCCATTTGGTCTCTGTTCTTCAATAGCAAATTTCAATCCATGGGTAATGGCTCCAGTGATTAATGCACCTTTGATTTGCTGCTCCAAACCTTCATCATCCCCCTTCCACCATGCCACACCTAGTCCAGTCAAAGGGAGAGCTACTTGCAATATATCTCCAGCCGTTTCAGTCCTTGTTTTGGCATTAATTGGCAAGACCAGAATTAACAAAACAACACACAACACGTTTTTCATTTAGACCTCTGCTATACCCATAAACACAATTTCATACCCATTGAACTAGGCACGATAACGGCGTGCTAAAAATTAGGCGCAGATACTAAACATCACAAAGTTCAATGTCAAACCATGTAGCAAAAAAAAGAGCAACCGAAGTTGCTCATTAGATTTAATTGATATGAAAATTAGTTTGATTTTCTCTTCGGTTTGAACTGCTTAATACTGCGCTTAGCTTGGCTACGGCGGTTAGCTTTTTTATCACGCGGTGGCCGCTTACGTTCAGTGTTTGATGTGAGATCTGCAGGTTTATCCGTTACTGGGAAACCTTCAAGCTCTGTCGTTTCCATCGGCCTACCAGTTAGCTTACGGATTGCATTCAGAGCTAACGTTTCACCGTGGCATACTAAGGAAATCGCTAGGCCATTATTACCAGCACGAGCAGTCCTGCCTACACGGTGAACATATACAGCCGCATTTTCAGGCAGGTCAGCGTTGATCACCACTGGTAACTCATCAACATGAATACCTCGTGATAGCAAATCGGTCGTGATTAACACTTGTGTATTTTGTGCTTTAAACTCTGCCAATGTTTGCTCGCGAGTGGCTTGCTCTTTATCACCATGAAGGGAGTCTACATTGATGCCGGCTTTAGACAGTCGCTTGGCTAAATTATCTGCCGCCTTCTTCTCTGCGACGAAAACCAACACTTGCGGCCAGTTATTCTGCTTCAACAAGGCAATCAAAGCTTGTGGCTTGCTGCCTTTATTGACTAGGTAGAGCTGCTCATGAATGTCTTCAACCACACTGTTTTGCGCATTGGCAATAACGCGCTCAGGTTTGGACATTAAACCTAACGCGGCATTCTCAAGAGTTTCAGGCAAGGTGGCAGAAAACAGCAAAGTCTGCCGAGACGCTGGGACAAAAGAAAAGATTTTCTGAACATCAGGCCAAAAGCCCATTTCCAATAACCTATCAGCTTCATCAAGCGCAAACATTGCTAAAGATTTAAGCGAAATCAGCTCTTTATTGAGGAAGTCCAACAAGCGGCCCGGTGTCGCGACGACAAGCTGAGCACCGTTTTCTATCTCAGCTTGCTGGTACTCAGCAGAGACACCACCGCATAACATGGCTACCTGTATACCCAGCTTAACACCAACATCTTTTAAGGAATCGCTCACCTGAGAAGCAAGTTCACGAGTTGGCACCAAGACCAAACATTGCGCGTGCTTTTTTTCTGTATCAATTCGCTGCAACATCGGCAGACCATAAGCATATGTTTTGCCGCTACCGGTCTGCGCCAATGCCAAAACGTCACTACCCTTTATTATTGAAGGTATAGCAAGGCGTTGAATGTCGGTTGGTTGACAAAGCTGGCTAGGTAAAGCCCCCAATACCGACTTATTAAGTTGCAGTGAAGCAAAAGTCATGGTTATTAACTACCACTATAGAAAAATTGGATGCGCAGTCTAACAGTCCAGCCCCTGTTTTAGTAGCAACTAACAAGCATTGGCTGACAGAATAATAGGTAAATTACCGATTGTTTGCCGTTTGGAGGTTAATAAAACACAATTGTTGGTACAGCATTTCAGTTTTTGGCATTTCCACACCCAAGCCATCTGCTAGATCGAGCACATTTTTATACATGTACTGCAACTCCATTTCCCGACGATTACGCTTATCGAGGAGCATACTAGTCAGGTAAGGTTTCATTTTGGCGGTGTTGGCCAACATGGTATCAACCATCGACAGATCAATCGTTGAACCGGACGCAAGAGCAGCCTCCCTTACTTCCAACATGATTGCCTTTGCCAAATCAGCTGTCTGGGGACAGGCCATCATCAAACTAGTATCGGTATCCAAAACGGCTGAGAGGCCATTGAATGGCACATTCCATAACAACTTTTTCCATCGCGCATCCATGATGCTGCATTCCACATCAACATCGACACCACTTTGTCTAAAATCAGCAGCTACATCATTGAGCGCAGGCATACCAGACTCGCCATAAACGCCCATAGTCAGCCGCCCGTAATCAATATGTTGAATCTGGCCTGGCCCAGTTTTGTTTGAACAGATAAAACATAAACCACCGGCAATATGGTCAAGCCCCAACTTTGCTGCCAGGGCTGGCTCTGCACCTATACCGTTTTGCAGCAAAACCACTAATGTCTCTGGTTTTAGCATGGGACGAATTAAAGATTCCAAAACATCGTTTTGTGTGGTTTTCAATGCAACGAGTACCACATCGGCTTTTGGCACCGTTTGACTCGAACCATGAGCATTGAGTCGTTCAGGGGAAATTGAAAAGTCACCATAATGAGAATCGACAGAAAGTCCATTTGCGCAAACATAGTCGTAATCAGTGTTGAAAAGAAAATGTACATCGTGACCACCATGATGGAGCCTAGCCCCGTAATAGCCACCGATAGCACCTGCACCAATCACAACATACGTTTTGCTAACCATTCTTACGGACTCCTTTCCAATACTGTTCCACTACTGACCTTTACCTGATGGTAAATAATGTACATGATTTGAGCAATCCAGCAAGAACAATGTCTTACACACGATTCATTGCTACAAGGTAGAATTAAAAATAAGCAACTAAATCGGCCAAAATTCAATTTCTCCTCTATCCTCTGTAAAATGCAGCTACAACCTTTCTGATAAGATACATATTATGATCAATGAAAATGAAATTATCACCACCTTGGAAGAGCTAGAAGCTTTCCTGATTTCTGTTGAGAACGGTGGTTTGGGACTTACTAATGTCGCGGGTATTGCATTGGCAACCAACAATGCTGACGGCCGTCGTTTTGTCGCTGTCCTTGATGACAAACACCAACTCCTAATGGGCCGCTGGGTAACCGAAGAAGTGTATGAGAATGGTAAAGACCTAGTTCGTAACGGTCCTAACAAGAGTTCTCTTCACTAATCAGTGAAACGTCGAAGCCGCCTATTCTCTTGAGGCGGCATTACTTTATCAATCTGTTATCAACTAGATTTCAATATTAATCCGTGTATTGACAGAATTTGCAATGAAGCAGTTCTGATGGGCCACGTTATGCATCTTTTGCAATTCAACTGCTGACGGTAATCTGCTACCGGAGAACCGGATATCAGGCCGCAGCGTTACCTCTGTTATCGAAAACTTCCCCGTCTCCCCTTGTTCCAAAACACCCATCGCATGATCAATATAACTCTCCACAACATACTTTTTCTTTGAAGCAACTGTGAGGAAGGCCATCATATGGCAACTTGATAGTGTTGCAACAAAGGCTTCTTCAGGGTCAACATTTTCTGGATTAGAATACGGTAATGGGACGATCTGATGAGAAGCGCTCGCTGGCACGCACACTCCACCATCGAACTGCCATTGGTGTGATCGACTAAAATTATTGCCAATAAACATTTCCTGCTTGTTCCTAACCCACTCAACATTGGCCTTAAAAGTCGCTTTATCCACTTATCTTTCCTTACACACCTCATACAAAAGCCAAACAAATGTGAAGCGTAAATGTAATTAACACAAGTGAATATACAGATTTAGAATTAATAACTATGAAAGCGTGAAAAGCATCACACAGAAACACTATTACTATCCTACCAATATGATATCTTTTTCATATAAGCATAATAGTTACTTCACATTGACGTTATTGGTATCCGCAAACTGACTGATCTTTACAAGTTGTTAAACGGGATGGGGTGATTTATGGATCAAGCGGACAGATTGCGTGAGCTTTTTGATAAAAAAACTCCACGAGAAAAGCTAATTCATTGTCGGGATAGAGTGCGTGAAGCAATCAGGTTAGGCAACCAAGCAGACATTGAGATTTTGATGGCAGAGTTAGAGCAAGCGCAAATTGAATTTGAAAAAAGTAATCTTTACGAAAGTGTTAGTGACACGGGCTAAATTCGCTCATGACTTATAGCAATTAAAGGTGATACATTCTACGAGAATGTATCACCTGCTATCTATTTAGAAATACGAATCGATAGCGCTAGACCTAGTTTATAGAGACTTTATCTAGCTCAAGCTTCAAATCATGGTTTAATTGGTCAAGCCATTGGTATCTTTCTCGATACATTTTACGTTTAGGCCGTTTCACCAATTCGATCTCTTTTCGCTCACTGACTAACGGTAAATGATAATACCACTCATTAAATTCCGTACCACTTTGTTCCTGCCAAAGCTGATCATAATTAAAATTTAGCTTTTTCTTATAACGTGAATCTGCATAAACATGGGCTGTATTTTTCACTGCATAGATTCTTTTGATCCCAAAATAATTCGCAACCATTCTCAATGCTTCGACGACAAACGCTTTAGGCCTAATGCCATAAACCGTTTTGGTGAATCTCTTACTGAAGTTGTCAGTATCTGTACTACCTTGAACCCCGCCCACATAGGCGTTACCTTCATGTACGGTAAACGTGATGACATAACGTTTCTTACCTGAGCTATCACAAAGCGCTAACGTTAACTCACCTTCCCTGCGGTAGCTATCTAGGAAAAGAAACTTGAGTTCAAAACTCTCATCACCGACTTCAAAACGATGTAAGGTCAATCCATGCTGATAAATAGTCTGTCGAGCCGTTGAATTGAAGTGTGAATCTAGCCACTGATGATGATCAACAACAGCCTGGACGGCTTGCATACGCGTTAAACCTGTCCTTAAATAAGGCCGCATTGCTTTAAGAGCGAACTCAGGTTGGTTTCTAAAGACCTGGACACGTTCACCAGTTCTAAAATTTTCATTCAATATCTTTAGCGGTTTGTGGTGAATTACCCCGCGTAAAATATATTTTGCTATACTTTTCGGCTTATTACGACAAGTGACTTTATAAGTACTAAATGCATCACGTATCAAATTCATTGCACACACCAATAAAACAGTATTCTTTTAACGCAGAATAAAGTTCGCACTTTGACGACACAATATTAGCAATGTACCTCTTTGTACTATTCTGTATTCCTCAAGGGCGGTACTACTCTCCTCTCTTAAGCCCGATTACAAATCTCAATTAAACGTTCTTAGCTTAAGAAAAAAGCGTTATAATTTGTTGATTACACATATTGGAATGCGATAAAGATGCAACAAGGTCAATTGGTACCGCTAATCAAAACAGTAAATGCCAGTACGATCATTGCTTTAGTCAAGCATTTCGAAAGTGATATTTATCCATTGTTAAGTGCGGCTGGTATCCCTGATGATATACTGCAGCAGCATCACGAATACCTACCTGAAGCGCCAATAAGAAACCTTTTAGGTATGATGGCCGAGCGCGCTGAACCTGAGTTCTATGGGGGTTTGCTGGTTACTTCTATTCGTGAATACTTCATTCCTAAACTACTAGAACACCTAGATAATCCGGAAAGTATTGGCGATGCTATTGAGCAAATGAGAACAGCAGTGCTGCATGAGTCGCCAACCACTCAGTTAAGCATAGGTTACTTCAATGATACTCCGTGGTTGTGCCGATTTAAGCCAGTCGAAGAGACTGATGGCTATGTCTGGTCAGAAATATTTGCAATTCTGTTCATCATTGAGTTTATTCGCTACGCCAGCAAGCAAGACTGGTCTCCTAGCTATATCGCCATGCAATCCGATGGGGCTGACAAATTAGCGCTGATTCTGAAATCCAACACCACCCATTATTATACCAAGCGCAAGCTCGGTGCCGTTGCATTAAGTAATGACATCCTTGCTCTTCCCTATCACTCTTCTGCTAGGTTTACTGTTTCAAGTCCTTCTAGTGACTCTCCTAGAGAAATCACATATATCGAGTCTATCTATCACGCGCTCGCTCCATACCTATGCAAACAATCTATGACCATTTCTGACGCTGCCAACATTTTAGGAACAACGCCAAGAACACTTCAGCGCAGATTGTCTCAGGAACACACCAGCTTTAAGCACATCAGAGACAACATTATGCTGGCAACAGCCTGTCGCCTAATGGAAAACAAAGACTACTCGTTAACCGACATCGCTGTTGAGTTAGGCTATGCCGATATTGCCCATTTTTCACGAGCATTTAGAAAGCTTACGGGGTTCCCTCCCAAAGACTACCGTAAACAATTTGTCACTTAGCCCGGCAACACCGGGGTACCTGAATCATCACTCACATTGTTCCTTGATTGCCATTTTTCAATCAATGTAGAGACACTGATCATATAAACACTCAATAGGACTAGTTGCCAAATTCGGGTGTAGAAATTGACATCCATTAGCTTCGTGTCACTGGCGACAACAGCACCAAAAATCACCAAAAGCGCTGAAAAGATACCGGCATATATCGGGGCTTTCTCTGGCTGGTTAAATATCTTATTGGCAAAACTCAATGTAAAGAACGCCATCATCGCAACCAAGAACGGGAACCAAGGTACGGTAACTAACAGCTCATAGGCAATGATTGCTAAAAAACCACCCACAATATTGGTCATCAGCAAAAACATGCTCAACTTGACACTTTTAGGTGCAGTTAACTGCAGCGACAAAATACCAACGAAAATCATTGTTAGAATTGCGCCTGTGGTTTGAAAAAAATAGCAAAACGCAATGACCGGAAAACTAATCAACAGTGCTTTGTATGACTCCTTCATCTTCAGTTGTTGTTCCTGACGCACTTGTTCTAGCGTTTTTTCTTCAACCGTTGGTAGCATTGTAGGTTGAGATGGAAACACCCAATGCATTAATCCATAAACAACGACAGCTCCGCCCCCGGCTAGCATTAAGGCCTTACCAACTTCAAGAGCAATAACAGGTTGCATCAAACCCAAATAAGGCAATAACAATGCCGATATCATCAGCATGGTCGCGAAGAAATTCCATTTTTGTTCTTGGAACAAGTAATAAGCCCAAAGCATCAAAATGCCCACAAGAGTCAGCATGATAATTGGGTATTGAGCTAACCCATTTGTCACTAACAAAGCAATGATTACCGTCGCCACCATAGATAAACCGAGTTCCGTCATGACTTGTTTATCCGCGACAGGTTTATCTACTAGAAGCTTGGCAACAAACACTGGCATTACATATGCCAGTGTCCAGTTTAGGCTGTAAGCCAATACCAATGAGAACATCACACCCGTTACATATCGGAGGATATTTCGACTTTGTTCTAAACGCATGCCTCTGCCTCCAAAGGTATTAGCGGATATATGAGAACCAAGTGATCACTCGGATCCAGATTTTTCCGAACACATTCATCAGTGAGCTTTTATCGGTATACATCATGATATCGGCTTGACCGCCAACCCTAAGGCTTCCCTTTGGCATCTGCTCTTCAAAACGAATCATAACCGGGAAGCGCTGCGTCTGACGAAGCCAACCAGACTGGTTAGTCACAGTCGCTAATTGGCCTGTTTGTTGTGCCTGTCCCCAATCAACACCGTAATCAATACTTGTAACTTCTCCAGCAAAAACTTCACCTGGTACATTGTCCAATGCAATCTCAACCTTATCGCCCGGCTTAACATTACCTAGGCTATTTTCACGGTAATAAGCCTCGACCCAACTCTCATCACCAGATACAAAGGTCATCAGAGGCTGGCCTTTATTGGCAAAGATACCTTCATCTAACCTAAAGTTTGTCACTGCGCCAGCAGAAGGCGCCCTGATCACAGTACGTTCAAGATCCAACTGCGCTTTTTGAAGGGCCAGAATGGCGGCTTGAATTTCAGTATTCTCATTTCCCTTCGCACCTAGTTGCTTTTTGGCCTGATCAACAGAAGCTCTCGCTTGATCAACACGGGCACTTGCTTGCGCCAAAGCGGCATGGGTTTTATCCGCATCAGCTTGAGTTACAATCCCCTTTTTCACCATGGCAAACACACGATCCGCCTGACGGCGAACGTTCTGCTGGTTAGCAATTGCATCACTTAACTGTGCTTGTGCCGATTCAACAGATGCGGTCTGAACACCGACTTCCTTACCTGCCTTTTCCAAATCCTCTTCAGCTTGCTTAAGGGCAATAACATAATCCGTTCGATCAAGCTCTATCAATGGCTGACCGGCTTCGACAATATCATTGGGTTCAACGTGCACTTTCGTTACAGGGCCACTCACTAATGGGGCTAATGGCACAATATTGGCTCTTACCCTTGCCATATCCGTTGTCGGAATCACCCGGTCAGAGACGAGATAAAAAATAAACAACCCTGCACAAACTAGCAGTGTAATTAAAGTCGCTCGTCGTGGATCCCGTGCCTGTTCACCACTGTTTTTCTGGCTATCGGTTTCAATATTACTCTCTGTGACTTGATTCTGATTTTGTTGCTCTGTTGTTGTTAGTTCTGCTGTCGCTTTACTTTGCTGGCTCATTACAACCTCATTGTATTCATACAATTAGTTAATAACTTTCAATGCCTGCATTGTAGGTTTTACAGCTAAAGATTCTTATCAATTCGCGCCAGCAAGCACAAATTTGCATTTACGAACTTTATCATTGCAAAAATGATGATAAACCTCTGATTATCTGAATTAACTTGCTTATAAAATGCAATTTAGCTTGAAATTTTGGAATCGGTGTCACATATTGTTTTTATTGATGCTTTTATCAAAGCAGTTGTCGACCCATTTAGGTCTTACCATGGAAGTTTACGGTAGTAGTAGCTTAGATGATTGAATTTCCTCAGATCCATCTTGACCCTGATAACACTTTTGCCTCTGATTTCGGCATTCTGATCCATGACGAATTCAAAATCCTCTATGTCGATGAGAACCTCTGCAACATCATTGGTGTAGGCGAAGTACCTAACGACATGTCTCTGCCTAATTTGTTAAACTTGATTGTCGATATCAACCCTGATCTTGCTCTGGCCCACTATCACCGATTGATGGAAGGTTTAACTCGACCTCGAGTGCAGACATTCAAAGTCACCAAGCCTTCTGGCAAAATCGCTCACGTTCTAGCTGCGGAATCAATTGTGCACTGGAAAGGTGAAATGGCGATTCAATTGGCAATTATTGATATCACTGAAAAGTACAACGACTTTTACCAACTCGAGCAACAAGCATCGATTGACTCACTCTCAGGGCTCACTAACCGGAATCGGTTTGAATCCATACTGAGCAGTGAATTAGCTAAAGCTCAGAAGTACAACTATCCAATCTCATGCCTGTATATCGATATTGATGACTTCAAATTGATCAACGACAGCTATGGTCACCAAGCCGGGGATGAGGTCATCCGGTTATTTTCACAATGCTGTAAATCAAGTATCCGCCAATCTGATTTCATTGGTCGTTGGGGTGGAGAAGAGTTTGTCATTCTCCTTCCCCACACGTCACATCATTTTGCATTGTTACTCGCTGAGCGCTTACGTTGGCGAGTCAGCAAGTTAGATGTTCTTATTCCTGAGGGCGAAATTAATTTCACCATTAGTATTGGTGTTAACACCCTTATTGATGCCACAGCTTTACCGGCAACGGTACTTCACCAAGCTGATCTCGCACTGGCTTACGCCAAACGCCATGGCAAAGATCAAGTTATCTCTTACGAAAAAACAATTATACCCAGTAATAGTTAATCTATAACAATCAAAAAGATAACGAAGATAACAATATAGCTATCCATAGTGCGCTACGTTTTTCGCCCATCGATGGCGCGAATTGATAAATGTATCAAGGTGGTTTTTTCTACACTTCACCTCGTCCGATAAATAACGAGGTTGCAAGTAAAGTGAAAAGTCTTTGGAGTAAAATTAAGTATTTTCTAACTACACCTTACGGTAAAGCTTACCTAGTTTTCATTACCCTCACAAAGTTATATTTGGTATACAAGTGGGCATTGGATCATGTCAGGGATTTCGGTGGTGAGATATTCAATTTCATTGGTGCCTCAGTCAGTTTTGGTGAGTCGATAAGTGCAATTTCCTTCACCGTTCTCTGCGGATATTACACTGTAAAGGCCGTCATCAATATCTTCAAACCATCACCTAGAGAAGCAGCCGCATAGATATGACAAAGAATGGGAGCCTAGTGGCTCCCATTTGCGTTACTCTTTACTTTGTAATTCTAATATATAGCCCCAAACCTCCCCTTCACCTTGTTCAGGAGCTGGGCTACTCCACTCACCGGAGGTATCAACCCAGAAAGATTTGATGGCAAACTGAATACCATCAGACTCAGTAATCGCGAGGATCTCTGAGGAACCGGTGTATTCCGGGTGGGTAATGGTGATATGTACCTGACCGTTTAGCAATTGCCAATTAAACGGGAAATCACCGTCTTGTGGGTCAATAAAAGCACCAGTATGATCAGGACTGAATCGGATCATCTCCCCATCGTCATCCGTAGCTATCCGCCAAGTTGTCTGCTGATCTGCCCCCTTGCCTATCAACATATCTTCAGTGAATCTCAACATCCGATTATCAGTCCATACCAAGCATTGCTGAACAGCATCCTGATACGCTTGTTCTGTCGCATAACTTGCTGGTTGATCGTCAACGTCATTCCAAGGGGTATCACCAACATCACAGACCGCAAGTGTTTGGCCTTGCTCATATTCACGGAACACGAGGCTCCAAATATCACTGTACAGCTCATCGTCTTCTCGATATTGCTCATACACAACAAAGCTACTTTGGTTATCGTAGTATTGCTGATGGGCCAACATCATGAATTCCTCTGCATTATTGATATCAGAGACCATTTGCAAAATACCATCATGGGTAATCTGCCACTCTGTGCCTTCTTCTGAACGCCAATCTCCCGCTCGAATCCAGTTAAATTGACCGCTTTCATGGAACTGATAAGCGCGTGTATCGCCATCACTTCTCACTCTCACAAAAGTCATGCCGCCTAGCGTATCGTTGAAATCACCTTCAATTGGGGTATAGCCACCACAGGTTTCTATGGCTTGATAAAAGTCATCCAAGGTAGCATTCTGCTGGTCTATCGGGCAGCTTGTTATCATTGGTGGATACGTTGTGACTCTTGCAGCCCATATATTGAACCGCTCGCCCCCTTCTTCATCCCATTGGCTATATATTTTAAACCCGACATATTGATCATCACGGCCAGTAATCGCAAAGTAATCAACAGCCCCCCAGTCATAAGTGATCTCAACGACTCCATCGCTATTCACTTGCCAAGTAAACAATGCTGACGTGTCATCAGGGAAAATAACCTGACCACTACCTTGCTCGTAGAAATGCCATTGCTGAAGCTCTTGGCCATTGAACAAGTAATATGACTGTCCAACTACTTCACTTTCTGTCGTTTGCACATAGACACACTGTTCGAGAATATCGGCATAATCACTATATTGCGGTTCATCTATCGGCCCACCAGCATCCCACTCGGTATTCCCAAGGTTACAGATCCTACCGTGTTGAATAATCGCGGCTTCAGCTTCATCTTGTGATAAGTAAAACTCGCCTAGCCAACTGCTCCAAGCGCCAGTTGCCACATCGATGTCATCGGCATTAACCATTGCCCGCCAATATGCATCGTACCAATTCCATGGGTTATCTATATGCGGAATGGAAATCACCAATGCTCCGCTTCTTGTATCATCAACTCGCCAATTTGGCTTAATACCATCGTTGACTAGTTGCAGGGAAACAAGCTGATACTCACCGTCTTGATTTGGGGTTAATAGATCATTGTTCGACACAACATACCACTGCCTTGGCGAGCCCAAGGTGTCATATTGGAATGACTGATCCAGCAACATGCCGTTGTAGTCACTCAAACCAGGAAGAAGATCGGCGCCTATTTCATCCAGACTGTATCCACTACTGCGCAAGCCTTCGACTTTACCGGCTAAATCGATAACCTGCTGTGTTCCCCACTCAGCAAAACGATGGCCTACCCGCAACCCATTGTCACCCAGGATAAACACTTTGTAGTCTTGACCCTCATCAGGCTGTTGGACAGTAAAGTTACTATTAGGGGAATCAAAATACTCAACAGATACAGGCATATGCTCCCAATTTACTGCTTCACTGTATTCTGACTCTGTTATCGCTGTTCTTGTTAAGCTAAAGGAATTAAACATGACCCCATAGGGATTGGCTTCATCTGTCAATTTTCCTTCATTTCCTGATAATAGATAGCGATAACCAGTTACACGCTCAGAGTTAGCTTCTCGATCGTATTCTGTTGTTACTTCATACCAGTAGTTACCTAAGGTATCGGCTTTATCTGGTACAAAGCTATATTGAGCATACTCTTCAAAATACGGTTGCTCAGGTGCTGCCCATATTGGCCTGAAGTGGCTAAAAGTATATTGATGTTCATTGAGTACCGAGAAGCCAATCAAGGTATTAATGACACCGTTAGCTTGCCAATCACGTTTATCCTGATGATCAACAACTATCCCGTTACTATCACTGGTAGTCGCCTCTGCGCGGTAGTTAAGCCCACCATTTTTATCGCCAAACACCCAACCTTGTAACTCGTACTGCTCTAGTACGGTTTGCTTTGTGGCAACATTTTGCTGGCTGGAAGTAGAAACAGTGAGATATTGTACGGCATCAATACCGTCAAGATTCTCAAGGGCAACTTGTGAAGGAATATCAATATCATCAAAGACACGATTACCACCGTTACTGCCGCCTTCTAATGCTGCATCTGACTCATCAATATAACGCCAGAAACTTTCCTGACCGTCAGTGTATGTCCCGATATCTAACGATTGACTTTCATATTGAAACTGACCGTCTAGATTGTAATCGTAATAACCAAAGTTATGTCGCTCAAAACGACCATCTTTGTTATATGTCGCATGACTTTCCCATTCTCCGAACAATATACCTGACTCCGAGTCGGTATAAGTAATGGTCTCAGTCTTACGGACATCCGTGTTGTTTAATGTTTCGATAGTTATATCGTGAATAACATCCAGCGTTTTCGTATCCATCAAAATATCGATAAACATTGGCGAGGTATACACGTTATTTGTGACAACATCCGCTACCGACTTTTCCGGATCGTCGGGATATTCATCACTATTATCACCGATATCATCCCCATCGCTATCTATCCACTCGGTGCTATCTAGTGGAAAGTCATCATCCTCGTCATTTACATTATCGCCGTCATCATCAAGGTCAGCGTTGTTCCCTATTTTGTCGCCATCAGTATCGAGCGACTCACTGTCATCAAAAGGAAAAGCATCGAGCGTATCGTGAACGCCGTCATTATCATCATCGGGATCACTGTTATCCCCGATGGTGTCTGAATCAAAGTCAGCCCACTCTGTTTTGTCATCAGGGAATTTGTCAGCAAGGTTATCACCGTAACCGTCCCCATCTTGATCTGCCCACTCATCGTTGTTATTCGGGAACTTATCGGCTCTGTTATCCCCATAACCATCACCGTCAGTGTCTGCCCATTCAGCGCTGTTATTCGGGAAATCATCTTCTGAATCAGTGACACCGTCACTGTCTGTATCAGCCTCAACTGTCTTATTGTCTTCACTGACTACGCGGTCAAAATCGTAATCATCAGGGAGCGCTTCCCCCCGGTCAGTGATCAATGCGTCACCAACTTGGTTCCCTTCTTCAATAACTTGAGATACAACTCCATCAAGGCTGTTTTCATCCAACTCAGCTTCTGACTCAGGTAATACACCCGCTGTGACAATGGATTTTGCTGACTGTTGGACCAACTTTACAGCAACACTAGAGCCAACTGTCTCTGTGTCTGCATAATCACTGTCTAACAACTCTGGCTCGACACCAAACATCTGCGCCACATCAGTTTTTGCTTCTTCCTGCGTCAACCCTTCTTGGCGCATTTTGAAATCAACCATAGTCGTCAAAGGCGATACCACTGAACTGCCGCTAGGTGCTGACATCACAAAGCTCTTTGATACCGTCATATCAGGGTTATCGAGATCGACCGTTTCATTCTCAATAGCCTTTACCACCACCGGATAAGACTGCGGGTTGTCCACTCCACTGACATCCAAGGTTGCGATGCCGTTATCACTCCTGCCGCTTGGTTCAGTGCCTTCATCAAATTGGTAGTCTTTATCTATATCTAACCAGACAAATGCATTATGGAGATATCCATCTAACGCTTTGACACTCATGGATGTTGTAGGCTCAGGAATTGGCTGTACGACACTGTGATTTCTATCGTCATTACAAGCCGCTATCGTCAATAAGGTGCCTAGCCCTACTGCGACAGCTATTGGATGCCGTTTCATACATGCTTCCTTGTCTATCCTCTACACAATACAGCCCTCGTCATTCTCATTATTCGGTTAAGTTAAGAGCTGTTATTGAGGTTATATGCAGGATAAATTTTGCTCGCATCACCCACACGGGGGATAAAACTCACTAGATGCATTAAATATTAAAACGGCTTGATATAGCTCAATAAACAAACAGGCATAAAAAAAGGAAGCCAATGCTTCCTTTAATTTTGAAATTATACTCACACGCTAATATCGGAAAAATGCCAGCTGCTTGCGCTGCTGCTCAGCCAATTGTGATAACTCTTCGCTAGCACTTGCACTCTGGCTAATGCCCACCACATTTTGGTTAACAAGCTCAGACATATTGACCACGTTCTTATTGATATCTTGCGTCACCATCGACTGTTGCTCAGCCGCTGTTGCAACCTCGGTATTCATATCGCCGATAGTGGTAATGGCATCAGTAATCCCTTCAAACACTTCATTAGCTAGGCTAGTTAACTCTTCTGACTCTTTCAGCATCTGCAATGATTGCTGCATCCCATCGTTGGCATTTGCTGACTGACGTTGGAGATCTTCAATGATCGCTTGGATCTCTTGAGTCGATTCTTGGGTACGGGCGGCCAGCATGCGTACTTCATCGGCAACGACAGCAAAACCTCGACCAGACTCACCGGCACGGGCTGCTTCAATCGCCGCATTCAAAGCAAGAAGGTTGGTCTGCTCAGAAATAGCCTGAATCACTTCAATGACCTTACTCACTTGATCCGATTGCTCTCGCAAGTGCATCACAACATCGGCCGCTTCTGACATTTTCTCAGAGGTAACCTGATTAGATTGCTCACTTTGAGTAAAGACATTTCGGCCTTCATCGACCATTCTTTGGCTTTGTTTCGCGCAAGAATCTGCATCCTGAGCATTAGTGCTAACGTTATCAGCTGTGCTTGAAAGTTCATTAACCGCCGAAGCAACTTGCTCAATCTCTGCCATTTCTTGTTGAGCATTTGCTTGCGAACTATTCATTACCTCAGCCAGTTCCGTCGATGCTGCCGCCACTTCTTCACTAATACGGTTCAAGTGAGAAATCGTATCTTGCATCTTTTCCAGCGTATTATTCAAATCTCGGCTAAGTTCCCCAATTTCATTTGAACCTAAGACATGAACACGGCCAGTCAAATTGCCTAAAGAAAGCTGTTTGAGGACTTCACGTACTTCAAGAATAGGTTTAACCATACGGCCTGAAACCAGCCACGCTATCACTAATCCACTAACAACCATAACAGCCATAATTAGCATGACGCTCTGCATCATTTGGCGGTATTCTGCTTCAACGGCTGCAATTTCTTGCTCGACATAGCGGTCAATGGCGATAGTTAATTCATCAATCGATTGAATTAATTCGCTACCTACAACCCTGAAGTTAGACGCTAGCATTTCTGATTCTTGCATCGTGACACCAATGCTATTTTTGCGAGCAACAAATGGCTTTAGATCACTATTTAAAAAGCGCTCATAGTTAGCCATTTTCTCTTTCACTGCATTTATATTCCGTGTAAGAGCCGGTGTTTGTGAAAGTTGGTCAAGTAATACCCGGTTAGCATCAAACCCTTGTTTTACTGCTGTATCCAAGTTATTGAAAGCGGATGGGTCATAGAGCGCATAAATTGCGCTGACACGCGCAGCGAAACTGTTTTCAAGTATTTGTTGAGACGCTGTTTTTTGCTGTAAAGCTGAAAAAGTCGTTTGACTGGTTTGCGCACGCTGGGCACGAGATTCCTTTGTCACTACAGCAAATGCAATGGCCATAATCACGCAGATGAGTAAAACTGGAACAAGTACCTGCTTCCGTACAGATATATTATTAATATTTAATAGCATGAGAAAGAATAAAAAATAAATCGTAATAAGAATGCAACTTTAACATGAATTTTCACTCTTATTTTGATTTTTATCAATACGTTTACACCGTAAATTTTATGACAGCCACCGTCAAAAAAACGTCTCAGCATAAACGAAAAAAGCGGTGTTATCACACCGCTTTTCACCCTAACCTTCTTTCGAGTTTTGGCTCATCGCCTCTCTTGTAGAGGTAATCACAGCATCAAAAAAGTGCATTACCTCATCACGATTTAACCACTCTGGTTTGAATCGAAACTCACTCCAATTACTCACCTGGTTCCATGTATTATCTATCGAAGGGCCATGGAGATATAAAATAGCGATCAACAAACAGTGGAAAGCGCTAATAAAAGGGTTTTTCGGTGAAAAAACCTTCAGTGCTGAGCCAAAAGAGAGTTTCAACCGGCGGTTGGCTAAATCAACGCTGTAAGCTTCATCAAGAAGCAAATGTACAACCCCGCCAAAGAAGAGGAAGGCGCCGGATAGCCAAGCTGTCACATCACTGTAGCCCAGTAAGTATACAAGCCATACAGTGAGTAGCCCCGAAGCCGCAATAAAGGCCAGGGAGTGACAGCACCCTCGATGGACTGTAATTTTCTCTAATAATGATTTGAAGTTATACCGGATCGTCAAATAACAAAATGTACTGTATACAACCAGCTCAAGCATCGACACCAATTGATAGATATGGCCGACAAAACTGAAAGTAATTAAACCACCAAATAGCCGGAATAATGTAGTCATCGACGTCGAGTTGTCTGAGTCGATATCCGGCAATAAACCGCCAATCGTACCAAGTAGCATTAACCATAATGCGGTGATCGGTACAATATGCCCTGCAGATAACAGGGCCGTAGCCGCTAAACTACTCGTTAATGCGGCTGTTCCAAGATGTGTGTTGAAATTAGCCACTGTAATCACATATACAAGACAGTTTCACATCCAAAATTTCAGGCACCATTTGCCTTCGTTCTTAATTGTAATCTTAGTGTGTAACTGCCGTTGTCTCGTTAACTGGATAAATAACCAGTATACCGTATTACATTACGATAACTGTACTAAAATACAGTATTTTGACAACAATCCTGCTTGCGTGATCATTTTTTAGTCGCTTCTGACATCAGATTGACATATATCTCAATATCCATCTGCCCATCATGCTCAGAGATCAAGAGCTAACTGGTAAAAAGCTAGATCCAACCACCGTTCGAATTTATATCCTGCGCTTTTAATAATGCCGACTTCTTCAAAGCCAAATTTCTGGTGTAACCGCAAGCTAGCAATATTTTCTAGATCTATTGCACCGATTAATGAGCGGTAACCTTGGCGAGAAGCCAACACAATGAGCGTTTTCATCAACTCCATTGCCACCCCTTTGCCGCGGTAGTCACCGGAAACATAAATACTGTGCTCAACGGTGAACTGAAAAGCAGGTTGCTCCCTGAACTTACCAAACGAAGCGAAGCCCATTAACCTGCCATCTTCATCAAAAGCTCCAATCACGGGATAATCGCCTTGCCTTTTTGACTCGAACCATTGTTCCATAACGGCCATAGTTCGGGGTTCGTACTCATACAGCGCCGTTGTATTCAAAATAGCATCATTAAAGATATCTAGCATCTCACCAGCATGTCGTGCATAAGAGCAATATGTTATGTGCATATAATCCTTTCTTAACTTGTTGCCACACCTTAAACCGTACACATATACCGATCGGGTTCACAAGATGCACGCTTTTTTTTTGTAATCAGTATCGTTATTGTCAAAATTCATTATAAGACTTAACGGATTAGGTTTGATATGAGTTTAGCTGGCCTATGGGTGAGGAAATTAATAGAAGCGGGTCAATCTCCTTCTGATATAAACCTCGTACTGGCTGAAATATGCCATGCTATCGAGGCCGATGTTGGCGTACTATTTTTAGGTCCCTCCCCGAGATTTGGACCTGGGCATACCTTCTATTGCGGCATCGAAGATGCTCTACTCGATTTTTACCACCGCCACTCTGAAAATGATGCTTACCTCCAGCACTACTCTACACACCATTTTCAGGGGAAAATGGTTCCTCTTCAATCCATGTTGCCCCTCAAAAAAATTGACGATGACTGGTTTAGAGAAGTGATGCTCCCCACTCTTTCAGTTAAGTTTTCGATTAGTGGATATAGCTTTATAAGCAAACAAGAAGTACAGGTACTTACATTTCATCGCTACTCATCCCCTTTCCCACCAAATTGCCAAGTTCAACTACAACAGTTTATGGGTGAACTTATTCCGTGGTCACAGTTTTATCTATCAACTCAAAAGCTCATTGACCAATTTGGTTCAACGCCCCTGCATCACGGAAGTATACAATTACCGAAAAACTTAACCCCAGCAGAGCGGCAAGTCATTCATTTATTATCTCAAGGTTGCGATGGTAGTGAGATCACCCAGCTTAGAGGGGTCTCCAAAGAGACAACAAAATCGCAGATAAAAAGCATACTTCACAAATTAGACTGTAAACACCAAAACCACCTACTGCATAAACTCTATACCGAGTTAGTAATCTAGTCATTGTTTTTCAGTCATATAGTGAAAAACCCCACCGCCTAGCACAAGCAATCTTGATTGAATTAGGTATACTAGTATCCATTCTCCATAAGCATTGCGGATCAAAAGATGGAAGCTGAACAGCTGGAAATTCTCAACTTTATCAGTCAATACCTCCCTTTTAAGGTACTCCCGGAAGAGTCGTTAAAAGAAATCGCCCTCAATATTGAAGTTGCCTATTACCGTGCTGACTCAATGATCCTCAATTTTGGCGATGAAATTCATGATCTCTACCTCATTAGAAGTGGTGCTGTTGAAATCTACCGCCGTAAGGGAGAACTGTATAATCGGATAGACGAAGGTGATCTGTTTGGGCAAATGGGCCTGTTGATGAACAACAAGGTAAGGATGCCAGCCCGAGCCATCGAGGACACCTTGGTCTATTGCATCCCTGAAGATATCTTTAACAAGCTTTGCGATGAATTCGATACTTTTGCTGATTTTGTCGAATTGGAAGATAGCGCAAGATTGCGTAATGTCGTATCTACCCAAGCCGAAGAAAACGACCTAACAACATCGAAAGTCCGCACTTTACTTTCTCGTGACCCTGTAACTATCAGCCGGGATGAAAGTATTCAAACCGCTGCTATAACCATGGCAGAAGAAAATATCTCGGCAATGTTAATCGTTGAACCCAATGAAGACAGTGATGATGATGATTATGACCCACTAGTCGGTATTATTACCGATCGAGATCTTTGCTCTCGTGTAATTGCCAAAGGTCTAGATACCTCGACGCCTGTCTCTGAGGTAATGAGTACCGAGCTTATTTCGCTCGATTACAATGCCTATGTCTTCGAAGCGATGCTGACGATGCTCAGGTACAATGTTCATCACCTTCCGGTGCTAAGAAACAAAAATCCAATTGGCATCATCGGTTTGACCGACATCGTCCGTTACGAGTCCCAAAACAGCCTGTTGTTGGTAAGCACCATTTTCCAGCAACAGTCTGTTGAAGAACTTCAGGTTGTGTCTGAAGAGGTCAAGCATTGCTTCGTTCGAATGGTCAACGAAGACGCCAATGCCCATATGATTGGTAGTGCCCTTTCGGTGATAGGACGTAGTTTCAAGCAACGCCTTGCAGAATTAGCCCTAGAGGAATTAGGGCCTGCCCCTATTCCATTCTGCCTAATGGCAATGGGTTCAATGGCCCGAGATGAACAGCTCATTGTTACTGATCAGGACAATGCCTTGATCCTAGACGATAGCTACGACGAAAAACTTCACGGTGAATACTTCGAGAAATTCGCCAAGTTTATCTGTGACGGACTAGCGGCTTGTGGTTACAGTTACTGTACCGGTGATATTATGGCAACTAACCCCGAGTGGCGTAAAACCCGTTCACAGTGGGAAGAGTGCTTCGCCGAATGGATCGACAATCCAAAGCCACAAGCTCTGCTCAATAGCTCAATCTTCTTCGATTTGTCTGGAGTCTGTGGCCGTGAGAAATGGGCCGAGCAACTCAACAGCTATGTCGTGCGCCGGGCCCGCAAAAACAACCGCTTCTTGGCTTGCCTTGCCCGCAATGCTATAAGCCGCACGCCGCCGCTTGGGTTCTTCAAAGATTTCGTGATGGAAAAAGATGGCAGGCACAACAACTCGATAAACCTGAAACGTCGTGGTACAGCCCCGCTGGCTGACTTAATTCGTGTACACGCTTTGGCAATAGGTTCCCGCTCGCAAAACTCCTTTGAGCGTCTTGATGATGTGATTGAAGCAGGGATCTTACCCAAAGGCCGAGGCCAAGACTTACGTGACGCCATGGAATTGATTTACATGGTTCGTATTCGCCACCAGGCATTAGATATAGAAGCAGGAATTGAAGCGGATAACAGTATCGAGCCGGAAAACATGTCAGACTTTGAGCGCCGTAACCTCAAAGCGGCATTCCAAATCTTGAGCAACGCGCAAAACTTTATTAAATTCCGCTACCAAGGTAACCGTCGTTAATAAGTAGTATGACAGTTAATAAACCCAAACAGCATCGCCAACTGTTGAATACCCGCAGTACTCCAGATTGGCCAACGTTTTTCCAAACACTGCACGACAAAGCCAATGATGAGAGGTTAAAAAGCTTCTATTCCGCGCCTATGGTAAGTGGCGATACTCCGCTCAGTGAGGTGCCGTTCGTAGCACTAGACTTCGAAACAACAGGGCTTGACCCTAAAAAAGATGAAATCATCAGTATTGGGCTCGTTCCTTTCACCCTGCAACGCATCCGTTGTCGTGAATCCGCGCAATGGACTGTGAATCCTCACCGTCCACTTAATGAAGAGTCAGTCATTATCCATGGTATTACTGACTCCGAAGTAGAAAACGCCCCTGATTTGCTGAAGATCCTCGAACGTGTACTAAAAGCACTAGCAGGCAAAATCGTTGTTGTTCACTATCAGAAAATTGAACGTGAGTTCATGAACCAAGCGCTGCTCAGCCGATTAGAAGAAGGCATACATTTTCCGGTTGTTGATACCATGGCGATTGAGATGGCAATTCAACAACGTCATTTTGGCGGGTTTATCAACCGTCTAAAAGGGAAACGTCCTGGCTCAGTGCGACTTGCACGTTGTCGACAACGCTATGGGTTACCGGATTATCCCCCCCATCACGCCATGACGGATGCTCTTGCAACAGCTGAGTTGTTGCAAGCACAAATTGCTTACCACTTTTCTCCGGATACACCGGTCTCAGAAATCTGGTTGTAGACGCTAAGAGTAATAAAAAAACGCCGTCATGATGACGGCGTTTTTTTATCGATGATTGACTCTGTTAACGAACAAACAGCCCGCCATTTATATCGATGCTTTCTCCATTGATGAAGTCATTTTCGATACAGAAGTGAATCGCATCGGCGATATTGCTCGCTTTTCCGTTACGTTGCAGCGGGTTGTTCTCGGCCCATGTTTTCATCTGTTCATCAGTCGACACCTTATCGTGGAAAGGCGTTTCTATAACTCCGGGGGAGACAGAGTTTACTCTTATATGAGGAGCCAACTCCCTACAAGCACCACGAGTAAAGGTGTCAACGGCACCCTTAGCAGCCCCATACAATGTCGCTGTTGGCCCACCATGGCGAACAACAATAGATGTCACATTGACAATACAGGCTTTATTGCTGTTTTTGAGAAACGGTACGGAAAGCGATGTTACTTTGAACAAAGAAAATGTGTTTAAGTTGAACACATCCAGCATCGTATCCCAGGTGAGTTCATCCACCCCCTGCCTTTGCACCATTCCTCCTGCATTATTAACGACAGCATCAAGCGTATCAGTCACCTCGCCTATCTCTTCAAACAACTTGATACACGCCGCTTCACTGGTTAAGTTTGCCTGAAATAGCTGAACTTTGGCACCACGATTCTCTAGCTCTACTGCTAAGTCCTCGGCTTTGCCTTTTGAACGGTTGTAAACCAAAAACAACTCATTGCCTTTCGCTAGTTTTCGGGCAGTCTCCGCGCCAATCCCAGTACTCGCACCAGTGATTAAGTATTTTGCCATCTTTTTATCTCCGTATTTTGGCTCGCT
Organism: Photobacterium rosenbergii; assembly: GCF_003026455.1. Classification (GTDB taxonomy): domain Bacteria; phylum Pseudomonadota; class Gammaproteobacteria; order Enterobacterales; family Vibrionaceae; genus Photobacterium; species Photobacterium rosenbergii. The sequence goes on from NZ_PYMB01000001.1 coordinate 742,884, forward strand.
CAATTAGCCCTTAGCTGATTCGAAAGCTTGTTTAAATTGTTTTGCGTTTGCTCTAATTTCATCGTCGGTTAAACCTGGCTTATATAACGAGGCGCCCAAACCGAATCCATTGGCACCCGCATCCAGGTAAGGTTTCATGCTTTCTTCAGTCGGGCATATACCTCCAACTGGTAGGCAAATCGTCTCTTTAGGTAGCACTGACTTTAACGCCTTAAAGCCAACCAGCCCCAAGCTTTGAATAGGGAACAATTTAAGGCCAGTTGCACCAGCAGCAAGTGCCGCAAAAGCTTCTGTTGGTGTCGCTACACCAGGGAAAGTCACGCAGTTAGCAGCGACTGATAACTCGACCACCTCTTGGTTGAAGTTTGGTGTCACTATCAAATTTGCTCCAGTTTCTATCACTGCACGGGCTTTATCGAGCGATGTCACTGTGCCTGCACCAATCAAATAATCACTACCGAAATGTTTTACCAAAACCTCAATGCTGGTAAGCGCATCTGGAGAGTTCAGCGGGACTTCGATCATGGTGAAGCCTTCTTCAATCAAGATCTTAGTAATGCGGACACAGTTACTTGGTTCAAGCCCACGAAGTATTGCAACCAAAGGAAGCTCAGCTGCAAGATCAAAACTACGCATAGTCATTATTCATCGCCTCTTTAATTTTCAGCATTCCGGCAAGGAAACTCTCATCGCCACTTATATGCTCACTGGTTTTGTTAAGTAATTGGCAGGTTCTTTCATATCGCATACATAGCGATTTGCTGCCGATAAGGTAAATATGCTGCGTATTCAGTTCTCTTATCTCATTGCCGATAAGCAACCCTGACAGGTACTCGTGTACCTCCGAATCATCTAATAGGCCAAACAGTCGGTGGGTACGAGCCTTGAATATCTGGTTGGTTAAGTTCCCAGCCTCACTTTCCAATATCCCGCGCTCGAACGCAGCCTTGGACGGATATTGCTCTGGAAGCCCTCGTCCTAAAATGGTGTGGTCGGATAAGGCGGAAAATAGCTCACCCGTCATATAGGTTTTAAAGGAAGACAGCGTATTATCTTTGAGTTGTAAGTGTTTACAGTGCGTTCCTGGAAAAGCAGCCTCAATGGTTGATTTGCCGGTAATTTCAAGCAAGCCGAATAACTGTACTTCCTCGCCACGCATCACATCGTAACTACCACTTTCATCACAATGGCTTATTCCTGGAATAATTGTCGCTTCAGCGCCCCATGGCAGAGTAAATTGATGCGTATTTGTTGCTAAATTTTCTAATTTAACTGGAGTACTAACATAAGGAACATTCACCCACCCTTGGGCAGAACCAACCATCCCCGCCATATAAATAGGTAGATGTTCAAACTCGCCCAACCAATCACTTAATACCACCTCAAGTTGGCCAGCGAAGTTACCATCTTGCACTTGCAGCAAGCCAAGCTTATGCTCAACTCTATCCACTAATTCACCACCTTCACTCATGGCAAAGGCACGAAAATTAGTGGTCCCCCAGTCTAAAATTATCCAGTCTATCGTTCTGTTATTATTCATTTAATTAACCTTGTATTGATAGATAACATCCGGATTTACATCAACACCAATACCCGGCTTAGTCGAAATTTGCACTTTCCCGTTCTCCATTTGGATACCATCAAAAATAAGATCCTTGCGGAACGGGTGTGAAGATTGATCAAACTCCAACATGGGCTGCTGTGGATTAAGCGAAAGAGGTGAACTCGGTATTGATGCGATAAATTGCAATGAGGCTGCAATACCAATCCCCGATCCCCAAACGTGTGGGATCATATTGATATGGTTGGCTTGTGCCATAGCAGCGATTTTCTTGCACTCGGTAAAACCACCTGAGGAGCACAAATCTGGTTGGATAATGTCTAGAGCACGACTTTCCAGCCACGGGCGATAGCCCATTTTGCCAAAGATCTGCTCTCCTGCCGCGATAGGTGTTTTCGACATCGTTTTTATCTCTTGATATCCACCAATATCTTCAGGCGCAAGCAGCTCTTCCAAGAAGAACAAATTGAATTCTTCTGTCTCTTTGATGATGCGGCGAGCTGTTGAGGCATTATATGCACCATTGGCATCAGCCATAATTCGAACATTAATTCCTACCGCTTCTCGTATTGAACGAATTAGCTTAATGTCTTCATCAACACCGAAACCAATCTTTAATTTAAATGCAGTAAAACCCGCTTCGATATATCGGAAAGCTTCATCGACAGAGTCATTAGGGTAATGGCCATCAGCAACTCGATAAAAACCAGTTGCGTAAGGCGTCACTTCTTTTCTAAACGCCCCACCGATAAGCTGATGAATAGGTTTTTTCAGACTCTTACCGATAACATCCCACAACGCGATATCAACACCACTAATTGCATTAACTGCTGCACCAGCTTGGCCGAAAGGTCTTGTCGTGTTGTACATTTCCTCCCAAAGAACTTCGACGTCAAAAGGACTGCGGCCAAGTAATAATGGTTTAAAGGTGTGCTCTACAATTGAAGCTGCAATTTGCGGACTTTGTAAGCCATGGCAAAGCGCTTCACCATAACCAGTAACCCCTTCATCAGTGATGACTTCAATTATCATTGCACTTCGATTGTGTACCCACCCTTGAGAAAAATAAAAAGGCGTATCTAAAGGTACGGAAATAGCATGTGGTTTAACATCAATAATCTTCATAACCTAACCTTGCTTAAAACTTAAAATAGCGTTTGATGAGAACAACAAAACCCCGCGGTTTAGCTTGCCATGAAGCTAAACCACCTAAACATTGACTATGTGCTTGGTAATGGTCCTAGATAATTAACTAGGCTTTAATTTCTATATAGCGATAAAAATTAATATTGCTCTCCATGAGTATGCTGACCTTTAGATGCAAACTTTTTCTTTATTAATGGTGAGAACAAGGAAACCAAAATAAGAATAAAGAAAACCCAACAGATTCCTGTCGATAAGAATGTACTTGCATCACCTCGCGACATAAGTAGTGCTCGACGGAAGTTGCTCTCTGCCATAGGTCCAAGGATTAAGCCAAGAATAACGGGTGACGATGATATTTCCAGCTTCTGGAAAAAATAACCAAGAAATCCGAAGAACAGCATAACAACAACATCAAACATGTTGTTGGCTAAAGCATAAGAGCCAACAAAACAGAGCAAGAAAATAATCGGTACGAGCGCAGCTTTAGGTACAGACAACACTTTGGTAAAAATACGTACACTGTTCAAGCCAAGCACTAGCATACAAACGTTAGCGATAAGCAAGCCAATAAATATTGCATAGACAGTCGGTGCATCATTCGCAAATAACAGTGGACCAGGTTGTAAACCTTGTACTGTTAACGCGCCAATCATAATGGCGGCTACGGCATCCCCCGGAACACCTAAGGTCAGCATAGGGATCAATGCCCCACCCGTTACCCCATTATTGGCTGCTTCTGGTGCAGATATTGCCTCAGGGACACCAGTACCAAACTTTTCAGGATGCTTAGAAATACTCTTCGCTTGACCATAGGAAATAAACGAAGCGATGTCTGCACCGACGCCTGGGATAGAGCCAATAAACGCGCCTAATGAACCGAAAGGAATACTGTTTTTGATAATGACACCCCAGTCAGAGCGTCGTGGAATAACATGGGTGATCTTGCCCGTTGACTTTGGCTTTTTCAGTATGTCTTCTACCCCAATCAATGCTTGGCTCATCGCAAATAGACCAATCATTACAGGGATAAAATTAATGCCGCTGTAAAGGTTCATATAGTCAAAGGTAAAGCGCATATTGCCCGTGATGTCATCGATACCTATCGTGGCAAGTAAAATACCAAGCCCACCGCTGAGTAATCCTATCAGCAAAGATTTACCGGATATCGAAGAGATAATGCACAAACCAAACATGGCCAGCATAAAGAATTCAGGGGCGCTGAACTTGAGAGCAAACTTCGCCAATATCGGAGAGATTAAAATCAAAAATATGCAGCTAATTAAACCACCAAGAAACGAACTTGTCGTTGAAATACCTAGCGCTCTTCCCGCCTCACCTTTGCAGGCCATTTTATAGCCATCCAAAGCGGTAGCTGCAGAGGCTGGTGTTCCTGGGGTATTTAGTAAAATAGCCGCCATTGAACCACCGTAGACTGCACCAACATACACACCAATCAGCAACAATATACTAGGTACTGCATCCATTCCGAATGTCAGTGGCAATACCAGAGCAACACCCATTGTTGTGGTCAGTCCAGGTAAGCACCCTATACACATCCCACCAGCAACGCCAAGTATTATATATAAGATAATAGATGGTTGCAGAACCAAATTTAACGCTTCAGCTAACATCATTAACTCCTAAAATAAAATACCGAATCTAAAAGGGACTTTCAGAACATAGTTAAAGATGCAGTAAACCACGGTAGTAATAACTAACGAAAAACCTATTCGCTGAAGTAACTTGTAATTGCTAAACCAAGTAATAAATCCATATAGCATTACAAAAGTAGATACCACAAAACCAATTACATTCATGCAAACGAAGTAAACAACTAACGCCACCATGGTGATGTATACGCGTATTTGATTATCTCCGAGAAGCTCTAAAGGTAGGCTTTCTTTTTCTCTAAGTGCCGCAATACCAACAATAAACGCCGCTACAAACATGATTGCCGAAATCAATATTGGCCACACAGCAGGACCTGGCACTCCTCCTCTAGAATCTGGTAACTGGTTTGCAAAATATATCGTAAAGAGGGATAGCGCCATAAACATGGCTGATATAACAAGCTTTCCATATCTCATAATGACTTCCTAACTGCATGGGTCAATGGCATCAACCCTGTGCCATTGACCCACAGTGCCAGTTATTTATTTAGACCAATACTTTCAATTAGTTGCTTATAGAAATTATCTTCGTTTGCAATTTTCTGAGCAAACTTATCAGTCCCGATGACTTCAATATCATTGTTAGTATTGTTCATGAACTTAACAAAGGTCTCTGTCTCTGCCGCATTAAGAATCGACTTAGTTAGGAAATCTACTGTCTCTTCTGGCGTATTGGATGGAACCGCATAACCACGCCATGTACCGATAACGACGTCATAGCCGAGCTCTTTCGCTGTTGGGACATCTGGATTGTCTTTCAGACGGTTTGGTGCAAGAACAGCCAAAGCTCTTAATGTGCCTGCTTCGACATGAGACGCGACTTCAGCGTAAGAAACAGAGACACCATCTAGGTGATGACCAAGTAGTGAAGTAATTGCCGCTGAAGAGCCCTGGAAAGGTACATGAGTAAACTCAACCCCAGCAGCTTGCTCCATACCTGCGCCTGCTAGGTGCCAAATTGAGCCAGTCCCCGAGTTACCAAATAGAAGGTTATTTGTTTTAGCGCCCTCAATAAGTTGGTCTAGATTCTTATAAGGTGAGTCGGAAGGCACTGTAATTGCCGCATAGCCTGAGTTAACCATGGCAAGTGGCTTGAATTTTTTATAATCAATATCGCCACCATTACCAGTATGAGGAAGCATAACCAGTTCTGGTGCAATCATGGTCACGATGGTGCCGTCAGCTTTTGAGTTCATGCCATATGACATACCAATCGAACCTGCACCACCCGTCCTGTTTTCTACTGCGATACCTTTTGGAAAATCAGGCTTTAGTGCTTCTGCTAATGCACGGCTCACACTGTCTGAGCCACCACCCGCTGAATAAGGTACAATAATTTTAACTGGTCCATCTGGGTAATTATTGGCTGCAGTAGCAGTTGAAACACTGGTTGCTGCAAATACAGCAGACATCATGACAGCGGTAATTAACTTTTTCATTTTTGACCTCTTATTATTACACGACCCAATTTAAAAAATAAATAGGCATGGGTACTGATAGTTGTGTTTGTATATGGAGTAGAGTACGTATTTAAATACGAATATTAATTAAGTTGTTCAGATATCGATTGACAATATTTAGTAATTAATGGAATTAACTCCTTCATCCTTTCCTCTGGCATATATTCTTTAACACTAGTTACAGAAACTGCCGCAATGATATTGTGATATTTATTTCTAATTGGTACTGCAACACAACGAACTAAATCTTCGTTATCTTCCAAGTCATAGCTATAGTCATGCTTTGAGTATTCTTCCATCCTACTCATCATTGAATTAACACTATGTGGAATTTGTGCATTTATCAGGCGTGCCCATTCTGTTTTCGGCATATCTATCATTAGCGCTTTGCCGATGCCAGTAGCAGAAAGAGGCAAACGATCGCCAACTTGAGAACGAAGTTGTATGGTGCGCTGACCTGGAATTTTGTCTAAATAGAAGATTTGATCCTCATCCTTAATCCCCAAGTGAACCGTTTCCTTAGTGACAGATGACAACTCCCTTAGGAAAGGCTTTGCAATCTCCTTCAGTGGCATATCTTGTTGAGCACGAACTCCTAACTGGATTACTTTGGTTCCCAGCACCAAGCCAATCCCTTTCACCTCGCGGACATAACGTGCTTCGATCAGGCCCTGCAAAATTCGATGTACCGTCGATTTGGGTAAACCGAGTCGTATGCAAATATCTTTAAGTTGACGATCACCCGCTGCTATCGCATCGACTACATCAAATGCTTTTGCTAATGCCTGATTACCCTTTGACTTGAGCATATACACTCCTTAAAACCCTCGAGAAAAAATATAGCGGACATGAAGTTAAAATATTGTGATCAATATCCACGTTCCACTTTGTAATATGCTGTTCCCACATTGTGGAATTTTCAGAAGAGATAGAGCAGTTATTGGCTTTGCTTGTTTGGGTAGATAAATATTGGCGTATGCAATAAGACTTTATTTTGAAGGGTTAAATACGGTAGGGAAATAGATAACAGCATGATTAAAGAGAAGTAATGCAGAAATTATGAAATGAGTCATTACCAAGCTATTTATCGCTAGCAATACAAAATTATTAATCTCGTGCAAACGAAATAAAAAAGGATCTGATGTAATCAGATCCTTTCATATATTCAGTCAATCATCATGGCAGCATTTATATGCCACCAAGAAACTTTACTTATTGTATTTCTCAGTACTAAAGCCCATCAGCAAGCTGACACACATTAGCAGCAAAATGAAGACAAATGGCAATGCTGTTGAGATTGCACCAGCCTGAAGTGCTTCAATCGCTTCCGTACCGCCGACATACAGCAGAACCGCTGCAACGGCACCTTCGATGAAGGCCCAGAAGATACGCTGAGGCATTGGCGAGTCAATCTTACCGCCTGCAGTAATGTTATCGATAACCAGCGAACCTGAGTCAGAAGAGGTAATAAAGAACACCATAACCAGGATAATTGCTGTCACAGACAATAGTGTGCTTAGCGGTAGTGATTCAAACATCTCGAACATCGCCAACGGAACTGAAGTCAGACCGTTTTCGCCCAGGATACCAATACCGTTGATCACTTGATCAATCGCTTGACCACCGAACACAGACATCCAAAGCGTGGTGATAAGTGTCGGTACAATCAATACAGCAATCATGAACTCACGAATAGTACGACCTTTCGATACGCGGGCAATGAACATACCTACGAATGGCGACCAAGAAACCCACCAAGCCCAGTAGAAGATTGTCCAACCGTGCAGCCAAGATTGGTCTTCACGGCCGTGCGGGTTACTCAAGGCAAAGAAGTTTTTCGCGTAACCGGCAACAGTTGTCGGCACTGTGCCCATTGAGATAGCAAAGCCAGCCAGTGCAACAAATACCAGCAGTGCCAGAGCAACAAGCATATTGATGTTACTTAGAAGCTTAACGCCACCGTCGATACCACGGGCTACCGAGATAACCGCAAGCAAAGTCACGACTGCAATGACGGCAATCTGAAGGCCAATTCCGCCTGAAATACCAAATACGTGTTCAATACCGCTGGCAGCCTGCTGTGCACCAAGGCCAAGCGAGGTTGCCAAACCAAACATCGTCGCAAGGACAGCGAAAATATCAATAATATGACCCGGCCAGCCCCACACTCGATCGCCAAGGATCGGATAGAAGATTGAACGGATGGATAACGGCAAACCTTTGTTGTAGGCGAAAAAGGCAAGAGAAAGCGCAACAACACCATAAATAGCCCAAGGGTGAAGACCCCAGTGGTACATGGTCGCACCCAGAGCAAGCTCTACTGCAGCTGGCGTGTTTGGCTCAACGTTCAATGGCGTACCGAACCAACCGGTGTAGTAAGCAACAGGCTCTGCCACGCTCCAGAACATCAGGCCGATACCCATACCCGCTGCGAACAACATCGCCAACCAAGACATACGGGAATAATCAGCTTCGGAATCCTGGCCGCCGATACGGATTTTACCGAAAGGCGAGAAAATTAGGCCCAAGCAGAAGATAACAAAGATGTTACCAGACCAAAGGAACAAAGCATCGAAGTTGTTGATGATGCCATTTTTGATTCCATCCAACGCAGCTTTAGACGACGCAGGATCGCTCACCAAAATTGCCACGATGAATAGAACAATCAAACCAGCACTGGTACCGAAAACAGGGTTGTGAACATCAAACCCCCATTTTTGGATGTTATCCTGCCCTACCGTATAGTCCGTATTGTCTATGCTGTATCTATCAACTTTTTTCATTGTATTTTCCTACAAGTATGCCGAAGCACTTCGGAAGCATTATCTGACCTATCAGTAAGATTAGACTGATGGGCCAGATAATGTCTCAGTTGCGCTTGGGCACAAAATAGTTAGCCCTGTAAATAATCAAACGTGAAGTAGATCAAACCATTTCCACCCCTAGAGTGTCAAGTTTTGCTATAAATCAACGGCTAAAGCACAAAGTTTAACCAAAAAATGTTAGTTTTATGCTCATCAAAAGCATATTCCAACAGGCAATTTATTTTGTGAACTAATCATTATTGCTTCTAGAGGAAAAATAATACTTAGAAGCTCTTTCCCTTTTTTACCTCCCCTATGGGTAAAGCATGTTTTGAAGATCATTACTTCAAATTTCATTAGGCATATCAAACTAATCTCTCATAGTCGTTTGATATTTATCATCACCATAACGACAGAAGCGGCCCGTAGGCCGCTTCAATATACAGTTTTGTTTATTCTGCGAAGATTAGATAAACAGCAGGTAACCCATGAACATGGCTGCCAGCGAGTAAATCACAGGGTGTACTTCTTTCGCCTTGCCAGCAACAACCATGGAGAACGCGTAGCTCACAAAGCCCATTGCCATACCGTTTGCCGGTGAGAATGACAGCACGGTAAACATAATGGTAAAGAAGGCTGCAATTCGAACTTCAACCACTTCCCAGCGGATCTTGGCGATACGGCCAATCATGTAGATACCAACCACAACCATTGCCGGTGCTACCATCGCAGCAGAGAAAATTGAGAAGATTGGGTAGAAGAAAAGTGAAGCAAAGAACAAGCATGCCGCAACTACAGCACTCAAGCCCGTTTTCGCACCTTGTGAAGAGGCAATACCTGATTCAGAAAATGCTGTTACCGACGTTGTACCCAGCACCGCACCGACAACTGTACCACCCGCATCTGCAACAAGGGCAGATTTTGCATTTGGTACTTTACCGTCTTTATCAATGATACCTGCATCGCGACCTACCCCAACAATGGTGCTCAAACCATCAAAGAAGTCGACAATAAGGAAGATCAACACAACAAAAAGGAGGTCGAACATTTTCTCTGGGGTAAAGCCGGAGAAATCAAATATCTGCCCGAATGTCGGCGCAATGCTCGGCGGCAGGGATACGATTGAATCAGGAATAGGTGCATTGCTGGTACCGAATACAAAGTCGGCAGCAACTGTTAGTACAATCGCAGAGATAAAGGCAAAGAATGTGGCCAGTTTGATATTGCGGATCATACAGGCCAGAGCGATGAAAATAGAGATATAGGCAATCGCCACCTGAGGGTCACGAATATCGCCTAGGCTAACAAGGATGATTGGGTTTGAAACGATAATACCGGCGTTCTTTAGGCCAAGGAAAGCAATGAACAAACCTAGGGAAACCGAGATAGCCAGTTTTAGATCTTCCGGAATCGACTCAATCAAGCTCTTGCGGATTGATGTCATACTCAACAGAAGGTAAATAATACCCGAAATGAAGATACCCAGTAGCGCTTCATGCCAGACCAAGGCAATTGTACCGCTGAGAAGAACGCCCTTGAAGAAGCCATTCATACTCATACCAGGAGCAAGCATCACCGGGTAGTTACCCCAGATCCCCATCACCAAGGTAGCTAAACCTGAAGCAATAGCGGTTGCTGTGAATAGTGCTCCCCTATCCATCCCAGGGATATCCCCTAAAATAGCAGGGTTAACGGCAAGGATGTAGCTCATTGCCAAAAAGGTAATAAAACCTGCATACATTTCTGTCGAAACAGTGGTCTTTCGCTCAGAAAGTTTAAATATCTTTTCCAAATTCACAACAAATACCTAAGGGCAAAAAATCATAGGAAAGATATTATTAAATAGATACTTAGCGCGAGACATCTGAACCAAGATGTATAGCTACCGAGCTACGGATAAATTGTAGTTTCAGGAATAGGTCCTGAAGTAGAAACTTTTGGTCCGTCTCACCAAAAATATACAATTTAATAATTCTTGCTCGCGGATTTTAATGGTCTGAGTTGTGATTTCAATCTTGTAAATTGAAAAAAGCGACACCTGAAACATTTTGAAACAATATAAAGCAAACGTTTGCGTCGATATCGCAATAAAGCTCTGATTTCGTAAACTTACCGTCACCAAAGTGATACATTTCCGTCACAAACACCCTTTAGGATACAGTCAACAAAATGCTTAACAGCCTAAAATTGCGATAATAAAAAGGAAGCAAACCATGAGCACCAAATCTGATTTTTCTCTTCGTGCAGAACCTGAGTTTAATCAAATCATTGAAAAAGGAATTAACCGTCGTCAGTTCCTCAAAGCCTCTTCAGCCGCAGGTACTGTTGCTTTTTTCGGAACCTCTCCCCTATCGAACGCAATTGCGGCAACGACAAATAATAAAGACTTGATTGGCTTTGAAGCTATTCCTGCTTCTACCGAAGATAAAATCATCGTGCCAAAAGGATATCAAGCTGATGTCCTTATCTCCTGGGGCGATCCTTTGTTCAAGGGGGCTCCTGCATTTAGCCAACAGGCTGACAGCCAAGCTCAGGCCCTTCAGTTTGGTGACAACAATGACGGTATGACCTTCTTCCAGATCAGCGCTGATCGTGGTGTCTTATCCATTAACAATGAGTACACCAACCATGAATATCTTTTTGCCCACCAAGGCAAAACAATGTCAGCCGATGACGTGCTTAAATCGCAGAACGCTCATGGTATTTCCGTTGTAGAACTGAAAAAAGTTGATGGCAAATGGGAAGTTAACCAAGAGGGTCGCTTAAACCGTCGTATAACTGCCAACACAGAGATGGAGTTGACGGGCCCTGCTGCCGGTGATGCTTTGCTGAAAACAGCAGTAGACCCTAAAGGCACCAAAGTCCTCGGTACGTTCAACAACTGTGCCAATGGTGAAACACCTTGGGGTACCTACCTCACCTGTGAAGAAAACTTCAATGGTGTGTTTGGCTCTAAATCGGAAAACCTTGTCCTTGATAGCAACCAAAAGCGTTACGGCCTAAGCACTGCAGGGGCTGGTTACGACTGGTTCAAGCATGATGATCGCTTTGATCTTGCCAAGACTCCTAATGAACCAAACCGCCATGGCTGGGTTGTTGAAATTGATCCAATGGATCCAAACTCCACCCCAAAAAAACGTACTGCGCTTGGCCGCTTCAAACATGAAAATGCAGCCCTGACTATCAACAATGATGGCTATGTCGTTGTCTATCTCGGTGATGACGAGCGTGGCGAGCACCTCTATCGCTTTGTGTCAAAGAACAAGTACAACCCAAGCAATCCTGCCGCAAACCGTGACATCCTTGATGAAGGCACATTGTATGTCGCTAAATTCAACGCCAAAGACGGTGAACTAGAAGGTAAAGGTGAATGGATTGAATTGACCTTCGGCAAAAACGGACTGACCAAGGAAAATGGCTTCAACAGCCAGGCTGAAATCCTAATTTTTGCCCGTAAGGCTGCAACCCAAGTAGGCGCAACGACTATGGACCGTCCAGAGTGGGTCGCGGTAAACCCTAAGAACCAGAGCGTATTCTGTACTTTAACTAACAATAAGTACCGTGGTGTTAAAGATAATCAGCCTGTTGACGCCGTCAACCCACGCGAGAAGAACCCTTATGGTCACATTGTTCGCTGGATGCCATCAGGACAAGACCATACTTCGAACAACTTCGATTGGGATCTTTACCTCATCGCCGGTAACCCAACCATACACGAAGGGTTAATGGCAGGTAGCGACAACATCAATGCCGATAACATGTTCAACAGCCCAGACGGTATAGGTTTTGATAACGCAGGGCGCCTGTGGATCCAAACTGACGGCAAATATTCAAATACCGGTGATTTTGCCGGTATGGGTAATAACCAAATGCTTTGTGGCGACCCAGACAGTGGCGAAGTACGCCGATTCCTGACAGGCCCTATCGCTTGTGAAATTACAGGGTTGACGTTTAGCCCAGATCAGAAAACCATGTTCATTGGCGTGCAGCACCCAGGTGAAGATCTAGCACCTTCTCATTTCCCAGACGGTGGTAACTCTATCCCACGCTCGTCAGTGATTCGTATCACTCGCACGGATGGCGGCATCATCGGCGCGGCTTAATACAACAAAAACCATAGCTCACTAGCTCATTTTGGCGGGTCTTCGGATCCGCCTTTTTTACAAGCATGCTCGATTAAGCGCTGTTTTTCTTCATTGACGTGATCACCAAACCGAGCCAATAAGATCTGAAGCTTGGGCATGATCTGGCCCTCACAGAAAGGTCGGTTAGGATGGTCAAAAAAGTAATTCTGTTTTTCATCATCACAAGGTTCAAACTCTCCGCCATCTTCAACCTGGGTCAATAATGGTTCACGAAAGTCACCTTGATGTAAGTTTACCGCTTCTAAGGCTCTGCTCCTTTGAGGTTCTGAGTAGGCGTAAACAGCAGAAGGATAACGGTCACGAAGAGCATGTTCGGAAGTACAATGGTGGGTATGAAGATGGACGCCGACTAACACATCGACGGTTATTTTCAGTGGATCGTACTCCACCAGCACAGCTTCATGGCGCTCATCGCCATTAAGCGCAGCCATCCAGCCCTGCTCTGCCGATATTACGCCTTCAAGGGATTGAAACACCGCCTCCATGCACCAGTAGCAGCTGCCAGAGAAACCAAGCTGCTGTGTTTTCAACATATTTCCACCCTATCAATATCCAATTCCACACCATTGAAGTGTAGCTCGGTATCAGGCTGTCAGGTGTTTCGCCGCTTTTATGCCCTGCTCATACCCCATCTGGAGTTTACGGCTGTCAGTGGTTACCCTACCTACCCCAAAATCATCCGGTGGGGTGATCACCTTGATACTACAATCCTCCGGTGGGTTATAGATAAAATCTATCGCACGGTTATAACTGTCGGCACGCTCTATCATAGCTTGTGCTAGTTGAGGTTTATCACGGAGCAGCTTTCTAATCAACCAAGTACTTTTGGGACTCGCCTTGCGGTAACCCTTCGGACGAGAAAGAACAACCGTTATATCCCTCGCGCCCATCTCATAGGCTTTAATGACAGGGATAGAATCAGCCACACCACCGTCAGTCATTTCATACCCATCCAACTGTGGATAGTCACGGTATGCGAGCGGTACCGCACAAGAAGCCTTGAGCAGCTGATTGAGATTTTGCTCAGTTGCCTGAATGTAATGTGGCTCACCGTTATCAACATTGGTGGTAACGACATACAAGGGGATCATTTGTTGTTCCAACTCCCAGCCGTCTATGGGAATTTCGTCGATAGTGACATCCCAAAGCCAATCAATATCTAGCCAGTGACCACCACGGATAAACCGAGGCAAGTCGATAAATTGCTTACGGCATGAGTAATCAGTGATAACACGGTGGGAACGGCCATGTTGGTTTGCCAACCATGCTGCTAAATTTGTTGAACCGGCAGAAACACCAATACAGAAATCAAATGGTCGATGATTAATGTCGAGGAAATAATCAAGCACACCTGCTGCAAAGATCCCTCGCATTGCTCCACCCTCAACCACTAACGCAGCCTTAGTACCAATTGTACCTTCAATAATCATACTGTCTAAAACTCCTTTTCATTCAGACAGTTTAGAATAAGGACTCTAAATATTAACTGAAGATTAGCAACAATTTGCTTAAAATTGGATCTCTGCCAAATTAAATCGGCTCATGGCATCTTGGTATCCGGTTTTATCCGCTTGATAAAAAGGTGCGGGCATTCTGTCCTCATAACCTAACTGAGTAATCTTCTGCCATTCAGAACGTGACAGGATCACGTAATCAAGGTGCTGGTCCAGTAACTGGGCTATAGATTCTATCGACAACTCATCATCGCGTACCAGGGCTTTTAGCTTTCCGGTTAGCACTGACAGTGGAAGTACCAGTACACGTACTTTGTCCTTACGGGATGAACAGGCCTTGGCTTTGATAGAAGATCGGGCAAAGCTATAAATTTGCTGCCATTCAGGCTTGCCTTGCCGAGTCACAAGGTTATGCCGATAACAATAATAAGCTTCGAAATATTGGCGTAGCGAGTGATACCGCTCGTTATAGGCTTCTAGGTAGATATGCTGCAACTCAAGATTGGCACTAAATTCATTGGTCGCCACCATAACAGCTCCATTTTTCCTATTCTTCTAGTTAATTACACACCGAATGACCAATGCCAGTCGCTTTGGCCGCTGACCTTACCTGCTTTCATCAGATTTTCCATAAAAATCTGACTTTAACGTGAAATTTATCGCGAAGTGTCTAGGTCTACTTGTTTAACATCATCTTTGATAAAGGAATATTCAATGCTAATCAAAAAGCCATCTCAGCTATCACTGAGCGAAAATGAGGCGACACCCGAGGCTATTTACAAGCAAAGACGTACTATTTTAAAAGCATTGGGTATCACAGTTGCAGGCTTGCCTCTCGCACAAACTGCCCAGGCTGGTCTTTTCGATGGATTCGGCAAAAAAGAAGCACCGGTCGATAAAAGACGAGCATTGGCCTCAGCATCATCACCTTATTCAAACAAAGCTTTGTCTCTTACCCCAGAAGACAAGGTACTTGAATACAATAACTTTTATGAATTTGGCACCGACAAGTCAGACCCTGCCGCAAGGGCCCAGAACTTTAGAACCAATCCGTGGAACATTGAAATCGGCGGCCTTGTCAGCAAACCATACACACTGGGTTACGAGGATATCTTCAAGTCATTCCCTATTGAAGAGCGTATCTACCGTCTGCGCTGTGTTGAAGCATGGTCGATGAATATTCCATGGCTTGGATTTCCATTAGCGGCATTGCTGCGTAAGGCTGGGCCACTAAGTAATGCTAAATACGTCGCGTTCGAAACCCTTTACGATCCCGAACAAATGCCGGGCCAAGCTTCAAGACGGCTAGGTGGTGGCATTGATTACCCTTATGTTGAAGGTTTGAGGCTAGATGAGGCCATGCACCCTCTGACACTGATGTCTGTAGGTCTGTACGGGAAAACGCTGGCACCGCAAAACGGCGCACCGATAAGGCTTGTGGTGCCTTGGAAATATGGCTTCAAAAGTATTAAGTCAGTAGTCAAGATCACCCTAACAGACAAACAGCCACCAACAACCTGGAACATACTGGCCCCGAGTGAGTACGGCTTTTACGCCAACGTAAACCCTAAAGTGGATCATCCTCGTTGGAGTCAGGCGAGTGAACGTTTTATCGGTGAAGGCAGTATCTTTAGTAGCCGCCGACAACCAACCAAGATGTTCAACGGCTATGAGTCACAGGTTGCTTCTCTGTATAAAGGATTAGACCTCAAACGTAATTACTAACAGGTTTCTTTATCATTAGACTTACCTCTTTATTTTCTCAGGAGAACAACATGCCATTACAAATGACGACTCAATGGCGTTGGAAAATGACGCCACGCCAAGTGTTTTGGCTAAAAGTATTGATCCACAGCGT
Organism: Photobacterium rosenbergii; assembly: GCF_003026455.1. Taxonomy (GTDB): domain Bacteria; phylum Pseudomonadota; class Gammaproteobacteria; order Enterobacterales; family Vibrionaceae; genus Photobacterium; species Photobacterium rosenbergii. The sequence goes on from NZ_PYMB01000001.1 coordinate 758,982, forward strand.
GTCGCTTATATTTGTTGCGCAGCTAGTGTATCTCACACTCACAGGAGGCATGGGTGCTGATCCGGTGCAAGGGATCAGTCACTACACGGGCAAAGCTGCCTTAAATACCTTGCTGATAACCCTCCTAGTGTCACCACTGGCTAAGTTATTCAAAGCAGGGATGCTAGTTCGTGTTCGTCGACTGCTCGGCTTATATTGTTTTTTCTGGGCCGTACTCCATCTAACCGGATACGTCGCACTAGATTTGAACTTCAACTGGTCACTAGTACTCGATGAAATTGTCAGCAGGCCATATTTGACCGTAGGAGCGGTAAGCTGGACGATTCTGTTGGCACTGGCTGTCACCTCGACACAGGGTATCCAACGCCGCATGGGAAAACACTGGCAGAAGCTGCACAACTGGGTTTACCTTGCCACCCTACTAGCACCGATTCATTATATTTGGTCGGTAAAATCAGGGCTTGTCGAACCGGTAATCTATATCTTGATAACCCTTTCCTTACTGGCACTGCGCTATAAAACATTTCTCAAGGGGATCCCAACTAAGGTAAACATGATACGTGTTAAATAAGTCACTGTTTCACACCAACAAAATAGCGGATATACAGTGCTCACCGTCAAATTTCTGATACGATATAGATATCTACGTCCATAACGGACTTTAAGGCCGGAGAAAAGGGTTCCCACTCCGGTCCTTGCTGTGAGCTAGTGGGGCAAACTTGTTTTCTGAGCAACTAATTTCTGAATACCTTTCAACCAGCATCGAGCAGTTTCAACAAGACTGCTCAGCACTGTGCGCGCAACATTACCCTACGGTGCATAACCGGGGCATGCGTGAGAACCATCTTGGCAAAGCGCTTTGTCGCCGAATAATGGCAACGCTGCAACAGGCCGAACTTGACGCCCACTTCTCACAATTAAAAAACGATGATCAAATATCACAGCCGTTATTCGTTATTGAAACTTCGGACTTTGCCATTGCGGTTATCGCTCACCGGCTGCTCAGTGCAAACAAAGCATGCCGTGCCGGTTTAGTTTCGACGATTGCCAACGTAAAAGGCACCCTTTCCTTGTCGAAGCCAACTTATATTGTGGTTGTTGCCGATCATTGGTTTGATCGCAGCAAGGCAAGCAAAGAGATCCCTGCCTGGTGGCTTGGCCAACTTCCAACTAACACAAGTGACTATGCTGGCGATGGCATAAAGTTGATGGAATCGGCCGACAATATTGCCTCTCAACTAGACAAGGAGCACCAAGTAACATCTGGCCAGTACCACCTACATCACCCGCTCAAACGTGAATCGAATAATAAGACGGTGCACAAATACCTTTTATTGAGTGCCTTTATCCCATTGCATAAGTAGTTAACCATGTCTTCAGCTTCGCACCTCTCCCTTAAGGAAGACTCGATAGGTCGCCTTTTCTTGCGCTATACCATGCCAACCATTGCAGCCATGCTGGTAACGGGTATATATGTTGCTATCGACGGCATGTTCGTTGGCCACTTTATTGGTGAAAATGGTCTGGCGGGTATTATGCTGGGCTACCCGATAGGTTCAATCCTATACGCACTTGGCGCGATGATAGGTATGGGTGCCTCTGCACTAGTCTCGATAAAACTTGGCGAAGGTAACGAAGAAGAGGCCAAAAATATAGTCGGCAACGCATTGTCGTTGTGCGTTATTACCTCGCTCATCACCTGTACTTTGGGTGTCATATACGGCGAGTCGTTATTAAGGTGGCTTGGTGCTGAAGGTGAAATTCTACAGATGGCATCGGACTATCTATTTTGGTATTTCACCTTAGGTGCATTTCCTATCATCTCAATGGCTTTCTCTGCCCTTTTGAGGAATGACGGACAACCGAATCGCGTTACCTTAATCATGATTTTGGGCGGTGTACTGAATGTAGTATTGGACTGGCTGTTCATCGTGGTGATCCCCTGGGAGCTCACCGGTGCGGCAATTGCTACCATGCTGTCACAACTGGCAACCGCCCTACTTTGCCTCCAGCACTTTTTCTCAGACAAAAGCCAACTTCGAATTACTTGGCAAACACTCAAATTAAGATGGCACGATGTCGGCCAAATTTGTCAGCTAGGATTTTCCAGCCTGCTGATGTACCTCTACTTATCTGTGGTACTGACACTTCACAACAAAGCTTTCCTCTGGGTCGGTAAACCAATTCACGTCGCAGCATATGGTATTGTCAGCTATACCGAAGCTTTCTTCTATCTTATCTTTGAAGGTATTGCGCTCGGTATCCAGCCTATTACCAGCTACAACACGGGAGCAGGTCGACATGACCGAGTCATTGCCGTCAGAAATCTAGGCTTTGCTGCCACATTGGGTGTTGCCCTGCTTGGTGTCGCATTTATCTACAGTCAACCTGACTGGCTTGTATACGCCTTTGCCGGAGACAACCCAGCCCTTCACCCTGTTGCGGTAAACGGTATCTTGCACTACTTCTGGGGACTGCCAATGGAAGGAATGCTATTGGTCGGTGCAACCTATTTCCAATCTATCAACCGTGCCCGTGAAGCCTCCATGCTCTCCGGTGGTAAGCTTATCCTTATCAGCCTGTTTATTTTCGGACTCGCTAAAACATTGGGAGTCGACGGTGTTTGGATTGCCCTACCTCTGTGTAGTTCCGTACTAACTATTTGGATGGTTTATGCTCTGCGCAAGCAACGTATGGTTGAATAGTGAAATAACATGAACGGGGCAACGCAAACGTTTCGCCCCGCTTTTTCGCTGCTTTATTGGGCATATTTTTAAGCACCAGCTTGCGATATAGTGACCATGCTCACAGAATGTGATCACACTGTGCAATACTGATTTTCAATAAAATGCTATTAGGTATTATCTGCGCAATTTCATTGAGGTCTGGTGATGATCATGTTCAAAAAAACTCTTGTAGCGGTTTCCCTAGCTGCTGCCACCCTTGCTAGTGCTTCCAGCTTCGCCGCTGAAAAAGTCGACCTGTTAATCAAAAACGCAACTGTCTTGACGATGGATGAAGATAAGAACGTTTATGAAAGCGGTCTTGTTGCAGTAAAAGAAAACAAAATTGTTGCCGTCACCGATGGCAGCGACCTAAAAGAGTTTGAAGCCAAGAAAGTTATCGATGCTGACGGCGATATCGTGATGCCGGGCCTTATCAATACCCACACCCACGTTTCAATGACCGTTTTCCGCTCGCTTGCTGATGACGTGCCAGACCGTCTACACCGCTATATCTTCCCGTTGGAAAAGAAACTTGTTTCCCGTGATATGGTCCGCATTGGTGCTGCTCTGGGTAACGTAGAAATGCTCAAAGGTGGTGTGACTACCTACGCAGACATGTACTACTTCGAAGACGAAGTCGCAAAGACTGTTGATGAAATCGGTATGCGTGCTGTTCTTGGCGAAACAGTAATCATGTTCCCTGTTGCTGATGCTGCAAATGCCGATGAAGGTATCAAATACGCAGTAAACTTTATCGAGGAATATAAAGATCACCCTCGCATTACACCGGCGTTCGCACCACACGCACCTTATACCAACACTACAGAAACACTGAAAAAGATCGCCGAGCTTTCGCTCAAGTATGATGTGCCGGTACTGACCCACCTTGCAGAGTCTGATCGTGAAGAGGAAGTCATCGCTGAGCGTAGTGGTGGCATGTCTCCAGTAGAATACATGGCAGATATCGGTGCCCTAAACTCTAAACTGGTTGCTGCACACGTTATTCATGTTAACGACAGTGATATTGAATTGCTGAAAAAACACGATGTAGGTATTGCCCACAATATGAGTGCCAACATCAAGTCGGCTAAAGGCGTATCTCCTGCTATGAAAATGCAGGAAGAAGGTTTACGTGTTGGCCTAGGCACCGATGGCCCGATGTCAGGTAACACTATCTCGACCATTGACGAGTTCAACCAAGTTGCCAAAGTACACAAGCTAGTTAACCAAGACCGTGCGGCAATGCCTCCGGTTAAAGTTATTGAAATGGCAACCATTGGTGCAGCGCGTGCCCTGCATATGGAAGATACCATTGGCTCACTGGAAGTCGGTAAACTGGCAGATATCATCGTTATTGATACCAAAGCACCGAACATGGTTCCTGTTTACAACCCATACTCGGCTTTGGTTTATTCTGCTTACGCACCAAACGTCAAGCACACCATCGTAGATGGTAAGATCCTGATGAAAGACCGCGAAATGACAACAGTCGATGAAGACAAAATCCGCCAGGAAGCGTTAGATTTTGCTGATAAAGTTCGTCAGACAGTGATTGAAAGCGGCGAAGTCGTTCAATAAGTCATAACAACTTCTTTAATCGTCTATTAAACACCGCCTCTTGGCGGTGTTTTTTATCTAGCGATTAACTGCCTATGATTAACTCAATAATCAAACTTCATTGTTTCCATAAATCTTATTATCTAGAAATAAAGTCACATTCTCTTTAGGATGCCGGTTCACTTTTATCGTAATACACACCTAAAAATAATAAGTGCGAGAAACCATGTTTAAGGTAAGAGAAAGGTTCCAGACAGTCACTGTATATAACCAGCATGATCTAGACTGTGCATTGCGAGAACTCATGGATGTCGAAATTCACCTACAAGGTGATGTTTTCGAAGTTTATGCAGAAAATCTTTGTAGTGTAACACTGGTAGGTAGTGAGGAACGGCAAACGACCCTCATCCTTATTGGGGAGCCTGAACTTTCCGCCAAAATGGATAATGATCTTGTTGTACAGCAGTTCTACCTCTCTAATTTTACCAATAGTACCTTTGTTAATGTCAGCCTAACTGCCAATGAGCCAACAGAGTTACTTTTTGAGTCTAAGGCGAATATCGATGCGAACTGGAACGTCTATTATGACTTAACGAAACTTGAAGTTTTATCACTCAATGATGACAAATCAAACTGTCCTATTCGCATCGATCAGGTAAGAAAAAAGCCAGATACAGCTCGTTTATTAGTTGAACATCAAGCTTATTAATTCTCAGCGAGCAAACTCGGCCAATTCTTGTCACCTTGGGCAATATGGCCGGGGACATCACGCTGCCATTTTTTCTGTACGGACTTGTTGTAGTTTAAATAAAGTTTGCCTTGGTGGATATGCCATGCATCGGGGTCAATTTTAGCGGTGTATCCCTGGCTTACCGCCCAGGCACAATATCCACCATACTGAGGGGCATATTTTTCAGGGTTTTGGGCAAAAGCATCGCGATTTTGTGCGGAAGAGAAATACCATTTAGCGTTATTCCAACGGTAGGTATAGTCATCGTCACCACGTACAGGTTTACTCTGGGTAAAATAAGCGACGGGGTCATATCCCTTAATCGCCTTGCCGAAAAAATCACTATACACAGGCTCTAATGCCATTGCCGGTAATGACAAGGTTCCCCAAAGGGCAATAATACCGAATATCCTAAGAATCAATTTCATAACTAGCCACTCCATGTTCTGTTAGTCAGTAGTATAGACACGGGAAGCCAGTAAAAAATTTCAAGGCGATTGTCTTTATTGATACCCAGAAACGAACATCGTCAGGTACTTTTAATTTGATTGATTACTCCGGCAGCAGACAACCTATTTTGCTTACTGGCTACAACTAAGCTTCGCAATTTGCGAATATCGGCGACCAAAAAACGAATGTGATTTCTTTTTTGTTCACGATGGAACGGATTGGGTGGACATGTGAAGTCACTGCGCTCTCTTAGAGAGTCGCATAGTTTGCGCTCAAAAATGACAAGCAGTTCAGATGGAGTATGGCGGAAAAGATCAGTGCTAAGAACGACATGAAATGACACGGTTTCGAGATACGTACCTTTCATATTTGCCTCCTGTGAAACAAATGAGTTTTAAAATTTCAGTTCCTCTACATGCATTGAAGCTGTTTCAGCTATTAATATTGATACTGTTTACATACGCAAGTTATAGGCCAACCCATAAAATGACGGTGTAACGAATTTCAGAATCTAGCTCACTCTATGATGGTGAGTAACTTGATTGCGAAGGCTTTAAAGGGGAAACCAGAGGCACGAATTGGCAAAAAAATAGAGCCTATTAAGGCTCTATTTTTAAATAGCAGCAACTTACACGTAGTAAGCTTCTACTGTACCCTTAAGGGTAATAAGGATTGGCTGGCCGCGGCGATCCAACGCTTTTGGTGAAGGAATTTTCACCCAACCTTCGCTGATGCAGTACTCTTCAACATCAGTACGCTCTTTGCCGTTAAGGCGGATACCGATGGCGTGTTCGAAGCACTCTGCCACGTGATGTGGGCTACGAGGGTTACATGCAAGATGATCTGGCAATGCTGGTTTAGAATCGCTCATAATTATGACCTGATTATAGTAAAAAGTGCGTCATTGTAGACAATGCGTGCTTGGCACTCAAGCACTGTAATCGTAGTTGAAGCAACTATTTAACTCAAAGCAAACGCAAAAAGAATAACTACGGTTTTTCTACAATTAGGTAAGTATGCAACTCTGGGTATTGGTCAAATTCAAGGTGCCTGATTACACAACCAAGCTCTATAAATAGGCTCAGGAAGCCATTTGTGCCAAGGGATGAATAATAGACCTCTGGTCCCATAAAGTTATCGGTGTGTTCCCCTTCTTCTGCAGTACCACCAAAAGAGAAAATGAACACGCCCCCCTTATTGAGGCTATTCACAATTTTTGTCAGCACATTGCGCTGCTCACTGAGTGGGATATGCCAGATACTGTCCCAGGCCGTAATAAAGTCGAACTGCTGACTAAACTGATATGTACAGATATCCGATTTGAAAAGTTCGACATCAGGGTGACGTTGCCGCGCGAGGGCTAGCATGCGATCCGACATATCCATACCCGCTATGCCATCTGGGCCAAATCCCTCACTCAGCATCAAATCAAAAAATCGCCCCGTACAACCACAACCTATGTCCAACGCTTTGCCCTTGGTTTTCACAAACGACAATGCTCGCCTATGTGCCTCTATACCGTTTTCACGGTTAAAATCATCACTCTGCCATAGGTGGGTAATTTGATCGTAGGCTTTGCCAATCTGCTCAGGTTTCATAAACTGTCCCTGCCGAATTCCTAAACAAGCTTTTCCATATAGATAAACTTTTCATCATCACTAACAACGCTAAAACCACAGCGTTCGTAAAGGTGAAATGCAGGGCTTATCTTGAAAACTCTAAGCCTGAGCTTCTTTGCGCCAGCCTGTTTAGTTAGTCGCATCGCTTCATCGAGTGCCTTTGCGCCTAAGCCTTTATTTTGAAATGCCCCACTGATCTGCAGATCGCGTAAATACCCACCCTCACTATCGAACGACATCCGTATGGCCCCAATGACTTCACCTTCATAGAGAATATCCCAATTATCCAAGCCCTGAACCTGCTCCAGTATTTTTGACGGCTCCCACGACACCGAAAGCTGCTCATAATAAGGGCACATATTTTGGTAAGTCATTTCAGCCGATTGGCTAAGGTTCGTTGACGGTTGATATGAAATCACTTCTTACTTCCTTTTATCCATCACAACACTAAGCCCAATTCTCGTAGTTCTTGCTCACACTGTGACGAGTTTTCAAATTGAATTGCAGCAATACCTACAGCCTTAGCACCTTCGACGTTATATGGCATGTCATCGATAAACACTGTCTCTGAAGGCTTAATATCATTTTGTGCCAACATAGCTTGATAAATGGCAGCTTGAGGTTTTAGCAAGCCTAAATCAGCGGATACTGTTGTACCATCAAACAGGTCCCAAAACGAATAGGTCGATTTAAGGTAAGCAACAATTTCATGGACATTGTCGGTAAGTGCATAAACGTTATAACCTGCGGCTTTCACACATTTCACTAACTCAACGGACCCAAATATCAGTAACTGAGTTTGCTTCACATAGTAAAACAACCGTTCGCATTCTAATTCTGACAGTCCAAGTTCAGTTTGATAATGAGCTTTAGCTTCCTGCTCTGAAATCAAACCTTTATTAAGGTTCATCCAGATTTCAGATTGAAAGATGGCTTTGCCTAATTCCTGATGATCGCGATCATTGCCAAACGTCAGCCTGACAATTTCTAAAGGGGCCCAACGTACAATGACGTTACCGATATCAAAAACGACGTTTTTAATGCTTGTTGATTTCATTCTTGCTCCTTTCTTGTAACCAAGTTGGTTAAACGGGTAACACTCGAAAACGACTTACGACATAGTGCCGTAGACACTTAATTAAATACAAGTTAAATCAACAAGTTCTGATAATCTCTGTGGGCGAACAGCCCAAAAAATTAGTACGAAGCACCATCAATCTTGCGAACGGGTATAGCCGCGAGTACCTCGTTCTCAGCCATCTTCATATTAACTGCCAAGATATTCGAATCGCATTGCTCTGTGGTTACATAATGGGTCAAACAACCACATATACTACAGCGATGAAATTCGACCTCTTTATCACCCCAGCAATAGAAGTCGGTTTTCTCATTACAAGTTACCTCAACTTGCTTCGGAGAAAAGTAAGCCCAAGACGCAGCATACCTGCGGCAAATCGAGCAGTTGCACTCGCCCACTTCATCGGGAACAGATTCTAGTTTGATATTGACGTTACCGCAGTGGCAGGTTAATTCCATTTAGTATTTCTTCCTATGTGCGCATTAACTATCTAATTGAATACATACACGTCGCAGAGATAGATATCAAGACAACACCTTACTTATCGCGTCCATTTCGCTTTGTGGACAGATTCCAGAAAATTGTGGCGCCAGTGATAGGTCTTCTAATACCAATGTCTTACATGCCTCATTACCATCTAACTGAAAAAGCATCTCGCCTTTAGGACTGTACACACGACTGCCACCACAATATTTTGCCGTAAATGCAGTTGTGATATCTTCACCAACCCTATTGCAAGTAACAACATGCTGACCACTTTCTAACGCCCTAGCCTGGGCTACAGCAAAACTATGCTGCCCACCAAAGTTAGCTGGATGTAGAATAACATCGACATCTTTATACTTTCTCATAATTTCAGGAAACCAAATGTCAAAGCAAATAGCGACACCAATTTTCAAGCCTTTGTGTTCGAAGGTTAGAAGACTATCTCCACGAGAAAAATACTGCTTATCGAATTGGTTTTGACTGATTTTCCGGTACTTATATCGCAAGCCCTTTTGATCGACAACAGCTACAGTGTTGTAATACTCGTCACCTTCTTTTTCGGCAATACCAGCAACAAACATAGTCTCATAAGTTCTAGCCATTTCAGATAAACAATTTATGGTATGACTGCGACTAAATTCCTCACTTAAGCTATGGATCTCTTCAGCCGAGTCAAATAGATACCCTGTAGAGAAAAGCTCTGGCAGCAATGTAATATCACCAACAGCAGTAGACTCAGCGAGTATCTTGTTTACTGCAGCAATATTTTTATTTTTTTCTTTTTGCGCCACATTAAGCTGAATAATAGTAAAGCTGGTGTTTTTCAAAACAAAACCTATTTCTGATATAAAATTACCGAGAAAACATACAACAAAAAGTAATCTGCCGCAAAATCATTCACTCGCGGTATATAAAACCATAATAAGTGCTATTTCTTGAATGATACACAATTAGAAACCAAACAAGGTACTGCCATTCTAATATTTAATTGGCAAAACTGGCGTTAAAAGACTTGGTATGTAAAAGCTAACTTTAATAACGCCATCACCGTTTTTATCACCTGCTTTATGAATGAGCTTTCACGTACTTCTTGACCTTTTTCATTGCCATCTGACGCTTCAATGGTGAAAGGTAGTCAATGAACAAATTCCCCAACAGATGATCAATTTCATGTTGCATGACGATTGCAAGAAATTCATCACTTTCGATTGTGATTGGGTTACCGTCTCGGTCTAAAGCTGATACAACAACGGAAGTGAAGCGCTCGACATCCGCATAGTAGTCAGGAACTGACAAGCAGCCTTCCTGCCCCATAGCTTTATCGGTCCCGCTGACAACCTCAGGGTTGACCAAGATGAGTGGTTGATCCCGGCTTTCTGATAGATCAATAACGACCACTGCTTCTTTACGACCGACCTGAGTTGATGCCAAACCGATGCCATTATCCGTCGCGTATAAGGTTTCTAGCATATCGTCGATTAATGTTTGTACGGCCGCGATATCCTGTACTTTCTCGGCTTTCACTTTCAACCTTGGATCGGGTGCTGTGAGAATGTCTAAAATTGCCATATATAACCTTCTATCCTTAAAACCAAATGCCCTACTAGCGAGGACTCCCTTTCATTGCCCTAATATACTTTGCTGTATTTACTTTCCAAGGGTTTCCAGCACAAATTCATAAACGCGTTCGAGTAGAAAAAGTAAGCACGTCATCGGTATCATAGAGTCGCTTGTTGGTGCTTCGCATACCTAACTTTTTCAGCAAAGCTTCAGAACCTAAGTTACCTATTACCGCTACACCATAGATTTCAGACACTTTTCCGGTATCAAAAGTAAAATTCAAAACAGCTTTCGCTGCTTCAAAAGCATACCCTTTACCCTGATACTCAGTGAGCAGCCCGTATCGAATATCACAATATTTGGACTCAGGAATTTGCTCTACTCCCGCATAACCTATCTTGACTGTTGGGTCGCTTTTGAGTGACACAACAAATGTACCAAAGCCCTTTTCCCAATGACTGACTTTTTGAGGGACATAGTTTTCTATGTACTCCAAGCTGTAGGGTTTTCCACCAGGGAGATATCGCGTGATCTCTTCACTGGTGAAGAGTTCGGTATAAATATCAATGTCTTCACATTGAACTGGGGTAAGTCTTAACCTTTCCGTTTCTATCACTACATCTTCCATTTTCTTCACAGCAACAAAAGTACTCTCCTATTCGACTGGTACCTGCATAGACCCTTTAATCACTGTGACCGCCGAACCTATCAACTTAGTGCGCCCATTCGGTAGAAGCTCTGTAGAAACATACCCGCCACGAGCGGATGCTTGGTAGCCCATTAGTTTTAGCTTATTGAACTTCTCAGACCAATAAACGGTCAAGGCGCAATGAGCAGAACCTGTAACTGGGTCTTCATTGACTCCTACCCAGGGGGCAAAATACCGTGAAACAAAATCTAAGTCGTCACTTCCTGAAGGTGTTGTAACCAGCACACCACGGCCACTAATTTGCTTCAATGCATCAAAGTTCGGCACGAGTTTCAATACTGTTTGTTCGCTATCCACTTCGATAAAGACCTTGGTATCGAACAAGCCGTAGGAGATAACTTGGCATTCCTCTATGCCTAAACCCTCCAATAGCTCTGAAGATTGGGCAACATCAAAATCGATAACGGGTGAAGGAAAATCCAACTCGACGGTAGAATCGTTGATGAGCGCCGTTAAAGTTCCAGACAAGGTTTCAAAATGAACGCTATCACCGTCCTTCACATCTCCCCTTTCTTTGAGCACATGTGCAACTGCAAGGGTTCCGTGACCACACAGTTTCACCTCTGCTTTAGGGGTAAACCACCTCAATCTCATATCGGAAAGTGATAAAAATGCCGTTTCAGACACGGCCATTTCTTCAGCTATGGAAAGCATCAAGCTTTCACTCAACCCATTGGACGTAATACAGACTCCAGCAGGGTTCCCTTTGAATGCTTCACGAGTAAATGAGTCAACCTGATAGATATCTAAATCCATTGAATTCTCCTAATGAAATACAGTCGTATAGCGCCCTGTAAATGTATGAGCATCTCAACCGGCACGTAGCGCTAACAGCTCTGGAATATTATCCGTTTCTCTGTACAAAGAAAGGTTCTCATCCTGAGACTCAATAGCAATGATCGACATCCTATCTGCTAACTCATTACCCTCAATGCCGACATGCCCATTTACATGATGAATTGTAATTTGAGACGATAACTCTTGGTAAAGGGAGTACGCAGGTTTAATAATATCCAAGTTTTTAATATCACCTCCTGGCCTAGTCCAACCTTTTTTCTCCCAACCACTCGCCCACTTAGTAATACAATCGATAGAGTATTTTGAGTCACAGAAGATACCGACAGTTTTCCCACTAGCGAGCTTATCCTTGGCAAGCAGCAAAGCTTGGTTTAATCCATTCAGTTCCGCTGTATTGTTAGTGCCGAATGATTGATACATTCCATACCAAAGCTCACTCAGTTCGTTGTTCTCATAAACAGCAAGTCCAGTTCCTGCCTCTCCAGGATTCGGATCACATGCACCATCTGTGTATATTTTCACATCAAATGACATAGCCTCTATTTGCTCTTGAGTTAGTGGCGCTGATTTAGATTTGATGGACTGTTTAACGGCCTTAGCTTTAGGTGCTTTTTTATGTACTGGAGCCTTTGATGGGCCCTTTTTTCCAAACGCGACTTCGGCTTCATCTAAGGTCGGGAACGACTTAAACCTTGCACCGGCAAAGCCATCAACCAGTGACTTACACCTCGCCCAAGTGGTGAAAATACCGGTTTCGCGACCTTTCCAAACTACGTAATATTTTTTAGCCAAACTAGGCTCCTAGTCTGTAATTAATGGATATATAACCTAACATAAAGTGCGCCAACACCGAACCAACTAAGCGCAACAAAGCTAAATGACAACGCTACGCCCTGTGGGAAAATGCTCAAGCTTCTCACCAAGCACTCTTTTCAGTAAACCAAAGGCTTTCATGCCTGTACAATGGCCTGTATATAACTTATCTATCGGATAGGTTAGAAGAGATTTCCCAATAGCCTCAATATCTTCCTCACTGCCGCCAATACTGTTAAATAGTGGTAAACCAACCAAGTGAAAACCACCAACAACAGCTTTAATTCTTGTGTTTGGAAAAAGCTCAATAGCTGTTTCAACCATATTAAGAACACCACTATGGGCACAGCCTGTAAAAACGATTAATCCATCACTTTCTTTAATGACCATAAGAAGCTCATGATCAAATGTATCAGGTTTGAAGCCTTGTCCAGAATCAGCATAAAGGTACTTATTTCCCTTCGGTTGCTCAAACCTACTGCTTAAATTTGTAACGAGGAAAACATTAGGGAATATCTCTGTTGTCGTATTGACGAAACTTAACTGTTTCTTGGCTTTAACAAATAGGTCCTTATCTATACCGACATCACTTTTAAAACCAAAAGCCTTAAAGCAGTAATCTTTTTCCCCACATTCACGAAAATACACTTGAGCTTTAGAGTTACGGTCAAGAAAATGAGATACACCGTTACAATGGTCATGGTGACGATGAGAAATAACGGCGGCATCTACATCTTGGATCCTTATGTTTAATGCCGCTGCATTGTCACAAAATGCTTGGCTACTACCAGCATCAAAGAGTATCTGCCGCCCCATTGTCTTCAAATGAAGAGACAACCCTCTTTCAACCGTAAGATCTGTTCTATTCTCCAACCGAGAGTTATCGACTAAAGCTGTAAGTATCATAATCACCTAATGAGATTGACAGATTTCTTTGCGCTTAAAGAATGATATTGCTCCTTCTTATAAGGTTCAGTCACTATTGCTAAGCCTGAATACAGCCCTTGAAGGCCACTAAATCCTTGAAGGCTACTATGTCACAATCAACGCAATAATCGATTGTTATGAGCTTTTACCATCAATAAATTCAACAAAGTTTACCATGTGCCTTTTCAGTCTTTCTTCTACCTTTGCGTCAACTATCTGAAGCTCAGAATTCAGAACACTATCTACGCCTGTGATCATCATTTCATGAACTGGATGAATACAGGAAAGAGTAGAATCGAAAACCAATTTGATATGAGCTTGGGCTCTCGCACCACCAACAGGACTATTTGCCTGAGTAATAATGGTAACTGGCTTATCCTTCAAGACTGAATTAAATGCAGGTCTTGACACCCAATCAATAGCATTTTTTAGCACGGCGGGAATACTGTGGTTGTATTCTGGAGTGCAAACAATGATGCCATCTGCTATTTCGACATCTTGAATCAGTTGACGGATATTTTCTGGCTTATCCTTAGCTAAGTCTTCACAGTAAAAAGGCAAGGAGTCCAACTGTGGAAAGGTATACTCATGCTCTGAGAAATACCCTTTTAAGGCGTTTAAGATTGCAACACTTTTACTCTTTGAGTGAAAGCTTCCTGATAACAGTAGTAATTTCATATATCTTCCAATTTTTACGTGCCATAACGCCTGCAATAATCTGTAACGCACACTACCACGATACTAAAATCACTGCAGCGGAAACACGTAACCAAACATTGAACTGAACATGCCAAACGTTGGAAGTTGCGCTTAATGCTTGTATGGCGAAGCCAAGTTTTACAGCTTTATCTCAACGTTATTTCGTACATAAGTGGGGATAGATAACTGCTCATCCATATCTTTAAACTTTGGCTGTTGGGGCATAGACTCTATTACCGAGTTCAGTTCTTCATAACTGATGCCCACAACTCGGCAGGCTGCCATCAATCCATTAATAAAGCACTTTTTATCACGTTTTTGCTGTTGCTCACTGGCAGGAATCGATGAGTACAATGCGCACTCTTTCGTTAGTACGGCGAGAAGTTCTTCTTTTGATGTGACCATATACAAACTCAGTTACCAGATAGTTTGGGCATATTATCAATGATTTAAGGTTCAACTTCCAAGAGCTAGATCTTACGATTGAAACCAAGTGCCTAAAGCCTAGTTGAGGAGTGAGCAACGCTACCACCTAACCTAAACCATTGTGCCATATAAACAAAAGCCAATTAATACCAAAGTCGCCAAACGTTGAAAATCTGTCTTAAACGGCTTGTATATGTAAATTCTCAACCCAAGCTCCGAGCTGATATGACTTTTGATGATAGACTAAATCAATAGTCCATTAAGTGAAGTTACCATCATGAAAGACTGCAATCAGTGTGGAAAATGCTGCATCAAGTATGGCGACGGTGATTTAGCTGCTACCCAAGAAGAGATAGACTTATGGGAGCTATTTAACCCAGACATTTTTGAATATGTAAAAGATGGAAAAATCTGGTTTGATCCTGAAACAAGAGAACAATTACACCGTTGCCCGTTTTTAAAACTGGCACCAAAAGCCACAGCTGAAGAAAAAGACAAATACACCTGTAGCATTTACGTCGACCGACCAGAAGATTGTCGTCACTATCCTAGCCTGATCAATGAAATGGTTCGGGATGAATGCGAAATGAT
Source organism: Photobacterium rosenbergii (assembly GCF_003026455.1). Taxonomy (GTDB): domain Bacteria; phylum Pseudomonadota; class Gammaproteobacteria; order Enterobacterales; family Vibrionaceae; genus Photobacterium; species Photobacterium rosenbergii. The sequence goes on from NZ_PYMB01000001.1 coordinate 774,151, forward strand.
TGAAGTTGTTGACCTCGAAAACCCAAACAAAGCTCAGAAGCAACTAGACAAGCTAATGAGTTCAAGCCGTCCTTCGAGCTATTCCTAGTGTGATTTTTGCACTTGCATATAACGAATGACATGGACTCCCCCTCACCAGGGTCATGGCGTTGAAAGCCAATAAATACACCGAATGTAGAGCGGCAGTCCCAACCTTCCATATTCTAACGCTGTTGTTGACAACCGGGGGGAGTCCATGTAGCCGCATTAAGGTGTGAGCAACGCTACCACGAAACTCAACCAAACCACCGTAAACACAAAACCCAACGATGGAATGAAAAATGCCAAGCGGTGGGAATCACTCTTAAATGCTTGTTAAGTTTCATTTTTCGGAATACCACGTAGGGTCAACTCAAACTGGTACTGAGTCTCACAGTGATCACACTGGAATGAATACAAGTCTTCAATATTGGAATGAAAAATTGAAACCTTTTCTTTGCAAACACCACAATCGAATACGTACTTTGCACCGAACTCAACCGAGTTTTCGTTCACGCGAATACCATGCTCAATACCACAACGATCATTTTGGCACTTAATCGATTCATTCTGTTCCACATATTTACGAGTAAATACAATGTCACTACTGCACGCCTCACAAGAAAATTTGTCATAATCTTTCTTGATAATCATTAAGTTACCCTTTGTAACTCGCTCTAATTTAGCAAAAATATCGAGAACTTTCTTTTTCTTAATAGTATATGTGCTAACTTTTTTGGGCATCGGCAAATGCAGGTAGCTACCAAGCGAATTATAGAGTTTATTTAGTTCTTTTATGCTGAGGTTATTGTATTCAATTTTAGCTACCTCTTTGCCGTCCTCACCGTAAACAGACATGACTAAATCTTTATCTGCAAGTTCATCAAACATAGCTAAGAACTTAATAGCTTTATTTGGTTGCCAAGTTTCAATTACCGTTTGAGGTAAGATTTCAGTTTCTTGATATAAACGTTCGTATACATGCGCTTCAATAAAGTAGCGCAATTCCAAACAAGCATATCTAATAGATTGCAAATCATCTTTTTCCAATAACATTTTCGCATTATTGAAATGAAAATTTTTGTCGTACTTATGTTCCACATTACCTCCTGAAACTTAACGCCTGCAATAAGGTGTGCCCCATTGAACCTATAGAGCGCACCAAACTTCATAACAAAACCGCCGAGTAAAAGGCATCACCTTGATTGTCTTGTTATGTAATTATTCTGAGAAAAAGCCAAGAGCTTAACATAAGCGATTCAAGAGCTTTCGACCAACATTCCTATATACAAAAGTGATTCAAACCGCGACTTTAATGCGTTTTGAATCAGCTTAATTATTGGATAAACAAGAAAATAAGAGTTAAATCTTGTTTTTAAGTTTTTCTTTTTTCGCTTCTAAGTTTGATTTAGTATCATCTAGATTTTTTAGACTTACTATGTCATTAAAAGTTTTGTAGCAAATTGCCGCAGCGAGGCCAACAAACCCTACCGAAATAGTCAGCACCATATTTACAACCAACACGGGAAGCAAAAAAGGCAAAGGGAAAACACTTACAAATAAAATTGAAGTTATAGCTGAAAACGCAAAAGCCAATGAAATGAACAAGTTTTTAAATGCATACTGTAATAAGTTCTTATACCCATAATCAAGAGATTCCAACAACTTCTCTTGATATTTTATTTCATTTATTTTTCCATTTATTCTTTTTTCTCTATTGCGACGATTGTGCCAAAATAACCAATTGACTAAAAACCCGCCAATTAGTGTAACTGCGATAGAAATGAAAAGCTCAAGTTGAGTTACTGTGGTTTCCATGCTTATAATAAACCTGTCTTGCAACGTTTAACCAAACAACGCATCTTACATCAAAACCTTTAAAATCAAAAGATTAACACTTAAATTTACGATACTTAGCAATAATACATAACAGCTTCATAGATTGAATCTTTCAACCTTAACTTTCTATACTATCTCACATAGCCACTTTTAAAACTCTGAAATACATAGAAAAAATGAAAAATAACAAAGTGATACATTGAAATTTTCAACATATCACTTTCGCCTTTATCACTCATAGTTACGCCGTCACTACTGCGCTAACAATAAGTATTGTTGTACCTGTTATTAAAGTGTCGTAGAAATGACTCTTAATGGGAAAGCGCTCACAACTTCACATCCTCAGAATGTAGCCAAGCCCCTCACATTGGTTTGAACGACTGTTGGCATCTACACTTCTAGAACATTAGCCAACAAGGACATTACGCATGATTCAACAAGGTCAATCTTTACCCAATGGTACGCTTAGCCAGTTAACTGATGATGGGATGCAAAGCCACTCTACCCAAGAGCTTTTTGCCAACAAAACTGTGGTACTATTTGCTGTACCTGGCGCTTTCACGCCAACTTGTTCAGAGGCTCACTTGCCCGGTTTCGTGGTTTTGGCAGATAAAATTAAAGAAAAAGGGGTCGACGTAATTGCGTGTGTCGCTGTGAATGACGCTTTTGTCATGCAGGCCTGGGGCGAGGCGCAAAATGCTTCCGAACTAATGATGCTGGCAGATGGTGATGCGAGCTTTACCAAATCACTGGGTCTAGTACTAGACACTGAGGGATTTGGTGGAATACGCTCACAGCGTTATGCAATGATTGTTGAGAATGGTGTTGTCAAACAACTGAATGTCGAAGAAGGCGGCCAGTTCGAGGTCAGTTCGGCCGAGGCAATCCTTGCCGCGTTATAGCATTGAGATTTTTCTGGATCGGGGCCAAGGTTCCCGATCCCTTCACTCCCGTTCATCTCTATCTGATGGTTTTATTTCCACTGACTACTCCAACTTAGTCATTGGTTACAGCAAGTCATAGATCGCCAAAATGCGGTTCTTGAACCCAGCTGATATCACCCCGCTCTCAGCATATTTTTCTACAAGACTTTCGAAGCCTTCCAGAGGCTGCTGCCCACTTCGTTTCCCCGGCTCAAACAGCACTTTCAATGACATTAGGTAGGCGTAGTAGTCTTGCTTGATGGTTGCGGTGGATGAGTAATTAGCGTTGAAATAGGAGGGGCTGAATTGTTTGAAGCCGCGCTCTAGCCACGGTTCCCCTATCCTTCGCATATTGGAAAAGTCGATAAGCTCGGCAGTAAGGTTGTGGCCAAAGACAATATTACTGGGTTTGATGTCCCCATGAACAAAGCCATTGCTGTGAATGGCTTCAAGTTGGTCTAAAGCAGACTCTAAATAGTTTGCTAGTTGATTAAGGTATACTGTTTCATCTTCGCCAATTATTTGCTCTCGCAGCCAATGACTAGCTGCAATCCCAGAAAGGTAGTTGGTCAACAAGTAACTCTGCTGACCATCTTTATAGAACTTGATGCACTCAGAACGAGTGAAGTTGAGAGAATATAGCCGGGTTAACCAATCAGCTTCCCGTTGCAGTAGGTAAGCTTGAGTTGGCGTTTCCCCATATTTCACCTTGATGGTGGCCTTAATAGCTTGCCCGTCTTGATCAAACTTGAAGCAGTTCTGGCCGATTACCTCACAGCAACCACTATCAGCAATAGCGAGTTGTTCCATCAACCATAACGGTGGCGCGTCAGGGCATTTACTTGTTGGGCCAGTATTACCTTTGTCCACTCTTTGACCCAAAAACGACATGACGCTTTCTATCATAGTCTTTCCGGCAGTGTAAGCTGGGCAAAGAACCGTGGTGAGAATGGCTGCTCGCGGCCATTGGACATCACCACAAGATTGACATAACTACTGTCTGCCAAGTAATGCCACGCTACATCATAGCTACCGGCCATATTGCTGCTTTGCATTTTGTCGGCCACCCTGAACCAGCTCCATACCCCGCTCAGTTTCTCCCTGGTATCTGCCCCCAGATTATCTGTGGTTACGATAGAAATATCATTGCTGATGTTGTTGCTGATAGGCCATGACTGCTTGCGCCAAAGTACCGGTCCATTGCGGTATTCAAACAGTTTGGTGCCAGACTCGATGGAAAAGCCGGTTAACGATGGCGACATTTTCTGAGCCTTTAGCATGAACTCAAAACCTAACTTTCCATCCGAGAAAATGCCACTTTGCAGCCGTTTGACCGACTGCTCCAGTAACCGGTAATCATTAGAGATAATCATATCCTGATGGGCAATAAAGCCCTTGATCACCGTTTCACCGAAACTGCCTTTATCAAAGTAGATGCTGTATTTGGCGGCAAAAACATCGAACAGCCCGCCTTCTTTGAAAAAGTCTTCGAAGTCATCGGTTGAGGCATCAAACATTGACTGCTTGTCAAACGGGTAATGGCCTTCAAACTGGCGATGGTAAACCGAATAAAGCTGCTGCCAGTCTGCGTTGATAAACTGCCTAGTTTCTTCCAATGCCAATTGGTTAATTGTCAGCGCCTGGCCTCTCAACATCGAAGGTAATATTGGGTCTTTGTAGCCATTGGCTAACTGGAACTGCTGGGCAATTGGCGTGCTGGTATCGACGCTTTTCAATTGTTCGATAAAGTATTCACCTCGGGTTCTGGCCTGTGTCGATTGCTGTACCCAATCATGGGTTTCCTTGAGTTGCTTTACTGCAACGTCCAACTGGCTTTGACCTGAGTCCCCAACAGCTACAAGCTGATGGAAAGAGGTGAAAGGCGCCGCAATCAAAGTCGCGACACGCTCGATGGTATCGCTACGCAGGGCTGTTGGCGGAGCTTCATTCTCCTGCTCTTGTTTGGCTAATTGCTGGGAGATACTCAGCAAATTGGTGTTCTGCTCAATCAATCGGTACAGCTGCACCATTGGCGAGTAAAGCGGATCCGTCGCCAATTCGAGCTGAATGGTACTCTCACCCCAAGTTGCCACCGATACCCAGGAGATATTGGCTGTCAGCGTTTTCCAATATTGGATGTAGTCATTGGTATAACGCTCTCGCAACTGGCGGTTTATCCGGTTCATTTCCGCTTCGCCGCTGATCCTCCCCATCACCCCTTCGTAGGCTTGGGTGGCCTCGCTTGCCAGTTGTAAGCCAGTTTCGTTGGTAAGTTCTTCAAAGCCATCGCGGGTAAAGACATATGGGATCAGGTAACCACTAAATTCCGGGGTAAACTGGAACACCGATGCGTAGGACGGTGCCAGCTGTGTCCTGATATCCACCCGGCGTGAAAAGTTAGGGTGCTGCAAGATATGCTGGTATAGCAGTTCGCTCATATCGTTTTTGGATAGCGACCCTCGCACCAGTGTAAGCAACTCCTCGTTCGATTCGGGCGGCACGGCACCACTGTTCAATACATCTTTCGCCAACAGCTCAAAACGCTCCAGCAGGTTAACGTCCCCTTCTCCCTCTTCCTTGAGTGCGGCGATATAATAATTGACCAATGAGTCGACATCGTGTCGCTGCGGGTTGTAGAGCAATTGGTGATAGTTCAACAGTTCCAAGGTTTTCACTTTGTCATCGAGAGAGTTGTAGACAAACATATCCTTGAGAATATAGTCACGCATCAATACCAATAACACCCGGTTGAGTTCTTGGTAATAGGCGGATTCAACGTAAGGTTGGATACTCGAATCCGGTAACCAATTTGACAAGCTATACCAAGGTCGAGATTCCTGCTGATAAAGCTGGTTAATCTGGCGCAGCTCATACAGGCTAAATATTGGCGACGATAGGTCATCAGGCATGATGACATCACTTTTCAAATTGGATTTATAACGCTCCAACAAGGCCAGCGCATTATTATCAATAGCTTGCTGGCTTTCGTAATAAGATTTCAAGGTCCACACAAACCCTGAAAACAACAAAGCAATGCCGCACAAAGCCGCAACCCGGGTAAAACGATAACGCCACTCTTTGGCGGTAAACACCCCCACCAGTTTGGCTTCTTTCAAGATGTACTTTCGAAATAGCTGCTTGCTGAACAAACTATGCGAAGGCCCGTTCGCTTCCAAGCCCTGTGGCGAGGTTTTGAGATGCTCCAAGCCTAGCTCCGAAGCATTTAAATAAGTCAGGACATCAGTAGCATTGGCCTCGCCACCAGCGTTGAAAATGAAGTAGCCCCGGAAGTTGAGTTCCACATCATCAAATTGATGCTGGTTAAACGTCGAAGCCAAGAAGTCCTCGATATCGAATTTAACGGCTGATAGCTGATAAATACCCGCAACCGTTGATTCACGATACTCATCGCTAAGCTGCTGCTTCAGAGATTCGGATACCGTCACTGACAAGCGCTTGATCAACTCATCGAAAGTCGCATCGAACCAAGCTTTGTCATAGTTACCCTGCCTAGATAAATCAGTCAAAGCACCTAAAGGTAACTCCCGATCCTCTTCATTGAGAGTAGAGAACAACTCGCAGCAATCTTTGACCCCGGCAAGATGGGTGAAGAGACAATATGTGGGAACAGACAATCCAGTCCGGTTATTGATTTCAGTGAGGTAACTGCGCACATTGAGGCTTAATTCGTTACTGGCGAGTTCGTCACTTTGTACCAATGATTTGAGATCTAGCGTACAGAGCACCCCATTGATTGCCTGACGGTCCCGCTTTTTAAGCAGCAATCCATAGAGGACATCCAGATGCTGTTTGATTGCATCTTGTGGCTGGCTAATATCAATGGAAACCAATACGGCGTCATCTGCCCCCCAGAACGAAATAGGGCTATTGAGATCCCCCGATACATCAATTGACGAGTGAGAAGAATGAACTGGTTCAAAACCTGTTTGGCGCAGGAAAGTGGTATCGCCATTAATATCTTGGCTGAGGTGAAAATACCAAGGTAACCGGTACGGATCAGTATTTAGCCCTGGGTGACTTTTCCATATAACATCAAACCGGCTTTTAATCGAATGAGCCATTTGTGCTTTGCGTAATTGCTCATCTTCATCCACTACCGGCCTAGGTTTGCGGAAGTAGACATACATCCCCCAACCGACGAGTCCCATTTCAACTAATATCGCAAACGCCTCAAGCGCCACGGCCCATAGCGGAGATAAGGTATACCAACCTAACAAATACAAACCCAAACATGTCAGGCCGCCAACGACCAACGCCAGCAATACTGATAGTACAATCGCTTTGCTTTTTCCCATGGCTCTACCTATCTACGCTTGTCGCTATAAATGAATGCATCAGCTATTCCTTGCTGATTGGCGGTTGTTAGTGTCTGTGCAGCATTCTCTCTGTTGTTCGCTACACTGAGCAGGCGATATTTTCCCCGCCACTCGTCGATAACGGTATCCGGAATCGCCCTTTGATATTGCTGCTGAAATTGCTCGACCTGTGAGCGGGAATTGAATGTGGCAAGTTGAACCACCCAAACAGTGGAAGGGTCATTTATCGCTGTATTTGCCCGCGAACCTGATGATGATCTTACTGGGTTTGAAGCTTGCAGGCGGTTGATATCAGCCGGTGTACTGACATACACATACTCGTTGTCTTGGGTACTTTCGACCTTATACAAATCGTCGGTAAAATCTGTAAGTTGGCTAAAAGCGCTTGCCTTGATCGGCTTTTGGGTATCATACCAATACTGCAATCCTCCCCAAGACAACACTGATACTGCTAGTACCCCCAAGAATAAACGAAATACCCTAATCGGCTTTTGGGGTTGTTTAGCCTGTTGAACCTTGCCCTCTTCTACGGCGACATCAGGGATACGCTCGCTAAACAGGTAACTGCGTTGTCGTGCAAAGACCGCTTCTTCCAACCTTTGCTGCAAAACTGAGAGTTGCTCCTGACCGCCGGCGCGGTAACGGCCTTTAAAGCCCACTTTGAGCAAAATGAAAATTAACTCTAGAAGATCCACCAACAATACTGGCTGCAACAGAGCCCGCTCAGCAACGACATAAAATTGCTCGCCGCCATTTTTGATTCCGAAAAGCTCACTGACCAGCATCTGGTTTTCCCAACCAGCCCCTTCCCCCCATGCAGAGTGGACGATTTGCTCGTCAATCATCGCTGCCAGCAGAAAACAGGTTTTATCGGCTACCGATGGCGGATACTCCAACTTGGCGATCTTGTATTTCAGTTCAGTTATGGCCTGTTTGAGGCCTGCCCTGAATACATAAAGATCATCCGGGCATTGCATCCTTCGTACTGTCACGGCATAAGAAAGCAGATCAGAGCAAGCATTGAGCAGACGGTTATCATATGACTGGCTATTTTGGATAGCTAACATATAACGAGCTTTGTTCTTGAGCACATTGGCATGAGATAGCGGAATACCCACATTGATTGGGTCATGACCAGCCTTGGATGGTTCTCGGCTTGGAGTGACTGTTACCGTCACTTCATCTAACAAATCTTCCATCGGCTACCCCAGCGCATAAAGCTTGATATTGAGTTCTGGGATACGGCTATCGACATGCAGTGCAATCGGCTCCCTTTTCGATTTGAGCATTTGCCAATAATCGTGGGCGATATCTATCTCGAAATACGCCACATCTGATTGAGCTTTTAATTCTGTCGGAGCAACCGGCAATGCAGTGACTGTTACCCCTGACTGACCATTTCGCACCAACTCGACTATCTGGCTCAAGCCACTCAATGTGCAACAGCTTGGGAAAGTCTGGGCAAGTTCAGCAGTGCCAAACGGCGACTGGACCGACAGTACAAACCGCTTCCCATCCAGTTGATTAAGATTGGGGACAGACAGCCTCAGCAAGCGGCGCTTGTCAAACAAACCGGTATCCCAATCAAACTCTGTGACATTGTCACTTTGAACCATGGATAACTTATCACGCAGCTCTGAAAACAGACTTGAAAAACAGCCCTGCAGATTCTCTCGTGATATATCTGTCGGCGGCTCTGCCATTGCCGGTGTGAAGCTATCGAGTTCGGCTGAAAAGGACACTAACCCTTCATACAACTCTTCAATCCGGGTTTCCGGCTGTTCTAACTTAAGGTGAAGCCAAGGCATCCAACGGTTGAGCGTTTGAAGCCACAAAAACTCTCGCATTAGGCTCAGGTCACTCTTGGTTTGCTGTCCGGCACCAATACGCTGGACAACATCCATCGCCCGAACCTGACTCAAGATATAGATCTCTTTAACTCGTTCTTTGAGTAACGGGGATGCACCAAAATGCAGACAAGCTGGGATAAAGCTCTTGTCCAGCACTACCTCGCCATTTTCCTGCCTCTCCAGCACTTTGGCGATAGGCAGCAAAGCAAGGCCGGTGACGTCCTCACCTTCTATCACCAAGCGGATATTGGGCTCAGCAAGCTCAGCATCAATAGCACTCTGGCCTGAGTCGCTGACATCGAATAGGTTGCAATGGGAAACCGCAAACCGTCGTTGCTCGGCAGGTTCGCCATATTCATTTTCGCCCTCTACAGACAGTGGCAACGCCAAGTAAATGCGCTGGTTCAACGTTCCTTCGGGTATATCGAGAAGTAGCTCCTTGGCACAGTCGAATAATGTACCGTCAGGGAAAATACCGCTGCTTTTCACCACGCCGAATTTGCCGAGCTTAAGGTAGTTGGGTTCAATATCCAGCACAGAGAGACCAAAGCACTTGCCGCCCGTCGTCAGCGACATGTACTTTTGAATATATTGTGTAGTATGGCGGTCTTGCTGCTGAAAATGTTGTGGGGCAATAAACATCCCCTCTTTCCATACAACTTTATTTTGACGTTTCAACAGTAATACTCCTTAAAACTTCCACCAGGCATCCTCGGCTGGCTGAGACACTTCCACTTTGTTACTGGAGAGTCTAATAATAAGCGGGGTTTCCTCTGGGCTTTCCACTAACGCGGTAAAAGCCTTGGGGCTGGCTGATTCATAGTTGGAGAACTCTGCCAATACCCCGATAAATTTGGCTTGCTGCTGCAAATCGAGCTGGAAGGTTCGCTGCTCGCCGGGCAGGACGGGAGGCATAACAGTTGTATCGACCAGAGAGTCGGACAAGACTGATTTATCTGACTCATATAAGGCGATAAAACCTGACTTCTGGAAGCTACCTGCGTCGGCTAACTGGTAAATTCGCACAATAACGGGGCGTGATTGGCCGTCATCAAAAACATTTAGCTCTTCGGTCGCAGCCAGTTCAACCGACAGGGACATGGCCGGGACAAAAGCAGCATTGTTATCGCTCGAGCTACAGCCGCCCGTTAAGGCCACAAGCCCTAGGCCAGCAAACAAATACCCAGCGAGCTTTAACCTTCCAACTTGAGGTTTACAAATTTGGGAGGTTTTGTGCTTGAACAGTATGCTCATGGCTATCACCTCTTTTCACTTAACTCTTCGAGCAAGATGGAAGAAAACAAGCGGTAATACTCACGACGAGCATGTTTACGGTTAAATTGTTTTTTGTATAACGCCCAGTATTTCTTCTCTTTATTGCCCCATCCGGTGATGTAGTCGTCGAACTCATCTTCTAGGTGTGCTGGGTGGAAACTTTCAAGAAAGCGCTCCAGTGTCGCTTCAATGGTGACAACAAGTTTTTCCCTGTCTATCGAAGCTGATAAAGTACGCTCTTGCTGTGCAATAATGGCGTTCAGGCGGTCAATACTGTTCTGTAATTCCGCCGTATGGTGATGCTCTGCGATAGTAATCGCCTTGCTACCCGAAAGGATCGGGTCACTGTCATCGTCGAGCATAACAACATCGTCGATATGCTCAGGTTTACCCTGCTCCTGCCAATCTTCATCATCAAAGGGATCGCAACCAAATACATCGTCCAAGATATTCTCAGACGAAAACTCACTCGACTGCGCTTGCTTCGTCTGTTTCGGATTGATTGTATGTGCTTCTGCCGTCGCTGCAGGTTGGTTCATCACAAACTGCTGAAAATCATCACTGGCGAGGCTATCTGCGCTAAAGGGGTGCTGACCTTCCGGAAATGAATTAGATGTATACGGTGTACGTGACTGCTGGTTAGCACTGTTAGTAGCAGCATTCTCATCAAACAATGCGTCAATATCGCTGACCAACAAGGTATATCCACCGAGCTTTATTTTATCCCCATCGGAGATCCTCTGGTTGGCCCCTTTTCCAAGTTGTACACCGTTGATAAACAATCCGTTGGTGCTACGGTCTATGATTTCGAATCCCCCTGCCGCGTGGGGCCGCAATTCGGCATGGACCCGGGAAAGCGTACGGTTGAAATCCGGCAACTGAACGGTGCATTCATATGAGCGACCTATTGTCCCCCCCGATGCAGGCAACGCAACTTGCCGGCTGGTAACCTGCTCATTTTCTGGTGTCTCAATCAATTGAAAACTAATCGTCATGGCCTTCTTCCCTGTTATGTTCACCGGCACTGCGCCATGGCAAGATTGAAGCGGTTCAAAAACGATGGTTGCTGGGCCAGAAACCCTTTGGAAAAGTGCACCATCAAATCTTGCTTGCTGGTTCTTATCTTCTTGAAGTAGTCCTTTGGAATACCTGCTTTATCCATTGCTTCCTCGAATACCAGTTCGTACTCGTAGGCGACATCCAACTCGCCCTGCCAAAGCATCTGCAATAATGAATCTGCATCGCGTGGCTTTTTAATCACGTTGTAACCATCGCGCTTTAGCGATAGCCACTTGTTGGTGTTGTACTTAACGCCGTATCTCAGGCTGTATTTAGCGGTTTCGTCATTGATGTTTTCCCTAACAGCAGGACTGACAAACCAGGCGAGGTTTTCAGAGACAATCGGGTCTGAGGCTTGTGCATACGAAGCTCGCTTGGCGTTGGCAGAGCCAGAGAAGAAACCATGCACTTTTCCGGTCTCCACCAGCAGTTGTGCTTTGTCCCATCGCATCATCCTGATCTCATAGGGTTGACCCATATTGCGAAAGGTACACTTGATCCGGTCGACTGCAACACCACCGATATCACCGTCACTATTCACGGTCTGATAAGGTGACCAGTTTTGTGTTGCCAGCACGACCCTATCTACCGCCCATGCGGTAGAACAGGTCAGGCACACACCAACTAGAGTGATCCCTTTCAATAATTGGAACGGCTTTCCTTTCACAACCTGGCTCAGCACAACTTCCTCACTTTCTGTTGTCAGCTTTTTTCGAGGCCTAATTTATTCTTAGCACCAACTGCCCAGAATTACTCTCTGCACTAACGACAATCTGGTCAATTGGTAAGCAGTCGCTCAACCGCTGGATACATTCAACCGCCAAACGCGGCATCAGAGAGCGATTAATAATTTGCTCAATGGCACGTCCACCGGTTGTCGGATCGGTATTTCGCGATACCACAAAATCAATGAATGCCTGATCCCACTCAAAGGTCGCCTGATATTTTTCTTTGACCTTCTTAGCGATACGATTGAGGCTAATTTCAGTGATCTTGCCGAGTTCTTCATGGTTTAGCGGGTAATATGGGACGATTGTGGTGCGGCCTAAAAAGGCGGGTTTGAAGAATTGTTGTAATGCCGGGCGGATTTGCTCGACAAGGTCTTCAGTTTGCGGCCTCTCTTCATGTTGCTCGCAAATATCACAAATTGCCTGATCAGCAGCATTCGAGGTCATGATGATGATTGTGTGTTTAAAATCTATCATCCGGCCTTCACTGTCTTTGATATACCCTTTGTCGAACACCTGATAGAACAGGTCATGGACACCTGGGTGGGCCTTTTCCATTTCATCGAGCAGCAGCACAGTGTAAGGGTTACGCCTTATCGCTTCTGTTAACACCCCTCCTTCACCATAACCGACATAACCTGCCGGCGAGCCTAGTAGCATTGAAACCTTGTGCTCCTCCTTGAATTCGGTCATGTTGATGACTGTTAGATTGTTATCACCACCAAAGACTTTATCGGCCAGCGCCATTGCGGTTTCGGTTTTACCGACACCACTTGGGCCACACATCAAGAACACACCGACAGGCTTGCGGTTATCTGTCAGCCCTGCTCGTGAAATACGGATACTCTTGGCGAGCTCACCGATAGCGGCCTGCTGGCCAATCACTCTTTGGTGAAGGGCATCTTCGAGTGACAGCAGTTCTGCCACTTCTTCCTTGACCATATTACCGGCCGGGATACCCGTCCAAGCGGAGATCACCTCGGCAATAACCTGTTTGTCGACCATGGCGAAAACCATAGGATCCTCGCCTTGTACGTTATCAAGTTCTGTTAGCTTATCTTTGAGCGCATTCTGGCTCTGCTGGACCGAGGCATCGTTGATGTCCCCGCTGGCATGGCTAGTTTCTAATCCTTCGGTAAGTTCACTGATTTCTTTAACCAAGGCTTTTTCGTGCTCCCACCGCGCGGTCAAATCCTTCAGCTCTTCCTGCTTAACAGCCAAGGTATCGCGCAGCGGCTCCCTATCTTCGGCCAAAGCGACCAAGACGGTATCTTCCACATCACAAGCTTCTAGCTCATTATTTAGGTAACGCAGCTGTTGCTCCAAATACTCGATTCGCTCAGGTTTCGCCCCTTGGGTTAAAGCAATACGGGCACAGGCGGTATCAAGCAGGCTGATGGCCTTATCGGGTAATTGTCTTGCTGGTAGGTACCTGACAGAAAGGGAAACGGCGGCATCAAGCGCATCTTCGCGGATAAAGACGCCGTGATGTTTGCGCAGGGAGGCTGCAACGCCTCGGAGCATTTGCAGTGCGTCATTTTCGCTGGGCTCTTCGACCTTCACTACTTGGAAACGTCGGGTCAAAGCTGGGTCTTTCTCGAAATACTTTTTATATTCAGCCCAAGTCGTGGCGGCAATTGAGCGGAATTCGCCCCTCGCCAAGGCCGGTTTTAGCAGGTTGGCGGCATCGTTTTGCCCGGCAGCTCCACCAGCACCAATTAAGGTATGTGCTTCATCAATGAAGACTATAATTGGTGTTTCGGAGCTTTTAACTTCATTAATCACATCTTTTAAGCGATTTTCAAATTCGCCTTTGATACTGGCACCTGCCTGTAACAGCCCCAAATCCAACGAGCAAATCTCCACGCCCTGAAGCACTGGAGGCACATCGCCATTAACGATGCGCAGTGCCAAGCCTTCAACAACCGCGGTTTTACCGACACCGGGCTCACCGACCAGAATCGGGTTGTTCTGGCGCTTACGGCAAAGAATATCGATGGCATAGCGCACTTCGCTGTTACGGCCTGAAATGGGATCTATTTTCCCGTCTCTTGCCTGCTGGGTTAGATTGACCGTATATTTATCCAATGCGCCACCGGCAGTTTGTGCCCCGCCTTGGCTATGTGGTGCAGAGTTGGAATTTTGAGCACCAGCTACCGAACTTCCTTGGGCACTTCCAACTACAGCATCACTCAGTTGGGAAATCTGTGCCGACAAGGCTTCAAGCGAGATATCTTTCAAGCTTTCCAGCGGTAACCTTTTGACACCAAAATTATCGGCTTGCTGCAACACAAGTAGTAAATGCAAGCTGGTGATCTGACCGTGACCAAAGTTAACCGAAGCCTGTAGCCACGCCTCTTCCATTAATTCACTCAACGCCCGGCTGATTGTCGGTTGGCCATTACTGCCTTTGACCAAGCGCTCAATGCGTATTGAAAGCTCATTGTTCAATGTATTCGGGTCAACTTGCTGGCGTTGTAAATAACTTAACAACGGCTCATCTTTAGCTGCCAGAAGCTCTACCAGCCAATGCTCGACTTCGATTGCGGGTACGGTCTGTGCCATCGCGGCGGCTGCGGACTGCTCCAGCGTTGCCTTCAACTGAGGAGTGAGTTTCCCTACCAAGTTACCCAGTTTTACCTGTGTCATACATTATTCTCCGGCAGTAGTAAGATTTTGCGAAAATGACTGCTGTTCCTTTCGGGAGCTAGGCAATTGGCTTCCCCGAGTCGAACGCTTTGCTTACCCATAGAAAGAACGGGAGGGTCGATATATTCCCGTTTCACATAGAGATAGATCTTTGGTTCGGTGTTGTCTTTGAGATAGGCCCGTACTAGTTGTGTCATTGCCAGTGCCAGCCTGGTATTTTTCAACAAGCTTTTGTATTCAGCTTTAGTTTGGGGCGTGATATAGATTTCGATAGATTTGAATGCTTGCTCCCCCTTCGAGCCTAATACAACCCCTTGGCCGAGAAGGTGGTTTTGACCTTGCTGGCTGCCAATTTTGGTTTGGTGGGATGGCCGAATGCGGTACAGCTCCGAAGGTAAAACGCGCGGTGAAACATCCAATGAAAAGTAGCTACATAACAACTGCTTCAGGCCTGATAGGCTGCGGCTTTTGTTGCCAAGCAATAATCCATATCTCAAGGTGCTCTGCTCGCTCGCATTACCCCTCATATCCGGTAAGGAAAAGAGATTGGCTAACGCTGCTTGTTGGCTCAACCTTGAGCTATGCACTGCTAGTACGGCTTCCCTTTCATCCCTAAGCAATAGGTTTCTCGAGCACTCCAAGCTTGCTCGCAATTCAAAATAGCGTTGGTTAAACACATCGAGGAAAGACTGCAATGCCCTGTCATCCTGATGCAGGCTTTGGAGCATTTCAGCATAGAGGTAATCGGGAATAACGCCTTTGCAGCCTGACAACGCCTCCAAGCCAAGGCTTAAGGTAATTTTATCTTGGCTGTGTTTGATAGCGGTGACATCTGATGGAGCCCCTTTGGGCATGGGATCTGCCGACAGTTCCAAATCCATGCCTTTAGCAGAACTAATTGTATTGAGAATACGAACAGCCTGAATGAAATCAAACTGTTGGGGCTGGGATAGTAAACGAGAGGCTACAGACATAACTGGCTCCCGTGACATTTTTCAAAATCTAGGCCCGGCTCGTCGGTGCCGAAGCGTTCTATTGACAGCTGGATAAAGCGGTCAAAACTACAGAACTGTTTGAAGAAGGCATTGAGCACTTCCCCGACCACGGCAAATTCAGAATCCAGCAGCTCGTTATCTAGCAATAAAATCACCTCAGTGCCCGAGGAAAAGATGCTCTGCCTGCCGATCGTGACAGGTGCGACCATATGGCGGTAAGTCACCTTTTTAATCGCATCTGCCACGCTGCAGTGGATACTGTTACAGCAAAGGCGAACAACATCCTGTAGAACTCGGGTCGGATCATCGACTTGTACCAAACTGGAAAAATTGGCATTGAGTAAGGCGATAAATCGCCAACTCAAATGATTGTCCAAGGAGGGGTACTGAGGAGCCGTCGGTGTTTTCACTACCCGAATCAAACCCGGCAGGTCTACCGCTGCCAACGAGTCGGCTTCGGTATGGCTGGGGATCAAGCATGGTAAACGGCCATTACAGACATTGAGCAGCAAGGACAACACAACGTCTTCTTTGCCATCGCGCATATCAGCATCGCTGATGGATATTTCAGTTTGACGCCGTCCTTTCTCATCCCATTTTTGTCGGGCCTGCCATTTCGGCCTTTGCTGCGCTAACCAATACCCTCCGTCATAGACCGGCATTAATGGGGCATCACCGGTCGGCAGAACTTCATTAACGGTGTCGATAGATACAACGGTTAAATCGCTGTCATTATCAACATCGGCCACTACTGGCATTGCCAGCTTGGTAAAGTCATAACGAATGGGTTCACCGTGCTGTTGGTAGAGATTGATGGCAGGCACGGTGTTCAAAGCGAAAACCTGGCTAGTGAACAGACGCAAGAACTCGGTTGGCAACTGCTGGACAAAGAAATTTAGCGTCAGAGTATTGGTTGAAAACTGCATCAGCTCCTTACCGAGATCATCAATTCTCAAATAAGCCGCTTTATCGGGAAAGGCAAAGTAATCACGAAGCTGATCGAAACCTGCGAGATGGTTGCCGTATTGCGGCAACCAATTGAAATCTGGATCAGCGACCCGTGAGCGAAGCCTGCCAACATCAATTTCTAATTGGCAACCGGTTTCGTCCAATAGCGACACGGCTTCGGTATTGAGCAACAACAAATCAATCAAGCCACGGGAGCTATTTTCAAACCCCCTGACATAAAAATCGAAATGGCCGAGCGCCATTTGGGAAAACAAAATCGATGGATCATCACTTTTCAGCGTTAGCTGTATAACGGCATCGGCACGGCGAATCGCTTTCGGCGTCGGGAAGTTAAAGGGGGCCGAACTGGCTTCTATTTGCGCAATATCATAAGGGGCAACCACCAGTTCATCGACAAGGGTAAAAAGGCACTCGCTCTGGTTTATCTGAACTGACAACTCCGAACCCTTGGCTAATGACAATGGCTCTGCTCCTGCCTCGCCGGATAATTCAAGCTTAAACGGCGCATAGCTCGGAACAGTTTGCAAATATCCGGGATACAGCACGTTAAACAGGTCTTGCAGAACTTCGGGAAATTGTTCATCAATACGCTTTTCTGTCTTTGCCGTCAGCAATGCCACGGCATCTATCAAGCGGCTGATATTCGGGTCTTCCTGGCCACTCTGGTTTAACCGCATCGAACTGGCATGCTCGGGAAACTGCTGGCCAAAGCCCTCCAGAGACTGGCGTATGTAAGCCAGCTCCCGTTCGTAGTAACTGAGTAATTGATCAGACAACTTCTTGCCCCTCCATTTTTGCCGACTGACTTGAGAGGCTAATACTCGAATCGAAAAGGAAAACGTGCTCGCCATTTTGCACATCGACTTTCGCCATCAGCGAAAACTTCATGATGTTTTTGCTCGGGTCGCTTTCCTTTACGAAGACACTGACTTCTGACAGACGGGGTTCAAATGCACGCACCCATTTTTCGAGGGAACGCGAAAATTGCTCTTTATTAACTTGGCTACTGACACTGTAGGCAGCATCAAGTCCGAAACTAAAATTGGATAGCTGTACTTCTTTGTATTGCTTAGGAAGCACCCGCATCGGCGCTTCCGAATTCAGCAATACCGTTAACTGGTAGCGAATCGATTCCAGCAGGTCATCTTCATTACCATTTTGTTTTGCGATGAATGTGCCCCAAAAACTCATGCGACACCTCCGGCAACAGCCCCTTGCGATGATGATAAAGGTGAAGCAGGACGAGCTTCACCACCAAGGTCGGTGGAAATCAATACCTCTCCACACGCGTTATCGAATTGGTATTGCGGCTGAACCAGCACATCACAGGTGTATCTACCATGCTGCCCTTCAACCTCCCTGACAGTCACCCTGCCTTTGCTAAGCGGATATTTTGCAAGGGTAATTTCATCGGCTTCGGTTAGATTACTGGCATAGTTATCAAGCCAGCTATTGAGGAAGTTTTCGCACTCTTTGGCAGTTTGGAAGTTCCCCATCATCCCCCTGATTTGTACCTTGAGGTAATGGGCAATACGGCAGATCATCAAGGTGGTCTGGATCTGTCCCATCACGGCTTCGGCATCATCATCGCCATGATCCCAGATTGAACCATTACCCCTGAAGTAGAACTTGTCTGTCGTCAGGCTTTGGCACAACGGAATAAAGCCGTTTTCCGCATAGAAGCTACCCATTTCCGTGATGAACCTGACGCTAGGCTTCGGGTTCTGAACAGAAATCGCACCTATGCTGCTAGGCGGAAGGTTGACCAGAGCGCCATGATATTTATCCTGCCAACGGGACTTCATGAAACCAAACCAGTTGATTCGGTTGAACTCCCTCATCGCAACAGAGGCAAACAAAAAAGCCGCATTCCCCCACAACCCTCGCGGCATATCTTCACTACCAGCCAACTGAGCGTCAGAAAAGACCACTTTTTTGCTGATAGTTTGTCCGTAAGCCTCACGCAGACGAATGCTGGGGAGAGTGAGGCCGATAAAACGCGAAGTAGAGAGGCTTCGTAACCGTTGCCACGAAATAAATTCAGGGCCGTCTATTATCTTTTGAATGCGATGAGTATCCGACAACCAATCCGCGCCTGATTCACCAAAAAAATGCTCAGAAGGTGAAGCTACGAAGGGGCACAGACAGTGATCCCCCATTTTGGCCAATAGTTCCAGGGTATAGATATCATCATAATCACTGTCGAAATCCATTGATATTTGATGATCAACTACCACCAGGCCATATGGCTGACCGCCAGAGGTATTGAGCTCTTGGTTACCGATGAGATTATATAATCGGGTACGCTTGAGTGAGACTGCGGTGTTGAGCTCATAAGACAGCTCGTCCCAAGCAAGATCTAAAATTTTGACCTTTATCTTTTGGTAGTTAACAGGGAGTGAAACCAAGGTCTCCACCCCCCGCCATGAAGCTTCAAGCTGGGTAAATTCAGGATGGTGAATAAGTGCAGACACTTGCGCAGACACCAAGCGATCTATTTCGGCGATAAGACGATTTACCGCTGTTCTGAAAGCCTGTTGGCTGCTAAGCATACCTTTGTCAGCTTGAGCCAACAGCACCAAAGCATCATGTAGAAACGCTTTGTCGCTGCTGTCTAACTGATTTAGCTTTTGCTGTAGGTCTGCACTTATCATCCTGATACCAACCTTTAGTTCCTTGTTATTGCAACCCTGGGCGGTTAACCCGGTATTTTCGCGACCATACGAACTGATGTCGTCAGCTCTTCCATCTGCAACCAAGGTCGCAAATGGGCCACTGCCGAGTACGAACCTGGACGGCCCGGTTGCTCAACCACTTGGATCTGTGATTCACACAGCGGGGTTTTAGAACGCTCCGCATTGCCCACTGCCCCTGAGTTGGTATATTGATCAATCCAAGTTTGTAGCTGTTTCTGGATGTCACTGGCTTCTAGGTTGGAGCCCAGCATGTCTCGTCCCATCACTTTCAGATAATGGGCAATTCGACTACTGGCCATGATGTAGGAAAGACGCGCCGAGATCGCCGCATTACTGGTGGCATCTGGGTCAGCATAGGTCTTCGGTTTCTGTGTCGTCTGGCTACCGATAAACACGCCGTAGTTGGCATTTTTATAATGGACCAGAGGCAACATCCCGAGATCGCTCAGCTCTTTCTCACGCTCATCCGTTAAGTTGACTTCTATCGGGCACTGCTGCTGCAGATCACCGGCAACAGACTTGTAGGTCAGGTTCGGCAGGTTCTCTACCTTACCACCGTTGTCCAAGCCACGGATAGCAGTACACCAGCCAAATGCAGTATGGGCCTGGGTCATTTTCAGACCGAGTTCATAGGCAGCATTCGACCATACCAACTGTGAATTATCGCTAGGTTTAGGGTTTCCGTCGGTATCTGTCGCTAACTCTTCATAGGAAAAAGCATCGGTTGACAGACCTTTCTGACCATAAGGCAAACGCGCCAGAGTCTGTGGCAAAGTCAACACTACATAGCGAGCGTCATCACTTTCACGGAACGCATTCCATGATGCGTAAGCAGGCGAGTCGAAGCCCGGTGCAACCGGCTTACCCTCGTTGAATGTCTCGAAGCTATCGAGTTCAAACATTTGTGGGTTGGCCGCTGCAACAAATGGCGCATGGCTGGCAGCTGCGGTTTCACCCATATACCGAAGCAACGCAATATCTTCGTCTTTATGGCTGAAACTATAGTCACCAATCAGTGCTCCATAGGGTTCACCGCCTGCAGTACCGAATTCTTTCTGGTACAGGGCATCAAACAGCGGGCTGCGGTCTACCGCTGGTGCATCCTCGAACTGCTCAAGCAACTCATCTTTCGAAAAGTCGACCAGCTTGATTTTCAATGATTGGCCAGTTTCACTTTCACG
Organism: Photobacterium rosenbergii; assembly: GCF_003026455.1. Lineage (GTDB taxonomy): Bacteria > Pseudomonadota > Gammaproteobacteria > Enterobacterales > Vibrionaceae > Photobacterium > Photobacterium rosenbergii. The sequence goes on from NZ_PYMB01000001.1 coordinate 794,670, forward strand.
AACCAGTTTATTCAGGCCACGCCATGACCCTTCCAAGCGCTGAAAATCCTCTTGCTGCATAATGGCAGACAGTTGACCCGACATTTGCTTATCAATCTCTGCAATGGCGTTTTCGATGGTCTTGGTCAGGTTCTTATCCCAGGTAACCGTTCCGTCCAAAGCTTGCTCTGCCAGTACAGAAAAAAGCTCCTTGGTGGTATCGGCAGGTGTTTGGGTTGTCGCGGTTATCGCCCTATCCAATAAGCTCAACGAACTTTCTTCCGTGGCCGTTGCCGCTTGTGCTTCTAACTCTGCACTCATGACTCATCCCCTTTTTTCTCAATTCCCAGTTCGCTAGACAGAGCATTGATCTGATCTGCGCTCTGCAGTACTTCCTTCAGTAGCTTTTCCAAATCACGAGAGCGGTCGGCTTTCGATAGCAAGGTTTTGAGCTGCTGCCGCGTTTCAGCCAATTTTCGAAGCGGTTCAACCTGCTCGATAAGCGAATCTGGTTCGAAGTCTTTCATTGAATTGAAAGACAGGGCTGCTTCGAACTGGCTGTCATCATTGGCTAAGGTGTTGTCGACCTTTAGCTTAAGCTCAGGGCCGACACGCTTTAGCACGGTATCGAAGTTGTCTTTATCAATCTGATAGAAAGTGCGATCTTCCAGTTCCTCGCGATCATCCTTGTGGGCAGAGAAATCCCCAATTACACCCACCACAAATGGCAATTCCTTGGTTTCAACGGCACCATTGGTCTCGACATCATAGGTAATACTTACCCGGTTTTTACTTACACGCTTGTGCTGTGAATTTAAGGCCACGTTGTATCTCCTTTATCTCTAGAGTTAGCTAGCTTTCGACTCTAACTTGCCGGTGGTGCAATCGAATTTGACGGTATCGCCTTTTTCAATCTTGCCGCCGTCACCTTCCTGGTAGTACACCTTGGTGAGCGTGGTATAGGTCAAACTGAACGTTTCAGCAGGTAAATTGCCGTCGGAGCCGCTGATGTTGTAATCAGCGATACGTGCTTTCTCCAACGTGATAACTAAATATGGGTCTGCGCCCGCACCATCACGAGATGGTTTGGTCAGCAGAATTTCTACCGTTTTCCCTTCTGGGCCTGGCGCAAAAAGGAAGGTGGTGAGATGCGGCGATGCCCCATCGGAAATACGCGAGATGTGGATAGCATCAAGGGAAACCATCCCTTTATCGGCGTTGTTTGCGTTACCGACATCAACATTCACGCCACGGTTGGCACCCCAGGTCATGGTATCCAGGGCGAAAAAGCCTTTTTTACCACCAATATCCCCAACAGTTGCGGCACCTTTGATAGAGTTCAGTCCGTCGATTCGCATAAAAATAGAAGCCATTATTTATCCCTCTTTATTTACAATGGATATGCATTTCAAAATGAAAGATGTGATTACCATTCGATCTGTGACAAACCGCTACCCTCTGAGCTTTGGCTTGCTGAGACCGAACCTTGCGTTGGTTCATCAAGGGGCATCGATACTGCGGATGACGCTTGAGACTCACTCACCTGAACACTAGCTGGTGTTCCCGAAGGCGAATGTGCAGGATTAAAGGCTGCCTGATGCTCAGCACTTTCCAGCCCTGCCAGCTGTTGGATCCTTAAATTCACTGATTCTTGATCACCGACCAATTCCTGCAACAGTTCCGGTAGTGACATACCACCCCATCGAATTGCCCGCTTTAGCAACAGGTATATAGGGCTATGCGGCTCTGTTTGCTGGAAGTAATCGGCTATTTTCTGTAACTCAGCCAGCGCCTGCTCTCGCGAGGCCATACCCTGTGTAGCCTGGCCTTGGAAAGCACTGTGGACCATATTAATGTTCGCGGCTGCCTGACTTATTGCTGGTGAATTTCCTCCCTCTAGCTGATTACTGTTAGGGTTGTTCATTTGTTCCGGTTCAATAGGCTGTGTAGCCTGCTCGGACTGCTGATCTTGGGCCTGGATATCAAGTGGCCAATCTGCAAACTGGTCACCCACCAAATACTTCATCGCGCTAATCAGGCGCTCAACCGTCTCTTTGACAAAGCGAAAGCTAACCCCAGTCGTTCCTGAAGCAAGGCATTTCTCGCCGATCGCTTTTTCTAGCGCGGCCAATGCCTCTAACACTTCTGCCAAGGTGATGATCTTCGCCTCGACTTCTGCTTTTTCAGCGCTAAACACCGACACGGCTTGTTGCTTGAGTTCGGCTAGACTGCCCGCTTTTTCTGCTGCGTAAAACTTGCCGTAATCGACATCTCCGACCAAAGGCAGTATTTGAAGCGGCATATACAACAAGCCACTTTCGGCGGTATCTCCTACTAGCTGCAAAAGTGGTTTTACCCTGTGCTCTACAACTTCTTTGTCCTGGTCGGCTTCGGTCGCCCCTTTGCGCTTCTTTTCAGGCAGTATCGGTTGCAGCGAGTCCCAATATTGATTGATCACCTGCTCAAAGGTTGTCAGGGCACTGGCCAGATTAACCAAAGGATCAGCTGTAAATAACTGCGAGACGGTGTACCAAGACAGGATCTCGACGTCTTTCGAGTGCTGCTGCAGGCAGCTGTGGCATTCCGAGGCCAAATTTGTCCAGTTATCGCTATTGGCATTAACCGTCTCAATATCTTCGGCAGCTTCAGGGGTTTCTACCAACTGACGAAAAGATGACTGGGCAACGTTAAAAGCATTACGGTAGCCTCGGTAAAGAGCGCGGTTATCCTTGAGGTATTCACCTCCCGGTTGGTCGTCTGATATCGGCTGGAGCAAATCGTCAAACATAGTGCCTACTTCCTTGCAGCTAAAACCTATTAAAAATTGGTAGTCAAAAGTCCTTGGTAAAACGTCCCTAATTAATGTTCAGCAAACCAGTTTGCTGCGGTTCCTGTAATACCAGGCTTGCGCTGGAACTTAGTGAAGTTGCCCCAGATATAACTAGATAAGTAAGAGATAGCCCAAGCCTGAGCAGGCCCGGAATCTTGATTAGCGGCAACCTTGGAGTTATAAGGCCCGCAGCGGATCACCAGTGGGTTATCACCGTTGGCATACACGTTGTATTCCACTTTTTTATCAGTCACCCGCTTATCCAGCAGACGAAGTTTGCTCGTTAACATTTTTGACAAAATATTAGTCGCCAAAAGCACTTGCTGATCGCCCTGGGCCATACTGCGACACATCACTATTGCAGTGCGTAACTTATTGCCAACATTACCTTTCTTGGCTCCCGGCACAGTAATGACACAGTCAGGGTTATCCCATACAAACACCGATTTCCCATCCAATTTTCCCAGTCTCGAAAGGTTATAAAAGGCATGGCCGTATTTCTTTCCCCGTGCCATTTGCGACACATTGAGCTGCAATTCGACAATGTGTGGAATGGTACGTTTCTCTTTCGGACGGTTAGTCACGTTGCTAGTAAAATCGATGTTGACCTGTAAGAAGAACTTCACGTCTTTGTATTCATCTTCAACCCCTTTGGTCCACAAGTCTTTGACCGCTGGCGATTGCTTGTCCTTGATCGCCTGGAAGTTAGGCGTTTTGTAAATGTAATTTCGGAACGCCATCATTTGGGCAATGGTGCTGAAAACGATGGTCGCCCTTGCAATGTCTTTCACTTCCAGCGGTGTCTTCACCCCTGATTTCCTGTCGGTACTAGGATCGTCCCATTGGGTAATACCGCATTTCTCGGCAATACGCTCACGGGTTTTCAACGGCCCGCGCATATACTTAATCGGCTTGCCACCCTCACATTTGACATTTTTCGTCAATTCCATCATGAACTTATGTAGTTCTTTGTTAGCTATTTTGGCCTGCTCGACCAACTCCTCAATCTGCTCCCGCTTATGGTAGGTATCCCAAAAAGTTGTTTGCGAAATAATGTCACCACGCGTGTAAGTCGGCATCGCTCTCTCCTAGCGTTTAGTTCCTAATTAACCACCAATCTGCACCGTTGGCGCACCTACGACGATGGAACCCCCATGGCTTGTGGTATCACCCATCCTTGCGGCAGGCGTATTGTTGATAAGAACAGTGGCACTGCCTTTGGCTATGCTGTCTGGCGGACCGACACACACCAATGAGTCCCCCATTTTGGCCGCAGGCATGAAACAAATAAGTACCGTTGCAGCACCTGGGCCGACAATTGGCCCCCCAACATGCGGTATAGGTGGCGTTCCCGGCGTTTGCATCGGGCAGGTATGCATGTCGGTTAGTCGAGCAGCGCATGGCATACATCACCTCCTTGCTTCACTGTTCCGGCACCACCATTGGCAATGTCGAGCGCTATCTGAAAAGCCCCTTGGTAATATTTCCGGTGGCCTTTTTCTTTTGACGGCCATTCAGGTATTACTGCCGCGGTATTCACCGCACCAGCGACCGCTTTGGCATAAAGGTACTCAACCGGCATCACGACGGGATTATCAACCGGCGCTATACTGCCGGTGCCGCTCCAAAAAACAGCCTGTCCAAGCCATTTAGGCGCACTATCGTCCTTCATTGCTTCCAACTGGCTTTCGATACGGCGACGCTGTCCCTCATTGGGTTCCCTGACCCAGCGCTCGCAGTCATCAATGAGTTTTGCTTCTTCTCGGCTCCAGTCTGGCTGACGTAAGCGCATAGCTTGTATACACCACCAGATAGCCTCCCTCATAGGCAGCGCATGGGCGAAGAAATGGCCCAAATCGATATAGCATTCAGCCTGATTGAGCTGCGTTATCACTTCTAACGGCGGCGCATCGCACTGCACTACAAGCTCAGCCTCTTCCGAAAGGGCTATGTAGCCTAAGATGTCTGTTGAGCTGGCATACGGGATCTTTTTCATCTAGTTCACCATCACTATCCCGCCCTTGACGGCGGTTTGGCCACTCGAGCTGACTTCGGCTTTTGCGGTACCTTTTACCGTGGCACCCACATCTCCTTGCAAGGTGGCATTAAGCCCTTTAATGGTTGCACTGCTGGTGCCCTTGGCAGTAAAGCTACTATTGGCCTGAAGCGACATCGAACTCCCCGCTTTGCCGCTGAACGAACCATCGGCTTTGATACTGACTGAGGTCCCGGATTGGCTGAGGCTTCCCCCATCAATAGAGACTTTGGAATCTCCAGCAATAGCAATCTGGCTGCTTGATAGTTCTATCTTGCTGCTGCTCATGACAATTTTGCTGTCGCCAACCTTCAGCGTTAAGGTATCTGAGCCCGTTATGGTGATCGATTTGCCCTGAGCTGTAATCGCATCATCAGCTTTGAGCGCATAAGACTTGTTTGTCGTAAGCGAAATATCTTCTTTGGCGGTCAGGGTGAAAGCTTTCTCGACACTTTGGGCAATATTCTTGGTTACCGCTAGCTTCATCTCTCCGCCCACCGTTTCCTGATGGTCGTTAACCACCTCACTGGTAAAGTCCTTAGCAGCATGTAGATAGAAAGCCTCGTTGTCTTTCTTGTCATCGAACCGTAGTTCGTTGGTTTCACCGGCCAGTTTGGTTTTAACACCACTTTGGGTTGTATTCGCCGTTGGGTATGGTGGCTTGTTACTGCTGTTGTAGACGCTAGAAACCACAACCGGCTGGTCCGGATCACCGTTGATGAAACTCACCAGCACTTCTTGCCCAGCCCTTGGCAGAAATTGCATGCCATAACTGCTGCCCGCCATCCCTTGGGCTACACGCACCCAACAACTGGTTTTATCACCGGTCTCTGCGTCCCAATGAAATTTGATCCTGACTCTGCCCAGCGCATCGCTCGCTGGTTCGCCCTGCTTGCTACCCGCGACAACTGCTGACTGCAGACCAAACAAGGTTGGCTTTTCTTTCTGTTGCGGAAAGAACAATTGGTCTTCAGGAATACAACTAAAGCTTGTTTTACAGCAAAAACTGTTTGCCCCATCGGCACCAAATTCATAATCAAGGCAAGAGACAAGGTAATTGCCTTCTTCAGAGCTCTGGCTGTGGGAAGCCAGCGTCATAAAATGCCCGACACAGATATCAACTGACGGTGAAGTCGCCTGGACACAGTGGTAACTGGAATCTTGCTGTGAGCGCTGTATGTCCCCTACAGAAGCCAAATCACTGAAGGTTCCAGCAGGGCTTGCTGTTGGGTAGCGGTAATCAGTCAGCTTGGTATTGCTTGATACTGTGTATTTGCTTTTCTTGGCCTTGCTAGTGATCAATTTGGATTGGTTGTAGTCATAACCAGCTATTTCGAGCGAAGCACTCAAAAAAGCATGTTCACGCTGCCAGGTGTCGAGAATGTCGTTATCCCCTGTTGGCGCAGAGGCATAATCAAGCTTGACCGCATCGGTTTTTGCAAATGACTTATCTGCCTGCTGTAAATAAAGCGTTCCCGAGTTGCTGTCTTTGCCGAAGTAATAGTGCACGCCCTCTTCCGCCAGCAAACGGGTAATAAACTCAAAATCAGATTCATTGAACTGAACACAATATTCCCGCTTGGTCGAAGGCATACTCTTGACGCTGTAACTGCCTTTGAAACCTAGTTCGTCGAAGATGGAGGTGACGATCGATTGGGTTGTTGCTTCCTGAAATACCCGACAGTTACGTGAGTAGTTAAGCAAGAACAGCCATGGCTTTACCGTCAACTTAATACTGTAAAATGAGGAATCAATCCGCTGTGATTGGGCCTGGGCTTTTACCACAACACCTTTGAATTCCCTGGCAGCACTACGGCTATCACCAAGGACATCAAACACATTGCAACTGACTTCCTCGCCAATCCAAGCAGCTGGATCTGAGGTGCTTAAGAGCACATCAACCGAGTATTGGTAATCACCGCTCAAGGTTTCTTTAACGACCAACCCTGAGCCAACAAACTCTTTATTGCTGGCATCTTTTACGACCAAGAAACTCCCTTGTGTATCGAGTAATTCATTCATTACTTGGCCTCCCCATCCATGATTCGACCATTGCCTTCACTGTCTGTCCGAGAGATAACGGGAGTAGCATTAACCAGGTTAGCGAAGCGGAGCAGCTGAATCGGTGGATACAATGCCATTTCCCTCGCAACGGCCATATTGATTGAAATCGAGAAATGACTGAGCTCTGCAATCGGCATCTCGCCCGGAACCGCTCCGTCAAATAGAATCTTTACCGCTTGGTTAGCAGCAAGCTGACCAACCCGGTAATATTTGTTCGACACCGAAATCAAAGCTGAGGACTTGGTCACCATTGAATCGTAAGCACTGGCAACAGGTAAACCATGTTCGATGGCCGACTGGGTAAAAGCATCGGTATTGGCAAGGTTGTAAGAACTAGAGCCAACGTACACGACATCGACACCCTCGTTTACAAGCTGCTGCATCCGTGCATCGAACTGATCAGGTAATGGTTTTCCCTCTTCATCAAGGAGATACAAAGACTCTACGACTTCGAAATCCATTTCCGCTGCAAGTTGCTTGAGTTTCTGGGTATTGAGGTTTGAATTAAGTTCCGCATCGGAATAGACCACCCCGACTTTATCAACCGGAAAATACTCACGCATCGCACGTATTTGGACATCTTCGCTGATCCTGTTTCGGATTCCCGCCAGCATAGGTCTTCCGGTTTTGTCATGTTGCTCGACAATATCGGCACCTAACGGATCGGCCACTATCATGAACAAGGCCGGAATATCACCAAGTTTGGTCTCTTCACCGTATTCATTACGTGTGCCTAGCAATGCCTTGCTAACACTAGTGCCCCAAGTGACAACCAAATCAGGCTGCATCTCTTTTGCCTCGTTTAAAATGGCTTCGAGCTTTGAGCGGTCACGGTTTGCATTCATGACAATAACTTCTGCCGGGTAATCGTTGTTTGCGAGGTAATCTTTAAACCCCTGACAAGCCTCTTCGCAACCACGCCATACCGCCATAAATACAGTCTTAGTTTCAGTAGATTGAGCATCTAAAGTCACGGACTGGTATTGGTCAGCAAACGCATCGCCAGACATTAAAGACAAAGACATCGATATCGCTAAAACACATCGGTTCATACCTTTGCCTCCTGGCTGGCTTGAGAGGAAGGCGCTTTCAAGAAGAACAGCATCAACAGACCACTAACAATAATCCCTGCCCCGACAACTGCCATCGCGAAACCGTAATTTCCAAACGCCAACAGCGAAGCAACGATAATCGGACCGAATACGCTACCGACACGCTCAGCTGTACGCAGGATGCCCAATACCTCAGTTCGTCCTACTTCCGGTGTTGCCTCAGATGCTTCCAATGCACAGGCGATAAGCGGTGCTTTGAGTATCGAGTGGGCAACCCCCATCAAGGTGACGGCGAGCAAAATCTTGAACAGCGACGCTTCACCGTAAAGCGAAAGAAGGATTACACCTGACAGCACCGTACCTAACACGATAAGTTCACGGGTCTTTTGGGTTTTATCAGCAATACCGGATGCAATTGGGCTAAGCGGGATGATGACCAACGAGTAGATCATCATGATCCGGCCAATTTCTGATTGCGAGGCATCCAAAGACACCAAATACAATGGAACCAGGAAGTAGAGGAAACCCGTCAGGACAATTTTGGCTGGGATCGCGCAACACAGAACAACAGCGACAAAGCGGATATTTTTAGCCAGCAGTAATAAACCGCCTTTTTTCTTGGTGACACTGCGGTTTGTCGTTTCAATTTCTGCCGAAAACATCCGCCAAGCCAGCATACCTGCAAAGGCAGCCAAGACAGCAGATAGCAAGAACACTGGCTGGTAGCCAACGCGATCGGCGATGATCCCACCCAATGCGGTTCCGCACATGGTGGCCGTCATCAGCACTCCGACAAATATTGCCATCCCCTTGGCGCGATTTTCCGACGTTACTACGGCGGCAATGTAGCTCTGGCAACTGATGGTTATCACCGCATACCCCAGCGCTGTTACGCCTCGGGAAATTACGATATCCATACTGTTGGTTGCAAAAGCGCACCCTAAATAACCTGCAATGGCCGGGATAAGTCCAAATAGGAACAATCTTTTTTGACCAAATCGGTCGACGAGTTTGGCGGCAAACGGCGTGAAGGCGGCAATCACGAACATGAAAACCGAAATAGGCAGACCTAGCATGACCCCTTGGCTAATCCACGAATTGGGTTCGTAGTATTCAGCCACATACAAAGGCATAAAGGATTTTTGCAGCTCTTCACCAAACGAGAAGACAAACAGTGGAATGCGGGCATCGACAATATCGCCTTTGCGAACCTGTAGCTTACGCTGCAAGTTAAACTTCTCGGAAATTCGCTTCAGGTGCTGCTTTAGGCTGTCGGCATCTTGACTATTGCTACTGGTAGTTTTTTGTTTCGATAAATAGTTGAACAATGATGTAAATTTCGTTTGAAGCTGCCTTGAGTCATGGTTCAGTTTATTGGAGAAAGTACCAATGGCACCTCGCTCAGACGTCTGGTCATTGACCGAGAAGTCACCTTTTATCTGGCGCTTCAATATTGATTCGGACTCTTCAAGCGGACCTGAAATGTAGACCATCACCACAACCATGACGACTTCAAAACAAACTAGAAGAACAGCAATAAGCACAATGGCAATATCAAAGAAAATATCGAGCAACTGGGACTGTATATATGTCGCATCTAGGCCAACAACCACACTTCCGATCTGTCCCTGATGGTCATTTATCGCCAAACGGAACACATCACTTTTGACTGAGGAGTCTGTAAAGGGCATCGAGAATAGCGATGGAAGCTCTTTAATAGCAATGGACACTCGTTCAGTAATTGACGAGTTTAAATATTGTGTAGAAGTCGATTCAAACTGCTGGGTACGCTCTATGTCGACATAAGTTAATGTTCCCGCCTGATATAATACTTGACCCAGTTGGTTATCTTTACCCTCGCTTATCCCAATAAAATTAAGTTCTGGATATTTAGATAAAGAATCAGCCAGGTAAGCGTCCATTCCCCGAATCTGGTCCAATGGTACGCCAGCATCTGTCGCCAGTTCTACATCGTCATGAACAAGTTGAGCGACAACATTGGCTTTTTTCAGCAACTCTGGCTTTATAGCAAAATTGAACTCTGCCAAGGTATAGAATGCGCTCAATATAGAGGCAAACAAAGCAGTTAATACCGTAATTAGAATTAGTCGGCTATTTATGAAGCTTGCCAAGCTTTTTACTTGGCTCATTGGCTAACCTCTAAAGAATCGGCGCGTTTAATTTGTTTTTCCGTTCCTGACACAGACTTAATTTTATCAATTTCATCAGAGACATGAGTCTTCATTTTTTCACTTTGAATAATTTGCTCGGCAAACTTCTGGGTCATTTCTCCAGACGGTAGTTTTGATGTCTTTTGCGGATAATTAGTAGACACTCCATGGGTCGAGTAGCCATGTATTAACTTGATAACATTGGTGACATCACTAAGTCCGTATCTAACGGCAAACAGAACAATCAGGGCTGATATCAAAAACAGCACCACAGTAACTTCAAGCAGATGCAATTGAACCGCCGCATATACCCCATACATTGCGCTCTTGTCGTACTCGATAACGATGCTGCCCATTAGCTGGTCAAAACTATTTTTAACCTGTAGACCGCTAAATAGCGTGTCTTCTGTGCTCAATAACCAATAAGCTTCGTTTGAGTTCAACGCCCTGCGTACAACATCTTGTGGAAGGCTTACAACGTCCCCTGTGTTGGCTTGTAAAACGATATCCCCTTTTGCATCGATTAATTTCACAGCCTTAACGTTTTCTTCCCTTGTGCTGGCTTTGTTAAAACTTGTTTGGAGGTTGTGAGCAGAGTGAAGTGGAATACCCAAACGTTCTGTACGTTGGATTGAGGATTCCAATGAAGTAGAGATAACTTGAAGCTTTGAGGAAACAACCTGAGACATCAGATTGTCAAATTTCATGTAATTCATCAAATACAATAGACCAAGCACAGAGAGTAAAATCACCCATACCGTGATGACTAACCTTAAATGTACTTCAAAAAAAGCCTTCATTGGCCACTTACTCCCACACCGTGACGCTACCGCTAATCAAATAATTAGCAGTCGAAGGAGAAAAATGTGCATGGAATTTTGATTTGTTTTTAAAACCTGATCTTGAGCCGAAAAATTATTTTTTAATTTTGAACTTTCTTAAAAGTTAGACTAGTAAAAAATTTAACAATAACCATGCAAAATTTAATGAGTTATTTTATAAAAGAGCATTAAAATCCCACATAATAAATAGTGAAATATAAATAACGAAAGAAGAAATCTTATAAATGACACGATAATTTAACTATCAACAAGAGGGGGGGTTAATTAACATATAAAATAAACAACAGTTTAAATTTGAGTAATTAATTCAGTGAGCGCGATTTATTCATCAACATTATGTTACTAGGTCGCCCTTTATCACCTAGGCTATAATCACACACACCATCAGGAAAAGTTTTCTTTAGTAAATCAACACTACCAGATACATCTACGTCTCCGTAAAACCCTTTTTCAATTGCCTCCTCTACTGCAACTCTATGGCATTTAAAAATACTCCCTTTCCAAGGCGCACCGGCTTGAATTCGACTGTTGCTGTAGATTGGGTAGACTTGGGTACATTGTCCATTGGCTTTGCCATTCCACTGGCCATCAAATACCCCCAATCCTGACGCATGGATGTTTCCTTCACCATCAAAACAGGTATCCACTGCCAACTGGGGCTTCGTTACTTTTACCTTTTGTTCATAGCTCATCGTTGCAGGCATGCTTCTCATCGCCATTAACCATTCATCCATGAGGGAGTATGCTTGCTCTACCGGATTAAATTGCTTATGGGAGATCCATATAACATGATTATCGGCATGATTCATCGCTTCAAGTATCCTTAAGCGAGTAGAAAAAGAAGCCGATGTATGGTGCATATTCAGGTCATCTTCGAGGTGGTGACGGATATCAATGATGGGCAAGCTAACATTGCCGATAAACACCTGACCATATGTGTAAGCTCTTTCGATAGCAGATAGTGGAGCCGAACGTCTCTTGGCAGGCTTTCTTTTGTCTTCTGTCACATTGTGCTCCCCCCAAAGTGACAGCCAAAGTGGAGGAATACTTGCGCTGAGGCTGAGCTTTTTCTCCGACTCCATATCATTAAAAGGCTTCCAGGCACCTATCTTCTGATTGATCTCGATAAATTCATCTAAGGTAATCATCTTTTCACGTAACGCTTTAAGCCCATACTGTACACCCTCGTTATCCCAAGTTGATTGCGCAAAACCGTGTTCATCCTTGCCATAGACATGGACCAGATCCTGCCAATAATTCCAATTGACCTCTTCGACTACAGATTCGTGATAATAAGGCTTTAAAAAGCCCTGCCTTGGGTTATTCAGGTAACTGCTCAGGCCAAAGTAGCCATTAATACACTCGCTATTTCCTTGCGGGAATTCAGGCATCTTAAAACGAACGAGTTGGTTGAGTGGCTGCAGCCAGCCAAACCGCTGCTCTGCTTCATTGATAGCCCTCAAACCTTCTATGTACTGACGGGATTGCCAATCTTGCCACCTCTCCCTGTCACCGGCTCGAAAACTAAAGTAGGTATTAAGTAAGTCACAGTCCAAGGCGTAAATAGAGACACTAACCATGTCGGGGTATGAATAAAGTGGAAGCAACCCATCTAAAATGCCTTCACTATTTTGGGCAATCAGATATTGGGCAAGCCCACCGCCTGATCCTCCGATACCTATGGTATACAAAGGCTCACCAAACAAACTGACAAACTGTTTTTTTACTCGGCGAGCAGTGTCTTCAGCTAGTAGCATATTGTAGCCGTAGCTGGTTTTATTTCCGCTAGAAGCGACAACAGCGTAACCTTTCCTTATCTGTGACAACTCTTTTTTGATAAGGCGATGCAGCTTCATTTTTCCTTGGCGGAACCCTAAACCCGATCCTCCCTCGAAACGGTAGATAAGCCGCTTGTTCCATGCTTTTGCACTATCCTGAGACCCAAGCTCATCGATCTCAATAGGCATGGCAATGGTATATATGTATCGATTGATGGTCCCTTTTTCAATTCGTATGAGGAGCTCATCATCACCGGGACGGTTATCCTTTAGCTCTAGCTCGCTTCTTGGAGTGACCAAATTATCTTGGTCAACAACAACGTAAGATAGCTGAGTTTTTATCGCGCAATCCTTTGAATACCCAATGAGTTTCTTGCCATTAAATGTTTCATAGATGGGGACACCGTATCCGTCTTGGTTATCAACAACCGGTTGTCCAAGACCTGAATCGAGCGTCATACAAAAGAAAGGGTACTGGTTCGGGCCAGAATAGAGTGAATTGACAGGGCCGATTTCCCCTACCCGTATGGGAAATTCGTAGGTTTCTTCAGGACGCGGACTGTGGCTAATATGTCCTTCTACTTCAAGTAGATAGTTAGGTTGCTCTGGAGCAAGCCCCTTTACCTGCCTTTCGACAATCTCGTTTTGGTTATCGAACTGGAGAGCGGTAATGACAACAGCGAATAGAACAACCAAACCAATTATCAGTTTTTTCATAATCTCTACGAAGCTTACTTCACCCTACTATAGTTTAGCTTCGTTGATGGATATCAGAGTCTTGAGGGTTGGATTATGCAGGCCAAGATAAATTGCAAGCAGAAAAACAAAAAGGAGCACTTGCGTACTCCCTCTAATCAGCATATCCACCAAGTGATATTCAGATTCAACTGAGCAGATGATCACCCGGTTTGTCTATGGCTCTTCTTGCTCCTGTGAGATATCCGAACAGAACCTAAGAGCGCCTGACTCTACATGATGACATAAGGGTGCCCGTCCATTATGAACATTTTCAACTTCTTCCCACTTTTCAGCTGATTGTACGCTACCAGCAAAAAGGAGTCCGCTTAAAACTGCTCCGCCACTTACGCCTAGAATTTTTTTTGTGCGGCGTTTGATATTTGTCTTGATTGTAATTTGCTTTTTCATCTATCTATTCTGTTTTTTTGATTCAAGCCTATTGTGACTACAACAAAAAAGTCCTAGCCCAATAGGGTGTTTGCATTCAAACAGCTGATAACTCAATGACCTAGCCAGCATCAAACTGTCACTTTTTTGTCATGACCAAATATAAAACACTAAAATAAAAGAAGTTTATTGATCATGCACCCTGCGTTACAGGGTTGGTCATAATGCAAGCTGAACATAAATTAAACAACCCCAAAATTGGTTAAATGTGAGAATTTGGGTGTCAATTTATGAATAGGTTGGAGCAAAACTCGACAGCAATGACGGCTAGTCATACATGACGTGATATGAAGCACATTTTTGAATGGAAAGAATTGAAAAGGGAGAAATGGCTCAGAGTCGAGAGTGTTTGTGTTGACATACACTGAAGCACCACTCTAACCCTGTGGGGGCAAAACTTGTTGAACAATTGCCTCCACCAGCGGTAGCGGGTTAATAGCGGAGTTCCAACAGTGTTTGATTTAGGAAGAAAGTACTATGCAATGATGGTTCTTTAAGCCGCCATTGAATAGGACTCTCGTCCTGAATGTTTGTTCTTGCGCTGGAAGCTACCTTTTCCCTTTTTCGCCTTCACAACACGTGTTTTGAATAATTGACTAGTAACAACCGCTTTGAGCGCGTTGTCTTTAATCAGCCCTCTGCCAAAGTCAGTTTCAACTACATTGGTTTGGCTTTGATCTACTACATCCACAGTTTGGGATGAGTTCTTTCTCTTTTTGCCCATTTTTAATCCTCATTAATGGTTTGTTCTCGATAAAAGTTGCCTACGCATCGATGTCTTTTACCTCATACCGCTGACGATACAGCTTGAGGAAATGAAGTACAATCTCTCTTGCCACCTCTGTCTCGCAGTTGGTTAAAAACACCATACCGGTTTGTGTATGGCGGTTAAACAGCATCTCGGTTCTGATCCCTTTGACCCATCCACCATGATGTACAAACCCTGAGATGCCTTTGTAGTCAAAGGTACGCCATCCTAAGCCATAGTATACATTGCTAAGCTTCGCCCTATATCGATATTGGTTAGCGCGAATATGCGGCTTGTGCATAATTTCTAGTAGTGGTGGCTGTAACACCGATGGGTTATGGCCAAACTGTGCCAACATCCACTTAGACAAATCCTGAGCACTTGCATTGACACCAGCCGCTGCTGGCACACGGTAATAGTAAGGTGCAGGTTTTACCGGTGCAAAACCAGACTTTACTTTAACATGTGGCGTAACACGGTTTTCTGTCTCTTTAAATCCCTCCATACCAAAAGAGGCATGGTCCATTTCTAAAGGAATGAAGATATTTTCCTGAACAAATGTTGGATAATCCATCCCAACCGCTAAAGCCAACATATCCGCAGCCAGGTTATACACCACATTTTGGTAGCCGTAGCATTTGCCCGGATCACAGACAAACTTTACCCTATCAAGCATCTGAAGGATGCGAGTATACCTAACATTATCTTCTATCAAGTCTGAATAAGCCTGTGGCACCAAACCCGTAGTGTGGGATAGCAAATGACGTAGCGTGACATCTTTACCCAGTTGTGGGTCGCTAAACTCTATATTGTCTAAGTAAGGGACTACATGGGTATCCCACTCTATCGATTTTTGGTCGACTAGAATTGATACCGCTGCAGAAGCAAAGGTCTTCGAAATTGAAGCCAAAGGAAAGACTGTCGCTGAGTCAATCTTCTTTTTCCCCCCTTTCTTCGTTACTCCATAGCCGCGAAGCAACCTGATGTCACCATTAATCACAACAGCAAGTGACGCCCCTGGAATGCCCTTCTTAACCGCCTTTTTGACATATTGATCAAGTTCAATTGCCATATCGTCATGTTCAGCGCCGACGACAGGGACCGAAGCTAGCAGCAAGGCCAGCCCCAGAATCCGATAACTTTTCATCAATTTACTACCTAGCCAAAATTATACTTACCAAAACGCGCCAAGGCGTTCGGTTTCTATTCATTTCATACCGCTTGGCTTTAAGCGTAGACGTATCACAGAAGGGGCTTTTTTCTCTCAATTGAGAAAGAATGTCAGCATTGGGACATTGTTGCCTAGTTAGCAGTTTCAATACGTAAAGTATTTTCTTGGATGATAAATAATTGCTATTTTTTAGAGCAATTTTATTTAATTTCTTCTAAGATGAATTTGTTCACAGATGGTTTTATACAGTGTATTTTTATGCTTTTACCAATAAAATAAATATACATGTGTACGCTGAAATAAAGTAACAGGTGTAAGCTGAAACAACTTACATGTGTACGCTAAAATTGAAAGAAAAGGCTATTTTCTAACTATCGAATATCTAAGGCTGATTAAGTTAGTATTTTTACACTAAATCAACACAACTTCAGACCCCTTATTATTCATATACTTAAAACACTACACGTTAGAAAAGCTTGATGTGGAACACATTTTTTTCTTTTATTATTTTTATTTCCGATTACAATACTTCGCCTTGATTCGGCTTCAGGCAGTTTTTAATAATAAGGTATCAAGTCATGAAAGTTGTCGATTATTTTAAGCAAAAACGTGATGGTCTATCACTACATGCCTTTGAACTAAAAGACTTACTCTCACCTTCTTTGCGTGAGCACTGGCTTGATTTTGTTAACCGAGCGAACAAAACACAGCTTGGTGCCCTTGTTATGCACAAACAGTTAGCATCTAATGATGATGTCGCCGAGCAACCTAGTAAGAACAAGATAGAAAAAACTGTAGTGGAAAATAACGCATCTGAAGCTGTTGCCAAGGCACCAGCTGCAATTGAAATGAAGCCAGAAGCAGAGGCACTGTATAATGAGCTTACTGCAACCCTTGGTGAAGTGATTCATACTGGCGAGTGGATGACTGTCGATCAGAGTCGTATCAATCAATTTGCTGATGTGACAGAAGATCACCAGTGGATTCACACTAACCCAGAGCGTGCAGCTGAAGAGTCACCTTTCAAAACCACTGTTGCACACGGATTCCTAACACTGTCGCTACTATCGGTCCTTACTGATAGCGTTGATCCTGAAAATAAAAAGTATCCAACGGCAAAAATGACAGTTAACTTGGGCTTTAACCAAATTCGCTTCCCGTACCCGGTTAAATCTGATAACCGTATTCGTGCGACAACCAAGATTCAGTCAGTTAAACCCGTGAAACGTGGCTTAGAGATTGTCCAAGAGCTTACTGTACAGATTGAAGGTGTTCGCCGCCCTGGTTGTGTTGCAGAATCTGTTATCCAGCTGCACTTCTAACTCAAGAAGCACCGCTGAAAGATTATCGATGCCAAAAGCAGAACGCTTTTGGCATTTTTGTATCTGCAGCTTAACTAGTACCATTGAGGCTCAACAGCACCCAAACTTCCCCTCCCTTTCTTAAGCCCCCTAGCTATCCTATAAATCCGTACAATCTCTAAACAACCAAGCATTCGCCAGTTGCATGAGCATAAATTTACTCTTACAATCAACTTAATTAAAAACATAGTTCAAAATAATAAACAACATTATCAATAAATTAAGCTCAACCATCCATTATGATTAGACTCGTTACTGTTATTGTTTTAGTCGGTCTCCTAGCTGTTACCGCAGCCCTATCGATGTTAGGTATTCAGTCCGATGCCCGAAAATCGACATTAAATTCAATCGCATCCACTATGCATATCACTTCGGAGATCGTTCATACCAAAGCTATTGTAAATAGCCTTACCGAAGCCTGTTATATCTATCAAGATGAAACGACTCTTCGCGCATTCATTGAAGGAATTTATATCTGTAACGGCTACCCTACTGCTCATATTGATAACGTTAAGCGGGCTTTTAATATCAGCGATGATCTAGAAGTGAATAATCGAATGAAAGACGGTGGTCGAATTGCCTATGTGTCCTTCAAAAAGGTCACATACATCTCTGACGAAGAAAACAAACTAGTTACCGTGACGCCTAAATGCTATGTAAGCTATCAAGATGCCAAAAGAGCCAATGGGCCAGAAATCTATGATGTAACAGTAGAACTAGAAGACTGTTAAAAAAACCGTGCCTCGGCACGGTTCTTCGATGTATTTAGATACGCTTAAACGAGTTGCTCTAAGCCCTCAAGGAAAGCTTCCGCATCTTGCTGAAACAGGTGGAGGTTGTCGCGGATTTTATCCTCTTCCCAATCCCACCAAGCCAATGCCTCAAGCCGTGCTCCCATCCCGGGGTCTTCAAAACGTGGTCTCAGTACTCGGGCTGGATTGCCAACCACAATGGACCATGGTGGGACATCTTTGGTGACCACACTGCCCGCACCGACGATAGAGCCATTACCTATCGTAACACCAGGCAATACAATGGCCCCGTGACCAATCCAGACATCATGACCAATCACCACTTTGTCTTCTTCACGCCAAGCAAAGACCTCATCGTCGAGGGTTGCTGGGTCATCACCCAATTGGTACTTACCCGGACGATAGGTGAAGTGATGCAAAGTCGGCCGCCACCATGGATGATTGCTCGGGTTGACCCTGACACTAGCGGCAATAGAGGTAAACTTACCGACTTCGGTAAACATTAGGTTGCTGTCATTTTGAATGTAGCTGTAATCACCAACTGATACATTGTTCAAAATACACCGGTCAGCGATTTCTACCCAGCGGCCAAGTTCGGTATTATGCAACTTGCTGGTTGCAGCAATGCTCGGCTCAGAGGATAAAGTTGGAGATAGCGGTTGGTTCATTACTGCTTATTCATCGTTAGTAGCCCACACTGTTCGTTCAATAGTTGCTGGCTAAAAGTTGAATTCCTGTCCATCGGACACGAGGAAGAAGTCGTCATCGAAGGCTTGTGGGTTCGCCACTGCCCAACTCTCGAGGCTATGACCAATATGGATCAAGCCCATTTTAGTTGGTCGACATTCTTCTTTGATGGATTTGGCAAGGACCACGTCGTTATGGTTTACCGGCTTTTCTCCTGCAGCTCTATCAATTGGCGGAAAGCTACAATCAATCAGCATGAGATCTACCGGATTTTGGCCAAGCCATTGTTTGACTTCTGCCGGTAGATCTACCGTATCCGTTAGGTAGGCAATGCGCTTACCCTGCCCCTCAAACACATATCCCAAACACGGCTTGGAGTGAATCAAAGGCAAAGGTGTGATACGGATATCTCGCCAGTAAAAGTGTTCAAAAGGTTGCCGGGGCGGTTTGAAGGCCAGAATGCCGGGATGCTTGAAAAGGTCATCGCAACCCACAGGATCATCCGGGCCGAATACTGGAATAGATAGGTTTACCCCCCAACGCAAATCGAATAGGGATTGCACATGATCCATGTGGTAATGGGTCAGTACAATACTGTCGATACTGCCGGCAGGGAAACGAGTCAGCAAATCCTCGGCATTGGCGTCTATCAACAAATTGCGGCCTTGGTAGCTGATAAATGCCGATGTTTTACCACGGGAATATACCGGATTCGCTCTTGCCCGTTCACAAGCAATACAATGACAACCGTACACGGGTAATAGCCGGGCATTACCCGTCCCGATTACCGTGAGCTTCATTGCAACCTCTCCTTGTTGATTGACATAGTATGCTGGCTAAGGCGAGGCATAGCACTCTGGTATTGGCTGTAATGATTAATAAATTGTTCAATGGTCTGCTGCAACGAGCCACTATTGTCCACGACAAAACCACTATCAGGGCATTGGCCACGGTAATATTCTGCCCTTGCCAACCTGTCGACTATCTGGTCCGGCGTCTCACGTCCTCTGGCATATAGCCGAGCTTCCAGAACTTCAGCGCTGACATCAACGATGACAGGTACGACGCGATAACCAAAATCCATCATAGCTTGTTCTAAATAAGCTCTTGAACCATTGACCACCACATCGAGTCCTTGGGATAGCCACAACTCGATCTCTTTACCCAAGGCGTAGTTAAAACCATTGGCCTTCCAACTCATAGCAAACAAACCTCGTTGCGCGCGCTGGGCAAACTCCTCGCTTGAGAGTTCCACATGGTTTTCCCCGCCCGCCTGTGCAGAACGAGTAATGTAACGGTGTGCGACCAATAACTGTTTGGGATAAAGCGTGCGTATCGCCTGAAGCAGGCTGTCTTTGCCTGCCCCCGACGCGCCCATTACATAAAATAAGGTGCCTTGTTTATTCAACGCAGATCTCCTTGCGTTTCTATTTTTTGGCATGTCTCAGTATTCAATTAAAATACCTGCTTACCCTGACGCCAAACACGAGTGACATAAGTGTGATCATGCAAATGGTGTGCAAGCAGCAAATCAGCACGTTTGCCTTCCGCAATAACACCTCGGTCATTCAATTGAAGTGCCTGTGCTGGATTAATTGTCGCGAGCTTAGTTGCCTGTGGCAGATCTAAGTCATTACGCTCGTCATCTGCCAACTGGAAAAGCGCATCAAGCAAACTTCCAGGGTAGTAATCAGATGACAGAATATCCAATACACCTAAGCTCGCGAGTTCGTGCGCAGCCACATTACCAGAATGCGAACCGCCACGAACGACGTTCGGTGCGCCCATCATGACTTTCAAACCCATTTCATGGGAAGCCTTGGCGGCCTCAACCGTGGTTGGGAATTCCGCAATGACCATCCCTAAGTCTTTTGACTCCTGAACATGCAAAAGAGTTGCATCATCGTGACTTGCCATCGGAATATTCCGTTCACGGCACTGTCGAGTAATTTCAGAACGGTTCGATGCTGACCACTGCTGTGAGCGGGCAACCTGCTCCTTCTCAAACGCAAACATCTGCTCATCAGAAAATTTGTATTTGCCCTGATAGTAATCACGGTACTTTTGAACATCGACGAACTGACGTTGGCCCGGTGCATGGTCCATCAAAGAGACCAAATGCACTTCCGACAGGTTGGCATAACGCTCAAACATTCCTACCGTGGTTTCATGGGGGACTTCACAGCGCAAGTGAAGGAAATGCTCAGCGCGGTTCACACCCCGTTTCTGGCTTTCAATGACGGTGTCGATTAGGTGATCCAGGTTTTCCTGACGGCGTCCCCCTTCTCGGTAATCGCCAAGGGCGACAGCATCAAGCACGGTGGTGATCCCAGAGCCAACCAACTGGGCATCATGGGCACTCATTGCAGAAAAAGGTGGCCAGTCAACCTTCGGGCGCGGTGTAAAATACTTTTCCAAGTTGTCGGTATGCAGTTCAATCAACCCCGGCATCAACCAACCATTCTCACCATCATACGCCTGTGGTAACTGGCTAAGCGTATCCGACATAGATTTAATGACGCCATTTTCCAATTCAACCGAGCCTTTTACGATCTCGTCTTCAAGGACCATATGTACATTGGTAATAATCACAATTGTTTCCTCATCCCTGACTAGGCAACGTGTTCGGTTGCTGGAGCCATTTCAAGTTGCGATGATGCCTGCACAGACATCACGGTTGAATTGTTTTGGTCTGTTGTATCTTTTGCAGTCTGCTGCGATGCCTGTTCTGAATTGGCCGCTTTTGGTTTCATTTCGTACAAGCGATCAGCGACCTGCGACCTCACCTCTTCATCATGGAATATGCCCACAATCGCCGCACCGCGAGATTTGGTCTCTTCAATCAAACTGACCACAACAGCGCTGTTGGTCGCATCCAATGACGCCGTTGGCTCATCAAGTAGCAAGATTGGGTAATCGACAATAAAGCCCCTCGCGATGTTAACCCGTTGCTGCTCACCACCAGAGAAGGTTGCCGGCGCCAAGTGCCACAAGTGTTCTGGAACGTTCAAGCGGCGAAGCAGTTGACTGGCTTTACGCTCAGCTTCCTCACGGCAGCCCCCAACTTCCAGCATCGGCTGCATAACAACTTCCAGCGCGCTGATACGAGGGATAACGCGTAGGAACTGGCTTACCCATCCCACGGTATCACGTCGTACATTCAGCACTTCTCGCGGGGAAGCACTAACAAGGTCTACCCATTGATCATGGTGACACACTTCAATGGAGCCAGAATCAACCAGGTAGTTCGCATACAAAGCACGAAGTAAGGTTGACTTGCCTGAGCCAGAGTGTCCATGCAGCACAACACACTCTCCTTGCTCGACACTCAACGATGAATCTTGTAGTACCGGTAACTCGATACCGTTTTGATTATGCAAAACGAAGGTTTTACTCACATTACAGACTTTCAACATTGGCTTATTCATGTTCTTTCCTTAGTTTTGCAGTACCGATGAGACCAAAAGCTGGGTGTAAGAATGCTGAGGGTCGTCCAACACCTGATCGGTCAAGCCAGTTTCCACTACATAGCTTTGCTTCATCACCATCAGCCGATGAGCCAGCAAGCGCGCAACGGCCAAATCGTGCGTCACGATAACGACAGCAAGTTCCAACTCTGTTACCAACCGGCGTAATAAATCCAATAGCTTTGCCTGTACCGACACATCAAGGCCGCCAGTCGGCTCGTCCATGAAGATCAACTTTGGGTGAGTCACCAAGTTGCGGGCAATCTGTAGTCGCTGTTGCATACCACCAGAGAAGGTCGTGGGCATGTCATCAATGCGCTCGGCAGGAATTTCAACATCCCCTAGCCACTTTTCAGCCTCATTACGAATTTCACCGTAATGGCTTTTGCCTACTGCCATTAACCGCTCGCCAATATTGCCGCCAGCGGAGACTCGTCCACGCAACCCATCCATTGGATGCTGGTGAACCACTCCCCACTCCGTGCGAAGAAGGTGGCGGCGCTGGCTTTCTGCCATTGCATAAAGGTCTTCTATCTGGGCAAGTTGTTGATCTGCGCCACCGCGTAAGTAAAGCACTTCGCCATTGTCAGGTTGCAAGCGGCCAGAGATGGCTTTGAGCAAGGTACTTTTGCCCGAGCCTGATTCGCCCACAATACCCAATACTTCACCAGGGAATAGCTCAAACGATACCTCTGAAAACCCTTTGCCAGGCGCATAGAGTTTGGTGAGGTTTTGTACCGACAGTAGCGGTTGTTCTCTAAGGTTTGTCATTTCCATCATCATTTCGCTCTGCCTATTGTGCATCCATCAGTTCTGCGGTTTTACGTGCGTTTTCGTGCATTGGTGATTCCGAGTTCTTTTCAACCTGCTGGCGACAGTAGTCAGTGTCTGAGCAGACAAACATCCGATTGCCCTCATCATCAATCACCACCTCATCCAAGAAGGTATCAGTCGATCCACAGATACTACATGGCTCGTCCCACTTCTGTACTTCGAACGGGTGGTCATCAAAATCTAAGCTATGAACCTTGGTATAGGGTGGGATGGCATAAATACGCTTCTCACGTCCGGCGCCAAACAATTGAAGAGCCGCCATGTTGTCCATTTTCGGGTTATCGAATTTCGGGATTGGCGATGGATCCATGATGTAGCGCTCGTTGACACGGACCGGATACGCATAGGCAGTCGCAATATGGCCGAACCGTGCAATATCCTCGTACAGTTTGACATGCATGATGCCGTACTCCTGTAAGGCGTGCATTTTGCGGGTTTCCGTTTCACGCGGCTCGATAAAACGCAATGGCTCTGGGATCGGCACCTGATAAACCAAAATTTGATCTTTCTGCAACGCGACTTCTGGAATGCGGTGACGAGTCTGGATAATAGAGGCTTCGGTTGTCGTTTCGGTGGTATTGGCCAGTGCCACGGTTTTGAAGAACTCACGGATAGACACGGCATTGGTGGTGTCATCTGCCCCTTGGTCAATCACCTTAAGGGTATCGTCCTGACCAATGATCGTGGCTGTTAGCTGAACGCCACCAGTCCCCCAACCATATGGCATCGGCATTTCACGGCCACCAAAAGGCACTTGGTAACCAGGGATAGCCACCGCTTTTAGCAGCGCCCTGCGAATCATACGTTTGGTTTGCTCGTCTAGATAACCGTAGTTATAGCCATGGTTTTGTGCTTGTGACATTTACTTGCCCTCACCGTCTACGTGCTGTGGTACCATCAGTTCATCGTGTTCTTTGTGCATCTTGCGTAGAAGCTCCAATTCAGATTGGAAATCAACGTAGTGCGGTAATTTCAGGTGAGAGACAAACCCTGCAGCCTCTACGTTATCCGCATGGGCCAAGACAAATTCTTCATCTTGTGCAGGACCATCAACTGGCTCATCGTATTCGGCACCTTGCAACGCACGATCTACCAGCGCCATAGACATTGCTTTACGCTCAGTAAAACCAAATGTCAGGCCATAACCCCGTGTCAGCTTAGGTTTCTGCTGCTTGTTTCCGATGAATCCGTTAATCATCTGACATTCAGTCAGCTCAAGCTCACCGATATCAATATCAATACTACCGGTCTCTGTGCATAGCTCTTCTGGACTCAGTGACAGCGTCACCTTTCCTGAGCGAATTTCACCGGCAAACGGGTGGTTACGGCCATAACCTCTTTGGGTCGAATAACCAAGCGCTAGCAAGAAGCCCTCATCACCTCGTGCCAGTTGCTGCAAACGTGCAGAACGATCACAGGGGAAATTTACCGGTTCCATGGTGACATCATCTGGTTGCTCACCCATATCCTGTTCAACAACCATCAAATCCAGCTTTTCAAGAATCCCCATTACTTGTGGGCAAGGCTCGTTAACGCTACGCACTTCATCTTCAGCAGGTACCTGCTGCGCCATGCTCATGGGTTCTTCACCTTCTGCCAGTAAGCTAAAGTCCAACAAACGGTGGGTATAGTCATAGGTTGGCCCCAACAACTGACCACCGGGAAGGTCTTTGTATGTTGCCGAGATACGGCGCTCAATACGCATATCTGAGGTATCAACCGGCTCCAACACGGCCAAACGAGGCAGAGTGGTACGGTAAGCGCGCAACAGGAAGATGGCTTCTACCAAGTCACCACTGGCCTGCTTGATAGCCAATGCCGCTAACTCTTTGTCATAAATGCCGCCCTCGGTCATCACGCGATCGACTGAACCTGCAAGCTGTTCACTGATTTGAGAAACCTGAAGCTCAGGCAGGTCGGTATTACCCCGGCGCTTTTGCGCCTGAAGTTGGTGTGCGGCTTTAATCGCTTTTTCGCCGCCTTTAACTGCAACGTACATTACATCGCCTCCACTGATGTTGAGCGCGGGATGGCCACCACTTGCTCACCTGAAACAAAAATCAAATCCAGCCCGAGGGGAAACATTTTTCCCTGGGCCAGCAGGATGTTGTTCACATCCGACGAAAGCTCACCCAGTTGGATACAGCACTCTTCTTTAATCCCAGGCCCCTTAAGCTTGAATCGCTGGCCAGAAGAGAGGCTAGTGGCTTCGATAACCAATGTAGTGCTGCGATCCGGGTATTCTTCATTACCGAGGTTAAATGCCAGCTCATCAAACGTGATAGTTGGCATATCAGCCGCAGCAACCACTGCAAATACAGCTTGTTCCGGTGCCGCATTGGTTGTAGCGCCAGTATGGAAGTGGACATTTTGGATCGCGGCATTGTCTTGCAAAAACGACTGGGACAACCACAACGGCGTGCTGTTATCCGCCATCGCGAGTAGCACCTGACTTGTCGCTGGCATCATTGCCCCAAAACCAGAGCAGCGGTCTAGTTCAACCAGAGTCCCTGGTTCGGACATTGCTTTGAGCAGGCGTCTAAAACAAAACTGGCTATCATGTACGGCATCAGTGAAAGCCGAGGTAATATGGCTCATCGTATATCTCCTTTATCTATTACCGCGGCTTAATCTTCACCACGAACCATGGTGAAAAAGTCCACTTTGCTGCTAGCAACCTCTTGTTGACGCTGCTCCCTTTCGGCCTGCTTATCCGCTGACAATGGGGTGACGATTTGAGCAAAGATGGCCTCATGGTATTGATCTGTTTGCAGCAATCCATCCAATACGGCTGCTAACTCTGCATGCTGCTTGTTGCGCCCTTGAAGGTAGCTATAACCCATCTCACCGCTTGCCAGCTGAACGGCAGCACGTGTTATGGTGACATCGCCAATATTGAACTGACGGCCAGTACTCCCCATTCTTGCCCGAACTTGTGCCAGGCCGATTTCTGCTGGGCGTATGATCTTGTAATCCGGAGCCAATCCATGTTGGTTACGGCTCTGCTGCCAAAGGGTTGAGAGTTTTTCAAAACTGGCCTGGGCCAGTACAGACATCCAATGTTTTCTTTTTTCCGTGGTGTCCATTTAGTGCTCCATGACTAATTCAATGACATCGGATCGGGTATTTGAACTTGAATATTCAGCTACTTTTTCCGTGCCTTTGATGACATTTGTGGTACGTATTATTAATAACGGGATACTGCTATTTATTTGTAAAAGTCGGCAGTATTCTGTATTCGGTATTTGGGCGCGAAGCCGAGTGCTTTTACGCTCTAATTCAACACCCAATTCTTTTTTAATAAAATTATGCAGTGAGCCAGATTGAAAATGCTTTATCACTGGCCACCAGCTGTAGTCAGACAAATAATGATCAATCACGGTACGTGGAACACCATCCATTTTTCGGTAGGTCCGTAAGTGGATAATCTTACTTTCCGGTTCACAATCAAGCTTTCCAGCCAACCGTTCACTGGCAACAAGCGTACGTGACTGCAGCACTTCACAACGCGGTAGAGAGCCCTGTTCAAGCAGGTTGCCGGTAAAATGGGCACCAGAATGAAGGTAGTAATCTGCTGGTTGGCTTAACACCATATTCCCTTTACCCTGATGGCGTAGAATTAGCCCTGCCGTTACCAACTCATCAATGGCGCGTCTCACCGTATGCCGATTGACTTGAAAATATTTTGCTAATTGTGATTCGGACGGTAAATAATCACCTGCCTGATATTTATGACGTAAGTCATCCTCCAATTCCTTGGCAATTTTTTGATAGACAGGCATTTTCATTTCCTTAAATTCTCGGTAAATACTTATCTAGACATGTAAACCGAAAATTTTTATTCCGTGATTAAATCAATATTTCAATTAAATGAATTTCTTGCGAATGATCTGGGAAACAAAATCAATAATGCTCACCGTTACAATAACAATCAGCATGATGGCTGCCGTTTGCTGCATTTGAAAACCGGAAATTGATTGCCACAGCAACACACCAATACCACCTGCGCCGACCATACCCACAACAGTCGCAGAGCGAATGTTTGATTCGAGGCGATACAAGGAGTATGAAATCCACAGCGGCATAACTTGTGGAATGACACCATATAGAATCACTTCCAGTGGGTTTGCACCAGTTGCTTTCACACCTTCAATTGGTCCCGGCTCTATCGCTTCTACTGCCTCGGCAAACAGTTTTGCCAGTACACCTGTGGTATGAATGAACAGGGCCATGACACCAGCAAAAGGGCCGAGGCCAACCACCACCACGAACAGCATGGCAAAAACCATTTCATTGATTGCTCTTAGACCGTCCATCAAACGACGTACCGGAAAGGTAACCCACGTCGGCATCAAGTTTTCAGCGCTCAAAATGCCAAATGGGATAGCTAACAAAATCGAAAGCAAGGTTCCCCAAATACCAATCTGGATCGTGACTAACATTTCGCTGAAATACAGTTCAACATCAGTAAAATCAGGTGGAAAGAAATCCTTGAGTAGCTGCACCATATTTTCAGGATGCTCGAAGAACATCATTGGTGCCATTTCTGCGCCTCGCCAAGCCCACATTAAAATGCTGAGTACGATGACCGCGATAACAGCGTTTTTAATCGAAAGCTTTGATGACGGCATCAGGTGTTGAGTATTGGTGTGCATCATTATGTCCTTGTGTGGCAGGGACATCGCCCCTGCCCTTATCCTTTATTAACCTTGTGCATTACCCGAGTTTACTTTGAGTGCATCAATTTCCGCGCTCAGAGATTCCAGTTCAGCCTGGTACTGAGCAATGCGCTCTTTCTTCACTTTATCACTCAAGCGTGGGTTATCCTGGGTTTCTACCAAAGCTTTGTATGCTTCCATCTGGCGGATCGGCAACAACTGGTTATTGTCTGCTGGTGCAAACCCTGACCAAGCCAATAACTTGAGGTTATCCAACTGCTGATGATTGTCTTTGCCGTAAGCTAAGAAGAACTCTCGAGCCTTGTCTTTGACTCCTTCAGGAATATCCTTGCGCCAAGTGATTACATCCGAAGGGATAAGTTCTGATTGCCACACCACTTTCAACTTGCTGTACAAGTCTGGATTGCTTTGCTTGATGCGTACTAGGTTCATAGTGTGGTTTGTCGCAACATCGACCTGCTTGTTCGCCACTGCCATAGCATTTGAACCATGATTAGCAACGATAGTGCGCTTGAAGTCATTCGCCGAAATATGGTTCTGGGCAAACGCGTAATAGTTCGGTACCAAGAAACCTGACGTTGAGTTAGGCTCACCATTGCCCAGCATCAAGTCTTTGCGGTTATCAATCACATCTTGCAGTGTATTGATATCGTCATTTTCACTGTTGACCAGCAATACGCTGTAATAACCTTGGGTTCCGTCTTTATCAATGTAGCGAGCAAAGATCTCTGCATTGGCACGGTCGACTGCTTCCATCGCTGATTTATTGCCAAAATAGGCAAAATCGACTTTCTTAAAGCGCATTCCCTGGATAATGCCAGCATAATCTGGCGCAAAGTAGGCGTTCACCTTGATACCCAGCTCTTCACTCAGATCATCCAGCATAGGCTCCCAGCGTTGCTTTAGGTTTTGCTGGGCATCGGTTGCAATAATACCAAAGTTAATTTCTTTCATGGTTTCAGCCACACTGGTTAGTGGCGAAACCAAACTGGCAGCAAGTGCGATAGAGCAGCCAACTTTTTTGATAGTGGTAAACATGATTTTTCCCTGCTGATTTAAAATGATGGCGCTAGTTCAGCACCAACAGGTGCATTTTCTTGCTGGGGTTTGGCTGCGCTATAGAGCGCTTTAAGTTTTTGCTCTGTCAATTCGTCCGCAGAACCCTGATAGAAAACTTCCCCCTCACGAAGTGCGATGATCTGCTCACAATATTTAAGGGCATGATCAACTTGGTGAAGAGTCACAATGACCGGAATCCACTCTTTACGGTTGATATCCTCAAGCAACTCCATCACGATGCGTGATGATTCCGGGTCTAAAGAAGCAATAGGCTCATCGGCAAAAATGATTTTGGCGCGCTGCATAAGTGCACGGGCAATGGCCACGCGCTGCTGCTGACCGCCAGAAAGCGTTGACACCCGCTGATGGGCAAATTGCTCCATCCCTACCCGCTGAAGTGCCTGTAAAGCCCGTTGTTGCTGCTCAGCCGTAAAAGTACCTGTCAGAGTGCGCCACTTTGGTGTTTCGCTAAGCGCACCAATGAGTACATTGGTCATTACACTCAGGCGGTTCACCAAGTTAAACTGTTGGAAGATATACCCTGCCTGCGCACGGCACTGGCGGATATGCTTACTCGCTTTACCCTGCGACTGGACCGTTTGCCCGAGCACTGTAATGTGTGAATCTGCGTCTTTGTCCGAAACGACCAAGCCGCTGAGGTGGCGCATTAACGTTGACTTGCCTGAACCCGATGGGCCAAGTAGTGCTGTCATCGAGCGTTTTTTGATTGTCAGGTTAATCCCTTTCAGTGCCTGCTTGTTACCGAAAGTCTTATTGATATTGCTGATGCTTATGATGGTATCCATGTCCGTCATCTCATGTCCGATTCGTGGTACAGAGTGCGGGTGTAATGTGAATGTTTTATTGATTGAAAATGTCAGGCTCGTGACGGTTGGAAACAACATTTAGCTTGTTGTTGTGAGGAAAATTGCCTAAGAATCAATGAACAATACCGAAAACAAGCCAACAACAGACCAACTTGTCTAGATAAGACCGTCAAGAAAGATTCATCAAAGGCAGATACTTGCTTCCATAGGCCAAACCCTCTACGCTAGCAGGGTTTTTTATTATTCGCTGTAAGCATATGACTGCCAAGACCCGCTATCTTATCCATCACGAACCTCAGATTGTGTTCATGCCAGATCAAAACCAGATTGTCATTGAACAACAAGAAATACACCTTGAACCTTTGCAATCAAAACTCCTGAGCTATTTCATCGTTCAAAATGGTGTGGTCGTCAATGCTCGTCAAATCGCCGACAGTGTGTGGCAAAGAAGCCAAGTCTCCGACAACCTCGTTCGCCAAGTTGTTAGCCTGCTTCGCAGCCAGCTAAAAGATAAAAGCCGGCCCTATCAAATCGTCAAAACCATTCCTAAGCAGGGTTACCTATTCGAGATGCCGGTTTCAGAGATCAGTGCAGAAGAAAACAATACAGAAGAACTTAATACCGAAAAAGCCAATATAGAACTAAGCAATACAGAAGAAGCCTGTGATGCAAAGTGCAGTCTGGATAAGCCCCATACAGTGGATGAAGTAACACTCAACCCAGAGCAATCTTCAACACATAAATACAAGCGCCTCGCTGTGGTTCTATCAGGCATATTGGCATTAAGCGTAATGGGCTTTGGCGCAGGTTACATCTGGAAGAACACTCAGCCATCACCAGAAACGATTGTCACTGCAAAAACAAATCTCAACAGCCCTGTTTTTTTGCATCAAGTGCAGTTAGACACTGAACAAGATTTCGAAATGGCACAAAGTGTCTATAACTATCTTTTCTACGGACTTAATTCTGCAAAAACCATCTCTGGCTATCATTTTTCAGAGCTAACCGCTGAGGCGAAAGACACCTTAGAAAATAATGGGTTCGAACTTAAGAGTTGGATAAAGCATAACGGTCAAGACTATACATTTACTGTTTTATTACAAAACACAAAACATCCTCAGTTAAATCATAAAATAGAAAAGCGTTTTAACGAACAGAGCTTTTTTAATGATATTGGTGATATCGTCCTTGAAATAAAGTCCCTTATTTCCCCGAATGATCCTGGCTATGAGATATCTAACCACCGTATTACTTCAATATCTGACTATAAAGACTGGAAAGCTATTTCAGCTGGCATCTCTCTTTTCTACCAAGGCAAAGGAAATATAGCCTTAGATGCTGTTGCCGAACAACTACAAATGATCAAAGCGCAAGGACGTGAAAATTACCTTGTCAATTCACTTCTCTCTTACCACTCATCGCTCGCTTTTTTACAATCGGGAAATGAATATGACAAG
The DNA here is from genome assembly GCF_003026455.1 of Photobacterium rosenbergii. Taxonomy (GTDB): domain Bacteria; phylum Pseudomonadota; class Gammaproteobacteria; order Enterobacterales; family Vibrionaceae; genus Photobacterium; species Photobacterium rosenbergii. Next base: position 825,648 of record NZ_PYMB01000001.1, read on the forward strand.
GAGCTTGCCCTAAGTCTGGCTCATCAAGCTTTCGAGATGAATCCACGCTGTGATATTGCCAACTTAACCCTAGGTTTAGCGCTGCTGCTCAATGAACGAAATGATCAAGCTTTCCCTTATCTTTTCTATGCCGCAGAGAGCACGCCTAGCCCTATCAGTTTCTATCTGTTAAGTATTGTCGATACCCAATCTGAAAACCCTCGTGGAGCTGCCTACCACTACCAATGCTACAGCGACATGAAAAAAGAAGTAAATGGGCAACTCTTTGATCTTATGAAACCTTTACAAAAACCAAACCTTTTCCAAACCCAAGCTAAAGAGCATTAAGCGACAATTTCTTCAATCTTGCCTAGCCCTTGAAGCACAAGGACTAGGCACTTTAACAACCTTTATCTCAAGCGGTACACTGGTTTCTACACCTTTGATTTTTGTTTGTATTCCTGTCGTATTGCCTTGCATCAATAAGCTAGCAGTTCAATCTTTTCATAATTTCCCCATCAAACACTCTTCGTTTTTTGAGGTAAAAGCATGTTAAAGAAAATGGCCTTCCAGATTATCCCGCTGCAAATTTTCCTGTTTGTATTCTGGTTTAAGAATGGCTTTATAGATAAGGTGATGGGTGTAATGTTAGGTATCGTTACGCCGGAAACCGCTTACTCGGGTGATACTTGGGCAGGTTGGAAGGGCTATATTGTTGGCACATGGGATAAAAGCCAAGTAGGTCATGTATTCCTTAGCCCTACTTTCGATTTCATGTTTCCGATTTTAATTGTATTGCAATGCGTTCCATTCATTTTGATTATTCGTTCTGTCTTTAATGGCGAATTTCTTTCAAATAAAGAACGTCCATGGCTATTTTACTCTGCTGTTGCCTCATTATTTGTTGCTGGTTGTATGGCATTTACCCAAACACTTTCAGGTGCGAGTGATGGTCAATACCTGTGGCAATTCATGGGCTTTAGTATGATTGCAATCATGTATATTCGTCATGAACAAGCCAAATAAGTAAACGTTTAAATAAAGCCGCTCAATTAAATACGTTGAGTGGCTTTATTATTATATCGGTACAAACCTCGTCGACTAGTCTTCTTTGGGAAACCAACGATATACCGCTAAAAGGCTACCAAGGCAGAGTACGCCCATTACCCAATACGAGGCAGACAAACCTAACATGACGGCACTCCACCCTGCGAGTAAGTAGGTAAACAACCACCACAAATGAGTCAGTGAAAAATGGGCAGCAAAAAAAGCGGTTGCATCCTCATCTTGGCAAGAACGGGTGATCAACACACCCGCAGGAGTCTGGATAAAAGACATACCCGCGCCAAAGAGCAAACAAACCCAAATAAAACCATACCAACCAGGAAGCTGTGCCGCTATCACAAAAGCAACGACAATCATCGAACTACCCAGCAACATAAAACCACGTAGCTTTCTACCTTCAAGCCATTTGGGAAGTTTCAGCGCAACGACCATAGAGCCAAAACCCACCGCAGCCATTGCAAGCGCAGTCTCTTGCTCTCCCCCAGCCAGGATCTGGTTAACGTAAACTACTGTGTTTACTATGACCATCGCACTGGCAGCTGAAGCAGCCAAATAGCCAATCCAAAGAGCCCTTAGCCTTGACGTCGACAAGTAAGACTGCAACCCATACTTAAGTTGATTCAGCGGCCCGTTTTCACAGTGCGGTGTTGCTTTGATCAGCGGAAACACACAAATCATGAGCAGTATTGCTGACAACAAAAAGGTAAAGGCATTAAGAATAAATAACTGCCTGAACCCCAGCACCACCAACAATGAAGCCGTCAGCAACGGGCTGATTATTTGCTCAAGATCATAGGCTAACCTGCTAAATGATAATGCCCTCAAATACTGATTCTCATCGGGCAGTACTGCTGGCAGCGTCGATTGATACAAGGGAGTAAACCCTGCCGAGCAAGCATTGATACAGAAGACCAGCACATAGATCTGCCATGTTTCCGTCACAAAGGGCAAAAACATGATGAAACCTGCACGGACCAGATCCAGTGTGATCATTGCAGGCTTTCTGGGAAGCTTATGGGCAATGGCACCAAACACGGGGGCCAAGCCAACGTAGGCAATCATCTTCAACGCAAATGCGATCCCCAGTACTACACTGGCTTCGTCCCCTGCGATATCCCAAGCTAGCAATGCCAGCGTCAAGGTACTGATTCCGGTCCCCACCAGCGAGACCACTTGGGCAGACAACAACTTTATATAGGTCGCATTTTTTCCCATCGGGATGGGTTCTGTTTGGCTCAGGAGTGCCATGCTACCATTCCTCTAAAGTCGTTTATTTAACCGTAAGGTCTGCCGGCTCTTCTGATTCAGCAAGTCCAGATACCACCTGCAAACCAATGGCTTCAACGGCTATTTTCAATGCGTCCAGATCTCCCACATAAGGCTTTGCATCATTCTTATTGCTGGTAATGTACTGGTACTTTTCATGTCCTTTACCGCAGAGCAGCAAGACATCACCTGATTGGATCTCAGTTATTGCCACTTTAATTGCCAGCAACCGGTCCTCAATACATGCGCTAGCTTTGTTTGAGTTCAGTGGCAATTTACTTGTCAGCGCCATAAACAAATCTTCTTGATTAACGCCTAATGGGTTATCCGTGGTCAGCACCAGTTGATCTGAATGCTCAAAACACAACTCACCAATATCATCGGCATCTGCTAGCCTCTCTCCCGTTACTCCGATAACCGTCACGACTTTGCCAGTCTTATGCTCAAGGACATTCCGATAGAGATTACTCAGGCTATCGTAATTATGGGCATAATCGAGGATCACGGTTGCACCATTACTGAGTGGATACACTTCACTACGTCCCGGTGCCGGTTGCATTAACTCTAATAAACCCAGTACCTCTTTTATCGGCATTCCCAAACCCAGCATAGAAGCAATAATGGCAAGGCTATTTTCAACATTAAAAAGGAACGGCAAACTCGAGGTGACTTGATATTCTGTCCCTTGGTAATTCAAGGTAAATTGACTGCCACTGCAAGTAGAAAGTACCTTTGAAGCAAAGAGATCTGCACCTTCATCGACACAGCTAAAACTAATCACCTCACAGCGGCTTCTGCATCGCTCAATAACAGAGAGGGATTGTTCATCGTCCAAATTGACAATGGCGACGCCACCTGGCTTTAGCCTATCAATCAGCCTTAATTTCGCTTGGATGTAGTCTTCACGGTGCTTGTGATAATCAAGGTGATCGGAGCCAATATTGGTGATAATGACAATATCAAAGTCGATATGTGTCACCCTATCCTGAGATAAAGCATGGCTGCTCACTTCCATGACGTGGTGAGAGGCACCACATTTCTCCATCGCATGAAATAGATTCAGTAAGGTAATAGCATCTGGCGTCGTGTTGTCCAATGGGTAATAAACATCGTCAAACGAGCTGCCTAGTGTACCGGTATAAGCGGACTTGCCCCTGAGGTTGAGCAACTGGTTCAAGCAATATGCTACGGTTGTTTTGCCATTGGTCCCTGTCACCCCAATGTGCTTGATCTGATCTTGAGGGTAAGCATAGTACTGGTTAATCAAACTAACAGATGTGCTGTGGCTGGGCGTCACCATACATGGCACCGACAAGTCCAAGGGTCGGTTCGCGATAACACCACAAGCACCGCGTTCGACTGCGTCTTGAGCCGATAAATGACTATCCCATGTTAGGCCTTGTCGACATACAAACACATCGCCGGGATTCACCTTTTGGCTATGTGTCTTGAATTCCTTTACTGGTAATGAAGCTAATGACGTTAAAACTTTACGGTGGCTACTGTTCATGCTGTTCTCAAGTCGAATACTCTCTTCAATGCTGGTATCTTAGCGCTATCAAAGATATCAATGAAATCGAATGGGCTGATTCAAGTTATGAGTGGTATTAATTGGAAAGGTGTCGACCTCAACCTTCTGCTGACGTTTGAAGCAATCATGATTTGCCGCAGTGTCTCTGGAGCATCGGAACGTCTTCATCTTGGGCAACCTGCTACCAGCTATAACCTGAAGCGTCTCCGTGGTTTATTGGGTGATCCACTATTTGAACGGCAAGGTAACATCATGGTGCCAACACAGCGGGCCCATGAGTTATCACCAAAAATATCTGCCGTACTAACTATCATCCGCGAAGACATTCTTCTTCCAAATATTTTTGAGCCGCAAGAATACCATGACAAGTTTGTGATTGGCCTTTCGGACTACGCAGAACAGGTGTTTGGTCCAGCCCTTTTTGATCAACTGCTTAGTGATTGTCCTAATAGCCAGATACTATTCAAAGCTATCGATCCTTCTAACTGCGAATCTGCCCTTGAGTCAGGTGAGATTGATCTAGCTATTGGTGTGTTCAAAACCCTGCCAGAAAGTCTACTTCGTACTTTCTTATACCGGGAGTGTCATGTTTGCTTATTCGATAATTCAGTATTGGAAGTGAAATTGCCGATTAGTCTTGATGATTATCTAGCAACCCCACAAATGGTGATCACTGCTAATCGTGATTTGACCTCTCCGGTTGATATCACACTGACTGACATGGACAAAAAACGAAAAGTTGTGTTGGGGTCCACTCGCTTTCTAACCCTGCGTCATATGTTAATAGGCAGGCGCCTTCTTTGCGTCATGGCTGAACTGGTTGGACGCTCAGTCCCCACTAGTGACAACGTCACAATATGCGAAGCCCCTATCCCAATCCCTGACTTTGATATTGAGATGATCACCCGTCGACGTGACTGTGAACATCCCAAACAAAAGTGGCTCACTGAACAAGTCTCTTCAATTATTCAGCAAAAAGTACGAGCCTTAATGAAAGCATAAAGATACAGCTTTAACCCTGGAAATTCACATCAATAAAATATTGTTTCATTTTAAATCAATCAGCAATAAAACATCATTCTTTTAAATGGCAATCAACTCCACTTATCTGACATATCAATGAGAGTAATTACACCTCAATAATAAAACACTGTATAAATACATCATCTTGATACCCATGCGAATATCTACCTTGGGAACAAACTAACCGACACCTACTTCTGTGGTAGGTCATCACGATGGTGAAATAAAATGAAAAAACTCTCTGCTGTTCTTGCCGTTGCATTGCTAGCTGGTTGTAACTCATCAAGTAACTCTACTGATGACAAAACAATGCCACCAACTACCCATTTACCTGAAATTGAGGTTCCAACTAAACCTCAGCCTCAACTACCACCTTCACATTTACCTGACGGTGATATCTCTCCTGACCGCCCAATGCCAGATAACTGGTACCAGGAAGTTTCTGAACGTTTTGGTATGACAGTTGCTGCTCTTCACAAAGCCTGTAGCTTTGAAGGTGAGCACCCTCAGTATGAAGTAATTACCGGATGTGATTGGCAAAATGACACTCTGACAATTACCTACTACGCTGCGAAAAACACCGGTGACAATGACCCTGGTGATAGCATCATGAACTTTGAGCACAATTTCGTTTGGCAATTAAATGACGACAATATCGCGGCTGGCAAAGTATGGCCACAAGCTAACTATCTAGCAACCGGTCTAGAAGGTAAAAGCCTAAGTGTTGAATACGGTGAAGTCGCTTATTCTCTAGGTTTTTGTCTCGACGATACTTGTAAAGAAGAAGGTTATCATTCCATTAAACACCCACTAGCATTTACTGCAGATAATAATCACGTTATCTCGGATGGTTCACCACTAGATCGTGGTTATTATGGTTTTGATATCGATGCTTACCGTACCGTTGAGCGACTATTCTTTGGTGTTACTTTTATCGACAACGACACGGGGTTTGTTTACAGCCGACCATTGCTAATGGATAAAGCCTACCCTGCAATCATCTACGATGTACTCGCACCTGCATTCGGTTACTAATAAATATCATCGAGAGGGAGTCACCTCCCTCTCATTGACCTCTTCATTCACACCATTCATTACGCCTACGTATCATCCAGTATCCGATTTCAGAACACATTTAATAAAGTTTGTAAATTTACGCTTCATGATATTTAGCCTGCTGATATACTTAAGGAAAGATTGAAATGGACGTTAAGATGACGCAACAAAATGCCAGCCGCTTAGACTTGAATATACTTAAGCTGTTTGTTGTTTTATACCAAGAGAAGAATATGCGTAGAGCTGCTGCCCGGCTACATGTTAGTCAACCAGCAGTTAGCCATTCATTGAAAAAGCTACGCGAGCACTTTAATGATCAACTTTTTGTCAAAGTCCCACAAGGGCTTGAACCCACTCCGCTCGCCCACCAAATAGCTAAGATTGCCTCATCATACATTGAAGGGTTAACCAGAGAACTCAATAGCCTCACGGACTTTGATCCCAAAGACCTAGAGCAAACAATTCGTATTGCTATAGCGGGTCCTATATTTACAAGTATTGCAGGCAACCTTCACAGAAAAATTAGACAAGTAGCACCCAATATACAGCTAGAAATTGTGTCTTGGAACCATCAAACCCCAGATGACTTGGCACAAAACAAAGTATTGCTTGCTATCAACTATGGTACTCTACAGCACACTAAACAGATAAATAGTAAAAAGCTAGTCGACATCAACCCAACAGTAATCATCAAAAAAGACCACCCTCTCGCTAACAAAAGCTTAGAACTCTCAGATTTCGGTCACTATGAGATTGCTTCGTTAATTATTCCCGGATGGAATGACGAATTTGTGTATGCTTCTGACAAACTGAAAGAATATGGTGTAGATGCAAAGGTCGGTATTCGGTCAGAAGTCCTGCTAGCATTAATTGATATTATCTCTCAAACAGATATGTATATTCCGCACAACAATCTCTTTCCAATACAGCATTTCCCACACCTAAAAATGCTAAGTGTCAAATCATTAGTCCCCACTGAGGACTATCAGTTCAGCGTTCATTGTTTTTTTCATATCAAAGATCACCACAGCAAAGTAGTAAATTGGATCAGCGGCCTCATTAAAGACTGCTTACTAGATCAAATAGACACGTCTGCAGGTTACTGTGATCAATAGAATGGGGCTAAAGTTGATAACTATCCGACCACAAACATCCGCTTTTGAAAATGAAATTTTAGACATTCAAGCGGACAATGAGCAAATCGCCTTCTCTGCTTCACCACAAGCCTTTCTGGAAACCAGGGTAGATGGCGTACTCCCCTTCGTTATTTGCTTAGAACACCAAGTTATCGGTTATTTCAAACTCGATACTCTGTTGCCACTAAATCAGAACTACTGTCCTGAAAACAGTGTGGGACTGTGTACTTTGCTGATAGATAAAAGGGTCCAAGGTAAAGGCTTAGGTACAAAGTCAGTCACCGAGGTCATTGAGTATGTGAAAACTCACTTCAAGCAATATGACTATCTTTACCTAACGGTAAACTGCAAAAACCTAGCTGCATACCACTGTTATCTGAAATCAGGTTTTGAAGATACCCAAAAGTTGTATTTTGGTGGTCCGGTAGGCCCCCAGCACATAATGCGGGTATCTTTGTAAAGCTTGATAGGGCTCACCCTTTAATCAATCAAATCTTGATGATCTGTTTTTAAGTGACTGCTTTTACACTATGTTTATAGAATGATTGATACAGATGGAGTAATTTAGGATGCCACTGCAAGCTTGTCCAATTTGCGAAAAAGAAATATCCAAACGCGCACATACCTGCCCCAATTGCGGTGATCCTGACCCGTTTCGCTATTACAGCCGAAAAAGTTGGATAGAGCGCATCATATGGACCATTGTCATTGCTGTGATTGTTATCTACAGCTGGGTAGAACTGCTGCCAATGGCCATAGAAGCGCTCCGGTAAAAGCAGGCTTTGAACCAATATCAAGAATAGATTTCTTCCTTACTGTGCTGTTGTTCTTCGATCTCGCTGATAAGGTCAAGCCTATATCGGCGAGTTTCCGTGCCATCAAACTCAGCATCAAGCCAAGTGGTCACAAGCTGCTTGGCAATAGCTTTTTCTGTGGTTAACGCACCGAGAGTTAGCACGTTGGTATCATTATGTTCTTTTGATTGTTTTACCGTATAGAGATTGGCCCCCATAACAGCACGTACACCGTTGAACTTGTTGGCACAGATAGACATACCAACCCCTGTACCACAAATTAAAATACCTAGATCAACATCACCTTGATTAATTAGCCCCGCAACAGCGGTGGCATAGATAGCTGAGTGCGTGCGGGTAGCATCATTTGTCCCTACATTGACAACCGTATGGCCAAGTGCTTCTAGCTGGGCTATCAGATAATGTTTCAGCTCAACACCTGTATGGTCATTACCTATTGCTATTTTCATGTTAAGTCAGTCCTTTGATTATTATTTTTGAAAGATATAACTCGTATAGCGGTATACAAAAAGAGCCAGACTCACGAAGTGCAAGTCTGACTCTATTTTATTCAAATAAAAGAACCATTACATTGTCGGCATCACAAAACTGCTGCTGTGTTGCTCAAGACGCACACTGGCAGGCCAACGACTAGTGACTGTCTTCATGCGGGTATAGAAGCGCACGCCATCATTACCGTGGACATTCAAAGGCCCAAACACTGAACGCTTCCAGCCACCAAAGCTATGGAAGGCCATCGGCACAGGAATAGGGACATTCACACCCACCATGCCAGCCAATACATCTTCACTGAACTGACGGGCGGTCTCGCCATCACGGGTAAAGATTGCAGTACCATTGCCATACTCATGGCGATTAATCAGCTCTAAGCCTGTCTGATAATCAGGCACACGAACAACAGCGAGTACCGGGCCAAAGATTTCTTCTTGGTAAATCGTCATCTCTGGTGACACATTGTCGAACAATGTTGGCCCGACGAAGAAACCATTTTCATGGCCTTCGATAGAAATATCACGGCCATCGACTACCAAAGCAGCCCCCTGCTCGACACCCGATGTAATGTAGTCACAGATCTTGTCTTTGTGCTGTGATGAGATCACTGGTCCCATATCATTTTCAGGGCCTTCCACCACGCCCGGGCCAACCTTCATCACATCAATTTGTGACTTCAGTTTACCGATAAGCTCATCTGCGGTTTCATCACCCACGGCAACAACCACAGAAAGCGCCATGCACCGTTCACCTGCCGCGCCATAAGCCGCGCCCATAATTGCGCTTGCCGCCATGTCCAAATCGGCATCCGGCATCAGGATGCAGTGGTTCTTCGCTCCTCCAAGGGCCTGACAGCGTTTGCCATGTGCAGATGCTGTTGAATAGATATACTCTGCAATGGGTGTCGAACCAACAAAACTCACAGCCTGTACACGAGGGTCAGTCAGCAATACATCTACCGCTTCTTTGTCACCATTGACTACATTGAACACACCATCTGGCAAGCCGGCTTGTTGTAATAACTCTGCCAACACCAAACCCAGTGATGGATCTTTCTCTGAAGGCTTCAAAACAAACGTATTGCCAGTTGCCAGTGCAATTGGGAACATCCACATTGGCACCATCGCTGGGAAATTAAACGGTGTAATGCCAGCACAGACGCCAAGCGGCTGCATCAGTGAATGACTATCAACGCCAGTTCCCACGTTTGCTGAGTGCTCGCCTTTTTGTAGATGCGGAATACCACAGGCAAACTCAACCACTTCAAGACCACGGGTAACTTCACCGACAGCGTCCGAATACACTTTGCCGTGCTCGTTTGAAATCAATCGAGCAAGTTTATCCATGTTCTGCTCAAGCAATGATTTGAACTTGAACATCACGCGGGCACGCTTCAATGGTGAGGTTTTTGCCCATGCCGGAAATGCTTTGCCTGCTGCTGCAATCGCTTCTGCCGTTTCAGCCGCCGAGCTCAATACCACCTGTCGAGTTTGTTCACCGGTTGCAGGGTTGAATACCGGGGCAAAGCGCTGGCTGTGGCTTTCGCTAATCTGACCCTGAATGAAGTTTTGAACGGTTTCCATGTTTTGCTCCTGTAATTACGCTTGGCCTTCGCCATTCAATAGCCCGGCCTCGCGAGCAAGTTTTTGTAAATTGTTAAACCCTAGGGTGGCATAGGTCATTGGATGGGCAATGGCAGGGTCCTGCTCGGCCTCAACTACACACCAACCTTGGTAATTCGCTTTTTTCAGCTGTTCGAACACTGCCGGATAATCCACACAGCCATCGCCCGGTACGGTAAATACGCCATCTAATACCGCATCGAGGAAACTGGTATTACGGTTCTTCACATCAGCCAAAACATCTGCACGAACGTCTTTGGTATGAACATGATTAATGCGGTGTGCCCAACGTGTTGCCACCTGTACCGGATCTGCGCCAGCAAATGTCAGGTGCCCTGTATCAAGAAGCAGTCCTACTTCTGCACTGGTAAACTCCATCAAGTTATCGATATCTTTAGCGGTCTCGATAACGGTACCCATGTGATGGTGATAGGCAATCTCAACACCTTGGCTTTTGGTGTATTTCGCAAACTCGCTAAGCTTGTTGCCGTACTCTTGCCATTTATCCGCTGGGAATTTAGGCCTTAGTCGGACAGGTGTCTCCTGCTGGCCATGAATACAATCAGTCACTTCAGCAAAAACCATCACCTTGGCACCCAACTCGCGCAATAAGGTCAGATGTGGCTGCACCGCTGCAATTTCTTCCTCTACCGAGCGAGTCAGCAATTCACCGGAGTACCAACCTGACACCAACTTAAGGTCATGGTTAGCCAGAATTGGTCCAAGCACACTGGCTTCACGAGGAAACTTATTACCCAATTCAAAGCCAGCAAACCCCGCCTGTCGCCCCTCGGTCAGACATGTTTCCAATGGTGTTTCTGCACCTAGGGACGGTAAGTCATCGTTGGTCCAAGTCAGGGGATTGATACCTAGTTGAACAGTCATGCTAATTCTCCTTAAATCACTTGCTGTTGTTTGGCGATTTCATACCGTGCTCTGGCAACACGTACTTGTTCACGCTCAGACACTTCAGGGACTGCGACTTCCCACCACGAACCGCCTGACTCGGTAGTACTTAGCGGATCGGTATCTAGGGTGATGACATACGTTGATGTCGCTTGTTTGGCTCGTATCAAGGCTTGCTCTAACTCGGCGATATTGGCCACTTTCTCGGCCTGCGCCCCTAGCGAGCGAGCATGTGCAGCAAAATCGGTTTTCGGGGCCCCTTCCTCGATAGTGTTGCAATCTTTGAGCAAGTTATTGAACCCTGCTCCACCGCAAGCATGTTGCAGGCGGTTAATACACCCGAAACCACGGTTATCCAGTACCACCAACACCAATTTATGACCTAGCATCACAGAAGTCGCGATCTCGGAGTTCAGCATCAGGTATGAACCATCACCGATCATGACGAAGACTTCGGAGTCCGGCTTAGCCATTTTGACACCTAGCCCACCGGCAATCTCATAGCCCATGCAAGAGAAGCCATATTCAAGGTGATAACCTTTGTCATAGCGGGTACGCCATAATTTGTGTAACTCGCCTGGCAAGCCACCAGCCGCGCAAACTACAATGTCTTTCTCATCAGCCGCGCGGTTAACCGCACCAATAACTTCAGCATCTGTTGGCAACTCTGTGCCACGGTCAGTCATTGCGATTGAAACCGTTGTATTCCACTCCTGACGAAGCGCTTCTGCTTTTTGCTTCCAATCAACACTCACTTGCCAATCTGCTAACTGCTCTGTCAGTTTTGGCAGTGTCACCTTGGCATCGGCAACCAGCGGGATACCGTAATGCTTAGTCGCATCAAAGCCATTGACGTTCAATGAAATGATTTTGGCATCAGCCTTAAATAACGCTCTTGAACTGGAAGTAAAATCTTGCAAACGGCTACCAACAGCAATGATCACGTCGGCTTCTGCAGCCATCTTGTTGACTGCCGCCGACCCCGTTACACCAATAGAACCAAGGTTGGATGTATGGTCCCAAGCCAGTGCCCCTTTACCAGCTTGAGTCTCACCGACGGGTAACTGATAGGCTTCTACGAACTCTTGGAATTGCTCCAAAGCCCCTGAGTAATGAATCCCCCCACCAGCAATGACCAAAGGCTGCTTGGCTTGCTTAATGAGTTCAACCACTTCAGCTAGTTCATGTTCGTCTGCACCGGGGCGACGTACACGGTGAACCTTCTCGTTAAAGAAATGCAATGGGTAGTCAAATGCCATCGTCTGGACATCTTGCGGTATCGCAATGGTTGCAGGGCCGCACTCTACCGGATCAGTTAGGACGCGCATTGCCTGAGGCAAGCTGTTCAGGAGCTGCTCTGGGCGGGTAATGCGGTCAAAGAAACGGCTGACCGGTTTGAAACAGTCATTCGGCGTAATAGTTGCGTCGCTCCAGTCTTCAACTTGCTGCAATACTGGATCCGGCTCACGGGTCGCGAAGGTATCCCCTGGCAGAAGCAGAACGGGCAAACGGTTAACATGTGCCAGCGCGGCAGCCGTCACCATATTCAAAGCGCCCGGCCCTACCGATGTCGTCGCTGCCATCATACGTTGGCGATTATTCGCCTTAGCAAAAGCAATAGCGCTATGTGCCATTGCCTGCTCATTATGGGCACGGTAAGTCGGTAAAGATTCATTGGCGTGGTACAGTGCTTCCCCCAGCCCGGCAACATTGCCATGACCAAAGATGGCAAATACCCCAGCGAACATCGGTTGAATATCACCATCAATTTCTACTTTTTGCGCTTGCAGGTATTTCACTAGTGCCTGAGCCATTGTCAGGCGTACAGTATTAACACTCATGATTGATTCCTTCAGCCACGCTGGCGCCACAGGGTGATTAGGTTGTGGTAGTTCTTTTTGATTTGTGCAATGAGTCCCGCATCATCAATCTCATTGGCAAGCCACTGGCGAGATGGCTGCCCGAAGATAGTTCTACCTACCGCAAAGCCTTTAACTACGTCGGTACTTGCAGCGGCATTAAAACCGGCTTTCAATTCTTCTTCTGGAGCGTCCAGGCCCAGAAGTACGACACCCCGGCAATGCTTATCGCGTGCTTGAATAAGATCATTCACACCATGCCAAGCGTCAACAGCCATCGGCGGCAGTTTCCACCAATCCGGCTTCACGCCAAGGTTGTAGAAACGCTGCATAGCACGCAGGTAAAGCTCATCAGAACGCTCCATATCCGCAGGTAGAATTACTTCCAGCAGCAACTCATGTCCTGTTTTACAGCACGCTTCATACACTTCACGTACTTTTTTCTCTTGATCAAGGCGTAACGCGTGATGATCATCTGGGTGGTAGAACACAAGGCATTTCACAACGTGTTCAAGCGGCCAATCAACCAACTGGGAGCCAATATTGCCATGCTCCAACTCCAGAGGGCGCGATGCTGGCAGCTCTACCGGTCTACCTATCCACCAACCTTCACCGGTAATGTCGTTCAGAACATCCTGTCCGAATGTACTATCGCACAGTAAACCCGCTTTACCCGTTAAACCGGCTTCTTCAGCCACTTCACGGCTTGCTTGTAAAATAAGCTTTTTCAATGGTTTGATACGGCTGATATCTGCATTAGCTTCACGGGCCATATCAACAAACTGGATGCGGTGATCGAACGCGAGGACGCAGAGTTCTTGCCACTCTTTATCACGGGTCGTTACTCGGTGGAGATGATTGAGCGTTTCATCCAAATCAGGACGAGGGACGTCATTGGCACGGGCAAGATAATTGTCTAACTCTTCTTTGGATGGCATGGCAGGCGCACAACCATGACGAGAAACCACCAAGGCCCCGCATGCGTTGGCATAAGCACAGGCTTTTTCCCATCCTTCGTTATTTAGGTATCCACGCAACAGACCAGACATGAAGGCATCTCCTGCACCAAGTACATTCAGTACATCAACGCGAACACCTTCAACGGTAATACCGTCATCGAGATCATTTGGGATCTCGTCGGAAAATACCGAGCAACCCAACGGTCCACGCTTGCACACTAGTTCGGCATTACTCACTTCACGTACTGCTTTTAATGCTTCAACGGTATCTGTCGAGCCACCAGCAATATGGAACTCTTCTTCTGTTCCGACAATCAAGTCGAACAAGCCGAGAACTTCCTGCAACTGCTCGGTAACCTTGCCGGACTCAATAAACCGGGTCTCCCCGTCCCCAAGCGTGGTTAAGCCCCAAAGTACAGGACGGTAATCAATATCAATGGCAGTTTTAACGCCATGCTTACGGGCATAACGTAAAGCTGTCAAAACGGCTTCACGAGTGTTGGGATGAGAGAGATGGGTGCCCGTAATTGCCAGGCAGCGAGCAGAGGCTATGTATTGCTCGTCAATATCATCGGCTGTGATAGCCATGTCTGCACAGTTATCACGATAGAAAATGAGAGGAAAAGTATCTTCATCCTTAATTCCAAGGATAACCAAGGCAGTCAGGCGCTCTTTATCGGTGATTAAGTGGCTAGTATCAACACCCACACGGTGTAGCTCTTCACGTAGAAAACGCCCCATGTGTTCATCACCCACCCTTGCCAGCATGGAAGACTTCAGCCCCTGCCTTGCCGTGCCATACGCGACGTTGCCTGATGACCCACCGAGGTACTTAGAGAAAGTGCCCATATCTTCTAGCCGAGCGCCAATCTGCTGGCCATAAAGGTCAACGGCAACTCGCCCCAAACAAATAAGATCCAATTTCTTATTGCTGGTATTCATCCTTTTCACTCCTTCCTTTAACTACCGTGTAGTTAAGAACCGTTCAGATAATGATTAAACCGATTCAGACAATCATTGTTGAGAACACCCCTCTCAACCCTCATTGTTTCGATAGACACATGATACGAAATATTTATTTCATTTTAAATGAAAAATGAAATGAAAAATATATTTTGTGATCAAGGTAAAATTTCATCGCAACTTCAATAACTGCTCTTACCACACCAAAAATGGAAAATTTTTTTCAAACAAATATAACATCTTATCAACATGTAGCACCATGCGCATTATTCTACTTAAATTCAACAACTTAGCCTTTTATTGGTATATCTGAGCAATTATTAGCTATAAAAATCATTAATTTAGAGGATGAACAAGCTATTAGACATTGATTCCAGTGAGACATGGTTAACAATTTTGTCATTTACACTCATTCAGGGGTGGTTATTAATTGAGCTCGAGCATATAGTTGTTTACATAAAAATAATAAATTTATTTCAATCAACGTGAACACGCTTTCTGGAGTGGCATTTCACTCTAGAAAGTGATTAGCATCTAAATACCGTATTTTTGAAATATACATTTCACCCAAGAAAACGGTTAGGTGCACCATAAAAAGGAGGCAAAAATGCCGTCACTGATACATGGAATTACTTCTCTAATTACTAACTCTATTTCGACGACAAAGTCCCTTTCCAAAGGGATCCTACGCAAGATCGCAATCATCGGCGCTGTGTTCGCACTCGCTGCCTGTGGTGGTGAGGATGGTGAAGATAAGATTAAGATTGGCGTTGCCATTCCTAACTTCGATGACACCTTCCTGGTCAACATGAAAGACTCCATGGACAAATACGCCAAGGAGATGGGCAATGTAGATTTGATTTTCGTCGATGCAAAAGAAGATACAGTGAAACAGTTGGGCCAAATCCAAAACTTCATTGTTCAGCAAGTTGACGGCATCATCCTAGTACCAGTTAACACCGATGCGACCCAACCAATGACAGATAGCATCCAGAAAGCTGGCATTGAGCTTGTTTACCTGAACCGTCGCCCTTCTTACCTACCTGAAGGTGTGTCATACGTGGGTTCTGATGAACTTCGTTTCGGTGAAGAGCAAGCGAAATACGCGGCGTCCAAGGTTGAAGGCGGCAACATCGGTATCATCATGGGTATGATGACAGTAGAAGCTGCAATCCTACGTACCCAAGGCGTTGAAGAATTCTTCAAAGACAAGCCAGAGTACAACATCACCCGTAAGCAAACGGGTTTATGGCAGCGCTCTCAGGGCATGATCGTCATGGAAAACTGGATCAACTCTGGTGAGCAAATTGACATTATCCTTTCAAATAATGACGACATGGCTTTGGGTGCTATTCAGGCTCTACGTGCTGCTGGCAAACTCGATGACACTATCGTTGTCGGTGTCGATGCAACACCTGACGGTATCATGGCAATCCAGGATGGCGCATTGGATGCAACTGTATTTCAAGACGGTGTAGGCCAAGCACGTGGTGCTCTTGATGCAGCAATGAATGCCATCAACAAAAAGCCACAAGAGAAGATCACTTGGATCCCTGCAGAACTTGTTACCAAAGACAACCTAGCTGAATTCCAAGCTAAAAGTTAATCCACCACCCTCTCTATAAATAACTTATCCGGCCCTACTACATATCGTTTGTACTAGACAAGTAGGGCCAATTTTGGAGCAATTCTGTATGAGCCAAGTAATACTTGAGATGCGTGGTATTACCAAAACCTTTCCCGGTGTGAAGGCACTTGATAACGTGCAACTTACCCTGAAGAAAGGCCGCGTAATGGCACTCATGGGCGAAAATGGTGCAGGTAAATCGACTTTGATGAAAGTGCTGTTTGGCACATATCAGCGCGATGCTGGAACCATTCGCTACCTAGGGGAACTCGTAGATTTCTCTGGCGCTAAAGAATCTTTAGAGAGCGGGATTTCAATGATTCACCAAGAACTCTCTCCCGTTCTACACCGAAATATTGCTGAAAATATCTGGCTGGGACGCGAACCAGTAAAAGGGCCACTACGACTCATCGACCACAAGAAGATGTTTGCCGATACCGAAGCCCTACTGCAGCGTCTTGATCTGGATCTTGATCCTCGTACCCTGATGAGTGACTTAACCGTGGCAACCATGCAGATGGTAGAGATTGCCAAGGCCATTTCTTTCGACTCAAAGATCATCATCATGGACGAACCAACTTCTGCCCTGACAGATAAAGAAGTCGCCCACCTGTTTGAGATTATCGAAAAGCTCAAATCCCAAGGTGTTGCCATGGTGTATATCAGCCACAAAATGGATGAGATCTTCAAGATCTGTGATGACATCACTGTATTCCGTGACGGTTGCTACATCGGCGAACGAGAAGCGCGAGACACCAATCACGATGAACTGGTTCAAATGATGGTCGGTCGCGATCTTGGTGATGTGTTCCCTCCCCCAACTGCCAAGCCCGGTAAAACCCGACTAGAAGTGAAAAACCTCTCTGTTGATGGTTGCTTTAGGGATGTGAACTTCAAACTCCATGAAGGAGAGATCCTCGGGATTGCAGGCCTTGTCGGTGCAGGTCGAACTGAACTTATCGAAACCCTCTTTGGTGTTCGCGAGAAGGAAACCGGAGAGATCTGGATCAATGGTGAAGAGGTTGAGATCAAAGCGCCACAAGATGCTATTAGCCACAAAATGGCATTTTTGACCGAAGATCGCCGCCATTCAGGCCTGTACCTGATGCTTGATATCTTCGCCAACACCTCTATCGCTCATCTTGACGCCTACAAAAGTCGCGTAGCCAATGTCCTTGATGTCCGCCAAATGCGAAGCGACAGTGAGGACCATTGCAAAAAGCTGAAAGTCAAAACTCCACATATGAACGAGGCGATTGACAACCTCAGTGGTGGTAACCAGCAAAAAGTATTGTTGGCACGCTGGATGCTGACCAAGCCTGACATTCTGTTCCTCGACGAACCGACCCGCGGGATTGATGTGGGCGCGAAGTCAGAAATCTACAAACTGATGCGCCTACTAACCGGTATGGGTAAGAGCCTAGTCATGATCTCGTCAGAATTACCAGAAGTTATCGGCATGAGTGACCGTGTCTTGGTTATGCATGAAGGTAACCTCAAGGGCGAACTCGACGGCACTGAAGCGACCCAAGAAAAAATTATGTCAATGGCGTTGGCATAGCCACCAGCGACCCAAAAAAATATCTCACTGCTGTTGTGACAGGGTGACGCAATAATTCATCAAGGAAAGTTATTATGATTGCGAAGTTAATAGAAGCAACGTCTGGTGCGAAATCGCCTCAGAATTATAAACGTTTGATTTCTAAATATGCCATCTACTTTGTATTTATCGCCATGTGTGTGGTGATGTCTATTCTCTCTCCAGTATTCCTTACTGTAGCCAACCTGCTTAACGTTGTTACCCAGATGGCCAGTATCGGTCTATTGGCACTGGGGGTAACCATCATCATTATTACCCGGGGTATCGACCTGTCGTCCGGTTCGGTCCTTGCAGTTGCCGCCGTGGCCTCGGCCAGTATGGCGCAGACACTCGACTGGGGCATGCGTATGTACCCAGCGATGCCTGAACTACCCGTTATAGTGCCAATCTTAGTTGCTCTTGCGGTAGGTGCACTGTGTGGTTTCATCAATGGTGCTTTGATTGCTTATACCGGTATCCCTCCATTTATCGCCACTCTGGGTATGATGATCATCGCCCGTGGTGCAGCCCTGCTCTACTCCGATGGCCGTCCAGTTAGTAGCTTGATTGACTCTTACCAGTGGATTGGCCAGGGTACAGTTGCTGGTATCCCAGTTCCGGTCATCATCTTTATCGTCATGGCCATTGTCTCTTACATCCTGTTGAACTACACCCGCTTCGGTAAATACGCCTACGCAATCGGTGGTAACGAAACAGCAGCCTATGTATCAGGCATCAACGTTAAGAAGTACAAAATCCTGGTTTACACCTATGCAGGTCTACTAGCTGGTATCGCAGCGCTTATCTTGTCTGCCCGTATCAACTCAGGTCAGCCTGGTCTTGGTGTGATGTATGAACTCGATGCCATCGCATCGGCAACGGTAGGTGGTGTATCACACGCCGGCGGTATCGGTACGATTCAAGGCACCATCATAGGTACCATGATCATGGGTGTGCTGCAAAATGGCCTCGACCTATTGAACGTCTCGGCCTACTGGCAGCAAGTTGTGAAAGGCTTGGTAATCGTGGTCGCTGTTGTCTTCGATATGAAACGTCAGAAGAAGAGTAAATAGCGAAAAACCATACGTACAACAAAGATAAATACAACACGAGCCTATAAAGAATTAACTTTACTGTAGGACTTCACGTTGAAGTGCCACGTTTCTCCCCCTAGGGTTACGTGGCTTTTTTTATTTAAAGCAGTTAGATCTCAGAGCCTAGCTGTTTTAAGTACTGTTTCATATAGTTAGTGCGCTTTTCAGCTTCCTCTATCGCTGAACGGGTATTCATTTTATCTTTCAGCTTAAACAACTTGGTGTAGAAATGATCGATTGTATACTGCCGATCATTTAGCTCCCTATCTTCGCTAAATGGATCTACAGCATCATATAAGCCGACACCTAGGCCCGAACTGACCTGAATACATCGCGCAATGCCAATAGCACCCAACGCATCAAGCCTGTCGGCATCCTGGACAATTTGTGCTTCCACGGTTTCTGGTTTGATGTTCGCGCTGAAACTGTGCGCCACAATGGCATGGTGGATGGCTTCAAAGTACTCTGAGGGATAACCAATGCTGGCAAGAAACTCTACCGCTTTTTCAGCCGCAATGTGTGAACTCCTAGCTCTATCTGGATGGTTTTTGGGAAATGAAAAACAATCATGTAAATAAGCGGCAGGTAGTACAACTTCAAGACACGCCCCTTCCTTGGCACATAATGCTTTAGCCGACTTGACCACCCGAAGTACATGATTCAAATCATGAGCTAGGTCTTGCTGCATTTCAGATTGGATAAACTCAATAAAGTGTTTTTCGAATGTAGAAGGCACTTTTTCTCCTTATTAGTTTATAAACTCACTTCCGGCTTAGTAATGCACCTTACACTTATCAGCTCTTCCCCTCCATAGGACCCATTGTAATTTTCACCAATATGCGATTTAGTCTGGCTACGCTTACTGCAATGTTATTAACCATCATTGCAATGCTATTCTTGTTATCTTGGGTTAAAAGACAACAAAAGCTAAGCCTATGATTCATATTTCAAATATCATGCCTTTAATCGATAAACAACTCAAAACAATGGCAGCCAAAGAAGTCGTGCACTTCAAAACCTTCAAAAAAGACCGGGGTTTCATACTCTACCGTCAAGATAGTGAACTATTCCAGATTATCGAGCACGGCTTCAAGAACACCTCTTTCTCAGGCGATGCTGATAAAATTAAAAAGCAAGCCAAGAAAACATTGAAGCGCGAGTTTCCGCGCAGTAACAAGGTTTGGGTTGAATATTTTGAGGGGGTTGAAAACCCATCAGATATCCAAGCTCACCACAGTAAACAGATGTCACTATTTTAGTCATAACCCAGCCATATTCTGGCCCGTCAAGATTAACAATGGAGTCATATCTCAAACATTCAACCAGTTAGATAACTTTCTCGCTTTTCACTTCGCTAACAGACGAAAAACCACTACAATGCGTGCGATTTTAGATGTTAATCGGGCAATTTCATTGAAACTTAGTACAAGATTGAAGCAAATTGAACAAATGGTCCCTACTGGCTACGACCATGTTTGGGATTGTTGTTGTGACCACGGGCTCATCGGCGCAGCCCTGCTATCAAGACAGGCTGCTGACAACGTGCATTTTGTTGATATCGTACCGGACCTTATGAACACGGTAGAGAAGAACCTACAACGTTTCTACCCTGAAGATAAATGGGAAGTTCATTGCCTGGATGTCGCTAAGCTTCCGCTGAAGCAATACGAAGGCAAGCACCTAGTGATCATCGCTGGCGTAGGCGGCGATTTAATGTGCGAGCTGGTTGAAGGTATTTACCAAAACGACCAAAGCGCTGACATTGATTTTTTACTATGCCCAGTAAACAACACATATATGCTGCGCCAAAAGCTCATAGAACATCAATTCGGTCTTAAGCATGAAATACTGATTGAGGATAACAGGCGTTTCTATGAGATTTTGCACGTTTCATCCCATATGGATGAAAACAGTCCAATCAACGAGGTGGGCTGCAAAATTTGGCACTCTGATACCAACGAGCAAGCCGATATCGTCACCCGCTATATCGACAAGACCTTAAGCCACTACCGTCGCCTTCAGCGAGGAAACGCCGATAATATTGAGGCAATTATCGAGCGTTATAGCGCAGTTACGGGTTGAGAGCCTCTGTACATCTGCAGGTAGCCACTCTCTACGACTTGGTAAGTTTCAAAACCAAACTTTTCGTATAGTGATATCGCTACCTTATTCTTAGGGTGTACCCCAAGACGTACACCCACTGCAAGATTGTCAGTACGAACGAGTAACTCTCGCATTAATGCCGATGCTACACCCTGCCCTCGGTATAGAGGATTCACCGCCAAGGCTAACTCAGGACAGTCTGCATGACACTCAGTCAGGCTGGATTTGGAACGCACTTGTACAATCCCCATTACTCCACCGGTATCATCTAATGCAAACAACCCGAAATCCCCCTCTTGTCCCCAATCATCAAAATATTCTTTGATGTGAGGTAACTCGAGGACTTTCAAGTCATGGTCGGGTTCGTCATCTGGTGTCCAAAGCGCAACGAATAATAGGCTTTTTTGTAACTCGCTATCAGATACTGTAATTTCTCGAAAAATCATTCTTTTATAAACTACTTCTACAACCTTAATTTAACTTGAGCCGACACCACGATAGAAGCGTCCGCTGCTTGCTCAATCTCGAAATACCCACCCGATGTTGAAATCTGCCGTGCAGACAACTTAGTGACTCCCAATTTGTTGAACCAATATGGCGCCAGTGAGCATTGTGCAGACCCTGTTGCTAAATCTTCATCTATCCCGATTTTCGGCGCAAAGTAGCGTAAAACATAGCTGTCAGACGAGCTTTGGGCCGTGACTATCACAGCATGAATGTCTTCAATCTTGTTCATCTGGTCAAAGTCAGGCACAAAGTTAGCGACTGCATCTTCCGACTCTAAAACCAGTATTAAATCCCGGGTTGAAAACACATCTCTAGCGGAAATTTTGAAGTCAATCTTATCTATAGGTGTTTGCTGAGCACGCCAACCTGGCAGGGTAATTTTATATCGACCGTTTTTCTTTGAAATAACGACTTGCCCATACTGACTGACAAGCGTTACCGAAGCCAAGCCGTATTTGGATATTAAAGCCGCGCCAGCACCTAAACTACCATGTCCGCACAGGTTTATTTCACCCTCTAACGAAAACCAACGAATATCAAAGCCTGAATCCGACTCAACAACAAATGAGGTAACCGGTTGTGCCAACTCTTGGGTTATTGAAAGCAACTCAGCCTCATCTGGCCACTTTAGCAACTCAACAACGGCACAAGGGTTTCCTTTAGCGAAGTCACTACAAAATACATCGTAAATTTGCGCTTTAATCGTGCACCTTCCTTGTGATTGTTCAGTATTAAAAAGACACGGTTATTGGCTCTTGGCTAATGGCGGTTCCGGCAATACCGGCGGAGTACTGTCCATATATGAAAGGAAATTTTGCCAAATTTCATGAGTTCTTTGCTTGGTAAGTTCAGTTTTGCAAGATATCGCCATAACCCCACGAATAGTCCCCTCGCGCCATTGTATATAGACAGAGTCGCAATGGGATGACATATAAGCCTGCCAGTCTTTTTGAGCGAACTTGATAGCCTGAACCAACTCTGGGTCAGAAGCATTATGCTCAAGGCTGGTTTTAAAGTACTTATCTAATTCAGCTTGAGCTAAATCCAATTTAACAGCCGCACAGTGGTTAATCTCAAGTGTATTCATCGCATTATTGCAATCAATAGCCTGGTTTTCAGCGGAAACTGTAAACGACAAACTCGCTAAAGTAATAATTAAGCACCTTTTCATATGTCACCCTATATGAACTTAAGCCCTCTGCTCAGCGACTAAGGACTTTGACTCTAGCCACTTCAACACAACTAACGCCGCAGCAGAGCAGACTGCTTCATCATTGCCATCAATAAATTTAAGTTCTTCTATCTCTGCAGCAGGAGTTAACTCACCAGAAAACTCTGCGAAATAGCAGGTGAGTTTTACAGAGACTCCTTCAGCTTTGCCATCAGCTTGAGCTATGAATGTTTCCATATACTCTATGCTTTCAGGAGCAAGCTCGACAGATAATTCTTCCTTAATTTCGCGGATAAGCGCTTGTTCATCGCTTTCCCCTACTTCACGTTTGCCCCCAGGCAAGTAAAACAGCTCTTTACCTTTAGATCTTACGACTAAAAATTGACCATTTTGGATTAAGACCCAAGCAAGTTTATCGATAACTTTATTCATTTATTTTCCACACTGAATTCAAGTGGTTTTCTCACGCCCAATAAAGTTAAACAGCGTGTGCCAACCACTTACATGGCTCTAGGCTCATATCTGTAAACCTAGCCGTAAATGATGATTTCAAAGGGCTACAAGCGTAAACGCCAAAGCTCACCTTGTTCTGCGCTGGTAATGGCGGGTTACATTTACCCATTTCAGCCGTTGTTTCACCAAGCTTATGGAGATGGAAGATTCGCATTTGTTTGAAGGTCACACCGTCAAGCGAGCACTCAATTAAGAAGTCAGGACCACGGCGGTTTAAGCGGTACCAAATCTCATTTGGCAGTGGAATATCTGATGTGGCCCAATCTGAATAACCTAAGTTTGTGACAACGCTGCCCAACCTTGAAAACTCTTCGTTTTCGTATTCTATAGAGGCCTTAAACCAGTTTTCATTATCGAGATAAATAATGAGTCCGCATTGATCAAACTGCGCCTGATAGTCAAAACTCACTTTTGCTGTAAAAGTGAAGTTATCATCGGATTCAATCTGCAGTGCCGGAGCATTATCATTACGGAAGCCATAGTAAGAGCGCTGCCAGAAATCTGTTTCTGGCTCTGTGGTGATAGAAACCATCTCTTTGGTCACTTCACTCACTTTAGGCTCAAAAATCCATTTACCAACTGTAAAATCTACCATTTATTCATCTCTGTTATTTCTTCCCCAATCACCAGTCCAAATGACTGGGGTTAATTCCTTAAACACATACAGTATCCATAGCGAAGATATACCAAGCAAGATATATATGGCTAACCGTGTACCTCGATACTGTCTTTTGGCGCCTCTTCTCGACTATCCATGCCATAGTCACGGATAACACCCGCCACTCTTAGCCTATAACTTTCAAACACACCGTTTCTCCCTTTTGCTTGCGCAAGCCTATGGGATTCTATGCGGCGCCATTGTTTGATTGACTCTTCGTCACGCCAAAATGAGAGAGACAAGACTTTGCCTTCGTTGGTCAGGCTTTGAAAACGCTCGATAGAAATGAAACCTTCAATTCCTGCAAGTAAGGGTCTGATCTCGTTTGCAATATCAAGGTACTCAGACGTTTTCCCCTCAGCGACCTGTACTTCAAAAATAACAGCTATCATAGTTTACGAACCTACTAAAAATTTCTCTGTATTTTAGTCAATTAGCACAAGATTAATTTGACGGTCCGCAAGAAAACAAAACTGTAATGACTCTGATGTTCTCTATTCATAAATGCCGTAAATCAGAGCGATTTGAGCATTGTTAGGACGCATGCTTTGAGTACATATTGTGCTGGGTTAAACATGGGCGTTTGTAAATGCTCTTCAGGATTCATAGTAGTTAGAACAACGTATTACTTTACGGGCCCTTTTTCGAATTGCTGTAAACCATCAGTTATTTCATTCCAAGACGCTTTAGAGCCCGTATAAATATGAAAACTTGGCTTATGTGTAGGTATATCATCTAGAATACCCAATCGGATATTATGCATCTCTGTTTTCAGCTTTCTTGAAAACAAACTAGAGCCACAGGTACTGCAAAATGCTAATTCTGTATCCTCACTTTTAGGGTACACGATTATAAAATCTTCACCGGATGTAAGGCGAAACTTATCTGAGCTTAACCCGCCAACCGAAGAGTAGTCCGATCCTGTAAATTTACGGCACTCAGAACAATGACAGTTCCCCATATAGTCAAAGTCATCAGGGACTTCAATTTGTACCTTTTTACAAAGGCAAGAATTTACAAAGGCAAGAACCAACCAACTTTCTCATCATTATTATCCTTAATTGTAAAACTCTATGATAAGGGGGAATTCATCGATATCGACAGTCGGCACAAAGTCCTAATTTGGTTTGAGAGTGTCACGCCAAACAGTCAGCATAATCGATTTGCTACCCTAGGTACTATTTGAGTTCATCCAAAACTACATAACTTTCGGCATTTACTTTCACATAAGTCCCTTCATCTAAGGCTATGGTATGAAACTCATGCTCTCCAGCTTTATTGACAAGATTCACATCAAGCCATATTTTCCCATATTCATCGATATACCAGACCCGCCATAATAGACTTGATTCAACAAGTATCTGGTAGATCTTATAGGCTTCATACAAATCAGAATTCTTATTATTCGCCGCTTCTATTAAATCAGCAGGAATAGTGACGACGTTAACTAAGTAATCAATCTCAATCATCTAATCTCCAAAGTAAATGGTACACCACCAACCATATTAAAATCTTAGGCGGCTTGTTAAGTGTGATTATTGTTATCTGTGCTTGTATTGGGAAGGGCAATAACCCCGACTAACCTGCTTGCTACGCAATTTTTCATGCTTGGTTTTTCGGCCTGATACTCTTGAGCGCCAAAGTTTGAAGCTACCTGCCTTGAGCCTTTTGCGCATGAAATGAATCACTTCCTTTTCATTTAAACCAAATTGGAGTTCAATGGCTTCAAATGGCGTCCTATCTTCCCACGCCATTTCAATAATTCTAGATTCACACTCGCTAGTAAACTGCATCATACTATTCCTATTCCAAAGACATAAGTACGACATTGTAATGAGTTCGGATTACATCACTTAAACGCAGAACCTATTGGTAAACACTGACTTCGATAAGGTTTTTATCCGGGTCCAAAAAATATACCGACTGAATAGCACCAACCGCTCCTGATTTTCCGACTGGGCCCTCAATGATTTTGACATCTTCTTTGTCTAAATGATCTATCACCTCTTCTAGGGACCAATTTGAAATAAGGCAAACATCTCCAGATCCAACATTAGCGATATTTCGTGGTTCCTGGCCGAGAAGCTGAAAATTTATCTTTTGATTACCGAACGTTACTGCCTTACGACCATTCGCAAAGGTAACTTCTTCCATACACAAAACCCGCTTGTAGAAATTAACCGCGTTTTGTATATCTGAAACGGTAAGAACAATATGATCGAAATGACTAATCATCATTTTACTCCCTTTGCCAAAAACATTAATGTCGATTCAAACCCAACATTCAAAGCGTTGACAAAACTCTTAACAGTTTGTCAGCTATTTTTCTTGAAGGAACCTAGTAGCTGATCAGATTCATCCAACAACTGGGAATCATGCCACCCTATATACTCTTCAGCTTTCTTTAGGTCATTAAGCACAAGTAACAACGGAAACATTAGGTATCTCTTGCCATAGCTGTCAGAGATACAGCCAAAGTCTCTCAACTCTCTATTATATTCATCAACATACCACCTTTTTCCTTCACGACTAAAGATGAATATCACAATCACAAGCGCGCTTAACAAAACATCAATTTTTCAATGAGCGAAAACTCGCACCTTACACAGTACATTTCCGCCAATACGCCTTGGAATGAATATTCTAATTTCGCATAGCTTTGTCAGTTAATGAAAAAAACGTTTCATAACAATGCATAAGCCATTACAATAGATTAAGGAGTCATTGAAGGGAGTAAGAGATGTCCGTTGCCAATAACCTAACCGAACTGCAAGATCAGATACGAACGCGTTATAGCGATCTTAGCAAGCGTTTACAGCAGGTCGCCCGTTATGTGCTAGATAATTCCAACAGTGTTGCCTTCGATACCGTTGCCACTATTGCCAATCAAGCTGAAGTGCCCCCTTCTACCCTAATCCGCTTTGCCAATGCTTTCGGTTTCAATGGCTTTAACGATATGAAACAACTGTTTCGTCGTAACCTTGTTGAGGAAACAGCTAGCTATACCGAACGTGCTAAATTGTTCAAAGAGCTTGATGCCGACCCAAATGCCCCTGAAAGCCCAGCGATGATTTTGCAAGAGTTCGCCCGCGCCAATGCCCAGGCGATGAACCACCTTGCGGCGCAGACTCCGAGTGAGAAACTTGAGCAAGCCGTTGAGATTCTCAGTGAGGCAGAAAACATCTATTTAATTGGCCTACGGCGTTCATTCAGCGTTGCATCGTATCTTACCTATGCCCTACGCCACCTCGAGCGTCGAGCCTTTCTTATCGACGGTTTAGGCGGAATGTTTAAAGAGCAGCTGTCCATGATAGGTCCCAAGGATGCGGTACTGTCGATCAGCTTTAGCCCTTATGCTCAAGAAACGGTTACCCTTAGTGAAGTCGCCTCACAAGCCGGTGCCAAACAGATAGTGATTACCGATAGTCAGGTAAGTCCTCTTGCTACCTTCAGTGATGTTTGTTTTGTTGTCAAAGAAGCCCAAGTTGAAGCCTTCCGCTCACAATCGGCTTCTCTTTGCCTAGCGCAAACTTTGGCGGTCTCATTGGCTTACCGTCAAGGCTCATCAACCAATGGCTTTGAAGTCAACGTGCTTAGCTAGCCGCTAGAAGTTGAATTGATATCCAATAGAAAAAGCCCCGCAATTGCGAGGCTTAAAGAGTGATAAACCTAAGGGGCGATGTCATTGGGGGGTAACTTCACCCCGTGCCGTCATCACTCAGGAGGCTATTAGCTTGAATGTTACTACCAGTATTAAAGCTTGATGGTTTTGCCCTGCTTCATCGACTCAAGCGCGGCATCTGCCAATACTAGGGCGTATTCACCATCAGCACCGCCACACTCAGGCTCTTGGCCTTCAAGCACGTCAACAAAGTCTTGCCATTCTGCAACATAAGCCGCTTCATAGCGCTCAAGGAAGAAGTGCTGAGGTTTCGCGGCCACGCAGCCTTCCTCACCCCAGTGCTGGACCAAGTTTTCTTTGACGTTGTGTGCCTGCAGCAAACCTTTCGAACCGTGCAGTTCAAGGCGCTGGTCATAACCGTAACCGGAACGGCGACTGTTGTTGATGGTTGCAATCGCACCTGATGGGAAGTTCAATACCAATACGGCTGTATCGATATCGCCAGCTTCACCGATAGCCGGATCAACCATGCAGCTGCCGTGTGCAGTGATCGAAACAGGATCTTCGCCCATAATGAAACGAGCCATATCCAGATCATGGATAGTCATGTCACGGAACATCCCACCTGATACCTTGGTGTATTCAGCTGGCGGTGGCGACGGATCACGAGAGGTGATCACTAAAGATTCAGGCTGACCGATCACACCGGCATTTAGCTGGTTCTTAACGGTTCTGAACTGAGGGTCATAACGGCGGTTGAAACCTACCATCATTGGCACACCGTGCTGGCGAACCGTTGCTAGACAATCGCGTACTCGGCTGATATCCAGATCAATCGGCTTTTCACAGAAGATCACTTTGCCATGCTGGGCAGCCATTTCAATCAAGTCGGCATGTGTATGGGTTGCAGAGCAAATGCAGACAGCGTGGACATTCGGATCAGACATTGCTTCGTCGATCTCTTGTATTTTCGCGCCGTACTCTTCAGAAATCTTCTTCGCACCCTCTAGGTATGGGTCGATGATTGAATACAGTGTTGTCTTTGGATGCTTTGCAATATTTACAGCATGCACTTGGCCAATCCTGCCAGCGCCGAATAACGCAATATTAAACATGTCTCACTCCTTTGCCGGAAACTAATTATTGATGTTTTCTTGCATATTGCTCATCGTTAATCCATTGGTGGTCATCTTCCCAGGTGAACAACCATTTACGGGTTGGCCCTGCCATTACATTAAGGTAATAGCTGTCGTAGCCAGCAATGGTTGCCACAGGGTGATACCCCTTGGGTACTTGTACGACATCTTTGTCGTATACCGCCATGCACTCGTCCAACGAACGGTCGTCGGTGTAAACTCGCTGCATACAGAACCCTTGAGCTGGGTTCAAACGGTGGTAATAGGTTTCTTCCAGATACGTTTCGTTTGGCTCTGCATCCTGATCATGCTTGTGGCTAGGATACGAGCTGGTGCAACCTTCGTCGGTATACACTTCGACGACCAGCAAGCTGTCTGCCTCTTTGTAATCAGGCAGGATATTGTGTACAAACCGCTGGTTATTCCCTGCCCCGCGCTGTTCGGCATCGATATTGTCAGGTGCTATTAATCGGGTTGGGAAGTTACCTTGGCCTGGTGCTGTACATACCGCCAGTTCAAGCTGGGTATTTGCCACCACTTTAATTGCCTCACCTTTTGCGACATAAACGGCATAGGGCTTTTTGCGCTCGAACGGGGTCATCCTGTCGCCAATGTTCTCAAAAGTTTCAGACGGTGTCGTCACGGTGGCAAAACCACCTACCAAGACGAGACACACCTCATTGTCACTGGCTGGCAAATCAATACTTTGGCCACTTTCCAATTCAAACGCTTGGAATCCAACATAACCCCAACCTGCTGATTCTGGTGTAATATTTTGGGTATTCCCCTGCTGGTCGGGTGCATGATATTTGGAGAGCAGCTTTGACATGGTGGCCTTCCCGTTCCATATTATTGAAAATAATTTTTCAAAATGATATGAGAATAAAAAAACCTTTTCAAACCAATTATGAAACAAATGATTCATTTTGTGGGCGAGGTAACATAGAAATCATTTCTTCTTTTTCGATGAAATAATTGGCATAGAAATGGCTCGAATCACCACTCGTCAATTTACGTTTTTGTCGTAGGAAACAGGTCAAAGATGAATAGCAGACAGGCCCAATTCAGGAAGAGGATGGACTCTTTTCAGTGCTTGAAAAAATGGTGAGTCAAAAATAAGGCCAGGTAACCACCTAGCCTTATCGTCACTATGAATGATGCGCGATTAATTTATCGACGGCGACTTGGCAACATATCTGTCATTGAACCTTCCACCACCTCTGCGGCAAAGGCGAAGGTTTCAGCCAGGGTTGGGTGAGCATGAACGGTATGAGCGATATCTTTCGCCGTTCCGCCAAATTCAAGTACCGCTGCAGCTTCATGTATCAGTTCACCAGCATTCTCGCCACAAATCCCAGCGCCCAGTAAGGTACCTGTTTCTTTGTCAAACAATGCTTTGGTCACGCCATTGGTCGCACCTACGCTTTGAGCACGGCCACTTACCAGCCATGGTACTTTACCAGTGGTATAGTCGATACCTTGCTGCTTGGCTTCTTTTTCAGTCAGACCGACCCAAGCCACTTCTGGGCTAGTGTAGGCAACTGATGGGATCGCGACCGGGTGGAAGGTGGCATCCATACCTGAGATCACTTCAGAGGCAACTTTACCCTCATGGGTAGCCTTGTGGGCCAACATTGGACCTTTGACGATATCGCCAATAGCGAAGATATGTGGTACAGAGGTCTGCATCCTGTCATTGACTTCAACTAACTTGTGCTCGCTGATAGCCACACCGATATTTTCTAAGCCTATACCCGAGGTGTTTGGCCTGCGGCCAACGGCAACCAGTACCGCATCAAACAGCTCACTCTCTGGCGCTTTCTTGCCTTCAAAAGCCACATTGATACCTTCCGGTTGGGCCATCATATCTGTGACTTTGGTCTTCGTTAGCATCTGATAGGTTTTCTTCGTCGCTTTAAGCAACGGTTGAACAACATCTTTGTCTGCAGCTGGGATGATCTGATCTTGTGCTTCGACAATGGTGATCTTAGAACCTAACGCTGAATAGACCTGTGCCATTTCCAACCCGATAATTCCACCACCGATAATTAGCAGTTTTTCGGGGATGAAAGGCAAGGACAATGCATCCGTCGAGTCCCAAACCCTCGGGTCTTCTGGGGCAATTGGCAATTTGACCGAGTGAGAACCCGCTGCGATGATGGCATGCTTGAACAGCACCTGCTGCTCATCTTCACCTTTGACCAACAGCGAATGCTCGCCAGTGAAGTGGCCTTCACCTTGGATACGCACAACTTTTCTTGCTTTGGACAAGTTGGCAATACCCGCTGTCAGTTCGGAAATCGTTTTCTCTTTATGGGCGCGAAGCGCGTCAATATCAATATTTGGCTCGGAGAACGCAATACCCATTTGTGCACCATGCTTGGCATGCTCTACCAGCGATGCTGCATGAAGCAGGGTCTTCGAGGGAATACAGCCCACATTGACACAAACGCCACCCAATGTATCGCGCTTTTCGACGATACACACCGACAACCCAAGATCTGCAGCCCTGAACGCTGCGGTATACCCACCGGGTCCACCACCGAGTACAACAACATCTACGTTGATAGATTCCGTCATTACAATTCCTTCTCTGCTTGATAATTTGCTTCGGTTTATAAGCATCTGGATGAACAGCTTTAACCCAGACTAAGGCAAAAATAAATCGCAAAGTTGGAATATCCGATGTTGGTCCACTTAATTGAGAATTTTCACCACCATTTTGTCTAGCGGCTCAATGTTTATGTTTTACAGCAATGACGAATATTGCACTGAAGGTGAGCATCTTGCCGGCAAAAAAATGGCCCTTCTTACTCGTCTTTAGAGTAAATGAAAGGGCCGAATACTAGAGATAGTAAAGGTAGTGCAGGTGGAACAAGTTACATGGAATAAGGATGAGTTAGCTGTTTAGCACGTTGAGTTACCTTTGATAAAAACCAACCCCGACAAGCTTGTTATCAAGGATGCGGTAGAAGGTATGTTTATTTTCGACTTTGCCCGAAGTCGGGTTTAGCCATGGATAAGTTATTTCGCCCCGACCCGTTTCTTCTGCCAGCTTTAGCATCTCCCCAATCATCGGTTTACCTTGGATGCTAAAGACCTTACCGACCAAGTGTGGGGTGGCGCCATGGGCGAGGAATTCACCAGTGCGTTTATCAAGCACAAATACATATAAGTCATTTTTAACAAACTGGCTGTCATGGCGATTAAAAGCATTGAATGCTTTCTGCTCATCGGTAATCAATGCTTTTGTCGCCTCATCAAGGAACCCTTTGGCCTGATAGGCCACTGCGCGCTGCGGGTGATAACCTACGGCCACAATGACATCACCAACTCGCTTGAAGAAAGTGCGCTTTGGCTCACCGGAACTGTCGACGGGATTGGTCCAGTGATATTCCACCACACCTCCCCCCGTCACTCTGGCTTGAGCTATCATGTCTTGGAAGAACAATTTCCCGTACATATCGGCAGTAGATTTCACATTGTCCCCCACTAACACAGCTGATGAACCGCCGCTGGCAAGAAATACGCCGTCCATGTCGAGCGCGTAAACATACAACTCGTTATCGGTGAATCGGGCCTGGTTGGCAAAATCACCCACTGCCTCAGCGCCGTCCAGTTGGATATGCTCGACCGCCTTATCCAATAGCGCCATCGCTCTTTGCGCGGCTGGCGTAACAATCGGTGGCGTATCTGTATTTCTGCTATAGGTCGTTGCGTCCTCTTGCATCACATCTGTAGCAGAGGCCGATGTACCCATTAAACCGGTTATGAATAAAACCAGCGTGCTAGCTAAAATTCGTGAAGGCATTTGAATCCTCGTTATTTTATTCATATTCACCTCTAACATGTTCAATAACCTACCAAGGACGGTAGCCACAGGCTTAACTGAGGGAAGAAGGCGATAAGGAAAACCCCGACAACCGACGCCATAACAAAAGGATGTATCCTCGCGGTAATTTGCTCGACAGTTGACCCACCTATTCCGGATGCAACAAAGATATTCTCCCCCAGCGGAGGGGTAGCAAAACCAATTGAAAGCGTACACACCACAACGATACCAACATGAGTCGGATCAGCGCCCAGCATATACATGATTGGCAGCAGTACCGGCACAATGATCATAATCGCTGCCAAGGTTTCCATGAACATACCGATAAACAGCAGTAGCATGATGGTTAGGGCCCAAACCATGTACATGTTGTCAGTCAGGCTTAGTAGACTATCTGCAACAACGACCGGAATTTTTTGTTCGATCAGCAACCTGCCGAAGACTGTCGCAGCAAACAAGATCAGCAGTACCCGCCCTGTGATCCAGGTCGTTGTTGTCAGCGAGTTGATAATGTTCTTGAAGGCAAGTTCACGATGCACGAACAAACCGATAAACAATGAGTAGAAAATGGCCACAATTGCTGATTCGGTTGGGGTAAATAATCCTGAGTAGATCCCACCTAGAATCAGGAAGGGAGCGAGCAGTGACCAAACACCTCTCCTCACCGTGGTGCGTATATCACCTGTTGACCAGTTTTCGGTCAGTCCTTTATAACCCCTTTTCTTCGCAATCATATAATTGGTTGCCATTAGGGTCGAAGCCATGATCAAACCAGGGATCACACCGGCAACAAATAGCTTAGGGATAGACAGTGACGCAAATTGGCCATGTTGAGAAATCGCTTCTGGTGGTGGCATTAGGCCCATGGCCGAAATACCAAATATCACCAGTGGAATTGAAGGTGGAATGATAATACCTAACCCACCTGAAGCCGCAGTTACCGCCGATGCATAGCTTCGTTCGTAATCCCTTTTAACCATTGCAGGGACCATCAACATCCCTACGGCGGCCGTTGTAGCAGGGCCCGAACCTGAAATAGCACCAAAGAATAAACAAGCAACAACCGTTGCAGCCCCGAGCCCGCCGGTAACAGGCCCGGCAAGACTCTCTGCAATATCAACAAGCCGTTTTGAAATGCCTGCCGCTTCCATCAAAGCTCCCGCCAGTACAAAAGCCGGTAGAGCCATTAGCGGGAAATTCCCCACCGAAGTAAATGCGATTTGCACCAGAGCAATCGGGTTTTTGTCCAACACAAGGTAGGCGGCCATCGAGGCCCCAGCCAGTGATACGGTGATCGGTGCGCCCAATATCAGCATCACCAAAAAGCCACCAAATAATATGAGAGTAAGATATCCTTCCATGAATGGCCCCTATCCTCTAGCCTGCTGTCTTCTGGACTTGATAATCCGGCTTTTGAACCTGATGCTGTTGATTCTGAACTTGCAGCTTCTGGATTTTCTTGATTTCTTTGGCATCGGGATCAATGGCTTCCACCCCTTTGAACAACCGTTCGTAGTTATTCCACAGAATACGGATCGTCATTAACGTAAAAGCGATCGGCAGGATCATGTAGAAATACTTCATCGGAATGCCCGTGGTTTGTGACTTCCAGAACAGGTTCATCTTGTTAAAGACAAAGTCGTAACTGAGGTAAACAAAATAGCCGTTGAATAACACCCAAAGCAGATCGGCGATGGTTTCGCACACGGTTTTAACAATCGGAGGAAAGAACTTAAAGTGAAAGCTCACCCGGTTATGTGCAGACATCTTTGCAGCGACGACTGCCCCTAAATAGGCAAACCAAACGAACATGTATGTAGCGACTTCATCACCCCAAGGAATCGAGTATTGGAAAAACTGGCGCAATAAGATCTGCGCAAATAGCAATAGAACGAACAAAGCTAATAATAAGCAGCAGGTGTATTCTTCAATATTATTCAGGTGCTTTTTTATAGTATGGATAACAGACATAAAGCCTCCGGCGTATCCCTGATACTTATTCTTGGTGTTCATCAGGGGAAAATGGACTCATGCTTTACGTTAATGCTTATAAAGGTCGGAGCACCATGTAAAGCATGAGTAATGATGTCGCTGAATTAACGTCCTAATAGCTTCAACGTATCATCTAGTTTTTCTTTGCCGCCGATACTGGTGTAGAACTTAGGCCAAACGGTCTTGGTCACTTTTTCTATCCACTCTTTCTCGCCATTGGCCGGATCGGTGAATACCATCCCTTTAGACTCTAGATCTTTGCGGATCTTATCTTCTGTATCCTGCAAGTAGGTGAAACTGTGCTCAGTGGCCTCCTTGCCTGCCGCCAGAATATTGGCCTGCATTTCTGGGGATTGTTGTTGGAATACCGATTCGCTCACGATAAGAGGTTCAAGCGAGAAGATGTAGCGAATATTGGTGACATATTTCTGGACTTCATCGAATTTCATCGCATAGACAGTGATATACGGATTATCCTGTCCATCGACGACACCCTGCTGAAGGCCGGTGAATGTCTCTGACCACGCCATCGGTGTTGGATTCACCCCCCATGCCTGATAAGAGGCAATCATGATTTCATTTCGTGGAACACGAATTACCAGCCCCTTGAGATCTTCCGGTGAGGCAACAGGACGCTTTGAGTTGGTCAGTACCCGGAAGCCTGAATAGGCCCAACCGATAATTCTGACGCCGGCATCACGAATGGTGTTATCTACCAACTCCTGGCCCACTTCCCCCTGAGTCAGCAATTTCGCTTCATCGGCACTTTGAATCACATAAGGCATAGTGAGCAGGCCAACCGTCGGGGAAAAAGGTGTCACGTTATTAATTGCCAGAATAGAAAAGTCCAACAAACCAATGGCTGCATTGTTGACCGTATCTTGTTCATTACCCAATTGACCATTTGGGAATAAATCGACTTTCACTTCCCCATTGGTTTTTTCATCCAGTATTTGACTAAATGTTGTACCTAATTCCCACTGAGTACCACCAGCCGCATCACCGATAGCCATTTTAAAGTTTTTTGCAAATACACCGGATGATGCAAATGCCATAGAGACAGCAGCAATTAGACTAACCATTTTCTTTTTCTGGAATTTCATAGTCGTGACCTTTTATTTTGTTTCGCATTATTCGCGTTATAGATAAAGGTGACCACGGTACAACGTACTGAGACATCCTGGTCGTGTTGTGTCTTTGTTGTATTGCAAGTAATTCAACTATTTTGCATAGCTTGAAAGGGGTTAAAGCACTTCGTCTTTAAGGTGGTACCATCGATATAAGAACCGCTGTCCAAAGCGCCTGAATGGAGCAAAAGCTTCGGACTCAAGCATCTCCTGAATATTGGGAAATGGCAATTTAGACTGAAAAATAGGTAGGTTAAGATCTTTACCTTCACCGGCAATCCATTGCGCCAAACGCTTACCCGCCTGCGCAGAATACATCACACCATTGCCACCGTAACCCAATGCGTAATATATCGATTGGTTTGCGTTCGGCTGATAGATCCTAGGCATCATATCGTGGCTGACATCCACCCATCCCCACCAGGAATAATCGACTTGGATGTTTGCCAAAGCTGGAAACTTTCTCGCCAAATCTGCTTTCAGCATATCTTCATATATTTTTTCGGGTGCCGCTTTGCCGGTAATCGCACTACGTGTTCCAATTTGAACCCGGTTATCAGGTAGTAAGCGGTAGTAGTGGCGTAACACACGTGTATCAGTAATGACCTGATTGGTTCGGAAGTTACACGCTGCTATCTCTGACTCAGTCAGTGGGCGTGTGACCATAGAGTTCGACAATATAGGTAATAAACGGTTTTTTAATTGGCTATGTAAACCTTGCGAGGTATACCCCCCCGTTGCCACTCCGACCGCCCTTGCTTTCACTATACCGCCAGGGGTTTTTAGGTAGTGAATACCATTGCGTGTTTCCCAACCAATAACCGGACTTGCTGGATGAACCGTCGCCCCCAATGCCCGGGCTTTCTTTAGGTAACCGAAAGCCAGTTTACCTGCATGGATTCCAATCCCTTCTGGCTCATGCATTGCGCCAGCGGCTTCCTGATCACCGACAAGCTGCTTTTTCACAGTATCAGCATCAAGGATTTGCGCGTCATAGTTGAAGGTTTGACGCAGTAACTTTGCTTCTTTTTCCAGCGTAGGCATCACCTTAGCACGATGAGCAACATACAAGTGACCACCGGACTGAGGTTCACAGTCGATATCCTTAATCAGACCCTTGAATGTTTCCATACCATCCAAACATTCTTCGTGCATACGAATTGCGGTATCTAAACCCCAGCGCTGTATCCACTGGGAGCGTTTTAAACGCCCGGATGCACATTGCGCCTGCCCACCATTACGCGTACTGCACCCCCAGCTAGCACGGTTGGCCTCAAGGACAGTCGCCTTGATACCGTACTGCTCTGCTAGGTGGATAGCGGTCGATAAGCCGGTGTAGCCTGAGCCAATAATCGCCACATCGACATCAACATCACTGAGGATCGGACCATCGTCTGCTGGCGGCTCCCCCGCTGTTCCAACCCAATAAGTAGGGGCATATTCTGTACCATGGCCCGGTGTATTGGCGACCAATGGATCATAGGCAGGATCGTATTTCTCTTTTGCCGTTGTTGTTTGTTGTGCTTGCTTATTGCTTGATTTTTCAAGTACTACCCTTTCTTTCTCTACTGTTGAATCCATTTCAAGCTCCTTGGCCATGCTTAATGTCAGAAAGTTAAACTTAGGAACTTAATTGGAATTAAAGAAAGAAGGACGATCTTTGCGGAAGGCATTTTTTACTTGGATTTTGCCATCAACAAGGGTGAAAACATCAACCATGCGCGCTTCGATACGGCTGCCATCTGGCTTAGTGGCGCAGAATGTAGATTCGGATACTGCACGGTCACCGCTGACGAAGTGAACACCGTCAAGCCAAGCTGCATCAGGAAAGTTCTTCCAGACCTGCTGAAAGCTCTCTCTTACCGCGTCTCTGCCGTTGAAAGTATTACCTTGAAGCTCAGGGCCTGCAGCTGTATGGAACGTACAATCGTCTGTCACAAATGTCATCAGGGCATCAATATCATGGTTATTCCATGCTTGGCTGAATGCTTGTAAAAATTCGATGCTGACTTCATCGCGTTGCTTTTCTACAGACTGAGTATTCATTCTTATATCCTTATCGTTTAAAACATGAAACAGACAATTTCACCAGCCACAATGTTAAATTTTGGTTAACATATACCCGTGCTAACATACCGTCAAATCATATTCTCAAATTCGAGACTTGGCGTTAGCTGGTTAATCTTCAACGAATAATTTCAATTTTTCGCTTTTAGTTAACACACAAAAAATAACAAATCATTAACCTAAAGCTAGTTGTCGACCTTATCTCAGTCAACGTTAAATTCGAAAAATTGAGATGTTTTATTTCAAAAATCAATAATTGTGAGTTACATCAACAATCAGTGTCAGCGATCAATCAAAATCAAAGTCACTGGTATAGGTATGGCGATATTGCTGGAACCCACCTTTGACATCCCTCTGGTTCAGAGCATGAAGGGAATCATCCAAGGCATCACTTTTTTGGTAATCAAACAAATTGGTTTCAAGCAGGGAGTCGGTGGAACTCCCTCCACCAACAGCGTTCTCTTTACTTTCAACGGGAGCTTGTTCGAAAAGCTTATTGATATGCAGGCATAATCCCGTTAGGTCGGGGTAAATCAATTGTTCATTAATTCCGCATTTATCCAACTCCAACAGCAGGTTTTCTTTTACTTCGGAGAAAATAGGGATCTCATATAACTCATCACTTTCACCCGCTTCTATTTCAAACGGCGTGAAACGCTTGTTGGTATTTTGATTATTCACCGAAGGGTGCAAGCTGTACCAATTGCTTTGCGCCTTAACCCTTGCGTATTCAACAGGTGGTTGAAAGACCTTTGTCTCAGTAATTTCATACGGGTCCCCAGCCATACCTTGCTGTTTTCTCGCATTAGCTTTCAACACATAAACATGGGGCTGGTTACCTGGTGATTGGCAGGCAAACCACAGTGCAACCAAAGGGTTACTCGTCCAGTCAAGAAGTCTGGTCTTTAACCCATGATGGTGGGCTTCAGACATAATATGCCAGTAGTCGTTTTTTTGAATCCTGAGTTTATTATTTCCCAAGCGATAGAAACAATCGAGCATGTCTTTCTCTTGGCCATTCGTGGAGATATTTTCAGCCCCCCGTGCGATGGAAGGAAGCAGTGATTTTCGTTTATTTGGCTGCCCCCTGAATAAGAGAAGCTCTCCATCTTGTGTTATTTCATCAATAAGCGTGAGGTATTTGGTAACAGAGCCAATATAAGGCAGAGAATTCATTTTCTTTCTCCATATTTAAAAAATCATTCGACCCAGATACACAACAACTAACATGTATGCGGCAATAAACAGTGCATTCCCCATTAACAGCGCAATAGGTTTCCAGCCTAATTCAGACAGTTTTTCAAATGAGGTTTTTACCCCTAGAGCCGCTATTGAGATAACCAAACACCACTTGGAAATATCTGAACTCATTTCAACGGCAACAGGCGGTATCCATCCAAGACTGTTGACAATAACTAGCCCGATAAATACCAATAAGAAAAATGGAACCAATGGCTGATTGCCTGCTTTATCACTGCCACTCGCCTGCCTTGCTGAGCGGAACCAAAAGGCAAACACCACCACGACCGGCATTAACATTGCGACCCTAAACATCTTAGCTAGCGTTGCAGAGTCCCCAACTTCTGGTGAAATCATAAATCCAGCCCCTACGACCTGGGCAACATCGTGAATAGATCCACCGAGAAAAAGTCCAGCTTCTGAGCGGCTTAGTTCAAGTACAGAGACCACCAGCGGATAAAGCACCATAGCGATAGTTGAAAACGCTGCCACGCCAATGGCCGTTAACAAGGTGTAATGCTCATTTTCCCGGTTCTGTGGCAAGGTCGAAGAGATTGCCATTGCAGCCGAAATCCCACATATCCCCGTAGCACCGCCCGATAAAATCCCGAGCATCGACGGCAAACGAAGTAGTTTCGCCAACATCAAACTAAAGCCAATCGTCAGCACTACGGCACCTGCCAACGCTGTCACTCCAAGTGCGCCAATAGCGTGTACATCACTGATGGCAATTCGAACGCCTAGCAATGCCACCCCCACTCGTACCAACTTCTTTGCCGACACATCAATACCTGGCTGGCATTTAGGGTTATCTGATAAAAAGTGGAACGAGATACCAATTAACAGCGCGTAGAGAAAGGTAGGTCCTCCATATTGGGCCGAGACAAACGATGCAGCAGCAGCAATCACAACGCACAGCAATAAACCTGGAACAAACTCATTCAAACCGGACAGCAAAGGCTTTGGAAGTTTTAACGCACGTTCGGTCATGTAGCACCTCCACGTCAGGTATAAAGTAAGCCCAACTCCTACTGCTGGTCAGGCTCCAAATTGACTCGCAATTACACGTAGTCTTTATACTTGTCGAGGAAACGCACAGGCTTCGATAGTGCGTCGCGGCGGAACGGGTCGCCCAGTTCTTGGGTACACATAATTTCGATAATGGTGGTCTTGCCTTCATTCATCTGCATATCGATAGCTTTTTGCAGGGCTGGGCCAACATCTTCCAGACGGTCTACCGTGATACCTTCCGCGCCCATGGCACGTCCGATTTCCGCAAAGCTCTGATTATCCAGTTCACCAGCAACAAAGCGGCGGTTGTAGAAATCAACTTGGTTCTTTTTCTCTGCTCCCCACTGGCGGTTGTGGAAGACTACTGCCGTCACCGGAATGTTATGGCGTACACAAGTCATGGTTTCCATCAAACTCATTCCCCATGCACCATCACCGGCATAAGAAATGGCAGGACGATGCGGCGCAGCAACTTTGGCCCCAATAATGGTTGGGAAGGCGTAGCCGCAGTTACCAAAACTCATGGCCGCAAAGAAACTACGAGGCTTTTCAAAGCGCAAGTAACTATTAGCAATCGAGTTGATATTGCCGATATCGGTCGACACCATCACATCTTCAGGCATGGCTTTTTCAAGCTCACGCAGTACCTGACGCGGGTGCAGGTATTCGCCGCCGGAGAATGGTTTTTCCTGCGCATTTTGCTCAATCATATCCAAGCTGAATGGGTCACGCTCATGGGTCCACTCATCGAGCTCTTTCTCCCAAATTTCTTTCTCTGCTTGAACCTTGTTGAAACGCTCATCTTTGGTCGCATCACATGCTAGGCTTCTGCCTTCAAGGCGCTCTGCCAGTGCAACGGCTGATGCCTTGGCATCTCCACAAATACCAACAGAGATCTTCTTCACCAAACCAAGCATCTTGTGGTCAGCATCGATTTGAATAATCTTGGCGTCTTTCGGCCAGTACTCCATGCCATGCTGCGGTAAGGTACCAAATGGGCCAAGTCGTGAACCCAGAGCAATCACCACATCCGCCTGAGAGATCAACTTCATGGCCGCTTTTGAACCTTGATAGCCCAGAGGACCACACCATAGAGGATGGCTTGCTGGGAACGAGTCATTATGCAAGTAACTGTTCACCACTGGTGCGCCAAGTCGCTCAGCCAGTGCTTTACACTCTTCAACGGCATCGGCCATTACCACACCACCACCAGAGATAATGACTGGGAATTTGGCTTCAGCAAGAAGATCAGCGGCGTCATTTAGGCTCTGATCACCACCTGGCCCACGGTCAAGACGGGCAGGTTTTGGAATTTCACAATTGATTTCACCATAGAAGTAGTCACGCGGGATGTTTAGCTGGGTTGGCCCCATCTCGCTCATAGCACGGTCAAAACAGCGTCCAGTATATTCCGCCATCCGTGAAGGATGTGTCACATGACCTTGGTACTTAGTGAACTCTTGGAACATCGGTAATTGATTACATTCTTGGAACCCACCTAACCCCATTGTCGTCGTGCCTGTTTCCGGCGTCACAATAACAACCGGACTGTGCGCCCAATAAGCTGCTGCAATTGCGGTTACACAGTTACTGATGCCCGGTCCGTTCTGACCGATAACCACACCGT
This sequence comes from Photobacterium rosenbergii, assembly GCF_003026455.1. Lineage (GTDB taxonomy): Bacteria > Pseudomonadota > Gammaproteobacteria > Enterobacterales > Vibrionaceae > Photobacterium > Photobacterium rosenbergii. The sequence goes on from NZ_PYMB01000001.1 coordinate 867,225, forward strand.
GGTTACCCGACACACGCGAAAAACCATCTGCCATATGAGCCGCACCCTGCTCATGCACCACAGGGATCAATCGAATACCGGCTGGCGCGAAGATGTCCATCGCATCCATAAAGGCTGAGCCCATAATGCCGAACATATCTGTCACCCCATTGGCAACCATAGTTTCAACAAAGGCTTCTGATGGAGTCATTTTTGTTGGGCCAGTTACAACTGTACGTGCATCTTGTTCGCTCATTCTTTGTATCTCCTTGATGATGGACATTCCAATTTAATGAAACATTTTGTCTCGATATCTCGAATTAATGTAAACACTAGACGCTCGCAATTTAACCGTCAACAAAAAAATTAACAATTGATACGATTTATTCCATTTTTTGATACAGGAGCATCAATTTCATCATTAGGAGGTTTCGAAATGTCTTATCGTGGCAAACAATGAGATGCCAATACGTAGAGATAAAGGAAGTGATATGGTGGATTTTGCGATAACCAAACCCGATATGATGGTTTCTGTCAGGGAAGTATTTGGAATCGAAACCGATTTGCGCGTACCTGCTTTTAGCACCCGTGATGATCATGTACCGGAAATTGATCACGCCTATCGATTTAACCCCGAAGTCACTCTGGCGATTTTGGCCGGTTTTGCCCAAGACCGCAGAACCATGATCCAAGGCATGCACGGAACGGGAAAATCAACCCACATCGAACAGGTAGCAGCGCGACTCAATTGGCCTTGTGTCAGAGTTAATTTAGATGGTCACCTAAGCCGGTTGGATTTGGTCGGCAAAGATACCATTGTGATCAGGGATGGTAAGCAAGTTACCGAATTCCAAGAAGGGATTGTTCCTTGGTCGCTGCAACGCCCCGTCGCACTTATCTTCGATGAATACGATGCTGGAAGGCCCGATGTCATGTTCGTGATCCAAAGGATCTTGGAAAGAGATGGTAAGTTCACTTTACTCGACCAAAACAAAGTCATTTACCCGCACAGCGCCTTTCGGTTATTCGCTACCTCCAATACCGTTGGTCTCGGCAACCTCTCCGGCCTGTACCACGGCACCCAAACCCTAAACCACGCCCAAATTGACCGTTGGAATATCGTCGCCACACTCAATTACCTACCTCCTGAAGAAGAAGCTGCCATTGTCTTATCTCGCGTGCCCGGTAAAGACAGTGAGAGTGGAAGAAAATTAATCAACCAGATGGTTACTATGGCTGGCCTTACCCGAAAAGGTTTCGCTGCTGGCGATCTCTCTACCTTGATGTCACCTCGTACTGTTATCACTTGGGCAGAGAACTGTGAAATTTTTAACAGTCCAGCCCTCGCCTTCCGTTTGTCGTTTCTCAATAAATGTGATGATTTCGAACGCCCTATCATCGGCGAATATTATCAGCGCTGTTTCAATCAAGAACTCGATGAGTCTTGGCTCGTTCATGCAGGAGCCTCACAATGAAACCTGCCCCGTCAACTAATCAACGAGAACGACAGAAACACCAGCAATTGCTGGAGGCCTCTGGCAGAGCATTGAGTGAGGAATTAGCGCTTCATTATCGCGGGGAGTCTCTCTATGTCGATAATGAACATATTCCCGTTTACGCCGCCCACCTTCGCAATGCCAATGAATTTGCTCATAGCAACAATAAAGAACAACGCGGCAAGATCGATGCGATTTCACTACGTTTACGCTATTCAGATTCAAATCTCCATAATCAATTAATACCTGACGATCCCATCACACGACTCCTCTTCGAAGCCTTAGAGCAATTAAGATGCGAAAGTTACTTGTGTGAGGATCATATAAGGGAAAACCTACCCGGTCTTTGCGCCAATATTGAGCATAACTTCGTCGAATGGTCGAGGCAGTTTTATCATTCCGGTTTAGCGGATACCCATATCGGCCTATTGTTGTTTACCGTAGTGCAGATTGTCCGCTCGCGGCTACATGCCCGGGCTATCGATGAGTCATTAGAAGATTTCATCGAAGCTACACGAGCAGGTATTGCTCCGATAATAGGTGGGGATTTAGCCGGTTTAAGACGACATCGCCGTAACCAACAAGCCTACGCTCATCATGCCATTTCTCTAGGTTCAGCTATTAGCAAAATGATCGAAGCTGAGCAAAGTCAAACGGATCCGACAGATGAATCACAACTCGATAAGGCAAAATCTGCGCTATCTTTTTTGCTCAATTTCGATCAGGGTGAAGAAATACCGATGGCGATTGCACAAAGTGGCCACAGCAAGGTGTTTAATAACAGTCTCGGCACTTACCGGGTCTTTACTACCCAATACGATCGCGAAGTACATGCATCGAAACTGGTTCGTAAAGCATTACTCGCTACTTTACGTGAAGAACTTGATGAGCGTATCCAGCAACAAGGGATAAATATCAAACAGCTATCAAGGCAACTTTCAGCCTTGCTGTCTTCTCCCCAGCGTGACGGTTGGCAATATGGCGAAGAAGACGGGTATATTGACGGCAGGCGTCTCAGCCAGTTAGTCAGTTCCCCCAATGAAAACCGCATCTTTTGTCACGAATACTATCGCCCTATGCCAAATAGTATTGTCAGCTTTCTCATCGACTGCTCAGGGTCAATGCGAGAACACATAAACTCTATCGCTATGTTGATAGATACCATGGTCAAAGCACTCGGCCATGCCGGTATCAGCAGTGAGGTCTTGGGGTTTACCACAAACAGTTGGAACGGCGGCAAAGCGTATACTGACTGGCTCAAGCAAAGAAAACCAGATTCTCCCGGCCGATTGAATGAAAGTTGCCACCTCATATTTAAACCAGCAGAAAGCCATTGGCGGCATACCCGCAGGGATATCGCTGCACTTTTGAAAGCAGATTTATTCAGAGAAGGAATAGATGGCGAAGCCGTATTATGGGCTTGCAAGCGGCTAACCCAACGAGAAGAGCCCAGAAAACTGCTGTTTGTAATATCCGATGGCTGCCCTATGGATACCGCCACCAACCTCGCTAACGACAAGTATTATTTGGACAACCACCTCAAACAAGTTGTAGCCCAATATCATGCAAACCGAGAGGTCGAAATTATAGGGCTAGGTGTAGGGTTGGATCTCAGCCCCTATTACCGACAGAGTCTGTCTTTGGACTTTAATGAATCGTCGATTCAACACAACATTAATGAGATTATTGCGCTGCTATCGAGAACAGGAGGTAGCCCAAGATAGTTAAAATGATTTTGAGGGTAGTATAAAGCCGCTTCTAACTCATTAATACCTACAAATGTGTTTTAGCGGTAGTTCTCAAGGTGGTATTGACTAATCAGTTTTAACAATCGCCTTCAAATTATATCTGTCATTAATTCCAATCAGTAGAACTACGCTTCTTTATTTACGATTTAATTACTTTGAAACCTTTATAATCTACATCATTATTTTAGAGTATTTAATAACGTTTCACTCCCACTACCAACATATTTCATGCAGCTATTAATAAACTGTTATGGAAAATGCTAATACCAATTAATATCAACAACATAGATAAAGCAAATTATTGCATTGCGCAATATCAACAATTTTGTCGATTTTAAGTTTTACAGAGTAAATTCCAACACGGTTATCAGTCTGTATCAATATAGTTTTTATACTGGACAAGTATCTATCACAAAGGATTTGAGAATGGACTTGTTTAAGAAGCTAATTAGCCGGCGAACGTTTATTGAAACCACGTCGAAATCAGTCGCAATAACATCAGCTGCCAGCGCAATAACACTCCCTTTCAACACTCTCGCACAACCACAAAAAAATGAATCATCCGAAGTCGTTAAACACAGTGCTTGCTTGGTCAATTGTGGTAGCCGATGCGCTCTTAAAGTCATCGTCAAGGACGATATCATCCAACGAATTGAGCCTGAGGATGCTTTTGATGAATCTACGTTTGGTCAACACCAAATCCGTCCATGTCTCAGGGGACGATCTAATAAACTCAGGGTGTATTCACCTGATCGACTTAAGTACCCAATGGTACGCGTCGGTAAACGAGGAGAAGGCAAGTTCAAACGAATTTCATGGGAAGAGGCCACCAAGCTTATCGCAACGAAACTGACCGAAACTCGTCAAAAATATGGTAACGAAAGTATATATTACATATATCAATCAGGTGCTTATTACCATACCCAAGGGACAAGTGCTTGGAAACGGATGCTCAACCTCACTGGAGGGTATCTGAATTACCACAACACTTACAGTACAGCACAAATCCGTGCTGCAGCACCTTATACCTTTGGTGATTATATCGGGAGCCATTTTACAGAGGTAGAGAACAGTGATCTGGTTGTCTTTTTCGGGTTAAACCTCTCAGAGACACGCATGTCAGGAGGGGGACAGGTTGAAGAACTGAGAAGGAGCCTCTCTAAATCGAAGGCGAAAACGATCATTATTGATCCACGCTACACAGACAGTGTCGTTACCAGCGATGCTGAGTGGTTATCTATCAAACCAACATCTGATGCTGCGCTTGTAGCAGGTCTGGTTCACACCATGATCACCGAAGGACTTATTGACGAAGAGACCATCAACAAATATGCAATAGGCTTCGATCAAACAACCCTCCCTGCCTCCGCAAACTCGAATAGCAGCTATAAAGACTATGTCTTGGGTACAAGCGATGATAAAACTGTTAAAGATGCCAAGTGGGCCGCATCTGTAACTGGGATACCTGCTAAACGTATCACACAACTAGCCAGGGAAATTGCGACTGCTAACGCTTGTTATATCGCACAAGGTTGGGGACCGCAACGCCACCAAAATGGTGAAGCCAGTGTACGAGCCATTCAAACACTCTCAGTGATCGCTAATCAGTGGGGACGTCCAGGTACCAATGCCGGTGTATGGCCCTATGCGACACGCTATGGCGTCCCATCACTTCCCGCGTTAAGCAACCCAATTAAACACTCTATTCCATGTTATGCGTTTACCACTGCTATTGATAAACCCGAAGTAATGTCAGACATCACCCATGGTGTTCGTGGTACAGAAAAGCTGAATACGGGTATCAAGCTCATTATTAACCAAGCTGGTAATGCACTTATCAACCAGCATGGTGATACCGGTTTAACCAAGAAAATTCTTGAAGACGATACCAAGTGTGAATTCATCGTTGTGTGTGATAACCACATGACACCAAGTGCAAAGTTTGCTGACATCCTCTTACCCGAAACATCATATCTTGAAGCTGCAGATTTAGTTGATAACAGTTATGCCTCTGGCTCTAACCATTTCATGATTGGTATGGAACCTGTCATTGCCCCATTATGGGAGGTCAGGTCGAGCTACGACATATGTGCTGATATCGCGGAACACCTCGGTGTAAAGCAAGAGTACACTGAAGGCCGCTCACAACAGCAATGGATTGAGCATAACTACAATATTGTCAGACAGAAACGCCCGTATTTACCGCCATACAATAAGGAAAGTAGCGTCGGGCTCATTGATCAGCGACGAGAAGCACCAGAAAATAGCGTTGCCTTCAGCGCATTCTGGAAAGATCCAGGTGCTAACCCTCTCAAAACGCCATCAGGCAAAATCGAGATCTATTCTGAACGCCTCGCTATATTAGAACAACAATGGGTGCTGCCTGAAAAAGATCGCATACCGGTTATCCCTGGGTTCTACCCTGTTGAGGAATCACACCTAGATCCTGAGGGGCTCAAAAAGTACCCATTACAAATGATCGGCTTTCACACCAAAGGCCACACCCATTCAACTTACGCTCAGCTCCCTATTCTCAAAGAAGCTATCCCTGATGAAATCTGGATTAACCCTATCAATGCAGATCAGCGAGGTATCCGTAACGGTGACCCAGTCCTGGTTCAAAATGACAGGGGCAAGATGCAAACTCGCGCACGAGTCACACCAAGGGTAATGCCAGATGTTGTGGCTATGCCACAAGGTGGATGGTTGCACTTCAATAAAGCCGGTATAGATATCGGCGGGAATATCAACACATTAACCAATTTAAAACTTAGCCCTCTTGCCAAAGGCAACCCACAACACACCAATCTGGTCGACATCGTTAAGGCATAGGAGATTAAACCATTATGGAACAATTAGGATTTGCGATACTGTCTGACCGGTGCTCTGGCTGTAAAACTTGTCAGGTGGCCTGCAAAGATAAAAACGACCTAGAAATCGGCCCTAAATTCCGCCGTGTATCTGAGTTCGCGGGTGGCCGATGGCAACAGGATAGTGACGGAGCGTGGCACCAAAATACCTTTGCCTATTACATGTCAGTCAGCTGCAACCATTGTGACGACCCCGCATGTGTTAAGGGCTGTCCAACAGGCGCTATGCACAAGCGGGAAGATAACGGGCTGGTACTTGTTAACCAAGATGTCTGTATCGGCTGTCGATACTGCGAGATGCGCTGCCCGTATGGCGCGCCTCAATTTGATCCCACTAAAAAAGTCATGAGCAAATGTGATGGGTGTATCGACTTAGTCAATGAAGGTAAACAACCGATTTGTATCGACTCTTGCCCGCAACGCGCCCTTGAGTTTGGGGCTATCTCAGAATTACGTAAAAAGTATGGCAACGAAAGAGATATCGCACCACTACCTGTCTCAGCACTTACTCAGCCAAATATCGTAATTGTTGGTCATCCTGACAGCGAACCAAATACGAACGCTACAGGTTCACTGCTGAATCCACAGGAGGTTTAATCATGGAGAATTTCTCACTCGTTCTATTTACCGTTTTCCTTCAGTCCGCAGTGGGTTTGATGCTGATAACTGCAGTGTGGAGTTTTGCTGATAATGAGCACACTACCCAATTAAGGTTACCGATCATCGTCAGTGCTGCCCTCGTTACTATCGGAGGACTGGCATCAATTACACACCTAGGCCAGCCCCTAAGAGCTTTCAACAGCCTTAGGATGATAGGTTCTTCTCCAATATCTAACGAAATCCTGGCGACAGGATTATTCGCAGTGATTGTATTTAGCCTAATTGCAATTTACAGCCTATCGAAGCCAAAGATTGAAAACGTCCGCAAAATACTGATCGTCAGCACAATCTCGGGCATTGCTTTAATTGCGGCCATCAGCACGGTTTATCAAATAGAAACCGTGCCGGCTTGGAATACGCCCTTGACCACCATCAGCATGTTCATGACTGCAGCCATAGTCGCAACCACAGTAGCGGCAGCTACAAAACCAGGCATTTTATTTAATAGCTTGTTTTGCGCTGTAATCACTCTGTCTGTATTTACAGTCATTATGACTGCAATCCACGCTCAGGGACTTGGGCTACTATCAGGCCAAGCACTTAATTTGCTTATGGCCAAAGTCGCCCTAATAGCCACAGGTGGCTGGATTGTCATGACACAGCGCTTCCACATTGCGATCCCACTATCAGTGGTGATACTTGGCGAACTCTCAGGCCGGATAGCCTTTTTCCAGTTATTGTAAACAAGACGGAATGGCGGCAAAACTAGGTTGCCGCCATCATTTAACGGCTGAATAACTCACTGTTCTTGGCGGTTTAACACCCGCGATGAAACAAGAAACCATTACACAATTGGCGTTAAAACTCCCGCCGTAAGCATTTCCACATAACATCACTCAAAACTGCACTCATAACCTCAAAGTCTTGTGGTAGCGACTTGGCAGTAATTGAATAGCCCTCGACATATGGAATAAATATCGAGACGGCTTTGCCCAGCGAGCTCTCGTCAACGGCTAGGTGCTGAAGCTTATCGGAAAGGATGCCTGCCAAGGTTTGGTAATACTTCGATAGATAGTCTTCGATCGCCTCATTTCTTGTTGATAGTGCCCAATATTCTCTAAAAATCCGACACATATCCGAAATCTCAAGGCCATGGGCAAGAAATGCATGAACTAATGGCTTGAGATCTTGTTGCTCGGCAAGTTCTGGCTGGCTACTAATTTCGTCAAGGCATTGCTGGAAGTAACGATCGGCCATCGCAATGAGCAAAGCATCTTTATTTTTGAAGTAGTACTGCACATTGCTCAGCGACATATCTGCAAGTGTGGCGACCTTTCGCATTGTTATCCCGAAATCACCTTCACTTTTTAAAAGCTCAATAGAGACATCGAGAATTTTTTCCGTCTTTGCTTTTTTTTTACTCATTATTTCCGCCATCAAAACAGCAATTTAAACTTGTTTGAGCAAATCACTCAAAAAACCACGTTGACATTTTAGGTCGGACGACCTAAATTTGCAAATACTAGGTCAGGCGACCTAAAAATATCCCTTACAGGCGGAGAAGAAAAGATGACCCAGGTACTACGCACACCAGAGACTAGATTCGAAAACTTGAAGGATTACCCATTCGGCCCAAACTATGTATCTGAACTAAAAGGATACGAGGGCATTCGGGGCCACTATTTGGATGAAGGAGATGCTGGTTCTGACGAGGTCTTCTTGTTGCTTCATGGTGAGCCGACTTGGAGCTACCTATATCGTAAGATGATCCCTGTCTTTGCTGAGACTGGGGCCCGTGTTATTGCGCCTGACCTCATTGGTTTTGGCAAATCAGACAAGCCCGTTTCCGAACAAACCCACACCTTCGAGTTTCATCGCAACTACCTGCTCCAGTTAATTGAACACCTGAACTTGAATAACATTACGCTAGTTGTTCAAGATTGGGGGGGACTACTTGGCCTGACTTTACCCCAAGCAATGCCAGAGCGATTCAAGCGCTTAATCATCATGAACACCGGCCTGCTGATGGAACCCGTTACACAACCGGCTTTTCTTGAGTGGAAAAGTGACATTGTCGATCCAGAAGAGTTGGCTCTCGACACTTTCATGAAAAAGTATGCACCGACTCTCGATGATGAAGAAGCCTACGCCTATGCAGCCCCTTTCCCAGATGAAAGCTACAAAGCGGCAGTGCGGAAAATGCCAAAGATGGTTGCTAACCCAGAACAAGCTTGCATTGAGATATCTTCTGCCGCTGTGCCATTTTGGAGTACCCAATGGCAAGGCCACACCTTCATGGCGGTAGGCATGAAAGACAAAATGCTTGGTCCTGTTGTGATGAATCACATGCAACAGCTTATCAAAGGCTGCCCTGAGCCAATGCAAGTCCCAGAAGCCGGTCATTTCGTCCAAGAATTTGGTAAAGAAGTCGCAGAAGCGGCGCTCAAACACTTTAATCTTTAACCACAAGCCAAGCAGTATTGGATGGATAATATGAAAATTCTAAACCTTGTTTTTCACCCTAACCTTCAAGGCTCAAGAAATAACAATACGTGGAAAACTCAACTTGAAGAGTCAGGCAAAATCACCACCAGCCGGGATCTTTATACTGAGTATCCGGACTTTCAAATCGATGTCGAAAAAGAACAAGCGTTGTTAGAAGAGCATGATCGAATCATTCTTCAATTTCCTTTCTACTGGTATTCCATGCCACCATTGTTGAAGAAATGGTTGGATGATGTACTGGCATACAATTTCGCATATGGCCCAGACGGAGAAAAATTGAAAGGTAAAGATATGCAGGTTGTGGTCTCTGTTGGTGGACGGGAGAAGTTCTATTCCGGGTTTGATATTTTTACCACGGTGCCGGATTTACTGCGACCATTTCAATTAACAGCCAACCTCACTCAGATGAATTACCTTCAGCCGGAGTATATGTTCAATGCGGATGCAGCGGAACAAGAAACCATTGAGGAATTTGGTCGCCAACTAGTCGCGAAAATAGATGATCCCAAACGCTCTGACCCTAGACAGTATCTTTATGACAGCATGAGCTCTGATCTCGAAACCGTTTATGAAGATCTTGGCTTAGCTTAATGTCTGTTTTGCCATGACTGAATTAAAAGACGTAGGTGCGCTCAATAGAGCGCACCTAGACCTGAATAGAGCATCTCAAAGTTAGTAGCAAAATTCTCTGAAAATCAGGGTTGTGAACGGTGTAAATATAAAGGTGATTTATACCTGTGCATCCAACCAAGCACGGGTCACTTCATCAAGTGCCTTGCCTTCTCTGCATACTTGATAATCAAGTGCTGCGATAATTTCATTGGAAAAACGTAGGTTGTCGAGTTGATCTAATTGCTCACTGGTAAATAAATGCGCGCGATCTTCACGCAGTAATAACACGGCGCGATCAACAATGCCGAGCAGGCCTTTTGGCTCCTGAATCTCACGAATCAAGTATTTGTAATGTAAGAATTGAGGCTTCCAGAGCGGAACAACTACCCATTTTTGTTCTGCCACAGCGCGCTCAAAAGTCCCAAAACAATCCTCTTCACTTCCGGTATGAAAACGATATCCCGCATTGGATAAGCCATATGCCTCCATCATTTCCTTCGAAAAACGGCTAATGCCAGCGCCGGGATTAATGCCTTGGATATCATGGGCCATTTTGGCGATGACATCAGGCTTAAGTAAATCACTTACCTGCGAAACGGCTTGCTCAGGTACATAATCTGGTACCCCCCACAGAGCATAAGGTTCATAGTGAAGGCCAAGTTCCAGTAGGGATTGAACCGTCTCAACATCCTCTTTGTAGATCCCATGACTGGATGGCAACCATGCCGATGACAACATATCAACGGAACCTGATTTTATCTGGGCAAAGTTATCTTGATGTGGTGCATAATGACGTGTGACCTCAAAGCCCATATCCGTCAGCACATGGGTTACCAATGAGGCAGTAACACGGTGGAATGAGAGATCGGTAACGCCGATAGCAATTGTGTTTTTCATAATATCTACAACCATAATGTTGAAAGCGTTAATCAAGCTTGATGCGTAAAACGTGATAAGGTTTGGTGGCACCTTCCTCGCCTTCATTTAATGCAGGATTGAGGTGGAGTGAGTTTTGCGTGACATACAGATACCCATTTTGGATCGAGAAGCCATCTGCCCATGACAAACGCTTATCATCCTGCGCAAAAATCTGATATTGGCCATTACGGACCATACCAATTGCGTTTTTCTCCACATCACCGACATAGATAACGCCAGTATCGCTAATGATCATGCCATCACTTGGGCGCTTTTCACTATAAAACTCAATCTCTTCGGCAAGGGATTGATCAGATAACTTATTGTTAGCCAACGCGCTGGCAGGAATACGATATATGGCGCTGCCATTGACTGTACCAAAGTAAACCCACTCGAATTCTTTATCGATGGTTATCGGGTTTAAGCCCAGATACAACGCATCTACGCTACCATCTTCACGTTTAGCGGCCATCAATGAACCGTCAATCTCAAGATCATGCAGAGGTGATAGCAAGGCAGGATGTGATTCCAACACACGGCGTGATTTTCCTGTTTCAAGATCAACCACCACAAAAGCTGGAGTTGGCTCGCCGAAAAGGTTACCTAGGCTGGTATCAGCTATGTACATTAGGTTTCGCTTGGTATCTAAGGCAAAGTCTTGCAGGAAAGAGTTGGCAACCATCACCTCTTTGCTTATTTCTATTTGTTTAAACAAGCGATTATTAACACTGTCCCACGCTACAATTTGTGCAGGTGCATTTTCACTGCCCATATCAAGGATCCATACCACGCCATCTGGCGTGCTATCGATACCAATCACAGAAGAAAAACCCACATCACCTTTTTCTGGGCCATCGGCCCAATCTTGGTTAGGGAATGCTTTTGTGGTGCCGTCTTTTAGTAGCTCAACAACACGTAATTCAGGGGCATCAAGAGGTTGCATCGAAAGAAAAGTGCGCCCTTGTTCGGTTACCGTAATATTGCCCGGTCGTGTTCCGTCAAGCTTGGCAACAACTTCAATATCCGCTGCTTGTGCTGTGTTCATTGTCATTGCGGTGGCTAGTGCTAATAATGTATTGCTCATCTTCATGGCGCAGTACTCCTAGGTCTTTGGCTACCCAAAGGCCTGAAAATTCGTAGATTTATCAAAATTAGAAAGGGTTAAGCCGCTCCTCTCTCGTGTTGATTTATCATAGACTCGAGGAATCTAATGATAAACATGGTAATAATTGAATTATTCTCAAATGAAATTTGATATTGGATAAGTGACTTAATCCATTCCGTGCATTAATTAACCAAACAAACTAAAGCGTAGTTGAGCATCCGCTATGATTATCAAATTCAATTTGAAAAACTCTCAAATAAAAAAGAGTCGCGAAGTTGCTTAAAATGTACTTGCATACCGAGGGAAGCAGCGTAGATCTCTACCAATACAAAGTCCCGGTCGGTAGTATTGATTTACAAAAGAGGATCAAAACAGCTAAAGAAAAGCACTGAGAGGCTTTACAATACTTAAGCTGCAAGCCAATGCTCGAGTTGCGACCTCCCAGCATGGGATACTCATTAACAGAAAACCTCAAAGTAGCCAGATATGTCTAAAGATTTTGAATTCACTACAGAATACACCCTCGACAAGCCCTTCTTTGCCGAATGTTATGATCAAACTAGCCGCCCTACTGAATTTCCAAAATCCTATTTAAAAGCATTGCTTTTTCTTGTTTTTGGGGTGGTTTTAGTCAAATTTGAGCTACTATCCGACAATTACGTTGGATGGTTCTTTATTGTTTTGAGTGTTATCGAAGCACTCAGTGTTTACTTTAAGAGAACCTGGTGGTTATGGCGACAAACAATCAGCTCAAGCGCTGGTAGCAAGGTGGGATTTCAAGTTGACTCTACAGGAGTAAGTTATACAAGAGGTAAAAAAACTCATCACATCGCCTGGAATAATATAGACCAAGTTCAACAAAGTGAGTTAGGTTTAATCCTTCACATGGGTAAACAGCGCCAATATGTCAGTAAATCTTGCTTAAATGATGAAGTGATCGCTTTCATGGTTGAGCAGCACGCAGTATCAAAAAAGAACTAGCGTCATTGCGTGAAATATACTTTTCTAATAGCAATTTCTAAGCAAAGAAAACTAAAAAGTCTGCCACTGGCAGACTTTCTTTAAAGCTAATTATTCACCGGATCTTCACTTAACCTCGTACCTCAGTAGAACTTGGTTATCCAAAACGACATTTGTAGACCAAATAAAACTCGCCCCCGCCCCACTGAATTTTTCAATGAAGTTCATGTAGGCTTTTTTGTTGTCTACGCCAATCTCATCTTCCGAGTATAACGTTGCTTGAGGCCAAGATGTTGAATCAAACTCCTTCCCCATCCAATTGCTCGGGGTTTCCCAATGAGCAGCATAAGCATTCTGGCCTTCATCTGTACCTTCGGTGGTACAAGTTTCTGAGAGGCGACGACCTTCACCCTCACTAAGACAAGTCAGGTCATAAATCGGTGCGGTATAGAATACTTGTGCTTGCCAGTCTGAATTTGTGACTGTCCCATCACTAAAGCTAGCAATAAAACCACCGTCTCCTGGGTGATAGGCCTTTCCACGATTATCTTCAGTGCCCAAACCTAAGTTTTCTTCCCAATCAATCACTTTAACTGCAATCGTATAAGGCTTTTTAACCTTAAACTTCACAATACTTGAATTAAATGGTGTAAACGGTACGGTATCAACGGCTACGAGAGTACCATTGATATACAGTTCAAAGTAATTATCAGCAAAAATATAGCCGGTGATTTCTTCACCATCAGAATCTATAACAGCGACAGGTACGGAGTCCACATCTACATCATCAAGCCCCTTGGGAATGATGTTTGCACACTCTTCATATAAGTCGAAGGCTTTCGGTGCAGTAGCAAAATTATTTTTAGCGGGGACTGTCCAAACTTTTCCTTCAGCATCTGTAATTTCCCCAATACCCGAAACCCGGCTATGTCCATTCTCACACTCAAATAGATTAGCCTCTACCGTTTTAGCAACACCTTGGGTTATGCTGGCAGACCCGCTGTAATCACTGATATTAGTACCAGCTTTCATATCCGTTTCTGGAGAACAGCCCGTAGCGAGTAAAATCACAGATGACAGGGCAAGAATTTGATTCTTTGGATTGTTCATTTTATGGATATCCGATGAGAAGCGTTGGTATCAAGCGTAGTTGTAACGTTAAGTGAATACAATTAAGCCTTAATCTACTCAATATTTAAAATGACTACTTTTAGTGAGCATTTAGCCGTAAGGGGATGAAAGACGATGATTAGTAAAGCCTGAGTCCTGTCAACCAACTCTGCACAAAGCATAATCACTCCTATAGCTCTAATTTAAACCTTTTGATAGTAGGAACATTTGGTCCTATGACTTACTTTTTCTATTCTAATAGCATGAGTATCCCGTCGAACTGAACATCTATCAAACTTCTTTGTTATTCATCTACTTAATCACACTTATCCTTGATAGGATCAGTGTTCTGTATCATGAAAATGCAAGCTTACTCTAAGGACGTTTCATGGAAAACAAAATTATAGAAGTTCGGCAGCTTGGTTGCGGCGATGAACATCTTGCATTAGCTGCGATAAAGAAGCTTCTACCGGGAAAAGAGGGGGAAGCCCTCACATCAACCGTTGAGCACCTAAAAGGCTTCCTCTCTTGTACAAGTAATGTCTTGATCCTTGCCGTTCATGATGATGAGCCAATTGGCTTTCTGAGTGCTTACATAATGCCAAAGCTAGAGCGTGCCGAATATATGGCTTACTTTTACGAAATCGAAGTATCCCCTAGCTATCGAAGAAAAGGAGTTGCTACACGCATGGTTAGTTTTCTGAAAAGTGAATTAAAAGGTCAAGGGGTTTCAAGTTTATGGGTAGGTACCGATGTCGATAACAAAGCCGCTTTATCACTATATGAATCGACCGGAGCAATACGTGAACCCGAGTTAATTCACGAATTTTGGTATGAGGATATTTGATTAAATGCTTTCTGTGCCAAGCTGTAAGCTATTCTGACTCGATCCAGTCCAGAATCTCTTATCACCCAAACCGTATAAAAGACGAAAATCGATAAATCGCTTAATCTCAGGTGTCTAGTCACCATTTTCGTTGAAAGCGCAATAGACGTTTGAAATCAGCCCCATTTCAATAGGCTCTATCAAGGCAACCTCACCTTTTGTATCTCGTCTGATAGAGTGGCGAGACTACCTCGCAACCGGCCTTATTCTGATAGCCGATGCTGTTGTGGCTATTGCAGGCAAGAGAAAATAAGCCGTAGCCTACTCCAAAACTCCTCCGCCAATTCAGGAATAAACACCTAATAAGATAGTCTTTTGCTAAAAAATCAGCATAATCTCGCTATACGATACTCAATGAAGAATTACCCATGACGACTTTTCAATATTTCTTTCATCAACTTCCTTGTTTTAACTGCAAAAAAACCAAAGTAAGCACGGATCTAGGCTGGTTAACACCAGCAATGAAAGAAGATGCTGTTGCACAATTGGCTACGATTATCAAGCAAGGCAAAGTTGAGCCTGATCTTTCAGTTAACGTAACTTGCACTAAAGAAGAAGCACGTGATTACTTGCTGCTGAACTTTTTTGGTTACCCTGAAGAAGAGCTAGCAAACCAAGTTGAAGCGGAAGATGAGCAAGAAGTTGCTGATGAAATCGCTGAACTATTTGCAGAAGGTAACGAAACAGCTGTGTTTGAGCATGAAATCGCACTGCAAAGCTGTACTGATTGTAACGTTGAATAAGCGTTAGATATCAAGCTTAAAAAGGGCATCGCGTAACACGGTGCTCTTTTTAAAGCATTCGCTATCCCCACAACTTACGATTCATGATGAAGCCAAGCATTTCAATCAACCTGCCCTCCTTGGCGCATAAAATTACAACTGCCGGTATTTCAGAAATCAATGCCGTTATCGCGCCGTATGCTTGTGTGGTCAAACGGATTCGCCGCAGCCGAAATTACGCCCTGATCGGTACCTATTCCGATTTAGTAATGATAAAGACTGATTTTGGCCAGCTAGTTGGTTCAAAGAACTGTTTGAAATGGCAGCGAGTCTACCAAAACTACCTTAGCGGTCTTGAACAGATTGGTGAAGACAGTGAATCAGCTACGTTTGAAATCAAGAACATCACGGTTACCCTCGGCAAATCAAATCGAAGCGTCTTGCTCGAGAAACTAGCTGAAATTGGTATTAAGACGAAACGCAAAGCTCATCAGAGGCACCTTGAACTCACTGGATCGCTCGCCAAATTAAACGCTCTGCAATCGATCTTGCAAGATTCACCTAGCGAACCTTTAGCTGCTATCGGAAAATCTATCCACAAGCGCCTTGCGAAATATCACGATATCGAGGACATAAATTTCGACTACGGCACAACAGAGCAGCCTCGCACTCTCCTCTCCTATGTTATCGATAATCCAGCAATTACCGTTGCCGAGCTGTGCTTTCTGACCAACTGTTCGACAGCAGAGGCCAGAAAAGCGTTAGATGATTACTTCGAACTCTAGCTTTAGCCTGATCAACATATCCTGATCGATTAATGTCCTTGTAAGGCCGATAAGATCAAGTAGCTCCCAATAACCATCAGCAAACCAAAAACAATCCGCCGCATCGTTTCAGCGCTAAATGGTGGAGGAAACCGGCGTCCGAGATAAGTTGTTAATGTCACTATTGGCAGTGATACGGCTGTCAGGAACAAAATTTCTGCACTCAACTGACCTTGCACGCCGACAAACACACTGCGTGATGCAGATGTACAGGCGAACACGACCAATAACATATTGCGGATCGTTGTGATATCAAACGGCTGGCGATAGAACTGATAGACCAATGGCGGCCCTGCCATTCCAAACAACCCGCCAGTCAAACCTGAGCTAAACCCACTAACAAAGAAACTGGTATCACCAGACCGTTCGGCGCGTACAGATGGCCTCAACATAAAATTCAGCCCACTATAAACAATCATCACTCCGACCAAGCATTGCAAAACACTGGCTGCCGAGTGGCTTAAGTATTCCAAGAGTACGACACCTGCAACCACACCAGGCAGCACGCCGATAACCACCAGCCGGACAGATTTCCATTCAATGCATTTCGTTGAACCCGGCAGGGCAAAGGCACAATTTGCCAACGTCACCAAGCTCACCACGGCAGCCATAATTGCCACAGAGGTCAGCCCAAACGCCGTTGATGCCCCGATCACAATGATACCTAACCCAAAACCAGTAACAGTCTGGAAGTAGGTACCTACCATGATAATGGCGAGTAGCATAGCAATTCCTTCAAGGGGAATGCCTTCAAGGCTAATGCTTTCCAAAACCATGTTATTTAGGCCCCTGCTGGGCCTGGACAACAGTCACAGCGATAACATGGTAGATATCATCCACACTACAGCCTCTGGAAAGGTCATTAGCCGGCTTAGCTAGTCCTTGTAGCAAGGGACCAATAGCGACGGCACCACCTACCCGCTCAGCTAATTTATAGCCAATATTGCCCGCCTCCAAATTAGGGAAAACCAACACATTGGACTGCCCTTTTACCTTTGAATCTGGCAGTTTTCGCTGGGCAATTTCCGCGACAATGGCCGCATCCAACTGGATATCGTTATCAATGGCTAATTCAGGAGCTTGGTGTTTGACCCTTTCTGAAGCAGCGATGACCTTATCGACTGCGCTATGCTTGGCACTACCATTGGTAGAGAAGGACAGCATGGCAACTTTCGGCTCCACCATCAGTAGGCTCCGCGCACTACCTGCAGCAGAAAGCGCAATATCTGCAAGTTGCTCTTCATCTGGGTCCACCACCAATCCACAATCAGAAAAAATCATCCCGCCTTTTAAATGATGAAATGGCTGGCACAGCATCATGAGAAAGAAACTCGAGACTAATTTTGAACCCTTAGCCATCCCAATCAGTTGAATTGCGTTTCGCACAACATCCCCTGTTGTATGAACGGCACCGGCAACGGAGCCATCAGCCAAACCATGCTTGACCATTAGGTTGGCAAAACACAGTGGCTTTTGTACTTCTTGTTTAGCCTGCTGTTGTGACATGCCTTTCTTGGCACGCAGTTCATAGAGGGAAATAGCAAATGTATGGGATAAATCCGACAGCTCAGGATCGATAATTTCCATACCATCGACATCTATCCCTTCCGCTCTAGCAACAGTCTGAATCTTTCTCTGGCGACCAACCAAGATAATGTCAGCAATACCTTGCTGGTAGGTCATTTGCGCTGCAGCCAACACGCGGGCATCTTCTGCTTCACACAACACAATACGTTTAGGCTGCTTTTGGGCCTGTTCAATTATTCGGTGGATTGCTTTCATGAGTCTGCCTTCACTGGCCTCAAAAACAACAAATAATGAGACAAATTATTCCAAAAGTTGATATCCGGGTAAATTTTAACCATCATCTCTTATATCGTCAACGTAAATTCAAATAATTGGAAAAATTGATAGTATTATGTAGAAAGGTACTAAATGGATATAACAATGACTGCTATCGTGAAAGAGCCTATGGAACAAACACGTATAGAGGGCGACACCCCAACCCTACGCCTTTTTTCCCTGTTGGAAGTGATTGCCGGAAAGGACGAATTTTTCTCACTGCAAAGCCTGGTAGAAGAAACTGGCCTACCCAAACCTACCCTTCACCGAATGCTGCAACAGCTTGAAACTGCGGGGATCATTCAACGTGACGGCGACGACCGCCACTACAGCTCAGGGGTCAGGCTTCGCAATCTTGCTGAAAAGCTGTTGCTCAACAGCACCACCCACAGTGCCCGCCACGCGGTATTGACACAATTAAAAGAAGAAGTCGGTGAAAGCTGTAATCTAACCGCATTGTCGGGGGGCGAAATTATCTATGTCGACCGTGTTGAAACAGAAGCCCCGCTGCGATTTTACCTTCATCCGGGCTCTCGTGTTCCTGTTCACTGTTCGGCGACAGGCAAACTCTTTCTAGCCAATATGAGTCCCTCCCAGCGCCGCCGATTACTGAAAAATGTTCCGCTCACCCAGTATACCGAGAAGACTATTATCGACTTTGACAAACTGGATGATGAATTGGATTTGGTTAAAGCCAATGGTTATGCCATCGACAATGAAGAGTTTCTTCCTGGACTATTTTGTGTTGCGGTACTGGTGCCATCAGAGCGGGGACGCTCAAACCTAGGGATCGCTATTCAAGCGCCAATAATGCGTCTGAAACCGGAACAGGCTCTGCACTTCCTTCCTGCCCTTCAACGCGCTGCTGCTGCACTGGCAAAAATTGAAGCCGAGAGTTGGGCCGAGGCGATGTAACAGCTCAATATTTAACTTAAAAAAAACAGGCTTGCATAACGCAAGCCTGTTTCATTTCAATGGATGCTATTCGTTAGTTGGTTTGAATGATAGTTAAGCCACTTTTTTGGTAATAAAGCCAATGACATGACCAAGACCACGATAGGTAAACAAGGCTAACAGAATCATCAAACATCCCGCTAACTTATTGGCAGGCATTTCTTCGGCATACCAGATCACGCTTAAAATAACTGTCCAAACCGGCTCTAAGATCATAATGATGGCTGCATTGGACGCAGTACTGTGTTTCTGACCCATCGTCTGCATCACATAACGCAAACTGGTTGCAACCAGCATACTCAACGCGAACCAACCCCATGTGGTCATACTGACTGATTCAGGCCATGTTTCAAACATCAATGAGGCAATTAACCCCATACAGCCAATGCTAAAGAGCTGAAGGCATGTCAATAGTAACGTCGGGAACTTCCGTGCATACTGGCTGTTGAAATTAAAATGCACCGCCAACATCACCGCAGAAGCCATGAACCATAACTGGCTTGCTGACATTTGCCAGCCATTACCACCACCAAGCGATAACATCAGCAGGCCGGCGAAAGCGATAGGCAAAGCCAACCAAAAAGTCCTCGGCGGTTTAGCTTTGAACATAGGCCATGCAATCAAAGGGACAAATAACATAGATAGGCTCATGATAAATGCGCCTTCACCCAGTGTATCGCTAACCGCTATGGCATGGATCCAAAGCAAGAGAGCCGTACCTAGGATACAACCGACCCCTAATGCTTTAGGGATCAGCGCTTTTTCTACTTTTTTGATATCGCGAAAGCAAAACACCAGTAGGCATAAAGAAGCCAACACAAAACGCAGACCGATAAAACCAAAAGCTGGCAGCCCCTGAATAGCTTCTTTGGAGAAGATCCACCCGGCAGCTGCCAATATTGTTGTTGCGACCAGTATTAAATCTGCACGACGCTCAAGGTTCATTACAAAACACCCTCAATGTCAGTCGCGCACAGAAAATAACAACAAATTACATTCAACGTATTATTCCAAATATTAGCCGCAACTCCTTGTCGGCTATTTTACTAATGCTTTCATCCCATTCAGCATTTTTTCTGCAACTTCATAATGGTCATGTTCCCACAATTGATCATTGAGGAACTCGCCAGAGAAGAAACCGTCATACCCTGTCTGTAGTAAGGCGTCTACCCACTCTTGCATCGGGATATCACCCTCACCGATGTAGAAGCCACGCAGTTCCCTTTCATCAACCCATGGTTGGCCTTCAGCCGGACGTTTACCATCCGAAAGGTGAACATTGTAAATCAGTGATTTATCAACTTGCGAGATCTGCTCAAGGGTAGCACCGCGACATGCCCACAGGTGCCATGTATCTAACACAAAGCCAAAATTATCACGCCCTACCGCATCGAGCAATCGATAGTAGTCTTCCAACGTTGCAATTGGTGTCCAGGCAGCCCCTTCGTATTGGAAGCGAATACCATGCTCGCGACCAATATCGGCAATCGAACGAATATTCTTAGCCGTTAGCTGAATGTTTTCTTCGGTGCTAAAAGCATTAAGGCTTTCAAAAGCATTGAGCTGAATAGTTGGTGCACCGATATCTTTGGCAAAGCGACATAAAATTTCTGCCTCTTTGAATACACGCTGTTGCTCTTCTTTCGTTGCCGCTTCTACCCCACCAATAATATCAATCGCTGACGGTGTAATATTAGCTGCATCAAGTCGCGCCTTAAATTCTTCACTGGTAAAGCCAGCGTTAATATATCGCCAAAGTTTTTCGGTATGAATCTCTAAACCCTGATAGCCCGTTTCTTTTGCCAAACGAATATCAGAAAGAATATTACTATGAAGCGAACACATTCCATGAAGAGCAAAACGCATTTTGAATCCTTATCGACAACAAATGCCGTACAGTAAAGTTCCTAGGCGCCACGTCGAAAGCACCTACCCTAATGAGAGATGTAGCTGAGTATATTTATCTGTGTTACGAGTAAATTGATTATTTACTTATAACTAAGCGTCCTTTTTATTCGATACCAATGCAAAGACACTTAGATATAGGTAACCAAGTTATTTTTATAACTTGGTTACTCAATTTAAAGGAAATATAAAGTTAAAGCAGAGTGACTTATTCTACGGCTCTTGCTTCACTTCCTGGCACATTAAGCTAACAGCCAAGGTTTGGGCCAAATAGAGTGAACTACTCAGTGAACGGAAGCCCATTATCTCACCTTCGAGCACCTCGAAACACACTTCCATTTTGCTGCCCTGTGAGGTCATCTGATTATCGGTAATGGCGACAATCGGAACCTTCTTTTCAAACGCCGCATCAATCAAACTACTGGTCTCTGGGGCATAAGGGCTGTAAGTCACGGTGACCAGCACGTCTTTTTCATTCATACGACGCGTCATTGGCGACAGCATACCGCCATGATCATCAAGCAAAACTACGTTGTTGTCTGACTTCATCAAGGCGTACCAGAGATAGAAAGCAACAGGGTACGCACGGCGCATGCCCTGAATATAAATGGTCTCAGCCTCATCGAGTAAACTCACCGCCCTTTCAAGTTTCTGCGGTGAAACAGACATTTGCAATTGTTCCATGGCTTCGATATTGGCCTGGCCAAAATCTTGGAAAATAGCCATCGGTGAGTCTTGGCTCACTTCATCAGTTTCACGCGCTTTGCGAACACGCTCGATATAGTCACGGGGACGATTTAGATACTGGTCACGGAATAGCGACTGCATTGAGCTAAAGCCAGAATAGCCCATCGCATTCGAAAACCGGCTCAGTGTAGACAAAGGAACATTGGCCTGCTCAGCAATAGTCGCCATTGTTTCGACTGCCACCAGCATTGGTTGCGCCATCACAAAGTCAGCAACCTGTTGTAGCCGTCCACTTAGGCTGTCGTATCGCTTAACAATAAGCTCACGCAGCGTATCTAAGTCAGCTGGTACTTGTTCTTCAACATCCATAATTGGCCGCTCTCCTGCCCGAAAGCAATACTACAAAATAAGAATACCTCAAGTGCTTAGCACCTGAGGCTATAGTTTATGATAATAATTCAAAGTTGCGAATCGCTTCTTCTTTCACAAAAGGCATTGCTTTTTTCATAAAGTAGATACGATCAAACTTTTGTGGCTCCGCGTTCATAAAATCGCGCAAGTTATGACCCAACGCCTGGCGCAGGCATGTCCCGATATTGAATTTAGATACACGGGTACGTTTAAGCACTTGCATATCTTCATCACGGATCCCACTAGTACCATGAATAACCAAAGGAATATCTACCATATTCGCAATACGATCTAAACGACCGAAATCAATAGTACATGTAGGCTCGGTCAATCGGTGAACGTTTCCGACAGAAATGGCGACACAATCAGCACCACTTTCTTTGGCAAAGCGCAACGCATCTTCCGGCT
Organism: Photobacterium rosenbergii; assembly: GCF_003026455.1. Classification (GTDB taxonomy): domain Bacteria; phylum Pseudomonadota; class Gammaproteobacteria; order Enterobacterales; family Vibrionaceae; genus Photobacterium; species Photobacterium rosenbergii. The sequence goes on from NZ_PYMB01000001.1 coordinate 889,767, forward strand.
CGGTATAAATTGACTTGATATGATCACGGCCTTCCTCGTAAGGAACTGAGCCAATTTCACCTTCTACCGATGCACCCAGTGCATGCGCCACATCTGCCACTGCGCGCGTACGGGCGATGTTCTCATCAAGCGGTAATTGCGAGCCATCGAACATGACTGAGCTAAACCCGGCTTTCAAGGCGCGGTACACCACGTCTTCCTCATAGGTATGATCTAGGTGCAGGCAAACAGGTACTGAACTATTGTGAGCCAGCGGCAGCAACATAGCCGCAGCAGTTTCTACCCCATAGAAATCAGCAACATCTTTGTTGCAGGCAAGGATAACCGGTTTACCCACCGCTTCAGCGGCTTCTACCACAGCACAAGCATCCTCATAGCCAAATACGTTAAAGCAAGGCACCGCGTAGTCAGATTCAGCTGCCTGGGGCAATAATTCTTTCAAGCTTACGAGCATACTGCCCCTCCTTATTTGAATTTGGCGATCATGTCCTTGATACCAGGGATCGTCTCAACCTGGTACTCATGGTGCGGGTCAAAGTGCTGGATCAGCGACTTCTCGGTTTTACCCACGATGATAGTGAAGTAGTACATTTCGTAACCAGGAGCCGCCACACTTGGGTGATAGCCTTTGTCGATGGCAATCACAGAACCGGTACGCACATGGTAAACCGGACCGAAATCATCCTCGTGCTCATACAGGAACTGGGCACCGAAGCCAAAATCTGGGTTAAAGCGGAACTGGTACACTTCTTCGTATAGTGTCTCTTTGCTACCGTCAGGCTTAACACGGTCTTCATCATGTTTGTGAGGAGGGAATCCCGACCAACCACCGGCACCGACAGTAAACAGCTCACTCACCAACAAGCGACCACGGTTGTCGGCATTTGACTGCCCTAGTACGTGCTTGATTTTACGGTGAGTTTTAGTATCGTCAGAACCATATTGAACAATATCGACATTCTCTTCACGGACACAGAAAGGTTCTAGTGACTGCTCAAACTTACCGCCGGCGATCATGACATCAGCAGTATCGCTAACACAGTCAATGGTAGCGCTATATCCCAGCGGGACATAAACTGCTTCAGGATTACCATCCCATACTGACTTCCGCTTACCGATATTATCGAATACTTCGGTCTTTTCACCGTTGGTCACAGTGATTGAACAGGTCCCGCCAGCTAGAACGATGACAGACTCATAGCCTTCAACAACGTGCTGGTGCTGCTCACCCTGAGCCAAACGAACTTGGTTGAAGTAGCACAATGGCGTGACTTCATCATTAACGTCGATGATTGGTTGGTTCTTGTTATCAAATGGTTGGATATGCTTGCCCATGTTTCTCTCTCCTCACTGCCCTGCTTTAAAACGGATATCAACCAGCGCAGCGTGTATCAGTCTAATTTGTTTGAATAAAAAGGCCGGGCCTCGATGGTTTGTACCCTTCCTAAGCGTGCCCAGTAAAAATACCGGCCCGGCAGAGACCTAATTTCCTTTAATCACTTCGTCCGGAGGTGGTTTATCAAAGGCTTTGTTCTCTGGTCTCAATAAAATCGAATAATTGTTCTTTAGTTGGCATTGCTTCAGTACAGCTATTGCCGCTGACATTAATTGCGGCGGCTGCAGAGCCATGTTTCACGCCGTCTTCCAATTCGCCGCCATTAACCAGTGTCCAAATCAGGCCGCCAGCGAATGAGTCACCCGAGCCAAATGGCTTCTGAACTTCAACGCGGAAGATGCCCTGCTGGAACTTGTGACCGTCGCGGCAGTAGACTTTCGAACCAAACTCACCGGCTTTAATCACCACAACCTGGGTATTAGCACGCAGGAATCTCTCTGCTGTTGCATCGTCATCCTTGTTGCCTGGTGCCAGCACGGTTTCCATCATGTCGAACTCTTCACGGTTGCCGATAACGATATCGGACAAACCAGCTGCAATGCCGTAATAGATTGATGCATCGACATCTGTACGCCATGAATATGGGCGGTAATCAACATCCAAGACCACGAGCGTATTGCTGCGGCGAGCATGCTCCATCGCAATCAATGTCGCTTCCCGGCTTGGGCTTTCAGACAGTGCCGTGCCGGTAACAACCAACACTTTGGCACTGGCGATATACTCTGGGTCTACCTGCTCTGGCTTGATGGTCAAGTCAGAAGCGTTGTTACGGTAAATCAAAACCGTACAATCACTTGGCTTCATCTCGGTGAACGCGACAGAGGTGCGCGACCCTGAACTGTCAGTCATCATGCCGTCAAGATTGATACCCTGACCTGACATGTATTGCTTAACATAGCCACCGAATGCATCATCAGCGACACAGCCAATGAATCCTACTTTGCTGCCTAGTTTATTGATTGCCACTGCAATATTGGCTGCAGAGCCACCGACAAACTTGTTAAAGCCAGAAATATCCGCCATATCCGTGTTTGGTTCACGGGCGTAAAGATCTACGCCCGCACGTCCCAACACGATGGCATCCAGCTTACGGTCTTGCTGAAGTGCAATCTTTGTCATTGTCCGTCCTTTTACTAATTACTTATATTCAACCCAAGCTGCGTTCTGGTCAGCCGACTCAACACATTTCTCGCATAGGCGAACACCTTCGATACCGGCATCAATACCTGGGAACCAGATACCAGCCAGTGTTTCCTGATCATCACGGTCTGCCGCATCAAATGCCAAAGCAAAGCGGTGATACAGGTTTGCCCAAGACTCGAAATAGCCTTCTGCATGACCACCACCAACACGGTTAGCGGCAACACCTTCAGCATCTTGGTATAGGTAGCCCATTCCACGGTCAAGAATGCGAGGTGGCTCACCCTGAATTTCGTAGCGTAGTTGGTTAGGCTGCTCGTCCCACCATTCGATAGATGCCTTAGAGCCTACGATACGGATCTTCTGCTGGTGCATAGAACCCGCATTTACAGCTGATGCCCAAAGCGTACCGACGGCACCGCCTTTGAACTCCATCATCACGTGGGCATTATCTTCTAGCGGTGTACGCGATTTAATGAAGCTCTGGCGCATACAAGATAGGCGATCAACTTCTAGGCCAGTCATCACTTCACATAGGTAGAATGCATGGGTACCGATATCACCTAGCACGTAAGTTGGGCCAGAAACTTCAGGGCTTACACGCCACTTAAGGCCTGGATCGTTAAGCTCATATTCTTCATTGTGGAAGCCATGCGCGAACTGCATGTTGATAACGCGAATCTCACCTAGGTCACCACGTTTAACCATTTCACGTGCCTGCTGGACCATTGGGAAACCGCTGTAGCCGTACATAACGCCGATAACACGGTTATTCTTCGCCGCAATTTCCTTAAGCTCTTCTGCTTCTTCGGTGGTAAAGGTAATTGGCTTTTCACACACCACGTGTAGGTTTGATTCAAGTGCTGCCTTGCAGATTTCGTAGTGGGTCGAGTTTGGCGTTGCAATAGAAACCGCTTGGATGCCGTCTTCACGCTGAGCTTCTTGCTCGAACATCTCTTTGTAGTTGGCGTAACAACGGTCGCCATCAAGGCCGAGGTTTTCACCGAAGTCACGGCAGCGCTGTGGATCAAGGTCGAAAGCACCGGCTACCAACTTGAACAAACCATCACGCTGCGCAGCGTTACGGTGAGAGTAACCAATCTGGCTACCACGACCGCCGCCTACCATTGCCCAACGGATAGGTTGATCAAAATGACGTTCTTCATTAAACATGGCTTCACTCCTTGTCAGGTATCCCTTACTACTTTTTAAGAGAGACCTGCGTTTCAGATATTGGAAATAATTTGTTCTTGTTTACTGAGTTCTTTAATACAAAGTTTTTATTCTCAGAGGCTCTCGGTTAAAAGAGCCCCTTGGTTAATAAATCCTCTATACACCGCGGCGCTGAGTGGCTCGGCCTTCTTCCCAATCCGCGACTTTCTTCGCGGTGTGCTCGTTGCGAGTCACTTCAGGCAACCCTACTTCCCACCAGCAGTCACACTTAGACCATGCCGCTGGTGATACTGGGTCGATATCAACCACAATCACGTAAGTACGGTCAGCTTCTTTGGCGCGGGCGAATGCTGCATCAAACTCGTCGACAGAGGTCAGCTTCTCGGAAATCGCACCTTGCGCTTCTGCGTGCTTGGCAAAATCTACGCGGGCCAACTCGCCATCTGGGCGGCGGCAGTCTTCAAGCAGGTTGTTGAAAGACTCGTTACCGGTGTTGTTCTGTAGCTTGTTGATAACCGCGAAACCGCCGTTGTCACACACCACCACAATCATCTTGTGACCAGTTAGTACTGATGAGTAGATGTCTGAGTTCTGGATAAGGTATGAACCGTCACCAACTAGCACGACAACATCGTTGTCTGGGTTGGCAATCTTCGCACCCCAACCGCCGGCAATTTCGTAACCCATGCATGAGTAACCGAAGTCGATATCGAATTTACCGATCTGGTAGTTCTGCCAGTTCATCGATAGCTCAGCAGGTAGGCCACCTGCTGCTGTCAGCACGGTGTCGCCTTTTTCCATCGACTTGTTAAGCTTGCCGATGACTTCTGCGTAAGAAGACATGCCCGGTAGCAGGTCGCCTTCTTGTGGATTGGTACGGCGGTGAACCAACTCTTTCCACTCATCCGCTTCTGCTTTGGCTTTGGCCGACCACTCATCGCCCGAACGCCAGTCGCCAAGTAGTGCAGAGAGCTTGGTCATGGATGTTTTGGCATCACCTAATACTGGGTAGGACATGTGCTTGATGGCATCGAACTTCGCCACGTTGATGCTGACCAGCTTCATCTCTGGGTTCTTAAATACAGTCCAAGAGCCGGTAGTGAAGTCTTGTAGGCGAGTACCGATAGCCAGTACCACGTCAGCTTCGTTAGCCATGTGGTTGGCAGAATCTGAACCGGTAACCCCGATTGGACCAGCGTTCAGCGGGTTGTCCTGCAGCATAGTTGCGCGACCGGCAATGGTCTCGACCACAGGGATGTTGTGCTTGCCTGCAAAATCAGCTAGCTCGTCAGTGGCTAGTGAGTAGTGCACGCCGCCACCTGAGATGATCAATGGCTTTTTCGCCTGCATCAGGATCTCTTTCGCCTCTTCCAGAACAATCATTTCAGGCTCTGGACGGCGGATACGGTGTACTTTCTCGGCAAAGAACACTTCAGGGAAGTCGTAAGCCACGCCCTGGATATCTTGCGGCAGGCCAAGGAAAACCGGGCCACAAGTGGCTGGGTCTAGCATAGTATCAAGCGCTTGCGGCAGCGTGTGCATTAGCTGAGATGGCGATAGTACGCGGTCCCAGTAGCGGGTCAGCGGCTTGAAGGCATCGTTTGATGTCACAGACGGATCTTCAAAGTTCTCCGGCTGTTGTAAAACTGGATCTGGTAGGCGGCTAACATAAGCATCACCAGCAATAAGTAGAAGAGGCAGACGGTTAGTGTGCGCGATACCAGCAGCGGTGACCATGTTAGTTGCACCCGGGCCGATAGAGCTGGTTGCAATACCGATTCGACGACGCTGGTTCGCTTTCGCGTATGCAATGGCCGCAGTTGCCATCGACTGTTCGTTCTGACCACGCCAGGTTGGAATTTTATCTTCAATATTTTTTAGCTGCTGGCCGAAACACGTCACATTGCCGTGACCGAAAATCGCAAAAGCGGCACCAAAAAGTTGTTCTTTCTTTCCATCAATTTCAATCATTTGTGCTGCAAGGTACTTAGCAAGCGCTTCAGCAACAGTCAGGCGTACAGTCTTCATTGTCTTCCTCGTTTTTCGATAGTCGAAAAATAAATCCTTTTCTCACTACAGTTGTGTTTGATCTTTGCGGTGAGATGTTAAGGGGGCCTAGCCTGCCCCCTTACCTTAGAGCCTTAACTTACAGGCCGTATTTCTTGGCGTAGCCAGTGATATTCTCGTATGCAGTTTTCGCGTAAGTTAGTGGGTGCGCTTTGGCAGGATCCTGCTCAGCTTCAACCAGTAGCCAGCCTTTGTAATCGCGCTCTTTCAGTGCAGCGAAAACATCATCGTAATCAACGTCGCCAGTGCCAGGAACGGTGAATACACCATCAAGAACTGCGTTAAGGAATGATTTGTCTGCATCGCGAGCGGCCTTCATAACGTCTAGACGTAGGTCTTTAAAGTGCATGTGGCCGATACGGTGGCCCCAACGCTTGATCATGGTGACAGGGTTACCGCCGCCGTATGTGATGTGGCCTGTGTCCAGTGTTAGGTGAACAGCGTCGCCTGTAAGCTCCATCATTAGGTTGATGTCGTCTTCAGTCTCACAGATAGTGCCCACGTGGTGGTGGAAAGACAGCTTGATGCCGTGCTCGTTAAGTAGGTACTCAGCTACTGTGGTTAACTTCTCGCAGTAAGCTTTCCACTCATCCATTGTTAGGATAACGCGCTGAGATAGTGGAGTGTTGATATCACCGTGAACGGTATTGCTCACTTCACCAAATACCATCGCGTTACAACCCGCAGCTTTTAGAAGCTTGATATGGTCTTGCATCGCAGCGATTTCTTCTTCAGCCGTTAGCGTCATCAAGTTACCGCTGTACCAGCCAGAGGCTAGAACCAGACCGTGTTGTTCAAGAAGAGGGATAAGCACTTCTGGCTCACGAGGGTATTTAGTACCTAGTTCAGTACCAGTAAAGCCAGCTTCCGCCATTTCACTCAAACATGTTTCCAATGGGATTTCGCCGCCAAGTTCTGGCATATCATCGTTAGTCCAGGTCAGTGGGCTGATTCCATATTGAACATTGCTCATGTTTGTACTCCAATTTTTTTGATTATTAAATTCCGGGTCGGTGACGATTGTGGTCAGTCCAGTGGAATATGTTCTTTGGGAATCTCTGAACCGTTTTTCAATCTGCACCATTTGCTTCACTGGAAATCACTATAACCGAAAAAATAAAAACGAAAAATATTTTTCACAAGTAACAATCGTTTTCATTTTTTCCAACAGAAATGAAAAAACCCCAGTAATCATGCGGCTTAGAAGAATTTCTTGAGCAAGATCACAGTTACATTTAATGCATATAAAACAATGATTTAACCAAAAACAATCTCACGGAAAATATTTTTCGCAATTTGACGTAAGTATCATTTTTAGACAAAACCACCTATTCGCTATAGCCGTATAAATCCTGTGCGCTTATGATTTACGCCGTCACCAAGTGGAAAATTATTATCAAAGCAATAAATTACTATTAATAATATTGGTGATATGAATAGTACCGATGCAAATACCCTACAGTAATTAGCGCATTGGAAAGCTACCCAACTCAAACTTATTCGATGGTTGAGTAAGAGACGGGAATCTCATAAAGGAGTAGAACATGTCATCCACAACCGCGGCCGAGGCCCGAAAACATAATTTTGCTTATATAATCAGAATTTGTTGTATCGCAGCCCTAGGGGGAATTTTATTAGGTTACGATACTGCTGTTATTTCAGGCGCCATCGGTCCAATCAGGGAGCACTTCGGATTAACTCCAGCACAGACAGGCTGGGCAGTTTCAAGTGTTGTTCTAGGAAGTATTATCGGTGCCGTCAGCGCCGGTTGGTCCGCCCTAAAATACGGACGTCGCAACACCCTCTTCATTGCCGCCATCCTCTTCATGATCTCTGCCATCGGCTCTGCACTAGCAACCACCTTCACTTTCTATGTCATGCTCCGCATCGTTGGCGGTGTCGCAGTAGGTTTGGCCTGTGTGGTTTCACCTATGTATATGTCTGAAGTGGCTCCAAAAGATTTCCGTGGCCGTGCTGTGAGTATGTTCCAGCAGTCTGCTGTTGTGGGCCAAACTGGTGTGTTCTATGTTAACTACCTAATTGCAAAAGGTATGAGTGAAGCTTGGCTGGTTGATATGGGCTGGCGTTGGATGCTGGGTTCAGAAGTCATTCCTGCCGCTCTTTTTGCCGGACTACTATTCCTTATTCCTGAATCACCACGCTGGTTGGTACTCAAAGGCAAAATTGATCAAGCTAAAGATACCCTATCGCGCATCTCTAATCCGAAACATGCTGACCAACTGATCGGCGAGATCCAAGCATCACTGGCGGATTCTAATCAACCGGGCAAGAAACAAGTTAGCCTACGTTCGCCACTGCTGTTCGCTATCTTGGTGATCGGTACCTTCGTCGCTGCAGCCCAGCAGCTAACGGGTATCAACGTCATTATGTACTACACGCCGGAAATCCTGCGCCCAATTACAGGCAGTACAGAAAATGCGCTGTTCCAGACTACATTCGTTGGTGTCGTGTTCATTCTGGGTAACGCATTGGGTATGTACCTGATTGATAAGGTTGGCCGCCTACCGCTAATGAAATACGGTACGTTCGGCTGTGCCGTCGGTATGACAGTCGTTGGTTTTGTGCTTTACACCGGCACTGAAGGCTACGCTGCCCTATTCGCTCTGTGTCTATACGTTGTTTCCTATGCAACGTCTTGGGGCTGTGCATGCTGGACCATGATTTCTGAAATATTCCCGAACAGCATCCGTTCACGTGCAATGGCTATCGCTGTCGGTGCCCAGTGGTTTACCGGCTTCCTGGTTACCCAATCGTTCCCAATGCTGAATGAAAATGCCTTCTTAAAAGAGAACTTCAATGGTGCATTCAGCTTCTGGTTATTCGCCGCGCTATCGCTAATCTGTATGTTTGTAGTCGTCAAATACGTTCCGGAAACCAAAGGCGTCAGTCTTGAGAAAATGGAAGAAGCTATGGCTAAGAAACTTGGCAAGAAAGTCCCTGCTAAAACAGCAGAAGCCACGGCTTAATTTAAAAGAAAGATCAGCAGGCTTTCGGTAAGAAAGCCTGCTTTTGCATTACCATAAGGGAGAAACCATGCTCGATAAGATGGCTTTTTTTGTCTATGTCATCCGTACCGGCTCCATTTCAGCCGCTGCACGGAAATTTAATATCTCCGTCTCTGCCGGTAGCCGTTGGTTACAGGATCTCGAACAAAGCTTTGGTATCACCTTGTGCCGCCGCACCAACCGATTGCTGACGGCCACCCCTGCAGGCCAAAAACTGGTCGATGAGTTTTCGCCTTTGGTTGATAACGCCGAGCAACTGTGTAGAAGCCTGCAAGACTTTCAGGAGCAAGACAAAGGTCATATCAATATTGTATGTACCCCGGTATATGCCAATAATTTCCTGATGGATAAAATCAGCAACTATCTAATATCCCACCCAAATGTCACCTTTAATCTTAACGTGACCCCTTGGGCACTAGACCATGCTGCCGAGGCCGATTTGGTAATTAGTGCCAATGCTTGTTACCAAGGCTACCAGGAGAAGGACCTGCATTTAGTTCGTAGAGAAATAATGCAAAGCCCATTTGTAGCCGTAGCCTCTGCTGAGTACCTAGAGCGAAACCCGGCACCGGAACTCCCCACTGAACTCTCTAAGCACCAATGCTTATTTGCAACCACACTCACCGGCAGCAATGATTGGATTTTTGAGCGCAACGGCGAAACCCAGATGATCAAAGTGCCTAAATCACTAGAGGTCAACGACAGTGATTTGCTTTTGCAGAGTGCCATTAAAGGAGCTGGCATTGCCTACCTCCCCGCCTTCATTGTCGATAAGCCCTTATCAGAAAAGCAACTTATCCCAGTGTTGGAAGATTATGAAACCAGTATTTGGAGCCTAAATCTTTATTACCACCCACCAACGAAAGCCTCTGCAGTAGCAAGCCATTTCAAAAGCTATTTGTTGGAGATGGAAGAAAATACATAACTCTAATCAGGAATAATACCAAATAGCTCAGCTAACAAAGCTGACCTTTCACTGGGGTGATAAGGCGTGATGGTTTTGCCCCTGCTTGATGTCCTAGCGATATGTTCATCTGACAAAGCGATTCGTGTGTCGCCCTGTAATATTGAGACCACCCATTGTTTGGTGAATATTGAGCGTTCATCAAACTCAATAAACGCTATCGCATCTTTAAAATCTATCCGCTGATATGGCTCGTCTATGAACTGATACCGAGGTAAATCGTCATTATCGTCATACAACCACAACTGATAGCTATCATTGCCAATTGGTTTTATTTGGTGGGTGATCCCAAGGTGCTCAAAACCAAGCCTGCCATCCATCGGAATAACCTGACACATCGCCCGGGCATCACCAACATCTGCGATATATTTGCAGCCATCAAGCTCAATAACTATGGCAATATGATTAGCCTCATCGCGAAGTTCACCTTCAACGAACATTCTTGCAGCGACACGATAGGCACGGTAACCACAGTGCGTGAGTAGCTCAAATAATAAGTTATTGAGTTCAAAACACACCCCTCCCCGGCAGGAAAGAATCAACTTCTGGTATAGGTGAGAAGTTTCGTCGTTAATCGCCACTCCCGAGAGCACATCCAAATTCTCAAATGGGATTGACGATACCATCGCCTGACAAAGTGTATTGGCCCCTTCAAGGCCATTTAGTTCTGACAGCCGAAGACCAAGTCGCTGTTCAATTTGGGGGATCCAAGCTTTGTGTATCAATATCAGCTCCAATGGTATTTTATAAGTCGGCCTAACAACTGCCCTATCTTATAGCAACATAAAATCACCAACCATTGGAATTAATCAAGATTTTCTAACCCGTGCCACAGAACTCTGATATCAGTCGGTAGTAATCTGTTGGTTTCAAGAGAAAATCTCTCCATAAACTTTGGAACATCCTATGCAATTCAATCACCTGCAACAACCTATAGGCACACCAATGCCTGACTGGCAAGGTGCCAGCACTCCGGAACTTGTAACCCTTAACGGTCAATTTTGCCGCGTCGAACCTCTTTGCCCTTCCCGCCACGGTAATGACTTATTTGAGGCTTTCTCCGCAGACAAAGAAAACCGCATGTGGACTTACATGTTTATGGGGCCATTTGATAGTAAGCAAAGCTTCTTCGACTGGCTAACCCCTCTGCAACAAAGCCGCGACCCACTTTTCTTCGCCATTATCGACCCTGTATCAGGATTGGCGGTGGGAATCGCCTCCTACATGCGAATTGTTCCACAAATGGGCGTGATCGAAATCGGTAACTTCCTTTTCTCGTCAAAGCTACAGAAAACACCTGCAACTACCGAAGCCATCCACCTGATGCTCAAACATGCCTTCGAGGATTTGGGCTACCGCCGTTGTGAATGGAAATGTGATTCACTCAACCAGCCTTCTCGGCGGGCCGCAGAGCGACTAGGGTTCACTTATGAAGGGCTGTTCAGGCAAGCTATTGTCTACAATGGCCGAAATCGAGATACCACCTGGTATGCCATTATCGACAGCGACTGGACACAAATTTCCAAGGCACATCAAGCTTGGCTGTCGGCTGATAATTTCGATGTAAAAGGTATGCAGAAAAAACGCTTGGCAGAGTTGCTATCGCTGGGCATGGCCTAGCCCTTCATTGCTTACTCACTGGCATTCATTTAATCTTGCGCCCTATTGAGCTGATAAGAAACAAAAATCAACAAAGGGTTAACTGTGAAGATTTACCAGATCACCGACACTCACCTCGCCGAGGCTAGCAATGACCTAGATACCAATCTCATCAGACTACTAGACATTGTTAACCAAGATAAGGACGATAAAGTCTTGCTGTTGACCGGTGATCTCGCCAATGCTGCAGTCCCTGCTGCTTATCAGCGAATCCGAACTTACCTTGAGGCCTGCGAGTCCATTACCCATTGCTATGCGCTTGCAGGGAATCATGACGATCTGCATGTTATGAAAGCTTGCTTCAAGGGCAACAAGATTAAGATTCGCAAGTCTGCAATTGTGAACGGCTTCCCTTTCCATTTCCTCGATACCAGCCAAAAGCCTCTTGGCAATGATATGGATCTTGGAGCTGGGAGAGTGACCAACAGAGAAATAGCGGCCTTGAGAAAAGCCATAAGAAAAACACCAAAGCTAATCGTCTCACATCACCCGATCATTGATGTTAGCGGACAATGGTTCAAGCAGATTGGCATTGAAAATCAAGCAGACGTTGTTCGCTGTTTCAATCACAAAAGGACAGTCATCAGCGGCCATGCCCACCATTATTTCGATATCGAGCAGGGAAATGTGCGCCAGTTGGTCGGCATAGCTTCCGCCTATGGCTTTGAGCACCAAAGCAATACCCCACAACGGAATAGCTACCTGGGGATGAGTATTTACAAAGCTAGTTGGTCACAAGGCGAAATCTGTGTTGAGCACCTCAACAACTACCTATTGTAGCTCTACACCTCATTACTAATTGGCTATGGAAAAGTGTCCCCCAAAGTACAGCCCAGTAAAGTACTCACTGGGCTAGGTCTGTGACACTTATTGATGAAGTAGCTCTACACCATCAAGCTCTACAACAGCTCGTGACATAGGTAATACTTGCCCTTCAGAAAGTAGGGACTCAAATTTTTCATTCGGTAGCGCCACCGAGTACGCACAGCGGTCTTCGATACACACTACTGCTTTGTCACTAGTTCGACGAATGTCAGTGACCTTTTGTGTCATTGCCATACCCGCAACAAGTTGCTCGCCGGAAGGTGATAGATCGAATAAGGTTGCAGTACTTGGATACAGCACATCGACCTGCTCAACGCTTTCATTCGGTGTTGATGTGCAGGCACTTAAGGAAAAAGCTGCAAGAGCTGGCAACAAAAGATGCTTGATTTTCATTATGTTCCTTAATGAGTAGCCATTGGGGAAACGGCTATGGGTAGAATTAGATAATATCCTACATCATCGATAGATTGAGGCCACTTACCTTTGCCCAAATAGTCACTAAATGTCGCAAAATGACTCGTAGGTCTAAAAGCCGTAAGCCTTGGGTTGGTAACTCGTTTATGCCCTATTGTTTGTTAACACTTAGAAGTTAGAACAAAGTTGAACGATTAACTTTGATGTATGAAAAGTAATGCTTGGCAGTAGTAAAGATATGGCTCCAATATCCCGTATTTTCATATTGAAAACAAGTTCATGACAAAATAGAACATGTTTCTCTAAACCAGTCACCAACCGCATTAATTATGTCTTGCTGCCATGACTTCTTAACGGCGCTAGAGGGATACAACAAAACATAGCCAAGCCGACCAGTTTGCAGTGCAAAATCTAAGTCTAGCGAAAGAAAATCTTCATTAGATTCTTCCACCATGCTGGTGGGTAATAAACTGAACCCCTCTAGCTCAAGTAGCCTAAATAGTGATTTAGGATCACTGACAGTGCTCGTTTGTGATGAAATCAGGGTCTGTTGGCCAAAGTTACTTTGCTCCAGATCTTCCAAAACATATTGTCTATGAAGTTGTAGCTCTGGCATCGAGAGTTGTTGCCTATTCGCTAATGGCGAATTTTTATGGACGTAATAGTTAAACTCTGCATAACCCAGATTAATAAAGCTCACCCCTCTTTCCGGGTGAAGTTCACCCTGATTCAAAGTGATACAAAAATCCACTTCCCCTTTCACCAACAAGTCTAATGCCTGTTGTCGTGGTCGAGACAACCAATTAATGACAGTCATCGGATGTTGGGAGCGACATTCTTTGTCTATTTGTAGTATCGCTGAGCTTGGTATGGAAGAGTCATGGCAAATAGATATACGTGTCTTATCACCTAAAAAAAGGCTCTCGGTAGCTGATTCGAGGGCATTCATTTGATAAATGATTAGTTTAGAAGCACGGAGTAAACTTTCTCCCTGTTCAGTCAGCTTTGGCGCCTTTCCATTTCTCTCAAATAATGTGATGCCCCAGTCAATTTCAAGATCGGAAACTTGTCGATGCAGGGTAGAACGATCTTTCTTCAGTTTTATTGCTGCTTTACTAAATGATCCTTGTTCTGCAACAGAAACAAAGGCATTCAGTTGATCAAATGACGCTCTCGGCACAAGTAAACTCCTAAACAACACCCATCTTCTGTTGCAGATCATACAACAAAAGTGATTTTTAACGTTGTTCTTTAATGTTTAAAGTCATTACAAAGACAACATAAATTAGGAAGTATGATGAAAAATAGCAAAAACAAACTAATGGTAGCCCTAATTTCAGCAATTGCTGCTACTTCAGTAACAACCACAGCTGAGGCTTGTTCACGTATTCTATGGGAAACAGAAAACCACGGGGTTTTCGTAAGTCGGACAATGGATTGGATGGAGGAGAATCAACCGACAGTTGAGGTTCGCCATTCAGGCCAAAGTTACAAAGGCCATAGTTCTGAAAACGGTAAAACTTGGACTTCCAAGTACGCATCTATTGGCATGACCCTATTCGGTGTTGGAATCGTCGATGGTTTCAACGAAGTCGGTTTCTCTGCAAATGCCCTATTTTTGGACGAAGAGTCAGCGGGCAATTTAGACGGCGAACTTGCACAAGTATCAAATGCTGTATTTGCTGCGTACCTACTCGATAATTTTGCCACTGTTGAAGAAGCTTTAGAAAATATTAATCAGCTAGAGATACAGCAATTCGAACACAATGGTCATAACATGCGTGGTCATTATGCCATTCAAGATAAATCAGGTGACTCAGCGATCCTTGAGTTCCTAGATGGTGGTTGGAAGATCTATCATGGCAAGCAATATGACGTCATGACCAACAGCCCTACTTTCAAAGAACACCTTTCAAACTGGAATGCAGCACAGCCTACTTCTGAAGATGTAGTTGATGGTGAGTACCCAATACCGGGTAATATTAACTCTGCTCAGCGCTTTGTATGGAACAAGTATATGAAGTCTCAGTTAACAGAGCCAACGAGTTACACCAACGGCATTGCTAAGCTAGACAGTGTTACTTATAAAATTCCACTGGATGCAGCAAACCGTCCAGATGCTGCTGGCGTTATGCGCGGATATGCAACCCTCTACTCGGTAGGCTATAACCTTGATCAAAAGGTCATGCAAGTCCGCTATCAGTTTGGTGATGCTTACACCCATTTCACCGTCGATTTTGACAAACTAAATGATGGTAAAAACTACAGCTTAGCTGCCGACAAACCTGATCTATTTGGCGATGTAACAGAGCGGTTCACCCACAGCAAAGGCGTTATGGCGCACTATGTGACGAACTAACCCTCACGAGCTTGGCACCAACCCTATGACGAGCCTCAACTATTATCGCGCTACTGATAACTAAGCAAATCTATATAGGAGGCGGTTTCGCCTCCTATCTTGGATAGTAAAATGACTAAAAAATACTTCGTACCGTTAGTGTCACTCACACTGACCTCTTTTGCCGCGCTCTCCGACACAAACAACAACGATATTGACCCATCAGATCTGACAAAGGTCTACACTCAAGCAGCACTCATGGTCAGTGGTAACAGTAATATTATGCCAGTGGGCATGATTTCCGGTGGATACGATAATGGCCACCAGTTTGCTCTACTCGCTGAGGCCAAATTTGGTAAGACCGGTGACAATGCCGACAATGAATTCGGGCTAGAATATGGCTCTTCTCGTTTTCAGTACTTCCAGGTTGCTGATACAGGCTCAAACTTCATGCCAAGAGCCGGACTTTCTGCCGACTACATCAATATTCGTTCTCCTTACATCAAGTCAGACTTACTCGCTTTAGGCGGGGTTGCCGCAATTAATCATCAATACACACCAGGCTTTATGTTATTCCCTTTAGCGGGATACGTATTTGGACAATTTAATATTAATGGCATCAAAGATGATGTGGATGGAGTTAACCTGTCTATCGCTGCATCCATTCCTGTTGGTGAAAGTGGCGCATTTATGATGATTTGGCCTGAATACAGAAAGTTGAGCGGAAGTAAGGTTCAAACTGAAAATGTGTCGACAAAATTGATTGTTAATGCACCACTAACCGATAACAGAAAGTGGTGGATAAATACTCGATTAGAGTTAGACCACTCAGAGCTTAAAGTCTCAGGAGATAAGCTCAGCAACCAGTGGAATTCAGATGTATACATGGGGGTCAGGTACTTCTTCTAATCTGACCAACAGGAATTCATCCAATTATTTTGTTTTAGAAACTTCAAATTTTTACCGTTCAATGCATGCCGCCCCTTAAGCGTTGGACGGTCTTTTCCTATTTTAATGCTCAAACACTGTAACTAAACCACTTTCTTATATCTAATCAGTTCTTGCAATCACAGGGGCGTCCATATACGTCCAAAATCTTCACAGTTAGCATTTCGAAACTCGTATATGCCAATTCGCCGATTTCAACAGTCTGAATATTTTTCAGTCCATTCGGGTAATAAAGGTTTGCTCATCATCCACAAAAGCCACAAAGCCGCCGTTATATATAAACACCCGACCGCGTCCCTCAACTAGGCAGGCAAGCAGTGGGTTCAAATCTTCTTCGTTATTCTGGCTTTGGAAAGTGCCGGTATCGGTGATTACGCCGCTGAGTGTAGGCAAATATCCATAAGAGCGCTTAGCTTGATCAATCAGGCTCAATTCGCTGTCGGTAGAGAAGCAAGAAGGGATCGCACCGGCTTCTTCGATAAATATAGTTTTCAGTTCTTCAAAAGCTGTAATCACCAGCCAGTCGATGCCGTTTACATGATGGATAAACATAGAGTTTCTCGATAATTCTGATGCGGAGATTTTATCACTACCAAGGGAGGGCATAGTAGGGATTTAATTGCAAAAATTTTGTCCAGATGCGTTTCTTTACAAAACAACACCATCAATACTCATTCCGCATACAATCAATAAAAACCTCCATCGCAGGTGTCACACACTTACCTGCATGGTAACCACACCGTGGTTTGATCATCTGTGGCTCATCAGTGAACTTAAGTTCTTGTAAGCTACCCTCTTGCAACTCTTTTTCGACAGTAAAGCGAGGCAAATAAGAAATGCCAATGTTGCCTTCAACGCAGTTTTTGATGGTGTTGATGCTGCTTAGCTCAATCATGTTGTCGATGGTAATGTTGCGCTCTTGAATCGTACTTTCAAAAGTCTGTCGAAATAAGCATTTAGGGCCGTTACTGATGAAGCCCAAGTCAAAGTGCTGACCCCTTTTCTGTAAATCCATCCCTTTTAACAGTGGTGAAGCTATAAGTACTAGAGGCTCTTCTTTGAATTCATGAACCTTAAGTGCATTATCATTACCCACTCGATAAAACACCCCCAAATCGGCCTTGTCTGCGATCAATTCATCTCGAATCTGGTAACAGTTTTGCGACTGTAAAGAGAGTCTTACTTTTGGCGCTCTTATCCTGAATTCTTTCAATACATTGGCCATTTTATAGGCGAGTTGCGTCTCAGCAACGAGAACCTTCAGCTCCCCTGTAGGTTCTGAGCTCTCTTGTTGAGCAGTACCTTCAATGTTTTCCATCACTCGTGTGAGTTCGTAAACATAAGGAAGAATCCTCTCTCCTGCCTGGGTCAACACCATTTTTCGGCCAATTTTCTCGAACAATTGTAATGAAAGGTCTTGCTCTAACTGTTTGATCTGAAAAGTCACTGTCGACTGTGTGCAGTACAGCTTTTGTGACGCTTTAAGAAACGAGCCTTCCTCAACAATGGTTTTAAATGTAAGGAACCGCTTTAGATTCATGACCAAACTCCCAGCCTATTAGTTCGAATAACTTAAACTCTAGCTTTCAATATATTCAATTTTTTAAATAATTCTGGCGAAGTATAGTGCACAAAAAACAGGAGAGATACCCATGAGTGCCATCTACACCGCATTTTTCACCTACGTCATCATTACTTCGATCACGCCGGGGCCGAATAACATTTTGGCGCTCAGCGTTGCTACCCAGTATGGGCTACAGCGTTCAACCAAAGTCATTGCCGGAATGTTCTGTGGTTACATTGTTTTAATGTTGTTATGTGGCCTTTTTACTTATCACATGGTGAGTCTTTTACCTGTGATTACCCCTTGGCTAACCTGGGTTGGCGCAGCTTATATCGTTTGGTTAGCTTGGGGCATAGCGAAGAGTGATATTAAAGCCGCCTCAGAAGACTCGGAGGGGATCACTGCCCTAACAGGCTTTGGATTGCAGTTCGTAAACGTGAAAATCATTCTGTATGGTGTAACTTCCATTTCAACATTCGTATTACCTTACACGCAGAACATTTACTGGATTTTAGCGACAAGTCTGCTGCTTGCCTTTATCGCATTAGTAAGCAATTTGGCTTGGGCTGTCGCGGGTAAGCTACTTCAATCGCAATTCCAAAAATATGGTAAAGCCATCAACATGACATTAGCTGCGACTTTGCTCTACTGTGCAACACAGTTGTTTGCCTGACTTGATTATCAGCAAACACATCACTACACCAGTGCCAACTTAGTTCAAGCTCGCCGAAATGCGACTTTGTTCTTACTTTTGTAATGGATTGTAAATAGCTGTAAAACACGTTTAAGGGCGCCATCAAGTGTCATTGTTCCCGTCTACATTGTAATCAGAAGGAACCATTAACAGCAGATTCTTTTATGGATGTGGAGGTAGTTATGAAAAAGTACTGTCCTAACTGCAGAACCGAATTAATCGACCACTGCAACAGATTCGTTTGTCCGCGAAACGAGATAGGTGAATGCACTTACGATGGCTACGAAGTCTATCGTCTATACCAAGAAACCCACAATTTGATGGAAAGACATAACCACTCTATCCACGAGAATGGATTGACGACTGTCGATTAATAACAGTATCTTAGATGTAAGAAAAAGGTTTATGGATTAACCTTTTAACAACAAACAATCAATAGGGATAGTTATCGACAGTGGCAGGTAACCAAGATAGATCAAAACCTTTACTGGATAGCGGCAAACACCATTACAACCTACTCGGGTTTGTGGTGTTTCCTGCTATTATTTTTGCTGCAACTATCTTTTACTACCAACCCTCCCCGGCAGGCCTGAGATGGTCCATGCCATGGGTCCCCAGCCTAGACATCAACTTCAGCATTCAGCTCGATGCGCTCTCTTTTGTTTTCGTTGGCTTAATTAGCAGCATCGGCTTTTTTATCCAGCTATATGCCTTGGCATATATGAAAGACAAAGCCGAGCGCTTTTCTTTCCATCTCTACCTCACCCTGTTCATGCTCTCGATGCTCGGGCTGGTATTGAGTGACAACATCATCTTGCTGTTTGTGTTCTGGGAACTCACAACGATAACCTCCTACCTGCTTATCGGCTTCAACCATGAAAATGAAAAATCGCGTAAGAACGCGCTGCAATCATTGGTCGTCACTGGCGCAGGCGGTTTGGCATTGTTGGCCGGCCTAATATTACTGGGACAGATTGCCGGAAGTTACGAGATAAGCACCATTATCGACAAAGCGGTAAACGCTAAAGAAAGTGTTATTCAGCACCCTTACTTTACCCCTTCTTTAGTGCTGGTCCTGCTTGGCGCTTTTACCAAATCGGCCCAATTCCCTTTCCATTTCTGGTTACCGGGCGCTATGGCAGCACCGACGCCGGTCAGTGCCTTCCTACACTCGGCAACCATGGTCAAGGCTGGTATCTACCTGCTGGCGAGGCTTTCCCCTGTATATGCCAGCAGCGATGTCTGGTTTTATACCCTCATCGCAATTGGTGGCTTCACTGCGCTGTGGTCAGCCGTTATTGCGTTGATGCAAAAAGATCTCAAGCTAATGCTGGCGTTCAGTACCAACACTATACTCGGTATCCTTACCTTGTTGCTTGGGATTGGTACCGAAACAGCTTTAGCAGCGGCTATCTTGTTCATCCTTGCCCACGCCTTTTACAAGGCGGCGTTATTCATGGTGGTCGGCAATATCGATAAGGCTACGGGCACACGTGATATTAGGGTACTTTACGGCTTGAAGGCCGTGCTCATTTTCAGTTTTGCCTCCGGCCTGATTGCAGCACTTTCCAAGGCCGGTATTCCCCCCTTGCTGGGATTCCTCAGTAAGGAATATGCCTATAAGGCCGGCTTGGAGGTCCACGGTATCGTGATGTTTGCCTTGGTTATGATTAATGCTGTAATGGTTGCCCTTGCCATTGCCGTAATCTCGCAGCCGTTTTTGCGGGAGAAAATCGAAGATAACCCCACGGTAAAATCTATCGAGGCTGAAATAGGTTTCTGGATCCCACCGATGGTGTTGGCTTGCTGCAGTGTTATCGTACCAACCCTCGGCTTAGGTTGGCTCAATGAGTATGTACTCTCAACGGCAATATTCGAAATCAATCAAGTCGAACAATCTAGCCCTGTTAAATTGTGGCAAGGGATAAACCTTCCCTTAATCATGAGTGCGGTTACTTTGGCACTGGGTATCCTCATCTATAAAAACATGCCATTAGTCACTCAGGCATTGAACAAGATACTTGGCCCGCTTCCTGTAGCCAGCGAAGTTTTTGAAAAATGCATGGCATTAATGCTGTCTGTCGCGACTTGGCAAACAGCGCGATTACAGCAACGCAAACTCAGCGTGTATGCTTTGCTTTTCTTCTCGGTACTTGCCGCGATTTTGTTACTGAGTCCAATTTGGCCAACAGGCGACTTCCTTGAGCGTATCCTTGCTCTCAAACTGTACGAAATGGCTATCGCATTGCTATTGATAGCCGCTGCCCTACTCTGCGTGTTCTCTACTTCGCGACTACTGTCGATAGCAGGCCTTGGCGCAATTGGCTTTTTGATGACCTTGGTCTTTATGATTTACAGCGCACCTGACGTTGCCAAAACCCTGCTGCTGGTTGAAACTTTGATGGTGGTATTTGTCGCGCTGTTAATTCGCCATCTGCCCCATTTCAGTACTGTAGCCATGCACTCTGTAGGCCGTAGGGCATTCCATGCGGCTATCGCAGCCGTTATCGGGCTTTCTGTTACAGCGCTGCTTATTACTATTACCAAGTCACCGCTTGATTCTCCACTTGCGGACTTTTTCGCTCAAAACAGTGTCCCTGGGGGGCATGGCCGTAATATCGTCAATGTTATTTTGGTCGATTTCAGGGCTTTCGATACCATGGGTGAGGCTATTGTCGTCGTTATCGCAGCAATCGCAGCCATTAGCCTATTTAAAGACCACTCCCAGCAGCAAAACCGGATTCCATCTCTTATTTTCGGTACAACTGCCCATATTGTTTCCGTATTGATGATGGTCTTTTCCGTATATCTCCTACTTCGAGGTCATAACTCTCCGGGAGGCGGCTTCATCGGTGCATTGATTGCTGTCATCGGTTTGACCCTGCTAATTTTTGCCGAATCACCGAAATATGTCAGGGAGCGACTTGGCTATAGGCCATTGAATATTGCATTGTTTGGGGTGTTCCTGAGTTTGCTGGCCGGTGCAATCGGCTTTGTAATGGGGCAACCTTTCTTAACCGGGATCTGGTGGAAGGAGATTTTACCATTAGGCACACCACTGATTTTCGATGTTGGTATCTACCTTGCCGTCATCGGCGGCGTGCTCGAGGTCTTGCTAAGAGTCAATGAGGAGCTCGACTAATGGAAATACTTTGGAGCTTGGTCGTTGGGGTGTTTGTTACAGCTGGGGTCTACCTGATGCTGGAGCGCCATATTATCCGCATCCTGCTTGGCCTTATCTTAATCAGCAACGCTGTCAATTTGGCTATTTTCACCGCTGGCCGTCTCACTCCCGGAAACCCGCCGCTGATCGATCTTGGCTCGGTCTTACCGCCGGACGGGACTGCTGACCCTTTGCCGCAAGCACTGATTCTGACCGCCATCGTTATCGGCTTCGGGTTATTGGTTTTCGCATTGATGTTGCTTTATCGGGCATACAGTGAAACAGGTTCTGCTGATGTCGATGCCATGCAACGTTCAGAGGAGGATCAATGACCTCAGTTTGGCTCACACTGCCTGTCGTATTATCATTATTGACTGCAACCGGTGGTTTTTTCGTCCGTAACAACCACAAGGCCATCAACTGGATCAGTGGCTCAAGCGTTATCTTGTCTGTATTTTGTAGTGTGCAGCTGTTGGCTGATATCACCACAAACGGCCCTTATGCCGTAGCCTTCGGTAACTGGATGGCACCATTTGGTATTGTGTTCGTGGCAGATTTCCTCGCCGTCGCAATGACAGTTATCACCGCAATCATTGGTGCGGTTACTGTGTTTTATGCCATGGCCGATCTCAAGCACAAGCCCTCCTACGGCCTCTACCATGTGCTATTCCATGTCCTACTAGCAGGGGTATACGGTGCATTTCTGACCGGCGATATCTTTAACCTCTATGTATGGTTCGAAGTGATGCTTATCGCCTCGTTCGGTTTGATGATTGTCGATGCCGAGCGCAAGCAGATTGACGGTGCAGTCAAATACGTCTTGCTCAACTTGATTTCGACTCTGGTCTTTTTGTTGGCAATCGGCTTGACCTATGGGGCAACGGGAACCTTGAACCTTGCCGATCTCCACCTCAAGTTCCCGGGTGTCGAGACACAAACTGCGGCATTGCTATCTGCCCTATTCCTATTTACCTTTGCCATCAAATCAGCCCTATTCCCGCTATTTGCCTGGCTTCCGGCGTCATACCATACACTGCCAAGTGCCGTTGTCGCCTTATTTGCAGCCTTGCTGACCAAGGTAGGGGTTTATGCCCTGATCCGGATATTCACCTTGGTATTCCCGCTTACTGAAACCGGTTGGCAACCCCTCTTGATTTGGGTCAGCGGACTAACCATGCTTACCGGTGTATTGGGCGCAGCCAGCCAATTTGATATCAAAAAGATCCTTTCTTTCCATATCATCAGCCAGATTGGCTACATGATTATGGGTCTGGCCCTATATACGCCAATCGCTATTGCTGGTGCGATTTTCTATATCATTCACCACATCATCGTAAAGGCGAACCTATTTTTGATTGGTGGCTTTATCGAGAGAAAATACGGAACAAGCCAGTTACGCCACTTAGGCGGCGTCTATAAAGCGATGCCATGGTTGGCCTTCCTGTTCCTGATCCCCGCTTTCTCTCTAGCCGGCTTCCCGCCCCTTTCAGGGTTCTGGGGCAAGTTTCTAGTTATCAAGGCCAGTATTATCAATGACTACAATCTCTTGGCAGCAACTGCTCTGGTGGTTGGCCTACTGACTATTTTCTCGATGACGAAAATATGGAGCGAAGCCTTCTGGAAAGCACCGGTAGCCAAGCAAACCGCCGTGGAACTCCCACTTTCGGCCACGTTGCTATATTGCTTGCCCATTGCGACCTTAACGGTAATGACGATAACTATCGGGCTTGTCGCTCAACCCTTCTTCGAGTTTGCCAACGAGGCGGCGGAGCAAGTTCTCAACCCAGTACAGTACATTCACGCTGTATTAGGCGAGCCATAAAGGAGTACAAGAATGAGCTATTTTATTCTAAACCTATTTCTTGCAATGGCTTGGACACTGATTAACGGCCAATACAGTAGTTTGGACTTTATTGTCGGCTTTGTGGTCGGGTATTTTATCCTCAGCCTCTGCCAACCATTCGGATTGAAAACCGGTTACTTCAAGAAATTTACGGCATTCGTAAAACTCGTTATCTATTTCTGCTACGAAATGATCGTTTCTGTCGCAAAGGTTGTCTGGGATGTAATAACCCCTACCCATTTAAGCCAACCGGACATCGTCTACGTCCCACTTGATGCAGAAACAGACCTCGAGATAACTCTGCTAGCCAACATGGTGTCATTGACACCGGGTAGTTTGAGCCTTGATGTCACAGCCGACAAGAAATTCCTCATCTTGCATGTCATGTTTGCGCCTGACCATGACAGCGTGAAAAAGGACATCAAGCAAGGCCTCGAAGCCCGGATATTGGAGGTAACACGTGGCTGATTTCCTTCAGATAAGCATTCAACTCTCTTACATCGGTTTGATTATTAGTCTGGCGCTCGCCTTTATTCGCCTGATACTCGGGCCAACCTTGGCTGACCGGGTGGTTGCGTTGGATCTAATTTCTTTTGTCACTATCGGTTTTATCGCTGTATATACCCTAGACAGCGGACAAAAGTCATTGCTCGACGTCGCCATCACCCTCGCACTAGTCGCTTTCCTTGGCACTATTGCGTTTGCCCGGCTGATCACCAAACAGAAGCTTGATAAGGGTTAACCATGGACATTTTAATCAGCATACTGCTACTTTTCGGTACCTTTTTTACCCTTGTCGCTAGCCTCGGGATTGTCCGTATGCCTGATCTCTATACCCGTATGCATGCTGCAACGAAAGCGGGTACCGTAGGGATTTGTTTCCTTTTGTTGGCAGTTTCATTCTCGATGCCTGAAGTTACAGTGATTTCTAGGGTCATCGGCACGATACTATTCTTATTTATTACCGCCCCTGTTGCAGCCCACCTGCTCGGCAAGGCCATGCAGCAAGCCAACTATCAAATTTGGCGCAATAAGAAGTAGTTGGCTTCAGATTCGACATTGTCGAATCTTCATCAATTTGTACCCAATATTGGCTTAATCCAGCCATCCCTAAATTAGAATTCAGCGGTGCAAAAACAATCGATGAGGAATTTTCAATGTCTACGGTATTAATCACTGGTGCTAACCGCGGTTTAGGGCTGGAATTTGTCCGCCAATACACAGCAAAGGGTTGGCAGGTTTTGGCTGCATGCCGCTCACCGGAGCGTGCAACAGAATTGAATGAATTGGCAAAACAGCACACAGAAATTAAGCTACTCACGCTTGATGTGACCAAAGAGTCAGATATCAATGCCCTAGCCCAACAACTAAACGGCCAGGCGATTGATCATCTGGTCCTCAATGCTGGTGTACTTGGCGATGACTGCGCAACGCTTGGTGATATGACACAAGCTAAATGGCTGGAAGTACTGACAATCAATACCATTGCCCCTGCCTTATTAATTCAAGCTTTGCGCGACAATGTAGCCGCTAGCGAGCATAAAACCATCATTGGTATATCAACACGAGTGGCGAGTATCAGCGATAACAGCTCTGGTAATATGTACAGCTACCGCACATCAAAAGCTGCATTGAACCAAATTTTGGTTTCTGCCGCCCAAAACCTTCGTGAGCAAGAAGTGAAAACCCTTGCTATCCACCCAGGCTGGGTCCAGACGGATATGGGGGGTGAGAAGGCGACATTCACACCTGCACAAAGCGTATCTGGGATCATCAATGAGGCTGAGAAGCTAACACTGGAAGAGTCAGGGAGTTTCCGTGTCTTTGATGGTACAAGCATAGGATGGTAAGTCTCTGACGCGGCATGTCGTAATCTATTTACCGCAGATCTCACCAACCAGTGACAATAAGCCACTGGTTGGTAGTTCTTATCATAAGATCTTTGGTTCGGTACCGGGTTTGGCATAACTCAACCGGCCAAGGCGTTGAGTTACGTGGTAACTATCAAGGCCTGAGATTGCCACGCTCCCCAATGATTCGATATCAAGGTATCCCGTTTCAGTCGCTGCACTTTCCTCGAACTCTAGATGAGTGATCTCCCCGACCACCAACTCAACACCGTTTATTTCTAGTGTCTGGCAAGATCGCAAAGCCAAAGCGTACTTCAAACGACTCTCTGCAACAAAAGGCGCATTTATTCCATCCCGCCATTGGGGTGTCAGGCCAACTTCAGTGAATTCAGAAACGGTTTCCGGATACCGGGCTGACGTTTGGTGTGCTTTCTGCCATATCTCATGGTTGACGTGGTTTATTGTGTATTCACCAGCCGCCAAAATATTTTCAAGCGTATCCCGCCTTACCGAGTGAGGACGCATGATCATTCCTATCAATGCTGGGTTGGCACCAAGGTGAAAGACAGAACTCACTATGGCTAAATTGGTATTGCCTGCGCCATCTTGGGTGCCGACCAAATTGGCACTTTTGAAGCCTGACAAACTGTTAATTAAATTAGCCCGATACCGGTCATCCATATCCATTAAATCGGCTTTGCAAACAAACATGATGATCACCTTTGTCAAACATGAAACTTGTAATAAACGTCTTGTTTCATACTCTTGGGCATTGCGTTTTGATCACTTCTGATACTCAAGTAAATCGGCTTTTCTCCCCCGTTAACGCAACGAATTACTACTACAATAGAGTTACCTTCAAAATTATACGAGATTTTTTTACCATATAAGCAACTGA
The DNA here is from genome assembly GCF_003026455.1 of Photobacterium rosenbergii. Taxonomy (GTDB): domain Bacteria; phylum Pseudomonadota; class Gammaproteobacteria; order Enterobacterales; family Vibrionaceae; genus Photobacterium; species Photobacterium rosenbergii. Next base: position 915,729 of record NZ_PYMB01000001.1, read on the forward strand.
ATTTTAATGATTTTATGTTCTAAAACCAATATACGCAGCTAGGTTACTAAAAGTTAACTAATTGCATTCAAACTCTAGGTAACCATAATAAACCACATCAAGCAAAACGATTGAAATTATCGTTACAACAGTACAGTCCAGTGACATCAATTGAAGGATTCAGTTATGAGCAACGTTCTTATCATCAACGCCCATGAGCCATCACCTTTTTCAGAAGGCAAATTGAATGCAGCCTTAGTAGAAAAAGCGCGAACCCAGCTAGAAGCCAAAGGGCATGAGGTTCGAGTTGTGACTATGCAGGACGAAATTGTGGTCGATGAGCAACTTGGCCACTTTGACTGGGCGGATCGTGTCATCTTGCAATCACCAGTCAACTGGATGACGATTCCATGGTCTTTCAAGCGTTATATGGATGATGTTTTCACTGCAGGTATGGGTGGGACTTTATGTAATTTTGATGGTCGCAGCTCAGAAAACCCGACTAAAAACTACGGTACTGGCGGCACTCAAACTAACACTAAATATATGCTTTCTTTCACTTTCAATGCGCCAGAAGAATCATTCAACGACGAGAGTGAATACTTGTTCGAAGGCAAAAGTGTCGACGATTTGATGTTCCATATGCATGCTAACTTCCGTTTCTTCGGCATGTCTGCACTACCGACATTCGCGTGCTATGACGTAATGAAAAATGGCGATATCGAAAACGACTTCAAACGCTTTGAAGCGCATCTTGACGCCAATTTTTAACAGGAGCAGTAAGATGAGCAAGTTCACCTACTACACCGCAGACAATGCACCAGAAGAATCAAAAGAGTTGGTCGCGCAGTCCCTAAAAGGGTTTGGCATGTTACCCAACCTGCACAGCGTTTTGGCAGAGGCTCCGGCAACGTACCAAGCCTACAATACGACCTTTGATTTGTTCATGAAAAACACGACATTTAGCCCGTTGGAACAACAAGTCGTATTCATGACAGCTAATTTCGAAAACAACTGCCATTATTGCGTTCCCGGCCACACTTGGATGATGAAAGCTGGCAAGATGCCAGAGGATGTGATTGAAGCATTGCGTGAAGGCACTGTCATCCCCGACGCCAAACTGCAAGCGCTGCATGACTTTGCAAAAGCACTGTTGGATAACCGTGGCCACATTGGCGACGAGCGGCTGCAAGCTTTCTTGGATGTAGGATACACCAAGAGACAAGCTCTGGAAGTACTGACTGGCCTGTCTGCGAAGTTAATCTCCAACTTCACAAATGCGTTGGCCCATACCCAAACAGATAAACCTTTTGAAAAATTCGCTTGGACACACCCTAGCGAAAGGTAGAAGCCCTCACCTGAAACCCCAGAAACAGAACAAGCCAATCGCTTGTTCTGTTTTTCATTCTGCTAGCTGATCATTCAATCTCCATCATTAACTTTTAGTTATCTTAAAGGTAATTCTCAGCCTGTTTTCGGTTAATAAAAACTCATCTACTATTTTCTCAACACAACAAGATTAAGAGAACATAAGATGATTTCATTCAAGCAGCTCCTTGTCGCAATTACACTTTCTACCTCAGTAACTTTTCCTGCCGTCGCCGAAACCGAGGTAACACCAACAACATTCGAGTCGGTGATCTCGCTACCAGCAGGACATTTTTTTGAAAACCTTACCTATCTCAACAAAGACGAGTTAATCGCGACAGATTACACCGGTATGTCACTGTATAAATATCATCTTGATGGCAAAGCTAAACTCTGGGCAAAAGTCGACGGTCACCCTGTTTCACTTCGGTTTGGCGAAGGGGGCAATGGCTTGCTTTCTGTCCATGAAATTTCAATCCTAGAAGGTGATAGCTTTGTAAACAGCATGGCACTTTTCAAAATCAATCAAGATAGTCAGCTTGAACGTCTGATCGGTCTGGATACACCTGCTTTTCTCAATGGAATGGCTTATTTGGGCAACCAAGAATATCTCATTGCAGATGCACTCAATGGCAAAATTTACAAATTCGATATGGCATCGAACAAACTCTCAGTCTGGCTTGAAGATACGATGCTGCAACCGGAAAAAGATCGCCCAGGACTACCGGGTATCAACGGCATTCAGCTCCATGAAGGAGATTTATATTTCACCAATTCAGCCAAACAAATTGTGGGGAAAATTGACATTACCGAAGGCCGTGCAGGTGAAATTACAGTGTTGGCCGATGATATCCAAGCAGATGATTTTACCATTGATGAAAAAGGCACTTGGTTGATCACGACACACCATCATGAGGTGATCAAATATACTCAGGACGGAACAAAAACGGTGATCCTCAATCATGGCATAGATGGCAATACCGCAATCCAGCCGAGTACCCGCGAAGATAACGTTTTCTATATCACCAATGATGGCGGCTTGCTATTTGGTGGCGAGGAGAATGCCGGACTACACAAAATAGCCCTGTAATAGCCAATTATTGTATTCACGAACGAAAAATGGCGACGGCCTTCCCGTCGCCATCCAATTCACCACTTCACGATTCCTAGTGTCACTTTTACCCCACCTACCAAGGTTGACCCTCCGTAATCCTTGGCAAGGCGCAACAAAGTGTCATGAAATCCTAGATTAGGAAACGCCGCTTCCACTTCAGCAATCGTTTCTTTGCTCAATCCTTTTCGAATGGTCCCTTTTGAAGCATCTATCCAATCGGCTTTGCGGCAGGCTTCAATCACCTTTTGGTGAACCCCTTTATAAGGTGAGATCTTATGGTGCCAGTGGATTGCACCGCGTAGTGCCTCAGGGTCCAGGCCCCAGTCAAATTTCTCATTATCGGCCAGTGCCACGGCTTCGGAGGGCTCCAAGTATGCCAATTCATGATCGGTCCATAGCCCAATATCGTGATAAACAAAGGCCGTTTCGACCAACTGCTCATACTCCGCATCATTTCCCAGAAAATGCATGGCGTAAGTAATGGTGCGATAAACATGGTTCCGGTAGCCGGGATAATCATCACCGATCTGGTCTTTGTACCGTGCAAATAGCATTTCAACACGTGGACGCTCAAGCTGTATTTCTATCTGGGCCATGCCTCATGCTCCTTTAGAGAAAGTGTTATACGCTTTGGTCACTGGAATGATGATTTGAGAAAACAATGCGGTTCCCCAAAGCAAATTCGCGACTATGGATGGAACAAATGCAACCGTTGCCAAGGTTACCAATGCCATTGCAATACCGAATGCCCTCACTTTGGCCGTCGCAAACCGATGAGCGGTTCGTAGCTCTATCACATCTTGTATTTTCAATAAGCAATAAAGATAGGACACCAGTCCCAAGCAGCCAATTACTGCGTATTTCAGTGGGTACTGGTCAAGGAAAGAGACCTTTACCTCGGCCGATAAAGCAACACCAATTGTTACCGCTGACAGCATCAATATTAGATGGGCAATGACCCATTTGACCAATGTCTTAGGCTTATCATCCCTTGGCTTGCCATTTCCGACAAAATCAAAATAGATCCAACACAGGACGAAAATGGCTGCACCACCCAAGACATAATTAAAGAACACATCGACTACAACCTGATCGATGCCTTTATCCGCCAAGGTAATAACCAGTTTGAAAAAGCCCTCACCGGCAACAATAAGTAACAACAGTGCGAATCGCTCTGCCATATGACCAAACCGAGGGATGAATCGCTGACAATGCAGTACACCCACTTTAGGCGTGACATATAAAATAGCCAGCAGCAACATAGCAAAGCTAAACACCAGATAACTATAAGGTTTGGGCAAGAAGGCACTAACAATAAACAGGATTGCTCCAATTAAAAAATTTCGGGCTAACCGACTTGGTAACTCTGCTTCGGTATCCCCAACAAATCTCGCCCGCCAATATAGCAAGGCAATAATGGCCCGGTTAATGGCATAGCCTACCGCGAAATATGACCAGCCACCTCCGTCTATGTGGATTATGGAAGCCGACATCACCATGATGGTAATGATCTGTGATGCCATGATGTAACGGTGCTGTATATCGGTGCTGACGTAAAGGGAGTTAAACAAGCTTAAATCAAACCAGGCAAACCAGATCACCACAAATAAGGCGGCAAAAATGGCAAACCCTACTGGATTGAGGTGTTGGCTAAGATAGTTACCCAGCACAAAGATAGCAACAACATGGACGAGGTCGTAAAACAGCTCTATCCAGTGCACATGTTCCGAGCTTCCATCTGAATCTAAATGATGCTGCGGTTTACGCCAAAGAGGATGTTTAGATAAACTCATTTTAACCCCTACCTGCCTTTCGATTTCTTCCATTTTTTCTCATTATCATCTGATTATATTCTCTTTTTCTTACTTCCATACTTTCGAGCACATTTCGGTAAAAGCCTGTTACGCAGGCATGCCGTCCATCTGTGCTTTTCGCTCAGTGGTTTATTATGGTAACCTTAGTACACGAATCAACCAGTATACTTTTTGTAACCTTGATAATGAGGTGGATAGCGTGGAAGGCGTCGTAAATATTGATAGCAAAGGGCGCAAGTCAGTCGCCAATGTGTGTAAGGAGCCGTGTGCCATAGAGAAAGGCATGCGCCTGATTGGTGGTAAGTGGAAAGGCTCACTGATCTATCATCTGAAAGACGGACCTGTCCGTTTCAATGACTTGGCACGCCTTCTGGGTGGTGCAAGCAAGAAAATGGTCGACCAGCGTCTTAAAGAACTTGAAGCTGAAGGCATGGTGATTCGCAAAGTGATCAGTGACCGCCCTATCGCCGTCAGCTATGAACTCACTGAGTTTGGCCGCACCGCCCTAAAAATATTGGATGACTTACGCGTATGGTCCGAGAGCCATAAGCTGTAATCCATTATTAAAACAAATCAGTAATGCGAGGTTTGAGCAATGGCTAAATCGCTAGAACAAGCAAACGAACTACTCAGGAGCTGGGGGGCGACTATTGCCCAGTGCAATACAGCCTTTCCTACAACCGCTGACCAAATTGAATCAGACACTAGGATCAACACCCTGTTTTCAATTCAGGAAAGCCTTGAGCTATTGTTCAATGATGCCAAACAACGCCAAGGCTTTATGACGTCAACACACAAAAACATGTTCGACAATCACAAGCCATTATCTCTTATTGCCAATGGTAAGCTCGATGACTTGATTGAAGTGCAACGTCAGATCAGAAGTCTTGTGTGTATATAGGATAGTGAATCAAATAAGGCCTCATGGAAATATCTTTAAAAAGCAAAAAGATACAACATGCCCTTCAAGCCAATTAAATTCTGCTTGCAATGGTTCAATCATAGGAATACCATTAATCGTAATTTAACGATGAAGACAGTTGCTAAGAACTATGGTCGATTGCTTAACTAACCTTGCCCCAATCAAAGTGGATGAAGCGACCGAGAAAGAAATCGCTGCCTACGCTAAGGCTATTAGCCATCCGGCACGCGTTCGCTTGCTAAAGATCCTTGCTAGTGGCCAATGCCTAGGCTCTGATCTTGTTGAGCAACTTGATCTGGCGCAGTCCACTATTTCCGAGCACCTGCGGGTACTCAAGCAAGCAGGGCTTGTACATGCTGAAGTACAGCACCCTCGTACTTGCTTCAGCATAAAACCTGAAGCACTACAAAGAATGAAAGACTTACTTGGCTATCTAGCCTAAAAGTCTGTAATGCCTGGCAGGGATTTCTCTCAGGCATTTTTTATTCCCAAGCTAATCGTAATTCGACGATTAGCGATAAACAAGGTACTAATAATCATGGGCATTTTTGAACGTTACCTCAGTGTCTGGATCGGACTGGCTATGGTGGCCGGCCTACTCGGCGGCACCGCTTTTCCGGGACTTTTCTCTTTCATGGGTGGGTTGGAGTACGCCAACATTAACTTCATCATCGCGGTGCTGATTTGGCTGATGATTTATCCGATGATGATGCAAATCGACTTTTCATCAATCAAAGATATTCACCGTCGTCCGAAGGGGTTAATCGTTACTCTTACGGTAAACTGGCTGATCAAGCCTTTTACTATGGCGTTTTTGGCTGTCTTGTTCATCAAACACCTATTCGGCGATATGATGGGTTTAATTACGCCTGATCTGGCCAATGAGTACATTGCGGGCATGATCCTACTCGGCGTGGCACCCTGTACAGCGATGGTCTTTGTGTGGAGTCAATTAACCAAAGGTGATGCCAACTACACCTTGGTTCAGGTTGCCGTCAATGACCTGATTATGGTTGTTGCATTCGCTCCTCTTGCTGCATTCCTATTGGGTGTCACTGATGTGACTGTACCATGGAGCACGCTCATCATTGCTGTGGTCCTGTATATTGTTATTCCGCTAATTGCAGGCTTGATAACCCGTAAAGTATTGAAGTCAGAGCAGGCGCTGCAGCGCTTTGGTAGCAAAGTGAAGCCACTTTCAATCCTTGGTTTGATCAGTACTGTTGTTCTGCTATTCGGTTTCCAGGCTCCACAAATTCTGGCTAACCCTCTGGATATTGTATTAATTGCTATCCCTCTGATCATTCAGACATTCTTGATTTTTGCTATCGCCTACTACTGGATGTTCAAATGGAAAGAACCTCACCGTGTCGCTGCACCTGGCGGTATGATCGGTGCTTCTAACTTCTTTGAACTGGCAGTAGCTGTTGCTATCAGCTTGTTCGGCCTGCATTCGGGCGCAGCACTGGCGACAGTCGTTGGTGTACTGGTTGAAGTACCCGTCATGCTAGCCCTCGTTGCTTATGCCAACAAAACCCGCGAGAAGTTCCCGGTTGCCCACGCAGCCTAACTCCTATCGATACCTGCCCCTGAAATCAGGGGCAGACCCGACTCTCTATCAATAATCAAAATCAATAACGGAACCCTAATTATGTCTACTATTACTGTTTTTGATCCTGCAATGTGTTGTTCTTCTGGTGTTTGTGGACCAAAACCAGACCAAAAACTGTCTGTCTTTTCTGCCGATCTACAGCACCTTGAATCACAAGGCCACAAAGTAACCCGTTATAACCTAGCCCAAGAACCAGCCGCTTTCGTATCGAATCTTACGGTCAAGGCGCTGCTTGATGCACATAAGAACGAAGCCCTGCCAATTATCATCAGGGACGGAGAGTTGATAAGTTATGGCAGCTATCCTTCCCGTGACCAACTTATTGTCTTAGTTCAAGGTAATAACGTAGAGGGTAATTCAGCTGAAGGTGATCAAGCTGAAAATTCAGATGCCAAATCTACCAGCTGTTGTTGCAGCGGTGGCTGCTAAGGAGCTTCTGATGGAATTCTTATCCCAGCTTCCACGGGTATTGTTTTTCACTGGCAAAGGCGGTGTCGGTAAAACAAGTACTGCCTGTGCAACTGCTATGCACCAGGCCGCAAGTGGTGAGAGAGTACTACTAGTGAGCACAGACCCTGCTTCCAATATCGACGAGGTACTTGAAACCAAACTCAGTGGTTCGCCTACCGCCGTTAATCATGTTGAGAATCTATTTGCCCTCAATATTGACCCACGAGCGGCTGCAGCAGCTTACCGTGCCAAGGAAATAGACCCTTACCGTGGCGTACTGCCAGATGCTGTGGTCGAAAATATGGAAGAGCAGCTCTCAGGTGCCTGTACATTAGAAATAGCGGCTTTTGATGCCTTCACTGAGCTACTGGCTGACGACAAGGCAACAGAAGGCTTTGACCGAGTTATTTTCGACACCGCACCAACAGGCCATACTTTGAGGCTTCTGTCTCTACCTAAAGCCTGGACCGGCTTTGTCGACGATAACTCAACTGGAACGTCTTGTTTGGGCCCTCTTGCGGCACTTGAAAAGCAAACTGCGCTATACGCCCGAGCGGTCGAATTGCTTGCCAACGAAAGCCATACGCGTCTGGTGCTTGTCACCCGCCCGGACCAAGCAGCCTTAAAAGAGGCTGCCAGAAGTAGTTCCGAACTCTTGGAGCTAGGCATTACCAATCAACACTTGGTGATCAATGGCCTGTTTGAAGCAACTGATTTGTCAGATCCGATAGCCGTAGCTTTAGCCAAACGATCCTCAGCGGCCTTAGCTGAAATGCCAGCGCAACTGAGTCAATTACCGCAAACTACCATTCCAATGAAAGCTAACCCGCCAGTTGGTCTTCAAGGGCTAGCGGAATTCTTTAACAGTGAAGGCAGTGTACTATCAGTCAGTGATGAAATAGCGGCCCCTGAAGGTGACGATCTCCGTACACTTGTAGAAGAGTTGGCGCAAAGTGGCCGTGGTGTCGTAATGACAATGGGTAAAGGCGGTGTGGGTAAAACGTCTGTAGCGGCAATGCTCGCTCGCCAATTGGCTAGTAAAGGCCTTCCTGTCACCCTGACTACAACTGACCCGGCGGCCCATGTACAAGATGCGGCGGGCGAGGTACCAGCTAACCTACTGGTTGAGCGTATCGATCCAGTAGCAGAAATCGAACGCTACAAGAACGATGTCATCAGGGATGCCGGTGAACTAGATGCCGACGGATTGGCTTTGCTTGAAGAAGACTTACGCTCCCCTTGTATTGAAGAAATTGCTGTATTCCAAGCCTTTGCCCGTACTGTTTATCAGGCAGACAACAGAATTACAGTGATCGATACAGCTCCGACTGGCCATACCATCCTATTGCTCGATGCTGCCCAAAGCTACCACCGCGAAGTCTTGAAACGTGGTGATGCCCATTCTGACGAAGTAAGCGGTTTGTTACCAAGGCTACGCGACCCGTCCTTCACAAGATTGTTAATTTGTACCCTGCCTGAGGCGACTCCGGTACATGAAGCCGCAGACTTGCAAGAGGATTTAGCCCGTGCCGAGATCAAGCCTGCTGGCTGGGTTGTTAACCAAGCTCTGGCACCACTAGATGTCACTGACCCGCTGTTGGTTACCCGAAAACAGCGTGAAGCGAAATACTTGAAAGAAGTCAGGGAGCAACATGCAGAAAGTATGTATGTGATACCTTGGCAAGCTGAAGGTTTATAACCTCTGGTGTTCTTCTTAAAGATATAAGCAAAAAGCAAAGGCCCTTTAGGGCCTTTGCTATATCTTTCGTTGTTGCATTTACTGGTAGCTCACTTTAAGGCTTTCCCTTGCTTCGAGATTGTCTTTGGCATGTTTCGGGGCTTCCTCCAATACATCCCTACTCCCTTCTTCACCTTTAGCGTTGAGTTTAACTGAAGTGATTTGCCAATTACTTCCTGCTTTGGTCAGCGAGAATTCATACTCGCCTGAAATTGCCCAGAAGCCCTCCTTGCCCAGCCAATGGCTAGCAGTGAAATCAACCGTCGCTTTTGCCTCTTCCTGATTCACGGCCACTTTCATGTTTTGCAGATCATGGAATGTCACATCAAATCCAGGCAAGAATGCAGCCCACTGCGCCATCAACTCTTGGCGGCTGACCGATTGTGGCTCGCCACCAAATAGCGAGGTATAGTCAACGGTCAGTTGTGGGGCAAACAACCGGCCAAGATATTCAAAGGCTCCTTGGTCAGTCAGTGCTGAAAAACTATTTATGTTACTGCGGATCTGCGCTTCATCTTTGATGAGTTGTGCGGCATTAACGGCCATGGATAACACTCCAAATAAGACGGGAATAAAATATTTCAACTTCATGCTTACCTCCCTATATGCTTCTATCTATCCAGCTTAGTGGGATGACTCAAAATGCTTCACTACGATATCAACCGCTTGGCTTACCACTTCTGGCTGGTCATAGAAATCGAATTGGGAGATATCCTCCAACCATGTTGCCTGAACATTTGTGCCTGCGGTGGCCAGATACTGGTGAGCACCTGCTGGCAATGCCATTGCTTCTGAAGCGACCATCATTACTGGCTTATCCTGTTTGGATGCACTTAGTTGGGCATCGTAATTGAGCCAACCATCCCAAGAAACAACATTAAATTGGTTGTCATACTCTGGGATCAAACCGCGATCGGTTTCTGTGTAATAAGGTGCTTGGTACATCAAGGAAGCTTCGTTAGTCGTACTGGCCGCCTCGATGTATACTGGCTCATCCGAATTAGCAGCCTGCTCTGAAGCGGCCAACAAGCCTTTCACGCTTTCTTCACCGCCATAAATTGCTGTCGCCATCGCTTTATCGTGCAACCACGGGGCTACCACTGTCGCGGCTTTCACTTTGTCGTTCCCAGCAACTGCGTCGAGCATATAGCCTGCCGAGGCACAGATTCCCAAACCACCAATTCGGCTACTATCGATTTGATCAAGTTTTGCCACCGCATCAATCACCGCACGGATGTCTTCAGTCTTACGGCTAGGGCTTTCCAAGAAGCGAACTGAATCAGATGACTGCCCCCAGCCACGGAAATCAAAAGTCACAGCAGCATAGCCTTTATCGGCAAGGGCTTGGGCATAAACCGCAGGCATTTGCTCCTTCACGGTCGTCCAGGCACCAGTCACAATCACCACGGGTGGGTTTTCGACACCTTCTGGCAAATACAAGTTTGCGGCTAGTTGACCAACATTGGTTTTCAATTGGATATGCTGCATGGTGCTTTCCTCTGAGGCTGGTTGGGTAATGGTATTACTTGCGTAGGCCGCGACAGGCAGTGCTCCTACTATCAACATAAGCAACTTCTTAAACATCTGCGTCCTCTCCTTGATTACTTTTCTGGTATTTGGCTTAACAACATGGGGGACTTTGCGGCCCTGTCGTCTAACTTGGTTACAGATTAGCAATGGGCGACCCATGAAGATTGAACATTACTGCTTGGGTTTTGGTACAAAATTGCAGCCACTAACTGGCGGTTGACGAAATGGCTAGCTGTCAGCTAGGTTATTGAAAGGAAAGGTGTGACATAGAGGAACAGTGATGAAGTCCAGCCTGAAGTTTTTCGACTTTGAATCGAACATATTGTCTGATTGCGGAGAAGTCTTGGATATTGAGTTTTCGAACCAAGGGTTGAACTGGCCGGGCGTGGTGATAGAGAAAGGTACTTCCCCCCATTTCTACCCACAAAATGTCTACACGCCCTACTTCTATTTTGCTCTGGCGCTGGAAAAGGATTTGAGTTGGAGTGTCGAGCAAGATGGCAGTTTCTCCGAGCTGAAAACCAGCCCGGGCAATATCTGGATCAACCCGCCGAAAACCCCATTTACCCATGATATTTCCGAACCCTGCTATTTCGTGATTCTGGCAATAGAAGAACAAGAGTTTCTCAGTCACTGCCCTCTCAACTTGGAAGGTATAGAGCTGCAGTTTCTCAATAACTACAACGTAATGGATGAAACGATTAAAGGCATCATGGAGTTATTTATGCTGGAGGCGAAAGCCAAAGGCAGAAATGGGGACATATATCTAAAAAACTTAATTTCGCTATTGTCCACGCATTATGTCCAAAATTACTCGAATTTTTATGACCAAAAAAACAAGCAATTATCCTCATCGAAGTTTGACCACCAGCAGGTTAGCCGGATAGACCAATACATTGACGACAATATAGGCAGCCATATTTCGGTTGATGATCTTGCTGACTTACTAAAATGCAGTAAGTTTTACTTTCTTCGGGAATTCAAGAAATTAGTGGGGGTCACACCCTACCAATACTTGATGACCAAGCGGCTGGAACAGGCAAAGACCTTACTATCTGGTGAGTCTGTCAATATCGCTGTCACGGCCCATGATCTTGGCTTCAACGATCAATCCCATTTTACCCGTGCGTTCAAAAACCACTTTGGCATCACGCCAGGCCAATTCATCAAGCAAGGCCAATCCTAGCTATTTTCCTTCATCATCACTTGTGCAGATCCTGCACAAGTGATGTTCCAACCTGTTAGTTTTTCATATCTCCCCGATCCCTATAATGCCCCTCATCTGCTGCACAGGCAGCTAATCGACTTACTGATGAGGGTGTCATCCATGACAAACAAATATCAAAACGCGGTACTGGACGATCAAGCATTGATTGATGGTCTCAAGGCTATCAATCCAGTATGGGGCGATCTGACAGTCAGGGTTGCTGGTGAAGTTTGGGGCCAGCCGCTACTCGACCAGAAGACCAAAGCGTTGATCACCATTGCCATTGATCAGATGGCATTGAATGTCACCGGTGAAGGCAACCCATTTGGCGCGCATGTTGATATGGCCCTCAAGCAAGGTGCGACCTATCAAGAGATTGAAGAGTTAATTGTCTTTGCCTCGGCTTATACCGGCTTCAACAAAGGGGCAACAACCATGGGCGCACTTAATAAAATCCGTCACGAGCGAGGTGATATCTAATGGCTATTCCTGGACTTAAAAAACCCGATCATATCGGCTTCACTGTGCCAAATATTGATCAAGCGGTGTCATTTTTCAGCAACCACTTCGGCTTTGAGCTTGCCTATGAATTTGGTCCGTTTGCTGCTGACGACAACTGGATGGCCGAGCATTTAAATGTTAATCCGCGTGCTCAAATCAGCAAAATTGCGGTCATGAATGCCGGCGGAATCAACCTGGAAATTTTCGAATATGCCGACAATATCCACCGTTGCAAAACAGCACCGAACAACGCTGACATCGGCGGCCACCACCTAGCGTTCTATGTCGATGATATGGATGCGGCTGTGAGCTACCTGAAAGAACAAGGTATTAAGGTTTTGGGTACACCAAACGTCATGACAGATGGCCCGACAGCAGGTGAAAGCTGGGTTTACTTTATGGCACCTTGGGGCATGCAACTTGAGCTGGTTTCTTATCCTAACGGTAAAGCCTATGAAAAAACCTCAACTGTTGCGTTGTTTGACCCACGATGAACCTTATTTTCGTATTGCTCGTTGTGATTGCGGGTATGGGTCTGTCCTTTGAGGCAGGCCTACTCGGCCCTTTGGGGAGTGAAGTCGGCCACTTGTGGGCAACCTTGAGTATTTTTGGTGTTGGGGCATCACTGCTGTGGCTGATCAGCCTCTTCATACCAAGTAAAGAAACCATAAGCCTTCACGCTATTCCCAAGTGGCAATTGTCAGGTGGTTTGCTCGGACCAATATATGTTGTGGTACTAACACTGGCTACGCCAGCATTGGGGGTCGCGATGACAATGATCGGCGTACTAACCGGGCAAATTGGCAAGAGCTTTGCCATCGACTATTTCGGCTGGTTTGGCACTGCTAAAAAACCAGTCAATAAATTACGTGTGTTAAGTATCTTGTTTGTCATCTTGGCGATGTTTTTCAGTTACATGGGGGCCGCATGATTATTTTTGTCTTGCTAGCCATTTTATCTGGCATAGCGCTGAGCGCACAGGCAGCAATCAACGGGCAACTTGGCGTAAAAGTCGGAGTAATCAGAAGCTCATTGCTGACATTTACCGTTGGTACAGTGGTGACTGCCTTGCTGATTTTCTTTTTCGAGCCTAACTATGATGCCACTTTGCTCACCGTTCCTAAATGGCAGTTAACTGGCGCGCTATTTGGCATTGTATACATGGTCGTCATGGTCGCTGCAGTACCTAAAATTGGCGTAGCTGTCGCCACTGTAGCCACCATTTTTGGCCAAATGACTATGAGCCTGTTTATCGATACGGCAGGTTTACTCGGCAATGAGCCTATTGCCCTCAATTACTGGCGTTTAGCTGCCATGCTGTGCATCGCCGCCGCCCTTGTATGTATTTTTATGGCGAACCGATCGCCGGAGAACAACAATGACTAAACAAGCAACGACCCTTATCGTTTTTTTCAATTTAAAAGATGGCGTTAGCGAGTCTGATTATCTACATTGGGCACAAAACATTGACCTACCCACGGTCAATGCCCTTAACAGTGTGGCTTCATTTGATGTCTATAAAGGGCTATCAATCCTCGGCCAAGATACTCCATCACCGTATCAGTATTTCGAGGTCATTAACCTGAAATCGGAAGCCGCTTTTCTGGATGATATCCAGTCTGAAGTAATGACCAAGGTCATAGAGCAGTTCCAAGCTTTCACCAAAGACGCGAGCTTTATTTCAACTCAAAATATTGCTGCGTGATAAACAATAATTAAGGCAAGTTACTCAAGTGGCTTGCCTTTTTAATGTACAAAACCTTAACTCTAGCTATGTGATTGATGGATGCTGCTCATGAAATATGATGTATCGTTGCTGGAAATAAAACTGTTCTTGATGACGTGCCAATATGGCAACTTCTCTGAAGTCGCAAGAAGGCAGGATCTAACGCCCTCTTCGGTATCAAGGAAAATGGCACAACTAGAAGAAAAGGTTGGCACCAAACTACTACACCGCCATACAAGGGCGATTTCCCTCACCGACGAAGGTGCAGCCTTTGCCAAGCACTGCAATGAAATAATCCATCAGTTTGAAATGGTGACAGAGCGCATCGAGCAAAGGGCTGATACACCACGCGGTACCGTCAAAATCAGTGCACCTGTGGCCTTTGGCCGGCTGCATATCGCGCCTTATCTTGCAGAACTGCTTGAGCGCTACCCTTTGCTCAAAGTCGAACTCCATCAGACAGACACTTTTATCGACCCTGCCCTCGAAGGGATAGATCTATTGATACGCGTAGGTGTACCTCAGGACTCTTCCATGCGAATGAAACGCTTTGGCAATCAACAATATGTGATGGCAGCCAGTCCAAACTATTTGAAAGTCCATGGAACACCGCAAACACCGGAAGATCTTGCCAAACATAACTGTTTGGTGTTTAAGGGAACAAAAGGGTTACAACGCTGGTTTATCGGCATTGAATCGCTCACACCATATGACGTGAGCGGCACGCTTTATAGCAATAATGCCGAAACCCTTGTCAGCGCCGCCGTCAATGGTGCCGGTCTTGTGCTATTCCCTACCTGGTTGATTGGCGAAGAAATCAAAGCCGAGCAGTTGCTGCCTGTGATGACAGATTACCAATTATCGACGACGTCTGAGCCACAAACTATCAGTGCCCTTTATTTAGAAACCGATAATCTCGCCCCCAAGGTCAGGGTGGTGATTGACTTTTTTACCCAAAAGTACGGCAACCCTTGCTACTGGGATAACATTTAATTTCGGTAACACTGATAAGATGATCGACCTCTCAGATCCCACTAACAAAGAACGATTTTCGAAACGCTTAACTCACACGGTATAAACTTGATATACAACAAGTTTATTATCGGTACTGCTATGCTTTTGAAATCTCGTTTTATAGCCATATTTAAAGGAATAAAAGTATGGCTACTCAAGCGCATGATATGGCGTATACTATTTATTGCCCTGTTCAGTGCGGTTATCAATGCCGCTCAGTTCTATTTCTTCTACTCCCAAACTCTTGAAGTATTAGCGCAAGAATTATCCTTCCAGCTATTACCTGAAGAGTTAAACGCCGTCGCCCAGTCTCTACCTTCTATGTATGAAGCCATGAACAATTGGCTGATATTACTACTTTCATTGCAGCTTGCATTAGCCACATGGGCCGGATGTTGGCTCAGTTATCGCCTTTACGGCCCTGTCGAACGCATTCGCAATGCCCTGGTCGACATCTCCATGGGGAAATTATCTTCAGAAATTCGAATTCGAAAAGGCGATGAACTTACCGATATCGCCGAGGATATCAACGACAGTTCCGCTCGAATTCAAGTCATGGTAATGAGCATGAAGGAGAACATCGCCGTATTAGAAAAGTGTGATTTACCCCAGGAGCAAACCTTACACCTTGAGACCATTAGGCATAACTTGGAGTACTTCGAAACCCTAGAAATTGACTACAGCGATCACCCCAAAAGTAAAGTTGAGCATGATGATGAACCTGTGGTCTAAATCCCAGCTCAGATTCGACGTAATCATCACACTGCTGATATCTACCATATTACTTGGAAGCATCCACTCAGCAAGTGCAAAAAGCGCGGCTCAGACTGTTGGGGAAGGCATACAGCTGATTCAACAGGGGCAAGTCAGCGCGGCAAAAGCACGCCTGAGCGGTATCCCTGAGCCCTATAGTGGAGAAGCCTTATTCCTCGCAGCCCGGATTGCCGAATTCGAACACAGTTGGACTCAAGCCATGTCATTATACCGGCAATACTTAAGCGAAGATCCTTTCAGTGTCCATCAGCTCGAAGCCCGTGCGGCCTTTGCGCTTTTGAGAGCCTACAGGAATGATCCCCTACTCGCCGATTTTCTGTATCTCATCCAACTTCGTGATCAAAATGCCATTGCCCAAATGCAGCAAGCAAGCTCAAGGCTATATGCCACCCACCCTAAACAGCCATTAGCTATACGTGGCCAAATTTTAATGGCTCATAGCTTGCTTGAACTCGCACTACAACCTCAAAAAGCCTTAGAGCTTTACCTGAAGATTGCTGATGCTACATTTTCAATGCAAGAAGATTGGTATATTCAAGCCACATTTGGCGCTGTGTTCTCTGCCTTAAGAGCCAACCAAACGTTAGTTGCAAAGGCACAATTTGAACAACTTCAAGCCAAGCTTGACTCCAGTTGGGCTAACCGGAATAGCCTGCTTGCCCGAAGTTGGCAACAAAGGGTTAACGCTATGGCATTTATGCTTGACCTACAATCTGACAAGATTGCTAAAAGCGAGCCTCCTTTCCTGTGGGGAGTCGGGGCACGCTTGCTGCTAGACACCCCCGTAGGGAGCAATAACAAATTCGCCCCTATTTGGCAGGCCTTAACCGAAAAAGAACTCTCTGTGCAAAGTGTCACCTTATGGATCACCCAAGAAAGCGACTGGCACTGGCTACGTTCCGATCTTTTACGAGGTGCTCACGCTAATGGCTATATTCCAATGATCAGCTACTGGTTCTTTGGCGATAAGATCAGCCCTGAATATGTTGAAGCAAACCGACAGCGCTATCTTGATGAAATCAAGTACAAGTTGATCCCCCTATTGCGAGATCTACCACAGGCTTACTTGATCCTTGAACCTGAATTCAACAAGCAAGGCATCGAAACATGGGAGGGCTGGGATCCACTAATGCTTGAGGCCATCGCACTTATTCGCAAAGGTGCACCACAGGTAAAAATCGGTCTTGGGCTTGGTGACTGGGATCAACCCGGCAGCACACCAAGCTATGCCAGCGCGCAGAAAAGTATTGAAGCCAGCGATTTTGTCGCCAGTATGCTGATGCTGTCTAGCTATACCGAAAGAGTCCATTCAGCCCCGGACTGGTCAGCCTGGGTACGGGCACTTCGACTTGGCGAACGTTTACAACAGCACTTCAACAAACCCTGGATGCTGGCTTACCTTTCAATCGCTTCTGAGCCAAATTGGGAAGCCCAGCAAGCCATCGAATTACAAAAGCTCAAAGACTACTTGCCTATGCTCAGAAAGTTGGGGTTATTTGCGCTCAATTGGTTTTCACTCACCGACGAACCCAACCAGCAAGGCTGGTTTTCCGATGCCGAGCAAAGTTTTGGCCTACTCACTGCTGACTATCAAGCCAAGGCTTCATTCAACGTTTACAAGCAACTGGTTAATAACAACAGCGAACCAAACACCCCACCCCAAATACTCAACTTCAAGGTAGGGAAAATACCCGCGCCAGTACTCACACCCTTGACCATCAAAGCCGACTTCTCCCATTGGGCAGCTTGGCAGATCGTTATTATGCAGGATGAGAAAGCATGGATTTCACAAGGGGTCGGCGACTCACTTCAACTCAATTGGCATGGTCAGATGCTACCGGAATGGGCGCATTCCGGTCCAGTCACAATCAGCCTTTCACTTAACGGACAGCTCATTACGCAATCCCAAGCTTCGTGGGATGGAACATTAAGTAGCACTTCTATCATTAATGAAAGTATGACGCTCAGTACCTGGCAGATATGGCAAAGAGAGCCACCGGAAAAACTGAACCCGCTTATGCTAGGTAAAGAGGTGCTCGGAAAAGAAACACTAGGAAAAAAGGCGCTCGGAAAAGAGACTAGCGGCGCATTTGAAATTGTCTTGACCAACACTTCACCAGAGCAGGTGTCGTCGCTTTATGTTGGCCTGATAGACAGTGAGGGGTACTTACAAACACTCTCCTCCTCTGGATATACCTACTCTCAGAGAAATAACATTGCTATAAATATTCCATTGTCGGAATTTAAGTATTCTTGGGTTAAGTATGAAAACGGTTTACCAATATGGAGAGAAAATCCAACTGGCACAATATCTATTGTGCTGCAGAACAGTGCTCAAACGCCTATTAATTTCGAAGTAAGCAAAGTACATACTTTATTGCCCTAATCAGAAATATCATTACTTCTTCTATTGTTGAGTAATAAAAAGGCAGGTATTTAAAAATACCTGCCTAAATCTTATAACCTAAGTTTAATTACTTAAATATTATTTTACTTGCGGTAGCGTACCTTCACCGTTAGAAACAACGGCATCGATTTGAACCAAGGCATCCATCTCAATCTGGGAAACGCCAACCACTGTACGAGCTGGTAGTTCACCGTTGAAGAAAGTGGTGTAAACCTCGTTGATTGCTTCAATATCAGCAACATCTTTCAAGTGGATGTTGATTTTAACGATATCGTCCATAACGTGGTCAACACTTTCAACGATTGCTTTGATGTTCTTCAGGCACTGCTCTGCCTGCTCTTTAGCACTACCAGCAACGATAGCATTTGTAGCAACATCCACAGGCAACTGAGCAGCAATGTGGTTGTAGTGAGAGAACGCAACGGTTTGCGTGTGCAGTGCATTACGAGGTGCTGCATCAGTATTGTTAGCACGGATAACGATATTGTGGCGATCTTCAACTTCCTGTGGTGGTGTACCGTCACCGTGAGAAACAGAAGCGTCGATTTGCACTAGCGCGCCCATAGGTAGTGCATCTGCTGCAA
Source organism: Photobacterium rosenbergii (assembly GCF_003026455.1). Taxonomy (GTDB): domain Bacteria; phylum Pseudomonadota; class Gammaproteobacteria; order Enterobacterales; family Vibrionaceae; genus Photobacterium; species Photobacterium rosenbergii. The sequence goes on from NZ_PYMB01000001.1 coordinate 934,469, forward strand.
TGATAGAACGTGCAGGTACGTAAGCGACGGTGCGTGCAATAGATGAGTCAGGGAAGAAAGTCGAGTACACCTCGTTCACAGCATTAACATTAGCCAGATCGCTTAGGTATAGGTTGATTTTAACGATGTCATCGAATGGTACATCAATGCTTTCAAGAATCGCTTTCATGTTCTTCAAACACTGAGCAGTTTGCTCCTTCACACCACCTTCAACGATAGCACCGGTTTTCGGGTCTACTGGCAGCTGAGCTGAGATGTTGTTGTAGTGAGAGAAAGCAACAGTGTGAGTCGCTAATGGGTTTAGCGGTGCATTTTCAGTGTTGCGAGATAGCTTAACAAGTGGGCAAGGAGCTTGAGGAGCAGTACCTTCACCGTTAGAAATCAATGCATCCATCTGTACGCGAGCGTCGCTCAATGGCAATGCTGCTACTTGAACCACGGTACGGGTTGGGATCAAGTTTTCGAAGAAAGTCGCGTAGACTTCATCTACCGCTTCCATATCTGCAATATCTTTTAGGAACACGTTGATTTTAACAACGTCGTCCATCACGTGATCGATGCTCTCTACAATCGCCTTGATGTTTGTTAGACACTGTTTAGCCTGCTCTTTGATATCACCAACAACAATCTCACCTGTTTTAGGGTCAACAGGTAATTGTGCAGAGAAGTTATTGTAATGAGAGAAAGCAACTGTCTGAGTAGATACAGTGCTTAGAGGGGCATTTTCAGTGTTTCGAGAAACTTTAATGATCGCATCAGTCATTTCGAATTATATCCTTTGATGTAGTACAGAAATAAATATCTATCTGAAGTAGATTTATTTTGAAGTATTTTGAAAGTGAAGAGATAGTATGGGAAAACTTTCACTTTAAATGTGACTTACATCAAAATATATTTTCACTAACAGCAGCCTATTGATAGAATAATTAGTCACTTTACGACTAATTATCCACAAAAGTGCTTATTTGCTGATTACAACTCCATTTTTTATTCGAATGATTCGCAAAAACTGAATACAATCTCAGTAAGTTAATATCAAAAATCAGCTGGTTTTAATCATTTTTGATAGATTGTTCACAATAAATATATCCAAGTTGATATACACCATGATATTTATGCCTTTTATAACGTCTATAACTGAATAAATACCCTCAGGTATTCTGAATTAAGAATAAATTCCTATTTCTCTATACACCCCCATACGGATAATAATTAATCAAACAAGATATGTGTAAAATCCACATCACAATAGTAACAACCCTTTAACACCAAAAGGACTGCAAGGGTACTAAAGTCTCGAACATAAAAAAGGCCAAACACCTATGTTGACCTTTTAATATCAAGCAAATTGAAGAGTGATGATTAATTATTGGAACGATACATTGGACATCACAGACAAATGATCAGAAGCGTAAATACCGTCTTTAACTACATTCTGATATTTAAACGTATTTACCGCTAACTTTTCATTGACGAAAATATAGTCGATATCTTCTGGTTTCTCCTTGCCATAGCCATGATAGGTAAAGACCTGTTCTTTATCACCGTTGACACCCGAAAATGGCTGCTTGGTAATTTCCCGGGCATCTTGGTACAAATCAGTCAGTGATTGATAAGAGTCTGTATCACTGCGCTCAAAGTTCAGGTCTCCGAGCACAATCACCGCATCACCGGCACCACCGGTAATTTCATCCGCTTTCTTGCCCAGCAATTTCGCACTTTCTTGGCGTGCTGTTTGGCCGATGTGGTCAAAATGGGCATTGAAGACCAGCACACGCTTACCTGTAGAAATTTCTTCCAGTCGTACCCACGTCGTTATCCGCGTCAGGTCGGCATCCCACCCCACGCTGGCTACAACTTGTGGCGTTTCAGACAACCAAAATGTCCCGCCACCGAGTTTTACATACTTATCATTGCGATAAAAAATCGGTACAGCTTCACCCTCAGCATTGCCGTCATCACGTCCTACCCCAACCCAACTGTATTCAGGTAGTTGACGAGCCAGGTAACCGATCTGATCGCTGAAAGCTTCTTGTAGCCCGGCAATGTCCGTTTGGGCAATGATATCTGCCACTATTGCCTTGCGGTTATCCCATGTATTGTTTCCATCATATTCGCTGCCGGCAACACTGTCTTTGCTATTACGGATATTGAACGACATCACATCGAAATCCGCAGCCATCGCCGGTAAGCCGAGGGATATTAATAATGCCACTGAAATTTTGTTCATCATTAATTTCTCCAATATTGAAATTATGAAGTGGCAGGGAAAGTTATCTTTCCCTGCAACAAGTGCATTAACCTTTGAGGGTTATTGTTTGATCTTTGAAACCTTTCCGGTTTCCAGATCTAACCGCTTCAGATCCACGATGGTCCCTTTATCCAGGTTTAACTCGAAGTGATAGCTTGGCTCGCCGTTAGCGAACTTAGTGAGGATGGCAAACAGACCGCCAAATCGCTGTTTGAACACATCGCCGAATTGAGTTGAATCCGTCACGGTCTGCTCAGCCAAGGTACTCGCCAAGAGTTCATATTGCGGCATCCGGTTTCGGTCAACGTCTTTGAAAGCCAATTCATCGGCGTTTCTCAAGCGGTAGAAATCGACAGCGAGATCGAAACCGTTCCATTTTTCAAAGTCATCAAGTGATAGGCCATTGTCAGACGCTATCTGCTTGGCACTGGCCTCTGCTTGTTGCCAAGCCTTGGCAAACGCGGGATCGTTAATGGCTGATGGGTCGAAGTTGACCGGTTTTTCCTGACAAATTTCTACCGCCTGACGGCCACCTGAAAGTGTCATAACTTGAGCTTGGGTTAATGGGCTATCCAGTTGGCTAAGAGTCAGCATCTGGCGGCCATCAAGTGCAAATACCATCTGTTTCAAGTCACATGGCCACTCTTCTGGCAAAAATCGCATTCTTGTCAGTTCAGTAATATGCCAATTGGTAAATTCATAGTAATCCTTCGATGTCAGGACATCCTTGTTCCAAATTTCCTCAGCCCCTTCGGCCTTGAGGTGTTTCCATTCCTTCTCATAATGCTCAAACAACTCATCGAAGCGCGGTACTTTGTCGAGTATCACCGTCTCAACTTCAACTTGGCTGTCCGATTTAAAGCTCAACAACTTGTAGGCAGGAACATAAGCCGCCATCGACGGGGCCTGGACGTTAAATATGAAAGATCCATCATCGTAACGTTTCACACCGGTGTCATTGAAGTGCATGTGGCCACCGATATGCAGCTTGATCCCCGTTTTCGCCAAAGCATGGCTAACGTCCTCTTTCGGTGAACGTGCTAACTGGAAGTTACCCGGGCCGAAGATATCCTCTATGGTCTCCGCTGCACCATTATAAAACTCCGTCATCGGGAAATGGCTGAAAGCCACCAGCGTCTTGCCTTCGGCATTGGCCCTTTCAACAACGGTTTTCATCCATTCAATCACATGCTGTTTGTGAGTCAGCATCCTGTTGTAACCAGCATTGCCCGAGCCGGCGAAGTTCGCGGCAAGTTCTGGCTGAGCAGTATCGGCATCCGCATTTGGGATATAAACGTTGGCATCGATTGCCAGTAACCACAATCCTTCCACTGGCTCGACGAGATAACTGGTATCCGGCACCGTAAAACAGGCCGAGTAGTTTGGCTGTTTATACTTTCCCCCTGTCCCTTCGTGGCAAATCTCATACTGGCGCTGTTGATAGGTCGATTGGCCCAATGCCTTGTCGAAGTCATATGTGGTTTGGGTATAAGTTGAATATGGCGTTTCCCAATACACATTCGATGCCTGTGGGAAGAAGCCAAAGTCTCCCAACTCTGCCATAAGACCTTCGTAACCAAGTTCGCGGATTTCTTCGGTACATACCGTTGGTAATTCATGGCCGGCATTAATGACAGCACTATTGCCTTCGTAACCGACACACTCATTGGCCCCTTTGCTAAAAATACGCTGGGTTTTGCCCTCTTTGCCGAGAAAGTCCTTCTCTCCGCTAGGCCTATCGAATGGGCGAACCGGGTCATGGTTACCGGGTGCGGCAAAGAACTCAATATCATAAGTCTGGGCATAATGGTCGAGTATTTTTTTCAATCCTCGGATATGAACTGGCTGGCCGTCATCACTGAAATCACCCGGCAGAGCGATATACTTCACACCACGCCGCACCGCATCATCAAGCGCAGCCAAAAGAGCAAAGTAGTTTTCATTAAACAAGCGGGTCGAAGTCAGCTGGGCATGCATACTGCGGATAGTCGCATTCTGACCGCTGTGGCTGTTTTTCAAACCTTCGAAACTGCCATCGGTAAAATCACCGTAAACGTCATGGAAATGAATATCCGGCATGAAGGCAATCTGGGTCTGCTCCCTTGCTGAGGCCGTATTGAATGCCATTGCTGTAGCCATAGAAACGAGGAGCGCAACACTGCTTTTTCTGAACCTTTTCATTAAGGTATCTCCGTGGTGGGTCTTATTATTGGGCCCGTGTGATTTTGAATTTCGGTTTTGCTTCTTCTTGTTTTTTTGGTAGTTCTTCACCCTTGAAAACCAGCAATGAGCCCACTGCGATGATGCCCGAACCTACGGCAATCGCCAGCACATACACCAGCCAATTTTCAACGGCAAGCCAACCATAAAAACCAGAGATGGGTGCACGGTTTACAGCGCCTAACCCAACAGCCATAGCCGAGCCAACAGCTGAGCCGATCACGTTCACAACGATTATTTTCGGATTTGCCAGTGCGAATGGGATAGCACCTTCAGAAACACCGATGAGCCCCATTAAAGTTGATGCCTTACCTGCATCTTGAAGGGAATGTGGGAAGCGTTGCTTCCAGATAAGAGTCGCAACACCAATACCGATAGGTGGAATAATTATAGCAACCTGAGCGGCGGTGTTCGGGTCGTAGATCCCTGATGCGAGCATCGCCATCGCTGTCGTTACTGCCGCCTTGTTGATAGGGCCACCGAGGTCAAAGCCGACCATCCCCCCGACGACTGCTGCCAGGACAATCTTGTTGCCATCAGACATGCTGAGTAGCCAGTTCTCCAATCCGCGGTTCATGGCTGCAAGCGGATCACCAATGATGTACATCATGACGAGACAAGCTAGTAAGGTACCGCCTACGGGGATAATAAAAATGGGGCCGGCTGATGCAACAGATTTAGGCAGCTTAACTTTGGTAACCAGTAACTTAACGATATAACCGGCAATAAAACCAGCCGCCAAGGCACCGAGAAAGCCTGTTCCCATCTCTTTGGCTAACAAGCCGGCAACCATACCCGGGGCAATACCCGGTTTGTCTGCAATCGAGAAGGCTATATAGCCTGCGACAACTGGTAGCATCAGGCTCAATGCCAGCCCACCAAAACCGTCAAAGGCATGGAAAAGCCGGACCAATGCATTGGCCGCTTCAGCGTGGCTTCCATCCCAAATATTATCAATGCCATAGAATGACGCACCAATACGGGCAATCCCCATGATCACTGCCCCGGCAATGATCAACGGCAACATGTAGGAAACCCCAGTCATAATTGCGGTCTTAACTTCGGTTCCTACTGATTTTTCTTTTTTATTCATTGAAAACTTAGCCATTATTTATTTCCTCGCAAATTGCTTCGAAAACGGCATTTCCATGTTTAATTGGGTCTGCTACCGCACATTCCAAAATTGGTAAGCTTGAGAACCTATCTTTTTTTGCAATCGCTACTTCTGCGGCAATAATACAACCGTCTGCGCGTGCAATATCTTCTTCTGTTATTTCGTTTTCAATCCCCAAGCTACCTTGAGTTTCGACTTTCACTTCATGCCCTAATTCTTTTCCAATCATTGCCAGTGATTCTGCCGCCATATAAGTATGTGCGACACCTGTTGGACAAGCCGCTACACAAACAAAATACATAATTAACCTCGTTGATTTTCACTTGGATAAAATAGAAAAAGCACAGCAAAAACATAAGTGCTTTCTGTGCTTTTATTCGGTTTATTTCTTGCTTTGTAACTAGAACTTTTTCTAGGTGTAAAGCGAGTTTATTTTCTTGAGAGTTTTGATGAGAGGTTGAGCTAAGAGACAGGCAGGTGGTGAGGTTAAAAAGTTGCAAGTAAGCGGCTGCCGGATCACCCATATTACGCTGACAAGACAACATCTGTGCAATAGAAGAGTTCACACAACCATGAGATAGCAGATTAAAATCAGCAACTTGGATATTCAAGCGTGATTGCCTTTCTGCTAACGCAAGTAGCTCACGAACAGGCTTTTTACCCGACTTGCGAAATGATAAACGATCAGTCACCGTATCCCACATTCCGCTCCACTGCTTAGCTAAAGTATCTAGCTCATCAGTTTTGTTTTCTTCAGACCGATTCAACTTATCTAATTCAGGTGTCAGCGCTAGGCTAATTTTTTCAAGCATAGTCAGCATGGAAAAGAGCGCCTCTTTTCCTTTTACTACCACTATGCTGAAAAACAAACCCAAACGAAGCATTGAGATCACCTGATCAAATAAAAGTTAACGAACTAATCCTAACAGTAATAATCTTATATCGTCTCAGACAAAGATCACATTACTAGGAGTGAATATAAATCAATCTATATTTTCATATAAAAGGCGCTTTAAGTTACGCACCCTATTTTTTATAAAATTCACATTAAGAGTAAAGATTATTAAATTGCTGTATTTCCATCAGATTTAGACTTTAGCTTCATTAATAAAACAATACTTGAAAGAACCAAGGTAATACCATTGCCAAGCATAAGCGGCAGATCATGGGAAATTAATCCATAAATAAGCCAACACAAGATCCCGAACACAAACAAAACATACATAGCTAGCGAAATCCCTGCTGTATCTTTGGTCCTGATGGTATGCAGGACTTGGGGAAGAAATGACAGGGTTGTACATGCTGCCGCCAGGCTACCTAACATGGTGGGATGATCTATCATCACAGGAAACCCAATAGCCAATATTGTCATTACGACCAATACATTCAACGATATTACTTTCATTATTTTCAATCCAATGCTGACCCTCGGGTATTTCCCGAAGTCATGTTGCCTATGCCACCTGCTCGTAGAGGACCCCTTCAAGCAGAGCAATTGTTTCACCACTACTAGCGGCAGGGTTCATTAGTGCCTCGCGAAAATCTCGGTGCATCAGTTTCCGGGCCAGTTTGGAGAAAATACTCATATGTGTACCCTCTTCATCACGGCTGGAAATCGTCAGCATGATCACAGCAGAGACAGTTTCCCCCTCCGCTTCATTCCAAATTATTGGCTTCTCGAGTTGTGCTATCGAAATACTGTTATGGCTAACAGCGGTTGACTTACAGTGTGGAACCGCGACACCAAAACCCAAGGACGTTGCAAAGATAGCCTCTCTGTCCCAGATAGCCTGCTCTACCGCATCGGCTTTTTCCGTTCTGCCTTGTACTTCGAGGTTATCCGTCAACTGCTTGATCACACCTGCTTTATCATTGGCATCACACTGAATAACAAGGCTTTCGGATAGAATTTCAGGTTTTTCCTGCTGTTGCCAGAAATGCTCGATACACGCCTTCACCTGCTCTGCCGTTCCTTGTGCGCATACTTCGTCAAGCAACTTACCGCATTCGTCAAAATCTACTTTAGCCAGTTCTGCACGTAACGGCACAATACTCGGCGCCGACAAGCTGATTTCATCAAATCCCATGGCAAGTAGTAGTGGCAATGCTCTTTTATCACTAGCCATCTCGCCACAGATACCCAACTCAATCCCTGCATTTTTTGCCGCTCTGGCTATGTCACGCAGGAAGGCAATAAACCCAGGGTGGAAGCTGTCATAAAGAGATGAAACTTGGCGGTTCCCCCGATCACAGGCCATAAAATACTGGGTGAGGTCATTACTGCCTATAGAGACGAAATCGATCAGCCCAGCCACTTTTTCAATCAAGTAACGTGCTGAAGGCACTTCAACCATAATCCCTAGCCGCCACTGACCGATTTCAACCCCTTCAGCCTGCAATTGAACTTGGCACTGCTGGCATAACTGGCTAATCCACTCCACCTCTTCCAAGCAAGAAATCATCGGGATCATGATGTCGACTTGACCATATCGAGATGCCTTTAGCAAAGCTCTTAGCTGAGTTTCGACCATAGCCTGGTACTGCGGATACATCCGAACAGCGCGATAACCCAAGAATGGATTTTCTTCTTCGGGTAATTGCAAGTAAGACAGTGGCTTATCTCCGCCAATATCCAAAGTACGGATAATGACTGATTTCCCTGCAGCAGCCTCGATAACTTCACGGTAAACCTCGAACTGTTCATCCTCACCAGGTGCTTGTTCTTGGTCCATAAATAACATTTCGGTTCGGAATAGCCCTATCCCTTCAGCGCCCTGTTCAAAGGCACTACCGGCTTCAATACCCATTGCGATATTGGCAAACAGCGCCATAGGCTTTCCGTCTTTGCTTTGGCCCTGACTGGTCGCAAATGGTGTCAATATGGATGTTTTAGCCGCCTGTTTGCGTTGTTCTAACAGATAGAACTGATCCACTTTTTCATTTGGCTCGCGGATCAAGCATCCATAGCTAGCATCAACAACCAAAGTATCAGCACTATTAGCAAAGGCATTGACGCCCTCAACAGCGGTTAATACCGGTACACCAAAAGAGCGAGCCAGAATCACGGTATGCGATGTCTGTCCTGCTTCTGCTAGCACAACCCCCTTGAGTAGTTGCTTATCCAATGCCAAAAACTCACTTGGCGTCAGGTTATCGGCGATAACAACACTGCTTTCAGAAAGCACAATAGGCTGCTGGAGAGGCTTGCCCAAAACAATACCGGCTAGCCTTGCACACAAGTCATCGATATCCAACGCCCGTTCACGCATATAATTACTCTGACTTTTCAGCAATGGTGCTTTCAACGCATCGGATGCCCGAGCAATAGCATGGATAGGATTTCCCTGAGTGCTGAACTTCGCCAACGATTCACTGAACAAACTGTCACCTGCAATCTGCAAATGGGCTTTGAGGATAGTGATCTCTTTAGGGCTGTTTTTTGATTCAGCTTCTACAATTTCCTGTTCAAGCTGCTGGCAAAGTGTGAACAACGCTTTTGTCAGCACGCTATCGACGTTGCTACTAGACTGCAATTGCACATCTTTAGCCAACTGATAGAGGTCGATGTTGCTGCAAACAACCGGTCGCCCTCGGCCAATACCTCGGGAAACAATGGTGCCTCGAAGCAAATCCGGCTCGGCTTTCACCAGCGCCACAGGAAGGGGTTGGTTTATGTCAGCTTCGATCACTTCGAGCGGCTCATCGCAAGAGGCGAAATCCCTTTCAACAAAAGATTTAATATCCTCATAGGCAGCTTGCTCGTCAGCGCCGTCGAAGACCAAAAGGCAGTCGTCCCCCATTACGACATCGGCACCAACTAGCGATAGCACACTTTTTGCGTCTGCTTGTGTTCCTTTCGTTTTATTCTTTAGGGTGATCTGACAGCTATAACGCTTTGCGCGGATCTCTATTTCAGCGGCAGGCCTGGCGTGAATGCCATTAACCAACGGGTTGGTAAATTCAAATGATGTAGTCATGATTGCCCCTTGGGGTATATTTAGTTCGAATTTTCGGTGCAGCAGGCCACTCACCCGATCCGTGTAACCTAGATCGGTAGTGAGGGCCCAATGTTATGGTTTAGGTTTTATCTAAAGACTTTCTTTACTCAATCGAAGGCCGATAATGCCTTGTGCAGGGATTGTCGTATCGACTGTTGCATCACCCAATACTCTCTCCATGCCGTCTACCTGCCAGACCTTCCATCCAGACGGAAGTTCGCCGAGTTTGGCTTCGTCCTTACCTGCATTCATCAAACGGATGACAATACTATTAGCATCATCCTCGCAGACCTTGATGGCACTGACAGCCACTTCTGGTGTATCGAACGCCAACAGGCTAAATACCTCCGGTGCTGTGAACACTGGCGGTGCAATCATAAAGCGTTGCACCACCCCGTTATGTAGGGTCAACGGGGTGCTAATCCACTCTTTGACCTGTTGGCACAATCCCGCGTCAAAAGCACTGCAGCTGAATGGGCAAAGCATTAACCGGAATGACAGTGGCTGGCGAAGTTGAGAGTCCGGACTGGCATCAGGCAACCCGGATAGACGGCCAGGCCGGTATTTCAGATCAGGTTTTCCGACATAACCCATAGCTCGGAACAAGGTAATAGCAATTGAATCGCCATATTGCTGATATTCACGGATTCCGTCAGTCATCACGGCCAAGCCACCTTGTGCGGTCTCCCCTGCAACAACACTTTGCATCGGATAAATCGGCACCGGGCATGATGTCCATTCTTGTGACTGCCAGACAGACAATGCTGACTCATCATCCCCACGTTGGATTAAACCAATAGGTTGATCAGCGACACTTTGGGCGTGGATAAAATCGCCATTGATATGAAGCTGCACCCTGTGGTCGTTGGCCTGATTTTCCAGCTCAACAGAAATATCTACCCCATGGCTGCCTTTTGCCAACCCAAGGACTACGTCGATACGCTGTTTAACCGAACACTGTTTCGCGTTTCGCTCTGTTAAATCCGCAGGCAACATTGCTTGATAGGTAATACGAACTTCAGAACGCAAGTTGCCTTCGTATGCACGTATCGCACCCTTGAGCACTTCATAGGTGATTTTCAGATCGTCATGCGGCTCAGAGAAGTCGTAGTTATCACCATCATCACCCCCATCTACCAAGGTAATTACATCATCCCAATGCTGGCCACTGTCGAGACAAGATAAACCCACCTTGCCAAGCTTATCGACACTCACCTTCATGGCCTCGTTAGCGATGCTGATTAATGTCTCTTCAGTTGTTTGAGTTAGGCTCGCGTGTGTGGTTATCTCCCCTTCTGTCAAGCGCTCCACCCTGAGGTTGCGATAGCCACAGGCTGGCAAACCTTCCAAGGACACCCAAACGTGGTGGCGGTACCAGGAGCGGAACCGCTCATCGCCCAAAGTGGTTGGGTCCTGGACTATGGCATTGATATCAACCAGTTCACACGAGATCGACTGCATCTCGACAATTTGCTCACCATCGTAAATGGCCAGATTGCGGGTCGGTAGCACCAGTTCCAACTCTATTTGGGCATTGCGTGAATAAGGCAACGGGTTGAAAACCAACACGTACTCACCTTCTTTGCCTTTGGTTGATGCATCTGCCAACTGTTTGAGGGTGATCGCTTGTAAGCGTTCAGCATTTTCACGTACAGCTTGGATACGGGCCTTGACCTGACGGTTGACCGAGTCAGTGTTACAACCGCCGATAGAGTCATGGGCATGGCTTTGCATCAGTTGTTTCCAGTTTTTCTCCATCAAGCCGTGTGGGTACTTCAAGCCCAAGTCATTGGCAACCGTCAACAGCGGCTCCAACTGGTTGACCAAAAGGTTCTCGACATCACTATTGAGCTTCTTGATATCGTAGCGGGTTGAATAAATCCCGCGGTGGATACGGCTGTATTTGCCGTAGAGCATTTCGCTCTCAACCACAGGTAGACTCTCTCTGGTAGTTTGGGCGAAATAGTCTTCAAAAGTGCACAGCTGATATTGGTACGGGCGCGATTCATTGGCGTGCCTAATAGCCTCGACCGTTTCCCTCTGCCAAGGCTTTTGATCATGCCCGCCCATAAACAGGAAGTGCTGTCGTTCTCCCGGCCAAAAGCGCTCAGCTATTTTCTGGTCGATACCGTCAAGGTGAGTATCCATTGGCTTCATTCCCTGGAACGCACTGTAGCCAAACTCGAGTACCGCAGTTGTCACTTCACTGCCATCCGGGGCCCGCCAGACAAACTCGGTATTGCTACAAATCCCTTCCCAGATCCCACGCCAGAACACACATTTATCGATATTGAAATGTTGCAGGAGCTGAGGCAGTTGCTCACTCTGACCAAACGAGTCAGGTACATAGCCAACTTTCATTATTGCGCCAAATCGCTCGGCATCACGGCAACCCCACATCAAGTTTCTGATTTGCGATTCGCCATGGACCACACACTGATCGGTCTGGGTATACCAAGGACCAACCAATAACTTGCCCGACTCAACCAGGGTTTTCACCCGATCGGTATCTTGCGGCACAACGCTCAAGTAGTCTTCAAGCATCACCGATTGCCCATCAAGCACGAAGCAAGGCAATCCATCATCATTTTCAAGCTCTTCGAGGATTTGCTGCATGGTAAAGACCAGCAGTACCTGTGACTCCTCCGTACTGAAATACCATTCACGATCCCAGTGGGTATGAGGAACTATGTAGGCTTTTTTATTCATTGACATCATTCTTACCTTAGGCAGATTTCGCTACTTGCTGCTGGCTTTCAGCATCAGTGGCCTGTTTATTGAATTGTCGCTTCATCAGTACCGTGGTGCAGACGGCAACAAAAGCCACGCCGGTTGCGATAGAGAGTAAGTACAAGAAGAAATGGGAAGAAAGGATCAGAGCGAGAATGCCTGCCGCTGGTGCATGAACTATCGAATCAAACATAATGACCATGGCAGCCGAAATGGCACTACCTATGCTATTGATAATGATCAGCGCTGGATTGGCAAGAATAAATGGGATCGCCCCTTCACTGATCCCGACACAAGACATCATCAATGCAGCACGGCCATTTTCCTGCAGCTCTTTGCTGTAATATTGCTTGGCAAAAATCGTGGACAAGCCAATACCAAACGGGGCAATCATGATAGCGATATGTGACGCGGTAACGGGCTCAAAAATCCCTTGGGCAAACAGACCCAAGCTCACAGTAATTGCTGCTTTATTGATGGGGCCACCCAAGTCAAAGCCAACCATCGCCCCCAGCACTGCCGCCATCAACACTTTATTGCCACCCGACATGCCGACCAACCAGTTTTCCAAGCCCGTGTTGAGGGCAATCAGCGGATAACCGACAATATACTTCATGACGAAAAGGATGATGGCAGAGCCGATAAGAGGAATAATGACCATCGGCAACAAGCTACGAAACTCTTTTGGCAGCTTAATGTTAGCCAGCATCCATCTGACCAAATACCCGACCATCAAACCGCCTAATAAAGCCCCTAAAAAGCCCATTTGCATATCGCGGGCTAACATACCAGCAATAAGTCCTGGGGCAATTGCAGGTTTACCGGCTAAGCCAAACCCAACAAAAGCAGCAATGACAGGAAACAATAAAGTCAGGCCATATAAACCAAATGTTTTTAAATCATTTATTAACTGGGCAATTAAAGAATTGCTCTCTTTTAAATCAACACCAGTTAAAGTTTCAAATAATGAACCAAATGCCAGCATCATACCACCGGCTACAATCACTGGGATCATATATGAAACGCCGGTCATTAATGCTTCACGTAATTTATCTATTTCTGTTTTTTCTTTTTTTAATAGTAGGGCCATGGTAATTATCCTTAATTAGTATTAATTAAATGCATCATGGTTTCATAAACGGCATCGGGTTGTTTGATTGGGTCTGCCACTGCACACTCTAAAATGGTAAGAGGCTCAAATCTTTCCATCCCTTCTACTGCAATTTCTGCGGCAATGATAGCGCCATCAGCTCTTGCGACATCCTCAGCGGTAATTGCATTATCGATACCCGTACTGCCTTGCGTTTCTACCTTCACTTCCCAACCATGATCTTTACCCAAGACTTCAAGGGCTTCTGCCGCCATATAGGTATGGGCAATTCCTGTTGGACACGCTGCTACACAAACAATATACATTTCGACCTCGCTATCAACTTATTAAGCTGCTGTTATTTAATACAAAAAAAGCAGCAATCATCTTGCGACGATTGCTGCTCATTGGATGGATGCTAACGTAATTTACGTTGTTTTTGCCAGCATATTCACGGCCAACAGATGCAGTGCCATTGTTTAAAGACATCGCAGCGTTCGCTGGTGCGTAGCGGTAGAAGCACACCAAGGAACTGGCCGAAACCTGCTTAGCAAAATATAGGTATGTCAGAGACAGTAAAGAAAATAAGGTGCGCACCAGAGCGGCACAACAATGGTGATTGTGCTTCCAACGTGCATAAGATACATCACACCAATACCTGACTTGTTTCCCTAGCATGTCACCAACACTGATATAAAGCTGGTTATAGTCCGACGCTATCTCATCCAGTTCCTTGTCAGAGTTGGAGACTAAGCTCTCGCTAGAACTGATACAAACACACGAATAAATAGCATTAACCAGAGTGTCTAAAACACCCCGGATAAATACTAATAGTGTGGCCGTATCAAATTTCATCAAAGTATCCCCTATAAAGATAGGCAGATCATATACACTTAAAATCAGGTAAGATGTGATGAATTTCACAAATAGATATCAATTGTTTTTTCATATGAGTATTAATGACATTCATCACAAATATATAAACACTCAAAATTGAGCATTTTACCATCATAGCGTAAAAACATTTGGATTAATAAAATCTATCCCATAAATTGAATATTAAAAAGCCGCAGAGCAATTCCCTACGGCTTTTATATTTATCGGTATAAGGTGGATTTACAACACATCAAATACTAATTTCATTCCTGATAAGAAAAGGAAGAGATAGCAAAGCCTATATACAACATCTTGGCTCACTCTATGTAGCAACCATACGCCCATATACACGCCAACGGGCGCGAGAGGCATCAGTACCACCGCCGTCATTAAGTTGGTGGTATCAAATTCTCCCAGCATACTGTAAGGGATCAGCTTCGCCAAATTGATGATGCCGAACAACACAGCCATCGTGGCTATCAGAGTCACTTTTTCCAATCTCAATGGTAATAGATAGATACTCGCTGGGCCGCCACCGGCATGAATAGCAGTACTGGAGAAACCACCTAGACTACTCCACCACCATGCACTGGCTTTACCGGGCTTTTTGTTTTGCTGGCTGCCACTTAGCACATATTGCAAACAGAACAGCAGTGATAACACCCCAATCAGCAGCTTAAGTCCTGCTTCAGGTGTTACGCTGAGGAACAGCCCTGCCAGCAATACCCCTAATAATGAACCCGGCAGCATTTGCTTGAGAACTGAATAGTCTGCACTGCGGTAGTGCTGCCTAACCGCAAATGCGTCCATCACACACAGTATGGGAAGCAAGATAGCGGCGGCTTGCGTTGGCGAGACCACTAGGGCCATCAAGGGAACTGCAATGATCCCCAATGCCCCGCCCAAACCGCCTTTACCAATCCCATAAATCAATACAGCAGGAACGGCAGTAATATAAAACCAAGGATCGGTAACTATCATTTCAACCCTTACATACAATGTTCAGCAAGATAACCACGGCTTTTCGCCATATCCACCTTCACATGTTCCAACTGGGTGACCGCACGCTCTTGCTCGACGACAATCCAACCCTGATAATCAATATCCTTCAATACCTTAAAGACATTTGAAAAGTTAATACTTCCCTCACCCAGCGGACGAGTTAGCCCTTTACTGAACGCATTGGTCATGCCACAGCGATCGCGCATTGCATTATGTAACTGCTGGCCGTCGACATCTTTGAAATGCAGGTGTTCCAGGCGATTGGCATAACGACGGATAAACTCTTCTGGTTTCATCCCATCGATAAACAAATGGCCAATGTCCAAGCACAAACCTAGACGTTCTGCAGGAATAGCATTCAATACCGAAGCGATCTCATCAGAAAAAGCGACAAATCCCCCTGAACTAGGGTGAAGCAAGGTTCGTACACCTTTTTCTGCCGCCATCTCTGCAACTTCTGTGATAGTTGAAATCATTGCCTGCAACTGTTCCTGCTTAAGCCTTGGTGCAATCACACCGTGTCCTACATAAGCATCTCTTGCAGCGTTGGCACGATCCATAATGATCAACTTATCTACCCCTAAGGCGCTGAGTAAATCAATCACCCGGCGTGCTTTGACAAGCACTTTCTCTTTCGAATCAGGGCAACTGAAATCGCCATGAAGGTTTCCTGCACAAACTTTCATTCCCCTCACTCGCAGTGAGCTGGCAAGGATTGCCGGATCTTCAGGAAAGTATCCAACGGGTCCAAGCTCAATCCCCTCATATCCAGCTTCACGTGCTTCTACCAACACTTTCGCCCAGCTAGGGTTTCCGCCCTGCTCTGAATTTTCTACTCCCCACGAGCAAGGTGCACACGCTATCTTCATTGCCATAATGACATCCTCTACATGACAAACTACTAAACAATATTCTTTCGCAGACTACCTACGGGTTAAATGAAGCCTTTTTCAACCAAGAACTGACGGCTTTTCTTAATATCGGGTAACGTAGTGTCTGAATGACGCGGATCCCGCTCTTGCTCAATGGTGATCCAACCATGGTAACCAATGGATTCCAAAGCTTGAGCCACTTGGTCATAATTCACTGCGCCTTCACCGAGAGGGCACATCACACCATCGGCACAGGCTTGCCAAAAGCCAACCTGTTTCTCGATAGCCTGCTGCAAGCGCTGCTGGTTAACATCTTTGAAGTGGACATATTCAAGCCTGTCTGCGTATTCAACCAAGCTCTTGGCGGGATCCATAGTTGCGTAATAGAGGTGGCCGGTATCAAGGCATAGGCCAACTTCGTCAGCAGACAAATCATCCAGCATCCGATCAATTTCATCCCGATATTCGATGTAACCGCCGGCATGTGGATGGACAACGGCCCTGATATCATGACGTTTGGCAATCTCGGCAATATCCCTGATGGTGCCCATCATCTGCGCCCAACGTACAGCATCTAGTCTTGGTGCTTGCTCTGGCATGCCGGCATAGCGGCTTCTGATGTCATTAACACAATCGATCACCACCAGCTTTTCACAACCAATTTTTTGCAACAACCCACATAAACGCTTGGTTTTATTAATGATGTCTTCATAGTTACCAGATTCGGACAGTGGCTCGAAAATGGTACCCGCACAGATTTCTAGCTCTTTGACATACAGCGCTGTGTTTACCGTATCGGCATCGAGTGGCAAAAAGCCGTAAGGCCCCAACTCTGTTCCGGTAAAACCACCCAACCTTGCCTCTGACAACACTGTCATCCAATTCGGGTTATGTGGATTATCGGAAGATTCAACACCCCAACAGCAAGGTGCACATGCAATTGAATAACTCATAGTTCCACCCTCAAGTGATCCATTAGCTGAATAAAATTAAATTACAGCCAGACTAATCACTCTGTAGTCGAAATGGCGTGACCAAGCGCGCATCTTATTTTTGCATTTTCGCAAATCAGATTTGAATCTATGCCTATAACACCCTCCGGCCTCCCGCCCATACACTGTTGATAACAAATCAAACTGAAACAGGAAGTTGTATGGAATCTGTATACATTGTTGCCGCAAAGCGCACCCCTATCGGCAGCTTCAATGGTGCCCTCGCCCCAGTCTCTGCACCTCAGTTGGGAGCTACCGCCATCAAAGGGGCCTTAGAGCAATGTCATCTCGATCCAAGCCTGGTTGATGAGGTAATTGCAGGTAATGTCTTAAGCGCCGGTATCGGCATGGGCCCTGGCAGACAAGCTGCGGTATTAGCAGGCATTCCTGAAACCGTACCTGCTTATACCCTGAATATGATCTGTGGCTCTGGCATGAAAACCGTGATGGATGGTGTCAGCCATATTCGAGCCGGTGAGACTGAGATTGTTATCGCCTGTGGAATGGAAAGTATGTCGCAAGCACCTTTCATTTCTGCAAACCCGCTACGTGATGGCGTAAAGATGGGCCAACTGACCCTTGATGACTCAATTATCAAAGATGGCCTAACCGACGTGTTCAACCAATACCACATGGGGATCACCGCAGAGAACATTGCTGAACTACACGAACTAAGCCGTGAAGAGCAAGACCAATTTGCCCTTTCCAGCCAGCAGAAAGCGACAGCAGCTATCCAAGAACATGGCTTTAGCGATGAAATTGAACCGGTCAATGTCTCCCACCGCCGCCAGCAATACAATGTCAGCATCGATGAATACCCAAAAGCCGATGCGACTCTTGAAAAGTTACAAAGCCTTCGTACCGCCTTTAAAAAAGACGGTACTGTCACTGCCGGTAATGCCTCTGGCATAAACGATGGTGCATCCGCCATTATCCTGGCCTCCAAGGCTGCGGTTGAACGCTATAACCTCACCCCAATGGCAGAAATCATCGCTTGCGGCCAAGCCGGCCTTTCACCAAAAGTAATGGGACTCGGCCCTGTTCCAGCTATCGCCAACGCCCTCGACAAAGCCAAACTAACACTGGCTGATATCGAATGTTTCGAACTTAATGAAGCGTTTGCAGCTCAGGCATTAGGGGTGATGAAAGAGCTATGCGAAAAGCACGGTGTGGATAGGTCTTGGCTCGAATCCCGTACTAACTTAAATGGCGGTGCAATCGCCCTTGGTCATCCTCTGGGGGCTTCAGGCAACCGTATCCTGACCACATTGATTTACCAACTTGAACGCTCACAGCAAACCTATGGCTTGGCCTCCCTCTGTATCGGTGGCGGTATGGGCACAGCCGTGATTATCCGTCGATGCCAGGCCAACAAATAGGAGCCAATGATGAAGAAATCTATTACTGCCAGCGAGATCGCCAACCTACTCCGCGATGATATGACCATCATGATCGGTGGCTTTATGGCCAACGGGGCACCTGAAGGACTGATTGATATCATTCTTGAGTCAGGGATTAAAAATATCACCTTGATTACCACTGACACCGGCACACCTGAGTCTGGCTCTGGCCGCCTGATTAAAGCCAAGCGTATCGGCAAGCTATATGCTTCACATATTGGCACCAACCCAGAAACAGGTGCCCAAATGAATAGTGGCGAGTTGGATGTTGAACTCGTACCGCAAGGCACTTTAGCCGAACGTATTCGCGCTGCTGGTGCAGGCCTTGGTGGTGTCTTAACGCCTACTGGCCTTGGCACACTGGTTGCTGAATCCAAGCAAGTCATTCAAATCGATGGCAAAGACTTCCTACTGGAAAAACCGCTACGTGCAGACCTTGCTTTGATCCGTGGTTCTGTTGTCGATACCAAAGGTAACACCGTCTACAAAGGCACAACCCAGAACTTCAACCCGTTAATGGCCACAGCCGCAGAGACAGTTATTATCGAAGCAGCAAGTTTGGTCAACGCTGGTGACATTGCTCCAGAGGCCGTACACACACCAGGACTGTTCATTGACCACATTTACCAAGGAGCCTAACCATGACAATTCAACGAGAAAAACACCAGATCCGACGCATGATTGCATGGCGAGTGGCACAAGAGCTTCATGATGGAGATGTAGTCAACCTAGGCATCGGCCTTCCTAGCCTGGTAGCCAATGAGACTTCATCGGATATCGAGATCCTTCTGCAAGCAGAGAATGGTCTTATCGGCATTGGAGAAATGCCAGATGAGGCTAACATTGACCCAGATCTGGTCAATGCCGGTGGCCAACCTATTACCGCCACAACAGGCGCATGTACTTTCCACAGTGCGGATTCATTTACCATCATCCGTGGCGGGCACGTAGATGCAACGGTACTGGGTGCATTGCAGGTAGACCAGTTCGGTAACCTGGCTAACTGGATCATTCCTGGCAAAATGGTACCGGGTATGGGCGGTGCAATGGATCTTGTGGTTGGTGCCAAGAAGGTTATCGTTGCGATGGAGCACACCGTCAAAGGTAAACCAAAACTGCTCAAGCATTGCTCACTGCCGCTCACTGCAGCCAATCAGGTCGATTTGATCGTGACTGAAATGGGGGTCATCAAGATCACTGAACAAGGCATGATGTTGACCGAACTGGCTCCGGGCACCACCATCGATGAAATACAGGCAGCGACAGAAGCAGAGTTGATCATATCACCAGACTTGAAAGCAATGCCGATCCCAAGCGATCTCTAATATCGGTACTTCTTGCCTGAAACAACACCGAGACGTAGAACAACACCGAGGTTCATCAATGAATCTCGGTGTTTTGTTATCTAGGCCCCTGCCTCGGTACCCATGCAGTAAGTAAAATGTCCATAGAGAAATCATAAGCACAAAAAAGCCAACGTATAAACGTTGGCTTTTCAATCAACTGATTGCTCGATTAAGCTTCTTCCGGTTGGCCTTGCAACACGTTAGAGACTTCAATTGGCAACTTTTGCATCACGTAGTCACCTGGCGCTGCGCACTTAACTGGGAAGTTATCACTACCTGCAGAGCGTGCATCAACGACCTCGGCCTCTTCGAAGCCTGCCATCCACTCGTTCCAGTGACCCCACCAAGAACCTTCTTGGCGTTTAGCCCCTTTCAACCATGTTTCAGGTTCAGCCGAAGACTTATCATTAGTCCAGAAGCCATACTTGTTCTTAGCCGGGTGGTTAACAATCCCGGCAATATGGCCAGACTCGCCCAGTACAAATGTGGACTTACCGCCAAGTTTACGTGCACCACGGTAAGTACCCTGCCACAACGCAATATGATCTTCTTGAGTTGAGATAAAGTAAGTTGGGATCTTGATCTTCGCCAGATCAATATACACACCACCAACTTTGAACCCTTTCGGATCAACAAGACGATTTTCCAAGTAGAACTGGCGCAGCAATGTGCTGTGACACGCTACCGCTACATTGGTACTATCACCATTCCAGTACAGCAGATCGAAATCGATCGGGCTATTACCTTTCAGGTAGTTGTTAATGTAGTAGTTCCAGTACAGGCTGTTTTCACGCAATAGGCTGAACGTTACGCTCAGTGAGCGACCATCCATATACCCTTTCGCTTCGTTCTGCGCTTCAATGGCCGAGATGATCGGATCATTGATGTAAGCACCAATTTCTCCAGGTTGGGAGAAATCCAGCAACGTAGTAAAGAATGTCGCCGACTTGATACGGCTGCGCATACGTTTAGCCGAGTAGTAAGCTAATGCTGTCGCAAGTAGCGTACCGCCAATGCAGTAACCCGCCGCATTGATTTGCTTCTCACCAGTGATGTCTTCTATAACATCAACGGCTTTAACCACGCCATCAACAACGTAGTTGTCGAAATCAACATCGTACATGCTGGCATCTGGGTTACGCCAAGACATCATAAATACAGTATGCCCCTGCTCAACCAGCCAGCGCACCATGGAATTCTTCTCGCGAAGATCCAAGATATAGTACTTGTTGATAAAAGGCGGCACGATCAACAACGGTGTCGCGTTGACTTTTTCAGTCAGTGGCTTGTATTGAATCAACTCGAACAGGTGGTTCTTGTAAACAACATCACCGGCGGTGTTTGCTACATTCTCACCTAGCTGGAAAGCCGCATCATTGGTCATGCGGATTTTCAACACATCAGCACTCGACTGCATGTCTTGCTGAAGCAACTCCATCCCTTTGATCAGGTTTTCACCATTACTCTCAACCGTCAGCTTCGCCAGCTCAGGGTTGGTGGTGATAAAGTTGGTCGGCGACAATGCATTGATCGCCTGACGCGAAAAGAAGCCCAAACGCTCCTTCGCCTTCTCATCTAGCCCTTCAATCGACTCGATGGACTCTTTCATCTTATTGCTAAACAGCAAATAAGATTGCTTGATATAGTTGTAAAACGCCTCATTTTCCCATGCAGGATCCGTGAAGCGCTTATCATCTTTTTCGGGCTGAATAAAATCTGACGTATCGCCACTTTTCATGACGACATTTTGCCAAATCTTCATTTGGTTTTCCCACCAGTCCATTTGCAATTCGGCAATGACGGCTGGCTGCGCTGATGCTTTTTCGATGAACTTGGTCGTATCTTCCAAGCTAACTTCATTGAGCGCTTTATTAAGGGGGGTATTCATGGCTGCCTTGCCTGAATCCAGCTCCTTCCACCACATCTGGTTCATTTCTTGGAGCTTGGCAAAGTAGTCCGAAAAAAAGTTCTGGTTCATGCCAATGACCTCTAATTTTGGACTAAAAATGCCGCCCCGGAGCGGGGGCGGCAGAGTGGTCATTTTGATTAAGCTGGAGTAACTTGCTTTACGTTTTCAGCCACTAGCTCTTCAACTTCAGACTTGAAAGACTGAGCAATTGCAGTGAACTTGTTGCTGTCATCGATTAGCTGCTGAGAAAGCTTAGTCAATGTTTCTAGCTGCTGGCTGTTGTAAGCAGCAAATGACTGAACGTCTTTTACTTCGCTAACAGCTTTAAGCTGAGATAGGCCAAGGTCGCTGTAAGCGCGAACAGCGGCAAGCTGAAGCTCAGTTAGATCTTCAACGTTCTTAGTGAACAGCTTGTTGAACTTAACGTATGGTGCAAGTGATTTTTCAGTCTGCTCAGAGAAAGATTTAAACATTTCCGTATACATAGCTTGTTTCCTTCATTAAAAGAATGATTGAGTACCTGTGCCATGATGAATACAGGTACTGGTTAGCTTTACAATTGAATTAGACGCTCTTCAGTACAATTGCTGTACCCATACCACCACCAACACACAACGTGGCAAGGCCATGCTCTGTGCCGCGACGGCGCATTTCGTGAAGAAGGCTGACAATAATACGGTTACCTGAAGCACCCAGTGGGTGACCCAGTGCAATCGCACCACCATTTACGTTGGAACGCTCGGCCAGATCTTCAACTGGAGATCCAAGCTCGTCGGCCAACTCATGTAGTACACCTAGTGCCTGACCCGCAAAAGCTTCATTGAATTCAAACAGGCCAACATCAGCGATATTGAGTTCTGCTTTATCCAGTGCTTTAACCACAGCAGGGACAGGACCTAGGCCCATCACCTCTGGAGCAATACCCGCTTGGGCATAGCTCTCGATTTCTGCTAGCGGAGTCAGGCCATATTTTTCAACAGCAGCTTCTGAAGCAACGATAATTGCACTTGCACCATCGTTGATACCTGATGCATTACCTGCTGTAACAGAGCCACCTTCTTTCTTGAATGCTGGGCGAAGTTTCGCCAAACCTTCAATACTTGCGTCCGCCTTTGGATACTCATCGGTATCTACAACACTGGTTTTTCTGCGAACAGTCACTTCTACAGGTGCAATTTCACCTGCGAACTTGCCTTGTTCGATAGCAGCCACTGCTTTTTGTTGGCTTGCAAGTGCAAAGTTGTCTTGTTGTTCGCGATTAAGGCCCACTTTGGCAACAACATTTTCAGCTGTTACACCCATGTGGTACTTATTGAAGACATCGGTCAGACCGTCAGAGATAAGAAGATCATCTAGGCTTAGAGAGCCCATTTTCTGACCATCACGGATTGTAGCTGGTGCACAGAATGGAATCTGTGACATGTTTTCTGCACCAGCAGCAACAACAAGTTCAGCATCACCGGCCTTGATATGAGCAGCAGCATCCATTACCGCTTTCATACCCGAACCACATACCATGTTTAGGCTGTACGCTGGTACTTCCTGAGGAACGCCGGCATAGATAGCAGCCTGACGACCAGGCCCCATACCTTGTCCAGCACCAACAACATTACCAAGAATAACTTCGTCAAGGTTTGCTGGGTCAACCTTCGCTTCTTCCAGTGCGGCTTTAATTGCCACAGCAGCTAGTTGTGAAGCAGGAACTGATTTCAGCGCACCATTGAAACTACCGATAGGCGTACGTTTAGCCGCAACGATATATACTTTTGACATGATTTTTTGCGTCCTTTCGAAATTCAGAAATTAAACCATTAGTGCATGTACAAGCCGCCATTCACAGACAGTGTTTCGCCTGTGATGTAAGCAGCAGCATCGCTCGCCAAGAAAGTGACCGCTGCTGCAACTTCAGCAGGAGCAGCAAGACGCTTCATTGGGATCTCAGCTTTAATGCTATCTAGTACTTCTGGCTTAATTGCTTCTACCATTGGTGTACCGGTGTAACCTGGGGCAATGGCGTTAACAGTAACACCTGAGCGTGCACCTTCGGCAGCCAGTGCTTTGGTGAAGCCAATCATCCCTGCCTTCGCAGCAGAGTAGTTCGCCTGACCGAATTGACCTTTAAGACCATTTACTGAGGAAATATTGATTACGCGTGAATTACCGTGTTCGCACATTGATGCAAAAAGCGGCTGAGTCACATTAAACAAACTGTTCAAGTTTGTCGTGATTACATCACCCCACTGCTCTTTAGACATACGCTTGAACGTTGTATCACGTGTAATACCAGCGTTATTGACAAGCACGTCAATGTTACCTTCCTCTTGCAACAATGTTGCCAATGCTTCTGCACAATAATCAGCATCTGTAACATCTAGCGGGAACAAACGAACCTGCTCTTCTGAATAATTATTCTCTTTAAACCATTCTTTAGCTTTGGCTTCACCGCTTGGGAAATATGTGGCAATCACACGAAAACCCGCATCAACTAATCCTTTAGTGATCGCTGAACCAATACCACCTTTTGCACCAGTTACTAATGCTTTTTTACTCATTACAGAAGACTCCATTCCATCTTTATGATGACTTACCATCCTTAAAATCAAAAACTTATAATTGCTTTATCAATAAGGACCACTAACCAACGTAGGCTGTTTCTCAGCCTTATTTTTAATCTTGTTGCATCCTAGCGAGTGAAAAAGACACTTGGGTGACTTTTACATTGCACAAATATTATAAGAACACATGCTCATACCAATATCAACACAGAGCATCAATGGTCGTACCAATATTCCCGCATAGAATCACGCTTGTTTGCAAAGTCAGGATTAACAAACAAATGTATTAACAATGTTAATAAACATAAGCACAATAAGTGCCAAGTTTTATATGAGTAAAAACAATGGTCTAGAATGAGATGAAAGCTGTTTTTTGACTTCCGTTAGTGCAGAAGCGCACTAACAAAGTGCAACCTTAATCACCAAATTAAAGAGGTATGACCTGTTTCAGCAGTTAAACAGGAGGTTATTAAATCACCAACTACACAAAGGTGCTGAACTTACGCCATCAAATTGAGTCTTAATTTTCATATTTGACTGTTTCATTTAAGGAAAATAGCAATCCATGTTGACAACGACTTTCCAACGCCTTCAATCTCACCTGAATACTCAGGTCATCGGTCAACCGAATCTTGTTAAACAGTTAATGATCGCCCTGCTTGCTGACGGCCATATTTTGGTAGAAGGCCCTCCAGGGTTGGCAAAAACACGTGCTGTTAAAGTGCTGTCTGACAGCATTGAGGGGAATTTCCACCGCATTCAATTTACCCCTGATCTATTGCCTGCTGATTTGACAGGCACCGATATTTTCCGCCCAGAAACGGGAGATTTCACGTTCCAGCCTGGGCCTATCTTCAATGCCTTGTTGCTCGCCGATGAAATCAACCGGGCGCCAGCAAAAGTTCAAGCCGCCATGCTAGAAGCCATGGCTGAAAAGCAAATCACCGCAGGGCGAAAGACCTACCAGCTACCAGAGTTGTTTTTGGTTATGGCGACCCAAAACCCCATTGAGCAAGAAGGAACCTACCCACTTCCAGAAGCCCAGCTAGATCGCTTCTTACTTCAACTCAATGTTGAATACCCTGATGAATCTAGCGAACTAGAAATCTTGCGACTTAACCGGGGAGAAGCGTTAGGTATCACTGCTGATGAGCAGGTACAGATATCTCAACAAGAAATCTTTGCGGCCCGTAAAGAAGTACTCAATATTCACATGGCCGAAGAAGTTGAGCAGTACATCATTCGCTTGATCATGGCGACACGCCACCCATACAAATACAGCGAGCAACTTGCTAGTTGGTTACAAATGGGAGTCAGCCCGCGTGCAACACTTGCCCTTGACCGCTGTGCACGTGCCCATGCATGGCTAAACGGACGAGACTTTGTCACACCTGAAGATGTCCAGCTTATGGCCTATCCCGTGTTGCGCCACCGCTTGCTTCTAAGCTATGAGGCCCAAGCTGAAGCTATCGCGCCTGATACCATTATCGAGCAGTTAGTTTCACAGGTTGCTTGCGCATGAACACACAGGATTTAACCCCAGCACTTCCTGCTCACAGTGATGGCGTTAACCTCTGTCTGGCTGAATTACTGCACTATAAAAACCAGTCAGTACGATGGTTACCCCCTGCGCAAAGTGTCTGGTCACAACTCAATGGCCAACACCAAAGTCGTCACAAAGGACGGGGAATGAATTTTGCTGAAGTCCGTCCTTACCAAGCCGGGGATGATATTCGCGCCATTGACTGGCGCGTTACAGCTCGAACCGGAAAAACCCATACCAAGCTGTTCACCGAAGAGCGTGAGCAGCCGGTCATGCTGCTTATAGATGTCAGTCCCAGCATGAAGTTTGGCACCCAACTTCTGTTGAAATCGGTCCAAGCGGCCCATTTTTCGAGTTTACTGAGTTGGCTTGCCGTCAGTGAGCAAGACCGGATTGGGGCCATTGTGTTTAACGGAAACCGTCTCTATGAGTGTAAGCCCACGGCTCGTCAACAAGGACCATTAACGGTCATCAACGCTATCATTGCTGCCCATCAAGAATCTGACAGCAACCAATTCGATGGCAATCGCCTTAACTTTTCAGATGCCTTGAAGCACCTACATCACCTTTGCCCCAAAGGCAGTGAGATTGTCGTGCTCAGTGACTTTTATCAATTGCAGGAAAAAGATAAGCGACGTTTAAGCCAACTCCGTCAACACAACCGGCTTCAGTTCGTACAGCTCTTTGACCCATTAGAGTTGGGGCAAACTTCATTCAATGGCATTGAGTTTGTCACCGATGATAAGCAAGCAACTTGGCTCGATTTTTCAGCTAAAAGTACCCGTGACAGCCTAAATCTGCAGTATGAGCAGCATCAGCAATTTATTCAGGAAATGTGCAAGAGCTTAGCTATCCCATTACACCACTTGTCTGCAGCCCAAACCTTAATGGAGCAATTAGGGCAATCTGGTTTCAAACCTTATAAAGGAGGGGCAAATGGCTGAAGCAACAACATTACCTACACTTCCACTTGCTGATATTCACCTCCCTGATGCTCCAGGCGTTTGGCCGCTTGCATGGGGATGGTGGGTCGCCATCTTGCTCGCTGTAATTTTGATAACTTATTTGGTGCTGGTGTTCAAAAAACATCAAAGCTACAACCTTGCTCGTCGAGAAGCCCTACAACAGTTGGCGTGTTTGAAATCTCCCGAGAGTTTTAATCAGGTTAACTTGCTTTTGCGTCAGGTAGCTATGTCATACCACTCCCGAGAATACGTTGCAGGTTTGACCGGTCAATCATGGCTGTCTTTCCTCGATCAGCACCTAGCGCCAAAAGATCAAGGCTTTACTCGCTTATCTGAGATTTGGCAGAAAGGGCTTTTCTCCCCTGTACCATTAGAAAAAGAACAATTTGCAATGTGTTACCAACAAGCCAGGAAATGGATCCGCAAAGCCAAATTCCATACCCTACCGGATGTGTCCAAGGAGTCTGGTAATGTTTGAATTTACTTGGCTTTGGGCTTTTTTGCTGCTCCCTTTACCTGCTGCCGTGTATTTCTTCAGCAAGCCGAAAGCTCAGCCTTCGGCTATCAGATTGCCAAAATTGCCCGATGGACTAGGACAGAAAGCCAAAGTCAGCCGATGGTTAGTCATACTCATGGCAACGGCATGGATATGTTTGGTCGGTGCGCTATCTCGCCCTGTTTGGTATGGCGATCCAATAGAGATCAACCCTGATCACAGGGACATGATGCTAGCGGTTGATTTATCAGGATCTATGTCGATCAAAGACATGATCACCGAAGACGGGGAAGCTATCGATCGTCTAACGGCTGTTAAGGATGTGCTGTATCAGTTCATCGGCAAGCGTAATGGCGATCGCCTAGGACTGGTTTTGTTTGCCAACCACGCCTATCTACAAACACCACTAACCTTTGACCGGGACACCGTCCAGCAACAACTAGACCGGACGGTATTAGGGCTTATCGGCCAAAGTACCGCTATTGGTGAAGGACTAGGTATTGCAACCAAGACCTTCATTGATAGTGAAGCGCCGCAGAGAGTGATTGTTTTGCTAAGTGACGGTGCCAATACCGCGGGTGTTATTGAACCGCTGGAAGCTGCTGAGCTTGCCGCTCGCAGTGATGTGACTATATATACCGTCGGTGTCGGTGCTGAAGAGATGGAACAGCGTACCTTCTTTTCCACCCGCACGGTTAACCCTTCCCACGATCTCGATGAGAGGATGCTGACTCGCATTGCAGAAATGACCGGCGGGCAATACTTCCGTGCGCGTAACCCGCAAGAGTTGGAACAAATTTATCAGATGATTGACCAACTAGAGCCTATAAATACCGCCCAGCAAACTTGGCGGCCTCGTCAGGAGCTTTTCCGGTTCCCATTGGCTCTAGCTCTGTTGTTGTCAATCGTTATCGTTGTTATGAGAAAGCGTAATGGTTAGTTTTACATTCCTATATCCATATTGGCTAATCGCTTTGCTCCCATTGCTAATGATCTTGCCTTGGTTAGCGAAGAAGAAACATAAGCAGGGACTAATTGCACCACATTTGGCTGAAAAACTGGGGCTATCTGCAAAAACTCAGACTAGGGCAGCTTTACCTGCTCTTGGGATTCTGTGGACTCTTGCTGTTATTGCACTTGCAGGTCCAAGCTGGCAAAAGTCTCCGATCCCTGCTTTTAGCCTCTCAGGAGCTCGGGTCTTGGTCATGGATATGTCTCGTTCCATGTATGCCGATGACATTGTGCCAAATCGTCTCAGCCAAGCCCGCTTCAAGGCTCTTGACCTTCTACCCGGTTGGAAAGAGGGAAGCACAGGCTTAGTCACGTATGCAGCGGATGGCTATATTGTCAGCCCTTTAACCAAAGACAGTTCGACGTTAGCGAACCTTATCCCCCACCTCTCCCCTGAAATCATGCCGATACAGGGAAGTAATGCAGCGGCAGGTATCCAAGAAGCCATCAACTTACTCAAGCAAGCCGGCCACCAGCAAGGCGATATCATCTTGATCACAGATGGCCTCAGCCAAAAAGAAAGCCGTGATAGCAAACAGCTTCTGGGTGAGAATCAATACCGCCTTTCTGTCTTAGGTGTAGGGACAACAGATGGAGCCCCCATCAGACTGCCGGACGGGACACTGTTGACCAATAGCAATGGCAAAACAGTGATCGATAAGCTAGAAGTCGCACCTCTGCGTGAACTTGCACGCGCAACAGGGGGGATTTTCCAACTGTCACAGCCGACCGACTTTGATATCGAAGCGCTGATCAAAGCAACAGAGAAACCTGTCAGCAATAACAATAACGATGCGAGTAAAGAGCTTGAAGAGCACATCAATGGTGGTTTCTGGCTATTGATCCCTATCGCTTTGCTTGCACTACTCGGTTTCCGCCGTGGCGTTGTTATCGCCGCTGTCTTGGTCCTAACCCCGGTTGATCACGCATTTGCTGCGTCATGGTCTTCACCGTTTACCAATAGCGACGGTTTGGGCTATGAGTTATTCGAGCAAGAAAATTTCACTGAAGCTGCAGGGCAATTTTCTTCGCCACAATGGCGTGGTGCCGCCCAATATAAGGCTGGTGATTATCAAGGGGCGATAGAAACACTCTCTCCCCTCACTGATGAACAATCCCAATACAACCTTGCCAATGCCTATGCACAAAGTGGCGATTTAGACCAAGCAGAATCTCTGTATCAATCGATTCTGGAAAAGAACCCAGAGCATCAAGATGCCAAGAAAAACTTGTCTTTAGTCCAAGCCCTAAAGCAACAGCAAGAGAAGCAACAGCAAGAGAAGCAACAGCAAGAGAAGCAACAACAAGAAAACCAACAGCAGGAACAAAGCCAGCAGCAAGATGGCCAGCAACAAAACGATCAGCAACAGGAACAATCAGGCGATAATTCTGATTCTGACCAAAGCCAAGATCAAAACCAATCTAACCCGTCTCAGCCGCAGGGTCAGCAATCTCAAGGTGACCCGCAAAATGGACAACAGAAGAACGATCAGCAGTCAGAGCAAGCCCAAAGCCAGTCCAATGATGACCAGAATAGTGAACTGAACCAACAACAGGGTCAAACTTCTGGAGAGCAGCAACAATCAGAGGAACAATCGCCGGCACAATCAGCGCAAGCTGAAAATAACAATGGTGATCAAGGCGATGACAACAATGCCAATGCTGTCACCAACCCTCAAGGTCAGGAAACGCAAGAGAGCGTGACAGCCAGTGATCCAGTTCTGAAGAAATTAGAGCAGGTGCCGAATGATACCAGCGCCTTGATACGTGCTCAGCTTATTTTACAAGCTCGAGAGAAGCAGGCACCTGAAGCAACAGATAACTCTTGGTAAATATATGATTAGTAATAATATGTTTAGCTTTCAACGTACAAACACAGTGGGCAATCACTGGCTGAAAATACTACTTTTAGGATGGCTACTCACGTTTTCAGTGTCTTCGTACGCTGCCCAAGCCGTCGCAACGGTTTCCAAAAATATCGTTGGCGTTAATGAGGTATTCCAACTAACGATTAGCGTCGATGATAACGTCAACACCAATGCACTTGACCTCAGTGTGCTCGACGATGATTTCAATTACGGCTCCCCATCGGTCAGTAGTGGCACTAGTTTTGTCAATGGCGTGGTCACTCGGCAAACCGAATGGAAAATTGCCGTTGCTGCCAAAGAAATCGGGGAATTTACCATTCCAAGCTTTCGTATCGGCGCAAGTAAAACTGATCCGATTACCATGACGGTGATGAAATCAGCAAACAAGTCGACAACAAGTGCATCCAAGCCAGAGATTCGAATTGATGCGGAAAGTAATAAAGACCAGCTCTATGTCGGCGAAAGTATTCGCTACACAGTAAGGATCCGCATTGGTGAGCAAATGAGCCAAGCTGCTCTGCAGGCACCTTCTGGCGACGGTCTAAATGTGAAACAACTTGGTGAAGACCGCCAGGTCGAAACTGTCCTGAATGGTCGTCGCTACCTGATCATTACCCGTGACTACCAAATCACGGCCAATAAGTCAGGCGATATCCTACTTCGCGGAGCCAAATTTACCGGTAACTTGATTAAAGGTAACCGTGGTTTTGGCTCTACTTTGCAGATCCCATTTGAACAGCAAGCCGATGATATGACGCTATCGGTACAGGCCAAACCTGCTGATTACAAAGGACTATGGCTGCCAACGGAAGCACTAGAGCTTGGACAGCAATGGCAACCTGACGTAAATGAAATTAAAGTCGGCGAACCCATTAGCCGTACTATCACCTTACGCATCAAAAATGCAGAACAAAGTACCCTGCCCAACCTGAATTTGCAGTATCCGAACTCTGTGCGAGTTTATGACGAAAGCCCTGTTTATGGCAGTGATGACGATTTCACTTTCATGACTATCAAGCAAGTGATCATCCCACGCCAATCGGGGGAAATCACCCTACCCGAACTATCCATTAATTGGTGGAATACTGAAACATCCAAGCAAGAAACCAGCAAGATCGATGGTTTAACATTATCGGTACTGCCGGGGGATCCAACTTCACAAGCATTCTTGCCGCCTCAAGCCTTGCAATCAGACAACGCTGAGCCTGAGGTAACGAATGTTCAGACAGAGATCGTCAAAGACAGTGGATGGTGGCCTTGGCTTTCCTTATGCCTCGCCATACTTTGGTTGGTGACATTAGTGCTGTGGCTCCTTGAAAAGAGAAAGCCTAAACAACGACTTCAACCATCTAACAAAGTCACTATGCAACAACAGCTTACACCTATTGAAGGGATGATTGATGCACTGGGGAAAAACCAACCGGTTCAGCTGCAAAGCTATTACCAACAATGGCTAAAACAGCACCCTAACCATCCACTAACCCAAGAGTTGGACGAAGCCATACAGCACGTTATGCAGTGCCACTACAGCAAAAATAAACACCAAGTTAGCAACAAGGATAAGCAGAATGCACTAGCAGTTATGCAAAGATTGAATAAAACAACCGTTACAGGTGTAAATGTGAAGTCAAGTGCACTAGAGCCAATAACCCCCAAATAACAGCACTTTACCGCTAATAAAGCCCACCTCCTGGTGGGCTTTTTAACATTCCACCCTGTTCTACGTCTTCCTTGTTTAACAACCCGCCTCAGCTAAACGAATAGAATTAAAGGCTTCAATTTTAGCAGAAACAGACTGTTAATATTGTGTGAACCAAAAGTTTCTTTAATAGACTATGGAAATGTGCCAAAATTCCTGTTACAAAATGTGTCGCAGGCAAGATTTAATGCTTAGCGTCAAAACTATAAATATGCAGGATGTAATATGAATCAAACACAACCCTTTTTAGCCCGAGTCGCGAATGGAAGCCTGGTGGTACAAATACTAGTTGGTATTAT
Organism: Photobacterium rosenbergii; assembly: GCF_003026455.1. GTDB lineage: Bacteria > Pseudomonadota > Gammaproteobacteria > Enterobacterales > Vibrionaceae > Photobacterium > Photobacterium rosenbergii. The sequence goes on from NZ_PYMB01000001.1 coordinate 966,705, forward strand.
CGCCGGTGTTCTCCTCGCACTATTTTCCCCCGCTTCAGCTGTCAAAGTTGGCTTTTTAGGCGGCTTGTTCGTCAGCGCCCTTAAGGCTGTTGCTCCGATTTTGGTCTTCATTCTTGTCGCTTCTTCTATTGCCAACCAGAAGAAAGGCGCACATACCAACATGAAACCAATCATCGTGTTGTACCTATTCGGTACCCTGATGGCATCACTAACCGCTGTAACCATGAGTTTCCTTTTCCCTACCACTCTAACTCTGGTTACCGGTGCAACTGGCGCAACACCGCCAGAAGGTATTACCGAAGTACTTAATACTTTGCTATTCAAGATTGTCGATAACCCAGTTAACGCCCTGATGACAGGTAACTTTATCGGTATTCTTGCATGGGCAATTGCGCTTGGCTTCGCCCTTCACCAAGCCAGTGATGCAACCAAGCAGGTATTCCACGATGTATCAAACGGCATTACCCTGATTGTTCGCTTTGTTATTCGTCTGGCGCCAATTGGTATTTTCGGTCTGGTTGCTAACACGTTTGCAGAAACCGGTTTTGATGCCCTATTTGGTTACGGTCACCTACTAGCGGTACTGCTAGGCTCAATGGCTGTTATCGCATTTGTGGTTAACCCAATCATTGTTTTTGTGAAAACCAAAGAAAACCCATACCCGCTAGTTCTACGCTGTATCCGTGAAAGTGGTATCACCGCATTCTTCACCCGTAGCTCAGCGGCTAACATCCCTGTAAACATGCAGCTGTGTAAAGATATGGATTTGCACGAAGACACTTACTCTGTGTCTATCCCTCTAGGTGCAACTATCAACATGGCTGGTGCTGCAATTACCATTACGGTTCTGACATTGGCAGCGGTACACACTATGGGTATTGACGTTGATGTTGCAACCGCTGTGCTATTGAGTGTGGTTGCTGCAGTTTCTGCGTGTGGTGCTTCTGGTGTGGCAGGTGGTTCACTATTGCTAATCCCTCTTGCATGTAGCCTGTTTGGTATCCCGAACGATGTGGCGATGCAGGTTGTTGCTGTTGGCTTCATCATTGGTGTTATTCAGGATTCAGCAGAGACCGCTCTTAACAGTTCTACAGACGTTATCTTTACCGCTGCTGCTTGTAAGGCAGCAGAAGCAAAGCTTGAGAGTGCTGATATCAAAACCGCTTAATCCAGCCGTTTTTATAAAGCTCTTAGTCAGCATTAGCTACAACGAAAAATCCAGCACCTAGGTGCTGGATTTTTGTTTGGAACATTTTATTTGGTACATAGAGTTTGCTAACACAAACGACTATTTTTCCATTTCAAAGCCAGGAACAAACACTTCTACACGACGGTTTTGTGCACGACCTTCTTCAGTATCATTGGTTGCTACAGGCTCTAGTTCACCACGCCCTTGGGCAACGATGCGGCTTTCATCAATACCGAAGTGATTACCTACATAACCAGCGACAACGGCAGCACGGTCTTCAGATAGTTTCTGGTTGTATTCAATCGAACCGCGGCTATCGGTATGGCCAACAACATAAAGCTGCGTATCTGGGTACGCCACAAGCTGCTGGGCAACAGGTTGTAACAGTTCAATATCACGCTGAGTCAGCTTATCACTGTCAAACGCAAATGGTAGGACAGCACCTACGGCCTCAACCTTCACAATCTCTGGGGCTACTGGCTCAGGCATTGGCTCTGGTTCAGGTTCAACCACTGGCAATGGCGCTGGTGCCCCCCAGTGATAGACTAAGCTCAAGCCATAGAAATGAATGTCACTTTCACCTGGGGTCTGTGTATCACCCACCTGATTGTAATACTGGTATTCGGCACGGGCCGATAAGGCATCATTGAAGAAATACTCAAGACCTACGCCAGCGGTGCCTGCCAAACCACTCTTGTCATCATTTACAGAACTCATGCTGTTGTCAGCATCGAAAACAAAACCACCGAGCTTACCGTAGATGTCAAACGAATCTGAAACTTCGTAGGTAAATTTACCCAACAGGTCAATACCTTGTACTTCAAACCCATCAGAGCCGATGTCAGCTTGGCCTAGGTAAGTGTAACCACCTTCCAAGGCAAACCAAGAATTGAAGTTATACCCTAAGAAAACACCGCCGCCCCAATCGTCTTTGTCGGCATTTTGGCCTTTGATTGCACCGTCAAGATTGTCATACGTTGTCCCACCGACACGGGCACCCACATACCATGGATTGTCTGTGGCAGCGTGAACAGCGCCGGATATCAACAGTGCAAGAGGAAGTACCTTGAAGACTTTATTCATAACTAACTGTCCTTATTTATTATTTACCACTACCACATTAGGTGTAGAACAAAGAACAGTGTTTGTACAAATTTAGATAACAAAATTGTTCAATAAAATGAGCAAATAAGGTGATCTTTTGCCCAGATTTTTTTCGAATCGTATCAAGCCAAAATCATGTTATTTAGATGTTTAAATTTACCTGCTTCTCAAACAGACCAATCTGACTAAAATCCAGGCCATAAATAAGCACAAAAAAATCACGCATCATTGGTAGTATTTTGTCATTTAAAAGTCGGTCGCTGTATAAGCAGAAGCAAATCAGAAAGCATAGGCGGGAAAGTTGCATTCCTTTACCAATAATCCTAATGTCCCTATTCTTTTTCGGTTTTCAATGTGATCTATGCACAGTAAAATCATGTAACTTAGACACTGAATTATAACGACGCGCATTTATATGAAAGAACAAGCTAAACCGCATGATCATCGCCCTTCTTTGTCGGTAGGTATTATTGGCGGTGGCATAGCAGGCTCAACCATTGCGCTCCGTTTAGCCGAGCTTGGCATCAAGACAGATATTTTCGAAGAAGGCACAAGCCTTGTGAACGGGCCGCCAATCTGTCACCTTCATGCCGGTGGAAACCTGTACCGTGAAATACCTGATGAGCAATGCGTCGCATTGCTCCAGCAATCTATTGACTCTTTGAAGGTCTTTCCACATACGGTTAACATTCGCCCGACCGTTATTGCAACGCCAGTGCATGATCAGGGTGATCCTAGTGAACTCCTGCCACGTCTTGAGAAGCTACAGTCTGTCTACCGCCAGCTAGTTAGCGAAGATCCTTCGAACAAAGTGATTGGTGAGCCCGACAGTTACTTCAAACTTTATGACAAACAAGATCTAGAGGCGCTTTCAAAGCTCGAGGTTCCATCTCAGCCTGCCAACTTTGATGACTGGATGATTCCGGTTGCGAAAAACCTTGAGCTAGGCAATTTCAAATACCCTATGGTGTTGGTTCAGGAATACGGTTGGAGTGTATTCCGCCTTGCGGCGACTGCAAACCTTGCTCTGAAAAAGCTAGAATCAAGTCATATTCATACCCAGAGTAAAGTCACCCATGTATCCCAGCGGGCTGACTCTGGTTGGCAGATTGAGTACCAGAAGTTCGACCCTGCGACCCAAGATCATATTACCAACTTCCTTGAAGTAGATTATCTAATCAATGCCTGTGGCTTCCAGACCGGTGTCATTGATGATTTTGCCAAACAACATCGTAACCGCTTGGTTGAATTTAAAGCCGCGTATGTCACCCAGTGGCCAGAGTGCCAAGCCTATTGGCCTGAAGTGATCTTCCATGGCGAACGCGGTACCCCTGATGGTATGGCGCAACTCACCCCATATCCTGACGGTTACTTCCAGTTACACGGCATGACTGAAGATATCACCTTGTTTAAAAAAGGCCTTGTCAAGAATACTCATGACAGTTCTCAACCAAAACTTGGCGACAGTTTCATTCGTAAAATAAAGTCCGGCTGGGAAAAAGACGAAATCGAGACTCGTACAACACGCGCTATCAACCATATGTCGCGTTTTGTTCCAGGCTACAACTCGGCCAAAGTCGGGGGCAAACCGTTATTTGGTGCCCAGCAAGTGCCCGGCGATGATATTACCTTACGAGCAGCCGATGTATCCTTCGCTGGAAGTCGCTATGCCCGCACCGAGATAGTCAAAGCCTCGTCGGCGTTGTCGGCAGCAAACAGTATTGTTGAGCAACTGCAAATCGAAGGCTTGTATGCAGGTACTAGTCATTCTCAATCCATTGAGATGGCTTTTCCTGTGACACGGTCACTTACTGCGGAAAATATCGAAACCTATGCAGTTGAACTAGCCGACGAGCGAGAATACCCCGCAGCATTGGCTAAAACACTGTCTTTCGATTTAAAAAAATAAGCCTGCCACAAATCCATTCTTTAAAGTCAGGGGGAACAACTTTTTCCCCCTTTTTATCTACTCTGTTGTCATAAAAACGCTAACTACACAGCCTAAGATATCTAGATTGATATTATCTTGGTAAAGAAAGATGACAGCAGACAAAGTCATTCAGATCTATTCACTTTTCCAACAGAGCGCCATAACAGTCTGGATTGATGGCGGTTGGGGAATTGATGCCCTATTGGGGCAACAGACACGAAATCACTCAGATTTAGATATTGTTATCCAAGTACATGATGTGGAAAAAGCTATTCATATTCTGCAAGAAAAGGGATATATGAAACAGGCAGAAGCTAATGTAGGCGATCATAACTTTGTTATGATTGGTGATACCGACCAAATTGATTTTCATGTTATCTGTTTTGATGATGATGGCAAAGGTATCTACGGGCCACCAGATAAAAACGTTTTCTATCCTGACTATGCGTTTGGACACAGCGGCGAGATCAAAGGATTAACCGTCAATTGTATCTCTCCACAATATCAGCTTGAAAGCCACAGCGGTTATGCACTGCGACCTTGTGATTTTCTGGACACACAACGACTCTGTGAGGAGTTCCAACTTCCAGTTCCATGCTGGTTAGAGCCGCTGAGTTAATAAAACACTGCTAACCAAACAGTATCTTGGCTAGGGTCGGTCCAAGATACACGGTGACGTTGATGTGCAGGGATATTAATATGATCGCCAGCTTCCATCGACACTTCATACATACCGTCTTCAAATAGGATTCTGGCGCTGCCTTTCACTACCAACACCCATTCACTCTCCTCTTGATCATACCATTCGTTTTTCGGGGTAGTATGACCACGAGAAACAATACGCTCAATCCTCATCGAGTCTGTTTTTACGATATCTTCAAAAAGCTCTTCGGGTAATGACGCCGGAATCGCGGCAAACAGGTTTTCCATTCTCGCTCCTAAAGAAAAGGCGAGCATAAGCTCGCCTTTTCCCTCTTAATAAATCAGTTCGGTCTTGGTATTTCTATTTCAATTCGTTGGTTAAGCAAATCTAGCTCTTGTTCCAGAGCGGCCAATTGCGCTTGCTCTCCTTCAACCACCTTTAGTCGGGCCTCGTATTTGTCACAGTCAGCTTGTGACACCCAGTTCCAACTGGTACCAGACTTGAACTCATCACATGCTTGCTTGAATTCTGCTGCAACTTGTTCTGCTTTCTTAACATCAGTCTTGGCTGCCGTTATTTGTTTTTGCAACTCTAGTTGCTGTTGATACAACGCCTTTGAGTTGTCCAATACCGCTTTTTGCTGTTCCGCCGTGTGGGTTAATTTCACCACCTGGGTATCGAGTTTTTTCTTAGTCACAGCCAAGGTTTTCTTCTCAGTCGTTACCGCAGCCACTTTCTTCTCAAGCTCGGCTTTCTGATCTTCAATCGCTTGTTGAGAGGCTTTTAGCTCAGTGCGCAATTGTTCAATATCAAGCGCGCTCTGAGTTTGGAATACTTCAAACTCTTGTTCAATAGCAGATTTTTCAGCAATCAATTGTTGGTTCTTCTGCTGAAGCTGTTCAAATTCTTCTTGGGTTGGCCTCGGTGAACGATGCCAAACAGCGGTTGTTAGCAGACCACCCACAACCAAACCAGCAACTAAAGATATTTTCCAAGATGTCATATCGATATCCATAAGTATTGGAAATGTTTCCTGCCCTTAGCAGTTGTACAGCCAGTTACGCTGTAAAGCGGTGGCTATCTAATAAAAGCAATTACTGACTATTAAATTATCAGTGCAGAGAAACCTAATGTCAGATTTATATCAAATTTTCCGAAATTTCTATATAGCAAAGAGACTTGGAATTAGCTATCACTGCAAATTGAGCTTCAGATCACCTGGTTTTATCCAACCGGCTTTCCTTAGCACCTCGGAAAACATCAAAGTAAGAAATGCAGGCAAAACCAAGTGCAGTAAGATAATCACACTGTACATGGTCATGGTATCCCAACCCGAAGCCTCTAATGCAATAACGGTTTGGATTTGACCAACAAAGCCTGATGTACCCATTCCCGCCCCCAGAGGGGTGTTTTCAACAGCAAAAACCGTGGTGGCTATCGGGCCCAGAATTGCTGACGTCAAAATGGTTGGGATCCAGATTTTATAATTCTTGATGATATTTGGCATTTGCAGCATGGAGGTCCCTAACCCTTGGGCCATCACCCCTGCCCAGCGGTTTTCACGGAAACTCATTACCGCAAAGCCCACCATTTGAGCACAACACCCTACCGTAGCTGCGCCTGCTGCCAGCCCGTTAAGGCTTAGCATAATGGCGATTGCAGCACTGCTAATTGGAAGTGTTAATGCCATGCCCATTAAAACGGCAACGACAACCCCCATAAAGAAAGGCTGTAAAAGTGTCGCAGACATGATCAAGTCACCCAGCGAGGTCATGAACTGGCTGATATAAGGCCCAATCAAAGTTCCAACCAATACCCCGCTAATCATTGTAACAGCAGGAGCAACAAGGATATCGACCTTGGTTTCATTAGCCACCAGCTTACCTAGCTCAGTGGCTATCAACGCTGAGACAAAAGCACCGACAGGGCCACCCAACAAAGCTCCCGCCGCTCCCACTGTCGTGACTGAAAACATAACCAAAGGCGGGGCTTTTAACGCAAAGGCAACAGCAACAGCAATGGCAGGCCCGGTCATTTGCTTTGCCAATGGCCAAAGTGTTTCAGTAAAAAGTGGAATGCCGAGCTTGATCCCTAGCGTATTTAAAATCGAACCGATGAGTAGCGATGAGAACAGTCCCAACGCCATGAAGCTCATAGCATGGATAAAGTAGGTTCTAGGTGAAAGCGTTACACCTTTTCGATGGAAAAAAGCATGGCACTGAGCAGAAAATGTAGCAGGTTGGGTACTGGACATGATTACACGTAACTAGATTTTAAAGCACAAACACGCAATTCTATTCTTGCCTCGCCAAGATGCAACAAAATAACTCAAAGTATGAATAAATCTGACAACCCAGCCTAGATCCACACCGTCTCGCATATTTGTAATAACCAATGTTAGAGCCACTGCCTAAGGTGCTACTTGAATCGCAAGTTAGCCCACCGAAAAGAAATGATATTTTTCTCAGTGTAACTTTCTCCCTATCGTCACCTTCAATATCTTCTTGGTCGTCACAAAGAGGCAATTGATTATGAGTCGCTCTCCACAACTCCCTGCCAACATTAAACTTAGTGTGTTATCAGCATTGATAGCCTTCGCAACAAGCCCGTTTAACCCAGCTATCGCTTCAACGCCAATAAAGCATTCTCTCATGCATGCGAGTAGTATCGACATCGACAAGATGAGGCATGATGATGAATTTATCGAAACTCTAGGCGAATATTTTGCCAGTGAAAAGCTTGATGGTATCAGGGCTATTTGGACAGGCCGTGAGCTTATTACTCGCCAAGGGAACCCCATCAATGCACCAGCATGGTTTGTAGCTCCACTGCCAAAGGATATGTGGCTTGAGGGAGAACTATGGATAGCGCATCAACAGTTCCAGCAACTCAGCAGTATTGTTCGCCAAAAACAGCCCTGTAACAAAGAATGGCAGAAAGTGAGATTGATGGTATTTGATGCACCATCACTAAAGTCACCGTTTGCTCTCCGGCTACAAGCTATTGATGAAATCATTGAATCAATAGACATGCAACATATTCAAATCGCCCCGCAATACGAGGTCAGCCATTATACGGAGCTAGAATCTCTTCTCGACAATCTCGAAAGCCAAGGTGGCGAAGGCATTATGCTCCATCACAAAGATAGCCTTTACCATCCAGGTAAGAGTCAAGCGCTGATCAAGATAAAACCTTATCAAGATGCCGAAGCCGTCATCGTTGGCTATGAGCCAGGAAAAGGAAAATACAGTGGCCAAATGGGGGCTATTTGGGTCGTCACTCCTGACAACAAGAGGTTTAAAATTGGCTCTGGCTTCAGTGACCAAGACAGGCAGTCCCCTCCAGCACTGGGAACTATTGTTCAATACCGGTTTAACGGTTACACCGACAACGGTATTCCTCGCTTTGCGCGTTTTTTAAGGGAACGCTCTAGTCCAGAGGCTTAATTTAGATGACTAGTAATGAAGAGATAGATAAAAAAAGTACTACTCCCCCGCTACTGAGAGTAGTACGTAAAAAGATGTGATTGTGTACCATCTGCCGCAATCATTACCTCGTATGTTGAGCTTCAGATTGCAAATTAACTATTGCATGATGCTTGCCAACTTTTGAAGTACCAATAATCAATAACTTAATTCACCCTGTATATAAGTGCCGCCCCAAAACAGTGAATGCTTGCACTACACAGTAGCAAAAGGCCTTACGCTTTGAAGCTGAGGCCCCTCTTTTCTGGTGTTAATAAAAAAATCATCTTTTGAACATTAAAATCTTCAATGATTACCGGCTTAACGAATTATTTAGCCTACTAATCATTTTAGAATCGAAAACCACCAAAAAACTCATAACACTAAGCATTTAACCATCATAAAATCAGTTATTTAATTAACAATAAGCCATATATCAATAGCTAACTTAACTTTATCTATCAAAGCTTCATTATGACGATATTAATCAGATAAATTTGATTGTTATTTCACATTAGAATTAGTCATTTTACTCGGCCTAATTTTATCGCCATAGTCCCGATCAGCGACAATCCCTTGGGCATGTCCAATGCCTATATCATCGCCTGAACACCCTGTTATAGCCGCTTCTCAACCTGAGAAAGTGGTCATTTATTTGCTTAATTTTTGGAGATCACTGTAGTGAACAAGCACGCTACGCCATCCGCAAAGAATCCTGTTTGGGTTCCTATTTTGGGGCTATCTATTTTTGCCATCGCCTCAGGGTACTTTATGAGTGTGCTTCCTTTAACATTGGCAAGCCATCATATACCTGAATCTGCAGCCGGGTGGCTTGCAAGCATTTATTACTTTGGTCTTTTAGCTGGTGCAATGCTGATCGAACCTGTGATCAAAAAGGTTGGTCACCGTATGGCATTTATTGGTTTCGTGGCCATGTTAGCCTCATCAGTCATCTTCATGGGGTTAACATCATCGCTTGGCCTTTGGATGGCCAGTCGCTTTGTTGCGGGCTTTGCCGTTGCAGGCATTTTTGTGGTGATCGAATCCTGGCTACTAATTGGTGATAGCAAAGAGGAACGGGCCAAAAACCTAGGCCTTTATATGACTTCACTATACGGTGGTACGACCGTGGGCCAACTTGGCATTGGTGTAATTGGCACAAGTGGCGTGTTGCCATTTATCGTGACTGTCGCATTGTTATCTCTGGCCATTATTCCTGCACTAACATCGAAGCAGTCGAACCCAAGCCAAGCAGAACATGTGAGCTTGAGTTTGAAGCAAATTCTTGCCCTTAGCAAACCAGCATTAATTGGTTGTTTGGTTTCGGGCATTGTAATGGGGTCAATATACGGGTTATTACCTCTGGCTTTAAAAGCGACCACCAGCAACCTCGAACAAGTTGGTAGCTTAATGGCTGCGACAGTATTGGGGGGAATGAGCATTCAGCCAGTGCTAAGTAAACTCTCGTGCAAGATGCCTAAATCGCTGCTTCTAGCTTTGATGAGCCTTCTAGGTGTATTCGCGATGGGCTTATTGCATATAGATAACAGTTACGGGGTACAAATTGTGGCTTTGGCACTATTGGGGATGTCTGCATTTGCGCTTTACCCAATAGCCATCACTCTTGCCTGTGATGGCCTAGAGTCAACTTCAATTGTCTCAGCCACGCAAATTATGCTATTTAGCTACAGTGTGGGATCAGCATTTGGCCCAGTTGCAGCGAACTACATTATGCAAACAGAAACAGGGCTAACTGGATTTTTCTTTGCAGTACTGACGGCTACAGCTATTTATATGTTGATGGTGAGCCTACGGACCAAGCCTACAGCGATTGCACAGTAAGGGTTAGATAAGAAAATCAGAATTGACGATTTTTATAGGGCTATAAAAAAGAGCGGGCGCGACTTTCGTCGCGCCCTTTGGTCTTACTTGCAGCAATCCGGCTACTAAGGTGCTCCCTGCATCATTCCATGATTCAGCTGATTCCTTCAGCGCTTCCTTTTATATCCGTCCTGGACATGTCCTATTGGTCTCGCCTTGACCCGTCGATCCATCCTGTTTCGACTCTCTTCTCCATCCTGGAGGTGTCCATAACTTCATCCTGAAGTGGTCCATCTGCGTCGTCATGACTAGTAAGCATCCTACTTACCGTATCGCTTCCGTTCGATTATCCCTTCACAGTCCTTGTCCGATAAATCATCCTGATCCACCGACCTCTTCCTGAGGTTGCCAACTTCCCTGGCTGCTTTCCTGTTCCGTTCCGTCAGTTCCTTCCGACGCAGTTAAGATTACGCGAACTAAAATTCTTAACAACCAATAAAGATCACATTTCTCATATCCATTTTGGCACTATACAACAGATTACCTATAACCAGCTGATTTTAAAAGAAACAAATATTGATGATAATTTCATCTGACATCCACAAACATAAAAATCCCACCGTCTTGTAAGAGATCTCTCACAAGTTGGCGGGAAGATTGTGCATTAAAAAAGCTAAACCACTTGCTCCTCGATACTTTCTGAACGGTTGAGCCCTTCAAGTTTCTCTAGCAAAACGTCTTTCTTAAAAGGCTTAGCCACATAATCATTCATGCCTACCTCATAACATTTCGAGATATCCGCATCGAGGACACTGGCTGTAAGAGCAATGATATGTAAGCCAGGCACTGCGGCTTCTTTCTCCCACGCCCGAATGTTTTCTGTCGCGGTAAAGCCATCCATCACCGGCATCATACAATCCATCAGAACGGCATAGTATTGATTGCCCGCTTTAACCTTATCAACCGCCTCCTGACCATTATTAGCGATCTCAAATTGGTATCCGGCCTTTTTCAAAAACAAACCTGCTACTTTCTGGTTTACAGCGTTATCCTCTACAATCAACACTTTTAGCTGATCAACAGATGAATCAGGAATTTGCTCTGAAACCTCTTTAACGTCCGGAGCAGGAGGAGTGAGCTTAGCTGAAATACCAGATTTAACCGGTTTAGAAGCCAATTGCTGTATAGATACAGGCTCTTTTTTCTCTACCAAGGCTTTCTCTAGCGTTTTGACTAATCGCTTGCCGAAAAATGGCAGTGTCACGATGCCTGCTATCAAATTGCCAAAGTCATACTGTTCATTTCGGTGATCAATACACAATATGATGTTCAAGCTTGGCATCATCGAGTTAATTAACCCCAAATCGTATTGGGTTTGCTTGATGCTTTGCTGGCAGTAGAAAATAACATCAAAGTCTTCTTCTGATTGATTTGAGAGATCTGCTACATCTATCGTTGCAGCCTGAAGCCCAAGGTCTTTACACTCCCCCTCAATACGATGTGTCGCAATAGTATTTGGCCCTAAAACAAGTGCTTTTCGAGTTTTCAATTTGTCCAGCGAGTTATCATGCGCTTTACATACCTCAACATCTAAGCTGAAGAAAAATCGACTCCCTACGCCTTTTTCTGATTCAAGCGCTAACTGGCCACCCATTAATTCAACCAACTGGCGGCAAATCGCCAACCCTAACCCCGTACCACCAAACTGGCGGGTAATTGAACTATCTTCTTGAATAAAGGGAGCAAATACTTGGTCTTGTTTCTCTTTCTCTATCCCTATACCGGTATCTACCATAGAGAAGACAAGCTTGGCACGGCCATCAATGTGTTCAGCACATTCGATCTCAAGCGTTACCCCACCTTCTTGGGTAAACTTGACAGCATTGGAAGCCAAATTCATCAGAACCTGCCGCAAACGGTGCTCATCTAATATCACGATGGCGGGTAAATCCGGAGCAATTTTCACATCAAGATTCAGTTGGCTCGACGTTGCTTTTGCCAACACGACAGTCATAGTGTCGTATGCCACCTCGGCCACCCGGCTTTCGCTTGGTGACAAGACAAGGTTACCGGATTCGATCTTCGATAAGTCCAATATATCGTTGATCAGCAGCAACAAGGTTTGAGATGAAGTTTCAATGGTTTGTACATATTCCGACTGCGAGGGCGTCAGTTCAGTATCTGAAAGAATACCCGACATCCCAATAATACCGTTGAGTGGAGTACGGATTTCATGGGACATGTTGGCCAAAAAGGAGCTTTTGGCAAGGTTGGCTTTTTCAGCTTCATCTTTCGCTTGGATAAGCTTGTTATGGTTTTCGATCCGCTCCTCTATCATCCCATTCAGTTGGTGGCTAAATACAGTAAATTCATCCTTGCCATCGACTTTAATTTTCGCTGCGGAGTGATCATCATTGCTTGTTTCAAGTAAAGACATGGCTTTAAGTATTCGGCTCAAATAAGAGCCAATTCGCCTTATCAGATTCACCCCAAGCCAAATAATCATGGTTACAGACAACAAGATCACACCAGCATATAACCAAATAAGCACCTTAGACTGGCTGATACTGCCTTGAATATCTCGGGCTAACTCTCGACTTATCTCAACCACAACAAATTGAATTAGAGCATAACGCTCATCTAGCGCTGAGAATGAATTACCCGCATTAAAACCAGTAAATGAATCTGAAAAAATACTTTCCCGTAGTTGGTAGCTCGTAGCAAACACAGGGTTAGCAAAAGTTTTACGCAGCAATTCAATTTGCGTAGGATTTGCACTTACCGATAAATAGCGCTCAATGATTAATTGCTGACGTTCTATAATTGTATCTAATTGCTCTTTATAGTCGGCGGCTTGATCTGGTTGGCTGGCGATTATCCGGATATACCAGTTTTCTTGCTGTGCCCAAAGTTGGAGCCACTGAAGTTGATATAAGATTGACAGCTTCTGTTCGATGTTTGTATCAGCGACATTAAGCGGTGCTTTTTCTAACGAGACCAAGTTTTGAATGAGAAGATCAAAGCCCCAATCAGACCAGTCATTAACATCCATGGCTTCTACAAACTCATATTCTGTAATGAGATCTTTCATTTCCTCACTGGTAGACATTGGCTCAGTCGAATCAATATTTGGAAAGGCTTGAGGGATTAAAACAGAATATTGTGATGCTCGTTGTGTTGCATCATCTATTGTTTCATTGTTTTCATTGTTTTCATTGCCAGATAACTTATTTAATTTCAGTTCATGCACTGCATTTGAAAATTGAGAATTTGCCCTTAACAGTTCCATCCGGGCTGTTAGTGTATTCAATGACGAGACTTTGTCGAAAAGGCTCGAAATTTCAATCGTTGCAAACACTCCAGAAAACGTAAGTGGCAGAACAACAAGAGAAATCAGTCTGAATTTTATCGAAAACCGATTTAAAAGCCCCATAACCTCACCTTGATCAAAAAATCCAATTTTGTCTATTTGTACTCACTTCAATGTCTACTAACATTTATAGCAGGAATAGACGTAATGATGGAACTAAATCAATGATCAAAGGATTGACTTTTAAAAGTTTATTGCCTTTATCGTTATTATTGGCAATTACATCAATAATGACGCCGGCACATGCTGAAGATAATGAAAATATACAAGATGTAGAGTTTGCAGTTTTTTCATTGAATAATGAGATCCCTGCCCTTACAAAAAGCAAAGCGAGGATGCTTTATAAAGGAAGGACAAAAAAGCTAAACGGTAGTATCAAGATTGTGTTGGTTGATTTGCCTGAGAAATCTATCCACCGGGAAGAATTCTACAACATGCTGTTAGGTAAGTCGGTATCACAAATGAATGGTTATTGGGCTAGCCTCTCTTTTTCTGGTAAAGGAACTCCACCAGAAGAGTTAAGCAGTGATGATATTAAAGATATCCTCGAATGGCTCAACGATAATCCTAATGGCATTGCCTACGCACCGGTTAGTGCAGTTCCTGAAAACGCCAATATTCTCATCACCGTCTTACAAGGAGAGTAAGATATGACTCATAAATCATTACTTGCATTCACTCTGCTTGTATCGCCATTAACTAGTGTGGCAGCAATACAAATCACAGATAACTTTTCAATTAGTGGCTTTGGTTCCACCTCTATTGCAAAAACTGATAACAGCACTCCGTTGTTCGTCAACCGTGAAATTACTGACGATACCTGCTATGACTGTGACACCACCTTCGGCCTGCAAGCTGACTTATCGATCATCGACAACCTTAACGCCTCAGTTCAACTCGTTAAGCGTCCGCAAGACAAATGGTCAGACCCTGAATTGGAATGGGCTTACATCAATTACGAATATAACCAGTTCTCTGTTCGTGGTGGTAAGCTGCGAATACCGCTTTTCCTCGTTTCTGAGTACTTCTTTGTTGGACAGGCCTATACTTGGGCTCGCCCGCCACAAGATGTCTATGACAGTATTCTTGGGTTTACCTCTTTCGAAGGGGTTAGCGCGACATGGCAATGGGATGCCAGCGATGAAATTGTGGTAAACATCACTCCATATTACGGCTTTGGCAACGACAACAAAATCGAGTTCAGTGGTAGTGAATTCAATTTCAAGTCAGACTATATGGCGGGGCTATCTACTGAAGTGAGTGGTTTCAACTACCGGGTTCACCTTGGCTACATGCGATCTGAATATCAGATCGAACGGCTAGGCATAAGCATGCCAAAAGAAACAACCAATATTTATACCCTCGGCGGTGAGTATTCCTATGACCAGTGGCAGTTTATGTCAGAAATACAAACAGATGATATTCAGACCAACTGGTATATCAGTGCCGCCTACAACATAGACGATTTCACCCCATATCTAGTTTATGGAGAGAGTCACCACCGCCGTAAATCCAACAGCGTTACAGCTGGCGTCCGTTATGACCTAACGCCGAAAATTTCACTCAATGCCGAATGGCAGGGTATATACATGGACCAGAAAGATTACGACGACTTCAACGACGGTCAATTTGTCAATCCACCTAAGCGATACGATGAAGACAAGGACGTGAACCTTTACACCTTGATGCTTAACTTTTTCTTCTAGGGCGAGCCATCCCCCAATAAAACGGAAGCGTCTCCGGTTATTAGCCTGAGACGCTTCTTCTCTCTTGCACCCTATAAAGAAAAAACAGGGTCATGCACATTTATCGAGTGACTCACATGTCTTGATGCAATTTCATATGAAGTATCGGAAAAGGTTTGCCCATACCGTCAAGCGGTGAGCGAGATTCGACCTGAAAGCCCATGTGTTGGTAGAAACCAACCGCTTGCGGGTTTTGCTCATTCACATCAACTAAAAGAGCACCTTGCTCATTGATCGCATGCTGAAGCAAGGCCTTACCTACCCCTTTCCCTCTGGCATCATCATGGACAAAAAGCATTTCTACTTTTGTGTCATGAACACCAACGAAACCTAGCACCATACCTTGTGTGTCTTTGACACACTTTAGCGTGACGGCAGGGAATGCCTGCTCAATGATAATAGGCTTAAAGAACTCAATATCCTCTTCGGTAATGAAGTCATGAGTCGCTCGGACTGAATTCTCCCAGACACTCAGCAGCTCTGAATAGTCTTTGGAGTTAACACTTTCTACAATCATCTTCTTCTCTTTAGAATCCGTATTCGGTACAAAGTGCAGCCGCGAGCGGGGAATATACCATGCAACCACTTGCGAGGCTATTTCACTGGCCTATTTGACTAACATGGCTGCGCCAAATACCCCTGCACTATCACCTAATGCCGGCTTCACCAGCGCAGTGTTGAGTGTCGGGTTAAACAGGTGAGGGACGATTGCTGCTTTGCCCTCTGAGTACAAGGAATCAATGTTACCCACACCGCCCCCGATCACAATGACATCCGGGTCGATGACATTAATGATTGAGGCAACCGCAAGGCCAAAATAGGCATGCATTCTATCGATTGTTTGCTTCGCCAGTTCATCGCCATCTACAGCCAATGAAACAATTTCAGGTAAGCTCAAGCTGCTGCCACTTTGCTCAGAGTAATACCGCTCCAACCCTTTGCCGGACAACACGGTTTCCACACAACCGTGTTTACCGCAATAACAAGCTGCACCATCAGCTTCAAGTACATTGTGTCCCCACTCACCGGCAATACCGTGACAACCGTTCAGTACTTTACCATTGACGACAATACCACTACCGACACCAGTCCCCATGATGATGCCAAAAACCACTTCCGCATCCGGTTTGACTTGCTTAGCCACGCCCAATGCCGCTTCAGCTAACGCAAAGCAATTCGCATCGTTGGCTAACTTAACCGTGCAACCCAATAAGGATTGAAGGTCTTTATCTAAAGGCTGCCCATTAAGGTGAGTCGAATTGCAGTTTTTCATCGTGCCTGTCGCTGGGTCTAGAGTGCCCGGTGTTCCGAACCCGACAGACTGGGGAGATTCACCTACCTCCTCGACACATAAATCAATCAGCTTCTTTATCTGGCCAAGAACATGCTGGTAGCCTTGCTCGCCCTCGGTTGGCAGGCGTTTGCGTAGCACGCAGCGATCATCTGCATATTGCATAACCGCACACTCAATCTTCGTTCCGCCCAGATCAACGCCCCAATAAAATTTACTCATAGCTCTCCTGCTCTGCAAAGCGCGTAAAATCAGCCATACTTATACCAAAACATAATGGCACCGATGATGAGTTCTCGTCATTAATTCAATATATTTTGGAGATTTGTGATGTTTCTAAAAGAGTCACGCACCGGTGATTTAGTTGACGTCATCGACATGTCTTCTCTGGTCAACCCGTTCTCCTCTGAAGTAACAGTGCAGTATCAGTCTGGTGAAGATCTTGCCGATCCTGTAAACATCGAAAAACAGCATTTGGCGTTTCCTTCAGGTGAAGAATTACCTGAATGTTGGATCAACGGTTACTATCGGCACAGCCAGCGTTAAACCAATCAAAAGAGCCCTCACTTCACAATGAGGGCTCTTTCTTATTCTGATAGGCTTGGTTTAAACAGCAGTTACAAGGTTAAACTACTCATACTCTGACTAATCTGGTTGGTCAATCGAGTAACGCCTTCAGCAAGGGCCTTTACCTGCGCATCATAGCCATCTTGCTCCAGAGGGACCTGGATGAAAAACGGTTGTCTTGCCAAAGCCTCACCCTGCTCGCCAATTAACAGCCACTGCCCACTCAATCGTGCCAGTCCGCTATAGTGCCCGTTGAACTGGGTGAATTTCACCTGCAACTTTGGCAATCCGCTGCTGTTTACCACCGGGGTCAGCTCATCAAACCAATACCTCGACTGCTTCTGGCGTAAATCTTGGGTGATAATCCGAGTTAACTGGCGGGAAAGGCTCTCTGCCCACAAGTTCTGCTGCGCCTGTACCACTTCAGTTTCACTGGTTTGGTACACCAACCCTGTACCGGCTAAATGCTCGGCAACCTCTACTGGGCGAACGATAACCACAGGCTGGTGTTTGTTGGCAAAAGCCATAGTCAAGTCATTGCTTTGATCCGGCAGCAAATACGTTCTGGTTACAGGCTCGGTCGAGCTGCACCCTGCCACAGCAAGCAGGACTAACGCCATCAAGCTTCCCTTTAACATTATTGACGTCCTCCTACTGGGATGGGATCAGCAGCTTTTTCTCCGCTGAAGATCAACGAGTTTGGTTTTTCATTTATCTGGCGCAATACCGGCTGCAGTTCAGCCATGACCTGTTCAAACTGTACCAGTGCCTGCTCCAAACTCTGGTAAGGCGCACCGTCAGGGCTATAACCATTGAGGGTGTCTTGAATTTGCTGCAGGCTTTGACGGATTTCCCCAGGGATCGCTTGGGTATCTTTCTGGGCCAGCAAACTTTTCAGCTCCTTGGCAACTTTCTCTGAGGCCTGTAGTGTTCGCTGGGAGCTCTCCAACGTTTTGTTGAGAGTCAGTAATGTGTCTTCTACAGGTAAGTTGTTGATCTTCTTCAGCACTGATGAGATCTCTTTCTGGATCTGGGCAAAGCCTCCTGCCTTGGTTGGGAATACATCATATTCGCCGTAGTTTTGATGCTTATAGCTATCCTCTTCTTCAAATACACCCACATCCACTAACAATGCACCGGTAAGCAAATTAGCTGTTTTGAGCGAGCCCCGTAGCCCGTATTTAAACTCTTCTTCAAGGCTGGCCTTTAGCATATCCAAGTTATCGTAACGGACATGGGCGATCACCCTATCCAGTTCGATACGCACCAGAACAGGAATTTCACGGTTAGAGAAGTTTTTCTCACTGGCCATAATATCCAGTGGTACTTTGCGCACGGTACCAATTTGAATACCACGGTACTCAACCGGGGCTCCCGGTTTCAAACCACGAACCGACTCATCAAACAACATGACGTATTCAAGGTAGTCCTCGAAGAAACGCTCCCGTACCTGCTTGATATTGTTATATAAGCGGAATTTGGACTTCTCTTTTGTGATGAGTTCACCGGGTTCACGCCCTTTCGGTACACGGAAACTTACCCCACCGGTGATCAATGACTCAATAGAGCCAATCTTTAAGTTAAAACCTTCTGCAGACATCTGAAGATCGACGCCAGACGTCAACCAAAAACGGGTACTTTTACGAATAAGGCTGTTGTAAGGCTCGAAGATAAATAGCTGGTAGTGGGCTTTCTTCGTTTCTGTATCAAACGTGACATTCTCAACACGGCCGACAGTAAAGCCTTCATAAAGCACAGGATCACCAACGCCCAATTTACCCGCTTCGTTGTGGGTTAGAATTAACCGAAGCCCTTTTGCATCAGGTGGTGCGACAGGTGGAATATCCAGCACTTCAAAGGTACGTTGCTCTTTGTCACTTTTACCCGGTTGCAGCTGAATATAGGCCCCAGATAACAAGGTATCCAAGCCTGATACCCCAGATTTTCCAATACGCGGCTTCACAACCCAGAACAAGGTGTCATCTTTGAGCATCCGGGCTGCATCTTTATCCATTTGAGCCGTCACTTCAATGGCACTGTAGTCCTCGTTCAAGGTAACCCCGGTTACAACCCCGACCTTAACATTCAGCGCTTTAATCTCTGTCTTGCCGACCTCAATGCCCTCTGCGGTATCAATTTTCAGGGTAATCTCCGGGCCTTGGCTGGTAATAAACTGGAACAACATCCAGATACCGATGCCGACAGCAATGACAGGCACCAGCCAAATGGATGAGATTTGCTTTATGGCTTCTTTCTTTGCCTGTGGGGGTGAGGATTCACTCATAACTGTTTTTCTCTTTATTATTGTTTACATAGCCTGCAGATGAGACAAATGCCGAGTCCTTTGGCCAAAAAACGCGTGGATCAAAAGTCATTGCCGATATCATGGTTAGCAGTACAACACAGGCAAAAGATAATGCTGCAGGGCCTGGATAGATTGCCATCAGGTTCTGAAGTTGAACCAATGCTACTAAGATGGCTACCACGAAGATATCAATCATCGACCACCGACCGATTAATTCGGTAATACGGTATATCTTCAGCTTCTGAACTGCCTTCTTTTCATCAGGGTTACCGCCTTTCCCCGCGACTATATATAACCAAGACAGCGCTATAATTTTAGCCAGTGGGATAACGACACTTGCCAAAAAAATAACGGCTGCAATGGGATACGATTTCAACTGCCACAACAGCACCACCCCACCAAGTATGGTAGAACCTTCAGCCTTTCCCAAACTCACGGTATACATCATGGGGTAAAGATTGGCAGGAATAAAAAAGATTGCGGCGGCAATGAGCAATGCCCATGAACGTTGCAGCATTTGCTGAGGCTCATAAGGATGTAACCGGCCATGACACCGAATACAACGCCCATGTTTTTCGTCGGTTACCGGGTTTAATTGTGAGCAAACATGGCAACTAATATGATTTTGGCTGTTATGGCAATCGCCCGCTTTTACGCCTTCCTGAGGTTTTAGAGGGAGAAATTGCAGCCACAACCATGTCCGGTCAGCCATAGAAACACACTTCACCACCAGCATGGTATATAGGCAGAATGCCCAGAATGAAATCCCCAATCCGATATCCGCCAACGACGCAATTTTGATTAGGCTAACCAGCACCCCGATAAGGAATACATCAACCATTAGCCATGGCTCGATACGGATCATCAAGCGACACAAACGCTTTTCCCAGAACGCAATTGGTTTTTTCTCTGGCCTTCTTATTCGCTGCCCGGCACGGAAATACAAATACAACAACGAGAGCAGATAACATGCAGGAAGCACAATGACGGTAAGAAGAAGCAATAATGCCAATAAGCTATTTTGGAATACGCTGAGCATTTCCGCTGAATGCATCAGGGTAATTTCTTGGCTTATGCCCTGCACACTAAAAGACATAAAAGGGAAGCTGACACTAGCCACCAGCATGACAAGGCTTGCCAAGCCGTAAGAAAGTGGCCTCTGAAATGGCTGAGCGATGCGTTTAACCAATGTGTGGTGGCACCTAGGACAAACTGACTTCTCATCATCTTTGAGCTCTGGCAACGCTACCACCAACCCACACTCTTCACAGCCGACTAGCGCTTGTCGTTGTTGTGGTTCACCCATTTGTACCTCAATCTACCTTGCAAACTAGCAGGGCCATCCATAATGTGAGCGGTATAATACTTCAATTTTCTACTTAGAACATATTTAAGTTATTAGCACATAACAGAAAAAGCACCCGATTAAATCGAGTGCTTCTCTGAAATAAGAGCCGGAAAAGGCTATTCGGACGACAACAGCTGATCCGTTTTGGCGGCACAAATAAAGTCATTCTTATGTAGCCCTTTTGCCGCATGACTCCACCAGCGCACCTTAACCTTGCCCCACTCTAGTGTGATTTCAGGGTGGTGACACTCTTCTTCAGCCAGCGCGGCGACTTTGTCAGTAAACGCCCACGCGAGCTTGAAGTTCTTGAAGGTATACAGGCGCTCCAACTGTTCAACACCATCCACTTCAATCGCCTGCCAATCTGGTAGCGTAGCCAGTAATGCTATTTTTTCGTTCTCTGTCACTTTAGGTGCGCCTGAATGGCATGCTTCACATTTTAGTTGATGTAGTTCTGTCATCAGTTCCCCTTATCCCACGTCCTTGATTTTTGTTTCGAACAAAGGCGGATGTAACCCCTGTTGCTGTGCTTTGACGACCATTGACATAATGTCTTGATGGGCCAAATCGTAGAGCTGGTTAATATCGTCAAGAATGAAATAGAGCGGTTGCATAATATCGATACGATAAGGTGTACGCATGATATCAACCGGATCAAATGGCTTATAAAGCGGCCTCGATTTATTCGTTTTACTCTCTGTTGAAGAGCCTCTATCCATTTTTCCCGTCAGGGCATATTGTGTC
Source organism: Photobacterium rosenbergii (assembly GCF_003026455.1). GTDB lineage: Bacteria > Pseudomonadota > Gammaproteobacteria > Enterobacterales > Vibrionaceae > Photobacterium > Photobacterium rosenbergii. Next base: position 988,226 of record NZ_PYMB01000001.1, read on the forward strand.
TCACCGGGTGAAGATAAAATCCCGCCACCATATATCCGTAATCCCTCAACTTGCTGCAAAAGCCCAAATTCAACTGTAAACCAGTATAGTCTTGCTAAATATACTCTTTGCGCAGAATTGGCTTTAGCTCCCAATTTTCCGTAAGTATGGGTAAAAGCGGCAAAAGCAGGATTGGTCAGCATGGCACAGTGGCCAAAAATCTCGTGGAAAAAATCAGGTTCTTGCAAATAGTCAAATTCTTCCCTGCGGCGTAAGAACGTCGCGACGGGGAACTGTTGGTTGGCTAGCAAAGCAAAAAAGCGGTCAAAATTGATCAAAGCAGGAACAGCAACACATTCCCACCCCGTCGATGCCTTTAAAACTGAGTTGATATCAGCCAGCTGCGGTGGGCGATCCTGAGGTAAATCTAATAATTCCAGCCCATCAATGTAGGCTTGGCAGGCGCGCCCTTCAATGCAAGCGAGTTGACGCTCAACCAAATCGTGCCAAACAAGGCTTTCCATGCTGTCCCAATGAACAACCCCGTCTTGGTCTGGTTTTTTAGAAATATATTTCGTTCCGCTACCCATAATTGACCTTCATCTATGTTACTGCCTCACCCTGGCTTCTAAGCAATCCGCTAATTTATGTTCGTTTCCTTTAGATTAGGTCGGGTAACGGAGACACTAAAAGGTGTTCTCAGCAATGAAACCTCCCCGAAATGTAACATTTATTTTACACCCTGCATGTTTTCATGTAGCACACCCCCATCGCCAACACTTTAACTTCAACGCGTTGGAAATTCACAATAAACAGTGGATTTCCAAGCAATTGTTGTAAATCATCAAGGACAGCTATTCCGAGGCTGAATTCATGTCATTAATTGCCTTGCCCACCTGAGTACGCCAGAGTTAAGTCATTGAGCTAACATTTTATTAACAGAGTCAATCTGGAATGACTGTCATTACGAGGGATATGCAATGCGGCAATGGTTTCAATTTCCTATCACCGAAGGAGAGGCTTCTCGGCAAGCACACTGTGACTTACCCGAAGGCACATTCGAGCGTGAATGTGGCAGAGAAGGTTTCTTTGGCCCTGCCAGCCACATGTACCATAGTCATCCGCCTACTGGGTGGATTGATTGGGATGGCCCACTACGCCCCAAAGCAATAGACACCAACAAAATGCCTTCAGAAGGGCTATCTCCTTGGGATGCTTCACTGATTTTGTTTAACAACAACCTCAAAATGAGGGTGTGGCATTGCGACAGAGCGATGGAAGATCTCGCCCGGAATGGTGACGGTGATGAGGTGTTATTTTTCCACCAAGGAAGTGGAGACTTGTTCTGTGATTACGGTCATATGACGTTCCGCGATGGTGATTACATTGTCTTGCCAAGAGCAACCAGCTGGCGAATTGAGCCTAAAGAGCCCGTCTCTATGCTGTTGATTGAGGCGTCTAATAGTGCCTACCAAATGGCAGAACGTGGCATAGTCGGCCAGCATGCGGTCTATGATCCGGCAGTATTGGAATACGCACGAATCAATGATCGGTTCCTCGAGCAACAATGTGAGCATCAGCATTGGAAAGTGCAGCTTAAAGCCCGTAATCAACTCAACACTATCACTTACCCTTACAACCCACTGGACGCACAAGGGTGGAAAGGCAACCTAACAGCATTCAAGCTCAACTGGCGAGACATCAGGCCCTTGATGAGTCACCGCTACCATCTTCCCCCATCAGCACATACTACCTTTGTCGCTGATGGCTTTGTAATTTGTACCTTTGTGCCTCGGCCCATAGAAAGTGATCCTAATGCGTTAAAAGTCCCCTTCTACCATAACAATGATGATTTTGATGAAGTGCTTTTCTACCACCGGGGGAACTTTTTCAGCCGCGACAATATCGACGCCGGCATGATCACTCATCACCCCTGTGGTTTCTCCCACGGCCCCCACCCAAAAGCATTGGCAGCGAGCATGACTGCACCGAAGAAAGAAACGGATGAAGTCGCCGTTATGATTGATGCCCGCTGGCCGCTGGAGGTCGCCCCGTTGCCCGAGGGAGCCGAAAACAAAGATTATGTGTTTTCGTGGAAAGGAATAAAGGAAGGGCAGTAACGCTGAGTAACCCACTTAGTAGATCTCATCCAATACAGAATCAATGAGATCGTGCCGAATAAGCCATTAAGGAGACGAATGTGAAACTTGCATCACTTAACCATGGCCGTGACGGCCAACTCATCGTGGTTTCCCGCGATCTGAAGCAGGCTGTTCACGCCCATGATATTGCCCCGACACTGCAATTTGCCCTAGATAACTGGGAGCAAGTCGAAGCTGACTTGCAGCACTTATACCGCAACCTCAACGACGGTATGGCCCAGCATGTCTTCCCTTTTAATCCAGCATTATGCAGCTCGCCTCTGCCACGCGCCTATCAATGGGCTGATGGTAGTGCTTACGTCAACCATGTTGAGTTGGTACGCAAAGCCAGAGGCGCAGAGATGCCAGAAAGTTTCTGGACCGATCCCTTAATGTACCAAGGGATGTCAGATGGCTTCCTCGCCCCCACAGAAGAGATCAAAGTTGCAGATGAGCAATGGGGGATCGATTTTGAAGGTGAAATTGCCATCATTACCGATGATGTCGATATGGGTATCCGTACAGAAGAAGTCCATGGTCATATTAAGCTACTTATGCTAGTTAATGATGTCTCACTGCGTAACTTGATCCCAAGTGAACTCGCCAAAGGCTTTGGCTTCTTCCAATCCAAACCTTCTTCGGCCTTCTCGCCCGTCGCGGTTACACCGGATGAACTGGGTGACAGTTGGCATGACTACAAACTCCACCATCGCCTTACTGTCCACCTCAATGGGGAGTTATTCGGACAGCCCCATGCTGGCACAGACATGACATTTAACTTTGCTGAACTTGTCCAACATGTCGCTAAAAGCCGAGCCATCGGCGCTGGCACAATTATAGGCTCGGGTACTGTATCCAATAAGGATCGCAGCAGCGGTTCTTGTTGCTTGGCGGAAAGAAGGATGCTGGAAACCTTGGAGTATGGGAACCCGGAAACACCATTTATGAAATTTGGCGATACGGTCAAGATTGAAATGTTCGATAACAACGGAGAGTCTATTTTCGGTGCCATCGAACAGACCGTGGTTAAGTACCAACATCGCTACCATGATGAAGATTTAAACCACCATAACCCACACCATCATCAATAATTAGAACGTGGTGGGTAAGAGGCGGCACGAACATAAATGCTTAGGGATATAACAACGTGAAACTGTATGATTACTATCGCTCCTCGGCATCGTACCGGGTGCGAATTGCGCTGAACCTAAAGGGCCTTAGCTACGAGCAAGTGGCTATCTCATTACTGGATAAAGAACAAAACAGCGCCGCCTATTCGGCGCTCAATCCAAACCAATTAGTACCCGGCTTTGCTCGTGGGGAGACTACAGATAGTGGTGCAGAAGACACTGCGGTATTGGGCCAGTCTTTAGCCATTATCGAATATCTCGATGAGTGTTACCCTGAGCCCGCATTATTGCCTAGCGATCCTTGGCATAAGGCACAATGCCGGGAAATTGCCCTGATCGTAGCCTGCGATATCCATCCCCTGAATAATCTAAGAGTGCTCAACTATTTAAATAGTGAGTTAGGCGTTAACCAAAATGAGAAGATGGTTTGGTATCACCACTGGCTAAAACAAGGCTTACTCAGTCTAGAGAGTCTATCAAGCCGCTACAAAACACAGTTTACTTGTACCGATACCCCTTCCCTAGCTGATATCTGCTTAATTCCCCAGCTTTACAATGCTAAGCGCTTTGGCTTTGAAACCAAGCATTACCCGAGATTACTTGAAATCGAACAGAAATGCTTAGCACTCCCTGCCTTCCAGCAAGCTCACCCAGATAGTCAATAAGGAGAGCACTGTGACCGATAAATCAACAGTAAACTCAGCACCTTCCGGTATGGACTATCAACAACCCGAGCAGCCAAAATTGCTGTGGATGCCAGAAAAAGATCGCATCCACGATAGCAAGCTGTATCAGTTCATGGTCAAGTTGAGTGAGAAAAAAAACACCCTCTATCATGACTACAACCAACTTCATCATTGGAGCGTCAACCATAGTGAAGAGTTTTGGAGCATGGTATGGGATTTCTGCCAAGTAGAAGGCGCGAAAAAGCCCCCCGTAACATTTTGTCCTGCTGATAGCCGCACACCTGCAAAAGATACCCAATGGTTCCCGCATGCCAAGCTCAATTACGCCGAGAACTTGCTGCGAAACTGGCGAACTCGAGCTGCGGCTGATGCCATCATTTTTCACTGCGAAGGCGACCCAAATCAGCGACAGCACATAAGTTGGCAACAGCTTTACCGGCAAACCTCCCAAGTCGCGAGCTTTCTCCATAACCATGGCGTCAAAAAAGGTGACGTTGTCGCTGGTTACCTACCCAATATCCCTCAGGCTGTCGTCGCTATGCTAGCCACTGCTTCCCTTGGTGCGATATGGACTTCAACCTCACCGGATTTTGGCGCCGAAAGTGTTATCGAACGCTTTGGCCAAACCAAACCGAAAGTGATGTTGTTCGCCCAAGGTTACCAGTATAACGGCAAGCCTATTTCTTACCGCGATAAGGTCGTGGCGGTAAGTCAAAACATCCCAGAACTTGAGCTCCTAGTCGAAATACCAGCTTCTGTGTCTATAGCTGCTGAACCGAGTAAATCCGCCATCCCCGATAGCATTCATCATCACTATTGGAGTGACATCCTCGAGAGCACTGTGCCCAGTGAGCTTGGTTTTACCCCCGTTCCCTTCAATCACCCGCTGTATATTCTTTATTCATCGGGCACGACGGGCAACCCCAAATGTATTGTCCATAGCGTTGGCGGTACACTACTCAACCACCTAAAAGAGCACCAGTTACAAACGGACATTCGAGCAGGTGACAAAGTCTTCTACTTCACCACTTGCGGCTGGATGATGTGGAACTGGCTGGTATCGGCACTTGCCTCTGGTGCGACACTGATTCTCTATGACGGCTCCCCCTTCTACCCCGACGGTAACGTGCTATGGCAACTGGCCGAAAAGGAAGGAGTCACCTTATTTGGTACCTCGGCCAAATACCTCGAAGCCCTAGAGAAACAAGGATACCGGCCTAAAGACAAAACGAAGTTACCCTCACTACGTACCCTATGTTCAACAGGCTCTGTACTTGCACCCGAGCAGTTTGATTATGTTTATGATGCTATTCACAGCGACATTCAGCTAGCCAGTATTTCAGGGGGAACCGATATTTGCGGCTGTTTTGCCATCGGCAACCCGTTAGGCCCAGTTTATCGAGGTGAGTGCCAAGGGTTGGCGCTGGGTATGGATGTGCAAGTATTCAATGAACTTGGCCGTTTTGTTTATCAACAACATGGTGAGTTGGTTTGCCTCAATAGCTTTCCCAACCAGCCTATCGGGTTCTGGAACGATCCTGATGGCAGTAAATACCACAACGCATACTGGCAGACCTATGCCGGTATTTGGCACCATGGTGACTACGTCAGCCTTTCCAATACCGGTGGCATGATATTCTATGGCCGCTCTGATGCCGTTCTTAACCCCGGAGGAGTACGAATAGGTACCGCTGAAATCTACCGGCAGGTGAACCGGTTAAAGGAAATCAAAGACTCGCTAGTGATAGGCCAGAACCAAGGCGCAGATGTGCGGGTGATCTTGTTCGTGCAACTGGTCGAAACTGAAGTACTGACAGACGAATTAAAAGCCACCATCAAACAGAAAATCCGCGAGCACTGCTCGCCCCGCCATGTACCCGAGGTGATCCTTGCCGTGAGGGATGTTCCCCGAACTAAATCAGGCAAACTAGTCGAACTGGCCGTTCGCAATATCGTTCACAATCAGCCAGTAAAAAACGTTGGGGCGCTGGCAAACCCAGAGTCTTTGGAAGAATTTAGGGATAGAGATGAGCTAAAGACATAACATCGATAGCTCAATATTTCACGGGGTTATTTCAACCAAGGCGAAGTAAGACTAAACACCTGCCGGTCAAAGTCTATTTCGCCTTTTACTCCGATGGGAGTGACCAGCATAGGATGGGTATGGCAGCAATCGAAGCCATTTAAAATTGGAACAGCTTGTCCATTGAGGACTTCCATTAACACGTCTAAAGGTTGGCGGCCTGTGCTTTTATCATCAAACAGCTCATGCTTACCAAGCACAATGGCTGAGACTTTGTCGAAAACACCCGATAACTTCAAATGGCTAAATGAGCGCTCTACCGTCTCTATCCCTTTCAGGCTATCTTCGATTAGCAAGATATCCCCTTGCCTAATTTCGGGCATATATGAGCTTCCCCATATCCCCGTCATCGTGTTGAGGTTGCCTCCCACGACTCGGCCTTTTATCCCCCCTTTACCGTTAAATTGCCAGTCATTTCGTTGAGTCTGTTTAGCTTCACTCTGGCTTTCCCAGTCAATTTTCACATCCGTCCAATGTTCAGGCATTACGTAGTTGTAAGGAAGGCTTTGCTGTTGGCAAAGCATAGCCTCGAAGGAATCAAACGTCTCATCAACTAATGGAGGAAACTCACCGAACGACGCAACGAGTGCTGGGCCGTAGAAGGTCACTAAGCCTGTTTGGGCATAAATCCCCAACAGTAATGCCGTGACATCCGAATAACCGATAATGATCTTTGGATCTTGCCGTAACGCGTCGTAATCAATGTAAGGCAACAAGGCATTACTGTTACTGCCGCCGATTGTGGAAATTATGCAGCGAACGTCTGGGTCACGGATCAACGTATTTAGCTCTTCGGCTCTCGCTTGGATAGTGCCAGAACGGTAATAGTCTGACTTCCCCGTCAGGTTGCCCGCTTTCAGGTTAAACCCTTTTTGCTGCAAGAATGCTGTTGCCCTCTCGTATCGCTTCGGGGCAAAACACGTTGCAGGAGAAGATGGGGAGAAAAAACCTATGGTGTCACCGCGTTTTAGTGGTGGGGGAAAAATTGTCATCCTTGACTCGCTCTATAGGTGCAATAAATTACTCACCCATCATAAAGCTATTTCTTTACTTTTTTCCTATTACTTAACAGACACTTAGAGCTCCGTCACAAAGCTTGGCCTAGTACGGCAAGCTCAAGGACATATTTCCGAAACAAAAAATTCATTAGAGCACGAAACATATCAAAACCAACAAAACAAACTAACCGCAGCAAGATGAGAGAACAATTGCGGTTATAGAGCCTAATTCCGTTAACTTACGAATTAAAAAACAAAATCTTGTCACATTCGTTCACAATTCATATACAATCTTATTGAGCAACTCATTCGAACACTAATAATTGTTTGGGTGAACCCTAATTTGAGGAAGGATACTCGATATGAAATACAAAACCCCATTACTGCTTGCCATAAGCGCACTGGCTATGAATGCCAATGCCAGCGAATGTGGGAAAGTCACTATTGCTGACATGAACTGGAGTTCTGCCAGCCTTATCGCAAACATCGACCGCTTTATCTTAGAGCACGGCTACGAATGTGACGCTGAACTGATCCCTGGCGACACCATGCCAACCGGCACTTCCATGATAGAAAAAGGCCAGCCGGATGTAGCCCCTGAGCTTTGGAGCAACAGCTTAAAAGACGCTCTCGATAAAGGCGTGGCTGAAAAGCGCCTACGCTATGCAGGCAAAGCGCTAGTTGACGGCGGTGAAGAAGGATTTTGGGTTCCTTCTTACTTGGTTGAGAAATACCCAGAGATGAAAACCATCGAAGGTATCGAAAAACATGCCAAACTGTTCGAACACCCAGAAGATCCTGATAAATCAGCCTTCTATAGCTGTCCAGCGGGTTGGAACTGCCAAATCAGTGCTGGCAACCTCTTCAAAGCGATGAAGCTAGATGATTCCGGCTTTGTCATTGTAGACCCAGGCTCTGCGGCCGGTTTGTCAGGCTCTATTGCTAAAGCCTATGAGAGGAAAGAACCTTGGTTTGGCTATTACTGGGCGCCAACAGCCGTTTTGGGTAAATACAACATGGTCAAAGTCGACTTCGGCAGTGGCATTGATGAAGAAGAGTTCGTCAAATGCACCACTAACGCTGAATGTGAATCACCCAAGACAACTATGTACCCGCCATCACCCGTTCATACCGTTACCACTGAGAAGTTTGCTTCCAACGCGCCAGAAGCTTATGAATACTTCACCAAACGTGGTTTCACCAATGCCGACATGAACCAGATTCTGGCATGGATGGAAGATAACCAAGCTGATGGTGAAGAGGCGATGTTCTACTTCCTCGAAGAATACCCACAGATCTGGCAGCAATGGGTGCCACAAGATGTCGCGAAAAAAGTGCAGGACGCACTATAAGCCGCATCTACAATTTCAGGTATAGGATTACCTTGTAGTACGCCAGAGCCCCTCGGGGCTCTGGTAAGAAAAGGAATTAAACATGTCAGAGTCTAATTGGCTTAGTGAATTTCCGGAGATGGATCGTTCCGATCTCCGCGCAATCCGTAAATCACTGGATGGCGCCTATCGCGACTTCTCTCGCGAGTACGGCGACCTCATCGAATCTTTCTTCGATCCCCTACTTTCTTTCTTGGTCTGGTTTGAAAAGCTTCTCATTTCCACCCCTTGGGTTATCGTGCTGGGCGTCTGTACCGCATTAATTTATGCGGCTAGTCGCTCTTGGAAGCTTTCTCTAGGCTGCTTTGTTTCCCTCATTCTGATTGGTTATTTCGGCATGTGGGAGGATACTATGCGGACCTTAAGCATCATTACGGTCTGCACCCTGCTCGCCATTTTGATGGGTATCCCTATCGGCATCGCGATGGCCCGCTCAAACCGCGTACAAGCCACAGTGACACCTTTGTTGGATGTGATGCAGACCATGCCAGCATTCGTCTACTTAATCCCTGTCGTGATGCTGCTGGGTATCGGTAAAATCCCAGGCCTAATTGCCGTTGTTATCTATGCCATCCCGCCGGTGATCCGCCTGACTAACCTCGGGATCCGCCTAGTCGATAAAGAAGTATTAGAAGCTGCGACCGCATTTGGGGCTAACAAGAAACAGCGCTTATTAGGCGTCCAGTTACCTTTAGCCATGCCAACGATTATGGCCGGCATCAACCAAACCATCATGATGGCATTATCTATGGTGGTCATTGCCTCGATGATTGGTGTTAAGGGATTGGGCCAACCTGTACTTAAGTCGATAACCAATCAATACTTTACACTGGGGTTGTTAAATGGCCTTGCCATTGTTGCCCTAGCAATCTTGTTTGATCGTGCATCTCAGGCTTATGCCAAGCGTACTCAGGCCCATTTAGGAGATCTTACCCATGACTGAGCCATTGATTGAAGTAAGCGGTCTTTACAAGATATTCGGGCCTAAGCCGACATCGGTCATTGACAGGGTCAAGAGTGGCGAAAGCAAAGATAAGGTGCTCAATGACACCGGCCATACGGTTGGCCTTAAAGACATCAACCTAAAAATCAACAAAGGGGAGATCTTTGTCATTATGGGCCTTTCCGGCTCGGGCAAATCCACTTTGATCCGACATTTCAACCGTTTGATAGACCCGACATTGGGACAAATTTTGGTTGAAGGTATCGATGTGATGCAACTGTCTACCGATGAACTGGTTAACTTTCGCCGGCACAAAATGTCGATGGTTTTCCAGCGTTTTGGCCTTCTCCCCCACCGTACCGTTGTTGATAATGTTGCCTATGGGCTTGAGATCCAAGGTATCAAAAAACCAGAGCGGCTAGCGAAAGCAACAGAGTGGCTGGAAACCGTTGGCCTTAAAGGGTATGAAAATCAATACCCAGCCCAGCTTTCCGGTGGTCAACAGCAGCGCGTCGGTCTTGCTCGGGCGTTAAGCACTGATGCAGAAATCTTATTGATGGATGAGGCATTTTCAGCCCTAGACCCATTAATCCGTAGCGAGATGCAAGACCAGCTCATCGAGCTTCAGGAAAAGCTACATAAAACCATTATCTTCATTACCCACGATTTGGATGAAGCACTGCGGTTAGGCGATAGAATCGCGATCCTAAAAGATGGCGAACTGGTGCAACAGGGGTCACCGGACCAAATCCTGCTTCACCCTGCCGATGAGTACGTTGAAGCATTCGTCAAGGATGTTAACCGAGCCCGTGCACTTACTGTCGAAACCGTGATGCAGCCACCAGCTTACCGCATCACGGCCAAGACAATTGAAGAAGCATTGGTTGAGATGAAGCGAATCAAGCAAGACTACGCCTACAACGTGACAGATGAAGGTTATCAAGGCGTGGTGACTAAAGAGAGTTTGCTCGATGCGGCCAAAACTGATGCTAGCCAGGATCTTCAAGATGATATCTATGAAGAAGTGCCAGTCATCTCACCAGATTCCGTGATTGAAGAGGTCCTTCCCGACACCATGTCATGTGATTACTCGCTACCCGTGGTTGACGAAGACGGCAATTTACAAGGTGAATTGGAGCGTAGTGCGGTTGCGGAAATCTTCACAGATGTCAGCGAGGCTAAGCCTTCCACAAAGGAAGACTCCAGCATCCATCCAGTGATGGATAAAGCCTCTTGAGGGAAGGTTCACAGTAACGATACCAACTAAAGCGCATTAAAAAACCGCCCATATCAGATATGGGCGGTTTTTATTCGCTTAACTCAAAGGAAGTGTTAAGCGCTCTCTTTCATCGCCGAGATAACCGACGGGTCATTTAACAGATTAAACAGCATGCTTTTCGCAGACGCACGCTGGGCATCCGAAAGTACCTTCTTCGGATTCTCTCGAGCCATAGTCAGGATATTCTTAATGAACTTGCTGTTGGTACCTGAAAGCTCGTACACATAACGTAGGGTATCAAGCAGTTCGCCTTGAGGCAGGCTGTAAACCGCCATTTCACAACTCAGACCATCCATCGCTAGGAAATTGTTCACCACTTCCCGGCGCTCGGCATTGAACTTCTCTTTGGCAATATGGCCATCAATCAAAGCCTGCACTCGATCAGCGATAGCTAAAGGCACTTCCATTGTTTTTGTTTCTTGATTCATTTTGATTCTCCTGCTCTAGCTGGGTATTACTGCCATCATGGCTGGTATAATAGACCAATCGCTCAAGCATATTAGTTACGGTTCATTCCTGACAACTTTAGACTACTCGCCTTCTAACGAAGGGTTATAAATCTGAGATACTCAACAGTATCTGCTCTAGTTCATCCCAAGGCATAAGTTGGCTATCGATAACTTCGATACGGCTTTCAAAGCCTTCCAGTGTCATCTGGTTAACCGATACCACACCATTGTTGACATTGAACGCATGGCAACCTTTGTTGGTATTGATCACCCCTTTCACACGCTCTGCGGTCAATTTGCAAAACATGGAAAACAACTGGTCAAAATCAAAGGTGACCTCTGCGCCGAAAATCCAGCCACAGCTAAAGTAGCCCTGTCCTTTGTTTTCTTTGCGGATGAACGTTTGGTTTGGTGGCAGCTGAAATTGCGGCTCCATCTCAGCATGTTCATGATGATGGGCTTCGATTGCAGCGGCCTCTTCTTGCTGCTCTCTTTCGGTATCAAGCAACGCTAGGGGAAACTCTCCCTGTTTAACCAGCATACTTGCCAGTTTTTTCGGTTGCTGCGTCGCCACCCAGTGCTCGAAGATCCCAACATCAACCTCGTCGCATTCATCAAGCTTGTTGCCAATAACAATCTCTGCCACATCAAGTTGATCGTTGAAGTTTTGGTTTTCCGTATACTTTTTATCAGAGAGGTTACGTGGGTCAACCAAAGCCACTGTAGCTTTCAAATCGATGTAATCTTTGAACTGGTTCGACGTTAGGACCGAGATAATTTTGTGGGGATGGCCCAATCCAGTCGGCTCGATAATCAATCGGTCTGGGTTCTGGCGAAGTAGCGCTGTGATCCCCACAGAAGTAGGAACTCCAGCAGTGCAGCACATGCAGCCACCCGGGACTTCTTTGATCATTGCACCGGAATCAGTAAGAATGGCACCATCAATACCAATTTCACCAAATTCATTGACCAATACAGCCCATTTTTCATCGGCAGGCTTATTCTTCAGTAGGTTGAGAATCGTCGTGGTTTTTCCAACTCCAAGGAAACCCGTGATGACATTCGTTGGTATTCGCATAATGAGTGATTTTTCCGTAAATGTTGACGGGAAATTTACATGAAATACGCCCCGGCCTCAAATCATTGTGGCTGTCTTGTGGCGTTGAGGCTTTTGATTTATTTTAGTTTATTACCCAAGATTAAAGTGTTGGGTGAAAAGTCACCCTTTTTGAGCACTTGCCGCTTATAAAACCCGTAAATCCAAGCCATTAATGGCAATTCTGCTCACAATTTGTTTACATAACGTTTTTCGTGAGATTGCTAACACGCAAGGAGCATCTATGCTAAACCCTGCAACAGCGCAAGCAGTGATCGACCATGCCCTCTTCCTTGGCGCCGATTTTGCCGAACTGTTCGTTGAACACCATCAATCCAGCTCTGTCGAGCTGCTGTCCGGTGATATCGACAAAGTAAACTCCGGTATCGATTTCGGTATTGGTGTCCGCCTATTCTTCGGCCACAAGGTGCTTTACGGCTACACCAATAGCACCGATGAAGAAGAGTTAAAGCGCGTCACCAGCTTACTTGCTGCCAAAGACAAACGCGACCAAATCGCCAACGCGGGTGCATTAAACCTTAGCCGCTACCAAAGCAAACATGCTTGTCAGCAGCCGTTGAGCCAGAACCCAAACCTTGAAGCTAAAATAGCCTTCTTGCGCCAGTGTGATGCCGCAGCGCGAGGTGAAGACGAGAAAATCAACCAGTTCATTGGCCGTATCTTACAACGTGAACAACAAGTCGAGATTTTCAACTCAACGGGTCTGCATATTGGTGATACACGCCACTACACCCGTGTTGCTGCAACGGCTATCGCGCAAAATGGCAGTGAGCAATCAACCGGCTTCGAAGCACCAGGCGCACTAACCGGCTGGGAATTCAACAGCCAACTAGATGCCAAAGAACTTGGCCACACCGTAGCTAAACAAGCGATGGTGAAGCTGTTTGCCGAAAACTGCCCATCAGGTGAAATGCCGGTCATTATCGGGAATGGTTTTGGTGGTGTTATCTTCCATGAAGCATGTGGTCACTTGCTTGAAACCACATCAGTTGCCAAAAAAGCTTCTGTATTCCACGACAAGATGGGTGAGATGATTGCCAACCCGGTGGTTAGTGCAGTCGATGACGGCACCATGACCAACGAATGGGGCTCCATCAATATTGATGACGAAGGGATGGAAACCCAACGTACCCAGCTGATCAAAGACGGTAAACTAACCAGCTTTATGGTGGATCATATGGGCTCATTGAAAACTGGCTTCGCCCCGACTGGCTCAGGCCGCCGTGAATCCTACAAGTATGCGCCGACCTCAAGAATGCGGAACACCTTTATCGAGCCGGGTGACAGTTCTTTGGATGAGATGATTGCCAGCGTCGAGAAAGGTATTTACGCCAAGAAAATGGGCGGTGGTTCAGTCCAGCCTGGAACGGGTGAATTCAACTTTGCTGTGCAGGAAGCTTATTTGGTTGAAAATGGCCAGATTACCAAGCCACTCAAATCAGCAACCTTGATCAGTACAGGTCCGAAAGTACTTAAAGAGATCTCCATGATCGGGCGTGATTTCGCCTTGGCCGCAGGAATGTGTGGCTCTGTAAGCGGCTCGGTGCCTACCACCGTTGGCCAGCCAGCACTGAAAGTGGACAACATTCTTGTAGGGGGTAACTAATGGCCGATCAACAACAACTTCAAAGCGCGATTGATCAAGTCCTTGAGCGTGCTAAGGCTGCAGGTGCCGAGGCGGATGTGATTGCTAGCAGTAGCAATAACTTTTCTCTTAAAGCCAATGCCGGCGAACTTGATGAGTACAAGGTAACCTCGGGCCAAGTCATCGGCGTACGCATTGTCAAAGACGAGCATATAGCCACCAGCTACTCTGAATCACTAGAGCCTGCCAGCTTGGATATGATGGTTGAGCATGCCCTTGCCAATGCCACCTACACCAAAAAAGACCCTCACCAGACCATTGCCTGTGCAAACAGCCAACTTGTTACTGATTATCCAGAGGTCTACCAAGCAGACAACGCAACCGTAGATGACAAAATATCCCTTGCCCTTGCCTTGGAAAAAGGGGTGGTTGAGAAACCCAACGCGACGTCTGCGCCATATAATGGGTTCGGTGAATCTGACAGCCAGGTTATCCTTGCCAATACCTTAGGCACCCATTGCTACCACAAAGAACGTTCGACTTATTGTTATGCCTATACCTTGTTTGAAAAAGACGGCAAGCAAGCTATGCACGGTGGCATGTCTACCGGTCGCCGTTTTGATGAACTCGATCCTGAGTACTGCATCAACCATGGCTATGACATGGCAAAAGCGCTGCTGGATGGCGAGCCAGTCAACACGGGTAACTACAGCGTAGTCTTTGACCTTAATTGCTTGAGCAGCCTATTTGGCGCGTTTGGAATGTGTTTCTCGGGTCAATCGGCAATGAAAGGCATTAACCCGTGGCGTGACTCACTGCATGCGACCGTTGCTAGCCCATTGCTGACTATTTCGGATGTAGCCTATATCGAAGGCGGCTCGGCAATTAAGGCCTTTGACAGTGAAGGTTTCGCGACTTGCGATACGATCTTGATTGGTGAAGGTCAGTTACAGAGCTTGTTGCATAACAGCCATACCGCGAGTTTCTTCGGTATCGACAACACGGCTAACGGCTCTCGTTCGGCGAAAGGCGGCCTAGGCGTGTCTGCTCGCCATACCGTTATCGCAACAGGCCAAAGTAGCGAAGCTGAACTGACAGGAGGCGAATACCTAGAACTGATCGAGCTTCAAGGCGTTCACTCCGGTGCCGATGCAGTAAGCGGTGACTTCTCATTTGGCGCCAGTGGTTTCTTGTGTCGTGATGGTAAACGTATTCAGCCTGTACGCGGTATTACAGTGGCAGGTAACTTCTACCAGATGATCAAAGAAATTGATGCGGTTGGTGATACGTTAACTCACGATCACGGTAAAAACTTCTTTGCCCCACTTATTCGCTTTAACAAACTCAGTATTGCAGGTAAATAAGCTGCGAGTTGTTCTCGATAAGTAATTTGGGCTGCCAGTAGATTTATATCCTGCCGGCAGCCTTAATGACAACATTGTAATTAGCCCCCACTCTTTCTTTGTCAGCACACTCCATTTTTTCTTTTGCTTATCCTTAAAATATAACACCAAGCCATTGATGTGACTTAAATCACATTTTCATTTGTCTTTACTTTCCTCTGACTTTAGCTACTAAAAAACAAGCAGTTGCTGATTTTCCCATAACAATTGCTTTCATAAATTCTGTTTTAATAGCCCCCATACTGAAAAGCATAAATAAAACTGTTTAAAACATAAAAACAACGTACACAAAGGCATTAAATTTTGACAAAAAAGCTAAAAGATGAAGTTACTGACACATTTTTTATCTATTTTATTGTTAAATAGAATGACTTTATGTAATGCTAATTCAGTGTTTGTAGCAGTAGTAAATATCAACCAATTGTGGAGAATAACAATGAAACGTTCTATGACTCTAGTCGCTGGCCTAATTCTAAGTGCAACTCTTATGGGCTGTTCAAGCAGCGAAGAAGCAGAGCAACTAAGCCAACTAACAAATAAAGTTGATGCGCTATCTGATCAAGTAGCAGGTCTACAAAGCCAGCAAGATCAAATGGCAGGTGCGGTTAACGATACTCGCGCTGCATCTGATGCTGCTTACCAAGAAGCAATGCGTGCTAATCAGCGTATCGACAACATCGCTGACTCTTACACCAAGTAATACAAAAAGTGGCGCAATACCATTGCGCCACTTTTCTCTAAAGCGATTATCTTATCTCTACCTCAGCCAATGGCTCTATCAGGGTCGACCAAGCCATAGGTATTGATGCTCGCCTCCCCCAGTTCAGGCTCTAAGTAATTGCGAACAACATCGATTGATTCTGCTTCCCACATACACTGACACAATTTGTGGCGCTCAACCACCATGGTCGTATGAAGCCGCATGCCTGAAGGCGGATGAGTCAGCACTCCACTTGCCCTTTGCCAAAACAATTCGGGATCCGTAATCTCATGCTGGATGACAATAAACATTCCCTACCCCTTGTTTTAACAATGCTCATATTTCAATTATAGGTGGATTATGACGTTTTCGATGTATTAACTATGAGGAGAATCAATCAGTTGTAATAGCGAGCTCAGGCTGCATAGAGACAATCTTTTCAAGCAATGTCGGGCTCAACCTCGCACGCTTTTGCTGTTTGAAGTTGAACATGACCACCTTCGCAGTACCTGTAGTTGTCACTGCCCCTTGCTGTTTACTGACAATTTTATATTCCATGACAAAGCTATCTTCAGCGAGCTCGGATACCCGGCTTCCAACCAATAGATTATCAGGGTATGTCACAGGCCTACGGTATCGGCTTGAGGTTTCACTAAGCACAGGACCCGTCTGCGTCACTTGCATCTCTTCCATCAGGCCAATATCTGCAAAATAATCTAGCCGGGCTGTTTCAAAATAGCGGAAATACACCACATTATTTACATGGTTTAATGCATCCATTTCCCCCCATGCAACAGGGATTTCAGTAATGACGGGAAAACCTTCAAGTAAGTTAGACATGTGCAGTTCCTTGCATCAAAAATGTAAAAGTAAAACCTAAACGACAACCTCTTGCTGTAAACACCCAATTTAAACACGTGTTCGACTATTAACCTATACAGCGAGTAACATGTTTGCAACAACTCTTTCTATTTCTTGTCGGTTAGATCCTTTTTCCCTATTCCCGCAAAGGATGATGCACATCTTTTCTACAGTTATGAAAGCAGCGTGTAAAAAATCAACGTAAAAACGGTAAAGGCCTTAATTTATAAGGGATAGAGGCCGGTTTTACGTTATCCTAGGCCACCTTTTTTCAACCTGACGACAAACCGTACGTTTTTCGGCAGGTAACCGTCGGCGCACGCGCCAGTTACATGTATCAACAATTATGCTTTACGATAACAACATTCCAGTCCGTTACCCCAAAGGGGCCTTTGCAATGGGGACGGTATACAGCTTTACCGGTGCTTCCATTCTCGCATCTATCATTTTTTCGTTGCTGCTTTTTCTGTCCATCGACGAAGATCCTATCATGCAGATCTTGTTTGGTGGCCTGGCCGTCATCTTCGAGCTAGGGAAATTTTTTGCTTGGTATGAATTTGGGGAACGCCGGGCGAGACGCAACTATGCTGGTGCCGCTTCAGCTTTTGCCTTTTATGCTGTGCTTGCGGCCATTTCAATCGGCGGCTCGGTCGGCGGCATCAATAGTGCAACCAACCAAGCCCAGAGCCATGTCAATGTGCAGCAGAGTAAGGTCAACAACTACGACATGCAAATTGCTGCGATTGAAAGGCAAATTGAGCTCAACAATTCTGCCGCTGAGAAATACATTGAGATGGAGCGTATCGCAACAGGCGTAGCTCGTATCCAGCGTGAAAATGATGAATTGCGCGAACAGCAGTTAAAACTCGCCGCTGAGCGTGATAGCTTGCCAGTTGTAAACCAAGGCTCGGTTATCGGCCTTATCGATAGTTTGGCCCAATCATTGAAGATCCAGACAGAGACGGCCCAGCTCAGCTTGGTGATTTTCCTCTCTGTGTTACTCGATTTCTTTGCGGCATTTTTCGTTGGCCTAATTGGTGAAGAGCTTCGCTTCAGAAACCAGTTCCGACGCGTTGGCCCTATCACCATTGATACCTATGCCGAAAACGAAGTCAAAGAGCCAGAGTTACTTACAAACCAGCAGCATGATACAAGCGCTGAAAATACTGAGACCGTCGAAAAAGAGCCTGTCGTACCTAAAGAGCCAGAGAAACCAAAATCACTCTACGAACAAGCTATCGATGCCTTGAGTACCAATCAGGTCAACTGCACTAAACGCGCTGTGACCAAATACCTCAAAACCAGCAGTGATGAAGTCGACGACATATTCAGCCGCTTCATGGAAGAAGGCATCGTCAGTAAGAAACCGAACAACCATTACCAATGGCACGGCGTGCCTGACACTGCTGAGGCCTAAGATAACCTAATTAGCAAGTTTGTGTTATTGAATTTGTTCCAATAGAAAAAGCCCGACGTTATGGCTATAACGTCGGGCTTTTTTATGCTTGCTAGCGCGAGGGAATAGTTTCCCTACAACCCTTTTTTGTATTGGGCCATTGTCGTCGGAGCAAGCTTGGCATGAATTTCAGCTGGGGCTACATCACCTTTTAGCTGCTCCCGGAAAGCTTCAAGCAATTGAGGTTTCTCCAACGCAATCTGGGTATGGGTTTTAATATCACGCAAATCCACCATATAGCCGTTAAACAGGCCGGAGTGATCATTGAGCACATCCACGTTGAGGTAATTCTCTTGGCTATATAAAGCGTTGTGGGCACCGCGCTGTTTATCTACCACATATGAAGCATGCTTGAGACTCAGGATCGAAGCCGACTTATCACACTTACGTAGACACTTGTCATCAAAACGTTTTTTCTTGCACCCTACCGTCTGGTGGAACAAGCATTGGCGACTGGTTAGCAAAGTGATCGGATGGTAAATACTGTAATACAGCTCGAAATTGTCAGGCTTAACCAGTGGCTTGATTTGCTTCTTGTTGATCTCATTGGAGACAAACGCCCCAACACAGTTAAACTCTTCTTTCAAACAAGCCAAGCTGTATGAGTTGATAATGTTCATCTGCGGCCCAGCGACCCAATCAATACCCAACTGGTATGCAGCGTAACCCACCCCACTGTTATTGGTCACAATACGGCTTGGTTTCACCTGCTCTAGGAAGGTCACAGCCGCCTCATAGTTCTCCCCGATTAAAATAGCCGGGAACCAAGGTAGCAATTGTGCATTTTCCTTGAATAGGGCTACCAACTTCGGCAAGTCACTCGCCAACGCTTCAGGCAACTGGTAGTAAACGGTTGTATCTGGCTCAGACAACAAAGATAAGTCACTTTGCGATGAAATCAGTGTATACAGATGAGGGTTTTGGCCAACATCGGTATTAGCAGCCTTCAGTGGCTTTGCCAGCTCTACCGGTGCAATAAGCGGTTTGTTACCATTGAGAACAACGGCTACCTGCTCTTTGATTGCCGTTTGTTCTTTGTACGGAATATACAAGCCACTTCCTAGCGCACTCAGATCAACCTCATTGACCTGATAATCCGCATTAGCAAAACTGTTGACCCACTTGGTGACCCCTTCCTCATCGAGGGTAAACTTCCCTGCAGCCACCAAGCTTGATGCTGACTTCAGTTCAACCAAACCTTGAGTTGTTCTTAATTCGACGTTCAGTGGCTGGCCTTCAACCGCAATCACCTTCACATCAAGCGGCAGTTTCTCAACACATAGATCCTCGGTAACCCGCTCTACTTCCTGAATAATGTCAGTTTTAGTGTCATAGAGCTTTTTCTTGACCGCTTTGACATCATCCATGCTGGTGCAGCTGTAAATATTCGAGAAGTGGGTTGCGGCATGATCCCTAGGATTATCAATAAACATGCTTTTATTGATATCGCCTTTCAAGAACGCATTGGAGAAATCTCGGTTAAAAACCGTATAAAGCCGGCTGGTATCCGTCAGCATTTCTCCTTTGCTGCAGTAGCTGTCAATTTGCTTGCGCCAAGTATCCACAACCGTATAGACATAATGGGATTTCTTGATCCGCCCTTCAACTTTCAAGGAATACACACCCGCGTCAGCGAGAGCCGCCATATCAGAATACGCCGAGTTATCTTTCAGGTTCAGTGGGTAATCCCTACCTACCTCGGTAGTTTGGTACTGTTCACGGCAAGGCTGGCTGCAACGGCCACGGTTGCCTGAACTGCCATTTCTCACCGAGCTGATATAACACAGGCCAGAGAAGCCAATACAGTATGAACCATGGACAAAGACCTCCATTAGGACATCGTGCTGATGGCCAAACTGTGCCAGATGTTTGATCTCATCGATATTCAGTTCACGTGACAGGTTCATTCGTGAAGCCGTCAATTGCTTGAGAAAGAGGATCTGGCCTTCATTGTGGGTATTGAGCTGCGTCGAAGCGTGCACATCCAACGTAGGGAAATGCGTTTTCAAAATAGAAAACAGGCCGATATCCTGAACAATGACCCCATCAATATCAGTGTTAACCAGTTTATTGAGCAAACGAACCAGTGCAGGTACTTCGCTTTCAAGGATGATGACATTAAGCGTCAGGAAGATTTTGCATTGGTGCTGATGGGCCAACCGGACCACACCACTGAGGTTTTCAAAGGTAAGGTTAGTCGCCCGGTTGCGCGCATTAAAGTTATCCAGCCCGCAATACACAGCATCAGCGCCAGCAATAATTGCTGCTTTTATTGATTCTAAATCGCCGCCCGGTGCTAACAGCTCAAATTGGTCACTCATTTCGACATTACCCTTTTGCCAATACCCAATGCAAAAGGGCGGTATTCTACGTGGTACGAGCTGTAAATTCCATTAATACAATTAAGGTTATTTATCGACGTAAACTGTCACCGTCATGCTCAAAGCATTGCTGCTTGAGCCATTGGCCAAGCGTTTTGATTTCAAATTGCTTGGCTCGCGACTGTTTATAAACAAAATAAAGATTATCGCCAGTTGGCAACTCATGCATTGGTATACGGACGAGGTTCTGTTGGTGGTCGTGATCATTGAGGAAATAATCATTCAAAAATGCAATGCCCTGATGATACTTCACCGCTTCGGCGGCAAGCACCATATGGCTAAAATGGCTGATCTTTGCATTTTCAGGCAATTCAAATCCCCCACGACTGCACCATGTCAGCCAATCTTTCGCCTGATTGCCATCTTTAAAGATTGAATGTACCGACAGCAGCGGGTGCTCCCACAGGGCTTCTGGCAGGGGCTTGTCTTGGATCTGCTGCCAAAGCTTTTGACTACAGAAAGGGTATAGCAATTCTTTATACAGAAAATCACTGACATAGTTTTTCTTAGGGGGATGAGCCGTAATGAAACAATCCGCTACCTGATCAGTAAATTCAGGCTCATCGGCAAACATTGCCAGCGATAAATCAATTTCAGGGTGTTGCTGTCGTAAATTTTCCAGCCTTGGCACCAACCATTTCACCGCAAGAGAACTATACATTGCGAGCCGTATCTTCCCGCTCTCCCCCTCGCGTATCTGTTGGCTGGCCTGTGCAATATTTTGCAATGAATGGGAGATCTCATCGTAATATTTCTCACCCATTGGGGTTAAAGACAGGCGCCTCCCCTGCCGAACAAATAAGGTTTCACCCAAATATTCTTCCAGCAGTCGTACCTGATGGCTAATAGCGCTTTGTGTTACGTTCAGTGATCTTGCCGCATGTGAAAAGCTATTTAAACGGGCAACAGATTCGAAACACTGAACAGCACGTAGAGGTGGTAACTTCATTATTAGTTCAGCTCATACTAAGTGAATATTTATCATTATATATGAAGGTTATTTATAGATTAAGCTTACCGAATCACAACGCACCACTTCCTTTTGTACAACCACTGAACACGTGTCAGTCAATGACAGGAGCTTAGTCATGCCTTCAATGTCTGTTGGAATGGCAATGGGTTTACTCATTGTCGGCAACCTTATTGCAGTTTTTTCAGATGCCTTAATTAAAACCTTGGGCGAAGATACCGCTGTTTTTCAATTTGTCTTTTTCAGGCAATTGACGGCAGTATTGATATTATTGCCCTTCTGTTATGGCGTCAGTAGAAAAAGCTTTACCGACGGACTCAAATGGCATGCCCTGCGCGCCCACATCTGGTTGCTGGGGGCCATATTTATGGTGTTCGCTATTAATGCCATGCCATTGGCTACAGCCAATGCCATCTTCTATGCGGCTCCGCTAATGATGCTACCGCTCGCATTGGTATTTTTCAAAGAGAAACTCACCCGCTACTCTATTGCCGCCGGTGTACTTGGCTTTGTTGGTGTAGTGGTGATCATTCGGCCTACGGAGATCGATTGGGCCGCTATTGCTGCGCTGGTTGTTGCACTGACGATTGCTAGCAATAACTTACTGATACGCAAGTTACCCAAGCACCAGACGGTGGCACAGACTTTATTGTTGACCAATCTTGCGGGTATTCCTGCATCATTGGGGTTGGCAATATGGGAAGGACGTGATTGGGATTGGACACCACTGATAACCGCAGCGGGTTCGAGCAGTTTCATCTTAATTTATGCCGCTATTTGTGTGATTGCCTACCGCTCTGCAGAGAGCAATAAGATTGCCAGTGCTGAATACAGTGGGCTGCTCGGCGCTGTAGGGGTTGGCTTGGTCTGGTTTGGAGAAACACCGGATATTGCCATGATACTTGGCACAGCCATGATTGTACTACCACTTGTATGGCTGGCCCGAATCGAAAAGAAAAAGACAGCAACAAATACGGAACTCTCGGAATAACCTATGTCAGCGTTTTTACTATCACAAATTTTAATGGGTATTGCAGTCTGCTTTGATCTTGTTTCATTCCAGTTCAAGGAAAAGAAAAACATCATCAAATGCTTTATCTGCGCGGTTATCCTGATAAGTATCCACTTTGCGCTATTGGAACAGTGGACAGGTGCGGGCTTGATGGCTCTCGCGGCACTGCGTTACTTTACAAGCCTATATACCAGCTCCAAGAAGATGGCACTGCTATTTTGTATAAGCACTCTGGTCATCACCTTCTTCACCTATGCAGGGCTTGCGAGCATTATCAGCTGCGTAGCAGCATTAATCCAAACTGTCGCGACCTTTAGCAACAACGATAAACGGCTTCGCCAGCTAATGATTATGGGGACCAGCTTGTGGCTCACCCATAACATCATTATTGGTTCACCTACCGCCGTGCTTCTAGAGGCAGTATTCCTCTCCAGTAACTTCATTGGCTACTATCGCTACTACCTAAAGCCAGCAAAAACCGCCGAGCAAATGTAAAAAAGGGCCATTAGGCCCTTTTTAACGTTTTTCTCTGGTCGATGTCAGGCCGTCGCCTTGTCCGTTCTTTCCTTCACCTTTTCTAAGATGGCAGAGATCGGAACAATAGGCCCCATCATATTGACCCTTAGTGCGTCACTGCCCGATGCATAATGCAGCTCTGACGAGTCATGAGAGGAATAGTTATACTTGTAGTTAAACTTCCCCGTTGCGATGTGTAACAGATCGAATTCTTTTCGGTGGCAAGAGATATAAGCACGCCAGTACATCGCATCCACAATTTCTGACGGCCGATCTGCGCGAATAATAAATCGCCAGCTCCCATCCTCGCCGTAGAAATCCAAAGGGAAAGTATTTTTTGTTTTTCTTTTGCTAAACAAAGTCAATTAATCCACTTAACCAGCCTATCAATTGAATTATGCAAGGATTGCAGCAGAATGGAAGTGATTACCGATCAAAACCGGCAATTTTGACATAACTGTACAATTTTCGACGCATTTAATTTAACGGCATTCATCATTTAGCCCATTCCACCAGCGCCCATTCAATGCAGCAAATAAACACTTACTTTGGGCTATGATAAAAACCCCCTGCACCAAATCCTCACAAAAGGTACTCCTACCTTCGATCTGCTCAAGCCGCGTTATAGATGAAATATAAATACATTAACTTAAATCATTATTATTAATAATAACAAAACAGCTCCGACCAGAACCTAGCAATATAACCACAAACTATTGATAAGTATATCAAATCCAACAATATCAGTGACTTTACCTAGCTAACAAAACTGTCAACATAAAAATAATTAACCTTATTGATAAATATATCTAATGTTTACTTGGTCACTAAAAGCACATTATTCAGCGTACGCAAGGTTAAGAAGTGATAACATCTCCACCAATTTACATTTGGTTACATTTAGCTAGCTGTAACCTGCTTACCCAAGCCATAAACATAGAGATGTATTATGTGGAATAGACTCAATAAGTCGATGATGGTCTGCCAAATGATGTTTGGCCTATCTTTTTACGGTGTGATGGTTATCCTCACCCGCTTTTTCCTAGAAAACCTAAACTACAGTGAAGCCGACACCATGATGGTCGTGGGTGCTTTCTCATCAATAGGCCCGTTATTTGCCATTGCTGGCGGTTTTATTGCTGATAAATTTCTCGGGGCTTACCGTTCACTTACCATCAGTTACTTCGGTTTTGCCATTGGCTATGCCTTGCTTGTGATGGGAGCATCAACACTGAATGTACCAATGAGTTTGATTGGTATTGCGCTTGCAAGTTATTCCCGCGGTCTAATGTCACCTTCTTACCCAAGCCTTTACAAGCGCACCTTCCAATCAGAAGAACACTTCGAGAATGCCTACCCAGTTAACTACTCGGTAAACAACGTCGGTGCCCTGCTAGGCCAATACTTCTTCCCGATGCTGGTGTTGATCCTTGGCTTCCATGGCAGTTTTGCCCTTTCAGCAGCAATGGCAGCGGTAGCATTCATTATCCTTTTCGTTTCGCGCAAGCCCCTGCTATCTGTTGCTACTGATATGGACAACAAGCCTGCAGGAGCGAAGAACTGGTTGGCGTTTGTTGCCATTTCAGCGTCAATGATTGGCCTCGTTTTCTTCATGTTTTCCAACATGGATATCGGTAAAAACATCGTATACGCGATTGGTGCTGCCGCTATCAGTTACTTTATTTGGTTGATGATAAAAGCTAACCGCTCAGACTCCTTGAAAATGGGGACTATCTTGATCATTACCGCATTGACCACCGCGTTCTTTGTTTACTACGGACAGATGATGACCTCAATGACAATGGTCACCATCAACACCATGCGCGGCGATCTGTTCGGGATTATCCCAATCGCTCCAGAAGCCTCGATGGCGATGAACCCACTATGGTGTATTGTCGGCGGTCCTTTGGTATCGTGGGGTTTCTCTTCACTAGAGAAGCGTAATATTAATTTCTCTACAGCAACGAAAGTGAGCTTCTCTTTCGTCTTGACCGCCATTGCCTTTGGTATTTTGACCATGGCGATCTACAACATCGGCGAAAATGTCATCATCCGCCCAGAAGTGTTCTTGGCTATCCACTTCTTCCAGGCTCTGGCAGAAGTGATTGTTGGTAGCTTGGTGGTTGCTTTCATTCTTTCGGTTGCCCCTAAACACATCGAGAACTTCTCAGTCAGTCTTTTCTCGGTGGCTATTGCCCTAAGTGGTATTGTCGGCGCGGTATTCTCAACCTCTATCGCACTGGAAAAAGGCCAGGAGATCACCCAGGAAATCGTACAAACCGTTTACGGTGACTATTTTAGCCTACTGACAATGCTTGCGGTTGTGATGGTTGCAGTTGCCCTGCTTGCCTCTCGCATGATCCGAGTAATGCTGAAAAAAGCAGAAGTCGATCAAGAGCAAGATGCGACGTTGGCTAAAGCATAAAGATAGTTAAAACCAAATATCAGTATTGATTAAGGCTCCGGAAGGGGCCTTTTTTATAACTCAAACATCATATTCAGTAAGCAAGGACTAAATGCTGTACGAAACACAAAAAAGATGATGAAAAATTGAGCAAGAACTGCCGGAGTAGAGAAGAAAGCGTGGATACTATCTTTTTAAAGGTAACACAAAAAAATTTATATTATTAGACTTGTTAAAAAACTTTCTCTGCCTATAATGCTGAAAACCGGAGCGTCTGCCAACGCTCCGGTTTTTTTGTGCCTGCAACATGGTGAACCTGATTGCTATCTGCCAATAGCAACAAGCCATGATGCAAAATTCGATAAGATAAGGAATGACCAATGCGTATCGAACAAGACTTGAAACTGGGTTTTAAAGATGTACTGTTTCGTCCAAAACGTTCAACCCTAAAAAGCCGTTCTCAAGTTGAATTAACCCGCGATTTTACATTCAAGCATAGCGGTCGTCAATGGTCTGGTGTACCTATTATTGCTGCCAATATGGACTCTGTTGGTAGCTTCGAAATGACTGCTGCCCTTGCCAAGCACGGCGTAATGACCGCTGTTCACAAGCACTACACTGTCGCTGACTGGGCCGAGTTCGTTAAAAACAACGACGCTAGCGTGCTGAACAACGCAATGGTTTCTACTGGTACCTCTGACGCTGACTTCCAGAAGACCAAAGACATCATGGAGCTGTCTGACGACCTTATCTTCATCTGTATCGATATTGCCAACGGCTACTCTGAGCACCTTGTACAATACGTACAGAAAGTTCGTGCCGAGTTCCCTAACAAAGTTATCAGTGCCGGTAACGTAGTAACGGGCGACATGGTTGAAGAGCTTATCCTTGCTGGTGCTGACATCGTTAAAGTTGGTATCGGCCCTGGCTCTGTATGTACTACCCGCGTTAAGACCGGTGTTGGTTACCCTCAGCTTTCAGCTATCATCGAGTGTGCTGACGCAGCCCACGGCCTAGGTGGCCGTATCATCGGTGACGGTGGCTGTGCTTGTGCGGGTGATGTTGCCAAAGCCTTCGGTGGCGGTGCTGACTTCGTCATGCTTGGCGGTATGCTAGCTGGCCACGAAGAGAGCAACGGCGAAATCATCGAGCAAGACGGCAAGACTTTCATGAAGTTCTACGGCATGTCTTCACAAAGCGCGATGGACAAGCACTCTGGCGGTGTTGCTAAGTACCGTGCAGCAGAAGGCAAAACCGTTCTTCTGCCATTCCGTGGCCCGGTTGAGAACACTATCCAGGACATCATGGGTGGCGTACGCTCTACTTGTACTTATGTGGGTGCCGCGAAGCTGAAAGAGTTGACCAAGCGTACGACTTTCATCCGCGTACAAGAGCAAGAAAACAACGTCTTCGGTAAAGAGTAAATAGCTCTCCGGTGAAGAATAAGCGATTGCTTGTTTGATGATTGCTTATTTGATAAAAGTATTCGCAAAGGCCGCTTAGCAATAAGCGGCCTTTCTTTTATCTACCCGTTTAAAGCTTCAATCCCACTCTTGGTTCATATCCGCTTACACTCTTTGGCTCCAAGCGGGCCTAACTGACCAATCTAAACAAACATATACACCGTAGTCATGAGTAGTTGTAACGAGAACAAGTTATACGGAGGCGGATATGGACTTAGCAGACAAACTCAGATCCAGAGGCAAAGCCGTAGAAGATGATTACTTTGCCCGCGAGGAAAGAGCGCTTATTGAAGCTATAAGAGAAAAACGTCAAAACGGCGAGCTGGATAACTGGCACCGAGATGACGAATCTCTCGATGAATAGCTAGATGCCAGATAATGCTCAAGGATGGTTTTTGTAAACCATCCTTTTTAATTCATCGCTAACCATCAATCACTGTAGTTTCGTTTGGTAAAACAACGGTGAACACCGCACCTTGCCCCAATACTGAATCCACTCGGATCCTAGCCTTGAGAGAAGTCACCATTGCCTTCACCATCGCCAACCCCAAGCCATACCCCGATTTGGTTCGGCTTTGATCAACCCGGTACAGCCGCTTGAAAATCAACTCATGGTGCTCCGGTGCTATCCCGATCCCATTATCGCCTACACTCAGCATTGCGCCTTCCCCTGCAGGGCCGCAGGTCAAAAAAATCGTGCCGCCTGTAGGGGTGTACTTGAAGCTATTGTCAATGAGGTTAACAACAACCTGTACCAAACGGTTTGGCTCTGTGCTTACCTCGCAGGGCTTCAGCCCCGAGACATCAATTTTCATAGCTCTGTCTTCAGCCAGTTCTTCATACCAAGAGGCAACGTTCAGCATCAATTGGTTCAAATCTACTGCTTTAAAAGCTACTGATGACTTACTGGCGGCTTCATCATTAATCTTCATTAAAGTATTAAGCATGCCGCTCACCTGCTGGGCCGACTCAGCACAATCAGATAAGGCATTGGTAAGTTGTTCATTGGATGGAGGCTGGCTTGATCCCAATGTATTTTCCGTGGTCAATGCAATGCGGGACAGTGGAGTACGCAGATCGTGGGCTATTGCATCAAGGGTATTGTCCATGCTGGTAATCGTTGCTTCCAATCGCCCGTGAACCAGTTCCAAGCTTTGGTTCAGAACTGCCAGGCCACTTTCACCTTTGCCGTTATTATCCTGAGCTGTGGCCTTATCCTGGGTTGTGGCCGTATGAGTGCCATCCTCTTGTGGCGTACTAACCGACCATTCGCTCGCTTGATCCAACGTTTTCGCCAAGCGATGGACAGGGGAAAGCGTCGTTGCCAGCAACCGCCAAACAAACAAGGAAATAACCGCACACAAAAGTGCCAACGCCCCCACCATAATCAGCCATTGCATAAACAGGAGATGCAAACGTGGATGAACATTTAAAGCCAACCAGAAATCCTGGTGCTGGCCGTTTAGTTTTAGCGTTAAGTAATGTGGTTCAAGCAGCAATTGATACCAGGCTCGGTCATCCGCTTGGAAATATGCAAAGGGGATATCGATATTGTCCTGCTTAGTACCTGCAATATATTGCGGTTTGCCCTGTGTGTTTTGGCTAACAGAAACAGCCGTAATTGCATTTTCGATTAAGCGCTCGGGGTTTCCTTCGAGCACATGGATCAATTTATCATCCGATTCGTACTTTAAGATCCGCTGATATTCTGCGCCCATCGACTTGAGCAATTTCTTGTCTGCTCCATCAAGGGAGTACACCTGCATTAGGCCAATTCCAAGCAGGATCGCCACAAAGCATAAGATCACTGTGGCAACAAAACGCCCGAACAACATTTTTTGTGCCAGACGGGTCGATTGCTCAGCTCTCATATTTAAGGACATAGCCCACCCCACGGATGGTATGGATCAAAGGTTGCTCAAACCCTTTATCGACTTGTGATCTTAACCGACACACCAACACATCAACGACATTGGTTTGCGGGTTAAACTGATAGCCCCAAATTTTTTCTAAAATAACGGTTTTGGAAAATACCCGTTCCGGTTGCTGCATCAGCAATTGCAGCAAATCGAACTCACGCTGTTTGAGCGAGATTTCCTTTTCACGACGAAAAAGCTTACGGGTCAATAAATCGAGCTTGAGATCGTTATACACCAACTGACTTTGGCTATTGGTGGGCATCTGCCGCCGCAACAAGGTTTGGCATCGTGCTGCCAATTCAGCAAAGGCAAACGGCTTCACCAGATAATCATCAGCCCCAGATTGCAATCCTTGCACCTTCTCTTCAACCAAATGGCGGGCGCTAAGGATAATAATGGGCACTTGATAGCCTTCACCCCGCAATCGACGCAGCACGTCCAAGCCATCCCAGGTGGGTAGCATCAAATCCAAAATCACTAAATCGAAATCGTCTTGCGTAACCAGCTGGTAACCCTGCTTGCCATCAGCAATGCAACTGACATTGAAGCCCATCTCCTCAAAGCCCTGCTTAAGGAAAGCACTGATATGACTATCATCCTCAATCACTAATATATTCATTTTGCATCCTGCTGACCGCCACTCCATGTCTAGATATTACATGATGACAACATTTCACTTCATTACAAACATGTAATGTTCCAACAAGGTTGCAGTAATTCTGGCTAGATACAGTTATTCCATCGCAACAACACAGGCATCGAGAGCTCAACAGCTATCTCGCAAGATAACGCCTGACACCATTACTGATTTACTGAACCGATTAAGGAAAGATCATGAAATTGAATATTGTACTAGCCGCAACATTACTCGCTGCCTCAAGCTCTGTTTTAGCTGATGAAAAAGTAACGACAATTACCCAGCTATCATCAGCTGCAGCTTTCGAACTGGCGAATGCAGCAGTAGGTCAATGTGCAAAAGACGGATACAACGTGTCTGCAACTGTGGTTGATATTTCCGGTCGTGTACAAGCGCAACTGCGTTACGACAATGCAAGCCCGCACACATTGGAGAGTTCTCGTCAGAAAGCCTTCACCGCAGTTAGTATGAAGCAACCAACGGCAAACTTGATGAAACTGGTCGCCGAAAAGCCATTGATGGACCCACTGCGCGATATGGACGACAACCTACTATTCCTTGCCGGTGGCCTTCCGGTTGAGTACAAAGGCCAAGTTGTCGCAGCTATCGGAGTTGGCGGTGCACCAGGCGGCCACCTTGATGTCATTTGTGCCGAAGCCGCAATTAAATCAGTCATGAAATAAACTTCGTTTTCTGTAAACCAAGCAGAACCATATCCGCCATACAACAAAGCCCGGCTCTCGCTCTTTATCACATATCAAAGGGCAAGAGGCCGGGCTGTCTTGTTTGACTGTATTGTTCAACTAGCTTGTTCGACTATCTTATTCAAATAACTTATTGCTGGCACTGATTCAGATATTCGACCAATCCATCAAGGTCGACCGGAATAATTGTCGAGTTATCCTCTCCCTTCTTTACCAAGCCATCTTTAATCAACTCGTGAATAATTCGGGTATAGGCCCTATCTGTACAACCGAAACGCTGGGCTTCCTGATACATATAATCATGATTCAAAGAACGGGTGTCGGTCGTACACCTGTCCACGATATCTTTGACGATATTAAACTTCAGCGGGTACAAGGAACGTTCAATGGCAATGTTCATTGACGATTGGTACATATTGGCCATGCGGTGATTCATCCAAAATGAAATCGTCGCATCTTCAAGCAGGATTTCGGCAAACCGCTCTTTTGGGATCACAACAAGCTCGGTGGTCGCTGTTGCCACCACATCGAATGAACAGCGATTTCCCGAGAAAAACTCAATCTCGCCAAAGAAGTTATCTTCCAGCAAGTAGTCACCCAAGCTGAGCGTCTTACCATTAAGAGCTGTATGCAACAACATAAATTGGGCGGCGGCAGACCAATAGACTTCGGTAATTTCGTGTCCTTGCCTAACGATATAGTCGCCCTTATGACAAGTAATGCGCCGAAAGTTCTCATTGGCAATTAACTGGCGAAACCTATCTGGCCCTTTGCTCAAAATTTCAGACATATCCATTTTGTGTAAACTGTGTCCAACCTATCAAAATATAAAATTATTTTTGCCACACCCGGACAATTGTCGTGCTAGTGTCCCCGAGCGATTCTATAAGCTACAGTTCATAAGCTTAGAAAGCAAAATGCTAGCTATCTATACTCATAATAATCAACCGCAATTTGGGAAACACTGCGTTTTCCCGGATTATACATCGTTGGGACAACACGAATGAATTACTTCGATCTTCCGAAAATTGATCTTCATTGCCACCTAGATGGCAGCGTCAGACCGCAGACTGTCATCGATCTGGCCAAACAGCAGAACATCACGCTGCCTAGCTATGATGTTGATGAAATCAACGCTTTGATGGTTGCCCCAGAAACTTGCTCTGACCTGCCAGAATACCTCAGCCGCTTTGATCTGCCGGTATCTGTGATGCAGACAGCAGATAGCCTAGAGCGTATTTCGTTTGAGCTGTTTGAAGACGCTGCCAAAGAAAATGTGAAATACCTAGAGGTTCGTTTTGCGCCTCAGCTACACATTCAAAACGGCCTGACCTATGAAGAAATCATTGCCAGCGCTGTTAAAGGCATGAAAAAGGCGGAAGCACTGTATGACATCAAAGGTAACTACATCCTTTCGATGGTGAAGTTCCTGCCTTCTGATACCATCCCGCAAGTCATTGACGCAGGTGTTAGCCTACTGAACAAAGGTGTGGTGGCGTTTGATCTTGCCGGTAGTGAGCTTGATGGTTTCAGCCATGACTATGCCTCTTTCGCCCAGGATGCAAAAGACAAAGGCTACAGAGTCACTATCCACGCTGGCGAACAAGGCAGCGGCCAAAATGTCTATGAAGCTATTTCTATCCTAGGTGCTGAGCGCATTGGTCACGGTGTTGCAATCAAAGATCACCAACAAGCGTACAACCTAGTGAAAGATGAAGACGTTGCACTTGAAACCTGTCCAAGCAGCAATGTCCAAACCAAAGCGATCCCAGAGCTATCACAGCACCCAATCAAAGCATTCTACAAAGATGGCGTGCCAGTGACGATCAACACTGACAACCGAACAGTATCTAACACCACGATGACTGATGAAGTTCGCAAGGTAGTGGAACAGTTCGAACTGAGTGAAGAAGATTACTACCAAATCTACCAGATGAGTGTTAAGCACTCCTTCGCATCAGAAGACGTCAAGCAAGCCTTGATGCAATTCGCTAAATAAGCGGATCCAGTAGTACAAAAAGGCCTCTTCATTTTGAAGAGGCCTTTTTAATGCGCGCCGGACACCAAGCAGGTAATACAATCAATCCAACGATTTCTTGAACCGCTTAGAAGCCACCACCAGACCGATAACAGTAAATCCTGCCAGCCACAGTGTATCTTTCCATAACCCGGCCAGATCAGCCCCGCGCAACACGATACCCCTTATCAAACGCATAAAGTGTGTCGCCGGCAGTACTTCTGATATCCACTGCGCTGCAACAGGCATAGCCTCATAAGGAAACATAAAGCCTGAAAGCAAAATCGAGGGTAGCAGTATGAACACGGTCATTTGCATCGCTTGAAGTTGGGTTGAGGCGATCGTCGAAATCACCAAGCCCAAGGTCAAACTGGCTGAGATAAACAACAAGGTCCCAAACAAGATCTGGCTGATCGCACCATTGATCGGCACATCAAAGATGAAATGCCCCAATCCGAGAATGATAAATACCTGAATCAAGCCGACAAAAATATAAGGGACTATCTTGGCCACCATCAATTCAAACGAGTGGATCGGTGTGGTGATCAGCAATTCGAGATTGCCACGCTCACGCTCCCTCACTATCGCAGCACTGGTGAACAAAATCATTGTCATGGTTAATATCACCCCCAGAAGACCAGGAATAATGTTCACTGCAGAGCGTTGGGTGGGGTTGAAATACAGTGCCACCTCAAAGGTTTTTGCTATCGGAGGGCGAATTTCGATATCTAGATCAGTCAGTGGCATGGTTTGCAAACCGAGGATTGCTGCACTGATCATGGTATCCGAACCATCGACAATCCATTGGCCCAACACTCGGCCTTGCATTGCTCGCTGGGTCAAATCACTAGGCAATATTAGCGCTGCCCTCACCTCCCCTTGCTGAATGGCCAATTCGGCTTCTTGAGGTGACGAAAACTGCTTCTTCACTTCAATAACTTGAGTAACCTTAACTGACTCGATAATCATTCGTCCTGCGACGCTATTGCTCTGATCAACGATAGCAACCGGGATATTTCGGACGTCTGTATTTATCGCATAGCCAAACAACAGCAACTGTATCAGCGGGATCATCACCACCATGCCAAAGGTAATACGGTCACGTGATAACTGGCGAATTTCTTTCACCATCACCGCTTTCATACGGGTGAGTGCATTCATTGCCTACCCTCCCCCGTCACTGTCACAAAGACATCTTCCAAACTAGGCCTAGCAATGTTCACTTCAGCACTGGCTAACTGTGGGAAGCTCCCCTTCAACCAGCTGATAGGATCATCGATGTGTTGTCGAATTAGCACCCTCAAACGAATACCAAGCTGCGCCGCCGAGCGGACTTCAGATTTTTTCAACAATTGCTCTTTCAGCTCTCGTAAACGCTCTGCCTTGATTTCGACAACGTGAACGCCCATCTCTTCCATCAAGGTTTCAGGTTCACCATCGGCGCGGATCATACCGGCTTCCATTATCGCCAAACGGTGACAGCGCTCTGCCTCATCCATATAGTGGGTTGTGACCAAAATCGTGGTGCCCTGATCAGAAAGATCAAAAAGCTGTTCCCAAAATTCTCTGCGGTTTTCAGGATCCACCGCCGATGTCGGTTCATCAAGAAATAGGAGTTCAGGTTTATGCATAGTGGCTGCGGCTAACGACAAGCGCTGCTTTTGCCCGCCACTCATACCGGAAACACGCTGCTTTCGCCGCTGATCCAAACCATAGGTAATTAACTGTTCGTTTATCCTTTGCGCTAACGCCTTTTTCCCCATCCCGAAAATCTGGCCGATAAACTCCAAGTTTTCCTCCACACTCAAATCATCGTAAAGGGAGAATTTCTGAGTCATGTAGCCTATTTTGAGCCTCAGCTTCTCTGATTCCTTAGGGATAGTTAAACCCAGTACAGAAACATCACCTTCGGTTGGGCTCAATAAGCCCGTCAGTACACGGATGGTGGTCGATTTACCACAGCCGTTGGGACCCAAAAAACCGTAGATGCTGCCCTTGGGCACATTGAGATTTATATTGTCGATAGCAGTAAAATCACCAAATGTTTTCTTTACGTTATGGGCTTGGATAGCATATTCGCTCATGATCACTCTCCAGCCAATTCCACTTGGGCTGGCACACCTGATGGCAGCTGTGCCGCACTATCAGGCAAGTCGACTTCGGCAAGGTACATCAGACGGGAGCGTTCATCTTCTGTCAGGGCGTAATAAGGGGTAAATGCAGACTCGGACGAAACCCAGCGAACTGTTCCTTCAAAAGGTTGCTTTACTCCATCGACATGAACAGGGACTTTTCTACCGGGAACAAAATCGACCCGATGACTGGCTGGTACATAAACTCTTGCATAGGGAACACGGTTTGCCTGAACAACAGCAACAACACCATTTACAGGAACCCGCTCACCAAGGTTATATGGCAGGTTGTCTAAAATGCCATCACGGGTGGCAACAATAGTCAGTTCATCAAGCTTTTGTTGCTCCAAATCCACATCTGCTTTTGCGGCAGCCAATTGGGCTTTGGCTTGATCTATATCTTCCGGCCTTGAACCTGCAGTAAGTTTGCTGAACTCCTCGTTGGCGGAGTCTAATTCGGCTTTGGCTGAATCTCTTGCTGCAAGTGCACTGTCTTGTTCTGATTGGCTGATCAGTCTCCGTGTGACCAACTCAGCCTTACGGCGATAATTCTTGTCAGCCTCTGTGAGTTGCGCCTGTGCTCTTGCTACTTTGGCTTGCGCTGCGGCAATATCTTCTGGTCTTTCACCATTGGTTAGCCTAAGCAGATAAGCTTCTGCTTTAGATTGCTCGGCAATGGCATGAGCCAATATTGCCTGTTGGTTCTTACTGTCTAGCCTTACCAGCACATCCCCTTGCTGTACCGTACTGCCCTCTTTAACGGGAAGCTCTCGAATAATTTCATTGGCAGTCGCACTAAAAGTGACCCTGTCCCGCTCAAGAGTACCAAGTGCTTGGCTGGAGGGTTCCTTCATACAGCCCGCTAACAGCAATGGTAAAAACAGGATAATAGTAATACGTTGGTAATAGCTTCCTTTCATTGCCTTATCTCTTACGGTTGGTTCATTGAGTCAATGACATGAATACCTACTACTTACAGTAGCACTCAGGCAGAACCAATAACTTAGCGCCACCTCATAACTTCAACGACTGTGTTGTAAATTGAGAAGTAAAATATTACTTACCATCGAGAAAGGAAATAGCCATTTAATCACTTTCTTCCTATTGGTGAATTAATTAAGAGTTAGATAAATAAAGCCAACACCTCAATATAATCAGCACCTTAAAAACCATCCTGTATTCCAAATGGTATCAACATATATTGTGGGTAAGCTTGGAAAGTTCAGGCAGTGAGGTTGCTGACAGATATTTTTCAGCCTTGTCTGCCAAAAACTCTTTCAAGGCCTGAATCTGTGGGTTAATGACCCTTCGGCTTGCACACACCAGATACAAGGGAGCCAGTTCTGGGTCCCTGCCAATATCAATCTGCTGCAATCGCCCTGCAAGCAAGTCTTCTTTAGCATCCAATAAAGACTTGTAGGCAACCCCCTTACCAGCAAGGGCCCAGCGTCTTACCGCCTCGCCGTCATTGGCGTAGCGATTCCCCTTCACAACCAGTGTCACCTCTTGCCCATGATGGAAGAAACGCCAGCGGTTATACAAGCTCTCCCCCAGGGCAAAACACAAACAGTTGTGGCTAGCCAAATCCTCTGGAGTCTCGGGGATGCCGTGCTCGGCCAAATAGTCAGGAGAGGCACATAAAACCCGGGTATTGCCACCAGTTATCGGCAAAGCCACCAATGAAGAGTCACTTGGTTCACCATAGCGCAGTGCAACGTCGACAGGCTGGGTATACATATCTGCCAAACCATCACTCAACTGCACCCTGACTTCCAGTTTTGGATGCAGTTCCATAAACTCATCGATCCACCCCAGTAATATATTTCGACCGCAATCTGAAGGCATGGAGAGTTTAATCACACCTTGAAATTCCGCCTGTCCCTCTGAGATCGAACTGCATGCCTCAGCCATCAAACCAACGGCTTGTTCGCAGTAATTGAGAAACTGTTCCCCTTGCTGGGTGAGCCTGATGTTTCGGGTGGAGCGAATAAAGAGCAGCGCCCCCACTTCTGTTTCGAGCCTTTTCAGCGCTGCACTGGCCGCTGCTGGAGTAATATCCATATTTCTTGCTGCAGCAGAAAGACTGTGCTGCTTTGCCGTTTCTATAAAAATCTTGAGATCGTTTAGCGCTTTCACCGACAGCCCTATCTTCAAAAATTATTTGAAAGTAATTTAAACCAATACTGGTTTTTCAAATTTTCATTGTCAAATAAACTTCAACCATAGATTTGATACAGCACCTACCCTTGTGTAAGGGAAGCTAAAGGAGAACACCATGAAAGCGGTCGGCTATCAGCAATCACTACCTACTTCTGAACCTCAATCACTGGTTGATATTACCTTGCCAGAGCCTGTTGCTACTGGCACTGACATCTTGGTTGAAGTCAAAGCTATCTCGGTGAATCCGGTAGACACTAAGGTACGTATGCGTGCAGCGCCTGAACAAGGCGAATATAAAGTATTGGGCTGGGATGCCGCAGGTATCGTCAAAGCTGTCGGCCCTGATGCCACCTTATTCAAGCCAGGTGACAAAGTTTGGTATGCCGGTGACCTTACCCGTTCAGGCTCCAATGCCGAGTTGCAGTTAGTCGATGAAAAAATTGTCGGCCACATGCCAGAGGAACTGAGTTTTGCTGAAGCAGCAGCCCTACCACTCACTACAATCACTGCTTGGGAGTTGTTGTTTGACCGCCTGCAGGTGGAAAAGGAAAGTAATAAGAAACTTTTGATCATCGGCGCAGCCGGTGGTGTGGGCTCTATCATGGTCCAATTGGCGAAGAAGCTCACTAACCTGACAGTTATCGGTACCGCTTCACGCCCGGAAACCCAAGCATGGCTTGAAGAGCTTGGCGCTGATCATGTCATCAACCACCGCGAGTCGCTGAGCAAACAACTGACAGATAAAGGGCTTGGTGAAGTGGATTATGTAGTGGGCTTGACCAACTCGGATGATCACCTTGGCGAGATTGTCGAATCAATCAAACCACAAGGTAAATTCGGCTTGATTGATGATCCAGCATCGTTTGATATCTTGCAACTCAAGCGCAAAAGCATTTCATTGCATTGGGAATTTATGTATACCCGCTCATTATTTGGCACTGAAGACATGATTGAACAGCATCACCTGCTCAACAATGTGGCAAAAATGGTCGATAACGGGGACATAAAATCAACAGTTGCTCATCAGGGCGGTACGATTTGCGCAGATAATTTGAAAAAAGCACATGAACTGTTGGAGTCACAAAAGGCATTGGGCAAAATCGTGCTTGAAGGTTTCTAATTAATAATCAGAAACTTGAGAACAAATAAGAGAAGAATTACGAAGGTAGCAGGCAGGTGTCTAGGTGCTATCTTCGTAAAGGTAACACAAAAAAATTTATATTATTAGACTTGTTAAAAAACTTTCTCTACCTATAATGCTGAAAACCGGAGCGTCTGCCAACGCTCCGGTTTTTTTGTGCCTGCAACATGGTGAACCTGATTGCTATCTGCCAATAGCAACAAGCCATGATGCAAAATTCGATAAGATAAGGAATGACCAATGCGTATCGAACAAGACTTGAAACTGGGTTTTAAAGATGTACTGTTTCGTCCAAAACGTTCAACCCTAAAAAGCCGTTCTCAAGTTGAATTAACCCGCGATTTTACATTCAAGCATAGCGGTCGTCAATGGTCTGGTGTACCTATTATTGCTGCCAATATGGACTCTGTTGGTAGCTTCGAAATGACTGCTGCCCTTGCCAAGCACGGCGTAATGACCGCTGTTCACAAGCACTACACTGTCGCTGACTGGGCCGAGTTCGTTAAAAACAACGACGCTAGCGTGCTGAACAACGCAATGGTTTCTACTGGTACCTCTGACGCTGACTTCCAGAAGACCAAAGACATCATGGAGCTGTCTGACGACCTTATCTTCATCTGTATCGATATTGCCAACGGCTACTCTGAGCACCTTGTACAATACGTACAGAAAGTTCGTGCCGAGTTCCCTAACAAAGTTATCAGTGCCGGTAACGTAGTAACGGGCGACATGGTTGAAGAGCTTATCCTTGCTGGTGCTGACATCGTTAAAGTTGGTATCGGCCCTGGCTCTGTATGTACTACCCGCGTTAAGACCGGTGTTGGTTACCCTCAGCTTTCAGCTATCATCGAGTGTGCTGACGCAGCCCACGGCCTAGGTGGCCGTATCATCGGTGACGGTGGCTGTGCTTGTGCGGGTGATGTTGCCAAAGCCTTCGGTGGCGGTGCTGACTTCGTCATGCTTGGCGGTATGCTAGCTGGCCACGAAGAGAGCAACGGCGAAATCATCGAGCAAGACGGCAAGACTTTCATGAAGTTCTACGGCATGTCTTCACAAAGCGCGATGGACAAGCACTCTGGCGGTGTTGCTAAGTACCGTGCAGCAGAAGGCAAAACCGTTCTTCTGCCATTCCGTGGCCCGGTTGAGAACACTATCCAGGACATCATGGGTGGCGTACGCTCTACTTGTACTTATGTGGGTGCCGCGAAGCTGAAAGAGCTGACCAAGCGTACTACCTTCATCCGCGTACAAGAGCAAGAAAACAACGTTTTCGGTAAAGAGTAAACGTCTGGATAAGGAGAAATAGCCTCCTTACACTAGGAATAGATTTAAAAGGCCGCTTAGCAATAAGCGGCCTTTTTGCATACAAATACCACTAGAACCATTTTGATATCCATAGTTCAATAATCTAGCATGACTGTAAGGCAAGCTCTAACCACTATAAATGATTAGAGGAGAATGAAATTTTTTAATCTCATAAATTAGGATTAAAATAATACATGTGAACTTTAAGGAAAAATATTAACTTTAGCATGTATTACAAAAGGACAAAATTGTCTCTATTTAGATAAATATTATTGAGTTATATAGTGTATTAATAACAAAAACTGAACTACCCTTTTCATGAATAAATAAATTCAAGGGATAGTGTCATGAAATACATATTTGCTTTAACACTTACTTTGTGTTCTTTTTCTTCTTATGCGACAACGGATAAAGAGTTGTGTGAACAATATGGTCACGCATTAGCAGGTAATTATATTGAAAAGCAAAAGGTTTTTCTCAGTGAGCTAACGTCTCGAACCCAGCAAGGTTCTTGGTCACTAAGCACAGAAGAATGCGCAATGTATATCAAGCGTGGTAAGAATGACTTCAACTATGAGCTCGTTGAAATCGTTCTCGATTAATTATCGCCTAGTACCAAAATGTAATTTGGGGCCACAGTAAACACCCGATAAATAAACCGATGCCAAAGATAAAAAACCAGCGGACTGACCGCTGGTTCTTTATAAATTACCTGAGTGTTCTACTCTGTAAACTGACTGGTTCGGGGGCAAGGTAATACGATTCACTTCCATTAAACGGCATTTAAAATCCGTATTACCCTCAACCAATAATTGCTTCAACAATCTCATCCATTGTCTTCCCGGTTATATCAGGTTTCTTATACAACGGATTATATGGCCAATTCAAACGGTCGATATAAGCGGCCTTCATACCTACGTTGAGTGCACCATGCGTGTCCCAATCGTGGGTTGCCACCAAGCGTAAATTCTCTACTGGCAAATTCAACCTTCCAGCCAAATAACCGTAAGCAGCGGGATCAGGCTTGAAGCTTCCAACTTCTTCAACTGATACGATTTCATCGAAGTACTCCTCCAAGCCTGCCTGTTTAATTTGAGTAGAAACCAAGTTTAGCGATGAGTTTGAAAACGCTACCGTTTTATACCCAGCAGACCGCAAGCGGAATAATGCTCTTTTTATATCATCATGGGGTTGAAGGCTAGCGAATATTGACAGCACTTCAGCTTTCTCAACCTCCGTTAACTCAACCCCAACACGCGAGGCGACCGTATCAAGTGTGATTTTTGAGAGGGTCAGGAAATCAGTTTTCACCCCCGTTAAAATACACACGGTCGATGTATGCAGTAACATTGAAAACCATAAGCCTGTGATTTTTTCGTCACCAAAGAATTTGCCAAACTTGGGCTTTAATGAATCAAGGTTTAATACTGTTTCGTTAATATCGAAAATTATTGTGTCCTTTACCACCAAAGCCCCCTTTGAGCCGTTATTTTAATGGCTGTAGATAAGTGGCGTACTCGCCACCCCTACTTATTGTCCACGGTTTTGTTTCGGATAGTTTGATGGAAATAGCGCTCGTCGGCTTTCATCATCCACCGTTGACTTAAACTCGATATCTTTGTCAATGTTTCGAGCGATAGCCACTGCCGGGCGGTTATTCACGCTGTCGAACCAACGCTTAAGGTTAGGATACGGCGCTAACCCCTCTTCACCCAATACAACCTGTGCCTTATCAATCCAGCCCCATGCAGCCACATCTGCTATCGTGAACTCATCACTGACAATGTAGTCACGCCCTTCAAGGTGACCATCTAGCACTTCATAATGACGTTGTGCTTCCCGCAGGTATCGGTTTTTCGCATAGGGAATTTGTTCTGGTGCCATACGGTGAAAATGGACACATTGACCCGAGAATGGACCAAGCCCAGAGGCAATAAACATCATCCAGGAAAGTAACTCTGCACGGTCTTCTGACTTACCTGCCAACAACCCTGTTTTTTCAGATAGGTACAACAAGATGGCATTAGAGTCGAATACGCGGGTACCTTCATCGACAATCGCCGGAAGCTTGCCGTTTGGGTTGATCGCACGGAACTCCGCAGTATGCTGCTCCCCTTTTAACGTATCTACCGCAATCAGTTCATAAGGCAGGTCTGTTTCAGCAAGGAACAGAGCTACCTTCATTGGGTTTGGGGTTTGATGAAAATAAAACTTAAGCATTGATGACTCTCCTGATGAATGGTGTTTAGCCGTAGGCATCTGACGGCAACGTGTGATCCCTTGTAGCAAAAGGTTTTACTTAATCTAGTTGGTTAAACTATAGAACAACATGAACGATCGCTCAATATAATTTTGAACAAATGTTCAGATTTAGATTTGATCGGTTTCTAGACATCTAAGAAATCTTACTTTTCATAATGATCATTTAAAATGCAACTTTAGGCTTTATACTGTCGTTTCATCTTTATTTTTGTGAATGCCTTACTGCGTTTTCAGTAGGGCAACGGACATCAAAATGGCTATTTCACGTCGCGCATTCCTCAAAGCCTCCATTGCAACAGCGGTTGCAGCCACCGGTGGACTCACCGTTTTCCATGCTTCAACACGTTTTAACGAGGCAGGTACAACCGTTATTCCCCATGCCAGCCATTGGGGGCCCTTCAATGCCATCGTCAAAGACGGCATCCTTATCGGCGTTCAACCTTTGAAAGAACTTGACGCCATGCCTACCGAAATGCTGACCGAAGGTATTATCAGTCGTGTCTATGATAAAACCCGGATCAAATACCCAATGGTTCGCGAGTCTTACCTCGCCGACCCGAAGGGTGATAGCAAACCGCATTTACGTGGCAAAGAACCCTTCGTGAGAGTTAGCTGGGAAACGGCTTTAGCCCTTGTTGCCGATGCTATTCATACTACCGCCCAAACCCATGGCAACCAGGCACTATTTAGTAGCTCTTACGGAGGATGGTCGCATGCCGGATTGATGCGTCCACAAGTACTGCAAGGGCGGTTCTTCAATTTGATAGGCGGGCAAAGCACCACGACGGGTGATTATTCCGGCGGGGCATCCCAAGTTATCCTCCCGCACGTTATTGGTGATATGGAGGTCTATTCACCGCAGACCGCGTGGCCAGTCATTGAAGAACATACCGAGGTATTTGTCCTGATCGGTTGTGATCCGTGGAAAAACAACCGCATCGAGTTTCGAGTTGCTGACCACCAGATGTATCCCCATTGGAAACGGTTTGCCGATAAAGGCATGCATTTCATCTCGATTAACCCTCAACGTACCCGAACCGATGATGAACTGGATGCCGAGTGGGTAAAGATCGTTCCAAACACCGATACTGCCCTCTTCCTCGCTATGGCATATCATGCCTATAGCCAGAACCTGCATGACGCCGATTATCTGGAACGCTATACCGTTGGTGCCGACGAATTCATTAAGCACTTAATGGGTACACAGGATGGCACAGTAAAATCGCCCGAATGGGCTGCGGGGATAACGGGTATACCAGCTGAAAAAATTACCGAAATGGCCGAGCTTTTTGCCCGGAAGAAAACCCAATTTGCAGCAGGTTGGTCGCTGCAAAGGGCCGATCATGGTGAAATGACCCATTGGGCTATCATCAACTTCGCTGCCATGTTGGGCAAAATCGGCAAACCGGGCGAAGGCGTCGGGTTTAGTTGGCACTATGGTAACGGCGGTATGCCCCAATCAGGCGG
Source organism: Photobacterium rosenbergii (assembly GCF_003026455.1). Classification (GTDB taxonomy): domain Bacteria; phylum Pseudomonadota; class Gammaproteobacteria; order Enterobacterales; family Vibrionaceae; genus Photobacterium; species Photobacterium rosenbergii. The sequence continues at coordinate 1,030,917 of NZ_PYMB01000001.1, forward strand.
TTTGATGCCTGTCGGTTTATCACAAGGTAAAAACCCTATCAGTGCCAACTGCCCTGCATCACGGATTTCAGAGATGCTGAATAATCCGGGAACAACATTTACCCGTGATGGTATTGAGTACACCTACCCCGACGTTAAGCTGGTCTACAACGCAGGTAATAATCTGCTATCCCACCAGCAAAACACCAATGAGCTTATTGAAGCGCTCAATAAACAGGTGGAAACGTTTATCTGCCAGGACCCTTGGTGGTGCGCTTCATCACGCTTTGCCGATATCGTATTGCCTGCTACCAGTACCCTGGAGCGTGACGATTTATCATCCGGCGGCACCTATAGCAATGACAAGATATACGCAATGCGGCAAGTCATTCAGCCTTATGGTGAAAGCTTGGATGACTTTGAGATCTTTCGCCGCTTATCCGAGATCTTTGGCGTTGAACACCAATTTACAGATGGCCTGTCCTACCCTGAAATATTGAAACGTGCTTATGGTAGCTCGTCGGCAGAACTTCCTTTTGATGCATTCTGGCAACAGGGCCATACCATGGTTACAACACCAGAAAGCGCTAATGCATGGGTACGCCACGGCGATTTCTACCGTGATCCGGAACAGTTCCCATTGCATACAACATCAGGAAAAATTGAACTGTACTGCCAAGATATCGCGAACTTTGCCATCGCAGACTGTCCGCCGATGCCGACCTTCCTAACTCCGTTTGAATATCTGGGCAACGCCAAGAACAACCAAGTACATGTTGTCAGCCCGCACCCTTATATGCGGGTACACTCGCAAATGGCTAATGCTGAGACGAGAAAATATGAAGACGTGCAGGGGCGGCAATATGTCCTCATTAATGATCAAGATGCTGAGCGCCGTGGGATCCGAAGCGGGCACTTGGTCGAAATATTCAATGACCGGGGCAAGATCATCGCAGGGGCAAAAGTGTCAGACAAAATCATGCCCGGTGTGATCAGTTTGGAAGAAGGTGCATGGCTGCAGTTTGATAGCCAAGGGCGTTGCAACAGCGGTGCAATTAATGTCATCACCTCCAGCCAAGCATGCAGCGGATTAAGTCAGGCGAATAGTGCCAACACCTGCCTAGCCTATATACAGCGCTGCCGTGACCCTGAGTCTGACAACTTGGCCTTTGAGCCCCCACAAATCGTAAGCGGAAAAAAGGCAGAGCCATTAGCAACAACAGGTATTTCAATCGCCGCAGACCAAGCAGTTCAGCAAGTAGAACAAAGCCCTGGCGAAGCCCTGTTTTACCAGCGCTGTACTCTATGCCATTCTGCCAAGGATCCTCGCCAGTACACCAAAGCACAGTGGCGGGGCATCACCAAGAGCATGTTCCCACGGGCTGGTTTGAGCCCAGATGAGCGCTCTGCGGTAATGGCATTCCTCGAAGCCAATGCAAAAGATTCATCTTCAAATAATCTATAAACACACGTAGCCCAACACATATAACTAGGCCATGCTCACACATGGCCTTTTTCATGCTTTTTGAACTGGAAAAATGTCCGCACACGTCTACAGTAATGTCTAGTACCACCACCTATGGCTATGCCATATAAGCTGACATTATGAACTCCCACCAAGAAACTCTCGGCAGTCAGTTTCAAGGAAGAATCATCGTACCTGATGACAATGATTACGATGAAGTACGGCAAATATGGAATGCGATGATAAATAAACGGCCTGCAGTTATCGCGCAATGCAGCAGTACCTCAGATGTACTTTCCGCACTCAATTACGCCAAAACTAATCACCTAGAAATCACCGTCCGTGGCGCTGGCCATAACATCGCCGGTAACTCGATTTGCGATAACGGGCTAATGATTGATCTTTCCAGAATGAAAAGTGTCACGGTTAATCCTGAAACCAAACGGGCACTTGTCCAGCCCGGAGCCACACTGGCAGATATTGATGCAGCGACCCAACAGCATGGGCTTGCGACCCCAGTGGGCATCAACTCCACCACAGGTATTTCTGGGTTAACACTAGGTGGGGGGTTTGGTTGGCTCACTCGCAAGTACGGTATGACCATCGACAACTTGGTATCAGCCCAAGTCGTAACTGCCAATGGCGGCCAGCTTACTGCGTCAAATACAGAAAATAGTGACTTGTTCTGGGCTATACGAGGCGGAGGCGGCAATTTTGGTATCATCACTGAATTTGAATTCAAGCTACACTCGGTTGGCCCTGAAGTATTAGCAGGCCTAATTGTTTTTCCGTTCGAACAAGCCAAACAAGTGCTAGAACAATATCGAGTATTTACCCAAAACGCTCCGACCGATCTCAACGTCTGGGTTGTCATGCGCCAAGCGCCACCATTACCGTTTTTACCCGAAGATGTGCATGGCAAAGAAGTCATTGTGCTGGCCATATTCTATGAAGGGGATCTAGCGCTGGGCGAAAGCTTACTTGATCCTCTACGCCAATTTGGTACACCTCATGGTGAGCATATAGGAGCCCAGCCTTACACAGCATGGCAGCAAGCCTTCGATCCGTTGCTCACTGAAGGCATGCGTAACTATTGGAAATCACATAACTTCACAGAGTTGCATGATGAGGCCTTGGATTTCTTACTGCATTACGCGGGTAACTTACCCTCACCGCACTGCGAGATCTTTATTGGTCAACTGGCAGGAGCTACTAATCAGGTCGCTTCTGATGCTATGGCCTACAGCAGCCGAGATGCAAAATTTGTTCTCAATGTTCATGCCCGCTGGGAGACGCCAGCAGAAGATGAAGGGGCCATAAACTGGGCAAGAGACTTCTTCAAAGCTACCACGCCATATGCATCTGCGGGAGCTTATGTGAACTTCATGACTGAAGAAGAAGGTGGGCGAGTAACCGCTGCCTATGACAGTAATTATCAACGACTGGTTGAACTCAAACGCCAATACGACCCTGACAACCTGTTCCACCACAACCAGAATATCAAGCCGTGATCTCATAACTACCAAGGCCGCTTGTACGGCCTTGGTATAATCTGCGACAAAATTCCCATTCGCTAAAATCATACTCGACCTAGATCAAACTTCTGTCACTTATTCTCTAAGTAACTCAATGCTATGACTACACTTATAGTGAAAATCATCATTGGGGAGGAAGAATTATGGACTTCACGCAAAAGATGAGACTAAGGGGAAAAGCCGAAGAAGATCTCTATTTCGCCGAGCAAGACAGAGCATTGATTGAAGCTCTTCACGACATGCAGAAAAAAGGTGAAATTGACAACTGGCACAAGGCAACAAGGCGTAATGAGCAAGCTGAGTCGCAATAAATCTGCTCCACACAACTTTTCGCGACTGGCAATGGCAGACAACTGCGGGCGTAGTATTGGGAAGCGTCGCTTTTCAAAGCCCAAAGCCTGCAATGCACATCATCTTTCACAGAGACTAGACCAGTCACTGCATAATATTTATTCCCTCCCCTAAAATGAATTAAGCGAGTGTATAAACACTCGCTTTAAATGTTCTAAGTGATTAACTTCTTCATATAAAGGGCTGTCCATAAATCCCCATTGGTAGCCTTGAAGCCGCTCTCCCTTTCACATACCGTAAAGCCCAGAGATTCATAGCATCGGCGTGCCGTAAGGTTGTGTTCAAAAACCGTCAACTTGAGGTGCTTGGCATTCAACGTCGTTCGGGCATACTCTTCTGCAAGCTCCACCATCTTCTTACCACACCCCTGACCTCGGATTGATGGTTCACCAATCAAGACTCGGCATAATCGGTAAGTCGACTCTGATTCATGGTACAGCTCAATGTAACCAAGTTTTTTCTCCCCCTGCTGCAAGATCAAGGGTGTGACTTGCTCGCACAGCAAGTGCTTGGAAAGTTGCTCATTATCAAGAGGGAATACAAACCGGTCACCACTCCAAAGGTGGTTAAATTCTGCTGAAGGAACCCAACTCATCAGCAGCTCTTTATCGGCCTCTGTGAAGGCGGTTAATTTCATTTGCTATTCCTTCCTTGGTGAATAAAGCGACTGTTAACTTCAACGAAATCGGGACTTCAAAGCGATCTGCCCTATCCACTCAACATTATCAAGCACCGAAAACATTTATGTATCCCGCCAGTTACGTTAAACTTCACGGCAACTGACAATCATAAGTCGCTTAGAATCTAGGATTTGCTAATTGCACTGCTACCTATTCTTGGAGACTGATTTTGGAGCGCCACTTCTTATAGTGACTACGGTACTACACTTTGGCATCCAAGCTAATAAGAGTTAACTAACAATGAGTAACACAATCCAGTGGTTTCCGGGCCACATGCACAAGGCCCGTAAAGAGATCGAAGAAGTCCTGCCTAAGGTCGATGTGATCATCGAGGTGCTTGATGCCCGCATTCCTTTTAGTAGTGAAAACCCACTGATCAAAACCTTCCGCGAGAAAACCAACAAGCCGGTTGTTAAGGTTCTGAACAAGCGCGACCTTGCTGATCCGGAAATGACCCAAATGTGGATTGAGCACCTTGAGCAAGAACAAGGGGTTAAGGCGCTGGCGATCACCACTGAGAATGTGAATGAAGTAAACAAGATCATGGATCTTTGCCGCAAGCTCGCACCGAACCGCGAAGAGATGGGCAAGAACATTCGCACTATGATCATGGGGATCCCGAATGTCGGTAAATCTACCATCATCAATACCCTTGCAGGCCGTACCGTTGCCGTAACAGGTAACCAGCCAGCGGTAACCCGCCAGCAGCAGCGAATCAACCTGCAAAATGGCATTGTGCTTTCGGACACTCCGGGGATCCTATGGCCGAAAGTGGAAAACCCACACAGTGGTTTCCGTCTGGCAGCTACCGGTGCTGTGAAAGACACTGCTATGGATTACATCGATGTGGCTTTCTTTACCATCGAGTACTTGATCAAGGCATATCCTAACCTCATCAAGGCTCGTTATGATCTTGATGAAGATGAAGTACCGGAAACTGAAATCGAGCTGATGGAAGCCATTGGCCGCAAACGTGGCTGCCTGAAAGCCGGTGGCCGTGTTGATCTTCATAAAGCATCTGAAATTCTTATCAACGAACTGCGCAACGGTACGCTGGGCCAAATCACCATGGAACGCCCAGAAATGATCACCCAAGAGCTGATCGACGTAGCGATTGAAGCTGAACAAAAAGCGGAACAAAAGGCGAAGAAGAAAGAAGAACGCCGTAAGCGCTACCTGAAAAACAAGCGTTAACCAAGACTTCGGATACCAATGACTAGCCCCTATATACTTCTGTATATAGGGGCTTTTTTATCCGATACACCGTAATATTTTCCGCAGGGTGATTGGACTCAATCTTGCACATTGGTTGCGGTATAGAAAGAAAACAGAGAAAATGGCTATCTGTTTGCTTACAGTGAAACTTTTCTTTCCTCGAACGGTCTGAATGTCATTGTAAAGGGTCTGTTCGCTACTGAGATTGTCGATGCGCAAAGCGATAAAACACAACCAAGCAGCCAAGTATACCTTGCTGTTAGTCATGGTCGTCATTTTTGTCTGTTCCGGGCAAAATTTCGGCTTTGCGTCTGCGTGCACCCTAAACGCTTCAACCTATGAATCCGAACAGTCTGTATCGGCTTCAATCCAGAACCAGAAATCCAGTGACGACCCAGCAGAACAAGGCCACTGCACCCTTGCAGACCACCTACTACAGATGCACCAGCAGTCTGTTGAGCATGCCATTGTCAGTATGTTCATCGTGGTACTGGCGCTACTGATCTATGCTGTGGTCACCAAAGCCACACCTGTCTTCACCGAACCTATTCCTCCTACACGGCGGCGCCACCTCACGCTGTGTGTGTTCCGAGAATAAACCTAAGCCTTTCTCCTCAAGTCCAGCTTGAGAACGCTTTTGTTATTCTTGGAGTTATTACATTGAAAAATATGATTTTTAAACGATTTTCCGCACTGACTGCACTGCTTATTCTAATCAGCAGCCTTTTCTCGTTCTCGGCTTCTGCCGTTGAGTATTCTACCGGTTGGCTACAAAACCCAGACCACCCGCCAGTTCAGTTGCGCTACATGCTGACAGGCCAGCAAGACCCACAAAACCAAACGGTCGAGGCCCTGCTGGAAGTGAGACTCGACACCGACTGGAAAACCTACTGGCGTAGCCCCGGCGAAGGCGGTGTCGCACCATCTATCGACTGGTCGCTATCCAACAACCTCGATGAAGTCGAGTGGCATTGGCCAATGCCCAAACGTTATGAGTTCTTGGGTGTTGAAACGTTAGGCTATAAGCACACCATCATCTTCCCGATGACGATCCACGTTGAAGACATGTCTAAGCCGGTATTCCTCTCAGGCATCCTGACCATGTCTTCGTGCACCAATATTTGTGTATTGACCGACTACGAAATTTTCCTCGATTTCAATCCAGCCAACCTGACGGCTTCCGAGCAGGCCATGCATCTGTACAACCAAGGCATGAGCCATGTACCGACAGAGCAGCCGAGTGTTGATATCAAGGCCCTTTCATTCGACAAAGACAACAAAGTCTTATCTGTCGTTGCCAGCAACACGCTGGGCTGGAACCAACCAGACGTATTTATCGACGGTGAGTCGCAGAACGTCCAGGATGCTTCTTTCCTAAAACCAACGGTCAATGTCGAGGGCAACACCCTAACCGCACAAATGAAAGTGAGCAGTTGGTTCGGCGAGCCTAAATTACTGGGCGAAACACTCAACATCACCATCAGCGACACCGACTTCTCTGTCGAGACAACAGGGGTTGCCAATGATATTCCCGTTACCATTACCGCAAGCAACAATAACCTACTCGAAATTATCGGTATTGCCCTGCTTGGTGGCCTTATCCTCAACATCATGCCATGTGTGCTGCCGGTATTGGGCATGAAGTTAAGCAGTGTGATAGCCGCTGAAGGATTGGAAAAGCGCCAAATCCGTATGCAGTTCCTGTCATCGGCAGCCGGTATCCTGACCTCTTTCTGGTTATTGGCAGGTTTCCTGATCGCACTTAAGCTTTCAGGCCAGGCGCTCGGATGGGGGGTACAGTTCCAGAGCCCTTACTTCATTGGCGCAATGGTGATCATCACCGCCCTGTTTGCGGCCAACATGCTTGGCCTGTTTGAAATTCGCCTATCTAGCGGGGCCAATACTTGGATGGCGACTAAAGGTGACGACTCTTATGTCGGTCACTTTGTCCAAGGAATGTTCGCTACCTTGTTGGCGACTCCTTGTAGTGCTCCTTTCCTTGGCACTGCCGTGGCCTTCGCACTTGGTGCTGATATTATAACCCTAGTTGCGATCTTTACCGCATTGGCGATTGGTATGGCTGCGCCTTGGCTACTGATTGCCCTCTTCCCTCGCCTTGCGAACCTGCTGCCAAAACCTGGCATGTGGATGGATAAGGTCAAGAGCCTGTTCGGTTTGATGATGCTGGCAACCAGCTTGTGGTTACTAAGCTTGATGACCAGCTTCTTCTCAACTGCTGCCGTCATTCTTATTGGCGTATTAATGGTTGTGGTTTTACTGTGGCGCCTAGGGAAAGTCAAAGGCCGCAAACCGGTTATTCTGGCGATGGCTTTCATCATTGTGGGTTCCGGCGGCGGTTTGATTGCTGGCAGTATGACTGCCGATAATTGGGCAACGCCACTACCGCAAGACCATGCTTGGCAACCACTCAATATTGATGCCATCCAGCAACAAGTGAGCCAAGGCAAGACAGTCTTCGTCGATGTAACAGCAGATTGGTGTATTACCTGTAAGGTCAACAAGGTCAGCGTACTACTGCAAGATCCAGTGTACTCTGCACTCGAGCAAGACCATATTGTGCTGATGAAAGGCGATTGGACTAAGCCTTCTGACTATGTCACAGGCTACCTTCGCTCCAATGGTCGCTTTGGTGTGCCATTCAACATCGTCTATGGGCCCAATGCACCGACAGGCATTGCCCTACCGGTTATCCTGACCAGTAATGATGTTATCAAGGCAATTGAGACGGCGAGCGGCAAGGGAGTAGAATAATGACATCGAAGTCGTCGGATAAAACGGTTAAAGATGGGAACTCAAAACCTTCAAGGCTGATGAAATGGCTGAGGGAAGCCATCCTAATGGTCCTTGTGCTAATTGCTGTTTCAACAGGCTTGGATGTATGGCGAAGTCAAAGTATGCCACAAGACGCCATTCCGCCCTTGGTTGCCCAGTCAACCACAGGCGAGCACATCGATCTTATCGCTCGTAGCCATGAAAAGCCGGTTATGGTTTATTTCTGGGGGACATGGTGTAGTGTCTGCCGGTTTGTCAGCCCAACGATTAATTGGCTGGATGATAGCTATGATGTAGTTTCTATTGCGGTCAATTCAGGTGATAACCGTCGCCTTAATGCCTACCTTGACCACCATGAGTACAGTTTTGCGACTATCAATGATGACCGAGGCAGTCTGATGCGGGAGTGGGGAATTTCTGCCGTCCCTTCTGTCTTCATCATCAAAGATGGAGAAGTGTCTTCTGTAACCACAGGTTTTAGCACCCCTCCAGGTTTGTGGCTCAGGATGCAGTTGGCGAGTTGAGGAATAACTGCCAGTTAGTACTCGCTACCTGCGTTACCAATAAAAACAGCCCAGTCTATGACTGGGCTGAGTTTTATATAACTAATCTAGCATCGCGGTAATGCCGGTGTTACTCCCACTCCCAATGCCTACCTTCATGACCATCTGAAAACATCATCCGGTAACCACTGATATTTCTATGGGGGATATCATGCATGATTTTGTGGAACTGTTTGCTGTCGACATGAATCAAGTTCTCATGGTCACCCGATTCAATAAACAGCTCATCTTGATCAAACAGCATATCATCCACCAGCATATCTACTTGATATGCTTGGCCAATTGATGGAACCGCACCGGGTTCACAGTCTTGGAATATCGCGGATAACTCATGTTCACCGACAAGGAAATATTGTTTCCCCATCATGCGGCTGATCTTGTCTATCATTACGCGGCGGTTTGAAGGAACAACAGCCATCAAAAACTCACCGTTTTGGTCTTTTAGCATTACAGCCTTCGCAACTTGCGAGGTTGGTACATGGGCCGATATGGCCGAGCTAAATGACGTATCAGTATGTTTATGCCGAGTTAAACTGAAGTCGACATTGTGGCTGTTGAGGAATTGCCCTACTGTCAGTGCCATAGCCATGGGATCACCTCCTGATCTATCACCAAGCCACTTCCTTAGGATAGAAAACGAGCCTGATGGAAACTGGGCCTACAGCATCAGTATGGGAGGGGATAGAGGATTTCGCGAGCTAAATTCAGGACTAGAGCCGTAAAGAATTTCACACAGAAACGAGTCTTATTGAACAACCCTTCTCGCCTGCCAGTAAGTACTGCGCCAATAAGGGTTTTTAAGGTTTGAAATCATCACGCCTTGCGACGTTGAAGCATGGAGGAATTGGGACTCACCTAGGTAGATACCGACATGACGCAGAGTGCGCCCGGTCTTGAAGAAAACAAGATCGCCTTCTTGCAGCTCAGTGATTGCGACCCATTTACCCTGTCTGACCTGCTCGCTTGTGGTTCGCGGCAGTTTTTTCTGGAACACTTCGGCAAGGCCGATCTGAACAAAGGCCGAGCAATCTATACCCGCTTTGGTAGTCCCTCCTAGCCGATATGGAGTGCCTTGCCATTGGCGGTAAACGGAGTCGAGAGACGGAGACTGGTGGATCGGGACATTCATTTCAACAAATTCATAGCGCGGATTATTGGCCTGCTGTTCACTAGACGCATCATCGCCCTCTAATGAGTCTGGGGACGAGGAACACCCCGAAAGCCAAATTGTCAAAGCCAGTGATAGTAACTGCTTCTTCACTGTGGTTGACTCCTGTGCTGCGTCAATAAGGTCTGACTATGAATTTTTTGTGGTAATAATCTACTAGGTTAGTCAAAAAATGCAGCCTCGAAAACATTATTATGCGATTAAGGCAAATTTTTGACATAACTGATGAGAAAGTCAGCAAGAGCGGCAGGTAGCAAGGAAATGAGCAAAAAAAAGGCTGACAATCGTCAGCCTATAAAACTCCACACAACAGAAGAGATAAACGCTCAGCGAGCACCCAAGCAAAGAGTGTGCACTGCATCTATCAGAAGTATTTATCGCTTTAATTCAGTTACTTATCCAGTACTTTTTGACTGATACAGATACAACTGCGAGCAACTTCACGCATTTATGAACATCAGCACAAGATTTACCTTATCTGTTCGCTTTTTTGCTCTAGACACAGCATGTGTTTGTAAATCAACAAAAAGTGAACTTTTCGCTGTTTTTATCGGATATTATTTAAACAGTTATGGACTTGTTATCAATTATTCTAATAAAACATGTCTCGAGTGACTGGTCATGTAACTAAAAAGATTTCATAATGCATGCAGTTTTTCATTAAATCGCTAAGGAGTAAGCGTGCTTGCATTCTTCCGTATTTCCCTCGCGGCTATTTTTATAATCTTTATGTCGCTCTTTGCACTGGTTTACTGCACTCTATTTAAGCCACGCGATCCAAAGCACGTGCATTTTTTCTGCCGCTGGTTTAATCAACTACAACGCATCGTCGGTGTTGAACTCATCCATCGTGGCCAAGAAAAAATTGTCGATACGCCAAAAGCCGTTTATATCTCTAATCACCAAAACGTTTTTGATTTCGTCACCTCACCGGGTATGCTGCCACCTCGTGCCGTCTCTATCGGTAAAAAGAGCCTGCTGTGGATCCCATTCTTCGGTCAACTTTATTGGATCACAGGTAATATCCTGATTGACCGTGAAAACAAATCCAGCGCCCGCAATACCATCCAACAAGTGGCTGATGCTATCCACAAGCGCAACCTGTCAGTATGGATGTACCCTGAAGGAACCCGCAGTAAAGGGCGAGGGCTACTACCATTTAAGACCGGTGCTTTTCGCATGGCAATTGAAGCCGGCGTACCAATTGTGCCTATGTGCGTAAGCTCAATTCACAACAAGATTTCACTTTCCAACCGTGACAATGGCATTGTCATTGCCGAGATGATGGATCCCATTGATGTATCAGGCTACGAACTGGCAGATGCCCGCAAACTAGCCGACCATTGCCACGAACTGATGGAAAAGAAAATTGCAGAGTTAGATGCTGAAGTAGCCCAACTCGAGCAAGCTCGCTCAGAAAATAAAGTGACAGCCAGCTCTTAACATGCCCCGAGAATGCACAAAAGGCTTGCCAATAATGGCAAGCCTTTTTAGTTTCAGCACTACATACCTTTAGTGTTCATCGCTAACAAGTAAATCGAACCCGCTTTTGAGCTGCTCACTTTGTAAGATCCTGCCGTGGCCCAATCCTTCTGTTGCAATCAAAGTCACATGTTGGTTAGCACTTGCTAGCTCAGAATGCGCATAGGAAGCAAAGCGGTCATATTTATCGTGTACAATCACCGATTTCGCTCCCCTGCCCTCCAAACGATGCATCGGATCAATACTATCCAGCGGATATTGATACTGCTTGGCAATATCGTCCACAACATCATGGAAAAGCTTCATCGAATAACCAGACTGTGCCACTGCAGACACTAGGTTCTCGGTATAATTTAAGACAGGTGCAACTAACAATACAGGTTTGTCTTGTAACTGTGGATGGCGGCTTTCTAGCACCATTGCACCGCCCATACTATGGGCAACAACCCCAGCAATCGATTCCTGCTGTTCCAGAATACTGTCAAATGCTGCAACAAAGCCTGGTAAGTGACCAAACCGTCCCTCGCTCTCCCCATGGGCTGGGTTATCAAAAGCCAGCGCCTTGTAGCCTGAAGCCGCTATATGTTCCATCAGTGAGTAGAACTGACGTGATGATCCTGACCAACCATGGCCTAGAACCCATGTAGGGCCTTCTCCCAAGCTGTAGGTCATCATCATGCCTTCAGAGGTTTGAACCGGCTTTTTTTCCAAACCAGTTGGCTCTTCAACTGACTTTTTACTTCGTACAGGAGTGAGTAGTACCTTACGTGCAACACGCTTAGCATGTTCAGGGGCTAGGCGATGATGCAGTGTGGTTGTTAAGTTGATTAACTTCCTGCGCACATCAAAGCCTCGACTTTTTTTGAAGTAAATTTTGCTGCTCATACTTTTCTCATCCAACTTAAATAGAACGACCGTGCTATTCTGTTTTAATTTTTAAATAGTCATTCATCGTATTTGAGCAATACGATGAATTTCATTTCTTCGCTAAATTCGCCACTGGCCTATCAGATTATCAACTTCATGCCAGAAACGCTGGTGATCATTCGTTTCTAGCTCCATGCTCTGGAACAAATGACTACTGAGGTAAACACCATAAATCTGGTACACACACTGCCAACTATCCAAGGCCGTCTTAAACTCGCCTTGCTGCTTACCTTGTTCAAACTGACGGTACAAATAGCCAAGCCAGCGCTTAGTGACTTCTTTTAACCTCAGTTGCATTGATGGCTCTTTTTCGCCTCGATCAGTCCAAGCATCCAAGAACATACAACTACCCTGAAATGAACGATTCCAGGCCAACCAGTTTGCAAGCAGAAGCCGTAACTTTTGCTCGATTGTCTCTGGTGTTTGCATACGGGCAGGTTGAATGACTCGCTCTACAAACTGTTCTCCGGCAAAGTCCAAAACGGCAATCTGCAAATTTTCCCGAGAGTTGAAATGGGCAAATAAACCGCTTTTGGACATACCTGAGGCTTTAGCCAACTGACCAATCGTCAAGCTATCAAGCCCGTCACGGCTCGCCAGCGAGAAAGCTGTATTCAAAATATGCAGGCGGGTTGCCTCTTTCTTACTCATTGATTGTTGGTTCATTTATTACCAGGTACTCATTTCTATTTGCAGATTGCGGCTTACCTCACCTTTTTAGCACGATCGTACTATTAATGAAAGTAGGAAAAAGCCGAATACCCAGCACAGCATTAGTTAACCAGCGACAAGTCTTGCAATGTTAACTGGTTAGCGCTCCGCAAACCGGAATAAGCTGTCGATGCGAACAGGGCAATTTCCGACTTGGTGAACCATATCTTCGGCTTGCTTGAGCGAGTCGTAACTACAAGGGATACCATAAGTATCTGTAATTGGGTACTCATTACCTTCAGCATCAATAAAGTTCACACCCCACCCTGCACTGAGGAAATCATGCACTAAACGGGCTTCGACAATTGCATTCTCTGCCATTAACTGGCGACACTCTGACAGGACCATAATACTCTCCTAGCAGAAAGAGCCTTGTATCCCAGTTAAACCATGCCACTAACAACCAAAGAGGATATCGGCTCAGGAAAAGTTTCAGTACAAGTATAGCAAGGGCACAAAAAAGGCTACCAAGTGGTAGCCTCATGAGTTCTTTTAGGTGGGGAGTACTTATAGGTACATTTTCGCCACATCTGAAGGTTCTTTCTCTGAGCCTTCTAGCTGATCAGTCCAATTCAGGCCAACCAATACGCCATCTTCAGCCAGCGTGATCATCCAGTCTTCGACGAACACATCCAACGGGATCATTACTGCCGTGAATTCAGCCCACTCGTCAACACAGTGAACTTTCGCATCTGCCTCGTTAGACCAGAATGGCATTACTTCAGATTCTTCGAACTCGCTAGAGTCAACAGAAAGCCAGTCACCCTCTTCATTACAAAGACCCCATACCTGCTGGCTATCTTTGGTTTCTTCAACAAACAGATCGCAATTTGCTTTAATATCTGTGGTTAACTTAGTCATTCTATTCTCTCTTATGTATGTTTATACCCAAGTGACTCGGATACAGCATCAGTAACTTGATGTGTGCTAATAATACCAGAGAATCATGACAGAAGATGTACAATTTATCGTGATATCTGCTGCTAACTTCATCAGATTATTACCTCTTTATCCTTAGCACTCAGAAGGTGGCTATACTTGTTTAGATGACCGGAACAACAATACTTAACGGGCAGTATTAGAGGATATCGCATGGCAACGGTTGACTGGCTAACTAACTTGAGTAATCAGACCATTCTGAATCCGCGATCGCACCTCATAGAAGCCCACGAGTACATCGGAGAACTTGGAGAGAGAAAGGTCGCAGTTGATTGTGCCTGCGGTAATGGTAGAGATACACTTTACCTCTTGGAGCAAGGCTATCATGTCTATGCCTTTGACAATGACCGTCCTCGCCTAGCTGCATTGTCTGAACACCCGCTGCTCGGCGCCCACCCCAACTTGGACATTCAAATAAGCAGTTTTGCCGATTATGAGTTCCCTCGGGCCAACCTAATCAACGCCAGTGCCTGCCTGTTCTTTTGTACACCACACGATTTCAATATACTCTGGACCAATATTTCTAGTAGCTTGAAAAAAAGCGGGATTTTTTGCGGCCACTTCTTGGGCAAAGAAGCGTTGGAGCCCAATGAAACTTTACCTATCCTTACCCACAGCCAGTTTGAACTTGAGCAGCTATTTGCTGACTTTTACATTATTTCCTGGAAGAAGAAGCAAGAGTACTCAGCGAATCTAACCGGGAAAAAACGTCTTTGGCTGATCCATACCATCATCGCGATGAAGAAGTAACACCCAATATATCAAGCTACCCAATAAGAAATAAAAAACTAGCGGTTCATGTTCGTTTTTTGTTCTTGTTTAGATGAATCCATGACAAAATAGCCATCCCCAATAGGTTCCACCAGCGTTTTCACCAAGTCACACTCAATCAATGCCTTGAATGAGTGCTATTGGGTTTTTGTCTTTCATATACTTATGTAGGTTTGCTGCTATGCACACTCAGCGTGCCGGAAATGCGCTTGCTGCATTTTCTTTTGTGCTGTGGGGGATCCTCCCTCTTTATTATCAATTTCTGCCAAGAGCAGATATCAATGAATTGCTAGCTTTTCGGATTGTTTGTTCTATTCCGTTCATGCTGCTAGTGATGCTGCTTTTACGTCGGCCAATGCCTAAACTTGTTCAGGTTTGGCAAGACAAGCGCTCCTTGGTAATGGCTGGCATTGCCGGTTTAACCATGTGCGTATCTTGGTATGCCTTTACTTGGGCAATTACCCATGACCAAGTACTTGCTGCGAGTTTAGGCTTCTTTATCAACCCTCTGTTTGCCATTGCGCTAGGCGTTCTTTTCCTCAAGGAGAAGCTCAGCAAAGCCCAATCAGCAGCGGTTGTTTTAGGTATCCTGGGAATTGGCTACCAAGTGTGGCACTACGGCGACCTGCCGTGGATTTCATTAATAATGGGCAGCTTCTTTGCCATTTATGGCCTGTGTAAAAAATACATCCGTTACGATGCCCTTACTTCGGTAACTATAGAGGCAGTGATACTCGCGCCGTTTGCACTGTTGTACTTGGGGTATACCTATGCAAACCAAACCTCGACAGCACTCTCTGCAGACTTTACTACCTTGTTGCTCTATGTAGGTTCAGCACCTGTAACGTTGGCACCTTTGATTTTCTTTGCCCTTGCCATCAGTCGTACCAGTTTAACCATGGTTGGCCTGATGCAGTACATTGAACCGACATTGCAGTTCTTGCTCGCAGTTTTCCTGTTTGGTGAAGTGTTTGATCAAGTCAAGGCGGTTAGTTTCGGCTTCATTTGGCTAGGTTTACTTCTATGTAGCCTTGAAGCTTTAAGCGGCTTAGCGTTGAAGCGGCTAAAAACATCTTAACACTGCTAATATAAGCCACTGAAAAAGTTATCTTTTTCAGTGGCATTATTTTTACCCACCTATGACCTGTATTGCATATTTAATTTTAAATACCATAATAATTGTATGGAATTAAATAGAGGCTCGTTGAGGTGTGGATACCCACGAAATCTTTAACGACAGCTATGAACGCTGCCAGCGCAACCAACAGTTCTTCCTCATTTTCTACCGCCGCTTCTGGGCTAAAGACGAAAGATTCAAAGACATATTTAAAGGTGTCGATATGGAGCGCCAGATCAGGATGCTCAAGCTCTCGATTTCAATGATTATGTTGGCGTCTACCTCAGATCAGGCAAGGGAAGGAATCCGGCGTTATGGTAAAGCCCATGGGCCTGATGGCATAGGTGTAAAGCCAGCGGATTTTGAAATATGGTTGGATTCTCTACTCGACACTGTTCGGATCTGCGACCCAAAATTCAATGACGAGATTGCACTAGCGTGGCGGGATTGCTTCAAAGCGGGGATCGCTATAATGAAAGAGGAATGTATATAGGGAAACGCCATGTCCTCAAATTTTCAGCCCGATGATACGTCATCTGAACAAGACAAAAAGTCTGCCGCAATTAAACGTTCAAAGTTCGATTGGCGTTATATCTTACTTATTGCGATCGCACTAATTCTTGGCGCACTAGCACTCTATTTCTCCCCAATTAAACAAAGCCGTAATTTCTATGACTATGCCGATCAACGGTTGTTACTTGGTATACCCCATTTTTGGAATGTCATCAGTAACGTAGGCTTTCTTATTGTCGGTGTGATGGGGTTAATAGAAAACAAGCGCCAATCCCTCGCGGTGAAGCCGTCTATGTCATTTGCTTACCAGCTCTTCTTCATTAGCCTCATCGGTGCCTTCTTAGGTTCAAGTATTTATCACTTGGCCCCGGGAGCTTTCACTTTGATGATAGATAGGATCCCTATCACCATCGGTTTTATCAGCTTATATTGCATCATTCTGGCTGAGTACTTATCACCAAAGCTTGGAAGGGCAATGTTATTGCCAATGCTGGCTTATGGAGTGATATCTGTTGTCTATTGGTATATGACAGATGTCATTACCGGCCGTGGCGACATGGCCCCTTATGTATTGGTCCAATTACTTCCAATCATCCATATCCCTCTCATTGTGTGGCTCTACCCCAACGAGAAAAATCCAACCCGGTATTACCTTTACGCACTTGGTTTATATGTACTTTGCAAATGGGCTGAGTCTAATGATGATGAACTTTACGAACTCACCTCACAGGTTAGCGGGCATTGTATTAAACATATCCTAGCTGCGTTAGCAGGCTACTATGTTTATCTAGGGTGGAAAAAAGCGGTCACAAAAAAGCCCTGCGGTTAGCAGGGCTTCATGGTAGGATTTAGCAGCTTATTTCTTGCCGACACCACGGTTTTCTTTTTGCATCAAGGCAATCTTGCCGAACCCAAGCTTGCGGAAATGGCTATCACGGAAATCCCTCACCGCCTTGCTGCCAGAAGATACCGCTTCTACCTGCTGTTCCATTTTGAGGTATTCAGTCAAATCAATGCCTTCTGCTGCTGCCACCGCCTCATGAATCGTATGATACTGAGAGTAAGAAAACGTGATTGTTTTCTCTTCGTTCTTATAGGTATAAATAATAGTGCGCGACATAACGCCTCCAACAGCAAAATCAAGACAGGGAATTTACCCTACTTCAATTTCAGATGAAACCTTTTTTCCGGTTTGGTTTGAGCATGTCGGCATAATATGTTCAGTCATAATCTGGGCTTTTGACATCGGCTGGTATAAGAAGAACCCTTGTACAAACTGCACCCCTTTTTCTTGAATAAAGTCTAGCTCTTGAACCGTCTCAACACCTTCCACAACTATCATGGCTTGTGTAATGTGGCCAAGTTGCACGACAACATCAAATAAACTCCGACCTCGCTCTGAATCTAGGTTTTCCACTAGTGATCGATCAATTTTGATCTTATCAAAGTCAAAGCGAGAGAGGTAAGCCAGCGATGAGTACCCCGTACCAAAATCATCCAAAGCAACAGAGACCCCCATTGCTTTAATCTCCTGAATGACCTCAGCCGTTCTCACCTCATCCTGGATCAGTAGTTCTTCGGTGACTTCAATCTCTACTTGGTTGTAATTCAGCTTGCTCAAATCAATGACCTGTTTAAGTGATTGAACAAACCCTTTCCTAAGCATCGTATCCGCCGATACGTTCACCGAAATAGTGAAGTTAGGCGTATTCACCATCTCTGACGCATCCGATATCGCTTTTTCCAATACCCAAAAATCCACATCAGAGAGTAACCCTAACTGACCAAAGGATTTCAGAAAAGTCGGCCCCTTTACGCGTCCTTGAACATCTTCGTGTCGTATCAATGCTTCAAAACCAACCACTGTAGAGCTTTTGATATCCACTTGTGGCTGATAATAGAGCACAAATGATCCACTGTTTTGAAGCTGCTCCACTTCTCGCTGGGCGTTTATATTGTCCTGAATGGATGGAATAAAACTATTCAACTTAGACTTTACGGCCACTTCATCGTCCTTAAACACATGAGTGCGGAACATAGAAGACACATCTACCCCCACGGAACGCTTATCCATCACTTTAAAGAACGGGTAATAGATGGCCATCCCCAACAGAATAAGGAACAGCTGGAATATGGCTACCGACAGAGATCCCCCTGAAGAGACATATCCACTAAAAATAGGAGGTAAAAGCCAGCTGTGAACTTCACTCAATGGTGGGATCAGTCCAATGGCTGTTGCAGCGTAAGCCAGCATGAAACTGACAAGAGGTACACTCAAGAACGGAACAATCATGATCGGATTAAAAATCACAGGAATACCGAAAAGGATAGGCTCATTGATATTGAAAATAGTCAAAATCAGCGCTGCCTTTGCAAGCAGGCGGTATCCCTTACCTTTGGCAAAAAACAGCATGCAGAGCACAAGGCTTATCGTATTACCACTGCCCCCCATCCCTGTGAAGAAATCGTAAAAGTTAGTACTGATAATGTTGAGGTCAGTGCCTAAGTTCTTCCAATCCGCCATATTAGCTATGCTGATATCGTACAGCTCTGTTTTGTACATATGCAGGATATTATGGCCATTGACCCCGACGCTCCATAATACCCCACGGATAAACTCGTAAAATAGCCCATCATAAAAGGAGGTTGGGTCCAACTCAGGAAGTGTAATTTCAGGCTGAATAAATTGGATAAAAGTATAAAATAACAGGTGAGAAACGAAAGTTAGTATTGCCAATGTCAGCACACAGGTGACAATCATCTGAATAGAAGAATCGACAGTGCTAATAAACTTATCGATATTGAACAAACGGAGCTTATTAATTCTCGCAATAATGACACATGAAGCATATGCTGTCAGTAATGCAACAGCAAAACTATTGGGCAAAGCTATTACTGGCGAAATAAAATCCCATTGCTGGGAAATAATGAAAAAGGAAGCAAGTGAACAAGAAATGGGAGCAGCTTTAGGTAATCTCAAGACAGATGAGTAATACGTTGCTAGAAATATATTCAGCAGCAGTGGAAACATATGCCCAGTCATCTCCCCCACGTACCCTAGAGTCACACTGGCGCTGTCGTAGCCCATTCGTCCTGAAAAGATAGAGAGTAAATTGAAAAAAGCCGCTATCAACGAGACGGGTAATGCCATTATAAAGACATTGCTGATAGCAACTAAAATAGGATTAGTAGATAACTTTGAGAGTAATTGAGGCAATGTAAATTATCCAATTTATAAACCAAGCCGAACACTTAGTCATTAGGTAAAAATCACAACTAACGAGTTGTTACTTTTAATCATATCAAATTAGATTTACTAACACACTAAATTACATTTATATAGCCTAATGCTATATGTTATACAGAGAGAAAAACGGCTAACAAGGTGATTGAATAACAAAAAAGCATAGCTTTATTCATACTTATCAAGCCTAGCAATACTATTAAAAATTTAAATACCCTAAATCACTACCTAAAACTGTATTATGAAAATAAATATCGAAATATATATTTACATTCACAAAAATAATTGAAATTAAATTATTTCATCCGATTAAAGTAAAGAATAATTTACTGCAATTTTACACTAATGAAAAATGAATTTATGTATATATGCAATATTTAAGATAGCAAGGGTAACCTATTCGACTGTTTTCCCAGAGTTATGCACAGAAACAGTGGATAACCTTCTGATTTAAACAAAAATTTAACAAAAGAAGGTTGATTTCAGCAAGTTTTTGCCCAAAATGAGGCAGAATGACAGTGTCACGCTGTGAATATGACTTATTCTGGGTCTTTCAGGTAGTGGATAACTTGATTACTACTTCCACGCCAAACTAATTCAGGGTCATGACTGTCTTTTTCGAACTTACCATCAATCACCACATCCACATAGTCCAGCACTGCTTTCTGCTCTTCATTGAGCTCATCCATTCGGTAACCTGTCCACAGCCAAATGTCTTTACCTTGACACTCTAGCCCTACTCTCTGGACCAATTTTAGAACTGCAGAAACATTTGCTGGGTGGAGGGGGTCTCCGCCTGACAAAGACAAGCCACGGCGCTTTATCCGGCTGTCATTGAGATCCGCAATAATTTGATCTTCCATTTCCTGAGTGAAGACATGCCCAGCATCCAATCGCCATGTACTCTGGTTATAACAACCACGGCACTGGTGCATGCACCCTGACACAAACAAGGTACAGCGTGTGCCTGGGCCATTGACGACATCAACAGGATAATAGTTGTGGTAATTCATTGCAGCTCCAAATAAAAAGTGCCGATTACTCGGCACTTGATTCAATTGACGGGGTTACACCAACAATTACATGTGTTTGACGCGACGTTTAACTTCTTCTTGTTTACCGAAGTTAAATGGGCGTGCATCTGGGCTACCTAGGTAACCACATACTCGGCGGGTAACCGACACTTTAGATGGCTCATGGTTACCACATTTAGGACAAGTAAAGCCTTTGCTGGTACAGTCAAACTCGCCGGTGAACCCACACTCGTAGCACTCGTCAATTGGAGTGTTTGTGCCATAGTATGGCACACGGGTGTAGCTGTAATCCCAAACGTTCTCTAACGCTTCGACGTTATGCTGAATATTCGGATATTCGCCGTAACAAATAAAACCACCGTTGGCGATTTCTGGGTATGGCATCTCGAAATCAATCTTGTCGTAAGGATTTACTTTCTTTTCCACATCAAGGTGGAAGCTGTTGGTGTAATAGCCTTTATCTGTAACGCCATCTACCACACCGAATTCTTTAGTATCGATAGAGCAGAAACGGCTGCACAAGTTTTCACTTGGTGTGCTGTAAAGACTAAAACCGTAGCCTGTTTCTTCTTTCCAACTGTCAGTCGCCGCTTTCAGACGCTCAACGATAGCAATCGCTTTTTGACGAAGTGCCTCATTGTCGTAGACATGAGTTTCAGTGCCGTAAAGGGCATTGATGGTTTCATGAATACCAATGTAGCCTAGTGAAATCGAAGCACGGCCATTCTTGAAGATTTCAGACACATTGTCGTCTGGCTGCAAACGAACACCACATGCACCTTCCATGTAAAGGATTGGAGCAACTCGTGCCTTAACACCTTCAAGGCGGCTGATACGGGATTCCAGTGCTCGGCGGGCAAGGCCAAGTTTTTCATCCAGCAATGCGAAGAACTGTGATTCATCGCCTTTGGCTTGCAAAGCAATACGCGGCAAGTTCAAACTAACCACACCCAGGTTATTACGGCCTTCGTGGATTAGCTCGCCATTTTCTTCATAGGCACCCAAGAAGCTACGGCAGCCCATTGGGGTCTTGAATGAACCCGTCACTTCAACCACTTTGTCGTAGTTCAAGATATCTGGGTACATGCGCTTGGATGCGCACTCTAGTGCCAGTTGCTTGATATCGTAGTTGGCATCACCCTGCTTATGGTTCAGGCCATCACGAATTGCGAATACCAGTTTAGGGAAAACAGCGGTTTTGCGGTTTTTGCCCAAACCAGCGATACGGTTCTTCAGAATTGACGATTGGATCATGCGAGATTCCCATGATGTCCCCAAGCCAAAGCCGAAGGTCACGAATGGTGTTTGGCCATTCGCGGTGTGAAGCGTATTTACTTCATATTCCAAAGACTGGAATGCGTCGTAACATTCTTTTTCTGTGCGTGCCTTGGCAAATTCTTCTGGCTGCGGGATATCCCACTCTTTTGCCACTTTCAGGTGCTTCTCGAAGCTCACGGTGACGTACGGCGCCAACACTTCATCGATACGGTTGATCGTCGTACCACCATAGATATGGCTAGCTACCTGAGCGATAATCTGAGCGGTGACAGCGGTCGCTGTTGAAATCGACTTTGGTGTATCGATTTCCGCATTACCCATCTTAAAGCCATGTGTCAGCATGCCGTTTAGGTCAATCAGCATACAGTTAAACATTGGGAAGAATGGAGAGTAGTCCAGATCGTGGAAGTGGATATCACCGTCTTCGTGCGCTTTTACGATGTCACGTGGTAACAGGTGCTGCTTCGCGTAGTGCTTAGCAACGATACCTGCCAGCAAATCACGCTGTGTTGGAATGACCTTGCTATCTTTGTTGGCGTTTTCATTAAGCAGTGATGCATTGCTTTGCTCAATCAAGCCACGGATTTCGTTGTTTAGATGACTTTTCTTTTCACGGGCAATGTCACGATCATGACGATACTCAATATATGCACGTGCAACCGCTTTGTGTGGCCCCATCATCAGGTGGTTTTCAACTGCGTCCTGAATAGCGTGGATCTCAACCTGATTCTGGTCAGCAAACTGAGAAAGGACTTGCTCAGCAACAGACTCAGCATAGTTGGCATCCATTGCCTCTACAGATTCGGCAGCGCTCAATACCGCTTCTTTAATACGCTTAGTATTAAACGGTACAAGGCAACCATCACGCTTAATCACAACAGGGTTCACACAAGGCTCCTAAAAATGACAGTGTCACGAAAACCACTAAATATAGGGCTAACTAAATTGACCAATACAAGATGTGGTGTATTAAGCGAGAATTCAGGAACGGAAACATTGATCTATGTCAGTATTTTACTAAGAGCGTACAGCTAACAACCGATGTTTTCGGTTACCTCTCAAAATGGGCATTTTCACTCGTTGCATTGCAAAAATGTCAACTCATTTATTTTGCTATCAATACTGAAAACACTAAAAAAATCACTTGAATTAATTTTAGAGTTTACATTCAAATCCAGCGCCCGAGTCAGTCCTGACTCGGTAGCATTTTGTCGGTTACCTTCTCGCCCTCTATACTCAAAAGCATTATTGTGAAGAGTATTGCCTATGCGAACCGCATTGCCTTTCTTGTTCATGATTGGCGTACTGTTGTCTTCTGTCTGCGGCGCATTCCAAATCACCCCGCAGAAATACGAAAGATACACCGGTGATCTTCCTGTCATGGAAGAAGAGCGAGTTATTAGGGTTCTTGTTGCTGCTGACCTAGGGTTTTACTACTTAGACAGAGGGCAACCTAAGGGTCTCATTTCTGAGATGCTACTGCTGTTTGAAAAATTCGTCATCGAAAAAACCCAGAAAAAAATCCGTATACAAATCATCCCAGTAAATCGAGATCAGCTTCTACCGGCATTAAATGCCGGCATTGGCGATTTGGTCACCGCCAACCTGACGATTACACCACGACGAATGAAACAAGTGGACTTTAGCTACCCTATTCTCTCTGATATCCAAGAGTTGTTCATCACCCACTCGACTCGAAGTCCCATTACAAACATCAAGCAGTTATCAAAAAAGAGTGTCTGGCTGCGTGCCAGTTCGAGCTACTACCAAAGTATTCGCCGTATCAACAAACGGCTTGAGAAACTAGGGAAAGAGCCAATGTTTGTTCATTTCCTCGAAGAAACGCTTCAGGACTTTGAGATGTTACAGATGGTCCAAGAAGGCATTATTCCTATGACGGTTCTGGATTCACACAAAGCAGAATTTTGGGATTTGGTTACTGACGATTTACAGATCCACTATGAATACCCTATCCGCAAAAATGGGGCTATCGGATGGAGCTTTCGTAAAAACAGCCCTGAATTTAAAGCTTTGGTGGACGAGTTCGTGGAAAACAACCGCCGGGGTACACTAAACGGCAATGTCTTGTTCAACCGCTACCTCAACAGTAAACAGTGGTTCCAAAAAGTCATGAGCCCAGAGAACATTGATAAATTCAAAGAACTAGAAGATCGGTTCATTCGTTACGGTAACATGTATGATATCAACTGGTTAATTATCGCGGCTCAGGCTTATCAAGAATCAGGCTTTGATCAGTCCAAACGCTCCCATGCCGGTGCCATCGGGATCATGCAGGTACTCCCCCAGACAGCCAGCGAGCCCTACATCAATATTCGCAACATCCAAAATATCGAGAACAATATCCATGCAGGGGTCAAATATATGGATTTCATTCGCGAGAGGTATGTGACGGATGATGACACCGACGAACTGAATCAACTCTACTTCGCACTTGCTAGCTACAACGCTGGGCCAAACAGGATAAGGCGATTAAGAAAGGTTGCTGAGGAGCGCGGTTATGACCCAACCAAGTGGTTCAACAATGTCGAAGTGATTGTCAAAGAAGAAGTCGGCATGGAGCCTATTACTTATGTAGGGAACATCAACCGCTATTTCACCATTTATAAGCAAATCTTTTCTTTGCAAAATGCTGCTGGACAGCGCATGGCAAGTCAAAACAGGCTACGCTTCAAACTGTCTCGCTAGCCAATATAATTGCTTAAATTTCACCCAAGCAACCGTAAAAAAGCATAGATGGTGAGATCAATGTCGCGCTTTCATTAACCTGTCATTTAACACCCCTAACCTTGCCAGTAAAACGTTAAGTAATGGATCGTTCCCGTAAAGGAATAACTTGCTATGGGCCTCTGCCATAGCACTATACAAGGTGTGTAACTATGGATTTACTAAACAATACAACGATTGTGGTACCGACAGACGAAGAGCTACTGGCAGACTGCCCTGATAGCCTGAACTTGAATGATGATGAAGGCGAGTTATCTAACGAAGTCATCAACCTTTTATCATAGCCCCATCAAAGTCCTAAACTGCCGTATATCACTTTATACGGCAGTTCATTGCATTAGCATCCATAACCATCATTTCAATTACCATCACGCTCACCACTATAGACTTTGATTTGAATTTCTTTTTAATCATCAGCTTATACTCAGAGTGCTCTTCGTCTTTTCAACCCAACGCTTACAGAACCAACATTGTGTTACATTTAACCTACCACTTTAGTTGCACCTACAACATAATTATGGACAATACGCTCATGTTGCAGGCACAACAAGTGTAGGGTTATTTCCCAAAGCCACGTACAATTGAGTAAAACTAGAGTTAAAGTGCAGTGAATATGGACTCAAATGATAACTACCCAAATTTGCCTATTGCAAAAAGCCTCGAGCAATCCCCGTTCTTTATGATGGGCGTTGTACACCGACACTTTCGAAATCAAGCTCAGAAAGAGCTAATGGCAAATTACGACATCACGACTGAAATGCAGAAAGCTTTAGAGGTCATAAATTGCTTTGAACCAATAAGCCAGCAAAAACTTGCTGATGCATTGATGAATGAAAGAAGTGCAACAAAACGATTAGTAGACAACTTAATTAAGCGTAATTTAGTAACAACAATAAAAGATGAAAACAACCAAAAGCATAAATTACTTACGCTGACTGAAGAAGGTACAAAAACACGAAAGCTTGGTGATATTATTATGCAGAAGCTAGAAAGAAAATGGTTATCCTCTTTAGAGAGTAACGAAATAGAATCAATTATAACCATTTGTAATAAACTATCTAGCAACATTTAGCATCGCTTTTATTGATTTACTGACTTTTTATTAAGGTCAGTAAATCACTACATCTATAAAAAAATCATAATTTCATTTTCATATTTAATTACTTTTGTCCTGTCGAGGAAATAATGAAGAAGTATCTAGCGCTTGCCACATTATTCTGTGGTTTCTCTAGTCATGCCGTTGAGTTAACTGACAATATTAATATTGTTGGTTTACTGGGTGCCTATCAAACTAATGGAGGTCCATTAGCTGAAGGTTCTCAAGACGGTAACCCTATTGAAGCAAAAGTTAGACTTAATGGTTTAGCCAATTTTGACATCAATGATGACTGGGCTGTTTTTGGTCGTATGGAGTATGACCTTAACTTTCTTAACCTTAAGGAAGGGACAGAAGTAAAAAACGGTAAGCTGCGGAAACGCTATGAATACATTGGTGTCAGCCATACTGACCTTGGTAGCCTGTGGTTCGGTAAAGACTGGGGGGCAACCTATGCCCATATGCCCATTCTAAAAATGCGATACCTAGGCTTTCAAGATGTCGCAGCAGGGCAGGCTACATGGCGCAACAGTGATACCCTTCTTTATAAAAACAGTATTGGTGATTGGGGGTTTGTTGCTTCCACCCAACTATCAGACTCTACCCGTAATTTTGATTATAAAGATGATGCCTTCACCACTGATGGCAATGCATTCACCATTACTTATGGCGCCTCTCCTTTTTATGGTGACGGATTTGGCATAGGTTATTCATACCATGATGCGGGTTTATATGGTCCAAATGGTGGACTTTATAAAGATAAAGGTGATGCGACACATAATATTGGGGCAAATTATCGTCAAGGCCCTTGGTATATTGGCGCCACGATTGCAAAGTCAGAATTAAATGACAATGCCAAAAGCGCTGATCTAAATAAATATACTTGGGACATTGCTGCTGAATATGCAGTAAATGATAAATTATCCATTGTTCTCCACCACGCACAAATTTATGGGCGGTGGGGCGCAGAAAATGAACGCTTTGTAGGCTACGGCGTTCATTATAATGCCTTCGATATTTTACCTTCTCTATTCCTTTTTGCTGAGGGCCGTATTTCTGATGGTGGCGATAGCGGAACCATAGAAGATACTCATGTTGCTGGCATCGAATACATATTTTAATTGTAGTTAAAGGTATAATATGGACATTTCAAAATTTAAACCATTATTCAAAGTTTCAGAAAATAGCAACTTAGAGCTTATTTTCCGCCTCATGGTAGGTTTCATCATGCTCTACCATGGCTTTCATAAATTAATGAACCCAATGGGCCTAGTACCTTTTCTTGAAATGAAAGGCATCCCGTTTCCTGTTTTGAGTGCAATCCTTGCGGCGATTACTGAGTTCTTTGGCGGTCTGGCCCTGATGCTGGGCTTGGCGACCAGATTGGCCGCCCTTGGGTTGGCAGTGTGCATGGTTGTCGCCATCATCACTATGGGTGGTTTCAGCGCTGGCTTAAACTCACTCAACGGTGGCCTTGAGTACCAATGGACACTGCTATCTGTTTTCGCTTTCTTTGTATTCTCAGGAGCGGGCAAAGCGTCATTGGATCAGTTTATCTGGAACCGCATCCGCTAACAAAAACACAAGGTGCACTCGCTTAATGGCTTTAAGCTTGTGCACCTGGCTTTATTCTCGACATCAGCACCATGTCGATATACTTACCAGCTTTGAACGTACTCAGTCGCTTGATCCCTTCCGTTTCAAACCCAACCTTATGGTACAGCGCACACGCAGTTTCATTATCGGCATGGACTTCCAACTCCAGACGGATCAAATTTAACCAATTGTCCGCCTGCTCAACCGCTTTTTCCATAAGGTATCGCCCTACCCCTTTTCCTTGGCTGGAAGGGTGTACGGCTATCGCCACAAAGGCCGCATGTCGGTCCCTCACCTTGTTAGTCATAAACAAGGTTACATGGCCAACGACCCTACCATCGACTTCAGCAACAAGGGTATAGTTATCAGGGTTATCAAATAGCTGTGCGACTGTATCCGAGCTCAAATAGGGTAGCTGGGAGGTATTTTCCGTCACTTCTGGTAATCGGTAAATATCGAACAAATCGCCATTGTCCGTTTTTTCATAGTGCCTAATCGATATTTCCACAACAATCCTTTTTCTATAATGCTCTAATCTCGTCTCAATGGGCGTATAACGCTCTCCAGCCCTTCGATTTTCATCTCCAAGGCTAATGCCATCAGCAGACCCAATTCACCTTCGGGAAAGCCTTTTTTCTGAAACCACAACAGGTATTCTTCCGGCAGGTCAATGATGACCCGCCCGGCATACTTGCCAAATGGCATCTTCACATTGGCTAACTTTACGATTTTTTCTTTATCAAACACGTTTCGCTATTCTCATTACGGTATGTCATAGGCATTTCAAAGCCCTAACTAGCTACCCAGCAAGCGGAAACGATAGCTTGCTCCCCAGCTATTACCTGCGCCTTAAACTGACTGCCAGCCTTGACTTTACCCACACCAGAAGGTGTACCTGTCATCACAATATCACCATCATTAAGCGTCATGAAGGTTTGAACTTCTTGTAAAATCACGTCAGGTGAATAAATCATCAATGAAACAGTCCCTGATTGGGTCAATTCATCATCAATAAACAGTCGTAAGCCTAGCTCACCCAAATCTTCTGAAGGCAAAGGAACAAACTCACTAAACAGGGCTGAACCATCAAATGCTTTGCTACGCTCCCAAGGCAACCCTTTTTCTTTTAGTTTGCTTTGAACGCCGCGCTTGGTGAGATCGAGCCCCACTGCGACAGCATCAAAGCGGCCATTGCGGTAAAGGTAAGACAGCTCCGCCTCGTAATGAAGCTCATCACCGCGATGAGCAGCTAGCAGCCCCTCGGAGATCGCTGAATTAGGTTTGGTGAAGAGTACCATCTCATCAGGGACTTCATTACCTAACTCATGGATATGAGCAACGTAATTACGCCCCACACACACAACTTTGTTTGGCGTAACGGCTTGTTTGTCGACGATAACTGTTTTCATTTCAATCCCTTTCTACATTTCCTTGAAATAGCAAAGTATCACCGATAAAAAAAGCCGACAATGGTCGGCTTTGAAAAAATAAGCATAAAGGGTATTGGCTTTAGATATAGTTCACCAACTCTTATTTACTTCATTAATCGGCAACAAATACCAAGTTGGCATTGACCGGGACCGTCAATAAAATCGAGTTTAATTTTGCGATTTCTTTAAGCTTGCCTACCCCTTCATCGAGGCCAAAACTGCCTGCTTGCACTTCTACCGGGGTAATTGTAGAAACCAGTAAACCGCCTTCATCCAGGCCAGTGACTTGCACCTTGGCATTCAGCGTTTCTTCCTTACCATGCAGATCGAGCTTAAATTCAACGTCTTGTACCAAGGTTTCCCCGGCCCCTAACCCGCTGATTGCTTCGCTATCTACTTTGGCTTCTATATTCGTTAGTGGAAACTTTTCAGTATGAAAAAGCTCTTTCTTCATGCGCTCATCACGGATCTGAATCTTGGTATCAACGCTGGTTAAATCAATCGATAGCGATACATCTCCACTATCTGAAATAGAGCCACTTAGGTTGCGAAAACCATGTTGTTCCATCACGCTATCATTTTTGACCGATGAAAAGCCGACCGAGGAGTTAGTACCGTCTAACTTCCAACCGGCCCAAACACTGCTAGCACTCAATATCAAAGCCGCAGAAACACCACCCATCATTAGTTGCTTCTTCCACGTTACCGCCATTGACTTCCCCTTCTATTGTTATTTCTTTGAAATATCACTTAGAAAATATAGGTCAGTAATTTATTTAGCGTTAATGGGTGGAAAGCTCACCCTCTCCCCTTCGGCAGTCAAAATCGCGATATCGACAGGCTTTCCTTCGCTATCCAGCCTAACTTCACCGATAGCACTTCGATTGATTAGGCGATGATTGCCCGGCAAGTCAGGATCGCGCTTGAAGATTTTAAGGCGCTTACGTTTGGTGAGCCAATTAAGTGGCGAGCGAGGACTATAGAGCATCCGGTCCATGAAATCACAAACCCGCAGCAAGGCATTAGGGAACTCATTTTTTATGCCACTCGAGGTGATCTGGTAAATGTTGGGGCTACAGTTTCGAAAACGTAGCTTAACGTCATAGGCAAACGAATAGTGCACATCACCAGAGAGGATCACAAAGTTCGTCGGTGTTTTGGTATGGGTGAAGATACTAATCAGGGTATTGGCCGAACCCGGGTGTGCCATCCAATTTTCGGCATCGATTAGCAGTGGTTGCCCTAACCATGTCATCCCGCGCTGCAAAGACTCAATGAACTTCACCCCGAACATAGGCGCAGCAGAAACCAAGATGACCGCCGGTTCATTCATCAAAGACATTTGCAACTCACTGAGTGCTTCCCAGTCCATCAAACCAGACGGCTTGTTCATCTTGGACTCCGAACGCCAGCGGCGAGTCCGGGTATCTAAGACCAGCATTTTCGGCGTCGTATTGATAGTGTAATGCCATTGCTCAAACCGGTAGAGGTAGTCAATCAGGCTATCTTGGCTATCGCTGCCAGGCTGATTGAAATAGGTATCTACATGGCTATGAAATATGGAGTCAAAATTCTCAGGTGCATTACCCCAGCCCTGACATAGCCAGTAACTGATCAAGCCGTTACCAATAATCCGCCTTGAGAAATGATTATGATAAGCCGCTTGTTCCCAACCCACTGTCAGATTCCAATCGTCCGTTATATCGTGATCATCAAAAATCATATAGGTAGGAATATGTGCCATTAAGCGACGAACTTGAGGTAACCCTTCGACAAACTGATCGATCTGCACTTTTTCATCAGCCCAAAGGGTTTGCCACCTAGCTTCTAAGGTATTAACTTCTAAGGTATTTGATTCCAACGTATTGCCAGGCCATTGAAATCTATTTTTCTCTAGCCGGGAGTTATCAACCAGTTTCCACAGTTCTGGCGACCACACCAGCAAGTACATGGCGTTAAATTCACTCAGGGTGATCAAGTGATTTCCTGATTCACGGGAGCTAAAAACTGGAGACTTGCGCCTCAACCAATTAGCAACGCTAGGAAAACGCTCAATGATGTCTTCACCGCCTTCTAGGTATTGAGGTAACAGTTTGTCCCTGCCATAGAAGTTATCAACATGATTGAGTAATTCCTTGGTATTGGCGACCGGCGCCTTGTCGAAATCTTCATCATAAAGCCCAAGCAAATCGATAACCTGATGGATACTATCAAGGGTTGAGCCAGCAACATGATCGGCATAGATTTGATCACCGCTCATCATGAGCAATGATGGCCTGTCAGTAATGTTTTGGCCTGCAACTTTGACATCCGCCGCCACAAGGCTGTCTTTGCTAGGATAATGCGGATTTCGGCAAGAGCCATGCATCACATAGTCAGCTTGAGTCCGAATGATAAAGGCTGGGCGTGATTCCCCCTCATAGAGCAGATCAGGCATAAGCTCAGTGATTAAGCCATCCTGTGTTTCAATTTGGTACTCCAATGGAGTATCAGCAGGAAACTCACCGCTAAAAGTCACTTGGTATACCCAAGCGCGCACACCAATTTGGATATGCTTACCTTGCGAAAGACAGCCTGAAAACAGCTCCCTTTGGTTTGTTTGCTGGTAGAGAGTAAAACTTCCTTCAAGAGGGCGTGAGACCGCAAACCACAACGTCAACTCGCGAGGTGTTACCTTGCGCAATATTGGCCCAGCAAGAACAAGGGGCAAAGGCTTTGAGGTGGCTTGGCTTGTTGTTAGTGGTGATTCGACGGTCATAGCTTGGCAGTACTCTTTACTTCTTTATTTTTCACGGTGATATAGGTACGACATTAGCAGCAAGAAATTGTTTAATAAACATAACTAGAAATTGATATGGTGCTAGAAAATTTTAGCCAATTCGGTATACACCCAGTCCATCACCCTGCCAACCCCTTTGTCCCTGCGCTTCACTACGCCCATTTCTACCAGAAGAGGCTCTGGGATTTCATCACAGGATAGCTCCACCAGTTCATCCACATACCATATTTCCTTGGCAACGTGCTCCGGAACCAACGCCCAGCCTATCCCACGTATCACCATCGAGGAAATCAAATAATAAGAGTCAATATGCCAGTAGTTGGAGGAGATGGGTTTCGCTTTGCCCACTCCCATCCGGTCACGAATAACTAATTGCCGGTAATGGGTTAGGTCAGAAATTTTCGGAACAGGTATCTTGGCTAAGGGGTGCGCCCTCGACACAATTAAAGCATGCTTGAATTGACCTATTGAGGTGAACTCCAAGCTCTCAGGCAACACATCTTGGTGAAACAGTACCCCTAGATCGGCTTTTTCAGCCTCGACCCATTGGGAGATGTCTTGCTGAGAGCCATTGATAATCGTCAGCTTCAGCAAAGGGTATCGCTCTGCCAATAAAGCAAACAGGCTCTCGAATGCGGTAACCGGCACCGCTTCATCAATCGCGATGGTGAACGAAGCCTCCTCGCCTGAGGATACCGTCATGGCCCTGGCCGATAAACGCTGACACTGTGCAAGCACCGTCTGGGCTTCAATATACATCTCTTCACCTGCAGCAGTTAATACCGGTAAACGGGCACTGCGGTCAAACAACTCAAACCCCAAGTCCAACTCAAGATTGCTAATAGCGGTACTCACCCTGGACTGGGCTTTGCCAAGATGCCTTGCTGCTGCAGAAAAAGAGCCATAGTTCACCGCAGATACAAAGGCTTCCAGTTGATCGATTGTCCAATTCACGTTGCCATTCTCAATTTTTGTCTGATCTTTTCCTTCTTATTCTATCCGAAAAGCGGATGGATACTAACTTCAATCAATCTGGAAAATAGCGATAATAGCTTCAAAGTCATAAAAGCCTGATATCCCTATGCAACAGAACATCTCCCCAGATTCATCACAGCCAAACACCGCTATCGATAACAAGAGTATTCGCAAAACATTTTGGCGATACGCGATCCCTTCCGTCGCTGCCATGCTGGTCAACGGCTTATATCAAGTTATTGATGGTATTTTCGTTGGCCACTACATTGGTTTTGAAGGCTTAGCGGGTATCAATATGGCTTGGCCGATTGTCGGTCTTATTGCCGGACTCGGCCTGCTTGTTGGCATGGGCACTGGCAGCCTGATCTCAATTTACAAAGGTGAAGGTAACCACAACAAGGCACAACAGGCTCTGTCAACGGGTCTAGGCCTAATCGCTATTTTTGGTTTGCTCGTGATGGCGTTGCTGACCATGATTGCACCTTCGCTATTACTCGCACAGGGCGCAACAGGTACACCATTGGCAATGGGCAGCGCCTACATCGAAGTATTCACTTGGGGTGCCGTCTTTACGATTGCCGCAGGTGCCTTGCCGATGCTCATTCGTAACGATGACAGCCCTAACTTCTCAACCGCACTGATGATGGCGGGTGCTGTGATAAATATCATCCTCGATTATATTTTCATTGCCCACCTTGATATGGGCCTGAAAGGTGCTGCCATTGCAACCATCATTGCCCAAATTTCTATCACCGTTGCGGCGGTAGGCTATTTTTTTACGCACTACTCAAAGCTAAGGCTCAGCCTAAGAACGCTGAAGTTTAACTTCCGCATCGCAACTAATGCGGTAAGCCTTGGAACATCCAGCTTGTTCATGTATGCCTATTTCAGTTTTATCGTTGCCGTACACAACAAGCTATTCATGGATTACGGCAGTGCCGTCCATGTTGGGGCGTTTGCCATTGTGGGCTACTTGATGACCATGTACTACCTGCTTGCAGAAGGTATCGCCAGTGGTATGCAACCGCCCGTCAGTTATTACTACGGTGCTGGGCATGGCAAGAAAATCAGAGCAACACTGATCCTTGCAAGTAAAGTCGTTGTGCTAACAGGGATCACTTCAGTGATCTTCCTAAACCTGTTCCCGAATACTTTAGTGGGCTTGTTCAGCAATAGCGACCCAGCCCTTGCCACCGAAACCGTTAATGGGTTGCGCCTACACCTATTTGCCATGTTCTTAGATGGCTTTATTGCACTGGCTTCTGTTTACTTCATGTCGGTTAACCAAGGCGGCAAAGCACTGGGGATTTCTGCGGGTAACATGCTGGTTCAACTGCCATTCTTATACTTTTTACCACAGTGGTTGGGGGTCAATGGCGTTTGGCTGTCGGTGCCGCTATCGAATATCCTGCTAGCCGCTATTGTTGTGCCTCTGGTTTGGAAAGATATTCAGAAAAAACAGCGTAGTGATATTTCTTTCAACGCCGTGACCGCTTAACCCAGACCCGATCAAAACACCCAGATAAAAAAAGTACACGCTTTAGGCGTGTACTTTTTTAAGGGTTCATCCTTCGGTCTTTGGCCTAGAAAATCCCTTTTTTCTTGATTTTCTGCACATGGGCAAGGCGCTCATTGAGATCAACAACAGGCGTATCTTGCTGCTGTTTTTCTGATTGCCCCACCGCAGAGCGAACATTGTCACTCGATAGCTTGCGGATCAACTCAGTCTGATCTGTTAGCAATTTCTTCAACTCAGCGAGCTCCTGCGACTGTTCTTCTACCCGCTTCAACAGCTCTGTTTCTGGTATTTGCTGCTTTTGCGACGACTGTTGCTTTTGTGACGAAAAGAGCTCTCGGGTATGACTAGCTTCAACTTGAACTTGCTCAACAATCGAGTCCTTTATAGCCTGAAGCAAATCATGTTGTCCTTGCTGGGTGCTCTTGGAATCAGAACCCTCTACCAAAAGACCCAATCCATTCAACGTTCTCTCTAATGTGGACGCCGACACCTGTGCCTCTGTCACCTGCAAACTCAGTTGCTGAGACAGCTCAGGGCTTAGCAGATGCAGGAACAAGCCACTTAGGTAAACTTGTTTCTGAACATTCCGAGCATTGATTAATGCCAAGCCATTTTCTTCGGCAGACTCAGCTTTCAAACGCGAGAAGTCATCAGCCCACTGATGAAGCACTTTGCTCGCGTAAAGATCTGCGGGGTTGTTCAGCGGGTCGAGATAAATCGAGTAATTTATCCGCTTCAAGCGATCAGCCATTGACAGCCTCTTGCTCTGGCATATTCACGGCCTCACCGTCTGCATGATACAAGCAAAGCTCGCGTGCTAACGCCTCTTGTGGCTCATCCACCAGCACTACTCGCTCGCCCAAAGTTTCATAGGCCTTTTGTACAGCCGGATAGATTAAGCTCGCGCCACCACCAACCAAATACACACGATTTGGGTTCTTGGCGAACTTCTTCGCTTCATAAGCGACTTGCTTACCCAACTCATCAATCTTGGTGTCGATTTTGTCGAGGATAACTGAGATCTGGCTTTCGTCATTGACCACTTCACGGACAAAATCTAGGTTATCACGTTGCTTGATGAGCTCGTTTGCCACCAAATAGCTTGAGTCACTATCAGCAACAGCCAGTGACTTGCGCGCTACGTCCGTCACCATGGATACACCGATTTCGTTGTTGCCATAGATGGCTGACACATCATCGAATTCACCCACAATCACACCCATATCCAGTGTTGTGCCACCGATATCTATCACCAAAGAACGGTTGAACTGGCTAACAGACTGCATAGTCAGGGTAGAAAGTACGGCAGGTAAACTCTCTGGCATGACCTCAACATCAACGATTTCAAACAAATCACCTTTGTTAAGTTCGATTTGGCGCATTAAGTTGTCACGCTTACGCGCTATTTTAGCTTCGTTTTTCTGGCAGTCTTCAGCGTTGTAATATTCGGTAATTGGCAGAGTGACCACCAATTTTACCGGGCCCGGTTCAATGCCAGTCTGTAGCAAGGCATGGTGGACTGACAGCAAATTCAAATCATCATACTGGTAGTCGACATGAGTTGTTTCCAGCGCCTTGTCTGAGGTCATGTCGTAGGTATATTTGGTTGAGCCAATCGTATAGTTAAAGATCTTCTTGTCTTTTCTCAGTGCGGCACTTTTCCAGTTTTTACGGAAGGAGTTTGGAGAGATAACGGTATGTAGTTCACCCTGTTCAATCCAACTTACTTTAACGTTGGTTGAACCGTCATCAACCGCAAATTTACGTGGCGTCATTGTTTACCTGCTTTTTCTCGGAGAGATAGATATTTGTCTACGCGCAAGTAAATAAAAACCGTAGGCCAATGGCAAACTTAGCGATAGAGATTTGAAGCAGTTCAGCAAAACAAAAATATTCTTAGACATTTATTTAAGTTCCGTAAAAACAAGTCGATCAGCTTATTTTGATAGCAAGTATCCGCAACCAATCAACTTGGTCATAATTTGCTAAACCAACCACTTAATTCGAATGTTTAACTTTCTTTATAAAATTCCACCCTTCACTTTAAAACACATTAAAGTCATTAAATTACAAGATATTAACAAAAAACCCGCTAATTTTTAAAACCCAACAATCACTCTTCTGTTGATAATTAACAATCATTAAGAGCAAACAAACAATGACATCTGACGTCATCTGCCTTTTTTCAACCCAACCAGCCCAAAATTCATCGACTAAATACAATAAACAAACGTCATAACAACGATTAATGCGAGGAACAATCGGCATTATATTGACACCACAAACAGCAAGAGACAGCTTATAAATCAATCAAACTGGTCGCACCAATTTGCTAGATATAGATCACCAAACCAATTAAATTCAAACAGTTAATTGAATTATCATTAATCTTCAAGTTCATGGAGCAAGCTCACATGCCTACACTTTTTTGCTGTCATTTTAATTAAAACAATAGATTTTTCTTTGACCAAAATAAGCACCTTTGCTACACATTTAATAGTACTTGTGACAACGGCAAACTAAATGAAAATTTAGGACGCAAAGCTTCCGGTCTAAAGATTTTTCTATGATAGCGGGGCTACCTCAAGTGGAGTTTTCTCCCTTTCGTTGTACTCGTATTTATTAAAACAAATGGAGCGCGACAATATTAATGGATTCTGTTTTTCTCATTTTATAAATAGATTTCCACTTTATCCCGCTCAACAAACCATTACCCGTTTTATGTAAATGGAGTTCATTCTGTGAAAAAGTCTAATCTAGCCATGTTAATTGGCGGCTTACTCTCATCCTCAATAAGCTTTGCCGCCGCACCCGGGGCACCAACCATCGATTGGGGTGAGTACACCTACGCCCTTGTCGAATTGAACCGCGATGCAAGCAGTTACGAAGAAATCGTGGTTGGCGTGCATGACAGTGTTGCAGTGACGGTTTCTTGGCAAACATGGAGCGGCGATCCTGCAGAGACGGCCAATGTAAAACTTGATGGCAATACGGTTTGGACTGGCAACGGTAGTGTAAAAAGCGCTACATTCGACGTCAGCAAAGGGGGTGTCTATGACATGACCGTTGAGCTGTGTAACGCTGATGGCTGCAGTGAAAGTGGCAGTGTCGAACTCACTATCGCAGATACCGATGGCAGCCACCTCGCACCGCTGGTACCTGTTCTGCAAGAGAACAATAAACCTTACACCAATAAATCAGGTAAGGTTGTCGGCACCTATTTCGTTGAGTGGAGCGTCTATGACCGAGCCTTCCCTATCGATAAAGTCCCAGCCCAAAACCTCACGCATATCATCTACGGTTTCACCCCAATCTGTGGCGGCAACGGCATCAATGACAGCTTAAAGCAAATCCTTGGCAGCTTCGAAGCGTTGCAAAAAGCGTGTGCGGGACGTGATGATTTCAAAGTCGCTATCCATGACCCTTGGGCTGCGATCCAAAAAGGCCAGCAAGGCGTCAGTGATTGGGCCGATCCATACCGGGGTAACTTTGGCCAGATGATGGCGCTCAAACAAGCCTACCCAGATTTGAAGATCCTACCTTCTATTGGCGGATGGACCTTATCGGACCCGTTCTACTTCATGCATGATGAAGCCAAACGCCGGACCTTTGTTAACTCAGTAAAAGAGTTCCTACAAACCTGGAAGTTCTTTGATGGTGTTGATATCGACTGGGAATATCCTGGCGGTAATGGTGCCCACCCGACTTTGGGTGACAAAGAAAAAGATGGCGAACTGTATGTCACCTTGATGAAAGAGCTTCGTGAAATGCTGGATGAGCTTTCAGCGGAAACAGGCCGTACCTATGAGCTAACTTCTGCCATTGGTGTCGATGTCAAAAAGATCGAAGTTGTTGACTATAGTCGTGCTCAGCAATATATGGACTACATCTTCCTGATGAACTACGACATGTTCGGTGCCTTCGATTTGAACAATCTTGGTCATCAGGCCGGGCTTTATGACGCAAGCCACAACCCGGCGATTACCCACACCACAGACCGAGGCGTCAATGATCTTCTGGCACAAGGACTTGATCCGAAGAAATTGGTCATTGGTGTCCCCAAATATGGTCGTGGCTGGAAAGGCGTCCATAACTACACCGGCGATAACCCAATGACAGGACAAGCCACCGGTGGTATTGATGGCACATGGGAAGCCGGCGTATTGGATTACCGTGATATCGTCGACAACCACTCAGGTAATGGCTGGGAAGACAGGTACGACGAACAAGCTGAAGCTTCCTACAAGTGGAACCCTAGCACAAAAGAATTGATCTCCTATGACAACGCAAGAGCAGTAAAAGCGAAAGGTAACTATGTTCAACAACGTGGCTTAGCGGGCCTGTTCTCTTGGGAAATAGATGCCGACAATGGGGATGTCCTCAACGCCATGCACGAAGGGTTAGGACATGGTGATGATGGGGTAACACCACCACCGGAAAACAAGCCCCCCCATGCCAATGCCGGTGTAGACCAGACCGTAACTGGGCCACTTGATGTCATTTTGGATGGCTCTAGCTCCTACGATCCGGAGCAACAAACCATTACCTATAGCTGGAAACAAACTGCTGGCAACACCCTGTCTATTACTGGGGAAAACGAAGCGAAGGCCACAATAACCGTACCGTCAACAGATACTGACATCAGTTATACCTTCACCCTGACAGTAACAGACGAAGAAGGCCTAACTGACAGCGACACGGTAACCATCAACAACAAAGCAGAGCAGGAAAACCAGCCGCCGAGTGTATCGCTGCCAACTGAGCTTTCTGTTGAGTCGCAGGATAACTTCACCCTTAATGCCCAGGCGGATGATCCAGACGGTGACCCATTAACTTACAGCTGGTCAATCCCTCAAGGCTTTGCACTTGTATCGGGCCAAGGCACTGCGTCACTAACCTTGACAGCCCCTGCAGTTACAGAGGAGACGCAGGCAACTGTCTCTGTGCTAGTAACAGATGGCGCACTGGATGCCGAGGCGCAGACCCTAGTGACAGTGACACCTAAGGATACAGGCGGCAATGAGTGTGACTTAACCGATCCAAATGCTGGCAACTACCCTGCATGGACTGGCGGTGCAGTTTACAACACCGGCGATCAAGTGAGTCATGATCAGTTAGTTTGGGAGGCAAAATACTGGACGCAAAGTAATGAGCCAAGCGTGACTGCCGATCAGTGGAAACTGATCAGTGATGTTGAGTTCGGTTGGAACACCGGTGTTGCGTATAACGGTGATGATGAAGTCAACCATAACGACTACCGCTGGAAAGCCCAATGGTGGACCAAAGGCGAAGAGCCAGGAGTCGCTTCTGTATGGGAGAACATCGGTGTTGCAACTTGTAACTAACAAAAGCTAAGTGGCAAACAAGTAAGCCAACACCTCTAAAATAAAAACAGCGACTCACTGAGTCGCTGTTTTTATTTCTACTTCAAGATATCGTAAGGCTTAGACCAACTGTAACGCTGACTCAATTCCTTTTTAATATCTTGGTACCTTGGTGAATCAAGCATTGCATTTACATCATCGACAGTTAGTAAAGCTTCATTTCCTTGCGGGTGTTGTGTGCGAACATCAATAATATCTTTAGCACTCTGACGTAGCGACTCAACGGCTAAATCGATACCATCGGCATTAGTAAAGTGGGTGTATTCTTTTGCAACTGTGCCGGGCTGATATACTTGGCATTTATCCATCGCTGGATTAAACAAACTATCCCCATCCGCCGAGAGGTATTCTATGACAGGTCGGCCTTCAGCAATATCTTCTATCATACAATAAGTTGGGCTAAAGCTAACAATATTGTGAGTATTGTTAAATGCATGTGCAACCCAATCCCCACCTTTAGCTTCGCTAGTCTCATCACGCCAAACCGAACTATCATATGGGCCAGTTAGAGAACTATCAATTGCAAAGAACTGCGGATCTGAAACGAGGTATAACGTATTAAGATTATCCAATAAGTATGGTTTCACATAATCACGATTGATTTCATAGTGAGCTTTTTCAGTATGCAAATTACGTCCGTTATACGGCCCTTCTATTATACTGACTGTATTGAAGGTAGTCTGGGTAACCGCTTTTACGCTCCTATCAACAGGTGAATCCAAATTATCCTCTGCGACAAAATAAGGGTGGTCACTATACAGCAGACTGTTGCCGCCTGGAATCTGCCCAATTCTAGCCCCTAACTCCCGATAACTTGCTACATCATAACTGGTTTCATTATGACCAGAGTCCATTTTAACATCAGCCTTAATGACACGTACTGATGTGCCAATCCAGTGACCTTCAAACTTTAAGAAATAATCTTGGGTTATCACTTCACGCCCTGATAACTCATCAATATCGTAACTCTGAATATCAAAATGTGGGGAAGTTGGGTCGAAATCCCAGCGGCGGAAGAAGGAAATCTTGGTACCTACTTGGCTAATAGCACGTGGTTCAGAGTCATAATTCGCATCACACACCTGACCACGCTTAGCGATGTAAGCCAGTTTTGTCTTACTCGTTGCATGGTTTGTCCCTTTGATATCAACACGGCATACAAACTGATCGTCGAGTGCTGATGGGTTCACTTTGTTCACGATGTTGATGAATACATCTTCGCTCACATCTGTATTATGAGCTTGAAAATAGCCTATAGCGGTATTGTATTCAGCTATTTGAGCTTCATTGCTGGCCGGTAATGTTAAGGCATAGTCCAACATAAAGTATTCAGCTTTATTTTGCTGAATCTTATTAACTGCATAATTAATAAGTTCTTTTGATTGATAATAACCTTGCATATTCGGGGAGGCGTTGGCGCTCGAGGTTGCCATGACCAAAAGAGCAGTGATAGCCGTTTTCTTCATTGTAATCTCTACTTCTCAAAATTTGACGGGGTACGCATGCCAACCCCTTTATTGGAGGCATATTTTACGTTTTGAAGTGTTGCCAACTCACCATCGCTGATGCTCAGTTGAGTTTGACGACCATATTGTTTAGTAGCACTGCTAGATTGGGAATTTGAAGAGGAGTCGCCACCACCACAACCTGTCAGGAGAGCCCCAACAGCCATTATTACTACAATTAATCGGTATTTCATTTACTAGGCCTTTTTTCAAACTCTTGCGTAATGGCACTAAAAATATTGAGCGCTGTTTTATTTGTGGCGAGATTATAGATTCAGCAATTATTCAGGTTCAAGACATTAAATGAATGAATATGTATAGGTAGGTATTTTTATTTTATAAAAGAGTAATTAAATTATTTTAAAGTCAATATAATTCAGCGGGTTAACAATATTTATTATATGTATTTGAAAGGTATAATTCGATTTAACCAATCAAAATTTCCAATTTTGAAACCAGATTAACTATGAAAGTGGGAGCAATGCCCTTGTGAAAATATCACAAGGG
Source organism: Photobacterium rosenbergii (assembly GCF_003026455.1). GTDB lineage: Bacteria > Pseudomonadota > Gammaproteobacteria > Enterobacterales > Vibrionaceae > Photobacterium > Photobacterium rosenbergii. The sequence continues at coordinate 1,072,218 of NZ_PYMB01000001.1, forward strand.
CATTGATAAATAAGAGACAGGCTAACCCTAAAGTATTAAATAAAGCAGTTGTTACTGAAACTATTACTACAGAAGCAACTGCACTGTCGTAACAAGTTTATCATTCAAGTGCGGGTGAATGATGCCGCCATTATCAGGGTCGAAATTGTCATAGAAACTCGGTACAGATAGCGTCGCCTTCACTTCGGCGCCAAAAAATGGCATTGATGCCTCAGCAGCGGCCAATACATTCTTTGCCCCGCCAGGGCCCGGTGAGGTCGATAGCAAAACAACCGGTTTGTCTTGATACACTTTTGGCTCAATTCGCGACACCCAGTCAAACAAATTCTTATAGGCGGCAGTGTAAGAGCCATTGTGTTCAGCAAATGAAATCAGCAACGCATCTGCAGATTGGACCTTACTAAGGAATGCATGGGCGAGCGCGGGCTGACCGAGTTCATTTTCCTTATCTTGGCTGAAAAGCGGCAGTTCGAAATCATTGAGATCCAACACTTCGACGTTGATGCCTTCTAATTGCGAGGCGGCATAGGTGACAAGTTGTTTATTAATGGAGGTGCTGCTGTTGCTTGCGGCGAAGGCTATCACTTTCATTTTGTCATCCTTTTCATTGAGTATTATTTTGCTTGCCCGTTAACAGTAGCAACCCCTTTTAGCTAAGTAAACCTAATAGCTTATTTAGCAACCAGCCATATAACCTTATGAAAAAAGGGGAGAACTCACGTTCTCCCCTCTTGATTGTCTATTCAAACCAACCACTAGGATGGCCGAAAGCATTGTCTTTATTAAAGTAATACCACGCTTAAAGTGAAAGGATCACACCTGCGATGGAGGCACTCATCAAGTTAGCCAGCACACCAGCGGTGATCGCACGGAAACCCATTTTCGAGATAAAAGTGCGTCGCTCAGGAGCTAGGCTGCCAAGACCACCAATCAAAATAGCCATGGTTGAAACATTGGCAAAACCACACAATGCAAAAGTCACAATCGCCAGTGAGTGCTCGCTAAGTTGCTCTTTGACTTCCATCATTTGGATAAAGGCAACAAATTCGTTAACCACCACCTTGCTGCCAATCAAAGAACCTGCGACCAAAGCTTCGTTCCACGGCACGCCAATCAGGAAAGCAATCGGCGCAAACAAGTAGCCTAGGATAATTTCAAAGCTCAACTGAATACCGAACAAGTCGCCGACATTACCCAATAGACCATTAAGCAGGGCGATTACACTGATGAAGGCCAGTAGCGTGGCGCCTACCGCAACGGCAATACGCACACCAGACATCGCACCATCAGCCAAGGCTTCAACCACATTGGTGGCACGCGGCAATTCTACCGAAGTGATCTCATCTTGATCATTAGCCTGTTCGCTTGGTGGCACCATCATTTTAGCCATCAACAAACCTGCTGGTGCCGACATGAATGCCGCCGCAATCAAGAAATTCAATTCCACACCCAGCGAGGCGTATCCGACCAAAGTACCACCAGCAACAGATGCCAAACCGCAAGTCATGACCGCGAAAAATTGCGAATCACTCATTTTTGTCAGATAAGGTTTTACCACCAGCGGTGCTTCAACCATGCCAACAAAGATATTAGCAGTTGCCGATAGTGACTCAGCACGGCCTGTACCTAATAAACGTTGCAAACCGCCACCAATAACGTTAATAACTTTCGGCATCAAGCCAATATGGTAGAGCGCAGAAATAAGTGCCGAGAAGAAAATAATAATGCCCAGTACATTAATGGCAAAAACAAACCCCACACTGCCGGTTGCCAAACCACCAAACAAAAAGCTAATTCCCTGTTGGCCATAATCGATGACACTGGACACACCCGCTGTTACTGCATTCAAGGCATCTTTACCCGCAGGAACGTACAGCACCAGTAAGGCAAAAATAATCTGTAGGCCGAATGCCAGTGATACAGTTCTGACAGGTATATTGCGGCGATCTGTTGATAAGAGATACGCAATAACCAAAATGGCGAAAATACCCAGTAAGGACGACATGAAAATAGCACCTTTGCTCTAAATGTTGAGCCGCGCATTCTAGAGAGCAAAGGATTGCGCACAAGACGGGTTTGCTATTCGTTTGTTACATGTCTAAACCACCAAAAACAAAGGCAAACATAAAGCATTGATTATAAATATTTTATCTGTGCAGCCTTCCTTATTATTGCCAAATGGAAAAAGTATTTATGCCTTCACGAACAATTATTTGCTAGCAACTGTTGGAATTATCGGCAGCTGCTAGATCTTTACCCAAGGTTTCAGTGCTTCATCCCAATAAGGGGCTTCACCAATGTATTGTTTAAAGAATTCAATAACCGCACTTATCTTCCGCGGTAAATGCTTCCTGCTCGGATAAACAGCATAAAATGGCATTGTCTGATTAGCCGTCCAATCCGGAAGGAGTTGGATGAGCTTCCCATCCCTGAATTCATCGGTTAATAAGTAACTGGCAAGATAGGCAACTCCCCACCCGGCAACGGCTGCATCTCTTACCGCTTCTGCCAAATCAACCCGATAGTTACCTGTGACCTTCACCGTCAATGATTCCCCTTCTTTGGTAAAATCCCAACAGCTGTAATCTCGCTGACGACTTTGGTAGGTCACGCAATTATGACTGACAAGCTCTGACGGATGATTCGGAGCAGGATGCTCAATCAGGTATTTAGGCGAAGCGGTAACGATGAAACGGGTTTCTGCCAGGCGCTGAGCAACATAGCCTTCAGGGATATGCTCAAAGTTGGTGATCCACAAATCCAAACCGTCTGCCAACATATCGGCTTTATGGTCAAACAAGCTCAATTCAACCTGTAAGTCGGGGTATAACTGACGCAGTTTTTCTATCGCTGGGATAATATGCATAGTGCCGAATGACTGGGATAGCCCCAGACGAATCACACCGGTTACATCATCACGCTCCAGCGCCATAGTGTCATTAGCTTCGCTAACGGCATCAACAACTTGCTTGGCATACTTTTCAAAATGATGGCCAGCTTCTGTCAATGTTAAGCTGCGTGTGGTCCGCTGGATCAGCTTTACATTCAAATCACTCTCCAGCACACCTAGCTGCTTACTAACATGGGAAGTTGATACCCCTAAAGTCCGGGCAGCGGCAGTAAAACTGCCAGCCTCAACTAAGGTATGGAAGATGACCATTTGGCTGGCTCGGTCATGGATCATGCTTTGTCCTCTCTACACACCATCCATGGCTTACATTCCAATATGGAATAAAAAACTCGTCAGTTTACTCCTACAGCGCTGAATGTCACGTTTGGTAAGCTGAGCGCTTAAACCCATACAGAAGACTTATCGTTCTGCTTTTTAATCGCCAGTTACAAGCATAGGATTAAGTGCCTATTTGTCATATAGTTAACAAAGTTAAATGTTCAGGTCACAACCATGGCAATTCAGGAAAACGCATCTTTTGATGCAATTATTGTTGGCAGTGGGCCAGCGGGTGCAACAGCGGCTAAATCACTCAGTCAGCAAGGGAAAAAGATTCTTGTTCTTGAATGGGGTGATAACTCCCCGCTAACAGGTTCTTTCTGGCAAATGGCAAATATTGCCGCCATCCCCGGCAAAGGCGCTTTTGTTGGCAAAGATCTTTCGTTGCTGATTCGCGGGATCACCGCTGGTGGTAGTTCAGCTATCAACTACGCTGCTGCCATGCTTCCTCCATTTGATATGTTTGACCGTTACGGTATTGATTTACGTGACGAAGCCAAGGAAATGCAGCAGGTTGTGCCCTGCTCTCCCCTTCCTGACAACCTCATTGGCCCAAGGGCAAAACGCATCTGGCAAGGGGCACAAAAAGCAGGGATTGAATGGCAAAAGCTCGACAAACTGATCGATGCCCAACAATGCCGAGCGAATTGCCATTTGTGTGGCTATGGATGTCCACATAATGCCAAGTGGACCGCCCGAAATTTCTTGGAAGACGCTGTATCAAACGGTGCTCAACTCATTACCAAGGCAAAAGTTACCAAGGTACTGACAGAGCATCACCATAAACTCGGTCAACATGCGGTTGGTGTTGAGTACCTGTATAACGGGGGTGTACACCTGGCTTTGTCAGAGCACATCATTTTGGCCGCTGGTGGGATTGGCTCACCGCAGATCCTGCAGCAAAGCGGGATTAAAGCAGCAGGCCAACAGTTCTTTATTGATCCTGTCGTGGCAGTGATGGGGGCTGTCGATGAAAAGTTTAAAGCAGGAGAAGTGCCGATGGCTGCCGGCTTACACCTGCCTGATGAAGGTATTGTCCTGTCAGACCTTGCTCTGCCCAAGCCGTTTTTCCATTTGTTCACTGCCCAAGTTGGCCGGTTTGACCGGATGCTTTCTGCCGATAACACGTTGACCATTATGGTCAAAGCAAAAGATAGCCCGAAAGGGAAAATTGGCCCTAATTGGGCGGCTAAGACACTGTGCGATGAGGATAAAGAGCGACTAAACCAAGGGGCAGAAATCGCTGAATATATTTTGAAAGCCGCAGGGGCAACGCACATCTATCGCACCCATCATTTTGCGGCACACCAAGGTGGCAGTGCCGCCATCGGTGATATTGTGGATAGCAACCTAGAAACCGATATCAAAGGGCTATTTGTCTGCGATGCTTCCGTTATTCCTGAAGCTTGGGGCTTACCACCAACCTTTACTTTACTTTGTTTAGCCAACAGACTGGCCAAGCACCTTTCGTAGATTAAACATAGCCTGAAAGACAGATAATGGATGGGCATGGAGCAAAGCTAGTTTTATCAGACTACTATTACCTTCATGCCAGTACTTCTATATTTCATCTTATTGCTGTTGCCTTTGCGTGCCTTGGCCTCATTTGAACTCCCAGTCGCCCAGTTTAACCTGGAGTCAATGACCTCATGGCAAGTGAAGCATTTTGTAGGGCGTACCCAATACGTTGTAGTCCCTTTTGATGGACAACGTGTCCTCAAAGCGACCAGCAACGATAGTGCCACCATCATCACCAAACCAATTCGTATCGATCTCGAAGAGACCCCCTACCTCAATTGGTCATGGCGAGTAGAAGATCAGTTGAGTGGAATCAATGAGACCACAAAAAACGGCGATGACTTTGCGGCTCGGATTTATCTGGTTATCGGCGATAACTTGCTGAACCCAGCGACGAAAGCAATTAATTATGTTTGGTCCAGCAACCAACCACGTTATTCACGCTGGAGTAATCCCTTTGCCGGCGACAAAGTCCAAATGATTGCGGTTCGGGGAGCGACAGACACCATCTCACAGTGGCGCAAAGAAAAGCGGAACGTTTATCAGGATCTTATCAATGTGTTCGGTGATAAAGGTAGCGAGCACAAAAACCGAAAGGCCTACCGCTACCTCGATGCCATTGCCATCATGACCGATAGCGACAACAGCGGTCAGGCAGCCACCGCCTACTACGGCGACATTTTCTTTTCCACTAAATAATTGAAAAAATGAGAAAAAGAAAAGGTGTAATGGCAAACAAGCAGACGTTCGTTGCCATTACACTCCCCTCAAACAGAGGTAAATAGACGAGATTTTATTAAAACATCATCAAAGGCCACACAACGCACATAATATCAGTACTAAGTACGAAATCAAGCACCCCATTCTGATTAACTCGATGAGTCTTCAACCTTGCGCGGTTCTGGCCCCTCATAAGACCAAAGTAGGTTGCGCGGAATAGGCCCTTTGTTCCTGCCTCCTTGCCCTGTTTGCTCCCACGCATGGGCCAATATCCCAACCGAGCGGGATAGGCAAAATAGTCCTCTGGCAAGCGGGGCAGGAAAGCCCAGTTCGGCATAAATCACAGCCGTTGCCCCGTCGATGTTCATCGGGATACGTTTGCCTTTTTGTTGAAACAGGTAGTTTTCGACTCCCATGGCAATTTCAGCAAACTGACCCGTTACCGTTCCACTATCTGCGGCTTGCTTAACTAACTCCATCAAAGCCGGGGCCCGGGGATCTATTGGATGGAAACGATGGCCAAAGCCTGGAATAAATTTACCGTGAAGCTCTTTGTGGGCAGTCACTTCTATATCTATCGCGGCTTCTAGCGTTTCACCTTGCGCGCAGCGACCTGCAATAGCTTGGTATAAAGCAACTGCTTGTTCACCCGCGCCACCATGTACATCACCCAACACATTAACCGCCGAAGCCATAGCATTGTTCAGGCCAACACCACAGGTCGATGCCATTCTGGCAATTGCAATACTTGGGGCTTGTGGGCCGTGATCAACGGCTGACATCAGGGTGGCATCGAGTAGATTGGCTTGTGAAGGCGAAGGCAACTCCCCCCTTACCATCAACCAAATCATCTGAGCAAAGCTGACATTGCCGATGAGATCTTCAATAGGATAACCATAATAGCGAATTACACCCGGTGACATATCGATGATATCTGTCTTCCACCAGTCACTCACATCACGGCCAATTCCTTGCTCGGGTCTTTCGATACTCATATTGCCCCCTGTCCTTGTAACTGTTCGATGTCTTCCTTGCTCAACCCCAGATTCGTCAACCACTGTTCGGTATGCTCGCCTAACTGCGGAGGGGGTAATGTCACCGCAGGACGCTCACCGTCTAATTTGAAGCCGGTCCGAACATAGCGGACATCTTGGTTTACCCCAGGCGAGTCTACGAAACACCCGGTAAAATCCCTGCCTTGCACTTGAGGTAAATCCAGTGCCTGTGGAACGCTCAGCACCCTACCGGCAGGTACTCCAATGTGGTTCAGCGCAGACTCCCATTCTTCGGCTGATTTCCCAGCAAAAGCCGCTTCGATATGACCTGTCAGTAACTCACGATTTTCCAACCTTGCCTGCCGCTCGGCAAAACGAGAATCAAGAATCAAATCTTCCCGTCCAATGAGTTGGCACAAGGCTTCAAACTGCTCTTGTTTGTTGGCGGCAATATTCAACAAACCTTCACCTGTTTTAAAAGTGCCCGACGGACTGGCGGTAACATTGTTATTACCAAGCGGTTGAGGCGCTTTATCAGCGACCAAGAAATTGGAAACCGCCCACCCCATAGTGGTCAACGTTGACTCCAGCATAGATACATCGATAAACGAGCCTTCGCCCGCTTTCTCCCTGCCTGCCAACGCTGCACATATGGCAAATGCAGCGGTCATTCCACCTATGGTATCGGCTATCGGATAGCCCACCCGATATGGTGCATTTTCCGGTGCTCCGGTAATACTCATCACCCCAGACATACCCTGGATTATCTGATCATATGCGGGGAGGTGGCGCATCGGGCCATCAGCACCGTAACCAGAAATCGCGCAATAGATAATATTGGGATTGACTGCTTTTAACTCTTCGTAACCCAAACCCAGCCTGTCCATTACACCCGGACGAAAGTTTTCAATCACTACGTCTGCTGTTTCAACCAACTGTTTAAACAGGGATTTACCTGCATCCGTTTTCAAGTTCAGCGTGACCGATTGTTTGCCTACATTCTGGGCAAGAAACGAAATTCCCATTCCCGCTTTATTCAGTGTGGGGGAAGCGCCTAACTGGCGGGCCAAATCACCGCTTTTCGGCACTTCGACCTTAATCACCTCAGCCCCCAAGTGGGCCAGTTGATGACCACAGAATGGTCCCGCTAGCACATTGGTCAAATCCAGCACGCGATATTGGTTTAGTGGTGTCAGCATCCTTCGACTCCATCGTAAAAATAGTTAAAGCTATGGTGAGAAATTTTCTATTGCTGCTCAGGTGCAGCCTCACCCTGTGCCATTTGAGCTTGCTTGGCTTTTCGTGCATCCAACAGGTTACTGACCACTGGCATCATCAAAGCTAGTACGGCACAAATCATGATGGACAAAGTCAGTGGGCGCTCCCATAGGAAGGCATAGCTGCCATCAGATAAGGTCAGTGAACGGCTAAGGTTCTTTTCAAGTATTTCACCGAGGATGAAACCCAGCAGCATAGGCGCCATAGGGAAGCTAAGCAGCTTCAAGAAAGTGGCAATGATCGTGATGATCACCATCATGTGAATATCGAAGGTGTTAAAGCTCACCAAATAAACACCCGTGATAGAGAAGAACAAGATCAATGGGATCAGGATTGGCCTAGGGATCACCAACAAACGCGAGATATACGGGATCAACGGTAGATTCAGAATAAGCAGAACCAAGTTACCGAAGTACATAGAGATGATCACCGACCAGAACACATCTGGGTTATCAACAAACAGACGCGGCCCTGGCTGAATACCGTAAGCAATCAATGCACCCAGCATGATTGCCGTGGTGCCTGAGCCTGGAATACCCAATGTCAGTAGCGGTACAAAAGAGCCTGTCGAGGCAGCGTTATTGGCTGATTCCGGTGCTGCCAAACCACGCAGTGCACCCTTGCCGAATTTGGCCTTTTCCTCTTTGCTGGCTAGGTTTCGCTCCATGCCATAGCTCAAGAACGAGGCAATGGTTGCACCTGCACCCGGTAGTACCCCAACCAAGAACCCGAACACAGAGGAACGGCCAACGGTTGGCGCGACATGTTTCACTTCTTCTTTGTTCAGTTTCATGCTGCCCAAAGAGTCCATATCCATCTGCGGCTCTTTCTCTTTATGCTCACCACGCAATACCGTCATGATCACTTCGGTCAGCGCAAACGTCGCCATTGCCAACAGCAAGAAGCTAATACCGTCAATGAGGTTGACGTTATCAAAAGTAAAGCGCGGGATCCCAGACATCACATCGTTACCGACAGTAGCGATCATCAAGCCGAATACCGTCATCATCAATGCTTTGATAACTTGCCCTTTGCCAGAAAAAGCAGCAACGGCTGTCAGGCCTAAAATCATCAAGGCAAAATAATCCGATGACTGGAAGCTGAGCGACACTTTGGCAAGCGCAGGTGCGGCAAATAACAGGATAATCGCGCCAATGGTACCACCAGTAAATGATGAGTAAGCCGCCAATGCTAGCGCTTTACCCGCTTGCTTACGTTGAGCCATGGGATAGCCATCAAAAGCGGTAACGACCGTACTGGCACAGCCCGGCGCATTAATTAGAATCGACGAAGTCGAGCCACCAAAAATCGCGCCGTAATAAACACCGGCCATCAAGATAATGCCCGATGAAGGGTCAAGGCCGTAAGTGATAGGGATCATCAAGGCAATCGCTGAAATCGGCCCCAACCCCGGAAGCATTCCGATGAAGGTACCGGCAAAGCAGCCGACCACCACCATCATTAAATTAAATGGCATAAATGCCGTTGTCAGTCCTGACATCATTCCATCAAACATGGAAGTCTCTCCCTTTTAGATAAACGCCCAAAAGCGGCCTGGGGCTAAGTAAATATCCAGCAACTGAGTCAGGACGTACCAAAAACCAGTCGCAAACGGCACTGATGCCAAAAACAGAATTTTCGGGCGACGCTCACCCAATAACCAATACCCACCGGCTAGAAAGAAAACCGTGGAAATAAGGAAGCCCACCCACTCCAGCGCAATGGCAAAAAGAACCATCAAAACCAATAACTTGCTGATGATTTTGAAATCCAGCCCAACTAGAGACAGCATGTCCGAAGCTTTCACTTGAGTTTTCCGGTGAGCAGCAATTAGCTGTAACAGCGACAAGGCAATACCCAGCATTGCTAGCATGGTCGGCATTGATTTGGCGTGGAAAGGTTCGTACTCGTCTCCGGGAAAGAGTGGTATTTGATTGGCGTAATAGCCGTAGGCAACTGAGAAGCACAAGAAGATCAGCCCGCCGATATGATCTTTGGTAAGCGTCATGGGTGTATCCCCTGATTGATATTATTGAAATCTTTCGCTTTAAGAATGGGCAGAGTAGGCATCTCGCCTACCCTGCATTTGGTCAGTCATGGGTTAGTTCAAAAAGCCTAGCTCTTTCATTAGGTTACCCATCTCTTTTTCCTGCTCTTGCAAGAATACTTCAAACTCTTCGCGAGGTTTGTAGATTTCAGTCCAACCGTAGCGATCTCGTACTGTTGTCCACTCATTGGTCTTGTACATTTTCTCTAGCACGCTGGCGAACTCATCGGCCTGCTCATCGCTGATGCCTGGTGCTGCAAAGAAACCACGCCAGTTAACAAAGCTTGCGTCATAGCCCAGTTCTTTTAGGGTTGGTACATTCGGAGCCACTGGAGAGCGAGTTTCACCTGTCATCGCCAAAATGCGGACTTCACCTGCCTCGGCAAGGCTAAGCGCTTCACTCAAACCGGTTGATAGCACTTGGGTTTCTCCCGATAGCAAACCCGCCATCGCTTTACCGCCGGCATCATAGGCAAGATATTTCACGCGACGAGGTTCACCACCAGCGGCTTTGAAAGCCAATGCCGCAACAAGGTGATCCATCCCGCCTCGAGAAGAGCCACCAGCAACAGAGACTGAGCGAGGGTTTTTCTTATACTCTTCGGCGAGTTCATTGAAAGACTGATAAGGTGAATCTTTTGCCACGACAAAGGCAGCATAGTCACCAATAGTGGCTGCAACTGGGGTCAGGTCACGGAATGACTGAGGGAAAACTTTTGAAAGGGAGCGAATAACAATAGGAGTCGAATTCACCATCAAGGTATCTTGTGACTGCTCAGCCGTCTTGATCAGATAGGCAATCGCTTTACCACCGCCACCACCAGACATATTTTCATAAGACACTTTGTCGACCAATTCTGATTTCGAGAGTGCTTCACCGGTACCACGTGCTGTGCTATCCCAACCACCACCTGCACCACCAGGTACCAAGAAGTGAATTTCGTCGACTTTTGCCTGCACTGAGCCAATGCTCATTGCAGAAGCCATAATCGTCGCCAGTAGGGTGACACGTTTGCGGGTAATAAACTGAGTAAGCATAGCTCTTTCCTCGTTGAGTGTTGTTTTTATCCTTCAACACAAAGGTAAGGCAGCTATTGAGTAAACTAAAGATTGTAAAATTAATGTGAATAACGGCTTTATTTATCATTTTGTTCATATTGTTCACAGCATGTCGCCACAAAAACAGGTAAAGTCGTTACATCATTAACGGTGAAAGGAATCACCCGCTTCATGTTACGTATGCTGTCGTTACGCCACCTCAGATTAAAGTGGCGTATGGTATTGATTTTAGGCGTTATTGCCGTACTGCAAACCGGAATGCTTGGCCATTTTGCTATCCGCTACCTCGATAATGTGTTGGATGAGCAAATCGGTCAGCAAGCTATGCGAGTTGCACTGGCGATTGCGGCTTCACCGGATGTGGTTCGCGCAGTAGAAGCGAAAGACTCTGATTTTTTGCAACCTTTAAGTTACAAGCTCGCCCACTCAGCAGAAGCCAGATTTGTGGTTTTTGGCGATAAAGACGGCATACGCCTAGCCCACCCTTTCCCGCATATGATTGGCAATTCCATGGCGGATGACGATGGTGATACCAATGAGCCAGCCCTTGTTCATGGTAAACCCTATGTATCCAAAGCCCTTGGCAGTATTGGCTGGTCGATGCGAGGCAAGGCGCCAGTATTCGATAGTGAAGGGACCAAAGTTATTGGTATCGTCTCTGTAGGCTATATGCTTGATACCGTCGATAGGTTAGTGAGCAACCACCGCCTGAGCATGTTCTTTGCCATTGGTGGTGCTTTCCTCTTTAGTGTATTTACCGCAGTCTGGTTTGCTTCCCATTTCAAAAAGGCCATTTTCAACCTAGAGCCCGAGCAAATAGGTCGGATGTTCCAAGAAAGGAATGCAACCCTTGAGACGGTGCGCGAAGGGATTGTCGCTATCAACCATGAAGGGAATGTCACCACCTTCAACTACGCGGCGATCAAAACATTGGAGTTGCCAGAAAACATCAATTACATCGGTAAACATATTCAATCGGTGTTACCAGACAGCGGCATGCTAGATGTGCTTGAGCAAGGTGAGCCGCAATATGATCAAGAGGTTTGGCTACACAATCACCTATTAATAGCCAACCGGATCCCGCTGATCCAAGGCGATCAGGTAACAGGCGTGGTCTCTAGTTTCAGGCTGAAAAATGAAGTTGATTTAGTCAGCCGTAAGCTTACCCGTATCAAACAATACGCCGAGAGCTTGCGTAGCCAGTCCCATGAGTACAATAACAAACTCCATACTATTGCCGGGCTGATCCAGATCGATGCCAAAGATGAGGCACTTGCTGTCATAGGACAAGAATCATCAAGCCATCAAGCTTTCATCCAGCAGCTTATGGAAGTGACATCAGATAGCATTCTGGCTGGTTGCCTATTGGGTAAATACAACCGTGCCAAGGAGCTAGGGTTAGAATTAGTCATCGAGCAAGACAGCCAAATGTCAGCCTTACCTGATGATCTTCCCCGAGAGCAATTGGTGAGTATTTTAGGGAACCTTATCGACAATGCCCTGGAAGCAACCCTTTCCCATCACGGCAAGGGCGGCAAAGTCACCGTCATTTTGTCGGACTTTGGAAAAGAGCTAATTTTCGAAGTAGAAGACCAAGGGCCAGGTATCGCAACGGAAGATCAGGACAAAATTTTTACTCGTGGGTATACAACCAAAACGTCTCAAGGACATGGTATTGGGTTGGATTTAGTCAAGAGCCTCACAGAGCACCTTGGCGGACTCATTACCGTTGAATCTATTGAGGCAGAAACCGGGGGTACCGGCAGTCGATTTACCTTATATCTGCCCAAACAGCTAAACCACCATAACAACAATATACAGAACAAGGGTTCAACGTCGCACATGGAGGAGCAATCATGACTACCACTATCCGCATCGTCATCGCCGAGGATGATCCGCAGATTGCCGAAATCCAACGGCGCTTCATAGAACGAATAGAAGGATTCGAGGTGATAGGGATCGCTCACGGCATCGATGAAGCGCGTGACCTGATAGAAGTGCTAACACCGGAACTTGTGTTGCTTGATAACCAGTTTCCGACCGGCACTGGCCTTGAATTACTCAGGGAGTTACGGGCCGATGGCTGCAACACCGATGTCATTTTGGTCACCGCCGCCACCGAAGTTGAGACCTTGCGCCAGGCAATGCACAGTGGAATTTTCGACTATATCTTAAAACCTCTGGTCTTCGAGAGGCTTCAAGCATCTTTACAAAAATTTCGAGGCCATCTGGAAAGGTTTTCCGATCTTGACTCACTCATCCAAAGCGATGTCGATGGCTTATTGCAAGCCTCAACGGACGATACCAGCCAGCAAGTTAGCGTTGCTAAGGTAACAAACCGCTTACCAAAAGGCATTGACGGATTAACGCTAGATAAAATCCGGGCAGTCTTTAGTGCGCCTTCCACCCTTCTCAACGCCGAAGAAGTCGGGCAACAAATTGGCGCTAGCAGGACAACCGCAAGACGTTACCTTGAATACATGGTCAGTACTGATGAGCTTAGCGCCGAGGTATCCTATGGTAGCGTTGGCAGGCCCGAGCGCAGATACCAACTTTGCTAAAGGCTTTTAAAAAATCGACAAAAATAAGAGGGGAAGCCAACTTGGCTTCCCCTCTTATTTAGTTAATCACTCTTTACTTTCAAAGTAGCTATCAAGCTGCTGTTGTACTTCTTTCCCGCCCTCGAAAAGCATTCAAAGAAGTAATCACCACAACAACGGCCACAGCCGCGAGTTTGATAGCCAATCCACTGAAAATCAAGGCAAACGGCACCACCAGCAGCACAGCACGCTCGACCAGTGACAGCGACTTAATTAACCTTCCTTCAATCGCCCCGGCAAAGGCGACAATCAAGGCGATAGTCGTGACAATCGCAAACATGAAGCCTAATAGGTTTTCTCCATCATAGATAAGTGGCGAGAAGGCCATCATCAATGGGATCAAGAAGAAACCCTGCGCCAGTTTGAACGCCTGCACCGCAGACTGCATTGGTGATGCACCGGCAACACCCGCACCAGCAAAGGCCGCCAATGCAATCGGCGGGGTCACATTCGATGTCTGCGACAACCAGAACACAATCATGTGTGCTGCCAGAATGCTAAGGCCAAGCTCGGTCAAGGCTGGTACCGCCATAATCGACAACACAATGTATGCCGCTGTTACCGGCAAGCCCATTCCTAGGATAACGGCAGCAACGGCAATTAACGCCATCACCGACCATAAATAGCCACCAGACAGTGCCATCAAGAACTGGGTGAACTGCAGACCAATACCGGTTTGACCTACGACACCAACCACAATACCCGCAGTAGCACAGGCAACAGAAATCGGCAGTGCCAACAATGCCCCTTCTTTCATTCCCTCAAAGAAAAGACGAATACTGATACGGCTGTGCTTACGACACATGGCTGCGACCAAAATAGCACTACAGCCCGCAATACCCACAAGTACTGGCGAGTAACTCATTAGCAACAAGGTAGTGATCAGCACCAAAGGTACAATAAAGTGCCAGCCTTGCTTCATCACCACTTTAAGCTGGGTGACTTTATCCATGCCTTTTAGGCCAAGTTTACAAGCCATCAGATGGACATAAAGCAAGGTACAGCCAAAGTACAAAATAGCCGGCGCGATCGACACCAACAGAATTTCGCTATAAGCGATACCGGTAAACTGGGCCATTACAAAGGCCCCTGCCCCCATTACCGGCGGCATAATTTGTCCGCCTGTAGAGGCCGCCGCTTCAATACCCGCTGCTTGCTCCGGCTTATAACCGAGCTTTTTCATCATCGGGATAGTCAGAGCGCCGGTTGTCACCGTATTGGCAATCGCCGAACCGGATATTGAACCCAGTGCAGCTGAAGCCACAACACTCGCCTTAGCTGGGCCGCCACGGTATTTACCCGCAACAGCAAAAGCCGCATCGATAAAGAACTGACCGGCACCAGTTACCTGTAGGAAAGCACCAAACAAAACAAAAATAAATACCACGCCAGCGGCAATAGCCAGCGGTGCCCCGAAGACCCCGTTGGTAGAATAGATATGGAAGCGGATGATTTCATCCAGCGCGAAACCTTTACTCGCCACACTGGCAGGCAAGACATCGCCAAACATCGCATAAGCCAAAAAGATCGCAGCTATGACCACCATCACCATACCTACGGTCCGGCGTGTGGCTTCAAGCAAGGTGGCGATTAATATCGAACCGGCCAGGACATCATCCACACCCAGCCCATCAAGCAAAAAGCCAATATCGTCATAATCAAACCTGACGATATGCTGCGCAGCCCACAAGGTAGCGAGAACCATTGATAAATCGATAAGCCTTGCCGGAAGATAAAATCTGCTGTCTTCTTTGACTAGTGGCCTAACGAGGAATACGAGAGCGAGGATCCAACATAGGTGGACGGGGCGAAATACAGGTGCGGAGAGGTTGGCAGTTAGCCCCTGCCAAATTTGAAACACTGATAATGCAATCGCTGCGATAGTTGCCAACTGCATTAACCGCTCAGTGACCCTGTGATTTAACGCCGAAGAATTAGTCATTGCGAACTCCTTGTACACTGCAATGTTTGATACCCCCGAAAAGATTCGGGGGTATTGGTTCACCTATCGATATCGACAGGTATTACTTCGGTTGTCTTACTTTTTTTCATCCATGAACTGCTGAGAGCCAGGGTGCAGAGGAATACCTGCTAGCTTGTTCATGTTCTCGACAGTAGTGAACTTAGTCACGCCGATAGACTGGCGGATTTGATCGATGTTATCGAAGGCTACCTTGGTCATTTCGTAAGCCAGCTCTTTATCCAGATCGCCCTTCACTACCAATACGTTCCATACAGCTGGTGCTTGGAAAGCAGGCACATTGCGGTAGCTGTCTGCATCGACATCCAGCCCGCTGTATGACGCATTAGCTGCATTGATTTGCGCAATTTCCTCATCGCTGAATGACAAGATGCGAATATCACGGGTCAAAGCGAGTTCTGTAATTGCACCAACACCTAGGCTACCGACGATCACCCCTGCATCAATCTGGCCATTTGCCAATGCTTCAGTTGTCGCCGTGTAGTTCAGGGCCTGACCACGCATATCACCTTCTTCGATGCCTAGCGTTTTAAGGATGTTCAATGCGCTGACTCGGGTACCTGAACCCGGAGCACCAAGAGCAACACGCTTCCCTTTCAGATCGGCGACAGACTTAATGTCTGAGTTGGCGGGAACCATGAACTGAACCACATTAGGATACAGGGCGAACAATACTGACACATCCATCTTGCGTGGGAATGGTTCTGTACCCTGATAGGCTTGTTGTACCACATTGCCCATTGCAATACCGGCAAGCTGCTGCTTGGTCGACACCTTGATGACGTTCTCTACCGATGCAGCTGTAACTTCTGCTCGCATATTGAAGTCATCAATATTCTCACTCCAAACCTTTGCTAACAAGCCACCCAAGGGATAGTAAGTACCACTTTGGCTACCGGTGCCGATGGTATAATTGTTCGCTGCCACTGGCAGTGAAACCGCTAGAGCCAAAGAGATAATCCCTTTTTTGATCATTGAACGCATTGAGTACTCCTTCTCGTTAAATGCCAGATGCCTAGTGTCAAACTCGACACATACGCATCAGGTTTTATTGTCATAACGATGTTGCATCAAATGAAATCGCATTGAAATGTTAAAAATGTGAAAGTTGTGAAAATGAGATATTGGTGGTGTTAAAGCTATCAATAAAAACCGTCCACATAACAGTAAATTTCCGCTTCCACCCCTATATTATTACTGTACATAAAAAGTAATTTGCCATATAAGGTAATTATCATCAATTAAGAAATAGTTATACTGCCATCATCTTGATACCAACGATCAACAAACAGAAGAGAGGACTAAATGGGCTGGGCATTTCTATTGTTAGGGGTAATGGCAGAGGCTACTTCACATGTCGCACTTCGTGCCACAAATGGATTCACCAGTTGGTTACCCAGTACCATAGTCATTTTAGGTCACCTGATCGCCTTTGTATTCTTGGGACAGGCAATGAAGTCGCTTCCCGTGGGTATCGTCCATGCAGTCTGGGCAGGACTTGCTATTGTCACCGTCACGGCTATGTCGGGGCTTATCTATAAACAACACCTTGATGCCAAGGTATGGTTGGGCATGGTGATTGTTGCAATTGGAATTGCCATTATCAACCTTGGTGGTGCCGCCCACAGCCATTAATAAAACCTTTCATTTCAGCCCCCCCTTCCAAAGAAAAGGTTATTTCTGATGGCATCACCTATGGCATAAATATATTTGATCATTTACCAATCAATGTAACCGTAAATACTTGGAGGAAGATATGACTGAAGAACGTGCTATCAACCTTTATTACTACCTAGTACAGAGCAAGGCGCCAAAGCGAGAGTTAGATGTAGCGATAAGCTTACTTAAACAACGCTATGGTATCGACCTATCCCGTTTAGAAAAGAAAAGGCATCGCCCACAAAACCGGTTCGATATTAACAGTTATGGTGCTGGCGGTTCACGGACGATGAACCAAACCCGTCAGATGCAATCCTGATAACAACAAAGAAATCCTAGTCAACAAAGTGCAAAATCAAATTTGTATAACAAAGTATAAATAGTTGGAGTTTAAATTGCTGACAATCAGAACAAAGAATATATATTCAATGTAATAAAATTAATGAAGAATTATTTACAACCATTTTAAAATATGACTCCTAATTTGAAGTGAATTTTAAAAAGTTATTTTTATATATTGATTCGATATATAAAAAAATAAATGCAACCTTTTCCAGACATTACAATCCAACTTGGCAATCAAAGCGATGGGCACAACTCAGCAAATCAACAACTTAAGTCAATAAAACAAAAACACTCCTTTTGAGATATTTCATGGTACTGCTACGATTTAACTTGCGATTTTTTAAATCCAAGTACAGACATAAACGCTAACCTCTCAATTTGTATGGAATTCAAAATGAGTGATACAGCCCCCAGAAATATAGTAAGCGGTACAAACAAAGAAATAGCTAAATTTGAAATAGCTACATTCAAAACAGCCCCATTCAAAATAGGAGTCCTACCATGTATACTCGCATGCCTATTTTACTCCGTTGACTCAAACGCTGACGGATGTGATATTCCAACCGGCGCACCTCTCAGCCCTTTATTTGATGCCCAGCCTTTCACTCAGGCGCTTTATCGAATGGAAGAATTTGGCACAAGACCCATTCCTCCATCGGCTACGACTTCAAATTGGCATTCATTCCCTCAACCAACAAGAGGAGATAACTCACCTGAAGGTCTTGACCTTGATAACTTCCTCGCCCAAGGTCTGTTTCCTATTCCATCAAGGGAACTCGATGGAGCAGAAGCGAATATCGCTGATCACAACCCTTGGCAGACAAGAATTAATCAGATCCTCAATCTCAATTTAACCAATGCTCCCGCTGAGGGTCGTCCACCGGGTAAAGATTGGGCCCATCAACGTTGGGAAGAGTTCTATCCCACCGAATACACCATCACGGCCCAAGCAGGCGTCCGAACCAACAACGGATTTAGAAACCGTTTCCAACGCCACGAATATGATTCAATAGAGTTTGGAGAAAACGGGCTTTACCATTCAACACTTCAGTGGAGTAATGGCTCTGAGTCGTTGACTATTACTGGCACCACCGAAGGGATTCCTCCTCGGTTCCACCCGAAAATGCCATTACAAGAGAGGAATTCATTATGGACATTTGACGGGACATTTCCGCCCAAGCTCCTCAAGATGCGTTACGGGGAGTCGTTATTATTTAGGCACTATAATGCCCTGCCGATTTCTCCCAAAGCGAATAATGGCTTCGGACTTCATACTATATCTACCCACCGTCACAATGGGCACAACCCGGCAGAGAGTGACGGCTATACCCAAGCATTTTTCTTCCCCGGACAATATTTCGATTATCGCTGGCCCATGGCACTCGCCGGCCATGATTCAATCAACATAGATGCCAGTGATAAGCGTGCGGGAGGTCCTGACGGTGCAGGCGGGATCAAAAAGGTACAAGGTGATTACAGGGAAACCATCAGCTCCCAGTGGTTCCATGACCATATGCTTGATTACACAGCACCCAACGTTTACAAAGGCAATGCCGCTCTTTTGAACATATACAGTGCGCTCGATCGGGGGAAAGAAGACCACTACGACAAAGTAAACCTGCGTTTCCCTAGTGGTACTGACCTCGACTGGGGTAATCGAGACTACGACATAAATTTATTGATGGCAGACAAAGCCTGGGACAAAGACGGGCAGCTTTTCTTCAATATATTTAGTGTCGATGGCTTTCTCGGCGATCAAATGCTGGTCAACTGGCAATACAAACCGTACCTAGATGTCAGGGCAAGAAAATACCGATTTAGGCTGCTTAATGGATCTGTCTCCCGGTATATGAAAGTGGCGGTAATGACTGAGGATAGAGAGCCCGTCCCCCTGTATATGATCGCCAATGATGGCAACATCATGGAGCACAGTGTTTACTTTGCAAATGGTGTACTTCCTACCCAAGCGATTGCTGAACGCTACGACATCATTATCGACTTCAGCCAATTTGAAAAAGATACCAAAATCTATTTCGTCAACCTTATGGAGCACAAAGATGGCCGTGAACCAGAAGGGACACTTGGTCGCAATAAAGCATTCAATGACCCGTTTAAACGAGGTAATACCTGTGATCCAGCGGTAGGTAAATTCCTTGAGGTCAGGGTGCATGATTACGAAGGCAAAGATCACAGCATGAACCCAGCCAACTATGTCAAAGGGAAGAAGAAAATGATCCCTTTGCCAAAGTTCAGCCAGAAAGAGTTAGCCAATGCCACGCACCGAACGTTTGACTTCGGTCGCAGCAGCGGAACAGATACCTCACCTTGGACTATAAAAACCGATGGTGGTCAAGGTCTCACGGCTGATCCTCGCCGGGTATCAGCAGCACCGACAGTCGGCGCTGTAGAAATCTGGCATTTTAAAACTGGCGGCGGCTGGAGCCACCCTATCCATGTCCATTTTGAAGAAGGCCAAATCCTCAGTAAGGACGGAGAAAAACCACCAGAGTGGGAACGCTGGGCAAGAAAAGATATTTATCGGCTAGGTGACGAAGTCAACAGTAGTCGGGAAATAACCATCGCAATACGGTTCCGGGAGTTTATGGGCAGTTACGTGAAACATTGCCATAACACCCAGCATGAAGATCATGCACAGCTACTTCGCTGGGATATTGAGAACCCGAATCAAGCGATCCCTATTCGCAGTCCTATGCCGAGTTGGGAGGGAGTAAAGTATGTCGATTCCTTCACTCTTCCCACCTATAAAACCGGCGATGAAGATGCAAAAGAAGACTTTAACGACGATTAATTCATATTGACGAAAAACGTTTAACAGGTGGCATCAATGACTGATGCCACCAAGGAGATATGATAATGAAAATAAATAAATCACTGCCAATTTTGGCAATCTGTGGTTTTATGCTTCTGTTAAATAGTTCCCCAACCTTTGCCGCAAAATGGCGCGAAAACTACTTCCCTAATACTGAACTCACAACACACAACAACACCAAGGTTAATTTCTATAGTGATCTACTCAGAGACAAAGTTGTACTCATTAATTTCATCTTTACCCGCTGCCAGAATATGTGCCCAATGGAGACAGCCAGGCTGGTTGCTCTACAGCGAAAACTCGGAGATAGGGTCGGCAAAGATATTTTCTTTTATTCTATATCCATCGATCCTGAATATGACACACCTGAAAGACTCAACGAATATGCCAAACAATATCAAATTGGCCCTGGCTGGCTTTTTCTGACAGGCAAGAAAGACGAAATTGATGAACTCAGAACCAAGTTGGGCTTATCGATCGATGACTTGGTAATCTCTGACGATGGTCAACTAGATCACAATTTAAGCCTTATCATAGGTAACGAAGCCACAGGGCGCTGGATGAAACGCTCCCCCTATGAAGATACCGCTGTTCTCGCCGCCATGATTGGTGATTGGCTACATAATTGGCAGTCTCCTTCTAGCCAGCAACTCGCCTCATACGACCAAGCACCAAAACTGGATGAAGAATCCCATGGCAAATATCTCTATCGTACACGATGCGCAACGTGCCACTCTTATTCCGACAGCGATGAAATGCTTGGTCCGAATTTATCGGGCGTGACAGAACGTCGCAAAGAAGCGTGGCTGCGTCGCTGGCTTAAAGAGCCTGACATCATGCTTGAAGAAGACCCTGTGGCTATCGCTATGCTCAAGCAATACAACGGGGTTCGCATGCCAAACTTTCAACTCAGCGACACCGATATCGACAGCCTGATGTTGTTCATGAAAGAACAGGACAGCCAGTAAACAGTTCAATGTTGTCGGGTGAGATGCCTTATGTAAGCCATTATTACTCACATAATGGCTTACTCTCTTGCAACTTAAAGTTAATTGAAGCTGTAACACAGATGACCGTTAATATTCTCAATAACAAATAAATGACAAAATAGTATGTTAAATGACAACATAAACAACATATATTTTCTGAAATTATAATAGGAATATATAATAGAATGATTAATTCTAATTAAAATAAATGTAGCCATTTCCATACATTGCGTTAAGGTTTAATATCCACAACTTCCTAGTGGATAAGATATCAATGACTTAGCAAACTGTAATAAATACATAATCTTTGTGATATTAATCTCGACTGCTAGGCTTTTAAATTAATTTATAAGCGGTAAAAGAATCCATCAGATACGTCCACCAACCCTATTTGTATGGTATTCACAATGAATAATACAAATTCTACTAATAACGTAAGCGGTACAAGGAACTCTCTTCAAACAACAAAAATAGGAGCTTTAACATGTCTCATTTCATGTATTCTTTACTCCAATAATTTATTGGCCGATTGTGATATTCCAACAGGCGCATCGCCAAGTCCATTATTTGGTGCCGAGCCATTTACTCAAGCCTTATATCGATTAGAAGAGTTTGGGACGATTCCCCTGCCAAATTCATCGAACCCAGGAAATTCATTTCCAACCCCTAGCGATAAAAATTCGTCGCCAGCGGGTTATAAATTGGATAACTTCATGGGGCAGACTCTTTACCCTATACCGGACTCATCACACTCAGGTTCCTACGCTAATACGTCAGATCTGAACCCTTGGAAAGCCAAAATTAACAGCTTCCTTGGTCTTAATTTGGTTAATCCACCAGCTGAGGGCCGACCACCGGGTATTGATTGGGCTCACCAACGCTGGAGTGAGTTCTACCCAGAAGAATATACGGTGACTGCACAATCTGGCGTGAGGGAAAATCGAGGCTTTCGCGATCAATACCAAAGCCATGAATTCCAATCTCATGAATTTAAAGATGGCGGTCTATATCACTCCACCTTCAATTGGGATAAACAACCGGGTCTCAGTGATAACTTCAAGGGTACTACTGATGGCATTCCCGCTCAATTTCATCCCAAAATGCCTGTCCAGCAAGCCAATACCTTGTGGACATTTGATGGCACATTCCCGCCTAAGTTACTGAAGATGCGTTATGGCTATCCAGTATTATTCAGGCATTACAATGCCTTGCCCATCTCACCTTCAGCCAACAACGGCTTTGGCCTGCATACCATCACGACCCACCAACACAATGGTCATAACCCTGCAGAGAGCGATGGATATACCCAAGCGTTCTATTTCCCAGGCCAGTATTATGACTACCGTTGGCCGATGATTTTGGCAGGACACGACCATAGGAACAAGAAGGCAACGGATTACCGTGCGGGTGGCCCAGATGGCAATAAAGGGATCAGAAAAATACCGGGTGATTTCCGTGAGACCATGAGCTCGCTCTGGTTCCATGATCACATGCTCGACTTCACCGCCCAAAATGTCTACAAGGGCAATGCAGCTTGCTTGAACCTCTACAGTTCCCTAGACAGAGGCAATGAATACATTGATGACGGCGTTAACCTTCGCTTCCCCAGTGGCACCCATTTAGACTGGGGAAATCGGGACTATGACGTTAATTTGATGGTGGCCGATAAAGCCTGGGATAAAAACGGCCAGTTATTTTTCAATATCTTCAATCTTGATGGCTTTCTAGGCGATCAAATGTTGGTTAACTGGCAATACAAGCCTTACATGGATGTCAGAGCCAGGCAGTACCGGTTTAGAGTCCTTAATGCTTCGGTTTCTCGCTGGATGAAAATTGCGGTAATGACAGAGGACAAAGACCCGGTTCCTCTTTATATGATTGCTAACGACGGTAATATCATGGAGCACAGTGTGTTCTTTGAGAAAGGAGAACTTCCCACCCAGGCTATTGGCGAGCGCTATGACATCATCATAGACTTCAGCCAGTTTGCCCCCGGCACCAAAATTTACTTGGTGAACCTGATGGAGCATGAAGATGGCCGTGAGCCAGAAAGTACCTTAAGCCGCTCCAAGGCATTTAATGACCCATTTAAGAGAGGGAACACCTGTGATCCTGCAGTTGGCAAGTTCATGGAGTTTAGGGTTCACTCATATGATGGTATTGATCACAGCATGAACCCTGCTAATTACGTCAAAGGTAAGCAGAAGATGATCAAGCGTCCGAAGTTCACTAAAACTGAGTTAGCCAACGCCCGTCATCGTTCCTTCGAATTTGGCCGTAGTAGCGGAACAGATTCAGCGCCTTGGACCATCAAAACTGATGGCGGATCCGGCTTTGCTACCGATCCGAAAAGGCTCTCTGCTGCGCCCAACATTGGTGATGTTGAAATTTGGCACATCAGCGGAGGCGGTGGTTGGAGTCACCCTATCCATATCCACTTCGAAGAAGGGCAAATCCTCAGCCGAGACGGTGGTAATCCTCCAGAATGGGAGAAATGGGCAAGGAAAGACATCTACCGAATAGGTGATGTCAAAGACAGTAGTCGCGAACTCACGGTTGCGATTCGGTTCAGGGAATTTATGGGCAGTTATATGGAGCACTGCCACAATACCCAACATGAAGATCATGCCCAACTGCTGCGCTGGGATATTGAAAAACCAGGGCAAACTGTACCAATCAGAACCCCAATGCCAACCTGGGAAGGCGTCGGCTATGTTGATTCCTTTACCCTCTCCACCTACAAAAAAGGTGATGTAGACGCCAAAGAGGACTTTAACGACAACTAAGCGATATAACGTCTCTTATCCTGCTCAGGTGGCATTCTTTGATGCTGCCTGAGCGGGATTAAAAGGAATACGCGTGGTCTTTGTAATACTTTCTTACATTCACCATTTAAAATTTGCAGTGATTTTCACGCATATACATAGTTAACCACAAATCCTCGCTCGTATTTAAAAACAGCGTTTTTAAAATCAAACACATAGCACCAAGCGCTTAATCGCTAAACGCTAGCGTTAAGATGCAAGCAAATTTACATTTTGAAATATAAAAAACACCGTTCAATTCATACAGGAATGATTCAGTTTACAGTTGCTAAATTAGCGCCATAACAAAACGCAATCACATCAGTGATAAGCCTTAAAGCATATTTATCAGCAGGAATCATCATGAACACTTTCGCCAAAACTTCTATTGTTTCAATCATCGGCCTAACTCTTCTGACTGGCTGTGTTAACCCTGACACGCAAGATGATCCAAACGCCCTGACCAAACAAGGCGCAGCTGGCGGAGCCCTACTTGGCCTAACACTAGGTGCCCTAACCGGTGACGCAGACCTTGCCGTTAAAGGTGCCATTGCCGGTGGTGTGTCAGGTGGTGTAGCGGGTGCTTCTGCTGATATCCAAAACAACCGTGAAAACCAGCGCCATGACAGCCGTAACGATGCATTGACTCAAATCGGCAGCGGTGGCCAAGTTGCAGCAACCAACGCACAACCACAAAACTGGGATAAGCTCGATAACTTCACAGGTAACTGGAACGTAAGTATCTGGAGCGGTGCAACCGAGCAAGCCGTAAACGCAACGGCTAAAGCAACCGGCTCTCTAGCTAAAACCACTGAAGCAAGTGTTAACATCAACAACCTAAACATTGACGGTCAATCACAGGCACTCTCTTTTACTGCTAACTTTGCCTATACGCCAGAAACAGGTTACAGCCTGACCGTGACTGACAACGCAAGCAATGTTCCAGTGACTTTTGCCGGTGAATTCCAGCAGAGCATGAACCGTTACAACTTCTACCCAACCAATGCACAGGCCAGCATTTACGAAAACTTTGACTCTTCAACCGTTCGCCTAGAACTTGGCTTCGCGGGTCCAAGCGTATGGATGGTTGACACCTATGCTCAGGTTGATGGTCAAGAGCAGAAGATCCAAACTTACCGCTTCACCAAAAGCTAATCAGTACTTAACTGATATCTAGTTTCCTGTAGCGCTGTGTCTTTCAAGGTATCAACTCTGATATCGATAAAAGACACAGCGTCTTTTTTATAAAGTGCAGCTTAAATACCCAGCGTCATAGCTCCCGATTGTCACGTGGGTGCCGTATCCTACAGGAGGGAAGTTTTCAGGGAATGGAACACTGTCGTCGTAGTATCCATCAACATTTGAATCAAATTCTAAATCCCCTTGAAGATCATAGCCTTCATATCGAAGTACCATAGTGCCTACCTTCTCGTAGTCGACATAGACACTGAGCTCCTGACCAGAATAAAACTTGCCACCCGGCGCGGCTTCGAAAGATGCATCGAACTTTCTTCGATCATCCCGCACTTCATACCTTGCATCCATACTGGTGTCATAAGCACCGCGTTTTTCACACTCTAATCTTGTTCTATCTTCATCTTTAGCCAAGCTGCTGCCGGAGAAAGCAACCAAACTTACAATACCCACTGTTGTTAATACTTCTTGAATACCATTTTTCATGTTTTCACCTAATCAAGTTGATTCAATCAAACATGCCACTGCTTTTCCAAGCGGTACTACAAACATCCATGTTTCACGGGTATGAGACAGCTGTCGAGAAATTGTTCCATGTCGATATTGAGAAATTTCCTTTGCCATTTTCACTCTATGATTACGACCATGTGTGGAACAAAATTAAAACTATAAGCCTCTTATTAGCATGAGTAGACTCACTCAATCACAGCATGACTACAGTAAGCTTGTGGATCAGTACTATGCAAAGCTATATCGCTTTGCATATAGCTTGACGAACTCACAGGCAGACGCTGGTGATCTTACCCAGCAGACATTTTGTATTTGGTTGGAAAAAGGCCACCAGTTGCGCGACCAGGACAAAGTTAAGACTTGGTTGTTTACCACGCTGTATAGGGAGTTCTTACATACAAAGCGTAAGCTCAGTGTGCTGACGAGTGATGAAGATATTGTCGAAGGTGTGACAGAAGATCAGGAAAGCCAAGATCCACTGAGTATTGACCCAAAAAAGGCGATGGCAGCCATATCAAGCTTGAATGAGTTTTATCGTACTCCCTTGATTTTGTTTTACATGCGAGAGCACTCATATCAAGAAATTGCAGAGATCATTGGCGTTCCTATGGGTACGGTTAAATCAAGAATTTCAAGAGGCAAATCAATGCTATATAAAATCATTGAATCTGATTTATCCGACTTCGACGATAGCTTGGAGCAAGTAGGAGCAGAATGATGGATAGCAACAAAGCCAAATCGATTTTAAGACTCTATCGTCCAGGTGTAGATGAAATCACTGAACCCGTTTCAGAGGCCCTTTCTCTAGTCAATAATAAGCCAGAGCTGAAAGCATGGTATGAGAAGCACTTAGTCAATGAAGATGCAATCAGTGGGCAGTTCGATAGTATTGCAATCCCTAGCGGCTTGAAAGACCAACTTATCCAACAGTTCAATGAGAAAGATGACGAGAATACAAATACAGATCCAGCACTTTCAAAACGTCATTCATGGCTAGCCCCACTCGCCATTGCAGCTTCATTGCTGCTGATCGTGTTGTCCTGGGGGTTATTTGAACCAACAGAAAAACCAAGCTTCATCCAGTTTCAACAAGACATGATCGCTTTTGCCACCCAGCCTTATGAAATGGATATTACTGTCGAAGATCTAACATTGATCAATCAAGAGTTTGGTAAAGCCAACTGGCCGACGACCTATGTCACCCCCGAACCGCTGAATACTATGCATGCTTTAGGCGGCGTCACCCAGTTATGGGATGATAATAAAGTCTCAATTGTTTGTTTAGAAGATGAGGCCGGGAAATATATATGGCTGTTTGTTACAAACCTCACTGTCTTCGGTGAAGACATGAACGCGGTACTTGAACCAATGCTAATCAGTGAACAACCACTACTCACCCACACGGCTTGGCAAGATCAACGCTTCCACTACTATATGATTGCTGAGGGCAATATCGACTTCATAAACAGCTATCTCTAGTCGATTAGTCCTCGTATTACCATTGCCGAATAAAAGCGGCATGGTACCTTGATCTCAAAAGCGCCACAAACCATTAACAAAAACAGTTACATGATAGATGTTGCCTGTTACCCTTTAGGTATCAAAACAATAATAACGAATCTTCATGTTAAGCAACTTTCCATTTTCACAGCCTCTTTTTCATTTCCGAAAATGGTTCTGCTCGCTACTTGTTCTGGCGTTATTCTCCTCTTCCCTACTGTCTTCTATTGTTGTTCTTAATCCCCAATATTTTGAAAAACAAGCTGGTTGGTTAACGGGGAATAACGTCCTGGTTTGTACTTCTGATGGTTTGAAATGGGTTTCTATCTCTTCTCTTGAAAGGCACAGCAACCATCAGAGCCATGAGGAACATTCAAGCTTTAATGCCCACTGCCCTGTTTTTAAACTGCATGACGGAAAAGGCTTTTCATTCGATGGCGCCTACAACTTTGTCGGTTTTATCCAGTTTGTCGGGCACATCGGAAACATTGAATCTCAATACCACGGCCTTACAAACAAGCTGTACCGAATCGCGCCCAAGCACTCTCCGCCTATGGCAATCTAATGCAAAAAATTCAATTAATTAACCATAATTTAATTGGCATGACGCCAGATGGAGAACGTAATGAAAACAATAAAAAGTATTTTGCTAGGAAGCCTTGTTGCACTAACAGCCGCCGCCAATGCCCATGACTACAAAGCAGGCGATTTACATATCGATCACCCTTGGTCAAAGCAAGTCCCGCCAACTTCTCAGGTCGCCGCGGCATTTTTCAATATCATGAACCATGGTGACAACGGTGATGAGCTAATCAGTGCATCCTCCCCTATTGCAGGAAAAACCGAATTACATGCCCATATCCATGAAGATGGCATGATGAAGATGCGTGAAGTGGAAAAAATTGAAGTGCCAGCCCATGGTTCACAGATGTTAAAACCAGGCGGTTACCACGTTATGTTCTTTGATCTCAAAGACGTTCCCGAGCTTGGCGAACGCTTCCCGCTCACCCTTAACTTCAAGCAAGCCGGAGAGGTCAAGGTTGAAGTTAAAGTTGAGGAAGCCACCTACATACCCGAAGGTATGAAACAAGAAAAGATGGATCATAGCCACCACTGATTCTGATAATAAGCCTAATAGCCAATAACGAAAGCCGACACCAAGTCGGCTTTCTTCTTCTCCTTCATGACATTTATCATTCCCTTGCTAATCCTCGGCATTTACACTGTAAAACAGTGAATAATAGTTATAAGTGACACTTATGCGTCTGGATGACCTCAAGCTGTTTACCACAGTAGTGGAATTGGGTAGTTTCTCTGCAGCTGCTAATGCCCTCGACCTTCCTCGAGCCAACGTGAGCCGCCGAATAGGCGAGTTGGAAAAACACCTCAATGCCCAACTTTTTTTCCGTACCACTCGCAAACTTCGCCTTACCCAACATGGTGAAGTTCTGTACCAAGAACTATTGAAAGTGGTTCAGGGAATAGAAAAAGCCCAAGAAGCGATGTACCAACTCGATAATAAGCCTACAGGTAAAATTAAAATCGGTGCCCTTCCAGACAGTGACGAACTGTTAGAACCTATCCTCACCCACTTCCAGCAAGAGTATCCGGACGTTGAGCTTGATGTACGTTTCAGCACTAATGGCTACCATGACCTCTACGAGCAAGGGCTTGATTTGAGCTTTCATGTCGGACCGCTGCAGGACTCCAGCCTAGTTGCCCGGCACATTACATCTATCCATCGCTTTTTATTAGCCAGTCCTGCCTATATTGAGCAACACGGTGAGCCAAGTAGCATTGATGAGCTCCTCCACCATCGCTGCATTTGCTACCGCTGGCCTGATGGCAGGATCGAGGATACCTGGCGCTTTACAGACACCGCATTAAAAGTGAAACCCGTCCTGAGTAGCAACAGCACAGGCTACATTCGGCGATCCATGATAGCTGGGCAAGGGATCAGTTTCCTTCCTTTGCTTCTTGCAATCAAAGCCATGGAATCAGGCGAATTAGTCCAGCTCCTTCCTGACTGTAAATCACAATCAGAAGATGTGTGGCTGATTTACCCCGACAGACTGGGCATAAGTCAAGCAACCCGAGCGCTTATTGACCATCTTCTCGAATATTTACCCAAGGCTTTTTGATTGTTGCATTATTTGTTTCAAATACAGGGATACCTCCGCTTTAGCAAGGGGATATTTACTTTTATTGTCACGAAAAGTGTGACAGTGTTTCACGTAGTAGCCTGATTATCCTTTCCGTTCCAAAACTTAAAATAACACTGTTTTAAATATATCGACTTTAAATAAAACAGCTTTTTTTTGAGTGGAATGGATGATGAAAATAATAACTCCCTATGCGTTGGCCCCAATAGCCATACTTGTTCTTGGCGGTTGCAGTGACAATACGCCACCAGCCGCCGAAAAGTCTCCGCGTCCTGTACAAGTCATTGAGCTTGGTAGCCAACACCAATTTAATACCCGTCAATTTTCGGGTGTTCTGGAAGCTATCGATACCGCAAACCTTGCGTTTAAAGTGCCAGGCACTATTACCGAAGTCCTGGTAAAAACGGGAGAGCAAGTAAAACAGGGTCAAATCATCGCAAGGCTAGACCCACATGACTACCAGGTTGCGGTGCTTGAACTTGAAGCCAGATTGGATGAGGCGAAAGCCGCAAAAGCGTTAGCGGATATTGAACTTAAGCGGGTCAAGCAAGCCACTAGCGATAATGCCATCGCTGAAGTGAACCTTGACCGGGCTGTATCCGGCTATAAGCGTAGCCAAGCAATGGTCAAAGTGGTTGAGCAGAACTTACAAAAAGCCAAAGATGCCCTTTCCTACACCGAGTTAACCGCGCCATTTGATGGTGTCATTGGTAAACGCTTTAGCGAACAATTCGAGCAAGCGGCTCCTGGCTTCCCCGTTTTCACGATCCATCAACCAAGCCTCCTTCAGGCTGTTGTCGATATCCCAGAAAGCCTCATCAACCAGTTCGAAAGCCAGCCAAGCGGGGCTGTATCATGGTATGGCAATAACACTCCTATCCCGGCCACGCTAAAAGAAGTCAGTACTCTGCCTGATCCTATCAAGCAAACGTACCAGCTTACCTACCAGCTAGATCAAACTGCGCTTACAATGGATAACTCAGCCCTACCAGGAAAGGCCATTCAATTGAATATTGCCTTTGCTCAGGGTGAAGGCCAGTACTGCATTCCCTATTCTGCGATAATGCAAACAGGCGTTACCCATACCGTTTTTGCCATCAAAGATGGGACAGCCAACCCAAGAAGCGTCACGATACATTCCCTGCAAGCTAACCAGGCTTGTATCTCAGGCAACGTTAACGCTGGCGATAAAATCATCACCGGGGGCGTGCCCTACCTAGAACCAAGCCAACCGGTCGGTGAGGTGATCACCACAGCTTTAGTGCCACCACAGGCACCTAATAATGAGGTATTTGTTGCTTCTGCCTCAGAGCCTTCATTGTCCAATGAATCAGCGCCACAAGCTCGATAGGTGACCAAGATGAACCTTGCAGAATTTGCCATTCGACAGCGCACCTTCATTGTTTTTTTCAGTGTGCTCTGCGTGATCGCCGGTATCACGTCCTATTTCAAGCTTGGCAAGCTTGAAGACCCGACCTTTACCGTTAAAAGCGCCGTTGTCGTGACGCTCTACCCGGGTGCATCAGCCCAAGAAGTTGAAGAACAGGTCACAGATAAAATCGAGACTAAGTTGCAAGAGATGGAGACGCTGTGGAAACTGCGTTCACTCTCAAGGCCAGGTAGCTCGATGATTTTTGTCGACCTCCAAGAGGCGACCAACTCCAAAGATCTTCCCCAGCAGTGGGACTTGCTTCGCCGTAAGGTCAATGACGTTAAGCTCAGCTTACCGCCAACCGCCCAGATCAGCATTGTTCAGGATGAGTTCTCTGAAGTGTACGGCATGCTATTTGCGGTCACGGGAGAGGGTATTGAACCTAGCGAGCTGCGACTTTATGCCAAAGAACTTCAACGCCGCCTGAAAGCCGTCGAAGGTATCAAGAAAATAGAGCTGCACGGCGTACGCAACCAAGTAGTAAATATCGACCTTCCTGATGAACGTTTGGCTGATTATGGTATCTCTTCCGCTCAGGTGATCAACCAACTTGCTAGCCAAAACATGATTTATGAAGCGGGTAAATTCAAGGCAGGTATCGAACGCATTCGTATCGACCAAGGCAGTGAGTTCACTAGCTTGGACGATATCCGAAACCTGATGATAAAAGGTGGCATTGGTGATTTAGGTACTGGCCTTATCCGACTTGGCGATATAGCCACTGTCTCAATGGGTTACCAAACACCAGCCCTTTCTGAAAGCCGCTTCAATGGCATTGATGCTATTACACTGGCAGTAAGCCCTAACTCCGGTATCAATGTGGTGTCTCTTGGTGACCAACTCAACCAGGTGATTGATGAATACCAGCAGACCTTACCACTCGGCGTCGAGATCAACACCGTTGCTTTCCAACCGGAAGAAGTTCAAAAGTCGATCAACAACTTCGTCTCCAATTTGGTGGAAAGTGTCGCCATTGTTGTTGTGATCCTATGGCTATTCATGGGCATGAAAAGTGCGCTGATCGTCGGCAGCAGCTTGATGCTGACTATTCTGCTAACTCTGATCTACATGAAGATAGATGCGATTGATCTGCAAAGGGTTTCGCTAGGTACCTTCATTCTTGCACTGGGTATGCTGGTTGATAATGCGATTGTCGTAACAGACATGATCATCTCAAAGATCAATAAAGGTATCGATCGACTAAGCGCAGCAAAAGAAACCGTTCAGGAAACCGCTGTACCACTTCTTGCTGCTACTTTCATTGCGGTAATGGGTGCCAGCCCTGTGATGTTCTCTAAAACAGACTCAGCAGAATTTGCCGGTTCGGTATTCTGGGTAATGTGTGCATCACTGCTACTTTCGTGGCTGATAGCGATGACCATCACGCCTTTGATGTGTTGGGCATGGATAAAACCGAGCAAAAAACAATCGGCATCAAATAATGCTCCATCAGAAAACAAACCATCCTTGTACCGCAAAGCCGTCCACTATACAGTGCGCCACCCGCTCAAGGGGCTTAGCCTATTAATCCCGCTGCTTGGTGTTACTGCGTTTGTGGTACCACATATTGCCGTTAACTTCATGCCAACCTCTGATCGTCCGATGGTCTTCCTCGATTACTGGTTACCCAATGGCGCTCAAATAGAACAGACTTCAGCAGATATGGTTCGTATCGAAGATTGGCTTCGTGAGCAACCAGAAGTGAAAGACTTTACTACGTTTGTAGGAGCCAGCGCACCGCGATTCTCGGTAACGGTAGAGCCGGAGCCTTATGATCCAAGTTACGGCCAGATCCTAATCAATACCCATGATTTTGATGGTATTGAAGCGCTTGAGCGCCGGGGCGATAAGTGGCTACAAGAGCAGTTCCCTCATGCAGAGCCGCGTTTCCGTGCACTTAAGCTTGCCACCAAAGACAAGTTCAGCATTGAAGGGAGGTTTATCGGCCCAGATCCTGAGGTGCTGCATGACTTATCCAAACAGGCCCAAGCCATTATGCAAGCCCATCCGAACACCAAGTATGTTCGTGATGACTGGCGCCAGAAAAGTAAGGTCATCGTACCTCAACTGAACCAAGAGCAAGCGCGTCGCGCAGGTATCAACCGAACTGATGTGGCCTTGGCTATCCAACGTGCAACAGAGGGCGTTACCTTGGCACAACTTCATCAAGGTGATGAGCTTATCCCTATCAAGATACGTAGCGCAGAGGCTGACATTGGTTCGCTAGAAACCCTGCCAGTACGCTCTCTTATGGGTATGCACTCTGTCCCTCTTGGTCAGGTGGTCGACAAATTCGAACTCAAAGACGAAGAGAGCATGATTTGGCGTCGCAACCGTGTCCCTGCCATCACGGTACAAGCAGCTGTTACGGGTATGACGGCATCTGATGTGCGCAAAGAGCTTATCGAAGATATAGAAGCTATTGAGCTTCCTTATGGCTATAGCTTTGAGTGGGGCGGTGAATATTACGATGAAGACAGGGCAATTACCGATACCTTCAAACAGCTGCCTAAAGCCTTGTTGATTATGGTGATCATCCTTGTTGCGCTGTTCAATGGCTTTAAGCAACCCATCATCATCCTTACCACAGTGCCGCTGGCTGCCACTGGTGCAAGTTGGTTCCTGTTGATGACAGATAAACCTTTCGGTTTCATGGCGTTAATCGGTGCTATCGCCCTATCTGGCATGATCATCAAGAACGGCATTGTCCTAATGGATCAAATCGAACTGGAAAGGAACAACGGCAAAGGGTTAGAAGAAGCAATCGAAGAAGCAACTTTGAACCGCACCATGGCCATCTCGATGGGCGCCCTGACAACGGCCCTAGGTATGATCCCATTGTTGTCCGACCGACTGTTTGACCAAATGGCTGCAACCATTATAGGCGGCTTGGCTGCAGCGACAGTATTGTCCCTGTTTGTGATGCCAGCCCTATATCGCCTGTTCTACCGGGCCGATTTGAAACAACCAACACCACAAACTTTGGCTAACGAGGAACTGACTAATGAACAAGCTTAACCTATCGGTATTAGCGGTTGCCTTGATCCTAACCGGCTGTGCATCGGCGCCTGATTATCAGCAGCCAAGCCACTCGCTGACTGATACCTTCCTGAACCAATCTGTGGAAGGAACCAACTCAAACCAGCGTCTAGCGAATGAGCCGATCAGTGCCCATTGGTGGTCACAATTTAATGATCCAACGCTTAATCAGCTCATCAAGGATGCACAAAACCAGAATATCCCGTTGAAAGTCGCCTCAGAGAGGATCAAATCTGCCCAGGCTTTTAATCAGATCGTCGAGTCCTTCAAAGTGCCGACGGTTAGTCTAGGCGCTGGCTACACCTCGTATGGCATTAGTGAAAATGACCCACTGCTCGGTGCTGCTGTGTCGTCCAACAATCCACTGGGTACCCCGATTCTCGACAGTGATCAAAGTGCCTTCCATGCAGGAATGACTATCGCGTGGGAGCTAGACTTGTTTGGCCGTATCGACAACCAAGCCAGAGCGGCTTCGATCCGCGCCGAGCAAGCCGAGATCATGCGACAAGGGCTGACAACCTTGATCACCAGTGATGTGATCCACAATTACCTGCAACTCCGGGGAGCACAAGAACGCAAAGCCATCGCCCTCGATCTTGTTAACGATCAGCAGCAAACGCTGGAACTGGTAGAAAAGGTCCATCGCAGTGGCTACGGCTCCCAACTCGATGTTGCTAGAGCCAAAGCCATGCTAGCAGCCACTAAAGCAGTGATCCCCCAGCTAGAAACCGCTGAGAATGCCCACCAGCAACGCTTGGGGATCTTACTGGGTGAATCACCACGGCAAATAAAACAGCGTCTTGCAAGTGCTTCTCCATTACCAACCTTTGACGGAGTTATTCCAACAGGGTTGCCGTCTGATCTGTTGCAAAGGCGACCTGATCTACGGATCGCCGAACGGGAAATGGCGGCCCAGAATGCCGAGCTGGCCGCTGCGGTTGCCAACCAGTATCCGAAATTCTACCTGACCGGTGCGCCGGGAGTATTGGCCAACGACTTTGATGATTTGTTTAGCAGTGACTCGGCGACCTGGATGGCGAGTTTGGGTGTTAGCTGGAACATCTTCGACGGTGGACGCACCGATGCCATGATAGCGCTGCAAGAGTCTCGCTTCGAAGCCAGTGCCCTCTCCTACCAACACGCCTTTAACAGCGCTATTGGTGAGGTGGAAACCTTGCTCAATGGCTACGGCAATAGCCAGCAGTACCAAGCCTTGCTGTTAGAGGCTGAAACTGAAACTGACAAAGCGGTAAACAAAGCGCTTTCACTCTACAAAGCGGGCTTGATTGACTACCTATCAGTACTGGACGCTCAACGTCAGCAGCATGCAATGCGTGACCAAGTAGTCGCAGCACGCCTTCAGACTGCCAACATGGTTGTTGGCCTTAACAAGGCACTAGGAGGTGATTGGGAAATTTAACCTGTTCTCTATTCGTTATATTCACTTTTTTGCCCGGCAAGTTGCTCGCTCTACCACTCATAACAGGCTTGCTGGGCTTTTTTCCTCATACTCTCCTACGAAAATTTCCGCTATACCCCTATACCTGCCACAACCATGCAATTCCCTGCTTGATTGGTCTGATGAGTTGTTAAATAATGATTTCATTACGGAAAGGCTCAACCGCTGTCATCCATATAGGGATATCATGATGAAACTTCACCACATCAATGGCTACATCCAATCGATATATCTTGTTGAATACCGTTATGGACTGCTATTGCTTGATGGTTGCTGTAGGGCAGATATCCCTATTTTGCTGGATTTCATTGCTAAGGAACTCAATCGTCCTACCAAAGATCTCAAACTGGTGGTCGTAACCCATATGCACCCCGATCACGCTGGGGCTGCACACCGCCTTCGAAAGCTTACAGGCTGCGCAATTGCCGCTGCTAATGTACCAGGTCACTGGTACCAAGGGATTGACGGTGCACTGATGCACTGGACCGATTTGCTACTGGCTGGATGGGTGGCAAAGCGAATGAACAAGCCCCGTACCAACTTATGGTATGACGCTAAACTGAAGCCGGATTATTTATTGGATGACCAAGAACCCTTACCCGGTTTCCCCGAATGGCAAGCTCTGGCAACCCAAGGTCATACCGACAGAGATTTATCTTTATATCACAAGGATTCAGGCAAAATTTATGTCGCGGATTTAATGGTGAAAGTCAAAGGGCGCTATATTCCGCCTTTTCCTGTGTTCTACCCAAAACGTTATCGTAGTTCGATTGAGAAAGTCATCAATCTATCGCCAACGAGCGTATTGCTTGCCCACGGCGGCGAAATAAGTCCTGCGGCAGAAGATTACCAACACCTACTGGACAAGGCACCAACAGCGCCGGTCACCCATTGGCGCTCGGTAAAAACAAAATTTAAGCGGGCGATTTCAGTAACGTGAGATGCCTGATTTGGTATCCACTTTGGCGTAATATCACTGCGTACGATTAGCATAAATGGAAATGACACAACAATGAGCCAGTCTCTTACTGAACAAACCATCAAGCTTGCCAAAGGATCAGCAACAAGCGCCCGCCCATGCTTGATGTCAGCTTGGTCAGAACACGCCCAACCTCTCAGTCACTGGCTCAAAGCAAAATCCCACGACGAGGCTCTGGCCGAAGACTTGCTCCAAGAAGTATTTATCCGCGCCATGCTCAAAGATACAGAGTTTTGTGATATCGATAATCCATGCGCTTGGCTTTACCGTGTCGCCAATAACCTGCTGATAGACCACCGCCGGAAAAAGCGCCTTGATCCGCTTGAGCAGGATATCGAACAAGAGACAAACTCAGAGGCTGTCATCGACACGCTTACCCAATGCTTGAACCGGGTACTGACGGAACTTCCAGAACAAGACAGTCACGTATTAAAGGCTTGTGACATAAGAGGAATGACTCAGCAAGAATATGGCAATCGGCATGGCCTCACCCTACCTGCCGTCAAATCGCGTCTTTTGCGCGCTCGAGGGAAATTGAAAAAGCAATTGATGACGGCATGTAAAGTTAAGCTCGATGGAAATCAACATGTTTGTTGTTTTACGCCGCGGGAAGAGAATAAAAAAGAAAAGCTATGACCCGTTGAAGCTTCATCGAAGTCCAACTTAGCCATAGCTTACATCTAATCTGTAATTTTCATTTAAGGTGTTAGTTAACTCCCTTTTGGTTCTCAACAGCATTAATGAAGGTCTCTCTGGCGTTCGGTACGCCCCTTTTCTCCGCTTCATTTAACAAGGTAATGGCCTGATCCATATCACCTTGCTCTACGCTGTTTTGAATTGAATCCAAATAGTCTATGTTGCCGCTATCTCTAGCGGGTTGATACTCGGTCGCAGCATAAGCACTGCCTTGATGACCATGACCTGACGCCAATGCCGTTAAATGTAGCTGGCCATATTTACTATGCAATGCCGTTAGATCTGGGATACTAGGAGGCTGGTTGCCTTTTCCAATCGCGAACGCTTTGGCAGGGTGCAACACCGTGGTACTTCCCTTAAGATCTTCAGCCGTGGTATAGATTAAAACATTGACTCGCTCAGTACCGAACTTCGGCACAATGGTAAACTTGGCCTGAACTTGATCTCCTTGCAAAAGCCTTGCTGGTATATATTTGAATTCGCCCGACTCAATGTGATAAAGCACCTCCCCTTCGGGATCAGTTACCAATACATTTGGGTTATACAAGGTTAATTTGCTATCCACATAACTGGTGAGCACCATTTCAATCGGCGTACTCGTTACTGGAATAACAAAGCTGGCAACCGGGCCTGTACTCTCATCACTGACCAGTACCTGACTTGTTTCGTTAAATTCAAAATTGATATCTAACGGCATCGCCAGTTCCTGCCAATTTAACTCTGCTGCAGAAACAGCCCTATTTTTGGTAGGACTTTTAGCCTGAGTACTGACTTCGGGTGCTGACGAGCAACCCGAAGTCATAATGATGCACAGGGATAAAATTATGGAGATTGACTTAAGCATTCCCTATCTCTCTATACCTCTTACCACCATGCTTCCACCTGAACACCCAGGTTGTATTCCGAGTCACCCGCTTTGCCAATCGAGTTATCTTCATAATCTTCTATATAACTGGCATACACTCGAAGTTCAGGGCGAGCCCAGAAGCTACTACCGGCTGACCAAGCTTGGGCGATGGTAAATTTACCCGCAGAGGCATCGGCATTATTATTATCTAAGTCCTTATCTACTCTATTATCTTCGGTAAACCAACCTGCCTCGAACACGGTACGGTTGTATTCATTCCATTTGTACATTGGACGAACAACTACACTAAAAATGTCGTGATCGTCCTTATTATCAAAAGTCGAACGGGCATAGACAAGTTGGTAACCAATTTCCCAGGTATCCGATGGGGCCATCACCCCCCAGTTAATGATTCGATAACCGTCACTGCCATCGCTACCGTTAAGAAGAGTATCTGACCCAGGACTAACTTCAGGAGAGTTACCTGCCTCCAGTCCAGCCATTTGGGCACCATAGCTGTTTGTCGCATATTGAAGTATGACTTTGTTTAGGCCACCAACTACATCAGCCATGGTAAGCTCAGCTGTCACCATTAGTGGATCATCGCTGATACCCATTCCCTTCTGGTCATCGGTCTCATTGATAAAGCCGTAATTAAAGCCAAGTTCGAGATTAGCCTCATCCCATAGCCCTAATTCAGCATAACGGATATCCAAATTATTCACATTGACGTCACCGTCATCTTGGCGAAGAGCGGCTAATGACAGTTTGCCAGGGCCAGCAGATATATTTTCAACCCCCGCCCCTGAGCCTGAGGTATCCCAGTAGTAAAAATCAGTAATGTGAATATCATGACGTTGGTAGTAACGTTTACCAGCCCAGATAACGGCCCCTGGATCGCGAGCAATTAGCCCCTCGGCCTTAACATTGAACTGACGAATAGCAAATTGCGCATCATTGTTACAAGAGATCTCTTGTGTATCTTGAACCAACTCGCAAGAGGTATTAGTCCCCTCAAAGTCGTTACTGCCATTGGAGAGCCAAGCGGCCATCGAATCGACATAAAAGGATTTACCATTTTGGTTATAAACCTCTTTGCCTAACTGG
The DNA here is from genome assembly GCF_003026455.1 of Photobacterium rosenbergii. Classification (GTDB taxonomy): domain Bacteria; phylum Pseudomonadota; class Gammaproteobacteria; order Enterobacterales; family Vibrionaceae; genus Photobacterium; species Photobacterium rosenbergii. The sequence goes on from NZ_PYMB01000001.1 coordinate 1,111,197, forward strand.
ACTTCAGCATAGAGGTCATCCTCGTTACCGAGACGGCCAATTTTATTAGACTCGTAGCGCACCTGCTGGCCGTTATCACCACTGATACCAATACCTGCACGCATATAGCCGTGAAAATCCACTTCTGCCAAAACTGATGTAGAAACCATCATGGTCGAAATGACACCAGTCAATTTCAGCGTATGCTTTTTCATTTTTAGCGCTCCTATAATGGACCTTTTTGCTTTTTAATTTGTTATATATTCTTCCTTTAACGAGCAAGCTTTGCTGTGCTCGAGCCTCTAACCAACGCTGACAGCGATTAATTTAGCGTTTGTATTTTCTTGTTTTTATTAAGACAAAAAATTACTTCATATTATTTTTACATGATAAAGAATATCACTATTTTCATATCGTCAATGTATAAATATAAAGACAAAGTATTATTTGCGAGAAATCCATGTTAATTCAACTGCATTCTTAAAATTAAGAAAACAACAAATGAAAACTTCGCTACGGCTACTATAAACCTAAAATACAACAGCTAACTGCCAATTATAAAGTTCGACAAAATAGAAGTGGGCTAAGGTTGACATGTTTATTAAAACGAAAGAAAACCATTATTTACAGCTAATATCTACAGTCATATAAATAACCGTGTTGACCCAAAAAGTTAAAATTCATGACTCTTTAAAAAGCATTCTTTGTTAACGCTTAACGTTATGACCAAACCACGCTTTTGAAAGTTGGCTATCACTTAGATTCGCAGTTTTATCATCAGATTAAGTTGGCTGCCAAAATGAGTCTATAATTTCTCAGGCATAGCTAGACAATAATAAAAAGAAATGATCACCAAAAAACGTACTGCCGAGGCTTTTCTGCAGCATAAACAATCACCACCGAGAAGGATACAAAAGATGAAAAAAGCCCTTACCACTGCAGCTTTTTGTACCCTTGCCACAATTGGCTCAGTTAATACGTTTGCAGCGATAGAAGAAGGCCAGCTTACCATTTGGATCAATGGCGACAAAGGCTACAACGGTCTGGCTGAAGTCGGTAAGAAATTTGAGGAAGATACAGGTGTGAAAGTCACCGTTGCTTTCCCAGATGGCCTGTCTGAGAAGTTCCCTCAAGTCGCTGCGGCTGGTGATGGTCCAGATATCGTATTCTGGGCACACGACCGTTTCGGTAGTTATGCCAAATCAGGTTTGCTGATTGAAGTAAAACCCTCCAAGGAACTAAAAGATAAGATCATCGACTTTACCTGGGATGCTGTTCGGTATGACGGTAAGTATATTGGCTACCCCATTGCAGTTGAGGCGCTCTCTTTAATTTACAACAAAGATTTGGTTTCTACCCCACCTAAGAACTGGGAAGACATTGAAGCTCTAGATAAAAAGCTTCAGGAAAATGGCAAAAAAGCGATCATGTGGAATTTGAAAGAGCCCTATTTTTCATGGCCTGTCATTTCTGCTGATGGCGGTTACGCGTTCAAAAGCACGGATAAAGGCTATGACGTCAAAGATGTTGGTGTTAATAATGCTGGTGCCGAAAGCGGTATGAACTTTATTAAATCACTGGTTGATAAAAAAGTTATCTCGCCAGATATGGATTACAACATCGCTGAAGCTGAGTTCAACAAGGGGAACGTGGCGATGACAATCAATGGCCCTTGGTCATGGGGTAATATTGATAAATCAGGTATTAACTACGGCGTCGCGCTATTACCCGAGCTAAATGGCAGCCCTTCACAGCCATTTGTCGGCATATTGACTGCAGGCATAAGCTCCGTCTCACCCAACCAAGATCTTGCCGTTGAGTTTATAGAGAACTACCTACTCACTGACGAGGGCTTGGGTATGGTAAATGATGACAAACCACTCGGCGCGGTCGCACTGAAATCATTCCAGAAAAAAATTGAAGAAGATGTCCGCATTGCCGCCACGATGGAGAACGCACAAAACGGTGAGATTATGCCTAATGTTCCGCAGATGACTGCATTTTGGTATGCCTTAGGCAATGCCATTCAAAATGTTGTTGATGGTCGCCAAGATGTTGATGAGGCATTGGATGAAGCAGCCGGACACATGCTTAAATAGCTATTTAAAGTGAAAGTTCCCCTATTTTAATAATAAGGTGACTAGGGTTTGAATTCACAACAAGAAAGCTCCAAATTCAATTTCCGTTGGTGGCTTAAATGGTCACTACTTGGAGCGATTGGCATTGTAAACGGTTATGCAACCGTATTGATGTATGCAAAGGGCGAAACCCCTTTTGCACTTCTTACGGTTGTCCTAACCACACTATGCCTCTATATTTTTGGCAGCAAAAAGACATACGCCCACCGCTATATCTTCCCGGGTGTTGTCGGGATGCTAGTGTTCATCATTTTCCCTTTGGTTTATACCATTGGACTTTCATTTACCAACTACAGTGCTTCGAACCAGTTAACCCTTGAAAGGGCTCAAGCAATCCTTGTTCAGCGCAGCTTTCAGTCAGGCAAGAGCTACTTATTTGATCTCTACAAGGTGGATGCAGGGCACCAACTAGTTATCAAAGCTGACAATACTCTCTTTGCTTCTGAAGTATTCGATATTTCCAATCCATCAGTAGCCGATTTCATGGAGCTGCAGCCCATTGATGCTGCAACGGGTGAAAAAGAAATCATTCGTACCATCGTCCAGAACCGCTCAAACCTGAACAAAATTGAACTAATCATGCCAAACGGTGAACACATCCGCATGAGCGGCTTGAGAAGGTTTGCAGCCGAAACCCCTCTCTTCACCGTCGAGGAAGATGGCCTGAGCCTGCTGAATAACCAAAACCAACAGCGTTATAAACCCAACTTGGAAACTGGGTTCTATCAACCTGTCGACAATAAAGGTAACTTTGTCGGTGACCCCATTTCACCAGGTTTTGTAGTTGGAGTAGGTAATGCCAACTTCGAGCGTGTCATAACCGATGACGGTATCAAAGAACCTTTCATTGGGATTTTCATCTGGACTGTTGTTTTTGCTTTTTTATCTGTTGCCCTGACACTGGCTTTAGGGATGATTTTAGCGTGTATTGTTCAATGGGAACCTTTGAAAGGTAGTGGTATTTACAGAGTATTACTAATTCTCCCATACGCAGTCCCTTCGTTTATTTCTATTATTATTTTCAAAGGTTTGTTTAACCAAAGCTTTGGCGAAATCAACATGATGCTCGATGCTATGTTTGGCATTAAACCGTCATGGTTCTCTGATCCTACACTAGCCCGGTTTATGGTCGTATTGGTTAATACTTGGCTTGGCTTCCCTTATATGATGATTTTGTGCATGGGGCTATTGAAGTCGATCCCCGAGGATTTGTACGAAGCTTCCGCCATTGACGGCGCTGGTCCGATACAAAATTTTTTCATGATCACACTGCCACTGTTAATCAAGCCTTTAACGCCATTACTAATTGCAAGTTTTGCTTTCAACTTCAACAACTTTGTAATGATCCAACTACTGACAGCAGGCGGGCCCAACATGGTTGGTACATCAGAGCCAGCAGGCTATACCGATTTGCTGGTCAGTTATACCTACCGTATCGCTTTCGAAGGCGGAGGGGGGCAGGACTTCGGATTAGCCGGTGCCATTGCCACCCTGATCTTCCTGATGGTCGGTGGTATGTCGCTGCTTAACTTAAGACTAAGTAAATCAACACTTGAGCAGGATTAATGATTCGGCTATTCACGCTGATATCGGTTTATCACATTCTCAATCGTCATGATGCCAAACATGATTTTTCGCACAAATGACTCAGAGCTACCGACAAAATAGAAATTTGGATGCCTAGCCCAGATATTCTGCAGGACTACATCCAGTCGTGCCGCCTGTTCTGATGACTCGCTTCTTACCGGATTATTACTGCTGATGTCATGGCCTGTCGCCCCAGCTGATTCAAAAAAGATCACCGCATCATAACGGGATATTTCCTCTTCAAACGTTGAGTTCACCTGCTTGAAGAAGTCCTTTTCGTTTCCTGGCCAATAGGCTAGACCATCCAATGAGCCCCTGTCGCACACCAGCAACCGGTCTGGATAATGTGCCTTATTGATATCTTCGAGGTTTTTCTGCAATTGGAAAATGGTTTTTTGGATCATTTTGAGTACTTGCTCATCTTCAGATCGGGTAATCCCTCCGGAAAAAAGGACGGTCGCTGCCTCAGGGACAACAGCGATTTTGTTGCCTAACTCCCTACGGAACAAGTCCAGCGCCGTAGTTTTGCCACCTCCCGGCCCGCCTGTTACCACCACCTTCAACTGCTTTTTCATATTTAGCCCTGCCTAACAATGCTTGTTATCAGCCTAGACAACAAAAAGATTTGCCGCAGTTATTCAGTGATAACTCCCACGATTATTCTGAATAACTGAAACCCACACCTGAGTACAAAATCCACGTACAGTATGCCCGCAAAGGCATTGATAACATTTAGAGTCATTGAAAAAGCCGTTTTTGGGGGCATTCCCCACCCCTTCTACTCGCTTAGGGGGCTTTTTCAATTATTTCAAAAAAAAGCGAATCCTTTTCTCTGATGCTTCGTCTTTATCCATAGATAATCATTTTGCTAAGGACGAAGTATGTTCCAAGTATTCACCGACATCGCCTCATGGCTGGTGTATTCAGTGCTGGGTCTATCACCAGAAACCCAATTCGCAGGTGCCCTGCATTTTTTCATTGACGACACCCTCAAGATCTTTGCCCTGTTGCTGGTAATGATTTACGTGATTGCTCTGATAAGAGCCTCTCTTAACGTCGAACGGGTAAGGGATTACCTTGCTGGAAAACACCGGGCGCTTGGTTATTCACTAGGTTCACTCTTTGGAGCCATTACCCCATTTTGCTCCTGCTCTAGTATTCCTGTTTTTCTAGGTTTCACCTCAGCGGGGATCCCTTTGGGGATCACCATGGCATTTCTGATCACTTCGCCGCTGATCAATGAAGTCGCAGTACTCTTGTTAGTTAGCTTACTCGGTTGGAAATTCACACTTGTTTATATTGCTCTGGGTATGACAGTAGGGATATTAGGCGGGATATTCCTTGATGCTATCAAGGCTGAACGTTGGTTACAGCCTTTTGCAGCAAACGCCCTCAAACAGGGACAATTAAAGCAAGGGGCCGAGGCTAATAGTCAGATTGATACGCCAGCGCTTTCAGACGATACAGCCCCCCTCTCTCTGGCAGAAAGACATACTTTCGCCAAAGAGGAAGTGGTCACTATTTTTCGTCGGGTATGGAAGTGGGTGTTCATCGGTGTCGGACTGGGTGCAACTCTACATGGCTTCGTCCCTGAAGGCTTTATAGAGTCATATCTAGGTGCTGGCCAATGGTGGTCAGTTCCAGCCGCAGTTTTGCTCGGTATCCCGCTCTACTCCAATGCGACAGGCGTTATCCCCGTGATGGAAAGCCTCATCACCAACGGATTACCCATAGGTACAACCCTGGCTTTTTGCATGAGTACGGTCGCAGCAAGCTTCCCTGAATTCATTCTACTCAAGCAAGTGATGCAATGGCGGCTGCTTGCAACGCTATTTGCTCTTCTATTGGTTGCATTCACCATGATCGGCTGGGTGTTCAATGCCACCTTTCCCATTATGTAATTACTATTGAATCAATTAAGGAATCAAACCATGAAAAATGTAAAAGTCCTCGGCTCTGGATGTAAGAACTGCACCGTCACAGTCGAACTCATCAACGATATTTTCCAGCAACAAGGCGTTGAGTTCGAACTGGAGAAAGTACAAGACATGGCGCAAATCATGGTATACGGGGTGATGTCGACGCCTGCTGTCGTCATCAATGATGTTGTCGTACACAAAGGCAGCGTACCCAAAAAAGAAAATGTGGAAAGCTGGCTAGCAAGCTAAATCAATCCATCATGACAACAAGCTAAATCATGGAGAGGCGCTTAATTGCGCCTCCCTTTTTCTCTCAACTCTATGGCACCCAGCGAGAATAAAACTGTTCACAACCAATAAAGCGCCAAGCTTGTTCTACGCTTATGGCTATAAGGTATTACAAGGAGCTAGCCATGAATATAAGGACGACTTTTCCGAAAGCACTTTTAGCGTTATTAACGTTAAAGCTACTGCTATCCAGCTTTTCACTTTCCGCAGCAACATCTAAAGATCTGATCAAGACAACATCCAGCTGGAACGGCGAACCACTGCCTTCGATTCAACTCCAGCAACCTGAAATCACCATCAAGGAAATTATCGTTGAACCGGGTGAAAAACTACCGTGGCATCAGCACCCAGTTATCAATACCGGGATCTTGCTCAGCGGACAGTTGACCGTTCACACTCAAGATAAGAAAGTCACCCTCAATGCCGGAGAAGTACTGGTTGAAGTGATGAACACCTCCCATTACGGTGAAAATACCGGTGATGAACCCGCCAAAGTCATTGTGTTTTACATTGCAGAGAAAGACAGTAAGGTCACAATCCTGGATCAATAACTTTGCATGGCTAAAGATTGCATCGATAACGTCGCTATGCGATGATCACGAAAACGTTTGCTTGCACTATTTTGTGATTTATTACTACACTGGTTTTAATAAGCAAACGGCTTCGTATAACCCCATTGATATGGTATGGGGGTCTCTACCAGAATCCGTAAAATTCTGATTACGAAGAGTTGAGCGCATGTGTGCTTTTCTCTTTGTATGTCAGTATCCGACGCGACAGAAAAGCACCTTAATACTCCACAATCCATACGCCTACTACAGTAAGGCGGGTTAGAATTATAATAAGGGCTTGATATGAAAGAATTTATCAAAGGATTACCTAAAGTAGAATTGCACCTGCACATTGAGGGCACGCTAGAGCCTGAATTGATGTTTGAGCTTGCACAGCGCAACAAGGTTGCAATCCCATTCTCTTCTCCCCAAGCAGTTCGCGATGCTTACCAGTTCCATAATTTGCAATCTTTTTTAGACATCTATTATCAAGGCGCAAACGTACTCATTACAGAGCAAGATTTTTTTGACCTCACTTGGGCCTACCTACTGCGCTGCCGTGAGGACAACGTCGTTCACACCGAAATTTTCTTCGACCCCCAAACCCATACCGAGCGCGGTATTGCTTTCGAAACCGTCATTAACGGTATCACTAGAGCGCTAGAGCAAGCCCAGACCGAACTAGATATTTCAAGCCAATTGATCATGTGTTTCCTTCGCCATCTCGATGAAGCATCAGCATTCGAAACCTTAGCGCAAGCGATGCCTTATAAGGATAAGATTATCGCTGTAGGGCTAGACTCTTCTGAACTGGGTCATCCACCAGAGAAATTTGCCCGGGTATTCCAAGCAGCGAGAGAGGCCGGCTTCCTAACCGTTGCCCATGCCGGTGAAGAAGGCCCAGCCCAAAACATACTCGATGCCATATATCTGCTTGGAATCAGCCGTATCGACCACGGGGTGCGGTGTGTAGAAAACCCCGACCTAGTCAAACAACTGGCTGAAAGCCGGATGCCGTTGACCGTTTGTCCGCTTTCTAATATTAAGCTCAAGGTCTTCGATAAGATGGAACAGCACAATATTGTTGATCTGCTTGAAACAGGCTTGTGTGTCACCATCAACTCTGATGATCCGGCCTACTTCGGTGGTTATATGACCGACAACTTTGTTGCTGTTGTCGAGGCACATCCTATTAGCCCCAAGCAAATCGCTCAGTTCAGTCTGAACGCTATTGAAGCAAGTTTTATTGAAAGCCCCCAGAAAGTGACGTTGTCACAAGAGGTAAATAACTACTTGGCGAATTTTACTGCCTGATATCTATTGCGGACCTATCGCGATTAACAATGCACCTCTAATAAAGCAGCCCGGCTTTAACCGGGCTGATTTCTATTTGGGGCATTACCAATGCCTAGTCTGGTTTTTTAGCGTGAAACATTGGCTGCCCGGATTTATCGCCTTCAGACCAAAAGTTAATATTGAACTGGGCATCATCGCTTATTTCAATACGGTGCCAATATTGCGGTGGGCTTGTTGCAAACTGCCCAGCATTAATGACCACCTTTAGCTCTGGCTCTTTGGCTTCACTATCAGCAAAACCAAAGTAGGTAACCGTCCCTTCCATGACACATAACTGTCCAAATACGCCCGCAGCAGTATTATGGTGACTAAGCAAAGCAGGTGGAACATTATCCTTGGTAAAGAAAGGTGTTGAGCGCTGTACTGTCCAGTGAGCAGGAATACGTAGATGACTCATAGTGATCTCCGGTCTAATTCAAACAGGTTGTATAAATTGTTTAATTTATTCAATGATGTGGGCAACATGCCACTTGAAATCTGATTAAGGTACTGCACCGACCATGCCAACTTTTTAAGCGTATGATTTTAATCAATTTATTAATAAAACCATTGAAACAAGCTGTCATTTTGACAACTTTAGATTACTGTCAATTAAACAATCATCTGTCATAATGACAATATATCAATCTGAAAAGCATGACTAACATGAAGAACACACCCAAGGAATTGACCCAACTTGCATTGGACCTCACCCAAGGTATTTCCAGCCAATACCGGTTTGATCGATTACTGTCTGTCATCAAGTCTCTTTTTAGCTGTGACTCATCAGCGCTTCTCGCTTTCCGAGATCAGCATTTTTCTCCACTAGCGATTAACGGTCTTTATGAAGAAGTGCTTGGACGCCAGTTTCATATTGATGAACACCCTCGCTTAGAAGCCATAGCCAGAGCCGGTGATATAGTCCGCTTTCCTCATGACAGCGATCTACCTGATCCTTATGATGGGCTAATTCCCAGCCATCAAGGGAACCTTCATGTTCATGCCTGTATTGGCCTCCCCCTTATCGCCAATGAGTCGCTCATCGGTGCATTAACCATCGATGGCTTTGACCCTCATCAGTTTGACCAATTTAGCGATGAAGAGCTTAGGGTGATCAGTGCCCTTGCTGCGGCAAGCTTGCACACTGCTCTCTTGATGGAGAGACTGGAAAGCCAAGCAGTGAACATACCGCAGCCCCAAGGTACAACTAACTTACAAACAGGAAAGTTACCTCAGGCAGGTCAAGTGGAAATGATCGGTAAGTCCAAAGCCATGGAGGAGCTCAGAAACCACATCCAGGCAGTGGCAGCGACAGAGTTAACGGTATTGATTACTGGAGAAACAGGCGTGGGTAAAGAACTCATCGCCGCTTCCATCCACCAAGCTTCACACCGAAGTCAACAACCGCTGGTTTACCTCAACTGTGCAGCCTTGCCTGAATCGGTTGCTGAGAGCGAGTTGTTCGGTCATGTAAAAGGGGCATTTACAGGTGCCATCAGTGATCGCAAGGGTAAGTTTGAAATGGCTGATGGCGGCACCCTATTTCTTGATGAAGTGGGTGAACTTCCCCTCTCTTTGCAGGCGAAGCTACTACGAGTCCTGCAATATGGTGATCTGCAAAGAGTCGGAGACGATAGTTTACTGAAAGTGAATACTCGAATAGTGGCAGCGACAAACCGTTTACTTCATGAGGAAGTGAAAACCGGCAAATTCAGGGCCGATCTTTACCACCGCTTAAGCGTTTTCCCCATCATGGCTCCTCCCCTAAGGGAAAGAGGTAATGATATTCTGCTACTTGCTGGCTTCTTCATGGAGCGGTGTAAAGGCAAGCTTGGCATTCAATCGATGCGCTTAAGCCAAGAGGCGGTAACACAGCTTAGTCTTTATTCTTGGCCGGGCAACGTCAGGGAGCTTGAGCATGCCATCAACCGAGCCTCTGTGGTTGCAAGGGCAGAATCAAATGGCTTGGACTTTGTCGAACTTCAGCCGCAGCATTTTGATTTCCATGCCGAATCTCATGGAGACTCTACACTCTCAACGGTAGGAACTGATACCCCCCACCATAGAAAAAGCCCAATATCGGTGGATACCAATATTGGGCTCAAAGACGCCACTAACCGTTTCCAGTACCAGTTTATCGATGAGAGCTATCAACGTAACAACCAAAACTGGGCGGCAACAGCCAGAGCGCTTGAACTAGACGCCGGAAACCTTCACCGTCTAGCCAAGCGTCTTGGGTTAAAGTAACGCTAGACGATAAAGGTGGACACCTTGTCGTTCAAGTTTGCCGCTTGCTGGCTAAGGCTTTCAGCTTGCTGGCGGGCTTGATGGGCATCTTCAGTTAACTGATCACTCACATCCTTAATCGTGGTGGTATTTTGGGTGATCTCATCCGTAACGTGGGTCTGCTCTTCAGCAGCGGTAGCAATTTGTGTCGCCATGTCACTGATCATCGCAACCGATGCATTGATCTGCTCCAATGCGACATTGGCTTCATCTGCATCTTCAACGGTACACTGGGCTAACTTAGAACTGGTCTCCATTAGATCCACCGCCTTGGTAGTAATTTGCTGCAAAGTAGCGATCATACTCTGGATCTCTTCTGTCGAAGTGTGAGTTCGCTGTGAAAGGACCCGTACTTCGTCAGCAACCACCGCAAAGCCTCTACCTTGCTCACCGGCACGCGCGGCCTCAATCGCCGCATTTAGTGCCAATAAGTTTGTCTGCTCAGCAATACCCTGAATCGTAGACAAGATACTGTTGATACCCTGAGCATGCTCATTTAACTGACTGATCACGTTGGAAGCTTCATTGACCTCATTGGCCAAATTCGAAATCGAATGACGGCTTTGGATAACCAGTTCTCGGCCACTGTTAGTGTGAGAGGTAGAATCATGAGCGGCACGAGCGGTTTGTTCAGCATGTGAAGCAATTTCCTGAGTAGCGGATGCCATTTCAGTCACTGCTGTTGCCACCATAGTAATTTCATCTTGCTGGCGCTGAAGTTCCCTCGCTTGCTTGTCTGCTCGGGACTCACTTTGCGTTGCGCTCTCCCCTAACTCTTCACCCTGATGGCGAACATGACGGATCAATGTTTGAAGGCTTGCCACGAACTGATTAAAGTTTCGGGCTAAATCACCGACTTCATCTTGGGTATCAATGTTGATTCGCTGGGTAAGATCACCTCCGCCTTGCGCAATCACACCTAACGCAGAGGAAACTTGCTGTAACGGCTTGAACAAGTACATACATAGTAAGTTGAACAAAAAGGCGCATACCACGACCACCAGCAACGTCAAAAACATCTGCTCATATAAAGTGCTATAGAGTGGGTCCAGCACCGAGTTGGCATCAATTACAATAACCGTTTGCAGTGGTTTCCCAGCAATTGGGGCAACATACAGGTAACTGTCAGTGCCATTAATAACTACACGCTCTACATGGCGATCACTGGCCAAACGAGCAAGTAACTGGTTCGTTAAATCACTATCTTTGAAATTAGTCGGCTTATTGAGTAGTGACGTATCAGCATGGGCAAAAATATTACCTTGCTCATTGGCTATGAACATATAGCCCAAGCCTGGCAGCACCACATTATCAAGTTGGCTGATGATATTCTTGATCTCTACATCTGCCCCGAGTACAGCCTGTTCACCCATCACATTCACAGCCTTGCCCATGGATACAACACTGGTACCCGTCGCCGCCGCCACTGTTGGGTTTTCGACCGTCACCTTGCCATTCTGGCCCTGCGCATGCCGGTACCAATCCCATTGGCGTGGATCGTTGTTACCCTGTGGCAGCAACACCTGGTTGGCATTTATCTGGGAACCATCAGTAAAGGCCAAGAAAACATTATCAAAGCCCGCTGAATGTTTTACCTGACGAAGATGGGCTGGGATATCTTGCGCATTGATGTCTTGTGGAAAAGCTGACAATGCCATGGCTTTTGAGTCCATCCAGTCAACGACATATTCGTTATAAGCAGCGGCAACACCACGAAGTCTGGCATTTAAATCTTCATCCAACCGGCTTAGGGATGAAAAGAAAGAGAGGACTGTGACTAATGCGCCACCGAGGATAATAGCGATACTTGCCGAGACAGCCAGTTTTTGCCGTAAAGATAAACTAAACATCCGTTTCCTTTTGTTGTTAGCATGTTCAATCAATTTAATTCACGGCTCGAATTATTACATTTTTATCTCAGTGAGAGTATCACTTCATTGTTTTTTCAAACTAAAAGCTGCATGAGATCATTTCTTCAGCGTCCCCCCCAGAAGCATTCACTGAGGAAATATTTCACCCACCAACAATAAAAAAGGCCCCAAATGGGGCCCTTGCTTTATTGAGTTAATTATCAATCTCTGGCGTATCCATTATTATAATGTCGTACATCAGGAACGATATTATGTTTATTTAGCAGCCGGTACATGGTCGCTCGTGAAACACCGAGATCTTTAGCTGCTGAGGCCACTTGTCCACGATGGGTTTCAAGAACCGCAACCAAAACATCTTTTTCAGCTTCATCTTTAATATTGCGCAAGCTTTGTTTCAAGTTTGATTTGCTCGGCAAATCAAAATGTTCGGCTTTTACTTCATTACCTTCAGCAAGTAAGGCAGCACGCTTAACTTGGTTAATCAACTCACGAACATTACCAGGCCAGCTATAGCGCAACAGCAACTGCTTGGAGTCCTCAGAGAATGATGAAGCCATTGTGCTGTATTCGCGAGCAAACTTGGTCAAAAAGGTTTCTGCCAGCAAGAAGATGTCAGAACCGCGCTCTCGCAAGGTTGGAACTTTAATGTGGAAAACATTCAAACGATAAAATAACTCTTTACTGAATGTGCCACTTGCTACTGCTGCATCCAAATCAGCACTGGTAGAGGCGATGATACGCACATCCCCAGACGCTTCACCTTCCAAACTATCACTGCTTGGTGATTGGAGATAAGTCAACAGCTCTTCCTGCATCTCTTTGCAAAGCTCATCAACGTTATCCAACATCAAGGTGCCGTTAAATGGCGTGCCGTCTTCCTGTCGGTAGCTGCCATCAAGCAATGCCATGTTGTCGTCTTCGCGATTGAGCGATGCGCAATTGACAGTAATAAACGGAGTGTTTTTTCGCTTGGAGAGATTGTGAATAGATTTCGCAATCAACTCCTTGCCGGTGCCATTTTCCCCTGTTAGGAAAACGTTCACCTCGGTCATTGCTACGCGGCGGACCATATCTCTGAGTTGCTTGATAGATTTAGACTCGCCGTACAGGCCCATGTCGTGCTGCGTTGTGATTTCAACCCAAGAGCTTGATTCAATCTCAAGCATGCCGAGCTGGTGGCCAATTGTGCTTAGGAGATGGCTACTTGGAATTGGAACGGTAAAATAATCGACACAGAAGTTATTGATGAACTGGCAGATTGCATCAGTCTTAAGCTGCTCCTTCTTAATGATCGCAATCCACTTTACTTGCTTGGTTTTGTTTGCCCTCAATGAAATGCTGTTTAAGCTAAAATCATTATTGCTTAAATCAACAACACAGATACACGGACTGTATTCTTCCAAAATTGAATCAACCGTACGTAAATCATAACAACAGTGGGTTTTCCATCCAGATTGTTCTAAAAGCGCAATCCAAGGTTCGTAGTTACATCCCAGTGCTACTAAACGACCATCTATTGATTTATTTTGACTTTGAGTCACCATCGAAGTCACCTTCTATCAACTTATATTTATTGTGTTTGTATTGAAAATATAGGTGACATTTTTGTGTTGTGATGCGTTTCAAAACTAAGAAATTTAAGTATCCGATTTGCAACAGTAGGAACAGAGCGATAAGTTGTTAATTTATCAATAACTTACACTTTTAAAAATGATAAGAAAAAAATTGAACTTTTTATTGAGGACAACAGTATTACAGGAAATAAAAAAAAGCATTGTTAATAAAACAATGCTTTTCATGTCAAAAAAGTACCAAACCGCAAAATTGTATTGCAACAGGGTTAGTAGCCGTTATGTAGAATGGCATGCTCCAATCTATTGTTGAACAAGGTCTGCCTATTAAAGCCTTCTATATCAGCTTCAATATCAAGCACTGTTTCAACTTTGATTGAGGTATTATCAGCAGAGTTTTGCACTACAGTGCCTATGGCATCCTGAGAGGAACCTATATTAGCGACATTGTTTTCACCAACACTAATAACCTTTAATGGGTCATCATAGTCATAGGTGCGCATTCCATCACTGCTAGACAAAATACCATTACTAATAGTAAAGTCTGCTATGTGCGTGTTTAAAACAGTCTCACCATTCACTTCTGTTGTCACAGAAAGACCAATATTAATTATATTATCATTTACAGATACAAAACCGCCCCTGAGTGTGGACATTTCATCATCTGATAGGGTTGTTAACCCCAATTCATCAATACTGAGAAAACCAATAGATGCATGCGTAATAAGAGCGGATGCTCCTATTGTTGATGCGACAATTAACCGTGTTAACCTTTTCATACTAGCCTCTAATAATCATTACTACCAGGCAGAGTAATACTAAACGTTGATAATGAGTCTCTTACAACAGCCTCTGACACGGGTGATGGATTATATATATTATAATTATCTGCTGTTATAAAACTTCCCCGCCCTTGCTCGACGCGGTTTTTTACCAGCAATACCGTCCCTTTATAGACTTGCTTGAAGTCCTTGATAGGAATCAATAATGTTCCTCTAGACGGGTCACCAAGAATAACATTCTCTTGGTTCATTCCTTTAATGACTACAAAGTGCATATAGCCATCAAAGTTCACAATGGTTATTGCAGGAATGCGTAAATCTTGGAATTTTTCTAGAGGAATATTGTAGCCATTTGCATCGAGACCGACAGAATTCATATAGTTTTTCATATCTAGCATTGAAAAACCTTGCTTCTCTATCTGCTCTTTGTCCCCATGCTTAAACATATATTCAAAAATGATATTCTCTTGGGATTCAATATCGTAGTGATAAGTCAGTAATGAGGCTACTGCTGCAGAGCCACAGCTGAAGTCGTATTGCTGCCTAAACACGTCACCAAATAACTGCTCTTGGTAACTTTTAACCTGCACATTATACCCCCCTCGACTCGGAAAATAGTCTAGGGCATGAATGCTTGATGATGCTAATACGCTGATAAGCATGATAATTGATTTCTTCATACGCTAACGCCTATCAAACAATGCATTTACGATATCTACTCCAGGGCAAAGCAAGAAAGGGCCTTTCGGCCCTTAAATCTTAGTATGAGCCGCCGCCACCAGGAAGGCTTGCTCCACCTGAGCCAACAAGCGCTGCATTGGTGCTTGTAGTTTGTTGTACCATTGAGTTGTTACCCACGTTCTGACCAGCAATGTTGATACCAGAAGCTGCTTGGTAACCACTGTGCATTGTATTCGCGTGCTCTACATAAACATCAGTTCCTTTACCCTTACAGCATGCAC
Source organism: Photobacterium rosenbergii (assembly GCF_003026455.1). Taxonomy (GTDB): domain Bacteria; phylum Pseudomonadota; class Gammaproteobacteria; order Enterobacterales; family Vibrionaceae; genus Photobacterium; species Photobacterium rosenbergii. Next base: position 1,126,466 of record NZ_PYMB01000001.1, read on the forward strand.
CACCGTAAGTCACTGTGTTACCCATTACCGCGCCGTCAATCAAAGACTCTGCTAGCAACTCATCCCACTCATGATGGCCTTTGGAAACTTCTGACCAGTCATTCTGAGAGTTGTCTTCTAGGTCAACATCATAAGTGTTGCCTACGTTTTTCATGATCAGCTTGTCGTTATCTTTATTACCTACGTAATCTTCGGTGTATGTTTTATTTACGGTTGCGTCTACATTCAAAGTCTTAGTATCGTTGAAGCTACCTTCAATGGTTACATCATCAAAATCGCTATAACCACCGTAATCATAATCGTTTGCCATTGCGAAAGGGGTTGCGACTAGCGCTGCTAACAGCATAATTTTAGTTTTACGCATGATTTTACTCCAAATTTGTATTTGTAATAGTTTTACAAGTCCGTTTGGTCAAGACTAATCTCACATAAATAAATATTTATAAACCAGAAGCATTTTTGTTACGCCCTGCGAAACCAAAGATAATAGTTTGGTTTATTGCTGACAATTTCATGTCAGCAAAGATAGACTAACAATTACTTCAATGTCAGGTTTATCACGGTTGCATTTTGAATTAATACATTACTACCGGTGTTTTGTACGATATTATAAACCCCTGAAGAATTACTTAAGGCACCGCCATCAATAATATTATCCCCAGTGATATTGTTATACGCACTATTACCTGTAACATCGCCATACATCTCTGAACTTGCTTGAAGACTTTCAGTATCCAGTTCGTATTCTCCGCCACGAGACTGGGTCATAAACTCTTCAGTCAATACTTCAGAATTTGCTAGAATATCCAACTCATCAGTAGCTGCTGCACTAAATGTTATAAATGTCGCCACTATCAGTGTTAAATATTTCATGACATCCTCCTGAGAGCTGCAATGCAGCTCTCAGTTATGTATGTATTAATTACCAGCCAAAACCGCATTGGTGCTAGCACTCTGCTGTACCAAAGAGTTGTTACCAGCATTCTGACCCGCAATGTTGATACCTGAAGCGCCAGAGAAAGCACCCGTCATGTCATTGCTATGTTTAACTGTCAAAGATGCTGCATCCCCTGAACCGTAACCGCCGTAGCCGCCGTATGGGTCATAGCTGTCACAACATGCACCACCGTACTCAACGTCAGAGTAAGTAACGTAACCATGCAGTTCAGACTTAGCAACATGATAGGTTTGTAGCTCAGTTACATCCAGATCAACGCTGTAATCGTTCATGCTGTTGTCTGTCCACTCTTTACTGTAAGAGTTGTTGACGTCTTTCATTTTTAGAACGTCATTATCTTGATTGTAAGAGTCTTTAATGGTGTACTCTTTATCAGCATCGTAAGTCAGAGTTTTATCGATATCTGTATTGTGAGAGTCTGTAATTGTTTTATCATTACCATCATCATATGATGGGTAGTAAGGGTTATATGGCTGTTGGTAATCATTCGCTAGCGCAAGTGGAGAGCTAACAACTGCTACTAAAAGTGCGATATGTGTTTTACGCATGGTCATACTCCAAATATATTTAGTAGTTATTTTCTTATAATCACTCGCCGTGTTCGCGAGATAACTTAACTATAGTGTTGGCAAGAAAAGTTCCTGTATTATTTTTAATAATTTTTTGTGCTTTTTATTCTGAACTTTTCCTTTTAATTCCTAGCGTTTATAACGTAAAAAATATGAAATTCATTCTCACTTTTTCAACATTTAGAATGCTGCTTCATTTTATCAACAACAATATCACTTTCTCACTTTAAAGAAATAAAATATATATTCTCACTAATAAGACCGAGAATAAGATTCTTAAGTACCATATAATTCTCACCTCTACTATGATTTTCTTATTCATCGCTATCAGTTTTTTATCTCGTAGCTAAATAAAAGCAATAACCACAATACAACTTATGGGTAAGCTCAGTGAATTAAGTGAGGAAATCGTGAGTATTTTCAATGACAAAAGCTTTATCGCGCTTCTTGCTTTGATATCAGGAACGGTTGCAGCAGAGACCGATCAAGCAAACAACTCATCGCAACCAAATGAAAAGCCAAAACGAGTGCAAACCTTCGGCGATCTCCTTGACCCCGATCTACCAGGTGTTCTTACACCCAAGGGGTCATTTGTGCTTGATACCAGCTTTTCGTATACACAAAACTCATCTAACAGTGTTTCCATCGTTGGCTATACAGTCCTTCCTTCACTACTTGTGGGCCTTATCCGAGCCAGCGATATAGATAGAACAACCTTGACCCTTGGTCTTACAGGCCGTTACGGGATTACTAACCGTCTTGAGGTCGAGGCTCGAGTCCCATTTGTTTATCGCTCAGACTCTATTTTTGAACGTGAATTGCAGCAAGGAACGCCAAGCGACACATTACGTACTGTTGAAGGAAAAGATATCGGAGATATTGAAGCTGCGTTCAAATATCAAATAAACATGACTAATCCCCCCTACTGGATTGCTGGCTTACGCTTCAAAACGACGACGGGGAGTTCTCCCTATGATGTTCCAGTAAACGAACTTAGTGATTTTGAAGAGCTTCCTACAGGCTCAGGTTTTCCTAGCATAGAGCCAGGACTAACAATGATTATGCCCATGGACCCGGCCGTAATATTTGCCAACCTAAGCTATACCTGGAATATTAAAGATGATGTCGAAGTCGACGTAACTGTCCCAAGTGACGATGATGATGATGAACGGACATTTCAGGCTAGCGAGATAGATTTAGGGGATGTCATTTCATTCAGTGCCGGTATGGGTTTTGCGGTTAACCCTAAATTTTCATTCAGTTTAGGCTTAAGCCACAAGACCATATTGAAATCTAAAACTGATGGTTCTACCCCATCAAATGCCAAACTGCTTCAGCTTGACTCAATCTCTATGGGCGCTAACTATGCCATCAACCCTGAAACCACATTGAACGTGGGTGTGAGTGCAGGTTTGACAGCAGATGCCCCCGATTTCCAACTGACAGTTCGAGTCCCTTATACTCTGCGCTAACCTTTCTGCTTAACTGCCTTTCATTTAATAGCCTTACCCATTGCGGGTAAGGCTATTTTCATGACTAAAGTCTAATTTTCCTCTATGCTATGTCGCTACTACTATGTGTAACAGGAAAATAAGAATGTCTACGCCATTAGATCCAAGCCAAATCGAACAAATTCAAGGCTATGACGCTGAAAAGCGCTACAAGTATTTGGTGAAAGAAGTCGTGAGTAACCGCGAAATCTGGATTCTGACGGATGAACATGGCTGTGTCATGCTCAATACCGATGACGAGGACTGTGTACCAGTATGGCCAAACAAAGAATTTGCTGAATCTTGGGCAACGGGTGAATGGGAAGATTGCAAAGCTGAAGCTATTTCCCTTAATAAGTGGCACAGTCGCTGGACATACGGCCTTGAAGACGATGAACTAGCTATCGTTATTTTCCCAAATCAGGACGAAGATGGTCTTGTGGTATTCCCTGATGAGCTTGATTTTGAGCTGAAACAACAAGCAAAAAAATCAGGTAACCGCTAAACCAACCAATAGCAACCAATAACTCGGGGGCGATAACGTAATCTCGCCCCTCATTTTAAGGACATTAGCCATGGAAGCGCTTCTCGCTAAGCTCAAATCCCAGCCGGATTCAGTCTCATTTCCTGAAGTAATGACTGCTATTGAAAGAAACTACACATACCAACCGGTCCCGTTTACCAACGGATTAGGTAACGACACCCTAATCAACGACGCTGGTACCAATGAGGGATCGTGCCGGATCTTTGCATTTGCCAAACTCAATAATCTCTCTGAAGCGGAAACACTCGCCTGCTTTGGTGACTACTACCGTATCGATGTGCTTCAGAACCCAGACGGAAATGATCACCAGAATATTCGCCATTTTATGAAATACGGCTGGCAAGGCATTCAATTTGATGAGGCCCCACTGATTGAAAGGGCCTGCGCTTAGAAATTAGTGCTCTTTATTTACAGCTTTTTCTGGCAATGGGAGCACTTCTCTGGCGGTTTCATAAAAAAAGGAGAGCGTGATGGGTTTCCACAACCATCACAAAACTTGGTTGAGCGAATCGTCAGCCAAGTCAGCGGTACCATAAACGCCAATAATCCCAGCATCATTGGCATAGGTGGTTGCACATATACAATCACAGCGGCAATCACAACATTGCTTGCAATGGTATATATCGGCCACAAACGACGCTTTCTAGCAACATCCTTCCCTCTTTGAAACAACATATAGCTGCCTGCAGCCATCGCCAACCAAATCGCTGCAAAGATAATCATTAAGTTTTGTTGCATCATTTATCTCTTAAGTAACACCACCAGCGCAGTCTACCACTTTATGCAAACTCATCGTAATGTTTCCTCTATACACAACTCCGGCTTTAGCCCCAAAGCCAAGGCTCTTGTCGGATATAAAAGATTCAACTGTGATAACGCCCGCATTTTGCAGCTACACAGCCCTTAAAAGAATAACTTCCTAATTTTGGCCTAGGTCACATTGCAAATCTGTTGATTGGGAAGCTCGTCACAGGATGATAATTTGCTACCTACTTTTCGCTATGGTTCATATTGAAAACCCAGCCTTCGCCCAGATATCTTACGTGTACCGCTTGAAGTTAGAGCGGTGATACCAAGGAGATCCAATGATCGCGAAGTCTTTGTTCAGAACTTGTTTTGTTCTGTTATGTGTTTTCGGACGTGGCCCCGTTGCCAACGCAGCAGTACCACAATTTACTGATTCGGAGTTTAAGCTTCCATCCCCAACACAAGACACCAAGGATAACTTCCAACGCTCACTAAGCGGTTTATTTTCAATACCTAGCTTCCGCCAAGAGACTTTGAGCCAGCCCTATCACAACTTCGACGACCTATACCATCACGCTCACGCCGCCCAGCAAGAATTGGAGCAGCTACTGACTCAAATCAGCCTTCATACCGAAGCGAAGCCCATCATCCCAGGTATTAAGTCTCGCCAACGTGCAGAGCAGAAAATCGCAACCGAACTCAATGGCCAACCAGAAAAGCTTACTGATCTCGCTCGTGGGACACTGGTTGCCAATAACATCTCTTCTTTAGTTGATGCATTCAATCACCTTAGCCGTGAAAGCACTATCGTAGAAACCAAGAACCGCTTCAAACAGCCTGCATCTTCTGGTTACCGCGATTTAAAAATGCTGGTTCAGTTACCTCAATCTGGCTTGATTGCTGAAATTCAGCTCCACCTTGATAGCATTGCAGAAATAAAAAGTGGTCCTGAACACGACATTTACGAATCTATTCAGCACATAGAGCGCCAAGCAACCCTTGAGGAACGTGAGTTGAACGATATCGAAGTTGCCAAGATCAAAGCATTGCGCAAACAATCACAACAAATGTATCAGCAAGCTTGGCACCAATACTTACAGCCAGAACCGCTTGCAATGGCAAGTTAAAGAAAATTATTTTCGAAGGGGAGCAACTTGCTCCCCTTTTTATTTCAGTAAGTTATCACATGTTCTGTCAGTACTTTGTTAACTCTCATCAATGAATTTTCCAAATTCATCCAGCGTTCAGATAACTTTGCTAATCTAGCAAGCGTAGAGTAGCTAGCAACTCAAATAAATACGTCGCTTTTTCTGAGCAGGTCTTACCCGCTGAGATGCACCTTTTTACGTATGATGCCCGATCTGATCGGGCAACCAAGGAGTTGTTTGATGGATTTGAAATCTGTACTTCGAACGTGTTTTGTTCTGTTTTTCCTGACCCGTGGGTCAGCGATGGCAACACCATTGATGGCAGACTACTCTGGACAAGATTATGAGGTATCACCAAAGCATTCAGAAGCCAGTAAAAAGTCGTTCCAAAAAAGCCTGAGCGGTCTTTATAGCATTGAGAGCTGGCGCGCTGCTGATATTCAGCAGCCACACCAAAATTTTGAAGATTTATACAAAGTAGCCCCTTCTGCCCAACAGGAACTGGCAAACCTGATGAATGAAGTGGGTCTGATGACAAATACCAATATCGTGATGCCTGATGTTAAGTCACGTGAGCGAGCAGAAAAGAAAATCGCTACCGAACTTAATGGCGATGCCAGCAAGATTACTGACCTTGCCCGTGCATCTCTAGTCGCTGAAGATATTTCAGGTCTGGTTCATGCCTACGAGCTCATTAGTAAAGAGGCGACCATTGTATCGGTTAAAAACCGCTTTAAGTCGCCAACAGACTCAGGTTACCGTGATTTGAAACTACTGGTTCAACTACCAGGCTCGGAGTTAATTGCTGAGGTTCAGTTACACCTAGATGCCATTTCTGATGTAAAAAATGGTGAAGAACACAAGATTTACGAGCAGATTCAGCATATTGAGCGTACGGCACTGAGCCAGAGCCGTCCACAAAGCGAATTTGAAATTGCTCAAATTAACAAACTACGCGCTACGTCGAAGTCACTTTATCACGATGCGTGGCAGCAGTACCTACAACCAGCAAGTATCGCTGTTTAATCTTCCCCCAGAGGTCACTACGATTGGGTAGTGGCCTCTACCCCTAAACGATTATTCACTCATTAAATCATTTCAAGTTGTTTCAGTTTTAAGCGAGATTCTCATTCTTAACTACGCTTTTATGTGGTGGCTGTGGAATCTTGATCCAACTTCAACTCAACTTGGGGCCAAAACAAAAACGCAGCCCCTAATTACAGAGACCGCGTTATGACCAATAGATACCAACCCATAGACTACAGGTTGCAAAATTATCTCGAACAAGCTTGTGATGCCCATTATGACGTCCTGCTTGAGCTCACGGATGACAGCACTGTAGAAGGCCAATGTATCAACACAGAGATTCATCCAGACCGCTCTGAATGGCTGGTTTGTAAAACCCAATACCAATACACCAAAATTCGGCTTGATTTCATTGCCAGGATGAAGTCATTGACACCAGGTTCAAGTTTTTCAGAAGTCAGATCCACTTCACCACAAGCCATATTCAAGGGATAAAAAAGAGCACCTTAGTGCCCTTTTTCAATATTTGTGATGCACTAGTTAGCAATCATTTGTGAACCATGATCTCCAAGATCTGAACATCGGTTTGGGTCATTGCGCCGTTGGCTAGTGCTGACATATTACGAATGGAAGCATCAACATCATCTGCAACTATCCCTTCATTACCTGTGACTCGAATGCCATCAAGAGCCATTAACGCGGCTTTAATAGCTGCACTGGCAGACGATGATACTTTCATTGCACAACTTGTTTTAGCACCATCACAAATAATGCCAGTGATATCACCGATCATGCTACATATAGCATTGCTAATATGGCTAAACTGGCCACCGAGCAACCAGGTCATCCCGGCTACTGCCCCCATTGAAGCAGTGGTAGCACCGCAAAGGGCAGACAGTTTGTTTTGGTAACTCTTGATATAAATAGCCATCAAATGTGACATCATTAGCGCACGAATTGTCGTTTCATGATCCGCTTTTACATGCTCTGCCACTACTACGACCGGCATCGTTGCTGCAATACCTTGGTTACCTGAACCTGAGTTACTCATTGCTGGCTTCATTGCACCATCCATACGGGCATCAGAAGCCGCTGATGTTCGGCGAAGAATATCCGTCAAAAGGCCACCCGTCAGCAAGCCACGATCAACATTTCGTTGGAATGTTGCCCCGATTTGCAAACCGTATTTACCAGTCAAACCTTCTTTTGATAGTTCATCATTCAGCGCGTAAGCTTGAGAAATAAAATCAATCTCTTCAATTGGCGCATTCAAAGCAAACTCGAAAATATCGTGAGCGGTTGCTTGCTCGAAAATATTCTGTTTTACCGCAGGTTGAGCTGAGCCTGTTTGGTCGGCGATAAATAAAACCTGACCATTTTTTTCAATAGAAACAACACGTGTGTGGCTATCAGCAATAATCACTGTTACGGAGTCAGCACCGTTACTGACGGTCACTTTGGCAAATAAAATATTGCTAACATTAGCAACGCCTACAGATACTGATTCGCTATCCAGCATTAATTTGGCTTTTTCAACGTCTGTTGAAGTAATATTTTTCAGCACTTCAAGGCCTGCATCGGCATCACCCGCCAGTGCGCCCACAGCCGCTGCAATCGGTAAACCGACCATGCCAGTACCAGGTACGCCTACTCCCATACCATTTTTCATCAAGTTTGGAGAAACATAAGCATCGATTTGAGTCGGAGTACACGCCAACTCACGCGTCGCCAAAGCGGCAGCCAAAGCAACAGAAACGGGCTCGGTACAACCCAGCGCCGGGACTACTTCACGCTTAACAGTTTCAATGAAACCATTCCATAGATGCTTTTTCATGTTCATCACCTTAATACTAATAGGTAGGGCTACGGGCTTATTGAAATGCAAAATGAGGAGATATAAGCCCTTATCTTTATGAGGTTAATGTACAGCTATCTTGAGGAAAATGTTTTCTTATTTGCCCTGCAACAAGAGCAATGATTAGCAAATTTTTCTCCATGAATGGAATTTTATGAAATTAATTTTCGCTATTTAACTAAGCATGCGAATGATCACACTACCAATAAGTATTCCTACCTCACCCTAATAGCCTGAGCCAAACATTAAAACATGCCTAGAAAATCATGATTTACATTTTTGAATAATAAAACGGCCTCAATATGAGGCCGTTCTAAGATAAATCCATTGTCTACGCTTAGTATGCGATGTGGTTAGCTAGCCGCTTTTAATTCTAAAGGACTCGCTTTCGGCACTGCCTTCCCAAGTAACTCAGCGGCAATAGTTTTCAACAAGAAGGTTTCACGCTCAATAGACATACCTTTCTTTTCGCTGTTGGCGATTGTATGTTCATTGTGAGCAATCGCATCAAAGATGCTGATCCAAACAGGCTTCATCCCGTTTTTCACTTCATAGTCTTCCAGTTTGGTGTCGCCGAGTTTCTCATCGATAGTGCAAACATAGCAGTAAGAGTGCATGTGCATTATATCAAAGTCAGGCTTGTACCATGGGCGGTATTCTTCATAAAGGCCAAACTCACGGATATCACGAATGTTCTGTGCGCCGGTCTCTTCTTCTAATTCACGAACCAAACCTTCAATAGCATCTTCACCTTCATCGATACCACCACCAGGCAAGGTGTAATCGTGATAACGCTCGGTATACAGCATTAAGATATTTTCACCATTGAGAATGATGCCCCGTGCCGCCTTACGGTGAAACGTATTACGATGAAGTTCAGACGTTTCTAGATGTTGTAAATCAGGGTGCACGGTTGCTTTCAGTAATCGCATGTATATTTTCCGAACGTTTTAACAAGCGGTGCATTCTAGCCGATAACAATCCGTTTCCCAAGTCAAAGCATATAAGTATTCATCCGCTTGACCATTGTCAACCCGGGCGTGCAGTCATATAACCGCAATGCTGTTAATAGACATTGCACCCCTAAAACCGAGCGATTGAAGACAGTGGCATTTTCACTGAAAATTGTCGAGAAACCTTCCCTAAGCAACTGGTTTTTCGTCTTTGTCGGTAAAGAAAACTGCCATTGGCTCGCTTTCGGCTTATCCACATCAATGGGGCATGGAATATGGCCAGGATAGGTCTGCCAGGGCGTTTGTAACGCTTGCGGATAACATTGTTGCAGCCACTCCATATAGATGCCATGCTTCAATGCCCACTGAGTATCCATCGCAAACATGGCTTTCAATACTGACTTGCTGTAATACGGTAAGCAAAAGTCCAGTTGGAAGAGATCCATATCTTCAAAAGGTAAAGCAACATGATGGTGTTGATCGTTTTCCCACAAGAAGAGTTGATAGGCTTTGAGCAAAGGTAGGTGTGCATACTCCCTGAAGCTATCGATTATATTCTCCCGCAATCGCTGCTGATACATTGCGCCTTGCTTGATAAGTCGATGTGGAATATATGCCATCTGCTGCTCTAAATAACAGTCTACCAACTGTTCAAGGTCTTCTTGTTCACACGCCTTGACAATTGCTTCGCTGGTATAGATTTGGCCCACGCAGACACTGCCACCATTTCCTGACCAGAAAAGCCTAGGGCGGGATAGTTTGTCATAATATTCAAAGCACTCTGATTGCCAATGCTTACCAAGCCTTTGCTCAACCGTCAGCTCTTGGGTATCTGTCACTCGAATACTATGAAGGGGGATGTGGTGATGGGCTGCAAACTCCTGACCATAAGAGGCATCTTGTGAGTGATTACGCGAGAAATTCAGGCACTCTAGTTCAACGCCCCTACGCTGCAATTCTGTGGCGATAGTGCGAGAATCCAATCCACCAGATAATGTACTAATGGTCGAAGTATCCGAACCTAGGTATCGCTCTACAGCCTGTTTGAAACCAATATCTAAGCGTGCAACCCCTTCTTCCAGAGAACAAGGTGCAATATCTGCATTAGCCCAGGAAAAGTATCGGCGTCGCTTAATATCTACAGAAGCGTCCATCAGTTTCGGGTTTGAGATTTCGACCATTTCTCCTGGTCGAGACGCGATCACTTGGTTGTAGGGCGTTTTACTCGCTAATGGATAACCTAATGTCGCTATTTCTGTCAGTGTTTCTAAGTTATTGTCTAATGGAACGCCGAGTTCAGGGAATATCCGAAGGCAAGTACTAAATACTACCGCGCCTTGATAGTGCATAAAATAAAATGGCCTTATCGCCAAGCTATCTGTATATATCGACAAAATTTGTGGTTCTTTTTGATAATGAAAAACACAAAAAGTCCCTTCCCCTTCCAGCAACAATTTTTCCGGGCTGGCACTATCAGTCAGTGTTTCCAAATCATGCTGAACACATTGAGACAGCAATGGATGACCCGCAGTTACAGCAAAGCTACGTTCATTGTCGGCTTTTGCGGGCTTACCGAAACATTGATAATCGACATGGCAAAGAAATAATGAGGAGTCAGAGAAAATTTCTCGCCTATCATCCTGATTACGAGATATGTGTCTGTCAATATTGTGTTTGACCGCGGTCAGTTCCGGTGTCCAGTTTGTAGAAAAAATGCCTGCGATTATACTCATTGCCCACTCCTTTTGATCTATACGAACATTTAGGCAATTTGTAAGCCAACTCAGACACTAAAGTAAGGCCATGTTTTATTTGATTTTTTTATAGCGCCCAATAAACTATTGGCTGTTTTTTGCTATTTGCAAAGCAATACAAAAATACCCCCAAGCCAATATATGGATAGGGGGTATTCAATAGTTTGACTCTCTCGCTATTAACCAGCGCGATTAATTAAAATCAAATAGCCGCTTGAAGAAACTCTCAACCTTCTTAACACAGCCTTGCTTCAGTGTGCCTTGAGGATCCCAGGCCGGCAAATGGGTTTGGCCTACACAGCTTTGTGATAGCACACCTCGTTGATCCCGATAGTAGTCAAAATCAGCGATTTGAGCCGGGGTTTGTAACACCAAAGGCTCAGGATCCCGGCTCTGGATATAGTCTGCATACAAACGCAACGGGCCAGATGAACCTGTCAGTTTAACGGCCTTGTTATCATCGCGTCCCATCCAGACCGTTACAACTTCACGGCCATCGACACCAACATACCAACTGTCCCGGCCTCTGTCTGAGGTTCCGGTTTTACCGGCTAGGCGTGAAGAAGGCAGCAAAGAATTCAGATAACGCCCTGTCCCTTCGCTTACCACACGTTGTAGGCCATACATGGTTAACCAAGCCGCCTGTAGCGATACTGCTTGGGTCGACACAGGCAAAGATTGATAGAGGATCTGTCCTTCACTATCAACAACCGCACCCAATGCAGATAGTTCCGTTCTATGGCCACCGCTGGCGATAGTTTGATACATCTGGGTTACTTCGACCGGGGTCAAAGTAAATGCACCCAACAACATAGACGGCAACTTAGGTACTTCATTTTTATCAATACCTAGCTTTTCCATGGTATCGATAACTTCATCCAAGCCAACAGCCATTCCTAGGTTCACTGTCGGGATGTTATATGACTTCGCTAACGCACTATACAATGGGACTTCACCACGGTATTGACGATCATAGTTTCGTGGTGACCAGTTTTCCCCATTTTGACCTTTTAACGTCAATGGCCTGTCTTGCAAGCTAGTTGCAAGGGAAAAACGCTTAGGCATCTCAAGTGCTGCCAGGTAAACCGCCGGTTTAACGACTGAGCCAATTTGACGCTTTGCATCCACCGCACGGTTAAAACCATCATATCCCGGGCGAGAGCCACCCACCATTGCACGTATTTCGCCACTGACCCGATCAGCAACAACCACAGCCGTTTCAAGTTGGTCGCCTGCCTTTGATTCTAACTTGGGAATAATTTTACGTACTGACTGCTCAGCCATTTCCTGAGAGCGAGGATCTAGCGTTGTGAATAACCTCAGTCCCTGACCTGCCTGATAGTTCTGTACTTTCGCCGCAAGTTCTCGTTGCAATTGGCCAAAATAAGCCGGCTGGCGGTTTGATATAGTGCCTTTTTCTTGGATATCAAGAGGCTTATCGACAGCTGCAAGGTAATCTTCTTGCTCCAACACCCCGTTTTCAAACATCAACTGCAACACGAGGTCTCGACGGTTCTTGGCTCGCTCAGGGTAGCGCCAAGGATTGTAATATGACGGGCCTTTAACTAAGCCAACCAATAAGGCCTGCTGATCAACTCGAAGTTCAGACAGTGGCAAGCCAAAATAGAATCGCGAACCTAACTCAAAACCGTGTACGGCATCTCGGCCACTCTGTGCCAGATAGACCTGATTCAAGTACGCATCAAGGATTTGATCTTTGCTGTAACGATAATCGATGATCAGCGCCATATAGGCTTCACGAGCCTTACGCCAAAGACTGCGCTCGCTGGTCAAGAACATGTTCTTGGCCAATTGCTGGGTTAGCGTACTGCCCCCTTGAACCGTGCGACCCGCCTTAAGGTTAGCAATAAAAGCCCTCGCGATAGCCGTAGGCGATACTCCATCATGCTCGTAGAAATCCCTGTCTTCTGTCGCAATCAGTGCACCTATTAGGTCTTTGGGCATTTCATCCATCGGTCGGTAGATACGCTGCTCTTCGGTTTGCGCCTCGAGCATACCAAGCAACTTCGGCTCAACTCGGATATAACCAAGCTCCCGGTTTGACTCAACCTCGGTGATTGATTTGACCTTGGAATAGTCAAACTTCACAACAACATGCCTAGCTTCCTGCTGACCATCTCGAAACTCAAATGGACGGCGGATCATTTCGACCGTTAGACGGCTAGTAGAATATTCACCAGGACGGGTTGGGTTGCTGACCTTACGGTACTTCAGCGCCTCCAACTCATTGACCAAGTCTTCATAACGGACCAGTACACCGGGCTGCAGCGATAGTTCACGTGCATAGACAACAGAAGGAAGTTGCCATAATTGCCCCTCGAACTTTGCTGTCACCTCATCGTTAATATCAAAACCCATTTTAACAATGCCACCAGTGGTCAGCAGGCAGACACCCAGTAGCGCAAATTTCAATTTACGGTAAGAGCGGCGAGGCTTAACACTTTTCTTTGGGGCCGAAGATTCAGATGATGGGATATCCAGCTCGGTAATTTGAGGCTCAATACGCTTCTGTTGCTTGGTCATAATGTCGCTTTCGTTACAAATTCGCGCCGACCTTACCGCAAGGTGCAAGATGCTTTGTCAGTAATCTGTCAAAGCATTCACACCCTCCATATCACCACATCACCTAGCAAACAAAGCTAACTCCACTACATCGCTGGAAATTAAGCGCAAAATCGAGCAAAATACGCGCCCCACAACTGATAGCCAAGCAGAGAAACAATGGAACGCGATTATAAACTAGAGTGCCTGATGACGATGCCACGCCATGAGCTTGAAGAATTCAGCTTGCGAGTGATCGGCCGCATGGTGCCTGAAGATATGATGCAAGAGATCTTTACCTTCGAACAGGAAGAGATCGACAGCGAAGATCGCATGAAATCGGCACAATTTGATGCCATGCTGCGTATGACTGCCATTGCGCTTGGTGAAGTGAGTGCCGCTTTTGCTGAATCAGACAATGCCAAGCAGAACACGGAGCGCATGACCCGCCTTATCTTATGGCACTTCTATGCAATGTCATTCAACCTTGAGGAAGCAGTTACGCTCGAGCAGCACTGTGAGCAGGTTGAGAAACTGCTTATCAACGCGCCTACAGATGCATTTGGCTGGATTAAAGTACTGACAGATTTGCTGCACACTTACGCTGAAATTAACGAGCAACGTAAGAGCTAACAGCCCACATCAAGTCGAAAGAATCAATCCCGACTTATGATTGCTGGGAAAGCATTCAGCCCAGCCAGAACCCTGAACCGAAGAAAATGTGTTCTGGCTGGAGTCTGTCCTACCCTAAAGATGCCTGATGTTTTGTGATCAAATCATTCATCGCCTCTACTGCACGTTGCTGCACGTGATTAAAACAATCCTCGTGGCTCATCGCTTCAACAACTTCGTAGTAGCATTTCAGTTTAGGCTCTGTACCTGATGGCCTAACAACAACTCGAGAATCATCATCCAAGTGGTAAATCAGAACATCACTCGGAGGTAAATCTATCACTTCCGTTTGCCCATCCGAGTGGGTACGTTTTGATGTTTTCAGATCATCGACTATGTCCACTCCACGTCCTGCAATATGGCTTGGTGGAGAAGCCCGCAAACTGTCTCCGATTGGAGGTGTACCGGGTTGTAGTGAAATACTTCTCTGGGCATTGATATACAGGCCATGTTCGCGATAAATTGACTCAAGTTGGTCCCAAACCGTTTTCCCTTTGGAAGCTAGCTCAGCCGTTAACTGGGCAAAGGCAACGAGGGCAGATAAACCGTCTTTGTCCCACACCACATTACCTACGGTATAGCCTAATGCTTCCTCATAGGCGAACAAGAACTGGCTCTCCTCTGTCTGCTTTTCCATCGCAACATTAGTCAGCCATTTAAAGCCGGTCAGGGTCTGGTAAAAAGTCGCGTCAACCGACTCGGCAACCTTATTGAGCAAAGTCGATGACACTATGGTTGTTCCCACCAAATTTTGGGTTGGTGCCGCATGGGTTAATAAATAATGCCCCAGCAACACGCCCACTTGATCACCCGTTAGCATTTGATATGAACCTTCCTCTGTTCGCACAGCAACGGCAAAACGATCAGCATCAGGATCATTGGCGCAAGCTAAAGTCGCTTGGTGTTTATCTGCCTCGGCGATGACCATATCCATCGCACCCGGCTCTTCTGGGTTAGGAAAATTAACGGTTGGGAATGCACCATCGGGTTCCCGCTGCGCAGCAACACTATAAACCTTGGTAAACCCTGCATCAGCAAGCAGAGATTCAGCCAACTCAGCCCCCACGCCATGCATCGCCGTGTAAGCTAGGCTAAGCGCTTCTGGTTCGTTGTGATTGGACAGTAATGCACTATTATTGAGCGCTTTGCGGTATTCGGTATAGAAATCGCCATTAAGCCAATGTAGCAGCCCTTCTCGCTCGCCATCTTCAATGGAGTGCTGTGGCAGATCTTCTGTGGCGGCAATATCAATTTGCTCTGCAATCCCAGAGTCATGAGGAGGGATGATTTGCGCACCATTTCCCCAGTAGACCTTAAAGCCATTATAGGCTGGCGGGTTATGACTGGCCGTTACCACCACACCTGCAGCTGTTTGTAAGTGACGGACGCCAAAAGCAACGACTGGAGTGGGTGCGACTTTTTCGGTTAGGAAAACCTTGATACCCAATGAAGTCAGCATTGAGGCAGCATCATGGGCAAACTGGCGTGAGTCAGGACGACCATCATACCCAATCACAACCCCTTTCTCCGCCGATAGTGGATCCACCTGCAATAGGTATTTGCCAAGCCCCAATGCGGTTTCATGGATAACCAGCCGATTCATCCGGTTTGGCCCTGCGCCAACAATCCCTCTTAGTCCTGCGGTACCAAATGCCAAGCGGGTTGAAAACCTATCAGCTAATTCTGATTGGCGATTGGCATCAACTAATTGCTGCAACTCTTCACGTGTTACCGGATCAGGGTCCCGTGCTAACCATGTTGAGATTTCTGGTGTCATGTCGGTGTTCCCTATTACAAACCATTTGGGAAAGTATAGAGGGTGTGCCACAAGGAACAATTATCTCTGTCTCAAAAAACAGACTTAGCGGTATTAATAATAAGTCATTGGAATGACTGAAAGAAGGGAAAACTGACAGGCATAAAAAAATCCAGCCCCTTTTCAGGACTGGATTCTCAAATCATCTGACTAGATTGTGCAATCTAGGTCGATTAGTCTTCGAAGCGAGGCTTACGGTCGCGACGAGGAGCACCATGGTTACGCTCACCACGGAAGCTACCACGGTTATCACCGCCACGGTTGCGGTCGAAACGACGCTCACCGTCACGACGTGGGCGGAAGCCTTCACGGTTACCGTCACGGTTGCCATCGCGGTTACCACGGTAGCCACCACGGTTGCCATCACGGCCGCCACGACGGTGCTCACGCAGTACATCGTCAGCCACAACTACAGCTTTTGCTTCGTTCTGACGAATACGTAGTTTCTTAAGTTGTGCTGCCACTTCGCTTGTCATCTTCTTAGGAAGCTGAACGTAAGTGTGCTCTGGCGCAAGCTTGATTGCACCGATGAACTCTTTGCTTAGGCCAAGTTCGTTTGCGATAGCACCAACGATATCTTTAACCTGAACACCTTGCTCACGGCCAACCTGAAGCTGGTAAGTATCCCAGTCAGCAGTGTTGAAGTTACGACGCTCACGGCGCTCGCCACGCTCACCACCACGGTCTTCACGACGGCGCTCACGACGCTGCTTGTCACGCTCGATAGCAGCAATCATTGGGTCTGGACCTTTGTAAAACAGAGGACGGTTACCCTGCTGGCGCTTAAGTAGCATTGCAGCTAGTGTTGCAGCATCAACTTCGATGGTTTCTTGTAGCTTCTCTACAAGCTCAACAAACGCTTCTAGGCTTGATTCTTCTTTCTGTGCTTCTAGCTCCTGACCTAGACGGTTCAGACGTGCTTCAGCAACAGTGTCACGTAGAGGAAGCTGGATCTCTTCCATACGAGACTTAGTTACACGCTCGATAGTACGTAGCATGCGGATCTGGTTAGTACGAACCAATAGGATCGCTTTACCAGTACGACCAGCACGACCAGTACGACCGATACGGTGGATGTATGACTCAACATCGAATGGGATGTCGTAGTTAAATACGTGAGTAATACGTGGAACGTCTAGGCCACGAGCAACAACGTCAGTCGCTACTAGGATGTCGATAACACCTTTCTTGATGTGATCAACAGTACGCTCACGTAGAGACTGAGGAATGTCACCGTGAAGTGCAGCAGCTTTGAAGCCACGTGCAGATAGCCAGTCAGCTAGACGCTCGGTGTCCTGACGAGTACGTACAAATACGATAGACGCATCAGTATCTTCAGTTTCAAGAAGACGCATCATTGCTTCGTCTTTCTCTACGCCTTTAACAACCCAGAACTGCTGCTCAACCTGAGAAACAGTACGGTTTTCACCAGCAACGTCGATGCGCGCAGGTTCACGTAGGAAACGGTCAACGATTTCTTTAACCATTGGAGGCATAGTTGCAGAGAACAGAACACGCTGTGCTGTTTCTGGCGCTTGCTCCATGATCCAAGTCACGTCGTCAACGAAGCCCATTTTTAGCATTTCATCTGCTTCATCAAGTACAAACGTGTGTACTTCATCAAGGTGTAGACGATCACGAGTGATAAGGTCTTTAACACGGCCAGGCGTACCAACAACAATGTGGGCACCGCTCTTAAGAGCACGCATTTGATCAACGATAGAAGCACCACCGTAGATCTCTAGAACCTTAAGGCCCTTAACGTTCTGACCTAGAGTCTTGATTTCAGCTGCAACCTGAATCGCTAGTTCGCGAGTCGGTGCCATTACAATCGCCTGAGGCTTATGCTGACCAAGATCCAGTTTGTTTAGTAGAGGCAGTGAGAATGCCGCTGTTTTACCTGTACCTGTTTGCGCTTTACCTAGTGCATCAGTACCAGTAAGTAGAAGAGGAATAGACGCCGCTTGGATAGGAGTCGGCGCAACGAAGCCCATTGAGTCTAGTGCGGATAGTAGTGTGTCGGCCAGTTCTAACTGGCGAAATTCTGTAACAGATTCTTGCATTGGGATCCCAATAAATGATCTAACGGAAACGGGGCCCCTTTGGCTATAAAACGGTTCTGCAACAGCAACCACAAGCATGGGCCTCGACTATAGAGGCGCGCATTGTGCGCTAATACAAGATAAAAAGCCAGAAAAAATTGAGCACTGTCACAAAATACTCTTCAAACACTTATTATTTGTACAAACCGGTTATTTAGGTAACCCATCTCATACAACTTATTTTGGCTTTCCTCATTTTCGCTTTAGAAAATCTGAACTTAGTTAATAAAAACAGTGATATCTTCTAGAGTTCATGCAGGCAAGATTTGGCGTCAACGATATAGGCCTGATTTCTCCCCCCCTTTTTAGCTTGGTACAGAGCCATATCTGCTTTATTGATTAACACGCTCGATTCCGTACCATGCAAAACTGCGGGTTGCACTACTTGTTGCGCAGTTTTATCCATATCCTTATATGTGCTATCGGTAGGAGATGACTTCGATGGCACCATACAACAACCACCAGCAGTTAACGTCACAACTCCATACGCACTTTTTTCATGTGTTAACTTTAGTTTCCTTGCCCCTGTCACCATTTTGTTGGCGAGTGCCTGTAGTTGTTGCTGGCTACAGCGAGGTAATATACAGACAAACTCCTCACCGCCAAACCGGGACAAAACAGCCCCATCGGTTTTATCTGTAATGATTTTCAACATATGGGCAATTTGTTTTAGGCACTGATCCCCCTGCAAGTGACCATAGTAATCATTGAATGCTTTAAAATGATCAATATCTAGCATAATGACACCAAGCGATGTCGAGCCCTCCAATGCCTCCAACCATGCTTCTCGATAACTTTCTTCAAAAAACCGTCGGTTTGAAACCTGAGTAAGACCATCTTGCATTGACCATAGCGCCAACTTTTTATTTGCCGTTTCTAAAGCGGCATTGGTAGACATTAGCTCCTGCGTTCTACGGGCTACTCGCCCTTCCAATTCAGAGTTCAACTGCCTCAGCTCTTCATTTTGTTGTCGAATCACAATCTGCTGAGCCAATGACGCGCCAAACAGTTTCAATATTTGTTTGTCATGCTCAGTAATAGGCTGGCGATTTAATAGGTTATCGGCTGCGATCCAGCCAATGCAACGATCACCGTTCCACATGGCTATCATCGCATTCCAGCCAGTACCCACTTGTTGCGTGCCGTAATAAAGAGGGGCATTTTCCTTAACGACAACATGATCCTTGCGGCTCAAAGCTTCATTGACCAATGGGTGATCTGGCACTGCACTACAGAATGAACGTCGGCAAACGAGCTGGCCCTCGGGATCGGTACCGTAAGTTCCCCGCATTTCATTTTTTTCAAAATCAATGAGAAAAACAGCCATTCGGTCAATATCCAGTTTTTCGCGCCCTAACATCACTGCGGCCTTAAACAGCTCATCGTTGGTATCGACCTTTGACAAGACCAACGTCAGTTCGTGCAGGTTCTTAAGTAACTTCAGATATTGCTTGAGTGACTTATTCCGATCAGCAAGCTCAGCTTCTGCCGTTTGCCGGCACTGATGCTGGGAGTCCAATTCCTTCAATAGCACCCGAGCACTGACATCAGAGGCAATCACTGCGAAGAACTGTTCAACCTCCTGAATTCTTGCTTCAAAGTATTCGGGTTTATTGGTTTCGGCATAAATGTAACCAACAGGCCTTTCGTGCATAACGATTGGCAAAACAAGCTGACACCAATCACCGTTGTCGTCATACCATATTGCTTTGTAGGGCCGATTTACATATGTCCGGACGAATTGGCCATTATCACGGGCAAATTGAATCGCTCCCAGCGGTACGCCATTGTAATCATCTAAACGTAATGCCGGGGAGTAGTACTGAAAGGTATTTTCCACGCAACTTGCAACGGCCATGATTTCATTATCCTGCTCAATCATGAAGGTCATGTTACTTAAGTAGAAATCGTCCTTGAGTCTTCCTAATAATGCCTTACACCACTGACTCATGTTGGCCTGCCGAACAAGTTGATCGACTAGCTTATCCAGCTCCCTATTCGATTCTTTATTCATATTGATACCTAGCCATGTCTTAGCAGCTATGCCGCTTTATTTATAGGAAGCAAAGCAATGACAAGCATATGCAACCATTTGATAAGGCACTTATATCCCATTCACAGAACGTTGACTCCTGCTTTATTTATGGAATGCAGCCCATGTTATAAATTTAAGCAGTTCGGTTTGTATTATTTCGACCGCCATCATATGTCTGTTGAGTAACAGCATGGGTAAAAAGGAAGTAAGACAATTTGGTGACATTTTGTCTGGAGCTTGGTTTTATGGGCTGAAAACTTTATAGTGTGCCTGTTAACAACCTGAGACCGGGCATAATGTTTCAAGATAATCCTTTACTAGCACAGCTTAAAAAACAAATTCAGGAAACACTTCCTAAAAAAGAAGGCAGCATCAAAGCAACTGACCGTGGCTTTGGCTTTCTCGAAGTCGACAACAAGGAAAGCTTCTTCATTCCACCTAACTATATGAAAAACGTTATGCACGGTGACCGTGTTATGGCGGTCATTCGTACAGAAAAGGAACGTGAAGTTGCAGAGCCGCAGGAACTGATTGAGCAATTCATCACTCGCTTTATTGGCCGAGTGAAGCTTATCCGTGATCGCCTGCATGTTGTTCCCGATCACCCGCAGCTGAAAGACGCTATTAAAGCTCGCCCTGTCAAAGGACTGAACCCAGAGTTACTAAAAGAAGGTGACTGGGTTGTTGCCAACATGACACGCCACCCGTTGGTTGGTGACAACAAGACTTTCTTCTGTGAAATCAAAGAAAAGATCACAGACAGCAATGACAAGATTGCCCCTTGGTGGGTAACGCTTGCGCGTCACGATCTTCCAAATGCCGAGCCAGCGCCGCAAGAAAGCTGGTCGATGCTGGAAGAAGGCCTAGAGCGCGAAGATCTGACCGAGCTTCCGTTCATCACTATCGATGGTGAATCCACTAAAGATATGGATGACGCGATTTACACGGTTGCCAAGGAAGATGGTAGCTTTGAAATCACCATCGCCATTGCTGATCCTACTTCATACATCGAAGTCGGTGACAAGATGGACAAAGAAGCACGCGAGCGTGGCTTCACCATCTACCTACCAGGCCGTAACATCCCAATGCTACCTCGTGAACTGAGTGACGAACTGTGTTCGCTGCTAGAAGACGAGAAACGCCCAACACTGTGCTGCCGCGTAAGCATTGATAAAGACGGCGTTATCCAAGACGATATCCATTTCTTTGCTGCATGGATTAAGTCACAAGCTCGTTTGGCTTATGACAATGTGTCTGATCTGCTTGAAAACGGTGAGTGCGAAAACTGGGCACCAAACGACACTATCCTTGAGCAAATCAAAGCCCTTCACGGTTTTGCTAATGCTCGTAGCGCTTGGCGTGCAGCTAACGCGGTCGTATTCCCAGATCGCCCAGATTACCGCTTCGAGCTAAGCGAAGATAACGATGTTATCGCTATCCACACCGATCCGCGCCGTACCGCAAACCGCATGATCGAAGAAGCGATGATCACCGCAAACATTTGTGCTGGTCGCGTTCTGCAAGACAAATTCGGTTTTGGTGTCTACAACTACCACAACGGGTTCAACCCAGAGAAGTTGGATACAGCGATGGACTTCCTCACAGAAGCCGAAGCACCGTTTGAAAAAGAGCAGTTGCTAACGCTGGAAGGCTTCAGTGCCCTTCGCCGCTGGCTAAACGCTCAAGACAGCACTTACTTAGACAACCGCCTACGCAAGTTCCAAGCGTACAGTGAAGTGGGTAATAAGC
Organism: Photobacterium rosenbergii; assembly: GCF_003026455.1. Classification (GTDB taxonomy): domain Bacteria; phylum Pseudomonadota; class Gammaproteobacteria; order Enterobacterales; family Vibrionaceae; genus Photobacterium; species Photobacterium rosenbergii. The sequence goes on from NZ_PYMB01000001.1 coordinate 1,148,446, forward strand.
CTGCTGCGCACTACGCAATGGGATTGGATGTCTACGCCACGTGGACATCCCCAATTCGTAAATATGGCGATATGATCAACCACCGTCTGCTTAAAGCCGTTATCTCGGGTCTGGAACCAAGCCAAACACCAGATGACACTGTGGGTGAAGAAATCGCCATGCACCGTCGTAACCATCGTATGGCGGAGCGTGATGTTGCTGACTGGCTATATGTACGACTACTGAAAGATGCAGTGAAAGAGGCAACAGTCTTTACCGCTGAGATCTTCGATATCAACCGTGCAGGTATGCGTGTTCGCCTACTTGAAAATGGTGCTGCAGCCTTCATTCCTGCCCCATTGATCCTCGATAACAAAGAACGTATCGAGTGCAACGGCGAGCTAGGCATTGTGAACATCGACAAGGTGAAAGAATACCAGCTTGGTGATCAGCTTGAGGTCAACATCGCTGAAGTGCGTACAGCAACTCGCCAACTAGTTGCCAAGCCTGTTAAGCAATTCCCAGCTCCAGCAGCAGAGAATACGCCTGCTGAAGAGTCTGCTGAAGCTTAATAAGCTCTAAGCAAAAGACACCAAAGGGCCAGCGCTTGCTGGCCCTTTTTTATATAATTATCGCTATAAATCAAAAAGCCACATTGCTCAGTGGCCTAACAATAAGTCAGCTATGAAAAATCAAAATTTCGAACTCGTTCACCAGCAAGTCCAGCAATGGCTAGAAGATGTTGTCATCGGACTCAACCTTTGCCCGTTTGCGGCTAAACCTAACCGTAACAAGCAAATCCAGATTTTCATCTCTGAAGCTAACAGTGAAGATGTACTACTCGAGGAAATCTACCAGCAGCTGCAAAAGCTCGATAGCACGCCAGTCGATGAGTTGGAAACGACTTTGGTCGTAACCCCTCACCTGTTCGAAGATTTTGGTGACTACAATCAATACCTCGATCTCATTGATGCCCTTATCTTTCAAATGGGCTATCAAGGCACTTACCAGATTGCCAGCTTCCACCCAGATTATTGCTTCCACGGTACTCAACCCGAGGACGCAGAAAACCTGACCAACCGCTCACCTTACCCGATCTTCCATTTGATCCGTGAGGATAGTATGGAAAAAGTCCTAAAGCATTATCCCGACCCAGAAGGGATCCCTGAGCGAAACATAGAACGGGTTGAAGGTTTGTCTGAAGAGGAAGTGAAAAAGCTCTTTCCATTTATCAAGTAAATAATCGCAAGAGAATTGACACTAGGCTTGAGAGTCTGGTGTCAATTTTATGGCACTTCATACCTAGCTCTCATTTTAAGTCCCTTCCCAATAAACATTAATAAATCAGTGCTATAAATTGTAAATAATAAGAACGTATGTTCCTATGCACACTGGCGCACCGTGTATATAATCAACAAGAGGTAATTGCTGTTCTCGTTTAATGATTCAACGTATCCAACTTGAGCAAAGGTATCATCAGCAAGCAATGCAGTTATTTTCAATCCCACTCTGCCGACATGCTTTTTTCCGATTTGGAGCTCCGGTCCTATTGGCACTTATTGTGCTGGCTGGTTTGCATCATGCTTCACCTTTCTCCACGACAAATGAGGCTCTCGTCAAGTCTCTCCCCTACATACTGCTTCCTGTTGCCGTCTTCTTAGGGGAGTTGTTCAACCAATCACGTACTTCACTGGCAGCCATCTTATTGCTGTTTAGCTACCACATCATACAAACTTGGTTACAGTCACCACTGTCAATTCCGTTTACTAAACTCGCTTATACCGTCCTTGCCGTCGCTCTTCCGTTGAATTTACTTATGATTCACCGACTCCCTGAGCGCCGCTTAATGACCCGCTCCAATGTTTTTTTCCTAGGTGCTGTACTTGTGCAGTTTATTGGGGCGGTATTTCTCGTAAACCTTTTAGCAAGCTTTGACTTAACCCTTATCTGGCAACAGTACCTGATTAGTTTTCCACTGATATCAAGACTACCAGTTGTCATCATTTTACTCTTTATTGCTGTACTGACTATTCATGCTATGTTGGTCTTCAAACGAAACCACCCCCATGATCATGCATTATTTATCGGGACACTTTTCTCAGCGCTTACCCTCACTTTCTTTCACTACTCGATGATTTCGAGCGTTGCCTATTCGGTGCTGTCACTGCTGCTGTTAACAAACCTGATCAGCTGTAGCCATGAACTCGCCTATATAGATCAATTAACAGGGATACCGGGACGGCGCTCGCTGGATACGGAAATTAAACACCTAGGACGTACCTATTCAATTGCGATGCTCGACATAGATCACTTTAAAGTATTCAACGATACCTATGGCCATAACACTGGAGATGATGTGCTGCGTCTTGTTGCCAGTATCCTTGCCAAACAGTCAAATAACGCCAAGGTCTACCGTTACGGCGGGGAAGAGTTCACGATTATCTTTAAAGGCAGGACACAAAACGATAGCTTGAGGTTTTTAGAACAAATCAGGAAGCAAATTGAAGCCTACCCACTAAAAGTACAGGATCATCCTAAAGGTGAGCATTCAATGGATGCCGATATTGCCTCTACCAATATTACAGTCAGTATTGGTGTTTCTGATAACCACAAAATGGATAACCCATACTCAGTGTTGAAGGCGGCAGATAAGGCACTATACCGTGCTAAATCTAATGGAAGAAATCAAGTTTGCCAGCGACTCCATGCCTAGCCTACCTTTCTCAGAACGACCTCTCCATCGACTAGATACAAAAAAACCCGAACAGGAATGTCGGGTTTTGGTTACCAATAAAACTTACTCTTAACAAAAAGTAAGCCCAGCTATGCAGCAACGCCAATGATGTATGGAGCCTAGCTTACCCTAACAGATCGGCGGCCAAACCATTGTTAGGCACTAAGCTCGGGAGTCGCTTGCCTAAGTGAAAACAAGCGTGTTGTTATTATTCCATGAGGCACTTTTATGCCCCACTAGAATGATTCTATCAGCCCCAAATGAAATGTGAAACAAATAAGATGGCGGAAATGACTAAAATTCATCATTTATTCAAAATTTATAATCTTGAGTGAATTGACAATTAATAATCAAAAATAAACATAAAAAAATCATTAAAAACAGCTTAATAGGCTTGTAATTATTTCAAACTTTATAAATAAAAAAGTGACCATAATTATGATCACTTTTATAAAAACGAGGCAGTATTACTTATTCTCGCCTTCCTTCATCTCTTTTTTTAACTTAGTACATTCATAGATAGGAATAGCGGTTACACCAAGTATCTTCCCTTCATACATGCATATGATTTGTGGCGCAGTTACTGTGCTACCACCGCTATGGCCGGATGAAGAATTGGCGAAAGTAAATCCAGAAAAAGCAAGCATCATCAAAACAAGCAGTTTTTTCATTAGAAGCCTCCACGTGTTTGGGTTTATTCACAACGTAAACCAACTCCTAAAGCGTAGCAGGTATTATCTGAAGTAAAAGCAACGTGCTACTTGCAGTGCTTTATATTACTTGCCACGTATTACTAATGAGAAACGACTGTTTAGCTTAAACGAAAAGCCACATTCATATTAGGTATAAAAAAAACCGAGTGCCTAAGCACCCGGTTTGATTTTTCTTTCGGTTCAATGAAAAGTGTTAGCCTTTTACACCACCGGCTGTCAGGCCACCAACCAAGAACTTCTGGGCCAGTAGGAACACTGTCGTAATTGGAATTGCTGATAGTACCGCGGCCGCTGCAAAGTCACCCCATAGGTAGTTTTGCGGGTATAGGTACTGCTGCATACCAACAGCGAGCGTGTAGTTACTGACATCTGTTAGTAGTAGCGACGCTACCGGCACTTCTGTTACCACACCGATGAACGACAGGATAAATACTACAGCAAGAATTGGTACAGACAGCGGCAGCAATACTAGGCGGAATGCCTGCCATGGTGTTGCACCGTCCAGTGCAGCCGCTTCTTCCAAGGAGCCATCAATAGTTTCGAAGTATCCCTTAATTGTCCAAACATGCAGGGCAATACCACCAAGGTAAGAGAAAATCAGACCACCGTGGGTGTTTAGGCCCAAGAATGGGATGTATTGTCCCAGACGGTCAAACAAGGCATACAAGGCAACCAGAGCAAGTACCGCAGGGAACATCTGGAAGATCATCATCCCTTTAAGGATAGTGCTCTTACCTTTGAAACGCATACGGGCAAACGCATAAGCACTGGTAGTTGAAAGTGCAACGATGATAATAGAGGTAATACCTGCCACCTTAACGGTGTTCCATAGCCACAGCAGTACTGGGAATGGTGGTGGTGTCACGCTACCGTCGCTGTTAGTCACTGAGAAGCCAAGGGCTAATCGCCAGTGATCTAACGTTGGGTTACTTGGAATCAACTCACCGCTTGCAAAGTTACCTTCACGCAGAGAGATGGCAACAATCATCAGTAGCGGGAAAATTGTTGCTGCTAGGAACAAACACAATCCAATGTGTGTTGCCCATACCCGATATTTTAATGACTTAGGTTGAACCATTGGCATGACGTCTCTCCTTAGTCCTGCTCAAGCTTAGTGTTGGTAAATTTCAGGTTAAGTAGTGCCATACCACCTACCAATAGGAAGATAACTGTTGCGATTGCACCGGCTAGACCGAAGTCCTGACCACCGCCGCCTTCGAACGCGATACGGTAGGTATAACTTACTAGCAAATCAGTGTAACCCGCTGGCTCTGAGGTACCGACCATGTTTGGACCACCAGAGGTCAATAGTTGAATCATTACAAAGTTGTTGAAGTTAAACGCGAAACTTGCAATCAGTAGCGGCGTTAGCGGTTTAATCAACATAGGTAGCGTGATATTGAAGAAGTTCTGGATAGGGCCTGCACCATCAATGGCAGACGCTTCATACAAATCTTCAGGAATCGACTTCAATAGGCCCATACATAGAATCATCATGTAAGGGAAACCAAGCCAGGTATTAACCATAACTACCATCACGCGGGCCATAACTGGATCTGAGAACCACGAAGGCTTAATCCCGAACATGGCTTCAAGCAACATGTTTATCTCACCGAAACTCTGGTTGAACAAACCCTTGAAGATCAGAATCGAGATAAATGATGGCACCGCATATGGAAGTATAAGCAATACACGGTAAACGCCGCTGAATTTTAGTGGTTCCCACTGTACGATAACAGCGAGGATCATACCCAGAGCCAGTGTCAGGGCAACGGCCAAGAAGGCAAAGACAACCGTCCAGATGAAGATACCAACGAATGGTTCCTTGATGCCGTCATCAGTTAGAACACGCTCAAAGTTAGCTGAGCCAACGCCGACGACGAATCCTGGTGAAATTGGTTTTTCAATGAACTCACCGTTTGCATCAACAGGCTGGTAGAAACCAATCTCGTAGTTTGGCTTAAACAGTTGGTTCGTTTGGTTGTTTAGTAGCGACTCACCATCTTCCTGAAGAGTAAACAACGGCGTTTCAGCTGCAAACTTACGTAGGCCACTCATGCGGATGTGTTCGCCGCTAGGCATTTCCAGCTCAACCTTATTCAGGTTAGAGCGGTTTTGCACGATAGTACGGATAACTTCTTTCTCGCCTTGTACCGCGTCAACCTGACGCAGGTTCATTTGCTCTTCAGCAGGCGGATTAGAGATATCGAATACCTCAGAGGCCAATAGGTCGCCATTGGATTTAATGATTAGCTGGTGACCGTTATCAACCTTGTACAAATCAAAACCGTAGCTTTCCCCTGACAAGAAAGACCGTTGCTGCAGAACAGTCTGCGCACGCTCTAGAGACAACTGGTTGGAGGCACTATAGTTGGTAAAGGCCAGTCCGACCGTATAAATCAGCGGGAAGATAACGAAAATAATCATCCCGGCTACGCCAGGATAGATGTAGCGATGGGCGTATGTTTTCTTACTACCAAAGATATAAAGAGCAAGAGCTGTTAGAACAACGGTAAGAAGCGCGAAGGGAATCTCACCCTGTGCGTACATTAAGACAGTAGCATAACCGTTAACCGTACCGATCATGCCTAGCAGTGACCACTTAAGCCACTTACGATAATTTAATTTCGAACTTTCTTCAGGTGAATCGAGAAGTTCTGCACCTTGAACTGACTGCATCTCAGCTCCTTGCTAGCAAAAATGACAAATAAAGATGGGGAGAGTTACCCCTCCCCGTAAAACGTATTACTTAAGAATGTGACCCGCTGCAGCGTCTAGAGCGTCATCAACACCCTGGCGACCGTCAACAACGTTCTGGATAGCGTTACCTTGTGCGTACCAGAAAGCAGTCATCTGAGGAACGTTTGGCATGATTTCACCGTTCATTGCGTTGTCCATTGTCGCGGCAATGCGGGTGTCTTTATCTAGCTTCTGCTGGAAAGACTTAAGTGCTACCGCACCTAGAGGCTTGTCAGCATCAACTTTTGCCAGACCTTCGTTTGTTAGTAGGTAGTTTTCAATAAACTCAACAGCCAAGTCTTTGTTAGGAGAGACTGCGCTGATGCCTGCAGTTAGTACACCAACAAAAGGTTTAGATGGGTTACCGTTCAGTTTAGGAAGTAGTGTTACACCGTAGTCGATACCTGACTTCTCAATGTTGCCCCAAGACCATGGGCCATTGATTGTCATTGCAACGTTACCTTGGTTGAACTCTGCCTCAGAGATGCTGTAGTCCATATCTGGAGAGATAACTTTCTTATCAACCAGAGACTTGATGAAGTTCATGCCGTACTTCGCACCCGAGTTGTTCACACCTACGTCTTTAACGTCGTAGCCGTTCGCAGTGAATTTGAAGGCATAACCACCGTCAGCAGTTAGGATTGGCCATGTGAAGAACGGTTCTTTCAGGTTCCACATGATCGCTTTCTTGCCATCTTTCTGAAGCTTCTTGTCTAGCGCTTCGATGTCTTCCCAGTTCTTAGGTGGGTTTGGAACAAGATCCTTGTTGTAAATTAGAGAAAGAGCTTCTACAGCAACAGGGTAACCGACATATTTACCGTCGTAAGAAACCGCATCCCAAGTGAAGTCGATGATCTTATCTTTCATCTCTTGAGTCGGGTTGATTTCAGCGAGTAGGCCAGCTTTTGCGTAGCCACCAAAGCGGTCGTGCGCCCAGAATACGATATCAGGACCATCACCGGCTGCAGCAACCTGTGGGAAACGCTCTGCAAGGTTATCAGGGAAAGCGACAGTAACTTTTACGCCAGTGTCTTCTTCAAACTGTTTACCTACTTCTGCCAAGCCGTTGTAACCTTTGTCACCATTAATCCAAATGGTAAGTTGACCTTCTTCAATCGCTGCATGCGCAGATACTGAACCAAGAGCAGCAAGGGTACATAATGCGACTGTGCTGAGGACTTTCTTCATTATTAACATCCTTCATGATTGTTATTGGTTGTATTGCAGAAGCCTCTCTGCGATACAAATTTCAGTCTGTATCTTCCAACAGTATCAAGCACTCGGCATCATCCTGTGTCCTACGCCCCCACCCCCTAAGTGTGAAAAGCGTGATCTCCGTCGTTTCGGTTAGTGATGCAGATCTAATAACGACGTTTGATTGTGATACAGCGCACATACTAACGGGAATAAAACATCCCTTCAGCCCTTACAATAACAAAGTGTGATCTAAGCACTCCTCCCCCCCTCATCCCCCTTTTTATTTATTGATAAGGAGGATGTTTCTGCGCGTTTCCTCGGCAAGAATACAACCATACCCACGGGGTAGTTGAAGACACTGTTCTTTTTATTAGGTAATGCACTTTTGCACTAACCACTCTATTTTAAAGACGACAGCACCATTTTATTTCTTGGGGAAGTAGATAATTTGGATTTTGTCAGGGTAGACGTTGATTCCCAGTGAATCGCGCTCTACCCGATTTTTCTTCAATTACACGGAAAAATTCTTTACCTGCAAGGCCTCGCCCGAATAAGATGAGGCCTTGCTGGCAACAACAACTTAGAGGAATAGGCTCGATGGCGAGTGTTACTTTACGAAATGTATGTAAAGCATATGGAGATAACCTGATTTCCAAAAACGTTGATCTCGATATTGCTGAAGGTGAGTTCGTTGTCTTCGTAGGTCCATCAGGCTGTGGTAAGTCAACACTTCTACGTTGTATCGCAGGCCTGGAAGACATTACTTCAGGTGATTTATACATCGGCGAAGAACGTATGAACGACGTGCCACCGTCAGAGCGTGGTGTGGGCATGGTATTCCAGTCATATGCACTTTACCCTCACCTTAATCTGTTCGATAACATGTCATTCGGCATGAAGCTGGCAAAAGCCGACAAGGAAGAAACTAAGCGCCGAGTTGACCACGCAGCGGACATCCTTCAACTAGGCCACCTTCTTGAGCGTAAGCCAAAAGCACTTTCTGGCGGTCAGCGCCAGCGTGTAGCTATCGGTCGTACTTTGGTGTCGCAACCGAAAGTTTTCCTACTGGACGAACCGCTTTCTAACCTTGATGCAGCACTTCGCGTTCAGATGCGTATCCAAATTGCCAAGCTTCACAAGCAACTTGGCTCAACCATGATCTACGTAACCCACGATCAGATCGAAGCGATGACCATGGCACAGAAAATTGTTGTGCTAGACGGTGGTTATGTTTCTCAGGTTGGTAAGCCACTTGAGCTATACCACTACCCGCAAAACCGCTTCGTGGCAGGCTTTATCGGCTCTCCAAAGATGAACTTCATGAGTGTATTCATTGAGCAGGTTGAAGAAGACCGCGTGATGGTTCAAATGGCTAACGGCAAAGCATTCTGGATTCCTGTTGACGGTACAACCGTTACCAAAGGCGACCGTATGTCTCTGGGTGTTCGCCCTGAGCACCTACTGCCAGAAGGTGAAGGTGATGCAACTATCGAAGGTACAGTGCAGGTTGTAGAGAAACTGGGTTATGAAACCCAAGCTTACCTTCGCCTAGAACACATGGATGCTGATTTCATCTACCGTCGTCCAGACACCATTGACGTTGATTCAGGTGATTCATTCAAGGTTGATATCCCAGCGCACCGTTGTCACCTGTTCCACAGCGACGGTAAAGCATGCCGCCGCCTATACAAAGAGCCAGGTGTATAAGGAAACGTGTTTCCCCCTCGTATAACCAAGTGCCTTAAAACCACTTGAATACAAGCAAGCGCTGTTGATTAAAACCAACAGCGCTTTTTTTATGCCTCGCCTATGGAGTACCTATGACTCTTACCCTAGACCCAACGCAGAAAAACTATGATCCCAAACGGATGGTAGTCCACAAGAATATATATATCCCACAATTGGATCGCCAACGTCATGTACGTATATACCTGCCAGTTAATTACGAGAGCAGTACACAGCGTTATCCGGTGATTTACATGCATGATGGCCAGAACGTGTTCGAACCTGAGCTGTGCATTGCTGGTGCTAGTTGGCAAGTTGCAGAACAGCTCGATGCCCTTCAGACCGAGGGGGAGTCAGAAGGTTACATAGTGGTAGCCATCGATTGTAGTCAGGCGCGAGGTCATCTAGGACGTCGTGATGAATACTCACCTTGGCCGTTTGCCCCACCAGCAGCACTGACCAACTGGGAACAGGCTATTGAGCCACAGGGGGGTGAAGGCACGGCCTATTGCGATTTTATCGTCCAAACCCTCAAGCCCTTCGTTGACCAACATTACCGCACCCAACCTGAGCGGGAGTCTACCACCATTGCAGGTAGCTCGATGGGAGGGTTTATCAGCCTCTATGCCGCACTGAAATACCAAGATACCTTTTCCAAGGCTGGCATATTTTCTCCTGCCTTCTGGTTTGCATCAGAGGCGATGAAAACCTACCTTGAGCAAGCCCGCATTAAACACCCCACCAAAATCTATATGGATATCGGTACTAATGAGACCAGTGATCCCTCTATTGAAGCATTCCCGGCGCTGTACCATGATCTTGCGGTTGAGTTTGCAGAGTTGCTAAGTGGCAAATCAGCACAAATTGCTTGCCATTTCAATGTGGATGATGGCGGTATACACAGTGAGAGGGCGTGGGCTCGCCGATTCACCAACCTAATAAAAATTTAAAGCGAAAGTGATCCAAGTCGTCCCAAGTTTAGTTATCAGGTGGAACAGGAGTAAATCCGCTCCTACACTGAAAATGAAACGGCAAGTAGGTTGTACCACTTCATTACTTGGGCAAACACTGAACCGCGCATGTGTTTACCTAAGTGGGTATGGCTTTCGAATGGAGGATCATGACATGAGCAGCCATGATAGGATCGAAGATATCGAACAACGCATCCACCTAGCTTATCAAGAGGGTAACTATCAAGAGGCCAAAGCCCTTGAAGCCAAAGTACAAAAGCTTAGAGGACAGCGGAATCTATATGACGACAACGAGCCCTACTCTTTAGAGGGGCGTACTTACATGGATTATGACTAAGTATCGTGCTGCTCCTTTAGCTGACCAACCGACGACCAATTAAAAAAGCGCTGCCTATCAGCAGCGCTTTTCTTTTTTGCTATAAAAGCTGATTAATTAGTCAGTTGCCAGAGCAAGGTTTGCGTTCTCCACTTGCTGTTGCAACACATGCTGGCCTTGTAATACCGGGAAAACCAAAGCATGGTCCGGTTTAGCAAAAGCGAGTCCACCAACTACTGATGCAAAGCTTGGCTGTACTTGAACAAGATCACGAACCTGATCGTTCACCACAACCTTCACATCAACTGGATCAAACTCGATCACCGCTGGTAGCTCATAAGCTTCCAGCACAAGCTGATATTTTGCCTTGTCTGATGCCATCAATTGAAGCTCAAGCTGCACAGCACTGCTTTCCATATAGGCCAACTGGAAGCGTTGCAAACCTTTCTCAAGGCACTGGTAACCGACAGACAACGCATTTGCTTGCCCAAAACGAAGCTCTGCATCAAATTGCTGCCAGCTCGATGGTAAGCAAGGAGCTAATACGACTTTGCCAGACAACAACTCCGGCTTAAAGCCAACGTAGTCCTGATAGCCATTTCGGGTAAATTCTGACACCGACCAAGCCTGAGCATAAGTACCTGTAGTCGTTAACCCACCCTGCTCATTCAAAAATGCATCCAGGTTTTCACTCATTGCCCCACGATGACCAAGGTACAATATCTGATCAGAAAGGTTCTTAGTCAGCTCATAAGCAAAATCGGCGTAGCCATACTCAATCAAGCTCGAAACCGTGAAACCCGCATTCCAGCCCCAAATGGTGCCATTATGGTAAGCGGCATCTTTGTGGTATTCCTCTCGGTTAGCATGATATGGGTGGAAAATCGGATCATACTGCGACAATGAGGTGATCCCCCACGGGAACAACAACTCACTCACCGCATTCTTAACCACTTTTGCACCAATAGCTTTATCAAGTAGCCCGTTATCGAATGGAACCGTTACCGTCATTAACTGATTAGAGCGTACTTGAAGATCGCGCAGATCATCACTGTGCAAGCGATCAGCTAATTTTTGCTGGTCTTGATCCCAGAATAATTTTTGGAAGCTTTCACTCACCCGATCAGCCATCTGCTGATAATGCTCTTCACTTTGTGCATCATCTGTTAGCTTCGCTAGTTCAACAGCGACCAATAGGCTAGTGTACCAAAGCGCCTGGATATCATTTGCACGAGTACCACGCGCTGACCAAGGCAGTTTACCTTCAAGTTTGGCATCCATCCAGGTATCCGGATCCCGGTGAGTCATCAACCCATGATCATCAAGATAGTGCTTTTCGATACCGGCTATATAAGTCTGCACCACAGGATAGATAGCCTTGGCGTAGTCTTTGTCGCCGCTATAGCGCAAGTAGTCCCACACCTCTCGTACCATCCATGGAGTACCATCTGTGGTGTTGTAGATAATGTTGGTTAAGCTGGTTACCCGGTTAGGAATACGGCCAAAATTCACATTGGTTTCGTCAGCCAACTGCATCGACGCGAAGTTATCGATGATAGTCTTGGCATCCTCAAAGTCGCCATTAACCAAAGTAATACCCGGTACAGCAATAAAGGAATCACGCCCCCAGCAATCTTTGAACCAAGGAAGGCCTGCCCAAATACCCTTGCCGAATTCAGTTGAAACAAACACTTTGCCAGCAGCCTTAGCCCACATCAAAGCACGGTTGTATTCGCGATCCGACGTCCAAAGATAAGAATGGGTCAGCATGTCATAAACCTGCTGCAAATGAACACTTACCCCATCCTGTTCAACCAGTAAGCGACCATGAGCAATCGCTTCAGCTTCCGTCTCTGCGAAAGCCAGATATATCGTCATCTCAGTTTGTAGCTCTGATGAAGTCAGTAAAGGCTTCACATGATGACCACTCAAGTGAACCTTATCTTTGAGTTCCGGTGTATCGACAAAAGTCGTTTCGCTAAACGTGAAAGACTGATTAGCGCAAAGTGCAATAAATGATGGCGTACCCGCTTGGCGTAACTCCTCAGAAAGGGCGTAGACTACGCCACCATCAAAGGCTTTCACCGATGAGCTATCCATTGCAAGATTTAGTTGAGGCGCTATCGACAAAATAGCAGGCTTTGCCGACCTCACTTTAATAGCAGCGCTTCGCTGACGGCTTTCTTGGCCAGAAAACAACATGAAGGTCTCTTCTATGTCATTCCAGGCATTATCGGTGAATTGATGGGTTACACCATAAGGATAAATGCGAGCTTCTTTGGCCGTGGTTTTATCATTGAGCATACCATCAACGAACGAAGCCATTGCACCCAGATACCACCCTTGCTTGTGGCGATACTTACCCGCCGCAACATAACCGTGGGTCACACCATCAAAATAACCGTCGATATTGTCACCGAATACAAATGGCGCGCTCTGTTCAACATTAATGGCAAGCTCTTCAAACAACTGCTCAGGGCTGAGAACCTTGTTACCTTTACCCTTCATTGCCCCTGCCACTGCATCCACAGCGAAATTTGCTTCAAACAATGGTCGGCTCGGCTCGCTATCGAGATTTTCGCCACCAGCCTCTATCACCATTTCGATGCTCTCGTCAGAAGCAAAAACAGAAAGGGTATATAAACCCGTGTCTGGCGCCAAAAAGGTAAGATCATTGCCGATCCCCTTCGCAGGGATCAGTGCCTGCGGCTGCTTCAGATGACAAGCTACCGCTTTGTATTTATCGGCCGCAAAGCTCAGTGACTCAGAACCTTGTTGATCGGATATTTTGAAATTATGAAGATCGGCAGAAAAGCAAACTACAGCTTGGTAACAACCTTCACCAATGTAAGTCATCGGTGTGTCGTCACCCCAGCCATTGAATGTCCCTTTAACGTATAACTGCTCTTTAAAAGGCGCTTGTTCAATTATGCTCACGTGTATTCCTTGGGTCATCGTTAATGACAAAAAAGCGCAGTCTCCTCAAGGAGATCTGCGCATAATATGGATGTCTATTCGTTACCAGACATGTACGTAAATTTGGTTAGATTAACGGATTTGAGAAGCCGCTGTATCCAATGCTTCCTGAACTGTCTGACGGCCTAGTAGGGCATTCTCAATAGCGGCACCTTCAGCGAACCAGTAAGCAGTCATCTCAGGGATGTTCGGCATGATTTCACCGTTTTCAGCGTTGGTCATTGTCGCTGCAATACGGCTGTCTTTAGATAGTTCCTGCTGGAAAGATTTCAACGTCACAGCACCCAGTGGCTTGTCGTCGTTCACTTTCGCTAGACCTTCATCAGTGATCAAGTAGTTCTCTAGGAATTCAACCGCTAGGTCAGTATTCGGGCTAGCAGAGTTGATACCGGCACTCAGTACACCAACAAATGGGTTTGATTTACCACCGTCCAGTGTCGGGAATACTGCAACACCGTAGTTGATCTTAGATTTTTCAAGGTTACCCCAAGACCAAGGACCATTGATGGTCATTGCTACGTTGCCTTTGTTGAATTCAGACTCGGATACTGCGTAATCCATATCCGCAGAGACAACACCTTTCTTAGATAGGTCAACCAGGAAGCTCAAACCAGCAACACCGGCTTCGTTGTTAATACCGATTTGCTTGCCGTCGAAGCCCGTTTCGGTTTTCTTGAATGCGTAGCCGCCGTTGGCAGAAATCATTGGCCATGTGAAGTAAGCATTCTTCACATCCCACATGATGGCTTTCTTGCCCTTGGCTGACATTTGTTTTTCAATCTCGTACAACTCTTCCCAAGTCTTAGGTGGTTCAGGAAGTAGATCTTTGTTGTAGATAAGTGATGGTGACTCAAGTGCAATTGGGTAACCGACCAGTTTGCCGTCGTAAGTCACCGCATCCCAGCTGAAATCAACCAGCTTCTCTTTGAATTCTTGAGACGGTTTGATCTCTGTTAGCAGACCTGATTTTGCATAACCACCAAAACGGTCATGGGCCCAGAAGATAATATCAGGGCCGCCGCCAGTAGGCGCAACCTGTTGGAACTTAGCTTCCAGTGATTCAGGGTACTGGACGTTAACTTTCACGCCCGTGTCTTCTTCAAACTGGCGACCAACTTCAGCCAGACCTTCATAGCCTTTGTCACCGTTGATCCAAATTAGAATTTCACCTTCCTGCATGGCAGAGGCTGCCATCGGAAATGCAAGAGCAGCAGTCAGAGAGCACAGAGCGAACGATTTCATCACACGTTTCATAGTTGTATCCAAAATTATTTTTATTCGACGTGAGCATTTTCCTCCTCCCAATGGCGATGAGCATCCTCCCCTGGCCTACGCCCCCCTATACTTAACTCAACACTGTGAAACTGAACACATTTTGTAGATCTTACGATTCGTCTGCTACCTGTGCCCTGATGATAATAGAACCATTAGGAAAGGTGATATCTCCCAAGCTTCCTTCCCCCTCATCATGGTATGTCACCGAAATATCAGCAAAACCACTTTTCTGTAATCGGTTGCCAATGATTTCTGGGGAACGAATATGATGGCCAAAATCATGGAACTTTAGACTCTCAAGTGTCCGTACTGGCCGTATACCAAAAACGCACCGGCCCATAGGCTTCAACCAAGGACGTATCTGATTAAATAGCCTATCTAAATCATCAATAAAATACAGGACATTAACGGCGATTAAGCCATCTAAACTGGCTTTAGTTAATGACACGCTCCGACAGTCACCAGAATGTATATCTACTCTAGCCGAGGCTACTTCACGTAACGTTTTTCTGGCCGATATCGCCATATCATCGGAGAGCTCTATGCCGAGATACCTCCCTTCAGAACCAATAGCTCTGACAAGATCGATAGATAAAGCTCCGTTGCCCGGACCAAGCTCCGCAATATATTCACCATTTTTTGGGGCTAAAGCCTCGATAGAGCGAGCAGTAATAAAAGCATTGGTTTCATTCATTTTCGCCGCAACATCTAAACCAAAATCCCCATGGGGATAAGCAAGTTGGTTAACGACTTGTCTAAGTTGCTTTTTATCCATTTGAAGGCCCAGTATTTGATAGGTGATTCACTTTTGGCTCTTCAATCATATTAGCAAGTAACACTAAAACGCTGATTTTATGTAATTTTGAGATGACCCAATACAACCACAGGTCCATGGCTGTATTGGGTTGGAGGCGAGAATCTGTTATTTATCGACGAGCCCTAACTTATTGGACAGAGGTTCAATGGCCCAGCCTTGCAGAACAACCGAGATAAGCACAATAAAGAACACCATATGCACCATCTCTTGCGAGCCAGCGACCCCAACTGAAGCAGGAATCAAAGCGAAAACGATGGGCGTTGCTCCTTTAAGACCAATGGCAGAGATAAATACTTTCTTTTTGAATGATACTCTCCTGAATGGAAGGTAGCTCAAAAAGACGGCTAGTGGCCTTGCAATAAAGATAAGTGCAATGGCAGGCAAAATCGCATACAGAACATCCCCGAATAGCTCGTTCGGGAAGAACTGCAAGCCAAGGATAATGAACATCAGTGCCTGAGCCAGCCAAGATAAGCTATTAAAGAAGTGCTTACTCACCTCTCGGCCACGTTTGAGTTCATTACCAATAAACACACCCGCCACATAAGAAGACACCAGAATATTGCCGCCCAGTAAGTCACTGCCGTAGGCCGCAATGAAGAAACAGGCCAAAATGAAAACAGGGATTAAACCGTACTCTTCGAGTTTGATTTTATTGAGCAGCCACACACAACACCACCCAATCAGGTAACCAGCACCTAACCCAACGATGATCTGCTGGACCAGCTCTATGCCAATCGAGAGGCCACTAATTTGCTGGTTAGTATTGACTAACATTTCTGTCAGGATAGCCACCAGCAACAAAGCAACAGGGTCATTGGTGGCTGACTCAAACTCCAATATCGTATCGGTAGACTCTTTGAGTTTGAGTTTCTTAGATTCAAGGATAGAGAAAACGGCTGCGGCATCGGTTGAAGACACTACTGCCGCAAACAAGAAACAGGTCAAGAGGTTGAAATCAGTGATATAGAAAAGCAGGCCACCGAAAATAGCGGTGGTAAACAGCACGCCGATGGTTGAAAGTACCCCACCCTCTTTGTAAGCCACTTTGATACTGGCTTTGGACGTATTCAAACCGCCCACAAAGACAATCACATTCAAGGCCAAGGAGCCGATAAATGAAGTCAACGCCAAGTCGTCATAAACAAAATTAAATTCACCATTACCAAACAGCAGACCAACTCCAATAAAGATCAGTAGTGAAGGTAGACCCAAGGTTTTCGATGGCTGATGAAGCAGGATACCGATGGCAATCAACGCCGCCATCCCTAGCATAATTAATTCTGTACTCAATAGACTTCTCCCAACAATACAGATGAATAACAACTTGGTAACTCAAATTGTACCATGCGACTGATTGCGTGGAGGCTAATGTTTGCTGACAGTATGAATTTATTAGTAAATTTGATGTAACTAAACGTTACCTATTTTTGTGATCTGGTTCTGATTTCGCCATTTCTGACCAACCCGCAGCCAAAACAAAGAAGGTCGCATTTCTGCGACCTTCATTCACGTTATATGATGAGCTCAATTGAGCATTGTTTCATCACAACGAGAGAACGATGCTATCTAGTGCATCAACCTCTAGCGTTATTCGCCCTAGGCCGTTTTCGACAACCAGCATAGCATCAGTACTTCGATAAAGCTGTTCAACCAACTGATACTCACCATCGGCCAATTGCCATTGGTCTATCAAGGTTGCAGGCAGAGAAAGCGTCACCTTTCCTTTCACGCTATCAGCAAAGTTTGCGAGCATAATGAGCTTTTCGCTATCATCGAACCGGCTAAAGGCAAACAGCTGATCATCGTATCCGACACCGTGTTGACGGTTATGGGTATGTAGTTCGAGATATTGCCCCATCAAGGCTGAGCTATTGAGTGAGAAGTTCATCAAACGTTGGTAGAAGTCACGCAGGTTACGCTCTTCTTCTGTCAACTGACCGCCATCAAACTCACCATGGTTCATCCAGCGTTGATGATGAGGTACGCCGAAATAGTCAAAGATGGTTGTACGGGAAGCTAAGCCAAAGCCGGCATCCTCAGCACCGGGCTCTCCTACCTCCTGACCAAAGTAAATCATGGTTGGCGAAGTACTTAGCAGGGCTGAAACCAACATGGCAGGTTTACCTTTATTGGCATCTCCTGCAAATTCCGGACTGGCAACCCGCTGCTCATCATGATTATCCAAGAAGTGAAGCATATGATGCTCAATATCCATCAACTGCGCCTGAACATCGACGATATCATCGGTTGAGCCCTTGCCCTGCATGACCAACTTGAGGGTATCGTACAAGTCGACCTTGTCGTACAAGTAATCCATTTTGCCAAGATGAATGTAATCGCGGTATAAATCCGGCTGGTAAACTTCAGCCATCAAAAAAGCATCCGGGTTGACCTGTTTGATGGCAGAGTTCATATAACTCCAAAACTCTACCGGCACCATTTCAGCCATATCATAACGGAAGCCGTCCACGCCTAGAGCCAGCCAGTACAGGGCGATATCGCGGAACTTCACCCAAGAATCCGGTACTTCCTTATCTTGCCAAAAAACAAAATGGGCTGAGTGATCTTGTGTTTCGAAGCCTGCAGGCAGTTCATCGAAATCTTTGCTGCCATCAGGACGGATACCGTAGTTCACCTTGACGGTTTCATACCAATCATCAAATTCCGGCTTGGCCAAACGTGAACCATTACCTGTCCACTTCGCTGGGTTCTCTTCAAAAGGCGTCTTTAGCGTAGGGTGCTGCTCACCACCCAGCGGCAAGTAGCCATCTTTAGCTTCAGGTACCGAGAATCGCTCTCCGGGGATGTAATAAAAGTTGTTGTCTTTATGGTAAACAACACTGGTGTCATCTGATGCGCCAAAGTCTTCTACACCTTCAGGGTTTGTCAGGCTCTGGTATCGCCTTGCGACATGGTTAGGGACGATATCAATAATCACCTTTAAACCATGCTGATGTGAGCGCTCGATGAGCGCTTTGAACTCTTCAAGGCGATTGGCAGGATCAAGGGCCAAATCAGGGTTCACGTTGTAGTAGTCTTTCACAGCGTAAGGCGAGCCAGCACGGCCTTTAACGACGCTTGGGTGATCATTTTCAATACCATAATCGGTATAGTCACGCACCAAAGCATGGTGAGGAACACCGGTATACCAAATGTGGGTTACCCCAAGTGCCTTAATTTCGCTTAAGGCCTTGTCAGTAAAATCAGCAAACTTGCCAACACCGTTTTCTTCCAATGTCCCCCAAGGCTTATTCGTCGTGTTGGTATTACCAAACAGACGCGTAAACACTTGGTAGACCACTTCTTTATTTTGCTTTGTCGTTCGCTCAACGGCGGATGAATGCATAGAATCTGTCATGAAATTAACTCAGTACAAGCAAATAGAATCGATTTAGATAATAGATAAGAGAACGGGCAGACGACTGTCTGCCCGACATACCCAATGTTCAACAAGGTGAGGATTCGAAGAACACCTTGGCTAGTGGGTATTGTTTAAAACTGCACCCTTACTTTTTAATCAGTTCGAGGAAGGTGGCTTCAGCAGTGCTTGAACCTGCACGCTTGGCTTCCTCCATCAAGGTTAGGGCTTTTTGCATATCATTGCTCTCTACTGCCGCTTTAATCTGGCTGTTATAGAAAGCTTCGCTCTCAGGCAGCATCTTAGCTGATGAAGACGATGCCACACTTGCCGCAGTCGCTGTGGTTATCGCAGCAGGAGCTGCAACAGGTGCCGCCGCTGCTACTGCAGGTTTTGCCTGGGTAACAACTGGAGTCGCAACTGTCGCTTTAGGCGCTTCACTTGCGCGGTAAGAGCGCAGCGCTGTTGGCTTCATGTCTAGTTCAAGCGAGCCGAATTTCTGGTGCTGGATAATAGGATCGGTCACCATTGGGCGTGCCATACCTAACTCTTCAGCGCGAATACGTTCTGGGTGTGGAACCTCAATCTGGCCTTCACGGTATTCAAGCGGTGAATAAACAACCATGTATGGGGTGGTCGCTTGGTTCATATCAAAGCGCTTATGGTAGCTATTGAGCTGGAACATCGATGAAGGCTTAAATTCAAAGTCCGTCAAGTCATAAGACTCTACGATCTGGAATGTTGGGCTAAGTAAAAGCACTTTTGGAGCAAAAACACCCGATGTACGCATCCAGCTCTTTAGGTCAACGCGCATACGTTCAACATTTTCAGTTAGAACGAACCCTGCGAAATAGCTTTTACCTTCAGGGAATTCACCAATTTGTGAGTATTCATCTACTGCAAAGTCAATGCTGTCACCACTCATCGGGATCCACGCAAACTCACTGTAAGAACTACAACAAGCTGGCTGAGTAATAGTGACGTCCTTTACCATTTCTGTTGTTGGGGAAGATGCACAGCCAACAAGCGACGCTGTCAGCAATGCTGCTAATGTTAATTTCATTATTTTCATTTTCTCTCCTACACCCATAATGCCGGTTGGGTATATATCTATTTGCTTTCACTAATCTACTTAAAAAAGCGAATAGGTATAGAGCCAATTGTGACTGAAAAAGGCAGCCCGAGGGCTGCCTTAACAATTTTGTGATTTAGAACCAGATTTCAGTGTGAACACCAACAATTGTTTCGCTATCACCGCTGCGGATACCAACGCGTTCAGCACTTGCACGGTCATCAGCCATGATGTGGCTCACGTAAGGTTTGATCTGTGGGCGACCAAAGTAATCAGCATTTACTGTAAGTGGTGCAGCTAGCTCAAAGTTATAGATTTCACTCTTAACTGCATCACCTTCGCGGCCCCAGTAACCATCTTTACCGTTTTCATAACCGTAAGAAGCAGTCATCTCAAGACGCAGGTTATCATTTACTTTGTAAGAAGGACGAACAGCGATTAGCATACGCTCAAGATCTTCAGCACCCCATAGCTCGTCTAGCGCGCCGATGTAAGTGATTTCAGAGCCCATCTGCCAATTATCAGAGATGTTTAGAACACCGTATGATGTGATGAACAATGATTCTGCGTTGTCATCACCACCAGACCAACTACCGAAGTTCACACCACGGTTTTGTGCAATACCTTTACCGTAGGCAATGGCTGTTTGAGTCCAACCGTCAAGGCCGTAGTAATCGCGGTTATAGGTAATAGATGCACCGATACCGTCATCATCGCTGTTAGCTTGAGACATGAATTTCAGGTCAAAGTCAAAGCTACCGCCAAGCGCCTGCACACCGTAGTAGTACAAGTCGATAGAAGTCAGAGTCTTGCGCTCTACAGGAACTCTCTTACTATCGTCATTGGTAATATTGCCATCACTATCGATAAAGTTGCCATCTTCATCCTTTTGGTACTGGCCAATTGTGCCATCAGCATCAGCTGAAACTACTGCAAAACCTGCTGTATTTCCGCCAAGCTTAGTTTGGATACCTGCACCAACACCTGAAGACTGCTTCCAGAACTCACCAGATAGTAGACCTGCAGAACGGTTTAGGAAACGCTGACCACCCCAAACAGATGTGTCTTCACCTAGGAAAGAAATACCACCAATTTCAACATAGGTTTCTTTAATTTCAAATTGGCCGTCAAAATGATCTTGTTTCTGGCTACCAGGCGATGAATAAGCGAATGTGTTGCCATTACCGTACTCAGAGCGAACAACGAAGTCAGACCATACGCCGTTTCGATGTTCAGTGTGCTTCTTAATAATGAATTCTACTTGGTTTGTACTGTGTCCATGTGTACCAGCAGTCATGTAGTCAGGCTTGCCATACTCATTATCTGTTGTCTCACCTTCTACCAAACGGTAGTTCATAGATGCATAACCATTAACGGTCCAACCATCAGTGACAATATCAGTGGCAGATTCAGCGGCTACATTGTGTGAAGCTAGCGCGGTAAGTAATGCCGCTGCTACAGGTACTAACTTGTGTTTCATAGGAATGTCCCTTCTTATATTTTTATCGTGACTGCTATCTAGCAATCTTTTCGGGACTCATATTCAGCCTTGATACAGTTTTCTACATCCTCCTAAAACAGGGAGGAGGAGGGAGGATGAGAGGGGCGTAGGAAATGGGGTGGAGAGGGGTTCCGTGATAAGCCTCACGAAGGTTAGGCGTAAAACTGAAAGAAAATTACAGATCAAGAGAGAAAAACAAGAAGCCAGTCACTTTTATTTGAATTTAGTGAAATTATTGGTAACTGATTTTTTTTTAATTTTTTAAGAAAAAAAAACTTCCCTTGACTGAAAATATTTTCCCGCTTAAATAGCACTTATAAATGTGTAAATTAGCAAAGAGATGTACAGGATGTTCGCTAAATTAGCTCAGCCATTTCCACTAGGGGCTACATTATGTGATCAGGGTTGTAATTTTTCTATTCATTGCCCAGAAAGCAAAGAGATTCAACTGGTTTTATTTGATAACAACAATAAAAAAACCTTCATTGAATTAGAAAATCAGCACTTAGATATACATTATACCTTCGTTAAAGGTATTAATAAGGGTCAGGTATACGGTTACCAAATAAAAGATAAAAATGAAACCCGCCTGATATTGGACCCTTATGCTCAAGCCTTAAATAAAGTGCCTTATTATAATGAGCCCTTCACTGCCGACAGGAGCTGGCACTTCGCCAAATCCGTTGTGGTTGATCACAGCTTTGACTGGCAAGGTACTACCCTGCCCCAAGTTCCCCTTGAAGAAACCATCATTTTCGAAACCCATGTAAAAGGCTTTACCAAACAGCACCCTGAGATTGAAGATAAGTATCAAGGCACCTACTTAGGCCTATGCCAACCCGCTATGATCGAGTACTTCAAACAGCAAGGTGTCACTAGCCTACAGTTGCTGCCTGTAACCTCATGTATGTCCGAACCGCATTTGCTGAAAATGGACAAGGTTAACTTCTGGGGGTATAACAGCTTGTGCTTTATGGCACCTGAGCCGCGCTATGCGACCGAAGATCCGGTCACCGAAATGAAAACCATGGTCAGGGAGCTACACCGCCATGGCATCGAAGTGATTATGGATATCGTCTTCAACCACACAGCTGAAGGTGGTGAAGGTGGACCTAAGTTCCATTTCAAATGTCTGGATAAGAGATACTACCTGCAAGATACAGATAAGAATTACAAGAACCATACCGGTTGCGGTAACACCTTTGATCTGACCTACCAACCTAGTCTTAATATCGTACTCGATAGCCTGCGCAACTGGGTGACGCAATACAAAATCGACGGCTTCCGTTTCGACTTGGCAGCCACGCTTGGCCGAAATGGCGACCGATTCAATACCCAAAGCGCCTTCTTTAAGGCCATTGCCCAAGATCCTGTCTTGAGACAAGTAAAACTTATCGCAGAACCCTGGGATATTGGCCCTGACGGCTACCAGCTTGGTTATTTCCCTCGCGGCTGGAATGAGTGTAACGACAAGTTCCGTGACACAGTGAAAAGCTACTGGCTATGTCAGGAAAACAATGTCAAAGAGTTCGCCACCCGAATAATGGGCTCCCGTGACTTATTCAGTGCTGGGTGCTGGCCAGATAAGCTGCCTGTCAATTTTGTTTCTTACCACGACGGGTTTACCCTTCAGGATTTAGTCTCCTACAACCACAAACACAACCATGCTAACGGTGAGAACAACCGTGACGGCCATGGCGACAACCGCTCAAACAACCAGGGCGTTGAAGGGGAAACGGACAACTATGCCGTATTGAGCCGCAGGGAGCGCCAGAAGCGCAACCTAATGACTACCCTGCTATTTAGCTTTGGTATTCCTCATATCCTCGCTGTAGATGCCCTATCCCACACCCAAGGGGGTAACAACAACGCGTATTGCCAAGACAACGAAATCAGTTGGGCAGATTGGTCACCATGTAAGGATAAATCTGAATTTAGCCAATGGCTGACAACCATGCTTGAGCGGCGAAAAATGTACATGTCGCCTTTCCTACGCGCTTTCAGTGGCAGAAATCGAGGTCACCATCGAATCCATTGGAATCGTTCAAACGGACAGCCGATGAATGCTGAAGATTGGCAGGGACTCGAAGCTTTTTCTTTGTATCTCGGCTTGTTTGATAATGGTAGAGAGTTATTGTTCTTGATTAACAGTTCGAAGATACCAACACGCTATCGACTACCTGAAGGCAGCAAATGGCAAGTCGTCTGTGATACCTCTGAAGCAGCACTAGGCTCGCGACAAGTGCAGACAACCTATATGCAAGGTGCCCAATCGCTGACGATTTTGTACCGCGACTAGGCCCTGCGTTTATAACCTCAAACTAAACAAAACAGCCCAACAGATTCGAACTGTTGGGCTGTTTTCTTCTATCGTAAGCGTTATGAAAGCTGGGTTTTAGCCTGTTCAATAAGCGATATTGGCAAGCCCAAGCCGAGAAGATATTCTAGTACCTTCTCTTCACTATCGACAAAACAGTCATCACCCACTGTAGATTGCAGCGCCCTTTCCAGTAACCTAATACTGCGGTATTCACCTATACCAAGCTGATTCGTCTTTAGATAGTTGTCTGCGATCTCTTGTCTTGAGGCCCCCATCATCAATTGGAGGAAAGCACAAATCACCCCAGTTCTATCAGAGCCTAGTCGGCAGTGGACTAAATATGGCCCAGAAGCCTTGGCAATTGTCTGAATCAAGCAACGGATACCGTCTTCAAAGCCCAGCTCATCACCATTTAGAGGCTCATTTCTGTCTGACATGAAATAAACTGTCTCGTAGGCGACTGGAATATTATGCACCTGTCCTTGCTGCCAGCAATGCTTGTAATAACTCTCAGGGGCATCAGGCATCAAATAGTTAAGTGCATCTGCGGTGTCCGACAGGTTAATCACGTTGCTGACTTGGTGTTGCTCCATCAGAGCAAGCACTTTAGCCTGCCTGGCCGGTTCAATGTGCTTTAGCTGAGGGTGATTTCCCCTTGAAGCTACCACCGGATGATAACTACGATAAATCCAGTCGGACTTTAATTTCCCGCCTGAGACACAGCGAAAATTGGCTAACTGCGCATCTGAGTTAAATTGACCCATTTGGTTTTTTATACGGAAAGATTGCCGGGAGGCTTCAGAAATCTCTTTTAAACATTCTCGTTTAGGCGATTGTAAAAATAATAGCTGGTTAAAACCGCCATTACACTGGTTATTAAAATAATGCCCTTCCTGCTCTAAATCTATTTCAATAGCTGTTTGAGCATTATCATCCCATATGACATATTCTATAAATCCGGAGTTTCCTATTTTATTAACGTCATCAATATGCTTTATCAAGTGGTAGCCTTCTGCGCTTTTTACAAATCGAAAACCTTCGTCAACCATCCAGTTTGTAAATGTTCCCTTTAAATATAAACTTTCACTCTGGCAGGAAACAGTGAATACAACCTGATTATCCTCGACCTTGTAATGCATAATTTTGCATCCATATTAATATTGCCCCTCAACTTTTGTAAGCGTAGCCAGAGGCTATAAATAAAAAAGGCTCTACTTCAAACAAGAAATAGAGCCAAACCTAACAACAATAAAGACAATTAATTGCAGTTAACGGATATTAATGATTCTCTGGCAGCAGCACAGCAAATGACTCATACGGCTTCAGTGTCATCGTCGCTGGCAGAGTTTGATGATGCTCGTAGTTCGCAATCACACACTCAACCTGCTGAGCTTGTAAATGAGTCGGTAGTTCGATAGTGATCTCTTCGGCTGTGAAGTTGTTTAGCACAAACAAACGCTGGTTTGCATCGGAACGGACATAGCCAAAGACCTTGTCATGCTCTTCAAACACAGGCTCAAACTCACCGTAAACGATAACCGGCAGCGACTTGCGAAGCTCAATCAACTTCTGGTAGTGATAGAATACGGAGTTTTGGTCATCCAATGCTGCACTAACATTCACTTCCGGGTAGTTCGGGTTAGCCTTAATCCAAGGTTCAACCAACGAGAAACCACCGTTAGCACTGTCATTCCACTGCATAGGAGTACGGCCGTTATCACGGCTATTCTCATGCACCGCTGCCAACATAGTCTCTGGTGGCACCCCGTTTTCTGTGCGCTCTTTATAGAAGTTCAGCGTCTCGATATCACGGTATTCATCAATACTGTCAAAGGCCACATTGGTCATGCCAATCTCTTCACCTTGGTAGATATAAGGTGTGCCTTTCATCATATGCATTGTTGTTGCCAGCATTTTGGCTGATTCTACTCGGTACTGCCCTTCACAGCCGTATTTCGATACCACGCGCGGTAAATCATGATTGTTCCAGAACAAAGAGTTCCAGCCTTCGTCAGCAAGCTCTACTTGCCACTTGGTCAATACCTTCTTGAACGTTGGAAGATCCAATGGAATTGGTTGCCACTTATCACCATGCTTCCACGTCAAGCTAATGTGCTCGAACTGGAACACCATGGAGAACTCTTCACGGGCAGGATCGCTGTATAGCTTGGCAATCTCAGGTGTCGCATCCCAGGTTTCACCCACAGTCAAAAGATCCTTATCTCCGAAAGTGGCACGGTTCATTTGCTGAATAAGCGGGTGTAGGCGTGGGCCGTTACCGGTGATTTTCTTGTCAATTTCCTTACCAATAAGATCGATAACATCCAAACGGAAACCACCGATACCCTTATCGATCCACCAGTTCATCATCTTATGAACTTCTTCTTGAACCTTAGGGTTTTCCCAGTTCAAGTCCGGCTGGCGTTTGGAGAAGATATGTAGGAAGTACTCACCGGTTTGCTCGTCATATTCCCAGCCGCTCCCCCCAAATACTGAGCCCATCTCATCTGGTACACCGCCGTCTTCGGCAGGCTGGCGCCAGACGTAGTAATCACGGTAAGGGTTGTCTTTCGACTTACGCGCTTCAACAAACCAAGGGTGTTCATCAGAGGTATGGTTCACCACTAGATCCATGATAATGCGAATGTCACGTTGCTTAGCTTCCGCCAACAACTGATCCATATCTTCCATGGTGCCAAATTCTGGTGCGATATCCTGATAATCAGAAATATCATAACCATTGTCGTCCATTGGTGATTTATACACCGGCGACAACCAAAGGACATTCACGCCCAAGGTTTTCAGGTAATCCAGTTTGCTTATAATACCTTGCAAATCACCCATACCATCGTTGTTGCTATCGCAAAAACTGCGCGGGTAGATCTGGTATACGACGGCATCGTGCCACCATTTAGGCTTCATGTTCATGGCAAAACCTCAAAAAATGCCCTCTAGGAGCTCAGTTGTCATCTAGGTTGATTTCTGAGGAGAAATCGAAATTTCCAATATCTTATGACGTCGCTCTCATTATGAAAAATACATCCCCATCGCTATGGTATAGCTTTTTTCTATATCACAAAGAAAATTGACGACAGAGATCACAAGTTCAATTCCTTTTTCTTTGTGATGGATTTCAAAAAATGTGAGACTGCTTGCAAAGAAATTTTCACTGGTTTTATCAATGGAAAAGCATTACCGCCAATTTCTCGCGATAGCTGAGTTAGGCAATATCAGCTCGGCGGCACAGCAACTAAACCTTAGCCAGCCAACACTGACCAACAATATGAAAAAGCTGGAAAGTAACCTGGGCGTTTCTCTATTCACTCGCCGCTCCAAAGGTGTTGAACTCACTGAGTACGGCAAGCTTTTTCAAGAGCAAATCCAAGACCTGAGCCGACGCCATGATGCCATGCTGGACAAGCTCGCTGACCTAAAAGCGCGTAAAACAGAAAAAATAAAAATGGGTACCGGTGATGCATGGTGGGAGGTCTTCGTTAAAGATGCACTGAACGCTTATTGTCGCCAGCACCCGGGTATTTCAATACAACTTGAGTTTGGCAATCACCTTAAGCTAATGGACATGCTGATCCATGGCCATATTGACCTATTTATCGGGCACGAAATTCAAGGTCTTTCACGCCGCTGCAATGTATTATTCACACCGATACTGCAAGATCATGAAGCACAATTTGTCCATTGCTCGCATCCTCTGCTAATTGGCAGTGATATCGAAAAAGACTATGACATTTATCCTTTACTCCAAGTCACCCCTGATCAGGACAATTATCAACACCTAATTGAAAACCCACAGCCCAAACAGCAAGAAAAAGAAAGAAAAAAACTGGGAGAAAGAATCAGTTACGAAATAAACTCACTCAGTGCCAGTATAGATTTTCTTGTTAGCTCCAAAGCCATCATGCCCTATACCAAAAGTATGGCTGACTACTTTGCCCAATTCGACATCATCCCCTTACCGGATACCCATACCCCACAAACGGGCATTGTTGGCATTTATCACCTGAATGAATCACTTGCAAACCATATTACTGATATTAAAGAGATTTTGGTAGATTTCGCCTAATTCCCCCCTCCTCACTGTTATCAGGAGAGTGTGAACCGACTCACGCCATGGGAACATTCCCATTTACGTAATCGCACTTCCCTGCCATCATCTGCCACCAACAAATGGGAACATTCCCACAAAATAATTTCAATATTTAATACCAATACATTTCCATTAAAGGGATTAAAAATGATGAAAATGAACCTTACCGCTCTGGCTGTTTCTGCCACCCTACTCACTCCAGTAGTTTTTGCTGATGACAGCTTTGTCTTCCACGGTTACGCTCGCTCAGGTATCGGTATCAGTGGCGACAATGGCCAGAATGTTGAATTCAACAAACAACAACTGGGCCGTTTGGGCAACGAAGCTGATACCTTTGCAGAGTTTGGTCTCGGCAAAGAAATCTATAACCAAGATGGTGCCCGTTTTTACTTTGACTCTATGCTGGCAGTGGGCAGTGACGGCTCTAACATTTTTGAGTCACTCAAAGATGACGAAGAAAACGGCTTCATTGATTTCCGCCAGTTGAATGTGCAAGCAACAGGCATTTTAAAATTTGCTCCCGAGGCGACACTGTGGGCTGGTAAACGTTACTACCAACGTCACGATGTTCATATTACCGATTTTTACTACTGGAATACTTCGGGTGCCGGTGCCGGTATCGAAAACCTCAACCTGGGCGATGGCCGCTTTTCATTTGCCGTGATCCGCAACGACGATAATGATATTACCGATACAGGTAACCGAGGTGAGGGGCTTAATGTCAACGTTATCGACATGCGTTATGCCGGTATTGATCTGTGGAACAATGCGGACTTGGAGCTAGGCATTAACTACGCAATCACTAACCCTTCGGAAGATGCCCCGCAAGAAGCGAAAGACAGTAAAGACGGTGTGATGGCAACAGCTCAGATCACTCAAAACCTAGACAGTGGCTTTAATAAAACTGTCCTTCAATACGCCACCGAAGGTTACGCCACCGAACTTGCTACATTCGGTGCGGGTACGACCTACCATGCCAATACCAAAAGTGGTGGGAGTGCATATCGTTTGATCAACTGGGGTGTGGTCAATCTGACCAAAAACATTGAACTTGGCCACCAACTGCTATGGTCTGCAACTATTGATGATATTGAAGCCAATCAAAATGACGACCTGACATACTTTTCTGCCGTGGTACGCCCCGTCTATAGCTGGGATAAACACCACAAAACCATTTTTGAAGCAGGTTACTTCAACAACCAAGATACCAGTGGAAAAGACCTTTCTGGTCAGAAAATCACTATTGCCCAGGCATGGAATGCCGGTGAAGATTTCTTTGCCCGTCCGGAAATTCGTCTCTACGGTACCTACTTCTCAAACATTGACAGTATCGACGATAACAATGTTGTGTCGACAGTAGACTCTGAGTTTAACGTCGGGGTTCAGTTCGAAGCTTGGTGGTAAAGCAGCGAAATGGGATTGAGCGGTAATACTCAGCTCAATAAAAGACGGGAAGTGAAATTCACTTCCCGTTAAAAAGTGGCAACAGTATTTGCTGTTGCCAAAAAGGACTGAAAAGAACAAAAGATAACAGTATTTAAGAGACGTTTAGCTTAGAAGAAGTACTTGAAGCGTACGCGAGCACCTTTGTCGTCAAGTTCGCTGAACATTGCACCATCGTTCAAACGCGTACCTTCTTCATTCAAGCTAGTGTGGAAAGCACCTAGGTAAATTGAGAAGTCTTCCACGTCCAGCACGTTGGCAAACTCATAAGATGCGTAGAACGTATCAATCTTCACTTTACCGTCGTAGAAATCAGATTTTGCATCGAAGTCATTCACACCGTAGACATAGCCAATACCGAAGCCTTTCCACAATACGTTCAGACCAACAGAGGTATCTTTTTCGTTTAGCGCATCCATGTAAGCAACGTTTGCATTCACAGATAAGTCATTCATTGTGTAGTTTGCGGTAATACCGTAACCAATACGGTCACTTACATCATTACCTTCGGTATCAATCACAGCATCCTTAACAAGGTTTGCTTCAATCGCACCGGCAATGCGGAAGTCACCCATCTGATAAGCAACAACCGGGCGCAAAACGATCGCATCTTTATTCGATGAAACTTCACGGCCATGGTAAGTCACTTTCTCATCAGACGTATTTGTACCGAATAGGTCGGCACGCTCACCAATCACACTTGCCAATTCAACATAAAGGTTGTCGAAGCTTTGGCTGTACATTAGTTGGCCTGCTGATGTTGCACGACCACGCGCTTCTTTCATCTGGTAAACATAACCTGCACCGTCTCGGTATAGGTCATTGGCAGTATCGCCAGAGTATTCTAGGAATGTATCCTGACCAACTGGGAACATATCGTAGGCTTCAAAACGACCCATACGTAGATCCCAACCACCTTGCTCACCGAACGAGAAGTAAGCATCATCAAGATTTACTTCGCCGTTTGAGTCCATCAAAGGCTGCGCTTTAATTGCAAGGTAGTGACCACTTTCAGTCTTGCGCTCCCCCGCAAATTCAACAAGTACACGGCCTGTTTGGTTGTAGTTTGAATCTTTGCCGCGGTTTAGCTGATCTGCCTTATCGTTATCTTGGTAGTTAAAATCAAACTCAACATCACCACCGATAGAAAAGTTTCCTTGCTCGTTATCTACGATGCTGATCCCTGCTGTTGCGGTGAAAGAAGTTGCAACTGCTAAAGCAGCTAGGGACAGTTTGAATAGACCACTGCGTTTCATAAAAGATACTCCGGATAATTGTTATATATGCTAATCATTGTGTTCGCTGCGATTATTGCTAAACTGATTTAGCAGATCGAGAAAAACTTGCTAAAACCGTTTAGCTTTGTGATCACTAAAACAATTTAGTGCTTTTTTGTGATCAGGCTATATGTCGATAAACACACATAGATATGCCAAATGCTCTGTAGTGAGCAATGGATTCAGTTAGCGAAGGTATATTCTGCAGTGTGGTAGGAGCAATTTGGTTTACTGGATTTAGCACGCATTCGTTAATCGTCAGTTCGTATAGACGATAATGCTGTGACTAATTTCAAATTATTTGTAGTAATTTGGTATGGCTAATAAGTTTATCGTTTTACCAAACACTCTTATTTTAAATCCCTTTTAAAACAAGAACTTAATTTCATTGTCGATAAATCAGTGTTGATAGCAAAAAAAAGCCCCTACTAACTTTGTCATTAACAGGGGCTAGAATCTCATCAAGAAAAAGTAATTATTCGCTTCGCCAACGAATAGCGGCATCCAATGCAAAAGCGGTCGGTGTGACATTTTGACTGGACATCAATAGCTGGATGAGCTGGAAGCTTCGTTTGGCTAACTCTTCACTGTTTTGCGCGATCGAGTCGATATTCAAAGGGAGGCAATCAAGAAGATCGTGATTATCGAAAGTGACCAAGCGCATCTCTTTGTTCAGCAGAGCGTTTAATAAATTGTGTTCATTCAAGTATCGCAGTACCCCTTCAAGTAAGGTATACGATGCAGTGAAAAGCGCTTTTGGCAACCGGCCTAGCTCTTTATGGAGTTGCTCCATCAACATATAACCAGACTCGGTTTGGTAATCACGGTGCCGAATCCAGGCATCGTCTAGCTCCAGCCCTGCCCTGCTCAGTCCCAACTTGAATCCGGCCAAGCGGTGACGGCTTGGGGATAGCTCCAGTTGACCACCGAAGTAATAAAACTCATCGACCGACTCCGCTGTTTTGCTAATTAATTCAGCGGTTACTTTTGCAGCATCGGTAATTACCATTGGCAGTGTGGATTGTCCGATATGGCGGTCTAGTTGCAGCACCGGGATCTGCTTGGTTAATGCCTGGTAATTGTCATCATCGGTTTGGCTTGAAGCAATGATTAGACCATCGACCTGTCGCTTGACCAGCCCTTCTACAGCCTGCCGTTCAATGTCTGGATTATCTTCTGAGCAAGCGATAAAAAGCTGCAACCCAGCCTCACGGCATAAACGCTCCAGTTCGCGGGAAATAGAGGCAAAACCAAAGTTGGTGAGATCTGGGATCACCAAGCCAATGGCATCTGAACGCTTGGCTTGTAGTGACTTGGCATGAACATTCGGCGAGTAGTTTTGCTCTTTTGCTACTGCGAGAACCCGCTCACGCGTTTCATCCTTGATCCGAAAAGTCGATGCCCTTCCATTTAGCACCATACTTGCGGTTGTTTTGGAAACCCCTGCCAATTTGGCAATGTCGGCTATCGTTATACGTTTTCTTTTTTCCACAACTAACCCGTTTTAGCTACATCTTGCCTCTCATTATGTGTAGAGTGCGTAAAAATGAAAAGCAAAACAGGCTAAAAGTTAGGGTTAGGGTCAGGAAAACGAAGATTTAGAATGGACTGTCTTTGTCGAGTTCGGCACAAATACCTGATACAGCCAATGCCATTGCTGATTTGATCACTTGTTCTTGGCGGGCTAGTTGCATCTGATAAAACGTGATATCTGTATCATCATCTGGTGGTGCGACATCAAGTAAAACGACACCCATAGTTTGTACCATATGTAGCTGTTTAACTGGGTCGAGAATAGCTGGCTCAGTAAAGCTATATTCCTTACCTTCTTTATTCAAAAAGTCACGCAGCTTAATAATCGCTTCAATATCGTGGTACACATTGTCTTCAACCACGCCCAAACCAAACAATAACTTGAGGCGCACAGAAAGCTCCCCTAACGGGCCTGACTGGCTTAACAAGGGTTCGACAACAGACTTCACGGCAAAGTCATCTTTGCGGAAGATCCGCTGGATCAGATTTTCAACCGCTTCATCAAACACCTCAACCGAGGTAATGAAAAAACCTCGTACCGTCGGGGCATCATTGAGCCGCTCTAAAATGTCAGATTCTTGGTCACTATGTGCCATAAATTATGTATCTCTGTAACAAAAGGATAGCACTTAGCCTCCTTAACCTGTTGTTATAAAAGTGATTGTATCATCACAGCCGGCATTATTTCACTTTATGATGCCGTACCTGCCGCTTTTTCGCACTTCTCGTCCGCATTCGGTTCGGTTTTAAGCAAAATACCCGCAACAGCAAAGGACACTAGGGTTGCTGATACAATAGACAATACGACACCAAGCAGTGATGCCTTCGGGGTCAACAGTAAAATCGCAAAAATTGAGCCCGGTGAAGCTGGCGATACCATCCCAGCATCAAAGAAAGACAGGACAAACACGCCCGCCATGCCTCCAGCAATGGCCGCAAGGATCAACCTTGGCTTCATCAATATATACGGGAAGTAAATCTCATGGATCCCGCCAAAGAAATGAATAACCGTGGCACCGCCTGCGGTTTGCTTCGCCATCCCCTGACCAAACACCATATAAGCCAGTAAAATACCAAGTCCAGGGCCAGGGTTTGCCTCTATCAGAAAGAAGATAGAATCTCCGGCTTCTCGCACTTGCTGTACTCCCAGCGGCGAGAAAATACCATGATTGACGGCATTGTTTAAAAACAATACTTTGGCAGGTTCAACGAATATCGAGGTCAGAGGCAATAAGCCAATATCTATCATGGCATTCACCCCTGTTGCCAAGGCAACAGCAATGATTTTGACAGCAGGGCCAATCATAAAGAAGGCTATAATGGCGCATACCATTCCGATAATGCCGGATGAGAAATTGTTCACCAGCATCTCGAAGCCACTTTTGACCTTACCCTCAACCGCCTGATCGAACTTCTTAATGATCCAACCGCCCATTGGCCCGAGGATCATTGCCCCCATAAACATTGGGATATCGGTGCCAACAATCGCGCCCATAGTGGTAACAGCACCGACGACTGCACCTCGCTCTCCACCAATGAGCTTACCGCCTGAATAGCCTATAAGCAGGGGCAATAAGTAGATAATCATTGGCTCGACAAGTTGGGCTATGGCCTCGTTGGGCCACCAACCGGTCGGAATAAATAAAGCGGTTAAAAAGCCCCAAGCGATAAATGCACCAATATTGGGTAAAACCATATTGGTAAGAAAACGACCGAAGCTGTGTATTTTTATTTTTGTTGTTGGTGAAAGCATAAATCATCCCATCATTTTTCTTTCTTTAACCACTATACCCAAGTCGAGCCAAACCGCACAATTGCTTATTTCAAAGTATTGTTTAAATTACCAATTTTCACCTAACAAAATGCAAAACCGGCATAGCTATATGCCCGTTCACGCCTAGGCAAAGCCAAGCATTGCTGAATAAAGTGCTTACCCCGTACCGATGAGTGAAGGGAAAGCTCGTTTTCAAATAACTGCATGGTTTCAAACTCTAACCCGAGATCTTGGCAAGAAACCTTTAACACACTGTTTTCCATGAGTGTTTCATCACTCCAACGTAGTTTGTAGATATAGCCTTGCCCTTCAATAAAATGGCAGCTTTCAATCGTTCCAATCCAACCGGAGATCTCTTGGCCAAAATCTGGATCTACCATGCCACAGTTAACGATAACCATATCGCCCACTCGGAATTTATTTTTGGTCAGGTTCATGACTCTACCCCACTTCCTACTTCGAGATTTATCATTTAACGCCCTATACCTAAATCCTCTCAGGTTGCTTGGTTCAGCGAAAGAGACTTGGGTATAAAGTGACTTAGGTATAAAGCGATTCGGATATAAAGCAAAAGGAGGCGCCATTGCGCCTCCTTTTTATCCATTACTTAAAGCGACTGGAAAAGTGCTTCAACTTTTTTCGCTTCTTCACCTTCTGCATCAAGGCCAGTGTATTTTGCCAATGTTGGGCGCAGACCAATTTCTTTCAATGACGCTTGCAGTTCGATCGCTTGTGGATCCGTGTCATTAGTGTATTTGAATGCTGCTGCAATACCTTTGAGCAGCATACCGTTTTCGACACCGTACTCCATCGTGCCTAGCAGAGGTTTGATTAGGCGGTCATTCGCACCCAACTTACGGATTGGCTGACGGCCAACACGGTCGATTTCATCACGTAGGTATGGGTTGGCAAAACGACTCAAGATCTTATCGATGTAGGCATTGTGCATATCACGATCAAAACCATAACGGCGGATCAGCACCTCACCGCTTTCCTGCATGGCAGCTTTAACTTGGTCATAGATCTCTTGGTCTTCAATCGCATCGCGAACTGTCTCGTGACCTTTCAGGGAGCCAAGGTAAGCGGTAACGATATGGCCTGTATTCAAGGTAAATAGCTTACGCTCAACAAAAGCCATCAGGTTATCAGTGGTTTCCATGCCTTCGATGGCAGGGATATCACCTTTGAACTGCTGCTTGTCAACAATCCACTCGCTGAAGCTTTCTACCGTTACTTCCAATGGGTCATCATTGGCCGCCTCTGATGGAGGCACGATACGGTCAACAGCTGAATCAACAAAGCCGACCAACTCATCTGCTTGGCTGTGGTAAATGCTGTTCAGGTGTTTGTAGACTTCTTCTTTCAGGTGGGTCGTACCACGCACCATGTTTTCACAAGCAATGATATTAAGTGGGTTGCTATTACCCGCTTCGAAACGGTGTGTTAGACCAGTCGCAATGGTTTTTGCAATGATATCCAATACGTTAGGACCAACAGCGGTAGTCACCATGTCAGTGTGGATAATCTGATCAATTACGTCCTGGCTTGCTGAGTTAACGGCTGTTACATGGGTAACCGTATCGATTTTACACTCGCTACCAACCACTTTTACCTTGTATGACTGGTCATGGCTTAATTGGTCAACCAACGGCTCATCAACATCTGCAAACGTTACAGCTACGTTAGCGTCTGCTAGCAATTTACCAATAAAACCACGACCGATGTTACCTGCACCAAAATGTACTGCTTTCATAATAATTCCTACCTAAAAAAGTGTTCTCTAATTTCGCGCTAGAGGGGTGAGGCCGGAGGGGGAACACCGGCCTCGATTTAACTCAATGATTGGGGTTGATTAAGCGGCTTTTTCGCCGGCTAGAATTTCTAGCACTTCGTTGACATCACTGGTCGTGGTCAAGCGCTCAATCGCCTCTGGATCATCAAGTGCATTGGTGATGGTAGTAATTACCTGAATGTGTTCATCATTTTTAGCTGCGATACCGATAACCAGTTTCGCTACATCGTCCTCGTCTTCAGTAAACTGCACACCGTCTTGGTATTGGCAGATAATGATGCCGGTTTTCATAACCTTGTCTTTAGCTTCCACTGTACCGTGAGGTACGGCGATTGACTCGCCAAGGTAAGTCGGAACCAATTTTTCACGCTCGAACATGGCATCAACATATTCATCTTTTGCGTAGCCAAGCTTAACCAGTTGCTCACCTGCGTAACGGATAGCTTCTTCTTTACTGTTAGCCTTCAGGCCAAGGTGGATATTCTCCGCTTGAATCTGGAATACTTGCGCTGGTTGCTCTTCAAAACTGTCATCGTTGGCGGCAATAGGAGAAACTTTTACCATCTCACCATCATTGGCGGCTTCTGGGCTGCCCGCTGCCACAATGCTGGTTACTAGGTCGTTGTACACCTGGCTATCAAGGAAGTTAGTTAGCGAAAGGTGCTGGGCATTAGCTGCATGCTTACGAGCACGGTCAGTCAAATCTTTATGAGTAATCACGATATCCACCTCTTGCGGCAAGCTATTGATAGCACAGTTGGTCACACTAATATTTAGGCCAGCTTCCTGAACTTTCTTACGAAGTAGGCTGGCACCCATCGCACTGGAGCCCATACCGGCATCACAAGCGACGATGATGTTGCGCACATTGGCTAGATTGAATTCTGATTGAGCAAGTACAGTTGCTGGTGACCCTTTCGAAGAGGCTTTCATGCCTTTCATCTTGCTCGTTGCTTCTGCAAGGTCGTCGCCTTCTTCATCTGTCACTTTCTGCGTTTTCATCAGTAGTGCAGCGACACAGAAAGAGACGGACGTTGCTGCGATAACTGAAAGGATTACCCCGACAAATGATGCTTTAGGTGTCATTAGCAAGATTGCGAAGATTGAACCCGGAGATGCTGGAGACACAATGCCTGCATCGAAAACTGTCAGGGTGAACACACCCGCCATACCACCTGCGATAACTGCAAGGATTAGACGTGGGTTCATCAAGATATACGGGAAGTAAATCTCATGGATACCACCGAAGAAGTGGATGATAGATGCACCGCCAGCAGTTTGCTTAGCCGTACCGCGACCGAACACCATGTAAGCCAGTAGGATACCTAGTCCAGGACCTGGGTTAGCTTCAATCAGGAAGAAGATTGACTGACCCATCTCGTTTGCCTGCTGGATACCCAGAGGAGAGAAGATACCGTGGTTAATTGCATTGTTGAGGAACAGGATCTTCGCTGGCTCGACAAAAATTGACGTCAGAGGAAGCAGGCCTGCGCTCACCAGCATGTTTACCCCACCAGCCAAGGCTGATGACAATACCTTCACGAATGGACCAATCATGTAGAAGGCAAGGATGGCACATAG
Organism: Photobacterium rosenbergii; assembly: GCF_003026455.1. Lineage (GTDB taxonomy): Bacteria > Pseudomonadota > Gammaproteobacteria > Enterobacterales > Vibrionaceae > Photobacterium > Photobacterium rosenbergii. The sequence continues at coordinate 1,185,647 of NZ_PYMB01000001.1, forward strand.
CATACCAACGATACCGGCAGAGAAGTTGTTAACCAACATCTCGAAACCGCTCTTCACTTTACCATCAACCCAGCGGTCAAAACGCTTGATTGCCCAACCGCCCAGCGGTCCCACCATCATGGCACCCATGAACATCGGGATATCGGTACCGACAATCACACCGATGGTTGTAATGGCACCGACTACGGCACCGCGATCACCACCTACCAATTTACCACCGGTATAACCGATGAGTAGCGGCAGCAAGTAAGTAATCATTGGACCAACCAACTTAGCTAGTTCTTCATTCGGGAACCAACCTGTTGGAATGAAAAGTGCTGTGATGAAGCCCCACGCGATGAATGCGCCAATATTAGGCATCACCATGTTAGATAAGAAACGACCAAAATTTTGTATCTTGATCTTTGCATCTGGTGATATCATATCGATTCCCCGTCTGATGTTCAGTTATAGATTTTGTGTTAGGTACGGTTCGCCAAAACCGTCCAATTGCTTAGTACCCAATTAATCTAACACAGAATTTTTAAACCGATCTGATGACGGGTTTTTTGTGAGCCACATCCCCGAAATCCCCCTCCAAACCTTTTTCTTCGTGATCTTTATTGCAAAACTGTAATGAAACTTTGCTACAAATAAGCCAAAATCAATTTGTCAATAAAAAATAAACGATCTACATCACAGAACACCGCGGAGTACTTGTTAATCAGTTGGTGATCGCGATCACACAAAGAGCAATTTAGCTCTATTAAGTCGATCTTGATGGTGACACGGATCACATTCACACGACCAATACCAGCCCGCTTCGACTTGTCAGGCGTTCCAGTGTTACGTTTTGTAACTCACTTTCAGTTGAAACCAGCCAAAAAACATATCTAACCACTTGCTTATAAACACAAATCGCGCCGGAACTGCCACCCCAAAAGTGGTAGTTCCGTTGGCTGATATCCCTGCATCAGTCAGGTATAATTTGGAGATTCACCAGGAGGGATGATGACGAATTACATTGCGCAGAAACAATCACTGCCGCTCTATGTGCAAATTGCAGATTTTATTAAACAAGAAATTGAACGCGGTAACTTCAAGCCGGGTTCGATATTGCCTTCAGAAAAGCAACTGGTGGAAGATTTCAATGTCAGCCGCGTAACCGTTCGAAAAGCGATTCAGATCCTGAATGATGAAGGGCTGACATACAGTGAAAAAGGTAAAGGGACTTTTATTGCCCAGCAGAAACTCAAACATAGCTTTGTCAATGTGGTGGGTTTAACAGAAGAAAGCCAGTTAGGCGGCCAGAAAGTCAGTAATAAAGTGATTGATTTCGCCGTTATTGATGCGCCTGCTGCAGTAGCTCAAAAGCTACAGATCGCAGAAAACAGCCCAGTCTACTGCTGCTCCCGTCAGCGCCTATTGGACAACCGTGTCGCGTCTTTCGAAACCTTTTATATCCCGGTCAGCTATCTCCCAGAAATGACCGAGCAAGATATGGCAGGCTCCAAGTTCGCTTACCTAGAAGCCAAAGGCTATAGCATTGGCCAGATCACCCAAAAGCTAAAACCCGCCTTGCCGGAAAAACGTATTCAAGGCTATTTCGACATTGATCCTTTAACGCCTATCTTGATCAACGAATCGCTCTCATACCTTAAAGACGGTCAAATCTTCGAACTTTCAACGGTTTATTTCAAAACCAGCGAGTACGATTTCGAGCTTATTGCTTATAACGAATAGTACCGGCAACAAATAAACAAGCCAATTAATAGATAAAGAAAAGTAATAGATAAAGAAAAGGCGCCCCGAAAGATGGAAGGGGCGCCCAAAACGTTACCCCCAACACGAGTAACGTTTTATTAGGGTACAAAGGCTCGGGGGAAACCTTAGTACAAAGAAATCGCTGACATTTCAGAGATTTTCACTGCAGCAGCACCAGCAAACGCCATGTTGTGGCTCCGGTTAGGAATAAAGAACCGAGATGTCATCACCTCTTCACCACCATTGATGAAAATCTCAATCACTGAGTTATCGATAAAGATTTCCAACTGCTGCAAGCTTTCCAACTTCACTGTCCGCTCTGAGCCAAAACGCTTCATATCATCGGTTTCAATGGTCTGGCTGCGGTCAAGCAATAGGCTGCCATCTTGGTAGGTCAGCACGAGCTTATGTTCAGCATCCTCAAACAAGGTTAGGCTAAACGCTTGGTCAGCAATACCATCGACAACAATGTGTGATTGGCTGAGATTACCATCAATGTCATAGCGACTAGGCTGTTCCAATGTCACCAAAGGCTGCTTGAGTTGATCAAACTCCACCAGTGGACGCTGCATCAGCTTATTGCCTTCCATCAGCAATTCACGCGGCATGGAAAGCATGAATTTCCAACCCAATAATTCCGTCGGGATGCTCAATGAGCCATTACCGCACCAAGCCAGCATGATATTTCGCTCACTATCGGTAAACGTTTGTGGCGCATAGAAATCAAACCCTTTGTCGAGTTCAATCACCTGCTCGGCGTGCATTTCACCTTTCTGGTATTGGCCGATCATCAACTGGGTACTGAAGATATTGTTGTAGCGCTCTGCCTGTGGTTTCAAGCCCATTGGCGAGAGGATGAACAAGTCTTTGCCATTGGAATGGCTGATATCCGGGCATTCGTGCATGTAGACATCTGCCTGCTGCGCAAGATCCGACTTCCCACCGTAGCTAACCTCGCCGACCAATTCCGCCTCGGTCAGCGATGCCATCTTATACAGTAGCGTTGCACCGGATTCGTCTTCACGCTGGGCACCCACGACGAACATCAGTTCGCCGTCATCATTGATGAATGGACTCGGGTCACGGAAGTTACCGGTATAGCCAGCAGGTGCTTGTGACACAATATTCCATCTATCAAGTAGCTTACCGTCAGTGGAATACTTGGCGATATTCTGGTTCTGGGAGAATGTCTCACCATCCTCATTCATCACGTTGCCGCTATAGAAGCAGTAGATGAAACCGTCGATGCAGATTGCGCCGCCCGAATAGATACCATGGGTTTCAAACTCGTTTTCCGGCGCAAGGACATCACCTTCTTCAAAATGGATGAAATCTTTGGTGATCAGGTATTTCCAATGCTTCATGCCATGGAACGGGCCAAACGGAAACCACTGATAAAACAAGTGGTATTTCTCACCGTCAAACACCATCCCGTTAGGGTCATTCAAGTGACCTGTTTTCGGTGTAATGTGGTAAGCAGGAAGGTAATCCGTATCCTGCGCCAGCATCTGCTGGCGTAGGTTTTCTAGTTCTCCCGGTTTAGCCGTCCCTAGCGCTCGGAATCGATTCGACTTATCAATCATTACGCTGTTTCCACATTACTTTCTGTTACTGACTTTTTTGCAGCGGCCTTGTTGCTAGATGATGTACTTTCAACATCAGCTGGGTAGTCTTCTATCATCTTCTTCGGAATTCCCCATAGGCAGACCGCAATAAAGGCCACAACAGAGGTAATAAGCATCAACGCTGCATAGGAGACAAACTGGTGCATGTCGTAGGTGTAGAACAGAATTCCCGGCAGCATACTGATGCCGTTACCCTGTGCCGCCAATTCCAGAAGCGCCGCAGCCATACCACCGAAACCACCGACAATCGAAGCCACAACAAATGGGCGAATGCCAAAACGTAGGTTCATACCGAAAATAGCCGGCTCTGTAATACCCAGATAAACCGTGGCACCCGCTGGAATACCCGCCGCGCGGATTTTTTTGTTACGCGAACGGTAAGCCAGAGCGAGAGCTGCTGCACCTTGTGCGGCCATCGAAGGCATACCCAGCGCGATAATTGGGTTCATTCCGGTCTGGCTAACCAGCATGACTTCAAACATGGTAATGATGTGATGCATACCGGTAACTACAATCGCTTGCAGGAACAGGCCATAGATAAAGCCACCGATACCAAATGGAATATCAGCAAGACCAACCAGAACAAAGCCAATGCCCTGCTCTACGACCTGAAGTGCAGGACCAAGCACGCTCAATGCCAAGAACAAAGTAATAGATACTGACAAGATAGGAACCAGAATTAGCTGTAATACATCCGGTACTACCTTATTCAAGCGCTTTTCGATTTTGGCGCCCATCAAACCAACAACCAGCGATGGCAGAACAGAGCCTTGATAGCCTTGCCACGCAATCACATCAAATAGCATGATGGCATTAACATCCGGGTTGAGCGCTACGTCCCATGCATTAGGGAAAGCCGGAGAAATCAGCATCAAACCCAGTAAAATACCCAAAGAAGGCGAACCACCAGCCACTCGGTAAGCAGACCAGCAAACCAAGGCCGGCAAGAACACAAAGGCGGTTTCTGTTACAGCGGCCAAAAATGCGGTCAACGGCTGTGGAACGCTCTCTGGCGTCAGGCCCATCATTGCCAAAATAGCAGGGTTAAGCAGAACCGATTTCAAACCAAGACCGACACCAGTCGCGATAATTGCAGGTAGCAGCGGCACAAAAACGTCTGAGAAAAAGCGCATGGCACGCTTGTGTGCAGGCTCACGTTGAATAGCTTCCTGCTTCACTTCGCTAGCCGTTTTGGCGGCAAAGCCTTTCTCGGCCAGTTGATCGTAAACCTTATTAACGATACCTGTACCGAAGATGACCTGATACTGACCCGATGTGAAGAACTGCCCCTTCACCAAATCAATATCAGAAATTTTCTTGTCATCGATAAGATCTTTATTCTTAACGATGATCCGTAGTCGTGTTGCACAATGGGCAATCGACTCGATGTTGTCTTCGCCAATCACCTTAATAAGCTGATCAGCAATCTTGCTGTAGTTTGCCATAACCAATCCCAACCTGTATTAAACATGTATACAGTAATACACGTTTAATACATGGTGAATTCTTTTCGTATATTCAGTCTATATAACGTGCTGCAACTCACATCTTTTGGGTCCACAACACGTTAACCCCGCGGCTTGATAATCAACACTTCACATATACAAAAACAAAAAAGGCCGGACAAACCGGCCAAACTGGATAGTGCGGATTAAAACATGAATTAGGAATCAGATTCCGCTTTGAGCACACCCCTTCGGATCTGATCGAGCTCGATAGACTCGAATAGCGCCTGGAAGTTACCTTCACCGAACCCTTCATTACCTTTACGTTGGATGATCTCAAAAAATACTGGGCCGATAACGGTATCGGTAAAGATCTGCAGCAAGATGCCTGTCTCATCGCCGTCGATCAGGATCTTCAGATCATGGAGCTTGGCGACATCTTCGTGATGGCCCGGGACACGCTTGTTGATCCCTTCATAATAGGTGTCTGGCGTATTCATGAAGATCAATCCACCTGACTTCAATTTCGATACCGTGGCAAATATGTCATCGGTGCTCATGGCGATATGCTGGATCCCTTCACCGTTGTATTGATCAAGATATTCAGCAATTTGCGATTTATCGTCGCTGGATTCGTTGATCGGGATCCGGATCTTGCCGCAAGGAGCGGTCATCGCCCGTGATAGCAAACCTGTCATTTTGCCCTTGATGTCGAAATGCCTGATTTCCCTGAAATTGGCAATACGCTCGTAAAAGCTGGCCCATAAATCCATGTTACCCTGCTTCACGTTGTGAGTGAGGTGGTCAATAACATTCAAACCAGCATCTAGGGTTTTCATCCGTTCTTGATAATCGGGGTAAAAATCAAAGTCGATATCATAGATATTGTTGCTGCCATAGCGATCTACGAGGTAAATCAGCGACTCACCTATCCCGTAGATAGCTGGGATATTGAGCTCCATTGGGCCAGCTTGTGCAGGGCAAGCCGTCGCGCCTTTCTCAACAGCATAAGTCAACGCCTTTGCAGAATCCGCTACCCGAAAGGCCATAGCGTTAACGCTTGCACCATGCACACCAGCAAAGCCTGAAGCCTGAGAATGCAGCTCACCATTGACGATAAAATTGACGTCACCTTGACGGTATAACCAAACGGACTTGTGCTTGTGCTTGGCAACCTCAGCAAACCCCATGTCATGGAAAAGCTGTTTTAGGTTTGCAATCCCTTCTGGTGTTGGTGCCGTGTATTCCACAAACTCAAAGCCGTCCGTCCCTAGTGGGTTCTCAATCATCTTCATCATCCTTTTCAGCCACTAAAATATGCAGTCATTTGACCTTATTTAAAGAATTAGCAGTTCTCTGTTTGGATGAGAAATTCGTGCTGCAAACCATGTTGCAAAAATGTAAACCCGCAACGTAAACCCATATTGCCAATTTGATACATACACTTAGAGCAACTATTGAGTGAGCTATCACAAAATTCATTTTCTTGTTATTGATCAGTGAGATTTTCACTTTCTCATCACCAAAAAGAAAATTTACCCACTAAAGTTAATGAGGAGGTATGAAGGAGGCAATTGCAGTATGTCAGTGACTAAGCGGGATCAGCTCAAGCTACCAAAACGAAAAAAACCAGCCGTTCAGCTGAAACCGGAAGTAGAAATTTACCTCCCTACCTACCATTTCCTTATTAACGAGTTTGACCACGCTAGAAAACACGAGCTAGGCATTATCCGCGATGATCATGAAGAGTTTATTCATCAATATCGTGTTGCCCTGAGAAGAAGTCGTGCGTTGATCAGCCTACTGAAACCGCTATTTCGTAGTAAAGAAAAAGACATCCTAAAAGACACACTCAGGCAACTCATGCAGCACACCAACCTGATGCGTGATCTCGATGTGTTCCTCATCAATATGGAACAATATTTTTCTTTGCTTGAACATCAACACCACAAAGGCCTGATCCGCTTCTTCGATGATATTCAGTCACAACGGAGGAAATCTCTAAAGACACTCAAAGGGTGGCTAAAATCTGGTGAATATAAATCGGCTTGCAATCAAGTGCTAACCCAACTTGATAGTATGCGGGATAATCCGACCACAGAGGGCAAATTAGGCTGCAAAGCCACAGCCCACAGTATGTTATGGCATCAATTTAAGCAGATAGAAAGCCAATGCCACAACATTGATACCAACAGCGATGACGCCATCATTCATCAACTTCGAATCGACTGTAAGAAGTTCCGCTATCTCCTAGAGTACTTTGCGCCAATACTCGCTTCTCGCGATACCAAGCAACAAGTTGACCGACTCAAAACACTGCAAGATACGTTGGGAAGCTTCAACGACTCTTCTGTTCAGTTAGAGTTTTTCAAGCATTACCTGACCGAGCAGAAAAAGAAAAGTGGCCGTTACAAAGCCATTGAGGAGTTAATCGATATATATGGGGATTACCACAATAAAGCAAAGCAGTTAACGGTAGAGCAACTCGTCCAATTTAGACAGCCAAAGAGCCTAGATATTTATTACACCCTATATCAAGAACCTCAAGATTAGGCCGTCAAAAATCGAACATGCTAGCCCACACAGACTTTAGGCTAGCTTTGCTGACGGCTTAGCGATCAAGCGCGCGAACAATATCTTTCTCGATCGCCTCAGGGGTTTTGGTTGGTGCAAAACGCTTCATCGGTTTTCCATCACGGCCAATCAGAAACTTAGTAAAATTCCATTTGATCTTCTTACCCATTAATCCAGGGAGCGCACTGGTCAGGTATTTGAAGACTTCATGGCTATCAGGCCCATTGACATCAACTTTTTCAAACATCGGGAAACTTACCCCGTAGTTAAGCTGACAAACTTGCTCAATTTCGTTGTTTTCACCAGGTTCCTGTCCACCAAACTGATTACACGGGAAACCAAGGATCACCAATCCCTTCTCTTGGTACTTATCAAACAGAGTTTGTAGCCCTTTGTACTGTGGCGTAAAACCACATTCACTTGCGGTATTAACGACCAGTACTACCTTCCCTTCGAACTCACCCATATCAACAGTTTCGCCGTTGATTTTATTCGCTGAAAGCTCATAAAAGCCTGACATAACCTTTCCCTCTATAATGACTAGATTCTTTTCTATATCTATTTATATACCTGATTTATAGTAAATGAATGATTTAGAAAGTGAGCTCTAATTTTGTATACTGCCAACATTGCTCCTTACTTTTAGTCCGCTATGAAAACATTACAACAACTATTAAACGATTTCGGCTTTGAACATCTCCCCTTCACTGATGCCGAGCGCGAATTCGCACAAGACTTCGTCAACTTCCGTTCTGATTTTTTCCAGAGTGTTTGCCAGCAAAAAGCGGACAAGCCGCAGCAAGATCTTGCACTAGGGTTATTTACCCACGCAATCCAGCAAGTCTTAGATGAGTTTCAAGCCACACAAAGCAAGATCAGTGAAATGGATACGTTATTCAAGCAGCATGTCGGGGAGCAGCATGCGAAAAAGTTCCACACACTGAATGAGTTAGAGGTCAAAGCTATCGCAATGATTTGGTTCCTATGCCAAGGGTTCAACAGCATCGATTTTAGCTATGCCAATGACCACGCAACAGAGATCTGCCAACAGCTTGCGGCCAATGATAGCAACAGGGCTGAATCAATACGCCAGAAATTCATGCAATCCTATTACCTTGGTGTTGATCAGGCTCACAGTATGAAGCCGAAAACAAGTCTGCTGTTAACATTACAAAATGCTGTAAAATCAATATTTAAATAAATCAGTTAGCCTAAAAAACAAAGTTACTGGTTCTTATTTAAGGCAATAACCTGCATTAACCATTGAAAAATAATGGTTATTTGCCGCCCAAGCAAACAATGAAAATAATTTGAATGTTTAGTCTAATCTAAGCATTTAATCAAAAAGGCATTTAACAAAAGTGCATACAACTTTTACATCATTGATCGTTGCGTGATTTTCACCCAGATCGTATGATTCTTGCACTTCAAATATGTTGTTCCTTAATCGATTTATTGCTACGCCTATCATGGACTTGATAGGCGTTTTTTTTTAAATAATCGGCCGGAACTGAATATCCAAGTAGTGGGCTAATTTCTGTTGCAGCAACTGCTTCTTCTCTTCACTCAAAAAACTTGCCTCAATAGCATTATCACTCAACAGCGCAACATCCTGCTTTGACAGGTTAAAGGCCTGTGCAACGGCCAAATAATTGTCATTTAGATAACCACCAAAATAAGCGGGATCATCAGAATTAATCGTTACTTGTACCCCCTGTTTAAACAGCTCAACAATGTTGTGCTCTGATATATCATTGAAAACTTTGAGCTTCACATTGGATAACGGGCATACCGTCAGAGGGAGTTGCTTCTCTACCAAATACGCCACCAGCTTTGGATCATCTAAGCAACGCACACCGTGATCAATTCGGTCCACCTTGAGTGCTTCAATGGCTCCCCAAATATAATCGGCAGGGCCTTCTTCTCCTGCATGGGCAACGGTTTTGAATCCTGTGTTTCTTGCCATCGCAAAAACACGCTCAAACTTCTCTGGCGGGTTGCCCTGCTCTGATGAATCTAGACCCACAGCAACAATATCGTCTTTATAAGCAATGGCCTGCTTAAGTGTCTCTATGGCGTCATCTTCAGGCAAATCCCGTAAAAAACACATGATCAAACCCGATGAGATACCCAAATTGGATTCTCCATCCCGCAAGGCTCGTATTATGCCTGAGGCGACCGTATCAAAAGACACGCCTGCCCGAGTATGGATTTGAGGGTCGAAAAACACTTCAGTATGAACAATATGCTCTTGCTTACAACGCTCAAGATAAGCGTAAGTCAGATCATAAAAGTCCTGCTCGGTACGTAATACCAAGGCCCCTTGATAATAGAGGTTCAGAAATGCTTGGAGATCGCGAAATTGATAAGCCGCTTTTAACGACTCAATGGATGAATGGGAAAGTGTGACGTTGTTACGCTGGGCCAGAGCAAACATTAACTCTGGCTCAAGCGTCCCTTCAAGGTGAAGATGGAGTTCTACCTTAGGTAACCCACTAATAAAGCCTTTCATTACTCGTCCTCCACAGAAAAGGTAGGTCACCTACCTTTAGGAGTCTTAGATGGTATTGAAAGTAGTGTAGTTAAACTTAAGGCCTTCCGCTTAGTAGCGTTGCCACTGACCGCGCATCATAAAGCCGCCAATAGCCATCATCACAATACCGCTGCTTAGCAGTAGTTGGTATTTGTGCTTCACTTCACTGGCAGCATGTGTCGGGCTGAAAGAGTGAAGATAATCGCCCCCTCCAGCGCTAATAAAGGTGCTCATATCAGAGACCACCTGCGTTTGGCCGATCATACCGCCAATAGTGACAAACCCAAATATCAAAGAAACACTACCGATCAGTAGCGAAAGGAAACCCCAAGTACGTTTGATGTCCATGTCTAGCCTAGTCTTTAGTTCTATTCGTTTTATGCTAACGTGATTACGATGAATCATTGTCAACATAACGTAGGAAAGTGAAAATATCAGGCGTTATTGATATTTTTATGAACAAGCTTCCAAAAAACACAGTATTGGTTACTTTGACTACTGCATTTACATACATAGAAGCGAAAAATATACCCAAGCAACTATTGGGTGCTTGGGCATATGAGGAAGGTTTAGTAAGCATATTAACGCTAACTAGGAGAATAACCTTGCTACTGGGTTAAATCTGTATCAATCCAGTATTTAGAACCTGAAATGTTGGCGTCTAGCAATAAGCCTTTTTCACCAATCTGGTAAATCGCCATTCCGCCATTGTATTTGGCGGTTAACTCAGCGCTATCGGTACCGGCCACCACGCCCATTTCTGACGTAGCTTCCCAGCCATCGGTAACAAAGCCATCAAAGGTCTTTTGATCTTCAAAAAAGATGATCTGCTGATAGAACTTACCACCAAGGCCAACCGCAAGCCCCGCGCCAAACATTTTCATATAAGTGTGTTCGTCTGTTTTACGGTTAACCGCAACCCCTGCCCCTTGATTGGTATGGAGCATCAACGAAAACTTGCGAGAATCAAAAACGGCATAGCCATAGGCACTATCAAATAGCAATTTGGCTGACGGCTGCTCATTGAATAAACGGACCAGTGCAGTATCTGCCATAGTGTTTAACGCTAGGCGGGCTTCCTCAGGGGTTTCTGGCTCCAGCATTTCATCCAGCTTGGCATCGGCTACATCGAGCCACTCCTTACTCTTTTCAATCGAGGCGTCAGTCCATTCACCGGCGGTATTGTAGGCATCCTCGCCCCATTCGGAAACCGAATCCCATGTTTCCTTAGAGAAATCCGACACGGAATCCCACGCCTCTTTCGATCCTTTGCCAACTTCTTCACCAAGTTTTGAAGCTGCATCTTTGATTTCATCCCAGCCAGCATAAACCGGAGCTGTTGTTGCCATAACTGTTGTCGCCATTGCTATGGCAACGACTAATGAACGTAACTTCACAATCGTCCCTCCTCGCTAGGTTATATACCAAGTGTGTTATAAGCCTAGCCCAAGCAGATAAAAGAAAGGCCAAGCACCACGCTCAGCCTTTTATCCCACTATTCCCTTAATCTTGAGTTAAGCGAATGATTACTTCTTTTTAGGGCGGAAAGGCTTCATCACCTCTTCGTTACACTCAAGATAAGGGCCTTCCATCAAATCGATACAGTAAGGAATCGCCGGGAAAACGGCATCCAGACATTCGCGGATCGACTTAGGCTTACCCGGCAGGTTAACAATCAAGCTATCACCACGCAGGCCGGCTGTCTGGCGCGACAAAATCGCTGTCGGTACAAACTTCAACGACTCAGCACGCATCAGTTCACCAAAACCTGGCATCATACGGTCACAAACGGCTTCAGTGGCTTCAGGAGTTACATCACGCTTGGCTGGACCTGTACCGCCCGTCGTTACAATCAGGCTACAGTCTTGCTCATCAGCCATCTTGATCAGTGTCGCTTCAATCACATCCTGTTCGTCAGGAATGACTTCGTATACTGGCTCCCACTCAGAGGTCAGGTAATCGTTCAACGTATCGATAATCGCCTGCCCAGAGATGTCTTCGTATACACCTGCACTTGCGCGGTCGCTGACAGTCACGATGCCGATTTTTGCTTTAGTCATTGGTTATTCCTCAGGCTGAGCCTTATTATCCATTTCTACTTTCTTGCAAGCAGGAGAGTATTGTTTCTTCATGCATGCAAGTTTAAGAAATTCTCTTGGATTGTTAAACACCTAAAACGGGTAAAGGCGATTACAAGCCGCCCATTAAGGTATATTTGGTTTCAAGAAAATCTTCCAATCCTTGCCTTGCACCTTCACGGCCTAGACCTGATTCCTTAACCCCACCAAAAGGAGCCACTTCGGTTGAAATCAATCCTTCGTTGATCCCGACCATACCGTATTCCAAAGACTCGCTGAATTTGAAAGCTCGAGACAGGGATTGCGTATAAGCGTAAGAGGCAAGGCCAGAGCTAATATGGTTTGCACGGCGGATCACCTCATCGTCATCATAGAAACGGAATAAGGCGGCGACCGGACCGAATGTTTCGTCGCTAGCAATCAACATATCGTCGTTCATTTCGGTCAATACCTGAGGCGGGAAGAAATAAGTACCTTCTGGCTGGGTCTCACCGTACGCAAGGATTGCACCTTTCGCCAACGCATCATCAATATGGCTCTGCACTTTGGCAACGGCAGCAGCATTGATAAGTGGCCCTAAATTAGCCCCTTCCTCAAACCCATCAGCTACTTTCAGCGCTTTGACTCTCTCGACCAATTTCGCCGTAAAGGCGTCATACACGCTGTCGTGAACATAGATACGGTTAGCACAAATACAGGTCTGCCCGGCATTACGGAACTTAGCCACCATCACCCCGTCGATGGCTTTATTTAGGTCTGCATCATCACAGACAATAAACGGTGCATTGCCCCCGAGCTCTAGAGCCATTTTTTTCACTGTGCTAGCCGATTGCGCCATCAATAACTTTCCGACACCGGTAGAGCCCGTGAATGAAATTTTCTTCACCACAGGGCTTTCGGTCAAAGTACCACCAATTGCCGCGGCATCACCGGTAACCACACTAAATAACCCTGCAGGGATCCCTGCCCTGTCAGCTAACTCAGCCAATGCCAAAGCAGTTAACGGCGTATCTGGCGCGGGTTTCAGCACAACCGCGCACCCTGCTGCGAATGCAGGGCCACATTTTCGGGTGATCATTGCCGCAGGGAAGTTCCATGGCGTAATTGCACCAACAACGCCAATAGGTTGTTTGGATACCAGTATACGGGCATCTGGCTTATGGCTCGGGATCATTTCCCCGTAAGCGCGTTTAGCTTCTTCGGCATACCATTCGACAAAACTGGCAGCATAGGTAATCTCACCCTTTGCTTCCGCCAATGGCTTACCCTGCTCTAGCGTCAGGATGGCCGCTAGATCTTCGGTATTGTCGACAATCAATTCATACCAACGGCGCAAGACTGTTGCCCGCTCTTTCGCTGTTCGTGTTGCCCACTCACCCTGAGTCTTTTCGGCTGCATGAATAGCTGAAAGTGTCTCATCACGGCCAAGGCTCGGTACTGTTGCAATCAATTCGCCCGTTGATGGGTTAGTCACTGGGGTATAGGCATCATCTATCGCAGTCACCCAGTTACCTGCCACATAGCAGGCCTGTTTCAGTAGTTGGGGATCATGTAGCTTCACGCAGTATTCCTCTAAAGGGCATCAGTTTAGCAACCAGCATAATGACTTACGGGAATAGTTTGAAGTTAGCTTGATCGTGTTTTCAGACACTAGTGACATTTTGTGACTAAGTAACTAAGCAATCCGTTACATCCATTCACAAAATAGCAACCACAGAGACATATTACGGATATCAATACGATTGCGTCTGGTTACACAGTCAATTATTCTGTTTGAACAAAGACAAACACACACAACAAAAGACAATCGAATGAAACGCGAACATAACTACCCAATCGGGACACCGGGCAAGCCATGGGGCGACGAAGAAAAGGCACAGTGGCTAGCACAAACCACCATTAAGCGCTCTTATCAAGAAGAAGTCGTATCTAAAATCACAGCGCTAGAATCTGACTTTGACCTCCACCAATATGGCGCGCTTAGCTACGATGCCGATAAATACCCTTTGTTTGCCATCAAAACCCGCAATTGGGATAGCAGCAAACCCGTTGTTCTGGTGACCGGTGGTGTGCACGGTTACGAAACCAGTGGCGTGCACGGTGCCCTGAAATTTGCCCAAACCGAGGCGGCTAAATACAGTGATCGTTTCAACATTGTCATTGCACCTTGCGTCAGCCCGTGGGGCTACGAAGTGATCAACCGCTGGAACCCTAACACGGTTGACCCAAACCGCGCATTCTATGCCGACAGCCCTTCTGAAGAAGCGGCCAATCTTATGAAGATGGTTGGTGAACTAGAAGGCGAAGTGCTGGTTCATATCGACCTGCATGAAACAACCGATACCGATGAACTAGAATTCCGCCCAGCCCGTGAAGCCCGTGACGGTAAGCTTTACATTGAAGACGGTGTGCCAGATGGTTTCTACACCGTTGGTGATACCGAAAACCCTCAGCCAGACTTCCAAAAAGCGATCATCGACTCTGTTCGCAAGGTGACCCATATTGCCCCACCTGACGCTGATGGCAATATCATCGGTAGCCCAGTACAGCAAGAAGGTGTGATCAACTACCCGTTGAAAAAACTGAGCCTATGTAACGGCATTACAGATTGTACTTACGGTACGACCACAGAGGTTTACCCAGATAGTGACCGTGCGACCCCAGAGCAGTGTAATGAGGCGCAAGTTGCCGCTATTACCGGCGCACTGGATTACGTCATCAAGCAATTAGGCTAATTACTCTCGGTATTATTTTAAAAGCAGGGGCAACTAGCTCCTGCTTTTTTTAACACCAATGCCATAAGCATCTATAATTTAATACTTTCAATGTGTTATACATTTAGGTGGTTATGCGCTTTTTCTTACTTGCCACATTGATAGCCCTCTTGGGTGCATGTGCTTCTTCTCAGCCACATCTTTATTCCCAAGATCTGCAAGGCTGCTTAAGCCAATTGGCGATGTTCAAGCAAGAGGTCAACCGCCAGAAAGTCACTGATGCTCAGGTGGTTAACTTAACCGCTTTTCCCTATCTTGCCTTTGATCGTTTCAGCCAGTCGCAACTTAGCCGTTTATCCTCGCAGCAAGACCGTGAGCAATGGCTCAACTATACGGCCCAACTCGCTACCCAGCAGCGCCAAGCCGAATACCACAACCTTATTGTTAACCCTTACGATCTCGCTGCACTTGATACCTGTGCGGAAAAAATGGTCAAAGAGGCCAAGCATAACGAAAAGGTATGGGCCGAACTGAGGCAGCAAACAGTCTCGATTCCAGACAGTTACGAACCTTGGCTGCGTGTATTTGGGCTCTACCCAATCAGCAGCCAAATCGCCCAGTCTTCTATTGATAAAGAGAAAAAGCGGATTTTGCTGGGGTTCCACACACCAACTAAAGACATTGTTCAATATCAGCTCACTGAAACCATTTCAGATTCAGGCATTGCGGCTTCTCTACACAAAGGCGGCCAAGCTCATATCAACCGAGAGCTAATTGCGAGTTGGTTTAGTGATGCATTAGATGCATCTACCATCCATTGGCCCCAGTTAAGCAAGACGACAATTTCACAGCTCTACCAGTATTATTCGCCATTAATTAACATAGAAACCGCCTCGGCAGATGATATTCCGGGGACAGTAAACTATGTGGATAGCCAACATAAACCAACTGTCGATACCTCGCAACCGGCCATCTACCTACACCACAGCTATACCCAGCTTTACGGCAAAATCTACCTACAACTGAACTACAGCCTATGGTTTGCCAACCGCACACCAACATCATCTTTTGACCCCTATGCGGGTAAATTTGACGGGGTATTGCTTCGGCTTACACTCGATCACCAAGGCCGGCCTATGTTACTCGACTCTATCCACCACTGCGGCTGCTACCATATGGTGTTTAACTTCTCTGACAAGTTCGTGTTCGAAAATGCCAAACCCGATACCGAAAGTCCGTTACTGTTTAATCGACCAGCCCCTTTCGATTCGCCAACATGGTCTGTCACCCTATCCCATGGCGAGCATATGATTAAGCAAGTTGGGTGGCTGGCAAAGAAGGATTTACCTAACGCCAATAAAGTCCAATCGCTAGTCGGTCACCACTATGATCAACTGCGCCAACTTCCCTCCCACCAACAACACACAATAAGCCTTTTCGACCAAAGAGGAATGCTTGCGGGTAGTGAACGTCTAGAGAGTACCTATCTTTGGCCTTTTGGCATTCCATCTGCGGGAGCCATGCGGCAGTTAGGCCATCATGCCATTGCCTTTATCGGCATCCGTCATTTCGACCAACCCCGGCTGTTTGAGCAAATTCTCCGCCCAAAAACAGAACCCTAGTCTCCACCTTACTGCAAGGACAATCATTGAGGGGAGAAGCTGCATGAGTAAGATGAGAATGAAAAGAAATTAGAATTGGTGGTAGGATACCCTTTTGCGATATCAGTCTGTTTTCGCTAGTAAAGGAGCTACCTGTGCAAACCTCATTTATCGACGGTGATTTGCTTTACCGTCAGCATACTTTCGAAGTCCCATTGGATTACAACCAACCTCAAGCACAAACCATCTCGGTGTTCGCCCGTGAAATGGTCGACCTTAACCGACAAAAAGATGATCTTCCTTGGTTGGTCTATTTCCAAGGTGGCCCTGGTTTCCCATCGCCTCGCCCAGACAGTCGTTCCGGGTGGCTGAAGCGTGCATTGCAGCAATACCGCGTGTTATTGCTGGATCAGCGTGGAACAGGTAACAGCACAGTGATCAGCCATCAGACGCTGGCCCATTTATCTGCGCCTGAACAAGCTGAGTATTTGAGCCATTTCCGCGCAGACAATATTGTCCGTGATGCTGAAACCATCAGGGAAAAACTTGGGGTCAAACAATGGGCAACGCTGGGTCAAAGCTTTGGTGGCTTCTGCTCGCTGACTTACCTATCTTTCTTCCCGCAGAGCCTCAGCCGGGCGTATATTACCGGTGGGGTACCTTCACTGTCTCGTCATGCCGACGAGGTATACCAAGCCACTTATCAGCGGGTACAGGACAAGAATAACGCCTTCTTTGCCCAGTTCCCTTCTGCACAGGCCCAATGCCAGAAAATTGCTGATTACCTCTTGGACAATGATGTTCGCTTGCCTAACGGGCAGAGCTTCACGGTTGAGCAGTTCCAGATGATAGGCATCAACCTTGGCCGTAGCGGTGCCAATGTGCCTATGTATTACCTACTTGAGGATGCCTTTGTCGAGACAAACGGCCAAGAGACCCTAAGCTACGCTTTCCTCAATGCCATGCTGGCAGAGCAAAGCTACCAGACCAACCCTATCTATGCGATTTTGCACGAGTCTATCTATTGCCAACACTCAGCATCAAAATGGTCTGCCCACCGGGTTCGCGATAGCTTCCCGCAGTTTAACTACCAGAAAGGGAATACTTTCCAGTTTACTGGCGAAATGGTCTACCCATGGATGTTTGAGCAATTTGAGTGCCTCAAGCCATTGCAAGAAGTTGCCAACCTACTTGCCGAACGCACAGATTGGGCAGATTTATATGACATTCAAGCGCTGGCGAACAACACCGTACCCGTTGCTTGTGCGGTCTATGCCGAAGACATGTATGTAGAAATGCAGTATTCACTGGAAACCTTGAAAGGCATTCCTAACAGCAAAGCCTGGATCACCAATGAGTATGAGCACAACGGCCTTCGCGCCGATGGTGAACGTATTTTGGATAAGCTGATGGAAATGGCAGAAGACATTTCCAACCTGCCTAAACAGTAACTCAGATTTCTGCCCAAAATCCCCATAAAAATGCCGGAGCAATCTATCTGCTTCGGCACATTGCTCCCCTTTCCGTCTTAACTTAATGCCCTTAGGCAAGCGCAGTTGATAACTCAAAAGGTGCTATGGCTTTTAGGATGCCTGTAACTGTCATATTCCGGCGATGCTCAAACAACTCAATGGCTGCGGCCGGATCGACACTTTCCAAGTCATCAAAGTTAAGTTGCTCGATACCTGAACGGGTAAACTTTATGCTGTATAGGTAATCATCAACAATATGCCCTGTCTGACGATTTAACCGCTGAGAATAGCCTGAGACAACGACTTCCCCTGCTGAGGGTAATGTCGCTAGCGAATAGCCCGCCAAGCGCAATGCGATACCATGGATATGCTTTACATACTCAAGTTGTAGCTGCTTCTTGAGTTTGTTTTTAATGTTCAATTTCCGGCCATTTGCTGATAACGCTGCAACCTTAGCAGGAAAATCCTCAATTTCAGGGAGATCGACATCGACCCAAATCGTCTGACCGTCATGCTCCACCTGAAAGTCGACTAAGGTTTCTCTTGGCCATTCCAAGTCACTAAACGCATTTTCCAACAATGACTCCATGACTTTCACATCCGTTCGGATTGTGCGGGCAAAATTGTCACTGTTAGCTTGTTCAGTTTGCTCATGGGCTAGTTTAGCCTCTGCCCATAAGGCACATTGCTCTTCCCACTGTTGATTCGCACTCAGGTATGCGTTTTCACTGTCTTGAACCTGTTGCTCCCAGTGCTTGATTGCCAAGGTGTAGGATTGCTCGAATTCACTCAACTGACTTTGGTGCTGCTTTCTCTTGCTTTCAAACCACCTTGCGAAAAAGCCAATGGATGGCGGTATCCCTTTTTCTGGCTTATCCACTGGCTCAGGCTTGGCCGGGGCTACCGGTTTCGGGGTCTCATAAGGTTGTATAGTGTAGACGGGCTCATCAAACGACTCTGGCATATCAAGGTAAATATCTTCAAGTAATTCAGCATCCCCGTTGATTTCCTCAGCCTGCTCCCGCAACCACTCTGTGATAGTCTCGCCTTTATGTTGCCAAACAAGTGTCTTATCGCGCCCCTCGATCGGGGTACCGTTTATGTCAGTAAGTACAACAGTGCCATTTTCTTTGTCGAGGCTTATTTCTACTTTCGACAACGCTGCCAATCGTGCTTGCTGGGCCTGCTGGCGAACTAATTGTTTTTCCTGGCGCTGCTGGTTTCTTCTGGCGGCGTTGCCCCCAATCTTTGTTCGGTAGGACAGCCCAGAACCAGGTAATCCGGCATTGGCATAGACGCCACGCTTGCCAATATTGACCGACGCCCCTCGTCCCCCCAAAGTGGCACTTACACCACCCAAGCCAATATTTACTTTGACACCGGGAGCAATCTTAATTCTCTTGTTAAAACGTAAACCCATACAACCACCAAAACATCATCATTATGATGACAACACAAAACCATAATGCACAGGCTGCAATCATACACGGGCAAAGCAAAACTTTACAACTGCAAATCCAGTGAAGAAGTCAACGCTCATTAACCAACTCACTGTTGTATAAAGGTTTACAGCGAAAACAAAATTTCCAGCTAAGTTTTGCAAGAGTTCTGTCAGATTTACTGAATCTCTGCTGAATTACAGCCAATAAGCCACATTCACGCTACCTTTAAACAGTACACTTAACCCGATGACATCCCCTTCGCTGAATTGATACAGGAAACTTATGACTTCCCTACGACTGTTGACCACCTTGTGCTTGGCAGCCTTTGCCGCCTCACCCGCCATGGCGCAAAACACCCAGTATGAAAGCATTATCGAAAGCCGCAGCCAAATTGACGATAAAGTCGTCTTAGGCCGCACTGAACTCGTTTATTTTCCTGCTATTGATTCACTCGATAACATAGGTATTCCAGCCAAAATTGACACCGGAGCTGATTCAACTTCTATCCATGCCGAAAACATTGTCATTAACACCGATGAACCGGCCTTCGAAGGTTTAGAGGGTGATGACCTGCTTAATGCTATCGCCGTCGAGTACGATGCCCTTGGCAGTACACAGCTCCGTGATAGGAAAGACAAAACCAATATCATGGTGAAATTTGATATCAGGCACCCATATACCGGGGAGCTGATCCACCTTGAGAAACCACTATTTAGACTGGCGATGATCAAAAGCCGGGGTGATGGTCACCTCGCCCGTCCAGTTGTTGAGCTCGACCTTACCATCGCAGGCCAAACAGTCCGCACCGAAGTTAACCTCACCAACAGGGAAAGGTTCTCTTATCCTATTCTGATCGGCAAGACCTTCCTTCGAAATACAGCCTGGGTCGATGCCGGTTTTGATTACCTTCAGGCGCAACCTGACGCACACATCATTGGCCGCAAAGAAAAAGCAGCAATTGGCGATGTCCGCTTAGAAGTGAGCACCTCCTTCGATAGCCGTTACAGCATTCTTCATGCACTTGATATCAAGGTCGACGAAGACAATAAGCGTGTGACCTTCACTTTGGTAGGCGAAGACAAATCCCGCAAGACAATGACCAAACCATTAAGTCGTATGCTTCGCTTTAGCAATGCCCAAAGGCCAATGGTTTACGTACCCGTTAAGTTAGGTAACTCAGAGCAGTTCATTCAGGTGTACCTCAAAGACCGCTCACGAAACCAAAGCCAACTGCGGCTGGGAACCGAAGCACTCAACCAGTACTTTGTCGTCAACCTTGGTGAGAGTTACTTGGGGAAATCAGAGTTGGCGCCTATCTCTACGATGGCAAAAGATGATTCCATCTTGATGATCAGTGGTGAGGAAACCGTCAAAATCGATGGCGTCAGGGTCAAAGCTGGACCTTCTGGTATCATCAAAACGCCCCTGCTGAAAGTATCGCAGATCGACGAACAGCGAACAGAATACGGCAGGATGATCCAGTACACCGTCAAAGATGCCAATGGTGATACCCACCGTCTCGACAGGCCACTAAAGAGAAAGATCCGTGTTGGTGATCAGGTTAGACCGATCGTCGGTACCGAGATTTCGTTGCCATCCTCACTGCTACTTCGTGACATAGCCCTTGAAACTCGCGAGCAGGACGATAGCCCGTACAGCCAATTAGAAATCAGCCCGGATTTAGTTCCAGGAGCCCTGCTTATCAATACCCGTACGACACAGTTGCTTGAAAAACAGGCACCCAAACAAGCCGGCTACATCGAGCAACTGACCATGGATAACATGCACTTCCCAGTCAAGCTAGATACCGGCGCCGATGTCAGCTCGATGCATGCCACCGACATCAAGACATTTGAAGACAACGGCAAGAAGATGGTCACCTTCTCTTATGGTAACCATCAGGGAGACGAAAAAACCTATACCCGAGAAATCGTAAAAACCATGCGTATCAAGGCCCGTGCCGGAGAAAAACCAAGCACACGTTATGTGGTAAATATGACTGTCAATTTTGACGGGATGGAAAAAGAAATTGCGGTCAACTTACGTGATAGAAGCCGGTTTGAATACAGCATGATTCTTGGCAAGAACTTCCTTAAGCACAATATCGTGGTCAGCAGCGACGAGCAGTTTATTCTGACCAAGAAGAAATAACGCTTTCTTTACCTCTATCCATAAAACAAAGGAGCTTTCTAGCTCCTTTGTTTTATTCTCAGTATGATAAATCATAATTCGGCAGTGACCGCTACTCTATCTGCCCTCGAACTTCACCACTTGGCACATCTGGTGTATGCACATTTAGATAATGCCCGGCTGACAGTAATCTCTCTGCGGTTTCATCGTCAATCTCTACCTCTCCAGGACTCCGCCAAGTTGAAGCTCCATCTTGTTCCAGTTCTACAATGACTCCACCATTAGTACTGGCTTCACCTTCGTGCACATGTGCCGCCACGGCATCATCTAAGTCAGTTGTGTAGATCAGTACTGAGAGCAAGTTAGTTTGTGAATCAAACCAAACATAACCATCGCCAGAGCCATCTGTTTCGACCGGAGGCACTTCTTGTTCACCATCCAACTCAAAGGCAAACAGCGTTACTGTTGCAGGAAGTATCTGCCCCCTCAATTCCCCGCTAGGTACATCAGGCGTGTGGACATTTACATAGTGACCACCCTCGAGCAATTGATCGATCACATCGTCTTCAAGCATCGCGCCATCCGGTGTCTGCCACACATTCGGATCATCGGTGCTTTGTTCTAGGAAGACCACCACACCGCCATTCTCACCGACTTCCCCTTCGTGAATGTGAGCGGCAACGGCATCTTCTACACCTGTCGTTACTACTTTCAAGTTCACTGCGTTAGTTTCGGTATTTACCGTTGCATAACCATTACCCGTAGCATCAGACTCTATAGCTGGTACTTCTTGGCGACCACTCAGTACAAAAGCCAATATTTCAGTGTCACCACCAACAATCTGGCCTCTTACTTCACCTGATGGGGTTTGCTGAGTATGAACATTGATATACCACTCATCATTTTGCAGCATATCGGCTTGCTCTGCGGTGATCTCAATTTCCTCTACTGACATGGTGCCATCACCATTATCAACAAACGCGAACGCGACAGGGCCATTCTCTCCAATTGTTCCTTGGTGGATATGAGCGGCAACCACATTCTCGACACCACTGACGTCAATGTTTGCCGATAATAGAAAGCGTTCTTCTTCATCAGTCCCATCATCGTCGTCATCATCTTTATAGGGAGTATCTTCGTCCTCGCTTTTATTAAGCTGATCACCCGCCGATACTTCATTAATTGTCACATTGACAAAATCATCATCGTGACTCTTTTCAATCAATAATGTCACTGTTCCAGAAGCCACCGCTTCAGTCTTCACCGGCGGCACTTCCTGAGCGCCAGACAGCGTGACTTCAAATGTCATTTCTTCATCATGGCAACCGACTAATGAGGTAACAACCAACAGCAATAACCAAATCAAGTGTCTACTCATACCCCCTCCCACACCAACAACTGGTTCGTGTCGCAAAGTGTAGTTGTCGGGCCATGCCTCAAAAACCATACACTGCCTCAAAAATGAGACAACTTACTCAAGGGTAAGAAAAGTCCTAGTTTGGTGGTACTTATTAGCTTGATACAGGCTACTGAAATAGCTCAAGCAGACAGGAGGTTGCATATAGAGGAATGCTTCCGAAAGTAAATCATTGTCAAAGTGCAGGACTTTTTACGTCGATTTATTACAATTAATAAGTTAATGAATACTTTCTTAGGGAACGAGTATGAACACTCAGAAGCTTGTTTTGTCAGTTGCAGGGATGCTAATTACCTTCCCAACGCTTGCCGTTGGTGTATCTGAATGGCTCCACTGCCCAATTATCGAGCTTATGTACTAAATCGGTACTTAGCGATATCAATTAGACAGCAGAACCTATTCAAGGTTATCAAGACTCAATCAGTGCTGATTTCTTGTCTTCAATCTTTAGGGTACGGATTGGTTTTGCTGGCGAACCTACACATACCGTATTGGCAGGCAAATCTTTCGTTACCACACTTCCCGCACCGACTACCACGTTATCGCCAATGGTTACTCCAGGGCAAACTGTCACATTGGCACCAAACCACACATCGTTGCCAATAGTAATTTCCTTGGCAAACTCTTCACCCGAAGCGCGCTCGACTGGGTCTAGCGGATGGCCTGCAGTTGCAATGACTACGCCCGGTGCCAATAGGCAGTTATCACCAATATTGATTGGCGCGCAGTCAAGGATCGTACACCCGTGGTTAGCATAAAAGCCCTTTCCAACCTTTAAGTTGTAACCATAATCACAGTTAAACGGAGACTCGATCCATGCATCGGTCTCTTTGGCCAATAATTCATTAATTAATGCCTGACGGGCATCTTTATCAGTAGGACATGTTTGGTTCAACGCAAAGCAAAGCTTCTTTGCTTTTTGGCGGTCAGCAACAAGCTCTTCATCCCAAGCTTGATACATTTCACCGGTAATCATCTTCTGTTTTTCAGTTAAAGCCATGTTGGATCTGCACCTTATCAACCCGGCAACGCCGGTAAAAAAGAAGCCATTATTATTCCCTACCACCAACACTATTGCTGCTTTTACGCTGGTTTACGTTGCCAAAAACTCGTGTAGATCACACTCTGAACAGGGCATTGGGAAAGTTCCCAAAGTAATAAAACCCAGAGTTATTGATAACTAGGGATCCATTCACAATCCATCTCACTCATTGAACCCACCAATAGAATCTCAATATAGCCTCCAAAAAGATCTGCACAGTTACCCCCAACGAAAAACGCCTACCAAAGGTAGGCGTTCATTAAAAATAGAGTGAAGCTTGAATTAGCCTTTAACCGCAATCACTTCAATTTCAACCTTGGCATCAAGCGGCAGGCGAGCAACTTCAACACAGCTTCGCGCCGGACAATTATCACCAAAGAATGCCGCGTAAACTTCATTCACTGTCGCAAAGTCATTCAAATCTTTAACGAATACGGTCGCCTTTACGATATCCGCTTTTGTCATGCCGGCTTCGTTCACAATCGCTTCTACATTAGCTAGTGACTGCTTTGCCTGCTCTGCCACATCTTCCGGCATAGTGTTGGTCTCTGGGTTCAACGGAAGCTGACCTGATGTGATTAGCATATTGCCGAAATGCTTACCTTGAACATATGGGCCAACGGCTGCAGGGGCATTTACAGTATTGATTGTTTGAGTCATTGTTGATTTCCTTGTTTGCGGTGTCGAGCTTATGAGTAATTTCTTTACCATCACCGTTAAGCCCTTAAATCTTGAATAGAAATATACACAGCAACGAGGAGAAATTATTTTCAATCTATTCTACTAAAACCAATCTAGAGAGAATTTTTTTCTTTAATGAAGGAATATTATGCAATTCAAACAGTCGCAACGCCCATACCCTATAGCCTCTAACCCTGCTTTACCCACTAGTCGGCACTAAACTGGGCTCGAAACCAGTTTCGCAAAGCTAACACGCTCTCTTCCTTCAACTTTTCCGGCAAACAAACGAAATAAAACTCATGGTATGGATTCAAGACCGGTTCTCCAACCTGTACCAACATATTGTGCTTAATATCATCTCGGACAAACTGCTTGTGGGTAATAAGTACCCCTAACCTTCTTATCGTTGCCTGCACGGCTTGCACTGAAGCAGTAAAGCTTAAGTTTTTCTGTTGGCTGGGTACTGCTAGCTGGTGATGGTCGCACCATACTTGCCAGTCGTTTTGGCGCCGGGGGTTGGTTGCAAAAATCGACGGATATTTTGCCAAAAGTTGTTGCGGTGTTGCCTGTTGGTTCCCTTCCAGCAAATACGGGCTGCACACCATGATAAGCTCATCGTCACCGAGCTTTTCACAATAATAATCCTGCCACTCATCGGTTTTACCATGTAGCAACGCCACATCAACCCCTTCTTTTTCCAAATCAAAGGCGTGGACGATATTAGAAATACGGATATCGATATGGGGAGCGTATTCGTTGAAGTCAGGAACACGGGGGATCCACCAGTGCAATGCTAGAGAATTGACCATATTCAGTGTAATCCGATTGCTTGGCTTCTTACGCGCAACCGCCTCACTGGCCTCAACGATTTGTGCCAAGGCTGGGGCCACCTTGCGGTAGTACTTACGGCCAATGGGATTCAGTTCAACCCTTCTCCCCACCCTTCGGAACAAACTGACATCAAGCTGGGATTCCAGCGCCTTAATCGCTTGGCTGACAGCCGAATGGCTTACGCTTAGTACCTCGGCGGCATCTGTCATGCTGCCAGTTTCTGCGACGGCAACAAAAGCATAAATTGACTTGAGGGGAACCAGCTTTCTCATATGTAAGTTTTTCTAACAGTTTTAGTCAGTATTACTCGCTTTTTTCCTCGAGACAAGCAGCCTAGAATCAAACCATACAAAACTCTACTGCCTTCTTCATCGTCAAAGACATTCAGAGTAATTCAAAGCAAACACAGTAAATATCACTGTAAATACATGCCTTCACCAAATAGGAGTTCACATTCATGCCGACAGACCTCAGGCCCGTACTTTTTATGCTTATCTCCACTTTCAGCCTGTCGTTCAATGGCCTTATGGGAAAATTACTGACTGAGAGTTTCAGCACCGAAGTGCTCGGTTTTCTGAGGTTCTTTCTCCCTGCTAGCATTATGTTGTTAATGCTAAAAAGTTCAGGCTGGGTGATACCGAATAAACACAACAGTCGGCCTATTATCATCCGCGCCCTGTGCGTTGTCGGTAGTCAGTTGTGTTTTCTTGCCGCATTAAACGAGCTAACTCTGGTAGAAAGCGTGGTGCTTTTCAGCACTGGGCCACTGTTTATTCCAGTGTTAGAAAAATTGATGTACCGCACACCGATTCAAGGCATCACTCTTGCCTGCCTTGCCATGACATTTTGTGGCGTACTACTTCAGGCCGGGAACCCAACTGGCATGGAGCTAAAACCGGAACTACTCATTGGTTTAGCTGCGGGCGGATTCAATGCTCTGTCACAAGTTACCCTATTCAAAGGCGCTAAATCTGATCTGCCACCAGCAGCTTTGAACGGTTGGTGTTTTATGCTGGCTGCCATCATCCTATTACCTGTTGCAACGATGCGAGTTGTCACCAATGACAGTTTGCTCATTGCCTCAAATCCTTTCGATACCAATATGCTATTGGTACTACTCATCACACTGGCAATAAGCATAGTCAGCACCCAAATGTTCCGCGCAAAAGCCTATAAATTGGTCTCGACAGGATCTCAGTTAGCTCCTTTAATTTTCACCAATCTATTGTTTGCCCTTGTTTGGCAAGTCAGCTTTTTTAATGAAACCCTTGAGACTAACAAAGTTATAGGGATCAGCCTCATCGTGCTCGCAACTATCATCAACACCTTCGGGCCTAAGTGGATACAACACCAACGAGCAGCTGCGCATTAACCACTATTCCCCAAAAAAAGAAAATCCCCAACTGGGGATTTTTCTTTTTTAGGGTTCTACCTAAAGGCTTCATTTCAGTGGCAATTACTCGCCATAGATATCAAAACTGAAGTATTTGGCTGCAATCTTGTCGTAGGTACCATTGGCTCTAATCGTTGCGATTGCCTGGTTAAACTTCTCTGCTAGCGCCTTGTCATTCTTGCGCATCGCTAATGCAGTCCCTTCACCAATGTAGGCCGGATCTGTCACCGCCTCGCCGACAAACTCAAAACCTTTGCCCTGCTCTTTTTCCAAAAACGCCAATGCCAGCTGGTCTGAGTTACCAAATACCGCATCTAGGCGTCCGCTCTGGAGATCAAGGTAGACTTCATCTTGCCCGTTATAGCGACGGATATTGGCTACATCACCAAATTTATCGGTGACATAACGGTCGTGGATAGTTCCCAGCTGAACGCCAATTCTCTTGCCTTGCAAACCTTGTTCACTAATCGTGATACCAGCATCGGAGCCTGCCACGAAACGGGCTGGAGTCTGGTAATACTTATCGCTAAATAGAACACGTTGCTTACGTTCATCGGTGATACGCATGGAAGCCATGATCACATCTGACTTACGTGACAGTAGAGACGGGATCAATCCATCCCAACTCTGCGATACCCACTCGCAATCCAGCTTAGCTTCTGCACATAGCGCATCGGCAATCTCAATATCAAACCCTGCTGGCGTACCAGACGCATCTTTGTAGTTAAATGGTGGATAGGTGAAATCCGAAGCCAGTCTAACCGGCTTTTGTGCCGCAAGTGCCGAGCCAGATACTAACCCCGAGACAAGAGAAGTGAGTACAAGAGCCAATGTCATCGTTTTTTTCATCATAAGTTCCTTTTATATTTTCTCTGCTTCCATCTCTTTTAGGGCAAGAAGCGTTTCACGCATACTTTCTTTAGAGCCAATGGTAATCCTCACACAGTTGGACAAAGCTGGCTCATGTACCTGATTTCGGGTAATAATCCCCTTGCTACACAGGTACTCATACATGCAAGTGGGAGTATTAAACTTCACCAGCACGAAATTTGTTGATGAGCAGAAGACTTGATCTACAATCTCCAGCTCTTTGAGTTCACAGGCAAACCATTCCCTTATCGTAATGAGCTCATCCGTTTGCGCATTCATTTGACTGATACCTTTCTCAGTCAATGCAGCCAAAGCAACCTCAGCGCTAGGATCTGCAATAGGATATGGGGCAATCAGGCGTGTCACCAAGTCCATCACGCTCTCGTCAGCTAATAAAAATCCACACCGGACAGAAGCAAGGCCAAATGCTTTGGACAGGGTTCTTATCACAACCAAGTTAGGATATTGCTTAATAAGCCCGACCACCGTCGTTTGCGGGGCAAACTCAATGTAGGCCTCGTCAACCACAACTAACGCCTTGTCTTTCGCAGACTCCAGCAAAGAAATAATATCGGCCTGGGCAATAATATTACCCGTTGGGTTATTGGGTGAGCACAAGAACAAGATATTCACGGCATCAAGCTGGGCATTGATCGCCGCCATATCCAGCTGGAAATTTGCTAAAAGTGGTACCTTTATAGTTTCAGCGGCAATCGAGTCGGCACAGAACTCATACATTGCATAAGTCGGCGGACATACCATAATTTTATCGACACCCGGCTGGCAGAATGTCCTTACCAACAAGTCGATAGCCTCATCCGCTCCACGAACTGCAACCGCATTACATCCAATCGTTTCGGTGTGAACCTGACAATATTCCAGATAAGCATTGGCTAGCTGATCAGGCAAAAAATCAGGATAGCGCTGGTAGTCACCTTGTTGCCCTTCATACCGACAACTTGATTCCAACTCATTGGCATTCAACCACAAATGGCCATTACCCCCAATCCTCCTTGCAGATTGGTAGGGTATGAGTTTTTTTATCGCATCAGGCGCAATCTTTTCGGCCAATGACTTCATCTAATGACTCCATTCATGAAAATGCTTCAATAGATCCGGCCAAAGAAGCATAAATAATCACAATTTAAGAATTTAAAATCATTATATGCAGTTTCTTCTTGATAAAGGAATCGATAAATCGGCATACTAGCCATGAGAAAAACTCATAGCTTAAGGATGCAGTGAATGAAGGACCTACCGACAACCAAGGAGCTAGCTGCTTTTCTGGTAACGTCGAAAACGCTCAGCTTTACCAGCGCGGCTGATGAACTCAATGTCACCCAAGGGGCCATCAGTAGGCAGATCATTGCGTTAGAGAATAGGTTGAAAACGCCCTTGTTTCATCGTCAAGCCAGGGGATTGGCTCTTACCGATAAAGGTAAGGAGTTTCTCCCATTAATTGAAAAAGCGGTAAATCAAATTCAACACGCCGTTGCTAAGGTCAGTGCCGATGAAAATCTGGTAAAGCTTAAAGCGCCTAGCTGCATTACAACCTGGCTATTGCCCAAATTAATGGCTTTCCAGCAAGCCCATCCCGATATTGATGTCGAGCTCACCTCTGCCATTAATCACAGCGTTAACTTTTCCACTGAGCCTTTTAATGCTGCGATTTGCTACGGGCACGAACCACAGTCGGCAGAACTGGCGGCGAACTTATTGTTCGAGGAAATCCTCGCACCCATGTGTTCTCCAGAATTGGTTTCACCAAAATTATGCTCACCTAGCCTGATTGCTGGTGATGAAAATGAAATGACTGCTGATGCTATGAGCCAATACACTTGGCTCCATGCAACACAAGACAGAAGCGATTGGAAACTATGGCTGAGCAAAACCGGGAATACCCATGCCGTATTTGCCAGCCAGAACCAACACTTTGCCACTCTCGACTTGGCAGTGAGCGCATCACTACAGGGATTCGGTATTGCGATCGGTGATGTCACCCTCGCCAAACCCGATTTAGACAGCCATCGTCTAATCATGCCCAATAACAATACAGTAGCTTCAGGCAAAGGCTATTACCTGATGTATCCGGTTAGCCAACAATCAAAGGCAATGAAGCGGCTGATACAATGGCTAATTGACCATTAATATTTACTCATTGACTACTTAACAAAAAAGCCCCTGAAGACTCAGGGGCTTTGGGTTGGAGCATTAATTTCAATATTTCATCGCCGTGGGCGATTAGCTGGTTTAGCTCAAATCAAACCGGTCTGCATTCATTACCTTGGCCCAGGCAGCAACAAAGTCATTAACGAACTTCTCTTTGTTGTCATCTTGGGCATACAACTCTGAATATGCTCTCAAGATAGAGTTTGAACCAAACACCAAATCAACCCGGGTCGCTGTCCATGACACTTCCCCTGACTGACGGTTGCGGATCTCATAGTGGTTGTTGCCAGCAGGCTCCCATGTGTAATTCATGTCCGTCAGATTAACAAAGAAATCATTGGTCAATTGACCGACTCTGTCAGTGAAGACGCCGTGCTGGGTTCCGCCATGGTTGGTACCCATTACACGCATACCACCAACCAACACTGTCATTTCAGCGGCAGTTAAGCCCATCAATTGAGTACGATCCAGCAGCATTTCTTCGGGAGTCACGAGGTATTCCTGCTTCAACCAGTTCCGGAAACCGTCATGCAAAGGCTCCAAGACCTCGAACGATTCCTTATCTGTCATGTCATCCGTTGCATCGCCCCGGCCCGGAGAGAATGGCACATCGACTGTATAGCCTGCAGCTTTAGCGGCTTGTTCTACGCCCACATTACCCGCCAGTACAATCACATCAGCGACACTTGCTCCGCTGTCCTGTGCGATACCGCCCAACACGCCAAGCACCTTGGCCAAACGTTCCGGCTCATTACCTTGCCAGTCCTTCTGTGGCGCTAAGCGGATGCGCGAACCATTTGCCCCACCCCGGTTATCTGAACCGCGGAATGTACGGGCGCTATCCCATGCCGTAGACACCATATCGCTAACTGACAGGCCACTCGATGCGATCTTAGCTTTCACTGCGCCCACATCATAGCCGGTACTGCCAGTTGGTACTGGGTCTTGCCAAATAAGATCTTCTGAAGGGACATCCGGCCCGATATAACGCGCCCTCGGCCCCATATCACGGTGGGTTAGTTTGAACCATGCACGGGCAAATACTTCAGAGAAGTAAGCCGGATCGTTATAGAACCGTTCTGATATCTTGCGATATTCAGGGTCAACCTTCATCGCCATATCAGCGTCTGTCATGATTGGGTTGTGACGGACTGATGGATTCTCAGTATCAACGGTCTTGTCTTCTTCTTTGATGTCGACAGGTTCCCATTGCCACGCACCGGCAGGGCTTTTTGCCAACTCCCACTCATGATTGAGCAGCAGTTCGAAATAACCGTTGTCCCATTGTATAGGGTTAGTGGTCCAGGCACCTTCAAGGCCACTGGTCACGGAGTCAGCACCAACACCGCGTTTATCTTTGTTTAGCCAGCCCAGCGCTTGATCTTGAAGTTCACCGGCTTCAGGCTCTGGACCAAGCAACGAGGCATCACCATTACCGTGCGCTTTACCCACAGTGTGACCACCCGCAGTCAACGCTACCGTTTCTTCATCATTCATTGCCATACGGGCAAAAGTAACCCGAACATCATGCGCCGTTTTTTGTGGGTCCGGATTGCCATCAACCCCCTCAGGATTAACATAAATTAACCCCATCATTACGGCAGCAAGCGGGTTTTCTAGATCTCGTTCACCAGACCAGCGGCTGTTGGGGTTATTCGTGGGCGCTAGCCATTCTTTTTCCGAACCCCAGTAAATGTCTTTCTCAGGATGCCAGATATCTTCCCGCCCGAAACCAAAGCCAAAGGTTTTGAGCCCCATAGACTCGTAGGCAATCGTGCCGGCATAAGCTATCAAGTCGGCCCAGCTCAAGCGGTTACCGTATTTCTGTTTTATTGGCCACAAGATTCTTCTTGCTTTATCCAGGTTGGTATTATCTGGCCAAGAATTAAGAGGAGCGAACCTGAGGTTACCGGTACCGGCACCGCCCCGGCCATCTGCAATACGATACGTACCTGCGGCGTGCCATGTCATACGTATCATCAAACCACCGTAATGGCCCCAGTCAGCCGGCCACCATTCTTTGCTGTCTGTCATTAGGTCGGTAAGATCTTTTTTGAGGGCAGCAAAGTCTAGCTTTTTGACTTCTTCTTGGTAATTGAAATCCCCCATCGGATTTGTTTTGGTATCGTGCTGATGAAGGATATCCAGGTTGAGTGACTTGGGCCACCAGTCAATTTCCGTACGATTACTAGTGGTCATCGAACCATGCATGAAAGGACATTTACCCGCGGCACTAGGTTTATCCTGCGGCATAATAATTCTCCTGTTCCAGTGAATTCCACGTACTATTTGATACGACAATTGCTTTGCTGTTTGCACAGCGTGATATCTACATGTGTTGCCGAATAACTCAATATTTCTGGTTTTATTTGTGAATCGTTCTTAGCATCCAGGCCGTCTTCTCATGGATCCGCATACGATCCGACACTAGCGCGGCACTTGATTCATCATCTGCGGCCTGCGCCAATTTGAGTACTTCCCGGGAGGTTTTGACAACTTGCTCATGTCCTTTAGTCAAGATATCGACCATTTCTGAAGAACTAGGGACGCCATCAACCTCTTTGATAGAGCTGAGGCGGGCAAATTCCTGAAAGGTGCCTGGGGCTGGTACATCTAGGGTCCGGATGCGCTCTGCAATCTCATCGACCGCGGTAGCTAACTCGGTGTAATGTTCCTCGAACATAAGATGCAGGTCCCTGAAATGCGGACCTTGCACGTTCCAGTGAAAATTATGAGTTTGCAAATATAGTGTATAAGAATCAGCAAGTAGCTTTTTTAAGCCTTCGGCTGTTTTGATTCTGCCTTCGCTGTCGATACCAATGTCAATTCGGGACACAGTAGCTCCTTAGGTAGCGTATCTAAATAACGACTAATTGAACCGATAATGAGAAGATTGGCTAAAGTATTGGTGACAATTGGATGTTTGTAAAAGTGATAAGAATAATCATCATGTTCTCTTTTTTGGATTGTACTGGTGGGCTAACCCGTTAAGGAATCCCCAGCCCTACCAGCCTAAAGCGCGTATTTCATTCTCGATTCTTGCCGCCAATTCCTGCGCTTTGTGCTCCAGATAACGTGAGTCACAAATCATGTTTTGCATATCTTCTACAAAATGGGCGGGACGAACCAACCGCATGGCGTGCTGGTTTTTGCAAACAAAGTCGATGCAGGGAAGCCCTTTGGCGTTCTTGTATTCGATAACGTAGGTCGCTGGAGTTTGCTGATCAAGATATTGGTTCAATTCGATAGTTAAATCGAAAAGGTGTTCGCTCAGCCAATCATGGTAGTGGTTGGCAAAGTATGTTTTTACCAACTGGTCATTATAGAAGTTTTCTTTGTGGTATGCCTGGTGCCCAGCAGCATTGTGGGGCAGCAGTTGACTGTCTCTTTGCAACTGAAAAGGAAAGCGCCTATTTAACCATGTTTCGACAGCAACCTGTGCCCAATTGATAATGTAATGAAGGGCACTGTAGAGGTTACCGTAGACTAATCGCCCATTGTAAAACAGTCTTATCCACTCACCTCTTAGCTCATTGATATATCCATCTGGAGTGATTGGCTTAGAGCCGGGAGTGTATTGTTGAATGGGGGGTGAACATGTTTCTCGACCCAGTTGGAAAATTTGAGACTGCTGATCACTCCAATAGGCAATATCGAAAGACAGCAAATCAGGCCAACGAGCTAGAGTGTTGGCCTTACGTCTCGGTTCTTGTAACGTTATTAGGTCTTTACCTTCCCCACGCTCTAACTGCAGCTCAGCATGCAACAAATACAACGCATAGGGATCCTCTAGGTACATTTGACGCTGTCTTCCCTCTTCAGCATTATCACCCCAACGATGGGCGTGATGGCCTTTATCCCATGAAGATGAACCAGACATAACTTCTCCCAGGGTGCTTGAAGACACTACAAGTATAAACGTCATGCTACTAAAGAGGGATCAGACAAGGATAGTTGAGGACAACGGTTAGAATGTAAAACGACATCACGACCAATCAGGAACAAAAAGGATCTACCCCAAGGTAGATCCTAATCACTTTTCAAGCCTGTGAGCCTAAAGGCTATTGTAAGGTTTGAGTTCAGCGTTAACTAAGCAGTTTCCTGAGCCACCACCTGCTCTTCTTGTTCACTTTCTTTGGCATAGCGATTCGCTAAAATCGCGCAGTAGAAGATTTGGATTTGGTGATAGAACATGATTGGAAGCAACATCATACCCAGCATTGGATTGGCACCGAAAATAACCTTCGCCATCGGGACACCGGCTGCCAGGGTTTTCTTAGTACCGCAGAAAACAGCGGCAATTTCATCTTCGCGGCTAAAGCCAGCCTTGCGGGCAAACCACTGCATACTGTGCACAACAACCAGCAAAATAACCGTTGTAACCAGTAGGGTCACCGCCAAGGTACTGATGGCAAAATCACTCCAGATACCATCTTTTACCGAGTCGCTAAAAGCATTGAACACGATAAGCAGAATCACCCACTTGTCTATTTTGTTGATGATGGACTTGCGTTTCTCCAACAACTTAAACAACACTGGCCGTAACAACTGACCGAGGATCATCGGCAGTAGCAGCATTGAGGAAATAGAAACAACCGTATCGATAATATCCATCTCGACACCGTCCATCCCCATGAACCACTGAATCAAAAGAGGTGTGATCAACACACCCAGCACACTCGACAAAGACGCATTGAAAATCGCCCCCGGCACATTACCTCTAGCCGCACTGGTCATTGCCACCGAAGATGAAATCGTACTCGGCAAGACAAACAGGTAACAGAAACCATAAGCCAGCGCCGCAGGCATCATGGCATGGAAGACATTACCAAACACCAGCCAGAGCAAAGGGTAGGCAATAAACGTCGCGCTCTGGACAAAAATATGCAGCTTCCAGTTAGTGATGCCGGCTTTGATAGCTTGCGGCGACAAACCAATACCGTGGAGGAAGAAAATAATGGCAATACCAATAGCAGTCACTTGATCCAAATGCAGCAAACCACCTGACTGACCAACAGAGGGCATGAGTGCAGCCAACGCAACGGCTGACATCATCCCCGTAAGGAACCATTCTTTCTTGAAGTAACTTATGACTTTTTTGAACACTATTTTCACCTTCATATACCCGTCTTCTGCCCCATCAAGTAAGAAATGAGGGCAGGCTGTCACCATCCATTGGCAATCTAGGGCTATTAGGATACGCTGGTCTTGATTTCCTGCTATCGCAAGGAAGATAACTTTTGTCGATAACAGGACAAACTAGCCCGTTTTTTTCCGCAGAGAAACGGTAACCGATGACGATTCCCCCATCCTAAGGACTGAAGGCTTCCCGGCATGAACAAACAGGCTAACAAAGCCCCAAACAGGCAACTTCGCCACGTACCCACGCTAACCGAGCTCCCTCGCCCCGTTTATGCCCGTGTCGAAAACTGGCAACAGTCCGGCAGTCAGACCCATTGGCATACCCATAACTGGGGGCAGTGGTCCTATGCAGTAGAAGGTATGTTAATCGTCCATACCCGCGAAGGGCACTATGTCGCCCCACCGCAGTTTGCAATTTGGATTCCAGCAGGCGTTGAGCATAAGGTGATTTCCAACGGCGCGGCTCAAATGCGCAGCCTTTATATCGAAACCCGATTATTGCCAGATACACCTTGGACCAAGCCTCGAGTTTGCAGTATCACCCCCTTGGTCCGTGAGTTAACCCTGCAATTTTGCACCCTTGCTGCAAACTATGACAAAGACAGCGCGGATAGCCGTTTGGTACAAGTTCTCGTTGATCAGATTGCCTGCCTGCCAACGTCCTCAACCCAACTGACGATGCCCGGCGATAAACGCCTTACAACCATCGCTGAAATGCTCCTGCACCACCCCGACGAACAAAGGGATATCGAGCAATTGGGTGAAATCGTTGGACTCTCCGGCCGGAGTGTCAGCCGCCTTTTCAAACAGCAAACCGGTCTAACCTTCCAGCAATGGCGCCAGCGGGCACGTTTGCTTGAGGCATTGAATCGATTGGAGAGCGGCAAACCGGTTACCAGTGTCTCTATAGAGTGTGGTTATGATTCGGTGTCTGCATTTGTCTCCATCTTCAAGAAACAATTTGGCGTCACACCGGGAAAATACCTGCGCAAGGAGTGATAACGTACCGCCCAATCATTGTTGTTAAGCCAACTAGTGAAAACCGGCTAATGGTATTAGTCTTTAGTTACCTTACTGCAAAAGGCGTAACGAATGACAACCAGCATGGAAATCCATTGGCCGGAATACTACCATCCCAAGCATGCCCAGCTTCATGTGAGAAACGAAACACTGATCCCTGCACATGCCGATGCAATCTGGTCCAGTCTTACCCACGCTCCATGCTGGCCGCAGTGGGGACGCGCCCAGACTTCAGTGCAAATCCTCAATGGTGACGGGATTGAGTTGCACAAAGGCACGATCTTTAGCTGGCGGGCGAGAACGCTTCATTTTGATTGCACCGTGGTTGAGTTTATCCCCAATCAACGGTTGGCCTGGAAAGGAAAATGTGGGGATGTTGATATGTACCACGCCTGGCTCATTGAACCTACCGATGAAGGCTGCATGATCCTGACGGAATCCACCCAGCGCGGCGGTATGACCTGGCTAACCAAATTCTTCAACAGCAGGAATATTAACTCCTACCACAGAAGATGGCTGGAAGAACTCAAAAAACAGCCAGAATGTAAGAAACATAGGTAATATGGATTTCTTAATCTGGCTTCTCTCAAATTCCAGCAAATATTAACTACCCGTCCCCATCGGCAGTACTTTATATTTCATACATATAATCCCACCACGCTAACAGGCACATATCTTTTTTGAACAATCACTCAAAATTAACTTGAACATTCGTTCATGCGCTCCTATATTGAAAACAACTAAGCGGCAAGCAGCCGCAATTTCGTTAGAGAGACCACCATGACTGACAAAATCAAACTCGACATTATTTCAGACGTGGTTTGCCCCTGGTGCCTAGTCGGTTACAAGCACCTTGAGGCAGCCATCAATGAGCTGGGCCTTCAAGATCGCATCGACATAGAATGGCAACCGTTCGAGCTAAATCCGGATATGCCGCCTGAAGGTGAAAATCTACGTGAGCACGTTGCAAGAAAATACGGCTCAACGGCGGAGGACAGCCAAAGAGCACGGGAAAGAATTGCCAAACTCGGTGCCGAGCACGGATTCTTTTTCAACTATTTTGATGAAATGAAAATGGTCAACACCTTGGATGCCCATATCATGCTGGAGTTTGCCAAGGAATATGACAAACAAACGGAGTTAAAAATGCGTTTGTTCAACGCCTTTTTCAGTGAGAAAAAAGATATTTCAGACCGGCAGGTATTGCTTGAAGAGATAGCGACTGTTGGCTTGGACAAAAAAGCCGCTCAATCAAGGCTAAAAGATGCAGCCCACCGCGATGCAATCCGTTCGGCGGAAGCAGACTGGCAACAGCTTGGAGTATCAGCAGTTCCAACCGTCGTGTTCAATCGCACCAGCGCTCTTACCGGTGCGCAAGAAGTCGAAACCTACAAGCAGGTGCTCACCGAGCTTGTCAATGAAATGAACGGTTGATTAGCCCTTATCAACCCAGCGAAGAATGACGGTTATCGTTTACCCTGCCATTCTTCGCTGTTGGCACCAATAACACATTCATTATCCACCCGCATTGCAAGGCGCATCTTGCAGCGCTCTGTTACGTCCTTGAAGCCTGTTTCAGGCAAACTTCTGACCGAATCAACCAAAGCCTTCCAGTGCTGCAGCTCTTGTTGGGCAAGCGTATAATAGACCCATTTACCTTGCCTCTGCTGGGTAAGCAACCCAGCCTTGAACAACATTTTGAGATTACGTGATGCGTTATACTGGCTATCACCGGTCACGTCCATCGCCTCGGCAACCGTGATCCTCTGGTCAACATGAACCAGAAGCCAGAACAAACGTAATCGGTGTGGTTCAGCCAATGCCTTCAGGGCATCGATATATTGTTCATCCATCTATTTTTGTTGCTGTTTCTTAAGACTGGCAACCATTATAGCGACTCCAATCAAGAAAACGATCCCAGAGTGAGTGGCATGGAATGCCAATGATGATGCCTCGGCCCCGGTAAACAGCGCAATCCAAAAAAACGGGCAGAATATGCCAAGCAAAGCGATATTTCTCCCCGCCCTCGTTTGTTCCGAGATCTGTCCGCCATTAATCAAAACCGTCAACGCTTTGAAAATATGGCTATAAGCGCACCATTTTGTGAGTCCTGCTATCACCGCTCGCATTACTTTTTCCTGTTGGTATAGAAAACAACAAATCAAACATATGATCACTTGCGCATTTATGCAAGTGTTAAAGTTATTCACGACTCGATTGCTTTACCTACCCAACAAAATGCCTAACTTTGATCGACTCTGGATCTGGAAGCATCAAGCAATAGAAGGTTTTGCAGCTCCCAAAAAATATTACCCAGCGAAAGTTTTTCGCTGGGTAACTTCTATGGCAATTAGTCGATTAGCCAATTCCAAGCCAGAGAAATTATGCCGTCCACTCCCTGTTTTGCAGTACGACCCTGTACCCGTCGATATCTTCGAAGGTTTTCCCGACTGCGTCCCAATAGTCGTTATAGGCAGGAACAAGGATAAAACCGGCTTGCTCCATTTCCTCACAACACTTGGCCCAAACGTCATGCTCAGGAAAGTAGAAAACTAACAAGTTATCTTGGGTAGGTGCACGACCCACCACCGCCCCGTGGTGATGGGTAAATTCCAGATGATAGTTATGGGATTCATGGCCAATGATAGATCCATCGAAGCCATTGTGGCCTTCGAAAGTACCGAGTAACTTGAACCCCAGCCCCTTGACATACATCTGAGTAATGTCTTCAAGGTTATCTGTCGGACGGGCAATTCTTAGTTTTGCCGATTTTGGAATCATTGATAGTCCCTTGTTCAATGATGGAAATACTCACTGCTAACTTATCATTCAATCGCTTATAGGCAATCCCAGTAAAACACCTGTTACTGCGTGCCAAAGACTAAGGCTTGAGCTTTAGCACCTTGTCTATGTCACTGGCAGTGTGGCGCTCTGGGACTTGTTCCCATTCCTCACCCCATGAGCGGTTAACAATCTTGCCGCGCTGAACGGCTTCCCGGGCGTCAATTTCTTTGGCCCAACGGACTAAGTGGGTGTATTGCTCGACCTGGAGAAACTCTGCAGCATCATAAAGTTTGCCCAGCACCAAATTGCCATACCAGGGCCAGATAGCCATATCGGCAATGGTATATTCATCACCGGCAATGAAGGCATTTTTAGCCAGTTGTTTATCAAGAACATCCAACTGTCGCTTAGCTTCCATGGTGAAACGATCGATTGGATATTCAAACTTGGCCGGGGCATAGGCATAAAAGTGCCCGAAACCACCCCCTAGGTACGGCGCTGAACCTTGTAGCCAGAACAACCAGTTCATTACCTGAGTTTTCGCAACAACATCTTGCGGAATAAAGTGGCCAAACTTCTCGGCAAGGTATAGCAAGATACCGCCAGATTCGAAGACGTTGAGTGGCTTTTCCAACGAGTAGTCAACCAATGCAGGGATTTTAGAATTGGGGTTCACTTCAACAAAGCCGGAAGAGAACTGATCCCCCTCACCGATTCTAATCAAATGGGCATCATATTCAGCTGCTGAAACTCCTGCAGCCAGTAACTCTTCGAGCATAATCGTCACTTTCTGGCCATTAGGTGTTCCCATTGAATACAACTGCAAAGGGTGGTCACCAACAGGTAAAGTTTGTTCATGCCTTGCCCCTGAGTCCGGACGGTTGATACTCGCCCACTCACCGCCGTTTTCACTGTCGTAAGTCCAAACTTTTGGTGGGTTATATTCTGTCGCCATTTGCCGTTCCTCGCATTATCTGCCCGATACCTCCTGTTCAACACGTGCCTTAACACCGACTATGAACAGTCGTTCAAATTTCAACATTAGCTAATAATCCAGCTTAGCGCAAGATTTTTGAACATTTGTTCATAATCTAATAGGCGCCCATTCTTGCTGGCTAAATAGAATGCCACTCAATGGCTGCTTTCATCTTGTCTGACATTGCACGCGCCTCCTGCTCATCCTCTCCGAGGACAACCAAACTTGCATGATTAACAGGCACTTGCACCCCATTAACATTCCCTTGAACCCGCATGTCTTCACCAGAACTGCTCTGAGGTACAATATAAACACTCACTTTCTGGCCCTGCGCATTACCCAGCACCATCTGAAAAACTGTCTTTTTGCCAAACTGGCAATGATTGACGTAATAGACATGGCCTGGCAAATGAGCCAGTTGTGAACCAAACGGCTGTAACTTCATATTGACCTGCTGCAAAGTCACCGCCTCATCGATACCTTGAATAAAAGCTTGCTGAGAGCCTGCATGAGCTATGGCATCTTGGATAAGGCTACCCGAAGTGAACAGATTTGATTGTTCCAACATTGGGTACATGCCATAACCGGTCAAAGCCATCAACAAAGCTGCCGCAACGCCCAACCACGGACGAGAACGCCTATTTCCAGAGTTTTCCCGATCAGGGATTTGCAACAAGTGTTGCTCCAACCCTTGCGGCATGTCTACCGACAACGCCGTTTGTAATTGGATCTCTTCTTTTTCCTTTTTGTTGCGATAAGCCGAAATAGATGTGATTTTACGCCCCATACCCCGTCCTTAGGTCACTCATCTCCGTTCCGTTTTCAAACAGTTGCTTCTTACCTCTAGAAAGCCTTGTCAGCACAGTATTAAGGTTCACTGCTGTGATTTTAGAAATTTCATCGGCAGTGAACCCCATAACAATTTGCAGCAGCAAAGGCTCACGGTATATCTCAGGTAACGCAATGATTTTTGACCTCAACGTAGCATTAAGATCAGGTCTGTCGTCGTGATAAAGATAATCACAATCGTCTATGTTCACATGCTCTACCGTTTGCCCCCTGAAGCGGCGGGCATTTTCCCGGCGAAGTATGGTAATTAGCCATGGCTTGGCTACCGTATCCTCTTTGAGGTTATCGAGAAAACGCCAAGCCCGCAGAAATGTTTCCTGAACCAGATCCTCTGCATCGTGAGGATGACGGCAGAGCCAATAAGCGTAGCGGTATAAGTCTTGACTATATTGAGCAACCAACTTCTCGTATCGTTTTTTCTTGCTGCGATGACCGAATTTGTCAACGGTCGATTTAATTATATTGGTGATCATCCTGAATTCATACTAGCCGTCAAAATATGAGAGTTAGGGCCTGAAAATTACAAATGATTCACCAGGTAAATCATTTTAGATGTATCAGAATATGAAATATCAATAGATACAATCAATTATTATCAAAACAAAGGGCCTGGATATTCCTAGCTTATTTCCCACAAAACAAATAAGGATTAGATGCATTAATTTACTTTCATTTTATCTATTGAAAATTTTTTATTGGGAAGGAAATAATCTAATTGGTATGGGGGTCTTTATGGTCAGGACGTCCAATTCGATACTTTATGACTCTAGGAATTTAAATGAAAAAGCCCTTTTTTATCAGCGCTATCCTCGGTACTGCGATCACTTTTAGCCCGCTGAGCATGGCGTCTTTGCTTCAGCACCACATCTCTACTACCAACGATAAAAACGCGCCATCAAACATAGTGTTAAGCACAAAAGACACACTCTACGATGTTGGTATTTTGGAGCAGCATTTATCTTCATCCGGAGAGAAAGCATCATCATTAAGTATTACAAGGGCGATCAGCCAGCCTACAAATATTGAGTATGACACTCCACAAAACCTAATTAAGTTCCATATCGAAAATTTATAACCCCCTTACCTATTTAAATCTAGCAACCAAGGATGTAATAAACATGCCAGTGCAATTACAAAAAAACTTATCCATTAGCCTATTAACACTACGGCTAGGTATCTTTCTAGTCTTCTTTATGTGGGGTCTAGATAAAATTATCGCGACCGAGCATGCTGTCAATGTATTCTCTGGATTCTACGGCATTAACCTATCACCTTCAGTAATGATTGCTCTCGGCCTGCTACAAATGGTTTTCCTATTCGCATTTCTACTGGGTCTGTGGCGCAACAAAACCTATCTTGCCATTTTAATACTGCACTTGGTCTCAACCCTTTCTTCATTCGCCAAATACCTGGATCCAATGAACAACCTGTTGTTCTTTGCTGCCTGGCCAATGCTTGCAGCTTGCTTGGCACTTTACCTACTCAGGGACTACGACACCATCACCCTCGGTAACGCCACTAAGACCCAAGCGGTAGTCAGTTAACGGTTTAGTCCCTATCTAATCTCCAGAACGCAAAAGGGAGCCAACTTAAGTTAGTTGGCTCCCTTTTCATTCGGCACAGAACGATAACCTCTATTTATGTAACTTATTTCTTTCCATTGCTAACACTCTAATTCATTCATGTTAATGCTTATTTATTAGTGCTTTATTTCCTATTGAAACATTTAGTTACAATCACCACTAGTGACGCAAACGATTGCGCGAGGTATATTCCGTGCCGCACGCATTAAGCGCTTAAGCTAAATACAAGGATCACCCCATGCTATCGCAAACCAAAAAAGTGTTTTTCGTTATCGGAGCACTACTCCTTTCCACCGTTGCAACAGCTTCTACCGTAAAGAGCGTTACTGTTCCGGCTAACACTGCCCCTAAGCAGCCAATCCTGATTCAGGGTCCAATGCCAATCGAAGCGGAGTACTTCGCAGATTTACTGAAAGATGTTCGCATTGAACACAGCGGCAACTTTACCTTCTACATTGGTACGCTGAACGACTACCCAATTGTTGTAACCAAAACCAGCAAGGGTGTAGAGAACACTGCAGCGGCAACTGCGATTGCAATCGAGCGTTATAAGCCACGTGCCATCATCAACCAGGGTACATCTGGTGGTCACGACAAATCTCTGAATGTCGGCGATATCGTACTTGGTAAGCGTTCATTTAATGCCGGCAACTTCAAGACTCCGGTTCTGGCTGAAGGCGAAGGTTCAAACCCAATGAACTGGATCCCTATGGATGTGATGGCATCTGAAGGTAGTGCAGGAGAAGGCGACGATGCTGTTGATGCCGAAAAAGTCCGTTACTACGAAGGTAACCCAGAACTACTGGCTTCTGCACACGCAGTAAAAGAAACGCACAAACGCGGTAAGGTTGTTGAAGGTACTATTGGTTCTGCTAACTTCTGGAACAACGAAATCGATCGCATGAACTGGCTGAACAAGCACTTCGGCTCTAGCGTAGAAGAAATGGAAACCGCATCAGCTGCGATGATGGCTGAAGCTTACGGCATTCCTTTCCTAGGTATTCGTATCCTGTCGAACAACCTAACCAACGGCGGCAAATACGACCCTTCAACAGCAACGGACAACCAGAAGTTCGTTAAGAATGTAGTACTGCACTACATCTCTACGCTGTAATATCCCGCTTTAGTTAATTCCTAGCCCGCTAAGCCAAGCTTAGCGGGCTTTTTCTTTTCTAAGCTTTACATCTCGATACCGACGACTTTGGTTAAGTCATTTATAAATTTGTAGCTATCACCTATCACAGTAGCAGAACAACACAGTAGTAATTCAAACTTTGCATAGACAATTGATATACGACGAGCTGATTATTCAGCTGCAAAGCCTTACAAAAAGATCGTGCAATATTTGTTTTCAGCACTAGTTACAACAGGTGCGATGAAATAGAATCCTTTATTACAGACTCTGGTTAAAATTACGTTCTAGAATAGATGCAAGCTACAGCATTGCTGGTGAATCATTGATGAACTGGGGGCAATTTGAATAATCAGTATGAATAATTTTGTTGTACAAGCATATGGTAAAAATAATGCGCCATTTTATTCACTAATGAAAAAAATATTAATATTTTTTCTCGCGCTAAACATAACTGCATGTGTATCAAATAACGATATTGAAGACGATGACGAAGAGTCAGAGAAACCTGCATTAATAGAAGTTAATGAAAAAATGCAGGTACTATACTGGGTGTCTTTTCTTTTCAAAACTTAGGGCGCTCAATGTATCCGTTTAATCAACTCTGAATGCATGTGATTCGATTATGATTTTCTTTAATCTTTTCATCCAAATTATAATAATTTACTAAAAACCCGCTAAACAAACGGGTTTGATTTTATTGAAAATTAACAATTCTACAGCTAGTTATTGCTTCAACATCTATTAGCAATCATATTCTTTATCGACTTAAATATAAATATAATACTGCTTAGGCTAAACCTAATAATGGTATGAAATATTAACAGTAGCCATAAATCTGAGTCACTCAGCATTAAATTAGAATGTTAAGCCAGCTTGGAAGCCAAAGACAGGCTTATCAGTTGTACCTACACCATCATTACCGTTGAAACCTTTATGCCAGTCAGCACCAGCACGAACACGCAGACGTGAATCAGCAAAAATAGGCTGTGTTGTTGTATATTGAATACCAAAACCGTATGTGTAGCCAATATCACTACCTGTACCAGTGTGCTTCTGATCTTTTTTCAGGTCACCACCCGAAAAAACCGTTTTTGTATTTGCGCGGCGAATTTGTAAACCAGCTTTACCGTATACATCAAAATTTTGAGTTAAAGAGTATGTATATACGGGTGCTAGTGTGAAAAAGAATACATCAGAATCAGTTTTTACTTTTCCGCCATTACCATCTTCAGATTTGTAATCTTCGGTGAAGAAAACCATTGACGATTCAAGCGACCACTCTTTATAAATCTCCGCGCCAACGGTAAGCAATGCTGATC
This sequence comes from Photobacterium rosenbergii, assembly GCF_003026455.1. Lineage (GTDB taxonomy): Bacteria > Pseudomonadota > Gammaproteobacteria > Enterobacterales > Vibrionaceae > Photobacterium > Photobacterium rosenbergii. The sequence goes on from NZ_PYMB01000001.1 coordinate 1,230,215, forward strand.
GTGAATTATCACCATTAATACCTACGCCCATCATGGCATAATATTCACGTTATGTTTCTTCCTTATAAATTGTTGTTTCATCAGCTACTACAACTGTGCTTGATAGTGCCAGACCAAGAGAAATTGCTAACTTTTTCATAATTAAACCTATACGTTGTTATTTGAAAGCGGCGTAATAATACAGTGTTTTCTAAATCAACCAACACTAAATAACCAATGTAAAAAATGTAACTGTAAATAAAAATTCACACTAGCGAAAATAGCTAAAATATTGTACTCAAACCATCAATTCCTACTTATAACCCCCTTCCTATACATACGAAATATTAATTAATTAAGCATTTCCGCTACTTATAAAAACCAAGGATACATTAAGCAGTCTATATACTTTCTATATACAAAACGATAGATTTACTTCGTATACTATTTAGGTAGTAGATATGGCTAATTAGAGCAATAGGCTGAATCAATTAGCTCTTTTCTTCAGATATAGGAGAATAGCGGAAATTCAAGAAGAGCTACACCTACATGTTTAACAAACAATTTGAAGAATCAATCAAAGATTCCATCACTAACATTCAGTCACTGCTGACCATCAACTTTGATAATCCACACCTTAAAATCCATAAGGTGACCTTTGATGACTTTGATAAACCTTGCTTTGAAGTGCATATTCAAAACCCGATGAGTGCCTCAGATACCATAGAATTAGATTTTGAGCAGTTATCATATTATTTAAATCACCCAAAAGACTTGATCGTTTATTACTACAAGGAAAGATACATAGACTACATCGAGTGGTTAAAAACTGGTGGTTTAGTCCAGTGCACCGCCATCACAACAACAGGCATTCGATGCAAAAACTTCATTAGCAACAAAAAATACAGTTTGCATGAGCACATCAAGCTTAAGAACAAAGGGAGAACGTGTTCAAAACACCAAGCATAAGTCAGTAAATCAAAAGCAAGGATGCCTACAGTATACTCCTTCCCGCTTCCGTTAACCCGCTCACACGATCTTAGGATATGGGATACCTGAGTGATTAATCGTGACGATTTCAGCCGAACCGCCATGCCAAGATAACTGCCAACGTGAACAAAACGACAACTACAAGACATGAGGTCAATATGAAACCCACCGCTTTGGCAGTAGTACTTTCAGGTATCCTATTAGGCAGTGTTGCTAACGCTAGTGAAGGCAATATCATTCATAACACAGGCTTTGAAGATAAAGGCCTTGGCTGGAGTTATTGGTTTTCAAATATTCGCAGTGATGGCGCTTACGAAGGCACCTACCGTGGCCGTATTGCGATTGGTGCCGATCACCACATCAGCCAAGTCATTACCGTACCGGAAACGGCTTATTATGATTTGTCAGCTTTCATCAAGAACGACAAGCAAGGCGGCCAGTTTGGCTTAAAGAACTTGGGCGGAGAGGTGCTGCTATCAAGACAGGTTGGGGCTAATAAACAATATTCTCTTAACAAAATCAAAAATATCGCTCTGGAACAAGGTGAGATCATATCGGTATTTTTCTCGGGATCAGACAAAAGTGCAGTTAGCATTGATAATGTCACGCTGACCAAATCGAAAAAAGATAAACTGCCGACCTTCAATCAAATCATCCAATTCAATGTGGCTGAGCAATCCGGTACAACAACTATCAATCGCAATAAGCAACGTATTAAGTTTACGGTGCCTTATGCCACTGATCTTAGCCATCTAACTATCAGCAACTTACAGGCTTCCCCAGAGAGCCAAACCAGCATACGACAAGGTGATATTGTTGACTTCACCAAGCCAGTATCTGTGCATGTGATCAATGAAAAAGGCAAAGCAGAAAAGTGGACAGTCACCGCCATTGAAAGTGAGAAAGAAGTCACTATCGCTTCATCTAACGCAGCACTGGAAGATTCCTTTAATTGGGCCATTGATAAGACCAAGCAGTTTGTCATGACCGGGCAAAGCGGCCTCGTTAACCGAGATGAAAACAACAACGACGGTAGTGGCACCGCAGACTATATCCCCTCTTACTGGGCAGGGTATTTCGACCGTACCGCCTTCTATTCACGAGATTTTCTTCACCAAGCAAGCGGGGGTTGGCTAGCCGGTTTAGGCGCTGAAAACCTTTCAATGTTCCAGACGTTTGCCCGCCACTCAACCGAGCCGCGCAAATGGTACACCTTATGGGCGATTAACTTCGACGGCACACCACACACAATTGATTACCACCATGACGATTACTTCGTCCGTGAAGTCCCGGCCCAGTTCGAGTTTGTCGAAAAAGCCCTCGAACAATACCGCTGGACTGGTGATGATCGCTATATCTACGATCCTGATCTTTGGCAGTTCTACACCAAAGTATTGACTGACTATATTGCCCTGCATGATGATCAGGAGCCAAACGGCATAGCCGAAGGCTATGGCGGGATCTTCGAAGGCTCCGCTACTTACAACGAGCGCGGGGAGTTCCCAATCGAAGCGGGTGATGGCATTGGCTCGCAATACCAAGCGACAGTCGCATATGCTGAAATGCTCCGTGCCCGTGGCGAAGATGCTCTTGCTGACGAATGGCAAGAAAAAGCCGTCGAACTCAAACGCTTCTTCAACGAAGAATGGAGCATTAAAGATCCGGCTAATCCAATGGATAATTACGTCAATATCATCCAGAAAGATGGCCTGCGTCTGAACGATTTCGGTAAGGAAAACAGCTGGTTCATGCCGATGAAACTCATTACTGAGCCAGGTGAGCGCAACAACAAATACCTCGACTTCATTTCAGCTAACTTGGGTGAGGGCATTGGCTCAACCCCTGAAGCGCCGCACAATATCGAAGCCTATACCTATATTCCGGAAACCTACTTCCCATACAACCAAAACGAGGAAGCTTGGAAATGGATGAACTACATCATCAACAAGAAGGATCTGCCCCATGAACGCCCAACCCAAGGCACCAATGGTGATTACCCTGAAATTTCCTTCACCTTCATATCCAACACCATTGAAGGTCTAATGGGTATTGAGCCTAATGCACCTGAAAACCGCGTGGTTACCGCTTCCCACCTACCGCAAGACGTAGAATGGTTGGAAGTTGATTACTTACCTATGGGTGCTCACGAACTGGCCATTCGCCATGAAGGGTTAACAGAAACCAGCTTGGCCAATACGTCTGAAAAGCCTCTTGAGTGGGAAGCGCGCTTCTACGGTGAGCATGACAGTATTACGGTTAACGGAACGGCAATGACGGCTCAAATGAAAGAGGTCAATGGCGTCAAGCTAAGCTACGTGGTTATCGAAGTACCAGCTAATGGTGAAGCGATAGCGAGTGTAGCTTCAAATTAACAATCGGTAGTTTTAACCAAGATAAGAAAGAATTAAGCCAGCGTACGAAAGTATGCTGGCTTTCGGGGTTAAAGACCTAAGACTTTTGCGTTAACGAACGCACACACTCAAACGATAGCGCCAGCATTAGCATACCAATCACCAATGCGAAGCCTACCCCTGCCATATAGTCGAGCTGATCAGGCGTGAGCCCCATAAAAGGCTCTTTGGTGTCGACTTGAACCTTGGCCTTAAACTCTTGGCGTACCTGAGTGACTTGCTCTGGGGTTAAGATGATGTCTTTCATGTTGTATAGCATCTGTTATTTATTTCTGTTCATTGAAAACATCATAGATGAAGGATAGCTTCCCTGTGCGTAATATCTCACCCAAAAACCATGCGTCTAAATACGCATCACATAATTTTACCCAAACACTTAATTTAAAAACAATTTTCCCCCTCATAGCATGGTCAAATTTCACCAAAGATACTGTTAAAAAGTTCAATAAATACACCATTAAGCATTGCCACAACAAATAAGTCACACCAAACTAATCACAAAATTAATAAAACACTGTATACATACAAGCAAAAAAATGTATATTTACGTCATTAATTTGACGACCAGTGCAAAAGATGAGAAATGTTAAAGGCTTCACTCTAATAGAGTTGGTTGTTGTGATCGTTATATTAGGTATATTATCAATAACAGCAGCACCAAGATTTTTAAACCTACAATCAGATGCAAGAAAAGCATCACTTGAAGGTTTCATAGCAACCTATAAGACTTCAGAAGAAATTATAGAAGGCAAAGCTAATATAGAAGGGAAAGACTTCGAGTCTGCTACTGAAATCGAAGTTGGTGAAGCTAAGGTAAAAATAAAATACGGTTCTATTTCTCCCAAAATAACTAACATAATTAAAGCAATGGATGTAGATGGATTCAAATTAGTTGAGTTCGAAAAAGCAGAGCAACTGATAATATTGCCTAACTCTTACTCCGGTAAAACAGGCTCCGTTAGTTTAGAGGACTACAACAAAGCACTCCAAACCAACTGTTATATAGGAATAAACGCCGGAAAAGAGTCAAACCTTCGTACAGACTTTGTTAGGAACACTCATGAGTGCTAAAAGAAGCCCTGCATGCAGGGCCTCTAATTATTAGTTAAACGTCCTAACCGCTTTACCCATACCCTTGTAACTGTACTGACGACTACTGTAAGGAATAAAGGCAGACTCGCCTGCAACTAGGCTAATCTCCTCGCCTTCGCTTTCCAATGTCAACTTACCTTGCAGGCACATAATGATTTCGGCACTGCGGACAAACTCGGTCTGCGGTTTGTCGGTCAAGGTAATTACCTCTACTTTGAAATCGTCAACCGGGACGTTGTAGCAAACCTTGTTGTCTTTTACCTGCCCTTTCAGCCTTAGGTGCTGGGCTGGAATCGGTTCGAAACGGGTATTTTTCAGCAGTTCCTCAACATCCATGAACTTTGGCGTCAAACCTGCGCGCAATACGTTATCCGAACTTGCCATAACTTCAATACCCGTGCCTTCTAGGTAGGCATGTGGTGTTTCGGCATCAAGGTACATGGCCTCGCCAGCTTCTAGCTCAATCACATTGAGCATCAAAGGAGCAAACAGACCAACATCATTTGGGTACTCTGTAGCAAAGCCAGCAATCAACTCAAAAATAGCTTTTGCATCGGTCGATAAGCCTTTTGAGCCGATATTTTCCATTAGCTCAGCAATAGCAGCCTGCTTTTTATCACCGGTAAGAGAGATCACTTCACGGAAGAAAGCTGATAGTTGGATAGGCGTTGGGTTGGCTTTTAGCGCCTGAACATCTTCTGCCAACGTTGGGCAATTGGCTTGCTCAAACAGCTCTACCATCTCGTTAATTACGCGGAAGCCGTTCATTGCCTTGTAGTTGGTCAGGGCATAAACCATCTCAGGTTTATGGTTGGGATCTTTGTAGTTACGCTCGGCGGCATTAAGCGGGATACCGGCAAGGTTCTCCCGATGGAAACCTTCTTCGGCGGCTGATTTTTTCGGGTGTACCTGAATAGATAATGGCTTCGCCGCAGATAGGACTTTCACCAAATATGGCAGTTCGCCAAATTTATCGTGGGTATAACGACCCAGTACGGTTTCAGGTGACTGTTCAATCACGTCTGAAAGTAGCTGGCTTTCGCCCTCACAAACAATGCGAGAGCAGCCATTTGGGTGAGCCCCCATCCAAAGCTCTGCTTGTGGCTGGTCATCTGGGTTAGTGATGCCGAACAAGGCCGTCATCGCGGTTTTGCTGCCCCATGCATAGTTTTGAATTACATTACCTAGCTTATACATATCATCGTTATCCGGATAAAAAGCTGCCGGGCAAGCCCGGCAGAAAGTTGGAAATATTCCACGTAGAAAAACAACTAATTCTCAGGCTCTGACAGGGTTCATCACGCCCTGTCAGGGTATTGCTTGAGATTAGAAACGCACTCGGAACGTCTTAGCCTGACAAGGACGTAGTTCGCCGAACTGACCGGCTTCATAGCCTTGCTCTTCCAGCACTACTTCGTCCATACGGGTTTCTACCCACTCTGTGATAGGACGGCTAAAGCGGATACCATCGGTAATGGTCTCTGTCTCAGACGGGTTGTAAACACGCACGATTAGCGCATTCTCATCTTCCGCCTTCTTCAGTACGCTCAGTACTGCACCTTGTGTGCCTTTCTCTAGTAGCGAGAAAGTCAGCGGCTGATCCTGCTCACCCACATTTAGCTTCATCGCATTGTATGGGATCTTGTTGTAGCACTGGATAGGCGTCACATTGTCACGTGCCATAGCCATGACATTGGCTTCAATATGGTTGCCCGCAAAGCCACTCAAGGTAAAGTTACACACGATCTTACCGCGCACCTGTGAATCAGGCGTTGGGATCTTGATACCCGATGGACGGCCAGGACGCAGAAGAAGTTCTTCTTTACCCAATACACCCACACCGCGAAGCAGCGTTAACGCGAAGGTATCTTTTTCTTCGTTGCCTTTAGAAGAAATTACCTCAAACTCACGTAGGCCGTTGCTCATGATAGCCATACCTGCTTGACCACTCTCCAGCGCTGCAAAGTTCATCAGCTGGTAAACAGGTACTGGCGCTTCTTTCCAACCGTCTTTTTCCCAGTTTGCCATTTCTGGGTCGTTAACTGGACGGGTGATCAAACCAAATTGGTTATCGGCTACTACAGTCTCAGACACGAACGGGGTTGGTACCAACACACGTACACGGTGATCGTCGGCTTGGTTGTCCAGCTCCATACGTACTTCAATACGGCGAGAGCCGGCTTTTAGTACTACTTGGCAATCAACATCCACATAACCATCTTGGTTAGTTCGCTCTTCACGGGCTTGCAGGTTGTCAGGCACATCCATACGTAGCTTGATGCTTGCAACTGACTGGAAACCTTCATGTCTGATGTTGGTTTCAACCTTGAACTCATCAGAGTAAAGCAGCCACTCTTTACGAGATGGTGAGTAGTCGTATTCGTCACCGTCATCAGAGCCATCTTCCAGGCGAAGCACCTGATCGAAGGTTTGTTCAGTTTCCTTGTCGAAGATGGTTAGCGTACCGTTGTCATTAACATTGATACGGTAGAACTCATTCTCCATCAGGTAATCTTTCTGCTCGGCAACCTTCACTTTACCTTTAGTATTACCTTCGATGTGAAGCGTGGTAAAGCCCATTGCCGGTACGATGTGCTTGATTTGAATATCGTATTCTACGAATGGGTCGTAGTTTCCGTAGTGAACGATCTGGCGGTCAATCTTACCTGGATCAATCACACGCTGATCTTGGATGTAGTACTCGACTTCATGGCCGTGCTCATCGAAAATCTTGAACTCTTGCGCACGAATAGTGATGGTCGTGTTAACCACTTCCTCACGGTCGTATGGCGATAGGTTGAACATCGCAAGCTTGTCACAACCTTCACGGGCTGGCATGTGGTCAACAATCTTACGTTTGTAGAAGTTGATCAGGTTAGTCGCCATGTCATCGGCAAGGATGTAACGGTTTAGGATCTCGGCATGTACTTTATCCGAGCAGCAGCAGCCAATTGAGTCGTGGGCATGGTTCTTCATGCTCTCTTTCCACATTTTCTCAATCAGACCGTGGTGGTAATCAAAGCCCAGTGTCCAGGCAATCGATGCCAACGGCTCTAGGATGTTTACGATCTTGTTTTCTACTTCAGCGTGGATCAGTTTGATATCCATGCGGGTTGAAGAAATCGTACGGTGAACACGCATGTATTTACCGTCGTTGAACTCGCCTTTTACAGTATCAAGCTGGTCACGAACTTCTTCGATACGCTCAAAGACTTCTTCAAAGCGGCTCATCTTGAATTCGCGGTCTGGGTAGATTTCGCGCAGGTTGTCCATCACCTCAAAGATATCTTTCTGGATCGGCATTTGGTCATGGCCGTTAGGAAGCAGGATATCTTTAGTTACCGATGGTTTTTCCAATACTGGGAAGTATTTGTCCAGACGAGCACGTAGACCTTCTTCGTCTTGTGGTAGGTATTTACCAATTGCGTAACCCAGCGGAAGTACCTGTGCAGTCACTTCGCTGCCGTCGTTACTCTGCCACACAAATTCAGTTTTGTTGGTGCCGTGACGCTCAGAACAACCACGCCAGAACATCGCGCGGTCAATGCCAAAGCCGTTGTAGATCATTGGCAGTTGTGAGCTCATCGAGAAAGAGTCTGGCAAGTAACCAATTTTCATGGCTTCGCCAAAGTTCATGCAGTCACGGATGCCGTACATCATGTTACGAACGATAGATTCACCCGCAACCTGCATGGTGTCAGTTTGTGAGTACCATGGACCGATAATAAGTTTGCCCGCTTGTACTTGTTTGCGTACGCGCTCTTCGTTTTCAGGCATGATAGCGAAGTAATCTTCCAGAACTGCAGTCTGGCCATCAAGTACATAGAATTTGTATTCAGGATCTGACTCAAGGCGAGTCAGGATTTCTTCCATGTTGTTTACTAGCAGAATTCGTGATTCTTCTGTAGTGAAATACCATTCACGGTCCCAGTGCATGTGAGGAGTAATATGAACGCGGGAAGTAGCCATAATAATGTACCTGATAATCTTTCTTTAATGTCGGGCGCAGATTCCCTGCACCCGATGATTTAGAGTGTTGTCAATAATGTGACGTGATTCGTTAGTTGGGGATTAAGCGTCAGCGGTCACTTTAAATGTGCCCTTTTTTGTCGCATGCGCCCTCCAGCTCACTAGCATCACGGTAGAGATAGCAGCACCAATAAGCGCGGCACCCAACCAGATACCCGCAGCCATGAAGCTACCGATACCCGCATCGTGAAGTAGGAACATTGAGAAGATACCTGCACCCGGAGTCGATAGACCGATACCCGCCGCACCTACGATGGCACCTGTTACCATTGAGCCCGCAAGGAATGAGCCGATAACACGGATTGGGTCTTCAATCGCCATTGGAATAGCACCTTCAGTGATACCCGCTAGGCCAAGTAGCCAAGTCGACTTACCCGTTTCGATTTCGAAGTCTTTGAATAGGCGTGGTGCCATCATGGTAGAAGCCGTTACTGTAAAGGCAGATACCATCTTCACCGAACCGAAGATTGCGTAAGGACCGTATACACCGTTAGCCATTGCACCAAGGCAGAAGGCGTAAGCCGCCTTGTTTACCGGGCCACCCAAGTCGAACGATACGAAGATACCGATGATTGCGCCAAGCAGTAGTGCGTTAGAGCCAGATAGGCCATTTAGCCAATCAGTCAGACCTTGGTTCAGCATGGCTACCGGCTTACCGATAACAAACAGCATCAAGCTACCAACAACCAGCGTACCGATCACAGGGTATAGGTAGAATGTCAGGAAGCCATTGAACGCAGGGCTAAGGCGAACGTTCTCTTTCACCCAGCGCATTACGTAACCGGCAAGCAAACCACCGACAACACCACCAAGGAAACCAGAGCCAATCATGTTTGCAGCAAGGCCGGCAGCAAAACCTGGGCCCAATGCCGGTTTATCGGCTAGGGAATATGCGGTGTATGCCGCAAGTACCGGTACCATCAGGGTGCCTAGCAGGCCACCACCGAGTTTGCGGTACATATATAGCCAGGAGTTTTCTGTTGCGTAGAGTTCTTGCAGGTCAAAAATCTGCGCAATCAAAACGGCAACCGCGAGAACCGTACCACCCGCAACAATAAGAGGAACTGCAAAAGAGATACCGCTTAGCAATGCTTGCTTAAGCTCGGTCTTGAATGGGACTTTCTTCGGTTTGTCTTGCGTAGCAGCAACGCGCTCTTCACTTGTACCCTGCTTCGCCGCTTCCATCGCATCATTCAAGATACGCTCAGCATGACGGATTGGCTCGGCTACAGGTGTTTCTACACGAGGGATACCATTGAAGCGCTCGATTTCTTTAATCGCCACTTCAGCAGCAAAGACAACAGCATCAGCTTTGTTAAGCTGTTCAGCCGTTAAACGGCCCTCGATACCATTGGCGCCTTGCTTCTCGACGTGGACATTGATGCCCATTTTCTTGCCGGCTTTCTCAAGATATTCCGCCGCCATATAAGTGTGGGCAATACCTGCAGGACAAGCTGTAACACAAACGATAGTTGGGTTGTTTTCATTTGTATTAATGTTGTCTTGTTCTTCCTCTTCTCCTGCACCATCAAGAAGAGTCATCAGTTCTTCCGCACTTTGTGCTTTGAGAACCGCTTCACGAACATCATCATCAACCAGCGTTGTAGTTAGCTCGGTCAACAAATGCATGTGGGTTGAACCGGCTTCAGCATTTGGGATGGCAATCAGGAAGACAAGGTTTACATCTTCATCTTCGTCTTCATCAATGCCTTTCCATTTAAGATCTTGTTTTAGTGTCGCAACTGCAAAACCGGCTTCTTTAACCGCGTCAGTCTTGCCGTGTGGGACAGCTAGGCCTTCACCTAGCGCTGTAGGGCCTTGCTCTTCACGGGCAAAAACAGCATCAAGGTAAGCTTGCTTATCATGCAATTTGCCTTGTTGATCCAGTTTGTCTGCCAGAGCATGGATCGCTGCTTCACGACTTTCAAATGTCGTTTGGATTGAAATCAGCGACTTATTGGTAAGGGTAGTCAGTTTCATCGTCGTCCTCTGTACCGTCATCCAGGTGGGCGTGTATCGCCCTTAGTTGTATTAATACAAATATGATACGTATTCTGACGATGTGTTCTGTGATCTCATTCACACAACCTTACAAATAGGTATTATTGTTGTATTAAATTTAGGTTCAGCTTGTATATGACAACTTTGAATGACGCGGTAAATACAGGTAAAATACAGGCATTAGCTAACTATAAGCGTTTAGGGCTAACTTGAAGCCCTAATCAAGCAACTATAAGCGGTAATTAAGAAACTTGCCTTCCAGAGGAGAACGATGTGGCACGCCTTCCTATGTATCGTCAGATCGCTGACGCAATAAAGGAGAAGATCCAATCCGGTGAATATAAGCCGGGTGAGGCCTTGCCGACTGAAGCACAACTACGAGAAGCCTTCTCCGTGAGCCGGGTGACGGTTCGCCAAGCCTTAAAACTACTCGTAGAGCAAAATGTGCTGGAAAGCATCCAAGGAAGTGGGACCTATGTGAAAGAGAACAAGGTCAACTACGACATGTACGAGTACTCAAGCTTCTATGAAAAGCTGAGCCATCTTGATGTCAAAACCCACAGTGAGATCCTTGCGTTCGAAATCACTACCCCTGCCCCTGCGATTGCCGAGGCTTTAGAGATCAATCAAGAAGACCGGATCTTTTACGTTAAGCGTGTCCGCTTTATTGACGAGAACCCAGTAACCCTTGAAGAGACCTGGATGCCCCTTTCGCTATTCCCGGATCTTACCTATGAAGTGATGCAAGGCTCGAAGTACGAGTTCATCGAGGGAACCAAGAAAATGGTTATTGACCGCAGCGAGCAGGAAATCATCCCTGTACTGCCGCCGCAAGAGGTCGTCAATCAGCTCAGTATCCCGGCTGACCAGCCTATTATCGAGAAAATCACCCGGGGCTACTTGGTTGATGGCACGGTTTTCGAATATAGCCGAAACTACTTCAAGTCATCGGATTACAAGTTCACCTTGGTGGCTAAGCGTAATCATCATTACTAAATGACCTGTGTGTCATATCGAGTTGCCCAAGCTCTAGTTCGTAGGAATATGAACTAGAGCACAAATTACTATAGCAACACTCTCCCATATTCCATCCCTGAATATCCCCCTCTCAATGACATAGAAAATCAGACCGCAAATCCATAACACTAAATCCAAAGAATAGTGTGCGAATGAAGAACAAGTATTTCTAAATACTATTAATTAAAGTCGAGCGGTTAATATACCCATGCCATAACAAGCCCCTGATGGCATAAACCAATTCAAATCACTTTCTTTGCTGCCAGTTATAGCGTGGCGAACTGCTTTTGAAAAAGCGAGTAACCAAACTGAACTGACATTTGTATATTGCAGAAGCAAGGAGTTATACCATGGAGAACGACCGACCCAGAGGTAAATTTAAACTAAAAAGATTGGCAGTATTTCTTATCAGTTCCATGCTAGTCACCGGATTTAGTATTGCTAAAGACCCCACCCCAAACCTGTACTTAGACGTACCAGCGCCAATCCTGTCGAATTGGAATATGGATAATGTTTTCACCGTTGACGATACCGTTGACGGTTTTACCGGAGCCACAGCCAAAACCTACATTTACAGCTCAGTGGAGGATGCAGAAGCTGCTGAAAATGATGATGAAGAATGGGGTACACACAGTGTCGGATACATCACTTGGGAGTTAGATAATGGCAGTGGTCGTGCGCCAGGACTGCAAGTTCTGAATGACAATCTGGATTACAAGTACCATAACTGCATTATGGCTTCAGGAGAGATGGAGCACCCCAGTTTTCCAGATACGATCGTCTCAAAAGCCTGTAACGATCCACAAGGTAGTTCAAAACGAGTATTTCTGCAGTTAACCAAAACTGAAACACCTGTTGATTTAGTTTTTGACCTCGGTGTAAAAGATATCCGCTATAAAGGGTTAATAGATTCAACCAATAGTGAAGATGATTCCAGTTCAAATGGTGGATCCTCCGACAAAGAAAATACGATTGAACAATTTAGAGAAAACTATGGTGTTGGTCGCCTCTACCGAGTTATCCAAAAAGTCCGAAATGATACAGACAAACGGGTACTCAGTTATAAATTCGAGTTAGGCACTGGGGTTGGAGATCAATTTGAAGCATTAAACTTTGAAGAACATGGCGTGGGCTTTGAGATGCAATCTTCAGTGCCTCGTGAGTTTTTTGATGGACGTACTGGCTCTGCACCTGATGTTGACGTTTGGAAAACAGAACGATTTGCGACATTCGCTCCTAAATTGTTCGATGATGGTGTACGACCTCGATTTTCTCCAGGTTTTTTAGATCATAATGCCGCAGGATTTATGAAGCCGGTTTACACCGTAGATGCTCATTGGAAAGCACAAAATATTGACAGTGGTTTATCGTTGGAAAACGGAATTATTGGCTCGCTTAGCCAGAATTTCTTTAGTGTTAATGATACTCATGATGCAAATCTTCCTTACGATATGCTTGGTTATATGCTTCCGAATAACCAAGTACCAAGTGTAATCGGTTACTGGCTGGTAAATGATATTGATGCAGAATCTGAAGGCGTTGTCGCTATCTGGGATGGGCACAACTGGCGTTCAGGGCGTACGGGCCTTGATGGTGACCCAGAGACTCTTGGGGATAATTTTGCAATCATCCCACCGGAACAACTCACGGCGTGGGCGGATAAACCCTTGGGACTAGATATCCCCGGTGAGGATCCCGATGAATTAATCCGCTACGCAGTGATTCCAAGCGATGACCTAGCAGGGCTGAATACTGATATCTTTATACACATTGGCGAAAAGCTACTTGATGAGCAAAGCCAGCCTATTTTTGAATCGCTGACACTGCGTGTAACGGCTAGATCAATCGATGATGTCCTCGGCGTGCCTGGTAGTGTATCTCCGGAATGGGTAGATGGAGGCGTGAATGGAGGCACTCCTGCTCCAGAGCTGTCTATATACGCAACGGTAGAAGATAAACTTATTGCGTTCAATGATTACGTGACGACTGACGAGCAAACCTCGGTAGAAATCGATGCTCTAATGAATGACATGATAAATGGAGTAACTGTTGTACCTTCAGATACTGAAATAGTTATCGTAGATGAACCTATCAACGGTAAAGTTGAAATCAGTAATGAAAAGATTATGACTTACACCCCTGCTGATTACTTTACTGGCAATGAAGTGTTCAAATATCAAATCAGTGTGGGTGATTCCTCTTCAAACCTAGCCTCTGTTCGCGTTGTTGTGAACCCAGAAGTGGTTCTCGGCGCACCAGTTGTCTTTAACGATAACGTTATGACCATGCAAGAGACATCAGTAAGCATTGATGTACTTGCTAATGATAAGTACAACCCTGATAAACAGCATATGTTGCGCTTGAGAATTAACAATATGCCAGCAAATGGTGAAGCATATATCAATGAAGACATGGATATAGTATTCACTCCAGCCGATGGTTTCAGCGGGATTGAGCAGTTCACATATGTTGTAGAAGAAGATGGGGTTGTTTCAAATAATGGTGTAGTTACAGTAAGAGTGGACGAACCTTTTGACGATGAGCCAGCACCGGATAGCGAAAATATAAGTTCTTCGGGTGGTGGCTGTACTATTGGAGATCCTAATGCTCCATTAGATCCAACACTGCCACTTCTACTATCTGTTTCGATAATAGGGTTAATCCTTCGTCGTAAACAAAACAAACATTGAAGAAAGTAACATATCAAACAAGAGCCTATAAGGCTCTTGTTTGATCTAAATGTAAGGCCTATATGAAGCCCTCAGTATGAGTTCATATCAAATTAGAGTTAGCCTAAAACAGGTGCTTGATGACAGAACACTGCTGACAACCATTTGTCTTAGTGTTGTCATAGGATACGTTTTTTGGTCTCTGTTTCCGTGTAATATAATCACCGCTAAGCACAGAAATACAATAGCCTGGTTCAATATACTATTGATTTATCCAGTGCTTGAAGAGGTGGCATTTAGAGGAACGATTCAAGAGGAACTGTTAAAACTAAGCGGCCTAAATGAAGTTCATTATGGCGTGAGCAAAGCAAACTTCATCACTTCTGTCCTTTTTGCAGGCTTTCATATCATATACCAGCCAGCATGGCTTGTATCATTAATACTATTGCCATCTCTTGTCTTAGGTTTTTTTAAAGAGCGTTACGCTACTATACTTGTTCCGATTGGATTACATATTCTATTCAATCTAGTGTTCTTACTTTCTAGATTAGCAAACACCTGCTCATAAAAAATAAAAACCCCAAAATGAGGTTTTTATTTAATACAAATATAATTTACTTATAACTACCGACCGAGTATTGTATCAACGTCTTCCTGAGAGGCAACCTGTGCTTGGTACGCTCCTTCTCCTATGTAGTTTTCAATTTTACTTACAAATGCCCTTAAGTGATTTTCAGAGCCATCGATTAGATTTTCATATAATGAATTGATGACTCGATTATTTGTATAAACTAACCCGCAGTCACTTGAGTTTTTAATTGAATCTATTCTTTCAATCATTACTTCAGGGCAAGTCTTAATATCTATCATATCAAACTCTTCAATCAGGGCCCCTACATACAAAGCATCTAACTCACTTGAAACCCCAATATTAGTAAGCTCATGATACTTCTCAGTAAAATAATCACCAAACTCTTTGCTTGAGAAAACACCAACATTATCATTTACAATGGGGTCCTCGATACTGAATCGTTTTAAAGTATCGCATACTTTACAAGTATGGCGACTTTCTGAAGCAGCAATTTTTCCGAAAACATTTGAATTTGGATAGAGCATGCTTAGCTTGATGTAAACATCACGAGCAAGTTTCTCTTCTTCACGCATAAAAATGAGGTGAAGCTTTTCGTGCTCATCAAGAGTCTGATGAAAACGCTCAGAGCTTGGTTTATTTTTGCGAAATCCACTTGTATCATCATTATAAGCAGCATTAGAAAAAAAAGTAATAATCAGCAAAGTCGCAAGACTAATTCTAAATATATTCATAATAATCATCCCTGTTTTAGAAAGTGATACTTCATATTAAATACTAGTATTTATTCATGTAAATATGTGAAGCCAAATCACAATTATAATAAATACATGATATATTTTACTCGGAATAGATTTTCATATTAAATGACAATACCAAACTATCTTATGCAATTTTTATAACAACAGAGTCTATTGATGATATCTTCATAAGAAAGGATATAAAAGTATGATCTAGAGCAAAGCTTAAACATATTAAAGTCACTATATATCATTATCAAAAATCACTTTGTAAATGATATAGATATTTATTCACTAGCCATATAATACTAGACCCATAAGTGGGTAAAAAACGGATAGGGGAACTTATGTCAACGTTAAGGAAATACCTGTTCTGTTTAATAAGCAATGATTTACAAAAAGCTTCAATTATTAAAAATATTATCACTGACCTCTATCCCAAAAACAGCCAATTTTATGTGACAAGTGACTTATCGTCGGTAAATAATATGAAAAATAATATATTGCTCGTTGATTACAGAGCTATACCGACACAGGAAATCACTGAGATAGACACTTCAGTTAACAATAACGCTTGGCTTGTTATCAACATAGACAAAACTTGCCTACTATCATCTGTATTTTGGATTGAAAATGGGTTTTGTGGAGCACTTTACGAAAATCAAACAATTGTGTATTTATCGAATGCCTTAAAATGCATTTTGGAAAAAAATGAATATTGGTATACAAGAAAAGAACTTACAGATGCTGTGAAAAGCCACCGACAGAAACACATTTCAAGAAACAAAATTATTGAGAAAAATGTAAGTCAATATCAATTAACAAAAAAAGAAAAGAATGTATAACCCTTTTTTGTGGTGACACCAATCAAAAATTGCACACAGAACTTTATCAGGTTATATACCGTCAAACCCACGGAGCGCACATGACAAAGTTTTGAGTAAATTCCAGATGACTCCCTCTCACAGAAAAACCTTTTCTAAGGCCTTAGTAAATAATCGTAATTGTGGCGATGAAATCAATATAGAGGTGTTATGTCAAATAAATAAACCTTTCTATCATTCGAATAAAAAAATCAAATCATCCAACGATATGCTCCTTCGTCATTACATCTTTATTTGTATCATTACCAAATTCACTACTGTTGTCTATCATACTTTGATAACTCAGCAAAATGAAATCTTGCTTTTTTAAGAATAATGCTTTTATGTAGGGGTTTGCAAAAAAGCCTCCTTTATTTAACCTATATGTCACCGCCGTCTCTGTTTGGGAAACAACAACACCATAAATAGATAATAGAAGATACTTAATAGCAGGAATTGTTGCATGCATTTCAATTATCTGAACATCACAAAGACTTTCCAGTTCTGCCAAAACACTACTATGTATATCTGAATTCATTCCAGCAGCACAAATATAATAGAAAACGCCATCAATCAGACTATACATAACATGACCTACCAGCATACTATCATGGTAGTAGCATTTTACTTTTGCATGCCGTAGCCCCTTCCTTTCTAAAAAATCATCGAGTTTATCTTTATGTCTTACAAAAAATGCATGTCGTATCTGAACTTTAGTTGCCTCATCTAGCATCTCCCAATCAAGATCTTGCGTCTTATTCACTTTTAGCGGGTATATCGTTAGGTGAGGGTCGTAAAACATTTCATTTTTCAATGAGCGTTTAAGAATATTCAATTCTGAATTTGAATAATTATAGTCAACATTAAAATACGTCGCGACTCCTACTCGTCTAGTTAAAGATGGTAAATTATTACCTTTTTCCCAATTACTGATCATTGGTTGATTTATATTTTCGAAAAGCTTATGACTTTTTGATAACGAAATAGATAAATCATGCTGAGATAATTTACTGCTTGTTCTCAACTTTCTAAGTAAATTAGGGAAATTGTCACATGAAATGCATACATCACTTTCAGTATAAGACATACAGCATATTAACCTTTATTGATTATTTCATTGATAATCTTGTCACTTTTTCTGTTACTCTGTTGAAAGAAAACAGACGTATAAACTCTATCCCCTTCAAAATATTTCGAGTATTCCTCTACATCGATATCTATCTCTTTTATTTCATTACAATCCTGTTCAATAAACCTACTTGTACCAATCAATATTGAGTTAGTATTTAACACAATTTTTTTTAGTAATTCGATATTATCCGATCTATGTTTAACTTTAAGCTCGTAACCTAGAGTTTTAACAATATCTATAGCAAGCGGTTTATTGTCGTTAAAACCATTTAGAATGGATACACAAAAATCATAGTCGAAAACATCTTTTAGAGTATACTCAATCTTATTGAATATCGGATGTTCATTTCTAGCAAAAAGGTAAAACCTGTCTTTTTGAATTCTTTCTAAGTAGATATCTTTTGGAGTAGTTACATAAGAGTAGTTTACACCAATATCTATAAAATTAGAGGAGATTGCAGGCAGCGTTTTTTCATCCCAAGTTAAGAAATTAAGCTTTGCATTAGGAGATTGTGTAGATATTACTTCAGATAGATTATAAGCAAAGTCATTTTGAAAGACTGGTGATAAGGCAATTGATATTTCGCCACTGTATGAGGTTGGATCAAAGTTTAAGTTAGTTGTTTTTACTGAACTGATCGAATCTAGAATAGTAGGTACGATTTTAGATAGGTTGTTTGCTAAAGGTGTTGGCGATAAGCCATTCTTTGATCGAATAAAAATTGCATCATTGTAATAGGTTCTTAACTTTTGTAGAGATCTGCTTACCTGTGATTGACTAATGTCCAGCTTTTTAGCCGCTAGAGATGTGTTTTGAGTTATATAAACAACTTGAAAAATCCTCAACACATTAAGGTCAATCGAATTATCTCTTCTATCTGTTTCCATGTGTAAATCACTTTGTTTTTTTTAAAGACTAATTACATATAATCACCTTGTCTACCACTATTCGATTTTTGAATATTTCATATCCAGATAATGTCAGCTTAAACCCTTAACGGCAGCGATATTTTGCTCACCCAAATATTTCAGTTCTTATTTTACTCCATTATGAATTCCCCCTTATAAAGCAGAGTGCATACATGTTCTTTTTTTAGTCTATTTAAGTGAAGTTATGAATTAGACTTATCTCTACTGTACCCACATGTGAAACAGCTTAAGGAAAACAGGTAACCTATTTAACTATCAAGATCTCATCGATTACTTAATGCATGATTTAACCTATGGGTTAACCAAAGGGAAGAAGACTGTTATCGAGAAAGCCATCAGACTACTTCACACTCTTAGTTGCTGCCTTCACATTGAGCTCTATGCTTACCACATGTTGACACCATCCCTTATAACTTAGGCGTATAAAAACCATAATACTTGTGATATTCCGCCTATAGTTAAGCTAGCACCTTGGCTTAGAGGGATCTTCAATGGCAACAGGTTTGTTCCTTTTTCAAAACGATTTAAGGCTTCACGATAACCCCGCACTGGCGTTAGCTACACAAGAGGCCGATCACCTTATCTGCGTGTATTGTTTACCGGTAGATAATGCGAACCGCTACCCATATCATATCGACAAGCATGGCAATTACAGAAAACAGTTTCTCCTGCAATCTCTCAACAACCTTTCTGAGCGGCTAAGCGAGAGAGGTCAGAGCTTACATGTTATTCTTGAGCATCCCCTCAATGTACTGCCCGAACTCATTAGCCAATACAATATCTCAATGATCTACACCAGTGAGAATGCTGGGGTTTACGAAAAAAGGAATTGGCACACGCTAAAAGGCCGATACCCATACATCACGTTCCGTCAAATCGCCACGCATACCCTTTTTGACCGAACTGATTTACCTTTTGACATTAATGAATCTCTCCCCGGGACATTCAGCCAATTTCGTAAGCAGGTTGAAGGTTTAGACATTCGTTCGCCGTTAACCACCATTGCCAAACTTCCTCCACCGCCAGGTAGGCTAAAAGCTTTTGATGTGATCAGTTCTATGATCAACCCAAAATTATTAGCCGATTTTGAAGGGGGTGAGAAGGCGGCCTTGAAACACCTTGAGCAATATTTCTCGTCGAACGCTCCAAGCAGCTATAAACAAACACGAAACGAACTCGATGGATGGGAGAATTCAACCAAATTTTCTCCATGGTTAGCATTGGGTAGCTTGTCTGCCAATATGCTCATTAAGCACCTTAACCAGTATGAAACAGATGTTGAATGTAACGATTCTACCCAGTGGATTAAATTCGAGCTGTTATGGCGTGAATACTTCCAGTGGTATGCGCACTTCCATGGCACTAGGCTCTACACCTTTTCCGGAATCAAAAAGAAAAGCCCTCATACCGCTTATTATCCTGAGCGGTTCCGCCGATGGAGTGAAGGGAATACCCCCTACCCTCTCGTGAACGCTTTGATGAACCAATTACGCCAGACTGGTTATATGTCAAACCGGGGCAGACAAATAGTCGCCAGCTGCTTGATTAATGAATTGAGTTTGGATTGGCGCTACGGGGCCGCCTTTTTCGAAGAGCATCTATTAGACTACGATACTGCATCAAACTGGGGCAATTGGCAGTACCTTGCTGGTGTCGGAGCCGATCCCCAAGACAACCGCCATTTCAATTTAGCTAAACAAACCGAAATCTATGATCCTAACGGTGAATTTATCCGCAAGTGGGGAGGCAACAATCATGACGGTAGTATCGATTCTGTTGATGCTGCTGATTGGCCAATTTACTAATTCATGATGATCTTAGTTTCAAGGATATACACGTGATGGCTGTTCATATAGAGCAGCCAAAATGGCTTATTGATGGTTAATCCTTATAACCAATTCTCACCTCACACCCTCACACTAAATTACATACTGATACATGTGCTCACCGATATTTTCAAAAATTAACCATGTATAACTTATTAATATATCAAGTCTGAATTTTTGGATACCAATGGGATCATGATCACATTTAGCGCCTGAAAACATGTATAGGATGTCGCCAAAACCATTCATCAAAAAGGATATTTGTATGAAATGCTGCAACAATCCCGCTGCTTACCAAGTAAAACGAAACGCTATTCAAAAATTTTTCTATAGTGCCATTTACAAGTGCCGAAACTGTGGAAGCACTATTAAACTTTAATTGGTTGGTGCCATATTTTACCAGCTTAAAAGCCTCTCATAATATTTCAAAGACTGAAGCAATACTTTCATTATGTGGTCATTTAAAAGTGGGATTAATAATGTAAGAAGTATTGCTGTACTAAGTTAATTTTTGCTTTCTTTCATTCAAACTGACCAGAGTTCTACCAACATGTTTTTTGAAGCCTCAACGAAGACAACTCATATTAGAGAAGCTGATTTATTCAATAATCCGGCTCAAGCAGTAACAGGTATACTACAACCACCTAAGTCTCTACGGCGCCCGAACTGCCGACCAATTCTGGCTTGTAGCCGTGGTCAGATGCGAATTAAACAACCTATAGAACTACCACAAGTATAAACCTGCTTATTACTCACCTATCCAACTCCAGTTATCAGTCGTGAGTAAACTATTGCACCCTAGCAATAGTTTACTCGCAATTAATTCCACTTATAGATTCAATCTATATTGTGTAAATCCTATATCCCACTCCACTATTCCACATTGTATAAATGCCATTCTAACAGCTAAATTTAGCTTGCATTAACCAGGTAAATATCTGACAGCCTTACAAAGAACATCTTTTCTACTTTTATTTTTGAATGGGTAAAGAGCAATATTTAAACATCATTAAGAGTAAAATAATGACAAGTAAATATTTGATTGTCTCTTGGGTTATACAATATTGCCTACCCATCAGTACAATGGAACTAAAATCACATTTTGAAATATTTTTTATATCTCAAAACCTAAAATTTTGGGAGCAAGATCACATAACTAACGCAATATAGTCTTTATGCTTATTAACAAGGAAGCTAATAATCAAGGACTATTTATGATGTGTTGTGATACTCCATTTGCCCAAAGAAGAAAAAGAAGCCGACTAGAAAAATTATTTTATAATTCTGTCTATAAGTGTAATAACTGCGGTAGCATAATAAAAATACGCTCTCACTAAGCTATATATCAACTAGAAATTTCCATTAATACCATTAGCAATCATTGACTCATGCTCTTCATTTGAGCAGGGCTATACCCAAAATGTTTTTTGAAAACTTTACAAAAATAACTCACGTCAGAGAAACTGACTTCATTGGCGATCTCGGAAAGGCTATAGAAGGAGTTTTGCAAGCGCCAATGGGCATGCGACATTCTCATGGCCGCCCAATACTCGCGAGGGCTAATCGACAACTCCGTTTTAAAAACCCTATCGAGTTGCCGACGACTTAACCCTAATTGGAGCGCCAGATCCTCAATGCTCAAAGGCACTGATAAATTCTGGCGCATCAATGCCACAGTCCGTGATACATGGCGGTTATGCGGATGCGCTACATTCTTATCATCACCTAATGACTTTAAATGATGCTGCCGATTTCGTGTTTCATCCACCAGCATATCGGCAAGCCCCTTCAACGCCCTTTCGCGTCCAGACTTACGAGCCAATAACTCAATAGCTAGCTCAATAACTGCCGTTCCTCCAGCACAACTTATCCGCTTTCCATCAATACAATAGAGTTGGTCAGAACGTGCTTTCAACGTCGGATAGTCCGTCTCAAACTCTTGTAAATGCCGCCAATGGACCGCTACTTCACAGCCATCAAACAAACCAAGCTCAGCAAATGTAAAACAGGCATTATCTACCGTTACTAAGGTAAGGCCTTTGGTCGCCGCCTTTCTTAAGAATGGCCGATACAATGGAGCTAGCATCTTCATATCGTTAGCACTTCGACCACCAAATACAACGACGTAGTCATAGTTCGCTAACTCTAGGTGCTCAAGGGCATTATGAACCGAAAGATACACCCCACTACTTGATATAACTTCACCCTCTGATAGCCCAGCAACGTCCCAAGAGCAGTACCTTTGCTGGCTATAGTCCTCATCGTCAGCGGAAAATCGTAACTTATCAAGGAAACTGCCGAAAGGTAACATATTGAATGTCGGCAACGGCAGCAGAAGAAACCGAACATCTGGCTTGGAGTCAGATTGCATAAGGGCATGTCGAGCTGGTTGCATTTTATTCATCGTCTATATGGTTAAGTAACTTTAGCTAGTTGTGTCCAAATATTACCTTAAATAGTCCTAAAACTACCAAATCAATTGCTTGATTTACCCATATACTGCCAAGCAATTTCTTTTCTATAAATGGTAACTTCATGGCATTGGAAACTTGGCTGTTATATTTGGTTGCAGTGACAGGATTAGCTTTCGCTCCTGGCCCAAATGGCCTACTAGCATTAAGTCACGGCGCGCTATATGGACGGAAAAAAACGCTCTCAACCATTCTTGGCGGAGTGACAGGGTTTGTTGGTGTTATTGCCATCTCTATGTTTGGCATCGGTTCACTGATGATGGCATCTGCAAATGTTCTCTATTTGCTGAAATGGTTGGGGGGCGCTTACCTGATTTATCTTGGCATTCAATTATGGCGTTCACCCGCCATCTCTTTGGAACAAACATCGGCTATCGATCTTGGCCATACTGCAAGATTTAGACAGGGCCTGATAGCCGCCATTGCAAACCCGAAAGTCATTCTATTTTTTGGCGCCTTCTTGCCACAATTTATGAATCCTGAATCTTCATTACTTACGCAGTTCATTATCTTGGCCGCAACATTCGCTGCTGTTGAATTTAGTGTTGAATTCTTTGTTGCTTGTATCGCTCACCAATTACGCCCTTGGCTTCAGAAAAGTGGTCAACGCTTTAATCGTGGTTGCGGAACGGTTTTCGCTCTATTAGGGGCTAGCCTTCCATTGAGTCAGTAACACACTTAATCACAGGCACCTTTCTCTGTTTGAGGTGCCTTCTCACAGACATTCTCAGCAGTTCGCATCAAATCCGATATACTTAAAACCATGCTATTTTTGTGACACGTGTAACATTTTGTATACCAATACAATGTTGCTGTTCTGTCATGTGGTTGGCTTAGGAGGTAGATGCGTGATGTTCCCGTTAGCTAAAAAACTCTTCCCATTTTCCCTAATCATTCCTTTGCTAATCAGTGGCTGTAGTTCCGACCCAGACACCGTAAGGCGAACTGGGGAGTACAGCTTTTACGATTCCACCCAAAGCTTTATTGCCTTGACTGATGCCCGCCGTAACGGTGCTGTGGTAGATAAAGGGGTGTTTTATCCCAAGAACACCTTTGCTTATACTTACAGATATTGCTCCGATAGCCCTCAACAAGCGGCCAATGATATTGCTGAATACCAAGTACTTGCCAAACGAGTCTGTGATACTAATAACGGACAGTTGATCAACCAAGCCAGTGGCACATGGTGTGTTGTTGGTGCTAACACGCCCAACGAGCAACCGCTTTTCTCCGCCAAAATTACTAGCACTGCATTGTGGGCGGACTTATGTTTAGACGGCCCTTTTGTTACTTTAAGGCTAAATGAAAATACCCAAGCCAACCAAAGCCAATGGTTTGAGAGTGCGCAAGTGCTTGGCTATGAGCCCTATTCACCATTGCGTAAAATGGCTCCTGCAGGCGTGACCATGCATGCAATTAACCAGCCTGCATCCCCTTCGACAGCCCCATGGAGTGATGAGAGCCGGTATATTTACTCCAGTGTCGGAGCAACAGTATGCCTGTATGACCACCCACACCAAACCAATATGGGCCACACATACCGCGGCCAGGTGTTTAGCGTAAATGACGGATTGGTGAAGGTTTCCGTAAAAGATAAATTCAAGGGGGATATCCGAACCGCCCCAGCATTAGAAAAAGAGAAATGGCATCGTTCTTCTTATATTACCGCTCCTGCCAACTCCTGGTTTGTTTGCTCCTAAATTATCTCCTTTTTCTCACTATAACGAAGATTACTATGGGAGAGCTAAATGCTCTCCTAGTAGTAGTTTTCAGCTTCGACACCCTGTACAGCACTCAAGACATACGTAGTTTAACTTTGCATATTTAGCGAACAGTTCTCCTTCATACATTCAAAAGTCTCTACCAATATCACAAAACATAACCCTACAAATAATGCTATCAATTTGCCTGAATATACTTACCTTACTCAGCTGGAGGTAAAAGAATGTTTGATCGGACTAAATGTTTAGCTTCAAATGAACACCCCGAACTGAACTTGGAAAAATGGCAAAAAACTGTCGACCTGATATCACAGTTATTCAATTGTGCATGCGGTGCCATTGTTCAATTACGTGATGATGAGTTTTTTACCGTCCGATCTAGTCAAAATAGAGATAACTTTCTCAAACGTAGTGATGCTTGGCCCTATGAGATGAATAGCTTTTGCCGTCATGTTATCGAGAAAGGTGGGGCACTCTATGTTGCCGATCCAGAAAGTGATCCTGAGTGGAGCCAAATTCCTTTTGTGAAAGAAGGCCCTATTCGCTCCTACTTTGGCATGCCTATATATTGGCCAGACAATACGGTATTTGGCACCATATGCGCCATTGATACCAATCCAACTGAGTATAATGACACCTTATACCAACTGCTCGATCAACTCAGGGAGTTAATTAGTGCAGACCTTAAACTCATCGATGCATATGAAAATGTCAAAAACCTCGCCCTCACCGATGAACTAACCGGGTTATATAATCGCCGAGGGTTATCCTTTATGGCCCAAAAAACGCTGCAAAATAAAACGGATCTCAATCGTTCAATTGCCATAGCCTATTTTGATTCGGATAACCTGAAACAAATCAATAACCAACTAGGCCATGACTGCGGTGATATTGCCATTCAAGCCTTAGCATCTGAGATCCGAAAACTGACGCGCTCTACGGATATTATCGCACGTGTAGGGGGAGACGAGTTTATTCTTGTATTGAGCAATATGAGTGAAACTTTATTGAAGCAAAGATGCCGGCAAATTGAAGCCAACTATCAGGCCAATCTTGCTAGCAGAAAGGAGTTTGAGCTGTTCACTGAAGATTACGGAGTGAGTTATGGGTGTATATGCGTCGAAATCAACGAGAAACTGGATCTAGCCGAGCTATATATCTTGGCTGATAAGCTAATGTACACCAATAAAATGAAGAAGAAGGAATTGTTGAGTAATGACATGGCTGAAGGCACAGGTTGGTAGCAGCTTTGTCTGACTTGCTGCTACCCAACAACCCAACGCTAAGTCATGTTTAGTACTTCAGGTACAACATTTTACGCAGTTTATCGCAACGTACTTTATCCAGACGGTCGCCTAAGTAATCCCCATCTTCAGCAGCCTTTTTCATCAACAATGCTGTGGCTCGCTCGTTATCCGGTAATTTTTTGTACTCATCATATGTATGAAGTTTAAGAAGCTTGTACTTAGACTGCTGGCTCGACTGCGCCACATTGTCATAGCAATAGATCATCGCTCCCGCATTGGCACCCACCTTTGCGGCATCTGAAACGGCATAGGCATTGCCGATAACAAACAACCAAGCTGAAGCTACGATAAGTGTCATCATTTTTTTCATTTATCCCACCTGCATTTTCGATTCTTATGAAGCCCCAACGCACATGAGTCACGTACTTGAGGAGTCGCAGAGCGAAAATATCAAATACCAGATGACGGTTATTACCATATGACGCCAACTAGTAGATAAAGGGGTTAAACGTGGCGGAGCGCCTAAACTCAACGCATACGAAAAAGGCCTTGTCTTGCGACAAGGCCTTCGAATGTGGCGGAGAGATAGGGATTTGAACCCTAGATACGCTATTAACGTATGCCGGTTTTCAAGACCGGTGCTTTCAACCACTCAGCCATCTCTCCGTAAGTGCGGCGTATAGTAATGTAGGATTTTCTTGTTGTAAACCCTACAAATAACCGAATGCTCAGTTAACCACCAATTTCGGTGTATTTATCGAAAATAGTGATTCATTAGGCCACTGCATCGCGAATACGTCGGTAAACCGTCACTAAAAAAAGAACGACTGCACCACTGAACAAGCCTATTGCTGCATTGACAAACGCAGGCAACATAAGAGCGCCACCAGGAACCACCGCTGCTTGGTGGGTTAAATGTTCAATCAAAACATGCGAGTGCGGCATACTGTGCACCACAATGCCGCCGCCGACCAAAAACATAGCAATGGTGCCAACGATGGCCAAGAACTTCATCAAGTAAGGGGCTGATTTTACCAAGGTCTCGCCGAAACCCCGCTTTAATGTGCCCGGGTCACTGGTTCGGACAAGGTAAAGACCACCATCATCCAGTTTAACGATGCCAGCAACCAAACCATAAACACCGATGGTCATACATAGGGCGATCACACTAACCACCAGCACCTGGGTCAGCATGGCGGATTCCTGTACCGTACCCAGAGCGATCACAATAATCTCCGCAGAGAGGATAAAGTCCGTCCGGATTGCACCTTGTATTTTCTTTTTTTCAAAATCGGCAATATCTTGGGGGTTATCCAGTTGTTTAAGCTCTTCGTCCTCATGCGGCCTAGGGGGATGGAGCATTTTCTCCACCACTTTTTCAAAGCCTTCGAAACACAGAAACAAACCGCCAATGAGTAGCATCGGTGTGATAAGCCAAGGCGCAAAGGCGCTAATCAGCAGCGCAGTTGGCACCAGGATCAGCTTATTGCGAAACGACCCCTTGGCGACAGCCCACACCACAGGAATTTCACGCTCGGCACGTACCCCCGACACCTGCTGGGCGTTAAGCGCCAAGTCATCTCCCAGCACCCCGGCGGTTTTGCGTGCCGCCACTTTGCTCATGACCGCCACATCATCGAGTACGGTGGCAATATCATCTAACAGAGTTAATAAGCTCGCTCCGGCCACTAATCACCTCTTTATCTTTATTGTACTGATTAACTGTAGTGAATATTTAACGGTTCTAGCCACCACGGAGAAGCAATCAAGAGACTGCCTCTGAATAAGAAATTCATTGAAGATCTCGCGGCATCGAGGATCCCCCGCTAGAATGTAACAAGATATTACCATTAATCAGCCTCTTGGCGAGATAGATATTATTCAGCGATGACCTACTAATCGCTACTTTGGGAACTCTTTCAGTCACATTTCATTATCACGGAAGCTAGCTTACCTATTTGCGAGGTGACAGGCTTATGGCGATTGCCATTGTCTTGATAGTGATAGTTGTGGCATCCATTGCCTTTCATTTCCTCAGCCCTTGGTGGTTGACGCCTGCTGCCTCAAACTGGGGCGAAATTGACGATGCCTTCAACCTAACCTTGGTGATCACCGGTGCCTTTTTTATTGTCATCAACTTAATGATTGCCTGGTTCGTGTTCAAATACCGTCACCGCAAAGGCCACAAATCCACTTACCAACCAGACAACAAACGCCTCGAAGCTTGGCTTATTGGCTTAACTACTGTGGCGATAATCGGGCTATTGGCGCCCGGGCTAGTCGTTTATGGCAAATTCGTGGCTGTACCTGATGATGCCAAAGAAGTGGAAGTGGTTGGCGAGCAATGGAAATGGAGCTTTCGCTTCCCGGGAGAGGATAACCAACTGGGCAAATCAGACGTGCGGTTTATCAGCCCAACTAACCCATTGGGGGTTGATCCTGATGACCCGGCTTCCAGCGATGACAAGATCATACTGACCCCCGAGCTGCACCTACCACTCTACTCACCCTACAAGGTATTGCTCAGATCCAAAGATGTCCTGCATGATTTCAATGTGCCGCAATTTCGCGCCAAGATGGATATGGTGCCAGGTAGCGTGACTTACTTTTGGCTAACCCCCACCCAACGCGGCACCTTTGATATTTTATGCGCGGAACTGTGCGGTGTAGGCCACTTCAATATGCGCGGCAGAGTGGTTGTAGAAGATGATGCCCAATTTGGCCGCTGGCTAGCCAAACAACCAACCTTTGCCCAAACCCAGCAACCTGCATCCGAAAGGGATGGACCCGTCACCGATCCGGTCGAACATGGTAAAACCCTGTCTGAAGTTAACGGCTGTATCGGTTGCCACAGTATCGATGGCAAACCCGGTGTCGGCCCTACTTGGCAAGGGTTATACGGCAAAACCGAAACCTTATCAGATGATACCCAAGTGCAGGTGGATGATGAGTATCTCAAAGCCGCTATTCTCAACCCCAACGCTGAGGTCGTCAAAGGCTACCCAGCCATCATGCCTGCCTACCAATTTAGTGATGATGAACTGGACGCCATCATTGCATACATCAAGGCAGTTTCATCGCCACAGGTCGATTCTGACGCAGGCAATAACGAGAAAGAAAATAACGAGGGAGCAGAATAATGTTTGAAACCAGCCCCTATGCCGTGAAAAAGCGTCCGCAGTCTTTCTGGACCAAATATGTCTGGAGCCAAGACCACAAGGTTATTGCTATCCAATACACACTCACTGCTATTGCCATGGGGATGATAGCGCTTGTGCTCTCTTGGATCATGCGATTGCAACTCGGCTTCCCCGGCAAATTCGACTTTATCGACGTCAATCTTTATTACCAGTCCATGACCCTGCACGGCATGATTATGGTGGTCTACCTGCTGACTGCCTTGTTCCTAGGTGGTTTCGGCAATTACCTTATCCCTTTGATGGTCGGTGCAAGGGATATGGTTTTCCCCTACCTCAACATGCTCAGTTTCTGGTTTTACTTTCTTGCCTCACTTATTTTAGTCGCCAGCTTTTTTGTTACCGGCGGGCCGACTGGAGCCGGTTGGACGCTCTATCCGCCGCAAGCCATCATGCCCGGTACGCCCGGTACCGACTGGGGGATAGTACTGATGCTTATCTCGTTAGCGGTGTTCATTGTTGCCGCTACCATGGGTGGGCTTAACTATGTCACCACGGTGCTGCAGGCCCGGACAGAGGGCATGACCCTATTACGCATGCCACTGACGGTATGGGGTATTTTCACCGCCTCTGCGATGGCACTACTGGCCTTCCCTGCCTTGCTGGTCAGCGCGATCATGATGTTGTTCGATAAACTGCTGGGTTCAAGTTTTTTCATGCCCGCCATCTATTCGATGGGTCAGCAGGCCGGATACGACGGCGGTAGCCCGATCCTATTCCAGCACTTGTTCTGGTTCTTTGGCCACCCGGAAGTGTATATCGTGGCCCTGCCCGCATTCGGCATTGTCTCTGATCTCATCAGTATCCATGCCCGCAAAAACATCTTCGGCTACAAAATGATGGTCTGGGCGATACTGGGTATTGCGGCTCTGAGTTTTATCGTATGGGCCCACCATATGTATGTCAGTGGTATGAATCCCTATTTTGGTTTCTTTTTTGCCACTACTACGTTAGTCATTGCAGTTCCCACGGCAATCAAAGTCTATAACTGGCTGTTCACCCTCTGGCGCGGCGATATTCACCTCAGCCTGCCGATGCTTTTCGCTATCGCCTTTATGAGCAGCTTCATCATCGGCGGGCTAACCGGTTTGTTCCTAGGTAACGTGATTGTCGATATCCCGCTCTCCGACACCTACTTTGTGGTGGCCCATTTCCACATGGTAATGGGGGTCTCACCTATTCTAGTTATCTTCGGTGGGATCTATCACTGGTACCCTAAGGTAACCGGTAGGATGATGAACCAAGCCATGGGGCATATTCATTTTTGGGTCACCTTCCTTGGCACCTATGCTATTTACTTCCCGATGCACTACCTCGGCATCCTTGGCATGCCAAGGCGTTATTACAACTGGGATGATTACAGTTTCATCCCAGAATCTGCGCAATCGATGAATGCCTTTATCACTATTGCGGCACTGGTTGTCGGTGCAGCCCAGATCCTGTTCTTGGTGAACCTGTTCTGGAGCTGGAAATTGGGCAAGGTTGCTGACAGCAACCCGTGGAAAGCCACTTCGCTTGAATGGTTTACCCCAGACACGCCGCCCAAGCATGGGAATTGGGGAGAAGAACTCCCTGTCGTTTACCGTTGGGCCTATGATTTCAGCGTTCCCGGTCATGACAAAGACTTCATTCCGCAAACACAGTCACCAGTAGCAGAGCCAACCACCGACTCATCAGGCGGAGGTGGTAGCGAATCGACGGCAAAGGCCGATAAGGAGCGATCATGAGCAAATCAGTCGAAACACTGACCCAAGATCCCAACGCTCGCTACAGAAGCCAACTTCAGGCACCGACATCAACCGCCGTCTGGTTGCTTATCGCCGTTATCACTATGTTCTTTTTCCTATTTACGGTTGCTTACCGGATAAGGATGACGCTGCCTGACTGGCAGCCTATCAGCGAACCTTGGCAACTCGCTGTCAGCACCGTGATGTTAGTCATGAGCTGCGTCACTATGCATCTGTGTTATCGCAAAGCGGCATTGCTTCCCTCATTGCGGGCGAACCATGCCTTGTTGGTGTGGACAGTCATTTTCACCTTCGGCTTTGTATTTAGCCAATTGTGGGCGTGGCAAGCCTTGCTAGAGGCTAACCTCGGCGTAGGCAGTTCTCCTGCCGCCAGCTTTTTCTACCTGCTGACCGGGTTGCATGGCTTGCACGTTCTCGGCGGGCTAATTGCCCTTAGTTGGGTCGTTTTCCACGCAGGGAGGGGGCATCACAATCAGCTCTATCCGGCCCTTCGGCTTTGCACCCGCTACTGGCATTTTTTATTGTTTGTATGGCTGTTTTTACTCGGCCTACTTCGTTTGACATAACGGGAGGTGTTCCCCATGCCTCGTTCTGCTTATTCCGATGACCATCCAACTCACCATGCATGGGCATCAATAGTCAATGATTACGCTGCCGACAAAGCAGTGTTCAAGGTCTCATCCAACAAAACGATGATGTGGATATTCCTGCTCAGCGATATCTTTGTCTTCGGCTGCTTCCTGGTCGGCTACATGGCGGTAAGGATGACCACCACCGAGCCTTGGCCCAGCCCGAGTGAAGTCTTTGCCCTGACTATTGCCGGGCATTCCATCCCATTGGTACTGATTGCGATCATGACCTTCATCCTCATTACCAGCAGCGGCACCATGGCGATGGCCGTTAACTGTGGCTACCAAAACAAGCGGGGAGCAACCGCGTTACTGATGCTCATCACCGCCTTGCTCGGCCTCAGCTTTGTCGGTATGCAGGCATTCGAATGGAGCAAGCTTATAGAGGATGGTTTCCGGCCATGGGGGAACGAGGACGGTGCCGCACAATTCGGTGCCTGCTTTTTCATGATCACCGGTTTCCACGGCCTGCACGTGACGGTCGGTGTTATCTATCTACTGATCGTGGCGTGGAAAGTGTGGCGGGGAGACTATGAACGGCGGGGTAACACATCACAAGGAAATTACGAGATCGTCGAGATAGCTGGTTTGTACTGGCACTTCGTCGACCTTGTCTGGGTCTTTATCTTTGCGTTTTTCTATCTCTGGTAGCGAACTCCTGAAGGAGGACACGCATATGGCTAGCTCAACAAAAAACAACACCCAGCAAAAACACCCGATCAGCCTCTACTTGGGAATTTGGCTACTGCTTTTCGTACTCAGCGCACTGTCATATATGGTGGATTATTACCAGCTAGAAGGGTTTCTGCGCTGGAGCTTAATCTTAGTGTTCATGGCGCTGAAAGCGGGACTTATCGCCAGTATCTTCATGCACATGCTATGGGAGCGAATGGCCCTGGTCTGCACGATATTCCTCCCACCGCTAGTGCTATTGGTGCTCGTCATCCTCATGGCGAGCGAAGCAGAGTATATCTTCGCCCTACGGGAGAGATTCTTTAGTTAGCAGACAGCACTTCAGCTTCTGCTTTATAAAACTCTGGCAGTGATGGAGGAAGGGCCTGCCAAGCTCTCCCTTGCTCCATTTTTGCGTGGCTGTAATCAAAGAGATCCGTCATAAATTCACTGCTGTAAGACGAAACATCTTCCGGTGCCTCAAAGTCATCATCAATATAAGCTAGGTTGAAATGAATCCCCTGCTGACGGGCGAAATGGTAAATATGTTCGACATCGCCAATCCCTTGATTAAGCAATAAAGTGTTAATTGCCCTTTCACTAATCTGACTCAACCGGGAGGACACTGGCTGGAATTCCGATTTCAGGCTGCCGTTACGGATCACATAGAGGTTCTGTTCAATATCGACATCACGTAAGTCTACCCATGAAGGGGCAAAAAAGACCTGTCGTACCACCCCGCCATCAACATGCAATTCGTCAAACTGTTGACCGCCTTGCTCGAATTCAATCTTTCTTGCTGGGAATGCACCCGGTATCGAACTGCTAGCAATAATGATTTCTTGGATCAATGCTGTTGCCTGGGGAGTAGCATGCTCAGCGATCTGGCCGATATTCCAAAGAGAAAGCCGTTGGTTATCGATATTAGTGGTACCGATCACCAAATGCCGCCCGGCCCTATTCTGCTCTGCAACTTCAGCCACTAAGTCATCAGTCACAATACGGCGGACTTTCTCCTCGAAAGGTGTGGTATCCAGCAGGGATTGGTTACGCACAAGCGAAAAGATATTTCTGAAATGGAATAAATCGGTGAAATCAGTTTCGGTGTAAAGCTCGGTCAGCACATCGTCATAATCACTACCAAGGTATGCAAAGACAGAAACAATGGCTCCGGTAGAGATCCCGGTGACCACATCAAACTGTGGCCTGTCTCCCCGCTCTGTCCAAGCGGTCAAAATACCTGCAGAGAATGCACCATTGAAGCCGCCACCGGACAGGGCCAGATAATTTAGACTCTGCTTATCTTGGCTCTCTTCAATCCAGGTCTCGGTTTTACTTTGAATCAAGCCGTTTAGCTCTGTGGGGTTATATTCGTCCCACATCCTGATCGCCTCAAATGAATGAGGCATCATTGTAAAAGTAACCGGATCGGGATTACGCTCCGTGCTTGAGCACGCAGTGAGTACAACAGCCAACAATAAAGCACCAAAGCGCTGCACAATTTATTCCTCAAAATATAACTACGAAATATTGTATGAGGAGTAGCTGTAAGGCGGCTGAATCAATTAGTAACGGAATCTATTAGATTCACACACATCGAAAAACAAAAAGCCCGCATAGACATATCCAATGCGGGCTTAGCGTCAGTCAACTATTACTTAGAACCAAGATACAACCTGATCCATTTCACGGCGGGTCTTGGCAAACGGAGGCTCATCTTCACGGTAACCCAAAGCAACCATAACCGCTGGTTTGTATACTTTAGGATCAATACCAAAGTGCTGTTCCAGTACTTCAATGGTTTTATCCATTTCAAACCCTTCGATTGGGCATGAGTCGATACCAAGCAATGCCGCTGCAGTCATCACGTTACCCAGTGCAATATAAGCCTGGCGGGCTGACCATTCGGTAATTTGCTGCTCGCCTTCAATCTTGAAATCATGCTCTTGGAATTTCTGGAAAGCCTGATTGATAAAACCAATCACCTCTTCCGGCAACTTCTTCACTTCACGCATGTGTTGCTGTTGATATTCAGAGTTGTGCTTCATTGTTGCATCGGTATGGGCAAGGAAAATGACAAAATGGCTTGCCGTACCCAGCTGTCCTGCCGTGCCATTGAATGCACCGTTTGCACCCCAGCTGAACTCACGGAACAGTTCGCGCTTCTCTGGTGACTGGACAACGAGGATCTGCCACGGTTCAAAGCCAAACGAGCTAGGTGACAAGCGTGCCGCTTCCAAAATGGTATTGAATTCGTCATCGCCGATCTTACGAGTAGGATCAAACACTTTCGTTGCGTGGCGAGAGTTGAATGCTTCTAGGATTTGCGCCTGAACGTCTTGGGTTGGTTTGATATCTTTCACTTTACTAGCCCTATTTCACTTCGTTATGGACAATTCTTCCCACACAGTATTTCAATCTGTCATCCTGTGCGGCTTGGTGGCTAGTTTGATGGTTTTAGCGTGAAGGAAAAAGGGTTAGAGGAGCCAATGACTTTGGTTCATTCTGTCCATAATTGTCATCAGGGGTATTTCCCCAAAAGAAAACCTCACACCAACATACTGTTAGGTGTGAGGTTGTGAAAGATAAAATGGCGAATCAATTATAAGCCCCCGCAGAATAAGTTAGCTCATAGCTGTGTGAGTAAATCTCGAGGATATTGCCAAACGGGTCTTCCATGTAGATCATGCGGTAAGGTTTCTCTCCCGGGTAGTAATAACGCGGCTCTTTCATCCGTTTTTTGCCCCCGGCGGCCACCACTTTTTCTGCGAGTCCTTCGACATCGGGGTCCTGAACACAGAAATGGAAGATACCGGTTTTCCAGTACTCGAAATTATCTTCGGGGTTCTCTTGGTTCTTGAACTCGAAGATCTCAACCCCTACCCGGTCTCCGGTCGAAAGGTGGGCGATACGAAAGCGCTCCCATCCCGCCCCGAATACATCGGTACACATTTCACCAATTGCGGAGTCGTCTTCGAGGATTTCAGTCGGCTCCATGATCAGATACCAACCCATAACTTCGGTATAAAATTTTACTGCAGCATCGAGGTCCGGTACCGAGATACCGATGTGTGAAAAGGTACGTGGATAAGGGATCATCATTTCACCTCTCTATCAACCTGAGGGCACTCATTGCCTTCAATTGTGGTGGGAAGATGATGAAAGAATAGTTGCCTTTGGGTGAAATATAAAATTATCGACCAAGTTAGGCTGGATAATTTTAATTAGTAAAAATATAGAGTTACGCTATATATTATACGCAGGTTCTAAGCTGCTCGATCACCTGCTTTATCTAACCATTTCTTGTTGAGATAGCGATAAATCGCAGCTTGCTCTCCTGCCGACAAAGACCAACCCAATTGATGGTGGCGCCACAGTATATCCTCGGCAAACACGACATAGCCTTCACTTATTAGGTAATCAATTTCTGCTGCATAAATATCGCTAGCAATTAACTCCCCCATATCTTCAGGGTGTTCAACACCAGCTAGGAAGTGAAATACCTCCTCACCAAACATTTCAGCGTACCGGTTACGTGCAGAAGACGGTATCCAGTTAAAGCTCTGACCGAGCCAACCAAGGATATCACCCCCAATTAGGGCGCTCTCTTTTGGAGTCGTAATCAAGGAGGCGTTAATCAACATTTGCTCTATGCGGTTTATACCTCTTTTGACTGCAAGGTCCATTTTTCGGTAAAACAACCGCCAATCAGCGATAGGAAAGAGAGGAAAATCAGCTAACATCAGGGCTCTTCATTGTTATGTGTAAAGTGCCCCTGCAAAATGCAGAGGACACTCATTATCAAACGACAGGATCAGTCGATAAGTTGATTGTTTTCATCAAAGAACGGATAAGGCCCGTCAGCATCATCGATATAGCTGATATGGCTGGTTATCCCCTCGGGTGACAGCCTAAACAACTGGATGGCAACCGGCTCCAAAGAAAAAGATGATGGCGCTTTAGGGTCTAGATCCAATGACACCGAATGGCTGTGGGAAGGCCCGACCCATACCGGTAATCCCTGCCAGGTAGCAAAAATAGGCCGGTGCAAGTGCCCTGCAACAATACCTTTAACATGGGAATAGCGCTGCAACACCTGATAAAGCTCATCGTCATTGAGCAGTTTCTGGACATCCATATGCGATAATCCAACCGTCATCGGCGGATGGTGCATAAACAACAGAGCCGGTTTATCTTGGCACTGAGCCAATTCATTGTCCAACCACTCAAGTGAAGATTGCGCCAGCATGCCATATGGCTTTCCTACCACGGAAGTATCTAACCCTATCAATTGGTAGCCACCCGCAAACTCGGAAAAATGGCAATACTCATGCTCGGCGAAAGTGGCAATCGTGCCCAGCGCTTCGCGCAAATGGGTGCGATGGTCGTGGTTACCCGGAACTACCTTGAGCACCGGTCTGAGTTTGGCCAATTCAGGATAAATCACCTCGTATTCGCAAGGTTCGCCAAAGTCTGCCAAGTCGCCGGTAACAACGACCATATCCGGCATCGGTTTGAGGTTATTGATGTGCTCAACGGCATTTTGCAAACACTTTAAGGTATCGACCTTGCGGTAAGCCCGCTTTCCTGCCTTCTTGATGTGCAGATCGGTTAATTGTGCAATCAACATGAATTATTGCCCCTTCAACAAGACAACACGTTGTGGATTGAACATCAACACAATCTCTTGCTGGTCAATGTATTCCTCCCGAGCGAAGCAATCGACGCAGACGGGTTCCTGCTCCTCACCCACTTCCGCCATGACCCGGGTTCTGTCACCTAGGAATACACTGGATATCACCTTACCCGGCACACCCTGCTGACCGGCAGGGAATATTTCGATATCTTCAGGGCGGACCATTGCCATTACCGCCTTACCGGTTTCGACCCCATGTAGGAGATCCGACGATAGAGGCATGACCGCACCTTCACCCAAGTCAAGGGCATCGCCAGAGCGGACACCAATCAGGTAATTCATCTGGCCAATAAAGTCTGCGACAAATTTGCTTTTCGGCGCGAGGTAAATGTCTTCGGCACTGCCTATTTGGGCTATTTCACCATGTTCCAGAACAGCAATACGATCGCCCATCACCATGGCTTCTTCCTGATCGTGTGTTACGTAAATAGCGGTAATGCCAAGACGTTTTAGCAACGCATTGATATCGGTGCGCAGGCGCTTCTTCAACTGGGCATCCAATGCCGAAAGCGGTTCATCCAACAATAGGACCTGAGGCTGAGTAATAATCGCCCGGGCCAAGGCAACACGTTGGCGCTGACCGCCCGATAGCTGGTCAATACCGCGGTTGGCATAAGGCGTCAGGTCAAACATTTCAAGCATTTCCGCGACTTTGGGCTGGCGAACCTCTTTACTCTCACCACGCACTCGCAGACCATACTCTATGTTTTCAGTGACATTCATATTGGGGAACAAGGCGTAAGACTGGAAAACCATACCAACCCGGCGAGACTCAATCGGCAGTTTGGTGACATCCTGATTGCCAAACATGATCTGGCTGCCTTCATCGGCAAACTCGAGGCCGGCAATCAATCGCAGCGTGGTTGTCTTGCCGCAACCCGAAGGGCCTAGCAGCACCAGGATCTCCCCGGCATCAATGCCCAAATCCAATGGTTTTAACGCTAGGGTACCGTCGTCAAACGTCTTTTGAACATTTTTTAGCGTAATGGCAACGCTAGAACTTTTTAAACTCATTTTTAACTATCTCACTGAAAGTCGCTGCTATTTCGCTGCTTTCTTGTTAAACATCTGCGCTGCCACAAGCAAAGGCATAATCAAGCACAAGAAGATCAAGGTGTAAGCTGAACTCACTTCAAGCCGCATCGAGGCGTAGGAATCAGCTAGGCCAACCGGCAAGGTTTTGGTCAGCGGGGTATGCAGCATCCATGTCAGGTTGAATTCGCCGACCGACAGGGTCAGGGTCATCAAAATACCGCTGATAATACCCGTTTTGCAGTTCGGTACTATCACATGGAAGAACCGCTGCCAGAATGTCGCCCCCAAACTTGCCGCGCCTTCTTCCAACACTTTGAAGTTGATACTATTTAGCACAGCCAATACTGACTTCACCATAAATGGCAGGGTGAAGATAACGTGACCGACCAGGATAAATAGCCAACTGCTCCGGAAATCACTGAATCCACCGTAAACAGAAATAATACCCAGTGAAATCGCCATACCCGGGATGGCAATTGGTAGTGTCAGGCACTCTTCAAATACGGCGCTGAACTTAGAACGTTTACTGGCAAGGTAGTAGGCACAGGGCACCCCAACCAACATATTGATCAAGGTGGTCGCCAACGCAATTTGTA
This sequence comes from Photobacterium rosenbergii, assembly GCF_003026455.1. Classification (GTDB taxonomy): domain Bacteria; phylum Pseudomonadota; class Gammaproteobacteria; order Enterobacterales; family Vibrionaceae; genus Photobacterium; species Photobacterium rosenbergii. The sequence continues at coordinate 1,268,494 of NZ_PYMB01000001.1, forward strand.
GCGTTAACCAAATCGTATCCGAATACAGCGTCCATACCTGCTCTACCCATTTCAGGGTCAACCCACTTTTCACCCCGACAAAGTAATTATTGGTCAAGCCAGCGGTCACCGACATCAGAACCGGCACAATCAAAAAGGCACATGTCAAAATCGTAAACAGCAACTGGGCATAGAAGAACTTATCTTTTTTCATCACTTAACCTCCCATACTGACCGATGCTGCACCCTTGATACGCGCAACAGCCAAGCAAACCCAGGTAATACCACCTAGCACCAAGCTGAGTGCCGCAGCCATGGCAAAATTGGCATTGAGTGTAAATTCGGTATAAATCGTCATCGGTAACACATTGATGTTGGTGGCCAATGTAAAAGCGGTACCAAATGCCCCCATCGAGGTAGCAAAACATACCGAACCCGATGAAACCAAACCTGGAGTCAGTGCTGGCAGGGTAATATCCCTTAAGATTTGCCAGCGGTTGGCCCCGAGGGATCTCCCTGCTTCGAGCAAGCTGTGATCCAACTTCTCCGCCGCGCCCATTACCGTCAGCACGACCCGAGGAATGGAGAAATACAAATATCCGAGGAACAGGCCAGCCATTGTGTAGGCAAACATCCAGCGCTCACCGGTCAGAGCTAGGCTAACTTGGGCAATCAACCCCTGGCGGCCTGCCAACATGATGACGAAAAAGCCAATAACCACGCCCGGAAAGGCCAATGGGAAGCTCAACATCGCGACCAGCAATGACTTGCCTTTAAAGTCATTCTTGGTCAGGAATAAGCCAATAACGGTTGAAATGACCAAACTGGCTAAGGTTACCAATACCGACAAAACGATGGTGGACAGCAAACTCGAGTAATACGCTGGACGGGTCAATATATACCAGTAACTCATTCCACCGTCGCTCTCAAATGAGAGCCAAAATAGTTTTGCCACCGGCAACAAAAAGAAAGCAAGGCTAATTATCAGTGCTGGAATAATTAGCAAACCATGATGTATTTTTTTATTCATGCCATTAGAGGGTGGGGTTACCCCCACCCCGTTATTTAGTTAACTTCGTTAAGGTAACGCTCTGCGAAATGATTTTGTGCTTCAGCCATTTTGCCGAAATCGACAGTCACCGCGCGTTCATAATCTGTATCTGGCAAGAACTTGGATTGCGTCTCTTCACTCATGGTGCCAGCAATAACGGGGCGCAGATATGCCTCGGCCCAATGCTGCTGACCTTTTTCAGACAACACATAGTCCAACACTTTTCGGCCATTTTCCTGATTCGGTGAGTTCTTTACAGCACTCATGACATAAGGCACCACGATAGAACCCTCAGCGGGGATCACAAACTCAATATTGGCCATATCGTTATATTTTGCCCGGTAAGCATTGAAATCATAATCAAGCAAAATTGGGATCTCACCGGAAATGACTCGGGCATACGCCGTCTGGCGCGGAACCATAGGACGGTTTTTCTTCAACTGCTGGAAGTATTCAATCGCTGGGGTAAAGTTATCCAAATCGCCCCCCATCGCTTCGTTGACCGCAACCGCACTGGCATAACCGACAAAAGCACTGGTTGGGTCTAAGTATCCCACCATACCGCGATATTCCGGCTTGAGCAGGTCATTCCAAGACTGTGGAACATCGGCCCCATCAAGGGCATCGGCGTTGACGAAGAAACCCATTGTGCCGGAGTGGATTGCAAACCATTTGCCTTCCGGATCTTTCAGGCCTTCAGGGATTTGATCCCAGTTGGCCGGTTGGTAAGGTTCAACCACGCCTTGTTCGGCGGCATTGATCCCGAAAGATACGCCGTAATAAACCACATCGGCAACCGGGCTATTCTTTTCCGCCACTAACTGAGACAGCGCCTGGCCGGAGTTTTTGTTATCCATAGGAACACTGATATCGAGTTCCTTCTTGATTTCAACAAGCTGCCCGCCCCAGTTCGCCCACTCCGGCGGACAGTTATAACAAATAGCATCCGCTGCCTGAACGGCTGTGGTGGCAAAACCGAAAGTCAACAATGCCACTTTTGAAAGGTGTTTACATTTCATCATTTCATCCCAATCCAATGAATAAGTTGGTGCTACGCATCTATTGCCGACACAGTACCTTCCAGGCTCAGCTGAAAATCCAGTTCGCGCTGGAGAGAAAGTTCTGTGTTATGTTTTGAATTAAATAAAAGGTCTACCGCGCAGCTGCCCATTGTTTTATGGGGCACCCGCACAGTTGCCAAAGGGGGGTGGACGATTTGTCCGAGAGACATACCATCAAACCCCACAACCGATACTTCATCGGGTACTTTCATTCCCGCCTGATGAAAGTGATTAATCATCTTCAGCGCCAACAAATCATTACTGCAGAACCAAGCTGTCGCCATGGCTGCCTTGATGACTTCTTTATGCTGGCTGTAGGGCGCCATTTCAGTCGGGTCGACCTGAAGCAGCAGAGCCAGTTCAGCCCTGTCGTCTTGTTCAATACGCTGCTTGAAACCCTCATAGCGCTGCCTTGCCCGGTCGGAGGCACTGAAGTGTCCCGCAGCCACACCAAACCGATAGTGGCCAAGCCCAATCAACTTATCCGCCACCTGCCAACCTGCCTTGAAGTTATCAACAAACACTGCTGGCTCTTGGGCTGCAGATTTGTTGTAAAGCAGGCAAATGGGAAAATTGAAGTCTTTCAGCAAAGCCAACGCTTCATTTTGCTCGGTATTTGCCACGGTCAGGATCACTCCGCCTACCCGCTGGCGGATAAGATCCACCACCGCCTGTTGCTCCCGGCCTTTGTCATATTGGGTATCCACAATAATGGTGGAATAACCAAAATACCGGGCCCGTTCTTGTATCGCGGCGACAATCTCTGAGAACACCGGATTCAATAAGCTTGGGATCAACACGCCAATCGTCGGATTGTGGTTCATTTCAATCCTCTTGGCTTTTTGTTTCGGGTTGTATCCCGTTGCTTCAACCACCTTGCCAATACGCTCACGAGTCTGCTGGCAAATCGTGCCGGTATTATTCAAATACCGCGACACTGTGGCCGGAGATACTCCCGCCAATGCGGCTACATCTTTAATATTCATGTCCCCTCCCAAGGAATGGAGGGCAGAATAGGGGCTGGAAATGACGATTTCGTGACAAAGAAAGGATAAATGGACGCTAAATTCCAACTTTTATTGTCAATTTAATGAATTTTAACGGCAGTTATTGCGATGAAACACATTTGTTTCATGGTGATTCCTTATCTATTTCATGATTTAACCTACCCATCAAAAAACATGACATTTCTCACAAATATTTCCAGTTCAACACTAAGGGCATAAATAGGAGAAAGCGGTGTCCACCAGCTCATTATCAACAATTTCTATAAAGTCATTCCTCTATCGTGGCTATTATCAACTGCAAATATCGCGACTACTATTCAAACCAAGCAACGGGCAAGGCAATACGCCTAGTCCTCGTTCCCAGCAAAGTAGCAAGTAAACGTAATACCGGAGTCAATGATGTTTGAGAATATTGGTTGGATTGTTGAAGCAAAACTGAAAGACGGCAAACGTGATGAATTCGAAGCAGTCATGAAAGAAATCGTTGCAGAGACACAGAAGGAAGCTGGCACCTTGAACTACCAGTACTACATCTCTGATGACGGCGATGTCATGGTATACGAACGCTTTCAAGACGTTGAGTCGGCCCATATCCACGTAAGCAATTGGGATAACTTTGCAGAGCGTTGGGTCGCCGCCGCCGAGCCAACACGTATGGTTCACTTGGGTGATTTACCCGATGATTTACGCTCTCGCCATGCGGCCCTGGCTCCACTTTGGCTTAAGCCATTTGGCGGATTTGCCCGCTAAAACAGACCTCTTTTAACAACGACTATTACCCTACGGAGATGTACCATGTCTTACTATTCTGTTCTAGCTGTTACCCCGACCAACCAAGACTGGGTGGCTGATTACATCGGCCCTGCCAATAAATTGGTGGCGCAATACGGCGGTAAATACCTCGCCCGTACCGACAGCCACCAGCGTTTGGAAGGTGAAGGGGAAGAAGCTGCCCTTCGGATTATCATTGAGTGGCCTTCAAAACAGGCCTGTCTGGATTTCATGAGCGATCCCGGTTATGTACCGCACCTCAAAGCCCGTACCGAAGGGTCAGTCAGCCACCATTTCCTGATTGAAGGCAAAGACGACTTGGCATAAAGCCAAAGAGCCACCATTTCGTCATGGTGGCTCTTTGCTGTCAGATAAAGACTTTCTCTCAGATAAAAACTATGTGTTACGCCGTTTCGACCAATTGCTGCAGGCTGTGATAAATCTCTCCCCCTATAAATTTGGCTTCCTTACCCAGCTCCCTTTCGATACGGATCACTTCATTCCACTTAACCATCCGCTCGCTTCGGGTAAATGATCCTACCTTGAGCTGACCGGCATTGGTTGCCACGGCAAGATGACTAATGAAAGCATCCTCGGTTTCTCCCGATCTAGCCGAGACAACCGGTAGCCAACCGGCTTGTTGCGTCAGTTCAATAGCTGCTAGGGTCTCCGAAACCGTTCCGATCTGGTTTAATTTGATCAGCACGCTATTTGCCAGTTTCTGTTCAATACCTTGCTTGATCCTATCGATATTGGTGGTAAACAAATCATCCCCAATGACCTGGATACGATCCCCCACCAGTGCGGTGAAGCGCTGCCACATTTCGAAGTCGGTATCTGCAAACGGGTCTTCAATCGACAATACCGGATACTTTTCACACCAATCGAGCATCAGCGCCAAGAACTTTTCAGGCGTGTAGCTTTTGCCATCGAGCGGTAAATGGTATTTACCCTCGGAATAGAGGTCGCTGGCAGCAATATCGAGCGAAATCGATACTTCCTCACCGGGTAGATATCCGGCTTTCTCAATCGCCTCCACGACAAACTGGAAAATCTCATCATGGCTATTGAAGGTGGGCCAAAAACCCCCTTCATCGGCAGCACCAGCCAGTAACCCCCTGCTCTTGAGTAAATTCTCTGCCGTCCGGTAGATGTTGTAGGTCACTTCCAGTGTTTCCTGATAGCTTTTAGCGCCATTGACGATCAACAGGAAATCCTGGATATCCGTGCGCCATTGGGCATGGGCACCGCCCCCTACCAACTGAATCTCAGGCAGCGGCAGCAACTTACCTTCACCATCAGGTGTTAGTGACTGGAATATCGGTTTCTGACTTAGCTTTGCCCTCGCATCGGCGACAGCCAACGAGACAGACAAAATAGCATTGGCCCCCAGGCGGGACTTGTTTGCCGTACCGTCGAGATCGCACATGATCTTGTCGATCACCGCCTGTGAATCAACGCTCACTCCCTGCAGAACAGGACCTATCTCTTTTTGCACATTGCCAACGGCCTTGAAAACAGACTTACCAAGGTAGCTTTGCACGTTGCCATCACGGAGTTCCAATGCCTCGAACTGCCCTGTTGATGCCCCTGACGGCACCATGCCCACACCCTTTATGCCGTTTTCTAGCTCCACTACCGCCTCAACCGTTGGCTGCCCGCGGGAATCAAATATCTGATACGCATCAACAGACTTTATTTTCATTATGCTGCACTCCTTCCATCAACAGATCCAGTTTGGTTATATTCTTGCCCAGTAGCCGGATAACACGCTCTCGGATATGGCTTTTCTCTTGTGCCGATAAATACTCCACCGGAGATTTTCCATCGATACGGGCCAGCATCATCATCAAGGTCAGCTCAACGACGTTATCCTCGCCAACAACAAGGAACCTCTCTTCACCTATGGCTCTGCGGTAGCGGGTATAAAACGCAACGGCCAGATCGAGATAAGCCGTACTGTTGAAGTGGCAGTATTTGAGCAGCAAATGATGGAGCAGGAAGGCTACGTCAAAGGAAGGATCGCCATACCAAGCTACCTCACAGTCCACGATTTTGATTTCTTCCCCGGCCACCAGAATATTTTTCGGGCTGAAGTCCCCATGTACCAAGCAGTGTTTAGTCGTTGCCACCCGGCTGCACAACGCCGTAATTTGCCCCGCTAATTGCGGATGGATACTCACCATAGATTCGAAATATGGCTCTAGCCGAAGTTGGTGAAAATTCTCATCAGACTTAAACAACCCTTCTGCTATGGGTTCATGCCAACTGACTTTATGAATGGCACCCAGAATATCGCCAATTTTCTGCGAGACCACCATCGAGGTTTGGCCCCGCATTAAATCTTTCTTCCAATCTTTGAATCGTTCAGGGAAAAACTCCATCGTAAATAGCCTTTCCTCCTCAAATGAATGCAAAATCTTTGGCACATATTGGGGAAACTGGTTACCGACATACTTCAGGTAACGCTGTTCGAATAAATTCCTGCTGGTATCAGCAAACCAGTCTTTTTCAACTTTCAGTTTCTCCAGTGCCCTTTTAGCCACCAGCTTGTTTTTCGGGTCTTCGACAAGATAAATCTCACAGCTAACCCCACCAGTCAGTGGGGTTGCCGTGGCATGTTCTTGTGATACCACCTGGTGTTTTTTCAGGATATCAAGAACCATGCCTTCACCTTAGCGGATGGCCGCAACTGATTGATGACGCAGGTAACCTTCGAAAGTTGCCTTGCTGTTTACCCCACCACCACAACCACTCTGGTTGCAGGCTCCGTAATGCAAACCGTACTCAAACACGTTATGGGCATTGATCCAGCTATTACCCGCAACCAATTCTGCGGCAATCCACTGTGCTTTGTCGCTGTCTTGTGTCCATACGCTATTCGACAGGCCATAAGGGTTACGGTTAGCCCTCTCGACAACTTCCTCTTCATCGCTAAATTTCAGTAGGAAGGCCACTGGACCAAAGATTTCTTCCTGCGCCCAAGGGTTATCATCACTGCCTGCCAACAGCGTCGGTTGGATGAAATAGCCTTCATCCAACTCACCTGACATCAAACGTTGACCGCCCGTTACCACCTCAGCACCATTTGCCTGCGCTTCAGCAATGCACTCCAGTACCTTGGCCATCTGGCGGTGGGTACACATCGGCCCCATCTGGCTGCTAGCTTTGAGGCCATTGTCCACCACCACCGCTTCGAGGGTTGCTTTGGCCTTGGCGACAAACTCATCGTAGATAGACTCGTGGATGTACCAGCGCGAAGCGGTACAGCACACCTGACCGGCATTCAACGAAATGGCGCCGCACAGCCCTTCGACCGCATGGTCAATATCCGCGTCTTGGCAAATAACGGCAGCCCCTTTGCCACCTAGCTCCAATTTAGCCGGAACAAGGTTACGCCCGCACACTTCACCGATATGGCGGCCAACCTCGGTAGAACCGGTAAATGACATCAGTTTGACCTTAGGATGGCTAGTCAATGCTTCGCCTACAACGCTGCCTTTACCGGGAATGACATTGACTGTACCCGCTGGGAAACCGGCTTCTTCAACCAATTTAGCGAGATACAAGGTCGAAAGCGGTGTTTCAGAAGCTGGCTTTATCACCACGGTGTTGCCTGCTGCCAAGGCTGGGGCAATCCCCCAAGCGCATAAGGTGAGTGGGAAATTCCACGGGAAAATGAAACCTGCCACGCCATAAGGGCGTTTGATAGTTTTGCTATCTGTAACCGACAGTCCCAAATCCACTTCGTACTCGGCGTCTAAGGCTACCTGGGCAAAATATTCAAAGCACTGAGCGGCAAAGGGCACATCAAACCCTATTGCTGCAGCCACTGGCTTACCGACATCAATACATTCCAAATCAGCCAATACCTGGCTGTCCCTTTCAATTAATTGGGCAAGCTTGCGAAGCTTTTCACTGCGAAACGCTACCTCAGCCTTACGCCACACAGGGAACGCTTCATCGGCGGCCAATACGGCTTGATCCGTTGCTTTTGCATCGGCAAGGCAAACATCGGCTACTCTAGTACCTGTTGCAGGGTTTTCTACCGTCAAGGTCTGCTCTGACTGGCTCCACTGGCCATTGACATAAAATGGCAGTGTTGCAGGTTCAAGAAATTCAAGGGTTTTAGGGTCTAGCGTTTGGATGGTCATATTTAACACTCCTGTGCTATTTATTATTTGCTTTTAATTCATGAAAAAGTCATTACCTGGCTTGCAGGCCGTCAAAAGAAATATCCAATGAGCGGATATATTGCTCTATCATTTCGGTTAATTGCGACTCCCCGGTTATTGGCCTGCCGTAACCTTCAGGGGAGAAAAAAGAATTGATACAAACAAAAGAGGCAGTGCTATTTCCGGCTAATTCGAAATACGTCGGTTTATTGAGAAACTGTGGGTTTTCCCTGCTCCATTCATAGCCTTTGCAAGAGCCTCCAATGGCACACTCAAGTCCCAAAGCATAATTACGGTCGTAACCTCCTTCATAATCCGCCCAAGGCATCATTTCCCGGCCACCGCTATGGATCCAATAGTTCATAAAAGACGGCGACACCTGATCCTCTAATTGAGCGAGGGGAATTACACTGACATATACTAGGTTGTAATAAGGGTTGTAACAGGCACTCCAAAGTAATTGCCGGCTACTTGATACGCCGCTAATAAATTCTGCATGGCCGTTGTAACCAGGCATCAGGGACAAGTCACTTTTACCCCCGGTACGGGTTGGGATATCACTCAATGACTCGAAACGTGCGCCTAGTTCGAGGCTTGCCGTTGTATCGAATTCCGTCCCTTGCGGACATACTTGATATTGCTGGCAGTTATCGAGCAACCAACATCCCCGCTCGACAAAAGGTGCCCCCAAGGTCGTATGCCAGGCCATATTTATCGGTACTGCATAGTCATGGTTATTTTCAACCGTCATCACCATATAATGGCTACTATCACCTTGGCGCAGGTAATCTGTTTTTTGGTACTTTAATTGCTCAAACTCCCCGGCCAGATGCCAAACAGCTTTGGCATAGCTCTCACCGCCCGAGTCCACCAATCTTGCTGACGCTAATGACCAAACATTGTTGGCCGTGTCACCGTGGGTCGGTATGTTGTTAGTACCCGGGCCAAATGCCGGAGCGCAAGGAAAGGTGCCGGCAGCCTGGCGTAGCAGTTCAACTTGCCAGTAAGCCAGTTGCTCAGGGTCGTCGTTATCCATCCTGCCGGAAAACGGTGCTTTAAAATGCGGCATCCAATGGGCATTAAGCCAATAGTCCCCAGTTTGGCTGCGCATTTTCCGTGAGAACTCCGGAGTCATCCCACCGAAAGCCTGGATAAATAACCGCGTCTCATCATTTTTAAGCCAAACGCCGTCCTGACCTAAATATTGGCCAACTTCTATATACATATTTAGCTCCTATTTTGCCGGGGCGTATTTCAGCCCCAGCAATCCAGAGGAACACTCGCTTATTGCGCGATCCCAATCGGTGAGAAAATGATATATAACGCTACAACGCCAACGCATATCACCAAAGAAAAACGCTTGGCATGTTTCCATGGTGTTAATTCAACCACACTGGTTTTCTGGGTTTCAGCCGCTTTTTCTTGTGGGAAGAAATAACCAATCAATATCATCAAGGCCGCCACTGCAACAAACAATATGCCTGTTAAGTGAAGGAAATGAATATCCGGCTGGAAGACAAAACTGGTCAGTGCATAAGCCAACATAAATACCACGATGCCAATATTTGCTGCCATGGCTGGCACCTTACGGGTTACCAAACCCACCACAATAATGGTGAACATCGGCGCCATATAAAAGCTATTGATGGTCTGGAAATATTGGAAGAAACCTTCGGGTGCATAGAAAATAAAAGGAGCAACAAAGATAGCAAAGAGTCCAATTACCGCACCGAAACGCTTACCCACCCTGACTAAGTCACGATCATCTGCTTTAGGATTAAGCAAAGGTTTATATACATTGAGGGTAAACAGTGTAGAGGTACTGTGCAGCACACTGTTAAAGGAGCTGAGGATTGCACCAAATAACACGGCAGCAAAGAAACCAACCAAAGGTGTTGGCAGCACTTCACGGACCAGCATAGGATAAGCGACTTCACCGTTAGGCAAATCCGGCCCAAACATAGCGTATGCGATGATCCCTGGGATCAAAAGGAAGAATGGACCAAGCAGTTTTAACATTCCTGCCCAAAGCACCCCTTTTTGTCCCTCTGCGAGGTTTTGTGCACCCAGCGCACGCTGGATAATCGACTGATTCGTTCCCCAGTAGAAAAGGTTGAGGATCAGCATCCCGGTAAAGAATGTAGAAAACGGAACAGGATCGTCCTTGCCACCAATCGCATTGAGTTTTTCCGGGTGTTCCGTCATCAAATGCTGGAACCCGGCAACGACACTGCCATCACCTAACGCAGACAGGCCAAACAAAGGGATAAGCACGACGCCGCCGACCAACAAGCCAATACCATTGAAGGTATCAGAATAGGCTATCGCTTTTAGCCCACCGAATACGGCATAGGCTGCCCCGACAAGGCCAATCGAGACGACCATAATCCATATTCCGCCCCAGTATGAAACATCAAATATCCCGGAGATATCAAATATACCGCCCAATGCGACCGAGCCGGTATACAATATTGGCGGAAGCAAATTCAGCACATACCCGAATAAAAACAGGAAAGTACAAAAATACATGGTACTTTTGCCAAATCGCTGTTCAATAAATTCAGGAATGGTTGTCACCCCACCACTCAAATATTTCGGCAACAAATAGAGTGCCACAACAACCAGGGTCAATGCCGCACACACTTCCCACGCCATTGGTGTCATATTTGCGGTATAACCTTGGGCGTTCAAACCGACCAATTGTTCAGTAGACAGGTTTGTCAGCATCAGGGATGAAGCAATTAACACCCCGGTTAACCCTCGTCCTGCAAGGAAATAAGAGTTTGCTGATTCTTGTTGTTTCTCTTTTCTTCTGACCTTGTACCAAGACCCTAAAGCCACGGCTCCCGTTACCAAGGCAAATGAGATTGGAATAATCATAATTCGTCCTTTTATCACGTTATTGGAAGCTAAATAGTTTTAAAGGCACTATTTAGCTTGGACCGCATCCTTCCTTAGCGACACTTATTATATTTATTTTGAGTTTTAATTAATTTGCATTTATCTCTTAGCCGTTAAACAACTTGTGATGGATTTACCATTTCAAAATATTTAACGACTTCATTTTTAACTTGCGGCAATATTTCGCTAATAGTGGTTGGTGGATAAGCATCGATGCCGTCTTTTGTTATTTGCTTACCTAGGTTTTGCATATACGCAGTATGGATTGCCGTCCCGACATTAATTTTGGTGATCCCAAAAGTCATGGAGTGGCGTATATCTTCTTCGGGGATCCCGGTACCACCATGCAGCACCAGTGGGGTACTGACAGACTGATGGATTTGCTGCAAACGTTCAAAGTTAATCTCTGGCTTCCCTTGATAGTGGCCGTGGGCAGTACCAATACCCACCGCAATCATATCGACACCGGTTTCTTCTGCCAGACGCTTTACGTCCGCTACGCTTGCAAGATAATCGTCATCGGTCATTCCCCGGCCACGAATTTTTCCTATTTCCGCTTCAACGACGGCCCCTTTGGCATGGGCATAGTTTACAACCTTGATTGTCCTCTCGATGTTCTCTTCCAATGGCAAGGCCGAGCCATCAATCATCACCGAATCAAAACCGACATCGACCGCCTGCATGCACATTTCAACATCATCACAATGGTCAAGGTGGAGGTAGATCGGCACTGAGTATCGTGCTTTCATCCTCTCGACAATCGCTTGGATAAGATCAAGCCCCAACACCTCTACTACCTTGGTGTATGCCATCAACATAACCGGTTGGTTTCTCTCTTGTGCTGCCTGGCAAATCGCTTGAACGTCCCACACATCATTGAAGTTAAAACCGATCAGGCAATCGCCGGTTTGATGGTATTGTGCCAGCAACTCAGATAGCGTCTTCATAAACTTTCCTTGTGATATCAATTTGCTCGAAACTTTTAATCGCGCCGCTCGAACCGTATTGCTGTACAACCCTCGCCCCCGCGTGGTTGGCAACCTCTACAGCCTGTTCAAGTTGGTACCCCCTCGATATGGCCGCCAGAAAGCCACTGACAAAACCATCTCCAGCCCCTGTGGTATCGACTACTTTTGCAACTCGCTCTCCTTTTACCCAGTAAGCCGATTTGCCGTCATTGACATAAGCGCCTTTGGCACCGGCTTTGATCACCACATTTTCAACTCCCCGCTCGATAAAGAAGGCCGCGCATTCCTCTATTGTCTGATAACCGGTAATCTGCTGGGCTTCGTTAAGCGTCGGCAAGAAGTAAGTCAGTGATGGCAAAACCGGCGCTATTTTAGTTAGCCATTGCTCATCAGCGTTCCAGCCGACATCCAATGAGGTTATTTTTCCTTGCTGTTTCGCGGTATAGAACAGTTCATTCAAGCCGCTGTTTTCCAAGGCAGGGAGTAGATAGAACCCGCTGACATGCAACATGTCGTGGCCCAGTAAGTTACCAATATCAATATCGGCCATGGTCATTTCATCAATGGCACCACCGTTATAGATAAACACCCGTTCGCCGTCCTGTTTGACCAAAGCAACCGCCGTTGCGGTTTGGTGCCGCTTGGAAACCTTGACGGCACTTTCAATCCCCTTGGCCTGATAAACCTCCTGCAGATAACGGCCAAACATGTCGTCACCCAGCATAGAATGCAGGCTGACCGGAGTACGCGTTGCAGCCAAGTTGAGCGCAACATTTGCCGCGTCACCTCCCGGCTTGACCTGTACGTTGTCTACCAGAGTGACGTCCGTTGAAAAACTAAATCCATCTAATGGCCCCACAATGACATCTGCGACCGCCATCCCTAAGCACGCAATACTTTTCATCGTTAGCCTCCAAAGCCGCAGCTCTCCCCGGCGTTAGCAACGTCTATTGATTCCGCACCGATCCAATAATTGAGTACTTGGAGATCCCTCAAGAAGTGCCCACGACCGACAATCCAATGGTGATCCAAGCCTTGGTCCATGATAGTGCCGACTATTTGCGCCGCCGTGTAACCGGAAGGGATCACCTCACCGTAGGTGCCACGGAATTTCATATCAGAAGGGACAATTTCACCTTCGAAGGCCAGTACAGTATCAATAGAAGGCGCTTGGTATTTGGCGATAGTGACAGGACCCGGCTTGACCAGGAACTCAAACAACAGCCCCCAGGCCGTATCTTCGTCGTAGTTTTCCAAAATACCGTGCTTGCGGCATTCATAGCCGGTCGCTGGATTTCTCAAGCAAGTTGCTGCCGAACCGTTGTGCCAGACACCCAACCGCTCCCCATCTCCCGATAGGTAAGAGATATCGGAAAGCATTGGGATTGTGCCCGGCCCCGCTCCATCAGACATTAACTCTTTAAACAGCAGCATAGTAATCATGGCCCCGGTATCGGCCTCATCGGCCACCACTATGCCCTGGTCGTTCATCAGTGCCATCGCACCATCGCCAGCGATCTGGAAGTGATCAAACAACTCTGGCCAGTTTTTGAAACTCACCGCAACGTAGTCGCCTTCGCGAGCGACTACCATTAGGGCCAGTGACAAGCGAATTGTGTCCTCGATTTGATTATCGGGAACGTTGTTGAACTTACAGTCAACGTCAGAGAGGATCTGGCGTTTGATTTCGGCAATATCTTCGCTGCGAAACTCTGCCATACGTGCCGTGATATCAACCAGGTTGACCCGGTCAAAACCCAGCTCCAGTTTCTTCAAAATGGCAATTTCATTGATCTCGCAATCATAGAAACCCGGTACCCGGCTAGCGCCAGCAATTAGTGCTTTCTTGCCGCGTAGGTATCCCAGCACCCGGCAAACACGCGTGAAAGCCTGTATCTCCTCCTTAACCCGAGGGTCTTCCGGAGAGCAGAACTGCCACTGGTATTTCACTCCCAATGAATTGAGGATACCCAGTACAAAGTTTTGCGAACATAAGCGGTTTGCTTGGAGATTTAGGCCATTCCCCATTGGTTCTGGCATCGCCAGGCTGAATATAGGGGTCTGATGTTTGGCGAGCCATGTACCTAACTGTGATGCCACCTCACCGGTGGTATACGCCGAGTGACACACAATCACCCCATCCAACCCTTGATGTGCCGCATCGTCTAAAAATGCTTTGAGCTGGTTATGATCCTGAAATGGCTCATCGGCAACAATAAGATCATAGTGATCTTGCGGCAGCATCTCGCGCACCAACTCCGAAACCTGCAAGGTGGTTTCCTTGGCCAGTTGCCAATTGAAGTGAATTTCAATCGCAACCGAAACAAACGCGATCCGAGACCGGCTACGGGCTTTTTGTTGAGAAATAAGGGTTGAGATAAAATCAGCTGCAACGCCATCCAGAGTGATATCTTTGTTTTCCATGGTGCATCTCCAACATCCGCTTTGATTATCATCATAGGGCTGTAGACAAGGAGAATCTGCGCAAAAATTTGCCGAAAATAGCCAAAAATTAGCAATCGGAAGAACCGTGAAATGGATCACTACCGTTCAAAAAACGCACCATTTACAATTCAGACAACAAGCAATGGATTGGTTGGGAGGGAGTTTGAAGGCTACCGCTGAAAACGTTGATCGTATGGATCGCTCATTTACTGCTTATGAATTTCAGTCCAAGGAGTTTGAGCACCCCTATCATTTCCATCATGAAACGGAGTTGGTCTTCATCACCAAAGGTCACGGTCACGTCCTTATCGGCAATACCGCAAGCTACTTTGAGGCAGGCGATATCTTCTTTATTGGCTCAGACATTCCCCACCGTTTTCATTGCGAAGCAGAACAAAAACACAGCCCGCTTAACTCTTATATCCTGCAATTCAACCCATGCTGTTTTGGCTCACTGTTTACCAATACCCCCGAACTTACTCGGATAGCGCGTATGATCAGCCACTCCAAACATGGTTTGGTAATTAGAAAAGCGCCAAAGCAGTTGTTCCAGCTAATGAGATCCTTAATAGAATCCTCGGGCGTCAATTCGATTATCAAGTTTCTCCAGCTGCTCGCCGAAGTAGATAAAAGTACCCAACTTGAATTTATCTCTGCCCAGCCCAACTCGGAAGTCGAGGTCCTTGCTACTACCAAGATTCATGCCTCGATTGAGTGGATCAATGAAAACTACCACCGCGATATCAACCTCGAGGACATCGCGCTAAGAACCAGCATGAACAAGAATGCCTTCTGCCGAGCCTTCAAGAGCCAAACAGGCAATTCACCAATGAACTATATCAACAATGTCAGGGTTGAAGCCGCCTCTACCCTGCTGCTTGAGGGCAAACAGGGCATCGCCGATATCGGCTTTACGGTGGGGTTTCCCACCGTCTCCAGCTTCAACCGAAACTTCAAGCAATTAAAAGGCGTATCACCGGGTATGTACCGGAAAATGACGTCAGTATTCACCGATAGCTAGGATTGCCTACGGCAGGGTATGCATCATCCGGTCCCAGCGGTTGTGCAGCGAGACCAACCAACGTGGCGGTGCTTTGCCGGTTCCAGCGGGTTGGAGTTTGTCATGGGCCAAGGTGACATTGGCCAGCATAATCTCTTGTTCGGGTTCGACGTCTACCATCAATACATGGCGACCAGATTGCAGTACCTGTTTGAAACGACGGAACTGGTAATGAAGCTCCTGGAAACCAAACAAGCCCCCTTCCCAGGTGATAAAGCCCATCATAATGATTGCCAGCATGATAAAGGGCAGCCAACCTACCGTATCTACCACGCCAGTGGCATAAGCAAAAAACAAAACAAGTGCAGCGACAACTACGCCAATCACAGCACCTATTTCGGTGGAGTGGATAACGTCATTGCGCATAAAGGATTTCACCGGATGGAGATGTTGATGGCTGGCAACCTCGGCATCATTGTCGGTGAGCACGTGGATTTGCGAAGGGCCAAGCCCACTGAGCTCCAACTCGTACTCCACCAGCTCTAGGTCGTCTAAGTCATCGCTAATGTAAAAAACCCTAACCATAAGGGCCTCCTGACATTTCGATTTGACGGGTTTGTCATTAAATTTTAAACCATCTTTCACATTCGTGAGGGGTTTAACAGCTAAGTCTCATTGCCCATCAAACGCAAACAGCCCGATGCAAGCATCGGGCTGTTTCACATTAATAGGAGGAAATTATAATGCAGAGAGGAAACGGTCAATTTTCTCTTTATGGGCCGCTTCAACCTCTGGGGTCGGAATGGTCATGTCCTTATGGGTGAAGTACACCAACAGCGCCATTTGTGCGGTTAAGCGGTTCTCGGCCTCGTCGAAAATCAACGAATTATCCGCTTCCATTACACCACGGGTACATTCACGCTGATCATTGGCTGGCAGGCAGTGCATGAACATGGCGTTTGGTCCCGCTTTCGCCATCATGTCTTCTGTCACTACATACTCAGGGATGAAAGTCGATAGGCGGATCTCTTTCTCTTCCTCTTGACCAAACCAGTAGAAACTATCTGCAACGATGATATCGCAACCCGCTACTTCGTCGGTATTATCAGTGATGACCAATTTACCGCCTGACGTTTCACAGTTACCCAGCGCAATATCGACCCACTTCTGTGGCGCTTTGAAGCGCTCTGGGCAGATATGCTTGAAGGTCATGCCAAACTTAGTACAGGCAAACATCAGTGAAGACGCTACGTTCGTTGCATCACCCACGAAAGCAACGGTCAAATCGCTCAACGCTTTACCTTCAGGTAGGTGTTCTTTCATTGTGAACAAATCAGCCATGATTTGGGTTGGGTGCAGCCAATCACACAAACCGTTGATAACAGGTACACTGGCGTTTTTCGCAAGGCCTGCCACTGTATCATGCTCATCAACACGAGCCATAATCACATCAACCATGCGAGACAGAACGCGGCCGGTATCTTCAAGCGACTCTTTGGCACCAAGGTGGATATCCTTCGGTGACAAGAACAGTGCATGGCCCCCAAGAATGGTCGCAGCAGTTTCGAAAGACACTCGGGTACGGGTAGAAGGCTGTTCGAAAATCATCGCGACCGACTTGCCTTTGAATAGCTGTGGAACCGCATTGTCTCGGCGAGCCTGCTTTAGCATCGCCATCAACTCTAAAATTTCTTCAAGTTCTTGCTTGGTAAAATCCTGAGTCTTCAGAAAATGGCGCAGGTTTAGTTTATTTAGTTCGGTTGCACTAGAAGATGGAAGTCTCATTTTCGTATCCTTTTTACCAGAGTTAATTTATTCATCGAGCAATCACGTTTTGGTGTATTGCTTGGATGAATTCAGTATCCGGAAAAAGAACAATGAATTCTAAAATTAGAATCACTAATCGGTATTGTTATTTCCACTTGAATAATCACATTGACGCAAGTCACACTGATTAAAACAAACAACAGCCTTTTTTCGATATTCATTTCTAATAATATATCCAGACAATAAAAAGCCCGCTATTGCAATGGCAACAGCAGGCTTATAAGTAAAAGCTACGGTAAAATCGTCGATAGAAATAATTAGTTGAGAGTAACAGCCCTCGGCAGTTGCTTAGGCAAATATGTTCCCAAATAGGCTTCGGTGATCACTATCGCTTCCCTCGCCATTTCGGGGGCAATATCGCCATTTTCCCGATAATTCATCGAGTAGACTTTATCGGCCACCTGCAACGCGATGGCAAAAATATTAACATCACTTGGCAACTCAGGCAGGGTAAAATACTGCCGGTAAATATCCTCTACCTTCTTGCCCAGAACCAAATCATTTTGTGCATCGGCCTGTCGGACGGAGGAGTAAGTATGTTGCCCTAATAACGTGTGCTGCGCCAATGGCGCCAGACGGTAATAGTCAACGAAACTCTGCTCAATCATCCGATTAATGTCAGACCAATGGTGGACTTTTTCTGCCACCACAGCATCATCTAATACTTGCTCAAAGTCATCAAATACCGAGTTCATTAACTCGCAAATCAAGGCTTCAATATTCGGGTAATGATGATAGACCGTTGAGGCAGCAATCGCAGCCTCCTTGGCAACATCATAGATAGATATTGCGCTCACCTCCCTCTGTGACGCCAAACGAATTGCCGCTGAATGGATCCTCTCAAGTCTCTTCTCTGTCGACTCTTTTCGCATTGAGTTACCTATCCGTGTATATGTGTTCCAGAACGGTTTGCCATGATCTCTGCCGCTTTATGAAGCGAGCCTATATGCCCGATCCCCGCACCTTTTGTATAGGCCGCAAAGTCACAGCAGGCTTCAACCTTCGGCGCCATAGAGCCTGCAGCAAAGGTGTATTGCCCCAGTTGCTCAACCGTTACATCATAGAGTGGCTGCTCTGTTGGCTTACCCCAATCGACACAGACATAATCACCGTCGGTTAGGATAAGCAGGTGCTGTGCATTCAACTGCTTGGCCAATGTCGCCGCTGAAAAATCCTTGTCTATCACAGCCTCAACCCCGGTCATTTCACCCTCTTTCTCAACCACCGGGCAGCCGCCACCACCGCAACATATTACTGTATGACCAGCATCGAGTAATGTGCGTATACTATCAATTTCAATAATTCCCTGCGGGAATGGTGAAGGAACAACCCGACGCCAGTAATCGCCATCCGGTTTTATATTCCAGCCATATTGTGCCGACTTGGCTTGTGCCGTTTCTTTGTCGTAAACCGGCCCAATAAATTTATTTGGCGCATTAAAAGCAGGATCGGCTTGGTCAACCGCTATTTGTGTCACGACCGTGCTGACATGCCCCGTTTTCATATATTTCTTCAGGCTCCTAGCCATCATATATCCGATCATCCCCTGGGTTTCTGCGCCCAAGACATCAAGTGGATAAGGTGGTGCATCGGTATAAGCTAAATTTTGTAGAGCAAGCAAGCCAACCTGGGGGCCATTTCCATGTACCACAACCACACGGTAATTTTCGCTTAATTCTGCCAACGCCTTAGAAGCGATATCAATATTATTAGCCTGATTTTCGTAACTCATTAATTCGCCACGTTGTAATAGTGCATTACCACCAACAGCGACCACAATAATTGGTTTATCCTGTGCCATACTACCAACCTGTCTTATTTATCATTGAGAACCTACCATTCAATTTATCGCTAATAATAATTAGCATTATTTGACCAGAATCAATTTTCTCATCCTAGCCACATTCAGCCGCTTTATTTATGGTAAGAGTCACGCCTTTGGCAGTCATATATTAACGATATCCGATAAGTGATTCTAATAACGAATATCTGCCCGCGGTAGGCATAAGATTATTTCCGTAAATTAAAGAATTGGACATCAAGCATAAATAACGTGTAACAATCACGGAGATATAATTATGGAAACACAAACCTCAGGCGGAAAGATGGGAGTAGGCAGTCTCGCCCTCTTTAGCCTATGTGCTGTTATTGTCGTTGATACCTTGACGGCCTCTGCATCCATTGGCGTCAGTGCTATCGGGTGGTGGCTGGTTACCCTCATTGTTTTTGTTATCCCTTACGGATTAATCACTTCTGAACTGGGCACCACCTACCCTGGCGACGGTGGAATTTATGACTGGGTCAAGAAAGCGTTCGGCTACAAATGGGCTGTCCGGACAACCTGGTTCTACTGGATTAACGTCGGCCTGTGGATGCCTGCGGTCTATATCATGTTTGCCGGCATGTTCGCCGAACTGTTCTTCCCTGGCCTTTCATTGATGTGGCAAATCGCCATATGTATTGCCCTTACTTGGCTCACCATCTGGATCTGCAATGTTTCCGTTGATGTCGGCGTATGGGTAACCAACATCGGGGCAATCCTTAAAGTCACTGTCATCGCGGTATTGGGTTTTGGTGGTTTCTTCTACGCTGCCAAGCATGGTGTTGCCAATGAATTTACCATTTCCGCCATGATGCCAAGCCTAGATACCGGTGTGGCTTTCCTTCCAGCCTTGGTGTTCAACCTAATGGGGTTTGAACTGGTCGCGACCATGACCAAAGAGATGAAAGACGTCCGGGACATGCCAAAGTCTATCTTCCTTGCCGCCGCTATCACAGCATTCCTGTATGTCTTTGGCACGGTTGGCATCTTGATGGCACTGCCGGTACAGGATATCGGTTTGGTTGCGGGTATTGTCGACACGTTACGCAAACTATTCGGAACAGGCGCATTTGGCACCATGATGGTTTACTTAATCGGTACCATGGCACTGCTTACCTTTATCGGCAACATGGTGACCTGGACAATGGGGGCTAGCCGAGCAGCAGCCGAAGCCGCTAACGAAGGCGAGCTACCTGAAGCGGTCGCTAAAATGTCAGAAAAACACGATACCCCGGTCGGTGCCAACAACATTACCGGTATCCTATCGACTGTGGTGATTCTGGCCTACGCCCTCTTTGCCCAAACCAGTGACGATTTGTTCTGGTCTGTGTTTGCCTTCTCCAGCTGTATTTTCCTTCTACCTTACCTGTTTATGTTCCCGTCATACCTGAAGCTACGTATCAGTGACCCAGAGACCGAGCGTCCTTTCCGTGTTCCTGGCGGCCTAGGCGTGCAGTGGGTACTGAGCATCATCTGCTTCGTGGTCATTGCCCAGGCAGTGATCCTGTTTATCTTCCCAGAACTTATCGATATGACCGTAAACTGGACATACAGTGCACCGGTACTTATCGGGGTCATTCTGACAGTGGGTATCGGTGAATACCTATTGAAACTCGCGGTTGCCAAGAAAAATGCAGAACACACAGAGCAACCTAACCAACACCCTTCTCATAGCCATTAATATAGGATGTCTAGCCATGAGCAAACGAATTGATTCAACACCACGACAAGACGGCTTCAGAATGCCAGGCGAACATGAACCACAAGCCGCAGTATGGATGGCATGGCCTGAGCGCACCGACAACTGGCGCTTCGGGGGTAAACCGGCGCAGACAACCTTCGTCAAAGTTGCAGAAGCTATCTCCCAATCAACCCCGGTCAATATGGTAGTGAGTGCCCAGCAATTTGAAAACGCCCGCCAGATGCTGCCAGACCACGTCCGCCTGGTCGAAATGAGCACTGACGATTCATGGATGCGGGATATCGGCCCTTCTTATGTGGTTGACAAGGAAGGTCATAGGCGCGGCGTCGATTGGCACTTCAACGCTTGGGGCGGATTGGTCGATGGTTTGTACTTTCCTTGGGATAAAGACGATGCAGTCGCACAAAAGGTGTGTGAATTCCATGGTGATGCCAGCTACCGTGCGCCTATCGTCCTCGAAGGCGGCTCCATCCACGTTGATGGCGAAGGAACACTTTATACCACCGAAGAGTGCTTACTCCACCCAAGCCGTAACCCAGACTTGTCCAAAGAAGACATCGAGCAGGTCCTTTACGACTACCTTTCAGTGGAAAAAGTCGTCTGGATCCCAAGTGGTTTATACAATGACGAAACGAACGGTCATGTCGATAACCTGATTCATGTTGTTCGCCCAGGTGAAGTGGTGCTGACTTGGTGTGAAGATAAGAATGACCCGCAGTATGACATCTCACGTCAGGCATTAGATGTGCTTGAAACCCAAACGGATGCGAAGGGACGGCAAATCAAAGTCCATAAACTGCCAATGCCGGGGCCTTTGTTTATCTCGGAAAATGAAGCCAGCGGGGTTGATGTGTCTGATGGGATGGAACGTACTCCGGGTGAGCGTTTGGCTGGCTCGTACGCCAACTACCTCGTTACCAATGATCAGATTGTCTATCCATTGCTTGATGACAACCTAGATGCCGAGGTAGAGGACTTACTCAACGACCTCTACCCTGGCTACAAAGTCACTGGCGTCGATGCAAGGGAAATTCTATTGGGCGGGGGGAACATCCACTGTATTACCCAGCAGGTGCCTTGTGTTTAACCCCCATGAGTTAGGTTAAAGACAGATACTCTACAATTTCACTTAAACAAAGCGAGTGCGGTTTTACCGGCTCGCTTTCAACCATTTCCAAATTGACTTCTCGCTGACACTTCCCTGACACAAATCACGGCCAAAAAACATACAGTGCGCACCCCAGTTTTACTTAAGCCCTTTTGAAGATGAAAAGAATCACTTTGCTGCTTGTGCTATTTGCCACTGTGACCCTGACAGGTTGCCAACTGACCCATGTTGAAGGGGAAGTCGAAGGCGTAACCATTAAGGCGTCAACCAAAGATAGTCACCACAGCCACGGCAACGGGAGCTTCTGCCCTCCAGGCCAAGCCAAAAAAGGCAATTGCTAACGAGCATTACATTGCGTGAAGCCGCGAGTCGAGCGGCTTCACAGTTACAAATCCCTCTTCCATACCAAATTGCACTACCCAATAAGTCATTTAAGTTATAATGGTTCTATTATCAGGTAGGATCATTAGAGAGCTTATGGATATCAATAATCAGATATTAATCATCCTGTTACTGGCTGCAGCTATTTGCTTTATTGCGATACACTACATAGATAAATTCATGAACCGCAATAAAGACAAGAACAAAAATAAATAGCAATCTCCGTTTTAAAATCCGCGTTCAGGCTTAGTTGATATAACGATACACATCCAGACCTGTAGTATCGATATCCGTTTCTGTACCGCTGATAATGTCGGCCAGCAGCTTGCCTGAGCCACATGCCATGGTCCAGCCCAACGTGCCGTGGCCTGAGTTGGTATACAGGTTTTTAATCGGTGTTTTGCCAATTACCGGCGTGCCATCTGGTGTCATTGGCCTTAGCCCAGTCCAGTACTCCGCCTTTTCTATCTCGCCCCCTTGCGGGAACAAGTCCTGAATCACCATGGCAATGGTTGCCTTGCGCTTTTCTGCCAAGTTCAAATCAAACCCTGCTAGCTCAGCTGTCCCGGCAACCCGGATCCTGTCATCAAACCGGGTCATCGCCACCTTGTAGGTCTCATCCATCACGGTAGAAATAGGAGCAGCCTCACCGTTTTTTACCGGCATGGTCAGTGAGTACCCCTTAACTGGGTAGACGGGGACAACAATACCAGCCTGAGATAACACCTGCGGTGAATAGCTTCCCATCGCCACCACGAAGGCATCCGCTTTGAACTCGCCATTACTCGTATGTACCGAGCTAATCCGGTTCTCGTCGACTACCAGCCTAGTTATCTCTGTATCAAACCTAAAGTTCACCCCGGCTTGCTTGGCTAGCTCTGTCAATTGCTGACAGAACAGATAACAATCGCCCGTTTCATCATCAGGCAAGCGCAAACCGCCCACCAACTTGTCTTTTACCGCAGCCAAGGCAGGCTCGGCAGCAATGCACCCAGCCACATCCAACTCCTGATAACGGGTGCCACTTTCGGCCAGCAACTCAATATCTTTTGCCACCGCTTCTAACTGCTTGTCGGTGCGGAACACTTGTAAAGTACCCTGCTGGCGACCCTCATAATTCAAATCAAAGTCGTTGCGCAGCTGCTTTAAGCACTCGCGGCTGTAATTGGCGATTCTCAGCATCCGGGACTTATTGATTTGATATCGGGCCGTATTGCAGTTCGCCAACATTTTGCTGGCCCAGAGATATAACTCAGGCGAGACCGAAGGCTTGATCTTCAAGGGAGCGTGTTCCTGCAATAACCATTTCATGGCTTTGACCGGAATGCCAGGTGCAGCCCAAGGTGATGAATAGCCGTATGAGATTTGCCCAGCATTGGCGAAACTGGTTTCCTCAGCACTGCGCGGCTGACGGTCAATGACCGTGACATCATGCCCGGCTTGGCGCAGATACCAAGCAGAGGTCAACCCAACCACACCACTACCCAATACAATAACTTCCATCTCAATCCTCAAAACTAAACCAAAGCAAATCATCCAGCCAATCTGGATGAAGCACGCATTATTGTGCGA
This sequence comes from Photobacterium rosenbergii, assembly GCF_003026455.1. Classification (GTDB taxonomy): domain Bacteria; phylum Pseudomonadota; class Gammaproteobacteria; order Enterobacterales; family Vibrionaceae; genus Photobacterium; species Photobacterium rosenbergii. The sequence continues at coordinate 1,292,264 of NZ_PYMB01000001.1, forward strand.
GCAAGAATCCTTTATTTACATTCTGCTAACAATCGATAATATTTAAGGGCTGTGTTTAGAAATACTAAACACAATCAAATGACGTCATTTCGAGGATTAATGTGAGAGCAAGTACATTCGCCGGCCTCGCCACTTTTGCCGTTGTGGCTAAACACCAAAGCCTGACCAAGGCAGCACGAGAATTGCACCTAACAACAGGGGCGCTGAGTCAACAAATCAAACAACTAGAGCACCGATTGGATATCACCTTGTTCCACCGCCATTCTCGCGGGCTCACCTTGACTGACAGTGGCAAGCAGTTGTTTGATGTGGTGGATCTTAGTATTGGGCAAATCAAGCAAGTATTAGCTGAACTAAAGGCCCCGCAAACCAGTACGGAAATACGGCTTAAACTCACACCTTCTTTTGCCTTCAAATGGTTGGTGCCCAAGCTCCATGACTTTAACCGCCAGTACCCAGAACTCAAGGTACAGACCTTTGCCGATGGTGCACTCGTTGATCACCGGTGTGATGATGTGGATTTGGTGATTGATTACTGCCAGTTCGACACTGATACCAACGGCGGCGAATTATTACTTGAGGAACACCTCGTCCCAGTTATGAGTCCGGCATATTACAACAGTTTCAATTGGCAATCTGAAAGCATATGGCAAGAGATCACTTTGCTACACGATGCAATGCCATGGCAGGGAGCGCAAAAAGATCAGGAATGGCTTAGCTGGTTTGATTCGATGAAGCTAGAGTTGGCTCAGTTACCGCAAGGACACTATTTCAATCGAACCGATATGGCGATGGCAGCAGCAGAAGCGGGGCTCGGTGTAGCCCTTGCTCGCCAAGCCTTGCTGGGCAGCGAAGTTGAACAAAACCGATTAGTCACCCCCTATCCCGCCATTAAGGCCGAGGCCGGATATTTCCTATATCGTCAGCACAATACCCCTGCTGTTGAATGCTTCTGTCAGTGGTTAAGCCAAACCATCACACAGCAACGAAACCGATAACACAACCACCGATAACGCAACCACCTGTAACACAACCAATAGAAAATTGCGGGTAAAAAAAGCCACCGCCATCAACTCATTTTTTAGAGTTGCTGACGGTGGCTTTATTCGGTTATTCGGCGATTAAGTTACGCGATACTGAGTAACTCGCGCACTTACACTGAGAATGCTGAGAAAAGCACGCCCAGGGAACCGATGATGAATACGGCCATAACCGCTTTGCTCGCCATCGGGCCATTATTCTCTGCCGCTTTACCAAACAGGCCAAATACCAGTGGGTGAACCAGGAATGGCGTAGCAAAGATGAAGGTGATCATACTCGCCGCTTCCGCACCGAACATACCGCCCTGGGTTGCTGCAAACAGACCAAAGTGAGATAGGCCAGACGCTGCTGCCATAGAGGCGTTTTCGATTGGCATACCGGCAAAGTGCAGGATGGTGAAACTACCGAATACTGCGGTGATCTGCCAGCCGAACGAGAACTGCATCAAACCTTTGATTTCCATCTCATCGTTGCCATTAGCTTTGCGTAGGTTCTTGGTTGCTAGGTAAACACAGCCCAGACCAACTAGAACAAGAGGAACAACCCACTGCACTAGAAGTACGCCGCTTTCTGCACTTGCAGCCAAGATGGTGAATACGAAGATATGGCCTAGGAAAGGTACGTTAATCATGATAGGCGCACGACCTGCAGCCGTTGCACCAAGATCACCCGCTGTACATGCGCCGGTCAGGCCTGAGTGAGACAGACCGCCCGCCATACCCGGTGCCAAGTTACGCACATGGTTCGCATTTGCCAGGAAGATTAGGATAGCAAGACCACCGAACATCCAGAACATCTGACCGGCAAAACCGTATACGATTACGCTCTGTAGACCTGGGATGCTAAACGCTTCCATCATGTGAGAACCACCCACCAAGAAGCTACCAGTTAGTACGACAGGGATACCGGCAAAAAGGAGCGCGTTCATTGTTGGACCCAACTTCCACTTAGGCATTGCCATGCCTAGGCCAGAAGAAAGTACCATCGCGAAGAAGATTTGCGGTAGGCCGATAAAGCCTGATACCAACTGGGAAATACGAAGCGAAATGATCAAAACAGCAATAATAGCGATGACTTCAACCACACCGCGTACAAGGTAGTTACGCTTGTTGGCAATTTTCGCCTTGCTATCGATAAGGATCAGGGAAATCGTCATGCCTACATACGCTAGCGCCATGTAAGACTCACCAAGAGGGTGAGAGCCACTGCGGCCTGAAATCAGCGCAGAAACCATCTCGATACTCATCAGTAGCACGAATGCACGGATCACATACACCAATTGGGTGCTTGTGGTACCGACGAACACTTCATGTTTACCCGGCTCAACCAAGCTTTCCACACTGCCCAGCTGCTTCATCAACAAGCGGCGGATTTCCTGTCCACCAACGAAGAATGATGCAATAAGCGCAATGACCGTAGTCTGGCCCAACAACACAATAACCGGGAAATCACCCAAGCCAGGTTGAGCAAGCCCACTTTCTACAAATAGCGTACCCATTAGCAGACCGAAAACAACGATCATCAGCACTGCTGAATACTTAGTGCCCGCAACAACGGTACGAGCGAGTAAAACCATGATAACGACAGCAACCATGGAGAAAAACAAGTGATTGAAAGCCACTAGATAGGATAAGTTTTCCATCAAAACTCCAAATAAAACCGCCTCAAAAAAAGCGGTAATTAAACTTATTTACCAGTAAGCATCCTTGCTTGCTCATTAAACTTTGAACTTAAAAAAGAGCTCAAAAAAAAAGGCGCCGAACTGACGTCCGATGCCTCGCTGTATTGTGTATTAACTAGGGTGTTTACCACTATTTCAAAAGTGTTACAGTGCAATTCAATCGTTACTATTTCTGTCAAAGCGAGCAGGCCGCCCCCATATGAAACTACGACCTGTTTAATCCTGTTCTTATTTGAAAAAAAACTCTTTATTTTTATTGGTTAATCGAAGATCAGAGCAAAAAAAATCCCTACCTACCATAATTTCAGAATTTAGTGTGCCCCTGTGAGGAACGGAAAAAAACTGTGACTTGCTAATCAATTTAACATTTGGACATATTTATATCCGAACTATCGAGATCAAACTGATTTTCCTGCTCAACTTCCTGCGCCAGCCAGCGGGCAAAAGCCTGGAATTTAGGCCGCTTCTGCATCCCTTCCGGACATACCAAATCATAGCCCAAACCGTTATTTATCGACTCAAATGGAGCAACAAGCTCACCGGATTGTAAATATGGCAAAACAAAACGAAGACGGCCCATCGCGACACCGAGCGACTGCCTTGCTGCCATGATGTCATGCTCGTAAAGGTTAAAAGTACATGTCCGGCGGTAACAATTGATATCCAGCCCCATCTTATCCAACCAGCGAGACCAAATTTGTGAGCGGTCACCATGGATAAATGTTACGTCCTCCAATCGGTTCATTTTGCCCTCCTCGAGTTCAAACTGCCGCGCATAATCAGGGGAACACACGGGGATACGGCGCTCATCAAACAACCGGGAGCTGTAACAATCTGGGTAGTGGCCGCTACTATAGAAAATAGCGGCATCCAAGGGTTCATATTGAAAATCTGGCCGGTAACCTTTTACCTTCACCCGCAAATTTAACTGCGGATACAGTTCACGAAACTTACCAAGGCGTGGCATCAACCAACTACTGGCAAAGGCCGGGGAAGTTCCGATATATAACTCGCCACTCAACTCATTACTTATAATATCCTCAAGTTCATTGAAGATACTTTCGAATGACTGGTTCAAGGTCAAAAGCAGCCTTTCCCCTTCCGGCGTCAATTCCATTCGGCGGGTCAACCTGACAAACAACGGAAAGCCCAACTGCTTTTCGAGGTTTTTGATCCTATGACTTACCGCACCTTGGGTGAGATTAAGCTCCTGCGCAGCTTTGGTGAAACTGAGGTATTTGGCCACCACGCTGAATGAATGCATATTGGCCAGCAGTTGTTGTTTTCGCTCCACTATCCCTTCCAATCACTAAGCTGCCTAAATCGGCATGCATTAAATTATTTAATACATTCTACTGCACTTTTCGTTTGTCCGTCTCCCTGAAATTGCCGATGATGAGCGCCATTAAATTCACAGTTCATTTCTGGCAAGTGGATTGCCGGGCGCGCTTGCGCTGCCTGAAAAAGTTTCTTCACCTCACAAAATAACAAGGTAAATCATGAACATACTTGGATATCTACAAAAGGTCGGCAAGGCCCTTATGGTACCCGTAGCGACCCTACCCGCTGCGGCTATCCTAATGGGGATTGGATACTGGATGGACCCCGTCGGTTGGGGTTCGGAAAGTGTCGCGGCAGCCTTACTCATTAAATCAGGTGCTGCCATCATTGATAATATGGCGGTGTTGTTCGCAATCGGTGTCGCCTTTGGCTTAAGCCGGGATAAAAGCGGCTCTGCCGCGCTGTCCGGTTATGTTTGCTTTATGGTACTGACCACACTGCTTTCCCCTGCGGTGGTTGCCCAGCTCAAACACATTCCAGCCGATGCGGTACCTGCGGCTTTCTCAAAGATTGCCAACCAGTTTGTCGGTATCCTTGTCGGTATTGTCTCGGCTGAAATCTACAACCGCTTCCACGAGGTCGAATTGCCTAAAGCACTGGCTTTCTTCAGCGGCAAGCGTTTGGTTCCCATCCTGACATCAATCGCCGGTATCGCAATGGCCTGTATCCTGCTGGTTGTCTGGCCGGTCATTTATGATGCATTGATTGCATTCGGAACCCAGCTTCAGTCTATGGGTGCTGTGGGTGCAGGCCTGTTCGGCTTCTTCAACCGTTTGATGTTGACCATCGGTATGCACCACGCTTTATATCCAGTGTTCTGGTTTGACGTTGTCGGCATCAACGACATTCCGAACTTCCTTGGCGGTGCGCAATCTATCGCCAACGGTACTGCAGTCGTTGGCCAGACCGGTATGTACCAGGCAGGCTTCTTCCCTATCATGATGTTCGGCCTACCGGGTGCAGCTTTGGCTATCTACCAATGCGCAGACAAGAAAAGCAAAGACAAAGTCTTCTCTATCATGCTGGCAGCGGCAATGGCATCTTTCTTTACAGGCATTACTGAACCACTAGAATTCAGCTTCATGTTCGTCGCCCCTGTGCTTTACCTGATCCACGCCGTACTGACAGGTATTTCACTCTACATCGCCGCGACAATGGAATGGATGGCAGGTTTCGGCTTCTCGGCAGGCTTGGTTGACCTAGTACTTTCGAGCCAGAACCCATTAGCAACCAAATGGTACATGCTAATTGTGCAGGGCCTTGTGTTCTTCGGCCTTTACTACAGCATCTTCCGCGTGACCATTACCAAGTTCAACTTGATGACACCGGGACGCGGCGAAGATGAGCAATCTGGCGTCAACAAAGAAGACATGGGCGAGTTGGCCAATGCTTATATTGCGGCAATCGGTGGTAAGGAAAATATTCTTGAAGTTGATAACTGTATCACCCGCCTACGCTTGACGGTAAAAGACTCCTCCATTGCGGACAAAGAGGCGATGAAAGCACTCGGCGCTGCCGGTGTGGTAACCATTGGTTCTGGCGGCCTGCAGGTTATCGTCGGCATGGGCAAGGTTGATAAAGTTGCCAAGGAAATGAAAAATCTGTTGAGCTAATGACTTGGAAACAAATAGCTTAATACCTAGCGTCTAAACGGTTCCCCCGAGAGCGAATTGTTAACCGCATCAATTCCCCCTGATGCACACCCAAACATTTCGCTCTCACCCTTTCTGATGCTGTTTCTTTTACAGCAATGAAAAAGGCCCTAGGTTTTTCAACCTAGGGCCTTTTGGCTGTATCTAGAACAGGCTTAAACTGTTCGGCTGATTACAGCTCGATAGTAACGGTTTCGCCGTCAACAGTTAGCATTAGCGTGTTGCCTTCAAGCTTGTGAGACACCTCAACCTGTTCGCCGTTGTTCTTGTTAGGAACAAGTAGCGTTAGGATGTTGTGCTCTTTAGCCGCGCCGAACTCAACTTCTACGTGACGGTGGATTTCTAGATCCTTGTACTCGTATGGGTCAACCTCACCGAAGCCTTCAACGTTCTTCACAGAAAGAATGTTGTCTGCAGACTCGTTGATGAAGTTCACGTCTAGGTGCGCTTTCTCACCACGGATAGTGAACGACTTGTCAGCCACTTCGTTAGCGAATGTCGTGTGCATCAGCCAAGTCATGTCTTTCTCTTCAGAAAGTGTCGCTTTGTCCTGCATCACGAATACTTTACCCTGTACGAACCAGATCTTACGCTTGTAAGATTCGATTTCAGGTACGAAGTACTTGTAAGAAGCCGTCGCATCACCTTCAACCATTTTCACGTCAGACTCAGTGTCGTAGTCAGTGATCTGGCCGCCCGCTTCGATACAGAAGCGATCTTGGTGGTTTTCATAACCTGTGTTCTTGTTCTCGCCGTACTGACCTTTGCCACCGAATAGAGGCAGGTTCTTAGAGAACGTTTGACGACGCCACTTGGTGTGCATGTCTACACCGAAGCCACCGTAGTAGCCAGTGATTGCCGCTAGGGTCTCACCGAATGCGTGTAGGGTGAATGCGTTCTGGTCACCGTGTGAGTGAGAGATAGAACCAAATGGTGAACACTTGAATACCATGTGGATGTGGTTATCACGCTCAGTCATCTTGTTGTGGAACGCCGCCCAACCAGTGATTGGGAACACTTTCAGTAGTGGGTCGTTCGACGGTGCTTTCTCTTCTGGTGCATCCCATAGGATGTTGAAGCGAAGATCGTCGTAGCCAAAGTCCCACCAACCGAAGTTGTAGAATTTAGTGTGAGCTTCAGTATCACGGCCTTTCAGCTGGTTGTAGTACCACACGTACTCTGGCTTCTGGTTAACACCCGCGTAGTGCTTGATGTTGTAAGCCAGTTTCAGGCCAGGGAAGTCACCGATTGAAGACTGGTCACAGAAGCTCGCACGCTTAGAGTGAACAGGCATACAGTAAAGCGGGAAATCACCGGTGTTTTCGTAGAATGTCTTGTTGAACATATCTACGCCACAGTAAGCTTTCAGTAGGTCGAATGCTTCGCCCAAGAATGCAGTCTGGGTGTTCCAGTAATCAGGACCTTCCGCCCAACCACCGTCTTCACCACCCCATGGCGGGTAGTGTACTGCGTAGTACTCTAGCGCGTATGCGATGTACTCGCCCGCTTTCGGGTGATCGTGGTAAAGCGCGATACACGTTGGGATAATCGCAGAAGAGATAGAACGAACACCGTGGCTGTTCAGCGGGTTGTTCAGTAGATCTACCGTTACTTTCAGGTGGTGCATGATTTCGTCTAGGCGTTCAATCAATGCATCTTGAACCTGCTGGCGCTCTTCGTCTGTGAAGTGAGCGTGTAGCCAGTCGTAACCCCAAGCCATTGCCGCGATAACACGGAATGCAGCTTCATCGTTGTAGCCACGAGAAGTCACGCCTTCTGGATCGTAAGTAGAAAGTTTTAGAGTCCAAGCTTTTGCTTTTGCGATTAGCTCTTCGTCTTCTTTTACGATACCGGCGATTGCCAGATTACGTGTTGCGTTAAGTGCCATCTGGCAATCAACGTACATTTGACGCCAGTAAGGACGCCATAGCGACGCTTTACCCACTGTTTCTTCTGGGTAAGGCTGTGGCTCTGCGTAAGGTTCTGTGTCTAGGAACTTAACGGTTGAGTTGTTCCAGAAATCGTCGAACATGCAGTATGACTCGTCAGCCTGCACCTTCGCTTTAAAATCTGCTAGATCTTTAGCTTGAACCAGAAGACGAGGACGCTCTTCGCTCAAGTTGTCTAGGAAAGAAAGGTCGAAGTCACGCTTTTGTACTTCGATAGGGAGTAGGTCTACAAGGTTACCAGCTGAAGTATCATTTTCCAGCTTCATCTTCCTGATCGCATCAAGAGATTTTTGGTTGCTCATGCTAACTCTCTTATATCAATGAAAGTGTATGGGGATTGGTATAAATCAATTAATGCTATTGTAATACAATAAGGGGAATAGTCACCACCCTGACACGAATTTTTACTTATTTCGTGATATGGCGATATGCAACAAAGCGCAATAATGACACTAAAACAAAATGCTATGCATCCAGTTTTACTTAGGCGAATTTAAAGATGGGGCGAGTTTTAAAACATAGCCAAGGAACAGGCTTCTGACCAATCCCCCTCCTCTCCATGTCTATGAGATTGCAGGAGGATTGATAACAGATAGAACTGGAGAGATGTTGGATAGCCCTTAGGCCGGCAGTGTCGAGAAACTCTGGCGGGTTACCGGTCCCCAATACGGGTCCTGGTAGATATCTTCCACATAGCTTTCTTGGGTAAAAGCACCAATGGCCCTGCGCCAGAACGCGATAGCATGTACCGCACTATCGATTTGCTTGCTCTCCCACTCGCCGGGCATCATGGCAAACAATTGATGGGCAAACTGCTGCCCCATCTTGTTCTTGCGGAAAATAGGCACGACGTAGAAATCGCACACTTCGTAATGACCCGCAGACGTCTCCGCAATCGCTGCCAATCCAGCCGGTGCATTGTCGATATAAAGCAGGAATCCCATCACGTTGCCGCCAATCAAGGTATCCATAGCGAACAGCCCATTTTCATCAGGCATTTTCTTGGTATAGACGGAGAACTCTGCCTCATAGGGTTGCGACAGGTTGAGGTAGGTTTGCATGTTGGTCTGATCGACACTGACAATTTTCACGGTGGCTTCCACTAGGCTGATTATCATTATCTTCTTAGGCTATTACAGCCCAGTGGATACCGCAATAAACACCTAGCAGCAGGAAGTTAGAGGATGCTAGGTGTCTACTGCTAGGTGCGCCTGTAGCCAGGGGCCATCAAGCTTGGAGGCACTTCTGTTTAACTTGAGAAATGAATGGGTACAGGAAGGCAAAACGGCCAACATAGAACAGGGTAAAAGCAAGCCATAGCCCGTGGTTACCCATACTGTCTACCGTAAAGTAAGTGACAATCAGGAAGACAACCAAAGTCGCGATACTTGAATCACGAACCGGACGGGTGGTGCCAGTTCCAGTAAATATGCCGTATACCGTCAGGCCATAACCCGCTACCAACGGGAACAGCAATAGCCAAGCCGACATACCTTCGAACAAATCAATGATCGATGGGATCTGGGTAAACAACAGGACCAAGTCATCCTTGAACAGGGCAATGAAAGCGGTCATCACGACCACAAACAACGTAGTCCATTGGAAATTTAGCTTAAGCACGTCTTTGAGCAAGCCAGGGTTCTTTTCACCCACAGCCTTTCCGGAAAACACGCTCGATGCATTGGCAACACCATCGAACATATAGCTGATGATAAAGGTTACCTGCATCAGGATAGCATTGGTCGCCAGCACATCCGCCCCCAAACGTGAACCGGTTCGTGCCATCATGTTGAAGAAAATCAAAATACAAACAGTCCGCAGCATCAAGTCGGTATTTGATGAAATAATGGTCTTGAGATCGGCTTTACTGATCTTTGCCATGCCAAGGTACTGCCACAGTGAAAAATCACTTGTTTTCAAAATCAACGCCATACCGATAGCAAAGGTGGTTGCCTGAGCAATCAAACTGGCAAACGCCACCCCGGCGACACCGAAGTCAAACCAGAGAACGAAAATGGCATCTAGGATAATATTGAGCACATTACCAAAGACTTGGGTAAACAGGACTTCCTTCACCTTCGCCTGCCCCATCAACCAACCTATAACGGTATAATTAAGCAGTACCAGCGGGGCACCAAATATGAGGATATCAAAGTAGGTCTTGGCGTGGACGGCAACATCCGCTGCGGGTTCTATTACCCATAAAGCCCCCTGCCAAATAAGCGACTGGGTCAAAATAAAGATCAATCCCACTAGCCCTGACAGCATAAAAGGGCGGATCAAACTGCTGGCTTTGGCTTCATTGCAGTTCTTGCCCATGGCAATAGCACTCTGTCCGGTTGTACTGACCCGAAAAAAGCCAAACAACCAGTAGAGCGTGTTCATTATAACGGTACCGATAGCCACCCCGCCTATTAATTCAGCAACACCCAAGCGGCCAATAACAGCGGTATCGACAGCACCAAGCAAAGGTTGGGTGACGGTCGAAATAATAAACGGAATTGCAATCTTGTAATAATCTTTGTTTGTTAAAGCCATGATCTATATCGTTCAGATGTAATATTTTGAGGCGTTTCTTGGGCCAGCAAAAAGCCCCTAAAGGCACTCGCTGAGAAAGAATCGGAGTGCTTTATTTACCCAACTTAAGGCAGGTTCGAATCTGTCACTCGGCACGAAATGAGAATTATTACCACAGAAGCTCATTATTTCCTAATCTTTTCATAAATTATAAAACTGCAAAAAATAACACTTTTAGGGCAAAAAAGTGCATAAATGCGTTTTTTTACCATGAAAGTACTATTTATTATTCAACACAGCCTCTTGTCATACTTTAAAAAATGATTATCATTGTTACTTTATAACATTACATTGATAGCCAGATGACCGCACCACTACTTTCCGTCAGCCAGTTAAGTCTCATTCACGACAAAGGTTCGCTGTTTAAGAACATCGCATTCGAAGTCAATGCTGGAGAAATCTTGGCGGTAATGGGGCCATCGGGTATCGGTAAGTCAATGATGTCAAAAGCCATTGCTGGATTCCTGCCCAAAGGTATTCAACCGCAAGGCGAAATACGTATTGCGGGTAATGAAGTTGCCCAAATAAACTTGCTAAAGCGCACTCCAGAGCAACGTGCTGCGGTTATTTTCCAAGACCCACTTCAGGCTTTGAACCCTCTGGCTCGCATCGGCACGCAACTGAGCTTAGCGCTCAGTGCGGGGAATTCTAAAAAAGGTTCGGGCAAAGACGTCATCTGTTCTTTGCTTAGCCAGCTTGGTTTTGAACAGCCGGAACAAACTCTCAAACACTATCCAAGCCAGCTTTCAGGCGGCCAGCGCCAGCGAATTTGTATTGCCATGGCACTGCTTGGCAGTGCACAGGTTCTCATCGCCGATGAACCAACCAGCGCATTGGACCCCGTGACCGAGAGAGAAATCCTCGATTTGCTAAGAAGCAGCATCAAGCAGCAGGGCATTGCCGGCGTCTTAATCACCCATGATCTTCACAGTGCGCTAGCTTGTGACAAGCTCGTAGTCATCGATGAAGGGCAAATGGTGGCCTACGGCAAACCACAACAAGCCCTGCTGCAAAGCCAACACCCATTCTGCCACCAGCTACGCCAGTTGATGGTATAGGAGCACACATGCATCATCACAACAGGGGGTCGGCCCAACTTCGTTTCGACAATGTCAGTGTGCATTACTACTCAAGGCCAAGTTGGCTAGGCGGAAAGCCCTTCGTCGCGCTGAACAAACTGAATTTAAATGTTGATCAGCAAAGCCTAGCAATTGTCGGCCCTTCCGGTGCGGGCAAGTCGACCTTGATTGAATTACTATTCGGCCTGCGACAAATCAGTGAAGGTGAGGTCTACCTTTGCGAGCAACCGCTTTCTCAAATTTCGGCACAGCAACGCCAGCAACTGTGCCGACACATCCAGCTTATCCCGCAGGAGCCGCACACTAGCCTGAATCCTTATTACACAGTGAGGGAGATTCTGACAGAGCCACAACACTGTGTAGGTATGACCGAAGGTTGCGAACAACGTCTGCTGCAGGCCCTTGCTGATGTCAACTTAAGTGCTGACCTGCTTGAGCGCAAGTCAAACCAACTGTCACTGGGCCAAGCCCAGCGGGTTGCTATTGCCCGAGCACTTGTGGTTGAACCTTGTGTATTAGTTGCCGATGAACCCACCAGTAGCTTGGATCCCGTCAGCCGCCGGTACATTCTCGATTTGCTCCAAAATCTGCAAAAGCAAAGGGATATGAGGTTACTTCTAGTGACCCATGACCTAAGTGCCGCCAAAGAATTATGTGATGAGATCCTAGTACTCGCTCAAGGAGAAGTCGTTGAGTACGGTACCGCAGAAGAGATCTTTGACAACCCGACCCACCCTATCAGCCAATCGTTGGTAGATATGCAATATCCATCGCAAGCCATTGCGAGCTAACTATGATTATCAAGGACATTATCATGCCCTCAAACCTGCTTAAAACCACTGTTGCCGCTGGCCTAATGCTAGCCCTAAGTGGTTGTTTCGATTCATCTACAGACAACACAGCTGCAAACGAAGGCGCAGAAATTCATCTTGCCATGATGCAGCCGCCACGTACTGGCCTTTCACCTTTGTCTGATGATGCGTTCAAACTTTCCCGCTGGAGAACCGCTGAGACTCTTGTTGAGTTGAACCCACAAGCTGAAGCTTTACCGAAACTCGCGACAGAATGGGAGCAGGTTGATGATCTGACTTGGCAATTTACTATCCGTGATGGTGTCACTTTCCATGATGGCAGCAAACTGACAGCTGAAACTGTTGTTAATTCTCTAGAGAAGGCCTTCGCGGCGGCACCTAAGCCACGTATTATCGACGGTATCGAATGGCAAGTTCGTGCCTTAGATAGCATGCGTGTCGAAATTAAAACCGAGTTTAACGACCCACTTCTACCTAGCCGCCTTTCGAGCCCGCAGCTTTCTATCCTTGCCGCCAGTGCTTACCAAGATAACGGAAGTGTTAACCCGACCCGCACCGGTAGTGGCCCTTTCATCCTGACCGAAATTAACGGTGCAACCAGTGCAAAACTAGAGCGCTTTGATGATTACTGGGGTGAGAAAGCCAAAATCGCACGTGTAACCGCTGAGTATGTGCCGGACGGTTTCGCCCGTGCTGCAGCACTGCGTACCGGTACAGCAGACGTCGTTGAAGCCGTGCCTGTTTCTCAGTTAGCGCTGATTGATCCTGAGCTTCTTCACGAAGTCAGCATGCCTCGTACCAATACGCTGTACCTGAACAACTCGTCAGAGGTATTCAGTAAGCTTGAAATGCGCAAGGTTGCTGCTGCTGCCATTGACCGTGAGCAGATCATCAAAACGGTTTACGAAAACCGTGCTGACAAAGCCGATGGCCTACTTGGTCCAGCGCTTGCTTGGGCAGCTCCAATCCGCCCTGATGCGCCAGAGCTTGAACAAGGCCTGAAAGCCAATGGCGAGAAAATTGTCCTTGGTACATTTACAGACCGTGCAGAGCTTCCAGAAGTTGCCGTTTTAGTTAAACAACAACTAGAAAGTGCCGGTTTTAATGTAGAACTGGATATCCGTGAGTACGCCCAAATCGAAAACGATGCCCTTGCCGGTAACTTTGATATCTTCATGCTGTCACGTGCCACGGTACTCGATTCAGGTGACCCAGTCGCTTATATGATGAGTGATTTCGGTTGTGAAGGCTCATTCAACCTAGGTCAATTCTGTTCAGAAGAAGTGGATGCGGCACTGACCCATGCCGATCTTCAACCGCTAGGTGAAGCTCGCCAGAAAGCGACCATTGAAGCGGAGCAGATCATCCTCGGCCAATACGCAGCGATCCCTCTACTACATGAGCGTGTCATCCAAGGTGAGAGCCTACGCGTTCAAAATGCAGAGCGTGACCCACGCGAACGTCTGCTTGTCACTGAATTTACGGATGTGAACTAAGCACAATGCGATTTGCCAACCTTTCAGGTTCTCCTATGCTAAATCGCTCACTACCATGGCTGTCACGCGCAGGGGCACTGTCGGCCATGGTCGTGCTGGTTGGCTTATTGCCGGATATTGCCGGCATTGATCCTACCCAAGCGATTCTGCGTGCCCGCTCAGGGCAACAGCGCATGATGACGCCGGAGGCCCTAGAAGCAGTCCGTCAGGATCTGGGACTGCACCGAACCAGTTTGGAAAGGCTTTGGGACTGGCTTACATCCCTTTTTCAAGGTGACCTCGGTGTCTCTTGGATTGACGGCAGTCCTGTCAGCCAATCAATAATGAGTGCCGCTGGCACCTCATTATTGTTGATGGCTTGTGCATTCGGCCTGACCTTGTTGTTCTGTGGCATCAGTGTCCAGCACACCATGTGGCAATGGCGACGGAACCGACTGGATAAGCTCAATGGCAGCATCAGTACAGTACTTATCACGCTGCCTGAATACGTAATAGCCACCTTGCTGATCCTGTTCTTCGCCATTTGGTTAAACCTGTTACCTCCTTATGGTTGGCAGGGTTGGCAAAACATCTGGTTACCAAGCCTTGCTTTGGCATTACCTGCTACAGGCTTGTTTACCAAGCTGCTCAACGATAGCCTACAACGGGTTTTGGATGAACCTTGGGTCATCACCTGGCTCAGTGCCAATATAAGCTCTGTGCACATTGGCCGTTATGCGCTGCGCCGTGCCATTAGCAACCTGCTTCCGCAGATTGCTATGATCGTTATCGGCTTGACCGGTGGTGCGGTAACAGTCGAGCATATATTCTCCATTCCGGGAATTGGCCGGCTGACATTGGGGGCAACAGCCGCTCAGGACCTTCCGACCCTTCAGGGCGGGTTGCTGTTCCTTCTAGTTATGTCGATTGCTATTAGTAGCCTGACCATCCTTTTCCAACACCTATGGCTAGGACAAGGATTGAAGAGTGGCAAACTGATCACCAGTAACCCTCCACTCGGCTTTACTAAAAACCGCACTAAGCGCATTGTCAGTGCTTCTATCTTCCTGCTATTGGTTGGCTTTGCCTTATGGGCAGAAATGCGAGATCCCTACACCAGCCAGTTTAGCCGCTTGCTCTCACCAAGTTTGGCTGCGCCGCTTGGTGCCGATGCCGTTGGTCGTGACTTGTTGGCCCGTGTAGGCCAAGGGATGCTTTCCACCCTTAGCATGGGTGTGCTGGCAACAATCCTCAGCTTACTGGTCGGGCTCATCATGGGGTTCAACACCAAGCTCAGCCAGGGCTTGATTGAAGTCACCAAAGGGACACCGTATATCGTTGCCGGTCTGCTGGTTGCAGGACTTTCAGGTATGAATCCGAACAGTGCGCTTATCGCTGTGGTTTTGGTTTCCTGGGCACCTTTGGCCTCCCATTGTTCCAGCCTATTACTTGAAGCAAGGGCACAGCCACATATCCGTTTAGCACCACTTTGGGGTGTGGGTCGTTGGCGAATGTTGAGGCACTATCAACTGCCTTATATTTTACCGCCATTGTTGAGGCACACGGTCATGCGCTTTCCGCCTATTACACTAAGCCTGACAGCATTGAGCTTCATTGGCTTGGGCGCAAAGCCTCCTCATCCAGAGTGGGGATTGCTGATAGCCGAAAGCCTGCCTTACATTGAGCGTGCGCCGCAAGCGGTTCTGGCTCCTATCCTTGGTCTGGTCTTGGTAAGCATCGCTATTAATTTGCTGTTTGAAGACCAGCAGGAAAAATAAGCCAATATAAACAACAAACCCAGCAGCAATCATTCATTGCCGCTGGGTTTTCTTTTGGTTTGAAATAATGCTTAAGTGTTACTTGTTATTGATTACACTTCGTTCAGACTGACATGGTTGCGCTTTTTAACATTTAACTGCCATTCGTAACTCATCAGGAACCAATAACTCGCCGCTGCTAAAATACCGCCAATAAAGAGCGAGAAGTTTGCCAGCTCAACCACAATAAATGATGAGAACAGTGCCGCTACCGTTGATGGAATTAACGCATATATTGCATGTTTGTTTACGCCACCCTGATACCAATAACGGCTGGTTTTATCTTCGGTATATAGCGCAGAAATATCAATTTCTTGTTTCCTGATTTTAAAGTAATCAATGATAATGATGCCGTATAGAGGGCCAATCACTGCAGCTAGCACATCAACGGTATAATGAATGACTTCTGGATTATTGAACAAATTCCAAGGCGTAATTAATACCGAACCGACAGCGGCAATAAAACCACCGGTTTTGAAACTGATTTTCTGAGGTGACACATTCGAAAAATCAAAAGCCGGAGCAACAAAGTTAGCCACGATATTGATACCAATGGTTGCCAGAATAAAGGTAAAAGCACCGAGAATAATCACCAGGCCATTATCTAGGCGATGAACAGTTTCGATTGGGTCAGTAATGATTTCACCAAATACCGGCATTGAGGCGGCAACAATAATCACACTGAATAGCGAGAACAGTACAAAGTTAATCGGCAGCCCTAGGAAATTACCGAACTTCAGAGCCTTATAAGAGCTACAGTAACGAGAGAAGTCACTAAAATTCAAAGTAGGCCCTGCAAAATAACCTGCAACCAAGGCTGTTGCTACTGCCATCTGGGTGAAAGCGTCCCAACCAGTTAGTGATGACTCACTTAGGTTGAAATCGATATTCTGCCAACCTGCTTTGTATACCATCCAAACCGTCAGCAATGTCATTGCCAAATAAATAGCTGGGCCAGACCAATCAATCAGTTTACGGATTGCCCCCATACCGAACATGAAGACCATCGCCTGGGTTATCCACATAAAGACAAAGCCAAACCAGCCTAATGGTGATAAGCCTAAGAAAGACCCTTCGGTATAACGTCCATATTCCGGAGCAAAATAAAGGATCAGAACAATAAAGGCACTAGAAGCCAAGAACGTTTGAATACCATACCAAACAACAGCGATTAACCCGCGTATTACCGCTGGAATATTCGCCCCCAGCACACCAAATGACATCCGGCAAACAACAGGAAAAGGAACACCGGCTTTTTGTCCCGGCTTACCCATTAAATTAGCAAAATACTGGACAATCGAAATACCTAATATTAAACAAACAAAAACCTGCCAACTGGCTAAACCAAGTGCAAATAAGCTTGCAGCAAATACATAACCACCCACGGAGTGAACATCTGACATCCAAAAAGCAAAAATACTGTACCATCCCCATTTCTGCTCTTTCTCCGGAGCCAGATCATCATTAATCAATCTGGGACTGACCGTTACACCTTTAATTTCCTTATCCATAGTAATTCCCTCTCTCAATTGTATACAACTAATGTATACAATCATCATGCCAACGTTTTTATCCGTTCAAATAAATGGATTCATGGATTATATAAGCAAAAATAAGGTGTTATGTGCATCAATATGATGCAGGCTTGCCCCAAATTAGCGCGCTAAAATAGCGGTATCGCATTTTATTATTTGTTTATTTGCTTTTATTATGAAAATTCAATTAAGCTGATTGTATACGCTTAAACGCCATATTGTATTTAATGGATGCTATGGATTGATAACCATGATTCAATACGATGCTATTTATCTCAAAATTCGTGATGCAATTGTTACCCAACAATTAGTACCGGGTGTTCGCTTGCCAGAAGATAAGCTAGCCGAGAGGTTCAAAGTCAGCCGGACAGCGATCCGCAAGGTACTGCAACAATTGGCGATAGAGCGCTTCATTACGATCCAGCCTAACAAAGGGGCTGAAGTCAGGACGCCTTCTGCGACAGAGGCACAAGAAGTCTTTGAAAGCCGCATTCTGATCGAAACCGGCTTGATCCCTGCGATTGCCAAGCATTGGCAACCACACCATGCAGAGAAACTACGAAAGGTCATTGAGCAAGAAGACAGAGCCAAGGACGAGAACGATTTTGCCGCTGCAATCAGATATACCGCCTTGTTCCACATCGAGTTGGCCAAAGTTGCCAACAACGACACCCTGACCCAGTTTGTTGAACAGCTGGCTTTTCGATCCTCACTGATCATTGCCGTATTTGGCACCAAACACAGTGTCGGTTGTGATTGTGGTAGCCACATCGAACTTATTTCACTGCTAGACAACGGTGAGGTAAACGCCGCAAAAACATGGATGGAACACCACTTAGAGATCATTCAAAACAGCCTTGTATTCGACAAAGACAACAAGGCGGTCGATTTCGATACCCTATTCCATTAAGCACAGTTTTTTTACATCAACGAGGAGCCCACGGATGCGGATCCAGCTTATCAACCCCAATACCTGCCAGGGAATGACAGACAAAATCGCCCTATGTGCACAGCATATTGCCCTGCCAACCACCCAAATTACCGCCTGCTCCCCCGAGCATGGACCCGAGACCATCGAATGCGCCCGCGATGAAGTCTTAGCTTCAGCAGGGTTGCTCGACGTGATCAAAGAGTGTGAGCAAGAGACGAACAAGCCTGATGCCTATATTGTTGCCTGTTTTGGCGATCCGGCCCTTGATGCCGCTAAGGAACTCACCGAAGCTCCGGTGCTTGGTATTGCACAAGCTGCCTTTCATGCCGCTAGTTTAGTCGCCCATCGATTTTCGGTAGTCACTACCCTTGCACGCACAATCCCCACTGCCGAGCATTTACTGCAACGTTATGGCCTAGCGGAGCGTTGCTGTGCCATTCGGGCTATTGAGTTACCTGTTTTGGCACTGGAGAAATCCGACAATGCCACCTTCCAGCAGTTGTTAGCCGCCTGTCGGGAAACCCTCCATCATGATGGCGCAGAAGCCATCGTACTTGGCTGTGCGGGTATGTCAGATCTTGTTTCAGACTTGCAGAGTGAACTGGGTGTTCCTGTCATCGATGGTGTTACCGCAGCTGTCAGCCTGGCTGAGTCGCTCCATCGGCTATCCTTATCAACATCAAAGGTTGCAACCTATGCCCCGCCACCCGCCAAACCGTTCACTGGTCGTTACCAGCATTGGTCGGCAGTTGCAGGCAAGGAGGACTAACCCATGAACAACGATGACGCACTTCTATCGCAAAATGCCACCCTCAAACCCCGCGATATGGCCGGATACGCAGGTAAACCGCCACATGCCAATTGGCCTAATAATGCCAAACTTGCAGTACAGTTTGTGCTGAATTTCGAGGAAGGTGGTGAGAACTGTATTCTTCATGGCGACACCCACTCCGAGACATTCTTGTCCGAAATCGCCGGAGCGGAAGCCTACCCTGACCGCCATATGAGCATAGAATCCCTGTATGAATACGGATCTCGCAGCGGGGTATGGCGTATATTCAACGAGTTCGAAAAACGCCAGCTTCCACTGACAATTTTCGCCATTACCACCGCACTAGAAAGGAATCCGGCGGTAACACAAGCGATTATCGACAATGGCTACGATGTGGTTTGCCATGGCCTGAAATGGATCCATCACCAAAATATGCCAGTCGATGAAGAGCGGGAACACATGGCGCAGGCGCTAACCCGTCTTGAAGACATGCTGGGCAAACCCGTTGTCGGTTGGTATACCGGCCGAGACTCAAAGCATACACGCCAACTACTCGCCGAACATCCATCAATACTGTTCGACTCTGATTACTACGGCGATGACCTGCCATTCTGGGCTTCGCTTGATACCCCATCGGGCCAAAAACCACACTTGGTGGTGCCATATACCTTGGATGTCAACGATATGCGTTTTTCCTCTCCCTACGGTTTTAGCCATGGCGAGGAATTTTTCCAGTACCTGAAAGACACCTTTGACTGTTTGTATGAAGAAGGAGAAACCGCACCGAAGATGATGTCGATTGGTATGCACTGCAGGATTCTAGGCAAACCAGGGCGTATTCAGGCCCTCAAGAAGTTCCTCGATTACATCGGTGGCTTCGACGATATCTGGATAACCACTCGTACCGATATCGCCAAGCACTGGATAGCTAATCACCCTGCAGATAAACGTTAAGCACCCAACCACATTTCAAGTTGTTGGGTGATCTTCGGGTCACTCAACAACTGGTTATGGTTCATGTCATAAAATACTTTTTTTGAGGGTTCGGCAAACATCAGGTGTCTATCATTTACCGGATGAACCCCCAATGCACTATTGAGTGGAACGAGGCCATCACCAACCAGCCTTTCCGCTAACAGACTTCTTTTACTCGCCGTTGTGGCAGCGATGGTGAAACAGTCAATCCCCTCTGGCAGAGGCACCCCAGCCCGCTCGTCAGGCTTGTTTTGAAAACGATCAGCACCTTGCCAATCTTCATCAACAACATAACCGTAACGAAGATCGGTGATACCTGAGCTTCGTAAGTTACTAAGAAGGTTAAAAGGGGCTGTATAGGGTGTTTTACTCAGAATAACACCCAGCTTGTTTCCCAAACGCTCCAGAGGGGCACCATGATGAGGGGTCCCTAAGAACACCATCTTTTTCACAACATTGGGCCATGACATCTCCTGCTCTTGGCCATAATGAACGGCACTGCGTGACACTAACCCACCCATACTGTGGGCAATAACAGAAAGCTCTTCTATGGGAACAGGCCAATTTTTGACAAGTTGCTCCAGCAAGTCAGATAATTGCCTGCCATTTTGCGAGGTGTGAAGGCCGGTATTATACCTAAGGTAAACAGGGGTGTAGCCTAAAGCCGCTGACAATTGAAGACCATGATCAACCTCAACCCCATCATGCTCTCCTTTCCATAGACGATCATTCATGCACAACCCATGGACCATCAGAAGAACCTTCGTTGTGGCTTTTGGGATATGAAAAGAACGCAAGTCGTTGATTGGCAATTGTTCTTGCTGGTAATAAAAACTCATTGGAATCGCAAATTGATTGCCTTGTTCAACCAACCTGTCCCCCATTACACCATTAAGGGCCGACAGCATTGAAATACGCTCCAGAGTCTCTTCTTTACCTTCATCGAAGGACTCAAGCCAAGGCTGTTGTTTTTCCAAGACTTTATCTACCCCATTCCCCAACAACCCGGTAATTTTGTAGATCCTTTTATAAACAAACCCGGTCAGCCCCCGAGTTCGTTCTGGAGTTTCGCCCCCCGGAACTCCCATCGTTCGCCAGACTGACTGGTGGACCCCTTCAGCAATCCGTGTTGCACTCATCGTCGCTTGTGTGGCCAGTTGGCCGATCCCTCTGAGATCGGAAGCGTGAAAATGTTTAAAGCGCTTTGTCTTTGAAAGGGTATCCACTAAAAACTCCATTTTGCGTCGTTATGGGGGGTACAACGCATAGTGAAGTAATAAAATAGAATGATGAACCTAGAACATGCACACTCGCCCTTTAAACCAGTATTTATTTATTGATACTGACTCCGAGGCTTTGCAATGCCTCCTGGCTAAGGCTCTCGGTGTAGGTATTAATCTTCCAATGATCAGGGCACCATCCCTTCATGAAACGTTGGAAATCTGCCCAAGCGACACAATACAGTGGACGCCATTGCTGCTCGACATCGTTACCATCAATTTGCGGATGATATTCTAGCAATGCCTGCTTCAGGGCTGAAAAATACCCATCAAGACAGGCTTCCACTTTCGCCTCGTTATTTGCCACACTTTCGCTGAAGTCGAGAACGCTGCTCAGGAACAGACACACATCCTTCATGCCACAGCCACCACCAACATACTGGAAGTCAACGGCAGCAACCGCATTGCCTTCAGGGGTAAAGCAAAAATTGGCCAGTTTGGCATCGCCGTGTACCAAGGTCTGGTACTTGTTTTGCGAAAGTATGGTATCAAGATGCTCGGCAGCAGATTTGAGTGTCTGATCCTCAAGCACTGCCAACTCATCCGGACGTGTAGCCAAATGCCAGTAAGTCCCTGTCTGCCAGAGCCCGTGAGAATCGCAATCTGCTGTTTGGCCCGGAGCTATAGATCCAACACCAACCATGAACTGGGCATGGAACTGTGCTAACCAGTGTAAACAAGCCAGTAGCGAATGCTGCTCGATACTCTTGTGTACTTGGCTGTAACCCGCAACCGACAAATCTTCCAACACCAACAAAATTTCATTGTCATGCTGTTCCACCAGCAAGCATTTTGGCACTGGAGCATGACAATGATTGGCATAATGCCGGTACCAATTCACTTCTACTTGGTAAGAATCCAATTTACGCTGATGAGAGCGTGAGGTATTCCACCCTCTGGGATGATTCGCAGTCTGCGATGTCGCGTTTGGCAACAATATATATTTCACAATCACCGAAGGCCGAACACCCCCGTCCAAATGCAACCTGACTAACTCGCCATAGCCACTCCAAAGACTTTGGATATGCTCAACGCTTGCTACTCCGACAGCACCAACTGACAGAGCGACTTTCTCAATAATTTTTGTTGGGATGTTCATAAAATTAAAATCAGATTACTGGGTTCTGGGTTCTGGGTTCTGGGTTCTGGGTTCTGGGTTCTGGGTTCTGGGTTCTGGGTTCTGGGTTCTGGGTTCTGGGTTCTGGGTTCTGGGTTCTGGGTTCTGCAGCATTTTCCGTAATGCAATGATACGTCAAGCTCTTGCTTCTATTTGTCGCTTTTCCAAAGACCTCGTGCCTTTTCTTCCGAGTACCTGTTTCTGCTTTTGCTTCTCCCAGGAACTAGGACCCGCTTTTCCTAGGACCTAGCATTTCTTCCTGCAAGCCCCCCTTTGCTCGAAGTCGATGATATTACCATGGCTGTCGAGCTTCATCTCGCAGCATTCGTTGAACAAACGATTGAGTTTTTCGCGGCTTTTTTGCACCCGGGACTTCAACGTCGAGTACTTCATCCCATGTTGTTCAGCGTAGTCCTTCTGTGAGGTGCCATTGATTTCAATTGCGCTCAACAGTTGCGCGTCTTCTTCTGGCAAGGCTTGGATAAACGGCAAGATACAGTGGGAAAGCTGACGATGGATACTCTCCCCACCTTCTGTGTACCAAAGTTCGTCTTCGGTAACCCCTTTGCCTCGTGCCCGCTTGCGGTAGAAATCGATAATGGTGTTGTTGGCCAACTGGAACAACCAAGACTTGAGCTTGTTCTTGTCTTTAACCGTGCTGATCTGCTGGTAGGTTTTGATAAGGATATCCTGCAGCAAATCATCCACATCATCCGGGCACGAGACGTTCGAATGCAAAAATCGCTTTAGGCTCGTCTGGTATTGCTGCCAAACATCCTCAATGCGAAGGGTATTTTCCGGCAAGGCTCTGTCAGGCATTTATTTCTCCAGCGCAAAAAGGTTATGGGCATCCCCATAACCTTTGTAAATAGTAAATTAAGATATGACTAACCGTTAGCCGCAACAACTGCTGATAGTACATATTGTGCTGTTTTTCAGCTCATTGCACGTTTTAAGAGTGCTATCTGACAAATAGGTCTCTGACAGATAAAAATGGGTGAAGTGCTGCTCGAAATCCTCGGCAACCGATTGTTCCACCAGTCCAGACGCCATAACTGCCTTTTGCCAAGCCTGGGTTTTAGGCAAGCAACACAAGAAATCAAACCCCGTATGCTGTTTGATAATGTGTGCTCGATGCAGTAAAGGCAACCAAGCGATATCAACATTGCTGATGCTGTCGGATTTAAAGTAGCGGGACTCACCCGACAATTGTTTTTCTACCTTGGCAAAGGCAGTAACAAACTTCTCGTTCCGCTGCTCAAACGTTGCTTTATCTTTGCTGCTCATGGTGCCGCATTGAGTCATATAGTTCTTGGCTCCGAGGTAACTCCATGCCCTATCAAGCGCCCGTTGTTCATTAGACACCCCAACCTCTAGCGGGCCATATTGATCTTCAATGTATTCAATGATCGCATCAGACTCAAACAGGGCGGCACCTGAGTCGGTGATGAGCAAAGGTACCTGCCCGTTAGGTGAAATATCCAAAAACCACTGAGGCTTGTCCTTGAGGCTAATGTATTCAATCTCGAAGGGAATATTGCGGGCCGCCAATGCTGCAGTCACTCGCTGGACGAACGGACAAATCTTGAAGCTAATAACTTTGAGCATATCTAACTCTCTCTGATAGTTTGTATACCCGTAAGACGGGCACCATCAGGAAAAGACGAAAAAAAGATAAATAATTTCGTCTCATTGAACTAAAACTTGCAAATCATTCGCAAAACAACCGATTTCGTGAATAGCCATTCACCATTCAGTTATCTTCAAGGTCAGATAGCATACAGTGCCAGCATCATTCACCACCTAAATGGATCATGAGTTCTCTACCCGTTTGCCGAGCAGCACTTAGTGCGCCTTTTCTACAGTTTCTTGATGATAATGGCCGTGATCCATCACCGCTACTAAAGCGCTTACGTATAGATAAGAGAAAGCTAACGACACCAACATTGTACCTTCCTTCACATGTTGTCAGCCTGATTGTCGACTCGGCCTCAAAAACCACCGGGCATGATGATATCGGCTTCTATGCTGCGCAGTATGTCAACAACCAAGCCCTACACCCTGAATTCCAACATCATTTAGCCAGCAGCGAAGGATTAACTGATTTCCTTGATGCCTTGATCTCATTCCAACACCTGCAAGGATCTCACTTCAAGTTGTGGTTTGAATATCTCAATGGCGAACTCAAAATTTGCCACCAGAGTTCATTAAAAGCGACCAACAAGAGCTATGAACATGCCAATGAATTCACGACTTTCCTAATCATCAAACTATTGAAGGATCAGTTGGGTGCATCATGGCAACCAAATTATCTAGCCTTCGACCACCAGAGTTCACCCAAAGCCAAAATTGTTGGGCAAACTGCAGAAAAGAAGGTGTTTTATGGCACTGACTTTAGTTACGTTCCTGTGAGCTTGAATGTAAATGACTTACAGCCATTTAGACGCCAACCCAATCAAAGGCACTGCTGCTCAATGGCAAGGGTAAAGGGCGTGGTTGATACTTTTTGGCAGGAGGAGCACTTTGGGATCGATTTTGTTGCCCACCTGTTTGGGGTCTCAGAGCGAACACTGCAGCGGTTGTTTATCCAACACAATTCTTCATTTAGGGACTATCTCAACCAGAAGAAGATCGAAAAATCGATGGTGTTGCTCCAACAAGGGCATAGTGTTCAAGCCGTGGCGGAAAAGCTGAACTATTCAGATCCGTCCAACTTCTCTCGGGCGATGAAAAAGCACCTCAAACAGACCCCAACCCAATACTTGAAGAGCTTGTCCCTATCTAGTTAAAGCTAGCGGTTTTACCACTCGAAATGTCGTAATGTGATAGGTTAATTTTGCTTCCACCTCGTTATATTGCTGTTTCCAATAACACCATAGCGAGGTTGAGATGGTAAAACACAGTCTCATCGCCCTGGCAATTGCCAGCACAGCAGCTACAGCGGACATTTCCGCTGAGACAGAACAAGAATACATCGCAGATTTCTCCCTGCAGACTTTTATGTATCCCAGTGAACAGGCTTCATGGTATTGGCAGAATTTAGACAAAGTGCTTCCCTATGCCACGCTGACAAAAGGTTCTCAATCCAAGCCGTTAGAGAGAAGCCTGATTGCACCAGAAAATGTCCACCAAACCCGCTTCAATGACCAAAGTTTGGGCTCGCTGCTGACAGGTAGCAACCCTTCTATAAACTCGATGATGATCATCCAGAACGGCAAGGTCATTTTTGAACATTTCAATATGCCCTATGACAGCCAACATGTCTGGATGAGCAATGCTAAATCTATTGCAGGTTTGTTGGTGGCACTACTAGAAGAGGAAGGTAAACTCGATGTTGTAGAGCCCCTGTCGACCTATATGCCAGAGCTTGCGGATACGAGTTGGGGATCAACTCGAGTTATTGATATCTTGAATATGCAGTCTGGTTTGGACGCAGAAGAAAACGATACCGCACGGGCCAACCCAGATTCCCACATCACCCAACTATTTTTTGCCGAGATCGAAGCCAAAGGTAATTACTACCAAACGTTGTTGAATATCCCACGCAAGAGCGATGCTGCCAAGGCATTTGAATATAGCTCCGCCAATACCCAAATCCTGGGGTTGCTGATTGCAAAAGTCGAAGGCAAGCCTTTGTATCAGGTAATGAATGAAAGGATTTGGGCCAAAGCAGGTATGTCCGATAATGGGTATATCACTTTGACACCTGACGGCCATGAAGTGATCCACGGTTTGATGACATCGAACACCGAAGATATGGCCCGATACGCCATGCTCTACACCGACAGTTGGCAGGCGACTTCGGATGAAAGGATAATTTCACCAAGCGTTATCAAAACCATCCAGCAATCAGTAACACCCGGTGTTTATACAGTAAGTCCTGCTTCAGAGCAATTCATTGCCATGACTGCTGATGAGCCTATCGGGGGAAGTTACCAGTTTGATGCTATATGGGACGATGGCGATATGTTCAAAGGCGGGATGCGAGGACAAGGGATTTATATCTCACCAACCAAAGACACAGTGACTGTATGGTTCAGTAATCGAATTGAAAAACACAATGTCGCTGGCTTCGTTCGCAACTTTGTCAAAGACTTATAAATGTAAAAAAATGCCCTTACATAATATGTAAGGGCAAAAGGACCTAAGAGTACTACTTTATTATTCCAAAAGAATTGACACTAATTATCAAAGATAACTTAACCCTCTAAAATATAAGTACCAAGATAATTAGAATGCCAATTTTATTCTGATGTGCTTATTTTTATAGGAGCAGAATGAAGCGACTCATCAATACTGCTATTGACTTCCAACCACGTATCCGTATCGGTATCAAAAATATGAGGCTGACCGCTAATCGGGTTCTCACCGGTCCAAAATTCCAATGAGTTCAACACCAAGTAATCCGCCCCTACCGTTACCGCATACAATGGCGACATCGCCATGTTCAGTCCGCCACGGGCATAACGGTTATCCACTGCTTTTACGTTATATTCCATTAATTTAGAAGTAGCGACATTACTACCTACACAGCCACTTAACAGCACAGAAGCGACACCAATCGCTACACATCGTTTAACAATATTGATAGCCATACAACTTATAATAAAAGGCAAATTTATCGACGAAGGGAATACTACTGACTGCTCAAATATGATCTAGCGACAAATACAATATCTGTTAGCCAGCTTGCAAGTTTAACAATCAAAATATAACTGTCGCAAAATGACCTGTACAAGTTAAATATATAAAAAGTGAAATATTGACCAGATTAATAACAAAAAGACACTTATGCAAACAAGCAATATTTCCACTAGTGAACTTCGCTTTTTATTTGAAGAAGGCCAACTAATAAGCCAAAGAATTTCACGACTAAACAACAGATTGAACGATCGTAGTACCTATACTACTCAAATCGAAAGTTACCAACAACGCCTTAACCACCATCAGCTAACGGTAGATCAATTTAGCAATAAAACACTCGCAATGCATCAGGTTTTAATGCTCCATCAATCAAAGGTATTGCACGCCATACTGTCCTGAAGATTTGGCATCTAGCACGTATGGTTTGAAAAAGATCACAAATTGAAACGTTTCAATTGATAGGGGTAAAATTGTGCTGTACAGTTCATAGTGACTTACGCCACATAGTTGTAAGTCATTGAATTAATGCTATAGCCGCTTGAGTTTGATTGAAACTCAATTGAAATACGCCATCAGATCAGTAGAAACGTTACACAATGAGCGGAAATTTTATAAGGTTAACGGCACATACACAAGGATAGGAAAATGATGTCATCCACAATCAATAAAAGGAAGTTCTCCCCCATTTGGCCAGTGGCGGCATCGCTTGCCATGATGTCCTTGCCTTGTGCTGCTGCAGTTCAGGCTGAAAGTGCTGACGCCAAACAACCTAATGTACTTCTTATCTTTGCTGATGACCTAGGGTATGCAGATACAGGGTTCCAGAACCAAAGCAATGATGTCAGAACACCAAACCTCGACAGATTAGCCGAAGATGGTGTTATCTTCGAAGCGGGTTATGTTACAGCACCGGTATGCGGCCCATCACGGGCTGGGATGCTAACAGGTCGATACCAACAACGTTTCGGCGCACATGACAATGTTGGCCCATATATATTAGAAAAAGGCATTGAGCAGGGAGTGCCTGCCAATATTCCTACCATTGGCCACTACTTTCAGGATGCCGGCTACAAGACAGCGGTAATTGGTAAATGGCATGACGGTGATGCCAAACAGTTCTGGCCGCAAAATCGTGGCTTTGATGAGTTTTTCGGCTTCAACAATGGAGCTGCGGACTACTTTGTCGGGGCCAGAAATGAAGAAAACAGCAAGAATGCACCTTTTTCTTCAATCTATCATAATGATCAACTAGTTCCTCCTTTTGATGAGTACCTTACCGACAAGTTTGGCGACGAGGCGGTCAACTTTATCGAAACCAACAAAGATCAACCTTTCTTCCTCTATGTGCCCTTCAATGCTATCCATGGACCGCAGCAAGCTTTAGAAGAAGACTTACAGCGCTTTAATCATATTGAGAACCCAAAGCGTAGGCTTGCGGTTGCCATGAACTACAACATGGATCATAACGTCGGGCGAATTATCGCTAAGCTGGAAGAGCACCAGTTAATGCAAGACACGCTGATCATTTTCCTCTCTGATAATGGCGGTAAATTCCTCGGCAAGCATGGGAACGAATCCTATAACCACCCCCTCAGGAGTGAAAAAGGACAAGTTTGGGATGGCGGGATAAGAATACCATTCAGCGTAACCTGGAAAGGAACCATTCCTGCAGGCCGTACAATCAGTGATCCTATTATTTCTTTGGATATATTACCTACCGCCCTTGCAGCTGCAGGTATTGAAGCCTCAAAAGAGATGCAGCTGGACGGTGTTAATTTATTACCGGTACTAAAAGGTAAAACAGAGCACCTCGATAATCGCTTCCTATACTGGCATATGCCTAACCAAGCAGCTATTCGTGATGAAAACTGGAAATTGGTCATGCCCAACCTTGCAGATACAAATGCCCACTATGAGCTTTTCCATATCAGCAGTGATATCGGTGAAAGTAAAAACATCGCAGATGCCCATCCTGAGCAAGTGGCTAGGCTTAAAGCTGAATTTGATGCATGGAGCAATGATAATATGCCACAGCAATGGGGCTGGGATAAAAACCACTTGAAGTATACCAATGGCTGGCGCGGTAGATACTGATCCCACAGATAATTGTGCGCCGTATCTGTTCGGGTGCGGCGACCTGAGCGCCATCAATGTAGAGAAATTAAACTAACAGGTGTTATCTACTGGTACACGGATAATACCAATTAAACTAAAGCACAAATTTTAAGTTTCGGCTAGACACACCACCACATAAATATAATTACAATTCGCTCCAACCAATAATTTAGAAGAGATATCATGATAGGCAATCTTGAAGTCGTCGTTTTGGCCAATTTATTAGAAAACGCATCTACTGGCTATGAACTGACAAAAAAAATCAACAAATCACCTTGGAAAACCTCCCATCAACAAATATACAGAACCTTGTTGAAGCTCAAAAACAAAGGTTTTCTCACTTGTAAGGAAATCAATCAATCCAATAAGCCTGACAAAAAAATATACTCCATCACTCACGAAGGTGAATTGATAGTAAGTAGCCAAAGACTGCAAGAGGCAAAAGTAAGCCTCAAGCAAGATGAAGCAAATTCAAGGTTGGTGTTGGGTGACCCGCAATATTTCATTAATATGCATAATGAAATATCAAAGAAAGTCTCTGAATTAACAACGGCAAGACTTGACGCTGACCCGTTAACTCAACTTGCTATAGACCGAAAAATAAACCTACTACATGCCGACTCTGAATGGTGCAAATATGTAGTAAGAACATTATCCAACAAGATCAAGGTTGCTGCATGAATTACATTGCTATATTCCTCAATGAGAAAGGAAAAGCAGTCTCCGATAACGTAGGTCAATGTATCAACATCCAACTTGGTGAGTTTGATAATATTCATCAAGCAACAAATAGTGCGCGAGAGCTTTTTGATGGCTTTGAAGTGCAAGAGGGACTGATTTGGAGTAAATCACGTTGCGGAGGGGTGTTAATCACGCCAGAGGCACTGGCAAATATCACCTACTACTAGATAATCCATCTCTATAACCATCTGACTATGTTAATAAAAAACCCAAGTATATAAGTGAGTACTTGGGTTTTTATTTCAATAAGACTCTACACGTAAATAACAACTAGAAACTATTCAGCAGATATTTACTCAAGTATGGGCCATCGAGCCCAACCAATGAGTCCGTACTCAGTTAGTTTTTATCCGAGAAAATCTGTTCTAACGTTGGTTTTGGTTCATGAATCAACTGCATATCAATCCATTCATCCTGTGGCGGCACGTCATATAGGTCCTCAAGCCTTTTTAATTCCGCTTTCAGGCGATTGACTTCATTTTGATATTCAGGAGTATCTATCAAATTCACCATCTCGGAGCGGTCGGACTCTAAATCATAAAACTCCCACTCATCATCTGGGTAGTAAAAGTGGATCAATTTATAGCGATGATCTCTAACTCCATAATGGCGAGCGACATTGTGGAAACCTGGATTTTCGTAATAGTGATAATACAAACTGTTGCGCCACTCTCCACTCTGCTTGCCAGTCAACAACCCCTTCATTGATACACCATCAAACGCTTCATCAGTTTTGACACCCGCAAAGTCCAGTAAGGTTGGCGCGTAGTCGATATTCTGCACCAGTTCATCTATCACCGTCCCTGCTTTTATCTTTGCTGGGTATTGAACCAACAAGGGGGTTGAGAAAGACTCCTCATACATAAAGCGCTTATCAAAGAAGCCATGCTCACCGAGGAAGAAGCCCTGATCTGATGTGTAAACCACGATTGTGTTATCCGCTAGGTTATGCGCTTCAAGGTAATCAAGTACCTCGCCGACACTCTCGTCGACAGCTTTCACGGTTGCCAAGTAATCCTGAAGATAGCGTTGATACTTCCACACTGCCATTTCTCTATCAGACCACTCCGACTCATGGCGATTCATGTAATCATTGCGCTCTTGATAGGCCTCGTCCCATGCTTTACGTTGCTGTTTGGTCAAACGAGCCAGCAGGTGCGGCCAAATATCTTTGCGCCATTGGTTGCTGCCGACTTCTCGGGTCATTTTTAAATCGTGCCCTTCTTGAGCGTCGCGATATATATTCATTTCTTGCTTACTTGCCGCTAGCCGCCCTTGATAATCATCAAAGTAGTTTTCAGGGACGGGGAACTCAGTATTCTCATACAAGCGGGTGTAACGCAGAGGAGGCATCCAGTTTCGGTGTGGTGCTTTGTGATGCATCATCAGTGCAAATGGTTTACTTTTATCCCGCTCATTTTCCAACCATGCCAAGGTCTTGTCAGTGATCAGATCAGTGGTATAACCCATCTCCTGCTTCACCCCGTTTTCAGTGATGAAATCAGGGTTATAGTACTCACCTTGGTCGTTCAGAATATCCCAGTGGTCAAACTCCAAACCTTCCGGTATGCGGTTGATATGCCATTTCCCTATAACAGCCGTGTTATAACCCGCCTCATGCAATGCTCTCGGCCAAGTAAACTGACTACCATCAAAGCTCTGGCCATTGTAGTTAAAGCCATTTTTATGGCCAAACTTACCTGTCAGCATTGTTCCCCTACTTGGTCCACACAACGAATTTGTCACATAGGAGCTAGTAAAAATAGCGCCATGCTTTGCGATACGGTCGATATTGGGCGTTGGTGCTAATTGTGCGATTTCATGACCATAGGCGCTAAGTGCTTGTACAGCGTGATCGTCTGTCATAATAAACAGAACATTCGGCCTTTGCAGACCTTCGGCATTATTCTCTATGGGCTTTGATTCAGCAGCATGAATACTACCGACAGATGCAAGAGCCCCCATAACAATTAGAGGTATTGCTTTCATCTTCACAGTGAGTTTCCTTAAATATTTTCCTTAAAACAAAAAAGCCGGTACTACTGCTCTTCCCCTAGCGAAAGTAGTACCGGCAAAAATCAATTTAATTTGTCGAAGAATCTGACTGTTATTTAACGAAAGAGATAACAGTCAGAATAGTTGCTACAAGCTTTACGGTAAGAAACGTTATTGAGGGTTCATGACAAACTTCACGTCACTGACACTGAATTTAAACCCTTTCGGAGAGTATGATTTGTCATCTACTTTCTCTGGGAAGAACACTATTTTTTTGATGTGCTTCAGTACATTGATATCAATCTCGCCATCTGCTGTACTAAAGAAATCAGCAAGAGAAAGAGAAAATTTCTGTACTGCCCCTTCACAGTTATCTGTTTTACAGCTTATTGTCCACAGCTTAGACGCTGGATAGCGATAATCTGAAGATGGACTTTCTGGATCATTCTTAGTCGGCGTATCAATTTTCACTATGATATTATTTGTCGGGTGAGGCATCTCACTATAAGACTCAACCCATAGGGTGAACTCCAAAGCCCCTCTTTCTAAGTACTGGCTTACATCTTTAAGCTTCGTATCTTCTTTATTCAAAATAAAGCTCAAGTATGTCTGCTTACCCGGTTCAGCGGTAGACTCAACACCCGCCCAGCCGATGTCTGAATCTTCATTATTGACAGGATAAATTTTAGCGCCATTGGAAGTCTGGTGATAAGTCCAACCAGACTCGACAAATTCGCCTTGATCATTTTTACTGCGAGCATAAATAGTAGATTCAGGCGTAGTTAGCACTTCACTCTTAGCTGAGTTATCACACTCAATCACTAGGTTAATGCCAGGCTTATCACCACCTGCTTCTGCCTGAACACGGACATTACTAATATCAAAATTAGCATTAGCACTCATATCCATTGAGAAAGATTGTGTCACTTTACTGAAATCAACACCTTGATCTGCAAAGCATTGCAAAGGGATCCGAACAGTTTGAGTACTATTGACCAAATCGCTGTGTTTCACACCCAAGTAAGCACTGAGCGAACTTGTGATATCAACCTGCCCCGACTTGCCATTGTCTGATTTCAGGGTAACAACAGCTGGAGTTACCTCGCCACTCGGGAACTCTTTCATATGTACATCGAAGATCAGCAGTCCGGTCTTGTCCGCATTAACCTTTGAGTAATCAACGGGAGAATTGGCTGTAAACTGAATCCCTGCCTTAGCGTCTTGTGTCACTTCCACGTTAAGCGCCGTTTGAGATTGGTAATCACCAATGACCTGAATGTTACTCAACGAGCTATTTTCCTGACCGTCAACGTCTGCAATTACACCATCCTTATCGACGGCTTGCATGATGAAAGCTCCGTCAGAGTCTTTTCCGTATATCTGAGTAACTTCACCACCAGGAACCGGACCAGGCCCATCCTTTCCCCCGTTATAATTAAAGCCATCTTCCAAACAGCCAGACAATGCCATTACCACAGATGTCAGTACTGCTGCTCTTTTAAAATTAGTTTTCATAAGCATCTCATAAACTAGTTTAATTGTTATTCAATACAGTTTGACAGTACGTCCATTTAGATAACTTGGGTGATATTTTTATAAATAAAATGAGGTGAGTATTTATATAGGTATCACCCAGTCATTCGATGCACGCCAATCACAAATTAACTTTTATTTTCCTTGTCAAAGTAATTGTTGTAAGTATTAAAGAACTCCATACCTAAGTTCTCAGGCATTGCTGCCAAGCCAAATAAGAAAGTAGAAAAGTCTACACCTTCCACCCATCCCGCTTTCCACTCTGGTTGGTCATAACTGTAACGCCACAGGATTTCATGGCCATCAGGCAATACATAACGAGCATTGACCGACTTATCACGATATGTCGCAATGAGATCACTCCGAGCACTTTTTGAGTAAGGCATGAAGCCCGCCATAATATGCGGAGAGACAACAAGGTTTTTATTAAACTGACGGTCGGCATCAAAATGGAAACGGTCAACACAATACCCGTCAGGGCAAGCCCCTGCACCGGTTCCCCATTCATAGCTTTCTAAGCCATCAACGTTCAAATCATTCCACCATGCATGGTCAACACTCGCCGCATTAACTGTCGCAGCCTGGTAAGCCGGTGAATTTGAATATTCATGGATCAGATAATTATTGAATAAGAAATTAAATTGTGAGGTGAAATATTTTTTGCTTTCCGAAAGGATAGGAATGTCATTATACTCAGCAACAGGTAAGTTATCTGGTGTTGCATACCATTTATTCCAGAAAGCGACAGGTGCGGAATCTTCTCCATAACCAAAGTCCAGCGCTTGGTGCTTCGCAAAAGCCGCTACCAGCATGTACTCATTATAGGTTTTGGTTGCATATTCCTTGAAACTGCCATCACTATTCTGCGCGAGAAAGATTAAACCTTCCTCGACATTGGCAATATAGGCAGTTAAATCCGTTTTCCGATATAACTCATCAGCTAGTTGGGCGATCTCTTTATTGTCGCTGAAATAGTTTTTAGCAAACAATGCGCCACTGAGCATGATTGCACTATCAATAGGACTCCAATCATCGCCGACGGCATCACCTGTTTGGGTGTTATAAAAGTGGATGAACGTATTCGAATGATTTTGAGGAACACGGATATTTGCATCTTTACCAGCTATCATCCTTAACGTTTGCAACGCTAATTTCTCTGCCTCAGGCTCCCAACCATTTTTATGACCAATGGTAAGGGCGATCAACCCCATTCCTGAGTTGGCAATAGAGCCAACATAGCTACGATCACCATTAAGGAAAAGCTTGTCTTCATAGGAGCCGTTATCGTTCCTCGCCTGCTGCCAATAGGCATAGCCACCACGGTATAAATCTTGGATGATGTCTTCATCACTCTTTTGATTTTCTACCGCTACTGCTTGAGGGGCTAGAAACGCAGCCAATAACATTGGTAACAGTTTTTGCTTCATGATTAGTCCTTTCCGAGCTTTGCCTTAAATCACCAAAGCAAAGCTCAAATCAAATCGCCCCTGCGACTCATTTCACAGAGGGAATACATATCAATCGTCAGGAGACAATGATTTAAAGTTTTAAATTGATTGATTAAGCTAAGTTAAAATTAGAAAGACAAGTTGAAACCTAGTTTTGCATTCAACCCATTCTTATCCTGTTCTTTATCTATGCCAGCTTCATGAAGTTTAACCATGGAATAGCCAACATTAGCAATAAGTTTCATATTTCTATTGATTGGATAGTTATTGTTCAGGTTAATTTTAATGGTTTCGGAACCACTTAACTTCAAACCACCTTCGTTGTAGTTATAAGGAGTACTAATTTCCGTCACAATTCCTTTCCAATGCTTAATACGCATTGATGGCTTCACCGCATAGGCACGACGACGGAATTCAGGATCTGAGTTATCTACATAACCATTTCGCGTCAGTTCTAGGCCAAAGTTGACTCGAGAGCCATAACGGTAAATATAGTTGGCTTTAATTTCAAAAGTTTCGAACTTCGTCTTCTTGATGTTTTCGTTGTCAGTTTCTTTATCAACAAAACTATGGGTATAGACGGTATTTAAGCCATGCTTACCCTTGGTAAACTGCAAACCAGGACGAAGTTTAATCTCCGTATTAGTTTGGCCTGCATCAGGGTCAGACTGATGCACATAGACAGGCTCAGCGAAAAAGCTAAACCAAGGGTTTACCCACTGCTCATAACGAGGGGCAATGGTGAAGTTGGTTTTCTTATAACTGGTTTCTTGTTCAATACCAGACTTGTTTTGGATCTGGCTGAGTACATAACGTATCCGCCAGTTCTCATGAAGCCGTGTCGACCCATCCGCAACAACATATTTTATATTTTCTGTTCTTGCTGTGTAATCTGAAACCGTCTCATTATACTCCATGCCGGTAAAGAAAGAGGTTCGCTTAGGCATTTTGTACGATGAATACTCAGGCGCTTTTCGAATGATATCTACATCATCCTCCATGATAAGAAACTTGCCGTCATCCTCTGCGTTGGCATATCCGGTAAAAGCCAGAGAACCAAGTAATATAGGTATTATTTTATTCATAATCATTCCGTCTATAGTGCGTATCTGTTCCGTATTAAAAAACGCATTATCATCAAAACTTGATTCTCTCATTTAGTCTTACCCAGGCTTTATTATATTTATTGCATA
Organism: Photobacterium rosenbergii; assembly: GCF_003026455.1. GTDB lineage: Bacteria > Pseudomonadota > Gammaproteobacteria > Enterobacterales > Vibrionaceae > Photobacterium > Photobacterium rosenbergii. The sequence goes on from NZ_PYMB01000001.1 coordinate 1,327,967, forward strand.
ACAAACTAAATTCTTATCACAATAATGTTCACCCCTAAAAACCCAAATGAAACCACCTGCATCAAGTTTTGTAAGAAACACAAAAAGGATAAACGTTTCGACTCCACCATACAACCACCTATTACAGTATGTAAATCAATGTAAATCACCATAAAGCCATGTAAATACTGGCTTTGCGAGCAAAATCCCTCTCACAATCAAGTTTCAGTTCTATGAAGCCAATCACAATAATTTTCTTAAGTTGTACGGTTAGCTATACAAAAACTTTGAATTTCAGCCTAAAACATTGCTAATCCCCTATGCCCACTGGAGTCATACCTACGCTCTCTTACACCAGTACATAACCTGATTTGGGTCACATCATGTAATAAAATGTGTTCACTAGTCACAGTTTTGAGCTTTGCCATGTTGTATCCCCCTATTAACTGGAGTATGTTTCAACCATTAAAACATAGAAACGTTTCAATTAATCCAAAAATAAAAAGGAATTCAGTGTGAACAAATTTCTTCTATCGATGATTACCATCTTCAGCATTATTACCACCTCCACTAGTTTTGCCGCGGAGTTAAATGAGAAGGATATTAAGAGAATTGAAAATGAAGTGAGTTCTATGACAGATTTCATGGACTTAAGCCCAGCTGAAGCGAAGACAATCACAGAGTTAAAAAAAGAACTGACAATAAGCAACCGTGAAGCAGTCGCTAAATTCGGTCGTGGCACGAGCGAATTCAAACAAGCCCGTAAAACGGCAATGAAAAGTTACCAAGGTGAACTTTTCGAAATAATTACCAAAGAAGAACTCAAAGAATGGCGCCAAGCAAAAGCTGGCAATTAAAAACATTAGCAATTTAACAGGAAGTGAAAATGGAACTTAAAAAGAAACACTTGGCGCTATTAATTGCCGCATTTATCGGGCTTTCAGGTTGTGTGGAAGACGCAAAAGATTCTGATGGTAGTGGAAATAGTGGTGAAGTAACCCCACCAGATGGTGGCGACAATGGCGGAGGCGATAACGGCGGCGGTGATAATGGTGGTGATGGCGACGATCTGAAACTGCCTCGGGAAGTAACTTTATATTATAAGGCTGATGACAAAGAAGATAGCCCGTATGGAATGTACCTTTATGATAAAAATGGCGACGCATTAGCAATTGGTAATGACAACAGCGTTACTCACTCTAATATCACCATGACAGGGGAAACTTCTGTCAAAGATCCGTTAACCGTGACAGTTTCCGAAGACAAGGCGTCTATTGTTTTTTCTTCTGAAGACAAAGCCTATGACCTAAATACAGCCAATGGCAATGACAACCTAAACGGTACATTGCAGTTTAAAGTCATAACAAACAGTTTTGATGTAATTAACGGTGATGATGTAGAAAATACGGTCACACTCAATATGGCATCTGGTGATAATAAAGCCTCTGTCGATGTCACTAGTGCGGTCTCAGCCTCTATCGGTGCAACTCAACCCCAGCTTATTCGTGTTCCTTTACGCTGTTTCCAAGAACAAGAAAATGGTATAGACATTAGCAAAGTCGACGTTGCTATGACCCTAGAGTCAATAGGCCCTATTGAATACCAGTTTAGCGATGCCCGGATTATTGCTAACTCTGTTCCTGAACAATCAGGCTCGAATAATGTTCAAGGTTGTTTAAATAACAATAATAGCCAGGTCATTGTCGGGGAAAGTTCTGTAATTACTGAAAGTATCAAAACGGATGCTGGCTGGGTTGAACAGGGACTTGCAACAGAAATACTTCGTACCCGAGGCCAAAGTGTTAATCCAACACCTAATGGCAATGAAAATGGCGCAACTCGTTATGTAGGCATTGGTTATGATAGTACTGCAGAAACAGGCGCTTTCGATCCGACGAAGCGCAGTGTTTTAACCTTCTCAATTGATAAAGCAGCAAATCTTAAAGATATGAAGAAGGAGCGTCTAGATATTAGCCGATATATGGGCGGAACATTACAAATGAAATTTTTCATGCCTGCGGCCAGTATTGATTTACCACAAGGTGACGATACATTCCTTGTCTTGCAATTTGACACACCAGATAGCAAAACGACTGATGTTGCACCTGGAGGCTACCCTCAATCTGAGCTTATATCTTACAGCCTAAATCAAGCTAATTACGAAAAAGGGAAAGTTCTAGATATTGAGATTCCAATCAAGGACTTCTTCACTAAAGCAGATACAGGTGCAGTGAGTTTAAACGGCATTCAATACGTCCAGAAACTGGTAACACATATCCAGCAAACTGATAGCGAAGGTAATGCTGATTACTCCCAGCTCGATAAATTCCGCTATGGTCTGGCCGACATCAAACTTGTAATGCCAACTGATGAACCTGAAGTTCCTGAAGTGCCTGAACCAGAAGCACCTGCGGAGTAATACTCGATAGCTATTCGTTCTCAAAGCCAACTCATTATTTGGGTTGGCTTTTTCAAATCTGAGTTAAAGGAATATTATGACTCTTCCATCGCTAAATAAATGCGCCCTCGCTAGCGCACTCAGCTCGGCACTATGCCTAAGCCAACCCACTTTAGCCGACTCTCAACCCATGCCTATGGTTGATGGCCATCGCGCCCCTAATGTCGTTTTACTATTTGCTGATGATCTTGGCTATGCCGATACAGGCTTCCAGAACAGCAGCAAAGATGTGGTTACGCCTAATTTGGATAAACTGGCCAAAGCCGGTGCAATTCTTACTACCGGTTATGTCACTGCGCCGGTATGCGGCCCTTCTCGTGCTGGTATGCTATCGGGGCGGTATCAAGAGAGTTTCGGCTACCACGACAACACGGCCCCTTATGTTCGTGAAGAAGGCATTGTGCAGGGCTTGCCGCTTGATATCCCTACTATCGGTAATCGCTTCCAGGACATCGGCTATACCACGGCAATGATTGGCAAATACCATGATGGTGACCCGAAGGAGTACTGGCCACACAACCGTGGGTTTGACGAATTCTTTGGTTTCAACAACGGCGCTGCCAATTACTTCGTCGGACCTATCAACGATAAGAACGCCGAGGAAAAGCCTAACTCCTCTATCTACCATAATGACCAGTTGGTACCGCCTTTTGATGACTACCTGACCGACCGTTTTGGTAACGAGGCTGTCAATTTTATCGAGAACCACAAAGACGAGCCGTTTTTCCTTTATGTTCCGTTCAACGCTATTCACGGCCCATTACAGGCACTGGATGAAGATATCGAACGCTTCAAACATATAAAAGATCCTAAACGTCGCCTGTCGGTCGCGATGAATTACAACATGGATAAGAACGTCGGTAATATCATCAACAAACTCCAAGAGCATGAGTTGATGGAAGATACCATTATTATCTTCTTGTCTGACAATGGCGGTAAACCCAAGGGCAATGCCTCGTATAACCACCCTTTGCGTGGGCAGAAAAACGAACTTTGGGATGGTGGCATCCGCGTACCATTTACCGTTACATGGCAAGGGAAAATATCAGCCGGGCAGACCATCGATGATCCAGTGATCTCACTCGATATATTACCAACCGTATTAAAGGCCGCAGGCGCTGATACTTCTGATTGGGATATCGACGGTGTAGATATCATGCCACGTCTAACTGGCCAATCAGAGAAACTCGATAATCGCTTCCTATATTGGGACAGAGTGATCAAAGCCGCTATTCGTGATGATGACTGGAAGCTTGTTATGCCAAACATCACACCACGAAAAACAGAGATCCAGCTATTTAAGATCAGCGAAGATATCAGTGAGTCCAACAACCTCGCCGACAAGCACCCAGAGCAAGTCGAACGTTTGATGAAAGAGTTCAAACAATGGCAAGCTAAAAACGAGCCGGCTAAATGGGGATGGAACAAGAAGAAATTCCCGCATAAAACGGTCTTCCGTGGTCAACAGTATTAACTAAATCAGTCCATCAAGCCAGAGTCACTTAGCTCTGGCTTGATTCTATAGATAGCAAATATTAGATATCTCTTGTTACAAAAACAAAGGGGGACATTATGTGTGTGGTATGTGGTTCGCAATTAGTACGGCAAAAAAGAAACTGGTGGCAAAAAGTGGTTTATCGTTCTATTTGGAAATGCTCGAAGTGTCAGCATCAAATTATGTTGTAGAGCAGAGTGGCCATTGTGAGTTACACCTTTATCCAGACCAAGCCCACGTTTTCTTTAATATCAAAAAAACAACGAGACCTTGCAGTCAACCGTTGAGTTTTAATTTCTCTTGGCTTCATAAAACAATGAAGCCAAGAGAGTGCGTCTTCAGTGATACACTGATTGGCGCTGCATTACCTTTCTATCCATTCACCATCAAGGTTAATGATTTTACATGGGTCTTTCTTTTCTCGTTTTTGATTGATACTTCGACATGACTGGAGCGCGTGATCGATAGCATCTTCTTGAGTATACCGATTTACTGCCCAAGCCCACCTTCCCTTTTTAGTTCGAGCCCATGCTTTATGAAAATCACCGTCCACATAATTGATCATATAACTTTCAATCGCAGTTTTGGTTTGTAAATGGTGTGTGACTATTTTCATTTCATCTTTACTGAGCGTCGGTTCCATCGCGCAACCTGAGAGTAGAATAGATAGTGCCAATGTTTGCAATATAGTTTTTTTCATAATGGTTCCTGTGCATCATCAATACTTAAACCTATCCACGCTCCAATCATGGTTAGATCAAAATCTCTCAGGCAGTGATCACTCCTGACGTATTTCATTTTGGTCTCCTAGTCATTCTGTCTTAATCACTCTGGGGGATAACCGTTAGTTTGATTGTTTTTATTTTCTTATATTCACTTTCTGGAAGCTCTAATAATGCCTCATAAGGAAAAGTCATAGTTACGGCATCGATTACTGCGCGCTCGAATTGTTCATCTGCACTATTTTCTACAATCGTAACCTGCTCTATATTGGCACGGTCATCTAAACTAATTTTTACTACGGCCTTCTTGCCTATATGATTTTTATTTAGATGTAAATTATTTTGAATTCTGTAAGATAGCTGTTCTGCACAATCCAACGCTGATATACATTCATCATTATTTGATACACAACCTAATAAATTAATAACAACTCCAAAAGCGAAAATGACATTTTTCAATTTCACTACCCTTAAATAATAACAACCTAAATTTTTATTCTTCTGTGCTTGGACAGTTTTGATGTTTTATGTGAGTTTTGCTTCCAATATTGAGGCTGGGATGATGCCAAACGAAAAATGAGTCCACTACGCCTTAATCGATATTTGTTATTCTTCACAGTTTATACCCTGTCGTTCACCTGAGACCGAAAGTGCCGCCCATCCACTAGAAATGGCACGGCACCCGGCTACATCAATAGTTTTGGTCAGTTAAGCTTGTTCGGGAAAGGCCTCATCCAAGAACTCACTCATTTCATTGGCCATGATTGTATTTCCCGTTAGCTTGGATTTTTTCAGTAACTCTTGTGCGGCTTCAGGGACGTACCGAGTATCGAGCTGAACATAGATTTCAATAAATGACTCCAACTCTTGCTCGGACAATTGCGGGATGATCTCTTCAGCTTCCTTAACTGCTTGGTCATAAAAACCAGGTCGAGGGCCAAGGATGCTGGACTCCCATGTTTCAATCACCTGTTGGTATCCCCCGAGATATTTCTCTTCGATTCTGAGCTCAAGTTTATTCATGCCTTTCAAGGCATAAGTCAAATTTCCGTTGTCACGCTGCTGGCGAGCATACTCAAAGTATTCACTTGACTGGTTATATGCCTTTACCCATGCCATTACATAGGTAAAAGCAAGAAACACCACTATGAAAGATAGCTTTTTGGCCATATTCATTACTTCACCCCTACTCCGGTAAATGCTTTGATAAAGTTTTTCTGCATAAAGAAAAAGGCAAAGACGACAGGCACCGCAATCATAGTGGTCATAGCCCATACCTGCTCGAGGTTACCGGCTGGAATATCCTGCTGGAATTTAAATAGCGCCATTTGTAATGTCAGCATTGAGTCGTCACGGATATACAAAAGTGGCCCCATGAAATCATTCCAAGCCCCCATAAAGGTCAAGATACCGACCGTTGCCATTGCAGGCCGCATCATTGGCAGTACAACTTTAAAGAAAATCCTAAATTCGCTTGCCCCATCAATTCTGGCAGCCTCCAAATATGCCTCGTCGACTTGGGTCATGAACTGATAGAGCAAAAAGATGTTATAAGCACTGATCGCGCCTGGGATAATCAGCACCCGATAAGTATTCACCCACCCCCAATCGTACATCATCATATAGACGGGAATAGTAAACAGGATGGCAGGCACCATCATTGATGAAAGGATCAACCGAAGCCAAACATCTCGACCCGGCATTTTGGTTTTGGCAATCGCAAAAGCCACCATAGCCGACAATAGGCAATTCAACACCATGACAGATACAGAGACAAAGATAGTATTGAAGAAAATACGTAATAAGTTCGTACTTTCGAAAACATCCACATACCCTTTCCACGACCATTCTTTCGGCAAGGCGATAGGTGTGTGCATAATTTCCGCACCAGATTTAAACGAGTTGATGATCATAAAGAAAAACGGATATAGCACGATAAAACTAGCGGCAATTAACCCCAAGTAGATTAGCCACTGATTCTTTTTAGAGCTGATCATTGTTTATCTCCGCCATTGGTGAGTTTTATTTGCAGCGTTGTCAGCACAAAAATAACCATGGCTAACAAAAGCCCAGCCGTTGACGCTTGGCCCATTTTCATTTGCTCAAAGCCTATCTGATACAGATACAATACCGGGGTCAGTGCCGCATGATGTGGACCGCCCTGTAGGTCAAAGTTCATAAAGACTTCGGTAAACATCTGCAGGCCATTGATCACATTGATCGTTAACACAAAGACAATTTGCGGCTTCAGCAGTGGCAGAGTGATCCGAGACACTTTTCGCCACCAGCTTGCTCCATCAATTTCTGCCGCCTCAAACAATGATTTGTTGATACTGGCAATCCCACCGAGGAAGATAATCATCTGTACCCCAAACCATTTCCAGGAACTGAACACCGCGAGAACCGGCATAGGTAACCATTGTTCAAACTTCCAGAAAACCGGCTGACTCAATATATCCATGCCCATCATGGCATTCTGGATTGGGCCGGTTGGGCCCGCCAAAAAATCAAAGATCAGCATCGCAACGGTCACCGATGTCACCACAGGGATAAACAAAATCGTCCGAAACAAGCTGGATAGAAAAGTAATTTCATTGAGCATAAGTGCTGCACCCAACGAAATCACAAAACTGAGGGAAATAAAAATGATCTGGTTAAAGAACACGTTGAGAATCGATTGCCAAAACCTAAAATCAACGGCGACATTAATCCAGTTTCCGATACCAACAAATCTGGTATTTTCAGGATTTAATATATTGATATCGAGAAAGCTATTTTCAAATGACAAAAAGAATGGATAAAGCATGAAAATAGCAAAGTAGAGGACCCAAGGTGTGATAAACACATAGGATATCCAGTGGCGTTTAAAGTTCATGATAAAACGTCCCATGTAAATAAAATCAATTTGAAGCAAAATTGTTAAGCCATAAAACAGTGAACAAACTCACTATCAATGTCGTAAAACGAATTTTGCTTCCTTGCTAGCTTGAGTCACTGCGTCTTCTGCAGACAACTCATCCATCACCACGACCTTTGAGTAGTATTTCAAAATGATGTTAGAGACTTCCCCCACATGGACAGAAGATTCATTCATGACCGCATGTTGTAATTGGTCAACAAACGGTTTGACATCCGGTGTTTGGAAGTAAGGATTACCCTGTAACGATTTCAAGGTCGGTAGGTTTTGCAGTACCATGTTGGCTTTCAAGTTGTAATCATCTTCCATCAGCATTTCAATCAGTTGCCAACTGCGCATCTCGATATGCCGGGTGTTTTTAAAGACCATCAAGGCCCGACCATCAAGGTTCGAATAATGGGTTTGGCCCTTGTGCTGGGTTGGAATGGGGGCAATACCGACATCCTTACCTATCTCCATCGGATGTCCCGCTGCGTCCTGCAAGTTCACTCGCCATGCAATGCCGTATTGAGGCCACATCCCGATTGTTCGCGAAAAGAAGTTTTGCTCCATGGTTAACGGCGCATACTTCTGCACTTCCTTCATGGTATTTAGGAAATCGACCATCCCGGCCTCTTTCTTATCGAAAATCGGGTGAGTGCCGTATTTATTCAGCAACTGATATTGACCACCATTGAAGTTGTAATAGATCTGCGAAAGCATGTTCCAATACCAACTCCCCCCAGCTAATGCATCGTTCCACAAGGCTACGCCATGTACTTTTGCGCCATTGTCCTGGGGTGGCAATTCATTGATTTTCTCTGCCGCATACAAAAGCTCGTCCCACGTTTCTGGTGGTGTTTCTGGGTCTAGCCCTGCCTTTCTAAACAAGTCTTTGTTATAAATCATCATCTGGGTCGTGGCGTGCCAGGGAATATAATAATGACGGCCAAAGTTTTTACTCATAAACTGCGGAGCAATGCGTGATTTCATGTCATCAAAGCCATCAAACCTATCGAGATACGTCAAACGACCAAGTTCAGCATACCGCGCGACCATATAGCCAAAGACGCCAGCATAAACATTGGGATAATCTCCGGCAGCCATGCGAGTTTCTAAATTACTGTCGTTCGTTAACACCAACTCAATGTCTGGATATCGCTTTTCGAAATCTGGCTTAATAATGTTTTTAACGAATTCGATTTGATCACCGGAGGAGACCATAAATTCAAGCTTTTCTTTTGCTTGAGCAAATGGCGTAACAGCAATAAGTACAACCAATAACCACTTGTACATCTAATCATCCTTGAAAACAGGAAAAAGGGAAACTCTAATTTTGATACACTTCAACTTGTTGTTTATTTATATTATCTACATTGTATTTCTCTCGACTAAAGTCGTCGGTAACATGGTGATAGGATCAATATCACTTTTCCTGTTGATGGCATCAAAAAGAATAGTTGCTGCCAACTCACCTTTATTAAATTTCAAATGGCTCACTGTCGTTAATGCCGGCATTGTCATTTCAGACTCTCTAATATCATCAAAGCCGATGATTTTTAGCTCAGAAGGGACTGATATTTGATACTCGCGTGCGGCCCTTAAAATACCAATCGCCATTTCATCGTTACCGGCAAAAATGGCTTTAGGTCTCAACCCTCGCTTGATAAGTTTGACCATTTCACGGTAACCCCCTTTTTCGGTAAAGTCACAATGAACAATCAGATTCTGGGTAAAAGGTATGTTATAGAACCCTAATGCAGCAATATAACCGTCCTGCCGCTTTTGATTATCAAAAGATTTTTCTGGCCCACTGAAGTAATAAACTTCATTACAACCGCTTTTGATCAATGTTTTGGTGGCCGAAAAAGCACCGCCAAAGTTATCAATCAAAACATTGTAAATATGCGGTGCATTGATCTCACGGTCGAGCAAAATAAAGGGCAGGTTTTTGTCTGCAGTGCTTCGAAGCAAATCGTCACTCAACGCGTTACTCAGAATAATCGCCCCATCGACCATTTTATCCTTCAGGTATCGATGAGCCGTGGAGTCTGCTCCCCCGAACCCGCTACAAGCGATAAGATCGTATCCCATCTCTTGTACTTTCTTCTCGACCCCTTTTACGATCTCGCTGTAGATAGGACCAAACCAGGAATTGAAGAAAATCCCTATTGCGCCATTGTTCCTCTGCCTTAACTGTTTGGCATTGCTATTGGCGGAATAGTTGAGTCTTCTGACAACATCTAATACATGTTGCCGGGTCTTATCACTAATACGGTCACTATTATTGACTGCGTACGAGACCGTCGAGATGGAGACATTTGCCTCTCTCGCGACATCCTTAATCGTTGGTTTCAATGGCAGCTCTCCCTATTTAATCTATTCCCAAGTTGCTTGTGACTTAATGACTTGTCATCCAGTCACAAACTGGGATTTATCATCCTCTGAGTAACGGCTCCCCAGAGCGCACGTCATAACTTAAGTGGGCTCCGAGGTGTGCATCCGGCTGTTACAGCCAAATCTCGAGTGTATTTTGAACAGCACTTAGCTTGCTCTTAACCGTTTCTTTTTCGATGACAACACCACCCGACCGGTATGGGTTGGGTTGAGACTGCAAAGATAAACTTTCACCATTAAGCACTACCCGCTTAGGTGTGTGGCAACCGTCTTGCGGATGGATGGTAATCTGACAAGGCATGCCGTACAGGCTAAAGTTGAGTTTCACTTTACCTAGTGATTGAGCAATAACAGGGTCTAGTAGCAATGCCTGATTTTGGTAGCGAATGCCCAACACGCTGCTGATGACCTGATTGATATAAATACCGGGGCCACTTGAGTAAATGCGCCAACCACCTTTAACTTCAACCTCGCCTGTTCGCAGCTTATCGAAGTTATCGTAGGCCTGATAACGGTCATTAAACTTACCGTCAGAGCTGGAGAAATACGCATTGGCTTGTCGTACGTCTGCATTGGGAACCGCTTTGTCGATACCAACAGGGACAATTTTATAAAGATTGGCGAATACATCGTCCGCTTTACCCATTTTACAAAGCGCTTCTATAAAGCGAATATGGGCGTGGCAGTATTGTAGCCCCACTTCACGGCCTAGGTTTGCGGCCAACTCCGCACGCTTGAAGTAGCTCTGCTTACCAGCATTGTACTCAGCCATTCGCTCCATGAGCCGAACACCATCAGGGAATACTAGCTTATCCATAATGGTTGCCATGTGTGATTCAGCCATTTCCTTGTCGAAGGTTTCAGAAATAATCGAGCGTGATGCCGGTAATAAGCGATGCTGGATACCCGTTTTCACATCCGAGGGATGCAATAAGTACTCGACCTTATCCAAGGCTTTATTTGGGAAATGGACAAAGCCCGCGATAACCTCATCTTTCACCAGATAACGGTGATAGTCAGCTTCCATCTTTTCCGTCAACTCGGCCACTTGCGCCACAAACTCACAGTAGGCTTCTTCCCCCGCAAGTGCTGCCGTTAGCGTTTTCATCGCCTGTAATGTCAGGGGAATTGTCCAGCCACTCACCATGTTTTCACGCAGCGCCTGATTGGCAGGTTGCAGCGTATCATCCCAGTCACCGTCTCCGTAACAAGACAAGTGGGTTCCGGGGATCAAATTGTCAATAATATGTTCAAGCTGACGTTGGATATGGGCAAACAGCGACACCTTTTCATCTGTGAAGTCGAATCCAGCCTCGATAGAGGTATAAGGTAGGTTCTCGTTCAAAATATCGAGATCGCCAGTTGCTGTCAGGTAGTCCGCAACGGCTTTGAGCGGCCATACAACAATGTCGCCATGGCAATCTTCTTGTTGAATCTTATGGTACTTATCAAACATGAACCATTGTGGCCAAGTACCGGTTTCCAGATGCTGATGGCTGTAGATATTGCGCAGTAAATCTGCTGCTTTATCAAAATGCTGCGTCGCGATAAAGAACTCAAAAGGCCCTTGCGACACATCACGGGTTCCCCAGGCCGCGCCTGAATATTGTTCTAGCCCATGAGGCGTGGAATAGTGAACCAAGGCATTATGGGTAAACCATTGCATCGTATCGTTGAGCTTTTCGGAATTGTATTTATCCTTTTCAAACTCGATATTGAAATTTTGCAATAGCTTGTTTTGCGCGCGCTGATACAACTTTGATTCAAACTCAAAATCCATCATCTGCAAATTAGCCGGAGCTGTTTTGTCCACTGCCCCTGTAATGAGCAAGCTCGACTTACCCGTCACTTGTCCTTTCAACAACAGGTATTTGACCGTTCCATCCTGCTCGACAACCGACAGCTCATCAATTTCAGGGCTCGCAAGCCATGTGTACTTAAGATCCGGGTAGGTTTGTGAAATAAGGGCATTATCACCCGTCACGACAATATACCGGCCTTCACGGGCAACAGAAACAACGCTATCGTTCTCGCTATTGCCCATCACCAACTGGCTAGAAATACTGATATCTAAAGGTTGTTCTAGATTAATCAGTTCGATATCAAGCTGGATTGTTGTGGTGTTCTGCGAACTAAAGCTGGTTATTTGGATATAACCACCCTGGTATTTGTAAATCCAACGTGAGTGGTTGGCCCCCGTCTCGTAAGCTGAAGGCATGCCCAGTACACGGTACTCCCCGTCATCAAGCACCCAGATCCGCTGCCCGCTGAACTTAAACAAGTTTAATGAAGTACGGTCGACACCAATGAGCTTGTTAAATGACGTATTCCCCAACACAACATGAGAGTTGAAAACACCGTAGATACAATGCGTCGAACTCATCACATGGTTGTTGAAGTCTTGGTTGTTACCCGAACTAATCATGTGGCCCGTCGAGCGTTCCAATACCCGTTCCTTGGCTGGCATGGTGACATAGCGGCTATCACTAGGGTTTTTACTGTAGAAAAATGACAATAATTGCCCTTGTTTCACTTCTTTGAAGCGATGGGCGCCTTCAAAGAACTCTGCGATTTCATCTTTTGATAATGCTTCCCCCTCCAACGTTGAATCGGCTTTGAATAGGAAGAAAGGAAGATCAATCTCAGTCTCTGCTTTATTATCCACTGAAGGATATGACGCTCTGATCGGATTTAAATCGCAGGCTTCAAACACATTTGAACTTGGCTGGTCAGCTCGGAAATGCAAGTAAAACACGCTATCGTTGGTATGCCCAGCAGCCAGTTCAACATCCTCAGTTTGCAGCGCGATATACCCCATTTCAAATTGCAAGCGCTCATTTTTAAGCTGGGGTTGGCTCAATACGCTAGGCGTACTGTCGAAACGGTAGTCTTTGCCAAAGAACTGATAGCCGTCAGTAGAAAAGCCAACAACCATCGAAAATGAACCTATTTGCGCCCAAGGATTACCAGTACTCTGCGGTAGGTTCTGGCGAGAGCACACTACATAACCGGTGTTTTCATCGTCAAATATCTGGTGGTCCAAGTACTGGCTGACATAACACTCATTACTCTTAACAGCACCGCGATCAGCAAGAGCAAGATCTTGGCCAAAGACCAAGTCATAAGTTATGGGTGCAGAAGTTAAGTTGGTGACTTCCGCCGTATAGAAAAGTGTATTGGTATCTGTCGCAAGGGCGAGCACGACACTAGCTTTAAAAGTATCGGTTGTCGTTTCCCAACCCACTTTTCCGTCAGAGGTGCGGAAAGTGCGAATATTGTCGTTGAAATACATCAACGGAGTAAATGATATTGCCTTCCCTTCTTTAATTCGAAGATAAATATTCGAAAGAGCGATTTCGAACTCTGTTGGCTCATAAAGGTTGAGCATGACATCTTTGGCATTGATTGACTGCAGGACATTATGCTCATTGAAAAGCAGTTCCAGTTGCCCGTTAGTCATAGTATGAGTTGAAGTTGAAAGCGAGAAATTCATATAAACTATTTCCGTGTTTATTGATTGTATTTAACGATCACTCATTTGAGCAACAAGATATTTTCACCCGTCTCTTTATCGAAAAGGTGGCATTTTTCTAGGTTTAACTTAACGGCTTGGACCTCATTCCTCTGGATGGCAAAAAATGGATTGGTATGCTTACTAATCAATTTCTTACCAATCAAATCAAAATGAATGAATGATTCAGAACCCATTTCTTCTATGTCTGTGACAAAGGCTTGTAGATCACCGTCTCCGTCCACAACCAAAATATCTTCAGGCCTCAACCCAAGGTAGAGTTCTTTGTTTTGCCAAAATTGTAATTTCTCAATTTTTTGTTCGGAGTAAGGAAGGGGGAAGTATTTATCCTTAATCTTTAACTTCAATTTACTATCATGAAGGGCCAATTTAGCCTCTAACATATTCATCGCAGGGGAACCAATGAACTCAGCCACAAACTTATTGTTAGGTTTGTGGTAGACATTCATTGGGGTATCAACTTGCATGATTTTCCCTTTGTTAAGGACACAAATGCGATCGCCCATGGTTAACGCTTCAACCTGATCATGGGTAACGTAAACCATGGTTGCAGGACGATCACTCTGTTTAAGTTCCTCATGCAAGCGGCAAATACGTCTTCTCATCGAAACACGTAGTTTTGCATCTAAATTAGATAGCGGCTCATCAAACAGAAATACCTCTGGTTTTCGAACCATGGCTCGCCCCAATGCAACCCGTTGGCATTGACCACCTGACAATTGACCCGGTTTACGGTCCAACAATTCCGTGATCTCTAACAGATCAGCTGCCTCTTTGACGCGTGATTCTATTTCATGCTTTGGTTTTCTTGCCGTTTCCAAGCCAAAAGCCAAGTTTTGCTTCACCGTCATATGTGGATAAAGAGCATAGTTCTGAAACACCATTGCGATACCGCGATCTTTCGGTGGCGCATCATTACAACGCTTATCACCAATAAACAAATCGCCGCTTGTGACACTTTCCAAACCAGCCATCATTCTCAAAGTCGTGGACTTCGCGCAGCCTGAAGGACCGACCAAGACCATGAACTCCCCATCTTCAATATCTAGGCAGACATCGTGAACAGCATGGAAGCCGTTCTTATATACCTTATTAATATTTTTTAGTTTGACTTGGGCCATATGAATTCTCTTTGTGAATCATCGCATCTACTGTAGAAACGTTTCTACAGATAATATGAACCATGTATAACCATGTCAATTAAATGCTCTCATTATGCTGATTAAGATCACAATTTATATAGTTGTATTTCATAACTTTCAGTGAAGACTTACAGAAATAGGAACTGACTGTGGACTGAGTTTATCAATCCCTACTGACGCACTTAATATAATTTATTGTATTTAAAGTACAAATAATAAAGAAATGAAGTTAACGGGGAAATTGAAGGCTGATTTGAAAGCATACTAGAAAGAAATCAGCATCTCTATCACAAATAATAGAAATGATTCTACAAAAACACACTAATTACTTCTTGTTCACTAAGATCATTGAATAGCTTCTCCCTCAATTTTGGGCTAGATAGAAAAAAGCAGCAGTAAATAACTGCTGCTCTGATTGCTACGACTTAGGTTGGATTTTAATGTCCTTTTTTACCACCACTCAGTTGGCGGTGGATTTTCTTTCTCTCCCTTGTTTCCATCTGTAGCTCTGCTGTTCGGCTTACTAGGAAATCATTATCATCGCGCTTAAGGAGTAGCTCCAACATTGGGTCATTATATTGCTCCATATGTTGACGCATCAGCTCCACCATTTTCATTTGTTGCTCTTTGAACTCTTTTTTATCTGCAAGATTTACCTTCGCATCCGGATCTTTACGTAGGTCATAAAACTCAGTAACGGTGCGGTTTAGGAAGAATTCAACCCGCTCTTTAATTTCTGGGTTTTCGTCAGCTAACTTCTTCATCGCTTTGAAGGTGCCGCTATTGTTAGCCGATGTTTTATATACCCGACCACCGACAGCCCAAGGGTTGAAGATATATAGCCAATCAGAATTCTGTACCGCTGCCATTGGGAAAATACGGCCACCAGCATTCTCATGATACTGGGTGAAAACATAATCACGTTCGGCCTGCGATTCCCCTTTTAGAACCGGTAAAAAGCTGCGGCCATCCAATGAGTCAGGCACCTCAAGGTCTGCTGCTTCAAGCAAGGTTGGCATCAAGTCGACCATAGAAACAAAGTGCTCATCGTCAACTGACGCATTGATTTTCTCTGGCCAGCGAACAAAGAATGGCGTGTGGTTACTGTTACGGTAAACATTCGATTTTGCAAACGGGGCAGCAATACCATTATCAGACAAGAACAGAACGATGGTGTTGTCACTCACTCCTTTCTCTTCAAGCACTGACATCATCTCGCCCACAGTGTCATCCAAACGCTTGACCGAACTGTAATACTGGGCGAGTTCTTTGCGTGCTCCTGGAATATCAGGTAAGAAGCTTGGTACCTGGATCTCTTCTGGCTTGTAGATCCTCGAAGGCCTTTGCTTTCCGCCTCTTTCATAATTAGGACTATCGACAAAGTATGGGCGATGCGGGTCATGGGAATTAGCCATCATGAAGAAAGGCTTGTCGTTTGCCTGTGCCGAATCGATAAAAGCTTCTAAGTGTTTACGGTAAAGCTTAGGACCTCGCCCACTGCCAATGTCCGCTTTGTCTTTGCTGTAATCCCACACATAATCATCAACATACTTCGGTGTTGAGTGATTCACTTTGCCTAGGATACCAACGGTGTAACCACCATCCTTGAGCTCTTCTGCCAGAGTCGGAATATTCTGAGTTGTCGGATAAAAACCCCAAATGCCGCTATTCTGGATATAGCGACCTGTCGCCATGACCCCGCGTGATGGCTCACATACCGAAACAGTAACAAAAGCGTTGTTGAAACGGATCCCCTGGTTGGCTAGACGATCAAGGTTTGGCGAAATCTCAGGGACAGTCGAGCCTGTGACTCCCAACGAGCCATAATCCATATCATCCGCAGTAATTAGCAAAATATTAGGTGCGGTCTGCTCACTTTTTGCCGGCTCAGCAGCCAGTGACAGCGCAGCTGTTGCCGAAAACAGCATCAACATCGCAGTGGTTAAAACATTCTTTTTCATGGTAACCATTCGTTATTTATCCTTAGAATTATTGCTATCCATGAATAACTGTCCCCATAATTTTTCCCAGTTATTCGGATAACTTCCTGATTTATCTTCACCAAGCTTTGTCAATTTCAACTGAAAACGATAAAGAGCAAACAAATCAAACCGTACTTAGCATCAACAATGAGTGAAGTATAAACGTTTCTACAAAACACCGTGTGACAGAGTTAACATTTACTTGTACTTAGTGTGATTACTAGCTGAAAATTGCTAGAAAGTTGAAGATGGTCCACAAAAAAAGTTATGAATTAGCGATATTCAATAAAATCAGCTAAAAAAATCAGACGTTCGTCATGTTACTGAAATAAACCCCTCTCTTATATACATGCAGAATTGATCCACCAACTCGAAACGTTTATATTCAAAGCATTCCCAAGCTATGCCAGTAAGCAATCATTCCTCAACACTCTAGAAGTATTAACAATTTTTAGTTGAGACACTCATCTTTGATGAAGCAAATATGGCCGAATTCAAGTTCAGTATCGTCTTCTACACGAACCATTTGTCTTCTTAAAACTGATATGTAATCAAGGATCTTATGAAAACTTCACATTCCACTCTCGCAAAGGGGATTGGGCTCTTGCTTGCAGCAAGTTCTTGCGCAGCCCACGCCAGCCAAGCTAGCGACCAACCCAATATCCTCTTCATTTTCTCTGATGACCACTCAAATAATGCCATCAGTGCTTACAGTGATGATTTGGTGCAAACGCCCAACATCGACCGTATTGCAGAAGAAGGGGCCATTTTCGAAAACGCCTTCGTAGGGAACTCAATTTGCCAGCCAAGCCGCGCATCCATCATCACCGGTAAACATTCACACCTAAATGGCGTAATCGACAACTCCTCGGCTTGGAACCCAAACCAAACCATCTATCCGAAATTAATGGAAAATGCCGGCTACCAGACTGCACTTATCGGTAAATGGCACATGCACCCGACGCCAGTCAAAGAATTTGGCTATTCGAACGTATTGAGTGGCGCTGGCGGCCAAGGGACTTATTATCAGCCAGAATTCATTGATAACTACGGCAAGAAAACGACCGTTGAAGGCTATTCGACCGATATCATCACCGATCAATCCATTAAATGGTTAGAGACAAACCGTGATCCTGCCAAGCCATTCTTACTTCAAGTTCAATTCAAGTCACCGCATACACCACGCCGACCGCCACTACGAAACCTGGAGTTGTTTAAAGACACTAAATTCCCAATTCCAGCCACGCTTCATGATGACTACAAAACTCGCGGCAAGCATGCGAGCGAAGCGTGGATGGAATTGTATGGTATGACGGCAGAAGGCATTAATGCCTTCCCTCCTGCACCGACTACGGCAGAAAAGAAAAAGATCCGTGAGGATTGGCTCGCCAGTATGAGTAAGCCAGAGCGAGAAGCGTTTGATAAATGGATGGATCGCCTGACAGAAGAGCAGCGCATTGCATTCCATGCCGCCTATGACGATATCAATGTCGATTACTGGAAGAAAATTCAAACGCCTGAATACAAGATGCGATACGGCTATGTGCCACCAGCTGAGAAAAAAGCTCGCACCGAGTATAACTACCAGCGCTTCATGAAAGAGTACGCTGCAGCGGCAGTCACTGTCGATGAAAACATTGGCCGTATCCTTGATTACCTAAATGACACAGGCCTCGCAGAGAATACCATCGTGGTATATAGCTCTGACCAAAGCTTCTACATCGGTGAACATGGTTGGGCGGAGAAGCGTTACATGTATGAAGAAGGGATGAAAATGCCATTTATCATCCGCTGGCCTGGCCATATTGCACCGAATCAACGTCCGCAGGCGATGATCCAGAATATCGACTTCGGCCCTACCTTCCTCGATGCTGTGGGTCTTGAAGCGCCTGATGAAATGCAAGGCAAGTCTTTCCTTGATGTTTTGACCGGAAAGCAAACTCTTGCCCAATGGCAAAAAGAGCGCCCATACCTTTACTACCACTACTACATGGAAGGTGCTCACAACGTACCTCGCCATGATGGAGTGCGCAGCGATCGTTACAAGCTGATTAACTTCTATTCAGAAAATAACGGTAAGGGCGAGTTCGAAATGTATGACCTTCAAGCCGATCCTAATGAGTTGAATAACGTATACAACGATCCGAAATACTCCAAAGTTCGTGAAACCATGATGAAAGAGCTTCACGATGCCCGCAAGGAATATGAGGTTCCTTCTGATGTGTACGAAGCGCCATTCCCATTCATGACGGCTCAAGAACGCAAATCGCTCGGGTATTAATAGCCCTGAACCTCGGCACCTTGCAGGGTGTCGAGGTACTCCTCATTGGCTGATACATCGAACAATGCCTGAAACCAACTCGTTGGAATACCCCTTTACTATTAACAAAATCAAAGCAGGATAATATGAAAATGAAGCGCTCGACTTTATCCAAAGGAATAGGTGTGCTGCTAGCTGCTGGTGCCATTTCTTCTCAGAGTGTTGCTGCCACCTACGAACAACCCAACATTCTGTTTATTTTTTCCGATGACCACTCAACACAAGCCATCAGTGCCTACAATGATCAGTTTGTGAACACCCCCAATATTGACCGTATCGCCAACGAAGGGGCTATTTTCGAAAACACCTTTGTCGGCAACTCCATCTGCCAACCAAGCCGTGCAACCATCCTTACGGGTAAGCACTCTCACCTAAATGGTGTTATCGACAATACGTCACGTTGGAACCCAAACCAGACTATTTACACCCATCTGCTGGAAGATGTCGGCTACCAGACTGCACTGATTGGTAAATGGCACATGAACCCTGCCCCTGTTAATGAGTTTGGTTACTCAAATGTCCTAAACGGACATGGCCGCCAAGGAACCTATTACCAACCGGAATTTATCGATAACAAGGGCAATATCACCACTGTCCAAGGCTACTCGACCGACGTAATTACCGATCAGTCTATCGAGTGGTTGGAGCAACAGCGAGACGCCGACAAGCCCTTCTTGCTAAAAGTCCAATTTAAGTCGCCGCATACACCGCGCCGGCCACCATTACGCCACTTGGAACTGTTTAAAGACAAAACTTTCCCGCTACCTGAGACACTGTTCGACAATTATGAAACCCGTGGTGAGCATGCCAACAAGGCTTGGATGAAGTTGTACGGTATGTCCGGTGAAGGTATCAACGCTTTCCCACCAGCACCAACAACACCGGAGCGTGCTGAAATCCGAGAAGAATGGATTAACAGCCTGACTAAGCAAAAGCGTAAAGCCTTCGAAGGCTGGATGGCACGTATGACCGATGAGCAGCGCGAGGCGTGGCACAAAGCCTACGATGACATCAATGTGGATTACTGGAAGAAAATCCAATCTCCACCATACAAAGTCCGGTACGGTAATGTGCCAGAAGACGAGAAGCGGATCCGTGCCGAGTACATTTACCAACGCTTCATGAGAGATTACATGGCGTCGGTCACGGCTGTTGACGAGAACGTTGGCCGTATCCTTGACTGGTTGGATGAAAACGATCTCGCCAAGAACACCATTGTGGTTTATAGCTCAGATCAGAGTTTCTTCATTGGTGAACACGGCTGGGCAGAAAAACGCTACATGTATGAGCCGGGTATGAAGATGCCATTCGTTATCCGTTGGCCAGGGAAGATCCCTGCCCATTCAAAGCCTGAGGCAATGATCCAGAATATCGATTTTGCGCCGACATTCCTCACGGCAGCCGGTGCAAAAGTACCGGGCGAAATGCAGGGTAAATCATTCCTTGATGTACTTACCGGCAAAGAAAGCGATGCGCAATGGCAGCAAGAACGTCCGATCGTGTACTACCACTACTACATGGAAGGCGGCCACAACGTTCCGCGCCATGATGGAGTAAGGAGTGATCAATACAAACTGATCGACTTCTATTCGCAAAATAGCGGTAAAGGCTGGTTCGAGCTTTATGATTTGAAGGCGGATCCAAACGAAGTGAACAACGTGTACGAAGATCCCAAGTACAAAGCTGTGCGCGACAACATGATGGCTGAACTGAAAAAAGCCCGTGCGGACTACAAAGTACCAAACGATGTCTTTGAGGCACCTTACCCGTACATGAACCGCAAGGAGCGTAAAGCGCTAGGCTTCTAAGTTAAACAAATACCCCCAAAAGAATACCCCAATGAAAGCCGAGGTTTTAACAGCAACGTTTTCAGCGGGGTATTTTTCTTTTTGCCATCAACGCTTTGAAGCGGCGCTCGAATACCAGCGTCGCTTATCGGCATCTGGCCTGCACTAGTCACTGCAAACAAAGCAATTAAATGAGTTGTAGGGCCCTCTGATCCCTTTATACATACAATTGGACATAATTCGACGAAATCATTTTACTCAAGTCACTCTGGCAGAAAGTATGCTTAGTGCCTTTGCCGTAAAAGCAGAAACACTGAACTTTGACCCATCGTGGAAATTCATTAAGGAAGATATTGTTAACGGACAAGCTCCCGGCCTTGCTGGAGCAAGGCCCCTTTTAGTTTGATTTAGAGGGAGTGTAACTTGGTTTTGGACACTTTCGAGTTAGAGGCAATTTGCTATTTGAGTAAAATATGGATTAGTAGATGTCTCGCAAAAAAGACCTATTTGACTACCCGATATCAAAAAGCAATAAACATACTTAGGGTTTATTTTCTTATCAATTTGATATTTCCCTCCAAGAAATACTTGATGTTTTAGAAAAAATCAAAGATAAAGTGATAATCATAATCCACGATGGAATTAAACATGCTAGACCTTTCTGAAATTGCTTTGACAGGAATTAAATCACTGCTCAGTCTAAAAATTGTTTCTGGAACTGCTTAGGAGTAACTCCAACTTTGTTTTTAAAATAACGAATAAAGCTTGGAGGAGATGAATAGCCGAGCCTGTAACTTATATCGGTAACGCTGTTAGCGGAATTTGATAGTAATCGTTTTGCTTCATTGATAATGATATCTCCGTAAAATTCATGGAAATTAGTGCCTATCTCTTCTAGTCGCCGCTGGATAGTGCGGTTGCTTAGTTGGGTGGCTTTGCTCAACCTATCAAGCGTTATCACACCATCTCCGAGGTGAGATATCATCACGTACCTTAAAGCTACCGCAAAGTTAATATCTGCATGTCTAAAAATGGATTCGATGGATGAATACGAGCGAAGCTGCATCGGAAGTTGCAATACTTCCTTCTCAACAGCTAACCCATAGAAATCTCTACCTATCAATATGACTGGTGTAGCTAAACACATTTCAGTATCTATGTGATCTGAATTGGGGCTTCTTAAAGCCAACTTCGCCGGTTTCCAACTTGTACCGCTGAACTGAGAAACGAGCTCTCTAAAAAAGTAAAGGCCGTAACTCTCGATAAACTTAAACCTAGGTTTTTCAATATAGCTTCTATGACACTTGAACCAAATCTCCCCTAGAAATGGTTCAATACATAACAATGTATCAGTCATTATTTGAGTCGACTGGCTACAATATGACTCTAGAGCATCTCGTACTGTATGACACTCTGGAAAATCCATATATTTGATGGCGTTGGCCGCATTCTTTTGTGCCGATATTTGAGAAATATAATGATATTGCTCCTTCGTCAACTTGGGAACGATAAGATCCATAAACGAAAAAAGTGATGTAATGCTTGTAGGGGTTGCTAAATCACTTGAAAAGTTATCAAGCATAGATGCGGTAAGCTCTACTGAATACTCTACTTTCGCAGTAGATAAAGCTTCTCGAATGACTTGCCACTGCTCTTCAATCACTAATTCTACATTCAGTTTGTTCGCCATTTTTCTCGTCAAATCATCAAACTATTTATCTAAATCTAGCGGCAAACATGGTTTTAAACTAGGTCGTGCTTAGCCGGTTGCTGATAGAACAAGGTTAATTACAAACTCTCACATGAAGCGAGTGGCGTGAATTGTACAGTTTTATTATTCCACTCCCGTTATCTTACACAGCATCATCAACGTTATGAGTTAGAGATATTGCTGGAATGCATCCTTGATTGTGACTCACATTAATATACAGAGAGAAAACATGAAAAAGTTATTGTCTATTATTGCTTTAGCAACATCAATAGGTGCATTTGCCTTCGATATCGGCCATGAGCATACTCTCACATGGAGCGAATGGCGTGAATTGTACAGTTTTATTTTTCCACTCCCGTTATCTTACACAACATCATCAACGTTATGAGTTAGAGATATTGCTGGAATTAATCCTTGATTGTGACTCACATTAATATACAGAGAAAACATGAAAAAGTTATTTTTTATTATTGCTTTAGCTACATCAATAGGTGCATTTGCCCACGATATCGGCCATGAGCATACACACGTTGAAGGAGGGTGGGACTCTGAAGCAGGCTTTGTTTCTAATACCGATCACACCGCGCACCTCTGGAATTCTCGAGGGAAATCTAAAGAGGAAATAGCACAGCGAGTTGCATTTCTTGCCGAAGCCTATGTTCCAAGTCGAACCCCTGAACAAGAGAAGCGTGCCGCTGAAGCAAAAGAAAAGTATGCAGAATATATTGCAATTAACTCTGTTATGCCTGCCGCTGTTGCCCCAGCTATGGCTATGGGCGTTGAGCATTTCCATAAAGGCCTGCGTGAAAACCATGAAGCTGGTATAACTCTTACCTCTGCTTCGGTTTACAACACCAAATCTATCTTTGGAGATACCTTACCCAGCATAATTAAGAATACGGATTTAGCATCGGATGAATTTGGGGCATTAAAGGTAAAAAGCGCAGAAGATATACGAGCGGCAAAAGAGTCTGGAAGACTTGCTGTTATGTACAATACCCAGGGAGCTGATTACGTCCTCGATGGGAATATGGAAGACAACATGAAGTGGTCTGCAGCTAACGGTATTCGAGTAATGAATACCACTTACAATAACGATAACGACTTAGCCGGTGGTGGTTCAAAAGGAACGTCAGGTCTTACTAAGAAGGGCTTGAAATTCGTCAAATACGCAAATGAGCAAGGTATTGTCTTGGATTGTTCACATGCCTCGAATCAAACCTGTATCGATACGGCTGAAGCCTCATCCAAGCCAATAGTTGCCTCCCACTCAAACGTTTATGAGCTGTATAATCACTCGCGCAATTTATCGGATAATGCAATTCTCGCGATTGGAAGAAAAGGCGGCGCTGTTTGTCCCACGGGGGCTGGAGGATTCTTAAGTGCAGATGGTTCAGCGACACCGGAAGTCTTTGCAGAGCATGTTGTATACGTTGCAAACTTAATTGGCAAAGACAAAGTCTGCTACTCAACCGATGCCGTTCATAATGTTATGGACTTTTATGAAATAGCTGTACCAAATACCGATGTATACCCACCTGAATTAGGTATGGCAGCTCCTATTGAAAACCTACACGCTAAACATATTTGGGATGTTGTTGCTGTACTGGAGGATAAATACAATTGGAACCATGATGAAATTGTTGGTTTTCTAGGCGAGAACCTAATGCGAGTTTACTCTGCCAATTGGAAATAAAGATTTCACATTATTCATAAAAGCATTGAGGAAAATATGGGCTATTGCATAGAAGTTTAAGCTGGCCACCACTATTCAATGTAGCTTGGCAGGGGAAGCTGGTTGCTTCCCCTGCCAAGCCTAAATCTCCAAAGCAGAGTCAAACTGACAATTCTAATAATTAGTCTTACCCGCTCTTCGCATTCTTACCCAGCACGAAGTAGTCTTGTCTTCATGTCTTTAAAGTGGCTCTAATGGCAACTTAAATGTAAGCCAATTTACTTCGAGTGCATATTGCTAACAAACTTTGGGGCAGAAATATTTTAGCCAGCTTGTGCTGAAGGCACTGCATATATTCCTATGGTTCACTCGAATTAGGCGATTTCTTCCTCAGCCTAATTTTATGACGGCGCAAAATGGTAAGAACTACACTCTCATACTTTTTATAGTGCACCCATCAACTACAAGTCATTCGTTTCTAACAACACCATCGCCACTGAACGGCAATTGGTGTCATTTATAACGCTGAGGAAGTAACCATGAAAACGCTATCGATCACTCACCAAAATGGCATTGCAAAAGTGGAAATCAGCAATCCGCCGGTAAACGTACTCACTATCGATTTGATCAATGAAATCAATGAATTTGTGCTTTCACTGAAAAATGACGGTGAGACAAAAATCGTCGTATTCGAATCACTGCACAATACATTTTTCCTGGCGCATCTAGATTTGAACGTTATCAACGGCACACAAGGTGGCCAGGCTGCTTCAATAGAGTTCAACCATATGATTGCTAATATCAAAGCGATGAAACAACTATCGGTTGCGGTCGTTGATGGCGTAGCTCGTGGCGGCGGCAATGAATTTGTGATGGCGTGTGATTTGGCTTACGGTACCGAGAACGCCGCTTTTGCTCAGCCTGAAATCCACGTCAACATTCCTACTGGTGGTCAGGGAGCGGTGCAATTTGCTCGGCGTATGGGGAAAAACAAAGCGCTTCAAGCATTACTGCTGGGCAATGACTTTACAGCACAACAAGCAGAGCAGTTGAACATCATCACCCAATTTGTACCAAAAGCTGAAATGGATACTTTCTTGGCGACAACGCTCGGGGTAATAAGCCAATTAGAATTGCGTGATATCGAGATGTACAAAGCGATTATCACCTCCTCTATCAAAGATGAAGAGGCAGGAGCTGAGCTAGAGTTGCGCTACTTCCTAGAGCGCGCCAAAGAACACAAAACCGCAGCTATTATCGATGCGTTCCTCACGCACGGTGGCCAAACAGAGCGTGAAGCAAAAGACATCCAAGGGATATTTGTCGATACTGCTGCACAGATGAATCAATAAAAACAGAGGCCAAGCCAGGCCTCTTATCTGGCTTGGCCCCTTAACGCCATAGAGATGTGCGAATTACTTAGCCACACTCTCAAAGAAGTATTTTCCCAACAGGCTAATTTCCCCACTGCATTGCAGGCCATAGCGCACTCGACATGTTCCAGCGAACAATACCACCACTTAATGTCTGATAGCGACTGAATAGGACGCTTCATCAAAGCGTTTTTTAATGAATGGTTATTACCGGCCACGATAGAATAAGGCTCAACGTTTTTGGTAATGACAGCCCTCGTACCGATCACGGCGCCGTCATCTATTTGAACCCCGTGCATGATCATTGCGTCGCTGCCAATCCAAACATCATTCCCGATGACAGTGTCCCCTGCCTCCTGTAGTCGACTTATAACTTCATTGACAAAACTTGGAAGCGTTCAGCAAGAAACTCTACTCAGATACGCGTCCTTGCAGAGCTTGAATAATTGGATAGACGTTATTCACCCTAAAGATGTGTAAATAGCAATTGGTTATTATAAATAACTTATTTATAATATAAGAAAGCAAAGAAAACGCAAAATACTGTCACTACACAAACTTATGAATATAACGGATCAACAATATCTATACACAGTAGGGCTAAGATATAAACATTGTTCAAACCCTTGTGCTGTTTATGATAAGCAGGGTAATTTTTTTGCGGTGAACAAAGCTTTCAAGAGCATCTTTGGTCTTGAAAATAAAGATATTATTGGCAAGTCCATTCTTAATCTAGAACATAATCTCGCAGAGCACGCTAATATAATCAGTAAACAAAACAGTATAGTAATGGAGAATAAGGCTCAGTTATTTTCATTACATATTATAAAGACAAATTTATCTTGCACAGCTTTTTACGTTTCAAAGCTGCCATTGATTAATGAACGTGGTGATGTCATTGGAATAGATGTCAATTTATACGAGTCTGGATTAATACATACTTTCTCAGCAAGCCTAAACGATACATTGAGTCAAAGTTTAAAAGATTTAAAAATTGCAAATAAAATAAATAGCCTTTTCACACCACTTCAAGAAACATATTCTTACTTTATTCTATGTGGATTTTCCAATGATTTCATTAGTAAAATTTTAAACAAATCAGTTAAAACAGTTGAAAACAATATTTCACGATTAATAGATAAGGCCCAAACGGTTTACTGTGGTAAAATATTTAACAGAAGAAGTTTCCGGGAATACATGATTAATAATAACATTACCAACTTGTCTCCAGCAGGAATAATGAGTTCAACAGTTCAAACGATATCAGTCTCTCCATTCCTTTTTGAAGAGAACGAAAAGTAAATTGATTACATTTTCATACCCTACAACCTTAACCAGTTGCAGGGTTAATAGCATTTAGCTAGAAGTTTCCAATTTTATATTTTGACGCCATAAAGGCCCCTCAAGTGCTTCAAGAATAACTGTCCAGTTTCCTCCTCATTTTTCAATTTTGGTTTACTTTCGGCCGGGAACTTTGTCGCCCAAATATCAAAAGCATCCGCTTTTGGGTCATAGCCTAGCAGAGCAAGCAGAAACTTATCCAAATAACATTAAATTATTAAAATTATAATTTTTGATAATTTTTGTTAATCAAGAGTTCCCCCTATACTTCTCTCCATCGAAGCGACACACGAAACAAATTAAAAAGTATTTGGAGAAAGTTATGAAGATGAATCACGTTGGTATCATGGTTGGCGACATGGACAAAGCAGTTGAGTTCTACACTAAAGCGCTAGGTCTTCGCGTTGTAATGAACAACACTAAAGTTATCGAAGAGCGTGAAACTGCAATCGGCCGTATGTGTATTGCCGTCTTCGGTGAAGGCTTCAAAGGCTTTAACATTGCGCACCTAGTAACGTCAGACGGTATCGGCGTTGAACTGTTCGAAATGAAAGAGCGCCAGGAACGTCATGAAGTCGATTTCTCTCGTTTGGGTATCTTCCACTTCTGTCTGCAAGTTGCTAAAGAGCAATTCCCACAGACAATCGCACGTATTGAAGAGCTTGGCGGTAAAGCTCGCATGGACATCATGCGTTACCACCCAGAAGACGAGACTAAGCAAGCACAAATGATCTACATGGAAGACCCGTTTGGTAATCTATTTGAGCTTTACTCGCACACTTACGAAGAAACTTACGCCTCTGATTACGAGTAATAGTTATCAGGTACCAAAAGAGCCCTGCAACCTTAACCAGTTGCAGGGCTCTTTTAGTTGAAATGAATAATCTGTATTTAGCGCGAGTGGCTACGGAAGACCGTGGTTGATGCCACTGACATATCCATATCATCCGAAGCAACAATATTGACCGAGCGACTTGCATTCAATGACAGCGGAATAAAGACACGACCACGTTCGTCAGTAGTAAAAGATGCGCCATTAAGCTGCGGTACATTCGTCACACTCACAATCAGCCCTGCTGCAGGTGAAGATTGGTCTGTTGCTTTGACATGGATGCCAGAGTTTGTATTGGCAGTATTAAGCTCAACAGCTGATGCTGACATTGACGCGACAAGTAGTGTTGAAAGTGCAATTGATTTAAGCATGTTGTATTCCTTCTTTAACCAGGTCGCCAATGGCAGCCTTTATTCTGTGTTATTAGATTCTGTGATGGACGTAACCAGTATTTAACGCGAGTGACTATGGAAAACCGTTGTTGACGCCACTGACATGTCCATATCATCCGAAGCAACAATATTGACCGAGCGGCTTGCATTGAGTGACAGCGGAATAAAGACACGACCACGCTCGTCAGTAGTAAAAGATGCGCCATTAAGCTGCGGTACATTCGTCACGCTCACAGTCAGCCCTGCTGCAGGTGAAGATTGGTCTGTTGCTTTGACATGGATGCCAGAGTTTGTATTGGAAGTATTAAGCTCAACAGCTGATGCTGACATTGACGCGACAAGTAATGTTGAAAGTGCAATTGACTTAAGCATGTTGTATTCCTTCTGTGACTGACCTTTTAATTTCGAAACTAAACTGTTTCGTTTTGTTGTTTTTAAATCTAGAATTGAATATTGAAGCTGTCAAGGGTATAAAACTAATTAGTTTCGTTTTTTTGTTTTCTGGTTTGGAGGTTGAAGAGTATGAGCCGTCAAGAAGAGAAAAAGCGCCGGGCGATTGAAGCTACGTTGGCGCTATGTGTGAAGCACAGTTACCACGGTACCAGCATGGATACCATCACGGCTGCAACAGGAATGTCCAAAGCAACGATTTACCGCCATTTTGGCTCTAAAGAAGCTTTGATTGCTGAAGCTCTGGCGCTTTACAGTGAGCAAACCATATCCCAGCTAACACAATTATTTCATGATCCAGACTTGTCACTGGAAGAGAAATTAACAGCACGCTTTACGACACTCGAGGCGCTGGTCGAAGCCTGTGATTTCAATGGCTGTATCTATCAGCAGGCATTTAACGAATACCGCCACGAAGATGAGCGCATTGCCGATGTGTGTGTTTCGTATAAACAAGAGCGAATTCGACTGGTCAGCGAGTTGTTACTTGCTCACGACATCAAACAAGCCAAAGAAAAGGCAACGCGGGCCGAATTGGTATTTAACGGCCTGCTAGCCTCACTGGAAATGGGGGCAGATCCCGGTTTATTGCCTCTGGCTAAACAAATGTATTTCGAGCAATTACAAATCAAGCTGACTTGATATCAGGCCTATAGCCCAGCTTATGCTGGGCCTTATTCCGGATAGCCCTAACTTAGTTATCAGGCGTAAAAGACTGGTACATATCAATGACATCCTGATAGTTGCCAGTTCGCTTGAGGTAAGTTTCGACCTGCTGGTTGATACTCGTTGCAAGGAAAGCACAGACAAACATTCCCTGATCAAGAGAGATCAACTTTGTCGACATCTTGCCCGTAGTATCTACGGCATCAAACCAGCCATAGGGTGACTCAATGTCAGGATGCTGCTGTTTGATTAATTTAAGCTGTTTTACTGCATCGGCTGGATTGACGATATAGGACAACGCTGTCGCATGGGGCGTGCCAGTATCACCACCGGCAATTGCCAAACTAAAACGCACCGCGGCTTCGGAAAGTTCAGGTACACCAAAGGCAGCATAACTGTCATCCGTTGTTGCAGCTGAAGAAACAAATGGAATGTTGTGTCGCTCAGAGTGGCATTGCTGCAGCGCCGTCATATCTTCGATAATTGAGTAATCCGGAATAAGCTGCTTTTCGTTGAGCCAGATAGCCGGCAACATACCTTGGAAATACGCCCCATCCCAAGTCAGCATAGGCTTGAATATCTGCTGGCTTGTTTCGAACGAGCCAGTATATAGCTCCATATTATTGAAAGCTGACTGAGGTACAGGGTGACTGGTGTCTTTGGTTATCAAATGTGCCCAAAGCGGGGCCAAGCGGCTTTCATTGGCTTTGCGGTCAATATAATACCCCAGTGGAGCACTGTCTTTTGCTGACCAACCGGCATACAAAAGATCCTTTTGGGGATCATAAAGTTGTTGCCAACCTGTCACTTGCCTTTGCAAAATATCACTGATTTTAGCGACAACATTAACCGCTAACTCATCGTCAGAATCAAGGTAAGCCCCAGATACTGCTGCCAGCGCGAAGGCCAAGTTGGCGTTGTCGACAGCAGGAATTATGCCCTCCTCCTGTGGCTGAAGTTGGCCTTCAACAATATCGTATGGCCAATAGAAAAGACCATTCCAGTTCGGAGCGCCTAGCAAGGCATCCAATGTCTCGTCGATCCTAACCAATGCGGCTTCATAACCGTTTATATGGGCTTCTGTCAGAATATTGAGGTACAAGCCAATTTCAGTGGTATTGACGTAATTTTGCGGATCAATATCAGAGCCTGTAACAAACAAGGTATCGTAAGGCACCTTTGCCTGCTCATCGACGCCGACTCCATCTAAAAAGAAGTCCAAATTGGTTTGCAGCTCTTGCTCAAAGCCCGGTGGATAGAATTGCCTGCGCAAAGCCAACTCGGTAACTTTTGCGCCTGAGGTACGAAGTAGGTGGGATGAAGTAGAAGCTCGGGTGTTTTGTGACATAGGGTAAAAATGCTGTGCAGGGTCAATCAGATATTGGCTTGAACATACCATAGGCTTCCCCTAACTCATCCAACCCAGTTTATGATTTGTGCCTATGCCAACAGTCCTTAAAAAAAAGCCCCTCATACATAGCGTATGAGGGGCGATTTCTATTAGACTAATCGGCTTTTCTACTTTTCCTGACTTTGCAGAAAATTAGAAGCCCAATTTTTCACGTTCTTGGCGGTTCATGAACGGATATGGTGCTTCGAAGTAATCTTCTGGTACATCATAACGCTCACGTGCATTCTCAAGCTCAGTCGTCATCATGGCACGTACTTCTGCGTACTCAGGATCTTCGTAAACATTGTTTACTTCGTTTGGATCCTTCACCAAATCGTACAATTCGAAGAAGCCTTTACCTTCATTCTGCGAGTAGAAGTCAATCAGCTTGTAGCGATCGCTGCGAACACCGTCATGGCGAGGTACGTTATGTGCACCTTCCATGTAGTAGTGGTAGTAAACCACTGGGCGCTCTTCTTGCCACTCGGCATCAGACGTCTGGCCCTTGAGCACTTTCAGGAATGACTTACCCTGCATCTCTTCTGGAGTTGGCAAACCCGCTGCATCTAGGAACGTTGGGCCAAAGTCCATATTCTGGATCATTGCCTGTGGACGTTGGTTAGGAGCGATCTGACCCGGCCAGCGGATCATAAATGGCATCTTGAAGCCTTCTTCGTACATGTAGCGCTTCTCAGCCCAACCATGCTCACCGATGAAGAAGCTCTGATCCGAGCTGTACACAACAATGGTGTTTTCTGCCAGACCACTTTCGTCTAGGTAATCAAGAATACGGCCAACGTTTTCATCGATAGTCATTACCGTACCCATGTAATCACGCATGAAACGCTGGTACATGTATTCTGTTCGGGCCACTTTAAGATCACGAGGAACGTTACCCCAACGACGCTTGTACATTGGGTCTTTCATCTTCTCCCAGTAATCGACATTGACGTCATCGTACGCTTCGTGGAACGCGGCTTTCTGCTCGTCTGTCAGGCGGTTCATCCACTGATCGAAGTGCCAGCGCTGATCACCGTCCATGCTCTTGATCCACTCTTCACGAACACGGGCTTTCTCAGGCGTAGTAGGTGCAGGTGGGAAGGCATTGATACCTACCGGCGTCATACCGTATAGCTGCATCCACGCATTTTCAGCGTGCTCGCCACGGGTCTTGTAGTCGTCGAACAACGTATCAGGGATCGGGAAATTATGATCCATGAAGGTTGCCATATGGCGCGGTGGCGGACGTCGAGGTGTATGTGGCGCTTTGTACTGAACTTTCAGCAAGAACGGCTTATCTTCATCCCAAGACTCTTCAAGCCAATCCAGAGACATATCCGTGATCAAGTCTGTCGAGTAACCTTCAATAACGCGGGTTTTACCGTCCTGATCAATAAACTCCGGATTGTAGTAAGTACCCTGACCACCAGCACCATTCAGTACTAGAGAGTAACCAAACTCATTAACCGGTGTCGGGTGCATGTGCCACTTACCGATCAGGGCAGTATCATAACCACTTTCTTCCAAAAGTTTAGGGAAGATAACCTGATTCGGGTTCCAGCGAGAGGTATTATCAAGCACGCCATTCTTGTGAGAATGCTTACCAGACATAACCGATGCGCGGCTTGGCTGGCAGATAGAGTTGGTAACGAAAGCGCGTTCGAAAATTGCCCCTTCATTGGCAATACGATCAATGTTCGGCGTTTGACCTAAAGTCGGGTTGTATGCACTGATAGCCTGGTTGGCATGGTCATCAGAAAAAATAAATAGAATGTTTGGTCTTTCTTGCTCGGCTGCAACACTGGTCATTGCAGACGATGCTAATAATAAGCCAATCCCCTTCGAAAGGGTTGAGCGTTTAATATTCATATTGTCCTTGCCTAATATAAGATTAAACAACTTGATATCACCAAGCTATTTTTTACTTTACGCATAGCGATAAAACAACGGTAAGTGCTTTTCCATGCACAGACGACTCAGTAAAATAACAGGCCAAACTGACAAGTTAATCGCATCGAGTGAATCATGTCCTTTTCACAACACAAAATATAAACGTTTCGACTAATCACGTCAATTAAACAGACTTAAAGTGTGATCAGGGTTAAGTACTACTAATATCAACACCCGTTACCTGTAATAAATTGTTTATGGCTGTTAACCAGTAATAAAAAAAGCTGTCGAAATTAATATTGCTTAAATAAAAAAGCTCCCAACTATAAAGCTGGGAGCAAACAACAATGATGCAAATTGTGAAAATTACCCTAAGAAACAGCTAAATACTTTAACTACTCAAAGTAGTTGTTGTATTTATTGAAGAACTCCATACCCAAGTGTTCAGGCATTGCTGCAATCCCGAACAAAAACGTTGAGAAATCAACACCTTCAATAAATTCAGCCTTCCATTCCGGCTGATCATGACTATAGCGCCACAAAATTTCATACCCACCATCAAGCTCGTGTTTAGCATTAATAGTGTTATCACGATAAGTCGAAATCAAATCAGCTTTCGCCCTATCATTAAATGGAATATAACCAGCAAGAATATGAGGAGAAACAACTAGGTTATGGTTAAACTGGCGATCGCCTTCGAAATGGAAACGGTCAACACAGTAACCATTCGGACATGAACCAGCGCCACTCCCCCACTCGTATTCTTTTAATTCAACACCTTCAACATCGACATCTCGCCAGAAAGCGAAATCTGCTTTAGCTGAATTTTCAAGCGCAGTAACAAACTCTGGATGATTAGAGAAGTCATGCATCAAGTAATTATTAAACAAGAAATTAAATTGCGAAGTAAACCATGTTTTACCTTCTGAAAGTACTGGAATACCATTATATTCAGCAACCGGTAAGTATTTGGTTGATGCATACCAAATATCCCAGAACTTCTTCGCATCACTGCCATTAATCGCGTTGTCTAAATCTTTCGCTTGTTGGTTTGCAATACCTGCTACCAGCATATATTCATTGAATGCTTTAGTACGGTGCGGCTTAAACGTACCGTCGGTATGCTGGGCCAGGTAAATGCGGCCAGTGCGGACATCGGCAATATACTGGGTTAAATCTGTATTGCGGTACAAGAAATCGGCAAGTTCTGCAATTTCCTTGTTTTCGCTGAAGTAGTTCTTAACGAACAAAGCACCATAAATCATGATGGCACTGTCAACCGGGCTCCAGTCATCCCCAACCGCTTCACCGGTTTGCGTATTGTAGAAATGAATAAAGGTGTTAGTTGCATTCTGCGGAACCGTGAAGTTCGGATCACGACCTGCAAGCTTGCGCAGTGTTATCAACGCCAGCTCTTCTGCTTCTGGTTCCCAACCGTTGGCATGACCGATGGTTAATGCGACCAAGCCCATACCAGAGTTGGCGATAGAACCGACGTAACTACGGTCACCATTGAGGAATAGCTTATCTTCATAGGTACCATTCTCGTTTCGCAGTTGTTGCCAGTAGGCATAGCCACCACGATAAAGGCTATCAATGATCTCTTGATCGCTTTTCACTGATTCGCTGATGACCGTTTCATTCGCTGCCGTTTCAGCGAAAGCCATGCCTGGCAGTAACATAGTACCAATCAGCAGCGCAGCTAACTTCTTTTTCATTTCTATTCCTTCAACTTAAAAAGGGATACGCTAAAGTAATCTCTGACTTCAAATATAAACGTTTCGACTAACTATTCAAATCAAACCGAGATAGAGTGTGCGATAGGTCACGCGAATTAATTGTTGCAGTTTGTAAATTTAAAAAGGCTTGCCACAGCACCCATGGCAAGCCTTATTTAAACACTTTAAAAACAACAATTTAGTTCTTGATTAGGCCCAATTCCCGGCGTTCCTTGCGGTTCATATATACATATGGCACTTCAAACACATCGTCAGAAACCTCGTATTTATTTCGAGCTTCTTTCAACTGGCCATGCATCATTTCGCGAACGTCTGCGTAATTAGGATCGGCGTAGACATTATTGACCTCAAAAGGATCTTTCTCCAGATCGTAAAGCTCGAATTCCCCTTTGCCGCCGTTCTGCGAATAGAAGTCAATAAGCTTGTATCGCTCTGTTCTGACACCATCATGTCTTGGTACGTTATGGGCACCATGCATGTAGTAGTGGTAGTACACTGCAGGACGTTCTTTATGCCATTGCTCATCAGACACTTTACCTTCTAGCAAATCTTTGAATGATTTACCTTGCATCTCCTCTGGGATAGCGACACCCGCAGAGTCAAGGAATGTAGGCGCGAAGTCGATATTTTGAATCATAGCGTCCGGACGCAGCCCTGCTTCAATATGCCCTGGCCAGCGGATCAGGAACGGCATTTTCATCCCTTCCTCGTACATATAGCGCTTTTCAGCCCAACCGTGCTCACCAATGAAGAAGCTTTGATCCGAGCTGTAAACCACAATGGTGTTATCAGCGATGCCCGCTTCATCAATGTAATCCAGTACGCGGCCGACGTTCTCGTCAATGCCCAATACTGTTGCAGCGTAATCACGCATGAAGCGCTGGTACATGTAACTTAGACGGTGCGCTTTTTGCTCCGTCGTCAGGTTGCCTCTCTGCCGAGCGTACTTAGGATCTTTTTGCATCTCCCAGTATTGAACATTAATATCATCGTAAGCCGCGTGCCATGCATCACGCTGCTCCTGATTCATTCGATTCATCCACTCTTCATGCTTCTGACGCTCACGCTGGTTCATACTCGCCAACCACTCTTCACGCACCTGCTTTCGCTCTGGCGTAGTCGCTGCAGGTGGGAAAGCATTGATACCAACCGGTCCCATGCCGTAAAGCTGCATCCAAGCACGCTGGGCATGATCACCACGGGTGCTGTAATCGTCATGCAGGGTTGCAGGCTCAGGGAAAACATGATCTTTAAACGTGGTGAGGTGTCTCAGCGCAGGTCGGCGCGGCGTATGTGGCGCCTTGTACTGGATTTTGACCAAGAATGGTTTATCAGAGTCTGCTTGTTGCTTCATCCAATCCAGCGACATGTCAGTAATAACATCTGCCGAGTACCCTTCCACAACCGTTTTTTTGCCCTTCTGATCGACAAACTCAGGCTGGTAGTACGTGCCCTGACGGCCAGATCCGCTAAGAACGATGGAATAACCAAACTCATTCACAGGGGTTGGCCTCATGTGCCATTTACCAATCAAAGCTGTCTCGTAACCGGCTTGCTCTAACAACTTAGGAAAAGCAACCTGATTGGGGTTCCAGCGTGCTGTGTTATCAGTCACTCCGTTCTTGTGCGAATGTTTCCCCGTCATTACCGATGCGCGGCTAGGCTGACAAATAGAGTTACCGACAAAGGTGTTGTCAAAGATCGCCCCTTCATTGGCAATACGGTCGATATTCGGCGTTTTTACCAGATCAGAGCCATAGGCACTAATTGCGCGGTTGGCATGGTCGTCAGAGAAGATAAAGACAATATTTGGCTGCTCTGTCGAAACAGGTGCAGCTTCGACAGTTTCAGGCATGGCAACATTAGCTGCCATCAGCACCGCCATCCCCTTAACTAATTTAGAGTATTTGAAATCCATAGGAAGAAGAAAACCTTTTATTTATCATGAACTAACATCAGGCATTGACGTCCAGCAAAGATTTCCCGGTCAACCATTGGCTAAGGACAACAATCAATGTATGCGTGATGAGTGAACACTTGCAATATAAACGTTTCAACAGCCTCATTCAAACCACGATTTCATTTTTGTGAAGCACATAAAACTATGTAATCAAGACAAAAAAGGAAACAAGCAGTTAGAGGGAGAAAAAATCCAGTTAAATTGCGAAGTACGCAAATAGAGAGTGAGTGTCAGAAACAATTAGAAATGTATTTTACGAGCAAAGATCAACTCGTGACAATATTGCAAAGTTTAAAAGCCAATAATATTGGACAAGTAAAATATCGCTATTTCAATGTGAGGTCATAACAAGGATTTATAATTCACGCTTATAATAGATATAAATAAAAAGGAGGTTTCCCTCCTTTTTATTATTTAAAATTAGATAGTAATATTTAGACCGACACGAACTTGCATTTCTTGCTTGTCGCCACCACTGTAGTCAGGTGCGTGAGCCGGTGAATGGCGTTGGTTATCACCGTATTGGAAGTTTGCAACTACACGTAAGTTATTATTTATTCGCTTGTTGTTATTGACGTTTACCCTAACATAGTCGTAACCATTCCAGTACCTACCACTTTCTTCACGGCCAATAACGGTATTGAGTTCTGTGGTAATTCCATAGTAGTGGTTGAAACGCACAAACGGCTTCACATTGTAGTTTTTACGACGGAATTCATAGTCAGAATTGTCGGTTGTACCGTTGTATGACAGGCTAGCACCATAGTTGATTTGACGACTCTGGCGATATACATAGTTCACATCTGCAGAGTAGGCTTGCCAGTTGTCATTATCTCTATTTTCCGTTCTGTCATAGCGTTCACGCCACTTAAACTGGTAATCAGCAGTGGTTGAGATAAAGTGCTGGCCATAGGTTAACTGTACACCAGGCTTTAGCTTAAGCTCTTGGGTGGCAGTGCCTTGTGCCTCTACTTGACGGATGTATACAGGTTCGGCAAACCAACTAAAACGAGGGCTTACCCACTGCTCATAGCGAGGAGCGAGAGTAAAACTCACACGTCCGTCATTGCTATAACCATTCGCACCTTTAACATCTACCCAAGATTCAGATAATACGTGGCGGAATCTGAAGTTTTCATTAATTCGGGTAGAACCATCTAAATATACAAGTCGATACGAAGAGCGTTTAGGTGCATTATCAAAAACAGTCTCGTTATAAACTAGACCGGTAAAAAAGTTTGTTCTTCTCTGGTTTGGACTTGAATCTGAACGAACCTGAATTGTATCGACGTCACCGTCCATATCAATCTGGAATGAACTAGAATCCGGTTGGGAAGCCATCGCGCCACCAGAAAGCATTATTGTCCCTATGCTTAACATCAATTTTTTATTCATTGTAACCCTGCTCTCACGTATCGGATAAATTATAACTCGCTTTAATTTCGTAATAGATGACTGGGGAGTGGTAATAAGTAACAAAAAATATCTTAATCTGGCAGTCATCGATTTGATACGCACAAAGATAAACGTTTCGACTAAGAAGTCAAAGAAAGCACTTATTTGCTAAACTAATATATAAACCCTTGGTTTGATTGAGATATTCATAAAAAACATGAATTTTCATATTAATTCTAATTTTTCACAATATGAACCAAATCACATGCAATATCTTGCATTTATTTAATTTACACTTAAAAATCAATAGCTTATAGCATGTTAATTTTTAATGTATTTGTACGCAATTTGACACTTACCCTTAACAACCCATTAAAAGCAAACCACCGCTTTCAAGTTAAATAAACCATCTTTAATTGATAGAAATAAGGCTTTAATTAGCGTCAGGTCACAAAATTAATTAAAAACCACCATAAATTTTTCTTGTTGAGGGGCTGATGATTGAACCGTTTAAATAACTTATGTATGTTTCACTCAACATTTAATTGAAACGTTTTTATGAAACAGGTCTTCTTGGAGATTCCCGCTATGAAAAAAATGATTGCTACCTGCTCTACTGCACTGCTAATGCTTATTTCAAGCCAGGCCCTTGCTTACAATGACCTATCTCCAAGAGATCAAAAGCGTATCTCTACCGAAGTCCACGAGATGCAAGTGTTCTTGGAGCTTAGCCAAGGTGATGCAGACAAAATCAAACAGCTAAAGGCTGATATGGCAAAAGCTAATGTCAAGCTAATCCAAGAGCACGGACGTGGTACTGATGCTTTCCGCGAAGCACGTAAGCCATATTGGAGGACTTACCAGTCAGGTTTGCACGACGTCATCAGCCGCGAAGACCTTCGTCGCTTCAATGCCTCCAAGAAAGGCTAAACCTGATTAGATTCCCCAAAGATTTACATAAAGGTTCCCTACAATGACTTATAAGAAATCCTCTCTAGCTTTATTGATTGCATCTACCGTCGCTTTGACAGGTTGTTTGGATGATAACTACGACTACAGCAGTGGTGGTGGCGGCAACTCTGGCACTGGTAGTAATAAACTGACAGCGCAAGTACCGCTATATCATGATGACCCTAAAACCCATACCAGCCCATATATTATGACAGCAGTTGATGTTAACGGTATGGAAGGTGATGTTGATGGCCAAGAGAATGCCTCGCTAGAAAACATCCAAGTCACTGGTAACTTCTTGGATGTAGAACCTCTGACTGTTGAAATCAGCGAAGATAAAGCATCGTTAATCTTTAAAGCTAACAAAGAATATGACATCACTGCAGCTAACAACAGTGCAGATGATCAAGGCGGTACTGTTCAGTTCTATGTTGAAACTAGCCACTATGAGATTGGTGAAGGCCCAGAGCGCAACAAAGTAATGCTAACCATGGGGAATGGCGAGCAAAGTTATGGCATCGATATTTCAAGTGCTATGGCGGCAGCTGCGGTAACTGAAACAGGTACAGCTCAGTGGATCCGCGTACCTATGAGTTGCTTCATTGATCAAGGCCTTGATCTTACAACCGTTGACCACGCAATGGGTATAGAGAGCGAAGGCGCGATTGAGTATAAGATCAGCCAAGCACGTTTGGCTTCTAACTCAGTTCCTGAGGTCATTGGTACCAACAATATTCAAGGTTGTTTGAATAATAATAACAGTGAAATCTTAACTGATAACATTACCGTTCTTAATAGAGATACTCGTACAGATGGTAACTGGGTTATCCAGGGTAAAACAGATGATGTTCGCATAATGCGTGGAACCTCAATTCAGCCAAACCCAGGCAGTTGGGAAAATGGTGGCAGTCATGAGGGAGCGATTCGATTCCGTGGAATTGAATATGACGAAAAATTTGATACCAAACGTCGCAGCACATTAACCTTTGTCATTGATGGTGAGCTTGGTGATATGAACCAGCCACGACTTGATATGAGCCATTATTACGATAAAGGTGAACTACAAATGGCGTTCTTCATTCCAGGAGGGACACCTATCCCAAGTGGAGACCTTAAGCTCGTCGTTTCAATGGATTCCCCTTCTGTTAATACTGGCGGTGAACCAACTCCTGGACTCCCAGCTGGCGGCTACGGTAACTCTGAAACGGTTAGCTACAACTTGACAGAAGCTGGTGTGACTGATGCAACTGTGCATCATGTAAGTATTCCACTACGCGAACTATTCACTAAAACTAACGCCAATACCGGTGCTGAAACTGTTTCACTCAACGCATTACAATACGTTGAAAAAATCGTAACTCACATTGAGCAGACTGATGCTAATGGCGATGCTGACTTCTCTAATCTTGCAGGCTTCAAGTACGGACTTGCTGACATCAAAATTGTCATGAACCCATCCGATGATGAACCTGCTCCAGTCGCGAAATAACAACAAACAATAATCACCAACGGCCATTCCCAAATGGCCGTTTTCTCATTTCGGTTAGGAAACCAATAACATGAACTCAGCTCTGAAAAAGCATGGGATCACGCTTGCTGTGGCAGCTGCTCTCAGTGGTCCGGCTTTAGCACAAGAAGCACCTACTACCCCACAACAACCCAACGTACTGTTTATATTTGTCGACGACATCGGTTATGCCGACATGGGCTTTCAGAACCAAAGCCAAGATATTGTGACGCCACATATGGACAAAATTGCCGCTGAAGGTGCGATTTTTTCCGCTGGTTATGTCACGGCTTCTGTCTGCGGGCCATCACGTGCAGGCTTATTGACCGGCCGCTACCAGCAACGCTACGGCTACCATGACAACACGGCACCATTTATCAAAGAGCCTGGCATTGTTCAGGGCCTCGACCTGAATGCCAAAACTATCGGTAACTATTTCCAAGACGCAGGCTATGTCACTGGTTTTATCGGCAAGTCTCATGATGGCGATGCCAAGGAATACTGGCCGCATAACCGTGGCTGGGACGAGTTCTACGGCTTTAACAATGGTGCCGCCGATTATTTTGTCAGTGGTTTTAATAACATGAATGCCGAAGAGAGAGCCTATTCCTCCATTCACCGAAACGATGAACTGGTCGAAGACTTTGACGGCTACCTAACGGATATCTTCGGCAATGAAGCGGTTGAGTTTATTGACCGCCACCATGACAAACCATTCTTCCTTTATGTGCCTCTTAATGCCTCCCACGGCCCAATGCAGGCAAAAGAAGAAGACTTGGAAAAATTTGCCTATATCGACGACGAACTGCGCCGCAAGATGGTCGCCATGACATACAACATGGACCTCAATATCGGCAAGATGGTCGACAAGCTCGAAGAACATGACCTGATGGACAACACCATGATCATCTTCATGTCGGACAATGGCGGTAAACCAAACGGCAACGGCTCGTTCAATACCCCACTAAACGGTGCGAAGAACACCTATTGGGAAGGGGGTATCCGAGTACCGACAACTATCACCTGGCGTGGCACTATTCCGGCTAAGCAAGTGATTGACACTCCGATGATTTCCCTTGATATCTTGCCAACTACCCTGGCTATGGCCGGTATTGAACAACAAGAAGAGTGGCAACTGGAAGGTGAGAACTTACTGCCGTTGCTAACCGGCGAAGTGACCGAAATGGATGATCGCTTCCTGTATTGGAAAACCATCAACAAGAGCGCCATTCGTGATAACGACTGGAAGCTGGTGATCCATAACACGCTGGTGAAACACCCGAAACCTGGGCTGTACAAAATTTCTGAAGATATCAGCGAAAGCAATGATCTTGCAGCCAAGCATCCGGAGCAAGTCGAGCGTCTGCTAGCTGCCTTCGAACGCTGGGACGCCGACAACCAAGAAGCTAAGTGGGGCTGGAACCGCAACCTGTTCCCACATGCCAATGGCTGGCGTGGCCGCAACTAGTTCTCCGAACCTTAAAATTAAAATGAATAACGTGGATATTCACTATGAAACACATAATGAAAAAAACCGCTCTTAGCATGACCGTTCTCGCAGCGCTGGGCAGTGGCGCTGCCGTGCAGGCTGAAACTCCTTCACAACCAAATGTGGTGATCCTTTTTGCCGATGATCTTGGTTATGCCGATGTGGGTTATCACAACTCGAGCCAAGATGTCGAAACTCCGAACATGGACCGCCTTGCCGCTAGTGGCGCAGCATTAACAGCAGGCTATGTTACCGCGCCGGTCTGTGGGCCATCTCGTGCAGGATTAACCTCTGGCCGTTACCAACAGCGCTTTGGTTTCCACAACAACACTGGGCCATTTGTCCGTGAAGAAGGGATCGTTCAGGGCACGCCAGATGAAATGCTGAACAATAACTTTGGTTACTACTTCCAGCAGGCTGGTTATGTCACCGGTATGGTCGGCAAGCACCATGACGGCAAACAACGTAAATTCTGGCCCCACCACCGTGGTTTCGACGAGTTCTATGGCTTCAACAATGGTGCAGCTAACTACTTTGTAGGCCCACAGAACCAAGAGACAGCAGCACGCAAGCCGTTCTCTGTGATGTACCGCAATGACAAAGTCGACGATAACTTCGATGAGTACCTGACTGACCGCTTCGGCTCTGAAGCCATCAGCTTCATCGAACGCCATAAAGACTCGCCGTTCTTCTTGTATGTTCCGTTCAATGGTGTTCATGGCCCGCTTCAAGCAACAGAAGAAGATCTTAAGCGATACGAGCATATCGAGGATGAAAAGCGTCGCAAGCTGTTGGCAATGAATTACAATGTCGACCGCAATATTGGCCGTATTCTCGATACGCTGGAAGAAAATGACCTAACTGAAAATACCATTGTTTTCTTCCTGTCGGACAATGGCGGTAAGCCAAAAGGCAATGCATCTTACAACCTGCCACTTCGCGCCCAGAAAGGCACCTTGTGGGATGGCGGGATCCGGATTCCGTTTGCTGTTTCTTGGCCGGGCACTATCCCTGCAGGACAGACTATCGAAGATCCAATCATTTCACTGGATATCCTGCCGACGATGGCGGCTGCAGCTAATATCGAGGTTCAGGCAGAGTGGCAACTTGATGGTGTTAACCTACTGCCGCTACTAACTGGCGAAGAGAAAGAGCTAGAAAACCGCTTCCTGTTCTGGAATACCAGCATGGCCGGCGCTATCCGTGACCACGACTGGAAATTGGTGATGCCAAATATCCGCAATAAACGTCCTCGCGTGCAGCTGTTCAATATCAGCAACGATATCTCCGAGTCGAAAGACTTGGCCAAAGAGCACCCAGAGCAAGTGAAACGCCTACAAGAGGCATGGAATGCTTGGGATGCCCAGAACGAAGATGCGATGTGGGGTTGGAACCGCAATATGTTCCCTGTCGAAACAAACTGGCGAAATCTAGATAGCCTTTAATCGATACCCAATCCACCAAAGACAAAGACAGCGCAATGCGCTGTCTTTTTTTACCCGGTTTTATCATTTCGACTACATTCTAGATTCAGCTCACATTCCCAGGGATGTAAACCACGCAAAATTTGTGGCTCGATAGGCTTTGCGGTAATCTCAAACCAATTCGAAACGTTTATACAGAATAATAAATAAACGCTCTCAACTGGTAGTCAAATCATAGGTTGATGTTTCGCGTTCTAACCCTTGAAAAGATGCTAAGGCACGTTCTGGGTAAACCCTAAACCTATGCAAATAACGTGAAAGGTAAGCAATGTCTACATTCAAACAATGCCATGTCATGGCGAAACCAAGCAGCTCAGTTTGTAACCTTGACTGCACCTACTGCTTTTACCTTGAGAAAGAAAACCTTTACCCTGAGCGAAAAAGCCGCTGGCAGATGTCAGAAGAGACGCTCGAGGCTT
The DNA here is from genome assembly GCF_003026455.1 of Photobacterium rosenbergii. Classification (GTDB taxonomy): domain Bacteria; phylum Pseudomonadota; class Gammaproteobacteria; order Enterobacterales; family Vibrionaceae; genus Photobacterium; species Photobacterium rosenbergii. The sequence goes on from NZ_PYMB01000001.1 coordinate 1,371,341, forward strand.
ATGTTAAGCAATATATCGATGCAAACAGCGGTAGCGAAAGCATTGAGTTTTCATGGCAAGGCGGTGAGCCAACCCTAATGGGGCTCGACTTCTTCCGCAAGGCAGTGGAATTTCAGCACAAATACCAGCAGAACCACCGCATTACTAATGCCTTCCAAACCAACGGTTTGTTGATTGATGATGAATGGTGTGAGTTCTTCAAACAGAACAACTTCCTTATTGGTATTTCCATTGACGGTCCAGCCCGCCTACACGACCACTTCCGTGTAACACGTGCTGGCAAGGCTAGCCACGAAAAAGTCATGGCGGCCATCAGCAAGATGAAAAAACACGGTGTCGATTTCAACACCTTGACCGTACTCAACAGTGAAAACGTCAAATATCCTGAAGAGGTTTACGACTTCCTGATCGGAATCGGTTCGACCTTCTTGCAGTTCATCCCAATCGTAGAGCGTGAAGCGAAGCAAGAAACCGAAGAAGGACTTTTCCTAGTCAGCCCTGAATACCAGGCCGAAGCAGACGTAACCGAGTGGTCAGTCCCTTCCCTAGCCTACGGCGAGTTCCTCAACCGTGTCTTCGACCGCTGGGTCAAGAAAGATGTCGGTCGTATCTTCGTTAATACCATTGATTCGACATTGGCAACATGGTGCAACGAGCCTTCCGGTATCTGTGTCCAGTCTGAAACCTGTGGCCATGCCTTTATTCTGGAATCAAACGGTGACATGTATAACTGTGACCACTTTGTTTACCCGGAGCACAAGCTAGGGAATATTCACAGCGACCCTATCCGCGATCTGAACCAGACCGACAAAGCAGTTAAGTTCGGTATGGATAAGAAAGACAAGCTCACCCTGCAATGCCGCCGTTGCCCTTACCGCATGCAATGCCATGGTGGTTGTCCTAAGCACCGCTTTGCCCGCTCAGAAGCTGGTCAGGAAGGCCATAGCTACTTCTGTGCCGGATACTATGCCTTCTTCAAACATACCGAGACTAAGATGAAGCAGATGCGCGACCTACTAATGCGCGGCCGCCCCGCTTCGGACATTATCTATCTCGACCTGCAGAAGAAGATGGTGGCAAACACCTTTACCGGTGGCCGTAACTCCCCTTGCCCATGCGGTAGCGGAAAGAAAGTTAAACGTTGCTGCCAGATTGTGTAAGTCGGTAATCACTCACTCATAAACGAGCCTGTATTCAATGAAGTTAAACATGCAAGGAAAAAAGAAACGGACCTCATTAGCTTTTGCGATTGCAGGCTTGATTTACTCTGGCCATAGCCTGGCAGGCCAACAGGTTGAACCGCCACGCGATAACCTGGACAGCCAGCCGAACGTCATCGTGATTTACACCGATGATCAAGGCTGGGGCGATGTGGGTTACCACGGCTTCGATGATATCCATACCCCGAATATTGACGCGCTAGCTGCCGGAGGTGTCTACTTTCCCCAGGCATATGTCAGCGCCTCTGTGTGTGGTCCATCGCGTGCCGGGTTGTTGACCGGCGTCTACCAGCAGCGTTTCGGGGTATATGGTAACTTTGCCCAAAACCATGTGCCAAGAAGCCAGCCTCTGATGATGGAAATGATGCAGGATCTTGGCTACACCACTGGCGTCATTGGCAAATGGCACATGGGTGAGCCTACCGGCAGACCGAATGAGCGCGGGGCGGACTTCTTCTATGGTTTCCATGGCGGTTCGCACAACTATATGCTTTCTGATGCCGAGGAAGGGGGCAAGCCGTGGCTGTCCCCTCTTTACCGCAACACCGAAACAGAGCCGCCGATCCAAGAAAGTAACGGCTACTTGACCGAGTTATTTACCGACGAAGCTGTTACCTTTATTGAAAACAATGCTGACAAACCTTTCTTCCTCCATGTCGCCCATTTTGCCGTCCACCATCCATGGCAAGTACCTGACGGATATATCGAGCGACTGGACCATCTCGATGTTCATCATGAAGAGCGGCGTTTCTTTGCTGCCCAAACATTAGTATTAGATGATGGCATTGGCGCTATCATGGATACGCTGAAATCCCACCAGCTTGAAAAAGACACGCTGGTCTTTTTCATGAGTGATAACGGCACGCCTTCCGGACAAGGTTTTGAAGAACCCCGCAAGAAAAAGCGGGGGGAAACAACTATGTCCAGTCCGGGGCCATTTAATGGTTTCAAAGGGGATACGTATGAAGGCGGAATAAGGGTTCCATTTATTATTCATTACCCAGCACAAATAAAAGCAGGAATGAAATATGAACCTATGGTTAGCGCATTAGATATATTTCCGACCATTGCAGCCCGTTTTGGTATTAATAAAATAGAAGCAACCACTGACGCTGAAGCCATCCCCTTTGATGGTGTTGATCTTTTCCCTTATTTATTAGGGGAAAAAGATGGAGAGCCTCATCAAACTCTGTACTGGCGCAGGGATAACGACTACGCAATCCGTGATGGCCACTGGAAGCTAGCAGTCAATGATGACAATGGGCCACGCACCATCCGCCTGTTTGATATGGAAAACGACCCGGGTGAATGGCACGACCTAGCTAACGACAAGCCCGATATTGCCCAAGCTTTAAAAGATAAGTTTGATGCTTGGGAAGCAACGCTGCCTATTAATAAACTCAGTGAGAAACCAACCAACCGAAATATTGGTTTTATCGGTGGCAAAAGAATAAACGTAAAAGAGTTTAATCAACAAATGAAATAATAACTCGATACCCTGCCGCTTAATGGATTGTTAGCGGCATCCAACAATATTAAATATCTAATAACCACCCGATAAGGTTTGTGGGAGCCTGTTCATGCCTTCAAGTTCGCGCGCGACACTTTTTCTCCGCGCTTCTGTAATTACGTTGTTTCTCAACGGTTGTGTCCAAACGCCTCTGGAACACACTGATATTGCGCCTGTTGTTGCACCGTCATTTAGTATTACCGGAGATGCTCAAGCCGATGAGTTCTGGTGGCGGGAGTTTAACGACCCGCAACTCAATCAACTGGTCAGCACAGCCCTGAAGTCAAACTTCAGCCTGCAATCGAGTATTGCCAGAGTACAACGGGCAGCTGCAACAGCTGATGTCAGAGACGCAGGTCGATACCCAACCGTCACGGGTGTGGTTGGCAGCAATGTCCGCCGTGAACGCGAATCAATCGGCGGCGATATTACGCAGGAAACGACTGAAAACCTCAGGCTCAACGCGAGCTGGGAGCTTGATTTATGGGGCAAGAACCAGGCTAGGGCCTCAGCGGCTTATTTCAGCTACCTTGCCAGCGAAGAACAGATGCAGGCAGCCGCCCAAACCCTTGCCGGAGATATCGCAAGGCGCTGGTATCAGTTGCTAGAACAGCACCAGTCCCTAGCCATACTCGAAAAACAAATCAGCAATACCAAAATCATTGCTGAGATTACTGGTCACCGTTACCGAACAGGCCAAGGCAGTATCAGTGCCTTGTGGCGGCAGGAACAGTTGCTGGAAAGCTTAGAAGCACAGGAAAAGCAAGCCCGTAAAAGTCTGCTAATCCTAGAGAGGCAGATGAATGTCCTGCTCGGGCGCTCGCCAACAACAGACGTTGACTGGACCTATTCTACGTTCCCTTTGTTGCCATTATTACCGGAAACAGGTTTACCGGCCGCTTTGTTGGATAGAAGACCCGATGTCCGAGCACTCTGGTACCAATATGAGTCCAGCCAACAAGATGTCTCGGCTGCAGCTGCGGCCCGACTGCCAAACATCTCCATCAACAGCTCAGCAGCCAGCAGCGACTGGTCAAATGCCTTTGATATTTGGCGCTTGGATCTGGGTGCCCAGTTGAACGTACCGATTTTTAACGCAGGAAAGCTAGAAGCCGAACAAAAGGTCGCTGAAGCAGCGTCAGATTTAGCCTTCTACAACTACACCCAGGGTGTGCTCAATGCGATTGAAGAAGTAGAAATCAATGTTCTCTCCGAACTAAGCCAGCAAGAGCAGCTCGACTCCTTACGCCGCCAAACCCGTCAGGCTGAGAATATTCTCGAGGTCGAATCTATTCGCTACAGCCGTGGCATGCAGGGCTACCTCGATGTCCTGAATGCTCAGGAAAAGCTGTTCACACTGCAAAAACAATCCCTGAGTGCCCAGCGGCAACTATTTCTGCGCCGCATTGCCACCTATCAGTCTTTAGGTGGGCAACTTATTTCTCTATCAGCAGACGGTGCAGTTGAACTGCAACCAAGAATGGAATCCTGAGCATGACCAGTCCTACTCACAAATCGACCAAACAAAAATACCTGGCGAAAACGCTCAAACTATTACTTCCGTGTCTAATCTTGGCAGGCGGGATCTATGCCAGCCATCAGTTTATGGAAGGTAAGCCTCACCGCCCTGCCCGCCCCGGCCAACCACCAAGCCGAACCGTTGATGTCGAAACCATCATGCTTAGTCGTGACATTCCACAGATAGTGGTACAAGGTGCGGTCGAACCCAAGCGCACAATCAGCCTGCGCTCGCAGCTTCGAGGCTTGGTTACCACCATGGCAGAAGATCTGGTGCCGGGTGGCTATGTCAAAGCCGGAGAAACCCTCCTCAATATTGACCTTCGCGACCATGCCCTTGCCGTTAAAGAAGCTCAGGCCACTTTGGATCGCCACCAAGCTCTATATCAGGTTGAATATGGCCGCCGACGTGCTGCTGAGCTGGAGTATGCGCTTTCGGGACAGTCATTGGCCGCTGATGACCTTGATTTGGTACTGCGTGGTCCGCAACTGGCTCAAATAGAGGCTGATATCGCTCGTAGCCAAGCTGCTTTGCAACGTGCCGAATTGAATTATGAGCGCACACGCATCACCGTTCCTTTTGATGCACAGATTGTGTCCCTGGATGTTGCAAAAGGCAGTTTACTTCGTGATAACTCATCGATTGCCGAGCTTGTCGCAACCGATACGTTTTGGCTAAGAGTCAGTGTTCCCGCCCACCAGCTGCAATGGATCACCGTACCGGATAATGGCCGTGCAACCGACTCGCAAGGACAATGCCGAGGCTCTGCCGTCACCATCCGCAACCCTCATGAATGGGGTGCGAGGGCTAACCGCCAAGGCTGTGTGGTCAGTTTGCTGCCAACCCTCGACAACAAGGTCAAACTAGCCCACCTGTTGATTGAAATTCAAGATCCGCTGGCGATGAAACCGCAAAACAGCGGTAAGCCCAAGGTCTTGCTCAATGCATTTTTACAAGCGGAGATCGACACCAACCCGTTTGAAAATGTCGCACGTATCCCACGTCGCCACCTGCAGCAGGAAAGATTCGTCTGGCTAATGGCCGAAGACGGTACCCTTGTTGCCCAGCCAGTCTCAGTTACCTTCCGTGCCCAAGACTATGTATTGATTGATGACGGCCTAAATGATGGCGATCAGTTGGTCACGACCCCACTGCCTGGGGCTGTTGAGGGTATCCATTTGGAAGTTCGTCGGGTCCCACTCGAATTTGACCTATCAACAGCGGATAGCCCATCCACTGACTCGCAGGTTAGCCTACAAGGGGAGCCAAGCTGATGAAAAACCGTCGCGGAGCTATCGCTTGGATGGCAGGCAATGGAGTGACTCCTAACTTGCTGATGCTTTTCTTTATTATTGGCGGCCTGTTAATGGCGTGGCAAATCAAAAAAGAGGTCTACCCTAACTACCAGCACAACTCTATTCGGATCTGGGTACATTACCCCGGTTCCACCCCAGCTGAGATGGAACAAGGGGTGACCCTGCCGATCGAAAATGCCATCAATGGTATCGAAGGCATTAAGGAGATCCACGGTTGGGCAAACTCCGCAGGGAGCAACCTCACCGCTGAACTGATGAATGGCGTGGATGCCGAGCGGGTATTACGCGAGGTCGAAAGTGCCGTCAACCGTGCCCCCTTGCCCGCCGGGGCCGAAAAGCCACGGATATTTCGCAACGAAACACGCGATCAATCCTTTGAGCTAGTGCTCTATGGTGATGCCGACCTCATAGCCCTGAAAGAAACCAGTACCGAGATACGTAATATCTTATTGAGCTCGCCAGGGATAACCCAGGTAGAGATTGGCGGCTTTTCAAAATATGAAGTGCAGGTCCAAGTCGATAGTCTGACCCTGCAGCAATATGGCTTGGGACTCGACGATATTGCTAACAGTATTAGCCGTCACGCCATTAACCAATCAGGCGGACGGTTGGAAACTGCTGGCGGTGATATCTTATTGCAGATTGACGAGAGCCGTGGTTGGGCCGAAGATTTTAGCGATATCGTTGTTATGCAAACCCCTACCGGCAGCAAGCGTTACCTGGAAGATATTGCCACTATCCGCGATGGTTTTGCCAACCGCCACAACCGCAATTTCTATAACGGTTACCCTTCAGCCAGTATCCGGATCTATCGTATTGCCGATCAGACCCCAGTCTCGATTTCTGAATCGGTATACGCCCTGATGCCAGAGCTTGAAGCCAGCCTGCAACCGGGCATTTCGCTGGAAGTCGTCGATGACGATGCGGTTATTTACCAACAGCGCATGTCGCTATTGCTGAAAAATGCGTTTAGTGGCCTGTTATTGGTGCTGTTGGTGTTGGCATTGTTCCTCGATGTGAGGCTGGCATTCTGGGTAACGGTGGGTATCCCGACAGCATTCTTGGGCGCGGTACTTTTCCTACCAAGCATGGATGTATCGATAAATATGATATCCATGTTCGCCTTCATTATTGCCCTTGGCATAGTGGTTGATGATGCCATTATCGCCGGTGAAAACATCCATGAGAAAATGAGTCAGGGGATGCGCTTTACCGACGCCGCGATTGAAGGGGCAAAGGATATCGCTACCCCGCTCACGTTTAGTATCCTGACCAATATCGTAGCCTTTATTCCTATCTGGTTTTTGCCAGGTACCCTTGGGCTGACCTTCAAAGTCGTCCCAATCGTGGTTGCGGCAGTATTCATCATATCCTGGGTCGAGGCATTGTTTATTCTTCCGGCCCACGTTGCTCATATCGACTACCGGCACCCTCCTCGCTGGACAAGACCATTCAATGCTGTTCAAAGCAAGGTAGATGTCGGACTGCAATGGTTTATACGGCGTATCTACAAGCCTGCCTTGAAGCACTTACTCGCCGGCCGCTACATTGTAGTCGCAACAGGGTTTGCCATGCTGATCAGCTCCATTGCCTATATTTCGGGCGGTCATATGGGCTTTACCACTATGCCTAGGGTCGAGGCCGAATTTTCTGTCGCTCGCGCCTTTATGCCTGTGGGGAGTTCTGCAGAAGAAGCCGAAATGGTCAAAGAGCAACTCGAAAACGCTGCAAAGGAAGTCGTCGCCAGTAATGGTGGCAAAGAACTGGCAAAGGGGATCTCGAGCCGGATCTGGAGCCGGGATGGCGAATATGTCGTCATGACTCGGATCTTTTTGCAGCCCGGTGAAGACCGCGCCCTGAGCACCCGTCAGGTATCAGCTCAATGGCGGGAACTCACCGGGGAAGTCCCCGCAGCAAATGCAGTGCGTTTCTCGGCGACAGGCAATGGCCCGGGCGCTGATGTTGCAGGTGTGACCTTAGAGCTTACCCACCGCAATACCCATGCGCTACGTGCCGCCAGTGAAGAATTAACCGAGATCCTCGGCAATTATGCCGGCATCGTTGATATTGAAAATAGTTTCATGTCAGGTAGTCAGCAGATCCGTCTTGCCCTTCGTCCAGAAGGAAAAAGCATGGGACTGACAGAACAAAGCTTGATCCGCCAGATCCGCCATGCATTTAGTGGGGTGCGAGCAATTCGCCAGCAACGCGGCAGCGATGAGGTCGACGTAAAAGTACAGCTACCAGATTGGCAACGAGCCAGTGTTTATCATCTCGAGCAACTGCCGATCAAAGTTGGCGACCAGTTCATTCCGCTATCGCAAATCGCAGACGTTTACCGTGAATACTCGGCCTCGGCAATTCATCGCCGTGATGGACAACGCCGGATCAGTGTCAGTGCCGATATTACGCCGTCATCGGAGGCCATGAACCTTACCCAGACGCTGCGACGCGAGGTACTACCGGTTCTTGAAGAAAAATATCCCGGCCTCGATATCGGATTCCGTGGTGATCAAGCAGAGCAAAAAGAGAGCCTGGAAAGCCTAGCTATCAATGGGGCTTTGGTCATGCTGGCGCTTTACTGCCTATTGGCTATCCCATTTAAGAGCTATACCCAGCCCCTTATCATCATGACCATAATCCCGTTTGGTTTGATTGGTGCTGTGCTCGGCCACGTTCTGCTCGGCTATGTGATGAGTATAGTCAGCCTACTCGGAATCCTGGCACTCAGTGGTGTCGTGATCAACGATAGTCTGATTCTGGTGACAGAAGTTAACCGTAACCGTGACGCTGGCAAACCATTGGCAGAAGCGATTATTAACGGCAGTGCCCGACGCTTTAGGCCAATCATGTTGACCACTCTGACTACCTTCGGCGGACTTGCACCAATGATTTTGGAAACCTCCAATCAGGCCCAGCTGATGATCCCAATGGCTATTTCATTAGGGTTCGGCATCCTGTTCGCTACTCTCATTACCTTGGTACTGCTGCCCTGCCTATACCATGCGCTTGAAGATATTAAGGCCTTTTTCCAATTTGGCTCCGAGCCACAAGAGACAGAGCAGCGCACCGATCACGATACTCCTGCGATAGAGGATATTTCCCATGCAGCCTAAGCAAAGCCTGAATCGAAAACTGTCTCGCATCTACAAAAAAAACTATCAAATAGTGACCCTTGCCAGCTTGTGCATTATGGCTATGCCTCTAAACGCCCAAGACGGACTAGGCGATGAAGAGGTTACCCTCAATCATGTTGCCGCCGAGGTCGACCAACCTTCGGCGTATCTAATCACTCACAACGCGCAGCTAGCCGCCAGTGAATACCGCACGCCATTGCAGCGAAATGATGGCCTAATCACTACCAACATCAATGAGCTAGGTATCGATACCAAGCAGATCACTCAGCTTCGCCAAGACATTGCGGGCGGTAATTATGGCGAAATCGATAGCCTACTGATCCATTACAAAGGGCAACTCATTGCTGAAGATTACTGGCGTGACGGGGCAATAGATAAGCCGCACTTCATGTTTTCTATCACCAAAAACATGCTGTCCAACGCTATTGGCAAGGCCATCGAACTCGGATACATAGACAGTGTTAACGACCCCGCAATCAAATACCTGACTATTGCCAACAAGAAACAGCTTGCTCCGGGGACTGACGAAATCACCCTCCATGACTTACTGAGCATGCAATCGGGAATTTCGATTCCGAACAGCAAAACAGGGAATGCTTTGCCGGTGATAACCCGTGAGAATCATGCCTCGCTGTACCTGTCCCTCACCGATAAGGTGAATCCTGGGCAGACCTTCAAATACCAAGGGGCCGATCCCGATATCCTCAACCATGTGCTGTACAACACCACCGGCAAAGATCTTGCGGCCTTTACTGATGAGCATTTCTTCCAACCCATGGCCATAACCAATGCCCAGTGGGAAACCTCTGTCAGCGGCCTCACCAAAGCCAGTTCAGGGCTCCATTTCACCTCAAGGGATTTGATCAAATTCGGCAAGCTAGTTATTGGCGAAGGCCAATACATGAACAAGCAACTGCTCAATAGTGAGTGGTTACATACTGCAACGACCCCGAAAACAAAAAGTGGGAAGTATGGTTATTTTTGGTGGACCGAGAATTTCCGATACAACGGGAAGGAAATCAAGACTATCTCAGCCAGAGGAGCCCGGGGGCAATTCCTGTTCGTCATGCCAGAGATCGACCTTATCGTCGCAGTCACCAGCAGCAATCGAGGCCCCCAGCGCCGTGTGCCATTGCAGTTTGTCCCTGAGTACATCATCCCAGCTTTTATAGAATAATAATCTAAGGTAACAGCAATGCGTAAATTGGCATTAGCCCTACTCATCAGCACCCTATCAGCGCAAGGGATTGCCGATACACAAATAACCGACAGCACACAACAAAGGCAATGGCTAGCCGGTGAGCACCATGCCCATACTCACTGGAGCGTGAAGTGGGATAAATCCACCTCGCCTTGGTCCCCAATTAAAGGTGGAGACAGCGAGCATACCTATCTCGAAAATGCTCAAGCCGCCCAGAAATACGGTCTGAGCTGGTTAGTCAACACTGACCACGGCGGCCCGGAGCACTCAAAATTACTCGACAAAAAAGCCTACCCAGAATTATTGGCCGCCCGCGAGTCCGTGCCAGATGTCCATCAATTTTTCGGGATAGAACTTGACGTTCCTGCGGGAGAACACGCCACTGTCATGATGCCAATCAACAACGATGAGCGCGAAGTGTTGGTCAATTTCCAACGCGATTACTCTATTCGCGAATACCGCAAAGAAACCCGTAACCGGAACAATGTCGAGCACATGCAAAAAGGGATTGCTTATCTCGCCAGCCAAACTGAAAAGCCGATCATTATCAAAAACCACCCTAGCCGTCAGGCAACCGGTCTCAATGAGTGGGCAAGGGTAACCCCTGAGAAACTCATGCTCTGGCATCAAACCGATCCGGAAGTTTTTATCGGTATGGTTGGAACACCGGGCCATCAGGCAGCAAGGGGCGCACGTGGTAGCTATTTCAAATATGGCACCTTTAGGGGGGCCGACCAAATGACAGCCGTTGTAGGTGGGGTATGGGATCATATCCTTGGCAGTGGCATGCGCTTTTGGATCACCTCCTCGGCAGATTCACATACACATACCAGTGTCGGTGGAAGAGATTTCTGGCCTGGCGAGTATAACAAAACCTATGTGTACGCCCGTAACGAACCCGCTGACATCATGGATGGGCTTCGTCATGGTCGAAGCTTTATCGTTTTCGGCGACTTAATAAGCGGTCTTAATGCCGAGTTGACTGACGGAAATACCGATAAGCAAACAAATAATAGCGCTTCTCTTAGTGAGACTCTGGTTGTAAGCAGTGACGAAGACAAACTATCACTGAAGCTAGAACTCAATCTTAGCGAAGGAAAAAATGCCAACGGTGATATTCCGGTATTAAACCGTATCGATGTGATTACCGGAGCTGTTGATCCTTCCATCGCCAATGAGCCCAACGCCAACGGCACCACTAAAGTCATCCAGCGAATTGACCAGTCTCAGTGGCAGGTGAAAGACAACACCATTGCATTGACTATCGATATCCCACGGGAACATCAGAACGGTTACCTACGCCTGCGGGGTACCAGTACCGACATCTTGGAGCCAACAAGGCAGCAAGGTAACCAATACCCTTGGCAAGACTTGTGGTTCTACTCCAACCCTATTTTCTGGCAACAACAATAAATTAGAGAGTACCCTCCATGAAAACATTCACCAAAGCGGCACTGGGCCTTGCCTTGTTGCCCGGTTTGTCAGTGGCTGGCCAGCCTAGTGCTGAACAATTACCTGCCAAGCCTGTGCAAACCGATACTAACTTCATTGTGGTGTTGGTCGATGACCTCGGCTACGACGAATCAGGCTTTATGGGCGCTGATGATATGTTCACGCCCAATTTAGATAAAATAGCCGCAGGCGGTACCCATTTTACCCAGGGCTATGTTACTTCATCGGTGTGTGGCCCGTCCCGTGCCGGGCTGATTTCAGGCCGCTATCAAGACCGCCTGGGAATTTGGGGTAACTTTTCCCGTAATGCCAAAATCGGTTTCCCGACCAACCAACCGATGATGCAGGACCACTTCAAGGAAGCAGGCTACACCACAGCAGCTATCGGCAAGTGGCATTTCGGCCACTTCGAAGAAGAGCACAAACCTTGGAACCGCAACCTAGATTATTTCTATGGCTTCCTCGGCGGTGGCCATGACTATTTCAATGCCAATATGCATTACAACGGTAGAAACAACCGCTCGCCAATCTACCGCAATGGCCAAATGGTTGAATACCCTAATGGCACCTACCTAACCGACGAGTTCAGCCGCGAGGCGGTCGAATTTATCGAGCGCAATCACGACAAGCCATTCTTCCTGCACCTTGCCTACAACGCAGTGCACGCCCCTTACCAAGCACCTGAGCACTATCTAAAACGTGTTGATGAGTTGATGGATGGTGAATTTGCCACTTGGCACCGCCGCGTTATCGCTGCCATGCTGCTGGCCATGGATGATGGCTTGGGCGATATTATGACAACGTTGGATGAGAAGGGGATTGCGGATAACACCGCCATCGTGTTCTTGTCTGATAACGGTTACCAAACCATTGTTCGCCGCAAGGAGCCGGTTAACCTCGCGGGTAACCCAGCTGATCTCAGGGGCTTCAAAGGTGACACCTTCGAAGGCGGTATCCGGGTGCCATTTGTGATTAATTGGCCGGGCGTTGTCCCAGCTGGGAAGCAATATACCAAACCGGTTATTTCGCTGGATATCCTGCCGACACTGACGCGGAATATTCCTTTGGTAGAAAACACCCCGGAGCTAGACGGCGTTGACCTTGTGCCTTACCTCAATGGCGAAAAAGAAGGACGTCCGCATGAGACCATGTTCTTCCGTTTCTTCCATGATATCGCCTACCGCAAGGGTGACTGGGTACTAACTTGGAATGACCAGCACAAAGTTGCCGGTGAAAAGCGCGCCAACCGTGAGTTAGTCAAAGAAGAAGTCAAAGCCATGCTGTTCAACCTCAATGACGATGTTGCCCAGCGCCGCGATCTAAGGCATGAGCAACCTGAAAAATTCCAGGAGCTATTCAATGAATATTTGGATCTACTGGAAGAGTTCCCAGAGCCGGAATTCCCAGCCCTGTTCCAAACCCCTTACACTGTCGAGTTTACGGAAGATTTGTAATGAAAGTCTTCGGTTTATTATGTGGCTGTTTATCTTTGGTCAGTGCTTGCGTGTCAGCGGCCAGCTACCCGGAAGCCCGGTTGGCAAACGACGCGGTTAAAATGGCAATCTATCTGCCTGATCCCGAAAACGGTTCTTACCGCTCGGTTCGGTTTGATTGGTCAGGGTTGATTCACTCGTTAAAGTTTGAAGGCATTGAGTACTTCGGTCGCTGGCGGCCTGAACCAGTGCATGACCCAGAGCAACACTTCAGCGTAAACGGGCCTGCCCAGATATTCGATAATCTGGGTTATGGTGAATCCGATACCTTTGTTCGCATCGGTATCGGTGTTTTGAAAAAGCCCGAGCACGAAAAGCGGTTTAACTTTACCAATCCCTACCAGATCCTTGATCATGGTGATTGGCAAGTTAACACGTTGGAAGACAGTGTAGAGTTCATACACACGTTACTGTCAGACAACGGTTACGGCTATCGTTATCAGAAGACCATAAACCTCAATGAGCAAGGGTTTACCATGTCGCACCTACTGGAGAATACTGGTGACAAGACGATTGAAACGACCGTTTTCAACCACCACTTCTTTGTCATTGGCGAGCAAAACGTCGATGAGCAGTATCAGGTATCTTTCCCTTTTGTTCCTCAAAAGGATAAAAGTGAGCCGCGAATAAAACTACAAGCGAATAGCCTCAAGATACTCAATGAAATCCGCGACGATAAACGTCTTTATGTCCCACTGACTGGCTTTGCCAATACCCCTGAAGATCACCAGTTCCGTATCCATCATCACGGGCTAAACAGAGGCATTGACGTCCAGTTAGACCAACCACTAAACAAGTTAGTTGTTTGGGCAAATGATCGCGCGATATCTCCGGAGAACTTCATTGAGGTCAATGTCCCTGTCGGGGAAGGCTTTAGTTGGAGCGCTGAGTATCGAGTGTATTAGCCCGTACGGAGAAGTGATTCTCGAAATTTAAAGCCCGTAACTTTAATGAAAATAAAAACAGGATCTCAATCAATGAGATCCTGTTTATTTATTTTTGACCAATGATAGCTAGCTTGAGTTAACTATCATTCAATCTCATTAATTTGATTTAATTAATGACTAATTTGTCATTACGGCTTTCATTAAATCAAAGATATGAGTGTTATCAACATAATCTCCGTTCGAGCCAGTATGGTTATAGCTTTCAGCATATTGCTCATCGTTGCCAACAATGTAATCGTTGATTAGTTGTTCGCCAGCACCATGAACATACAGTCGGACTAGCTCATTGGTGTGGTCGCCGCTGTAGTATTTAACATTTGGCATCTTGTGCTTGCCAGGGTTCTCAACTGGGGCATATGCGTTTTGATCAGACGTCTCTCCAAGCACATAAGCGTTACCGTGATCCGTTGTAACAATCAACAAGGTTTCTTCCCAACTGCTGTTTTCTTCTACCCAGTCAGCAACCGCTTGTACGGAACGGTTGAAGTCGATTTGCTCTTCAATAATTCGGGTTGTATCGTTGGCGTGAGCCGCCCAATCGACCGCACCACCTTCGACCATCAAGAAGAAACCTTCTTCGCCCTGACTAAGGTAGTTCAGTGCACCTTCCGTCATCGTTCTCAAGCTTGGTTGGTTATCAAGAAACTCACACTCGAACGGTTGGGCATCGGCTTCGCAACCAGAGCGGCCTTGTTGGAGTGTACTGTGGTTTTGAGCAAGCCCGATGAGCGGGCCATTGAGCACATCATTTGGCGCACGACCATTTGCGAGCTCTTCAAACTGCTCTTTAGAATCAATTAGCGTCCACGGAATAGTAGACCCTTGGGAATACATAGCCCCATTCTTGAGCATATTCCAATCACCCTGTGTAATGTATCGGAAGTCATACGTCTCACGCTTAACCCCGTTCCCATCGTATTCAGGGTGGCCCGTACCCATCAAGAGATCTGCCATGCCTTCCGTCAGCATTGATTTGCCAATTTCGGTGTAATTGCTTCGGCTGGTGTTATTGGCGCCAAATACCGCTGGTGTTGCGTGATTGAACTGTACAGAGGTGACAATACCTGTCATACGGCCAGTGCTTTTCGCAACTTGTGAGATAGTTTCAAGCGGTTGGCCACAGTAATTCACACTAATGCCACCACCGAATGTCTTACTACCCGTTGCAAGGGCAGTACCTGCGGCAGCTGAATCCGTGGCACCTTTATTGATGTAACTGTAGCCTTTGAACGGACGCATATATTTACCGTCCTGCTCATCCACAATCTCTTCATCCCACGCCTTGGAGGCATCGTAACCGACCTCTGCTTGCTCGTCGTCACAGTCAATTTGGCCATGGCTTAATGGGAATGTGGTCATCGCAAGTCTAGTTTCGATATCAGAATACGGAACCGTGTCATTAAGTGCCTGGCCGTGGCTCCAATAAGAGGAGATATCCCAAGCACCGTCACTCGCACCATCTGTGATCATGAGTATGACGTTCTTAGCTTGATTAATTTCTCCAGGAAGTGTTTTGCCAGAGTCATCATTTGAGCTTGAGTTACACCCAGTTAGAAATAGAGCCGTAGAAATAGCGATTGTGGTTAGTTTAAGTTTCATCTTTATATTTTCTTGGTTGAGAAAGAAACTATAAATTGCGCTATAAAAATGAAAATTAAATTAATCAAACATGACAATGAAATTAAATACAAAATAATTAATTATTGATAAAAGACATTAAAAGCAATTAGCGAAGCCGCCTATCAAATAAATATTTCACTCTTCATCCAATGAAATAAAACAAGTCACTTCCCGATATATAAATTTAATTTTTCAGAGTCGGTTCCATTTATTTAAAATTATTGCACCACCCAATAAAAAAATAGCAACCAAATAAAAACATCACAACACCAGTCAATTAACAATCAAATCGCACTCGATAACATATGGGGAGAATATGAGTTACAAAAAACGCTGCCAGCTCAGCTAACAGCGTTTTTTAATTCACCAATCAAGAAAACAGGTTTCTTACTTCCAGTTTTTGGTGCACTGAATAATGTGGATGTTACTACTCAACCGTTATTATGTCGGTCAGTACAATATTATCCGACGCGTTACCTACCCGGATTTCGTACTTATCCCCCAGCAACCAACCTTTGGTTTGCTCGTCCCAATAGGCTAAATCAGCGGTATCGAAAATTAGGTTTACTTTACGCTTTTCACCCGGCTTGAGTGCAACTCTCTCAAACGCTTTCAAGCGTTGGATAGGTTTTTCGCTGCGGTCAAACATATCTGTCACGTAGACTTGGACCACTTCATCGCCTGCCACTTTTCCGGTGTTTTCGACAGTAACCGTGACGTCAATTTGGCCGTTTTGAGTTACCTTGCTAGCCAGTTTCAAGTCAGACAAAGCAAACTCGGTGTAACTCAAGCCATGGCCGAATGCCCACAATGACTCCTTGTCAAAATACAAGTAAGTACGGCCTTTGCTGATGTCGTAATCATTAAAGGCAGGTAAGTCAGCCCACGACTTGACAAAGGTCAGCGGAAGCTTGCCACCTGGGTTATTATCACCAAATAAAGTATTGGCAATAGCAGCACCACCTTGCTCACCTGGATACCAACTCTGAAGTATTGCCGGAACATTGTCTTTCAACCATGGACTTTCAATAGACGAACCGGATTGAAGAACAACTACAGTATTAGGGTTTGCCTCAACAACCTCTTTGAGCATATCGGTCTGTTCGCGTGGCAAGCCTTCAGCAATACGGTCAATCGATTCACGCTCGTAATCAGTCGACAAGCCCATTAACGCAACAACGGCATCTGCTTCTTTTGCAGCGGCCAGCTCCTGCCCTGCACTCGCTGAATTGACCTGTGGTAGCTGCCAGCCAAACATTAGCTCGTGGCCTTTTGCTCTAGGCAAACGCATTGAGTAAAGCTCAAGCTCATAGGTCTTCTCGCCGTCAAGCTCAATCTCAACCGTTGATGGTAGACGCTTATTAGTATCACCATGGCTACGAAGCACGGTTGAACCATTGACGTTCAAGGTGACGTTGGCACCGAGACTCTCGAAACCAAGGGTATACAGGCCGCTCTGCGGCGGAACTATCGTGGTGGTATAACGGACGGAGTAACTATTACTGTCCTTGATATCAGCATGAGGTTTGGAAGCCGTCCAATTAAAATCAATATCACCTGCGGTGTTGGACGCTATCGGCTGACCACTGGCAGCACGATTATTGAAATATTCAGCTTGCCAAACCCCCATCCCTTGGGTATCTAGGAGAGTAATGTTATCCATCGGAATCGCGCTTAAGGTATTTTTACTACCTTGCCAAGGTACATATACCACCTCGACATCACTGCCTAGGTAATCCTTAATACCATCTAACGCTGTGACTGGATTTCTCGGGGTTCCTGAGTACGTACCAAAGTTGAGCGTGTTGGCGTTAGGGCCAATCACCGCTACTTTTTTAAGTGCTGATTTATCCAATGGCAACAATGGCGAGCCCTCAACATCTTTGTTTTGCAGCAGGACCATACTCTTTTCAGCAAGCTCAAGTGCCAACGGCTTGAAGGTAGTCATGATCTCAAACGGCAGATCTTTCCAAGGAGACATCTCTTCTGGATCAAACATACCCAGTCGCAAGCCAACCCGCATGGTATTACGAAATGCACGGTCCAACTGTTCTGATGTTGTTTTGCCTTGCTTTATAGCCGTGATGGCTTCATCGCGGAAGATACGGGTATTGTCGAAATCCAACGTTTCGGCATTCAACACCGCCGCTGCAGATTCGACGTAATTGTCATAAATATCGTGACCGCGAAAACCTCTCTCTTGCCAGCCTTTGGTGGTCATCAAGATTGAGCCATAATCCCCCAGCACAAACCCATCGAAACCCCACTCGCCGCGCAAAATATCTTTGATAAGCCAGGTATTAGTCACTGCCGGTTTGCCGTTCAAGGCATTGTAGGCAGTCATAACAATCTGGGCATCGGCTTCTTGGACGACCTGCTTATAGGCGGGGAAATAATATTCCCGAAGCTGCTTCTCAGAAATTTCTGCGTTGCCATGAAAACGGTTGTGTTCTTCGTTGTTAGCGACAAAGTGTTTGGCACCCGCAGCGGTCTTGAGGTATTTGGGGTGATCCCCCTGAAGTCCTTTAACATAGGCACTGGCCATAACCCCATTAAGTAGCGGGTCTTCACCATAGGCTTCCTGGGTTCGCCCCCAACGGGGATCACGGGCAATATTTATCACAGGGGACCAGAATGTCAGCGGGCCGCGCTTACCGTCTCTGATCACCGGCCCATTGTGATATTGAGCCCTAGCCTCATCAGATACCGCATCACCCATCCGCTTTATCGCCTCAGGAGACCAAGTAGCTGCCAAACCAATTGACTGAGGGAAAACGGTCGCCGCATTACGACGAGGTGCCGCAAGGCCGTGTAAGGCTTCGCCGGGCATAAATGATTTTAATCCGTAACGCGGAACACCTTCGTTCCACAAGGTGATCATATTGCCTTTTTCCTTGTCGGTTAAACGAGTACTAATATCGTCCAACCGCTCCTCAATTGGTAAGGTGTGATCAAAAAAAGCAATATACCCACCGCTATTCCCGGTGTAACTTTCGGCACTTACCCCCATGGCAACAGCAGATAAACTGACGCCGACAGCTATCATTTTCAGTTTCATTTTCGCCTCAATTAAAACGTAATAACTACACCGTGAAGCGGTTCACTTCGCTGGTGAGGGAGTGGGCCAGTTTGACAATAGATTCTGAGGCCCCTTTGCTTGATTCGGAATCTGCTGCGGTTTTATCAGCCAATGCGTTTATTTCAAACACGTTGGTATTTACGTCACCGGTCACCACTGCCTGTTGCTCTGCCGCCGAGGCAATCTGGATGTTTTTCTCTGCGATACCAGCAACCGTTTCAGTGATAGCTTGCAACGCTTCTCCTGCCTGCTTGGTTTTGACCGTACTCTCGCGGGCATATTGATCGCCAGATTCCATGCGTTCAATGGCATGCTGGCAACCGTTTTGTAGGCGGGCAATAGTCTCTTGGATATCTTCGGTGGCATTCTTGGTGCGCTGAGCCAAGGTGCGGACTTCATCGGCTACAACGGCAAATCCGCGCCCATAGTTACCCGCCCTCGCCGCTTCAATAGCTGCGTTCAGAGCCAGCAAGTTGGTTTGATCGGATATCTCGCTTATTGTCTCTGACACGCTGCCGATATCTTGCGAATGTTTACCAAGCTCATTAATTGCCTCTTTGGCCTGCTCAATTTCTTTTGCTAGATCAACAGACTGGGCAATGGCTTCATTCACCACTCCGACACCATTCTGGGCCAATTCATCCGATTTCTGGGAAGCTTCAGCCGCTGCCACTGCGCTGGCCGCAACATCACTCACCGTTGCGGTTAGCTCTTCGGTAGCGGTAGCAATTTGCTGGATTTGTTCCTGCTGCGAGGCAGCGTTGGAAGCCGTCTGCTCGCTCAACTGGGTGTTTTGTTGCGAGGCGATATTGAGCTGGTTGGCCGAGTCGCCAATCAATGACACGGTTTGCTGGAACCTTGCCGCAATATTGTTAACGGCATCGGCAATCACAGTAAACTCATCCTGACCTTGAACCTGTGCCCGGCTAGTCAGGTTGCCTTCCGCTATGTTGTTTGCGGTCGCCTGAAGCCCCCTGAGCGCAAATACAATACGGCGGATAGTTAAATAGGCAATACCAATCAGCAGCAGTGTGCTCACAATCAGCGCTGTGCTCATACTGAAGACAAAGCTCTGGCCGTCGCTGACAGCTTCTGTATAGGCATCCCTCGCGCCAGTCGCACTCAAGTCATTCATCGTATGAAGCAATGCTTTGAGTTGCTCTATTTTAGGGTTCACCTCGCTGAGCAGCAGCACATTGGCCTGCTGGAATTCACCTTGCTCCAACAAATCAACAATGACCTCAAAGCCCGAAAAGAACAATTCATCAGTCAGGGAACTTGCCTGGGTGGCCGCCGCCTCAAGGCTTGCTCCCATATTGAATGTCATCAAATCAAAATACAGCGCCTGAAGATCATCATAGCTTTCATAGATCAGATCGGTATGCACCGAAATGGGATGGTCATGATAGCTACCGCTAAAGGCATTGGGATCATGCTGTATCGCCAGTAAGCTATGCACCCTAGCCTGCTCAACTCGCTGCTGGATATCACTAATGGTGATGACTTTTGCCAAATCATCTTCAACCAAGGTGGCAGTCTGATCAGACAACTGACTTAACCCGCTCAACCCTTCATACCCGACAAAGGCAATCGAACAAAAAGCAATGGCGATAGTGACCACAAGCCGGTTGGTGATTTTTCTCGTCCATGTGAATAGTGATGACATAATTATTCTTATTCTCTTCTGTAGGTTTTTAAAAATCCGGGCTTAAACCAGAACTCGCGGCCCAAGCCCTGATCGATTGACATACGCAAAGCACGAACAGATGTATTTCGCCCACACTTACAGGCAAGCAACCTGATAGCTTTCTGGGAAAAGCTCTTCCAGCGTTGGCGCTGGCTCATACTCAAGCGGTAAATTGACCCATTCCTCCCGTGGCGGCACATCGTACTTAGCCTCGAGCTTGCTGATCTCTGCTTTTAGCCGCGCGATCTCTTGCTGGTAGCGAGGATCGTTAATCGCGTTGTTCATCTCGGTAGGATCTTCTTCAATATCGTAAAACTCCCACTCGTCGATATCGTAATAGAAGTGCATCAACTTATAGCGACTGTCACGGGTACCGTAATGCCTTGTCACATCGTGCATTGCCGGATATTCATAGAAGTGATAGTAAAGAGACTGTCGCCAATCCGCAGGTGATTCGCCATCGAGCAATGGCACCATAGATTCACCTTGGATATCGGCAGGTACGTCAAGACCCGCATACTCAAGGAAGGTCGGCGCGTAGTCGATATTCTGCACTAGGTGCTCAACGACGGTGCCCGGTTTGATCCGGTTCGGGTACTGGATCAGTAAAGGCGCACGGAACGATTCTTCATACATAAAACGCTTGTCGAACCAACCATGCTCCCCCATGTAGAAGCCTTGATCTGAGGTATAAACAACAATGGTGTTATCCGCGAGGCCGTTCGCTTCAAGATAATCCAGCACTTCCCCTACAGATTCATCGACCGACTTGATGGTGGCCAAATAATCTTGCAAGTAACGCTGGTACTTCCAAATGGCAACTTCTTCTGCCGTCATATTGGCTTCGTTAGCATTGAACCAATCATTACGGTCTTGGTAGGCCTCATCCCAAGCCTGACGCTGCTCCGGGGTTAAACGTGCCAACAAAAACGGCCAGATATCTTCGCGCCATTCCGTCTCACCAACCCCTTTGGTCATTTTCAAATCATGACCTTCCTGAGCATCCCTATAAATGGTCATGGTTTGCATGGCAGCCGCTGCACGGCCTTCATAAGTGTCGAAATAATTATCCGGTACTGGGAAGGTCGTATTCTCAAACGCACGCATATGTTGCGGGGCTGGCATCCAATTGCGATGAGGCGCTTTGTGGTGAAGCAACAAGGCAAAAGGCTTATCACTCTGCTGTTGCTCTTGCAGCCAACGGAGGGACTTTTGGGTGATCAGCTCAGTGGTGTATCCATGCTCCCGCTTTACGCCTTGGGCGGTAATAAAGTCAGGGTTGTAATACTCTCCCTGATCGTTAAGTACTTCCCAATGATCAAAGTCGATCCCCTCTGGGGTGAGGTTGATATGCCACTTGCCAATACAAGCTGTCGTGTAGCCGTGGGCTTTGAGCAGCCTTGGCCAGGTTGGTTGATAACCATCAAACAACTGTCCGTTATGGTTAAAACCGTTTTTATGGCCAAACTTGCCCGTCAGCATCGCAGCTCTCGAAGGGCCACACAGGGAGTTGGTCACAAAGGATTGGTCAAACCGCGCACCGTTTTGGGCAATACGGTCGATATTAGGCGTCGGAGCAAGGTGGGCTATATCGCTGTTGTAAGCACTCAATGCCCGAATTGCGTGGTCATCAGACATGATGTAGATAATGTTGGGGCGAGTCGTTGACGGCTCAGCCTGTCGTTCTTTCGTCATGATAGCTGGCTCTTATCAGCGCCCCGCTAAACTCAACGGAGCGCTGCATATTGTAGAAAAGAATTGATGAATAAATGCGTTTGAGGTGAGTTAGCTCACCTCAACGGTGGTACCAAGCATGGCATTGCTATCACCGCCGACATACAACTCGACCGTCGAAGGTTCCAGCGAGAAAGTTTTGTTGATGCCGTAGAATCGTAGCTTTTCAGCAGGTAGCGATAGCACGACTTCTTTGGACTCACCCGGTTCCAGTGTCACTCGACAGAAGTCTTTCAGCTCACGCACTGGACGCGTGGTAGAAGCAACTTGCTGACGGATATAGCACTGAACAACCTCGGTTGCTGTTAGTTTGCCTTTATTACGCAAAGTCACCGTTGCATACAAGGTCTCACCTGCAGCTAGTTCTGCTTGGCTCAAACGCAGGTTGGAATAGTCAAACTCACCATAAGTCAGGCCGAAACCGAATGGGTACAGCGGGGTATCTTTTTGATCTTTGTAAGGCTGGTAGTCTTGGAAATCACGCATTTTGCCAAGTGGCTTGCGGGCATAATACATCGGGATCTGACCGGTACTGCGCGGCACCGACATCGGCAATCGGCCTGACGGGGATACATCACCAAACAACAAACGTGCGACGGCATGGCCGGCTTCAGTACCGGATTGCCATGCGTACAGAAGCGCATCGGCAAACTGCTCTGTTGCTGCGGACGGAACCGGACGACCGGTACATTGCACCACAACTAAAGGTTTACCAACTTCACCGATAGCACGGATCAGCTCTTCCTGGCCAGCAGGTAACGTCAGCTCGGCAACATTGCGAGCTTCACCGGTGCGGCGGTGGCTTTCGCCGGTACACAGGATCACAAGATCGGCACGGTGGGCACATTCAACCATTTCATCCGTGAATGCCGCCTCTTCAGTCAGCAATTCAATGGTGCAGTCGATCTTAGCCGTCCACGCCTTGATACCTTCATAAATGCTCGTCACATCCTCGGCACGGCCGTCCAAGCACCAAGAGCCCAAATGCTGGCGCTTAGAGTGAGCGTGTGGGCCGATCACCGCGATAGTCATCGGCTTAGCTTCGATTGGCAGCACATCATGGTTGTTTTTCAATAGCACCATACTTTGCTCGGCAACAGTCAGGGCCTGTGCAAGGTGCTCTGGGTGGCGCATAACACTCTTATGCTTGTACTCATCGACATAAGGACGCTCAAACAATCCAGCCTTGAACTTGGTACGAAGTACCCGGCGGGTTGCCTCATCGATATGGGTGATATCAATGGCTTCTTTTTCCAGCAGTGCCTCTAGGTGGTCTTCATAGGCTTCATTGGTCATCGCCATATCGACACCGGCTTTCAGCGCCTCTGCAGCAGCACCCTCGGCACCTTTAGCAACACCGAAATAGGCAAGATCAGAAATAGAGCCCCAGTCACTGATCACCATGCCATCAAATTGCTGCTCTGATTTGAGCCAGCCATTGATCAGTGATTGGCTGCCTGAAACTGGCGTACCACCCAAGTCATTGAAACCAGACATAACCGTTTCAACACCGGCTTCAACGGCAGCGGCAAACGGTGGCAGGTAAACGTTGTGCAGTGAATTGTCGGAGATCTCGGTGGTGTCATAATCTCGGCCACCCTCTGAAGCACCGTAGCCGACGAAATGTTTAGCACAAGCCACCAGCGAATCTTCATCTGCAGGCGAATCACCTTGGAAGCCTTTTACCACGGCTTTGGCAAATTGGCTGGTTAAGTATGGATCTTCACCGCTACTTTCGATAACTCGGCCCCAGCGTGGGTCGCGAACAATATCGAGCATGGGTGCAAACGTCCAGTGGATCCCCAGTGACGCCGCTTCTTTGGCAATACAGCGATAAGCGCTCTGAACTTGCTCAGGGTTCCATGATGCCGCCTGTGCCAACGGAATAGGCAATACCGTTTGCTGACCATAAATCACGTCACGGGCTATGATAAGCGGGATACCAAGACGGCTTCCTTCAACAGCAGCGCGTTGGATTTCATTGAGCTGGGCAGGGCTTACCGTTTCACCCGGCGCGTTTCCGGCCCATGCCGTGTCAGCTAAAATGCGAGAGCCCCAGTGCCCTTGGCGGATATGCTCAAGGTAAGTCTCGCGATTGATGTTGTATTCCAGCATCGGGGATTGGCACAACTGGCCAATTTTTTCTGCCACTGTCATTCGTGACAACAAGTCTTCGACTCTATCTTCAACAGGTAAAGTGCTGTTCTTATATGGGAAATCCATACAATACTCCGAAATCTATTGGTGCGAATTCATCTCTGCAGAGATCATCGAAAAAAAGCCGCCCCAACAGGGCGGCAACAAGGTGAAAAATGATTTATTCAAAATCAAAGTAAGGGAATGCTTGGGTAAGGAAATCTTCCATCTCTGCCGCCAACTCGCCATTACCAGCCTGTCGTGCCCGTTGAAGTTGCGCATAAGCGACTTCCGGTACGTATTTGCTATCGAGCTGAACATAAATATCGATAAACGATTGAAGATCTTCATCGGCAAATTGCGGGATTAATCGGCCGGGCGCAACCAATGCTTCCTCATAGAAAGCGGGGCGGATGCCGAACAGCGCATGCTCCCAAGATTCGATAACTTGCTGGTAGCCACCGAGGTATTGCTCGTCGATACGTAATTCCAGCTTGTTCATCCCTTTAAGCGCAATGATGTAATTACCCGCGGTTTCTTGCTCTACCGCATAGTCGAAATAACTTTTGGACAAGAAATACGCCTTGCCCCATGCGGCCCAGTAAGCCACTAGAACTACCGAGAATAGGAGAACAATTTTTTTAAGCTGAGATACATTCATTACTTAACCCCCACCCCAGTGAACGCCTTGATGAAGTTCTTCTGCATAAAGAAGAATACAAACACAACGGGTACGGCAATCATGGTCGTCATCGCCCAGACCTGTTCGAGGTTGCCGGCTGGGATATCTTGCTGGAACTTAAACAGTGCTAACTGAAGGGTCAGCATTGAATCGTCACGGATATAAAGTAGTGGCCCCATGAAATCGTTCCACGCCCCCATGAAGGTCAGGATACCGACCGTCGCCATCGCAGGGCGCATCATTGGCAATACGACCTTGAAGAAAATGCGCATCTCACTGGCACCATCGATACGTGCTGCCTCAAGGTAGGCTTCATCAACCTGGGTCATAAACTGGTACAACAAGAAGATGTTATAAGCACTGATCGCCCCCGGGATGATCAACACGCGATAGGTATTCACCCATCCCCAGTCATACATCATCATATACACAGGGATGGTGAACAAAATCGCCGGTACCATCATTGATGACAGAATCAAGCGAAGCCATACCTGGCGGCCAGGCATTTTTGTTTTGGCAATCGCAAAGGCGACCATGGCAGACAACAGGCAGTTCAGCACCATCACCGATACCGAGACAAAAATCGTGTTGAAGAAGATGCGCCATAGATTAACGCTATCAAACACCTCGATATAACCCTTGGCTGACCATGAGGTCGGCAAAGCATTCGGCGAGTGCATGATCTCTGAGCCCGACTTGAACGAGTTGATGATCATAAAGAAGAACGGGTATAGCACGATCAAGCTGGCAGCTAACAAGCCGATATAAATGAGCAGCTTACCTTTATTGGAATTATTCATGGTTAGTCCTTACCCTTAGTCAATTTCAACTGAAGCATGGTCAACACGAAAATTACAATCGCCAGCAGAAGACCAATGGTTGACGCTTCGCCCATCTTCATCTGTTCGAAACCAGTCTGGTACAAGTGAAGTACTGGCGTTAGTGCCGAGTTATGAGGGCCACCCTGCAAATCGAAGTTCATGAATACTTCGGTAAACATCTGCAAACCGTTAATCACGTTGATGGTCATAACAAAGACAATCTGCGGTTTGATCAGCGGCAAGATAATCTTGGTGATCTTGCGCCACCAGGTCGCGCCATCAATATCTGCCGCTTCAAGCAATGAACGGTTAATACTGGCAATACCACCAAGGAAAATAATCATCTGGACACCGAACCACTTCCAGGCACTGAATACCGCGATCACCGGCATAGGTAGCCATTTTTCGAATTTCCAGAAGATTGGCGAACTCAGCACATTCCAATCCATCATCAATGACTGGATTGGACCATTCGGGCCTGCAACAAAATCAAAAATAATCATTGCAACCGTGATTGATGTCACAACTGGAATGAAAAGGACGGTTCTAAATAGGCTCGACAAGAAAGTAATTTCGTTCAGCATTAGGGCTGCACCCATTGCACAGACGAAACTTAATGTGATGAAAATTATCTGATTGAAAAAAACATTAAAAAGAGATTTCCAAAATTTATAATCTGTTGCTGAATTAACCCAGTTGCCTAAACCAACAAAGCGGGTATTTTCAGGGTTAAGAATATTTATATCTAGAAAACTATTTTGTAATGACAAGAAGAACGGGTACAGCATAAATATTATGAAATATGCTACCCACGGCAACATAAACAGGTATGGCACCCAGTAACGTTTTATGTTCATGGTTTTATTCCATTTAAAAAATTAAAATCTTTGGTTGGCTGCAGAAAGGTCTGCAGCCGAATTCACAATAGAGTTAACCGTTACCGGTGCATTATTTTCTTAACGTCTTCTGTTGCTGCGCTAACTGCTTCTTCTGGTGTTAGCCTGTTCATAACAACTGACTGCGAATAATAATTCAGGATGATGCTCGATACTTCCGATACTGCTGCATTGGACTCGTTCATCACGACATGCTGTAGCTGGTCAACAAACGGTTTGATATCTTCTGTTTGGAAATATGGATGCTCCTGCAATGATGCCAGGGTCGGCAAGTTCTGCAGCGCCATATTCGCCTTGAGGTTGAAATCATCTTCCATCAACAGCTCGATAAGCTGCCAGCTGCGTTCTTCGATATGGCGGGTATTCTTAAATACCATCAAGGCACGGCCATCAAGGTTGGAGTAGTGCGTATCACCTTTTTCACGAACCGGGATTGGGGCAATACCGACATCTTCTCCAATGACCATTGGTTTACCTGCTGCGTCCTGGAGGTTGGCACGCCAGGCAATGCCGTACTGCGGCCAGATACCAATAGTGCGGGAAAAGAAGTTCTGTTCCATGGTCAACGGAGCAAACTGCTGAAGCTTCCTCATCGTCTCGAGGAATGGCACCATACCCGCTTCTTCTTTGTCGAATACCGGATGGGTACCGTAGCGATTGAGTAACTGGTATTCACCGTCATTAAAGTTGTAGTACATTGGTGACAGCATATTCCAGTACCAGCCACCACTTGCTAGCGCATCATTCCACAGGGCAACACCATGAACTCTGCTACCATTTGAGCGTGCTGGCAAGTTATTGATTTTTTCTGCTGCAACTAACAGCTCATCCCAGGTCTGAGGCGGAAGCTCTGGGTCAAGTCCGGCTTCGCGGAATAGGTCCTTGTTGTAAATCATCATTTGCGTGGTAGCGTGCCACGGGATGTAATACTGGCGACCGAAGTGCTTTTCCATAAACTGTGGTTCGATGCGATCTGTCATTTCATCGAAGCCTTCGAAATCATCAAGATACATCAGGCGTCCTAACTTGGCGTACCTTGGTACCATGTAACCAAAAATGCCAGCATATACATTCGGGTAATCACCCGCTGCCATACGCGTTTCAAGGTTGCCGTCGTTAGTTAGAATTAATTCAACATCAGGATAACGCTTTTCATATTCGGGTTTAATGACTTCGTTTACAAATGCCATCTGGTCACCCGATGACACCATAAACTCTATTCTTTCTTTGGCACAAACAGAACTTGCCATGGCAACTAAGAGAACTGTAAGCCACTTGTATTTCATTTCGCTATCCTTATAAGGCTATATAAAATCGCCCCAAATCACAAAACATGGCTGTTGCCATGAATATTTCATGGCAACCAATTATTAGATATGTTTTTTGGACCTAAAAGAAAGAATAAATCAAATATTTAAAACTACACGGTTTCTCGTTCAACAATTTGAGTCGGTAGAATTGTTACTTGTTCGATTTCTTCTTCGCTGTTCATTGCGCTAAATAGCACTTCAACAGCTTTAACACCCATTTCATACTTATGGTGAGTAACAGTACTTAATGCCGGTGTCGTTCTTTCAGATTCTCTGATATTATCAAAACCAATTAGCTTTAATTGCTCTGGAATTTTAATACCGTTTTCATTTGCAGCTCGGATAATACCGAGAGCCATTTCATCGTTTGCAGAAAATATTGCTTTCGGTGCATCACCTTGGTCAATAATTTCCTTCATTTTCAAATATGCGTCTTCTTCAGTGAAATCAGATTTAATAATTAAGTTGTTATCAAATTTGACATTGTAGAAGCCAAGCGCGGCAATGTAGCCTTCCAGGCGCTTCTGGTTGTCGTATGAGTCATCCGGGCCACAGAAGTAATGAACTTGCTTACAACCACTTGAAATAAGTTGTTTGGTTGCACCGAATGCGCCACCGAAGTTATCAATCAAGATGTTGTAGATATGCTCTGCTTTCACTTCACGGTCTAGCGCGACAATCGGCAAGTCCTTGGAAGCCACTGTTTTAAGGAAGTCATCATCAAACGCATTGCTCAGGATAATAGCACCGTCAATCATCTGATCTTTTAAGTAGCGGTGTGCAGTTGATTCCGCACCACCAAACAGGCTACATGCAATTAAGTCGTAACCCATTTCATGTACTTTGCGCTCGATACCCTGGACTAATTCGCTATAGATAGGACCGAACCAAGAGTTAAAGAAGATACCAATGGCACCCACATTCTTTTGTCTTAAGCGCTTAGCATTGCTGTTTGCCGAGTAGTTCAGCTTCTTGGCGACTTCGAGTACATGGTTGCGAGTTTTCTCGCTGATACGATCACTGTTGTTAATCGCGTAAGACACTGTCGAAATAGATACTTTCGCTTCTCTAGCGACATCTTTGATTGTAGGCCTCATTAGCTAAACCTTATTCCTCTCACTTAAACCGTAATTAGTTGCAGCCTTGCGTACTAAAAATATAATTTTTTGTATTGTAGCTAGTTATCAACCTAAATTATAACGGATCATGTAAAACGTTTCTACAAATCGAAAGTGAGTAACATTGACGCACAACACATAATACGACAGATGATTAGGTTGACACCCCGGAAACCGGGGTGTCAGGCCCTACGGCTATAGCCAGATAGCCAGTTCGTTCTGCGTATCTTGCAGCATTTCAGCGACGACTTGCTTCTCGATTAGCGCACCACCGGTACGGTAGGCATTTGGCATTAGCGAAATAGCAAGCTCCTCACCGTTTAGCTCAATGCGCTTCGGTGTGTAAGTGCCCTGCTCTGGGTTAATCACCAAACGGCATGGCTTGCCGTATAGCGTGAAGTCCAGTGTCACTTTACCCATTTGCTTGGCAATCACAGGGTCCAATACCAAAGACTCGTTATCGAAACGAATACCCAGTACGTTACTGATCACCTGGTTGATGTAGATACCCGGGCCGCTTGAGTAGATACGCCAGCCGCCTTTCACTGCAACTTCGCCTTTCTTCAGCTTGTCGAAATCACGGTACGCTTCGTAACGGTCATTGAACTTACCGTCAGAGCTTGAGAAGTAAGCGTTAGACTGACGCACTTCTGCGTTCGGTACGGCCTTCTGAATGCCCACAGGGACAATCTTGTACAGGTTCTGCGCGACTTCATCCGCTTTACCCATCTTACACAGTGCTTCGATGAAACGAATGTGGGCGTGACAGTATTGAAGACCCACTTCACGGCCAAGGTTTGCAGCCAGTTCGGCACGCTTGAAGTAGCTCTGCTTACCGCCCTGGTATTTCGCCATTTTCTCCATCAGACGCACGCCATCAGGGTGAACCAGGTTATCTTCGATAATGGCCATGTGCTTGTCTGCCATCTCTTTGTCGAACGTTTCAGAGATGATAGAGCGTGATGCCGGCAGCAGGCGGTACTTGATGCCTGTTTTCTTGTCTGAAGGGTGAAGTAGGTACTCAACCTGATCGACGTCTTTGTTCGGAAGGTGGATAAAGCCGGCAATAACACCGTCTTTGATCAACAGGTTGTTGTAATCCTCTTCCATTTCGATAGCCAGTTTATTGATCTTATGGACAAAAACGGCGAAATCAGGGTTACCTTCCAGCGCAGCGCTCAACGTCTTCAGCGCTTGTAGTGTTAGCGGGATTGTCCAGCCACTCACCATGTTTTCACGCAGGGCCTGATTGGCCGGCTGCAGGGTATCATCCCAGTCGCCGTCACCGTAGCATGATAGCGATGTGCCAGGGATCAGGTTGTCGATAATGTGCTTAACCTGACGCTCAACGTGGGCAAACAGGGTGTAAGTTTCCGTTGTGAAGGCAAAGCCGTCTTCGATACTGGTGTATGGGACTTCGATGTTCAGTACATCCAGATCGCCTGTAGCCGTGATGTAGTCAGCGATGGCTTTCAACGGCCAAACAACGATGTCACCGTGGCAGTCTTCCTGCTGGATCTTGGCGTACTTGTCGAACATGAACCACTGTGGCCAGGTACCGGTTTCGATATGTTGGTGGCTGTAAATGGTTTTTAGTAGGTCAACCACACGGTCATAGCGCTGCATCGACATAAAGAATTCGAATGGGCCCTGGGAAACATCACGCGTACCCCATGCCGCACCCGAGTATTGCTCAAGGCCATGCGGCGTGCTGTAGTGCACCAATGCGTTGTGGGTAAACCACTGCATCGTGTCATTCAGCTTCTGTGCGTTGTAGCTGTCGTTCTCGAAATCAATGTGGAAGTTATTGATCAGTGCGTGCTGTGAAGCTTGGTATTTTTCAATTTCAGCAGCAAAGTCCAACGCTTGCGGAGCCGTCAGTTGGTCAGCGCTCAGTGCACCTTGAATCGTCAGGCTTGCCTTGTCTTGTACCTTGCCTTGGAACAGTACGTAACGAACGCTGTCGTCAGCTTTTACAAGCGACACTTCCGCCAGTGAAGCATCAGGGCGAATCGCATAAGCTAGCTCTGGGTGAACCGAGTTCATCAGTTCGAAATCGCCGGCAACTGTCATGTACTCATCTTTGTGCTCAACAACGACAGTGGCATCATTTTCATTGTTACCCATTACCATTTGGTTGGTCACAATGACTTCAAGCGCATCTGATAGATTAACGGTTTCGATGTCTAGCTGGATTGAAGAAGTATCCTGTGCACTGAAGCTGGTTACAACGATATAGCCTTGCTGGTACTTGTACACCCAGCGTGAGAAGTTAAGGCCTGTTTCGTAAGCTGATGGCATTGAAAGGATACGGAAGTCTTCGCCTTCCTTGACCCAAATACGCTGACCGCTGTACTTGAATAGGTTAAGAGACGTACGATCTACACCCAACAACTTGTTGAAAGACGTATTGCCAATAACGACGTGAGAGTTGAACACCCCATACATGCCATGGGTCGAGCTCATCACTGCGTTTTGGAAGTCTTGGCAGTTACCAGAAGAAACCATGTGACCGGTAGAACGCTCAAGAACACGTTCTTTAGCAGGCAGTGTCACATAACGGCTCTCGCCTTTTTGCTTGCCGTAGAAGAAAGACAATAGCTTGCCGTCTTGCTCTTCTGCGAAGCGGCGCTCTTCACCGAAGAAGTGTTTGATTTCTTCTGCGCTAAGCTCGTCACCAACAAGAACGTTATAGCCATTTAAGAAGAATGAAGGCAATGTTTGCTCTGTCGCCGCGGCCATTGCAGGGGCTGAATATGCTGCTTTGATAGCGTCAAGATCACCAGCTTTATCAACATTCGAACCTTCAAGGTTAGTCGCGAATGAAATATAGAATACAGACTGGGACTGCTGCGCCGGAGCTAGAGTAATGTCAGCGGTTTGCAACGCGACATAACCCATTTCAAACTGAAGTTTTTCGTTTGCTAGTGTCGGCTCAGAAAGTACAACAGGTGTTGGCTCAAAGCGGTAGTTTTTACCGAAGAACTGATAACCATCCGTTGAGTAACCAACAATTGAATCAGTCAGTGAACCGATCTGGGAACAAGGATTGCCC
Source organism: Photobacterium rosenbergii (assembly GCF_003026455.1). Classification (GTDB taxonomy): domain Bacteria; phylum Pseudomonadota; class Gammaproteobacteria; order Enterobacterales; family Vibrionaceae; genus Photobacterium; species Photobacterium rosenbergii. Next base: position 1,403,274 of record NZ_PYMB01000001.1, read on the forward strand.
GTAGATTGCGGTAGGTTCTGGCGCGAACAGATGACATAACCCGTGTGTTCTAGGTTAAATACCTGATGGTCAAGGTATTGGCTAACATAGCATTCATTGCTTTTTACGCCGCCTTCATCAGCAAGAGCAAGATCCTGACCAAATACCAAGTCATATTTCAGCGCGTCTTGCTGCAAGTTTTCGATCTGGGTCGTGAAGAATACTTTTTCAGACTGAGCGTCCAGGCTAATAACAACTGTTGCACGGAAAGCTTCTGTGGTGGTTTCCCAGCCAACAAGACCTGCTTCAGTGCGGAAAGTGCGCATATTGTGGTTAAGGTGCATTAGCGGCATAAATGAAATGCCAGCATCGCTCTTCACTCGAATATATACATTTGACAAAGCACCTTCGAATTCACTCGGCTCGTAAAGGTTTACCATTACATTGCCAGATTTAATATTCTTCAGAACATTATGCTCAGTAAATTCTAGGTTTAGTAAGCCATTTGAGACTACATGGCTTGAGTCAGAAATAGTGTGAATCATGAAATTAAAATACCTATAATATAAATTTAAAACTGTCTGTTATTCTGTCGGAATAAAAATATTTTCTTCGGTGCTTCTATCGAAAATATGGCACTTATCCATATTGAAAGAAATTTGATGCATGCTTTGTTTGCACAATGCGATATCTGGGTTTACATATTTACAAATCAACTGCTTACCCGCAAAGTTAAGATAAACAAAAGATTCAGAACCCATTTCTTCCACTTCTGTAATTTTGGCTTCGCAGATGTTGTTAGCTTCACCGATATTAATATGCTCTGGTCGCAAACCTAAAAATACTTCGTGGCCGTTATATTGTTCAGCTCGGGCTTGCTTCGCTTCTGGCAATTCGAATAAATGACCATCAACTTCAACCGCCATTTTATTGGATTCGGTTTTAATCAGTTTGCCTTCCAGCATATTCATGGTCGGTGAACCGATAAATTCAGCGACAAACTTATTCACTGGTTTGTGGTACAGGTTCATTGGCGTATCAACCTGCATAATTGCACCACGGTTTAGCACACAGATGCGGTCGCCCATGGTCAATGCTTCAACCTGATCATGGGTGACATAAATCATGGTTGCAGGTTTGCCACTCTGCTTGAGTTCGTCATGCAAACGGGAAATACGCATACGCATCGAAACACGCAATTTCGCATCTAGGTTCGAAAGAGGTTCGTCGAACAAGAAGACTTCTGGCTTACGAACCATGGCACGGCCCAAAGCAACACGCTGACACTGACCACCAGACATTTGGCCTGGTTTGCGGTCAAGTAGTTCTGTGATTTCAAGCAATTCTGCCGCTTCTGTCACCCGGCGATGAATTTCTTCTTTCGACTTCTTGCGAGTTTCCAAACCAAAAGCCAGATTCTGGCGCACAGTCATATGTGGATACAGTGCGTAGTTCTGGAACACCATGGCAATACCACGATCTTTCGGCAGGACTGAGTTGCAATGCTTATCACCGATATGAAGATCACCGCTGGTGATGCTTTCAAGCCCGGCAATCATTCGCAGTGTGGTTGATTTGGCACAGCCCGAAGGACCAACCAGCACCATGAACTCACCATCCTTGATGTCCAGACAAAAATCATGAACAGCGTGATAACCATTCTTATAAATTTTGTTTATGTTTTGCAGCTTGACCTGGGCCATAACCGTACTCTTCGTAGAAAATTGTTTGTGTTGAAACGTTTCTACAGATAGTAAGTAATGCCCTATTTACTGTCAACAAAAGGTCGCAAATCAGGTACATGGGTCACACTTTTTTGTCAGCCAGAAAGTAAACCGTTATCAAACCCCATTAAAACCATTTAATTTCAACACCTTAAACCCAGCACGCATCATAATACTACTTAGTAAACAGGCAAATACACAGTGATAAATACGCACTATGTTGCTGCTATTCCGGTTATTATTAGTCAAAACTTTGATATGAGTCTAACTTTCTGACCCTGATATTATTGAAATAACACTGCATATTTTTCACTCATTTCGAAACGTTTTATCTAACGTAAACCATTTCTGGTGCAAACGGTGGTTATATAGATAGTATGGCACCCACAAAAAAGCCCAACTGCGTTGCAGTTGGGCTTTACAATTAGATCAATTATTCGCTAACTGTTAGTTGCTTAGTAGCACTGTGAACTGTGGTTACAGTAGTTGTCATCAAGCAACTTCTGCTGGTACACCCGCACATCATCCAACGTTACGTAGTTAGTCCCGGTGTAGCCTTCGTTTTGCTTCATGCGGAGCACCAAGGTTAGTGCCGTTTCTCCAGGTCGCTTGCGAGCTGTAACGGTTACTTCCTCTGGCGTATCATCATCAATAAAGCCAACATCTCGCCAATCACCCGTAGGGTTCGCACTTGAGTTCGGCGGGGTCTGTGGGTTCTCGATATCGAACTTCACTTCGAATTTAGCACCCGTCAGTTTACGATCATCACCCACTTTGAAACTAACCAAATACCGCATTCCCTCAGGATCATTTGCAATATCGATTCTCCGTTCAACACTTTGCCAACTTGTATTGCCACCACTTAAATTAAATTCAATAGGCTTACTTTCTCCCAAATCATCATTTTCATCAGGATGCAGTGCGCCAAAAGATTGCAGTGCCGTATTACCAAAGACAAAGGAGCCTTCCCTATTTGTCAGGTACTCTATATGTAAATGCGTCGCCCCTGCTGGTTGTTGGGTATGAACACTCATGACAGTCGGGTCCCAAGCCGCATACACTTTATCACTCTCAACAGCACCGTATGCATCTTTAAGCTCACCCGTATTTGACCAGCTTAGACGAATCCTCGCGTCTCCCGGTGTTGACATAGGTTCGATAAGCGCTGATACAGTGTACTCACTGCCTTCGAGGCCATGAGGTAAATGTACCGCTTGGGTTATACCTGACTGGCCTTCTAGGGTTATGCCGTTACCATGCATACCACCATTTTCGTTGACGTTTCCTTCTGTCACTTGCCACCCTTCAATACCCTGTTCGAAATTCGGGTTTTTGAATATGACGTCACGTCCTGCCAATGGCGCAGTAATATTGTGGATACCGACGATATCATCCAGTTCTACCCAGTCTCCTTGTGGATCTTCTACGTCAATATCAACAAAAACCTCCCCGGTTGGCACGACAAAAGGTGAGCGATGATAGCCGAACTCTTGCTTGGTACCGTCGGCACGCATCCCGGTGACCAATCTTGGTGTCATGGTTGAGTACAGCACCTGCTGGCTACCTTGGGGGGTAAAACCAATCTGGACTTCAGGACGGTAGAAGGTATTTCTGAATTGCTGCACCACGCCCGGCTGGATAGTTTCCGCCAGCCCAATTGCGCCGTACCAGAAATCGGCAATCCCGACGCTCATTTTGTCGTAGTTAGGCATGTTGGCCGACCAACGCATTAATAGACGAGCATCTTCATCGCCGGCACTGATCATTGTCTGGCGACGACCATCTCGGTAGGCCATGTAGGCGCCAACAACCGCTTCAGTTTTGCCTAACTGACCAAAACCGCTTACCGCCGGGAAGTGGATAAAATCATCCGGGTGATCGGTCGGGCCGTCGTTATAATAGTTACCGTTTGAATTAGGGCTATGTCCTGCTGAGAAACCGGCAAAATAATTAAAGCCAAGTTCATCGGTTTCCGACTGGGTCAGCGCATAATAGTTATTATTTTGTTCCGCCCACGACTTACCGTTGAAGTGGTGGTCCAAAATAAGCGGTCCCCCCATGATAATAAATGCCGAATGGGATGATTTAATCACCGGCTGATCCAGCAGTTCGTAGTCATAGAGGAAGTTTTCCCTTTCATAGGTAAACTTGCCGTAATTGCGGGTCGCAATCGGGTCCTGGGCTGCAGCGATATCCCCATACAACCAAGTCTCGTTGGACATTAGGCGATTTAATCGAACAGGGCCAAAGTCATCTGAATCCCAGGTTATCCGTTGCTCTGCCCGCACCACATCCCCGGAGCGCTGGAACACCTGTTGTAGGTATTTGGCATAGCTGACAATGTTCTGGTTGTCTGGGTACATCTCTGCCGCCTTGATGGCAGCAGGCAGGAATTTCATGCTGATATAGACTTGGTATTGCGGATTGCTGGCGTTAATAGACCCGTCGCTGTTGTAGTTACGGACAAAATGGCCATCAATACTTTTTACCCCACCCTTACCGTCTTCATGCAGGCCCGCGTGGCGTTTAATCAAGAGTTCGACATAGTGCTCAATTTCAGGGTCATACTCCACCTGGTCAGCCACCATCAGCAAATACAGGGCCCAGCCTACATTGTCGGCGATAGGCGTGGTATTAGGATTGGTGTGCTCAAGCTTGCGGTGAAGGAAACCTTCCGGCGAAGCCGAATTGCCCGACATACTTGACGCTGTCAGGCCCTTGATGGCCTTGACATACTGGGCCAGCTCATCGCGCGTCCACTGGTCAAAATCCATCCGCTTATCTTTATCATCGCTGAGCATGAAAGCACTATCATCAGCAAACAATAGCTGACCTTCTGCGGTCAGAGCGAAATCATGCCACGGTGTATCTGAGAGCATGTACTGAACCGGTGATAACTGGCCACTGCTGCGTACTTTGTCTTTGGACGAGAACAGCAGACCGGTTTTGCCGTCATGGTCCATGCTGATGTAAAGGCCAGCCGCCTCTTCATTACCGAAAACCCGACTGAATGCGACACCCGTCAAATTCTCTTGCTGGTATACACGCTGGACCGAACGACTATTGTGCGGCAATTTATAGATGCTGTTAGGGGTTTGAAGAAATAGATTCCCCGCTTCTATATCAAGGGCGATATCCTGGACTGTATCCGTTACCGATACCTTGTCCACGGCAAGCTGACGGCCATCATTTTCAACTTCATAGGCTGCATTGCGATCCGCTTCTATGCGATATACTGCCGAATCACCGCCGACAAACAAGGTCGATGAAAAATAGTTCATACCGACGCGCGCCACATTCCCCTCGCCTTTTGCCTGTAACGGCAAGCGGTGGAATACGGTCAACGCTTCGGTGTTAGTGTTGTAGGCTAGGATTGCATCATCCTTCTGGCCGCCTTCGCTGTCACATACCGCCAAATACAGAAAGCGCCCTGAAGGGGTGAAAGTCATTCCGCACAGTGCCGTATCATGATTAAGGTTCATGTCAGGCAGCAAATCCACGATATCGGTAGCTTCAATGCGGTGTTTCAACGTTTGGCGGACATCCCTGATTTCAATGTTCAAACCTGCAGGATCGGCAACAGCATAACTGCCAGCTAATTTTGCTGCGGCCACACTTTGGCCACTTCCGCCATTGAATGACCATGTGCTGATGGAGACATCTTGCTCCGGCCAACCTGAATCAGGTGGCGGATTACCCGGCTTGCTATCACTGCCACCGGAGCCACCGCCGCAACCGGCAATAGACGCGGCAAGCAAACCGACAGAAAACATTTTTTTATAGTTATTCGTGACCGTTATTGTCATCGTCACTTTTCCTCTTTCTTCACGCTTGGATATAAACGGCAAAACCGGTAACCCTGCGGCTACCGGCTATATGAATTATTTGAAGCTATGGGGGAACAACTCTTCCAAAGATGGGTTTGGATGACGCTCTAACGGTGCGTCACGCCATTCTTTCAATGGGGGGACTCCATATTCATCCTGCAATTCGGCAAGACGGTGAATAAGGCGCCCTATTTCTTGTTTGTAGCGGGGGTCATCAATTGCATTGACCATTTCAGATGGGTCCGCCTCCAGATCGTAGAACTCCCACTGATCATCCGGGTTGTAGAAGTGGATCAATTTGTACCGACCATCAGATACACCATAGTGACGGGCAACATCATGAAAGCCTGGATACTCGTAGTAGTGGTAATAAAGCGCATCACGCCAACCCGCATCGCCCTGCCCGGCCAGAAGTGGCAAAAGCGATTTACCGTGAACATCTTTCGGGGTCTGCAAACCAGCTAGCTGCATAAAGGTTGGGGCATAGTCGATATTTTGCACCAGCTCATCGACGACGGTGCCCGGTTTGATAACGCCAGGAAGCTGCATTACCAACGGGGTCGAGAACGACTCCTCATACATAAAACGCTTGTCGTAGAAGCCATGCTCGCCAAGGAAAAAGCCCTGATCAGAGGTGTACACCACCAAGGTGTTTTCACTTAGTCCATTTTCCTCCAAGTAATCCAGCACCTCACCCACACTTTCATCCACCGCAACAATGGTCGCCAGATAATCTTGCATGTATCGCTGGTACTTCCATTCCGCCATCTGCTTCTCTGTCCAGTAGGCTTCGTTGGCATTCATGTAGTCATTGCGGGCCTGATAGGCTTTGTCCCACTCGGCACGTTGCTCATCGGTCAAACGCGCTAACAAGTGCGGCCAAATATCCTCGCGCCACTCCCCCTCACCTTCAGCGACGGTCATTTTGATATCGTGGCCGTCCTGGGTATGGTTAGCGATTGTCATTGACTGCTTGCTAGCCGCCTTGCGCCCATCGTAATTATCATAGAAATTATCTGGCAGCGGAAACTCAACGTTCTCAAATAGCTGGGTATGACGAGGAGCCGGCATCCAGTTGCGGTGCGGGGCCTTGTGGTGCATCAGCAATGCGAAAGGTTTGGATTTATCCCGCCCTTCATCCAGCCACTCAAGGGTCTTATCAGTGATCAAATCGGTGGTGTAACCCATCTCCATTTTCACGCCGTCAACGGTGATGAAATCCGGGTTGTAGTACTCACCCTGATCATTGAGGATCTCCCAATGGTCAAAGTTAAAACCATTGGGGATACGGTTGATATGCCACTTACCGATCATCGCGGTGGTATATCCGGCATCCTGCAGCGCGTTAGGCCAGTTAAACTGGGTGCCATCGAAGATCTGACCGTTGTAGGTAAAGCCATTCTCATGGCCAAACTTACCGGTGAGCATCGCTGCGCGGCTCGGCCCGCACAGGGAGTTGGTGACATATGAGTGCTGGAACTGGGCCCCATTGGCAGCAATGCGGTCAATATTTGGGGTAGGTGCCAATTTGGAAATAGGGTGACCATAAGCGCTCAGCGCTTGCACGGCGTGGTCATCAGACATGATGAACAGGATATTCGGACGCTCCTGGCTAGCCCCGCTACTTTGCTCATCTGCTACTGCAGTATTGATCAAAGGTTGGGTGAATGCCCCTGCGACCAAGCATGAAATCAGCGCTTTTTTCATAAATGATTCCTTCGCAAAAGCCCGCCAATGACGGGCTAACTTTTTATTATTTTTCAACCAATTCGAAGCTTGCCTTTTTCACGTCGTCCGAGGCAGTTCCGACGAAAACGTCAAACGATCCGGTTTCTACGCCCCAGCTCATATCGGCGCGGTAGAATGCAAGATCAGCCGGCGTCAAAGTGAAAGAAATCGTTTTTGACTCGCCTTTGTCGAAATGCACTTTCTGGAAGCCTTTAAGCTCTTTTACCGGGCGGGTGATAGAGCCGACATGCTGGCGGGTATATAGCTGAACCACTTCTTCACCGGCGTAGTTACCGCTGTTGGTAATATCGACAGAGACGGTCAGTTCACCATCCACTGCCAGCTCTTCGCTGCTCAGACGGATATCGCCATAGTCAAACTGGGTGTAGCTCAGGCCATGGCCAAACGCGTACAGAGGCGTGTTCGGAGAGTCATCATAACGAGACTTGTAATGCTCCTGGCGCTGGTTCGGGTTGTCCGCAAAGTAAGGGCGACCGGTATTCTTCTCGTTGTAGAAAATTGGCACCTGGCCCACAGAGCGCGGGAAGGTCATCGGCAGCTTGCCTGATGGTGTGAAGTCACCGGAGATAACATCGGCAAGAGCAATACCGCCCATGGTGCCCGGGTACCAGGCATGAAGGATGGCATCGACATTCTCGTCAGCCCAGCGCAAATCATTCGGACGACCGCTCATCACTACCAACACCATAGGTTTGCCAAGCTTCTTCAACTCTTCCATCACCTGCTGCTGGTTGCCCGGCAGGGTCAACTCAGTGCGGCTTGATGCTTCACCGGACATACGTTGCTCTTCGCCCATGACCATAACAATCACATCAGACTTTTTCGCGGCTGCTACTGCACGCTTCATCTCTTTCTCTAGCGATGAGTCATCGGCTGTAATGCGTGGTACGCCGATACCCTGAAGGGCATCGATTTCTTGTTGCGAAGTGATGTATTCGTAGCTTGCACCCTTGGCATAGTTGAACTTGACGTTTTTACCGAAACGGTGCTTGAACCCTTCCAAAACTGTCACAGGATGCGACTTGCGATCCCCTGCGGCTGCCCAGTTGCCAATCATGTCAAACTTGCTGTCCGCCAGCGGTCCAATCAAGGCAATAGACTTAATTTCATCGTCTTTCAACGGTAACGTCTGGTTGTCATTTTTGAGTAGTACGAAAGACTTACGGGCAACATCGCGCGCTGCATTTTGATTTTCTACGCTGAGGATTTCACGCTTGGCGCGAGATTCATCATTGTAGCGGTATGGGTCTTCGAACAGGCCAAGACGCCATTTCATCTCGAGGATTTGGCGAACTGCAGTATCAATTTTCTCTTCGGACACTTTGCCTTCGGCAACAAGCTCTTCGAGATAGTTGATATACAGCTGACCAACCATGTCCATATCGGCACCGGCATTAAACGCGATCTCTGCGGCATGCTTATCGTCACGGGCGTAACCGTGGGGAACCAGTTCATTGATAGCGGTGTAGTCAGTTACCACAAACCCTTCAAATCCCCATTGGTCACGCAGGATATCAGTCAGCAGGCGTTTGCTACCTGTGGCTGGAATACCATTCAAGTCATTGAATGAGGTCATGAATGTTGCAACACCGGCATCCACCATGGCTTTGAACGGAGGCATCTGCGTCGTCCAGAGTTCGTGCTCCGACACATCGGTGGTGTGGTAATCACGACCAGCCTGGGACAGGCCGTAGCCAACAAAGTGTTTGGCTGTCGCCATGATGGTATCTTCTTGGCTCAGGTCATCACCCTGAAAGCCCTCGACTCGGGCAACTGCCATCGCTGTTGATAGGAATGGATCCTCACCGGCAGCTTCAGACACGCGGCCCCAGCGAGGGTCACGGACTAAGTCAGCCATCGGAGCGAATGTCCACATGATGCCATCAGCAGATGCTTCCTTTGCAGCAACGCGGGCGCTGAGTTTAACAGCGTCAAGATCCCATGTGGCAGCTTCACCAATTGACTGCGGGAAGATGGTCTTATGGCCATGGATGATGTCGTGACCGACAATCAACGGAATACCGAGACGGGTTTCTTCAACCGCGATTTTCTGAAGTTCGCGACCGAAATCAGCCCCGTAGGCATTGAAGATAGCCCCGACCTGACCGTCTTTGATTTGCTGCTCGTAGGACTCATTGATAAAAGGACCGGTCACATTGCGGAAGCCACTTTGCAGATCCAACTGCCCGACTTTCTCCTTCAATGTCATCTGGTTAATCAAACCGCCAATGAAGGCATCCATTTTCTCTTTGTCATCTTGCCAATGTGCCGTTGACGCAGATTCTGTACGCTCAACATTGATCATGTCACTAAACATGGTTGAACTTGCCATTACATAACCACCCATTGTCATACTAAGCGCGAGCAAGGTCGGCTTTATCACTGTTTTCATACCATTCCCGAAAAATCATCAAATCTATCTGGAAGCCCTGTGCTACGGAAAGGACGATAATCTCCGCCTCAAAGCCGTATCGTTTCGAAAAACACCCCAAAACAACCAAAACCTTTAAAATCAGCAAATTAAAAACATACCAATAATTTAAAGCATGGATTTAAGCGCTATATACATCCATAATCATTACGGCGAATACTATTTCAGTCGAATCATTTCGACAACAGCATATGTTGAAAAATGAGACCCAATACCCATTTACTTTGCGGCAAGGTGTTCAGGAAAAGGGGAAGCAAAAATTCAACGAGGTAATGGTGACGGGGAAGGTACGATAGAAAAAGCCTGCTGAAACAATCACAGCAGGCTTTGTGGTAAGGGAGAGGCGGTCATTGGGAACTAGTAGTCGTAACTATCGATCGACGGCTCGTAAGTCCCCAACTCCCAGTCATAATTTTGCTGGTTGATTTCATAATCAACCCAGCCAATATTATATTGCTCGGCAAAGTTAGGGTTCAGCTCATCACAGGTGCCCTGATAGAACACACCACTTAGGCCCACATCATATCCATCTTGCTCACAAAATGCTTTCAGGCCAGAGACATACCCTTTTTGATAGGCCGCTACATCGACCGACTCAAGGCGAGAGGTTTCAATCATCTTGCTACCGCCCATGGCAAGATCGTAACCAAATTGCTCCCAGGTTTCGCCCTTTTTCAGCGCGATAGTGGAAGAGCATCCCGCAAGAATGATAACAAGACACGCAGTCATTAATTTCTTATTAATCCCCATCATCTACTCCTCAATGATAAAGCTTCAATAAACAGGTAAAGAACATTTTTTAAATTAGCGTCAATCTAAGACAAGATAATTTTACAACGTGATAAGACTGGTAAATTTATGCTTATCAATAACTATAACATATACCAATATCATGACTTTATCATGGCTATAATTCAGGCTTGAGATACGAATCGATAAAGCCAACTTCTTAAAATTTTTCTAATATTTTATCTTATTATTACACTTAAAAAATTGAAAACTATCGAAATAGGCAATCAAGTTCGACACAAACATAAATTTAAAACGATTAAAATCATATGGATAAGAAGATAATAGCGATATAGTGATGAATTGTTACCTCTAGATTAATCGAAATAGACAAACCCTAATCTTTGTATTTCAACTAAATGTTGATATTTTTAACCACGCAAAAGACAAATAATTTACACTGCTTTACTTAAATAAAAGCGCATTTCATGAAGGATAACTAAAGCTATTATTTATTGATTAGCAAACCCACTCACCAATATTGAACCCATGCTTAACGAAACAAAAAAAGCAGCCGATTCTGGGCTGCTTTAGTCTCTCATTTTATTACTTATATCTACCCTAGGGCTCTATTGGCGCAAAGTCAGTCTTTGCTTTTCTTCCCCGTTTCATTTCTTTTAGTTGAGTCAACACCGCAGTTCGCTCCGTTTTGCCATCTGTTGGTGACGTACTGTAAAATGCAGCAAAATAAGCATCCATCAACCGGCCGCACTCACTCTTCACTTCTGGATTTGCATTCCCCCACGCCCGGACAACATCTTGATGGTTACCTTGTTCAAGCGCAGTATGCAGACAACACTCTTTGCTTGAGTGTTTGGACATTGGGTGGACTTGTTGGCTTTGAAGGCGCTTATGGACCTGATAAAGACGCAGTAACGTGACCAACCATAGTACAGAGATAACCAACGTCGCATACCGCCAATGGCTATGTTCAGGCATTTCCGATTCCAACCCCTCAATAGCCAAGGTCTGCGTTTCGTTCGGTAATATATTCAATGCCAATCCCTCTACAGAGGCAACGGTGCTTTTGCTATGGACGGTGTCAAACCACGGGATCGACAAACCCGGTATTTCGAACATCCCTTCCTCGCGAGGGACGATAACCTGCCTTAGTGTTAATTTCATCCCATCATCAACCGCTATAAACTTTGGCTGTTCACTGTAAACATTCATGTTTTCAGGGTAGTCCACAGTTAGCTCGGGAAAATTGTCAATGTTTCTGCCTTCTATGTACAAACTGAGTGTCCTGGTGATAGAGCCACCAACCTGTAAGGCTGAAGCCTCTGTCGACCAATGCTGCTCGAGGGTTACCTGCTGCGATGGCAGCCAATACCCTTGATAACTTTCAGGCTTTGGGCGGCTTTCGAGGGTCACGACGTTCGACTGGTTTCTCACCCGGCGACGGGCACCATTTTCATTAACCGCAACATGGGTTAACGACGCTCCTTCCAAGGTAATTGCGCCAATTTGTTTTGCCGAAATAAGAAAGCGGTATGTCGAGATCCTGAACTCATCATTACCTACAAAATAATACTCATGATCTTGGCTCCCCCTTCGAACATTAACCCCTTCCCCCCGAGGAGGGTTCACGCGAGAGAAATGAATATCTGCCCGTGACTCCACCCGAAGAATGTAGGTCGCCTCGGTTTCCGGATAGACCGTATCGCGCACCAGTTCAGCCGATAAACCAATTAAGTCATCAAGCCTGCCCTCTCCCAAACTCCCGGCTGTTGCAGTAAGCGGTGCCATAACACTCAGCGGGGCGAATACTAAGCCACACAACAAGACTAAAATTCTTCTTATCATTTTCAGTTACCACTCAATCTCGGTTTGTACGGCAGGCTCTTTCAATTCAGCCTGCAACAGCAGCAGGTTTCTCAACAGCAGCGTGCGGTCATCTTGAATTTGGGTGAGGCGGTTCAGGACTGGATTCATTTCGCCAAGTTCACTCAGTTGATGACGAATCGCCTCTATATCTTCTTCGGTCGGAGTCCCGAAATCGACATCGGTCGCACCGGCTGTAAATTCATCGGCATCATATTCACCCGATTCACCGGACTGTTGCTGCGGAGGATGGAAATCACCGCCACTGTCAGGGGTAAACTGGGGATTTTCTGATTGGTTCCCCTGTGAATCGCTGCTGCCGGTACTATCACTTTCACCTTGCTGCTCAGGCACATTTTCCGTGTCGGGATCTGACTCTAGGTTATCCTCACCACCGCTATTGTCATCAGAACCCGTGTCGTCACGTTCCTCGTCACCATCGCTATCACCGCTCTCCTCTTCATCAGAATTGCCGTCGTCCCCAGCCTCGCCACTTTGCTGCTGGTTATCGTGATCTTGGTTTTCCAGCGCTTGCAACGCCCCTTCAACCAAGCTGAGGTTAAACATGGCGCCTTGATGCCCGGGATTGATTTCTATCACTTCACGATATTTGATGAGCGCCTCTTCCAAGCGTCCAGCCTTGGCTAGCGCATTACCAAGATTGTAATCACTCTTATTATCAGTCACTTGAGAGAAGGCCTCTATTGCGCCCTGGTAATCCCCCGCTTCATACAAAGCTGTTCCTTGCCAAGCTGGATCTGCAAACAAGTTGGCTGCTTCTTGGTAATTTTTCTGTTGGTATTGCTGGTAGCCCTGCCGATCCGCATTACTCCATAGCCGGCTGATTTCACTAGCCTCTGAGGGAAAACTTGGCAACAACATCACCAAGCCAACCGACCAGACCATCCCACGCCTGAACGTCATCAACAGCATTGCGGCTAAAGGCCATAACAGCCAATAACCATCGTTGATGAACTGGCTAGAAAGCCCGCCTGACTGCTCGCTCAAATCTTCGATACTGCGCATTTTTGCCAAGAATCGATATAGTTGCTCAATATCTTGTTGAGAATGCTGATAAGTCACCGAAATACCGCCCGTTTGAACCGATAGCGCACTGAGTCTCTCAGGTACAAGTCGGGATATTACTGGCTGGCCATCATCGTCAAGGCGCGGCTTGCCATTCTGGTCAACCACCGGAGCCCCTTGTGGGGTGCTGATGGCATAGGTAGATAGTGAGTAAGGGGTATCCACCAGCAATGCTGCGATATCTGCCTTTTCCCTATCGCTAATCCCTGACGTCACCAGCAAAATATCACCATAGCCGAACTGGGTCTGTTCCAGTAATGTCACAGCTTCTGCCACCCCCGAAGCGGCATTTTTACCCGTGGACGGCATCACATCCGGTGACAGGTGCTCTATCTGAGTCAATACCGTATTGTTGTCATGAGTCAACGGACTGATGGTGTATCCCGCATTCGAATAGGCCACCACACCGGTATACCCCTCATCCACTAGGTTGATGAGGTCAGTCACTTTGTAGAAAGCCTGCTGAAAACGGCTCGGAGCAATATCTTGAGCATACATAGCCTGTGACATATCCATCACTATTACCCGCGCCCGCTCCAACTCAGAATGGGGCCGGTCTTGCTCCCGCCAATGCGGCCCTGCCATTGCAACCATCACAATCGACCATGCAAGGGTGAGCCAGCAACTGAAACGGTTTCGGGAATAAAAGCGTTCCTGTTGTAGATGCGGAGCGATAAGGCCCTGTTGCTGGCGGTGGTATTTCAGCCACAGAAAAGCTGGTGCGAGCAAAAGCCCCAACAACCACAGTGGGGTAAAGAAGTTAACCATAACGCCTCCGATAGAGCGCCAGCATTACCATGAGCACCAAAGTACAAAACAAGGGATAAGGGTAGAGGTCATCACGCGGCTGCCAGGTTTGCTCGGTATCGGAGATTGGCTCCAAACCATCGATGAGAGAGTACACTTCGGTAAGCTCATCCTTATTGCGTGCCCTGAAGTACCGACCACCGGTAAGTTCGGCAATGTCCGTTAGCAAGGATTCATCCAGATCCCATGACGGATTGGTTTCGTGCAACTCGCCAAAGGCATTCTCAACCATCATAGATTCAGCCCCGAGACCAATACTGTAAATGGTGACATTGCTGTCCTTGGCGAGTTCTGCCGCTGCCATCGGTTCTACCGCGCCGATGGTATTGCTACCATCACTCAATAAAATCATAACCCGCTGTGGCGCTTCGCTATCGATGAAGGTCTTAGTCGCAATAGCGACGCCTTCGCCAATAGCAGTCATGTAACCCACCAGCCCCAACGTCAGCTGTTCGATTTGTTGCTCGAGGTTGCGGATATCCAGTGTTAACGGTGTATGGAGGTAGCCGTGATCGGCAAATAACACAAGCCCTAACCTGTCCCCTTCACGCCGACGAACAAAATCCACGAGAACACTTTTCATCGCCGACATCCTACTTATGGCTTCGTCTCCCCCGCCACTCATGTCTTCGATATCCATCGAGCCCGACAGATCAACCACCAGCATGACGTCCCTGTGCTCCATCGGAACACTGATTGGCTCACCAAGCCAAACTGGACGCGCTAAGGCCGATAGCAAAAATAGCCAAGCGGCGACACTCAGTACCATTGGCACTTTACTGTTGTGAATACTGTCATCGAGATCATTGGGAAGGCGCCCGAGCCTTAGCACAGAAGTTGGTTGAACTTCACGGGCAAAGCGCCGTACAACCCACGGCAGCGGGAGCATCAAAGCGACAGGAAGGTAATCAAACGCTAGCATTTCCCCTCCGTTTTAAAGTGCAATACCCAGTGGCGGCTGGCTGCAATAAACGCCTGCCATTGCTCTTGCTCAAGTGGCTTATTGCCATACAGAACGGATAACCAACTCTCTTTCAAGGGCATAAATTGCGAGCTATCGGCCTTTCCATTAAGTCGTGTGTCCTGCTGTTTATCCGCCTGCTCATCAAGCCAAGCCAACCATGCTTCGCCCGAAAGCCCTGCCACTTGATTGCGGGGATAATAGGTCAGGGCAATACGACGCAATAAACTATCCAGTGCCGGTAAATCGGGTTTGCCCTCCAACTGTGAGATAAGCCCCAGGGCTTTTCGCTTGAACCTGCCTTGGTAATGGCGATAACCAAGCCAAAGAAGTACAACCAAAACTAAGCCGCCAAGTAACATCCAAGCCGATGCTGGCAGAGGCCACCACCCAGGCTCTGCGGGTAGCTCTAAAGGAGCAAGATTCAATGCGCTATCCACGTAACCCTCCAAGTTGATCGATCAATGGTTTGCCAGCTGATACATGGTAAACAGGGGCTTGGAGTTGATTAGAGAGTGTTGCAAGTCGCTGCTGGTGACGCTCAAAATCCGTTTGCAAAGACTGCCGGGTGGACTTGCGGCCAAAGCTTATTGGCAACGACCTTTGATGATCGCCGAGCCAACAACGCCCCCTAAATGCGGTTTCACCCTTTTCGATAGGATCAAAAACATGAACCAGCCTCAAGGTATTGTGCTGGGCCAGTTGCTTCAACCGCTTTTCAGCACAAGCTGATAGCTGGTTGAAGTCACTGATAATAATAAGCTCACTGCCTTTGGGGCAGAGGCGATGTAACTGGTTCATTGCCTGTAAAAAAGTGTCTGGATTCTGCTCTTGAGCCACCTTTAGGCTCATTTCATGTACACCTTTTATCGCATTGATGATTTGCAGCGGCCCCTGCTGGCGTGCTGTCGGCGGGCAATCTATGACCGGCTTAGTCCCTATAACAACTGCGCCGACCCGGTCTTTTTGCGCGACCGTCAACCAGCAAACCAAACTGGCGATATGCGCTGCTTGGACTGACTTGTACAACAACCGGGTGCCGTAATGCATCGTTGATGACAAATCAACCGCGAGCATCACCGGACACTCCCTTTCTTCGTTATATAGCTTGGTGTGGGGCTTCCCCGTGCGGGCCGTAATACGCCAATCAATAGAGCGAATATCATCCCCTTTCTGGTAAGGGCGTACCTCGGCAAAGTCCATCCCTCGCCCTTTACCGGCACTGTCATGCTGACCACTGAGATATGACCAGATGCTACGTGCAGGAGGAAGCCAGCGCACTGACTGCTTTTGGTAATGCAACAGTTCCGCCAGCGACAAATGAATACCATCACTGTGGGCAGGAAGGATCATGCGCTCGTCACCCAGGTCAATAACTGCTTGATAATGAAATCGTTGTTGATCCCCTCGGCCTGAGCTTCATAGCTACGCAACAATCGGTGGCGCAACACCGGATAAGCCATTGTCATTACATCATCAGGCGTCACGAAATCGCGTCCGGCCAGCCACGCATGGGCACGGGCACAGCGGTCCAAAGCCAGTGTTGCACGTGGACTCACGCCCATTTGTAGCCATCCTGCCAACTGGTCGTCGTATCGTTCTGGTGTCCGGGTCGCCATGATCAGCCGAATGATGTACTGCTCTATTTCTTCGGCCATATACAACTCCAACACCTGCTGTCGGGCCGTAAAAATATTCTGCTGCGAAAGAGTCACGGCGTCTTCGTTTTTCACGCCCAACGCTTCTCCGCGATTGAGCCGCAGAATCGCCAACTCGCTTTCGCTATCAGGGTATTCGACTTGAAGCTGTAATAAAAATCGATCCAGCTGCGCTTCCGGCAACGGATAGGTTCCCTCTTGTTCAATCGGGTTTTGAGTCGCCATCACTAGGAACAACTCTGGCAGTTCATACGTCTTCTTGCCCACGGTGATTTGCTTTTCAGCCATCGCCTCGAGCATCGCCGATTGCACCTTGGCGGGAGCACGGTTGATTTCGTCAGCCAGCACCAACGAATGGAAAATAGGCCCTTCCTGAAAATCGAAAGTCCCCGTCTCTGGGCGGTAGATATCGGTACCGGTCAAATCCGCAGGCAACAGATCAGGGGTAAACTGCATCCGCTGGAAACTGCCTTCAATACAATCTGCCAGCACTTTTACCGCTCGCGTTTTTGCCAATCCCGGCGGGCCTTCGACCAAAATATGACCATCAGCCAGCAGGGAAATCAGCAGTTGCTTGACCAATTCAGGTTGGCCAATAACCTGAGACTGAAGATAGCGGTTTAAAGACTGAAAAGTCTCGATAAGAGAGTGGGCTGACATTGGAAGACCTCTGCGATTCTGTTATAACAACTGCCATTCGAAACGTTTATACAATTTTCGAGAAGAATAGCAATTTATCTGCACCGTTGTAGCCATGAAGTCAGATTATGTGAATGTAATCTCACTATTAACTTTCGCTAAAAGCCTTCCATACAAAAGATTACCAAGATTAAAAAGAGAAGAATTTTTATCATCTCCTTTCGTCATGCACTTTCATAGCTTGTAAAAACATTTCGAAAATAATACCGATTCTCATCAGAAACTCTGCTTATCATTGCAATTCAACCACCACCGAGTGATATCGACCGACGCATGAGCTTACAAATGAAATTTGAATTACAGTTCTTAAAAAATTAAAATGTCGTTTCACAAATAACCCCTAGCTCCTGCAGGTAATATCAGTGACATATCTCGACTGGGCCATGCTCGCCCTATACTTTGTTTTCATTGTCAAAGTGACTCAGGCTTTTCGGCACAAGGCGACCAATGCCAGCGGATTTATCAGTGGCGGTGGGGCAATGACCTGGTGGATGGCAGGCGCGACGGCTTTCATGACCCAGTTTTCGGCTTGGACTTTTACCGGTGCAGCAGCAAAAGCCTACGCCGACGGGCTCAGTGTTATGTTTGTTTTCTGGGGTAATGCGCTCGGCTTCTTTATCTCAGCGCTCTACTTTGCCAAGCGTTACCGCCGCTTACGTGTCGATACGGCAATGGACGTTATAAAACTGCGTTTTAACAAAACCTCAGAGCAGATGTTTACTTGGCTGAGCTTTCCTATCACTCTGATCGGTGCCGGCATTTGGCTTAACGGACTTGGGGCTTTCTTGTCGGCAACATTCGGGATAAGCATCGATATCACTATCATCGGCATCAGCCTGCTGGTCACCTTCATCGCGGTCTCTGGCGGTGTATGGACAGTCTCGGCAACCAATGTCATTCAACTTGTCCTGCTCATTAGCATTACCATGATTGTTGGTTTCACTGCGGCCAGTGAAGTCGTGGCACTGCCGGTTGAGTCGTTATCCCATACCATAATGGGTGAAGGCATTGCCACCTGGCAGATCTTCGTCTTGTGGATAGGTGCAATGCTTTTGAGCCAGACTCTCAACACCAACAATGCCCTTAGCAGCTACCGCTTTTTAATCACCAGCAATGAAAAAGAAGCGACCCGGGCAGCAACTTTGGCTGGCGTATTGTTCTTGTTTGCTCCCCTGCTATGGTTCTCGCCCCCTTGGTTTGTTGCCTCGCTAGATATCAACCTCATCGACAGCTATCCAAATTTGGGAGCCGGTGCTGATAATGCCGCCTACCTCTACTACATCGACCACTATATGCCTAGCGGCCTTCTCGGGCTGGTCATGGTTGCCATGCTAGCAGCCACCGTTTCGCCAATGACGACGGCGCTCAACCGCAATGCGGGCATCGTGGTGAACAATATCTACTTGTCTTTGATCAACCCGAAAGGGACAGACCGGCAGCAAATGCTATGGGGCAAATCGGCAACACTGCTAACCGGCGTAATGGCTTGTACCGTGGCTCTGTTTTTCTCCCGGCTTGAGGGCTACAGCCTATTCGATATCATGATGCTGTTCACCGCCATGATTCAAATGCCACTATCAATCCCGTCCTTCTTGGCGCTACTCAACCTTCGCACACCGGGTTGGTCTGGCTGGGCAACGATATTGGTTGGCCTTGTTGTTTCCTTCATCGTCCATTTTGGCTTTAACGCCGAGTGGTTTGCCGCTTTGTTTGACTATTCACTGACAGCACGTGAGCAGGTTGACCTGAAAATAGCCGCGACCTTTATCTCCCATGTCATCTTTACCGGTGGTTTCTTCATGCTGACGCCTTGGCTATCAAGAGTGAAGAAAGACACCAGTGAAATCAGCCGCCGCTTGGCCACACCGATGAGTATTGAGGAGCAAAGCCCAATAGATCATACCAACGGGATGTTTATGGGTCGTGCGTTGACAGTGTTGGGCATACTTGTCAGCTTAATTGCGGTGTCTACCGATACGTGGCGCGATGCCGCAATATTCCTTGGCATCGGCGGGTTGATTTTATTGTGCGGCTCTGGACTGGCATATAAATCCAGCCGCCTGCACAAGCTATCGATGGCGACATAAATTCTGGGCTCTGGGACAACGAGAACCTAGCCTTGGGTGGAAATCAACAACTTCACGCCGAACACACCAAATAAGCTTGCAGCAAGCCGACTAAACCACTTTCGGACAGATTGGCTTGCTGACAGCTTACGGCTCATTGATGCTGACACCCAGGCAATAAAGTGACACCAGATCATTCCGGTAAAGTTGAAAATTAGCCCGAGCACCATAAAGGCGATGGCCTTGTTGTCGCTAGTGCTTGATATAAATTGAGGCATAAACGAAAGGAAAAATAGCGCAACCTTGGGATTGAACACATTGGTTATCAGTCCTTGGCTATAAATGCTAAGTAGCGAAGTCTGTTTCTGTCCAACTGGCTTGGAAACCTTCGTGGTCGATTCGCCCTGTACCGTGCTGTCTTTGTACATGCAAAACGCCATATAAATCAGATACAGGCCACCGACAACTTTTACCACAGTGAAAGCTGTTGCCGACGTTGATAAGATTGCCGACAATCCCAAAGACGCTGCGACGATGTGGACAAATATTCCGGTACCAATACCCAGCGCAGCTGCCGAACCCGCCCTGAAACCTTGGCTCGCCGCACGCCCTGCAATAAGCACAGAATCAGGCCCAGGGAGCATGTTAAGTACAATGCCAGATACTACAAACAGCCAAAGATTTTCTATTCCAAACAATGCTATCACTCCTTTCCCTTGACGCGTCCGTTCTGCAATAACCAACCAGCAGCGAATAGCTATGGTTTAAGTGTTTTTTGAGGTTAACCTACCCGCCAGTTCTTCGATATCAATCAGATCGACCTCCCTGCCCAACACCCGCTTGTAACTAATCAACTCGGCAACTGGGATTGTAGGCACTTCAACACCTTGATAAGTGCCAACAACAGACTGGGAGAAATCCGTTTTGAGTTCAACCCAGTTCCCCTTCCCTGTTGCCCTGATTCGGGTTCCGGGTGACAAACCGATTTCAATTTTCTGCCCTTTATATATCAATTGAAAATATTCCAAATCCCATGAACCTTCAACATAATGGGTTAAGGGCTTCGATATATAGCTTTTCACTTGCGGTAGAATTTTGTTGGCATCGGCTTTTCGAATATACAGATCTATATCCGCCACCTCGCGGCTCCCACCATGAATCGTCGCGGCTAAACCGCCAACTATCTGGTACTGCACCTTCTGCGAATCAAAAATGTCCTTAACCCACACCAGTGCATTTTGTACTTTTTCGCTCATCCTGAACCTTTTCTTCATTTTTCCCTGAACACTTTCAATGCATGCTACTAACCGGCTTCAAATACACATTGGGCTTTATTCCTTACAAACCCGACAGCCTCATAGAATTGATGGGACTCTAGCCTTTTCTCATTACAGCGAACCCTGATCTTTCCCTTGTGTGTTTCTACAACATGCGCAACTAAAGCACGACCAATACCTTTGCCGCGAAACTCAGGGTTAACGACAAGCCCACCAATTTCATAGAAATCATCCGATGCTAATCGTCGGGCATAAAACAAATGCAGCCACCCGGCAATGTTGCCGCTCATCTCACAGACATAGACTTCATCGGATGTAGACGTGCACATTTGAAAAAGCTTATCCTTAGCCTGGTCATCTGACAGTTCAGAGTAGCCTAGATAGCTTGAAACTTGGTTTATCCCCTCGGCATCAGCCTCTGTCGCCAACCGAATAGTAGTCTTCAATCAACCCTCCTTGTCATTCTAGATACACAACTTCCAACTATTAGTTGGCGTGTGTATGCTTCATTTCAAAAGATAGCGTCTCATTTAGCTACCTATAAGTCGATAAATATAGGGAAGATTGGTTTACTCTGTTAGAATCCCGCTCCCTCAAGCCACCTTGTCCAACCTGTCTAGGTTGAGTTGAATACTTAGGAACTTGTTATGATGACAGATGAAGAAAGAATTGAATTACAACAAAACAACCCATTACACGGTCTTAAGTTAGAAACCTTGCTACAAGAATTGGTGGACTATTACGGATGGGAAATCCTTGATACCGCCATGCGTATCAACTGCTTTCACACCAACCCATCCATTGCGAGCAGTGTAAAATACCTAAAGAAGACGAACTGGGCGCGTGAGAAGCTTGAGAACTTCTACCTCTACCGCTTCAAGCGCATGCCACGTGCTTCAGCAGAAGAATACGACTTGCCGCCACGTGCCCGTACCTTCCCTCATGGCCTAAAGCCGAAAGAGCCGATGGAACTAACCGTAGAGTCAATTTTGAAGTCACAGGCAAAGGCAGCCTCTGCCCACAAAGAGCGCTCATCTCGCGGACGCCGTCAGCGCCGCTAACGGCTTCATTTGCACCGAAAACAAAAAAGCCAAGTAAGGTTCACCCTACTTGGCTTTTCTTTAAGCAATTATTAAAGCATTACTTGGCTAGGAAAACTTCTAGCTCTTCGCTGCCACCGATGTGCTGGCCACCGATGAATACCTGAGGTACCGTGCTGCGACCGGTAATTGCACGTAGGCTAACCGTAGTTGCATCTTTGCCAAGAACCACTTCTTCGTAGTTCAGGCCAGCATCGATCAGGCTCTGCTTCGCTTTGACACAGAATGGGCAACCCGGCTTGGAAAATACTGTAATTGACTCTTGTACTTTGTGCTCTGGCGCAACGTAGGCCAACATGGTGTCTGCATCAGAAACCTTGAACGGGTCGCCCGGCTCGTCGTTTTCGATAAACATTTTTACGACAACGCCATTCTTAACCAGCATGCTGTAACGCCATGAGCGGTCACCGAAGCCAAGGTCGTTCTTAGCTACCAGCATGCCCATACCTTTAGAGAACTCACCGTTGCCGTCTGGAATGAAAGTGATGTTTTCAGCTTCTTGGTCTTGTTTCCAAGCGTTCATCACAAACGTGTCGTTTACTGAAACACACAGGATGTCATCAACACCATGCTCAGCAAATACTGGCGCCAACTCGTTATAGCGAGGAAGGTGGCTTGAAGAACACGTTGGGGTAAATGCACCCGGTAGCGAAAAGACGATAACGGTTTTATTAGCAAATAGCTCATTGGTTGTAACGTCTACCCACTGGTCGCCCTGGCGAGTGTGGAAAGTGACCTGAGGTACCGCTTGGCCTTCTTTAGATTCAAACATACTAAATTCCCTAAAATTAAAAAGCTGCTGTTGCAACCGGAGCTTTTTCAACATTGCTCCTTGTTGATGGAATCATTATGCCATTTTGACGATAGAGTTCACTTTGATTTTACTCATCGTTTCAATAGGTAATGCCTATCGTGGAATCTATGTGGCGGAGCGCTTTGGGTATGGCGGATTTGAACCCTAGGGGCCAAATGCAAAAAAGCCCCGTCTTTCGACAGGGCTATTTTAGAATGTGGCGGAGAGATAGGGATTTGAACCCTAGATACGCTATTAACGTATGCCGGTTTTCAAGACCGGTGCTTTCAACCACTCAGCCATCTCTCCTTAAGTGCGGCGTATAATACGGGCTGATTCGGTTGTTGTAAAGGGCTTTTCACGCCCACACAAACCGAACGAGCAACAAAGCCGCACCTCGCTCAAACACGCAACAATTAGTTGTAGGCGCGAGCAAATTTACCTGTTGATGAGGCCTGGTAAGTACCAGCATTTGCCGGGATAAAGACAGACTCACCCTTATTGATAGTCACCGTTTCACCCTCTTCATGACTCAGCGTCAATGGCGCATCAACAGCAAATAGGATTTCAGCACTGTCAGTTGTCAGCGCTTGATTTTCCACTTGCTGGTAAACGCTGAACTTGAAGTCTGGCACTGGGATCGGGTAATGCTCTGCACCATTTTCAACTTTCGGTGCCATCAATAGCGAATCGAAAGGAATTGGCTGGCAGGTAGTACAAGCAACCAACTCAGGCACGTCCATATACTTAGGTGTCAGGCCGGCACGCAGTACATTGTCAGAGTTCGCCATGATCTCAAGGCCCGTTCCCTTAATGTAGGCATGCGGGGTACAGGCATACAGGAACATAGCTTCACCAGGCTGCAAGGTCAGCGTGTTTAGCATCAGTGGAGCAAACAAGCCGATATCACCAGGGTATTGCTCTGCCAAGTCCAGAATCAGTGCAAACAGCTCTTGGCTTTTATTTACTTCAGCATAAGCCAGTAGCTTGGCAACAGAAGTATCTTTTGCTTCGCCGTCCAGTGACAGCATCGCTTCAAAGAACGTCTCTAGGCCCGCTTCATTCTGATTTACTTCAAGTGCATCAACCAAAGCGTTGATCTCAGCAATTTCCAGTTTACGGAAATTAGCCACAATATCTGCAAACTCACGGAAACCGTTCATGGCCTGGTAAGGCGTCAGGGCATAAACCAGCTCAGGCTTATGGTTTGGATCTTTATAGTTGCGGTTACCGGCCGTACGCGGAATACCCAGTTCTTCTTCTTTGGCAAAACCGGCTTCCGCCTGGGCTTTGCTTGGGTGAACCTGGATAGACAAGGCTTTCTCAGCCGCTAGCACCTTGAAAAGATAAGGTAGCTCACCAAATGTCTCGGCAGTTTGCGCTCCTACTAAAGTCGCTTTATCCGCATCAATAAAGTCAGACAGCAGAGTTGGCTTACCATCAATGTCAATCTGCGAACAACCATTTTGGTGTGCGCCCATCCAGATTTCAGCCTGAGGCTTACTTTCCGGGTTTTCAATACCAAACAACTGACCAATCGAGGTTGTGCTGCCCCATGCATAATCTTGAATCACGTTATGCATACGATAAAAACGAGGGGAAGTAGACATAGCTTTCCTTATTTCTAATGCAGATTTCATTAAAGCCCGTAGCAAAAGGCTGGGACTCTGATGAAATTCGACTAGCTTGCGCGCTCTGTTCATTCCAGCAGCGCATACTACCAAAATACACAAGCAAAGAGAGGCTTTTCATTACTTTTCGTCAATTCTTCATGGTTAATCATGCAAACCAACATCAGGCATACAGAACAAGTCACCTCATGGGCCTTATGCCAAAAAGCTCCCTCAGACAAGGGAGCTTCAAGGACACGGTAACTCAGGCTTTACCGTATATCGCTATTGCTAGCAGGGGGAATTAAGCAACAGCGGTTTGCTGTGTTTTGCCCTGACGCATCTTTTTCAGTGATACTGCAACGAGTGCTGTAACAACCGCACCTGCAGCCATACATGCTAGTGCTAGAATAGGTTTGTTCATTGCGCCAAGTAGCGCCACAACTGGGCCACCGTGAGCAACACTGTTTGTGATACCGAACGAGAAGGCCATAACTGCTGCAACCATTGAACCTAGCACGTTGGCAGGAATGACAGACATTGGATCCTGTGCTGCGAATGGGATCGCACCTTCAGAGATACCCACCAAGCCCATTGCGCCAGATGCTTTACCGGCTTCAATTTCAGACTCTTCGAAAATATTGAATTTACGACCAATCACTGTTGCTAGTGCCATACCCAGTGGAGCGACAGGGATAGCACACGCCATCGCACCCATAAATTGAGTTTGGCCGCTGGCAATCATGCCGACCGAGAACAGGAAGGCAACCTTGTTGAATGGGCCACCCATATCGAAGC
Organism: Photobacterium rosenbergii; assembly: GCF_003026455.1. Taxonomy (GTDB): domain Bacteria; phylum Pseudomonadota; class Gammaproteobacteria; order Enterobacterales; family Vibrionaceae; genus Photobacterium; species Photobacterium rosenbergii. The sequence continues at coordinate 1,428,452 of NZ_PYMB01000001.1, forward strand.
CGGCCATGCCACCCAAAACGATACCGAGCAATACAACGTTACCGGTACTCATGCTGGTAAGTAGCGCATTCAAACCATCCATCAGGCTCGCAATCGGTGCACCGATAACGAAGATGAACAAGCTCGAGATAAACAAACTACCAGTAATTGGCGCAATCATAATAGGCACAAGCGGCTGAATAAACTTGTGGTAATTACGAGTAACGATAAATTTAACGAAGTAACCCACCAACAGGCCGGCAACGATAGCACCGATGAAACCGGTACCCGCCTCTGCACCGTAGAATGAGCCGTTGTTGGCAATCCAACCACCGATCAAACCCGGGGCAAGCGCAGGACGGTCAGCAATCGCGTAGGCGATATAACCGGCCAGAATAGGGATCATCAATGTGAATGCAACGACACCAACATCCAGTACCTTGTTCCACATACTGCCATCAGGAATAGCCATACCTGCTTCTGTAGGCTGACCACCAATTGCCAGTGCAAGGGCAATCAACAAACCACCGGTAACAACAAACGGGATCATGTGTGATACACCGTTCATCAGGTAGCGGTAAAGATCCGAACGGGCCTGGGTCACTTTGCTTTCTTTCTCGGCTGGCGCATCATCGCCAGACGCTTGGTATTGAGGCGCAGCCAAAGCTTGGCCAATCAAACCTTGGGCATCTTTGATTGGGGCCTTAACACCAGTTTTAATCAAACGCTTGCCAGCAAAGCGGGTCATGTCCACCTGCTTGTCACAGCTGACAATAATTGCTTCGGCACGCTCGATATCTTCGGCTGTTGGGCTATTTTTCACCCCGATAGAACCGTTGGTTTCAACTTTGATTTCGTAACCCATTGCTTTCGCGCCTTTCTCTAGCGCTTCTGCTGCAAGGTAAGTATGCGCAACGCCAGCAGGACAACCGGTTACGCCAATAAGGAAACCATTTTCAGCTGCTGGTGCCTCTGCGGTTTCTGTTTTTTCCAGCAGTAAGGCAAGGGCATCTTTTTCAGATTTTGCTGCAAGGAAGGCATCAATAAAGCCGTCCTCAATCAACTTGGAAGACAGTTCAGCCAACACTTCAATGTGATGGTTGGCACCACCGTCCGGAGAGGCAATCATGAAGAACAGCTTTGAAGGTAGACCGTCTTCGGCACCGTATTCAATACCACTACGGCTAATACCAATAGCGACAGCCGGTTCGCACACTGCGGCACTCTTTGCATGAGGCAGGGCAACGCCCTCTTCAAAACCGGTATTGCCCAGCTCTTCGCGGGCATGGATGTCGGCCAAAAACTGCTGCTTGTCGCTGACTCGACCCTGCGCGTGCAGGATATCGATCATTTCAACAAACACCTCTTCTTTCGTCGTTGCCTTAAGGTTCAGGCAAATCAACTGCTCATTAATCAGATTGGTGATCATGAGTGTTCCCCCTTTGATTATTTATATCGGCATACTGTTTGCCGTTGGGGATATTTTCGGCTTTTTAGCACACCTCTTATAGTGTACCAGAGGGGCATTTACTGGATATTTGTAACACTAGTATTGTTGTGTGATCGGACTCTCATACTGACAACCCTAATTAAAGACAGCTTAAAATAGCATTTATCCATTAACAATCAATGACATAAAGGTAAAATAATAACTATAAATCCTGCATATATAAAATCAAAAATGAATAATAACTAGATTTAAGTAACACGATTTTTCAACCTTGCACTGTGGATTTTAGTGATCCGCTTCACGATATCTGACCAAGTACAAGGACAATAGAGGCAAGCTCAAAAGATAATAGCCATTACGCAATCACTTCTGCCAAGGCCAATTTGTACTATGAGCCAAGTCTTCCACCAGTTACTCGAGACCCTGCTTGCCGAACGGGAGCATTTCAACCGAATTTGGTTCGCCGGCGATCATGTCACCCCGCCACCATTTAGCTATCAGGTTAACTTCCCCCGGTTGGAAATGGTGATCAGCGGCGAGTATCTCAACGAGTTGGAAGATCCGGATCATGGTATTACTGAAGTGAAGATCATGGCCGGCGATGCGCTGTATATTCCACCCAATAGCTGGAACAAACCCAATTGGGATACCGACTGCTCGGTGCTGAGCCTGCTCTTTGGCAAGCGCCAGCTTGGATTTAGCTTGGTCAGTAAATCAAAAGGGCAAGCGAGTTTCTACGATGTGCAAAAGCACAGTATCCAGACCCGAACGGGTTTCGCCATAGACCACATACTCGCGGCATTAAATGCACTAGCCAAAGAGCCTCTACAAAAACCGATGGATGAACATCTACTGCAGGCCTTGATGAGCTATTGCCAGCAAATGCTTGCGACCCCGAGCAGCACCAATAAAAAACGCAGTGAAGATCTCTACCAAGGGATTTGTATCTATATCCAGGAGAACTTCCACCGTCCTATCACCCGCGACTCCATCGCCAAGCGATTCAATATCACACCCAACCACCTATCGCGGCTGTTTCGCCAACAGGGGCATATGCGTATGGCTGATTACATTACCTGGGTGAGGATTGAACGGGCAAAGTTCATGTTGAAAAAATACACCTTCCGTTTAAACGAAGTAGCGACCCGTTGTGGTTTTCAGGACGTGAACTACTTCTACCGAGTATTCAAGAATAAAACGGGGATGACTCCGTCAGATTACCGGGGCAGGGATTAGAGTGGCACCTAGTGCAAAGGGCACTAAAGCGCCAGTTTACCGGAAAGGCAGCGACAAACTGTCGAGGACGACAGCTCGCAGTACCTCTGGGCGTTCATCTTCTGTGAGCAGCTGACAAAAATCAGTCTCTAGCAATCGCTTGGAGAATGACGAGAAAGCCAGTAAATGCTTACGTTGTGGAGGAGCAGGAAGCGCCAATCCGACCACACAGGTCACCGGGCCTCGTTTTGATCCCCAATCCAGCGGCCGCTCCAACGGCGCAATCACCAAGGTAGGTATGTCGACATCAGGGGTAAGTATATGCGGCAGAGCGACACCATTGCCCATCGCCGTTGAAGATACAGCTTCCCTCGCCTGCATTTGCTCGAATAAGCGGTTGGCTTTGGTCGGTTGATTAGGCGCACACTGGCGGCAAATCTCGGTTAACACGTCTGATTTTTCAAAGGTACTGACCGATAACTGGGAAAGCGGGGGCAAAAAACTCAGCTCGTAATCAAACGGTAGGGTTATACAACCGGTTCCCTCACGCTGGCTAATGTGGCGATGGCCGGTACAAATCAAGTGGCAATGCTCTGAGACAAAGTCAGTCAGCACCATACAGGCCAGTTCGGCATCTGAACCTTCAATCATCAACTGGCACAAGTCGCCCGGCATAGAACCTAGGCTCATCATCCGCATCGCCTGCTCGGCATTGGCCATTTTAAGCTGGGAAATATTGTGTATCACCACTACCGAGCGGAAAAAGCCCGCCAGCGTTTTTAACCGGTTGAGCTTCCAGGCAGGTAGCCCCTCAGCATCGAGGGTAAAGGTGATACGGCGTTCAATCATAAGTTGTTTGAGTCTTTCATTATCTCGCAGGGTTGGGGGGATTACAGTTCTTTGCAGCGGTTGATCACCCCAACTGGATCGGTCAACACCTCTTCGATTGTCACACAGTGGATCTTGCTGCCGGTAAATCGGGCCCGGTGTTCGATTTCGATATCCGAAGCAATCAGGACCACATCGGCCCGGCCGATATCCTGAAAACTCAACTGGTTTTCGATTCCCATCGCACCTTGAGTCTCGACCATCATTTGTACTCCCAACTGCTGGGCAGCTTTGGTCAGTTCAGATGCAGCCATGTAAGTATGGGCAATCCCTGTAGGACAAGCGGTGACAGCAACAATTTTCATGGGTATTACGTCTCTTTATATTTCTCTTTTATGCCTGCTTTGTACCGTTTTCACCGCTAATAATCTAGCGAGAGAGAGAAGATTGGTTCAAATTTCAAAACAGAACTTGATCTACCCCACCAATCAAGCCGCCTTTCAAGCGGCCTTTCAATCTATACCCCCTAGCCAGACCGCCTTGGTTCCTGATAAAATCCGCCTCCAACAGAAATCCCAAATATCTAAAAGAGAGTGATTCCTATGGGACGCAGTTTCGAAGTCCGTAAAGCCTCTATGGCAAAAACACAGGGCGCAAAAATCAAAGTTTATTCAAAGTACGGTAAAGAAATTTACGTAAGTGCGAAAAACGGTGGTATTGATCCTGATAGCAACCTTTCCCTGAAACGCCTAATTGAAAAAGCGAAAAAAGATCAGGTTCCAAGCCATGTTATCGAGAAAGCGATCGACAAGGCGAAAGGTGGCGGCGGTGAAGATTTCGCAACTGCACGCTATGAAGGTTTCGGTCCAGGTAACACCATGGTGATCGTTGACTGTCTAACAGACAACAACAACCGTACATTCATGGATGTTCGTCAGGCGTTCGTTAAGAACGGTGCGAAAATCGGCTCTCCTGGTACTACTGCCCACATGTTCGAGCACCAAGCTGTATTCCAGTTCAAAGGTGACGATGAGGAAGTAGTACTTGAGAACCTAATGATGGAAGATGCTGATGTATCTGACATCGAGTGCGAAGACGGCGTGATCACTGTATTTGCCCCTCACACTGAGTTCTTCAAGGTGAAAAACGCACTGGCTGCGACTATGCCAGAAGTAACACTAGACGTTGAAGAAATTTCTTTCGTACCTCAAACCATGACTGAAGTTGCTGGTGAAGACGTTGCGAAATTCGAGAAATTCCTTGATGCGCTAAACGATTGTGATGACGTGCAGAACGTTTACCACAACGCAGAAATCGCAGAATAATTGTGAAATCTCGAAAAAACAGCCGGCATTGCCGGCTGTTTTTTTATCTGCGCTTTTCCTCTAGCACTATCAATACTTCAGCTGGCCATAGCTGTTGAATGCCGAGCGGCTGGCAACGGTCAGGGTCGTCGTCACCGACAACGTGGCTGAGATAAAAATCGCCACCATAATCACCAACTGGTATTTCACCGCCAACAAAGGCTCTGTGCCACCGAGAATTTGACCCGTCATCATTCCCGGCAAGCTGACTATTCCCAATGTCGTCATTGACGCCAATTGTGGTGCCAAGGCGGCTTTGACTGCCGCGCGAATAAATGGCTGCTCTGGCTTAGGGGCCCCCATCGCCAGATAAAACTGATATTCGTCCTGCTTGTCTTTCAAGCTGCTATACCAACGCTCCAATGCCAATACATTCGCTGCGAGGCAATTTCCCAACAACATACCCGCGACCGGGATCAGATATTGCGCCTGCCACCACGGCTCAGCCTGGATCACTCCCGCCAATAACAAGGGCAACACCACCAACAGCGCAACCATATGACCACTCAACACTGCTGGTAAAACAGATTTAGGCGGTACGCCTGCCCGACGGCAGATACTAAACCCGGCGACTATGACCATCACCGACAACCACAAGGTGTTAAGCCATGGGTTCTGAAAAGCAAATAGCGTTTGTAAGTAAATGCCTACTATCGACAACTGTACTGTCATCCTCAGCACAGCCGACACCAAGGTCTTGCCGAGGCCAAACTCCCAACGGTGGAACAAACCTAGGGGAATAAGAAAGAGTAGATAAAACCCTGCCAGTGCCCAATTGCTGATCACCAGAGTATCACTCATTACTCCCTCCCATCATGTGCTGCAGCTGTGCCGAGTTAACCCATACAGGGTCGTGAGAAACAGATATCACGGTGAAGGACTGCTTGGTGAGCAGTGACATGACGTTATCCCTGCTGGCAGGATCTAATGCCGAAGTTGGTTCGTCCATCAACCACAGAGAACGCTCCATCAACAGCGCACGGGCAATCCCTAAGCGTTGCCTCTCCCCGCCTGAGAGTTTGTGAGTTAGTTGCTCGAGAGAATGAGTGATTCCCAGTGTGGCCAAAACCTGCTGACATTTCTGATCTGAAGGGACAGGAAGCGAACTGGCCTTTAGATACCAGGGCAGCAATAGCGCCTTCAATATCGTTTCTCCGCCCATGACAGCTTGTTGGGGTAAATAGCATAGCTGCTGACGCCACCAAGTTAGGTTTTGCTCTTTAATCGAGGTTTGTTGCCAGCGAATAGATCCAACAGATGCAGGGCGTAAACCTGCAATGACCTGCAACAAGCTTGATTTTCCGCAACCAGAAGGACCACTGATTGCCAAATGTTGCCCGGGCTGAAGGTTCACTGTCAAATGCGAGGCCTGATCGGCTTCAAAGCCAGAACCTAGCCGCTCGGCGCTGAATATTTCTGTACGTTGTTCTGTCATACACTACTCCAATCGTACAGAGATTTTACGTCCCTATCCCCTATGACTCAAACCGTTAGGAGTCATCAGAAACATTGATTTAAATAATAGTTTCACAGATTAACAGACTGAAATAACCGTCAGTGGTGTGTAAATTCCGTTGCCTTTGATGCCCTAAATACCCTTTTCATGGTATGGTTGCCACTGCTAATAAAACAATATCCAAAATGGCGCGCAGCTGATTTTGCTGTGCTTTTTCCTTTTGTCTTTCGCCTTCTTGCAATCATTATGCGCCCAGAAAATAACAAACATACTGCGAACGAGCAGCCCACGTCGCCAGACGCATCAAACAGCAATGCATCAGCCGGAAACAAGGTTGCTGCCACAGCGACAAAAACGGTCAAGTCACCCCTGAAGAAAATCACCAAGTGGGTAGGCCTTGGCCTGCTAACGCCTACTGCCATTATTACCGCTGCACTTGCCGTCGGCGTTAAGGTTGACCTCACCCCATACCGAGACGATATCAACCAGTGGCTAACCACCAACATGGACCGCGAAACCCGTATTGATGGGGAGATGGGGTTGGTGCTGTCATTCCGCCCCGAAGTGCACCTTGAAGGGGTACACATTGACAACATTGAAGCCTTCAACTGGCAGCCAATGCTGACCTCAGGCAAGATTAATGCAAAGGTCGCCGTGCTACCGCTGTTAAAAGGTACTTTGGCTGTTGATTATCTTGAGCTAGAAAATATCAACCTACACCTTGCCAAAGCCCATGATGGTCAGGCGAACTGGTTACTCGGCCCTCAAGATAACACTGCCAACTCAAATGATGACTCGGCAGCAGACAGCTCATCTGCTGGCGAGGGTTCATCGTTACAGTTAGCACTCACTGACCAAATCAGTGCCAGCAACCTCTCTGTTGTTTTCGAAGATCAAAGCCAAGGGCAATATTTCGACTGGTATCTGGACTCCCTGAACCTCAGCCAACCCGATGAACAATGGGAGTTTTTGGCTAAAGGGGCAATAATCGGCCAGCCTTATGATATCCAGCTAACGGGCGACCTTGAGCAACTGTTCAACCAGCAAACCGGCAAGGTCAAAGCCAAGGGCTCTTTCGCCGGTGCTGAGCTGAATATCGAGGCCGATGCCGCAGATACCGTCAACGCCGATATCAACCTGCAATGGCAGGATACCGGCCCCATTGAAGCGCTTTTCGGTCTGGATGTTAAACACGTAGCACCATTGACGATTTCCACCCACGTTAGTGCGGCGGCCAACAACATCAAGGTCAGTGATCTAATTATCGACAGTCCGATCACCCACGGCGCTGGCTACCTTGATATCGAACTTGGCGATCACAACGTTATCGATGGTGAACTGAACATCCCATTGATAGACCTACGTCCTTGGTTGCAGCCAGAGCCGCAACCTATGATGCGCGCCTTTTCCGCTGCCCCCCAACAGTCTCCGCTGCAGCGCGCGCTTGAACAATGGTTGGAAAAAACAACAACCCGTGTCGATCTCTCGATTGACGAAATAAAAGGCCTTGGCACCCCGGTTGAAAACCTCTCCTTGTCGGTCAATGGCAAGGCAGGAGTGCTATCTGCACCTATGACCGCCGACATTGCCGAAGTCCCTTTCCGTGGCCAAGCCTCCCTTGATGCCACGGGTTGGGTTTCTAACCTGGATATCCGCTTGGGTGCCGAACAATCACCCTTGGGAGAAATGGCCCGCTGGCTGACCGGTATGCCCTACTCCCGTGGCCACCTTGACCGTGCCGAACTTGCTGTTACCACCAACGGCACCAAACTAAGCGAATGGCTGGAGCGTGCCGAACTGTCCCTTGCTATCGACAAGGCATTGGTTGAATGGGGAAGCGAAGCCAGTTTCAGTATTGACCAAGCCAGGCTCAACGCAGGTATCACCCGTCCGTTCCAGTCGGATATCCAAGGCCAACTAATGGGCATTCCGGCCCATGTCAAAGCCGAAGCCGGAACCCTACAAGATATCATGATGGGCCGTGACTGGCCGACAACGCTAACATTCGACTCCCCGGCAATATCGGTCGAAGCCAAAGGTTTACTGAAGCATACCCGCTGGGAAGAAGGCAGTTGGTTTGATCTCAAGGTCAATAGTGAAGATGCTAGCTTGCTTAACCCGTGGTTAGGTACCCAGACAAACATTTCCGGCACCATCAATATTGACGGTAAACTCAGCTACCAAAATGGCTGGATAGATCTTGCCATGCCGGATCTGGCCCTCTTGGAAAGTTACGGTGATGTCACCCTGCGCTGGCAACCTGACCAGCTACGCCCCTTCCTTGTGATGGATGCGCAGTTCTCGCAGCTGGATTTCACCCAGTTCGGCCAGTTCATCAACGATGAAGAGCTACCGCAGGTTGAACAAACGGTACCAACCCAAGGGGTAAACCTCGATATGCCGCTATTGGGAAGCGAGTTGGTCATTGCCGATGCAGACCTTAACTTCCGGGCAGACAAACTGAAATGGGCAGACCAGCAACTAGACAAGCTGTCTTTCAGCGGTAAAGTCCGTGATGGCCAAATGAGCAAAGCACCGATCAGTGCAAGTTTTGCCGGCAGCACCTATCAGGGTGATTTGAGTTTGGGGGTGAATGCCGCCAATATCGAGGCCAACCTTAACCTTGCAGTGGATCAGCCGGATATCGGCGCCATCCTGAGTCGATTCGATGTGACCGATGACTTTGATATGCAGCTCGATCGTGCCAAGCTTGCTGTCTCCCTGTCGGGTCGAACTATCTTGGAGCTTATGGAACACACGGAAGTCGATGCAGCACTGATAGGCGGTCAGGCCAATATTGCCGATAGCTACACCGGCAAAGCGCTCGCCGTTAAACTAGATCAAGGCCAGTTTGTGACAGGGCCGGATACATCAACCCGCCTAACAATCAATGGCATGGCTGCTGGCAAAGCAGCCTCGTTCAAACTGTCATCGCTATCTCTTAAGGAAGCCAATGACGGCCGTTCAACGCTACCGGTCACATTGGCAGCCAATCTGGGCGACATGCGTTTCGATGCCAGTTCCAACCTGACACTGCCGATTGACCCGCAAGCGCTCAACCTCACCTTTGAGGCATTTACCCCGAACCTCGACCGGTTGGAGGCCTTCAGCGATATTGATTTGCCGCCTTACGGGCCCATGACATTGACAGCAAGCCTGGCGATGGATACCAAGGGCTACCACCTCAATGATATGAAGGTACAGGTCAATGACAGCCAACTTAACGGTAAGGGCGCATGGTTGCCGCCACTCAAGGCAGACCAACTCCCGCGCCTTGAACTAGCATTCCGTGCGCCGTTTATCCAGATTGATGACTTCAAAGTTGGTGACTGGCAAGCTTGGGAGAAAGAAAGCACCGAACAGGAAGCTAGCGACGAACAGCCAGCTGACGACACGCTAAATACTGCCCTGATCAGTACTGAAGGTCTAAACATGCTTAACGCCACCTTCTCGTTGGATGTCGATGAAGTTCGTTCAGGCAAAGACTGGTTAGGTGCAGGCCAATTGCATTGGGCGCTGGAAAACGGAGTATTCACCCTCAAGCCGATGACAGTCCAACTGCCGGGCGGCAATATCGAGCTTGCCAGTGAAATCAAGGCCAAGGACGATATGTTCGATATCCAGCTCACGGGTAACGTCAAAAACTTCGATTACGGGATTTTGGCCCGTCGCTTGGCGCCGGAAAGCGGAATGCACGGCAATATTTCCACTCAGTTCAACCTGACCAGTTTGGCCAATTCACCAGATACCCTGATGAACAATGCCAATGGCTTCATCGGTTTTGCTGCCTGGCCGCAGGAGTTTGAATCAGACCTTATCGACCTCTGGGCCGTGAGCCTGACCGACGCGATCATTCCTAACTTCACCAACAATGATCCGTCTGTGCTCAACTGTGTCGCTGCCGGTTTGGATATCCACCAAGGAACGATGAGCCAACGTGACTTGCTGCTTGATACTTCGCGCATCCAAGTCAACGGTCAGTTCGATGCCAGCTATGCCAACCGCGACTTTGCCCTATACCTGAGACCACAATCAAAACGTGCCCAGATCTTCAGCTTGCAAACGCCAGTTGAAGTCTATGGCAAGTTCGAGGACTTTGACTTCTCGGTACCGCTATCGGCAATTTTGGAAACTTCGGTACGCTTCACCACCAGCCCAGTAGTTTCGCCACTGCGTTGGTTGGTTGAAAAACCGATTGCCCAAGATGGTAGCCAGCAATGTGAGTTGATCTGGCAGGGGCAAAGCTAAGAGGCGATTGGCGATTGGCGATTGGCGATTGGCGATTTAGCCTGAATGTTTTGCTAAAAAAACAAGCCGCCAGCATGAGTACTCATGCTGGCGGCTTTTCTTTTTGCTCAATCGCCTTAATTAATCACCCTGGCGGTAGCGCTGTTCGACCTCGTCCTGGGCTTCGAACTCATCAAATTCAACCGGCGTTATTTCATCCGTGCTGAACTTAAGTGACGCAGGTGCAGAGTAGTTCGGCACGTTATCGTAGTTGAACACTGAGTAGTACTTGGCTAGGTTGGCATTACCGAACTTATCGAAGGTATAACCATCTTTGCCGGCATACAGCTTGACACCATCGAATGGGGATCGGGGAGGATGGAAGCTGTTACGAACCACATAGGTACCCACCCAGTCGCTGTCTTCAGGGTTATCCCACGTCAGTTTAACCATGCCACCTTCTAGGCTGGCCCGGAAGTTTTCCGGCGTCTCAAGCGGCTGTTTGCGACGCTCGATATACTCCACCACCAGTTGGGTCGACATGGTGCCGTCGTTCGAGTCCGTCTTCCACTCAACTACTGCATCATGCTGGCGGGAAGCCGAGGTTGCCTTGATGACCAGCTTTACAGCCCGGCTCTGATCATAGCAATCTTCAAGGTATTGCCGAGCTGAACTGTCAAACATAAACGTCTGACGAGCAGTTTTGGCTAACCCTTCGCTACTGACTTCGTAGCCAATAAACTCTATCGGCTCACTCGTGGTCAGTTGTTCAAAATCAGGCTCATCAACATCCACCATCTCGACAAGGAAGCGCATTGGCTGGTTGATCCCCGTCAGTGATGCACTTTCCAGCACAAAGTAGGCATCTGTAAACACCACGTCACTTTGCTCTGACATCCTAGGTAGGGTGAAGTCCACCACGCCGAAAATGCGCTCACCGTTGGCATCATAGCCGCTCTGCAGCTTACTCGCCTCAACTGCGCCGGCTTTGACCGTATGGCAGGCACTGGCCCCAACCGCCAACTGGTAAGGCTTGCGCTGATAAATCAAATCCAGATTCGGGCGATAATGAATCCCGCCACCGAAACGGCCATAACCGATATCAAACTGCATCATCTGCGAGTCATTGCCCATCGGCAAGTTCACCGGCCCCTGTAACCTAAGTAACAAACGTCCCTTCTCAAGCTGCTGCTCAATCAGCTCTTTCTCCATTGCGCTGAAATGCCAGCTTTTCCAAATCCCCTGGGTCAGCTGATCGGAGTCGATGGCATCACCCAGCGTTTGGATTGGCGTCGCGTTGTGGATCTGCTCGAAATCGGTAATGTCGTTGATATCGTCCGGGTCGAGGATCGACACCGACCATTCCCCGTAGTTTTCAATTTTCGCCCCGACACGATTCATCGGATAAAGCGAGAACAGTGCGTCTTTGATCTTGGCATCAGCCGGCAACCGGCTCATGTCATAATCAATCACCCCGTAACAGATCCCCTTGGTTTTATTGACTCCGATAAACAGCGAGTTATGGCCAAAGTGTTCGGCATTATTGCCTCGGGTCAGCTCCCCGACATAACCGATTTTTTCCGGGCTCGGGAACAAGGTAAACGAGAACTCATCACGCTCTAGCAAGGTTTTGATTTTCAGCTCCGGGGCAAACGGCGATTTAATCCGCGTTACCCGGTTTACCTTGCGCAAATTATAGAAATAACGCCGGCCTGATTTGAGCTGCTTGTCGGTGTAGCGTAACTGTGAGGTGATTGCGATCAGGTTATCGCGAGTACAAGGCGCTTTTGGCGTTTCACTGCGGTAGATCTGGTAATAACAACCTTCATCCTCAGCACCGGACTCCCAAACCAATTCTACCGTATTGGCAATGATTTCCTTGGTCGAGAAACTCTCCGGACGGCTTGGCGCAAGCTTCGAATAATCAATAGTCGTCCGCAAGGCATAAAGCAGCGCGGGAATGTTTTCATCGACACTCTGGGACATATTGATCAGGTAATCCGGTATATTTCGGCTCCCCACCTCGACCACGGTCGACAAGATGCCACGATCGTAATAATACTCACGCCCACTACCGTGGATAAGGTTCGCGGGCGGCTTACCACGATGAATACCATACTGACGATTGGTAACTTTGTAGATCTCCCGAGCCATATTGGCGCAGAGGATATTCAAGTCAGTCCCTTCAATTTCAGCTTCGTGGTTGAACTTGTGGGCAGGGAAAAACACATTGCCCTGCGAGTGGTAATCCAGCGCAACACAGATATTGTCACGGCTTTCCACAAACTGCTTGATCGCTTGTGTTTCCGGCTCGGAAAACGGCCCCGGGCCACCGTAGATATTCGAGTTGGTCTGGGTCGACTGGCGGAAGTTGATACCGAAGTTACGATTAAGATCGACCCCGAAAGTGCCGTCGCCGTTATCTCTGCGGTTTTTACGCCAGAATGAAAAATGCTTACGGGAGTATTCGAAACCATCAGGGTTAAGGCAAGGCACCATATATAAGGTATTGCGGGTCAGTGCCTCTACCACATCAGGGTTGGATGGGTAGTTGTCCAGCAAATACTGGACAAAGCTCACCGCCAACTCAATACCAATCCACTCTCTGGCATGAATGGTACCGGTATAGAGTAGAGCCGGCTTGAGATCAGCATAGGCTACATCCTGCGATATGGTGACCATCATGATGGGCCGCCCTTCATGGGTATCGCCAATACTCTGCAAGCGGATTAAATCCGGGTATTTCGCCATTGCCTCTTCCAGGAAGTCCATCATGTCCCGGTAAGAGATATATTGTTTCTTCATTCAACCGCCTCTTCGTAGCGATACTGGTGTTCTGCACAATACTCACGCCATGCATCCATGATTATGGCTAACTTCTTGTGCTTGAGGTTTCTGAACTGCAACAGGATTTCTGGTTGATGATTGAGAACCCGAACGGCCTCAACCGCGCCAAGGGTGGTGACGATATCACCGGCCAAGGTTTTGCCGACGCTCTTCACTTGAAGGAAAAACGCTAGCAACTCTTCTTCGCTCAACGGTTGGCTATCAGCGGCTACTTCTTGCTCGGGGGCAATGACCACCTTTTGTTGTTGCTCAATGCCGGTATCAAGCTCCTGCTCCATACCAAGACAGGCTTTCGCAACCGGCTCGCTACCTGCAGCAATGACTTTATAAGGCGTATTACCCTGGAAATTCCATGCTTCACTCGGCCACTCTTCCTCGCGCTGGTAACTCGTCTCAATCAGGCGGTAGCGATCATCTTGCGGTGCATATTCTCCGGTATCGGTCGAGTAGTCTGCCTGGCCGAAACTGATATAACGCATGGTACGAAGAAGGGATGAATCGATTTTGCCGATTTCTTCCCAGTTACGGTGGGCAAAATACGGTTTACGGAAGTCTTGCGGCGCCAACAGCCACATCAAGTACTGACCAATCCAGTCACGGATATATGGGAAGGCGGCAAAAGCAGTCGCACATTCCAAAATGGTGTAGTCATCATCCATGCTCACCGCAATATCACACGCCCAGTACTCGGCATTGGCCGCCTTGGAAGCTTTCACCGCCAACTCAAGCACGCCATCTGGTACTGCCTGATAGTCCATACTACCGCCTTGACTAGTGTTGGTTAACCACTCGCCTTCCGGTGGACGACGCCAGAACGCACAGACAGGTTGATGCCCCACCAACATTACCCGAATATCAGCCTTCATTGGCACAAAGTCTTGGATATAAGCGGGGTAATAGCGTTTTTCCGAGAACAGGCGTAGGGCCTCTTCGGCATCATCAACCTTATGAACGAAGTAGCCCCCGTAGTTGGATGGACCATACGAACGCTTGACGATTTTCGGGTAATCGGTGCTGGTCAGGAAGGCCAATGCCTCTTCGACTTCATAAAAAATACGGGTACGCGGGATAGGCAAATCGTATTTCTCGCAGAAGTGAGTCACGTTTTCTTTTGATTTATTGCTGAACTGGCTATCGAGTGACGGCAGGAAACGAACATCGGGCAACTCACGGGCGATTTCACGGAACGTCTCGTAAGCGGTAGCCGGAATATTGCCGATCAGCACATCGATTTTCTTCCGTTTGACCTCAGCAACAAACCGGTCTTTGTCATTACCCCAATGGTAAGTCACCTGTTCGATTTTATCCGGCCACCCCTTAAAGTTAGAGCGGTTAAAGAAGCGCAGTACATGATCTAGGTACAACAGGCCGATTTTGGGACGAGTGTGATTCTGGGTGTTCATACTGCAGCTTCCTCGGTAAGCAGGTTAGGTTTAATTAGCGCTTCTGAAAGTGAAGGGATGAAGCCCTTGGCAGGCTCTTTGGTATCTTGGGTGACGGTGCGGTCAATTAGATCGACTAAGTAGTCAATCTTGGTGTCATTAAAATCGAGTCCGAACGCCTCTTGATCAGGGGTAGCAAAGGCAGGGATACCATTGACTTCAATAACCACATAACGCTGGTGCTCAACGTCATAGATAATATCAACACCAGCGACCTCCAAACCTGTTACCTTCGCGGCTTTCAGTGCCAGCTCGATCACTTCAGGAACAGGTTCGCGTTTAATCACGCTGCCGCCGCTGGTGACATTGGTCTTCCAACTCCCCGGAGCCGCTTTACGGCCATAACAGGCGACATACTTGTTATCGACAATATCGATACGGTAATCAGAAAAGTCATTCTCGATAACCCGCTCGATATAGAACTGCGGCGCTTGTTGGTGATTGATAAACGGTATAAGCAGTTCGAGATCGCGCTCGCTCTCTAGCTTGATGATGCCATTGCCGCCCCAACCATCGACCGGCTTGCAGATTGCCTTGCCACCCCAGAACTGCATGTGGGCCCGGACCTGCTCCAAGTTGTGTTTATTACAAATCACATAGTCGGTCGTTGTAATGCCGTTGGTCTTCAACACATGAGCAGTACGGAATTTATCTTCCGTCAACGCAAAGGATTCATAGTTGTTGATCATCGGCATCATCGAGTTCAGTACCTGATAGAGGTACACCTGATACGGCGTCTGCTGACCCGCGTTATAAGAGAAAAACAGGTCGAGTTCGTTAAGTTGTTGCCCATTACATACAATATTGCCGTCAAATGCGGTTGCGTACGCCAAATTCAGCCCAGTTAAGGCATCAATTTCTCGCTCTCGCAATTTGTTGACGATTTTTTGTTCTATTTCTTTACCTCCACAGTTTTCATACATCCATAAACCGACCCGACGCCTTGCCATGTGTCACTCCTTTTGTGAGCAGTTCTAAAAAATGCCGAAATGGCATTGTGGGAAAAACCAACCAAGTATTAACATAGTTTGACATCATAATGTTGCATATATGTGGTAACAGTGAGCTATGTGGAACTTTCATTCAAACAGCGCAGAAAAAACACTAAAGCTGTGCAAGGAATCAAATTATGAAACCTATCGATTTCACTGATTTAAAAACTATTGTTGAAATAAACAGCTGGACAGGAAACAAGGAAGGCGTAGATCTAAGTGGTCAGACCATGAAAAATTGGTTGAAACCACTTGACTTCAATGTGGAAGTGTTCCAGCGGGAAAATGTGGGAAATCATTTACTGTTTACGACACCGCAGCAAAATAACGCACCTAAAATCTTACTACTCGGCCACCTCGATACTGTATTCCCACCAGGAATATTTGAAAAGTTCTCCGAGGACGATGAATGGGTCTACGGACCAGGCACCTGTGATATGAAAGGCGGCAATTTCGTTGCATTGAGTGCTCTTAGAAACCTACACCAACAACATGGTCAAATCTGTAACATCGATGTGTTGCTGGTCAGTGATGAAGAGACTGGCAGCGATGACAGTAAGTTTGTTACCCGCCAAATTGCCCATCAATATTCCGCCTGTATAGATTTCGAGGCTGCGGGTCCTGATCACGAAGTCGTCGTCGGCCGCAAAGGGGTCGCCACCTACAAAATAGCGCTTACTGGTGTCGCTGCCCACGCCGGCAATAACTACCACCTGGGTAAAAACGCCAACCTTGCAGCCGCCAAATTGCTGATTGCTTTAGATGAATTAACAAAGATTTCGCAAGGAACAACCGTCAATGTCGGCAAAATCAAAGGTGGTATCAGCACCAATACGATTTCCCCCCATGCAGAATTAATGGTTGAAGCACGCTTTACCCAACCAGAAGAACAGCAAAGAGTGCTGGGTGCCATCCCTGAACTGATCCACCAGCATGGCATAGAAGGAGTAACTGCTAAAATTGAAGGCGGATTGCAACGGGATGTCATGACCCCCACCCCGGAACAGCGGGCATTACTTGAAAAAATCACTGCTATTTTGGGCTATGAATTGAAAACAGAACAGCGAGGCGGGGTCAGCGACGCCAATATTATGGCGGGGGCTGGCGTCCCGACTTTGGATGGATTTGGTCCTTTCGGTGATGGTGATCATACCGAACACGAGCGGGCATCAAAGAGCAGTTTTGAGCGGCGGATAAAAGAGGTCACTGCTATCCTCGAGCATTACAGCTTAAGACAATAAACACTAATAATGGGCAAGCCACCTTGTGACATTGCCCATTTTCATTTCCGAATTTCTCAGTGTCGTTAGCAAAAGAAAAGTATCATAGCTGTAATGAAAAATAAGTTACCAGTTTATTACTTGAAAAAAGATAAAAGAGATAAATAATGCCTGAACGCATTAAGGCTTTATTTTTCCCTAATTGAGTGCCTTAATGACTCAAAGGGGTTAATCCCTCTCATTAGAAAACCATCAAGATTGTGCTTTTACATTTTCCTTAAGAAATAACTTCTTCTTTGCTAATGGGATAGTAACAAAACTTGATTGCACATCAGTAAGATAACACCACTTTAAAAATTTCACATCTCCATTATCAGAATAACTATTCAGTAAAAAGTATTGGCTGGTTGATTTTCATCAGTACTCTAATGTCGCCGAAACAGACAAGTAATTGTATTTCTGCAAACAAAAGAATGTGTTAATTGTATCTCAAAATAAAATAGCTCATAATACTGCGCCTTATAAACAAGCATAATAATAGACAGCTACAGGGTTTGAGTGATGGAACAAAAAATTTTGGTCGTCGAGGATAGCCGCCCATTCCGTCGAGTTATTGAAAGTGAACTAAGACAAGCAGGCTATACCCCGGTCATTGCCAACTCCATCGCTGAAGCTGAAGCTGTTTTGGACAACAGCACAGATTTTCTCTGCGCCATTCTCGACTATTGCTTGCCGGATGGCCAAGACGGTGAGATTATCGATGTGTGTTTATCGGTTGGGATAAAAGTCATTGTTTTGACAGCACTTATGGATGAAATGACCCGTGAAAAAGTGCTAGCAAAAACGGTTATTGATTACATTCCAAAAGACAGCCCAACCTGTATATCCAGCATTATCCCCATCCTGCAGCGCCTGGAGCGCAACCATGACCATACAGCCTTGGTTGTTGATGATTCAGTCACTGCACGAAAATACATCCGTAGCTTGCTGGAAAGGCAATATCTCACCGTGCTAGAGGCCAAAAATGGCGAACAAGCGCTGGAGATGATCAACAAGCATAAATCAATCTCGCTGGTTATTACCGACTATTCGATGCCGGAACGCGATGGCGTTAGCCTGATCAAAGAACTCAGAAAGCGTTTTCGACCAGGCCAACTTGCTGTCATTGGCCTCTCTGCCAGTGAAGAGCCAGCCCTTACCGCAAAGTTCCTCAAAGCAGGTGCCAACGATTTCCTCAAAAAGCCCTTTAATCAGGAAGAGTTCTACTGCCGGTTGCACAGCACCCTAAATATCCTTGACTCAGAACGTAACCTTTACCTGCTAGCTAACCGTGATTACCTCACTCAATCATGGAACCGCCGTTATTTCTTCAATCACCACTTGGTGAAGAAAAATAACGGACCGCGATGCCTTGCCCTGCTCGATATTGATAACTTCAAGCATCTCAATGACAACTATGGTCACCATATCGGCGACATGGTACTGATTGAGTTGGCGAACACCTTACAGGTCTACTTCCCTGATGCTTTGGTGGCTCGTTTCGGTGGTGAAGAGTTCTGCATTCTGTTCGGTAATTCCCCAGAGATTTTCGTCCAAAGGTTAAACAGAATGATTGAGGAAATTGCCAGCTCTGAGTTAACCATCCTTGGCAATACCATCAAGTACACCATCAGTATGGGGGTAACCCATGCGGAGAGTGACATTCACTCATTGATCCGACGCGCTGATAACTGCTTGTATCAGGCTAAAGAAGAAGGGCGCAACTGCCTTGTGGTGGAATAAGCGAACATAACTACGCTGTAACCCCAAAAGCTTACGCCCTTTTTTGATAATGATGGAGAACCCGTTGCGCTTACAGCACGGTGACTAGCGACTCTTCAACGCCTTGCCAGTCAACAAGGGCCGTCAATACGCGGCCCGGGCCATTGCTACCCTCAGCGCTAGTGACCACGAGTTGGTTACCTTTCTCGCCTCCCAGTGCGACCATTGTCGGGTTGTCGGCAGGGACTGGGATCACGTGGGTCACTACCCCATCAGTACCAATACGAACCACAGACTTACCGCTGTACATTGCCACCCAGTAAGCCCCTTCGCTGTCGACGCTGGCGCCATCAGGGCGGCCATCAAAATCGGTCAAATCGCAGAACACGGTGCTTTCGCCGTATTCACCGGTTTCAGGGTTGTAGTCCGCACGGTAAACCAAGCTAGAGCCTGTATCCGCCCAATACAATATCTTGCCACAAGGCGAGAATGCCAAGCCGTTGCATGTCCAGGCAAACATCGGCATCTTTTCCAATTTGCCGCCCGCCATCAACTGATGGAACTGGCCCTGATCACCTTCTTTGGCACCGTTGCGCGTGCCGGCCATGAAACGGCCACCCGGCGCAGCACGGCCATCATTGAAGCGCATTCTTGGGTGGGTTTTCTCCAGCGGGGCAATTTGCTGACGTTCCGCATCCCAACTTTCCAGCAGGTATACGCCAGATTTTGTTCCGAGTACAAAACCGTCTTCACCCCACATTGCCGCACAGCCGAGCATGTCATCCCACTGGCGAGACTCGGCTTGACCATCTTTCAAGCGCCATAACTCACCGGCAGGGATATTTACCCAGCACCAGGCTTGCTGGCGCCAGTCCCAACGAGGGCATTCGGCCAGGTCAAAGCCCTGCTCCACCAAAGGGGAAAATTCGAGGTTCAATTGCTGACTTTCTTTCATTGTTCTTCCTGCTAACTTTTTATTTTCCGTTCGCTTGCCTTAAGCGTAATAGGTACCTTGGCAATCCTGCCATTAAACCACTCGTTACCGGTAACATCCAGCCTAACTTGTATTTATGTCAAGCGCATTGCCATCTTGAAATACGGGACATCACCTTTGTAAAATCGCTCACCTTCTGGCGCCATACCAAATCGACGATAAAAACCACCAGCCGTTTCCCGGGCGTCACACCAAAAAAGGCTCACACCTTTTTCTTTCAGTGCTTTTAGAATATGTTCAATCATCGAAGATCCTATTCCTTGGCCTTGGTACTCAGGCAGTGTGGCAAACTTGCGTAGCCTAGCCTTCTCACCCAACACAAACACTGATGCCACACAGACCAGCGCCCCATCATGATAAACACCATAATGCAGGCCATCCGCATCATCTGGCACCCGGCAAAATTCAACACTCTCATTGGGCCACAGTACCCGGTGTCGAATAGGTAATGTTTCTTCCGCTGTTATTTCTGTAATGTTCACAATGATATCTACCTAATCCCTCAAAACAGAACCTTTAACTCTGTATGCTTGTCAACGCTCATCCCGAAAGAAAAAACAAACGAGGAAAAAAGTAGAATCAGGCAAGATTGATGCACAATTATGTCTTAACCTCTTAGTTGCAGAAATGTACAATCTGCAACCATAATGTGTAAACTCAGACGTGAGTTTTACTACAACACATTCCTTTTTCCTGTCGGGATAACGCTCCGGTTTCACTTCCCCCTATGCCTCACATGCTGCGCGCATCAAGTCATAGCTTTCCGGGCTTTAGCCTTCGATAGTGCTATTTTGCCAAACACATCTGCCAGACTGGAACCATCAATATATGTACAAACGTTTCGAAAAGCTCGCACAGGCCTTTCCGCCACACGAGCCAGAGCAGCCACCCGAAGGACTGTTCGCCTTCTGCCGCCACTATACCCGCGGTTTTGAACTCCCCCTACTGGCTATGTCGGTGCTCAGTGCACTGATTGCCATTGTTGAAGTCTCTCTATTTGGCTTCATGGGCCAACTTGTAGACTGGTTGGCCGAACACAACCCAGATACTTTCTGGGCCGAAGAGGGCGGCAAGTTGCTAGGCATGGGGTTATTGGTGGTGATCGTCGTCCCAATCCTTATCACCCTTCACTCTTTGGTTGTTCACCAGACCCTTCTGGGCAACTACCCAATGTCGATCCGTTGGTTGGCGCACCGCTACCTGCTGCGTCAAAGTGTCTCTTTCTACCAGGATGAATTTGCCGGGCGCATTGCAACCAAGGTCATGCAAACTTCCCTAGCAGTCAGGGAAACGGTGATGAAACTGCTTGATGTACTGGTCTACATCACCGTCTATTTTACTTCTATGGTGGTAATGATTGGTCAGTCCGATGCCCGTTTGATGATCCCAATGCTACTTTGGCTGGCGGCTTATGTCGGCATCCAATTGTACTTCGTCCCTAAGCTGAAAGCGGTTGCTACCGAACAAGCCGATGCCCGCTCAATGATGACCGGCCGCATTGTTGACAGCTATACCAACATCTCTACCGTAAAGCTGTTCTCGCACACTAACCGCGAAACCGAATATGCCGAGCAGGGCATGAGTGGCTTTATGGACACCGTATACCGCCAGATGCGATTCGTCACTGGCTTTAACATCTCGGTAGAAGCCATCAACTACCTGCTGGTTTTCATTATTGCCGGCATGTCTATCTGGCTGTGGTCGAGTGCCGCTATTTCCATCGGGGCTATCGCGATTGCAGTTAGCTTGGCACTTCGTATCAACGGCATGTCTAAATGGATCATGTGGGAGGTCGGTAGCCTGTTTGAAAACCTCGGCACCGTGGTTGATGGGATGAAAACCCTATCCAAACCTGTCGATATCCAGGATAAGCCTAGCGCGCCGGATTTGAAGGTTGAAAAAGGTGGTATTGAGTTCAATGATGTCAGCTTCCACTACGGCGAAGCAAAAGGGGTGATCGAAAAACTTAACCTGAACATTAAACCGGGTGAGAAGATTGGCTTAATTGGCCGCTCCGGAGCGGGCAAGTCCACCTTGGTTAACCTGCTGATGCGTTTCCACGATGTAGAAGCAGGGGCCATAAAGATTGACGGCCAGACGATTTCCGACGTGACACAGGATTCACTGCGCGGCCAAATCGGTATGGTGACACAGGATACATCGTTGCTGCATCGTTCTATTAGAGAAAATATCCTCTACGGTCGCCCAGATGCGACTGAAGAGGAGTTACTCAGCGCCACCAAGCAGGCCCACGCCCATGAGTTCATAGAAACACTGAGCGATCCCCATGGCAACGTTGGTTACGATGCACAGGTCGGTGAGCGCGGTGTGAAATTGTCTGGTGGCCAACGTCAGCGTATTGCCATCTCCCGTGTGCTGCTAAAAGATGCCCCGATCTTGATCCTTGATGAGGCAACCTCGGCGCTTGACTCAGAAGTCGAAGCTGCAATCCAGGAAAGCCTGTACCAGTTGATGGAAGGTAAAACGGTAATTGCCATTGCCCACCGCCTGTCGACTATCGCTGCAATGGATCGCCTGATCGTACTTGATAAAGGCGAAGTCGTTGAGCAAGGCACCCACCAGGAACTGCTCGATCATGACGGTATCTACGCCCAGCTCTGGGAGCACCAAACCGGCGGTTTCATTGCCGACGAGGTCGAGCTGAAACAAGCCTAACCACGCTTTCAATCAACAGCCTAGCATTTGCTAGGCTGTTTACTTTTCACCCTGTCTTATTTCATTGAACCTCACCGCTAAAAAGCCCAACAAGCATATCGCTCGCTGCAGTACCATTTTTCCGAATACTGATTGATAAGGCATTATGAAATCAACAAAATCTTGTGCCGCCCCCAATGAGATATCTTGTACTTGTTCTTGAGAACTCAACTCCTTTCCGCACAACAAAGAGAACGCAAACTTGTTGCCGTCTTCAGTACAATATTCACGCCATAAATTTTTCCACCAGCCTACTCGCTGAGTTCGCTTGAGCTTTTCCTTCCCTTTTGGCCGACCAACAAAGTAATACAAAGCCGTATTCCTGTTTTTTACAGCATCGGAAAATTGCGTAATACAAGCTCCCCGCAAAAATACTTCATGCTCGAGGGAATGTAGGCTTTGACCATGGCCAAGCTTACAAAGCAGGTTGAAGTGCGTATGGGCCGTTAGAACAGGTAAGGCAAACGTATAACGCTTTGAAGTAGAGTGGCACTCACCAATATTCAAGCGGTCAAATTGAGACCGCAGGATAAACTGATTCTCTTTAAATACAGCCAAATCAATACCGGATATGTCGTTGGGGATATCTCTATCAGCCATCGTCAAAGCAGAATAGCGGCCAGTTTCAGGTAAACACAGCGGAATACACATAGGCGTTAGCCACAACACTCGACCACTGCCTAGGCCGCAACTTATCATTATCCAGCACCACCCTCCTTTGAAAGGCATTCGGTAGGTAATGGTAGCGACCCGTTCTTCCGGGGGTTGCAAGACAAGCTGTGAGATAGCTTCCTGCTGCATAGCATCAAAACAGCGGTCAATCTGAGTTGCCGACAAGCCAAGTACCGTTTCGGGCTTTTTCTCGCTATGGCTTTCCAGCCACTGCAACAATTCTGCACACCTATCTGTAGCTTGTTGAGAATGGGCTTTCTTGGTAAATGTCACACCACAGTGTTTACAACGAAAACGCTGCGCTTGTGCCTTGGTAAAACCAAATCTTTTGTTTTCGTCATGTCCACACCTGGGGCACCACCTCCCAGTCGTATTGCCAATCACTTCCTGCCAGTAATCAACCATCATATTGAAACTATCGTTATCCAGCATGGGAGGGTTAGCTCCACAGCGCTTACAATGAAGCGCTCTAAAGCCCAGATTATAAGTTTCGTACTCGTAGTCGGGAGAGCCACTCACACCAAGGTTGGGGCAGGAACTTGTTTTGCAAACGTTTAAATCACGCAACTGGCAACACTTTCTGTAAATTTGACAATATTATTGAGTATTGGCGAAATTTATGTGATCTGCGTCGCCTTTATCAAGCTCCCCCTCCCCTATTTTACCGCCAGCCCCAACACTGACGAGTTAAGACCATGAGAAAGACCCTGATCGCTTCACTGCTTGCCTGTACAGCGCTACCGTTAATGGCAAAAGATCTCACCATCCTTTACACCAATGATATCCATTCTAAAGCAGATCCTTTTATTGCCCGCTACATCGATGAAAACCGTGAGGTCGGCGGTTTTGCCAATATTGCTGCCTATGTAGAACAAGAGAAAGCCAAGAACCCGACTTCTGTTTTCCTAGATGCCGGTGACTACTTCTCAGGCTCAACAATCGATAGCCTAACCAAGGGCGAAGCTATCATCGATATCATGAACAACATGGGCTACGATGCCGTCTCTGTTGGCAATCATGAATTTGATTACGGTTGGGACAACACCCTTGTCCAATTGTCAAAAGCCAATTTTGAAGTACTGCTTGGCAATGTGTTTTTCGAAGGCTCTGACAAGCTGTTTTGGGACAAGCCCTACACCATCATCGAACGTGACGGCATCAAGCTAGGTATCATTGGCCTGCATGGCGTCTTTGCCTTTGATGATACTGTTGCGGCTGAAATGCGCCAAAACATCGAAGCAAGGGACGAAGTTGCCTTCCTGCAGAAATACATTGATGTACTAAAGCCACAAGTTGACATAACCGTGGCCCTAATCCACCAAGGTACGCCTGCCCGCCAATCAAGCTCTGGGGCAACGGATGTAAGACGTGCATTAGATAAAGATATCGAAACAGTAAAGCAGGTTGAAGGACTGGATCTCTTAATCACAGGCCATGCCCATGTGGGGACTCCTGAGCCAATCAAAGTCAATGACACATTAATCTTGTCTACCGATGGGTATGGGATCAATGTGGGTAAGCTAGTGATTGACTTTGATGAAGACAAACGCCAAATCCGTGGTTACGACTTTAATCTTCAGTCTATTTGGGCTGACGAGTGGACACCGAAGGCCGAAGTTCAAGCATCAATTAACAAATGGAACCAATACGCAGCAGCTATCACGGATGAGCAAATCACTACAGCTCCAGAAGCACTAACCCGAGCCTATGGCGAATCGTCGAAGCTAGGTAATTTAGTTGCAGACAGTATCCTTGCAACCTTCAAAGACGCAGAATTAGCCTTCACCAACAGTGGCGGTATTCGTGAGGATATCAATGCTGGTGAAATGAGTTACGGTGATCTGATTGATGCCCTTCCATTTCCTAACTACCCAGTATTCCTAAAACTAACGGGCAAGCAAATTGAAACGTTGCTTGAGCATGCTGCGGGACTCACTAACGGTGTCATGCAAACATCTACGGGCTTCTACTACGAGTATGATTCATCGCGTCCAGTAGGTGAACGAATTACCGGCGTAACCTTGAATGGTGAAAAATTACAGCAAGAGCGTGTATACCACGTTGCTACCAACAACTTCCTGGCTGATGGTGGAGACGGGTTTAGCGCATTTACCGAAGGTACAGATCGCATCAACATTCCTGACGAACCACTACACGATACCGTAAAGCGTTTCCTTGCAAGTAAAAATGCTTTTGAAAAAATCAATGAGGTTCGCATCAAAGATATCGCACAATAATACTTCCACAAAAGAGATTAAAGCATTTTAATCATAGCCCTGTATGGTACATATTTAGCCATACAGGGCTTCTGCCAAGCCGGAAGTATTTCCCCCCTCCGTCTCACTGTAACATTTTGATTAAAATCAATTAACATTCAAATCAGTGCCTCAGATAGGCTCCATCTATCACAACTATCGATACAGCCATCTGTAAACATTTCTCATTCTCGCTATATTCATACTGATTTTTCCAAACATATCGACTGCCGCACAAGTTGCTGACAGAGAAGGAGTTCACTATGAGTAATGGTCAAGAAAGTACTACCGGTAAATGCCCCGTTATGCATGGCGGGAATACAACGCTAGGTGGCAAGGCCACCAAGAACGTTGATTGGTGGCCAAACCAATTGAATATCAGAATCCTGCACCAGAATGATAAAAAATCAAATCCGTTAGGTGAAGATTTCAACTATGCGGAAGCCTTCAAATCGTTGGACCTAAAGGCGGTCAAAGCAGACCTTGAAGCTCTTATGACCGACTCCCAGGATTGGTGGCCTGCAGACTACGGCCATTACGGCCCGTTCATGATCCGTATGGCGTGGCACGCCGCAGGGACATACCGTACTTCAGATGGTCGCGGGGGCGGTAATACTGGTAACCAGCGCTTTGCCCCACTAAACAGCTGGCCGGATAATGGCAACCTCGACAAAGCCCGCCGCCTACTATGGCCGGTCAAACAAAAATACGGCAACAACCTATCTTGGGCTGATTTGTTTATCCTCGCCGGTAACGTTGCCCTCGAATCCATGGGACTAAAAACCTTTGGCTTCTCCGGTGGCCGCGCCGATATTTGGGAACCAGAAGAAGACATTTATTGGGGCGCGGAAAGCGAATGGCTGGGTGACGAGCGTTACTCAGGCGAGCGGGACTTAGAAAAACCACTTGCCGCAGTGCAAATGGGCTTAATCTACGTAAACCCAGAAGGACCAAACGGCGACCCTAGCATTCTCGCTTCGGGCCGCGATATCCGTGATACCTTTGGCCGCATGGGGATGAATGACGAAGAAACCGTTGCCCTAGTAGCCGGTGGCCACACGTTTGGAAAAACCCACGGCGCAGGCCCCGAGGCAGAGATGGGGCCTGAGCCAGAAGCAGCCCCACTGGAAGAGATGGGCTTTGGCTGGAAGAACAGCTTTGGCTCCGGTAAAGGTGACGACACGACAACTTCGGGGATTGAAGGTGCCTGGACACCAAACCCTATCGTTTGGGATAACGGATATTTCGATATGCTGTTTGGTTACGACTGGGATCTGGTGAAGAGCCCGGCTGGCGCCTGGCAGTGGGAGCCTATCGGTGTCGCTGAAGAGCACATGGCACCTAAGGCTCATGATGCGTCACAAAAAGTGAAAACCATCATGACAACCGCTGATATGGCAATGCGCATGGACCCGATCTATGGTCCAATCTCAAAGCGCTTCCATGACAACCCTGAAGAATTTGCCGATGCGTTTGCCCGTGCCTGGTTTAAGCTGACACACCGTGATATGGGGCCTAAAAGCCGCTACCTTGGTGAAGAATCGCCGTTAGAAGATTTAATTTGGCAAGATCCATTGCCACAACTAAGTTTTGGCGCGCTATCAAGCAGCGATGTTGCCGAGCTTAAACAGGCCATCATCAACTCAGAGCTCAGCGTCTCCGAACTAGTATCAACGGCTTGGTCCAGTGCATCGACCTACCGTGGTTCAGACTTCCGTGGCGGTGCAAACGGTGCACGTATTCGCTTGTCGCCACAGCGAGACTGGGAAGCAAACCAACCTGAGCAGCTCGGAAAAGTGCTGGCGACCCTGGAAGCTATCCAGGCCAAATTCAATAACAGCGAGCGTGGCGTCTCTATCGCAGACCTGATTGTATTAGCAGGTAATACCGCTATCGAGATAGCGGCGAAAGAAGGTGGTTATGATGTCGATGTGCCATTCATGGCAGGCCGCGTTGATGCTACAGCAGAACAAACAGATGAAGCTTCATTTGCAGTATTGGAGCCAGAAGCCGACGGTTTCCGCAACTTCGCCAAAAAACTCTTCTCAGTTCCAGCCGAAGAGATGCTGCTTGATAAAGCACAACTGCTTGGCCTAACAGCACCGGAGATGACAGTACTGGTTGGTGGCCTGCGTGTCCTTGGCACAAACCATAACAATACAGCACACGGCGTATTCACCGACAAAGTCGGTGTGCTAAGCAACGACTTCTTCACTAACCTCGTTGATATGGCGACGGAGTGGAAACCAGTATGCCCTAACAACAGTGCTTACTTGGGAACGAACCGAGCGACCGGTGAGAAGAAATGGACCGCAACCCGCGTAGATTTGGTCTTTGGCTCTAATTCGCAATTGCGCGCTATTGCCGAAGTCTACGCCCAGAATGATGCCAAAGAGAAGTTTGTCAAAGACTTCATCGCAGCATGGACCAAGGTTATGAACGCAGACCGCTTTGACCTAAAGTAAGCATAACGAGCTAAACTAAGCCCGTTAGGTTTAATCAACCCTTGGCCCAGTTTCGTCCCTTTTAGCACCCGCTAATTCGAAATTGGGCCTGATTTATTAAGAAGTTTCTCCCTTCCGCTCGTCACCTCTTCTCATCGCCAATGAACCTCTCTTACGACAGAAGTTAGGGTATGTTTTTTTATCCTATGGTGATGGGTTGTTTTCCATGACACACTTGCTATGTTATAACATAACAATAATCAACCTTTGCTCTGTACTGGTATAAGTCCAGAGTAATTGAAGTACACAGGCAATCCGCTTGTAACATGGGAAGACATACAATGAATGCTGCTGTAACAGAACAACTCTCGCCTGACGACATCATTGGGATTAAGGACAATATCGAACAACCCAAGCGAGAATCGTTTGCCGCCTGTGGCAAAAACCCGACGGTATTAACCGATATTTACCAAGAGCAAATCAACATCGCTATTTGGCAGCGCTCCATAACCAAAACGCTCAGCAATGCCGTCAGCCAATTTCTTGAAGCTAATGAGAAATTTGAAAAGTCCATCACCCTTTCCCCCTCTTCGGCATACGCTGATCTGGAGGAGTTAACCAAAGGAACTGCCCCACGAGCTTTATTAGAAAATATGGCCGAGCTTGTCGATATGTTCTGTTGCCTGTTTGATCTCAAGCGGGCAGGTCTTCGCTTGGCTATCTTAGACACCGCAATGTGCCCGCGCTTTCATGTCGATAGAGTCCCTTGCCGCCTAGTGACAACCTATCAAGGTCTGGCTACAGAATGGCTACCTAATCATCTCATCGATCGTGCCAAGCTAGGGCACGGTAGCCTTGGCCGGCCTGATTCGGTTTCGGGTTTATATACTAGAGAAGCGAATGTCCAGCAACTCACAGTCGGTGACGTTGCGCTTCTCAAGGGAGAGCGCTGGGAAGGAAACGAACGTACTGCCCTTGTTCACCGCTCGCCAACATTGCTCAGTGATGAAAAACGGTTATTCCTGTCGCTGGACTTCAGCGACTAACATCAAGCCCCGGCTATCTGGGGCTAGATTATACCGATGACGACAGCGGGTGCGCTTTGAAAAAATCAATCAACGCCCTCACTTTCTTCGGCATCAGTGTTTTGTGCTGGTACACCGCATAAAGGGACACTGTAACACCATGCAACTCAGGTAATAACCGGACAATCCGACCTGATTTCAGCTCATTCTCAATCACAAAGCTTGGCATTACGGCGAACCCTTCTCCCATCAGCACGAAATCACGCAACATAGCTGTCGTTCGCACCGAGAGCGACGGCTCTTTGTTTAGCACACTTACCTGCTGCTGGTTGTTCTTCAATACCA
Organism: Photobacterium rosenbergii; assembly: GCF_003026455.1. GTDB lineage: Bacteria > Pseudomonadota > Gammaproteobacteria > Enterobacterales > Vibrionaceae > Photobacterium > Photobacterium rosenbergii. The sequence continues at coordinate 1,457,683 of NZ_PYMB01000001.1, forward strand.
AATGCTTGTGCCCGTGGACAATGGCATGGCTAAGCCAGTTCATTTGGTCAAGGTCTTGTAACCCATTGACCGGTGGAAAGCGCTCAAGATAGCTCCTTGATGCACAGAGCATGTCAGTAAACTCACCAATCTTGACCGCATACAAGCTTGAATCAGCCAGCGCAGCCGATGCACGGATAGCTATATCGCAACGCTCTTCGGTCAAATCCTGGTAACCATCGCTTTCAAGGATGTCCAAACGGATTTTGGGATGCAGCTTTAAAAACTCGCTCAGCAGCCTGACTAATTCAGGACTACCCACTGGAGTTGAAATACGTATCAGGCCACTTGGCTCAGCAGTATCTTGCTGCACTTCTGTGTTGGCCAAATTGGCGATGTCCTGTATCTCTTTACATTTTTGGTAATAGAGCGCCCCCGCTTCCGTCAGTGACAAAGAGCGGGTAGTCCGGTTAAGTAGCCTTGTCTCTAAGTTAGACTCCAACTTCGACACCACCTGTGATACCCGTGCCTTGCCAAGGCCCAGCGTATCAGCCGCCTTGGTAAACGACTGCTGCTCCACCACCACAGCAAACACCACCATGTCATCCAATGAGATATTCATACCTGACCTATTGTTTACCAAAACTAAACAGTAAGTTTATCTTCATGCTAATTATCAATCAAAGAGTAAACGATATAGTGAGTACCAACAGCACATACGGCGAAACCAGCCGACGATGTCACTATCAGGAGAAACACCATGTCAGATCGCAAACTTCTTATTACAGGCGCTTCAGGTAAACTTGGGCAACAAGTCATTAAATACCTTTTGAATGATTTCAATATTCCAGCGAACCAACTGATTGCAACAAGCCGTAACGCTGCAAGCCTCAGAGAACTGGCTGATAAAGGTGTCGATGTCCGTGAGGCTGACTTCTCGAATCCAGCCTCGCTGGAAGCCGCTTTTGCCGGTGCCGACAACCTGCTGTTGATCAGTATTGATGCCATTGGCCAGCGCAGTGAACTCCACCGCAATGCGGTACTGGCAGCTCAAAATGTGGGTATTAAGCACCTGACCTATACTTCAATGCCTGCAGCAGATACCTCGCCAGTCGTCTTTGCCTTTGAGCATGAAGCGACAGAAAAAGCGATTACCGATAGCCAAATCAGCAACTGGACTATCCTTCGCAACAACTGGTATTTCGAGAACCTCGCTGAGTTCTTCGCCAGCACACTACAAACCCAAGCGTGGCTAACCGCAGCGAAAGAAGGCAAAACGGCACAACTCAGCCGCCTTGACCTTGCCTATGCTGCCGCAGCTTCTGTCGCAAAAGCCCTAAACGGCAAACAGACCCTGACACTCAATGGTCCAGAGTCTCTGACCACTGAACAAATGGCAGCCAAGATCAACCAAGCGCTGGGGCTTAATATCCAGGTCATCCACCAATCAGATGAAGAGCTGAAGGCACAACTTGAATCGTTCGGCCTGCCGGAAGGTATCGTCGCCTTGGTCACCACCATGGACCAACATGCCCGTGGTGCTTTCTCTGATGGCAGCAGCCAGGATTTCGAAGTGCTGACAGGCCGCAAGCCCCAAGACTTTTCACAGTGGCTTGAAGCCAATAAAGCCATGCTGAGCCAGATCGCACAGGGCGCTTAACCCCAGCACATATAAAGAGGTATCGGTGTTTGTTGTCATATTTTGTGATAACGAACATCGGTATCAATTCAAACTTGATAATCCCTTGAGCTATCTAAAGAGATAGCCAATATGACATGTTCGCTCAAGCACTCTACCGACTGTGCACATCACCACACTTTTCATACATTTAACGGCACTAATGCCGATTTTGGCTACACTTTAGGCATCATAACAAGAAAAAGGGTAGCCCATGGAAAGCCAGAATATCCCACCCTACTCCGATCCCAAACAGGCTGCCCATTCATTACTCGACTTGGTTACTGAACTGGCCAAGGAAGTCAATCCAGACAATTTTGACAGCAGTACGGTTCAACTTGATAGCAGCCTAGACCAAGACCTTGGTCTCGACAGTTTAAGCCGGGCTGAACTTATCCAGCGTACTGAACAACATTTTGCCCTCACCCTGCCTTCGCAGACACTGGCAGAAATTGATACCCCCCGTGACTTGCTCAATGCCATTTTCAATGCCGAGCAACACCCAACCGCGATTAGAGCCACCGCAGAGAAGATAGAGCTACCGACAGCGTCGAGTTACCCGGATCAAGTCCAAACCTTGCAAGAGTTGCTGCGATGGCATGTGGACCAACATGGTGACCGCCCGCACCTGTATGTCTATCAAGATGCCGATAATGTTGAGTCCATCAACTACCAAACCCTATACCAGCAGGCACAGATCATCGCTAGCCGGCTGCAAGATCTCGGTATCGGCCCGGGAGATACCGTGGCAATCATGCTGCCTACCTGTAATGCCTATTTCTATTGCTTCTTCGGGATTTTGTTGTCACGGGCGATCCCGGTACCGATATACCCGCCCGCAAGGCCATCACAAATTGAGGACCACCTTGTCAGGCACAGTAAGATACTGCAAAACGCCGAGACAAAAATGCTGATCACAGTAGAACAGGCCAAAGGCTTATCTACCCTGCTCAAGCTCCATGTACCGGCACTGGAGCACATTGTTACGGCAGAAGAAATTGAAACGCTGTCAGCCGAATCGGTCTCTTCTGAGCAACAACAAATTGGCAAAGCCCAACCGGACGACATTGCATTTTTACAATACACCTCGGGCAGTACCGGGGTGCCGAAAGGGGTACAACTCACCCATTCTAATCTGCTTGCCAATATTCGGGCCATGGGCAAGGCCGTCGGCGCAACCTCCGATGATGTGTTTGTCAGTTGGTTGCCGGTCTACCATGACATGGGATTAATCGGCGCTTGGTTCGGCAGCCTTTACCATGCAATCCCCCTAGTGATCATGTCGCCGCTCAACTTCCTGACCCAACCCAAACGTTGGCTTTGGGCGCTTCACCACCACCGTGGAACCATTACCGCTGCCCCTAACTTTGCCTATGAGCTTTGCGTAAACAAAATACCGGATACCGATTTGGAAGGGTTGGATCTCTCCAGCGTCCGGCACTGCTGGAACGGCGCTGAACCCATCAGCCCTGCAACCATGAAGGCATTTACCCAAAGGTTCCAACCACATGGTTTCACCCCAGAGGCCATGACCCCGGTTTACGGTTTGGCAGAGTCTTCGGTAGGTTTGACCTTCCCGCTTAACACCCGTACCCCGAGGGTTGAATGGGTCGACAGACAAACGATGATGAACTCGGGTAAAGCGGTATTGAATTCAGGAAAAACCGCTACAGGCAAACATTTAAACCCAGAAGGAAGTGAAGGCGAGCAACAAGATATCAACGCCCTGCTCGAGCATAATATTCCGCTGATTGGCCTCGGGCACCCTCTTCCCGGACACCAGATACGGGTTGTCGATAGCCAAGGCAGGGAACTGCCCGAGCGGCAGGAGGGGGAGTTGGAATTCAAGGGGCCCTCCTCAACATCGGGTTACTATCACGCACCGGATAAAACCGAAGGGCTTTACCATGGCGAATGGTTGCGCACGGGCGATCGCGCCCTAACGATGGAGGGTGAGTTGTTTCTTACCGGGCGGGTCAAAGACATCATTATCAAGGCAGGTCGCAACATTTACCCGCAAGAGTTGGAATCTGCAGTCAGCCAGTTGGACGGTATCCGCAAGGGTTGTATCGCCGTATTTGCCAGTGCCAACCCTAAAACCGGTACCGAGCAACTGGTCGTTTTGGCCGAAACCAAACTCAATGATGAGCAGCAAAAGCAAAAGCTCCGCGATGAAATACAAAACCTCTCAATCAACCTGCTTGGTATTCCCACTGATGTGGTAGCGCTTTGCCCACCCCATACGGTGCCCAAAACGTCCAGTGGCAAGATCCGCCGCTCTGCATGCAAGACGTTATTCGAGGAGAACAAACTCAATGCCCCACAACGTGCGGTATGGTGGCAAGCAACCCGCTTGTTCATATCCAGTGCCAAGCCGGCTTTTACCCGATTCAAACGCTTGGCTGCAGACTGGGGATTTGCGTTCTACATGTGGCTAATTATGGCGCTATTGGCACCACCGGTATGGGTTTTGGTGGCGCTTTTGTCTTCCCGGCAAGCATGTTGGTCCGTAGCCCGTTGGGGGGCCAGAATGCTCATGAAACTCACCCGGACCAAAATGGAGATCACGGGTATCGACAACCTACCCAGTGGTGATTCCCCCTACTTGGTTATCGTCAACCATGCCAGCTACCTTGACGGCCTGGTACTCTTGGCAGCAACCGGTAAAGACCATCAATTCGTCGCCAAATCCGAACTCAAAGATAATTTCTTTGCCCGAACCTTCCTCGAAAAACTGGGAACCCATTTCGTCGAACGGTTTGATACCCAAAAAAGCCTCACCGACAGCCGGCAGTTGGCCGGCTTTGCCGACAGCCCGAGCCCACTCACCATTTTTCCCGAAGGGACGCTATACCGCATGGCAGGTATCCATGACTTCCATCTCGGCGCCTTTCAAATTGCGGTAGAGAAACAAATTCCTATTCTGCCTGTTACGCTCAAGGGCACCCGCTCAATACTCAGGGATAAGTCTCTATTTCCCCGCAAAGGGGATATCGACGTCATCATTAGTCCCCTGCTCAAACCTGATGGCAGTGATTGGCAGGCAACACTAGCATTGCGCAATGCGGCCAGGAAAATCATTTTGGCCAATAGTGGCGAGCCGGATTTGGCGAGGGAAATAACCCGCTGAGGAAAACAAAAAGAGCGCCTGTTTCTATTCGAATGACAGGCGCTCTCTTCTTATATATAAGGCTATTTCAACCATTAAAGCAAAGAGGTTTCGGTTTCAATATCAAACAGATGACAATGTGACATATCGAAGTGAAGCGGCTTTAGCTCCCCGTGGCTGATTGACTGCTGCGGGTTGAACGGTACTCGCGCCACCTGCTTAACATCGCCGATGTTGAAGTAGAGATAAAGCTCATTACCCATCGACTCCACCACATTGATTGTTTTCAACTCAATGTCCTGGGTTGAGGCCGCCATACCCTGTTCATCCACCACGCTGATATGCTCGGGACGAAGACCAAACCAGACCTGCTGGCCGACCTTATCCATCACTTTACTGGCTTTGTCTGCCGGTAACAGCAGTTTCGGACCACTTTCAGGCTGTAGGTAAACATTGCCCTGTTCAAGAGAGACTTCTGCCTTGATCATATTCATCGCCGGCGAACCTATAAACCCTGCCACAAACTTGTTGGCCGGGAACTGGTATAGATTCATCGGGGTGTCAACCTGCATCACCTGCCCTTGGTTGAGCACACAGATCCGGTCGCCCAGCGTCATGGCTTCGACCTGATCGTGGGTCACGTAGATCATAGTGGCCGTTTGGCCTTCATTTTTCAGATCATTGTGCAACTGGGCAATGCTAACCCGGGTTGATACTCGTAGCTTTGCATCGAGATTGGACAACGGCTCGTCGAACAAAAAGACATCCGGTTTCCTTACCATGGCCCGCCCCAACGCCACACGCTGACGCTGGCCACCAGACATCTCACCCGGCTTGTTGCCCAATAAATGGGTGATCTCCAGTGTTTCTGCCGCTTCGCGAATACGACGGTCAATCTCATGGCGGTCTAGTTTTTGTTGCTTGAGGCCAAACGCCATATTGTCGTAAACAGACATATGCGGGTAGAGCGCATAGTTTTGGAACACCATGGCAATACCACGGTCTTTGGGTGGCAAGTCATTGACCCGCTTGTCACCAATCATGATGTCGCCATCGGTGATCTCTTCCAGACCAGCAATCATGCGTAGCGTCGTGGACTTTGCACAGCCTGACGGGCCGACAAAGACCATAAACTCGCCTTCTTTGATCGTCAGGTCGACCCCTTTCACCGCTTTAAATCCATTAGGGTAGACCTTCTCTACCTCACGAAGTACGACTTCAGCCATAATATTTTCCGTTATGTCTTTTATTCTAATTAATCACTTACGCTGACTTAAGCAGGCAAGGTGTAAACTCGGCCACAGAATCAAGCACCAATTCGGCATGGGGTGCCAGTTCTTCCTGAGAAGCAGTACCCGTCAATACACCTACGCTTCGAGCCCCGCTGTTGATGCCGAACTTCATATCCGACACCGTATCCCCCAGCATGACCACTTCACCGGCCTGCAATTCACAGTGGTGACAAAAGGCCTCCATCAGGGCTGGAGCAGGCTTTGGCTCAATGTCCCCGTCGGAATAACCAATAAAATCGAATAGACCGATAATGCCTGCCTGTTCAAGGGAGTAGAGGGTGGCATCTTTAGTATCAGCGGTGGCAATGCCAAGCTTAAATCCCTTTTGTTTCAGATTTATGAGTGTGCTTTCAATCCCCGGCAGGGTTTGGATCAGCTCCGGCATCTGCTCAACTTGCTGATTGAACAAGCCCTTCACTTGATGGTTAAAAGCCTCGAAATCACACTGTGGTGCCAGCATCTCGAACCATTTCCTGGAGGTATCCTCAACCGGATTCGAAGCCAGCAAACCGTAGTTATCCACCCGCTCGCCATACACACCAATCGCTTCTAGCAACGCCTCTGGCGTTACTTCATCATGCTCTGGGAAATGCGCCAACAGTGCCGCAACCACCCCTTGTGATACCTTTAGCCACATTTGGTGAAATTCGAGCAAAGTCCCGTCTTTGTCGAACAATACGCCTTTAATTTCCATTTTCTTCCATCGTCTCCATCAGCTCACCCCAGGTTGATACCAAAGGCTGAGCAAATACTGCTTGTAGACCGTTAAATACTGGGTTGATCACCCCTTCAAATTCGCCTTTCTCATCTGCTGCCATATTAGCCAGATCACCACGGCGGATATCGATGCGAACCCAGTTGTGGTGACGCATCCCAACCCCGAACTCAACGCCTTCCGGGTTAATTTGGTAGCGCGCAATCACCTCGCCGTCTGCCACACATTCGGCAAAATACGGATTAGATTTGTCCGAAACACAAAGGTGATAAGCCAGTTCAGCTTCAGCGACATCTTGGCCCGGCAACACACTGCCATTATTGATTGAAACCGCCAGTCCACACCGGCGCTCCAAGTAAACATGGCCCTGTCTCAATCCAGCCAAAATACCCTCGCCACTCAAACCATGGGAGAACACAAAGGTAGACGGATCGCCATAGATGGAAGGCTCGGTAGCTTTGGGGTTGCGCTCGTGGGGTTCAAGATGTGAGTCGCTGCCACCCACGGCATAGATACGGTGTCCGCAGTTCCACATTGCACTGAGTACTTCCAGCGCCGATTCTGTCGATGCCGGTGACGTCGACCAAGTCGGATCGCAACACAACTCCATGGTGTCGACACTTGCCAAAGGCATGTCAGCGTAGTGCCAGTGCCAAGGTTTCATCATCGGGTGGTTTATGCTGATATTGCCGGCAATCGCCAAACCTTGATGGATCAACGCCTCACTGCTGTAATCGGCATTACGCATCGCAAGACCGGCTAGCGGGCCGTGGACATTGAAATGCCCTTTGTCGGTCGTTACCTCGACACCCGGCAGGATCAGGGTTCGGTCACTATCTGGCAAAGCTGGATGGCAGATGTTGTGTTCGGTCAGGAACATAAAGTCCAATTGCTGGCGCTCGATAATCTCGGTTGCCGATTCCAATGTGTTATGGCCATCAGACAGCACGGTATGCGCATGCAAATCGCCCCGGAACCAGCGCGATTCTGGCGATTTTATCTTGGTGTAATCGAACTCTATTTGATTCGCTGCGTTCAAACTGGCTGTGGTCGGCACGGCAATGGCAGAAGCTACAGCCTGCACGCTGGCCTCACCGGTGGCAATGCCAAACGTAATATCAGCCTGATACTGCATCGGTTTATGGTTACGGCCCTCGCCTTCCAGGTTATAGATATGCAGCTCCCACTCACCGGCAGGAAGTTCGCCGGCAATACCGCCAAGGGAGGCCATATCTTGGCTTATCACTACCTGCTTCTCTGGCTTTACCCACAAAATCGCCGTGCGCAGTTGCTGTTTGGCATCATAGAGGTAAGCGTAAAGAAAGCCCTGTTTTACCGTGGTACCTGTTATCGATAGTTTTTGGGTACCCTCTGGCACCACAAAGCGTTCGACTTGATGGCCAAAAGCCAACTCACCCGAAAACGTCAGCATGAAAAATTCTCTTAAATGGTTTTTTGATAGTGAACAGGCACCAAATTTGATTGGTGCCTGTTCATCTGATTAAGAGCGGTTCGCTCTATCCAAGGCACGTTGCGCGCGCTTGGCTGCATCCTTCAGGGCTTTTTCAGCTGGGATGTTTTCAATCTGCACCTGATCGGCGGCAATAGACAGGGCGTCCTGAATACGGCCATTGGTCGGGTCCATAAAGTCAACCGAAGCCGTTGTCGCCTGCTTGAGCGGGATCAGCGCTTGTGGGTTTTCCTTGGTGAAGGCTTGGTACTCAGGTACCTCATTCACGCTTTGGCGAACTGGGATGTAACCTGTAAACATTGACCAGCGCGCGGTGTTTGCCGCGTTGGTGTAGAATTCCATGAATTCAAACGCGCCCTGTGCAGCTTTGTCATTGGTTCCTTTAGGCATAACAAACATCAAAGAGCCTGCCTGAGGGGCAGCTGGATGATCGCCCCAACCCGGTTGGGTCGTTGCGGCCAATTTAGTGAAGTCCAAATCACCTTGGTCACCCGATGAACCGGTGTAGCCCAGAGCATTGTCCTTCATCACATCATCAATGGTCTTGTACCAGTATTCCCAGCCTTGACCTCCGTGGTGGATACGCATCACATTGTCATCGTGGATCCATTGACGGAAGCTTTCCCACACTTCAACCCACTCCGGCGAGTCAATCAGTACTTTTTTACCATCGTCACTGATCACTTTGGCACCATTGGAGAATGCGGCGTCAATCAGGTTGTCCTTACCCCACATTGGCTCCCAGCCGTAGTACTCGGTATTGCCACGGGCATCTTTGACTACGACTTTTTGTGCAACCTTGGCAAGGCCCTGCCAAGTCGCCAGATCTGCTTCGGTAAAGCCATGCTCAGCCAACTTGGCTTTGTTGTAGTAAAGCACCTGCGTTGTGCCGTAAGCCGGCAGGCCAAATACCGAACCATCATCGGCTGTGCCCTGGGCACGGAAGGCTGGGATAAAGTCGTTGTAGTTGAAATCTTCGGTAATGAAATCACGTAGGTCTCGGGTCAGGCCACGGTTCTCCATCGAGCTTGCTTCAGAAGCCCCAACCAAAACAAATTCCGGTGCGGTTCGTGAAGCCATACCAGCCTGCAATTTCTGGAATGTTTCCTGGTAGTTGCCCTGCAATGCGCCTCGGATAACGTAGTCATCCTGGCTGGCGTTGAACTCTTCGATTAGCTTGGTCATCATCTGCTGGGGTTGGGTACCACCTGAATACCAGAAGTTCACCTCAGTCTGGGCCATTGCCGTTCCTGAAATAGCCATAGAGCCTGTAGCAAAAGATGCACATAGAATTGCGAGTGTTTTTAGTTTCATATCCATTTACTCTTTAACACCGTTATCGGCAATGCCGGACAAAATCGTTTTTTGACAAATCATGAATAAAACAAGCAGGGGCACGACAGCGATGGTGCTGGCAGCCATGATCTGCGACCAGTTAAGGCCGTAGTTACCCTCTGCAATAAAGAACTGGCGGATCCCGGTTGCAATCAGGTGCAACTCTTGGGTGGTGATCACCAAACTCGGCCACATGTAGCTGTTGTAGTTGGTGATAAATGTAATGAGGAACAAAGTGGCCAATGCTGCCTTGCACTGCGGCAACACGATAGCCCACAGAATTTTCAGCTCGCCGGCACCGTCGATACGCGCCGCCTCAATCAGAGAAGGGTGGATCTTCTGAAACACCTGACGCAGATAGAACACCCCGAACACACTAGCAGCGCTGGACAAGATAAGACCAGCATGGCTATCGAGCAGCCCCATATTTGCCAACGTGATATACGAAGGAATGTAAGTGACGGCCCCCGGCAGCATGTAACTGCCCATCACCACGAAATACAGCAAGGTGCGTGAGCGGAATTTAAGCTGGGTAATGGCATAGGCAAACATAGCCGAATTCACAATCACAAACAGCGTAGTGAAAAATGCCACCGAGAAGCTGTTGAAAATATATTGGCCAAATGGAGCCAACTGGAACGTATCGACAAAGGTCTCCCAGCGGAACTGCTCAGGAATGATGTTGAGCGGATTACTGAAAATCTCATCATTCGACTTCATCGATCCCGATAACATCCAAATAAACGGGAACACCATGATCAGGCCGGAAAAGGCCAGGAATACATGTTTGGCTATGGTCGCCTTGGCAAGATTGGCCGTTACAGATAGCTTGCCTAAAGATGGAGACTTATCACCTGCTGTTGTTGCCGTTTCAGTCATACCGCCCTGCACCGACTTGGCCAATTTAATCGCCTTTGCCGCAGGCTGGTTTCCGGTTGGAAAATCTACAGATTGCATTGTCATAACACTGTCCTTAGTAATACACCCAACGTTTACCCATAACGGTATTGATAATGGTGAGCACCCCGGTAATAAGCAGGATGATCATTGAGGTCGCAGCTGCTGGCCCCATGTCATATTGTTCGAACGCCGTTTGGTAGAACAGGTACAGCAGGGTACGTGTACTGCCACTCGGTCCACCCTGAGTGAGGATCTGGAACTGGTCAAATGCCTGGATAGCATTGATGACATTGACAATGACCAAGAAGAAAGTGGTCGGCGAAATCAGCGGCAAAGTGATCTTGAAAAAGCGTGTCAGCGGACTACAACCATCGATCAACGTTGCTTCATACAAGGAGGTTGGGATCTTGTTCAAGGCGCTGATATAGAACAGCATGGTCCAGCCAATCGCCTGCCACACGGTGACAATAATCACGGCCACCATGGCGGTATCGCCGCTTTCCAGCCAAGGGATAGGGGCAAAGCCCACCTTGTCCAGCAAGAGATTGGCAAGGCCAGCCTTGGTCTCGAACACCCAAGACCACACTATCGACACCGCAACGGTTGGGGTGATCCATGGCGAGAAAATCACTGCGCGGTAGAACTGGCTGCCGGCAAAATTCTTGTGCAACATGAGTGCGAACACTAAGCCAAGGCCTACAGTCGGCACCACCACACCCAATGCAAACCAGAAGGTATTGAGCATCGCTTGATGGAAATCTCGGTCCTCCAGCAGGTACTGGTAGTTTTCGAAACCGACATAGTAGTAATCAGGTGAAATATAGTCCCAGTCGGTGAAGCTGATATAAACGCTCCAGCCAAATGGGATCAGCCAGAATGCCATCAGTGGCGCCATCAAGGGTGCGATAAACAGCAAGACCCTGGCTTTGTCCGTTAGTATTTGAGATGTAATTTTCATGGAATAAGCACTTCCTTTACTCTATGTCCGCTATCCTAGTTGGCGTGTATGACAAGCTTGTTTGGCTCAACGTCATATTTTCCGATGCCAGCCATAAGAAAAACTTAGGGGTTGTTCTGCTTGGGTTTAGAAATGGTATGGGGCTAGGCACTAATTCGCTTCTCAGCGACCGGTTGTGCTTGGCTACCCTGCGTCTGCTTATGAAGCCAGTCACAAAAGAAATTCACCTTGGCATCACGCTTATTGGCAGTGATCAGGTAGTGGCCAGATTCCGAGGGCATGCTGCCATCAATCGCCGTCACCACTGAGCCAGAGAGCAAATCTCGCTCGGCAACTAAGGATCGCACCAGCATCATGCCTATCCCTTGCTTGACGGCTTCGAGGCCATGGAGTGAGTTACTCAACTCCAACTGGATATTTGGCACCTCTGGCAGTCGCTGGTTATGGGCCAACCACTGCATCCAACTCTCTTCATAACCTTTAACTTGGATCGCCGGCAGTGAAGCAATATCCCCCTTTGCCAACTGCTCCGCATGGGATTGCTTGAATGCAGGTGAACACACCATTAACCACTGCTCTTCAAAAAGCCGCTCCGCCCGGGTCGACTCGCTCTCAAGGTAACCGTTGGTAATTTCAACATCGGCATCGATACAGGGCTCCCTAGATGGCCAATCAACCAAAGACAGATCCAGTCGAATGAAGGGAAACTTCTCGGTGAAATCTTTTAGTTTGGGGATCAGCCAGTTATGGCCAATGGAGTGGTTAACTTTGACCCTAAGCACATCGGGCTGCTGCTTGCCGAACAACAGTTCAGTTTGCAGCTTGAGGTGATGAAGCGAACCGGTGACCGCAGGCAAATACTGCTGCGCGCTGGCTGTCAGCATGACACCGCGCTGGCTACGCTCGAATAGGGCACAATCAAGAAATTGCTCCAGGCTCTTTAACTGCTGGCTCACCGCAGCTTGTGTAACATGGAGCTCTCTGGCTGCTGCCCCGATAGAGCCTAGCCTGGCAACCGCTTCGAAAGCCACTAGGGCACGTAATGGAGGCAACATATTTCACCTTTATTTCAGAAAAAGGCAAAATAATTCAATTGTTTGAAGCTAAGGTGACAGAGAAAAGAAAGTATAGTGACAGGTCGAATGCAGTTCTGTTACAAGCTCGAAAAATAGTTCGCAAAATTATTCACTGTTTTTGCCTATTCATGATTGCGATCAACAAACTGCCAACAATTCAGCCCGCATGCTGGTCACACCACAACAACGGTGATATTACATTGCATGCCTTTTATTTCTGCCATTTTGGCACAATTTTTGTGCCACATATCTAAGAGAGATGAAATGCATAACAGCAAAGCTGACATGAAGTCAGTAGAAAATATAAGGAGTGTTAAATCATGTTGTGCCCAGATTGCAAACAACCTATGGTCAAAGCGAAGGACAACCATAACCATTGTGTTGAACTCAACTGCCCACCGACGCGGACCCACTGCCCGAAATGCGATTCTGAAAACACCCAGATCATCAACAAAAGCATCAGCGATGCCGAAATCTGTTGCAATGATTGCCAATCAACTTGGGTGATCTCGCGCAGTTAGTCACTTGCGAAATAGAAATGGCTGCGCAAGGCAGCCATTTCATTGCTCACAGAAGATGAGCTCAAGATGGGGGCGGCGATGAACTCCTTCTACGCCGCCTGTTCTGCCAGACTCAGCTGAGTGTAAATCCCACATAGTAAGAACCGCTGGCCATGACTGCCATCAGACAGACTTCGATCAAAGTAAAATGAATATATTATCACCACTTGTTATATGATAATTTTGTTACTTGAGGCACAATCAAGGGTATGAAACTATTGCGGAAATAATGAGAAAGCAATGAAATTACAGCAACTGCGTTACCTTAAGGCGGTGATAGACAACAACCTGAATATCTCGGTTGCTGCCAATTCCCTGTTCACCACCCAACCGGGTGTCAGCAAGCAAATCAGGCTGCTGGAGTCGGAGCTGGGGGTGAAAATCTTCGAGCGAAAAGGCAAGTCCATCAGTGCCGTGACACCTATCGGCAAGCAGATTATCGACGAAGCTATCGACATGCTGGAAAAAGAAAGCCGCATCAAGACGATAGTCCGCGATCACATCAAGCCAGAAGAAGGCTTTTTGAACATCTACACCACCAATACCATTGCCCGCTATCTCATTCCGGAAGCGGTAGAACGTTTCGTCAAACGCTACCCGAAAATCAAGTTCCACATCGGTACTTCGCAGCTCGACAAATACGGTCATATCCTAAAACGTGGCCAGTCAGATTTTTCGATACTGGCCCAGAACGTCGAACGCGAAAAAGACATTATCGTCCTGCCAGCCTACAAGTGGAACCTGAGTTTAATCGTGCCAAAAGACCACCCGCTGGCTAATGACAGCGATATCTCCATCGAGAAAATCGGTGCCTACCCGCTGATCAGCTACGAGCCGGGTTCAACCGGCCGCTCGGCACAAGACGAAGCCTTCAAGGAAAAAGGGATCTCGCCGTATTACTTCATGACGGTAATGGATGTCGAGGTTATCAAGAAATACGTCAACCTCGGCTACGGGATCGGCATTATTGCCCAAGTGGCCGCCCAAGATGTGGTGGACGAAAACCTAGTCAGCATTCCGCTCAATGATATCATCCCAGCGTGTGACGCTTGGCTTTGCTACAGTCGCAACTTGTTCCTGCAAAAATACATGCTAGATTTCATCGAGCTGTTCTGTCCGCACCTCACACGGGAAGTAATGGAAGATATCGCTCACTGTTCAGATAACGAGATTCTAAAGATTTCCGAGCAATTTGAATTACCGGAATATTAATTTCCATAATAAAGCACTATCATAAACTTCACCTTTTAGAATATAATTCGAAAGGTGAAGTAATATTTCGTTACCAACTTAAATATTTAAACATTTTTAACACTCCTCCCTTTTTTGTCAAAACGATTTATTTTTTATCTTAACTATAACTCTCCCCCATTTAATTCATATTCAACACCGCTTATTCTAAGTGTAATAAAAACACAACAGAAAAATGCATATACCGATATAACTAGGGTTAAAGCTAAGTAGTAATGTTTATCATCCCCAAAGTGAAAAACATTTGCTGACCTAAATATCAGAATGGAACTGAAATGAGGGAACACACATGTCGCTTAGTATGGCAGAAAATCAGCCCCGATTTACTATGTCACTCACCAACCAGATACTGATTGCCACTGCAGCAGGGATAGCGTTCGGCAGTATCGTGGGACCATGGGCAGAAAATATCAAATTCATCGGTGATATTTTTATTCGTTTGATCCAGATGTCCGTTGTCTTGCTCGTTATGACCGCAGTTTCAGCAGCAATCGGTAATGTTGATGGTAAAGGGGCAGGTAAAATGAGCCTCCACACCTTCAAATGGATCATCTCGATGACTATTGTCTCTGCATTAGTCGGACTCTTTCTAGCCTTGACCATCAGGCCTGGGGAAGGGATCAGTATTGAAGGTGCGGCAACCGCAGTAGCCGCACCGGAAGCCTCTATACGCGAAACTATCTTAGGCTTCTTCTCAACCAATATTGTTGGCTCTATGGCTAGCGGGGCGATGATCCCTTGCATTGTCTTTGCCATCATTTTCGGTCTGGCTATGGGTTCCTATGCCCGCACCTCCGGTAATACAATCGTCACCGAATTTATTGTCAGCTTCAACGCCGTGATCATGAACATCATCAAGATGGTAATGAAACTGGCGCCTATCGGTATCTTCTGTCTGTTGGCGAATGTTTCAGGCGCAATTGGCTTCAAGGTTATCGTGCCTATGCTTAAGTTCCTTGGTGCATTGGCTATCGGCGATATTATCCTGCTGCTAATGTACGGTCCTTTGACAGCCGCTCTGACTAAAGTCAATCCGTTGAAAATGCCTAAGAAGTTTGCCAAACTTTCTATCATGTCGATGACCACCACTTCATCGGCTATTTGCCTGCCAACCAAAATGGAAGACTCTGTCACCAAGTTTGGTGTGAGCCGTAAGGTTGCTGACTTCACCGGCCCAATTACTATGTCAATGAATGCCAATGGCGCGGTAATGTGTTATGTGTTGGCTATATTCTTCATGAGCCAGGCAACAGGTATTGTGCTTGAACCTTTCCAAATGGTTATGGCTATCATCTTATCTGTGATGATGTGCATGGGCACCATCGTCGTACCTGGCGGTATGATTATCGTCTACACCTTCCTTGCAACGTCAATGGGCCTGCCGCTTGAAAGTGTCGCTATCCTTATCGGTATCGACTGGTTCTCAGGCATGTTCCGTACACTGTTGAACAATGTGGTCGATGTGATGATTGGTATGTTAGTGTCAGACAAGCTGGGCGAGTTTGACCGCGATGTCTACAACGACGAGAAAAAAGCAGAGTACCTAACCGTTTAATCCGCGTCGGTACTTTCACTAAAAAAGAGCAAATATTGTTATTTGCTCTTTTTCGTTAAGCCTGTTCATTTACCTGATAACATCTGTTCTAGTCTTGGGTTGTTCAACCTAACCAAAAATACTTTCTGGCGTTTCAACTTCCACGGCTGCTTCAAGCACTACCTGCGCAGCACGGTTAGCCGACTCTTTTGCCTTTAATTCGGCGATGAAAGACGAAATGGCGCTCATTTTCTGTAGCTGCAACTCCGGGAATAATATCACCCGTTGCCTCTGCCGCTTCCTCTGTCTCTGTCTCTGCCTCTGTCTCTGCCTCCGCCTCTGCCTCTGCCTCTGCCTCCGCCTCTGCCTCTGCCTCTGCCTCTGCCTCTGCCTGTTCAATTGAATAGTTGCAAATATTAGCGCTAGCTTACAGCACGATTTCTCCTTAATTCACACCGCAGATTACCTTCGTCGCCCTATTAACCAAACCAGTCAATCCCCGCGACAACCTCTTTGCTACTTTGTTCTATTTGCAGCGCTTTATGACTGGTTGCATCTGTTGAAACATAAAATTTACCGTCTTCATAATAAGCATAAACCATAAGGCTCACTGGACAGGGGGAGCTCTAGCCGCTCTGTGTCAAAGAGATAGTTGCCAGAGAGATAATCACTTATCTTTCCTTTCCACGGTACTCATCTAGCAGCGCTATGGTATTAGATCAGCACCCAAAAAATTGGACCGACTAATAAACAAAAAGCCCCATCAAACATGACAGGGCTTATTTCGTACACCGATGTGAAAGGTTATGCTGTCGCTACTTCCCGTGCTTTGCTCCTGTGCGTTATTAGCGCAAAGATGCAGGCACCCACAGCCACTAACGCACCAGACATAATAAAGCTCATCTCTTTTGAGCCCATCACGTCAGATATAAAACCCGTCAGTGTCGGGGCGATGACCGCAGAACTCATACCAAAAAAGTTCAGTAGGCTAAATGTTCGGCCAAGGCTTTTAGGCGAAGCTTGCTCTGATACATAAGAGATCAAGATAGGATCGACTGCCAGTTTACCGAGCAATCCATAGAAAATTAGGCTTGTCATCAGTACCCAGGTGTTCGGTGCCATGACCGTTAGCAATAGCAGTAGGGCAGCTGCACCCTCAAGATAGAGTAAGATCTTGACCTTTTTATTACTGAATTTATCCGACAGGCGGCTGAAAAACAGTGCTCCTGGAATACCAGCAAACGCGACTAACGCAGAAGCAAAACCAATCGCCATCCCCTCGAATCCACGTTCGGTTTGCAGAAATGATGGCAACCAGGTCACTATTAGGTAATAACCATAGCAAGTACAGAAGTAGAGGAAATAAGCACTACAAAGCTTAGGCGTGAACATTACTGACAGTGGTACTTTACCCGTAGCAGCTTGGTCAGTTTTTTCCTCAGCTTTCAATGACTGGCTCTGGTGTGAACGGATAGCCAGCAAAAATACCGCAACCATCACCACCAAAATAGCCACAATCATGAACATGACATGCTGCCAGTTCATGTTCATGTTTTTAACCAATACTGTCGAGCCAATTAGGCCAATCCCCATACCGATTGCCGAGCCACTGTTGATGATGGCATTGGCCATTGCACGGCTAGTTTCGGGGACATTTTGAGACGATAAAGAATACGCTGAACAAAAGAAAGACGCACACCCGGCACCGGCTAGCATTGACCCGACATAGATCAACGACAGGCTGTGGGCGCTAGCCAGCAGTAAGGTGCCAATAATGAATAGAGAAAAGCCACCAGCCAGCATCACCTTCTGGCCCAATTTGTCGACCAAAATGCCACAAGGTATTTGCATACAGCAGTAGGCTAGGTAATAGAAGCTTGCAATGGCACCGATCTCTGCATCACTTATCCCCCCCAGTGAAGCTTGGATTTCGGGGTATATAGGGGTAAGTACGGTTCGGTAAATCCAAATGGCTACCCAGCCAAAACATAAAACGACAACCAGTTTTTTCCAGTATTCGACACTGTGCTGATGGTTCTTTTCCATATCATCTTCCGTAATTATTTATATGCTAGCTCGTAAAGCACGTTGATCAGTGCCTCGACGCCAACAGTCAAATCGCTAATATCAGTATGCTCTGCCGGGTTATGGCTTATCCCAGCCACACTTGGAATAAAGATCATTCCTGTAGGGATGCGTGGAGCAAAAATTTGCGAATCATGACCTGCGCCAGAGTGCATGCGTCTGTAGTTGGCACCTTTTGCTTCGAAGGTAGTATCAATCAGATCAACCAAAGTAGGATCCATTGGGATCGGCTCTTCATCCATCCACAGATCAACGTCAATTTCGATCTCCATTTCTGCACAGATCTGCTTCATATCCTCAACCATCTGGTTACTGAAGCTGATCAGCTTATCCTTATCGGTGTGGCGGCAGTCCATAGAGAACAAAGTTTCCCCCGGAACCACGTTCACGGTATTTGGCTTAGGCACGACTTTACCAAAAGTCAGTACTAGCGGATCGCCTTCAGCCTTGGCTTTGTCGATAGACTGGCTACAGATTTTACTAAACGCATATACCGTATCTTTGCGGTAACCCATCGGTGTTGTACCGGCATGGTTCGCTTCGCCTTTAAGCGTGATATTGTAACGGCGCTGACCGGCAATACTGGTCACGACACCCAGTTGCTTGCCTTCAGTTTCCAGCACTTTTCCCTGCTCGATATGCAGCTCGATAAAGGCTTTGATGTCTTTTCGGACAGTGCGGTCAGTAGCAAAATCAAAACCGCACTCTCTCATTGCATCAACAAAGTTAACGCCCTTATTGTCAGTAAGACCTTTCACCGCCTCATTGTCGGCAATACCAACGATATTCTTGCTTCCCCAGAACACGTAAGGGAAACGACTCCCCTCTTCTTCAGCTAGGGAGACCACCTCAAGGGTACGCTTAGGCGAACCATGCTTGTCTTTTAGGTACTGCAAAGCAATAAATGCCGCTTCAATACCAAATTGACCATCAAGATTACCGCCGTTAACGACTGTATCTATGTGCGAGCCTGACATGATGACCTGATCAGGGTACTCCCTCCCCTCCAAGCGGCCATAAACGTTACCCACATCGTCTGAATAAGCCTGCAAACCATTTTTTTCGAATAGATCCAAGAAAGTATTCTGTGCTGCTAACCACTCTTCGGTATAAAGCAAGCGCGTCATACCAGCTCCTTCCTGATACCCATACTGTGTGATTTTCTTCGAGGTCTCTTCTACCTTATTTTTTAATAGCTCCATCTATTCAATCCTTATATTCTTTCAAGTTTGTGTTTATGACAGGCTGTTTGTATCGATATAGGTATTCTCTTCACTATTTTTATTTTGTTACTGTTTAAAACTATCCATTAAATGCCGATTTATGATCGTAAGAGTTAATGTAGATATGTTCAGAAATCAGATATTGATAAATTTCATCAACAATTTCCACACCATTCTCTTTTGCTCTTTCAGCTTTAGCATCGCTTCGCTGCCCAGGGTACATCACTTTATCAAAACCCGGTGCTGGGCGAATTCCACTGATGTCCTGCATGGTCTGGGCGATCGCATCGATGAAATACTCTTTGGTGGTGAAAAACTCGGGGTTAATAACAATATGTAATTGACCAAGCTCACGCCCTTCGGAAAGGTTTTCATACATTGAGCTAACATTGCGGCCAAATGGCAGGCCCAACATCACGCCAGACAAAATATCGACCATCATCATCAGGCCATAACCTTTAGGCCCTGCAATAGGCACCAAGGCACGAACTGCGTGGGGATCGGTTGTTGAATTACCATCACCGTCTACCGCCCAAGATTCTGGGATCTCTTTGTTACGAGACCGAGCATCCAGCACCTTACCCCACGCCTGAACTGTGGTGGCCATATCAAAATTAATAGCCTTACCATCAGGCCCTGGCGCTGCAAATGCTATCGGGTTAGTGCCGTAATACACCTCACTGCCACCATATGGCACAACCATAGGATCAGACTGGCAGACAGAGATAGCTACGAGCCCTTGTTCGGCCGCTTGTTTAGTGAAATAACCCAACGCCCCACTGTGACTCATGCGTTTCATACCAACGACTGCCACACCTTTCGCCTTGGCCATATCAATGGCTTTTTCCATCCCCAACTTGGCGATCACATGGCCAGCGCCATTGTCGCCATCAAACACTGCGCTACATGGTCCTGTTTCTTCATAGCTAAAGTGTGGTGCGGTATTAATACCACCTTTGGAAATACGCTCGGAGTAATATTCTACGCGGACTGCACCATGAGAATGGACACCACGCGCATCAGCAAAAGCAAGAACGTCAGCAACTATGTCGGCGTGTTCATCAGTTAACCCAGCAAGGGTAAATTTATTTTTCATTAATTGATGAAGCTGAGAGATAGAAAGGTTCATATATTACTCCATACTAATTTCACGATGTCACAGGCCAATAAGGTGTGGCTTTTGCTATCCCATAATAGCCAGTGAAACAATTTATTTTGTGATCCACAAATACCCCAGTTAACTAGAAGATTTTTTCTGTTTATCTTCAAATTATCATTAAAAGGTTTTGTATAGTTTGTGCATCAAACAGCTAGAAGTTACTTGAAGAGGTGATAATAAAGGCTCAAGAATAGCCACATACCCAATAATGTATCGGCTCCGGAATAATGGCCATGACTCAAAAAGTGCCCGGCATTGTCATAAAGTGTATCTGGCGATGAATCAATAACAGCTAATAATGAGTCAGAAAAGAAACCATTTCTCGCCTGACTCAAATAGCCAGCACTGACTGAAGTCGTCCAGTAGTCTAAATCTAGTGAAACAGGCAATAACGCCGACGCCTTGTCCCTAAATTCCGGGATAGAGTAAGCGCAAGCTAGCATCCCCACCAACATATCATCGTGGCTAGGTGTCAAACCCGGTCCTGCACCAATAATGCCCTGCCAATCAGGCTCTCGCCCTTCAAACCAACATTTAAGTGGTTTTAGGACAGGAAAACATGCGCTGATATCGCCAGACTGCACTAAATCGCTTAGTGGACCATATAAACCAGTTTGCGCTTCCTGCAGACAAAGAAACTGAGATAGCAGCTCAAATGTAAGTTCTGTTTTGTTTGCCGCTTTTAACCAAAGTCCATTTTTCCCTTTTGCTAAATGGAGTTTATCAATACAGATCCCACTGTCTTGCAATCGTATCTTACTGGCCTTAGGGGCTAATTGGCTAATATGCCTGAATACCGGACCAGAGATAGACCAACCAGAAGGGCTCAACCCTTCTCCAAAGAGGTGAAGGGTCAGTACTTTATTATCTTCCGTGAGAAAGTTAATCGCCTTACTTCCGGCACCTGCAAATTGCAAACTACCGAGGACTGAAGGTGCAGTCTCACTGAAAGCTAACGCTTGGTGTACCATAGATGAGCCTCTACCGGTATTAACGACTTCGGACAAATGCTATTCAGCCTCTAGACCCAGTTTATCAGCAAGGGCTTCTAGTGCTTTTTCAAAACATGCTAGCGGCGCTCTTACTGTTCCTGCCCCAATCTGGCCAACACCAGGTTCTTTGTGGGCAATACCGGTATTGATAATTGGCGTAATACCTGTCTCTACAACATGGCGGACATCTAGCCCCAAGCATGCACCTTGGAAATTCCATGACGGGATCTGCAACAGCGAATTCTGCTCGACAAAAATCTCTGCCATTTCCTCAGAAACATCCAGCGCGACATCAACACCGCCAACCCCAACAAAGCGGGTTACTCCTGGCGCTGCAACCATTGCCGCCCCGCCAATACCGTAGGTCTCTGTAATTGCGCTGTCGCCGATATCTTTATTGGCTTGTTCTTGGGAATAGCCCGTAAAGTACAAGCCTTCTGGAGTATTCACCGGAGCTGTAAACCATTGGTCACCCAACCCGCTGACTCGAATACCAAAATCCTTACCGTTGCGGGTCATTGCCGTGACGATTGAGCCGGCTTTAACACTAGCTCCTGCATCCATCGCACATTTGCAGAATGCCATCGCGAGGTTGAGGAAAAACTGATCTGTCACACTCAGGAAGTTGAAGACTCGGGCCAAGACATCCTTGTTAGCATCGACACAAGCGATGCTTGGGGCAATAGTTCTTAGCAATAATGACGAGGTGGCAATATTACGTTGGTGGAATTCATCACCCATGGTAATGCCTTGAGCCATGATTGCACCAAGATCTACACCGCCATCGGTATGCGCCAGTGCATCTTTGAGCACCGGCATCAACTCTTCGCGCATCCAGTGAAGGCGCTGCTGAACTTCATCACCGTAGGCACCAAAACGCATGACTTTGCCAATGCCTTCGTTGAGGTTACAGTAAGAAAAGTTACCACCTGCCTTATTTTCTACCACGATAACCGGCATATTAACCGAAGTAATCCCGCCCATAGGGCCTACCGAATTATGGTGATGACAAGGGCTAAACTTCACTTCGCCAGCGTCAAGCATTGCCATTGCTTCAGTATCTGATTTCGCCCAACCTTCATACAAGCACGCACTAACACAGGCTCCCTGCATTGGGCCGGTCATTTCGTCCCATTGAATATTTGGTCCAGCATGCAACAGGTGTTTACCTTCAGCAAGCCAAGGGATCACTTCGCCAGCTGACGTCACATCCACCCAGAAAGGACGAGCGGATTTTACTTTGTCTAGCACGGCAGCGTTGGCTTCATTAATCGATGAATACATATGTTTACTTCCCTATTGCATTTGTTTTAATAGACTGGCCAATTTCGCATTTCCGCCGGCGATGGGGGCCCACTGATAATGCACGACTGGCGTCGACGCTGACTGTAGATCGTCGGCGAAACTACGCAGACCAGCATTGACGACCTTAATACCCGTTAACAGTGGCGGGCACTCACCTTCGCTTACCTGTGGTTGCTCCTCGAGCAAGGCCTCTGATAGCAAAACAGCTTCTTCCAGGGTGTTGACGACCAAAATCCCTGCGTCAACCAAAGACTCGATTTGCTTGGACCGTTGCTGGGGATCAGCCTCAGTACCGGTAACAGTTGCGACAACATGCAGTGGGGTTTGCCGCTGCTGCCTGACACTCTCTACCGCTTCGACCACTGCGGCTGCCGGATCAGCAGTTGCGCCATAACCAATAACAACGTCCAGAAGCAACACACCAACCTGCTCATCGCTGGCGCGCTTTTCAATTTCCAAACTACGAGTGGTGGGGTCAATCATTGGGTGCGGGCGGCCAAGGGTGTAGTGGTCGTCACCTAAATCAATAATAAGGTGGCCTTTAGCATCAAGCATAATGCCCTGATGGTGTGCCTCGTCCACCGCCAGACCAAGTTGTTCTGCAGTTAGCATTGCCGCCTCTGCTGCAAGCGTCCCCCCAGTGTACAGACCCAGAATATGTTTACTTTCAGCTTGAGAGGAATTTGGCACTAGCTGACGGACATTGGCCAGCATCACGGTTAATCTTGCGGCATCAGCAATGCTATTGGCAAAAAAGACATTGCCCTCTCGCCTAACGGTCCGGCGAGTCCCCAGGAACAATGCTACAACCGGCTTGGTCATTGCTTTCATTGCTGCAATAACGCTTTGTTCGACTTCAGGAGCTGGCGGTTTAGAGACAAAAGCGACCACTTTGGTATCCGGGTCTTGCTCTATCATATTAAGGGCACTTAAAGCACTGGCTCCACCGACATCCTTCGATAAGTCGCGACCACCTAGCCCAATAGCATGGGTGATCCCTTGACCAGCCAAACACACCTGTGACGCTAGCTCCTGGATCCCTGTACCAGATGCCCCGACAATACTAATTGGGCCAGCTGGCATGACATTGGCAAAGGCTAGAGGCGAGCCTGCAACCATGGCCGTGCCACAATCAGGCCCCATTACGAGTAACCCTTTTTCAGCCGCTTTTCCTTTTAGCGCAACTTCAGACTCTACCGGGACGTTATCGGAAAACAGCATAACATTGAGGTTATTTTCCAATGCTTCATTGGCAAGATCAGCAGCATATTCACCCGCAACAGAAATCAACGCCAAATTGGCTTCAGGCTGTTTGGCCAGCGCCGTTGGCCAACGGCGGACAACATCAAGCCGCTTGCCTCCTGCAGCAGACTGGGCCACAGACGCCAGCGCGTTATCCAGTTGTTCGGCAATGCCTTGCGACACATCACCAGCATCCGGTGTTGGACGAATAGCGACACAGATATCATTGGGGGTGGCATCATCGAACAGAGGGTGCCATAAACCGGTATTTTCAAGCAGCGATTTATTGGCTGGTGTCCCCATCATCACGGACACCTCTTCGACAGTCTCTCCATTGCTCAATTGCCTTGATATTAACATCAGGCTGACTGAGTCCTGGAAACACCCCTTTTTTAAAAATGCTTGGATCATCTATGACCACCTTTTCATCACATAATCACTGACGGTAGGTAAGCGCTTTATTGCAACCGCAAACCCTGTCTTTATTTCAAGATTATGTCAGCCGAAACTACAAAATATTGAGCAGTATCACACCCAAATTATTGTTTTAATATTTTGAAAAATAACCCAATCATCGTTCAATCAATATTGATTAAACAGGTTTGACGGGCGTTGTCTATCAAGAATATTTTTCTAATAAAGCGGTTATTTTAAAAATGCACTTAGTTACAGTTCTTCCATTACATCCTTATTAATATTCGACCCTGCTTCAGGTTTTTATGGCACAATTGATTTATATAAGAGTGGAAACGATTAACCCAAGGATCGACATGCTAGACAGGGAAACCATCCGGTCATTTATGAAAGTGGCAGAGCATGCCAACTTTTCCAAAGCCGCAGAAGAACTCCATAAAACACCGGCTGCCATCAGTTATCGGATCAAGGTACTAGAGGATGCTGTCGATACGCAGCTTTTTACCCGTACGACTCGTAGCGTCAACCTGACACAAGCAGGTGAACACCTTTTGAGCCAATGCCAAAAATGGCTCGATTGGATGGAGAGCATGCCCGATGAGCTGCGTCAGATAGCTGATGGGGTCGAGCGCTCAATAAACATTGTTATTAATAACTTGTTGTTTGACCAAGAGTCAGTTTCTAGGCTGACCCTTGCCCTTCATGAGGCCTTCCCTTTCACCCAAATCAATATCTCAAATGCTGTTTATATGGGGGTTTGGGATGATTTGCTCAACAATGATTACCACTTAGCGATCGGTGTACCCGGGCTCGACACCATAGATAACACGGTGGAGCTACACCCACTGGGCAAACTAAGCTGGAGCTTTACCATCACCCCAACTCACCCGCTGGCTACACTCAAGCCGCCACTAAAAGAATCACAGTTAAGGCATCACCCTGCTATTAACATTGAAGATACCTCGCAGCATATCAACAAGCGTACAGCCTGGCTTCTACGTGACCAAAAAGAGATTAAAGTGCCGGATCTCGCAACCAAGGTCGCTTGCCACATCAATGGCGCTGGCATTGGCTTTTTGCCGAAAAACTTGGTCAAACCATTAATTGATGAGGGAAAGCTCATTGAGAGAGAAGTACAGTGGAGCCGGACCCCATCACCGCTTTCTATTGGCTGGCGACAGGATTCCAGAGGTGAAGTGACCCAGTGGATTATCGACCTATTTACTAACAACGACCCGATAATCCAGGGTTTCTTAAAAAATATTGATCAATCACACCGCTAATGCTTCGGCAGGGGCATGTGTACAGGCAGGCCTGATACATGTGCCTTTCTCTCCAACCAATATTTTCTCGACGTCCTGAAGGGCACCAATAAATGCCACTTGGCCTGTACGCTCAACGAACTGAATAACCGCCTCGGCTTTAGGGCCCATAGCGCCATCTGGGGTGGCAAACGGACGCAATTGGCTGATTGTCACATCTCGCAATGCTTTTTGCTGTGGGGTGCCCCAGTGCTGATACACGGCATCGGCATCAGTTAGGATCATCAAGTGATCTGCCCCTATTTGCTCCGCTAGCATTGCAGCAACCAGATCTTTATCAATAACAGCTTCAACACCTTTGTAGCCGTTTTGATTATAGACAACCGGCATCCCTCCGCCGCCGCCGCACACAACGGTATTACCCTGTTCTAGTAAGCTAACGACAGTACTTGCCTCAAGTACTTGGATCGGCTTCGGTGATGCCACAACCCGGCGAACATACTGGCCATCTTGCTTCATCTGCCAGCCATACTGTCTTTCAAGTTCTGCTTGTTGATCAGGTGAGTAAACAGGACCGATATACTTGGTAGGTTCAGCAAAAGCCGGGTCATTGCCTGACACTTCAACCCGAGTAAGTAAACAGGACACATCTTGCATGCCCTCTGCAGTCAGGGCTTCCATCAGCATGTACCCCAACATGCCTTGGGTTTGGGCAACCAAATTATCCAACGGATAGGCAGGCACGGCATCATAGGCTGCATTTTGCAATGCCAACAAGCCAACCTGAGGCCCATTCCCGTGCACCAAGGTGATGTCGTAATCCGATTCAATACTTTTTATCAAACCTGCAACCATATTGATATTACGCTGCTGGTTTTCTGCTGATAACACCTCACCTCGTTTAAGCATTGCATTACCACCTAAAGCTATCACAATTCGTTTCTTTTCCATCGCTCACCCACTTTATCTTTTTTGGTAATTAATATCTGAATACGCATCAACCTATATAAATAAAGTATTAATGGTTTATTTAACTGTCCAGAAAAAAGCCATTTATTCATGCTTTATAAAACAAATTTAATTAATTTATCAGCCAGCATAAAATTAAACCTTTCAGTTATTATTGGTGTACTTAGATCACACTTTTATTGCCATAGTGGGATACTATTTACCTGTCAACAACACAGCTTACTGTTAACCGGGTCCACTCCTTCCGGGCCCGTTTTTTTTAGCTTCTGTTCGAGGAAAATCATGGGATATTTAAACAATAATACGGGATATGCGAACGATCTTTTGGCTACCCGAGCCGTGATTAAAAAAAATAATTTTGCCATTCTACCACCGGATGGATTGGTAAAAAATGTTGTACCTGGTTTTGAAAACTGCGATCTGACAATCCTTTCCTCACCACAACTCGGGGCAACCTTTGTTGACTACCTGATTACCCTACATGACGGGGGAAACAACCGCGCAGGTTTTGGCGGCGAAGAGATTGAAACCTTTTTCTATGTAATCTCTGGTCAAGTTACGGTCGAGGCTGATGGACAACGTCATTCACTCTCGGCTGGAGGTTACCTCTATTGCCCACCGGGCACATTACTAAAGTTAGAAAACAATAATCAAGGCAAAGACAGCCAAGGATTCCTTTACAAGCGCAAGTACCAGCCGATTTCAGGCTACCAGCCCCATTTGGTCGTCAGTCACCGTGATAAGCTTGAGAAAGTACATTACGAAGGAATGGAAAATGTGATTGTTGAAGATCTGCTTCCCAAAGATCTGGGCTTTGACATGAATTTCCATGTCCTAACTTTTTCTCCCGGGGCGAGCCACGGCTATATCGAAACCCATGTCCAGGAGCATGGTGCCTACATTCTCAGTGGTGAGGGTGTCTATAACCTTGATAATAACTGGATACCGGTAAAAAAAGGTGACTACCTGTTTATGGCAGCGTATGTCCCACAGGCCTGTTACGCAACTGGCCGAGGTGAGCCGCTAAGCTACATTTACTCTAAAGACTGTAACCGTGATATTGCCTTGTAATTATCTTGCATGACCATTGATTAAATAAATCACGTCTCTAGGAAGCGCAGAAATCCTCTCTCCGCTTCCTTTTTTTAATCTCTAATTTTTAATCTTGATTTGATTATCAAAAGTTTTTATAAAAATACCAGATTTCCACTTTAATCAATGACGCCCCAATGGTAATCCTTATATTCTCAATCCATGTGCCGCAATAATTGTGAACAGAGAACAAGCTTTGGGCCTGTCACAGTGGAAGCAAATTATAATTTCTAGGAGTTCACATTCGATGACGACTAACTACGATCTTTTTGAAACCCTGAATCCGCCCCAGCGCCTTCTGATGGGGCCAGGTCCAATCAATGCCTACCCAAGGGTTCATCAGGCTATCTCCAGCCAGCTGATTGGTCAGTACGATCCTGTCATGACTGAGTATATGCGCCAGACCCAGCAGCTATACCGTCAGGTTTTCCACACCCAAAACCCAGAAACCCTGTTGATTGACGGCACGGCAAGGGCCGGTATTGAGGCAGTGCTAGTTTCAATCCTCCAGCCGGGAGACAAAGTCTTGATTCCGGTTATTGGTCGCTTCGGCCATCTACTTAGTGAAATAGCCCATCGTACAGGGGCTAAAATCACCACGATTGATGTTGAGTGGGGTAAGGTGTGTGATCCCCAGCAAGTGGAGGACGCTATCAAACGTGACAAACCAAAACTCGTTGCCACTGTTCAAGGTGATACCTCCACCACAATGAACCAACCACTGGCAGAGATTGGTGAGATCTGTAAGCGTCATGGCGTGCTCTATTACTGTGATGCAACAGCATCAGTAGCCGGTAATGAACTGTTGGTTGACGACTGGCACCTCGATGCTGTGTCAGTTGGCCTGCAAAAATGCCTTGGTGGCCCATCTGGCAGTGCACCACTGACCCTAAGCCCGCAATTTGTCGAGCAAATCAACCGTCGTAAACATGTTGAAAAAGGTATCCGCGCACAACACCATATCGATGGTGAAGAGGCGATGATCCAGTCCAACTATTTTGACCTGCCTATGATCCTCGATTACTGGGGAGAAGAAAGGCTGAACCACCATACCGAAGCCACTTCAATGTTATATGCGGCAAGGGAGTGTGCTCGGATTTTCCTAGAGCAAGGCCCAGCCAATGTGATTGCCCGACACAAGCAAGCCGGTGATGCGATGGCCGCAGGGCTTGAAGCTATGGGGCTCAAACTATTTGGTGACAGGGATTACAAGATGAACAATGTTGTGGGCGTCTATATCCCTGATAACGTCGACGGTGAGCAGATCCGCCAAGAGCTACTAACACGTTTTGGCATTGAAATCGGCACTTCATTCGGCCCACTGCAAGGCAAAATCTGGCGCATCGGTACTATGGGTTACAACGCCCGCCAAGAAGCTGTGCTGCAGACATTAGCTGCACTTGAAGCTGTGTTGTTGAAACACAAAGCCAAGATTCATGTTGGCGAGTCCGTAGCAACAGCGATGAAGTATTACTGATTTCAGTAGGCTCTATTGCCCTGTTAAAATCACAAAAGCCACCTTGCTCAGGTGGCTTTCTTCTAGCATCACGCTTGAGGTGATATTACGACTCTTTGATAGTCACTTTCTCGATAATGATGTCGTCTAACGGCACATCTTCATGACCGAAACGGGTCATAGTTAGCGTTTTACCGATATTGTTCACCACCATCATCCCCGCAGTGACTTTACCGAAGACGGCATAACCCCAGCCTTGGTTAGTCGTTGCAGTGAAATCCAAGAAATCGTTATCTTCAAGGTTGATGAAAAACTGCGAAGTAGCCGAGTGCGGTGCATCGGTACGAGCCATTGCAATGGTGCCGACTTTGTTCTTAAGGCCACGGTTGGCTTCGTTAACAATCGGGTCTCGGGTTGGCTTCTCTTTCATACCAGGAATGTGGCCACCACCCTGAATCATGAAGCCATCAATAACACGGTGGAAAATCGTGCCCTCGTAGAATCCATCCTTGCAGTATTGCAGGAAGTTCTTTGAGCTCACCGGCGCTTTATCGAAATCCAGTTCAATCTCGATATCGCCAAAGTTTGTCGTGAAAATAATCATATTAATATCTTAGCTAGATGTGCGTTGCGGGCAGTATACAAAGCTTAGCTTTCAACGCAATGCCGGGCACGAAGTCGAACCTCAATTAAGCAAAAAAAGCCAGCGGGGTTACCCCTACTGGCTTTGCTTACATCCACGTTGTATTTATTGCTCAACCTAGCCTGCGGTCAGAATTAACCGCATATATCACCGTTGATATGTGGGATTTGGTGGGCAGTACCCTGCTGTTTCTTACCTTGGATGCCAAATTCCACCGTTTGTCCAGGGCGAATGAGGGCATTCCATTCCAGATCTTTCGCTGTGTATGGGTTACTCCCACGCAGGTTGGCATTCCAAACACTATCGGCCTTCGCACCATCCGTATAGTTCCAGTCAACTTCCCAGCCATAAATGGTTTCATGGCCATGGTTCTGGATGCGGACATTGGCAATAAAGCCATTATCCCACTCGCTAGAAATATGGTATTCACAGCTAGCCATTGGCAATGACATATCTACCGGTTCAAACATGAAATAATGGACATTGAAGTTATTATTGGATGTGCTGTTATCAACACGGAATGTAAATTCCTGCTTCCCTGCCTCAAGGTAAACCTCACCTACATTGTCATGCATCATGATATCGTGAGTACTAGTATTCATTACCTTGTGGTGCAAGTTGTTATTCCCTTCTCCAAACTCAAGGAAGAATGCCCCAGCATTTTGCTGCCTTGATGAAACACGGGCAGATACAGCGTAGTAACCTGCTTGAGGAATGGTTATATCGTATTTTACCCACTCATCATGGCGGATATTGCACATCAAGAAGGTGCCGTTCTTATCGCAGAACTCGATAGCATCAGCTGGACGTGTTGGGCCATTCGAAGGGGCTGCGACCGAATCAGAATAAGAAACACCAAAACCTTCCATACCAAACTCGTCTGCCATTACGATCACCGAGTTGTTATCAAGGTGAGGTAAAGACTTAGTATCAAGCCAGTAGGTCATCTCGTCAATATTATCGGTTTGGATGATATCGGCTCGCATGTGGCGGATCAGGCGTCCCCATCCTGCGTCAGGATTGAAATGGCTGACTTCATCAGTCGCATCCGGTGTTTGGCCATACCACAGGGTGTTGTACATCACCTTGGTACCATTAGCCTGAATACGATCCAGTGTCTCAGGCTGGATATGCGGCTGTAGGTAGTCGTTATAATTCAATGAATAGGCATATGGGACATAGTTCAAATCTTCAAATTGTTGGATATGATCAATTTTATCTTCATTAATCCGGTAAAGCTGTTTGATGCGGTTATCTTTACGACCGAAAGTCGCTACCTCATCAGGTCCTGCACTGGTATCAAAGATCACGTAATCCAGCATATCCATGGATTTGACCAATTCATACGCTTCATTTCTTAAAGCCCACCCCTTATCAAGGAAGATCATCGCTTGGCCATCAATCAACTCGAGCGCTTCTTCTAGAGTCGGCATGTGGTATTCAGTAACCGACGTTTCACCGCCAAGATACTCACGCAGACGCAATTGCAAAATATCATCATAGGTCATAGATGATATAGAACCACTTCCGTCAGTTGTTCGGTTCACTGAAGTATCATGGGATAACACAATCACCCCATCAGAAGTCATTCGTATATCAACTTCGATTATTTCAATTCCTTTATCCAATGCAGATTGAATCGCTGGCAAAGAGTTTTCTGGAAATGCCCGCCAATCAGCACGGTGAGCCATGATCATTATGTCATCGCGGGAGATATCTTGAGCGTTGACAGCACCAATAAAACAGCTCGCCGAGATCAATGAGATCCCGAGCATGTTTACAAGTTTCATTTTTAATCCTTAAAAATATTATAAAGGGAGTTGAGTCACTATTTGTTGCCAAATTTTTTCAGATGAACAAACAAGTAAATTATTATCCTTATCTGATAATAAATATTCCGTATTATCTATTTTTGCTGCATAGCCACCGGCTTCGTTAACTATTAACACCCCGGCCAAATGATCCCAAGGTTTCGGCGACTCATGGGTTAAATAAAAACTTGCCCCGCCATTTAGGATCATTTTATATTCAAAACTTGAGCATGAGAGGGAAAAGACCCTGTCATAGTTATTCATCCAACTTGAAATAACTTCTCTTATCTTTGCATCATTAAAATGAAAAGGAGAGCATAGGCCAATATTGGGTGAGTTAGCTGAAATCGCGACACTTTTCGTGACATTGTCCTTTGTTCTGACAAAGGCTCCCTCCCCTTCAACAGCATAAATAAACTCATCATTAAGTGGATCATAAATGACACCAAAGATACATCTACCATTTTTTAATATTGCGATCATTACGCCGACTAAGTTACTACCATGAGCATAATGCCAAGTACCATCTATGGGATCGATAATAATAGATAAGCTAGCAGCCTCTGCCTGGGATAAAAGTTCCGGGGACTCATAAACACTTTCTTCGCCAATAATGAGCGCTGTTGGAAAAATATGTGAAAGTGATTGCCTTAATTGCTTTTCTATTTCCCTATCATCTTGTGTTGCAATATCACTAGCAGATTTTTTTTGATTCTTTTCAACATTTGAAGATGCGCTAAGACCAGATAGAATAGTTTGCCTTGAACATTTTTTGATGACGTGAAGCACGTCATCAATAATTGCTGGAATATTATTCACCTATCCTCCTTCCTGTATCTGGATGGAATAAGTGGCAGTTTTCCTCTAATATATCAAAACTGACTTTTTCACCAACATTCAGCTCTAGCCCAAGCGTCGTATTAATTCGGAAATCTTGATCATGCCCAACGTCCAATGTCAGAACCTGATATGCCCCCATATCTTCAATATACTTAAGTTTGCCCTTAATCCGGCCTTCAGGGTTGATGGCAATACCCTCAGGGCGTACGCCCAAAACGGCTCGCTCAAGATCATGTCCCTTGGTTACCTCATTTCCCGCTTTATCAAAGTACCAACCATCGACTTTGTGAACTGCAAATAAATTCATTGCCGGCGAACCAATAAAGTCTGCAACAAAAGTGGAAGCTGGCTTTTGGTAGATATTCTTTGGTGTATCGAACTGTTCAACTTTGCCCTGGTTGAGGATCAAAATCTTATCAGCCAAAGTCATCGCCTCTACCTGATCATGGGTCACAAAGATAGACGTCGCGCCCAAACGGTTGTGCAGCATGGTGAGTTCCATCCTCATCTCATGGCGGAGCTTGGCATCTAGATTTGATAACGGCTCATCGAATAGCATAACCTTAGGCTCTCGCACAATCGCCCTACCAATAGCCACCCGCTGACGCTGACCACCAGACAGTTCTGAGGGAAGCCTATCTAGGTAATCGGTTAAAGAGACCATTTTGGCAACTGCTTCAACCCTCTTTTTGATCTCATGCTTTGGCACCCGACGGATTTTTAGCGAATAAGCAATGTTGTCAAACACTGTCATATGCGGATAGAGGGCATAATTTTGGAATACCATGGCACAACCACGGTCTTTGGGCTCTAGGTGAGTGATATCGGTTTGGCCAATATAAATTTCACCAGACGTTACCCCTTCAAGACCAGCAATCATATTCATCGTTGTTGATTTACCGCACCCTGACGGGCCTAAAATGACATTAAACTCGCCTGATTTAAATGTAATATTTAGCTTATCGATAACATCACTATTACCGTAGCTTTTACTAATATTCCTAAGGGTAATGTCTTCACCGTTATGGTGGCTTAGTTCTACTGACATTTTTATTTTTCCGAAAGAGTTAAACCTTGAACAATATACTTCTGCATAATGGCAATTAATAATACGGGGATTATATTAACCAATATCGCACCAGCCATGACCATAGGGTAATTAGGTATCGCCCCATCAGTAACAATGGTCATATTTACCAAACCTATAAGTGAGGTCTGCATTTCTGGTTTCGAACTAACAATGAGCGGCCACAAATATTGGTTCCAACCTCCCATGAACATCAGTACATAAAGGGAAATAAATGTAGACTTAGAAAGTGGTAAAAGAATGTCATACATAAACCTTAATGGACCAGCGCCATCCATTGTTGCAGCATCAACCAATGATTTTGGAATGGTCTTGAAAAATTGGCGGAATAAAAAAGTCCCCGTTCCCGATGCCAAAATAGGTGCGGCCATTCCTAAATATGAATCCAATAGGCTCCACTCTAAATAGACTTCTTTACCAAAGGCAAAGCTCATTAAACTATTAATGCCTAGTAAGCCCATCAGGTAGTTGAACGGTGACAGTACGTTTGAAGCAACTTCATAGCTCGCGACTACCCTCAAGTCCATCGGTACCATGGTAGAAAGCAAGATAAAGAAGAACAGTAATGTTCCGTAACGGATCCTAAAATAGACAATGACAAAAGCCGAAAAGAATGCAAAGCAAGCTTTTCCTGTTGCTGATAATGTTGCCACGATAATGCTATTTACTAACTGCTTGAGCAAGATTGTTTCACTGACAACCAACCTAATATTTTCAATAAAATGACCTCCAGGGAAATAGCTTACGCCATTTCGAATAAAGTCATCGTATGAATGGGTCGCCGTGACAACCATTAAATAAATTGGCATTAGAATAAATAATAAACCGATACCAATAATGGTTACCGCAACACGGTCGAGTTTTTTGTTATTTTCAATCATAACTACCTTGCGTACTTCACTTTCTTTTCAAGGAATAAGAACTGACAGAATGCAACCAACAATACAAATACAGTTAGAATAACGGTCTGAGTTGACGCACCGGATAAATCCAGCCCTAAAAAACCGTCTTCATAAATTTTGTAGACCAGAAATTTGGTTGACCCTCCAGGGCCCCCTTGAGTCATACTGGCAACTAACGCAAAAGCTGATACCACAGAATCCGTCACTTCGAGCACAAAACTGAGGAACAATTGCGGTGTTAGCAGCGGAATATAGATATCCCATATCCGCCGTAACCCTGATGCTCCATCCATTGCTGCCGCTTGGTTAAGGCTGTGGGGTATCGCATTTAGGCCCCCGAGGAAAATAATGAAGTTAAACGGTATCCCTCCCCACACATGGGCGATGATGATTGTCCAAAAGGCATCATTACCGTTCAATCCCGGGTTCCAAAGGTTAGGTTCAATACTATTTACGAAAGAAAAAACACCCACAAATGGATTAAAAATAAATGCGAACACAACACCAATAGATGCGCCGGCAACGGCCTTGGGCCATACCAGTAAATTTCTCGCCATTCCCGACATCCGTACCTGCCGATGTACAGCCAAAGCCAAAATCAAAGGCACTAACACCGACAACGTCGAGCCAAAGAACATAAACTTCATCGTTAACATCAGGCTGCGATAAAATTCGGCGTCAGTCAGGGTAATAATATAGTTCTCAATACCCACCCATTTCGATGGGCCACCAAAAGGGTGCTGCAAGGTTGTCGACCACTCGATGGATTTCATTATCGGCAGATAGAAAAACAGCGATAGAACGAGAACCTGGGGACCGGCGAGAAACATTGCCAGCCACTTTTTGTTATAGACAGATGTCATAGGGTTTTCGTATCGGGGCGCCTTGCGCGCCCCTCTCCATTACTACTGGTAGGTTCTTTCAAAACGGCGAAGCAACTGGTCACCGCGAGCCTTGGTGTTGTCCAGCGCTTGCTGCATTGAGATTTGATCAGCAAAGGCCTTCTGGGTCTCTTCTTCAAAGATACTGCGGAATTGGGTATAAAACCCAAGGCGAATACCTTTAGATGCAGGGTTATTCATCTGATCAAGCGATTCAAAACCCGGGGCAATAGAACCAAATTCAGCCTGCTCCAATACACCAGCTTTTTTGATGAAGTCATAGCCATCACTGGTTACTGGCAGGTAGCCGGTCATTGAAGTGAACGTCAGCTGTTGCTCTGGTTGACGAATGAAATTTAGAAACTCAATAGCTGCCGCATCTTTCTTGGCATCATGCCCTTTAAGCAGCCACACCGAACCGCCACCAACAAAAGTATTATGTCGCTCATGACCTTCGTACATTGGGGCAAGGGTTAGCTCAAGGTCATCCCCTAGGGTTGACTTGGCCGCACCGTAAGCTGATAGGGAGCTTTCCATCAAAGCACATTCACCTGAAGCCATTGCCGCAGTCTGGTTACCCGAAGCCGTCTCTGCAGTTAGCTTGAGTAAGCCTTCTTGGTTCCATGTTTTCAGGTTGTTCAAATGCTGGGCTATCAGGCCTTGGTTAACGACATATTCACCATCCAAGCCATCAAAACCATTGGCATTGGTCGCGATTTCAGCACCGTGGCGGGCAGCAACCTGCTCGAGGATACGCCATGAGCCACCATCGGTAACCATAGGACACTGATGGCCATTTTCCTTAAGCTTTTCCAGAACAGGTAACAAGGCTTCGTAGGTTGTAGGGACTTGCTCTACACCAATATCAGCCAGTGCTTTTTTGTTGGCATACATGACTAGGGTCGAGCTATTCCATGGTTGGGACATCATTTTCCCATCAGCAGACTCGTAATAGCCCCGTGCACCACTGATGTACGATGCCCAATTGGCATCGGTAATGGTTTCTTCAACTGGGTTGAAAATTCCCGACATCATGATATCTGTGGTACCAACATCATTGAACTGCATTAGAACCGGGTGAGTCTTTGAACGCACAGAAGCGACGGCTTTTTGCATCGCGGTCTGGTAATCCCCTTGGAAGATACAGTCTATTTGGGCAGTCTTTGATTGCTCGTTAAACGCTGAACATAAATGTTCAACCGCATCGGTGTTCTTGCCACCCAACGCATGCCAAAACTCAATTTCTGTCTTCTCAGACGCTTGCACTGTTGATGTACATGCCAATAGCACTAAGCTTGATAACGCCGTTTTTGTAACCATCATTCCCTCTAAACCCATTACAAAATACAAAATGCAGCTCCAGCCGCTCAATTAAGTTCATTTAATCAACTTAATATTTCATAATTATTTAAGAAAAATTTATCTTTTCTTTTTTGATGTTAAGACATTGATAATTAAAATTATTTTAAGTTTATAAATTCAACTTAAGTGCGATCATTTGACTGAACCAGGGGTTTAAAGCAATATGAGAGCATTGTAGATGACTTAACAACAGCCATGGATAACGGATTAAACACCAACCATAAGAAGCTGATTTCCCTTGTAAAAAAGCATAAATCGCTATCAAGGGTTCAGATAAGCCAGATCACTGGCCTCACTGCCAGTGCGGTTACAAAGATCAGCAAAGAGTTAGTTTCTACTGGATTTCTTGTTGAAGGCGAGCGGGTTCCGACTCGGCGGGGCCAACCTATTGTCCCCCTCCAAGCAAACCCTTGTGGTGGGTATTCCATCGGTTTAGCACTGGAGCTAAACAGGATACAAGTGGTTTTGGCTGATTTCTGCGGCCATATCGTTGCTTCAAGGAGTATCGAATGTGACATATCAACTCCGGAGCATGTCGCGCAAAAACTAAAATCGGTCTCACAAGCAATGATTAAGGCTAAGAAAATCCCAGCGGATAAAGTCTATGGCGTTGGCTTGGCACTGTCTGGCTATTTTGACCGAAATAATGGCTACCTGTACCCACCAGAGATAATCCAGCAATGGCGTGAAAAAGATCTCGAACAGCTCTTCTCAGAGAAAGTGGGATTACCGGCTTTTGTTGACAACCTCGCCAATGCGGGTGCGATTGGGGAGCAATATGCCGGTAACTGGGGAGAATATGACAATGTCTTTTATCTTCATCTAGGCTACGGCGTCGGCTCTGCGAGCATCCTAAATGGTGGGCTATACCGGGGTAATGTTAACAATGCTGGTGAAATTGGGGCACTCTTTCCTCATGGCAGGCCACGCCCATCAGCACTGGATTTGGTCAACAAGCTTGGTGAAAATGGCATAGAGTGCCAATCATTTTCAGACTTAGCTGAAGAAAGTATTACCTGCCACCCCGTAACGAGACAATGGGCAAAACATGCAGCCACTCAACTTGAAAAAGTTATCGAGCCAGTTGTGTGGTTGTTGGCACCCGATGCAATCATTATTGGCGGGTTGATCCCTAAACAAATCGCCCAGTACATTGCTGATGAAATGGATATGGAAAAAATTATTGCAGTAAAACCCAATTACTCTAAACCCAAAATACTCGCTGCAGACAATGGCCTGTTATCCGCTAGTCTAGGGGCAGCCAGTATCCCTTTCTTTAAGGTATTCTCTTAGCCAACATCGGCTCCATACCACTATGGAGCCCATATCAAGCCAGATCACCCAAGGTCAAAAGTAAACTACTCCCAGGCTGTCAGCATTTTTGCCAGCAAACCATCGAGCTGTTGTTTTTCTTGCTGGCTAAGAACATTGAGGCGTTGCTGGTCGACCAAATGCAACTCCTGAATGATGACGTCAATCAACCCCCGTCCTTTATCGGTAAGCTGAACCAATTTACTGCGTTTATCCTCTGGGTTATCGACCCGCTCGACAAAGCCAGCGTCAGTCACCCGGGCCAATACCTTTGTCAGGCCGCCCGAACTCAACAGCATTGAACTATAAAGTTCGGTTGGTGATAAGCAGTAAGGCTCCCCCGCCCTTCTCAATGTGGTCAATACACCGAAATCAGCGTGCTGAAGCGCATGCTGGCTAATTACTTTTTCCAAATCTTGCTGAAAGTAGTCATGGAGGCGGTGGATCCGCAGCTTAGGCGGCGAATATTTCTCGAATGACTCCGGCCAGTTTTGTTCGATGTTTTTCAATATGTTGGCGATAGTTTCTTGTTTTGCCATCAGCACTCTCCTTCCTAACACGCCAAATATATCTTGCTGGAAAGACAAATGCTATATATTATCTTTCTAGAAAGATAAATAAGAGGTTCTATGAGTAAACACATTCCCACTTCCTTGTTGCTATTGCTTGCCGCCGTTTTTGCCCTTTCTCCTTTTGCAATTGATAGCTATCTACCTGCGATCCCTATCATTGCCGGCGATCTTGGCGTAAACACCTCGCTGGTAGCCGTCACTGTCAGTATCTATGTCCTCGGAATGGCTATCGGCCAACTGATCGGTGGGCCTCTGTCTGATCAGTTGGGCCGTAAACCGACCATGGTGGCCGGTTTGTTGCTCTTTGCTGCCGGCAGTTTCATGATGGCGGGTGTGGAGTCTTTGGAAATGCTATGGGCATGGCGGGTAGTACAAGCGCTAGGCGGCGGTATTGCTGTTGTCGGAGTGCCTGCTACCATCCGGGACAACGCAGTTGGCAAAGAAGCCGCCCGGTTGTTTTCTCTCATTGCGCTGATCATGATGCTAGCCCCTTCCATCGCCCCGACGGTCGGTACGTTGATCCTTCGCAGCCAAAGCTGGCATTGGATCTTCTATCTGCTTTGCTTCCTATCAGCTATGATTGCACTGAATGCCATGGTCGTCATGCCAAAAACCAAACCGACTAAAAAGGAAAAGGGATCGGGTGGCTACCTATCAGTCATCAAAGAGCGCAGGGCTCTGGGGTTTCTTGTCGCTCAGGCATTTGGTTATGCGGTACTGATGACGTTTATTACCAGTGCTCCTTTGGCCTATATCGAACACTTCGGTGTCTCAGCCGAGCTCTTTTCGGGGCTATTTATCGCCAATGTCATCGGCATTGTGATCATCAACCGGACCAATACTTTTCTGCTGCGTACCTATGAGCCGTCTACCTTGCTCAAGGCTTTCCTAACCCTGCAGTTTATCGGCGGTATGGTGCTGATCACCAGCCACTTTATTGCACCGGAAAAGCTGTGGTTTATCGTACCGGGCTTCGTCATTTCGATTGCTGCCAACGGCGGTATCATGGCGAATTCAAGCGCTTGCTTTATGCGTTATTACGGTAAAAATGCCGGGGTCGCATCAGCCCTGCTAGGTGCGGTTCAATATGGTGTTGGTGCAGGGGTCAGTGCGCTGGCGGCGATGCTCGGTGGCACATCACTGTGGCCGATGATCATCGCAATGGTTGGTTCAACAACAATCGCATTGACCGGGGCGATCATCGGCGCACGGATGGAAAGCTGTAACAAAGAAGATGTAGAGCAGGTTACTCAAGCTTCTCAGCAATGAAATACAAACGCCTTGAATGACAAAGGGGCTATGGCAGCCCCTTTTCTATTGGTAACCGAACCTCGATTTTAGCCTTTAATTAAGCCATAGCAGCTTTCTGTGCAGCCTTCTTTTGCTTCAAGCCGAACAAGATAGTCAGGCAGAACGCAACACCAAAGGAAATTACCATACCAAGGATGTAATACATCACCGAGTTAGGGTCGATTGAGATAATGCCCGGCAAACCTGCCGCACCCAGGGCCGTTGCTTTTACCTTGAACAAGGTAATGAAAGCACTTGCGATAGCCGCACCGATGATGGCAGCAATAAACGGGTAGCGATATTTCAGGTTCACACCAAACATCGCAGGCTCCGTAATACCCAGCAAGGCTGTCACGCCTGATGGCATCGCAATACCCTTAGCTTTTTTGTCTTTGGTTGTCAGGCCAAACGCCAAACAAGCCGCGCCTTGCGCCACGTTGGACATTGCCGCAATTGGGAAGATGAAAGTACCGCCTGTTACCGCAATATCAGCAAGCAGTTGGGTTTCAAACGCGATGAAACTGTGGTGCATACCGGTAATTACAAATGGCGAGTATACCAAACCGAACAGGCCGCCACCGATGAAGCCAGCAGACTCGTACAACCAGTTAAGGCCATCACCAAGTAGGAAACCTGCATCACGGGTAATAGGCCCCACCAGGGTGAAGGTCAAAAAACCGGTGATGAAAATCGCCAACATCGGGGTCAGCAAGTTATCCAATACCGATGGGATCACTTTGCGCAAGCCGTTCTCGACTTTAGCAAGGATAAACGCTGACACCAATACCGGCAGCACCGAGCCTTGATAGCCTACTTTTTGGATTTCAAAACCGAAGATGTTCCATACCGGGATGTTGCCGCTAACACTAGCCCCGCCGAAGCCCCAACCATTCAGGAGATCCGGGTGAACCATTAGCATACCCAGGGCTGCGCCGAGGAAAGGGTTACCGCCAAACTTCTTAGATGCCGAGAATGCCAGCAAAACAGGGAGGTAAACAAATGGGGCGTTGGCAAACGTGTTAATCATCGACGCCAGATCAGCCATACCCGGGTAGGCTTCAATCAAAGACTGGCCATCAATAAACAGGCCTTGTGCCGTCAACAGGTTGAAGATCCCCATTAACAGACCACCCGCGACAATCGCCGGAATGATCGGTACAAAGATATCAGACAGCCCCTTCACCGCACGCTGAACCACGTTCTGCTTTTGCGCACCCGCTGAAGCCACGTCTTTAGTCGACATCTCTGTCTGGCCGGTCTCTGCAGTCATCGCCGCATACACTTGGTTTACGATACCCGAGCCAAAGATCACCTGGATTTGACCAGCCACCTGAAACTGACCCTTAACCCCTTCGATATCATCAATTGCTTTCAAGTCGGCTTTGCTCTCATCGTGCAAGGCCAAGCGCAAGCGTGTTGCACAGTGTGCTGCCGCTGCAATGTTGTCTTTTCCACCAAGCTTTTCAATAAGTTGCTTGGCAATCACCGGAAAGTCCATCTTTCTACCCCCGTCGCGAATACTCTTCACGCTCAGAAATTTAAATTCCACCCCAGCTTGTCTGCTGATTATGGGTACATGTAATTAAAATCATTGCCCTTCCCGGTAAGTCACAAAGTGCGCCATAAGGCCTAGCAGGTGTTGGGACTGCTCACATTGCCAACTTACGGTTTAAACCTTTTGGTTTATTTTCGGGAACGTTACCGAAATAGTTTTTACGATCGAGTAAGCTGGCGTCAAGCTTTGCTTCGCTGACTGTGAGAGGGATCGATGAATATGGCTATCCAGCACGATCAAATGTGATCAAGCTCACTCTAAAGGGCTTATCCAAAGCACAGAGATTGCAATGCATCCCTAATTTGCTGGATCATCGTGGGTAACCAAGGAGTTATGTATGGCAAGCCTACACGATGTAGCCCGACTTGCCGGGGTATCGAAATCAACGGTTTCCCGGGTGATCAACGACGAATATGGCGTTAAAGAAGCTACAAAAGTCAAAGTAAAACGCGCAATTGAAGAGTGCGGCTACGTTGTTAACCAAGTCGCAAAAGACTTAAAGTCCAATAAAACCAATCTGATAGGAATAATCGTTCCACGCGTTGCCTCCAATGCCACGTCACAAGGGGTCGATGGACTAAGCGAGATCTTCGAACAGGCTGGCAAGCAGGTATTGCTCGCCAACAGCCGTTTACAGGCAGGCAAGGAGTTGCAATATATCGAGCTATTCAACCAAAAAAGGGTTGAAGGTATCGTGATGTTTGCCACTCATATCGATGATGAGCTCGTTACTGCTATCAAGCGCTCCAAGGCACCGGTGGTTCTGATCGGCCAGGATGGTTCGAGTTTCAATATCCCCAGTGTCATCCATGATGACTACCGAGTTGGTTATTGTGCCGGCGAACTCCTCTCCCAAGCAGGCTGTAATCATGTTGGCTTCCTCGGGGTACAAAGCGATGATATCGCTGTTGACCAGCAACGCTTTGATGGCTTCTCGACGGCCCTCAAACACTTGGCAACTAAACCGCCCAAGTTCCATAGCCAAGGGCAATTTTCAATCGCTTCTGGCCGTCAGGAGATGGCTGATATTTTATCTAGCAATCAACAGGTTGATGGTGTTTTTTGTGCTACCGACCGAATTGCAATCGGTGCGATGCAAGCTATCACTGCCGCAGGTCTGGAGCCCGGCAAAGATATCAAGGTAATCGGTGTCGGTAATGACGAAATGGCCGCAGTCGTCTCTCCGAGCCTTTCTACTTTTGCTTACGGCTTCGAACCTGCGGGTAACAATGCTGCCAAAATGCTGCTGGAAATCATTGAACAGGGCCGCAGCCAAGTTTCCAAACTGGTACTGGGCTTTGACTGGGTACCTCGCGAAAGCGCCTAAACACCTTCCTTCGTTTTCCTACCTCAAAAAGCGATCAAACGCACAGTTTTCTTCATAAAGGGGAGTAATTCCACAACTCCCCTTGCCTTAAATACTGCATTTTCTGTATTTTTGGAACGTTCCCGAAAATTAACAAGCAAATAATGCTTAAGGTCTCGCATCCATGACACTGACAGATATCCTTGCTGCCTGCGGCGGTTCCAATAATCTCTTGCGCGCCCTGCGTGTCGAGCAACAGGTGATTCTGGAGCTTAAGGACCCAGAGCTTCGCTCTGATCTTGCTCGTGTGCTGCCCTTCCACAGCAACCTCAATCAAGTCTCGTGGACGCCAGAATCGCCTTTGAGCAACGCTGACTGGGATAGACTTGGCCGGATCATCGAGCAAAACCAACGCCAGCAACTCGTGAATGTCAGTGAAGCGACGGAATCACAACACCGTCCTTTGTGGCACATTGCCCCACCACAGGGCTTGTTAAACGATCCTAACGGTTTTACCTACCACAATGGTGAATACCACCTGTTCTACCAGCTCTACCCGTTTGACTGTGTTCACAAAGACAAGTACTGGGCGCATGTCACCAGCACCGATCTAATTAACTGGCAAAACCAGCCTATGGCCCTGTTCCCATCGGACTGGTTCGACAGCCACGGTGTCTTCTCTGGCCATGCGGTCAGTACCGAGGAAGAGCTGATGCTGTTCTACACCGGCAATGTCCGCATCGGCGAACAACGTGACCGAATTACCACCCAGTGCCTTGCGACCTCGACAGACGGAATTCATTTCACCAAGCACGGCCCGGTAATCGACAGCCTTCCACCATCGGTGACGCCGCATTGCCGCGATCCGAAGCTGGTTAAAAATGGCGATCACTGGCTGATGCTGTTAGGGGCGCAGCAGG
This sequence comes from Photobacterium rosenbergii, assembly GCF_003026455.1. GTDB lineage: Bacteria > Pseudomonadota > Gammaproteobacteria > Enterobacterales > Vibrionaceae > Photobacterium > Photobacterium rosenbergii. The sequence goes on from NZ_PYMB01000001.1 coordinate 1,501,220, forward strand.
AGACAAATGATGGGCAACTACTTGGCCGCTTGGCGGTTTACCGCTCAAATGATTTACGCCAATGGGAGTTTGTCTCACTGGCCGGTAACGAGCTAAACGACTTCGGTTACATGTGGGAGTGCCCGGATCTGTTTGAGCTTGGCGATCAGCTGATTGCGATCATTTGTCCGCAAGGTATTGAAGCCGATAGCGAACACCATAACATCCCGCACCATAATGGTTACCTGCAAGCGACACTGGATGACAACGACCAGCTTAACTTGTCAGGTTTCCAAACTCTGGATTACGGCTTTGATTTCTATGCGCCGCAGTCGACGGAAGCTCCGGACGGTCGTCGCTTAATGGTGGGTTGGATGGGGTTACCCGATGAAATCGACCAACCAAGTGTCAAAGACCAATGGGTCCACCAGCTTACTTGCTTGAGAGAGCTAACTTGGCAAAACGGTAAGCTTTACCAACAACCAGTTCGTGAAGTGCAACAACTGCGTGGTGAAATGCAGCGCTTTGAGCTCAGCACTAGCAAGGGCAATTCTCATGTAGATCTCGGCAGCAAGAGTTTTGAACTGCAAACTACCCTACCTTGGCCTACCAAAGGACAAACAACGCTTCGAGTGATGGACAACGGCAGCGAGTACTGTGACATCATCCTTGATGCTGACAAACAGATGATCCAATTAGATCGCACCCATGCCCAGCCTACTGATGGAGAAACGATCCGCGAGTTGCCGTGGGTTGAGCAACGCGATGTTGAGGTACAGCTACTGGCAGACAACTCATCGCTAGAGCTATTTATCAATCAGGGCGAATATGTCATGACAGCGCGTGTATTTACCGCTGAAGATGCCACTGGCGTTCGCCTGATTAATGACGAGCCTGTCTCTGTTGATGCAAAAGCCTGGTTGCTTGGCTAAGTTTTAGGACTCAATCACAAAGAGGCAGCCAGAGTATTCCCTATGGCTGCCTTTTTGGTTAATCAGGTTCTATTTTGCCAATTCAGCTGCGGTATCGACGAAAATCCCTTGGATATCTTTTGCTTCACGCTCGGTTTGGCCGCCGTGTTTTAAGAAAGCAGAAATAATCGCTTGGGTCTTTTCTTCTTTGGCTCGCTCTAGGAAGTAGCGAAGCTCCAGTTCTGCCCCCGCATTTTCATCAGTAATGGATGTATTGATGATCTCCTTGTACATCACAATGTCTCGGATCTCGAGTTGACTGATAACTCCGAGTACTTGGGCAAGAAAGCCTTCCATCTCTGCTTTTGGCACATATTGAGTAATAATATTTAATGCCTCGGCTTGTTGAGCGGTAAAATCATTGCCTACCAGCAATGCTTGCAGCGCCTTGTTTTTACCCATCCTTCTGGCAAAGTGTACCGCCCCCATGCCGCCTGTTGGAATATTGACGTGAATTTCAGGCTGGGCAAATGCCGCATTTTCGGTGCCATAGGCTAAATCACAGGCCATCACAAATTCATTACCCCCACCACGAGCAACACCATCAACAACTGCGACTGAGACTTGCTTCATGGCTTTGATATTGGCAATCATGTGATTGAATTCAATGGATGCCGCTTGGCCTCCTTGAGTACCATTGATGACATTCAAATCCAAATGAGCCAAAAAGAACTGCTCGTGCAGTGACTTGAATACCACCACTTTAGTCTCGCGGTTATCCTTAAGAGACAGCACAAATTCATTGATTTCGTTAATCAAATCAATCGTCAACACATTTACCGGAGGATTGTTGATAGTAACTGTTGCAATGCCGCTGTCATGGGTTATTGATAACTTGCTCATGGATTTTTCCTCACTCTGCGTAATGGGCCTTATTCGTTGTGCCCTCAATGTGTAATAACTATAGGTTTGTCATAGGAGAAGAAAAATGCTCAAATTGGCACATTATTGGTGCTATCTAAGCAACAAAGAGGGTGTATGGATTTCCCAAGTCGATTGCTGTTACTTCTAGAAGTCGTAGAACTTGGCTCGTTTACTAACGTGGCCGAACAGAGAAACGTTGATAGATCGGTGATATCTAAACATATCAGCCGACTGGAAGATGAGTTGGGCGTTCGCTTATTAAATAGGACAACACGTTCGCTCTCTTTGACTGCCGCAGGCAACGAAATGGTCAACCAAGCAAAATCATTGCGGGACTTGCTAAGCAATACCCATCGTCTGGCTCAGAATTACCATGCCGAGCCTAGGGGCGTATTGCGAATAACCAGCACCACCTTGTTCGGCCGCCAATATGTTCAACAAGCGGTACATACATTTCAGCAACAATACCCTGAAGTAGATATCGAGCTTCGTTTGGAAGACCGTGTTGTTGATATGGTCAGGGAAGGATTTGATATCGGTTTTCGTATCGGTAAGCCTAAAGACTCCAGCCTGATCACCAGAAAAGTCGCACGTAGTAGGCTTCTCATTGTTGCCTCGCCTGATTTCATCGAAAAGTATGGCGACATTAATACCATTGAGCAGTTAGAGTCTTTGCCTGCGACGGTTTACTCTGCACCGGGGTTAGTCATCGATAAGTTCGGTTACCTCAATAAGAACAACGAGAGCCGCTCTTTTCAGCTAAAGGTCGCCTACAGGGTCAATGACGTAGAGATGATCACCCAAAGTGCCGTAGCCGGAAATACCTTGGCCGTAGTCACTGCACAGATGATCGAAAATGAAATTCTTGATGGCAAGCTTATACCGATTATGACGCAGTTAAACTTGGATGATTTTGGCACGTTCTACGCGGTATACCCTCACCGAGATGCACCAATCAAAACCAAGCTTTTTATCGATACGCTCAAGGCGATTATCGGTGATGATGTACCGGTTTGGGAAAAACACATTCCAGGTTTTGCCAATATGTACGGCAGAACGTAAAGCTGCCAGGAGTATAGGGTAGAGATCTAATTACATGTAGATCAAAAAGACCTAGCAAGCGCTAGGTCTCTTATACACAGTTCATCATCTTGAACTAGAGTACAGCCCCAAAAGGCTAGTCTGCCAAATACTCAGTCAATTGCTCTGCTGTCGGCAACGCTGTCATTGCACCTTTGGCTGTTGTCGCTAGCGCGCCGCAGGCGTTGGCTTGCTTGATAATATCAAGCAGGGTCTCTTTAGCTTGCCAGTTATCGACAGATACCAAACCTGCCAACAGACCGCCAACAAACGCATCACCAGCACCTGTGGTATCTACAGGGCTAACCGGTTTACCGGTAACCAACTGCTGTTCATTGCCCTGAACAACCAAAGCGCCTTTCTTACCCTGAGTAACGATAACCAAAGGAAGCTGGTAGTTTTCCTCAAGGAATGCCAACGCTGACTGCAAGTCAGATTTATCCGTTAAGAACAACAACTCGTCATCAGAGAACTTCACCACGTCAGAAAGCGCGACAGCTTGCATCACGACGGGTTTCAATTCTGCAGGGTTAGCCCATACTTCTTCACGCAAGTTAGGGTCAAAAGAGACATAGCCACCAGCAGCTTTAATCGCTTCCATTGCCGCTAATGTCGTACCGCGAGAAGGTTCATTGGCAAGGGCAATAGAACAGGCATGTAACCACTCACCATGGGCAAAAGCAGGGACATCTTCGCTCGAAGTGAATTGGTCGGCACTCGGTTTAACCATAAAGGTAAAGCTTCGCTCACCTTCATCGTCCAAATCAACAATCACCGTTGAAGTGCGGTGCTCGGCATCTAGCTTCATCAGATCTGTGTTCACGCCTTCCTCAGACAACACCTGCTTCATGAAACGGCCCAGCGGATCTTGACCAACACGACCAAAGAAAGCCGTTTCGCCACCAAGGCGGGCAATACCGACTGCAACATTTGCTGGCGCACCACCTGGGCATTTCAGATATGTCCCTTCCCCTTCAGGAATGAGGTCAACAACCGCATCACCGGTGACCCATACTTTTGCCATGCTCTTATCTCCAAAATTTCATTCTGAGTCAATTATTGCTAAACCGATTTAGCTAAACAACCAAAACAGTGCTTGTTCAGGAATAAATGTGATCGGGGTTAAATTTCAGCGCTTACATCAATGATAGCGGCGAATCGGAATCGCCTGCGAAAGGATCAAAAACGCCTCGCTGGTTGATGGCGAGGCGTATAAGCGAAAACATTTCTAGATAAGACTGTTAGCCTTAATCTATTCTATTTTCTCATAAGTGTTCTGCATTTCTTCCGGGGCAATACCGTAACCGCCATCGGTCAGATAGCCATCTTTATAGACTTTCATTCCAGCGTCATTCCAATCTACATCGATAACTGCGGTTTCTCCATCGAGACTACCCAACAGGCTAAGGATATCTTCTGTGATCGGAATGGCTTTAATGCTTTTCACTCTTTTGAATGGCATAAAGGTGTCAAACATAGGTAACTCACCGTAAGTAGACTGCCATGTTTCCTTGGGAACCAACCACTCATTGTAAACTGCGCCAACAACAGGCAAAGGATTGCGGGCAATCACAACATCATCCGTTACCGTGTTTTGGGTTTCCAATGCCGGCTTACCATCCTCTCCCGCCACGTAGGTAGGGAATTGTTTACCCATTTCAACTTTGTGAGGAAGCCTGCCCAAGGTGACAGCTTTCTTGCGGTACTCTTGTGCATCATCAAATTTAACCATGATTTCTGGCAAAGCCTGGAACGCAACCGGCGCTGAATCTGAATCAACTTCCGTTGAAGCAAACACAGACCAAGAGGAAAGAAGCGCAAAAGTGCATGTCGCAAGAGAAAGCTTTCTCATTTTTAATCTCAACAGTAATCACAACGGGGATATAGTAATGCTTCAAAGGCCTATATGTCATGCGTTAACAACACAATCTTCACAAATGCCGTTAATACTGACCTCCATCAAACATAGATATACATGCCGTTGCATTATTCATCTATTCATTAGATGATAACAGCATTACCAATTCCCTATTGGCATGTGGAGGTGGTTATGGAAAATCATGCTGCTTGGCTAAAATGGCTAATGCATACAATGACACTCGCTCCTTTAGCGCACCTCACTATCGGTTTGCCAGTCTATTTTATCCTGTTCTCAGGCTCTGTCGTCTATGCTGCAGGTCTTTTATTGTTCGCTATCGCAACTATTATTCCCTTCGAGTTTATCCATTCATTGGCTCTTACCTATGCCGTTTCAGGTAAGCTATTGATTGGTTTCACCCTATATCAAGGCTGGCCGGTCCCCCTTGTTAGTCTGATCCCTGCTTTATATCTTGCCGTTCTACTGGTCCTTCGATTTAAACTGAGGGAGACCAACTTCAGGCAGTGGATAGCTTATTTAGTTGAAAATATCTGGCGCTCGATACTGCTTTCGCTTGTCGTCATGCTCATTGGGATTGCATTCGGGTTATCCGTTCACCTTTGCGCTTCTCTCTCTGGGTTGAGTGCAGCAGCATACCTGTTTTACCGCGCATGCCATTTCTATGTACCACTATGGAGCCAATTACTGAGAAATCACCTCAATAAAGCCCCTCATCAACCCAACCCATGAGCCTCTAAATATCGAGTTATAGCAGGTAGCAAATCATGGCGGTGCGTTTCTTACGCTATGCTTTTTAAAAGCAAATAATGAGGGAGCGCACAATGAGTTCAACACCTAATCAAATCATGAACCGGCTAGCCTATTTAGGTTTAATCCCGTTTGCCCTTAGCTTGATTTGCATTTGGGCTGACAAAACCTTGTTCGGCCTCAGTGCACACAAAGTCTTTATTGCCTATAGCGCGGTGATCCTTAGCTTTCTTTCCGGCATTTTGTGGGGCAATGCAATAGACCATATGAAAACCAGCCTGAGTCGTAATGCCTTGTTGCTTAGTAATCTATTTGCGCTGATTGCTTGGGGCGTGTTACTTCACTCGCCTGAAAGCTATGTATGGTCGGTTCTCGTTCTGCTATTTGGTTTTGTCGCCATTTGGTTTGCCGAGAAGAAAATACGGGAGGTAGAAAAAGAGAATAGCCCTGCAGACTACCAACCCATGCGTAACAAACTCACCGGGATAGTCGCCTTCTTCCACCTCGTTGCTCTTGCCAGTTAAGAGGATAAAAAAGAGGAAGCCAAAGCTTCCTCTAATGTTATCAAGTTATTGTTATTTAACTAGGTGGCATTTCGCCTGCGGCAAGCGGATAGTGAATCTTGCACCACCGCAATCACTTTCACTGATATGAATTTCCCCTTGATGTAAAGAGACAACCTGGGCAACGATAGCCAGTCCCAAACCATGCCCTCCAGATTGCCGGTCGCGGGAAGTTCCCACCCGATAAAAGGGCTTTAAGACATTCTCCCGCTCTTCCGGCGGTATACCACAACCGTCATCATCAACCTGAATCGTCAATGCACCCTCTTGGCAGAATACTTTGACAGAAATGCAGCGTTTCGCGTATCGAAAAGCATTGCGGATAATGTTGGATACCGCTCGTTCCAAATGATGTGCGTCGACGTCGAAATAGCACTGCTCGGGACACTCCAAACTCAGAATTTGCTTAGTGTCTTTCTGGCAATGGGCAATCGTGCGTTGCAGTACCTCGGCAACATCCTGCTGCTTGAGCTGTAGTGTCACTCCGGAGCGTTCCATCTTGGCAAAGTAAAGTAGCTCTTCAATCAGCGATTCCAACTCATCAATATCATCATAAATACCGGCAACATAGCCTTTTTGCGCGGTATTTAATGCTGACTCTTCCAGCAAATCTAACTGACATTGCATTCGGAAAATAGGGGTTCTTAACTCATGAGCAATAGCATTGGTTAGATGTTTGTGGCTCTGGATCAACTCAGAGATTTTATCTGCCATCTGGTTGAAACGGGCATTGAGGCGTCCGACCCTATCACCGGCTTTCTCCGACGCACGAACCTTAAAGTCACCATCAGAGAAAGCCATGGTGGCCTCTTCTAACTTACGAAAACGCCCGGATAACAGCCTCAGCATAATGGCACTGTACAAAGCAAAGGTGGCAAAAAAGGACGCCCACAACAGTTTGACCTCTAAATCCAGCATCTGCCAGAGATCTTCTTCAATATCCGGCTGGAGATAGTAGACCCACTGCTGATCGCCAAAAACGACCCAGTACTCGTTCTCATCATCAAACAGGGCACCACGGCGGCTCAATTCGTTGCGCTCTGATTGCGTAAATCCGATTTCATCCCAAGTGAATTGCTGAAAGGTCAGATGACTTTTCTCAGCGTAGCCAGCGAGTAGCTTATCAGCCTTTTGCTGCCCTCGCTGGGCTGCAACATCATCGAGGATCTGCATTACGCTAGATACATGGCTGATTTCCAACTCAGCTTCATAGTCAGTTGTCAGCTCTTGGGTCACATAAGAGAATGCCAAAATACAAAGGAAGAAAAGACCAGATAACCCAACGAAAAACTCGAGGTAGAGACGCTTCATAGACTCTCCCTACCAGCGATCTGGCACGAACAGGTATCCTTTTCCGCGAACTGTAATGATCTTCCTTGGTAGAGACGGATTATCGCCTAGCTTCTTGCGTAGGGTGACGATCTTATTGTCGATGGTGCGGTCCAGACCATCATATTTTATGCCGCGGGTTTCCAGCACCAAGAACTCCCGGGTTAACACTTCATCAGGGTGACAGGCTAGCAACCACAAAAGGTTAAACTCACTATCCGTTAGGCTCACCGCTTCCCCGTTCATCTCACAACTGCGGCTACGGTGATTCACGGTCAGCGAGCCATATCGATGCTCCATTTCATCCGATGACACCGCAGCACTCTCTTCACTTTGAGCAGAATTCAAGTTATTCAATTCACGGCGCAACAGCATTCTGATCCTCGCCAGCAACACGCGTGGCTTGATTGGCTTGTTAACAAAATCATCACCGCCAACTTCTAGCCCTGCCACATGATCGATATCGTCATCGCTTGCCGTCAGGATCATGATTTTACTCTTCACCTTGCCACGGATCTTACGACAAATACTCAGCCCATCCATGCCTGGTAACATAAGATCCAACACCACTAAATCCGGTTGGTGGTTAATGATCACATCAGGCGCTTCCAGCCCATCGTGTACTGTGATCACTTCAAACTGCTGTTGCCGAAGGTAATTTGCTAACAGCTCACACAGCTTCTCGTCATCCTCGACCAACACAATCTTTAACATGCAACCAACCTACACCAAATAAAACAACGTTCAAAAAGTGAGGATACACAATTTACGCTCCTATTTCGATAGGTTATAGGATCAAAATTTAACATCCATGAAAGCTAAAGTTGATATTGCTTATAACCACCACGCAAGAAGAAATTAGGTTGCACACGTACAGTTTCCCCGCTTGGTGCCACAGCACTGACACGGTCCGTTACGCGTTCGTAACGGTATGAATCTGGAAATGTCCAGCCACGGCTTATTGCATTGCGTTCAAACTCAAGCTGCTTTTCTAGCATCGACTTCAGTGCGCCAGAATACAAATTTAAGTAGGCATTTAAGTCGCTTTCGCAGAGGGTATAAAGAAACTGCTTTCTGTTGGTTTCAAAATCTAGCTTAGCGCCACCACCTTGCCTGAATTTACTTGGTGGAATGGAATAACCTTTTCCATTGGGAGAGACAAGCAACACGTGTTTTCCTGTGCCCGTGTACTCATAATTTTTATGGAAAGCCCAACCGCGATCAATCACGACCAACTCAAAATCTTTTTGTGCTTTTAATGCTTTCTTACCTGAACCTGCCCTTGAAGCTAGCAAGGCATTAAATTGATACTCAGGCAATTGATATACAGTTTTACCTTCAATATATTTATTCATCGTTAACTCGTTGAGCAATTTAATCACTACCGATTAAATGTCTGGTTACTTATTTTTACATTTGACCGTGAATAACGGCTGCGATTGGATAACCATAGTAGTGTATATTTTTATAGTTTATTGTTGGGTATTATGAGGTATCAATTTGAATTGACATCACTGCCTCTATATCAAACTTACTTCCTTTGTTGTTCTCGCTCGACTTCCGTCATATGAACGAATTTTTGAAAAACATCTTGGTCTTGCGCAATGAGTTTCATTACTTTCTTAATCAGGCCCATTGGGACTCGGCGGCCCAACTCCCAGCTGTATACTGTATCTTTGCTGACAGAAAGGAGTTCAGCAAACTCGACCACAGACAGTTGTAAGGTATTCCGCAAATTACGGATTTCAGTACTATCCATCTTATAATTTCCAATTTTGCTATTAATGAAGACTGTACATCGTACTTAATTCGCTATGAGAGCCAAAAAACATACAAATTTTTGCAAATTATTTTCATATTCTAAAAAATCAGGAGCATATCGACTGCTCGGTATCATTTTAACTCACGAACCCCGTTACAAGTGAAGTGATCTAAGAGGATAGCGTTTAGCCCATCCTTACAGATGAGTGTCGCAGATTGACTTTAGGTTTACTCACTTCAACTAATAATTTCGTTTCTACATAGAATATTCATGTACTCAGTAGTTTCCAGCCTATGTTTATCATCATTGCTGTAATAACTAAATACTCCCCCGATAGTGAATATCGAGACCAAAGTGGAAATCAGCAATATTTTATTAAAACTTATAGCCATAACGTATCCGGTATCGACTTACGGCCTTTTCCAGGCTGCATTTCGAAAAACAATGTGCTAGTGATGATGTGTAATGTATTATTGTGAGGTACTGTATGATTAAAAAAACAACTATCCGACTATCTTCACAAATCAGTACACTTTCTTTTTCAATACCGATATATTTTTGGACCGCTTAACATCAAGCCCGAAAATCGGGCTCCATCTTAAGCGAAGATATGTAGCTTGATTATCCCAATTGCTAACACCACAAATAACGCTTTAAAAGCATACTTCAGCCAAGCAATATCCTTTTTAAGCAAATCTATTTCTTCCATGAGAATCTCGTTTTGCACGGCGGACTTATCTTTAACTGATCCCATATGAACTTCTCTTACATCGGTGAATTAACTGGTTAAGGGTAGGACGAGCTTATACATGATCCAGAGAACTGCATAGAGACAGAACAGAACTGGTACAAGCACACCTAAATCATGATTAAGAATTTTAATGAGTGTTTTCATCTGAACAAATATAACAAAGCTGTTACCCTGCCGGAAGTATATCGCTAATTACGACACAAGCAACGTTTAAATTTCTACCAAAACACCATAGATTTTGAAAGCTGCCTATCCTTTTCAAAGCCAACAAGGTATTTCTCGCGCCACCCTGCATCCCACAAAGGCATTTACCACTAGACTCAACGTGCAACTATTCATTTATTTACATAAAAAGTCAGAACTTTTCTCACTTGTGAAAATTAAATATTACGTAACATAACTATAGTACTGTCTTTTAAGATTAATTTTACCTATTAATGTAATAGGTTGATATTATCATCTGATTGTGGATAATCACGAATCAATTCCAAAATAGCAAGTACACCCTTTTGAAATACCCTATCGTTATTACCGTCGGCCAGAATGAATCCCCTCATGGAATTTGCTTTCCAGATTTTGCTTGGTGCTTTAGTGCTGCTGAAACCATCCAAGACATCATTCCAAAAGCAAAGATGACATTACAGAAGCATGTGGACTGTATGAAGTCATCCGGTATGAAAATACCTCCCCCGAGCAAACTTAGTTGTCTAACCGATCAAGGCCAATATAGTAATCCATCAACCTTGTTTGCGTTAATTGAAGTGGACATATAACGAGTCAGTCCTTCTATAGATAACGAATTGTTACATTTAAATATCCATAGGGGCGCTATTTCTTTATTTTTTTCCATCAAAAGCGAGTAATATGCAGCGCAAAATTGCCCATAGGAAAAAATTTAGTAGCCTTAACCCTTTTCTATGGAACCATCATATGAGCAACTGGCATAGTTTACGAATCTTTGTATGGCCCTGTCGATATTAACATAACAAACTAAAAATTCAGAACTAACCCATAACAACAATTTTTATAACTAAAATGCAATATCCGCCTCATTAAGCATGAGGTGAATTAGAGTTCGGAAACTGTTAGTAGTCAACAAGTGAACTCCTTCATTAGACAACCTTTATATGTAGGCTTTCTTTAAGTACCATTATGAAGAATAAACAGAATTTAGATGAGATACCTTTATTAAAAATGAGCAAACCAATACGGGAGCTCTATGCAAGAAGTCGTGGTATGGAAATAACAGGCGCACCGCCAATAGAGGTCAAAGAAGAGAGTAATAAATTCTACCGACTACTGGATCGAAGCTTATCGACTCTGCGCAACAAACAGAAGAAAACATTATTCATGCTGGCAGATGAACTAGGTATATCTGGTCGAAAGCTGCTCGATTTGGAAAAGCATGAATCAAAGCTTACTGTTGAGCAGTTAAATCGATATGTCCAAGCCTGTGGTGGGAAACTTAAGATCCATGTTGAACTCGAAAATGGAAAGAAGCACAAATTCTTGTGGTGAATAAAGGCTCAAACTAGTCTAAGAATCTGGCTCGGTGAGATTAACCAACACTTAAATAAGATGACCTTTTCAAGATTAAGAGGGTCTGAGTATACTGACACTAACACCGCTTAGTGGCTGATGTACGGACAGACAGGCTTCTTAATCCTTCGAATAGAGACCACTTGAGTTAGGCAAGTCCTTGCCTTGCACAGCTGATAAATGTTAGCGGGAAATGATATCCTCCTTCCTCAACTTCAATAACGGACGTTATATCGCCAATCGATAAGGTCAACATTGATATTTGGCTAAGGAGCAGCTTTGTCGCGTAAATTGAATTTAAGCCGAGTGAGGCCATCACTGCCTTATAGTTAGCCAACTCTGGTTGTTTGAGACATGCCTAGACTCAATACCATATTGAAAACACGATCTGCGGCATGAAGCTTACCAACCTACCCATTATATTCTTAGAGGCTCATTGGCTCGATAAACTAACTGGTTAGCAACTGTTTGATTCCTCGGATGCGGTTTTCCCAATATGCAGCACCTCTTCTTGGAAGAGTTGATAGCTTAGCTTTTTTAGGTTTAATCGTGTGATAACATGGCAAAAATATAGTCAGCGCTAACAATCGGATTTCTATAAGCGTCAGCAATCAACTGAGGTTTATGCCTTAAGCTACATCTCTGCACCATACCACTTGACTTTCCATTCGCTTCGCCTGACGCTGTTAGCTCAGTAGCATCAATAGCAAGATGACGAATTACACCTCTTACCAAGGTTTGGTTGAAACACCAACGATCAAATCCTCTCATAATGAAAGAGTTCAAACTGATTTGCTCAACAAAACCCTCAGGAACCTAAAGACTTGTTGTCAATAAGCAGGATAAAAAAAACGGGCCACAGAATAGGCCCGTTTCCCAAATGGGAGAATATAGCGCTTTAGCTTAACGACAATTTTAACGACTCAAGGGAGTATGACTTCGTTATCGGTTGTAGGCGTTGAACATCCACATTAGCTTTTCTTGCTCGCGGATGTAATCGCCCATAAGAGCTGCCGTACCTTCATCTTCAGCATCTCCAGAGAAGGCAAGTATTACACGCTGCATGTGTAATAAAGTATCAAAGCCACTTTGCAGGCGCTCCATACATTCTTCACCAGAACGGGCATTTAAGTGTTCTTTGATTTCGCTTACTCCAACATAAGTAGAGAAGCTATGGTTAGGTGTTCCACCGAGGGTTAGAATTCGCTCGGCAAGCTCATCTATCTTGCCTTGCAAGTCAAGGTACACTTCCTCAAACTTTTCATGCAGCTCGAAAAACTCTTTACCTTGGATGTTCCAATGGTAACCGCGGGTATTCATATAATGGATCTGGTAATTCGCTAACAGCTTGTTAAGTAAGCGTACAACTTCGCTCGACTTACATTTATCCAAGCCAATAATATTTCTATTATTCATAGGGCTCTCCTGTTGTTGCCAGTGATATTACACGCGGAAAAAAATACGGCCAATTCGTCCTGACTTATACATTCAATAAGTAAAATCTATTAACGTTAATTTAAGTACTAGTAACCTTTATCTATCATACGATTAGCCATAATGCTTCATTCAATAACGTTGTAAATAATTTAAAAATCCTATAGAAACGTAAAACATATGCATCAGGAGTGTTTATACGTAACTCGATGTTGATTCGCTAAATCTCGCTAAATCGGTTTTAGCTATCACTATGCTCGATAAAAACTATTGGACTAATTCATTTATTATTAGAATGATTGTTATATAAACAGACAGCAGTTAAATGCATTTATTTTCTGGACATGAGTTAAAATAGAACTATAAAATTCACCAAATGAAAACTTGTATTCCTTCTAGATATTTTAATGGTAGCGCTGGTCAAACTTAACTGTCTATCCAAACCAGTTTTCTATGAGTAACAAAAATAGTCACTCACAGAATTACATATATTTGAAAAACGAATACTCAGTATGAAGGTTGTGCGTCATTAGATGTGAAAGCCTAATCGCCATGTGGTTACAAAGCATAAAAAATATAACAATCACAAACAAAACAACAACTTACAATAACTTAACCGCCTCAAATGGAGTAAGAAAATGAGCCCAAAGTCACCCCTCATATTGACATCACCGAGTCTAACCCGAAAGTTTATCCAAAACCAAAGGGACCGAAGCCGAAAAATGACGAGGGCGCAGGCTGCGAAACTACAGGCGGTTATGACTAAGGGGAATTTTCAATCTCCAGTAAATAACAAGACAAAACCCATTGTCAACACGGAAGCAAATATTTCCGAAGGCGATGTAGAACAAAAATAACTACATAATCTGTATTTTAATTAACTGTGCAGGTTGATATTTCATATCAAAAAATTTATAACATGACGTGTAAAAACATTAAAATGAGAAAAACACTGCTAGCAGCTATTATCGTATCCACCCCTATGTATTCTATTGCAGCTTATACCGAACAAGGTTGCTCAACCGAAAATGTAATAGTTACAACGTATAGTAAGGCTCAAACAGAGATACTATATCTTAAGAATGAATGTAACTATTTAAAATCTATTGTTTACTACGAGAGAGAGGGTAAGAGTTATCATACTGTCAGCCTTGATGATGAAGATGGTCACATCTCATCAACAACCTCTTTCGACAAGTATACTAAAGAACATAACATCTCAGTTGTTGATGAAGGCACACTTAAAAATTACAAGACAGACGGTGTAATTCTTACTGACGAGTCAGGTGAAATGGTTACTGGCAGTGCGGAGTATGACTACGTAATGTCAGAGTTTCATTATGCTAAAAAAGCTAAAACATTCCATAGTAAAGCCTCAAAAAAGGCTCATATTGTTGAGAAGTACTGATGCTGTTCTTCCTTAATATCGCAGCATTCGTTATATACATGTTTTTATCACATGTATGCGGCTACTATTACAAAACTGTTCAATATATTAATAGAGACCGAAAAGAAAACATACAGTGGGTTATACACGGTGCCAAGAAGGATTTCAGGTATCACAACCTTGCTGTAATTGTGACAGCTGTTTTGAGAATTATACTCCTTGTTTGTGGATATTTCGTCTTCAGCCTCAATCCAATTTTACTCATTTCAGCATTTGTTCTTGGCCGCTTTGCTTTTATCAATGGCAAGCAAAAAGCACGCGAACAATGTTCTATGTGTTAAGGACTATTGGGATCGTTTTGTTCGTATCCCTACTTAATCAGGTTTTACCATGCCAAGAAACTGTATTTATAACGATAAAGTAGCTAGATCTCATGATTTTCTAAACCACCAAAGATTCAATAAAGCTCGCTATGATGAATTGATGGCTAAGTCACAAGTCAGCGTGAATGAGATAGTACGTAGCTCATTGATTGTTGGCAGTGAGTTTAAACGAATAGAGCTCAATGAAAAGCAGTTCCTGATTGTCCTTTTCGATCACTATGACAGAGAAATCGCATTTCATGTTACCGGAACAATACTTGATGATGTTGTTCTAAACGAAAAGCCATCGGTTCAGCTCTGGATTTGGAAAAGCATTAAGCCCCGGCATAAAGCAATGATTGCCGACTTATCAGAGCAGATTTTATTGGAATATCTGCTAGAGAGGTTCAATATTATTGCAAGCGACAACCATGCTAACCTTCAAGGCCGTAACTTTTGGAATGAGATGGCTAGCATTGTTATTGACAAAGCACTCTATGCCTACCGTTATAAACGCGGTAGCAGATCTATCCAAGAAATTGCAAACCATGAAGAACTCGTAACAAACCGCTGTAATCTTTGGGGTGAAGGCCCCGACTTTTCAAATGTATTGTTAGTGCTAACAGATGATGAAATTTATATTAGGTAGTCCATGTTTATAAAATTAGAAAACGAAACGCTGATCATTTCTCACGGTAACAAAAATTTCACCATTCTGCATGAATCTGGCCTTGGGGCGACCATTCAGGCGAAGTCAGTGAAGGTTATTAATATCGATGGTAGGTATCAGGGTATCTTTAACCTTGACGATGAGGGCAACCAATTTATCCATGTCGAATGCATCACTTTAGACGAGTTAGACCGCCTCGCGGAGTTTTTAAACATCTAATAATGTGTGAGTTATGCTAAATTATAAAAATAATTAAAAATTAGTCATTCGCATTAGCGTCAGAGTTTTAAATGGAGGAATGATGCAGATCGTTTCAAATCACTCTTTAAAGACTAGTTTTTTTATCACAAATATCGATAATTGCGGTGAGCCAAGTTGGAATATTCCTTCGAAGAATACCTTTTTTAGCATTATCAGTGAAAACCCTGAACTTGATTTCTTGAAGGTTTCAACCGCCTACCATTCAGGTGCGTTTGACATTTTCAAGCAAGGGCAAAATCAACCATTTGTCACTAGGGCAAACATGATTGAAGTTCTTGAATGTTGCATGAAAATTGACAGGAAAAAGATTCACACCCTTGCCAGGCTTCAGAAAGTTATCGAAAAAAATGAAACAAGGCTCGCAAATATTACAAAACTAATAACACTTCATCAGCATTTGATTTTGTTCAAATAACAGTAGGGGCGTTTTTATGCCCCTTCTTTTATATCATTTTTAACATTCAAAATACGTTACTTACTTTGGCTTTTAACACCTATCTCTCTATTCCATTACAGATTTTTCTAAATGGATCTTTCATTTTTCCACCATGATTTCTATTCATAGGCCATATATTCACTTAATCGTGTATTTTCATTTTAATCACAGATTAGAATTCAACCACTCACGCATTTAAAGTTAATTTTAGCTAATTCCGTGGTATATGAGGATATAGGAATGAAGTGATAGGCTCAGGCTATTAAAGTGATTGGTATTACCAATTTGTTTATATTGAACAGAAGCTCTATTATGCTCACGCACCTAAGGAGAAATCTTTTATATGGGTAGTCGATTTTCCTGAAGTTGTGCTAAAAGCTATTATTTCCTTTTTTAGGGGCGGGCATTCTACAGCCCGCTTTTTTTTACCTATCTATAATTTATTAAACTCTCAAAATCCCCTTATTAACTCGTAACAGTTTCTGGTTTCAATATTTTGGATGGGGCCGCAGGGATCAACGACATCTTTCTTGCAAACTGGTTTCCGAATACACCTCCAGCAACTATGGTTGCGAAGAATATCCACCCTGACAAAGAAAAATTGGCAATCGGTGTGTAAAGTGCTCCAACGTTACAGCCATTGGCAAAACGGGTTCCCAATCCCATTAATACTCCGCCTAAAGCGAACAACATATACTGCTTCAAGGAGTAACGAGCAGAAAATGGCGAACTAAACTTCCCTATCCACAGTACGGCTACCAAGGTGCCAAGCAAAATACCCAAATTCTGTACCGACACGCCATGTTCAAAAAACGGCGTGGTAAAGGCTTGAGCAGGACGGTCAGTAAATGACGTGATTGCTTCAAGATCAATACCAACAGCCAGTAGCGCTTTACCGAACCAGAACCCAAACGGTGATGATGCCCCCCAACCAGAAGACGTTGTCGCCATCATTACGCCGAAGATTAGTGCGATAACCAAAATAGCAGAATTCATGCTCCACAGACTGCTAAGCCATGAAAAGCGCTGAGTCTCTATCGAGCCTAAGTGTTGAGGCTCTCTTTTCTGTTCTGCCTCGACCCCCAGATAAGTCCCCTCTTGCTGGCGCTTTTGCTGATACTTCTTGGCAAGCCAAACGGTAGCAACCGCGAAACCAATAGTGACCAACATTGAAATCAAATACCCATTCAGTGGTCCCCACGCAAACAAATCAGGCAGGAATACCCCCTTGCCTTGATAACTGGCCGTCGAGAAAAAAGTCTCTGTTACCAAAGGCGACGACGACTGTATTGGGAAACCGATAAACACACCAAAACCAAATGCGACCAAGGTGGTCAAAGCCCTTGGCACATCACTGACCATTTCAACCATCACTCCTGAAGCACAGCAACTGGACAGCGTCATACCAAAACCAAACATCAGACCGCCGATGATCAAACCAGCATTAATTGGGTTCACCCAAAGGTTATAACTACCCGGTTCAGCACCGTATAACAGCCCGGCGTTAATAATGGCTGTCACGACAAACAACAACATCAGCGCCTGAAGTAACCGGGTTGAACCTCGACGGTATGCACGGTTAATACTACCAGCAAAGCCAATCGCCCCTTTGGTCAAGGCAATACCAAGACCTAGCCCTAGTAGGAGCCGTAAAAAGACTGCCTGATCCAGTGCTATCGCACCAGTCAAAAGGACCGACATAGCCAAAGCTATGCCTACATATAATTGTTTAACGCCACCCATTTCGTCGTCCTGATCGTTTGATTATGCAAAACGACATTCTATGGGTGGTTTCTTATAAGTAGTTAACTTATTAAATTATTAATCATTACCTCAAAATATAAGTAAAAATACGCAAGCAAGTAGATGCCATTTTTGGCCTACGTCACTTGTCGTAATACCCCGCCCTAACCGTTGCCCCGATAAAATTACACAGTAGTCGTTCGGCATGGATCATGGATATATTGCCAATATCACAAGAAGGGGTGATCTCGACCAAGTCCATACCCACTACCCGTCCTTTTTTCACCAAACCGTGTATTAGCTTATGAAGTTGAACCCAGTTTAAACCACCAGGAGTTTGAGCCAGCACGGCAGGCATAATGGTAGGGTCGATACCATCAGCATCAATCGTCAAATAATACGTGCCGCCGTCAGGAATAGTCTTGAGTACTTCTTCCATACCTAAGTCATGGAGCTGGTAAGCGGTTGTAATCGAGCAGCCGTGAGCGATGGCATCACTTACTTCCTGATTTTTTGCGCTGCCTATCCCCCGCATGCCAATCTGATGGATTCCTTTGATATGGGGAAGCTCGGAAGCACGGCGGATAACGCTGGAATATCCGTTCTTCTCACCGTTGATTTCATCACGCCAGTCCAGATGGGCATCAATGTGGATCAGGGTGATTTCTTTATCCAATACATCCAGTGCTTTCAATATAGGGATAGGCACACCATGATCCCCCCCTAACGTAATAAGAACTGAGCCAGCGGCAAAAATAGAACGGGCTACTTGCTCAGCATTCTCATAGTGCTCATTGAGGCTAGCCATGCTGGAGGTGACATTACCGCAATCCACAATATTGATATCTTTGCCATCTAACAAGGTCCCACCCAAGTCGAAGTCGTAATTCTCTAACGTCATTTCAACTTCCGAGAGCGTTGACCAACTACGGATATGATCAGGCGCCAAGCTCTGATCATTAGCCATCCCATCGACACTGTATGGCATGCCATAAGGCACACCTAAAATGGCAATATCTGAGGAGAAATTGTCAAAATCATTCACAAAAGGAAAATCGAGAAAAGTTTGTGGTGCCTTCAGTGGTGATC
Source organism: Photobacterium rosenbergii (assembly GCF_003026455.1). Classification (GTDB taxonomy): domain Bacteria; phylum Pseudomonadota; class Gammaproteobacteria; order Enterobacterales; family Vibrionaceae; genus Photobacterium; species Photobacterium rosenbergii. The sequence continues at coordinate 1,520,066 of NZ_PYMB01000001.1, forward strand.
GCGTGAGTGGTTTGGTCATTGTGAAAGATCCCTATCAATTCATGTGATTTCAAATTGATAGTAATCTCCCCTACGAGTTGCATAAAACTAAATAATTTAATATATCTATAGCAAAATTAAAGATGGTAGGTGTTGGGAATGTTAGATAATAAGGAAATGGAAACCTTAATCGCTATCGTTGATGGCCAAAGTTTTGATAATGCCGCCCGCCAACTGCATATCTCACCCGGCGCCGTATCGCAGCGGATAAAGTCACTGGAAAACCGAGTAGGCAGTTCCGTTTTAGTCCGTACTACACCACCACAAACGACAGAAGTAGGGAAGCAAGTGCTGGGCTATGCACGTCGTATGCTGTTACTGCAAAATGAACTGGATCTCGCGCTGAAGCATGGCATTGACAATGATTCCCTTTCCCTTGCTATTGCCGTCAATCATGACAGCTTAAGCTGCTGGTTTATGGATGTAATAGATCACTTTAGTGACAGGCCTAACCTATCTTTTGATATCCGGACATCAAATACGGTATCAACCCAAACATTGCTCAAGAGTGGCGAAGTCATCGCGGCTATCACCTCGAAAGCCAATCACCTCGGTGGATGTAAAACACGATACCTCGGCCAATTAGAATATCTGCCGGTATGCTCTCAATCGTATTTTAAGCATTACTTCAAAAACGGGATTAACAACGAACAGCTCAGCTCTTCCCCTGTCGCTATATTCGACAGGGAGGATGATCTGGTCGACAGGTACCTATCTATTCATGGCGTAGAACGTAAACAGCAAAGGACGCATTATTTTCCAAGCTCCCATGTACTTCTTGACGCAGTGAACTGTGGGGTCGCTTGGACTATGCTTCCTAAACTCCTAATTGAAAATCAGCCTTTACCTTCTGAATTAATAACACTTTCCCCTCATCCCATCTTTGTCGATCTTTATTGGAATACTTGGGAGCAAGAATCAGAAATCGTAGCCCAAGTAGAGCGGACGGTCCTTTCATTAGCTCAAAGAAAATTAGTGCAACCTTAATGATCTAATCATCTCTTTACCCACAATAAACAAAAGCCTCCAACGCTGTATTGGAGGCTTTGGATAATTGAATCTAAGAGTCAATTGCGCAATTCATAGCCGTTAAATCTCAACCATGCTGGTTATCGAATCAAAGAACCCTTTACTGGCTTTCTTAGTGTCTGATGGAATCTCTACGCCTGCTGCTTGATAACATTGAGCGACAATATTATTTTCACTCACGTTATCACAGCGTTTAAGATGCTCGTCTAACTTAGACTGCTCCCCCATGCTACGATACAAGGCAATATATTCTGGTAAGAATGGTTGATCGGATCCTATTGCAACTTTCGCTTTCTCCAATACCTGTTCGGCTTTTTTATGCTGATTTTGCGCTCGGAAGGCTTGCGAGGCTAACGCGAATGTCTGAATAGAGGCGTAATCCCAATTCTTAATTAATGCCAGGTTCTGCGCCGCTTTGTCGGGCTTATTTTGTAATTTTCGAACGGTGTAATACGCCAGTCTTGGATAAGCATGAGAGCTAGTTGGCCCAGATACCGCTTGGCGAGCCAATTTTTCAGCCTTCTCTAAATCACCAAATTCAACAGCCCTCATTGCTTCAGAAGCAGCCCAGTAATTTTTCTGTATCTGCTCAGCCTTACCTGAACGGAGTGTTTTATTCAGCTTCTCCGTAGAAAAGTCACGTCTACGCTCTTTACGATATTCACGTTTCACATAGTGATTAAGATCCTGCTTTCTTTCACTGGGTGAGTTATGTCGCTCAGCAAAATCTTGCAAAAGACGCGTTGCTGCTTCATTTGCGGCCAAATAGCCTAACGTCTCTAAGTTTGACCCACTTATGTTTTTATTTGCCTTACTAGCCATACTGACAAAGCTTTGGAAATCCTGCTTTTTGGCTGCTAACTGCTCTTTATTGAACACCTGACTACTTTCAAGCCGATCCATCACATCATAATATGCCCTAGCGCTGTAACCCGCTTTGACCATCAAGTCGACACCAAGTAGATCGGCCTCATCTTCATCTTGTCGGCTCATTGAAGAGCTCAGCACATCGTGACTCAGGCGATTGATTGTCATTCCCATCCGATACGAGTCTGATACTAATTTTTGGGCACTTGCCGAATTTTTGGAAGCTAACTTAAGGCCATCGGCTGTTTTATGCGTCTCCAAATCCCCTACAACCGCAGAGACCATAGCAACATTTGCAGCTTTGCTCACCAAAGCACTTTGCTTAGCGAAGTACTCGTTAGTATCGTTATGTTCTAACAGAATATGAGACAGCTCGTGTGCGATAATAAACGCTAATTCATCCTCAGATTCTGCGTCTCCCAAAACACCCTGAGTAATTACAATCGTATCTGTCGTTGCTAAAGCGGAATAGTTTCTATCCGCTGAAATAACGACTTTAATATCTTTGTCGACCGGTTGATCCCATTCAACAAGGATGTTTGCCAGGATCTCATTTAAGTACTTTTCAGCATAAGGGTTGGCAATTAGATTTTTATCAGCGGCTGCGCGATAGAAGACCTTTTCTTTTTCTGTGTCTTCATTATTGCTCACCGTTGCTTCTTCATTCACGACCGGTTGATTGGTTTCCGGTGTGAGAGAATGAATATACTTCCCATCCACTCCCTCATAAGTACTACCTGTCAGTGTTTTTAAACTATCTACCGCACAGCCAGATAGTATTCCCGACATAATAAACAGTGTAATCAATTGACGCATAATTAACACCCTTCTCCCAGACCATATGTAGAGAACACTTGCTTATCAGACTTTCTAGAAATTGTTGATTGTTCTGTACAAACAACGGATGCTACAGCTTTTTGATTTAGTTCAACCTCAGTAATATGAACCCATTTTTCATTACCAAGATGTTTAAACATCACCATCCCTTCTTTTTTATCGTAGCTTGAAACGATAACCTTCTCGTCTGATGGGTTGGGAAGGCTTTTTTTATCAACATCAGTACAGTCCAAATTACCATCACAGATTTCAACAGAATCCATCAGGAAATCTAAAATCAATACCTTATCTTCTGCAACGACTGGATAAGCCGCTAAAGCTGTGACAAGACCTAACCCTAACCACCTTTTGTTATGGCGAAACATAGCTACTCCTTTATCTATTGTTCAATGTTTTGATTGAGTGGATATAACAAGTAACTTTCTCTCTAATACGGTTTGCTTTGTTAGTTGCAAACTTCTTAACAGCTTCAAGAAAGTAGAAAAGAAAAATAGGCAGATCCAAAAATAGGATCATTAATAACCCATACCAGTTAGGTGCACCTACTTTCAAAATAAAATGGCATACCAAAACCGAAGTGAAAATCAGCGCAACGATACACACTGTGGGTTTGATACCGGAATATATCTGGGTTCTGGAATTGAGCGTCTCACCGTCAGTGAGTTCATTCTCTAGATGCGTATAGCGATACCAGATAACAAGAAACAACACTCCTACTTGGACAAGAATTTCTACAATATCAGCAAGACTTAGACTAAATAGACCAATTTTTTCAGGAACATGCCAATAATCAGTATCTAGATTGATTAAATTGTCCAGTGCCATCGCATGGTAATACACGCCAGGCAAACTACCATGAACTGGAGAACGCACAATATCGGTACCTCCAGGAAGAAAATATCCAACCAGCACCAACCTATTTTCTATTGCTCGTCTTAACGACTCAGACTTAAGTGCTCCGGACTCCAATAATTTAGCCGCTGAAACAGAGAGAAATGGTGGACACCTCTGTCTGAGACCTTCATCGAGGGTCTTATCACTCTGAACACCTTGTGTAAGGCTTAACTTAAGCAGTTCCCAAAACTGGGAAAACTGACTATTGGACACTTGCCCGCATTCATGACTTAAAGGAAAATAGTTATTTTGCTTGCTATCAAACTTATTGGTCCACTGAACCATCATTGGGTCGCTAAAGCTATTTGATCGTTCTACAAGTGAACTGCACCGGCCCTTTTCTTCTTCACACCATACTTGATAAAGCGACATAGCTGCCGTTTCAGATTTATTTCCATTCCAATCAACATATAGCGGATAATAATGCTGGTAACCACTCCAAGAAACTGCGGTTAGCTGGCTGACTTTAGATATTTTGTAACGAAGGGACGTTTCATCACTCAATATAGATTCAGTGTCATAGTCTGTGTCGCTACTCATAAATACGGGAAACTCTTGAGATCCCAATGTTTTTAACCAACGGTCTAAACGAGGAGAATGTTCATAGTGCTGAAGAATATCGAAAAAAACGGCCTGTGGTTTATGGGCACTAATCACCCTCAGTAAGTTAGACAGATTTCGATAAGTCACAGGATACTTTTCTGTCTGGCGCAGAAAAGTATCGTCTATCAATATGACAGTAACGTCCTGTGAAACATCATCCGTATAAAAGGGGGACCATAGCCGTAGAATATGGTCCTCGTAATGCTTTTCTGCCGCATTTCTAACGCCAAGAGGGTCAACAACAAATGCAAATAAAATCATCGCTGTTGTAATAACAGCACGAACTAAAACTGTCTGATTAAAAGCCATAAAAACGTTGTTTATTCTTCCATGAATAAAGATTTATTAGTATTAAACAAGCTGATTTTTATATATCTTAGCTTGAGTTATTTTTATCCAATTGTAATAAAATGTTAGCAGCTAGATCACACAGCATATGCCACATGTGTCACATTTTCGTGATGTTAATTCAAAAACAGCGTTCAATATCTTTTAATTAATTGAAATCAAATAGAAATTCCCATTTTATTTTGAATATCAACAAATAAATTAGACACCCAAACGCGTCAATAGTTTGACCATTGAGCATGCATACTCAATATATCCAATTCTCACTATAAAAACCTTCCGTTTAACTCTTTGTTTTTTAAAGTCTGACTATAAGCAACAAGCAGACTAACCAAATATTTCATCAGAGCACTTCTGTTTTAGAGCAAAAATTCCCCCGTTTTTTCTCGCAATATTGATGCATCAATGTTTCAAACAGGATGAATGATCTGGTTGTACTTTCATGGTTCTTATACGAAAAAGCCCTCGCCTTTCGTCGGGGACGCCTAGTTCCGCGACCTAAAGTGCCTTGCACTTTCGGGAGTTGTAGATACCAAAAAGCCCCAGCATTTCTGCTGAGGCTTCGTTGTAGTGGCGGAGGGCCGGGCTTGCGCTCAAGCGGGACTCATCAGTCCGCAGGGCTGACGCCAATATTCAACGCATACAAAAATGTATGGTCCGCCCCGTTATTGCAACTACAATTTCTAATGACGGGGTTGGTTTGCGCTAATGTATTCGGAGTCACTTTTGGGTGCTCCCGCATCCCAGCTCCACGATGATATCCGCGC
>NZ_PYMB01000010.1 GCF_003026455.1 Photobacterium rosenbergii
ATAATTCTTTTGTTGACTATCATTTCACGAGTGCCCACACAGATTGCATGGTCAAATTGTTAAAGAACAATCCGCTACGTTGCCGGCTTAAGTTGCCGTGCTCCGTGTCGGTGAGGTGGCATTATAGAGACTTCGATCACATTGGCAATAGCAAAAATGCATTTATTTCATTTAAATTAACCAAACGCTCAATAAACAGACAATAGCTCTATTTTGCGCATAAATACCCTACAAGCCACTCCCATTAAGCGAAGGCCTATTCTGTAAATACCTAGTTTTTCTGCTCCAAACGTAAGGTATAACGTATCGCCCAAGCGGCAATAGCAAACAATAAAAAGGGGATTCCGGCTGCTGTATACTCAACCCAAGCGTATTGAATCAGCTGTTTGGCCAAAATGAGGTGGCCAAAAACCAACAATAACGCACACCCAACAGCAACAATTATCAGCTTCAGCTCTGCTGTAATACCTTTCCATCCCATGTTTTCCTCCTTCTGTCTTCAATACACCAATATTGAATAGGAGAACTGATAAATTCGGGTAGTACAGTTTGCCTAACAAATATCGAAACAGTTTATTGTTTATGGCAACTGAGTAGTTGGGCCAGTGAGCTCAATGCCTCGTAATTTTGAGCGGTGAGCTCATAACTACTATTAATACGAATACAATGACGGTACTGCTCACCCAGAGAAAACAACGTACCAGGAGCTATGCTGATACGATGCCGCTCAAGTAATAGTGCTAGCAACTCGGAGCTATCTACATCAAATGGGAGCCCAACCCATAGAAAATACCCCCCATCCGGTTTGGTAACTGTCGTACCAACAGGAAACAATCGCTGAATGGCTTCCCTCATTGTCTGCTGCCTCGCTAACAACGTTCGGCGCAGTTGTCGCAGGTGGCTATCATATATCCCCTCCTTTATATAACTGACAATGGCATGCTGGTTGGGTACAGGTGCCGAAAGGGTCGACATAAACTGAAGTTCGGTAACTTGCTGGGCGAACCGTCCAGCAAGAGCCCAACCAATACGAAACCCTGGCGCAAGGGATTTAGAGAATGAAGCGCAATGGATCACCATCCCTTTACTATCTATGGACTTGAAACAAGGAGGTTTACTCGCCCCGTAATAGAGCTCGCCATAAACATCATCTTCTATAATGGCAATATTTTGGGCTACCAGAAGATCATACACAGCTTGTTGCCGCTCAGGGGAAAGGCTCACTCCTGTTGGGTTTTGGAAATTGCTCATCAACCAGCATGCTTTGATAGGGTAACGCTCAAGGCAAGTTATCAGTGCTGCTATATCTAAACCTTTCACAGGACAGACAGGTACCTCAACAGCCTTGAGATGAAGCCTTTCAATAGCCTGAAGGGCGCCATAGAATGCAGGTGACTCAACCAGCACCGTATCACCAGGCTTTGTCACACCTGCTAAGCCCAATCCGAGCGCTTCTGTTGCCCCGGAGGTAATCACGACTTGATCGGTACTAACATTAATACCCGCTTTGGCATATCGCTGGCTGATTGCCCGCCGCAAAGACTCACACCCAGGCGCTAAATCAGTAATACCACTATCGTATGGCATGGTTTTCACTGCGCGACTCAACAACCGACCTAATGTCGGCACCGGGAATAAACTAGGGTCGGGAAATGCAGAGCCAAAGGGGATCACACCTGGCTGCTTGATGCCTTTCATGACTTCAAAAACATGCCGGTTGATGTTGATAGATTGGTTTACGACCTGAGGATGCGGTAATGAAGGGGCATTAAGTTGGTTAAAATGCGGCGCGACAAAATATCCACTTTGTGGCTTGGCACGGATCCAGCCATCAAGCTCTAACTGCTCATAAGCTTTCATCACCGTCATTGGGCTGATGGACTGCAATTGACTCATTTTACGAATCGATGGGATTCGCTCACCTGGCAACCAAACTTGCTGGTTGATCTGCTGCTTTATCAGTTCAATAACAGTGATAGCCGGGCTTGGCTCTTTCCTTGGCGGCATGGCCTAATTCATATCATTGCTGTGGGATAGCTACTATAAGCAATCTTTTACCAAGTGGCAGCTTGAGTAGTGAGTTATGAGAAGAAAGTTCAGTTTGCTGAGGTTTAGATACAACAAAGCCCCGACTTTCGTCGAGGCTTTGTCATTTGAAAATGGTGCCCGGGGCCGGACTTGAACCGGCACAGTTATTCACCGGCGGATTTTGAATCCGCTGCGTCTACCAATTTCGCCACCCGGGCAGATGCGGCTCATTATACGTATATCAACCTGATAGACAATCATTTTTTTATCTCTTAGCGAAAACCGCCGCTCAAGCGTATGGTATGCAGCCAATACGTTCAGAACGCCACCACAACGTTTAAAGACCTGCGCTTCCAAATCGCCCTCAGCCATTACTATGAATGATCAAAAATCACGCTATAGGGACTGCCTGCTTGCTTACACTGCCTCGTAAGCGTAACTCGGGTAAAAAGTGTTGGGTGATAACGCACTCTTTTTGGTTAATTTGACACATCAATAGTTCAACGGCCGTTTGGGCCATTTGACTAATGGGAAAGTGAACCGACGATACCTGCGGGTAAAGCGCGTCACAAAGCTCAATGCTATCAAAACTGATCAAGGAGAGTTGTTGCGGCAAAATAACACTCTGTTCATGAAAATATTGCAATGCTCCGAGGGTCATTTCCTCACTACATGAAAACAAAGCCGTCATTGCAGGTGCAGAACGGTATAGCTGTTTTGCCGCTAAATAGCCACTTTTCCTTCCATAGTCCCCTTCAACACAAAGCGCAGGCTCGAACCTGATATCCGCCTGCTGCAACGCTTCTTTGTACCCCTGTAGACGGAGGTGGCTACTTGTTCGGCTCAGTGGCCCGGAAATACAGCCGATATTACGATGCCCCTGCTGTATCAAATGCTCCACCGCTAATTTTGCAGCCAGAGGATGATCAAAAGTAATACAGCGTGGCTCCAAACCTTCGACCACCCTATCCAAGAGCACAAACGGGGTAGGCTCTTGTGCTAATGCCCTCAACTCATCATCGCTTAAGTGGCGGCTATTCAAAACATACCCTTCACACCTAAGCGCATGGAACCGCCTAATCGCTTCCCGCTCCCCTTCCGCGCTGTGATGTCCTTGTGCTGTTATAAGAAACTTATTGTGCTGATCCAGCTCGGCCTGTACTTGCTCCATCATCTGACCAAAGAAGCCACCGGTATAATAGGTAACAAGCAGCCCTGTCATATTGGATGAGGCAGTGGCCAGCGAGCGGGCAATAGCACTTGGCCGGTAGTTGAGATCGGTCATCGCTTGCTCAACTTTCCTTTTGGTATCAGAACGAAATGTCCCTTCCCCATTTATAATTCGCGATACTGTTGAGCGGTGAACCCCGGCCAATGCTGCAACATCTTTTATACTTGCCATGGCAGTTGCATTTCCTCCTTCAGCATAAATTATCTACCATCATCTCCGGCTTATAAGTCCAATTAGCGACTATAGAATGATTTTCTGGGTACATGAAGCCAGTAATGACCACATCCTTATCCGCGGCCCGACACATAGCAAGTTGCCAGTAGAGAGCACCCATAACGATTTAGGGGGGAAAGATGCACTACTGACAACTGCTATTTCGATGACGGTTGAAAAGCATTAGCCTTTAATCGACAGAAAATTCCCCACCGTCACCCCCCATTGTTCTAGTGATTCTCTCAGCCTCGCATCAGTAAGGATCTCTAACTCCATCGCTCTAGGTAAGGCATAGCCACTCGATTCAAGTAAGGGCTGATCGATGTAGGCAGGATGACACATGATTTCCAATACCTCACACTGCCCCCGATAATGCCTGATGATAGCGAGTAGCTGATCGACGCTCAGTGACTCACCATAAAAGTTTTGGCTGAAAACATAGTCTTTTTTATTTTTCAGGCATCCGCGAAGCGGCACTTGATATCCCGCCACAACCTCTTCAATAACAGGCAGTAATTTAGGGTGCATATGTGCATGGTGGTGGCTATCTACATGGCTAAGTGGCAGCCCGGTAGCCAAGAAACGCTCAACCTGTGCAATGACCTCATCAGCAATTTCTTGCTCTTTGAATATTTGCGTTTGCCAGAACGTCTCTTTGGCTAAAAAACAGCCATCATTGCCGACAACCGAGGTCGCTGGAGTTAAAGGCGTTCCCGTAGTAAACCGTAGATGCAACCCCACCGCTAGCGATGGCTGATTTGATGCAACCTGCAAAGCATGTTGCTCTGCCGCCATCCCCACCATCATTGTTGTTGAACGGACCACTCCATATTGGCAAGCCTGCCCGATCCCCAAGTTAATACCCGGGGTCAAACCAAAGTCGTCCGCATTGAAAATTACATGCATAAGATCCCTCTTTACACTTGGCAGCAGAGAGCTCAGCCCTCTCTGCCGCAACCCTTATAATCAATTAAGCAAAACTGGGCAGATAATCATGATTTGTACGCAGGATGTCCTCAAGAATAGCTTTAGCACGGGTAATATCTGGCACTAACGGGTTACTCGACAAGGCGATTAAAGCCTTGCTGTAACTCCCTTCAACAGCAGCCTCAATCGTAAGCTGTTCATACGCCTTAACCTGATGGATCAAGCCGGTGATGGCAGGACTTAACGTACCGACAGCTAAAGGTCTTACACCCCAACTCCCCACAACAGCGCTGCATTCAATAACCGCATCATTGGGCAAACTTGAAATCGTGCCATTGTTCGCCACATTGACGACATGGATCGTTTTACGGTCGTTATAAATTGCATCGACCAAGTTCAAAGAGGCATCTGAATAGTACGCTCCACCGCGCATTTCAAGCTGTTTGGGCTTATCCGCAAGGTTGGGATCGCGATATAAATCGAAGAGCTCAGCTTCGGTTTTCATTACCTGCTCAGCCCGTGTACCACCCTCATTTGCAGATTCCTTTTCTTCAGCTAGCATCGCATCCACTTGATAGAAGTAACGATGGTAAGGACAAGGAATGGCACCTAACTCATTGAGAAAGTCAGGATCCCAAGGCTCCTCAAAGATGTTATTCATACTGAAGTTCTGGCCGTCACCAACTTTCTTCAACACTTCAGCCGTCACATCTTGACCATCTACCCATGCTCTGTAGGCCCAAACAAGGTGGTTCAAACCAATAAACTCGAGCGAGAGCTTTTCAGGTGGGCATGCCATCATCTCAGCAATCATCATCTGCATCGATACGGGCACATTACAAAGGCCTATAGACTTAACACGCGTGTACTTTTGAATCGCTTCGGTAACTAGCCCTGCAGGATTCGTGAAGTTCAGCATCCACGCATTAGGCGCTAACTCCTCAATATCCTTGCAAATATCCAAGATAACCGGAATGGTGCGTAGTGCTTTGGCAAAACCACCGGGGCCTGTCGTCTCCTGGCCAATCACATCATATTCAATAGGAATACGTTCATCGTTTGCCCTTGCCTGTAAACCACCAACCCGGAATTGGGTCATAATAAAATCAGCATTTTTAATCGCAGCCCGGCGATCCAGTGATGCCTTGATCTCAATATCAGCACCGGCTTTTTCCACCATCCGCCGAGTAAGCCCTACAATAACCTCTAGCTTTTCCCTTCCCGCCTCAATATCGACAAAGTGCATTTCCTTTACAGGGAGTTTGTCGAGTCGCTTGAGTACCCCTTCGACAAGTTCTGGCGTATAGCTGCTACCACCACCAATAATGGCCAATTTAAGAGATTGGGTCATAATCCGTCCTTATTTTTCAAGCAACCTTTCATGCATCGCAACCATTTCTGTTGCCAACTCATGGGCAAGGATGGTCGTCATCAGATGATCTTGGGCATGTACCATCACCAAGGTCATTTTTACTTTTCCCTCCCCCTGATCAGCTTCAATCAACCGGGTCTGGATCAAGTGGGCGCGATTGAGGCACTCTTTTGCTTGTTTAAGCGAGCCCTTGGCCGCCAGTACCTCATGCTTGCGCGCTTTGGCCAATGCTTCAAAACATAAGCTTCTGGCTTCACCGGCATTGACGATAATTTCCATGACTACTGATTCCTGATCCATCAGTCTCTCCTCCATTAAGATATAAACACTGCGGGCCTATGGCCCGCAGTCGTACCATTACGCTGTCGCACCTTCACCGATAGGTGCTTTACCCATCTCTTTCTGATCTGCGGTCTCTTTCTCTTGCTCAAGCAATTGCTTTTCAAACATCTTGAAGAACGGCAAGTAGATAAAGAGATCAAGGATCAGGAGGCCAATAACCAACAGGACTGGAGCCAATGTCCAACCGGCTCCCCATGAAGCACCGATAATGGCTGGTGTCGTCCAAGGCGTTGTTGCCACGCCCATACCAACAAGCCCCGTATGTACCGCGACATATGCAATCACCGCATTGATAACCGGTGCAAAGACAAACGGAACAAATAGCATAGGGTTAAGTACCAAGGGCGTACCGAAAATAATCGGTTCGTTGATCTGGAAGAAGCCAGGTACCACACTCATTCGCCCTAAACTACGCAAATGAATAGAGCGGCTGAAGACCATTAAAATGGCCAGCGCTAAGGTCGCACCGGAACCACCAATGAAGATATAGAAGTCCCAGAAAGGTTGGGTAAAGATATTCGGAATAGGCTCACCAGCAACAAATGCATCAATGTTGGCACCTATGTTGGTCAAGAAAATCGGAGAAAGCAGACCAACGACAATCGCTGCCCCATGGATACCCGCAAACCAAAGCAACTGGGAAACAAGCAAGGCACCAATAATTGCAGGCAGAGAATTAGAAGCACTGATCAATGGCTTGAACATCTGCATGACAGCATCTGGGATCAGCATATCGTACTGAGATTGGACAAATAGGCTGAGTGGGTAAACGGTCATGAATACAACCAGTACAGGGATCAGCATCTCAAAAGAACGGGCAATCGCCGGCGGAACCTGCTCTGGCAAACGGATAGTGATGTTGTGTTTTTTGAGGAAGCGGATCAATTCCACAGAATAAAACGCACAGATAACTGCCGTAAAGATACCGGTTCCCCCCATGTGTGATGTTGGTAACCCACCTCCGCTGACTGGGGCTGCGACCAACAAGAAACACATTAATGACAGGCAGGTACTGGTGATGCCATCCATCTGGTAAGCACGGGCCAAGCTGTAACCTATCCCCATCGACACGAAAATTGTCATGATTCCCATCGTCATATTGAAAGGCATCATAATCATGTCAAAGTTTTTGCTGGCAAAATCTAGCCAAGCGCGACCAAAACCATTTTGCGTATCTTCAGCAAATGGAGGGAAGGCTAAAATTAATAAAAAGCTACCGACAATAATAAATGGCATCGCGGTGATAAACCCATCTCGCATTGCCCTTACATGTTTTTGAGAACCTACTTTTACCGCTATGGGGGCTATTCTATTTTCAACAAACCTCATCAGCTTATCGTAAAACTTCATATAGATATTCCTTTATTTCAAACGTAATAGTCCTTCCTGCGTAGATATACAGGATGTTTTAATTACTACTATTATTTTCTATTAGGGTAAGTGGTAATTAAAAAACTATTCAGGAATAAGTGATAAAGCCTGTTCAAGGACTTCCTCACCTTTCATCATCCCGTATGCCATAGGAGAAATCGCATCAATAGGTTTACCATATAAGGAGGCTGTTTTGCGCAACTCTTCTAGCTGAAAACGGACTTGAGGCCCAAGTAGACAGACGTCAAAGGATTGTATGGCATCTTCGAATACTGTTACGGCCTGCGCTTCTATTTGGCACTCAATGCCACGTTCTTCAGCAGCTTTCGTCATTCGCTGGACCAACATGCTGGTTGACATACCCGCACTACAACACAATAAAATCTTTTTCATTACTCTCTCCAGGGTTCATTTTTAACACTTAAAAACGACAAATAAATATTAGCTAACAAGCAAAACAAAACAAAGCGCAACCGGTTGCATTGAGTGTGAAGAGAATCGCAAATTCATAAACAACGGTTTCATAAATAATTTATTGAAGAACTTTAAATAGAAACTCAACCAATATCCATTTAATAAAAAACAGAGAGGTAAATGACTAACCAATCAATATAAATAAGATATATTAAGGATTATTATTTGGTGATTGATTTACGCAATTAAGAGAAGAAAGGAACTTATTACACGACTAGCCCGCGCTTTTATGAGGCCTGCCGCACCAATTGGACAATGAGCGCTAGTAACTATGAAGGGGATACAGTGAAGAAATAAAGGTTTGAAAGATGCAGCCAATACTGTACATAGCTCAAAGCAAGGCAGGTCCCAGATACAACAAAGCCCCGACTTTCGTCGAGGCTTTATCATTTGAAAATGGTGCCCGGGGCCGGACTTGAACCGGCACAGTTATTCACCGGCGGATTTTGAATCCGCTGCGTCTACCAATTTCGCCACCCGGGCAATAGAGCTCATTCTACGCATCTTGCTTTCCAACGCAATAGGAAAAAGCGGGAAAATAGCTCCCTAAAGTTTGTTTGTTGAGATTTTGAACATTTTAGGTAGCAAAGCACACGCCAAAGCACGCTAACTTCGCCAGAATTGATACAAGAACCGTGGCCCATGACGAAACCACCAGCTGATACCCGTTAGCGAAAATTTATAAGGTAGGTACACACGAAGCCAACTTTGCCGTTTGGTTACACTCAAGGAACCACCGTGAGAGACACAGATCAACAGGTGGTGGTTATCAAAAATAAAAGGGGCATGTGATGTCGCCTTTGACACGGGAAAACGGCAATACAGCCCAATCAAAGCCAAGAGCATCCTATCACTCGGTACTGTCAGGGTAAGTTGCCGCCCTTGTGCATTGAGGTGAGCGACTTCCCCGTCAACCTCAACCTCAACCTCGCCGTAATATTCCAACATCAATCTAGGTTACGCCCCCGAATACTGACGCTACCATTCACCTTCCAGATAGAGTGCTCCGGCTTGTCGCCAGCTCCACTTGGCACACTGATTTCAACATGGTCAAAATCATAGGTTAGCTCTGCATGCCTTTCTGTTAGCTTGTCATAAAGCGCACCAGCCAATTCTGGCCAGTTCGTGGTGTTGTCATGGGTATCAGCCATTGTTCTTGCTCCTCAATCAAAGTGCCCAGAAACAGGCTATGGAATAGGTGTCAGCAGTAACGCAAGGCCCCTCGAGGCACTTTGGCTACTGACTCCAATAAATATAGTGCTGCTAGCAAAAACTGCTGGCTGGACGGCTCTCATTTCCAAGATCCATATCATTCACGCCTGTGAGTAATATTGCTACACTGCACGCAACACCTTGAAGCTTAGTTAATTTGGAAAACCTTGTGAAAAAGAAGAAACAGCCGGACGTTGAATCCACCAAACAATATCCTAGCCTTTTCCGCCGCCTAGCGGCATGGCTGTATGACACCCTCGTTATCGCCGCCGTCCTTATGCTTGCTGGCGGCATCGCTATCGGCTTGATGGCAGCCTTAGTCGCCGTCGGCATGGTCGATATTACTGGCTATGAAGATGTCAGCGCCTACATGACCCTTCACCCGGTGGTGGGCATGCTTTACACTGGCTACCTTGCTGTCGTTATTGTTAGCTTCTTTACTTATTTCTGGTGCCAGGCCGGCCAAACTTTGGGGATGCGGGCATGGAAGTTACGTATCCAGAATAAAGATGGTTCGAATATCCGCCCGACTCAGGCAATGATCCGTATGGCAACCTCTGCGTTTGGGCTGGGTAACTTGTTGGCACCGTTCAGCAAGACCAACCAATCTTTCCAGGATGCTATGGCTGACTGTGAAATGGTTGTGCTGCCAAAGGTAAACTGATCCATACCCCTTAAGCCACCGAATCATATCTACAAAAAAGGCGCCTAGGGCGCCTTTTTGAATCCAATTATTAGAGCTTGCGTCGTAATAAGTAAATGGTGATAAACAAGAACACCAAGCTCGGCCCTATCGCCCCTATTATCGGGTGGAGGCGGTAGACAATACTCATCGGCCCAAACACTTCATTCGAAATATAAAAACCAAAGCCGAAAATGACCCCCGATAGAACCCTTGCCCCCATGGTCACCGAACGCAGTGGGCCAAATACGAAAGACAGTGCCAGCAACATCATCACAGCAATTGAGAAAGGCTGCAGTGCCTTACGCCAAAATGCCAATGCATAACGTGATGAATCCTGCTTGGAATCCTCGAGGTAGTTTTTATAGTCATATACCCCAGACAACGAGAGTTCTTCAGGTTTAAGCGTCACAATGGCCAGTTTATCTGGCGTCAACGTCGTCTGCCACTGCAGCTCAGGCAAGCGCTCATTCACCTGCTGATCTTTGCCTAAAGTCGTTACCGTTACATTCTTTAGCTGCCAACCATTGCCACTCTCGTAGGTTGCCGACTCGGCGAAAGTCGAATGCGTCAGCTCATCTTGATCATTAAACTGCCAGATGTTGATCCCATGCAATTCCTTCTGCTCATGCACACGGCCAATATAGATAAAATCGTTATCGTCTTTAGTCCATACGCCTTGCTGAACCGAGAGGATATTCCCCCCGGAAGTCCACAAGGCCCTTAATTCCCGGGCGGCTTTCTGGGCTTCAGGTGCCCCCCATTGACCAAGCAAGGTGATCATCAACATCAAGGGTACTGCTGTTTTCAACACCGACAGGCCGATATCCAACTTTGAAAAGCCTGCCGCCTGCATGACCACCAGCTCAGAGCTCGATGCCAGCATACCGAGGCCAATCAGCGCCCCCAGTAACACAGCCATAGGGAAGAACATCTCAATATCGCGGGGAATACTGAGCAACACATAAGCCAATGCTTTCCAAAGGTCGTAAGTGCCATCACCGACTTTGCGCAACTGTTCGACATACTTGATGATGGCCGACAGCCCCACCAAGGTCGACAACGTGAGGGCCGAAGTCGAAATCAGTGTTCGGCCAATGTATAAATCCAGAATCTTAAACATTAACCACGTCTCCGAAACTTCTCTCTCACTTTACGAATAGCTAGGGTATCCCAACTGTTTAGGCCAATCGCTACGGCAAAAATCACAACATTGATCGACCACAGGCCAATATAAGACGGTAGCCCCCCATCTTCGACCGCAGACTTAGCGGCACTGATAGCTAGGAAATAAGCCAAGTAAATCAATACCGCCGGGACCAGTTTGGCAAAGCGTCCCTGACGCGGGTTCACGGCAGAAAGTGGCACAACAATCATCGTTAACAACGGGATACACAAGACCAGTGACATACGCCACTGGAACTCCGCCTTGGCAGCAAGCTCAGACCGCTGCATCAACTCAAGGGTTGGCAACGCGTCCCAGTCACGCTTATTCTCACGCACAGCCCGCTGGCCAATAAGGGCCTGGTAGTCATCGAACTGGGTAATGGAATAGTCCAGCCGTGTCGGGATCCCCTCGTAGCGGGTGCCTTCTTTCAAATCCAGTACCTGACGGCCATCTGGTAATTCACTGACATAACCACGGTCAGCCACCATCACACTCGGGCGCAATGCATCACGGGCTGATAACTGGGCAACGAACACTTTATCCAGCCGGCTACCGCTATTGGTAATGTCATTGACGAACACGACCCCCTGGCCATCAGGCGCAGCTTGGAACTGGCCTTTCACCAACAAAT
The DNA here is from genome assembly GCF_003026455.1 of Photobacterium rosenbergii. Classification (GTDB taxonomy): domain Bacteria; phylum Pseudomonadota; class Gammaproteobacteria; order Enterobacterales; family Vibrionaceae; genus Photobacterium; species Photobacterium rosenbergii. The sequence goes on from NZ_PYMB01000010.1 coordinate 11,652, forward strand.
CAAGGCCGGAGTCCGCCTTCACCTGCTCCATTAACTGTTCGGTTTTTTCTACTGACCAAGGAGCCAGCCACAACGCATTGAAAGCCGCTACCGAGCCGGTGATAATCGCTAGCCACAGCGCGGCCTGAATAAGAAATTTATTGCCAATACCCGTGGCATTCATCACGGTAATTTCACTTTCGGCATACAATCGGCCAAAAGTCAGCAAAATGCCGATGTACAAACTGAGTGGCAGCATCAATAGCGCCATTGAAGGCATATACAAACCGAGCAAGGTCGCAATCAAATCACTCGGGATGGAACCCTCTGTTGCATCAGCTAGAATGCGAATAAATTTTTGACTAATAAAGACAAGAAAAAGGACAAAAAGCACCGCAAATTGGCTTTTTACTGTCTCACGCGTCAAATACCGAACAATAATCACGCTTTAAATACCCATAGAAAACTTGTTTTTTTACTGGAATCACTATAATTTTTCGGTTAATCAGTTATTTTTTTAATCTTTCGGCTAATTGTTAACCTGCACTTTAATCCTATACCGAATTTGTGGTCCAGCAACATAAGTGCGGCATTATCTAACATTTAGCTTTAATTGTCTTTATTAGGATGTAGGAGTACGCATGGAGTTCAGTGTAAAAAGTGGTAGCCCCGAGAAACAGCGCAGTGCCTGTATCGTCGTTGGCGTATTCGAACCACGTCGCCTTTCTCCCATTGCCGAACAGCTCGACAAGATCAGCGATGGCTATATCAGCTCGTTGCTTCGCCGTGGTGATCTAGAAGGCAAGCCTGGCCAAATGCTGCTGCTTCACCATGTACCAAACGTATTATCAGAGCGTGTATTACTGGTTGGTTGTGGTAAAGAGCGCGAACTTGATGAACGCCAGTACAAGCAGATCATCAAAAAAACAATTAGCACCCTGAACGAAACCGGTTCGATGGAAGCGGTTTGCTTCCTGACAGAACTGCACGTCAAGGGCCGTGACACCTACTGGAAAGTGCGCCAGGCCGTTGAAACCACTAAGGACAGCCTGTATACCTTCAATCAGTTTAAGAGCAGCAAACCAGAGACCCGCCGTCCACTGCGCAAATTGGTATTCAACGTACCGACCCGCCGTGAGCTTTCTCTTGGCGAGCGCGCGATCGCCCACGGTTTGGCTGTCGCCTCTGGCGTAAAAGCCGGTAAAGACTTGGGCAACATGCCACCAAACGTAGCAAACCCAGCTTACTTGGCTTCACAGGCCCGTCGCCTAGCGGATGACTTCGATACTGTCAGCACCAAGATCATTGGCGAGCAGGAAATGAAAGAGCTGGGCATGACTTCATACCTAGCCGTAGGCCAGGGCTCGAAAAACGAAGCCATGATGTCGGTGATTGAATACAAGGGCAACCCTGATTCAGATGCCAAGCCAATTGTTCTTATCGGTAAAGGCCTGACCTTCGACTCCGGGGGTATCTCTATCAAGCCATCTGCCCAGATGGATGAGATGAAATACGACATGTGCGGTGCAGCAACCGTCTTCGGTGCGATGAAAGCGCTGGCGAAGCTTAACCTGCCAATCAATGTTGTCGGTATCCTGGCTGGCTGTGAAAACATGCCAGGTGGCGGAGCCTACCGCCCGGGTGACATCCTGACAACCATGTCAGGCCAGACAGTAGAAGTGCTAAATACCGATGCCGAGGGCCGCTTGGTCCTATGTGATGCACTGACTTACGTTGAACGCTTCGAGCCAGAATGTGTTGTCGATGTAGCGACCCTAACGGGTGCCTGTGTAGTTGCACTGGGTAACCACATCAGTGGCCTGCTTTCAAACCACAACCCGCTAGCTCACGAGCTGATCAACGCTTCCGAGCAAGCGGGCGACCGCGCATGGCGCCTGCCAATGAACGATGAGTATCAGGAGCAACTGGCAAGTCCGTTTGCCGATATGGCGAACCTGGGCTCACCGGGAGCAGGTACGATTACCGCAGGTTGTTTCCTGTCTCGTTTTGCCAAGAAATACAACTGGGCACACCTAGACATCGCAGGTACCGCTTGGGTCGGTGGCAAGGCGAAAGGGGCAACCGGTCGTCCGGTCCCATTGCTGGTCCAATTCCTGCTCAACCGAGCCGGCCTAGAGAACGTCGAGTAAAATTGACGATAAAGGGGGCCAAACGGCCCCCTTCGTTTATAGAGTAAACGCCATGACTCATGCTACTTTTTATATAATCAGTGAACAGCAACATGCAGAGGATAACGACTTCCAGCTGCATTTTGCCTGTCATCAAGCAGCAATGAGTTACCGCCAGGGCCACAAAGTCTACTTGCTTGCTGCCGACAAAGCACAGGCAGAACAAATAGATGAGTATTTATGGCAGCTGGATCCCGATAACTTCGTGCCCCATAACCTGATAGGTGAAGGCCCCCGTGGCGGTTCACCGGTCGAGATTGGTTGGCCCGGACTGCGCCACAGCGGACGGCGCGGGATCCTGATTAATTTGGGGCTCGATGCACCAAATTTTGCCGTTACCTTCTCACAAGTGGTAGACTTCGTCCCTTGCGATGAAAAACAGAAGCAATTGGCACGCGAACGCTACAAGCAATATCGCCAGGCTGGTATCCAGCTCAACACCGCCAATGCTGCGACGCCCTAATTCCACATAGATCCTTCTAAGAGCGCTATGGAAAAGACATACAACCCACAATCAATTGAAAAGGCGCTGTACCAGCGCTGGGAAGAGGCTGGTTACTTCAAGCCTCACGGTGACACATCAAAAGATGCCTACAGCATCATGATCCCACCGCCGAACGTCACAGGTAGCCTGCACATGGGCCACGCGTTCCAGGATACCATCATGGATACCCTGATCCGCTGTGAGCGTATGAAGGGCAAGAACACCCTATGGCAAGTCGGTACTGACCACGCGGGTATCGCTACCCAGATGGTTGTGGAGCGTAAGATTGCTGCCGAAGAAGGCAAGACCAAGCACGACTACGGCCGTGACGCTTTCATCGATAAAATCTGGGAGTGGAAAGGTGAGTCTGGTGGCACTATCACCAAGCAGCTTCGTCGCCTAGGCGCTTCTGTAGACTGGGATCGTGAGCGCTTCACGATGGACGACGGCCTGTCTAACGCCGTTCAGGAAGTTTTCGTTCGCCTGTTCGAAGAAGACTTGATCTACCGCGGTAAGCGTCTTGTTAACTGGGATCCGAAACTGCACACCGCCATTTCAGATCTTGAAGTAGAAAACAAAGACAAGAAAGGCCACATGTGGCACTTCCGCTACCCGCTGGCTGACGGCGTGAAAACGGCTGAAGGCAAAGACTACATCGTAGTAGCAACTACCCGTCCGGAAACCATGCTGGGTGATACCGGTGTGGCAGTCAACCCGGAAGATCCACGTTACAAAGACTTGATCGGCAAAGAAATCCTTCTGCCTATCGTTGACCGCCGTATTCCAATCGTTGGCGACGAACACGCTGACATGGAAAAAGGCACAGGTTGTGTGAAGATCACCCCTGCACACGACTTCAACGACTACGAAGTGGGCAAGCGCCACAGCCTGCCTATGATCAACATCCTGACGTTCAATGCTGATATCCGTGATGCGTCTGAAGTGTTCACCACTAATGGCGAACCAAGCGATGCCTACAGCACAGAGCTACCGGAAAAATACCACGGCATGGAACGCTTTGCTGCACGTAAAGCTATCGTTGCCGAGTTCGACGAACTGGGTCTACTGGACGAAATCAAAGACCACGACCTGACCGTACCTTACGGCGACCGTGGTGGTGTGGTTATCGAGCCAATGCTAACTGACCAGTGGTACGTGCGTGCTGCTCCTCTAGCAGAGCCTGCTGTTGCTGCGGTAGAAAACGGCGACATCCAGTTCGTACCTAAGCAATACGAAAACATGTACTTCTCTTGGATGCGTGATATTCAGGATTGGTGTATCTCTCGCCAGCTATGGTGGGGCCACCGTATCCCTGCTTGGTACGACAACGACGGTAACGTTTATGTTGGCCGCAGCGAAGAAGAAGTTCGCGAGCAGAACAACCTAGCACCGGTTGTGGTTCTTCGCCAGGACGATGACGTGCTGGATACTTGGTTCTCGTCTGCCCTTTGGACGTTCGGTACCCAAGGCTGGCCTGAGCAGACTGAAGACCTGAAAGTCTTCCACCCATCAGATGTACTGGTAACAGGTTTTGACATCATCTTCTTCTGGGTTGCCCGCATGATCATGATGACCATGCACTTCTGCAAAGACGAAGACGGCAAGGCGCAGGTTCCGTTCAAGACAGTTTACGTAACGGGTCTGATCCGTGACGAAAACGGCGACAAGATGTCGAAGTCAAAAGGTAACGTACTTGACCCAATCGACATGATCGATGGTATCGGTCTTGAAGACCTAGTTGAAAAGCGCTGTGGCAACATGATGCAGCCACAGCTGGCCGCAAAGATCGAAAAACAAACACGCAAGACTTTCGAAGACGGTATCGAACCTTACGGTACTGATGCCCTGCGCTTTACCCTTGCTGCCATGGCTTCTACCGGCCGTGACATCAACTGGGACATGAAGCGCCTTGAGGGTTACCGTAACTTCTGTAACAAGCTATGGAACGCCAGCCGTTACGTACTGATGAATACAGAAGATCAAGATTGTGGTTTCGCCACTGATGCCGAGCTTGAGTACTCGCTGGCTGATAAGTGGATCGAATCCCAGTTCGAGCTAGCTGCGAAAGAGTTCAACGGCCACATCGATAACTTCCGTTTGGACATGGCTGCGAACACTATCTACGAGTTCATCTGGAACCAGTTCTGTGACTGGTACCTAGAGCTAACCAAGCCGGTACTGTGGAAAGGCACTGAAGCACAGCAACGTGCAACACGCCGCACCCTGATCACCGTACTTGAGAAGACATTACGCCTGGCTCACCCAGTGATCCCATACATCACCGAAACTATCTGGCAGAGCGTGAAGCCGCTGGTAGAGGGTGTTGAAGGTGACACTATCATGCTGCAGGCATTGCCTCAGTACGATGAAGCGAACTTCAACGAAGAAGCTTTGGCTGACATCGAGTGGGTGAAGAGCTTTATCACCAGCATCCGTAACCTACGTGCCGAGTACGACATTGCCCCAAGCAAGCCGCTTGATGTAATGCTAAAAGCCGCTGATGACAAAGATGCCGCGCGCCTTGAAGCGAACAAGCAAGTGCTGGTTTCCCTAGCCAAGCTAGAGAACATCCGTGTACTGACTGCCGGTGAAGAAACGCCTGCTTGTGCAACCTCCCTGGTTGGCAAGTCTGAGCTGATGATCCCAATGGCTGGCCTGATTGACAAAGACGCTGAGCTTGATCGCCTAGCGAAAGAAATCAAGAAGACCGAAGGTGAAATCAAGCGTATCGAAGGCAAACTGGGCAACCAAGGTTTCGTGGCTAAAGCGCCAGAAGCGGTTGTTGCCAAAGAGCGCGAGAAGCTTGATGGTTACAAAGAGACTCTTGTGAAACTGGCTGAGCAGCAAGCAACTATCGCTGCGCTGTAATTACCAGCACCACACTTGAATCAAAGCCGGCCATGCGCCGGCTTTTTTATTGCCTGCCCACTGTGACCTCACTCATAAATCCTTCTACTCACCCAGACCGTATTCTGTCATAGAGCACACCTATCGAAGTGATAGATGATAATAGATTGCAAATGATAATAATTATCACTAATATCTAGTTATCAACTGAGGGAGAGTCCACCATGAAAAAGACCATTAGCTTTGCCATTATCCACTTTTTTGTCGCATTCAGCGTTGCTTACTTACTGACGGGCGAAATTTTGATCAGCAGCCTTATTGCTATGATCGAGCCAATGGTCAACACGGTGGCCTTCTATTTTCATGAGAAAGCCTGGCAGACCAAAGCACTGCTTCGCAGTGGCTATGCCAACCCAGGCCGTAAAACGTTCAGTTTTGCCGTCGTGCACTTCAGCGTTGCTTTTGGAGTTGCCTACCTGCTGACTGGTGATGTACTGATCGGCAGTGTGATGGCAATGATTGAGCCGGCTATCAACACGGTTGCCTACTACTTCCACGAGCGTATCTGGCAGAAGAAAACCGCACAACAAGCAGCGAAAGAAGCCCTTGGTCACCTTGCCTGCCACCATGGTGAACTGCAGCAGTACACAGATGTAAGTGACATTGCGGTTGACAACGTTGTGAGAAGCAACTAATTTTGATTGCACTACGCAACCAAAAGAGACCACTCCATGGACGCAGCTTCCCTCAGGGCCCAATCCCGCCTCCTCGTGCGGGAATTGGGTATGCTTGACCGCCAATGCGGTAACCTCGATATAACCCCGGTCCAGGCCCACGCCCTGATAGAACTGGAAAACCAACCACTTTCGGTCAACCAACTTGCCACCCGGCTCAAGGTTGACAAATCTAACGCTAGCCGGACCTGCGCTAGCCTGCTCAATGCCGGGCTACTGACCACACAAGCCGATCCTAACGATGGTCGCAAGCAGTTATCTACCCTTTCATCGCAAGGCCAATCACTACTCGATAGCCTCAACCAATCCCTCAACCTCCAAGTGGCTCATTTCATGGAGCAGCTTGACCAAGATGAAATCGACAACCTTGCCCAAAGCCTGCAACGCTATACCAAAGCAATCCAGACCAACAAGCAGCAAGAAGGCTACCAGCTTCGGCTTCTTACCCCACTTGATAATGCCGCGATGGCCGCTGTCGTACGCAGGGTATCAGCCGAGCACGGCCTAACGGCAGATAAAGGCTATGGTGTTGCCGATCCGACATTAGATGCCCTTAGTGAGGTTTACAGCGAGCCTGGTAGCGCATTTTGGGTGGTAGAGAAGGATAACCGGATATTAGGGGGTGGCGGTATTGCGCCATTGGCCGGCGAGGAAGGTATCTGTGAACTGCAGAAGATGTATTTCCTGCCAGAGTTACGTGGCAAGGGCTTTGCCAGACGGATTGCCGCCACGGCCCTGAAGTTTGCCCGGGAGCAGCAATTCAAAGCCTGTTACCTTGAGACCACTGCCTCTCTGCAGGCCGCGATCAAACTTTACCAGGGGCTAGGGTTTGTCCACATCCCACACGCTATGGGCCAAACCGGGCACGATGCCTGTGAGGTCAGGATGCTCAAGACGCTGTAGAATATGGGCTATGGGCTATGGGCTATGGGCTATGGGCTATGGGCTATGGGCTATGGGCTATGGGCTATGGGCAGATTATAAGGGGCTTCAATTAGATTCAAGGTACAAAAAAGCTGGCCTATTGCCAGCTTTTGATTGCGATGTTACGGCTGTCGACGATTACTTTTCGTCTTCGTCTTCGTACTCTTCATCGTCATCTTCTTCGCCCGACTCGAAGTAAGTACCCCAGCCGTCGTAATCGATGTTGTGCTTTTCAGCGAGCTGGATCAGCTTCTCAGCCTGCTCGTCAATGGCATCGGCATTCAGAGCGGATTCCATCACGGCATCGAAACATACTACTTTACCGCCACCGTCTTCCGGTGCCAGTTCAAGCTCTTCAGCTTCAAGGACTTCAAAGCCCATCTTGAAAGCTTCTACCGCAGCACCTTCAAGCTCTTCGAACGTGTCTGCCGAAAAGTGGTGTTCAATGCTGTAAAGTGCATCAGGATCACTGCCATCTTCTAGCAACGCGGCAATGATTTCGCGCGTTTCTTCCTTCTGCTCTTCAATAATTTCTGCATAAGACATGGGGAAACTCCACCTATGAAATAAATTCGAACGCAAATATCGCACGGATCGCAATGAAATACCAAATGAAATCGCCTCCACTTGAAAACTTGATATTTATCAAACTAACGGTCGATTTATTGCTCTCGGCAATAACGTGGAAAAATGCATAATATTCCCCAATATGCGCTTTGAACGAATAAACACAAAACCCTCAATAGCATATTCACCCACAAAACTCAGAGAAATACCCTCAACACCCTATTTACCGATAGCCGGGCGGTATGAAAGTGCCGAAAAAGTGTGAACAATCCCAAAGATATACTGCGCCCAGCGGCATAAAATTCAGTGGCAATAAGCAAATAGAGCCACGGCAAAGACTGATGGCCATTAAATAAGCATACGAGAGATACGATCATGAGTAACTTCTACCACGGCCCTGAGCCTGGGAGACGGCGCCGCAGCCAGCTGCGTCGTCCCCGTAGGACACTCACCCACCTGACATCTGGGTTAGATAGCGAATTGCTATCGGAATCCTTTGCGATGCCAGAGAGTGAGAGCGCGGCTCCGACACCTCACCCAACATTGACACCTCTATCCAATCTGTTTCGACAGCACGGATAAACAACCTGTAAACCATTTCCGTTAGTTGCAACTAACACCTGGTTCTGCCTGCTCCGGCGTCATGTCCGGCGAGCCCCGTCATGCCTGACGACAGGCTTGGTAGATGAATCACCCTTGTACTGGATGTACAAGGGCAAGGAGAAAACAATGACAACCGAAACAATGAAACAGGAAGAGAAAGGCGGCTTCTTCGCTAATTTTAAATTCCCTTCTGCCTATACCATTTTATTTGCCCTTATCGCCCTTGTTGCATTGATGACCTGGATAGTACCGGCTGGCCAGTACGACCGTGTCATGAATGAAGATCTGGGCAAAGAAGTCCCTGTCACCGGGACATACCACGCTGTAGAGAGCAACCCACAAGGTGTTGTGGATGTGCTTTTAGCCCCTATCGATGGCTTCTATGACCATACCACCTACGAAGCTGCTGCTATCGACGTCTCGCTGTTCATTCTGGTCATTGGTGGCTTCCTTGGCCTAGTGACCAAAACAGGGGCGATTGATGCGGGCATCGAACGCGTTACCGCTCGCTTGCAGGGCCGGGAAGAATTAATGATACCGATCCTGATGGCGCTGTTTGCTGCAGGCGGTACCATCTATGGTATGGCGGAAGAATCACTACCGTTCTACACCCTGTTGGTGCCAGTCATGATGGCAGCACGCTTTGACCCAGTGGTTGCCGCTGCAACTGTACTGCTTGGTGCAGGTATCGGTACCCTAGGTTCAACCATTAACCCATTCGCAACCGTCATCGCTGCCAATGCGGCAGGTATCCCATTCACAGACGGCATCATGCTGCGCGTTGCCATGCTAGTTGTTGGCTGGTTGATTTGTGTGGGTTACGTCATGCGCTATGCCAAGATGGTTCGCGCAGATAAAACCAAATCAATTGTCTACGACAAATACGAAGAGAACAAAGCACACTTCCTGGGTAACCAGTCTGGTGAGATGCTGGAGTTCACCACAACCCGTAAAGTTATCCTTGCTATTTTTGCCGCCTCTTTCGGTATCATGATTTACGGTGTGGCCGTTGTGGGTTGGTGGATGGCTGAAATCTCTGCGATGTTCCTGGCCTCAACCATCATCATCGGCTTGATTGCCCGTATGAGCGAAGAAGAGTTCACATCTAGCTTCATTGACGGTGCGCGTGACCTACTGGGTGTTGCCCTAATTATCGGTATCGCCCGCGGTATCGTGGTTATTATGGACCGCGGTATGATCACAGATACTATCTTGAATGCAGCTGAACATGCCGTTACCGGCCTGTCTTCTATCGTATTTATCAATGTGATGTACTGGCTGGAGATCTTGCTATCGTTCTTGGTGCCTTCATCTTCAGGCCTAGCGGTACTGACCATGCCAATCATGGCACCACTGGCAGACTTCGCTGGTGTCAGCCGTGACCTAGTGGTCACCGCCTACCAGTCAGCATCAGGTATTGTAAACCTAATGACACCAACCTCAGCCGTCGTAATGGGTGGTTTGGCTATCGCTCGCGTGCCTTACGTTCGCTGGGTTAAATGGGTTGCGCCGCTATTGGGTATTCTAACCGTACTGATCATGGTCATGCTGAGCGTCGGCGCCATGCTATAAATCCCCCCCTTTCGATCTTGCTTACTTCGCCGCCCTTCTGGGCGGCTTTTTTATTTCCACGCCATAGACTCAGCCAACTGTATCAAATAACGGTCCGCCACAGGATAAGTTGGGCACCAGACAAGCAAACCCTCTTAGGCTGTCTCATTTCATGGCCAAACCGTCCTCCCTGAATTTCAACGTTACCTAGCAACCTACCGTTATTCATCGATATAACGGCTTTTATTCTGTTTATATCTACCACACATAACAGAATAACCTTCCAGCTTATGGCTAAATTTATTAACTCAAATATCAATAAACCACCATACAAAAGTCATATAGACAATTTATAACTAGGCCATTCTATTTAAATGCAATCAAAAACCAGTGATTGAACTTATGTATTTAAATTACAAAAAGCCAAATCAAAAATATAAAAGGAAAAATATTTGTTACCAACCAAGTAACATTCTACTTATTTCTATATAGACAAACACTTTTAGTGCATAAGAATATCTTTTTCACATATGCATAACGTGAAAACTTCTGAATAAGATTCCACAACCACCGAAACAACTCATTCAAAACAACAACTTAAACAAAGCAACATTGCTGTTAACCTAGACAAAGCACATAAATACCCATTCACGTAAGCGAGTGACAAGTGCATTAAAAATGTTAATAAAACAAATATATAGCGTTACTATATTAATAATAAAAGTGTGATAAACCTCTAAGACTGAGAATGCCTTAAGGGTAAAATAAAACCCAGATACGAAAGCAAAGAAATAAATAAACTCTTACTTTGCAATAAAACAAATACAGCCAAACACTTGGCGATAAATAAAGAGAGATACGATCATGAGTAAGTTTTACGTAGGTTCTGAAATAGGTCAATTGCGCCGCGTTCTTATCCACCGTCCAGAGCGTGCCCTAACTCACCTAACACCATCAAACTGTCACGATCTACTTTTTGATGATGTATTAGCAGTTGAACGCGCAGGCCAGGAACACGACGTATTTGCTAACACACTGCGCGAGCAAGGTGTTGAAGTTATGCTTCTTGGTGATCTACTAGCAGATACATTAGAAGTGCCAGAAGCGAAAGATTGGCTTCTGAAAACCCAAATCTCTGACTACCGCCTAGGTACTGCATTCGCTAACGATGTACGTTGCTTCCTAGCAGACCTACCAAGCAAAGAGTTGTCTTCTATCCTGCTTGGCGGCCTAAGCTACGCAGAGCTACCAATTAAATCTTCTTCAATGATGCAGGGTATGCACGAGCCAACTGACTTCATCATTGAACCACTTCCAAACCACCTATTTACCCGTGACACGTCTTGCTGGGTATACGGCGGTGTGTCTATCAACCCAATGGCGAAACCTGCCCGTCAGCGTGAAACCAACCACGTTCGCGCTATCTACCGCTGGCACCCAACCTTCGCTGGCCAGGACTTCATCAAGTACTTCGGCGACGAAGAGAAGATGTACGACAACTCAACTATCGAAGGCGGCGACGTATTGGTTATCGGTAAAGGCGCTGTGCTTATCGGTATGTCTGAACGTACGACTCCACAGGGTGTTGAGCAGTTGGCATCTAGCCTGTTCAAGCACGGTGAAGCGAAGCAAGTTATCGCAATGCAGCTACCTAAGCACCGCTCTTGCATGCACCTAGATACAGTAATGACACACATGCGTGAAGATACTTTCTCTGTTTACCCAGAAGTTGTGCGCAAAGACGTACAGTGCTGGAGCCTAACTGGCGACGAGTCTGGTGCGGTGAAAGTGAAAGAGGAAGGCTACTTCGTAACGGCTATCGAAAAAGCCCTAGGCGTAGACAAGCTAAACCTTATCACAACAGGTGGTGACAGCTTCGAAGCAGAGCGTGAGCAGTGGAATGATGCAAACAACGTTCTAACTGTTAAGCCTGGCGTTGTTATCGGTTACGAGCGTAACACCTACACCAACGAGAAATACGACAAAGCAGGTATCACAGTCCTACCTATCCCAGGTGATGAGCTAGGCCGTGGCCGTGGTGGTGCTCGCTGCATGAGCTGCCCAATCGAGCGTGACGGTATCTAATACCGAGGCAATTAGCCAAACCTACGGCCGGTGCCTGGCACCGGCCACAAAAAGCAAGACCTCTCAGAACACATTTAGGCAATAAGCCAAACAAAACACAATAACTGAGAGTAAAACCAAGAGAGACGATCACATGACTAAGCAAACTGTTGTAGTGGCACTGGGCGGTAATGCCCTACTTCGCCGCGGCGAGCCACTCGAAGCTGATATCCAACGCCAGAACATTGCCAAAGCGGCAAAAACCATTGCGGAAATTGGCAAAGAATACAATGTGGTTCTTGTTCACGGCAATGGCCCTCAAGTTGGCCTGCTAGCCCTACAAGGGTTGGAATACAAAAAGGTTAATCCATACCCATTGGACGTACTGGGCTCAGAAACCCAAGGCATGATTGGCTACATGCTAATGCAAGAGCTAAAGAACCTACTGCCGGAGCAAGACGTCTCCTGCATGCTAACCCAAATGACGGTAGACCCGAATGATCCTGCCTTTGCGGATCCAACCAAGCCAATCGGCCCGGTCTACGAAGAAGCCGAAGCCCGCGAGATGGCAGAGAAATACCACTGGACAGTCAAGCCTGACGGCCAGTACTTCCGCCGCGTGGTGCCAAGCCCACTACCAACCGGTATTGTTGAAAGCGATGCAATCACTGCCCTTATCAAACAAGAGCACCTAGTGATCTGTACCGGTGGCGGCGGTATCCCGGTGAAAAAGGAAAATGGCAAGTTGGTTGGTGTTGAAGCGGTTATCGACAAAGACATGTCTGCAGCATACCTTGCCCAGCAGCTTGATGCCGATGCCCTATTGATCCTGACCGATGCCGATGCAGTGTACCTAGACTGGGGTAAACCAACCCAGAAAGCACTGCGCAGCACCAACCCTCGCGAGCTGGCTCAATATGCCTTCGATGCCGGCTCTATGGGACCAAAAATCGATGCCTCATGCGAGTTCATCAACAAAGGTGGCAAGCTAGTTGGTATCGGCGCCCTTGAAGATGGCCTAGCCATCCTAAAAGGTGAAGCTGGCACAAATATTATTGCAGAATAAAAGAATATTTATTCACAAAACATAAATAATACGTTAAACAATACATAATAGCTTCCGGTGGCGGGGCAACCATTACAACCCAGCCCTTCCCCGGACAGAGAGATACAGATTCAGAGAGGATAACATCATGGCTTTTAACCTTCGCAACCGTAACTTCCTAAAACTTCTAGACTTCACTCCACGTGAGATCCAGCACCTACTAGAACTATCTGCTGAGCTGAAAAAAGCGAAGTACAACGGTTACGAGCAGCCTCGCCTAACTGGCAAGAACATCGCACTGATCTTCGAGAAAACATCAACTCGTACACGCTGTGCATTCGAAGTAGCCGCTTTCGATCAGGGCGCACAAGTTTCTTACCTTGGCCCATCTGGCTCTCAAATCGGCCACAAAGAATCAATGAAAGACACCGCTCGCGTTCTTGGCCGCATGTATGACGGTATCGAATACCGCGGTTTCGGTCAGGAGATCGTTGAAGAGCTAGGCGCTTACGCTGGCGTACCTGTATGGAACGGCCTAACTGACGAATTCCACCCAACACAAATCCTGGCTGACTTCCTGACTATGATGGAACACGGCCGTGGCAAACAGTTACACGAAATGAAATTTGCCTACCTAGGCGATGCGCGCAACAACATGGGTAACTCCCTAATGGTTGGTGCAGCGAAAATGGGTATGGACATCCGCCTAGTCGCACCTAAGCAATTCTGGCCTGAAGAAGCACTTGTTGCTCAGTGCCGCGAAATCGCTGAAACCACTGGCGCGAAAATCACTATGACTGAAGACGTACAAGAAGGCGTTGAAGGCGTAGACTTCCTATACACTGACGTTTGGGTATCTATGGGTGAAGCGAAAGAAGCATGGGCTGAGCGTATCAACCTAATGCTGCCTTACCAGGTCAACATGGACATGATCAAAGCCACTGGCAACCCACACGTTAAATTCATGCACTGCCTACCAGCCTTCCACGGCGAAGACACCACAGTTGGTAAGCAACTAGCAGCAGAATACCCAGTACTGGCACAAGGCTGTGAAGTAACTGATGAAGTAGTTGAGTCTGACTACTCTATCGTATTCGACGAAGCAGAGAACCGTATGCACACCATCAAAGCTGTGATGGTTGCCACACTGGGTCAGTAATCGACTCTCTTGAGTGTAACTACTCTCAAACCCATACCGGCCTTCGGGCCGGTATTTTTATTCCAGCCAATTTTCCCCAGTCGCTCTCTTCGTTCAAAAACAAGCCCTTACAGTTCACAGGGTTAGAACACGATTCCTAGCCCGTAAAACACCCCTGAAAAATGCATAAAATTCCGCTAAATGAATACTTTAGGCAAACGCTTGCGTTCGCAAAAAATGGGGGTATAATCCTTCGCAATTTGTCTAGAGAGAGATAAAAAATGCGCCCGTCTTTTCAGCTAAACCTGATGACCCTTCGCCGATTTTCGGCGGAAGCGCCGTTTTTTGTTTTTCCTGTTGTTGTAAAAAGAGCCTCCTTTTTAAAGGGGGCTTTTTTTTGCCTGCTGTCCACACCAGCCGGCACCTGTCGTTCATCATCGTAATTAAAAGGGAAGAGAAGCCATGGCGAATTCGCTGTTTCAAAAGCACATCATTTCCATTCCGGAACTGAGCCGTAGTGAGCTTGAGCTAGTTGTCGAGACGGCTGGCAAACTAAAAGCCGAGCCGAACCCTGAACTTCTGAAGAACAAGGTTGTTGCAAGCTGTTTCTTCGAGCCATCTACCCGTACCCGTTTGTCTTTCGAAACCGCTATCCAGCGCCTGGGCGGTACTGTGATTGGTTTTGATAACGGTGGTAACACGTCACTTGCGAAGAAAGGCGAGACCCTAGCCGACTCGGTACAGGTCATTTCTTCCTATGTTGATGCCTTCGTCATGCGCCACCCGCAGGAAGGGGCTGCCCGCCTTGCTTCTGAGTTCTCCAACGGCGTGCCTATCATCAACGGTGGCGACGGTGCTAACCAACACCCAACCCAGACCCTGCTGGATTTATTCACTATCTACGAAACCCAGGGCACACTGGATAATCTGAATGTCGCGTTTGTCGGTGACCTGAAATACGGCCGTACCGTCCACTCCCTCACCCAGGCGCTCGCCAAGTTCAACAACGTGAAGTTCTTCTTTGTTGCCCCGGAAGTACTAGCAATGCCTGACTACATCTGTGAGGAACTAGACGAAGCCGGCATCAGCTACAGCGTGCATGACTCGATGGAAGAAGTGATTCCAGAGCTGGATATCCTGTACATGACTCGCGTCCAGAAAGAACGCTTCGACGAGTCTGAGTACGCCCACATGAAAGCAGCCTACATCCTTACCGCACCGATGCTGGCCGAAGCCCGTGACAACCTGAAAGTACTGCACCCGCTGCCACGTATTGACGAAATCACGACTGACGTCGACAAAACTAAGCATGCTTACTTCTTCCAGCAAGCAGAAAACGGTGTGTACGCACGTGAAGCCCTATTGGCACTGGTCCTAAACGAAGCAATCTAAGCAGGAGAGAATATAATGGCGAAGGAAACACAACTACAGGTCGAAGCGATCAAAAACGGCTCGGTGATCGACCATATCCCTGCAAACATTGGCTTCAAGGTGCTGAAGCTGTTCAAGATGCACAAAACTAACCAGCGCGTAACGGTTGGCCTGAACCTGCCATCATCGGCTCTGGGTGCAAAAGATCTTATCAAGATTGAAAACATCTTCATCAGCGAAGAGCAGGCAAGCCAACTGGCACTGTATGCACCACAGGCGACAGTTAACCAGATCGAAAACTACGAAGTCGTGAAGAAGCTGAACCTGACCCTGCCAGAGCAAATCAATGCCGTGTTCAAGTGCCCGAACACCAACTGTATTTCACATGGCGAACCGGTAGACAGCAGCTTCAAAGTCATCACCAAGAAAGAAGATATCCAGCTTAAGTGTAAATACTGCGAAAAGGTCTTCTCACGCGAAATCGTCACAGAGAACCACTAAAATTTCACAGTTAGATTCGCTAAATAGCTGAAAAAGCTGTCTCATTAGCGACATTTCCTGCCCTAGGAAAAAGAAAGCCTGCTCAACTTTGAGCAGGCTTTTTTATTCTCACTTCCGGCAAAGATCGATCCCACTCCTCTCACTACCTTTAAGTTTCCAGCCCCGCGTGCTGGATAAAACAACAAAAATAAAGGCAAGTGAAATGAGAAAAATTGCGCAAAAGATTGTGGCAGGTAAGCCAGGGCTTGCCCGCCCCTGTAGTATCCTTCTTGCAACTCTCGTCCTATCGGGTTGTGTTACCAGCAATGGTCCTGTCCAACAAACCTACCAGCACTCCGCCAATGAAATGGTGGTCATCGGCGTACCTATGCTAATGGGTGGGTTTGGCTCCGCTGTCCCCATCAACGATGACTACATGATAACCGCCAAGCATGTCGCCCAACTGTCTTGGGATACCGGTGTTATCTACCACCCGGCCTGTGATCTTGCCCTGATCCCACGCGCTTCCAATGCCCAGCCAACCTGGGGCCTAATCTACCCTGATCAGGCAGTGATCCACCACGGTCATTCACTGGTTGGCACCACCGTAAGCGGTGAGGGTAAATACCTCCAAGATGTGGTCGATACCAATACCGATTGCCTGTACTCGTTAAGCGATGCGCCGGTTATGTCCGGTATGAGTGGTGGGCCGGTATTCAATGAAGACGGCGAGATTGCAGGGATAACCGTTGCCATCGTCAACAACCCGGAAGATTTGCAAAACCTCAAACCGGCTACTCGCTACAGCCAGTTTGTTCCTTCACCATTGATCTTCGACTGGTTAGATGCGCTGGGTATCGAGGTTAACTCTGCCAGTGCCGAACTTGCCGGCATCAAGGTATCGGACTACGTCGCCACCCTCAACCGCCCTGGTACGGAGACGCTTCAAATAGCTAATAACAACGCGCAATCGACAGTTGAAACGCCGCAAAGGCGTACATTTATGCCTGCATATCAGTACAACACCTACAACCCTAATAATTTGTCTGGTCTGAACCTTCCCGAGGAAAATGATGGGGTTGCAGCAAATCAATCCAAACCAGACTCTAAGTTAAATCCTCGGGTGCTACTCAATCAGTCGGGATATAATTCCTCATTCTAACCAAATAGATGGCGTTTTGTTTTGGTGATAGGGGTCAATAAATTACTCTGACAATGTTGATATGATGCCCTTGCAAGATTATGCAACCGAGGCATTATATCTTGCGTCAGGGTAGCCACCTTTGTTCACCGATAAGAAGCACAGACTTCCAGACAAATCAGACGGTGCGCAGGCTGCTAACGAGATACGATCAAAGTCCCAACAGAATAACAAGGAGTTGCCCGTGAGTGGATACAGTATGCACGGAGCGATGGAAGCTTTCTGCCAAGAAGAGAGCATCACTTCCGCCTGCAAACGACTATTGCAGCAACAAAGCTTTTCAACCCAAGATGATATCCGCAAGCAGCTCATCGCAATGGGGTTTGAAGATGTGAGCCAATCGACAGTGTCCCGCCTGCTGTCGAGACTAGGCGTAGCGAAAGTACCCAACGCCTACGGTAAAAAGGTCTACTGCCTAACGGTAGAGAGTGAGCCGGTTCAAGTTGGCTCATCGATCGCTTCACAGATCGAGTTTATTACCCATAACCAATTGGTCGTGGTGGTGAAAACCCACCCCGGCGGTGCTCAGTTGGTCGCTAGGCTGATTGACATCCAGCCCCATGCCGAGATCCTCGGTACGGTCGGCGGTAATGACACTGTGATGGTGGCACCGAAGGACATCAGCCGCATTGATGAATGCGAAAAGGTGGTTAAAGCAAGACTGGGGATCCCAGCTTGAACAATAGGCTAAGCTAAGCGGGCCAGCCCAAGACCACACTGCCATTACCGAACGAACAGAGAAAAACTAAGCAAAAAGGCAGCCTTAGCAGCTTCATGCTGTCTTTTTGCCCAGCCTACCTGAAACCCTTTGACCTCTTCGCCATTGGGTTGCAAACTAGACCTCTAACGGTGACCTACAACTATATTTAAGTAAGGACAAGAAATGACTCAAGTACTTCACACAGAGCAGGCTCCAGCTGCAATCGGCCCTTATGTACAGGGTGTTGACCTAGGTAACATGGTTCTGACTTCAGGCCAGATCCCTGTGAACCCCCAAACAGGTGAAGTGTCTGACGATATCGCTGAGCAGGCTCGCCAGTCACTAGAAAACGTTAAGGCTGTTGTGGAGTCTTCTGGCCTGAAAGTGGCTGACATCGTAAAAATGACCGTCTTCGTAAAAGACCTGAATGACTTCGGTACAGTTAACGAAGTGTACGGTAAGTTCTTTGACGAGCACAATGCACCATACCCAGCACGCTCTTGTGTTGAAGTTGCTCGTCTGCCAAAAGACGTAAAAATTGAAATCGAAGCCATTGCCGTTCGCAAATAATTGCCCCGGCGCGCTGAAATACAAAAAAGCTGCCTTTGGCAGCTTTTTTCATTTTGGCAGAGAAGGGTACCACCAGCACTAACAACGCATGTCGCTAGGCATTCGCTAAGGTCAGTGCGAGCACCTGTGGAAACCAAGCCGTAAAACACTCAGGCTCCTGCTCCAAGGCCGCCTGAAGCTCACTTTGCGCCCACCAGCGATAAGCCATGACCTCTTCTGGGTTTGCCGTTATCGCTATATCGGAAGCCTCTGCCACCAAGACATGATCCAACTCGTGTTCGACCAAATCGTTATCCAGCTCAGCGTGGTATACAAAGCTGGCGACATCTGACAGCTCATGGATGCCGACAATCCCCATCTCTTCACCCAAGCGACGGATACCCGCCTGACTCATCGACTCACCCAAACGGGGATGCGAGCAGCATGTGTTGGTCCACAGACCGCCACTATGATACTTACCTAGGGCACGTTGCTGCATCAGGAACTCACGCTCGTTACCACCGTCGCGGTAAAGCAAAACCGAAAACGCCAAATGCAATACGCCGTCCCGGTGCGCCTGCATTTTTTCCTCAACGCCAAGCTCCCTGCCCTGCGGATCGACTAATATAACCTGTTCTTCAATCATGGTACGTTCAACTATAAAAACAAAAAGGACACGCTGGGCATGTCCTTAATCATTCAACAATGGCAAGAGAGCTTATCGATTAGCTTGCCGAGCGACTGTCCGCTTCAGCATTGAGCTCTTCCAGTTTTGCGGCCATCAAATCACGGCACTGATTAGACAACTGGCGAACATCTTCTTTAGTCAGCCCATCAACTGAAACGGGAGGCAACATTTCGACGATCACCACACCGTTATCCCACTTATTCAGTTTAACATTTACCGTGCTACTACACACAATCGGGACAATCGGCACACCCGCACCGATCGCGGCATGAAATGCACCTGTTTTGAATGGTAGCAGACCGCGACCACGGGAGCGGGTCCCTTCCGGGAACATCCACACTGAAACATTACGCTCTTTGATCTGATCAATCACCTGGCCAATCGTGCCCACCGCCTTACTGCGGTTAGCACGGTCAATCAAGATATTTCCGGTTAACCAGTAAAGCTGACCAAACAACGGCATCCAGGCAATACTTTTCTTACCCACGGTCACAGTGCGAGGCTGGATGGCACCCGACACAGTAAACATATCGTAGTTATTCTGGTGGTTCGCTAGGTATACGCTTGGAACAGGCTGGTCCCCTTCAGGGAAACGAAGCTCCAGCTTAATGCCGAAGATACGTGCCATCTTGCAGAAGTGACGGCCAACAATATAGACATTCTTAGGGTTACGAGGGCTGAACAAACAGTAACCACAGCCAAATACAAACATGAACACAGCAAAAACTGCGACAGCAATCATGCGCAATAGAAATAACATCAGACTCTCCTCAGCGTACAAGCGTTCGCTAGTATACTTAGGCTGCGGGAAAAAACACCTTTTATGTGCACAAATTAGACCACATCCTACCTCTTTCTGCCCCGAACTGCTGGAAAACGCACAAAAAAAGCCCTCCATCAGGAGGGCTTCCAATAAGCGTCAATAAAAACCTTATTCGGCTTCAGGCTCTTGCGGTGCGTCTATTTCAAAACGCGTCACCCGCTGCAGGCCACGAGGCAGCATGCTACCACGACGGCCACGCTCGCCACGGAAGTTATCCAAATCGGCTGGCTTAAGGCCTAGCTTACGCTTGCCTGCATATAAGGTCAGGGTACTGCCTTTTGGCAGTACCACTAACTGGGACAGGAACTCTTCCCGCGCTTTCGAGCGGGCTGCCGGGATATTGATGATCTTGTTACCCTTACCTTTACCAAGCTGAGGCAGCTCCTTGATTGGGAACAGCAACATCCGGCCTTCGTTGGTAATCGCCAGGATCTCATCGCTCTCCAGATCAGCAATACACTGTGGCTGCATCACTTCGGCATTTTCCGGAACCGTCAACAAGGCCTTACCGTTCTTGTTCTTCGATACCATATCACTGCATTTACAGATGAAACCGTAACCGGCATCAGAGCCCATCAGCCATAACTGATCGTCATCGGCCATCATCACTTGGCGGACGTGGCTGCCCGGCGTCAAATTCAAGCGACCCGTAATCGGCTCACCCTGACTACGTGCCGATGGCAAACTATGGGATTCAAGCGCATAGCTCCGACCATCCGAGCCAAGGAAAACCGCAGGCTGGTTGCTCTTACCTCGTGCATGGGCCTGATAGCCATCACCAGACTTGTAGCTCAATGAGGTTGGGTCAACCTCATGACCTTTGGCATGGCGGATCCAGCCTTTCTCAGACAGTACCACTGTGATAGCTTCTGAAGGGATCAGTTCTCGCTCGGTCAGTGCTTTAGCTTCTTCACGCTCTACCAATGGCGAACGGCGATCGTCACCGTACTTCTCGGCATCGGCCAAGATCTCTTTCTTGATCAAAGTGCTTAAGCGACGCTCTGAGCCCAGTAGCTTCTCGAGGTGATCACGCTCTTTTGACAGCTCATCCTGCTCACCGCGGATCTTGATCTCTTCCAGCTTAGCCAACTGGCGGAGTTTGATTTCAAGAATCGCATCAGCCTGGATAGCAGATAGGCCAAAGCGAGACATCAGCTCAGCCTTCGGATCATCCTCGGTACGGATGATCTCGATAACCTCGTCAATGTTGAGGTAAGCCGCCAACAAACCTTCAAGGATGTGCAAACGGGCATTAACCTTATCCAAGCGGTGCTGCAAGCGACGACGTACTGTGGCGCGGCGGAATTCAAGCCATTCCGAGATAATCTGTACCAAGCCTTTAACCTGCGGACGGCCATCAAGGCCCAGCATGTTAAGGTTTACCCGGAAGCTCTTTTCCAGATCAGTCGAGGCAAACAGGTGGTTCATCAACTGCTCGCTATCAACACGGTTAGAGCGCGGTACGATCACGATACGAGTCGGGTTCTCGTGATCCGATTCGTCACGCAGGTCTTCCACCATTGGCAGCTTCTTGGCACGCATTTGGCTGGCGATCTGCTCAAGCAGCTTCGAGCCAGAAACTTGGTGTGGCAATGCGGTGATCACAATATCGCCGCTTTCCTTGTGCCATACCGCACGCATCTTGATGCTGCCGCGACCGGTACGGTAAACCTTTTTCAGATCGGTCTTCGATGTAATGATCTCCGCCTCGGTCGGGTAGTCCGGCCCTTGAACGAATTCCATCACCTCATCAAGCTCTGCTTTCGGGTTCTCAATCAGGTGTACGGCAGCATTCGCCACTTCGCGGGCATTATGCGGCGGTATATCCGTCGCCATACCAACAGCGATACCGGTCACGCCGTTAAGCAGGATGTGCGGCAATCGGGCTGGCAACATCTTCGGCTCTTTCATCGTGCCATCGAAGTTCAGGCCCCAGTCGACCGTCCCCTGCCCGAGTTCGTTGAGCAACACTTCAGAGAAACGCGACAAGCGCGATTCGGTATAACGCATCGCGGCAAAAGATTTCGGATCGTCCGGCGCACCCCAGTTACCCTGGCCATCAACCAACGGGTAGCGGTAGGAGAAAGGCTGCGCCATCAACACCATGGCTTCATAACACGCCGAATCACCGTGCGGGTGGTATTTACCCAACACGTCGCCGACGGTACGGGCAGACTTCTTGTACTTGGCCGTTGCCGACAGGCCCAGCTCTGACATCGCATAGATGATGCGGCGCTGTACTGGCTTTAGGCCGTCGCCGATAAACGGCAGGGCACGGTCCATGATCACATACATGGAGTAGTTGAGGTAGGCGTCTTCGGTGAACTTACGCAGCGGGAGCTGTTCAACGCCGTCCATTGAGACATCAGTCATCGTTGGGTATTCCGTTTACGTTTCTGGCCCATGCATCGTCACAGGCCATCAAATCATCAAGCAGGGCTGGCTAACAAATGCGATAACCAACCCCATCAATCACACTTCGGCCATGTCGCCTTTGCTCTGCAACCAGTGGCGGCGGTCTTCCGCACGCTTCTTGCCTAGCAGCATATCCATCATCTCGTTGGTCTGCTCATCATCATCGATAGTCAGCTGAACCAAACGGCGGGTATTCGGATCCATGGTCGTTTCACGGAGCTGGAGCGGGTTCATTTCACCCAGACCTTTGAAGCGCTGGACATTCACTTTACCGCGCTTGTTGCTCAGGCGGTCGAGGATGCCGTCTTTCTCGGCATCATCAAGGGCATAATAGACTTCCTTGCCAAGGTCGATACGGTACAGTGGCGGCATCGCAATATAAACATGGCCAGCACGGACCAAGGACTCGAAGTGACGGACAAACAATGCGCACAGCAGAGTGGCAATATGCAGACCATCCGAGTCGGCATCGGCCAGGACGCAGATCTTGCCGTAGCGCAAGCCGCTCAAGTCGTCGCTGTCTGGGTCAATACCCAAGGCAACTGAAATATCATGGACTTCCTGCGAAGCCAGTACCTGATCGGCAGAGACTTCCCAGGTGTTCAGGATCTTACCGCGCAACGGCATGATAGCCTGGAATTCACGGTCACGGGCCTGCTTGGCAGAACCACCCGCCGAGTCACCCTCGACCAAGAACAGTTCAGTACGTGACAAGTCCTGCTGCGAACAATCTGCCAGCTTACCCGGCAGTGCTGGGCCCGAGGCAACCTTCTTACGCACCACTTTCTTGCTGGCACGCATACGGCGGTGGGCATTGGCGATACAGACTTCCGCCAACTGTTCGGCAATCTGTGGGCGCTCGTTCAGCCATAGGCTGAAGGCATCTTTGACGACGCCAGAGACAAACGCAGCACACTGGCGGGATGACAGGCGCTCTTTGGTCTGGCCGGCAAACTGCGGGTCTTGCATCTTGACCGACAACACGTATGAACAGCGGTCCCAGATATCATCAGCGGTCAGCTTCACTCCACGTGGCAGCAGGTTGCGGAACTCACAGAATTCGCGCATCGCATCGAGCAAACCCTGGCGCAAGCCGTTGACATGGGTACCGCCCTGCGCGGTCGGGATCAGGTTCACGTAACTTTCTGTGATCAGTTCACCGCCTTCCGGCAACCACAGCAAGGCCCAATCAGCCGCTTCGGTCTGGCCACTGAATACACCGGTAAACGGTTCTTCCGGCAACAGGGTGTAGCCCTTCACGCCTTCTGCCAAGTAATCTTTCAGGCCGTCTTCGTAGCACCAACGGATAGTTTCGTCACTTGCCTTGTCGGTAAAGACAATTTCAAGCCCCGGGCAAAGCACTGCTTTGGCCTTAAGG
This sequence comes from Photobacterium rosenbergii, assembly GCF_003026455.1. Lineage (GTDB taxonomy): Bacteria > Pseudomonadota > Gammaproteobacteria > Enterobacterales > Vibrionaceae > Photobacterium > Photobacterium rosenbergii. Next base: position 35,382 of record NZ_PYMB01000010.1, read on the forward strand.
ATGTTTTTCAGGCGAGAGACAGAGAATTTCGGGCTATCGAAGTATTTCGCATCCGGCCAGAAGTGAACCCGGGTTCCCTTGGCGCGACGACCACAGGTGCCGATCACTTCCAATTCACTGGCTTTGTCACCGTTTTCAAAAGCAATCTGGTAAACCTGGCCATCACGTTTCACCGTGACCTCGACGCGGGTCGACAAGGCGTTGACGACCGAGATCCCTACCCCGTGCAAACCACCGGAGAACTGGTAATTTTTACCTGAGAACTTACCACCGGCATGGAGTTTACATAGGATAAGCTCTACCCCTGAAACCCCCTCTTCCGGGTGAATATCTACCGGCATCCCCCGGCCATCATCAATCACTTCCAGTGACTGATCCGCATGAAGAATGACCTCTACCTTGCGGGCGTGGCCAGCCAAGGCTTCATCGACACTGTTATCGATGACTTCCTGGCCTAGGTGGTTAGGCCGTACCGTGTCGGTATACATCCCCGGACGGCGGCGTACTGGCTCAAGGCCATTTAGAACCTCAATGGCTCCAGCGTTATAGCTTTGCTCTGTCATAATTACGGAAAGTTACGGAAAAATTTCTGCCACAATAGTCAGTAACCCCAGCTCGGTTGTCAAGCTAGGGTCGATAATGTGGCCCACAATTGTGAGTCGAATTTGATCCAAGTCGGGACAAATTCCTCTCAAGCAACAAGTGCTCGGAAGATATTACAAGCCCAAGAATCGAATGATTTGTTCAGGGTAACGTTCAAATCCGACAAAACTATGATCCCCTTCGGGTTCAACGGTTTGCCGGCAGGCCGAGTATTTCTCGACAGCCTGGCGGTAATCCAGTACCTCGTCACCTTCTTGTTGAAGCAACCATAGTTGCTCAGGGTGGCGGAGTTTGGCCACATCCATCTGGCGCAGTTCATCCATATGTTTGGGCTCTAGGAAATAGCGCTCCCCGGTATAGGGGTTTTCCTGCTCACCCAAGTAATCCTGCAATAACTCATAAGGCTTCACCGCAGGATTAACCAATACCGCAGGCAACTGATAGCAGTCATTGAGCCAGGTAGAGATATACCCCCCCAGCGAACTGCCGACCAAGCCTATCTGGTATTGATGACGCAATGATTGCACCAGCTCATCAATAAACGTAGCAGCATCTGCAGGGTAGCAGGGGATCTGCGGGATCTCGACCCGGATATCTGGCCGTTCACGGCGGCAGTACTCAGCCATAACCGTTGCCTTGAGGGATTTCGGCGAGCTATTAAAGCCGTGGATATACAATAGCAACGGCTTCATTTAGTAACCTGCGGACTCAAAATTCGGGGTAAAGTCATGGCCTTCCAAGCGATGGACCTGAGTTTCAAGGCGCCCATCACTGTGCAATGACAAATAACGCCAGCCCGGGCTTTTCTGATCCAAGGCAAAGTCATGGGAATCTGGCTGGAACTGGATGCAGGTCGATGGTGTCGCCAGTACCCTGACATCTTGATGGATGCGGTCCAACTCCTGGTGGATATGACCGCACAAAATCGCCTTAACCTGCGGATAACGGCCAATGACCTGCCAGAACGGTTCGCTGTTGTGCAACTGGTGCTGATCAAGCCAAGTGCTGCCAGCCGGCAAAGGGTGATGGTGCAACAAGACCAGCGCATGGCGGTCAGGGTGAGCCGACAGTGCCTCATCGAGCATCTCGAGTTGTTCCTGGCTCAGTTCACCGTGCGGAACCCCTTTGACCTGGCTGTCCAGCAGGATCACCTGCCAATGCTCTCCCGCCAATACTTGATGGCAAGGCTTGATCTGCGGCGATGGCAATACCGCCTGCATGCTTGGTTGGTAATCATGGTTGCCCGGCAGCCAGAAACATGGCTGAGACCAGCGTGCTATACCATCGCAAAAGCGCTGGTAGGAATGTTCGGTATGGTCTTGGGAAATATCGCCCGTCGCCACGATAGCATCAAAAGGGCGTGCAGCAACATCTACCGCATTCAGTACGGCATGAAAGCTGTCTTTTGTCGCGACACCCAACAAACTGCCGCCGTCATCGGCAAACAGGTGGGTATCGGTAATTTGCAGGAGAACCACACTATCGCGGTTCGTCTGTGGCAGAGTAAAAGTCTGCAAAACGTCAAAAACCTTGTCTATCTGATTCTATTAACAAACCGACTGTCTGCTGATCCCGTTTTTTAGGCAATACGCCAACCAGTCTCCCAGAAAACGGTTAACTTGATGCTTCTCATCTTTCTGATGCATCCGCATGTTGGGGTAATCATACCTTGGCTTCAGACGCGAAGTCTGCTGGGCGGAACACACTTCTGCGACCCTGGCATCGTGGTACAACCTGATCGTCATTTTCGGGATCAGGTAATCCGGCAGTGATTCTTCTGCCTTGAGATGGAGTTCAACCACTGTGGTATATCGGGTCGATTCAGTAATGGTCAGATGATATTCCTGTTCCGAAACACAATAAATGCATTGGTCCCCTACCTGATCGCTTTTTGGCAGCAATGGGAGCAACTTCGCATAGTTGGTTTCGTAAAGTCGCATGATACCAGCAAAATCAACAGTGTATCTTCTATTCAATCGGTATCCTCAGTGAGTGTGGTCGTCTAACGCGCAGCCTGCAACCGAGTGTAGTTCAATTGCAGCCATTGCAGGGCAATGATCGAGGCCGCATTCTCAATTTTACCAGATTCTACCCACTGGTAAGCGTCTTCTCGAGAAACCACATGCACTTTGATATCTTCGCCTTCCTCTTCCAGGCCATGGATCCCTTCTGCCGTTGTACTGTCTATCTCACCGACAAAAATATCCAAGGTTTCCGAGCAACCACCAGAGCTAGACAGGTAACGGGTGATTTTATGCAACGAGCCAACTTCAACGCCCGCTTCTTCCACTGATTCACGGCGGACAACATCATCCGCCTTTTCACCCGGCTCAATGATTCCAGCCACTATCTCTAGTTGCCATGGCGAGCAATCAGCAGCCATCGCACCGACCCGGAATTGTTCAACCAATACAACCTGATCAGTATGGGGGTCATAAGGCAACATAGCCGCAGCATGGCCACGCTCAAACATTTCACGGTCCAATGGCTGACTCCAGCCTCCCGCAAATAGGCGATGGCGAAAACGGTATTTCACCATGCTGAAAAAACCTCGGTACAAAGGCTCCTCGGCGAGAACTTCGACGTCGTCACGAGAAAACTGTCCTGGTCCGCCTTGCTTAGCACCTGTTTTTGCCATGTTTTTATTCCTTTTGCCCTTTCTGACACGGCCTCCGGCCGACGAAGGCATATATCATTCCATTCCCGCCAAGGAACGGCAATGATTTAATTCAACATTTATGACAATTATTGTGATTTTTTTTAAGTCGCTTTTCGCCACGAAAAGCTTAAAATCACATTTAATCCAGTAAAATATCGTAAAATAAAGTAAATTGTTCAATGATCAGTTTCAGGCAAGGAAACATAGGTTAAACTGGAGCCTTGCTCTTATTTTTGTCAGGACCAGGAAAGGCATACATGAAAAAATTGCTTCCGCTTTTTGTTAGCTTTGCGCTTGGCGGTCTTAGCCATACTGCACTGGCTGATGATCTCGCCGAAATCTACCAACAAGCAAAACAAAATGACCCTCAGCTGCTACGTGCGGCTGCCGATAAAGACACTGCGTTCGAAGCGATTAACTCTACTCGAAGCGCATTGCTACCACAGATTAATCTAACAGCTGGCTACAACATCGCTCGTATGGATGGTGATGCCGATGGTTTCAACGGTGGTCTTACCCTAGACCAGTCGATCTACAACCGTACCAGTTGGGTAAACCTAGATATCAGCGAGAAAGTAGCACGCCAGAGTGATGCGTTTTATGCTACTTCTCAGCAAGGCCTGATCCTGCGTGTCTCTGACGCCTATTTTGCCGTGCTGCGTGCAATGGATGACCTAGAATTCGTCCGTGCCGAAAAAGCCGCAGTGGGTCGCCAGCTAGAACAAACCAAACAACGTTTCGAAGTTGGCCTATCAGCGATTACCGATGTTCATGATGCCCAGGCACAGTACGATAGCGTGCTAGCAGATGAAATTTTGGCAGAAAACTCACTGACTAACAGCTACGAAGGCCTACGTGAAATCACCGGCCAGGCCCACACGGACCTAAGCGTTCTGGACACCCGCCGCTTTAGTGCCAGCGCGCCTCAATCACGCGTTGAAAGCTTGATCACAGATGCTGAGACAGAAAACCTTAGCCTGTTGACTGCCCGTATTTCCCAAGACATCGCCCGTGACGAAATTGCCCTGGCAGAGTCTGGCCATTTGCCAACCCTGTCTTTCAATGCTGGTTATAACTACGATGACAAAGTTGCATCAACGGACGACGGTACGCTAACAGCCGGTATCAACCTTGCGCTTCCTGTTTACACCGGTGGCCGCGTGACCTCTGAAGTCAAACAGGCCCAATACGGCTATGTAGCAGCAAGCGAAGATCTGGAAGGCTCTTACCGCAGTGTTGTTCGTGACGTCCGCGCTTTCTACAACAACATCAATGCCTCTATCGGTGCCCTACGCGCTTACCAGCAGTCTGTGGTTTCTGCCCAGTCAGCCCTTGAAGCGACAGAAGCCGGTTTCGATGTGGGTACCCGTACCATTGTTGATGTACTAGATGCGACTCGCCGTCTGTATGATGCCAACCGCCAGCTGGCAAATGCTCGCTACGATTACATCATCAGCCAGCTTCAGCTAAAACAAGCCGTTGGCTCACTGAACGAACAAGATATCTTGGACGTTAACGCAGGCCTGGTAAAAGCGAAGTAATCACAACCTAGCTTAAGCAAACCATATAAAAAAAGCGCCCTCAATGACGGCGCTTTTTTAGTATCTTTGCCTAGCCAAAGCCCTGCTCTTATTGAGAGGTTTTCAGGCTAAGTCCAAGGAGAGGCCCTGTTAGCCCCTTCCCCCTTTAATCGCTTCAATGATTTCGGTTGTCGAACAGCCGTCCTCGAAGTTAAGCACGCGAACCTCACCACCAGCCGCAATCACTTCCTGGCCGCCGGCAATTTCTTCCGGCTTGTAATCGCCCCCCTTGACCAACAGCGTCGGCAGGATCTCACTGATCAGGCGCTGCGGGGTTTCTTCGCTAAATGGCACGACCCAATCAACGGCCCCCAAACCTGCCAACACGGCCATACGACGGTCTTCAGGGTTCACCGGGCGACCTGGACCTTTGAGCACTTGAACAGAGCTGTCTGAGTTCACCGCAACAATCAAGCGATCACCCAGTTTAGCGGCTTCATTGAGATAAGCGACATGGCCGGCATGCAAGATATCGAAACAACCATTGGTCATCACCACTTTCTCGCCACGGGCACGGGCCGCTTTGACCGCTTGCTTAAGCTGCGCTTCACTGATCACACCAAAACCGCTGTCCTGGCTGCCGTGAATCGCTTCCGTCAGTTCAATGGTAGACAAGGTCGAGGTACCCAACTTACCCACTACAACACCGGCTGCCGCATTGGCCAGTTTGCAAGAATCGGACAGTGACTTGCCCGCCGCCAGCGAGGCCGCCAGTACCGAAATCACCGTATCACCAGCACCGGTCACATCATAGACCTCTTTGGCCTGGGTCGGCATATGCAGCGGCTCCTGGCCTTTTTGCAGCAGGGTCATACCGTGCTCACTGCGGGTCACCAACAGGGCTTCAAGCTCAAAACGCTCAATCAATGCCAAGCCTTTTGCCACCAAATCCTCTTCAGACAGGGCTTTGCCCGCTACCGCTTCAAACTCTGATAGGTTTGGCGTTAGCAGCGTTGCCCCACGGTAGCGTTCAAAGTCCGCCCCTTTCGGGTCAACCATCACTGCAATACCAGACTTACGTGCCAACTGGATCATCGCCTGGACATGCTCAAGGGCTCCCTTGGCATAATCCGATAGCACAACCACTTTGCTCGATGTCAGTGCCTGTTCCATGCGGGGTAAAATCACATCCGCCGGCACGTTGTGGAAACCTTCCTCAAAATCCAAACGGATCATCTGCTGACCGCGGCTCATCACCCGCAGTTTGGTGATGGTTGGATAGTCCGGCAAAGTCACAAAGTCACAGCGCACATCCAATGACGATAGCTTTTCCGACAATGCACGGGCAGGTTCATCAATGCCAGTTAAGCCCACCAAACGGGCATGCCCGCCCAGCGCTGCGATATTCATGGCCACGTTGGCCGCACCACCCGGACGCTCCTCTACCTGATCGACTTTTACTACAGGGACGGGGGCTTCAGGGGAAATACGGCCTGTCGGCCCATACCAGTAGCGATCTAGCATGACATCACCCACGACCAGCACGCCTGCTTGATCATAATCAGGAAGAGTCAGTTTCATTTTTTTCTCCGGGATTGTGATAACCCCCAAATATTAACACAAAGCCAAATTAGCATGCATCTGCTCGGGGGATTTCAACGATGATTCAACCACAAAGAGCGAGAAAAAGCCTCGCCCTTGTGTTCAATATTACGTGTTAGGCTCTAGCAATGATTGCCAGATCGTTTGGACACATTGGCGCTCATCTGCAAAACGCCCTTCTTCCACATAGGCCGGTAAGCCCAGCAAGCTCAAGCGGTGTATTTCATCCCGCATCACACAATAGGCCTGCTTAAGCTGCATCGCTTGTTCCGGTGCCAAGATATCGTAATCGGCCATGGTATCGAACAAGCGGACATTATCAGACCAACGGGTTAGGGCCTTTTCTTCAGCCGCGTGCTGCAAAACCAAGTACTGGGCTAAAAACTCGATATCCGTGATCCCACCTTTGTCCTGCTTGAGACCGAACATTCCCGCCTTCTTGCTGCCGAGGTGCTCACGCATCTTGTGGCGCATATCAACCACTTCCTGACGCAAGGGGGCAGCCTCCCGGCTGGACATCAGGATAGATTGCCTTACATTGGCAAACGCTTGCTGGAGCGGAGCATCCCCATAAATCATTCTTGCCCTGACCAACGCCTGATGCTCCCAAGTCCAGGCTTCTTTTTGCTGGTAATCGGCGAAAGCCTCCATAGTACTGACCAGCAGCCCCGAAGCCCCTGATGGCCTTAGCCGAACATCCACTTCATACAACACGCCCGAGGCGGTACGGGTTGAGAATAAATGAACAATTCGCTGTGCCAACCTTAGGTAGAACTGCCTGCCGTCTATCTCTTTGCGGCCATTGGTGTAGACATTATCTGGGCAGTCATGGAGGAAGACCAAGTCCAAATCGGAACTGTAGCCCAGCTCCCAACCACCGACCTTGCCATAGCCCAACACCGCGAAGCCTCGCCCGCTTCGCTCAAGCAAATGCGTCGGCTCACCGTATTTTTCCACCATTTGCAGCCAGGCCTGGTTAACTACGGCAGCAACAATGGCTTCGGAAAGATACGTCAGATGATCACTGACCTTCATCAAAGGCAATGCGCCAGCTATATCTGCCGCTGCGATACGCAGCAATTGGGTCTGCTTGAACTGGCGAATAGCCTCCATCTGCTGCTCCATATCCTCTTCAGGAATACGGGCAAGGAATTCGCGTAGCTCGTCACCGTAGTGTTCAAGCGGGGTCGGGTTGTAGAGATGTTGGGGATCAAGCAGCTCATCGAGCAGGATCGGGTATTGGGCCAACTGGGTGGCGACCATTGGACTAGCCGCACATAGACGCACCAGTTGCTCAAGTGCCGCCGGATGCTCACTGAGCAGCTCGAGGTAAGTGGTTCGGGTTGCAATACGGACAATCAGTTTACTGACCCGCTCCAATACGGCTGGAGCATCGTCCCGGGTCACTATTAGCATCAACACTGCAGGCATCAACTTGGCGAGGACTTCGCGGCCACGGGGCCCAAGCGTACGTTTCGATAGCTCAGCCTTCATATTGCTCAGTACAGAAAGTTGACTCTCTGCTTCAGGCGCATTGAGCTCGGCAAGGATCGCTGTCACTACCTCTGGATCTTTTATCATCGCCCACATTTCATGGAACTGGGCCGTGGCTTCACTTTGCGGCTCTTCCTCATCACTGCCGATGATGTCATCGAACACTGCGTGGATTGCTGCCATATTGCAGCCAACCGCCTGCTCTAACCCAGCCCAATTATCAAAACCCATCGCCAATGCCAAGCGGCACTGGTCGAGCGGTTTATCCGGCAATGTCTGGGTCTGCTTGTCATCAATAGCCTGCAAAAGGTTTTCCAACTTGCGCAAGAACGCATAGCCCTGCTCGAGATCATCGACTTGCTGGCAAGGCAATAAACCCTGAGCCCGAATTGCCTGCAGGGTCTCACGCAAGCCACGCCCGCGTAATTCAGGCGTGCGGCCACCACGGATCAACTGGAAAGACTGGGCGATAAACTCCACTTCGCGGATCCCGCCCGGACCGAGTTTGATATTGTTGGTGAGGCCTCGGCGGCGCACTTCGCTACTGATCATCGCCTTCATCCGGCGCAATGACTGTATGGCGCTGAAATCAATATAGCGGCGGAACACAAACGGCCGCAGCATCTGGCGCAACTCCTGGTACTGGGAGAAACTCTCCTTGCCCATGACCCGCGCTTTGATTATGGCGTAACGCTCCCAGTCACGGCCTTGCTCCTGGTAGTAATCTTCCAGTGCAGCATAGCTCATGACTAACGGGCCACTATCACCAAACGGGCGCAAGCGCATATCGACCCGGTAGCAGAAACCATCGAAAGTCTGCTGGTCAAGGGCTTTGATCAAACGCTGCCCCAAGCGGGTAAAGAACTGGGCATTGGCCAGGCTACGGCGCCCACCTTGGGTTTCGCCATTTTCCGGGTAGGTAAAGATCAAATCGATATCGGACGAGAAATTGAGCTCGCCTCCCCCGAGCTTACCCATCCCGAGGATCAGCATAGGCTGGGCTTCACCACAACTGTTCATCGGTGTGCCCCACTCCTTGCAGCATTGTGCATAAAGCCAGTTGTAGGCTTCCATGATCATCGCTTCGGCCAGCATAGAAAGGTGGCCAAGGCTCAAATCCAGGCTGTTATGGCCGACAAAGTCCCGCCAGGCAATCCAAACCATCTCACGGCGGCGGAACTGACGCAGCACCCGCATCATGCCCGTTTCATCATTCACTGCTGCCAATGCGTCAGCCAAATCGGAGCGATAGTTTTCTGCCCGTTCAGGGTCGTCCAAATGCAAGGCTAACCACGGCAATAAGGCCGCATCTCGGGCTATCGAGGCGGTAATAAAATCACTGTAGGCCAATGCCTGCTTGAGTTCGCCAAGCTTCTCCTGAGGCCAATCAGCTATTGCCTCTGGTTGGGCGCTGCTAACTTTATCCCACGCCTTGTCCATTGCGGTTTGGAAGCGATCCTGCACAGTCATAGGGGTTCCTTTTCAAATACCGTTGTCTTACCTACCCAACACATTTTACCAAAACCATACTGGCTGGCCGGGTATTGATTGTCCTTACGATAGCACAACGCCCGCGCGAGGCGGGCGTTGATTTGATAGCAAAAGTGTATTTATTTATACACTGAAGGCTTGGATTTTCTTTTCCAATTCAGTGGCATGATTTTGCATTGCATCCGAGGTCTCCGACAGTTCGGTCACCACCACGACCGACGCTTCCACCAGTTCGCGAACGTTAGTCAGGTTCTGGTTCATCTCGTCAGCAACCGCGCTCTGCTGCTCGGCTGCCGATGCGATCTGGAAGTTCATATCATTGATCAAACTGACCTGCTCAACGATTTTATCCAGCTCGCCACCCGCACTGGTCACCAAATCTACCCCTTCGGCCGCTTCAACCACACTTTGTTCCATTAAACCTACTGCCTGTTGGGCACTGGTTTGCAGCTGGGAAATCATTTCCTGGATTTCAACCGTTGCCGTTTGGGTGCGCTGGGCGAGGTTACGTACCTCGTCTGCCACTACGGCAAAGCCACGTCCTGCATCACCGGCACGAGCAGCTTCAATTGCTGCATTCAGCGCCAGCAGGTTGGTTTGCTCTGAGATACTCTGGATTGTGACAATGACAGTGCCGATTTGATCAACACGCTCTTCGACCTGATTCACTGCATTGGCTGACTGGCTAATATCCTGTGACAACTGGTTGATAGTACCGATAGTCTGGGATACGAACTGCTGCCCCTGGACAGCCTGTCCCGATGTCCCCTCCGTTGCACTCGAGGCCTCACGGGCATGCTCAGCCACGGTCTGCACCGTCGAGGTCATTTCACTCATCGCCGATGCCAACTGGTCGATTTCATTGAATTCTTCCTTCGCCGACTCCTTGGTTTCAATCATGCTAATCGACATCACTTCAGCCAAGCCTGATAGCTCACCGGCGGCATCGCGCTGGTTACAAATCACTTCACGCAACTGAAGGCGGGTCTTTTCCAATTCTTTGGCCAAGTCACCGTATTCATCACGGCACTCCATCACTATCGGCTGGGTCAGGTCCCGGGCAGCCAGTCGCTTAATGCTATCAGCCAGGTATCGGGTCTGACGCAGCATGACATGGGATCCCCCCAGCAAAATCACTACAAAGGCAATGATCATCAAAGCCGTTTGCCACGCCACCTGAACCAGATACTGCTGGTAATAAGCGTCAGCTTCCGAGGCTGGCTGCGAGGCCACCACCACCCAGTTCAAACGCGGCAATTCAACCGCATATTCAAAACGTGATTGATCAGAAAAAATCAGGCTGGCTTGCCCATTTAACTGCTGCAAGGCACGGTTGAGGCTACCCTGGCTGTCTATCTCTCCGTGCAACTCAGACAATGCATGGACACTTGGGTGGCCTATTACCTTGTTGCTTCCCCGCTCGACCAAATAGACATAGGCGCCGCTGTTCATGGCAGCCGCCTGTGCGGCAACTACTTGCTCAACCAGTACTATATCTTGCTGGCTAGCCGATGGCAGGGCTTGAATGACAGCCGCAGTGGCTTGCGCTTGTTCTTGCGCCCTGTCTTGTTGGATATCCACTACCGATTGGTAGAAAGTGCTGGCATCCCAAAGCTGCTTGCCGACCAACAAAATGGTACTAAACACCATTAGCAAGAGCAGTTTGGGGATCAACCGGATATTTGTCAGCCCTTTCTCCCAAGGCTTGAAAACCATTTTGGTCATGTGGTATCTCCATATATGCTTGATACTCCTACGCAGAATCAGCTCCCAAGTAAGGTGGTCAATTCTGCACAGGGTGTAGGGAAGTCGGTGCCTAGAAATCTATTTATTTTTCGCACCGAAACAATACATCTCATTCTATCTATCGGCTGCGCAGTACAAAAATTTAATGATGAAAAAGATCGACCCCGTCAAATATGAACTCAACCCGATGAGCTTGATGTCATTGGTATTGTCGTTTCTATCACTGACCATAGTGACGACCATGATCTTCTTGCCCAAAGAGAGTAATGGCTACTTGTTGCTGCTCGGCATCGATACCTTTATCTGCTTGGTATTCTGGTGCCAACTGCTAGCGGATTTTTGCCGTAGCAAGGATAAAACCACCTACCTCAAAACCCATTGGATCGACTTTATCGCTAGTATCCCGATCATCGAGCAAATTCGTTTCGCCCGCCTACTGCAAATCTTCCGGGTGATCCGACTGATCCGCTCAAGCCAACACGTGCTTAACCAGATTCGTAGCAACCGCCGCGAAGCAACCGTTGCCAGTATCTTCCTGCTATTAACCGTGTTGGTCTCGGTTGGCTCGGCCCTGATGCTGATTCTTGAGGGTAAAGTCCCTGAGTCCAATATCAAAGATGCCAGTGATGCCCTGTGGTGGGTATTCGTCACCATTTCCACTGTCGGATATGGTGACCACTACCCGGTGACAGTGCTTGGTAAAATGCTAGCTGCGGTCATTATTGTCTGTGGGGTTGGTTTGTTTGGTATGGTGGCCGGTCTGGTGAGTTCCATCATCTCCGATCCGGAGCAGAAAAAAGAGCAGGATGATGCCCGTCACGAACGAGAGTGGCAAATGATGCTAGCCAACCAACAGCAATTAATCGAGCGCCTTGAAACCATTGAAAAAAAGCTGGAAAAGAGCAATCACAACGAATAGTCCATAACAAAACACCCGGCATTCGCCGGGTGTTTTCACTAAAGAATCGCGCCTGTTAAGGCCAGTATGGCATGAGCTCGATACCCATCTGGCGGGTCTGATCCATCGCATGGATCAACGACTCCTCTTTGCGCTGGAGCCATTTTTCAATCTGGCTGCGATCCTCTTCGTCTTCCTGTTCACCCAACAACTGGCGGATAGGTTCAAGGTGGCGAAGATCCTCAATTCCCTGCTGCAGATCGAGCCACGGCATGCGAAAAGCCATTCGCTTTTCCTCTTCGTATAAGGAGGCAAAGCTCAAGCCACTCATCAAATTGCGGATCAAGCGCGGCTGCTGGTCGAGATAGTCAACCCGGTTAAGCTGCCGCTCAGCCGGAAAGACATCAAGCAACTCCTGCCACGACCGTGCCAGCATATTATCGGCAAACCCTTTAACCGGCTCGGCCAAGCGGGCGCGGGACTTATCATCGAGGAACGGCTGCCAGCCACGGCTTAAGATCCAACGGCTCAAGTTAAGTAGCAAACCGCAGTAACGTGCCGAGCTGAGCAGGAGCAACATGTCGTTGTCGTCTGGTAGTTCCGCTTGAACAACCTCGAGTTGCTTGACCAATTGCTTGCGGGCATTTAGCTTTTTCAGTGCATGGCCTTTTTCAGCCAGCAAATACTCCAAGCCTTCTGAATCACCCAGCCAGTCCAACTCTCCTTCTAGCCACTGCAGTTCCTGGCGCAATAGGGCACTGGCCCGACGCGGGATCATACCGCCAAAAGTGACGAGGGTTTGGCGAATCAAGCCCAATGCTTGCTGGATTTGAACCAATGCCTTTGGCTCTTGGCGCTCAGCAAAGATTTGCTCATGGTAATGCCAATGACCCAGTGCGTGTTCAAGGGTTTTGACAAACACCGTTTCAACCGACTCATTACCGTCGAGTTTGACAGGCTCGAGTTGGGTCACTTCATCGCCCTGGTAACCTGCCGCCAAACGGTAGCCTCTTGCGGCTTTGCTCAAGTTACCGAGGCGCATGCCACCATCGGCGCACAATTCACGGGCCAAAGTAAACAAGGCATCAGTTTGACCTGACTTTAACTCCAGCTCAACTTCACAGATCGGCGTCGTGTCACCATTGGCACTCACTTCCCCTTGGTCAAAGGCCAGTTCGACCTGACTGCCATCGGGCATCGCAACCAACCATTGCTGGCGGACGAAATCAGTAGAGAAAAGCGGCGCAAGTTGCTGCTGGGTAAGCTCAACATCAAACCCTTCCGGCCAGGCATCAGCTGGATGCAGGGCAAGATCAGGCTCGGTGCTGTTGGTTTCGGCATTGTATTCCGGACGCTGGTGCAGTCCGGCGACCACGCGGCCGGCGGTCTTCAATGTTTGGACAAATACATCATCAAAACGACGGATCCGAAGACCGATATCGTGCTGGCGAAGAATTTGGTCTGGGGTGTCGAAGTAGACATTGCCTAACTCGCGACGACTTTGCTGCAGAACTTTCGCTTCAGCGATTTTTTTCAGTAACTGGCTCGAAAATTCTGGTGAGACGAAAAACTTCAGTTCTATCTCAGTTTCCATAGTTCTACCTATAAACAGTGGCAAACCAAGGATATTGGCAATTGCACTCCGGGGCAAGTCTGAAATATAAACAAAACCTTGATCGAAATTAGTTCCCCTATACTTACTTATGCGTTACCATGCGCGCCTTAATGACCATCGCTCAAGAATTAGCCATTTAAGGCACTTTCTAGGTTATTCGGCTATGCCAGTAAATACTATTATGGGGCTATTTGCTAAGTCCCCGATCAAACCCCTGCAACGTCACGTTACCCGTGTAAATGAGTGTTGCGAATTGCTAGTCCCTTTCTTCGAAGCCTGTAAGGCGGGTGATTGGGATCAGGCGGCTGTCCTGCGCGAGCAGATCTCCCAGCTTGAAAAAGATGCGGATGTGCTTAAGCGAGAAATCCGTCTGAAGCTTCCTCGTGGCCTTTTCATGCCAGTCGATCGTACTGACATGCTTGGTCTACTGACCCAGCAAGATAAGCTTGCCAACTTGTCGAAAGACATTGCGGGCCGCGTCTTGGGTCGCCAGCTTCAAATTCCTTCCGAAATGTATCCTGACTTTATCGCCTACGTTCAACGTTGCCTTGACGCCGCCAACCAGGCGAACCGTGTCATCAACGAACTGGACGAGCTTCTTGAAACAGGCTTTAAAGGCAGAGAAGTGACGCTCGTGGCTGAGATGATTAACCAGCTTGACGTTATCGAAGACGATACCGACAGCATGCAGATCAAGCTTCGCCAACAGCTCATGTCCATCGAAGACCAACTCAGTCCGGTGGATATCATGTTCCTTTACAAGATTCTCGAGTGGGTTGGTGCTATCGCTGACCAGGCACAACGTGTCGGCTCTCGTCTTGAAATCATGCTATCGCGCTCATAAGCGAAAGAATGTAACAAAAACAAGGTTTTACAATGGAAATCCTGGCTAACTACGGCACCATTCTTATTTTGGTGGCGGCTTTTTTTGGTCTATTGATGGCTATTGGTATTGGTGCGAACGACGTTGCCAACGCCATGGGTACCTCGGTCGGTTCTAAAGCACTGACGGTTAAACAAGCAATCATCATTGCGATGATCTTCGAGTTTGCAGGTGCTTACCTAGCAGGTGGTGAAGTTACAGATACCATCCGCAAAGGGGTTATCGACACCTCGCTATATGCTGCCAACCCGGAAGTATTGGTGTACGGCATGATGTCAGCCCTATTGGCTGCTGGTACTTGGTTACTGGTTGCGTCCTACATGGGCTGGCCGGTATCTACTACTCACTCCATTATTGGTGCCATCATCGGTTTTGCCTGTGTTTCAGTAGGTACTGACGCTGTTGACTGGAGCTCTGTTCAGGGCATCGTCGGCAGCTGGCTTATCACACCGTTGATCTCGGGGCTGTTTGCTTATGCTATTTTCATCAGCGCCCAGCGCCTGATCTTCGATACTGATAACCCAGTAATCAATGCTAAGCGCTTCGTGCCTGTCTACATGTTCATGACCACGATCGTAATCGCTCTAGTTACCATCAAAAAGGGTCTGAAACACGTGGGCCTTCACCTCTCGAGCGGTGAAGCATGGCTGGCATCTGTAGCTGTGTCCCTCATTGTAATGGTGTTTGGTTACATTTATATTAACCGTAAATACACAGACGACGGTTCGACCGTTGATAGCAATGGATATGCCGGTGTTGAGCGTATTTTCAGCCTGCTGATGGTGGTTACAGCTTGTGCGATGGCCTTTGCCCACGGCTCTAACGATGTAGCCAATGCTATCGGTCCTCTTTCTGCCGTTGTCACTACCGTTCAGAACATGGGTGAAATCACTGCCAAGAGTCAAATCGCTTGGTGGATCTTACCGTTAGGTGGTTTCGGTATCGTTATCGGCCTAGCAACAATGGGCCACAAGGTTATGGCCACCGTTGGTACCGGTATTACCGAACTAACACCAAGCCGTGGCTTTGCTGCCCAGCTAGCGACTGCATCTACCGTTGTACTTGCATCGGGTACGGGTCTTCCTATTTCAACCACCCAAACATTAGTCGGTGGTGTCATTGGTGTTGCCTTTGCCCGTGGTATCGCAGCACTGAACCTGGGTGTGGTCCGTAATATCGTTGCCTCTTGGGTTGTTACCCTGCCAGCTGGCGCCTTGCTTGCAGTCATTTTCTACTACGTAATGCAAGCTGTGTTTAGTTAAACACCGTCAAAGCGGGCTCAAGATCAAAAGAGGGAGGCTATGCCTCCCTCTTTTCTTGCACCCAACGCACAAAATTCTTAGACTTCCTCTCTTAGAGAAAAACAGGCTCTCCCCCAAGGAATCAAATTGTGAAGCAGCTAATCAGCTTACTATTATTCGCTTGTGCCATGGCGACCATGCCTGCACAGGCCCAACAAACTCGGTATATCTCCGACAACCTATTTACCTACATGCACAACGGCCCAAGTACGCAATACCGTATCATGGGTAGCGTGAATGCCGGTACCAAAGTCGATCTACTCGAAACCAACAGTAGCACAGGTTTTAGTAAAATCCGTGATAACCGCGGCCGTACCGGCTGGGTTAACTCAGATTTCGTTTCGACCCAAGTAGGCCTGAAAGTACGCTTCCCTGCACTAGAAAAAGAGCTGACTGAAGTGAAGTCCCAGTTGGAAGAAGCACTGGAGTCGGGCGACGAGAAAACCGCTAGCCTGCAGAACTCGCTGAAGCTTCGCAACGAACAAATTACGGATCTGGAAACCCAGAACGGCCAGCTTAACGAGCAGCTAATGAGCTCACAGGCAGAGATCCGCGAACTGCGCGCCCGTCTTGATACCCAGAAAGATGACCTGCTAATGCGCTGGTTCACTTACGGCGGTATGGTTGCCGGTGGTGGCCTGCTATTCGGCCTGGTTCTTCCTCACCTTATCCCACGCCGCCGCAAGCGCAACAACGGCTGGGCATAACCTCTTAGGTAGATATAAGGCAGGATCAAAAAAGGCAGCTAGGCTGCCTTTTTTATTACTTCTTGCGGGCCAGATTACCACTCCGACAACGCTGGCATCGCTATCAAGTAAGACTCAAAGTCGAACACCACCTCACGCGGATCAATCCGCCGCAGTACCACGCCCGGCGCTATCTCATCTCCTTCGTAAGCCTCACTGCCATTGACCTTGACCCAGCGGCTATCTGCCGAAGAAGAGTAAATATGGGTCTGGAAATTCAGGTGTGGGATCCTATCTTGTACGGATGCCGGCAGATCACCGACATTAACCGTTTTAAGCGGAGCCTCAGGCTCAGGCATAGGCGGTAAGCGCTCTTCCTGCAACAATTGCGGCAGAGTTTCCCCATCACCGGTTGCCGCAATCGCAGCCTTTAATTGACTTGCCAACTGTGGCGATAGCTCAGAGTAATCCAGCGCCTCCAGATCCCAACTGTCATCTACGGCGTTCGCAGGCGAACGGTTGAGTGACGGATCAGCCGAGGAAGGTAACGGAACGGGGTCGCTATCCCAACCATTAAGCTCACTGGCGGCTTGAACGGGTACCGATGATGTTTGGGTGTAACTCACCCGGTACGGTTGTCCCGCTTGGCGAGGGAGAGGCTCGGCATAAAACTGTGGGTAATCTAATCGCTCAATACCTTGCGGATATTGCGGTATGACAGTCGCTGCGACGTCAAGCACTGGTGCAGGCACCTCTTCAGGCAAAATATCAAGTGCTGGTGTGGATACCTGTTGTACTGTTGCCTCAGGTGCAGCAACCTGAGGCTCCGCGGTATATGGCTGCGGTGCCATTGCCGCTTGTTGTTGCTGGAAAAACAAGTATCCCAACATCCCTATCACCGGCAGGGCAAAGCCGACACCCGGTAGCAACCAAGGATTAGCCTGCTTGGGGGCGGGCCCTGTGCGGTATGCCGCGCCAGAAGGCAGCGTTGCTGGTTCACGCTGGGCATCCGACTGCGCTAGGGCAGATAATAACTTCGACATTAACTTTTCTCCGGTTGCAGGGTCGGGCCCGGTAAATTCAAGGCTGAATCAATCACCATTAAGGTGCGAGGCCCGGCAATCCCATCCACCGATAAATCTTGTGCTCGCTGGAAGCGACGCAGTTTGTTGAGCAGGGCTTGCTCGAAGGTATCCTGGTTCTCAGGCATCACACCCAGTAACTGGCTGAGTTGACGGTCTAGCCATTGAACCCTTGGGCCCTGCTGGCCATAACGGATCGCTGTTTTGTCTCCCAACGGCGGTCGCCACAGTAAGGTGTATTCACCATTCCAGCGCTGTGTCAGCCACTGGGCACCAACAGCAAAGCGCTGCCCTGCCAATAGCAACTCAACTCGGTCTTGGCCAATCGCATACAAGGTCGCAAAATAGCTCTCCCCACTCGGCTCGCGGAGCTCAACAATCGCAGGGCGATTGATCAGTGCCAGTTGCTCCAGTGACCCCGTACCGTTAAAGCAACTTAACTGAACACGGCTTCCGGACTCACAATTGGCCTGGTTGAGTTGGGTGCTATACCCCCAGAGTTTGTATAGGGTCTGCATCGCCAAACGTTCAGAGCTGGCTTGGGTGATCACCTGCTGCCACATCTCCTGGGGAGATAGGCGCTGCGGGCTAACCTGTGGAAGCATTGGCTGCTGAGGGGTTGTCTGCACGGCCTTGGTAGCCGGCTGTGCCAATATCGATTGAGAAGCGGTAGGCTCGCTCGCTGTCACCGGCTCTTGAACGGAAGCTGTGACTGCAGCAGGGGGTTGCACCGCAGCATTAGGTTCAACCGGCAAAGACGGGCTGCTAGGTTGCGATAAAATACCAGACCAGTAGCCTAAGCCAACAGCAGTGATAATACCGGCAGCCAAGGCAACTGCCAGAGGCTTGCGTGACGCTGTTGGTGCCTCAGAATTGCCGGGAACGGTATATTGCGGCAACTGCCAGCTCAGGACATCACTGCACGCCCGCTCAACCAACTCTTTATTGAGCAAGTGGGTCGACTGTTGGTGGGCCAGTTGCATCGATTTATCACACACCAGGTTGATAAGCCTCGGGATCCCACCGGTTGCCTTGGCAATTTGCTTGGTCTGGGCTGGGGCAAACACCTCATGCAGACAATCCACCGCCTGCAGGCGGTAGTGGATATATTCCCGCACTTCATCTTCTGTCAGCGGAAGCAAATGGTAGCGGGAGGTGATCCGCTGGGCTAACTGACGTAACCTGTCTTGCTGCAGTAATTGCTGCAGCTCCGGTTGGCCAACCAGCACCACCTTGAGTAGTTTGACGCTGTCAGTTTCAAGATTGGTCAGCAGCCGCAACTGCTCTAGCACTTCGGGCAGCAGATGCTGGGCTTCATCAATGAGTAGTAAGGTCTGGCGCCCCTCGCGGTGGTTGGCCAGCAAATGCTGGTAGATACCATCAGTCAGGGTTTTAATGGTTGCCTCATCGGTATAATCAATACTCAGCTCATCGCACAAGCTGGCTAACAGCTCACGCGTCGAGAGTGACGGGTTCATGATGACCGCCACCTGAGTTTCCTGGGGCAAACGCGATACCAACGCGCGCAAAACCGTTGTCTTACCGGTACCCACCTCGCCGGTCAACAACCCGAAACCGCCCCCTCCATTGAGGCTAGACAACATGTGGGTCAGTGCTTCGCGGTGTCGCTCACTCAGATAAAGAAAGCGCGCGCTGGGCACAATAGAAAATGGTGATTCGGTGATCCCAAAAAAGTCCTTGTACATGCCTTTTGATCTCTTATTGTCGGCCTGGAAGGGGAAGCCCCCTACGTTACCTGTCCCTTAACTGAATGTATAGCCCTTCAGATAAGGCCTGACAAGGGTTTTGCCTCTAAAGCCCGACCTGCCGCAAGCCATTCGTGAGTGCAACTAAGGTTTGGTATACTCGACCAATAACAGTCTGCAGTCAGAGCAAAAAAGGATAAATCAGTGCAAACGTATTTAGTTGGCGGGGCTGTTCGAGACGCCCTACTTGAGCTGCCGGTGAAAGACAAAGACTGGGTCGTGGTTGGTGCGACTCCCGAGCAAATGCTGGATCAAGGCTATAGCCAGGTCGGCAGCGACTTCCCGGTGTTCCTCCACCCCAAGACCAAACAAGAATACGCCCTCGCCCGTACCGAACGAAAATCTGGCCAAGGCTATACCGGCTTTACCTGCTATTCTGCACCGGATGTCACCCTAGAGCAGGATTTAATGCGCCGGGACCTGACCATCAATGCCATTGCCCAGGCCGAAGACGGCAGCCTGATAGACCCTTACCAGGGCCAGCGCGATCTGGAGTTACGCCAGTTGCGCCATGTCTCCCCCGCTTTTGTCGAAGATCCGCTCCGCGTCCTGCGCGTTGCGCGCTTTGCCGCCCGTTTTGCCCATCTTGGCTTTACCGTTGCAGCCGAAACCATGGCGCTGATGCAAGATATGGTAGTAGCCGGTGAGTTGTCTGCACTAACCCCAGAGCGGGTCTGGATCGAGTGGGAAAAGTCGCTGCAATCTGATAACCCTGAAGTGTTTCTCAAGGTTTTGCGCCAATGTGGTGCCCTTGCGGTGATCATGCCGGAAATCCATGCCTTGTTTGGTGTTCCCCAGCCAGAGAAATGGCACCCTGAAATCGACTGCGGTATCCATACCCTGCTGGTTGCCGAGCAGGCAGCCAACCTCAGCACATCAAAGGTGATCCGTTTTGCCGCCCAAGTCCATGACCTTGGCAAAGCCCTGACCCCGAAAGAAGAGCTACCCAGCCATAAAATGCACTGCCACACTGGGCTTGATGCCATTCGTGGCCTCTGCCAGCGCCTGCGGGTCCCGAACGAGTACCGCGATATTGCCCTGATGGTCTGCGCCCAGCACACCAAGTTGCATTTTGCTGCTGAGCTGCGCCCGAGTACGTTCATCAATATCTTCGATCAAATTGATGCCTGGCGTAAACCTGAGCGGGTCGCCCAACTGGCCACTTGTTGCCGGGCTGATGTAAGGGGCCGGACCGGGTTTGAGAATGATCCCTACCCACAAGCCGATATCTTTGAAGGCGCTTTTGCCGCCGCTCAAGCTGTTGAAGTAAAGCCGATTGTCGAAGCCGGTTTCAAAGGGAAAGAGATCAAGGAGCAACTTGCGCTGCGCCGTGCAGAGGCTGTCAAAGCCGCGCTGGTCGAGCTACGCTAATCAGCATCTGGTTATCTCCTTGGTGAAAAACTTGATGAACAATAAAAAGCCCGGCTTGAAGCCGGGCTTTTCGTATCACTGCAAAATTGCTGTGGCATTACTGAGTCAAAAGAAAAGCGATCAAACCGGCACCCAGCAATAGGCGGTATACCACAAACGGGAACATGCCCAGGCGGGTTACCAGCTTAAGGAAGGCATGGATACACGCATACGCACTGACAAACGAGACCACAATACCAATCAGCAAAGCATCAAGCTGGATCGGCGCACCGCTCACCACCATCTTCATGCTCAAGTAACCACCGGCAAGCAGGATGATAGGGATAGACATCAGGAACGAGAAGCGCGCTGCCGCTTCACGGGTAAAGCCAAGGTATAGTGCTGCCGTCATGGTTGCACCAGAACGAGAGGTACCAGGGATCATCGCCGCAGCCTGAGCCAGACCGATAAACAATGAGCGCTTCCAGTCAGCCTGGTATTCATCATCTTTTTGCGTTGCACGCACATCCACCCACCATAGCAACAAGCCAAAGAAGATAGTGGTACAGGCAATCACCCACGCCGAGCGCAGGTAAATCTCGATAATGTCTTTCATGAACAGGCCGAAGATACAGGCCGGGATCGTCGCCAGTACGATCATCCAAGCAAGCTTGGACTCGGCACTGTGCTCTTTTTTGAAAATTGAGCTGATCCACGCCGACAACAGCGCAACCACTTCCTTGCGGAAATACCAGATCACCGCAGCCAGGGTACCTACATGCACAGCCACATCAAATGCCAAGCCCTGATCGTCCCAGCCCAAAATGGCCGATGGCAAAATCAAATGGGCCGAGCTCGAAATTGGCAAAAACTCGGTTAAACCCTGAATCAGGGCCAGCACAAAGGCTTCAAAATAACTCATAACAATCCCTAAACGACAAAATGATATTCAACAGGCCAAAGCGCCTGTTCAAAACGAGAATCATGCCAAAGCTCGGCGACTGTACGGCCATCACCCGGGATCACCCGGTGGGGGCACAGCTCCATCAAAGGCTGCAACACGAAGGCAAACTTGAAAATATCGTTACGCGGTAGAACCGGGTTGGTGCTCTGCACAGTATCTCCGAAAAGGAGAATATCCAGATCCAAGGTACGACTTTGGTTTTTGGCCGCATCGGGCGAGCGGCCATGTTGCAACTCTAGCTGCTTCAGCGCTTGCAACAGCATATCCAATGACAAAGACGTTTCGATGACAGCGACACAGTTGTAAAAGTTTGGCCCGCTAAAACCCACCGGCTCGGCTTCGTAAACGGTCGATACCTGCATCCCCGTCCCCAGCTTGCTCAACCCCACCAAACCGGCCTGCAAATAACGTTCGCGGTCAATATTGGAGCCTAAGCTGATATAGACAGTGGTCACTTGCTTCCTCGCTCGATCACCACCCCTACACCGCGGGCATTGGCCACCGCACCCGGCTTGGTCACACGCACCTTGATCCACGGCACGGAGAATTGGGTCATGATCAAGTTAGCGATTTCCTCGGCAACTCGCTCCACCAGTAAGAAACGGCCATTTTGAATGTGCTGTGTCACCGCATCACTTACCGCGGCATAGTCCAGAGCATAAGCGACATCATCGCTTTGTGCGGCAGGACGATTATCGTGCGCCATTTCCAAATCAAGCACCAATTTTTGCTTGATTTCCTGTTCCCAGTCATACACACCAATAGTGGCGATGACTTCAAGATGTTCGATAAATACTGAATCCATGTTCAATCGCTAATAATGTTAGAGGTCGGATACCTAATTTGAGCAAAAACGCGTATTATCAGGTCGTAATCGTCTATATACTATGATCTTGATTTATATGATCATCGTATTGCCTATATGGCTTCGGGTGAGCACTATACCATATGCCAGCCCATGCAGCATGGCTGACGATAGATAAAATCAGCGGCGCATAGCCACTAGCTACAGGATCTTGCATGACACCACTTGTACTCATGATCATCATCGGTGCCTACCTACTGGGTTCTATATCCAGTGCGGTCTTGATCTGCCGCTTGTACGGCCTGCCTGATCCTCGTGAAAACGGCTCGGGCAACCCCGGTGCCACCAATGTTTTACGCCTCGGTGGTCGTGGTGCTGCAGCCAGCGTCTTGGTCTGCGATATCCTCAAAGGTATGCTGCCGGTCTGGCTGAGCTATTTTATCGGCATCAACCCCTTCATGCTGGGGTTCATCGGCATCGCCGCCTGCCTTGGCCATATCTACCCGATATTCTTCCATTTTCGTGGCGGCAAAGGCGTCGCAACCGCACTGGGAGCTCTGGCTCCTATCGGCTGGGATCTCAGTGGCTTGTTGATCAGCACATGGCTACTAACGGTTTTGGTTACCGGCTATTCCTCACTGGGCTCGATGGTCACCGCTCTGGCTGCACCGCTATTTACTTGGTGGGTTAAACCGGAATACACCATGCCGGTTGCTATGCTCTCGTGCCTGATCGTCTTTCGCCATCACGACAATGTCCGCCGCCTGCTCGAGGGCGAGGAGAGCAAGATCTGGAATAAATTCCAGCGCAGAAACAAAACAACCCCGCCACAAGACTGATTTCCAGCCTGTCACGGGGTTGCTTTATCATCTCACCTCAAAACCTTTTACCAAGGCATAAAGTTACCAAGGCATAAAGGCTTACGCGTCTTTGATCGGCTTTAGCTGATCGATAGGCCAACGCGGGTACGCTTTTACGCCCAAGTCCATCGTTTCTTGGTTTTTCAGGCGTTGCATGCCGGCAAAAGCAATCATCGCACCGTTATCGGTACAGAACTCGGTACGTGGGTAGAACACTTCGCCGCCCATCTTCGCCATCATGGTCTCCAACTGCTCACGCAAGTGCTTGTTGGCACTCACACCACCGGCAATCACCAGGCGTTTGAAGCCTGTCTGCTTGAGGGCGCGCTTACATTTGATGGCCAGGGTATCAACAACCGCTTCCTGGAACGCATAGGCAATATCGGCACGGGTCTGCTCGTCATCATCGTTAGCACGGATGGTATTGGCCGCAAACGTCTTGAGGCCAGAAAAGCTAAAGTCCAGACCAGGGCGGTCAGTCATCGGGCGCGGGAAGGTAAAGCGTCCTGCGGTCCCTTTGTCAGCCAAACGCGACAGCAATGGGCCCCCCGGATAATCCAGCCCCATTAGCTTGGCGGTTTTATCAAACGCTTCACCGGCTGCATCGTCAATCGATTCACCCAATATTTGGTATTCGCCAATGCCCTTCACTTCTACCATCATGGTGTGGCCGCCAGAGACCAGCAGTGCCACAAACGGAAACTCAGGCGGGTTATCTTCCAGCATCGGTGCCAGCAAATGGCCTTCCAT
The DNA here is from genome assembly GCF_003026455.1 of Photobacterium rosenbergii. Classification (GTDB taxonomy): domain Bacteria; phylum Pseudomonadota; class Gammaproteobacteria; order Enterobacterales; family Vibrionaceae; genus Photobacterium; species Photobacterium rosenbergii. The sequence goes on from NZ_PYMB01000010.1 coordinate 59,457, forward strand.
GTGGTGTACCGCAACAGCCGGTAAATCCCAGGCGTAGGCCAGGCTGCGGCCAATGGTCGCTCCCACTAACAGTGCGCCGACTAGGCCAGGTCCTGCGGTGTATGCCACACCGTCCAAATCCTCAGGCGTCAAGCCGGCATTGTTAAGCGCTTCCTTGATGAGCGGAATCGTCTTCTTTACATGGTCACGCGAGGCCAGTTCAGGCACGACACCACCGTAGTCGGCATGCAGTTTTACCTGGCTGTAAAGTTCGTGTGCCAATAGGCCTTTTTCATCATCGAAAATAGCCACACCTGTTTCGTCACAGGAGGTTTCGATGCCCAGTATACGCATAACAACCTCTATACTTATGGTAATTGGGGGCCATACTACCGCCCTTGACAGAAATTAACCAGTTCGGGGTTGCAGAATGCTTTACAAATGCCCCCAGATCAGATTAGAATTTCGCACCATTTTTAATCAGCTGACACTTTATTGAACGTCAGCATTAACCGAATCACTCTGAGGTGAGTATTACATGCCAGTAATCAAAGTACGTGAAAACGAACCGTTTGACGTAGCACTACGTCGTTTCAAGCGCTCTTGCGAAAAAGCAGGTATCCTTTCTGAAGTACGTCGTCGTGAGCACTTCGAAAAGCCTACTACTGTACGTAAGCGTGCGAAAGCAGCGGCAGTTAAGCGTCACCTGAAGAAATTGGCTCGCGAAAACGCGCGTCGCGTTCGTCTGTACTAATCTGCTGATTAACAGAAGGAACGTGTTATGACCCTGATTGAGCGTCTTAAAGACGAACAAAAAGCAGCGATGAAAGCCAAAGACAAACCTCGTCTTGGCACAATTCGCTTGGTAATGGCTGCCATCAAACAGCGTGAAGTTGACGAAAAGATCACTCTTTCCGAAGACGACATTCTGGCAGTATTGACCAAAATGGTAAAACAGCGCCGTGATTCTGTTGCTCAATATGAAGCAGCAGGTCGCCAAGATCTTGCTGATGCAGAGCTTGCTGAAATCACAGTTCTGGAAGAGTTCATGCCACAACCGCTGACCGACGACGAAGTCGCCGCTCTGCTGGATGAGGCTATTGCTGCTACCGGTGCTGCCAGCATGCAGGACATGGGCAAACTGATGGGCGTACTGAAACCACAGGTTCAGGGTCGTGCCGATATGGGTAAAGTTAGCCAACTGGTGAAAGCCAAGCTAGGTTAATCCCTACCCTATTTCTGCAACAAGCCGTGCTATCCGTAACAGGACTGCGCGGCTTGTTCGTATTCAGCACCCTGTCGATTTTATTTCTCCGACGCCAAATCAAAGTGCTATTATCGCATAGCTATAACACTTTGATTTGACACTCCATCCCAACGCAAGCAGGTAACACCACTCTATGGCTGGAAAAATCCCACGTACATTTATCGATGATCTCATCTCTCGACATGACATCGTGGATATTGTGGATGCCAGGGTAAAGCTCAAGAAACAGGGCAAAAACTTTGGTGCCTGCTGCCCGTTCCACAACGAAAAGACCCCGTCTTTCTCTGTCAGCCAAGAAAAACAGTTCTACCACTGTTTCGGCTGTGGTGCCCACGGTAACGTCCTTGATTTCGTGATGGAATTTGACCGCCTGGAATTTGTCGAGGCGATTGAAGAGCTTGCGTCACAACTTGGCCTTGAGATCCCGCGCGAGCAAGGCACTGGCGGTGGCCAATCCGGGGCCCGTAGCAAAGAAAAACTCGGTCTGTACGAAATGATGGGACAGATTTCCCAGTTCTACCAAGGCCAGCTGAGAACCCAAGAGGGACAGACCGCCATTGACTACCTCAAAGGGCGCGGGCTGTCTGGGGAAGTGGTCAAAAAGTTTGGTATCGGCTTTGTGCCTGACCAATGGGATCAGGTCCGTAACCGTTTTGGCCGCGATATGCAGGCCCAGCAGGCACTCGTCAGTGCCGGTATGCTGATTGAAAATGACAACGGCAGGCGCTACGACCGCTTCCGTGGCCGGGTTATGTTCCCGATTCACGATCGCCGTGGCCGGGTAATAGGCTTTGGTGGCCGGGTGCTGGGTGATGGCACCCCTAAATACCTCAACTCTCCGGAAACGCCGATCTTCCACAAAGGGCGTGAGCTCTACGGCTTGTACGAAGTGCTGCAAGCCTACCGTGAACCGGAAAAGCTGCTCGTTGTTGAAGGCTATATGGATGTTGTTGCCCTAGCCCAGTTTGGGGTCGACTACGCCGTCGCCTCGCTGGGTACATCGACTACCGGTGACCATATCCAAATGATGTTCCGCCAAACCGGTACCGTGGTGTGTTGCTACGATGGTGACCGGGCTGGCCGTGACGCAGCGTGGCGTGCGATGGAGCAAGCTTTGCCGTACCTCAACGACGGCCGCCAGCTCAAGTTTATGTTCCTGCCAGACGGCGAGGACCCGGATACCTATATCCGCCAGTACGGCCAGGAAGGGTTTGAGCAACAAGTCGAACAGGCCATGACCCTGTCAGACTTTATGTTCAGCACCCTATTGCAGCAGGTCGATACCAGCAGCAACGAAGGTAAGGCCAAGCTGAGCACCCTTGCCGTCCCGCTAATTGATAAGGTACCCGGCGGCACCCTACGCCTCTATTTGCGTGAGATGCTTGGCAGAAAGTTGGGCTTGCCCAACGAAGAGCAATTGCAGCAGCTAATCTCAAAGCAAGGGGCCGACGCACCGAAGAAAGCCGGCCAGCCGGAAATCAAACGCACCCCGATGCGCGAAGTTATCGCCTTGCTGATCCAGAACCCAGATTTTGTAAATAGCCTAGAATTTGATATGGCTGCATTTGAAGGGATTGATGTCGCTGGGCTAAATTTATTGATAACAATAGTTGAAAAGTGTCGGGCCAACCCCAATATTAAAACTGGACAACTGCTAGAGGGTTGGCGCGGAAGCAAAAGTGAAGGGATGCTAGCACGCCTAGCAGCCTGGGAACTGCCTCTTGCCAAAGAAGAGGACAACACTCTAGATGTTTTTCTTGACGCAATGGACAAAGTCATTGACCAGTGCGTTAAACAACAAATCGAAAAGTTGCAGGCTAAATCGAGAACCGTCGGCTTATCAGTCGAAGAGAAGCGGGAATTGCAGTTGCTGATACTCAACCGTCCCGGCTAGTAAGTAGTCATCAATTAAGAAATTTGTTATAATTAATGGTTTGCATCTCTGCATACTACTATTCTCAATCAGACCCTAAGTTGGATATCGTCTATGGAGCAAAATCCGCAGTCACAGCTAAAGTTACTTGTTGCTAAAGGCAAGGAACAAGGCTATCTGACCTACGCCGAAGTAAATGACCACCTACCAGAGGACATCGTCGATTCTGATCAGGTGGAAGACATCATTCAGATGATCAATGACATGGGTATCAAGGTAGTTGAAACTGCCCCTGATGCCGATGATCTGATGATGACAGAAGACAATGCGGACGAAGACGCGATTGAAGCCGCGGCCCAGGCCCTATCAAGTGTAGAAAGCGAAATTGGCCGCACCACTGACCCAGTACGTATGTACATGCGTGAAATGGGTACAGTAGAACTCCTTACCCGCGAAGGCGAGATTGATATCGCAAAGCGCATTGAAGATGGTATTAACCAGGTTCAGTGCTCTGTTGCCGAGTACCCAAGCGCCATCGCATATTTGCTTGAGCAGTTTGACAAGGTAGAAGCAGAAGAACTTCGCCTGACTGATATCATCTCTGGTTTTGTCGACCCGAATGAAGAAGAAACTGCCGCACCGACAGCAACACACATCGGCTCTGAGCTAAGCGAAGCAGATCTTGAAGATGAAGACAAAGATCTGGAAGAAGACGAAGATGCCGATGAAGAAGAAGAAGATACAGGCATTGACCCTGAGCTTGCTCGTGAGAAATTCAATGACTTGCGTGTTGCCTACGACAACATGGCGCTAGCTATTGATACTCATGGCCGCCAGGATCCAAAAACAGCGGTTGCTGTTGAAGAGCTATCTGAAGTCTTCAAACAGTTCCGTCTGATCCCTAAGCAGTTCGACAAGCTGATCAGCTCTCTGCGTGAGTCTATGGACAAAGTGCGCACCAACGAGCGTCTGATCATGCGTATGTGTGTCGACAACAGCAAGATGCCGAAGAAAACTTTTGTAAGCCTATTTGCCGGCAACGAAGCTTCTTCTGAGTGGATTGACGAGGCACTGAACTCAGGCAAGCCTTATGCTGAACGCCTGAAAACGTACGAAGAAGACCTTCGTCGTGCAACGACCAAGCTAAGTATCCTAGAACAGGAAACTGGCTTGTCTATCGAACGTATCAAAGACATCAGCCGTCGTATGTCTATCGGTGAAGCCAAGGCTCGCCGAGCGAAGAAAGAGATGGTTGAAGCAAACTTGCGTCTTGTTATCTCGATTGCCAAGAAATACACCAACCGTGGCCTACAGTTCTTGGATCTGATCCAGGAAGGTAACATCGGCCTAATGAAAGCGGTAGATAAGTTCGAATACCGTCGCGGTTACAAGTTCTCGACTTATGCAACATGGTGGATCCGTCAGGCAATCACGCGCTCAATTGCTGACCAGGCACGTACTATCCGTATCCCTGTTCACATGATCGAGACGATCAACAAGCTGAACCGTATCTCTCGCCAGATGCTTCAGGAAATGGGCCGCGAACCATTGCCGGAAGAATTGGCAGAGCGTATGCAGATGCCTGAAGACAAGATCCGCAAGGTACTGAAGATTGCCAAAGAGCCAATCTCAATGGAAACCCCTATCGGTGATGATGAAGATTCGCACCTAGGTGATTTCATTGAAGATACCACGCTTCAGCTTCCAATGGATGCTGCTACAGCAACCAACCTGCGTATGGCGACCAACGATGTACTAGCGGGTCTGACGCCGCGTGAAGCGAAAGTACTGCGTATGCGTTTCGGTATCGATATGAACACTGACCACACCCTTGAGGAAGTGGGCAAGCAGTTCGACGTTACCCGTGAGCGTATCCGTCAGATCGAAGCGAAGGCACTGCGTAAGCTACGCCACCCAAGCCGCTCAGACGTTCTGCGCAGCTTCCTGGATGAATAAGCACGCATTCAAATAGCATGACTAAAAACGGGCCTTTCGGCCCGTTTTTTTTATTTCTTCTTTCTTGCCATCAAACACTTACTTCTGTTCTCACCTTTGGGCTGGCATGTTCCTTTAACTGCCTAAAAAGCAAGCAAAACAACCACTTTATTCGCTAGACAAGCCGACAGCCTTCCCATATAATTTCACCCATTCGGCCCCTTAGCTCAGTGGTTAGAGCAGGCGACTCATAATCGCTTGGTCCCCAGTTCAAGTCTGGGAGGGGCCACCACTTCTCTTGTGGTAAAGATTTCAGAGACCTGATAGGGCAACCTATCAGGTCTTTTTTGTTTTCTAGTAGCCATCCACCAGCACTCTTGTGCTTAACTTGCTGCAACCTTAACCTAGTAATAACTTTGTTATTTATTTTTCCCTCCTAAATAAATCATCAATTGATAAGAAACAAAAAAAATCTGTGAAATATGTAGATAATCTCAACCTCTCTTGGAGCGGGCGTTAAAAATTTGCGCACTATCACAAGGTGATTAAAGAGATTGACTATGTTAGTATATGCCCCTTGTTTGGCCTGCCGATTTATGTAAGGCAGACATACAAGCGTCATACGGCTACAGTATAGTCATGACATCTTGCCAATAACCTACCCGGTTAACGGCAGCTTTGGCTCACAAGAGATGCCTTACAAAAGCAATACCACTGCTTTTGTAAGGCAATATTTTTGAAAAAATTTGTATTGTCACTGGTGATAACCGGACGAAAGTTACATTTTTTTGAAGTTCGCCACACTTTGTAGGCGTATTTCAACATCAATGGCACTGCGTTTTCGGGTATAACACTGTGAATCAAATTTCCCTTGGGTAAAAGTTCGTCCGGAGACCATTCTCAATGAAAAAGACCAAGATCGTATGTACGATTGGACCTAAAACTGAATCTGTAGAAATGCTTACTAAGCTAGCTAACGCTGGCATGAACGTAATGCGTCTAAACTTCTCACACGGTGACTTCGCTGAGCACGGCCAGCGTATCCAGAACCTACGTGACGTTATGGGCGAGACTGGTAAGCAGCTTGCGATTCTTCTAGACACTAAAGGTCCAGAAATTCGTACTATCAAGCTTGAAGGCGGTCAAGACTTTTCTCTTGTTGCTGGTCAGGAGTTCACGTTCACAACTGACACTTCTGTAATCGGTAACCAAGACCGCGTGGCGGTAACTTACCCTGGTTTTGCTAAAGACCTGGCTAAAGGCAACACTATCCTTGTTGACGACGGCCTGATCGAAATGGAAGTTCTAGAAACTTCTGAGACTGAAGTTAAGTGTAAAGTACTTAACAACGGTGACCTAGGCGAGAACAAAGGTGTTAACCTACCTGGCGTTTCTGTACAGCTTCCTGCACTGTCTGAAAAAGACAAAGCTGACCTAGTATTCGGTTGTGAGCAAGGCGTTGACTTCGTTGCGGCTTCTTTCATCCGTAAAGCATCTGATGTTAAAGAAATCCGTGAACTACTAGTTGCTAACGGCGGCGAAAACATCCAGATCATCTCTAAGATCGAAAACCAGGAAGGCGTTGACAACTTCGACGAAATCCTAGAAGCCTCTGACGGCATCATGGTTGCTCGTGGTGACCTAGGTGTTGAGATCCCAGTTGAAGAAGTTATCTTCGCTCAGAAGATGATGATCGAGAAGTGTAACCGTGCACGTAAAGTGGTTATCACTGCAACTCAGATGCTTGACTCTATGATCAAGAACCCACGTCCAACTCGCGCAGAAGCGGGTGACGTTGCGAACGCAATCATGGACGGTACTGATGCAGTAATGCTTTCTGGTGAGTCTGCGAAAGGTAAGTACCCAATCGAAGCAGTAACTATCATGGCTCAGATCTGTGAGCGTACTGACGCAGCTCTTAAAGCAGAGCTAGGCTCTCGTCTAGACAGCGCTCGCCTACGTATCACTGAAGCAGTTTGTAAAGGTGCTGTAGACACGTCTGAGAAGCTAAACGCTCCTCTTATCGTTGTAGCAACTGAAGCTGGTAAGTCTGCACGTTCTGTACGTAAGTACTTCCCAACTGCAAACATCCTAGCTGTTACTACTAACACTAAGACTGCTGCTCAGCTAGCACTGACCAAAGGTGTTACTCCAGTAGTTGTTGATTCTATCGACAACACTGATGCGTTCTACGGCCGCGGTAAAGAGCTTGCACTAGAAACTGGCCTAGGCGCTAAAGGCGATATCGTTGTTATGGTATCTGGCGCGCTAGTTCCTTCTGGTACAACTAACACAGCTTCTGTACACGTACTATAAGTGTCATTTCGCTGATTGTTAAAACGGGAGCTTCGGCTCCCGTTTTTTATTGCTCGCTATACCGCTGTTTTCATAACCAACTGCCTCGCTAATCTGTGATGACCTCTCACAATTATGAAACTTAGCGTCGCACTCGATTTTTTTCCTCGATATACTTCACCCTGCAGTATTCCCCTTGAGCATATCCTTATACGCTTAACCTTGCGGGTGGCACTGCCTATTCTGAGCTGAAACCACACAATGAGGAAGAACGTGTCCAGCCCTACCCTTGCCGACAAAGTCATGGAAATGATCCGCCAAGATATCTTGACGGGTGAGCTATCCCCCGGCCAAAAGCTGGTCGTCGCAGATCTCAAGCTTCGATATAACGTGGGCGCCTCTCCGATCCGCGAAGCCCTTGTTCAACTGGCTTGGCGTAAATACGTCCATTTTGCGCCACAAAAAGGCTGCTGGGTTGCCAATGTTTCTGCTGCCGAATTGGAAGACTTGTTCGATACCAATCAAGAACTCTCAAAAATCCTACTACAGCGAGCGATTGAGCAAGGCGATGAAGCATGGGAAATCAACATCCTCACCAGCTACCACAAGCTCAGCAGGCTGAACCCAGCAGAAGCGAATACCGACTTCGCAGAATGGGAACAAAGGCACAGTGACTTCCACCACGCCCTCCTTGCAGGTAGTCAATCACCGACAATGCTAGCACTGTACCGCCAAGTGTATGAGCAAATCGAACGCTATCGCCATATTTGGGTGAGCAGGCACCGCCGATATGAAGAGCGATACCATGACAACGGTGAGCATGAAGCAATGATGAAGGCAGTATTAGACCGCAATACCGAGCAGGCACTAGCAATCATGGCAACTCATTCAGAGCGCGCACTGGAAATGATAAAAGGCGACTTGGTCCAAGACTGATAGCTGGCACTACCAAAAAATTTCCTTGTGGTGGGTATTAAGCAGTAATACCGCTAACAGGAAATACAGCGCACTGACATTGAAGCCAAGCAGAAATAGGCTGAGCACTGTAAGCCTTGCCAAAAATTTACGGTTCATCATTTCCCCCCTGCGCCATACCACCTGATTGGCACCTGACCTTATTAGACTTTAGTCTAATAAGGTTTGATTTTCAGGGAGACAAAATGACAAAACCCGGTGACAAGCACCGGGTGTATTAGACCTGAGACAAGCTCTTAGTAGGATTTAGGCCTTCAGCGCCCGCTCTCCACGAGCAATACCAACGACACCACTGCGGGCGACTTCGATGATCTCTGTCGCTTCGCTGACCGCTGAAATAAAGGCATCCAGCTTATCGCTAGTCCCCGCTAGCTGGACGGTGTAGATCTGGCTTGTCACATCGACTATCTGGCCCCGGAAAATATCCGCAGTGCGCTTCACTTCCGCACGGGAAAAACCGCTCGCCTTGACCTTAACCAACATCAATTCGCGCTCAACATGCTCACTCTCGGTAACATTGCTAACCTTGAGGATATCGATGAGCTTGTGCAGTTGTTTCTCAATCTGCTCCAGCGCCGCCTCATCTTCAACATTGGTCGTGATATTCAAACGGGACAAGGTAGGATCATCCGTCGGGGCTACCGTCAAAGACTCAATGTTGTAGCCCCGTTGGGAAAACAGCCCGACTACCCGTGACAATGCGCCCGGTTCATTTTCAAGAAGTACTGATACAATCCTGCGCATATTACGTTCTCTCCGTTTTACTCAGCCACATTTCGCTCATTGACCCACCACGGATCAACATTGGGTAGACGTGCTCTGTCTCATCAACACTGATGTCGATAAAGACTAGGCGATCTTTTAGCGCCAACGCCTTTTCCAGCTCTTCTTCTAGTTTGTTCGGGTCGGAAATCCGCACCCCAACGTGGCCATACGCTTCAGCAATGGCAGCAAAATCAGGCACCGAGTCCATATAAGAATGGGAGTGGCGGCCTTGGTAAATCATATCCTGCCACTGTTTTACCATACCGAGGAAACGGTTGTTGAGGTTGATGATCTTAACCGGAATATCGTACTGAAGAGCAGTGGAAAGCTCCTGGATATTCATCTGGATACTACCATCACCGGTTACACAGACGACTTCGGCATCTGGCAGGGCGAACTTAACCCCCATTGCGGCAGGAAGGCCAAAGCCCATCGTGCCAAGGCCACCGGAGTTGATCCAGCGGCGGGGTTTGTCAAACGGATAATACAAGGCAGCGAACATCTGGTGCTGGCCAACATCCGAGGCAACATAAGCATCGCCATCAGTCAGCCTATGAAGCACTTCAATTACTTCCTGCGGCTTGATGCGCTCATTATCCTTCTTGTAGCTCAGGCACTGGCGTCCACGCCAGGACTCGATTTCACTCCACCAAGTATCAATGGCGGCATCATCGTTTTGGCCACTTTGCTCATCAAGCATTTTTAGCATGCAGTTGAGCACCGTATCCGCCGACCCTACAATCGGGATATCTACCGCAATGGTTTTGGAAATGGACGACGGGTCGACATCGATATGCATAATGGTGGCATTCGGGCAGTATTTCTCGACATTGTTGGTGGTACGGTCGTCAAAACGCACCCCGACACCGAAAATCAAATCCGAGTTATGCATTGCCATATTGGCTTCATAAGTACCGTGCATCCCCAGCATACCCAGATTGTTCTTGTGCGAACCTGGGAAAGCACCAAGGCCCATCAAGGTATTGACCACCGGGATATTCAAACTCTCAGCCAGTTTGATCAATTGCGGGCTACAATCAGCCATGATTGCACCACCGCCAACGTATAGTACCGGCTTTTTGGCCGCTAACAGGGCTTTGAGGCCCCGCTTGATCTGGCCCTTGTGGCCTTGCGTTGTCGGGTTGTAAGAACGCATGGCAATCGACTCAGGGTACTTGTACGGGAAGCTCTCAGCCGGGTTGAGCATATCTTTGGGGATATCGATAACAACTGGGCCTGGGCGGCCACTAGAAGCGATATAGAAGGCTTTTTTGATGATCTCAGGGATATCTTCCGGCTTTTTCACCAAGAAGCTGTGTTTGACGACAGGACGGGAGATCCCCACCATGTCACACTCCTGGAAGGCATCGTTACCGATGAGGTTACTCATGACCTGTCCGGAAAGCACGACCATAGGAATGGAGTCCATATAAGCGGTTGCGATACCAGTGATCGCGTTGGTCGCTCCTGGGCCGGACGTTACCAGCACCACACCAACCTCACCAGTGGCACGGGCATAACCATCTGCCATGTGCACAGCCGCTTGTTCGTGGCGGACCAGTACGTGCTCGATATCGCTTTTCTCATGCAGCGCATCATAGATATCAAGAACTGAACCACCAGGGTATCCGAAGATATGTTTCACGCCTTGATCGATCATCGAACGAACGATCATATCGGCGCCGGACAACATTTCCATATTTCTGCCTCCAGGTCGCGTATACCACCCTGCATAGCTAATTCATTCCATACCTCTTGCTAGCGGCCTGATCCCATCTGCTTGATTGGAGGAGCAAACAGTCTGGGTATCAGCACGGGTTGCGCTAGCCTGATTGAGGAAATACAGCAACCAGAATACCTGGTGCCTCAATTAGCTATACAGGCTGGTATAACATAGTTAGGGCTTATTTTTAGCCTAAAAAATGAAATCGTGCTTTCATGCTATGTCACCTGCTCTGAGTCATAACCCGAGCAGTAAACCGCAACAACTGTAACGTTTTTTTAGCAACTAAGTCTATTGGTCGAAGGCAGTTAACACGTATCCTCTGAAATGAGCAAATATCCATCAAGATCATCGTTGAGCGTGCTACAAATTGCAGGATATTTTTCTCTGTCTACGTGGTTATTTCAGAATCTTCAACTGATCAAACCAGAGCTATTACCACTGAGACAGCAACACCGGCAGCACCGAAACGGAAAACTAAGCCCCAGCAGGCAAATACCAGGCATAAAAAAGGAGAGCCGAGGCTCCCCTTTCCAACACGTTAGCGATATTACTTGCTGGCCGCTTTATGGCTTTCTTCGTACATACGCTCAATTTGCTGATGGTATCGGTCTTGGATCACTTTACGACGCAGTTTCTGAGTCGGTGTCAGTTCGCCTTTGTCCATCGAGAAGGCACTTGGCAGCAGGGTAAACTTCTTCACCTGCTCAAACCGCGCCAGATCTTTTTGCAGCTCAACAACACGCTTTTCGATCAGCTCGATGATCTGGCTGTGCTTGACCAGCTCCATGCGATCCTTGTACTTGATGTTAAGCTCGCGAGCATGCTCTTCCAGGGTTTCGAAACAAGGCACAATCAGGGCCGAGACAAACTTACGGGTATCGGCAATCACGGCGATCTGCTCGATAAAGTGGTCTTTACCAATGGCACCTTCAATCACCTGCGGCGCAATGTACTTACCGCCCGAGGTTTTCATCAGCTCCTTGATTCGGTCGGTAATAAACACATTACCTTCCTCATCAATATGGCCGGCATCACCGGTTTTCAGGAAGCCGTCTGCGGTAAAGTTCTTGGCCGTTTCTTCCGGCATATTGTAGTAGCCACGCATAACCATCGGGCCGCGAACCAAGATCTCGTTGTTTTCGCCAATTTTCACTTCTGCACCCGGCATCGGCATACCGATGGAATCAGGATTAAAGCAGCTATCATCCCAACACGATACTGTCGCGGTGGTTTCGGTCATACCATAGCCTAGCTTGACGTTGATACCGATGGCATGGAAGAAGCGGCCGATGCTCTCGTCCAGCTTGGCACCACCACACGGCATGAACTTAATGTTGCCACCAAGGATAGCTCGCAACTTTGAAAGCACTAGCTTATCAGCCAACGCATGGCTCTTCTTCAGCATCCACGACGGCTCGCGGCATTCCTGACGGGCCAGTGCCATACGGGCACCCATATTGACCGCCCAGGTGAAGATCACCTTGCGCTGGAACGGGGCACGGGCCACTTTGTCGTGGACGGTTGAATAAATCTTCTCGTAAACCCTAGGCACTGCCGCCATGACATTTGGCTTCACCTCGGCAAGGGCTTCTTTGAGCAGGTTGGTATCTGACAGGTAGCAGTTTACGCCACCACGGTGTAGGACATAGAAGGTCCATGCACGTTCGAAAACGTGGGACAATGGCAGGAAGCACAGTGAAACATCACCTTGCTCCAGTGCCAACTTCTGGTCGTGGCCTTCAATCTGAGAACCAATATTGTTGTAATCCAACATGACACCTTTTGGCGTACCGGTCGTACCCGAGGTGTAAATCAGCGTCAGCAGGTCATCCATTGAAGCTTCATCTAAGCGCTGAGTCAACACCTCTGCAGGCGCAGACTCGGCAGCAGCAACGAAATCGTCAAAACGGATCACCAGTGGGTGCTCGGTCAGGTTTTCAACCTCACCCATCACCACGATATGCTCCAGTGCCGGGCAATCTGCCGCAATTGAAACAGCAGCATCCAGTTGGGCCTGCTCGCCTACGAACAAGATACGGAGGCCTGCATCGTTAATGATGTATGCAGCTTGCTGAGGGGTATTGGTTGGGTAAATAGGGACAGTTACAGCTCGGTTGTACAAGGTTGCGAAGTCAGCCACTGTCCATCGCGGCATATTGTTGGAGAAAATACCGACCTTGTCTTGGACATTGAGGCCATGTCCAATCATTGCCAGCGCTAGCTGTTGGATCTGATCGCCAAACTCAGTCCAGCGGATATCTTGCCATTGACCCGCCACTTGGTGGCGCAATGCAACCTGGTCACCTAAACGCTCAACTTGAGAACGAATGCGGTTGACGATATGAAATTCACGTTTAGCCATAACTACTCTGCCATTCGGGCTTACACCTGTAAGCCTATTCCGCAGGGAGTCTACCCGCGACGCAGGGAAAAAGGCAACTCCGTGACTTCACAAAATACCCATTTCTCTGGTACGACCAGAATTAAAAAGCCAGATATTACAAAGGCTCTACGTTTCCCTAATAGCATGGCTACAAAGTGTAAGGAAATACGTCTAACTTTCCGCCTACTGACAGTATAACGGCACGCACAGATTCGCTTAGAAAAAGAAAAGCCAGCGATTGCTGGCTTCATAACAAAAAGGGCATTGCTCCGATTTAGAGGGAGCTATCACCACATACCGCTAATAGCTGGTCGCGCATCCAGATGTGACCTTTGTCTTTCTGTGATGACTCATGCCAGCTCAGGTAGCCTGCAATCTTGGCCGACTCAACCGGTAACGGCAGGATCTTCAGCTGTTGGCTAGCTGCCGCCACATTAGCAAGCCAGCGCGGTACCACAGCAATCAATTCGGATTGGCTAACCACATACATGATGTTGCTCAGGCTCGCCCCTTGGTAGGCCTCTTGGTAGCTGGTATGGGCGTGGTAGATGTGGTCAGCGAACATCTTCACCCCCGGGATCGACTTCATGACCGCATGTTGCTCCTGGGTAAATTCGGCCTCGGTGATCACCTCACCAATGCGCGGGTGGTTACCCGCAGCCACGACCACCAACTCATCGGTAAACAGCTCTGTGCTGCAGAAGCCTGGCTCGTCGAAGCGAACATAATCAATAACGAAATCGATGTCCTGGTAACGCATTTTCTGGGTGAGTTCAGCGTCCAGTTCGGCCTCGACCTGCACTCGTACATAAGGTGCTTGCTCAGCAACATTGCTCAGGATACGTGGGGCAAAACGCATGTCAGATGGGCTGCAAACGGCCAGTTTAAAGGTGCGTGTTGAGGTTTCTGGCGAGAAAATAGAAGACGGCAGCTCATTTTTCACCAGCTGCAACGCCTGGCGTAGAGGGCCGAACAACTGCTTGGCACGCTGGGTAGGCTGAATACCACGGCCATGGCGGATAAACAGCTCATCATTGAACATCACCTTCAGACGGGCAACAGCATTACTCACTGCCGGCTGGGACATACCCAGATTGTGTGCTGCACGGGTAATGTTCTGCTCCTGCATAACTGCATCAAATACAGTCAACAGGTTTAGATCAACGCTACGTAAGTTTGATTCCATTTTGTACCCATCAGCAGGGTGAATAGATGAATTTCTGCGTGCCATTATTTGCCTCTATAGATTACCGTTATGGGGCAAAATCCATTATGCCGCCGGTGAATAACTGGGCATTCCAATGCCTCTGAAAACTGACTCCCTCTCTCGGGGTGCTGCCAGTATGTTTCAAATAGATTGACGAAATAAATAGGCGAGTATCAGCAAATTGATGCAGTGATATATAAAAAACTGAATTCAGAATACAAATACTTATATTTCATAACCTTAGGCCGACTATAAAAAGATCTAAAATATCTATAATTAAAATAAAGCTTCAATTATAAGCAAAATTAAAGAGTTGGAAGAGACAAAAAAAGGCCTAAAGCGGCCTTTTCATGGTTGGGGGCAACGGTGATGTTATACCGTCGTTATGGAGGATTTGTAGCGGCTTGGCTCATTATTTGTGTACCACTCAATCATGGCTTCTTCGACGATCTCCGGGTACTCAACCTTATCCCATAACTGTTGCCATAATTCATCACAGTTATGCCAGTTCCCCGACAGCACCCAGCCAGCAATTGCCATGGCAACATCCGGCATTTTGACCCGGCCAACAGAATTGCTATCGAGCCAATTTCTTACCGCAGCAGGATCAAGGTAGCTCATCGAATTTGCTAGCCCCATCATTTCAAGAGTCATCACATTGCTGAGTTGTTCATACTGGCCATGGAGCGGTTTGAGCAACAACTTCTTACCGAGGCTCATTGCCTCGGAGGGCAGCTCGAAACCACCATTGGCAATCACGCCCCGACAATAATGCAAGCGATGGTGGAAGCTTTCACGGTTAAGCTGACGAATGCTGACATTATCGTACTCACTATCCTTCTCTACATCGGGGTGATAGCAATAAAAATGAACTTGGTTAAACCGGGTCAGCAAATCCAGCACCGCTGGCAAGCTCTCAAACGGCAGGTAAACCAATACCGACTGATTATTTTCCCTCTGGGCTTCCTTGATTGGCACGATCGGCGGCAAAATCATCTGGTTGAAGTGAAACCAATGTACCCCTAACTGCTGGACTGTCGGGGCGAAGCCACGTATCACGAGACTATCGAACCAGGTTTGTCCTTGGGTTGGGATATCATGCAGAAAAGCATTCTGGTGGCTGATACCAATACTGTGGACTTTCTGCGTCTTTGCAGCCCAAGCAGACACAGGTTCAAAATCATTGAGTACAACATCATAGCCGGATACATCAAGATGGCGGACATCCCGTACAAAGCGGGCTAAATGGTTACCGGTCAATGTTTTCCTGCGGTTCACTTCGCCGTTTTCGGTCACGAAAGTCAGTCCGCGGCGGGTTTGGAAATCCCCGAAGCAATCCATGTCGAAATAGCGATTATCCGGCCGTCCCGAAAACAGGAAATCAACATCGGCCCCCAAGGCGGCAAACGCCCTCGCCATTTCCCTAGCCCTTGAAATATGACCGTTACCCGTTCCTTGGACGCCATAAAGGATCTTCATTTATCAGCCACTCCTCAAAAACTCACCAACTGGAAACAGAATATGCCCAGCAAGGCGCCAGCAATCACATCAGTAATGTAATGCACGCCAAGTAGTACACGTGAAAACCCTATCGCTATCGCCCACGGCCAAATAAACCATGCCGTATCAGGGTAGAAAGTAGTGATCAGCGAAGCCATCACAAAAGCCGCTGCGGTATGGCCTGATGGCAGGCTGTATTTGTCTGATGGAGTGATAAAGCTTGGCAGTGCCGCTGGGCGGTCACGCTTTAAACTGTTTTTCAAGATGAGGTAGACGGGAAGTTCGAGAGAAAAGGCCAACAACCCTGTTTTCACTACTTCTGCTCCCTGTGATGTATCTACCACCCATACCAATGCCGCAAACATCACATACAGGTGGCCATCCCCGGTGTGGGAAACCGCACGGCTGAAACGCGCAACCTGGATATTGAAACGATGGCAAAGGCAAAGTGCCGAAAATGCGTAATCCATTCGCTGTAATGGTGTCAGTAAGGTCATTGCCCGATCCTTTTCTGATTAATTAAGCATCAGATTAGGAGAGGGATATGACAGGGCAGTGACGCTTTGGAGGAGGGATAATGACAATCCTTCCGTGCCCTTTTTAGAAAAGAACAACGGAAGGATTACCTTAAGCTAAGTCAGTCTAATGCTATGCAGAGACTAAGTTTTCGTGGCGGTGCACCAACTTGAAGTCAGATAAAATCACATACGCTGCAGGGATCATAAACAGTACCAGCAGGGTTGAAGTGAAAATACCGAACACAATTGAGATCACCAACGGCTTGATCACCTGGGCTTGCAAGCTGGTTTCCAGCATCAATGGCAGTAATCCGGCAGCGGTAGTCAACGAGGTCAGGAAAACCGCCCTAAAGCGTTCGCGGCTGGCCTGCACTACCGCTTGCTCAATGTCATCGCCATCATCGAGATGATGGCGAATGTACTGCACCAGCAAGATGGAATCGTTGACCACTACCCCAGCTAACGACACAAAGCCCATCATACTCGGCATACTCAGCGGGTGGCCTAGCAGGAGGTGGCCCCAGAACACCCCAATCAATGCCAGCGGTATCGCGAGCAGTACCACGAATGGCTCGAGGTAACTGCGGAACTGGAAACTCAGGATCACAAACACACCGAAGATCCCCAACATAAAGCCGGTCGCCATCGACTGGCCGGTTTCAGCGGTATCTTTAGCTGCCCCCTCAAAATCAAACCGCAGCCCCGGGTAGTCCTGCTGCAACTTAGGCATCAGCTTGGTTCTAAACTGGCTTAGCACCTCACCTGAGCTGATCACACTCTCTTGCAAGTCACCATACACGCTGAGCGTGCGCAGGCCGTTAATACGCTGGATACGGACATAGTTCCGTTGGTGCTCAAGGATCGCCACCGAGGCTAGTGGGATCTGGCTACCATCAGACAGGATGATCGGGAAGCTCGATAAGTTTTGTAAGTCCGCTGCCCGCTCCTTATTGAACATCACTTCGATTTCAATGTTCTCGGGACCAATCTGGATTTCATCAGCAGTCTGGCCGAAATAGGCCGAACGGAGCTGAGAAGCAATCATCTGGCCATCAACACCAAACGCCTCCGCACCAGGACGCAACCGGATCAACACTTCCGGTTTACCCATCCGCATGTCATCGAGTACGCCCGATACCCCGGCAAACTCATTGAAGAACTGTTGGGTTTTGACTGAGGCGGCCTTGAGCATCGCCAGATCGTCATGCTGCATCCGTACTTCGATAGCACGTCCACCCGGCCCCATCATAGGTTGTTTATAAACCAACGCCACCGGGGCGGCTAACTCGCCAACATCTTCCCGCCAGGCATCAATAAACTCATCTATCAAGCTATTACGGATCTCAGCACTGAGCAAATCAAGCCTTACTGTCGCAACATGCGGCCCGCTCTCGTCAGCATCGGCATTGAAGTTGAATTGCTCGGTGATATTCCTCACCAAAGACTCACCGCCTTCATTGCGTTCGCTCCATTCTTCGTTAAGGCGCTTGGCAGAGGCAACGATTTCCTCGACCACAGCTTCTGTCTGACCCAGTGTCGAACCCGGCGGCAGGATGATCCGCGCCTCGGCAATATCCCCATCTAGCTCGGGGAAGCCGACAAACTTAAGCCCCCCACCGGCCAACAAGGCAAAAGAGGCAAACAGCAAGCCAATAACCCCACCGACAAATAGGTAACGCCACTGCACCACCAAAGCCACCATCTTCACCAAGCGTTCATTCCTAAATCGCTCGAAACGGATCAAGAAGCCTTGTTTCCAACGAGGAGGTAACTTCTCCTGTTTCTGGCGGTGCAAGGAATGGCTGAGGTGGCTAGGTAGGATCAAGAAGGCCTCGATCAAACTGATCGTCAACACTAGGATCAATACCTGCGGCACGACCCGCAGTACTGCCCCCATCTCCCCCTCGAGGAAAATCAAGCTACCGAAAATACAAATGGTGGTCAGGTATGATGATACGACCCCCGGCAAGACTTTTTTCACCCCGTTGTACACCGCGTCCTGGATCTTCTGCCCACGATCGAGGTGGGAGGCGATGGACTCGGAGATCACTATCGCATCATCCATCATGATCCCGATAGCCATCAACAAACCAACCAGGGACATGATGTTGATAGATAGCGAAAATGTCGCCATCAAATACATACTGCCCAAAAACGCCACCGGCAGCCCTGCGGCTATCCAGAACGAATAGCGGAACGAGAAAAACAGCCACATCACAGCAAAGACCAGAATCACCCCTTGCCAGCCATTCTTGACCATCATGGTCAGGCGATCCCATAGTAGGGATGAGAGATCATTGGTCAGTGTCAGTGTTACCCCGGTTGGTGCCAGTTGGTTTTCAGCCTCGACAAAGGCTTCTACTCGCTCTTTGATCCGCAGTGCATCATCGGCCTTGTTCTTGCTGATCCGCAGCATCGCCGATGGCACACCGTCAAACAGCACCTTTTGTTCATCAAGGGCAAAGCGGTCAGTAATGGTTGCCACATCCCCCAACCGTAGGACTGCCCCTTGGGCATCGGCACCGACAACCGTCCGTGCAATCGTCTCGGGGGTAATTTTCTGCTCATCAAACCGGATCAATAAATTACGGTCCGCCAACTCGATATTGCCGCTTGGCAGTTTGATGTTCTGCCGGCTCAGTTTGCTGGCAATATCACTGACACTCAAACCAAGCTGACGTATCGCCACCTCATCCAGTTCCACCCGGAGTTGGTGATCGGAAAAGCCACTGACCTCCACCAACGAGACGCCGTAATCCAATTTGAGCGTGCGTTTGAGTTGCTCGGCATAAGCTTTGAGGTGGGGCAAACTGGTGTCGGCTTTAATTGCAACATCAACCACCGGCTCGTTCCAGTCTAGCTCGCGGACAATCGGTGACTCGATTTCAGTCGGGAAGTCATTGATCGCATTGATCTGGGTTTGAACATCCACCAGCATCCGCGAGACAACCTCGCTGTTGGTCAGCTTGAGGATCAACGACGCCGATCCTTCCACCGCTTCACATCGAGTCTCGACTATGTTGGCCAACCCATCGACCGCATCTTCCATCCGCATACAGATGCTCTCTTCCACTTCCTGTGGCGAGGCGCCCGGATAAACCACCGAGGCAATGATGTAAGGTGGAGCAAATTCTGGGAAAGTTTCACGTTTAATCTTCGGAAGCGACACCAAACCCAGAATAATCAATGCCAGCATCATCAGGTTGGCAGCGGTTGGGTGGCGGGAGAAATAACGGATCATGATGCCGGCTCCTGATCTTGGTCTTGAGCCTTAGCCTCATCAACTGGCTTGCCATTTACCGTAACCACTTTGAGTGCCATGCCCGCCACTGCGGGTAATAGGTCATTGACTACCAGTTGGGTCCCAGATGCCAGATCACCGCTGATCGCCACTTGGCCATCACGGCGGAACAGCACTGTAACCGGCTGAATTTTCAGGTTGCTATCGCCATCGACCAAATAGACTTTATCCCCATGCAGGGCTCGCTCAGGGATCACCCAATGCGGGTTGGGTTGGCCCGAGAGCCTTGCTTCAACAAACATACCGTTGACCAATGGCGGGGCCGTTTCTGGCGACATCTGGCTATAGTCCTGGCCGACCTCAAGGATCACCCCAACGGTTGCCTGGTTGGCATTGACCGTATCGCTGATCCGGGTCACCTCAGCAGGCCACTGCTGGATAAAGTTGCCGCTCGATAGCTGGATACTGGCACTGAGATCTAGTTGATCGGCACGAGGCTTGCCGTCTGCATGGGCGGTATATTGAGTCAAACTGGCCGCCAGTACTTGCATGTCATGTAGGGCGATTTGGGCATCAATTTCCACCGTATCGATACCGTGTGCCACTACCATCACCTGCTGGGTATTAACCACCTGATCCTGCTCGATATCGACCGTTGAGATCCGGGCATCAATCGGCAAGGTGATCACCGTTTTTTCCAGCGAGCGCTTCGCTTCACTCACTTGCGATAGGTTGACCTCCAACTGGGCCAGCGTCACCTTGCGCTCATTGGGCAGCACAATCAGTTGGTTCTCGATTTCTTGCACCACTTTCTGACTGGCCAACGCATTTTGCTGCTCGAGGTCGACCGTCGATTGCGAGGTTAACCCCTTGGTTCGTAGCTCCTGCTTACGCGCGAGTTCTTTCTTGCTGATCGCCAAGCGGTTTTTTTCAATTTTCAGCGTCGTTTTAAGGTTTTGCTCTTCCTGCTCTAGCTTCGCCAGTTGGGCCTGACTGGCACTGACGTCGGCCTCGGCCTGCGCCAAGCGCAACTCATAATCCAAAGGGTCGATTTTCAGCAACACCGTGCCGGTATCGAGTACCCGTCCCTTGTTCAAATCAGGATGGCGATAAACCACCTTACCGGATACTTCAGCAATGGCCTGCCATTCTACCTTGGGGGCAACCCGGCCAAAGCCCGCTGCTTGCGGGGCAAGTAACTGCTGATCAAGATTAATCACATCGACCACACGGGCCCGCTCAAGGGCAGGTTTTACTTCAGGAGACGGGCGCAAGTTGATGGCCAGTACCAAGATCACCACACCGACCAGTACAGCGGGAAACAACAGCAATTTTCGATTCTTCAGCATGGTTTATTCTCTTCCTTTGGCATTGTCAGGCCACGCACCAACAGATTGACATTATGCTCGGCCAACTCAGCCAGATAAGCTTCATCCATTTCAATATTTTGCAGCGTCAGCAGCGAGGGCGGAATGAGAAAAGGGAATACCATCAAACTGATAAAACTCATCCTCGCCTTTTCAGGACACACATCAGCCCTAAGCTCGCCTTGCTTTTGCAATTGCTGGAACATCACTTCAATCGCAGGGCGAGCCACCTCGTTGAAGATCTTTTCCATGGTCTGGCGCTGCAGATCAGCCGGCTCCATCATCATGGCCCGGGCAATCAATTTCGGCATATCTGGATTGGGTGCCATGATACGATAATAGGTACGCATCAAATCCCCGATAGATGCAAAATCCCCTTTGTCCAAGGCCACTTTTAGCTGGGCTTGGATCGGGGTAATCGTCTCCCTCAACATGGCTTCATACAGGCCAGACTTATTGGCGAAGTAATAGCGGATCAACGCGACATTGACGTCAGCACGGTTAGCGATCATCCGTGTCGAGACTTTACCGTAAGGCAAACTGACAAAGAGTTTCCTCGCTTCAACAATCAACCTCTGCCTGGCATCTGAATCGCCGACAGGGCGCCCTGCCTTACCTACCATGACGCCTCCCTAAAACCTTTGTTATTGCGCACATTCTGCATTCACTTCGCTCAATTAATCACTTGATTAATTTTAAGCTTTGCCCGCCAGACTAACAGGGCATTAATTCCCTACAATTTAATCAATTGATTAATTTTAATATATGAGAGATTTGCCCTCTTTGATGTGATACCAACAAAGAAATAACATTCAGCTTTGCCTTTGCGGGCCATTAATTTCGCCCTTAGCAAGCGCCCCCACCATAGCAGCCATGAATACAACTGGTCTGATTTGTCACAATAGCCACGAAATATCAACTGAATAACCAAGAAAAGAAAATAAACATGCAATTTGGGGTTGACGGTCAGCCTGTCTATTTGGTATTCATTTGTTAACCAAGTTTGTGGATATATTTCAATTATGAAAATGCGTTTCTCATCTCTTCTCCTAAGCCTCCTCCTTATCGTGACAAGATCGCGCGGGTAGCTTATGGGTGGGAAACACCACTAAGAATTCAAAAAACCCGCGCAGACTGCGCGGGTTTTTTCTTATACAGGCCAGCGCAAGCGGATGCAGACAACGCCAATAACGGCAGCCAATGAAAGGAAGTAGCAATGAAAGATCAGGTCATCATTTTCGATACCACGTTACGGGACGGTGAACAGGCACTATCCGCCAGCCTAACGGTAAAAGAAAAACTGCAGATCGCTTATGCCCTTGAACGCCTTGGGGTTGACGTTATCGAGGCTGGCTTCCCAGTATCGTCACCAGGCGATTTCGAGTCGGTCCAGACCATTGCCAAACACATCAAGAACAGCCGCGTCTGTGCCCTATCCCGTGCTGTTGCCAAAGACATTGATGTGGCTGCCGAGTCGTTGAAAGTGGCCGAAGCATTCCGAATCCATACCTTCATCTCCACCTCGACGGTCCACGTGCAGGACAAACTGCGCCGCAGTTATGATGACGTGATTGAGATGGGTGTTGCTGCCGTCAAACGTGCCCGCAACTACACCGACGATGTCGAGTTCTCATGTGAAGATGCTGGCCGTACCCCAATCGATAACCTATGCCGTATGGTTGAAGCGGCAATCAATGCCGGTGCCACGACCATCAATATCCCAGACACCGTGGGCTACACCTTGCCAAGCGAGTTTGGCGGTATCGTCGGCCAACTGTTCGAGCGCGTACCCAATATCGACAAGGCTATTATCTCGGTGCACTGCCACGACGACCTAGGCATGTCAGTTGCCAACTCGATGGCTGCCGTCCAGGCCGGTGCCCGTCAGGTTGAGGGGACAATCAACGGTATCGGCGAGCGTGCAGGCAACTGTTCGCTGGAAGAGATCGCCATGATCATCAAGACCCGCGCCGAACTACTAGGTGTCCACACCAATATCAAGCACGACGAAATCCACCGTACCAGCAAGATGGTCAGCCAGCTGTGCAACATGCCAGTACAGGCCAATAAGGCTATCGTCGGTGCCAACGCCTTCAGCCACTCTTCCGGTATCCACCAAGATGGCATGCTGAAGAACAAGAACACCTACGAGATCATGACCCCAGAGTCTATTGGTCTTAAGAACCAAGCCCTAAACCTAACATCCCGCTCTGGCCGCGCCGCGGTGAAGAGCCACATGGATACCTTGGGCTACACCGAGAACGAGTACAACCTAGACGAACTATACGCCGACTTCCTGAAACTGGCTGACCGCAAGGGCCAGGTCTTCGACTACGATCTGGAAGCCTTGATGCACTTTGCCAACCTGCGCGAAGAAGATGATTTCTTCAAGCTGAACTACCTAAGCGTTCAGTCGGGCAGCGTCATGGCGACCACCAGCATCAAGCTACAATGCGGTGACGAAGAGAAATGCGAAGCGGCTGTCGGTAACGGTCCGGTTGATGCGCTTTACCAGTGTATCTACCGCCTGACCGGTTACGACATCGTATTGGATAAATTCGACCTTACCGCTAAAGGCGAAGGGGAAGATGGCCTAGGCCAAGCTGACATCATCGCCAACTACAAAGGCCGCAAGTACCACGGTACCGGCTTGGCGACCGACATTGTCGAGGCGTCAGGACAAGCACTACTTCACGTGATCAACAGCATTCATCGCGCCGATCAGATTGCAGAAATTAAACAGAAATCCCAAATGGAGACAGTATAACCATGGCAGGTACATATAAGATTGCCGTTCTACCGGGTGACGGTATTGGCCCAGAAGTAATGCAGCAGGCCCACAAAGTGTTGGATGCTGTACAAGAGAAATTTGGCTTCACCCTAACGTGCAACGAATACGATGTTGGTGGTATTGCCATCGACAACCATGGTTGTCCACTACCGGAAGCAACGCTGAAAGGTTGTGAAGACTCCGATGCGATCCTGTTTGGTTCAGTAGGTGGCCCGAAGTGGGAACACCTTGCGCCGAACGATCAGCCTGAGCGTGGTGCACTGCTACCGCTTCGCAAGCACTTCCAGCTGTTCTGTAACCTGCGCCCGGCACAGATCCACAGTGGCCTGGAAGCCTTCTCGCCACTGCGTGCCGATATCTCCGAGCGCGGTTTCGATATCGTTGTGGTCCGCGAACTAACCGGCGGTATCTACTTCGGCCAGCCGAAAGGCCGTGAAGGTGAAGGCCCGGAAGAGAAAGCGTACGACACCGAAATTTACCACCGCTACGAAATCGAGCGCATCGCCCGCATCGCTTTCGAATCGGCAATGCTGCGCAACAAGAACGTATACTCCATCGATAAGGCCAATGTGCTGCAGAGCTCTATCCTGTGGCGTGAAGTGGTTGAGGAAGTGGCAAAGGACTACCCGGAAGTCACGCTAAACCACATGTACATCGATAACGCGACCATGCAGTTGATCAAAGACCCATCACAGTTCGACGTGATGCTGTGCTCGAACATCTTCGGCGACATCATCTCGGACGAGTGCGCGATGATCACCGGCTCTATGGGTATGCTACCTTCTGCCAGCTTGAACCAAGACAAGTTCGGCATGTACGAGCCAGCAGGTGGCTCGGCACCGGATATCGCGGGCAAGAACATTGCCAATCCAGTCGCACAAATCCTATCTGCAGCCCTGATGCTACGTTACAGCCTAGGCGAAGAGCAGGCGGCACGCGCTATCGAGCAAGCGGTATCGCAAGCACTGGAAGCCGGTGAACTCACCGCAGACCTAGCGGGCAACGGCCCGGCACTAAGCACCAGCGAAATGGGCGATAAGATTGCCCAATACGTTCGCCAAGCCTAATCGCAGCAAGGAGCAAACGAGCAATGTCTACAACTAAAGCGCCTCAGACGCTATACGAAAAAATCTACGATGCCCACGTTGCGGTTGCCGCCGAAGGCGAAAACCCAATCCTATACATCGACCGTCACTTGGTACACGAAGTGACGTCACCGCAGGCCTTTGATGGCCTACGTGAAAAAGGCCGCAAGGTACGCCAGGTCGGCAAAACATTCGCGACCATGGATCACAACGTCTCAACCCAGACCAAGGACATCAAAGCCTCTGGCGAGATGGCCCGTATCCAGATGGAAACCCTTGCCAAGAACTGTGAAGAGTTCGGTGTCACCCTTTACGACCTGAACCACAAATACCAAGGCATCGTCCATGTCATGGGCCCGGAGCTGGGCATTACCCTACCGGGCATGACGATTGTCTGTGGTGACTCGCACACGGCAACCCACGGTGCATTCGGCTCACTGGCCTTCGGTATCGGTACTTCGGAAGTCGAGCATGTATTGGCGACCCAGACCCTGAAGCAAGCCCGTGCCAAAACAATGAAGATTGAAGTGAAAGGCAAGGTCGCTGAAGGCATTACCGCCAAAGACATCGTGCTGGCGATCATCGGCAAGACTACTGCAGCCGGTGGTACCGGCCACGTGGTGGAATTCTGTGGTGAAGCGATCACCGACCTGACCATGGAAGGACGCATGACGGTCTGTAACATGGCTATCGAGTTGGGTGCCAAAGCCGGCCTTATCGCCCCAGACCAAACCACTTTCGACTACATCAAGGATCGTAAATTTTCGCCAGCAGGCGGCGATCTAGAAGCGGCTATCGAATACTGGAAGACACTGAAAACTGACGATGATGCCAAGTTCGATACCGTAGTTACCCTAGAAGCCAAAGACATCAAGCCGCAGGTAACCTGGGGCACCAACCCTGGCCAGGTAATTGCCGTGGACCAACCTATTCCTGCGCCAACTGACTTTGCCGATCCGGTCGAGCAGGCGTCTGCAGAGAAAGCATTGGCTTACATGGGCTTGGAAGCTGGCAAGAAGCTGTCTGACTTTGCTATCGACAAAGTATTCATCGGCTCTTGCACCAACTCGCGCATCGAAGACATGCGTGCTGCAGCAGCCATTGCCAAAGGCCGTAAGGTTGCTGCCAACGTCCAAGCATTGGTTGTACCGGGTTCGGAGCAAGTTAAAGCCCAGGCTGAGAAAGAAGGGTTGGACAAAATCTTCATCGACGCCGGATTTGAATGGCGCCTACCGGGTTGTTCCATGTGCCTAGCCATGAACAATGACCGCCTAGGCCCAGGTGAGCGCTGCGCATCAACCAGTAACCGTAACTTCGAAGGTCGTCAGGGCCGTGACGGTCGTACTCACTTGGTGAGCCCGGCGATGGCAGCTGCGGCTGCGTGTGCAGGCCACTTTGTTGATATCCGCGAACTAGACAACGTTGCTGTGACGGCTTAAGAGAAGGAACGAGACAATGACAGGATTTAAACAACACACCGGTTTGGTCGTTCCATTGGATGCCGCCAACGTCGATACCGATGCTATTATCCCTAAGCAGTTTCTGCAGAAAGTGACCCGCACCGGTTTTGGCAAGCACCTATTCCATGACTGGCGCTTCCTCGATGATGCCGGCGAGCAGCCAAACCCAGAGTTTGTGATGAATGCGCCGCGCTACCAGGGTGCCAGCATCTTGCTGGCCCGTGAAAACTTCGGCTGTGGCTCATCCCGTGAACACGCCCCGTGGGCCCTGGCCGATTACGGTATCCAGGTGATGATTGCACCGAGCTTTGCCGATATCTTCTACGGCAACTCGATCAACAACCAGATGGTGCCGGTTCGCCTGACCGAGCAGGAAGTCGATGAGATCTTCCAGTACGTCGAAGCCAACGAAGGTGCTGAGGTCACCGTTGATTTGGAAGCCATGCTGGTAACGGCCAACGGCAAGCAGTACAGCTTCGAGATTGACGAGTTCCGCCGCCACTGCCTACTGAACGGCTTGGACAACATCGGCCTGACCTTGCAGCACGAAGACAAGATTGCCGAATACGAAAGTAAGATCCCGGCGTTTTTGGCGTAACGGTTAGTACCGTTTTCGCTAGAGTCCGGTAAAAATAACGCCCCAGCCCACTATGGCTGGGGCATTTTTTTGTCTTTTTTGCAATAAACCGGGCTACCAGCAGGTCGTCTAAGCTAAACCCTGTCATCTCTTGGGACCAAGATTAAGGATGTTCTATGCGCTTTTTTGTCAGCCTGCTGTTTCTCATTTTATCGGCCAGCACTTTTGCTGCCCCCAAGGCAGACCTGTGGCCTTACTGGCAGCAATATGCCACCTCCAATTCACAAAAGGTTGATCACAGCCGTTGGCAACGCCTGCTCGATAAATACCTAGTGGTCCAGCCCCAACAAACCTTGTTCCGCTATAGCCGGGTATCGGACAGCGACAAGTATGAGCTGGACCGTTACCTGCGCGACCTTACCAAGATCAATCCGCATCAACTAGGCCGCAACGAACAGTTTGCTTATTGGGTTAACCTCTACAATGCCCAAACAGTAAAAATGATCCTCGATGAATATCCGGTATCTTCAATTACCAAACTCGGTGGCATCTTCAGCTTTGGCCCCTGGGATGAGCAAGTACTTACCGTTAACGGTAAACCACTATCCCTCAATGATATCGAGCACCGGATTTTGCGCCCTATTTGGCGCGATCCGCGCATTCACTATGTCGTCAACTGTGCCAGCCTGGGTTGCCCAGACCTCCAGCCCGAGGCCTTCACAGCCAGCAACACCGAACGCTTGCTGGAAAAATCAGCCACTCGATTTATCAACAGCCGCAAGGGCGTTAACCCCCAAGGCAGCAAAACCCAGCTCTCGTCGATTTATGAATGGTATGGCAGCGACTTCGGCAACCAGTCACAGCTGCAAAAACACATCAACCAATACCGCCAAGGAGCATCAATTACACTTGGCAATGTCAGCTATGATTACAACTGGTCGCTCAATGAAGCCAAGTAGCCCGTTTATAAATATGGCTTCATCAACGGAGCGGTTGGCATAATAGTACCTTCCTGCTGGCAACCTTTTCCCCGCCACATTACAATAACAAGCGTTCTCATTGGGGAGCGCTTGTCTTTGGCCAAATTAGGCCTTGTTACAAGCTGCTGAGATTGCTGCGGCAAGACCCACAGAACCTGATCCAGTTAGTACTGGCGTAGGAATTGAGTTCGCCACGGTAAGCCTTCTTATCTTGCAAAGCCGGCATGACGCCTGCCTTCTGCTCAACCCTGTGCCGCTCGTACGATTATTTTTCCTCTTGCCGGACGCAAGAGCATCAGGAGCGCATAGTGAAAAAATTACTCCCACTTGTTACTTTGGCCGCCATGCCGACACTGGCTGCGGACAACACCTTAACGGTTTACACCTACAGCTCATTCGCCTCTGACTGGGGGCCGGGGCCGGCCATCGAGAAAGCGTTTGAGGCGCAGTGTGAGTGTAATTTAGAGTTCGTGGCGTTGGATGACGGTGTATCCATCCTCAACCGCATCCGCCTTGAGGGCAAGAATACCAAAGCCGATGTGTTACTCGGGCTTGATAACAACTTGCTCGACGAAGCTAAGAAAACTGGCTTGCTAGCCGAGCACCAAGTAGACACCAGCGAACTCACCTTGCCAAACGGCTGGAGCGATGCCACTTTCGTGCCTTACGACTACGGCTATTTTGCCTTTGTCTATGACAGCACCAAGCTTGAGAACCCGCCGAAAAGCTTGGATGAACTGGTCAACCGTGATGATCTCTCTATCATCTATCAAGACCCACGCACCTCTACGCCGGGCCAAGGCTTGATGCTGTGGATGAAGTCAGTTTACGGTGACAAGGCAGCACAAGCCTGGCAGCAACTGGCTGGCAAGACGGTTACCGTCACCAAAGGTTGGTCTGAGGCCTACAGCATGTTCCTCAAAGGCGAGTCAGATATGGTACTTTCATACACCACCTCACCCGCCTACCACCTGATCGCCGAGCAGGATGACAAATACAAAGCCGCCGATTTCAGCGAAGGCCACTACATGCAGGTCGAGGTAGCGGCAAAGCTGAAAAACAGCCCGAACCAAGCACTGGCTGACAAGTTCCTTGCCTTTATCCTAACGCCCGAATTTCAGTCAGTGATCCCAACAGGTAACTGGATGTATCCAGTAACGGATGTCGCCCAACCAGCCGAGTTCAAGTTACTGACCCTGCCGGGTAAAGCCCTTGAATTTTCGGCCGAGGATGTTGCCAAGCAACGCCGTAACTGGGTACGTGAGTGGCAACAGGCATTGACCAAGTAGTAGGCACTCACTTTTGAACACACGCAACACCCAACTGATGCCCGGCCTCATTACCGCCGGGCTTATTCTGTGCCTGGTGATCAGCGCCCTTGCCGCACTAGTCAATGAAGCCAGTACGCTCGATATCGCTTCGCTGTGGAACGATCCCTACCTGCGCCATATTACTGGTTTTTCCTTTACCCAGGCCTTGCTCTCGACCCTGCTGAGTACCTTACCGGCCATTCCTGTCGCCTACGCACTGTCGCGACGGCAGTTTCCGGGGAAAGCCTTGCTGATGCGGATCTTTGCCATGACCTTGGTATTACCGGTTCTGGTCGCGGTATTCGGCCTATTGGCTATCTACGGTAACAACGGTGTACTGAGCAGCTTTCTGGCGAAGCTAGGGTGGCAGGGTAGTTTTTCGCTCTATGGCTTACAGGGGATCTTGTTGGCCCATGTTTTCCTCAACCTGCCACTGGCAGCGCGGCTGTTTGTTCAAAGCCTAGAGGGGATCCCATTTGAGCAGCACCAACTGGCTACCCACCTTGGCATGTCGAGCTGGCACACCTTTCGTTTTGTCGCCTGGCCGAGGATACGCCAGCAGCTCCCCCATGTCGTAGGGCTCGTCTTCATGCTGTGCTTTACCAGTTTTGCCGTCATCATGGCACTGGGTGGCGGACCCAAAGCAACGACCATTGAACTGGCTATCTATCAGGCGCTGCGCTACGACTTTGACCTTGCAGGCGGCGCTATCCTTGCCCTGTGGCAGATGCTCCTGTGCTGTAGCCTTGTCTTGCTGATCCAACGTTTTGCCAAACCACTGGCCACCTCGAGCCAATCTGTCGCCAACCTGCGCCAGAGCCAGTTCGATTCATTCGCCAGCCGTTGCTGGGACTGGGTATGGATAGGCCTTGCCCTGTTATTGGTGCTTCCCCCCCTGCTTGCGGTCTGCCTTGCGGGCTTCAATAGCCAAACTCTGGCAGCACTGGGCAGCTCCGGCCTCTGGCAGGCCGTGTTTAATTCATTGCAAATCGCAAGTATTGCTTGTGTGCTGGCCTTAGTTGGCGGCGTAGCGATACTGCTCACTAGCCGGCAATGGCGCCTCCAACATCGCCGCTGGCAGGCCGATGGGCTGGACCTGATTGGCACTATTATCTTGGTCACCCCGGGGTTAGTCCTAAGTACCGGTATCTTCTTATTACTGCGCCAGTTTACCGACGCCTTTGCCGCTGCTTTCTGGGTGGTGGTTGCGGTCAATGCCCTGATGGCCCTGCCATATGTACTCAAGACACTTAGCCAGCCAATGCTCCACGTTGCCCAACAATACGAGCCTTTGTGCCAGAGCCTCGGCATGACCGGGCTATCACGGCTTATGCTGGTAGAGTGGCGGGCCTTGAAAAAGCCCTTTGCCCAGTCTCTGGCTATCGGGTTTGTACTGTCACTCGGCGATTTGGGGGCTATAGCACTGTTTGGTAGCCAAGACTTCCAAACCCTGCCGCTCTACCTGTTCCAACTGCTCGGCAGCTACCAAATGGACGCTGCTGCAGTAGCAGCCCTGATCCTGCTCACTCTTAGCCTAGGCTTATTCTCCTTGGTTGAAAAACTGATCATCCGGAATCCATAATGCTTAATCTGCAGCAATTACAACATTGCTTCCACCATCCGAAGCAACCCGGCCAATCGACCCAGCTTTGCTTTGACCTCAGCGTTGAGGCCGGGGATATCGTCGCCCTCGTCGGCCCAAGCGGGGCCGGAAAAAGCACCCTGCTTGCCATGGTTGCCGGCTTCCTTACCCCAGAGAGTGGCACGCTCACAGTTAATGGTCAGCCAATCTGCCAACTGCACCCGGCCAACCGCCCGCTCTCTATCTTGTTCCAGGAGCACAATTTGTTCCCGCACCTGAGTGTGTATGAAAACATTGCCCTCGGTTTGAGCCCGGCGTTGAAACTGAACAACGAAGAAAAAGAGCACGTAGTAGTTGCAGCGGCAAAAGTGGGATTACAAAGCTACCTGGAGCGGTTGCCGGAGCAACTATCCGGCGGCCAGCGCCAACGGGTAGCCTTAGCACGCTGCCTGATCCGCCAGCGCCCATTGCTGCTGCTCGACGAACCCTTCTCTGCACTTGATCCTGCATTAAGGAAAGAGATGCTAGAACTGGTCAGGAAGCTTGCCAGGGAGCAGAACACCACAGTACTGATGGTCACCCACAGCCCGGAAGATGCGCTGAAAATCGCCGATAAGTGTGCCTTTATTTATCAAGGCACAGTGAAGGTCTTCGGGCCTTGCCAAGACGTATTAACCTCACCAAGCGATCCCGCCCTTAAGCGCTATCTTGGCGAGTAATACCCCAGTAATAATGGAAAAAGCGAGCCAACTGGCTCGCTTTTGCAAATAGGGAAAGATACAGAACCTATATGGCTATAGGTTTTCCTCGGCAAACTCAGCCAGACGGCTGCGGACAACGCCATTGAGATAGATGTTGGCACTGCCTTCGAAATTCTTGAAACGCTCGACGATATAGGTCAAGCCCGACGTCACAGGAGAAAGGTAACTGGAGTCAATCTGGGCCAGATTACCCGAACAAACTAGCTTGGTGCCCTCCCCACAACGGGTGATGATGGTTTTGATCTGGGAGGCGGTGAGGTTCTGGCACTCATCCAGCAATACAAATGCATTTTGGATAGAACGCCCGCGCATAAAGTTAATTGATTTAAATTGAATATTGGCCTTGTCGAAGATGTACTTCATCGATCCATCGGTACACACATCGTTTTTGTGTAATGCCTCCATAGTATCGGTCACCGCAGCGAGCCAAGGCATCATCTTCTCTTCCTCGGTACCCGGTAGGAAACCAATAGACTCTGCGATTTCTGGGGTATTTCGGGTCACGATGATCTTGTCATACATGCCTTTTTCGATCACTTGCTCCAATGCCGCCGCCATGGCTAGGATGGTTTTACCACACCCGGCAGGCCCGGTTAGGATCACCAAGTCAATCTTCGGATCCATAAGAGCATCGAGAGCCATTCCCTGGTAGATATTTTTCGGGTGGATCCCCCATGCCTGTTTGCTCAGCAACCGTTCATGGCCGATGTCTTTCAAGGTCAGGGTTTCCCCATCAATAGACTGGACCCGACCGGCAAAGTCACTGTCCTCATCAATTAAGTACTGGTTAATAAACGGTGCCTCAAACAATTCTGAAGGCAGGGTATGGACAGTCGAGCGACCTTTTTTCTCCGAATAACACTCACCGACACGTTCCCAGAAGTTTCCACTGAATTGGTAGAACCCTTTGGTCAGCATTTTGACATCGTCAATCAACTGATCGGAACGGTAATCATCGACATAATAAACACCGGCCCCTTTGGCGCGCAGCCGCATATTGATGTCTTTAGTGATCAGCACCACGTCACGCGGCGCATAATGGGACTGGAGAAATAACACGCCATTGAGGATACGGTTGTCTCCTGCCTTGTCAGCAAAAGCGTGGACCGTTTCAGTCACCTCATAATCAGCAAAAATAGAAACCTTTCCTAACTCACCTCCTTGTGGGCTTAGCGGGATCCCCTCGGCAATTTGCTCAGGGGTGGCATCGCGGAAAATATCTTCCAAGGCTCGGATAGCAATACGGGCATCACGTGACACATCACGTTTGCTGTCCTTGATACGATCGAGCTCTTCAAGCACCGTCATCGGGATGACGACATCATGCTCTTTGAAAGAATAAACAGCGAGGGGTTCATGAAGTAGTATATTGGTGTCGAGAACGAAAACTTTCCTACCAACTTCATCCATAGGTACCTCCTTGGTAACAAAACGGTGGTTGTCCCACCTGAGTATTTCCTGTGCCCGAATTAACGGGGTAGTTACTATTAAAGACCGGAGATAATTAAATAAATGTGACAGTTACAGTTTGGTACTTTCTTGTCATATTGACCGTGACCTTGCTCACGGCATGCAGTAACATTACTCCCCTTTTTTACCGGTGCGATTACTGGCTACACTTATATACCAATACGCGCTGCCAACGGCAGGTGATGGATACCATCTAGTACGGTATTACTTTGAGTGTAGTTCAAAAATGCAGGCGCATCGGCTTCGCATTTTCCTTGATTTCAAATAATTAGAAGGTTTTAACCACTATGCCATTTGCTTTGGGTCAACGTTGGATCAGTGATACTGAAAGTGATCTGGGTCTAGGTACGGTCGTGGCTGTCGATGCCAGGACCGTGACTCTAATGTTCTCTGCCAGTGAAGAGAACCGCCTTTATGCTCGCAACGACGCTCCAGTGACCCGTGTAATGTTCAATGTCGGTGATGTGGTTGAAAGCCATGACGGCTGGTCGCTCAAGGTCGAGCAGGTCGATGAAACCGGCGGCGTCTTTACCTATATCGGTACCCGTACCGATACCGGCGAGGAACATGTCGCACTGCGCGAAATTTTCCTTAGCAACCAAATCCGCTTCAACAAGCCACAAGACAAGATGTTTGCCGGTCAGATTGACCGTATGGACCGCTTTGCGTTGCGCTACCGTGCCCTGAAAAACCAGTACGAGCAGCACAAGAGTCCGCTCCGTGGTCTATGCGGTATGCGTGCCGGCTTGATCCCGCACCAGCTTTATATCGCCCATGAAGTTGGTCGCCGTTACGCACCGCGCGTTTTGCTTGCCGATGAAGTTGGCCTCGGTAAGACTATCGAAGCCGGTATGATCATCCACCAGCAGGTACTGTCTGGCCGTGCCGAGCGTATCCTGATCTTGGTACCTGAGACCCTGCAGCACCAGTGGCTGGTCGAGATGATGCGCCGTTTCAATCTACACTTCTCGATTTTCGACGAAGAGCGTTGTGTCGAAGCATTTGCAGATTCTGCCAACCCGTTCGACACCGCCCAATACGTATTGTGTTCACTGGACTTCCTGCGCAAGAGCCGCCGCCGTTTCGAACAGGCACTGGATGCCGATTGGGACCTGTTGGTTGTCGACGAAGCCCACCATCTTGAGTGGAGCGAAGACAAACCAAGCCGCCAGTACCAAGTGGTGGAAGAGCTAGCAGAAAAAGCGCCGGGCGTATTGCTACTTACCGCAACCCCAGAGCAATTGGGCCATGAAAGCCACTTTGCCCGCCTGCGCCTGCTTGACCCGGATCGCTTCTACGATTACGAAGCCTTTGTCGAAGAAGAGCGTCAATACGCTCCGGTTGCCGATGCGGTCTCGCGCCTACTCTCTGGCGAAAAACTGGATGACGATGCCAAGAACACCTTGGTTGAGCTACTGCCAGAGCAGGATATCGAGCCGATGCTACGTATTATCGAAGCCGGTGACATCGACCCAGAGCAACAGCAAACCGTTCGCCACGAGCTAATCGACAACCTGATGGACCGCCACGGTACCGGCCGCGTGCTGTTCCGTAACACCCGTGCAGCGATCAAGGGCTTCCCGCAGCGTCACCTCAACATGTACCCGCTGGCACTGCCAACTCAGTACCAAACCGCAATGCGTGTTGCCGGTATGATGGGCGGCAAGATGAGCGTGGAGCAAAAAGCCTTCAAACTGCTGTACCCGGAAGATATCTACCAGGAGTTCGAAGGCGACTCTGCGACTTGGTGGCAGTTCGACCCACGCGTCAACTGGTTGCTGGATATGCTAAAAGCCAACCGCCAGGAAAAAGTGTTGGTGATCTGCTCTCGCGCCCAAACCGCGCTTATCCTTGAACAAGCCCTGCGCGAGCGTGAGGGGATCCGTGCCACCGTGTTCCATGAAGGCATGTCGATCATAGAGCGTGACAAGGCGGCAGCTTACTTCGCCCAGGAAGAGGACGGTGCCCAGGTACTGCTGTGTTCAGAAATTGGCTCTGAAGGCCGCAACTTCCAGTTTGCCAACCAGTTGGTGATGTTCGACCTGCCGAACAACCCGGATCTGCTGGAACAACGTATTGGCCGCCTTGACCGTATCGGCCAGAAGCGTGATATCGAAATTCATGTCCCGCACCTTCAGGGCACCTCGCAAGCCCTGCTGGCTCGCTGGTACAACGAAGGCCTTAACGCCTTTGAAGAAACCTGCCCGACCGGCCGTGCTGTGTACGATGCCTTCAGCAGCAATTTGCTGGAACTACTGGCCAGTGACAAACCTGATGGCGAGCAACTCGATGAGCTCATCGAACAAAGTGCAGCGATGCACAATGAGCTCAAGGGCAAGTTGGAGCAAGGCCGTGACCGCCTGCTGGAAATCCATTCCAACGGCGGCGCTGATGCGCAGCAGTTGGTTGAAGAGATCAGCGGTAAAGATGGCGATACCAACCTGGTAACCTTTGCCCTTGGCCTGTTTGACACTATTGGCCTTAACCAGGACGACAAAGGTGAAAACGCCATCGTGGTGACACCATCGGAGCACATGATGGTCGCGAGCTACCCTGGCCTACCTTACGACGGTTGTACCATCACATTCGACCGTGACACCGCACTGTCACGTGAAGATCTGCACTTCATCAGTTGGGAACACCCGATGATCCAGGGTGGTATTGACCTGCTACTGTCCGAAGGCGTAGGTACCACAGCGGTATCACTGCTGAAGAACAAGGCGCTACCAGCCGGTACCCTGCTGCTGGAACTCGTTTATGTAGTGGATGCGCAGGCACCAAAGCAGTCGGGTATCGGCCGCTTCCTGCCAAAAACACCAATTCGTATCCTACTTGATGCCAAAGGCAACAACCTGTCGGCCAAAGTAGAATTCGAAGGCTTCAACCGCCAATTGAGCCCGGTCAACCGCCACCTTGGCAGCAAACTGGTTAACTCGGTGCAGAAAGACATTCACACCTTGATCGAAAGCGCTGAGCAAGTGGTATCCAGTGAGCTGGTGACTATCCGTGATGCAGCCCAAGCCGAAATGGAAGCAACACTGCGTGCTGAGC
The DNA here is from genome assembly GCF_003026455.1 of Photobacterium rosenbergii. Taxonomy (GTDB): domain Bacteria; phylum Pseudomonadota; class Gammaproteobacteria; order Enterobacterales; family Vibrionaceae; genus Photobacterium; species Photobacterium rosenbergii. Next base: position 95,555 of record NZ_PYMB01000010.1, read on the forward strand.
TTGATCGCCTACAGGCACTGAAAGCGGTGAACCCAAATATCCGTGATGACGAACTAGAGCTAATCGAAAACCAAATCGAAGAGCTGACAGGCTACATCGCCAAAGCGCAAATCCAACTGGACTCACTGCGTTTGATTGTCGTTAGCCACGGCTAAACTAACCTTACCGTCACTGCCAACCAAGCCGCCTTTTCGGGCGGCTTTTTTACACCCACAGATTTACTATCAAGGATATTGCCTTATTGGCAATTGTTGATATTATCGCCGCCTTCCCGTTTCACGGACCTTTTCACAGATCAAAGCTATGAGCACACTGCCAGAAATAGACTATAACCCAGCCAAGGATCCTTGGCTGGATATCCTTTATCAGGACGAAGACATTATTGCGGTGAACAAGCCATCGGGCATGCTCTCTAACCCTGGCCGTGACCCAGCCTTTTATGACAGCATCTGGTCACGAGTCCGGGCCGATTATCCCGATTCGCACCTGATCCACCGCCTTGATATGGCAACCTCTGGACTCATTATCCTCGCCCTCAACAAGCAGGCTGAGCGCAACCTCAAAATCCAGTTTCAGGAGCGCCGAACCGAAAAGGTTTATTACGCCCGGGCATTTGGGGAAATAGCCTTGGATAACGGTACTGTCGACCTACCGCTGATCTGCGATTGGCCGAACCGGCCAAAGCAAAAGGTCTGTTACGACGATGGCAAGCCTTCGGTCACCCATTATCAGGTGCTTGAGAGAAGTGAAAACACCAGCTTAGTGCGCCTACGTCCCATCACAGGCCGCTCACACCAGTTGCGGGTTCACCTGCTCGCTCTGGGCCATCCAATTCTCGGTGATGGCTTCTATGCCCACCCAGAGGCCAAGGCGATGGCACCGCGCCTGCAACTCCATGCCGCAGAGCTGAGTTTCTTCCATCCGCGCAGTGATGAGCCGATGCACCTGTTTGCGCCGTGTGAGTTCTTTACCAGCGCACCACAAAAGACCCTACCGGATCACTATTCCAAACCATAGGGCTTGAGTTGGCTATCGTGGATAGTGTGTACTGCCCCACTATCCTCGAACCTAAATTAGCGAGCCATGGAACAGATTGTTTTTCTCGACCGCGACACGATACCGGCCCATATCACCATTCCTTCCCCTAGTTTTGAACACCAGTGGAGACAGTATCCGTCCTCCAGCCACGAGCAAGTTATCGAACGGCTAGAAAATGCGACGATTGCCATCACCAATAAAGTCGTCCTCGATGCAGACATATTGGCAAAATTACCCAAGCTAAAGATGGTTGCTGTTGCCGCCACCGGTACCAACAATGTCGATCTTACCTACTGCCGTGAGCATGGCATCACAGTGAGCAATATCCGTGGTTATGCAGTAGATTCGGTACCCGAGCATGCCGTCGCGATGATGTTCGCCCTGCGGCGCAACCTGCTAGGCTACCATCAGGATATCCAGCAAGGCGTATGGCAAGAGAAGAAGCAGTTTTGTTTTTTCACCCACCCAATCAATGATATCCGCGGGGCAACACTAGGGCTTATTGGCAGCGGTGGCTTGGGGCAAGCAATGGCAACGCTCGGCCGCGCGCTGGGAATGAAAGTCATATTTGCAGAGCGAAAGAGTGCAGAGACGTGCCGTGAGGGCTACCTGCCATTCCATGAAGTACTGGCACAGGCCGATGTGCTAAGCCTGCACTGCCCACTGACAAGCGAGACACACAACCTGATTGGCAGTGGCGAACTGACACAAATGAAAGATAGCGCAATAGTGATAAACACCGGCCGCGGGGGCTTGGTCGACGAACAGGCCCTGGTTGATGCCCTGCGAAACGGCGACATCGCCGGCGCCGGGTGCGACGTATTTACTGAAGAGCCTGCCGGCGATGACAACCCGCTAATTGCCAACAGCGACTTGCCTAACCTGCTACTCACCCCGCATGTAGCCTGGGGTTCGGACAGTGCTATCCAAACCCTCGCCAACCAACTCATCGACAATATCAATGCGTTTACGGCAGGTGAGCCGAAAAATGTAGTTTAGGGGCTCTGGGAGCCGAGTAACAAAAAACCCACACAGTCAACTGTGTGGGTTTTGCTTTTCCTCGAGCCTAAGGCCTGCTTTTCCCAGGACCAAGTCCCTACTTAAACCCCTTCTCCTTGCGGATCAGATCATAAGCAGCCTGAAGCTCCTGTGTCTTCTGTTTGGCCAACTCCATCATTTCTGGCGGCAAACCTTTGGCAGCCAGTTTGTCCGGGTGGTGCTCGTTCATCTGCTTGCGGTAAGCGCGTTTGAGCTCTTGTGCAGAAGCTGTTTCCGGCACCCCAATCAACTCAAACGCATCAGCCAACTGGTCTTTAGTCGGTGCTTGTCGGAAACCGCCACCCTGCTGCTGGTACTGCTGGTGGAAACCACCTTGCTGAAAACGAAACGCGGCTTCTTGCATATGCAACCGCTGCTCCAGTTGCTGGGCAGAAAAACCCAGAATCCGCGCGATCACGTGCAGTAATTTTCGCTCACTCGGATGCAACGAGCCATCTGCAAACGCCGCCTGAATTTGCAATTCGAGGAAGAACTGCAATAGGTCTGCCCTACCTGCACTTCCCTGACGAACCCGCATTAGGGTCTCTTCAAGCGGAAAATGCTCTTCCTTACCTTCTCGGAACGCTTCTTGGGCTTGACGGCGAGACTCGCCCTGTAAGCCCATTCGATCCATATACACACTGGCAACACGGATCTCTTCTTCTGTGACCCGTCCCTTGGCTTTTGCTACGTGGCCCATCACGGCAAACGCAGCATAGAAAAAGGCGGCCTGGTTCTCTGCTGAGCTCTGCCCACCGGAAAAACCGCCAAATCCTCCACCGTAATAAATTTTTGCACGTGCTTTATCGAACTTATGGCCCAAAAAGAGACCTAACAACAAACCAAACGGCCCGCCAAGGAGGAAGCCAAAAAATGCCCCAAGTATTTTGCCCCAAACCTGCATTCGCTACTCTCTGGTAATTTGCTAAATTTAGAAATATTTCCCATGCATTACACCCGATAGCAAAAGCCAAAAAATGAGCCAAAAGATGCCGTCGGATAGAATTTGCATTATCATAGCTGGCATTTACTGGGAAAGCTTGTCAAAACCCAGTCAACAATAACAAATGCGCTAAAAACTTTATTACAGGAACGTTTAGTTAGATGTCATCTACTTCCCGCAGCTTACTGGCGACCATGATCAGCCTGGCACTTTTCGGCCCGACGGTGGCTTACGCAAACCAAGCCGCCCCAGAGAGAGCCAATGGCGACTCTGCGGTCAGTGATGAAACTGACGAACTGGCCATGGTGCGTGGTACGTGTATTGCTCCAGAGCAAATGCCGGCTGATCCGAATAACGAACCAATTAAAGTCACCGCCGACCAAGCTGAAGCTCTGAATAACCAGAGTGTTACCTATACAGGCGATGTCATTGTCCGTCAGGGAAACCGAACCGTTGTCGCTGATGTTGCGACCCTTGAGCAGCCATCAAATGATGTGACGGCCGAAGGTAACGTCTACTTCCATGACGGTACCATTGAGGTTTACTCCGATCGTATCCAGAGTAATTTGGATACCGAAGATTCGCAGATGGACAATGCGGTCTATAACATGACCTGTGAAGCTGGTCGTGGTGAAGCAGAGCGTGTGACCAAAAACGGGATTTCTTACTACCGCTTGAAAAACGGTACCTATACGACGTGTCCACCAGGAGACAAAAGCTGGCAATTCTCGGCGACCAGTATCGAGCGTGAAGCAGACTCCCCCTTTGCCGACCTCTACAATGCCCGTTTCGAAGTGGCCGATGTGCCCGTATTCTATATGCCGTACCTTCGTGTACCCGTTGGTGATGAGCGCCTGACAGGTTTCCTATACCCCTCTGTCAGCTACGGTTCCCGTGATGGTTTTGAGCTTGAAACCCCTTTCTACTGGAACATCGCGCCCAACTACGACATGACCATTACGCCGAAGTACATGAGCAACCGGGGTTTGCAGCTCAACTCCAAGTTCCGCTATTTGACCGAGCTCGGCACGGGCCAATTGGAAGGGGAGTATCTTGGCAACGACAAAGAAGCATCTGCCGGTGATAGGGACACCCGCTGGGGCTTTAACTGGTCCCATACCGGCCGCTATAACCAGCACTGGTTGTTCGAAGTAGACTACAGTAAGGTCAGCGACCCTACTTACTTTGAGGATATCGATTCCAGTATCGGTAACCGTGAAGACAGTAACCTGCTGCAAACCGGTTCTGTGTCCTACCGAGATAACTATTGGGATTCAACACTGCGCGTCAGGAACTTCCAGCCACTGACGACAACCGGACTGTCCTCAAACTATCGCTTGATGCCACAGGTCGAAGTCAACTACTACCGGGATGACATACCCTACGGACTAGACTTCCACCTTAACAGCCATGTCAGCCGCTTTGAAAATGATGATTCCTCAAAGCCTGAAGCAGATAGGGTACACTTTGAGCCGACCCTGACTTTGCCATATGCTACCCCATGGTGGTCTGTGACCAGTGAAGCCAAGCTGATGTATACCTATTACAATCAGGACTTTGACCCAGGCACAAACCCTGAGCTATCAGAAACGGCCTCTCGCACAGTACCAAGTATCCGTATCCACAGTGGCCTATACCTCGAGCGAGATACCTTGCTGTGGGGCGATAGCTATACTCAGAGTTTAGAGCCTCAGATTCAGTACCTGTATGTCAAAGACGTTGAACAAGACGATATCTTCGCGTCTTACGATACCACTTTGATGCAAACTGATTACTACGGCTTGTTTCGTGACAAACGCTATTCCAGTGTTGACCGTATTGCCGCAGCTAACCAGTTTACTGTCGGAGCCTCGACCCGTTACTTTGACAGCAACTTTGTTGAGCGCTTCAATTTGTCTGTCGGCCAGATTTTCTATATCAATGATTCAGGACGCAACCTAGATACAAATAACGAAGCCAGCCCTAACTACTCAGCCACAGCCTTGGAGTCAGACTTCAATTATGATGACTGGCTGTTCTTCCACGGCGGTTTGCAATATGACGCTAGCAAGAAAGATCTCCAGTTTGCCAATGGGGCGATTGAATACCGTGAAGGCGGTACCTATAGCCAACTTAACTACCGCTATATTTCCAAAGAGTACCTATTGGAAAATATTCAGGACCCAGGCAGCCTTAACAGCTACACCGAAGACGGTATTTCCCAGCTCGGTTTTTCAACGGGCTTCCCTATTTACGATGGGGTGACACTGCGTGGTGACTATTACCACGACCTAACCGAAAACCAGATGATGGAAGGGCAAATCAGCCTTAACTTCCGTACGGCTTGCTGGATGATCAGCCTAGGCTACAACGAGTACCTGAAAACAAGGGCGGATGTAACAACTAGCCCTGCTGAATATGAACAAAACTTCAGTATCTCATTTAGCTTGCTCGGCTTAGCGGGTGTTCCGGCTATTGGCTCAACCAGTGATGGTAATGCCATTAGCTACGGTCGTCCTTTCTACCTCAATAATTAATAGATGGAAGGGGCATCCCTTCCAGCCAAGATTTAACGCGCTTTGCGCCAGATGGAAACAAATTATGAAAAATTGGAAGTCTAGCTTGCTCGGTATTGCACTACTGGGCCTTTCTGCCGGCACCGTTGCCGCCCCCCAAGAGCTCAATCGTATTGTTACGATCGTCAACGACAGCGTTATCCTACAAAGCGACGTCGATGCCATGCTAAAAACGGTCCGCATGAATGCTGCTGGGCAAAACCAGCCCCTACCGCCGGATGATGTGCTGATCAGCCAGATTATGGACCAACTGATCATGGAGACCCTTCAACTCCAGCAAGCTGCACAGTTCGGGATTCGTATTGACGACAACCGCCTTGATCAGGCGATCAACCAGATGGCTGCCGAGCAACAGATGACTGTCGGCCAGCTGCAGCAGATGCTGGCGGCCAATGGCATCAGCTACTCGATTTTCCGTGAACAAATGCGCCGCGATATGACAGCGAGCGAAGCCCGTACTATCCAGGTACGCCGCCGGATCAACATCCTGCCGCAGGAAGTGGACACTCTTGCAGACCAACTCAGCCAGCAAGAGCAGCAAGGCGTTCGCTACAACATCAGCCACATCCAACTGCGTGTTGAAGAAGGAGCAAGCTCTGTCGAGCGTGACGAAGTCGCCAAGGAAGCCCAGCAACTGGTCAATGAGCTAAAAGATGGTGCTGACTTTGCCAACCTGGCATACAGCTACTCGAAAGGACCAAAAGCGTTACAAGGTGGTGAATGGGGCTGGATGCGCAAAGAAGAAATGCCAACCATCTTTGCCGATCAAATCCAATCTCAGGGCACCGGTGCTATTGTCGGGCCTTTCCGCAGTGGTGTGGGCTACCACATCCTGAAAATCAACCAGGTTGATGGCCTAGAAACGGTATCGGTTACTGAAGTTAACGCCCGTCATATTTTGGTGAAAACTTCCGTTATCCTTAGCGATGACGGTGCTAGGGAGCAGCTAGAACAGGCCCGCCGTTCGATTTTGGCCGGCGAACGCAGCTTTGCAGATGCCGCACAGGCACTAAGTGCCGATCCGGGTTCAGCAGCTAATGGCGGTGAACTGGGCTGGCAGACACCAGACCTGTATGTTCCTGAGTTCAAAGAAAAAGTAGAGACACTGCCAGAAGGTATGATCAGCGAACCATTCAAGACGGTACATGGCTGGCATATTGTTGAAGTTCTCGACCGCCGCGATGTCGACCGTACCGATGCCGCCGTGAAGAACCGTGCCTACCGCATCCTGTTCAGCCGTAAATTCAACGAAGAAGCTCAGGCCTGGTTGCAGGAACTGCGTGCTGAAGCCTTTATCGAACAACCGGAACGTGCCGATGACCAAGGTTAAACGTATTGCTATCACCCCGGGCGAGCCTGCTGGTATTGGTCCGGATTTGGTGCTTGCCCTTGCCCAACAGGACTGGCCGCACCAACTTGTTATTTGTGCTAACGCCCAGCTTATGGTAGAACGTGCAGCCCAACTCGGGTTGCCGTTGGCTGTCAAAGCCTATGACCCTAGCCGGGTTGCCGAGCCTCACCAGGCTGGCACCTTGGTCATTGCCGATCTCCCTCTGGCAGCCACAGTGGAGGCCGGCACGCTCAACGAGCAAAACGGCCACTATGTACTCCATACTCTGGAACGGGCAGCTGAAGGGTGTATGAACGGTGAATTTGCAGCCGTCGTTACCGGCCCGGTCCATAAAGGGGTTATCAACCGAGCTGGGGTATCATTCAGCGGGCATACCGAGTTTTTTGCCCAGCAATCCAATACAGCCCAGGTCGTTATGATGCTGGCTACCGAAGGGTTGCGGGTGGCTTTGGTGACAACCCATATCCCTTTGTCATATGTGTCAAAGGCCGTCACCGAAGAGCGGCTACAGCAGGTTATTCGTATCCTGCATGCTGATCTTGTCAGCAAGTTCGGCATCGCTGAACCTAAAATTTATGTCTGTGGTTTGAACCCACACGCTGGCGAAGATGGTTGCCTGGGCACCGAGGAGATCGATGTGATCAGCCCGGCCCTGGAACAACTCCGCCAACAGGAAGGCATGGATCTGATTGGCCCACTGCCAGCAGATACTATCTTCCAAGAAAAATATCTGGCCGATGCCGACACGGTACTGGCTATGTATCACGATCAAGGGCTACCTGTGCTGAAATTCAAAGGCTTTGGTAAATCCGTCAACATTACGTTAGGCCTGCCCTTCATCAGAACTTCAGTAGATCATGGTACCGCACTGGAACTCGCCGGTACTGGACAGGCGGACACGGGTAGCCTTTGGACAGCGCTATCACACGCCCTCGAATTGGTAGAAAAACAAGCATGAGCAGCGATCAAGTCCACCTAGGTCACCGCGCCCGTAAGCGCTTTGGCCAGAACTTTTTGAATGACCCATACATCATTGATGGCATTGTATCTGCCATCAACCCTCGACCTGGCCAAAACCTGGTTGAAATCGGCCCTGGCCTTGGTGCAATCACCGAGCCGGTTGGCAAAATGGTCGACAAATTCACGGTTATCGAGCTTGACCGTGACCTAGCCGAGCGTCTTCGTAACCACCCGGATCTTGCTGAAAAGCTGACTATCCACGAAGGTGATGCGATGCGTTTCGACTTCACGCAGCTACTTAAAGAAAACAACAAGCTGCGTATTTTCGGTAACCTACCGTACAACATCTCTACACCGCTGATCTTCCACTTGCTGTCATTCCACGAGCACGTTGAAGACATGCACTTCATGCTACAGAAGGAAGTTGTTAACCGCCTAGCAGCGGGCCCAGGTAGTAAGGCTTACGGCCGTTTGACCGTGATGACCCAATACTACTGCCGCGTCATGCCTGTTTTGGAAGTGCCGCCAGAGTCATTCAAGCCAGCACCAAAGGTTGACTCAGCCGTTGTACGCCTAACGCCATATGAAACCTTGCCACATCCATGTACTAACCTTAAATGGTTGGATCGTGTTTGCCGTGAAGGCTTCAACCAGCGCCGCAAGACCATCCGCAACTGCTACAAGGCACTGCTGACAGGCGAACAACTGGAAGCCCTTGGGATCAACCCAAGTATGCGTCCGGAAAACCTGACGCTAGAACAGTTTGTCGGCATGGCAAACTGGCTGGATGCAAACCACACCAAGTAAGCTTGCGTTCGCCAGTGACATTGATAAAACTACCGACCCGGTACACCGGGCCGGTAGGTTGCCAAGGAAAGGAAGCATAACAATGACAATGACCGTAACGCCGACCATCAAATGCCGGGTCGTCACCCACTACATCGAAGACCAATCCGAGCCTGATAACCAGCGCTATGTCTTTTCCTACACCATCACCATCGCCAATTTGGGAGCAGGCCAAGCCCAGTTACTCAGCAGGCGCTGGCTGATCACCGATGCCAACGGCAAAAAGTTGGTCATTGAAGGTGAGGGGGTTGTCGGTGAGCAACCGACTATTCCGGCCAATGAAGAATACACTTACACCAGCGGTACTATCATTGAAACACCACTAGGGGTGATGCAGGGGCATTACGTCATGGTCAATGAAAACGGTGACGAGTTTGTCGCCGAGATCTCCCCCTTCCGCTTGTCAGTGCCCAACATACTGCACTAAAGGATCACTATGTCGACCTACCTTGTTGGCGATATCCAGGGCTGCCTCGATGACTTGCGCCAACTGCTTGATACCGCTAGTTTCGACCCGCAGCATGATCAACTTTGGCTTACCGGTGACCTTGTCGCCCGCGGGCCTCTCTCGCTCGAAACCCTGCGCTTTATCAAAGGTCTGGGCAAACAAGCAACAACGGTACTGGGCAACCACGACCTCCACCTGCTCGCCGTTGCCCAAGGCATAGCCAAAAATAAGCCCAAGGACAAACTGCAGCCGATCCTCGATGCACCGGACCGGGACGAACTCCTCAACTGGTTGCGCCAGCAGCCCCTGCTTGCCGAGCATCCCGAATTTCCGTTTGTCATGACCCATGCAGGGGTGCCCGCCTGTTGGAACCTACAGCAAGCCAGGGAACAAGCCAGGGAGGTTGAGAACGTACTCCAGGGTGAGGACTATCTTTGGCTGTTAGAGAATATGTATGGCAACGGCCCCGATGCCTGGTCGGCAGACCTGCAAGGTATCGAACGCTACCGCTTTACCATCAATGCCTTTACCCGAATGCGCTTCTGTTATCCGGACGGCAGGCTCGACATGGCGTGCAAACTGTCCCCTGAAAATACATCCGACAACCAATTGGTTCCTTGGTTTACCCTCAAACGCCCTGAGATGAACAAGAGAATGATTTTCGGTCACTGGGCAGCTCTAATGGGTTACGAGGATGACCACGCCATAGGACTCGATACAGGCTGTGTATGGGGCAATAGCATGACACTACTTCGCTGGGAAGACGGTGCCCGTTTCGAGCAAGCGTGCCCGGTCCATGCCTGATAGATGGCGTTGATAACAAAAGAGGCTTGCCAAACGGCAAGCCTCTTCTTTATCTAGGCGACCACCAACATTAGCGCTCAAGGATCACAAAACGCATGTCGTGGGCATTTTTCTCATCAGCGGTATAGGATTCGCTATGCACTTCCTGCCAACCTTTGCCCCAGTCCGGGAACTGGGTATCACCTTCGACCTCTAGCTCAATGAAGGTCAGGTACAGGCGGTCTGCATTCTCTAAGCAAGCTGTGTAGATACTGCCGCCGCCAATCACCATTAGCTCCTCGACATTACCAGCCGCTTGCTTGGCTGACTCAAAATCGCTGACGACGGTGATCCCCTCAGCTTGGTAGGCGGCATTTCGGCTGATCACTATATTGTGCCGGCCTGGCAATGGACGGCCGATGGACTCAAACGTCTTGCGCCCCATCACGACCGGTTTGCCCATTGTCACTTTCTTGAACCAAGCAAAATCGGCCGGTAAATGCCATGGCATAGCGTTGTCTTTGCCGATGATCCGTGCCTTGGCCATTGCGGCAACCATACTGATCTTCATACTGTCTCCTTCATTCCTGTTGGCAGAGTTATACCACAGGACGACGACGATAAAACAGCAAGCCGGGCATTGCGAGGCCAATTGCTAGCGATGCGACGATAAAGACCGCCTTGAGCATGTTTTCCACCAACAAACCCCACAACTCAGGCGTAAAACCGCGGTGGTTGATTTCCACCAGGGCAATCATCGCCTTAAAAGCAAACACACCAGGGACCATAGGGATCATCGCCGCAACAGTAAATACCTTGGGGTGGGCGAGAAAGCGGTGGGACCAATGAACACCAATCATACCAACCAAAGTTGCGGCACACAGTGTAGCCCACTCAATCGACAACCCCCAATGCATAAGAGCAAAACGACAGCCATGGCCTAGCGCCCCACCAATCGCACAGTACTTCAGCGCCTTCGGCGGCACATTGAACACCAAGGCAAAGCCAACCGCAGGGATAGACGCAAAAAACATATCATTGAGTAGCGCAAGTAAAAAATCGGTCGAGATCATGACAGCCACCCCCATACACCTAACACATTCATGGCCGCAACAATCCCCATACTGGTCGAGAGCGTCAGCAAACTAGCCATGGTCCAACGAGCTATCCCCATGTTGGAATACCCTTTGACCATATCCGAGATAGCATTGATCAGCGGGAAGCCCGGTACCAACATCAAAACCGAGGATGCCATCGCCAAAAATGGCGCTTCACCGATTTGGTACACCTGCCCAAACCCGGAAATCAAAGTGGTTACAAAAGCGGTCACCCCGAAGTTGAGCAGTGGATTGAAGTGGCAATGGGCGATCTCCTGACGGACGAACATCCCCACCGCCGAGGCAAAAAAAGTCAGCGCAAATACCGGCCAATCGCCACCAGCCAGTCGGCTGAACGAGGCACATGACAGGCCTATCATCATGATGACCAAATAACGGTTGTAGCGCATCGGCTTGATCTGCTCAAGACGCTGATGCACCCCGTCGACATCCAACACGCCCCGCTCGGCCATGATGCATACCCGCTGGATCTCGGTCACCACCTGCATGTTGATCCCACGATCCTGACACCGTCTGGTGGTCGTAATACAGCGGCCGTCACTCAAGGTCGTCAATACCATGGAACTGGCTGAAAGGGACACCTCGACACTGTCTACCCCCAGCGCTAATCCCAACCGCCTGGCGACATCCATCACCAAGGTACTCTCCGCTCCGTGTTGCAACAACCTTTGCCCGGCCAATACCGCTAGCCGTGAAATCTCCCGCTGCACTGGCTCGGCCAGCGCCCCGTTAGGCTCCTCCATCTCTCTCCCCTGCCTGAAATTGTGATCTGAATGATGAATTATCATACAAACTTACAAAAATCAGCTTGATTAGGCACAAAAAAACCGCCCTTGCAGGCGGTTTTTTTCAATGTAGCGGAGATGACCCGTTATGGCTTGTAGATGATTTCTACGTCGTAATCATCTTCATTCCAATCATCCCAGTCATCATCATCGTCATCACTCTTGTCAGCGTTTTTAATTTGCTGTTCGTGATAATCATCCCACTTGAACTCTACTTTCTTCTCTTCAGACTCTTCTTCATCGTCTTCGAAGTCGACAGCAGGCATCGATTCGATCTGGCGCATTAGATCGTAGGTAAGTTCTTTGGTACCCATACGGTTGAGGGCCGAGATACAGTAATAATCTTCATCCCATGCCAGAGCATCCAAGATCGCTTCAATCTTCTCTTGTGCTTCTTCTTCAGGCATCAAATCAACTTTGTTAAAGACCAACCAACGTGGCTTGTTAGTTAGCTTTTCACTGTATTGGTTAAGCTCATTGATGATGGTAAAGGCATTATCGATCGGATCTGAACCGTCTGCCGGTAGCAGGTCAATCATGTGCAACAGCACGCGGCAGCGCTCAAGGTGCTTCAAGAAGCGAATACCCAGGCCAGCACCGTCAGCAGCCCCTTCAATCAGACCCGGAATATCGGCAACAACAAAACTGCGATCACTATCGACACGAACCACACCAAGGCTTGGCACAAGTGTCGTAAACGGATAATCCGCCACTTTCGGCTTTGCTGCCGATACAGAGCGGATAAAGGTCGATTTACCCGCATTCGGCAAACCTAGCATACCCACGTCAGCCAACAGCAAAAGCTCTAATCGCAGGTGACGTACCTCACCTTTGGTACCCATGGTTTTCTGTCGTGGTGCACGGTTTACGGAAGATTTGAAACGGGTGTTGCCCAAGCCATGAAAGCCGCCTTTAGCTACCATGATCTTCATACCATGCTGGGTTAAATCGGCGATCACCTCACCGGTCTCTTCATCGACAGCACGTGTACCCACAGGCACGCTCAATACCTTATCGGCACCGCGTTTACCGGTACAGTTACCACCACGGCCATTTTCGCCACGCTCAGCGGCATAGAATTTTACAAAGCGGTAGTCGATCAGTGTATTGAGGTTTTCATCAGCCAGTAGGTAAACGTCACCGCCGTCACCACCGTCACCACCGTCAGGGCCGCCTTTCGGTACATACTTTTCAGTACGGAAACTAACGGTACCATTACCACCGTCACCAGCATCGGCTCGAATCACCGCTTCATCTACAAACTTCATCTCTTTCTCCGCGCAGTGGCGTTAAAATTCTTCAACCTGGAGCGCTCTGTCCAAGTTGCTATTAACCTATTGTACAACCAAACGTCGTGCTTATCCGACCTTTTGTGGTGTACTATCACGGGCAATACAAGCGCCCTTCATCATTTTCTTTTAAGCAGGCGGTGACCGATAGCACTGAACATCGCACCACCAACGACCACCAACGCACCGACATAACCCCATTGGTTCAAGGCAGCAGGTGCGACGTAGTCAGGCCAGACCAAACTGGCAAGATCAACAAACAAGATCGTGAACAGGGGTGCCAGGGTGATCACCGCACTGACTTGTGATGCCTGCCAGCGAGCCATCGCTTCGGCGAAGGCACCGTAGCCCACCAATGTGTTGAGGCAGCAAAAAATCAACATGCCCAGTTGGCGTTGATCCATCAACTGGATCTGGCTTGGTGTCGCTAACGGCATTAAGATCAAGGCACAGATCACATAGATCATTAGCAAGATCTGCGGGGACGAAAACTGTCTCAGCATCCGCTTTTGCGCCAATGCGTAAACAACCCATACCATTGCAGCAGCGACAGCCAGCAATACCCCGGTGGTGTATGCGCTCATACTGGTAAACAGCTCAGCCAGACGTTCATTGAAGAACAGCAGCAAGCCAGACAGCAGCGCTATCACACCCACAACCTGGTGTTTACCCAATGTCTCTTTAAATAACCAGACACTAGACAGCAGCAGCATCATCGGTGCCAACTGCATGATCACCTGGACCACCGCAGGATTGAGGTAAGACAGCGAGCTGTTAAACAGCACGAAGTTACCTGCAAGCCCCAAGCTTGCCAGTAGCATCAAGCTACTTCCTTTCACACCGAGTCCACCGAGGCTAGGCAGTTTCCGCCGGTAGCCCAGCCAGAGGCCCAAGCCAATCGAAGCCGTTATGAACCGGTACCAAACGATGGTAAAAGGATCCATGACTTCGACAGCCTGCTTCATTGCAATGGGCAGCGCTCCCCAGAACACGGCGGTCAATAACGCCAGGGACATCCCAATCATGGGATTTTGCTGTGGCATAAAGCCCCCCATAAACAAAAAGCCCCGCCAGTAGGCAGGGCTTTATCATTCGTGTCGAGACTGAAATTATTCAGCTTCGATAGAAACGAATTTACGGTTCTTAGGACCTTTAACTTCGAACTTCACTTTACCGTCAGATAGAGCGAATAGAGTGTGGTCTTTACCTAGGCCTACGTTGTTACCTGCGTGGAACTTAGTACCACGCTGACGTACGATGATGTTACCTGCTAGTACAGATTCGCCACCGAAACGCTTAACACCAAGACGTTTACTTTCTGAATCACGGCCGTTACGAGTAGAACCGCCAGCTTTTTTGTGTGCCATCTTTAAATTCTCCTGTTATTAAGCGCTGATGCCAGTAATTTTGACTTCAGTGAACCACTGACGGTGGCCCGCTTGCTTACGAGAGTGCTTACGACGACGGAACTTAACGATTTTTACTTTATCGCCACGACCGTGAGTAACTACTTCAGCAGTTACTTTACCGCCAGCTACGAAAGGTGCGCCTACAGTTACTTCTTCGCCGTTAGCTACTAGAAGTACTGAGTCAAATTCAATGCTAGCGCCAGTTTCAGCGTCTAGTTTTTCTAAGCGTAGGGTCTGGCCTTCGCTTACACGGTGTTGTTTACCACCACTTTGGAAAACAGCGTACATGTCTTACTCCGCTTGTCCGCATAGGCCATTTGCCACGTATATTTTGGGCAATGGGTATGCGCTTAATCTTGTCATCAATAGGGCGCGAATGTTACGCGAAATTAGGGCTACTGGCAAGCGATTGTGCAAAGAAAATTGGCGAAAAGCTGCTCAGTAATAAAAGTCATCGATTTAAACGCAATCGAGGTTATGAAGATTGCTGTCTTTTAGTGTAATATTCGATAATTAATTTATCTCGGTTGATTAACAAATCTTAACTATGCAAGCTTGTAGAGCCCTGCTGTGAGCCACTTCCCATCTCTGGGGGAGAGCTTTTCGTGCTTGGGTCAGTTCAGTTAAGCTTAGCAACCGACACGCATAACAATCCGCCGGGTGCGGCACATTATTTTGCTGGATGTACAATGGATTTCAAAGCTATCCAAGCGCTTACTGCCGATGATATGGCACAGGTCGACGCGAAGATACTGGCTCAACTGAACTCAGATGTAGCCCTCATTAATCAACTAGGTTTTTACATTGTCAGCGGCGGCGGCAAGCGCATACGCCCAATGCTTGCTGTACTGGCAGCCCGCGCCCTTGGCTACCAAGGTGAACAACACACGACCGCAGCGGCATTCGTGGAGTTTATTCATACTGCCACCCTACTACACGACGATGTGGTCGATGAGTCGGATATGCGTCGCGGTAAAGAAACCGCCAATGCGATGTTCGGCAACGCCGCCAGCGTCCTGGTCGGTGATTACATTTATACCCGTTCGTTCCAGATGATGACGAGCCTACGATCCTTGCGGATCCTTGATGTCATGAGCGAAGCGACCAATGTGATCGCCGAAGGTGAAGTGCAGCAATTGATGAACTGCAACGATCCCGACACGACCGAACAAAGCTACATGCAGGTGATCTACTCCAAGACTGCCCGTCTATTTGAAGCAGCCACCCAAATTTCGGCGATTCTTGTCGACGCACCGGAAGAGGTTGAGCAGGCCCTGCAGGACTACGGTCGCTATCTTGGCACAGCATTCCAGCTAATCGACGATGTCTTGGACTATAACGCCGATGGCGCAGAGATGGGCAAGAACGTTGGTGATGACTTGGCCGAGGGCAAACCAACCCTACCCCTGCTGCACGCAATGCAGCATGGTAATGCTGAGCAAGCAGCGATGATCCGTGAAGCTATCGAGAAAGGCAATGGCCTCGATAAGCTTGAGCCAATCCTCGCCTGTATGAAGCAAGTGGGCTCACTGGAGTACACCCAACAACGTGCAGAAGAAGAAGCCGAGAAGGCGATTGCCAGCCTGGCTCCGATAGCTGACAGTGAATACAAAGAAGCTTTGGTTGCACTGGCTCACCTAGCCGTACACCGCAACAAGTAATTCACCCGCTTCCTAGAAATAAGCCTGCCATTCGGCGGGCTTTTTTGATCCTCGCCCTCCCTATATCCGTAACCATTCAGTGATTTCACAATAATCTATAGTTATATCAATAAAGGCTGGATCATCGAGATCATGACAGGAGGCCATTATGCAAGCAAAAGAGCTCAAGCCTGGAATGTGGGTTGAATACCAACAAGGTGTCGCTGAAGTTATCGATGTGGATCAAGAGCACAACACAGTGATCATCGAGAACATGAATGATCACCGCCGGATCAACATCAACTGCAATGATCTTGTTGACCAACCCCAGCTCCATACCGGGTGTGATAACTACTATTGACCACCCACCACGTTTGACAATCCCATACATAAAAAAGAAGCGGCCAGTGGGCCGCTTCTTTCCTTAGTATAGGTTGGTAGCATTACTTGGCAGCGAACTCTTCGCCTTTAGCGATATCGCCGTGAAGCGTCTCCAGCATGCCTTCCAGTGCTTCTTGCTCGAAAGCACTTAGCGCACCGTAATCCATCACCTCTTCGACACCTTCTTTACCTAATAGGATTGGCTGTGCGAAGAAGCGTGCATGTTTACCATCACCTTCAACATAAGCACACTCAACCTGGCCAGTTTCACCCTGTAGTGCTCGAACCAGTGATAGACCGAAACGACAAGCAGCCTGACCCATAGACAAGGTTGCAGAACCGCCACCCGCTTTCGCTTCTACTACTTCCGTACCCGCGTTCTGGATACGTGGTGTCAGGGCTTTGATTTCTTCTTCAGTGAACTCAACACCTTCAACCTGAGATAGAAGCGGTAGGATAGTGACACCAGAGTGGCCACCGATCACAGGCACACGCACTTCACCTGGGTCAACATTCTTCAGCTCTGCTACAAACGTCTCAGAACGGATAACATCCAGAGTAGTTACACCAAATAGCTTACGCTTGTCGTAAACACCTGCTTTTTTCAATACATCAGCAGCAATCGCCACTGTTGTGTTAACTGGGTTAGTGATAATACCCACACAAGCTTTCGGACAAACAACCGCAATTTTTTCAGCCAGTGACTTAACAATGCCAGCATTCACATTAAATAGATCGGCACGATCCATCCCTGGTTTACGGGCAACACCTGCTGAAATAAGAACAACATCAGCACCTTCCAGTGCCGGAGTAGGATCTTCACCCGCGTATCCCTTAATAGAGACAGGCGTTGGGATATGGCTCAGATCAGCCGCAACACCTGGTGTTACAGGGGCAATATCATACAGCGCCAGATCCGAACCTGCTGGCAGACGATTCTTAAGCAACAGGGCAAGAGCCTGGCCGATACCACCGGCCGCACCAATTACAGCAACTTTCATGTTCGTTCTCCTTTACGATAGAAGTATATAATTTTCAGACCTAATCATATGAAATCACAGTTGATTTAAAACACTGATTTCATATCAAAGACAGAACTGACGTTATAGTAACCAACCAAGAAATACAATCAGATGCCACCAGCTTTGCGATATCGCGCATAAGCCAGAATAAAATGTGCTACATCCCTATAACATTTCCCGGTCAGAGCTTGACGACATTAACGCGTAAAGCTTGCATACACCTTAATATATATTCACTTTTTACCTCTATAATGGTGATACATGCACCAGTTTACTTGAACACTGTTTGCTAGGAGTCGAAATGTTGTGCCAGAATACAGCACCTCGTCCCTGCACATGAAATTTACTTATGCGAAATTCAGATAAACAAGAACGCCTAGTCAAAGCGTTCAAGGCAATTCTAAAAGAAGAGAAATTCAGCTCTCAAGGTGAAATCGTCGACGCATTGAAGGCTCAGGGGTTCGACAATATCAACCAATCCAAAGTCTCTCGCATGCTGACCAAATTCGGTGCGGTACGTACCCGCAACGCGAAAATGGAAATGGTCTACTGCCTGCCTGTAGAACTTGGCGTACCGACAACCAGCAGCCCACTCAAAGAGTTAGTGATGGAAATCGGTTATAACAGTGCTTTGGTCGTTATCCACACAGGCCCTGGTGCAGCACAAGTTATTGCCCGCTTGCTAGACTCCCTTGGCAAGGCTGAAGGGATCTTAGGTGTGGTCGCAGGTGACGATACTATCTTCATCACACCAACCAACTCAATTTCTACAGAAGAGCTCTTCGACTCTGTTTGCGAGCTGTTTGACTACAGCAAGTAATTGCTTATTACCATCTCGATACCAGGCAGCAAATCATCCCTCTTACTGCCTGGTATTGTGAGAGTTAGATCACAATAAGACAAACTTTCACCAATCTATCACGCCTCCTGCAAGCCATTGATTGCTTTAAATAATTATTCTTCCCACCATTAGTGTCAGTAACTATTTCCACCCTGTAATTGCCTTATTTTCATTAACATAGTTTTAAAGTTATTGATTTGTTTTGATATCATTGGGCAGATTCAGCAATGAATTGCCCTCAGGTAGGTACGCCTTACCACAGATGGAAAAGGCTTTTCTCTGGAAATAACAACAACTAGGAAGGGACAAACATGGCATTTAAGCAAATCGTCAAGGTCAGTGCACTTGCTGCCGCAGTTATGACAACTGGCATGGCCAATGCCCAGAACTTTATCACCATCGGTACCGGTTCTGTAACCGGTGTTTACTACCCGACAGGTGGTGCTATTTGTAAGCTCGTCAACAAAGATCGCAAAGAACACAATGTTCGCTGCTCGGTAGAATCTACCGGCGGTTCTATCTACAACGTTAATACCATGCGTGCAGGTGAGTTGGACTTCGGTATCGTGCAGTCTGACTGGCAGTACCATGGCTATAACGGTACCAGCAAATTCGAAGAGCAAGGTCCATACAAGAAGTTACGTGCTGTTTTCTCGCTACACACTGAACCGTTCAACATCATTGCCCGCACCGATGCCGGCATCAACGGTGTTGAAGATCTAAAAGGTAAACGAGTGAACATCGGTAACCCTGGCTCGGGTGACCGCGCGACAATGGGCGTGGTAATGGACGCTATGGGTTGGACCAACAAAGATTTCAAACTGGCTTCCGAGCTAAAAGGCTCAGAGCGTTCGCAAGCCCTTTGTGACAACAAGATTGATGCCTTTGTATACGTGGTTGGCCATCCAAACGGATCGATCAAAGAAGCAACGACCTCTTGTGATGCCAAACTGATCCCGGCAACAGGTCCTAAGATTGACCAAATCGTCGCTGACAACCCTTACTACGCCAAGAGTACCGTGCCAGGCGGCATGTACAAAGGAACTGACAGCGACGTAAACAGTTTCGGTGTGGCGGCGACGCTGGTCTCTTCTACCGATGTCTCTGATGACGTTGTCTACGCTGTCGTGAAATCCGTATTTGAAAACTTCGATACATTCAAACGCCTGCACCCAGCCTTTGCCAACCTCAAGCCTGAGGACATGGTCAAAGACGGTCTGTCTATCCCACTACATCCAGGTGCAGTGAAATACTACAAAGAAGCAGGTTACCTGAAGTAATCCTGCCGATAGGCAATACTACTCAGCAAGCACCGTATAAGGGTGCTTGCTGTTTCTCTATTTTCATTCCGATAAATTCTAATCACACCCTAGCCCATCGCAGAAGGATTATGCATGACGAAGACAACACAATCGTCGACAGATGTGCAAGATATGGTGGCTCAGGCGGATACCGGGGCAAGAAGCCCGATTGGACTGGCTGGACGTATCCTGTGGTTTGTTCCACTTTGTTGGTCCCTATTCCAACTTTGGTACGCGTCGCCGTTACCGTTTATTTTTAACTTTGGTGTTCTGAACGACACCGAAGCCCGATCTATTCACTTGGCCTTTGCCATCTTTCTGGCTTTTACCGCCTACCCCGCGCTGAAGCATTCGCCACGGGACCGGATCCCCCTCGTCGACTGGATCCTTGCGCTGGCGGGTAGTTTTGCTGCTGGATATATTTATCTATTCTATACCCAACTCGCTGGTCGTTCCGGTGCGCCAACCCAGATGGATATCGTGGTCGCCGTCATTGGTATGGTATTACTGCTTGAGGCTACCAGACGCGCACTTGGACCACCGCTGATGGTCGTCGCGGCCGTCTTCTTGCTTTATACCTTCGGCGGCCCGCATATGCCGGATGTCATTGCCCATAAAGGCGCTAGCCTCAACAAGGCGATGTCGCACCTGTGGTTGACCACCGAAGGGGTATTCGGGATCGCAGTTGGCGTCTCGACCTCGTTCGTATTCCTGTTTGTATTGTTTGGTGCCATGCTCGAACGGGCCGGCGCTGGCGCCTACTTCATCAAGGTTGCCTTTTCGCTGCTAGGCCACATGCGTGGCGGGCCTGCAAAAGCTGCTGTCGTGGCTTCAGGCCTGTCCGGTTTAGTATCAGGCTCATCCATTGCTAACGTGGTCACAACCGGTACCTTTACCATCCCATTGATGAAAAAGGTAGGTTTCCCCGGCACCAAAGCAGGGGCGGTAGAAGTAGCGGCATCGACCAATGGCCAGCTTACTCCACCCATCATGGGGGCCGCAGCCTTCCTTATGGTGGAATACGTCGGGATTTCCTATGTCGAAGTGATCAAAGCGGCACTGCTGCCAGCCCTGATCTCCTATATCGCACTGATTTACATTGTCCACCTCGAAGCCTGTAAGGCTGGGATGTCCGGCCTTGAGCGCCGCTACAAACCAACCCTTGCCCAAAGCCTGTTGTCATTCTGTGGCACCATCCTCGGCTTGGTTG
The DNA here is from genome assembly GCF_003026455.1 of Photobacterium rosenbergii. GTDB lineage: Bacteria > Pseudomonadota > Gammaproteobacteria > Enterobacterales > Vibrionaceae > Photobacterium > Photobacterium rosenbergii. The sequence continues at coordinate 116,513 of NZ_PYMB01000010.1, forward strand.
TGCTCAGCGCCCTAGTTTACTACGGGGTTGGCTGGACCAAAGACATCTTTGGAGCCGCAGCAACACCAATGATTGCTGTAGTGATCTTGATAGCGTATGTCGCACTGATCAAAGTCGCCGCTGACTACCAAGATCATGCCCTTGAAGATCCAAACGCCGATATTACCGAGGTCCCAGATCCGGGGCCGACAATGAAGTCAGGCCTTTACTTCCTACTGCCGATTGTAGTGCTGGTTTGGTGCTTGACGGTAGAGCGCTTCTCGCCAGGGCTTTCTGCTTTCTGGGCAACAGTCTTTATGATCTTCATCTTGCTGACCCAGCGCCCATTGCTGGCACTGTTCAACAAGGAAAAGACATTGGCAGAAGCCGGTAAAGAAGGGGTTATCGACCTGCTGGAGAGTTTGGTTTCCGGTGCCCGCAACATGATCGGTATCGGGGTCGCCACGGCTGCTGCCGGTATTGTGGTTGGCGTGGTCACCCTGACCGGGATCGGGCTGGTAATGACTGAGTTCGTCGAATTCATCTCGGGCGGTAACATCATGCTGATGCTACTGTTTACCGCCTTGATCAGCTTGATCCTTGGTATGGGCCTGCCTACTACCGCAAACTATATCGTTGTCTCGACCTTGATGGCACCGGTTATCGTTACTCTGGGGGCCCAGCACGGCCTGATCATCCCGTTGATCGCGGTTCACCTGTTCGTGTTCTACTTCGGGATCCTAGCCGATGATACCCCACCGGTCGGTCTGGCTGCCTTTGCTGCGGCGGCGATTGCCAAGAGCGACCCAATTCGGACCGGTATCCAGGGCTTTACCTACGATATCCGGACCGCCATCCTGCCGTTTATGTTCATCTTCAACACCCAGCTGCTGATGATGAATATCGACTCCTGGTGGCACCTGATGCTCACGGTAGGCTCGGCAATCATCGCCATGTTAACCTTCTCGGCTGCGACTCAGGGGTGGTGGTTTACCAAAACCAAATGGTGGGAGGTCGCGGCACTACTGCTGATCACCTTCACTTTGTTCCGCCCTGGATTCTGGTGGGATATGGTCTACCCGCCAAAGCATGAGATGCCGGGCACCCTGATTGCAGATGCGGCCGATAAACTGGCAATCGGCCAGCCACTCGAGTTGCAGGTCAGCGGGGAAAACCTGGAAGGGAAATTCGTCTCCAAACATGTACTGCTACCTTTTGACGAAGCTGCGGTCTCTCCCGATGAGCGGATCGACTCTACTGGCCTGATGCTACGCCAAGATGGCGACAAAATGATTGTCGATATGGTCGAGTTCGGTAGCCCAGCAGAACAAGCGGGTATCGACTTCGATTGGGAAATCACCACGGTTAGCCTACCGGCGGTTCGCCCAATGAAAGAGTGGGTATTCATACCGACCTTACTCATCTTGGGGGGGCTGGGTTGGAACCAGCGCCGGCGAGCTAAATCCCTAGGTCATATTAAGTAAACCACGGTTCTGGCCCTTCCATCACGGAAGGGCCTTTCTTGTTTGGTATACACTATAGGGAGCCTCTCCCTTCGTGAACAAAGAGAAAAGTATGTATAAGCAAATCTTGGTTCCGGTCGATCTCAATGATAAAGGGTTCGCAGATAAAGCTGTCGAGCTTGCTGTCTGGCATGCCCAGCACTCCAATGCGACGATCCACCTGCTTAATGTCCTGCCCGGCATCCATATGGCGATGGTATCGAGCTACTTCCCCAAAGACGCGGCACGTAAAATGATGCAGGACACCCAGCAGCAGCTCAAAGCCTTTGCCGAAACTTATATTCCTCCGGAAATTGTCCACCACCAGCATGTCTCGGAAGGGAAAACCTGGACAACAATATTGGATCATGCCGAGCGAGTCGGTGCCGACTTGATCATTATGCCAAGCCATAAGCGCTCTGGGCTGGATAAAGTCATGCTGGGTTCGGTAGCAACCAAGGTGGTAGAAAACTCCCCGATCAATGTGTTGGTTCTCAAACCCCAAGCTCATCTATCAGAATCTGAGTAATGCCCAATCCCCCAATAAAAAGCCCGCATTAGCGGGCTTTTTAGTTTCAGGCTGAACGATTACTTTCTTTGGTCGTAACCCCAGCGAGGGACTAAGCCTTGTTCGACACCAAGGTGGTCCAAAATTCGTGCGACCATAAAGTCGACTAAGTCCTCGATACTCTCCGGCTGGTGATAAAACCCCGGAGCGGCAGGCATAATCGTCGCCCCCATCTTGGACAGTTTGAGCATGTTCTCCAGATGAAGAGTAGAGAAAGGGGTTTCACGCACCACCATCAACAGTTGTCCACGCTCTTTGAGCACGACATCAGCCGCACGCTCCAACAGGTTATCCGACAGGCCATGAGCCACCGAGGCTAAGGTTCCCGCTGAGCAAGGGCAAACCACCATCTGCTTCGGTGCCGCTGACCCTGAAGCCACTGGAGAAAACCAATCTTCTTTTCCGCACACTTCAAGCTTATCAGCAGAACACCCCAATTGCTTGACCAACGCCGCCTTGGCGGCATCAGGACCGGAAGGAAGTTTCAGGCCATGCTCCGTGGCCAACACGACCCTGGCCGCCGATGAGATCAGCAGGTAGACATGGTAATCTGCCGCCAACAGGCACTCCAGCAGGCGCAAGCCATAAGGCGCACCTGACGCGCCAGTCCACGCAAGGGTGATGCGTTTATCAGGGCTACTCACCAACAGCCTCCAGAGCGGCAAGCAATTTACCGTGGATGCCACCGAAGCCACCATTACTCATCACCAGAATGTTATCACCAGGGCGGGCACTTGCGATGACTTTAGCTACTAGAGCATCCAAGTTACTGTCTGTCTGGCTAGGCTGCTGGCACAGGTCGGCAATCTCGTCCACTGACCACGGGATGTTATCCGGCTGGTAAATGAAGACTTCATCGGCTTTTGCCAACGCCGGCGCCAAGTCCTGCTTGTGCACGCCAAGCTTCATGGTATTCGAGCGAGGTTCGAGGACAGCTAGGATACGCTGCTCCCCAACCTTGGCACGCAAACCACCCAGCGTCAGCTCAACTGCTGTTGGGTGGTGGGCAAAATCATCATAGACTTTGACCCCGGACTGCTCGCCTTTAAGCTCCAACCGGCGCTTGGTATTAACAAACTTGCCGAGCGCCTCACAGGCCAGCTCCGCAGTAACACCAACATGGCGGGCGGCAGCAATCGCCATCAAGGCATTATTAACATTGTGATCGCCAATCAAATCCCAATCGACAGTCCCTGCCTTTTTGCCATCAAGCAACACATCAAAACAACTGCCGGCAGCATCGAGCTTTTTCGCCTGCCAATGGCCATCATCGCCGATGTACTCCAGCTCGCTCCAGCACCCCATATCCAAGGTCTCATCAATAGCCTCAACACCTTTAGGGGCTAGAATCCGGCCGTTACCAGGCACTGTTCTAACTAGGTGATGGAACTGGCGCTGGATAGCTTTCAGATCATCGAAAATATCTGCGTGATCGAACTCCAAGTTATTCATAACCAAAGTGCGTGGTCGATAATGAACAAACTTAGAACGTTTATCGAAAAAAGCACTATCGTATTCGTCCGCCTCGACGACAAAGAACATACTTTCACCTAAACGCGCGGAAACACCGAAGTTTCCGAGTACCCCACCGACCAAAAAGCCCGGCTGATAACCGCAATCTTCAAGGATCCAGGCCAACATACTCGCGGTAGTGGTCTTACCATGGGTGCCTGCAACAGCCAGTACCCAACGGTCATGCAGCAAAATCTCCTGCAACCACTGCGGGCCCGAGGTATAGCGCAAATTGTTGTTAAGCACATATTCCACACAAGGGTTACCACGGCTCATCGCATTACCGACAACCACAAGATCGGGGGCAGGTTTTAACTGCTCTGGGTCATAACCTTGTATTATTTCAATACCTTGAGACTCAAGGAGTGTACTCATCGGCGGGTAAACATTGGCATCGCAGCCGGTGACTTTATGGCCTAGTTGGCGGGCAAGGATTGCCGCTCCGCCCATGAAAGTGCCACAAATTCCTAAAATATGGATGTGCATAACTGTCGGCTCACTCGGTAATTTTCACTAATTTCACGCTAATGCGTTACTTCGTTACCATAAAAAAGATCTTTATATACAATATTTTATACAAAATAGAGCACACACTATAAAAAGGCGAAATGCCATTATGGGTATAAAAATTGTCCGTTAGAGACATTGTACCTGACTTAACTGCCCCAATGACAACAAGATGCAAGGATTGTATATGTCCGATATTAGAACCCTTGGCGAGTTCATTGTCGAGAAACAGAACGACTTCCCCCACGCCAGCGGTGAGCTTTCTTCTCTGCTAAGTTCAATTAAACTTGCGGCGAAAATCGTCAACCGTGAAATCAACAAAGCCGGTTTGGCTGATATCACAGGTTCGTTCGGCGACGAAAATGTTCAGGGTGAAGAGCAGCAGAAGCTCGATGTCTATGCCAATGACAAGTTCAAGGCCGCTTTGGAAGCGCGCGACCAAGTGTGCGGTGTAGCCAGTGAAGAAGAAGACGAAGCCGTTACTTTCAACCGCGAGTTGAACCGTAACGCTAAATACGTCGTTTTGATGGACCCACTAGATGGTTCTTCGAACATCGACGTAAACGTTTCCGTCGGTACTATCTTCTCTATTTACCGCCGTGTTTCACCAGTCGGCACCCCACCGACGCAGGAAGATTTCCTGCAGCCAGGTAACCAGCAGGTAGCAGCGGGCTACATTATCTATGGTTCATCAACTATGTTGGTTTACACCACAGGTAACGGTGTCCACGGCTTTACCTACGACCCGTCCCTAGGGTTGTTCTGCCTGTCGCATGAGAACCTACAAACGCCTGAAGATGGCCGTATTTACTCGATCAACGAAGGTAACTACTTCCGCTTCCCAATGGGCGTGAAGAAGTACATCAAGTTCTGTCAGGAAAATGTGCCTGAGGATAATCGTCCTTATACCTCTCGCTATATCGGCTCACTGGTATCGGATTTCCACCGCAACCTATTAAAAGGCGGTATCTATCTGTATCCAAGCACCGCAACCCACCCAACGGGTAAGTTGCGTCTGCTTTACGAGTGCAACCCAATGGCATTCCTGATCGAGCAGGCCGGAGGTAAGGCGTCTGACGGTGCAAACCGCATCATGGACATCAAGCCCAACGAACTCCACCAGCGTGTGCCGTTCTTTGTCGGCTCAACCAACATGGTAGAAAAAGTCGAGGCCTTCCTCGCGGAATTCCCTGACCACGACTAACCATAATAAACAGGCTGGATCACCCAGCCTGTTTCCTTTTCCTTCCTGAACACCCAATAATGTAAAACTCTCCCTACAACTTATTGCTATTAGACAATAAAAGAAGGATGTTGGTATTATAATTTCAACATCACCAACAATTGATTAACCTAGCAAAAGGAAGAGACGATGAGCCTGAATCAGGTACCAGCTGGAAAGGATATACCCGAAGATATCTATGTTGTCATTGAAATCCCTGCCAATGCCGACCCTATCAAATACGAGGTCGACAAAGACAGCGGTGCCGTATTCGTAGACCGGTTCATGTCTACCCCGATGTTCTACCCTTGTAACTACGGTTATGTAAACCACACCCTATCATTGGATGGTGACCCGGTAGATGTACTGGTCCCTACCCCTTACCCACTGGTGCCAGGTTCCGTGATCCGCTGCCGCCCTGTTGGTGTGCTGAAAATGTCGGATGAATCTGGTGAAGATGCCAAGGTGGTCGCTGTCCCACACAGCAAGCTAACCAAAGAATACGATAACGTTCAGGATGTCGATGACCTTCCTGAGCTGTTAAAAGCCCAAATCACCCACTTCTTCGAGCGCTACAAAGAGCTAGAGCCGGGTAAATGGGTAAAAGTAGAAGGCTGGGCAGACGCGGCTGCAGCCAAGGAAGAAATCCTTGAGTCGTTCAAACGCGCCCAGGAAAAATAATTGCGAATGAAATAGTATCCCGGGCTACAAGCCCGGGACTGTAATGAGGTAAACCTATGCGAAGGCCGTTGATAGCCATCACTTTATTGTTGGGCTCAATTGCCAGTCTGTCCTATGCAGAAGTTGTCACCCCAGAAGAGTTCTGGCAGTCCTATAATGGTAGCCATTCAGGGAGGCCGCTGATTATTGATGTCCGAACTCATGAGGAATTCATTGACGGCCACCTCCCTGGTGCTATCAATATCCCATACGATCAAATTGAATCACTGACCACTTTTGCACCGGATAAAAGCCAATCCCTATTCATCTACTGCCGCTCAGGCCGACGCTCTGGTATCGCAGAAGCAACCTTGAATAAGCTGGGCTACTCCAATATCTATAACGGAGAAAGCTATCAGGCATTGGCCGAAGCAATGCCTAAATAAAAGAGTAAACCGGGCTAAGCCGGTATTTTCCTTTTCCGATGACACCAATCTCCATGCCCAATCACAGGCAGGCCTGCCACTGACTGGTTGTAAAGATATATCCATGCCTTACCGTAAGACGTCTCGATTTCAACCCGGTCATATTCCACCGGGTATTCCTCGAGCCAATCAAGGTCGCGTAAAATACTTTCATTGATTTGGTATACCTCACCCAACAATGACTCCCCGCTATGGGAAGCAATCGCCGCAGGATAAGCTCCCAAATCATAGAGTATATAACCCGACACCAGGCAAGAATCGCCCAGTTTCACCGCCTCTTTGAGGAGGTAGGCATTGGCCTCCCCCTCTCGAAGGGTCCCGTAGACAAAGACTCTCACTCTACTACCTATCCATTAGTTAAATTCAAACTGGTACAGCAAGTCCGCAGCACTGTCCAAGCCAGAGACAACTTCCACATACAGATCTTTCATCAGGCGGTAACGCACGGTAAATTCTGGGATAGAGTTGAAAATCCCTACCCCGTATTTCACCTGAAGACCAGGGGCAATGTAGCCACTGATGGTTACTTGGGTATCATCACCAGAGCCTGCGGTATCAAGGGACAAATCCTGGACCCCGAAGGCTTCACCCACATTCCCTACCAACTGGCCACTCTGTGCCAAGCCCATAGTCAATAAGGTGGTTGCCATTGCATCACTGTTATCGCCCGACTCACTATCCAGATCCCTACCTCGTAGTATATAAGACAGCGCATTTTGTTGTGGCATAGCCGGATCCGAGAAGATATCCACACGCGGCTCATCAGCAGGGCCTGTTACCCTAAGTCCTGCAATCACATCATCTTCGATATTGTTAGGATCGCGAATTGCCTCTATCGACAAATACGGCTGATCGGCAGGACCATTGAATAAGATTTGTCCTTTTCGGATCACCAATTCCTGAGCAAATGAACGGTAGGTACCATTACGCAGGTTTACCTCACCATACACCAACGGCCCTTTCTCATCCTGACGAACATTGAGGTCACCAACTAGGCCAGCTTTAAGGCCAAATGCTGACAACTTAACATCATTGCCAATTCTGACCAGCACATTGGTCTTCACATTGAACGGGATCGGTTTATCCGTCTCTATTGGCTGTAGATCATCGTTCAGCAATATTTCATCATCCGATACCGACACGGCTGATTCAGGCAGTTGGTCAACGGTAATACGCCCCCATGGGATAGCAACACTGCCGGTGATTTCAGCTTGTTTAGGTGATGCCTTGATTATTAAATCTGGCGTTACCTTCACCGCAAGCAAAGGCGGTACTGTCACTTCGAGTTCACGGCCATTAACCCCAAGCTGACCACGCCAATCGGCTAAATCCTGCCAGTTACCATCACCGGTAATATTGAGCTTACCGTCCGGTGTCACCACCTCACCGCTAAGCCGTGCCTGATAACCACTGAAAGTCGCGGTAATATCCGCTTTATCAACATCAACTGGCACGGTGCGCCCCGAAGCCTTCACGTTACTGACTTTGAGCAAGCCGTTCACCGCAGGATGCATCACAGGCCCAGTCACCGAGATATCAGCATCAACCTGACCATCGAAAGTGTGGTAGTCCATCATTAACGGTTTAAGGAATCCAAGCATAAAGCGATCAAGTTTCAAATGGGCGTCCAGTTGCTGATCGCCACTTAAAGGGGCAACCTTGGCTCGGCCACTCAAATCGCCGTTATTTCGAATGGCAAATAACCAATCAGCATTCAGGGCATCTTGTTTCACCTCTGCGTTGACCGTTACCTTATCCCAACCAACAGTGACAGGCTCCAGATCTGGGTCTTCCTGCTGAGTCACACTGCCCGAAGGTAAAATGACGCTGGCTTTAACATAGGGTGCTGACTTAGGCGCCCATGCCACTTCAGCCTGTGCACCTGCACTACCTTTGAGTGTGACGGTATCCGGTAGATACGGCTCCAGCATCGCGAAATCGACATTGCTGAGCGATACATTGGCACGGCCGCTGGCCCCAGCTTCCATATTCTGGGTCAGGCATAAAGCCGCCCTATCCCTGCCTTGTTTCCAGCAATGGGCAGCAACACTCGCTAGTTGTTTGTCGAAGCGATAACCAATGGCTGTAGAACGATCAAGCTTCCATACCCCCAGTTCGGTATCAATCTCCCCTTGCTGGAGAGCACCACGCCAGCCCTTGTCCCTATCGAGTTCCCCCTGAAGGCGCAATGTCGTACTAACCGGCTCTGCATTCACATCCAGCACTAACTGATGTTGCTTTTCACTTCCTTGGAACAAGAGTGAGAGATCGTTGAGGGTAAACGTATCATAACGCCCTCCCGAAGCAGTTAGACTAACATCGGCATCCAGCAGCGGCATTGGGGTGATCTCCCCTTTCAAAGTTAGCCTCTCTAACGAAGCCAACTCTTCCCATCCTAAGGCTTCGCCAACCAAATCAACATCCAAATCTGGCTCTGCCATTTTGCCTTTCAACTGCACGCTGCCCAGAACGCTACCTCTCAGTCCAGGCAGGGACTGGGACAGATCTGGGGCATTAATTTCCGCAGCCATATCCCACGTCTTAGTCAAGCGGCCTTTCGCTGAAAATCCATTTGGACCATGTTTCAACGCCAGTCCTTTAGTATCGAACTGGATGTCGCCTTTTCCGGAGGTATCTTTTGCCGAAAGCTGGCCATTAAGATCAAGCTGCTGATCCATCACCTCGCCATCAACCACCAGCTCCGGCAATTCAACAAACCAACCGCCTTGTTGGGTTAGCCCACCGGACGTCTTTAGCCTACCGTTCAAGTCACCCGGTACATCCTGCCATTCCAAACCCGGCTGAATATGGCTGAAGGCAAGTTCCCCCTGCCAGCTCACCAAGTCTTTCCAACTGGCCTTGGCACTGCCCGAGATATTACCTCCCAAGGTATCGACACTGAGGCGGCTTAGCTCAACACCCTCAAGTGTTCCCTTTCCGACAAGTTCAGCACCAACGGCTGGCATCGGCTTGCCATCAATCTGGCTAGCCAAGGTAAAGCTGTATCCTTCAAGGCTGCCTTTTGCCTTCAACGCCGTCTCTTTCACCTCAAAATCGGGTTCGCTATCAATTGGCCATTGCAGATGCTGGCTATCAAGCGAGAGTTCAAACGGCAAGCTCGGATCCAATGGCGATAATTGACCTTTCAACCAAGCATCAAGCGTCCCTTTCACTCGGGCATCCAATATCAAATTGGCAACACTGCCCTCGGCGTTGAGGACCAACTCATGATTGGCGACGGGTGCCATATGAATGGCAGCATCAGCATCAAGTACCAACGGATAATCACCCGTTAAACTCACCTTGGCATTGGCTTTAAGATCTGCCTGAGGCGCAGACACCTCTAGTTTCTCCACCACAACATCACTGCCCTTTGCCGAAGCAACCAGCTCGAGCTTTTTCACGGTCTGAGGTGTTTCCCCATGAAGAGTAAAGTCTTCAATGGTAAAGCGTTGGAGCTCGACGGACAGGGGAATGAGCACTTCAGGCAGGACAATCGGCTCAGCAGCCTCCGTCTGGGGATCTGCAACCTCTGTGGGATCTGTCTCTGAGGAGGCCAATGTAAGATCTATCTTCTGCCAATCTGTCGGCTTGAGGACCAGCTTATCCCCCACCATCTCTGCGGCACTTGAGAAGTGTTGCCAACCAACTTGGTTACCCAAGACATCAAGCTCAATATCATCAAGCACCAAGCGAGAAAGCGTGATCGAAATAGGCAGACTGATCTCGGTGATCGGCTCCGAAGGCGCTTCTTCTTCGGCATCTTCCTGCACAGGGGGCAATTGCGGCATCGAGAAGCGCACCCCACTCACAGCAAGATTGGAAATACAGACAGCCGGGGTCAGCAGGCAACTATCTTCAATGTCCAAGGCCAACTGCGCCACTGCAAGATCAATGCTGTCATCATTATAAACAACCTGTTCAAGGGAAAAGCCATTCAACAAGCTGCCTTGGGATCCACCAATACTGAGGGAGGGCAGTGCTTTCTGCGCCCCCCACACAGCAACTTTGATCCCTGCAGGGGTATACAGCAATGCTGTAACGGCAATCACCAATACCATCAACAATGCCAACAAGGCGATGGCTGAGCGCTTTACCCAAATCATATTTCTGGCCCCAATACAAAGTGGAGCTGGAACTTGTCTGTCTTTTTGTCCAGTCCCCAGGCAAAATCAACACGAATAGGTCCTACTGGCGATGCCCAACGAACGCCGACACCAGTACCTGCTACCCACTCGGGGCTATCATTCCAGGCTGAGCCATAGTCGTAGAATACTGCCCCCCACCAATCACCATATACCCGGTATTGGTATTCAAGCGTGGAAGTCACCATATACTTACCACCTTCCCTGAGGCCTATTTCGTTACGAGGTGAGATTGACTCATAACTGTAACCTCGCAGACTGTTATCCCCCCCGACAAAGAAGCGCATCGAGGGTGGGATATCTTCCAATCTATCTGCGATGACGGCACCACCATCTAGGCGCAACAAGCCACGGTGGTTCTCCCCTGAACTGCGTATCCAGGCCGATCGCCCACGAAAGCGTGTCAAGCGAGTATCAGAGCCCAAGACAGGATCTGAATACTCAATGGATATCAGCTGTTTGTCCCCCCAGGTTGGCATTGCACCACCTCGAAGCCGCGTTTTGTCATAGCTGATCCCAGGGATCACCATAGTCAAATTTCCGCTTTCAATTTTGCCCTGGGTATAATCTTCATAAAGCAAACGTAATGAAGCAATTCGTTTCCATCCTGACTCCAAACGCCAATGACGCTCGACGGCCAAGTTAGTTTCGGTACTAACCGTGTCATGGTTATCGACATAACGGATCCCGCCAACTATTTGGTAATAGTCATTCAACACATCATCGAGCGGGATTTTATAGGTTGCTTCAATCTTTGGCTGGATTTCTGACAGTTCGGTTTTAATGCTCAAACTGTGTCCCTTGCTGTTTAGCCAGGGCTTACGCCAGTTGAATTTCAGACGAGGACCGACATCGGTCGAGAAACCAATACCGGTTTCAATTTGGTTTTTTACTTGTGGTTTAACGACGACACTGACAGGGATTTCATCATCCTTGATCTCGGCAAGTTCACCACCAACAAAGATGGACGAGAACCAACCGACATTGGACAAGCGCTGGTTAAACTCCCCCAATGTAGAGGCAAGGTATGGGTCACCTTTCTCATAAGGCATTAACGATTCAAGGCGATCAAGTTCAATCTGGCTGCCTTCAAAAACGGTTTCTCCAAAGTTATAGCGTTGGCCAGATGCGTACTCGATAGTAATAAAAGCTTCGTTACGGCTTGGAGCAACCTCCAGGCGGCTCACTGTCAACTCGCCATCAAAGTATCCTTTTCGAATCGCTAAGCTCGTTAGTGAAGACTTCAGCGATTCATACTTTCCATGATTGAGTGTTTGCCCCAGGCCCAACCCACTAGTGCGAACCAAGGCTAGGAAATCAGGGTCATTCTTAGCCATCCCAGTCAAAATAATATTACTACGGGCGATAGTGGTTTTGGGGCCAGCATCAACCTGCACAATCAGCTCACTGCCATCTTCAGCTTCGGAAAAACTAATCGTGGGGTTATAGCGCCCTAATGCTTTAAGTGCATCGCGGATCTCTCCCTCAAGCTGCTCGCGAAAGCGCAAGGAAGTACTGTAATCTTCTTCAGGTATCGCAGACACATAGGCATCTACATTGTCCTCAAGGCTTCCTTTTAACCCTTTTATTGTCAAAGAGGTGGCGGCTGAAGCCGGTATCGCAACGGTGAGCGCAAATGTTGCTAGGCCATACCGCAAAAAAGGTATCTTCATTCTTATTTACTTCATTGGTTAGCGCATTATTTTTTTTATCTTTGTGCATGGTTAATTTTGACAAAGCACAGCCCTAACTGCCAATCTTTTGCTGTGAAAATCTGCTTAAGTTGAATGTCTTCGCTGTTTCCTCTACTTTGAACAAAGTCAGTGACTGCAAAATAAGGAAATAACCATGTCGTCAGCCAAACAAACCTTACCAACAGAGAGCCAAGCCTTGATTGGAAGGGCTACACCCATCACCCCTTCAATCCCCCATGCAGTGAATGGAACACTATTAAATGACGATATCCCGAACAATATGGAAGTACTTACTATTGGCATGGGATGTTTCTGGGGAGCAGAAAGACTGTTTTGGCAGCAGGACGGGGTTTACAGTACCGCAGTTGGCTACAGCGGTGGATTAACGCCAAACCCAACCTATGAAGAGGTATGTACCGGGCGAACAGGGCACAGTGAAGTCGTCAGGGTAATATTCGACCCGAAGCAGATAAGCTTAGAGACCCTACTCACTCTATTCTGGGAAAAACACGACCCCACCCAAGGTATGCGCCAAGGCAATGATATCGGTACCCAATACCGCTCAGCCATTTACACCTACTCTGACGAACAGCACCAAGCAGCAACAGAGAGTAAAACCCGTTACCAGCAGGCCCTGAAAAGTGCCACAATCACTACCGAGATCCTGCCTGCCAGTACATTCTATTTCGCTGAAGATTATCACCAGCAGTATCTTGCCAAAAACCCCAACGGCTACTGTGGACTAGGCGGAACAGGTATCTGCATGCCTCCACAACTGCAAGATTAGACGGCTTCGGCACTAAGGAGCTGAATCTCCCGGTTAACTTCGCTTAACACATTCAGCGCCTTGGTATCTTGTCTTTTAGGTGGCAGCAAACGTCCCCGGTCAAATTCATACGCCCCAACACCGATAATGAACAACCGGCCACGGAAGTAACTTTTGACATAGCGTGCGACTTGGTTTGGTCGATATTGTTTGAATACTCTTAACATGATTCCCTCACAAAATTACTATCAATATAGACCTTGAAAACAGCCAGATGTTTCCTTTTTCCAAGACGGCCTAAATACATAAAAGAATTAAGCAAGTTACTTGCCAGTTAAGCATTGTTTCGTAAGCTTATTTTCACACCACCAAGCATTTCACTGATTTGCGCACTTTGTTTTATATTTTCGTGATTGAGTTCAAGGCTTTACAAACTGGTTCAACCAGCTTGCTATCACTAATCTAAGATAATGGCGCGTCTAATAAATAATGGAAATAAAGATGAACAAGAAGCCAATTTTCGCCATGCTCGCTATGCTGCTACCGGGTACAGTATTTGCCCATAACCTCTCTTTCGGTGAAGTACTCCCGAATGCAGTGGTTGCAGATAAAGGTGAAATTACTCTACAAGATGACAAAATTGTCTATCAAGATTGGAACAGCAACCAACTTGCGGGCAAGGTAAGGGTGATCCAAGCTATCGCCGGCCGCAGTTCGGCCAAGGCAATGAATGCCGATCTGATGACGGCTATCACTGCTGCAGACTTCCCGGATGATCAGTACCAGACAACCACCATCATCAACCAGGATGACGCAATGTGGGGGACAGGAAGCTTCGTTAAATCATCTGCCGAAGACAGCAAAAAGGAATTCTCATGGTCTTCCATGGTCCTCGATGCCAAGGGGAGTGTCCATAAATCGTGGCAACTCGCCGCTGAAAACTCCGCCATCATTGTTCTCGACAAAGATAGCCAAGTACTTTTTGTCAAAGAAGGCAAACTGACAGAGCAAGAGATTAATCAAGCACTTGAGCTAATCAAAAGTAACCTTTAGGTTGACTTAACAAAGCTTAAATAAGAAATAAAATGATAATGGAGGCCATATTCTAGCAATAGTAGTAATGTTATATTATTACACCACATGGATATGGCTTTTTATTTTATCAAAGTGAACCTTGCGCAGCGTTGGATACCGAGACCAAACAATTTACAGATAAGTCCGAACATTGTCGGGCCAGTTATTGTATTGCACCAACTTGATGCACTTGTTAACTATCTCTGCACCAATGGCAACTCGGTCTACCTCAACCTTCTAGGGCATTCCGCTCCACCGGCGGAACTTAAAAAGCCTTTATCTACCGTTTTCATTCCAGAGCCCGACCTAGGCTTTCTGCAATACCTCTCCTCAATCGCACGTTCACCTCCAGTGCATTGAGTGACTTTATCCAATACATTTTATTCATTTACTTATTTTTGGGGTAACCATGCGTTTAAATCACTCTCTTTCACCGATTGCTACTTTGTTCGTCACCCTCGGCTTGGCCGCTTCAGGTTCTGCCGCTGCAGACGATCACTTCCGCCAACATGATGCCCATGTCCATGGTGTGGTTGAAGTCAATATCGCTCAGGATGGCCAAGACTTATTAATGGAAATCCACGCCCCTGGCGCTGACGTGGTTGGCTTTGAGCACGCCCCCCAAACTGACGAGCAAAAAGCGGCGATCGAAAATGCGATCGCAAAACTAAAATCACCAGATTCAACCTGGATGCTGACAGCTAATGCAAAATGCCAATTGGTAGAAAGCCAAGTTACAGAAACGCTTTCCTCTGGTTCTAGTGACGGTCATGATCATGGAGATCATGACCATGACAAGCATGATCACGGCGACCACGGCCATGACCATGACCATGACAAGCATGATCACGGCGACCACGGCCATGACCACGACAAGCACGATCATGACGACCACGGCCATGACCACGACAAACACGACCATGATGACCACGGCCATGATGACCATGACCATGACCATGACCATGACCATGGTGCACACGGCGAGTTCTCTGCGCAATATACCTATAAGTGTGACAACATTGAGCAATTAACAGACGTTAAAACTCAGTGGTTTACACATTTCCCGACCACAGAGCGCATCACCGTTAACGCCATCACAGAGAAAGGACAAAAAGGTGGGTCGCTGACCTCAAGCAGTATCACTTTCCGTTTCTAATCCAAAGTAACCAAAATGGGGAAGCAATTCCCCATTTCAGGACAGATCATGAACATCATCGAGATCCGCGAACTTACATTCCAATGGCCTCGCCAAACCCAACCATTACTGGAGATCCCTTCACTAGTGGTTAAAAAAGGTGAAAAAGTTTTCATCAAAGGCCCTAGCGGCAGTGGTAAATCAAGTCTACTTAGCCTGCTCGCTGGCATAAACGAGCCGACATCGGGTACAGTTGAACTTCTTGGACAACCTTTCAGTAGCCTAAAGCCAACAGCAAGAGACCGTTTTCGGGCCGACCATATCGGCTACATCTTCCAAATGTTCAACCTGCTCCCTTACCTGTCAGTCATTGATAATGTCCTGCTCCCTTGCAGGTTTTCAGAGTTAAGAAAGAAACAAATTAACGGGGGAATGTACGAGCAGGCCAAAGAGTTACTTTCCCAACTTCATCTCCCGAGTGAGTGCTTAGCCCGACCGATCAGCGAACTCAGTATCGGGCAACAACAACGGGTAGCTGCAGCAAGAGCCTTGATTGGCAAGCCAAAATTATTAATTGCTGATGAACCGACCTCAGCTTTGGATCATGATAATCGCGAAGCATTCATCAAATTACTGATGGCGGAATGCGACAAGTCTGACACCACATTACTGTTTGTCAGCCATGATGAAACACTCGAACCTCTATTTGATCGCAATATCAATCTAAATGCCATTAACGAAGCAGTAAGGGGACAATAATGGGAGCGATCATCCGCCTAGCCTGGCAAAGCTTGGCTAACCGAAAAGCCACGGCAATACTTACTCTATTAACCGTAGCTATCTCTGTGACCCTCCTGCTTGGTGTTGAAAAAGTCAGGACCCAGGCTAAGTCCAGCTTCGCTAATACCATTTCGGAAACCGACCTCATTGTTGGCTCTCGCTCCGGCCAGGTTAACCTATTGCTTTATTCAGTATTCAGAATCGGTAATGCAACCAACAATATTGATTGGCAAAGCTTCCAAGAAATCAGCCAGCACCGTTCAGTGAAATGGGCGATTCCAATTTCTCTTGGCGACTCGCACCGCGGGTTTCGGGTCATCGGTACTAATGGAGATTACTTCAAGCATTATCGATATGGCCAGAAGCAACCGCTACAACTAGCCCAAGGCGAAGTCTTCGATAGCCTGTTCGAAACAGTGATCGGTGCAGATGTGGCAAGAAAGCTCGATTATAAGATAGGCGATGAGATCATTATTGCCCATGGTATTAGTGATCAATCTTTTAACCGTCATGATAACCTGCCATTCAAGATAGTAGGGATCCTTGAGCCAACGGGGACTCCGGTAGATCGTAGCGTACATGTCTCGCTCCCTGCTATAGAAGCCATTCACGTCGGTTGGGAAAGCGGTGCCCGCCTTGGGCCAACACCGGATGCCGACGTCCTCGCAGCCCAGCAGTTTGAACCCAAGCAAATTACTGCCGTTTTGCTTGGCCTTAATTCCAAAATTCAAACCTTCGCCCTGCAACGCTATATCAACACCTATACCAAAGAGCCACTCAGTGCCATCATGCCAGGCATCGCCCTTCATGAATTGTGGGGCATGATGTCTGTCGCCGAACAAGCATTGTTAGTCGTTTCAGGTTTTGTTGTCATCGCAGGGCTGCTAGGTATGCTAACCAGCTTGTTAACCAGCCTCAATGAAAGGCGCCGTGAGATGGCAATCCTTCGGGCTATGGGAGCAAGGCCTGGCCATATCTTCTTTCTGCTTACCAGTGAAGCGACCTTATTAACTGCACTGGGTGTGGTGGTCGGTACCTCTTTGTTGTACTTGATATTGCTGATCACTCAGCCGATTATTCAATCACAGTTTGGTTTGCTTATTCCGATCACTGCGCCAACCAACTATGAGCTGTTGTTGTTATTACTTGTTCAGTTAGCTGGTATGCTAGTCGGTATCATTCCTGCTATCCGCGCCTATCGACATTCGCTCTCGGATGGCATGACAATCAAGGTATAAATAGATGAAAAAATGGCTACTCGCTCTTTGCTGCTGGTTTCCGCTACTCAGCTTCGCCAATGAGCCTTTAAAACTAGACTGGATTGATCTTGTCCCTGAAAAAGAGCGCGCTCAGTTCAATGCCAACCAAATGCCAGTACTTAACCATGATGGCGATGCTGCACAGCAATCTATGATTGGCAGTGTGCGTACAGAGCTAGATGGCAGCAAGGTGAAGATCCCTGGCTTTGTTATTCCTCTAGAGGGTGATGACAAGCAAGTCACTGAATTCCTCTTAGTGCCTTACTTTGGTGCCTGTATCCACGTACCGCCACCGCCGCCGAACCAAATCGTCTATGTCAAGTTCCCACAAGGCGCACCAATTCAGCAGCTGTGGGATGTGGTTTATGTGGTTGGTACCTTGAAAACTCAGCCTGTTAGCCATGAGTTGGCTGAAGTTGGCTATCTACTAGAAGGGACAGCCCTCGAAGACTACGACGATATGTAATCATACCTCGGCCAGTCTTCTGTAAGGCTGGCCGCCAAACTTAAAAGGGTTTTACCAATGGAAGGCCAGGTCGCAAACAAAGTACCCGCTCCCCTAGAACCTCAACCAACAGAAAAACTGAAAAATAACACTCCTAAAAGCATCATTTATTCAATTGCAGAAGAGCAGGGAGTCGGCTACCTCATCAATAAGGAAGGTCCGCAAACTTTAGCTGAAAGGTATGAGGCTCGACATAAAAAAGAACAGTATATCCAACAAGAAAACCTCGAAAAGATTTTCAAGCTAACCTTTGACAACACCCCTTCCGAGAAAGCCAAACAGATTGATCCAGACTGGCTCAACTATTTTACGACCATCGCCAAAACCATCCGTAATCACTCCATGCAACAACTATGGAGCCGTATTCTCAAACAAGAGTTTCTAGCCCCTGGTTCGGTATCATTAAAGACGCTTGATACGCTGCGTAGTATGACCCACAAAGAAGCGCAGGTCTTCCACAAGGCATGTACACTCTCTTGCTTTTTCGGAACTGACAAAAGTAAGAAGCTACTTACTGCATTAAAAACAAAGCATAAATTCTTACCCAGCTTGTTTGCCCCTACACTCAATAAACTATCGCTAGGAAACTTCTCTCTCCCCTACTCCGACCTACTGATTTTGTTAGAGCTTGGGCTAATTTTAAAAAGTGAATTAGAATCGGGAGAATTAACTCCTGGCTCACCGCTCCCATTTAACTACCAAAACCATACCTATCAACTTACCCCACACCAAAAAGGGCTTAGCTTCACTTATTACCGCCTTTCACCAACAGGACAAGAGATCGCTGAGCTATTAGGTAGTAAGACCCATGAGCCTTTTAGAGAAACCATGCTCGAGCTATTAGCTCCGTACTTTGTCATAGAAAGCCAGTAACAAGCCCTCTCCTTCATTGAGCTTTCTCACTGATAAAAAAACCTCGTCGTAAGACGAGGTTTCTCAATTTTTGCGCAGGGTTTGCTTCTGCTTGTAGAAGCAAACTCCAGAATACGTAAAGCTTTTTCAAGATATTTGATTTTTCCTTGGACCTGTTCTTCCCAGAGCCTTACGTTTTACCGAAGACCAAACGCAAAAAAGCCCAAGCATTTCTGCTTGAGCTTACTATAAGTGGCAAAGGGCTGGGATTACATTACTGTCCTTCAAGCAAGGATAGGCTGTTGATCTCATGCCTTTCCCCGAGCCTAGGGCCAGCCCTCCCAAGGGCCTTTCGTTTTGCCGAAGGCCAAAACGTAAAAAAGCCCAAGCATTTCTGCTTGGGCTTACTATAAGTGGCACAGGGCGGGGATTACATCACTATCCTTCCAGCAAGGATAGGCTGTTAATCTTATGCTTTTCCCCGAGCCTAGGGCCTCGCCTCCCAGAGCCTTACGTTTCGCCGAAGGCCAAACGTAAAAAAGCCTCGTCTTTCGACGAGGCTTCTTAATAAGTGGCGGAGGGCCGGGGTCGCGCACGACCGGGACTCAAGCCGCAGGCTCGTGAGAGTCCTTTTTCATATTACATATAACAAAAAACCCCAGCCTTTCGACTGAGGTTTCTTAATAAGTGGCGGAGCGGACGGGACTCGAACCCGCGACCCCCGGCGTGACAGGCCGGTATTCTAACCAACTGAACTACCGCTCCACTCAAATCACCGTGTGTTCAGCACGATAACTTAAATTGGAAGCCTGGCGATGTCCTACTCTCACATGGGGAGGCCCCACACTACCATCGGCGCTATTACGTTTCACTACTGAGTTCGGCATGGGATCAGGTGGGTCCATAATGCTATGGTCGCCAAGCAAATTCTTTTATCTACTGCCTTCAGGCAATAAATAGCAATCTGGGAAAATCTAACTAGTTGTTCTCAACACTCATCCAAGTGTTCATGGAGTCCGTAAAAACCCCTTGGGTGTTGTATGGTTAAGCCTCACGGGCAATTAGTACAGGTTAGCTCAACGCCTCACAACGCTTACACACCCTGCCTATCTACGTCGTAGTCTCCAACAACCCTTTAGGAACCTTATAGGTTCAGGGATGACTCATCTTGAGGCTCGCTTCCCGCTTAGATGCTTTCAGCGGTTATCGATTCCGAACTTAGCTACCGGGCAATGCGTCTGGCGACACAACCCGAACACCAGAG
>NZ_PYMB01000011.1 GCF_003026455.1 Photobacterium rosenbergii
CTATTGCCCTTGCCGATCCGAGTATGGCAGCAGCAGCACAGGCAGCAGCGCCGCTGATCGCAGCTTCAGTGATCACAACCGTTATCCTGACTCCAGTTCTGACTTCGTATGTCGTGAAGAAAAATAGCCAAGGCGGCCAACAGGGCAAGGAAGAGAAAGGAGTAGAAGCCAATGCCTAAGCTCATCGTAATAGCCGATGATTTCACCGGCTCTAATGATACCGGTGTTCAGCTTGCAAAGAGAGGAGCTACTGTTGCAGTCGCCCTCGCCGGTAAGCCTATCACTTGTGATATCCCTGTCATCAATACAGAGAGTAGGGCAACGGCACCAGAAATTTCAGCACAGGCCGTTAAAGCTGCTGTAAGAGGGAATGCCAGCGAAGATACCAAGGTCGTTTTCAAGAAAATTGATTCAACCTTCAGAGGGAACATAGGTGCCGAAATCGAAGCGGCCACAACTGCTTTTGAAGCTGAAATCATCATTGTCGCCGGTGCAATACCTGCGGCAGGCAGAACCACGGTAGGCGGCAAGTGTCTGGTAAACGGTGTTCCGGTCGCAGAAACCGAATTCGCGTCCGATCCCAAAACACCTGTCAAGTCTTCGCTAATCGCCGAGATCATAGCGAGCCAGTCAGCATTGCCATGTCGAAATGTATCACTAGTTCAGATCAGGGCTGGGCAGTTGAATACTGAAATTGAAGGCGCGAGTAACACAGCGGCTCCACAAGTCATCATCGCCGATGCCGAGACAGAAGATGACTTAGCCATTATTGGCAAGGCCATTGAGGCTGCCAACAAGAAAACAGTCCTTGTCGGTGCGGCTGGGATTGCCGGCCAACTACCGCGTTCACTGTTTATGAATACTAACCCATTGCCGGTTTTGGTGCTTGCCGGTTCGATGAGTGAAGTGACGCAGAATCAAGTCCAACACTGCCAACAAAGCGGACTCCAGACGGTGGATATCGACGCACAGGATATCTATCGCCATCACGACAGAACCCTGGCTAATGCCTTAGAGCATGTTGCCTCAGTGATCAAAGCAGGCAAGAGTTGCGCGGTACGTACAGCAGCCGATCAGGCTGAACGACAGCGTGCGCAGGCATTCTGTGAGCAACAGGGGATCAGCGGTACAGAGCTTGGAAATGCCGTCGCCGGTTTCCTTGGCAAACTTGGCAAGTCGTTGATGGAAAGCTACCCGCTATCAGGTGTCCTGTTTACTGGCGGTGATATCGCCACCGCCGTCGCGACAGAAATAGGTGCCGACGGATATGTCATTAAAGGCGAGGTACTCCCGTGCATCCCGCACGGCCATTTTACCGAGCATAGCACTAAGGTGGTCACCAAGGCCGGCGGGTTCGGCTCTATTGACGCCATCGAGAAAATAATCAGCTATCTACAGGAAAAAGAATGAAAGTAATCGGTATTACTATGGGGGATGCGGCTGGCATCTCCCCTGAAATAACGCTCAAAGCCTTCGAGAATGTGGCGACGAAGAACATGCCATTGGTGATTTTTGGCTGTGCAGAAACCTTCCGCCGCCAGAATCAAATAATGGCGATCACCCAAAGACCGTTAGTCTGTATCGATAATATCGCCGATGCTGACTTCTCGAGTGAGAATATCCATATCATCGACGTGCCATTGGCCGACCCAGCAGCCCTGGAAATCGGGATGGTACAGGCACAAGCAGGTGCTGGCGCTTACCGCTGTATAGAAAAAGCGACCGAGTTCGCGATGCGTGGGGAGATCAGCGCGATTGCAACGGCACCGCTTAATAAGGAGGCGCTACACCTGGGCGGATACCACTATGCCGGACACACCGAGATGCTAGCCGAGCTGACCGGTACCGAGGACTTTGCCATGGTCCTTTATACCGACAAGCTTAGGGTTATCCACGCAACTACCCATATATCACTGCGCAAGATGCTCGATACTCTTAATCCGGTGCGGCAGAAAACAGTGGTCAAGATCGCAGAGGACTTCCTCGCCAAGATCGGAGAACAGGGGGCGCCAATTGCTGTCGCGGGGATTAATCCACATGCTGGGGAAAATGGTCTGTTTGGCCAAGAAGAGCTTGAAATTATCAACCCTACCGTTAAGCAGATGAAGGAGGCGGGCAGTAATGTTTATGGCGCTATCCCGCCGGATACTGTTTTCCTACAGGCCTATGAAGGGAAATATGCCATGGTCGTAGCCCAGTACCACGACCAAGGGCACATCCCGCTGAAGCTGATGGGATTCCATGATGGCGTTAATATCACTGCTGGACTGCCGTTTATCAGGACATCAGCCGATCACGGTACAGCGTTTGATATTGCAGGCAAAAATGTAGCAAAATGCGACAGTATTCTTGAGTCAATCAAGCTCGCAGTCAAGCTAGCAGGATAAGCCTACGTGCAACAATCAAAAAGAACGGATGTCATTCTCGAACACGTCAAAAAACACAAGCATGCTACTATCCAGGAGCTGGTCGACATCACCAGCTCCTCTGCAGCAACTATCAGGCGTGATGTAAACAAACTGGCCGAGGACGGGCAAGTATATCGTCATCGCGGCGGTATATCCTTCGGCCGCTCTATTAGTCGGCAGCCGACCACCGCAGAGAAGATGGATGAAAACCTCGCCGCTAAGAAAGCGATTGCTGTTGCGGCACTTGGGCATATCAAGGAGGGAATGACGGTTTTCCTTGATGCGGGCACAACCAGCTTCGAACTGTCCAAACTGCTTATCAATCGCCATGATGTCACAGTGATAACAACAGATCTACGTATCGCCTTTTACCTTTCCGAAGCAGGCAACAACCAGATCATTATCGCCGGCGGCAATATCGATAACTGCAGCCAATCAGTGGTTGGAGACTACAGTGGGTACCTTCTGGACAATATTATTCCAGATATCTGTTTCTGTACCTGCAGCGCCTTTGATACCAACAATGGTGTAACCAGCCCGACGCAGGAAAAAGCATTTCTAAAAAGGAAGCTTGCCACGCTAGGTAAATCCAACATATTGCTGACCGATAGCAGTAAACTCCACTGTGTGGGAACCCATCGTATCGCACCGCTTTCCACCTACGATCTCTTGATTTCAGACTCTGATATGCCTTCACATGTGCAGGCTGACATAGAAGAAGAAGTCGCTATCGAATTAGTGCAGTTCGAAAGACCAGGCTTCGAGAGCAAATAACCCGAGTCAAATCTACCTACACGCTCCAACTCTGTGGACAGCTGATTTATGGAATTGGAGCGTACAAACTTGTCCACTACCGGCCACCGCTTCCCACCGAAGACAAAGTTATACCGACCCGAAAACACTGGGCTGACGATAGATTTCCACAATATCGGTGGATAAAAATCGCTTGGAACATTTTGATGTTAAATATAAATGGACGTTGTATGACGGTTTACTGCGAAATGCAGGCTGCAGTTCTCATGAATAGTCATATTGCAGAGTTGCAAAAATAACATACACTGACCTTTAAAGTGTCTTTGTTAGTTGCTAGTATATGCTCGCAAAATGAACAGAGAGAGCGCGATGAAAGATGCCATTCTTTCTACCCTGAAAGAAAAGTTAACCCATTTACCCGATATCGCTGTCCGAGTTGTCGAGCGCGAGCGTTCTGGAGACTTTATTTACATTACTCACCTGGTACGAAATGGCCAGACGATGAAGGGGCATTGGAATATAAATCACTTTAACTTATGGCACCGCCGTGAAGTGATGACGCAGGAAGGGTTGCAGATCCATGAAACTGCAACGAACTACCAACTTCATAATACCGAGGATGCCGAGCGGTTTTGCGAATGGTTCCTGGCAGGCATACAGCTTCTACCGTCTAGAAAGAAATGAAGAAGCTCATTAATTCAATTAAGTACAAGGTTATCGATGTGGCAGCCTTGGCGACGGTAACTACTTTGCTACTGGTCCTGGTTATTGTGATTAGCCTGACCCTGTCACGGTGGTTAAAAATGCTGGTTGAATGAATCTTGTAATTTCCATAGGGCAACCAGCAGAAGATTCAACATGTTCAAGTAATAGCTTGTTCATGACAAGAGCCCAAGGGTAACGGGAAGTACCCCTTTAAATTTAAGGATGATTATTCACTCTTTAATGACAATAGGTTTACGATTTCCCATGAACACCTTTGAACAACATATAGCGAGAGGGATTAAGCTCCAGTCTTCAACCTTTCAGTCCATGGCTTCTCACCCCACCCAAAAGGCTCAGCTTAATCGGAGTGTTAAAGTTAAGGCGAATACATTATTGGCCTTTACCAAGAGAAACTTCTTAGCCGAGTACAAGGGTAATATACGTGGATAAGCCAAACCATATCGCCAAGTGCGAATGCAACATCAGTGGGATGGTTCGAATCCACCGTAAGTGGTACCACAAGTTGCTTGGTTACCGTTCGTTGTATCAATGCCAAGCCTGCGGAAGAGTGAAGCCACTGAGGCATTCCGGCTAGCACCTAACACTTTTACGGTTATATAGATGAAACAAAAAGGGTTTACACTCATTGAATTAGTCGTTGTTATTCTGATTGTTGGCATACTTTCAGTGACTGCCAGCACAAAATTTCTAGGCGTTTCATCGGATGCCAGAACAGCGACGATGGAAGGCGTTAAAGGGGCAATTCAAAGTGCTGTTGATGTTACCTATGGCAAGCTCGCCACGTTAGGCTACGAGAACAACCCGGCTTTGTTTGCCTATGGTGATAACTATCCGGATCTAACCGAGTGGTGTGAGCTTTGCTATTTCATCTATGGCTACCCTGGCAATATGACTTCAACCTTCCCGAAGATCATGGCCGGGGTCGCACAAGATAATTCAGAAGAAATCCAAGTTGGCACCGGCGGCGAGGGAATGGATGCTGCTTCTATCTATTTCAGTTTTCCAGATAACTTCGAAGGCCATCGGCTTAAAGTTGATAACTGCTATGTACAGTATGTGCCGCCGATCCAAAACAAGACCAAGGAGTATTCGGTGAGGGTGGTGCCTTGTAAGTGATCCTCGGGATTGCGCTGAAAACTTAATAGTTTCAAATTACTTCTACATTCTTCCTTTATCCTCTGACCATCGTTGTCTCCATCCCTGCCTCTATAAGGCATTTTTCAACACTATGGATAAACGTCACAAAAATCACTTCCCCATTGTGGCCATCAATAAAATTTGAGATTGCGCACATACAGCTCAATCTTTAGCTAATACCATTAGCTAACTCGAGTTAGCAAGCAATCAAAAAGAATTACATCCATCAATGGAGTTTTTATGAATAGTACGGAATCTAGTAGCAAGGTCAGTTTAGCAACCAAGCTTTCCTTTGGCTTCGGGGGCTTTGGCAAAGACTTTGGTATGTCGGTCGTCAGTGTCCTACTGCTGTTTTACTACACCGATGTTGCTGGCGTTTCACCAATCTTTGTTGGTACTGTTTTCCTCGTTGCCCGTATCTGGGATGCTGTAAATGATCCGATGCTCGGCTACATCGTCAACAATACCAAGACACGTTGGGGCCGCTATAAGCCCTGGATATTTTTCGGTAACCTGCTGAATGCTGGCTTTACCATTGCACTCTTTTCTGCCCATCACTTCACTGGCACAGCCCAGCTGATCTTTATCGCAATTACCTATATTGGCTGGGGCATGACCTATACCATGCTAGATGCGCCTTTTTGGTCTCTTATCCCGACTATTACCCTCGATAAAAAAGAACGTGAAAGACTGATGCCTTACCCACGTTTGTTTGCATCGGGTGCATACTACTTTGCCAGTGGTATGGGTATTGTGGCTGTTAACAAGCTTGGGCAGGGTGATGATGCACACGGCTTCTTCCTTTATGCGGTCATCAGTGCGGTGCTTGCTATAGCAAGTGCGACAGTCACTTGCCTGTGGACGAAGCAGTCAGTCAAAGATGATCCATCACAACAGAACACTATCAATATTAAAGAGGCCATCAAATACCTGCTTAAGAATGATCAGTTCGTTGCATTACTCTCTGTCGCACTGATATTCAATATTGCAAACGGCTTCTTTAATGGCTTGCACCTTTACTTTTACAAATATGTACTCGGTGATGAGACCTTGTTCTCCACATTCATGGTGCTAACTGGCGTTTTCGGTATTCTCGCGATCATTGCATTCCCTAACCTGGCGTCAAGGTTTGGCAGAGCTAAGCTGTTCTCTGCATCGTTGCTGCTCCCAGCGGCATCGTCAGCCATATTGTTTATCACTGCGAACTTTGCTCAGTCGAGTCAGATCCTGATCACGTTAGCTGGTGCACTGGCTGGGATATCAACGGGGCTGTACTGGCTGATGATTTTCCTAATGATTGCCGATACGGTGGACTATGGCGATTTGAGGCTGGGTAAACGCTGTGAAAGTGTTTGTTACTCGGTCCAAACTTTTGCTGTTAAATGTACCGGCGCCTTCACTGGCTTCTTGGTTGGGGGATCTCTAGCCATCATCAATTACGTGCCGAATGAAGTTCAAACACCAGAAGCCGTTACCGGGTTACAGCTTCTATACCTTGCACCGTCAGCGTTGTGTATCGTGGCTTATATTGCATACCGTAAGTTCTATACACTCAATGGTGCTGTATTGGACTCTGTCCAGCATGAACTCGAAGGCAAGTACAACCCTGCTGCAGCGTCGTGACACCCCGTTAGAAATATCGTTTCCAGCCAGCTTGCTGCTGCAGGCTGGCCTTTCGTTGAAAACCTAAATCTCCCGCATTATGGAGCACACAATAATGAAAAGCGCATTCATTCACCTGGCCAGTCGTCACACTAGCCTGGTTATTAAAAATGACGGCAGAATGCCTGAAGTGATGTATTGGGGGAAACGGCTTCCAGACGAAACTGACTTAGCTCCTTTGGGTATGACCCTTAGCCGTCCGATCCCTGGGGGGCGCATCGATAGCGATACCGCGTTATCACTTTGTCCCGAACTAGCAACTGGCCTATTTACTTCTCCTGGCTTAGAAGGTAGCCGCAATGGCAGTTGTTGGGCACCTTCATTTATGGTTGTTGATGCTGAAATCACGCCGCAGTCAGTAACATTTACCTGCCGAGATAAGATTGCAGAGCTCAGCCTGGTTATCGATATTACCCTCGATGAAGAATCAGATGTCTGCCAGTCTCGCTTACGTCTGCACAATGATGGGCAAACCGAGTATCAGCTACAGAGACTGTCACAAACGCTACCCGTGAAGGCTCAAGCGCGTGAGCTCATGTACTTCCATGGCCGCTGGACACATGAATTCCAGACTAAGCGAATGAACTTAGAACAAGGGGCATTTACTCAGGAAAACAGGCGGGGAAGAACCTCTCACGAACGATTCCCGGCTATTGTGGCCGGCCAGACTGGGTTTAGCGAAACTCACGGTGAGCTATATGGCTTTCATCTGGGCTGGAGCGGCAGCCACCGAATTCATGCAGAAGTGATGAGCGATGGGCGGCGCTTTGTTCAAGCCGGGGAATTATTGATGCCCGGTGAAATGACGATCATGCCTGGTGAGAGTTATGAAACCCCTGTTCTTTACAGTTGCTATAGCCCAGATGGCCTCAATGGGATGAGCCAACGGTTCCACCGCTATGTCCGCCAGAATATCGTGCATTTTGATCACCAGGCAAAACCTCGTCCGGTCCATCTCAATACGTGGGAGGGTATCTACTTCGACCATGACCCCGACTACATTTTGCAAATGGCCGAAACGGCGGCAGATTTAGGCGTCGAGCGATTTATTATTGACGATGGTTGGTTCCGTGGTAGAAATCATGATCGGGCAGGGCTTGGGGATTGGTTCCTTGATCAAAGCAAGTATCCACAGGGGCTGCAGGCTATCGTTGAGTGTGTCAAACAACAGGGAATGGAGTTTGGCCTCTGGTTTGAACCCGAGATGGTAAACCCTGATTCCGATCTATACCGCAGCCATCCTGACTGGGTATTAAAGACCGAAGGCTACGAGCAAGTGACTGTCAGAAATCAGTATGTACTCAATTTACAAAAGCCAGAGGTATTCGATTATCTATATGGCTGCATGAATAGCTTACTCAGCGAGTACGACATACGCTATATCAAGTGGGATATGAACCGCGAATTGGTTCAAGGTACCCACGACCAGCATGCAGCTAACCACGGCCATGTGAAAGCCTTCTACCGGTTGATTGATCAACTCAGAAAAGCCCATCCACAGTTGGAAATTGAGACCTGCTCCGGGGGCGGCGGGC
Source organism: Photobacterium rosenbergii (assembly GCF_003026455.1). Classification (GTDB taxonomy): domain Bacteria; phylum Pseudomonadota; class Gammaproteobacteria; order Enterobacterales; family Vibrionaceae; genus Photobacterium; species Photobacterium rosenbergii. The sequence goes on from NZ_PYMB01000011.1 coordinate 8,222, forward strand.
GAATTGACTATCAAGTGCTTAGTAGAACTCATCGATTCTGGGCATCAGATTGCAATGATCCCATTGAGCGCCAGTCGATTCAAAAGGGAGCAAGTTATTTCTTCCCGCTGGAAGTAACCGGTGCGCACATTGGTGCTGGACATTGCCATACAACAGGCCGGACCCACAGTGATGGGTTCCGGGGAATGACTGCACTGTTTGGCCACATGGGGGTAGAGCTGGATCCTGTCAAGGCGACGGAGCAGGAGAAGGCCACAATGAAAAAATACATCTCGCTGCACAAGTCTTTACGTACGCTGCTCCATACCGGAGAGCATTTTAGATGTGATACCGACCACCAGGACACGCAAGCATGGGGGGTGATCAGTTGCGATAAAAAGCAGGCAGTCGTGATGTTTACCCAGATAGCGTTGGCAGAATATGCCCTTGCTGCACCATTAATTATCCCTGGGTTGGATGACGGCCTGAACTACCGAGTGACATTGCTGGAAAATAGCTCGGGTGATCTTTATATGAAACAACTGCCTTTGTGGATGGAAGAGCCGACGATCGTCAATGGTGCACTTCTGGCACAAGCGGGATTGATGATGCCTGCAATACAACCTGAAAGCGCCATCTTAATTAAGCTGGAAGCTGTCTAAGCAATAACATTGACGTGCAGCGGCTTTAGGCTGCTGCACATTCTTCTCTTTTATCTCTCCTCAAATAAGCCTTCAATAGCGGCGCTTGCCAAATTCAAAACACCGCAAACACTCCCTTCTCACAAAATGCATCCTGACAATTCAGGCCTGTATAAAAAATAGACATTGCGCACATAAGGGATTTTAGAATGTTTGTATCATATTGCTAACACGTGTTAGCACTGAGCTTCAGTGTTTGTGGTGAGGTATGCCAATTTTCGAGATCTATTGTTCTCCAGTGGTCAATCCAAAAGACTTAAAATAAAGGGATAGATAATGAGTAGCTCAATTGAAAAGCTCGGTGTGTTTATGGAGCGCCATGTTCAGCCGATAGCCGCTAAGCTTGAAAAACAACCCCATATCGCGTCAATCAGGGATGGTTTTATTTTGGTCCTGCCGTTTTTGATAATCGGTAGCTTCATGTTGATATTGCTGTGCCCCCCATTTAACGAAGATACAACGAATTCATTTGGGCAAGCATGGTGGGCATTTGCAGATAGTGCCGGCCCTGCCATGTGGCGTATCTTTCAGATGTCCTTTAACGCAATAGCAATCTTTGTGTCTGCCAGCATTGCGTACAACCTCGCAAAAAAATATAAGCGGGAGCCGTTACCGGCGGCATTTCTTTCTCTTATGACTTTCTTTCTGATTTGCGGCCCCTATGAAGGTGACCAAATGAGCCTGGCCTTTGTTGGTGGCTCCGGTCTCTTTCCTGCTATCTTTATCGCGTTCTATACCGTAGAGATCACCCGTTTACTGGAACGGCTTGGCCTATACATTCGTTTGCCAAAAGAAGTGCCGTCAGCCGTTGCTGAGTCACTCAATATCATCATCCCGGTATTGGCTGTACTTTTAACTCTTTACCCAGTAACGCTGTGGATTGAAACCTCCACGGGTTTGCCCGTTCCACAACTTATCATGGATGCAATGGCACCGTTGATCCAAGCTTCAGACTCACTCGTCGCCATTGTACTGGTCGTGCTAGCGACGCATTTACTTTGGTTTGCTGGGATTAACGGTTCACTGGTGCTCATGCAGTTATGGACTCCCTTCCTGCTTTCGAATATGGCAGCAAACTTCGCCGCCCGTGAAGCGGGAGAAGCCATGCCATTTGTAATTACTAACTCGTTTTGGGATTTTTATGTTGTGCACGGGGCAACCGGTGGCTTGCTGGCCCTGGTGATCTTGTTGATGCGCAGTCGGTCGGTACATATGCGCTCTATTGGTAAGATCGGCGCTGTCCCAGCATTTTTCTCCATTGGCGAGCCTGTCGTCTATGGTTTACCTATTGTGATGAACCCGTTGTTATTTGTCCCATTGATCTTATGTCCGTTGGCAAATGCTGTCATAGCCTACCTGGTTGTTGATTTTGGTATCGTTGGCAAGATGTTCTTGATGGCACCTTGGACGACGCCAGCACCTATTGGCGCCTTCCTTGCCACTGGCGGGGATGGTGGAGCCATCATACTCAGCCTTGGCCTGATTGTGCTCAACGTCTTTATTTACTACCCGTTCTTCAAAGTCTTTGAGAAGCAGTGCCTGGAAAGAGAGAAGGCACAAGCCGAAGAAGAGCAAGGTAAAGAGGATACAAAAGGTAAGCTTGCCATCAACTAACACATAAGCAGCGGCCCGAGGGCCGCTGCGTGATCCCTTCTCATTTCTCGCTTTATTCTGTCCCCCAATGATTAACCACGCTAGACCTTCCCCCAAACTGCCATACACGAGCTATTGCGAGTTGCACTCATAAGGCGTTGTCACGTCTGAACTTATTCAGCTTAGAGAGAGGTTAGGTCGAACCTGAATTGATCTTGGGAAGGCGATACAGAGAAGGGCACGTACAAAAAAGCCTTGGCACTTATGCCAAGGCTTTCATCTATGGTGTGTGTTTATTTGTAGGCAAGTTCAATCATTTGGTGGCCTTCGAGTTTTGGCACTGTGAAGACCAGCCTGCTATCTACATAATTGAATGTTATTTCATTGTTTTCAGGGATCAGTCGTACAGATTTCACCTCTTGGTTCACTTTAACTGACACGTCTAGTTGGTGAAGCGGGATGATGTCTTCAATGATCAGGGTTTCGTCCGACTTGCTTTCCGGGATGTAATGCAACAGGTGAACAACTGCTCGGTTAAGCTCGCTTTGCTCGTTGACGGCACTGATCACGCTCTTAGGGCCGTTATGTTTGAGAATTGGCTGCGGTAGCAATGTATCGATAGCATTCAGTACCAAGCGCTTCACCCAGTATGGTGCGTTCTGGATGTACTGGCTAAAGACAGGGTGCATGAAGTAGATAACATTGTCATTTTTTACGATTCCCGGATAGCCGACCTCGCCTGTCGATGGGGCATGCATGTGAGAGCAGTAGTGCTCCCACGTACGGTTAAAGTAAGGCGTGTAGGTTTCGCATAACACTTCACTGCCAGGCAAAGCGTCAACTTGAAGGCCTTTCTGGTACATAACGTGTTCTGTCTGGCGCAACCCCTGGCCGATATAACCTTCTGGTTTCAGGAAGTCCGGGGAGAAGGGGGCGTCACCGACAAGCTTGACGCCAAATAAGTCACTCGCAAAGCTGTCACCGGCAGGTGTCAAACCACCTTTGTATGTCGCAAGGATTTTGCCACCATGGTTACAGTAGTTTTCTAGTCTTTGGCTAAGTGCTTCGTCTAAAGGCAATTCATCTGGCAGGATAATTAATTTGTAATTCTCCAGCTCTGACTGGGTATCGATAATATCGAACTGCTGACCGCCCTCAACCAGTATCTTGGTGACCCCTCGCAGTGAATCAGCTTGATCATCAAAACGGGTTGCCTGATTGAACTCCTCGGGGTTCAGCACGCCAATATCCGTGATCGCTTTGGCACCTTCACACCATGGTTCTTTCTGTTCAACCTGCGAGTAAACGTTGCCGATCAGTTCATAGGTCTCGGGCGAAATTAGGCCGTTAGGGTGCAGCTGATCACCAATTGAACACTTCACGTTCATGGCTAGCATGTGGAAAATTTCATATTCCAGTGAAGGTTGGTTCTTGAAGGAGTGGAAATCTGCCCAAGAGGTGTGAAACTTACCTGTCATGCCAAGTAGCTCTTTATCCAAGGTACGGGCATAACGAACGACAACCGGGAAGTGGTCATAGCCCCACTCACCACTTGGCAAGGACTCAGCTTCTAGGTGGTTATAGCTATCTAGGCTGCTGCGGGAGCTTGGTGCAATATGGCCGGCATTGTAGAAGATTTCGCATTCCGGGCCCAGATCGCGGATAAATGCACTGAGATCGCGCTTAAACTCATCCATCATTTCAAAGGCAAACTGAAGGCGCTGCGTTTTATCCGACGCATCGATACCGCGCTGCTGCATATCCGCACGGCACCAACGGCAAGAACAATCGTGAACATGGACGATGTCGAGGAAGAGGCCATCTACTGGGACGTGATCAAAAATATCGGCAATGTGTGCCTTAAGGAAATCCCGGTAAGGAGTATTCACACACAGGGTGTGACGGAATGTCGCATCATAAGGGCCCGCGGTAGGCTTGCCTTCGCTATCGACGACAAGCCATTCAGGATGTTGTTTGGAAGTGAACTCATCCCATTGGATAGAGGTGTAGATGTTGGCGCGGATACCGCGTTTGTGCAGCTCTGAGACCTGTTCGGAAAGCAGGTTGGGGTTGGTGAGGTTCGGGTGAATTCGCTCAGGGTGAACCGTGGAATCAAAGTACATCAGGCCATGATGGCAACGTGAGAAGCAGCAGACGGAATTGACTCTTGCATTCTCTAATGTATCAGCGAAAGTTTTGGCATCGAACTGAGAAGCGATAGCCGGAATTTTTCCGCTTGTATGGAAATCAAGGTGAATCTGGCGAAAAGGTAAGTGTCCCATGGGATCTCCTTGTTATAATTTCACTGTTACCAACTAACTCGACTTAGCAAGTTGATTGTAAGTTTTTATAGCTGAGAGTCTATGATGTAGCTCTCTGTTTTCTGTTTAGCTAAGGGCGAAATGACCTAGGCGTAATATTCATCACAGCTTTGGATATAAGCGCTGGATAAACATTGAAAATTGGTGTTTAAGCGGTAAGTAAACTTTTCGAATGGCGGTAATGTTTGCCAGCGTCCACTGTTTAGGTTTGTGGCCGAAGATGCCGAAGTAAGTAATAACCAAATATCCGAACATCGGCGCAATAAACGATAGCTGTAACCCTATTTGGTCGGCGACGATAGCTTGCAGCATCGGCCAGGCCGCACCACCGATCCCCGCCATCACCAAAATTGCAGAGGCTTTAGCGATAAGAGGGCCAAGGTGTTTTAAGGCCAGCGAAAAGATCACCGGGTACATTATTGAGTTACAGATGCCAATAGCGATCAGTGCTGCGGCACCGACATAGCCGGGCAGCATGATAGCTATAGTCAGAAATCCAATGGCAAAGATGGCGTTTATGACCAGTAGGTGGCGTGGATTGAACCAACGGAAAAGCTGGCTACCCAGTAGCCTGAAAATCATTGAGCCAGCCCAATAGAGCGCGACCAACTTGCCAGCAGACTCTAGGCCTACACTGCTAACAGACGGGTCTGAGATATAGCCCACAATAAAAGTACCGATACTGACTTCTACTCCGACATAGCAGAAAATAGTCGCCACACCGAGTATGAAATGACGGTATGTCCAAAGAGAGCCCGCCGCTTTATCTGATTTTTCCTCTACGGCTGGTCCCTTTTCAGGAAGGTTCACCCGGCTAATCAAGATGGCGAGCACAATGGTGATGGCTGCACATGCGAGGTAGGGGATCTGCAGTTGGCGAATTGACGCTTCTGCCGAATTATGGATGACACTAAAGAGTGTGATAGTGGCAATATATGGAGCCAGGGTTGTACCTGCTGAGTTAATCGCCGATGACAGGGTGAGCCTGGATGCCGCCATTTTGGGGGCGCCAAGCATCACCACGCAGGGATTGGCAACCACTTGCAGTGAAGCGACACCGAGGGCGGTAATAAAGATAGCCACCAAGACCGCCGCGTAGGAGAAAGCTTCGGTTGCTGGGACGAAGATCAGGCAACCGGAAAATATAACGAGCAGGCCGCGAAACAAAGTGTGTTTATAACCCCAGCGGCGGATAAAGTATGCCGTTGGTAAACAAGCAATAAATGGAGCCAAATAAAACGCCAACTGGATTAGCATGGCCTGGGTATAACTGAGGTTAAAGTGCTGCTGCAAGTAGGGCACTAATAAACTATTGAGTGAGGTCAGGAACCCCCAAAGGAAATACACACAACTCAGTAAAATAAAGCTTCTAGTGAAAGCTTGGTGTGGCGTTTTCATGGCTACTTGCCTTAATCAAAAGCGGTCGAACATTAAATACAGTTGCAACCGCTAATTCAGGCACTGCCTAAATTAGCGGTATGGCATTGGTTTCCAACGCCATCATTGCGATGGCATCAATAAGTTGGGTTAGTCAAGGTTGATACCGCCAGCCACGTGAACGCGCATATTTTGAGTCAGTGACTGAGCAACAAAGGCTTTCACGACGTTATCAATATCCTGTTCAGGAACATAAGCGACTGAAATGTGGTTGCTTTGGTGACCGGCCATAAGATCATCACGGCCAACACCGTCAAGAACACAGTTCATTAGTGGCCACTCTTTATTGGTGCTATTTAAGCGGCGGTGGAACTCTTCATGTGGCAGTTCGAAAGCTGTACCGGTGCCAATATGCATATGAACATCCGTACCTTCATAGTGTGCGCGTGCCCAAATAAATCGACCGGCTTTACATTGCCCGCTGACGGTTGAGCCTCCAAGTGGGAAGAACATGGGTGGTTGGCGATGGCCGATGGCGCCTGCGATGCCACCTTTGATATGTTCGAATGGTACCGACCCGGAGATCTCGAAGTCCCAGTAGAAGGTTCCCTCATATTCACTGCCCCAGCGGATGTCATGCAGGGTCGTCTCTGATGGTAGGTTGAAACTATCAAGCAGGCGGTAAAGCATGGTCTGCGGAATAGCTGTTCCCATATCTACCTCATTGATACAAGGGATCGGCTTGCCAGGTTGAATGACTTCGCCATGGTCATTGCTGATTGGAAAGCGTTCGCTGGAGCCGATCGCACCTTCAGCAAAATCAGAAGCCGGGCAGCAATCTTTAAGCCCTTGCTGGTACTGGACACCAACACTCGTTAAACCAAAGCGATCGGTAAATTTCACCATTGCAATTAGCATTGCACACTGCTCAAGCACCTGCTCGCGTGTCAATTCGACGGCAGGATCTTCGCCAAAGTTGAATGTCATGCCCTTGTCGATGTACCACTGCAAGCATGCTTCTTTCATTGCTTGTGGTACTAAGCTCATTTCATGCAATAGCGCTGATTGAGACAGCGCTTCGATAGGCATACCCACCTTGGCCAGTGACTCCTGCGGGAACACGCCATTCATCATGCCCATGCAGAACATATCGAACAGGCCCATGATCTCTTTGTTCTTCAGGATATGCTCACCAACCTGTTGCCCCTGCTGCCCAGCAACTGTCTGCATTACCGGATGGTCTTTGGTGATCTCTTGCAGGTAACTGGTGTCGTGTTTCAGCTCGCCGCACTCCAACCACGTTTGCAGGCCAGTATAAAAGAAATCATCGTCGAAGTTTTCGGACCAAAGGCGGCTGTAAGTTTTACCTAGGCTATTTAGCGTGCCTGCCATACAGAGCGCACCGACCAGGCCGGGCCATGTGCCATCAAAGTTAGCCAGCAGTAGAACTGGGCCCTTGTGGTGAACAAGCGATGGCGCAATATGGTGGGAGTATTGCCAGGCAGTCATCAGCACAATGATAGGGGCCGTCGGGTCGATCCCTGCAATGATATCTGAACCCTCACGTTGGCTGCTGATAAAACCATGGCCGGATTCTTTGACCGGATGGGCTCGGCGCATACGGTAACCAAATTGAGTTTCCAGCACATTGGCTAACTTTGCTTCGAATTTTGCTTGGACTGGCCAACAGTTCTGGTTGGCGCTATCCCTCAAGTCTCCATTGGCAATAACAAAGACTTCTCTCTCGGCCAATGACTTTGGTGTTTGGGCTTGTGGTAGCTGCAAGGTTAAAGCGGACATATTGTATCTCCAGGCTTATTTATTGGTTTTAGAGGACATTCAAATCATTCATGATCGCGTCGTAACGTAATTGGTCTTCATACATCGCATGAAAAACTTGGTATTTTGCTTCGTGGAACGAGCGCGTCTCGGGCTGCGGTTGAATCACTCTTCCTTCCGATGACATCGCGGCCATTGCGTCAGTTAACTTTGTGTATTCACCGCTAGCTGTGGCTGCCAGCATCGCTGAGCCAAGGATCACGGCTTCGTCTTCAGTACTCAGGACAATGGGGCAGCCAGTTGCATTGGCATGCTCACGCAGCCAGAGGGGATTTTTAGTTCCTCCACCACACATATGGATACGTTTGATGCCATGGCCGGCCTTGTTCATGGTTTCAATGATGTGGCGAGTTCCATACGACACCGATTGAATTGCAGCCATATATTGGATTGCCAGATCGCTGAGCCCGGCATTCATCGTTAGGCCACAAATCATTCCCTTGAGGTTTGGGTTCGCTCTTGGTGAACGGTTACCGTGGTAGTAGCCGAGCATATGGAAGTTGCTCATAAAGTGGGGATCACTTTGTTCAAGGCGGAACACCTCGTTATTGAGCACCTCATATTCACTGCATCCTTGCTCTCCAGTTACCTTAAGTAATTCACCATAGAAGGAATGATTACGGATCACATGATCAATCAAAGCGCCAGCAGCAGATTGCCCGCCCTCGCTTAACCACATGCCGGGTACCATGGCGTCCCAGTATGGGCCCCATACGCCTTTGACGTAGATAGGCTCGCGGCTAACTGCCATGTGACACGAGGAGGTCCCGCCAATAATCGCCAATGTTGATTCAGGCTGTTTGCCAATGATGCCTACACCGCCTGCATGCGCGTCGATCATCCCTACGGCAACGACGGTGTTTGGTGTTAAGCCCAGCTCTTTAGCGGCAATAGGAGATAGGTTCCCTGCAGGTGTACCAGGCTGGGCAATAGACTGGCCGATTTTGCCCTCGTCCAGAAGATCAATAAGGCCAAGCTGCATAAAAAGAGAGCGGTCCCATTGCTTTTCATGGGCTAGGTAAGTCCACTTACAGGCTTTGGTACAAGTGCTCCGGATATCTTCGCCGGTAGAGCGGTAGACGAGAAAGTCGGCAAGATCGAAAAAGCGTGAGACTTGCTCATACTGTTGCGGCAGGTGGCGCTTCAACCATTTCAGCTTTGGTAGCTCCATTTCAGGGCTTACCTCGCCGCCTACAAAATCCAATACCTTGCTGTTAGTTGCATTGATCTCCTTGGTTTCAGCGAGTGCTCGATGATCCATCCACATAATGATGTTCTGCTGAGGATCTCCCGTCGGAGACAGGGAAACAGGCTTGTCATCAGCGCCGAGTGCAACGAGAGAGCAAGTCGCATCAAAGCCAATGCCTTTGATTTGTTCAGGTTTAGCGTTAGCTAGCTGGATGACAGCATTCACGACATGGCAGACCTGTGCCCAAATATCATCAGATGACTGCTCAACAAAATTTTCCTGCGGACGAAATTGCAAGATAGCACTGGTGCTTTGGGCCAGTTTATTTCCTTTTTTGTCGAAGAGCCCTGCACGTGCACTGCCAGAACCAATATCGACACCAATGTATAAGTTTTCCATTGCTAAGACCTTTGCTAACACGACTTAGCAAAAGCTATCACGTTGTTTGTGATGACTTCAATATTGAACTGACAAGAATGGTGAAAAATGCTGGAGAAGGTCAAAAATTTAGTAATCAGATAGACGGGGGGGTAGAGAAGTCGCTAAGATACTTTTCTTCCGGCGATCATTACTGAATCAAAGTATTAGATAGAAAAAAGAGAACAGGTATGGCCAAAACGGTTGATGAAATTGCAAAGCTCGCGGGGGTCTCGGTAACCACTGTTCGCTTAGTTATAAACGGGCAAGATGAAAAATACCGGATTAGTGAAAAGACCCGAAACAAAGTTAAGGACATTATTCACGAACATGGTTACGTACTGAACCAAACAGCCAGAAACTTAAAGCTGAAGAAAACACAAACCTTGGGATTGGTTGTTCCTAGCCTGACGAACCCATTCTTTTCCGCTTTGGTTGAAGAATTAGAACGAAAAAGCCGTGACCTTGGATATCAACTTATTACTGCATGTACAAGCGATGACGAAAAGCTAGAAGAACAAGTTGTTCAGAATTTCCTCAGCCGTGATGTCGATGGGCTATTTGTAACGCCCTGTTCTGCAGAAAGGCAGAAGGTACTGGCAAATAAGAAAACGCCTATCGTATTCCTTGACCGTGATTTTTATACCTCTGAACATCCTGTGGTAGCGACCGATAATGACGAAGGGGGCAGGCTACTGGCCACTGAGTTGTCAAAGCTTGCTTCTGAATTGTACATTTTGGGATCTGACAGTTACCTACCGACAGTTCAAGCCCGTATTCGCGGCTTTAAGTCTGTATTCCCTATTGACGATGAAGCTATCTTGATTGAAGGGAAAACCGAACGTGCAACTGGGTATCGGCTTATGGAGTCTCTGTATAATCAGCATGGTGGAGCCCCATCAGGTTTGGTGACGATTTCGCTACCTATCCTAGAAGGCGCAATGGAATTCTTGCGTAAGCATTATCAAAAAATTCCCAATGACATTATCGTCGGTTCTTTTGATGACCACTCAATGCTTGGGTTATTACATAACCCTGTTGTAGCGGTGCAGCAGGATATTCCGGCTCTGTCATCGCAAGCATTAGAAGTTATGCAGACCTTAATCAAGGGCGGTAAGGTTGAACAGAGGCAATACCTCCTTCCACCAAAACTCGTTGTCAGAACATAGCTGGTAGAAATCACCAAGTAGTAATCATCTATTGCATCGAATAAATAGCAAAAAACCCCGCATAGGCGGGGTTTTTCTTACCACGACGCATAGGCGACCGTAGTGCGTCACAGCGCGCATAGGCGACATCTGCAACTGATTAACCGCACTCTAGAAATACAGCTAACTTGCTGGAAACTATAAGCCTTTTTCTCGCCAAAAGTAACAAGCCACTAATTCGCATTGCCTGCAACGATAGACTTGGACGCTAACCAATCCACAATGTCATGGCAAATACCTTCTGCTTCCGGCTCAAGCATCATGCTGTGACTCAGCCCGCTATAAATGATGCAATCGCCATTGAGGATATCAGCGGCATGTTCAACCTCAGAAGGGGGAATAAGCGTGTCGTCTTCTGCCCCTAATACAAGGATATTGCTGGTTAAGTTGGTGTGGTGGAATTCGGGCGGAATATTAAGTTGCAACATTGCCAGTAAAGGCTCGGCCTTCATCATTCTGCTACGTTGGGCAATCTCTCTTTTACTGATTGATTTGGAATATAAGCCTTTTGGCGGCGGGAAAAATCGAGAGACAAAAGGAAAAACGCTAAAACCGAGCATTTTCGTTGCCCCGTAGGGCCTGGTAACCAGGAAAGAGACAAAACTCGCAAAGACACCGTCAGCAGGGACCGGAGAAATCAAAACACAAGCTGGCAGTTTCATTGATTGGCACACATGGGCTGTGACAAACCCTCCCATGCTGTGGGCAATTACTATGGGAGGGGACGGTAATAACCCAATTGCCTGTTTCAGATCTTCAAAATAATGGGACAGCCTGACCCCGAACTTGGCAAGATACGATCGGTGGTGGCCTCTAAAGGACATGCTGTAACAGTCAAACCCCAAACGGTTCAGCATTGGTATTAGATTGTTGTCATAGTAATCGGCACCGGAATAGGCGCCGCTGACGAGCAATATCGGAGGATGTTTTGGGGACGACTCTATATGAGTTGGGTGGTAAATTAACTCTATTCCATGAGCCATGATTGTTATCCTGCTTAAGTATGCCCTCTTAACTTACTCCAAGCAGAGTGCAATAAAATGCTTATAGTTAAAAGTTGAGAGCTAAGTGGCTATCGTAAAAGCAATTATTCTGACTCTGGCACCCTATCTGGATATATCTTAGGAAAATCAACGGTCATGCCGTACACATAGCGCTCAATCACGACAGAGATCTCAGAAGGAAAATAAAAGCATTCGTACTCTATTTGTTATTGATGTAGTCGGTTACAATGCCGCTGCAAATGCAGGTTGGGTACGCTGAACAAGCTTTCTTTCGGTGGAACGGAGTTAAGGACTTGTAGGACATACAGCGGCTCGATCCAGGATTGCACCTATAAAATCCCCTGGCTGGATGCTAGGGTATTTGAACACCAACACCGCCTCTTTGTTTGAAGCAATACCAGTGTATACCTTCAACAATAATGCACCCTGATACCTCTTTAGGTTCAAAACTAAGTTAGTTAAAAACGTTGCTCTAAGATTATTCAAACTGATGCCCTGAAAGAACATAGAAAGAGATGTGGTCAATGTAAATTGACCACTAGAGTACTTTGAAGTTTGGGTGCCGGTTCTAAGTAAATTAATCGTCTAAACCTAGCCCCATACAAAGAAAGGTTGCTGAACAGCTACGATCGTATTTCCATTCATATGCACCAAGCGCGCTTGTTGTAATTCAGAAAGAATTGAAGGTATACGCGTTTCATCTACTAGTGAAAATTGTGCAATATCAGGGATTGTATACATACGTCCAATGCTCTGCATTGTATTAAGAGCCAGGTAAACACTTCGGTGTTCTTGCGTTTCTTCATTAAACAATTTTTTATTTGTAGTCATTTCACTCTTACTTCCGTCATCTATTTTAATTGATGAAACAGACTCATTATTGTCTGTCATGTTTATCGGTTTTTGGTCAATAACAGCTTCTGGCTCCATGACAGAAGGTTTCGGGCTCTCTGGTTGTTTTATTGGTTTCCCCCACTCAGGAATGAGTGGTTTAGGAGATGGCTTCGCTCTTACACCAGACGAGTACTCTGACTTACGAAGGTAGTTGTACATGCCAGAGTAGTACTTCCTTGATGCTGAATCTAAGTCTTTATAACCCGCGGCATTAGCTTCTCTGCATAATGCTGAATGTGAGCGGCGACCGTAATGAACTTCTTTTTCCGCTGATTTAATAAACTGCATTGAAAAACGAAATTCCGGCTTATCTAATTCATCTGTAACTTTATACATACGAATAAGAAAGGGTGAGAGCATCATTTGTTCAAGATCTGATTTCAGGCCTATTTTGCAAATCTTTTCGATTGTTTCCGCAAGACGTGAGTCATTCTTCGCAAAAAGAAGGATGTTTAAAAATTCCTGCTTCCCTATATAGCCTTTACCAAAGAAGCCCGTTATTCGTCCATCAATATCGACATCAATGGCTGATCCTGCGTCACCATTTAACAATTTTGATGAACGAACCTGGTTCTCCCCCCATAGACGAACACCAAGCTCATGGATATTGTTTTTAGCCATTGGGTTTTTAGATGCCTCTAAATACATCATATACACCCAAAGAAGCCAGTAGGAAGCTATTGAACCATTGTCTTTAATACTGCGAGCATAAAGAGGGTGGTTCTTGTACATCATGTACTCTTCATCCACTGGTCTCTTCTCATCCAAGGCCTCTAATACAGTGCGGAATTTAGTTTTTGTCTCTTGCTGAGGTTTAATATAGCTTTCAGTCTCCACTACACCTGACACATCTGCTGTGTCCTCTACTGGTAAATCACTACATGCTTCTATCAGTAAAGCATTACGTAACTCTTCAATTTCATTATCAAAGTCGGTTATTACGCATTCCGCTGCTTCTTCCTGATCGTCACCAGTTGATGAAGTGACCAAATCAATCGCTTCATTTATAAATAGCCGAGCTTCATCATCAGTTTCGTTAGCTAGATCTTCCAAATCATCAAAAAACACCGACTTGTCACCGGCGGTATTTTTGATGCGAATGAATAAATTTCTACAACGCGTATAGTCTTCTAATCTACGTGCTTTATACATATATCAAGAGGGGAGGGTGCCCTTTCCTTACTATATTACTGGCCCAAGAAATCTTTTATCGCTTTTGCGCTCGGTGCGGTTAGTTGATTCGTGTTTTCACCAGAACGAACCTTCAAGCCTGCAGCTTTACCAATGGCTTTTGCTCCATCAAGAGCAACAGCATTCCAGACTTTAAAGCAGACCTGAACACGATCAGCCATAACGATTTTTTCGCTACGCGCCCTATGAAGAAACTGATTTAAGAAATATAAAGTCTCTTGACCAGTTAAATTCAATCCAGCAAAGGCTTGACGGAAATATGCTTTCGTGTATTCCTCATGGTGTCGAGCACCAATGTGGAACATAAACATCATCTGAGATGCTGGCATCACATTATTCTGATACCCGACAATTTCTCGAAGTTGCTCATGATGACGCAGTAATTGATCTAAGTTGGCATCCATATATGCCTCAACATCACTCTGAGTAATGTTAACTTTACTTGTATTGTGCGGTTTTAAACCTGATTTCTGTGACAAATTAGCATCATGAATAAGAACACGCTGTACTGCATTGGTAATCGTTGACGCGGTACCAGAATTATCGATCCGGTCGCGGAAGGTACGACCAACGAGCTGAGTCTGAGTACGTTTTCGTCCAACATCGATCGTATCGAAGGTATTGGGCTCTAGCCCGAGGATAATATTGGCTTTGATGGTTTTTCCAGATTTGATGATAGCTTTACATCTGTTCTGTCCATCCAACATACTTGCGTAGGCACTTCCGCCATCAATGGTTTTAGGACGTGAAAAACGAAAGCTATCACCATTGTAAAGCCAACGACCTTCTTCCATTGCCTGAGCATACTCAGTGATCTTGCCCTTTGCTTCCGTAATGTTTTCACGATTGAAAGACAACATAATTGCAGCTAGTTGCGGTGTGATTTCAATTTCCTGATAGCTCTCAACTTTTTCCGCCTTAAATTGGCGTCGAGCTAAGTCCATACCAGTGATTTTGTTATATTTCTTCATACTTCCTCAGACCCACTTATCGGTTGGGCTACCTTCGAGTTAGTGATCATTACAGTGAGATTATAAAGGATGCCATCCATTATATAAACAATCAGTTTTATGACTGATTTCGTCATCAGCGAAGTAGATCACCATCCTTCACCCTTTACAGTATACACAACCGTAAATAGATATAAAGGGTATTTGGTACCCATTAAGGGTGAATAGTCCTCATTTTTATGAAGTGATCAATAGAAGAAGGGGCAAGTATCTAATTAAAGCAGAATTTCGAAATCAAAAAATAAAACCAAGTAGGGCGCTAGATTTTCATGCCTAAACCCAAAAACAAAATGTGACGCTGTGACTTTATGGTTTTCCACCTCACCGTGACGATTTACCTTGGCGAGTTGAAAATTTTGCCAACTCATCGTTTTAATGACCCAAAAGGATATTATGGGGTATTGCAAGCCCGCATTTTACCGTTGGATTTTATTGCCTAAGTACAAGAAATAGCACACAATACCCCTTTATATAAAAAATATACGATATGGGGTATTAAGGTTGAGAGAGGTATCACCCGTTAAAGATTTGGTCGTTGTCGGCCAGGTTTCGCGACTTCTCGACAAACACTATGGCAGGCAGATGGCGCGGATCTGGGATCTGGGGATCAACCTCGCTCTGCGTATCACAGATTTGCTCAATTTAAAGTTTGAAGACCTAATTACCGAGCGTGGTGAGCGTTACATTGTCACTCGAGAGAAGAAGACGGGCAAAACAGCCAAGATCAAGCTCAACTCCAAAGCCGCTGATATCGTCGATGCGATCCGTGCCGAATTCCCGCACCATGTGTATATATTCCAGAGCTACCGATCACCGCGGGTGAAAAACAAACCGCCAGCGCCGCTTGATAGGGGAAATGTCAGAAAGGCGTTTGCTGCCATCGGTGATATTGTCGATGTCCACCTGGGTACCCACAGTATGAGGAAGACGAGGGGCTACCACATGTACCAGCAGATAGGCCGGATTGAACCGGTACAGAAAATGCTGCGCCATAGTTCACCGGGCGTTACTTTGCGCTATATAGGGATTGAGCAGAGTGATGTGGATAGAACGTTTGATGAGTTGGTGTTGTAGTTAACACATAGTATTGAAGGGTATGTAGTACTTACCCTTAGTTAGATAATTGTATATCTGTCTATCGAGCAAGCACTACATCAACCTATGGGTAACACCTTGAGGGTGATCTTGAAAACTACGTGCCTTTATACCCTACGGAGTTATCAATGCTGATGCGCAGGGAGTTCTTGGCGTTCATATGCATCAGCAAAAGAATGGTTACGATCGCGGTGTTTGGCTTCATCTTCACGGATTTTTACGATCACATCTCGTAATTTAGCGTTTGGCGCTAGTTGGTAATAATCGACGGCGATTTTGGGTGCAGCGACGTTTTCTACTTCACCACAGTCAATTTTGCCCAGATATTCAGTGTAACTCTTGCAGGCTTCCTCTTCGAAATAGCCCACAACACGGTGTGCAATCTTAGAAGAGAGCACATAGATCATGCTATACACGACAATAAAAGCCCCTTGGCCAAGTAACACTAACGTTCGCTCTACCCAACTAGGTTTGGCAATATCCAAGAAAATCATCAGGTGCATTCTTTCATTCTCAGCTTCATCCAGTAATTCACGGATCCAGCCTTCATCATCTTTCATCCTGCGTAGGGCTTTTAAGTGATTGAACATACCTGCCACCATTCCTGGTACTGCTGCAATGGTTTCCAAAATAACGGCGCGTTTAGCATATTTTCTTCCATAGAAGATATTCAATAGGAACTTAAGACACTGGGTTATTTTATATGCCACGTGCTCTGAGAGTTTGGCGGCGGTTTTGTGTTTTAACTCAAAATCTGACATAGGTGAGCCTTTACTTTCTCCGAGTGGGTGTGATTTAAAACAGCCGTAAACTGCTCATCTCACACCCCGAATTTATCTTTATTTATAAACAGGTTACATTAGTATTCGTTAGTTACTGATGCACGTTCCTCACCCAATGTACAAAGCAGATTTGATAACAAACTCGACGCCCCAAATCGATAATTCATGCTGTTGTTTGCCCATTCTGTACCAAACATACTATCTACCATATCCAAGTATTTTTTCGCCTCTTCAGCCGTTTGGACACCGCCTGACGCTTTGAAGCCAACCCGGTGCTCTACACCCAACTCTTTGATAACGGATAACATCGTTTCTGCTGCTTCAAGGGTTGCATTGACTGGTACTTTGCCTGTCGAGGTCTTGATAATGTCAGCCCCGGCTTTGATTGAAATCTCTGAGGCTTTTTTGATTAGCAAAGGCGTTTTCAGCTCGCCAGATTCAATAATGACTTTCAATGGTGTACCGCCACAGGCCGCTTTACATTGCTTCACAAGTTCAAAACCAACCTTTTCATTTCCGGCCATCAGCGCACGGTATGGGAAGGTGACATCCACTTCATCTGCGCCATACATAATGGCTGCTTTCGTTTCGGCAACAGCGATTTCGATGTCGTCGTTCCCATGCGGGAAGTTCGTCACAGTGACTACGCGAATATCAGGCGTGCCTTGCTGGCGTAATTGCTTTTTGGCAACGGGAATGAACCGGGGATAGATACATACCGCTGTCGTATTGCCTACCGCTGTTTTGGCGCTTTTGCATAACTCGATGATTTTTTCATCTGTGTCATCATCGTTGAGCGTCGTTAGATCCATTAACTGAAGTGCACGGAGTGCGGCAGTTTTAATATTGCTCATAGGTATCTCCCGTTGAGTTACTTCTATTTAAATTCATATGCTTGTGCAGAGTTGGCGTTGTGCAATAAGTGCCAACTCTGCACAAGTTTTGAAATATTCTGTTGAAGTGGAAAGTAGGGGGATTATAGGAATGGAATCGAGACTATAATAGATACAGAAAACTGACTTTTATATATAACAGATTTAGTGCTGTGCTATATTCCAGCCAGTTGTTACTTGAAGGGCACATTTACGTTGGCCAAGTATGAAAAGCTCGTAGAGCAAATCCGTAATCAGATTCAAAATGACATTTGGGCTGTCGGTGACAAACTGCCTTCTCTTCGCAAGCAGACTGAAACGACAGGCATGAGCTTGATGACAGTGCTGCATGCTTATCAGGTGTTAGAGAGCCAAGGGTGGATCGTCTCACATGCAAGGTCTGGGTATTTTGTCGCACCCAAAATTCAATATGCGAGTACAACAGAGTCAGATGTAACAGTTCAAACAACAGAAACTATTGATATCAATGATTTTATCTTTGATGTGCTGCAGGCCAGCCGTAAGCCACATATCATTGATTTTGGCTCTGTTTATCCCGATCCAACGCTGTACCCCCGACAACAAATAAACAAATCATTGATCGCTGCAGCACGCACTATGCCAACTTCTAGTGCGTTGGATAACCGGCCTCCGGGAAATAAAGAACTACGACAACTTATTGCCAAGCGTTATGCAGCACAAGGGATCAGTGTGAGCCCGGATGAAATTGTGATCACTGCAGGTGCCCTTGAGGCACTAAATTTAAGTCTTCAAGCAGTTACCCAGCCTGGCGACTGGGTGATCGTGGAATCACCGACCTTCTACGGTGCATTACAATCCCTGCAAAGGCTGAATTTACGAGCGCTGTCAGTCAGAACCCACCCGCGAGAGGGGATTGATCTTGAATCACTCGAGAAAGCATTACAGTCTCATCCAGTAAAAGCTTGCTGGTTAATGACCAATCACCAGAACCCTTTGGGCTGTACGTTAACAGAAGCGAAGAAGGAACGTTTGATTGAGTTGCTTTCACAATACAACGTCTTTTTGATTGAAGATGATGTTTACAATGAACTGTATTTTGGTGCTAACAAGCCACTTCCAGCCAAAGCATTTGATCAAGATGGCCTTGCGCTACATTGTTCGTCGTTTTCAAAAACGCTGGTTGCAGGTTTTCGGATCGGTTGGGTGGCAGCAGGAAAAATGGCCCTGCCGATTCAAAAACTGCAGATGATGAGTACTCTGTCAGCCAGTGCTCCGATACAACTGGCCCTCGCAAATTATTTATCTACCCGAAATTATGAAAACCACCTGCGCAAATTACGAAGGACATTGGAACAGCGCAAATTCGCCACTTGGCAGATGCTACGTGCTCACCTGCCTACTAGTGTCAGTGTCAACTATTCAGAAGGTGGGTATTTTTTATGGATTGAATTGCCTCAGCACATCGATGCCATGGTGCTTTATCAACTTGCATTAAAAGATAATATCAGCCTTGCACCGGGTAAAATGTTTTCTGTTAGCGATCAGTTCAATCATTGCCTTCGCCTTAATGCATCGTTTGATTGTGCAACGACAGAAGAGAGAGCGATAAAGCGGTTAGCCGAGTTAGTCCGAGCTATGTTGGATGAATAAAGCGAAGAAAATCGCTATATACAAAGCGATAATTAGCCACCCTTAACCCTCATACTGTTATCTTACTCGCATTATTAATGGGAGATAGCATCAATGACGTTCCGATATTCACTGGCTTGACTGATGTTGCTCGGTCTGGCCGGGTTGATCAAACACCGCCAGTGCTGGGGAGCCAGCACGCCCCTAATCTGATCACCGATCTGATCAATGTGCCTTAGAGATAGAGCGATACAAGAAACTCAGAGCCTTTCTCTCTAGGCTCTGAGTGTTGAGTTTCCTAGTGTCTAAGGGTAGAAGTTGTCATTCATTACCCGCCGAACTAAGACGCCGTTAACTGCAGTTGCTCAAAGTACATTTGTTTGGCGAGTGACATTAGCTTTGGATCTGCTCCCATTTCCAGCGAGGCTAGCAAGCCGTTAAACACCAACTCGGCTCGGGTAGCCTTTTCCTTGGCTTGTTTAATATCGTGGGCCAGCAGCAATTCGGTGACCAGACGGATCCGCTCTTGTTTATATGAGACACACACATCGGCAATGCGATCATCTTCGTTGCGATACTCGTTAAAGGCTTGCTGGTAGATGCAGCCATTGAAATCTCTGGCTTCGACCAGGGCCTCTAATGTCGTAAAACGGGCCGTTAACTTCTCTTCCAGCGACAGGTCAGGATCATCAAACAACTGAGTTAAATGGGAAAGTGTTTGCTCGCTGTAGAGTGCCAAAGCTTCGGCGATTAACGCTTCTTTGGAGCCAAAATGACGGTAAATAGTGGCTTTGGACATACCGGTAGCAGCCGTAATGGTATCCATGCTGGTACCGTGGTAACTGTGTTTCACACATAGCGACAACGTGGCTTCAATCGCCCGGCGCTTCTTCTCTTCTTGACGGCTCATACCTTTCACCCTCCGAACCAGAAATAAAAAACGAAACTAATTAGTTTTACACCCTTGACAGTTTCAATAATCAATTCTAGATTTAAAAACAACAAAACGAAACAGTTTAGTTTCGAAGTTAAGAAGAGTCAGCCATAGAAGGAATACACCATGCTTAAGTCAATCGCGCTATCAACTTTACTTGTCGTTTCAATGTCAGCCTCTGCCGTTGAGCTTAACATCACCGACTCAGCGTCAGGTATTCATGTCAAAGCGACAGACCAATCTGCACCAGCAGCAGGGCTAACAGTCAATGTTACCAATGTCCCTCAGCTTAATGGCACTTCATTTACCACTGACGAGCGCGGCCGAGTCTTTATCCCGCTGTCATTGAACGCCAGCCGCTCGGTCAACATTGTCGCTTCGGATGATATGGACATGTCAGTGGCATCAACAACGGTATTCCATAGCCGCTCGCGTTAACCGCAGGTTGTGAATGTCACCCCGGTAACCCTATAGCTAAGAACCCTGCAACTGGTTCAGGTTGCAGGGTAAGCAATATCATCCAAGCGCAACAAGCTCGGTTTCAAACGCCTGATATATGCTCTCGATGAAATTAGCCAAAGGTGAGATGTCATCTTTCGTCGTATCTATTTCGGCAAGCTGTTTAAATGGAATTTGAATCCAAGCCTCATAGCCAAAAGACATGTTTAACTGTGTCCTGTTTGAATTGATGAGCTTGCCTTCCCAATTACATTTACCCTTCCAGTCAAGATTCAGGTGCTCAGTAAGCAAGTTTTCTATAGCAGGCCATTGGTCTCTTTTGGTTCGGCCTGTATGTTTATGGAAATTTTGGGATGTATACAGTTTTTTACTGAAATCAGATTCTTCTAGCCATAATCCAGAAATGTAACTTTGGCCGGTAAACTTAATGTGATAATTCAAATTAACTGGGTAAGGTTGATTGTTTATCACTAGTTGCCTATTGAATTCATGATCCTTTTTGAACAGGTGGTAGCCTTGGCCTTTTGTGTTGCCTGGGTATATATCGACAATTAAGTCCCCAGTCTCCTTATCTACATCAAAAAGCAACTCGTCAGCCCAAGGCCTTCCGAAAGTCGTTCCTAACCTGTCTTTGTATGAGAGCTTACTTAAAGATTCAACCTGGTTACTGGCATGCAAAATGGCTGATTCAACCCTCCTGAAAATCGCCTTAGTACTTTGATTGTGTAAAGAGCCAATCGGCGTTTCAGGGAGCCACGTAAAATTATGATCTTTGACGAGTTGAATGAAGTCAGTAAGAAACCGGTTGGTGTTGCCTGACATTTTTTCAAAACTGGCCACTTTGACGGCGATGGCCATGAGTTTTTTCCAGTTTAAATCGTAGGGAGTTATCAGCTCTTTACAGCTTTCAATTGTCTTGCCCTGGCTGTGGCAAGTATTGTGTATTTGGTTGTACAACTGAGCGGTGCAATTGATATTGTCCCGTTTAGCCTCGATGATGATCAAGATGTTATCTATGGTTATAACCAAGTCACATATCGGGTCATATTGGGCATCGTGTGTTTGGTGCCAGAAATCAACCATAGGGCTTTCGCTAAGTGATACCGCAAACACCCGGTCAAAATCAGGCATTGCTGTGGTTTTTTTCTGGATCTCTATTTCTGTGGTTGTCTCACGGTCTGGGTCTTCGAATAGTTGGTTGAAAAAGCCCGTATTGCCCAAGATCGATTTTAACACTTCATGGAAAAACAGGGTGTCTTCCTGCATACATATAGCCAGTGCACGAGTTAAGTCATTCTCAAGCTGATAACGGCGGTTGTCTTTGGCATATGTCCTAAAAATATTGAGGTGTTTATTCATGTATTTAATTCAGTCTAATGATTTTTATCGTTTTAGGTACCTATTCAATTCGATAGCTATCTAATGCAATATGTATATGAGTTAATTTGAATATCGAGAATAACACCTTTGAGGCGAGCTTAAAATGCTGCTATAGCCACCGTACATTCCCATCATTCCGTCGCACTTTTTCGCTACATAATTGATATTAAATAATTATTTACATATGCAACATTGTGATCTGTATGATTTTTGAGCAGGTTGCTTTTGGTAGGCTTTGTGTAGTTACAGGGATGTAGAGTGGAGGAATAAATGAAAGGAATGAAAAGTGTCATGATTCTAGCTTTGTCGCTGCTGGTCGCTTGCGGTGGCAGTGGAGATGGTGGCGGTAAAGGAGGTGGGGCAGGCAGCACAACACCTGCACCACTTTCGCTTGATGTCGATGATCAATGGGTTGAACAGTCTGGCCATGTGACACTCTCCGTCAATGTCCGTTCTCTCTCCAACAGTCCTGTTGAGCTGCGTTGGACCCAGGTTTCAGGTCCTAATGTTGAAATCGCCGATCCGGCGTCAGATACCATTTCGTTTGACGTCGATGCGAGTGACGAAAGCAATGATGTTATTTTCGTATTTAATGTGGCTGCCAGCGGCGAAGAAGGCCACACCGCATCAGAGGAGGTCAACGTTCACGTGAACAAGGCGTTTGAACACAATATTATGCTGCGTGTGGTCAGAGTAACGCCGGACTGGATGGGGTATGACGGGGTTGCCTGGACAACCGCTGTGCCCACCGGTGCCAAAACGTCAACGGGCCTGAAATACTATGAGGCTGCGATATGGGATAATGATGTCAAGGCCGTTCACCTGTACGCTTTTGACAATGATTATGCTCCTTATAGCTCAGAAGGGTGGGCTATGACTCCCGAAGAACGGATTGCCTACCGCGAGAGCTACAGGGTGATGAAGTTCAGCAACATGCCTTCTTATGAGTCTGGGAAGCGCGGTACCTTTCTTCGCGATGCTTTCAGTGAGATAGGTGCATACCTAGCTGCAGCCTACCCAGATTCCGACCACCACTTGATGTATTCAGGCCATGGTGGCCCCGGGGGAGCATTGTTTGAAGGGTTACTTGGTTATCAAGATGCGGCAGATTTTCTGGCAGCCTGGTCAGGCTCTCTTGGCCGAAACCTCGGTGTTGTTGATATGGGCGGGCCGTGTAATAAAGGAGCCTACACTGATACCAAAAACTTCTGCCAATATGCCGATTACTATATAGCGAGTGATTTGCCTAACGGTGGGTATCAGCTTGATGATCATGACAATTATCGTTCGGTCAATCCAGAATACCGCTATCACGATATTTTCGCAGATTCTGGCACTTTGAAAGAAGCGCTCACCAAGCGTATTGATTTGAAACGGCAAGCTTACCTCTTCGCCTATAACTACATGGTGGAGCATGAGGTGGAGCAAGCCAACTACCTTTATAGTTGCCATGAATTTAACACATCATTCGCCCCACATTTTGAGGAGTTGGCTTTATCCAAGAATAATTACTTACTTGATGACATGATGACTTACCTAGCTGATAACGGGGCTGGTGACGATTTGGTGAGCCGGTATCAGAAGGTCATTACCCATAGGGCTGATAATCGGGATTTCTTTCCATGGGCTTTCCCGTGGTCAGGGATGATGACGCCACTGCCAGGTGACTTTGACTTATACTCGCGCTAGTTTAATGATATCTGTGGGGGCTAGTTTTACACAGCTCCCCTTTTTTACCCAGATGGCTCTCTCATAATAAGTAATCATTTAGGACCGCAATATGGGGCGTTGTCCCAACTTTCCTACATTTCTTGTTTATGTTGTAGAAAATTATCATTTCGTATTTGACAAATATGCCTTGTAGATATTATGTGTTTAGATGCGAGTGGAGTTGAATATTAAACACCACAAACTGATTATCATAGCTAGGACTTTGTAATTAATTTAAATGAAATAATTGCAACTAATAATCATTTACTTATTGCCTTTTGGGAGGTGAACAGTGGAAGAGAATCGTAGCGCTGGAGAAGAAAAGAAAAGTATCGGAGAAAAAGTTGTTCTTTATGCTACCTTTGTCATCGCAGTAATGTCATTTACATATAATGTGTATGATATCTATCAGAAGCAGCGTTCAATCAATTCATTATCGATATTTAGTGACAAGACTAACCAGGTTTATGTAGAAGATAACGACTATAATGCTCTTAATTCAAGATTCGTATTCTCAAATACTGGGAATAGAAAGATCCATATTCTTGATGCATGGTTAACTGCTGAGGTTAACGAGCAATATATTGACAGTTTGAAAGAAATTGGTAAGCATAGTGAAATTATTGATAGTTACAAATCGCTAGCTAATGCAGGAGAGTTTAGTCGGGACTCTTCTGAGTGGAAAGTCATCCAACTAAATGTTGGTGAAGTTGTAGAGGCAAGAGTGAAGGGGGCTATGCACTTCAATCCTAGTGATATCTATCAGATACTGGTTTCTGTACCAAAAAATGAAAAAATAAGAAGTAGAGCACGAGAAATTTATGAAATTACTAAAAACTCAAGAAAGCCAATAAAAAACTACGAAGATCTACGGCAATTAAAGATTTTAGCTACTAGGAATAGCAGATATATCAACCTTTACCTTTCTGTTATTGTGCAGTTTGATGATGATAAGTTTATAACAAAAAAAGTTTTATACGACCATGTACTATATTATAAAAAGCTTGGTGTGCCTGATTCTCCTTTTTATTCAATGCAGTTGAACTCCTTTTTTACTCGTCAAAACAAACATATTGAACTCACACTATAAACAAATTAAAACGAACCTCATAGAAGCTGGCGAGAGTATAGAGGTAGATGAGGATTTTATTATAGAATTGTATTCGCTAGTAAAAGTTTCTGGTTGCATTCAATATCGAGAATGTTGAATGCAAAGCGTAATATTGGCCTGGAATCTTCTGTAAAAACAAGTGGCACATAATTCCCTTCCTTTTCTGTGTTTGTTAGCTTATTGCTTAAAGTCCAGTTTACCTATACACGCTCACCGATTAGTCAATTGTCGAAAAGAAAGGACGCATACCGCTCCTGAAAATAAATCCGAATGAGTATCACAAATCGGTATTGCTTTGAGTGTTTATTGACCTACGAAGAGTAGGGTTATGTTAGGTGTTGAAATTTACCCCGCAGTTTGAATCCGCAAGATAATTCTCAATAACCCTGAAAAGCAAGGAGACGGTTATGAGTAACAGAGAACACATTATCCTCGTCGTGCATGGTATGGGTACACATCCTGAGGGTGCTACCAGACAGCGATTTATAGAGGGATTCAACGAAGGATTAGGTTTCTTTGGTATTGAAGATTGGAATTTAGAAAAGGTAGCAGAGATCCGTGAGTTTAATTACTCCGAGTTTATTGATGATCAACAGAAGAATGATGCTGAATATGCAAAGAGTTTAGCTAATGTAAAAACCATGCTTAAAGGGAGAGGGTTCACTGAAAAATTCGCGAAAAGCATGATTGATGAATTCGGGAAGTTTGAAGACAAAGACCAGTTTTTTTACTCGAGCTGGCTGGATGTGATCTATTACTCCCTACTACTTCAAGGCGTCTATATAAGGGTACAGCTTGCAAAAACAATCGCACAAACTCTTAAGGATGCAAATGTAAATCAAAAAGTTCATATAGTTGCACATAGTCTTGGTACTGCAGTTGTCCATGATACCTTGGCACAGTTGTTCGTTAAGGACTCATTGGCTAGCTATGACCATCGAATTACTAAAATAGATACAGCTAGAACTAAAATTGACTCGGTATGGATGGTAGCGAACGTAAGTCGACTTGTTAACTTATTGAATGGAATAGCAGACCCAAATCATTCAATCGTACATTCAGATAGTGGTGGGTGTACTAAATATTTTTTTAATGTCGCCCATGAGCTGGACCCTTTTACATGGTTTAAAGAATACAAGCGAAGCATTATGAGGTCTCGCGGTAGCCACATTAACACAAGCGTGATCCATCAAGTAAATACCCATGACCTAAAAGAGTATGTTAGAGATCCGCTATTTATCCAACCATTTATGTTCCTATTAAAAGGAGTGGTATTGACCAGGGAAAACCTCGTCGAAGCACGTAAATTGCACAAACAAAACAGCGTTCAAGATGATCTGCATGAAATCAAAGCCCAAGCTCAGGTTATTAAAGATGTTGGCGGTGTTATTGATGGCGTTCAGTCGGTGTACACGGCAGTTAAATCATCGCATGAGTTCTATGAGCGTGTTCGTGGAATGATTGAGAAGGAGCTTGACTTATGAACATGTTATTTAGTGTGCTGTTGGCCTTGCTGCTTGTTATATCCTCTGGGCTCCATGCTGAGACGGACAATGAAGGAAGCAATAAATACGCCGACCTTACGGAAGCTGCCAATACCCTTGGGTTGAGCTTAGTAAGCTATAACCGTGAGCTAAACAAGGAAGATAGGTCAGAAAAAGAATTAAATAAGCAAGCAGCATCTTTGGTCGAATCATTGAATCAATTCTTGGCATTATCAGATAAAGCGTACAAGGAAGGTGTACCTTATGATGTATTTCCAGGTTTTTGGCAAATGGTTGATGATTGGCAAACCTTAGCTAAGAGTTTTGCTAGAGGCCCTGATTACCTTGCTAAAATCCAGGTAACACCAATGTATTATCCCAATGACAGTGAGACTGTTTTCAGCTTTGAGATACTGTCTACTGGCGAAGTCATCGAGATCCCTGTTAAAGATAGTCAGATCAATAAATGCGGGCCCTTAAGAAATGAAGACTGTAGAGAGGTGTTGTCAGACATAACGGATGCAGTAGAAGGGGCGTATAAGCCAATTGCAGATGTTTACCTTGGACCTGTCGTATTGCATTACACCAGTCTTGAAGCCGAGTGGAAGCAATTTTACAGAGAAGCACGCTACCAGACACCACTTGATAGCTGGTTTTCTGCGAATGTTGTTCAAGTTGACTATTTCAAAGGACTTGATCTTACCGGCCCACCAAAGATCCAGGTTTTCTTCTTACGTCCTACGCTAGTCTTTGAGCATCTTTATGATGCTGAAAAAGGCGATAAAGATGACGTCAGCATTGCCTTAGAAGTAATTGGCTTTAACCGATGGAAAGAGGGCTTCGGTGCCTCGATAACGACGGTTTACAATGATAGGAAAGATGCTGATGCAATTGGTATTGGTGCTTCCATTCACATTAAGAACAAATTCACTATTGGTTATGCATATAGGGATGATGATAAGAGCAGTGTTTTCGTAAACTTAGATTTGCTTGAATGGTTTGGCGATAATAAGGAAACGTACAGCCGTTATCTGGGGTATTTGAATTAGTACCAATGAGTGTGCTCAAAAAAGGGTTGGTATCAATACCAACCCTTTTTACTTCTAACTATTACTCGTAATCAGTTGCGTAAGTTTCTTCGTAAGTGTGCGAGTAAAGCTCAAATAGATTACCAAACGGGTCTTCCATGTAGATCATTTGTGCTTGTTTAGTCTCGTCATCTGGGTGGTAACGCATGATGTCCATGCGAGTTTTACCGCCGTGCTCTTCAATACGCGCGATGGTCTGTGGGAATTGCTCTTTAGCAACTTGCAGGCAGAAGTGGAAGATACCCAAACGAGAGAAATCGACTTCATGACGTTCCTGGCGCTCTTTCATTTCGAACAGTTCAACGCCGATACCGTCTGACGTTACTAGGTGCGCAATGTTAAAGCCTTTGAAGCCTTCACCGAAGACGGCAATACACATACGGCCGATTGCCGTTTCACGCTCTTCGATAACTTTAGTGTTGTTCATTACAACACGAAGGCCTAGCGCTTTAGTGTAGAACTCAACCGCTTTGTCCATATCGCCAACCATGATACCAACGTGATTCATCTTCATAACTTTCTCCAAATACTTTTTAATTTGTTTCGTGTGTCGCTTCGATGGAGAGAAGTATAGGGCCGCAGATCAATCAATAGAAATTATCAAAAATTATACATTTAATAATATTAAGTTATCAGTGGTGATTCTATGATTGAACCCCATTGATGTGGCTCCGAAAGTATTCTTCGAATAATTGGGTACGCTTGGGTAAAAGTTGCCTTTTGGGGTAGAGGATATACCAAGGCAATATCGCTTGCGTTTCCCAGCCAAGTAAGAGAGGAATGACTTCCTTGCGGCAACTTAGATAAGGCAACTCTTCTCTGGACTTCTTTTTCAAAAACGTCCAGTTATCCAATGTAAATGCGGTATCTTTATAAAGAATATGGCTGAGCTTAGTCAGTTCCGAGGGATGCTATTCTCTAATATAACTTTCATTCGATGCCATAAGCG
Source organism: Photobacterium rosenbergii (assembly GCF_003026455.1). Classification (GTDB taxonomy): domain Bacteria; phylum Pseudomonadota; class Gammaproteobacteria; order Enterobacterales; family Vibrionaceae; genus Photobacterium; species Photobacterium rosenbergii. The sequence continues at coordinate 36,420 of NZ_PYMB01000011.1, forward strand.
GCCATCGATAGCGGATAACCCAAACGCTATTAACACCATGCCCAATATATGAATCATTTCCAGAGATTCATTCAGGAATAATGAGCCGAGCAGAACAGCAGAGACTGGCACAAGTAGTGTTACCAGCAGTACGTTTGTTGCGCCTGCCAGTTCAAGTATTCTGAAATAGAGAACATACGCTATCGCTGTGGATGCAACTGCCAATCCAACTATAGCTATCCATGTGTTCATGCTTGTATTGTCCGCATCGATAGTACCGTCTACAAATAACGCGATAGGCAGTAATATGAGCGTTGAAGCCGTTACCTGTCCCGCTGCTGTAATTACAGGGTTTACCCCCAGTTTTTTGAACCTGCGCCCGTATACTCCCGCGAATGCGTAAGATATGGCTGCGCCAACAATGGCAAGTTGCGCCAACAAATTACTTTCATTACCTAACGCGGGTACGCCAATCATTACCGCAACACCCACGAAACCGAGAACAACGCCGATTAGTTTTAACGGTGTTGGCCGTTCATCAGGCAGCAGAATGCCTGCCACTACTACTGTAAATATTGGTGTTGCAGCATTTAGAATTGAGGCCAAGCCTGACGCAATCTGTGTTTGCCCCCAGACAATCAAAGCAAAGGGGATAACATTATTCAGTAACCCCATCCCCAAGAATGAAGTCCAGACTTTCAGGCTTTTGGGAGGACGCAAGCCAATCATCATAGCTATACCCCATAGTGTAAATGCCGCAATTCCTACTCTAAGTGTCACTATGGTTAATGGAGGAAGGTCATTGACCGCTACGCCTACAAAGAAGAAAGATCCGCCCCATAAGATGGAGAGCATAATGAGCATAGCCCATACTTTTGAGTTCATAGAGTGATTAATGGTCGGTGTCATGGTCGGGACAATCCGTGTTATTCATCTTTAACTGCATACTAGCTACAGCGTGGACCTTAAAACATCCGAAAATTGCGCCACATTAAAAACAGAGAGTGAATCTACAATCACCAATTAGCCAGCAAGAATCGGATGGTATCAGCAGGCTTGGTGTGATGAGATAGTCATGCAACCCGTTAGACAGTGAGCGCAGCTATGTCAAAGTTATCTGAAAATGAAATGAAAAATGCGGTAGCGCAGAGAGATAGCTCTTTCGACGGAAATTTTTACTATGGCGTTATAACCACAGGCGTATTCTGTATGCCTTCCTGTTCGACCAAAGCAGCAAATCCAGAAAATCTGAGGTTCTTCTTTGATATCGAATCAGCAATGCAAGCAGGGTTTCGTCCTTGCAAGCGCTGCAATCCAGCAGGTCAGGACGATCGAACCCTTAAGCTCATTGAAGTCGCTCGCTATCTAGAGCGTCATGCGGAAGATAAAATAACACTTACTCAATTAGGTGATATCGCGGGTCTTTCACCTTCCCGATTACAACGCATTTTTAAAGAAATGTTTGGTGTGTCACCCAAGCATTATCAAGATGCAGTACGCATGCGAAAGTTTAAATGTTCGTTGAAAGAGGGTGAAGGTGTGACCGATGCTATTTATTCATCAGGTTATGGTTCAATAAGTCGGGTATATGGTGAGGCAACCCGAAATATTGGCATGACACCGAAAGCGTATAGGGCAGGAGGAAAAGGTGAAACTATCCATTATGCGTGTCGAGAGACTGCACTTGGGTACATGATAATGGCTGCGACAGATAAAGGGGTATGCTCAGTACAGTTTGGTGACGACAAAGCTTCTCTGCTAAGCCTGTTATCTGATGAATTTCCTAAAGCTCAATTTGAGCTTTCTGCGGCACAAGATGCACCAGAGCTGGATAGCTGGATGCTGGCTTTAGATAAGCATATTAGTCAGGGCGCTCCCAGGCCCGAAGTACCACTTGATATCAGAGGTACGGCATTCCAAATCAAAGTATGGCAATTTCTCCTAAGCATCAAAGAAGGCGACGTGATGAGTTATGGTGAGGTTGCAGAGCATATTGATAATCCGAAAGCAGTTCGCGCTGTAGGAACCGCTTGTGGCAAAAACCCAGTTGGTATTCTTATCCCCTGCCACCGAGTATTACGTAGCGACGGTTCTTTAGGCGGCTACCGTTGGGGGTTAGAACGTAAACGAACTCTGTTGGATATGGAAAGAGCAAGGCGTTAACGTGTGTGTTTAACTCAGATAGTCACTAGGGTAAAGGGCGTGTTGAATACTTTCTGGTAATTCCTGCATCAAATAAACCTAGTGGTGTTGATTGATTACAAACATCACAGAGCTGGACAAATCTTTATCAAAATCGCTGACATTAGTTAAGATAAAATTATAACTGCAGGAAATATCATTATTCATATGTGCTGTGTAAGATACTGTTTAAATAGTTTTTTGTTTTTAAGTTGGTGGGTATCATGGGTACAGTTATAGGTATGTTGGTCTTGGCATTCATCGCGTACTTGATAAGGAAAAATACAGGGCTGCACTTACACCAGTGGTTTTCTAAGAAATACCAAGAGCACCTAGATGCGAAAGAAATGAACAAATAATCAGCATGACTCACGATAAGATGTTATCTCTATTCATCATACGAAATTGTCTATATTCGAGTTAACAAGGCACTCTCCTGTTAACTCACTTTTGTCCGTCTTCGATCTAGCTGATGTGGCTAGCTCAGAACTGCCCTAAAGCTTTTTAGCCTCTGAGCTGACCTATACTTACAAACGATGCTTAAAAGCTAGGAGAAAGCTTACAAGACTATCAACATCAACTTCTCTTACTTAGGGCGGTGTAATGGCTACAGGTTCGCAAAATGAAGGGCAGATCCCTAAAGCTTTGGAATTTGATCGCATACTCGATGCTGCGCTGGAAATGGCGACTGAGCGGGATGACTGGTCCAACCTTAGCTTTGTGGAACTGGCGAAATACTGCGGCACCTCCGTTAACCATATACGTCACTACTACGCGGACACCAATGCTATAGCTAATGCTTGGTTTTTACGTGCGCTTGAAGCCATGCTGGCTGCGGATCTTGAGGGCCTTGAGGTGTTGCCGGTCAAAGAGAGGCTGGAGTATATTATTTGGCGCTGGTTTGAGGCTCTCGCCCCCCGTCACCGGGTAACTACTCAGATGTTGGGAGCCAAACTTCATCTACCTCACGTTCACCATTGGGTACCCATGATCTTTGATTTGTCACGCCTGGTTCAATTTTGGCGTGAAGCGGCCGGACTGCATTCAGGCGGTCGGCGCAGACAGATCGAAGAAGTTGTCCTGACGGGTATTTTTATAGCGACTTTGCGATCATGGTGCCGGGATGAAAGCCTCCAACAATCTCAAGCGCATGCTCGACTTTTGGCCCTTCTAACAAGAGCGGAAAGGTCTGTGCCCTTCTGGTTCTCAACGGATCCCCATTGAAGTTATATCTATTGTTGTATAAGTGATGCAAATCTTACTGGATGTAAGGCGCGACCAAACGGTTTACGTTGACCTGTGCCCGTAGACGGGCGCACAGTAGATAAGTCCCTCCGATCTTTCGGTGTAGAAACAGCATATCAGTAGGCGGCAGGTGCATATAACGCTGATTCAGCCGTAGGGAGACGGCTGATTCCACGACCCGCCGTGACAGGTCGGAGGTGCCGAAATCAAATCTCCCCTGGTATCGAACCGGTTCGGCAACCGCACAGATCATCTCGTATAACCCCTGGCGATACGGTATGGACTCACCTTTACGCAGATAACCCAACTCTACAGCAGTGTTCTCAATGGCAGAAACATCGCCTTTTGTAGCCGCCTTCATCAAACGGCGGAAAGCGTCAACCAAATCATCGGAATAGTGTCGGGTGGCACCGAAGTCGAGGAGCCCTATACGGTCCTGCTCTGCCTGGTACCGGTAATTGCCAAATTGAGCGTCGGTCTGTACCAGACCCCACTCAAACACCTCCTTCAGCACCAAAGACAGCAGTCGCGTCGCAACACGGTTCCTCACATCGATCGGTGTATTCACTAGAGTTTCGATAGGAGCCCCGGTGACGAAAGACATTGTGAGCACATCAGAAGTGGTTCGTGATCTGTCCACAGCCGGAAGATCGAAATCGGAATCCTCGCCAATAAAACGCCTGTATTCGGCGATACTATCTGCCTCGGCGCAGTAATCGGCTTCTTGGTGGAGTTGCTGTTTGGCTTCTTTAAGCAGTGTCGTGATGTCGTAGTCCCTTGGAATCAGGCGCAATAGATTGAACAGCGCCGCAACATTGTCAACGTCACTATCGATACTTTTTCGAATTCCGGGGTACTGCACCTTGATCGCCAGATGCCGACCATCCTTGGTGGTGGCTTCGTGCACCTGTCCGATGGAAGCTGCAGCGAGAGGTGTGAATGAAAACTGCTTAAAATCATCTTCCCACTTCTTACCCCAGGCACCTTCCAGCACCTGTGCCACCTGATCCTGCGGCATGGGATGTGCGTTCTCACGCAGGGTCGCCAGAATCTCGGTCAGCATCGGAGGAAGATACTCACCCGCCTCCATCGAGAGCAGTTGGCCGACCTTCATCGCTGCGCCGCGCATCTCAGACAACCTGTCCGCCAGCAGCATGGCATTGGCCGGTGTCAGCAGTAAATCATTTGCTTTGAGTGGTTTGCTATCAGTCAAGGCCGATGCGCCATCCCTGAGTACCTGCACGGCAACCCCTCCGAGCAGACGGCCGATCTTCAGCAAGCGGCTGGCTCGGTTTATCGGAATCGGTATCTCTCTAGCCATACCGTTACATGACCCCCAACATTAGAAATATCCCCTTCTTCTAATATTAGAGGATCTAAAATTAGGAGATCTATGAGTAGGGCCGCTTGCTCAACAACAGAACAATGCAGAGCAACATCCGCGAACTGTCGGTTGGAGTTCAAGCTGTTGGATAAGTAGGTGAGGAATGGGCCCTTGAAGTTAATCTGATAATGCTTTGTTCTGTTTCTTAGCCACACAATCATTCTGTGCAATGATAAGTTTGCAGCTCAGTGTGAGTAGAAGCTGGCTCAGTTCTGCCCCAAAATGAGTTGTAGCTGATGCAAAATCGATTGGTAAAGTTTGGGACTTAGGAAACTTCAGATAATGGGGGCAAAAGGTAAGAGCTGACCCCGTTACTTTTTCGCAACCATTAAACATAAGCGATAAATCGACCTGCTACTAATACGCAAAGCCACAGTATTAACGATACAAAACCGACGAGGCGCTGCTGGTTGAAAGGGACGGCATAACCCATACGCCAATGAAAGTTGACCGCATTTGCCACCGCGAAAGCGATGCACAGCAACTTGAACAGAAAAATACTTAGCGCGAAGTAATCGCTTGGACCAGCCATAAAAAGCAACACACCTGAGATAACCGCAATAACGAATCCGCTAACAGCGACAGGAACGAGCACATGAGCAAGCTGTTCGAGTGTTATACACCGCCACAGGCCGATGCGTTTTAAATCTAACGGGATGATCGCGCCTACTAACAGAGCGATACCAAGAACATGCAGGGTATTGATTACCGCATAACTCCAACGAGAAAACCGAATCCACTGGGCGACAGGCGTTAGCGCTAAGGCTTCGAGCCAGGCTTCCAACATCGCACTGCTCTAATCGCGGTTTGGATAAAGATCGTAGAGCACACCGTCAATCCAAATACGCTCCGCCTTCATTAATTTTTGTTCTATATCGGCTGAAGGTTCCCCCTCAATTTTTACCTCAACATCTTTGGCCAAATCTCCCGGCATTAAACCAGCACGTTCATTGCGGTAAGGTTGGCCAACTTCTACCGTCCAGATATCGTCTTCAGACTTTACCGTTAACTCCCCATGCGGGTTGCCCAGCTTAAGCTCGACGATAATGCCGGTTAGTTCAATGTTATTACCCGTCGTCCAACGCCAGCCATGATGCGCCGCCGCGAAAGACACCAACACAAAAGATATAAGAGTAAAAAAGAAAGTACGCTTTAACATATTCCCTCCTAGGAGTGGGTTAACCGAAGTCATCCTTCAATAGTACGAGAGTCAGTGAGTCACCTTTTTGTTACAGCGAACAATCAATAATTTTTTATTTATTAGCTGTAGTAGCTCAAATCTAAGCTGACAAAGCACCCTAAAAACAGGTAGCTGTCAGAGCAAGTTTGAGCCACTACAAATTATAGCTAACAATTTTTGCCTCTTAACGTGGTGTTACCTTCTACTCACCCAGATTTAAGCCAATGCAGCAGACTTATGCGCAGGCGAACTTTCAAACGTACTTCTGTACAACTCCTTCATAGCGGGCACTTCTGCTCAGAAATGTCCAAAACCTTGTTACCCATCCACACGCACCGCGTAGGTAGTGGCTGAAAGGGCGCTCTACCGAGAACGTGCACTCTTCGGCCTTGTTGGTGTTTACCCGTCTAGAGAAGTACAGAGCTTCCAAACAGAAAATAGAAGACTGGTGTATGCTATATGCAAACGGTATACTGTCCGAAGTTCGAAAAATGCCAGAGTTACAAGCAATTGTGCTTCAGATAGGATTAACGCAAAATGCCAAGAGTCAGCCAGGCGGTAGCAAGACAAACGCGACAGAAAATTATTGATACAGCTTATGAACTGCTGTTGGAAGAAGGGATAGAGCAACTTACTTTCACCAACATTGCCAAGAAGGCCGGTATCAGTCGCTCTGGCATTAATGCGCACTTCAAACGCAAAGACGACCTCTTTAACGAATTGAAAAGTAAGATAGTAGATAGGTTGGTATCTACGTTTAACTTCAATTCTCCACAAGAGTTTTATGAAAGCTGGATCACTAACTTTAATTCGGACGCTGAGTTCAGAAGGATCATCGTCGGTGCCGGTGCCTTTTTCTCTATGGATGATGGGATTAACGGCTTAAAAGACGCTATCAAGGGCAATCCCGTTGAAGTTGATATGTATATCAAAATGGCTGTTGGCCACTCTGTGATCAATACGATGAAGTAGGTATACATTAAAGAAAAATAGCGGTCATCATCCGTTATGTGTCATAATCATTTGAGTGAAAGTTGCTCATTGGATTACGACACCGGTAAAGCTATGAAAGCAGTGGAAATACACATTTTTAAGTCAAAGTCTCTTGGCGTTTTCTTAGCGACAGCTGCCCAAGGCATTCAAGGTCGAGCAGGGAAAAGGGCTATTGAACGCGCGATGTCTTACATTGGCTCAACAGATGGGCTCGAGACGTTATTACGTGCTGATGACTTAGAGCATGAAGTCATTCCGACATCCATCTTTGGTGAAAACCGATCGGTATTTCGCCAGCTTCGGCATAAAGAAGGGTTGATGATGATTGGTGCAACACCACGCATCGAAGTGTCCCGGCTGATCTCCTACAGTGGCGAGCGGATGCAGTTGAATGAGAGTTAGAGGTTGAGTTTAATTGCTCTTTGTGCGTATTTAACATAATTAATACAATGCGTACTGGGTATGCAAAGTATTCAATCAGCCAAACCCATTTTAAGGGACATAATCTCAAAAAACACATCCCTGTGCTTACTTACTAAATATCGTAATTGTTGTGATTTATTGCTTGTAGGAGTCTGACGGTAATTTTAATACTGTTGGACTTTACCATGGATAAATTGAAACAAAAGATCCGAATGATAATGGCGATTGCCTATATCATCGCGATTGTTTTAGCCTTCTTGGGCAATTATCTCGACGGCTGGCTTGCGATAGCTGCCCTTGTTATTGCCGTCATTCCTACCTTTGTCGCTCTGCTTTTAACGACCATAGGCCTGCTTGCCAAGTTTCATCCTGTACTGTTATCGAAAATGTGGAATAAGTTTATCCAGCGCAGCGAGTTGCCTGAGGTCAAACAGCCAGACCATACGTCCAGTGATTGGCAGCAGTGGTTTGCTGATCAGTCAGTGAACGGCTGGAAAGTGACTATTACAGATAATCACAAAACGCCTTGGAGTGATGAAGCGATAGACCAAGATTGTCCGCTCCCGGAGTACCCTCGTCCGCAGCTCGAGCGTGAACGCTGGTTGAACCTCAACGGTCTTTGGCAATTTAACGTCCTGCCAAAGGAAGAGGAAGTAAACAGAGACTTCCCTGGGCTTATCCAGGTGCCTTACCCGATAGAGTCGGCTTTGTCGGGGGTCGGTCGCCCTGTGTATGGCGGTGAGAAAATATGGTACAAGCGCCTGTTCTCGGTGCCAGCAGACTGGAGTGGCGAACGTATCATCCTTCATTTCGGTGCTGTTGATTGGCAGGCGAACGTTTACGTCAATGGCCAATTCCAAGTTGAGCACACCGGTGGCTATACCCCGTTTTCGGTTGATATCACGGATGTGGTTAACCTTGATGGTGAGAACGAAATTGTTGTCGTCGTCTATGACCCAACAGATTCGAATGAACGAGAAGATGAAGCGCGTCAGAAAGGGAAGCAGACTCTGTGCCCGACCGATATCTCTTATACCGCAAGCTCAGGTATCTGGCAGACAGTATGGCTTGAGCCGGTATCCCAGTGCCATGTCAAAAGTGTTATCGCCAATGCCAACGTAAAGGCAGGTTATGCGGTGATCGAGACGAAGACAACTGGAAACACTGCCGGTATTACAGCCCGCATCACCACGCTTTGCGATGGCAAAACGTTCGTCGGCAAACCTGGTTTACCTATTACGGTGATCACCGAAGACAAGAAATTGTGGAGCCCGGAAGATCCGTACCTCTACCAAATCCGGGTAGAATTGTTGGACGGTGAGAAGGTTATCGACAGCGTTAACAGCTACTTTGCCCTGCGTGAAGTTGGCAAAGAGCGTATTAATGGCGAAGTTGTGCTGACGCTCAACGGCAAGCCTATCTTCCATCACGGTCCGTTGGATCAGGGCTTCTGGCCTGATGGCCTCTACACCCACTCGTCTGACAGAGCGCTGGTCTTTGATATCGAGCAAATCAAAGCGATGGGCTTCAATATGGCACGCAAGCACATCAAAGTTGAGTCTGCGCGTTGGTACTACCATGCCGATCGCCTGGGCCTGATGGTATGGCAGGACATGCCAAGCGCAGGGAGCTTCACTTCGGGTTCTTACTCAATGTGGCTGGATTACATTCAACACTTGGCCCCGTTTGGCGTTAAGCACGTTATGGTTCGCGATGATGACTATGAAGGTTGGAACCGAACCGAGCACTCGAAAGCCCTGTATTACAAAGAACTGGAAGAGATGATGGATGCGCTTCGCGTGAACCCTTCCGTTGTCTGTTGGATCCCATTTAATGAAAACTGGGGTCAGTTCGATGCGATTGCGGCAACCGACTTTATCAAGAACAAAGATGCGACCCGGCTTATCAACAATGTCTCTGGTGAACAAGATCAGGGCGTTGGGGATGTGTTTGACTGCCATATCTACATGCAGGATCTATGGTTGCCGATTGACCGGTCGAATTACCGGGCGAGCGTAATCGGCGAGTATGGCGGCAAGACCTGGAAGGTCCAGGAGCAAGCTTGGTCAGACGGTAAGATTTTCAGCTACGGTGAAACCGAATCTATCGAGGACTTCCGCGGCCAGTATCGGGAGTTAATGATGAGTGAGGTTAAGCCTTTGATCGAAAGAGGTCTGGCTGCGACCGTCTACACTCAGATCACTGACGTGGAAGGTGAGATAAACGGCCTTATCACCTATAACCGCAAGGTGACCAAAGTCATTCCGGAAGACATGCGTGACACTCACGAAACCTTGTACAAGGCATTTGAAAAGCGCCTTGGCTAGTTGAAACAACATCTGCCCCCTGTAAAGGGGGCGGTAAGTCCCCTCTCCCGCTTTATGATATTTACCAAACCCTACCTATTATTTTGCAAAGCAGACGGGGGTCGATTATTTGAATTATCAAATACGCCATTGTTTCCATGAGCATGAAATATAAAGGGAAATACATGGACACAATATTTAACTCAGATTCAAAACTGTTCAAAGGCTATAGCATTTATGGTGAATGGATTGTCAAGCACGGCTTACCTACATTCAACTACACGGCAAACCCGCTAACGCTGAAGCAAGCTGAGTGGGACCCTATCGTGTTGCCAAAAACTCGCCGCCATCCTCATGTCATAGGTAACACGGCAATCAAAGCCGTCGTTGATAACATGGGTACGGCTTCTATCTTCACCGAAACGGAAGTGATGCGCTACATCGTCTCTGCAGATCATGACAAAGGGGGCTCCGGCCTGACGTTGATTGACGAAGCTGACGGGACAACATGGGGTACCAGCATGTACACGGCCCCAGAAGGTGTCGTTAGCCAGCGTCAGTTCGGTCCCCAATTCTTTTCGGTGCTACTGGAGAACAAGGGCATCACGGTCGAGCGTGAGTTGATCATGCCGGAAGGCGATACTCCGTGGGTCTTTGTCCGTGTTCGGGTGTCAGCGCAGGAAGCGAAATCATTCAAGCTTAATGAAGAATGGGCGGTGAGCCCGCTCTATTTGCAGTCTTTAACCCGTAATACAGTGCGCAAGAAGATTGCAGAGATGGCGGTGAGCTACGACGTTGAGCTTGGTCGTCAGATCGCTCGTGCACAAGAGATCATCAACAATGATGATATTGATGATGACGAGGTGGATGGCGAGTTTGCCGGCTCACCGGTTGAACTCATGTTGGAGTCTTTGGGTAGCGCTCCCGTCGATGTGAAGGCATCGGATGATAAACACCCCGTTTTGTCTATCAGCACAGATGTTGAATTAGCGGCAGGCGAAACAAAAGCGTTTTATTTCCGTTTCGGTCTGTTTGATGACCAGCCTCTCGAGGCACCAGAAACCTTCTTCGAGAGTACAATCGAAGTGGCGAAATCGCGTATGGTCAAGGCTGAATCTGATCTTGCGCCTGAAGTGGCAAAAGAGCTCATGTGGCACTCGGCTACTGCTTACGGGCTGGTTAACCGAGATGATGTCTTGGGGGGATATACGCTTAACCAAGCCGGTAACTATGGTTTCCACTTTGGTATCAACGCAGCCGCCCGTGACCCATTCCTCGATTCGATCCCGATGATGTATGTGGAGCCCAAACTAGGCTTGCAAGTGCTGCGCAATACATGCTCTTGGGCTGATGAAGAAGGCGCACTGCCCTTTGGCCTGCAAAGTGACAAGACGCCGGAAGGTTTTGGTGCCAAGCCCTCTGACATGAATCTCTATGCATTATGGTCGGCTTCTGAATATGCTGCTGTGACGGGCGATTTGCAGGCATTTGACGAGATGCTGCCCTCCCACCCGGAATATGCCATAGCACCTCTGACTCTAAAGGGTAACTTAATCCGTCAATATAACTATTTCCACAACGTGGTAGGCCGCGGCCTGAAAAGCCATGTCCGTGTGATGACTGGTGATTGGCAAGACGTTGCTCTTTTGGTTGCCGGTGATCACGCAAAAGAGATGATTGAAGTCGGTACATCTGTGCTGAATACGGCTGCAGCTGCCTTCATTCTGCCTCGATGGGCTGCATTGCTCGAGAAGCTCGGCGAAGCAGATCTGGCGAAGCAGGCCCGTGATGATGCCGAAGACCTAGCAAAGGTGCTCCGTGAGGGCTTTAACGGTAAGTGGTTCGATCGTATTTACGGACCGGAAGAGCTTGTTGCAGGTCGGGATGAAATTTGGTCTGACGTTAACGGCATGGCGCTTAATTCAGGTGCTCCGACAGCCGAGCAAGCCAAATCGGTCATTGATGCATGGAAGGAAGTGGCAGAAAACAGCCCGCTTGGTGTTCGTGCGATGTGGCCTCACAACCTTAATGGCGAAGAAGCTTATGGTGGTATCTGGGTTATCTTAAACATGTTTGTGACAACCGGTGCCTTGAAGTACGATACGGATTTCGCGCTAGAGAACTTCCGCAAAAATGCCCTCACAAGCCATGCGCGCGCTTATCCCTCTCTTTGGGAAGGGGTACTTTCTGGCCCTGATTGCTGGAATGCACCAGAGTCTCGTCGTGCCGGTCGTACATGGGGAGCATGGGGGGAAGATCTTGCCGGCCAGGATATCGAAGATGATGATCCAGAAGCGGGCATGTCCATGATGTCTGCACAGAGCTTCCCTGTCGGTAACCCGCATACCCATACCGCTTTGATACTGTCTTACATTCGATTGGCAGGTATCGACGTGGACAATGAGGGCTGCTTGTTGATCAATCCGGGAATTGGCTCATTTGAGTCCAAGATCATGAAAGTGAACAAAGACGGCTCAGGTTGGATCCAGGCAGAGCACACATTAACGGTGAAATCGGTCAATGGCACCTTCACCGGCAAGGGACTGATTGAGTTCTAGTTTGGTTAGGTCGATGTAAAAGAAAGCCCCTTTTTCAAGGGGCTTTGTTGATACTCAAGAAAGCAAGCGCCAAATTAGCGCTTGGTCTTGGTCTTGATATAAGGCAATTAGGCTGATTTCTTATCGCAAGAGCCAACAGCCGCATCAATCATGATCAGACTGTCTGCATTGGAAGAGTTGCCCACATAGAGCTCGTAATCCATATCTTCGAAGACAAACTCCTGCCTTTCCGGTGAGAAGTACTCCAGCTCTTTGAGCATGACATCAACTGCCACCGTTTGTGTCTCGCCGGCTTTGACGAATACTTTCTCGAAACCCTTGAGCTCTTTCTTGTGACGCTCGACCGATGAGCGGGCGTAGCCAACGTAAACCTGGACCACTTCCTTACCGTCAATATTACCGGTGTTGGAGACCTTGGTCGTCACCCGAATGCGATCATCATAAAGTTCGTATTGCGGCTCGCTGAGTTCAAACGAGGTGTAACTCAACCCATGGCCGAATGGATACATCGGCTTGATACCTTTCTTATCGAGCAGGTAGTAACCGTGGTAGTAATCGTAGGTAAACGACTCACAATTTGCCTCAAAGTGCGGCAGGTGGTTTTCACTATAAGGTACGGTGAATGGCAGTTTACCGCTCGGGTTAACGTCACCAAACAGGATGCGTGTCAGTGCCTTCCCGCCTTTCTCACCGGCGTACCAGTTCATTAGGATTGCAGGGACTTGGTCGTCCCAGTCGGCAGTCATGATCATAGAGCCCGATACAATATTCACCACAGTGTTTGGATTAATTCTGCCGATTTCACGGATCATTTTGCTCTGGGACGTTCGTACACCCAACTGTGCACGATCACCCCCTACCCCCTTGCCTTCTTCGTTTGAAGCGGCGATGTGCTTAGACGCCTTATTACCGCTCCACTCAAGGAATTTGGCCTTGTAAGGCATACCTTTGTTTTCGAAACCTTTGCGCATCAAAGGTCCCAGCGCCACATCCTTATCTGGGACAAGGTACTCACCCTCGTCGGTATGGTCACAGCCGGCAAAAATAAGGACCGCATCTACCTTGTTCGCGTATTGTTTAGCTTTGGTCACTTCAGTGTCACTGCAGTGAATAATCTCTACAGTATCGCCGAAGTAATCCTTCAGTGCTTGCAGTGGTGCGCTGGTTCTGCCATTGCCGATTTGGCTACTGCCCCTGTCGCCGGTATTGGCGGTGAGTGCAAAATTACCGACCACGAGTAGTTTCTTGATATTCTTGCGAAGAGGAAGCACATTGCCTTCGTTCTTGATAAGCGCCATTGACTCTTCCGCAGCCCGCTGGGAAAGTGCGATATGATCCGGGTTATTGAGCAGGTGGGGACCGTAGTTCATCTGGTCTTCTTTGTCGGTAAATGACATCACCGTTCGAATAACTCGCTCACAGGAAAGGTCAACATAACTGACGTCGATTTCGCCTGACTCCACTTTTTCTTTCAGTACTTTGTGATAGTGGATCGGCATTGGCATCTCGACATCCATGCCCGACTCAATGGCTTTTTTGGTATCGCGGGCGCCAAAAAAGAAATCGGTAGAGATAAAGCCTTCGAAGCCCCACATGTCGCGAAGGATAGTTGTATTTAGCTCCTTGCTTTCACAGACATGGCTACCGCGGAATTTATTGTAAGCGCCCATCAAAGAGGCCGCACCGCCATCAACGACCGCCTTTTTGAAGTGCGGCAAGTAAATTTCGTGAAGCGAGCGGTCATCGACTTGAATATCAACCTTGAAGCGTGAGTTTTCGATGTTGTTCATGGCATAGTGCTTGATACATGCCATCACCCCATGCTTCTGAACCTCTTCGGTCAGCTGCAAGCCAAACTCACCGACATGGTATGGGTCTTCACCGTACGTTTCCTGAGCGCGTCCCCAAGCAGGATGGCGCAGCAGGTTGATACAAATCCCGGCAAAGTAGTTCCCTTTCTTGTAGGCTCGCACTTCTTTGCCTATTGCATTCCCAATTTCGGCTTCTAGCTCTCGGTCAAATGATGCACCACGCGCCATTGAAACAGGGAAGCAAGTACCGCCATCCATTACAACACCACGAGGACCGTCAGAAAATCCGAGCGGTGGGATACCAAGCCGATCACAGCCGAAGGTTTCGATTGGTTTAGGGTTGTAGGGATTGCCTAGCTTGGTATTGCCAAATACATCCCAATCGCCCGATAGGAGAAGACACTTTTCTTCCAGTGTCATTTGTTGAACCAGCTTGTTAGCTAGCGATTCATAATGCCCTTGATCAGCGCCAATTTTGTTGTAAAACATGATTCACCCTTAGATTTGTGCCAATTTGATACTTGTTTGATCGATAGAGCCCAGGCGGCCACCCAATGTCGCCACCTTATTTGCGAGGAAGACAGAGTAGATACCTTTGATAAAGACAAAATGCGCAGCAGGGATCCCGGAGTCAGCATAAATGAGGCTGCACAGGACGACTGCAGGGATCGTCATGGTGATGCTGTAACGAATAAAAAGTAGCGCGAAGTTTTTGAAGAAGCCGTTATTGAGATACTTCTTGAGATCTTTGTGTTTGTTTTCTTTATACCAAACGCCACGCGCGTTGTTTTTCTTACTCCATTTTTCTACTTCATTGCGGGTGAAAAACAGCACAAAGAAAATCAGGAAGAAATTCATGATTATGAAGTCCATTATCATGCTATTACTGCCGCTGATTGCCACATAGGCCGTACTAATCGAAAGTGCTCCAACAATACTGTTGATCACCGCATTGATAATCACTTGAAATTTTGCGCCCTTCAAGACGAGGGCGTCGTATTTGTCTGTCATGTCCATTTGATAATGTCTCAGATCGAGGTGGATAGAAATTGTGTGTTCAACTCATAATTTGCGCTTATTTTGTCAATGACAAAATTACGATATTTGACAAAATATACCCGCCAGATGTTTTGTGTGTTTTATGTCTCGTTTAATTTCGAATTAAAAGAAAGCCCCTGCAAGGAGGGGCTTAACGTAATATTCCAAGAGACAACGGTTATTTAAATAAAACCTGGTTGATTTTATTCTCTAGCATTTCTTGCTGACCTGAAACATGCTGCGGATTGATATTGGCTTCAGTTGCGTGATGGGCAAGTTCCTCTAGGGTAAAGTTACCGCTCATGATTTTTGAGCCCAATGTACCGTTCCAGTGCTTGTAACGTTGTGCGACATTTTCGGCCAAGAAGTCGTGTTCCAGCATGTCTACCGCTCTCTCTAGCGACTTGGCCATGGTATCCATACCGCCGATATGGCCATGGAATAGATCTGCGCCATCGATAGACTGGCGGCGTAGTTTAGTATCGAAGTTGAAACCACCGGTCGTGAAGCCGCCGGCTTTTAGGATTTCGTAAATAACCAGTGAGTTTTCTTCTACTGAGTTAGGGAACTGATCGGTATCCCAGCCTAGTTGGGCATCGCCACGGTTGGCATCGATAGAGCCAAAGATACCCAATGATGTTGCTGTTGCAACTTCATGTTGGAAACTGTGGCCAGATAGCGTGGCATGGTTGGCTTCGATGTTGACCTTGATTTCGTTCTCAAGGCCGAATTGTTTAAGGAAGCCGTACACAGTGGCTGTATCGTAGTCATACTGGTGCTTGGTAGGCTCCTGAGGTTTAGGCTCAATCAAGATGGTACCGCCGAAGCCGATTTTGTGTTTATGCTCAACGACCATCTGCATGAAGCGCCCTAACTGAGCACGCTCTTGACGAAGATCTGTGTTCAGCAGCGTTTCGTATCCTTCGCGGCCTCCCCACAGTACGTAGTTTTCACCGCCAAGACGTTTTGTTGCTCCCATTGCATTGAAAACCTGGGCTGCCGCATAAGCGAACACTTCTGGGTTTGGGTTGGATGCGGCTCCTGACATATAACGTGGGTGTGAGAATGCGTTCACAGTCCCCCAAAGCAGCTTCATACCTGTTTCGCTTTGCTTTTGCTCAAGTACATCAACCATCTGAGAGAAGTTGTTAATGTA
This sequence comes from Photobacterium rosenbergii, assembly GCF_003026455.1. Classification (GTDB taxonomy): domain Bacteria; phylum Pseudomonadota; class Gammaproteobacteria; order Enterobacterales; family Vibrionaceae; genus Photobacterium; species Photobacterium rosenbergii. The sequence continues at coordinate 52,674 of NZ_PYMB01000011.1, forward strand.
CTCTTTAAGGTTTGCCCCCTCTGGTGCAACGTCAGTATCGTGGAAGCAGTAATAAGGGACACCTAGCTTTGAAAAGAACTCAAAGGCTGCGTCAGCTTTCATCTTGGCCACTTCCATAGGATCATGGCTTTTCAGCCAGGCGCGATCATAGGTTGCCATCCCAAATGGGTCTGTTCCCTCCCAACAGAAGTTGTGCCAATAACAAGCCGCAAATCGTAGGTGCTCGGCCATTGTTTTGCCATGGATAACCTTGTTTGCGTCATAGTGTTTGAAAGAGAGTGGATTTGTAGAGTCGGTACCTTCGAATTTAATGTTCTCAATACCTTTGAAATATTCAGCCACGATAAGCTCCATATAAGATAATTAGGATTGCTCAACAGTGATACCGATTGGATATGTTCGTAACAATTACGATATTTCTCAAAACACCTTGAAAATAAAATTTGTGTGCCGTAAGTCTCGTTAAAATAATAAACAACGCAGCAGGTAAACCAAATATACGATTAGGTTTTGCCTGCTGCCAGAGTTATAGATTTGAACGAAATGAAATAACGCCTTTAAAGGCTAAAACCTTTAAGCCTTAGGTAAAGCTCCTTAAACGCCTTACGTTTTTTGGCATAGTCCTCCGTTTTTTCACCATGCGGAAGGTGGAATTGAACGATGTCGGGAACCGGACAAATGTCTTCGAGGTTGGCATTTGGTTTCAACCCAAGGTGGGCAAGCCGGGCAGCGCCGAGTGCTGGGCCAACCTCCCCACCCTCACGGTATGTGACCTGGTAACCGAAGATGTCCGTCAGCATCTGACGCCAATAGGGGCTTCGGGCACCACCGCCAATAAGTGTAATTTCGTCTGGTACACCGCTGGCATCATGGAGTACGTCCACCCCATCAGCAAGCGCAAAGCCGACACCTTCGAGTACCGCGTGCGCTATTTCTGCCCGGGTCGTTGCCGGTGTCATCCCGAAGAACACTCCCTTGGCATTGGGATCATTATGCGGCGTTCGCTCACCAGAGAGATAAGGCAGGAAAAGGACCTGTGAATCCTGGAGTGACAGATCGTTTGCTTCAACATCATCAATCATCGTTTGCACCGAGCTATAGCCAGCCATATCTGCATACCAAGCCAGGCAAGATGCCGCACTCAGCGTTACTGACATTGTGTGCCAGGTGTTAGGAATAGCATGACAAAAACTGTGGAGTGCAGATTCTGGTGCAGATCCAAAATGGTCGCAAACCGCAAAGTAAACCCCTGATGTTCCTAGTGACACCATGGCCTGGCCCGGTTTAACAACGCCCACTCCAACGGCTCCCGCTGCGTTGTCTCCAGCGCCCGCCACTACGGCAACATCAGACATGCCCCAGCGCTCTGCGACCTCAGGGGAAAGGGTGCCGGTGACTTCAGTACCTTCATACAGTTTCGGCATGTGCTCCAATGACAGCCCCGTTGCCGTCAGCATCTCACGGCTCCAATTACGGCCTGAGACATCCAGCCACATTGTGCCTGCCGCATCTGACATGTCGGATGCGAAGTCGCCAGTCAGCTTGTAGCGGAGGTAATCTTTAGGTAGCAACACCTTATCGACTCTGTCAAAGAGTTCGGGCTCGTTGTGCTTGACCCATAACAGCTTCGGGGCGGTGAAACCGGGCATCATCAGGTTGCCGGTGATGTTACGGCTGTTCGGGACGCTTGCTTCCAATTGCTCGCACTCTTGCTGGCATCGCCCGTCGTTCCATAGAATGGCAGGACGAAGGATTTCCCCGTTTTTATCCAGCAGTGTCGCCCCATGCATTTGCCCAGCCAGGCCAATAGCTTTGACCTTCGATAGATCTTGCTGTGCGCTCAAACCGTCAATTGCTTCGCAGGTCGCCTGCCACCAGTGCGCTGGGTTTTGCTCTGACCACAATGGCTTGGGTCGAGAAACGGTGAGTGCCACTGTTTTTGACGCTAAGATTTTCCCGCTTTCATCGAGAACAATCGCTTTAACTCCTGATGTGCCTAAGTCGATACCGATAAACATAATGTGTCCCTAAGTTGACCAATTTATCGTTACTATTCATGCCAGTGCAGGCTGCTACAATTACGATTTTTCACATTAAAATAGAAGATGGTGTTTTGTGTGGGTATGGTCTCGAAAGCGTTCAAATGCTTATCCCCACGCTTCTCTCTTCCTAAATTCTGATGGACTGATCCCGACAATGTTTCGAAAGTCACGGGAGAAGTGCAGCGGATCCTTGTAGCCTATCAGGTAAGCTACCTCGGAAATACTGTCGTCACTTTCTACCAGCATTCTGCGTGCCTGCGAGATCCGATAATGCTTGAGCCATTTCAGTGGCGATTGATTAAATGTGGACTGAAAAAGCCGAAACAGCTGGGACTTACTCACCTGGCAATGGGCAGCGAACTTCTCAACGGTCCAGTCTTCGGCGTAATGACTATGAATTTCGTAGATTAGGCTGGTTAACCCGCGATGCTTGACTGGGTCTTGGGTAATTTTGTCCGGCTCGCTTCTGCTCTCTAGTAACATGACGAGTAATTCTGAAATGAGCTGATCGCAGGTAATGTCAGAGAGCAGAGAGTGCTGCTGCATGTGTTCAAACACCTGCTGGAAGATTTCTACTGTACGCTTGTTATCTTCCAATAGGAAAGTAGGCTGCTGATGTACCTGTAGAAATTCCATTATCTTTGTCAGCTTTCCCCCTTCGGCGCGAAACCAGTAAATTTCCCAGGGACGCTTGGGATCAGGGAAGTGCACATGACTGCCATAAACGGGGAGCCAAACCAACTGACCTTTGTGTACATAATGACGCTTGCCGCCAAAAACAACCCATCCGGCCCCGTTCAGGCAATAGATAAACTCATGCCCGCTAACTGATTTCCTGCTTACTTTGTAATCTGGGGTGGTTTCGATATGCCCTCCCCTCAGTATCTGGTGGGTACAAAGCGCGGAAAAGCCTAATGACTCGCGATAAAAGGATTGTTTGATTACCGAGTTTGACATCCTGTCCTCACCATTTCCCAAAATAGGCCTCCATCACAGCAGCGGCAAATTGCGATTTTTATCCATGTTATAAGTAGCCACGTGTATTAATCGGCAACTAGCTAGCGGATAAATTAGAGACAAGATTAGGGACGCTGTCCAGTATTAAATCCGTGTAGGAGTATTATCCATGATCGACTTTAACGATCCTAAGCAGGTTGCCAAAGCCATTCAGTTCACCAATGTAAATCCTGAGCTAACCAAAGATGAGTTAATCGCCCATCTTGAGATTTGTAAGGAGTATGGTTTCGATGCAGCAATGATCGCACCATGCTGGGTTAAAGTTGCAAAGGAATACCTGAAAGGGACGGGTATCCGCGTGGCTACCACGCTTAACTTCCCACAAGCTAATGATACAACGGCAATGAAGGTTGCCCTTGTTCATCAACTAGGCACTGAAGGTGCTGATGAATTCGATTTCCCACCTAACCCTGGTTTCCTGTTGAGCGGGATGGAAGAAGAGTACTACCAGGAAATTAAGCAGGTTACGGAAGCGGCCCACAGCTACGGCATGAAAGTAAAAGTGATGCTTGAATTTGGCTTCCTTCCAACGGATGAACTGAAAATCAAAGCGACTCAATTATCAATGAAGGCCGGTGTTGATTGGGTTAAGCAGTCTTCAGGTTGGGGTAAAGGTGGGTGTGCTGCTACAGAGCACGATGTTCGTATCCTGAAAGAAAATATCCAAGCACCTTGTAAAGTCAAAGTCTCTGGCAAGGTCAATACCATCGAAAAAATGCAGGCGATGTTTGAAGCCGGTGCCGAACTAGTTGGCACCTCTTCTGGCCCAGAAATCGTCAAGCGCATGGTTGGCGATATCAACGCTTACTAATTGGTTAAGCCGCACGGTTGCTTTGAGCCGTGCGGCATTTTCTATGTTAAAGGATGAGTAAATGAGCGTATTCATTTTAGGCAGTTATGCCAAAGCATTGGTTATGACCACTGAGCGTATCCCTTTGGTGGGTGAAACCCTGATCGGAGAGGACTTTCGTCAAACATATGGGGGTAAGGGGTCAGATATGGCTGTCCAGGCTGCTCGTCTGGGTGCGACAGTAATTTACTCCGGTGTGGTGGGTGATGATGCTTTTGGCCATGAGTTCCAATCCCTTATGAAAGAAGAAGGTGTCGACATCGAAGCGTTGCGAGTTACGACGGAACTTGCCACCGGAGCAGGTCTTATCGTGAAGGACCGCAATGCACAGAACGTGATTGTTGTTGATATGGGGGCGAACAAGCTATACAGCAAAGAAGATGTGTTCGAAGCCAAGCCTTTAATGAACGACTGCGACGTCGCGCTTGCTCAGCTAGAAATTCCGCTAGAGACCGCCCTGTATGGAATGAAGATAGCTAAGTCCTTGGGCAAAAAAACGGTTCTAAACCCGGCGCCCGCCCGTGATCTGCGTGGTCTCGATTTGTCTGATGTTGACTACCTGACACCTAATGAAACAGAGGCCCGTGTCGCACTCGGTCTCGAGCCTGATGCTGACTTTACTGATCGTGAAGTCGCTGACATGTTACTGGAAACCGGTTGCAAGTATGTTGTTATGACTCTTGGGGAAAAAGGTTCAGCTGTCTTTACCAAAGACAGTACGCAAATTGTCCCTCCTTGCAAGGTTGAGGTGGTTGACAGCAATGGTGCCGGTGATAGCTTCAATGCCGGCCTTTCCGTTGCGCTGGCAGAAGGCAAACCAATAGAAGAGGCGGTTTTATTTGCCAACGCAACCGCCGCGACATGCTGTACCGACTGGGAAACCGTACCGTCATATAAAGATCGGGCAACGGTTGAAGCTTTTTTAGCCGCGCAATAAGGAAATGAAATGATCCCCAATACCATTCTTCATCCTGAACTGGCCAAGGCTCTCGCCACCCTTGGACATGGTGATACTGTGCTGGTCACTGATGCTGGCTTCCCTATTCCAGCAGGCGCCAATCGTATCGACCTAGGGGTCTTCCCTGGTACTGTTGATGTGTTAGAAATACTGCGTGTGCTGCGTAAAAATATGCAGGTCGAGGTCATTTCCTTTGACACTGAAGTCCGTGACCGGAACCCAATGCTGTATGCGAGCCTCCAGGATATTTACACCGGGGCCGGTTGTGATTTCACTGTTTGCAATCATGAGCAGTTAGTCAACGACGTCGCACCCAACGCCAAGGTGATCATCCGCTCGGGCTCATTCAACGCCTATGCCAATATCGCCTTAACCGCTGCAACCGACGCCCATGCTTGGTTTACCGATATTGAGCCGCTTGATGCCTACATTGAGCGAAGGAAACTCATCAAACAAAACCATGTACCGGTCTTGAAAGACTGATCGTGATGGTAAATAACATAAGCCGTTCAAGAAAGCTTGAGCGGCTTATTTGATTTTATTGCCTTTGCCTTCAGTCGGCATTGAAACGAGACCTTTTCCACACAAAACACAACACTCTAATTCGTTGTTAGATTTCGTAATTGTTCCCGTGACTATTTAAGCGGATACTGTCCTTAATAAGTATTGCGGAGGGCTATTATGCGCGTATCCATAGATGTTAAAAAATTCGGGGTTGAGGCCACGATGACGGATCACCTGGGTGAGACGGTTGGTAAGGCATCCGCATTTGCTTATTCGGATCTACTTTCAGCAACTTTTGATGTGCTGGATAGCCTTGGGGATGTTGCGGATCTGGCGAATGTAAAGGCAATCCACTTCAATGGCGAGCATGGGCGGGATATCCAAATGGATGGGGTACTCGATATCCATGTTGCCAGAAAACTAGAGATGCCATGTGTCCCAGTGCTTATCGGTGCTTAGGTGACCTAGCTCTCATCTTGATAGTAAAAATCACAAACGTATTACATTTACTTGCGCGGCCTCGCAATGTTGTACCGCTTCGCTCAGGTAAAATAAAGGACGATAACCATTAAAAGTAATTTGTTATGCGTAAGAAACCCTACAGAATCGCCCTGCTATTTAATGCCAACAAAGTGTATGACAGAGATATCATTAGCGGTATCGGTGAGTATATTCATGCCTCTAATGCCAGTTGGGATGTGTACATAGAGGATGACTTTGTCATTGCGAAGGACGTGATATCGCATTGGTCTGGTGATGGCATCATCGCTGATTTCGACGATCTCGAGTTGGCAAAGACACTACTTCGAAAAGACATGCCGATCGTGGGTATAGGCAGTTCGTACCACGACGAGAGGATGTACCCAGAGATCCCATACGTTGCAACCGATAATGATTCTGTTGTTGAACTTGCCTACAAGCACCTCAAAGACAAGGGCATTACCCAGTTTGCATTTTACGGTTTGCCTGATGTTGAGTCGAAATTATGGTCTTATGAGCGAGAGCAGGCATTCAAGAGGTTGATGAAAAAATACGGTCACGACCATTGGGTATACCGCGGCCTCCGTAGTTCGTCGAAAACCTGGGAGTATAGTATGCACCGGCTTTCGGATTGGGTGAAGCAACTGCCGAAAGGGACCGGGATCATCGCGGTGACCGATGCAAGGGCCAGGCATTTACTCCAGGTATGCGATAACTCCGATATCATTGTCCCTGATGATCTGGCGATTATCGGCGTTGACAACGAGCGGGTGGCGCGGCACTTAACCCGTGTTTCACTGAGTTCGGTTGAACACTCTTGCCGTAAGATGGGCTTTAATGCCTGCAAGATGCTGCACAAAAAACTGGAAGGGGGAGAGATAAAAAACAGCCGTATCGTTGTACCCGCTACCAGGATTTTCGAAAGACAAAGCTCGTCATATCAAGCCATTCAGGACCCATCTGTCATCAAGTCGCTCCACTATATCAGGACGCATATCAAAGACGGTATCAAGGTCTACCACGTGTTGGACGAACTCCGTCTATCTCGCTCCAACCTCGAAATGCGTTTCAAGAACGAGTTAGGCCACACCATCCATCACGAAATCCACAATACACGCCTCAATATGGCCTGTTCTATTTTATCCAGCACAGAAATTCCCATCAGTGATGTGTTCAGCATGTGCGGCTACCCGTCACTTCAATACATGTATTCGGTTTTTTCCAAAAATATGGGTATGACGCCCAAAGAGTATCGGAAGGCAAAGCTAAGCAATGAAGCTCTATAGAATTGAGAACAAAGGTATCAAGATAGATATTTCGCCGATTGGCGCATCCATTGTGAATTTCTTCGTTCACGATAAACACGGTGTCGAAAGGAATATCGTTCTTGGCTATGACAGTAGCGAGAAATACCAAAACAACGGGACATATTTTGGTGCGGTGGTCGGCCCCATTGCCAACCGCGTTGCCAATGGCGAATTCATGCTTGATGGCCGTAAGCGTAAACTGACGCAAAATGATGGCACCAATCACCTCCATGGTGGCGATGCGAACTTGAATAGCCGCACATGGGAAGTACTGGATAGAACCGACAAGGGGATTTTGCTATCGGTAAGGGTTGCGCGCAGAGATGGTGGTTACCCGGTTGATATTGTCATCTCTGTCGCCTACTTCCTTTCCGATAATGGCGCATTGAGCATCCGCTACACAGCGACGCCAGCAGGTCGCTGCCCGTTAAATATTACCCAGCACGCTTATTTCAACCTTAATGGGTCGGGAGATATTCTTGATCATGAGCTTTGGATCAACGCAGATTCCATACTGGCGGTAGATGACAAACTGATCCCGACAGGCCAGTTGAGTGTGCGTGGTAATGCGTTCGACTTTACCTCTCCTCGCCAGATTGGCGAAGCTATGTCGACTAAGCCTCTTCACAGACAACTTGAAATCGCCAATGGTGGATATGATCACTGTTATGTCTTAAACCGCGATGCTATGGAGCAAGATTCCATGCGGGTGACCAGCCCGAAAACCGGTATTTCACTGCATGTTCAGACCGACCTCCCGGGTGTACAGTTCTATAGCGGTAACTTTTTGAATAGCGAGGCTGGCCGCCAGGGCGAGACTTACAACAAGCATGCTGGGCTTTGCCTTGAGACGCAGCACTTTCCAAATCAAGTCAATACCAACGGCGCAGAGCGTTGCATTTATGATGTCCAGCGACCATTCATATCGACAACGATTTATCGGGTTGAGGTGAGCTAACCACCTCCCTTTTTCTAGGCTGCTAATTGATTGGGATCTGATTAAAGTTAGATCCCAACGAGTCCAGCTATATCGACTAGAGCAATGAATGTTAGCTAAATTGGATTTGAACTGAGTTAGCAATTTATCTAATTTAAATTTATATTAATTAGTTAGAGTACGTCTTTGATCTACTTTATATTAAATCAATTTCCTTTTATTATTCAGCGAAGCAGCGATTCAAGCAAAAATTTCGGCAGTAAGCCAATCCAAACATTTCTATCAGAGTGCTCACTACGGTATTTGTGACCGTCGTATATTTAAAGTAGGTCGAGGTTAAGTTGTCGTTTAGACTCTATAACCATTGTTCATTCAGTAAGTACTGTAGTCTACTCCTTAGGTTTTTTGGTCGTCTATTAGTTGGCTTTATATGTTTAATTGATTATCTTGTTGAATTACTAATTTAGATAAATAGATATATTTCAAGCTTAACACATTTACCAGTGACAGTGCCTTATTCCATTGTGATAGTGACAACCACTGGAATCTGTAGGTCCGGCATGCTTCAAATCGATTGTTAATATGGTAATTGTCAATGATAAAAAAGCCAGTGCATAATATTTTTTAATAATTGTATATGACATTTCTAAACCTTCTATTTTTTGTTTTTTAATTTGCGCCTTCATCTTTTATATATATAAAAGAAGTCGACATAAATAACATGGTAAAATATCTTGCCATTCTATCTTTATAGATTAAATCGTCTTCATCTAAAAACTCAACTAATTGCTCTTCAAATTTATGCTGAATAAAATCCCGCCATTCAATATGTTGTCTAATACCTCGAATTATCCAAGTTTGTCCATTTTTTCTTGCAGGTTTTGATTGGGTTTCAATAACCCAGTCAACAAACTTATTACCATCTTCGCCTTTTGTTCTTGCTTCTTTAGTCAAATCTTCTCTATCGATATCAACCTCTATTTCTTTGTCTGCATTTATATTGAATGTAGCATTTGCAAAATCAACCGGTTTCTTTACATGCTTATCGCAAGTTTGCATCAGCTCAACTATAAGGATGTCATTATCATTTAATATTTTCATTTTTGATGACTCAATAGAAAAACTTAAAAATTTAATGAAAACTCCCCTATCAAGTGTTCTAATAACCTCATACTTACTTTCAATTTCATGCTCTAATTCACTTGAAAACTTTGCATATATTTTACTCAGATCTAGCCCAAAGTTTAATTTTATCCTGTCTAATTCAGATTTTACTTGAACTATTTTTTCATCACAATTTTTTACATCACTTATGTTTGGAATTAATTTTTTTAATTCTTTTGATGAAAGGAGTACTAAATGACCAACAATAGGAGTACCATCAAAGAAAACTTCAGTATCAACATGATCAAACTTAAATATATCATTGGTATTGCAATATTGTATTGAGTTTATTGTATTTGGAAAGGGAATAATTAACTCACTCCCTTTTTCTTCATTTCGTTGATAGACTTGAACATTAAATTTCTTACAACCACCGTTGTATATGAAGTCTTTCTTTCCCATAACAGCATAATGATTTCTAATTGAAAATTCTTTACTTACTCCAGAACAATTATTTTCATTAGTACAAAAGAATGACTTTTCTAAAGTTCTGTTGACAAAATAAACTTTATCTGTTTCGATTTTTCTTGTTTTGTCAACCCGAACAAAACTCATTAACCCTGAGGATCTTATTCCATAATAATAATCGTTACCATTGAATTTGATTTTTTTTACGGGTTTAAATCTATCCCCAATTGCAAACATACCTGTTTCAGATAATCTTCCAGGTTCGCTTAAGTCTTGGCAATCTAAATTAAAGTAATAGCCTCTGTCTACAGTAAAATAATAACCAATCTCAGTATCAGTTAAGGGCTGCAAAATTTTGTTAGCTGTTTGTGTGCGAAATCTGTCTAACATTTCTGTAATTATCTGACTGTTATTATTGTTCATCTGTTTTTCTAAATTATAAAAAAATGAACAAACTTCGCCTTGAACAGCAAATGAGCGAACTGAAAAAAACAACAACACAAGAATGAAATTATTTCTCATAATATTGGTTCAAATGAAATGTATTACATACAATTATAGCCAACTTTATATACATTAAACGTTGTCAACTCAAAATTTGCCAGTCTTTATCGGTGTATGTGAAATTTACATATTAATTCAGTGATTTAAACGTAACGTTCTAAGTGAATTATTTTCTTAATTATAAGATTTAAAAATAAATCAAGTATATAGCTAATCTAAGTTCAGGGTAACAATGGAAGGATAAAGTATCAACACTGTACTAAGACACTCTCTTTTCGTTATTGCGATTACTAGATTGCTTAACCACAAAGTCAGTTTCATGTCGTAAGGAGGTTAATTGAATTGGAATATCCTATTTCTTATGATTCTGAAATATTTTAGTCCCCACACATTTTAGTTCTTCGGATGATTAGCTTAACAAACAAATATTGAAACAATAATGATATTAATTTTGGGGTGTTAAATTTGTTCAATATCTTAGGGTTAATTTTGAAGTGGAATAATCGATATGGCATAACCTATAGAACATAAAATAATGTTATTTAAAGTGGTTTCACGTACCTTATTAGGATAAGAATAATTAAAAGCATCTAACGCTAGACGAGGAAATTAAGTTACCTCAACCCCTGTTCATGAAGGACTTCATGGATTACCACATCACTCCCCATATCGGTTTTAACCAACAAAAAAGGGATCTGAAGTTATTCAGATCCCCTATGGGTTAGCACTCTACGCGATTGCGCAGTTTGACTGGGTTGAATTAGAACTCAACTTTACCCGTGCCGGTGAACTTACCGTTTGGTGAGTGAACGGTGATTTCTTGGTCTGTCATGATCCAGCCTGAACCGTCTTTGTTCAGTTTCCAGTGCGGCGCTTCGAACTCGATACCGGTACCGACTGTTAGTTCACAGTCTTCATTCACGAATACGCCACCAATATGCAATAGACCCAGAATCGGGTTAGTGTGAGCGTGAGTATTACAGATTGGGAACGACTGCATAGAAGCGTACTTAGCAGCTAGGATTAGAGTCTCGTCCACTTCGTTAGTATGATCGTTAGTTTGCTCTGCGATATCTTCATCTTCACAGCCTCCTTCGTACCAACCTTCCCAAGATTCGCCTGGGTTTAGACGAGATTCAGGTGCGTTCCAAGCGTCAGGGCCAGAAAGAACACCGTTCCAACGGTCAGCGTATGCTTCTGTCTTGGTATGAAGAGACATCTTCTCAAGCTCTTTCTTCGCCCAATCAACACGACCACACTTAGCAGCACCTGCGATGAGTTTCTCGTTAATTGTGTACCAAACACCACCGCGAGATGCACGGCCCTTACCAGTGTGAGGGTACATTGTACGAGCGCCCAGTGGGCTTTCTTTGCCGTTGAAGTTGTCAACGTGCTCAAGAACGGCGTCAACCATGCCCGCATCTTCTGCCGCACCACATAGCAATGCGAATGCTTGCACTTCGATCCAACAGATATCGTCACCAACAACAGAGCCGTCTGGCACAGTCGCACGAGCGAAGAATTTGCCGTTGTGTTGCTTAGCAACTAGCGCGCGAAGTTCTGCGGCTTGTTCACGAGCTTCTTTAGCGATTTCAGGTTCGCCAAGTTTTGCCATCAGGCCAGCAAACATTGGCAGAACCCATGCAGCTAGTGCTGAGTTAAATACCGAGCCGCCTTCGTTGATCATTTGCTCGCGGTCATAAGCACCGGCGAAGTCTAGTACGTCATCCTGCCAGTCAGCATTCCAGATACGTGGGTGGTTAAGAGCACCACGACCAACAACGTCTACGAAGAAACGGAATTGACGGATGAGGTTCTCTTTCAGCGTAACAGGCTCTTGCTCGTGCATTGGGTGGTAGTTTTGAAGGTCAGAAAACGCTTTCAAGTCACCCGTTAGTGCGTAGTATTCACAAGCAGCCCATAGAGACCATAGACCTTGATCTGATGGACGGAACGCCATCATGCCCGCTTCTTTGTCAGAAGATAGAGTGAATGGTAGGTCGCCATCTTCAGAACCCCACGCTAGAGTGTTCTTCAGACATTCTAGAGATAGGTTTGGCTCCATGTATGCCATTGCAGTTACGTACTGCAGTGGGTCACGAGGTGCTGCGTTACAGCCTACGGTGAAGCCGTACGCACAGCCCTGGTTAATGGTGTGGTGACCAAGGATCTTGTCTTCGAAAACCATACCGTAGATAGCTGCGGCGTTCCAAACAACCTCGGCAGAAGTTAGCGGTAGATCTTCACAGCTACCAGTAGGCAGGCGCTTCTTAGTGGCAGCTAGCGTGTCGTCGTAGAACTTCGGTGCATCGATTTTTGCATCGTCATAGCGGCCGAATCGGAAGTAGAACTCTTTGGTTTCACCTGGCTCTAGTGTGACTTCGCCGGTGAAGGTTAGTGTTGGGAACTGTTCGCCATTTGTAGCGGCTTCAAAACCAGCATTGAACGACTCAACCATCATCTTCGCTTCGGTACCGGTTTCGCCACCGAAATCTTCATCGCCAAAGACTTCCTGCGCAATGATCTTGTCACCAAGCTCGATGTCGTAAGTCACTTCATCAGCGAGTTCCTGGCGATCTTCAGGAAGCATTAGAAGACCTACGTAGAATGGGTTTAGTTTCCATTCTTCTTGTAGTTTGAATGTGCGAGTCGCCTGAGCTTCATCAAGTGATACACGAACGCGTACAAAGGCCCAAGGTGCATTGCCTTCTGGCATGATCATGTCACGCTGAACGTTCAGGCCGTTGTAGCTTGGGTAAACACCAAAAGAGGTAGGGCCGAAGTGGCGCTCTGGGATCATTCCCTCTGGCTTCTTAAGGATTGATGTCCCCCATACGGTTCCATCCGCTTCCACAATGTGGGTGAAACCTGTACCACCGTTTTGGTGATCTGGGCGAGTAAGCCAGCGAGAACATTCAAGCTCGTCCCACATGCCGGCGCCACCGTAGTTATCAACCAAGAATGAAACGGCTCTGTTACCAATGAAATGATAGTTCTGACGAGTTTTTGGGTACGGTAGCGGTTCCCACTCACACGCTGGGGTCTCTAGTGGGTTCACTTTGTAGTTGAATACTGGCAGACCATCTTTCATGATCCACTCACCAAATACGCTGTTGCCTTTGAATTCCTTAGAGTCAGGAGACAATAACATCTTTTTATCCTTACTTAGATAGTTCTAGAATCTTGTTTTCTTTGCTAGCGTCTAATGCGCCTTCGTGGAGGTAAGCGACCTTGCCATCTTTGACGATGATGACCGCAGCGCTTTGCTCCTCAAGTTCCCACTCGGCGAAGAGTTCACCATCGCGGTCAAGCACTACTCGTCCCGCAGGATCTTTCAGCATGCTTTCCTCAATCGCGCCTTCTACAAACATGCCAGTGCCAAATGCGGCATCGTCTTTGTTGATGAAATTAATCATGTCAACGTTGGCACTTTTCAGCTTCTCAACGAACTCTGTGGTAACCATGTCAGCCGCAGCGGCACGGCCGGCCTTGGCAATCAGTACAATGGTGCCCTGTGGTTTAATCTCACTTACCGACCATTCTTTGTACTCCACCTTGCCATCTTCTACATATGCGTAACCGCCATCCGTTACGGTTGCGGCAGGTAGAGTGTCGCCAACACCAAAAGTCGCGGCACTTGCCGAGCCAGAGATAAGAGCAGCAATGGCAGCCGCTGCGAACAGTTTTGTTTTCACGCTAGTTCCCTTCTCGTTTATGTGGTTGGCCTAACAATGAGTGAAACCGTGGGAAAAAAAATAGACATCGCGCAACTTTGCAAAATGGCGGATGGTGTTTGTTAAATATCATAAGTGAATTCAGCCATGGTCATGTAAACAATGAATCAAGACAGAGAGGGAAACATGACACCTGAAGAAAATGAGAAACGTAATAACAGGCTTAAGTGGCTTTGGATTATGGGTGTTGGCGCGCTATTTTCGCTAGCAATGAAAGACGCTTGTGAGCAACGGGGAAAAGATCCTGCGCTTGAACAAAAGGCATTTATTTTGAGCTGTGACGCAAAATAAACAGTCAAAATAAAGGATACTTTCCATTAATTATTAGCCAAGGAGGGAATTATGCCATTAATAGCAACGAAAATTACTGCCATAACAGCCGCTGCCGCAACTGTCATCGGTGGCTTTTTGGCTGGTGATGACCTGTCGAATGCCGCTAAGCTAGCATCCGATTATGTTGAGATAAAAGTCGAACGCCATACCCAAGAGCTGGGACGGGAAGCATTAACAGGGGCATTAGCCTCGCAATTCTCCGACCTAGGCGGTAATCCTTAATCGACAGTTTTTTAATTGAAGCCTTTCATATGAAAGGCTTTTTTAATGTCGAAAACCACATATGTCTATCACTTCTCTGTTTGTGAAGCAAAGCAATCATTACCCGTTTAATAAATAACGATAAATCTGAAAGATACCTGATAAGGACCTAATAATGAGTAAACTCTCAACCAGAGAATCGATAGGATATTGTTTTGGCGATGTGGGCAGTAATTTAACCAATACCTTCGCAAATATATTTCTATTGATCTTTTATACCGATGTTTTTGGCATTTCCCCGGCCCAGGCGGCAACGCTGTTTTTAGTGGCGAGAATATGGGATGCCATCAATGATCCGATTGTGGGATATTTCGTTGACCGTACCAATACCAAGAATGGCAGGTTCAAGCCCTACATTGGCATCGCAGCACTGCCCGTCGCACTATTTGGTATCGCGATGTTCACGGTCCCCGACTTAGGCCCTGATGCAAAACTGGTGTATGCCTATGTCACCTATATTGGCTACGGTATGGTTTACTCGTTAATGAGTGTGCCATATATCTCTATGATTTCTGCTTTATCAGAAGATAGCAAGGCACGTACTAAGTTGGTTGGTATTCGCAGTGCACTTGTGATGCTGTTTTCGGCAACCATGGCAGGGATCCCGGCACTGGTTGATTTGTTGGGTGGCGGTGATCCGGCTGTTGGTTACCAGCGTGCCATGATGGTATACGCATCTGTGGGATTCCTGATGCATGTGTACTGCTACCGATCTGTCACTGAGCATATCCAAGTTGCCGCCAATGATCAGGAAGAGCGAGTTTCATTCAAACAGGTGGTGTCGTACCTAGGTCAGAACAAGCCGCTGCTTATCTTGTTTGCGCTATTCTTTGCTGTCTTTGGCAACTCGTTTATTACGACCTCATCCGGTATCTATCTTCTGACCTACCTATTCGAAGCCAAAGATATCTTCCCGCTGTTTGTGGTCTGTCAGCTGCTTTGTATTGTGTTCGGCGTGTTGCTGTCGAGGAAGATGGTAGACAAATACGATCCAAAATGGATTTTTGTCGCTGGCGCCCTGCTGGCAGCAACGCGAACTATTGCGGTATACAGTGGCGATCTCAATACGTTCCTTGCCTTTGTCCCTCATAGCTCTCTGGGGCAGGGATTCATGGTCGGTGTGATTTGGGGCTTCGTGCCCGATGCCATCGAATATGGGCGACAGAAAACGGGACTAAATATTGTTGGTATTGGTAACTCACTGATTGGCTTTTTCTTGAAGTGTGGTGCTGCTGTGGGGGGCATCGTACCCGGTTTCATGCTCGAGATTTACAACTATGTGCCCAATGCAGCGCAATCTGAAGAAACCCTGATCGGCATCAAGCATATGAGCGGCACCTTCCCGCTTGCCATATTAGTGGTTGTGGCACTTATCGCGTCTGCCTACCCGCTTACCCAGAAGAAACTCAAAGAAGTTATTGTTGCATAAGGATATTAAAAGGGCAGCAATGCCCTTTTGGAGTGTTATAGATGTCGCTACAAATTCGCAATCTTTTTGTTGCCAAAGTCGCTAAAGGGGCCATTCCGATTAATGCCTTTTTTGCTTTTCTTATCCTGCAACCGTTTGAGCCGATTATCCTATTGTCGACAATGACGAATGAACTTATTGTGCAATCGACAGTGGCTGCCTGCCTGATTAGCCTTCTCTTTCCTATTGGGATCAGAAAGCAGATGGCCAAGCACCAAGGCGAACCGTCGGTGTGGAATGAAGGTACATTCAACCGCGTACTATGCCGCTTTATACCAGAGAATAAATATCAGGCCCTTCCGGTATGGATGTTCATCGCTGCGTTTTTTTTCCAGTTGCCAACGTATCTGCTATTGAAGGGGTTAGCTATTACCGAGATGTCTGGCTGGGGTTATTTTGCATTCAAAATGACTCAGTCGTGGCTATTCTGTGTGCCATTTAGCTATTTGGTCATTATCGTCAATATCTCTGCTCGGGAAGGTCGCGAATAACAACAGTGACGCTTATCACACTAAAGGGCTTCTGACATCAGGAGCCCTTTTTTGTTCAAAATGTGAAACGAGACCTTAGACACATTTAACATCCACTGTCCGCTATTTGTTAAATATCGTAATATTTCCCTCTAAAAAAAAGGAGCAAATTAATAGCGTTCAAATAAACAAAATTACTGGGTGTTCAATGAAAAAATTACTACTGACTGGCTTAATTGCTAGCGTGTTCTCTGGCGCTGTGTATGCCGATGCTATTGATGATAAAAAGGCTGAACAAGAGGGTGTTCGCTTCAATACGGCTATCGGTCCATTTTATGATCCTATTTTCGATTTTGCCGGCTCTGTTATCCCAACTCTAACTTATGAGATTGGCGATGCGACCAAAACTTCCCGTACTAGCCTGTATGGTATCTATGGCTCCAACGGCAACTGGGTAGCGAAAGTAAACACCACTAACTACCTTGGCTCTGAGAACCAGTGGAAAATTTTCGCCGATGCAACATATACCTACGCAAAGCTGGATGTCATGAACTTCATGCGCTTCGGCCAAGGTCTGGATGCCGTACAGGCGCTATCTCCTGATGCTGCCGGTTTCGCAGGCATCTCAGATTCACCGACGGTAGAAGTAGAGCAGACGACGCTCCGCTTTGAAGGTGACATCGGCTACCAGGTAATCGAAGATCTTTACATTGGTCCATCTTGGATTTACGTCGATACGGAGTTTGACCGTGATAGCAGTGCGCCTGAATACGGCACCATCAACATGATCACGGATAAAGAGTTGACGGGTTACGGTATCAAGGTTGAGTACGACAAGCGAAGCAACCCGCTAACGCCGCTGTCGGGTTTCTACGTATCTGTGAACGCTCAGACTATCGAGGTAGAGAACACCAATGGTTCAGTGGTTGGTGACCTATCTGCCGCGGCTGATTTCTTAGATGGCATGGGACAGCAGGAAGCCGCTGCTGGCCTTCGTGGTGTTCAGGGCATGACGCTCAATGGCACCGACGAGTACGAGAACGTTAAAGCTGACCTGCGTTACTACACCCCTATCAGCGACTCAACGACGTTTGCATGGCGTGGCATGGCCAACTGGAACTCAGAAGATGCCCCTACGACCCTAGCAACGTTAGACTCTGTGGCGACCGGTTTCACGATGGAAATCGCAGGTCGCTCATCTTACGGCACGGATTTCCAGCTTCGTCATTGGCTAACTAATGATATCGGTATTGTGGGCGGTGTTGCCTTTGCCAAGGCCCAGGATGTTGGCACCGGTGGTGATGATGACATTCACTACTCAGGCACTGTAGGTTTCCGTTACATGCTAGCGCCTGAAGATGGCCTGTCTATGCGTCTTGATATCACTTACAACGATCAGGAAGAAGACAATGTTCTAGCCTTCTTCAACGTCGGTGAAAGCTTCTAATTTGCCGGGTATTTTGGGGGCTGATGCCCCCTTTATTGTTTAGGGAATTAACATGAAAGACTTAGCGTTTAGCTCAGAGATCAGACGTTTTGTATGGCTTCAGGTGGCATTGAACATGTTCTTCAACAGCCTGGGAATTATTACGGCGCCAGGCGGTATGCTGCCAGTGATGGCACCAACTGGTTCTGTGATTTTTGACTTTACCCTCACCACAATTCTGATCCCATTCTTCTTGTTTGTATTCGGACGGCTAGAACTAATCGGCTTTAGAACCAAGAACAACCTTGAAGGCGTCGCTTTTGACCACAAGAACAAGAACCACACTAAACTGCTTCCATTTGCGACGGTATCGCCGGCAGTTGCCTACTTTAAGTTGCTGATCCGCTGTGCAGTGTTTATCACTCTGCCTATTTTTGCCGTGGTGTACTTCTTGTTTGGCGAAGCAGGTGCAGCGCCTGTGCTACCAATGCTTGGTATCAAAGAACTGCTAGCTGTGATCATGGCAATGTATACCGCTAAAGTCGGTGCATCTGTCGGTGCCTTTGATATGACAACGGTACCTGGCGGATATATGCCACAGGCCAAACCGGCCAAAGCTTGATATAACGAAAACAGAAAGCCTCGTATAGTGAGGTTGATAGCTATCTAGGGCCTGATGTGATCAGGCCTTTTTTGTGTCTTCAGTCACGTCCTAAAGAGTAAGTCATTTATCGAAAAGGGCTTAATGATGTTGATTAAGGCACCAACTTAAATCGTTCGATATTAATTGGGGGGTAACACTAGGTCGCCAAACTGATTTATGCCCCTTTCCTGCTTAGAGTAAATGCTTATTCAAAGTTTGTTCATCTGTCTTGGCCTTACATTTTCTTATCATGCTGGCTTTGTTTCCTAACTCGAGTTCAGGTAAAAAACGCCTAATATGACTAATTGTTAGGCGATCGCTATCGTTTCAGGCATGCCTAGCCCTGTGAGCTTGTTTAATGCTTTTATCATGGCGTAAGTCTCGCCAACTTGAGCATTGTAATCTCTTAAGCTCAATGTACCGCCGAGCAGTTTCTTCACCCGGAACATCGCCGTTTCTGAGAGTGAACGCTTATGATAACCGTACTTCTTTTTCCAATGCTTATTTGAACCGTAGAGCTTCTGGCAACCAACAGCTAGGTTGCGGGGATGACCTCACTCCCAGAAGGCGGCACCTTTCCTTGGCGGAATGAGTGGAACAGCTTGCTTGATGCGAATAGCTTCGAAGCACAACCTTGTGTCATAAGCACCATCACCAGATATTTCCATAATTCTTCGACGGGTCTGTCTAAGCAAATTTGGAAGCGCTTCACCGTCGCTCACATTCGATAAACTTAACTCTGCAGCAATAATTTCATGCGTGTTTGTATCGACCGCTAAATGTAGCTTTAGCCAGATCCGGCGTTTTCCATCAGTGCCATGCTTTTTAACTTTCCACTCGCCCTCACCTTAGACTTTTAGCCCTGTAGCATCAATAGCGATATGCTGGATTGTCTCTTTAGTCTTTGCTTTGAAAGCGAGTTAACCATTTTAGCTCGCTTACTAATGCATGAATAATGAGGGCATGACAAAGGCAGTTGAGCGAGTTTAAGAACAGAGTTGATGAGTCCTTGCTGACCTCTTAACAGCATTGAAAATACCTGTTTAACCATGAGAACTGTCGTAATCGCTAAATCACTAAACAAACTAGGTCTTCCCCGTTTGCCTTGCTTGATTTGTTTCCATAGCTGAATAACTTCTTCATCAATCCAAAATGTCAGTGAACCGCGATTGATTAAAGCTCGGTTATAGTGTTTCCAATTGGTGGTTTTGTAGCAAGGTTTGGCCATTGGTCAAAGTATTTGAATGAACTTAGCTGATCAGATCGTAGGCTGATGATTTAGCTCCCTGATTTAGGAAACAAAGCCCAGCTAATTGAAATATGATTATCAACTACTAAACTTAAAATTATTTTATGTGTGATATTAGCCAGTTCATTTAATCTGAGTTTATAATGGGAAGTGTTAATATGATTAACGATAAATCTAAATTATATAAAAAGTCAAGAGGTAAGAAGCAATATGAATTAATTGAGGTATTAACTCGAATACAGGAAACGTGTCGTACTCCTAAGACTCCGCCGCTACCTTGTGATCCCGCTAGTTTTGACAACTCTACTTGTAAAGGACCATCTGAAGTTCTACAACCAGAAGCTATAATTAATTTTAGGCGTCCAGTTCCAATTTTACCTTTATATTTCTCTGCACCTGAAGGTGGAGAGGTTGCCCCATCAGTTTACAATAATGGTTGTTTTTCACTAAATACAGTCTCATTTTCGTCTGTATTAGCTTTAGACCTAGAATTTAGTCAGAAATGGTGGTTTCAATCTCTGTTTCGTTCAGCGCTTGCTACAACGATATCCCTCTCACCCGGAGAACAATTGCGTATTTCAATAGAAACATCACAACGAAAATACTTTGAGCGGACATCTCTGGATGAAGTCGAAGAAAATGACTCATCAGAAAGTCAGATAGTTGATAGGGATGTTATAAATATAACTCGCTCATCAGCAAGAATAAAAAACTGGAATGTATCAGGTGGAGGCTCTATATCAATTCCCATTAAAAAGGCCGAATTAGGTTTAAATTTAAGTGGTTCTATTTCTGAATCTCTAGAAAAGAATTCGTCTTCTAGTACAGAAAAAGTACGCGACAGTACCCAAAAGTCTTCTGAGGCACTTCGCTCACTTCAGAGGGTTGAGGTTAAAGAAACCATTGAAACGTCAGAGGTAAATGGTCGCTCTAGGCTTCTGCGTAACCCTTATCGAGATCGTTCGTTGGATTTAAAAGTGTACGCTCTCGCCAAAAAGTTTTGTGTGGAATTCTCTTTAGAAAAAATTAGGCCTTCACTTATTTTTGAAATAAATGATATGCCTTTCACTAGGAAGTTTGTTCAATCTAATGCGTCGTTCCTTGAGAAATATTTACAAGATTCTCGCCTGCTCTTTGAATTACACGAAGCCTTGGAGTCACTCGTAGACTTCGAAAACAGGACAGCTTTTGAGGATATCGAAAAAATTTCCAAAATCGCTTTGCACTACTTGTTTGAAGAACCAAACATATTCAATGTAAAAGAGTTAGCCGGCTTTGATGCAAATGACCCTGCATCGTCCTTTGATGCAAATCTTCCGGGGAATGGACTTAATGATGCGACAAATAACAAATTGGGCCTAATTTTTACAACTTTAAACTTTTACTATGCCATATACAAAAAAGAAACTCCTTTGGATAACAAATTATATCTGACTTTAGCTTTATCTTTAGAGTCGGCTCTTAGGCCTTTGTGGTTTGGTGTAGAAGAAACGGAAAAATCTAACAACGTATTAGATTCTTCAGATTTTACTGAAACTTTTCGAAGGCTGGGTGGTTTTTTAACACTTGTTGGCGGTTCTGTACGTCCACTGCTTCACCCAGCAGAAGAAGATCGTGATACTCTTGAAAGAGCACGACATGCAGAGTTTGTAATAGATCGAGTAATAAGTCATTTAAAATGTCATCGACTTTTTTATATCGGAAAATATTTAGAGTACATTTCAAAGTTAGCTGACGGGGTAACATTTTCTAGAATGATTGAAGAATTAATGGAAGATATTGATGAACCAAATGAATTGAAGAATAACTGGGAAGAAATTTTTTCTACTGAAGACGCTTTTATTAGTGGCAATCAAATTATTATACCGGGTTATTGTGCTTATGATGAGGCTACAACAAGAAAATTCCTAAAGGAATACGAAGGTACAAGAAACATTCGTTTTGGTTTACTAAGTAAAACACATGTATACTCACCTACAGATGGAACACATATAGAACCTGTTTGTGGAGATTGTATATTAAGCGAAATACCACCGCTTGAAGAATCGGCACCAATCAAGGTTTCAATTTTACACAATCAAGACTTTTTATTTTCTGACATAGATTCTACAGATTGATGGGCTATATATGTGCCGATCTAGATATTGTCAAAGAGCCTATAAAGAAGCAAAGGGTTATGATCGAGTTTCTAATAAATTACTATCATTATTGAAACTCCCTATTCATAAAGATGATAATGTAGCCATCGTTAATCGTTATGTTAAGTTAATAAATATTTTTCTTTCTACTAGCAAAGTTGAAGCAAATAATCTTTTTAAAGTAATTACTAATCTTAATAATAGTCTTGGGCGTTTGTTTAAGTGTGAGTTATCCACTAGTGCTCGTAACCAATTGATAGATATTCTTAAGGCTAAAAAAAATATAGAGACTAAAAATAACTTTAAACCTGATTTTCATAAGAATAAATTACCAGTTATATTGTATTATGGTGCGGAAAATCCTCTTCTAAATCCTAGGTATATAGATAATGTTGTTACGAGCATTAGCTATACTATTGTACTTAAGTCATGGACTTTAATATGGCGAGGTAATGGTATACTACACGAAGAAGAAATAGCTAATTATGAATTATCAGAGACGAAGGGTTATGTTATGCTAGTGACTCAAAAAATTTTTGAAAGTAAAGAAGAAGCACTGAGTGAAGTGACGAAAATTAAGTTTATAAACGAAAATTCGAATGATGGGTATAATCCACAAGTAATAACCTTTTATAAAGGTAGAGGTGGAATCATTGTGCCATCTCGATATACAGACATATCCACGCCTCGAATTTTTTCTGGAATGAAAAATTATCTTAATGATGGGTATACGTTAGATACAGCAGATTCACTTATAAAACTGTTAAAGAATACTAAAGACGTAATCAATCCCTTACCTTTTGATATTGATGAAAATGGAGAAATTAACGGGGTGAGACCTTCTAGGTTTCCCAAAATCCCCAAAAATAATGGTGGAAATCGGTTGTCTGGAGTTGAGCGACTGATACGATCTAAAGTAAAGTTTACCTTAAGAAGCATTCTTAATAAAATAAATAAAAAAATTATTTGGACTACGAAAAAAAAACAGCCAATTTACCGAACAGATTCCGATTTAATTATAGGTTCCTACGAAGCGTTGAATAAGTATCGTGTCTCAAAACATGCCAATGGGGCGTTGAAAGGTTGGCATGCGCACCATATTATAGAGCAAAGGCACTTAGATAGGTTGGGAATTTCAGACATGTTCCCTGCTAAAGCTGATCTCCCGTGTGTTTTTTTACCCTCAAGAGCCCATTCTCAACGAATATCAGGTTTTCTTACGTCAGAACTAGGTACAAAAAGAGTAATAACTGACATTGACGTTGTTGTTGCATATTCTAAAGCTTATAAATTATTAGGAGACTTTACAGGCATGGGAGCAAGCGTAATCCAATTGGAGTTAAAAACAATTGTCCGGACAATGTTAGGGTTCGATTAATACTGGTATCGCTGATCAAATCAGGTACAACGCAGGTCTTACCTACGCGGTAAAGTCGTTAGTATCGAGTAGTCATACGGAGTCCTATAACTTTGTTTATGGTTTTAACTTTAATGAGTAACTCTCCGACTTGTGCATTATAGTTTCTTAAGTTTAATTGACTACTGGTTTCCTTCGCACCGAGAGGCTGTGTCAGATATAGAGCAGTCGTGATAACCATTGTCCACCTTCCATTGCGTTAACGCGTTACTTGTAAGCTTTTACAGTTTTTTTCTTGGGCTTCCATAGTTCTAGTAGTTGATCTAGCTTGCGTGTGAATTTTAACTAATCTTTTCGTTATTTAGAGTTTTGAAAAGGGGGGGACAATAGAACACACAATTTAGTGCTTAAATTAAAGAAGACAAGATTATCGAACTGACGCTGCTGAACCCTCATGCGACATTAATGCAATTATTGAAGGAGTTAAATCAACACGACATCATCGTGAGTATCGGCACGATTAAAAACATCTGGAAGGAAGAAAAGCTCAACACTAGAGAGCTTAGGATTAAAAAATTACAGTCGTGAATATCGACGTGTGAGGCAAGCGCGTAACTTGAGCACTAGAATATAGGAGCATGACAGAATCGGTTGGTATTTATCCCGTCATGTTCCCTCAGTAATGACAAGTAATCAGACCTTACCCTCAGCTCGGTTTACTGGTGCGATAACACGTGAAGGACAGTAGACTTTAGAAGCCCCGCAGTGCGGGGCTTATTATTAAGGGCTTATTTGTTCAGACGGTAGTATAGCGCGTTGTGGCTGAGCTCTTGTTTGAACGATTGGATTTGGGTGTTTTCGTTGATGTTCACAATCTCGATACCGGCAATGGTTGCGAAGTCATACATCATTTCCGGCGTTACCGCCTGTGAGAACGTGGTGTGGTGAGCACCACCGGCATGGATCCAGGCGCCGGCAGCAACCTTAAGGCTTGGTAGCGGCTCCCATAGCGTGCTGGCAACCGGTAGGTGCGGCATCTCTTTCTCTGGGCGGACCGCCTCAACCTCGTTCATGATCATGCGGAAGCGCGGGCCAAGGTCGATCACCGAAATGTTGATACCGTAGCCTTCTTTTCCGGTGAAAAGCATACGAGGCACAAGCACGTTACAACCGATGGTGTGACGGTGGATCTCGATAGTCGGCTTCTTGTTGGCAATGGTCGGGCACACTTCCAGCATGTGGGCACCCAGTACCTGATCAACATCGGCGAAATTGTAGGTGTAGTCTTCCATGAAAGACGTACCGCCCGCCAGACCCGTTGCCATCACTTTCATGATGCGGGTGAATGCCGCGGTTTTCCAGTCACCTTCGCCGCCGTAACCGTAGCCCTGCTCCATCAGGCGCTGGGTTGCTAGTCCTGGCAGGCCAGACATACCGGTCAGATCTTCAAAGCAGTTGGTGTAGGCCATGCAGCCTTTGTCTTCAAGAAAGGCCTTCATACCCAACTCAAGGCGGGCTTCTTTGCGCAGTAGTTCGTTGGTTTCCTCTTCGCTCGCCAAATCGCCAATCACCACATCGTACTGGGTGTGGTAGACGTCGAGCAGCACATCCACGTCTTTGTCTTCGACCTTGTCAATGAACTTAACCAGCTCGCCAACACCGTAACCATGGACTTCGAAACCGAACTGGATTTGAGCCGAGACTTTGTTGCCATCCGTCACCGCCACATTACGCATGTTGTCGCCAAAGCGGGCAACGCGTAGGGTTTGCGCTTCGGCCCACCCCATCGCTGCGCGGATCCAATCATCCAGCTCCTTGTGCACTTCACCGTCTTGCCAGTGACCGACGATCACCTTGCGGTCTAACTCCATCGCCGCCCCGATGAAACCAAACTCGCGGCAGCCGTGTGCGCTCTGGTTGGTGTTCATGAAGTTCATGTTGATGCTGTCCCAAGGCAAACCCGCATTGAACTGGGTGTGCAGGTGAGCAAAAGGTTTGTTCAACTGGCTCAGGCCCGCAATCCACATTTTTGCCGGGCTGAAGGTATGCATCCAGGTAATGATCCCGGCACATTCAGGATCGTTATTGGCTTTTTGCACAATATCGAGGATCTCCCCTGCCCCTTTGGCTGTCCCCATGTAGACAATTTCTGCTGAGATTTGCTCTTTGCGGTTGAGGCCTGCAACGATATTGTTTGAGTTGGCGTCTACTTCTTCGAGTACCTTCGGGCCATACAGGTGCTGTGAACCGGTTACAAACCAGATTTTCTTGTTAAATGCTTTCATTGTTTTACCTTTACTTCTGCCCGTAATAGGCGTCTTTGCCGTGTTTGCGCATGTAGTGCTTGTCTAGCAACTCTTGTGGGATGCGGGTGATACGTTGGTTGATCATGATGGTTTCCGTCGCCATCTTGGCGATCTCTTCCAGCACGACGGCGTTGTGTACTGCATTTTTCGGCGACGTTCCCCACGTAAAGGGGGCGTGTTCACGTACGATAATTCCCGGTATCACCATTGGATCGATTAAACCAATGGTTTCGATGATTACCTTGCCGGTATTTAACTCGTACTCGCCTTTTAGCTCTTCTCGTGTTAGCGCGCGTGTGCATGGAATGTTTCCGTAGAAGTAGTCTGCATGAGTGGTCCCCAGGGCCGGAATATCACAACCGGCTTGCGCCCATGCCGTCGCCTTTGGTGAGTGGGTGTGAACCACCCCGGCGATATTCGGGTATTCCTTGTACAGGGCGAGGTGGGTTGCGGTATCAGAAGATGGGTTGAGGCCATCACCCATCACCTTACCCTCAAGGTTGACCACCACCATGTTCTCCGGGCTGAGCTCTTCATAAGGGACCCCGCTTGGTTTGATCACCACCAGTCCTTGCTCGCGGTCGATGCCAGACACATTGCCCCAGGTAAAAGTCACCAGGTTGTGCTTTTGCAGCAGCATGTTGGCTTCGTATACCTCTTTCTTGAGTTGCTCTAACATTACATTTCCCCTTTAACGCCAGACATAATGAGGTTCTCGATTGACTGACCAAGAGTTTGGTAAGCTTCGAAGCGTTTCTGGTAGATCTCAGATTCCTGGGGTCTTGGGCTGTATACCTGACACACCGGGCTAGACATCACCTTCTGTGCTTCTTGAGCGTTAGTGAATAGACCTGCTGCGACTGCCCCGAAGATGGCGGCACCAATTGCACAGCACTGATCAGACTCAACAACGGAAATTCTGAGGTTCAAACAGTCACTCATTGTCTGCATAACAAGTGGTGACTTTTTGGAGATACCGCCAATGGCGATAACACGTTTGATATCTACGCCTTGGGCCTGGAAGCACTCGGTGATTGACTTCGCGCCAAAAGCTGTGGACTCAACAAGGGCGTGGTATAGCTCGGGCGCATCAGAGCCCAAGTTGAGGTTGGCGATAGCGCCAGTTAGTCGCTGGTTCGCATTAGGGGTACGGCGGCCATTGTGCCAATCCAGTGCGATAGCACCTTCACTGTTGTCGTTGTAGCCGACGGCAGTGGTCAGCATTGGGAAAATGCTTTCCTCAATATCTTTACATACCTGTTTGTCTTCAGGGTTCTGATCACGCCATTGCTGCAGCGGCCAGGACAGCAGACGCTTGTACCAGGCGTAGATATCACCGAAAGCAGACTGGCCGGCTTCTAGCGCAACCAGGCCCGGCAGGGAGCTACCGTTCACCTGACCGCAGATACCGTTGATGGTTTGCTTGCCCAACTCTTCGGCATCAACCATGAGGATGTCACAAGTGGAGGTGCCGACGACTTTCACTAGATCGTTTTCGCCTGCACCAGCACCGACAGCGCCCATGTGACAGTCGAATTCACCGACAGCAACGGCAATACCTTGGTTCAAGCCCAGTTTTGTCGCCCACTCTTCGGTTAGTGTGCCGGCTTTCTCGTCAGATGTGTGCACCGTCTTGGAATACTTAGAGCGCATTCCTTCCAGTGTCGGTGAAATCGCGGTTAAAAACTCTTGGGATGGAAGGCCGCCCCAGCTTTCGTGCCACAGCGCTTTGTGGCCAGCCCCGCAGATCCCCCGCTTGATTTTGTTAGGGTGTGTGGTGTCGGTAAGTAATGCCGGGATCCAGTCACATAGCTCTACCCAACTATGGGTGTGCTTGTGTATCTCGTTATCTTGTTCTGCAATGTACGCGGCCTTTGACCAGTACCATTCAGAAGAGTAAATACCGCCAACATACTTGGTGTAGTCTTCGAACTCGTCCGAAGCGGCAAGCTTGTTGATGCGATCTGCCATTTCCACAGAGGTGTGGTCTTTCCATAGAATGAACATCGCGTTGGGGTTTTCCCAGAACTCAGGTTTGAGTGCCAGCACTTCGCCATTGGCATCAACAGGAGCCGGCGTAGAGCCGGTTGTATCCACCCCGATCCCGACAATTTTTTTCGCGATCCCCTCTTCCGAATCAGCTATCGCATCCTGGATAGCTTTGGTCATTGCATTGATGTAATCGGATGGGTGTTGACGGAACATCGACTTGGATGGGTCTGAAAAGGCACCGTTCATCCACTGTTTGTAGAAAGCGACACCGCTTCCCTTTTCCTTGCCATTTTGTGCACTCACGATAACTGCGCGCACAGAGTCTGAACCGAAGTCCAAACCAATCAGATATTTTTTGTCAGCAGGCTTCATTCTTATTCACCGTCAGTTAATTTGCCGACAAGGTACAACATAGAAATCTGTCGAAATGAGACAGTAAACACATTAAGCAAATAGCGGATGGTGTTTGTTAAATATCGTAATTGTCTGTTTTGGCACTCAGGCGCAAAGTGAGCCTCGACATTAGATCCCGCTTAGGACAAGCACGATGAAAAAATTAATCATTAATGAAAATAAAAAGCTAAATCAGATCTCTGAGGACATCTATGGCCACTTCGCAGAGCACCTGGGGCGCTGTATCTACGAAGGTATTTTTGTTGGCAAAGACTCAGACATTCCTAACGTTAACGGTATGCGTACCGACGTGGTTGAAGCGCTACAGGAACTAGAGATCCCTGTTCTTCGCTGGCCGGGTGGTTGTTTTGCTGAAGACTATCACTGGAAAGAAGGCGTGGGCCCTCTTGAGCAGCGCAAGCCTGTGATCAACTCACTATGGGGTGGTGTGCTTGAGTCTAATCACTTTGGTACCCATGAATTCTTCGAACTGTGTGAACAGCTTGATTGTAAGTCTTACGTGAACCTTAACATGGGCTCTGCCTCTGTGCGCGAGATGCAAGAGTGGGTCGAGTACATGACAGGCGAAGTGGATTCCGAACTGGTACTTCAACGCAAAGCCAATGGCCGCGAAGAACCGTTTGAGCTGGACTATGTCGGGATCGGCAACGAAATGTGGGGTTGTGGCGGTCACATGAACCCAGAGCACTACGCTTCTGAGTTCCGCCGTTACAACAACTTTGCGCGTACTTACAACTGGAATGCACCTTTCCGCCGTATCGCTTCTGGCCCTAACCGTGGTGACTACGATTGGACAGAGAGAGTAATGAAAGGTCTTATGACTAACCATGATGGTCGTGATGAGATCGATGACTACTACCACATGACGGGTTCTAACGTTACTGGTCTTGCTCTTCACTACTACTGCTTCCCTAAAATGGAGCACCCTCGTGGTTATGCGACTGACTTCGACGGCGGCGAGTACTACCGTACCCTAGAAAGCGCGGCTCACATTGAAGAGTTAGTCATCAAGCACTCTGAAATCATGCGCAAGTACGATCCAGAAGGTGAAGTTAAGCTGATGGTTGATGAGTGGGGTGCTTGGTACCAGACTGAAGACGGCACAAGCCCATTCTTCCTGTACCAACAAAACGCAATGCGTTGTGCTCAAGTTGCAGCAATGACTTTGAACATCTTCAACAAGCACTCAGACAAGATCGACATGGCTAACATTGCTCAAACGGTTAACGTTCTTCAAGCAATGATTTTGACGGAAGGTGACAAGATGATCACTACCCCGACATACCATGTGTTCAACATGATGAAGCCGCACAAGAACGCTTCTCTAATCGAATCTCGTCTAGAAGGCGTTGAGAAGATTGGTGTTGAAGGCGCTCAAGTTGCTGACCTATTCGAGTCTACCTCTCGTACGCGTAAAGGCGTTATCACCACTACGCTAAACAACACGTCTATGACTAATGCTCATGAGCTTGTTGTCGAGTTCGCAGAGCTTAAGCCAGAAAACGTTACAGCTACTATCCTAGTGGGTGCGCCTGACGCGCATAACACGTTTGAAAACCCTGAAAATGTCGTTCCTGCCGATTTCACAGACTTCGAAATCACTGATCAAGGCATCAAACTGACTGTTCCAGCCTGTGCCGTAATCACACTGCAGGTTAAGTAATATGACAAGCAGCCTACGCGAGTGCAAAGCCTGCATCATGGCAAAAATAGATGCTGAGTTTGCAGCGAACCTTGAACAGAAGATCAAGCATATTGACGATGAACTGAAGGTAGACCCCTCAACATACCAGGAGCGAATGTCGATATGTGAAGGGTGTGAGAAACTGATTCAGGGGATATGCCGGGCGTGTGGCTGCTATGTCGAACTAAGGGGCGTCATGAGAAGGAATACCTGCCCCTATAACAAATGGGTAGCAATACCTGAAGATGTAGAAGACCGATAACAACAGCCCCTCTTTTGAGGGGCTTTTTTTAGGTGCATGGGTGTTATTACGATATTTAACAAACGCCGCCCGCTATTTATCAAAGGTGCGCAATGTCTATTTTTTTGTTTTCTTCCTGCCGCACTATAAGCACCAAGACACCGAAACACTATTAAAGGAATTTAGATTATGTCCAATATCGTTGTAGGCCAGAAACTACCAGAGTTCGAAATTGTTAAAGGTGGCGTTGCGACAGCATCTGGCAGCTTTGAGGCGTGGGGTTCAGACGAACTAGAAGGCCAAGCGGTTTACTTTGTGGCAAATGCGGGTCATGGCGAGTCAAACGACATGCACCACGAGACGTCAACCAAGATCCAGGAAGCGGGCGATATTCGTATGTGCCGTATCATCAATGCCAAAGACGCGCCAATGGGTGCAGGCATGTTCATCAAAGGTGAATTCAAAAAAGCGGCTGTTGCCGATGAATCTAACCTTTACATCATGGACAGCAAAGGTGTGATTGCCAAAGAGTTGGGTATGCAGAAGAAAGGCGCCGTGGTTGCTGTACTTGATGCTGCCGGTACTGTTGTTTACACCCACGAAGGCGTTGTAGGTACTGACGAAGAAGCAAAAATTATGGAAGCCATTGCTTCTGTGAAGTAAGCAAAAACTGTTAGCTATGTTTTGGCGGTCTTATGACCGCCTTTTTTATTTTTGATGCACGGGACAGGAAAGGTCATGACAAAAATAATGGAAAATTGGTCTATCAAAAAACAAATATCAGTGCCGACAGTCGCTGTAGGGTTGCTCTTCTTTGTGTGTCTGGTTTACACCATTGCCGATCTCAGCGGTATTTCGGCGCAAGCCTTTCGAGCGATAAAACAATCTGAGCGGCACACACAGCAACTGGTCATAAACGTCAAAGAGGCAAAGTCTCTATCTGAAGCGAGCAGACTGGTTCAAGCCTTTCAACAGCAGCATCAAAATGATGTCAAAGCGGCCGTCAACAGGTTCAATGCCAACCAGGCAAGCAGTGCACAAGTCCAAGGATTGTTGATTGTCGTGAGTATCTTCCTGCTCGCGATTTTCGTTCCGCTATATGTTGCCCGGTTGATAGTGGGCAAAATCAAGGAGATCGAGACGGCTGTCATTCGGATTGCCGAAGGGGATATGACCACCCATATTCCGGATGTCGGTAGTAATGAAATTGGCAGTTTGGCCAAAAGCCTGAACAAGACAACCGCCCGGTTAAATACGATAGCCTGCTCGTTGACCGAGATTGGCGCTACCGCTGACGGTGCCACCAAAGAGTTGGCCACCATCACCTCTGCCGCCGAGTCGAATGCAGAAACACAGAAGTCTCAGATTGACTCTATTGCCTCTGCCATCAACCAGC
This sequence comes from Photobacterium rosenbergii, assembly GCF_003026455.1. Classification (GTDB taxonomy): domain Bacteria; phylum Pseudomonadota; class Gammaproteobacteria; order Enterobacterales; family Vibrionaceae; genus Photobacterium; species Photobacterium rosenbergii. The sequence goes on from NZ_PYMB01000011.1 coordinate 83,957, forward strand.
TCTCCAGCGCCGCTAGTGAGGTTGCCACCAGTGCGACCAGTGCCGATTGCTCGACGAAGCAGGCTGCTCATTTATCAGAGCGAGGGCTCAGGGCGTTTCAAGACAGTGAGGTTGCTACGGATTTGTTGAACGGTGAGCTTGGCGAAACCGCAACACTTATCACTGCCCTTGCCAAACAGTCAGAAGAAATTGGCCAGGTTATCAATGTTATCGAGGGTATTTCGGAACAGACGAATTTGTTGGCGCTTAATGCTGCCATCGAGGCGGCACGGGCCGGCGAGCAAGGGCGTGGTTTTGCGGTTGTTGCCGATGAGGTACGTACGCTTGCTGGGCGAACACAGCAATCTACAGAACAGATCCAGGCCATAATAGAAAGCTTGCAGACCAAAGCCCACATCGCCAATGAAAGCATGCTGGCTAGCCTTGAGAAACTAGACCAAAACAAAACGATGATGGCCAAGGCCAGTGAGCTAATTACCGGCATTACTGCATCCGTTGAAAGCATCAGTACCATCAATGCGCAAGTTGCCGCGGCCTCTGAAGAGCAATCCATGGTTACTGAGCATATCAATTCAAACATAACCTCAGCGCTCGATATCATTAACGACAATATCGCCGGTATTAATCAGTCTGCCTCTGCAGCACAAGCCTTGTCGGTGTTGGCGGAGAAGCAAAAACAACAGCTGTCATTTTTTAAATAGCCTATAGGGACAAGGTTTTGGACCATAAAAAAGATGGAGCTTTGGAGATTGTTGTGCGAATACTGGCTAAAACCAATCGATATGATCTGTTGGCGAGGATCCTGCCTGTATGTCTGTCTAGCGATAAGCACAATGATGAGGCCGAGAAAGAAAATAGCCCTAATCATCATGCAGAAAATAAAAACACGGCAAAATAGAAGATGGTCATGATGAACCTCGCTGGGGCGAAACAAGCGTCTTTAACACCCATTATGACGGACAGTGTACTTTATAGTGCGAGGTTTATTTGCTAAAGTAATATTTTACTTTTACATTCAAAAGTATTATTAGGGCGCCATGTCCGGAATCTGCTAACCAACGCTATGTAATGGCAATGTACCTTTGCCCGCTGTGTGCGGGCTCTTTTTTATGTATTGTTATCGTTTTAACCCAGGGTTTGCGGAGCATGCTGTCCCGCACATGGGCAATCACTAAGGCCCTGACCTTACCAGTTCATAACCTGACGGGGTTTGAGCTAAGGTTACTTTGGGATCATCCCAAGTCAGGTGCGTGGTGGACCCGCAACCAAACAGGAACAAGGCTGCTGCTACTAGAATGATTTTCTTCATTTTGTACCTCTCGCTGTGTATCTAGCCTAAAGGTAGCCAACAAAAATCGTCCGTTATTCCAATAATTAAGACATGGCATGATGCGTTTGTGTGTAGCGTTAAGTTTACTTTCGATCATTCATTCTCTGCGAGATTCACAACCGCATAACCAATACTCATATAAATGCAGCGTTCAACTTCTGCAGGATCGCCTGCAATCTTCTCGAATAGCCCTTTGACACCTCGCTGAGGCGATATGATGGCCCCTGAATGACTAATGGCTTTTACGAAGTCTTGATCATGGTGAATGGCATAGACCCACGAAGTAAAGAAAGCGTCTGGAGAGGTATAGATAAGTGGCTTATCAATGATTTCGACGAACATCGGGATCAAAACATCGATGAGATCGGCTTTATGTTTAAAGTGCGCGTTGATGCCCGAACGGGTGATCCCCGCCTTTTTGGCTATGGTACCAAAAGTTAATTTTTCAAAGCCCTCGTTCATCGCGATTTCAAACGAAACGTTGATAATTTTTCGTCGTGTTTCGGCTGCAACCGCCTGGCTCACTCTTGGCATGACTCGCTCTCCAAAAAGGTCTCTGTCTCTTATACGGTATGAGACATTGCAAACAGGTGCCATAGTAACAGCATTTTTCTTTTCATTGGATAACTACTTGAATGTAGTTGCCTTCCTTTTGGCTCAGTTTGTTTTCACCATTTCAGCTGATGACAATGTAATATTGCACTTAATAGTCAGTGTCTATTATTTGTTGTTTTTATGACGTGTGCCTCTTTTTGTAACTTTGTTAGCAACCTGCTTTGCTGTAAAAAGGAAGTAGAAAAACGTTAGTAGCTATCGATTATTGGGTGTCCTAATAAGTCCATGATTAAACCTATCGTTTTGGGGTTTATCGGCACAGACGATCTATTTGAATAATTAATATCCAGATGCTCTGGTTAAAGGTCTAATTAAGATTATTAATTGTTTGATTAATAAATTATATTTCAAAGGAATAGCAATATTGAAAAAACTCAGCCTATCGGTATTACTACTTATAGGGGGAGTCGTGTACTACTCGGTTGGCGCTCCACCCTTGCTTACTTTCGGCAACGACCTTGGCTTGCATACAACACTGTTTAGCGCTTTATTCGCCATGTTGCTGTTAACGTTGTTTTCTATTTATCAAACGCTCTCGCGCTATATAACTTCAGATATACATAAGTTGTCATTTGGAAATGGAGATTTTGCTTATAGGGTATTGGTCAGTTTTACGATTACCCTGATACTCAGTGCCGCTGTGATAGGTTTGATTTTGCAGCAAGATAAACAACATGGTGTGATGCTTATTTTCATCCTGATGGCCTTCTTCACCTTACCTTCCACCCTTTTTACCCTATATTTTGGAAAAAAAGCCAATGACAGTCTGCGAGAGTCGCGTTATGAAGTGATTCGCCGTCTAGGCCATGCGGCAGAATTCAAAGACAATGAAACGGCCTTACATATTATTCGAATGAGTTTCTATACCAAGATCCTTGCCAATAAACTGAAGATGAGCAAAGAATGGCAAGAACTTATCTTCACCGCTGCGCCTATGCATGATATCGGCAAGATTGGTGTACCCGATGCGATTTTGAATAAAAAAGGAAAATTAACTGCAGAAGAGTGGGTTATAATGCGAAAACACCCGCAATTCGGGGCCGATATTATTGGCCATCACAATAGCACCTTATTGAAAATGGCGCGTGATATCGCCATTGCCCATCATGAAAAGTGGGATGGAACCGGATACCCAAATCAGCTTAGCGGTAATGACATTCCGTTGGCATCTAGGGTTGTCGCCATTGCTGATGTGTTTGATGCCTTGACGAGTGAGCGCCATTACAAGAAAGCCTGGGCCTTCGAGGAGGCCGTGGCTTACATTGTTGCCGAATCAGGTCAGCATTTTGACCCAGACATCGTTAGGGCTTTCACCAAGTCTATTCCTGAGTTTAAAGTCATTCATCATCGATATTCAGATAAGATTGACCACTAAATATAAAAAAGGTATTTCTCTCGCCACTGAAAGCCTGTTATTGATCGCCAATATGCCCAGTTTTATGCAAAGCTAGGCAGGTCAGACGCGTATAGAACTCATCGCTTAGGCTAATACCAAAATCCTTGAGCAGGCTGACATTGATCGATAGCTGATGGAGTTCATCGAGGCTAATAAGCTCAGACATTTCACTGATGTTATCAATATTCAGTGCCATTAGTTTCTTGTATGTACTGATCACACCAATCTCTTCTTGGGTTATTCCGCTGGAAAGCCCCGCATCCTGCTCCATCGCCCTCTGTTTTGCTTGTGCGATGGCGGCACTCTCCTCGACGACATGTTGCAAGCCTGCGTATATGGTTTTCTTAATGTCATCGACGTCACTTTTTGCGTTAATAACACCGTTCTGCTTGAGCTGGACCAAAATTTCCTTGCAGAACTTATCGATATCTAACCCGTCATAGCCCGCTGTCAGCTCAGGCTGGGCTGCGAGAGCTTGTTCGCATGCATTGGCAGAGTTGTATTTCAAACAGAAGCGGATGTGGGTGACCGGGCGGCCACGGCCTGCTTTGTGCCGGCCTGAGAGTAACTCGTGGCCCAACCCTTCGCTATCTGTTGCGGTCCACACCCCGCCAGATTCATTTAGCAATTGGGTAAATGACGGCGTCAGGACATTATTGCGCAGATCTTTGATCGACGGATAAATTCTGATCCGGTTCCATTTCGGCTCGTTCGGGTCGCGAACCTTGATGTAGTCGCCAATCTTTGCCCCTGCCTGCATCGCTTCTTGTGGGTCGTCGTAGACCTTGAAATCGACACCGAACAAGCGCCTGAACTCTTCGATCTCCATGGTAAATTCAGTGCGGTTCTTATCCCTGCTGACCAACTCTAGCAGGCGGATAGCATGGGGGCTGGAGAGCTTGGTCCAGATCTTGAGGTCAACCACCGAAAACCCCCTGGAATGTTCCATGAAAATCGGTACCGCTGTATCAAGCACACCGAGCGTCAGCTTCTTATTTTTGTATTCGGCAAAAGGCACCGGCACGAACGACACGAAAGAATCCTTGCCGTTGTGATCTTCCAGCATCACCACTTTGTTGGTGATAGCCTGGCACGAGCGTTTCAGGGTTTTATGGAATGAGGTCGGTTTGACCCCAAGGAAAGACAACACCGTTTCGTAGTCAAAGGTATGGTAGCGGTTTACTTCCATCTGCTCTGAGGGGATATAGTTGTTGTAGTGCTCCCTGGCCTGGGCGGATGTCATCGTTTTTGTTAGCGGCTTGCCGACCGGGTCAACCTCGTACAGTCGGTTGCGCTCCTGCTGCATGCCCAGCATCACCAGAGCCGTCATACAGCGTTGGTATCGGGTATAGTCCTGCCGTCCGCGAAGGAACTTATTGGGGATCACCAGCGAGTCGGGAATTTTGCTCAGGTGCTTTGGCTTTTTGTTCATAGTGGGGTTCTCGCGAACAGACATATTACGGTCAGTCAGCTGCCGTTTAAAAATAGGAGCTACCTATATTTTAACTCCTCTTCTTGCGGACAAGCACTCCCCTTCACAGCGTTTTTTTATCCCTATCGGTGCCTTTATGTGCATAGGTGCAGGCGGTGATCTGGTTTTACTCCCTTTCCGATATGGTTATGCTCCTATTAGTATCGGGTTCTACTCCCTTTTTCATCGGGTTTGGCTCCTATTCAATATGGTTACACTCCTCTCCTATCGGGCTTTACTCCTTTTCATTGCTTATAAATGATTGTAATTAATGAATTTTTATGTACCTAAAGTAATAAAGCTCTTTAAGCTCTATAAAGAATTAAAAGTAATTATTAAAAGTGCTGTGGATGTGTGGATAACTGTTCCTAACATGCAGTTATATAACGGAATACTAGGTTGCCCAGACTTAGGTTGTCGCTAACTGATGTGCTAAGCACAGTTTGCAGTGGGGAATTTGGTTGTTATGGAAAAGGGAGTCGATGACAATGATAAAAATCTAGTGCACTATAATTTTAAATGCCCCAATGATTAAAATAAATAACTACCAACAGAAAAGTTCTAAGACCAATAACAAATAAGCTCAACACGATAACGTTCCGTGACGGTGTCACTTTCACATGTTTAGTAACTCTTTTACCCGTTTTGGCCAGAATTGCGATCCTGTTCAGCACCTGGCACCGTAGAATTTGCATAAGCCACAATTCTGTTATTTAATGCCAGAATAATGTCATCTATGGAACATGTCGTGAGTAAAGACACTAACTATCCCGCGATTGGGCCGGCACTGCCAAAGCATATCAAAAAGGGCCATCAACTGGTCTTCAGCCGCCAAGATCTCTCCGCCCGTGAAGCCGATTTGTTTGCCCTGATGATGGCACATATGAAAGAGCCGGACTGGTTCAACAATACCCCTGTCTATTCCTTTTCCTGCAGCCAACTCTCTGAATGGCTTGAAATTGATTCACGCCATGTAGGATCGATCCTTAGTCCGGTGGCCGAACGACTGTCACAGCGTAAAGTCGGGATCCGCGGTGTCTCTGAAAAAGGTGATGAAGAGTTTGACTACATTCCTTTCTTCAAACGTCTGACTTATAAAGACGGCAAGTTGATGATGATCCCCAATGATGAGCTTCGAACTGAATATATTGAATATAACCAGGGTTTTGCTCTTATCAACACCCGGAATTTCTTCAACCTCAAGAAAGAATACTCTAAGCGTCTATACGAGCTATTGAGCCGTTTCAAGACCGAAGGCACTACGATGAAAGTCCAGAATATCGACGATCTAAAAGGTCTCTTCGGTATCCTGGATGAAAAAGGAAAGCTCAAAGCTGATAAAAGTTCCTTTAAAAACAACAGCGTGTTTATGAAGCGGTGCATCCGCGACAGCATCGATGAGATATCCACTAACCCACAGACACGTAAAGAGCTGCTGTTCTTAACCAGTGATAAAGGCGAGAAAGGCTACCGCTTATATAAGCAAGGCCGCAAGATTGTCGGTATCGAGTTTCTTTACCGCTGGCTAGAATCCGGTACGGTTCAAGAACTTAACCTTCAAGCAGCGAAAGAAACGATCCGCAAACTAGAAGTGAAACGGCTGCAATCCGGTGAAAAACTTGGCATTGATGAGCTGCGCCTATTGGCTGATGCCTATCGTGCTATTGATCATATCGACACTGCCGAACAAATCGAACGAAGCATTGCCGAACGCCAACTAGAAGAAGTTCAGAATCAACAAGATAGTGCCCAAGCTGACGAATTCAATGACATGCTAGCCAAAATCGAAGCCCTTAAAGAGATGGGTGGCAACCCCCAGTATTGATCATATTTATGGCGTCATAGCGTTTTGACGCCATAAATGTGTTATCTATCGCCTTCTAAACCCTGACAGATATCACAATTCTGGCTTACCCCCCTATAAATAACATAATTATGGTGCGCCACATGCATTAAGCCATAAATATGTTATCTATAAGCCAGAAAACTGTCCTTCAAACACCATAAATAAGATCAATGACACCACATATATGATCATCAACGCCATAAAAAGGATCATAACAGCCAGAAAAGTGTTATTTATACGCCAGAAATGTGATCAATAAGCGTTGTTTTAACCTTATAAATCAGTTGGTTACAACTCCTATAGATCTTATAGATCAATAGTATTAATAGATTAATATAGAAAAATAGATCTTATAGTCACTGTGGATAAGTGGAAAATCAAAGATTTACACACTTACCCACAGCAGCCATCAAATTCTTTCTCTCTTTGTTTCTAACCAATGTAGCCTCGACCCCGCAAAAATCCCCTACTAAGCCAAGATCTTCTCTTACAGCGCGTTACAGAGCGTCTGTGAAGGTCAATCAGCGGGTTTAGACAAAATAGTACAACAAAAAAATAGAAGCAGATCATACAGATTTTGATTTACTTTTTTTCTTATATGCAGCATTATGGCTCTAAGGCTAAAATGCTGCATATTAAAGGAACGCACGATATGTATGACCCACAACACCTGATCACACGAGTCGCTGAGCGCTCAGAACGTATGCTGAGCTCACTCACTGAGCAAATTAAACAGCAAAAAGAAGAACTCGATTCCGATACGTATTACCAGGTGTACTCCAAAGCCGCTGTCGCCAAATTACCGAAGCTAACCAAGGCTATCGTTGACAAAACGGTTGGAGAGATGGAAGAAACTGGCTACGTATTTGAAAAACGCAAGGCAGGCAGCTCTGAAAAGTACGCCATGTCTATCCAGAACATTGTTGATATTTACCATCATCGTGACGTTCCGAAATACCGCAACAAGCATGACCAAGCCTTCACTGTCTTTGTCGGTAACCTAAAAGGCGGTGTATCGAAAACGGTAAGTACCGTATCTTTGGCGCATGGCCTACGCACCCACCCTCACCTGCTGCAGGAAGATCTTCGCATTCTGGTGATTGATCTTGATCCTCAGTCATCGGCGACTATGTTCCTTAACCATGCTCATTCTATTGGCTCAGTGGACGCCACTGCTGCTCAGGCTATGCTGCAGAATGTCTCTCGCGAAGAGCTTCTTGATGAATTCGTTGTTTCATCCGGCGTCCCGGGTGTGGATGTGATCCCGGCTTCAATTGAAGATGCATTCATTGCATCAAGCTGGGACGAACTGTGTGCCGAGCATCTACCAGGCCAGAAAACCCATGCCGTGTTGCGTGAGAATGTGATCGATAAGCTTGTTGGTGACTACGACTTTATCTTTGTCGATAGCGGCCCACACCTTGACCCGTTCTTGACCAACGCGCTGGCAAGTTCTGATCTGCTGATGACGCCGATCCCACCGGCCCAGGTTGATTTCCACTCAACCCTGAAATACCTCAACCGCCTGCCTGAGCTACTGGGTATGATTGAGGAATCCGGTACCGAACTGCGCGTTGTCGGTAATATCGGCTTTATGTCGAAGTTGGCCAACAAAGCTGACCATAAGTTGTGCCATAGCTTGGCCAAAGAAATTTTTGGTGGCGACATGCTTGATGTTGCCCTTCCTCGCCTTGACGGCTTCGAACGTTGTGGTGAGTCATTCGACACTGTGATTTCAGCAAACCCGGCCACTTATGTCGGTAGTAGCGAAGCGTTGAAAAATGCCCGTATTGCTGCGGAAGATTTTGCCAAAGCAGTGTTCGATCGAATTGAATTTATCCGTACAAACTGAGGTAAGTGATGAGTAAGAGAAAAACAATTGGCCGTACTTTTAGCGGTACGTCACTGGCCTCTGAAGCACCGAAAACCAATGCTAACCAGACATTCACTCTAGCATCGGGCAATACAGCCACTTTCAGCCTGCAAGAGATCCCTGCAGCTGATCTGGCTAACAAAACTTTCGTTGAACTGGTGACTAACGGTCGTGATCAGCAGGCATTGACCGAAGAGTCAGTGGCAGACATTGCCCGTACCATTGGTTTGCAGCAATTTTTCCCGGCGATTGGCCGCAAGGTTGAGGATCGTATCGAGATCCTCGATGGTTCTCGCCGCCGGGCTGCGGCGTTATTTAGCAATGTTGGTTTGAAAGTACTGGTTACCGAAGAGCCAATCAGCGCTGAAGATGCCCGCCAACTGGCAGCTGATATCCAAACAGCCCGTGAGCACAACCTGCGTGAAGTCGGTATGCGCTTGCTGGTACTGCGCGATAGTGGTTTGAACCAGAAAGAAATTGCTGAGTCGCAAAAGCTATCAACGGCGAAAGTAACGCGTGCTATTCAAGCTGCGACTGTCCCTGCCGAAATGCTGGCCGTTTTCCCGGATCAATCCGAGCTTAATTATCCGGACTACAAGCAACTGCTAGAACTAGCAACGTCTCTGTCTACGAAGGGTATTGATCTCGCTGATGTGATTGCCCAGGTAATGGTTGATAAAGATGAGCTTGATGCAGGCCTTGCTGTTGATGAAGTGAAAGCCGCATTGATCAAAGCTTACCGCCATGCGGCTGACGAGTTGTTGGCAAAACCAGCCGCTAAGAAGGCCAAAATTGAAAAGCTATGGAAATTTGAAGATACCAACACGTTCGCTCGCAAACGCAGCAAAGACCGTGCTTTTAGCTACGAGTTCAAGCGTTTGCCAAAAGCGCTCCAGAGTGAGCTTGATAAGGTGATTGCCGAAACATTGCAAAAGCACCTGGCCGAATAAGCATCGCCAACGCGCTAGACTTCAGTGTCAGAGTTAAAAGCAGGGCGATCCGAAAGGGTTGCCCTGTTTTGTATCTGCTAACGGTTATAGCGTGTAAAACTGGATTTAACGGTTATACCGTGTAGAATTGATTTTACCGGTTATCGCGTGTAACGTTGTCATGTAGAAAGGTGCGCAATGAAAGTAACGTCAGCCTCCCAGCTCAGCCATTTACTGCAAGAAAGCCGCAAAGAACAAGGCTTATCACAGTCGAATACCGCGCAAAAAGTCGGGATCCGGCAGGACACGGTATCTAAATTCGAAAATGCACCGGAAGGCACCCGGCTTGATACCTTATTTAAATTGCTTGCGGCGCTCGATCTGGAATTGGAAGTCCGCCCGCGTGGTGAACAAGCTAGCTCCGACACCGAACAATGGAAAGAGGAATGGTAAATGGCTGATTTGATGGTGGCGATGAACGGCTATGAAGTGGGCATACTGCACCAGTCCCCCACCGGTGCCCACCGCTTTCACTATTCACCAAGTTGGCTCGATACCCCCGGTGCGCGACCTATTTCGTTGTCGCTGCCGCTTGGCCGGCGTCCTTTTCATGGCGAGGCAGTCTATAACTTTTTCGATAACCTGCTGCCGGACAATATGCAGATCCGCCAACGTATTGTGGCCCGCCATCAGGCCAAATCCAGTCAGCCCTTTGATTTGCTGGCCAAGATCGGCCTCGACAGTGTCGGCGCGTTGCAGATCTACCCGTTGGGCACCAATCCCGGCGATGTACGGCACATTAGCTGCAAACCACTCGATGACAGTGCGTTGGTACGCATCCTCAAGGGTTACCAAAGTGATGCCCCGCTGGGCATGATTGCCGAGGAAGACGACTTTCGTATATCCCTGGCTGGCGCCCAGGAAAAAACCGCCTTGCTGCGCAGAGATAATACCTGGTGTCTGCCGCAGGGCAGTACCCCGACCACCCATATTATCAAACTGCCGATTGGCGAGATCCAAAGCCATTCCTATACCATCGATCTTGCCGAAAGTGTTGAGAATGAACTGGTGTGCCTTCGTTTGGCCAAAGCGTTCGGGCTGCCTGTTGCCGAGGCTGATGTGCTGGATGTAGCCGATATCCGCGCGTTATCAGTCTCGCGTTTTGACCGCCGTGAATCCAAAGATGGCCAGTGGATCATGCGCTTGCCGCAAGAAGATTTTTGCCAGGTACTCAATATCTCGCCGGGTCGTAAATACGAGGTCGATGGCGGCCCCGGTATTGCGGAAATCATGCGTTATCTTCTGGCTTCCGAACAGCCAGATGCCGATCGTCGTGAATTCATGCGGGCCCAAGTCCTGTTTTGGCTGCTCGCGGCGACCGATGGCCATGCCAAGAATTTCTCGGTATTCCTATTGCCCGGCGGTGCCTTCAGGCTGACTCCTTTATACGATATTTTATCTGTTTACCCGGTGATGGGTGGCAAGGGGGTGTCGGAGCGAAAAGCCAAGATGGCCATGGGTTTGTATGGTGAATCCGGCCGTCACTACAAATGGTATTCATTGTTCCCCCGTCACTTCTTGGCTACGGCTCGGGCGGTAGGGTTTTCAGAGGCAGCGATGCAGCAGATCTTGGATGAGTTCCGCGACCGTGCCTTTGAGGCCGTTGAGACCGTACGTGCATCTTTGCCTGATGATTTTCCCCACCATATCAGCGACGCTATTTTGGACGGGGTGCTTAAGCGAGCCCGTCGGTTGGGAAACGAACACCCGTAATATCTTCAGAAAAATCCCAAAGCTGCTGGGCCAGCGCGGCATTGACGTATTTCGGGGAAGCTTTGTGTAAGGCCGGCGATCCCCAAATGCCATATCTTGGGCCATAGAGCCCTTGTGGTTTGATATTTGGCGCCGTAGCGGCCAGCAGTTGTGAGCGGCAGCCATTGTCGACAGAAGAAGCTAAGCTGCGTGAAAACACTCCCCCTACCCCAATAGTTTGCTGTCGTTCGGTACCCGTTAGCCCCGGATGGGCGGCTACTGACATTGCATTAGCGCCGATGCTGTCGAAGTAGCGTTGTAGCTGATAGCTAAACAGCAGGTTGGCCAGTTTACTGTCGCCATAGGCTTTGACCCGGTGATAGGGGCGTTGTTGCCAATTGAAGTCGTCGAAATTGATTGTACCGTATTTGTACCCCCCGCTGCTGACGGTGACAACACGGGCATGATCAGCAGAAAGCAGTGCGGGAAGTAGTCTTCCGGTCAAAGCAAAGTGACCAAGATGGTTGGTGGCCATGTGCATTTCAAACCCTTCAGGTGTGGTTTGTCGCTGGGCTAAATTAACCACGCCCGCATTGTTCACCAAGATATCGAGCTGGCTGTACCGGCTGGTAACTTGATGGACGAAATTTTCAATTGACTGGCGGCAAGTCAGATCCAACGAAATCACATCCAACTCAGCTTCCGGCAGTGTCTGGCGCAACCGGTTAATGGCTGCCTTCCCTTTTTCCTCGTTACGGCAGGCGAGTACTACTTTGGCGGCATTGCGGGCCAGCTCTAGTGTGGTTTTAAAACCTAAGCCGGTATTCCCCCCAGTGACAATCGCTGTCTTTCCCGTTAAGTCAGGTATGTCTTTGAGTGACCAGCATCGTTTTGTTGTCATCGAAAATCCTCATTTTGATATGGCTTTGTTGAGCCTGTTTTGAATCTATGCCGGTCAGTGTAAACTGTGTGGTATACCACACAGTCAAGGGGGACGTTTATGCTTATCGGACAATTATGCAAAGAAGCTGGGGTTTCTAGAGAATTAGTGCGCCATTACGAATCGCTCGGCTTGTTGGTGTCGTCCCCCAGAACGGCAGGCAGTCGGACTTACCGGGAGTTTTCAGCTGACTCTCCGAATCGGCTCCGTATTATCAAACAGGCGCAGGCTATCGGATTTACGCTCAAGGAAGTGGAACCCTTGCTTAATGCCTTCATGTCGCAGGATCTGACACGCGCTGAAGCTTTGTCGGTGTTAGATGAAAAACTCGAGCGGATAGAACGCATCATCCAAGATGCATTGGAGGCCAAAGCGACCTTGCTCTCAAAGATCGAGACCATCCGTGCCAAAGACGGTTCAGGCTGTCTGAAATAGTTTTTGTGTCGTCGTTGAGAGAACAATCCGATCGATCTCTCAATTACCATTTCGGTTATTCCTGATGTGAAATATCGCAATAGAGCCTATCTAGGGAATGGGGCACACTTAACTCGGGGCAAGGAGGTTTGCCTTTTTGGAATTAGCAATGATATACACCTTGAAGTCGGTTTATTGTTTGCCTTTTCTCCTGATTAAGTTGGGTGTGCCAGGTACTACCCCCCTGATTTTAGGCAAGTAATGTTGTTGACCCGGGCAGTGTAGACTGCCCTTTTTTTTGCCTGAAATTCATAGCGGCATAATAAAGCCATTATAGGTATCTACCTTCCAGCTTCTCTTTCAAAAAGTCGATAAAGCACCTGACTTTCAATGGGACATAACGATTTTGCGGGTAGATGGCATGGATTGGGATGTTATCTGCCTCATAGTCGGCAAGCACCTGTACTAACTCTCCGCGCTTGAGGTGTTGGTCTACCATCCATATCGGTAATTGGGTGATGCCCATACCGGCCAGTGCGATTTCCAGGTTTGTTTCACCACTGTTGCTACGGAATATCCCTGATACGGAGACTGAACTCTCGACACCACTGTGTTTGAAGTGCCAATTGTTCAACGTTTTCTTATAGGTATACACAATGCAGTTGTGGTGCTTGAGGTCGTCAGGTGTTTTGGGCTCGCCATATTGCGCGATATAACCTGGCGCTGCCACTAAGAGTTGCGGATTAGCAAACAGTGGCCTGGCGATTAAGGTGGAGTCTTCCAGTTTGCTGGCGCGGATGGCGACATCTATTCCCTCGGCGACCATATCTATACGTCGCTCTTCCAGCACCATATCGACTTCGATATCAGGGTAGGCCCGTAGGAATTCTGCAATTAACGGCGCCAGTACCAATCTTCCCAATGGGACTGAGGCGGCAATGCGCAATGTTCCCTGTGGCGTGCTGACCTTGGAACGTAATCGGGCTTCAACCTCGTCAATTTCTGCCAGCAGCGCAATGCAATTCTCGTAGTATTCCTCGCCCACTTGGGTGAGAGACAAGCTCCGACTGGTACGGATCAGCAACTTGACGCCTAGTTTGTTTTCTAGCGCTGCCACCTTCTTGCTGATCGTCGCTTGGGAGGTGTTCTGCTCCCTTGCTGCAGATGAAAAACTGCCGGTTTGAATGACACGCACAAAGGTACGCATAGCGCTGAGTTGGTCCATATATGCTTTCGATTTTGGAATAGATGCTATGCACTTTAGCCCAGTTCTATTCGATATTCATCATAAGTACTATTTTCCCGACAGCGAGTCAGCCACCTGATCCCTTTGTTCGGGAAGTCTGACAGTAATGAATAACCGATACGGATGAATACCCATGACCAACACTACCTATACCAAAGAAACTCATACGCCTGCCGCGATTCGAGCGGCCATGGATCACCTAATTGACCGGGCAACCAATTTTGATATCGAGGCACTAGATACTATCTACCATGACGATTTCCATACCACACTGGTTATGCCTGATGGTAGCGTGATGACATATAACAAACAGGCGTTCAAAGCCCACTTTGCCAAGCAGGCCGAAGAAGGCAAAACCCAGCTGAACACCTGGGCTGACTGGCATGATTTCCATGTGCTGGGAGACAGTGCGGTATGTGTTTTGAGCCGCATCCACAGCGGCATGAACGGCGAGGAAATGAAGTTGTTGTGCAACATCGAATTCCGCTTTGAAGACGATCGCTGGCAAGTGTTGCGTGAGCAAATCTTCCTGCGTCCACTCTCTGAAGGCTAAGCCTCTTACATAGCTACATTTCAATTTAGGCAGGAGCGCGGTTCTTTGTGCCCTGCCCTCATCATTTAAAGGAAATACGATGGAAAATAAAGTGGTTGTGATCACCGGTGGCAGTAACGGGATCGGAAAGTCGGCGGCCCTCGCCTTTGCCCAAAAGGGGGCCAAAGTGTTGATCACCGGTCGTCACATTGATGCGCTAGAGCGTGTAGCCGCCATGAATAACAATATTATGGCGTTGGTTGCCGATAGCCGTTCCCCACAAAGTGCCGACCTGATTGTGAATACCGTTATCGAACAATGGGGCCGGTTGGACGTATTGGTGAACAATGCAGGTGCCGGAGCGAATGCGAAATTGGACGAGATGAACGAGCAAGCGATCACCGACATTTTCTCGGTCAATGTTGTGGCGGCGAGTTTATTGGCCAAGACCAGCCTACCCTACCTGAAAGCGAGCAAAGGCGTGATCGTGAATGTGTCTAGTACCATTGGCCATATGCCGGCAGCCAACCTTTCCCATTACGGGGCAAGTAAGGCGGCGCTCGATTATTTGACCAAGTCGTGGGCTTTGGAGCTTGCGCCGGACATTCGGGTCAATGCTGTGGCTCCTGGCCCAACAGACTCTGGCGCCTTGACTGGAATGATGGGGCTGACCGAACAGCAGGCCAAAGAGGTCGAAGATCAGGAAAGGGCGATGATCCCAATGGGGCGTCGAGGGGTACCGGAAGACATCAGCCGCTGGATAGTCCTGCTCGCTGAACCGTCAAGTTCATGGGTAACGGGGCAAGTAATTGGTGTTGATGGTGGTCTGGGACTGAACTAAACCTAGAGCCAAGTTTTGCTTGGCTCTGCTGCTTCTTTTTTCCAAGCCCCTTCCCTTACCATTTACTATTAACTGCTCAGACCTTATTTAGTGATAAGGTTAATAAAACCAAACGGATGAAATTGTCATACTAAACGGTTCACACTCCACATACTGTAAAGGAAATACGGATGTTAAAACCGCTGGGGATCGCCCTAACTGCTTCTACCCTTCTATTCTCAAACCTTGCACTTGCCGGTGAGCATGTTTTTGCACAAGCCTCAAAAGGCAGCTTCAACGACGCGGCTATTACAAAGCTGTTTGAACAACAGCCAGCGCTAAGTGCGTCCGTGACGTTTGCGGGGACACCAAGCAACACTTTCAAGCAATCTATTGAGCATGATGCCCTCGCCTTCAGCGCAGTAGAGAACAGCACCATCGATGGCCGTTTGGTGCAGGCCACGGTTGAAGCCTTTCAGCAATACCGCCTGGTTGAAGCCAAGGCTTTCATCACCACGCCGATTGAAATGTGTGTGCTGATGAACAATCAGGATGTCGCCAACGACACGGCCATTACCACTATTGCCTCCCACCCAGCTGCCCTTAAACAGATCGATAGCTGGAAAAATAGCTTCGAGCCTAAAGAGCTAGCAATCCCAGAAGGGACGGCAGCGGCAGCCCAGAAGGTTGCAAACCAAGAATTACCGTCCGGCACGGCAGCGATTGGTGCCTGTGTACTGAGTAACGTCTACCCCAACCTAAAAGTGGTCGAGCAAGGCGTGCAGGATAACAAGAACAACAAGACCTCGTTCTTGCTGATGGACGTCGAACCGCGTGAAGAAAAAATCAGTGAAGCACAGGCGCGCAAAGAACTAACCGCAGCCATTGAGGCGGGCAAGAAACTGGCGAAAGCTGGGTAGTTAGCTTGATAGATACCCGTGGGATGTACGGGAGTTTGTTATCCATACGCATTTCATGGCTAACTAGTTGATAAATAGTAAGTGTTGATGGCGATTTCAGGGTGAAATCGCCATGGTTTCGGGCTGGGTTATAGCCGTATTAATGAGAGATCTTCTTCTGAGTGAGTCATATAATAAATGACTGGGTATCATAATGATGATCCTTTCTTGCCTGTATAGCCATTGAAGAACCATGTGCTTAGATAGTCATGTTGTGAGGCGGAAGCTTTACCATTAGGTTTACCAAATCTTGTAGTAATGATTGTCTCGCCCTCGGTGTTCTTTCTCGCTCTGATAATATTATTGCTGTAGTGGATGTATGTTTTATCGCTACGCCCTTTATCAAAACTGATGTATTGCTTCCTTTCATTAGCGGTGTAGCCCTTTGAGATTAATACCTTATAAAGCTCTTCTGAAATGGCATCAGTAAGGGTTAACACTTTCATCATTTGCTCCTTGGTTTGTGCTTTTATTGATGGCATTGTCGAAGCTTAGCCGCTAGCTAAGGTGCCGTTAATATTAGAGGACATAATTATCTACGCTAGTTGAGAAGAAATATTCCTTGGAAGTTAAGTAATCAGTTTTAATAGCATCTATGTGTGAAGCCAGTTGTTCGTCACCTTCTCTTAATGTTCAGCCTAATAAGGTTAGCTGGCACACGTTAAGGAGATTGTGCCAGCTGTTGTAGTTGCTCTAGAGTCTTCGTCATCTAGAAGCTATGAATGTGTACAGAGATTAAACCACTTTTTTTGTGGGTTGGATGACCTCTTTATTGCCTTGTTCGTGAGGTTCTTCATAACCGGTGACCATGGTTTTGATATGGCTCAGAGGAGTTGGCCCTGTGGTTGTCATATAGATATGTACGATCAAGAAAATCAGGATCAAAAACGCAGTGGCTAGATGCACGTTTGATAGCGTGGACAACGCGAACACTTCCAGCCCAAAGGGATAGGCAAGCAGCAATAAGCCCGATAGCCAAATGACAGGTGCCAATAGCAACTTGAAACCCAAGTAAGAGAAACGCTGTAACGGGTTGTGTTTGCGATCCGGTGTCGCTTTATAGGGGTGAGGTTTGCCGAAGAAGATATCCTTACTGTAATAACGAATGACGGCCATCAGTTTCTCTGTGGTCGGGATGTATTGCCGCCACTCCCCTGTGGTGAAATGCCAGAAAATGGCAAACAGCCAAAGAATGATCAAGGCAAGAGCCCCCACCTCATGCCAAAGCAGTGCTTGCTCGAAACCCAGCCAGCTAAAAAAGCCGTGGATTTCAAACCCTGTTACTAACATGGCCAACATCAGCAAGCTTTGCGACCAATGCCAGAAACGCTCAAACCGTTTATAAATCATCTGACGCATAACTCACTCCTTGTCTTTTTTGTTGGGGACGAACACTCGCAACAGTGCATGAATGCACACGACCCCGAGTACTATCACCACTAACCACCGAAGGAACGGCCCGCCTCTGAAGGTGTGGGATTGGCCGGGAATATGGAATCCCGCCAATTTGGCCATTCGGCCATCCGGGTTATGGCAAGCCTGGCACTCCAGCGCTTTTTCAGCAGGGGCAACCATATGGGTGATTGGGAAGTGGTACTCGGTATTGATGAAATCAAGCTCACCACTAAAGGTTTCACCACTGGCTTCCATCCCTGCCTGTGCTGAGGCATCCCAGTCGTAGCTTTTCCAGTATGCGGCTTTGTCTTTACCGAATAGATGCGGTGTGACCATGATTTGGTTTTCACTATCGTACGGCTGTATGCCTTTCATCACCTTAAATGGCCAGATACGGGAATCGTCATCGCCGCAACGTCCTTGCGGGGTCGTTAACGCAATAATGCCGGCATTATTAGGTGTGACTTTCTCACCGACAACGGTGTAGTCAATATCGCCGTTGAAACACACATATTCTGGTACGACATTCATTTCCCAGATGAAGTCCCCTTTTTTCGGGGTATAGGTTACGTTGCCCCATTGGTCTTTGGTGACTGGGCGGCTCTTGTCACCTGCTGTTGACCAGTCCCAAAAAGTCTTGGTGGCTTTTTCCCGGGCGAACTCAGGAATATGGCAAGTCTGGCAAGCGATGTTGTCAACGTGTTGGTTGAGGCGTATGGCATTTCGGGAGCCTTGATGCGGTTCGATACCATGGCAGGATTCGCAGCTTGCCCGGCTAAAATCACTGTGGCCGGGAATATCGATACCTAAGGTATCTTTCGCAAGCATGGCGTAGCGCGAGCCCTTGGTTTGGTGATTGCTTGTGGTATGGCAGTCTTGGCAGTTGAGGTTCGCGCCCTCTTTAGATAAGTGGACATCCAGCTCTGGTGACGCACTAAAGAGGGTTGAGTCCATATCACCATGTTTTACTGAGTCCCCGCCTCCACCGAAAAAGTGGCAGGCACCACAATTTTCAATATCTGGGGTGGCAACACTTTGGGCGGCCATCGCTAAGTCAACCGCAGGTAACATCTTGCCAGAGCCTTTCGGCCACTCCTTGTCGACATAGTTGGGGTGGCCGGCATCGGTCGGGAACTTGCGGTACTGCCCAGATTGCTCGTGGCAGATCAGGCAGTCGATACTTTCCTGCTTGGTGAAGTCAAAGCTATCATCCTTCCAGCCATAACCAGCATGGCAACTGGTACAGCGTGGTTCATTAGAAGCGGTAGCAATACAGAAGTTATTGACGACACCTGTTTTGCCGTACACGGTATCACTACCCGCTTGGCCATGTTGCCAAGTCCAGTGAGTGGACTGCTGTAATTGCTCTCCGGCTTCGGTATGGCAATCCAGACAGGCTTTAGTGACTTGCTCTGCTCGCTCAAAAGGACCATGCAGTTGTTCAAAAGTGGTGTGATCGGCGGTCGAGGCAATAATTTGAAGAGGCAGAACCAAAATAGCTGCAACGCAAACAGCCCGACACCATATCGAGAATGTAATCCTATCCATTGTAGCGCCTCCTTACATTAGCTGTTACTTAATTAAGTGATCGCTAATGCTAGAATGCCAACACAACTGAAAGCAGATTTGTCCTATGTCAAAAAAGACGCTCAAAAAATGCACAGTTTATGTGTTGGGTCACATTCTCTTTTCATCCACAGGCTGTGTCGTGACTTTTCTCCTATCACACAAATCATGTGTTAGCAGTGTTGACTGATTTCAGGTTATAGCCGTGCTGATTTAATCTTTAAGTGATTGATATTTAATGGTTAGGTATGGCGATTTCAGGGTGAAATCGCCATGGGTTTCGGGGGCTGGGGTCTGGGGTCTAGGCTTTGTGTTTTGGGTTGTGCGTGTAAGTTCATCGGCGAATGATTAATAACGAAGAGTTACTCAATCGTCACTATGCCGTGCTTAGCGAGTGTTTTCAGTTTTCCATTGACAGCGCTTTGCTTTGGTACCATGACGGTAAGATTGAATTTAGCGCGACTTAACATGATATAGAGTGTGCTGTCTTCAGTGTGCTCATCTACAACAGAGATAACGACAGGGAACTCTTTTCCTGCAACTTGCTCTGCCTGTAGGAAGCAGACATCACAGTGATCTTTCAACTGCCTGACTGAGACAGATAAGCCACTAAGGATCAGCTCTTTAATGAGCAGCCGCATTCTAGTTTCATTCTGCTGTTCAAAAATGATAACCAACGGCAACTTTTGAATGAAATGGTTCTGGATGTATTCCAGTTTTCTACTCACCTCAGCACTTAAACTTTTGTTGGTTACTGTAGGTTTGTCGAAACCTTTTTGATTCTCAAAGTACTCTTCTTTCAAGTCTTCAATTTCGAGCCCTAGCATCAACTGTCTAAAGTTGTAACTCAGGTTGCCAAGCTCATAGGTTTGACGGAAGTTATGTTTAAGTTTGTGTAAGGAAAGCTGTCCTTTATTGACAAAGCCTGACTCATGGCGCAAGTTGAGCCAACTCCCTACCCCATCAGGATTCTCATTTTGGGCTTCGTCACCAGAGAGAATGAGTTGCTGTGTGAAAAAGCCTACTAGTTCTATGTCTACAGAAGGGATATCTTGGGCTTCATCAATGATAATTGTGTTGAGAACCTTTACTTCACGAATTGCCAGTGTTCTCAATAGAGTCTTTGACTCTGCATCTTGGTAACCAATGACGCTTTCTGGCGTTGCCCGTTCAATCTTTCCATATACATTTTCTAAGCTAGCTTGGTGCTGTTGCAAACCGCGTTTGATTTGATTCAGCTCCAGATCATTATTTATTTCATTTCTACGGGCATTATCAATCCGATTTTTCTCAGCAAGTTCGTAATCTTCGAGTTGGTCATTGATGCGCTTTTCTATCAGATCATGAAGGACCTTTAATTGACCTTTGTGGTTTATGCGACCCTTGATTCGCTTTTCAAGCTCGAAGGTTTTATTTTCTAAGTTGGCAATTAAAGTATCATATTGAACCCGTTCTTCTTCATCGGACATATCTCGCAAGTCTACTAGAGAAGAGTATTTTCGTTTTGCTTGATGTAGTTTCTCTTTGTCATCATCACTCATCCCGAAATTATGATGAAACTCGTCACGATTTGATAAATTCGAGAGTTCTGCACGTTTGTTGCTAAGGCGTTGTTCCAACTCAACATCAAATGGCTTACGGAGCTCTTGCTCTCGCTTTTCTTTTCTAGCCCTCAAGTGCTCACCGTCAAACTGAATTGCGTTGTGTTCTTTTAGCAACTCAAACAGTGTGCCGTCATCTAAGCAATCTGGCAAGGTGACCATATGGCTGTGTTTTGCTTTGGGTTTTAACTTTTTGAGAAAGTCCCTGAGTGTTTCAGAGATGCTTACAAGCTCATCAATATTGCCTTGTGTGAGGTTTTGGTAGTTACTTCCTATTTGCGAGGCCAAAAAGTCAGAGACAGCAATGATTTCTACCCCTTCGATGCCCATCTGAGATAGTAGGCCTTTAAAAGGCGCAACGAGTCCCTGGTGCTTTACCATGACCATGATTTGGTTCGGGCTGATTTTTTCATCGTTGACTAGAACCAAAATCTTTTGAAGTATTGATGTTGATTTACCTGTCCCTGCCGGACCATCAATGATGTGATTACCTGAAGCATAGATCGCCCTCATCTGACTCGCTGTCGGAATCACCTCTTTCATTTGCATAAAATTATCAACATCGATTTTGCCGCTATCACGCTGGGTTGTGGTGTCTTCAATCGTTAGTGAATGAACGGCATCTTCGAAATAATGGCGCCCTTGTGCGGTAAGATATGTGACAGACTTTAAGTTGTGGGCCTCGGGTTCGTAGTTACCAATCAGGCTGACTAGGCCATGCTCGCTAACTTGATTTATCTCAGTACTGAGTACACTGCGGGCCATCTGATGGTTCCAGGGTAAGTGCCGGGCAAATTTCCCTTTTAATGCAAAGGTCGATAAACCGTAATTTGAACTGCGTGTCACATAGAAATTGGCATTTGATGTCTCAACCCGACGAAAGTAAGGCCTGTCACCGTAATTTAAGTGCGTTTCGACGTCGATGGCGAGCTCACCTTCAATTTGGCTTAGTTCTTGTTTCAATTTGGACTTGAAGCTATTAAGCCGGTAGATCTTTTTGGCTTGCTCTAACTCTGTGAAAAAAGTTGGATACTCTTCGAAACTCAAATGCTCACGATATAGTTTTTCAGCTTCTTCTGGTTTCCCTTCTGATAGCAATAGTGCTAGTTGGTTAATGTATTCACTTTGGTGGGTGTAGACCTCACTTGTCATCTGAAGATGGGCAAAGTGCTGGTGAGTAATAATCTGGGGATGCTTATCGACCACCTTCCTAAGCAATATTGAGTAAGCCTCTTCTTCCAGTTGCTCTTTAGCCTTATCTAGCCATTTGGCGGCATCAACGTAATCGGAGTAGCGAATACAACCTGCAATGTTTGAGTAGAAGCGTTCCATAGAGTTCTCAAGATAGAAAGGCAGAAAGATAAGTAGTCAATACGCAGAGGGCTGGCGATGAGCTTGTAGCAAATCTATGGTGCCAACTGACATTAATTTGCGATGTTGCTACAGGTAGACTTCAGAGGTCAAGCCCAACAAGTGACTAACTCTGTAATTGTCGCAATCGAACAAATGCGTTTCATATTTAGGTTTTTGACTTCTTAACTTAAGTAGAAGTCAAGTCAATAATAGAGTCTTTAACGACCAGGGTTTGTTGTCTGGTGTTGAGTTTAGGTACTGCAGTGTTGAAATGTATCCCTATTGATTTAACTCTTAAGTGATTGACATTGAAAGGTTTGGAGTGGCAATTTCAGGGTGAAATCACCATGGTTTAGGTTGGTTTAAACCATAATCTCGTTTTTGGTATTTACTGAAATACCGGTTAGACGCAGTTTGCTGTATTGAATTCTCTCTCATAGGTATGGGAGTAGTACTGTTCACCTTTCTTGTTTTCGTAGATGTAAACTCTCGAAAAATGAATAAGATTGCTTTTTGATATGTCTATTCTGGCGAGTGTAATGCCTGAGTTCGTGGTTGCTGAGTAACCAAAAAACTTTTGATTAAACCCTTCGGGATAATCCATATCGACGTGATCGAAGTAGCTAACAATTTGCTTTCCGGTTGATAAATCAGTTGTTGTATATGTCAGTTTCTCATAGCTAATCTCGAGCTTTTCGCTGTAATTTCGAACTTCGTTTTTGTTGATACAGATCTGATCAATAGTATTGGCATATACATTAGGTACAACAAAGAAGGATAGTAGTAGGGCAACTTTAGTCATAGGTAATTTAACGATCCGCATTCAGCTCAAGTCAAAGATTTCGAATCCTATCGAAGTAGGAGATTCGTGAACAGGTCATTTGCCGACACATTATCAATTTCTGTTGCCAATACAGCAGCATTACCAGTGCAGGATAGAGTTATTTACGTATTCATTTAGTATTGTGCTAATTGAAACCCTTATAATATATTTCCATCTTAAAGCTATTCTTAAGTTTATGAATTTTATATTTTTGATGTGACGATTTCAGGGTGAAATCGCCATAGGTTTCGGGTGGTTTATCTTGTGATTGGAGGATAAGTCGCAATGTGTGGACGGGCGGAGATCTGCTCAATATACGCCTGCATGTTCTCGCTCAAAGTGAGCTCGGCAATCATTGTGAAATTCCGAAGCTCGGCAAAGGCGGCGATATCATCGATTGTCAGGCTGCGACGTCCTGATATAAGCCCTTCCACATCTATCTCTTGTTCCATCAATTCAAGTTGTTGCTCCAATTGCGGCAGGTACAGCTCGGTCTTTTCAAGTGCCTGCTCGATACTTTGGCCAAGTACGCCTTTGCGCGATTCAACAAAACTATCGAGCGCCTGCGCCGTTGCCAACTCAGGTAGGTTAAGCTTTGGCATTCGTGGATAGAGCAACTGAGCCGTTACCGGCTTGAGTTGTTCTAGCCGCAACTCGAGAGCTTCTGATAGTTCATAGCTGTCGAACATCGGCTGGTTTAGTGGGCTTACGTGTAGTTGGTCTAACTTGCGGATGATATCCAAGCTTTCGACCATCAAAGAGATCTCGCCAGTTTCTGGGTGGGTTTCTTCCAGCACCGGCACGCTAAAGCGCTCCAGCTTTCCTTCGAGCGAGGTTGGCATCTCGCCCAGTACCATTGGGCTGATTTCACACTCTATGCCCTTCAAACCAATAACGGCTTTCACCCGCACGCAAAAGGGGCAGCTGTCGAATACATGTAATTTCATTGGGGTTCTCTCTAAAAGTAATTAAACGGTTTGGCGAAAGTGCCCTTAGTTACCGTGCCAAATTGAGTACGACATTCTTTCTACGTGCGCTGGAAGGTTCTCTTCGTAACCGCGCCAGTGACTAAACTCAGGTAGCTTGATGGTTTGTTTTAGCTCCTCGGTGGATTTACCTTCCTGCATGCCTTTCCATACCGCATCAAAAAGGGCTTTGTTGAAGCGGTAATCTTCCTTGAGGGCGTCGGGTGATGAAGCTGGCATATGGCCACTCAACACAGTGTCAAATTCAAGTTCATCCAGAACGCGCTCGAAGGTGTTGAGAATCGCCACATAGTTGTGAGCCGTCAGGCGGTAGGGCTCATTAACGTAACCGGGTAGGTGCCAATCAACTGCCATAAGCACCTGGTCGGTTGGCATGTGAATAATGCTCATGCAGTCGCCATCGTTCGGCCCGTAGTAATGCAAATCAACCTGCTTGTCGCCTAACGTGATTGAGTAGGTATCTTGATAGGTGGTATCCGGTTGGACGACCCTGTTTTCTAAATCTCGGCTTAAAAGCTCGGTACACTTTTCTTGTGTGATGAACTCCGCACCTTCCTCTTTGAAGATCTGGCCACCTCTGGAGTGGTCAAAATGGTCGTGGGAGTAAATCACTTTCTTAACCGGTTGTTCGGTCAATTGACTGATTGCTTTGCGCATCATTTTGGCGCGAGCTTCACCAGAAGGGTCTGTCACAATGACACCATCATCTGTGACCACAACCAGGCTGTTGTAGAAGAACTGCGAGTATTGGTATACGCCTTCTTTAAGTTCGGTCATGACCGGTTTAGTGGGATCGAATCCTTCGGCGGCATTGGCGTTGGCCGCCATACCGACTGCGAGAGACAAAAGAGTGAGAGTAGGGGTGATCTTCATAACGATGTTCTGCTTTGTTGGATTTGGTAAAGCAGAAGATAATTAATACAATGAAGTTACACAATTGAACGAAAAGTAACTTCAAACTATACAAAAAGTATCGAATGGATAAGTACAAGAATATGCAGCTGTTCTGCACCGTGGTGGAAAAAGGCAGCTTTGCAAAGGCAGCAAAAGCCATTGGTGTGACCCCTGCAATTGTCGGGCGAAGGATTGCGGATTTAGAAAATGACCTAGGTTTTGTATTGCTGAATCGAACTACCAGAAGCATGCAACTGACACCCGGTGGTAAAGATTACTATCAAGGTGCCAAACGGATAGTCGAAGATATCAACCGGCTTGAAGACTCATTGAGTAGCGATCACCAGCATAACCCTTCCGGCCTTATCCGCCTCTCTGCGCCGGATGGGCTAGGGCCGTTGTTGCTTGAATCAATACGTGTGTTTCGGCAAAGCTACCCGAATATTCGCTTCGATATCATGTTGAGCAATAGCCAGACCAACCTGATTGAAGAGGAAATCGATCTCTCCTTCCGCTTATCTTTCGACTTGCAGGATTCCTCCTACATTGCGACCAAACTCGGAACAAGCAGCTTTGGCCTTTACGCCTCACCGCTTTATCTTGATTCTAACGGCCGACCTGAGCATTTCAGCGAACTGGAGAATCATGACTGTATCCACATGGGAAGCAGCCGTTACGGCGATGCCTGGAATCTGCATGTGGACGGCAAGAACATCACCTACCGCCAACCTTGGGCAATGGTAGTCTCTAGTACTACGGCATTGATTCAGGCTTTGGTAAGTGGAATGGGAATAGGGGTTGTACCGACACTTTTCGCTCGTGAGTATGTCGAGCAAAAAAAACTATCGGCATTGCCCGGCCTTACCCAGTTCCCGGAGGTCGGTATCTATGGCATGTACCCAACCCGCAAGCATATGCCTTACCGCATGACGCTATTCCTTGGCTTTCTAAAAGCGTGGTTTGAAGAGAATGTCGGCGAGTAGTGAAATATGCCAGTTCAACCAAGTAAATTTCGTGTTTAAGTAATTGATATTAATGGGTTTGGTGTGGAGATTTCAGGGTGAAATCGCCTTGGGTTTTAGGCATTATATGTGATATCGCAGCAGTTGATGAAGGATAGGGCTTTTTCCATGAATGAAGCTACCCTATCCGAGATGCCTGGTTATTTATTCAAGAATTTTTCGAAGACTTTTTCACGGTGGTAGTCTAAATATTCCTTTTTGGGCGGGGATTTCTTTGGTTTCCGCAATTTTTTCCCTTTAATCAATTCTGTAATTGCTTGCAATGATGGATCTTGATTAACGGCATCAGATACAACGACTTTAAGGTCAGCATTCAATGTGATGTACCCTGAATCAAATAGCTTGTCGTGCATGACACACAGCGATATGCCATTGGATGGGTCAAGTCTTATATCTTTTCTTTTTGCCCAAGGGATTATATGTGAGCCGATCAAAAAAGATTTGGTCTGAATACCACAAAGAGCACAGGTATTCCCATAGTTATTCTTGACCTTATTGGAAAATACACTTTGTTTTGAGCGACGAGCAGCTGCGCTTTTTTCATCTTCAGCGTGGTAGTTTTCGTTCTGGATATCTTGAAGTGCTTCAGTAGCGGCTGTGTTGTCGTAATCCGAATCTATACCATCTTCTGCTATATCCATTAGGGCGATAAAATCCTCCCTATCTATCTTGTTCATACCGTACTGGTTAAAAAAATACATCCAAGTATCAGGTTTTCGATCTTTAAAATGCCAGTCGAAATCTTCAAGGTCTTCCGGGTGAATATCATTAACAAAAGGGAGAGGTTTTGTTATGGCACCGTTGACTCGCTTTTCGTCATCTACTTCGCCTTTAGTGTCAAAGGCGGAGGCAATTGTTTCGATTTTTCCTGCACCAAAAAAGTAGAACTTTCCCGTTTCAGATGCTTTACCTGGACGACGATAGATGAATAGATCACCGACATTAACCAGACCAAATTTATTTGTCCTCCAGGAGTATTTTATGAAATCCGCATCATCATGCTTTACACCACTTCCTTTAGTATCAAGAATGAAAAAGTTGGTGTCAGGGTTGCTTAGCTCTTTTTCATATAAAGTCTTGTAATTCATTACGCTATCCAGAAGTATGTTGTCTTCTTAACACTACATTCATTTGAAATCATAGGTCAATTGACTTAGATGGGATTTTTGAACTTAACGATTAGACACATGATTAGAATGTTAGTAGATGTTCATACCTTAGAACGCTGTCCTGATTAAATAAACCTAAAACGGTTCGTCTTCCATTCTAGGCCGTCGATGACACCTTGCTGGTACAGGCCTCCCCAGTCATAAAAGAACGGGGCGAAACCTACACCTTCTGTTAAATGCGCAAGGCCAATACAAATAACGACGACGGCGGCAGCAATTGCATATTCGATGGGATCGCCGGTCCGGAAACGCCCACCAAATAGGTGGAAGCGCCGGTCACTATAAGGTGAGAGGGGAACTCCCGTAACTGTCATTGCGTCGGTGAGGATATGGCTAACCCCTCCCCATGCAAAAGCGGCCCCTATGCCGTGGTAATCCCAGATAAAAGTGGTGGTAACGGCGGCGACCAACCAATGAGTAAAAATATGGGTTGGGCCGCGGTGTTTGATGTGATGGCGGGTAAGCTTGTAAAGGTATTCCAGCCAGTCGGGAGCTGTTGCCCCTGCAACACAGATTGCAACATGGGTGGGCGAGATGGCGGCACAGATAGCACCGGCAATCAGGGTATGGTTTAGCCACTTCATGTCATTGTGCCTCTGAGGTGTTTGGCGGTGGAAGGTGGGCAATGTTCTTTAGGTATTGGTTGATATCCGGGGCGCGAAGATCATCACACATTGAGATAAGAGTTAGGCGCTGTTCAACCACTTTTGCCTCAAACTTGAGGATATCGCGTTGGGCACTGGCCACTTTTTCGAGAAAGCCAACTTGCTCCTTAACGTTAGCAACCCCTTGTCTCACCCTCGCTTGTGAACGGGCCTCCATTGCCAGGTATAACCCTAGCTCCCTATACGCATGATTGCGGTTAGCTAATGCTTCAGCAAAGGCTGATACAGCCGTCGCGGTGGCGGTTCGCCTTTGGTACTCCCATTGGCGTTCACGAGCCTGTTCGGTTGTGGAGTAGAGAGGCATCTTGCCAACAATGCCGACATAGTGCTCGGTGATATCCGGCCAATTGGATGCATCATACTGGTTGATGCTTGATTTCACCCCGGCAACCAAGCTGAGGTCGATTTTGAATTTACTTTTTTCTGGATAGCAATGGGTGATGATGTCGAAGATGGTATCTGGGTCTATCTTGGGGGCTGCTTTTAACGCTGGAATGGGTGTATTGAAATGGGGTGAGTTCCCTTTGATAGTCGGCAGCTCGAAAGGGGTTACTTCCGGTGCAGGCTCGCTGGGTTGGCTCCATGGGCCGCTGATGGGCCAATGTGATTCGCTTGCTATGGCATAACGACTCGCTAGCAATAGGGTAGTGAAAACCCAAACAATGGTTAGTCGTTTTATATGGCTATTAGTCTGCACGAGTCGAACGCCTACCTCTGCCTAACATTTGCAGGCCGCCTATGACAGCGCCAACTTCCCACGCGCCCGCTACCATACACATGGCGACCATGAACCAAATAAAAGCTTTGGTGGTGTCATAGCTAACATCACTTTGGAGGTTGATACGCTGGGGATCTCGACGCTCGATAATAGGACGGATTGACGGTGGAAGCCGTCCTTCTTCACTTGTTGTGATCAGCCATAATTTAGCGGAGAGCATACACTTTCTCGCTATCTGTGCTTTGCGGCCGGTTAACTTGTGTGCGTCATCGATAAACAACATTGCTTGGGTATCGAGTAGGTAGTCTGCCAATAGGTCGGCTTTGAGTTGTAGGTTGAGTTTTGCCCATGGCGTCGCATTGGCATCATCTTTGGTGAAATGGGCATGCCACTCGGCTATTCCCTTTACTTCGATCCAACTAGATAGTGGCATTAGTCCTTCGAGTAATATGGGTTGCGGTTTCCGTCCCCAGATAGCATGACGGTTGTCGCGAAGCCGAGTGAGCCAGCGGCTTTTACCTGAGTCATGGGCCCCACTGATTAATTGGCACTGTGTTCTACGCAAACTGGTTTCCCTGCGGTTACTGCTTGGCGCAAAGCGGCGAGGGGAGTCGACGATTAATGGCGTGACGTATTTTGTCCCGTCCTTTCGGATGCGTTTGTGGTCTGTTCGTAGTTTTAGGAAGCGCATGTTTGCGTGTCATCCCCTTTGCCTTTTCCACCCAGAATACTTGGCCTTCCAGTCCATGTATTAAGCTTGTCGCTACCTTTCGACCTATTTCAATGGAGACTGTAATTGTGCTGTTGCTCGCTACTTAAGACAGTAGAGGCTTGTTCGAGGCATTGCTGTTAATTCCGTACGAAGAAGCAGTATTCCAGTGATATGTAAGGGGTAAACAATATTGGCATAGCAAAGCAGTCTGGCTAAATAACAGATGTACGGGAATATCGACCGTTTTTGGCGTACAGGTATCTTTGACGGGGGCTGGGTGATGCCACACAAGAGCGTTAACATCAACCTGCTTTTCCATCAAAAAAATGTCTGTTGGTTTTTCTTCCGGATCCATTATCAGGTGCGATTGTTTCGCGACAGATTAGTTAGGGCTGGGCATAGTCGCACGGTTCGCCAGTACCGCTGCAGGTCGAGGCGTTACTCTCTTCCGTTTCCCTGTTGGTTTGCGTCAGTTTGAATTTTTGATAAATGTCGCACTGAACAGACCTAACAACAGGGCAGTTATGGTTATCACCCGTTTCGCCTTACCTGCTTATCGCCCGTATCACTAAACCCGGATACAGGCACGTCCCCGTTAAGACGGGAATCCGGTTGTCACCGAACCATTGTTTTGTGCCGTATTGCTTACCGACAAGCCGCCCATTTGTTTTAGGTCGCTGGCGTGGATTTTCCCGCTACGACTAGGAAGTTCGGTTTCCTAAATAATTGCGAGTGAGTTCAAAAAGGACGAGTTGATATGACCGCAATGAAGCGGCAAAATGAAAGGGTATTGTGTTTTCATTTCTTGCTACTGAGCTGCGCCAACAGCAAATAGCATCCTCAAATCATCCTTGATTCACTACGTTGTCTTCTCCTCTAAAGGGTTGGATTTGCCTGTAACATATCAGGCTGAACGCTGAATTCTTTTCTGTTTTTCTATCACTCGAGACAATTGGTTTTTATCTGAAATCTTCAAATTGTCAGTTACATATGGACGTCGATCCGTATTGGGTTTGCCTTGGGTGAAGATGGCTTGTCTAGCGAAGGTGTGGGGAGGGGAAATGGCCAATTATGCTTATCTGCGGGTGTCGACCGACAGCCAG
This sequence comes from Photobacterium rosenbergii, assembly GCF_003026455.1. Lineage (GTDB taxonomy): Bacteria > Pseudomonadota > Gammaproteobacteria > Enterobacterales > Vibrionaceae > Photobacterium > Photobacterium rosenbergii. The sequence goes on from NZ_PYMB01000011.1 coordinate 114,087, forward strand.
GATGTGAATAACCAAAAGCACGGTATCTTCGAATATGCCAATAGGGTAGGGGTGGCTAACCTCGCTTTTGTCGAGGATGCAGTAACCGGCTCTAAGAAGTGGCACCAAAGACGGCTTGGCCCTTTACTCCATAGCATGGGGGAGGGCGACACCATCATATTCTCCGAGGTCACCCGTATGGCCCGTTCGACGCTACAGGTATTGGAAATCCTCGAGCTGTGTATGGAGAAGCAACTCAAGGTACACATCGCCAAGCAGAACATGCAGCTCGATGGTTCGCTGCAATCAAAAATCATCGCCACCATGCTGGGCCTTGCAGGGGAAATAGAACGCGAGTTTATCCGCATGCGCACCAAAGAAGCGCTGGATGCACGCAAGGCAGCAGGCCATCAGCTTGGCCGACCCAAAGGGCCAGCCAAGAACCTTAAGCTTGATGCCAAGCGCGAGCAGATAGAGAAGTACCTCGGCATGGGTTTAGGCATCCGAGAAACCGCACGGCTTATCGATGCCGCACCCAGTACCTTGAGTGATTATGCGAAACGCAAAGGGCTGAAGGTTTTGGTTAATGGCGCTAAATGAAATTGCAGGTGTTAACCGCGCTGGTTTTATGTTTTAGTTATTGATATTTAATGAGTTTATATGGCGATTTCAGGGTGAAATCGCCATGGCTTATTAGTTGAATTTAGAGTAGCTAAGTTATTAGATGTGCTTAATCTAAATAGCAAATTGATTTGGTATCTATATCAACGCAACTGTATGTACATTGATTTTAATGCTTGTACATTATGTGGAACCTGCAGAGCTTTAATCTCCCATAAATGTAGCTTTACTATGAGCATCAGCATCAGCCTGCCCTTGACAACTTTCACAGTAGCCATATTGTTCTTGGTAGTATTCTACTAGGTTATCGTCATCAAGAATGTTCGTGCATTCTTGTTGATACTCTTCACACTCATGAGTGTATCCCGAACATTGTACATTTTCGATTAAATGACGGATTGAGTTATCAAAATGGTATTTTTGGTTAGAAGACAAAGCATCGTAGCCATTACCAATAGCAAAAAGAGCAATACCCATGACAACACTTTCATCCGCTTTGTTCTCACGAGCTGATTGTTCTAGAATTTCTGGGCTGTTTGTTACTATTTCATTTAATGCATTAAGATTCATTATTGTTATCCTACAATTATTTATAAATGATAATTTTAAAGTTCGGGCTAAACTTTAATTATAAGCAGCTACCACTAACATAACTTCTACTTATCTTTGGAAAAAAACGATTCTTTTTACTTAGGTTCAACCTAACATCATCCCAATCTAACAATAGAGGTATCTTTTCCGTAGGTGTTGATGTTGGATCATCAACTTCAACCATATATGCATATATGCCTACAGCATCTCCAGCGTTAGTTTCTTTGTAGCGATGAATGACATCTTCAATGGTTGCTCTGGATAATGATACATTTCGTTCTATTAGATCTCTAACTCGTTTGTGTACGTGACTAAAGCAACCTACGTAGATTCTAATTGCTTTAATCAGCTCAACTTTTTCAGGCATTTCACGAAAAACTACTTTTTTAAAATCTTTGTTTTGCGACAACTGTTCTTTAGTAGAAAATATTTTTAATTGGTTAATCATTTCTTTTTTTTCACCATCACCAATCCATTTACTAGGTAAAGAGAGTGAATGAACAGCTAGCCCATAGTGTTGAACATGGTTTCTTAAAGCTTCCATGAAGCGGTACTCAAAGTAGGTGTCATACTCATAGCTAAAGTACCCTTTTGCTTCTTTACCAAACTCTTTCTCGTTTTTCATGCAAGTGCGAACATGCTTTTCAAGTTGGTCATAATACAACTTCGTAGAAGTAAGTAGATTAACTACTCTTCTATTCAATACACTTTCTATTTCATAGAAGTGTTGATATGAGTCTTGTTCGAAAATCATCTGTTGTGCTACTTGAGATAGGATTTCTTTTTCTAGATCGAAAAAATTTGAAACGAGAAGGTCATACTTTTCCTCAATAGCTTTTGCAGATAGAAGAACTTCCCTTGAGTGTTTTATCTTATCAAACTCTTGCTCCTCAATTTTTAACGCAACCGTTGGACCAAGTATCATTTTCTTGATAAAGAAGTGCTTCATATTTTTCCTTTAAGTGCGATTTATAGCAGCGCTAAGTTCATGTTTTGTTGTTATTACTCGACTAACTTCTGTTGATAACTAAACTTGTCAAACATAGCTATCCAGTCAATCAACTTTTCAGTATTTTCCTTTACATTCTTTTTTAGAGCGACTTGTTTCAAATAAAACACGATATTCATCCACGCTTTTAAGTGACGTCCACTTAAATCAGCTGTTACCGACGAAAGAGAGTGCATCAGCGGAAGTTCAAAATCAGCCGATGCAATCAAGTTGTCTGCAAAAGTGCTACTTTCTAGCTCCTCTGCTAACATGCTTTTCAAAATTTTTAGAGTTTTTTGATTTTCAGTATGCTCTGATGCATGAAACTTAAAATCCACTCCAGTTTCACCATTGCCAAGCTTTACATCTTCGAAAACACGACGAACGAAGACACGAAGTTGAGCCCTCAATCTGTGTTCAATTTCTACTTTTTCTTTATGGAGGGCAAATTGTTTATCTTGCTCTTGCTTTGCTCTTTCTGTGTCTCTCAAAAAGTCGATGACAAAAATAAACAATAGTAATTCAATTATCATCCCTGTAAGTTCAGGAAGTAAGTTTCCTGAAAAATATTCAGATAAATAAGGTTCCTTATCTAGAAAATAGATAGAGAAAGTCACCCTGATAAGTGCAAGAACTACAATGAAAATGCAAACGTACACCTTAAACATTGAGTCACTAGCTTCACGCATGACTTTAGCAATGTATCTCATCTTATTTACACCAATAAAAACATATTGTTATTACACCCTATGTAAAGCTTCAAAAGCTAACACTTGATTAAAATAGTCCTTACTATGTACCAGCCTCAAATCGACGGAAACACAGCTTTACCACCCATCACCCCGCCACCAATACCTGATCTTTCCCTTGTTGCTTGGCGGCATATAACGCCTTGTCTGCACGATAGAGCAGGTTATGCAGGCCTTTGTCTTCTGGTGTTAATGCCGCGATGCCCATGCTGGCGGTGTAGTGCAGTGGTGCACCTTCTACTCTGATGGCCGACTCGCCAATGTGGCGGCGCAGACGTTCGGTGATCATCTGGGCCTGTTCGATGGTAGTGCCGGGCAGCAGGAGTAAAAACTCTTCGCCGCCCCAGCGGCTGATGTAGTCAGAGTTGCGAAGCACCCGTTGGCACGTGGCCGCAAAGTGCTGTAATACCTCATCACCGGTTTGGTGGCCGTAGTGGTCGTTGATGGATTTGAAGTTATCGAGGTCGATCAGTACACAGCACAGTGGCTGCTTATCGGCTTGGTGACGGGGTAACGCCTGCTTGGCAATTTCGGTGGCAGTTCTGCGGTTGATGAGCCCGGTCAGGCTGTCGTGGTTGGCACGGTACTCAAGCTTTTCGCGCAGTTGGTACTGCTCGGTCACATCGATGGCGGTGACTTGTACGGCTTTTTCGCCGTTCCACTCGATAGGGCGGGAGATCAAGCTCAGCCAAAGCGGCTGCCCATCGACACGTTGGGTTAGTGCATCGGTTTTGATTGAGGCTTTCGCACCGCTCAGCAAAGCGGCATTGTCCTCATGGGCTTGCGGGTGATATTGCTCGGCGATGAGTGGCAAGATGGAATCTATTGCCAACAACTCCTTTTCAGAGTTGAACCCCAGCATGTTGGCGTAAGCCAGGTTGCAAAACAGCGGCTTGAAGTTACTGTGAACCAATAAGCCTTGGATTGAGCCATCGACCAATTCGCGGTAGCGTAACTCACTCTCGTTAAGCTGGTTCAACGCGTTAAATTGGTTGCTCAAATCCAGAATGGTAATTTGCATAGCTGGCTCTCCCTGCCATGCAACAATATGGTCAATGGTCAGGACGAACAACTCATTGCCTGTGTTGTCGATATTGCGGTAGGTCTGGATCCCCGGCTTTTCCTTACCGCTCATGATATCGCGATACGCCTGCCATGCTGCATCACGCTCGTGGGGCGCAATCAAGGTGAGTAAATCACCCATCTCCAAAATAGCTTGACCGTTGTCGTAACCGAAGAACTGGGCATAGCTGTCATCGGCGTATAAGGGCTTAAAGTTACGATGGATCACCGTGCCGTACGAAGAGTCAATTTGGAAAAGTTGAATAAAAGAATTGATAGGCGAACTCACTAGCAAAATACACAATAACGATGGGAAATAGCATACAGTAATCTATTGCGAGCATATTTTAACAGCAGTCAAATTTTACGTCTTTCACTAATACCGCAAGTATATTTTATGGTGATAATTAGATATCTAGCATGTTGTTCTCCCCACATAGTACTCAATCAATATGTGGGGAGGCATTGCGCGTTAGTTGTTAAAGTCGTAGCCGACGCTGATGCTGCGCCCGTATTCATCGAAGGCAACAAGGTAAGCATGTTTCAACGCATTAAGCTCATCAGAGCTGACTTCGTGTGCACCGTACTCAACCGCGACACGCTTTGAGCCGTACTCATTCACTTCTGTCACCCAGACATCAATATCTGTCGCTAGCTGTGACTCACGCGACCAACGCATGTAGAAATCACCGGCAGTATTTCTTAACTCATCAATAGACGCCAGGTAAGGTGCCATCTCTTCGTCAGATACTTTGCCTTTGCCCACGGTGATTGTCTCAGTGGTGTTCGGCGAGCCATCGACGTATTGGTACTCGACACTGTAGGAGGTGTTGTCACGGATCGTTTCTTGTTTATCCACCGCATAACCATCAATCACAAGGCTTAATGGATGGAAGAGTCCTTCATCATCGGTGTAGCCATAAGTACTCGAGGCAAGGTGACAAGCAGTGATAATCCCACCGTTCACTTCTTTATAAATACGGTCGAGTACCAGTGCACCTTCAATACCGTTACCGGTGATGGTCACCGTTTCAACCGGCATGTAATCTTTCATTTCGGCCAGTTTGGGGATGCCAGCAAACCACGAGGTGTTGTTGAAGCTATCAGGCATTTTGCCACACACGGATGAGGCATCCGGGAAGGCATCAATCTCGATAGACCAATCAAATGCAGACTGATCGTCAGCCCAGGCCGAGCGGCGTGCAATCAAGATTGCCTGCACATTGAGCGGGATGTCATCTTTGCGTCCCATGAAGGTAATGTCACCTTCTTGGTCTTCACTGAACCAGGCTTTAGAGCGGCCGCAGGTGGCGAACGGTGAATCCTGGTAGCACTCGGTGTAAGAGAGCAGGAAACTACCGTCTTCAGCGATTTGCTTGATGGCGTAGTCTTTGTAGCGGTTCATGGTATCCGTTTCGTTCGGGTACATGTCTTTAAGCTTGCGGTAGATCTCAAGGCCTGTACTGCCATACCAGAACGCATCCGGGTGCAAATATGCCGAGGCTTCGTCTTCCTCTGCCATAATGAAGCCTTCCAACACTTTATCAGCAGATGAGATGTAGCTCAGTGTATTGCCGATGTGCTCAACCGTGAGCTCGCCGTCGGAGTTGCTCAGCTTCTCGTTGCTCCAGTTCTCGTTGAATTTCAGCTCTGCGGCGTAACCATTTCCTTTGTATGAGATATTCGCGCTGGTATCACTCCATGCAATATCAATCAGGTCGAGTACCGCATCAATACTGGTGTAGTTAGCCTCGAACTCGGTGTTGAGCAGATCAAAGCTCTCTTCAATTTCCGCTGCAGTTAGCAGAGGAGCCAACACGCTTTTCAGCTCAACTTGTGCTTCCTGAAGCGCTTTAAGGGTTAACGCTGGTTTGTACTGCTCAAAGTTATCAAACACTTTGCTCGCTGCTACCCCTGATACACGACTGATCAACAGTTGGGTCAATGGGGTAATGTTGGTGATGTTCTGATCTTCTAGGATAAGCGAGTAAATCTCATGGCTGCCGCCACCGGCTGCACCCGTCGCTTTGACGATCGCTGGCAGCGCCAACTCAGCACGCTTGAATTCAAACTTACCGCCATCCGTTGCTAGATAGGTGTGCGTGTCGCCATCGGCATCCAATACCATCACTTCACCACGGATCGGCGCACCAGATGCTGCAGTACCGCGAATGAGCTCACTAACAGGAGGAATAGGATCAGGTGTTGGCGTAGGTTCGGGTTGTTGCGGGTTATCACTGCTGCTACCACCACAGCCAGTCAAAGCGAACGCGACCAAGGCCGCCAGAGGTAAAACTTTGTTCATGTGTTTCTCTAATAGTTTTGTTGCACCGTTATAAAGCGCGTATTTTATATACACCTTTATTGAAGTAAATAGATGCAGGTAAAATAATATACAATGACTACTATTTACTCACACAAAAGATTGTAAATGACTGATTTTTATCTTGGTGGTGTAAGGTGTTTTACCGAACCAATTAAAGTTAAATACTTTTGATTGTTTTGAAATTATTGTTGTGTTTGTAATGTAAAAAAGCGAGGGAGGACAGTTTTCATCGAAACATCGTCTTAAACTGAAGGGCTTTTTGTTAAATGGCAACTGGGGCAGTAGTATTGATGAAGCATAGCTCGAAAAGGACTTCTGTATGCCAAGTGAAAATAACCCTCTTATCGTCAGTGCCGACCAATCAATATTTACCCTACAGAGAGTAGATTTTAGTGATAATAGCCACTACAACGAGAAGTGGTTGCAAGAGTTAGTCTTTCATCATACCTCGCTATTACCACTTTATGAGGTGGAGCCGGATTATGATGGCGCCATTCCCGTTGGTATGGAACTTCAAACCCGCTCAGGCAGGATCGATTGCCTTTACGTCACCCACACCGGGCGATTTGTGCTGGCCGAAGTGAAGCTATACCGTAACCCAGAATCTAGACGGGAGGTGATGGGGCAGGTCCTAGATTATGCCAAGGACTTGGTCAGTATGGATTACCTGACACTGGATAAACTGGTTAAGAAATCCAACAACGGTGCATCCCTGTTCGACATTGTTTCACGAATCTCACCTAACTTGCCCGAAGCCCAATTTATCGATGCCGTGCAACGTAACCTCAGTAAAGGACGGTTCTTGCTACTGGTTGTTGGTGATGGTATTCGGGAGGGTGCATTTGAAATCAAAGAGTTTCTCAACCGCAATGCTGCCATGGAGTTCACTTTCGCTACTGTGGAAATGCGTGTATACCATATGGAAAATGGCCAGTTCCTCGTTCAGCCGCAAGTCATCAACAAAACAGAAATCATCGAGCGGCATGTTATCGCCATCGAGAATAGCAGCCCGGATACAACAGCGACCCTTTTAGAAGATATCCCTGTCGAAGACGATGACGTGAATAGCCGTCCGACTGGTAATGGCCAGGCGAATAAAGAGTTCTGGGGCAGCCTAATGGACTCACTAGTGTTAGATGATAAGACCCAACCGTTACCAACAGCATCAACGCAGAGCCACATAACCTTTCAGCTTCCACCAACGTCGTCGGTCAGTTGGATCACAGCCTACAAGCTAGGCAATGGCCAGATAGGTGTTTTTGTCAGGTTTGGCAAAAGTGAAAAGGGAAGGGCACTTTTCCAAGCTGTTTATGAAGCGAGGGCTGAGCTCGATGAAGAGGCACTCGAAGGTGTGAGTTGGCATCCTGAGGAAAGGAAAATTGTCTTTCCCTGTTTGCAGGCTGATTTGGCTAATCGCAAGGCGTGGGACGATGCTTTCGCCTATTACCAACATACGGTCAATATCGCGGTTAACACCTTCAGGCCACTGTTGAGGCAGCTGATCAGTACTGAAAGTTAGCTAACTATGTTGGTCAAGGTTGAGGACGTAACCTGAGAGAAATAATGGCGATTTCAGCCTGAAATCGCCACTGATTCTAGCCTCAACACTGTGCTCTCCCATCCTCACCTTTGTCCACAACTGTTCTATACGAACGGAGTTATACCGACCTATAAACACTGGGCTGACGATAGATTTCCACAATATCGGTGGATAAAGCTCTGTTCATTGAGCGTTGTTAATCTGCGTGGCACAAATAGACACGGTCAATCACAACGCTATAGGTATGTAAACTCATCTCTTGGGATTTGAAAGTGAGAGACAACGAACCAAGAGAGGACAGTTCTGAAGCCATCACCTGAGACAGATGAGAAGGTATGGTGATTTTCTGTGATAAACCTTTTGGATTCTGTCCTCCTCGGGGTTGGCTACCGTAGAAAGAGAGCGAACCGAGATAATCGCTGCTAGAACCAGAATAAAGGCTGTACCAATACACATCATAATTAGGGCACAGCGTTGATCCAAATATTCCTTGAAACCAGAGATATAAATTGCGTATTTGCGTATTGGCTAAACCAGCAGATCCTGTGGCAGGAGGTGACAACTTGCCGGAGACCTCTGGTCCCAATAACTGAAAAGTACAGTTGCTCTGTGCAAGAATGATCACTCAGCATACCTTCATTGATTATTAACCCAAGAGGTTAAATAGCTTACAGAAAGTATAAAGCAGCAGTATATGACCATACGAACCTCCTTCGGCCTGCGGTCGCGTTCATAGAACAAAGCGATAGTCATCATCGCCATAATACCAATAGAATGACCCACGATGGTCATTACCAGCATAATATGAAAACAGCTCCTCGCACATGAAAGTGATTTTAACAATCCGAAAGAAAAAACATCCTTGTACATACCAACACCTGAAACACGTAATGGCATACCACTGCCACATGCAATGATGGCCTTACGCCGGAAATCACTGAAACACCAAAGCCCAGCAGCAAAATAGAGTAAAGCATTAACCGGTAAAGTGGAAAGGTGTTGACTCATGGCTACCTGAAGAGGAGCGAAAGTGTTAGCTACAACACCAAGCAAAGACCACACAAAGCTGTAGCCAACTATAAAACAAAGTGTCAAACAGGAATGATGATAACGGGGGGTATTGGCGCACAGCCAACGAACAGAGCCGATCATCATAGGTAACATCATGGCATACACCATTACTAACCATGAGATTACAACGACCAGCATAGAGTGCGCGTGGTGGAGGGGATGATGAGCGTGGCTCCCCTCTCCATCAACGGAAAGGAGAAGAGAGTCGCTTATGAGGTATATCCAGCAAAGTACAAATACCCCCCATAGCCAATAGTAAGCCGGGACAACTTGTGTTTTGCCTCGGCCATTGGTGATTGCTGAAAGCTGGTTAATCGATTTCACTGTGCAGGCTCACTCTGCCAACATGATAATCCGCTCCCTCGGGCAAGCTCTCCTGAGGTACAAGTTGAATAGAGATATTCTCCTCATCCCAGTTATCTCTGCGACGAAGCGTTTCAACTACGTCTGTGGCATCTATGACGAAGCTCAAGCCACTTCCGTCATGATCAAGGGTGGGGTATGACGCATCTGCCAGACCAAAGAGTCCAATACAGCTTACAAAGTTTCTCGTACCCTCAGGTGTTTCATTGCCACTGTTGATGTAGACGTTAAGTGGTGGAACATCACCTTTCCCGGTAACATTACTGACTTTGATAAGTGTTTTTTTCCTAGCCTCACTCGGGGCCGATTTTTTGGCAAGCGACGCGTTTCGCTCGGATTTTGGCACCATATCAAGATTGAAAGAGGGGGAATTTTTATCACCCGCACTTTGCTGTAAGCTCGCACCAACCACATCGAGTGCAAAGTGGGAAAGTGGAGGAGAGGTAGGTTGGGTCGCACTTATTGCCGGATACCCTTGAGAATATGTGTAATTTAAATGTTGGGTAGTTTCTACTTCTTTAACCTTCATAGTAACAGGCACCGCTCCTACATCATGGAACTTGAAGGTGAAGTCTCGCCACTGTGATGCCATTGGGTTTGCTCTGCCTGTTTGTAGTTGCCAGATCTGCCAGAGTCGATCAATATTGGCATGATGAAGCCAGAAAATGGGATCCAATGCCGCAGTATTGGGGTCGGCCATCGCGCCACCGATATTATTGTGGATGACGTTATGAGGCAGGCTTTCAACCTGACCAGTTTCATTACCAAAATGGGAGAAACCAGTCACTCCTCCACCAAAATTGGTTCCACTCGAATCATTGGTAAATAGTAACTCGTTCATTGCAGGCCATGGGTTGACGTTGAGTTTGTTCAATACATAATTTCGACGACCACGTATCCATAGGCCTGGGCTGCTACTGTTTGGTCCGTTGGCGTCACCAAAACCTGAGGGCATGGTAAGTGCTTTGCTTTGTGCTTGGGTATCAATATCAGGGTTTACTGCATCACAGTAATTCCAGTAAGGCAGTGCCCAGTCTGCAGGCCCTCCCTCTTGTAATACTGCATCGGCAACAATCCGTTCGAAGTAGTACAGGTACATCCGATGCCAAGGTAAGAAGTACCAGGTACCATGCTGGCAGCGCATCCAGTACCCACTTGATATCGTGGACTGCGAAGGGGGATAACCCGTCGCCTCTTGCCAATATGTAACCGAGGGGGGTAGATTGTAATACCCATGAACGGCTGCAAGGTACCACCAACTCGTTGGATCATTAATATCACGAGCTTTGAGGTGTTCAACAGCTTTGGAATACCAGTAAAGTGTATCATCGTCCAACTCATAAACACTCTTTCTGACTTTCATTTATCACTCTCCCAAAATCTCAACAATTTATTTATTCAGGTAATAAGTTTTCTGGAATAAATAAACCTGTGTGGATGTAATGAACATAATATTTGAGGGCGTGTTTAAACTTTGGTTGTTAGTGGTGTTTTGTCAACTTTAAGTCGTGAGGTTATTACTCAGCATCAAATATGGTAAGGGGTTGTTTTTAATATTTATTGATGCAGGGCTCTAACAAATTTGTGATATTGCTTCATAAAACATATACCTGTTTTAAAAATTACTTTTTGTTTTTGGGTAGCTGGTTCACAAGTGAAATTTTTACTAGGATTAACATGCCTACTTTACGGGCAAAACAATAAAGTCATTTAAAATCAATACCTAATGTTTAGTTTTTGTTTGCATGACAGCCAGTAATCAAGTAAGCAACACAGTGCTTATTTGTGTGTTTGATTTTTATTGTTTACAGACAATTAGAAAATCAAAAAAACAAAAAAATTAAATTTATTTTAATTAGACATGTATTGTTCGGCTTCCTAGGATTTTCTGGCGACAAGGAACATATTTTTTCTATTAATTAAAATAGAGGTTGATCATGTCTGACCCTAAAGTAATTGGAATTACTGCGCTTGGTGGCTTACAAGCGGGATCACCAAAACTTACTAAAGAACAAGTAGACGCACATGGTTCGTTGACTGCGTGGATACAGGATGTCGCAGAAGGAATTGTGAAACAGCAAGGTAAGGAGCCTACAAGTTGGTCTACTGAAATGAAATCAAAAGGGTGGTTCGATGCTTGGATAAATGCCGTTGTAAATTATACAAAGTTTGTCACCATAACTAGTGATCAGGGAATACAGGTATCTAAGACGACGCATACCGGAAAAATTAAAATTGGAGAGATCCTTGATGCCGCTATGAAGATCTATGTGGGAGGGGAAGCTTTAGCTACATATGAAACACTCAATGGCCTGCTTGGAGACCCTTCAACAGCAGTGACTGACTTCGCCGACTTTTGGTGGTCCCATACCAAACAGTCTAAAACCGATACTGGGGTGAAGTTCGGGCCAGCAATCCCCACTAATGGGGGGGAGAGCGTTGAATTTACGGTACTGTTCTTTTCAATGACTGAGTCAGTGGATGATTGGCGTTCATTGTTTATAGAAAGTGATGTTGAAAGTGTTGATGTATACACCATTGGACTAACATTTGAATATACCAATGCAGAGTGGCAGCAATACAGCGTCGATATCACCAATAAATTAAGTGATAAAGTCAAAAAGTCAATTAACCATGCGCCACTTGGCTAGTTTGATCAGCTTATCATTAACAGTTTGATTAGCTCTGAGTTAGCAAGTATCTTAAGCGTTACATTGGCGATTTCTGCCTGAAATCGCCATTTTCTGACCCCTATCAATCAATGCCTTATCTTTAAATAAATCGCATCAAAACCCTTAGCTTTCCCACAACTCCCCACCTAACACAAAGTTATACCGACCCAAAAACACAGGGCTGACGATAGATTTCCACAATATCGGTGGATAAAACCGTGTGGCACGTTAAAACCCCTGATCGTGTATAGCGGTCAATTGTTTATAAATAAGCTCTGTATGCTCATATTTCATTTGGTAACAACTGAGGCGAGTATGAGGCAGTTTACAGTTAAAGGGATTGATTACTATGCAGAAACAAAGGCATATCTGATCAATATAATCGAGAAGAAAAGTGGAAAGTTACAGAAAAGCTATGAGAACTATGGGCAGGGAGAGGAAGTTGCAATAGCAGATTTTACACACACTCTACTGTTGTAGCTCCCTACTGCCAGAGCGATATTAGTAAGGTCAATATACCTGCAGGAGGCTACCTCCTGCAGGCTCAACATCAGACAAGAATCGCGGCTAACGTTGTAATGAGTTTGGCGGCCTTTTCGATGACGTTACCCACACTGTTCAAGGTCTTGATGTTATTTGCGATGTCTTTGTTCGCTTTGTTAATACCTTTGGTCAAAAGGCGGAGCTGTTTGAGTGCTTTCTTGAACTCAGGCGAGCTGCTCTTCAATGATTGTGGCAACTGCTTTCCTGCAAGGGTGATCAATTCATCCCTTTGTCTTGAGAGTTTATCGTATTCCTTTTGCATGTTAACAGGGATGGATTCCATCAAGAGGCTGAGCTTCCTTATCTCATATGTTATTGGCTTTAGAAACACTTACTGATTCGTTCATAACTAGTATAAATAGCACGATATGGGATTAATGGTTTAATCCGACGAATATTTGATCTTGCTCCAAACTTATCGTTTTAAAATTCACCTGAAGATAAATTTAAACTAATGCGTTCCATAAATCGATAAGAACAATTTCGCCAGTGAATCATTCAATATAGATCATTGATCACACAATTAAATTGGCGAGCACCAGTAATTGATGCAAAGCTAAATATGCAAAGCTGTACGTTTTTTATGCACGTAAGGGTACGAATAATGAAAAAACAGCTGTCGCTATCCCTGTTGGCTATTCTCCTCTCATTCCCAGTCCTTTTCTGGCTGCGTAACTCTGATACGACCGCCATCGTCTTTGTTGTGCTGGTTATATATATCCTTCTCCATCTCATTTCATTTGCGATATCATTTTTTAAGAGGGACCCAAGATGAAGAAATTTATTTTCGGCTCCCTGTGTCTTCTTCTTTCTGCATGCAGCTCGGTACCCGAGACATATAGTGTACTCGACAAAACAAATGAACAGCTTGCCGCGGAAGAAATCGCAATTTATCGTACAGAAGCGTCTCAACAAATAGCTCTTAAAAACGCTGTAATTACGCATAATGAGGCACTAGAACAACTTTTTAATGAAGAGGTAATAGTTCGGCCTGGGGCTTTAGAAAAACTGTCTTCGGAAAATGTTACAGTGCGTACTGAAGCTTTAGAGCAACTTGAAGAGGACGTAGCCTTAGATCGTTATGAAGATTTGAGAGCAATGTATTTAAAGGAATTATCGACGGCTAAATCATACTTCTCTATCGCATCAACGAAGCACATTCGATCTGCAAGAATGCTTCCATCAGGAATACTCACCGTTCGAAAAAGCGTTACTTACGATATCCTTCCAAAGGGTATGCAACCCAATGAAGGCCATGCGGCATATGGCTATGTGATAGCTAAATCGAGTGAACCCGAAGAGTTGGAAAAGCTCAATTCACTTTGTCTATCAATGACCCAGGAATACAACTTGGATGGCCGATCTAGTCGCCAAGAACGATTTCGAATCCCCACCTATTGGCCAACGATTATTGATGTCCGCGATAGCACATTCTGCAATATAGCGATAAATAACTATGACTTCGCTTGGGGCCGAGATGCAATAGCGAAATTAGATGTCGTGAATAGAGGGCCTTATCTGGTCGCCTGGGAGGTACCTTTTGATAAGGTAGATTCCAGCAGTAATAGAATTTTGATCGACCTAAGTCGACTAAACAATGATCAGATGACAGATGTCGTTTTATGGTGGGAACAAAAAGTTGCCAAGAGCCCGCTGAAATGGAATAGCGGGATTGATACCGAGTTTTACCGACTAGAGATCAATGCATTCATTGATACTTATGGTGAAGGGATCCTCGCTGCCTTCAAACTATTTTCAGATGGTAAATCAATAGCGATTGCTGCGACAAATTAGGTTTAGGAGATTAGAGCGTATTAGCCGAAAGAAGTAATTGTGAGCAATAAATAAAATTAAACGGAGCAATGGGATGCAAACTATTAAAGCAATGACCGTAGGCCCCATCGTCGGGCATACCAGTGCCAGTGATGCTCGGATATGGGGGAGGGCGAGGTACAAAAGCAAGAAAAAAACATCCATTTTCCGTGCTCACGGTATTGCAAGAATTAGGCTCTTAGGGGATACAAACTGGGTAACCAAAATCTTTAAGATGAACCCTAATTTTGACATGACTGGCGTCGCGATATTCAGTGACCTGGCTGCTGACACAGAATACCAATACCAAGCTGGTTGGTTTTTCTCGGAAGATGAGCCCGAGCAGATCGATATCAATACCGACATTAACTGGGGGGGTATTGGTATATCAACATTCAAAACGGCGAGCAATGTCAGTACACAGCCGAGGGAGTTGGCATTCGGTTCATGCCGGTATTTCTTAAAGCTATTCGGCGGTAAGTACTTTACAGAAAACGGTGACAAGACCTTCCGTAGTATTGTGAACCAAATAGAAGGTGGAAAGCCCCTTGATCGCTTTCTTATGTTAGGTGACCAAATCTATGCAGACGATCTCAACATCATTGCACCAGACCAAACTGTCGATGAGTACTGCAAGCGTTACCAGCAGGCATTTTCACAGCCCCACATCCGCAAGCTTATGGGGATGGTTCCCACTTATATGATGCTCGATGATCATGAGATCGAAGATAATTGGCCTAAAAGTGCATCGCCGGAAGATAAACGTAAAAAGTACCCACAAGCGATGCTTGCCTATTCCGCATACCAACAGGCACATAGCCCCCTTATTCAGCTTGATAGCAGCGGTAAAATAATCCGCAGCCACACAGCGCACTATTATACTTTCTCGGATGGGTGCTGCGAGTTTTTTGTCGCGGATACAAGAACTGAACGAAATGAAAATACAGGAAAAATTATCAGTGATGCCCAGCATCGAGCATTACGGCAATGGCTATCATCAGTACCAGAAGACAGTGTTAAGTTCATCGCTACTTCGGTCCCTTTCTTCCCCGACATTGAAGACGATACCAGCGACAAATGGGGCGGGTATCTAGCACAACGAGACATCATCATAGACCACATTAGGCACCGTGGAATACGCAAGGTGGTGTTCCTCTCTGGGGACGTGCACTGTTCATTCAATGCCACTATCAACGTCGGTAGTGATGAAGAGCCACTCGATGTTCATTCAATTGTTTCATCTCCATTCTATTGGCCGTACAGCCACATGGAAGGTGATGACTTTAACTGGCAGTGGGTTAGAACGGTAAATAGAAACAAAAGTTATCGCATTACACACCATTCCGAAGTACTGAGTGATGATAACTTCACCCGCTTGAGTGTTACGCCGAGCAGTATCGAGATAAAGGTCTATAAAAGAAAGGAATTTGCTAGACCGATACAACAGACCACGCTGAGGTTGTAAACCATATAGGGTAGCACGGCAACTGCCTACAGTTGCCGTACGCTAAGGGGGGAGGGCTAATATTAATAATGATTCTAGGCAAAAATAGAGTTAACTAATGTCAAGGCTCTGGCTATCGGAACTCATTCAGTACAGCATCGTAAGTCTTGTGGCCAAGTTGTCCATTGTCTTCCATTTCCTGTAATTTAGTCCGGAGGTCGGCAATTCTACCTGCATAGGTAGAATTAATCGTAATCAACGCTTCTTTAGGGTTAGCAGAACGCAGCGCTGCCTTTACTTTATTTTTCGTCGCCCGCCCCTGATGATGGATATCGGCAATCAGAGCACAGATGATGTCCGGTTGCCCATCTAAATCGTACCAACGTGCATAGCGCTTCTCCATCTTGGACTGCAGAATATCGAAGGCTACCTCAACTTGGAGGGCACACAACTCTGGATGTTCATTTGTCCAATGGATAATTCGGGCTGACTGCAACACTTCTTGCATATCATGTTCACGGCGTTTGGCATTGAGGTAATCCATAAAACGCTGTAGTTGCCGGCGGCCCCCAGGACCGGTTTGTGATTCAACTTCTAAATCTGTCATGCCTCCATTTTCATCGGCTCTATGTAGATGGCCATTATGAATGACCAACTCGGGAAAGTACTCAGAACACCTTGGAAGCTTTGCTAGTGCACGGAAAAGGAGGATTAGGTTATCGTTTGCTGTATGGGCAGCTAGTTGGTAAAAGCCAAAAGTAAACTTTGCACTGTCATAGGTGTTAATGACGTTAAAGTAATTTTTGCTTTCACAATAACCTGTTAGCTCCATTAACTGTGCCCAATGGTCATAGCGGTCACTATAATCCTGTGCACGATAGATTTGGCCATAATACTCATTGGGCTTCATGAAAAGGCCGATATAGTTGCCGCTCTTGGTTTCTCGGCCAACATAGAAACGATCAGAACTATTACTACCAGTGGAAGCAAACCACTGTCGACCTTGCTTATCTAAATCAAATCCCAAACCACGGGAAACAGATTCAGAGGTCGGAGATATTTTCAAATCAAGGTCAAGACCAGGGAAAGTACCAAAAAAAAGCCCTTGTTTACCCTTATAGATCCTGTCGAACTCTTTTAGGAATACTTGAGGGGGCCATTTCACCACCTCGTTCCTTGAATTCGAGTAGTGATAAACAAACCCGCCTGCGAAAATGCCTATATGTTTTTGAGGAACATTCAGCATCTTTTTATTGTCGAGATCAACGTTATCAATTTTGGTGACGAAGATAAGTTGTTCATCGCTTAGATCTGCATCACTCCACTTTCCAACCTTTGGGCACTGGGCAAAAATTTCCTGCACTCTGACGTTGGCTGGGGTGCCGTTTCCACCTTTAAATTCTTTGCAATGGTAAGAGAAGTCTAACCCTACGATATGGCTTACATAATGAGCGCAGTGGTTAGCTGATCTTTGATGAAACTTACCATCACATATTTTAGATATATCTTTTCCGAGGCTATCTTCAAGCCTTTGTATTAATGTCGACATGGAGAACACTCCAATAGGTTAAGTTTGTTCGAAAGAGCCTGATTTTATTGTTGTAAACGTATGGCTTAATTAAGTTGCTTCTTCTTTATCCTCTATTTCTTCCCTTTTTGAAGGCAAAATAGATTCAGCTTTAGCCGCTAACATATACGCCTCGACAGGCTCCCGGAAATATTGCAAAGGATCGGCTGCGGCTTGGTTAACCGACTCCGGGTTGTTCTTTACTTTTTCTTGGGGGGATTGGATACCACGGACAAGCTGTGCTGCCATAGACATCCGTTGAAATACCTGGAACCAGAAAGGGCTACCCAAGCCAACAAAAATGCCTGTACTGAACAAACCCAGAAGCCAAAAAATATAACGGTGTGGCTCACTAGTGTTGTTATTTTCGTGTTCGTCTACGGCAGTTTGCTTGGGGCACCTGCTATCTAAAACTGATACCGATGGCTTGCAGATAGGGAAGTAATCCCAGCCAACTGAGAGCCCTACATGACCAACGACGGAGAGGGTGTCCTTGATAGTATCGAGATGTTCTTTCTGGTTATCAGCATTGTCTGCCTCTTGCATTGTCTTAATTTGATCTGATGTAGCTGCAATTACCTGCTCGGCAACCTTGGGATCACTGTTTAATTCTTTAAATAACTGGAAGGCATCGATATTCAAGCTGAAAGCCAACACAAAGCCTACAGCTAATGACCATTTACTCGCCCTGGTACGAAAGTCAGATGTTGACCCAACACTCAGGTCTTCGAAGCTTCTTACTAAGTCAGCAACAATGACTTCAGCTTTCTCTTTCCCAAGGGTATAGATGATTTTCCCAGAGCACGTTTTGGCAAAGCGAGAAGCAAATTCCACTGATGTGAGAGACTCGGTTTTCTTTTCGTTATCTGAAAAATGACTCTTTGACGATTCCCCCTTCTTTACAGCTCTTAACCCCGTCACTGAAACCATAGCGTTGACGAAGTTGTCCTTTGCCCTTTTCTTTGCCTTTGTTTTTTCCTCACTGCTGTTGTTTGGGTTGTCGTTGTCTCCGTTGTCCTGCTTGGGTAACTGTTGACTTAAGATCTGTTGTTCTAGCCGTGGCCAAATAATATCGTCAAACAAACGGCTAATGATTTCACGGAAGTATGACTGTCGTTTATCTTTGTACTGAAAGATCAGCTCTACGATCGCTGAGACCAAAGTGGAAAGGATCACCATATAAGCGGCGAAAGCGAGAACAGCGTTGAGAATGTTCATTTTCATGTCCTCTGGAAGTAAATAACTTCAGCCAAATATGCAACCAGTTACCTGAAGCTAACTAAGCCCTGGAAGACAATGAATAACAGGGCTTTTGCTCAGAGTCTTACATCAAATATAGACAATTTTGTCAGGCATCTCGGTTAAAAAAGCAAGACATTGCGCACAAATAAATGGAATAGAAACGATTGTTTTTAGTCCACATGTTCACCTTTCCCTACCGCATAAGCCCTCAGGGTATCGCCTCATTCCGAGCTCAATAGGAACAAGCCAGTATTCTTTGCTAGCGATTAATTTTGATTGATTGTGATTTCATTTGATTGAAACTGATCACATTAAAATCATTTTCAATCAAATAGAATCATAACCAATGACGTGGAATACAAAACAAAAAGGGATAAAAAATGAAAATCAAACAGAAGATAGAGAAAATCCCCGGAGGGATGATGGTCGTACCGCTGGTCATCGGTGCCGCGATAAATACATTTTTCCCGGAAGCATTACAAATTGGTGGATTTACCACAGCTTTGTTCAAGAACGGGGCTGCAGCACTTATCGGCGCTTTCCTACTGTGTATGGGGGCGGGGATCAGTGTTAAGGCTGCTCCGCAGGCATTGAAGCAAGGCTCAGCGATCACTCTTACCAAATTATTGGTTGCAGTGGCGCTAGGTATGCTGGTTCAGACTTTGTTCGGTGATGCTGGGTTATTCGGTGTGACCGGTCTTGCAGTTATCGCCGCGATGTCCAACAGCAACGGCGGCCTTTATGCAGCCTTAGTCGGTGAGTTCGGCAATAAAAAGGACGTCGGCGCAATTTCAGTGATCAGTTTAAACGACGGGCCTTTCTTCACTATGGTTGCACTTGGTGCGGCAGGCATGGCCTCAATTCCGTTCATGAGTTTAGTCGCTGTACTGGTGCCAATTGTCGTTGGTATGATCCTTGGTAATCTTGACGAGGAAATGAAAGACTTCCTTACCAAGGGCGGCCCACTACTCATCCCATTCTTCGCCTTCGCACTTGGCGCGGGCATCGACTTATCCGTTCTTCTCCAAGCAGGTCTGGCAGGTATTGCACTGGGTATCGTTGTAACCTTCGTCGGTGGTTTCTTCAATATCTTTGCTGACAAACTGGCCGGTGGGACCGGTGTTGCAGGTGCGGCGGCTTCCTCAACGGCTGGTAATGC
>NZ_PYMB01000012.1 GCF_003026455.1 Photobacterium rosenbergii
CCGTTAGTTTTGCTGCGAGGTTTTTCATCACCTTGCTTAGGCGCATTTCCTTTGCGAGGGCCTGAGTTGCGCTTTGGCTTATTGCTGTTTTCTGAGCGGCGTTCAGTACGTTTTTCAGCACTGTTTCCTGCCGATTCTTTTGGCTTTTTCGGTTTCTTTGGCTTTTTCGCTTTGAGCGGTTTGATCGGCAAAGAGTTCGGTAGCGTGTTGGTTGGCACAAAGCCTACTACATCTTTACGCTCAAGATGCTGCTGGATCAATTGCTCGATAGCGTTCAGCTCTTTGATTTCATCAGCACAAACCAGTGAAACCGCGTGGCCTTCGGCACCCGCACGGCCAGTACGGCCAATACGGTGAACATAATCTTCTGCCACATTTGGCAGGTCGAAGTTAACAACCTGCGGAAGTTGGTCAATATCAATACCACGGGCTGCAATGTCGGTTGCGACTAGAATGCGGATCTCACCGGTTTTGAAGTTTGCCAGTGCTTTTGTACGGGCACCTTGGCTCTTATTACCGTGGATAGCAGCTGCAGTAATGTCACGCTCTTCAAGGTATTTCGCCAAGCGGTTTGCGCCATGCTTGGTACGGGTAAAGACAAGTGCTTGGTTCCACTTCTTTTCTTGGATAAGCTTGGTTAGCAGCGCTGGCTTTTTCTTCTTATCTGTAGGGTAAATCCATTGTTGTACAGTTTTGGCCGTACTGTTGCGTGGCGTAACTGAAATCTCTACTGGATTATTGGTCAGCTCTCGAGCCAGTTCACGGATTTCTTCAGAGAAGGTGGCAGAGAACAGCAGGTTCTGACGCTTGGCAGGAAGCAATGCAAGAATCTTCTTGATGTCACGGATAAAGCCCATATCCAACATACGGTCGGCTTCGTCCAGTACCAATACTTCCAGTTGGTTGAACTTCACAGCGTTTTGACCAATAAGATCCAACAAGCGGCCAGGGGTGGCAACCAGTACGTCGGCACCCTTGCGCATACGCATCATCTGAGGGTTGATTTTCACCCCACCGAAAACTACCGCCGAGCTTAGTGGCAGTTTCTTGGAGTAGGTTGCAACGTTTTCACCGACCTGGGCTGCTAGTTCGCGGGTTGGCGTCAAGACTAGCGCACGGACTTGGTTAGCACGTACGATTGGGCCTTTCGATAAGCGTTCAAGGATAGGCAGGGTAAAGCCTGCGGTTTTGCCTGTTCCTGTTTGTGCCGCCGCCATGACATCCCGACCTTCCAAGACAGCAGGGATAGCCTGAGCCTGAATAGGAGACGGGGTTTCGTAGCCTTGGTTGGCAACAGCTTCAAGAATTGGGGTGCAAAGGCCCAAAGAGGCAAAACTCATAGAAAATTCTCAGTTGGATAAAAGTATGATCTGCCTCACACAGGCAGCAAGCGCGCTAGCTTACAGCAGGATCAGGAAAAGTCCTAATCTTTCAGATTATTCTATGAAGCTAGCGGGGAGATTCTAGGAATCGTTGGGGTCTATCAGGATTTCAAACCGCTCGTTACCGTGAAGGGATTCAAAGTCAGGATCTTCTGCGGCTAACTCGCGCAGTGAGGCGCTTCCGCTTACTGCTTGCTCTAAGTCGTTGATAGCGAGCTCTTCCGAGCCTAAACAGGCATAGGCACAAGCGCGCTGGTAAAGCGCATGGGCATTGCTAGAATCCAGCTCAAGTACGCGGTTACAGAGGCTAAGTGCCCAGTGATACTCCCTGATCTCCATAACGGCATCTGCCTTGTAGGTCAGGGCTTCCAAATCGCCGGGGCGTATTTTCAAAATATCGTCGTAGACTTCGATCTTCTGCTCTGGTGTCTGAAGACCTTGGGAACGTAGCCACAAATTGTGGATCTCATTAATAGTCTCGATCTCTTTATTGTTCTGGGCAATGATCCGGGTCTTACGTTTGAGGTCTTGCTCGAGACGCTGGAATTTTTTCTCGTACTGATCGGCAATCGACTGGAGTTGCTGGTCGGCGGCTTTTTTGGTGTTATCCCGAAGTTCACGCAGAGACTGCCAGCCAACGAAGGCAAACAGTGACGCTGCACCCGCGATGAAGTAAAAGAAGTAGGTTACAGTGACATTGGCATAGTTCATCGACTTATCAGCAACCGCTAGTTCCCGGTCGGTAATTTCAATCACCATTCTGCGCTCAAGATCTTGTTGTTCGATACGCAGTGCTTTTAGCTCATCCAATACATAGCGCTCCATGAGTGGGCGCTCCAACACGCCTTCAAGCTTTTTTTCGGAGTTTGGCTGTGTGACTGCTGGTTGTTCTTCAGACATGGCAAGGCCGGGTATCACCAGAAAAGCGGTGAGAAGTAGGGTGCGCAGGAGCAAGGATAATAGAGACATGGCCACTTCCCTCAAAGTCGCTGTGAGCGATGTACTTTAAGGAATACTAGTTAATGGTTGAATTTACTACAAAGTAGAAGTGGGCTGACGCCGAGCCAATAGGTGAAAGATAAGAAAAGCGCTGATGGCCTGAGAAAGTTGATTGCTTACTAACAACGAGGCACAGGAAGATATTGGTTGGCGGCCAAAAACTTGGTTACCACCAGCGCTGGAGAGACGTCGAATTAGGATTGGTCTTCAAAGCAAGCTAAAAGGCTATAGCGGCCATTTAGCTTGATGTTAGTCTTCCAAACCACCTTCTTTTTGTACGCTAGCCAACATTGCCTTACGCTTCAGCTCTTTGTCGGCTTCTTGCTGGCAACTAACACGGTTAGCTTCTTCGAGGCTGGTTTCTGCGTTGTTTAAAAAAACATAATCTTTATTAAAAGTCAGCATGACGTTTACCCTCAAGTCATCATGTTGTTTACGACATACATCCTGTCTTGATTTGGTTAAAAAACCATCATCCCTGATTAATTATTTTAAGGAGGAGGAAGGAGGCGTAGTTCACACTTTCCTCGCTCCTGTAGGCGTAGAGCGAACGAATAGCTGTCAATCTATACCCAGTAATTTCAGTGCGTTTCTGGCCGAGTCGAAAGCAAACTCATCCGGGGATATTTCATTTTTCTTTACCCAGCGGATAGCGTCAACATCATCATTTGCTTGCATTTTTGGCTTGTTATCTAGTGTGATGTGAAAGAAAGCATCACAGGTTTTGTATTCGATACCACGGTAAACGTAGGTGTTGGATGCCGAGCCGATATAGTCAATATTGCTAGGCTGAAAGCCCAGTTCCTCTTGCAGTTCGCGGTAAAGGGCTTGCTCTAACGATTCGTCATAATCGACAAAACCACCGGGAAAATCGAGCATGCCTTTACTTGGATTACGCCCTCGTTCTGCCACTAACACTTCATCACCACAGCAGATAACCGCCAAAACGGCTGATGCGGTATTGTGGAAATAGGTGAACTGGCAGTGTTCACAGCGAAAAGCTTTGGCATCGCTACGAGTGAGGGAGGCTTGTCCGCAAGAGGGGCAGTACATGTGTTGACCTACTAGAAAGCAATCGATAAAGAAACGAGCGGCGAAGTATACCAAACTAAACAATAACCTGACCATATCAGAGCCATCTCTGCCGTTTTAGTACAACCTAAAACGATTAAGGGGGGAGTCGTTCATTATTTAGCTTGGTATTACTCAAACCCGTGAATGCCAAGCGTGATTGGGTTAAAATTCAGTTAGCGCTCCGGCGTCAGTTAAATTATCGAAGTCACCACTGGTTAGAAAAATGTCTGAAGAACAC
Organism: Photobacterium rosenbergii; assembly: GCF_003026455.1. Taxonomy (GTDB): domain Bacteria; phylum Pseudomonadota; class Gammaproteobacteria; order Enterobacterales; family Vibrionaceae; genus Photobacterium; species Photobacterium rosenbergii. Next base: position 3,694 of record NZ_PYMB01000012.1, read on the forward strand.
GAAGAATATGAAGTTGAAGCCCTTGGCGTTGAGGTGAATGTCCAACCGATTGAGCTTTATAAGGTGTTGAAAATTGCCAACGCCGTAAGTGGTGGCGGTGAAGCCAAATTCGCGATTGCCGAAGGTTATGTAGCGGTAAACGGCGAACTGGAACAACGTAAACGCCGTAAGGTGTATGACGGTGATGTCATTGAGTTTAACAATGAGTTTTATCTAGTACTTTGCGACCAGCCAGTGACAGAGGTGGTGGAGAAGCCGAAGAAAGCGGCTGAGCCAAAGCCAGCCCCACGTGCTAAGTCAGCGCCTAAGCCTTCAAAGGGCAAAGGGCAGGGGGCTAAAGCGAAAGCCGGCTCTAAAGGAAATCAAGCTAGCAAAGGTCGTTCGGGTAAACCTGCGGCTAAAGGTCCGGCAGACAAAGCAACAGGCCGTAAACCTATTAGCTTCTAGGCTATTGCTTGAAGCAAGAATGCAATAAGGCCGCGTTTTTCGCGGCCTTGTTGTATCAGGAAGTAAATTTTGAGGTAAGAACGTCCAAACCTTCATCAGGCCCGGTGGTTGCTAAGCCCGTATTTTTTAATTTTACGGTATAGGGTCGCAATCCCTATCCCGAGTTCTTCGGCTACCATTTTGCGGTTGCCAAGCCGTGTAATGGCCTCTTCAATTCGGATCTTCTCCATTTCTTCAAGGCTCATCGAGCAATCGTCGCTTAAGACTTCCTGTGGGCTGGCTGCCTCTGGGGTCTGCTCAAAATACGGAGGCAATAAGTCGACGTCGATCTGGTCGCCTTCTGGGACGACATTGACGAGATACTCCACTAAGTTGCTTAGTTCACGCACGTTCCCTGGCCAATGGTAGGCATTAAGGCGGCGCATAGCCTCAGCACTGATCCCCGGGTAGGTTACCCCGATCTTTTGGGTGTGATGCTCAAGGAAGTAGTTGATCAGCAGCGCGATATCGCCTTCGCGTTCTTTTAGCGGCGGAAGGTGGATAGGGATAACGTTAAGGCGGTAATACAAATCCTCACGGAACTTGTTGGTGGCGATCATCTCCTGAAAATTACGGTTGGTTGCCGAAATAATGCGGATATCGACCGGAACGGATTTGTTCGAGCCTATCGGCATCACTTCTCGCTCTTCTAGTACACGTAATAACTTGGCTTGCAGAGTCATCGACATATCGCCGATTTCATCGAGGAACAAGGTGCCTTTGTTAGCAGCCTGAATAAGGCCGGTTTTGCCCTTGGTAGAAGCACCGGTAAAGGCGCCTTTGACATAACCGAACAGTTCACTTTCTAACAATTGATCAGGAATCGCAGCACAGTTAATCGCGATAAATGGATAGTTGTTACGATCACTTAGGTTATGGACCGCATTGGCGATAACTTCCTTACCGGTACCACTTTCACCGTTGATAAGCACGCTTGACGGACTGCTGGCGATACGGGTGATCAGCTTTTTCAGTTGGCGCATCTTGGTACACTCGCCGATAACGGTGGCGAATTGTGGCTCATGATCTGGGATCATCAAGGCGCTATTGGGCTGATGGTAAGCCATTAAAAATAATTGGTGGCCGTGGGCATTGTAAAACTGCCCAACTAATAATTCCTGACGTCCACCTAGCGAAATAATATGTTGCTGGTGGCCTTTCATTTCATTGTTATGAAGCGACAGCGGTTGAATATTAATTTCGAGGGTGTGCAGCCCATCCTGAGTAATATTCAGATTGTTGAGTGCTGGCTGGTTACCGTATTTTACCCGATTGTTTTCATCGAGGACTAATACGCCTTGGTCCATGTTTTCAATAAGATTAGTAAACACCTCATCGAGACCTTCACTGTTACTGTTTTTCTCGACGACTTTAGACACCACAATTTGGGCGATGTGTTTAATGTAGTCTGAGAAAAGTTGGACATTATCCTTGATTCTTTCACGCGACTCTTCGGTAAACGCGACAAGGCTGATGACTCCCAGGCACCTTTCTTCAATCATGATCGGTACGCCCAGGAAGGCCATTTCACGACAACCGTTTTTGTTAGTACACCCTTCGCATAAAGGATCGGTGCGAGATTTGACTACAACTTTTTCTTCATGTGTTTCAAGGATGTATCTAAATATCCTTGAACTGGTGTTTAGTTTCTTTCCAAAAAACTTACTGTAGGGACCCGTACCTGCAATTCGGACCAAATCGGCATCGACGACTTCGGCATCGATTTTCAACACCGCCGACAACATCTGGGTGAAGCGGAGGATGGTTGGTTGCAACTGCATTAATTCTGAGGGTCTTGGTGTGTTCAGCATATTGATTGGCTTATTCCTTTAATGACCGAATTAACATAAAGAAAAACCGCTTTATGCTGTTTGATATGTATCAGGGTTTTTCAATTGAAAAATTCGAAATGGAATATTTTGCTAGCAATGTCACATGGGAATATCAATATGATAATCCCGCTTTTTTATCGCTATCATTTTGGTCTAGAGAGTTGATACCTCGATGATAGCTGATATTTCTATTGCCTCGATTTCCTTTATGGCGGAACAATACTTCTCAATCTTCCGTCCCAGTATTCATGCGGCTTTTCAACGACTAACAATAAATTAAATTTTCAAAATTCAATGTTGGCACAGTTGTTGATTGTACTGAATTAAGTTCCGAAAAATTTATCTTTGTTAACCCTTAATTTAAGCCTGAAGATTTACAAGGCATCAGCGTCAACTCTTGTCCTTCTAAGCAATCTCAGTGCCTTAAATCAAAACCAAATCAATGATCGCTGATTGAGCAATGCCAAAGGCTGTCATTACCCATTAAGCGACTGGCCCGTGAGAAAAGCGCCGCCAGGAACGTATAACAATTGAAACCGGGAAGAAAAACATGAAGAGCATCAACGAACTGATCAAGGAAATTAATGAGCTTAAATCTGAACTGCACGACAAAGATTTTCTGTTGACCTGGGAGCAAACCCCGGAAGAGCTGGAGCGTGTATTGAAAACGGCCCAAGCCCTTAAATCAATGCGCCAGGAAAACATCGCGACAAACGTGTTTAACAACGGCCTCGGAATTTCCCTATTCCGTGATAACTCAACCCGTACCCGCTTCTCCTATGCTTCAGCTATCAACATGTTAGGCCTTGCCCAGCAAGACCTAGATGAAGGCAAATCACAAATCGCCCACGGCGAAACAGTCCGCGAAACAGCCAACATGATCTCATTCTGTGCCGATGCCATCGGTATCCGCGATGACATGTACTTAGGCGCGGGTAATGCTTACATGCGCGAAGTTGGCGAAGCGTTGGATGACGGCGTGAAAGAAGGCGTACTTCCTCACCGTCCTGCACTGGTTAACCTGCAGTGTGATATCGACCACCCAACCCAGTCTATGGCTGACTTGGCATGGTTGGAAGAGCACTTCGGTGGCCTAGACAAGCTAAAAGGCAAGAAAATTGCGATGACTTGGGCTTACTCGCCAAGCTACGGTAAACCGCTTTCTGTGCCTCAGGGCATCATCGGCCTAATGACCCGCTTCGGTATGGACGTCACCCTGGCGCACCCAGAAGGCTATGACTTGATCCCTGAAGTTGTTGAAGAAGCTCGCAAGAATGCAGAAGCTTCTGGCGGTAGCTTCACTCAGGTTGCCAGCATGGAAGAAGCATTCAAAGACGCAGACATCGTTTATCCGAAGTCTTGGGCACCTTACCAAGTGATGGGCCGCCGTACCGAGTTGCTACGTGCCAACGACCACGATGGTCTAAAAGCATTGGAAAAAGAATGCCTTGCTCAAAATGCCAACCACAAAGACTGGCACTGTACTGAAGAGATGATGAAGCTGACCAAAGCGGGCGAAGCACTTTACATGCACTGCTTACCAGCGGATATCACTGGCGTATCGTGTGAAGAAGGTGAAGTGGAAGAGTCGGTATTTGAGAAATACCGCATCGCGACTTACAAGGAAGCGAGCTGGAAGCCATACATTATTGCGGCAATGATACTAAACCGTAAATACCAGGAGCCTGGGCATATTCTGCAAGAGCTACTGGATGATGCGAAGAAGCGCGTTAAATAACCGCTTAGGGCATCGATACTTTTCCTGCCTTGGTGCATTCGTCTTGGTTCATCCGTGATGGTGTGACAGGGTAGGGAACCCCTAGTCGATCTATCTGTATCTTTATGCTTGGGCATGCTAGCCCATTAGCGGGGGAGTTATACCCTTGGGTTATTTCAGGCCCCCGCCTTTTTCTTTCTCTTATTTTATGAGGTCTGGTCGTGTCTACGTTCACTTTTAAAATGGAGATTGCCGATAACCGCCACTATAACGGTCAGCTATCTCCACTATTTACCGCCGCTGAAGCGGAAAAAGCCCGCGCTTTCCACCAAGCTGTGGAAGGCTACCAGCCGACACCATTACATTCTCTTGACTGCCTGGCCAAAGCAATCGGTGTTGGCAAAATCCTAGTCAAAGATGAAGCCTACCGCTTCGATCTGAACGCATTCAAAATGCTGGGGGGCGCCTATGCGATTGCCCGCCTGCTATGTGATGAGTTCAAGCTTGATATCAATGCGTTTGATTTCGACAAGCTGAAAAACGACATCACAGAAAAAATGACCTTTGCTACCGCAACTGATGGTAACCACGGACGCGGTGTGGCTTGGGCTGCTAATAAACTCGGTCAGAATGCCGTGGTCTACATGCCAAAAGGTGCGGCTGACGAGCGTGTTAACAATATCCGTGCCTTGGGCGCAGAATGTATTGTTACCGACATGAACTACGACGATACCGTCCGTTTGGCTATCAAAACTGCCGACGAAAATGGTTGGAAGGTCGTGCAGGACACCGCTTGGGAAGGTTACACCGAAATCCCTACCTGGATCATGCAGGGTTACACCACCATGGCGGCGGAAGCTGTCGATCAAATGAAAGCAATGGCTGTTGAACGTCCTACCCACGTTTTCCTACAGGCTGGTGTCGGCGCAATGGCCGGCGGCGTGCTGGGCTACCTATGTGACCAATACGGCCCTGACAAATTGCACTCTGTTGTTGTCGAGCCTGACCAAGCTGACTGTATCTACCGTTCTGGTATCAGTGAAAAAGGCGAAATGATCAATGTTGATGGTGACCTTGCCACCATCATGGTTGGCCTGGCTTGTGGTGAGCCTAACCCTATCGGCTGGCCTGTATTGCGCGATTGCTCCACCCAGTTTGTTTCTTGCCAGGACAGTGTTGCGGCACTTGGTATGCGTGTCCTTGGTAATCCATTAGGTGAAGACCCAAGGGTTGTGTCTGGTGAGTCTGGTGCTGTAGGTGCTGGTTTGCTTGCCGCCGTTCACTTCCATCCAGAAAAAGAAAAACTGATGGAGAAAATGGGCCTCAACCAAGACTCGGTCGTGCTGTTGATTAACACCGAAGGGGATACCGACCCTGTCCATTACCGTGAAGTTGTGTGGGGCGGTAAACACCAAACCATTTGAGCCTTTATGCCTGCTAGTTAGCGCAATACCTGCACTAACTAGCATCACTAAATGCACAAAGCAATCTACCAAGAATTTTAAATTTCGTACCTTGTTGGTGTCATCTATAGGCAGGGTGCCGTGAAAATCGATCATACCGGGTGTGATGACCACCGCCCGGTTCAAGGAGAATTATAATGAACATCCCATTTGCCCAAGTACTGGAAAAAGCCCAAGACTACAAAGCGGACATGACCCGCTTCCTTCGCGACATGATTGCCATTCCAAGTGAAAGTTGTGACGAAGAAAAAGTAGTACTTCGCATCAAAGAAGAAATGGAAAAAGTCGGTTTCGACAAAGTAGAAATCGACCCAATGGGCAACGTACTGGGTTGGATTGGTCACGGTCCTCACCTTATTGCGATGGATGCACATATCGATACCGTTGGTGTGGGTAACATGGATAACTGGGACTTCGACCCATACGAAGGTATGGAAGATGATGAAGTGATCGGCGGTCGTGGTGCATCGGATCAGGAAGGCGGCATGGCGTCTATGGTTTACGCCGGTAAGATCATCAAAGATCTTGGCCTTGAAGACGAATACACCCTGCTAGTTACCGGTACTGTTCAGGAAGAAGACTGCGATGGCCTTTGCTGGCAGTACATCATCCAAGAAAGCAATATCCGCCCTGAGTTTGTTGTATCTACAGAGCCTACTGATTGCCAGATCTACCGTGGCCAGCGTGGCCGTATGGAAATCCGTGTTGATGTATCTGGTGTGAGCTGCCATGGTTCAGCGCCTGAGCGTGGTGACAACGCGATCTTCAAGATGGGCCACATCCTAGGTGATATTGAAAAACTGGCTTCAAACCTTGGCGACGACCCATTCCTAGGCAAAGGTACATTAACCGTTTCTGAAGTTTTCTTCACTTCACCAAGCCGTTGTGCCGTTGCTGACAGTTGTGCAGTTTCTATCGACCGTCGCCTGACTTGGGGCGAAACTTGGGAAGGTGCTATCAAGGAAATCGAAGAGCTTGAAGCAGTTAAGAAGTTCGGCGGTAAAGTATCTATGTACAACTACGACCGCCCAGCCTACACCGGCTTGGTTTACCCAACTGAGTGCTACTTCCCAGCATGGAAGATCGACGAAGATCATGTTGCAACCAAGACCCTGGAAGCTTCTTACGAGCTTCTGTTCGACAAGAAACCTACCGTTGATAAGTGGACCTTCTCAACCAATGGCGTATCTATCATGGGCCGCTACGGGATCCCAGTGATCGGCTTCGGTCCGGGTAAAGAGCCAGAAGCACATGCGCCAAACGAGAAGACTTGGAAAGATCATCTAGTTACTTGTGCCGCAATGTACGCTGTTATCCCTCAGATGTACTTGAAAGAACTGAAGAAGTAATAAAACGTGACGGGTAGGGCACTATGCTCTCTGTGCTCTGCCTGTCCACCCTTTTCCGTCCTGGGGGCGCCGACCGCTCTGCCTAACGTTGGCCACATATCCCCCCCAGGATGGATTTCTTTTTTAGGCAGGCATTTTCTGTTTCTTTTGTCCGTTCAAGCTGAAGCCTTAAAGCTGAAACCTCAAAGCTTAAGCTTCAAAGCTAAGTCTCTAATCCCAGCGGGCAAACGAAACAGCATCCTTTTTATACCTTGACGTTATTTGGGTATGTGAATTCTTAGGCAGAGAAGGAATAAAGTATGTTTTCCGCGGCGTCGAAAAAAACATCAGAAACTCAAGCGGCGATCCTGACCCAACCCCGTCCGGGGACATTGTTGATCCGACAGGGGATAGTGGTCGATCACCAACAGGCACAAAAAGCCGATATCCTTATCGTTGACGGCAAGATCGCCGATATTGCCCCTGAAATCCATATCATTCCCAAGCAGTGTGAAATCATTGAGGCGGCGGGATTGTATGTGATGCCGGGCGGTATTGACGTCCACACCCATTTTAATATTGATGTCGGCATCGCGCGCAGTTGCGATGATTTCTTCTCCGGCACCCGCGCAGCGGCCTGCGGCGGCACCACTACTGTTGTTGACCATATGGGCTTTGGCCCAAAAGGGTGTAGCCTCCACCACCAGTTGAATGTCTATCAGCAATACGCCAAGGAAACGGCTGTTATAGACTATAGCTTCCATGGGGTTATCCAGCACGTAAATGATGAGATCCTCGCTGAAATGGCATCGATGGTGGAAGAAGAGGGGATATCCAGCTTCAAGTTGTACCTGACTTATGGTTACAAGCTCGATGACGAAGAAGTGCTAAAGGCACTAATCCAACTCAAGCAAGTGGGTGCGCTTGCGACGGTGCACCCTGAGAACGATGCCGCCATTGCCTTGCGTCGTACCCAATTGTTAGAACAGGGTAAAACCGCACCCAAATACCACGCGGTAAGCCGTCCTCTAGAGTGCGAAGCTGAAGCCATAGCCCGGATGATTAACCTCGCCAAATTGGCCGGTGATGCACCGCTATATATTGTTCACCTTTCTAATGGACTCGGTTTGGATTACGCCCGTCTTGCCCGCGATAACCACCAACCCGTGTGGGTTGAAACCTGTCCGCAGTATTTAATGTTGGATGATAGCTGCTATGAACGGGAAGACGCGCTCAAGTTCATCCTAAGCCCGCCACTTCGACCTGCGATAGAGCGCGAGAAGCTTTGGCTCGGGCTGGTGGATGGCAGCATCGATACGGTTGCCACCGACCATTGTTCGTTTACCTATCACGATCAAAAGCAACGTGGCAAAGACAATTTCAGTGCTTGCCCCAATGGGATGCCCGGTGTTGAAACCAGAATGCCGTTGCTGTTCTCAGAAGGTGTCATGAAAGGGCGGCTTAGCCCAAGCCGTTTTGTCGAACTGACCAGTTACCTGCCAGCCAAGCTGTTTGGCCTATATCCACAAAAGGGCGCATTGCAGGCTGGATCTGATGCCGACTTGGTGCTGTTCGACCCGGAACAAGAAGTCTCAATCAAACACGAATTACTACACGACAACGCAGATTACACCCCGTTTGAAGATATCCAAACCCAGGGCTGGCCAGTCATGACCATCAGCCGTGGGGACGTTGTAGCGTGTAATGGCGAATTTACGGGGAAAGCCGGGAATGGCCGCTTTATTCGCCGCAAACCGTTCGATGCCAGTGCGCTGTAAACCGTCACGAACGGGTAGGGGTGACAGCCCCAAACAACAAGGATAATTCAAGGAGTAATTATGAACACCCCAACCAAGAAGAGTACTGCTGTTGTCGCCTTAGGGGGAAATGCACTGTTGCGTCGTGGCGATGCGCCGAGTTTTACCAACCAGCTTGCCAATATCAAGATTGCTGCCAAAGCAATTGCCGAGATTGCCAAGGAATACCAGGTTGCGATTGTCCATGGTAATGGGCCTCAAGTTGGTTTGTTAGCCCTTCAGAATCTGGCCTACGACAAAGTCCAGCCATACCCGCTCGATGTTCTGGGCGCTGAAAGTGAAGGCATGATCGGTTATATGCTGGCGCAAGAGCTGCAAAACCTGATGCCGGACACCGAAGTCTCTAGTTTGCTGACCCGTATCGAAGTCGATCCGAACGACCCGAGCATGCTAGATCCAACCAAGTTCGTTGGCCCAGTTTATAACGAAGAAGAAGCAGGCATATTGGCGGAAGCCAATAACTGGACCATGAAACGAGATGGCGAGTTTGTCCGCCGCGTTGTACCGTCGCCGAAACCACTGAATATCATAGATAAGAAATCTATTGAGACGCTCTTGGACGCGGGTGAAATCGTGATCTGCTGTGGCGGTGGCGGGATCCCTGTGCGTAAAACTGACTACGGCTATACCGGTGTGGAAGGAGTGATCGACAAAGATCTTGCCGCGACCTTACTCGCCAAGCAACTTAAAGCGGACAAGCTACTGATCTTAACCGACGCCGATGCGGTCTACTTGGACTGGGGCACTGAGAACCAGCGCGCACTTCGCGCTGCAACACCCGCCCAGTTGAGCGAATACCAGTTCCCTGCCGGTTCAATGGGCCCGAAAGTGGAAGCCGCTGCAGATTTTGCCCAGTTCGGCGGCAGGGCTTATATCGGCGCCTTGGAAGAAGGGTTGGATGTATTGGCCGAAAAAGCAGGGACTTGTGTTAGCGCATAGGAACTTGTACAGCCTTTCTGGTGTTAGATAAAAAGAGCCCTCCAGTAACGGAACAGTTATTATCTGACCGGTTACTGGAGGGCTCTGACTTACATAAACAAGAACATTATTCACTTCTCACAGAGAGGAAAGGAGAAGTGCTAAAACGATATCTACAAATGGCTATAAAATACAGTCACATATATTTAACTGGCATTCAGTTAATATAAAACTTGGCCGTAATGGAGCATCATCTTGATATAGCTATCTTGATGTAATTCGGCTTAATGGCTTAGAACTTGAAGCCGACGGTCAAAGCTAGTTGGCCAGGGACGACATTATATCCACCCACATTGAAGTGCAGCTTGTCTTTAGAAAGCTGAACGTAGACGTTTTCACCACTGGCACGAACACCGGCACCGTAATAGAAATTTTCATCACCGAATGAGCCGCTATGGCGGTCGTATTCCCAATCAACATCACTGTAATGGAAGCCTGTTGTAACGAACGGCTTAACGGCGATACCTTCTTCACTGTGGAACGTATAACCAAACTCCATGCCGAATTTCAGTGTTGTGAAGTCGTCTTTGTAAGTTCCATAACTGTTACTCTGATCAAATGACGATGTTTCATAGGAGGCAACTACCGCAAAGATATCATTGATATCATAGCCACCTTCAATTTTGAGGCCTTTCTCAGCCGTAATCGACTCGGCACCGGTAGTAGACATACCAATACCAATGCGTGGCCCTTGAGCTGCAGCATTAGCTGCAAATAAAGTAGATGTAATTACAGATGCTAGGATTACTTTTTTCATGTGTCTTTTGCTTTATATCGAGGTTCATCAGAACCCTGGTGAGTGATTAAGCCAAATCCGTGTCATCTATTACTTATGTGTTGTGATTGTTATGAGCACGGCGCAATGTGTCTGCTGGGCGCTGTTCAGAGCCCAGCCTGTTGTGCGCGGATAATACTCAGTACTGAAATACCTGACAGGTCATTTCACGACAATCGACATGGGAAAGAAAATCAGCAACTCAGTTATTGGGTTGCTGTTTGGTTGGTAATTCGAGCTAGTAGATAGCTTACCGAACTATAATCACTTGGCTCAACAAGGTACCTCTCAATCTGCTCCTTCACGGTATGGTCGAATATTTCTCCCGACAAAGCGCGGGCTTTGAAATCTAACATGAAGCCAATTTGATACCGGTTGTCAGCCATCACACAATACCTCTCCGTGGAATTCAAAATGGCACTCTTCACTGAGGTATTGAGTAAAGAAACTGTCGTCGGCCAACTGATCAAAAGCGGCAAAAATATCATTGATAATTGGTTCCAATTTTGGCTTGGACATTACTCACCGGCCTCCAAGAGTTCGACGATATCGCTATAGCCAAATTGCTCTGCCAGTGCTTTTGGTGTTAAACCGTCAAAAGCGACAATACTGGTATCCGCTCCTGCTTCAATCAGGACTTTAGCCGCCTCGGTGTGGCCGTGCCAGATAGCATCATGCAGCGGTGTGTAACCGTTATTTGGACCCATCGCATCCAATACTTCCTTGAATCCTTCGTATTGAGAAAGCAGCGTCAGCATATCGGCCCGACCAAAATAAGCCGCTTTGTGTAAAGGAATCGCAGCCATGTAGTTGCCAGGGATAGTTTGGTCGGCACCCGCCTCGAGCAAGGCTTTTGCGATCTCGTAGTTGCCGTTCCGGGCTGCGACCAGAAGAGCGGCGTGGAAGTCACTACCTACCTTGAGAACTGGGGAAACTGCATTGACATCAGCTCCTCCTTTGATGAGTGCTTGAATATTTGCCAGCTTTTCTTCGTCGGTTGACTCCGTATCAAGGACCAAAGCAGTAAAGATGGTACTGTCATTTTTGGCCTGGCTGTTTAGTTCTGCGGTGCGTTTATCAAACAATTGGTTTATCTGCGCGATATCGGCGATGGCAGCCTTGTCTTCAGGATTTGGACCGAAGTCATTGAAATCTTTGGCCGACATACCAAACGCCGCTACTAACGTTGTGTCAGTATCCGGCAGGCTAAGAAGGTATTCTACGCCTTCGATGTTGCGGTACCATACCGCCAGCATCAGTGGGGATGCGCCTAGTCGCACGGGTTGAAGGTTCACGAATGCGCCATGCTCAACCAGCATCTTCAGCATCTCGACATTATGGGCCTGAGCGGCAAAGTGAATAGGGGCATTTCCCATCAATGGGTCCAAAGCGTTGACATCTGCTCCTTCGGCAATCAACTTTTTGGCCTGTTCCAAATTACCTTCGACAACCGCAAGGTGTAATGGGGTCAGGTTACGGAAGACATCTTTTTCTACACTAGGTTGGTGAAGTGCGCCTGTCGGGGTATCTGCTGCCCTTCATTGCCTCTGCTTGTGATGACAGAGCAGGGAGTGAAAAAGATAAAAAACCGATCGTTAACGCTGATGCTAGGGTACGTTTTGCAAACTTCATTAAATATATCCTTTAACTGACTTTTAGCTGAATATTTCAAAAATATTGGCTTAATTTCTATGATTAATAAATCAAAGGGGAAATGTTTTATTTAACCTTTTTCTTCATTATGAAAATAAAAGTAATAATTACCTTTTAACGAAGATGTATACTTTGTTCAAATCACGGTTATAGTTTTGCTCAAATACTTATTTGATGCCATAAACTAGACGTTAACCTCGAAGAAACCAAAGGTTAATAATTTTATTTTTCAATTAAGTCTCTAATATTCAGTATCTTATGTTGGGGTGGCGGGGTGAGCGCACTGGTGTGATTCTGTAGAAAAGTATAATAGGAATAAGTACTGTGGCTATATTGAAAGAAATGAGCCACTGTGTTTTTTCAAATAATTAAGAAAAAAGTAAAAAGAGGCAGTTTGAACACTTAAATGTTTACCCTATTTTAATGGCTTCAATGGGTTCAGCCACTTCGCATGATGAATTAAAATTTATTATGTAAAAGGACCCAAAAAAGGCACTGCCCATGAATCAGAATGCCCAACAACTTCTGAAAACACTTTGTGCAGAGTACGATAACTTGTCGCAAAAGTATCAAGATCGGCCATTTCCAGAGTTTTCGGAAACCATCCAAAATGAATTAGGTTACTGTTTGGTTCGCTGCCCAGTAGGGAGTCAGCGATTCTCTATTGTGTCTGTACGCTTTGCTTCTGCGGTAAGGGGACAAGGGGTGTTAACTGCATTTATCGATTATATCAGGAAGCACCCTTATCATTATAACGGTATTGAAGTCGCAACTATCGAGAATAAAGGCTTGGCCAAGCGGCTGCTTGCACTTGGCTGGCAGTATAAATCCCGGTTCAGCAAACTCTTTTTTGCAAAAACGCCAACGTTAATCCAAGACTTTTAAATCGAAGTCTATGACGGTGATAACAACAATGGCGATAGAGGGTGGCTGAGAACAAACCGCGAAAGCCCGCCTGTACCCATGCTTGCCAGTAATCACCTTCGCGGGCACCCAAGCTATTGAGGTGTTATCATAGCTATAGAATGATAATACAACCTTGGCGAAACACACTTTTGAGCTACGCATTTTTCCATCGCGGACGACATATCCTCTATTTCATTTGGCACCGGCTTAGAACTAGCGGGTTTCAGATGCTAACCAGTTTCCTTTTTGTTCGCTGTACATTGTTGACCTTGTTTGTCCCGCTAGATATCTGGATAAGCTCCAAGTTGATGTCACTCCATGGCGTGAGTGCGATTGCCAACCAGGAACTATTGGCCTTCTTCCTGTCACCCGCAGGCTTTTTGCTCAGCCTCTGGCTCATTACTCAGTTGAGCTTTGCCTTTTTCGTCGAGCATTCAACGATTAGCATCTTGTTGGCCCAGCATGATTTGGGAAAACGCTCGATAATGGATACCTTTGGGCTGATCCTCCAGCGCAGTTTCCGCGTTGCCAAGGTGGTCCTTGCCCAGTCGTTAGGGATCAGTCTGCTACTTTCTACCTTAGTTTGGTGCGGGCGTTGGCTTTATGGGCTTATGCTCAATGACTGGGATATTAACTATTACCTCAGCCATCAGATGAGCTCTTTGTGGCTAGCTGTTGGCCTGCTGGTATTAATCACGCTGCCGATAGTTTTGTTGGTTCTTCGCTACTGGGCCAGCTGGTGGCTTGCATTGCCACTTAGCCTATTCCAGAACTGTTCCCAATGGCGTCTGTTCAAGCAAGCCCAGCGCCTCAGCCAGGGCATCTATATCCATATCCTATTAGGCCATGTTGCATGGTTACTGGGTCGGGCTGTGATAATTGCCGCTATCGGCACGAGCATACTGTTTGTGCTTGAACCCATATTGCACTGGGCGACTTATGATCCCGAGCGATATCCGTGGTTGATGGTGGCAACGGTTGTGCTGATTGGTGTCGCTTTTCTATTGAGCTTTATCGACCGGTTTATCTACGCAAGTTGCCAGTACTACGTGTTGCGCCTGCAGACAAGGCGCTTGAAGTTAGTCAATGAAGAAGAGCGCTTTGCTGGCCTAATGCAAAACACCCAGCGCCGAGTTTTACTTGGCGGCGTAATGGTGGTGTTTACGGTCTTTGCTTCATTTAACGGCTACTCCGACGTACGCCATTTTGTCGGGCATTTGCAGACTAATACATCGGGATATGTTACCGCTCACCGTGGTGGTGGATTTGCCTATCCCGAAAACAGTGAGGCGGGTATCCAGTACGCTATTTCATTGGGTATCCAAAGCACCGAGATTGATGTGCAAATCACCAAAGATGGGCAGGTGGTCGTATTCCACGACCGTGATTTGGGCCGGATGCTGGGTTCTCATCTGGTAGTGGAAAATGCCTCTTATGCTGAGATTGTCGCAGCATACCAGCAACAGGATCTTACACCGCCGCCTTTGTTGACCCATCTATTGGATAATTACGCCAATGACATTGAGTTTAATATCGAACTCAAACGATACAACCGAAGCTTTGGTTTGGCTAAGGCAATGGCTGAGTTACTACCGAATTATCGACAGGCCATGATTGTTTCGAGCCTGGATACCGACTTGCTGGCAGAACTGATGAATATGCTGGCGGAAAAGCGGCCCGAGCAATTGCGATATGCTCTGATATACGCAGCAAGTGTTGGTGAGTCGGACCTTGAACGCGAGGTGGACATGTTGATGGTTAGCGACCAATGGCTTGATGCCTGGCGAATCATTGAAATCCAGCAGCGAGAGCAAGAGGTGCTGGCTTGGACTATCAACAATGCAGCGGCAATGCAGCGACTGTTCCTGCTAGGGGTTGATGGCATTATTACCGACGAGCCCAAACTGGCGCAGGAAGCTAAACAGAATATCGAAGAGATGGATTTCTCTGAAAGGGCTTTGCGAACATTGCGGCACTGGTTGTTGCTCTAATAAAAAAAGGGGCGCAAACATATAAATGCCCCAACTGTTCAATGTAGTAACAGAAACTGATGTCTTTCAATGAAGCTAGAGTTTACCAATTGATAATTGGCTGGTAATACGCGCTTGGTATTAAAAAAAGGGGAGTTAACCTCCCCAGACAGTCGCTTATCTAAAATTGGTGATAAACACAATTAGCAATCATTGATTTGGATTTAACAATCAACTTTCGACACGGATAATGTTACGAAATGGGTCGGCAGACAAGAGCAGTAGCGAGGATTTGATATATCTTTTATGGGATTTTATATCTTTATAAATCCCATAAATTATTTAACTTCATGGTGTTAGTTAGCCTTAAGCCTATTCCTCCAACGTAAATCCGATTTTGATTGTCACCTGCCAATGGGCCACTTTGCCGCCCATGATATGACCACGGGTCTCGACGACTTCGAACCAGCGCATGTTGTTTACCGTTTCATTGGCGCGTTCGATGGCGTTGCTTATAGCATCTTCAATGCTAACGGGAGAGGAGCCAACCAGTTCCATTTTCTTATAGGTATGATGATTCGAGCCACTCATAACAGTCTCCTGATATTAACAGTCGATTAAGTGTAGTTGGTTTTAGGCCTTCCTTATGTTTCACCTTTGAATGACTTATCTAGGATGCTCTTGCGGGACGGAGTTTGTGGGAGGCAAAAAAAGGCCCCACTCTGCAGTGGGGCCCCTTGGGTGTTACCTAGTTATTGGTGCTTACTCTGCATTAATTTACTCTTCAATCAGCTTGTGCGCTATCTGGCTCTGGCGCTCTTGCGGTTTAAACTGATTAAACCTTGGTAAGAACTTGTCCCAATCGATGACATGGCTGTTGATTTCAGGACCATCGATACAGGCGTGCTTACGCACTAGTTTGCCGTCTTCCATCACAGGTACCATGCATGCACCACACATGCCGGTGGCATCGACCATGATGGAGTTGAGGCTGGCGACACATGGAACTTGGTAGCCCAGAGTTTGATCGCTGACTGCACGCATCATCATAGGCGGGCCTATAGTGATGACTTCGGCAATTGTCTGATCAGAATCAGGGTTATTGGCTTCCCTATGCTGCACCAAGCGATCTTCGAGCGGATTTGTCACAAATCCTTCGATGCCGAACGTACCATCGTTACTGGTGTAAACCACTTCCAGTAATCCAGGGAACGCTGCCCGTAGGTTCTCGACCTTGTCGCCTTGTTCCGTCCAGAAACTATGGGTCTTGCTTCTGAAGCCGGAGATCAGGGTGACCTTATTGCCGATTTCCAGGTGGGCACGCATGATAGGATGCACAGCAGGCAGGCCTACGCCGCCCGCGGTGAAGATAACACTCTGGTTGTCAGGGTGTTTTACCACATGGCTGGCTTGCCCCAATGGGCCGGCAATGGCCTCGAAGCAGTCGCCTTCTTGCATTTGGTTGATCAGCTTGGAGCTGGTTCCTAGCCCCTGGATCACCAGCTCGATAGTGCCGGCTTCGGCGTCCCAATCGGCCAAAGTGAGAGGGATCAATTCACCTTTTTCATCCGCCAGTACCCTGACAAACTGACCAGCCTTGGCTGAACGGGCAATGAGCGGTGAGGTAATGGTGAATTCGACAATTTCTTCGGTCAATTGGCGACGTTTGACGATTTTAGCTGGCGTTTGGCCTAGCCCTGTATAGTGACAAGCTTGTGCGACGAGCCCTTCGACTTCCTTGGCATTGAAATCAAGGTGGCCCATGATTTCCCTTGCCGCAGCCTGGCCGTCACCTGCAGCCTTGATAGCTGTTGAGCCACCACGGGTAGCATCACCGCCACTGTATACGCCGCTTAGTGAGGTCTCTTGCGAGCCCTTGTTGAGCAGCAGTGTACCCCACTTGGAGGTATCCAAGTCTGGGTTGGCGTCTTTGACGATAGGGTTGGAGCTGTTGCCCAAGGCCATAATGGCAAAGTCGACTTTCATCAGCTCAAACTCACCGGTTGACTGTGGACGCCTTCGGCCAGAAGCATCAGGCTCGCCCAGCGCCATTACATCAAGCTTGGCACTGGCCAGAACATGGTTTTTGTCACCGTTGAACTCACAAGGCGAGCGTAGCTCCTTAAGCTGGATTCCTTCTTCGAGCGCATGGTGAAGTTCTTCGACACGGGCGGGCATTTCCTGTTGGGTACGGCGGTAGACGATAGTGACGTTGGCCCCCAAACGGCAAGCGGTACGGGCGGCGTCCATCGCGGTGTTACCACCGCCGATGATCATCACTTCTTTACCTTCCATATCCGGCATTGGCGTTTCGTAGTCAGGCTCGTTGGCGTGCATCAGATTGACACGGGTCAGGAACTCATTGGCCGACATAATGTTCAGTAAATGCTCACCCGGAACATTCATAAAGCGCGGCAAACCTGCTCCGGTACCGACGAAAATGCGCGTGAAGCCAGCGCGTTTCAGATCGGCGAGGGTCGCTGTTTTACCAACAATATAGTTGGTGACAAAGCGCCCGCCGAGCGCTTTGATTTTCTCGACCACATCATCCACCAACTGGTTTGGCAGGCGGAACTCAGGGATACCGTACCTCAGTACGCCACCCAAGACATGGAACGCCTCGAAAACGGTCACCGGATAGCCTTCTTTGGCGAGCAAGTAGGCATTGATCAGCCCCGAAGGGCCAGAACCTACAATCGCAACCGGAGGTTTGGTAGCCGCAACCCAAGGGTTGATGTCAGCCGCTTTCGGCGGCTCGCCGCTGGATAGTTCGCGTTCACGCTGGGGTAGGAACCACTCCAACTGACCGATTTCGATAGGCCTGTCGTTATGGGTACACACGCCCTGACATTGCAGCTCTTGAGGACAAACCCGGCCCGTGACATTCGGTAATGGGTTGGCATCGCGGATGAGCTCGAAGGCGTCCCTGAAACGGCCTTCACCCATTAGGTTGAGTACCTGAGGGATGTGTATCTTAACCGGGCAACCGCCATCGTTCTCTTCAGCGGGGTTACCGTCTCGGTCGCACTTCGGCACGCCGATCTCACACGGGCGATCTTCACACTGCTTGTCTCGGATCACTTCAAGCCAGACGAACATTTCAACTTCACGCAGGCTGTAACCCAGCCCCATGTAACCCAAATAGCCCTGGCTAACCAAGTCAAAGTCCTTGCGGCGCTCTTCGGCCGGGCGTACATAAGGCGGTATGTTGTTGCTTCCTGGCCATCCGGCAGATAGCCCTTTGAACATCGGATAGCGCTCTGATAAATGGGTATCCAGCGCCTGCACAAAGGCACGCTTTTGCTTGAGCGGGATACGCCATAAGTAGCGCTGCAGGGCGATACTGAGTTCGTTATCGGCAAGCAGTAGTTGCCAGAGCTTTTCGGTAAACTCAGCAGAGAGCTTGCCTTGCTTAAGGGTTTCGCGAATGAGCTGCATGCTCTCCTCGATCACCACCTGCTGGAAGCGCTGTGGGTTTTGCTCCATGCGCTTTAGCATCAGCTCCCGTTGAGCTTGCGAGATTGGACGGGAAATTACATCACTCATGACTACACCTCCACCGATGCAGGTGCGTTGAAGTGGATGATTTCTGCATCACACTCATCGGCAATACGCGAGGCTCGTTTGATCAATTCATCGCTGAGTTCGACAGTTTCCAAGGCGTTAGGGATCACCTGGCTGATGACCTTGGCTTCGCCGTTTTCAACAATTGTGGTTTTCTCGAACAATTCGCCCAGTTGCTGGTAACAGGTCTTGCAGTCTGTACATTGGCCTTTTTCATCCTCGTTTATCATTACCAGAGGCAGGTCGCCGTTGGTATTACTCGGTGCCTGTGGTGCTGCTGAATTGCTCTCTATTTGGGTCACCGGGATGCTATTGACCACATTAGGCGAAGCAGCCATAGCTAGCTCTGCCAAACCATTGGCGATGGTCTCGATGGTTTTCTCGTTGCTGTCGATGGCGTTGTGGTAACGCTGTTTCCATTCATCGATCTGGCGCTGGTACTGCTGGTCGATGTTGGTGATGTGCTGGCCGCTGAGGTACTGCAGCATATGCCAGTTGCGTAACCGCTCTTCGGTCAGGGCGACAATCGAACTGGAGACGCTTAACTTGATAAGGTGCTGCTGCTTATCGGTTGCCCAGATAAACGGCACCTTACCATTACGCTCATCCGCACTCATTGTGACGTACTCAGCTATCTCAACAGCATTCTGAGCTTCGGTTACTGGATTGAAGTGCTTCTTGAAACGCCCCTCATAGAGTGAGAAGTCGGCTGGCGTGAACGGTACTTGTTTCAACTGGGTCATACCGTCGCTGTCAATGTAGCTAATGGTATGGGTTGCCCAGTCTTGCTGTAGCTCAGGGTTGCCCTCGATAGAGAAGCACTCGGACAATGTCTCGCCCTTGCGTGGGTCATGGACAAACACTGGGCTCATGCGGCTTTCGACAGCCAGGCGGGAGTGGCGGGTACTGGCGTCATCAGCAATACCGTGCTCACCCATACATGGGGTGTAGACATCAAACAGCGCAGGGGCGTCTTGATAGTTGAGGTACTCCATCAAATTCGCCATGAAGTGACCCTGCAGGGCTGTAGAGGTTTGTACCACCATGACTTTCGGGTGGAAGGTCGCGATGATACCCAACTCTTTACGCGATTCCTGTTTACCGCTGTGGGCACTGCCGAAACGGCTGAGGTCGGAATCCTGCGCGGTAAAGCTGGCGGTCGATGCCTGCCCACCGGTGTTGGAGTAGCTACCGGTATTTAGTACGAAAACCTTGATAGGTGTACTGGTGGACAGTAGGCGTGATAGGGCACCAAAGCCGATGTCATAAGTCGCGCCATCACCGCCGATACTGAATACGGTTGGTAATAGGCCGAGTTCCTGATCGGATAGGTGGCTCCATTCTAGGTAACGAAGCTGGCGGTCATGGACTTCGGCATCGTACATATCTTCAAGCTCTAGCTTGGCGGTACGCAGTGCCTTGAATTGCTCAAGCTGGTTAGCTGCTTCACCTTCAAACAAGCCCTTCGCGACGGCTGGGGTATCTTGGAACAAGCTGTTTACCCATGGGTCGTTGTATGGGTTAGCCGGGAAGGTCGAGGCGTAAACACTACTACAACCTGTGGCGTTGGCGATCAGCGCATCGGATGGCCCGTTACCCGTTGGCCCATATTCGAAGTGGTACAGGCGTTTTTCCAATACTTGAATAGTACGGGCAATACGCTCGGCACGAGCTTGCTCTGCATCGATAGCCGCTAAAGATTGTTGTTTGTCTTCCAGCTTATCAATCATCTCCTCAAGGCTGGCGATGTGTGACTGGTAGCGTTGCTGCTGCAAGGCGCGGTTGATAGAAGTAACCAGACGCAGCGCGGTGACCTCGCCACAACCACGACACGCACCGTGGCCTGAACTCATGGCGTAGTAGTTACTGCGGTCAAGCAACAGGCGCTTGGACTCGCTGGCATCGGTGACACCTTGTTGCAGGAAGCGGGCTGGGGTATTCGGCATCTCTGCCAAGGTATGGAACAGCTCGTGCATCTGCTGGTTCATTTCGGTGGTCTGGCGGACTTTCTGTAGCGCGTTCGGGCCACAAACATCCACACACTCCATACACCCACTACACTTGCTCGGATCGATTGCAACTGAGAATAAACCGCCGCTGCCAGGAACCGCTTTTTCCATCGCATCGAAGAAAGGCTTGGTACGGCTGACTGGCAATGATTCCAGTGCTACACAAATCCCGGCAATTTGCTGGCTCACCCCTGGTTCGTCGAATGACATGGTGTCGACCACTTTGGCAACCACTTGGTGCAGCGGCAGTGACTCGTTCTTCGGCGCGGTGCGGTAGTACTGGCGAACCGCATCCAAAATCGGTGGCATTTTCGCCTTCAGTCCATCACGCTGAGCCGGTGGAATATTCAGTTTGTCGATAGCGACATAAAGGATATCGTGGAGCTCATGGACCGCATTCGGGATCGCACCGTCTGGACAGGCAATGGTACATTCCATACATCCGGTACACTTATCTGCGTCGAACTTGGGCGCATTGAGCCTGAATAGGCCTTTATCTTTGGTGATCGCGCTCGCTGGCGGCATGAACATGCCCGAACCTGGAATAACCGGTGCTTCGCCAATCGAGCCATCGGCGTAATGTTTACCCGCGATATTGCTGAAGTAGGATGGGTCGAACAAGCCACAGCTGGCTTGTTTCTGTTTCGGTGCATCGGCTTTTGTCGTTGCTGTTGCTGCAGTGTCGGCATCTTCGAAGTTTGCGTAGCAAACTTGCTTGGTTGCGTGGATCCCTTCACGGATCACCGCCATGTTACTGGCAACCACTTTCTCGCCCTTGGCGCCAAATTTCTTGGCGATCTGCTGGGTGATGCGCTCGAGCATCAAAGCTTCGTCAGCCCCTTGGGTGACTTGAGTCGCATGGCCGCAAAGCGCGCCGATAAAGGCGATACCCATCATCCTGATTTCAAGATCTGCCGATGGTGCTTGTTCACGGGCGACCTTGAAGGCATCGACAATGTAGAAGTTGATGTTGTTATCACGGATGTACTGGCGGGCACTGGCTGGGATTTCCTGCCATACCTGCTCAGGCTCGTGATGGGTTTGCAGGATGAATGTACCGTTAGGGGTCAACCCGGCCAGTGGGTTGGTGTGCATGAACACCTTGTGGTCTGGAGATAGTACGATTTCAACTTGCTGCAATTCGGCGTTGGTGATCTTGATTGGCTCTGGCGACAGAGTAATAAAGAAGTTGGTCGGTGCACCACTTTTCTCCGAGCCGTACTTCGGCATCGATTTCGAGTGCAGTCCCAACGCGCCAGACAGGATATCGGTCAGCAGTTTACCGGTGGCAATGGTGCCGTAACCACCGACGGAGTGGAAGCGAACCCGCAGTGCAGAATCAGGCAGCAGGTTAGGGTTCTCACCGGTTTCCAGTGCCATCAATTCGGTATCCGGGTAGGCAGCACGCAGGCGGTCTTGGATTTCCTTTAACTCACCGGTGGCCTTGGCGTCGAAGAACTGACTGCCGAGGTAGAAGAACGGCTTGGTATTTTCTTCGCGCATGTTATCGAACGCAGCGATTAGGTGTTTTGGCTGCAGGTCATGGCCACCCAGACCGAAGATACCGGTGCTGATGGTTGGAATATGCTGTAGGGCAGGGATCCCTTTGTGCCTTGGGTTTTGTACGTTTTCTTGTGCCTTGAACAAGGCGCGGGAGATACGGGCGGTCAAGCGGGTTTCATCACAACGCTCAAGTACGGTCACAGCCATTTTACCGGCTAGCTTTTCAACGATTTGCGCTTCAGGGAACGGATGAAGCTGCTTGATAGAAATAACACCGACTTTCTGGCCTTGCTTGCGCAAGTGGGTGGCGACGGCTTCTGCATCATCGGTGACTGAGCCGAGGCCAACAATGACATAGTTCGCATCGTCACACATGAAGTCCATCACTGGTTCGTAGTAGCGACCGGTTAACTCGCCGTACTCCT
Organism: Photobacterium rosenbergii; assembly: GCF_003026455.1. Taxonomy (GTDB): domain Bacteria; phylum Pseudomonadota; class Gammaproteobacteria; order Enterobacterales; family Vibrionaceae; genus Photobacterium; species Photobacterium rosenbergii. Next base: position 26,120 of record NZ_PYMB01000012.1, read on the forward strand.
TCATAGCTTGCTCGATAAACATCGACACGTCATTCTGGAAGTGGCTGCGGTGGTCGACAATACCGGCTTGGTAATCAGGTTGGTTCTGCACCCCGCCTGTCAGGCCCGGGTTATGGGTATCCATCAGTGCAGGGACGCGCTGGCGGGTATCTTTCTCATAGGCGTTGAGCCAGGCACGCTGCCATTTTTTATGCAGGCCTTCTGGTAGGAATGGCTTGGTAGCTTCAATGAACTGGCCTTCGCTGTCTTTCTCAACCGCTTCGCTATTGTTGGCAATATAACCTTTCAGATCGTTTAACTTTTCTGGCCAGAACTGGTCTTGGAATTTATCCATGAACTGGTTGAGTTGCCAAACCCGTCCTTTGGCTCCGTAAAGCATACGCTGGGCTTCGGTTGGTGCAGGGATACGGTCAGTCGGGTCGCCGAGGTATTGCTTGAGTAGTTCAGGCTCTGGCAGTTTCACTTCGCTCTGGATGTGGCTAGTGGCAAAGCCGTCCATGGTATTGGCTACCGGGATCAGTGACTGGGCACTAACACGGTATGAGATCGCTGCAAGGTCTGCCGCTTCCTGTGCGTTGCTGGCAAATAGGGTGGTGTAGCCAGCAGATAGCAGGGCGTACACATCATCATGCCCAGCCATTACGTTTAGTGAATGGCGCGAGACAGAGCGGGCCGCTACGTGAAGGACGAAACCTGCGGCTTTCTTACCGACGGTAACGTAATGGGATTCCAAGCCATATAAGATCCCCTGGCTTGAGGAGGCATTTGAGATATATTTCCCGCCGGTCAGAGCCGCGCCGAGTGCACCACTTTGTGCTGAGTGTTCGCCTTCGGGTTCGAAGAAGAATGGGTGCTGTCCCCATACATTACAACCGCCTTGCGCCCTGAATGCTTCGTATAATTCTGAGATTTCAGTCGAAGGGGTAATGGGGTAGCCAATGACACCGCCACAAACATAATCCATGACATGTGCGACGGCACCATTTCCATGTATTACGGTTGATTGGCCTGGGTAAGTTGGTGTGCCCTGGGACGTATTGCTCCTTTGTGTCAATGTAGACATACGACATAGCTCCTTGGTATGTGATTTTTATTCGGTCGACTTCCTATGGGTCGATTTTTTTTACTTCCTCACCAAAATACTTCTCGGCTTATGCGCCGTTTTTTTGCACCTTATCAACCAGAGCATTTTGGTGAAAAATCACATACAACAAGTGATAGCTCTTGATTTGACCAACTGATGCTTATAACAACCGATGCTACACTAGTTGCATTTACAGCATTGCTCAGATGGTCACAAATTAAGCATAAAAACCATGGTTTTTATAAGTGTTTAAACTAACTGAGAATCGATACCAAAATAGGCTAACTGTCAGCGATAAAAGCTTGATAACCTAGCCGCTTTCAATATTTAGTTGTGGCGGTTTTTCTTTGGTTTCTCAGCACAAATATACACTGGCCGGATGCGTCGCTATCCTGCTGTGGAGCACTATTGTTGCCTTTATCCGAAATGTTGCAGAGCAGCTGGGCCCGGTAGGCGGGGCGGCAATGATTTATACCCTGAGTTCGGTGTTGCTGGTGGTGGTTGTAGGCGCCCCGAAGCTTAGCCGATTTTCCCCTCGCTATTTGGCCATTGGCGGTGGGTTGTTCGTCAGTTACGAAATGTGTTTGGCATTGGCGCTGGGCATGGCCAACGACAGGGTACAGACCGTTGAAATGAGCGTGATTAATTACCTCTGGCCTGCGCTAACTGTTTTGTTGGCGGTGGTAGCAAGCAGACAAAAAGTGAGCAAACTTTTGTACCCGGCCATGGCAATGGCTTTTTTGGGTGTGGCATGGACGGTCAGTGGTGAACAAGGCTTATCGTTGACGCGTTTGGCAGCCAATGTAGCCACCAACCCTGTCAGTTATACCTTGGCATTTAGTGGCGCATTCATTTGGGCAATCTATTGCAATATCACCAAGCGCTTAGCCAATGGCCAGAATGCGATTGCCTGGTTTTTTATCGCCACGGCGATTGCACTGTGGGTGAAGTACTTCCTCACCGAGCAACCGCTGATGGTATGGAGCAGCGGGGCAATTGTGAACTTAGTACTGGCGGCGATTGCCATGGCTGGGGGGTACGGGTTGTGGAACATTGCCATTATTGGCGGCAACATGGTGCTGCTGGCGACGTTATCCTATTTTACGCCCATTCTTTCGGCATTCTTCTCTGCCCTGATTTTCGGAATCAGTTTAGGAACAACGTTTTGGCAAGGAGTCGTGATGGTAACGCTGGCTTCGCTGAGTTGTTGGTACCTCACCCGCAAGAAGGCTTGACAGATAACTACATACAGACAGCGTCAGCGCCGGCCATGGGGTCGGCGCTTTTTTATGGCCATCATAAAATTATCAAATTGTGGGAATGTAGGGTTTCTATATCATAGTAATTACCACATTGTGGGAATGCTGGTTGAACCACAGTGGCTGATGCGCGTAAATAGAGGCGTCGGCGCGATGGGAGCTACCGGACGTGTCGCCTAACCAGATTAAACCGACAGGAAATGCTTTGAAATCAGATAAATATAAATTGAATGCCAATGAAAAGATGCTTCAGGTTTTGATGCACATTGCGTCAGCGAACGAACCTGTCACTGCACAGGCATTAAGTGAACAGACAGGCATGCCGCAAAGTAGCGTTTATCGCTATTTGGTAATCCTCAAGAACTGGAACCTGATTGAGGAAAGCCCGAGACAAAGCTGTTACAGCATAGGTCCGGCGGCACTACAGCTGCTGCGTAATTTCCAGCAGTTTTCCCCGCTATCAAGCGGGGTGCATCAGGTCCTGAAAAGGGTCCAGCAGCAAACCGGCGAAATGGCCGCCTATTTGGTACCGGTCGGTTTTCGGGCACTGTGTACTGCCCGGGTGGATAGCCCCCATGCATTACGCTGTGCCTATGAGGAAGGACAGAGCCAGCCATTGATCCGCGGTGCATCCGCCAAGGTGATTCTGGCTCATCTTCCCGAGCAAAGGATCATGTCCACACTGCACCATTTCGGGATCAGTGAGCCGGATGATATCAATCACTGGTTACAGGATCTGGCGCAGATAAAAAAAGACGGTTACGCCATCAGTACTTCTGAGTATGACGTTGGCGTCTCGGGGGTGAGTGCCCCGGTATTTACCGGCAACAAGATTGTCGGGGCGGTGAGTGTGATGGCGCCGCAAGAGCGGGTTCAGAAGAGTAAAAACGCGATTATTTTCTCAGTCCTCCAGGCGGCGAGGGTATTGCCGCCGGACTTGTAATATTCCATAAGGAGCAATCATGCTGGATGTTAAACGTTGGTTTCCATTTTCCTTCCTCGGTCACCCCGTCAATACTCATCCTAGAGCCATGATTGAGCCTTATGCCGAGCAGCGCAAGGCAGGGGCGGTGATCCTTGGGCTAGCCAGTGATTTGAGCCTGAGTGATTACGATATCTACACTGGGGCCAAGGAAGGGCCAGATGCGATTAGGCAGATGCTGGTGAGAACTTCATATTCTGGTGCCTTGCCCATATACGATGCGGGAGTGATTGAGGCTCAAAGTTACTTTGGCGTGAAGGAAGACGAGTTCGATACCATGCGTTCAGCCCAGTATGCCAAGCTGTGCAGTATGCTCAAGCTCGGTCACTTGCCGGTGATGCTAGGCGGTGGTCACGAAGTGGCTATTGGAAGTTATCAGGCCCTTTCAGATACGGTGAACCAAGCGGGCAATGATAGCTCGGGTGAAGAGAGCCATATCCTTCCTTTTCTGGAAGGAAACCGGATAGGCATCATCAATATTGACGCCAATTTCCAGCTACGGCGCTCGCTGGCGGTAAAGGCAGGCTCAGCATTCCATAGCGTTGCGGCATTCTGCCATGCCAACAACCGTACCTTCAGATACCTTGGGCTTGGCATGTGCGATCATATTAACTCGCAGGCCACGATGGCCTATGCCAGTGAGCTGGGTGCGCAATGGTTGCTCGATAGCGAAATGAAGATGAAAAATCGCAAACGGATCCAGTCGGTGGTGGCCCAGTATCTTGAGCAGGTCGACCACATCCACTTGAGTATCGATTTGTCAGTGTTCTCTTCGGCAATAGCTGGGGGAGTGAGCCTATCACGGGTATTCGGTGTGAACTTGGCGGTGGTTGAGATGGTGGTCAGTCAGGCAATGGCTAGCAACAAAGTTAGATTAGTCGATATTGCGGGACTGAATCCTGAGTATGACTACCAGAACCAGACGGCACGATTGGCGGTTTCGCTGTTGCACCATGTGCTCAAGTCGAGATGAGCACCATACTCTGGGCGCAAAATATTGTCACAAAGCATGAAAATGAGGCTTCCAGTATTGGAAGCCTTTTTGTTTATGGGTTAAAAGAAGTGGTAGCAAAGTTGGTAGATGTTATATTATAACATTTGTTAGTCTGAATAACCCACAACACAAGGCTTTTGATGTTTTACCGCAAAAGGGCAAACAACCGATTTAGCACCGCTATGAAGCGGGCTTTATTCGGTCTCTCCTTAATGACTTTTCCGCTGTTTGCCACAGCGCATCCCCATTCATGGATCGAGATGAAAACCTATGTCGATGGCAATGACGGTATGATCACCGGCTTTCGCATGGTTTGGTCTTTTGATCCTATGACTTCCGCATACATGCTTGATGGCGAAGATACCTCGCCTGAGATGGAGCAGCAGACCTTTACCAAAGTGACAGCTATGGTCCTTGATAACATGCTGTCCGAACACTACTTCACCTACTTTTATGACGGTGAAGAACCCATCAAATACCAACTAGCCCGTTACGGTAAACTGACCCGTGACCGGGCGCGGTTAGTACTTACTTTCGAGCTGCCGTTGTCCAAGCCGAAGCTTGTCACCAAAGACTCGCTCAAGCTATTAATTTTCGAGCCAAGCTATTACGTCGATATGTCTTGGCTTTCCAAGCGTGATGTCATTTTGGCCGGCGATCTGGCGGACTATTGCGAGCTTGAAATGATTGAACCCAACCCAACGCCAGAGCAGATGAGCTATGCCATGTCGTTGCCTGCCGACGCCGATCCGGACAATGCCCTAGGCCAACTTTTCACCCAATCTGTTCGTTTTCACTGCCAGCCGAGTGAAACTGCAAAGGATGCAAACTAATGACACAGCATAAACATAACGAGCCATTAACTAGCGTGAAGGCTGCTCCTAATAATTTACTGAGTCAGAAGTGGCTGATGTTGTCGGTGCTGATGATAGCCTTATTGTTCGGTGCTTATCAGCTTTGGTTAGCATGGCCGAGTATGGTGTTGAAAAGCATTGAATGGCAGAGGGCGGTGAACAACCAGTTGGCGGATTTGCTCTACGATGCCAAGGAGAACCCGTTGGTATCAGGGGGCTATTTGGCTGGCTTTAGCTTCCTTTACGGTGTACTTCATGCCCTTGGTCCGGGCCATGGCAAAGTGATAGTAACGACTTACTTAGCTACCCAGCCGACCAAAGTGAAAACCAGCTTGATGCTGACGATAATCTCGGCGGTGTGCCAGGCCCTTGTCGCTATTACCTTGGTCAGTGTACTGCTATGGGGCTTCAATGCGTCTATGCGTGAAGTGAGCTCACAGGCTGTGAAGTTCATGACCATGAGCAGCGTGCTGGTGAGTGTGCTGGGTGTAATGATTTGCTGGCGGGCATTGAAGCGATTCCGTAAAAGTGTTGCTAAGAAGCAGGCGTCGGGCTGTAGTCACCACCATGACCACCATGACCACCATGACCACCATGACCACCATGACCGCCATCATCATCACCACCATCATCACGATCATGGTACCGAATGTGGCTGTGGGCACCGCCATATCGCTTCGCCGGAAGAGGTCGATAATGCCAAGACCTTGCGTGAGTACGTTGGGGTGATAATGAGTATTGGTCTGCGTCCATGTACCGGTGCCATTATGGTATTGCTGTTTGCCAATATGGTTGGTCTTTACTGGATGGGCGTAGTCAGTGCTCTTGTGATGTCTTTGGGCACGGCGCTGACAACCTCTGCTCTGGCTCTGTTGACGCTATCGGGCAAGCGTATTGTCCATCGTTATCTGCAACAAAGTAGCGGTCAATCAGGTGAATCAAGAGCTAATGCTGGCTTGCTATGGGCCGGGTACAGTTTGCAGTTGTTGGGTGGGGTTATTTTGATTCTACTTGGCTTCTTGTTGGCTAGTACTCAGAGTACCGGGCTGTCGCCTGTCTTGTTGGGGTGATGTGTTGGGTTGGCCTCACTGATGTGAGGCCTGTCGCCTAGCCAGGTGACGTTTTTATTATTCTTTCGTTTATTCTGTGATTAATCGACTGTCGGCTCAGCCTTTGGCTGGGCCGATTTCGTTTTAGCGCGCGGCATCATGCGACTCAGGGTGTTGTCCTTGATGATGAAATGGTGGAACAGGGCCGCGGCAGTATGTATTGCGATCAAGGTCAGCAGGGTAAAACCAAGCAATGCATGACGCTCCCTGATTGTTGCAGTGAGGGCTCGGTTTGTTTCGACAAGCGTCGGCAGTGCCTGACCGAATACAATCAAAGGCTTTCCTGTACTGTTCAACAAAGCCAGACCTGCAATAGGAATAAGCAGCATCAACGCATACAGGGCGATATGGACAATCTGGGTAATCCTGTTTTGCATTTTGCTTGGCGTCGGATCAATAGCAGGTTTGTGGCTGGTCAATTTTACTACCAGGCGGAAAAGGGTAATGACAAAGAGTGTAGCGCCTAGGTAAAAGTGCATGTTGCTGAACAGGTCACGGGTCTCTGAGTCGCGTTCAAAGCTTATGGCGATTTCTATCGAAGCAAAAACTGCGACGATCACACAGAGTGTTAGCCAGTGTATAAATATAGTGACTGGGTTGTAGTGCTTTTTTTCCATATTACTATTTTCCTTGGGTTTTTACTTATTGGCGTTGAAAGGAAATGGTGCTGAGCTCGTACCAATAGTAGGGATTTGCAAAATTGCGACAAGGTACCTTATTGATAATTAATGTTAATTAGTGTTGTTGATATTTCTTGAGCTCTTTTAGGTTTCAGGCTCAAAGATGAAAAAACATAGCGGGGCTGGTGAGTTAATAATAAAGTGATGCTTGAGGTTAAATGCTCGCAACCTGGAGGCTTCGTGAACAAATTGTATTGGAAGAAGGGGGCTCTGGCCCTGTTGGCTTATGCTGTACCGCTAGCTAATAGTTTGGCGTCAGAACCTGCTTTTGATTGCGCCAACGCTGATGGCGAGGTGGAAACGCTTATTTGCCAAGATGATGGCTTGGCCGCTTTGGATAGGCAAATGCAGCAAGTCTTCGATAAGGCGATGGAGCAACTACCTGCCGAAGACGTCAAGTTGCAGAAGGCAATGCAGCGCGGTTGGATCAAAGGGCGAAACGATTGCTGGAAAGCTGATGATGTCGGTAACTGTACCGAATTTTCCTATAAAAGCCGGATTGTCGAGCTGCAAATTATCAGTGGGCAACTCGAGGTGCCCAATAGTATTTCACTAGATTGTGGAGATACCAGCCAGCCTTTTACTGCAGTCTTCTACAATCAGACTGACCCGGCAAGCTTGGTGTTGACCCAAGGTAATGACCAAGTGATTGCCTTGGCAGAACCAATGGCGAGTGGTATCAAATACCTAGGACAGAACGTGGAATATAGCGAGCACCAGGGTGAAATAACCATTCAATGGTTCGACAGTAAGTTTGAATGCCAAGCAGGCAAACAATAAACACATTAAAAAATGAAAAGAAATAACTAACAAGGCAGTGGAAGAACACGTAGGGGACAGGTTTATGCGCATTAATTGGCAAATTTTTATCAAGGTGGCGATAGCCAGTTTATTGTTCGGCTTCATCCAGTTTGTGCAAGCCGGATCTATGATAGCGACGTTGCCCGATGGCCGGGAAGTGATTCTGCTGGAGGACAATACCTGGCGTTTTGTCACACCTCAAATAGAAAGCAGTTCACCGGACCAAGCATCTGCAGCAACAATCCCAAGCACCGGGAACGTTGCAAAAGGCACTGCGACCGGAGCAGCGGTGGTAACGGGGACAGCGATCACTTCTGGTAAAGCAACGGCACCTGCTGTTCCTTCATCTGGGGCGGCTAATGCGCCAACTAAAATGGCCTCATCAGCCAAAGGAGATCTGGTCGCGCCCGATACTGGGCGCTTAGTCGGTGAGTACCAACGCAGTGGTGTCGTTATGGTTGCTCAGTCTGCCAGTTATCAGGATGGGCGGCTGACAATTCCAGTATCACTGCGAAACGAGGGGACTGACTCGGTGATCCTTGTTGAAGTTGCTACAATTTTGCGCAACGACAGTGGTGAAGTGCTCAAACGGGATAACCATGTTGTTTGGACCTCGATAAAGAGAATGCCGGAGACATACTTTAGACCGGGAACCGAGAAGGAAGGTAAGATTCTGACGTTTACTGTTCCCAAGTTAGAGCATTATTTTCTAGAAACTGACATTACAACGGTCGAGCGCTGGTGAGGCTTTAGTTTTTTTGCTGTTGTTCGTTTTATTGATGCTGTGGTATTTGGTTAAAGCCAGTTCGATATGTCCATTCTCCACCTCCAGTAACGTATCTAGGAAACCGGGGTAATCATTACTCTGGCTCTTCATGTATGCCGCCAAGAGCTTCACATCATCAGGCCTTGGTCGGTAACTTAAGTTGGGAAATGCTTGGTAAACCGCAGTGATTGCCATTTTTAATACATCTGCTGAACTTTTCATATCTTGCTTATCGAGTTGATTAAATGTTGTAGTTTTTTCCGAGTGATTCAGACCACTTGGCTTAAGAAGCATGGGGATTGTAGGTAGGCTTTATGACAGGATGTTTTCAATAGACGAAATAGTGCGCTTTATTTCATATTGAGTGATTTGAAGAAAGGCTCCCAGAGATACCTTTGGGAGCCTGTTTAATCATCGATATAACGTCAACAATAGGAAGTCAGTTATTTCGATGCGGCAAGTTGCTCGGCGCGGCGGGCTTTCGCAGCCACGAGCTGGGCGGCACGCTTATCGGGTTTAATAAGTATACTTTTGGCTGTCACTTTCGCATCGTCGGTGCTTTTTTTACTTTTTGGCAGTAGCTGGTTTAGCACGATTGTTGCGAGGGTGCCGGTGGTGATCCCTGAGTGGAACACCGTTTTTAGTGAATCGGGAAAGTGCTGGAGCAAGTTGGGCTCAAGGGTCACAGCCATGCCCGATGCGAGACCAACACAAACCACTAGGGCATTTCGCCGTGAGTCGGCCGCTTTAAGCAGCATCCGAATCCCCGCATAGGCAATCATGCCGAACATGACGAAACCAACCCCACCAAGCACGGGCTTCGGTACGGTAACAGCTAGTGCTGCTAGTTTCGGGAATAGGCCCCCGGCAACGAGCAAGCAGCCAGTCAGCGCGACCACATAACGGCTCGCAACACCACTTATCCCAACAATCCCTACATTCTGGCTGAAACTGGCAACTGGCATGGCAGAAAACATCGCGCCAAAGGTACTGCCAAGGCCATCGCCGAGCAATCCGCGCTTAAGATCTTTCCCTGATACCTCGACGTGGCAGTTGCTGCCCAGCGCCATGAAATCCCCTGTCGCCTCGGCAACTACCACCAGATAGACCAAGGTCATGCTGATAATGGCAGGAAGCGAGAAGGTCATGCCGTATTTGAAGGGTTCTGGTGCGGCAACCCAATCGGCTTCATACAGCTGGGTTAAGTCGACCATACCAAGTGGGATAGCCATGATGTAACCGGCGGCTAAACCGATAACGATAGCCGAGGCGGCGATGGCACCTTTGCAGAATACCGAGACGCCGATAACTACAGCGAGCGATGCTGCAGCAAGGAACACCTTGGGCAAGGAAGCAAAACTTGGGTCGCCTGCCGGAGCATCGCCGATCCAATTCATCGCTACCGGCAAGATAGTCAGGCCGATAAGGGTGACCACCACGCCACTGACAAGGTTGGGAAAGAGTTTGCGGATTTGATCCATGTAGAAGCTGGCGAGGACAACAAAGAACGAGCCGACGAAGGCGGCGCCGAGTATCGTCGACATCCCTCCGGTCTGGCCGATAGCAATCAAAGGGCCGAGGAAAGCAAAGCTTGCTCCCATTACCACGGGCAGCCTAATACCCACTGGGCCGAAGCCGAGGCACTGGACAATAGTGGCGAGGCCGGAGACAAATAGGGCAGCGCTGATCAGGGTAACGATGTCCGGTTCGGGCAGGCCAATTGCACCGCCGACTATCAAGGGGACGGCGACGATGCCCCCGATGGAGGCGAGCATATGTTGCAGGGCGAGGAAAAAGGTCACCCCCTTGGGGGGCTGTTCATTGACTTGGTAGAGTAACTGCATTGTTCAATCCTTATGTACAACAGCATGTAATCTTGGATAAAAAAGCTCCCCTGCAGGTTAGGCAGGGGAGAAAGACTTACGGGGTGATGTCTTCAATAACAGCATTGATGGCATTCAGGATGGGTTGATAGCCCGTACAGCGGCATAGGTTGCCCTCGAGGGCATCTAACACCTGCTGTTGGCTTGGGCGATGGTACTTCTTCAGCAAGGCCCAGGTACTCATCAGGACGCCGGGCGTGCAAAAACCACATTGCACACCACCACGCTTGATAAAGGATTGCTGCAGTTGCTGGGCTAACGGATCGTCCTTTAGCCCTTCGATGGTCACGATTTGCCTGTCTTGGCATTGGGCGGCCAGGATCATGCACGAGCAAACCGCTTCGTCATCCATCACAACAGTACAGGCGCCACATTCGCCAACGGCACAGCCTTCCTTGGTCCCCGTCAGCCCGAGATCTTGCCGCAGCAAATCAAGCAAACGGGTATTGCCTGTGACAGACAACTGATAGGAGCGGCCGTTAACCGAGAGTGACAATGGGATCAGGTTTTCAGCAAGCAGACTCATTGCACTTCTCCTTGTAGTGGCTGATGGGATTGCTGATATCGAATATCGTTCATAAGATCGCGGAACATATTGAGATAGACCGGTTGCTTGTAGGCGGCAGACCAGCGGCCACCTATCGCCTTATCGATCATCGCTTCAAGCACTTGGCAAGCACTGTCGATGTTTTCGCTGTTAAGAGGGTGACCGAGCAGGATTTGCTCAACCGGATATAGCCTTTGCGGTTTGCTAAACAGGGCACCGTCGACAAGGCGGCAAGTTGTGATCACCCCGTTGTCATCACGCTCCATCAGGCAGCTTAGGCTCAGGCGGGTAATGTTGAGTGCATTACGTCTGCCGAGCTGGCGGTATTGTTGGATACGCCCGGAAGGATTGTGCTTAGCCGAGCTTGGGATAGGAAGGATCACCTTGGTTAGCAACTCGCCCGGTTGTAGTTCGGTCCGGTAGCCTCCTGTGATGAAATCGCTGATCGGAAGCTCCCTTGTCTGGGCTTTATTCTGCAGAACCACTCTGGCGTCATAGATCACCAATGGCGGAACGGAATCAGCACAGGGTGCGGCATTGACGATATTGCCGCCGACGGTAGCCCGGTTGCGGATCTGGTGCGAGCCTATGGTATGGCATGCCTCAGCAAGCAAAGGGTAGAGCTGTTTGATGTCGGCATGTTCGGTGAGGTGGTTGAAACACACTCCCGAGCCGATATGCCACTCACTACCGCAGCGTTCGATCTGGCATAGTTCCGGTAATTTGGCAATGTTCACCAAGCTACGTGGTTCGTTCTGCAATCGACCCTGGACTATCACGTCGGTGCCACCGGCCAAAGGCATGGCATTGCCGTCATCAAGCATTTCGAGTGCCGCAGCCAGTGACTCTGGGTTTTTCACCGTGAACCCGTTAAGTCGATGGGTTTGTTTTTTTTCGGCAGACGCATGGAGCAATTCGCTCTGGCGGGCAGGCTTTTTGAGGTTATAACCCAGTACGACCTGCTCAAGGGTGAGCGGTAATTGGCGATGGCGTGTGCCCGTGGCAAAGGCGACCGCATTGGTTATCGCCGCGGCGGCAAGTTCGGCTGCCGGCTCACCGATACTCTTGGCACCAAAAGGCCCACCGTTGTCGACATTTTCCACCGCATGGATAGAAAGCGAAGGAATATCCTTGATAGTTGGCAACAAGTAGCTATCGAGGTTTTCCGATTTCACCTGACCGTGTTCGATGTTGTAGTCTTCCAGCATGCCAAGGCCAACACCCTGGGCAATACCGCCGGCGACTTGTCCTTCATAACCGATCTGGTTGATAACTTGACCGACATCGTGGACGGCGGTCACATCGAGCAAGTCGATTTTACCGGTGCTGGTATCGACTTTCAGATCGACGATTTGGCAACCGTAAACCCAAGTGAAATAAGGTGAGCCTGTGCCTTTTTCTTCATCCCAATGGATTGCCGGTTGGTCGAACCATCCATAGGCCGCTAAGTTGACCCCTGCCCACTTGGTTGCATTGGCCGCTTCGGCAAAGCTGATGGACTTGTCCGGCGCGTGGCGGTTACAGATTTCGCCATGGGCCCACAGAGTATCATCGATGCTGGTGGCGCAGAGTTGCTCTTTGACCACCTCGAAAATGCGCTGTTTGATCTGCTCGGCACCGTCTTTCACCGCGTTACCACCGGTAACGGTCGCCCTTGATGCCACAGTCGGACCGCCATCGGCAATCAAAGACGTCGGTGGTTCGACAAATGTCACCTTGGTGACAGGTAAGCCCAACACCTCGGCGGCGATGGCTGCCATCGTCGTTTGTAGTCCCTGTCCGTTTTCACACACCCCAGTTGAGACGTTGACACTGCCGTCGCTGTTAACGGTTACCAAGGCACTGGACGTGTCGACCCCTTCGGCCCCCATTGAACATCCGCGATAGCTCAGCGCCAGTCCGATGCCGTATTTGATATGGCCCGGCTGGTTATTCAACTGCGCATAATGTTCGCGCTTGGCCCTGAATTCACTGCGTTGGGTCGCTTTGTCGAGGACTTCAATCGCCGAGACATTGTGGTTATCAAAGACCTGATTGGTAATACTCCGGCTGCCTTGGCGCAGCGCGTTGCGCTCCCTGACCTGAACGGGATCAAGCTCGCTGGCCTTGGCGATCTCATCCATCAAGGATTCATTGGCAAAGATGATTTGCGGCGAGCCGAACCCCCGCATTGCACCGGACATACTGTTATTGGTGTAAACGCCTTTGATATCGACGCGAACGTGCTCGATATCATAGGGGCCGGCTGCCTGAACCACCGAACGCCACGTGACGAAAGGCGTACAGGCGGCATAGGCCCCAGCATCAGCCAGAATATCGACCTTCATGCCTTGGATCTTGCCGTCTTTGCTGACCCCGACCTTGTAATTCATGTGGTAGGGGTGGCGCTTGGTACTTTCGATGATTGACTGCTCGCGGGTATAGGAAAACTTCACCGGCCGACCGGTGATAGAAGCGAGCAGCGCGGCACGGCAAGAAAGGTGATCAACACCATCATCCTTGCCGCCGAAAGAGCCGCCCATTACAGCCCGTTTCACATTGACCTTGGCCTGGTCAATGCCCATAAAACTGGCGACAAAGCCTCTGACCCGGTGCGGGTTCTGGATAGAGCCGGTTACGACCAAATCACGCGAGGTGGGGTCTATATAAGCGGTAACAGATTCAGGTTCAATATAAGCATGCTCCTGGAAGCCGACCTGATAAGTATGCTCAAGGACGATATCGGCATCAGCAATGGCGGATTCGGCGTCCCCCTTTTCGGTATGGTGGCGGTTGACCACATTGGAGCCGGTTTCGGGGTGGATCAGGCGAGCGCCGTCGGCGAGTGCGTCATGCACGTTGCCGATAGCAGTAAATGGCTGGTAATCGATTTTGATCTTATCGGCCGCCAGACAGGCTGCTTCATAACTTTCAGCAGCAACGATAGCGACAACATCGCCGCTGTAACGAACCTGATCATTACAAATTGGGTGGTAATCGCGAATGATAACCCCTGTTGTAGGATCTCCGGGGATATCTTTGAAAGTGGCTATCCGTACTACGCCTTCGATGGCGTCAGCTTCAGATGTGTCTATGCCAAGGATTTTGCCCGCCGGGATATCGGTATAGCGACACACACCATACAGCATGCCGGGCATTGTAATATCATCTCCATATATGGCCGTACCAGTGACTTTGGCTTGGCCGTCTACGCGGGGTAGGCTGTGGCCTACGTGATTGAAACGCGTCATTAAACACTCCCTCTTACATTGGCGACGACGATCTACCAATGACAAACAATGTGCTAAATAAATTGCTGCATCGAGGATGACAAACTAGGAAATTACGCGAAATTGATAGTGAGTTAGCGATATTTCATAGTGACTTCGACCCAGCTATAAAGGCATTAATCAGGCCACAACAAAGCGGTAGTTTGATTTGTCAGGCAAAAGTGTGAACTCAAGGGGGAAAGTTTGTCGTGTTAGTGAGCATATTGTTGCTCGCTGAGAGGAGCATCAAAAATCAAAATTCTTTATAATGTTGATAAATAAGACTTATTTTCATTTATTTCCTGAGGGTATCATTTTGATAGTCTCAAAATGGTAATGAGAGTTGTACTGGGCGAGCTTGATGCCTTGTGGGTATTTTATTATCAGTAGCTTAGAAGCGTTTTCGTGGAGTTGGTAACGTCTTTGCAAGGATGCTGACGGTAATATAGAGATGATTTTCAAATATGCGTTTTGTGTTCAAAAACAACCCAAACAAAGTCCTTCTCCCCTGAAATGGTTGCGAAGGCTAAGGAAAATTATGGATGGAAACAACGTGGATTAAAGATCCTCTGGCTATTTTCACAGCCAATACAAAAAATGCCCAAGGCGGTTTGGTTATCAAGGGTAACCGCATCATTGAAACCCTGTCACAGGGACAACTGCCTTCCGTACCAATAGATGTCACCATCGATGCCAGTCGGCATGTCGTCACCCCTGGGCTTATCAATGCCCACCATCACTTCTACCAAACCTTGACCCGTGCCTATCCTGGCGCCCTCAACAAAGAGCTGTTCCACTGGCTTAAGTGCCTTTATCCGGTCTGGGCGGGATTGGACGAAGAGATGATGCAGGTAGCCACCGAGGTGGCACTGGTCGAGATGATGATGTCAGGTTGTACTACCGCATCAGACCACCACTACCTATTACCACTCGGGTTAGAAAACGCCATCGACATTCAGGTTGAAGCGGCCCGGAAGTTGGGCGTAAGGGCGATATTTACCCGTGGTTCGATGAGCTTGGGTGAAGAACAGGGTGGGTTGCCGCCACAGCATACTATCCAGTCGGAAGAAGCCATCATCGACGATAGCCTGCGTTTAATTCGTGAGTATCATCAAGCGGATGATGGTGCCATGGTGCAGATTGCACTGGCTCCTTGCTCACCCTTCTCGGTGACAACCGAACTGATGAAAGAGACGGCGCAGATAGCCCGCCAGCATGGAGTGATGCTACATACCCATTTGTGTGAAACCAAGGATGAAGAGCAGTTTTGCCTCGAGCGGTTCGGTTACCGGCCGGTGGATTACCTGGAAGAGGTCGGATGGCTTCATGAGCGTACATGGCTGGCCCACGGTATCCATTTTAACGACGAGGAGGTGCGCCGCCTCGGGCAGGCACAGGTGGGGATCTGCCACTGCCCGACATCGAATATGATGCTGGCATCGGGAATTTGCCGCAACAAAGAGTTGGAAGCGGCAGGTGCCAAAGTCGGCCTCGGTGTCGATGGTTCGGCCTCTAATGACGGTTCTAATATGATAGCCGAAGTACGTATGGCGATGTATTTGCAGCGCTTACGATATGGCTCAGCCGAGGTGACACACTTCGATGCCTTGAGTTGGGCAACCGCAGGTTCGGCGACTGCGATGGGGCGCAATGATATAGGTAAAATAGAGGTGGGAATGCAAGCCGATATCGCGATGTTCAAGCTTGATGATATCCGTTTCTCTGGTAGCCATGATCCATTAGCCGCTTTGTTGCTTTGTGGTGCCCAGCAGGCTGATAGAGTGATGGTCGCTGGAAAGTGGCGGGTATTGGATGGCCGGGTTCTGGGTGTTGATCTCGATGATCTGATGGCACGCCATAGTGCGGCGGCTAAGCGTCTGGCAATGAAGGCCCAGTAAGGCAAGCTTTCATCTAAACGAAAAGGCTGAATCTCAATCAAGATTCAGCCTTTTTAGTTTTTACTGCGAATAAATAAATTCGAACAGGTTTAAAGCTAACCGGTTTTACTATGAGAGGTATTAGAGTGAAGAGGTTTTAAAGCCCGCACCTTTCCACGCAAAGATACCACCAGGGTAGCGGTAGACATTGGTGTAACCAAGTTTCACCGCCCAAGTTGCTGCGTTGTGGCTGCGGCCACATTTCACGAACCCGCAATAGAAGACCAAGGTTTTATCTTTGTCTTCGCCTAGCAGTTTGGTGAAATCCTCGACAGATTGCTGGTCAGTTAATGCTGGGTCCCATTCGGGCATATCAGGGATTGGGAACTCAAACTGTTTGGCGCTGGGGATATGTTCTTTCTTGTAGCTGTCTTTGAACGGCATTGCATCGATGATCATCACGTTGCTGTCTTGCTCGATCAGTGTTTTGACCCCGTTGGTATCGACAAGTTGGTAGCCACCAGCGAGGGTATCTTTATGGAGCTTGATAGCCACCTGCTCGGTTTCTACCTCTGCTTTGAACTTGCCACCAAACAGGGCGGCATTGGCACTAAACGGCAGGATTAACAATGCACTGGCGAGAATAAATAGGTTAAGCCAAAAACTGCGTCCGACTTTTTTCATTATCATGAACGTATCCTTATGAAAATTAGGCTATTTCGCTATATCACACCGCGGGTGTGACTGGGCGGTGGCTAGCCAAGTTGTTGAAGTAATAAAGCGCTGCCGAAACAAGAAGAACAAGCAGCATGATGAGAAACTGAGGCTCTAGAGTGCTGTAGACATCTGACTGTACCGAACCTGGCAGGTAGCAACCGCAATCAAAATGCAGGCCTTGATAAAGCGCCAGCCCCGACAGGGCAATATGGATGCCGAAGCCTACAACAACAGGAAGTAAGGTGGTGATGCCCAAGTAGGCAGTCAGAGCACTGATCCCAAGCGCCAATGGGATGGCGAAAGCGATAGGTTCGACATACATGGCGGGGACGATACCGGTATCGGTAAGCAGTAAACCGGTGTGTTCTGGTAAGAAGAAGCCTTTGACGGTGAGTGCCGCAGCGCACATCAGCACAAAGGAGGTAACAAAATGATGGAAATAGCCTCTAGTTTTCATAATTTGATCTCTTCCTGTCGTAGTGCCCAGCAGTTGGTTTACCTCATCAGCAGCGAATGCAGTGGGGGGGAACCTTAGCTGGTAAATTTGTCTGGCTTGAATCCCTCAAGCCAGACTGTAACTGTCCCTGCAACCGCTTCTGAATCACCCTATTTGAAGCGGTTGGAGGTGAGTTTGGGGTTAACTCATTCTGTGCTGCTCCAGATGTAACATGGCTTCTAGCACACTGCCGCCAATTGCCCGGGCCTTGTCAGACACCGTGGTGTAATCTGCTTCTTCGCCACGAGGGTCGATATCGCCTATCTTGAAGCCTTCGCGAACAGTGAGGCCGTTATTCAGTAATCCACGTACCATACCGCCTAGAGGTGCGACTACGGGACTATCCCCAATGTGGGCAATCACATCACCCTCGGCGACAATGTCACCCAATTTGACGTGGCTGTGCATAACGCCTGCGCATGGGGCCCGCAGGACTCGCTGGTGGGTATAGCCGGCAATGTTGCCAGGTACCCCGGTATTTGGTTGAGTCGCCCCTTGGTAGATAACCCGTCCTAAGTAGTGTCCGCGGTTGGTTTCGATCACCGCATCGCAATCTTTGCCTGCAGTAAAGCCAGGGCCGAGGGCAATAGTGACGGGTGCCATGTCCTTCTGGGTGCCGACATTATGTTTGGCCAAAATGGCATCAACGAGGAAGGTCGGTTTCAATGTGCTGGCGTAGCTGCAATCTTCATCGACAACCACGGGGATCTGGTTACGGTCAATAATGTCGAACACTTCGTCTTTGTTATTGGCCTTGCAGGCGGTGATCCCTTCTACTTCAACCGGTTCGCCATACAGACACTGGCCGAACGATACGCTGCAGCGGATCATGGTGGGTTTGGCGATATCGGTCATAACGACTTTGTAGCCGGCATTGAACAGGCGTACAGCCACACCGGTAGCCATGTCCCCGGCACCACGTACCAACACCAGTTTGTTCTGGTTGAGGCGGGTGTCATCTTTCATTTGGCCGCCAGCAGATTCATGTTTCACCTTGAGAATTTCAGCCATAATGCTGATGGCGATTTCTTCGGGGGTTTCGGCACCGATATTAAAACCGATTGGAGAATGGATATTCTGGATCCTGACTTCATCAACCCCGCTTTGGCGCAGGTGGGTAAACAGGGTCTGGACTTTGCGGCGGCTGGCCATCAGGCCGGTATAACGGGTTTCGCAATCGACGACTTTGGAAATGGCATCTTGATCTTGGTGGTTGGTGGCAATGACCACATAACTGTCTTTGTTGATATCAAGTTGGTCGATGGCTGCTTCCATGGTATCGCCGAGAAGGCGCTTGGTGCCTAGTGGGAAGTGCTCTTCGGCAAGGCTGTCGGCATAGGCATCGGCTACCGAGATATCAAAGCCCAGCACATGAGCTGCCTGGGCAACGGCGCGGTTGACGTGACCGGCTCCGATAAGGATCAAGCTAGGACGCAGGCCATAGACATCGACAAATACTGTCATTGCCCCGCCGCAGTCCATGCCCATAGCTTCGGGGCCGGTTCGGGTCATCCGGCCTTTGACGACGCGGGGTTTCCTTTCTTGTAGGGCTTCCAAGGCTTGGTCGATAACATACCGTTCAATCATGCCACCACCCACAGTACCTATGATGCTGCCATCGGCTTTGACGATCATCTGGCCGGAATGGCGCGGGGCCGAGCCGCGGGTTTCAATGATATTGGCAAGGGCAAAAGGGACGTTGTCTTGTTCTAATTTGGCTGCCTTGGCAAAGATATTCATGTTCTATGACCTCTGTACTGACGAAGTCAGGTAGCGGCTATGCCTCAGTGGCATTGGCTACTTGTTCCTTCAAAATGACTTTCTTGATTGGTGCTTCCGTCTGCATTTCTGCCAGCCAAACCGTATCGAGTTGTGGGCTGTTCACCAGTACCTCTTCTGCTATGTGACTCACTGCTTGGGTATCATTGGCTTTATCCATTTTGTTTATCAGCCACACCTGTTTCGCTGTTTTTGGGCTTGATTTGAATAACCCCAGCGGGTGAGAAATCAGCGGTTGTAATACGTCGGCATCAATCACATCACCGGGCTGGCACTGTGTAAGGGCTGAAAAAGCCGGCCAGCGGTGGATGCGTTCAGGTATCGCCTTATGGTTGATAGCCTCTGCGCCGGTGACACCAATCACCATATCCGAGTAACTCGGAATGCAAGGCTCATGCCCGTGAGGGGCTTTTATTGGCAGTGAGTGTGAACCGTCGCCTTCAATAATAAAAACTGTGAAGGGGAAGTCATTTTCGAGCTTTTTTATCTCCTTTTCAGATAACCCAGATACTTTCAGCCGGGTAGTTTTCAAATGGTCAGTTAATAACGATTTGTAGCAAAAAGTGATTGTTGGATCATAAAAAGAAAAGGCGTCTTGTGCTAAAGCTTCATTACGTACTTTTAAGTTTTTTTCATTTTCTTTTTTATTGCAGTACATGGCATCGAAGGGAAGAATATAGTCAGTTTGTTCGGCATCAGGTAAATACATTTTAGTTGTCGTTGTTATGCAGACTGCGTGGCCCCACTGTTTAAATTTTCTTGCCAGCCAAAAAGCGGCCGAAGTTTTGCCACCACCGCCGACCAGAGTAATGAACAATGGGTTAGTTTCAGCAGTTAAATGGTATTGGTATAACTCAGACAGGATAAACTGGTCTGGAGTTTGCTCTATTAATCGTGTCTGTGTGTTATTAACCATACGACCACCATAAATATCAATAAAGGAGTATGTTCAGTGATGGATAAATCGTTACGTCCCGAACGCTTGGATTGCGTTATGCCTGCAGCGGGCCTGTCTTCAAGGATGGGGGACTGGAAACTCATGCTACCTTACCAGCAGTACACAATCCTTGATGCAAGTATCGAAAATGCGCTCTCATTTTGTCGTCGGGTTATTTTGGTCGTTGGTTATCGTGGAGCAGAACTTATTGAAAAATATAAAGATGATCCAAGGGTCAAGATAGTCGTCAACGAAGATTATAAGGCTGGTATGTTTAGTTCAATCCAGCAGGGAGTCCGCCATGTAGAGAGCGACTATTTCTTTATTACCCATGGTGATATGCCTTGCGTTCCGCCGCATATTTTCCGTGAGGTATGGTTTGAAAGAGGCGGCTGCACGGTTTTTCCCGGTACTGCCGTAAAGCCAGGGCATCCGGTGTTGATCCCTTGCCGACTGAAGAACATGGTGCTCAATGCCAATATTCATGCGTCGATGAAGAAGATTATCTTCCGCTATCCGGTGAAGTACTTGGGGTTGGACTGTGACGAAATATATTTAGATGTCGATACACCGCAAGCTTATGAAGAGTTGCGTGCAGTGTCACAATAGTGCTATCAACTTGATAGCTGATAATAGGCTTATTATCAATCTGATATTGAGATTACATTTTTCTCACATTTTCCATTTTATTTTTATCATATAGTTATTTTCTCATGGTCGATAATTTCTATCATAATAGTTGATATCAAACTGATAGCTTTTTATTAATATGATAGCAATTTCCTTCTAATCAATAATCATCCTCATTTGGCGTGAATTATTGTTTGAGCTTTTCTTGTTCTCTATAAATTTGTTTGTTTGTCACCTGTCACAAAAAGCAGTGAACTTTCGACTTTGCTCACGAAATTCATTAATAAAACCGCAGGTTTTGGCGGGGCTGAAAAAGTTTGGCTCAGTAGTTGCTCTTTAGCCATTAACTAATTTTCAAACTATTAGCCCTACACATTGCGCAAATTAATGTGCCTAGAAGAACAAGAAAAGCATCAAGGAGATCTATCATGGGAGATATCATGCGCCCCGTTCCGTTCGGTGAGCTACTTAACCGAATGTTTAGTGAATACAAGCAGAGCAAATCTATCTTCGGTATTCCAGAGAAGCAGTTCTACCGCAAAGCAAGCAAAGAATCACTGGCGGTTTGGGGAGAGTATTGTGAAACCCCTGTTGGTCCTGCCGCTGGCCCACACACCCAGTTAGCCCAGAATATCATTACCTCTTGGCTTGCAGGCGGCCGCTTTATGGAGCTGAAAACAGTCCAGAAGCTTGATCAGCTGGAGATTGCCAAACCGTGTATCGATGCTGAGGATGAGTGTTTCAATACCGAATGGTCGACAGAATTCACCCTGCTTAAAGCTTATGATGAATACCTTAAAGCGTGGATTGCCCTCCACTTGCTAGAAGAAGTGTTCGCGCCAAGAACCGATGGCGAAGCTAAGTCTTTCATCTTTAACATGAGTGTCGGCTACGATCTGTCAGGGATCCAAACACCGCCGATGCAGAAATACATTCACGATATG
The DNA here is from genome assembly GCF_003026455.1 of Photobacterium rosenbergii. Lineage (GTDB taxonomy): Bacteria > Pseudomonadota > Gammaproteobacteria > Enterobacterales > Vibrionaceae > Photobacterium > Photobacterium rosenbergii. The sequence continues at coordinate 47,707 of NZ_PYMB01000012.1, forward strand.
CTCGACTCTAGCGAGCACCCAAGTTTCCATGCCTACATCAGCGAGCTGAAAACCTTTATCCAGGATCCTGAGTTCATTCGCGAATACCAGCTTGAAGATAGAGTGGATCATCTCAATGCTATGGTCGAAGCGATCCCTGCCCAGCTTACCCGTGGTGTGACACTATCCACCATGCACGGTTGCCCTCCACACGAAATCGAAGCTATCTGCCGTTACATGATTGAAGACAAGGGTATCAATACCTTTGTTAAGCTAAACCCAACCCTATTGGGCTTTGAGCGTGTGCGCGGCATCCTCGACAATGCAGGCTTTGATTATGTGGCACTGAGCGAAGAGTCTTTCAGCCACGACCTGCAAATCAATGATGCCAAAGCTATGCTGCACCGCTTGGTAGACTTGGGTAAAGAGAAGGGCATTGGCTTTGGTGTTAAACTTACCAACACCCTAGGGACTATCAACAAGAAAGGCCGCCTCCCAGACAAAGAAATGTACATGTCTGGCCGTGCATTGTTCCCGCTTTCAATTAATGTCGCTCTGGAACTGTCCCGCGAATTCAATGGTACCTTGCCTATTTCTTATTCGGGCGGTGCGAGCAAATTCAACATCAAAGAGATCTTCGACGCAGGTATCCGTCCTATCACCATGGCAACGGATCTGCTTAAGCCGGGTGGTTACCTTCGCCTGTCTGATTGTGCCAAAGAGCTAGAAGGCAGCGATGAGTGGGGCATGGGCAAAGTGGACTTGGTCAAGCTAGAAGCGTTGGCAGCGAAGTCGCTTGATGCCGAATACGTCCAGAAAGAGTGGCGTGGACCTGAAGAAATCAGTGTGAAGAAAGCGGTTCCGCTGACCGACTGTTATGTTGCCCCTTGTGTCACAGCCTGTCCGATCAGTCAGGATATTCCTGAGTACATCCGTCTGATGGGTGAGCACAAGTACACCGAAGCGCTTGAAGTGATTTATGCGCGCAACGCCTTGCCTTCTATCACAGGCCATATCTGTGATCACCAGTGCCAGTACAACTGTACCCGTCGTGACTACGAAGGGGCGTTGAATATCCGTGAAATGAAGAAAATCGCCCTCGCCAAAGGTTGGGATGAGTACAAAGCCAAGTGGCATGAGCCAAGCCTAGATACAGCCAAACATCCTGTGGCGGTGATTGGTGCCGGTCCTGCTGGTTTATCTGCAGCTTACTTCATGGCACGTGCTGGCCATCCGGTGACGGTGTTTGAGAAAGAGAAAAACGCTGGTGGGGTAGTGAAAAACATTATTCCTCAGTTCCGTATTCCAGCCGAGGCCATTGAGCACGATATCCAGTTTGTCAGGGATCACGGCGTCAATATCGAATACGGCTGCAACCCGGATCTGACCGTCGATGTGCTCAAGCAGAGCGGCTTCAAGTATGTCTGTTTGGGCATAGGTGCTGATAAAGGCAACCCAATCTCATTGGCGGGTGATAACACCAATATCTACAAGTCATTGGAATTCCTACGCAGCTTCAATGACGGCGAAGAACTCAAGCTTGGCAAACACGTTGCGGTTGTCGGTGCCGGTAACACCGCAATGGACAGTGCCCGCGCTGCATTGAAAGTGGATGGCGTTGAGAAGGTCACTATCCTGTACCGCCGTACTATCGCGGAAATGCCAGCTTACAAGGAAGAGTACGAAGAAGCTGTGGAAGATGGCGTTCAGTTCATGTTCCTAACCAACCCAGAGCAGTTCGATGCCGATGGCAAACTGACCGCGCGCGTGATGGAGTTGGGTGAACCTGATGAGAAAGGCCGTCGCCGTCCTGTCGCAACAGATATGACTGTTGATCTTCAGGTTGATGCCTTGATTACGGCTGTCGGTGAGCAGTCCAACTGCGATGTCCTCTCCCGAATGGGTATCCCTATGGGCGAAGATGGCTGGCCGGTTGTTGACCGTGAAAGCTGTGAGACTGCGGTAGAGAATGTGTTCTTGATGGGTGATGCCCACACCGGCCCTTCATCAATCGTATCGGCAATTTCTGGTGGTCGTAAGGCGGCAACCACTATCTTGGCCCGTGAAGCACAGGCCGATGAGCAGCTTGAAGCGAAATCCGATGTTAGGGTAGAGGCAGTATATGCCCGTAAGGGTGATATTCAGGTCAAGCTGATTGAAGCCAACAAGCTGGAAGAAGCAGACCGCGAGCAATTTATCGAGCAGGAAGCAAAACGTTGTCTGGAATGTTCTTACATCTGTAGCAAGTGTGTGGATGTGTGTCCGAACCGTGCCAACATTTCGCTGCCAATTCCGGGCTTCCGTGACCAGTTCCAGACCCTACACCTCGATGCGTACTGTAACGAGTGTGGTAACTGTGCCCAGTTCTGCCCATGGGACAGCAAGCCGTACAAAGACAAGTTCACGCTGTTCAACCTGCGTGAAGACTTTACCAACAGCACCAATGCCGGTTTCTTCGTCGAAGGTGATGAAGTACTGGTCCGTAGCCAAAGTGAGATTTATTCCTTCCGGATTAATGAGCAGGGCAATGTGGACATGCCAGAGTCGCTCGCTGATGAAGCGACGATTATTAACTATGTCATGGCTAACCACAGCTACCTGCTTGGCAAAGTAGATGTTTAGTGAGGAGCCAGGGAATGTTAGTACTCAGAAACGCAACAGCAGTGCAGTTTGAGCCTGCACTGATCAAAGAAGGCGTCGATATTGTTATCGATGGTGACAAAATCAAGGAAGTTGGCGCCAATTTGGCCGCCAACTACCCAGATGCCCAAGTCAAAGACATGAAGGGCAAGATGGTGATGCCGGGTATTGTCTGCTCTCACAACCACTTCTACTCCGGGCTGGCACGCGGGATCATGGCCGATATCAAGCCAAGTCCTGACTTCATCTCGATACTGAAGAACCTGTGGTGGCGGATGGACAGGGCATTGGATGAAGAAGCCTTGTACTACAGCGGTCTTATATGTTCGCTGGAAGCCATCAAGTGCGGTTGTTCATCGGTGATTGACCATCATGCCTCGCCGAACTATATCGCCGGCTCGCTTAATACACTACGCAAAGGCTTCCTAAAAGCCGGTCTGCGTGGCATGACTTGTTTCGAGACCACGGACCGTAACCACGGCATGAAAGAGATGGTGGCAGGCGTCGAGGAAAATATCGCGTTTGCCCAGTTGATTGACCGTGCCAAGGAAAACGGCGAAGAACCTTACTTGGTTGAAGCCCATATCGGTGCCCATGCACCGTTTACGGTGAGCAATGACGGTTTGGCGATGATGGCCGAAGCGGTACAGGCAACCGGACGTGGTATCCATGTTCACGTAGCTGAAGATCGCTATGACGTGACCCACAGCCACCATCATTACAGCCAGGATATTGTCGAGCGCTTGGACAGCTTCGGCTTGATCAACGAGAAAACCCTTTTGGCACACGGCTTGTTCTTGTCAGAAAAAGACATCGCCATCCTCAACGCCAAAAACGGTTTCTTGGTCCACAATGCCCGTTCGAATATGAACAACAACGTGGGCTACAACGACAAACTGACCCGCTTCCAGAACGTGGCATTGGGTACGGATGGTATCGGCGCAGACATGTTCGAAGAGCTCAAGTTCGCCTTCTTCAAGCATCGTGATGCAGGCGGTCCATTATGGCCAGACAGCTTCCTGCGCCACCTGTGGAACGGTAACGAAATTCTTGCCCGTAACTTCGGCGCGAAATTCGGTCGCCTGGATGCAGGTAACAAGGCCGACCTGACCATACTGGATTACACCAGTCCGACACCGCTGGTGGCAGACAACCTACCGGGCCATATTGCCTTTGGTTTCAATGCCGGTAACGTTAATAGCGTAGTGGTTGAAGGTCGCTTCGTTTACGAAAACCGTGAGTTCCCATTCGATGTGGCACCAATTTACGCAGAGGCGCGCAAGGTAGCGATGCGTTTATGGCAAACCATGGATAAATTGGACTAATGTGAGATCCCGTTATGGATACGGTCAATACGCACTTCAAGTGGGAGGAAGCCACAGGAGCTGCGAAATATATTGCCGATCGCCATTACGAGGGACTATTAGAAGGGCGGTTTTACCGCTCTTCTTGCCCTCGCGGGCGGATCAAATCGGTAACACTTCCAACCTTGCCTGACGGCTACCATATCTTCGGCGCTAATGATGTCCCCGGACAAAATGTCCTGCCGATCGTTGAGATCGACTGGCCAGCTTTCGCCGATCAAGAAGTACGGTTTGTCGGTCAGGTGATCTTCTTGGTTGTCGGGCCTGATCCTGATGTTGTTGACGAGTTGCTTGGCGAGATCGCCATCGAATACGACGCCCTGGAGCCAGCCTATACGATTGAACAATCCAAAGCGCTAAAGGACGGCGCAATCCATGCTGATGACAACGTGCTAGATACCCATATGCTGCACAAAGGGGATATCGACGCAGGTTTTGCCAAGGCTGTCACCATAATCGAAGAGACCTGCTCGACCGGTTACCAGGAGCACATTTACCTCGAGACCCAAGGTGCCGTTTGCTATCCACAAGATGGCAAAGTGGTGCTGGAAGGCTCGATGCAATGCCCTTGGTATGTCCACCACACCATGGCGGTCGTACTCGGCCATGACAACGTTAGGGCAATCCAGTGTCCGACTGGTGGTGGCTTCGGCGGTAAGGAAGACTTTCCCGATGTGCTGGCAGCGCCTCTGGCAGTAGCCGTTGAGAGGTTGCAACAGCCAGTCAGGATCATTTTCGAGCGTGGCGAAGATATTGCTACCACCTCAAAACGTCACCCTGTCACTTTTCACTATAAAACCGGTGTCGATGCCGACGGCAAGATTGTTGCCATGGATATCAAGTTCGATGTCAATGCCGGGGCCTACCTGAGCCTGTCTGGCATTGTGCTGCAACGCTCTATCACAACCGCAACCAATGTGTATGACATTCCCAACGTCAGGGTTGAAGGGCATGCGTGGGCGACCAATACCGTACCGACTGGCGCGTTCCGTGGTTTTGGTTCGCCGCAGAACTGCTTCTGTATGGAAACCCATATCCACCATGTGGCCAAGAAGATAGGTGCCGATCCGGTAGCGTTCAAGCAGCAGCACTTCTTGACCTCTGACTCCCATTCTTTGACCGGGGCGGAGATATTCGGTGAGCTGGTTCTCGAAGAGATACTGCAAAAAGTGCTCGATATGTCGGGATATGAGCGAAAATTCGACGAATTTAATCGGCTAAACCAGAACCCAAGTCAACCTGAGTGTTTGGAAATACGTAAAGGGATTGGCCTAGCGGTATTCCAGCATGGTTGTGGGTTTGCCGGAGACTTGGAAGATACTCTTGTCAGGGCCAAGGTCAAATTGCTCAAAGATGCTGAGGACAAGGTCCAGATATTGGCCTCTAATACCGACATTGGCCAAGGTTTGAGCCTAACGTTCCGTAAGATTGTGGCCGATACCCTAGAAAAGCCACTTGATGATATCCAAATAGCCGTACCAGATACTGGGGTTGTGCCTGATTCCGGCCCAACGGTCGCTTCCCGCTCGATTCTGATTGTCGGTTACATCCTCGAAAAAGCAGCGAAAAAGCTTAAAAAATCTTGGATTGACGGTGAAGCGCAGGAGTTGGAAGAGGTTTACTGCAAACCGGATTATCACCAGTGGGATCAAAATACCTACCAAGGCAATGCCTATCAGGCGACCAGCTACGGCGCTAACGTGGTCGAGGTTGAGGTCGATATGGCAACAGGTGAAGCGGAAATTACTGGCGCTTGGGCCGTGTATGACATTGGTAAAGCCATCGACGGCACCATATTCAGGGGCCAGATTGAAGGCGGCTTGGTACAGGCGCTGGGATACGGCAGTTGCGAGAAGCTGGAGATGACCCAAGATGGCGTTTTTGCCCAGCGTTCGATGGCCGATTATGTGATCCCAACGGCACTCGATGTACCGGCTATCGGTAGCGATCTTGTCGACAACCCTTACCCATATGGGCCTAACGGTGCCAAAGGTGGTGGTGAATTGACCCACAACGGCGGGGCTGCAGCCTTTGTTGCAGCGGTTGAAAATGCCATTGGTGTGCCTTTGTCATCCATTCCGGCAACACCGGAGAAGATATGTGAGGCTTTAGCCAGTCGCTCGGCTGAGCTGAATGGGTCTGGCCTAGATGGATCGGGCCCTGGTAATGGAGCGCCGAAGTATGAAGATTGAATTCTATCTCAATAGCCACCTTGTCGTTGTCGACGTAGATCCGATGCAGTCTTTGCTCCACACCCTGCGCGGCACCATGAACCATACCGCAACCAAAGAAGGCTGCGGGGAAGGGGAGTGCGGAGCTTGCTCCGTGCTATTCAACAACCGCTTGGTCAACGCCTGTATGATGCCTATCGGCCAGGTGCAAGGCGGTGATGTAATGACTCTGGAAGGGCTGCGCCAGACTGAAAAAGGTCAATGCGTGATTAACGCGTTGCTCGAGGCCAAGGGGGTTCAGTGCGGGTTCTGTACGCCGGGTATGGTGCTGGCACTCTATGCCTTGCTGGAAGTCGACCCTAACCCGACAGAGCAGGCTATCCGCACCGCGATTTCCGGCAATCTTTGTCGCTGTACCGGATACGGCATGATAGTCGAAGCGGCCAAGATTGCGGCCCAGAAAGGAGAAGGCTTATGGTAAATGTCTATCGGCCTGAAACACTGGCGCAGGCATTGGATACCCTGTCGATGGGCAAGCTGACAGTATTTTCCGGTGGTACGGACTTGATGGTACAGCATGGTGTCAGGGCAGGGATGTCACCAAAGTTCGAGCAAGATGTATTGTTCGTTGATGCCATTGATGAGTTGCAGTACATTGCATCTGATGAGCAGCAAGAGCAAGCCTTGTACATCGGAGCCGGGGTGGTGTTGGCAGATATCGAGCAGCACCCGTTGGTGCCTTCGGTACTTCGCCAGAGCGTTGCCAAAATTGCCGCACCAGCGTTGCGTAACCGCGCTACGCTTGCAGGCAATATCTGTAATGCCTCGCCAGCTGCTGACTCTTTGCCAGCCTTGTATGTGCTCGATGCCCGTGTGGTGTTGTCATCTATACGCGGGCAGCGGGAAATGCCATTGGAAGATTTTATCATGGCACCAAGGGTGACCGCCCTTAAGCCCGATGAAATGCTCACCCACATTGTGATACCGCAGCATGACTTGCCTGAGGAGTTCTACCACAAGGTCGGCACCCGGGCTGCTAATGCCCTGAGCAAGTTATCGGTGGCAGGTATGGCCCGTATCAAACGCTACCCCAAGAAAGCCCCTGTCCTCGAAGAGTGGCGGGTCGCCTTTGGCGCAGTCGGCCCAACGGTGGTGCGCAGCCGCGAGCTGGAATCCTTGGTCGTCGGCCAATCTTTGCAAACATTGGCCAAGTCCGGCTTTATTGAACAGGTCGTTGGCTGTTACCGTGAAATCATCCGCCCAATCGATGATCAGCGCTCAACTGCCGCCTACCGCCAGCAAGCCTCGCTTAATCTCTTAACCCGATGGCTCGAGGAGTTATCAAGGCGCTAACAGACTTACTCCCTTACTTGTATTTACTTTGTTACCTTTTGGTTGGGGCCGCAAGGCCCCTTTTTTTTTGGTTGAGTTCCAAACTCGCTTTTACCCTTTCCTTATTGCGCTATTCATTTTTACGACCATACCATTCTTGAAAGTGGGCTCTTTCAGCACTGCATTGTTGTAAGGTTAAGGTTTTTATTTGGTGATCGGATGTACCACCTCGGCCCCGCTTAGTAGTGAGCCCCGAGGATAGGCATAAGTTACGATTTGTTATTGGACGAATTAACCCCTCAACTGTTAACTCAATTTGCTGAAGCTCACTGTCATTGCATTTATTGAGGTTTAGTTGAGCGCCAACAGATATAGCACTAAATTCTGCGCACAGACCAAAATGGGGGAGGTAAAACTGATTGTGGGCGAGTTTCTTTGAGTCAAATACTTGATCAATGCCTAAATCACCACGGTAGCTATAACACGTATGGGACTGTAGTGGTTTATCAATGGTAGCATTTTCGCCCTGTCCAACCATATCTAAGCAATAGCTACTCAAAAAACCATCAAGTTGATGTTTTTGTGCGATTTCCACATTTTGTGCCATTGCGATTGGTAGGCTGGATGTGAACGTAATCGACAATGCCAAAAGTAGGCGATTCATACTGATTCCCTATACCAATTACTTCGGAGTTATTATTCATTACCTTACAAAGCAAAAAGCATAGTTTAGATCTCTCCCCTAGTCATGCCGATATGTTCAAAGACGTTTTGCCCTATTTACTGATTAGGGATTTTAGGTATCGCAATATCGTGTTGTCCTATTTACCTTTAACCCCGCCTTAACCTTGCTATGGTTAACATAAGAGCCTTACTGATACCTTGTTTTCGTATTTGGTAAATCCAAAATGAAACTATCATCGATTCATATATCTGAACCATTAAAGGTACTTTATATGCCAAATATTTTAAAATCATCATTATTGGTTGGGATAATTTTCTCATTGGTTAACCTTGCCTATTCTAAACAAGATGCACCATTGCTACCAGATACTGGCCAAACAGCTCAATATGATACTAACGGGAAGCCCTTAGCTGTCTCAGAAAGCACCTTATATACAGGTCAAGATGCCTCAATAAATAGTAATCCTTTGAGATATCAAGATAATGGTGATGGGACAGTTACTGACTTGAATACAGGCTTAATGTGGCAGAAATCTCATGATACGACCAAACGTAACCTAGCTGACTCAGTTGCTGTTGTTGAGGCCATGACCTTAGGTGGACATGAGGATTGGCGACTACCAACGATTAAAGAACTATATTCATTAGCTGACTTTGACGGTGAGTTAATGAAACCCGAAAGTGGAAAAGAAAGCCGCCCATATATTGATACAGAATACTTTGAATTCCAGTATGACAAGAGAGTTCCATTTGCCGGCGCATTTTGGTCTAGCACGGTTTATAACAAAGGGGGAGTGCAAAACTTTACAATCCATGGAGGCCTTGAGGGAGGTTTTGGGTTTAACTTTGCTGATGGCCATATAAAATCATACGAAACAGGTAAGTTTGTCGATGGGACTGTTATTCAAAAGTCGGATAACATGTTTGTTCCAGGTAACTATGTTCGCGCTGTGCGAAATACTACGACGCTATATGATATGGAATATATTGACAACCAAGATGGCACCGTTACAGACAAATCGACAAATTTGATGTGGGCGAAGAGTGATAGTGGCAAGCGTATGAACTGGGTTGAGGCTCTGGAATTTGCCAATAACTCTACGCTTGCTGGATATAGTGATTGGCGTCTACCAAATGCAAAAGAACTTCAATCATTGGTTGATTATGAGAAGAAAGACTTACCTGCTATTAATACAAAGTATTTTAATGTGACTTTAACTCAGTTTAAATCACAACAAGATTCATATTATTTTTGGACGAGTACAACCCAAGGTGACTTTAAACATACTGCAGTCTATATTGCATTTGGGCAAGCATGGAGCAAGAAAAACTCAGACTCTACAGATTACTATGACTGGCACGGCGCTGGTGCGCAACGCAGTGACCCCAAAAGTGGTTCACCTTCAGAATATGAGCTCGCTTCTGAAATGGCAACAGACTATATCTCGATTGATAACTGGGTTCGTTTGGTTCGAGATGCTAAGTAATTAACCTTGTTTGTAAACCGATTTACTTGTGCTCATTTAGGGGCTTAGCTATGATGTAGCGCAGTAAATTACACCCGAAAATGACTCGAGTATTGTATGAAGAAGGTACGCATAGTCGATGTTGCGACCCATGCGGGAGTGTCTAAAAGCACTGTGTCACAATATCTTAATGGCCGTTACAGCCATATGTCAGAAGAGACAAAACAAAAGATTAAGGCCTCTATCGCTGAGTTGAACTATGTGCCCAACCCTATAGCACGTAGCTTGAAAGCTGAGAAAACCCACACCATTGGCGTAGTGGTGCGTGATATCACAGGTTACAACACCAGTCGGGTATTGAGAGGGATCGATGATTACTGCAAGAAGCATAATTACAACGTCTTGATCTACAACAGTGATTTCGATGCTGCTGCAGAAAAGGGGGCGCTTCAGTCTCTAAAGCAACTTTGCGTTGACGGTATAATCATTACATCTTCAGGCCACAACTCCGAACTGATCAATGAACTGATGGGGGCAGGAATGCCTGTGGTTCAGTTTCAACTCGAGTACCCTAACTGCCGAAGCCATATCGTTACCTCGGATTACCAAAACGCTGCATTTCAGGCGACCGAGCATTTGATCAAACTCGGTCATAAGCGTATCTGTTTTATGGCGCAGGAGTTTACCAATAGTTATTCACGTCGCGAGCGATACCAAGGGTATCTTGATGCGCTTAATAAGCATGGAATCGAAGCCGACGACGCACTACTGCATTTTTGGCAACGCGAGAGCAGCTTTGCTAAAGACCCGGTAGAGTTACTAAAAACAGATAACCCGCCGACAGCGATATTCAGTCAGCATTTGGCTATTACGACTGACTTGTTGAAGGCTTACCACAACGCTGATATTGCTATACCAGAGCAGGTTTCGATCATCGGTTTTGATGAGATCCCTATGGTTGAACTATTCAAAGTACCCGTTTCGGTCATCAAGCAGGATTCCTACCAAATAGGGCATGAGACGGCCAAGCTTGCCATTCAGGCAATAAAAGGTCAGTTAGACAGCCCCAAGCATACGGTCGTGGACTGTGAGTTTATCGAGCGACAGTCAACTTGCGCGATATGAGCTGCGGATAACGTAACAATAGTAACTTCGACAAAATCAAAAAAGGTCACCTATTCCTAGGTGACCTTAATTTTAGCGTGTGTAATACCAAGTTTGATTTAACTCTGCGTTACAGTCGCCCTGTCAGTTTGCTGCAATGATTTGCGTTTTAACATCCAGCCAATAGCAAACACAGCCAAGGCACAAAGTAAGAATACTAACCGTCCCCAGAGTGGGTTAGGGATCAGCATCATCGCCAACAGTCCAATCCCCATCGTCATCACCATCGAGCCCAACTTATGACGCTGTTCAGCATCCACTTGGTCATAGCCTTCTTCTGAAACGATTGGTGTCTCGATATCCGTAAAGAAGTTTTCGGTTTCTTGCTTTATCACATCTTTCTCTTCGCGGTAGAACAGTGAAGAACCGATAAAGAAGCTTGAGGTGATCAACAGGTGTGCTGCAATTGTTGCGGCAATTCGGATCTCGCTTGCTTCACGGCGGGTTAGTTCCTCAATGCCGAACCAACCGGCAATCATATCAGCGCTGATAACGTTGCTCATCATCCAGGAGACAACCATACCTACCAAGACAGTCGCCCATGGTGCCCAGCTAGGCGTACGCTTGATTAGCATACCGAAGAAGAGCGGGATCAGCAGCGGTACCTGCAACATAGTAGAAACCGACATCATCAGCTCGAACAAACTCATATCTTTCAGAGAGCTAAAGAACAGCGCTACGAAGATAACAAGAATGCCGCTCGCCATACTCATCACCTTACCGACATGCAATAGGTGGGTATCGCTCATCTGCTTACCTTTACCAAAATATGGTTGGTAGAGGCTGCGGACAAAAATACCAGAGTTACGGTTTAGCGCTGAGTCCATCGTCGACATCGTGGCAGCAAACAGACCGGCTAACAGCAGACCGACAGTACCGACAGGCATGGTATTCTTCGCCATAACGAGGTAGACCGCATCTGCAGCTTTTGCACCCAGTTGCGGATACTCAGCAGTGGCGTCAGGGTAGAGGATTGCTGCAGCCCATGGCGGAATAAACCAGATGATACTACCAAGGCCCATTAGTACTGTTGCCAGTAGCGCGGCTTTACGTGCATGAGAGGAATCCTTGGCGTTTAGGAAGCGATAGGAATCCTGCATGTTGTTGATGCTTTGCAGCTGTTTGACCACAAAGAAAAAGAACGCACACACCAGTAGCAATGGGTAGTTCATCTCTGGCCCCATCACAAAGCTAGTCGGGAACTCGGTCACTATAGTCGAAGGACCACCCACAGCAATCAGTGCCACAATTGCACAAGCGACAGAGACAATCGCAACTACCAAAGTTTGGATAAAGTCTGAGGCAACGACACCCCAAGCCCCGGAAATCACCGAGACTAATAGCACTGCCAGTCCCGTCACTACAATAGTGGTATAGAGGTCTGAGTTAAAAACTGCGCTGGCAAAAACACCGAGGGCATTTAGTGATACCCCAGCATTAATAAAACTGAAGATAATCAGGGTCCAAGAGAAGAACTTCTCGTTGTGGGTGCCGAAGCGACGGCGTACACCTTCAGTCGGAGTATCGACCCGCATCTGGCGGAAACGGTGCGAGAAGTAGAGGTAGCCGACAAAATAGGCGATGGCGTTGGCAAGGAAGACCATAGTAACGGTAAAACCATCATTGAACGCCTTACCTGCAGCACCGGTAAAGGTCCAGGCCGAAAACTGGGTCATAAAGGCGGTTGAGCCTACCATCCACCACAGCATTTTACCGCCGCCTCGGAAGTAGTCACTGGTAGAACGGTTAGCGAGTCGTTTAAACGCAAAGCCAATGCCAACAATCAGGGCAAAATAGCCGAGGATCACAAGGTATTCATATATCATCTGTCTAACTTTCCTAATGGGGTACAGTCAGGGCTAATTTTCTGCCTGCTCTCCGGCAGGCAGATCAATTAACAAGTCAGTTGTTTCACTTAGATAAATGCTGGTATCACCAGTGCCACAGAGTGCCATCTTCCAGACGACTCACCGGTAGGTATGAACGTTTGTATTCATGCTTAGCAGCTTCTTCTTCATCGAACTCAACCCCAAGTCCTGGCGCGTCGCTGACCATGATCATGCCGTTTTCGAGCTTCATCTCGTGCTTGAAGATCTTCTGTGAAGCCTCGTTACCAAAGCCAACAAACTCTTGGACGCCGTAGTTGTGCGTTGAAATATTGAGATGCATATGTGCCGCAAAACAGATAGGCGACAAGTCAGGTGCACCGTGCGGAGCAGTGCGAACATTGTAGATAGCAGCAAAGTCAGCGATTTTTTTCATACCTGTGATCCCGCCTGCATGAGTGGCAGCTGCGCGGATGTAGTCGATCAGTTGATTTTGAATCAAGTCTTTGCAATCCCAGATGGTATTGTAGGTCTCACCGAGTGCTAGAGGCGTCGTTGTATGGTGGCGAATCAACTTGTAGTTATCCTGGTTCTCAGCAATTGAGGCATCTTCTAGGAACAACAGGTTGTAGGGTTCCAGCATTTTACCCAGTTTCGCTGACTCAATCGGCGTTAAGCGGCTGTGAACATCGTGGCAGAACTGGGCGCGGTTACCGAAACGCTCTTTCGCTTTGGCAAATAGCTCTGGCACCAGTTCAAAGTACTTAGGGGTTGACCATTCCTGCTCTGGTGGCAGTGGGCGGTTTCCTTGTAGCTCAAAGTAATCTTTACGATCACCCAGCACACCGTAGGTCTCGCTAAGGCCAGGGATCGCTGTCTGTAGTCGGATCGCCTTAAAGCCCTGTTCAATATACTTCTCTGCAATATCGAGCGTATCTTCAATGGTTTCGCCGTTTGCGTGGGCATAAAGCGTAACACCAGTTCGGCATTTGCCGCCGAGAAGTTGGTATACCGGAAGGTTCGCAACCTTACCTTTAATGTCCCAAAGAGCCATATCAATCGCTGCGATGGCAGCCATGGTAATTGGACCTCGACGCCAGTACACGCCCATGTAGAGGTACTGCCAGATGTCTTCAATCTGGTGAGGGTCACGCCCGATTAAACAAGGTCTTACATGCTCCTCTAGATAGCTGGCCACTGCCATTTCACGGCCATTTACCGTAGCGTCCCCGAGACCATAGACCCCCTCGTCAGTGATCACTTTAACCGTAACAAAGTTGCGGCCAGGGTTGGTTACATACACTTTAATGTCTTCAATTTTCATCATTGCTCTCCGTAAATCGGGGAAGCGCCACTTGGTGAACGCTTTAGTAAATCGGTTTGGTAAATCGGTTTACTAATTATGTTCGACGATCATATGGGTAAAAGTCAAACCGGTAAGTGAGATCTAAACGACACTTTTGAAATGATCTCGAAGATCAGGGGAAGAAAGACTGGAAAAGAGGGTGGGGGTGGAAAGGGGAAATACTGGCCAAGTTTGGCTTAATTTATTAACAAGATGGATCGAGCAGTTATTAAGGAACTAATGATTCAATGCTCTCACTTGTAATTTTGATTTCTCCTTTTGTCGGGGCTGCTAACTTGTTTTTGCCCCTTTCCGTGCTGGCAACTAGAAAGAAATCCTTCTCGGTTGTCTAAATCACCTTTGCCCCATTCTGAATTTGCACAAGTCGAGTTCGCACTCTGACTATTTACCGTATGATTTAGTTTTGTTCATATCAGATACGAGACCCAAAAATGGGGGGGCAACTAAAATTAGCCTCAAATGGCTAAATTTGAATATTTAGCTAACTATGGCTAAATTGGCTCAGGCATTATTTGATTAGGTAGCTAAGATGGCTCAACAGTACAACAACCCTCTAGGGGTAATAGTTGGAGATATAGTCAACTCCACTCAGCTGGAACCGAAAGATTTCGAGCAAGTAATGGAAACAATTAGCAGCATCCAAAAATTTATCAATGCCGAGTTTTCCGATAACTCACATGCATTACATCGTGGTGATGAGTTCCAATCTGTGATTTTTAACTACGAGCAAACGCTGCTTTACGTCATTATGTACAGGCTCGCTATCAAGGCACTTGGTAAACAATTTGACTGCAGAGTGAGTTTTGCTGTGGCAAGAGGGGCGGAATTAAGGGAGTCGGTCGGTCAATCAATGGGCGAGGCATTTACGATTTCTGGCCGAGCACTAGGTGGTATGAGAGGCGAAAGATTAGTTTATAGAAGTGATTCAGCCTATCATGAAGAACGTATGTTACTACTAATCAGATACTTAGACAGTCAGATAGTGGGATTAACTCCTCGACAATGCGAAATAATTCTTCCATTGATTAAACGCTTTGGAAGACTCTCATATTCACAACTGGCAGAAGATTTACACATTTCGAACGCAACAGTAAGTAAAGCCCTAAAGGCTGCTGGTTGGAGTTTAATGAAAGGTGTTATCGTTGAATTCAAAAAAACGATAACGGAAATATATAAAGTTTGAGCTTTACAGAGCTTTGAGGTTAACAAACCAAGCGACTCCTTCAAATACAGCCATAGAAAAGGTTTGCGTAACACATCTTTGCCCCAAAGTGTGTTTCAGCTTCCCAATTGAACACGTAACTATAACTTCCTTTGACCTACATTTCATAATGCTAGCAGTCCCCCAAAAGGCTAACTAGTGTCTACTGAGTTAGTGGCTATTCACTGTGCTAATTCGTTCTTACTTAATTTAGTAAAATCACTAACACAAAGATGTTCAGGGAAGTGTTTCAACTAAAGGCGTCACATGCCTTTACCCCGAAATGAAGTGTGATTCTCAACTCATGTTATTTAGGTCATATTAAAATGGTATTTACAAACTGTGTCGTAATTTTACCTACTATGAAATATGATTTTGAACTTTAGTTCGAGTGCTGACTTTCATATTAAGATGAATGATACTGCGGAGATAGGCATTGGTTATGTAATCAATACTATCGTATCGATAAAAATAATTTGATGTCGTACAGAATAGTTGCACATCTATAATCTCGACTTTATTAAAAGCAGATTAAACAACAAATGATTTTTCAACGTTCTTGTCTAGTTGCAACTCTGTCGATTCTACTTTCAGGTTGTGGCGGTGGTGACTCCGATAGTTCACCGCAACGGCCGTCAATTCCGCCCACAACAAGTTGTCCAGACGGTAGTTGTCTAGAAGATGATGAGTTTACCAATCCTAGTTTGCCTATGGTTCCGGTTGAACCGCCAACTATACCGCCAACAACAAATTGTCCAGATGGTAGTTGTTTAGAAGATGATGGGTTTACTAACCCTAGTTTGCCTATGGTTCCGGTTGAACCGCCAACTATACCGCCAACAACAAGTTGTCCAGATGGTAGTTGTTTAGAAGATGATGGGTTTACTAACCCTAGTTTGCCTATGGTTCCGGTTGAACCGCCAACTATACCGCCAACAACAAGTTGTCCAGATGGTAGTTGTCTAGAAGATGATGGGTTTACCAACCCAAACTTACCTACAATTCCAGACTTTACCATTATTGGCGCAGACAAGGCCTATGCGGCTAATTCACCAGTAGCGTTGAAGGTTAGTTATGGTGAAGAGGATGTATACTCCATTTCCTACTTGTGGACTCAAGTTTCAGGTATGCCAGTATCAATTCAAGCCCCTGATTTACAAGAGGTCAATTTCGTAGTGCCTGTCAATATTGTCGAGGCACAAGAACTAGTCTTTCACTTAGAACTAACCTCTGAACATAGTGAACGCTCTGAGACGACTAAGATTGCTGTTTATTCACCTCTTACCATCACTCCAATCGATATGCCAATAACCGCACTTGGTGATCAAGTTCAGATAATGATATCAGGAGGTAACGACAGTGCCCTGCACTTTAGTAGTTCAGACAGCGAGATTGCAACAATTGACACTGATGGGTTACTTACACCCTTAAGCCCAGGTCAAGTAACCATTAAGGTCACGCAGGCCGCGCTAGGTTTACTACCAACATTAAGTGATGAGATTTCTCTGGTTATTGGCGATGCTGAAGATACGACCGTGTATCTTGATATTCCTGTTGAAGTAACTAATGAGACTAACACAGGCTCTTACTACAATGTGCCAACAATGAGTGAAGATAAGGACACAAGCTTTACTACATATGCGAGGGCTATTTTTGGTGATGAAGAACGTAATGCGGAGTTAAGAAAAGTTGATGGTATTTGGAAAGGCACACTGCAACAAATGCCCGCCGACACACCAATTAACTTAACGACGCATAGCTTAGATTTCGCAGGTCAAGAAATCTACCAGCAATCTCGAGAGCTTATTTTGGCTGAGGGGGAAACACAACCTCTTACTATACAGCAACAAGCTGTAGAGCCTGAAAACATTGTTACAGTACCAATCGACCGCTGTGAAAACTATATAGATGATAAAGGCAATATTTATCCGATAATACAAAGAGAAAGTATCAACAGTGATGGCATGATGCTTCATGTTTGGGGCTACACAAAAGGTGGACAATTTACTCGCCACCACGACTGTCAACCCGCGTATATTGAATACTACCCATCAGGAAATCTGGAAAGTGAATATTACTATTTACATGGCGTAAATCATAATAATGGCGAGATTTCATCTAGCCATTATCTTGATGCTGTTAATGAATTAGGCGATCCAATCAAGAGCTTGGAGTACAGACATGATCAGCATGGGAATTATGTAATCTTAGATGATCAACCTTCAGTATATCAGTACTATCCTAGTGGTAGAATTCGAGTAAAAGCTTGGAAAGCTGGAGCAGATTACGTCTCTGCACGAAATTTTGGTCCAGATTCTATCACCTACTCGGATACACCTGAGTCATTCTATAGCAGTTTAATATGGCATGATGCTGAACAAAATCGTGAAAAACAGTCAGTTTTTAATGATGATGGTACCGTTCAGTGGTGTAAATATATTGACCCGTTAACCAATGCAGAAATGCATTACAATGATTGCCAACTCACTGACCAGTTTGGCCAAGTAATTAAAAATGAGGCGGAATTAGATAGACAATATGGTATTGATACAAATGACGAACCTATCATTGAGCCTATCAACGAATGCACTCATTTTATCGATATAGATGGTGCTGTTTACCCTATTCAGTCGCAGATTAGCAGTTCTGGATATGTGACTACTGGTTATTACAAGGATGAACAATACATCTATCACAACCAATGTAAACCAGCAATGACTCGATTTTATGATTCAGGCAATCCTGAACATGCTTGGACATTCCGCCAAGGCTTGAACACTAACCCTGATGGCTATACTTCATTCGCTTATTATGACCGTCTAGATAGCAATGGTGAGCCATTACTTAAAATGGAATCCAAAATAGAAGATGAGCTTTACGTTATCGTAGATGACCAACCATCAGTGATTAAGTACTTCATTAATGGTGATATTCAGTACCAGTCTTGGATGAAGACTAATGTACAAGGTGACTGGGTATATGGACGTGATGCAGGCCCTGACATTATCAATTACGGCTATGGAGTGAATGGACAATACCAGCAAAAAGGTCTTTATTGGTACAACGAAGTTGGTGATATTTTAAAACGTAAATACTTTGATGAATCTGGGCAAGTTGATTTTTGCCATTATTACGAGTCAGGTGAAGAGCCAAAGTTCGATGACGCTTGTTTTAATGAGACTGAACTTGATATTGAATACCAAATCAAGTAAGTGCTAATTTAACTAAAGATATGGACATTGAATATTTTTTTGTGTCCATTTTCTTTGCCCGCAAAGCACTGTGTTAGTTCGCTCAATTTTATTTGTGCTAATGAGGTTGTGAAAAGTTGGATTAAATACACTAGCTAACTTCTGTCCAGAGCCTTCACATTTGATACACCCTAAGTCAGAAGTGCCCCGTTGTGTTTTAATTAGATTTGTCATTAGCAGGGAGTAAGGTTTGCGATGATTTATTTTTGTAATCAATACGATTGCCTCTACAAAATGCCATTGCACACTATTAAGTCAAGAGCTCACGGCAACTCTCTCTGATCAACTGCATACATTTTTTTATCGTCGGGTTAGACTCAAAGGCAAATGAATATAATAGGGCGAGACTAGTTTGGTAATCGTGTACCAAATCGGAGACCTTTATTCGACTAATAAGCCCCTGCTGCTCATAGATTTTTGCATCTAAATGATTAATTACCGCCCAGCCTCGATTGCCTAGTAATCTTACCGTCAAGTCCACACTATTGACTTCATGATATTGATTTGAGACCTGCATGGTTCTTTCTCCAGTAATAAACACATTACTGCTGACAAGTTGCGGGTGTTCAGATAAATCCTGGATAGATACTTGTTCACTACCATTCAAAGAGGAAGTTGGGTGTACGTAAACACCGTAACCGCAACTGCCCATCCTGAAAGCCCCTATTTTCTCTGGAGGTGAGACGTCGCGTAATGTTGGCATCATAGCAAAATGAGCAAGCCCTTTTTCCAACAATGTTGATGCATGTTCTCTATCACGCTGCAGCCACCTTAGGGTGAGATGAGGAAACACTTCACTGATTCGTTGGTCGACATCGGCTAACAATTGACTTGGCACTTGGATGTCATAGCAAAGCGTCAATTGAGTCAGAGCAACTTGCTGGATAGAAAAAGCCACCGATTCAAAATCTTGTGCCTGTTTAACCAAATGGCGAGCCCGTGGATAGAGGTGGCTTGCAAAGTGGGTAGGCTGTGCTTTTTTACCCTGGATTGAAAATAGGGCCTCACCCAAGACATCTTCCAGAGCCAATACATGCTCTCTTACCGTGGTGCGATCTTTGTCTATGGCTCGAGCGGCTGCACTGTAACTTCCTTCCTCATACACTGCGCGAAAGCAATTGACTTGTTCGAACGTGATCATGATCTCTCCCAAAACACAAGATGAACGTATATCCCCATCATTATGCGATGGATATAAAAAATGAGCCACCCTAAACTGCATTTCGTGAACACACTATCACCAATAAAGGCTATGAAATGAAAAAAGCAATGATAAGCAGCCTAATCGGCTTGAGCCTCTTCTCTGGAGCTGCAATGGCTGTCATGGACACCATTCCTGCTTCGCCTGAAAAGCAGGCGACCAAAGGAACTTGGACTCAGGCGCCTTACAATAAGTGGACATTCCGTAATATGGGTCTACACCCGAGCGTGATGGTACCCCGCGACGGCGATATCGTTGCTATCCCGGAAGCGCTGGATCCGAAGCTTGCCGAGCTCGAATTTGACTACCAAGGTAAAACTTACACTGTACGTGACGCCATGATTGGGGATCACACTGACGGCTATATCATCGTTCACAACGGTAAGGTTTTGCACGAAGAGTACTTTGGCGAGTTCACGGAAAAAGACCACCATATGTGGGCTTCAAGCACAAAATCCCTAACCGGTCAGGCCTTGGGCCTTCTCGTTGAGCAGGGAAAAGTAGACGTCAACGCCAAGGTTGACACTTACATCGAGGAGCTAAAAGGCACTCATTTCGGTCAGCGCACTGTCCGAGAAGTGCTGAACATGGTAACGGCTCTGAACTACAGCGAAGATTATGTGAACATGGAGCCGGGTGATTTCAGCACCGAGTACTTCCGTCGTCTGGGCTTCGTTGCGGCCTTTGATTTGGAAGCCATCGACCCGACTAAAGATGACACTCCTCGTGGCTTACTGGAGTTCGCTCCATTCTTTACTCAAAACCCAGATCTGCAGCCATCTTACAAGTATGAGTACCACTCTCCGAACGTGGACGTAATCGGTTGGATCATCAGCCGAGTTTCCGGTCAGCCGCTGCAGACTTTTATTGCTGAGAACATTTGGAGCAAGCTGGGTGCTGAGCATGATGCCTTTATGATGGCAGATATGACCTTTGTCGCTGTCGCAACTGGCGGTATGAATACGACACTGCGCGACTTTGCACGTGTGGGTATGGCTATGGCCAACAACGGTAAGTATAACGGTGAACAAGTATTTTCTGAGGATTGGGTTAAAGACACCTTTGCCTTGACCGAAGAGGAGAAACTGCACACTGCTCGCAGCGATTATCGAGTTGATGAAAATAGCCCGGTGTACGATCAATGGTTGGAAGGTTACAAGAATTACTTATGGGTACACGACAGCGAAAAAGGTATTGGTAGCTTCCGCGGTGTATTCGGTCAGAACTTGTACATCAACCAAGAGAAGAACCTGGTAATTGCCACCTTCTCCTCAACACCGAGTGCGTCTAATGCTGCACGTGAAACCAATCGCCCACGTATGGCTGCCTTCGAAGCGGTTGCGAACTATATCAAGTAATTCATAAGGCTGGGCAAGTGCACCCAGCCATCATTAGAAAGTTAAAATATAGAATAAATAATATGGTAAGAAAAATTTGTGTATTAGGGGCTTTCCTATGCACTAACGCCTATGCCGAAGAGGTTATCGATCCTTCTGATTTAACCAAAGTTTATACACAAGCCGCTGTATTTGTTAACTCAGATGCAGATATCAGAACGGCTGGAATGATGACTGGTGCCTGGAGTGAAAATATTCAGTTTGCTGGTTTTATCGAAGCTAATTGGGGAGAGTTAAACTCAGATAAAGCAGATAAATTTTCATTGGATTACAAAAGTAGTCGAACGCAATATTTTCAAGTTCATGCTATGGGTGACCAGAAAGGTATATTTCCAAGAGTGGGGTTGAGCTTTGATTATATTCATCAAAAAGTGCCAAATGCTAAAGATGCTCACCTGTTATCTGTCGGAACAATCGGTGTATTAAACCCAACCTATACAAACGGGAAATTTATGTTGTTCCCCAATGTTGCCTATGCAGTTGGTGATATTTCAGGAGAACAAGTAGATGGTGTAATGTTGAATTTATTCGCGACCATTCCAGTTTCAGATTCTGGAGCTTTTATTCAAGCATGGCCTGAATATTTTAGTGTCTCAGGTGATAATGTGAATCTGAACTCTATGACTTACAACTTAATGCTAAATGCACCATTGAAACAAGACAGAACCCAGTGGTTAATGACTAAGCTTGAGTATAACAGTATTGATATGAATGGTTTTAAGGCTGATGGTGAATTAACGCTAGAAGTTGGCGTTAAGTGGTTTTTCTAATTAAAACAACAAGCTAGATAATCAATTTATATTGTCGAAATTGCTTGATATTTTACATGTTTAAATCAAGCAGATACATTTTTGCCGTTCAAAGCATGCCGACGATTTCATCTTTGGGCGGCCTTTTAACTATTTGTGAAATTTTGACTATGCAATTAATTAACGAATTTGAGCCTAATCTATGCGAGAAATATCTGGGTGAGTGAACTTTATTAATTAATTTGTGAAATTACCCTTTATTAATATTAGTAAGGCTTCTAGTCGGAAAAATTATTTATACCGTTAACTGGTTTCACTTATTTTGTAATGAAACTGGTATTTCATGCAGATAACATAGGAAATATTATGAAGAAGTTTCCAGGAATGAAGAAATACCTTCCTGCACTTATTGCTGGTGCACTATCGTTAACCATTGGTAGTGTGGCAAACGCTTGTACTGGTGCTCGTCTTATCGCTGATGATGGTGCAGTTGTTTACGGTCGAACACTAGAGTGGGATTCATTCGATCTCAAATCACGAGTTTCGATCACGCCTCGTGGCCATCAGTTCACAGGTACCACCCCTGAAGGCCTGAATGGCAAACAGTGGCAGGGAAAATACGGTTATGTATCCCTCGACACATTGGAAAAGGACATTTACGTTGACGGCATGAATGAGAAGGGGTTGGCCGTTGGCCTTTATTACCACCCGGACTTCGCAAAATATATGGACTACCAGCCTGAGCAAGCAGCAGGTACCATTACAGCTACCGACCTTATCCCTTATTTACTTTCACAGTTCGAAACTGTTGATGAAGTCAAAGCTGCGATGGAAGAGCTTCAAATCGTTGCTGTCGTCCAACCAGAACTAGGGATCCCAGTGCCGGCTCACTGGATGGTGACCGAGCCTTCCGGAAAAGCGATTGCAATAGAAATCCTCGATGGTGAGGTGCGTATCTTTGAAAACCCACTGGGGATCATTACTAATGCTCCTAACTTTGACTGGCATATGACTAACCTGCGGAATTACATTCAGGTGTCAGGAAATGCTCACCCTGCAAAGAAGGCCGAAGGGCTTGAATTCTCAGCTCTGGGTGGTGGTAGTGGTATGCTTGGTTTACCAGGTGATCAAACGCCAGTGTCCCGATTCGTTCGTCTTGCGGCTTGGACACAAACAGCTCGTGATATGGAATCGACTGAAGATGCTACCTATGAGCTATTTAGGATCCTCGATAACTATAACGTTCCGCTTGGCAGTGCTGAAGGAACCGGTACCGTTGCCAGAGCACTTGAGGATGGTATGCGAAGTGCGACTTTATGGACTTCAGCATGGGATTTGGAAAACAAAACACTTTCCTACCACACCCAGTATAACCGACGCGTTCGCACTCTAAATTTTGATGCTATCGATTTCAGCGATACAGTTGGAGGTATCAAAAAAATCCAAATGGACATAGAAAAGAAACAGGATGTGGAAGATATCTCAAACAGGCTGTAAGCGCTGGACCTCCCATATTTAACCATCAGGTAGCCCATCCCAAAACTTACTTGCGGTTAGGCTACCTAATTTATCACAACCAACGTGCTACTTTTGTTGCCATCCAGATTGTCATCAGTTGACTGGATAGATATGGCATTTTCAGTCGTTTAGACGTACCCCACATAATCCATACTTTTCTAAATTAGCAATCTATATAACTCAGTTTTGTCCAAAAACGTGTCACAGAAGATGGGTGATCTACCCAAAAAGCCCAGACATACCCGACTCGTTAAAACACCAAGTGACCGACAAAGACAGAACACGGCTTTGAATGTTGGGCAGACTAGTCATTGCAACTGGCACTGAGCTTGTTATACCTAAGATTGCTTTTACGTGTAACTTGTTAAGCCCGTTAATTCTAACCCTGTCCTTTAGGGCATCGCAGGGCAGGTTTTTACCTATACTTTCTTCAATCAACTTTAGGTACACCTAGCTACCTATGTTCTGGAGTAAGAATATGAGTATGAATAGTCGGCATGGCCTGCGATTGATGGCGGCCATATTTATCAGCTCAGCATTCCTTGGCCAGAGTGCTTATGCGGCAAACCACTCCGGTGACAAGGACAAACTTGGCACCGTTCAATTTCCTACCTCTTGCAATTCAGACAGCCAGCCTAAGTTAGAAAAAGGGCTCGCTTTGTTGCATCACATGACCTACGTCGGTGCGCAGGCAACGTTCGAAGAAGTCATCAAAAGTGATCCTGATTGCGCCATGGCCTACTGGGGAGTGGCAATGTCAATGATACACCCACTTTGGTCTGATCCGCCCGATGAAGATGAATTTGCCAAAGGCCAAGCAATGCTTGAATTAGCTGCAAGTAAAGGAGAGAAAACGCCGCGGGAGCTTGCCTATATTGCGGCGGTTGAAAGTTACTATGCTCAGGGCCGTAATACCAAAGAAGCCGCTAACCTCACTGCTTTCGAGCAAGGCTGGAAAAAAGTGATGGAGTCGTTTCCGGATGATCCTGAAGCGACCGCTTTCTATGCGTTGGCCCATTTGGCAACGGCTTCACCGGACGATAAAAGCTATGTAATACAGAAGAAGGCGGGTGAGACCGCAGCCACCGTTTTGGAAAAGATCCCTGAACATCCGGGAGGGCATCACTATATAATCCATGCCTATGATTATCCCGAGCTGGCCCCCAAAGCACTGGATGTGGCTCGCAGTTACGGAGATATTGCCCCATCTATTCCTCATGCTTTGCATATGCCAACGCATATTTTTACCCGGCTTGGCTTATGGCCAGAGTCAATCACCATGAATATTCGTTCTGCCGAAGCTGCCAAGAACCATCCTGCTGGCGATATGCTCTCTCTTCATTACCTCCATGCTTTTGATTATTTGGCATATTCATACCTGCAACAGGCACAGGATGCGAAAGCACTGGAAGTGGTAGAAACAATTCAAGGACTCGACGCACCGATTCAGCCGCATGTCGCT
The DNA here is from genome assembly GCF_003026455.1 of Photobacterium rosenbergii. GTDB lineage: Bacteria > Pseudomonadota > Gammaproteobacteria > Enterobacterales > Vibrionaceae > Photobacterium > Photobacterium rosenbergii. The sequence goes on from NZ_PYMB01000012.1 coordinate 72,478, forward strand.
TCGGCCTACACGTTGGCCGCTGTGCCAGCTCGATATGCACTGGAAAGACAGCAATGGTCCGCTGCAGCAGAAATAGTGCCTAAAACACCCAGCAGTTATCCATGGGATAACTATCCGGCTATGGAGGCGATTACTCATTTTGCGAATGCACTTGGGGCTGCCCGAACCGGTGATAAGCAAGGTGCAGAGAAATCGCTGAAAAGGCTGAGTGAACTTAAGGCTCAAGCCGAAGAAAGTTCGGCCTATTGGGCCAAACAGGTAGAAATTCAGCGCCTGTCTGCATTGGCCTGGCATCAGTTCCACCAAGGCGAGCGTGAACAGGCATTGCAGACCATGCAAAGTGCTGCCGACCTAGAGGCGACTACTGAAAAGCATCCTGTGACACCAGGCGAAATCATCCCGGCGAGAGAGTTGCTGGCCGATATGCTTTGGGAAATGGAAATGTATCAACAAGCATTGGATGAATATGTCATAGCCTTGATCCGAAGCAAGAATCGATTTAACAGTCTTTATGGCGCAGCCCGTTCAGCGGAGATGGCTGGAGATAAAGATAAGGCTGGGCAATATTATCAAATGCTGATTGATGTCGCCGGAGAAGGGGATGCCGATAGGATGCGGTTGAAGCAGGCAAAAGAGTTTATCGCTGCCAAATAGAAGTACGTGAAAAGCAGAAAAGTTAGGGCTAATGCAAAACCACCTTCACTAGAAGGTGGTTTTTAATTTGTCATTTAGATAGCTAACTTCTAGTTTACATTCGTATTGAAAACCGAAGTTAAAAATCATACTGATTGATAACCCCAGCTAGGATCTTGTCAGCGATGTATTTGTGCGTTGCCGTGGTTGGATGGGTGACCCCCCAGAACACATACTTATCTGAGCCGTGATAAGCGCAGTCATTAGTTAAACTGTGGCTGTAGAGGTAATCCATTGCGCTGCTACGGTTGATGTTTAGGCAAGCATCTCTTGCGTTTTCAAATCCGTGGGCTGTTGGCTCAGAAGTTAGGTCATCAAACATCTGCGCGGCATCGACCAGCGCGATATTGATCCCTTTGTCTTGATAGAACTGAGCCTGTTCGCGGATATAGACATTGAATAGCTGGATTTTAGCCCGGATTTTTTCAATTTTATCTTGGGTCGAGTATTTAAACTGCGGAGCCTTGGTGACATCCGGCAGGGTAAACAACATAATATTTTGCGCGCCAGCGTCTGTCAGGCGAATAAGCGCGCTACTGAAGTCTGCTTTGACTTCAGACACTTCACGGTTGTAGTTCATGAAGTCGTTGAGGCCGAACTCCAAGGTAAACAGGGTACGTTTAGGCTGATAGTTTTGCGCCATTTTCATATAGGTCAGATAAGAGGTGACCTGATCATATACACCGGTCAGCGCTATGTACTGATTGGTGCCTGCTGCACCACCGACTGCCCAGTTATAAAGCGGGATATTTTTGTCACGGGCTAGGTATTCTGTCCATACTAATCCGTTGGAGAAGCGACCTAAAAACCAAGAGTTAGGGTTGGGAAATAGCCATTGTGAGGCGTTAAAAATATTGCCGGTATCAGACAGGCTATCACCAAAGGCAACCATTTTATTGATGGTACCTGGCTGGATAACAGGATCATTAAACCAAATAGAATGGTTGAAAGACAGCCGGTTATCTGCGGCATAGTAGCTTATATCAGCTGTTTCATGTTCAACGCCAAGTGTTGCCTTACAGTGCTCGATAATTTTCTCTTGGCTAGCATCGGTATAGAACATATTTTTATATGACACCGATGACCACCAATATCCGTCTAGAGTGAAGTAGTCGCCGTTTTCATCCAATGCCCACTCCCAGGTAGTTGCCGGGTCGTCATGATTATAATGTGGGCGGTACCAGCAGCGAACATAGGTATATGTTTGGTTTGCCTGAACACTGCTGACCTGATATGAAGTAATGGACTCGGGAGTAAGCGGTTCTGTAGTTGCTGTTTCTATAGCGATAGCCTCTGAAGCGTATGCCACGAAAGGTAATAATAGAGTAAGTAGTAATTTATTCATTGAATTTTTCTTCTTATTAATTAAATAGACGCTATTAACTGTATGATTAATAGGTGATTCTTGGAATATTTTGAAGGCGGTATTTTGCCTGTGAATGGTTTTATATCAATGGCTTTGTTTTGGGAATGGTTTTATTTGGTATAAAGATCGCTTAATAAACAGAAATGGAAAAATGGTATTGTCAATAAAGCTATATAGAATTGAGGAGTAGTTAGTTGAAGCCTTATCGCCATAGCACTTTATTACTTGGAGATTTTATTCAAAGTTATTTTGAGTGATCGTTCAAAATAATTGAAATCTCGACTATAGTTATTAAGTCAAATTATGGGCCGCTGATATTAAGGCTGTACAGCATGATCATTGGATAAGTGAAGACTGAAAATTGATGAGAACAAGGAAAAGTTATGAAACAAAATACCGAGTCTGTATCAACATCAACAAGACCTATTCCACAAGAAGCGTTTGATTGGTATGACGAGTATGCCCACGGTTTAATTGATCGAAGGGAGTTTTTATCAAGGCTCTCAGGACTGGCTGTGCTTGGGTTTACCATGACGACATTAACTTCTGCGTTAATTCCGAATTATGCGCTCGCGGAGCAGGTATCTTTCAATGACCCGTCAATCAAGGCAACCTATGAGAAGTTTCCTTCCCCCAAAGGGCACGGAGAGGGACAAGGTTACCTCGTCGTGCCAAGAGAATTGAAAGGTACGGCACCTGTTGTATTGGTTGTCCATGAAAATAGAGGGCTAAACCCATACATTAAAGATGTAGCAAGAAGACTTGCGGCCGCAGGTTATATTGCTTTTGCACCGGATGCACTATTTTCGTTAGGTGGTTACCCTGGTAATGATGATGAAGGTCGTGAGATGCAGAAATCTCTGTCGAGAGAGCTTATCGAAGAAGACTTTATCGCGGCAGCGAACTTCGTTAAATCGCATGAAAAAAGCAATGGGAAATTAGGCGCTGTAGGTTTTTGCTTTGGTGGCTATATTGTCAATATGTTGGCTGCTGTTATCCCTGATCAGTTAGATGCGGGTGTCCCGTTTTACGGTACCCCTGCAGCTCAAGATTTAAGAAAAAATGTCAAAGGTCCGTTGCTAATACACTTTGCCGGAATCGATAAACGTGTAAATGCAACTTGGCCGGAGTATGAAAAGGAGCTTAAAGAAATTGGTGCAGAATACACTGCTCATATCTATGAAGGTGTTAATCATGGCTTCCATAACGATTCGACAGGCCGGTATGCTGAAAAAGAGGCAGAGTTAGCCTGGAGCCGTACACTTGAGTTCTTTTCTAAACAACTAGCATAATTTTGTTAGCTGACAAAAGGGCAGATAATTTATCTGCCCATATATTTATAATATTCTTATTTCTATAACTGCTTTGTTTCATTCACAGAAATAACCTTAACTCTAACGAGTCCACTCCTGATAATACCTTATACAGCGTATTTCAGATGCTTTTTGAGGGAATTTGATATCATGACCTGTCACTTTGATGTTTCTTTCATCTTCGTTATAGCCAATAGAATATAAGCGGTAGTTTTCTGCGTACAATATCGGCCCGCTGCAATCGCGTTCACCGTGAAATGAAGCCCTCAACCATAATACCCATGTCACGCCTTCATCCGCGCTTGTGTTGCGATAGTTAGCAATGCGATCGGCGTAAAACTCCCAACCCCCGTTATAAAACATTGTGAACTGAGCCGGGTTTTCGTAATCAAGGCCTTCTCGAAAGAAGTCTAAATTTTCCAATAAAAATATAGGGTAAGAAAGAGAGCCTGGTTTACCTTTGGGCGGAAGAAGGCTCTGTGTTGTTGCCACTGCAGTAATTTCTGGCCCTTCTTCATTGACAGGCTCGTTGGCAGCAGCGTCAACGCTTTCGTCTTCATTCGACGAACTGCACCCAAACAATAACAAAGATAGAATACAACTTAATAAGACTGATTGAATACGACTAGTTTCAAACAACATAACAGCCCCAAACTATAGACAGTTTGATATGTAGTACAATTATAGTTTGCTACCTAGAATGTTCGATATAAGTTTCAGTCTAACGATGTGCCTATGCACTATCACTCCCATCCATATCATTTTGATAGCCCCCTGATATTATTTTGATATCACCTATCCGCTTAGTGATAACCGTTATTATCTACCTGATAACTTAGGGATTTATCCGGTGTAGAAAAAGTGACATGTGTCCCGACAGTGATCTCATTTTTACTGAAATTTAGGACTATGCTCACGAATCTTTGCCTCAGCAGACCAGTTTCAGCAGTTTGGCGTGTTTGTTGCCTTTTAGATATTCAAGACATCAATAACGTTCCGTAAAAGCCACTAGGCCGAACGCATGATGCAGGAATAACAATGAGAATGCGAAAAGGCAATTAACATGATTGAACAATATCTAACGCCTGATACCCCTGCTCAGGCACTTGAATTCAAGCAGCAGCATGGCAGCGATGCCATCTGGTTTGCAGGTGGATCCAAAATCAATGCAGCGCCAACTAAAACGGATAAAACAGTTGCTATCTCTCTGGGCAAGCTGAACCTTTCTAAAGTTGAGCAGCAAGGTGACAGCCTACACATTGGTGCGATGTGTCGTATCCAGCAACTGATTGACCACGAACTGGTGCCAGTGGCGTTGAAACAATCTGCGGCCTTTATCTATTCCCGTCACGTCCGCAACCAGGCTACATTGGGCGGTGAAATTGCTGCACGCCAACCAGAAGCTTTGCTTGTGCCTAGCTTGATTGCGTTAAGGGCAAAATTGAAACTGGCAAACGGCTTGGAAGTGGATGTAGAAGACTACATCAACAGCGAAGAGCGTGAGCTTATCGCTACCATCATTATCCCAGACAGGAACCTTACTTGTATCGGTTACAACATTGCCCGCTCAGCAGCGGGGCTTGCGATTGTGACTGCGGCGGTATCTATCGATAAACAAGGCAACAAGGTGATAGCCCTTGATGGTGTTTCCCCATTGCATAACGGCAGTGCCCGTCCGGTTCGCCTGCGTGATGTAGAAGCACAGGATCTAAAAGGGGAGCTTTTGGAACAAGCGGTGGCGGATGCGATCTATCCGGAAGCCGATATTCGCGGCAGTGTGGAATACAAGCGATATATCGCGGGCGTAGTAATCACGGATTTGATGGCTGAATGTCAGCACTTGGTAGAGGAAGCATAATCATGACGATTCAATTTACCTTAAATGGCCGCCCTCAATCTTTAGAATGTCGTCTTGGTGAAAATGTACAGACATTGCTGCACTCTTTGGGCTATCACTCGGTGCGCAACAGTGATGATGGCTGGGGCTTTGCCGGATCAGATGTGATCCTATTCAATGGTGAACTGATCAATGCTTCATTATTGATTGCCGCCCAACTTGAAGGCGCGGAAGTAAAAACCGCCGAAGCCCTCGGTGAATGGAACCAGTTGAGCCTGGTTCAGCAGGCGATGATCGATGTAGGTGTGGTGCAATCAGGTTATAACGATCCGGCATTGGCGCTGATCTTGACCGAGTTGCTTGAGCGTATCCCTCAGCCAAACCGTGAAGAAATTGATGACGCGCTATCAGGTTTGTTCAGCCGTGATGCGGGTTACCAGCAGTTCTACGAAGTCGTGGAATTGGCGGTGAAACGCTTGGGCGATCCTGACTATACCCAACAGTTTGCGCCAGAGTTCCGTGATGATCTTGCCGTAGTCGGTAAGAACTGTCCGAAGATTGATTCGGCAAAAATGGTTCAGGCCAAGCCGTGTTATGTTGAAGACCGCATTCCTGCCAACGCTTGCGTAATCAAGGTGCTCCGAAGCCCGCATGCCCATGCGTGGATTAAACATCTTGATGTGTCTAAAGCCGAAGCGTTACCGGGCATAGTTTCGGTGATCACGCATGAAAACTGCCCTGATATTCCTTACACACCAGGTGGCCAGAGTGCTCCTGAGCCATCACCGCTTGACCGCCGTATGTTCGGCCAGAAAATGCGCCATGTTGGCGACCGTGTTGCAGCGGTTGTCGCCGAGTCAGTAGAGGTTGCCGAGCAGGCGTTGAAGCTTATTGACGTTGAGTACGACGTACTTGAGCCTGTGATGAGCATTGACGAGGCAATGGCTGCCAACGCACCGATTATTCACAACGAGCCTATCGAATACGGTGTCGGTGCACCGGATGACTTGGAAGAGCAGAACCGCGATGCCGACCCACGAGAAGGCAAGCTGATTGTTAATTTCCCGATTGGCTGCTTCCCTCGCAAGAATATTGCCGCCAGCGTCCGTGGCCATATCGGTGACCTGAACAAAGGTTTTGCCGAAGCTGATGTGATTATCGAACGTACCTACGAGTCTAAGCAGGTACAGCAACTGCCGGTTGAAACCCATATCTGTTACAGCTACATGGATGGCGATCGTATCGTGATGCACGATTCGACTCAGGTGCCTTGGCACGTGCGCCGTCAGGTTGCCAAGATCTTGGGGGTCAAACAGAACAAAGTCCATATCGTCAAAGAGCGAGTGGGTGGGGGATACGGTTCAAAACAAGATATTTTGCTTGAGGATGTGTGTGCCTGGGCAACCTGGACCACAGGCCGTCCGGTTTACTTCCACCATACCCGTGAAGAAGAGTTTATCTGTAATTCAACCCGCCACGTTGCCAAAGTGACGGTGAAACTCGGTGCCAAGAAGGACGGTACGCTGACTGCGATTGATATGGACTTCCGTGCCAATACCGGCCCTTACGGTAACCACGCACTGACCGTCCCTTCAAATGGTCCTGCTCTGTCATTGCCACTGTACCCATGTGACAACGTCGATTTCAGGGTAACGACTTACTACTCCAATATATGTCCTACCGGGGCTTACCAAGGCTACGGCGCGCCGAAGGGCAACTTTGCCCTGACGATGGCAATGGCCGAAATGGCAGAAGAGTTGGGTATCGACCATCTGGATATGGTTGAGAAAAACCGCGTTGTTGAAGGTCAGGAGCTTAAGATCCTGGCGGCTATCGGTGAAGGTAAGATGCCGACCAGCGCACCGAAAGTACACAGCTGTGCATTGGAGCCAATCCTACGCGAAGGCCGCAAGCTGATTGAGTGGGATAGCCCGAAACAGGCTGACGGCGAGTGGAAAGTTGGCCGTGGTGTGGCGATTATCCAGCAGAAATCCGGTATTCCGGATATCGACCAAGCCAACTGCCGTATCAAGATGGCATCTGATGGTACTTTCATTGTCCACTCTGGTGGTGCCGATATCGGTACCGGCTTGGATACCGTGATCAGCAAGTTGACCGCAGAAGTATTGTGCTGCCCGATGGATGAAATTACTGTCCACTCCGGTGACACCGACCATGCACCGTTTGATAAAGGGGCTTACGCGTCGTCTGGTACTTGCTTCTCTGGTAATGCCGCCAAGCGTGCTGCCGAAGCGATGCGCGACAAGATCCTCAAATGCGGTGCCGAAATGATCGGAGAGTCAGTCGAGGATGTCGAGATTGTTTCACCTGGCTTGGTAAAAGGTAAGAAAGGCGAGGTGAGCTATTTCGATATTGCCCACAAAGCGGAAAGCGGAACAGGTTGGGGGCAGTTACTGGCTTCAGGTTGCTTCATTACACCTGAGTTTGCCTTCCCTTATGGTGCCAACTTCGCCGAAGTAGCGGTTAACACCCGTACCGGTGAAATCCGTCTGGATAAATTCCATGCCTTGCTTGATTGCGGTACGCCAGTTAACCCTGATTTGGCGCTTGGTCAGATTTATGGTGCCAGCATGCGTGCTATCGGCCACAGCTTGTATGAAGAGCTGATTTACGATGATAACGGCGTGCCTGTGACCCGCGACCTGAAAAGCTATGGCGCACCGAAGATCGGTGATATTCCTCGCGACTTCAAAGCGGTATTGGTACCGAGTGATGATCCGGTTGGCCCTTACGGAGCGAAATCGATATCTGAAATTGGGGTTAACGGTGCGGCACCTGCTATCGCCAATGCAATTCATGATGCATGTGGTGTCTGGTTACGTGACTGGCACTTCACTCCAGAGAAGATTTTGCAAGGTCTCAATAAGCTGTAACTAATACGCAAGCGGTCATTTCCAGGGGATGGGAAATGGCCGTTTTGTTTTTCGGCTCCGGTTTTCCGGGCTGGTGTTTTGGCAATTACGCCGTCATGACTTGGCTGGTATCGATTGTCCCAGTAACTGAATCTATTTCTGGGTAGTCAAGATAGTAAGCGGGTAGGCAGGCACAGGCTCTATTGAGCTTGGTGTAAAGGGCCCTGGAGTTTCTGGCTAGGTTATCGATTAAGATTTCGGATGGAACAGAAATGAAACTACTGTACAACGTGGAAGACAAGCCCCCTGTGGGCGCCTCTATTCTTTTAGCTCTTCAACACATGCTTGCCGCCATGGGGGCGATAATAGCTGTGCCCTTGGTGGTTGGTAGTGCAATCGGACTGCCAACCGACCAAATGGTGATCTTGGTCAACGCCGCCCTGATGGTCTCGGGGGTGGTAACCATCATCCAGTGTAAGGGGGTAGGCCCAGTTGGGATCCGCCTTCCTGTGGTAATGGGGACCAGTTTTACCTTTGTCGCCATCTCTATTTCAATCGGCTTGGACTCAGGGATCTCTGGCGTGTTCGGTGCGTCCTTAATCGGCTCATTGGTGATGATCATCGGTAGCCGTTTCATGCCGCAAATCCGCAAACTGTTCCCGCCAGTAGTTTCTGGTACCGTCGTGGTGCTAATTGGCCTGACTATTTTACCTGTTTCCGTTGACTGGTTTGCCGGTGGCTTTGTTGGGCAGGAGCACTACGGCCAAATCAATAACCTGATGCTTGGCTTATTGGTGCTGGTGGTAGTTATTGTCTTGTCGCAACTAGGTAAGGGGCTAATTTCTGCAGCGGCAATCGTGATCGGTATGATGGTCGGCTATATCGTGGCTATATTTATGGGGGTAGTTGACTTTACTCCTGTACAAGATGCCAAGTTCTTTTCCTTACCAGAGTTACTACCTTTCGGCTTAAGTTTTACTGTCAGTGGTGTCATTGGTATGTCCATAGCCTATTTGGTGACCATCATGGAATCTACCGGAGATTTCCTTGCTCTTAGTGATGCGACTCATACCAAATTAACAGGGAAAAAACTGTCGAAAGGGATTTTGTGTGACGGTGTCGGCAGTGCGCTGGCGTCGGTATTTGGCGCAACCCCATTCTCATCATTCAGCCAGAATGTCGGTATTGTATCTATAACCGGTGTGGCTAGCCGCCATGTCGTCGCTGTTACCGGTGTGATCATGCTCATTGCCGGCATGTTCCCGAAACTGGGCGGCATTGTGGTCACTATTCCTTCTCCGGTACTTGGCGGTGCAGGACTTGTGATGTTCGCAATGATCATCTCTGCAGGGATTGGCATCCTGTCACGAATTAATTTTACCAAACGCAATATGCTAATCATCGCTGTCGGCGTTGCTTCCGGTATGGCAGTGACTGTACGTCCGGAGATCTTGACGTATATGCCAGATTCAATGCGCGTCATCCTTGGTTCGGGTATCACAACCGGTTCACTGGTCGCACTGGGGCTGAACATAGTGCTGGGTATCAACCGTGCCGATGAAGCGGAAAGTGCAAAAGAAAAACGAGAAGCACTGAAAGAGCAAATTAAAGAATGTGAAGCGTGTGAAAAGGCATTGGCCGAGGAAGAGGCAATGCAATCACGCGAGCAACAGGCTTAAACACATAACAGAAAGAATTTGAAAAATGACAGTGCTGGAATTAACGGTGACCCTACCACTGTCCAGCCAGAAAAGATAAGAGGTAATCATGGAATATACCCAATCAGTGAAAGCAATTAGAGCGTCGATATTGGATATTGCCAAGGTTGTCGACAAGCCTGAGGACATAGAGCAGAACATTCGCTTTATCGAAGACGGCTTGATGCTAGTCGACAACGGCCGTATTGAATGGGTTGGCGAATGGGAAGATGGAAAAGATCAAATCCCGCCGACAGTGAGGATCCGTAGTTATCCCGGCAAGATTGTGATGCCAGGCTTTGTTGATACCCATATCCACTATCCACAAGCCGAAATGGTCGGTGCTTACGGTGAGCAACTGCTGGAATGGTTGAATAACTACACCTTCCCGACGGAAGCCAGGTACAAAGACAAAGACTATTCCCGCGAAATGTCGACCTTCTTTATCAAGCAGCTACTGCGCAACGGTACTACCACTGCCTTGGTATTCGGTACGGTTCACCCTGAATCGGTAGATGCGCTGTTTGAGGAAGCCGAGAAAATAAACATGCGGATGATTGCCGGTAAGGTGATGATGGACCGCAATGCGCCAGAATACCTGCTCGATACCCCAGAAATTGGTTACAACCAAACCAAAGAATTGATTGAGCGTTGGCACAAGCGTGGACGTTTGCTCTATGCCATCACCCCGCGTTTTGCTCCAACCTCGTCGCCAGAGCAACTAGCGATGGCAGGAAAGCTCAAGGAAGAGTATCCAGATGCCTATGTGCACACCCACCTATGTGAAAACAAGAATGAAATCGCTTGGGTGAAGGAGCTTTACCCTGAGCAGGATGGCTACCTTGATGTGTACCACCACCATGGATTGACAGGTTCGAAGAGTGTTTTTGCCCATTGTATCCACCTTGAAGACGAAGAGTGGGATTGCCTACAAGAAACCGACTCTGCCGTTGCGTTCTGCCCAACTTCGAACCTTTACCTAGGTAGTGGCTTGTTTAAGCTGCAGGAAGCCTGGAAGCGCAAGGTAAAAGTGGGGATGGGGACCGATATTGGCGCAGGCACCACTTTCAATATGATGCAAACCCTCAACGAAGCCTACAAAGTGATGCAATTGCAGCAGCACCGCTTGTCGGCCTTCGAGGCGTTTTACCTCGCAACGCTGGGTGGCGCGAAGTCACTGTCGTTGGATCACCTGATCGGTAACTTCGAAGTAGGCAAAGAGGCCGATTTTGTCATCATCGACCCATGCTCGACGCCATTGCAGCAACTTCGCTATGACAGCTCGAAAGATTTGGCCGAGAAACTGTTCATGCTAATGACATTAGGTGACGACCGAAGCATCTACCGAACTTACGTAGACGGTCGCTTAGTGTACGAGCGAGGTTAAATTTTGCGCAAACGGTTTCGCCGGAAAATAAGTTTTTGACAATGCAGGGTGAGCAAAGCGTATAATCGCCGCCAATTTACCTTGCCCAGCCCCGGTTTTCACTCTAGGGATATTCCATTTTAGGAAATTGATGGGTTCTGATTACTGGGGTTGTGTCGATAAAAGTCAGCAACATTTTTAACGTGACAGACAAGTCACAGCCCCAAAAAAGCAATCGATTGCGACGGGGCGGGTTGAGAGGAAGCTCAACGTTTTTCAAGGTGATCAGGCTGCGAGCCTGACGCTAAATTTTACAAGGAATCACATCATGTCTGAAAATAGTTCGATTCATCATGAATCTACAGTTGTAGCAGAAGACACACCCCGTAAAGGCGGGTTGGATGGGTATTTTAAAATCTCCCAGCGCGGTAGTAGTGTCAAACAGGAAGTCGTTGCCGGTCTGACGACCTTTTTGGCAATGGTTTACTCCGTTATCGTTGTACCGAGTATGCTGGGTGCCGCTGGTTTTAACCAAGGTGCGGTGTTTATCGCGACCTGTTTGGTAGCCGCTTTCGGTTCACTATTGATGGGCCTATGGGCCAACCTGCCGATGGCGATTGGCTGTGCAATTTCACTGACCGCCTTTACTGCCTTTAGTTTGGTATTAGGGCAGGGGATCAGCATTCCGGTTGCTCTGGGTGCGGTATTCCTGATGGGTGTCGTGTTTACGGGTATTACCGTTACTGGTGTACGGCAGTGGATACTTACCAATCTTCCATTCGGTATTGCTCATGGTACGGGTATCGGTATCGGTCTGTTCTTGCTGTTGATCGCCGCTAACGGTGTTGGCTTGGTCGTTCAGAACCCGCATGAAGGCCTACCTGTTGCGCTGGGCGAGTTCACATCACTGCCTGTTATCATGTCTATCGTCGGTTTGGCGGCTATCTTCGGCCTTGAAAAGCGCCGCGTACCAGGCGGTATCTTATTGGTCATTATCGCTATTTCAATCTTCGGTTTGATTTTCGACCCGAACGTGACTTACCAGGGCTTATTTGCGATGCCATCGTTTGGCGCTGAGGGTGAATCGCTACTAGGCACCATGGATATCATGGGGGCATTGAACCCAATCGTGATCCCAAGTGTATTGGCATTGGTCATGACTGCGATCTTCGATGCAACCGGTACAATCCGCGCAGTTGCAGGCCAAGCTAACCTGCTTGATAAAGATGGCCAGATCATTGATGGCGGTAAAGCTCTGACTTCTGACTCGGTCAGTAGTATTTTTGCAGGCTTCGTCGGTGGTGCACCAGCGGCGGTATATATTGAATCTGCAGCGGGTACTGCAGCAGGCGGTAAAACTGGCCTGACTGCAACGGTAGTCGGTGGCTTGTTCTTGCTGCTATTGTTCCTATCACCTATCAGTTACCTAGTGCCAGCTTATGCTACAGCGCCAGCGCTTATGTACGTTGGTCTGCTAATGATGAGCAATGTTAGCAAGTTGGATATGGCTGACTCTGTTGATGCGCTATCTGGTCTTGTCTGTGCGGTATTTATCGTACTAACAGGTAACATCGTTACCGGTATTATGCTTGGCTTTGGTTCTCTCGTTATTGGTCGTGTAATTTCTGGTGAAGCAAAACGCCTAAATGTCGGTACTGTAATCATCGCTATTGTGCTGATAGCCTTCTACGCCGGTGGTTGGGCGATTTAAACTCCCCTCAATGTAAGCACCACAATTTGGTTAATAAACAAAACGCCCCTCATGTTCTTGATGGGGCGTTTTTGTATTTGAGGGGGAGCTTTGTATTAAAGGAAATACCTATTGGGGCTCGGTTACAGCCTTCATAATATTTGCTAGTGCTTTGCCCACTTTATCAATGGTTGAATCGCACTTAGCGACTTTTCCTTCAATGTGGTGGCGGTCGGCGATATAGGCCGGGTCGTTGTATAAAACCCAAACCTCGTCATCGCTATTTTGCATCACCAAGGCTTTTTGCGGCAGGTCAATTGCTGTTGTCTGTTGGCACTCCATGAGTATAGAGCCGACTTTGGGGTTGCCGAAAATGAGTAGCTCAGTGGGACGAAGGGTAACACCGACTTCGCTGGCTGACTGGCTGTGCTTGACATGGGCAAACTGCGTCATGCCTTTTTCATCCAACACCTGCTTCAGTTTTTCAACGGTTTCTTGGACAGAATGGGGGCTCTGCACGGTAATGAGGCCACTATCCGCGAACGTTGGAAAACTTATCCCTAAACCTAAAGAAAGTATTAAAACGAATAGCTTGTTTTTCATTACCGGCTCCCAATATTCGAAATGCTCACTGTTCCCTTTATCGTAATGAAGATAGTTGTGAAGATCTGAATGTTCAATAAACGTTTAGCCTTCCTGAAGCCACTGCACAATGAAATCCGCTACAGTTTGTGGGCTATTCAAATCTAGATAGGGAAGTAGGCATCCCTCAGGCGCGGGTTCATCGCTGGCAAAGGCAATAATGTTTTTATCTTGAGGATAAAATAGCGGCTTGCCGTAACTTGGTCGGTGAACTTCGATTTTGGCAATCGGCTCATCACGGAAACCTTCAACCAGAATTAAGTCTAATTTACTATGGTCGAGTTGCGACAGGCACTCATCGAGCTGAGGTTCATCACGTTCAGGTGCTGGGTATTCAAAGTAGAGCATGTGCCGGGCTTTGGTGGCTAGCAGCGTTTGGCTACACCCGGCATGACGGAGTCGGTAGCTGTCTTTGCCGGGTTTGTCTGGGTCGATATCGTGGTGGCTGTGTTTGACCAAGCCAATTCGTAATCCGTTTGATTTTAATAATGGAATGAGGTGTTCAAGGAGGGTTGTTTTGCCAGAGCCACTGTAACCCGCAAAGCCAATAACTGGTGCCATTTTGATTTTGAAATGGTTAAAAATAATACCTTGAGTGTAATTCAATGTGTTGGCCTGAACAAACCCGTTTGCGCTTTAAAACCATTTGTTTAGGGCATGCCGAAATAAGGCGGCTAGCGTTTCAAACACTGTATCAAAATTGAGGAAATTGAGTTTTTTCCCCATCAACCTCATGTTTCCTACTACATTTATTGAGTACATCACAGGCATCTGCTATTACCATTAAGTAAGGTAATAAAAATGCCTTAATCGCTTACCATACAGTTTTTTGACAGGAAGTCGTGGTATTGGTGGTAAGTACTCATAATCGCATCAGGGAGAGTGCAATGTGGGCAACATTGGATTTTGAAGCATCCGGTCTTTCCGGACAATCCTACCCGATTGAGGTGGGATACTCGCTACCAGATGGTTCTGCGAACAGTCTACTCATCAACCCGTTAACGGCTGGTGATCCCTGGCAACACTGGGATGATCATGCGGAGTTGGAAATTCATCAAATCTCGCGCCAGAAGTTGCATGAAGAAGGGCTTCAGGTGGTTGATGTGTGCCAGCACCTTAATGCCGTGTTAGGAAAATACGAACTTGTTTTCTGTGATAGCCAGTGGGATTTATTCTGGTTGGGCCGTTTGTATCACGCTGCCCATATGAGGCCATCGTTTACCCTGACCGAAGTTGGTTTATGGCTATTACAGGAAAATGGCATTGATAGGGCACATTTCCAGCAGATCATGGCTGAACTTGGTCCAGTGCAACATCGAGCCGAATCCGATGCCAAACAGATAAGAATGGCTATCACTCAGTTGACAGAGTAGTAATTTCATTAACTTAGTATCCCATTTCTGATGAGTGAGTTATCAGAAGTGGGTATACTGATGTTTCTAAAACAGTCGTGAGTGATCTCCCTTGCATACCTCTTCATTCCACCAACCCTCTTCGGGTACCTTGCCAACAAGTGCCCGTGTTGCCATGTTTAATATCTCCATGTCTGACCCGGTTCAAGGGGAAATATTAAGGCAGCTGAAGCAGCCTAATCATGAGCGTTTCACTAAACTTGCCGCTATTATCCAGCATGTCGCCCCTGATGTGTTGATGTTGTGTGAATTCGACCACCCCGGAGAGGGAGGGGATGATGGTGCATTAGAGCAATTTTGCCAGCAATACTTGGCTGTTCCTCAGCATGGTCAAAATGCGGTGTCTTACCCATACCGCTATTGCCCGCCTTCGAATACCGGGATGGCAATGGTCAATGACCTTGATGGCGACGGAAAGATCACCTTGCCCAATGATGCCCAAGGGTTTGGCGAGCATCATGGCCATTTTAGTTTTGTCATCTTGTCACGTTTCCCTATTGTCGATAAAGAGATAAAAAGTTGGCAATCTTTGTTATGGAGAGATTTGCCGGGCCATCAGATGCCGGAAGGTTATTACTCCGAACAGGCAAGTGCTGAGCTTCGTTTGTCTTCGAAAAACCATGTCGTTGTTCCGGTAGAGGTTGATGGCCAGCACCTTCATTTGGTGTGTTGCCACCCAACGCCCCCCGTGTTTGATGGGCATGAAAAGCGCAATGCCCGCCGCAACCATGATGAATTGGTCTTGCTGAAAAACATCCTTGAGGATGCCGACTATCTTGTTGATGATAAGGGCGAAGCGGGTGGACTCAAGCCTGATAGCCGCTTTGTCGTATTGGGTGATCTCAATGCCGATATGGCTGATGGCGATGGCATCAAAACAGCGATCCGTGATCTGCTGTTGCATCCGAAAGTTCATCGTACGGCGTCTTCGGGGCGAATGACTCCCAAGAGTTTGGGAGGGCGCTTCCTTAGGCCGTGGCAGCAACGCCGGGGACGGCCAAGTGAATGGACGCACATATCGGGATTGCGGCTTGATTATGTTCTGCCGTCAGCCAACTTGGACATCCTGCAAAGCGGGGTGTTTTGGCCTGACAAGAAAGATCCACTTCGGCATTTGATCACGGATGAACGCGGGAGGGAGCGACCTCAAGCGGGCTCTGATCATCGTTTGGTATGGGTAGATATCGCGCTGAAATAAAGAGCTTTATAAGCACGCTACGAGTGGTTTTATGGTGTTTCCTGACCTAGGCTTTTGAATATAACAAAGCTAGTTTATTTGGGTATTAACCTTGATTTTACAGGGAGGGGCACCATGCCAGATTCGCTCAAGCCGCTTGGCGGAGAAGGTTTACGCGGACAAACTGCCGGCAGCACGGCACTGTGTACGGTGGGAAAAACCGGTACTGGCTTAACCTATCGTGGTTACGACATTTCCGATTTGGCGCAGCATGCTGAGTTTGAAGAGGTGGCTTATCTGCTGCTCAAAGGCAAACTACCGACTCGAGCTGAACTAGCCGCCTACAAAACCAAGTTGATTTCCTACCGGGGCCTCCCTCTTGCACTTAAGTTGGTGTTGGAGCAGATCCCGGCCGATGCACATCCGATGGATGTGATGCGTACAGGGTGCTCGATGTTAGGTAACCTCGAACAAGAGCATGGTTTTAGCGAAGAGTACGACAAAGCAGACCGGCTACTGGCTCTGCTGCCCGCCATTATTTGTTACTGGTACCGCTATAGTCATCATGGGGTAAGGATAGAGACCTATTGCGACCAAGACAGTATTGCCGGGTATTTTTTGAAAATGCTAACCGGTGAAACGCCACCTGATATGCATAAGCAAGTCATGCATTGCTCGCTTATTTTATATGCCGAGCATGAATTTAATGCTTCGACATTTGCCGCTAGGGTGTGTGCGTCGACCCTGTCTGATATCTATTCCTGTGTCTGTGCGGCGATTGGTACTTTGAGAGGGCCATTGCATGGCGGTGCGAATGAAGCGGCCATGGATATGATTGAGCAATGGCAGTCAGCGGATGAGGCAGAATCGGGCATTATGAAGATGCTTGAGGATAAAGAAAAAATCATGGGCTTTGGCCATGCTATCTACCGCGAATCTGATCCCCGTAATGCCTTGATTAAAGTCTGGTCTGAAAAACTCGCGAAAGATGCCAGCGATCCTGTACTTTATGATATTTCTGTCAGGGTGGAAGCTGTGATGAAACGCGAGAAGAACTTGTTCTGCAATGCAGATTTCTTCCACGCCTCGGCTTATCACTTTATGGGAATACCGACCAAACTGTTTACCCCGATTTTTGTGATGAGTCGGGTCACGGGGTGGGCCGCCCATGTGTTTGAGCAACGCGATCACAATCGCATCATCCGGCCTAGCGCAGACTATATTGGCCCAGAGCATCAAGAATGGATCCCTATCGATGAGCGTCATTAGTTCAAGTGCAGCCAACCATGGTTATTGGCAAAGCTTGCCTCAAGGGCGGGTGTATTGGCACCCGCACTTCCTCGAATCTTCATTGGCTGATAAGTGTTACCAGCGGCTTGAAGATGAACTCAATTGGCAACAGAAAAAGATCGTTATCTTCGGCAAAGAAGTGTGGCAACCAAGGTTGCAGGCGTGGTGTGGCGAGGCGGTATACACCTACTCAGGGTTGACCATGCAGCCAGACCCGTGGACGCCGACCCTGCAGGTTATTCGCCAGCAGCTGAATGAGCTATTGGGGGTGAATTTCAATTCTGTATTGGCAAACCTTTACCGTAACGGCAAAGATTCAATGGGCTGGCACCAAGATAACGAACCCGAACTGGGCGAGCAGCCCGTTATCGCCTCAGTCAGCCTTGGCGCTACGCGGCGGTTTGTATTGCGGCATAAACAAAGCAAGGAAAAACAAGAGTACCAGCTTAATCATGGTTCACTCTTGGTGATGGCAGGGGATCTGCAAACCTATTGGCAACATGCGGTACCTAAAACCCAGCGAGTTGACACGCCGCGTATTAACCTGACCTTTCGTGAAATTATAGAATGAGCGGGAGGCATTGATGTCTTAGATACTCTAATTCCCCTAACGGGAGGTCTTTTTTGCTATTGTTATCTCGATCACATCTGCGAGCATAAATTTACAGTTTTCTGACGTAATAGATGTAAGGCTTTGCTAGCGTCTTGGCTAAATGTTTAGCGGAATGAGCAGGGAGTCTTCAATGGGACGGGGAAGCAGTAAATTACAGAAGGTATTTCATCGGAGAATATTGCCTTCGCTGGTGGTCGGGGCAATGGTTTCCTCGTCGGTGGCTTGGGCTGATGTCCAGTCAGCGGCCGAGCAAGGCCTGACCCTGAATTCCGGTCCAACGTCAGCTGCAGAGCAAGCCAGTTTTGAGCAAGACGCTGAGCGTATCCGCCAGACTTATGAAAGCCAGCTTTTTACCCTTCCTGCTTTCAAAATGGGCCACTATGGCCTGCGAATGTACCGCCAAACCCAAGATCCTAAATACCAAGCAGCAATATGGTCAGACATGGCCCGTGTTGCCAGCCGTTTGAATTACTTTGCCACCGAAGTTAATACGCCTGAACAAATTGCCGAGTATTCTGCACAGCGTCTCGCTCGCTACGAGATAAAAGATGATGTACGTAGTGATTTGCGTTACGAAGCGACCAAAGACCAGCCGGAGTATTACTACCTTGGTGTTGACCTGTTAGGTTCGATGGCACGTGCCAACGAGTATGGCCTGAAGCACCGCGAAGATGCGAAATTGCGAGAAGTGATCCGCCGGTATGACTTCGAAAAGTATGCGACCGATCCTGAAATGATCAGGGCGTGGGCGGCTCAATTGGCCAACCAGGTTTATTGGCTACGTCAGTTAGGCGAACAGGATGTCGTCGAGGAGTTTACTACGGCATTCAAAGCGACATACCCAGACAGCCAAGATGATCAGTTGACCGATCAGCAGTTCATGAACAAGGTGTATGGTCTGACCCACATCATCTTTGCCGATACTGGCTACTACCAGCACCCAGTCAAAGAGTCGGATCACCAATGGATCTACGACTACTACCGCGACAATATCGATACCATTATCGATCGTTCTAAGGAAGATGTGATTGCGGAAGTGGGGATCAACTTCTTGCTGGCAGGTTTGGAGAATGATCCAGTGGTTGAGAAGACCCGCAAGGCTATCCAGCGCTCCCTTAATCGTCAGGCGGGCATTATACCGGCAGTTAATGGCAGCACCGATCTGCTAGATGGCGAGCACCGCAATGTCCTCGCTATCATGCTGCTGGACTGGCAAGGTGCCCATGCAGTGCCAACCATTCAGAAGCAGCCGGAAATATTCACCGGCAAGCCCTATGGCTTAATGACGAAGTAAAACCTAAAGGCAGATAAATAGTTCAGAGCAGCGCCCCTTTTTACAGGGGCGCTTGCATTTAGGTCTGAAGCTCAAATCTTGATGAACCTAGAACCTAGAACCTAGAACCTAGAACCTAGAACCTAGGACCCCGCATCTAATAATGATACTTACCACTGATGCTATTTACATCAAAGGTTTGAACTTTCATCGACGGTGACCAGTACACAGCGTTCCAACCGGCTTTGAGTTTTAGCTGGCGGATAAAGTCTTCTGGCTTAGGCAACTTTTCCCACACTTGCGGTAGGAAGAGTGCCTGCTGGTGGTTGTCCGAGAGGATGAGACCCACTTTGTTGTTTTTTAGGTAGTCGATGAGGGCTTGCTCGGAGTCGACATCGAGATCTTCCGGTTGGGTCAGAACCGACACTTCGACCACTAAACCATCGAGTTGTTCTTCGACTAGCGGCATGAAACGGCGATCCTGATAAGCGCTAGCACGGGCCTTATTATGGACCTCCATAACCAGTGGGGAGTGGGCCACGGTTGTCCCTAGGCAACCCTGCAGTTCGCCATCAACCGTTAGGGTAACAAAGCAAGCTCCAGGTTGGAGTAGTTTCTTGCCGTATAAATCAAGTCGGGGAGGCTGGGGAAGATCATCTGCGAAATGGCCGCGAATGGCATCGCGAGCCACATCCAAAAGTTGGGTTAGCTCACCTTTATTGAGGTTCTGAAATGAGATAGCTGACATATCCTACGACTCTCTCCTTATCTCCGACGTCAGTGTCGCCGGAATTTATTAATGTCCTACGTGTAAGTGTGTATCCCCTTTGTTTGGCTAGCAGTAGCAATGTATTGATGCCGGTTGATCCACAAGCTTGTTCTGGAACCAAAGTTGGCTCGTAGTTTTCAATCATGTTGCAGGTTTGGCTATCAATGCGCTGGGCTTCCGAATAGGTATGGAAGTGGCTTAGATCGCTACTGATAACAAGTAGACAGTCTTCACCTTGCCACAGGGCATCAAGGAGCTTGGCGACATGCGCCGGATTTACATTACTGGTCAAGAGCGGTAACAGGGTGAAGTCATCTAAACATGACTGCAGGAAAGGCAATTGCACTTCGAGGCAGTGCTCTAGGGCATGAACCTGATCCGATACTTCAATATCATCTATTTCCTTTAGCTTTTCAACAAATTGTGTGTCAATTTTGATTTTACCTAACGGGGTCTCGAAATAGTCTGCAGCGGGGATGGCACAGCCTTGGAAATAGTGGCGGTGACTGGGGCCGATAAGTATTACCCGGTGGATGCGATCGGCCTCAGGAAGTAGATAACGGTAAGCATCAGCGGCGACACTGCCTGAAAAGACATACCCTGCATGAGGGACAATCAAAGCGCGAATTGGCGTATGGTGCTGTGTGGGCTTAAGCCATTCATCCATTTGGCTTTTTAGGTATTGGGCTGAGTGAGAATAGAACCGGCCAGCGACAGCTGGTGGACGCGTATTCATAAGATACCTACCGATAGAGTCTTAAAATCTGGACTAATCTTAAGTATAGGAACAAAAATACCTTATTGATCTCCAGATGGCAGAAATCAGAGCAACATCAATATGTTCAGTTCAAAAAGATAACCATTAAGGGACTATCATGCGCCAACCTCCTGAATTTTATCCCACAAAATATTGGCATCGACTCGATGATGGCCGGGTTGTGTGTGATCTCTGTCCGCGCCAATGTCGGCTTCGGGATGGCAAGCGAGGAGCATGTTTTGTTAGGCAGGCCCACGAGGGAGAAATTGTTTTAACCAGTTATGGGCGCTCCAGTGGCTTTTGTATTGATCCTATAGAAAAAAAACCACTCAATCATTTTTACCCTGGCAGCTCGGTACTCTCTTTCGGTACAGCAGGTTGCAATCTAGGGTGTAAATTTTGCCAGAACTGGAATATCAGTAAGTCCCGCCAGATAGACACTCTCGGCTCATCAGCGATGCCAGAGCAACTGGCGCAGGCTGCCAAGCGTTATGGGTGCGATAGCATTGCCTTTACCTATAACGATCCGGTGATCTTTATGGAGTATGCAGTCGATGCCGCGCAAGCCTGCCGTGAGTTGGGGATTAACAGTGTGGCAGTCAGTGCAGGGTATATCAGTGATAAACCGAGGATTGAGTTTTATCGCTACATGGATGCAGCCAATATCGATCTCAAGGCATTTACTGAACGCTTCTACCACAAAATTTGCAGCGGTCATCTCGCGCCGGTGCTCGACACCTTGCTGTACCTAAAACATGAAACCAATGTGTGGTTTGAAATTACTACCTTATTGATCCCTGATGAAAATGACAGCCCGCAAGAAATAGAGGCACTCACCCGTTGGGTATATGATAACTTAGGGCCGGATGTTCCCATTCATTTCAGTGCCTTCCACCCTGATTTCAAAATGCTCGACAAAGAGCGCACTCCGCCAGAGACGGTGAAAAGGGCACGGGATATTGCTATTGCCAATGGCCTGCATTATGCCTATGTCGGTAATATCTTTGATGAGGAAGGTGACAGTACTTATTGCCCAGGGTGTGGTAAAAACGTCCTTTCACGTAATTGGTATAAGTTGGGCGATTGCCACTTGACCAGTAAGGGGCAGTGTCATTATTGCGGCTACCAACTAGCTGGCCGGTTTAAACCGATTGAAAAAGCCTTTGGTCGGCGGCGCATCCCTGTGCAAATTGCCAGCGGATGATTGGCTATCGTGGCTTTAGCTTGGATCTGGGCTTGTCAGCGGTAGTAGCAATTCGATATCTTACTCATTAAATAAAACACCTGAATGAGAAAGTAATCATGTCTGATATGACGATGGAGCAGCTTGCTAGCTACCAAAACCTAGTGATCACCCAGCCGAACTGCCCGTTTTGCGTAAGAGCCAAAGCGATTTTGGACGAGCGCGGCACCGAGTACACCACTTTGGTACTGGGAACAGATCTTCCAAAAACCACAATGGTTGATTTTATCGAGCAGCAAACAGGTAATGTTGTACGCACTGTTCCACAAATCATCTTGGATGGTCAGTACATTGGCGGTCACGATGATTTGGTTGCTTTCCTTGCACGTCAGGTAGAAAACGACGCATTTGGTGATTTTGAGCTGTAAGCTCAAAGAGATACTCTCTTTTATATCGCTTAATGAGATAGCAAAGGCAGCGCATTGGCGTTGCCTTTTTGGTTTGATCTAGGCTAAATATCCTGCATTAATTTCAGGCGCTAATAACAGGCTCTGGTAAACTGGTATTTCAACTACGTTATATGGATTTCTGGAATGCTGAATTACCAAGGATTGTTTTTCCTGCTGTTGTTAGTCATGGCTTCCGCACTGATTATTGTTCACTCTTACCGCCACAATCGCAAGGTAACACCTTTCTCGTTGATGCTTGTTGGTGTGCTCGCCGTCGTTTCCGTCACTAGCTACGCCTTCTTGGGGCATGAGCCGAAAAATACCGTTAAGCGACCAGAAGCCCAGCAACCACTGCCAGACGATATGTTGATGAGCGCTTCTGAGCTGAACCAAAAGCGTATTGAAGAGATCCAAGATAAACTTCGCGAAGATACCCAAAACGGCGAGTTGTGGTATGCGCTTGGCAATGCATACATGTACAGCAGCGAGTTTGAAAATGCAGGTACTGCATTCCTTTACGCACAGAGATTGGCTCCAGAGCCCCAGTCCAATATTTATTCGGCGATGGCTACAGCCAGTTACTACCAAGAAAAGCAGCACTTCACCGCGCAAAGCAAAGCCTGGCTGGACCGAGCGTTGGAATTGGACCAAGACAATATTTCAGCCTTGATGCTGCTTGCGTCAGATTACTTCCTGAGTGCCCGTTACCAAAAAGCCATTGATACCTGGCAGCAAGTGCTGGATACCGAACGGACTGATTTGGACAGGGTCGAAGTGATCAATGCCATTAATCGGGCAAAGAGTTTTCTGTAGGCATCTCTTGTGATTTTAACTCGAATAACTCAAAGGAGGTATTTGGCCTCCTTTTTCTATTCGTATTTACACTTCAAATTAATCGGATTAAAAATCAATATAAATATCTACATTACTTGAATAATAAAGGGTGGATTATTGTTATTAGAAAATTGTTTGGAGTAGTTATCTTTTTTTACTATTGAGGTGGTATTTTAATTTTGTTTATCGAATCGGCGCGACAATAGTTCAAGTAGCACTTATTTCTCCCATCTTTTTTTGATACTGCTCTCAATACTCCAATACCAAAAGTACCAGATGTCTCAAATTGAGCGTCATACCTGTTTCTTACGTGCAAGCAGCAGATTGGACATCTTGAATGCCAGTTGTTAATAATTTGTTTAATATGTTAACTGAAAGGTGTTCAAACAAATGAGACAATCTATGCTTTTTCGTTTTTGCTTCATGGTGGTGGCTTTTTGCTTGAGTCTGGGGGTGTCTGCGCAGGCTATATCCCCGTCAAAGGTGACTCAGGTTGTAATGCTGGGAACCGGCACGCCATTTAACGACGCACAACACTCCGGCCAGTCGGTAGCGATTGTTGTCAATGGTGAGGTGTACTTGGTTGATTTTGGTCCTGGTGTTGCCCGTCAAATCGATGCGGCTAGGCAAAAAGGCTTTGATGGTTTTCCGGGGAATACGTTACGCCCGACATTTATTAAAACCGCTTTTCTTACCCATTTGGACTCGGATCATACAATGGGTATCGCAGATATTATCCTAACGCCTTGGGTATTAGGTCGCAAAGAGCCTTTAAACCTGTATGGTCCACCGAACACCAATTTTTTGGTAAACAACACCTTGAAAGCTTTTGACAAAGATATTGCTCACCGAATGAATGGTGCCCAACCGGCAAACCCTGATGGCTATAAAGTGAACACCACGATTATTCGTGAGCCGGGTGTGGTGTATAAAGACGACAATGTAACCGTTGAAGCCTTTAATGCCCGCCATGGTGACTGGCCTGATGGATACGCCCTCGGCTACCGTTTTACCACGCCTGATCGGGTGATCGTCGTGTCGGGCGATACCACCTATGACGAGAAAGTTATCGAGAATTACAAGGGGGCCGATATTCTGATCCACGAAGTGTATAGCATGAAAGGACTCGCCAAGCGAACACCGGATTGGCAGAAATACCACCAAGCCGCACATACATCGACTAAGCAATTGGCAACCATTGGTGACATTATTAAACCGCAGTTGATGGTACTTAACCATGTCCTGTATTTCGGTACCAGTTCGACTTCGGTAGACAATGAATTCAGTCAATATTACCAAGGTAAATATGTTATGGCACAGGATCTGGATGTGTATTGAGTTACACGGTCATTTGGATAACCTGTTTGATCTATTTATCTGCAAAGATCTGCCGCAGAAAGGTAGGAAAGATGAAAAATATATTTTTTATAATTCATCTTTCCTCGGGCAGCACTGGTTTTCACCACTATTATTGAGAGGCAGGCAATTTAAGCATATTGAACAGATGGTTAGCATTTTATTTAATGGCATTTTTGTGCATGTTTAATTTGAGTGAAGAATGACTGCTTTCCATCGTCTAGCGCCTGTCCTTTCAAATATTTTATGGCTGGTATTTGTTCCGCAGGCATTAGCCAATGCGGGCGATGCATACGTACAAGGTATTGATGAGGACTTTATCGCTTTTGAGGCCGAAGGCTATCAAGGCATTACACGTCACTATGGCGACAATGATGGGCTTAACGTCATCAACATTAATGCATTCATTTCTGAATTTGGCACCAATATCCTCCCGCAAGAGAGTGAATTCCCGGCATCGGGTGATCAGGCGTTATTGGCTGATATGCGGTTTGACACCAAAGAACAGCGTTCGACAGTTGAATATAAGTTGATATTCAATACTCCCGGTACTTACAAAATGTATTTCCGCAGTTCGCTGTTTGAACGTGGCGGACCAGACTCTTACGGCGGTGAAGATTCTTTTTATGCTGCCGCTGCCTTTGATGCGGAGCCAGATAAAATGTTGGGGACGCGTATGCCGCAGGACAGTGAGTTCGAGTCACACCCTGTGACGAACCCATCAGAAGGGAAGTTCTTCTGGTACGGCATCAATAATCACTTTGTCGTTACCCAAGAGGATGTAGGAAAGGCGCTTAGCTTTAAAATACGAGATCGGGAGAAAGGTTTTGCCCTTGATCGTTTTGTATTCAGCTTGAACCACAAACTTGACGATCAGGAAGTCGGCAAGGATGGTGATGGCAATGACTTGGATCTGCTGGCGAACTCAAGTCAGGGTTCACTGTCGTTGGGAAGCCATGTTTATCCTCTGGACTATGTACCCCATCTTGAAAGCGATAATGAAATTACTGCTAGGGAAAGAGAGTTACAGGCTGTATACGACGATTATTTTGCCAATCTGGAACAGCAAAATGCGGCGGGTAATAGCCAAATGCTCATTGAGGAGTTTATTACCAAAATTAATGCACAAGGCGATGCGAAAAGTGCTTTGCGCACATTGGTAATGTTATCGACCGAAGAGGTTTACTTCCCAGAGTGGCGAGATGAGGTCGTCAGGCGGTTTCAGCAAGAGGGGGAGAAGGCGAGGTTGCATGCCGAGCAGGTAATCATTGACAGCGAATATAAAATCAATGATTTAAAGCAGGTTACACCCATCAGGTATTATATGGACTATGCGTGGGGACTGTATGCGCTTGATGCCTTTGATGCTGATACACCGCAAGCAAACCTTTTCAGGCAAAACCTTCAGGCATTTATTTCTGCGTATATTGAAGGGACTGCTCCTTACTACGACAATGCCTATTACACGACGGGGTATAACAAAGAGATTTTTGCCATGGATGTGGCATCAACGATCAGCCTGCTCTATCAAGATAGCCCTCGCTTTCCCAAGGTAAAACAAGCCTTCGAGGCCTTTTGGGAGAACGTTACCCAGATGTCCTACGATGGTGACAATTCACCCCATTATGATGCCAATACCGGTTTCCATATTATTTTGAATATTGCCCTGCGCCATGGCCTGGAAAGTGATGTTGTTAATTCAGAACACCTGTTGAGAATGATGGATCGCATGGCCCGTACGGTGATGAGCAGCGGGCAGTCGGCGAAATGGGGAAAGTCAATGGAGACCACCGCCAGCGAGCAAATCCGTGTGTCGGCAGGGGGAAGCCTCCCTTGGGATCTCAAGATGGGCTATCGCCTATGGCAAAACCCGTTCTATCTATATGTCGCCAGAAAATATGAAGCCTTTTACCTGCAACAGCACGGTGCGATAGCCGCCAAATCGTTTGAAGCTGATTTGTGGCCGTTGGGGGTAGATGCATTGGATGTGTTACTGGCCAAGCCTGCTGATATTGATATTACCTCCCGTGCCACACAGAGAATCACCTCTTGTTGCGAATACGACGGGTTGCTATTGGGACGGGGAGATACTGATTTTGTTGACGTACAAGATAAGCTGGTGATATCGACGGGACACCATCCCCGTGCACCTTATCTATTGATGGATTTAAGCTACACCCAACATAAGGCGGCTGTTGACCACCGCTCCGGCCTTGATACATATATCTTTAACGGTGCCCACACCGTAACTAGGCTAAAACGCTGGTCGGAAGCGAATAAGAATAACGGGATTTACATCAATCCCGGCGCTTACCCGTACCCGAGCGCGCCATACCCGTCCAAAGAAGTTTCTGCACCGGGTAATAATGATCGCTTTGTCGAAGTGATGGGTTACCAGCCTTCCCATGGTTATGTCATCGATAGCTTCGACGCGATGGGTATAGCCCAAGATGCTGCCTACGGATACGTTGACTACCAGCAATATCAGTACAATGGCGTGGGAGCTAAGCGTCAGGTAATACTATTAAATAATGGGATTGCGGTGGTGTCAGATACAATCTCTACTACAGCGAGTTACTGGGGGAACCACAAAGGCGGGGTGATTTATCAGGTGCTGCCGCAGTTCAAGACGGCCTCAGGCGATAACTGGGTCTTGTTACGCGGTCAGCAGCGGATGCTACCATACGCACTTCCGCTGGGCGAAAAAGAGGGCAGTGATACATTAGTTGTTTTTGCATCTACCCCGCAAGGCAGTGAGATTTCTCTGGTGAACAACGCCTTTGACCCGGAGAACAGGGAGTGGTTCAGTGCTTATCAGCCACTTCAGGCAGGGGAGACTTTTACCGTGATATCACTGGTCATTCCCTTGCTCAATGGCAACGATATCCCAGTATTGGTCGATAACATTGAGGTTGAGAGTCACAATGACACAGACAATACAGTAATGATACCTTACCGCAACGGCAGGATAATAAAGGTTTCGTTTGATGACCGGTTCGGGCCTCACTTCGAAGTGACTGCTAACAGTAAGTAAGGCTGGAACCAGACTTTTTGCCGCTTGAACCACAACGCCCCGCTTTATGAGCAGGGCGTTGTGGTAGGTATTATTACTTATTCAACGGTGCGTAGTCTGTGTAACCGTGGGCACCACCACCAAATAAGGTTGTGCCATCAAGTTCTGAAAGCTGCTGTTGGTTTTCCATGCGTGATACCAAATCCGGATTGGCGACAAATGGCCTGCCAAAAGCAATGAGATCAGCAAAACCTTTATCCAAAATCTCATCGGCACGCTCTTGGGTATACCTGCCGGCGACGATAATCGTATTGGTAAAATACTGACGAAGTTCTTTGCGGAAGCTCTCCGGGATGACAGGGGCGTCGTCCCAATCTGCCTCTGATAAATGCAAGTAAGCAATATCCCGGGCTTGAAATTGCTTTGAAGCCTCAAGGATAGTGGGCACAATGTCAGGGCAGTTCATGTCTTTGAAGGTAATGAACGGGGCAAGTCGTACACCAACTTTATCTGCACCTATCTGTGCGCTGACTGCATCAACTACTTCCAGTAAAAAACGAAGCCGGTTTTCACGCGAGCCGCCATAGTTGTCGGTACGGTGGTTGGAGTTTGTGCGCAGGAACTGATCGATGAGGTATCCGTTGCCGCCGTGGATCTCAACGCCATCGAAGCCAGCCTCTACAGCTCGTTTGGCCGAGTAGGCGAAATCATGAATTACTCTGTCAATATCAGCTTGGGTCATGGCGCGAGGTTCAATACAGTCAACCATGTTGCCATTACCTTGCTCATCGGCGATCCAGACCTGAGTGTCGACTGGGGCTAGGGCCGATGGAGCCATAGGCTTGTCACCATTTTGAAAGACCGGATGGGAAACACGGCCTACATGCCAAAGTTGGCAAAACATAGCTGCCCCTTGTGATTTAACGGCATGGGTCACGGTTTTCCAGCCATCTACCTGCTTGTCAGCATAAACGCCTGGAGTGAAAGAGTAACCTTGTGCGTCATCAGAAATTTGTGTTGCCTCTGAAATGATCAACCCGGCACTTGCCCGCTGTTGGTAGTAGGTTGCCATCATTTGATTGGGGACATTTCCCGGCTGGCTGGAGCGTGCGCGGGTCATGGGGGCCATGACTACACGGTTTTGAAGGGCCAGTTGTTTCAGTTGTGCTTGTTCGAATAGCTTGCTCATTAGTGGCCCCTTATTTCAGTAGCATGACGTTAGTTTTCTGGCTGGCAGATTCCATCCATTCTTTGACAGTCTCATCCCACTGGATCTCTTCTGTACTAAAGAAGCCCCTGAGAATGGAAAACATGATGGCTTGATCAACCAAATTGATTTGATTATCGGAAGGCAGGTTGAGTACCTTTCCCGCTTGTAGAATCAGTGATTCGACTTCTTTTGCAATCGACGGGGTGTCGGCAATCAAGGTGTCGAAGTTAAGTGCTTCTGTTTCTTTTTTTGCACGCCAGGCCTTTTGGGCTGATTCGTTTACGAATTCAATAAGGCCCATGTTCGACCAGCGTGGATAGCCGACTTTTTGCAGTGGCAAGAAAGCTAGGCGTTGCCAGTTCAGAATTTGTTCAGATGGCAGATGTGTCTCGGTTGAGTCAGCAAGTTCTAGGAAATGGTGAATAATATCGAGGCTTTCAGACAGGGTATAACCATTGTCTTTAACTAAAATAGGGACCTGCTTGCTGCCAATGATGTCGGTTGGGGTTTTATCATCGTCATAATCCAAGATGATGATATCTAGTGGGATGTTTAGCATGCCAGCGACGTAGCGAACTCGGGCGCTAAAAGGGCAATGTTCATAGATATATAGTTTCATTGTGGTGTCCTCGTTATTGCAGCCAGAGTTCGGCGAGATCGAGCCTGACTGCATATCAACTGATGTATTCTGGAGTATTGGTTTTTAATTCATTGGTGAAAGGGTTTTGCTAGCGACCCAAGTTCGGTGTCAAAGAGGCCCGCTGGTTTTCCCTGCGGTTGGCTCCTGCAATGAACAGCAATCCGAGCAGCGGGATTACGATAGCTGTGTAGGGGATCATCGCAGCGCCCAACTGGCTATCGAGTACCATGCCCCCAAGGAAGCCGCCAAAGGCATTGGCAAGGTTGAATGCCGAGATATTTGCGGTGGCAGCGAGTTCTTGGCCTTCGCCGCCATGGTTCATCACCCTCAATTGCATCGCAGGTACGTTGGCAAAAGAAGTGATACCGAAAACAAAAGCGGCGGCGATGAACATCACTTTGCTCTCGATAGCCAGACCAACCAAGATTAGCGAGGCAATCATTGCCAGTGCCCAGAACATGGAGGCTTTCTGTAAGTTTTTATCTGAAGAACGGCCGCCAAGGGTATTGCCAATAATCAAGCCAATACCGACGATGACGAGAATCCAAGTGACAGAGTTTTCAGGAAAGCCGGTGATGTGCATCGCGATAGGGGCCAAGTAGCCGTATAGCGTCATAAAACCAGACCAAGCAAAGACCGTGATGGCAAGACTGATGAGCAACATAGGGTTTTTGAATGCCATCAACTGGGCTTTTACATCTTTCGCTTCTCCGTGTCCCGAAGCCTGAATGAAAGTTGCGATGAAAAGAAGGGCAACTAGGCCAAAGGCCGAGACGGTCAGAAAAGTGCTGTGCCAGCCAAATTGCAGGCCAATCCAGGTACCGCCGGGTACACCGAGTACGTTGGCGAGAGTAAGGCCCGCGAACATCTGACCAACAGCCCTGCCTGCCATTTTCTCTGAAACCAAGTTAGTCGCGACAACGGCGCCGATACCGTAGAAAGGACCTTGGACCAAGCCGGTGATGACCCGGCTGACCATGAGTACCAGATAGTTGGGAGCAAAAGCAGACAGTAGGTTACCGGCTATGAACAGCACCATTAGCCCAGCCAGCACGGTCTTCTTGTTAAAGCGGGCGAGATAAATGGTTAGAATCGGCCCCCCGAATACAATAGCTAAGGCATAGGCGCTGATCAGGTAACCGGCCTGCCCTTCGCTGATTGATAACGAGTTGGCGACCTGTGGAAGTATTCCTGCGATAACAAATTCAGCGGTTCCGATAGCGAATGCTGCAAGCGTCAAAATCCATACCTGCAGCGGCATTTTTTCTTTATTCATAGTTGGTTGCTCTTAAATTTCGTGGGTATAAGTGAACTCAAGGTGCTCTTGTGTTTGTTTTTTGTGGAACTTTGCAGCCTAGGCACCAAAAGTAGCAATGGGATAGGGCGGTTTCCCCTGGACGCTAGCCTAGCAGCGCCCCGCCGTCGACATCGACAACAGTACCTGTCATATAAGTGTTATTTATCAATAGTTTATAAGTCATGGCTATGTCTCTGGCTTGGCCGACTTTACCCACTGGCAGGCTAGCTTGGCTGCGTTGGTACATGGCAGCCCTGTCCTCGTCACGCATCCCGCTATAGGCTTCTGTCTGGGTTAGGCCCGGGCTGACGGTATTGACTCTAATTGGCGCTAACTCCTTGGCTAATACCTTCGTGACAGCTTCCAATGCAGCATTGATAGCAGTTTTGACGTAGGTATTGGCTACGACTTTTCGTGACAGCATGCCCGAGGTAAGGGTTATCGATCCGCCTTGCTTGATGTAACGGGCAGCATGTTTGACCGCCAAAATGCTTCCCCAGAATTTAGTGTCGAAGGCCGCCTTGGCCTCTGCGGCGTCGACGTCTATGGCTTTTCCCGCTGGGGCAAAGGAGCCTGCGGTGACAACAAGGTGGTCAATAGCACCGATAGATTCGAAATACCGATAGACGGATTTTTCATCACTGATATCGAGTCCTGTTCTGCGACTGGCGACGTGGATGACAGCATTTTCCTGTTCAAGTTGCTTGGCAAGTTCAGCACCGATGCCCGATGCTCCGCCGATAATCACATATACGGTTTTGTCTGTTTTCATAGTGGCTGTCCCAATATTGTTTTGATGAAGCCAGTATATTGATTTGGTGAAAGTTGATAATTGGCTATAATTCGAATTCATTATTCGTATGAGCTGAATAATTGCGGTTGGATAAGACTTAGGAAAGAAAGCGTGGATAAATTTTCCGACATGATGCTGTTTGTCAGTATTGTCAAAAACCAAGGGTTGGCAGCAGCGGGTAGGGAGTTGGGCTTGTCACCGGCAACAGTGACTGCAAGGCTGCAATCCCTAGAGGAGCGTTATGGTGTCAAGCTACTGAACCGAAGCACTCGCCACCTCTCTCTGACCGACTCGGGTGCGATGTACCATCAGGCATGTTTGGAGATCCTCGATAGCGTGAAAGAAACGGAAAACTTGCTTCAAACAGGTTTGACGGAAGTGCGTGGCACATTGAAAATTTCCGCACCACGTGACATTGGTAAACAGTATATTTCACCTATTGTGTCAGCGTTTGCTGAGCAATACCCCGATGTCACTCCATACCTTTACTTGAACGATAACTTGTCGAACTTAGCTGAGTCCGGGTTGGATATTGTGATCCGCTACGGTGAGTTGGCTGACAGCAACCTTATATCGCGTAAATTGGCTGCCAGTCGGCGTGTGTTGTGTGCATCTCCTGAGTACTTGGCAAAAAAAGGAACCCCCATCAGCCCGCAAGATTTGGCTAATCATGATTGTCTAGCCATGGTGCGCAGCAACGAAGAGCTAAAAACGTGGCATTTCCAGGATAGCGAGAAGCATAATGTTATTACTGTGCTGCCCAAGCGTTGTTCCGATGATGGCGAGGTAATCCGTCAATGGGCATTGGAGGGAGCAGGCATTGCACTTAAATCTATCTTGGATGTACAGGAAGATATTAACCAGCGCCGACTTGTTACGCTGCTCAATGGTTACATGAAGAATTTCAATGCATCCACATCCTCTGCTGGTGCAGATTTGAATGTCATTTATATGAGCAGGCAATATCAGCCTAAGCGGATCCGCCTGTTCTTGGATTTCCTGATAGAGCGGTTTGAACTTTTAGCAGATAAGTAAAAAAACGCCCCGATATTCACCGGGGCATTGTTCAATGGGATAACTAACGCAGGTTAGTTATTTCTCGTCGTAGCTCGCTTCACGAACTTTGGCTTCTTCTTCCCACTTAGGTACAACAGTATTTAGGAAGTCTTCTTTTTCCTGGTTCATTGCATCCATATCCATGCCAAGAGCTTGCTGGGCTTTCAGCTTGGTTGAGATATCAGGAATTTCAACTGGGTCAGTAATGCCTTTGGTCGCGAGTAGGCGAACCACTTTAGCACGGGCATCAGCCGCTTTATCAAGCGCGGTACCTAGTACACGTAGGGCAACTTCTGGGGCGTGCATGTGAACACCGTGAGAAGCAATGGCGTAGTCCCAACGCCATTGTGCGTGGCGGATATCGGTCAGGATTGGCTTCATCTCTTCTTCAGTCGCGCCAGCATCCCAAGCGGCTTTCGCTTCGAAGTGAGCAGCAACGATTTGCTTCTCGGCACGAAGTTTCATCTCTAGCACCTGAGCTTTACGGGTAGAAACAATGCCCTGTAGTGTTTCTTTATCTTGGGTGTGGCAGTTAGCACAAGTGTCTTCGAAGCGGTCGAATGGGTTACCGATCTTGTGATCAGTAAAGACAACACCGTCTTCGTTCTGTACTTTCGGCATGTGACAGTCAATACAGGTCACGTTGTTCTTGCCGTGGATACCATCGCGCCATGTTTCGTACTCTGGATGCTGCGCTTTGATCATCGGTGCTTTAGACAGACCGTGGGTCCAATCACTGAAGCCGATATTGTCGAAGTACACTTCCATCTCATCAACGCCAGTTCCCATATCCCATGGGAACTTAACTGAGTTGTGGCTTTGCTTCTGGAAGTAGTATTCAACGTGGCACTGACCACAAACTTGCGCTTGCTGGTCTAGGCGAGAACCATCCTCAAATTTCTTGTCGATGGCTTCCATCGCACGGGCTGCGTATGGGCGCGACAAAGCCAAGGCTGGCTTGCCTTGTTTGAAGTCTTCGCTGTTGGTGTTGTGGCAGTCGGCACAACCGATGGTGTTGCTGATTTCAGAACCCAAGCGTGCCCACTTGCCTTCGAAATAACCATCTTCGCCGCGCTCGTCAATGACACGGGCAACGTCAGGGCTCTTACAGCTCCAACATGCCATCGGCATTGGACCCGAGTTGGCATCCTGTGGACCACCAGTACGTAGGGTTTCACGTACATCGGTTAGGGCGTAGTAGTGACCACGGGCTTTGTTGTAGTCTTTGGCAAAGCCATAGCCTGCCCAAAGGATAACCATGTTCGGGTCACCTTCTAGGGCATCTTCGATATGATCGCTTTCTTTGGTTGCTTCCCACGATTTGTACTGGTCTGCATGGGCCGCTGCAAAAGCTTCGTTTCGCGCCTCAATTCTTTCTTTTTCAGCAGGTTGCTCTTCGTTTGCCAACGCATTGCCAGAAAGAAATATTGCAGACAGTAATGCTGCAACAGCGGCAGTATTTCTCGTCCATTTATTACTCACGATGTGCACTCCATAATTCTTGTTGTAAATAGAGCCAAGCGTTGTGAATGCGGCTTTTCGATGCAAACAGAATTAGAGTTCTAAATAAGAATATCAGAAAGGAGAAAAACCGAGATAAAAGCGTTTTCTTTTTTGTCTTGGATCAAAAGGCAAAAGTGAATAACGCGAGGTAGATTAATAATTTACCTATATACCCCTTTGTGGGTATTTACATAACCCTTTGGGATGGTGTTGGTTTTACGCTGTAATATCATTTTAAAACAACACGTTATGGTATGTTTTGGGATTGATCTAAATCAGTAAAAGTTCATGTTCAATACCACTTATACGTTATTTGTTATTTGTCGCATATTTTCACATCTTGAAATATAGTTTAATAAGCTTGTTGAGCGTTGTGGCTTAAAAATGATGCAAATAAGAATTGATTTCAAGTGCAATGGATTATTAATTGCAGAAATCAAGGGGCACTTTTGTGCCTGATTTGTATTATCAGCACCGGTTACTTTTTGATTTTAATAAAAAAGTAATTGTGGAAGATGAAAAGGTGAAAAATGGGCAATCATAAAGTAGCCCTGAATAGCATGCTGACATTGTTTGTCGCTATGTGTATTTGGGGTTTCTCAATCAATGTTGCCGCAGACTCCCAAAGCACAGAAGCCACAGCAGCCAATCCTTCTGTAACCACTTCGGAGTCCGGCAGACATGTCGTTGAATTCATCCGTGACCGGGATTACGCCTGTACCCAGTGCCACAAGGATGAAAAAGACGTTCTCAAGGGCGCACATAGTGCCGCCATTAATCCGCATACTAACCGCGATGTGACCTGCGTGGATTGCCACAGTAATGTAGGCAAAGACCATCGCAATGGCGCAAAAGAGGTGACCAAGTTTGCTCCAGCCCAGTCTGTTGCCGGCACTGAAAAGCCTGCGGCTGATGTTGCCTGGATAACCCAGCAGAACGAAACTTGTGTGAACTGTCATGAGCCTGAGAATTTACGTGAAGCGAACTGGACCCACGATGTCCACGCTTTGGATCTCTCATGTGCTTCTTGCCATAACATCCACCCAACATCTGATCCGATGAAAGGTATCGAGAGAAAGCCAAGAATCAAGCTTTGCGTCGACTGCCATTCAGATCAGACAAAAGCAAAAAAGTAGGGGAGAGTTTATGACGTGTTCAAGACGTAACTTCCTGGCCGGTGCCGGGGCAGTTATCTTCACTACAGGGGTGGCAGCCTCTAACCTCGTCGGTGGTCGCAAGACCTTGGCAGCGACCATGGAAGATGGTGTGAAGCGCTATGGCATGGTCCATGACGAAACACTGTGTATCGGCTGTACCGCCTGTACCGATGCCTGCCGCGAAGTCAATAATGTGCCTGAAGGGGTATCACGGCTGGAAATCGTCCGCAGTGAACCACAGGGTGAGTACCCAGATGTTGACTATCAATTTACCCGTATCTCTTGTCAGCATTGTGATAACGCACCTTGTGTCCATGTCTGCCCGACTGGGGCGGCCTTCAAGGACGATGAAACCGGTATTGTGGCCGTCGACAACTTCAAGTGTGTGGGCTGTGGATACTGCCTAGCGGCTTGTCCTTACCAGGTGCGTTTCTTCCATCCTGAAACTAAGTCTGCGGATAAGTGCGACTTCTGCCGTGAAACCAACCTCAAGGAAGGCAAACAACCTGCTTGTGTTGAGTCATGTCCAACCAAGGCACTTAC
Organism: Photobacterium rosenbergii; assembly: GCF_003026455.1. Lineage (GTDB taxonomy): Bacteria > Pseudomonadota > Gammaproteobacteria > Enterobacterales > Vibrionaceae > Photobacterium > Photobacterium rosenbergii. The sequence continues at coordinate 108,280 of NZ_PYMB01000012.1, forward strand.
ATTTGGTGATTTGAATGATCCAAATAGTGAAATCAGCCAGTTGATCACCCAAAAGCCGGTTTACCGCCAAAAAGTCGAACTCGGCACCGCACCTAAGATGTACAAGGTGCCACATGGAAAAGGGGAGATAAAAGGATGAGTACGACATTTGCAGATGCCTTTTATTTTGACTCACTGGTCTGGGACTGGATCATTGCGGTCTACTTGTTCCTCGCTGGGATGTCAGCCGGTGCGGTAATGATTGCCATCTACCTCAAGCGTAAAGTGATCGAAGGCTACCCGGCCAGCAACGGTATTATTAAAGCGACGGCGATTCTGGCGCCGTTCGGGATTATCGTGGGGCTGTTGATTCTGGTCTTCCACCTGACCAAACCGTGGTCATTCTGGAAAATCATGATCTTCTACAACCCGACTTCGGTGATGTCGATGGGTGTTGTGTTGTTCCAGGTTTATATGGTGGTTCTGTTTGCTTGGATTGCCATTATCTACAAGAACGAACTGCTGGAATTACTGGGTGGAAAACTGCCAATTGTCGGCAAGGTGTTGAAGGTATTGGACCGCTTCGAAAACAGTATCGAATTGTTCCTTGGCTTCCTGGCTTTGGTACTGGCTGCCTATACCGGTTTCCTACTGTCGGCGTTGCAAACCTACCCAATGCTGAATAACCCGGTATTACCGATCCTGTTCCTGTTCTCCAGCTTGTCGTCAGGTGCAGCAGCCTGCTTGCTGTTCGGTGTGGTGTTCTTCAAAGAATCAGCGAAAAGTGCCAGTGTCAGCTGGGTGCACAAGTTCGAACGTCCGGTAGTGATGTTCGAGTTGTTTGTGATTTTCGCTTTCTTTACCGGTTTGTACTTCGGTGGCGGCCAAAGCCAGGTCGCAGCTGTTGCGGCAGTCGGCGGTGGTTTCTGGGCCAGTTGGTTCTGGTATGGGGTGATTGGCATGGGGATGTTGGTGCCATTGGGCCTCAATGCCGTGAGTCCTTCAGGCGTTAAACACAACAAAGCCTTTATTATGCTGGTGACGACCCTAAGTTTGATCGGTGTACTAATGTTGCGTACGTTTGTGCTGTATGCTGGTCAAATGACGACCTTATAGGTCGATGTAACAAAGATGGAATCGCCACAGTTTGCGCTGTGGCGATTTAGTAACAAGGAATATAGATGCTCCCTGAAGTCGGACATTTTTCGTTAATCCTCGGTATGGTATTCGCCTTGCTCGGTGCTACTGTCCCGGTTGTCGGATTGGTCAAAAAGGATTCATACCTTACTCGCTATGCTTGGCCATTAAGTTATGGCGCCTTTAGTTTTATCGGTATCTCGATTATTTTGCTCGGGGCGTGTTTCGCACTGGATGATTTTTCGGTTGCCTATGTTGCCCATCATTCCAATACCCAATTACCCATTTTCTTCAAGCTCGCTGCAGTATGGGGCGGGCATGAAGGCTCCTTTTTATTTTGGTTGTTCTCCTTAACCCTGTGGACTGCACTTGTAGCGTGGGTGTGCCGCAAGCTCGATGAGGCGTTTATCGCAAGGGTACTTATTACCCTGTCAGGGTTAGTTCTGTTGTTCAGCTTGTTTGTGTTGCTGACATCGAACCCGTTTGAACGCCTGTTCCCAACCCCACTGGAAGGTCGAGACTTAAACCCGATGCTGCAGGATGTCGGGCTGATTTTCCATCCACCAATGCTGTACTTGGGCTATGTTGGTTTTGCCGTGAGTTTTGCATTTGCCATCGCTGCTTTAACTGGCGAACATGGCAAAGGGGAATGGGCGAAATGGAGTCGTCCTTGGACGCTGGCTGCTTGGGTATTCCTAACCGGTGGAATTGCTCTGGGGTCTTGGTGGGCATATTACGAGCTTGGTTGGGGGGGCTGGTGGTTCTGGGACCCAGTGGAGAACGCTTCGCTGATGCCATGGCTGACGGGAACCGCGCTGATCCACTCTTTGATGATCACCGAATATCGCAAGGCGTTATCGGGCTGGAGTTTGTTGCTGGCGATCTTCACTTTTTCCCTGAGTTTGCTGGGCACCTTTATTGTACGCTCTGGTGTACTGACATCTGTTCACGCCTTTGCGGTTGACCCGACCCGGGGAGTGACGCTGCTGGCGATGCTGGCCTTGATCCTTATTGTTGCCTTGTCACTGTTTGCTGTCCGCTCTGGCCGTTATTTTGTTGCCGCTAAGTTTGGCTTCCTATCGAAAGAAGCCATGTTCATGGTGGGGAACAGTTTATTTGTAGTATCCATGCTAACGGTACTACTCGGCACCTTCTACCCATTGGTGTTCCAAGCGCTGGGCTTGGGTAATATCTCGGTTGGCGCGCCGTATTTCAACGCCATGTTTGTACCGATGAGCTTTGTCTTGTTCCTATTTATGGGGTTGGGTGTGGTGATCCGCTGGCACAAGGTTGGCCTAGAAGATGTAATAACCCGCTCTCTGGCGCCAATGTCGGTTTCTATTGTGTTGGGTGTGGCGCTGTCTGTAATGTTCGAGCGTGGGGTAAACATTACCGTTTGCCTAGCCTTTATCACCGCAATCTGGATAGCGCTTTGTGCCTTGCAAGCAATGTACATGCGTATCCTTGCCCGCAGGGCGAAAGGGATGAGTGGCATTGTATGGAAGCAAGCGGCCATGGTGATTGCCCACATTGGTGTATCTGCAACCATCATCGGGGCGACCTTGGTGAGCTTTTATGATGAAGAGATCAGCAGCAAGATGGGGCCGGGAGATGCCGTTTCCCTTGGTGAATATCACTTTACTTATCAGCAGACTGATTTGTTGGTCGGCCCGAATTATACTGCTGAACAAGCACAAATCACGGTAACCAAAGATGATGCCTTTATTGCCACTATCCGCCCCGAACGCCGTCATTATACGGTTCGCACTATGAATATGAGTGAGCCGGGGATTGCATGGTTCTGGCATGGTGATATTTATATCACCTTAGGGGAAAAACTGAACAGTACAGATTATGCCGTGAGGATCCAGTATAAGCCCTATGTCCGCTGGTTATGGCTGGGAAGTATCTTGATGATGATTGGCGGAGTAATTGCTGTGGTTAGTTTGGCGAGCAAACGGGTGTCGCACAAGCTGCAGCAACCCAAGAAGATAGAAACTATTGTGCTTTGGAAATAGTGGTTAGAGAGAAATAGTGTAAAAAGATGAGAAAAAATAGCCGTTATCTTCCGTTAGGTGTCGTTGTTGTGATTCTGGCAATCATCAGTTTGTCGATGGTGTTCACCCAAGACGGTCATGCTCCAAAGCTTGAGAACAAACCGCTGCCAACATTCAGCCTGCAGCGGTTAGATACATCGGGCGCTGCGGATGAAAGCCTATTCACGGGTAAGTTGCAGCTGCTTAATGTCTGGGCCTCCTGGTGCGCCGTGTGCAAAAGCGAACATGCCTTCTTGTTGCAACTGGCTCAGCAACATGAGGTTTCTATCGTCGGGCTCAATTACCGTGACAATCGCCAAGCGGCAATGCGGGAACTGAACCAAAGTGGTAATCCCTACCAAGCCGTGCTGTATGATCCCAAGGGGGCGTTTGCCTTGGATCTCGGTGTATATGGCACGCCGGAAAGTTATTTAATCGACAGCACGGGTACTATCCGCTATCGCTATTTAGGGGCCTTGGATGAAAATGTCTGGCAACGGGAATTCGTGCCAGTGATCAAGATGCTGCAACAGGAAGATCAAGCAAATGGGTAGGAGTGTATTTAATTGGTATAAACAGTTTATGCTGGCTGCCATTATTTGTGTGTTTGCTGCTGGTGTACCTGCTATGGCACAAAGCGAACAGATTTTTGTTGCTGCAGATACTGAATTGGTTGAATCGGTTGAGACGTTTCAATTTCGCTCTTTAGCTGAGCAACGTCGCGCGATTCAGTTGTCACGCCAGTTGCGTTGCCCACAATGCCAGAACCAGAACCTGATCGAATCTAACTCACCGGTAGCGAAAGATCTACGCCTCAAGGTCTATCAGATGGTCAATGCCGGGCAAAGTAATGAAGTCATCATTGAATACATGACGTCGCGCTTTGGTGATTTTGTGTTGTATAAGCCCCGCTTGAACCCTCAAACCTACTTATTGTGGGGTGGGCCTTTTTTGCTGCTGGCATTATTTGGTTCGATTATCTGGGTAACGATCCGGCGACAGCAGCGTATGAGAGAGTAACTCGGGCAAATTTGGCACGGGTAATAGAAAGGGAAAATACATGGCTGTATTTTCCCTTTTTTATTTATGCCTTACTACTTTCTGGTTGTTGTGGTGTATTAAAAAGCAGGACTCTTCTTGAGAGCAAAACCAGCGCACAAGGCAACAGCCAACTGGCGTTCGCAGAGTATAGCGGCAGCCACTGCTTAAAACTCTCATCGAGTGCCGCTGGTACGGCATCAAGGATACTTGCAGCATCTATTGAACCGAAGAATAAAGCAATTGTGATGGCGGCAATGTAGGTGTTGCGGTACTTTTGCTGCCCTGGGTAGAACAATGCACAGAGGATCAAGGCGATAGCGACTGGGCAGAGTACCAAGATAGCAGGAAGGCTCAGGGCTAAAATTTGGTCGAGGCCCACATTGGCGATAAAGCCGGTTAGCACAACAACAATCGAGGCTGTACGACGGAAAGGTACGCCGAAGGTTTGTTGGTAATACTCGGTGCAAGCGTTGGTTAAGCCGACTGTGGTTGTCAGGCAGGCCATGATAATAATTGCTGCCAATAGTAGTTGCCCGTAATCACCAAAATGGTGGGCGACATACAGGCTCAGTAGTTCACCGCCATTGGTTGCCGCGTGGGCAATTGGACTGGATGTCGCACCAACATAACCCATAGCCAAATAGCACGCGCCCATCAGAACAATATAAATCAGAGCCACTTTGAATGTCGCTTTACCTACCGCTTTTTTGCCGGTTACTCCCTTGCTGTTAATCGCTTTGATGATCACCCAGCCAAAGCCGACTGCCGCAATGGCATCCATAGTCATATAGCCTTGTACCAAGCCTTGTGTGAAGGCGAAGTTGATATACTCACCTTGAGGTGCAAGTGGCGCAGATAAGGGATTGATAATAGCGGTAACAGCCAGCGTGCAAAGCATGATGATTAGCAAGGGCGTCATTACTTTTCCTATGTAATCAACCAGTTTCCCCGGATGAAAAGCCAGAAGCAGAGTTAAGCTACAAAAGATAAGAGAAAAAAGTGGTAGCTGGTCGCTATCGACAAAAGGATTAATACCCATCTCATAAGCAACGGTGACGGCGCGCGGCATGCTGAATGCTGGACCAACAGCTGTTAATAGGGCGACCCAAATCAAGGTAGCCAGCCAGTTGGGTAATGGGTTGGTTAGTTGTTTGCTATCGCTCAAGCGTCCGAAAACTATCAGGGTTAAAGCGGGTAGGCCGACGGCTGTGATCAGAAATCCTGCCATGGCAGGCAGTAAGTGGGTACCGGCTTCCAAGCCGAGAAAAGGCGGAAAAATAATGTTACCCGCGCCGAGAAACATGGCGAAGGTCATCAGTCCGATGGCAAGTGTATCGTTAGTTTTCATTGGACGAACCCTGTGTTTGCTTTTAATTCTTGGGACCGTCAGGGGCTGGGAAGATAGATATAAAGATATGTCGATTCTCCGTCAGCCTGGCTGACGGAAATAGCCGCCAGCCTAGATAACGATGACTAGGACGACGACAGAGACGACAGATTGTGTTGCACGCACAACCGCACGCTTGGCATTAGCCAGAACGTTTTGAGCAGCGTTGTGATGGATTAGATTGAGCATTGAGCTCTCCTAGTGCAAAAACAAAAATTGGTCGTAGCAACGTGATGTTACTTGGGTATACAACATATAAGCATTTTTTTGAGCTGTAAACAGTAAAAGTAAAAAAAGTCACAACACTGGTCAGTGGGTGTATATACGACTGGGTGTAATGCTGATCGGTTTCTATTTATTCTGATTGGAGGGCTTATACCTAATGTTTTTGTTTGCTGTTGGGTTTTCGTTTCGTCAATTTGAGCCTTTTTTAATCGAAGCGGAAATGGCCGATTGATTAAAACCGCCCCTCAAAGTTAAAGAGGCGGTTTTGTTATTTTAGGCTCTTATTTAACGATTATCGCCACTATTTCGCAGACATTGAAACCGTTTCTTTTCTTCGCTGTGAAAGCGATGCATTCGCCAAGATGCTGAAAAGTAGTGTCGTCAAACAAGGTAGGAACCAGCTTGCATGGGCAGTGTAGAGCGGCATGTATTCAACCAGCATAGCTTCCCACTTAGCAGGGATCAAACCGAGGATATGCAAGGTATCTATGGTGCCGAAGGCCAATGTGACAGACACTGTCGCGACGAAGATATAACGCTGGTATGGCGATTTTTTCACCATTAAAGCAGTGATAACTAGCGCTATCGCCACTGGGCAAAGTACCAAGATGACTGGCAGGCTGATCGTTAGGATTTGATCAAGGCCGAAGTTGGCAAGCAAGCCTGTCAGTACGCACACGATAGTTGCAGTGGTAGTAAAAGGAGTATTGAATGTTTGCTGGTAATACTCAGCACAAGCATTTGTCAGGCCTACGGTAGTGGTCAAGCATGCCATCACAATGATGATCGCGAGTAGGAGCTGGCCCTGTAGACCGAATAGGTTTGCCACATAGCGAGTAAGGATCTCACCACCGTTGGTAGCGTCGCTGGCAACGGCAGATGAAGTGGCACCGACATAAGCCATTGCCAGGTAGCAAGCTGACATCAGTGCTGCATAGATCAGCGTAACCTTCACCGTGCTGGCAAATAAGCCGTTAGTTGAGGTGACCCCCTTGTCTTGAATAGTCTTGATGATCACCCATCCAAAACCAACGGCAGCGATAGCATCCATGGTCATGTAACCCTGGATAAGGCCCTGGGTTACAGCCTGATGTTGGTAGTCAGCGTTCGGCACGGTCATCGGGCTTATTGGCGAGACAAAGGCCGAGACGGCGAGGACTGCCAGCAATAGCACCAATAGTGGTGTCATTACTTTGCCGATGTAATCAACCAATTTTCCCCGTTGGAAAGCAAGCAATAGGGTGACAGTTACGAAAACCAGCGAAAAAGGCAGCAATAGGTTGTCTTGGGTAAATGGCGCAATACCCATTTCATAGGCAACGGTCACAGCGCGGGGCATGCCAAATGCAGGGCCGATGGCAGTAAACAACAAGACCCAAAAACTGGTGGCCATGGGTTTTGGCAAAGCGGCAGTCAGTTGCTGGCTATGGCTCAGGCGGCCCATGACGATCAGCGTCAGGGCTGGTAGGCCGACGGCGGTGACGAGAAAGCCTAGCATGGCAGGAAAATATTGTGTGCCGGCTTGAAGGCCAAGAAAAGGGGGAAAGATGATGTTTCCGGCACCAAGAAACATCGCAAAAGTCATTAGGCCAATCGCCATGGTGTTTTGTTTAGTCATTCGGACAAGTCCTCTGATATTAATCAGTTTTTGTTATGGACCGTCAGAAAGGCTGAAGAAAAACAGGTAGGTTGAGACTTTGCTCCCCGTCAGCCTGGCTGACGGGTGAATAGCCGCCAGCCTAGTTAATAATCACTAGAATAGCAGCAATAATGTTACGCGATACGAATGTTCCGCCTGTCGTCATAACAGGTTTGCAAACTGGGCGTTGGCAAGTTGTTTGATTAGCGAAATGAAACACGGCGTTTTCCTGAACATAAGTATCGAAGTCATTTACAACATATAAATAAAAAACTGTGTTGTAAATACCCCGCAGATAAAAATATCGCATTTTTCTGCTCGACCAGATACCTAGCCTGCTTATCGGGTTCGAGGGTGGGTTTTCTGCCCATTGCGTTACGGAAGTTAGGGTGGGATAGTAGCACTATTGAATTAGTGTCATGATTATTAAGGGCTATTTATGTTAAAGGCGATACACCATGCCGCAATTATTTGCTCAGACTACTCAAGGTCTAAAGCCTTCTATGTTGATATCTTAGGTTTGAAAGTGTTGGCAGAGCATTACCGCGAAGCAAGGGATTCCTGGAAGTTAGATTTGCAATTGCCGGACGGCAGTCAGGTTGAATTATTCTCCTTTCCGAATCCGCCTGAAAGGCCAAGTTTTCCTGAGGCTAGGGGACTACGCCATTTGGCGTTTGTGGTCGATTCCGTTGAGTTGGTCGCAGATTATCTTGAGTCGAGGGGCGTTGAAGTAGAGCCGATCCGGATCGATGAATATACAGGTAAGGCATTCACCTTTTTCCAAGATCCGGATGGATTGCCATTGGAGCTCTACCAAGCTAACTGAGGATACCCGTAAGCAAACCAGCAAAAACTAAACTAGCGACCCCGTAGAACCCGAATTCGATACGGGATTCAACCAGGCTATTTTCATTGGTTGGTTTGGCTGTCGCCATGGTAAAAAAGGAACCGCCGGCCAAGCCAAGGAGCAGTACGATCAAACCAAATAGCGTACCTTCAATGAGATAAGTGAAATTCATAAACAGGCCTAATCCTTTGTGGCACGTGAAATGATATAGGGATAATACACATCTCATGCCATATGGCAACGAAATAATATTTATAAACCTTATATAAAACAGGGTTTTAGCTAGTTATGTTGTGCGCGTGAATGAATAGGCAGCAACACACTTATTGCTGCCTGAATTATGACCAATGTATAAGTGGCGAATTAGCTTAATTTATCATCAGTTAGAAACATGTCTCTACTAGGTGTGATACTTGGAAGTCTTCATCAGCAATACAGATGTATTTCCACTTATCAAACGTTAGGCACGGATGTGAGGTTGAAAATGCAATAACATCGCCTACACGCAGATCGTGGCCTTCAGGGACAGTAACGAAAGTGTGCTGATCCATGATCGCCGTCGCCTCCAGACCTCCCACTTCAATCAGTTCGCCATTGCGATAGCCACGCTCTGGAATAGGAAGCCCTGCATCAAATGCTACATCACGCTTGCCAAGACCGATCACGGCTTTGCCAGACTCCGGGCGGGAAATGACATACGCCCACACTTCCAGTGCTGACTCAAGATCTCCACCCAGATCACAGGCATAGCCCTGGTTCACTTCTGCCCGAGCCATGACATTATTCTGGGCATCTTGGTAGATCCCGGTATCGTGGATGAGGTAACAGCCCGGGCGGATAATTGCCAATAGGTGCTGGCACTGGGCAAAGCTCTCAGCCACGACGTCATACCAGGCAGAGCCTGCGCCGGTGACAATTGGGCTATCAAGCTTGATTAATCCTTCTTCCTTCAGAATTTCAACCGTTTGTACGGTCGTTGCCAGGAACTCACGGATAGCTTGCTCGGCATTGTCACCGTGGATCACGCCTTCATAGACTTCGATACCGGCTAGGGAGATCCCTTCAAGGCTGTCGATGTGCTGAGCCAGCGAGATCACCTGTTGTGGAGTACGGCAACCGCAGCGGCCACCTTCAACACCAAATTCAATCAGGGCATGAACTGTTACCCCGCTACCGGCAAAGAATGTAGAGAGTTGTTCGGCATTCTCTTTCGAGTCGACGCAGCAATAGAAAGTGACGTCGTGCTCAGACAACAGGCGCTTGATGATTGCCATGTTGGCTTTACCTACCAACTGGTTAGCCATCATGATGTGCTTGGCACCTGCTGACGCTGCCACTTCGGCATGCGGGGCTGTAGCGATAGTTAGGCCCCAGGCTCCGGCTTCAAGCTGCTGCTCAAAGAACGCAGGTGTCATGGTTGTCTTGCCATGCGGTGACAGTTTGACGTTGTGATGATTTGCAAACTGTTGCATCCAGTTCAGGTTGTTATCAATCGACTGCTGTTTGATAACGGCTGCAGGCAGGCTGATTTCTTCGTTAATTAGGCTGTATTTGCCCTCCGTTTTTTCATCCACCCATATCCCTTTGGTACCTACGGGATATTTTTTGTGATGAATATCTTGGTATTTACTAACATGCTTTTTATTTGCTTGGGTCATTTATTATTCTCCTAACATAGCTCTCAGGGCTTGTTATTACTGCCTTTTGGCGAGGTGATAATATTATCGGTGTTAGAAACTATCAAACATTGCTGTGCATTTTGTGCTGTTTCTCACTGTTTTGAACCTGCCCTGAAATTACTATTTGCCCTGTCGAGAGAAAGGTGAAAGCCGTGACTATCGAAGTCGATATTGTTTCAAGAATTACCGAGCGCTTCTCGCAATTGCGAGATGCAGAGAAGAAAGTCGCCATGTTGGTGATTGATGATTTGGCCGCTGCATCGGGTTACAGCATTACTCAAATGGCAGAAGAAGCCGGGGTGAGTGAAGCAACCATTACTCGCTTTGCCAAAGCGGTTGGCTGTAAAAATGTGCGGGATCTGAAGCTCAAGTTAGCCCAGTCACTTGCCATCGGCCAGCGATTCATCCATGAGTCGCCTGATCAGTCGGGGATCCAAGGGGTTTATGAGTCGATCAAGAATGTGATCAACATTAACCGCAAGGTTGTCGATGAGCAGGATGTGGCTACAGCGGTAGAGATGCTGCAAAACGCCCGGCAGATTTTGGCCATTGGTATGGGTGGTGGCTCAACCATGTTGTCGCAGGAACTGCAATTTCGCTTGTTCCGTCTGGGCTACCCGGTAACGGCCTACAACGATGGCCTGTTGGCAAGAATGGTAGCTTCAACTGCCGATGCCAATGATGTGATGGTAGTGATTTCTGCGACCGGTTATACACCAGAAGTGGTAGAGCCGGCATCGATTGCCAAACAATATGGTTTGAAGGTGATAGCCATAACGCCCAAGGAGTCACCGTTGGCAGAAGTCAGCGACTTAGTTCTGCCGGTTGTCACCAAAGAGACCGATTTTATCTACAAACCGTCGGCATCACGTTACGCCATGATGGCGTTGATAGATGTGCTGTCAACGGAGTTGGCCTTGAGCCACAAGCGCCGGACCCGCGATAAGCTGCGCCGACTGAAGTTGGCATTAGACAGTCATCGTGGTGGAGAGGACAGACAGCCTCTCGGCGATTAACACAACCTGGCCGAACAGTTCGGATTAACGGTTGTGCAGAATTAGCGTCATAAAGAAGGAAGTTTCATGCAGTTCGATACCGTTTTCCGAAATGTTCAAGTTGTTGATGGCTCGGGTAGTGAGCCTTACAACGCCGATGTTGCTATTACAGGGGATCGTATTGCAGCCATAGGGGATTTAGCCGGGTGTGAGGCAACACAGATCGTCGATGGTCATGGCAAGGCATTAGCGCCGGGCTTTATCGATGTACATACCCATGATGATACCAATGTGATCCGTTATCCCGACTGCTTGCCGAAGATCAGCCAAGGGGTCACCAGTGTGATTGTAGGCAATTGCGGGATCAGTGCTTCTCCAGCAATGCTGGCCGGTGATCCGCCGGATCCGATGAACCTGCTTGGCAAGCAGCAAGATTTCAAATACCCGACATTTTCGTCATATGCCGAGGCGGTAACGGCTGCACAGCCTGCCGTGAATGTTGCTGCGCTGGTGGGTCATACCACACTGCGCAACAACGAGATGGGTGACCTATACCGTGCAGCATCAGGCGACGAAATTGCAGCAATGAAAGCCAAACTGCACGCTGCGATGGAGCAGGGAGCCCTGGGGTTGAGTTCTGGCTTGGCATACGCATCAGCGAAAGATGCCCCGACAGAAGAAGTGATGGCCCTTGCCGAAGAGTTAGCAGAATTCGATGGTATTTACACCACCCATATGCGTACTGAATTCGAGCAGATCCTTGAGGCGATGGAAGAAGCGTTTGCTACCGGTAAGCATGGCAAGGTGCCAGTGGTGATTTCACACCTCAAATGTGCCGGTGCCGGTAATTGGGGCCGCACAGTTGAAGTACTCAACCTGATGGAGAAAACCGCCAAGCACCAAGACGTGGCATGTGATTGCTACCCGTATTCGGCGAGCTCCTCGACGCTCGATCTTAAACAGGTCACCGATGAGATTGATATCTTCATTACATGGTCAGATAAGCACCCTGAGCATGCAGGAAAAATGCTCAAGCAAATTGCTGAGGAAATGGACTTGCCGTTAATGGAAGCGGCCAAGCAGCTCCAGCCAGCAGGCGCTGTGTACCACTGTATGGATGAGGCCGATGTCGAGCGGGTACTGAAATACCGATTAACCATGGTGGGCTCAGATGGCCTGCCGAACGACCCACACCCACACCCTCGTTTGTGGGGATCGTTTCCAAGGGTGCTGGGCTATTACAGCCGCGAACGCCAGTTGTTCTCACTGGGCCAGGCGATTCACAAAATGACGGGCATGTCGGCCAAGCGCTACTGCCTCAAAGACAGGGGAGAAATTCGCGAAGGGGCCTATGCCGATATCGTGATGTTCGACCCGAACACCATTATCGATGTTGCAAGTTTCGAAAATCCGATTGCAGCAGCGAAAGGGATTGACGTGGTCATGGTCAATGGCTGCATCAGTTATCAAAACGGGCAGGTGAGTACTAACCGCCATGGCCGTTTCCTATACCGTCATCAGGACTAAACACCCTGGGACAACAAATTGAACTTAGTAACACAACGTTGGAGAAAGAAATTATGACTATCACACGCTACGGCATCGAAGGCGGTACAGGCACAGGCGGTCAGCACCTACCTTTTGCACGTGCAACTCAGGCGGGTGGTTTCCTGTATGTCTCTGGTCAAACACCAATGACAGACGGTGAAGTGGTTGAAGGTGGCATTGTCGATCAGTCTCGCTTAGCGATTCAGAACTGTGTCGACATCATGGAAGAAGCAGGCTACGGCCTTGAAGACGTGGTACACGTGAAAGTGGTACTGACTGACTCTCGCTACTTCCAGTCATTCAACAAAGTGTTTAAAGAGTTCTTCGGTGAGCACCCACCGGCGCGTATCTGCATGGTATGTGACCTGGTCGTCGACGTAAAAGTTGAGGTGGATGTGACGTGCTACCGCGAAGATCGCCGTTAATTCAGGCATTATCTTCGGGCCCCGCATAAAACAATACAGCGCGGGGCCAGCAGAAGCCTGAATGACAAGCGATGCCACAACGGAAGTTGGCAGGCTATTACAACTAGAGACAAAGAAATTGAGCCGGAAGGCCAAAGAAAAAAGGTTGGCAAAGTACCAACCTGAAAAAAAGCAAAATACTGAAATGACTCAGTAACTCATGGGGTAGTAAGTGATGAGACTATCCCCAAGCAAATAAAAGCAATGACGGATTATAAGAGGTATGGGATGAACAGTACACTCTTTCTCACCGGTTTCGGTGCGTATGTGGTTTTTTTAATCTGGTTAGGTTGGTTTGTATCACGTAACCAGAAATCAGGCGAAGACTTTCTACTTGGAGGTCGTGGTCTTCCGCTGTTCTTGGTACTAGGTACCACGGTAGCCACCATGGTGGGTACAGGTTCGAGCATGGGCGCTGTTGGTTTTGGTTATGCCAACGGTTGGGCCGGTGCACTTTACGGTATCGGCGGTGCGCTGGGTATCTTGCTGCTCGCTTACTGGTTCGCTCCAGTACGTAAGCTGAACTTCATGACCATGAGTGAAGAACTGGCTTACTACGTGGGCGCCAACAAGATTGTCAAAAATGTGGTCGGTATCCTGATCTTTACTGCCTCTATCGGTTGGTTGGGGGCACATATCCTTGGTGGTGGTATGTACCTGGCTTGGATTGCTGATATCGAGCTGAATACTGCCAAGATGATTATCGCTGCTGCGTTTACTATCTACGTCGTAATCGGTGGTTACACCGCGGTAGTTTGGACCGATACGATTCAGGCCGTGATCCTTTTTGCCGGTTTCATCCTGATGGCTGTTCTGTCGGTTGAGCATATCGGTGGTCTTGATAACCTGTATGCTGCTATGGAGCCAGCGTCTGTCAGCTTCCTTGGCTTGGAAAAACTGGGCATGATCCCGGGTATCTCTCTGGCATTGGTTGTTGGTGTGGGGATCTTGGCAACCCCTTCTTTCCGTCAGCGTATCTACTCTGGTAAAGATGTACCAACTATTCGCCGCTCATTCGTGATGTCGGGTGTACTGTACTTGTTCTTCTCTATCATCCCTGCGGTTATTGGTATGTCAGCACATGCGATTAACCCGGAACTGAATAACGCCAACTTTGCATTCCCATATGTTGCTGCAACAGTGCTTCCAGTGGGTATCGGTATGATTGTTCTGATTGCGGGCCTGTCTGCAACGATGTCGAGTGCAAGTTCCGATGCAATTGCCGGCGTGTCTATCCTGCTGCGCGATATCTACATCATGTTCACGGGTAAAGTCCCATCAAAAGACAAGATGGTTACCTACTCACGTATCGCACTGGTTATTTGTATCGGTTTGGCACTGCTGTTCGCCCTGACTTCGAATGACATTATCAGCTACATCACCAAGATGATTTCTACGGTAATGTCCGGCATGTTCGTGTGCGGTATGCTGGGTCGCTTCTGGGGCCGCTACAACTGGCAGGGTGCACTGGCTACCTTGGCAGGTGCATCAGCAGCGTCATTCTCTGTTATGTTCAACGCTGACTGGACGGCATTCTGGGGCAACCCGGTTATCCCATCAGTCACTACAGCCTTGGTTGCCGGTGTGGCAGTAAGCTTGGCGACACCAGCTAACAAGGTCAGCAAAGAAGAAGCGAAAGCCATCCTTGATGCCGAGCGTGCCGCGATGGAAAAGCCTGAAGAGCAAGGTATCGACGCTCAACCGGCTACCGCGAAATAATCATCTAAAACTCGTCAAAATGCAGGCCTTTGTTGTGATGTAAGGCCTGCATCTTCAGTTACGCTTTAAATACAGTTCGAATAATTAGAAAGGTAGCAGTGTGAAAATTGCATTTTTTGGTGAGTGCATGGTCGAGCTTAGCGGCCAACCGCTACAACGGACATTTGGTGGCGATACGTTAAATACGGCGCTTTACCTGTCACGTTTAGGCACTAACCGTGATATCGCTGTTAGCTACGCTACGGCATTAGGTATCGATAATATTAGTCAGGATATGCTCAGTGCCTGGCAACATGAAAATATCGATACCTCTATGGTACGTAAACTAGAAAATAAACTACCGGGCCTATATTTGGTGGAGACAGAGCCTAACGGTGAGCGTCACTTCCATTACTGGCGCAATGATAGTGCGGCGAAATTCTACTTTGCCAGTGGTCTGACTCCGCTAGAGCAAGCTATCGAAAATCATGACTTTGATGCCCTTTATATCAGTGGGATCAGCCTGGCTATTTTGGCTGAAGATGCCAAAGCGACCTTGATTACCCTGTTGGAAAAACACAAAGCCAAAGGCGGCAAAGTGCTATTTGACAATAACTTCCGCCCACAGCTTTGGACCTCAAAGCAAGCCCAGTATTGGTATTCGCAAGTTCTGCCATTTGTTGATATTGCGCTAATCACCGAAGACGACGACCACTTGGTATGGGGAGAGACAAACATTGTTGACCGATGCCAGTCATTCGGGTGCCAAGAAGTCGTTATCAAGCGGGGCAGTGAGCCATGTCTGGTGGTCAGCGAACTGCAATCAGACCAACCGCATGAGTCTTATATTGCCGCAAACAAAGTGGAAAAGGTTATTGATACCTGTGCTGCTGGTGACTCGTTTGCTGCGGGCTATTTGGCTGGGCGCCTAAGTGGAGGTACTGAAGCGGCTGCTGCCGAATTGGGCCATCAGCTAGCGTCTACCGTTATCCAGCATCCTGGTGCGATTATCCCAGCCGATGCAATGAAAGAATTAATGTAATTAGATTTACTGTAAATAGGAACACCTGAACATGTCTCAGCAGATCATCGAGAAACTTAAAGCCTTCAAAGTTATCCCTGTCATTCAAATCAACGATGTGTCACAGGCGGTGCCTTTGGCTAAAACCCTAGTTGAAAATGGCCTTCCGGTTGCCGAAGTGACCTTCCGTACTGAAGCGGCGGCCGAAGCCATCCGCTTGATGCGCGAAGCTTACCCAGAGATGTGTATTGGTGCGGGTACCGTACTGAATGCTGAGCAAGTGGACCGTGCTAAAGAAGCGGGGTCTGAATTTGTGGTAGCGCCGGGGCTTAACCCAAATACGGTGCGTTACTGCCAGCAGCAGGGAATTCCGATGGTACCGGGGGTGAATAACCCAAGCCAGGTTGAGCAGGCACTAGAGATGGGGCTGACTTTCTTGAAGTTCTTCCCAGCTGAAGCGTCTGGTGGTATCAATATGGTTAAGTCATTGTTGGCACCATACGTTGACATTACCTTTATGCCAACCGGCGGTATTGGTAAGGCAAACATCCGTGATTACCTAGCGATTGATCGTGTAATTTGTTGCGGTGGAACTTGGATGGTGGCGCCTAAGCTGATCGAAAATGGTGACTGGGAAGAAATCGGTCGCTTGGTGCGAGAAGCAGTTGAGTTGGTCAACAACTAACAATAAAGTTAACCACGTATAAATTGTTTATCTATGAAGCCCACCTTTGGTGGGCTTTTTTAGTCCTATTTTCAGCTCAGCAGAAACTTGAGGCAGAAGTTTTCGAGTTAAAAAACGCGGAGCGGTGCTTGGATTCCATACGATTAAGGCCGCTTTTTTGGCTTGATGTGTTGGAAATTGTTCAGTTGAAGCAAGTTCTTGTATTTTTGTTTGACTCATCCCTGAAAATCAGTAAATTACACCTCCGTACCGCAGCGGCATTGGCCGAGACTAAGTGGTTACAGCAAAATTGATGGCGCGTTGGCAGAGTGGCTATGCAGCGGATTGCAAATCCGTGGACCTCGGTTCGACTCCGGGACGCGCCTCCATTATTTCGGTTCTGGTGCCTTTGGGCGGCAGCAACTAAACAAACGACCTAATAGTAATAGCTAAATAGGTACATTTGAACAATTTGGCGCGTTGGCAGAGTGGCTATGCAGCGGATTGCAAATCCGTGGACCTCGGTTCGACTCCGGGACGCGCCTCCATTATTTCGGTTCTGGTGCCTTTGGGCGGCAGCAACTAAACAAACGACCTAATA
>NZ_PYMB01000013.1 GCF_003026455.1 Photobacterium rosenbergii
CGACTATGTGGAAGCAGTGTTTACCAAGATCTATACCAAGAATATGTAAGGAAGACATATGGTTCACCTCTTTCAATTTACCTACCCCAAGCGTAGAGGCTTAAGAGTGAGGCGGACCATATAATTAAGCCCAGCATAGTGCTGGGCTCATTATCCATTTGCTCAGTGGCATTACCACATTAGATCATCTGGGATCTGGAAGTCTGCGTACGGATCATCTTCATCAACTTCCTGCTCAGAAACCGTGTTGTTCACTATGATCACTTCTTCATCACGCTGGCTGATCTTATCGGCAACCACACCCGGGATCACAGCGTAACCCTCTTGGAAGCGCGCAATCGCTAGGCGACCACTAACTAGCTGATCCTGAGTCTGCTTGTCGACGTAGATTTTCTTAACCAAAGTACCATCGGTAAAGTTGTAGCCGATATCGCCATCAGCACGCTCGATCTTGTTCATTTCGATCAGCTGCTTAACTTGTGAGGCGATAGCTTTCTTGTTGGCCTCTTCCTGCTTCTGGCGGTTCAGCTCTTTGTCCTGCTCCAGCTGGGCAGTCTTATTGGCTTCAACTGCCGCTTTAGCTTCGTTTCGCAAAGTACGAGATTTCTTGGACTGTTTGCCCGCTTTTTTCAGTTTTTTCTTGTCAATAAGACCAGCTTTTAGCATCTGCTCTTGAAGGGATAGTTTCGCCATTTCGACTCCGTCACGGGCAATCTAAGTTAAACAAGTAAACCTACAGGCCAAGGTAACCTTAGCCTATAGGTTTTGTCATATTATCCCTGCGCAATAAGTTTAAGGTCAAGTTATTGGGAGATTTCCACAATAAAAGCTTGTATCAATCCCACTTCCAAAAGGCCTTACCAATTTGCTTGATTTTATTTTGTGACGGTGCGGTATACCAATTGTCCTGTTGTTCGCCATTACTGGTCACAAACCCTAAGAAGGTCGAATAAGCTCCCCCTAGATCTTCCCGTTCGAGTGGCGGCTCCCAGTCTTCAGGAATGATAATCGCAAACGGGTATCCCTGCTCATTCTTGAATCCACCAGCCGCTTCGGCATTGTTGACAGAGGTACCCAAACGGGAGGCATGCTCAGGTAAGTGAATTTCGTAGCCGGTGTTTTGCACAAACAAATAGGGGTCATAAGGGGGCAAAGAGATACTAGAGAGCTCGATAGGTTCATCAAAATCAAATGCTACGCTGAATTTATGGCCTTTAACCAAATCAACATTGGTTTCCGTATTGGCAAACTCTGAACTAGGGCTATTCATTAATGTTTTCGTCCCTTGCAAGAGACGTTTATCAAAGCTTCCCGCCTGTGAGAATGTCTGCGGGTATCCACTTTCTTGCTCTGTAGAGTCCGGCTTGAACAAGTTAAGCGTCCCTGTACCTGTGGCGGTATCTGGAAGCCCGATGTGTAAATGCCAATCGTGGGTAAAGCTCGAACCTCTCGCTATCATGTAACCATAAACAATCAATGAGGTCACTTGCTGCCCGGTCATCCCATAGCCAACACGGTAGCCGATAACTAAGTCATTAAAATCGTAATCACTTTTAACTGGATAATTATCCTCATAAGCCGCTACGTAGTACTCAACGGAAGATGGATAATACACCCATGAATCCGTTTCGCTACCGATCTGATTTTGGGTGATCACCAAAGGCGCCTCATCTTGACCGGGAGCTTCCTCGGTAAGGGTTACAGCATCAATTTGGCTCAACAACGCAAGGTCTTCAGGCCCCGCTGTAAAATCATAAAACGCTTCCGGATCGCCCAGTGAAGTGTTAGTTTCCAAGAAAGTAATATCGACCACTACCGATGTGGCATTCTCAAGCGACATATTTACCGGTATGGTCAAAACCGCATCATAAGAAGTGCCCTGCCATCCACTGTTAGGCGTCAATGACGAAGAGCCAGCTCTACCAATCAAGGTATAAAATAGAGTGCGGTCTGCCTCCCCAGCCTTAGCCAATAAACACTTAGTCGGTGTCGAGAACTCGGTGAAGGTAAAGGTCTTCCCTCCAGATTCCACCGTCAGAATGACCGACTCTATAGCAACACCTTGGCTCTCAGCCTTTTCCGTGCCGTTAGCCGCCTCGTTCACATCAACAGCCAAGACCAAAGCATTATTATTTTCTACTCTTAATGCTTCTAAACTTGCCGCACTAGGGTTATTTTTCTGCTGCCGAGCCTTAAACAAATCGATACTGCCATTCCCCTGAAAGACTGTATCCTTAAGCAAAATGGATTGCTCCGCAGCAAACCCTTTACCCATTGCTGCCAGCATAAACAGGCAGACCGTAATAATAGGTCTCATCATAGCGTTACCTCCCCTGTAACAGCCTCGTCGCCGCTAAAATCACTAAACAAATCAAACCTAACCACTTTATCTTTCAGCGGAACGGAAATCGGAAAAGCAAAGAAAGTTTGTTTATCAATTTCACCTAAAAATAAGACGTTACCCGAAGACAGATAAACCTTGAGATACAACCGATTGCCGGCAAAGTTGTAGTCTGATGGGTTAATTTCAAACAGGTAGTTTTCAAACTGCTGAAACCTAGCATCGGCTGGAACATTGTTGTCGCCAAGCAATGTTGTGGTTGGCTGTTCCGGTTGTGGCCCGGAAGCAGAATCCCCACCACCACCTCCACATCCGGCAAGAAACAGTAACGCTAAAAAATGAAAAGAGTACTTCATGGAAATTTTGCCCCCTCGAATCAACTGGGTAAAACAACCATGTTTTATGCCAACTCTAATTTACATTAGATATCAATCACCTAAGAAAGTAGTCATAATTTGAACTCGCAATATAAGTATTTTGCTGCAAAAAAAGATGCAAATTGGCATCTTACATTTGAAAAAATGGTTTATTTTTCAATATGTAGTGCAAGCCTAAGACCTATCTCTCAGGAATAAAGTAGCAAAAGATGAAAAAGCAGCACTAACTTGTGCTGCTTTGATGAACGTTATTGTTGGAAAGGGTAGACAGAGCCTAAATCGAGGATTTGCGTCAGCTCATCGAGGGCAGTACGGGATTCTTGTAGTAAAGAAGGATCAGCCAAATCAGCCTCAACCAAACGATCACGGTAATGCTTCTCGACCCAGCCTGTTAACTGACCGTACAAGACATCTGACATCAAGGTGCTCGGGTTCACCGCAGACAACTCCGGTTGAGTAAGTGCAACTCGCAGCCTCAAACATGCTGGCCCACCACCATTAGCCATACTCTGTTTCAAGTCGAACACTTTGATATCGTCAATGCCCTGCTTATCTGCCAAAAGCTGCTCTAGGTATGCCCATACCCGAGGATTATTGCGGCACTCTTCTGGCAGGATCAGGGTATTGTCACCATTTGGCATAGTAATGAGCTGTGAGTTAAACAGGTAACTGGTCACAGCATCTTCAATCGATACCTTCGCCGTTGGTACTTCGATAATCCGCATTTCACCCGAGAGCTTGAGGTTCAACTCATCGTAGACAGCCCGTTGGTTCAAGAAAGCCTGCTCGTGGCAGAACAAGACATTGCGGTTACCAACGGCAATAACATCATTGTGGAACACGCCTTGGTCAATCACATCTGGGTTCTGCTGGGCTATCACCACCTTGTCCTTCTCTAGCTGGTGCAGCCTTGCTACTGCTTCACAAGCCTCGAAGGTATGGCGGGCCGGAAACTTTGTTGGGGCTGGGTGACGACTATCAAAGGCATGACGTCCGAACACAAAGAACTCAACCCCTTGCTGACCATAATCAAGGCAGAAGCGAGTATGGTTAGCCGCCCCTTCATCACCGAAATGCTCGACACTAGGTAGGGCTGGATGATGGACAAAATGCTTCTCATCGGAGAATGTCGCCTTTAGGATCCGACCTGTCACTTCATGCTCGATTGAGCGATGGAACTTATTGATTAGGTTTGCAGGGGTGAAATGGACTTTTCCATCCTGAGTATCTGCCGAAGGGGACACGGTTGCCGCATTGGCGGTCCACATGCTTGAAGCTGAGCAACAAGCTGCCAACACTTGCGGGGCTTGCTTCGCTGCTGCGACCAATACCGACTGGTCACTGCCGGTAAATCCCAGCCGGCGTAATGTCGCGATATCAGGCCTTTCCTGTGGCGCTAGAACGCCTTGTACCATTCCCATATCAGACAAAGCTTTCATCTTTGCTAAACCTTGCAAAGCGGCTTGCTTAGGGCTGGAAGGGTTAGCTTGGTTTTTCGCCGAAGCGACATTACCAAAAGAGAGTCCGCTATAGTTGTGCGTTGGCCCAACTAGGCCATCAAAATTTGCTTCAAGTGCGCTCATAGACATTCCATGTTTAGTTACCACCTTTACATCCGAACCCACAATAACAAAAACGCTACATTTACAACAAGCGTGGTACAACTCTCTGGTAAACCGCTTAGTGAAGATAGAAATAACTACTATTGGCATGGCTATGCAAGAAAGGGGGGCTCCTGAATATCCCTATTCCCCATCTGACACATAATTAAGCGTTTGAAAGCTAAAAAAAGCCTGCTTATGTTAAGCAGGCTTTTTATAAAACTGTGCGCTAGATCATCATTATCTATTGAGAATTGGCTTAATGGCTCACTGAACTAGAAAAAACATTAATCACAATAGTCCCTGACAAGATAAGGAGCATGCCGATTAGAGCGGGGAAATCAAGTTGCTGGCCGTGCCATAACCAACTTATCATGGCAACCAAAACGATCCCCGCACCGCACCATATCGCGTAGGCAATTCCAATAGGAACGGCCTTAACCGTGACAGATAGCATGAAGAAGGCAACGGCGTACCCTGCCAACGTTATCAGGGTCGGCACGATTTGGGTAAACTGCTGGGTTTTAGGTAGCATTGATGTCGCGATCACTTCACAAACAATCGCAACAGACAACGCTATCATAGGTGGCATAGACGCAATCAACTTAAACATTTGAAACTCATAACATGAGAAAAGTGCTCATCCTATGCCAGTTTGATGAATAAGTCATGAATTAAGGCATTACTTTAGCTAGGCAGAGTCATAAGTTCAGTCATCCCATTCAACAACGTGCCCTGAATCGTAAACACCATCGCTGTAGGCCGGGGAAAAGTTGATAAAGATGTTTTCCTTAGCCACCGGCAACACATCAGCCAGGGTATTTGCTATCACTTCCAGCATGTTGGCAATTTGCTCTTCGGTATTGAAGCTTGGCGCAACAAGGTGAACGAGCAAGGGATGCGTTTTTTCCGGTTGGCAATCGACTACTTTACCATTATGGGCATAGTGATGAGGAGAGAGGTAATCCCATGTCGCCATAACATGCTTCAAATCTATATCACTGGTTTCTGATACCGCTTTGGAAAGCACACCCAGAGTGGATGGAATATTTACTTCCTGAGCAAAAGGCAAAGACTTAATTCTGATTAACGGCATGGCAGTTCTCCTTTAAGCCCTTACCTAGCAGCCAAATAGCCGCTAGGTAATTTGATCGGGGTCACATTTAAGAAGATAGCCAAATGCGTTGTTGCTACACCTTCTCAGTTTTGAGAATTAGCACTTATTTATCCATCAATCATCGCAAATTAATCACAGCTCTTATCCTCACAGCAAGGATTAATCACACGCTCAGCACAGGTATATGGCTCGATATGGATAACAACATCAACCAGCTCATCAATTTGAGCCAAGATATGGGACTTAAATTTTTCACTGATGGTATGGGCATCTTCGACCCGCATATCTGGGTCCACCAGCATATGAAAATCCAACAAAATTGTACTGCCGGTACGGCGACAACGGATGGCGTGCACTTCTTTGATCTGCGGGACTTCACTGGCATAACCTTGGATCTGCTCCTCGATCCCTTCATCTACCTGCGCCTCGGTCAGTTCCATGACAGCTGGCCACAAGATTTCAAACGCCGCTTTCAAGATCATTGCAGTCACGATTAAGGCCGCAACTTGATCGAGGTAATGCAAATCCGGGAAGATGTAGTTTGCGATAACTGCAATGGCAACGGGCAAGGAACTCAGAGCATCGGTTCGATGGTGCCATGCGTTGGCATGAAGGGAGCGACTGTTAATTCTTTTGGCTTGGATAACGGTCCAACGGTACAACACCTCTTTCACCACAATTGACGCAACCGCAGCCCAGAAAGCCAGCATTCCCGGCACAGCTTTGGCCTCATGACCCAATGCCGATAGCGAATCCCAGCCAATACCAATACCAACAATAAGCAGCAAGACGCCAATAAAGATATTGGTAAAGGTTTCAAACCGGCCATGGCCATAAGGATGCCCCTTATCAGCAGGGGCGGTCCAATAGCGAGAGCCAATCAAGATAGCGGTATCTGTAATTAGATCCGAAAAGCTATGTACACCATCGGCAACCAAAGCCTGACTGCCTGTAATTTTACCTATCGTGATCTTTAATACTGCCAAGCTAACGTTTGCAATTGAGCCGACCCACGTCGCTCGCTGTATTACTTTTACCGGATTATCTGCCATTGTCCTAACTTCTGCATAGTTACTTCCCTCGTAAAAACCAAACTACGAGGGTCAAGTGGATAGAACATAATACGCTGCATCACTCTGACAAACCAGTTTCTCTCCCCTATCACAAAAATAGGTCTCGGTTATCGATACTAAATTAGTTTTTATTCTGCTCTATGACCTCTTGATGACAATAACAAGTCACTAAATGGTCATTGACCATACCTACAGCTTGCATAAACGCATAGCAAATAGTTTCTCCAACAAACTTAAACCCTTTCTTTTTGAGAAAGCGACTCATTTCCTTTGAAGTTTCGGTTGATGCTGGAATATCTGCCATTGTTTGCCAGTGATTAATTACAGGTTGGTGATCGACAAATTGCCATAATGCATTAGCAAGACTGCCGTACTCATTAATTAACTGTTGGGCCGCTCGTGCGTTATGAAATACCGAACTGATTTTTCCGCGATGCTTTATAACATCATAGTTATCAATAATTGCTTTTATTCTACCATCATCATATAAAGCTAATTTTTCTATATCGTAATTATCAAATGCCTCCCTGTAAGCATCACGCCGTTTAAGAACTGTGTACCAACTCAGCCCAGCTTGGGCACCTTCTAAAGTTAGAAACTCGAATAAATATGTATCTGATTTATTTAGCCTTCCCCACTCTTTATCATGATATTCTCGCTCGATAGGCTGCTTCATTGCCCACGCACAAACACTTTTTTCCAAGTGGCCTCCCATAATATGTTCAATTAGTGACCGAAAAATTTCGTTACAACAATCATATTTGCCCAAACTCCTGAGCACAAATAGATTTCATACCGCATACCCCTTAAGGGGTAGTTATGGTTGTAAACACCCCTTGATAATATTCTTTCAGGGAATTAATCTGTAAACGTTTACTGATGAGTTTATCGATTATTTAGGTGTAAAGTGACAAGGTAAGTTAAATTGATTTTTGCAAATGCAGTCGAGTTTCAATTTTTTGCTATCAGCATCACATAAACCTAGATAAGGTATGTAAATCAAATTGAAAAATAACAACTTCATTCCATAATGGGAAAATCAATACGCAGTTATTGGTTAGGGAAAAGGACTTTTATGAGAAATATCGCCGATTTTATCGAGCAACTAGAAAAAGGAGATGACCCGTTTAGCGTTTGGGTATACTCCAGTAAAGGTCAATACAGTCAGTTCAGCAAACAAGGTAACAAGATCTCAACCCCAGCTCTCCAGCGTGCGTTGAACAAATACCTTCAAGTGGTGGTAGAAGTGAATAATGAGTCTGATGAAGATGCATTTTTATTACTACCAGAAGTCCATGCTGTAGTGCCAGTTTCATTCCGAGACGGCCAAGTGCAGTCACTGACTAGACCAAACTAAATAAGACATATAACTTTGTGACTAACGATTAAGAACGATACATGGCTAGGTCAATCTTAAACACAAAATGAAAATGCCTTATCCAAAAACAGACCTTCCCGGTCTGTTTTTTTATACCACGTCGAAACTGCAGCGATACGCTACTTACTTATAACTATTACTAAAGCTCTGATAAGGGTTGATAAACGAGGTCGACATTAGTATCCGAGAGTTAGATTGTTTACAGGCCAGATTTCCATCATCCCAGCCTTGATTGAACTTAGTATCACTACCATCTAGGGTTTCATCCTTGCCAAACACCTTGCCATAATTGCCAGTAACCCCTAGTGCACTATCGCACCCTTGGTTGTAACCGTAATGATAGATACTGTCATAAGGCACATCGTAGTCATAATTATCAGGAAACAACTGGTAGTTTTCCAGATCTGAGCTTGAACAACCCAGCATTGTCATTGGGAGTATGACAATAGCGGCCCAATACCCTGTCTTTTTCATAACTTCCCCTTTGCTCTAGCGTTTACTACATAGTAGCCAAAACCTGCAGGTATCGTTGCTCAAGTTAGATATTGGTTGTGATATTGCCACATTATCAAACTGTACCGGTCAAAAAAGGCCAGCATAGCTGGCCTCTATTAAGTCAGAGTGTGCGACAAATTATTTTTTCAACACCGCGTTTAAACGCTCAAAACCTCGCTCTAAATCTGCAATCAGATCTTCAGGTGACTCCAAACCGATATGCAGACGCAACAACGGGCCAGCGAAGTCTTTCTTGGCGACAGTACGCAGAGAATTAATATTCTCATTGGCGAGGATCAGGCTTTCAAAACCGCCCCACGAGTATCCCATACTGAAGTGATCCATCCCATCAAGCAAAGCGGTCAGCGCTTCGGTATTACCACGATTCAGCACAACAGAAAACAGGCCATTACACCCTTTGAAGTCACGCTTATAAAACTCGTGCCCTTCACAGCTTTCAAAAGCTGGGTGACGAACATGGTCGACCTCTTCACGCTCAGCCAACCACTGCGCAACCTTAATGCTGTTCTCTTCATGCTGCTTCAAACGTACGCCGAGCGTGCGAAGGCCTCGCATAGCAAGATACACGTCATCCGGTGAAGTACACTGACCAAGCAGGTAGCTATTTTCACGTAATTGGTCCCAACAACGCTCGTTAGCGACGGCTGTGCCCAACATAACATCTGAGTGACCCACAATGTATTTGGTCGCAGCTTGGATAGAGATATCAACCCCGTGTTCAAATGGCTGGAAGTTAATAGGAGATGCCCAGGTATTATCGAGCATCACGACCAAATCATGCTCATGGGCAATACGTGCCAAGGTCGGCACATCCTGCACTTCCATGGTAATGGAACATGGTGACTCCAAGAAAAGAACCTTTGTATTTGGCCTGATAAGATCGCGGATCCCCTCACCGATCATAGGATCGTAGTAAGTGGTTTCCACCCCCATCTTATCTAGCATTTTGTCACAAAAATCACGGGTTGGTTCATAGACACCATCCACCATCAGGATGTGGTCGCCCGCTTTAACAAACGACAGGATAGCACTGGTAATTGCAGCCGTTCCACATGGGTATAAAGCACAGCCAACACCACCTTCCAACTCGACCATCGCATCCTGGAATGCAAAATGGGTGTTAGTGCCACGACGACCATAAAACAGCGCTTTGTTCGTTCGGTTCGCCGTGGCGTGCTTCATCTCTTTTACAGAATCAAACACAATAGTTGAAGCCCTGCTAACCGGTGGGTTAACCAGTGATTGGGTCCACTTTGATGAACGTCCTGCAGTTACGATCTTGGTTTCTAATGATTTCTTACCCATGTTGCGTCTCTTTCCTTTCAATCTCGGCGCTAGTCTCCATGCATTTGACGTTATCACAGTTCAAGCGTGTTGGATATATATGGCTAAGCTCGAAATAAATATCCATATTTTCAACGAAAAAAGGGCCCGAAGGCCCTCTTATACTCATTAATATTGCTCGGTTACGGCTCTTGTGAAACTGGCTCTAATTTATAGTGCGACGAATCGAGCTTGAACAACTCAGGTAAAGCCGTACCCACTGAAATAGAAGACCATGTACCCGTCAAAATACCGATAAACATTGCAATGGCGAACCCTTCAAGAGCCCCGCCTCCCAACAGCCACAATGAACCTACGGTCAGCAACGTCGTCCCTGAGGTGATCATGGTACGGGAGATAGTCGCAGCGATTGCTTCGTTGTTGATATCCTCGATGGCCTTGTTCGGCTTTGAGATCAACAGTTCACGGATACGATCGGCAATGATAATCGAGTCATTGAGTGAGTAGCCCAAAATCGCCAACACAGCCGCGAGTACCGTTAAGTTGAATTCCATCTGGGTTAGGGCAAAGAAGCCCAAAACAAAGATCACATCATGCGCCAAAGCAAAGACGGAGCCTGAAGCCAATCGCCATTCAAAGCGGTAGCTCAAATAGCCCAGAATACACAGCACAGCAACCAGCAAAGCCAAGCCGCCCTGCTCAGCCAACTCTTGACCGACCTGAGGACCCACAATGCTAGTATTCAAAACTTGAACGTTGGCATCCAGCGAATGCAGGGCACCGGCAACATCTGGGGCTTCACCCTGCTCCGGAATTGCATAGCGCAAAACCCAACGGCCCGGCTCACCGGTTGCAATGACACTGACATCTTGGTCAAACTGGGCATCTAACCGCTGGTCAATCTCATGGCTGGTAAGCGCACTATTGGTCTGCACCTCTGTCACGATGCCACCGGTAAAGTCCAAGCCCCAGTTAAGT
This sequence comes from Photobacterium rosenbergii, assembly GCF_003026455.1. Lineage (GTDB taxonomy): Bacteria > Pseudomonadota > Gammaproteobacteria > Enterobacterales > Vibrionaceae > Photobacterium > Photobacterium rosenbergii. The sequence goes on from NZ_PYMB01000013.1 coordinate 10,666, forward strand.
CCCTTAACTGAAATTGCCACTAGAGAGCCAAGCAGCAAGATAATAGACACGACACTGGTGAAGTGACGCCATTTTGTCGCATTCTTCATTGTAATCAACATATTAAATTCGCACCTCACGTCGAGCATCACGACCCCAAACCAAGTTAATAATGGCGCGGGAAGCAAAAATACCGGTAAACATACTGGTTAGAAGACCTAACCCCAGCGTCAAGGCAAAGCCTTGAATTGGACCATTACCAACGGCGTAAAGCACAACTGCAGTGATCATAGTGGTGAAGTTGGCGTCGAAGATAGTGCTGAAGGCACTACTAAAGCCGCGATCAATAGCCTGTGCCAGGCTGCGACCTTCCCTCAACTTGTCTCGAATACGTTCGAAAATAAGTACGTTGGTATCAACCGCCATACCGACCGTCAATACTAAACCCGCGATACCAGGAAGGGTCAGGACAGCCCCTGGGATCAAAGCCAGCAAACCAAATAGCATCACCATATTGAAGACCAATGCCACATTAGCCACCCAACCTAAACGGCGGTACCAAAGAGCCATGAAGACCAATGTCAGGCCAAGTCCCAATGCTAGTGCTGCAAAGCCGTTCTCGATATTTTCCGCACCCAAAGTTGGGCCGATAGTACGTTCTTCAACAATGGTGACGGGTGCTGTCAATGAACCAGCACGCAGAAGTAGAGCAAGTTCCTGAGCATCTTGGATAGAGCCCGCGCCAGTGATACGGAAGCGGTTACCAAGTTGGCTCTGAATAGTTGCGACACTGATGATCTTACTTTCTTGTACCGCATTACCTTCACTGTCACGGCTATATTCGCTAAATGCCGTCGCCATTGGCTTACCAATGTTCTGACGAGAGAAGTCAGACATGATCTTGCCACCAGCGCTATCAAGGTTGATGTTAACCTCCGCCATCCCCATTTCACCAAAGCTAGCGCGGGCATCAACAATGTGATCACCACTTAGGATTGGTTTACGGGCTACGCGGACTGGTTGGCCGTTCTCATCGTTGATAGTCATGGTACTACCACTACCGAGTTCACGCACCGGGTAGAAAGCTAGGCTGGCAGTGGCACCAATAACGCTTTTCGCTGCGGCTGGGTCTTGAACACCTGGCAACTCAATACGAATACGGTTTTCACCTTGACGCTGAACGAGCGCTTCCGTAATACCGAGCTCTTCGATACGGCTACGCATGGTTTGCAGGTTTTGTTGAACTGTCAGGTTTCTTAGCTGCGCTTGTTCATCGTCTTTTAGAGCCAATCTAACACCATGGCCTGAATCATTGGTTACCTGCCACTGAGGGTAGTTTTTGCGAATAAACTGGCGGATTTTACCGTTAGCTTCGCTATTGGGTAGGCGTACAACCAAAATATCTGAAGCAACAGAGTCAATACGGGTATTGCGAATACCCTGCTGGCGAAACTCTTGACGCAATTCGTCCTGCAGCAGTTCAGCCTGGGCTTGATACACCTGGTTCATATCAACATCTAACAGGAACTGCACACCACCACGAAGGTCGAGACCCAGTTTGATTGGTGCAAAGCCCATGCCCTGTAACCAAGCAGGTGCCGCAGGTGTCATTGCCAACGTTAGTTGCGAATCACTTTTTGGCCCCATTTCCTGCGCCAAAACGGTACGGGCTTGGGTTTGCTGAGATTCATCGGCAAGGACAACCAGAGTGCTATCTGCTTGCTGGTCGATACGCTTGACCGCAATATCATGCTGTTTCAAGGTGTTTTGTAGCTGGACAACATCAGGGACAGGCACTCCCTTGGCTGACACTTGCACGGCAGCATCTTCACCGTACCAAGTAGGGATAGCACTTAGCATCATCACTACCAAGGTGACGAGCAGAACAACATATTTCCAAGCCGGATAATGATTCAATAACCGCTGAGGGGCTTTTTTTCTCATAGTTTTACCACTGTTTTAGCGCACACCGCTTTCGGTGCACAGTACACTGCCCCCACATCAAACAAGGGAAGCAGATGTAATACCGCTCCTGCTCGGCAGTACTTTATGTACTAATCAAGCAAGGTTAATTTGTCCTGATCGACAGGCAGGACTAGATAGATTTGCGGATTACGCCAAAGTTAGGCGATGGTGGTAAACGGTATAGATGAGGTTAGATTCCTTCCAACCGGAGACCCGGCCCGAAGGGGGAGAGGTATTCAGCGTCCAATCCAATGCAGGCTGCATATCGACTCGATAGTCTTTGGCAAAACTAGGAGCCGGCTCAACAGGAAGTTCAATCGCCAATTGATAAGCAGGCTCAACTTCTTCCGGATCATGCCGTAACAGGCTGGAAAAACGACTTGAGGCTGCAATGGCCAAATCAAGGCTGCGATCATGGTTAGAGTGTTGGTTATTATCGGAAGGTGTCTGATCACCAGCGTGAACAACCTCAGTTAAATCAGTTTGATCAAACTTTAACAGCGCATTGAGTTCAGCTTGGGAAGGTGCAAAAGCAGCGGATTGGGCCAAGTGTTTTGAGAACCCAATGGACATCAAACCTTCGTTATCTACAATCTGGCGAACTTGCTGAAAGCCTTGTGCTTCTGATACAGGCGCAATTGAGCCTGCATGGCTAGGCCACGCAAATCCCAAACACACTATTAACATCAAAATTCTTAGCACAGAAGCCAGCATAAAACGGCCATTTACAGAATAACTTTTCGCATAATAGGGCCAGTGCTAGAGATTCACAAGAAAAGATTGCGCTTGCCCACATTTTTTTAGTTATTTTTTGACAACATGTGTTGTGCTATATATCGAAGCTAATCGGTAGCATTTATCATGCTAATGCAAGATACTGAAAAACCTCTATTACCCCATCGTTACCATTATCGGCAAACGTAAATTTTTAAGGGAAGCGAATTAATGACATCACATAAAATTGCATTTATCGGGCTAGGCACCATGGGCTTCCCGATGGCTGGACACCTTGCCAATGCTGGCCATCATGTCACCGTGTATAACCGTACCACCACGAAAGCCGAGAAATGGGTTGAGACTTACGCTGGCAGTTTTGCATTAACCCCAGCAGAAGCAGCAGAAGGCGCTGACTTTATCTTTACTTGCGTGGGCAACGATGATGACTTACGCCAAGTCTACCTCGGTGCAGACGGTATTTTAGCTTCAGCCAAACCCGGTGCCATCCTGATAGATAACACCACAGCCTCTGCAGAAGTGGCGAGAGAGATTGCTGAACAAGCCAGTGATTGTCAGCTAAGTTTCCTTGATGCACCAGTGTCAGGCGGTGAAGCGGGAGCGGTAAATGGCTGCCTAACCGTTATGGTGGGCGGTAATAGCAACGTGTTTGAACAAGCTAAACCCGTGATTGACTGCTTTGCCAAAGCAACCACTCTTATGGGCGATATTGGCTATGGCCAAATCACCAAGATGGCCAACCAACTTTGTATTGCCGGTATACTGCAAGGCCTATCAGAGGCCATTACCTTAGCTAAATCTGCCGGTCTTGATATCGAACAGATGACTGAAGTCCTCAAGCATGGTGCTGCGGGTTCTTGGCAATTAGAAAACCGCGCCAAAACCATGGCAGACAATGAGTTTGATTTCGGTTTTGCTATCGACTGGATGCGTAAAGATCTGGGGATTTGCTTCGAAGCCGCAGAGAAACTAGGCGTAGAACTCCCGCTAGCCAAACAGGTGGACGGAAAATATGCTGAACTTCAGCAACGTGGCTACCAGCGTGCCGATACTTCTGTATTAATCAAACAGTTTGATAACGACAAGCGATAACAGAGAAAAAGCATGGGGGGCTCCCCCATGCTTTCACATCTCGCGATTAAAATTTATAGTCTACGGCAAAGTAGAAAGAATCTAGCTGCGACATGTTACGATCTTTCCATTCATCCCATGTATCGATAACACGGTAGCCCAACTCCAAACTGTAATTCTCATTAACTGAGTATTGAATACCGGTTTGTGCACCTAGGGTCCAATCGTTATCGGCTTTTTTGAACACTGCATACCCTGCACTAGCACCGATAAACCAGTTCCACTTCTGGTTTTCTGAAATTCCAACCATGTAATCATAAGAGGCAAAAAGATGTGATGCTCTAGAATCATCACCATAAGCATATGTACCCGTCAAACGGTGTGTATCGTTGATAATTGCCCCTGCTCGGAAATTATATTCAAACTCCCCACCAATATTAGATACTGTGCCATCACTTAGGCCTAGACCTCCAAAGTATTTGATCCCATCATTATCATTATTGGCATTAACTGTATCAGAAGCATTTGCTATACCCGATAGAAGCAGTGCGGCAGTTGCAATAAAAGTTAGTTTTTTCATTTTGGTTTCTCTTCTTAAAAAACAGCGTTCATTTGATGAGTGAACTTTAAAGCGACTACTCAATGAAAGGTAGTGAAACATACTTAATTCACATTAAAACCTCAGATAAAAGCACTCAAAGAAACACAAAAAAGACAAAAGCCAATAAAAATCAGTATCTTAAGGAGTGCATCTTTTTAACAAGTGATTGTAAAAGAAAAGAATAGTAAATAAAGCACACTGCAATAAAATCAATGCACCAACACATGATGTAAACACTTTTTACAGAATGACCTGTAATGACGTTTTTATGAATTGCAGATCTAATCACATTTCTAACTGTAAGTGCTTTTCAATATGGTTCAACATAAATAAAAATCATCATTATAAAATGGATTATTAAATAATAACGAGGGGGAGCAATCTATTCGCCATTTATAAAAAAACCTCTTTCTTTCGAAAGAGGTTTTCAGCATCAATTGTCAATAAGACCATCACAATTATTATCTAAGCCATCGTTCCGCCTTGGCCCTTTCTCGTTTCGAGATGGGTTAACTTGGGCGTTATTGTCATCGCAATCCCCTTCTTCAGCACAATAGCCATCCCCATCGTTATCAGTACACACTTGGCTATCACCTTCACTCCCACCAGGAAGCCACTGCATCGCATCATATGCCTGAACCAAACCATGGCCGAAGCTATTGTCAAAGCCTACATTGCCAAGGTCGAGTGCTGATTCAAACATGGCCGATGATACATCCTCATAAGATTTACCACTGGCAAGCAGTATCGCTGCAATAGCACTGACATGTGGCGCAGCCATTGAGGTCCCCTGAAAAAAGTAATAGCCACTAGCACCATCTATGATAGTTTCTTGCAACACCCCATCGGCATAGCCATCATTATTAGCATCTGCCCGGGTATTGCCTCCCGGAGCGACGATGTCTAGCCCCTTTCCTTTATTCGAGTAACTTGCCAGATTGTTGTTAAAATCTGTCGCGCCAACAGCAATAACGCTGGGGTAAATAGCAGGATAACTGACATTTTTCCTGAAACCGTCATTACCGGCTGCCGCTACCACCACAACTTGTTTCTCAGCGGCATAATCTAAAGCAGGATCGATAATGCTATCGTTGGCAATTCCAGACCTTGCATTCACCCCTAAGCTCATATTGATGACTTTGGCACCATTATTGACTGCCCAATATATCCCTTCAGCAATATCTGCGAAGCTACCCGAACCAGAGTCGTCCAGCACCTTAACCGGCATGATACAACTCTCATAAGCTAATCCCGCTACACCAATAGCATTATTAGTACGTTGTGCAATCGTCCCAGCAACATGTGTACCATGCCCATCACCATCAGCCGGATCACTGTCATCATTCACCACATCTCGGGGATAAGTAGTGCAGCCAATACCATCACTATTACTATCGGTTAGCCCTGTATCTAACACGGCAACAGTTATGCTTGCTCCCGCACTGATTGTCCATGCACTGCTGGCTTGAACTTTTTCAAAGTGCCATTGATAACTAGCTAGAGGGTCATTAATTGGATATTCAAAATGCTGGGCAATATAATTCTTACCAGCCTTGCGACCTTTGGACTTTTGTTGTTTGACCTTATCCGCTTCCTTTCCTTTATCAGCGCGAATAACAGAAAGACCAGAGTTAGGGTAATATCGAATGAGTACTTCCCCGCTCAACGCTTCTGGCGATGTGGCAACAACCACTTCTCCCTCACGGAAAGGGATGCCCTGACCATTAGCCAATGCACTACAATGAAAGCCCAAAACCGCCCCTATCACTACAACTTGACATGATCTCTCAACGCTCTTTTTCATGATGCTCTCCTTTACGTCACGTTGAGTGTAGATAGAAGTGATTAGCCTTTAAGCTCAAAAAAGTTCAATAAGTAAATTATATGCCCCGTTGTCTCATCGCTAATACAAGCGTTCCAACTGAAGCTACAGAAAACAATACAAAAAAGCCGCCTATATAGGCGGCCAAAATCGATTCAAGCTTAGTGATGAGCTTATAGGCTAATAAAGATACCTGCCAAGGCAGCACTCATTAGGTTTGCTAGTGTCGCAGCCAATACCGCCTTAATACCTAGGCTAGCAACATCACCACGACGCTCTGGAGCCATCACACCGATAGAGCCAATCTGGATAGCAATTGAACCGATGTTAGCAAAACCACACAGTGCAAAAGTAATGATCACTTGGCTGTGCTGGGATAGCGTCTCTTTAATGCTTACAAAGTCCAAGAAGGCAACGAACTCGTTAAGGATCATTTTCTGGCCGATAAAGGCACCTGCTTGCAACATTTCAGAAGCTGGAACACCAATAACAAATGCCAGCGGTGAGAACAGGTAGCCCAGTAAGCCTTGAAGAGTCAGGTTCTCAAAACCAACCCACGAACCAACCGTTTCTAGACCTGCGTTCGCCATCGCAATCACACTGACAAATGCAATCAGCATTGTACCGATAGCCACTGCTACCTTCATACCGTTCATAGCACCTGCAGCTAGCGCGTCAATCGCATTGCTGTGGTCACTTTTTGCCATTTCAATATCAGTCTGCTCAACCGCAACGCTCTGCTCTGGCACCAAGAGTTTTGCCATCATCAAGCTACCAGGCGCCGCCATGAAGCTCGCAGCGATTAGGTACTTAAGGTCAACACCAAGGCCCGCGTAACCACCCAAGACGCTACCGGCTACCGAAGCCATACCACCTGTCATTACCGCAAAAAGTTCAGAGCGGGTCATCTGTGGTAGGAAGGGTTTTACAAGAAGCGGAGATTCACCTTGAGAAAGGAAGATGTTACCCGTCGCAACCAAAGATTCGGCACGGCTTGTACCCAGCGCACGCTGAATGCCACCACCGATCACTTTGATGATCCATTGCATCACACCGAGGTAATAAAGAAGGGAGATAAGAGCACTAATGAAGATAACAAGAGGAAGGACGCGAATAGCAAAGATGAAACCGGAAGTCGCTAGATCACCAAACAGGAACTTGATCCCTTCATCGGCAAAACCCAATACGCTAGCAACACCGCCACTCATTGCCCCTAGCATCTTTTGCCCAACGGGAATATACAGAACCAAGGCAGCAAAGCTGGCCTGTAACAACAACGCCCCACCAACCGTACGCCAGTTGATTGCTTTACGGTTTTCAGATAGCGCGTACGCGCACAATACCAGTACCAAAATACCGGCCAAACTAATTAACAACTGCATTATTTCGTCCTGTTGCTTTGACTATGTGTTGGGATATCGAAAAATGAAGGTGTTACTGCCTGCAATACCAATGGGGACATCGCCTTCGGGGAGAAAGCCAAATAGGAAGGTCCTGAGCAAGAATGCCCAGAAAATGTGGAATTGTCCGTCCATTTGTAAAACATACAAGTCACCTAATTAACAAGCTAAGTAATGCCGGTCCAACTCCGTGGGTCATTCACATGTCCATGGTGACAGCTTGTAACTAAGGTGGCTGAACTCTATGGTTCTGGCCGGAAGCGGAGTATATAGAGATGTCGATCACATTAAAAACCCAGAAAGGTATTTTTTTTGTGATCTAGGTTTGATTGCGCAATTAACCAGCAAATGTAAGAAATTATTTCCAGTTGTCAATTTCTGACTTTAAAACGCAAACGATTACTATTTTTTAAGCACTTTCTTTTTGAATTTTGCCCTGATAAGCCCTAATGAAAACGCGGCTAAGTAACCTCTTACCTAGCCGCGCTATTGTTAGTCTATTTGTCGTACTAAAGACTACTCTTGTTCCTTTTGCATATCTGCAATCACATCAATGTAGTTTTTCGGTGGGGGTGTCCATCCCCGCTCTGATGAGGCATGTTTGTCATGCCTATCCGCTTTCATTTCTTTACTTAACGCCTCTTCTAACTGCATGAACAAATCGCGGTATGTGGCGTTGTATTTATTGTCTTCGGTATTGTCTTTCCAAGCCTGATAGAGCACATTCTTACTCTTGGCTTCAGTTTCATTGAAAGTCTGCCGTAACTGCTCTGCACGAAACGGATGCACACCCAAATCTTTTAATGCCTGTGTCCCTAACGTCAGTGCCGAATGGTAGGTTTCACTGATAATAAAGTCCGCACCCGCAAAACGAAGAGCGTAATGATGCCCCCTATCGTAGGCCCGAGCTAATATCCTCACATGCGGGTAGGTATGTTTCACATACTCGGCCAACTCAACGGCACGTTCCTGATCATCAATGGCTATGACGAGAAGTTTAGCTTCCTCAATACCAGCGGTATGTAGCAAATCTGGGCGAGTTGCATCCCCGTAATAACTTTTGATCTTGATAGCCCGCATGTTATCTATTTGGCCAGCTTCATGATCGAGAACAACGGTTTTGACACCGTTAGCCACCAGCAAACGATTGACTATCTGACCGAAGCGACCAATACCTGCGATGATCACTGTCCCTGTTTCATCAATCTTATCGGCCTCCCGCTCATTGCTCTTCTCCTGAAACTTGGGCAATACCGCTTTATCGAAGAAAATAAACAGCCCAGGGGTTAGGAACATAGAAATCGCAACAACCAAAGACAGCACCTGTGCGACATCCGCTGGCAGTACATGGTTTTGCATCGAGTAGCTGAGTAATACAAAACCAAACTCACCGGCCTGAGCCAAGCTTAATGTCAGTAGGTAGCGATCGCTTCCCCTCACTTTGAAAATTAACGCCAAGATAAATAAAACGGCGGCTTTAAGGACCATTACCCCTAGAGTGATACCAAGCACCATACCGACATTGCTAAACAGCACCGAGAAATCGATACCCGCACCAACGGTGATGAAGAACAACCCTAGCAATAGACCTTTAAAAGGCTCGATATTCGATTCTAGTTCATGGCGGAACTCACTATTGGCCAACACGACACCGGCCAAGAAAGTCCCTAGTGCCGGTGACAAGCCGACCAAGCTCATCAAGGCAGCGATGCCGATGACCAACATTAATGCTGTAGCCGTGAAAATCTCCCTAAGCCCGGCATTAGCAACGAATCGGAACAAGGGCCGGCTAAGGAAGTGACCACCCACTACCACAGCAGCAATTGCCCCGATAACCACCAGAGCATAAGCCCACCCGGGAAGGCCTGCGACCAAACTTAACTCTTCATGATGGTCGGCAGCCTGCTGAGCCAACTGTTGGGCTTGCTCTACCAATTCAGGTAAGGCAAGTAGCGGGATCAATGCCAACATCGGGATAACGGCTATATCCTGGAACAACAGCACGGAAAACGCATTTCTGCCCCCTTCTGTTTTAGCCAATCCTTTTTCATTGAAGGTCTGCAACACAATCGCTGTCGACGACAAGGAGAAGATCAAACCAATAGCTAACGCCATGGTCCAGCCTAGGCCGAACATCATCGCGATAGCCATCACAATCACTGTCGTCAGACCAACCTGCAAGCCACCAAGACCGATCAAGCGATGGCGCATGTCCCAGAGCATCCGAGGTTCAAGTTCCAAACCGACCAAGAACAGCATCATCACCACACCGAACTCAGCAAAATGCTGTATGGCTAATGTTTCCTCCCCGACCAGACCAACAACAGGGCCAATCACGACCCCGGCAATGAGGTAACCCAAGACTGAACCAAGACCAAGCCGTTTGGCGATAGGCACAGCAACAACAGCAGCGCACAGATAGATAAAAGCCTGAATAAAATAGATGGTCATGCTGGCACCTCCGTGATCAACCTGTCGAGATGATCATTGAGTTTGGCCACTTCTCCCGCCTGTGCAAAATCAATTCGGTCATCACGCAATGCCAGTAACAGTCGCTGCCACCCTTCTATATGTGCATCTACCCGCTTCTCTTCAACTGCTGTTCGAGCACCGAATAACGCGTAAGGTGCAAGATATTCCATGCCCGTTAATACCGCGGTTTGCTCAAGTGGATGCAACAGCTCACGGATGGTGTAATGATTAAAACCATCTTCGCAATAAGCATTCACCGGACCACCAGCCGTTAATGCGCAAAGAAATTTTTTACCATGTAATGCAGTACCATCGGCACCATAGGCAAAACCATATTCCAATACGAGATCCTGCCATTCTTTTAAAATCGCAGGCGTGGAATACCAATACAAAGGGAACATGAACACCACAATGTCATGTTCAAGCAACCGTTGCTGCTCTTTATCGATGTTGATCCGGAAGGTGGGGTACTCATGGTAAAGATCAACCGTTGTCACACCATCGATACCTTGGGAAGATCGGAACAAAGGCCAATTTATCTCAGAACGGTTAGTTGACGGATGGGCAAATAGGATGAGTACTTTGTTCTTAGTCCCTGACATAAAGCTCCTCACACTGGGAAAGAAAACGACAAGCAACGGATAAACCGTGTCCCCAAAATCATTCACAAAACTGCTATAAGACAATAGCCTACATTCGGCTTATGCCCTACCTCTTTTGCATTAAGTGTAGACTGACAAATAAAAAAAGGGCGCCTGGAAGAGCGCCCGAAAGGAAGTTGTGTGCTAATTGCTTACATCGTTTCCAAGCCAGGTATCCAAGGAAAGGACGCAATGTCCTAGGGGAGGTAAAGATACCTGGCTTGTTGCCCGAAACGCATAATAACTAAAGCAATGGTTGTGCCAAGTTTCGCAACTGGACAATAATCAAATATATCAACCGAATAAAGTGGCAGGATTTCAGGTGCCACTTACAGATATCAGGGCTAAATGAACTCACTTTGGCGATTTAAGGCTAGTCATCACCTTTTTTATTGGGGTACATTGTCATTATCTAAATGAAATTATTGAATACCGACCTCAAACCTATCAATCAAATGATTACAAACCGTGCACTACGCACCAAAATGGGTCATATGGGAGTCTTATCTACACTTGTGATGAAAAAGGACACGGTAATTTTAGGATTGTTCAAAACCGCCAACACTCGAGGATTCCAAGGCTTTTTGCTATTGAAACACGTTTCAATCTGGCTGTTTATCTCGTTGTTCGTTGCCCTGCAAAGCCACGCTAAATCGGTTGTCATCCCCCAGCAGTTACTCAATCATACTGACACTTACGGCAATGTTTCGTTACGTAACTCTGCCGAACTCATTTTGCCTGATCCTCTCGTTATTAAAGGTAACCTGAACCTAGAAAATAGCCAGATACGCCAACTTCCCAATACCTTAACAGTCAACGGTAACCTTAACTTGGCCTATAGCGATATAGAGTATCTACCAGCCCAGTTACACATCGGCGGTTACCTCAACCTTGCCCACTCTAAAATTGCCGCCATTAGCGAAGGGCTGCAGGTACAAGGCGATCTCAGCCTAATGGGAACACAACTGACCAAACTCCCCTCACACCTCTATGTCGGAGGAGATCTCTACCTCGCCAATTCAAGTATCACCGAATTACCAGAGTACCTTGTGGTAAAAGGCAATATTTACCTCGGCGGTGTCACGATCACTTATATTCCCGACCAAGCTCAAATAGACGGAACCATTTTCCAATAAAGAAAAAAGGCGTCCATGTGGACGCCAAGGGAGGTTGTAACGGAAGCAACTTTTTATTGTTCGCCTTTCTCTTTGAAAAGCCGATTAATGAATGATTTGCTCAAGGAAGGCTTGGGTTCTATCAAACTGCGGGTTACTAAAGAAGGCTTCAGGTTCATTCTCTTCAATGATTTCCCCTGCATCCATAAAGATCACCCTATCGGCGACTTCTCTGGCAAAGCCCATTTCATGGGTCACACATAACATGGTCATCCCCTCTGAAGCTAACTCCACCATTACATCGAGTACTTCACGTACCATTTCCGGATCCAAAGCCGAGGTTGGCTCATCAAACAACATCACTTGCGGTTGCATCGTCAGTGAACGGGCAATAGCTACACGTTGTTGCTGGCCACCCGATAACTGCCCAGGAAACTTATGGGCTTGATCGGCAATCCTGACACGCTTTAAATACTCCATAGCAAGTGCCTCCGCTTCCTGCTGGGGCATTTTCTTTACCCAAACTGGTGCCAAGGTGCAATTTTCCAACACTGTTAGATGGGGGAATAAGTTAAAGTGCTGGAAGCACATGCCCACTTCTCGCCTTACCAGTTCGATATTTTTAAGATCATCGGTTAGCTCAGTCCCGGCTACCTTTATTTGTCCACGCTGATGCGCTTCAAGATGATTGATACAGCGGATCATGGTTGATTTACCCGAGCCTGATGGGCCACAAATCACTATTTTCTCGCCCTTTCTTACATTCAAATCGATATCTTTAAGGACATGAAATTCACCATACCACTTATTGACTTTCTGTAAGCGGATCACCGAATCTTCCGATACTGACTGATAAACCGTTTTGCTATACATATTCACGACTTCCTTGTGCTAATTAATGTTTGTGTTCTGTACTCAGCTTACCTTCCAGGTAAATGCTGTACCGCGACATGCCAAAACACATAATCCAGAAAATTAAAGCGGCAAAGACAAAGCTCTCAGTAGAAAAGCCAAGCCAAGCCGGATCGCTATTGGCTGATTGGGCAATACCCAAGACATCAAACATGCCGATTATCAGTACTAAGCTAGTGTCTTTAAGTAAGGCAATAAAGGTATTAACGATAGAAGGAATACTGATCTTCAACGCCTGAGGCAAAATGATCAGCCGCATCGATTTCCAATAACTCAGCCCCAAAGCTTCAGCGGCTTCAAACTGCCCCTTTGGAATAGACTGCAGCCCTCCACGGATAGCCTCGGCCATATAAGCGGCATTAAACAAGACAACCCCAATCAATGCCCTGACCAACTTATCGATTTCCGTCCCGCCTGATAGGAATAGCGGCAGCATGACCGAAGCCATGAAAAGCACCGTGATAAGCGGCACACCACGCCAGAACTCGATGTAAACCGTACTAAAGCTGCGCACGATAGGCATTTGCGAGCGACGGCCAAGGGCCAATACCACACCAAATGGCAATGACACCACAATGCCGGTTAAGGCAATCACCAAGGTGATCAACAGACCGCCCCAAAGATGGGTTTCGATAACAGGTAAGCCTGCAACACCACCATAGAGCAAGGCTACGGATAACACTGGAAAGCCTGTTAAGGCAAAAGCAAGTAGCCCTTTTTTTACTTTCGCATTGCCTAGCATCATCCCTGCAATCATGCCTAGCAACCCCATCATAAAGGCAAGGGGGCGCCAACTTTCATCGCTTGGATAGAAGCCAAACATAAATTGCTCAAACCTGGCCTGGACAAATACCCAGCAGGCACCATCACGGCTACAGTCGTCCCTGCTTGCTCCAACCCAGTCTGCATCAAGAAAGGCCCACTGAAAAATACTCGCCAATGCAATGAAAACACTTCCGGCAATGACACCGGTAATCAAGGTATTCAAAGCAGAAGAAAATAAGTTTTCCCTCAGCCATGCCGAAATACCCACCATTTTAGAGGGTGGAGCTTCTGAGGGTGAAAAATGAAAAACCTTCATATTATCTCTCCACCAATGCCATTTTGCGGTTATAGATATTCATCAACAATGATGTCAATAAACTGAACGTTAGATAGACCGCCATCGTCATTGCAATGATCTCAATCGCCTGACCGGTCTGGTTGAGTGTGGTGCCCGCAAACACCGAGACAAGGTCGGGATAACCTATCGCCATTGCCAGCGAAGAGTTTTTCACCAAATTCAAATACTGACTGGTCAACGGTGGGATAATGACCCGCATTGCCTGCGGTATTATCACCAACTTAAGGACCTTGCCCGACGGCAGCCCCAACGCATTCGCTGCCTCGGTTTGCCCTTTACTCACTGCCGTGATCCCCGAGCGCACAATTTCAGCGATGAACGCTGCCGTGTAGATAGAAAGTGCGATTAACAAGGCAAACAACTCTGGCATCACATCAATACCACCACGGAAGTTAAACCCTTTAAGTTCAGGGTACTCGACACCCAATGGTTTACCGGCAAGGAAGAATGTAGCCATTGGCAGTACAACCATAATCAATGCGCTTAAACGCCACGCGGGTATTACCTGACCGGTTTGTTGCTGGCGGTGATGTTTAAATCGGTGAATAGCGAATACGCCAATCAAGCTAGCAATCACTGATAGCCCTACCCAACCTGCACCTGGATATACCTCAAGTGCAGGTAGAAATAGCCCTCGGACATTAAGGAAAACCGCATCAGCAAAAGACAGGCTATTACGAGGAGAAGGCAGTGCCTGCAAAACAACGGTGTACCAAAACAGTATCTGCAGCAGTAGAGGAAGGTTCCTGAATATCTCGATATATACGGCAGCAACACGGCTCAACAGCCAGTTCTTAGAAAGGCGTGCGACCCCAATGATGAAACCCATCACCGTTGCCAAAGCAATACCTAACCCCGCCACCAAAGCAGTATTAAGCAAGCCAACAATAAAGGTGGCACCATAGGTATGGGTTTCATCATAGGGGATCAACGACATCCCAATGCCAAAGCCTGCTGTTTGCCCCAGAAAATCAAACCCTGTCGAGATCCCCCTTTGCTCCAAGTTACCCAATGCATTGGTGATCGCGGTATAAATAAAGAACCCAACACTACATAACAGCAGTAACTGGAAAAATACGGCTCTCACTGATGGGTTATATACGACTCGTTTCCAACCACCTGAGGGAGGCGCTGTTTTTTCCTCAGCTGAAGCAGCTCTTGCAACACTCTCGTTGCTGGCAGGTTTGGAATCAAGGTTAAGCGGTGAATCCAGTTCTAAATCACTTGTAGACATCTATGCACCTATACTAACAAGTTAAATCCCTGTGCAAATCAAAGTAAAAAGGATGCCAGCTCCCCAGTCTCTGCTGGCACCCTTCCCAGCCAACTTACGTTTTATTGAAATACCATGTTAGCGAACAGGTGGCGCATACATAATGCCGCCATCATTCCATAGAGCATTGAGTCCACGTGCAATTTTCAATGGTGAGCCCGTACCGACGGTGCGTTCAAAGCTGTCACCATAGTTACCTACTTGTTTGAGTACTTGATAAGACCAGTCATCGGCTAAACCCAGGCCCTGCCCTTTAGGTCCCTCAACACCCAACAAGCGCAATACGTTAGGATCAGTAGACTTTTTCATACTGTCGATATTCGCCTGATCGATACCGTATTCCTCGGCATTGACCATTACATTCAATGTCCACTTAGCGATATTGAACCACTGGTCATCACCTTGGGCGACCACGGGCCCCAGAGGCTCTTTTGAAATGACTTCAGGTAACACAACCGCAGAAGATGGATCGGCTAATTTGATACGGAGCGCATAAAGCTGGGATTGATCGGAAGTCAGCACATCGCAGCGCCCCGCTTCAAACCCTTTCACTGTCTGGTCTGAGGTATCGAAAACCACTGGCTTGAATTTCATCCCATTAACACGGAAGTAATCCGCCAAGTTCAGCTCAGTGGTGGTACCAGACTGGATACATACCGAAGCACCATCTAATTCTTTGGCTGAGGTAATGCCCAGTTCTTTACTAACCATAAAGCCCTGGCCGTCATAATAGTTAACCCCAACAAAGTTGATACCTAGGGCGCTATCACGCTGCATCGTCCATGTCGTATTCCGTGAGAGGATATCTATTTCACCTGACTGCAGTGCTGTAAAGCGCTCTTTGGCAGTAAGCGGCACGAACTGAACTTTGCTTGCATCTTTCAAAACCGCAGCAGCAACTGCCCGGCAGTATTCCACATCAATCCCTTCCCAGTTTCCTTTGGCATCGGTACTAGAAAAACCAGGTAGACCTGTACTCACACCGCACTTTAGAACACCGACTTCTGTCACCTTCTTCAAAGTTGCTCCACTTGAAGCCTGCGCGGCCGTTGCTGCGCCCGACATCATCAACGCTGAAGCTAATAATGAAATTGAAATACCATTAACGACTTTCTTCATATTGGACATCCTGTCTACCATTAGAGATAACCTTTTGATTAATGTTGCAGTCTCAAAATTGCAACAGGCGTGCCAATATACCCACAAAGAATTACACAGGCTTTGAAACAGAAAAATCCACTAAGATAGGTGGCATTGGGGAAATATATAACTAATTGATAATAAAAAGAGGTGTATCTCTTTTATTCTCTCATTCTGTTTTTGGTAGGCGTTCACACATGGTGCATAATTGCATCAAAAGGGGTCATCAGTTTGGCGAGGGGTATGCACCTTAAAAAGGCAGATAGGCTTATTGTACTCAACAATAAGTACACTTTATTCCAACGTGTAAAGCTATCAAACAAATATAAGTAGGCGTTTAGACATCTATGAGGAATAAGGATATGTCAGTCAATCAAGTGCTAAAACTAAATACAAAAGAATAATTGAGCGACGAAAACGATTGCGTGGAATGTAGATAGAAAATTAAGGGTAATAGGTATTTGGTAAGGTAGGGGGAGTATATGCCAGAAACACTGGATCACTTGTGCCTCTGGCTGTACTGCTTTTAACCTACTTTTAAATCAAGCAATTAGCGCGAATGCGCTGCAACGACATTACTTAGATTTAGTTTTCAGGTTATTTGTTTGTGTCTGATGGTAAAACCACTGACGACGGTTACGATTTGACATAATACACCTCTCATTTTTCCTAAACGAGTAAGGTTGATATTTCTCTTTAATAATACCGTTCTTACTCATCCTATACCGCTTTACTTTATACTGAACCCTGTGACATCCATATGACAATTCAGTAAAAGAAAAACGTCAATCCTCATTGTTATCCAATAGGTAATTACCTAACACAAAAGTAAAAGCATGTCTTATGCCAACTTTAGAATAACCGAGGATTTAAAGAACTGTGATGTAGCTAGAGGAGAATGACTTGACCTTAATTAACGGTTTAAGGAGCCCTGTATGGAAATTTCCACCTCTGAATAACAATCAACAGATTCCAATATAAGAGGCTACTAAGTCTTTTGCAATACTCTTTGGCATTTTTTTTGTGATAGACATCATCTATTTCCGACCTCAGATACATAATTTCAAAATAAAGTAGCGCAGGTTGCTGTTTTGACTCATTTAAATTCCAAGTTAACAGTAAAGCACCTCTACAGAAAATTTATCATTAACAAGAAAAATGTATCGTTATCAATGACAGAATAGAACTTGCAACACCACAAAAACCTCATATTGACAACTTCGCAACAAGCAATAGACTGGCATAATAGTCCTCGTGGAGATGGTACTATGGGTATGTACACTATTACTTTAGAGAAAACCGCGAAAGTTCCGAAGAAAGTGCTATTCGAGCTCCTCACCGACCACGGTAACCTGGGCCGTTTCTTTAACGGTCAGTACAACTTGATTAAAGAAGGTAAACCTGAGAGTAACGGTATTGGTGCTATTCGAGAAGTGTCTAACGGCTTATTTACCGTTCAAGAGCAGGTGATTGACTACAAACAAAATGAGCACCTGCACTATAAGATTATCCAAGGGGCTGCAGTAGAAGAGCATGGTGGATGGATAAAGTTTAACAGCCTAAATGCACACGATAGCATGATCCACTACCGAATTATGTTTACCCCAAAAGTGAAAGGTACAGGTTGGATAATGAAGTACCTTATTGAAAAACAAATAAAAAGAGCGTTGGACAATTTAGCAGACTATGGTGAGGATCACTGGCAACCTTGAAACAGCTTTTCCTCCAAATAACTGAATTATCATACGAATGTTCTAATTGTTTAATATTTATCCTCTAATTTGATCTGGTCGCTGTTCAAGACGGTCCAATAGGGCTTTACTAGTACCATAAAAGTGCCCAATTAAGAGGATAGCTATGCCACATCAACCATTATTAACGACTCACCGATTGCTCTTGCGCCCACTTCAGCTTTCTGACGCCAAGCGAGTTCAAGCCCTTGCCGGTGATGAACAAATTGCAAATGGAACACTGAATATCCCCCACCCTTATACCGATGGTGTTGCGGGTCAGTGGATAGGTAAGCACCTTGCTGGTTGGCACAAAGGACAATCGGCAATCTACGCAATTACCTTGAAGTCATCCCAACAGTTGATAGGTTGTATCGGCCTACACAACATCCAAGACAACAAAGCGCAACTAGGATATTGGATTGGTGTGCCCTACTGGGGCCAGGGATTCTGTACAGAGGCGGCTGAGAGAATTGTTGAGTTCGGCTTCAAGCGCCTTAAGCTGGATATTATCTATGGACAGCATTTCAGCCGTGAAACAAATCCAGGTAAAGTGATGCAGAAAATTGGTATGAAACATATCATGACCAAGAATGATGCAGTAAGGGTAAACATGCTTACCGAAAACATGGAGTACTACGAAATGAAGTGCCCAGAAGCACTTCCCGTTAGCTAGTTACTGACAGATTACCCATCTGTTATTCCTTAAGCCTTGCCATTTGGTACACATCCACATATTCGCCATTGCGCAAGGCATAGTTACGTGAAGTCCCCTCAATAACAAAGCCCAGCTTTTCATAGAGCGCAATGGCAGCGATGTTATCTGTATACACGGTCAATTCAATGCGAGTGACACCAATCCAGTTCTCTGCCAAGTCAACCAGCTCTGTTAGCAGCGCCGTTCCGATCCCTTTTCCTTGATAGTCATCGTGAACTGCCATCCCAAAACCCGCCACATGTCTTCGACGAGGGTTTTGTTCAACAGCGAAACCAGCCTGCCCAACCACTTTACCGTCAAGCTCAGCAAGCAAGCTGTAAACATTAGAAGGTAGGCTTTCGATACGCTGTTTCCATAGCTCCAGTGATGGGTGAGGCAGCTGCAATGTTCCGCTGTAAGCATTGCGCCCAGCATAAATTTCTCGAATAGCTGGGATATCTTCTTTCTCGACATGCCTGATAATGATCGACATTGGCTTCCTCCTTGTGTTTTAAACCCAACCTTTAAAACAACATATAAACCGATTAAAAACAATTATTTATTGGAGCAAATCATCACCTACCCCGGAACATCCCTTTATAAAATCCGCTAAAAATAAGTTTATTTTATAATTGAATTATTTCGCTGATCCATTCCTTATCTGCGTCAGTATAAGGAAATTGTGTAGTGTGATGGAATTGCGGTAAATAATCGATTTTGTTTGTTTTTTCTTTACATGTCATAGCCATAGATTAAAACAACATAAAATTTGTGCCTTTAACTGCAATCCAATAGCTATACTGAAAATGAGGCAAATGGGCTCGTTCACTTAAGCGATACAAACTAAGTTTTGCGAACAGTTCCGTTTAATGCTCAAAGGAAAAAAAGTTTTACTGTTAACGCACTGAATTTTAAGTGAATACAAAAAAACAATAAAATTGATGAAAGATACGATTTATAGGCGGGTCTTATAGGTTGAACGTGAACTTAGTCACAAACATAAGTACACAAACAACAATATGGCCGAAGCCATAGATAACGAGGTGAAGATTATGTCTAGCTTGAAAGTACTAACTGCAACCGCTGTGCTCGTAATGTCTTCTTCAGCCTTTGCTGATATCCGTGTGGCAGACACCCACAACGGTGCATGGGTAACCGTAACTGAAAATGGTCAGCCAGCTGCTAACGCTACCGTTTCTGTTGCCAACGTACCTCAACAACGTCAAAGCTACAAAACTGACGCAAACGGTCGAGTTTTCATTCCATTGACACTAGAAAACTCTCGCTCAATCAAATACAAAGCAACTACTGAGGGTGGTAAACAATCATCACGCTTCGCTTTCCACTCTACTAACAAATAGTTGATGAACGCCTGACATGCAAAAGCCCTCTTCGGAGGGCTTTTACTTTTGTGACCTACCGCCCAAAAATTCATACTCCCTCCTAGCGGGCCCGGTCTTCTTTCCAATTGAGATCTCTTGCCAATACAAAAGCTAGCCCTAAAACTTGGAGGAACAGTGCTAGGTTTCTAAGCCGCGAAATGGCTTTCATTTTCTCGGCGTTGTCATCAATGAAGACTTGGTTTTCCAAATACAGGTCGTTAATTTTTTCTCGCTGGCTAGCTTGTACCCCATCTAAAGCTTCCATGAGTTCTGGCACTTTCTCAATATTGAGATCTAACGGGGTATCCGGTAGCCAATAACCAATATCGTGTTGTATTTGCGCTGCGATCTCTTCAGGTAGAGCTGACTGCATCATCTCGGCTGCGTTAAGTATCACCAGTGTGTGCTCTCGCTTTCGCTCTACGGTCTCAACTTGCTGCCAAATTAGCTGAATCAGCTTTTCATTGCTTTGTTGGCGCTGATTGATGTCATTAGACTGTCGGGTTAAGTCATCGATATAGAAGTTAGTAATCAAGGCCGAAACGATATTGAGTAACAAACCTACTGCTACCAAAGTCCAAGTCGGTACCTGCCATTTTATTGAAGAAATCTGTCCCATTTATTCTTCCATTTTCTCAGCATAGAAATGTGACCCTTAATAATTATGGCAAACTTTTTTGCACTTTTATGTCGTTAAAATAAAACCACTATTTCTCAATAAGACAATAAATTACATAGTTTTATTTTAATTTGATGACTGATACTCCCTTTGTCTATCTTTAAGTTTCAGGTTGTCGAAAATAACTGAAAAGGAAAGCGATTCAATGGATAAGGTTCCAACATTTGCGACTCGTACCATTGCACTTACTGGCGATGATATCGAACACAAACGCCATGAACTCAAACTCGCTTTTAATCACACTTGGGAGCTTTATGAATCCCTTTTTAGTGTGGTTAATAATGACAATGCTTATTTTGTCAAAGCCGAACCCCTACGCCACCCCTTAATTTTTTACTTCGGCCATACAGCCACCTTCTACATCAACAAGCTTAAGTTGGGAAAATACATCGACCAGCGCATCAACCCTCACTTTGAATCCATGTTTGCTATCGGGGTTGATGAAATGTCTTGGGATGATCTCGATGAAACCCATTATCAATGGCCATCTGTTGCCGAGGTTCAACAATACCGAAATGATGTGAAGGATTTGGTCAATAAAGTCATTGATGAACTCCCACTCACCCTCCCAATAAATGACAACGACCCAGCCTGGGTCATTCTGATGGGGATTGAACACGAAAGAATCCATCTTGAAACATCTTCAGTCATCATTCGCCAATTGCCTCTTGGTGATGTAACTCCATCACCATTATGGCCTTCATGCCCAGACATGCATACTGCCCCGGAAAATCGACTGCTAAGTGTCTCTGGAGGGCATGTAACACTCGGTAAAACTGAAGAAGAAAACACCTATGGTTGGGACAACGAATATGGCAGCCAATCGTATCAAGTCGCTGGCTTCAAAGCGTCAAAGTATCTAGTTTCAAACCAAGAGTACCTTGCTTTTGTCAAAGCGGATGGTTATCGCCATCTACGCTATTGGGATGATGAAGGCAAAGCATGGCTCGCTTATACCCAAGCAACGATGCCCCGGTTCTGGCGAAAAAAAGACGGACAATGGTTTCAGCGTAACCTCACCGCTGAAACGCCTTTACCCCTTAATTGGCCTGTCGAGGTTAACCAGTTAGAGGCAAAAGCATTTTGTAATTGGAAAGCGGAACAGGAGCAACTCTCTATCCGGTTGCTTACAGAAGCTGAATGGTATTTGCTCAGGCAGAATATCGACTCTGACTCACCACAATGGGATGAAGCCCCCGGCAATATTGAGCTTGGCTATTATGCCTCATCCTGCCCGGTCGACCGGTTTGAGCATGAAGGCTTCTGTGACATCATCGGCAACGTTTGGCAATGGACTGAAACCAGTATTGATGGCTTTCAAGGGTTTAGGGTTCATCCACTCTATGATGACTTCTCAACCCCTACATTTGATGGCAAGCACAACCTGATAAAAGGCGGGTCTTGGATCTCAACCGGCAATGAATCTATTAAGGCCTCGCGCTATGCCTTCCGGCGCCATTTCTATCAACATGCAGGGTTTAGGTATGTTGAATCCCATCAAGCCCCTGAAACTATGGCTAGCTTAAATGTCTACGAGACCGATGAGCTCATTTCTCAATACTTAGAATTCCACTATGGCAACGAGTATTTTTCTGTCCCCAACTTCTGTACCCATGGTGTAAAAGCCTGTTTGCAAGAAATTCAATTAACCCATCACCACCGTGCCTTGGATATTGGCTGCTCAGTCGGGCGGGCTTCTTTCGAACTAGCCAAAGTATTTGATCATGTCGATGGTATCGACTTTTCTGCACGCTTCATTCAACAAGCCTATTCGCTTACTGAACAGGGAGAAAAGCGTTACACCATCAGGACAGAAGGTGATTTGGTCGAGTTTAAGTGTGTGACCTTGGCTGAGTTGGGTTATCAGCACCTCACTGGCAAAATCAATTTTGTCCAAGGGGATGCCTGCAACCTAAAACCTCAATTTAGCCACTATGACTTAATATATGCATCAAACCTGATTGATCGCCTCGGCAACCCCAAGCAGTTTCTAAATAGCATCCACCAGCGGCTCAATCCTGGCGGATACCTTGTTATCGCTTCACCCTACACCTGGCTGGAGGAATACACCAATAAAGAAAACTGGCTTGGAGGGATTAAAGTCAACGGTGAAAACTTCACAACCTTAGACGGGCTGACCGAGACCCTTATTTCCCACTTTGAGCTCATCGCCGTAAAAGAAATCCCATTCGTGATCAGGGAAACCAAGCGCAAGTTCCAGCATTCGGTTTCTGAAATGACGATTTGGCGAAAACGAGACAGTAACCATTAATCTAGTCTCTTGTCCCGGTACCTCTTGAGGTACTGGGGCAATAACACGTTAATATACGGTCAACTTACTGATCAGCAACTTGCAGTCACTTGGGTATATGCTATGTTGTGCGCTTCAAATACTCATCATAGTAATATCAGCAGTGAAAACCCCTTGCGTAGCAAAATGTAAAAACAATGAAGGTATCTGTAGTGGATGCCACCGAACAATGTCTGAACTAACGGCGTGGCGTACCATGAGTGATTCTGAACAAGAACAAAAAATCCAACAGATCCAAGGACAACACTCCACACACACTTGCAGCCAATGTGGTCAACCGGCGTATTGTGAGATCAGTGCAGGCAAAGAGACTTGTTGGTGTTTTGAATTAACCAAACGTGATACCTCCGGTATTCCGTCTGGTACCTGTCTATGCCGCCATTGCCTAGAGAAGCTTCCTCTGCTATAAAACCCACATAAAAACAACACCATAAACACAAGCTTGTTTTTATTGAACAGTGTATTATAATTCACCCTATCTAAAACGGCGCACTAAGATGACTGCAGTAAGAGTACTCCTTCTGGTTTCTGTTTTGTTCCCATTGCGAGTAACAGCGAGCAATGCATTGCCAGACAACGAGCAAATATGCTTGAAGAAAATGGAAACCTTACTCAGCCAACAGCAAATTCTGTTTAGTGATAGTCAGTCAACACCTGAAACTCGCCGCATGGCAGAAAGGGCTATAGATGCCAGTCGCGAAGCGTTCGCAGATCATGGCAGTTATTGTGATGCCCAGCGGGCATTGCAAAAGTTTGATCAGGATAAACAAAGTGGCTTCCACTACAAGCAAGGGGAAGTTAACTTTTTTGGCCGTGGTCACTATTGATGTTTCTAGATAACTGGTTGGTAGTGCTACTATTATTCAAAACAACTATTGATCAGGCTATCGTTGACTTAAGCCCTTACACGGCAAACCTCTGAGGTAATGTATATGAAAAAGTGGCTACTTATTTTGGCTCCCCTGTTCTTTCTACTCACAGGCTGTGATGCTGAACTAGAACAAGGCTTTTCAGCCAAAAACCTACAACAAAGTTGGGTATTAACTAAGGTCGACGGTAAAGAGATCACCATTACGGAACCTCGAATTGTCCCGGGCATGGCCGTTGATGCTGACTTAAAAGTCTCAGGGTTTGGTGGCTGTAACCGATTCTTCGGCCAAATTGAATTAGCGGACAGCAATCGGATCCGCCTCACTGGCATGGGCTCAACTAAAATGGCTTGTATCCAAGATGATCAGGCAACCGTTGAAGCCGTCATGACTCAGTCTCTTCAAGAGTGGAACAATGCTGCCTTAGAAAACAATATCTTAACCTTAACTTCAGAGCAGCACATTTTGACCTTCACCCCTGAAGAAATTGCCACGGAAGATAGCCAGTAAATTCGGCACATCCCATCACTTTCATGCGCAGCCGTTTGGCTGCGCTTTATTTTCCAAGGACCGGTTCACAGAACCAAGTTGTGTTTCGTTATGAAAATAAACAAACGACAAGCCAAAACCCTCAACGAGGCCATTTCCCAATGGGAAAAAGATAAACGGATCAATGCCGATACCGCAGAATCCTTACGCAATAGCTATGAGGTCGTTGGTTTTGATTGGAAATTGCTGGCTGTCTATTCTTTTTGGATCGCCATTACCTGCTTTGTCATTTCTATTGGCGTGTTATTGGCAGACGACTATCTTATGGCATTACTGGCAAGCCTCATTGATACGCCAGCCAGTGTTTTATCGGTCGTAAGTGCTGGGTTAGCTATCGCCTCCTTCGCTTTTGGCGTGAAGCGTCGACGTCGTTACCCCGAAAAATATTTCAGCAATGAAGCCATGTATTTCTTTGGCGTTTTATGGACAGCGGTATCTATTGGCTTCCTAAGGGAGACAGCACTGTTTGCTGACACCCATATAGCTTTCTTCTTGCTCGCTTTAACACTCATCTACGGTGTTATTGGTTTCCGACTCTCCAGTATGCTGATTTGGATTTTCGCATTGCTGAGCTTCGCAGCATGGGGATTGGAGCAATCGAGCTATTTTTCTGAGCCCTCAGACTACTTCCTGGGCCTTAACATGGCTTGGCGGTTAGTGATCATTGGCTTGATTGTCTTGGCAACTGCGTGGTTTTTTGCCCAAAACAAAGGAAATAAAGCAGATATAGCTGCAGGTACACCCGTTGCAACTAACCGGTTTGCCTACCTGCAAGAGCCAACCCGTTTCATCGGATTGTTTTATTTACTATTTGCGCTTTGGTTGGTCTCCCTATTTGGCAATCATACTAATGCTGCAACCTGGTCGAAGGTGTCACAAGTCTCATTTTTACCTTGGGCGCTACTATCCGGATTAGTGTGTTTGGGCTTGCTCTACCACGGGATCAAACATGCTGACAAACTGACGCGCAGTTTTGGTATCACCTTCCTACTGATAAACCTCTACACCCGTTACTTTGAGTACTTCTGGGATGCAATGCACAAGACAGTATTCTTTGCCTTGCTAGCCCTTAGTTTCTGGCTGATTGGCACGCAAGCTGAAAAGCTCTGGCAGCTTAGCCATATCAAAGAAAATGAAGATGACTAACGGCAGCGCTTTGTCAAAATCTGGAGGGAAGCACTCGCTTCCCTCCATCTAGCAACCTATCAATTAACATCAAACTGAGCCAGATACGCTTTTGCTTCTGGCTTACCCATATACTTCCCTAAGGTTTTTACAGCCACATCTCGTAAATCCACCACGATCAACCCATCAAGGGCGTCATTGAAATCGGCATCAACATTAAAACACACTAATTTGCCATTCAAACCGAGGTATTGCCTAAGTAATACAGGTACGCCTTTACCTCCTTCCAGACGGGAAATTACCTTAGAGAGCAATTGAATATCCGCCAACGACGAAAGCATCTCTCTTTGCCAAAATGAAGGCTCTTTGGGGATCAATGGGTTACTCGGCGATACTAACTCGGCACTTTGGCTATCATAATGGTGCACGGCCATACTTTCAGCGAGAAGATACCGGGCTTCAGGGCTGTAATCATTGCTGATGCTAACAGGCCCAAACAAATGTGTGTAGCCAGAGTGGCGAGAGACAAACGTCGCAATGCCTTTCCATAACAGCAGTAAGGCACTTAAACTCTTTTGATACTCAGCCGCAATAACCGAGCGACCGAGTTCAATTGCATTTCCTTGTTGGCGAATAAAGCGCTCATCGTATTTAAACAGAGTCCGAGAATACAGCCCACTCACTCCCTGCTCTGCTAATATTTCATCCACTAAGCCAAGACGATAAGCACCTACCAAACATTGGTTTTCGCGATCCCAAACAAACAGGTGGTGGTAGTATTGGTCAAACTCATCAATGTCAGTGGCTTTGCCGGTACCTTCTCCAACCGCACGGAAATTCACCTCCCGGATCCGACCTAACTCAGCCATCAATGAAGGAATACGAGCAGCTTTCGTACAATAGACATCAAACTGCCCAGACGAAAGTAAATGCTCACTTTCATCCAACTGGCTAATCTCATTCGATAGTTTTTCCGGACCTACAGAAGATGCAATGGCTTCAGCGTCATCCAGAGAGTGAGCCAATATCGGTTTATGGGCACTCCTTAGCTGGCTCCCTAACAAATAGGTATTCAGTCGCAGATAATTAACCAGCTGTTTATGATCTTCAAACCCTTTGATTTCCTTGAAGCTTATTGCTTCACCAATGGCTAGGTTAATTTGTCTGTCACGCTTATTGAGCAACTCACGCCCTAACATCAGTGTTCTTAGCAAGGGATGGATCCTGCCTGCCATATAAAACTTTCGGCTGTTCTTGCCATCAATATACACGGGTATTGTCGTCGCTTTGTTTTTACTGATTAACCGGCTAACAGAGTGGCTCCAGTCTTTATCGGTAATACTTCGCGTTTTATGATCATAAGCCGACACTTCTCCCGCCGGAAAGATCAATAGTAACCCACCGTTAGCGAGATGTTTGTTCGCTTCCCTTAACGCTTTCACATTGGCCTTAACGGCTTGAGGCCCCTCAAACACATCAACCCCAATGAACAACTCATCCAACTCCGGGACGGTTTTCAAGTAATGATTAGCAAGTATCTTGATGTCTTTGCGAACTGAGCGTAGTAGTTCTGCCAAGATAACCCCTTCAACACAACCCAGTGGATGGTTAGCCACCACAACCGTTGCCCCCATCGCGGGCACTTGAGCGAGGGAGCCCTGCTTAATCGAATATTGAATACCTAACGTATCCAAGGCATAACGGAGAAAAGCAGACACATCGCCACCTATTGGGCGAGCAGCATAAAAATTATCCAGCTTTTTTAACCCTGTCGCCCACTCAGTAACATGTTCCCCAACACCGAATGGCGTCTTTCGAGGAAGACGGAAAGGACTTGTCACTTCCATGTTTTTACCTGTTTATTCATTCAACCAGTGAATGAAAATTATGAAACAGCCAGATGACCGAACCGTTTCACTTTTACGGCAAAATAATGAGCGAAATACGACGATATGATGAAGCACAAACTTGCCTGTTACATTAGCGAGAAATTCAACTTCATCACCGAGGAAATAGAAATTAGCGCCAAGTTGCTGCTATCATGATGAAAAATGATGGAGAAATAATAATGAAATCAAAAATACTGCTAGCAGGTCTGCTTGCCGCAACCACAGCGCTGAGTGGTTGTTCGGATGATGAAGTTGGTGACGTAAGCCTAGGCATGTTCACCATGAAGGATATCAAAATCGGCCATTTGAAAGATGACGTTGTTACCGGTGTAACCTGTCATATTGCTTCTATAGAAGCAAACTTGAGCCTTGCCGATCCGAGTGACAGTTCTATTTCTTGCCGTCAGACCGGTGACATTACTCCAGAGATGATCGCACAGATAGATAAGTCTAAATCTGGCGAAGTGGTCTTCAAAAAGTCAAAAAGCATCTTCTTCAAGACGATGAAAGTCCGTCGTATCTATGACGCTGAAAACCAGACGCTGCTGTATCTGTCATACACAACCAAAGAAACTGAAGGTAGCTTCAAGCACAGCCTGTCTACCGTACCTCTTTGGGGAACAAAAGCCTATCAGGCGCCTACACCAGCAGAGTAACCCTTATTCGGAGGGGGAATTCCCCCCTTCGTCTCCTCAGAATAAAAAGAATCAAAGAGTGGATTGTACATAAAGACATATCTGCTATTGATATATCAATTAATATTGTTAGCGTTCTTCGATTATAAATACACTCTAAATCGAGCCTTTCCTAATTATCCCTATGAATAGATCAAACTCCATCCACTTTCATTTTAAAGTAAAATTTCACTTTTAATTTCAACTAAAGGTACAAGCAAAGATTACAAAAGGTAAGAAAATATAAACAGCAATATTCCCTCATCACATAATTAACAGCTAAAACCATTTACACAAGCAATAATTAACACAGATCAATAATTAACCATTATTTATTCATATAAAGTAGCCTCCACAAAAAGAATTAATTCATCTTAAATGAAAAATCAAAAGGAAGCTCAATATGAAAAACACAACAATTGCTCTTGCTCTTTCGGCCAGCCTGTCCCTACCTGTTATTGCTGATGACAATGAAAGCACGATAATTGATGGGTTGGACTTCGGACCACTCGCTCAACTGGTTGGTACCTGGATTTCAGCGGATGCCGGTGGTGTTGATATTGCACCCGCGCAAAAAGACTTGGATGTTGCGGCAGGTACTCCAGCTGTCACGCCTTTCTATGAAACCATCACATTCGAGGTCGCTGCTGATGCTACTAATGCCAGTGACCAATACCTTGTCGCACTCTATTACAAGCAGGAAGTATTCCGTAAAGCGGATGATTCAAAGTTCCATGACCAGCGAGGATACTTTGTTTATGACAAAGCTAACCAGAAGGTTTATAACTCATTCTGTGTACCGAGAAATACCTGTGTAACTGCAGAAGGTGCAGCAGGAAACCAAATGACACTGGTTGCCTCAGATCGCGGAATTGCTGAGTCAAACTATATGACAGAAAATGCTACTACTACCGATTTTACGATGAGTATTCAAGTTGAAGATGACAAGATGACATATTCACAGACGACCTTATTAGATATTTACGGTCAGTCTGTTTCCCATACTGATTCTAGTATTTTGGTAAAAGTAGAATAAACGTATTAACGGATAATTAAAAAAGAGTGATGCTGTAATATGGCATCACTCTTTTTATTTATAATTTAACAGCCTGCTTACTCTGGCGTTTAACCCTCAGCATTAACCTTACCGCAATGGCGCCATATATAAGGGCTTGTAGCCACAATTGCCCCCATAAAGATAGGATTTGATCAAAGCCAGCCCCCATTTGGTTTAGGCGTAAAAAAGCATTAATCGCTGGCGTTGAAGGCGCTAACTGAGCAAGCCATGTCACAGGTGTAGGGATCATCTCTACCGGCCAAATAAACCCCGCTGAAAAAACGAGTGGCAGCGAGCTTAACAAGACCACGACCGTTGCCAATTCCCTTCTCGGGATCAACTGCCCCAAAATCATGCCAAGAAAAATCACCGATAGTAGAAATGGCACCGTAACCAACATGAGATCCTGTATCGAGGCGAGTCGGCTAATGTTGTAATAACTGAAGCTAAAGCCAAAGTAATACATAACCAGTGGCAGGTAGATAAGGGTAAAAACAATACCGCGCACCACAACAACACGCCTTGCCGGATAATGCAGCCAATAGCCACTTTCCCCGGCGCGGAGATACTCATTCTGGCCACCACCGAGCAAACCAACGGCAATAAGCAGTGTTTGATGCAGAATCAGGACAAATACAGCCGGTACGACATAATTTACGTAACCCATTGTTGGGTTAAAGACTGGCTGAGCGTTCAGTTTTATCGCCGTGTATTGCTCAGTAGCCAAAGCTATATCGCCGCCAGCGGAGACCATTCTAGCGACTTTGACCTCAGCCCCTAACGTACCCGCAGCGGTCGCTATCCCTTCAGCAATAGTGCCGTACACCAAAAAATAAGCGGCATCGCCGCCGTAGGCTAAGGTCGGGCTTTTTCCAAGTAAGACGTCTCGTTGGAAATCTTTGGGGATCACCAGTAACCCTTGCACCTTGCCTTGGTTCACGAGCGCTTTAGCCGCATCCACGGACTCAGCCCTTGCAGCAATCACCACCTCAGGAGTAGCATCAACCATACGTTCGAGCTTGCGCCCTAGCGCAGACTGATCAAGGTTTACTACCACAATTTGTTGTTCCCTTGGCAACTGGTTGGTATAAGGCAACGGGTAGAGGAACGAATAAATCAGCACCCCACCAAACACGGTAAAAAGGATCGATGGGTTGGTAAAAATCGCTTTTAGCTCAAATTGGAATAGCGAGCGCCAACTCATACTCTCACCTCTTCTACTTTACTCAACCGAGTCACACGCCCCGCGGCCAGCAGCCAAGTGATCAGAAAAGCAATTAAGCAAAGCAGCTGTGGAGTTGCCTGCTGAAAAGTCATTCCGTGGTTCACTTGATGTAACTGGACATCCAAATAATGGGTTGCCGGTAACATTGCACGCCACACTAGGGCAAAATTAGGCATGTCTGTTGCTGGGAATGTCACACCAACAAAAGCAAATGCGGGCGCGGTAAAGCCTGCAGCTAAGCTCATTGCCTTGGTCGCATCAAGCGTGAACAAGTACAAGACACATGCAACACCTTGGCAAGCCAATACCATCAGAAACTGGGCAAACAACAAAATCCACCACTGGCCGTGCATTGGCCAATTCAACGCACCATACAAAACAGTGATAAAAATAAGACCTTGTATGAAAAACAGTAAGGTATACGGCATAAGCTTAATGATAAGGTGACGCGTTGGTGCGTTTCCTAACCACGCCTTGAGCCCACCCTTTCGCTGCTCAGCAGACAACGCAATGATGGTCGTGATAACAATCGCAATTTGCCATATCGCTGGAATCGTCGCTGATACCAAGAACTGGCCATAATGACTATTGCTGTTATATAACGGCGTAATTTGGTTCCTAACCGGGACGGCTAACCCCAATGCTTGCTGGGGTACCCGACTGCCGGAGGCCATGTTTCTCAAGGTATCGATTTGTGCATTGAGCGTCCCTTGGGCTTGTACCACTGCCGATTTCACCGACTTGCCAATAAGAACAAACTGGCTGTTATAGAAAACTGTCGCTGTTGGTGATTTCCCTAGCTTAGTGTCTTGTTCTAAATTCGTTGGGATCACTACCAACGCATAGATATCTCCCCCCTTAAGAGCGTGGGAGCCTTCGGCCACCGATGGGTAATAGTTAGCCACCGCCAAGGTCGGGTTGGCATCATAATACCGGACCAACTGGCGTGATAATTGGCTATGGTCTAAATCAACGACGCCAACGGGTAAATCCCTTGCAATGCCTGAAGAGAATATTGCCCAAATGATGGCAAACAGCATCAATGGCAACCATGTCGTCAACGATAATAGCCAGCGCTCTTCGCGGATCAACCGCCATTCTCGTGCGAGTTGGATCTTCATTCGCTGACAATCACACTCATGCCGACACGAAGCCCTGTAATCGGAGCAACCGGACGGGCTTCCACTTCAAAGGTACGCATATCAAACCCTTGGGCGGGATCCGTAGTTCGCCAAGTTGCAAAATCCCCCATCACAGCGACATGTGTCACTTTGAAGGTATAGCTTTCATCACCTAGCGACGGAATCATCGCCTCAAATTGTTTGCCCTGTGGGTAGTTTTTTAGGTTATCTTCACGGATATTGAACAACGCCCATGCGTCTTCCATATCGACCACGCTGACGACAGGGAAACCTTGTGGAGCAAGCTCACCTTCGTGCAGTAACACCTGACTGACTTCACCATCAAACCAGCTAGAGATCTGGGTGTCAGCGGCATAAGCTTCGACTTCAGCAACCGCTCCGGAAGCCATACGAGCTTTTTCAGCAGCGGCACGTTTTGTTTCTACGCGCGCACCTTCTTTGGCCATGGTATACATCTGGTAGGCGGCTTGTTCGGTATAACGTGCTGCCTGCCATTGGGTATAGGCTTCATCGCGTTTTTGCTCGGCCATCACCCCTTCTTTGTATAGGTTGTCGACCCTGCGATAGGTCTTTTGCATCAGGGCTGAGGCCGCTTTGGCTTTTTGCCACTGATCTTGTGCAGCGGCGATCTCTTGCTCCCGAGCCCCTTTTTCCGCCTGCTGAGACATAGCATCGGCTGCCTGCTCACCAGCTCGTGCCTGCTCGAGTTTGGCATCAATTTCTGGGCTAGAAAGCGTGAAAATCAAATCACCTTTTTCTACCATGTCGCCTTTGCGGACCAGCACTTGTTGTATCCGACCTGGCACCTTGGAAGAAATATTGTAATGTTGGGCTTCAACCTGCCCTTGTAGCCGTATTGGCTGAGGCTGATAGGCCGACCAAAACTGATAGCCCAGCCATCCAACCACAGCAGTGACCGAGACCGCAGCAGCGATCACCTTCGTACTTGATTTGCCGTTTCTCATGACTGAACCTCTAAACCTTGATATTGCTGATATTGTTTAAAATTATTAATTTCACTACTGACCGCCAACAAGCGAGTTAGCGAGATGACATATTGATAGGCTGCCGCTGCCCGCTGTGTTTTCACACTTGCCAGGTATAGTTCGGCATCAACCACATCCAAGGATGTCGACAAACCTTGGCTAAATGCTTTTTCTCGTAAACTGACATTCTCTTTTGCTAAATCCAAACTGGAAGCCAGTCCGTTATATTCTTCCAATGACTGCATTGCCTCGCGGTAGGTTTTTTCAACCAATACCGTCAGATCCTGTTCGGCTTGTGCCCGTAGGTAGTTAACTTGGGTAACGGCACTGTGCGCGGCCTTTACTTTTCCCGAACGACCAGAGCTATCGAGTAATGGAATATTAACGCCTACACCCACGGCCCAATCCGGCGCTGTTTTCGCTGCTAGCGTGTCGTCCTCGTGCAAGTTGTAGTTACCGTATAGGTACACCTCTGGGTAGTATTTACCCTTTTCAGCCGCCATCAGGCCCTGCGCCTGTTTCTTCTTGGCATCAAGAATTTGCAAGCCGGGGTAGCCTGCCAAGGTTTTGTCTATAAACGCCGATAGAGGTGGCAATGACTCATTCACAAACAACGAAGAGGTCGGCACAGCAGGTGAATTAACTTTCAGAAGTTTGGTCAACGCAACCTGAGCAATTTCCATATCTCGCTGGGCTTTCTGCCGCTCTACCCGCGCTTTATCGTAAGAGGCTTGTGCCTGCAGGCGTTCAACTTTGGCAATTTGCCCTTGCTGCTCTAGTTTTTGGGCCCGCTCAAAGTGCTTTTTAAGGCCATTTTCAACCTCGATACGTGTATCCAGAACCGTTTGAGTAAGCGCAACACCAAAATAGAATTTGGAAAGGTCTTCAAAGGTGACTTGCTGCTTCATCGCTAACAAATGGGTAGCTTCTTCTGTCTGACCTTTAGCGATATCCTGGGCAGCACTAATACGGCCACCGGTAAAAATTGGCCACACCGCACGGATAGAACTGGTAAAGACCTCTCGTTTGGTCAACTGGGAGGTAAATAACTGGTCAACAATAGGTAGGGAAGGCACAACAGAGCCAATCGGCATGCTATCAATAAGATCAGAGGGCTTGATTTCAACGGGTTTATCAAGCCGGGTATATTTGGCTGTCGCACTAATGGATGGTAAGTACAAATCCCTTGCAGCATCTTGCATATTTTCTGAGCGTTCAATATTGGCACGCTCGGCTGCCAGGCCATCATTCTGGCTTAACACCGCCTGCCAGGCATCCAAAAAACTGACAGTGTGTTGCGCCTTAACTGGCGTGGTGTCGGAAAATACCGGATTGAGCGAGCTATTCCCTTCTAGAGTATTAGCCCCTGCCGACATCGGTACAACCGTCATTGCCCAGCAGGTGAGCACCGCAACTGGCGTCATTCTCATTGTGAAGTTACCTATATGCCTGTTTTCGTAGCTTGAATCGCCAATTTTAGAGTAATAACTCTAAAAATCAATAACCGTGATGCAAGTCACGCAAATTACAGGGAGTCACAGGCTAGCAATAGGGTCTTCTAGGGCTCATCATTCAAACTCAAGATGATTTTCTGGTAAACCTTCGGGGTAAGACCGCTAATGCGCTTGAAGGAGCGGGAAAAGTGGGCAATGTTGGAGTAGCCCAGCTGGTTGGCAATATGGGTGAGGGACAACTGCTCGCCCATCATATCTACCGCTACTGTGTAGAGGAGGTTATCTTTTATCCGCCTGAAACTGGTGCGTTCTTCGGTCAACCTTCTCTGCAGTGTTCGCGGCGTCATGCTAAGAAGTTCCGCCGCTTCTTCAAGGGTAAGGTTATGCTCTCGGACATAGGGCAGTAATGAAGTAAAAACGCGGTCAGTAAAATTTGCATGCCAACTAACCAATGGCTTTTTCTCTTCAAATGCCTTGGGGCTAATTCTTAGCGGCAACGCCAACACTTCGTCATCAATAAGCCATTCCACCCGCTCATTAGCAACAAAATACTGGATCGAATTGCCCAGAATCGATTGATATACATCCGCACAGTCTGATTGGATTTTAATCTGAGTAGGTAGCCAGTCTCTCTGAGTCAGTACACTAATAAATTCCACTGCATAAAGCACAGCCCAAATTTCAGACCATAAGAATAAAGCACTTTCATCAACTTTACGTTTGCACCAATACCAGGTTCTGCCATGGCTGGTTTCCAGGCCAACATTGGCAACAGTGGAATCATAAAGAAATACGGCCTGACTAAGCTCTAAAGCCTCCTTAACGGTTTTGCATTGCGAAAATTCCCCTATAAGGCGCGGGATGGCTTTGCGCCTGATAGCAGTTCGCAAAATATCACCAAACTGAGTGATCCCTAACTGGTTCGCCAATAGGTATATCAGCTTTTTCATTGGCTCTTGGGGTAAGAACTCCTGGTCAAGATCAAACAGATCTGGCGGAAGCCCTGAGTCTTTAATGGCTTGGTGAGGGTCATGGTTATACTCGTAGAAAATCTCTACCAGTACCCGTGCGTAGCCTGACTTAATTAAAGGAACAACAGGATCTTTGCTACTACTCATATGCTGGATTCATCTGGACCTACTCTAACTTTTAAGGGTAGAGCGGCGCTGCAATATGGCAAATGCTGAGGCGAAGGGGAGAGCAAGTAAGAAGGGAGGCACTTAAAAAAGATAAAGTAGAGCCAGCGTAATTACGCTGGCTCTTTTGATACAGGTTTAACGGAAAGCTTACCCCAAGACCTTATGGTATTGAGCAACCGTCTCATCAATAAGCGCGTCGTTACAGCCAAGATAGTGCTGCGGGTTGCAAGCTTCATCAATCTCTTGGGATGACAGTATTGCAGACACTTCATCATCCTGCTTGAGCACCTCTGCCAAGTTTCCCTCAACGGGCGCATTGGCAATGGCGGATTTGACCTTGTTGTAGCCTTCCCCTCGCCCAGCGATTTCAGCGACCTTCATCATCACAGCTTCCGACATGATGAAGTTTCGGGAAGCATCGAAATTGTCGCGCATGCGCTCCTTGTTGACCACAAGGTTAGCTACCAGTCTATGAGCGCGCTCCAATGCTGTCGAAACAGCCAAAGACGACTCTGGTACCAAGCTCCAATTTAGAACGCGCATAGAAGCGGAACGGACATCGTGCTGATCCATCAGGTTAGGTGCACTACTCGCATACATCCAGCCCATACGTGACAGAGTCTGAATCATATTGGCTGCGCGCGGGTTGGCTTTGTGCGGCATCGTACTTGAACCGCCACCGGCTTCCCCCTCGCGAACTTCAGCAACAGATGCCCGTCCCATCGTCTCTGTATCATTAGCGATGCGACACAAGGTACCGTGGACCAAGGCAAAAAACTGAATAAGCTCGGCAATGTTGTCCAGGCTTGCATTGCCAAGGCCTTTTGGCTCTGTCAGACCTAGGGCATCAAAGAGTCCTTTACGTACGGCTAAGCCTTGAGGGCCAATTGACGATAGATTACCCACGGCCCCACCATACATACCTGTGGTTGCCCGTGGATAAAGCTCATCAAGCCGGACAATATGGCGGGTAATTTCCTGCAAATAACTGCTTACCTGTAAACCCCAAGTCGTCGGCAAAGCATCCATCGCATTGGTTCTTGCCACCATTACGGTCTGCTTGTGGTCAAGCGCCATAACTTCAAGTAAATCGCCTAAGCTAACAAGCTGAGCCCTCACCAAGCCTAGCGTTTGCTTCACCCGCATCGCCAGACTGGTATCGAGCAAGTCCTGAGTGGTACATCCCCAATGAAGGTAGCGTTTTACGTGCTCATCACCTTGCTCGGTCAACTGATCGACCAAGGGTTTAATGGCCATCCCCACCTTTTGGGTATCTTGTGCCAGTCGTGTCCAGTCAATGTTATCACTGATACAAGCCTGCTCTATGGCAGTAACAGCCTGCTGCGGAATAAGCCCTAGTTCAGCCTGAACCTTGGCAATGGTTACCTCGAAAGTTAGCCACGTTTGGATAAGGTTATCGTCAGACCATATCCGTTTCATTTCTGGTTGGGTAAAAAGTGGGGAGTATAGAGTTGAATCAAAAACAGAGACATTTGAGCCGGGCATATCCTTCATCCTAAGCGCCAATCGATAGAGATAAAGACTACTCTGACATAATAGTGATTACTGTGCGCTTAATGAAAAAAAAGCGGGCATCAGCCCGCAGCAAATTAAGCCTAATCAAGCAACATCCATATTGCTGAGAACCATTACGGGATAGAGAATAGCATTCCATATAATTACAGAACAACACACCGTATAATTAGTTGTGACATAGATCACACTTGAACAAGCAAGATATAGCCCTCAATCATTACTAAAAGTCATTCAATGCAACCAAGCGCTTAGGCGCAACATAGCATCATGGGCCAAACTTATGTGACACCATGTTGCAGGATGTCTCTTATGCGGTTGTATCGGTATGCCGATTGAATTGGCCCCCATCATCTTTGAGCTATGTGCGATTATTATCAGCGCAGCGATATTGGGTACGCTTTTTTTATATGCCTGCCAGCCGATTATCCTTGCTTACATTGCTGCCGGCGTTGTCATCGGCCCTTACGGGTTTAACCTGATCCCCAATGCCGAACACATTACGCAGATCGGCAATATCGGTGTCATCCTCTTGCTGTTTTTAATTGGCTTGAACCTTCAACCGAGGAAGTTACTCAACCTGTTCAAGGAAAGTGCCATAATCACCCTTGGCACCTGTATCTTCTTTTTCACCATCACTCTGTTGTTCTGCTTGGCGATTCAGTTGTCGCTGTTAGATGCAGTGATCTGCGCTGCTGCCTTGATGTTTTCCAGTACAGTCATTGGCCTCAAGCTCATTCCGACAACCACCCTGCACCATCAACGCATGGGGGAAGTGATCACCAGCATTTTGCTGGTGCAGGACGTCATTGCCATTAGCGTGATCATTTTTCTCAATATGGACGGTGGCAATGCCATGATGGTTGGCTTTTTATTGATGCTGGGAAAATTCGTCGCGATCTGCACCTTGGCGTTTATCGGTGTGCGCTACATTATTTTGCCGCTATTTCGAAAGTTTGACGTCATTCAGGAATACAGTTTTTTGGCAACCCTTGCTTGGTGCTTCTTCTGGGCAGAGCTAAGCCACCAGGTCGGTTTATCTTACGAGAGCGGAGCATTTATTGCGGGTATTTCAATTGCAACCAGCCGGGTATCACAGGCCATTTCTGTTCATTTAAAACCACTGCGAGAATTCTTCTTGATCCTGTTTTTCTTTGCCATTGGCGCAAGGATGGACTTCAGTGAATGGAACCACTACACCTTCTTCGGCATCGCTTTTGGCGCCGTGATGGTGGGAATTAAATATTGGGGCTTTTCAACCGCGCTGAAAATGGCCAGAGAAAAACCCACTATGCAGCATGAATTGAGTGCTAGGCTCAGCCAAGCCAGTGAGTTTTCCTTCCTTGTTGCTTATGCAGCAATGATAAGCGGTTTGCTCTCGATGGAGGCTGTCTTGTTTATCCAAATGGCGACCATTACCACGTTTATCATCTCGACCTATTGGGTAGTAAACCGCTTCCCTACCCCAATATCCACGGTCAAGAAGCTTCGCAAGGATTAATCTGAAAACGGCTGGCTGGCTTTAAGTAAGATTTCATTGTCTTTAACGGTAACTCTTATTAGGGTTAATCGCTCGAAGCCTCGCTTAGGGTTATTGCCTGAAAGCCAGTTCTCTACGCTTTTGATATCCGTTTTTAGCGCACGTTTGAAACTACGGTGATCCAGCAGGATAAATTCGCGCAGCACTAAGAAATCACTATGGTTTGCCAAGGTAAACAACTGGTCATCAAGGGTTTGTTGATCAAGGACTTTAAGGCCAGATAATACATCAAGAGTTTCACCACCAACGGTCACCTGAGCAAAAACATAGTTTTGACGGCGCAAACCAGCCAGTACTGCATTGTAATTGGCCCAAGACATTTCCAGCATATACTCGACTGCATCGACTCTACCCTCAGAGATAAAAGCCGTGAGCATCCCACCTTGGGTATTGAACAGGTTGGTTTGATCGAAACAAAATGCCTTCCCTTCTGACTCTGCGCCTTCACTCGTTTGATAAAGGGCTGAGCAATCAAAGCTCTCAGGCAGTGAGCTTATGTAGTCAGCAGAGTCACCAAATTCAAAATCTTGCTGAAAAACATTGGCATTAGAAATTGGCGAAAACAACACCAGCGCAGTGAAAAGGGTAAACAAGCAAGGGGCTAATTGGTTGAAGGAAACCGTAAGGCGAAAAAATCGGGTAACCGGGAAAACTAAAGGCATGATTGACACTCCATGTAATCTGCCAATTATACCGATGATAAAAAAAAAGCTGCAATTCCTTAGCCTAGTAGAATTGCAGCCACTACGGTCAGCATTTACGTAGTTAAAGTGGGATAACGCAGCTTCGGAAACCTTGTTATCCCAGAGCGGTAATCGGTCCTTCACCCCTCGATTTATCCTTGTATCGGGTGAAGGTTTGTCTTACATCGACCAGATAAAGTAAATCTGGGATTTCATGCGGATGATAATGCCGCGAATGACATCTAGGAACGCTAAGAAATCAATCGGCTTCTCGGCGCTTATCCATGCCAGTCCAACGGAGCCAACCGGAATGTCATAGTCTCCGGGCTCTGTCAGTTTCAAGCGGACAAAATGGTGCTTATTCAATGCGTTCTGACCGGTTG
Source organism: Photobacterium rosenbergii (assembly GCF_003026455.1). Taxonomy (GTDB): domain Bacteria; phylum Pseudomonadota; class Gammaproteobacteria; order Enterobacterales; family Vibrionaceae; genus Photobacterium; species Photobacterium rosenbergii. Next base: position 49,962 of record NZ_PYMB01000013.1, read on the forward strand.
TTTGACGGACATTGTCATCCCTTGCCAGCAAACTGCCCTGCGATTCACCCGTTGCTTCAATTATGCCCTCGACCTCAGCGCTGAAGACCTTGCCAGGGTAAACCGGTGAGGCAAACTCTGCCTGCTGCCCAACTTTGACATTACGAATCGCCTGATGATTAACCCGCATTAAGACGTACTTTTCATCGGTATACATCTGGATACGAGGCATAACACCAACATATTGGCCTTCGCGCATAATGTAGTTGGTCAAATAGCCATCGGTTGGCGCGTGAACCTGGGTGTTGTCTAGATTCCATTGCGCCTGGGCGACATCTTCTTGTTTATTTGCCACATCCACTTTGCGGCTTGCAACAGACAATTCCGCTTTTTCGAAATCCAATTGTGCCCGTTGGGCTGATACACGGGCTTTCTCCAACTGAGACTGCAAAGTTACTTGCTTGGCCCTTGCTACATCCACCGCCGTCTGCTGCTCATCCATCTGGGTTTCGGTGATCGTATGTTTAACCACCCTGTTTTGTTCCTGATAGCGACGCAGCGTGGTTTCCTTCCACTCCAAATCTTCCTTGGCAGACTCTATCTCGTTCTGTGCAATCTCAATGTCTTTCAGTGACGCGTTATGATTCTGCTTGGCAATCAGTACATCTTCCTTGGCAATAGACAGAGCTACCTTGGCTGAATCAAGTTGGGTCTCTGCTTTATTCAGCGCAATCTGGTATTGCTCATCATCCAAGGTGTAAACCAGCTGGCCTTTTTTCACCTTTTCATTAGGGCGGACGAATATCTCATCCACATGGCCTTTAATTTTGGTCGAACCGGGACGCAACTGAATATGCGGGGACTGCACCACCGAACCACCGGACATATCCATTGGCGCAAAGGTAATCAACCCAATCCAGACAAAAACCAACCAGCCCGCCCCGCCAAGATAAGAGAAAGTCTTGGTGACTTTATTCCATGGCATCCCTACAAGTCGAAGTAGGTAAATAAACAATGCCCATACCGCCAAACCCTCAAGCATTTTCTGCCTCCTCTTTAGTCATGATCACCGGCTCAGAGACGGCAGGCTGAGTAGCTGAAGGTTGAGGCTGTGGATGGCTCCCTTTTTCTTTCCAGATATCTCGGATACGACGCAAGGCTTGTTCGCCATCAACAAAAGCGATGAACACCGCTACCACCCATACCCAATGCCAAATAAAGCCAATCCAGGTCAAGGCGGTTATCAATCCCAATTGGTGATGCTCTTTCGTATGGGCTTTTTGGATTGGCAGCTCATGAATGCGCCAAAAACCAAATGCCGCAGCGGCAATGGAGCCAAATAACACCACAGCGGCGACAATATGAAGCGCAGTGTCGACACCACTGTCGACAAACGGCATGCTGACGAGACTCATAACAGTTCTCCAATTCACTAACGCACAATCATTTCGCCAACAAACAATCTCAGGGCAAAACACTGACTGTTATCGGCTTTTTCAATTTATTTTTGTTGGTGAGATTATGTAACTAACAGTGACAGGCATCACAAGATTGGATACATTAAATCAATATAGAAGAGGTTTTAATATATTCAGACCACATAAGAGCAAAAGCACGCTATGCCATTACCTGATTCCCAATTTCAAGCAGCCTTTGTCCGATCCATTTTCTTCCAACCTTTTGTCCGTGCTTTGGACAAACATTACGGGATCTCCCTTAGTGACATCGGCGTACCTCGCAAATTGCTTGAAGAGCCGATGACGCTGGTCCCCTTTTCGGATCTCAACCAAAAAATGGAGCAACTAGAGCAACTGATTGGTAACCCGGCATACCTTTGCAAAATGGCGAAAGACATCAGTTTTGACAACATGGACAAACTCGGACAGTGGTTCCTCTCAACGCCTGAGCTTGCTCTTACTTTCCGCCGGATTAATTACGGCACGTCCTGCTTGCAATCTGGTGCAACCTTTCACGGTGAACTATCAGGTAAAATCATCAAATGGACTTATGACAACCATTTTTCATCAGGACGGGGGCGCCTCCAAGACAGCTTACGCATGGCTATCATGTTCACTAACACCCTGCGCTATTTTATGGGGGGGAATTATCACCCGCTGACTGTCGAGCTAAGTGGGCCACCTTGTGGTAACGGAGAATTAGAGCAGTTTTTTGGCGCAGACATACGTTGGAACGCACCGTTAACTCGGGTGTGGCTGGATATCTCCGTCCTTGAGCATGAAAATACTTTCCCATTTGAATTGTCACGCCCTATGATGCTGACCAACCTGGAGCTAGATGAATTTCTCAATATGCCCCAGCCTCATGATGCAGCGAAAATGATGTATGAGATGATCAATTATTCCCGCTTCTATGGCTACCCAAGCTTAGACTTTGTTGCCGACAAGTTCGGCTTATCTCGGCAACAGCTTCAACGCCGCCTCCACCATTTTGGATGGAGCTTCAGTTCGATAACCAGCTATGTACTCTGTAACCAAGCAATCAAATACATGCAGGCTGATCTTAGTATTTCTGAAATAGCCAAAGAGCTCGGCTATAAAAATGTTCAGAGTTTCAGCAAGGCTTTTCAACGTCAGCGGGGACAAACACCCACCCAATATAAGGAGAAGCTACAAGAACGGAGCCGGCAAAAACCAAATTAGCTTGTTGCTATTAGAAGGGATACCCAAGAGATTGCGATAACTTGGGTATGGGGTACGTCATAGGACTATGTTTGTCGGGAACAGTTGAGGGTAAAGCGCTGGTCAGGGGTAATATGGTGGCGCATCACAAACTCAGCACGGTTATCACTTTCAAACTGTGGTTGGAAAAAGATCCGGTAACCAAGTAAATCGCGTCTTGCGTCACTATCAAAAGGATTCACATTGTTTTTGTCCACCACAATATCCCGCGATAGGTGAACAGGCTTTAGCACATAATCTAGCCCGTTATGGTAGAAGCTATAATCAACTGCCAGCTTGAATTCCAATTGAATTTGATTGTTTTCAGAACGCCTCAGCCACTCTTCAGACTGAATCGTACCGTCAGGCTTGAACGTATATGATGTGGTTTCCCACATGTTTTCTGGGGTATCCGGCCGCTGGCATAACCATGTGCCACCTTCCAATTGGGTAGCGACAGCAGGCGTTGCCAACATGCTTCCCATTAGTAACCCAACCAGTTTTATCTTCATCCTTGAATCCTGACTTATTTAATCTAATACAATTAGTTATAGCAGTATCCATGTAAACAAGACAGTGAATTTATCTCACTGCTACGGTTAAAGCTTGATGGATTAAAACAAGAAAAGGGGAAAGCATACACTTTCCCCTTCAGTTAATTAGGCTTAGTTTTTACAAGCAGATCAATTAGAAACGGTAATCAACCGACCATACTACTTGTTGTGAGTAGTCGATCTTCGTATCGTTTTTGCTGTAATCCTGATCTAGGTAGCGGTACGTCAAATCTGTTGACCAATTATCATTGATTTCATACATCGCACCAACTTGACCACCCCAAACGAAATCTGTCGAGCTGCTGCCGCTGATCTTGTTATCAGCCACACCCGCAGAAACACCTGCAAATAGGTTTACATTTTGGTGCACAGGCATTAGGTAATCATAAGAAGCCAAGAACATGTTCTGTGATGACTTGTCCATGTAACTGTAAGTACCCATCACACGGTGATGGTCGTTCATGATAGCACCACCACGTAACTGGTAAGTTGCATCTTCACCGTTTTGGGCATTAGCACCTTTTACATTATCTTCTTGGTAACCAACACCACCACCCACAAACCACTGTGTGTCAGCGGCGAACGCTGGAGATGCTGCCATTACTGCTAGTGCCAAAGTTGAGATTGCTGTGATCTTTTTCATGTATGTCTCCTTGGACTCCCAAGCTTCATTAATTGTTCTTATCTAATGTGCCGGATAAGTCTTATATAATTTGTTCTGTTCGCCAATCAATATACGCCTATTTACTGAATGGAAACTTAAGATATAAAACATTGTTTTTTAACTTAACAAATGCTGAACAAATAATGTATGTGCTCAATAAGAAATCTTAAAAAGACACCATAAATCAATCAAAATAAGCAGCAATGATTAATTTACACTCAGAAAAACCAAAGAGAAAACACACAAACCACTGTTATTAAAAGAATTAAATAACAAACAAAACATAAGCTGAATATTTTGACATTAATTTTTGAAATAAAAAAAAGAGGACAGCAAGTCCTCTTTTTAATATTTATTCAGCTTAAATTAAAATTTGTAATCAACAGACCAAACGACCTGTTGGGTGTAATCAATTTTATTCACACCTTTTTGATAGTCTTGATCTAGGTAACGGTAAGTAAGGTCTGTTGATAGATTATTGCTCAACTTGTATTGTGCACCTACTTGGCCACCCCATACAAAATCTGTTGAGCTGTTGCTGCTCAGAGTATTTTTGATCTTGGTATCAGAGTAACCCATCGTAGCACCCGCAAACAGGTTTACCTTTTGATGAACAGGGATCAAGTAATCATACGAAGCAAGGTACATGTTCTGGGTATAATCATTAGCGAAAAATCCATCAAACTCACTTTCGTAATAGCTGTATGTCGCCGTGAATCGGTGCTGGTCGTTGATGATGGCACCGCCACGGAACTGGTAGGAAGCATCTTCAACATTCTTGTTCGAATATAGTTGGCCACTCCTTTCTATTTTGTCATTCTGGTAGCCAATACCACCACCGACAAACCAGTCAGTGTTGTTTGCCAATACAGGTGTAGCCGCAAGAGTAGAAAGAATAAGGGTTGACGCTACTACTAGCTTTTTCATGTGTAATTTCCTTGATGCAGTGTTTGTAAAGCCAAGCTAATTCTTGGTTTCTAGTTATTAGGTGCAGTTATGGTTGCTGCCCTTTCAATAATGAACACTGTACACAATAAAGCTGAACGAAACCTTAAAATAGAAAACACTGTTTTATTTGTAATTTTCTATGTCAGAACACAAGAAAAGACTTAACAATATCAAGAAAGTCCTATATGTGACGCCTTACTTGGTGGTACGCCAAAGTAGCGTTTGAATTCGCGGCTAAACTGGGTTGGACTCTCATAGCCTACTTTCAAGGCCGCAATATTGGCAGGCATACCGTCTTGCGACATCATGGTTTTAGCCTTGTTGAGGCGGATCTTCTTGATGTACTGCAAAGGGGGATCAGTTACCACCTGTTTGAAGGCACGGTGGAACGCCGACACACTCATTCCAGCCATATCCGCCAAATCATTTATCGCCAGCTTTTGATCATAGTGTGATTGGACATGGGTGATCACCCGGGAAACCCGCGACAATGCGCTGTCTTGCTTACAGTATTGTGCAAGTAAATGGCCCTGATCGCTTTTGAGCAGTTGGAAGTAAAACTCTCGCAACAACTGCTTGCCCAGCACTTTGGCATCTAACGGATCTTTCAAGCAGCCCAAAAGCCGGCAGATACAATCTCGTATGTCAGGTGTAATTTGAGTGACTGCAACACCACGCCCATTATCCGGCGAGGGGGCCATTTCGCTGTGCTGGTGCTGCTCCAAGGTATCAACAAGCTCTTGAATGATGGTGAGATCAAAATCGATATCCAACCCAATCAACGGCTCTTCCGGTGAAGCAAAAGTTTCACATGCTATAGGGTAAGGTGTTGCAACAATCAGGCAATGGTTTGTATCGTAATCAAAGCGGTAATCATTGAGGTGGCCCACTTTATTCCCTTGCAGAATCACCACAACCCCTTGCTGATACATCTGCGGTGTCATCTTATGGTACTGCTTGATCCTAAATAGCCGAATACCCGGTATAGGAAGGTCAACAATACCTGAACTATCAGCTAAACCATAGTAAGTACAAAGATCTTCCCCTTTCTGTACACACTTTTTAGACGCGGAGTCTACGACGGATACCATCTCACCTACCCTAAGATTAAAATGAATGATTTGCCTTTGGGCACAGAGCAGAACGCGACTTAACGCGAAAAGCCAGTGCTGGAGAACAATCAGCAGAAAGCTATCCTACCATATATTCCCGACGACAATATCAGTCAAAAAGTAGATTTAGGCAAGTATTAAACAGTTTTGAGCATCACTATTTAGGGAGCATTGGCATAGACTGTGTTCATCATATAGCGACACATACAATAAACACTGGAGATACTTCATGGACAAGTTTACTTACCAGAACCCTACCCGTATCCATTTTGGTGAAGGCCAAATCGCAGCCATTGCCAACGATATCCCACAAGACAAAAAGGTCTTGGTCATCTACGGTGGCGGTTCTATCAAGAAAAACGGTGTATATGATCAAGTCAAAGCAGCGCTAAGTGAGCATAACTGGGGCGAGTTTGCGGGTGTAGAACCAAACCCTCAGTACGACACGCTAATGAAAGCGGTTGAAAAAATCAAAGCTGAAGGCTTTGACTACCTACTTGCAGTCGGTGGCGGTTCGGTTATCGATGGCACTAAGTTCATCGCTGCAGCTGCTGCTTACCAAGGCGAAGACCCATGGAATATCCTTGCCCAACAGCACCCTGTAGAAAGTGCCCTACCACTTGCATGTGTATTGACTCTTCCTGCAACAGGCTCTGAGAGCAACATGGGCTCTGTTGTTTCTCGCGGTAAAGACAAACTGGCTTTCATGACACCAAAAGTACAGCCATTGTTTGCAGTACTAGACCCAACAACTACGCTTAGCCTTTCTCCTCGTCAGGTAGCGAATGGTGTAGTTGATGCCTATGTTCATGTCATGGAGCAATACCTGACCTTCCCGGCCAATGCCAAGGTTCAGGACCGCTTTGCCGAAGGTTTGCTTCTGAACCTTATCGAAGAAGGGCCGAAAGCCCTAGCGACTCCTGATGATATCGATGTGCGTGCCAACATCATGTGGACCGCAACCCAAGCTCTAAATGGTTTGATTGGTGTCGGTGTACCGCAAGACTGGACCACTCACATGATTGGCCATGAGCTAACCGGTAACTACGGTATCGACCATGCTCGCACGCTTAGCATTGTTCTGCCAGCAGTGATGAAAGAGCGCCGTGAAGACAAAGAAGGCAAATTGCTGCAGTACGCAGAGCGTGTATTTGGTATCACTGAAGGTACAAACGACGAGCGTATCGACCAAGCAATTGCCCAAACTATCGCCTTCTTCAAGCAGATGGAAGTACCAACCAGCCTAAGTGATGTCGAGTTGGGTAATGCTGACATCGACACTCTGGTTGCCAGCCTTGAAAAGCATGGTATGAAAGCATTGGGTGAGCGAGGTAACATCACGATCAATGACAGCCGAGCGATCCTAGAGGCTGCGCTGTAACTTCATAGCTATAAAAGAAAAGGGAGGCGCTTCGCCTCCCTTTTTTTCACCCAAGACTTCAAGTTGCAGGATTCAAGGTCTTAAAGTCTACTGACTAGATTAATCACCCAGAGTCGCTACCATGATGGCTTTGATCGCATGCATGCGGTTTTCGGCCTCATCGAAGCAGATGTTGTAAGGTGACTCGAATACATCTTCTGTCACCTCTAGACCTTCTAGGTAGAAACGCTCTGAGATTTCTTTACCCACCGTAGTTTCACTGTTGTGGAATGCTGGTAGGCAGTGCATGTATTTCACATCTGGGTTATTGGTCATCTTGATGACGTCCATATTGACCTGGTAAGGGGACAGGTCGTGAACGCGCTGGGCCCATAGTTCTGCAGGCTCACCCATAGACACCCATACATCGCCGTATATGAAATCGACACCTGCCACACCTTCTTGAACGTTGTCAGTGATGACAATCTTACCGCCGGAGATTTCACACAGTTCATTACACTCGGCAACTAACTCAGGCTCTGGCCAGTATTCTTTCGGGCCAACCAAACGGATTTCCATGCCCACTTTCGCAGCACCGACCATTAATGAGTTACCCATGTTGTTCTTAGCATCGCCCATGTAGGCCAACTTCATCTCGTTAAGGTGCTTGCCGTTACCGTGTTCAATCATAGTCATCCAGTCAGCGATGATCTGGGTTGGATGCCATTGGTCGGTAAGGCCATTCCAGACCGGTACCCCGGCAAACTCACCCAAGGTTTCCACAACCTTCTGATCATAACCACGGAACTCGATACCATCGTAGAAGCGTCCCAGCACACGAGCTGTATCTTTGGCGCTTTCTTTGTGGCCCATTTGTGAGCCGCTACCAATGTATGTGACGTTCGCGCCCTGGTCATACGCCGCCACTTCAAATGCACAACGGGTACGGGTGGACGTTTTTTCAAAGATCAGGGCGATGTTCTTGCCGCTCAATCTTGGTTGCTCAGTACCACTGTACTTTGCTTTTTTCAAATCTTGCGCAAGGCCGATCAGGTGCTCAATTTCTTTGCCAGTGAAATCCAATAAACGTAGGAAATTACGGTGACGTAGATTAAAAGCCATATTCGTATCTCTCTGTTAAATAATATAATTTACGCAGTGTTTTGCTTCACTGCTGTTTTGTTGCCTGTGGTTAGAATATCCAGACTTTCGGCAGAACCGTCTAGTTGATTGTCCTGAATCCTTTATTCAGCATTCCTTAACAGGGCATAAAACATTAAAGAGAACGAATAACCACGCACTTTAATTCAACAAAAAAGCCGATGAATGCATCATCGGCTTTTCTCAAATAACTTGGCAACTCGAAACATTTAGCGGCTGATCACCATTCGGTTTTCACTATCTGAAGGTTCATGAAAAGTATTAGACGCCAGCAAGGATGGTGAAGATTCCTGCCCGACCATTTCATCGTTAGCGGCAAGAATGATGCTGCCCCCCTTAATTAAATCGATAATCTCACGATTCTTTTCAGGCGGCAGCGCCGGACATCCCCAACTCCAACCAATAAAGTTATTAACGGCTAAAAAGTCTGGTGAGGCATATTTCGCCCCATGGATCACGATATGACGCCGGCGGGCATTGTCATTGACCCCTTTAGACAAGCCATCAAGACGCAGTGAGTATCCGTATTTCCCGTAATAGGTCTCAGCCGTTTTAAACACGCCTAAAGAGGTTTGCTTTGAGTTGACGGTGTTAGAAAAGCGCTCTGCCGTTGCACCACCACTCTCAATCCCATGGGTAGTATAGGTATGGTACTTCAACTTTTTATTGGCCAAATCGACAACATAGAACCGTTTTTCATTGGAAGGCCTTCGGTAGTCAATGATCACCAAATTAGGATTAGCCCCCGTCCCTTTGGTCATATAGGCTTCGATACCCTCTTTGAGCAAAGCATAATCCATTAGGCCGTCCAATGAGGCCCTTGTATAGACTTCGCTAGCAAGATCTTCGATGTGTTCTTCAACAGTACCAGCCTGGGCAATGGTAGAAAAAAGCAAAAGTAGAAGTATTTTTTTGATCATAGGCAATAACAAAAAGCGACTTTTTTACGACAGAGTTACCTAACTAATTTTAACAGATTAATCGGCAATGACTTTTTTATCTCACCATTTAAGACAGATTTTCATAGAAAATTACAAATGACAGCTTAAGAAACGACTAAAACCCGCTCAGTCAAATCACCTACACTTAAACGAATATGTCGATGTATATCCCATCAATACCAATTCAGGATGTAAGATGAAGTGGATAATGTTGTCGCTATTGTTGGGCTTTTCGAGCGCAAGCCAAGCAGAAGCCGTTGATCTATCAAAGCTTTACGAAGTACACACCGACTTTGACTACAGTGATTTAGTCGTTGAGGTGCAAGGTTTTAAAGTCCCTACTCTGGCAGCATTCCGTGGTTGGGTGCTGATGAACAGGAAAGAAAAGGAGATTCAAGAAGGTTATAAATATTTTCTGGATAATGGAGTCAAAGAAGGCATACCTCTTCACCTCATTCTGCTACAAGGTACAGATTGGAGGCTGAGCAACACCACGGTTTTCAACCTACCTGACAAAAAGAACTGGGATAATATGGTGCGGACCTTACTGTTCGTTCAAGAGCACGTCATGCCAAAAACCGGTTTGCTTATCCCAGTCTCTGGTGACCGTAGCAAAGAATACAACCAACATGCCGGTGGCGCGCCTCGCAGCTCTCACTTAGATTTCTGTGCGCTTGACATGGTACCGATCAGGAACATCTCCCGTACTGAGCTCCACAAAATCCTTATGGGCGTTTATAACAAAGTCGGCAGGAAAAACAATATGGGGCTAGGCCTATACAGCGGCGTACGATTCCATATTGATACCTGTGGATATAGAAGCTGGTGATTGCTTCTAATGACAAACTACTCAAAAAGGGGGATTTCTCCTACTTCCCTTCCTTGATCGGAGTGATAAAATGCGCGTGTGAACATAGACCAAAATACATATTTATCCGTTCTGATTCACATGCTAGAGCACAGCCCGTATCCTGCAGGATTGAAGTCTAAGGATGGCATTTTCGCCTTTGCCAACAAAGCCTACCGTGACTTAGTCAATGCACCATGTGATATAGAAGGCCTCACTGATCGTGATCTACCATGTGATACAGCCCAATTTGCATCTGACTTTGTACAGCAAGATAGACAGGCGATATCAGAAAACAAGACAGTAATAACCATAGATGTGCATAAATATGCTCATGGTTTTGATGCTTATACTTTCGAAAAACGCCCCGTGATCATCAATGGAGAGCCTTGGGGTATCCAATTTAGCGCGACCAACTTAAGGGAGTTAGTCAATCTGGCGTCTTTTGCAGAAATCATGGCGCTTAACAGCACAAATACGTCTTTCAGCACCGTCAAGCCTGAGTGTATGCAGCTTACACCGTCACAGGAAATCGTCCTGTTTTGGCTGTTGCGTGGCCGTCAGACAAAGCAAATTGCACAATTGATTCACCGAACACCGAAGGCAGTCGAAAAACAAATCTCCAATTTAATTGCACGGTTTGCAGATGTGGGTGTGACTAATCGTGCGACTTTGATCGAATATGCCCGCTGTAATGGCTGGCTTTCTGTGATTCCAGAACAGCTCTTCAAAACACCAGCCTCGATAATTGTCCAGTAACCTTGTCGCTACCCGCTTTAGCCAATACTTAGCCTAAAAAAAGCCAGCAGATAAACTGCTGGCTTGAGAGACCTGTCTGTAATGACTTAGGCAAATGGAATCGAAATCAATCCCACTCTGGGGCAAAGTCAGGATTTGCCAAACGATGGTTACGATCTAGCTCAGCAATAGCCGCCATATCAGCTTCATCCAGCACCACCTCTGAAGCCTTAAGGTTGCTCTCGATATTGGCACGCTTGGTTGAAGATGGAATCGTCACAAACTCGTTCTGGCGCATCCAGGCTAGTACCGTCTGAGCCGTTGTTGCTTGGTGCTTTTCAGCAATACGAGCAATAGTTTCATCCTTAAGTACATCGCCATAAGCAAATGGCATGTAACCCGTCACGATGATTCCATTTTCACGACAGAAGTCGACAACTTTGCGGTTTTGCAGGTAAGGGTGAACTTCAACCTGGTTGGTATAGATAGCCTCTGCACCCAAAATATCAATCGCCTGCTGCATCTGGGCAACAGTGAAATTTGAGATGCCAATTTGCTTGGCCATTCCCAACTCTTTCACTTCTTTAAGGCTTGCTAGGTAATCTGACATGGCCACTTCTTCGTTTTTCAACGGCCAGTGGATCAGCAGCAGGTCTACATATTCAACCTGCAAATCAGCTAGGCTTTGGCGAATGCTTGGCAAGAAAGCCTCTTTACCAAATTTGTCCATCCAGATTTTAGTGGTCAGAAAGATCTCACTACGAGCAATACCTGAGTCGGCAATGGCAGCACCCACTTCTTTTTCATTGCCGTAGATCTGTGCCGTATCAATGTGACGGTAACCCGCTTCAAGTGCCATCGTCACTGAGTTATACGCGTCTTCACCTTTCAGGCGGAAAGTCCCTGCTCCAAGAACCGGCATTGCAATTGTCATCGTTAAATTCTCTGATGTCTGAAAAACTGAATACTAGTTTACGCCATTATTACCATCAAAAAAGACAATAATTCACAAAACACCTTCTCATTTTTTAAGAAAGTATGACAGTCAACAAGCCTGAGTTGAGAGCAGGCTTAATTCACCTAATCATATGAATTACAAAGTAAGTCTTGATTGGATAAAGTCCAAGAAAGCGGTTATCCGTGGCGAAGGGGCAGAATTTTGATAGTACACCGCCTGCACTGACTCTCGTGGGTGTGGGGACGCAATTAGGCCATCACAAAGACTCACCAACCGCCCCTCGGCAATATCTTTTCCTACCGTAAACTGAGACAGCAAAGTGATACCCATTCCAGCCAGACACAACTGACGGATAATTTCGCCGCTGGTCGCCAATGTAGAAAATGTAGGATCCAGTACTTCGTTAAAAACGGGCCATTTGTTGAGATGTGGTTGACCCGAGAAACCTATAAGCTGGTGTGATAATAGCGACTCGATATTATTTGGCTCTCCATTTTGTGCAATATAGTCAGGCGAGGCCACCAGCCTCAGAGGGCTTTGCCCAAGCACTCTCGCGTGCAAATTGGAGTCTTTGAGTGTACCGACCCTTATTGCGACATCGGTTCGCTTCTCTAACAGATCGATAATACTTTCATTGGTCGCCAATTCGACTTCGATATCGGGGTAAGCCGCCTGAAAGGGTTTAATAAGCGGGACAATCTGATGAGTCATAACACTGCTGGCTGCATCGATTCTCAACCTGCCTTTTGGTGATGATTGCTGCGAACTCAACCTTTCCTGTGCGTCTTGGATCAACATCAGCCCAGCCCTGACGCTCTGTGCGAACATCAAACCTTCATGGGTTGGCTCAACCCGGCGGGTCGTGCGGTGCAGCAAGCTGCAACCCATAGTCTTTTCCAGATTCGCGACCAAACGAGATACTTTGGCTACCTGCATTTCAAGCTGGTTGGCGGCAGCAGAGAAGCCGCCGCAATCTATAACGGCCAAAAAGACTTCCAATTCTTCCGTTTTCGATTTAATCATCAGAATGACTCTCCATAGACTCACGGACAAATGCCTGCAACGCCGTCAACCTTGCCGTATTCCGAAGGGAAGGCCGGTAGAGCATGTATAGCTCTACCTCGGGCAGGCTATAGTCCTGCAATATAGGCAGCAACGCGCCATCGGCCAATGCCTCACTGACTTGAAATGTTGGTTGCAGGGTAATACCAGCCCCTTCCAATGCAGCTGCCAACATAGCCTGCCCGCTGTTCATGGTAAAACGGGAACTCACCTTTGGTGTTGCGATTTTCTGACCGTCGAAGAAACGCCACTTGTATGGAGCCTGCGATAGATTGCTTTGCAGGCATTGATGTTGCTCCAGATCGTCAGGGTGCTGTGGTGTGCCGTATCGTTTGAGGTAGGCTGGTGACGCACAGGCAATCATCGGATAGCTGCGCAGTTTAGTGGCGACTAGATAGTCATACCCCTCCAAACGCTCTCGGAAAATAACGTCGTAGCCTCCTTTTTGCATATCCGGTGGGTTGTTATCCAGAGTCAGGTCAATGTCGAGCTTGGGGTATTGCAACTGGAACCTGGCAAGAATAGGCGCCAACGCTTTGATGCCGAAATTCACCCCGGTGGCTATTTTCAAACTGCCGCTGGGTTCACTCATACTGCGGTAGATATCTTCTTGGGCGGCCTTTAACTCATCCAGCACCACCAAGCACCTTTGGTAATACTGCTCCCCCGCAGCCGTCAGGCTTTGAAACCGGGTGGATTTCGCTAATAGCTTGGCACCAATCGTGTTCTCTAACCCCCTGACATGTTTTCCCACCATCTGGGCGCTGATCCCGCGCTCTTCAGCAACCGCGGCAAACGAGCCCAGCTCTACAGCCCGTACAAAAATCTCAATACTGGTTAAGCGGTCCAACAGCTTACTCCATGATTAACAATCTTTAGATTCTATTTTAATCAACATTAGAAACCAAGAGTTTCGATTGTATTCCCTTTTCAACGATTTATCGCCAATGCGATAAGCAATAACATGCTCCATCGCTTTTTGACCAACAAGAGAAAAACTGTGTCGTTTGCCGTTCCCCATGAAATTGCCTTTGGCGATCTCTACCTTCCCCCATTGCTGGTCGCCGCCCTGTTAGGCTTGATATGCACGTCCTTAACAGTCCGGATATTAAACCGACTTCGTTGGTTTCGTCATGTCGCCAGCCCACCGTTAGTCGAGCTATCACTAGCGGTTATTTACACCGTTGTTGTCGGTACTTACGTTTTTCCTTCTTGATTTCTTCGGAGCTTACTTTGTTCAAACGTTTAAGCGTCACCTTTTGCCTGGTGCTATTGGCCATTGCCGCCATTGGTTGGAAATATCAGCAATATCTACAAAACCCTTGGACCCGTGATGGCCAGATCCGCGCTCAGGTTATTCAAGTGACCCCACGTGTTACCGGACCAATTATTAATCTGGCTATCCATGACAACAGTGAAGTGAAAGCCGGTGACTTACTGTTTGAAATCGACCCACGTACTTACAAAGCGGCACTAGCTAAAGCCCATGCCAGCCTCAGTCAAGCACAAGCTCTATTGAAAAAAGCCCAAGATGAAGCCAAACGCGGCCACTCCCTATCTCGCCGCCAGCCGGGCTCTATTTCGCAACTGTCACTCAGCCAGCTAAACAATGCTGTCGAATCAGCCCAAGCTGGCGTCATGGTCGCCAAAGCTGCTTTAGAAGAAGCCGAACTCAACCTCAGTTTTACTAAAGTGACCGCGCCGGTAGACGGATTTATTACCAATCTTACGTTGAGAATGGGTAGCCAGGTGGTAGCCAACCAACCGGTCGTTGCCCTTGTCGATAAAAACAGTTTCTGGATTGAAGGTTTCTTCAAGGAAACTGACATCCATGATGTTGCACTCGGAGAGCAAGCCGTTGTCACTTTGATGGCCTATGGCGATCACCCGCTTCAGGGCACGGTCGAAAGTATCGGTTACGGAATCGCCCATCAAGATGGCAGCACCGGCGTTTCTCTATTGCCTAACGTCAATCCCAATTTCCAATGGATCCGTCTTGCACAACGAATACCGGTCAGAGTTGCGCTTGATAACGTTCCGGAACCAATACAGTTACGGGTCGGGGCTACCGCTTCAATCATGATCAACAAATCGCACCGTCAAACTGCATTGTAAGGACTTGCCATGCTCAACCCACGTTGTATATTGCCGCTAAAAGTGGCTATTGCCCTGACTTTGGCCATAGTCAGTGCGCTATGGCTAGGCTGGGAACGTCCCTATTGGGCAGGCTTCGCTGTCGTCGTTATGGCAGCAACAGAAACCTCGGGGCACTCGTTGAAAAAAGGCCGCCACCGCCTTGTGGGTACCTTAATCGGGGTCATGGCAGCTTTTATTCTGGTGGCAAGTTTTGCCCAGCAACCTTTGCCGTTCCTGCTTGGCTACAGTCTTTTTGCTGCCCTTTGTGTCTATCTGCAAGGAAACCCACGAAGTGGTTATATGTGGACTATCTGCCTGATGGTGTGCTCATTGGTGTTAGTCATGGGCAAGCTACTACCAGAACTCACCTTCTCGATGGCCGTGTTACGGGTTCAGGAAACCGTTCTCGGTATCCTCTGCTTTACTCTGGTCTTCAGCCTATTGTGGCCAAGCTCCAGCCGAACAGTGGTTATTTCAACCCTACAGCTTTACTTCGATAATCAAATCAAACAGCTTCAAGTTGCCAAAGACGAGCTTGCTGAACAGGGAAGCTTTACCAAGGAGCTCAATCTGGGTGATAGCCTTAGGCAATTAACCCGCTTGGAAGACTTAATCTACGCGGCCAGTGCCGACAGCTATCACATCACTCAGGATTACGCCAAGTGGCAAGCCTTACTTAGGCAGCTAAATCAATGGGCTTTGCTATGTGGCCACTTGGCAGAACTCAATGACCAAATAAAAGAGAAAGTAACACCGGGGCAAACAGCCGTATTGGCATCCTTAATAGATAGGCTAAGCCAAAGGGCACATACCGCCTTGGCGATACTTGATAATAAGCCGAAAAACGGAACAATAGGTATTCAGGCAATGCCTTGTCAGGTGTCTTTACTGAATTCATCACAGCATGGTGTAAACAACCAAAATCAACATGGCGCAACCCTGATTTTAGGCACACTTCTTACTGAGTTGGACCAACTGCAGTTTGACATAGTAGAGGCCCTTTCCGACTTGACTGGGACGACCAACTCAAAAAAGACAAGTAAAGAGCGCCGTTACAAGGAGAAATGGGTATTTCGCCCAGACAGCGCTATTGCAGCATTGAAGGCCTTCCTGGTGATTTGGGTATGTATCGCTTTATGGCTACTGATACCTATGCCCGGCGGTGCTATGATCGTACTGCTCGGTGCCATACTCAGTACCGTGGTTTTGTCATTGCCCTTTGCCAACGTCAAGACCCTGCTGTTTTCCATGCTCGGCTGGTCATTGTTCGTCCTTGCCCAATATGTCCTGCTAATGCCTATGCTGACCGAACTCTGGCAACTTGCAGCCTTTTATTTCGTTAACGCCTTTGGCATTTGGTACCTGTTGAACCAACCACAACAGGTACTTCAGCGCATGCTTGGTAGCCAGCTGTTAATAATGATGACAAGTGGGGCGATGCAATTGACACCCGTGTACGATATCCAACTAGCCCTCCTGCAGTTGATCCTCATCATTGTTGTAATGTTGATTGTTTTCTTCATCAACCATTTGGTGTTCCCCAATACACCGGAGTCTACCTTTTTACGGGAGTTGGGGCGATTGCGCAGCGGTCTAAAACACGCAATGGATAGACACTGCGCCCCTAGCAAGTCCTTCCAGTTTTATCCTGATCCGCTTCGCTCGGTCGCAATGGCAGAGAATGCGGCAAGTAGAATAAACTGGGCCACCTACCCCGAAGTGGATGCTAAGAAAGTCAGCGAGCTGATCAATAGCGCATACAAAGCCTGCCTGCTCTATTGGGCGTTTAAAGACAACCACCAACGTTGGCAACTCTCCACCCGCTCAAAAGCTATAGAGGTGCTGGTTGCAAAGATTATGAATTCGCTGGCAGGTATATTAGAAGAATCAATCATCAGTGAGGCATTGACAGCCCACCAGCAGCAACTTGATGATTTATTGGGTGAACTCCAGCATTACTTAATCGGGCTAGATAGAGAGTCAGTATTGCAATTTGCTCTCAATGTGGAGGATGTCGATGCCAGTTATAGGCTTCTGACATCCTTAAAACTGCTTATCGCATCGCTGAAATCACTAAGCAGCAATGTGCAAAAAAGCGAGGTTCACCATTTGCGACTACAACCTTTTGCCGTTTAACCCTCACATAGCAAAACGCCACCGTACAGCCCAAGATTCGGCTGGCGGTGGCATTTAGCAGAATGCCTTTAGTGAGTTATTGGATCAAACGCACTAACAAGGTACCCGGCTCTCGCATCGGGTCGAGGTTTACACTCAGCACATATCCGCTAGCCGGGGCGTGATAGCGTTGTATCTCATCACCAAAGCTATCGTATTGCACCGCAACCAAATGGCCTATTTCAACGCGATCGCCAATCTCTACCTGTGGCAATGCAAAGCCACCTAGGGTCGCCCTTACCGTGAAGATTTTTTTGCCTTCATAGCATTCATACTGTGGCTGGCTGACTCCCCCTTCGAGCACACCTTCAGATTTGAGTATGTTGATAACACCATCAACAGACCGGGCAATCATATCCGGCTGAAGGACCTTCCCCGCGCCGACTTCCACAGTTATGGAAGGCACCCCACTTCGGTTCCATACGGTTTCCAACACACCGTCATCGCCCGGATCATCAAAAATACAATCGGGGTTCATCAGTCGAGCCATTTTCACGGTTTGGGGAATACGATAATCCGCAAACACATAAAGCGGGTATGCTGCACCACGTGTCTGGGTATGAAGGTCTACCGCGATATCCGCATTAGGAGCCAGTAAGTCATACCAAATGGATGCAATGTATCGCTGGGCCGCATCACCTTCTGGGTTGCCGGGGAAAATGCGGTTCAAGTTGGTCGGTGACGCATCAGGGTCGGACAAAATAAAATCACGGGTGTGCATCAGCATACCAGACACATTGACGGTCGGGACTATAACCACCGTTCCCGCCACCACCTGCTCGGCAAGGTGTTGGATGATTTTCTGCGCGGTGATCACCCCGTTTAGCTCATCGCCATGAACCCCCGCCGTTATCATGACCTTGGGCGCATCGGCTGTCTGTTCACCTCGATATACCACAACCGGTAAATGCCAGCTCTGACCGATGCCGTTTTCCTGGGGACGGAACCAAAAGCGGTGGCAACCTACAGGTAGTTCGTCGACATCCAGCCGGGTGATCACTTGGTGGCCCTGTAAAACATCATCGGTGTATCGGGTCTTCATTTCCGCCATTCTCTCCATCCCCATGGTATTGAATTTTGTCATTTACAAAAAAATGGGCAGTTGCCTGCCCATTCACTCTAATCGATTTATCGCCTATTACGCAAAGCCCATCACATGTGCACTCACGACAATGACAGATGACAGCACAAACAGCAGGACAATGAAGCGCCATACGAATTTCGCCCAGTCACCCCAGTCAATGCGACACACACCCAGTGTTGCCATCAAAGAAGCTGACGTTGGTACGATGATGTTGGTAAAGCCATCACCCAACTGGAATGCCAGTACCGCAACCTGACGGGTCACACCTGCCAAATCAGCTAGTGGCGCCATCAGCGGCATGGTTAGTGCAGCCTGACCAGAGCCAGAAGTCACAAAGAAGTTGAACACTGACTGGAACACATACATCAACCAGGCAGCCATTACTTCCGGCAGCGAGCCGATAACGTTACCAGCACTGCTTAGGATAGAGTTCAAAACGCTGGCTTCGGTCGCATCACCGCCACCACCAAGGATAAGCAGGATACCTTTCGCACTACCGACCAAGATTGCCGGTGCCAGCATAATGCTTGCGCCCTCTTTGAACGCGTCTGCCATATCATTGACTGTCATGCCGTTTAGACGGAAGACAACGCCAATCAAACCGGCAACAAAGCCCATGGTGAAGAACTGGGAAGCAATTTCAGGAATGTACCAGGCATGCGCTACCACGCCCCAAATCACCCACACCATAGTCGCAACCACAGTGATCATGACAAGGGTATCACCCAAGTTCCAACGGGATGATGTCACAGAGGCTTCTTGGTTTTTAAAGTGAACATCGCCTTTTAGGCTAAATGACTTGGTCGGATCTTTCTTCACGCCATTGGCGTACCACATGGTGAATGCGATACCGATGATGGTAAACATGATCCAAAGGCCAATACGGACCGAGGCACCCGAAAGAACAGGAACGCCAGCGATACCCTGGGCGACTGCAACCGAAAACGGGTTCATCCATGATGCAGCAAAGCCAATCTGGGTCGCGACGTAGGTCACCATAACGGTTGTGATACCGTCATAACCGATCCTGACCATCAGCGGGGCAATGATAATGGCAAATGCCACCGCCTCTTCACCCATACCAAATACAGCACCACCCAGTGAGAACAGGGAAAACAGCACAGGGATAAACAGGGATTCGCTGCCTTTGGTCCGGTCAATCAAGCGCAAGATACCGTTATCAATGGTACCGGTACGCATCACGATGCCAAAAGCACCGCCGATCACCAGCATGAACATGATAACACCGATGGCCGAACCCCATTTAGAGCCGGACACCAAACCTTCGAACACAAAGTTCATCAGGCCAATGCCACCACCGCTGGCAAACAAACCAACACTGTTATAGACCAGTTCGCCCTGCTCGTCCGTTGCGTAGGTAAACGACTCGGGATCAAGCACGGTACGGGTCTTTTCTGCGCCGTCGGCAATATAGGAGATATCTTGGGTTTCAAACATACCTGCAGGTACGACATAGGTGATTGCCGTCGCCAACAGGCCAATAAAGAAGATCAATACCAGGGTATCTGGCATTTTCCAGGTTTTGTTTTGGACAACGTCCGATGTTGTATCGCTCATTATAATTCTTCATCTACAGCTTAAAAATGAAGAATAAAATATCGATAATTTTGCATACAATGTCAATCATATTTTGCAAAAGTGCTACTTGCGCACTTTTATCACCAAAACGAATGATTTCCTCAAGTAAAAATGACTAACAAAAACAAAAAGCGCGCCATCACTGGCGCGCTTTTATATTGTTTATCAATGTGATGAATAACGAGTGGTTATTTTGTGTTGCTAAGCTGCATTACCAGCATTTCTGTTGGTTTGACGATGGCAACAATCGCTTCGTCATATATTTTTGCTGCATTATGCAGTTGTGCTAGGTATTCATTTTGTTCTTGCTCGCTAAGAGACTGATTCTGCTCCAACTTGGCAATCAATGCCTGCCCCATTTGTGCAACCTCGATAGTTTTCTCAGCAATCACTACACTATCAACCGATGCCACATTGGCCGCAAGAATTGGCTTGGCGTCTTGGGCTGCGCTCAACACCTTAGCGTAATGTGCTTTCAGCGCAGTCAGCGCTTCACTGTTGCCATCGGCATACTCACCAGCCAACGTCTCCATTTCATAGACCGCATGGCTCTCAACTGGTAGTGCATCGACAAAACGGTTCAGGCGCTCATACTGGTTGTACAGATCACCGTGGTTAGGCGTCTGGATCCATTTTTCCCAGTTACGTGCATAGTACTGTGCAGGCTCGGTGTACTCTGCCAATGCCACCAAAGGCTGGACATCACTGCCATTTGCCAGGCGCTTGTACATCATCATCGCTTTGTTATGGTGCTGAAGGCCAAGCGAGATTTCTGACCAGTTATCGATAGCTGCCATGCGCTGGTACATACTGTCTTCATCGGTCAGTTCTTCTGGCGACCAGAAACGCTCGGCAATAGCGTAGCTACGCGGCCACAGGCGGTTTTCAACCGTCATCGAGTCATAGTTCTCCGCCCAAGCCGTAATTTCGCCACCCAAAATCAGCTTCTGCTCTTCATCGGTCAAATCAGCAGGGTAACCGCCATCCGGCTCAGGGATCACCGTACCTTCCATCTCAGTCCCGGCAATCATTTTGCCAGTGGTTGGCCAGCGAACGTTACCAATCAACTGGTAGCTGGTTTCGGCCAGTTCTGGGCCATCAAATGCTAGGTTGAACTCGGTGTAAGACATGAAGTTGTCAAAGTGGCCGCGGAACACTTTACCCGGCACATATTCAACAATGTATACCTCTTCACGGGATTTGCCGTTGTAATCTGTAAAGGCGCGGAAGTTACCATCCTTATCTTCAATAATGGTGATCAGACCTTTACGCGGTCCGCCCTTAGTACGCGGTTTTTCCCACTCGTACGTGGCGAACTTTTCACCGTCATGCAACTTGTCATCAACCGTGATACCGGTTGGCATTGGGTCGTTACGGTAGTGGTAACTAGTTGGCTGAGGCTGATCGAGGTAATAACCGGTAGAAAGAATACCTTGGTAACCTTCCTGTGCGGCACGACCGATACTGTCATGCCCTCGCCAACTCTGGATCACGATGGAAGTTGGCAGATCTTTATGCCAGATTTCATCCCAGCCAATCATCTTCTTACCGCGCTCATCAAGCATCTTCTCAACACGGGCATTGAGGTAAGATTGCAGGCCGTGGTTTCCGTCTAGGCCCTTCTCTTTGATGTAAGCCTGAATACTTTCATTTTCTGTCCACTGAGAGTAATTCGGCTCATCACCGCCAATGTGGAAATACTCATCCGGGAACAGTTCAATCACTTCGTCAAACACTTTACCCAAGAAGGTGTAAAGTTCTGGGTTGGTCGGGTCCATCAGAGGAACAAACACACCCCACTCACGTTGGTGCGGGTAGCTTTGCCCTTCACCACCAGACATCAGCTCCGGATAAGCATGAGCGACTGCCGAAGCGTGGCCTGGCAGGGATATTTCAGGGATCACGCGGATACCAAGGTTGCGGGCATACTCGACGACCCCACGAATTTCGTCTTTGGTGTAGTAGTCACCGTCAGACGTCATCTGCCAAAGTTTCGGATAGCTATCTAGCTGAATACGGATTGCCTGATCATCCCAGATGTGCCAGTGGAAAATGTTCATCTTCGCCGAGGCCATTGCATCTAGCTGGCGCTTGATCACATCAATTTCCACGAAGTGGCGCGAGGTATCGTAAGACACGCCACGCCAAGGGAAGCGCGGTGTGTCTTCAATGGTAACTTCCGGTACGAAGTAACCCGTCGCGTCGGTTTCAACTAGCTGAAGCAGGGTCTCGATACCGCGGATAGCACCATAAGGACGCTCGGAGGACAGGACAATTTTGCCGTTCTTTGCCGTCAGTGTGTATGACTCGTCTGCTTCAATCGTTTGTACTTCAGTTTTCGGCGCCTGTTCGATATCGATAACCAGTGTCGCTTTGTCTTCGCTATCTACATAGGGATTTAGCATAGGGACACCGGTCTGGCGCTCAAGGCGTTTAAGCAGTCGCTTGGCGGTAAAAGCTACGCGATCCGACTGGTAACCCTTGATGAATACCTTAAAGTCACCATTAATTTCGACCTTGCCTTCACGAAGCTCTACAGAGTGCGGGTAAGGCATTAGATTCAAATCGGTATTCGGGGCTGCAGCATTCACTGCTGGCGACAACATGGCTCCGGCTACCAAAGCAGACAAGATCGTTTTTTTCATGATCATTCCTCAGACATACTCATCATTATTTATCGGGGCAGATACCCAGCATGGATTTGGGGTAGGGCTGGATACCTTCTCACTCCCCCCTTGTTGGATGCCGAAATATTAAATTCGCCATGCGAATTAAACAGTGAGAAAAGCCACAAATAACCGTTCATTGTTTGATAGTTTCACACATATATTGGGTATTAATAGCAATATAACCAAACAAAACAACCACTTAATACATGTTAGAAAGCAAGGTATCAATAAGGCATTTTTGTGATTAGTTTCAAAAACTTATACCTTAATTCCATTTCCATAAAAGTAACAATTTGTGTCTTTGACCTTTACTATCAGGTGTGGAGGACAACCGGTTGACACACATCAAACCAAGTTTGAAATGTCACAACAACATCATCAAAGGATGTCGAGTTGATCACAAAAATTGATTACTATGCAGGTTCTAAAATTTCTCACTGATTGGACAAGTCAATGTATAAACTGGTTGCCCTTGATATGGACGGCACACTGCTTAACTCGCAGAAAGCTATTTCTCCTCGAACTAAACAGGCTATTCAGGCCGCGCGAGATAACGGCGTGCAAGTCGTGCTGGCTTCTGGCCGCCCGCTAGAAGGAATGACTAAGTACCTCGATGAACTGGGTATGACTGGTGAAAATGATTATGTCCTGAGCTACAACGCATCCCTGGTACAGCGCGTTGAAAGCAAAACGGTGATCCGCAAGCAAATCATGACAGGCCGTGACGCCAAGAACATCGCTAGCCTTGCAAGCGACTTCGGGACTTTCATTCACGCATTCACTCCTGAGCGTGGCCTTATCACTCCAGAAAACAACCCGTACACCGAGCATGAATCAGTCATTAACGGTGTACCTACCACAGTCCTAGACTTTGCCGAGTTGGCTGATGATGAGGAAGTGATCAAAGTCATGATGGTTGCCGACCCTGAGGTGCTTACCGCAGCAATCAACCAACTGCCAGAGAGCCTATACACCCAGTACACTGTGGTACAAAGTGCCCCATTCTTCCTTGAGCTGATGAACCCGAACAGCAACAAAGGCACTGGCGTTGCTATGCTAGCCGAGCATTTGGGTCTGGATGCCAGCGAAGTCATTTGTATGGGTGATGCAGGCAACGATCACCACATGATCAAATATGCCGGTCTGGGCGTTGCAATGGGCAATGCCACCGACGATATCAAAGCTATTGCCAACCATGTCACCGACACCAACGACAACGACGGTGTGGCGAAAGTGATTGAAGAATTTGTGCTAGGCAAATAAATCAATAAAAAAGCGAAGGGTTAACCTTCGCTTTTTTTTGACTTAATTATCCGGTCTCGCTCATTGGTCGCCCGGGTGCGGATTTCATGCATCACATACGTTTGCTGATCCCGTGTCCAGGCCTGCCCTGAGTCAGGGTCGAACTGCTTCGGCATGTCCAAACCCTGCGGAAGGTACGCATCGACACCGGCATCACGCGCCGTATCCACAGTGCGTAGGCTGTGCTCAAAAAAAGCTACCACAGCAGTCTTGCCCATGCCTTCTACACCTCCGGCTATTGATACCGCTTTCTCAGCGACTCCTAGAGTGCAAAGGTATTTCATTGTTCCCTTGCCGGAAAATCGCGGGTAGATAGCATGAAGATCACACGCCGGGATACGGTTGCCTATCGCCTCGGCCACTTCCCACTGGGCGTATACTGGAACAGCTGTTCGGCGGTACAAAGATACCACGGTATCGGCAATTGCCTCATTCATCGGCCCCGGGTGCTGATTACCATTTGGGGCAACTCTGTTACCAAACGAAAAGGCAAGAATACTCTCTACTTGCTCTACCGGAACAGTTTCAGCCTGCCAGTTGAGTAGATAGTCCATAAAAAACTGTGCAGTTTGATCGGCAACATCCTTATTATTCAACTGCTTGTTAAGCCTGTCAGCAATTGCTTGCTGCAACTGCTCATCACTCAGCGACTCGATAAGATCGAATGTCGGCTGATACATCATCGCTGCCATAACCACATCAACTCAATAAAAAGTAAATAAGTACCTAGAGACATTGATGCTGCGGATAAAATAGCGGGATAGCAAGCATAACGGCCATAGGCAATAAGTCATCTTGCTACAGCCTAACTGCTTAACTTTACAGAGGGATGTATCAAGAAAATCATCCCGTCCGGTGGGAAAAGTATTATTACTCACATCTTAGTGATTGCGAATGCTTTTTGGACTCAAATTCCTAAGATGTCTTATATGTGATACACAATTTCCCTTTGAGTGGCACTTTTACTTTGAACGGTAGCGAAAGAGATCAACCAAGCTAAAACCGGGCTGAAAACTTAAAGGAGATAAAGTCCCCATCAGTTCGGTTTTTAACTTCCATTTCATTAATCCACTTTAGCTCTGCCCGAACAGCTCGCCCAGACCATTTCCCCCTATAACTAAGAATAGGGCCGAGACCTACCGATTTTGCCTTAAACCCTCCTTGTTTCGCCCCACTACCTGAGTCGTCACTGAGTTGCTGATACCAATAACCCGATAACCCGAACCCAGTAAAACCCCAAAATAAAGGAACATATTGAATGACAGTCGAATCAATGTGCATTTGGGTACCCGTCTGGTAGTCGGTGTCATCATTTTTGGTATTCCAGTCAATACCGCCCGACAGCGTAAATTCCTGCCCTGTTACTGGCTCAATATATTGCAGCCAAGCGACAGGTGAAAAGCTCCAATAATTTTTACCAACATTGGCTAACTGCCCTACTTCATAACTCCCTGTCGGCGCATAAACATTAAAATGCAGTTCGGATTGCCAAAATTCAGAGAGTGGATAACTGAGCATTAACGGCGAAATCATAATATCGCCAAGGCCACTACTTTTATCCTGTAGGCGAAACGCTTGCTCATTGTTTGCTTGATTTGCAAAGACTTCCAGTGAGCGATATGGCAAGACGAGAGCCATCGCATATTGCCCCCCACCATTTAACTCAATCCCCGGGTTCCAAATAATATTGAGTGAATAGGTTTGGTCTTTCACATCCATATCATTAACCGCCAAACCTGCCACAGGAACGGTTAGCCCAGCATCGGTCTTGCCTTCATACTCATTCAAATCGACAAAAATGTTTACTGATTTATTGGACGGGATTTTATTTATCCTTGAGGACAGACTTCCAGGCAGATAGTGACCACTTGCACCTTCTTCAGCCTTTACTTGGCAAGAAAAACCCATGGATGCCAACCAAGTCATTGAGACTAAGCCTAGGTTACGCATACCACTGACCCAATAAGCACACATAAATGATTTCCTATCTACCCCAATAGATTGAAATATAGATGATAAATCAGAAATACCTAATTCGGCGTTGAGAATATTGCCTCAGCCTGACGTTTATCTCCCCAATGAAATGCCCGTGTTAATTTAAGGCTTTATACTGGATTGGAGTCTATGTTTGCATATATGAAGTCATATTGACGAAATATTTATAGACAAAACATTCATAGCCATTATCATTCCCCGCTTTAAATTTGTTCTGCGGCTTGAAGGTGATAATAGTGAAAAAAATCAAGAGGCTTAGTCACATCAAAAAGCCCTTTTTTGTATTACTCAGCTGGCTATTTATGTTAGCTATCATAATTCCTCTCATTTCTCTGTCTGTCATTCGTAGCTGGCAGAACTACTTTGACGCAACAGCAAATCAAATTGACACACTATCGAATGGTTTCAACCATGATATAAAAAAACATTTAGCCCCTCTCAATAATCAATTTCAACAACGATTAGAATGCAATAAAGAGCTAATCAATAAACTACAAACATCTGACTATAATGCAAAAAACCTGACCAATTTTGCACTAGTTCGAAATAACAAAATCATTTGTACCGCATACATGGGCTCATTACCAACACCTATCCCCTTGCAAGAGCCAGACTGGATTACACAAAAAGGTGTACGAGTAGTTTTGAACCAAGATATTCCAATTTTCGAAAGTCAGTTAACTGGCCGTACCGTTCAAAAAGGTGCATTTCTCGCATTTTTAGATTATCAACGAGGGGATAGCCAAACCGAATTTCTATGGCTGAAATACCGTGTATATGGCCTAGTTAATAGTAAGACAGCTTACAGCTATGGTTCGGAGGACTTTCAATTAAGCGATCATACACTGCATAACTCTGGCCAGCAGTGGTATGAGTTAGGCTACTGGCTGCTTAAAAGCTGTAACAACAAACCAAGTAATGAATGCAAAGTTATTGCGATTGACATCCAGCAGTATTTTAGCAGCGAGCGAAATGTCACTTTCATTTTATCGATGCTGCTCATTACCGTGCTTATGCTAACGACGATCTACTCTAGTCGACTGCATGCATGGTTATACAGCTTACCTCGTCAAGTCAGAACCGGACTGAAAGACGAGCAATTACAGTTACACTACCAACCTATCATCAACATGAACGACTTGTCTTTGAGCGGTTGTGAAGTGCTTTGCCGTTGGAATAATGCAGAAGGCAACATGCTTCAGCCTGATCAATTTATACATATCGTAGAAAAAAACAACCAGACTCGCGAACTGACCACCTTGGTGGTGACCAAGTGCATCAAAGAATTATCGTTCGCTAAACTACTCGGCAAATATCAGGTCGCTATCAATGCTTTTCCCGACGATATTGCCTCCGGCCACCTAGCTCGCACCCTATGCCGGCGCCTACCGGTAAAATACTTCAACTTCTTTACCATCGAGTTGACCGAAAAGCAGATCACCAATTTTGCTGCATTACAGGAAGGCGTTAGACAACTGAGAGTCCTGGGTTTCAAAGTGGCTATCGACGACTTCGGCACGGGATTTTCCAACTTAGAGGGGCTACGCGACCTGAGTGTCGACACCCTGAAAATCGATAAGAGCTTTGTGTGGGGAGCGGAAACACCTTCGCTCAAACAGAGTTTGGTCAAACACATTGTTGGTATCGCTAAATCTCTGAAGCTCAACATCGTGGCTGAAGGGGTAGAAACGGAGCAGCAGTTGGATTTATTACGCCAGCTCGGGATTGATTTCAGTCAGGGGTACTTACATAGCAGGCCATTGAGCATAAGTGACTATTCTAATTTCGTGAGTGCCACTTAACACCAATATTAGCCCAGCTCCATAGAGCTGGGCCTTTATATAGAAGCTATTTATTAACTTAGAAATTCGCCAAGAAATACGGGATCATCAAGGCGTTAACCAAGTCGATAAAGAACGCACACACCAGCGGTACGATGATAAAGGCTAAGTGTGAGTTACCGTATCGCTGGGAAACAGCAGACATGTTTGCCATCGCTGTCGGCGTCGAGCCTAGCGAAATACCGCCAAAGCCAGAGCAGATCACTGCCGCGTCGTAGTTTTTCCCCATCGCTGGGAAGACGATAAAGATATTGATCAATACCGCCACGATAAACTGTGCGGTCAAGATGGCAAAAATCGGCCCAGCCAAGTCAATCAACGTCCACAATTGCATACTCATCAGTGACATTGCCAGGAAAGTACCCAGCGCAATATCAGCGATCAACGCTACTGCCGGTTTTCTTGCCGGCCAATCCGTACCGGTAATTCGGCGGATATTGACCCTAAATACGATATTGGTCATTACAATACCGGCGAACAAGCAGGTGACAAACAGCGGTAGCTGCAAGCCCATTTCAGCAATCGCTTCGTTGAGGATATACCCGATGATGACACAAACATGGATAGAGAAAACTGCATCGAGAAAATCAAAGCCGGTAATATTGCCAGTTGCTTTATCATCATCGACCCCGACATCGAGTGCTTCTTTTTTCTCAGGCTTCAAATCGTAGCGGGTGATCAAGAACTTGGCGATAGGACCACCCATTAAGCTCGCCAAGATCAAACCAAAGGTTGCACAGGCCACCCCGATTTCCATCGCATTGGAGATACCATAGCCTTCCGAAATTCTCGGTGCCCAAGCAATCGCCGTACCATGGCCGCCAATTAAAGAAACACTGCCTCCCAGCATCCCTACCGGGCTATCAAGGCCAAAGGCTTTGGCCACTCCGATACCAGTGAAGTTCTGTACCATCATGTAGCCAATGGTAATAGCGAGCAGGATGACCAAAGGTAAGCCGCCTTTGAGCAAATCTTTCAGGCTGGCATTGATACCTATGGTCGTGAAGAAGTACACCAGAAGCACATCACGGGCGACCAAATCAAATTCAATGGCAACATCACTGACACTGTAAACTATTGCGATGATCACCGAAAACAAGATACCGCCAGTGACCGGCTCTGGAATACTAAACTCTTTAAGCGGCCTAAAGACATTATTGAGCTGCCGACCGACGAACAGCACCAAGATCCCGATGGTGACGGCAAAAAAGGAATCAAACCTCAAAATACCGTTAACCCAATCCATTTCCATACAGTTAAACCCTTATCGTTCCTAAAGCTTTCATTAACCCTAGCAAAAGTCTATTAAAAATAGCCTTTTTAAGGTCAATAAACGCTGACTGGCACGCAAGAATCTGTGTTATGGAAAGTGAGACAATCTCATTATGATTAATTTCTTAAAAGCTACTCAGAAGCAGGACGACAGAGCATTAGAATGTTAATGCTGATTTCGATACAATCATTTTAGCGTAGCCATAACTCATTGAGTGGTAATCCCTTTATGCCCAGTACCAAGTCGCCTGCTATTGTCGATGACCAAGCTATATTAAATGCCAAACGGTATATTGTTATTCATGCCCTGCAGTCAGGGCTAGGCAGCAAGCTACTGACCAATACCCAATTCAATGAGCGCTACGGGATTGTCGCTGGTACCATGCAGCGGGCGCTAAAAATGCTCAAGGACTCCATGGCACTATCCACCCAGTCCAAAGGACATATGGGTAGGATCATCACCCAATTGGATACCGGCTTGTGTTGGAATATTGCAAAATTACCGCCCGTACAATTAATCATGCCGAGCAGCGGTGCCATCGAGATTGATATTGTTATCCGTCATATCACCGATAAGCTTAGCAAACTGAATATCCCCTACTTCATCAGCAACCGGCCCGGTGGTGAGTTACGGATAGAACAAGTCTTGTCCGGCGAATTTGATATTGCGCTGGTTTCTCTGGGGGCAGCCCAAAATATGCCGACACCACTGGATGAAAACCACATCAAGGTACTAGCACCAGATACCTACTATTCCATGAATCGCTTGGTTGCCGTCACGGGTAAAAACATTACCCAACCCACCAAAGTTGCCATCGATAGCCACTCCTCGGATCATGTCAGGCTGACCAAAATAGAATTCCCGCAAAGCGAAGGCTTCGAATATATTGAAACCGACTTTCGCCAAATCCCGGCCCGAATACTCAACAAAGAAGCCGATGTTGGCTTATGGCACATGACCTCAAGCCCGGTACCGTTAGAGCATGCGGGCCTTTGTGCCCGGTTACTGAAAAAGCAACAAGCGATTGAGTCACATCAGCAATTATCGGCTGCGACACTGGTGATCAACCCCCATAGGCCAGAACTCAATGCACTGCTGGATGAAATTGACAGCAATGAGATAGTGCAAAACCAGCATCAGGCTTTTGTTGAAGAAGACCCTTACCACAAGGCGTTTACCTCCATTAGTTAAATATGTACGAGCATTAGCTAAACGTGGGCTCAGCATTATCCACCGCAAAAAAAACCAGCCTGGGTTTGAGGCAACCAGGCTGGTAACTTAACGCTCCCACTCAAGAAGAAGATTGGCTACGAATGGGTAAGTTCAATAACATCACGGGGGTCTGTTAACGGTTTGGCTATGGCTTTTGGCCTATGCTTGCTAACCCAATCATAATAGTTATCGATTTGGCCTAGCTTATCTTCCTCAGTCCAGCCCAATAATCCCTGCATCTCTTGCGCTATCGGACCAATCTGGGCCATGCCGCCATCTTTGTCCCAGAAGAAAGCCGATGTCCTGCGGATCAACAGGTCTTTGATTGAACATGCCGCTTCTTGTTCGACACAATAGTGAACCTCTGCCACTGTCAGGTCACGCGCTCCCAGCGCTTTTTGGAACTGTCCACCTTTGTGCCAGTACAAGGCAACTTGATGAGCGTTATGACCATAGCGAGATGCCCATGATTGAGCCAGTGAATATGGCACCCCACCCGCTTGCAGTTTGGCAACAACCTCATTGGCGACATACTTCACCTTACCCGCAACGTTTGGCTGCGAAGGTTCGCATGCTCCAGAGATTGGGACCTTGCCTGCTCGGTACGGCAAGAGATCCGGCCTGAGGTATTTGTTCTGATCTTGCTTGATCACTTTGTCCAACAGTTGTTTTGCCATCACCCGGTTACTGGTCAGCTTACCGCCGACAATGGAATAAACCCCAGATTCACTTCGCATGATCTGATGCTCACGGGGAGTCTTGCTATTGTTGACATCATCAGCAGGTGCAATCAGCGGCCTTAAGCCCGCCCAAGAGCCAACTATATGATCCTCGGTGATTTTCTTGCCGGGCATTAAATGGTTCGCCACATTCAGCAGGTACTGTATATCTTCTTTTTCCGGGTGGACGTTATTCAAATCACCGTCATAAGTGGTATCTGTCGTCCCGATGAACACCCTGTCATCTTGCATCGAGGGGATCGGCCAAACAGTACGACCATCGTCGGGTGAGCGCATAAAGACGGCTGAGTGCAGCGGAAAGTCCTGTTTGCGCAGCACAATATGGACACCTTTGGTTGGCCGCAGCACTTTCGAATCACCCTGCTCAAAACGCAGAATATCATCGCTCCAAGGCCCGGTAGAGTTAATCACATAACGGCTGCGGATAACTCCTTGCTGGCCAGTCAACTTATCGGTGACTTTTACCCCATCACACTGCTTGTCGCTGTAGGTCAACCCGGTCACTTCGCAATGGTTAAGCACCTGCGCCCCATACTCAGCGGCCCCCTTCACCGTATCGATTGTCACTCTGGCATCGTCAGTAGAGACATCATAAAACATGGCCGCACCGCGCAAACCTTGTTGCCTGAAATCCGGCTGTCTGGCCAGCACCTGCTCTTTGCTCAACATTTTATGACGCCGTTTGTTCCAACTTCCCGACACAAAGTCGTAGAACGTCAGGCCCAGGTTCAACAACCACTTCTTGTCCGGCGTGTTATCGTAGAACATATATAAAAACGGCTGTACCTTGGTAAGGTGCGGTGCCAGCCTAAGTGCCATCTCCCGCTCCCTGACCGACTCCGCAACCAGGCCAAACTGATAGGTCTCCAGATAACGCAGTCCACCGTGGATCAATTTCGAAGAGCGGCTAGATGTCCCCGAGGCGAAGTCCTCTTTCTCCACCAGTACCACTTTTAAACCGCGAAGAGCTGCATCCCTTGCTGTGGCTGCGCCTGTGATACCGCCACCAATCACCACAAGATCAAACACGGTATCTGAAAGTTGATGTAATACTGCTCGCTTCATCACTTGCTCCATCCCTGTGCTCGTTCAACTGCCCGGGTCCACATCGCGTATTGCTGCTCCCGGGTTTGCTCATCAATCTGCGGGGTAAAGGTCTGTTTATTCCTGCCGATAGAAAAGGCCTCATCCTCACTTTTCCAAATACCGGCCCCAAGCCCTGCCATCAAGGCAGCGCCAAGACTGGTCGCCTCAACATTCCGTGGGCGGATAACAGTGACCCCTAACTGATCAGCCTGAAACTGGACCAACAAATCATTCTTGGCTGCACCGCCATCGACCGACATCTGGGTAATCGAATAGCCCGATATCGACTGCATTGCATTGATAAAGTCGCGAATGGAATAAACGATCCCCTCCAACGTTGCCCTCACAACATGGCCACGGGTCGTTCCCGGCGTAATTCCTAACATAGAACCTCGTGCATAAGGGTCCCAATACGGTGCTGAAAGCCCAGTCAAAGCCGGAACGAAGTACACTCCACCATTGTCTTCGACCTTGGATGCCACCGCTTGCGATTCTGCAGATGAGTCAATGATTTGCAAGCCGTCTCTTAACCACTGGACTGCCGAACCGGTACATCCTGCATAACCTTCAAGGGCATAATGGGTAGTACCATTTTTACGCCAGGCAATCTGGCAACAAATCCCGCTATTCACATCAATAACCGGCTTATCACCAATTAACATATCAAGGAAAGTACCGGTGCCATGGGTACATTTAATCATCCCCGCTTTGGTACAGCCCTGGGCGAACAAGGCTGAGTGCTGATCGGCAATCAAACCTGAAATTGGCACACTCCCCCCGACAATACGCTCATCGGTCAGGCCAACGACTGCAGCATCATCACAAACTTCAGGGAACATGGATAACGGGATATTCAATGCTGCCAGCCACTCTTGGTACCATTCATCCTGGGTTAAATCGTATGAACCTGTCACCGAAGCATTTGAAGCACTGATAACATGTTTTTCACCACCGGTCAGGCAATACACCAACCATGAATCTATGGTACCGAAAGCCAAATCACCCGCTTCGGCCTGCTCGCGCATGCCAGCGACATTCTCCAGCATCCACTCAAGGCTGAGTGATGAATAGACAGGTGCCAGTGCCCAACCTGTCCGGCTGTAGACTTTCTCCCCCCACTGCTCAGCGAGTTCCTGAACCCGCCCTGCGGTTCTGGTGTCCTGCCAAACGATAGCCCGGGTTACCGGTTGGCCGGTTTTACGGTCCCATACCACAGTGGTGGCACGCTGGTTGGTTATACCGACGCAGGAGATATCGTTCATCTGCAGTGAGATATGCTTGAGTGCCTGTGCGATCATTGCTTTGGCTGCTGACCAAATTTCAATGGCATCCTGCTCTACCCTGTCAGGCTGGGGATGGTAGTTGGGGAACTCGGTATAGGCCTGTGACAGAATCTGGCTTTGCTCATTGTAAATAAGGGCACGAATACCCGTTGTGCCGGCATCAATAACTAATATATGTTTGCTCATGACTCACTCCTTGTATTCACTATTTACTGACAACCAAAGAAATTAAAATCAGCGCCGTGGTCATTGGCCAGATAGCACTGGCTGGGGGATCGATATGGGTATCGGCGCGGATAAGCCAAAAACGAGCAAACAACTGGCCCAACACAGAGGCGCACAATCCTGAAATGGCACCAATAGTTACCAGTGCGACATCATTGGGAATCACCCCGATAAATAGCGAGACGGCTACAGCACTTACTAGGGTAATATGATGGGTTGCAGGAACAAGGACATTCATCGCCAAAAAGAGGAGGGATATCGCAGAAATTGCAAAACCGAGGAATATCACCCCTGGAGCTTCCGGATAGGCTTTTAGCAACTCCAGCGCCGACCATGCTGACATGGCACCGACGAACAGGCCGAGAATAATGGTCATCGGGAATGTATCTTGATAAGCCAACCATGAATGTTGCTCGGAAGTTTTGAAACGATCCAACCCATGTTTCCCTTCGCAGTGCTGGCCGATAATCCCGCACTTACTGAACATCAATCGGGCTGCCAACGCAGATAGTACTACCGTCAAGGCAACAGAGTCTGTATTTGCGCCAATTCCTTCAATACCGGCAAGGATAGACTGGACTAAGTAGCCACCAAGACCAAATGCACCACCGACCATCAACACGCTGGGCCTGCTCAGGCTAACCAATGGCGTGACGATATCCCGGCCATTTGCCAGCCAACCTTTATGCGATGCATAAGCGGCAGCAGCCACACCACCAGCGAATGAAATATGGGGGCCGAATACCGGTCCAAGCCCAATTAAATCAAGGAATGCGGAATCACCACTGCCGATAATAATTGCGATACCGACAATAATCGCGATCCCGGTAAAAACAAATGCCACCAAGCCGCCAAAAACGGCGCCTAAAAAACCTCCGGCAAACGAACCGAGAATACCCATGACACTGATATTGAATAAACTATCCATCTTTCATGTCCTTATATATTTTTATGTTGTGTAGGGTGAGCCTTATCGGCTGTTTCTCAATATTCTCGCTAGCCAAGGCTCATTTAGGGGTTAGGCTGGTACATCAAATTGCACCAGCCATTTCATTTCCGATTAGCATCAATCCAGTCCCAATTTTCCGGGGTTGAGGATAGCGTTTGGATCCAGTGCTGCCTTCAATTTACGCAGGATCAAATGAGCCTCGCCGATTGAGCGGCGACTGTATGGAGAGCGTGCCAACCCACCACCATGGTGATGCGATAGCTCTGCACCGTGCTTGATACAGACCTCCATAGTGGTTTTCCAAATCTGCTCCAAGCGGGCAACGGCAGCTTCATCCGACTCCTCTTGCCCAAGCAAGATGACGTACATTGAAGTCCCTTGGTTATAGATGTGGGAGAAGTGAGAGATCACTTCATTCGCCATAGGGTCGAGGGCTTGTTTCAAGTCCTGCCAAAGCAAATGGATGGAATCCCAGTTATGGGCAATTTCGATGGTCTCGCCAAAGCCACCTTTGGTCGCCAGCAGATTCTCAACGGTTGAGAAGTCAAAACGCCTTTCCATCCAGCCCAACGTCCCCTCTGGTCCAATGGCTTTACCGCCATGCTTTTCAGCTAGCTGGTGAAGGACATTCTGCTCAGCATCCACCATCGCTGCCAGCCCCCGGCTACCCAAGAACAGTACAGGGGTGTCAAAACTCTTATCCTGCATGGCATGTTTGGCTTCCTCAGTATCGTAGAAACGCACCAGGAAAGGCTTGAGGTTGGAGGCTGTGATTTCCCGCATTAGAGCAAGGCCATCCTCAACCGTTGGAATGGCATAAGTCATGAAGGCTTCCGCTTCCATTTTCGGGAACACTTTGAGGGTCACCGAGGTGATCACTCCCAATGTACCTTCCGAGCCAAGGAAGATCTGGCGTAAGTCCGGCCCCATCGCTGCACGGGGGTTGGCCTTTAGGGTCATTTTTTCACCCGTCGCTAAAATAACATCATAACCAACAACCAGATCTTCAATGCCGCCATACAAAGAGGAAAACTGCCCTGTTGCCAAAGTGGCCAACCAGCCACCGACCGTTGAGCGGTAGAGTGACTGGGGAGAATGACCCAGCGTCCATCCTTGTTGTTGCAACATATCTTCTAGGTCCCCGCCATTTTGGCTGCAGGTTGCTGTGACCGTCATATTTTGTTCATTGAGGGAGTAAGAGCTTGGGATCTCGGAGATATCCAACACAATCCCCCCTTTGGTTGGCAGGGGCTGTCCTGTAACCGAGGAAGCCAATGCCCTGACGGTTACCGGGATCTTTTCTTCATTGGCAATCTCTAGTACTTGGCAGATATCATCATCATTCTGCGCTCTTACTACGACATCTGCCTTATTCGGATGCTTATCAAGTAAATTGAGCTTGGTCATCAATGGCCATGTATCGTGGCTACTGGCTTCAAGATCTCTTTTCTGTGTCGATACTTTCGCGACATCCAGTGCTTTTTCTAGCTTCTTAACAATCAACGGATAATCCAACATAACCCCTCTCTCAACTCTCAGTAATTAGTTAATCAGTGTTAGGTGTGAGCCTTGATTCCAGTTGCCTTGACTCAATAATCATAATTTGGAGTATTCAATAAATTGACTATTGATCCATTAGAATTTAAAGTCAAAGTGAAGTTTGCAAAGTGAGATAGATGGCACGTTATTGGTTGTTTTTTGACCGCACCAAGTGATGCCCATCATCTTTGGGTGTGAAGGAACCAAGGAGGGAAGCATGCTTACCGATCTCGATGAAAAATATCGTCAATCCGAGCGCGCAAACAATGCAGTAAGGATAATTAAACGTTGTGTCCATCGTGGTTTTTGCAATACAACATGCCCGACATTCATTGAGTCGGGTAGCCAAAACCGTGGACCGAGGGGACGGATTTATTTAATTCGAGATTTTTTGCAGGGAAAGGCGCTAACAGCAGAACAACGCAAAGATCTCGATTTATGTGTTGCATGCCGAAGTTGCGAGACCACCTGCCCAGCCGGTATCGAATTTGGTCAACTGATCCATATTGCCCGCAGCATGCTGGAGGAGGATTACCCACGTCCGTGGAGAGAACGCATACTTAGGTGGGCAATAAAGCAGGTTCTTCCCTACCCAAATCGCTTTTCGTTGGCACTGACTATTGGAAGGCAGCTGAAACCTGTATTACCCAACTCTATCGCGATAAAAATCCCACCCAAAAATACCAACAGTCAACCTGAGGTATCGGTCAGCATCCAGAAACAACAAGTACCCAAACCAGGAAATAAGGCCAGGTCCGTTATCTTAATAACCGGCTGTGCCCAAGATACACTGCAGCCAACCACCAACCGGGCCGCCGTCAACATACTCTCGGCCTTGGGGATTAAGACACAACAGCAACCTACCGCTCAATGTTGCGGGGCCGTTCACACCAGCCTTTGCGATAACCATAAAGCCCAGCAACTAATGAGAGCAAATATCGATGCATGGTGGCCATTGATTGAGAAAGGGGCGGAAGCCATTATCTCAATGTCTTCGAGCTGCGAGCTGATGGTTACAGAATACGCAATACATCTTGCTGACGATGAAAATTATGCTGAAAAAGCCAGCATTGTCAGTAAACTCACAAGGAACATCGGCGAAATTATCTTGGAAGAAGACGAGCAGCTTTCACATTTCACGCTCGACGAGAACTGCAAAAACATTGCCTTGCACACGCCATGTTCACTAAGGAATGGTCTTGGCAAAGACGATATACCCACACATATCCTAAGCCGGCTTGGTGCGACGTTCAGTGATACTGAAGATAATAAAATTTGTTGTGGATCTGGCGGCACCTATTCATTGCTACAGCCACAATCGAGTATTCTGCTTAGGAACAACAAAATTAAAGCGCTAACCCTAAACCAGCCGTCGCAAATAGCCACCTCTAACCTAAGCTGCCAAATGCATATCAGTTCAGGCACAAAGAAACCAATATCGCACTGGGTAACACTGCTCAAGGTGATTCACCCGAGCCACTAGTGCCATTGATAACAAACAAAAAAGCCAGCAACGTTACTTGCTGGCTCCTCATATAACATCAGGTTTAAAAATTTTAGATCAGCGATTCAATACCATAGTCTTTGCCGTAGTGCTCAACCACAAAGTCGATATCTTTATCACCGCGCCCTGAGAGGTTTATCAAGATTGAACCGGTTTCACCCTCTTTCGCCAGTTTCAGGGCATAAGCTAGTGCGTGGGCCGATTCGATAGCTGGGATGATTCCCTCGCAACGAGAAAGCTCGAAGAAGGCATCGATTGATTCCTGGTCGTTGGCGGTACCATAATTGACCCGTCCAATATCTTTCAGGTAACTGTGCTGCGGTCCGACAGACGGATAATCCAAGCCACTGGCAACCGAATACACTTCCTGAGGTTCGCCCTGCTCGTCTTTTAGCATGTATGACTTGAAGCCATGCATGATGCCCGGCTCACCCAACGACAAGGTAGCTGCATGCTCGCCAACTTCATTCAAAGAGCGTCCGGCAGGCTCAACTCCGTGAATCGCTACATCTTCATCCTCTAAAAATGCAGTAAACAGGCCCATCGCATTCGAGCCGCCGCCAACGCAAGCGACTAGGTTTTTAGGCAGGGTTCCGGTCATTTCCTTGAACTGGACACGGGCCTCGTTACCGATAATTGACTGGAAGTCACGTACCATCATCGGAAAAGGATGCGGGCCGACGACCGAGCCAATGGCATATAACTGGTTGATAGGATCTTTGAGGTAAGCTTCGAATGCGGCATCAACCGCTTCTTTGAGTGTTTTGCGACCATGGGTGGCCGGAATGACATTGGCACCGAGGATGCGCATGCGGACGACATTCGGGTGCTCCTTGGCAATATCCACCTCGCCCATATAGATATCACACTCCAAACCCACCAAGGCGGCAGCTGTTGCCAGAGCAACCCCATGTTGACCTGCACCGGTCTCGGCAATCAGTTTCTTCTTGCCCATCTTCTTGGCAACCAATGCCTCACCCAGGCAATGATTGATCTTGTGGGCACCGGTATGGTTAAGATCCTCACGCTTGAGATAGATAGGGACGCCATATTTAGCCGATAAGTTCTCGGCATGGAAAATTGGACTAGGCCGGCCGACAAAATGCTTGTATAGGCGCGCCAGCTCTTGTTGGAATTCAGGATCCTTGCGGCACTCATCATAGGCTGCCGTGATCTCCTCCATCACTTTTTGCAGCTCTTCGGGAATGAAGCTGCCGCCGTATTCACCAAAATAACCTTGAGCATTGGGTAGCGCGTGATCAAACGAGTTTTTCATGGCATTCCTTGTCCTATTCAATGAGTACACTACGCCATCATAAAACGTTATATCCCGTGGTTGAATAGTGACAAGATGAGTATTTGGGATAAGTGTGATCTGGAAGATTATTATTTTGAGATAACGATGAGAGTCCCCCACCCACACACTTAATATGAGCCCCCCTAGTGACACAAATTATCGGCAAGTTCGACGCATTCTTGCATCCCTTGGTGTTAGGTTAAAAACTTGCTTAAACTTGGTGGAGAAATAATTACTGTCTTGATAACCCACATCAAAAGCAATCTCTGTAATAGGTTGGTCGGTATAGAGAATATCTGAGAGTGCTTTACTTGTTCTCGTATAATGTAAGTATTGATTGAAATTCATTCCAGTCAGCTTTTTGATACTACTGGTTAGCTGACGAGCAGAAAGTTGCACCCGTTCCGCTACATTTTCAATTTCATTTAAATCTGCATAATTTTGATTAATATATGACAAAGCAAAGATCACCTTATCATTGTTATTTAGCAGATTAATATCTTTAATCTTCCCTCTCCACAGTTCAACAATAATCTGCTGAAAAATCGATTGGGCAATAATTTGAGATTCGATGCTGTCAATATGCGATTCAACATGCAGCTGTTCAACCAATTGATCGACGCGTTTCGCTGCTTTCTCATTGATAAACCAGCCATGATCATCGTCAGAATCATAAGGCATGAAGTCTTTAATCGCAGAGTTTAATGACAATTTGTCTTTTTCAAATAGGATATTACTTAGGTATAGATCATCCACTTGATCGAAGAGATGTCGATCTTCTTTTTTCACAAAGCACACGTAGTTTTTGCTTAAATTCATGGGAATGTCGTTCATGACATGGGTGCCATTACCTGCTGAGACAATAATTATCTCTTCAAACGAATGGGCATGTTCAGGAAAGGGCTCCTGAGGAGTTCGGAGCTCTGTCGTTACTGGGCAGCTCGAATTTAAAAAGAACTCATTGGACTTTAAAAAGATCATACCATCACCTCTGTTTGACAAACTTTACCTTAGAGGCTTTTTCTCTACCTTTCTAAGCAGATGCTCCCACTTTTTCTATGATCTTTTGCTTTTTTTGTAAACTGTGAACACGCAATTACCGATCTCCATAAATTCACCCTCCAAATGAGAGTACTGTGTTATTTTGCCAAGGTTATAAATTCTGGGGTTTGTAAGCTAACCACAACAGCCCTGAATTAGGGCTCCTATGAACCAGCAATTTATAACTTAATCAATGCCAATGGGTCGATAGGAAACAAGGGATATAACAATTAAAGCTTACGAATGGCAAGGAGACGACGATGTCTACAACGATAACGGCGACAGAAGACAAAAAGATAGAACTCAGTGAATATGAACAAGAACGGGTACCCAAACACAAGTTGCTTGGATGGCGACACTTTCTGGGAACCTACTCAGGCGAACACGTAGCTGGTACCGAATTTGTTATTGGTGCAGCCTTTGTTGCATGGGGAGCGAGCACCTTTGACATTCTAATGGGTTTGCTCGTGGGTAACCTCATGGCAGTACTTACTTGGGCGCTCATTACCGCACCAATTGCGACACAATCTCGTCTGACCGTATATGAATACCTCAGAAGAATTGCAGGTCCCGGCTTCAACAAAGTTTATAACGTGGTAAATGCTGTACTGTTCTGCGCTTTGGGGGGAGCGATGATTACCGTCTCAGCCTCCGCCGTACGTATATTGTTTAACATACCAGCACAAACCCATTGGTATCCCGATAGTGGCGCCTTTGTTGCTGTTGCTTTGGCCGTTGGTGCTATCGTTGTTGCTATTGCCGTGCTTGGTTTTAAGAAGTGCGCGCAATTTGCG
Source organism: Photobacterium rosenbergii (assembly GCF_003026455.1). Classification (GTDB taxonomy): domain Bacteria; phylum Pseudomonadota; class Gammaproteobacteria; order Enterobacterales; family Vibrionaceae; genus Photobacterium; species Photobacterium rosenbergii. Next base: position 90,708 of record NZ_PYMB01000013.1, read on the forward strand.
ACGGTATGTTCGCCTTGGCTATTGGTCATCTTCGTGACTGGCGGCATGGTATCTCTTCCTGCACTTAGCTATTTCGGAAATGGGGAAACGTTCACCGGCTTTGGTCAATTCATATCATTAGCAGATCAATACATCTGGACTGGACAGACCCCGGATGGTTCACCTTCATTAACCTTCTGGCAAATTGCTGCCTTTGCTTGGGTATGTAACCTCGCTATGCATGGCTCATTAGGTGATATGGCTCTTCTCCGCTTTGCCAAGAGTGCGAAGTACGGTTATTTCTCTGCCTTTGGCATGTTCTTTGGCCATTACGTTGCTTGGATTTGTGCTGGCATCATGGGCGCTGGTGCAATGCTGTTACTCGATACCAACATGTCTAACTTAGATGCAGGCGGAATCGCCCATGCCGCGCTTGGGGCAACAGGTATTGTTGCGGTAATCATCGCGGGCTGGACAACATCAAACCCTACGATTTATCGTGCTGGTCTTGCAATTCAAAGTATCTTCCCGAACAAATCGCGTGCCTATATCACGACCATTGTTGGTGTAGTCACTGTCATTATTGCTTGTTTTCCTTTTGTCTTTACCCGACTTTTGGATTTTGTAGGCTACATGGGCCTTCTTCTCGCACCCGTAGGCGCAATCATTGTTTCAGAGCACTGGGTGTTTAAGAAAATTGGTCTCACTCCACTTTGGTCAAAATACCAAGGTAACGACCTCAACAAAGCGGCGTTAATGACATGGGCAATCGGTGTGGTATTTGCGGTCACTTGTGAACGACTCGGTATCCTACACTTGTTCTTCTTATTTGTGCCAACCTACTTGCTGTCTATGGCTGTTTATATTGGCCTAGCAAAATCAATGGGAGCAGCTGAAGACTACAGCGAGCAAGAAGCTCAATATCATGACGAACTCAAACGAGAGGATGAACGTCATGCTATCGAAGCCAAACAAGAAGAGCAGCAAGAAGACACCATTAAACAAGCAAATACATTAGAAAAAATTACCGGGATGATAGCATTAACCTCCTTGGCAGCAATCTTCATCTCAGCATTTAAAGTATGGGGAGCCGGAGGTGATTACCAAGACGCATTCCAAGCATTTAAAGACTTCGCGATTTACCCAACAATCATTTACTTCATCGCTGCAACAACATGGATCAGTCAGCGTGATAAATAACGGAGAGTAAAATCGTGAGTAATTTCATTCGTAAAGCCTTTGTCATGCAACTCAATGAAGGCAGCAAAGAAGAATACACAAGACGGCATGATGAAATCTGGGCTGAACTCGTTGATGTGCTAAAAACTCATGGTAGTCATCACTACTCCATCTTTTTCCATGAAAAAACACATCAACTTTTTGGATATGTGGAAATTGAAGATGAAGCAAAATGGGAGGCCGTTGCGAGTACTGAGGCATGCCAAAGGTGGTGGGCATTTATGCAAGATATTATGGCAACCAACCCTGATAACTCCCCCCAGGCAATTAACCTTGAACAGGTGTTTTATCTAGAATAATTGTAGATAGTTAATTTAAAGTCATACAGTTGAAAGCCAAGCTCAACCTTTAATGAGCTTGGCTTTTTTTGTTACCACAGATACCGATAACCTTCAGTTCCCCTACTTTTTCTCTCACAAAAAACGGGGTCTAAAAGTTTGAATCATCGCAAGAGTTCCTTGGAATAAATGCAGCTCAAACACGTTTTCACGCCATTTCTTTAAGTTAATGACAGCCAAAAAACAGTGTAATACCGATAAAGAACGAGAGGTATTAATCATTATGAATAAAGCTGTGATTGCAATCGACCTAGGGGCGTCAAGTGGCCGTGTCATGGTTGGGTATCTCAACAACGGAAAATTAGCCTTAGAAGAATTCCATCGGTTTCAAAACCAACAAGTGATGCATGGAAATGAGTCCTGTTGGGATCTCTACTCAATCCTGGAAGAGATCAAAATCGGCATCAATAAAGTTATCACGTCAGGCACCAAAGTGATCTCTTTAGGAATCGATACATGGGGCGTTGATTTTGTTTTGCTCGATAAGTTTGGCCAGCATCTAGGGGAATTTGTCAGTTATCGCGATGCTCGCACCGAAGGTGTATTAGACCGATTGATTGATAGCACCCAACTTTCACGCGAAGAAATCTATAAACAAACGGGTATTCAATTTCTACCCTTCAATACTCTATATCAACTGCGCGCAATTGCTGATCAGCAACCTTTATGGTTTAACCGTATTGATACCCTGCTATTTATCCCTGACTACTTAAACTACAAGCTGACAGGGGTTAAGCACTGCGAATACACCAACGCTTCCACCAGTCAGTTGCTGGATTGCAAGGATAAAGCCTGGAATGAACAACTCATTGATGCATGTGGCGCTAAATTAGAGTGGCTGTTACCGCCACAAATGCCAAATCGGATCATTGGAAAGTATAAAGTAGATGGTATCGACATCCCTGTTTGCTCTGTGGCCAGTCATGACACCGCTTCTGCAGTTACAGCCACGCCTTTAGCCAACGAAAACATGGCATACCTGAGCTCAGGAACATGGTCATTGCTTGGTATTGAAAGTGAGCGTCCATTTACTGGAGACATTGCATACCGCTTTAATTTGACCAATGAAGGCGGTGTAGACGGACGCTATCGTGTATTAAAAAACATTATGGGGCTATGGCTTATCCAGAGAGTAAAAGCCGAAAACCCTGAGCTGAGCTTTGCTGATATCGCCAATCTTGCGCGCCAAGTTGAACCGTTCAAGTACTTAATGAACCCAAACGATAACGACTTTTTAAACCCATCATCGATGACTGAAGCGGTGAAGTGCTGGTTCAAAAAGCACAATCAAGCAGGTCCCGATACCTTGGCTGAAGTGTTCCGTTGTATCTATGACAGCCTCGCCCTTGCCTATAGCGAAGTCATTACACAACTTACAGAAGTCACCGGACGAACTATCACTGAATTACGCATTGTAGGTGGCGGAACTCAAGATCAATTCCTAAACCAACTGTGCGCTGATGTTTGCCAAATCAAAGTATCCACAGAGCCAACTGAAGCATCTGCTCTCGGTAACGTTGTGAATCAGTTTATTGCCTCTGACGTTATTACTTGCCTTGAAGAAGCCCGCCAAATCATAGATGCCTCTTCAAACGTCCACTATTTCACACCAAATCATGTTGAGGGGTTATCACTTGTGAAATCCCGTTTTCAAAAAATTACTAAATAGGGTCTGACAAAATGAACAAAGAACACATCACAACTGCATATCAGCATGCTAAAGGCGTATTTGCAGAGCTCGGCGTTGATACCGATAAAGCACTACAACAACTTAATGCTACTCCCATTTCAGTGCACTGCTGGCAGGGAGATGATGTCAAAGGGTTTGAATCTCCTGATGTAGCCCTAAGTGGGGGCATTCAGGCGACTGGAAATTACCCTGGGGCTGCGACGACACCAGATCAATTGCGAGCCGATATGGAAAAAGCATTCTCTCTTATTCCGGGGAAAAAGCGCGTTAACCTGCATGCAATCTATCTCGATAGCGATGAAAAAGTGGAACGCGATGAAATCAAGCCGGAGCACTTTACACGCTGGGTAGAATGGGCGAAGCAACAGGGTTTAGGGTTAGATTTCAACCCAACATTGTTTTCTCACCCAAAAGCTGATGATGGTTTGACATTATCGCACCCAGATGAAGACATCCGTAACTTTTGGATTAAGCATGTAAAAGCCAGCCGTAAAATCTCCGAGTACTTTGGCAGAGAGTTAGGTAGCCCCTCTTTTATGAACATTTGGATTCCGGATGGCATGAAAGATCAACCGGTTGATCGCTTGCTACCTCGCCAACGTCTTGCTGATTCATTAGATAAAGCGTTATCGGAAAAAATAGATCCAGCGTTTCACAAGGATGCAGTCGAGAGTAAGTTATTTGGAATTGGGGCTGAAGCTTATACCGTGGGAAGCAATGAGTTCTATTTGGCATATGCTGCAACACGAGGTACAGCCCTCTGCTTAGATGCAGGCCACTTCCATCCAACCGAAATGATTAGCGATAAAATTAGCGCTTGCTCTATATATGTTCAAGATCTCTTATTGCATGTAACACGACCTGTTCGTTGGGATTCAGATCACGTCGTTTCATTCGATGATGAAACTCAAGCCATCATGCGTGAAATAGTGCGTAACGACTTGCTGAACCGAGTAGCTATTGGCCTAGATTTCTTCGACGCTTCCATCAACCGAATTGCCGCATGGGTCATTGGCACTCGCAATGCACAAAAGGCGCTACTGAAAGCATTACTCGAACCAACAGCGAAATTAAAAGCTGCCGAGACAACTTTTGATTTCACCACACGCTTGGCCCTCACAGAAGAAAGTCATTCATTGCCATGGGCTGCCGTATGGGATTACTACTGCACGCAAAACCACGTGCCTGTAGGTTTCGACTGGATGCATGACGTTAAGGACTATGAAGCGACAGTCAATCAGGTGCGCTAACCCTAAAAGCATTCACAGAGGTAAAGATAGCCTTTGGCTAACTTTACCTCCTTCACGTGAGGCTATCGCACCCAACACCAACTGAATAAAAAGGTTTAACGCAAATGATTGAATTAGATGCAGCAGTCAAAAACGAAGTAGATAAAGTAACGGAAGTTTCACAATATTTATGGCAAAGAGAATGGGCAGAGCGTAATGGCGGGAATATCTCTATCGATTTAACAGATATCTACGGTAACGCCACCTCAAACTCACCAGTAAAACAATTACCATTCCAGTATCCATCAAGCTGTGCCAATCGCATTTACTATGTAAAAGGCACAGGGCAACGCATCCGGGAGCTTAGGAATGCTGATTACGCTGGCTGTATCCTAAAAATTAATAACCAGGCAAGCGGTTATCAGATTCTCTGGGGAGGAGCTGCATCCGACTCCTTTGCCCCGACATCTGAGTTTATTAGCCACGTTAAAATTTTGGAAGCCAAGCGCGCAGCAGGTTCTCATCACAAGACTGTTGTACATACTCATCCACTAGAGCTTATTGCCCTGTCTCATCATTCAGATATCTCAAAAAGTAGTGAGTTGTTTACATACGCATGTTGGCAAATGTTGCCGGAAGTAAGGGCCTTCGTACCCAAAGGAATTGGGATGATCCCATACTGCCTACCTTCATCCGAAGAACTAGCTGATAAAACAACAGAGTCCTTACTGGATCACGACGTCGCTATTTGGGAAAAACACGGAGCGGTTGCAGCTGGGGATGATGTTCTTCAAGCCTTTGATTATATTGATGTCGCAAACAAAGGTGCCAAGCTATATCTGATGTGTCTTGCTTCGGGTTTTCGACCTGAAGGTGTATCAAGGCAAGATATGGAAACGTTAAAACAAGAATTCGACTTGTGAGGTAAATATGTCAGTTTTTACACTCGCTTTTCCAAAGATAAACCTATCAGGAATAGGTGCTATTGAAGCGCTGACTAATCGCCTCGAGACGGAGCACAGTAATGAACCGGGGTTACTCATCTGCGATCCTGCGATGGTTGAACTTGGTTTTGCCAATAAGCTACTTGAAAGCTCACTCAACCTCACCTTGTTTAGCGATATTCGCCCTAACCCAGATACAAACACGGTCAACCAAGCACTAGATAGTTTTGTAACCAGCCAGGCGTCATACATTATCGGGTTAGGCGGAGGTAGTGCTATTGATACTGCCAAAGCTATTCGTATTTTGTCGGCAAACGAAGGTCCAATATCGAGGTTTAATGGTGTTGATACAGTAAACAAAATTAGTGTGCCACTGTATGCCATCAACACCACGGCGGGTACGGCTGCTGAAGTAACGAGTAACGCCGTGATCACTGATACTGCCACTCAGGTTAAACATGTCATTATTTCAGACAAAATCATCCCTGATATCTCAGTCAATGACCCAAGTGTAATGCTGGGTATTCCTAGCGATATCACTGCGGCGACAGGGATTGACGCATTAACTCATGCCATTGAGGCTTATGTTTCCGTCGGAGCGCATACTTTAACTGATTACGCCTCGTTAGAATCCATCAGACTCATTGCACAATATCTCCCAGCGGCTGTTGATAATGGTGAGGATATTGAAGCTCGACAGATGATGGCGTATGGGCAGTTCATTGCAGGTTTGTCATTTAATAGCGCTGGCCTTGGAATGGTTCATGCCATGGCTCATCCAGTCGGTGCACGCAAAGACTTACCTCATGGCGTTTGTAACGCGATATTATTACCTGTTGTCTGTGAGTTTAACCGCCCTTATCGGGTTGAAAAGTTTGCTAAAGTCGCTCACGTAATGGGCGTTGATACCTCAAAAATGAGTGAAGAAGAGGCAAGTCTTGCGGCGATAGAGGCAATAAAGGCTCTCTGTAAGCGAGTAAGAATACCTAAGGGGTTCGCTGAATTAGGCGTTAAAGAAAGCGATATTCTGGAGTGGGTCTCAGACGCAATGAATGATCCATGCGCAGCAGGAAACCCACAGCCCATGACTACACAGCAAGTTATTCAATTGTACCAACAGTCACTCTAATTGAATGGCTGCTTCCATTGCAATCATACCAACGGCCTGTTTTTATCAGGCCGTTGATTGTTGGCAAATACCGAAAAGTTCAACCTACCAGTTCCCTCTGCCAAGATATTTAATTGGAGTTCATTTGAACGAATCAATCCACAATAAACACCCCGTTGTTGAACAGCTCATTGATGATTTCATTCGAGGTCGATCCTGTCCCTAGTCCCAACGCCGTTGCATCGATGTTTTCTACTGCGATGTTCTGTTGGGCAGTATCGCTAACCGCGACCGATAGATTCACGGTTTCGTCAACATCGATGCCGGCCGTTATGTTGTTGAGCAGGCGATCCAGATCGTCTTCACCGTTATCCGGCAGGATTTCTGCTATATCGAGCTGATCCAAGTTAATTTCAAAGTCTTTCACCGTATCGGTAAACGGCGTTCCGGAGGTTGATACATCCGCCGCTTGCCAGGTAAAGACATCGGATGCACCGTCACCGGCGCCGTTGAGGTTGCCCCCCCAAAGCTCATCATTCCCAGCACCACCAAGCAGTTCATCGCTGCCGCCCGCTCCTACCAAGATGTCATCGGCCAAACCACCAAACAAGCGCTCATCGGCATCACTGCCCACGACAAGGTTCTCGGCGTCATTATCTCCAGTCCCGACTTCATTGCCGGTATTGGCGAGATCATCTATGCGGACCCCAATCAACAATTCGGTAGACTCGGCTTCACTGCCATCGATTTCCTGCGAGATGCCAACCAAGGTCAAGCTGTTTGCTCCTTCAGGGAGATCGGCCACAAAGATATTATCAAGCTCGCTGCTTGCTACCCGCCAACTACCATCACCATTATCAGTGCCAATTTCCGCCCCGGAACTGTCGACTAACCTGCCTGCACCGAGGTTACGGACTTCCAAGAAAGTCGCTTCATCTGCATCGACGGGGATCACCACCAGCCCGAGTAATGGCACGAGGGTGCCAAGTGTTGCCCGCGTATCTGATAATTGGGGAACGGTTAAATCCAATGTTGGCGGTTCTGGCTTAGGGGTCACAGTGACATTGATAGTCGTTGTTGCCTGCTGCGCTCCCCCCGTACCGACGTTGCCGTTATCGTTGGCAACCACGGTGATCACATCATCGCCTTTGAAATCTGGGTTAGCTAAATAAGTGATCCCAGACACCAAGGCAGTATTGATATCGGCAAGGCTGCCTTCCAAAGTAACGGCGGCACTGCCGTTGTCGGTGATAGTGACTCCTGTGGTTTCAACTGCAGTGATCCCCCCATTGTTCGCGGTGAGGGTGACTGTCATCACCCCGGTGCTACCTACCTCGTTAAAATCAACATCAGTAACACTCAAGCCATTGATCACTAAAGGTGAGTCTTCCTCTACATTCTGGTCTTCAATGTCAGTCAGTTCCGGAGCATCGTTAACAGGGTTGACTGTGATCGGCACTGTATCGGTATCTTGCAGCGGGCCACCTGTACCGGTATTGCCCTGATCATCGGTGATCATTTGTAGACTATCATCACCATTGAAATCAGCGTTAGGCTGGTAATTAATGCCTGAAGATAGCAAAGTGTTGATGTCGGTTATTGACCCTTCCAGTACCAGTGTCTGACTGCCATCTCCTGTAATGGCTAAGCTGCCTGTCGGCGAACCTGCAGGAATCGACAACACACCGTTTCCGACATTGAGGGAAACAGTCATGGTTCCTTCGCTCACTTCATCTACGTCAACATCGGTCACTTGTAGGCTGTCAATTAACAACACGTTATCTTCATCGACCTCAAGCGAGTCCGGTATTTGGTTGACTGGCGCATCGTTTACCGCCTCGATATCGAGGTTTATCGTCACGAGCTGGGCAATATCGTCCGTTGCCACATCGGTTTGATCGACCGCCCGAATCTCCAGATCGAGCTGACCATTCCAATTATCACTATTGGCATCACCAGGAATAAACACCAAGCGATCCAAGTCCGAACTATCAACTGTAACTAGCCACACACCGCTGCCCTGATCGGTTACTGTTCCCGAAACGCCATCTGGAAGGGCAATCTGACTCGAGTCGGGCACATTACTGACCTGAATTTGCAGGGTTTCTGGTGGGTTTTCAACGACGTTAGTGCCAGTTCCTGTATAGCTATCGCTGTCATCAAACGCTTCGATATTGAGTACAAGGTCGATATTATCGTCCTCGGTACCTTCTGCCGCTGGGGTAACGTCGATATCTACCCTGTCAGCAATCGGGTTGACGACCACAGTAAAGGTTGCAGTATTATCGACCGGTAAATCCAAGCTGTCTTCCTTGGAGAAAACCACAATCCCCAGCTCGACCGAGCCACTGAAATCCTTGGGTGGGATCAAACCAAGGCTGGATAAATCGAAAGTATCGCTACCCGGAGGGACGGCGACACTCCATTCCCCACCACCATTATTGTCAGCACCGCTAATGATGAAACCTTCAGGCACATTGACAATTTTTAGCGACAAAATCGACTCAGAGCCATCTATATCGACGACGTTACCGCTTATCCCGGCAAAACTTATCGCGCCACTATCCTCGTCGCCCACTACCGGCGTATCGATACCGATAAAATTGACTTCATCATTGACGGCAATCACCTCGAAAACGATGCTGCCATCAAAATTGGCGGTATCGGTTTGGATCGCCGCCCCTGTAGTTTCATCGTATTCTGCGGTATCGACAATCGTCACTGCGACATCGAGCGATACATCACCACTGAAGTCCTGTGGAGGAACATAACGGATAGCACTTAACTCACTACTATCAGTGATTGTCAGGCTGGTGACCTGCTCGCCCGCAGCATTGAGCAAAAAGCCTCCCGAGGTGCCCACGCTGATCACCGCTTGTTCGATGGTTTCAAGACCTTCCAGCGTTGTAGTACTAATATCGGCCACCGTAGCCGAGACATCCAAAATAATAGTGCCATCCTCATAAGCAATATCAGGATAGATAACTTCAGGCTCACCCTCTTCAATAGGTTGGCGGTCGGCATCCAGACCTTGGGTTTCCACTACCGAGACGCCAAGTTCTGGTACTCGTTCGTTGTCTCCGGTCCGATCCGGGACATCGACAACTGGGTCAATACGCACCGGAATTGTATCGATCACCTCGTTGAAATCACCACTTTCGGTATCGGTATTGACGTATTTCACACTAAGCATGAAGTCACCGGCAAAGTCCTGAGGAAGGTTCAGCGTAATGCCAGACAAATCGACGCTGCCATCGGCTTGGACAGGAACTTTAATCACATATTCACCGGTGACAAAGTTAAAGTCCATACCTGAGATAGTGGCCCCGTTTGGCAGGGTGGCAGCGCTGATCACCAAGGAAAGCTCATCATCTCCCTGATTCTCTCCCACCGTACTGAGGCTGACAATCTGATTGAGGAATGTACCTAAAGTTACCGCCGTATCTTCTTCGCCGGTCACGATAATACTGTCATCAATCAAAATATCTGCGGCAAACTGGTCATTGAGGGTATTCCCCTGAAAATCAATCGTCAGGGTGCTGTTGACAATCTCGATTGCACTGGGGTTTACATCATCACTCTGATCCTGGACCTGTGCCGCGATAGCGATATCCACTGTGCCGATAAAATCAGCCGGTGCGAGGATCTGGATATCTTCTAGACTGCCTTGAGGCACTGTCCAACTACCATCACCGTTATTTATACCGCCAATGACCACAAAATCAGCTTCGGGAGCAGGAAAAGTGATCACAATAGACAGGATGATCTCGTCACTGCTGGGATCGAGATCTTCAAAGACGATCTGACCATCTGAACCATCACCACCGCCGAGATCCAAGCTACCGTCAATAGACACAATTGTATCGACAAAGTCTGTAGTGCCAGTCGGGATAACCCCTATCTCGGCATCCGGTTCTACCACGGCCTGAATGATGACGTTCAAGGTACCATTGACTACTTGGACATCCGTCGCCGGGGAGTCGACATCCACTTCGGTGACAGTCACCTCGGTTGAAATGGCCGTCGCACCCGTGAGGTTCAAATCTGAATCCTCCGGCGCCAATAGTTGCAGTTGCGCCCCATTGAGGAGTTGGGTGAGTTGTGCCTCTGTTAACGTCACTGAACCGGTTGCATCAACCGTCAGAATGGTAATCGTACCGCCGTCATTGATTTGCAAACCGTATCCGGGCTGGATATTGTTCACTACCAAGCCGGTTATCTGTTCTTTGCTATCGGTCAGTTCCGGCTGCCAATCAAGATTGACCGGCTGGTCTTCCAGCCCATTGCTCTGGCGAGTGTAATCCTCGGCATCGACGACAGGTTCGATATGGATAACTAACTGGAATTCAAACTCACCCTGGTCGCCGTCATTTTCAGTCACCACGATATTGGCATCGAGCACGATATCTTCTGTGCTATTTTCCGGAGGGCGAATACTGATTGCGACGGGTTGGTCAGGATTACCAATATCTTCGCCCGTTAGCTTCACCTCGTAGCGAGGGAGACCTTCATCATCAAACCCGACAAACACCAAGGTTTGCTCGTTACCTTCGGCATCAAAGATTCGCGTACCCTCAGGAATGTTGGATACCACAAAGGTCAGGGTTTCGGATTCATCCAGAGGCGCATTGGCAATTTCCCCCGATACCAAACTGAAATCCAGCACCGCGTCAGTATCTTCATCAATCGTGGTTTCAATGCCAGGCACTTCGCTACCGACAATCTCTGTCCAGTTACTGCCGCCTAACTCAAATTCAGGTTCATCGACCACACCGGTGAGGGCCACTTCAATGAACTGTTCTGGCGTGACCAAGACATCCTCGACAGTCTCTACCGTTCCGTCTTCAAGGGTAATATCGACGACATCTTTCACTACCCCTTCTACTTTGATTTGAAAGTCGACATTACTTTCCGGTACGGGGATCAGCACAACCTGATCCAGCTCTTCATAAAGGATTTCATAAACGCCATCGGCATCGGGCGTCAATATGCTGCTATTTTGTGAAAGCTGCGCCCCGTCAGGCAGTTCAGATATTCGCACAAACAAAGTTTCAACCCCGAAGTCATCATCGAGATCATCCAACTCGGTCAGCTCGATAAGCGGAGCCAAGGCTATGGGCTCATCCTCAAGGGATTCAACCCTGCTCACTTTTAACTGGGCATCATCGGCAACGGGCAACACATTGATCAGGATTTCTTCGGTAATTTGCGCGGTTTCAGCTCCCGGTACAAAGTGGCCTAATTCAGAACTTTGCGCAGTGATGTTCAAACGGATGTCACCGCTGAAGTTATCAATAGGGTCAATTTCTACGGTATCCGCCGCCGTCACCGGCACTTCGAATATCCCCGGCTCAACCTCGGTGATCCCCTCCCCGATTATCTGGGCTTCGCCTTCAGTGATGGTGATGAAATAGGTCAGGGTTTCTGAGCCATCGGTATCTTGCAGCAACGCCTGGAATGACTCGCTGAGGCTAATATTGTCACTGTCTTCCTCACCGTCGCCATAATAGAACACAGTGCTATCTGCGAAGGCCGGTTCATCTGCAATACCCAGTACACTGATAGATAATGTGCCGTCCTGAAGCGGTTGGTTTACCCCATCATTTGTCACGACCTCGGCGGTCACGGTAAAGTCCAGCAGGTTATTTGGCTCGAACAAGGTCGAATAGTCAGGCTCCGGCACAAAGGTCACACCCTGCAACTCAAACACCCCATCACCGTCGGGATCGACAAATGCATCAGAGTCTATTAGCACCTGCCCACCTGCGGGTACTATTTCAACACCACCCAGGAAAAACTGGCCGTGGGGATCAGCTGGCAGAATAATAAATACCTCTCCGATCTGCTCCCCGCGATCCGCATCGCCGATATCAATCGACATATTGATCGGGATCCCCGTCGTTGGATCACCCAATGATTCATCTGGGTTACGCCCCTGATCTTCGACACCTTCAGAGGGCTGGACTACCAACGTAGGTTCTTCATCGGTAATAGTGATCGTCAACGTGCTTTGGCTGAGATCGTTATCGCCGTCGAGCACTTCGAAGTCTACATTGGCTACGATTGGCTCGGCGCCGTGATCAAGGTCAGACAGGGAGTTAAACAACACCTGCCCCTCGGCGCTTATCAGCAACTGCCCTAGCAGTTGTCCATCTTGGTTAACATCAAAACTGAAGAAGCCCTGTGCATCCGGCGTCCCCGTCAACTCCTGACGAACACCTTCAATAATGACGGCAGTCACCTCGGCATCATCTGCCCCTTCTTCCGGGACCGTCAGTACATCCAAGGTTTCGGTTGACCCCCCTTCCTCAATCGGCCCGAAAGCAGCATCTTGGGTCTGCGGAATATCGTCTTCAATCGTGACTTCAAACGTTACGGCAGAGCTCGCATCGCCATCTTGGTCGATCGCAGTTGCCGAGAACTCAATCGTCAGCTCTGTATCATTGTCCGGCTGAATGTGGTCCAGTGCACCTAGCAAGGTGAAGGTGTAGTTATCATCAGCTGCCGTGCCCGTTGCGTTAAACGCCAATATAAAGATCACCAGACCGTTAACTTGGCCCTCATAGGTATTGTTTGTGGCGTTGAATACCAAGGTAACCTGCTGCCCACCTGCGGTCAGACTACCGGCATTGGCGGTATTGAAACCTTCAACATCGACCTCATAATTTACGATTTCATCCGAGCCTGAATCAAAGGTGATAGTGCCCGTCGCAACCTGCCCATCTCCATCAGGAGTTGAGCCGGGATGAAAATCTCCCCCCTCATCGATATCACTTTCCAAAACCGTAACCGAAGCGATGGTTTCAAGATCCGGATCGTTGCCGTCAGTTATAGTGGTGGTAATAAGTGCAGGGGCCTCAAGGAAGTCACCATCGGTATCTTGGAGCTGAATTGGTAGGTCAAAAGCTATGGTATCGTCTTGCTGGCGTACCAAGCCGGTATTATCTGTACCATTATGATCAAGTGGCTTGAGTTGGCTTACAGTTGTGGTGATATCAACCTGTTCACCATCGGCATTTTGTACTGCTGTGATCACCGCTGTCAGTACGGCCTCTCCTCCCGCAGTCAATGTCAGAGTTCCGGTTGTAGCATCCCATAGCGCTGTAACAGGCAGACCTCCAGCAGTAATGTCTGTCTCCAACTCGGCCAATAATGTAGCGAACTGGATAGGATCAATATCAACAGTATCCGGATCCAACCTATCAACTCCGGCAGCAACCGTGATCACTATATCGCCTGATACCGGATAGCCTTGTTCACCTTGATCCGGAGTCAGATCCCCTTCAGTAAATGCAATTTGCGCCGTGTTGCTACCAGCAGGATCGGTGCCGTCTTCAATCGTCACCGTGATAGAACCTTGCGCTATATCATTATCTCGGTCTGTTACTTCAACAGCCAATTGCAATGTAGCGAGATCTGAATCATCAATTTGGTCTAATGGCTGCAACTGAGTGACACTGTAACCCCCATTTATATCAATCGATATCTCTAGCACCACAATATTCGGATCATCGGCCCTAACAAGCGTAATTTGATTACCCGCTACGGTTGTTGTCAGCGCAAATCCATTGCTTGTCAGCGTATCTAAAGAAGGTTGTGTGGTAGAAAAAAGGACAGAGATAACATCGTCACTACCTTGAATGACCTCAATGTTCCCTGTGCCCGACGACAGGCCATCTTCACCTTCGTTGAGGGCCAAACCAGAGTCATCACCAAAGGCTGGAGCATTACCATCCTCGATATTGAGAGTGACCACTCCGGTATTGGTATCAACGTCATCATCAGTAACCAGCACATTGAGTGGCAATGAGATTGTATCACCGGCAAGGTGATCAAGGTTGTTGTTGAGGGTCAGGGTATAATCGCCGGCCGGGGTAATCACCACAGTGAACACATTGACCGTTGTACCGTTGACCTCGATAAAGGCATTGAGGGTGTTGCCATCCACAACTTCAAACTGTACCGGGAGGCCATCACTAAACAGGTTGGCTAAAGCTGGCTGGTCAGCAGCGAAGTCAATCGATGCCACTTCATCGCTGCCTACATCAACCCCGATTTGCCCCGGTGTAGGCGCGTTAAGATCTGCCGTTTCGTTGACCGTGATACTACTGCCTTCAGCCAGCTCCGGTATTGGCCCATCGGTTATCGATGCTGTGGCACTTACCAAAGTAGTCAGGTTGTCACCATCGGCATCCGTCGCCTGCAAGGGTAGATTTACCACTATCAGCTCACCGCTGACCGATACAAACCCGTCGCTATTACCATTGATATTGTGGTCCAGCGGCGCCGACTGAGTCACCGTCATGGTCAAATCGACATCTTGGCCATTGGTGGACTGTACAGGGGTAAATACTATGGTAAGAACCGCTGTGCCATCATCCAAAACACCTGTTAACGTATTGGTTGCCGTTTCGTAGCTGAAAGTCAGTGTCTCGCCACCGCCAGAAGTCAGCTCACTATTAAGCTCTGCGATAATTGCCGCAAGTTGATCAGGGTCGATCTGGACCGATTCGGGCACTAGACGATCAGAACCAGCACTGATCACTTCCAGTTGCTGCTCGGTGATCGGATACTCACTCGGGGCTTGGTTGGGTGGAGCGAGATCCGGCTCAATGAAGTCTACTTCAATTGTCCCGCCACCTGCTGGGCTATCACCATCGGTAATAGTAATGGCGATTTGGCCCGGGGCCTGATCATCGTCGTTGTCTGTTATTACCACATCAAGTGGCACCACCAAACTATCACTACCAGTATGATCGAGTGTGCCGCTAAGCGTAGCCTCGAACTCGCCATTGATATTGATAGTCACCAGCAAAATGGTATTGCCCAGCGAGTCTTCCAAGCGAACTTCACTACCGGCAGGCGTTCCGCCAACGACCAAGCTGACCGGATTACCATCGCTGGTAAAATCTAACGTGGGCTGGGTATCGGCAAAGAGCAAAGAGGCAATATCATCACTACCAATATCAATGCCTATCGTGCCGCTAACCGATTGATTAGCATCATCTGTTTCATCTAGGCTAACACCCGCCCCATCATCCAATGCAGGAAACTCGCCGTCCGTTATTGTTACTGAAGCACTAGCAGGCTGAGCAAGATTGTCACCATCGGTATCTGTCGCCATAAGAGGTAGAGTCAACACGATTTCTTCACCACTACTAGCGATGTAGGGAGAGTTCAGAGTGCTATCTAGGTGGTCAAGCGGTTGAAGCTGGGTAGTGATTATAGATACAGCTAGATCGTCTCCGTTTCCTGCTTGTACACTGCTGATTGCTACCGTAAGAACCAAGCTACCATCCGGCAGGCGGGCCTCGAGCAGCCCGCTATCTTCATCATATGTCACAGTCAATGCTTCGCCTGCAGAAGCAAGCACCGCTTGTAAATCAGCAATCACATCATCGCGCTGGTCTGGGTCCAGAGATACCGAACCGGGATCAAGACGGTCGGCCCCGGCGATAATGTTCAATGTTGCCTCAATGCTTTGCGGGTAGTTGTTCGGCTCTAGATCAGGTTCCACCATTGCAACTGCAACTTCTTCCCCCCCAGCAGGGTCGGAGCCATCATTGAGCGTAAGGACAATCTGGCTATCATCAGTATCACCGTCGTCATCCGTTGCCCTTACATCGACCGTGAGAACAAGCTGATTGCTATCAATGGGTTGATCAAAGGCATCACTTTGCTCGAGGCTGTAAGACCCATCATCGGCGATGGTAACAGTCAAAATCGCTTCATCTTGGCTGTTACTAATCACCAACTGGTTTTGAGTGATCTGGTAGCTAACAGGCGATCCATTGCTAGTAAAACCTGCGATCAAAGCCGCCAAGTCGGCACTATCGACAAACACGATACTGGCAATCGCATCACTACCCACATCCAGTTCAATGGAACCCACCGCCATACTCACCTGACCTGCAGGCGTATTGTCAGGATCACTAATCGCAGCACCGGAATCAGTACCAAAAGCAGGAATATCACCATCAACTATGGTGGTGGTTAAAGTCGCCGGGGTATCGAGGAAATCACCGTCAGTGTCATTGGCCTGGATTGGCACGGTCACGACAATCTGCTCACCATCAACCGAGACGAACCCCTCGCTGTTACCAGTAGAAAGGTGATCTAGCGGTAGCAATTGGATCAAATCGGCGGTAATGGTGATCCCCAGACCATCGGGGCTTTGTACTGAAGTCAGGGTTAAGGTAACAACGATCTCGCCATCAGGCCTTACGCCAGTCAGGACATCGGTGGCATCATCATAACTAAAGCTGAGCGCTTCACCTCCAGAGCTCAACTCTTGTTCTAATTCATTGATAAAATCGGCGAGCACTAACTCATCAATAGTAACGGTATCTGGGTCCAGACGGTCGACACCCGGCGTGAGCTCAATAGTATCTTGTCCGCTTTGAGGATAGTTATTGGGCTGTAAGTCGGGTTCGACAAAGGTGATCTCTCCCGTCTCCCCTCCGGGAGGGCTATTGCCATCAATACTAATCAGCACCACAATGCCATCGGTACTGTCGCCATCAAAATCAGTCGCCGTGACAGCGAGTTGCAAAACCAACTCGGCCCTGTTGAGTTCATCGAATGGCTGCATCTGATTAACAACATAGGTGCCATCCGTATTGATGGAAATTGTCAGCACTATCTCGCCGCGACTGTCTACCATTTCCAGTTGGTTGCCGTTGACCGTTACGGTCGTCTCAAACCCATTACTGGTTATCCCTTCCAAGTCTGGCTGCTGCGTATCAAATACTAGGGTGCTAATTTCGTCACTGCCCACATCCAAAGGAACCACGCCCTCAAGATCAACACCTAAAGAGTCAGCCTCATCGATAACCGTTCCGCTATCGCTAGCAAACAACGGGTCTTCACCGTCAACAATGGCAGAGTTTACTAGTAAAGGATTATCAAGCGGGTTGCCGGCCAAATCGGTGCCTTGTATTGGCAAAGCGACCACAAGGACATCATCGACATTGGTAACAAGTCCGCCACTGCCATTATCAGGGATATGGTCAACCGGTCGTTCGAGCAAGGTGGTGACAGTTACAGTGACATCCCGGCCACCCGTTTCAGCAGAAATCTGGAAAGTCACCACGGTATTGCCATTGCTCACGCCAACAATGGAGTTGCTGGCGGGATCAAAACTAAAAACGACAGGCTGCCCGCTGGAAGTGACTTCGGCATTAAGCTCTGCCAACAGTTGTGCCAATTGGTTGGGATCAAATGTGAAGGAGTCTGGGTCCAACGGCAGTGAGCCAGCACTTACTATGATTTGCGTAGAGGACTCTGAAGGGTAGCTATTCGGCGCAAAATCCGCCTCGGTCAGCTGCATCTCACCGGTTTCGCCTCCCGATGCGGCAAAAAGTGGCGGAGTTTCATCCTCAGCATCAGACTCACCTCGCTCGAAACGGGTATCAAATCCAGCTTCAGCCAAGGTTGAATCACCATTGTAATCAATAACGACGAAACCGCCGTTTGCAGAATCATCACTGGCCCCACCGCTCCCTGCAGGAGAACCAGCCGCAGGTGGAGCTAGGATATCGGTAGGGTCAGCACCCGCAAGGATTTGCTCCTGTATTGCTGTTAACTCTTGCTCGCTAAGACCTAACTGGGCAAGTGAAGCCTGATCTGGGATTTGTCCCAATGGCTGCACAGTGAACCCTGCAGGGAAAATGGCTAAGTTACTGTCTGCCCCGCCGGCAGGTGCAATCAGCACGCAGGTCGGGCATGGCCAATCAACCAGTACCGGCTCGCCATTTTGCATGACCACATATTGCGCATCACTATCGGCAACCACCATCTGCCCTGAAACAAGCCGAGCGCTTTCTGAGGCACCTATCGGCTGGGTACGACCATCCGGTTCGACGACCAGCACCTCCCCCTGATTCACCGTCACGTCAATAGCATCTTGGCCTTGTGAGACATTTCCACTGCTAGTTGCTGCTTGATTTGAAGATGAGCCCGTCGACGATGATTCAGCCATACACACTACTCTTGACTGGTGGGAGATTTCCCTACAAGTCTAGTCTCGGATTCGAGCCAGCTTTCACAAACCCTAAACGGTTCTCAGGTTTTAGAATTCCCAAACTCGCAACGGCAAGCTCGCAAGCTGTGCTCTATGCTTTTCCCATTACGCGCCTGTTGATAACCAATAATATTAAATACAGGCAAATCATTGTTTTCGTTACCAATATACGGATTTTGGTTGGCTAACGTGTCTTTCGGTACGAGGTTAAGTACGAAGGCATGACAAGTAAGAAACAGCTGGTAAAACAACAGCATCTCGATTACGTGAGAGATAGCCACTATGCCGAGTTGCTAGAGGCATCGGGTCGCTCGCGTCTGTTGCTATGGGTTGTGGTGCTCTTTTTTACCGCCGCTGTAATTTGGGCAGCTTTTGCCCCCATCGAGCAAGTCACCCGAGGGGAAGGAAAAGTGATCCCTTCCTCACAGCGGCAAATCATCCAAAACCTGGAAGGTGGGATTATTGAAGCGATTTTGGTTCGCGAAGGCGAACAAGTCAGCACAGGGCAACCCCTAATCCAACTTGATGACACCCGCTTTAAAGCCGATTTCGAAGAAAAGAACCAAGATCTACTTGGTATCAAGGCTGACAGTATCCGGCTCACGGCCCTGCTTGGCAGCATCAAAACAGCATCACCGGACAAATCACCCAGCAAGCTGTGGCGCCAGTCGGTAACCATCGTCCCTGCCGAGCTGACTTTCCCCGAGGATTTCCACCAGCAAAATGCCGCCTTGGTAAAAAGGCAGCAGAACGAATTCCGTGACCAGCTCGCCAGTCTGGACAACCAACTCACCCTGATAGCCCAGCAAATTCAACAAAAAAGCCGGGAGTTAGAAGAAGCAAGGGCCAGACTGAAAAACCAGAAGCAGAGCTATTATCTGGCTAGTGAAGAATACCGGATCACAAAGCCACTGGCTGATGAGGGGGTGGTACCAAAGGTCGAGTTGTTGAAACTGCAGCGTCAGGTCAACGAGACCCGCAGGGAGATGACATCCACCGAACTCCAGATACCCGCGATGAAGGCCGGCTTGAACGAGGCGATTTTTAAACGGCTCGATGTTGCCCTCAACTTCCGGTCGGATATCCAATCGCAGCTTAACCAGACCTCAGACAAACTCGATGCCTTGAGCCAATCGCACTTAGGCCTGCAGGATAAAGTCGTTCGAACCCTGGTCACTTCCCCCGTCACTGGTACGGTGCAAAAAATCCATATCACCACCCTTGGCGGTGTGATCCAGCCCGGTATGGATCTTATCGAAGTGGTGCCCAGCGAAGACAGCCTACTCGTCGAGGCACAAATTTCGCCAAAGGATATCGGCTTCCTCAGGCCGGGGCTAACTGCCGTAGTTAAATTTACTGCCTATGACTTTACCCAGTATGGCGGCCTCACCGGCACACTCGAGCATATCAGTGCCGATACGCTGCTCGACGAAGAGGGCCACAGCTATTACCAAATACGTATCCGGACAGATAAAACCGCCATCACCGACGCTGCTGGTAAACAACTGCCTATTATTCCGGGGATGAACGCTGTCGCCGATATCGTTACCGGCGAGAAAACCGTTTTGCAATACCTACTCAATCCAGTTCTGAAAGCACAGCAGACAGCACTGAGAGAGTGATTTCTTTGGGATTATTTATTCATAACTGATGGGCGCTTTCTCAATGAAAAAGATGCGAAAACAAACAAAGCAGGCGTCGTTGAAGCTCAGCATCCAACTTGGGTTGATCGCTGCCCTGCTCCATACCCCTTTGGCTATTGGTCAATCGTTGGAACAGGCTGTCGCCGAAACCCTTGCAACCAACCCCGAGATCAAGCGGGCCTATAATGAATTCATGAGCCGTAACCAAGCGACCCGCTCCTCGGTTGGCGATTACCTTCCGTCGGTCGATGTCGAGGCCAGTGCCGGTTACGAAGACTACGACAATACCACCAACAGCACCGGTGACTATGAACCCCTTGATGCCACTATCAGCCTACGCCAACTGATATGGGATGGTTCCATCACCTACCATGATATCCAGCGCAACAAGGCTGAAGCCGAAGCCCAACGCTACCAGTTATTGGCTGACGCACAAGACAAGGCCCTGCGAGTCACTGAAATTTACCTCGATACCCTCGAAGCACAAGAGGTACTGGCGCTGTCTCAAACCAACTTTTCCGTCCACCAGCGAATTTTTACCGATATCAAAAAGCGTACTGACTCCGGCATTGGTTCTACCGCTGACTTGGCCCAGATTGAAGGACGGCTTGCTCGCTCTCGCTCCAATCTGATTGCTGCCGAGAACAACTTACAAGATAAAATCACAGAATTCTTTCGCGAGGTCGGCAACAGTCCTGTAAACCTCGAGAAACCGGAGGTCGACCAGAACTACATTCCCACCTCGCTGGACAACGCGCTGAACAAAGCCAAAGACAACAACCCCGTATTGTTCGTCGCCCAGAACGATATCGATGCCGCCAATTACCAGTACAAGCAGGCCAAAGGTAATTTCTACCCAACATTCTCTATCGAAGCCAGCCAAGAATGGGGCGAGGACTTGGATGGTACACCCGGCCATACCGACGAATTCAAGGCCATGCTCAAAATGGAATATAACCTCTACAACGGGGGCTCTGATCTCGCCGAAAGTCGCCGAGCCGCTTATCAGTTCAGCCAGTCAAAGGATGTCAGAGACCGTGCCCACCGCTTGCTGGAGGAGAGTACCCGGCTGGCATGGAGCGGAATGGAACTGGCCCTCAACCAAACCCAGTACCTGCAAAAGCACGTTGATGCGTCAGCCCGCACCGTTATTGCCTATGAAAAGCAATTCAAAATTGGCAAACGTACCTTGCTCGATGTGCTTAATACCGAAAACGAACTTTTCGAGGCAAGGAAGGCATACCTTGACGCCCATTATGCCGGCATCCTTGCCAAGTACCGGGTGTTGAACGCGACCGGGCAATTGCTGGAAGAAATGCGGGTTGATGTACCTAATCAATGGTCAGAATCAGTACGCTAGGGGGAGCCATGACACGACTGGGGTTGAAACTGCGATTAGGGTTCATACTTGTCTGGCTCGGAGCGGCTAGTATTTTAACCGGCTGCTCAACAGAAGCCGAAGCCCCACCGATTGCAGAGCAGTCACGGGATCTAATGGATGACGATGGCGACGGGGTGATCAACGCCCGTGACAAATGCCCGGGCACCCCACACGCCGCCATTGTCGACAATGATGGCTGCCCGACGTTCGTCGAGCGTTCCGAGTCCAATGACCTGCACATCTTGTTTGCCAATGACTCTACCGTCATTCCCGACAACTTTTTGTCCCAAATAAAGCGAATGGCTGATTTCCTTGCCAGTTATCCAGAGGCAAGGATCGAACTAAAAGGCTACGCCAGTCCTGTCGGGGCATCGGAATATAACCTCGGACTCTCCCAGCGTAGGGCCAAAGTCGTCCGACAGCAACTCATTGATTACGGGGTCAGCCCCAACCGAATAAAAACACTGGGGTTTGGCGATAGTGAGCCGGTTGCGGCAAGTACTAGGGAGCAATCCAATGCATTGAGCCGTCGGGTCACAGCCAGAGTGCGGGGAGAAAGGGGCAATGTACTGGAAGAGTGGACCATTTTCTCGCTACGTGCCGATTAAGCGCCAATGATGTGGGCGGTTCGGTTTGCACTGTTATCAGCTCTGCTGTGCTGTAGTGGGTTACACAATGCCATTGCCCAAGCGGAGCTATCATCGGCATCGTCACTACAACTCAGCGACGAGGAGCAAGCAATAGTACGTCGTATAGAGCAAGCCTATACCAAGCAAGCTGCTATGCGGGTAACAGCCTGGCGACAATTGCTCAAGGCATCGAGGCAACAAGAGGAACTAGAACAACTCAAGCTGGTTAATGATTTTTTCAATCAGCTGAAGTTTCTTGATGATATCGAGATTTGGGGGCGGGAAGATTACTGGGCGACCCCGTTGGAATTTCTCGGGGCCGGCGGCGGTGACTGCGAAGAATTCAGTATCGCCAAGTATCTCTCGCTGAGGGAGCTGGGAGTAGATGATAAAAAGCTGCGGCTTATCTATGTCAAAGCCCTAACTCTCAACCAATTCCATATGGTATTGGCCTATTACCCGACACCCAGTGCCGTCCCGTTGTTGCTGGACAACCTGACAGCAGACATTTTGCAGGCCAGCCAGCGCCCTGATTTACAGCCTATCTATAGCTTCAACGGTAGCAAGCTGTGGCTGATGAAACAGCAGGGGCAAGGCCAGCTTGTCGGTGACGCCAGCCGGATCAAGCACTGGCAATCCCTACAGCAACGGGTTTTGCACCAACAGTTTGCCAAACCCACCCGTTGGCTCGACAAAGAATAGGAGGCAAAATAGCTATGTCACTCTATCGCCAGTTGTTTTTGGGCTTGAGCCTATTGTTCTTAATGCTGCTGGCAGGCATTGCTTTTAGCCAATTCACAACCACCCGAAGTTATTTGGTCGAACAACAAACCATCGAAATCAACAACGCTATCCATGCTGTTGGACTGGCGATAACCCCATATCTGGAAGAGAACGATACTGTTGCTATCGAATCAGTGATCAATGCCATGTTCGATGGCAGCCTATACCAAAAGGTCACCTTGAAGTTGCTCGAAGATAATTCCGCCATTGAACGGGCATACCCCTCACAAGCCAGTGATGTCCCTCATTGGTTCCAGCAGTGGGTATCCATTCCGGCAATAACTCGGCAAAACACGCTGACTAGCGGCTGGTTGCAGTATGGAACCATTACCGTAACTAGCTATCCAACACTGGCCTACAGTAAGTTGTGGCTAAGTAGTTGGCAGTTGCTCACCACTTTCATCCTTGGGTTTGTCATTGGGGTATTCGCTCTCAAGCTTCTGCTGGATCACTTCGTTAAGAAACCACTGCGCCAATTCCAGCAAAAAGCCCATGCAATTGCTGACAAACACTTTGGCCACCCTTTGCCGACACCACCGACCAAAGAGTTTATCCCGCTTGCCGATGCCTTCAACCAAATGTCAGCCAAAATCGAACAGTACTTCAACCAACAAGCCCAAGAAGCCGATCTGCTGCGCAAGCGGGCCTACCAAGACCCGGAATCGGGACTCAACAACCGCAGGCGACTGCTGCTGCATATGGAAGATTGGCTGGAGCAGGATGCAGCCGGAACACTCGTGATAATCAAATTAGAGGCAATCAGCCGTTTGAGGAACCAAAAACACTTCAAGCAAGCGGCTAAGTTGGCAGAAAAAATCGGGCATCACCTGAGAGCCTCCATTTTACAGCAGCATAAACTTGGCCGACTCAGCCACAGTGAGTTTGTCATCCTGCGCCCCGAGCACGATGCACCCAACGACCAAGAGCAAGAGCGCAACGTGGTTCTGAACCTACTGGATCAGCTCAGCCATATCCAAGCCAGTTGCTCTCCCGAAATCCTCCAGCCCATTGTAGGCGGCATTATCACCAAACATACTCAGAGCTCGTTGACTGTGTCCGAACTGTTGGCCCAGTGCGATAATGTCTTGTCCAAGGCCCTGCATAGCCCGCAGCGACTGGCTGTCGTCCACCATCAAAACGGCACCCAATTTAGCCCGAGCCAAGAAATGCACCAACCCGAACATTTGCTTTGGGGTAAACAGCAATGGTTTGAATTGTGCAAGAGTGCCATTGACAACGACAACATCACCCTATCTTTTCAAACGGCCAGGGACAGCGAACATCACCCGCTGCATCAGGAGGTGTTTGCGGTGCTCAAGCATCACGAACACTGCTATTGCGCCCATTTGTTCATCCCTGCACTCACAGCCCTAACACAAACAGCAATACTGGATCGCTATATCATCCGTAAAGCTGCCCATTACCTGTCGCTGCACCAAACTTTTCTAGCAATTAACATTGCGCCGACGTCAATTACCGACACCGGCTTTATCCAATGGCTGGACATCTTCCTTGCAGAGCACCCAGTCATTAGCCAACAACTGATCTTCGAACTGCCAGAAATCGCATTCCTCGAGGACAGTGCCCAGACCCGGTTACTGTGTCTGGTGCTCGACAAACACCGCTTTACCTATGGCATCGACCATTTCGGCCATCACTTCGACTCCGTTGGCTATCTGCGTCAGTTCAATCCGCAATATGTCAAAATCGATACCGACTTCACCCGTCAGCCAGACGATGAAGTCCAGCAAGACGCCCTCAGGGCCCTGATCCAAACTGCGCATCACCGTAATATCAAAACCATCGCAACCCGGGTTGAACACCAGCCTCAATATCTTGTGTTGAAGAACTTGGGAATCATGGGCTTCCAAGGCCATTACATCACCGACCCGAAGGAGGCTAACCATGGCAGATCCACTTCTTGATGCCCTACACTACCTCTGCCACCACTATGGCCAGCCTCGCTCCGCCAAAAGCTTGTTGGAAGGCCTTCCATTACAAGATGGGTTGCTCGTTCCGCACCTCTTGCCCCGGGCTGCCAACAATGCGGGTTTCGAGGCCGAGGAGGCAAACATCAGCCTGCCACAACTCTCGCCACTATTGTTGCCTGTCATCGCCCTGCTCGACAGTAACCGAGCTTGCGTACTGCTCGATATTGATCAGGAAAAACAGCAGGCTGAAATCGCTGTTCCCAGTGAACAAAGCATTGGTACTCCGAACGCACCAGACAGCGGGCCCCCCAAAGATACAAGCTGGATAAGTTTCGATGAACTGGAACAGCAATTTCTCAATCGGGTCTTCCTTCTCAAGTTGCCGTTTCAGTTTGATGCCCGTAGCGAACACGCCGCCGGACAATCAGCGTCAAACGCTACACAGCCTCATGAAGCAAAAAGTGCGAGCCAAGCTTGGTTCTGGCAGACCCTGTGGCAATCCAAACCCCTCTACCGTTATGTACTCATCGCCTCGGCCCTGCTTAATGTCTTTGCCCTTGCCATTCCGCTGTTCACCCGGCTTATCTACGATAAGGTGGTTCCCAACCAAGCATTCGATACGCTTTGGGTGTTGACCAGCGGAATGTTGATCATTTTTAGCTTTGATGTGCTGCTCAAATACCTTCGCAGCTACTTCATCGATATCGCCAGCAAAAAGTCAGATATCCTGCTATCTGCGGCTATCTACCGCAAAGTCATGGGTTTGAAGCTCGCCGCCCGTCCCCCTTCAGTCGGCGCATTTACCCGACACCTGCAGGAGTTCGAGTCGGTCAGGGAATTCTTTACCTCAGCCACCGTGACATCATTGATTGACTTACCCTTTGCCCTGCTTTTCCTGCTCGTCATCTACACCATTGCAGGCCCGCTTGTCGTCATTCCAATAGTCGCAATCTTTGCTCTGGGGCTGTACAGCATATTGATACAAAGGCCGTTGCGTCGCGCTATAGAAGAAGGCTCCCAGCTTGCGGCGCAAAAACATGCAAATCTGGTCGAGAGTGTTTCTGGGCTCGAAACCGTCAAGTTATTCAACAGCCAACCCCAATACCAGCACCGTTGGGAGCAAGCCGTCGCTCACATGGCGAACTGGGGCGTCAAGTCACGCCGGTTAACAGACTCAGTACATAACCTGGCAAGCCTCACCCAGCAGTGTGTCTCAGTAGGGGTGATCATTTATGGGGTTTACCTGATTGCCGCAGGACAACTGAGTGTCGGTGGACTGATCGCCGTATCCATGCTGACCAGCCGGGCTATCGGGCCAATGGTCCAACTGTCACAGCTATCGACCCGATACCATCAGGCAAAATCTGCTATCGCGATCCTTAGTGATATCATGGCAATGCCAGATGAGGGCCAGACCAAGCAGGGCAGTGAACCCACCCAGCCGATAAGCGGCCGTATCGACTGTGACAACCTCACTTTTAGCTACCCGAATGCCGAGGTGCCTGCTTTGCAATCAGTCTCTTTGACGATAAAGCCCGGCGAGAAAGTCGCGGTGATCGGTAAAATCGGCTCCGGTAAAACTACCCTCCAGCGCCTACTGGCCGGTCTTTATCAACCCAGCTCTGGGGCGATACGCTTCGATAACACCGATATCAACCAGTTCCACCCCCACTCCCTGCGCCAACAACTCGGCTGGGTCCCGCAAGACAATGCACTATTTTTCGGCTCAATCCGTGACAACATTACCCTTGGCTCGCCGCATTCCAGCGACGAGGACATTGACCATGCCTGCCAGCTGGCAGGGGTCCACCTGTTCACCCAGCAAGAACCATCTGGCCTTAACCGGCAGGTTGGCGAAGGGGGACAATACCTCTCAGGAGGACAAAAACAAGCTATCACGGTTGCGCGCGCCTTGCTCAACAAGCCTAAGGTATTGGTCTTTGATGAACCTACCAGCCAGATGGACAACCGTTCTGAGCAACACATTAAGCGAACCTTAAAATCACTAGATAGCCAGCACACGCTCATCCTCTTTACTCATAAAACCTCCATGCTCGAGTGCGTAGATCGCTTGATCGTATTAGATAAGGGGCATGTGGTCGCTGATGGGGAAAAAGAGACAGTCTTGCAGCAACTTAGGACGAATCCATGACAAAGATGTTAAGCCATTTTCAAGACCTGTAGGGTAACCAAATGCCATTAACAGATAAATGCTTGTATTGGCTTGGTAAAGACGCACCTCAAGCCAGTTTCTTTGAACAAGTCGGTATTGTAGGGACAGTTGCAGACCTACCAGATGTTTGGGGTGGGATCTTGTGCATTAACGTCGATGATCCCAAAGAGCAAAACGACACACTCAAAGACATGTTCAGCCACCCTAAATTCTGGTCATGGTCAGTGTATGTAGGGCACGACACTCCCTACAGTGAATGTTTGAGCGACGGCGTTTTCAATGAAAAGCTCGCCTATGAACAGTGGCAAAATACCAAAGTCAAACTCAGCAAAATAACTGATCGTTCAAAAATGGAACCTTTGGTGGGCTGGCTAGGCATCAACCGGCACCGACGGATCAAACCGGTAAAGCTTGTCGAGTCACTTTCAGTTTACCGCTACCCCATCATAGAAGCCCTTTACCCTGAGTTATTTTCCAGCTACCGGTTCATCGTTTCCGAAACCAAGCGTGAGATGCTAGAAGCTGAAACCTTGGTCGACCGTATAAGAGTTTGTAAGCAATGTAATGGCGGCCATCTTAACTATGTCGAAGTCTGTCCCAACTGTAAAAGTATCGATATCGACGTCCAAACCTCCCTGCATTGCTTTACCTGTGGGCATGTCGGGGAGCAACAAAGTTTTTTAAGACGAGGGAAATTGGAATGCCCCAAATGCATCACCCAACTACGGCATATTGGGGTCGATTATGACCGCCCGTTGGAAACCCATATTTGCCATAACTGTTCTCATTTATTTGTCGAAGCAGACACTATCAGCCACTGCCTAAGCTGTGAGGCTCAGACAGAAATCTCCGAGCTCATTGTGCAAAAAATTTATCAGCTCAAACTAGGCCAGCTTGGTGAATATGTCTATCAGCATGGAAAAATGCTGCAGGCACCGGAGTTGTCGATTAAAGGTAAAGTCGATGCAGGATATTTTGAAAACATTCTGCTATGGCTGAATAAAGTTGCCTTGCGCCATGATGAGGAGCACCTACTTCTCAGTATGCACCTGCCAAGGCTTGAAGAATACAGTAGCCTCTACGGCGACAGTAAGCTTTTTGCTTTACTCGATCAGATAACAAACAGGCTCAATGGGCTGTTTCGCGACACAGATATCTGCTGCCAGTACAAACAAGATTTACTGTTAGTTTTGATGCCTAAAACTAAACTGTCCACCATGCCAGTCCTTCAAGACAAAATAGAAAAGCTAACCCAGTTGATTGAGGAGGATCTTTTTACTTTGCATGTATCGGCATTCAAAATCCCCGATCCCACGTTAAACGACAGCGTTAAGGTTTGGCTCGCTGAAACTGTAGGAAGTATCTATGGATCTAGGTAGCCTCTACATTCTTGAGTATCTTATTCTCATCTTGCAGAATAATTTTGAAATTTGGCTGTTGCTCTTCCCGATGCTAATTATCGTCGAATTACCGCTATACCTACTGGTAATAACTGGCATTTTTCGCTGGGCCTACCGTCAGCCACCACCTGATCCAACCCACTTTCCCAGCATCAGTTTCATTATTACTTGCTATGGCGAGGGTGATGCCATTCAAATCACTATCGACACCTTGGTCGAGCAAGTCTACCCGGGACAAATTGAAATACTCGCGGTTGTTGATGGAGCGAGCCAAAACCATGAAACCTATCTCGCCGCAATCAGGAGCAAACAACAACACAGCAGCAGAACAGACCGACGAATCAAAGTGATTCCAAAGTGGCAACGTGGAGGCAGAGTGTCCACACTCAATGCCGGACTCGCATTAGCCAAAGGCCAGCTTGTCATCAATGTTGATGGTGATACTTCTTTTGATAATGACATGGCCTATACCATGGCTAAGGTATTCTCCTCACCTTTCACCTTAGCCTGCGGAGGGGCTTTACGGGTACGAAACCACACAACCAACCTTCTCACTAGAATGCAGTCGCTCGAATACATGTTGTCGATGCAAGCAGGGAAAACCGGCATGGCAAACTGGGGGGTATTGAACAATATTTCTGGCGCTTTCGGCGCATTTAGAAGCCAGTTACTCAAGCAAGTTGGCGGTTGGGATACCCACACCGCAGAAGATCTTGATTTGACCATGCGCTTGAAACAGTACAAGGTGCGATACCCAAAATACAGACTTCGCTTTTCTCCCCATGCTGTTGGCCATACTGACGTTCCTGATACCTTGAAAGGGTTGATTATGCAGCGCTTAAGGTGGGACGGCGATCTGCTATTCCTCTTTCTCCGCAAGCACAGTGAAGGCTTATCACCTTCACTGCTTGGGTGGGGTAATTTTATATTCACCTTGGCATACGGGGTCATCCA
Organism: Photobacterium rosenbergii; assembly: GCF_003026455.1. Classification (GTDB taxonomy): domain Bacteria; phylum Pseudomonadota; class Gammaproteobacteria; order Enterobacterales; family Vibrionaceae; genus Photobacterium; species Photobacterium rosenbergii. The sequence goes on from NZ_PYMB01000013.1 coordinate 120,151, forward strand.
AAACGTCTTGCTACCCATCATTGTCGCTGGCTATACGTTGTATATCCTCATCAACTACCCACCGGCTTTCGTCCTTGCCCTCAGCATGATGCTCTACAGCATTTACCTCTTCTTTTCATTGCTATTCTTTATTGTGTATTACGGCTTAATATCCGAACGAAAAAGTGATTGGAAAGCGGCACTTTGGTTGCCTATCTATCCTATATACCAGTTCATCATGCGTCTTTTAACCGCGTTTGCCATGATCAACGAAGTGGTACGCCGCAGTCATGAAGAATCAAGCATGGCACCATGGTGGGTACTAAAAAGAGGAAAGAAATTCTAAGCGATGAAAGTTAAATTTCACCTCGATAAGCAACAAAAGCCTCAGTCAGAAAGTGGCGTGAAGGTAGTTTACGGTCAAGCTAAACGCGGCGGATATAGACTGCGTTGGTACCTCATTTTAGCTTTGGTCATCAGCCCCTTGGTGGTCATGGGGTATTATTTATTTCGAACCCAAGTTCTTGTCATTGCCCCAGCAATAATTACTTCCTACCCCATCACTATTAACTCTGCAGAAAATAGCTTGGTTGCCCCTATACCAACCGTTATCGGGAGTCAGATAACTAAAGGTCAGGCCATCCTTTTACTCACCGACCCGGCACTTGATGAGGAAACCCGCTTCATCGAACAAGAACTGTTAAAGCTCAGCCCGCCAAATCCGGACATCGACAAACTCTATCAGGCTGCGATTGCACAGTCTGAACAAAATCTGCAAAAGTTCCGGCAAATACAAAGGAAATACGACACTTTTCGGGCCAAAGGCCATGTGTCAGAGGTGGATTACGCCGCCATAATAAATATCAGCAGCTCACTCAACAACCAACTCTATAACCAAAAACTGGCTTATATTGAGGCCAAGCGCCACCTCAATGAAATCGCTCTTGCCGGCCCTGTAACCCAAGCCTACCGTGTTCTAATGCAAGAGTTGGTCGTTAAGCGGGCCCAACAGGATAATCTCACCATAAGAAGTCCCATTAATGGCCGCGTAATAGACATTCATGTATTGGAAGGCGAAAGAATAACCCTTGATACGCCGCTAATTACTGTGGCCCAAAACAACACACCTGAGATCATCGCCTTTCTCAACCCTAAGTATTTAACGTACGCAGAAATTGATAGCCAAGCAAAAGTGAGGTTCCCTGATGGCAAAACAATGAATGCCATCGTGAGCAAGCCTGTTGAAATCGTCAATAAGTTACCTCAAGAACTCCGCCAACCATTTGAAGGGCAGCCTGCTTATTTGAAAGTCACGTTGAAATTTGAAGGTAGTTTGGAACCCAAGTATTGGATAGAGGGAATGGAAGTCGAAGTACAATTTTAAGTCGGCATACTGCTTTCATGATTCTTTAAGAGTTATGAAATATAACTGCAATCTAACCTCGGTAGTTTCCTCGCCCAGCAAACTCAAATAGATAGGGAAATTACCGTGAAGCTTTCACCACTTGTTGCAGCGACTCTCGTTGCAGTATGCTCGACCAGCTATGCCTTCGACTTGCAGCAACCTGCCAACAACAATACTGAAAACTTAGTCTGGACAGGTCACCTTAGCCCAGACACCGACACCGTCATGTCAGCGATGATGGCTGCCCATATCTACGGCGGTACCGCGACCGTACCGGAAAAGATCAATCCTGAATCTGAATTTGTCCTGGGTTACTGTAATGCAGAAGCTCCTCGTATCGAGTCTGACTACAGCAAATATCAGGTTGGCCTTGTTGATTTCAACCAAACAACCCAGCTAGCACCTACGATTGATCAAAGCTCAATCGTGGCCGTTATCGACCACCACGCCATTGGCGGATCGCCAATCAACACACCACAGATTGTCGCTATGGATATCCGTGGCTGGGGTTCTGCGGCAACTATCTTGGCAGACAATGCCGAGAAACTAGATGTCACCCTACCGAAGCATCTTGCTTGTGTCGGTTTGGGCGCAATCTTGTCTGATACTGTTATCTTCCAGTCTGCTACCACCACTGACTATGACCGTGAGTATGCTGAGAAATTGGCAAAAATTGCCGGTGTTGATGACATCGAAGACTTCGGCCAGCAAATGCTGATTGCCAAATCAGACCTAAGCCACCTGTCTGCCGACACCATTTTGACTATGGACTACAAAAACTTTGAGTACGGCGGCAAGAAAGTCGGTATTGGCGTAGCAGAAACCCTGACTGCCCAGCAGTTGATTGACCGTAAAGCAGAACTACAGGCTGCAATGAAAGCCTACAAGCAAGCCAACGAGCTGGATCACCTGTTCTTCTCGATCACCGACACCAAAGATAAAAAAGCCAACCTGCTTTGGGTCGATGACAGCGACCTGAAGGTGATCAAAACAGCCTTCGAGCCAACGCCAACAACAGATATGCTAACGCTGGAAGGGGTGACATCCCGCAAACGCCAGATTGGTCCAGCCATTCAGAGTGCGATTGAAAGTTTGTAAGACAGGCGATGGGTCCTGGGTCCTGGGTCCTGGGTCCTGGGTCCTGGGTTGATATGACCCCCGTAAAGTAGACACGGGGGTTAGTTTCCAAGTTCGTACATCATGGGACTCAGTCCACCATTAGTCCCATGCCTTCTGACTATATTGTAATAGCCATCGATATAGTTGCGACACTC
>NZ_PYMB01000014.1 GCF_003026455.1 Photobacterium rosenbergii
TGCTTGGCGACCATAGCATTATGGACCCACCTGATCCCATGCCGAACTCAGTAGTGAAACGTAATAGCGCCGATGGTAGTGTGGGGCCTCCCCATGTGAGAGTAGGACATCGCCAGGCTTCCAATTTCAGAAATTCGCAAACGCGGGTTTCACGCAGAATTGCGTGCTGGTATAGCTCAGTTGGTAGAGCGCACCCTTGGTAAGGGTGAGGTCCCCAGTTCAAATCTGGGTACTAGCACCACGATTTTGTTCAGCGACAATAGCACAGCGGTACCACCTGATCCCATGCCGAACTCAGAAGTGAAACGTTGTAGCGCCGATGGTAGTGTGGGGCCTCCCCATGTGAGAGTAGGTCATTGCTGAACACCTCTTCTAAACCCAGCCTAACGGCTGGGTTTTTTCATATCTGAACAACAGAAAATCACCGTTCTTAAAAATTCTCTCTGCTTCATGAGTATTTCTCACCTTTAGGTGGCACATCTTCTATTCTTTTAATCTTCTTTTACTTGCGCCCGCGAGTGATCTCTTATAGTTTTATTTAGAAATCTGGACGTCTAAACATCTCTTGGCCATTTTGGCTTTATTAAGAGGTTTAGGCGGGAAACACGTTTAAGGAGAAGCACCCATGCCGATTAAGATCCCTGACAAATTACCCGCAACCGATATCCTACGGGGAGAAAATATCTTCGTGATGTCGGAAGCCCGTGCTTCGAGTCAGGAAATCCGTCCTTTGAAGGTGCTGCTGCTTAACCTGATGCCAAAGAAGATAGAGACGGAAACCCAGTTCTTGCGCCTGCTGTCCAATAGCCCGCTGCAGGTCGATGTTGAATTGCTCCGTATAGACAACCGGCCTACCAAGAATACGCCGACAGAGCATCTCGATACCTTCTACCGTCAATTCGAAATGGTGAAAGACCGTAACTTCGATGGCTTGATAGTAACGGGTGCTCCGCTTGGCTTGGTGCAGTTTGAAGATGTACTGTATTGGGAAGAAATTCAGACCATCATGAACTGGGCCAAAGAGCATGTGACTTCGACGCTGTTTGTGTGCTGGGCAGCCCAGGCTGGTTTGAAGCTACTGTACGACCTGCCTAAGCGTACCCGTAAGGAGAAGTTATCAGGGGTCTATTGGCACCGTATTCATGATTGCCACAATCCGATCCTGCGTGGCTTTGATGATTCATTTTTGGCGCCACATTCTCGTTTTGCCGATTTCTCACCAGAGTACTTGGAAGAGCATACTGATCTAGATATTCTGGCGACGTCTGAGCAGGCCGGTGTGTACTTGGCATCGACCAAAGACAAGCGAAATGTGTTTGTAACCGGTCACCCGGAGTATGACGTTGATACTCTGCATAATGAGTATGTAAGGGATGTCGGGGAAGGGATGGAGCCAAATGTACCGGTGAACTACTATCCTGATAATAATCCAGACAACCCACCCATTGCCAGCTGGCGTAGCCATGGTCACCTGCTGTTTTCCAACTGGCTAAACTACTGTGTCTACCAGCAGACTCCTTATGATTTGGAGCACTTCTCGGCAGCCAACTTCACCACAGATGAATAGTTTGTTGCCGAATAAAAAAGACCTGCTGAAGCAGGTCTTTTCGTGCATTAATTCTGCTTATACTTTTCTATTCATGTTACTCCATGCACCAGAATGAAAATTTCAAAAACGCAAAAAAGACATCCATGTCGCTCCAACCCTGGAAGGCCAGCCCCGACCGTCCCTGGTGGGTAGGTTTTGAAATTTTATCCTGATGCATGAATTCACGTGTTGTTATAACTAAAAGACCTGCAGAAGCAGGTCTTTTTTTATCATGTCTATTTGCTTGGGCTATTCTCGGCTTCCCACAATTTGGCTTTGTGGATCAGCGGGGTAATCGTCGAGCCCTGAACCAATATTGAGAACACGACCACTGAGTAGGTCATCACCAGCATAATTTCCCGCACATCAATGTTCTTGTCAGGGATCACCATCACCCCTGCTGGAACTGCCATCGCCATTGCAAGGGCTAGGCCACCGCGCAAGCCACCCCAGGTTAGGATTTTAACCGACATCGGGTTGTAGTCGCGGTAGCGGTTGAAACCGATGTAGGAGAACTTAACGCTGAGGTAACGGCTAAGCAGTACTAGTGGTACAGCAACGACCATCAAGACCCAGTCTTCCTGGTGGAAGCTGAACTGCAGCATACTCATACCAATCAATAGGAACAGCACGCCATTGAGGAACTCATCGACCAACTCCCAGAAGTGGTCGAGGTGATCTTCACTTTCCTTCGAGAAGCCAATATAGCGGGTCCAGTTACCGATCATGATACCTGAAACTACCATAGCCAATGGTCCTGAAACGTTGATGACATCAGCAAACACATAGCCGGCAGTCGGTATGCCCAGCGTGAGCAGAAGTTCCATTGAGTGGTCATTGGTCGAGCTGATCAGGTAATGGAAAATAAGCCCTAGGGCGAAACCGTAGGCGATACCGCCGATAGCCTCTTGCAGGAAGAGTTGGCCAACACCAAGAACGGTAGGGGCTTCGTTACCAAAAGCGATGGTAAATAGGGTAACGAAAATGACAAGGCCGAAGCCGTCATTGAATAAAGATTCGCCCTCAATTTGGGTAGAAATACGCTTTGGCGCATCGAGTTTTTTTACAATAGCGAGCACGGCAATCGGGTCGGTTGGCGAGATCAGCGAGCCGAAAATCAAGCAATAGATCAAGTCGAGCTGGATACCGAGCGCCTGACAAATACCCCACAGGGAAAAGCCGATAAAGAAGGTTGAGAATAAAGTGGCGGCAAGGGCCAGTGTGGTGATTTCCCACTTTTGGTCTTCTAGATGGGGGAGTTTGATCCCCAAGCCACCCGCGAACAGCAAGAAACCCAGAATCCCCTTGAGTAGGAAGTTCTCGAAGTTGATCTCGCCGAGCTGGCTTGCAGCAATGTCTTCTAAGTGGAACCAGCCGTTATGCCCGGCAACAATGATGCCCAGAGATAGCACCAACGCCCCAGCAGTGATGGCGATAGTGGTCTGCATTTTTCCTATTTTGCTGTTTATAAAGGCGATAAGCATTGCTGCTGCCGCCAGGAAACAGAGGGTGCTGTAAACTGACATCCAGTGACCTCGATGGTGTTTGAAAGTAAAGCTGAAAATTGTGTCAAAATATAAATCTATCGCTGTCCGATAGCTATCTTTAATTTCTTACAATGAGTTAAAAATTAATCAACGAAAAGCCCTTTAGACGTCTAGATTTCCATTTTTGCTATGGTAGGATGTGAACTAGCTGTAACATTAGATAAGGAAGTAAAGCGGTGTTGATGGGCAAGGATTTACTAAATAAGCGCTTGGCAGAGCAGATCCTGATCATTGATGGTGGCATGGGCACCATGATCCAGGGCTATAAGCTGGAAGAGCAAGATTACCGTGGTGAGCGTTTTGCCGACTGGCACATGGACCTCAAGGGCAACAACGATTTACTGGTATTGACCCAACCACAATTGATCAAGGATATCCATGCCTCATACCTTGAGGCTGGTGCGGATATCCTAGAGACCAATACATTCAACGCAACCACCATCGCGATGGCTGATTATGAGATGGAAGCGTTGAGTGCCGAGATCAATCTCGAAGCGGCCAAGCTTGCCCGTCAAGTGGCCGACGAGTGGACGGCAAAGACACCGGACAAGCCGCGATTTGTGGCCGGTGTATTAGGCCCGACCAACCGTACCTGTTCCATATCGCCGGATGTAAACGATCCTGGTTTCCGCAATGTTACCTTTGACCAGTTGGTCGAGGCGTATGCCGAATCGACCCGCGCATTGATCGAGGGTGGCTCAGACATCATCCTTATCGAGACGATTTTCGATACCCTCAATGCCAAGGCGTGTGCCTTTGCGGTCGATACCGTATTTGAAGAGTTGGGCTATTCGTTGCCGGTGATGATTTCCGGCACGATTACCGATGCATCAGGCCGTACCCTGTCGGGCCAGACTACCGAGGCATTTTATAATGCCCTACGCCATGTTAACCCTATTTCATTTGGCCTGAACTGTGCTCTGGGACCTGACGAACTGCGCCAGTATGTCGAAGAGTTGTCGCGTATCTCTGAATGTGCCGTCTCTGCCCACCCAAATGCTGGCCTACCCAATGCCTTCGGTGAGTATGATCTGTCACCGGAAGAGATGGCGAGCCATATTCAAGAGTGGGCTGAAAGCGGGTTCCTAAACTTAGTGGGTGGTTGTTGTGGTACCACACCTGAGCATATTCGACAGATGGCCGAAGTGGTGGCAGACATTGCCCCTCGAGCGTTGCCTGAGTTACCGGTAGCCTGCCGTTTGTCTGGTCTTGAGCCGCTGACCATTGAAAAAGATACCTTGTTCGTCAACGTGGGTGAGCGAACCAACGTGACCGGCTCGGCCCGCTTCAAACGCTTGATCAAAGAAGAACTGTATGACGAGGCGCTGGAAGTTGCCCGCCAGCAGGTAGAAAACGGTGCCCAGATCATCGACATCAACATGGATGAAGGGATGCTGGATGCCGAAGCGTGCATGGTGCGATTCCTCAACCTGTGTGCTTCCGAGCCAGAGATTTCCAAAGTACCTATCATGGTCGACTCCTCGAAGTGGGAAGTCATTGAGGCTGGCCTGAAATGTATTCAGGGTAAGGGGATAGTTAACTCCATCTCGCTCAAGGAAGGCAAAGAGAAATTTGTTGAGCAGGCCAAGCTGATCCGCCGCTACGGTGCAGCAGTGATCGTGATGGCGTTCGATGAAGTTGGTCAGGCCGAAACCCGCCAGCGCAAGCTGGAGATCTGTACCAATGCCTACCGTATTTTGGTTGATGAAGTTGGCTTCCCGCCGGAAGATATCATTTTTGACCCGAATATCTTTGCGGTTGCGACTGGTATTGAAGAGCACAACAACTATGCGGTTGACTTCATCGAAGCGGTCGCGGACATCAAGCGCGACCTACCTCATGCCATGATTTCTGGTGGCGTATCTAACGTCTCGTTCTCATTCCGTGGTAACAATTACGTCCGTGAAGCTATCCATGCCGTATTCCTGTATCACTGTTTCAAGAACGGTATGGATATGGGGATCGTCAATGCAGGTCAGCTAGAAATTTACGACAACGTACCTGAGAAATTGCGTGAAGCGGTAGAGGATGTGGTCCTGAACCGCCGTGATGACTCGACAGAGCGCCTGCTGGATATCGCTGCGGAATATGCCAATAAAGGCGTAGGCAAGGAAGACGATGCGTCAGCTCTTGAGTGGCGTACCTGGCCGGTAGAAAAGCGCCTTGAGCATGCTTTGGTCAAGGGGATCACCGAGTTTATCGTCGAAGATACCGAAGAAGCGCGTCTCAATGCCTCCAAGCCGCTTGAAGTGATCGAGGGGCCGTTGATGGATGGCATGAACGTGGTTGGTGACCTGTTCGGTGAAGGCAAGATGTTCCTGCCGCAGGTGGTGAAATCTGCCCGGGTAATGAAACAGGCGGTTGCCCACCTCGAGCCTTATATTAACGCTGCGAAACAAGCGGGTGCGACAAACGGCAAGATCTTGCTGGCAACGGTAAAAGGCGACGTCCACGATATCGGCAAGAATATTGTTGGTGTGGTACTGCAGTGTAATAACTACGAGATCATCGATCTCGGTGTGATGGTACCGTGCGAGAAAATCCTCAAGGTTGCCAAGGAAGAGAACGTCGACATTATCGGCCTGTCTGGCCTGATTACACCATCCCTCGACGAGATGGTCCATGTGGCGAAAGAGATGGAGCGCCAAGGCTTCGACCTACCGCTGCTGATCGGCGGTGCGACGACATCCAAGGCTCATACTGCGGTGAAGATCGAGCAGAACTACAGCCATCCAGTGGTGTATGTGAACAATGCCTCCCGTGCTGTTGGCGTGTGTACCTCACTGCTGTCTGATGAATTGCGCCCTGCTTTTGTCGAAAAGCTTGATGCCGATTATGTCAGGGTACGTGACCAGCATAGCCGCAAGCGTCCAAAGACCAAACCGGTTTCCCTAGATGTTGCACGAGCAAACAAAGTAGCGATTGATTGGGATAGTTACACCCCGCCGGCTCCTCTGAAATCTGGTGTGCAGGTCTTCGATAACTTCGATATTGCCACCCTGCGCCAGTATATCGACTGGACCCCGTTCTTTATGACCTGGTCACTGATGGGCAAGTATCCGGCCATCCTCGACCATGAAGAGGTGGGTGAGGAAGCGCGTCGTTTGTTTAAAGACGCCAATGACTTACTTGACAGGGTTGAGCAGGAAGGTTTGCTCAAGGCCCGGGGGATGTGTGCTATGTTCCCGGCCAACAGTGTCGGTGATGATATCGAGGTGTACACCGATGAGTCGCGCACCGAAGTGGCCAAGGTGCTTCATAACTTGCGTCAGCAAACCGAAAAGCCGAAGGGCTTCAACTATTGCCTGTCGGACTATATTGCGCCGAAGGAAAGCGGGAAAGCCGATTGGATTGGTGCCTTTGCAGTAACTGGTGGTATTGGTGAGCGCGAGCTGGCCGATGCTTATAAAGCGGCGGGCGATGACTACAACGCGATTATGATCCAGGCTGTGGCCGACCGTTTGGCAGAAGCGTTTGCCGAATACTTGCATGCGCAGGTGCGAAAGGATATCTGGGGCTATTCGCCGGATGAGGATTTGTCCAACGATGATCTGATCCGTGAGAAATACCAAGGGATCCGTCCTGCACCGGGCTACCCGGCATGTCCTGAGCATACCGAAAAAGGGTCGCTGTGGGAGCTATTACAGGTAGAAGAGACCATCGGTATGTCACTGACGACCAGCTATGCTATGTGGCCGGGTGCGTCTGTCTCGGGTTGGTACTTCTCTCATCCAGACTCGCGATACTTTGCGATCGCCCAGATCCAAGATGATCAGCGTGACAGCTATGCTGATCGCAAGGGCTGGGATTTGGTCGAAGCCGAGAAATGGCTGGGGCCGAACCTCAACGGCTAATAGATTTTCTCAACAATAAAAAAGGCGCTCAATGAGCGCCTTTTACTTTTCGACTAATCAGAATCTTATCTGTTTGGCCTTACTCAAACAAACCTTGGTGCAGCACTTTGATCACTTCGCGTGATTCTTCCGTCTTCACTAGGAAGCACAGGTTATGGGTGCTGGCGCCGAAACAGATCATGCGTGGGCTGTAGTCATCCAAACGGCTGAATACCTGGGTTGCTGCGCCTGGGGCATCACCAAGCTCGTTACCTATCAGGGCAACCAGACAAAGGTCTTGCTCGACTTCTACGCGGCAAAGCTTGCTAAGTTGCTCCATAGCCGAAGCAGGCAGGCTTGGCGCGCCGCCACCGGTATCGGTTTGATCCAGTGTTAGTGACACACTGACTTCAGAGGTAGTGATCAAGTCAACCGAAATCTTGTGCTCAGCAAGAATGCGGAATACCTCAGACAAGAAGCCATAGGCATGGAACATATTTAGGCTAGTCAGGGTAACCATGGTCTGGTTACAGCGCAGGGCGAGGGCGCGGAACTTAGGCGGCTCGCTCACTTGCTGGCGGATCCATGTGCCGCCTTGCTCTGGTGCCTTGGATGATCCTATAAATACTGGGATCTGCTGGCGGACCGCTGGTAGCAAGGTCGACGGGTGGAGGATCTTGGCACCGAAGTTGGCCATTTCAGAGGCTTCGCTGAAGCTGATTTCGCTGATTGGCTTGGCATTAGCGGTGATACGCGGGTCGGTGGTGTACATGCCCGGTACGTCAGTCCAGATTTCCAGGGTTCCAGCACTGATAGCTTCAGCAACAAGAGCTGCACTGTAATCACTGCCGCCACGGCCTAGGGTCGTGGTTTCCCCGTTAGCGTCTGAGCCGATAAAGCCTTGGGAGACGATAACTGTCTCGCCTTCCAGCAATGGCTGGAGCTGGGCATCAGCAAGCTGGCGGATAGTGTCGACCTCAGGGATGGCCTTGCCGAATTGGCTGTCGGTACGCATGACAGAGCGAATATCGAAACGTTGGGCTGATGCCCCCATTTCGTTCAGAATTTGGGTAAATAAATGCGTCGACAGTAGTTCACCATGGGCAACCAGCTGATCGGTCAGCTTAGTCGATGGTGCTTCGGCGGCCTGTTCGGCGAGGCTTGCCACGTCATTGATAAGTTGTTCTATGTGGCCAGCGACAGCATCTGGCTGGGCCAGTTGGTCGATAATGTTCTGGTGGATAGAAGTCAATTTATGTAGCCGTTGGGAGCGCTGCTCGTTATCGGCAATTCCGTTTGCAAGTTCAACTAGCAGGTTAGTAACGCCGGAACATGCACTGATCAAAACTACTTTAGCAGCAGGGTTTTCCTTGATGATCTTGGCACTTCGGCTCATGGCGGCATGATCGGCTACGCTAGTACCGCCAAATTTCGCTACGGTTATCGGTGGAGGAATAGTAAAGTTATTTTCGACAAAGCTCACAACGAGTCTCCCAGTATTAAAGAGTAAAACGCAATTAACAGGGGGCTCGGGATGGTAGTCCCGACAAAAAGTCAGGAGAGCAAAAAGGTAAGATGTAAACTGATACAACAACCAGAAGCTCCCCACCTATTCATTACCAGGGTGAATAGGTGACAGCCAGAAGGATTCAACCTTCGTAGCCGATACGCCATGCCCCCTGTCATGTCGTATCTCGGCGTTACTCCCCCTCTCCAGACTGCTTCGGGGTGGGGCCCCGCAATCAAGATACCTGGGTAACGCTCCTCTTCTGTCTTCACCTGAGAAAAACCTTTCTTCAGGATGAACAAAAAACGATCTACATTGAACCGGATTTACAGGTATGTTGTCAATTACATAGAAATAAAATATGCATAAATTTTGCAAAAAATTGTCACAAATGGTGATGGGTTCTTTGTGCTAGAAGGTGGTGGCGATTTGGTATAAGCATAATTAGCTCATTGCTGATATAGTCAATCAGTACCTTACAATAACGATTTACTGTCACGCTTACTGCCAGGGAGGAAAACAATAATGACGATTGGTAGCTTCTACCCACCACAGCGAACCCTCATGGGGCCGGGTCCTTCAGATATCTACCCGCAGGTGCTACAGGCCCTGAGCCGCCCAACCATTGGCCACCTTGATCCGCTATTCATCGGCATGATGGATGAGCTCAAGCAACTGCTGCAATACGCTTTCCAAACCCAAAATACCTTTACCATTGCCGTTTCCGCACCGGGCAGTGCCGGTATGGAAGCCTGCTTTGTTAATTTGGTTGAGCCGGGCGATAAAGTGATTGTATGCCGCAATGGTGTGTTTGGTGATCGTATGCGTGAGAATGTCGAGCGCTGCGGTGGTGTTGCCGTGATGGTCGATAACAACTGGGGTGAGCCCGTTGATCCTAACTTGGTCGCCCAAGCACTAGAAAGCAACCCGGATGCGAAAATCGTTGCTTTTGTCCATGCTGAAACCTCAACCGGTGCACTAAGTGATGCTGAGGCAATTGCCAAGCTAGCCCGTGAGCATGACTGCTTGACGATTGTGGATGCAGTAACCTCTTTGGGTGGTGTGCCTTTGCTGGTGGATGAGTGGCAGCTGGACGCGGTCTATTCTGGCAGCCAGAAATGCCTGTCTTGTGTTCCGGGTTTATCGCCACTGACTTTCTCGGAAAAAGCGGTAGCTAAAATCCAGGGCCGTCAGGCACCAGTACAAAGTTGGTTCCTTGATCAGAGCCTAGTACTTGGGTACTGGAGCGGTGAGGGCAAGCGTAGCTATCACCATACTGCGCCAGTTAATAGCCTATATGCATTACATGAAGCCTTGGTTTTACTGCATAACGAAGGTTTGGAAAATGCTTGGCAGCGCCATAAAGATGCTCATTTAGAGCTCCGTGAAGGCTTGGAGCAGTTAGGGATTGAGTTCGTCGTCGATGAAGCCCACCGCCTGCCTCAGCTCAATGCGGTCTACATTCCTGACGGTATTGATGATGCTGAAGTCAGGAAGACCCTGTTGGAGCGTTACAATCTGGAAATTGGTGCAGGCCTTGGTGCCTTGGCCGGTAAGGCCTGGCGTATCGGTTTGATGGGTTATGCTGCCCGTAGTGAAAATGTCGCCCTGTGCCTGCGCGCACTGGAAACGACGCTGAAGTAATTTCCAATTAACCAGCTAGTTAACAAAAAAATGGCTACCGTTAGGTAGCCATTTTTATTTATGTCGATAATCAAGGGGCCTCCGGCCCTTCTTCTGGTGGTGCTAAGGCCGCTGGCGCTGTAAAGGCATGGCCAGGGTACAGGTACTGGGCCTCATCCAATATTTGTGCAGCTTGTTCTTGTTGCCCTAGTTGTCCATGTGCCGTGATCAGGTTCTGGTATAGATCCGGGCGCGGCCACTGTTTGGCTTTATTCTGGGCCCAATTGATGTACTCCTGAACCAGAGCCGGGTTATCACTGGCAATGCCAAGCTGCAGTTGGGTAAGGTGCAAATCCCACTCAAACCGGTCTTTCCATGCCCATGGGTTGTTGACTCGGAGCAGGTAGTCCACATTGGCCGGTTGGCTGGTTTCATATTTGGTCAGTTGGGCACCTGAATAGAGGGTCGTCGCCATAAACCCGGTGGTGGCGAGCGGGACGGTTAGCACCAGCGCCCGTATCGAAAGGATATAGTCCATCCGCTTTTTGTAGTACTTGGCCGTTAGGTTATCGACCCAATAAATAAGCAGGATGAATATGACCCAGTGCACCAGGGAGTGGTAGAACGGGTACTCCAATTGGGAGTGCAAGACGATGGGGAAGAACAAGCCAATCAGAGCGAGTTGAGTACCTTCCCGTGCTTTCTTTATCTTCAGGAATACGGCTGCCGCAGCTGCCAATAACGCTAACAGAGGAACAATGCCTCCTTCAGCAGCCCAGAAGACCAGTTCGTTATGTGGGTGGGTGAGGGCTGCCATCCCAGCCGGGCTGTCTGGGTTATCGTGATGCCATCTTGCCGTTTGGGTGATGTAGCTGACTTCAAACGTGCCGTAGCCGTAACCGGTCAATGGTTGGTTGAGGAACATCTCGGTCGCTTGAGGAATATGCATTGCGCGAGCACTCACCAAGCTCAAGCGGTTTTCCTGTGGTGACCAACCTGTTGAACTATTGATATGCCAGGAAACACTGAGCCCCAGTACTATCATCAATAACCACATTCGCCATTGTGCCTTGGCTGCAAAACGGCGCAGGTATGGGATAAGCAGTACGGTCCCGACAACGGCGCCGAGCCAGCCAGTGCGCGAGCTCAGTACGACAAGGATCGGTAGGGTGACTACAGGAGTTAGCAGTAGGAAACATTGCTGCCAGCTCCATTTCCCACGGTACATCGGAATACGTGCCAGCAGGTAACCAGAGAGCACTAAGCCGGTAGCGAGGAAGCTGGCCATGACGTTAGGCTGCTGGAAAATACCATAGGGGCGGTTGGCTATGGTGTCATAACCGATAGGGTTGCCGGGCTCGAGGAGCGTGAATTGTACCCAGCCAAAGCCTGATTGGATCCAGACCGCGGCAAGGACAAACCACAACATGCGTTGGCGTTGCTTGTGGTTGAACGAGAATTGCTGCAAACCGACGAAAAACAGCAGGCCCGCCCACAGGCCCAATAGCCGGGGTAGGCTTTGGCTTGTATCGGCATTGGGATAAAACACTGGGAGTGTCAGCAACACACAGCAAACCGCAAGGACAATAGTCAGCCGCGAGTAGCGCCATATCCGCTGACGGCAAATTTCCAGTAGGCCAAAAGCGATGGCAAAGCTAAATGGGATCCAGCTCATGGCATTGAATGATAGCTCAAGGCCTGAACCACCAGGATTATGCTGGAAGTAGTGCATGGCAAGCAGGAATAAGATCCCGAGTGACACCAAGAAGGGCTTGATCATCGGCTTGCTGATCCCTTTCTCGGCAAGGTTGGTGCCTTTTACGTATAACACTGTCATGGTAGTTGTGTTGGATCCCACTGTCTTACTCAAACAAAACCGGGCTTGGTTGCAAGCCCGGTTTATCGTCATCGGTTAGGTTGCCAGAGCTATTGTACTGGCGTTCACTCTGGCAGCAAAGGCTTGAGGAAGCGGGCAGTGTGCGAACCTGCGATCTGTGCCACTTGTTCAGGTGTACCGGTTGCAATGATTTCACCGCCACCACTACCGCCTTCGGGGCCAAGGTCGATGATCCAGTCCGCTGTTTTGATAACATCAAGGTTATGCTCGATCACCACAATGGTATTGCCGTGGTCACGTAGGCGGTGCAGGACATTGAGCAACTGCTGGATATCATGGAAGTGTAGGCCGGTTGTCGGCTCATCCAAGATATACAGGGTTTTACCGGTATCGCGCTTGGAGAGTTCGCGTGCCAGTTTGACCCGCTGCGCTTCACCACCAGACAAGGTGGTAGCGGCTTGACCGAGGCGGATGTAGGACAGGCCGACATCAATCAGGGTCTGCAGTTTCCGCGCAATAGCCGGTACCGCATCGAAGAACTCACGGGCATCTTCTACCGTCAGCTCCAGCACCTCGTCGATGGTCTTGCCCTTGTAGCGTACCTCAAGGGTTTCACGGTTGTAGCGCTTACCCTTACAGGCATCACACGGTACATAGACATCCGGAAGGAAGTGCATCTCTACCTTGATAACACCATCTCCCTGACACGCCTCACAGCGGCCACCCTTGACGTTGAAACTGAAGCGGCCCGGCTTGTAGCCACGCGAACGTGATTCCTGGGTACCGGCAAACAATTCACGGATTGGGGTGAAGATCCCGGTATAGGTCGCAGGGTTAGAGCGCGGCGTACGGCCAATTGGGCTCTGGTCAATATCAATGACTTTGTCGAAATGCTCGATATCCTGGATTTCACGATACGGCGCTGCCTGACCCGATGTTGCACCGTTGAGTTGGTGGTGGGCTATCTGGAAGAAGGTATCGTTGATCAGGGTCGACTTGCCTGAGCCGGACACCCCGGTAATACAGGTAAATAGGCCGACAGGGATTTCAACATCGACGTCTTTGAGGTTATTGCCCGTTGCACCCAGTAGCTTGACGGTTTTCTCTGGATCCATCGCAACACGCTGCTCTGGTACTGCGATGCATTTCTTACCGCTGAGGTACTGGCCCGTCAATGAGTTATCGTTGGCGACGATATCAGCCAGCTTACCTTCGGCAATCACGTTACCACCGTGGACACCGGCTCCCGGGCCGATATCGATAACATGGTCGGCCATGCGGATAGCATCTTCGTCGTGCTCAACCACAATAACGGTATTCCCGAGATCGCGTAGATGGGTCAGGGTCTTGAGTAGGCGCTCGTTGTCACGCTGGTGGAGGCCGATCGATGGCTCATCCAGTACGTACATTACACCGACTAGGCCGGCACCGATCTGGCTCGCTAGGCGGATACGCTGGGCTTCACCGCCGGACAGGGTCTCGGCGCTGCGGGATAAGTTGAGGTAGTTAAGGCCGACATTGACCAGAAAGCTCAACCTGTCATTGATCTCTTTGAGGACTTTCTCGGCGATTTTGGCCTTTTGCCCAGTCAGAGCCAATTGGTTAAAGAAATCCATCGCTTCACTGATACTCATCTCGCTCACGGTCGGTAGCGTAGTATCAGCAATGAAAACGTTACGGGCTTCGAGGCGTAGGCGGGAGCCTCCACAACTGCTACACGGCTTGGTCGAGACAAACTTGATCAGATCTTCGCGTACTGAGTTGGATTCGGTCTCGCGGTAGCGGCGCTCCATATTATTGAGGATCCCCTCAAACGGATGGCGGCGTACCGTGATGTCACCCCGGTCATTGATGTATTTGAATTCAATCTCTGTCTTGCCCGAGCCGCTAAGGATCACGTTCTGGATTTTCTTTGGCAGGCTATCGAATGGTGCTTCGACATCGAAGCCATAATGTTCGGCCAGCGACTTGAGCATCTGGAAATAGTAGAAATTACGTTTGTCCCAGCCACGGATCGCCCCGCCAGATAGGCTTAGTTCACCATTTTGTACCACCCGGTCAGGGTCGAAGAACTGCTGGACACCCAAGCCGTCACAGGTGCCACAGGCCCCGGCCGGATTGTTGAACGAAAACAGGCGAGGTTCCAGTTCCTGCATACTGTAGCCACAGTGCGGGCAGGCAAAGTTGGCTGAGAATACGATCTCTTCATGCTCGCCGTCGGTCATCGGGCTGACAACAACGTTACCACCTGAAAGTTCCAGGGCGGTTTCGAACGACTCTGCCAGACGCTGCTGGAGGTCATCACGGACCTTGAAGCGGTCGACGACCACTTCGATAGTGTGCTTCTTGTGCAACTCCAACGTCGGTGGATCAGACAAGTCACAGACCTCACCATCGATACGGGCACGGATATAGCCCTGGGCAGCGAGGTTGGCCAAGGTCTTGACGTGTTCACCCTTACGTTCTTTGACGATAGGGGCAAGTAGCATCATCTTGCTGCCTTCTGGCAACTCAAGCACTTTGTCGACCATCTGGCTGACGGTTTGGGCGGCCAACTCAACATGGTGGGTCGGGCAACGTGGTTCGCCGACACGGGCGTAGAGCAAACGCAGGTAATCGTAGACTTCGGTAATGGTACCGACGGTTGAGCGCGGGTTGTGCGAGGTCGACTTCTGCTCGATGGAAATCGCTGGTGATAGCCCCTCGATATGGTCGACATCCGGTTTTTCCATCAATGATAGAAACTGGCGGGCATAGGCCGAGAGCGATTCGACGTAGCGGCGCTGTCCTTCGGCATACAGGGTATCGAAAGCCAGAGACGACTTTCCCGAGCCTGACAGGCCGGTGATAACAATCAGCTGATCCCGAGGCAGCGTGAGGGAAATGTTCTTGAGGTTATGGGTACGGGCACCCCTGACTTCAATGTTATCCATATCGATGAGCTTTATTGACTAATTTATGACTGCGGCATTATTGCACAGGGCTCAGGGCCTTGAAAGAAAAAGCTGTATAAAAACACAGTGAGCTGGTTATAATAGCACCATTATATGTTGCTTGCTCGCGCTGTTGTTTGCTTCCAAATACTCAGTTTAAGCCCTATTCGATCAGGGGCGAAGCATGATAGACTTCGCGATTAAGTATAAACTTTCAATAACGGTCGCTGGCCTTTCCCAGCACCGGTAATGAGATCGGAGTGAACTATGGCCAGTCGTGGCGTAAACAAAGTTATCCTAGTCGGTAACTTGGGTAATGATCCAGAAATCCGTTACATGCCAAGTGGTGGTGCAGTAGCCAATATTACCATTGCCACCTCTGAAAGCTGGCGTGACAAGAACACTGGTGAACAGCGCGAGAAAACTGAATGGCACCGTGTGGCGCTATTTGGCAAGCTAGCTGAAGTAGCTGGTGAGTACCTGCGCAAAGGTTCTCAGGTATACATCGAAGGTCAACTGCAGACGCGTAAGTGGCAGGACCAAAGTGGCCAGGACCGCTTCACAACAGAAGTTGTGGTTCAGGGCTTCAACGGTGTAATGCAAATGCTTGGCGGTCGTCAGGGCGGCGGTCAGGGTATGGGCGCACCTATGGGTGGCGGTCAGCAGCAGCAACAAGGTGGTTGGGGCCAGCCTCAGCAACCAGCAGCAGCACCTCAGCAGAACTTTGCTCCGCAGCAACAGCAACAGGCTCCACAACAGCAGGCTGCTCCTCAGCCTCAGTACAACGAGCCACCAATGGATTTCGACGACGATATTCCGTTCTAAGCACTTGCTGTGTTGTTCGGTCGTTGACCAAGATATTAAGCCTCGCTGTTGCGGGGCTTTTTATTGCCTGCTAACTACTGCCAGTTAGCTTTGGGCCGGGTTGGACTTAGCCTTGATAAAATCGATGAACAGCTTGGTTTTGACGTGGTTGTAGTCAAGCTTGGGGTAGTAGGCATAGGCTGAATTAACAGGTTGTTTTAGCTCAGGTAACACTGGCACCAAAAGGCCTTTGCTCAGCTCCCGCTTGACCGTATTTTCACCTGAAAGGATTATCCCCATACCGGCAACAGCCGCTGCCACCAGTGCCTCGGGGTTCTGGGTGGTGAGATTCCCCTTTAGCCGCAACCTGACATCATTTTCGAACATGTGTTCTTGTTCGTGGCCATGGGTGCCGTACATCAGGCAGTTGTGCTGCGCCAATTGCTCCGGGTTTTCAATGAGTGGCTTGCCTTCCAAATAGGAGGGGGAGGCATAGAAGCCATTGCTGTAGTTGAACAGCTTGGTCGCAATGTAGCTTGATGAGTTGAAGTCGGCCAATTCTTTACTGATAAACACATCCAGGTTGAGATCCGGTAGTTGGCCTGGAGTAATGGTATGTAGCTCGACCTGGATATTGGGGTATTCCTCGATAAACTCGGCCAGGTAGTTGACCAGCAAGCGGCTGCCAACGGCCAGCGGCGCACCTATCCGTAATACCCCACTGACTTCCCCGTAGGTAGAGGTCGTCTCTGCCAACATCTGGTGCCAATCATCCAACAGGCGTGCGCTGCGCTGGTAGAAAAGGCGTCCGGCATCGGTCATGGTCAGGCTGCGGGTGGTCCGCTTGAGTAACTGTACGCCGAGCTGCTTTTCCAGCCACGCCAAGCGCTTGGATAATGCCGAGCTGGAAGTGTTGAGCTTGGTAGCGGCCTGGGCAAGAGAGCCCTGATCGACAACAGTGACAAAGCTTTTGGTGCAGGTGATCCAATCCATGTTTGTTAATTACCCTATAGCGCTGGTGGGAGAGCTGAAGATACCGACTTCCCTACATTACCATGACTTTATGCGCTGTTCAGACTGTTTCTGACTCAACTGGAGTTTAAGAAATTGTTAATTTGTCGACTTTAGCACTGACAGTATGATCGATTGAATGGTATTTTGCTTGCAACAGACGTCCGTGCCTGAGCCTGGTAATAATCATCTATGGCTAGGTATCTATTTGACTAAAAGAGTTTTTTTGGCTGCTTATGAGAAAAGCTTCAGGGATGCGGTTAACCAACCGCCTAGTTGCCTTTGTCACATTAATTGTTATTTGTGCCATTTTCGTCATTTTTATTGGCGGGGCGGTGAGTTTTCGCAAGTTAGGACAAGACTACCTGACCCATTATCTTGATGGTGTGGTGGAAGTGATCGATCAGGAGTTGGCCGATCCCCAAGGATCGCAAGCCATCTCCCGCTGGCTCCCCAAACTACTGAAAGCCAGTAATGTGGTGGAACTCGAAGTTGGTAGTAGTGCCGGGGTAGTCTATGCCTTCGAGGGGCTGCAGCCTTTGTCGGACCGCAGCATCCTGCATGAGAGCCGTTACGAACTTGAGCATAATCCTGGTTTCACCGTCACGATGAAATCTATCCCACCTTATACCGAATTTACTTACTCCATCGGGGCGATGTCGTCGATAAGCTTGGCGATTGCCATCATTATCCTGGGGTTGGTGTGGGGAATGGACTGGTTGCGGCGACAGTTGCATGGTTCTGAATTGCTCGAGCATCGTGGCCGTTTGATACTGGCTGGCCGGGTCGAAGAAAACGAAGTGGGTGACGAACAGGAGTGGCCGGCAACCGCCAGTTTGGCACTCGACAAAATGATTGCCGAGCTCAAAGATGCCCGCCAGGAGCGGAGCCGATTCGATACCTTTATCCGAACCCATACATTCCTTGACCAGTTAACGGGGGCAGCCAACCGGGTATTGTTTGATAGTCGGTTGCAGTCGATGCTGCAGGATCAAGAGACTCATGGTGCAGTGATCCTAATTCGGATCACCGACTGGGAAGAGTTGCTGGCAGACAAGGGCAAAGCCGAGGCGGATGAATTGATCCAGGATGTCGGCGGGATCTTGTCGAACCTGATCCAGCGTTATCCTGATACCGTGCTGTCACGTTATTTCGATGCCGAGTTTGCCATATTGCTGCCGCAGCAACCGGCCAAAGAGGTCAAACAATTTAGCAATTCGCTGATGAATGCGCTGGATAGGCTCTCGCCGCCGGCACCGTTGGAGCCGGATAACTGGTGCCATATCGGTGTGACTTACTGTGCCAGTGGCGAGCGCCGTGGCCGGATCATGGATGAGGCGGATATGGCCTTGCGCAGTGCCCAATTGCAAGGCTCAAACAGTTGGTATGCGTTCAAGAAAGATCAGCAGTTCGAAGATGCCCGGGGCAGTGTTCGCTGGCGGACTTTGCTGGACGCCATTTTCAGCAGTGGCGGTCCTGTGATGTACCAGCAGTCGGTCCAGTTGGTCGATGGTACACCGCTGCACAGGGAGTTGCTATCGAGGATCAGGGATGAAAATGGCATGTTGATCAAAGCGTCGCGCTTTCTGACTGCTGTCGAACAGGTCGGTTTTAATGCCCGCATGGATCAATGTGTGGTGACCAAGGCACTGCATATGCTCAAGAGCGAGCCGATCACCGAGTCGATTTCGGTGAACCTGAGTGTTGAGGCGTTGCTTGAGAAAAGCTTTGTTAAGTGGCTGCGCGATGAACTATTGCAAACCCCGCGTACGGTGCTCAACCGATTGTCATTTGAAGTGCCTGAAGGGGGATTGGTCAAACACCTCGATGCCATGCGCCCAGTAACCCGAATGCTGGTTGGGCTTGGCTGTAAGCTAGTGGTTGATCAGGCTGGGCGGACCATTGTCAGTACCCACTACATCAAAGATATCCGCGCCGATTACATTAAGCTGCACCGCAGTTTGGTACGCGAAATCAACTTGCGACAGGAAAACCAGTTATTCGTTAGAAGCATGCTTGGCGCCTGTGCCGACTCCGATGTCCAAGTGATAGCTGTCGGGGTAGAAAATGCGCAGGAGTGGCAGGTTCTCAAGCAGTTAGGCGTAAACGGTGGGCAAGGACGTTACTTTTCACCTGAGATCTCAACAGAGCATGATCCTGCTGGTAATAATAACTCACGGAAATTGTTTGGAAAAAATACAAACTAGAGCAAAAAAATACTATTCATAATGGGAATTATCATTATAATGGTCAAAATATTGACACATGCAGTCAAGAGTTCTATGCACCTGCAATATTTCCTGATTTAAGCCAGTTAATCCCAAGAAGCCTGAAATGATAATAAATAAATTGTTTAGGAAGAAGACACATTCTCCTGCGGTGGGAATGGCCCTGTTCGCCGATACCGTGGCCTTGGTTTATCAGGAAGGTAAGACATGGACAACTGACGAGCAAGCTGTTTCAGGTGTTGCCGGGTGGGCGGGTGCGATTCGCTCACTGGTTGAAAAACACCAGCTCAAGGGGGCGGAGATACGGCTGGTATTGGGCCATGGCTTATACCAGAGCATGTTGATCGATAAACCAGAACTGCCACGGGAAGAGTACCCGACCGCCTTGCCATTTTTGGTCAAAGAGTTGGTCAATGAATCACCGATGGAGCTGGTGGCGGATGGCTTTGTTGCCCCACTCAAAGATCGCCTACAGGCATTTTCAACCCAGAGAAAGCAGGTTGAACAGTTAGAGAAAGCCTGTCGAGAGGTGGGGTGTGAGCTACTGTCGGTATCTGCCGAAGAGGTAGTATGGGGGCATCTAACCGCCTTTGAAAGAAGCCAATTGGTACTTCACCGCCGAGGCAAAACCAATCTGCAATTGTCCGCATTCAAACATCAGGTACTGTGCTTCCAACGTCAGCTTCGTGGCTTCAGTGTGCCATTACTGGCCAAGGATGATACCCAATCACTAGAGAAAAACTTACAGCTTGATGGGTTGGCGCTGGAGCTACAGCGCTCGCTGGACTTCTTGAGTGCACAGTTGCGTGATGCCCCTATCACGCAGTTGCTGATCTCTTGTGATGATGACGATGACAACGAACTAGCCCAAGCGCTTAGCCAGCGCCTCAACGTCAACGTTGAGCCGGTAACACCTTCCCATCCTAGTTTGGCGAGTAATGCCGTACGTGTTGCCTACTGTGCGGTGATTGAGCCTAAACATGTCGGGATTAATTTTTACAGTGATGCCCTAAAGCCAAAACTTGAACTGTTGACCCTGCCCAATATTGTCATGAGCTGGGCGGCTATCACAGTGATATTAGGGGCATTGGCTGGTTGGTTTAGCTGGCAGAGCCACCAACAACAGCAAGAGCTGGCAGCGGATAAGCAGCGGTTGCAGCAAAAGACCGCCGAGGTTGAGCAGGCCAAGGCTGCTTTGGCTAAACACTTGCCGAGCCAAATCAAAGTGGATGTGGCCCATGGTCTAGAACAGCACCTAGCCGACAAGCGGGCAGCGCTGGAAGCGATTGCTTTGCATGACAGCAGTTTGCAGGTCGGTTATGCCGGAATGATGCAGCAATTATCATCAGCGGCGAGTGGCGATATTTCAGTACAGCACCTGAAAGTCAAAGGGCCGCAGCTCAACCTTGAAGGACTGGCACGCACACCGGATGCAGTGCCGGCCTGGCTGCAGGAGTTCAAGCAATACCCATCACTGTCGGATCGCCGCTTCAAACTGATGTCTTTGGGTAGGAATAAACAGAACATCGTGACCTTCAAGTTGTTGGCAGAGCGAAGCCAGCCCGCCGTAGCAACAGGTACCCAAGGAGTCGCCCAATGAACCAGTGGCAGACACTATGTGACAAATTTGAGTTGCTGACCAAGCGTGAGAAATGGCTGATTGCCCTTTCGGGGTGGATAGGCCTGCTCTTTGTCGGCTTTGTTGCCATTATTGAACCCCAGATAAAAGCGGTTGATGCTGCCAAAGGGCAGTTGCAATCCGTCAAGAATGCGTTGATCACCAACAGTAACCAGCTACTGGTGATGCAGCGCAAGCTCAAGGGCGATCCTGATGCGGAAATCGATGAACAGATCATCTTGCTGGAGCAGGAAAATGCCGATCTCGATGAGCAGTTGGATGGCCGTGTATCGAGCTTGGTGACCCCGGTGCAGATGTCGGCGCTGATGGAAAAAGTGCTTCAGCATTCACGTAAGCTCAAGTTGCTGTCGCTGGAATCACTACCACCAGTTCAGTTGGTTGGCGGGGAAGATAAAGGTTATTACATCCATCCTGTCAGGTTGAGCTTGCGAGGCCGCTATTTTGATTTGATTAGTTACCTCGAGCAATTAGAGGCCCTACCGGTCCAGTACTACTGGCGCAGCTTGGATTACAAAGTGGATAACTACCCTTGGGCCGATATCCAGTTGGAAGTTTACACACTCGGGGTAAGCGAGGACTTTATTGGTGGTTAGATTAGCAGCGATAGCCATGGCATGGCTAATGATGACACTGGTACCGGTACAGGCCGCGCAGGATCCGACAGCGCCTTTAGGCTGGCAGGCACCAGCGGTCAAGTCCAGTCCGTCACGGGCACGCCTGCCGCAGTTGCAGGGCATTTTTTGCGAGCAGGATGGCCAGGCATGCCGGGCGATTCTTAACAGTGTGTCTGTCGGGACCGGCGGACGGATCAGTGGTTATACCTTGAGCCAAGTGACAGATGATTACGTCATCTTGCAACGGGGTGGTCGGCAGTGGCGACTAGATATGTTCGCCGATAACGTAAAGTCAGAGTAGAACAATAAGTGGTAAACATGCGTGGATTAATTGTAGCTGTTGTCATAGCTTCCCTGGCAGGATGCTCGACCAATATGGGACACCGAGATCCGGTGGAAGTGAAAGGTGCCCTGAATCAGGCCGCCAACGAAGCAAACAGCAGGCCGTTGATGGATTTGCCGACAGCGGTAAGCAACGATTTGATGCCTGGCCTTGATGGTATGGACTATGCCAGCCAGACAGTGCTTGAAAAGCGCTTCAGGGTCAACGCCCGCAATGTTGAAGCCAAGGCTTTCTTCGGTAGCCTAGTGAAAGGGACGCCTTTCAATATGGTGATCCACCCGGAGGTTCAAGGGCGTATTTCCCTTACCTTACGTGATGTGACGCTAGATGAAGTACTGTCTGTAGTCTCTGATATCTACGGGTACAACACCACCCGCAAGGGCAATATCATCCAGGTTTTCCCGGCGACCCTGCGCACCGAAGTGATCCCGGTTGACTACCTACAGTTGCAGCGTAGGGGTGTTTCCCTGACCACGCTGACAACAGGCTCGATTACCAATAGCGATACTGGCAACTCGGGTAGTTCAAGTAATAGCTCGAACAGCAGCAATAACAACAGCAACAATAGCGGTAGTAACAACAGCTCAAGCACGACCACAGGCGGTACTACGATCCAGACCACGTCGGAAAGTGATTTCTGGGCCCAGCTAGAGAAAGCGGTACAGGCCATGATCGGTAGCGGCCAGGGACGCAGTATTGTTGTTTCGCCTCAGGCGAGCTTGATCTCGGTCCGTGCGTATCCAAACGAATTGCGCGAAGTAAAAGAATTCCTCGGCGTTTCCCAGAAGCGTCTCAAGCGTCAGGTGGTACTTGAAGCCAAGATCATGGAAGTCACCTTGAGTGATGGCTACCAACAAGGGATCAACTGGAGCAATATCACCAAGAGCATCGGCGGCACAGATATTATTTTCGGCCGCGGAAGTATCACAGATGCCAATGGCAATATTCCGACCTTACCGGGTGCCGACCCGATTGCTGCGCTATTGGGCGGTCAGACCAACATTACTATCTCAGACGGTAACTTCGATGCGGTGCTGAGCTTCCTTGATACCCAGGGTGATCTAAACGTGCTATCTAGCCCGCGTGTCACTGCGGCGAATAACCAGAAAGCAGTGATCAAAGTGGGTAGTGATCAGTACTTCGTGACTGATGTATCGGGTGGTGAAGTCAACAGTGATGGTGGCACGGCTTCGCCAGATATCGAGCTGACGCCATTTTTCTCCGGTATTTCTTTGGATGTAACACCACAAATCGGTGATGAAGGCAGTGTCTTGCTCCATGTTCACCCTGCGGTTATCGATGTTGAAACGGAAGTACGCGACATTGCCCTAGGTGAAACTTTTGGTACTTATCAGTTACCGCTGGCCAAGAGCTCTATCCGTGAGTCTGACTCGGTGATCCATGCCCGTTCTGGCGATGTGGTGGTGATCGGTGGTCTGATGAAATCTGCAACGACCGATCAAGTCTCTAAAGTCCCGCTACTGGGTGATATCCCTATGCTGGGCCACCTGTTCCGCAATGTGAACAAGCTGCAGACCAAAACCGAGTTGGTGATCTTGCTGAAACCGACAGTGGTTGGTGAGCAGACCTGGCAACAGGAAGTGGAACGTTCTCGCGCCTTGATCAACGAGTGGTTCCCTGAAGAGGGTTAAACCATGTACCTCGAGCATTTCGGCATGGTGTCAGCGCCATTTGGCCTGACACCAAACACTCACTTTTTCCATGCCTTGCCGCCACACCTGGAGGCGATTGATACCACCTTGGCGGCATTGGATATGGGCGAGGGGATCATTCAGATCGCTGGGGAAGTGGGTACGGGGAAAACCCTAGTGTGTCGGATGCTGATCAATCAACTTCCCGAGCACTTTGAGCTTGCCTACCTGCCGACGCCGGCTGAGAGTGGTTCTGCATTACGGGTCGCTTTATCTCGTGAGTTGGGACTGGAAGGCGAGGGCGATAACAGTCTGTTGGCAGATAGGTTGCAACAGGCTCTACTGTCACGCAAGGCGGTCGGCAAAACCGTAGTGGTGATCATTGATGAAGCTCAGGCCTTGCCCGATGATGCCCTAGAGGCTATCCGCCTGTTGGGTAATCTGGAAACTGAGCAGGAAAAACTGCTGCACATTGTCTTACTGGGCCAACCCGAGCTTGATAAACAATTGGCGAGGCAAGAATTGCGTCAGTTCCGCCAGCGGATCACTTTCCGTAGTGAACTAAGGCCTCTAAACCTGGCTGAAACCATCGCCTATATCGAGCATCGCTTACAGACCGCAGGTGTCCAAAAAGAGGTGTTTGCCTTACCACAGGGCAAGGCGATATGGCAGGCCAGTGATGGCATTCCAAGACTGATTAACCAACTGTGTCATAAGGCGTTGATCGCCGCATACAGTGAAAACAAATTAATGGTTGGACGTGATGAGGTGCTAGTGGCAATCCGCGATACCTTGGGCGCACGCCAGCCAAGATGGACATACCCGGTGCTGTGGGGATGGCAATAGATCATGAGTGAACTGAATAAAAAACTGAGCGCGCTAAGCCGCAAGCAGGGCCAGCAAAATGGCATGGCGTACAGTGATATCAAACCGGCAACGATAAAACCGGTGAAGCAAGCGAATCTGAAACCATGGGCAGCACTGGGCGTATTAAGCCTAGGTGCTGTGATGGGGATCGGTGGCTGGCAACTGTGGCAGAGCGAGGAGCCGGTGAGTGAAGTCGTTAAGGCGGTTAGCCCTGTAGCGACGGCAGAAGCCGCTTCCCCCTCATTCGCTGCCGAGGCTCCGTCTATCGCAAAAGCTGAAGTTGATAAAACAGAGAACAAAGTGGCTGAGCCACAGGTTGTAGCCAATATACCAACGCTTGAACAAGAGGTTGTCGAGCAGAAAATGGCTAGTAAACCTGTTGAGACAAAAGCGGCTGTTGCAACTAAACCAGAAGCCAAAACCAAACCTGCTCCCACGGTTTCAGCACCAAAAGCAGTGACGCCGACAGTCACGGCATCTAAAGCGCCACAACAAAAAGTCGCAACAGCATCGGCAGTGAAGGCAGCGAGGTCTCAGCCAATGAATCCAGCCGTGGCAACGGATAGTGTTGATGGGCTCCAGCAAAGTAACGAAATAGTCATAGAGGACGGTGACGAGAGCTTGATGATTGAAACCGTCGAGCTTGATTCAGGTCAACTGGCCCAAATCGAATACAAGCGAGCAGAGAAAGCGCTTAAAGAGGGCGATAGCCGCAAGGCGATTGGCTACCTAGAGACTGCCGTCAAATACAACCCACAGTGGATCACTGCCCGCCAGAAGTTGGCCGCGCTGTATTACGGTAGGGGTGATTCCCGCCGTGCGATTACCACGTTGCAACAAGGCTTGGTATTAGATTCCAACCAGCCGGATCTGCGTCTGACCATGGCTAAGTTGCTGGTTAATGAATCACAGCAGCAGGCCGCATTGAATGTATTAAGCCAGATGCCTTCTTATACCCATAGCGGTTATCTGGCGATGCGTGGGGCGCTTGCTCAGCAGCTAAACCAAAATGATCTGGCCCTTAGCAGTTACCAACACTTGGTGAAAGCGGAACCTTATGATGGCCGCTGGTGGCTAGGGCTTGGAGTAGCACTAGAGCGAGGCCAAGAGTTGGAGCAGGCAGAAGAAGCTTACCAGCAAGCATTGCAGATGGGGCAGATTTCCGGTGAGACACAACAGTTTATCCGTCAGCGTCTGGCGGTGCTTGCAAATAGTAAGGGGTAACCATGGCACTTCGACTACGTAAACGCCTCGGCGACCTGCTGATAGAAGAGGGGATTGTTACTCAGGACATGCTCGAACAGGCGCTGGATAACCAGCAATCTACCGGCCGCAAGCTGGGTGATACCCTGATCAGCATGGGGTTCCTGAGCGAGCAGCAGATGCTGCAGTTCCTTTCCCGTCAATTGGACATCCCTTTGGTGGATCTTAACCGCCTGACAGTCGATACCAATGCGGTCGCCTTGCTGGCTGAAGTACATGCCCGCCGCCTGCGAGCCTTGGTGATCAGTGAACATGACGGCATGGTACGGGTAGCCATGAGTGATCCGGCAGACTTGGCGGCACAAGAAGCCGTCTACGATCAGTTGGGCCAATACCGTATTGAGTTGGTAATAGCCTCTGAGCGCCAACTCATCACCGCTTTTGACCGCTATTACCGCCGTACCCAGGAAATCGTCTCGTTCGCCGAGCAGTTGCAGGCCGAGCACCAGCACCATTCAGAATATGCCTTTGGCTTGGATGATAACGATAATGATGAAGTCACCGTCGTTAAGCTTATCAACTCGCTTTTTGAGGATGCGATCCAGGTTGGCGCGTCGGATATCCATATCGAACCGGATAGCGATGTATTACGTATCCGCCAGCGTATCGATGGTGTATTGCACGAAACTCTGCTTAAGGAATCCGGCGTTGCATCAGCCTTGGTGCTGCGTCTGAAACTGATGGGTAGTCTGGATATTTCCGAGAAACGCTTGCCGCAGGATGGCCGTTTCAATATGTCGGTTCGCGGTCAGTCGGTTGATGTCCGTCTTTCAACCATGCCGGTCCAGCATGGCGAGTCGGTGGTGATGCGTTTGCTCAACCAGTCGGCGGGGATCCTCAGCCTTGAGCAGGTTGGCATGCCGGAAGATATCTTGCTGCGCTTCCGTCGCCAACTGCGCCGCCCGCACGGCATGATTCTGGTTACCGGCCCGACGGGATCGGGCAAGACAACCACCTTGTACGGCGCGCTTAGCGAATTGAACCAACCGGGCAAGAAACTGATCACCGCCGAAGACCCGGTGGAATATCGCTTGCCACGGGTTAACCAGGTACAGGTTAACAGCAAGATAGGCCTCAATTTCTCATCGATTCTGCGTACTTTCCTGCGTCAGGATCCCGATATCATCCTAGTCGGTGAGATGCGCGATCAGGAAACCGTCGAGATTGGTTTGCGCTCTGCCCTGACTGGCCACTTGGTTCTTTCTACCTTGCACACCAATGATGCGGTAGACAGTGCCCTGCGGATGATTGATATGGAAGCGCCGGGTTACCTAGTTGCCAGTGCCGTACGTGCGGTGTTGGCCCAGCGCCTTGTTCGCCGGGTCTGCAAAGATTGTGCAACCGAGCATGAAATAGAGCCGGACAAACAGCAATGGCTAATGGCTCGCTTCCCGCACCTAACCGAAACAACTTTCCGCAAAGGACGAGGCTGCCAGACCTGTAACTTCACCGGTTACCGTGGCCGTATTGGGGTGTTCGAGCTACTGGAAATGCGCCCGGATATGATGGATGCGCTGCGTGCTGGAGATGCGGTGCACTTCAGCCAGATTGCCCGCCAGTCGCAGGGTTACAAACCTCTGATTGAGTCGGCGATGGAGTTGGCACAGCAAGGCGTAACCAGCCTTGATGAAGTGCTGCTACTTGGCGAAGGCGATGAACACAACAGCTATGTGTTGTAACGGCGGGTAGGGGCTTTTAGGGGTATAGCATGGCAGTATTTAATTACCGTGGCCGAAGCAGCCAAGGCGATATCAAGCGTGGGCAGTTGGAAGCGGCTTCGCAGGACGCGGCGGCAGATATTCTGATGCGTCAGGGGGTCATTCCGCTGGAAATCCGCGAAGGCAAGGCCAAGTCGGCTGGGCTGGATATCGATCGCTTGTTCAAAAGCCGTATTCCGCTCGAAGTGCTGGTCATTTTTTGTCGCCAACTCTATAGCCTGACCAAAGCAGGTGTCCCCCTGCTGCGTGCAGTACGCGGATTAGGCCAGAGTGCCAGCCATCCTTTGATGCGTGAAACCTTGGATGCCGTAGTGGTTGAACTGACCAACGGTAAATCGCTGTCGGCCTCGATGAAAGAACATCCAAGGGTGTTCTCCGAGTTGTTCGTCTCGATGATCAGCGTAGGCGAAAATACAGGTCGCCTGGATGAAACCCTGCTTCAACTGGCGCAGTATTTCGAGCAGGAGATGGAAACCCGCCGCCGGATAAAATCGGCGATGCGTTACCCGACCTTTGTCCTAATTGCGATTACCTTGGCGATGTCGGTCCTTAATATCAAGGTGATCCCGCAGTTTGCCTCTATGTTCAGTCGCTTCGGCGTTGAATTGCCATTGCCGACCCGCATCCTGATTGCCACCTCGAACTTCTTTGTTCATTACTGGCCTTTGATGCTCGGGGCGGTGGTGGTGAGTTGGATTGCTCTCAAGGCGTGGCGTCAAACACCTGCCGGTGGCGAGAAGTGGGATAAATTCCGGTTAAAAGTGCCAATTGTGGGCGATATTGTCAACCGCGCCCAGCTATCACGGTTTTCTCGAACTTTCTCACTAATGATACGTGCTGGGGTACCGCTCAATCAGGCGATCCAGATGTCGGCGGAATCCCTCGGCAACAACTACCTGGAAAACCGTTTGATCGAGATGAAAAATGGTATCGAAAGCGGTAGCAGTATTGCAGCGATGGCCCGCCAATCAGGGGTATTTACGCCATTAGTGCTGCAGATGATTGCCGTTGGTGAAGAGACCGGGCAGGTTGACGATCTGCTGCTTGAAGTTTCCGACTTCTATGACCGTGAAGTGGATTATGACCTTAAAACCCTGACGGCACGTATCGAACCTATCTTGCTGTTTATCGTCGCGATTATGGTGCTGGTACTGGCACTAGGTATCTTCCTGCCAATGTGGAGCCTGCTTGATGTTGCGCGCGGTGGCTAACCTGAAGTATTTCGCCCATGTGCGCTGGTTTATCTGGGGTGGTGTCATTTTCCTGATGGTCTGGACCCTGCTTGTCGAGTGGCATAGGGTCAATGAAGAGGCTGAGCGTACCCGGGTCAATTTATTGGCACAAACCATGACCCGAAGTGCATCGGCTTTGCGCCAGAAATGGGAACTGGAAAATAGGCCGAGTCACTCCAAAACCAACGGCATTGAATATTCATTTACCCATAAAGGCTGGCCGATAATTTTACAAAATGACCATGTTGATTGTGCTCAAATGTGGAATTTATTGTCATCTCGGCAGCGTCCCGTCGATTATTTAAGCCTTATCGATAAAAAAGAAATGAGATCAGACCTTTATAATTCATGTTATTTCCAAATTAATGACGGAAAATGGCTAGCATTATTTTATGAAAATGAGACAATACACACCAACGGTTTTTTGACGCTTTCCGAATAGCGGTGACGTCGATTTGACAAAAACAAAAAAAGGGTGAGTAAAGATGAAAAAGCAAGGCGGTTTTTCGTTGGTGGAGTTGGTGATTGTCATTATCGTGGTTGGCCTGCTGGCAGTAGTTGCATTACCGCGATTCCTGAACGTGACGGATGAAGCTAAAAAAGCACAAATTGAAGGTGTTGCGGGTAGCTACGCAACAGCGGTTTTATCTGCGCGTGCACAGTGGGAGGCTTATGGCCGCCCGCAAGATGGTAGCCACAATAAAGTCAATTACGATGGTACAGAATTCTATCTTTCAACAATTGATAACAGCACGAACAGTTTCTTAAGCCGTGAAGGTTACCCAGTTTCAAAAGCAACTCGCAATGTTTCAAATATGAAAGTTGATGATTGTGAAGTGTTGATAAAAGAGCTTTTGCAAAACCCACTTCAAGTCACTAGAGATACAGGTGCGGTCGGTAATGGTAACTATCAATATTTCGTTGATGAACTGAAAGGCTCAGGTGATGACACCGAGTGCCGTTACTACCAGTTATCATCGTCGGATTCTAAGGGGAATACTGTCAACCCAACTTCTGGCCATTTCTTCTCTTACAAGCCTGCTTTGGGTCAGGTAACTGTAACCTTTAAATCATAAACATTAGGAGTAATTTATGAAACGTCAAGGCGGTTTTACGCTAATTGAAATGGTTGTGGTAATTGTCATTCTGGGTATCCTTGCCGTGACTGCAGCACCACGTTTTTTGAACTTGCAGAGTGACGCGCGAGCATCGACACTTGAGGGCTTAAAAGGCGCGATTAATGGAGCTACCGGTATCGTATTTGGTAAGGCTGCTATTGATGGCGTTGAGCTGAATGATGGTGGTACTACTTCTGTTGTTGTAAACGGAATTAAGACTAGCTTTGGATATCCAACAGCAGAAGCTGATGGTGTAACTGCTGCACTTAAGCTTGATACTGAGAGTGAGTGGATTGATGGTTACAGCACAGAATCCAATAAGACTCGTGCTGCTATTTACACCCAAAATAATAAGGCACTTACAGATTCTGATGGTTGGGCAAACAAAACAGATCAAGAGCGCTTTACTCTGATAAAAGGTAAAAATTGCTACGTGGAGTATGTTGAGGCTCATAATTCTACTGGTGGCGACCCTGAGAAAACAACGTTTAATGAACCTAAATTAAACGTTGTAAGTACTGGCTGTTAATCAATAAATAGCGCTCCCCGGAGCGCTATTTATTCAGGGCAATAGTTTTCATTATTGCCCTGAATAAATAGAAACCTTAAATAACTTCCCGGGTGACTCATGCCCCGACAGAATTACGGAAACAGCCACACAAAGAGCGCTGGCTTTACTCTCCTTGAACTCATTATTGTTATCGTGCTGATTGGCATTATCAGCGTGACCGCTGCCTCGCGCCTGTTTGGTCGCAGCGGGTTTGATGCCGTGCTGGCCCGTGACCAAGCAATTTCCATCGCTCGCCAAATTCAGTTGGTGGGAATGAATAGCTCGGTAAATCCTGCTAACCCAAACCGTTGTCTTGCCCTTCGAATAAGCACTACTGAGTTCGGCTCAGAAAATTGTGCCAGTAATAGTCAATCCACTCACAAGCTGACTTTGGAAAATGATCTGGTCAATTTCGCCTTTTTTGATGGTGTAAACGCCCATAACTCGTCCGATATATATTTCGATATGCTCGGCCGCCCCTCAGTCATTAGCAATCAGCAATTGCAACGTATCTGCACGGCGTCAAACTGTCAGGTAACGATTACGTCTCGCAACGGTGAACAGGCGAGTTTGTGCATTAATAGCGAGGGGTATATCAATGACTGCTCAATTTAACCTCCCCGCTCGTCAAAGGGGCTTTACCCTGATTGAAGGTATTATCACCATCGTGATCTTGGGGATTGCCATGGTGACCCTGACCAGCTTCTTGTTCCCCCAAGTTGAGCGCTCTGCAGCGCCTTATTACCAGGCCCGTGCTGCGGCGATTGGCAATGCCTTCCTCAACGAAATTCTCTCTCGCAAATTCGATGAAAACTCAGACCCGTTTGGTGATAGCAAGGTGCGCTGTGGTGAAACAGGCCCCGATGGCAAGACCTATGACTGCACAACGCCGGATGGTAATGGTGTCTGGCCGTTTGATAAAGACAGTGAGTACTTCGATTACGTCATGCCGGGGAGTTCACTGCCTACAGGTAAAGGGTTGGTAGTTGCCATTGCCAACGATGTCGATGATTTTCATGGCTGTTGGGGCGATTTATCACTTTGTTATGACCGTTACAGCCATAATCAGTTTCCTTGGCGCGGGGCGATAGAAAACCTTACCGGTGAGAAGGTGGCCGAGGCTGATACTTACCGGAATATGACCGTAAAGGTTGATGTCCGGTACGACAACAGTTTCAACACTGCGTACCCACAAGACACACCTTTTCCCTATCAACACAAACGTATTGTGGTTGAAGTGGATACTGGCCGCCATGGCAAGTTTGATTTTGTAGCCTACCGGAGTAACTACTGATGGCTAGGTTTAACTCAAAAAAAGCCAGCATAGGCTTCACGCTGATGGAGATGGTCATCAGCTTGGTGATCCTCGGTATTATTGCGCTGGCGATAGGCAGTTACCTTCAGTTAGGCGCTGAAGGTTATGTCAGCACCGTCAGTCGTGACCGTGTCCAGTCTCAGGCACGTTTTACCCTTGAAAAAATGACCCGAGAAATTCGCCATGCTGCGCCAAATAGCCTAGCTACAACGGGGAGTTGTATCAGCTTTTATCCAATCCATTTAGCTGGCTTTACCCTTGGTGATGCCCGAACAACCAATGTTGAGTTAGTGCCTACTATCGGTGATGAGCTCGATTGGCAGGCAATTACCAGTAATAACAAATTGGCGCTTGCTGTTGGTCTGGGTAATTCAGCTGAATATGCCGCGAAGCCTTTTAAAATCAACCGAGTTACTGCCGGACCTGATGGTAATAATACAGTATTGGTGAATGTTTCAGCCCCACTTGAAAACCGCTCCCCAGCCAATCGTGCCTACGCATACGGTCAACCGGTATCTTTCTGCTTGGAGGCAAATGTACTCAGACGTAATTCAGGTAACAGCAGCGCAGTCATTGCCGAGCAGGTCTTAAGCTTTGATGTTGCCGTTAATGGCAAAGGGTTGGAAAACAATAGCATGGTGCACCTTGGTTTGATTTTTCAAGATAGCCGGACGGGTGAGAACTTTAGCTACGAACATACAGTGCAGGTGATCAATGTTTTATAGCAGGCAGCGAGGCAGCGCATTAGTGGTGTCGCTATTTATTATCACCGTTATGGGGGCCTTTGCCGCCGCCATGATCCGGATTGATTGGTCCGGGCAGGACACCACTGCCCGCGAGGTATTCTCTACCCGTGCTTGGTATGCGGCCCACTCCGGTAACGAAATTGTTTTAAGTAAATTGTTTCCGCTTGGGCAGACGGAATCCGACCCGGATGTCTGTCTCGAGTACAAAGATGGGAAAGCCCTGAACGCCAATTTGTTTTCTTGTCAAACATTGGTCGTGACGTGCTCTAGGACCAGCTATCAAGATAGCGGGTCAGAGGCATTCAAATACCATATAGAAAGTACCGCAACTTGCGGTGCTGGGCAGTTTTCAACGACCCGTACCCAAGAAGTGTGGGCGAAGGATTTAGAGGTTGCGTTACCATGAGAGCCATTAAACTCTGCCTTTGGCTATTGATGCTGGCAATAGCTATGCCTGCATCTGCTTTAGAATTTCGCTTTGGGGAGTACCAGTTATCTGAACAAGGGATAGCCCATTGTATTGGCTCTGGGGCAGCAAAAAGTTGTGAAATTACATTCGATCAGCCATTTACGACTACACCTTTAGTATTTTTGATGCCGACGATTGAAGAAGGTGTTGGTCGTGATGCGCCATCTACCTTGCGCCTTATAAATGTGACGAAAACGGGGGCTACGTTTCGTCAGTATATTGCTCCCATGAGAGATGGTATTGAGCTTAAGTCAATTGGACAGAAGTGTTTCCCGAATACTAAGCATGAATACTGTCTAGAGACTGTGCCGATGGACAAAGTGCGTTATTTTGCCATTGAGCCTGGGACCTTGAATTTTGGTGAGAAAGGACGGATACAAGCGGGGACTGTTGAGGTTAGCCGATATTTAGTAGGAGGTAATGGCGTCAACAATAACAACCTTCAGACTGTCTCATCACCGGTAAATTATAATGCTGCATTTAATAATCCAGGGGTGTTGCTGAGTCTACAAGGAAATGGTGATAAAGACTTAGGTTCTCAGCAGCGCTGGGTAACACCTGTGGTTACAGCAGTACAGCGTGACTTAGACCGGATGTTTGTTGCCTTGGATCGTTCGGAATTAGTAAAAAGGGGGCATTATCTAGGTAGTGCACAAAAAGTCGCGTACATCATTGCTGAGGGGCGGGGTAGCTACAAAGGGCTCCAATTTGCGATGGGGGCAGGGGCAACACTAAATACCTTGGTCAATGGTTTAAAGAAGTTTGATCAAGTGACTGAACCGACGTTACGGCAGTGTGCAGCGACAGTCCCGGTTCCTTCCGGTTTTTCTAATGAACCATTTATTATTGCTTCAAAAAACTCACGTAAAGGTAACAATGGCGGGTGGATCCGCTTATGCAGGCTGGAGTCATCGGGAAACAATAGCTATAAAGTCAGCTTTGTTAATGATGAAGATCTTAATGAAAAAAACATTAATAGCGTTGAGCGAAAGCACCTAAGCGAAAACATTGGCTTTATGGCTTTTCAGCGAAAAGTCAGTGAGCAAACTTGTGATGTATTTCCTGGCCCGGCTCAGACATGGACTTCACATAATAGTTATAAGGCAAAATTGAGTGAAAAAGCGTTAATCAAGGGGACATATAAACAAAATGGTTATCGCTATCTGTATTTTCACACGTCATCAAATGGACGTCAGGCATGTGATGGAGAAAATTGTCAGTTTCCTGGCTATAACCAGCCAGACCTTTGGGCAAAAGAACTTGATCTTGGTGACTTCCTTAATAGCTCATCCCATATTAATTCTAATGGTTCAAATAACACTCTCAATGAATATCAAAATTTCCACCTGAGTAAGAAAACTGTAACTTTGCGAGGTGGAGCTGGAGAGAAAATTAATCATCTACAACTAGATCACGGTTCGACGCTGTATCTTGATAGTGGTACCTATTGGTTCGAAAAGCTAATCCTTACGGGGGGGAGTCAGATCATTACGCAAGGTAATGTGACTATCCACTCTAAAATAATTGATTTATCGACCTCTTCAACGATTAAGCCTGAAAATGGTGTTCCTGATTCTCTGCAAATTTATGCTCACATGGGGGGCGGGAACTTCAACACACCTAATGTGAATCTGAGTCAAGGGAGCTCAATTGTTGGTTTAGTCTACTCCGAAAGTAAAGTGAGTATTGCTGGTGGTGAATGTTCATCAGAGGCTAATTGTGACGTGACCTCCATTACCGGGGCTGTTACTGCGGCGAGATTAGATATGAACAGCAATTGGAATGTGCCAAGTGCTGTTATTAACGGTAAAAGTTCCTGTTTTGACACCACACCAGACTTCACCTTAGATATTAGCCCTAAGTGGCAACAGAACATGCTCTGTGAAAGTCAGGAAGTGTTGTTTAGCCTTGAACCAGATGATGGTGGGGGGGAAACCTTTGCTGGGGATATTACAGTCAGTATCACTGCAAAATCCGGACAAGCGGCTGCTGGGGTTTGGTCGACTTCTAAGTTGGAAGGGGGTAATTACGGTCAGCGATTTAGCGACGGGGTGCCTTTTACGGTACCTGTGGGTGCTTTTGATAATAATCAAAAAAGAATTTGGCTTAAGAGTGATTACCTTGGTGAGCTAGAGTTAACTGCAACCATTGAGGGGATAAGCGGTAGCGCTCCGGTAGGACGGTACCAATTTTTACCTGGTGGTTTTGTCATAACTCCTAACCCTGTGCAATTAGTCGCGGGCAAACCGGCGACACTTACAGTGAAGGCGATGGCCTGTAATAGTGGTGACTCGGTGATCAGTGAGTACACCGGTCGAAAGACACTTAATATTAAGACCGAATATGGTAAACCGACAAGCAGCAATAGTCGTGCAGATAAAGTCATGTTGCAAAATACAGCGGGTAGTGACAAGACGACATGGCAAGGCGCTCAAGGTCAGTTTACTTTTAGCAATGGTGTCGCCAGCAATATCCCGGTCAAATATGACGATGCAGGTGAGATGACACTGACTTTGTCTGATCCCAAGTGTACCAAAGACAACTGTGACCTGAATGCTATTGGCGGTCAGTCTTCACAAAGCAAGTCGTTGCCAGCGGACTGGCAAGGGTTAACTGGAACGGCCTTGATTAAAAGTCGTCCCTACACTTTTGCTTTGTGTCAGTCAGGTACTCCGAATATTGAACAGGCGAGTGGTGATGCCAATAGTGGGAATGGTTTTATTGCCGCAGGTGAAATTTTCCATACCCTATTGAGGCCCGTTGTTTGGAAGCAGGGCGACAGTGTAGCTGAATCTGGTGCACAACCTGCGATAGATAGCAGCACAATGTGTAGTAACCGCCTGATCACTGAAAACTTCTATAAGTCTCAGGCCCCTGCGGCACTAGTGGAACTGAGTCATCAGTTACAGACACCTAATGATCAGCAGGCCGTTGCGGGGACGCTCTTTGGTGGCTCCGCAAAGACGAATATCCAGCTAAAAACACAGCCATATGCCTTACAGTGGGATGAAGTGGGCAGCATCCGTCTAACTGCTGATACGCAAAATAGCTATCTAGGTATGGATATTAATTCAGGCTATCGGGATGTTGGTCGTTTTTATCCTAAGTACCTCAAACTTATCCGTGATGATTTGCAATATCCTGAAAGGCAGGGATATTTCTCTTACTTGGATCAGCCGTTTACCTTCGGCTTTTCTGTTGGGGCGTTTGCTGAAAGTGGTCATGGAACAGCGGGTAATGCCGTGAAAAATTATTGGTTGTTCGAAAAAAACGTCCCTAAGCCAAAGTTAAAAGCAGGGATACAGTTTTTGGTATTGGACAGTACCAAAACCGATGAGGTTGTCGAGCGTGCTCAGCGTATAGAGCATGCCTCGCGTAAAGGTATTCCTTATATATGGTCTTGGAGTGGCGCAACGTGGGCGGCAAGTGCTGATCAGGATAAGGCGACACAAATTACAGTTAATGAGCCTAATTTTACCTTTGTGCGTGATTACACCGAGGGCCATCGGGGTTCCCAACCACGTTTTAGCGAAAAAGATGGTCCATTCGATAGCATGAACACGCGTATGGGACTGAAGATTGTCCCTGCTAGCGATCCAATTGATTGGGCTTATCTGAACTTGAATGATGATGTGGTACTGGAAGAGAGCGCTAAGCGGGAGTCGATCCAAATTTGGCGTAGTCATCCTGATATCCGCTATGGCCGTATGGCGCTGGACGATGTCTCCGGGCGCTTTGACAGTGAACTGTCTATACCGCTCCGGGTCGAATACTGGGATGGGTTGGACTTTGTGACTAACAAGCAGGACAGTGTCGCTGCATTTGATGGCGACTTGTCGTGCAAACAAATTCTTTCCCAATCTGACACTACCGTGACAAGCACCTCGTACACTCGCGGGTCAGGAAATGTAAAATCAGGGGCCACTCGTTCCGGCGAGTTTGTTGCGGTACCGACCGAAGTGAAGGATAAAGACGGTAATTCACTGATTTATCGTGAACAGGTGCGTTTTTGGCAGAAGGTTATCGGCGATAGTCCTATGGCGATAGTCAAAGAGCCGGAAATTACTTGTGGAGCCGGTCCTTCAAGCGGCCATGACAATTATCAGCCATGGTTAACCTTCGATTGGCGTGGAAAAGGCGACGAGAGCCCACACTCGACAGTGACCTTAGGTGCCTACCGAGGTAACGATCGTGTGCTTTACCGCGGTGAAAAGGGCATTAATACAATGCTCGATTAAATAAAATGCCGATCTGTGGCAGGTTTGACAATCCTTACCTTGTCTCGATCCGCACCCCTTGATACATTTAGCGCAATTTAACGAATTTGTGAGCTTGCAGGATTAGCCGAAGACTATGTTTAAAAAACTTCGTGGCATGTTTTCTAATGACCTGTCTATTGACTTGGGTACAGCCAATACCCTTATTTATGTCAAAGGACAGGGCATCGTACTGGATGAACCATCAGTAGTAGCGATCCGCCAGGATCGTGCCGGAGCAACTAAGAGTGTGGCCGCAGTCGGTCACGACGCCAAGCAGATGCTAGGCCGTACCCCGGGTAATATCGCGGCAATCCGTCCGATGAAAGACGGTGTTATCGCAGACTTTTACGTTACTGAAAAAATGCTTCAGCATTTTATCAAGCAGGTGCATGACAACAGCCTGCTGCGTCCAAGCCCACGAGTTCTAGTTGCGGTACCTTGCGGCTCTACTCAGGTTGAGCGTCGAGCCATCCGTGAATCTGCCCAAGGTGCAGGTGCGCGCGAGGTGTACTTGATCGACGAGCCAATGGCGGCGGCGATCGGTGCGGGCATGCCAGTTTCCGAAGCAACCGGCTCGATGGTGATCGATATCGGTGGTGGTACGACTGAAGTTGCGGTTATCTCGCTAAACGGTGTGGTTTACTCATCATCTGTACGTATCGGTGGTGACCGCTTCGACGAAGCGATTATCAACTACGTGCGCCGTAACTACGGCAGCCTGATCGGTGAAGCAACGGCGGAACGCATCAAGCATGAAATCGGTTCGGCTTACCCAGGCGATGAAGTGCGTGAAATCGAAGTTCGCGGCCGTAACTTGGCAGAAGGTGTGCCACGTAGCTTTACCCTGAACTCAAACGAAATCCTAGAAGCGCTGCAAGAACCGCTAACAGGTATCGTATCAGCAGTGATGGTTGCACTTGAGCAGTGTCCGCCAGAACTGGCATCGGATATCTCCGAGCGCGGTATGGTACTGACCGGTGGTGGTGCACTTCTGCGTGACCTGGACCGTCTACTGACCGAAGAAACCGGTATTCCAGTGGTTGTGGCAGAAGAGCCACTAACGTGTGTTGCCCGTGGTGGCGGCAAGGCACTGGAAATGATCGACATGCACGGTGGCGATCTATTCAGCGAAGAATAATGCCCGTTCGGGCATGTCGACAAACAGGTTATAGCGTTACATGAAACCTATCTTTGGCAGGGGGCCTTCCCTGCAACTGCGCCTGTTTCTAGCCATTTTACTGTCGGTTGGCCTTATGCTGGCCGACAGTCGTCTTGACGCCTTTGCCAACGTCCGTTACCTGCTCAACTCGGCCATTTCCCCGTTGCAATATGCAGCTAACCTGCCCCGTGATCTATTGGGTGGTGTTTCCGGACAGTTCAGTTCACACCGGCGTCTACTGGCAGAAAACAAAGCCCTGCAACGCGATCTGCTGGTTCAGCAGAGCGATGTCCTGTTGCTGGAGCAGCTAAAACAAGAAAACCAACGCCTGCGGGAACTGCTGGGCTCACCATTTGTTCGTGATGAGAAAAAGCTCATTGCCGAGGTGATGGCGGTGGATTCTGATCCGTATAGCCATCAGGTGATGATCGACAAAGGCCGGGTAGACGGTGTCTACGAGGGCCAACCGGTGATCAACGAGAAGGGGATTGTCGGCCAGGTTGCCTATGTCGGTGCCCATAACAGCCGGGTGTTGCTACTGATTGACCCAACCCATGCGATCCCCGTTCAGGTGGTCCGTAATGATATTCGCGTCATTGCCTCGGGCAGTGGCCAGATCGACCAGATCCAGCTCGAACACGTGCCTAGCAGTACCGACATTGAGGTAGGTGATTTGCTGGTGAGCTCAGGCTTGGGTGGTCGCTATCCTGAAGGGTATCCGGTCGGTAACGTCACTGAGTTTTCGTTCGATAACAAACGCCCGTTTGCCCAAATCAAAGCAAAGCCGACAGTGCAGTTTGATCGTCTGCGTTACCTTTTGCTGGTATGGCCGACTCCGCGTGAAACCTTGACTGAGGGAGAGTTCAACAGTGGCGAATAGTCGCGCTAACGGCCGAATCTGGATTTGGCTGTCATTTTTGATTGCGCTGATTCTACAGGCTGCTCCTTGGCCGGGGGAGCTGGAACCTTTTCGCCCATCTTGGGTAGTATTGGTTGCCTTTTACTGGGTGCTCGCCTTGCCCCACCGAGTCAATGTCGGAACGGCGTTGGTCTTGGGCTTGCTGTGGGACCTGATGCTAGGCTCTACGCTGGGGGTGCGGGGACTGATGATGGCGGTCCTTTGCTACATCGTCGCGCTAAACTTTCAAGTATTGCGTAACCTTTCATTGTGGCAACAGGCGATGCTGGTGGCCTTGTTGACGCTCGGCGGTAAGCTGGTTGAGTTCTGGGCTGAATACCTGGTTTCGGTGATCACTTTTGACCCGGAGAGACTATGGGCTGTATTGCTTAACTTCTTGTTATGGCCGTGGTTATTCCTGCTGTTGCGACGGATGCGTCGTAAGCTCTCAATTCGTTAAAATAGTCTCCCAATGGGATCCGTTCAATGCTAGGGTGTAACCAGACACATCGAACATGCTTGAATGGATCACATTGATTTATCACACAAAAGCAAATGAATGATATCATGTCGACACCACAACTCTATTTGGCCTCAGGCTCGCCGCGCCGCAAAGAACTTTTGACCCAACTTGGCTACCAGTTTGAGCGGGTTGTCGTTGATGTTGAAGAGCAGCATCAGGCAGGCGAATCGCCTGCAGATTATGTCCAACGTTTGTCTGTAGACAAGGCATTGGCTGGCGTTGCGGCGGTGGAAGGCAAAGCACCGGTATTGGGTGCAGATACCATTGTGGTGTCGGGTGATCGTATCTTGGAAAAACCCAAGGATTTTGACGATGCCCGGCAAATGCTTCGCTTGCTGTCAGGCAAGCGCCATCAGGTGATGACGGCAGTGACCGTGGCCTGTGATGAGCGTCAAGAAACACGCTTGGTAGTGACCGATGTGTGGTTCAAAACACTGTCAGATAAAGAAATAGAAGACTACTGGCAAAGTGGTGAGCCGCAGGACAAAGCAGGGAGCTACGGCATTCAGGGGATCGGCGGCAAGTTCGTCGAGCGTATCGATGGCAGTTATTATGCTGTGGTGGGGTTACCTTTGGTGGAAACCGACATCATGGTTCAAGACTTTTTAGATTTATCAATTTAGAGGCAACCATGAGCACAGAGCTGCTAATTAACGTGACCCCGAGTGAGACGCGCGTCGCGATGATCGAGTCGGGGACCCTGCAGGAGGTTCACATTGAACGTGAATCCAAGCGTGGGATCGTTGGCAATATTTATAAAGGGCGTGTCAGCCGAGTGTTGCCGGGAATGCAGGCGGCCTTTGTTGATATCGGCCTGGAAAAAGCGGCATTCCTGCACGCATCAGACATTGTCCCGCACACCGAGTGTGTGGCGGAGAACGAGAAGCAACAGTTTCAGGTACGAGATATTTCGGAGCTGGTACGTCAGGGGCAGGATCTGGTGGTGCAGGTGGTCAAAGACCCATTGGGTACCAAGGGTGCGCGCCTGACTACTGATGTGACCCTTCCTTCACGCTATTTGGTCTTCATGCCGGGGGCTAGCCATGTTGGTGTATCCCAGCGTATAGAAAGCGAAGAAGAGCGTGAGCGCCTTAAAAACGTAGTGAACGAATACTGCGACGATCTAGGCGGTTTCATTATCCGTACTGCCGCTGAAGGGGCAACCGATGAAGAAATGGCGCAGGACGCGGCGTTTCTTAAACATCTATGGCGCAAGGTGCTTGAGCGCCGTGCCAAATACAAGCCGAAGTCAATGCTATACGGTGAGTTGGGTCTGGCGCAGCGTATCTTGCGTGATTTTGTCGGCACTGAGCTTGACTGTATCCAGGTTGACTCCCGTTTGGGCTATGAGAAGCTCAAGGAGTTTACCGATGAGTTTGTCCCTGAACTGAGCGACAAGCTGGAATATTACGCCGGTGAGCAGCCAATCTTTGATTTGTTCGACACTGAAAATGAAATCCAGCGCTCGTTGGATCGCAAGGTCGAGCTGAAATCCGGTGGTTACCTGATTATCGATCAAACCGAGGCGATGACCACGGTTGATATCAATACCGGGGCCTTTGTCGGTCGCCGCAACCTTGAAGAGACTATCTTCAACACCAATATCGAAGCCACCAAAGCTATTGCCCGCCAACTACGCCTGCGTAACCTAGGTGGGATCATCATTATCGACTTTATCGATATGGCCCACGACGATCACCGTCGCCGGGTGTTGATGGCGCTGGAGCAGGCCTTGTCCTACGATAGGGTAAAGACCAACATTAATGGTTTTACCCAGCTAGGCCTGGTTGAAATGACACGTAAGCGTACCCGCGAGAGCATCGAGCATGTCTTGTGTGATACCTGCCCGACCTGTGAAGGCCGCGGTACCGTGAAAACGGTGGAAAGTGTTTGCTACGAAATTCTTCGTGAGATCACCCGAGTCAACCGTGCCTATGATGCAGACAGGTTTGTCGTATATGTGTCTCCGGCGGTGGCCGAAGCGTTGGCCGGTGATGAATACCACGCCCTTGCCGAGTTGGAAGTCTTCATTGGCAAGCAAGTGAAAATTAAGGCAGAGCCGCTGTACGTACAAGAACAGTTTGATGTCGTGATGATGTAAAGCGGAGCAATAGAGTGACAACAGTTCCAGTTCGACTGGCACGTGGATTGATGTGGCTGGTACTGACAGTGTTGGTACTGGCCGCTGTTGCGATTAGCGGTCTGCGATTTTACCTTCCCCAGCTCAATGAATACCGTGAGCCGATCCGCCAGTGGGCTTCCGAGCAAATCGACATGGACCTTGACCTCGAACTGGTTGAGGGCCATTGGCGAAACTTTGGTCCGTCCTTGGTACTGCAGGGGGTCAAGGTTAATTTGCCTGGAGCACCAGAGTCGCTGGTCAAGGTCGGCGATGTCTCTATGCAGCTCGATATGATGGGAACCGTACTCAGCCTTAGTCCGGTTTTCCAAGACATCCGTATCGATGAGCTAAGCCTGGATCTGACCCGC
The DNA here is from genome assembly GCF_003026455.1 of Photobacterium rosenbergii. Taxonomy (GTDB): domain Bacteria; phylum Pseudomonadota; class Gammaproteobacteria; order Enterobacterales; family Vibrionaceae; genus Photobacterium; species Photobacterium rosenbergii. The sequence goes on from NZ_PYMB01000014.1 coordinate 41,767, forward strand.
CTATCAGGTACGGAAAGTAGCAATACGGCCAGTTCAGAGCGCAGCCAGATGGCGACGATAGAGCGGCTCGAGGAGCTGCTGTTTGTCCAGTTAGGCCAGTTCTCGGTCCGAAATTCCGATATTACCTTGATGTCGCCTGCCGAAGAGAAGTTGACGGTCGATATCAAAGAGCTGAAGTGGGATACCCATAACCGCCAACGCCGTGCGGAAGGGGTTGTCAGTATTGCTGATACCCATTTCAGCCAGATGCAAGTGATTGCTAACCTGTCTGACAACCGCTCCTGGGCCAAGATGTCCGGTGATATCTACCTGCAGGCGCGTAACCTTTCTGTGACGCCGTGGCTAAACAAGCAGCACCTGACCGATGCCAATATTACGGGCAGTAATCTTAATGCTGAAGTTTGGCTGACCTTGTCTGGCGGTGCGCTGCAGCAGAGCTTAGTCAAGCTTGATGATAGCTTCTTGCGTTGGCAGTTGGGCGAAGAAAAACACCAGTTCCGGGTCCGTCAGGGCCTAGTGCAACTTGAACCGCAGCAAAATGAAAACGGTGAATCAGGCTGGCGTATCGACAGTGATCAGATGGTACTGGAGACCGATGATACCCCTTGGCCGGCATTTGATATTGCCGCAAGCTGGTTACCCGGTGATTGGAAACTGGCTGCCACTAACCTCTCTCTCGAGAACCTGCAGCCGTTTGTCACTTTCTTGCCTGATGACAGCGAGTTGGTCGACGTCTTGTCAACGCTGCAGCCTTCTGGCCAGATCAGCGATATCCGTGTCGCTGCCAGTAAGGATAGTGCGCCACAATTTTCTTTTCATGTTAGCCAGTTAGGCCTTAAGCAGTGGGAACTGTTGCCGGGGATCCACAAGTTAGATGCAGTGGTTGCGGGCAACACCCAGGGTGGTCGTGCCATGCTTAACCTGAAAGAAGATGAGCTACCTTACGGCGACGTCTTCCAGGCTCCGCTGAACATAGATGCAGCCGATGTCACCGCCTACTGGCAAGTTGGTGAAGACGGCTGGCGTTTGTGGAGCGACAAGATTGATGTGGCGACCCCGCATCTCAAGGTCGATGGTCAATTCCGTTTGGATTTTCCGGCCGACGCGCCATCATGGCTGTCATTTTATGGCGAGGCCAGCTTAAATAATGCCGGGGAAACCTGGCGCTACCTACCAACCTTAGCGCTGGGTCGTAGCCTGACTGATTACCTGTCCGCAGCCATCCGAGGCGGGCAGGCAGAGTCAGCACAGTTGTTATGGTACGGGGAGCTTGCTGATTTCCCTTATGGTAACCATGATGGGGTATTTCAGGCGTATGTACCGCTTCGCCAAGGCAAGTTCAGCTTCGATACCGCATGGCCTGAACTGACCGATCTCAAACTCGACCTGCTGTTTGAAAATGACTTCATGTACCTCGATGCCACGCATGCCAAGACCATGGGAGCAACGGCTTCTAAAGTGACCGGTGATGCCGAGCTAAGCAGTGACGGCCACCTGAAACTGACGGTCGATGTCGCTGCCGAAGGAGATCAGGTTCGTGATTACATGCTGGCTACCCCGCTGGTTGACTCGGTCGGCGCCGCGCTGACAACGGTGCAGGTGAGTGGGCCGGTAACTTCTCAGTTTAAACTCGATATCCCTTTTGATGGTGAAGACGTTAGGGCATGGGGCCGCGCAGAGCTAACTGGCAATCAGGTACAGTTGGATGCGCCGCCACTAACCCTTGAAGGCGCAATTGGCACTATTGAGTTTGATGATGACAAAGTGTCTGCCGAGAAAATCACGGCCAACCTATTGGCGCAACCTGTCAATGTGAGCTTTTCCGGTAACAGTGTGGCAGAGGGCTATCGCGTCGATGTCGCGTTAGATGGTGACTGGCAAGTTGAGACTCTGCAGCAGCAAGTGCAAGACCCGCTACTAGCGAAGGTGACCGGACGAAGCCGCTGGCAAGGTACGGTAGGCGTGGATCTCAACGATACCGGCTTTGAATACCAAGTCGGTATTCAAGCCGCATTGAAAGATGCAGTGAGCACCTTGCCGTATCCATTGGCTCTGGCTGCGGGGAGCCCGGATACTTTCAAGCTGGATGTAACCGGTAATGGCCAATCACTGGTGGGTAAAGCTACCCTTCCGGGGGTGGCTTATCAGGCCAAGATTGACCTTAGCGGCGAGAAGCTCAATATTGATGCTAGCCAAATGGCGATAGGCAAAACCGCTTTGCACCGTCTAAAAGCCGGTGAACACGGTTTAGATATTGTGGCTGACAAAGTTGATGGTGACAGCTGGGTAGATTTGATTTCGGCGGTACATGACAAAGTGGAAGCTGATGCTGCTTCAAATAGTGCATCAGTGAAACCTGATATTCCTGTGCCAACCCGTATCGAAGCCAATGTTCGCCAGATAAAGCTGGCCTCGCTGGATTGGAACCGTGTCGTTTTGTCTGCAAGTCAGCGCGCTGATACCTGGCAATTCCGTCTTGATAGCCGGGAAGCGAAAGGCCAGGCCCGTTGGCCAAAAGGACAGCCTCTGGATTTGGCGATAGATACGTTCCACCTCAACCTGCCTCAGGTTGATGTCGAAAAGCCAAAGGAAAAATACAAGCCGCAGCGTGACATCCCTGCAGCGACCGACTTTGACCGCAGTATGATGGCGAACCTGCCTGAGATGGACCTGATGTTGAAGGATGCTTGGCTGCAGGGTTACCGTCTCGGTGAGGTGTCCGGCAAGCTACGCCGCGAAGGCAATATGCTGGAGCTGGTCAACTTTACCGTTGATTCCGGGGCCACCTCCCTTAATCTCGATGGTCATTGGAGCCTTGATGGTGACCGCAGTGAAACCCAGATTGCCTTTGATATCGAGGGTAAGAATAGTTCTGACCTGATGGGGCGTTTTGGCATCACTGGCGGGATCCAGGGGGCGAAGTTTAGCACCTATGCCTCGATCCAGTGGCAAGGCGCGCCGTGGTCGATGCACCGCGAGACCTTGACCGGTGAGTTGAAGTCGGAAACCGGCCAAGGGGTGATCAGTGATATCGGTGGCGCGGGCCGACTGCTGGGCCTGTTTAGTATCGACTCGTTGATCCGCCGGATGCAGCTTGATTTCTCAGGGATTTTTGACGAAGGCCTCGCGTTCAACTACATCCGTGGTAGCGGTCGAATTGAAAATGGCCGTTTCGAGACTGACAATATTAAGATGCAGGCACTTGCGGGTGACATGTTTATCCGCGGAAGTGCTAATCTTGTCAATGAGACAGTAGATGCAAGGGTGAGATTCATTCCTGATTTTACATCAGGCATTCCAGTCCTTACCGCGTTTGCGGTGGCACCTCAAACAGCAATTTATGTCTTTGCTATCTCAACGGCACTATCGCCTGTTCTGGATGTATTTACCCAAGTTAACTATGTGGTGAAAGGGCCGATTGATTCGCCAGTGGTGACTGAGCAGTCCCGCTTCACGGGCGAGTACAATGTCTCAGAGATGCTAAAAGGCAAAGACAAGGAAGCAAAATAACAACAATACCCGCCAAGCTGCCGTATAGGTAGCTTGATAGCGGCAGCAAAGGGAGAATGCAGATGGCTAAATTCGGTATTGTACAAATGACTTCAGGGGCGGATCCTGAGATAAACCTCAAGCACCTGAAGATGAAACTCAAAGGCTTGCAATTGCAGGGTGCCAAACTGGTTGTCACACCGGAAAACTGCCTGGTGTTTGGCTCCCGAGAGGACTATCTAGCTCATGCTGAGCCGTTAGCTGAGGGCCCTTTGCAGGCGCAAGTTGCTGCTTTGGCTAAACAGCTGGGGATTTGGGTGCTGATTGGCTCGATGCCAATCCGCCAGCTTGACGGGGCGATCACCTCGACGGCTTTGCTGTTTGATGACCATGGCCAACTTCAGGGCCATTACGATAAGCTGCATATGTTTGATGTCGAGATCGACGATGCCCACCATAGCTACCGTGAGTCTGATACCTTCCGTGCCGGCCGTGAAACCAAGGTGATCGCGACGCCGTTTGGCAACATTGGTTTATCTATCTGTTATGATGTGAGGTTCCCGCAACTTTATGCTGCGCTGCGTGAGCAGGGAGCCGATATTATCGTTGTTCCTGCTGCCTTCACCAAGGTAACGGGTAAGGCGCACTGGGAATTGCTGTTGCGAGCCCGTGCTGTTGAAACCCAGTGCTGGATGGTGGCTGCTGCCCAGTGGGGAGAGCACAATGAGCAGCGCGAAACCTGGGGGCACTCGATGATTGTTGACCCTTGGGGGCAGGTCGTGGCTTGCCAGCAACAGGGGACTGGGGTCATGGTGGCCGATGTCGACCTTGATTTGAGCAAGGCTATCCGAACAAACATGCCACTTGTTGAGCACGCACGATTCAGTGTTCAGCAACGTGAAGGCTGACCGGCAGAGGGGCCGGGTAGCAATGAATATAAGAGCAAACTAAATGACGCTGGAAACTGTAGAAAACACAATGCTGGCCCAATCCGGGTTAGGACGTGAAGAGCTAAATCAGGTACTGGGGCTAGTGGCGGCACGCAATGTCGATTATGCCGACATCTATTTCCAGTCATGCTGGCATGAGTCTCTGGTGCTTGAAGACAGCATCATTAAAGATGGCTCGTTCAATATTGACCGTGGTGTTGGTGTTAGGGCGGTATCTGGCGAGAAGACGGGCTTCGCGTATTCAGACCAGATCAATCAACTTGCCTTGCAGCAATCAGCTAAAGCTGCCCGTGGTATTACCCGCAGCGGTGGTAACGGCCAGGTGAAGGCATTTGCCCCGGTAACGGCAAGCGGGATCTATGCTCCGGTCAACCCGCTGGACAGCTTCGACAAGCATCAGAAGATTGCTTTGCTGGAGGAAATCGATCGTTACATCCGTACCAAAGAGCCTTTGGTCAAGGAAGTGTCGGTTAGCATCAATGGTGTCTACGAGCAGGTGCTGGTAGCGGCACTTGATGGCACCTATGCAGCGGATATTCGTCCGTTGGTTCGCCTTTCTATCAGTGTTCTGATTGAGAAGGGAGACAAGCGCGAGCACGGTAGTGCTGGCGGTGGTGGCCGCTACGGCTACGAGTACTTCCAGACTGAAGAAGGCAACGGCAAGTCGGTGGCATTGAACTATGCTGATGAAGCTATCCGCCAAGCCCTGATCAACATCGAGGCAGATGAAGCACCTGCAGGTACCATGCCTGTGGTACTTGGCGCCGGTTGGCCGGGTGTATTGCTGCACGAAGCGGTAGGCCATGGCTTGGAAGGTGACTTCAACCGTAAAGGCTCTTCGATGTTCTCGGGTCAGATGGGCGAACAGGTCACTTCTAGCTTGTGTACCATTGTTGATGACGGCACGCTGAAAGATCGTCGTGGCTCACTCAATATCGATGATGAAGGTACGCCAGGCCAATACAATGTGCTGGTTGAGGGCGGTAAGCTTAAAGGCTACATGCAAGATAAACTCAATGCGCGCTTGATGGGTGTAGCGCCAACCGGTAACGGTCGCCGTGAGTCATATGCACACCTTCCTATGCCGCGTATGACCAATACCTACATGCTACCGGGCGAGCACACACCGGAAGAGATCATTGCCAGTGTTAAGCAAGGTGTCTATGCGCCTAACTTCGGCGGTGGTCAGGTTGATATCACCTCGGGTAAGTTTGTGTTCTCGGCATCAGAAGCTTATCTGATTGAAAACGGTAAGATCACCCGCCCAATCAAAGGGGCAACTTTGATCGGTAGCGGTATCGAGGCGATGCAGCAGGTATCGATGGTCGGTAATGACCTGGATATCGACCGTGGTGTCGGTGTCTGTGGTAAGGCGGGACAGAGTGTACCTGTTGGTGTTGGCCAGCCAACCCTGAAAATCGAGTCGATGACAGTCGGCGGCACCCAGTAAAAGAAAAGCCAGCGTAAGCTGGCTTTTTTGTCTGTCACTTTGTTGCCGACTTGGGCCAAGACTAAATTTCAAAGACGCATAAATACTTCCCTGTAGCTCTATCCCGCCGTCCATGGCGGGTAAGCTTTGAAATCTAGCCTTGCCCCATGCCTGAAATAGGGTGCCTGACCTTAGTCTTCCAGATACAGTTCTTTCAGGTACTGGAAGATTTCGCGGTAGGCTTTGGCTGGCTTGTTCTGGGCTTTTTCTTTATTAGCCTGGCGAACTAGTTGGCGTAGGCGCTGGCGGTCGGCATCAGGGTGATCAACCAAAATGGCATTGATCATGCTGTCGCCGTTTTCGATCAGCTTTTCACGCTTTTGCTCCAGCTTCTTCAGCTCGGCTGTCGCTTGGTTGTGTTTGTTGTTGATCTTGTCCAGTGCCGCTTGGATAGGCTCAACTTCTACTTGGCGCATCAACTTACCAATACGCTGTAGCTGACGGCGACGTGCTTCTTTGTTGAAGCGTTGTGCGTCCTTCACAGCCTCAAGCATCTCTTCATCAAGAGGCACTTTTGCTAGGGCATTAGGTTTTAGGTTAACTAGCTCTTCACCTAGCTTCTGTAGGGCTTCCATGTCGCGTTTCATCTCGGATTTACTTACCCAGATGATTTCTTCTTCCGGTTCCCATGGGGCTTTTTGGTTTTTACGGCTCATAACTGGCTCATGACTTTTGCATTTGGTTTTTATTTTACCAGTTTAATCGTGATTTGGGGCGCAAAATCCACCTAGGCAGTGTTATCCTAAGAGTAATACCAATTTCATTGGCTTACCTCTTGCGCTGCGATGCAGGTCTGAAGGTTAGGGCCATTATTGAGATAATTATTATGGACGTGAGAGAACAGGTTGCCCAGCAGCGTGTGGAACTAGAAGCCGCAGTGGCAAAGGCGCTAGAAGTTGCCGGTCAGCAAGCGGATGCAGCGGAAGTTGCCATTAACAAAACCACAGGGATCAGTGTTTCGACCCGGATGTGTGAGGTCGAAAATGTTGAATTCAACAGCGACGGTGCCCTTGGTATCACGGTATACCGTGGCCAACGTAAAGGCAGTGCTTCTACCTCTGATTTAAGCGAGAAAGCGATTGCCCAGACAGTGGCTGCCGCTCTCGATATTGCCCGCTATACATCAGAAGACCCGTTTGCAGGCCCTGGCCCTGCAGAGCTAATGGCTAAAGATATCCCTGATTTGGACTTGTTCCACCCGGATGAGCCTGAGCCGGATCACGCTGCAGAAATCGCAGCCCGTGCCGAGCAGGCGGCGCTGGAGTTCGATCCCCGCATTAAACAGAGCGATGGCGCTAGCTACGATAGCCATTACGGTATTCGCGTATACGGTAATAGCCACGGTATGCTTGCTAGTTACGCCTCTAGCCGCCACAGCACCAGTTGTTGTGTTATTGCCGAAGGCAAGAACGGTGAGATGGAGCGTGACTACAGTTACACCACAGCTCGTCGTGCTAATGAGCTATGGACACCGGAGCGTGTTGGCCAAGAAGCAGCTGAACGTACTGCTGGCCGTGTAGACCCGCAAAAACTGTCTACCCGCGAAGCGCCAGTGATGTTCGCGGCTGATATTGCGACCGGAATGTTTGGTCACTTGGTGATGGGAATTAGCGGCTCTAACCTCTACCGTAAGTCCTCTTTCCTATTGGACAAATTGGGTGAGCAAATCTTCCCTGAGTGGCTGAATATCAGCGAGCGCCCGCATATCTTGCGCGGTATGGCGAGTACGCCGTTTGATAGCGAAGGTCTTGCTACCAAAGACTTGGAGATCATCCAAGATGGCCGCCTGCAAACTTACCTAATGACCAGCTATGCAGCCCGTAAGCTGGGCCGCCAGCCGACCGGCCATGCCGGTGGTATCCATAACTGGTTGGTGAACTCGACCGGTGAGAGCTTCGAGCAGATGCTCAAGAAGATGGACCGTGGCCTGCTGGTTACCGAGCTGATGGGACAGGGCGTCAACATCGTTACCGGCGATTACTCCCGTGGTGCTGCAGGCTTCTGGGTTGAAAACGGCGAAATCCAATATCCGGTCAGCGAAATCACCATTGCCGGTAACCTAAAAGACATGATGCAGAATATCGTGGCAATCGGCAACGACACCGAAACCCGCAGCCAGATCCAAACCGGCTCAATGCTGTTGGATAGCATGAAGATAGCGGGTGAATAACCTCTCGGGATCCTAGATGATAGATCCTCGTTCCTAGAGGAGGCTGTTTCTAGGATCTAGGTTCCAGGAACTCGTTACTAGAGTTACAAAAAAGCGAGAGGCTTACACCTCTCGCTTTTTTAATGGTTGTCGTATGGGCTGCCGCTTACAGAAAGTGTTTAGACAAGAAAGAGGGTCGCTAAGCCGAGGAAGACCGACAGGCCGACGATGTCGGTGATGGTCGTCAGGGCCATACCGCCTGCTAGCGCTGGGTCGATGTTCATTTTCTTGAGTAGGATTGGGATACAGACCCCGGCAACCCCGGCAACCAAAAGGTTGGTCAGCATGGCTCCGGCGATGATGGCCCCGAGCAAGAGGTTCCCTTTCCATATCACGACGACGCCGCCGATTATGGCTGCCCACAATAGTCCGTTGATCAAACCAACTCGGGCTTCTTTGCTCAATAGCCAGCGGGTGTTGGTATCACCGATATGGCCAACGGCAAGACCACGGATCACTAGGGCGACAGTCTGATTGCCGGCAACCCCGCCCATTGAAGGCACAATGGTCATCAGGATAGCAATCGCCGCCATCTGTTCTAGTGTGTCCTCGAACAAGTTGGAAACTGACGCGGCAGCCAGTGCTGCTAGTACGTTGACGCCGAGCCAGATGCTGCGTCGCTTGGCCGATTTGACCACCGGCGCAAAAGTATCTTCGTCGTCATCCATACCGGCCATGCTCATCATCGAGTGCTCGGCATCCTCACGGATGATATCAACCACATCATCGATGGTGATACGGCCGACTAGCTGGTCGTCGGCATCGACAACCGGGGCCGATAGCCAATTACGGCGTTCAAACAGGTTGGCGACTTCACCGTCGTCCATATCAAACGGAATGGCTTCGTCGGCATCATCCATCACGTCATGGATTTCGGTATCCGGTTGGGTGGTGATCAGGGTCGCCAGTGACAGGTGGCCAATCAGCTTTTCGTTCTGGTCTACCACGTATAGGGCATCGGTCGCTTCGGGCAACTCGCCTTTCATCCGCAGGTAACGCAGTACCACATCGGCCGTGACATCACCCCGGATGGTGATGAAATCGGTGCTCATGATCCCGCCGGCAGTTTCCTCAGGGTAGGCCAGTGCCTTTTCAACCCGGTGCCGGTCGGTAGCATCCATCTGGGCCAGAACTTCCTGGTACTTGCTATCTGGCAAGCTACGCAGGACGTAGGCGACATCATCGGTTTCCATCCCTTCGGTGACCGCCGCCAGTTTGTCCGGTGCCATCTGGGCGACAATACCGTCTTTGACGTCTTCCGATAGCTCGTCGAGGATTTCACCCTGCTCTTCGGGATCGGTCAGTTGCCAGAGAACTTGACGTTCTTTGGGAGGGGAAGCTTCTAGCAGGTGGGCAATATCTTCCGGCTCCATATCCTGGAGCATACGGCGGACATGGACAAACATGCCGTTTTCAAGCGCCTGGTTGACTTCTTGCAGCGTTTGATGAGTTTGATCTTGATCGATGACATCGGCCATTGTTTGCAGTACCCCAAATGACTCAGATGTGAAATACCCCTGCATGCCCTTGAATAAGAACTGTGGGCTAGAGGACGGTATATCAGCGCAATAAATTGAATTTTAACGCAATCGTTGGGGTGTGTCTCACCAGAAGTGAGAGGAATCGATGAATAATTGAAGAAATACCTGCCCATTGGAGAGTAATAGGGAGCGGGCAGGGAGTGTTTTGCCAGCCGTTAGCTTTCTTCGTCAAAGCCGGCTTCTATAAGATCGCTCACGGCATTGAGGGCTTGCTCGGCATCGCCACCTTCGGCACAGACCAGCACTTGTTGGCCTTGGGCCGACTCAAGCATCAGTAATCCCATCACACTGTCTGCTGTAGCACTTTTCTCACCGTTGCTGATGGTGATGCAGGACTCGAAGCTCTGCGCCAACTCAACCAGCTTGATAGCTGCCCGGGCGTGCAGGCCCAGGCGGTTCTTGATAAAAAGCTCACGCGAAAATGCCGTCATGATTTGCTGGATTCCAAAGTACGGTGCCTGACCTGGACTTGGTGTCCTTCGTAGCGGAAGTATTCTGCCAGCTGCTGGGTAATATAGACCGAGCGATGTTGGCCTCCAGTACAACCGATCGCCACAGTGAGGTAGCTGCGGTTGTTTTTCTCCAACATCGGAAGCCAGGTTTCGATGAAGTTCCGCACCTGATAGATCAACTGGCTCACTTCGGCATGGCCTGACAGGTAGTCTTTGACCTCTTGGTCGAGACCGGTCAGGGGTTTGAGTTCCGGGATCCAGTGTGGATTGGGTAGGAAACGGACATCGAATACATAGTCGGCATCATTGGGCAAACCGTGTTTGAAGCCAAACGATTCGAACACCATGATCAGCTCGCGGGAATCTCGGCCGAGTACCCGGGAGCGGACAGTCTCACTGAGGTCATGAATGGACTTGGTTGTGGTATCGATGACCAGATCTGCACGGGCCTTTAGGCTTGAGAGCTGGGCACCTTCCGATTGGATCGCTTGTTCCAAGGTCATGCCATGGCGTGAAAGCGGGTGCAACCGACGGGTTTCGCTATAGCGTTTGACCAGGGTTTTGTCATCAGCGTCGAGGTAAATTACATTGACGTCGACATCGTCACCTAGGGTATCTAAGGTGTGGCTGATTTCCTCAGGATCTTCCGGCATGTTACGCACATCGATACTGACGGCGATATTCTGCTGGTTCCCTTGTTGGGTTTCGATGAACTGAGGCAGAAGGTTGACCGGCAGGTTATCTACACAGTAGTAGCCCAGATCTTCCAATACCCGCAGGGCAATAGATTTTCCTGAACCCGAGCGTCCGCTTACGACCATTAACATCATGGCTGGTAGTCCTTAACATTCATGGATGGTGTGAGGTCATTATGAATCACAGGTGAGTATTTGATAAAGCTCTTCGTCGCTTTTTGCGGTACGGAGTTGCTTACAAACCTGTTTGTTGCTGAGCTTTTCAGCCATGCTGGAGAGGGTTTTGAGGTGCTGTTGGCACTGTTCATCGGGAACCAGCAAGGCAAAAAGAAGGTCGACAGGTTGATTATCGATAGCATCAAACTGAATCGGGTCCTGACATTGGATCAGGACAGCAATGGCTTGATCACTGCTGCTGATTCGACCGTGTGGAATAGCAATACCATTGCCGATCCCGGTGCTGCCCATCTTTTCGCGGTTGAGCATACACTCGAACAACGGCTGGGGATTTTGGTCTAGATGCTTGGCAGCGACTTCGCTGATGATTTCCAAGGCACGTTTTTTACTGGAGCAAGGGACTGCACTTTTCGTGCAGTCCAGGCTCAATACATTACTCAGTTGCATGATTCAGTGGCTTTTGAGCTTATCTTTGTGTTTGTTAAGTTGACGCACCAGTTTATCAGTTAATGCATCAATAGCGGCATACATATTTTCCGAATCCGCTTTGGCGTGGATTTCTCCAGCGTTAATATGCAACGTCGCTTCAGCCACTTGCTGTAGCTTTTCCACGTTCAGAATGACTTGAACATTATTGATCTTATCGAAAAACCGCTCCAGCTTATCGAACTTCGTCTCCACGTATTCACGCATGGATGGGGTGATTTCAACATGGTGGCCAGTAAGATTGATTTGCATAGACAACTTCCTTCTTGTGGCGTCTGTTAGAGCAGACGTTTTCGCTGATTGGACGGCGGAATACCCAGCGATTCACGGTATTTGGCAATGGTCCGTCTTGCTACCATGATCCCTTGTTCCGCCAGTAATGTCGCTATCTTGCTGTCACTCAGCGGTTTGGCCTGGTTTTCGGCGGCAACCAGCTTTTTCACCAAGGCCCGGATAGCGGTGGATGAACACTCGCCACCGTTGTCGGTGCTGACGTGACTGGAGAAGAAGTATTTCAGTTCAAAAATCCCACGCGGTGTATGCATGTATTTCTGCGTAGTAACGCGGGAGATGGTGGACTCATGCATGTCGACCGCGAGGGCGATATCGTTAAGCACCATCGGCTTCATGGCTTCCTCGCCATACTCGAAGAAGTCCTGTTGGTGCTCGACAATGCAGCGGGCGACTTTCAATAAGGTTTCGTTGCGGCTTTCTAGGCTTTTGATCAGCCATTTGGCATCTTGCAGATGGGTACGGATAAACTGGCTGTCGGCCGAGTTACGGGTATTTTTGCTAAGGGCTGCGTATTGCTCGTTGACCTTAATACGTGGCACGCTATCTGGGTTGATGGTCACGACCCATTTGCCATGATCTTTGAATACCGACACATCCGGCACCACGTACTCGGTGTCGGAAGCAACCACACGGTTACCCGGTCGGGGGTCAAGGCCGTGGATTAACTGCATCACCTGCTTGAGCTCAGGCTCTTTGAGCTTGGTGTCACGCATCAACTGGCGGTAATCACGATTAGCCAGCAAGTCGATGTAATCGGTCAGCAGCATACGAGCTTCCGCCAGCCAAGGTGTGTCTGGTTGGAAGGTTGCAAGCTGAAGCAACAGGCATTCCTGCAAGTTGCGAGAGGCTACCCCGAGCGGGTCGAACTGCTGGATCCGTTTAAGTACGGCTTCAACTTCGTCGAGCTCGACTTCGTCATCCCCTAGGCTTTCAAGGATGTCCTCTGCCGAGCAGGTTAGGTAACCTTTCTCGTCGATGGCATCAATGATTGCAGTGGCAATTGTACGGTCAGTTTCACTAAAAGGTGTTAGCTCGACCTGCCACATTAAGTAATCCTGCAGGCTTTCAGTGGTTTCACCTTGGTAAACCGGCATGTCATCATCTAGCGCGATACCGGTATTGCCCGTGCTGGCACTGTAGACATCATCCCAGGTGGTATCGACAGGGAGGTCTTCCGGCATTTCCTGTTGCTCGATCGCATCGGACGTATCGAAAGCTTCGCTGTCGGCAACTTCGGACAGGCCGTCATCATTGCCGCTATCGCTGGCTTCAGCGGCTGCTGAGCTGCTATCGTCTTCGCCGTTGGTGGCTTCAGGGGTTCCTTCTTCCAGCTCGAGTAATGGGTTTGCATCCAATGCTTCCTGGATTTCTTGTTGCAAATCCAAGGTAGATAGCTGCAACAAGCGAATAGCTTGTTGAAGCTGTGGCGTCATTGCCAATTGTTGACCAAGTTTAAGCTGGAGCGAGGTTTTCATATTATTGTACGTACCTTATTTTTATCGCTGGTTCTTGCTACCTAGTACCCTAAATGGTGATCAAATCCCCTGCTTCCTCGTTGACTTCCATGAAGCATCTATAAATTAACTATAGACGGAACTGGTCACCCAGATAGACTCGTTTTACATGTTCATCATTGAGTACTTCTGATGGCGTACCATGGGCGATCAATTGCCCCTGGCTGACGATGTAGGCTTGCTCACAGACATCCAGCGTTTCCCTAACATTATGATCAGTGATCAGTACGCCAAGCCCACGATCGCGCAAATGTTCAATGATTTTCTTGATATCGATCACGGATATAGGGTCAACGCCGGCAAAAGGTTCATCCAGTAGGATGAATTTTGGGTTTGCGGCTAGCGCGCGAGCGATTTCTACCCGGCGTCGTTCACCCCCTGATAGTGCCATACCTAAGCTATTACGAATGTGCTGTATGTTGAATTCATCCAACAATTCTTCCAGTTTTTCCTGGCGCTCAAGCTTGGTTAGCTCTTTACGGGTCTGTAGGACCGCCATCAGGTTATCGTGCACCGAGAGTTTGCGGAAAATAGAGGCTTCCTGCGGCAGGTAGCCGATACCCATACGCGAACGGTTGTGCATAGGCTGCAAGCTGATGTCAGTATCATCAATAGTGATAACCCCTTCATCGCGGGCAACAAGGCCAACAATCATGTAGAAGGAGGTCGTCTTGCCTGCGCCGTTAGGACCAAGCAGGCCAACAATCTTGCCTGATTCAACTTGTAGGCTGACATCAGAAACCACTTTGCGGCCATTATAGCTTTTGGCCAAGTGCTGTGCTTTTAAGGTTGCCATGCGTGGTTACTTCTTGTCGTTGTTTAGCTGGTTCGGCTGGAGGATCGTGGTAACGCGTTGCTTCTTGCCGCTTTCCGCCACCAGTTTTTGCTGGTCGATACGGTAGCTGATCACATTACCTTTGATTTCGCTGCCTTCTTGGATCAGAACAGCGTCCTCGGTCATCTTGAGGAACTCAGTGGCCGTTTCGTAGCGCATTTTCTTGGCTTCGCCGTCGATGGGTTTGCCGTCATCCATGACCTGATGGAAGGTGGCTGGATTACCATAGGCATCGATGGTCTCTTTACCTTCCTCGCCGCCAGGGCGGGTGACAACTACTTTGTCGGCTCGAATATCGATACTGCCTTGGCGTAGAATGACATTGCCGGTAAAGGTCACGATATTCTTTTGAATATCCAACTCCTGGTTGTCTGAGTCGATATAGATAGGCTGCTCAGTGTCATTACTCAGTGCCCAGCTGGCTGTGCTCAGGCACAGGCAGAGCAGGGTGGTTAATTTATAGCGCTTCATATCTACCTTTTACATTATTCAATAAGGTGGCGATGTTACGGTCCATGTTGCCTTTCATGCCTACCCCTTCGTTTTGGAAGGCATCACCGGTAATAACGACATGATCCGGTGTGTCAAAATCCTTGCTGATCAAATCCAAACGCAGAGTTTCGGTTTGGATAACGCGTACCGCGGACTCTGGAAGCAAGTTAAAGATACGCACATTGCCTGTCATCTGCAGGATATGGTCCTTGTCTAAACGTGCTTCATTGGAGCTGATCCGCCATTCAGTCTCGCTGCCGTCTTTGTATACCCACAAGACCGGTTCAACGAAGTCCGTATTACCGCTCTGGCTAAAATGCTCAAGATAATCAGCATCTATCTGATAGCTACGCAGTCCTGATTCATTGTAGGACGTATTGACAACAGACTTACCGGTAAAGATCGGTTTCTCAGCATCCGGAGCGACCTGGACATCCTCAGCCCAGTGTTTTTCCAGCAGGTAAAAGCCTGTCCATGCACAGAAAACAATGAGTAGTGCATAGAATAGCCGCTTTAAGGTCATATACTTAAGCCTTTATGTTTATCTAATTCCCCTCGGGCTTCAAGGATCAGATCGCATACTTCGCGTACGGCACCGAACCCGCCTTGGATACGGGTGACAAAGTCTGCACGCTGCGCCAGTAAGGGGTGGCCGTCGGCAACACAGACGGACAGGCCAATTTTTTCCATGACCGGCCAGTCAATCAGGTCATCGCCGATGTAGGCGGTGTGCTCTGGGGAGATACCTAGGTTGGCGATGATATCTTCATAAGCCGCTAACTTGTTGTCCTGTCCTTGGTAAACATGTTTGATACCCAGGGCAGACATACGGTTTTCGACAATCGCAGATTTACGGCCAGTGATGATGGCGACCTCGATGCCGGCACCCATCAGGGATTTGATGCCGTAGCCGTCACGGGTATGGAAGGTTTTCAGTTCCTCGCCATCATTACCCATGTAGATGCGGCCATCGGAAAAGACACCGTCAACATCACAGATCAATAGCTGGATGGTACGGGCTCGGGAGAATATAGCTTGGCTAACTGGACCATAAAGCGTTTCGATTTGCATTACATCACTCCCGCTTTCAGTAGATCATGCATGTTTAGTGCTCCGACAAGTTTGCCGTTGTCGGTCACCAGTAATCCGCTGATCTTGCGATCTTCCAATAACTTCAGTCCTTCAGCGGCCAGTACGTCGGCACTAATGGTTGCTGGGTTACGGGTCATCACCGCACCAATGGTTGTCGTATGAATGTCTACACGGTTATCCAGTAAGCGGCGCAGGTCACCATCGGTAAAGATACCAAGTAGTTGTTGGTCTTTATCAATGATAGCTGTCATTCCCAAGCCTTTGCGAGAGACTTCCAGCAAGGCATCTTTGATCAACGCCTCTTCGCCAACCAACGGAAGGCGCTCGCCCGTGTGCATGATATCGCTGATACGGAGTAGCAACTTGCGGCCCAGCGCACCGCCTGGATGGGATAGGGCAAAGTCATCGGCGGTAAAGCCACGCGCTTCCATCAGGGCTATTGCCAGGGCATCGCCCATTGCTAGGGTTGCTGTCGTGCTGGATGTTGGTGCGAGGTTCAGCGGACAGGCTTCTTTGTTAACAGTGATCTGCAAGTGGATCTGAGACAGTTGTGCCATGCTAGATTCTGGCTTTCCCGTCATGCTGATCAATGGAATGCCCAAGCGTTTGATCACTGGAAGCAAGGTCATAATCTCCGATGCTTCCCCTGAGTTGGAAATTGCCAGTACTACGTCACCTTTTTCAATCATGCCCAAATCGCCATGGCTAGCCTCGCCTGGGTGAACAAAAAAGGCCGGCGTGCCGGTGCTAGCCAAAGTGGCGGCAATCTTGTTACCGATATGGCCCGATTTCCCCATCCCCATCACGATGACTTTACCGTTACATTCATGAATGAGCTGGCAAGCCTGAGTGAAGCTGCCATTGATGTAATGGGTCAGGCCATGAAGCGCTTCTGCTTCAATTTCAATAACTTTGCGGCCAATTTCGCAATAATCAAACGCTGTAGACATAATTTTCCTCTCCATTAGGCGGCCAGATTATAAAACAGATAACCTTGATAGGCGATAAAGGTCACCAATAGGATCAAGCCTTCTACACGGTTGATTCGGCGGCGCTTTCCAAGCGCCATCAAGACAAGCAATACTGATACACCCAGCATGACATAGTAATCACGCCCCATCGCCAGTGGGCTTAGGGTCGATGGGTTTAGCAGGCCAGGGATCCCCATAACAGCCAGAATATTGAAGACATTGGAGCCGATAATGTTACCGACCGCCATATCATCTTCGCCTTTGAACAAGCTGGCAACGGAAGCCGCGAGCTCCGGTAAGCTGGTACCAATCGCAATAATGGTTAGGCCAATTACCAGATCGCTCATGCCGAAGTATTTAGCAATGGTGACCGCTGAATCAACCAACATGCTGGCTGCATAAGGCAGTAGCACCAAACCAATAAGTGTCCACATAATTGCTTTCGGGTTGCTGACACCATCGGGAATATCGGATTCTTGCTCTTCAACAAGAGGATCACCGCCAGTGGCTTTGGCGTTGCGGCTGATTCTTAGCATTGCCAGCAAAAAGGCAACGAACAGCACGACGAGCAGCACACCTTCAAAGAAACCCAGGTGGCTATCCCACAGCAGGACACCGGCAATCAAGGTGACGCCCATCATCAGCGGCAGTTCTCGGCGGATAATCTCAGAGCTGATTGAAAGGGGTTTTATCAGTGCAGTAATACCTAGGATAAGGGCAATATTGGCAATATTTGAACCCAGCACATTGCCGACAGCGGTGTCTGTTTTGCCATCCAGAGCAGCGGTGGCCGACACCATCATTTCAGGCGCCGACGAGCCCATGGCAAGGATGGTCATACCGATGACCAGCGGGGTGACACCAAGATTTTTCGCAAGCGCCGCAGCGCCATAAACAAGTCGATCTGCGCTCCATACCAGTAAGGTCAGGCCGATACAGAGAAACACGATGGCTTCGAGCATTGTTATCCCTTTTGTAAAAATGTGCTGGATTGAATCACAACAGCATGCCGATAAAGCGGCAGCGATCCAATTGGGGTGATTAATTATAAGAGACTAATTTTGACGGTTCGGCCATGAAAAAGAAAGCAAAAGGGGTGAGAAATTACTTATTGCCGGCGCTTTTTTAATAGCTTGGGGCAATGGCTAAATAAGGTAAGGAGTTTTAATCATAATCGTGTTGGGTATTGAGGGCTGCAGATGATTTCTTTCTAGCCCGTATAGGGGACAAAGGGGTATCCGTAGTGCCGTGCTGACTAATAAATCACAGACTTCTTACAGTTCATCTCTTGAGTTGGTTGCATAATCTACCTATCATCAAAGACATAAAGATAACTAATTAATTCTATTCATATAATGTCGCTTGTTATTTTAGCAGGCCGACTTTTGGACTGGCAGGACAGCCATAATAAGGTAACTATGGAGCAGACAGAGGCGCTGGTTTCTATCCGGCAAATGACCTTCTCCCGTGGTGAACGGAAAATCTTTGACGATGTTTCGTTGGATGTGCCCAAGGGCAAAGTGACAGCAATTATGGGGCCGTCGGGAATAGGTAAAACGACCTTGCTACGTTTAATCGGCGGCCAGATCTTGCCTGATAGCGGTGATATCTGGTTTGAAGGTTGGAATATTCCAGCATTGAGCCGCCGTGAACTGTATCTGGCCCGCAAGAAAATGAGCATGCTTTTCCAATCCGGCGCCTTGTTCACCGACATGACGGTGTTTGACAACGTAGCGTTTCCGCTCCGTGAGCATACCCAACTTCCCGAAGACTTATTGCGTACCCTTGTGCTGCTCAAGCTCGAAGCTGTTGGGCTCCGAGGAGCTGCGCAATTAATGCCGAGTGAGTTGTCGGGTGGTATGGCCCGCCGGGCTGCGCTCGCTCGTGCAATCGCCCTGGACCCTGATCTGATCTTGTACGACGAGCCTTTCGTTGGCCAAGATCCGATCACCATGGGGGTACTGGTTAAGCTGATCCGTGATCTTAATCAGGCTCTAGGGACGACGTCAGTGATCGTCTCTCACGATGTGCCAGAGGTGATGAGTATTGCTGATTATGTTTACATTCTTTCAGGCAGTAAGATCATTGGCCAGGGGACACCACAGCAACTGCTTGATAACCCGGACCCGCGCATTCGTCAGTTCCTCGATGGTGATGCCGATGGGCCGGTACCGTTTCGTTTCCCGGCCGAGCCGATGGAGCAGGAATTGTTTGCGCTTGACGGTAAGGAGCGCAGTGCATGATGACTGAATTTATTTCCCGACAGGGGCGTCGGGCGCTGGATATTTTCCAGACCATGGGGCGAGCGACCCTTGTGCTATTCGGCGCCTTGGTCAGTCGGCCACAGCCTGGCAAGATGTTCCCGCTACTGGTACGCCAACTCTACAATGTAGGTGTCTTGTCCGTTGCTATCATCTTGGTCTCTGGGCTGTTTATCGGCATGGTGCTTAGCTTGCAGGGCTACATTGTGCTGGTGGATTTCGGGGCTGAAACCAGCTTGGGCCAGATGGTTGCCTTATCCCTGTTACGGGAGTTAGGGCCAGTGGTGACCGCCTTGCTATTTGCCGGCCGAGCAGGCTCGGCATTGACGGCTGAAATCGGCTTGATGAAAACCACCGAGCAATTGTCGAGCATGGAAATGATGGCGGTAGACCCGCTGCGCCAGGTTATTGCCCCGCGCTTCTGGGCTGGCGTGATTTCAATGCCATTGCTGGCGATGCTGTTCTGTGCCGTGGGTATTTGGGGTGGCGAGTTGGTGGGTGTCGAGTGGAAAGGGATCGATCACGGCAGCTTCTGGTCAGTGATGCAGTCTTCTGTTGACCTTGGCTACGACATCGGCAACAGCATAATCAAATCTGTCGTTTTCGCAATTACCGTCACATGGATTGCGGTTTTCAATGGTTACGATACAGTGCCGACTTCTGAGGGGATCAGCCGCGCGACCACACGTACCGTGGTGAATTCGTCACTGGCTGTATTGGGACTGGACTTTGTCCTAACGGCACTGATGTTTGGCAACTGATAAAGCCGCAATGCGGTAATACAACAGGAATTAACTGATGCAGCAAACGAAAAAACTAGAATTATGGGTAGGCAGCTTTGTATTGGCTGGCCTTGCTGCCCTGCTGGTCTTGATCTTCAAAGTTGCCGATGTCCAGAATTTAGGTGGCTCGGAGACTTATACCCTCAAGGCCCATTTCGACAATATTGGTGGCCTGAAAGTGCGCTCACCGATCAAGGTGGGTGGCGTAACCGTTGGTAAAATCACCAACATTACCTTGGATACAGAAACGTATGTCCCAGTGGTAACACTGTCAATCGAGAAGAAGTATGGCTACTTCCCAGAGACCAGTTCGGCAGCCATTCTTACCTCTGGCCTATTGGGTGAGCAGTACTTGGGCATTTCCCCGGGCTTTGTTGATGAAGACATTGAAATGCTGGGAGACGGTGATCTACTTGAGGACACCAAGTCTGCACTAGTATTGGAAGATATGATTGGCCAGGTGCTGTATAGCATCGGCGGAGACAGTAACTAAGAGAGCACAATTATGAAATGGTTTCGCTATGTACTTATGATGTTTGTCTGCCTGCCGTTGGTATCACAGGCAGCACTGGTTGATAAGACAAATCCTTATACCATGATGGATCAGGTTTCGCAGAAGACCTTTTCCCGCCTGAAGTCCGAGCAGAGTTTGATTCAGCAAAACCCTGAGCGCTTGCGTACCGTCGTACAGCAGGAGTTGTTGCCTTACATCAATACCCGCTATGCCGCTTATAAGGTGTTGGGGCCGCAACTGAAGAAAACGACCGCTCAGCAGCGCAATGATTTCGTAGCAGCGTTTACCGATTACCTGGTGGCGTCTTATGCCCAGGTACTGACTCAGTACACCGATCAGGATATTGAAATTGAATCGCCAAAATCGATTCCTGCTGATCGTAGCGTTGTGTCTGTTCGGGTTGATATCGTCGATAGCAAACGCCCTCCTATCCGTTTGGACTTCAAGTTACGCAAGAACAAGAAGACTGGTGAGTGGCAGGGCTTCGATATGGTGGCCGAAGGGGTTAGCATGATCTCGACTAAACAGAGCGAGTGGAGCGGTCAGTTGCGTAGTCAAGGTATAGACGCTGTGACCCAGGATCTGAAGCGATTGGCCGCCAAGCCAATTCGCCGTGAGCCAGAAAACAATGACTAAGCAAAAGATTGAGTGGCAAGCTCAGGAAAATGGTCTTTACTGCTTGTCAGGGGCATTGGAACGTGACACAGTTCCAGCTTTTTGGCAGCAACGCCATGAATGGATGCCGAAGGATAGTCAGGTTAAGTTGGATCTGGCCTCAGTCGGGCGTATCGATTCTGCCGGTATGGTGATGTTGCTACACGTATACCAACAGCTGAGCCAGAATGGGTCTGAGCTGAAAATATTGAATGTGCCAGAGCAGCTAGTCACGCTGCTTCGTCTGAGTCACGTTGAGTCAATGTTAGCAGCTTGCATCGAGTGAGCTGCGAAAGAGGATAGCTTGTGGAAATCTCTGAAATTAAAGAAATTCTAGAAAATGCTCTGGAACTTGACGAAGTGATCGTCAAGAGCGACGGCAGCCACTACGAAGTGATTGCGGTTGGCGCCATGTTCGAAGGTATGAACCGTGTGAAGAAGCAGCAGGCTATTTACGGTCCGCTGATGGGACAGATCGCAGCGAATGAAATTCATGCGTTGAGCATCAAGACGTACACACCGGAAGAGTGGGCACGTGACAAAAAATTGATGTCGCTGTCTTAAGAGGTTAATGATGCAGAAGTTTCGAATCCAGGGCGGTGGCCCATTAAGTGGCGAAGTCTCCATTTCTGGTGCTAAAAATGCAGCATTGCCTATTTTGTTCGCAGCTTTGCTGGCCGAAGAGCCGGTAGAAGTCGCGAATGTACCAAAGCTACGTGATATCGACACAACCATGGAGCTATTGAGCCGCCTGGGTGCCAAGGTATCGCGCAACGGTTCTGTGTACGTAGATGCAGGTCCGGTTAATGAATTTTGTGCGCCGTATGATTTGGTAAAAACCATGCGTGCGTCTATCTGGGCTTTGGGTCCATTGGTAGCGCGTTTTGGCCAGGGTCAGGTATCACTACCGGGCGGTTGTGCGATTGGTGCCCGTCCAGTTGACTTGCACATTCACGGCCTTGAGCAGCTAGGTGCGGAAATCATCTTGGAAGAAGGTTACGTCAAAGCGACAGTTGATGGCCGCCTGAAAGGTGCCCACATCGTGATGGACAAAGTCAGTGTGGGTGCGACGGTAACTATCATGTCTGCAGCAACATTGGCTGAAGGCACAACCGTGATCGAGAATGCGGCCCGTGAGCCAGAAATCGTCGATACAGCGGATTTCCTTAACACCCTCGGTGCGAAAATCACTGGTGCAGGTACTGATACCATCACTATCGAAGGTGTTGAGCGTTTGGGCGGTGGTTACCATGAAGTGGTTGCTGACCGTATCGAAACCGGTACTTTCCTTGTCGCAGCTGCGGTATCTGGCGGTAAGATCATGTGTCGCCACACCCGTCCATCACTGCTAGAAGCAGCGTTGGCAAAACTAGAAGAAGCCGGTGCCAAGATTGAAACCGGTGACGACTGGATCAGCTTGGACATGACTGATCGTGAGTTGAAGGCGGTAAATATCCGTACCGCTCCGCACCCTGGTTTCCCAACCGATATGCAGGCCCAGTTCTCGCTATTGAACCTGATCGCCAAAGGTACAGGTATCATTACCGAAACTATCTTCGAAAACCGTTTCATGCACATTCCTGAGCTGATCCGTATGGGCGCCCGTGCTGAAATCGAAGGTAACACAGTGATTTGTGGTGATACTGATGGTTTGAGCGGTGCACAGGTAATGGCAACAGACCTGCGTGCGTCTGCTAGTTTGGTCATCGCCGGCAGCATCGCCAAAGGTGAAACGATCGTTGACCGCATCTACCACATCGACCGTGGTTACGAGCACATCGAAGACAAGTTCAGCGCCCTAGGCATGAGCATCGAGCGCTTTAGCGAGTAAGAGCGGTTTTGCTTGAACTGAATATGTGAAAAATCCCCGGCCTTGGTCGGGGATTTTTTTATTGGGTGGACAGAATATGGCCCTAGGAAAAGCGGGCCCTAGGCGCTGGGAAGAGCCGAAGAGCATGACAATGATTTAGCTCCTGGCTTTGTTCGTTTTTTCCTCTAGCCCCGAGCCGAGGACCCAGGACCTGAGCCTTTGGCTCATAGCCCTTCGGCTCAGTATCCATTCGGCTCATCGCCAATCTGGACTGTTAGGTCGGTTGGTTGACCGTTGCGCAGGACCTTCATTACCACTTCGGTTCCCGGGCGAAGCTCGGTGACGATATCCAGTACGTTGCGGCGGTCGGTGACCCGCTTGCCGTCAATCTCGATCAGGATATCCTGTACCTTGAAGCCGGCTTTGGCGGCGGGCCCATTCGGATCCATGCCCATGACAATGATCCCACTGATCTGTTCAGCATCGTAAAGCCTTGCCATGACCGGGTTGATATCCCGTGCCTCCAAACCGATATAACCCCGGATAACGCGTCCGTCGGCAATCAGCTTGTCCATGATTTTACGGGTCAGTTCATAAGGGATCGCAAAAGAAATGCCGTAAGTTTCAATGTCGGTAGCCTGCTGGAAGGAGGCGGTATTGATCCCGACCAACTCACCACGGGTATTGACCAAGGCACCACCGGAGTTACCTTCATTGATTGCTGCATCGGTCTGCAGGAAGTCTTGCCTGCCGTAAAAACTCATGCCTGAACGGCCAGTGGCCGAGATAATGCCGTAAGTTGTTGTCTGTCCAAGGTTGTAAGGATTACCTATGGCTAGCACAACGTCGCCAACGGCCGGGCGGTAGTCTGGACTTGTTGGGATCACCGGTAGGTTTTCGGCTTGGATCTTCAATACCGCGAGGTCGGTACGTTGGTCTTTACCAATTAATTGGGCGGTAAGGATGCGACCGTCTTGCAGGGCGACAATGACCTGATCGGCTTCGGCGACAACGTGGTAATTGGTAACGATGTAGCCTTTGTCACTCATGATCACGCCTGAGCCTAGGCCCTGGGTACTGAGCTGTAGGCGGTCTTCGGCGTTGTAGCGACGATTGTAGATATTCACCACCGCTGGAGAGGCACGGCGTACTGCGTAGTTGAAAGAGACTTGGGTCTGGTTTACTTCAACAGGAGCCAATACCTGAGGTGTATCAAGCATTTGGGTCCGGAGATCAGGGAAGATCAGTAGCAGGGCGGTGGCCGTAATGACACCAAGCAACGTGGATCTAGCCAAAAAAGCCAGCATGTGTGCTCCCTTGAATGAATAAACTACTGATAATAACCGAAGAGGGTACCATTACCTTAGACAAGATAACAAATGTTGGCTGTGTATTTTATTGAATAATGTAGCGAAAGCTTAACCGCAACTTGTCTGCGGCAGCTGATATGGAGAGGGGGTATAGCAGCCGGTGTTGGCCGGCTGCCGGGGGATCAAGCTTAACGGATAATGAGGTAAAGGACGCTGTTATCTCGTTTCACTTCGAGGGCCAGCACGCTAGGTTTTTTATCCAGCGCTTTTCTCAACTCTCCGAGGTTTCGGATTGGCTGGCGGTTAACACCCTGAATGATGTCGCCTTCGCGCAAGCCATAACGGGCCGCTTCGGAGTTCTCCTGCAGAGCGGTGACTTTGACGCCTTTGGCACCGTCCTTCGAGGTTGTGTTGGCAAACTCGGCACCGGTAAGGCCTTCGTGCATACTCTCGGCTTTCACCTTGTTAACCGTAGCCTCCTGCAGTTTGGCAGTGACATCCATTTCCTTTCCGTCACGGACAATACCCAGGGATACATCTTTGCCTGCGCCAAGGGTCGCGATTTTCGCCCTTAGCTCACCGAAGGTGCGGATCTGTTTGCCATTAACCGACACAATAATATCACCGGCCTTCAGGCCTGCTTTTTCGGCGGCAGAATCAGGCATTACCTGGTTGATAAAGGCGCCATGGTTGGTTTCGTAGCCGAAGGCTTCAGCCAACTCGGAGGTGAGCTCACCACCTTGTACACCGAGGATACCGCGTTTGACTTCACCGAATTCAATGATCTGCTCGGTCAGGTTCTTCACCATATTGACCGGAATCGCAAAGCCGATACCGACGTTACCGCCGTTAGGGCCAAGGATTGCGGTGTTGATACCGACGAGCTCACCATTGAGGTTGACCAGTGCGCCGCCGGAGTTACCGCTGTTGATAGCTGCATCGGTCTGGATAAAGTTTTCGAAGTTCTCGATATTCAGGCCGCTGCGGCCAAGGGCTGAGATGATCCCGGAGGTGACAGTCTGGCCAAGGCCAAATGGGTTACCGATGGCCACGGCAAAATCACCGACACGTAGCTTGTCTGAGTCGGCCAGTCTGATTTCGGTCAGGTCGCTGGCGTCTTTGAGTTTGAGCAGGGCGATATCTGACATCTCGTCGCTACCAATCAGCTCGGCAGTGACTTCACGGCCATCATGTAGCTGGACCATGATTTTATCCGCACCACCGATAACGTGGTGGTTGGTGACGATATAGCCCTTGTCGGCATCGACAATTACCCCTGAGCCCAAGCCGCGGAATGGGCGCTCTCGCATTTGTTCTTCAGGGAAGTCGGGACCGAAAAAGAAGCGGAATGTTTCTGGTAAGCGTTGTCTGGATACTTGTTTACCTTCAACGGCAATACTGACGACAGCAGGGGTCACTTGCTCTAGCATTGGGGCCAGGCTGGGAACCTGCTGGTTGTTGACTGACTGGGGAAGGGCGGCGGTCGCCGTCACAGGGGTAATAACTGAGCTGATGCCGATTGTCAGGGCACTTAAAACAAGTAATGTTTTTTTCATTATTACTAAACTCCGGTTTTCAAGTCCAATCGCAGCCATACATCCTAGTGTATTGATATGGCTGCTTAATCTCAGACTTGAAAACTGGTGTTTAGTTCCTAAGAATTTTCTTAGCTTGCCTTTGACTCTTCAGCGACAGGCTTTGTTTCTTCGGAAACCACTTCAGGCTTTTGGTCCTTTAGTAGGCCCGTTGCACCATTGGCGTAATCGCGAGGTTGCTCGTCTTGGCTCTCTTTGACGTCCTTGACTGCTTCCAGTGTGCTAATACGGTGGGCAAATGGGTTGTCTTGCTCTGGTAGGTTAGGCATCAACTCGGTAGAGGTTTTCGCCATGTGCTCGTATAGCTTGCTGTAGTCTTTGGCGATGTTATCCAGTAGCTCTGAGCTCTGGGCGAAGTGGTCGACCAACTCCTGGCGGAATTGCTCTAGTTCGTATTTTGACTTATCCAGCTCTTTTTTCAGTTCTTTTTGCTGTTTCAAGCCTTTATTGCTCAGCCTCGTGGCAAAGGCACCGACAATGGCACCGGCAATGAAAATCAGCAGCGCATAAATCCAAGCCATGAAAAACTCCTTTTGCTCTTCTCTTATAGGGACAGGGGGATAACGTACTACGGCAGGCTGGCCTGCTGGGGGAATGGTGTACGTACGTCATCATGCCTGTTGTATAACATCAAGATTTAATTGGTGCTGAATAGCACGTCAACTTCATCTGCGCATCAACTTGTCTAGATACTATACATGTACATGAAGCAGCATGGTACTATCTCGCATACGGAGAATGACGGTTTGGGCTTTACAAGGATGACCCCACAACAAAAATACCAGCAAGATCTGAAGCGTAGCGATTTTATTGCCGATCCGGCCCAGGCCGCCGCTGTCGGCCACCTTGATGATTTGTATCACCGACTTCAAGCACCGAAACCCGAAATGACCCGGAGTTGGGTTGATCGCTTGATGCGTCGCCCAGTCGAGCCACTGGCGCCGGTAAAAGGCCTCTATTTCTGGGGCGGGGTGGGGCGAGGCAAGACCTATTTGGTCGATACCTTTTTTGACTGCTTGCCGACAGAGCGCAAAATGCGGGTCCACTTCCACCGGTTCATGCACCGGGTGCACCAGGAAATGAAGCAGTTAGAGCAGCAAAGTGATCCGTTGGAAACCGTAGCTGAGCGGTTTGCCGCTGAGACCGATATTATCTGCTTCGATGAGTTCTTTGTGTCGGATATTACCGATGCCATGATCCTTGGCACCTTGTTCGAGGCGTTGTTCCGCCGGGGGATCACCTTAGTGGCTACTTCGAATATCCCACCGGACGAGCTCTACCGCAATGGCCTACAGCGGGCTCGCTTCCTGCCAGCCATCGACCTAATCAATACCCACTGTGAAGTGGTTAATGTCGACTCAGGGGTCGACTACCGCCTGCGTACACTTGAACAGGCCGAAATCTACCATTATCCGCTGGATGCTCAGGCGGAGCAGAATATGCTGCACTATTTCCAGCAGTTGGCTGCCGGCGAGCAGCGTGAGGGCGGCTTGATAGAAATCAATAATAGGGACTTGCCAATCCGGCATGAAGGGGAGGGGGTGATCCATTTTGATTTTGCTACCCTGTGCCAAACAGCCCGCAGCCAAAGTGATTATATGGAGCTGTCGCAGATCTACCATACCGTCCTGCTCTCAGAGGTCGTCCAGATGCAAGAGGATGACAGTGATGCCGCAAGGCGCTTTATCGCTTTAGTGGATGAATTTTACGAGCGGAATGTCAAACTGATCATCTCGGCTGAAGTCGAGCTGGCACAGCTTTACCAAGGCGAAAGGCTGGCTTTCGAGTTCAAGCGCTGTTGCTCAAGGCTTATCGAAATGCAGAGCCACGACTACTTGGCTAGCCCACATATTCCATAACGCTACGTGTACTGGGCCAGTCATCTGTGATGGGAAAACCGCCCAAATTAGAGGTTGATAACCTGCTGTTTTGGGCCTTAAACCGCTCCAGAGAAAAAATCGCAATTTTTTTTCAAAAAAAGGTGATTTTTTCTCCACCCTTCCCTATAATCTTGCGACCCACCGTACCTGTAACGGCAAAAGCCGGGAGTGCCAACCACTCGAAGGGGTGATGAGAGGGCTCTGTACAGAGGGAGCATTATGCTCCTATGAAGTGAAACTATTTAATTTTGGGTAAGAATTAGCATGAAAACTTTCGTTGCTAAACCAGAAACTGTAAAACGTGACTGGTATGTTGTTGACGCTGAAGGTAAAACTCTTGGTCGTCTAGCAACTGAAATCGCATCTCGTCTACGTGGTAAGCACAAGCCGGAGTACACTCCGCACGTTGACACTGGTGACTACATCGTAGTTATCAACGCTGAAAAAGTTGCAGTAACTGGTGCTAAGCGCACTGACAAGATGTACCACCACCACACTGGCTACATCGGTGGTCTGAAGTCTATCAGCTTCGACAAGCTTCTTGATAAGAAACCAGAAATGATTATCGAGACTGCTGTTAAAGGCATGCTTCCTAAAGGTCCTCTAGGCCGTGCTATGTACCGTAAGCTGAAAGTTTACGCTGGTACTGAGCACAACCACGCTGCACAACAGCCTAAAGTTCTAGACATCTAATTGGGGAAGATGACAATGGCAGAGAATCAATACTACGGCACTGGTCGCCGCAAAAGCTCAGCTGCTCGCGTTTTCATTAAACCGGGTACTGGTAACATCGTAATCAACAAGCGTAGCATCGAAGAATACTTCGGTCGCGAAACTGCTCGCATGGTTGTTCGTCAGCCACTTGAGCTAGTTGAAATGATTGAGAAACTAGATCTATACATCACTGTTAAAGGTGGTGGTATCACTGGTCAATCAGGCGCTATCCGTCACGGTATCACTCGTGCACTTATGGAATACGATGAGACTCTACGTCCAGCACTACGCGCAGCGGGTTACGTAACTCGTGACGCACGTAAAGTTGAGCGTAAGAAAGTTGGTCTACGTAAAGCACGTCGTCGTCCACAGTTCTCTAAGCGTTAATTTTACGCTTCAGAATTTATTCTGGAAACTGTGTGCAAAAGCTCAACCTTCGGGTTGGGCTTTTTTATTGCCTGAAATTCAGCGCTTGGTATTTCTCTCGGTTGTCACATCTAGGCAACAAACCACGGCTTTCTAGCCCGTAATCCGCACCAATATCTTTCCTCTTTTCCCAATCAAAATACCGTAGCAACAGCTGTTTGCATTACAGGTAGTAACAAAAAGCACATACCTCTCACATTTGTTGCGAAAAAGTAGCTTTATCTTGTCAAAAGGTGGGGTTTTTTTTATCATTTGGCGTGATAAGCAACAGCTTTATACCGCCACTTTAGCCTTCCGGGTTGGAAGGGGTCGCTGTTGTTTCTTTCCGTTGAAAGTTAGCCGTAAGCTCCAGGGACGCAAAAGGACATAATAATAATCCAGAGCGGGAGCACATGGGAGAATGTTGGATGAGCAATGCGCCAGTAAGTAACGGCCGACGCCGCTTCCTGACTGCAACGACTTCGGTTGTTGGAGGCTTGGGTGCAGCTGCTGTAGCTGTGCCTTTTATCAAATCTTGGAACCCGAGCGCGAAAGCAAAAGCCGCCGGTGCGCCAGTTGAAGTTGATATCAGCAAGTTGGAAGAAGGCCAGATGGTCCGCGTCGAGTGGCGTGGTAAACCTGTCTGGGTAGTCCGCCGTAGCGATGCTGTTTTAAATGAATTGGGTGGCCATGATGGTCAGCTTCGTGATCCGTCTTCGGCGGAGCCGCAGCAACCCGAATATGCCCAAAATAAATTTCGTTCAGTTAAACCTGAAATCTTTCTAGCCGTAGGTATTTGTACCCACCTAGGCTGTTCACCTACTTATTTACCCAATACCTTCAGTGAGCAGGTAAGTGGTATTTCAGCCGGTTTCTTCTGTCCTTGCCACGGGTCGAAGTTCGATATGGCTGGCCGGGTCTTTGCGGGGGTGCCAGCACCATTGAACCTGGTTGTGCCGCCTCATACGTTCCTGGATGACAATACCATTCTGGTTGGTGTAGATGAGGAGGCAGCCTAATGGACGGTTTACTTGGATGGGTTGAAAAACGCCTGCCAATGATGAATGCCTATAAAAAGCATTTGTCTGAATACCCGATGCCAAAGAACTTCAACTTTTGGTATCTGTTTGGATCGCTAGCCATGCTGGTACTGGTCAACCAGATCATTACCGGGATCTGGCTGACTATGAACTACGTGCCTTCCGGCGACGGGGCCTTTGCCTCGATCGAATACATCATGCGTGATGTAGAGTACGGTTGGCTACTCCGTTATATGCACTCGACGGGAGCCTCGGCCTTCTTTGTCGTGGTTTACCTGCATATGTTCCGTGGTTTGATCTACGGCTCTTACCAGAAACCCCGTGAGCTGCTATGGCTGTTCGGGATGCTGATCTTCTTGGTACTGATGGCTGAAGCCTTCATGGGCTACCTACTGCCATGGGGCCAGATGTCTTACTGGGGTGCGCAGGTAATCATCTCGCTATTTGGTGCGATTCCGGTCATCGGTGATGACCTCACGCTTTGGATCCGTGGTGACTACGTGATCTCCGGCGCGACCCTGAACCGCTTCTTTGCCCTCCATGTTATCGCATTGCCTATCGTGTTGTTGCTGCTGGTTGTTCTGCACATTCTTGCGCTGCACGAAGTGGGTTCTAACAACCCAGACGGTATCGAGACCAAGCTGCCTAAGGGTACCAAGGGTGAGGACTACAAAACTCAGTTCCCATTCCATAGCTACTACAGCAAGAAGTACGACATTATCGACTCTATTCCTTTCCACCCATACGGGACGGTGAAGGATATGGTAGGTATTGCCGTGTTCGCTTTCTTGTTCAGTTACGTGATCTTCTTCAACCCAGAGATGGGCGGCTACTTCCTTGAGCCACCTAACTTTGAAGCGGCTAACCCGCTGAAGACCCCAGAGCATATTGCCCCGGTTTGGTACTTCACACCGTTCTACGCTATTTTGCGTGCGGTTCCTGACAAACTGCTGGGTGTTGTGGCGATGGGTGCCTCGATCGTGGCGTTGTTCCTGCTGCCATGGCTTGACCGCTGTAAGGTGCGTTCTTACCGCTACCGCAGCAAATTGCACTTGGCTAACATTGTCCAGTTCACCATCAGCTTCATTGCTTTGGGTATTCTGGGTGCATTGCCGGCAACCCCGACATACACCATCTTGGCGCAGATCTTCAGCTTTGCGTATTTCATGTTCTTCGTCCTGTTGTTCTTCTACAGCAAGAATGAAGCAACCAAACCGCTACCAGAGAGGGTGACATTCAAATGAAGAAGTTGATTGTAATGCTATTTGCCCTGCTGCCTTCTCTGGCTATGGCAGCGGGTCCATCGGTGCCACTGGATAAAGCTGGTAATGACCTGACGGACAAGGCCTCGCTGCAGCGCGGTGCCCAGACCTTCATGAATTACTGCTTTGGTTGTCACGCGACCCAGTACCAGCGCTATGAGCGAGTGGCGACGGATCTGGGGATCCCAGCTGATCTAATGATGGATAACATGGTGTTTGACCCAGAAGCCAAAATTGGTGACCTGATGGTCAATGCTATCCCGACCGAGTACGCTGCGGCTTCGTTCGGTGCTCCGGCGCCGGACCTGACCATGGTTGCCCGTGTTCGAGGTAGCGACTGGCTTTACACTTACCTACGCTCTTTCTACGCGGATCCTAGCCGTCCGTTTGGAGTCAACAATGTTGTCTTCCCGAGTGTAGGTATGCCCCATGTTCTGGAAGAGCTGCAAGGTGTACCGACTAAAGTGTACGAAACCCGCCTGATTGACGGTGAAGAAGTACAGGAATATGTTGGTATCAAATCTGACGGCACGGGTGAGTTGAATGATGAAGAATATGACGAGGCTGTTCGCGATCTGGTCAATTTCCTCGAATATTCAGCAGAACCAATGAAGTTGGAACGCCAGCGTCTGGGTTACTGGGTAATGGGCTTTATTGCCGTATTCTTTGTACTAACATTACTGTTGAAGAAAGAATATTGGCGTGATGTCCACTGATCAGGTAATCTAGTGGGTTAGAATCTCGCAATGGGGGCCGGTGCCCCCGTTGCTTTTTGTGTATTTAAGTATACTGGAGGGGTTAATGGCTGTTGCTGCCAATAAACGCTCTGTGATGACTCTGTATTCTGATGCTTCTGACATCTACAGCCATCAGGTGCGTATCGTACTAGCAGAAAAAGGTGTAAGCGTTGAAATCGAGCTGGTTGACCCAAACAACCTGCCGGAAGACTTGCTAGACCTAAACCCGTACAACTCTGTGCCGACTTTGGTTGACCGTGAGCTTGCACTTTACCAAGCAAGCATCATTATGGAGTATCTGGATGAGCGTTTCCCTCATCCACCATTGATGCCTGTTTACCCTGTTGCTCGTGGTAACAGCCGTTTGATGATGTACCGTATCGAACGTAACTGGTACACACTGGCAGAAAAAATTAACAAAGGCTCTGGTGACGAAGCTGATAAAGCACGTAAGCAATTGCGTGAAGAGCTACTCGCTCTTGCTCCTGTATTTGCTGAGTTCCCTTACTTCATGAGCGATGAGTTCAGCCTAGTTGATTGCTACCTTGCCCCACTGTTGTGGCGTTTGCCTGAAATGGGTATCGAACTGACTGGCGCTGGCGCTAAAGAAGTTAAAAACTACATGACCCGCGTTTTCGAACGTGATTCATTCTTGGCTTCATTGACTGAAGCTGAGCGCGAAATGCGTTTGGCTGGCAGCTGATGATGGACATCGACAACATGACACCGCGTCGACCGTATTTGCTGCGCGCTTTCTATGATTGGTTGGTAGATAACGATTTGACCCCTCACTTGGTGGTCGACGCTACGCTACCGGGTGTCAAGGTTCCGATGGAATTTGTCAGTGACGGACAGATTGTCCTGAACGTAGCCCCGCGTGCAGTGGGTAACCTGGAATTAGGTAATGAGGCGATCAGCTTCAGTGCCCGTTTCAGCGGTCGTCCTCACTCGGTGATTGTTCCACTTTATGCCGCTATGGCTATCTACGCGCGTGAAAACGGTGCTGGCACCATGTTCGAGCCAGAGCCTGCCTATGCGACAGACATGGCAGATATCGAAGAAGTGGAAGAAATCGCAGAAGAGCAGATGCAGGATGCACTAGCGCCTGTTGAGCCTGTGACTGAAGCGGTTTCAGATATCGAACCTGATGATGAGCCACCACGTCCTCGTGGCCGCCCAAGCTTGCGAGTTGTGAAGTAATTTCATAGCACCCATCGCTTGGTAAGCTTACCGCATTAAAAAACGCAGCATTCGCTGCGTTTTTCTTTTTCTGGCGGAGTGTCGGTGACCTTTGCCGATAACCTCTATTTCTCAGGGTACTCAAAGACCTTGACGACTTTTTTGACCCCGGAAACATTGCGGGCGATATCTGCTGCGACATTACCTTGTTCACGGCTGACATAGCCGAGCAGGAAGACTTCCTGGCCTTCGGTGATGACTTTGATCGTCGCATCGCGCAGTTGCTTGCTGCCAATCAGCTGAGCTTTGACCTTGGTGGTTAGCCAGCTATCTTTGCTCACTTCGCCAAGTTGCGGCAGCGGACGGATCTGGATTTGGTTATAGACGGTATTGACGTTTTTCAGCTCACGGACCTGTTGTTCTAGTTGGTTGCTATAGGTTGACTCTGTGGCTTGGCCAACCAGCAATACCTTGCCATCGACAGCTATTGCATTAACCCGGGTTTGCTGGCGGTAGGGTGGTTTGTTGGCCAGCCCACCGACTTCCATTTCGATCTCTTGGTCATACCATTGCTGCTTGGTCGAGCGGGTATCAGCTGGATCCAAAGCAGCACAGGCCTGCAGGCCGAACGCCAGCAGAAGAACAATAAGCGGACGCCAGTTCATGGTTACCTTCCTTGTTGTATTTATCCTTCGTGATGAGGGAACAGGACCTTGTCGATCAGATCACACAGGCAGTGGACGACCAATAGCTGGCCTTCCTGGATCCTCGCCGTGCGCTGGGACGGAATACGGATCTCGACGTCTTGGATACCCAGCAACCCTGCCATTTCGCCACCGTCTTTACCGGTCAGGGCGATGATGGTCATATCACGGGTCAGGGCGGCTTCCATCGCCTTGATGATGTTCTTGCTGTTGCCGCTTGTCGATAGCACAAACAGGATATCCCCACCTTGGCCTAGAGCCCTGACTTGCTTGGAGAAAATCTCGTCGTGGTGATAGTCGTTGGCAACAGCCGTCAAGGTGGTGGTATCCGCGGTCAGCGCTAATGCTGGCAGGCTTGGACGCTCGGTCTCGAACCGGTTGATCAGGCAGGAGGCAAAGTGCTGTGAGTTTGCCGCCGAGCCACCGTTACCGCAGCAGAGGATTTTGTTGCCATTGAGCAGGCTTTGCACCATGACCTGTGCTGCCTGGGAAATTGCGTCTGGCAGGGCCTCGGCGGCGGCAATCTGGGTTTGGATGCTTTCGGTGAAACTTTCTTTGATGCTCTCTAGCATGGATTAACCTTCTACTAGGGTGTTGGTAAACCATTCGATCTGTGGTGGTGTGCCCTCAAGCGAGACCACATCAAACCGAAACTCTGTATGTTCAATGGCGAAGCCATTTTTCTTTAGCCAAAACAAGGCCGCACGCTTAACACGTTGTTGCTTGCGCCAGTTTACCGCTTCTGCGGCCGAACCGTAATGATTGTTTTTGCGGAATTTGACTTCAACAAAGACCCAGCACTGCTGGGAGCGCATGATCAGGTCAATTTCGCCGCTGCGGCACTGGAAGTTGCGGGTGTGGGGGTGTAGGCCATGGCGGCAGAGGTACTGCTCGGCCATGGCCTCGTAGGTTTGCCCTTGTTGGCGCTTATTGAGCAGGCTCAATACCGTTCCCGGTATAGATTGCCCAGCTTAGCTGGCGCTGGATGACACACTGGTCATCAAGGCTCAGTTGGCCGGTGTTGCCCTGGGTGCTGTAGTTATCGACGACACGCATCTGCGGTAGCTCAGACACCATCTTGTAGGCATCCATCCCGAAGGCGTGGAGACGAACATCGGTATTCTTGCTGTCCGGCCACAACTCTTCATAACGGTTCATGAAGTTGTGGTTAGCATCGACTAGCAACGGGATGTCGCTGAACTCGATACCACGGATCTCGGAGGTATCTGCGTTGCGGTCAGGGTAACTGCGCGAACTGGCGTATAGCTTTGGCTGGGAAGCATCCGGGTTAATAGCGACTTCGATAAACGGCTTGAGCAAGGTCAGCTCATTGACGTTGGCAATTAGGTAAACCGAATCGGTATCCCGGCGACTACGCGGTTCGGCTTCCAGTTCCATACCCAACACCTGCTGCATTTGCTTGATGCGGTTCTGGCTGTCGGTTAGGCCGAACACCGAGGCAATTTCTTGCTGGATCTGCTTACGTGAGCTGAACTGACGGGTTGCTGGTGTCTTACCTGTCAATTGCTGCCATTGCTCGATGAACGCATTGCTGACGCGTTCGCCGTAGCTGTTGCCTGGAGCCAAGACCATCGGGTACTGGTGCCCCTTAGCAAACAGGTGGCGGGCAGCCTGTTCAGCTTCCTGTTCTGGAGATAGCGAGAAGTAACAGGCATTGTCCTGGGTAAGCTGGCTTGGGTCTGGCTCGTTCAAGGCCAACAAGGCAATATTGCTGCTATTCGCACGTTGGAACTCGGTAATCTTGTTCTTGCGCAGCGGACCGATCACCATTTCGACACCGGTTTGCTCGAGCTTGGCCATAATAGAAGCCATGCTTTCAGCCTCGGTATCATAGACCGTCAGCTCAGTCTGTGCCTCACGGCCAGAGTCATCGAGCATGGCGTTGATAAAGCCATCGCGCACTGCTTTGCCTGACTGTTCGAAACGACCAGTCAGTGGAAGTAACAGGGCCACGTTATCTAGCTGGGCAATTTCCAGAGACATGATGCTCTCGAGATCTGCCGGTAGGTATTGGTTGGCTGGATGGTATGGGTTGCTACCAAGCCACTCTTCGACCATCGCCTTGAGCTTGGCTGGGCGCTGGGAGTAGGTGTTTTTCAGAACTGCCAACTGAATCCAGCCCCGCAGCACTTCTTCATCACCGGCTAGGGTGACAGACTGCAGTTGGTTGTTGTTGTAGTTGGACAGATCCTGCCACAAGTTCTGCCAGTTGGCCGCTTTCTTGTCATTGCTCAGGTACTGGTCCAAAGCTGTGCGGGAGCGGGCAGCATTGAGTGGCTGGTTGGTTTGGCGGAATAATTCTGCGCGTAGCATGTGGTAGCGCAGGTACTGGCTGTCAGCCAGTGTCCACCATGGTTGGAAGTTGAGTGAATCAAGGGCCGCTTTAGGCTGGCCTTGCTGGTAGCGCAGGGTCGCACGTGCCAGTTGCCATTCGGCCATTTGCAGCGGGTCCATATTCATCCGGCTCAGGCGATCCGCCAGTTGCTCGGCCTGATTCCATTGGCCTTCCTTGATCAATGCCTTGAGTGCCAAGATATTAAAGTTGATGCTTTCGGCACCTTCACTTGACTCGGCTTTGATCAGATAATTGGCTGCGCTATCAGTAGCGGCAGCTGTAATATCGGTGACCACGACAGGTTGGTTAGAGGTACTACAGCTTGCCAGAAGCACGGCAAGGGCTACAGGGGCTAACAGTCGTGATACACTTTTACGCTTATGGGTAAAATTGAGCATTGAATTCATTCAACTGTGACAAATTACTCTCTATATTAATTGCAGATGAGATCTTAGACAAATGAGTGAGACCAATTCATGCACGGTAGATGTCGCAACTTTGTACATCGTACCTACTCCAATCGGTAATTTGGCGGATATCACGCAGCGTGCATTGGACGTATTGGCAAATGTCGATCTGATTGCCGCCGAGGATACGCGACACACATCGCGCCTGCTGACCCATTTTTCGATCTCGACCCGCACCTTTGCGCTTCACGATCACAACGAGCAGCAAAAAGCTGACTATCTGATCGAAAAACTTCAGGCCGGTACCAGTATCGCACTTGTGTCCGATGCTGGTACGCCGCTGATCAGTGATCCAGGATACCATCTTGTCAACCGTTGTCGTCAGGCGGGTGTTAAAGTTGTCCCTCTTCCAGGGCCTTGTGCCGTTGTCACTGCGCTGAGTGGTGCCGGTCTGCCGTCGGATCGCTTCAGTTTTGAAGGCTTCCTGCCGCCAAAAAGTAAGGGCCGCCGTGATCGTTTCCAAGAGTTGGCCAACGACGAGCGCACTATGATTTTCTACGAGTCACCGCACCGCATCATGGACTCGCTGGCCGATATGCTGGCTGTACTTGGCCCTGAACGCCAAGTCGTACTAGCCCGCGAACTAACCAAGACCTACGAGACTATCCACGGCGCGCCGCTGGGCGAGTTGATTGACTGGTTGGGTGAAGACAGCAACCGTACCCGTGGCGAAATGGTACTGCTGGTGGCCGGCCACCGCGCCGAGAAAGAAGACCTTCCGGCTGACGCTCTGCGCACCCTTGGCCTGCTGGTTAAAGAACTTCCCCTGAAGAAGGCGGCAGCACTGACAGCAGAAATCCACGGCGTGAAGAAGAACGCGCTGTATAAGTGGGGGTTGGAGAATTTAGATTGATAAGAGTGGGTTCGAGGAAGAGCTGGTCCTCGCCCCTAGGAAAAGCGGAAAGCAGAAGCTTGAACTATCGCAGCTAAAAGCGAATACTGCCTGCAGGACCCAGGACCCAGGACCCAGGACCCAGGACCCAGGACCCAGGACCCAGGACCCAGGACCCAGGACCCAGGACCCAGGACCCAGGACCCAGGACCCAGGACCGCTCTTGCTTCCTTTTCCACCGCTTCGCGCTTTTGTCGGCTTTTTCACTGGTAACTGTGAGCCAAGTCCTATACAATCGCCCGCCTGAGTTGGCCAGGTAACCGCTGCCTCGTTGATGTCCTTTGGGAGACTGACGGGGGGGAGGAAAGTCCGGGCTCCACAGGGCAGGGTGCCAGATAACGTCTGGGAGGCGTGAGCCTACGACCAGTGCAGCAGAGAGCAGACCGCCGATGGCCCATTCTTCGGAGTGGTGCACAGGTAAGGGTGAAAGGGTGCGGTAAGAGCGCACCGCGCGGCTAGTAATAGTTCGTGGCACGGTAAACTCCACCCGGAGCAAGACCAAATAGGTCCCTAATGGCGTGGCCCGCGTTGGGGACGGGTAGGTTGCTTGAGCCTGTGAGTGATTGCAGGCCTAGAGGAATGGTTACCACCGCGCAAGCGGGACAGAACCCGGCTCATCGGCCAACTCACCCCTTTAAGTACAAAAGGTGATGTGAGGTCTCAAATGAGGCTTTACATCACCTTTTGTCGTTTTGGGCCCGGTGAATTTACCGTGAGCCTCTGCCTTAGCCTCCGTAATTTATTTCAAGTGATTGTTAGAATTGCGGCCCTCGGCTTGACATCTTTTTTATCAAATACGTACACTTTGCGGTGGGAATTTGCGGAAAATGCTTTTAAAACAGTGTTTTAATATCCTAAGTTAATGAATTTCCACTGTTACTGGATTTTATGCTGACTTGTTGACTAACGGGTTGGCTCGCTTTTACAAGAGCTGAATAATTACTTATGTCTGAACAGTTTGAGCACGTCTCGGTTTTACTTCATGAATCTGTTGATGGCTTGGCCATCAAACCAGATGGTATCTACGTCGATGGTACATTTGGTCGCGGTGGACACAGCCGCCTGATCCTATCCCAGTTAGGTGAAAACGGACGCCTTTACAGTATTGACCGCGATCCCCAGGCGATTGCCGAAGCCCAGAAGATTGATGACCCACGCTTTACGATTATCCATGGCCCGTTTTCTGGCATGGAAAAATACATGGAAGAGCGCGATCTGATCGGCCGTGTTGACGGTGTGTTGCTGGACTTGGGGGTTTCTTCCCCGCAATTGGACGATGCCGAACGTGGCTTTAGTTTTATGCGCGATGGGCCGCTTGATATGCGTATGGACCCAACGTCTGGTATTTCTGCAGCAGATTGGCTGGCAGAAGCGGAAGCGGATGACATTGCTTGGGTATTGAAAGAATTTGGTGAAGAGCGTTTCGCCAAGCGTATTGCCCGTGGCATTGTGGCTTACCGTGAGGATCCTGAGAACGAGCCTTTGACCCGTACTACACAACTGGCTAAGCTGATTGCGGATGTTTCGCCGTTCAAAGATAAGCACAAGCACCCAGCTACCCGTAGCTTCCAGGCGATCCGTATCTATATCAACAGTGAGCTTGAAGAGATTGAAACGGCCCTTAAAGGTGCGATGAATATCCTAGCTACAGGTGGCCGCCTATCGGTGATCAGCTTCCACTCGCTGGAAGATCGTATGGTTAAGCGCTTTATTCGTAAGCAGAGCAAAGGGCCAGAAGTCCCGGCGGGTCTGCCATTGACTGAAGAGCAGATCAAAGCACTGGGCAGTCCTGATCTCAAGCCAGTCGGCAAAGCGATCAAGCCATCGAAAAACGAAGTGAGCGATAACGCTCGTTCCCGTAGTTCTGTATTGCGATTGGCTGAACGCCTATGAACCAGCAGCCGGAACCAACTGACAACCTGGCCCAGATCATTGGCCGGGATTTGATTTCTGTCGGCCGTATTCCGCTGATAATGTTGGTTCTGGTACTGATTTCTGCAATGGGGGTGGTATTGATCACCCACCATTCACGCCAGTTGATTGCTCAGCAAGAGCAGCTGCTTATTGAGCGGGATCAGCTCGATATCGAGTGGCGAAATCAGATCCTTGAAGAAAGTTCATTGGCCGAGCACAGTCGCATTGAACGTCTAGCCGAACAGGAGATGGAGATGCAGCGTCCATCCCGTGATAGCGAAATTATTGTTAAATAATGAAAATAACAAAACCCTTCAAGCGTTCTGACAAACAGAATCAACGACGCCAGAAAGCGCCACCGGCATTCATCCCGTGGCGCTTTGGTGTTATTTGTATATGTATTTTACTGGCGGTGATCGCATTAATTGCGCGCTCGGCCTATATCCAGGTCCTCGAGCCTGGCAAGTTAATCCAGGAAGGTGACCTGCGCTCGTTACGAGTCAAGGCACTCCCATCTGCACGCGGTATTATTTCCGATCGTAATGGCGAACAGCTAGCGGTCAGTGTGCCTGTCCAGGCGGTGTGGGCTGATCCGGTCCAGATCTTCAAAAATGGCGGCTTGGCCCAGGCTGAGCGTTGGTACGCCCTGGCAGATGTGCTGGGGCTTGATCGCCAAGGCCTGATGACGCGCCTCGAGAAGAACAGCAAGCGCCGCTTTATTTACCTGCAACGCCAAGTTAGTCCTGCCATGGCAGCCTATGTCAGCAAGCTCAAGCTACCCGGCATTGGCCTCAAAGACGAATCCCGCCGTTTTTATCCTGCCGGTGAAGTCAGTGCCCACCTGATTGGTGTGACGGGGATTGATAGCCACGGCCTTGAAGGCGTGGAGCGTACCTATGATGGTTGGCTGACAGGTGAACCGGGCCGCCGCACCGTCCGAAAAGACCGCTATGGCCGGGTGGTTGAGAATATCTCCCTCAAGAAGCGTGAGCCGGGCCAGTCACTTAGCCTGAGTATCGACCAGCGCTTACAGGCTGTTGCATACCGCGCGGTAAAACAGGCCGTTGCCGATTACCAAGCAACTTCAGCGTCGGTGGTTATGGTGGATGTGCGTACCGGCGAGGTACTGGCGATGGTCAATGCACCGTCCTACAACCCGAACAACCGCGACCAGTTACAGAGCTTCAGGATGCGCAACCGTGCAATCACCGATGCGATGGAGCCGGGCTCGACCATCAAGCCCTTTGTGGTATTGGCAGCGATGGAAAACGGTGTTGCAGATGAAGATACCGTTATCGATACCGGAAACGGGCTGATGCAGATCGGTGGTAGCCGGGTGCGTGATGTGTCCCGGGTTGGCAAAGCAAACCTTGCGAAGATCTTGCAGAAATCCAGTAATATCGGTGTTAGTAAACTGTCGTTAGCGATGCCGGTCGATGCCGTGTTGGGTATGTACAGCAGTGTTGGTATGGGGGATGCCTCGGGCATCAACCTGATCGGTGAGGCACAAGGCTTCTTCCCAGATCGCCGCCGTTGGTCTGACTTTGAGCGCGCCACCCTGTCTTTCGGTTACGGCATTTCTGTTACCCCTATCCAGTTGGTACGTGCATACGCGACGCTGGGCGCAATGGGTGTCAACCGACCGCTATCTATTCTAAAGACCGAGTCGGTGGTGCCGGGACGCCAGGTCGTGTCGGCTGAAAATACCCGCAAGTTGCTCAATATGCTTGAGCTGGTTACCCACAAAGGGGGCAGTGCCCGTCGTGCAGCTGTACCTGGTTATCGAGTGGGTGCTAAAACCGGTACTGCGAAAAAAGCAGCAGCCGGTGGTTATAGCGATGAATATGTCGCGATGACCGCCGGATTGGCCCCGATCAGTAATCCGCGATTGGCGATGGTTGTGGTGGTTAACGAGCCACAGGGTGATGCCTATTATGGTGGTGCGATTGCCGCACCGATCTTCTCCGAAGTGATGGAGAGCGCCTTACAGATTTTGAATATCCCGCCGGATGCGGGAACGCTTGAAGAGTTAAACGTTGTGAACCACAGGGGCAATACCCATGCCGGAACCTAAACAAATACACGCTATCGGTGAGCTGTTGTCACCATGGCTGGAAGGCCTTTGCCTGCCGCAATCATTGGCAGCAGAGACAATTTCTGGGATGACCCTTGATAGCCGGCAGATCAATGCTGGAGAGATGTTTGTTGCCGTGAAGGGCCACACGGTTGATGGCCGTCAGTTTATCGGCAAGGCGCAACAAGTCGGTGCGGCTATCGTGTTGGCTGAAGCGGATACCGATCAACCTTATCTTGAACACACTGACAATGGTGCCGTGATTTATCTCCCATTACTTGGTGATTTGCTGTCGGCGATTGCCAAGCGCTTCTATGGGGCACCGGACGAACAGATCGAAGTGGTTGCCGTAACGGGAACCAATGGTAAAACCACCATCAGCCAGATACTGGCCCAATGGACAATGCTGCTAGGTAAGCCAGCAGGGGTGATGGGGACGACTGGCAATGGCCTTTTGGGGCATATCCAACCGGCAACCAATACCACCGGCAGTGCACTGGAGATCCCTTGCGTACTTCAGCAAATGGCTGGCCAAGGTGCCCGTTTTGCCGCAATGGAAGTCTCTTCCCATGGTTTGGTACAAGGGCGGGTGAAAGCGCTAGAGTTCAAAGCCAGTATCTTTACCAACCTTAGCCGTGACCACCTTGATTACCATGGTGATATGGCGAGTTATGCCGCCGCGAAGAAAACCCTGTTTACTGAGCACCAGAGTGGTGTTGCGGTGATCAATGCCGATGATGAGGTTGGTCGTGAATGGTTAACTGATCTGCCGCAGGCTGTCGCTGTTGCTATGTCCCAGGCAAATGTAGTGGGACACCAAGGACAGTCACTATGGCTGGAGTCGGTTGAGTACAGCGCAAAAGGCGTGACCGTCGCTTTTGATTCAAGTTGGGGGGCAGGGCAGTTTACGGCGCCTTTGGTTGGTGCCTTTAACGTGACTAATTTGCTGCTATCTTTGGCTACCTTGCTAGCGACAGGCCATGAGATGGCTGCGCTTTTGGCTGTGGCGCCACAACTTCAGGCGGTCACTGGCCGGATGGAAGTTTTTCAAAAGCCTGACAAACCTATGATGGTTGTTGATTATGCTCACACCCCTGATGCACTGGAAAAAGCCCTGCAGGCGCTACGCGTACACTGCCATGGCAAACTCTGGTGCATTTTTGGTTGTGGTGGTGACCGTGACCGTGGCAAGCGCCCTTTGATGGCGGTAGCGGCAGAGAGCCTGGCAGATAAGGTGATCCTGACCGACGACAACCCGCGTAGTGAAGCACCAGAAGCGATAATGGCTGATATGCTGGCAGGTCTGGCGCAGCCAGATCAGGCTCGAACCATTCACGATCGCCGAGAAGCCTGTCAGTGGGCACTTACCCATGCCGGTGCCGATGATATCGTGTTGGTGGCGGGTAAAGGCCATGAGGATTACCAAATCTTGGCTGATCGCACTATTCATTACTCTGACCGTGAAACGGTCGCCGAATTGCTGGAGGCAAAGGGATGATCCCGGTTCAACTTTCTCTATTGGCTGACGTATTGGATGGCCAGTTGATTGGCTCTGATACGACTATCTCGGCAGTTTCTACCGATACCCGCCAGATAGCAGATGATACCCTTTTCATTGCTTTGGTCGGCGAGCGTTTTGATGCCCATGACTTTTGCCAGAACGCCAAAGAGCAAGGCGCATCGGCATTGCTAGTAAGCAAGCACTTACCTGTCGACTTGCCACAGCTGGTGGTTGAAGATACCCATCAGGCGCTAGGCCAATTGGGTGCTTGGCTTAAAGCCGAAATGGAACAGCGTCATGGCCTGAAGACAGTGGCACTGACCGGAAGCTGTGGTAAAACCACGGTCAAAGAGATGACAGCCGCTATCTTGGCGCACAAAGGCAAGGTGTTGGCAACGGGCGGAAACTTCAATAATGACATTGGTGTCCCGCTGACTTTGCTTCGCTTGGAACCTGAGCATGAATTTGCGGTGATTGAGCTAGGCGCCAACCACCAGAAAGAAATTTCCTACACCACCAACTTGGTCAAGCCCCAAGTGGCATTGATCAACAACCTAGCTGCCGCCCACCTTGAAGGGTTTGGCTCGCTGGACGGGGTGGCGAAAGCTAAAGGGGAGATTTTCGAAGGGCTTGAGGAACGCGGTAAAGAAGCTGTTGCGATCATTAATCTAGACTCTAATGACCAGAAAAAATGGCAGTCGATGCTGGACAAGCACCAGTTGCAGACATTTTCTGCCACTCAGCCAGAAGCAGATTTTCACGCTCTTGACATAAACATTAACAGTATGGGGCGCGCTTGCTTTACAATGCGCACCCCCTTGGCAACATTTCCGGTCAGTTTAACACTGGCAGGTGGCCATAATGTCGCCAATGCCCTAGCAGCGGCAGCGTTAGCTATGGCTCTGGGGGCAACGCCAGAGCAGGTACAGGCTGGCCTAGGTGGCGTAGCCAATGTCAAAGGCCGTGCTGATGTGACCGAGCCGCGTCCTAACCTGAGGCTGGTCGATGATACCTACAATGCCAGTGTCGCGTCGGTAAAGGCGGCGATCGACTTATTGGCCGGTTTTGACGGCCAGCGCTGGTTTGTACTGGGGGACATGGCTGAGTTGGGTGATGATAGTGCAGCGCTGCACCAAGAAGTTGCAGAATATGCGCAT
Organism: Photobacterium rosenbergii; assembly: GCF_003026455.1. Taxonomy (GTDB): domain Bacteria; phylum Pseudomonadota; class Gammaproteobacteria; order Enterobacterales; family Vibrionaceae; genus Photobacterium; species Photobacterium rosenbergii. The sequence goes on from NZ_PYMB01000014.1 coordinate 85,661, forward strand.
GCGCGTCACCTCGACAAGGTACTGACATTTGGTAAAGCGAGTCAAATCGTCAGTACGCTAAACAACGGCCAACATTTTAACGATAAAACAGCATTGATTGAGACCTTGCACCAGCAGCTTGATCCTTTGCTCAATGAAGACAACATCCAAGTGACAGTGCTAGCAAAAGGAGCCCGCAGCTCCCGCATGGAAGATGTGATTGTTGCACTGCAGGAACATAAAGAATGATTTACTGGTTAGCTGATTTACTGGAATCGACATTTCCATTTTTTCGACTGTTTGAATACCTGACTTTCCGCGCCATCATCAGCATCTTGACAGCCTTGATGCTGTCGCTGTGGATGGGCCCGCGCCTGATTGCCCGTCTGCAGATGCTGCAGATCGGCCAAGTGGTTCGCCACGATGGCCCAGAGTCACACTTTAGCAAGCGTGGCACCCCGACAATGGGCGGGATCATGATCTTGGCCTCCATCGCAATTACCGTGTTGCTTTGGGCAGACCTGACCAACCCGTATGTCTGGGCGGTACTGGTCGTGATGCTGGGCTATGGCGCAGTGGGTTTTGTCGATGATTACCGCAAGGTGGTACGCAAAAATACCGACGGCCTGATTGCGCGCTGGAAATACTTCTGGCAGTCAGTGATTGCGCTCGGTGTGGCTTTTGCACTGTATGTCCACGGCCAAGATACCGTAGCGACTCAATTGGTGGTGCCGTTCTTCAAGGATGTAATGCCACAGCTTGGCTTGTTCTATATTGTTTTCACTTACTTTGTGATTGTCGGTACCAGTAATGCCGTTAACTTGACCGATGGCCTAGATGGTCTGGCGATTATGCCAACCGTGATGGTCGCCGGTGGTATGGCATTTATCGCTTGGGCAACGGGTAACGTCAACTTTGCCAACTACCTGCATATTCCTTACCTCAAAGATGCCAGTGAGTTGGTCGTTGTCTGTACCGCTATCGTTGGTGCCGGGCTTGGTTTCTTGTGGTTCAACACCTACCCTGCACAGGTCTTCATGGGCGATGTAGGCTCATTGGCTCTAGGTGGTGCATTGGGCACTATTGCCGTATTGGTTCGCCAGGAGCTACTGCTGGTTGTGATGGGCGGTGTGTTCGTGATGGAAACGGTATCGGTGATCCTGCAGGTTGGCTCATACAAACTGCGTGGCCAGCGAATCTTCCGCATGGCGCCAATCCACCACCACTATGAATTGAAAGGCTGGCCGGAGCCACGCGTTATCGTGCGCTTCTGGATCATTACCCTAATGCTGGTACTGATCGCGCTGGCAACCCTGAAGGTACGATAAGATGAAAGGCTTGGAAGGCGTAAAACAGGTGGTAGTGATCGGGCTGGGCATGACCGGCCTGTCGGTGGTGAACCACCTGCTGAGGGCTCCTCAGTCGCTGGACATCAAGGTCATTGATACCCGCGAGCACCCTCCAGGCCGAGAGCAGCTACCCCCATCGGTGGCACTGTGCAGTGGCCAGTGGCAGATGGACTGGCTGATGGCTGCCGATTTGATTGTTTCAAGCCCGGGTATCGCCCTGGCTACCCCGCAGCTGCAGCAGGCTGCTAGTGCGGGAGTTGAAATTGTCGGTGATATCGAACTGTTTGCCCGTGCGGTAGAGAAGCCTGTGGTCGCAATCACTGGCTCCAACGGCAAGAGCACAGTGACTAGTCTCGTTGGCGAAATGGCCAAAGAGGCCGGCATCAATGTCGGTGTCGGTGGCAATATCGGGTTTGCTGCGCTGGATATGCTGGCAGAGGAGCACGACCTGTATGTCCTCGAGCTGTCCAGTTTTCAACTGGAAACTACGTCGAGCCTGTCGCTCAAAGCGGCGGCTTACCTCAACCTGTCTGAAGACCATATGGACAGGTACCCTGGCGGCTTGGCGCAGTACAGCGCGGCCAAGATGCGTATTTTCAACCATGCTGAGTTAGCGGTTTTCAACCGGGAAGATCTCGCGACTAAGCCAGACACTGATGCTTGTGAGCTTGAACTGGTCAGCTTTGGCCTCAATGCTGGCAACAGTAATAGCACCGAGCGCTACGGCTTGGTAGAGCACCAAGGTGAAGAGTGGCTAGCTATCGCAGGAGAGCCTGTGATGCCTAGCAAGGATATTGCCTTGGTCGGCCGCCACAACGTAGCTAATAGCTTGGCGGCACTAGCGCTGGCGGATGCGGTGGATATTGACCGTGAAGCTTCATGCCGTGCGCTTCGTCGCTACAACGGCCTAGCTCATCGCTGCCAGTTAGTGGCTGAGCAACATGGCGTGAAATGGGTCAATGATTCAAAGGCGACCAATCTTGCCAGTACCTTGGCAGCCCTGAAAGGCTTGCAGCTCAATGGCAAGCTTCACTTGCTGGTGGGTGGTGACGGCAAGGGCGCCGACTTTTCCGAACTGGCACCGGTTCTGGCAAAATTAGACGCTCAGTTATACTGCTTTGGCCGCGATGGCTCTCACTTTGCGCCATTGGTCGATAACCCCTTGATGGTTGAGACCATGGAGCAAGCTATGTCACAGGCGGCAAAAATTGCCAGTGCAGGAGATATGATCTTGTTGTCTCCGGCCTGTGCGAGCTTCGATCAATTTGCTAACTTTATGGTGCGTGGTGATACGTTTGTCGAGTTGGCACAAACATTACAGCACCAGGTAGGCAAGGATAGCTGATGTCAGGAGCGGTAAAGGAAGGGATGGGGCAGTTTTTTGATTGGATGACAAAACCGGCGGCGCAGAGCCCGTATGACAGGCAGCTGGTTTGGATTGCATTAGCCTTGATGGCAACGGGTTTGGTGATGGTTACATCTGCCTCGGTGCCGATCGCGACCCGCCTAACAGACATGCCGTTCTATTTTGCCCTACGCCATGGTTTCTTTCTTGTTTGTTCTCTGGTGTTAGCCAGTTTTGTACTGATGATCCCGCTTGAAAGGTGGCGGCAGTACAGCGTGCCGATGCTGATAGTATCGATTGTGCTGTTGATTGCTGTACTGGGTGTCGGCCGCTCGGTCAACGGTGCATCCCGCTGGATCCCGCTAGGGATCTTCAACCTGCAGCCTGCTGAAGTCGCCAAGCTTTCCCTATTCCTGTTTTTATCTGGTTATCTGGTGCGTCAGTACCAGCAAGTGCGCGAGACCTTCGTCGGTTTTGCTAAGCCTTTGCTGGTGCTTGTCCTGCTAGGTGGCTTACTGCTTGAACAACCCGATCTCGGTTCATTCGTGGTGATGTTTGTGACCACGGTCGGCATGTTGTTTATCGCAGGTGCTAAGCTGTGGCAGTTCATCGTAATGATAGCCACGGCGGGCGTTGGAATCGCCTCCCTGATTTATTTCGAGCCATACCGTTGGCGCCGAGTGACCTCGTTCCTCGACCCGTGGGATGATCCGTTTGGCAGTGGTTACCAGCTTACCCAGTCCCTGATGGCCTTTGGCCGTGGTGAATGGCTGGGGCAAGGTCTAGGTAACTCTATCCAGAAGTTGGAATACTTGCCCGAAGCCCATACCGACTTTGTGTTTGCCGTATTGGCTGAGGAAGTGGGTCTTATTGGGGTGACGGTGGTTCTGCTACTTATTTTTGCCTTGGTATTTAAAGCCTTGATGATTGGCCGTCGCTGTTTGCAGACAGAACAATTATATGGCGGCTTCTTGGCTTTCGGCTTTGCTTTCTGGTTTGCTTTCCAAACCTTGGTCAATGTTGGTGCGGCTGCCGGTATGGTACCGACCAAAGGGCTAACCTTGCCACTCATCAGTTATGGTGGCTCCAGTTTATTTATTATGGCTACTGCGGTCGCCATTTTGATCCGGATAGATTATGAGCAGCGAATCGCTGCCAGAGCGATGCCGGATCCGGAAGTAGAAGAAAATGACAATGAACAAGAATAAGCGCTTGCTCGTCATGGCGGGCGGCACCGGAGGCCATGTTTTCCCAGGCTTGGCGGTTGCCAAGCGGTTACAGCAAGAAGGCTGGGAGATCCGCTGGCTTGGTACAGCTGATCGTATGGAAGCCGAATTGGTGCCCAAGCACGGTATTGATATCGACTTTATCAAGGTCAAGGGCTTACGTGGTCAGGGCTTTACCCGCTTGTTGGCTGCGCCTTTTAAGATTGTTGGTGCCATCTTGCAGGCGCGAAAATATATCAAGGCGTGGCAGCCTGATGCGGTACTTGGCATGGGCGGTTATGTCAGCGGGCCGGGCGGTGTTGCTGCATGGTTATCGGGCGTGCCGGTGATTCTGCATGAGCAAAACGCGGTTGCCGGTTTGACGAACCAATGGCTTTCACGCATAGCGGCGAGTGTACTTCAGGCATTCCCAGGCGCTTTCCCAAACCGCGAAGTGGTTGGTAACCCAGTTCGTCAGGATGTAGTTGCACTAGCCTCTCCGGAGCTGCGCTTTGATGAACGTGACGGTCCAATTCGGGTATTGGTGATGGGAGGCAGCCAGGGAGCACGCATCCTAAACCAAACCCTGCCTCAAGTTGCGGGTCTGCTGGGCGATAAAGTCACTGTATGGCATCAGGCCGGTAAAGGTGCCCAGGAACAAACTGAACAAGATTATGCCCAATACGCTAATGCGCAGGGCAATAACTACCAAGTAACAGAATTTATCGATGATGTGGCAGCAGCTTACGCTTGGGCTGATATCGTTGTTTGTCGCTCAGGAGCCCTGACGGTGTCTGAACTGTCAGCGGCCGGCCTTGGTGCGGTCTTTGTGCCATTCATGCACAAGGATCGCCAGCAGGCGCTCAATGCCGACCACCTCGTGCAGTGCGGCGCGGCGAAAATGATTGAACAGCCTGAACTGACGGTAGAAGGGCTGGCTGACATCTTACAACAATTAGACCGTGCACAGCTGGCCAAGATGGCGCAGGCGGCACGGGACGCAGCGATTATTGATGCTGACCGCCGTGTGGCGGAGGTGATTAAGTCGCTGGCAAAGCAATAAGACGAGACAAAGTGATGAGTAAACTGGATAACCAGCAATTAGCAAAAATTAGAACCATGGTGCCAGAGATGCGCCGCGTAGAGCGTATCCACTTTGTTGGAATTGGCGGTGCCGGTATGAGTGGTATCGCAGAAGTGTTGGTTAACGAAGGCTACCACGTCAGTGGATCAGACCTGGCGCCGAATGCGGTGACTAATCGCTTGGCGAGCAAGGGCGCTGAGATCTTCTTTGGCCACCAAGCCAGCAATATCGATGGCTCTAGCGTGGTGGTTGCCTCGACGGCCATCGACCAGAGCAACCCTGAATTGGCGGCTGCCCGTGAGCTACGTATTCCGGTGGTACGTCGCGCGGAGATGCTGGCTGAGCTGATGCGCTACCGTCATGGCATTGCCATTGCCGGTACCCACGGTAAAACAACCACGACAGCTTTGGTTACCCAGATTTACTCTGAAGCAGGGTTGGATCCAACATTTGTTAACGGCGGCCTGGTGAAAAGTGCCGGTACTAATGCCCGTCTTGGCTCGAGCCGTTACCTGATTGCTGAAGCTGACGAAAGTGATGCTTCATTCTTGCACCTACAGCCGATGGTGTGTGTCGTCACCAATATTGAAGCTGACCATATGGACACTTACGGCGGTGATTTCGAAGTGCTGAAGCAGACATTTGTCGATTTCTTGCACAACCTACCGTTCTACGGTTTGGCGGTAATGTGCATTGATGATCCTGTCGTGCGTGAGCTACTTCCAAGAATTGGCCGACAAGTCATCACATATGGCTTTTCTGAGGATGCAGATGTGCGTTTGGTTGATTATGATCAGCGCGGTCAGCAGGGACATTTCTCGATACTACGTAAAGGTAAGCCTGCCCTTGAGATCAAACTGAACATTCCGGGTAAGCACAATGCCTTGAATGCGACGGCTGCTGTTGCAGTCGCTACGGAAGAAGGCGTCGCTGATGACGCTATCATCCGTGCATTGGCTGAATTTGAAGGCACCGGCCGACGCTTTGACCATCTTGGCGAGTTCGATACCGGTAACGGCAAGGTGATGCTGGTTGATGATTATGGCCATCACCCGAGTGAGGTTGATGTGACTATTCAGGCGGCACGCGCAGGTTGGGAAGACAAGCGTCTGGTGATGGTATTCCAGCCACACCGCTACAGCCGCACCCGTGATCTTTATGATGATTTTGCTAATGTGCTCGAGCAGGTTGATGTGCTTGTCATGCTGGATGTGTATGCTGCGGGTGAAGTGCCTATTGCCGGTGCAGATGGCCGTGCCCTGTGCCGTACTATTCGTGGCCGTGGCAAACTGGACCCGATTTTTGTGCCAACAATCGATGCCCTGCCGTCAGCGTTAGCCAATATTCTACAAAATGATGATTTGGTTCTGACACAAGGTGCCGGTGATGTTGGCAAGATTGCTAGGCAGCTTGCGGATATGCAACTGAATATTGAGCAAATGAGCCAGTAATCTTACTGTATAAAAAATATATATTTGGCTTGTTTTTTGCTTTGATTTAAGCTTATAGCCAGAGATCTGCGAGGAATCGGCTTTCAGATGTTGGAGAGCCGGGGCTTGCTCGCTATAATCTGTCAACTTTACGCGAGAAAGCGGAAAGGGTTGAGGGAATGGCCTTGCCGCTTTTGCTAGGTAAATATCGGCTATGACATCGGGATTAAACTATTTATGGCTGATAGTGTCCTAAAAAGAATATCGTTTTCCTCTGCGGCGCCAATACACCACCGTGGGGGACTGGCTTTTTTTCTCTTTGTGATCGGGTTTGTTGTCTGGCTGTTCAGCGCGGCAATCAACTGGATGACAGATGCCAACCGGCTGCCGTTGTCACAGCTGGTGATTCAAGGTGAGTTGCATTACTTGACCCCTGGCGATGTCCGGGAAGGCATAATGCACCTTGAGCAGCTTGGCAGTTTCATGACCCAAGATGTTGATGATATTCAACATGTGCTGGAGGCCATGCCTTGGGTGGCCAGGGCGGCGGTGCGCAAGCAGTGGCCCGATACCCTCAAGGTATTTTTGGTCGAGCAAGAGCCGGCAGCTTCTTGGAATGGCCACGCGATGGTCAACCAAGACGGGGAAGTCTTTGAGGCCCCCCCAGAGCAAGCAGGCCAACTACTGGTTGGCCTTGCAGGGCCGGATGGTACCAGCCTCGAAGTGTTGAGCGCATTGCGTGAAATGCAACCGAGGTTACAGCATGCGGGCTTTGAAATTGCTACGCTGGCATTGAATGAACGTCGGGCTTGGCGGGTTTGGTTAACTAACGGCGTCAGGCTTGAATTAGGGCGTAAGGAGCGGATGGAGCGGATCGAACGTTTCATTGCCTTATCCCCGCAATTAGAGCAGCAAGGAAAGGCTATCGAGTACATAGACTTACGCTATGATACCGGAGCCGCTGTAGGCTGGGTCACTGACCCAGAGCAAAGCGAGACCAAATAGATCGGCTCGGCCGCAGCCTGTTTGGCTTAAGAGAACTATAAGAGTAGGCGCTATGACGAAGGCGGCAGATAAAAAACTGATAGTAGGCCTGGATATTGGCACGTCCAAAGTCAGTGCTTTGGTCGGTGAAGTGCTACCGGATGGCGAAGTGAATGTCATCGGTGAAGGTAGCAGTCCGTCCGGTGGGATGGACAAAGGCGGTGTGAATGATCTCGAGTCTGTAGTTAAATCGGTACAGGGCGCGATCTACAAAGCTGAGTTGATGGCTGACTGTCAGATTTCATCGGTATTTTTGTCCCTGTCGGGCAAGCACATTCGCTGCCAGACAGAAGAAGGCATGGTGCCGATTTCCGACAAAGAAGTGACTCAGGATGACGTTGATAATGTCATCCATACCGCTAAATCGGTAAAAATTAGTGACGAACATAAAGTTTTGCATGTAATTCCTCAGGAATTTGCTATTGATTATCAAGAGGGAATTAAAAACCCTGTTGGTCTATCTGGGGTACGCATGGAAGCGAGTGTTCATTTGATCACCTGCCATAACGACATGGCGCGGAATATCGTCAAGGCGGTAGAGCGCTGTGACCTCAAAGTCGATCAGCTTATTTTCTCCGGCTTGGCTGCCAGCCACGCAGTATTGACGCCTGATGAGCGTGAACTGGGTGTCTGTGTGGTCGACATCGGCGGCGGTACGATGGATATCGCTGTCTGGACCGGTGGTGCATTGCGCCATGCGGCCGTGATTCCTTATGCGGGCAATGTGGTAACCAGTGACATTGCCTATGCGTTCGGCACTCCACTTGGGGATGCCGAGGAAATTAAAGTGAAATATGGCTGTGCGCTAAGCGAGCTTGTTAGCAAGGATGCCAAGGTAGATGTGCCAAGTGTTGGTGGTCGACCGTCGCGTAGCCTGCAGAGCCAAACATTGGCGGAAGTGATAGAGCCCCGTTACAGCGAACTGTTGGGACTGGTTAATCAGAAGCTGATTGAAGTACAAGAACAATTGCGTAATGCGGGAGTGAAGCATCAACTGGCGGCAGGTATTGTCTTAACCGGTGGTGCGGCCCAGATGGAAGGTCTGGTGGAGTGTGCCGAGCGCGTCTTCAGTAACCAGGTACGTGTTGGCTTGCCACTTAACGTGACAGGGCTGACCGAACATGTGCAATTCCCACATTATGCGACTGCAGTAGGTCTACTGCATTACGGAAAGGATAGTCAGACATTTGATGACAGTGAAATTGAGCAGAAGCGTTCTGTTTCTGGCTTTTTTACTAAGCTCAGTGGCTGGTTTAGAAAAGAATTTTAAAACCTGATGCGAACAGGATGGACGGAGAGAACACATGTTTGAACCGATGATGGAAATGTCTGACGAAGCGGTAATTAAAGTCATAGGCGTTGGCGGCGGCGGTGGTAATGCTGTCGATCACATGGTACGTGAATCAATCGAAGGCGTTGAGTTTATCAGTGTGAACACTGATGCTCAGGCGCTACGTAAAACCAATGTAAGTACAGTGATCCAGATCGGTGGGGCAATCACCAAAGGTCTGGGTGCGGGTGCCAACCCACAGGTTGGTCGTGACTCGGCACTGGAAGATCGCGAAGCGATCAAAGCTGAGCTTGAAGGCTCAGACATGATCTTCATCGCAGCCGGCATGGGTGGCGGTACCGGTACCGGTGCGGCGCCAATCATTGCTGAGGTGGCGAAAGAGCTAGGGATCCTGACTGTAGCGGTGGTGACCAAGCCATTTAGCTTCGAAGGCAAAAAGCGTATGGCGTTTGCCGAGCAGGGCATCGAGGAACTGTCTAAGCACGTTGACTCGCTGATCACTATCCCGAACGAGAAGCTACTGAAAGTGCTTGGCCGTGGCATAACATTGCTTGATGCTTTTGCCAAAGCTAACGATGTACTGAAAAACGCAGTACAAGGTATCGCCGAGCTGATCACCCGTCCGGGCATGATCAACGTCGACTTTGCTGACGTTCGCACTGTAATGTCTGAAATGGGTCATGCCATGATGGGCAGCGGTGTTGCTACTGGTGATGACCGTGCTGAAGAAGCAGCTGAAATGGCTATTTCGAGCCCGCTACTTGAAGATATCGATCTAGCTGGCGCACGCGGTGTGTTGGTTAACATCACAGCTGGCCTAGACATGCGTCTAGATGAGTTCGAAACGGTAGGTAACACGGTGAAAGCCTTTGCCTCGGATAACGCTACTGTTGTTATCGGTACCTCGCTTGACCCAGAAATGTCTGACGAGCTTCGTGTAACTGTTGTTGCAACCGGTATTGGTAAAGAGTGCAAGCCTGATATCACTTTGGTAACCGGTACGGCGAAGCCAGTACAGGCAGTGGCATCAGAGAAGCCTGCACCTACAGCGGCACCTGCTGAAGAGACTAAAGCTGCGCCTTTGAGCCAGCCAGCTCCAGCAGCTGAAACTGCTAACCAGCAGGCGGCAACGGCGGCAAATCCTAAGCCTCAGGCGGATCACGACTACTTGGATATCCCAGCATTTTTGCGCAAGCAAGCTGACTAAGCGCGCAATTAATTTTGGGAAACTGGTTAAAAAGTGATATGATGCATGTCCCTGTCCTTTTTTTGACGAAGGATAGGGGCCGATATCATGGCAATTTTATAGTTGAGAAAAGCAGATGATAAGACAACGTACACTGAAAAGCATTGTGCAAACGACTGGGGTGGGCCTTCACTCTGGGCGTAAAGTGACGCTTATTCTTCGTCCTGCTGCTGCGAACACTGGTGTGATTTATCGCCGTACCGATTTGAATCCGCCTGTTGATTTCCCAGCAGATGCAGATTCGGTCCGCGACACCATGTTGTGTACTGCCTTGGTTAACGAGCAAGGCGTACGTATCTCAACCGTTGAGCACCTTAACGCTGCGTTGGCAGGAATGGGTATCGATAATGTGATTATCGAAGTTGATGCACCTGAAATCCCTATTATGGATGGCAGTGCGAGCCCGTTCATCTACCTGCTGCAGTCTGCCGGCATCGATACCCTGAATGCGCCTAAGCGTTTCTTGCGTATCAAGAAAACTGTTCGCGTCGAAGATGGTGACAAATGGGCAGAGCTCCGTCCTTACAACGGGTTCCGTCTTGATTTCGCTATCGAGTTTAACCACCCGGCGATTGAATCAGAGCAGCAGCGTTTGGTACTGGACTTCTCCAGCCAGTCATTTGTTAAAGATATCAGCCGAGCCCGCACTTTCGGCTTCATGCGCGATATCGAATACCTCCAGTCACAGAACCTGTGTCTAGGTGGTAGCTTTGACAATGCCATCGTGCTTGACGATTACCGTATCCTTAATGACGAAGGCCTTCGTTTCGACAACGAGTTGGTTACCCACAAAGTACTGGATGCCATTGGCGACCTTTACATGTGTGGTCACAACATTATTGGTGAAATGGTGGCTTACAAGTCAGGCCATGCGCTTAACAACATGTTGCTGCGTGCAGTGCTTGCTGATCAGGAAGCGTATGAATGGTCTACCTTCACAGATGAACAACAGGTTCCAGTGACCTTTGCTCAGCCTGGAATGGTATTGGCCTAATCGGTTTTTGCCTCAAACGAATCTATAAACGCCGGACATTGTCCGGCGTTTTCTTTATCTGGCTTTTTATTTGTTCTGGCCAGCCTTCTCTGCTGCCAGCGCGGCAATGCGTTCGAGCCGCGATTTAATCTTGTCCGGTGCGCCCTCGGCGGTATGGAGCAGGTAGCCTGCAGCTTTGGCGGAAATAGGCTTGCGAACGATATCCGGCTGCTTTTCTTTTACCGGGGCCGCTGCTGCCAGAGCCGGGTTGACCTTGACCTCTATTTTGGCCAAGTTGGGCAGCAGCTTCTCGCGTAATTTGGTAATTAGTGTGTTGCGCTCATAGTTAAGCCGCATAGACCAAGCCGCCGAGGCCGTTTCGATGATCAGGGTTCCTTGGCGGTAGTTACTGACCCGGCAATGATCGGCGCAGGCAAGGTGCTCTTTAACCGCTTTGTCCAATTTACTCAGGGCAATGGCACGCTGCTGGATGTTCCCCACGTGGTTGTCATCAAGCAAATTTGCCGGTGTTTGTGGGCGATGATCGCGCATAGCTAAGGTTTCCTGGCTAAAAGTGGTGGCTAAGTTCTAATTTTTCGAATATGAAAAACATCGTCTGGGCATTTGCCATAGGCGACACAGTCAATATGGCTTATTATATCAAGCTTGGGAGAGCATTGACCAAGGTCGTTTGGCTTATTGGGTCTGCTTGGGTTTACACCCTCCACGGATAGCCGATGGTGTTCATTTTCTGGTATTGTTTTCATTTATCCCTTGAAATGGTCGACTCGTACCACAATATCATCAATAACCATTGTTTTTCGTATCGGCTTCCGTAGTCACAAAAGTGGCGAATTTAGACGGGACAGGGATGATTAATCGCAAGTCTTGGCCTAGCGCCTTGCTGATATAATCCCGGTTGAAAAATTCAGATTAAGAATTCAGCCTTGATAGGCTGAAATAACTAAGAGAAAACGGCAACGCCATGTTATCAAAACTACTGACCAAAGTTATCGGTAGCCGTAACGACCGCACACTGCGTCGTATGCGCAAAATTGTTGACCAAATCAACAAGCTTGAACCTCAATTCGAAAGTTTGCAGGACGAAGAACTAAAGGCCAAAACGGTTGAGTTCCGTGAGCGTCTGGAGCAAGGTGAGAACCTTGACCAGCTACTGCCAGAAGCCTTTGCAACGGTACGTGAAGCGTCCAAGCGTGTATACGGTATGCGCCACTTCGACGTTCAGCTTATCGGTGGTATGGTACTGAACGCTTGCCAAATCGCAGAGATGCGTACCGGTGAGGGTAAAACCCTGACGGCAACCCTGCCAGCTTACCTTAACGCCCTGACGGGTAAAGGCGTTCACATCGTAACGGTGAATGACTACCTGGCCGCGCGTGATGCCGAAACTAACCGACCACTTTTTGAATTCCTAGGTATGACCGTTGGCGTTAACGTGCCAAACATGCCGCCTCAGGCGAAGAAAGAAGCCTACGCTGCCGACATCCTTTACGGAACAAACAACGAATTTGGTTTTGACTACCTGCGTGACAACATGGCGTTCCGCCCGGAAGATCGCGTACAGCGCGAGCGCTTCTTTGCGGTAGTCGATGAAGTTGACTCCATCCTTATCGATGAAGCCCGTACCCCGCTGATCATTTCTGGTCCTGCGGAAGATAGCTCTGAACTATACACCAAGATCAATACCCTGATCCCACAGCTAACCAAGCAGGATCAGGAAGACAGCGAAGAATACCGTGGCGAAGGCCACTACACGGTGGATGAAAAGTCGAAGCAAGCTCACCTTACCGAGAACGGTCAGGAATTTGTCGAAGAGTTGCTTAAGCAAAACGGCATGATGGAAGAGGACGACACTCTTTACTCGCCAACTAACATCAGCCTGCTTCACCATGTTAACGCTGCCCTACGTGCCCATGTTCTGTTTGAGCGCGACGTTGACTACATTGTTAAAGATGACGAAGTAATCATCGTTGATGAGCACACTGGCCGTACTATGCCGGGCCGTCGCTGGTCTGAAGGTCTACACCAGGCTGTAGAAGCCAAAGAAGGTGTGAAGATCCAGAATGAAAACCAGACGCTAGCGTCGATCACTTTCCAGAACTACTTCCGTCTGTACACCAAACTATCTGGTATGACAGGTACAGCCGATACCGAAGCGTTCGAATTCCAGTCTATTTACGGTCTTGAGACTGTCGTACTGCCAACTAACAAGCCGATGATCCGTGATGACATGGGTGACTTGGTTTACATGACCGAATTGGAAAAATTCGCTGCGATCAGCGAAGACATCAAGAACCGTGTCGAAAATGGTCAGCCGGTTCTGGTTGGTACCGTATCGATTGAAAAATCTGAGCTACTGTCTAAGTCACTGAAGAAACAAGGTATCAAGCACGAAGTCTTGAACGCCAAGTTCCACGAGCGTGAAGCAGACATCGTTGCCCAGGCGGGTGCACCAAAAGCGGTAACTATCGCTACTAACATGGCCGGCCGTGGTACGGATATCGTACTGGGTGGTTCATGGCAGAGCGAAGTGGCTAAGCTGGACAACCCAACTGACGATCAAATTGCCAAGATCAAAGCGGACTGGAAGGTACAGCACGATGCCGTTCTAGCCTCTGGTGGTCTGCACATCATCGGTACCGAGCGTCACGAATCTCGCCGTATCGATAACCAGCTACGTGGTCGTTCGGGCCGTCAGGGTGATGCCGGTTCTTCCCGTTTCTACCTATCGATGGAAGATGGCCTGATGCGTATCTTCGCTTCGGATCGTGTGTCTAACATGATGAAGAAGTTGGGTATGGAAGAAGGCGAAGCGATCGAGCACCCATGGGTGACCAAGGCTATCGAAAATGCCCAGCGTAAAGTTGAAGGCCGTAACTTCGATATCCGTAAGCAGTTGCTTGAATTCGATGACGTAGCTAACGACCAGCGTAAGGTGGTTTACGAGCTTCGTGATGAGCTGATGAATGCCGAAGACATCAGCGAAATGATCGAGCAGAACCGTGAAGACGTTATTCAGGCGGTTATCGATGGCTACATCCCGCCACAGTCGTTGGAAGAGATGTGGGACATCCAAGGCCTGGAAGAGCGCCTGAAGGCCGACTACGACATGGAACTACCTATCCAGGAGTGGTTGGACAGCGAAGAGAAGCTGTATGAAGAAGCGCTGCGTGAGCGCATCGTCGAGAAAGCGGTTGAGATCTACCGTCATAAAGAAGAAGTGGTTGGTGCACCGGTACTACGCAACTTCGAGAAAACGGTAATGCTTCAAAACCTAGATACGCTATGGAAAGAACACCTAGCGGCAATGGACCACCTACGTCAGGGTATTCACCTGCGTGGTTATGCGCAGAAGAACCCGAAACAGGAATACAAGCGTGAGTCGTTTGAACTGTTCGAAGGTATGCTGGAAAGCCTGAAGTCTGATGTGATTGCGATCCTGAGCAAGGTACGTGTCCAGCAGCAGGAAGAAGTTGAGCGTGTTGAAGCTGAGCGCCGCCGTCAGGCCGAAGAGCTAGCCCGCCGCCAGCAATTCCAGCACCAGAATGCGGAAAACCAAATTGCCGATGAAAGCCAGGAAAGCGACGAAGCGGCGCCTTACCAGCGTGAAGAGCGCAAGGTAGGCCGTAACGAGCCTTGTCCATGTGGCTCTGGCAAGAAATACAAGCAATGCCACGGTAAAATCAACTAACCAGGCAGCTTAAATGATACAAAAGGCCGCAATCGCGGCCTTTTTTCTATCCTCGGATAACTCACGGTAACAGTGTTGGTGGGGGTATATGCTTAAAGAAGAGACCTGCCTAGCAGGCAATGAGAAAGTCAAAGGTAGCGGTTTGGAAAAGAAACAAGTGTGGATCTCGGCGGGGATCATCCTCAATGCCGAACAGGATAAGGTTTTCATCACCCAGCGCGCCGCCAAAGCGCACAAGGGCGGTTTCTGGGAGTTTGCCGGGGGTAAGGTCGAAACCGGTGAAACAGCCGAGCAGGCGGTGATCAGGGAGTTGCACGAAGAGGTTGGTATCCAAGCGACTGAACTGGAGCACTTCATGGCACTGGAGCATGACTACCCAGAGAAGTCATTGAAGTTTGATTTCTTCCTGGTACGTGCCTTCGAAGGCAAGGCATACGGCAAGGAAGGCCAGCCAAGCGAGTGGGTACGCCTAGAAGAGCTAACCAACTACGCCTTCCCGGAAGCGAATGAGGTTGTGTTAGAGAAGTTGATGGCGTTATAAAAGCGGTTCTGGGTCCTTGGTCCTAGGAGGTCCGGGGGGGTATTCCCTCGTCCCCAGGACCTAGCACCCCGTACCCTTTAATACCCCATATCTTCCGACCAGCCGTCGGAATCAGACATATCCGGCGCGCCCGGGATAGCCTTTTCTTCTTCAGCCCACTCACCGAGATCGATAAGCTGGCAGCGCTTGCAGCAGAACGGACGGAATGGGCTTTGCTCACCCCAAACAACGTCGGTTTGGCAGGTTGGGCATTTCACCACGGTGATCGGTGTAGTTGGCGTGTTGGATTGCGTCACTTGTTACCTCAGCAAATCGCTAGTTTAAATTCTATCGTCTCGGCAATGCCGGCGCCTTCTTCAAATGGCATGAAGCGGATGGCAAACCGGCTGCGGTGTCCCGATATCATAGGGTAGACACCATGGCTGGGGCAAATCTCAAGCCGGATCAAACTGGCTTCTTCGGCTTCATGCTGGAAGAAACCACCGCGTGCGACCTGATCTTGGAACTGTCCGGTTTCCCTGACTAGCTTGAGCCACAGGTTGAGGGCAACACTTAGCTCTTTGATTTGGGACAGCCAGTTGGCCAGATCATTTTGCTTATGGGCCAGTGGCAGGTGTAGCCAATGGTGCAGGGCCGGTAGATCGAAACAACAGCTACCGCCAGGAATAGAAAGGCGTTGCTTGATCCCACCAAGGAAGCGGTCTTCGCGCAGGGCTTGGCCAAGGCGGTTAGCGGTAAGTAGTTGGTGCTGGGCGAGCTCTAGCTGGTCCAACAGTGCCAGTAGGGCAGTTTGATCGACCCCTTCAATGTTTAGCCATTGCTTGAGGCGGCCACGTTGTTTCTCGAGATCTTTGGCAAGCTCCGACTTGAGCTGGATTTGATCAAGGATTTCCAGCAAATCAAACAAAGCGCGGAAGAATAGCTGATGTTGCCAAGGATCGGTTAGATCACTGGCATGTTGCATTTGGCGGATCAGGTATTCCAAGCGAAGGTAAATTCGTACCTTCTCATTTAACGGGTGTTCAAAGCGGTTTATTTGCATATCAACCTACCCAAATTAGTTAGCACTGCGGTGTGTTGTTCTGCTGGCGGCTTAACGCCAGGTATTCTTGGTGCAGTTTGGCAACTTGCTGCTCAAGGTTGTCACCATTGCCATTATTGCAGATCACATCATCGGCAGCCGCAAGGCGTTGTTCACGGCTGGCTTGGGAAGCAAGGATGCTGCGAACCTGTTCGGCAGGGACATTATCCCTTTGCTGGGTCCGGGCTACCTGAACCTCTTCATCAACGTCGACCACCAATAAGCGGTCTGTCATTGCCTGTAGGTTATTTTCCACCATAAGCGGCACAACCAGCAAGCAATACGGCGACTGGGCGGCGGCAATATCTTGCTGCATTTTCTCCCGGATCATCGGATGCAATAATTGGTTAAGCCATTCTTTTAATTGATTATCACTGAAGATGGCTTCACGCAGCTTACTGCGATTAAGCGTACCATCTGTCAACAAGATGTCAGAACCTAGTTTCTTAACAATGGCTTGCAAACCGGCACTGCCCGGCTCGACCACTTCACGGGCAACGATATCGGCATCAATGATCTCTATCTGCTGTGCTGCAAACAGATTGGCAACCGTGGTTTTGCCACTACCGATCCCGCCGGTTAATCCAATAACAAAAGACATAATTTAAAGCCCCAGGTAAGCGGTTAGGTACCAGTTGAGCAACGGCTCACCCCATAACATGGCCACCCAGCCGGCAATAGCTAGATAAGGACCAAAAGAAAATGGCTGCTGGCCGTCATTCTTCTGACGGCGCATCATGATAATGCCGCAGATTGCTCCAACCAGAGAGGAAAGCAGTACCACAAAAGGCAGCAACTGCCAGCCAAGCCATGCACCTAGTGCCGCCAGTAGTTTGAAGTCTCCATAACCCATGCCTTCCTTGCCCGTCAGCAGCTTGAAGACCCAGTACAGGCTCCATAGCGACAGGTAACCGGCCATGGCACCAATAACGGCATCCTGCAGGCTGACTGGGGAGATCCCGAGTAGCGACAGCATCAAGCCTGCCCACATCAAGGGTAGGGTAATTTGATCCGGCAGCAGCATTTTGTCGATATCGATAAACGTCAGGGCTATCAGGGCAAAGCTAAACAGGATCACTGCCAGCGCCCAAGGCGAAGCTGGCAGGGTGAAAGCGATAGTTGCGCTAATCACTGCGGTTAATGCTTCGATCGCCGGGTAACGGGCACTGATACTGGCTTTACAGTTGCGGCATTGGCCTTTGAGCAGTAGCCAACTGATCACCGGGATATTGTCCCACATGCTGATTGGGTGCTGGCAATGCGGGCAGCGCGAACGCGGGATACTGAGATTGAAGGTGCCGGTGTCTTCTTGCGGAGTAAGCTCAGGAAAATACTCGGTGCAGTCGGCTCTCCATTGGCGCTCCATCATGATAGGCAGGCGGTAGATCACCACGTTAAGAAAGCTACCTACCAGCAACCCGAAAATTGCAGCAAAAACAGGAAATAACCAAGGGTATACAGACAGCAACACCATGAAAAAAGTCTCTTATTACTCAATGGGGATATTGTAGGGGAAAGAGCGCCTAGATCCTAGAACCGAGTTCCCGGATACTGGCGGAGGCAGGTCCTAGGAGGAGATGGCCCTGGGGCCTAGGGTAAGAAAAAGCGAAAATCCAAGTAAGTGCTTGATACTACATCGAACCCATTGGAATCGTCCTGCAGTTCCCAGTTCCCAGTTCCCAGTTCCCAGTTCCCAGTTCCCAGTTCCCAGTTCCCAGTTCCCAGTTCCCAGTTCCCAGTTCCCAGTTCCCAGTTCCCAGTTCCCAGTTCCCAGTTCCCAGTTCCCAGGAACTAGGATCTCGTCACTACGTTCCTATCCCACCACACTCATCAACTTGAACACCGGCATATACATGGCGATCAGCAATCCGCCGATAACTGTGCCGAGGAACATGATAATCAAGGGTTCGATGATTTTGCCGAGGTTATCGACGGTATTGTCGACATCATCCTCATAAGTAATGGCAATTTTATTGAGCATATCGTCAATCGAACCGGACTCTTCGCCAATCATCACCATCTGCAGCATAAGTTCTGGGAAGACCTCGCTATGGCGCAGGGCCAAATGTAGCGGCATACCGGCCGCTGTATCATTGTGGGCACCTTCGATTGCCTGTTCGATAAAACGGTTACCACTCGTTTTTCCTGCAGCTTCTAACCCGGTTAGGAGTGGGATCCCTGAAGAGAAGGTGGTGGCAAGGGTGCGGGAAAAGCGGGCGATAGCCGCTTTGCGCAAGACTGGCCCCAAGATGGGGAGGGCCAGTAGCATACGGTGAACACGCAGTTTGTGTTGGTCTGACTTACGGTAAGCAGTAACGGCAATAATCCCTGACAACAGCAAGCCGAGTGCGAGGTAGAGCCCATGGCTGAGCATAAAATCGGAGATGTCGATAATACACTGGGTAAACCATGGTAATTCTGCACCGAAGCTATTGAAGATACTGGCAAATTGTGGAATCACGAAAATCAGCATCATCACTGTGACGATAATTGCTGTCAGGGTCACCATTGTTGGGTAGATCATCGCCTTGATCACCTTCTTGCGCATGGCTTCGCTTTTTTCCCGGTAGGTGGAAAGCCGGGAGAACGCATGGGCCAAATGGCCGGTTTGCTCGCCAGTGGCAACCAGATCGCAGTAGAAATCATCAAACAGGGGGGAGCTGGTATGCATGGCCCGGGAGAGGCTTAAGCCAGCCTCAACTTGGTTGCTTATCATAGCAAGGGTCGCGCGCCCTTCGGCTTTGTGGTGGCTGGTGGCAATCAGCTTGAGTGCTTGCACCACAGGGACACCGGAGTTCACCATAGTGGCAAGCTGCCGGGTAATAGCGGTGATGTCGGTGGCCTTGAGTTGGTTCTTGCGTTTGCTTAGCGTCGAAGGGTTATGACGCTTGAGCTTCCGGACCTGAATTTGTTGCTCGTTGAGCTTGGCACGGATCTCCTGCTCCTGAAACCCTAGCATCACACCGGATAAACGCTTGCCGGTCGGGTTGATCCCACGCCAGCGGTAGTAACGTATTTTTCTGTCCTTGGCCATGGGAAGGTCCTTATGCTGCTAGAAAACTGTTTGGGTTAAGTGGTTATAAGGAAGTGTGTTCAAGCAAAATGCAGGACACGTTGTAGCTCGGCAAGGCTGGTGGTGCCTTGGCAGAGCTTTTCAATTCCGGCTTGCTTAAGGGTGAGCATTCCGTTCTGACGGGCGATATCTTCCAACTCCAAAGTGCTAGCGCCTTGCATCAAGGCTTGTGACAGCGGACGGGAGAAGGGCATCACTTCATAAATACCGACCCGCCCGAGATAGCCTTTGTTGCAGTCATCACAGCCTGTTGAACTGGCTTTGAACAGTTCGATATCTGCTGGGATTTCCAGTTTGGCCCGAAGCAAAGGGTCGAGATCGTCAGGCTCTTTGCAGTGGTGGCAAAGCCGTCTGGCAAGGCGTTGGGCAATGATCAGGCTGAGTGATGACGCCAAGTTAAAATCTTCTATCCCCATATTTGTCAGGCGGGTGATGGTTTCTGCTGCCGAGTTGGTATGCAAAGTTGATAGGACCAAATGCCCGGTTTGCGCCGCCTTTACCGCAATGCCCCCAGTTTCGAGATCTCGGATTTCACCCACCATCACCACATCGGGGTCCTGACGCAGAAAAGCCCTTAGTGCCTCGGCGAAGCCAAGCCCGGAAGTTGGGTTGATCTGGACTTGGTTGATCCCCGGCAGGTTGATCTCGATCGGATCTTCGGCGGTGGAAATATTACGAGCTTCGGTGTTGAGGATTTTTAGCCCCGAATAGAGTGAAACAGTTTTGCCGCTTCCGGTCGGCCCGGTCATTAGGATCATCCCTTGTGGCTGGCCAAGAGCATCAAGGTAGGCCTTTTTTTGCACCTCGTTATAGCCAAGGTGATCGATATCCAGCTTGCTGCTACTGCCATCGAGGATCCGCAGTACGATTTTCTCGCCCCACATGGTTGGCAAGGTGGATACCCGTAGATCGACAGACACACTGTCAGAGAGTTTAAGCTTGATCCGGCCATCTTGCGGTATCCGCCGTTCGGCAATATTGAGCCGTGACATTACCTTTAATCGGGTTGATAAGCGGCGGGATAGGTTTGCTGGTGGCGTCGCATACTGATGTAAAATGCCGTCGCAGCGAAAGCGGATCCGGTAGTGTTTTTCGTACGGCTCGAAATGGATATCCGAGGCGTGTTTGCGCAGGGCATCAAGTAAGGTCTGGTTGATATAGCGCGTCACCGGTGCGGTGTCGCTGCTGAGATCCGTCGCTTCATCAACTAGCTCGCCATCACTGAGCTCAACCAACTCAGTCAGTTCGCTGTCGCTGATCCCTCTTTGCGGTGTCTGCTGTTCTGCACCTTTTAGTTCGCTCCCGTAGACCCTGCGGATAGCGGCCTCAAGTTGTTTGTACTCAAGCAGAGCCGGTTCGACATGCTTACCGGTAGCAAAACGGAACTCATCAAGGGCATCAAGCAGGGTTGGGTCGCACAGGCCTATATGCAGGGCGCTGTCGGTGACACTTAACGGCAACATCCGGTGGCGCAGTATCAAATCGCGCAGGTTGAGCGACTTGCAGCACCCGGCATAGTCATACTGGTGGGTATCAACCAGCGCGACCGAAAAAATGTTTTCCAGCTGCCGCGCTAAATCAAGGCTAGTCATAACCCCTAGCCCGATCAAAGCAGCAGGTACAGACTGGCTTTCAGCCTGTACCCGGTCAACCACCTGTTGCAACTGCACCGGGCTGATCAGCTCAGCCTGATGCAGGATAGAAGCGAGGTTGGTCTGCATTTAATAAATAGTACCAGTATCTAAGCAACCCTTCGATTCAACACCTGTATTTTGAATGCACATCCAACCTGTAGAACTTTTTTGGAATTGAACTTTTTTTGAGTCTGTTATTGTTGAATTAGAACCAAAAGTAAAAGTAGCGACCCCTCCTGAAATATCAGGCACAGGTTTTATACCTATTTTACCTAGAGCACTCATATCCTCGTGTGCACCAACGTTAGCTAAATCTGTTGCTGCAGGAAACTCCCCTTTTTCTTGTTCCAACATGTCAATATTTGTCAGTAACGAACGAAGTGTTGCGACTGCACTGGCCACCTCCGACTTTTTTGTATAGCTTTGGTAAGCAGGAATTGCTATTGCTGTTAGAGCTCCAATAATCGCCACCACTATCATCAATTCAATAAGCGTAAAACCTTGTTGCTTCTTCATTTCCTTGTCCTTGTTAAATAGCCATGAATGTAAAGTAGGGCCAGCATACCTATGATATGCAAAGGGTTTTATTGGTGGCGAAAGGTTGCTGGAAATGGCTCGGAAAAAACGCGGCAGCGTTACATTTTTTGCGTCAAATTTGCGGCGAGGGTGGGAAGCAGGCCATCGGCCATAGGAAGAGCAGGCTAGGGGAGGAGCAAAAGCGGTGTAAAAAATCTAGTTAAGATCCTAGGTCATTGGCTTGGGTTATCGGGTAATGTTTGGGGGGATTGGTGCAGAGGGGATGTGCTAATAAGGGAAGCGAAATTTAGAGGCAAGTGTTAAATACCTGCGACGCCAAGCGCCGCTAGCCACTTGCCTCTGGCCGGTTTATTTAAACCGCATCGACAAATCCATCGCCTTGAGATGCTTGGTCAGTGCGCCGACCGAGATGTAATCGACACCGGTTTGGGCAAACTCGCGGATGGTTTCAAGCGTTACGTTGCCGGAGTTCTCTAATGCAGCGCGGCCTGCGTTGATTTTCACGGCTTCGCGCATCATGTCGGTAGTGAAGTTATCGAGCATGATGATATCGGCGCCGGCATCGATGGCTTGTTGTAGTTCTTCCAGCGATTCGGTTTCAACTTCTACTGGCTTGCCAGGATTAAGCTGCTTGGCAGTGCTAATGGCCTGCTCGATGCCGCCGCAGGCGATAATGTGGTTTTCCTTGATAAGGTAAGCATCGAACACACCGATACGGTGGTTGTAGCCGCCACCGCAGGTCACGGCGTATTTCAGCGCGCTGCGAAGGCCCGGAATCGTCTTGCGGGTATCTAGTAGGCGGCAGTCAGTACCTTCCAACTGCTTGGCATACTCGGCAACCGTGGTGGCACAGCCAGACAAGGTCTGGATGAAGTTCATCGCGTTGCGCTCGCCGGTCAGCAAGATACGCGACGGGCCGCGCAGGGTGCACAGGGTCTGGTTCGGCTCAACCTTGTCGCCGTCTTCAACATGCCATTCAATGCTGACTTCACCGCCCAGTTGGCGGAACACTTCCTCGGCCCACATCTGGCCGCAGAAAATACCGTGCTCGCGGGTAATAATGGTTGCTACCCCTTGGCTGTCGGCTGGGATCAGACCCGCCGTTACATCAAGGCTGGCATCAATCTCGCCACCGAGGTCTTCACGCAGGGTGTCGGCAACGGCACGGGTAATTTCGAGGGGAAGCTGCTGTTTAAGGTAATTCAAGCGCGATTCGCTGTCGTGCTTCTTTTCCATTTGAGTCATGACAAATCCGTAGCAAGGTTAGCTGCTGAAGAGGGGCGGGGAGTGCCCTTGTGTTTTCTGGCGCTGATGATACCGCGATGCGTCCTCAGATCCTAGGTGCGAGTTCCTAGTTCCTGGGAAAAGCGGGTAAAGATGGTGCTAGGACCTAGTAGGAGCAGGCCCTCGGAAAAGTAGAAAAGGCAATAAATAAGAGCGAGGAGCTTGACGTATAATCGCGATCAGTAAATGCTTTACGGACCAAGGACCAAGGACCAAGGACCAAGGACCAAGGACCAAGGACCAAGGACCAAGGACCAAGGACCAAGGACCAAGGACCAAGGACCAAGGACCAAGGACCAAGGACCTCTCTAGGAACTAGGATCTCGCCTCTAGGATCTAAACAAATGCTAACAATCAATCAAAACCACTGGCTGGAAGGGGTCAAGCATGTGCCTTCGCCGTTCTTTGATACCCGGCCGGAAAGTGACGATATATCGCTGCTGGTTGTACATAATATCAGCTTGCCACCGGGCCAGTTCGGCGGGCCGTATATCGAACAGCTATTTACTGGCACGTTAAAACCTGACGAACATCCCTATTTTGAGTTAATTTCCGGTTTTCGGGTCTCGGCTCACTGTCTAATCAGGCGAAATGGCGATATTATCCAATTCGTTCCGTTTGACTGTCGGGCTTGGCATGCGGGTGTGTCGACATTTGCAGGCCGCGACAAATGCAATGACTATTCAATCGGGATTGAGCTGGAAGGAACGGACACACTGCCTTATACCCAGGCCCAGTACGATACCCTTGCCGCACTCACCCGGGTGCTGCTCGATAACTACCCCCGCACGGAAGCCAGCCGGATCACCGGCCATGAGTTCATCGCCCCCGGTCGCAAAACCGACCCGGGCTTAGCATTTGATTGGCTTGCCTATAAGTCTTCAATATTGCTCAAGTAATCGCCAATCAGGGCGACTGCTGATGGGAAAACTGGCGAGAAAATGTAACAAATAATTGGTCTGACCATTGGTTGTTTTCTCGTCAAACATTGCTCTAACCCCTGTTGACTACTAGTGTTTGTCATGTTTTAACAAGTTTTCATAATTTGAAATTTTTGTTAAATCACCCCTCATTCTATGATTTCAATCAAGTTGTCGGTAGACATCCTCAATTATTTCTGTAAACTTTCCTTCCATAGTTAAATTGGTAATACCAATTATCCGCATTCCGGACTACCTTGAAACGTATAAGTACAACCAAGAACGAATAACGAATGACTTATAAACGAATCCGCCAACCCAAGCTCTCCGATGCTATCGAGCAGGAACTGGAGCACCTGATCCTCGAGGGAATCCTATCCCCGGGTCAGCAGCTTCCGCCTGAGCGTGAGCTTGCCAAGCAATTCGATGTTTCTCGCCCGTCTGTCCGTGAAGCTATCCAGCGCCTAGAAGCAAAAAAACTGCTCACGCGCCGCCAAGGTGGCGGTACCTTCGTGACCGAAAAGCTATGGCAGAGCTTTTCTGAGCCACTGTTGGAACTCCTATCCGCCCACCCCGAGACCCAACTAGATTTGTTGGAGTCGCGCCACGCCCTTGAGGGCCTGGCTGCCTACTACGCCGCCCTTCGCGGTAACGAAGAAGATTTCACCCGTATCCGTGACTGCCATTCACGTATACAGGACGCCCAGCAGCAAGGTGATTTGCCGGCCGAAGCCGCCGCCGTGATGCAATACCTGATAGCGGTAACCGAGTCCGCTCACAACGTGGTATTGCTCCATATCATCCGTAGCCTTGCCCCTCTGCTGGAGCAAAACGTATTACAAAACTTTGAGCTCCTGAACCGTCGCCCAGAAGTGGTGGAAAAGGTGCGCAATCATCGAGCCAACATTGTCCAGGCGATTGTTTCGGGTGAGCCCGTACAGGCCCGCGAAGCATCGCATGCACATTTGGCTTATATCGAGGAAACCTTGTTGGATTTATCGCGTGAAGACAGTAGACGAGAACGCTCTCTTCGACGCATTCAACAACGCAAGGACGGGCTGGATTAGTACCCCTCATATAAGCCGAGGGCACTAGTAAACAGTCGCGACATTGTTAGTTTTGTAGATTATCAACGAAAGGATAGATCGCATGTCTGAAGTCATGAAAAATGACGTGGACGCACTGGAAACTCAAGAGTGGCTAGCAGCCCTTGAGTCAGTCGTTCGTGAAGAAGGTGTAGAACGCGCCCAGTACCTACTTGAGCAAGTACTGGACAAGGCTCGTCTTGATGGCGTAGATATGCCAACCGGTATCACTACCAACTACATCAACACCATCCCATCAGATCAAGAACCAGCTTACCCTGGTGACACAACGCTTGAGCGCCGTATCCGCGCGATCATCCGTTGGAACGCAGCGATGATCGTACTGCGTGGCTCTAAGAAAGACCTTGAGCTTGGCGGTCACATGGCTTCATTCCAGTCTGCTGCAGCGTTTTACGAGACTTGTTTCAACCACTTCTTCCGTGCTCCGAACGAGAAGGACGGTGGTGACCTAGTTTACTACCAAGGCCACATTGCCCCTGGTATCTACTCTCGTGCATTCGTTGAAGGTCGTCTGACTGAAGAGCAGCTAGACAACTTCCGCCAGGAAGTAGACGGTAAAGGTATCCCTTCATACCCGCACCCTAAACTAATGCCTGAGTTTTGGCAGTTCCCGACCGTATCTATGGGTCTGGGTCCAATCTCTGCTATCTACCAAGCACGTTTCCTTAAGTACCTTGACGGCCGTGGCCTGAAAGATACCAAAGAGCAGCGCGTATACGCGTTCCTAGGTGACGGTGAGATGGATGAGCCAGAATCACGTGGTGCAATTTCTTTCGCTGCGCGTGAGAAACTGGACAACCTATGCTTCCTAATCAACTGTAACCTACAGCGTCTTGACGGCCCAGTTATGGGTAACGGCAAGATCATCCAAGAGCTAGAAGGCCTATTCAAAGGTGCTGGCTGGAACGTGGTTAAAGTTATCTGGGGTAACAACTGGGATTCACTACTGGCGAAAGACACCTCTGGTAAGCTGCTTCAGCTTATGAACGAGACTATCGACGGTGACTACCAGACATTCAAGTCGAAAGACGGCGCTTACGTACGTGAGCACTTCTTCGGTAAGTACCCTGAAACTGCTGCACTAGTTTCTGACATGACTGACGAGCAGATCTTCGAGCTTAAGCGCGGTGGTCACGAGTCATCTAAGCTGTACGCAGCTTACAAGAACGCGGCGGAAACCAAAGACCGTCCAACTGTTATCCTGGCTAAAACTGTTAAAGGTTACGGCATGGGTGAAGCAGCGGAAGGCAAGAACATTGCGCACCAGGTTAAGAAGATGGACATGTCTTCTGTTATGCACCTGCGTGACCGCCTAGGCCTACAAGACCTAGTTTCTGACGAAGAAGTGAAGAACCTGCCTTACCTGAAACTGGAAGAAGGTTCGAAAGAGCACGAGTACCTACACGCTCGTCGTAACGCACTGCACGGCTACACGCCACAGCGTCTGCCTAACTTCACTGAAGAACTAGTGATCCCAGAAGTTGAAGAGTTCAAGCCACTGCTAGAAGAGCAGAAGCGTGACATCTCTACAACAATGGCATTCGTTCGTGCGCTAAACGTTCTACTTAAGAACAAGAACATCGGTAAGAACATCGTTCCTATCATTGCTGACGAAGCACGTACTTTCGGTATGGAAGGCCTGTTCCGTCAAATCGGTATCTACAACCCGCACGGCCAGCAGTACACTCCGCAGGACCGTGACATTGTTTCTTACTACAAAGAAGCGACTTCGGGCCAGGTACTACAGGAAGGTATCAACGAGCTAGGTGCAATGTCTTCATGGGTTGCTGCGGCAACGTCATACAGCACCAACGATCTTCCAATGATCCCGTTCTACATCTACTACTCAATGTTCGGCTTCCAGCGTGTGGGCGACATGGCGTGGATGGCAGGTGACCAGCAGGCGCGTGGTTTCCTACTAGGTGCGACAGCAGGTCGTACTACCCTGAACGGCGAAGGTCTACAGCACGAAGACGGTCACAGCCACATCATGGCTAACACTGTTCCTAACTGTATCTCTTACGACCCAACGTTCGCTTACGAAGTTGCTGTGATCATGCAAGACGGTATCCGTCGCATGTACGGCGAGCAAGAGAACGTGTTCTACTACCTAACGGTAATGAACGAAAACTACGCGATGCCAGCAATGCCAGAAGGCGCTGAAGAAGGCATCCGTAAGGGTATCTACAAGCTAGAATCTTACGCGGGTGATAAGTCTAAAGTTCAGCTAATGAGCTCGGGCACCATCATGAACGAAGTTCGTAAAGCAGCACAGATCCTAAGCGACGACTACGGTATCGCTTCTGACATCTACTCTGTGACGTCTTTCAACGAACTAACCCGTGAAGGTCAAGACGTAGAGCGCTTCAACATGCTTCACCCAGAAGCTGAAGCGAAAGTACCGTACATCGCACAGGTTATGGGCACTGAGCCTGCAATCGCTGCAACTGACTACATGAAGAACTACGCAGAACAAGTTCGCGCGTTCATGCCTTCTGAGTCTTTCAAAGTACTTGGTACTGACGGTTTCGGCCGCTCTGACAGCCGTGCGAACCTACGCCGCCACTTCGAAGTTAACGCTGGCTACGTAGTTGTTGCTGCACTGACTGAACTGGCTAAGCGTGGTGATGTTGAGAAATCTGTAATTGCTGAAGCAATCGCGAAGTTCGACATCGACGCTGACAAGATCAACCCGCTATACGCGTAAGAGGCAAATTAAACATGGCAATCGAAATTAATGTACCTGATATCGGTGCGGATGAGGTTGAAGTAACTGAGATTCTTGTTAGCGTTGGCGACAAGGTTGAAGAAGAGCAGTCTCTGATCACTGTAGAAGGCGACAAGGCTTCTATGGAAGTACCAGCTTCTCAGGCGGGTATCGTTAAAGAAATCAAAGTGGCTGAAGGCGACAAGGTTTCTACCGGTTCTCT
This sequence comes from Photobacterium rosenbergii, assembly GCF_003026455.1. Taxonomy (GTDB): domain Bacteria; phylum Pseudomonadota; class Gammaproteobacteria; order Enterobacterales; family Vibrionaceae; genus Photobacterium; species Photobacterium rosenbergii. The sequence goes on from NZ_PYMB01000014.1 coordinate 113,425, forward strand.
AATCATGATTTTCGAAGCCGAGGGTGCTGCAGCTGCAGCACCTGCTCCTGCGGCTGAAGCAGCGCCTGCTGCTCCAGCTCCAGCAGCAGCGGCTGAACTGAAAGAAGTTCACGTACCGGACATCGGTGGTGACGAAGTTGAAGTGACTGAAATCATGGTAGCCGTTGGCGACAGCATCGAAGAAGAGCAGTCTCTTCTTACTGTTGAAGGCGACAAGGCATCAATGGAAGTACCAGCACCATTCGCCGGTACTCTAAAAGAGATCAAAGTAGCGGCAGGCGATAAAGTATCGACTGGCTCTCTAATCATGATCTTCGAAACGGCAGGCTCTGCACCTGCAGCGGCTCCAGCAGCAGTAGAAGCGCCAGCGGCAGCTCCTGCAGCGGCAGCTGACAAAGAAGTGAACGTACCGGACATCGGTGGCGACGAAGTAGAAGTGACTGAAATCATGGTAGCTGTTGGCGATATGATTGAAGAAGAGCAGTCTCTTATCACTGTAGAAGGTGACAAGGCTTCTATGGAAGTACCTGCACCGTTCGCTGGTAAGGTTAAAGAAATCAAGATTGCAGCTGGCGACAAAGTGTCAACTGGCTCGCTAATCATGGTATTCGAAGT
>NZ_PYMB01000015.1 GCF_003026455.1 Photobacterium rosenbergii
CGTCAAGCTAACGGCAACGGCAACGGCAACGGCAACGGCAACGGCAACGGCAACGGCAACGGCAACGGCAAAAACTATCGAAACAGCGATGTGAAGCCAAGAGGTTCAAAACCTAACTCAAAAGGCCGTAAGCCTAATAGCAAAAATGTGAACGGTCCGAAAAATACCGGGGCACAAGCAAGCTAAGCAGTAGAAACATTACTCATATCAATAAAATAGAGAGCCAGCATCCTATAATGCTGGCTCTGCTTTATCTGCTAGGAAATTACAATGAAACTAACAAAATGGGCACTGCTCTCTTCAGCAGCTGTAATGAGCCCCCAACTTATGGCGGCAACTTTTGATCAGTTAGCCGCCGAAAATAACCAAGACATTCAAATCATCGATTGTCGCTCGAGCAATCACTACAACGGCTGGCCCGAGGCTAATCAGACTCGCGGTGGACACTTCCCTGGTGCTATCAATTTCGATGCCGACTGGCTATCGACGCTTCGTCCCCAGGTTGTCCGTGCCGAGCTAGAAAACCGTGGTATCGACCTCACCAAACCGACATACCTCTATTGTCAGCCTGAAAAAGCGCAAATTTTACAGGCTCAGCTTGAAAGCCTTGGCAACAAAAACATCCAGCTTATTGACCAAGCAGTTACCGATTATTCAGGCCAGCTTACTGCACTTAAAAACTATCAGCAGCTAGTGCCAGCTGAGTGGCTTAACCAGCTGATTAATGGTGATGACGTACTTCACCCACCAGCAAAAGGCTTCAAAGTCGTTGAAGTCGCGTGGGGACCGCCAACTAAATACCTTGCTGCCCATATTCCATCAGCGTTATATCTCAATACCAATATGGTTGAGTCTGAGCCATGGTGGAACCGTGTAGACGACAACAAGCTGGCAGAAGCCATTAAAGGGCTGGGTATCGCTCACGATACCACCGTCATCCTTTATGGCCGCGACAACACAGCAGCAGCCCGAGTTGCCAACCTTTTGATGTATGCGGGTGTGGATGACGTTCGTCTACTCAACGGCGGCTGGCAATCTTGGGTCAATGCAGGATTCTCTACCCAGCCCCTGCGTAACCACGCCAAACCAGTCGAGTTTGGTCGCACGATCCCTGCTAATCCGCAGTACGTTATTGATGTCCCGGAAGCTCGTGAAATTCTGGCTGACCCTAAGCATCAATCACTGGTCAGTATCCGCAGCTGGGCTGAATATGTGGGTGAAACGAGTGGTTACCGCTACATCGAGCCCAAAGGCCGTATCAAGGGCTCAAAATGGGGCCACGCAGGCTCTGACGCCTACCATCTGGAAGACTTCCGCAACCCGGATGACACTATGATCAGCCCGAATATCATGACGGATTTCTGGAAAGACTGGGGCATTAACGCCTCGCAGACCGTTTCTTTCTACTGTGGTACGGGTTGGCGTGCATCCGAAGCCTTCTTCTATGCCCATGTGATGGGCTGGAAAGACATCAGCGTTTACGACGGTGGCTGGTTTGAATGGAGCGGGGACCCTAGCAACCCGACCGAAACCGGTGACATCCCTAATGCGCCAAAGTCTGCGTTTTATGATGAGAAGTAACTAAGCGGGAATATGATAAAGGCCAACTTATATGTAATAAGTTGGCCTACCATGACGAAACTCTATCGCTAACGCTATTTCACTGCCACGGCGATATCGCCAGAATGACTGTCGTTCATCAAATCGATATAGAACTGGGCAACGTCTGCTGCTGGCATACCTGGTTCTGGATCCATTCCCATGGCTACCATGGTTTCTGCTACCCAACCCGGCGAAACCGCATTGAAACGAATACGATCGACCTCAACGGCGGCAGATTTCACAGCAGCTTCTACAGCGGCATTGACGATTGTTACGATACTACTGCCTTTAAATGGATATTGCGCCAAGATGCCAGTAGACAAGACAATCGCCCCACCATCCTTGACATATTTCTCGCCGAACCGCAGGGTATTAATTTGCCCCATCATTTTGTTTTGGATACCGAACTCCCATTCAGCATCGTCTGCTGTTGCCCAATCCGCCATTCGTACCACACCCGCAGTACATAGGATGGCATCGACTTTACCTACTTTTTCAAATAGTGCTTTGAGCGATTGTGGGTTAGCAATATCAAACGAATTTTCAGGGTGGTTGAATGATGCCTCAACGACTTCCACAGTGCCTTCTAGTTTTTCAACCAGAGCTTTGCCAACCAAACCTGTAGAACCCAATACCAATACTTTTTTCATCACTGACTCCGTTATTGTGTGTCGAATTGAGTTCATTATTGATGAAGTCATTTATTCCCGGTAGAGGGGTAAAGGTTGATTAACCTATAACTAAAAGTTGAAAGTTATATTAAATGGACAATTTACTCACTATAAAATCAATAAATAGCCGGGTACGCTTGGGAAGATTTTCCCTTGATGAGTAATAGATCCATACAGGTTTTGCACTTGTCCATGCTGACTCAAGGATAGGAACGACGTCCCCGCTCGCCAACTCATCTTCTACATGCCATTTCCCCATGTAGGCAATACCTAAGTTTTGCAGCATTAGATTCTTTGCCGGACTGATACTTGAAAGGGTTAGGTTACCTTTGGGAATAAATTGGATATGCTCGCCATTGCTATCTCGCAGGGGCCATGTGAACGTTCGGCCACTCGTCAAAGGCCGGTAAATAATAGCATTGTGATGCTGAAGATCTTCAATCGACTCGGGCAAACCAAATTGTTCAATGTAAGCTTTGCTGGCAAATATACCGCTTTGCATTTGGTAGATAGTCCTTGCGACCAACCGGCTATCTTCATTGATTTGGTTACCGATACTGACATCAAAGCCCTCATCGATAATATCGAGCACCCTATCACTGAGCACCACATCCAATTCGATGTCTGGGTATAGCGTTAAAAACTCAGAGATATGGGGCATGATAAACTTGCGGCCAAAACTATCGGGCAAGTTGACCCGTAACTTGCCCGCGGGACTTCTATTTTGCTCTGCCAGCCCATCAATGCTCTCTTCGAGTTCGGACAGTAAGGGGGCAACCCGCTGGTACAAACTGGCTCCATCCTCAGTCAGCGAAAACTGCCGGGTATTACGGTGAAACAGGCGTACCCCGGTCTGTTTTTCCAATGCTGCGACCCCTTTGCTTACCGCTGCGGCAGAGATCCCTATTTTTCGCCCCGCCGCAGAAAAGCTCCCTTCTTGGGCTGCGCATATAAACAAAGGTAATTGAGATGGCAACATCGTCTGGCTCCTGGGTATATTTCTACCGGGAATGATAAGTGGAGAATCAAGTCTCGATTTTAAACTTGTAGTTAAAATAGATTCAACAATAGACCCACTACTAGGTTAAAGCTCACTGCATAAAATAGGACAGGTATATCAACGCGACAAGGGTACAAACAATGAGCAACGTATACCTATACATACAGTTTAAAATCAAAAACATGGGCGCATTTAAGCAATATGGCGCACAAGTTCCTGACACTGTAGCACTTTATGGTGGCAAAACTATCGCGGTCAACAAAGCGCCCATCCCGCTTCATGGCAACATGGACGTGGATGTGTGCGTTGTTCAGCAATGGCCTTCACTCGAAGCAGCCCAAGCCTGGCTTGATTCACCGGAGTATGCACCACTCAAAAAGCTAAGGGATGAAAGAGCAATGACAGAGTTAACTATTGTCCCAGTCCCGGCTGTTGGTTAATTATTGTCCGGTTTCCTCGGAAGATATCCGTCTCCGGAGGAGGCCTGCAGCCAAATCGCGGCGGCGCCAACAACGAAGCGTAGCCGCTGGGTTGTATTTCAACGTGATGAAGTTTTACACTGTATTGAGCTATCAATCTCTTTGGTTATTACCAGCAGTTAAAATGATCCCATCACAACTTCCCACTTTTATTGATGTCGTCAAGCAAGGTAGTTTTTCCGCTGCCTCGAGGAAGCTTGGTGTTTCCCCTGCTGCTATCAGCAAATCGATTTCACAACTGGAAAAGACCCTCAACCAGCGATTATTCCACCGCACGACGCACTCCTTAACACTCACCATTGAAGGGCAGCAACTCTTTGACCGGACCGTTGAACTCGTTGAGGCTCTGGATGAGAACGTCAGCCTAAGCATGGATGCAGGCAGTGCGATGAAAGGGGAGATAAAGATAAACCTTCCCGTTCACTTCGGACAAACTATTGTCTATCCAAGACTATTAGAGTTCATGAAATTGCATCCAGAGGTTGAACTTGATGTACATTTTGATGATAAAGCCCATGATCTGGTGGAGAACGGCTTTGACTTAGGAGTTGGAAACCGGATCAACGAAGACAGCCGACTCATTGCCCGCCCCTATTATGACCTCCAGCTTTTGTACGTTTGCTCTCGCTCCTACCTCGAAGCTCATGGAACGCCGCTCACACCCGATGATCTTGAGTCACATGCATGCATTAACTACCGCTCGCCAACAACGGGCAGGATCAACCCTTGGGTATTCAACCACAAAGGGAAAGTGACCCAGCTGACTCCTAACGCCAGATTGGCCGTCAATAACCCAAACTCTGCTTACCTTGCTGCTAAGTCTGGATTTGGTATTACTCTAATTGCACAGAGTTACCTCGAAGAAAGTAAAGGGGAACTAGTCTCAGTACTCGATGACTACAAACCATCATCTGCACCAGTATGGCTTTACTACCCTTCTCGAAGTTATCTTCCTTTACGAGTGAAAAACCTCATTGAATTTTTACTCGCTGATCAATAAACCCTTTGCGGCTCTCACCCCTAAGTCAAACTTTGGTTTTAACCTGTAGTTACAACCAATTCAACCAAAGGACAGCTACAGAATATATTCGTAAGCATTAAGATGATTACACAGTCGAAACAAGACACAGGTAATCAAAATGAACGCTACTATCGAACAATTGCTCAACCGCCGCTCTATTCGTAACTTTACCGGCGAGTCAGTCAAAGACGCCGACCTAAACCTGATCCTACAGGCAGCGCAGCAGGCACCAACCTCCATCAACGGGCAGCAGGTTTCGCTGGTAGTGACCCGCGACAAAGAGAAAATCAAACAAATAGCTGAGATTGCAGGTGGGCAGCCACAAGTGGCAACAGCCGATGTCTTTGTGACAGTGGTCATTGATTACCATCGTGCAGGTGCCGCAATGAAGCATGCAGGTCAGGACATGGTAATCGCAAAATCAGCCGAAGGGATTGTGGTTGGCTCTGTCGATGCAGGAATTGCGGTAAATGCATTACAAACTGCTGCCGAATCATTAGGTTACGGTACCACGGTAATTGGCGGGATTCGCAATAACCCGCAAGCAATGATTGATCTACTTAAACTGCCAGAAAATACCTACCCGGCGTTAGGCTCAACGATTGGCGTCATCGACACTAATGTAGCGTCAGCGGTAAAACCACGCGTAGCGCTTGAGAGCTTTGCAATGGATGAGAAATACGATGCGGAGAAAGTCACACAGGGCGCCATTCAATATGATCGTGACTTACGCAAATGGTGGGACAGTATTGGCCTAACGGACATGCCGAGTTATACCGCGCAAACAGGGCAGTTCTATAGCAACATTTACTTCCCACAGGTAGCCAAAAGCATGAAAAGCCAAGGCTTTAAGTTTACTGACGAAAAGTAGCCAAAGCACCGGGCTTTAAAATACCCCCGACTCAATGCCTCTAACCATATCGCTTATGGTTAGAGGTTTTTCCCCTCAGCCTCAATCACCCGCAAAGGTGTTATCTAGTGCCGTCAGTGACTCTTGATATACCGATTCTAGGGCATTGGCTGCTTCTTCTTCAACGGTTCCTTCTTTTGCCGACTTCTCGATTTCCAAGCAGACCTGATGTAACTGGCGCAAACCCATAGTCCCGGCCGCCCCTTTAAGGTTATGGGACAGGCTCGCCACTAGTGCCAAATCACCGCTTTGCATTGCCGGTAGTAATTTGTCCATGGTTTGTTGCGATGAGTCTGCAAATAGGGAAATCATCTTCTCGACCATGGCTTGGCCCAAGACTTGAAGATCACTTCCAAGTACTGATTCATCTAAAATCGGCATATTTTCAGCCATTGCGGTGTCTACCCCACTCTCTCTCTTATCTTCAGTATGATGCTTGTTTGAGCCTTGTTCAAAAGGGGGCTCCCCCTCAATAATGCCTACCCGCTCGACCCCGCCCAGAATCGAATTCAAGACATCGACCAACTGGTGTTCGACCAGCGGTTTAGGCAAGAAACCCGAGAACCCAGCAGCCAAATATTGTTCAACCTCTTCATTAAAGACATGGGCAGAAAAGGCGACAAAAGGCGTGTTGTCCGTCTCCTGTTCGTCACCACGCTTGCCTTTGAGCTGTTTGAGTTCACCCAGCAAGCTAACCCCATCGGTATCGGGCAAGTTGATATCGAGCAGGACAATATCGAAGTCTTGCTCAGCATAGACCTCCCTCGCCTCCCGACCATCCTCTGCGACAACCGTCTGGTGGCCAAGGCGGCGCAAGAAGCCTTCAGCCACCAAGCTGTTAACCGGGTTATCCTCCACCAACAATATCTTAGCCGCCGGTATGCCAGCAGCCGTATCGACACTTGCTGTCTCGGTATGCTCCCCTGGCTCCAGAGTGAGGGTAAACCAAAAGCAACTCCCTTCTCCCGGTGAGGATACCAAACCGATTTCACCGCCCATGGCTTCGACAATACGCTTGCTGATAGCAAGGCCTAGCCCTGTTCCCCCCACAGCCTGGCGGCCTTCACTGGACTGGTGGAAAGCGGTGAACATCATTTCCTGCTCATGCAACGGGATCCCAACACCGGTATCTTCCACTTCAATATGCAAGCGAGACGGATCATGGGCCGATGCCGATACCAGCACAGTCACCTGCCCATCTTCGGTAAATTTGATAGCATTACCCACTAAGTTGGCGAGAACTTGACGGATACGTGTCGCATCCCCTACCCAGTGCTCACCGACATTGTCATCAATATCGGTCACCAAACTAATGCGTTTCGACAATGCTCGACCTGAAAACAGGCTGTATACGTCTTTAACCAAGGTATGCAGCGAGAAATTCGCTGGCCGGATATCCAAATGGCCAGCTTCGATTTTCGAGTAGTCCAGTACATCATTGAGGATATCAAGCAAGGTTTCACCGCTACGGTTAATCACCTTGAGGTATTCCGCCTGCTTGTCATTCAAACCGGTATCGGCCAGCAGTGAAGCGGTCCCTAACACCCCATTCATTGGCGTACGGATTTCATGGCTCATGGTCGCGAGAAAAGCGGATTTCGCTCGGTTGGCCTGCTCTGCTTCAGAACGGGCTTTAGCGTGATTGTGGACCTCTTTATTGAGCTTTTCGTTAGCTCTTTCTAACTGGCTAGTTCGCTCGGCCACTAACTGCTCAAGGCTATTTTTGTGCTGCTGCAGCTCATAACGAATTTTCGACTCGACTTGTGCCAACCTATGGCGCTCGTAAGCCGTATCGCGGGCCACCATGATTGCCCTGCCCATCTGCGCCAGTTCATCATCACCTTGGGTTGTCAGGCGGATCGCCAAATCACCACGCGCCAATGCCATCAAAGCTTTACTGTAATCATTGATCCGACGGATCACCCGCGCATAGACATAGCGCCACATGATCAACACCAGCGCCACCATACCCAACGCTGATATCGCAATTAGGCTGTTTCGCGCGATAGTCAGTGTCTCATCAACCTGCTTTACTGCTTGTTGAGTGCCCACATTCGCTGCCTGAATAATGCCATCAACAGTTTGGTTCAGTTGCTGGAAAAGCACTAGGTTTTGCTGCTCCATCCGCTCAACATCTTGATTGGCATGGATCAGTGCTTCCATATCTGTGAAAAACTTACCATCGCTATCAAGAGCTTTCACCTGCTCAAGCAGTTGCTCAGATCGGCTCGGATCTTCGACCGACTTCACCCGTTGCTGAATAACACCGACGGCATATTCGAACCTGTCCCTCAGTTTGTCTAGTTCACGAATCGTGCTGATCTGCTCACTGTCATCGAGCATGTTAATCACTTGCAAGGACAGGAAGCGTAGCTCGAACAATCGCTCGCTCAAGTCCATATCAACTTCAACCAAGCTATCCAACGCGTTGAACACTGCTTCTTGGTTACCCTTTTCCACCAAATCGTAAATGCGCGACACATTGGCGACAGCGATGGTATTGGCATTGGATACCTGCGACTGCGACAGCTCGTCAATTTGCTTGGTCGCTAATGTCATGGTGTTGTTAAGCGCCTTAACTTGTTCACTAAGCTCAATTTTCCGGCCAACCAACATGCCTAACATGGCAAGGTTATTCACAATGTTCTCGACGTCAGTGACTAATTGTTCCATCAACTCTGGTTCGAAAGCATATTGATCAAGTGCCTCCAAGCTATTATTCAAAGCCCGAATATGCAACGTCAGCGATTTCCCTTGCTGGTCCCGCTCTTTTTCATCTTTTGATTTTGCCAAAACCTGAGCATTGAAAATAATACGGGTACTTAAATCCGATAATTGTCGTGCTTCCACCAAAGCCGGTACTGCAGCATTGATTACCGTTCGCTCGGTCTTGGCGACCAGAGAGAAACCGGCAACACCAATCACAACAGCGATGATCATCAGGCCAGCCATCATGGAAAAAGCAATCAGCAGTTTCTGGCCAATGCTACTGGGAGTTAAGTTCATATAAAGAAACCGTGGCAGAAGAAGGTATGCACCCTAAACCAAGACAACACAGGTCGGGTAGGTACACCTAACAGGAAACAGTAAAAATGCTATTATACCAATCTAGATAAGTAATTGGTTATTAACCACAACAATGTCCTGTACGGATTGACTGAAATGGTTGAAAAGTTAATCAGGCTATTTCCTGACGGTTGCAACATGATAAAAAAATTTGCCGTAACACTGCTGACACTCGCCGGGCTCAGCCAAACAGCGAATGCGGTGGACGTTATCGCCTACACCCCGCCCTTCGAGGCTGATAAACAAGCGACAAATATTCAATACCAACCTTTAGCAACGGCCAATCAGCCCTGGAAGCTTTGTGCCGTTTATCCCCATCTCAAAGACTCGTACTGGCTATCCGTCAACTACGGCATGGTTGAACATGCCAAAAAACTCGGTGTTGAGCTCAAAGTGCTGGAAGCCGGCGGTTACCCGAACCTCGACAAACAACAGAGTCAACTTGCGGATTGCAGAACATGGAACGCCGATGCCATTATCCTGGGCACAGTAGATAGCCTCGCCTATGAGAACATGCTGACCCAACTGACCGATGACATTCCGGTATTTGCTACCATCAACTATCTAGACACTAGCAACAAAGACAGCCACGACAATGTTATCGCAAGAGTCGGCGTAGACTGGTACCAAATGGGCTATCAAACAGGCAAATTCCTCGCCAAGCGCCACCCTAAAGGCAGTGGTGTCGTCACTGTGGCCCTGTTACCCGGCCCACAGAAGCGCGGTGGAACCAAGCCGGTTGTTCAAGGCTTTTATGATGCGACAGAAAACAGTGACATCAATATTGTTACCACGATGTGGGCAGATCACAGCAAGGAGCTCCAGCGCAATTTAATTCAGCAATTGCTCGCTTCCGACCAGCATTTTGATTATATCGTCGGGGGTGCTGTCGCAGCAGAAGTCGCCATCAGTGAGCTCAGGGCCAACCACCTAAGCGATGAAACCCAAATATTATCGACTTACCTTAGTCATGGTGTTTATCGTGGCTTGCTACGCGGGAAGATCCTCTTCGCGCCAACTGACAAAATGGCACAGCAAGCGATGCTATCCGTTGATCAGGCTGTCCGGTACCTAGAAGGCAAACCCGTGAAAAAAGATCTGGCCCCTATCCTTGCCTTACTGACACCTGAAAACCTAGACAGTCGTGCTATTGCTGAGTCACTTTCTCCAGCCGAATTTCGTCCGGTTTTCCGTGTCGAAGCCCCTGACACCTGAAACCCAGTTGTTGCATTTATACCCTTGGGCCAGCCAACGCTGGCCCTAGTTAGTAGAATACTGTTATCTAACCAATGATTTGGAAAGATTTCTTTGTACTTCCTTTGCAAGCTCTGGTACTTATACTTGATGCCCCGAATTGAGTTGCACATGCTTTTCCCTTACCAAGTGCAATCCATTACATATGGCGTTATAGATATACAGATCACACCACACAGTTGTCACATTCAGACCATAAACTCTGTGCGACAGCTGTTGTCAATTTTGTCTCTGTGGAGTAATAGATGCACGTAACAACCCGAACAATGGAAGAAACCAAACACATCGCGCTGGTCGCTCACGATAACTGTAAAACCCACCTAATGCGCTGGGTGAACGAGCACAAAGACAAGTTAAAAGATCATGTCTTGTATGCGACAGGCACCACAGGGCATATGATTGCGCGTGAATCGGGTCTAGAAGTTAACTGCTTGCTGAGCGGCCCAATGGGTGGTGACCAACAGTTAGGTGCGCTTATTTCCGAAGGCAAAATCGATATGATGATTTTCTTCTGGGATCCACTCAATGCAGTACCGCACGACCCAGATGTAAAAGCGCTGCTTCGTATCTCGGCAGTATGGAATATCCCGGTTGCCACCAACCGCGCGAGTGCAAACTTTATGATTTCATCACCAAGGTTGGCTGAAAAAGTCGAGATCGAAATTCCTGATTACCATGCTTATTTGACTGAGCGCCTTGGTTAAACCTTCAATTAGGTTAATCATCAAGAATCACGCCTCTTATTCAAGAGGCGTTTTTAATTCCGGCAACACAGTGCAACGCCGCTTTTGCTAAGGCCATTTAGCGCTTTCATTCACTAACTATCCCCAAGCCACTTCAATCAGCCAAAAATAATAAATTTGGTTTAAGGTTAATGAGTAGAAAATAAAAAAATAGAATAATCTGAATTGCAGTGGTGGCCAATGAAAGCATGGAAATTGAACCAGCCGGAAGGTATCGACCAATTGGTACTGACAACGGCAACCCAACCAACCCCTTCAACTGAAGATGTCTGTATCAAAGTGGAAGCTGTCGGCCTTAATCCCATCGACTACAAGCTTGCCCATTGGGGCTATGCCACTTGGAATTACCCGCAGATCATCGGACTTGATATTGCTGGCACCATTACCAAAGTCGGTCAAAACGTCCATAACTTCCAACCGGGTGATCGCGTCATGGCATTTATCGATCCCCGTGATGGTGGGGGCTTTGCCCAATATGCCAAGGTCAAAGCCTATGCGGTGAGTCGGTTGCCCGACAATGTCAGCTACGCCCAAGCCGCAGCCCTTCCGTGCGCAGGTTATTCAGCTTGGATTGCCATTCACGACAAATTACGGCTCGAATCTGGTCAAAGTATCGCAATAACCGGTGCCGGAGGTGGTGTCGGCGGGTTTGCTGTCCAGTTAGCGAAACAGATGGGAGCCACCGTCTATGCCATTGCCGATGGCCAGCACCACCAACGGCTTCTTTCCTATGGCGCTGACGAAGTCATCGACCCGCATACTGAAAATATCGCCATGCGGCTTATTGAATACACTGAGGACAAGCTTGTCCATGGGGTCATTGATTGTGTCTCGGCCAAGTCCGGTAGTACCATGAGTGCCTTGGTTCGCTACAATGGCCACATTGTAATGATCGCCGCTCAGTTCAACCAAGTTCCGCTACTGGCAACGACCAAAGCTCTCAGCCTCCACGAAGTGGCACTGCATGGCACCTATTCCCACGGTCATATCGAACATATCCAGCACCTTGCCGATATCGGAAATCAGCTTGCCAATCTGGTCAGCGAGGGAAAACTTGACCCTATGGTGGATCATCTCTACTCCTTCGACCAGTTGCCAGAAGCCCTTAAGCACCTCAAGGAGCAACAACACAGTGGTAAGTTAGTCATGCAAGTTGGCTAATCCCTGATAATGGATAGACCCCAAACCGGTTCTATCCATTGTGTTTATGGACTACCCAAGGTATATTTATGAACCATTACATCAAGTGAGCTCAATTTTGCTTTATGGCGAAATACATCTATTCACGCTTTTCTCCCAGAAATACCGACTACCAGCAGCAAATTGATGCCTTGAATAGCGCCGAGCCTAGCGCCAAGCAGGTTCAGGATCGTGTGCGCGGCGATGTTGATCCGATGGCACGGCAGGGTTTTCACCAACTGTACGACAAGCTCAAAAAAGGTGATGTGGTATGGGTGTGGTGGCTAACGGCATTTAGCCATGATTTCAATATGGTTCAAGCTACCGTTGCGTCTCTGCTCGATAAAGGCGTCACGTTAAAAACACTCTCTGAGCCGCTGACTTTTGTGCCAAATTCAGAATCAAGCCACGTGCTGCTTTCGCTGCTGAGCGGCTATGGCAATGTGCAAACCCGCAAAAGGCTGCTGGCCGCCGAGCACAGCCGTAAAGCAATGAAAGAAAACCCTGAGTTATGGCAACAAAAATTCCGGGGCCGCCCTGCCGACCGGGAAAAGCACCGGCAAATTGCCACCATGTTACTTGAAGGCCACAAGCTCCAGCATGTCGCTGACAGTTGCGGTGTCAGTATTTCCACCGTTAAACGTGTGAAAAGTAAATTAAGCCAGTTCGATGATGAAGGCGCATTGCGTACCCGGCACACCTGTAAACGCCACAAGGATAACAAGTCATCATGACCGACCGTAATTTCTGGAAAGCCCTCGGACTTGTGTGCCTGATCATCAGTGTCGGCCAACTGAGTATGGGGTTGGTCTTCCCATCCCTTCCTTGGATTGCCAAAGACTTTGATATTTCACTCGACCAAGCACAACTGCTGGTCAGTATCTACCTGCTGGGCTTTGGCCCGTCGCAATTCCTCTATGGCCCGATCTCGGATGCGCTGGGACGGAAAAAAGTCTTGATGACAGGGCTTCTGATTGCCCTATCCGGCCTTGTGATGATCATAACCCTGAGTGATTCCTTCACCGGTATGGTGATGGGACGCTTTCTGCAAGGGCTAGGGACCGGTTGCTGCGCTGTACTTGCACGTGCTTCTACCCGTGACCGGTTCAGTGGTGCTGAACTACCTCTGGCCATGTCCTATATCGCAATGGCGGCATCACTCACACCGTTGATGGCACCGGTACTGGGCGGTTTTATTAACTTCCACTTCGGCTGGACCATGGTTTTCACCTCCCTGCTAGGTTATGTCACCCTTGTTTGGCTGGTGATCGCTTTGCGCTTCAAGGAAACAGTGGCACAAACTTCGAAAGTGCCCTCACCGAAGAAAATGGCCCAACAATACTGGCAACTGCTCACCTCGCGCTATTTCATGAGCTTTGCCAGTATCGGCTGGCTCAACTTCAGCCTGATGATAACGACGGTTTCTGTTATGCCCTTCATCATGCAGAACCAAATCGGCATGACGTCCGACGAATATGCGATGTGGGCGCTAATCCCGGCACTGGGCATGCTAACCGGTACTACATTGACTAACCGGGTCCGGCCAAGAATCGGTACCCAAAGAATGTTGTTTTTCACCCCGGTCCTGCATGGCTGCGCGGCACTTTGGTTGTTCTTCTGCCCAGTTGAACCGCTTTACCTAATGCTGGGTCAGTTTTTGATGATTTTGGGTAACGGTATTGCCCTGCCATGTGCACAGGCAATGGTGATGCAGCCATATCAAAAGCAAGCAGGAGCCGCTGCTGCGATGTCTGGCGGCGGGCAAATGATCGCCTCGTCGATTGTCAGCATGGGGTTGGTAAAACTGGGCCTTAGCCAACCATGGCACCTATCCATTGTGATTGTGGTGTTTGCCCTGATCACCCTGAGCAATATTATCCGTGGCTTCAAGGTAGAACCACAGGTACAAACGGCGTAACCAGAAGCAAAGCGCACCAGCCAATTTTTAATTAAAGAGAAAAACATGCTGCAAACATCTTGGCTATTTTGGGCCATTTTATCCGCTATTTTCGCGGCCCTGACGGCAATTCTGACCAAACTCGGCGTCAGCAATATCAACTCAGATTTCGCTACTTTTATCCGTACCTGCGTCATTCTGGTAATGGTCGGCGGCATCGCTTTCTTTACCAAGCAATTCCAGTCGCTTGATACCATATCGACCAAAGGCTTGGTGTTTTTAGTGTTATCCGGATTAGCAACCGGGGCCTCATGGCTATGTTACTTCCGTGCCATGAGCTATGGCCAAGCCTCGCAGGTTGCCCCAGTCGATAAACTTAGTGTGGTGATGGTGGCCGTTTTTGGCGTGATGTTCCTGAGCGAGAATCTCAGCTCGGTAAACTGGATGGGGGTCGCCCTGATCACCCTCGGCGTAATTCTGGTGGCTTGGCAGGGTTAAACCGCATTATTCAATACCCACTTACATATCCAGCCTTGCACTTTATGCACTGGCTGGATATATTCCCCCCGCCTCGAAAGGCACACCCTAAAATGCACACCCGCCATCCTGCTTCCATTGGTGCATTTATATAGGTGTTATCTATACCCCATGCAAAATCAAACCGTAAATCGCGCTCAACCGAGCTCGTCACTTTTTTCCCGTTTTACCCGTGAATCCGGCTCGCTGCTGCACCTGTCGATTCCTATTATCATGACCCAGTTGGCCACACAGGCGATGGGTTTCGTTGATACCACCATGGCAGGCCAAGTCAGCGCTGCCGACCTTGCGGCTATCGCACTAGGTACCAGCCTTTGGTTGCCAGTATCCCTGCTGCTCCGCGGTATCATAATGGCACTGACGCCTGTAGTGGCTTTCCATCGTGGCGCCAATGAGCTCGATAAGGTACGTATCGAGTTTATCCAGATGATATGGGTAGCCGCGTTGGTCAGCAGTCTACTGATCATCTACCTTTCTCAAGGTGGCAATATTCTCAATGCTATCGGTGTTGCACCTGAGATCATTCCAATTGCTGGCGATTATGTGCTGGCTCTGGCCTTTGGTGTGCCGGGGATCGCCCTGTTCTATACCCTAAACGGCTTCTGTGAGGGGATGAACAATACCCGAGCTCCGATGCTAGTGTCTGTCATCGGGTTATTGCTGAACATCCCAATCAACTATGTCTTGATTTATGGCAAGTTCGGCTTCCCAGCACTTGGTGCTGTCGGCTGTGGATGGGCAACCAGTATCGTTTACTGGGTGATGTCCGGACTGCTGTATTCCTACATCAAGGGGCACCATCACTATAAGAAAATCATCCACTTCGCGGATATCAAACCTCGGGTTCAGGATTGCTTGCACCTACTGAAACTGGGTGTGCCTATTGGTATGAACATCGCGGTATGCGGCAGTATCTTTGCGGTTATTGCCCTGCTAATTGGTCGTATCGGTGCTGAAAATGTTGCGGCAGCGCAGATTGCCCTTAATATTTCCAGCATGACCTATATGATCCCGATGAGCCTATCATTTGGTATCACTATCCGGGTCGGCCATGCACTTGGGGCTAAAAACGAGCAAGGGGCTAAGGAACGTAGCCTGTTCGGCATCGCCGTTGCCGGCATGCTATCTATGGTGTCTGTGAGCTTCTTCTTGTTGTTCCCAGACTGGATCATCCGCCTGTACACCACGGATCCTGTGGTTAGTGCAACGGCTGCGACTCTGCTGATCTATACTGCGGTGTACCAGTTTAGCGACGCACTGCAAACCTCTGCCAATGGCGCGCTACGTGGCTACAAAGATACCAAAGTGCCGATGATTTTAGCTATCACTGCTTACTGGGGCTTAGCACTGCCTTTGGGTATGGTGATGGGCCTAACAGACAAGATAGTACCTGCCATGGGCGAAACTGGCTTCTGGGTGGGGATTGTCACTGGCTTGACCGTCGCCGCGATGTTTATGCTGCTAAGGTTGAGGTATATCATTCGCAACCGCACTGCTGAAAATTGCCATCCACTACAAGCTGCTCAGTAAGTAGCGACATGATGTCTATTACCTTCCTCTAAAGCGATCTTGCGGTTACTTTAGGGGGAGGCCTATACCCTACCTGAACACTATTTACACACTTTTACTTATATTGGCATCACGTTACATTCAGCGCGGTAATGTATAAGCTCAACGGGAGCTTATACTATGAAAAAACTCTATATCACCTCAGTAGGAATTATCTTCCTATGTGCCCTTGTCTGGTTGGTGGCTGAACCCAATTTGCTCGATAACGCCACGTTTATGCAATGGCGAAGCTCTCTCATCCAGATCACAGGGATCATCTCAACCCTATTATTAACCATGGTCATGGTACTTGCCTTGCGCCTACCATTTATTGAGAGACTGACTTCCGGCCTCGATAAATCATACCGCTTACATAAGTGGCTGGGTATTTACGCCGTTGTATTTGGTGCCATCCACTGGCTGCTTGCCATCGTTCCAAAGCAATTGGTCAGCTATGGCCTAATGGAACGGGGAGCGAAACCCAACCTAACAATTAACCCAGACTCTTTCTATGCCACCATCCACAGCCTCCGAGGGGGGGCAGAATCCATTGGTGAATGGGCGCTATATTTGTTTATCGCACTGACCTTGGTTGCCCTTTTTGCCCCGATTAAATACAAGCGGTTCAAGGTGATTCATAAACTGATGGCAGTCGCTTATTTGTTTATTGCCTATCATTCACTGGTATTACTCAAGAATGCGTATTGGGATAACCTGATCACCCCCGTCGTCATCGGTACCGTTGTGCTAGGGGTAGTCGGTGCCCTATTCAGCCTGTTTGGTCTAATTGGTAGGCGTCAGCAACATCAAGGGGTCATCAGAGGCTTTCATTTTGATGAGCTAAATAAGACCACGCTTATCGATATCGAAGTACCGAAGTGGCCCGGCCATAGCTCAGGGCAGTTTGCCTTTTTAACCCTGACAGGCGAAGAGCCGCACCCATTTACTATTACTTCGGCTGGAGGTAGCCAAATAAACAAAGGCCAAGAGACCAGAGTCCAATTCTTGATAAAGGCCTTGGGTGACTTCACATCGACCATTCACCAAAGGTTAGAAATAGGCGAAAACGTAACAGTGGAAGGCCCGTACGGGCACTTTGATTTCAATGACAACAAGCCACAAATCTGGGTTGCAGGCGGGATTGGTTGCGCTGCGTTCAAAGCAAGATTGGAAGAATTGCAATCACTTAACAGCCGTGATCCTGTCCTTTTCTACTATTGCACCGAGTATCCATCACCACAACTTATCCGTGATTTGGAATCAGCAACCTACGGAACCAATGTGGATTTTCATGTCATTGACAATAGGTTGCACCGTTTCTTGACCGTCGATGATATCCGGCAGCGTGCTAATAACCTACAAAATAGCAGTATCTGGTTTTGTGGGCCGACATCTTTTGGTAACGCGCTGAAACAACAGCTAGAAAGTCTGCAGTTTGATATGAAGCACTTCCATACTGAACTGTTTAATTTTCGCTAGCTGTCCAATTCGAGGTCCCAATATGGTGGAGTACCGAAGTGCTGGGCAAAATAGTCGACAAATGCCCGCACTTTCGGCGCAAGTAGCCGTGAACTGGGGTAAATAGCCCAAAGTGCGGCTTCATCCACCAGCGGATAATCTTCGAGTACCTGAACCAACTCGCCTCGTTTCAAGTGCTCATAGGCGATCCAGGTTGCGCACATCGCAATCCCCATTCCATTGGCACAGGCATCCCTTACCGCTTCGCCATGATCAACCCTGATATTGCCTTTGATCTTTATATTCTGCACGCCATCTGGTGTGGTGAAGCTCCAGCCTTCTAGCCCTACCTGGTTAATGCAGAGATGGTTTTTGAGATCCTGCGGCGAGGAAGGTGTGCCGTAAGCCGAGAGATAATCCGGTGAGGCACACATGATACGCTTATCAACGGCTAGCTTACGAGCAATCAAACTCGAATCCTGTAGTTCGGCATTTCTGATAGCGACATCAAAGCCCCCTTCCACCAAGTCGATAATAGAATCGGTCAGCCTGATATCGACAGAAAGGTCGGGATATTGAGCTAAAAACCCTTTCAGTGCTGGTATAAGGTGCATTCGGCCAAATGAAGCCGGAGCGGTAATTCGCAACGTCCCCTGCGGTAGTCCCCCTGCCGCACTACCAACAGATGCTCGAGCCGCATCCACACTTTGCAGTACCTCTTCGGCATGAGGAAGAAACGCCATGCCCTCTTCGGTCAACGACACCTTACGAGTTGTTCGGTGGACCAAACGTGCTCCGAGGCTTTCTTCGAGCTTGCTGATATGCATACTGGCAACTGGCGGTGATAGGCCGAGTTCCTGCCCAGCCTGACTGATATTATGGGTAGAGGCGAGCCTGACAAAGAGCCGCAGGTGTTCAATATTCATTAATCGCAACCAAATCCACTTAGGTTTTATTAGCTTACAACAACCTCGCCAGTCTGGGGAATCCTGTTATGAGGTTGCCTGTTACGGTTATGCTTAATCGCTGCTTGCCAAATCGATACCGATGCCACAACACCAGCCAAGACATTGGCTATCGCTGCCGCAATAACAATATGGGTAACGTTGCCACTCAATCCCCCCAGCCAAATCGCTGGTACAAAAAGAAGGAAAAGGCGGGCAAATGTCACCAGCAATGCCTGTTTGGGCATCCCGAGTGCATTGAAGGCAGACACCGCCACCATACAAAGCCCAAGTGGCCCATAGCTAAATGGCAGTACCAACAAAGCAATGCCAAACCACGACTGTATATTCGCTTGCTGGCTGAGCAACGGGATCACTGCGGGTGAAGCCAGAACCAACATAGTGGCCGTAGCCAAATGGAACAGGACTATAAACTTGGCTGTTACCATCAGTAAGTCTGTGATTTTATCCCATCGGCCCTCACCCAAATAACGGCCTACCAATGGTGGTACAGACATGGTCAAGGCTAGGGTGAAGACAATCACAAAGCTTTCAAAGCGGGTGAGTAAGCTCCAGAATGCCAATGTGTCAGGGCCGTTCTTAGCAATTAGAAGCATAACGATAAACGCACTTACTGCCGGTAAAATCTGATTAGCCGTAGTCACTAACGCGGTATTGACTAATTCAGTCAATGCATGACATGTCGAGCGGCTGAAACCAAGCGGTGAAAACCAATGCTTGCCTCTTGCTTTGAGGTACATA
This sequence comes from Photobacterium rosenbergii, assembly GCF_003026455.1. Taxonomy (GTDB): domain Bacteria; phylum Pseudomonadota; class Gammaproteobacteria; order Enterobacterales; family Vibrionaceae; genus Photobacterium; species Photobacterium rosenbergii. Next base: position 19,072 of record NZ_PYMB01000015.1, read on the forward strand.
TAGAGTGCTGTACTGCTGTAGCCCAGCGTCGTTGCCAATGCCGCACCGGCAAGCCCCATATCCAAAACAAACATTAGTAGCGGATCGAGTATTAGGTTAATGACACTGGCAATGACAAACATTGTGCCGGTCGTTTTGCTATCACCGTAAGAGCGGTAAATGCATGTCGCCAAATACAGCATGGCTATGGAAAAAGCACTCAACAACCATACTGGCCAATAATGATTGAAAAGATCCCCGAGCAAATTGGCTTGCTCAGGTGTTGTGCCCTCAGCAATGAACAGCGAGAAAGCCACGTCACGGCACAGCCAGAACAATAAACAGACCAATGCAATCAACACCAGTCCGAAGGTGACTGAGACAGTGGCTACCAGTGCAGCTTTTTCCCTCTGTCTCTGGCCCAGCAGCCTGGCAATGATTGACGTTGCTGCCACGCCAATCCCTACCTGCAGCCCGACAAATACCGTCTGATAAGGCAGTGTCATGCCATGCACAGCTAGTTCATCAAGCCCTAGTAACCCGATAAAAATCGAATCCACCAACTGAACCAACATAATGGCAAACAGCCCTACTGTGAGGGGAAGCGTCCTGCTTATGATCAATTTAAGAGTCGGTGAGACAGACAACATATCTGCGACCTCTAGATATGGCTATAACAAGAAAAATGCCCATCAGGACAGAAGAGATAAAACATAGTGAAAAAGGCCCGCCCATGGCGAGCCTTTAAAACGGCTTAAGTGTTCGCCTTAAGCGATATCAATCATCACCTTGCCTATCGCCTGACCGCTTGCAAGGCGATTGTGCGCGTCGGCAACTTCATTAAGGGCAAATCGCTGGCTGTCAATGACAGGCTTGAGTTCACCTGCTTCAGCGATTTTAGCCAGAGCTTCCAAGATCTTACCGTGCTCTTCACGCCCTTTGTTATGGATCATCGGGATCAACATGAAGACGACATGCAACGACAGTCCTTTCATGTGAACCATCGAAAGATCCAATTCAAGGAAAGACAGTGTTGTGGCGATCTGGCCATTGAGTTTTGCTGCCTCAATAGAGTTATTAAGATTCGCACCGCCAACAGAGTCAAAGATCACATCGAAGCCTTCGCCGCCGGTATGCTTGGCGACATAATCCGCTACCGACTCTGCTTTGAAATCAATCGCCGTTGCACCTAAGTCTTCAATCAACTCGGCTTGCTCGCCAGCACTACCCGTACCGTACACCTCTGCACCGAAATGACGTGCTAATTGAACCGCAACATGACCTACACCACCAGCAGCGCCATGCACCAGCACTTTTTGCCCTTGTGAGATACCTGCACGCTGGAGGCCTTCAAAGGCGGTAATACCCACTAATGGAAGCGCTGCAGCTTCTGTCATCGACAGGTTCTTAGGCTTATGGGCAATCAAATTAACATCTGCCAAGATATATTCGGCCAGTGTTCCAGGCAGATCGCCCAAACCACCCGCACAACCGAAGACTTCATCACCAGCCTTAAATTCAGTGATACCCTCACCAACGGCTTCTACAACGCCAGCAAAGTCCATCCCCAAAACAGCCGGTGCTTGCGGCGAAAACGGCAGGCCCTCACCCATTTCGCGGATCATCATGTCGATTGTGTTGACGCTGGTTGAAGCAATACGAACCAAAACATGCCCAGCTTTTACTCCTGGCTTTGCAACTTCTGCTTGCTCGAAACCTTCAACACCACCAAATTCACGAATAACCATTGCTTTCATGGGAATAACCTCTTTATTGAATGCGAAACTGATGGTGATAAGTATATTCGGCGCTGGTGAAATGATAATTCCGATTGGGGACGAATGAGTTTTAAGATTTTCTTAATAATCTCGCCATTATTAATTTTGCATTAAGACTGATTTCACGATGCTGCCAGTTATCAACAACCTCTCTCGCCGCTAGACTGCACCGCATCAATTCCGATTCGTTTCAAGGAGTGCCCTATGCACTACGAAGGTAAAATTTATCGTCCTTGGATGGAGGCCGAGAGCGTACTGATCCAAACCACGCTGGGATGCAGTAACAACCAATGTACTTTCTGCACCATGTTTGACGATAAGCGGTTCAAAGTCAGGGATATTGAAGGCATCTTCCGTGATATAGAAGAAGCGCGCCTTATCTACCCTCGTGTTGAATCAATATTCCTTGTAGACGGTAATGTAATGGCAATCCGGACCGAAATGCTGCTCAAGATTTTGGACAAAATCAAAGCGACATTCCCGGAGATCAAGAATATCTCACTATACTCCGGCTTCAATGACTTCCGCCGTAAAAGTATCAGCGAATTAAAAGAGATGAAATCAGCGGGCTTGAGCATGGCTTATTCTGGTTTGGAATCAGGCGATCCTATTGTTCTGGAGAAGATCAAAAAGCGCATGACCCGCGAGCACGCCATAGAAGGTATGGCGATGGCAAGAGAAGCCGAGATCAAAGTGCTAGCCTCTTTTATCTTCGGCCTTGGTGGCAAAGAACGCTCGATTGAGCACGCAATCAATACCACTAGTTTGCTCAATATCATGCAGCCGGATGCGATAGCTCCAATGGCGCTGGCTGTACAGCCGGGTTCAGAGCTAGAAAGGGAAATCCACCGTGGTGAATTTACCCTGCCAACGCCCTTGCAGATCTTGGAAGAGGAAAAGTACTTGCTGGAAAACTTGGAAGATTTCCCTTGCTACTATTGGGGCGACCACGGCAACAACATCTCACCGATGCGTGGGATGCTGCCAGCAGCAAGGCAACCGTTCTTGGATAAAATCAACCAAGATATTGCCCACAACCCAATCACCAAGCAGAACGTCATTCAGACCTTCGCTTGGTAAGGTTTGGTCAATAGAGCTTGTTGTCTTTCAATGGGACTTCAAGCAGGTTAGAGCTGTCCCGGCTAGGCTGCCCCACCATTTCATCGTAAGCACTCTGTTGGCGAAGCACTTGTTGTTTCGCCTTCAGTTTTCGACATTGCTTTTGTAACTCGACAATGGAAAACGCCCGTAGAAATTGTCCCTTATCATCTGTGACATAGTGCTCTTCATCATCGATAACGACCGACACTTGATACAAAGATAAATCCAGCGAGTGGATCACTAACTTATCGATATAGAAATACTTTTCAAGTTTACTTAATGGCATTGTCATCGTTACTCTCCTCAAAAAGAAAAGTAACGATGGTTGTTCGCTGTAAGATCAACCTAAAACAAACTCCTTATAGAGAAAACGAAAAAGGCCAGCTCAAAGAGCTAGCCTAGTTAGTTATTCCTGAAATAGATAACAGATTATTTCTGCTTCGCTTTCACCCGCTTAATCTTGTTCATCACCGGGTAGCCGTCATCAATCAATTCATTAACGAACGTCGAGGGCTTTTGCGGCTCGGCGCAGACCCAAACATGCTTCTTGGCACGGGTAAGCGCAACATAGAACAGGCGGCGCTCTTCGGCATCGGTGAAGCTTTCGCCTCGCGCCTGAAGGCAAGCAGCCAGCCCTGTATCACGATCTGGTGCTGGGAATACACCACGGTTTACATCGAGAACAAACACAAAGTCGGCTTCTCGGCCCTTGCTCGCATGGCAGGTCATAAAGTTAATGCCAAGGTGCGGCCATTTCTCCTGCCATTGCTTAAGCTTTTCAGGACGCTGGTTGTTATTGCGGCCAAGCAGCAAGGTGGTCACTTCACCTTTTTGTTGTGAGGCAAGCTGCGCCAGTTCCTGATCAATCAAGTCCTGACATAGCAAGGTCACCGCTTTTCGCTTCTGTTTCTTGAAACTAGTGAGATCTTTTTTCAGCTGGTTCGGGTTCTGCTGGATAAAGGCATTCGCCACTTCACCGATCATGCTATTAAAGCGATACGTAGTATCGAGCTCAGTGATATGGCTGGCACCGAAGCGTTGCTCGAAACCTGTAGTCAGGTTCACATCTGCGCCCGCGAAGCGATAGATAGCCTGCCAGTCATCACCGACCGCAAACAAAGTTGGTCTGTTGTCTTTCTCTCCGGCATGGCAAAGCGCTTCAATAAGCGCCAAACGGTGCGGGGAAATATCCTGGTATTCATCAACCATGACAAACTGCCAAGGTGGCGTAAACTTGCCCTCTTTGACATATTCCGTTGCCCTTTGGATCATGGTATTGAAATCAATCTGCTTGTTGGCTTTGAGGTGTTGCTCATAAGCACGGTAGCAAGGCCACAGCAGGGCCAACTCACTCTTCATCCGGGCACGAGCCGATTCATTGTCATGCTTTTCAATGCTTTCAACCAACTGCGACTTGTTCGCGCCCCGCTGGCCAATGAGTTCAATATGACGCCATACCCAAGCCGCTAGTTGTTCACTCTTGGCCTGCTTCTCCATGGAGTTTTCGGCTTTGAAGCCAGGAATACGCCATTGGGTGAGGTGTTTTTGCCAACGCTTGGCAGAAGCGGCGGTTTCCCATTGCTCGGTCAACACCTGAGCAATCCACTTGGCACGCTCTTTCTCATCCAGCGTGACAGGCGATACACTCGGCATCTCACTCTCTACCGCTTTGATAATTTGGGTGCCCAAACTGTGGAAGGTTGCCACCTTGATACGGTCGCTGACTTTCGCGCCCAAGCGCTCACTCATCTCTTCAGCGGCTTTGCGGCCAAAGGCCAACATCAGGATTTCTTCTGGCTGGCATTGCTGATTTGCAATTAAGTAAGCGGCACGGGCCACCAGCACGCTGGTTTTACCGGTCCCGGCGCCTGCCAGTACTAGGTTATGATCCTGATTGATCAAAACGGCTTCACGCTGGGAAGGGTTTAACGGCGATGATTCAAACTTATCGAACCATGATGACCACTTTTCGGTTTCTTTTTCCAACCATTGGCTGTTAGCTTCTTCTACCCAGTCTTGGTTACCTTCTAGCCAAGGCTCCACTTTCTCAAACGCCAATGGACGGAAAGATCCCGCCAGTTCACGGGTCAAGCCAGTCGAAGCTAAGGAGTTTTCGAGATAACGGTGTAATTGGCGGTGGGAGGATTCTCGCAGGTAGCCATCAGCCTCAGCATAGCTATCAATACGAGTGAGCATTTCTGGCAACAGGTTATCAAGCTTTTCTACCCGGCCCTGCGCCCAGTTTCGATAAGCTTCAAGTAACATGTTGGCAAACGCCTTACATTGCCGCCAAGGCAAACCATGTACCGTCCAGCAGTATTCCTGATCAGCAGAGGTTAATTCAAAACTGCCCCATAATACGCCACGATGGACATCTATAGCGCCATCCCATTCATCAAAGGGAATTTCTTCTGTTTCTGTCTGGCTATCAAGCACCAAACAATTTTCACCGAGAGCAATACTGCAATAATCACCTTGGGCGAGCCATTGGGCCAACCACCCTGCTGTCAAACGCATTCTGTCACCAACACTCAACTTACTTCTGCTACTACGCTAGCTTTTGCGCGCGTTATTAGACATTGTGTAGCCTATTAACGAAAAAACGACTTGGACCTAAGAGTATCAAGTTCTATAGATATACCCTAGCGTCCAAAAAATAATTTGCGTAAATTTTCTGCCAATTAATTTGTGCATGTTATTATTTTGCGGAGACTTTTACAGCGAGTTGTTGCCAATTTACACAAGGCAAAAACTGTGAGTTGCGTTGGTTAAATTAAGCAGCAACCCTCTGGTAAATATTCATTTCCAGACCAACACGAACAAAAATCAACCTAGAAATGCCTGCACAAACCCTATAACTGCGTTTTTTATGTGGATTAATAACGCTTGCGAACTGAAGTTTGCTATCTTTAGCGCTTCACTAGGAAGACCATAAAAACAATGACAAATAGCCGCTTACAATTAACCTTGCGTCGTTACTGGGCAAACGACCGGATAAACTACAGCATACGTGTACTTATCGCCTTGGTTGGGGTTGCTCTCCCCTGCTGGTACCTAGAGGCTACCACTGAAGTCACGCCTTTAGTCTTGGGGATCATTGCCTCTGCGCTCGCCGAAACGGATGATAATTTAACCGGACGTATCAAAGCTCTCATCACCACCCTGCTTTGTTTCGTTCTTGCCTCTTTCTCGATTGAAATCCTATTCCCTTACCCACCGTTGTTTGCTATTGGGTTATTTACTTCGACCTTTGGCTTTATCATGTTGGGCTCGATGGGGGCACGTTACGCTAGCATCGCGTTTGCTTCTTTGTTGCTGGCGGTATACACCATGCTGGGAGCCGCGCAAAGTCCGAATTTGTGGTACCAACCAATGTTACTGCTTGGCGGCGCAACCTGGTACGGGCTGCTATCACTTAGCTGGCAGGTATTGTGGCCAAACCAACCTGTTCAACAAAGCCTGTCTAAAGTCTTTACCGAACTGGCCTGCTACCTCGATAGCAAGAGCCAACTATTCGAACCGGTTGCTGATCTTGTCCCGCAGCCTCTACGCCTGCAAGCTGCAACCAAGAATGCCAAGGTTGTCAGTGCACTGAATGATGCCAAATCAACCTTGCTTCACCGTGCCCGCCGCGGCCACCCAAATGAAACAGGCGACAAATTCCTCAAGATCTATTTCTTGGTGCAAGATATCCACGAGCGGGCCAGCTCTTCCCACTATCGCTACCAAGACTTGGCCGCTGAGTTCCAGCGCAGTGATGTCCTGTTCCGTTTCCAGCGCCTACTTACCCAACAAGCTAAAGCCTGCCGGGAAATTTCCCACGCCTTGGCAATGGGAAAATCTTACAGCCATGGTATCGAGAGCGTAAAAGCTCTGGATGAACTACAAGAGTCCCTGTTTTATCTCAAGAGCCAAAATGACCCCAAGCGCCGGGTGTTTATCAACCAGTTGGAATACCTGTTCAACAACCTTGCTACGGTAGAGCGCCAGCTATCTAATGTCAGTAACCCGGATGTATCGGCCACCGACAGCGCCCGTGATAATGAGCTGTCAGACACCGAAGCGCGCAGCATGAAAGAGCGCTGGCAGCGTATCCGTGCCCAGCTTGATCCAAGCTCGATGTTGTTCCGGCATGCATTGCGTATGGCTATAGCGCTGACCGTGGGTTATGGCATCATTCTCGGTTTAGATTTAGAACGGGGATACTGGATATTGCTAACCACCCTGTTTGTCTGCCAGCCTAATTACAGTGCAACCCGCCAAAGGCTTAAACAAAGGGTAATTGGCACCTTAGCCGGTTTGCTGATTGGTATGCCCTTGTTGTACCTGTTCCCGGGACAAGAAGGCCAATTGGTACTGATGGTCTTTACCGGTGTGATGTTCTTTGCCTTCCGTACCGCCAACTACGGCGTAGCGACTATGTTCATTACCTTGCTGGTGCTGTTCTGTTTCAACCAACTTGGCGAAGGCTTTGCGGTCATATTGCCGCGTCTCGGCGATACCCTACTCGGCTGTTTACTTGCGGTATTAGCGGTGAGCTTCATCCTGCCAGATTGGCAAGCCCGTCGCCTCCATAAGGTAATGGCGACAGCCATAGAGACCAACCGTGACTATCTGGCGCAAATAATTGGCCAGTACCGGATCGGTAAAAAAGACAGTTTGAATTACCGTATTGCCCGCCGCGATGCGCACAATACCGATGCCCAGCTCAGCACCGCAATCAGCAACATGCTGCTGGAGCCCGGCCGTTACCGCATGGCCACGGACGAGAGCTTCCGCTTCTTGACACTGAACCATGCCATGCTGAGCTATATCTCGGCCCTAGGTGCCCACCGTACTCAACTAGAGGACGAGAGCACCCACCACTTGGTCTCTCAGGCCCACCGGCAGATCCACCAGCACTTAGACTGCTTGGCCGCCCAGTTGGCTGGCAACCACTGTGCTCAGGCACCGGAATCGGATAGCGAGCTGGATCAACGCCTTTCGCTGTGGCGCGATGAGGATTCCACTTCGGCCCGTATGGTGTTGCAACAATTACACCTTATCCAACGCATGTTGCCCGAGCTTCATTCATTGGCCAATAAACTAGCGGCAAGGACCAATGAATCGTCTCAGGCTGAGAATGGAAAAACAGCCTAATTAGTAAACAAAGAAGATAAGCGCCATCACTAACCACTTTCTTTATGCAATGGTTGTGATGGCGTTTTTTTATTCTTTATCGAAGCTGTCGACGACGATAGCCCCCATAGACGCTGGCATAGCGATGACGATAATGCGCTTGAACGATGTCACAGGGTCAGACACTAAGGGAAGCTTATCCAAGGCGAGCAAGATGAGGGAAACCACAATAGCGGTAATGAGGTAAGCGATGACAATGCGAAAGACAAAACCGGCCAACCGGTGCTTTACGTTCCCTTGAAAGACACTTTCGTAGGTAAAGACACCGAGGAAAAACACGGCTAAGCAAAACAGCATGACTAAATTTGGCGTGGGCAAGGTTTCACCTAACCGCCATGCTTCTTCAGAAAAGGAAATAGGGACAGCAAGGGCAAATGCGCCAACACACACTTGGCTTGCGTCCTCCATATTAAAATTCAACATGATGTTATCCAGTGAAAATACCGTACAACACCATCATGGCTCATTGCATAACAAAAAGATAAATTTGTTTTAGCGCCAAGCGGAAATATTAGCTAGCCGCTGCCACAAACGCCATTTCGACCAACAGGTTAGGGTCAGCGAGTTCCACTTTGACACAAGCCCGGCTTGGTGCACAGCCCTCTGGTAGCCACGCCTCCCAAGCGGTGTTCAATGCATCAAAATTGGCAAAATCAGTGACGTAGATAGTCACAGACAACAGCCGGGATTTATCACTACCCACACTGGCCAACATCTCTTCGGCCTGGGCAAAAATCTGGTTAACCTGACCGGTCATATCGGCGCTGGTATCTTGCTCTGCCACTTCTACAAAATGTGCAATACCATTAAATACCGTCACATCAGACCATCGCTTGGTCGGGTTAATTCGCTGAATATCCATGCTACTTTCCTTTGATACCCCAAGCTTGGTACTTGGGTTTATTGATTATTAGGGCGATATAATAGCGAAAAACTGTCCTAACAGAATCTGCTAACTCACTCATAAACGTAACTATTTATAAATGTCAGGTTATAAATACCAAGCGGCTCGAGTGCTACCTAGGTTCAGCAGTAATGTCCCTCTACCAAAGGCTTACCTTCACTGTTGATCAACCTTAATTCCCCCTCCCTAACCTCCAACTCAGCGATGGAAGGTAAAAAGGCCGGACGGCGGAAAGTAAACTCAACCTGATTTACTGTAGAGTCAATGGCTGCAAACATCTTTGCGACTGAGTACATACCGTGAATAATCGGTGCTTTAAAGCCGAACGGTTTTGCTGTTAGCCAATGAAGGTGGATGGGATTGTAATCGCCGGAAACGGCTGCATAACCCCTCGCTATTTGAGGTGTCAGCGTGAGTTTGTCCCGCTTGGTCCAAGCAAGCGATTGTCCCCCTTCATCACCTGTCGCGTCGGTTGTTTTTTTCCGGTCATTTGTAGGTAGCTTATCTCGCAACAAGCAACGGCTGCGATAACTCGCCAGGTAAACGCTATCAAGTGTAAAACGTCCTTCAAGCTCAATCTCCAAGCCTTTGTCGGTTTGAATGCATTGAATGACACCCAGCGTGAAGTCATAGGCCTTACCGATTTGCAATGGTGTTTGTTGATGGAAGCTGACATGGGTGTGGATCATACCCAGCAGTTTTAAAGAAACAGAAGGATGGGTAAGTAACAGCAACTGGGCGGGTTGGGTGGCCACAAACAAATAAGGAAGAGGTAACCGATCCTGAGGCAAACCACAGCATGTGTTATAGCGATTAACGTTATCTCTATCAAAAGTAAAACCATCGATGGTAATATTTATCGATGGCAAAGGCTCCCTTCCCTTCTTCAGCATAGCCTTGGCCAATAACGACAATAGAGACGGTAGTTGGTTCTGCTTGATACAAATCGTTGTCACAGGTTGTTCCCTTCAGTAAGGCAAAAAGCAAAAAACCGAGCGTAGCCCGGTTTTAGCACTGGATGATGATATCCAAATCCAATCATCTTATTTGTATAAAGGCTTCTCGGCTGGCGATAACTCCAATTCTTCAACCAAAGAAGTGAGATATAAATGTGCGACCTTGGCAAGGTTTGGATAGAACGGCGATATCCCTTCCACCTGTTGCAAAACCTCAAGGTAGCGCAATGCCCACGGCAATAGGTGCTGCTCTAGCAGTACGGCGCTGGCATCAAATTTCTCAGATTCCATAAACTGCGCAAAGGCCAATAGCATCAAACCAAATTGATCATCTGGCTCTCGCATATGGGTATCGAGGGCAATACCGTTGCTTGCCAGGAAACGGCGATACTCAACGGTAGACTCCCCCATCACAATACTTTCTTTGTCGAGGTAGACCGAGCCCCACGGTGGCGCAGGCATTTCCCCAAGCCCTTCGAACAATAAACTGAACTCTCCAGCTAACTCATCATGCTTTGCGCTGTCTTGAATTTGGCCTGCCATTTCTTGCACGAGGGTTCGAACTTTTTCTTGATGCTTGGGTTCAAACTGCTCAGGGAGATCGCAAAGGGCAGGAAGAATAGCCTCAACCGAAGGGTGGGAAGGAGAATAATAGAACAGAAAACCTAGGATCCTAGGTACAAGGGTGATCATCAATTTTTACCTGGCTGTTGTCATCAGTAACACTACTCTATGTTTGTTACTGCCCACTCCCCTATTTAAGAAGTGGGCAGTAAAAGCATCCGCTTACATCGGGATTGCCCACAGGTTATAGAAGGCAATGCGGCCAATCAGTTCACCAACCAGCATGACACCCGCACCAGCAATCAACAATGGTTTAGCCGCTCCCTTTTGGCTGAAGATACCACAGCCAATCAGTACAGCAACCAACAATGCCACAGCTTGTGCGCCCCACAGGCTATATTGGTTTACTGCCAGCTCAGGTGCGGCCTGAGTAACAAAACCGATATAATCAGGCTTCGCCGCAAGCGATACCAGCGCACCGACAGCCAAGGTTGCAAAACCCAACTTGTGAGCACCCAGCATCAGGGCAAACGCACCACCGGCAACCAACACCGTTAGCCACATCTGCAGTGAAGTATGGGCAGTATCCCAACTTGCCACTGTTGCCAACTGGTATACCTGAGGGATAGACCAAGCGAAAAGCAAACCAGCTAATACTGTCGCTTTGTTAGCCAGTTTATACAAAGACTCTTTCCCCGGCATGAAGCTCAACGCAACGGTCGCAGCCGCACATGCCATAAACAAGCCACTCAGAATAATCTCGTTACTCATTGGAGAACGGCCCAAACCGAACAACAAGTTGAATGCACGTAGCGGTTGCCCCATGTGAAGGCCACCGATTGCCGAGCCGACCAACAGCAGGGCCGCAGCGACTATGTTGGCTGTTTTCAGCTGCACATCACTGATTTGCTTCGTCGTGAAAGCCAACAGTGACAATAGGAAGATACCCACTGCAGCCTGGCCGAATACCGTGAAAAAGACTAATGGTAATTCATGCATGGCTTAGATCTCCTCTGGGTTCAGTACAGCGCCTGTCGAATCCCCTGTCGGGCGCGAATCAGCATGAGCTTTAACAACCAAGTTAGGTTTGGTCATTGATGGGTTTGGCAGCGGTGCGATGGCATTCTGCTGGCCGTAGCGCTCACGCAGTACCTGAATTTCATCGAAATCCAATGCACGCTGTGGGCACGAGTCGACACATACCGGCTTCTTACCTTCGGCAACGCGCTCGAAACAGCCATCACACTTTGACATCACCTTTTTCTCGGCATCGAACTGCGGCGCGCCATAAGGGCAGCGCATTTCACAGTAGCGGCAACCTACACAGGCATCTTGGTTAACCACAACCAAACCGTCTTCCTTACGCTTGTGCATTGCACCTGTTGGGCAGCCCGCGACACAGGTCGGCTCATCACAGTGGTTACAAGAAATAGATAGATAGTAGTTGAAGACATCTTGGGTCCAGGTATTACCATCTTTCTTCCAAATACCGCCACCGTACTCATAGACACGGCGGAATTTAGGACCGATATCCTGATCCTTCTCGTCCTTACAACTTACCGAACAAGTTTTACAGCCAGTACACTTCGCTGAGTCTACGAAAAAACCGTATTGTTTCATTTGTTATTCTCCTTAGACTCGCTCAATTTCAACAAGGTTTGTGTGCTGCGGGTTGCCTTTCGCCAACGCCGTCGCTCTCATTGTGGTCAATGTATTGATACAACCACCTACATCGACACCGGCCTTGTTCTTCTGCGCCCATGCCCCTTCAGGGATAGCAACCGTCCCAGGAATGATGCGTGCAGTCACTTTTACCGGCATACGCAAACGGCCACGATCGTTGAATACCTCAACCTGGTCACCGTGCTTGATACCGCGCTGCATCGCATCTATTTCGTTCATCCAAACAGTATCTGGCGCCACTTCTTTCAAATGAGCAACCGATGCATAAGTAGAGTGGGTATGACCTTTGGTATGGAAACCGGTTAGCTGCAGCGGGTATTTCTTCAGCATCTCGTGATCTTCAATACCTTCTACCGCTGGGTGGTAAACCGGGATCGGAGAAATATCATCACCTTCCAGCATCGGACGCTCTTGGGCGAGCTCAGCGAGCGCTTCAGAGTAAATTTCAATTTTGCCTGATGGCGTTTTTAGCGGGTTAGCTTCAGGGTTATCGCGGAAATCTTTCAGTGCAATGTGCTCGCTCGAATCGGCCAGACGGCGATCTACCACGCCCATACCATCGGTCTCGGCAAACGTAGGCAACGCCGGATTGTTCTTACGAACCTGACCATAGGCATGCTCAAGCCATTGCTCGTAAGTACGGCCTTCAGTGTAGGCTTCCTTGAGACCCATTTTTTCAGCCACTTCTGTCAGTACATCGTACACACGGCGGTTTTCCCACATTGGTTCAATCGCCTGCTGTACGCGAACCATGTAATGGTAAGCACCTGACTGGTATGAGTTATTAATCAGATCATCCGTTTCCATCGTCGACACGTCAGGCAATAGAAGATCGGCATAGCGTGCAGTCGGTGTCATGTGGTTATCCCACACCAGGTTGAATTCAAGCTTTGACTCATCCGCCAAGATTTCATGGGTACGGTTAAGATCAGAGTGCTGGTTGCCTGCGACGTTACTGGCGTAGTTCCACAGGAATTTGATATCGGAAGACAGTTTCTCAACGCCACGAACATGATCAGCTTTCGCCGTCATTTCCGAGCCGCGCACAATCGCATCTGTCCATAGGAAACATGGGATAGATGCTTTAACCGGGTTTGGCAGAGCCAGACCAGATAGTACGTAAGGAACACTACCGCCCCAGGTACCAATGTTGGTGCCATGGCGACCGAAATGGCCGGTCATAATAGGTAGCATCATGATGGCGCGAGAAGCTTGTTCACCAGTTTGGGTACGCTGAACACCCCAGCCTTGGGAGATCCATGCCGCTTTGGCACCTGCAATTTCACGTGCAAGTTGCTTGATACGTACCGCTGGGATACCGGTCAGTTCACTTGCCCATTCAGGGGTTTTCTCAACCTGATCTGCACCCAAGCCGAGGATGTATGACTTGTAAGAGCTGTTCTCTGGCGCACTCTCCGGCAGAGTTGACTCATCCCAACCCACAGAAAAGCGGTTGAGCATTTCCTCATCAATCAAATCTTCTTTGATCAGGGTATGGCCTAATGCAGCAACTAGCGCGGCATCAGTACCCGGGCGGATTGGCAACCACTCGCTGGCAAACGCTGTCACACTGTCGGTGCGGCGCGGATCAATCAAGATCACTTTGGCGTTGCTCTGCTCAAGGGCATGATAGATCTCAGCAATCTGGCCACCACCAGACATGCGTGTCTCAGCCAGATTTTGGCCAAACATCACCACAAGATCAGAGTTTTTGATTTCAGAGAATAGTGTTTGTTGCTCAGTACCGTAGATGTTGCCCGCCTGACCAAAGACATAAGGCTGGATAGCATTCATCTGTGCTTCAGAGTAAGTGTTGTGTGAACCTAGGAAACCACCCGCCACATTCAACAAGCGACGACAGGTATTAGGCCCTTGCAGGTTACCGCCGGTAAGGCCAGAACCGTAGTTGTAATACACCGCTTCATTACCATATGTCTCGATCACACGAGAAAGCTCCTTGGCAAGAATCGTCGTGGCTTCATCCCAACTGATACGCTTGAATTTACCTTCGCCACGTTTGCCGACACGTTTCATTGGGTACTTCAAACGGTCAGGGTTGTAGGCACGGAAACGTGCAGAACGACCACGCAGGCAAGGACGGATTTGATGCTGGCCGAAAATCGCCTCATCGACACCATCTTCAGGTGAAATTTTCACCGCAACGCCATCACGGACATGGACTTTGAATGGGCAGCGGCTACCGCAGTTTACCAAACAAGCACTGTACTTGATGGTCTCTTCGCCAACTGGTGCTGCATCGGTCGCGGATGCTTTGAACGGTAGGGTCATTGAGCTTGCAGTCGCCGCAGCGCCAGTAACCGCCGCTGACTGCTTCATAAACTTCCGTCTACTTAACAAGTAAGACTGAATTTTGTTAGTGATAGTCATTAATAATGCCTCTTTTTAGTTTGTAGGCACTATTAACCAATTAGGGGTAGCTAAATATGATCTCTATCAACCCGATTCTGGCTCACTATTAAAGAATGTAACACAGTATTAACGGGATATGAAAAACAAACTTAGCTGTTTAAAATCATAACCTTATACCCAAAATATAAATGATAACCATTATTAATGGTCAAGCTTTTAAAAAGCTTAAGTGGAAACTTGTTTGTTTGTCACTTTTTCCATAGTGAAAACATCATTTTCTAATCTATTTTCTATTAGAAAACTGATTTTTCATATAAAACCATTAGCAATGCATTTGTCCCATAGACAGTAAAAAGCAGCATAATTAAAAACAACCTTACACTGAGTAACATCTGGACACATGCCGGACATTCCTTTTTAGCCCTTCCTTGGTGCTATGGCGAATAAGCCTTGCCTCTTAGCACAAACATTCAACAATTCACCAACAAAGCAAATAAACAAACTAAAAAATACAATCAATACGTTTAAATCAACCACAAAAAGGACTAGAATCCAGCACCTTGTAAATCAAACACCGAATTACCATGATTGATCTCTCTGTTTTACCTGTATATTTGACCGCTGTTATCGCCCTGCTATTGATCCCTGGTCCAGACATGCTGCTGATCGCCAGTTCCAGCTTGAGCTACGGTAAAAAGGTGGGGGTATTCGCCAGTCTAGGTAATGCAACTTCTGGATTGATCCTCACGCTGCTTGCCGCCATGGGGGTTTCAGCCCTTATTGCGATGAACCCTATTGCCTTACAAGTGCTTCGTTTGCTTGGCGGTGCCTACCTATTAAAAATGGGCTGGGACTGTATGCGCACCAAGCCATCCGATGCGCCGGAAGTCGCACAAAGCAATAGTGTCGCCAAGACCCTATACCGCCGCGCGGTGATCAGTAATCTGCTTAATCCAAAGGCGTTAATTTTCTTTGTCTTGTTCCTGCCGCAATTTGTCTCGACCCAAGTCACGGCGACTTCTGGCGAACAAATGTTGGTGCTTGGCCTGCTACTGAACGTACTAGGCCTTTTGTTCAACCTGTTCCTCGTTACTATGATCGGTAGCCTGGGCCAGCCACTACTGAAAAACGAAAAGTTCCGTACCAACCAACATAAGTTCATGGGACTCATCTTCTTCGTTCTCGCAATTTGGTTGCTTGCCTCACAGGTGCCTGCTGTATAAAACACTGGCCTTAACCTCCCGGTAAATAGAAAGGGCATCTCAAGAGATGCCTTTTTTGTGTCTTGCCCATTCTTGTTTCTTACCCACTGCCGTAACAGACAGGCCGATTAAATGACGAGTTGTGCTAGCATTTGATCCTTGCCACGCGCCGAAACCACCTCGGCATAGCGTACAAAGTGCTGAAAGTTATTTATCGCAAGTTTTCATTCTTTGATATCACTAGAGAGAAAAGCAACGGCCCTATACTCTTGCTCTATCAGGGGTAGGAGTTGCAATAGCGTAGCATTTGCTTTCTGAATATCACCAAAAATACAATGTAATTTTTGAAAATACATTTAACAGTAATTAATGCATAAATTAATTAGTTAGCGAAATACTATTCGCAAACATTCACTGACAAAGCTACCTATATTGAATTGAGTCAGTAATTATTTAGTTTTTATGTTAGTTCTACTAAATAGTAGGTTAGGAAAAAATGAACATCATGATTATCAATATCATGGTACTTTCCAATCTCACACTGTTATGTAAAATTCAGCAGGTAAGTTATGTCTTATTTGAAACTTTTTAATGAGCTATTAAGCCCAGCCGATATTCAGATTAATGGAACAAGGGAGTGGGATATTAGGCTGCACGATGAAGCTGCGCTCGACAGGATCCTCGTGGATGGCTCATTGGGGTTAGGTGAAACTTACATGGAAGGTTTATGGGACTGCGACAGAATAGATGAGTTAGTCCACCGTATTACTCAGCACAACCTTGAAGATAAATTAAGCGTCAAAGCCAAGCTCTTGCTCGGCGCACACCTTGGTAGAAAGAAAGTTGTGAATTTCTTCAATCGACAAAGTGTAGAGCGCTGCAACAAAGACGTTCCTTTTCACTATGATCTTGGCAACGATTTGTTCGAGAACATGCTCGATGAACGAATGACCTACACCTGCGCCTATTGGAAAGAGTCATTCGATCTTGATAGCGCCCAAACCGCCAAACTGGATCTGATATGCCGTAAACTTGGTTTGAAGCCAGGGATGAAAGTGCTCGATATTGGTTGTGGTTGGGGTAGCTTCATGAACTACGCTGCCGAGCATTATGGCGTGGTATGCCACGGCTTGACCCTCTCAAAAGAACAAACCGCCTTGGGAATGGAAATAGCCCGCCGCAAAAATCTACCCGTCAGCTTTATTCTTCAGGATTACCGTCAATATGTTCCAGCAGTCACCTATGACCGTGTGGTATCAATCGGGATGATTGAGCATGTCGGGCCTGAAAACTACAAAGATTATTTCACCTGTGCCAACCGATTCCTTAAAGATGACGGTTTATTCTTGCTCCATACCATTGGTAGTCCAGAATCAAAAACAGAAACGGATCCATGGATTAATAAATATATCTTCCCTAATGGCGTGATCCCATCCATTTCCCAGCTAGGGAATGCAATGGAGCACATGTTCAATATCGAAGATCTGCACAACATCGGCCCAGATTACGACAAAACATTAATGGCATGGTGCCGTAACTTCGAGAAGAACTGGGACAATATTGCTGAAAAATACGGTGATAGATTCTACCGGATGTGGCGATACTACCTACTGTCATGTGCAGGTGCATTCCGCAGCCGTAGTTTGAGTGTCTGGCAATTAGCGCTTACTAAGGAAGGAACCAGCCTTCCGCAATTTGCCCGTGCTGTTTAATCACGAGCACTAGCCTATGCACTTAGCAACAACAGCGCACTTTACACTATCTGTGCACTGAGCAAGAAACGAGAGAGGGAGCCATTCTCAGTGATACGGCTTCTTCCTCCCCACAACGAGAAAACACTATGCAATCCACTGTTGTCAAAGTCTATGAGTCCAAAGACTCGGTACTCTACACCACTTGTATCAAGGCTCGTAAGTACGAGCTGACGGCAGATTTATCAACGTCACGTGAAAATGCCATCGAAGCGTTGTTAGTCTCCCATGACATTGCAGCCAAAGGCTCGATAGAGATCAGGGATATCCAAGTACTGGAAGAATCAGGCTCGCATACAGAGCTCAATATTTATGCTTTTTATTTCCCAGCCCATGTCAACGTGTATATTCGAGCGGTAAGAAACCCACACACCTTTATCTTTCAGGTAGACATCGCTGATGGTCATTATCACTACTCGTCTAGTCATCCTCTGCGCGCTAGTGACTTAACGAGAATGTCATTAAAGTCACATTTCCCAGATATCCGAGACTTTAAGGTTATTCTCGATAAAAAAGATACAGATAAAATGCCATCTGAAATAGCCGTCAATGAATATTCTCAAGTACACATGATGGCGAACGCTGTGATATGAATATTCATGACTTTCTGTCAATTCTTCACAATATCATCGTCTTTGCTGTTTTCCTGATCATTGCTGCAAAGGTGGCAATAAGGCTTGAATCAAAAAATAACAGCAAAAACCAAGAATAACATTTGAACAAGTTATCAATTACGATATCTCCCAGCTGGGAAGATATAAAGGAGAGGATGATTAATGACTCCTTTAAAATATATTTTAGAGTCTCACCAAGAAATTAATCACAACACCGACGAGCTTATGACAGTACTATCCCATACCGCCTTGGGTGTCTGTATAAATAAGCCCTTGGATCGTGGCCGATGGATAAAAGACTACCTCACAAAAGTTAAGCCTAACTTTACACCCAAAGGCTCTGCCTGGAAGCTCATCGATGGTTGCCTCAAAGAATCCACACCTAATCGTATAGCCCGCTGCTTCGAGACCTTCTACCAGTTTTATTGGGGCACCCGTCCCTATGCTGCCGCGCGGCCATTACCGGGCCAAGTAGAAAGAGCCAATGCCCGCATCGAGGCCTACTGCCGGCTCAAAGATGCCGTTACTGCCGACACAACTCACGCCCAAGGTTATCTGGCGATGGCATCATGATGGGAGGCTATCTGATACAGAAAAAGCGCCATGCGGCGCTTTTTCAATCTCAACTCTACTTACTTGGCAATCAAGATAATACGAGTTTCATACGGCTTCAGAGTGAAGTTGTTGTCCTGAGCAGTATTCATCGATTCCGTATAGTTATACAGCAAGCACTGACCACTAGCTACATCTATCCCTTCAGGCAGCAAGCATTCGACATCTTCGCCATAGTAGTTGTTCACGCACAACAAGATCTGACTTTCTGATTCACGTTTGTAGCAGAAGATACGATCGTGCTCTGGCATCAAATCGGTATAATCGCCCTCGGTGATCACGGCAACGTCTTTACGCAGTTGAATCAGCTTACGGTAGAAGTGGAATACGGAGTTCTCATCTTCAACCGCGGCTTTGGCATTGATCTGCGGGTAGTTCTCTGCCACTTGCAGCCAAGGCTGTGCCTTGGAGAAGCCGGCATATTCACTGTCATCCCACTGCATCGGTGTGCGGGAGTTATCACGGGATTTCTGCGCTAGGATCGCCATCATCTCGTCATGGCCAACACCTTGCTGGTTCACCATGATGTCGTACATGTTGGTACTTTCCACATCACGGTATTGCTCAATAGAGGTATAACCTGGGTTGGTCATGCCGATCTCTTCACCCTGGAAGATATACGGGGTACCCTGCATCATATGAACTGATGCACCCAGCATTTTGGCAGATTCAACACGGTAGTTCACATCATCACCCAAACGGCTGACCACGCGTGGTTGGTCATGGTTACACCAAAACAGTGCGCCCCACCCTTTACCATTCAAGCCAAGCTGCCAGTGGTTAAAAATCGATTTTAGCTGATGGAAATCAAACGGTGCTTTGGTCCACTTCTCACCATTAGGGTAATCCACTTTCAAGTGATGGAAGTTGAACACCATCGACAACTCTTTGCCATCGAGCGATGAATATTGCTGGCAGTGCTCAAGTGTTGTCGAAGACATCTCGCCTACTGTCACAGAACCATATTTCTGGAACACGGCTTCGCTGATTTCCTGCAGATATTCATGGACACGAGGGCCATCAGTATAAAAGCGACGACCATCGCCAATGTTGTCGTTCGGGAAGTCTTGCTGCTTGGAAATCAAGTTAATGACATCAAGGCGGAAACCATCGACACCTTTGTCGGCCCAGAAGCTGATCACTTCTTTGACCTCTTCACGAACCTTCGGGTTTTCCCAGTTCAGGTCTGCTTGTTCTTTGGCAAACAGGTGTAAGTAATATTGGCCAGTAGCCTCGTCCAGTGCCCAGGCATTGCCACCGAATTTCGACTGCCAATTGGTTGGCTCAGCGCCGTCTACCGGATCTTTCCAAATGTAATAATCACGGTAAGGGCTGTTCTTATCACCCAGTGCCGACTGGAACCAAGCATGCTCGGTCGAGGTGTGGTTTACGACAATATCCATGACAATTTTGATGTCACGCTGATGCGCTTGTGCCAGCAATTGATCAAAATCGGTCATGGTGCCGAACTCTGGATTGATATTGTAGTAGTCGGAAATATCGTAGCCGTTATCAATCATTGGCGAGCTGTAAACCGGCGTCAGCCAAATCGCATCGACACCCAAGGTCTTGAGGTAGTCTAGCTTGGCAATGATCCCTTGAATATCACCGGTTCCCTTGCTGCCACTGTCACAGAAGCTTTTTGGATAAATCTGGTAAATCGTAGCGGTACGCCACCATTCAAGTTGCTCTTTCAACATAATAACCTGCACACTTAAAAAATCAGAAAAAGGTAGCTGGTCTTAAAAATCAATCGACCAGCTACAAATCACACAGGGCTTTCCCCATTACTAGGCAGTTACCTAGGCAGTTGCTTCACTCAGTTCACCTTTTGCTTCAGCACGCTTGTACATAAACAAGGTCAGTGCCATCGGTACCACAACAGCAACAACCATTGCGATGAAATACACCAGCCAGTATTGCGGCTGAATAGATAGGATGCCCGGTAGACCGCCGACACCGATGCCGTTCGCCATCACGCCTGCGCTACCACAAATTGCTGCGGCAATCGCCGAACCGATCATTGCGCTCAGCATCGGGAACTTGTATTTCAGGTTGATACCGTACATCGCAGGCTCAGTAACACCTAGATAAGCTGAGATGGCAGCTGGTACCGAGATTTCACGCTCATTCGCTTTCTTGCTGATAATGATGATGCCAACAACCGCTGAAGCCTGAGCAATGTTAGATAGAGCAATCAAAGGCCAGATAGGAGTACCACCCATTGACTGCATAAGCTGCAAGTCAACAGCGTTGGTCGTGTGGTGGATACCTGTAATAACCAGTGGGGCATATAGGAAACCGAAGATCATCGCACCAAAGATAGCGAAATCACCCGTCATCGCAGCCTGTGCCGCGTAACCCACACCATCGCCAAGCATACGGCCAAATGGACCGATGAATGCATGGGCAAGGATGACTGCAGTAATGATTGAAACAAATGGTACAATCACCAGGTACAGGTAAGCAGGAATCACTTTTTTCAGATTGGTTTCAATCAGTGCCAAGGCAATACCGGCTAACATTGCTGGGATGACCTGAGCCTGATAACCGACCTTTTCAATGGTGAATAGACCAAAGTCCCACACTTCCGGCAATTGCTGACCTATCAAATAGGCGTTCATCAACTGCGGTGACACCAGTGTCACACCCAATACGATACCCAGAATAGGGGTGCCGCCCAGTTTCTTCACTGTCGACCAGCACACACCAACTGGCAGGAAGAAGAAGATCGCTTCGCCTATCAGCCATAGGAAAGAGTGAACGGTTGCCCAGAACTGGCTGATCTCAGTCAGGGTTTGGCCATCGAACATCTTGATGTCGCCGATGACATTACGGAAACCGAGGATCAGACCACCGGTAATAATCGCTGGCAGCAATGGAACAAAGATTTCAGCAAGGTGGGAGATCCCACGCTCCAGCAAGCTCATGTTCTGGCGGGCAGCGACTTTCGCTTCTTCCTTACTGGCACCCGACTGGCCGGTATATTCATTAAGTGCTTTATATACCTGATCAACTTCGGTACCGATCACGACCTGGAACTGACCAGCATTGGTAAAACAACCTTTTACCATGCTCAGTTTTTCAATTTCCTTAATCTGCGCTTTGTCTGTGTCTGCCAATACAAAGCGCAAACGGGTCAGGCAGTGGCTGACGCTTGCAATGTTGTCCTTACCGCCGATTAACTCGACCAAACGTTCTATCTGCTGTTGGTTAATCTTACTCATGCCGATTGTCCATCGTTATAAAAATAGGAATGTGTTGGGTTGTCTGTCTTTGTTCACTTCTAAACTTATGGGAATGTTCCCACTTGATGTAACAAATAGTGTCAGATCCGCTCCCTGATGGAAATGGGAACATTCCCATTTCGTGAATCAGTTCACAACCTACACCTATAGATTAACAGCAAATTAGTGATCCAGATCTTGCTTGCGGTTGATTGAGGTTTTGATTAAAGCGATGAAGCAGCCTTTTAATATGAAGCTTGCTGAATGAGATGAGTCACTTCTTGCTGGCCAGACAACTGCTTAATCAACAATTGGGCAGAGACTTTACCCGCTTCAAAGTAGCCAGGGTCGATACTGAACGTATTGGGGAATAAGAAAGACAGCAGATCCGTTGCCCCTACCCCAGAGACCTGAATATCAGTGCGGCCTAGCTCCTGCAAGCGCTTGGCAACACCCATTGCCAAGGTATCACTGGCACAGACAATCGCTTCTGTACCTGCGCTAAGGACCTGATCGGTAATTTGATAAGCGCTGTCATAACTCAGCTGCCCAGTCTGGTAACTAGGTTCAATCCCTAGCTTGCGGCAACTTTCAAGATAAGCATTGAGGCGGAGTAAACCCGTGGTACGGTCAGATTCATCAACACCGATATAACTGATAGCCTGCTTACCATTAGCAACCAGCTTGTCCATGGCAAGGGAAATCAAGCCCTGATGGTCATAGTCCACCGAGGAAATGGCGTCGGTATCAGTCGCAATAACCACCGCTTTGTGGCCTAGCTTTTCGATGCTGGTCAGATCGCAGCCTGAGAAACCAAACACAATCACGCCATCAACATTTCGCTTTTGCAGCACAGCCAAGTGCTCATTGGTTTTCTCTGCGCTGAATTGGCTTTCCATGATCACCGCATCATAACCAGCCTTGTAGATGACATCGAGAATGCCGCTGACCGCTTTGTTTTCCGACGGTGAATCCAAGCGCGACAGAATAATACCTACTACCTTGGCACTGCCTCCCCGCATCGCTTGGGCTGACTTGGATGGCACATAGCCAGACTCACGGATCACCTGCTCGACTTTCTCTCTGGTCGCCGGCTTTACTTTGGGATCATTAGTCAGTACACGCGAAACGGTTGATTTGCCGACACCTGCCAGTTTGGCAATGTCTAGGATTGTAAGTTTCTGGGTCATAATCATTCGAGTTATTGGTTTCACTACCTATTGTCACTGAGAACGGGATAATTTCAATCATTTTCCTGGCACAAAACAGCAAGCTGCACTTTGACACACAATTTTGTTCCAAAAATCGCTTACGTAGCGGAACAAAACTTCATTTATCCTGACAAACCCTTACATAGCTCAGACATTTCTTTGAATTTATTCAATTAAGTTATTACCAAAGTGCCCATGAACCAACGCACTTAACACAAATAATATAGACATAAGCAACAGTGTGACTTGATTTTAATGAACACTGTCCGCATATATAAATGATGACAAATAAAAAGCGCCACTGACTGACTACAACGCACGGGCCACCCTTTGAATCACATTATCGATGAGCCGGCACAGTCTCAGCTAACGCTTAAGGAATTTTATGATTACACATGTTGGCATAATCGATCAGGACCCCGTAAGACTGATCACCCCCCTTCTCGACCACGGCGTCCCTGCCGATAAGATGATTTTTATCGGTACGGAAGCGCAACAAGAGCAATACGACCGACTAGCGTCAATTTTGTTACCTCGTAATATCGAGGCCGAGTTTTTCATCATTCCTGACTCCATCAATATCACACGCATTCGAGCTCGCATTATCGAGCTGGCAGAAAAACTCAAAGCCTCCCAAACCGATGTCTGGTTCAATGCCAGTTGTGGCCTCCGCCACCGTCTACTTTCCGCCTATGAAGTATTCCGCACTTACCACTGGCCTATCTATGTGATTGAGCCATTCAGCGATGAAATGTGCTGGCTATACCCGGCAGACCGAGAACAACAACAAGTCGAAGATCGCATTCAACTTACCGATTATCTCACTATTTTCGGCGCCCGTTGTGAACTCCCGGAAAGCCTCGTACCCGAAGAGCTTAACGAGCAGCTTTGGGAGTTAGGCCAGCGCTGGGCAAGTTCAGCCCTTGAGCTAGGCCCTGGCCTTGCCACCCTCAACTACTTGGCGACCACTTGCCGCAAAGAGCAGAAGCTAGATGTTGCGCTAAGTGAGAAACAGCAAGGCTATAAAGAGTTAGGCATGTTGCTCAACGATCTGGAAGAAACAGGCCTTGCCACCTACCACGATGGCGTTTTGACTTTCAAACATGAAGAAGCCCGCCGGTTTGCCAATGGTGAATGGCTAGAGAATTTGGTTCACAGCACAGTACGTGCGATTCAAAGTGATCTGCCAACTATCCAAGACCACTCGCTGGGTGTGCAGGTCTACCGCCAAATTGGTGACCGTGAAGTGCGTAACGAGCTTGATGTGGCAACCGTCGTTAACAACAAACTTCATATTATCGAATGTAAAACCAAAGGGATGCGTGACGACGGCGATGATACCCTTTACAAGTTAGAATCACTGCGTGATCTACTCGGTGGCCTGCAGGCCCGTGCGATGCTGGTAAGCTTCCGTCCATTGCGCCATCACGATGTAGTCCGTGCCCAAGATCTTGGCCTTGCGATTATCGGCCCTGACCAACTTGGCGATCTACAAACCCATCTACATAACTGGTTTAAAGATGCCGGTGGCCAAAGCCACAATATTGCTTAATTGATATAGGCACTTATCTCAATGAATTGAAGGGGAAACATAGGTTTCCCCTTTCTTTTTGGCTTCATGGCCGCAAAAGGGGCTTTTCATGATGAGCTTCCCTCGATACCAAACTTGGAAGCTCATGGACTATAAGTGGGCACCGATTTGGTGCAATAACGCCCCAAAACAGGGCAATGAAAAGCAAAAAGCCACCTCGTCTCAGCGCTACCCCAGCAAACATAAGCCATTGATTATTGGCATTTAAATTGCTTATCTTGAACCATTAGCTTTAATTCAAGGAGAGATGATGATTAAGAAGCGCTTTTTTAAAACCAAAGATGAAGTAGAAATCACCTTTGAGTGGCCACAAGCCGAGGGGAAAGCGGAAACTGTAGCCGTATCGGGTGATTTTACCCAATGGCAGGCAACCCCAATGAAGCTGAATAAAAAGAAAGTCTTTAGCCTCAAGCTTCGCTTACCCAAAGATGAGCAGTATCAATTCCGCTACCTGATCAATGGCTCGGAGTGGGAAAACGACCCAAGCGCCGATGACTACATCCAAAACGGATTCGGTAGTGACAATGGCCTGCTTTCGACCCACAGCAGCCTTTGATATTTACCCATACTTCCAATAAAAAAAGGGCTAAACAGTGTTTAGCCCTTTTTTATTAATCAGAAAACTGGTTGATAATCAGCTCCCTGAGCCATTTATGGCTGGGATCACTGTCGAACTGTTTGTTCCACAGCAAGAACTGACCGCCGGGTTCGAGGTCGAGCGGTAAGCGCTTTACCACGATTTCCGCTTTATCGACAAACTCACGGACGCATTCATAGGGGTATGTGGTGAGCAAGTCGCTCTTTTCACACATCCTTACGGCACTGGCAATGTCGGACATATTGACCGCATTGTCGAGCTTAAGGCGCTTGGCCGCCAGTACTTCATGCAGCAACCAGGTATTTACCCCGCCAGTGACCACTTGGATATGGCGGTATTTCAAAAAAGTCTCAAGGCTCCATTCCTCATCCAATGCAGGATGCCCTTTGCGCATCACGCAAGAGGAAGCATCTCGCATCAGTTCGACATAACTTAGCGATTCAGGGATCGTCTCAACATGAGTTTTCGCCCGGTTGTCCCACTCGAAAATGCCTATGCCAAAGTCCACCTCCCTCCTTTGCAGCCGCTGGATACTGTTTTCATTCCAGTCGCGGCTATTAATAGTAATATTCGGTGCTTCGGCTAACGCTTCAGGCAAAAAACGCGGGTAAATGGTCGAATAGGCGGTTTCAATCAGGTCGATATTGAATGAGCGGGTACTGCTTTCCGGCTCGAAACGGTCGGGATCGCTGAGCTGGTCAACCTGCAGCAAAATCTGTTGCAACTTCGCTTCGAGAGACAAGGCTTTTGGCGTCGGCAACAAGCCTTTCGATTCCCGCTCAAACAAAGGGTCATCAAATACTTGGCGTAGCTTTGTCAGCTGCTTACTCACCGCAGATTGCGACAAGTAGAGCTTATCTGCAGCCCGACTGACACTTCGCTCTTGCAGTAACACATACAGGCAAATCAACAGATTCATATCATTTTTTAGCAGGCGGGATAAATCGATCATGATATTCCTTTGATTCAACTGTTTAATGAAAATATGTCACTTCTAATCATATCATGGTGCCGCTATAGTGCTTGCTAGAATCTACTGTGGGCAGTTCAACCGGCCCAGTTTGAAACAAATTGGAAAGACAATGACCGAATTCGAAAAAATGCTTGCTGGCGAAGACTTTGACGGTGGCGATGAAGGGATTAATGAGATTCGTAACAACGCCGCACACTTATTGAAGACCCTAAACCAGACCATTGATGATACCCAGCGGAGTGAGCTTCTTGGCCAACTGATGGGGGAAATGCCAACCTCAAGTATCATCCGCTCCCCTTTCCATTGCGAATTCGGCAAAACCATCTTTATCGGTGAAAAGACATTTCTCAATATGAATGTCACTATGCTGGACGGCGCCAAAATTACCATTGGCAACAATGTACTGATCGGCCCGAATACCCAGTTTTACTGTGCCAGTCACTCTCTGAACTACCTTGAACGCCGCAAATGGGCGACCACCTGCCAACCTATCACTGTTGAAGATGATGTATGGATCGGTGGCAACGTCGTGATCAACCAAGGCGTGACTATCGGTGCCCGTTCCGTTATTGCAGCAAACTCTGTGGTCAACACAGACGTCCCGCCCGATAGCCTCTACGGTGGCACACCTGCCAAACTGATCCGCCGCATCCACGAAAATGATCAAGATTGATAAACCTATAGGTAAAACGAAATGAGTGATGAGCATTTCAAAGGTAAATATGAAGTCGAGTTGAAGTACCACGTAGCGTCAAAAGCGGCTTTCCTTCAGGTAATAGGGACGCTTCCCCATGAAGTCATGCTGCTCGACAATACGGAAACGGATTGGTACTTCGATACTCCTGAGCGCACTCTTGCCACGCAAAACAAGAGCGTTTCTATCCGAGAGATGGAGCCTTCGGGCATTAAATTATGGATAGTCAAAGGCCCAGAGGCTGACCGCTGCGAAGCGACCAATATCACCGATGCAAAAGCAGCCAAAAGCATGTTGGCAACCATGGGCTATGAGCCGTATTTGGAGATGAAGAAAATACGCAGTATTTACTTTGTTGGCCAATACCACATTACCTTGGACTTCCTCGAAGGCATCGGGCACTTCGCTGAGTTTGCCATCATGACCGATGAAGAATCACTTCTTGCTAGCTATAAAACCGAACTTGAACAGTTGGCTAGCCAGTTTGGTCTGACGGCCGAGGATCTCGAGCATCGCTCATATCGAACGCTTTATCAAATGCAGTCTACACTCTAGCGTTTTACGTAAACTAGCGCTTCGGCTTGAGTTCTACCACATTCCCTTCAGGATCTTGGATATAGAGTGAACGGCCAAACCCTTCGGCGCCATAGCGTTCGGCAAAGCCCTCACAGGCAATATTATGTTGGGATAAATACTCAAGGAGCGCATGTTCCTCAACAGGCACGATCTGCAAGCAAAAGTGATCGACATTACGGCCATCTTGGCTGGGCGGTTTACCGCCTAACTGGCCGAGTTGGCTGTCAACCGTAACAAGATCGATCAACGCACTACCGGCACGCAGCTGTACTAGCCCCATTTCCTTGGGCAGTTCTCGCTCCAATTTCGCACCGAGTACTTGGCAATAAAAATTGAGCATATCAGTTAGTTTGGTGGTTCTTAGCACTACATGGTCAATCCCTTCGAGTTTTATCATCCCCGCTCCCGTTACCCTGTCATTGATACCAACAAACACGCATAGTGAGTGGTTTTCGCTTCTTGTTGGTTTTCACTTTTCACCCTCACTATTACTCAGTGTGGACGAAGCTAAAAATTCCAGCGAATCTGGGCAAACAGCAAGGTGCTGGCCGTTTCCCCAAACAAACTATTCCCACTGCCGTCAAAGCGCTGGATAACACCGAGTAACTGCCAGTCATCTGCCAGCGAGTAGCTATTGCTTGCACCGACGAAATAGGAGCCGTCATCATAGTAGGATGCTGACAGCGTCAACCGACTAAGTGGTGTCACATCCAGACTGGCATCGGCATAGGCCGTCCAGCGGGTAAAACTCAACGTTCTGGCTGTCAACGGCAGGTTCAAAAAGGCAATGGCATTTTGTGGGTCTTGCGGGTTTGAAATGTATAACACCGCCCCCCGTGCCATCCAGTTTCGCTGGCCGCCAAAGCTGTAATCCATTTCGAGGGTGGCGACAGCAGTGTGTTCAAGCTCCTCACCTTGCCATTGGTCTTTGGTTGGTTCAAACCAAGTAAACTCCCCCCTCAAACCCGCACCTTGGACATCTCCAGCAAAGCCAGCGCCAATAACGTTATCCAGCAAGGACTTCCCAGCCAATACCTGATAATCCCATCCTTTGTGGTTGAATAAGTAGCGGCCAGCGTAACTGTTCAAATCACTGTCTGAATTGGGGTTAACCACGACATCAACCGAACTGGCAAAACCCAGCTTGCGGCTGACCATAACCGCATCGCTACCCGCTCGCTCTTCATAATCAAAATCATAGATAGAATAAGAATTGAAGATATCGTTTGGGTTCCATAACGTCGCCATGGCCCAGTTTATACGAAAACGGCCACCTCTAACCTGCCAGTCATCACGCTGCCAGTTGACATAAAGGCGATCGAATTGGCTGTTACCCACGACACCTTTTTTATCCAGCCAGTTTTTCGATAAATCCATGTAACCGGTATCTATCGCCACCAGTTCGCCATAGCCGGGGATTTCTGCCGTATCACCAAACAACAAACGGTTACGCATCCCGGCATTGAAGCGTAGCTGTTCATTGAAGCGATATTCAAAATTGAAACGCTGATGGATAAGGTGATCCAGCCCGTTCGAGCCACTGTCTGGCAATGTCCCGGTTGCCATGTATTTCACGTAGCCGTTGAGATCCCAGTTTTTTTCAGGCTCTAGCCCCGGGATCTGCGCATTGGCCACCGGAGCAATTACCGCCAGAAAAGCGGCTAAAGAGACTATTTGGCCTACCCTCGTTTTACGCCCAGCGGTTAAGGCTTCCTTTGGCTTTGGCATCCAGTTCACTGGCGGCGGTCCTCTTTGAGTTGCCCATCTTCAAATACGATCACCCGTTTAGCCCGCTTGATCACCCTTGGGTCATGGGTGGAAAAGATAAAGGTAGTCCCTTCCTTCTCGTTAAGCTGTTGCATAATATCCAGCAGCTCTGAGGTACTTTGGGCATCTAGGTTGGCCGTGGGCTCATCAGCCATCACAAAGCGTGGACGGGGTGCGAGTGCCCTAGCTACCGCAACACGCTGCTGCTGGCCACCGGACAATTTAGCCGGACGCTTGTGCTGCTGGTCCTCAAGCCCTACTTGGGTGAGTAGCTCTCCTGCCCGCCGACGACACGTGGCTTCATCATGCCCTTGCAGCTGCATCACGAATTCGACATTTTCTAGCGCAGTCAGCACCGGTAACAAACTGTAATCTTGGAAAATAAAACCAATATGATCCCGACGGAAGGCAATTAGCGCCTTTTCATCTAACTGGCAAATATCGCAGTCATCAATATGAACACTTCCGGAGCTCGGGCTGTCAATGCCACCAATCATGTTGAGCAAGGTTGTCTTCCCTGAACCAGAAGGCCCCATGATCGCGACAAACTCCCCCTGCTCGACAGTAAGATCGAGAGCTCTTACCGCATGAACCGGAAAATCACTGTCAGGATTATAAATTTTGCACAATTTATTGATTAATATAGTCATTATTTTGTCTCTGTCAGTGCTTGTCAGCCATGGCATCAACAGGCCGTTGTTTGAGAATTTGCCGTGCTGGATAAAGCGCCGCCAACAGGCTCGCAGCAACAACCGTGAAGAAAATCATTTGGTATTCAGTAAAGGTCACTTGGGGATATAGCAAAGTATCGACGCCAAACGCCCCTAAACCCTCGGCCATGGCCCCGAGCGGTATCCCGGTGTATTGCAACACACCGATGACGATCAGGCTCGCGAGTAAACCAAGGCCTGCACCGGTAATTCCAAGCCATGCGGTTTCGAGCATGATCAGAATAAAGACACGATGCTTTTGCATCCCCACCGCCATCAATACACCAAATTCACGAGTGCGCTCGAAGACAGACATCAACATGATATTGACGATACCAAAGCCCATTGCCACCACAAATATACCGAGCATAATGGCATTACTTAGCCCCTGCTGATTGATTAGCGAGGCTAATAAAGGCTGCACCTGCTGCCAGTCGCGGATACGGTTACCCACAGATATGGCTTCATCGCCCCTCAATCGCTTTGCTTGCAACATGGCGGCATCATCACTCTCGAGCAACACAGCGACTTCATGTGCCCCTCCAATGCCTGCTAAAGCAGTAAGATCAGCCCGGCGTACAAAGACATTGCTGTCATCAAAACTAGTTGATGGCGTTTTGAATATCCCTCTTACCCTGAAAGCGGCACCGCTAACATCGCCAGAAGCATCGGTGAAAGTCAGGACCACCTTGGAGCCGATACGTAACTTAAGGCGGGACGCCGTTTTCTCAGAAACCAGTACTGGATTCCGCCCCTCTTCGCTTAGCCACTCCCCTTGGGTAATGTTGTCAGCCAAAGGGGTCACTGTTGATTCCGCTTGTGTATCGATACCGTTGATACGGACGCCACGGTTACTGCGTGCCGATGCTACCATGCCATCAGCAATGAACCGTGCAGACCAACCTTTCAAACCAGGTATCGCCGCAACGGCTTTCTCAACGTCAGGTAAATCTACAATGGTGTGCTTAATATCAGGATCATCAAGGTAAAGCGTGTTCTGGACTTGAATATGGCTGGTCTGCCAAGCAATGGCATTGTGGATCATGCTGCCGTACATGCCTGACAGGAACCCCATCATGGCAACGACCCCCATCAAGCCAAATACCATAGCGCCTAGCATGATGCCGGTACGTAGTTTATTGCGCCAGAGGTTACGCCAAGCCAATTTGAATAACATATCACTTCGCATAGCCGCCTCCCTTCAGTGCCTTGACCACTTCCAACCGGCGAACCCGCCACATCGGATAGACAAGGCAAACCACTAACAGCACCATGACGATAATAATTTGATCAAGCATTAGCATTGGGTCGAGCGCCATGGGCAGGATAGGATCCCACCCCATTTCAAGCACTAATTCAGCCGTCTCACCCGTCAGCGCTATTGGATTGATATAGAACCACACCAAGACAGGCAGAGTGATCACCATCCCTATCACGATCCCAAGCAAACCAATCATCAAGGATTCCAACCCAATCAAAATGATGATTTTTCGCTTGAGCATGCCAGTTGCTAGCATCACGCCAAATTCACGCTGGCGCTCCAACGTCATCATCAGCAAGGTAGCAAACAAGCCAAAGCCAACAACGCCATACAGCAGGTACATGATGAAAATGCCACCAGCCTTATCCATCAAAATTTGCTGGGCCATTTCCGGTGCGAGATCCTGCCAATCCCGGACATTGACCTCATCGCCATACGCTTGTCTAAGCTGGGTTTCCGTCGTGTCTAATTGGCCAAGCGGCTTGATATCCAATACCCATGCGGTTACCTGCTCCCCGGTGCTGTAGAGGGTTTGAGCGAGGGCGATTGGCATATAGACCAACTGGTTGTCTAGCTGGGCAACAGGGAAATCCAAGATACCTTTTACCCGATAAAGCCCTGCTGCGGTTTGTCCTCGGTAGCCCTGGCCATAGAGGATCAGCTCATCGCCAACGTCTAAACCAAAATAACGGGCAACCCCTTCGCCAATGAGAACTTGCTCATCGTCAGGCGACAAGAATTCCCCCTTAGCCAAACGATTTGAGATGTTGGAATAACTATCTTCTGCTTGCGTATCGACCCCAAGCACCATCACACCTTTGGACTTGTCCCCAGATGCCGCTAAGGCAAACGACTCGATACGAGGGAGAATTCGATCGACTGCCGGGTTAGATGATACAGGCCCAATAAAGGCCTTATCCATCGGCAACAGGTCATCGATACTGTTACTTTCAGCAAATTCCGAATGTTGCAACTGAATAAGCCCAGTATAAAAACGGGCGGCATTTTCGATATTGTTGGCGTACGTCCCCTCCTGCAAGCTGCGCATGAACAGCGACAAGGCCAACGTCAGGGCCAGGGCAGCAGCGGTAAGGATGGTCCGCCGCTTCTGCCGCCAGATATTTCGCCAAGCTAATTTCAGTAACATGGTTCTTCCTTGATTTCTTGTCCCTTATCGCTAATCACGCAGAGACTTCATCTGACTTTGGGAGAAGAAACTTTCTTTTATCGGGAAGTTAAATTGAGCCTGGTGGGTAATAATTTCAGTTTTATTGCCCGGCTTATCGGCTGGCAGCATTTCCATCCGCGAGGCAACCTGACGGCCACCCATGTATTTCACATCATAGGTGTTCATGGTGTTGATCAGATCGTCAAACTCATCGTAGAACTCAACCTTGCGTTGCAAGTAGGTCTGCTTAGAAATCCAAAGCCGGACCTTGCTCCAGACAACTGGCGCATTGGGTTTGGCGGTGGCATCAATGACCCAACTGGCATCATTATCAAACACTTCGGTCCCCACCATCTTGTGGGTGTAATCCACCACAATCGATGACTGGTTAATCAAATCATCATTGGTAAAATCCGAGCCCATCCAAGACTGACCCAACATAGAAGGGGCTATTTTTACCACCCGTTCAATACTCGGTAGCCAGTTCCACATTTCCCGGTAACGTTTGAGCGAGGCACTGCCTTTGTCTTTGGCCGGCGCGGTCACCAACACCAACGACAAATCTTGCCCTTTGGTCCAGCTTTTCATGCTCATGGTGCGGGTCCAGTCAGGGCGCACAATACGCATGGTTGCCTCGGTATAACTGGAGTCACCCCGCATCTGCTGATCAGACTTTCTGACGATTGATGTAGCCGACTCTGCTAATACCCAAGTGGGTAGACAGGCTAGGATAACCAATAAAACCTTAAGTGATTGCATCCCTATTCTCCTTCGTCAGTAAACCAGGCCTGCAGCAATTGGTCGTCAATCAAAGGCAGACTGCCAGGCGTCGCCCCGACCATTCGCTCAAGCACGAGTTGAGTCGCTTTTACTTCTACAACAACCTCATCCAGCAAACCTGACATCTTGTCGGTGTTTAGCATTTTTCGGGTGAGCTCTTCCGAAAAGCCGTTCAGTACGCTGACCATCAGCCTAGCCGTAACAGTGGTAGAAGGCGCATCAAAGACCTTTTCTTGATTGCCCTGATGCAAAATGACTTCGTAATAGCCTGTAAGCAAAGCACTGACTTTTTGCATGAAGTTGTGTTTCAGCTGAAGGTTTTCATCCATGTTGATGATCTTAAAGAAACCCAGCATGATTTCCTTCTGGCCAACTTCCCATTGGTTAGTTCGACGCAGCAGGGTTTCCCACTTAGTCAAAGCATTGAGGTTGGGATCATCGACCAAGCCCCCGATTAACTGGCGGTATTGCACCAGCATGTCATCACTCCACGCTTCCAGCACCGCTTGCTTAGAATCGAAATGGTGGTAAAACGCTCCCTTGGATACCCCTACATACTGAATAAGGTCATTGACCGAGGTATTGGCATACCCTTTGGAGAAAAACAGTTCATTGGCTGCAGCAATGAACTCAGTTCGTCGCTCCTGCGGCGATTTTACAACTCTTGACATACCCTGCCCTCACAGACCGACCGACGGTCGGTATGTAAAAATCATATTCCTGTTTGGTATATTTTTCAATCAAAAGGTTCTAGCTCACCTGTGAACAAAAGCATTACCCCTTTCGTAGTAGACAATGACAATCGAGATAAGATGCAAGTGAGGTTCCCATGACTTTCAAACAGATCGGTATTGCAGCGTTAATGATGTCAGCCAGCTCTATGACACTGGCCGATATACGCGTCATTGATTCACAAGCAGGTAGTTGGGTTCGCGTCACCGAGCAAGGCCAACCGGCTGCTAACGCACGTGTGAGTGTTAACAACAAGTCGAACCGAGGCCGAGTGTTCACGACTAATGAACGGGGTGAAGTCTTTATACCGCTCTACACCAGGCATTCTCAGGTACTTGAGTATTCGGTGTTAACTGAAAATGGTAACGAGTATTCTGAAACCGCCTTACATACGAAAAGCTCAGACAACTAACACCAAGGGAGCCAGTTACCACACATAGCTGGCTCCTTCATTTCCCCCTTCTTTACATAGCTTTGCATTTCAACCGGTTTCATTGACCTTGGCTAATTTACACTAGGCACTCGGCCTATTTTGCTTAGCTTTTAAAACACTATCTAACATGAAACCTATCCGCCCCAACCTGACCAACTACGACGTTACCCGCTTGCTTGAAAGGCACCTTGCCGATATGGAGAAAAGAATGTGGCGTAGGATGATCATGATGATTGTTCTGGTCGCCGGTTTATTTTCTGGAGTGAATTACCTTATCTATACTGATCTAAAGCAGTTATCTACCGACGCGATTCGCTACTCCATCGAAACCAAGCATCACCTTCTTTTGATTGAAAGTGTAATAAGCGAAGAAGGTGAAACCCCAACAATGTCAGGGTAAGTTGTAGAGAGGTTTACATGACATTCAAACAGGCAAGTATCGCAGCACTTATGTTATCTGCAAGTTCACTCGCTTTTGCTGATATCCGAATTATTGACACCCAAGCAGGGAGTTGGGTAAAAGTAACCGAAAATGGCAAACCGGCCGCCAATGCCAGAGTCAGTGTGAGCAACCCGGCCAACCGAGGAAAAGTGTACAAAACCAATGAGCATGGTGAAGTCTATATTCCTTTGTATACCCGCACCTCAAGCACTCTCACCTACTCAATACTGACTGAAGAGAGAAATGAGTATACCCGGCGAAGCCTTCATACCAATAGTTTCGATTAATCAGCTAGTTGAATATCTAATTACTTCAATGAAAAAGCCAGCTCATTTGAGCTGGCTTCTATAAATTGATTTGCTGCTTTTAGCTAATTACTCAGCAAGCATACGACGTGCAGCGTCGACCACAACTTTGATTGAACGCGCTTCTGTTTCTTTCAGGGTCGCATGGTCTGGGATCTCTTTCTGGGTACGGTTGATGATAACACCCGCCACACAGCCAGCACGTAGACCAGAGCTTGCACACATAGTTAGCAGTGTCGCTGACTCCATCTCGAAGTTCAGAACGCCCATTTCCTGCCACTCTTTCATCGAGCCCTGGAAACGACGAACTACGCGGCCAGAGAATGTGTCGTAGCGCTCTTGACCTGGGTAGAAGGTATCGCTTGAAGCCGTAACACCAGTGTGCACTTTCGCACCATCAGCATCACAGGCGGCTTTCATTGCTGTAGCAACATCAAAGTCAGCCACGGCTGGGAATTCCATTGGCGCAAAGTGCAGGCTCGCACCGTCTAGTCGTACAGAACCGGTAGAAACGATCATGTCACCAACATTGATGTGCGGCTGGATAGCACCCGTTGTACCTACGCGAAGGAAAGTGCGTACACCCAACTGAGCCAACTCTTCAACGGCAATTGAAGTAGATGGGCCACCGATACCAGTAGAACAAACAACAACAGACTTACCATCTAATTTCGCACGGTACACCGTGTATTCACGGGAGCTTGCTAGGAACTCAGGGTTATCCATTAGGTTAGCGATTTTTTCAACACGTGCTGGATCGCCAGGAATAATGGCAAGCTCCGCACCGTTAAGATCTGCTTTGTTCACACCCAAATGGAATACTGCGTTGTCAGACATAATCATATCCTTTCTATTGTTGCCGCCTGATAGGGAAATAGAGGCCAGCGGCTGATTCATTTTGTTTATACCCAAATGGCTTCAACAGGAAGACGCCAGCGTTAAAGTAACTCTCTGGTAATCATTTGGGTATAAACAGTTTCTGCATAACTGTGCTCGTAAAACACTTAATTACGATAGCTGATTAAAATCAGCATTTGAGTGATCACAGTCACAGTAAACAAAATCCAACGATTTTCACGTTACATAAATTTGTGATATTAATCACTAAAAATCGTTTGCGCGTGCGGTTTATCACACTATTTTTTCTTATTGAGTTAAACGATAATAGCCGCTTATTTTTTCAATAATCCTGCACTGCCAAGTCAGTATAGTTAACTGCAAGGACGTTAATTAATGATCGACTTCGCCATTTTGGCTGTATTTATTCCCACTTTCTTTTTTGTCTCTGTTACGCCCGGCATGTGCATGACGCTATCAATGACTCTCGGGATGACGATTGGGGTTCGCAGAAGCCTGCCGATGATGTGGGGGGAATTGATTGGTGTGGCGCTAGTGTCCATCGCTTCAGTGATTGGTGTAGCCGCGATTATGCTGAACTACCCAGCTATCTTTTTGTTCCTAAAGTATGTTGGTGGTGGTTACTTGTTCTGGCTTGGTATTCAGATGTGGCGCTCCCGTGGCAAGTTGGCCATTCCGGATAATCTCGATGAAGAGGTCGATACTTCCCCAATAGGGCTGGCGATGCAAGGGTTTGTGACTGCCATTGCCAACCCGAAAGGCTGGGCATTTATGATTTCGCTCCTGCCTCCTTTCATCAATACCGATAATGCTCTAGTGCCGCAACTATCAGTGCTGATCACCATTATCCTTATCACCGAGTTTAGCTGCCTGCTGCTTTATGCAAGTGGTGGCAGTACATTGCGCCGTTTCCTACAACAGCGCGGCAATGTCCAGATGCTAAACCGTATTGCCGGCTCCTTGATGATGGGGGTTGGGGTATGGTTAGCGGCAGGGTAAAAAGTTGAGAAGATCCGAGGTGGGCGACTATCGCCCACCTGCCAAATCTATATATGAGCCAGTCACATAAGACGCCTCATCAGACAACAGCCATGCAATAGCATTGGCGACCTCTTCTGGTGTCCCGCCTCGTTGCAAAGGAATATTCGGTGCCAAACGCTCAACTCGGCCCGGCTCTCCCCCATCAGCATGCATCTCGGTATGGATAAAACCCGGTCTAACGCCATTGACCCGAATACCCTGGCCCGCCACTTCAAGTGACAACCCTTTTGTCATTGCGTCCATCGCACCTTTGCTGGCCGCATAATCAATATATTCAAATGGTGCACCGGTTCTGGCAGCAGCAGATGAAACATTGACGATTGCTCCGCCATCGGTGAACCTTTTTATTGCTTCCCGGCAGCATAAAAAGCAACTGGTAACATTGGCCACCATCATTTTGTTGAAACGCTCCACATCCATATCCACCAGTTTTGACTGGGGAAGTAATATTGCAGCGTTATTTACAAGGTAGTTCGCCCTACCAAACTGCCTTTCTGTTGCCTCAAACAAGGCAATGACCTCTTGCTCATCACTAACATCCGCCCTAAAGGCAAAGGCTTTCCCTCCCCTTTGCGAAATAATGTTTACTATTTCATCAGCCCTTTGTTGATTTGCCACATAATTCACGCAAACCGAGTATCCCTCTGCGGCTAACTTGATTGCTGTTGCCGCACCAATTCCCCGGCTAGAGCCTGTAACAATCGCGACTTTATTTTCCATCAGGCTTCCCTTTTACTAACTTGTTATTTTATTTTTCCGGCTGGAAAACTATTTTTGTGGGTGGAAAGCATAGGGCGTTGTGGTTGAAACAAACACAAAGCCTTGCTTTTCAACAATCGGCCTGCTCATATCAGAAGCATCAATAATTAAGTACTGTTTGCCCCTCAATTTGGCTTCATTGATTCGCTTGTTGAGCAACAACGAATAATGCCCCCTTCCCCGGTATTCAGCAATAGTACTGCCTCCCCAGATCCCCGCAAACGGGCTGTCTCCGTTAAACATTATCCATGCCGAGGTTACCGGTTTGCCGCCGTCATACACCACGTAGATAGAAATATCGTCCGGGGTTTGGGTCTTCATATTGAGCAAATGGGCATATTGCCAATCGTAATTTCCGCCCCAGACTTGCTCCTGAACACTGACTGCATCGCGGATCCCTTTGGCGTCGGTGACTTCAACTATTAAGCTGTCATCAACCTCTCGTTCAGAAGTTGTTGAAAGATCTAAAGCCATAAATGATTCCGGCTCTTCTTGTTCAAAGCCAAAACTCAATAGCAGTTCACCGATATTCTGCGGAACATCTGTACAATATGTCTTCCACTCAAATGCTTTCCCCAATTGAGAAAAATATGCGACTTCCCGTTCAATCGCCGCCTTAGCAGGTTGCTCGTCGAGGGAATAGTAAGAGATATAACTCCCTTGGGGGTTATCTGAAACGAATTTAATCAGGCCATCCGTATCAATGACTTTTCCATCAATGTCATTGATAACTTTTCTTTCATGCTCGTTGTAAGCATGCATCACGTCCGTTGTATTCATGTAGTCCTTATCTATTTATAAATGCTGAAAATATTAGTCTTTCAGCTTGGTTTTATCATAACAGCCAAACATTCTCCCTCCTACTTAACCATTGACAGTCATCTTGGGCAAACTATAACATACATACAAAATACAACTTAATAAATAAATCTCATTTCATCATTTGGAGTTAAATCTTATGGCTATTTCTTTTACCAAGATTTTCAAAAAATCGGACAACAATACCGAAGATAAGAAGTTGGTTGAGCAACCTAATTCTGTTGAAGCACAGGCAGAGAAAGAAGGAAGTACCGAACAAGAAAAAACCACAAAAAAACACGGAGAGCCCGGGTTCTGCTGTGGTTCTTGTTCATAACAGCAAAGGGGTATTTCAATGATTCATTCAGGAGAAAGAGATACCCCATATTACTAAGCGACTTCACCTAACAAGTTTCTGCCACCGAATATAAAAACCCAACACACGACAGTTAGCCAGTGAACAACAACACATGGCCAGAGGGAGTGCGTCTTGATATATAGGTAGCCACAGGTCACACCTAGCACCATAACGATCAGAAGAAATCGTAGATCATAAAAAAATAGCTGAGCGGATGTATTGAACAGAAAAGCATTGAATGGATGCCAAAGTACAAAAATAACCGAGCTTCCGAGAATGTAGAGCCATTGCTGCCTAGTCGATTGGCTAAACACCTTACGAGGGATCAATAAGCCACGAAAGATTCCTTCTTCTAGCAAGGAAGGAAAAATAACCATGGTAAGAATAAGAAAGTAAGCATTGGGGTACTTCACAGGTGCAAATGTAAAAAGGCCAGAGGATAAGCCAAAGCCTACGGCAAAAGCACTAAAGCCAAGCGCAGCAGCGATTCCTAGTTTGAGTCCATGCCTTGGGAACGACAACAGCCCTAAATATAAGTCCTTAACCACCATTGCCATCCTATATATTTTGAAAGCTATACTGCCTTTTCACTTCAACCACTTGAACAGTGTAAGACTGATACCATTTCTCGCGGCCTAACTGTTGGGCTACTGCATGCTGGCTGTCTTGGTGCCAACGTTGAATATCTTCCTCCGTTTCCCAGTAGGAGATAGCAATTTCCTGATCGCCTTCAGTGACCGCGATAAAATCTAAGCAGCCATATTTGCCAAAAGCCAGTTCGCGCATCACTGCGACCATTTCTGAGTACTGTGCATCCTGATGGCCCGTTTTGGCCCTGAAAATAACCGCAAACATCATCCATCCCTTGGAAAACCATTAAAAAAGCATTCCTTACTAAACCCAGCGCCTAACCTGCTGACAATATTGGTGATACTCTGAGCCGAATAAACCTGCCAATAAGCGCTCCTCCGGCAATATCTGAAATTTAGTCAGATAGCTCACAAACCCCATTACCACCAGCACAGCCAAAACAACTTTACCCACAATAAATCCAATACCGAGTAGAGCTAGTGCCATCGCTAAGTACATCGGATTTCTTGAATAACCAAAGACACCTGATGTCACGAGTGTATTCACGTTATCAAAACTGTAAGGGTTAACCGTCGTTTTTGCCCGCTTGAAGGTCATTGTTGCCAACAATGCTATCGCCATTGCGATGGCAACGAGCAGGACACCCACCAAGAAACCCTCATTATCCAATCTGATCGGAAAATCAGCCGGCAATATAATCGCAGCAGCGAAGATGTTAAACAGTATTAAAGGGGGGACCTTTAACTCGAGCATGGCTCTCTCCTTGGCCAAAATGAAATGAGATATTGTATCCTTTAGGCAACAATATAACGTCAGGTCCCCTTACGTGACTAGGCTTTTCTAACACATGATAGTCTCACCTACCCGCATGGTTTTTTCATCCTAGCTTGCCGCAGAGACTTCAAACCGGTCAACTAACTGGTGCAATCGTATAATCGAGTTTTTCACCAAGGTCGTACGACGCGTTAACTGCTGTGAGGACAATTCCAGCGAAGACATACTGCTCTGTGCTTCCTCTGAGGTAT
Source organism: Photobacterium rosenbergii (assembly GCF_003026455.1). GTDB lineage: Bacteria > Pseudomonadota > Gammaproteobacteria > Enterobacterales > Vibrionaceae > Photobacterium > Photobacterium rosenbergii. Next base: position 59,662 of record NZ_PYMB01000015.1, read on the forward strand.
CACTATGACGCTCACTGGTCGAGGCAATAACATTAATGGTCTGGAACATAGATTCCACAGCTTGCTGCAACTTGTCACTTCGCTGGCTTGAGTCCAATATCATCGAACTCTGCTCGACATTGTGAACGCCCTGCTCCATATAACTAACCGCCGTTTTGGATTGCCCCCGCAACTTACTTACCGTCTCACCAATATGGTTGGCGGCTGTTGATGTTTTGGTGGCAAGGTTCCTCACTTCGTCAGCTACCACCGAGAACCCACGGCCGTGCTCACCTGCTCTGGCAGCTTCGATAGCCGCATTCAATGCCAGTAAGTTGGTCTGTTCGGTAATTTCAGAAATAAGCCGGACGACCTCTTCAATATGTTTCATCTCGTCATTAATTTCATTCACGCTATTTGCTGACGCTTTAACGATATCTTTGATTTCCTGAGTGTTGCTTACCGCTTGTTGGTATTCTTCTTGCGCTGAATCGACCATATTCTGCATTAAATCTTGCAACTGCTGCGCTGATTGCTCTGCTTTATGGATTTCTGCTTGCTGATGACGGGTCAAAGTTAACAACGAGTCAATAGAGGCTGAGGTTTGGACTGTACAATCATCTACCACACTACAACGGCGCAGCATTGAATTACTTACCTGTTCAACTTCATTGGAGGCAAAGATAATGCCGCCCACCACTCCCTCAAGGTTATCGATGAAGCTGTTGATCCACCGCCCTAAATCCCCCGTCTCGTCGGGATGGAATTGCTGGCTATCAAGCCGGCGTTTCAGGTCGCCATCACCTTCGGCAATGGTTTTTATCACCCCTGTCATTTGTTCCAATTGCCTAACCATTGGTTTTGCCACCATGTACTTGAATACGCCATAGCCAACCATGAGTGACATGGCCATCATCATACACACAGCAGGGATCCCCAGTGCCATAAAATGCGCGAGCAGCAACGGGGGCACTACGGTAAACAGCCAAATCAACGCATACTTATTACTCAATGTTTTGGTAAGGGAACGGTGGCGGTAGACTTCTTCCAAATCGGCTTCGCACATCATCCCCCATCGATCGGGAGAGCCACGAAGTTGGAATGTCACCCCTTTTCCTATCACAGGAATATGGCGGTAGTCAGAATAGCCCGGATATTCCACATACAGGTTTTTCCCTTTGGCGATTGTCTCCCTGACGCCTGGGTGCAACTTCTTGGTCGCCGGATCAGTAAAGATAATCTCAAACTCGGTGTGTTTATCTATTTTGACCGCTCCCCAGTCTGTCCCAACCCCAGATTTCAGGTTCTCGCCATGGGAAAACGTACTGTCTTCAAAGCGTGAGCGAGACAGGGCGGTTCCCGGCTTAATTGACGAGTCGAACTTCGAATCCACCATGAAGATGTAGTTATCGCCCGATTCACTATAGATATGTCCTGCTTCGCGCTGGATCAGATCCCCCAGCACATCATTGGGAACACGGCCACATAAACATCCGATGAAGGTGCCTGACACTTCTATCGGTTGGTAAAACATCAATGTCACTTCGTCGTGGAAACTTGAGCTTGAAGGGCCCGGCGCCAATGTCTGTTTATCAATATATGGCCCGTGCAAAAACTGCTGGGTGCTTCCTTGGGCTAAGGCATCTTTCTGACGGTGGCTGTGGCCGGTATGGGCAGGGAAGCTACTGGCGGTGATCATGCCATTAGCATCAACAATAAATAACTCAGAAAAGTCATTATTTCGCTGTAGCAACTGTGCCAACACACTCGGCTGCTCTTGTACCGGTTTTGTCGCGAGATAGAACATCGCATCTTGAAGGAAGTCCCACTGCGTTTCAGTCCATGTTTGAAGCAGCCTTACCCGCGTATTAGAAATACTGTCGAAAGTCTCTTCAAGGTAAGCGATTTTATCTCGGTTTAACCAGCACGCTTTGCGCATCGCCAGTTTGCCATTAGGGCCAAAAATAGGGAGCCAGTTCTTTTCTTGCTGTGAGAGCTGCATTGTATCCATCCATATACATCATCCTATTGTTTTAAATGCAAAAAAAATACCAAACGCATTAGTTTGGTATTTTATGAATTACTAGGCAATGATAAGGGCAAGCCTCTGAAAGAAATGATAAAAAGCTTAAGATTGGTGCCCATCACCCAAATTGGTGCAACGCACAAAACGAATGCACCAAATCAGAGCAAAGATGAGCCTATTCCTTATACTTAAACTTCAACAAGCGCAGCGCATTAAGGGTAACCAACGCAGTTGCTCCGCTGTCGGCCAAGACCGCCACCCACAAGCCTGTCATGCCCAGCAAGGTGGTAATCAAGAAAACACCTTTTAAACCCAGCGCCAAGAACACATTCTGCTTAATGTTGGCCAGAGTCGCTTTCGACAGGGCAATCATCATAGGCAACTCAGCAACACGGTTGTGGGTCAATGCTGCATCAGCAGTTTCCAATGCCACATCTGTACCACCGCCCATTGCAATACCAATTGAAGCCGTTTTCATAGCAGGTGCATCGTTGATACCGTCACCCACCATAGCCACATTGGCACTCTGGTTAGCCGTTTCAACATGCTTCACTTTATCTTCAGGCAGCAGGCCGGCTTCAAAAGCAATACCGATTTCACCAGCAATCGCTGCCGCTGCCCTCGGATTGTCTCCCGTCAGCATCACGGAATGGATACCCATCTCTTTGAGTTGCCTAACCGCCTTGGCACTGTCTTCGCGCAAGTTATCACGCCAGGCAATCAACCCCACAGGCACCTCGTTTCGCAGGGCTACCACCAAGGTTTTCCCCTCACCTTCAAGGGCAAAGGCTTGTTCAGCTTGTTGTGCCGACAACGATATACCTTCCGGCAGGCGATCTGCCGCGACCAACATCAAGATGTCGCCTTCGGTATGTCCCTGAATACCCCGTCCCGGCAGAGCTTGGCGCTGTTGGGCTTCTTCAACGTCCAAACCACGCTCTTTAGCTGCATTGACCACAGCCTGCGCCAGTGGATGGGCAGATCCCATTTCTACTGCGGCAGATTGTCTTAATAAACGCGGTTCATCACCATCCCAGCTGACAATATCGGTCATTACCGGTTTACCTTCGGTCAAAGTGCCGGTTTTATCAAAAGCCACGGTTTCGATTCTACCGAGCTGCTCCAATGCCGCCCCACCTTTAATCAGGGCACCACGGCGCGTTGCTGCAGCTAAACCGGAAGTGATCGCTGCCGGAATGGAAATCACCAATGCACAAGGGCAAGCAATCAACAGCAATGTCAGGCCTTTGTATAGCCACTCATCCCAAGCCTGACCGAAGAACATCGGCGGGATCACCACCACTAAAGCAGCCAGTACAATCATTGCCGGGGTGTACCAACGGCTGAAGCGGTCTACAAAACGCTCCAGCGGAGCCTTTCGCGACTCAGCATCTTCAATCAGGTGTAAGATACGATCGATAGCATTTTCGCCCTGCTCCGAGGTAATTCGCAGGTGTACCACTTTATCGGCCACCAAGGCACCGGCCATCACTTGCTCGCCAGGGAGGCGTTCGACTGGCACAGATTCGCCCGTCAGAGCACTTTCATCAAAGCTTGCCGCCGAATCCATCAACTCAACATCAGCAGGTAAACGCCCGCCCGGGGCAACTTCAATAATATCGCCCGGCTTGAGTTCACTCGCTGAAACTTGTTCTTTACTACCATCAGCTAAAATGCGACTGGCTTTTTCCGGTACCAAAGCCATCAGCGCCTTCACACCGCTGCGGGCTTTCGCTGAAGCATAACCTTCAAGTTGCTCACCGATAAGGAAAAGCAGCAATACCATTGCCGCTTCGGCTGTTTCACCCAAGTAAAGCGCACCGATAGCCGCCACACTCATCAATGTTTCAATAGAAAATGGAGAGCCACTTTTCGCTAGCCTGATAGCTTTTCGAGCAATAGGAAATAGACCAACCAAGGTGGTCGCGGTAAAGGCAGCCAACCCCATCAGATCCGACTGTTTGCTGATAATGAAAGAGAACAACATCATCAAAGCAATCATCAAAACAGGCATGTTTTGTTTCAGCAAACTGGCTGGCTTTTCTTCTTCTGATACCTTGCCGTTGGTATAGAGCTGAAACCCCGTTTCCCGGGTTTTCGCGACGATAGCATCGGATATCGCTGCCGATTGACAATTGACTACCAATTTTTCAGTGGCAAACATCACTTTCGCTGAAGCAACACCATCAAGGCCATTGATAGCCTTTTCTAATTTGTTGGCGCAGCTTGGACAGTCCATACCGCCGACTTTCCAGCTTAGGGTTGTACTATGAGGGGCAGGTGTAACATCGTCTGCTGTACTGTCTTCGCTTGCTGCCGAACAACACCCACCGGAACTGCAACATGACGACTCAGCCGCTGCCTCTGCGGAAGTGATTTTATTGACTGAAAATCCGAGGGAGGCACTGGAGGCAGGATCGTCATCACCCGGCGAGAGATCCGATTCTTGCGAGATGGAAGAGGTTGTATTTGATTGGCTGGTTCCTGTGGAACAGCATGATTCAACTCGGTTGTTTTCCACCACAACAGATGGCTGACCCACACCGACAGCTTTCACAGCATGTACATGTAACTTCTTATTATTGCATTGGGCACACATGGCCTTCTCCTTGTCTTTGTGATCTATGGCTTGCTCACCATATTCATAACTATAAACCTTGGAGTGCAGTCCAAGGTCAAGTTAAGGAAGGCAATTTTACGGCGTTTTTATTATTACTATATTTCCATAACTAGTCTCTTAAGCTGCCATTAAGCTTATATGGCAAATAAAATATCCCCTTTGAACCCGCCTGTTTTTCCGTTAATAACAATTTCCCAATACATCAGATAAAAATGGTTTCAGCATTAACTTTGAGCCAATTCAAACTTCTGCCCTGATAGGCTTACAAATATTTATTCACAGCAGCGCATAATTTTTGAGAGCCAAGCAGTCTTTGTGATGCTAAGCCGCACAAGCCATGAAACAAATTCCCCGTTATGAAATTAACGTACTTTTAACGCTTCCAGTTGATAAGATTTTCCCCGCCTACCCCCACACCCTATTGATTTAACTAAAAAGGATGAATGATGTTAAAGAACAAAAGAACCTTACTCAGCTGTATGATCCTAGCGGCATTAGTATCGGGTTGTGGAAGCGATGACAAGGACACGGGAGGCAAAGACACCCCGGCCACTGAGCTGCCATATTATGCAGAATGGCCCCAAATTGACTCTCCAATTAAACAAGATGCTGCCATGGAAGCAGAGATTGCCAGCATCGTGGCGCAGATGACATTGGAAGAAAAAGTCGGCCAGATGATCCAACCCAACCTGACCGATGTCACCCCAGAGGAAGTAGCTGAATACAAACTAGGCTCATTACTCAATGGCGGCGGTGCCTGGCCGAATAACAATAAATATGCCACAGCCCAAGAATGGGCAGACCTTGCCAACCAATACCACCAAGCTGCAGAGCAATCTTGGGCCGGACGGGGATTCCGTATCCCGTTCATCTGGGCAACAGATGCCGTGCACGGCCACAACAACGTCTTCCGGGCCACCGTCTTTCCACACAATATCGGTTTGGGTGCAGCCCGCAACCCAGACTTGATTGAAGAAATAGGGAAAGCAACGGCCACTGAAATCACTGCAACCGGCCTTGACTGGACCTTCGCCCCAACAGTAGCGACACCCCGCGACTACCGCTGGGGACGTGTCTATGAAGGTTACTCGGAAGACCCCGAGGTGGTATACGAATATGCTGGCCGTATGGTCGAGGGCTTGCAAAATGGCGCTGATGGCATCAAAGGCCAAGAGAATGTCATTTCCAATGTAAAACACTGGGTTGGCGATGGTGGTACCCGCAAAGGTGTCGACCGTGGTGAAAACCACTATTCGGAAGAATACCTCCGCAATATCCATGCTGTCGGTTACTTCTCTGGTCTAGATGCCGGTGCACAGGTCGTGATGACCTCATTCAACTCCTGGCATGACGATGCCAACTACGATTTATGGCAAGATCACCCTGGCGTTGAAAACGGTGAGTACAACAAGAAGCTCCATGGCTCCAAGTACATGGTACAGGACGTACTAAAAGACAAAATGGGCTTTGACGGACTGGTTGTCACTGACTGGAATGGGCATACCGAAATCAATGGCTGTTCGGCTGATAACTGTCCACAAGCCGTGTTAGCAGGTAATGATATTTTCATGGTAACAGCCCGTCAGGACTGGCAAGGTTTCTACCATAACGTCATCGCTCAGGTGAACAGCGGCCTGATCCCGATGGAACGAATCGATGATGCCGTAACTCGTATCCTAAGAGTTAAAATGCGGGCAGGACTGTGGGAAAAACCTTCCCCGGTAAATCGAACCAACGCAGGTAACCAGTCATTATTGGGCCACCCTGAGCACCGCGCACTGGCCCGTGAAGCAGTGAGCCAATCTTTGGTACTGTTGAAAAATGAAGATAAGGTCTTGCCACTTAAGAAAAATAGCCAGTTCCTCCTCACCGGTAGTGCGGCTAATGACATAACCAAACAAACTGGCGGCTGGACACTCACCTGGCAAGGTGATGGCAACACCATTGAAGATGACTTCCCCGGTGCACAAACTATGAAACTGGCGCTGGAAGAGTTAGTTGGTGAAGAAAATGTCTTTACTGATACTGCACAAGCTGATCCAGAAACAACAGTCGCTATTGTTGTGATAGGTGAAGATCCTTACGCGGAAATGATGGGGGATATCAAAGACAACCAAACCCTTGAGTACGCCTCCATCAAATCTCACTACGCCGCAGATCTGGCCAAGATCCAAGAGCTGAAATCTCTTGGCTATAAAGTCGTGACTATTATGTATTCTGGCCGCCCTCTTTACGTCAACGAGGAAATTAACCTTTCTGATGCCTTTGTTGCTGCCTGGCTACCGGGTACCGAGGCTGGGGGGATCACGGATGTCCTATTTAAACAAAATGGTGCGAAGTTTAGCGGCAAGCTTTCCTATTCTTGGCCAAAAATGAAGTGTTCAACCACGATCAACCGTCATGCCCCTAACCTTGAAGGCTACGAATACCAAGATGGCGAACAAGATATTACCGATGGCGCTGAACATCAGCCATTGTTCCCTTACGGTTACGGTTTGGACTATTCCGGTAAAACTGAAGTACCGGCCTCTGAGAGTGATCTCAATGCGCTGCCTCTTGACCCTCGTAACTATGGTTGTGGACGTGACGCACCGAATGAGGGAGTCGCTGATTCAATTATGGAGGTATTCAGTGCTGCCGCCGCTGGTGAATTCCTTCCCTATTTACAGACTGAAGCCAGCGGCTGGGGAAGAACTGAAATCACAGGCTCAGGTGTGACTGATGCAGGCTCTATTACCGCCGAAAGGATCAACTATGAGCACCAATTCGATGCGCTGAAAGTTAACTACGCCGGTAACGACGGTGAATGGGAAGGCCGCGCTGCCGCTGAAGTCATGATGCATACCGCTAGCGACGGGCCTGAAGATTACTACCCTTACCTCAATGCCAACTCATCACTGCAGTTCGATGTCAGGGTTATCGACTATAGCCCAGATGATAAGCTAACGGTCTCCATCCACCATGAGGGAGGCTGGGGTGAACTAGACGTCAGCAATATAATGCCTGAACAAGGCCATCCTGATTGGCAAACAATCAAGATCCCGCTGGCTTGTTTTCAGCAAGCAGGTACGGATTTCGCCAGCTTAACCCGGGCATTCAACATGTATTCATACGACAACGTTGAGATTGATATCGGCAAGATCCGCCTTGTTCCAGAAGATCTAAATGAAGGTGAAGAGCCGCTCAGCTGTGCTGATTTATAACAACTAAAGTCGCGCTAGGTGAAACTTAGGGGGGCTAGCGCCTCCCTCTTTTTTAGCCTTTTTTCGCGATCTTAAGCCCATCAATAACAAACTCTATTATTGGCCGAGCACTAACTTACATACAATGCACGGCTTACCACCATGCCTGAGGGAATATGGCAAATTCAACAATTTATGACGTCGCCAAGCTAGCAGGCGTCTCACCGGCAACCGTTTCCCGCTTTGTGAACCAAACCTCACCTATCGATAAGCTCAAATCAAGCCGCATCCGATTAGCGATCGACCAGCTTGGCTACCACCCTCGCAAGCGGTTAAGCCAAGAAGAAAAGGCACTTAAAATAGGCATTTTACTGCCCTCATTTGACTGTCCTTTCAGCAATAAAATTCTCACAGGGATCAAAAGGCTTGCCGAACAAAGCCAAAGCCAGTTAATTACCGAAAGTTCAAACTGGCAGCGGCCGCAAGAAATTCAGCACCTCAAATATTTTCGTAACCTTAACCTTGATGGCGTCATTGTTATTTTAGGCCTAGCCCCAGCGTATGAAGTAAAAGCGATATTAGGCAAGATCCCGGTCTTATTTAGCTGTAGGAAAGAGTCTCCAGAAGCCCAAACCCTCAATATCAATAACCTCGTGGGCGGTAAAATGGCCACTAACCATTTATTACAGCTTGGCCACACACGCATTGCCCACCTAACAGGGCCCAAAGGGGTTTTCGATGGTGAGTGCCGCCTAGAAGGTTATAAACAAAGCTTGCAAAATGCAGGGTTGGTCGTTGATAGCTCCCTGATCATCAATGGGGGATTTTCATTGGAAAGCGGTTTGAAGGCAACGCGCCACTTACTGCAGAGCGGCACAGAATTCACGGCGATTTTTGCGGCAAATGATCACAGTGCATTTGGTGCTATTCAGGCCCTCAACCAACATGGGTTGAAGGTACCTGACGACATATCCGTCGTCGGTTTTGACGACCATGAAATGTGTCCATATTTTATTCCCCAACTTACGACAGTTAGGCAACCATTATTTGAGTTTGGCCGGTTAGCATTCCAATCAATCCAAGCAACAATAATAAAAAAAGGCTTTGATGCTCCCCTTCCCCCCTTTGAACTGGTGGTTAGAAAGAGCACTGCCCACTTATTAGCAACAAAAGATTGAACAACAGTAAATCTTGTTCAACAACCAGTCTACCGCCCTGTACTTTGGGGTGATAGACAACGACCACTATCAGCCTATAATGACGCACTTTACCCCCATTGAGCTCTACCATGGCTAAAAAACCCGACCGCCGTACCGCGATGCAGCTAATCATCGAACAAGTGAAGCAAGAACTGCCTATCTATGATCCTGATACTTTTGTCTGTGGTCCGGACAACAGTTGTATCGGTTGCCCGAAAAAGCTAATGGAATTGCTTGAGTCGGAAGTGTCTTATTGGGAATGTGTGTTGGAGCGGGGCGACTCGCCGGACTTCGACGATATCTCTCGTTTTGGCAAGATGTGCAGGAACATCAAGCGCGGGTTGGTGAGGAACAATATCGTTACCGCCTAGGCTAGTTAGGATCGCAGCTATAACCTTCAGTAGGCTGTGATCATACAAAAGCGATTACCCCCTAACCCCGCCTATCCGTTACCCTCGCCTTCGCAAATCACTATAGAGGGCGATCAATGGCACGTCTGTTTACCAACCGTATCCGCATTCATGATATCACCCGGCATGATGCCGATCTCAAGAGCCACTTTCGCTGGGAGACTCTTGGTGCTGTGATGTACAAACTCGGCGGGATCTTGTTTGTGGTGGGCAGCATTTTGTTTTTTCCCAGCTTTTCAGCCTATTCATGGCTAGGACAAATCGTATTCTTCGCCGGCTCATTGTGTTACCTAACTATCAATTGCCACGATACCTATGACACCCACCGCTATTGGGCTAGTCAAGCACAAAGCAAGAAGAAGTGGCTCGAGTACAGTGCGACCTATATCTATCTGCTGGGGACACTGATGTATGTCGCAGGCAGGGTTGCCACCTTTATTGATAGCCAGTACCAGGCCCTCAGTTCTACCCTATTCATTGTTGGTAGCCTGCTTTTTGTCGTTGGCGCGACGATCAATATTATCAATATAGGAAAAATAAATTCACGGCCTATTGCCCAACTGATGAACCTAACAGCAATAACCTTCATCGTAGGAAGTGTGCTTTTCGCTGTTGGCTCAGTCCCTTTACTATGGCAAGAAGAAACTATGGCGTATTCACCTTTGCTGGCCAATTTTATCTCATGGCAGTTTTTAATCGGTAGCCTGTTGTTTTTCTTCGGTGGTGTATTTAACTACTGGCGGGCATACCTATTTATCCAAGACGCAGTAGCTAGCAAACAAGACGTCCCGGCTTTTACCGTTGCTCAATAAGCAAAAGGGTGAGCAACGCTCACCCTTTCTGACTAGGCAACAGGATTACATTTTAAACCTGTGTAATAGCTGGCAGATTAACTCAAACGCCTGAACACCACACCATTATCAAGGATCTCCATCCATGGTTGGTAATCCATTCCCATGTCAAAGATGTATTCGGTGATTAAGCTTCTGGCTGTTGTCAGCAGGCTATCAGCTTTCCAAGGTTTCTCGAAATAGCTTTCAATACGGGCTCGGTTGATAGCAGCAATAGTATCTTGGTGCGTCGCCTGCCCGGTCAATAGTACCTTTTTAGTTTTGTGAAAACGTGAATCCTGAGAGATCTCCGTGAGCAACTCAACACCTGTTTTACCCGGCATCACATGGTCCGAAATCACCAAAGCAATGAACTCGCCTTCAGCATCCAGTTCATCCATCAACTCCAGAGCTTCATCCGCTGATTCACAGTCTTCAACATGAAAGAAGTCATTCAACGGTGAAAGATCTTTCAATACAGCGCTTAGTACTTCCCTCTGATCATCCACGCAGATGATGTTTAGTTTTTCCATAACCATTCCCTTACGCGATTGGCAGTTTGATACGAAATTTTGTTTTTTCCGGGTCGCTCTTGAGTGCAATGGTGCCGCCATAGCTATTGACGATCCGCTGTACAATCGAAAGACCCAGCCCTAATCCGAACGACAACCCACCTTTTTTGGTCGTGAAGTTGGGTTGAAATACCTTGCGCCGTGTCGCTTCGTCGATCATCGGCCCATTGTTGCTAATAGTGATCAGCAAACGGTTTTTTGAATGCCGTGTGATGATTTCGATCTGTGGTTCTGGAGTATCCTCCATCGCATCACACGCATTTTTGATAATGTTGACCCATACCTGCACCAACTCCGTCGTACTTGCCGTCATCGTCGGCAGCACTGCCGGGCGCAAGACGACATTGACCCGCCTCAAGTTGCTTTGCAGCAGTGCCAGTGATTTATGGATGGTATCGTTGACATCAACATCCGGCTGGCGCGCATTGTCTGTTCCACCGAGTTGTTTCACCGAACGGACAATACTGGCAGCATGTTTGGAAGCGAGCTTCATATCATGCAGATCCCGGCCAATATCCCAGTACTGCAGGGCTTCATCAAGGTTATCCAGCCAGTACTGTGGCACGTCGCCATCAGGTACTGCACGGGCAAGTTGCCTCGCCTGATCCCTTTCCAAACCAAGATCTTGCTGCAGCTGCTTGGCCCGCTTACGGGCCTGTGCTGACGTTACCGCCTGACCATCACAAATCCCTAAATCGAGGAACGGACTGACTTCAGGTTTGTTCTCTTCCAAGAAACGACAAATCCCTTCCTGCAAACCCTCGGTTTTACTGCTTAAAACACCGACAGCGTTGTTCAGTTCATGGGCAATGCCCGCAGCTAACTGCCCCAAGGTAGTCATCTGCTCAGCCGCATAGAGTTTTTGCAGGGCCTTTTCCTTCTCAATAGCCTGGAGCCCTGTCATCATCTGGCGCTGGGCCAACTCGTGGACCATGACGGGCATGAACTGCTCCGCCAAGGAACCATAAGTTTCCGGCTCAACGGCTTGGGTCTTGAGATCAATCCAAGCAATTTCGCTGTCTTTCTCGGCCACCACCGTGGTCGAAGCCATCAAGGTTTGGGCAAAGAAACTGTGGACACCGAAGAACATGCCCTGCTCGACCCTGAAAACTTTGGCCGTAACATCCGCTTCGTTCTTGAGGTAGCCAGACAATTCGCCTTTCTTCACCCAATACAACTTGTCGTTATAACCATCCTGTATCAATACCTGTGTCCCCGCCTTCACCGCTTCGGTTCTGGCCGGGTCACGAAAGTAAACATCGATGATCCGCTGCATGGCTTTTGGTTGATGCATGGCGACTCTCTTAGATATGGTCAATCAGGTGTAACAGCCAGATCATGGCAAAGCTAAGCACCACACCGACAACCCCGATGATCACCCCAACCCGTGCCATCTGGTTACTTTGGACATGGCCAGTAGCATGGGCCAGTGCGTTCGGTGGCGTACTGATTGGCAGTGACATACCCAGCGAAGCCGCAAAAGTTACGACAAGGATCAGGGTAATCTCACCACCTAGCGGTACTAGCGACACCATGGATGTACCTAACGCTGCCATAATTGGCATCAGCAAGTTAGCGGTCGCGGTATGGGACATGAAGTTTGCCATCACCAAACATAGCAATGCCGAGCCGCCCAATACGACATAAGGTGAGAAGCTATCAAACGGGATACTATGCACCATGAGTTTGGCCAGACCGGTCTGATCCAAAGCAAGGCCAAGGGCGATACCACCCGATACCAGCCAAAGCACATCCCACGAGATCTTTTTCAAGTCTTCCTTGTTGATGATGCCGGTCAGCGAGAACACCGCAACAGGGATCAGGGCGACGGTATAAGAGTTCATCCCGTGGGAAGAGCCCATCAACCACAAAATAATCGTCAGGGCGAACGTCACATAAACAGTGATCGCCTTTGGCGTCATTAAGAACTTACCCTTGATGGTCAGTTCGATTTTTTCCTGTTTCGCAGGATACAGCGTATTGATCAGTACCCAGGCAAACACCAAAAGGACAGCAACAAAAGGTACGCCAAAGAACATCCACTCACCAAAAGTGATCAGGTTATCACCCGTCAGGTACTTCAAGGCAATGGCATTGGGCGGTGTACCGATTGGGGTACCAATACCACCTATGTTAGCTGCGACCGGAATACACAATGCAAAAGCAATTTTGCCCGGGTCTTTGGCACCAAACAGAGCAATCACGGGCGCAAGGATAGAGAGCATCATGGCTGTGGTTGCCGTGTTTGACATGAACATCGAGAAGATAGCGGTGATCAGCATCAGCCCGAACATGACATATTTCGGCTGGGTACCGAATGGCTTCAGCAATACCCGCGCCAAGTTAACGTCTAAACGGTACTTAGTTGCCGCCATCGCCAAGAAGAACCCCCCGAGGAACAGCATGATAATCGGGCTGGCAAAGGTAGCCATAATATCGCTGTAGTTGAGTAACTCACCGAAATGAGGCTGGCCTTCCGCCCCACGGAACAGGTACAGCCCTTTATCAGAGAGTAGCATTAGTTCCAACACGATAATGACCACCGAGGTAGCATAAATCGGTATCGGCTCCAGCACCCAGCACAAGGCCGCTAACAAGAAGATAGCAATAACACGTTGCTGAACAACCGTTAAACCTTCTACAGGAAACGCTGATGCAGGCAGCATCAGAATGATGAGAGGAATGAGAACGGGTATGATGACCCTTAGATATTGACGCATGTTTACATTATTCCCTTAAAACACAAAATCCTGTGTGTCTATTACTGCAGATAACAACTTTTCATCAATGAAAAACACGCAGTAATAGCAGCACCGGTAGCGCTTTTGGCTACCGGTAAAAATCCAGATTGGGTGATTGTGCGTCTATAGGTAGGAAATTTCACCGGAGCAGATCAATAAACCAGTGAAATGTAACTCTTTTTGATGATTGACTTACGAAAAGGCCAGACTTAAGTCTTCACATCTGTTGCTAATGTCTCATCGATAACATCTTCATGTCCCATATAAGTCCGCGAAGAACAAAATGGCGTAAGTGGCACACTGGGTTCGAGGATCTCTGGTTCTTCCGCTTTCTGCTCCTGCTCCATGGCCATTTTTCGGACCTGATTAACCACCAGCATACCGCTGAAGATACCAAAGGCAATGGTGCCTACAGCTTGTCCTATCAGCACCCCTTCTGCACCACCGAGTTTTCCCCCGAGCCAAACAAATGGAATAGTGCCTAGGGTCGCTTTCCCCATATTTAGTGCTGTCGACCATGTCGGACGGTTGAGGTTATTGAAGGCCGCATTGGCAACAAACATGGCCCCGTTAAAGATAAAGGTAATCGCAATTATCGTACAGAACACCGAGACAAGGCTCGCAGCATCCTGCTCTAAGCTAAATATCGCAATCAGCCAGTCTTGCCCCCACCAGAGCAGAACAGAAACCACCACACAGTAGGCTGTAACGAACATCAACGCATCTGATAATGAGCGCAGAATACGATCCCAACGGCCCGCGCCAAAGTTCTGGCCAATGATCGGGCCAATGGCCCCTGATAGCGAAAAGACCAAAGCAAAGCACACCGGCATAATTCGACCTATGACGGCATAGCCTGCCACGTAACTTTCACCAAACTGGGCAATATGGCTAGTCACAATCGCATTGCCGATTGGGGTCGCGGTATTGGTTAGGATCGCAGGAAACGCAATGGCAGAGATGGGTAGCAATGAAGACAAAAAAGAACCGATTTTGGGGCGGGCAACTAGGTTATGATGAACAATAACCGCATGGATTGAAAACACCATAACAGCCACTCGGGCAAATACGGACGCCGTTGCCGCGCCCTCGACGCCCATAGAAAAGCCGAAAATAAACAGAGGGTCGAGTACCGCATTCACCGCCCCACCAATAATAGTGGCATACATCGAACGGCGTGCATCGCCTATCCCCCTAAGCGCAGCGCCGGCTGCCATAGAAACGGCCACCACTGGCGCGCTTGGCATCAATATTGTCAGGTAATCTGTCGCGGCCTCAGCCACCCTACCCTTTGCCCCAATCATTGCCAATAGTGACTGCAAATTATCGAGTACAAGGGACACCAGCACCGCACTGAAAATAACGGCAAAGATCATGACATTTACCGTCACATTTCGTGCCTGTTCGCGATTATTGGCACCCAGTGCCCGGGAAACCAAAGCCCCCGTCGCAATAGAAGTACCGATAGAAGCCGAAGTGGTGAAGAAAACCAAAGTACCCGCAAAACCGATTGCAGCCGCTAGTTCAATTTCACCCAACAAACTGATGAAGAACATATCAAGCAAGTCAACCAGGAACAGCGCCATCAAGCCAACCGCACCGGTACCTGACATCACGACGATATGCTTCATCGTTGAACCAGTGACAAACTTGGCGTCTTTATCTGCTATTGGCTGTGTTTTGTTATTTTCTTCGGAAGATTGGGACGGCTTAGGCACTGGCTCTCCTTGCTAGCATTAACAAACACTCAGGGTATGATGAAATACAAGAAAGGCGCCCACAGCGCCTTTTCTATGTCGATGACAACGTCTTTGAATTAAACTGGGTGCTTGAAGCAGTCACCAATTTGGTTACTGATCGCTGTTAACACATCACGGCGGGTGATAACCCCAACCAGTTGACCGTATTCTACCACAGGGTAAATTTTAGGTTTTTGCCCCGCCATGGTATCGGCCAATTCGATAATCGAATCTTCAGGAGAAACCGTCAATACATCCGCACGCATGCACTCTTCAACAGTATGTGTATCATGGCAGTGATAGCCCACTTTTAGCAGTTTGTGGATCATATCCTGTTCAGACAAAAAGCCGACAACTTTACGCGTCTCATCGACCACTGGGCCACCGATTTGCTTGGCGGAAAGTAGCTTATCCAGTGCCTTAGAAAGAGACATCTTAGGTTCGAATGTCACCGGACGAACATTCATATAATCCTTGACCTTCAACGACTCCATACATCCCCCTAATCATACTTGCCAGAACCATCGACCACTCTGCTGACAGCCCTTAGCGCTAACTTTTCAGATTGGCCCTCCTCGTCCAAGGAGCACCTCCTTTTGATCTAAGTGTCGTCTATTTCCTTGAAATTACTAAATTGAAATAGATGATTTTCTTGATAGGTGCTGCCTATCATGGCATCCCACCAAGTTTTTTGCTGGCCGCGAGGAAAGGAAGATATAAAAAACCGCTGAAAAATTCAGCGGTTTTATTGGTGTAAAAAGATAAGTAAGGGCTTACATGAAGAGCATAAATAGCATGGCAAAAGGCAGTTGATCACCGTTCGACAGGATCACCTTGTCACCTTCTATCTGCATATCGAGCAGGTAGTGGGTCTCATTCCTTTCAACAATCGCGCTCTGCTCTAACATGTCGACACGCTCACTAAGCAGTGGATCCGCTTCGACCAAATCGACAGGTAGGCTAAGATGAATATCGCCGCCCAAATTCTGGGCAATTTGACCAATGTTCTGAGAGATATTGCTGATCCCTGGGGCTATAGCCATATTCAAACGGCTAGTTACCTGTCCTTCCGGCGCCAAAACACTTAAATCATTTACCGAGAAAGCCAGCCCTTTAGCTACCAGTGCATCCAAAGCATCTGAAACTTCCTTGGCTTGCTGTTCGGTCAGCGGCTCTTCGAGATCATCCGTCATATCCCCCAGTCGGCTCAACGATGGGTAATCAAGATCGGAAAAGGCCATCTGGAAGTTAAAGTTGCTGTACTCGCTGCCATCGAGCATCACCAGCTTACCCACTTTGACATGGTTAGAGTTAGCCAGTTGCTGCTCCGGTTTATCTTCGCCTTCAGCGGCCTCTGGCTGAGTCAGAATGTTCTCCATGCCAACAGCGACACCGGATAAATCCAAGCTCTGCTCGGAGTTGAGATCCTTGAAGCTGACAGCCTCAAGCGTCAGGGACTGATCGCCAATCCAGAACTGCCCGTCCAGGTATCCCTTACCACCACCTTTCAGGCCTTTTAGTACCATCTCTTCTTGTGCTGTTGTAGTCAGGCTGGCAGCAGGCAACTGGTATTGAAATTCACCGGCTCCTTTCGCGTTGACCGTACCCTGCATAATAAACGGGGAAACAGCGACATTGTTGCCGTTAACTTCTGTTGCTTCAATTGGATTGATCTGGAAGGTAAAGTCCGTCTTTCGGGTAAGTGCGGTGCTAGTTGTGAAAGTAACAGGCGCAACATTTTCACCCCATAGCGCATTAGCCATCGGCTTCAGCTCTTCATCTACCAGCAGTTCACTGGTTGAAGAAACCCCCATAAAACCGTGGCTAACATGGTGCTTTACAAACCAAACAGTCGGTAAGCCTTCATCTTCAAAAAGAAACTTCAGCTCATCCTTTAGCTCAATTTTGGATACTGCCTCTGAGCTAAGGTATCCGCGCTGATACGAATCGCTGGACACAGCAAGGTAAGGGTTTTCATATTGGCCCAATGTATCAAGATAAATGCGCTCGCCAATTTGCCCCGTGGCGAACGGCCAACACAGCGCCACTGCCACAGCACCACCAACGGCACCGATTTTTCCTAGCATTATTTTTAGGTCCCAGATCTGAAGATGAAAAACTCAGTCTATCATAGCTTGCTGAACAATGAATTTATCAATCTGCATTGATTTCTTAGGAAATTTTGATACCTATCGCGCAAACAGGCTCGAAATCACACCTTCGGCAAGGGGGAAAATTATTCTCACGCGATTGCTAGTTGGCTCTCAGTCCAGGCTGCTGATTTCTTATACACTTAATTCAAAGTATCTAAATATAACAGTTACATAGCAATATTTTGACGTGAAAGGTGTGATGGTGAATAGTTTTGCGATTGTCTGTCTGGACGACGATCCTCTGGTCGTGGAAAAGCTTAATCAGGATTTGGCTGATTTTGCCGATCTTTTTGATATCTATAATGCCTATAGCATTACGGAAGCCAATGAGATCCTTGAAGACATTGCGACCAATAACCAGCGTGTCGCAATGGTTATCTGTGACAATGAACTTGGCGAAGACAAGGGCGTTAACTTTTTAGTCTCCCTCGAAAAGTACCCGGCCAGCAAACAAGCCCGCTCGGTCCTGCTTAATGATATGCCCCAGCTCGATGCCATTATGCAAGCGGTGAACGAAGGCCGGCTGCACTACTGCCTTACCAAGCCGTGGAACTCACAAGAGCTCAAACAAGTTCTGCTCAAAGAGCTGACCCATTTTGTATTGAAGCACCCTGATGAAGACTGGCTCAAGTACAGCCAATTGCTTGATCACCGCCGGATCCTCAATGCCCACATCGAACGTCAAATGTCACGTTTTCGTTCTGGATTTATCCAGCATAGCCATACCCTAGACGACACCAGCCTAGCCAACCAAGTTATTGATGCGCTACACGAGTTCTTTGCCAGCAACGACGAAACCCGCGCCTGTCGCAGCTACAGTGCCAACCACATCCTGACCCAGGAAGGTGAGCCGAATAATTTCCTCTGGTTCATCACCAGCGGTGAGGTCGCGTTATACAAAAAAGATGAGCACGGTTGCCGCCATGAGGTCGTAAGAGCTGGCCCTGGTCATCTTGTCGGCGGTATGTCATTCATTTCAGGCGAGAGCTCCTTCTCGACAGGGGTCACCCTTTGCGGCACGGATGTCATCAAGCTCGACCGCGAGCTATTCAACAAAGTCATGAACTCACGCAGTGAGTTGCTGCCATTGTTCACCAATCTGCTGCTACGTAACTTCAACCGCCGCCTAAAAGGCAGTATTCAAACCGAACTGCGCTTGCAGCAAACACTGAAATCCCTCGATGAGGCCTACCATCAACTGGTCGAAAAAGAAAAGATGGCCATGTTGGGCCAACTGGTGGCAGGCGTCGCACACGAACTCAATAATCCCGTTTCTGCCATTCTTCGAGGCAGTGATACACTCAAACAGACCATTGGCACCATCACCAACACCACGCTTAGCCATGAAAACCAAGACCGTGGCAATGACATTATGCAGCAGGCTATGCAATCAAGGCCACTGTCCACATCAGAGGCCCGTCAACGCGCCAAACAACTGACTGGTACACTCGGCGACAAGCAATTGGCCCGCAAGGTCGTTCAAATGGGCATAGATGACGATCACTACCTAGAACAATGGCTGTTGCCGCAGAAAAATCAATTACCTCAAGTTCTATCTGAATGGGAAAATTACTACCAGATGGGCAACTTCCTGCGCTCAATCAATGTCTGTGCCCAGCGCATTGCCGATCTGGTCAAAAGCTTGAAAAGCTATGCACGGCAAGATGACGAATCCATCCATTTTGTTGACATCCATGAAGGGTTGGAAGACACCTTAGTGATCTTCGAAAACAAATTGAAGCGGCACCATGTGGTCAAAGAATACAGCCCGCTACCGCCTGTTTACTGCCAGCCCATCGCTTTACAGCAGGTGTGGACTAACCTGATTTCCAACGCCCTCGATGCCGTTGAGGAACCCGGTGAAATCAAGGTAGTCACCCGAATGGTCAGTGGCGAGCAAAACGGACAACAAGCAATTGAAGTCATCGTCGAAGATAATGGCAAAGGAATACCTCAAGAGCAGCAAGAAAAAGTATTCGAACTGAATTTCACCACCAAGCGAGAAGGCAACTTCGGGCTGGGTATAGGGTTATCTGTCTGCCAGCAGATCATCCATCAACACAATGGCAGCATCAGGGTTGAATCCGAACCTGGATTATTTACCAAAATGATAGTGACTTTGCCTTTAGGCGAGGCAGTTAAGGAGAGCCTATGAACAAATATCTGATCCTTTGCGTTGATGATGAGCGCGAAGTACTTGATAGCGTGATTAATGATCTGCGTGCACTGGATGAATACTTTGTGATTGAAGCCGCTGAATCGGTGGATGAGGCGAAAGAAGTGCTTGCCGATACCATCGCTGATCATATTCCGCTGGCACTGATTTTGTGTGATCACATTATGCCCGGCGAAACAGGCATCGATTTCCTTATCGAACTTAAACACCAAGAAGAGTCTAGCAATGCGCGTAAGGTATTGCTGACCGGCCAGGCTGGCCTCGAGGAAACCGTTCAGGCAGTGAATAACGCTAGTTTGGATTACTATATCGCCAAACCGTGGAATGGGGACCAACTCAAACAGATCGTCATTGATCAGCTGACAACCTATGTGATCGACAATGAGTCGGAGGCAGAACTGCTTGCTTGGATGCAGATCCTTGATACCAACCGGATCATGGAAGCCCTCAGCCACCGCCGCTTATCTTTGTCGGACATATAACCCTACAAATTTAATTGTCATACAAACCTTTTCGGGATAGGGCTAAAAGTGTTATCTTGGTCACAAAACAATAAGATCAATTACACTACTCCAAGGCTTCTGCCGAGGAACAGTCAACCCGAAAAGGTGATCCATGAAAGTTGCAGTCTTCAGCACCAAAAAGTATGACCAAAACTCATTCGAGCTGATTAATCAACACTACAACCATCAGCTCGACTTTTACGATTTCCGCTTAACACTTCAAACCGTCAAAATCGTTCAGGGCTATGATGCCGTTTGTGCTTTCGTCAATGACGATTTAAGCCGTCCAGTGCTAGAAGCACTGGCAGAAAACCAAGTAAAACTGATTGCAATGCGCTGTGCCGGCTACGACAAAGTCGATATTGAAGCAGCTAAATCGCTTGGTATTCAGGTCGTCCGCGTACCCGCCTATTCTCCAGAAGCTATTGCTGAGCATACCCTTGGCCTGATGCTCAGCCTTAACCGCCGTATCCATCGTGCCTACCAACGTACCCGGGACGCAAATTTCTCCCTAGAAGGCCTGACTGGCTTCAACTTCCACGGCAAAACGGTGGGGGTTATTGGTACAGGCAAAATCGGCATTGCCACTATTCGTATCCTCAAAGGGCTTGGCATGAACATTCTTGCTTTCGATCCATACGAAAACCCTACGGCAATTGAGTTGGGTGTGGAATACACCAGCCTGAATGACATCTACCGTCAGTCCGACGTTATTACTCTGCACTGTCCGATGACAGAAGAGAACTACCACATGCTCAATGCCGATGCCTTCGACAAAATGCGTGATGGCGTAATGATCATCAACACCAGTCGTGGTGAACTACTCAACTCCAAAGATGCTATCGAGGCGCTGAAAAGCAGTAAAATTGGCTCTTTGGGTATTGATGTGTACGAAAACGAAAAAGATCTGTTCTTTGAAGACAAATCGAATGATGTGATTAAAGATGATGTCTTCCGCCGCCTATCTGCTTGTCACAACGTATTATTCACAGGTCATCAGGCTTTTCTAACTGAAGAAGCCCTTGGCAATATTGCCGACACCACATTGAACAACATGACGCAATTTGAACACGAAAAGCGCTCAGGTAATGAATTGATATAACCTCAAAATATCAATTTGAACAGCAACAACTTAGGGGCAGGCCACCGCCTGCCCTACATGCCTCAAAAAGCCACTCACGCAAAACGATCACAAATTTTTACCAATTTTGTCGACTTTTACGCCAATCCCTTTAAAAACAAGACAGCAAAATTCCACAAAACTGCTATGAACACCGGCTTTTGTCCATTAAAATAGTGCAATTAATTTTTAGCCCATTGGACAAATTTGTCATGCGTAAAATTCTAATTGCTTCAGGTCTTGTCCTGGCATCTGTGTCGGCCGCTCAGGCGAATGCTCAACCGACTATGAGCAACTTCAACTACGACTACGCTGAAGCTCGTATTGGCATCAGCCCGCTGACTTACGGTGCTGGTTTCAGCACATCAATCCACCCTAATGCCCACATTACCGGTAGCGTTGATACTGAATTCGACAGCGACTGGGATGCAGCGCTTGGTGTAGGTTTCCACGCACCAGTAAACAACTGGGCTGACATCACAGGTGAGCTTAAGGCTCGCAGCGCTAAAAACAAAGGCGCACTGAAAAGCTCAAGCGGTAAATTCGGTGTAGAAGTTAACCTAGGTATTCGCCAGTGGTTGGGTCCACAACTAGAAGTTGGCGGTACTATCGGTCACCTAAACATTGATGAATATGAAGAAGTAATCGGCAGCGTATACGGTCGCTTCCACGCAACTGAACTGTTCTCAGTTGGCGTGACGGGTCGTTTCAACGAGCTTTACGGTGATCAGGTTATGCTATCAACTCGATTCAAGTTCTAAATATCGATAGATAGACTAATTAATGATAAACGCCCTGCACCTGCAGGGCGTTTTCTTTTGGTCACAAGCAAAGTGGAAGGGTTACTGCACTTCGCCAAGCCAGTCGATAAATGCCTTTATTCGTGGCGATGTTGCCATCTCCTTGCGGCATACTAAGAAATAATTTTGTGGTGATGGCACCGATAACATAAACGGAGTGACCAGTCGCCCTGTCTGAAGTTGTTCAGCAATAAATGACGCTCGCCCTATTGCCACCCCTATTCCACGTTCCGCTGCCTGCAAAGCCAAATCAGCACGGTCAAAGGTACATCCTGTCTCAGGGAGGACAACACCATTTTGCTGAGCCCAATATTGCCACTCATCATTTTTACCCGCCCTAGCCCAAGGTGCGGCATCATGTAACAGCATACAGGACATTAATTTGGCGGGGTTTCCATACAAATCATGCTGCTCTGCATACTCGTGGCTACAAACTGGCACCATGCTTTCATCCATGAGTTTAACAACATGAAGGCCCGTATATTTGCCATTACCAAAGTAGATAGCACAGTCGAAAGACTCGGTATGGAAGTCCACCAGTTCATTTCTAGTCCGAAGGTGAAAACGTAACGCGGGATACTTTTCCATAAAGCTCCCCAGCCTTGGTAATAACCAACGCTGGGCAAAAGTAGGCGGAACAGAAACGTTGAGATCACCGCTTAGCTCTAATGTCCTTAAATCCCGTAATTCATTGGCTATATCACCAAAGTTAAGTGCCAGCACTTCCTTCAAGCGCTTTCCTTCATCAGTCAGGGTCAGCTTGCGCGGTTGCCGGATGAACAGCTTTACCCCTAATGATTCTTCCAGGTTCTTTATTTTATGACTGACTGCACTTTGTGTTAGGCAAAGGATCTCTGCCGCACGGGTAAAACTCATTTGATCGGCAGCAATCAAAAAGCAGTGGAGCCCCGAAAGTACAGGCCCCGTCAAACGTGGTAATCGCATATATCTTTGAACAGCATGGACTTATTTTCACATGATATACCCAAAGCCTATGAGATGCCCCCTCTTCCACCACTTTTCATGTGGTAAAAATAAAAAAGCGGCTGGTAACCAGCCGCTTTTTTAAGATCTGAAAATAATGATAGCAACTTATTCAACGTCACGTAATAAGCGTTGTTTTTGGTCGTCTTTCAGTAACGTCCAGTGGCAACCATCGATTGCTCCGGCAAACATCCATAGCAATTTAACATCCAGATCTTTACCTTGGTTTATACGAACTTTACGGAAAACTTCCACCGCCCCTAAAGACACAAAACTACTCACATCTGGTACACCGGCTTTTTTCACCATACGCTCCAGTGTCAGCCTCATGTTAGGTAAATCTCTGATTCTTTTGCTTCTACCTGACATCTTGTAACTTTTCTCAGAGGTAGAAATCGCGATCGACTGCTTGACCATTTTTGCACACAACGGCAAATCCTGATGATAGAGATGGGTGATATCATAGTAATTTACGACAGCTGTCGTGCTACGTTTGATATGCCTGAACTTTTCACAGCCCGACAACGTCAACTGCTGGTCGAGTTCACCACCACCTCGAAGGAATAATGCTTCATCTGTAATGATGGCGTACATTGCGCTGTCAATGAAAACACCCGTACCTCCGAACATGGAACGCTTTTCAAACACACCAAATTCGCGCAAATAATTAAATATCTCTTCCCTGAACCCTAGCACAATTAGTCTCCATTAAACGTTAATGGTCTGTCATTTACCGGAAACGCTGACCCGAGCAGCGTCATTAAAATGACTTTGACACAGCCAAGCCATAAACTCCACATATGAAACAGGTAACATTTAAAAGTGAGAATTTAGACATATTACGGATTGCAAAATAAGCGCATTGTGGCAATTTCGACCGTATTTTTTCGAATGTATAGTGCGACGGATATCCCCAAAATATCCTGTAACCACTATCTTTATTCATATCACTAGCTTCCAATCTGCGGGTATTCCACTAGGCAATATCATGAATAAAACCGCTCTTTACCCAACAAGTGTTCATCTTCTTCCAGGGGGGAGGGCCTCCTATACCCTCGCTGAGAAACGCCACCTAAGAATGCTAAAAGAATCACTAGCGACCAATACCCCTTTTGCTATTTGCATGATTAATGAATCAGAGGAAGACAGTGAACTGAAACAGATCCCGGCGATTGCTACCGAATGCAAAGTGATTAATTTTGATCAGGCAGAAGCAAACCTGTTGTCGATAGTTGTTGAGGGCACGCAAAAAATTCGATTACACGGAATTTCTCTCGACGATGACGGTTTAATGCAAGGGGAATCGACCCTTTACCCTAACTGGCACACCGAGCAAATGCGTGACTGTGATAAGGAGCTCGCTGAAAAACTAAAACTGTTTTTCCAGTCCATGCCCGAAATCGGCGCCTTATACCCAGCGCCCCTCTGGGATGACATTACCTGGGTTTGCCAGCGCTGGATTGAGTTACTTCCTCTTGAGGTTCACTACAAGCAGCTCTTGATCACGCAAGATAATGCTAAGTTAACCATTCGATTTCTACATAAACTGTTCCATTCGTCTGAAAATTAAGCATACAAACGGTAACTCGCGAATTTATGATGTTCGCTCTATCTATCCCGATCCGGTACCGATAGAATAATCAGGTCTATGATTTGCGTAATACAGAAATGACTCACGTATCTTTTTTTTGGCTAAGACCTGAAAACGACAAGATAATCAAGGGATTGGAGTCAGAATTTTGCTCTCTAGTTAAATCGGCAGTCCGAAAGGACCGACTTATCCTCCCCCCTATCCCGTCTGTTCTCAATAAGCTTCAAGCCCTTTGTAACGATGACGAAACCACCGTTAGAGATGTTGCTGACTTGCTTATCGACGATCCCGGTATCACAGCCTATATTGTCAAAATATCAAACACCCTAATGTTCAACCGCCGCAATGTGGTGTGCCATGACATATACACCGCTGTCAGTCGACTGGGCATCTTTCGAGTAAGGGATATCATCACCGCAAAGGCTATCGAAGAGCTTAAGCTGAGGTACCACTTCAGCAAGGAATGTAACGAACTGCTCAAACAGAGTGCTGTGCGATCACGACAACTGGCTGCAGCTATGGCATTAATCAGCCATGATCTCGCCAATCACGAGGAATTTCCCAAAGAGCTTGAACCAGAGAAAGCTTTATTGGCTGGTTTGTTTGCTGATATTGGACTGTTCAGTTTGATCCATGAATATCAGTCCTATCTTGACAGTGGCAACTACCTCGATATTGATATTGCCAAGTATGTCTTCCAACACAGTTGCCAAGAAGCCAGCAAGGTTATCCTCAAGCACTGGGGCTTCGATATCGATTACCTCGAGGTCGCAACTAACCAGTCTTTGCGAAATCCATCAACCGATGTAGATACCGGTTATCTCGATGTTGCTCGTATGGCCCATCACTTGCTCATGTTCAAGAGCAATGATGATGCTATCGACGATCATCATGTCGAACTTGACCTTGCTGGTGCCGAAGTCATGTATGAGCTGACTAACCTCCCTTCCCAAGAATTCAACCAACGCCTCAAAACGGTGATCAGCAACAGCGGACTATAGGACCGTATAGGCTGCAATAGCTGTTTATCGCCTCCATGATATGACACTTGCATAATTTGGCTGAGAATGGATATTGACCCATTCTCAGCCAAACTGTAAGCTGCTGAAAACAGTGACCTTGATCACTGTGCTATCGACTAGCTGACGCTATGCGGGTTTATGGATAATCCCGTCTGTTGCCCCTCTGACAATAAAAAGGACCAACATGTTCTCAGGCATGCTCTATATTTTCCTGCCATTGATTATCGGCTACCTCATCACGGTCAAAAAGCCTGCGGTTTTGGACTTTATCAACACCCAAACCAGCCGCTTGGTTTTGGTGATCTTGACCCTAATGGGACTGAGCTTGGCCGGGCTGGACAATATTGGGCAAAATCTCAACCAGATCATCACCTACACCTTAGTATTCTTTTTGATCATCAGTGGTTGCAACCTGCTGGCTTTGCCGTTGCTAGATAGATTAATGCCCACGGAAACCGAACATGGCCACCAGACACTTCCGCTACGTGATATGGTCATGGAGTCTATAAAGCTGATCTTTGTCGTGGCCGGTGGGCTGATTGTCGGTTTAATGGCGGGGATTGATCTTAGCTGGGTCGATCAGGCCAGCGAAGTGATTCTGCTGCTATTACTATTTCTAATTGGGATCCAGTTGAGAAACAGCGGTATGACGCTCAAGCAAATATTGCTAAACAAGAAAGGCATCATCATTGCGCTGACCATTATTGCAACGTCTTTGCCCGGTGGCTTGATTGCAGCTTGGTTACTTGACCTACCCTACAACCAGGGCCTTGCGATGGCCTCGGGTTTTGGCTGGTACTCGTTGGCGGGCATATTGATTGGTGATAGCCTTGGCCCTGTCATGGGCGGCGTCGCCTTCCTCAATGAATTACTGCGTGAGCTTGTCGCCCTTAGCCTCATCCCGATGATGATCAGCCGCTACCCAAGCACAGCTATCGGCTATGCCGGTGCAACAGCAATGGACTTTACCCTACCCGTTATCCAGAACTGCGGCGGTATCCGTTGTGTGCCTATCGCTATCGTCAGCGGCTTTATCCTTAGTTTGCTTGTTCCTGTATTGATGTTGTTCTTTTTGTCGTTGTAAAGGCAGGAAGAGCAGGTATCTGGGTCCTTGGTGCTGGGTAAGAGCGGAATAGATCCTAGAACCTGGAACCTAGGTAAGAGCAAAAAGCAAAGCGAGAGTCTGAGGCTCTCGCTTTTTTATTGATACAGAGTTCCTAGAAAAACGGTCCTGGGTGCTTGGCCTTGGGTAAGGCGGAAAAGATCCTAGTTCCTGGAACCTAGATAAGAGCAGAAATGTCCATAGAGCCTAGAGGGTAATCCCTATAGAAATCAGCCTTAAGTTTTAGATGGAACCATTTATAGATATTTACTCTTCCATTTTAGATCCTTCGAGAAGCTAGGTTTTCGGATTTAGTCCCAGCATCTCATGCTTTCCCCACTCCTCCTAGCCCCACCAAGCTCTAGCTCTTCGTGCTCTTCTCGCTTTTCCTAGGATCAAGGACCCAGGATCCAGCACCTGCTCCAACAAAACAAAAAGGGAGCCGAAGCTCCCTTTTGAATCATTGAATCAGTAATTCGTATTAGTTGTTACGAATCCACTCATCCATGTCAGATTTTAGGTTGTCAGACTTAGTACCGAAGATAGCCTGAACACCGCCACCAGCAACAACAACACCGGCTGCACCTAGTTTCTTCAGTTTGTCTTGGTCAACGTTGTCAACACTTGCTACTGCAACACGTAGACGAGTGATACATGCGTCTAGGCCTGTGATGTTGTCTTTACCACCGAATGCCATTACTAGGTCTTTCGCTAGTTCAGAACCTTCAGCTGCAGCGCCTGCAGTTGCTTCTTCTTCTTCACGACCAGGTGTTTTCAGGTCAAGCTTAGTGATTACAGTGCGGAATACTACGTAGTAGATTGCAGCGTAAACTAGGCCAACACCAACCATCAGACCCATCTTCTGTGCGTTACCAGACAGAACTAGGAAGTCGATTAGACCGTGAGAGAAAGATGTACCGTGTACAAAGCCTAGGATGTTAGCAACAACGTATGCAGAACCTGCTAGTAGTGCGTGAATTCCGTATAGTACTGGAGCTACGAATAGGAAAGAGAATTCGATTGGCTCAGTAATACCTGTTAGGAATGAAGTCAGAGCAGCAGATGCCATGATACCCATTACCTTAACGCGGTTTTCAGGCTTAGCACAGTGAGCAATAGCGATTGCAGCAGCTGGTAGACCGAACATCTTGAACATGTAACCGCCCGCTAGCTGACCGAAGCCGTTACCAGCGATACGAGAAGCTTCATCAGCAACTAGGTAACAAGTTAGAACACCGTTCTGAGTTTCGCCTGCAGCGTTAACACAAGTACCAGCTTCGAAGAAGAACGGTACGTTCCATACGTGGTGTAGACCGAATGGGATTAGAGAACGCTCAACGATACCGTAGATACCGAATGCAACTGTTGGGTTCTGGTGAGCAGCCCAGTCAGAGAATGCACCGATAGCGCCGCCGATTGGTGGCCATACGATAGAAAGTACGATACCTAGACCGATAGCAGAGAAACCAGTAATGATTGGCACTGCACGCTTACCAGCGAAGAAACCTAGGTATTCAGGAAGTTGGATACGGAAGAAGCGGTTGAATGCCCAAGCCGCAACACCACCGACTAGGATACCACCTAGTACACCAGTGTCGATTGACTCAACACCCATCACACCAGCCATTACGCTTAGTGTAGCGGTCATGATGCCGTAACCAACGATAGCTGCAAGACCTGCAACACCGTCGTTGTTAGTGAAGCCTAGTGCAACACCAACAGCAAATAGAAGGGCCATCTGGCCGAATACCGAACCACCTGCTTGTTCCATCAGGTTAGAAACGATTTCTGGGATGAAGCCAAGGTTAGCTGCACCAACACCAAGTAGGATACCGGCAACCGGTAGTACTGATACTGGAAGCATCAGTGCCTTACCGACTTTTTGCAGGTTCGCAAAAAGGTTCTTAAACATAATGTGCTCCTGAGTGAGTGTTTTATTTAGATTTTCAGTCTTTATTGGCGGCCTACCCCCGTAGCCATCTTGCCAACAAGACCGTCATTTTTAATACAGGTTAAGTATAAAATGTGGCGCTAAATATAACTTGATGGCCGTCAAAATTACCAATACGTCATGAAATATAATTTCAAAACTCAATATAGATCACAGTTGAAATTTCGACTACAAAAGATGCAAATTAAATTTAAATACTTGATTTATAGAATAAAAACACCAACAAAAACCACTTACACCAACCTGTAATTATCTTTCAGTAATGTAAGCTGTGTTACTTTACGTTACGAAGTTAAAAATCAATTTTAATTAGTGTTTTTTGATTTTATTTGCAGCTTTTGTTGAGCTTTTTTGAATAATGAATAAATGAGAGACAAAAAGTATAAAAAAAAGGAGCCTAGGCTCCTTTTTTATACTTAGCTTCGTTTAGCTCGCGAAAAAAGCGTAAAGAAGTTATCAGTGGTTACCCGCTCGACTTCTTCAACCGACACCCCTTTTAACAGGCCAATATATTCAGCAACCTCACGAACATAGGCCGGCTGGTTCTGTTTGCCACGGTATGGGATCGGTGCCAGGTATGGCGAGTCTGTTTCAACCAGCAAACGCTCAAGAGGCAACTGATTAACAACATTTTTCAGCTCAGACGCTTTATTGAAGGTCACAATGCCCGAAATAGAGATATAGAAACCCAACTCGATGGCAGCCTGCGCCATCTCTAGACTTTCCGTGAAGCAATGCAATACACCCCCACACTTCTCAGCCCCTTCCTCACGCAAGATCTGCAAGGTATCTTCACGAGCCAGTCGCGTATGGATGATCAGTGGCTTGTTCAGTTCAACAGCCAAACGGACATGCTGGCGGAAAATCTCTTTCTGCTGCTCAGCAAGTTCAGGCTGGTAATGGTAATCAAGGCCAGTTTCACCGATCGCCACCACTCGCTCATGTTGGGCGTACTCTTTAAGCTTGTCGTAATCAAAGCCCGCTTCGATATCCAGCGGGTGGACACCACATGAAGCAAAGACGTTGTCATGAGGCTCAATCATCTCCATCATGGTCGGGAAGCTATCAAGCGTCACCCCGACAGACAGGCAGTAATCAATGCCACGGGCTTTCGCCTTGGCCAACACATCATCAATCCCTGTATGAAGTTGTTCGTAATCCAATTTATCCAGGTGACAATGCGAATCAACTAGCACGGTTCTTTCCTCTATATTCTCTAATTTAATGATGCTTCTTTAATTGAAGCATTAATGCTGGCCCATAAAGCCGGTTAGCCACTCAACAATCAGCAGTTCAGCATTCAGCCCCGGGTGCCGTTCAAGCTTCTGGTAAAGACTACTCGCCTCCCGGGTTTGATCCAATAGGGTCATGGGTGCGATCATACTTGCCGCTTGCTCGACCAAAGGCAGTGACTCACTGTGCACCAAGTGCGCCGTGACACCCTGTTGCCACTTCAAACAGTCAACCAAGAAATAGCTCAACCATTTAAGACTATGGTGACCTTCTTGGGTACACAAGCCTGCGACATCATACAAGCCGAAAAAAGGCGGTCGCAGAAACTCAGCAAAAGCCGCCAGCAACTTGGCATAGCGGATATCCTGACCTTGCTCAATAAACTGCTGGGTTGCAAGCGGTGCTGAACCATTGAGCCTGACGGTCTCAAGCTTGATCGTCTGCATCAATTGCTTTTCTACCCAACGCTTAGTGTCCTGCTCATTGGGCATTGCCAAACGCCACTTATTACAGCGGCTATTAATGGTTGGTAGCAAATTATCAAGAGAAGAAGCCAACAGGATAAACTGGCAACCAGACGGTGGCTCTTCTAGGGTTTTCAACAACGCATTGGCCGCCGCTTCCCCCATGGCATCCGCACCATCAATCAAGATAATACGCTCGCCACCTAGTTGCGAGGTTTCAAGCGCCCAGCGGTTGCATTGCCTAACCGCATCAACCCCAATTTGCTTGCCCTCTTGGACTGGAGCAACAACATGGAAATCCGGGTGGGTGCCGGCTTCAAATAGCTTACAGCTATGGCAAACCCCACAAGGTTCGCCACCTGCGCCCGCAGCACTATTTTGACACAATACCGTTTTACCCAGGTGGTGGGCCAATGCTTCACGGCCGCTACCATGCGGGGCCACAAGAAGGATAGCGTGGTGCATCCTTCCCTGTGCGAGCAACTGCTGCCAGCCTTGCCATACACTTTCCTGCCAAGGATAAAGCATATTACTGACGCTCCAGCCAGTGTTTTACAGCCTGACGAATATCGGCTGTTACCGCATCCAGTGTCTGGCTCGCATCAATAATCACAACACTCGGGTCAGCTTCAGACAATTCTAGGAAGCGTGCACGTGCGCGGTGAAAAAAGTCGATATTCATCTTTTCGATGCGATCCAACTCACCACGCCCACGGGCGCGTTCAAGGCCAAGTACCGGATCAATATCCATATAGAGAGTAAAGTCTGGGCGGAAATCACCCAACACCGTGTCGCGAAGGCGCTCCATCACCACACGGTCAAAGCCACGACCACCGCCTTGGTAAGCTTGCGAAGACATATCATGACGGTCTCCTACGACCCAATGGCCTTGGTTCAAAGCGGGTTTGATAACATTTTCAACCAGTTGCGAACGGGCAGCATAAAGCAGCAGTAGCTCAGCCATATCCGTCAATGGTTCGTCAGGGTGACCTTCTTTCACCAAGGCACGCATCTGCTCAGCCAACGGTGTACCACCCGGCTCACGGGTTGAAGTGATCTCTCCAATCCCCTGCTCCACCAGAACTTGCATCACTTGCTGGATGGCAGTGCTTTTCCCTGCGCCTTCCAACCCTTCAATTACGATAAATTTACCAGTCATTATTTTTGTCTTAGGATTCTTAAATATTCACGGACAGCACGGTTGTGTTCAGTCAGTGTTCTCGAGAATTTATGGCCGCCTTTGCCATCAGCCACAAAGTAGTAATAGGTGCTGTCGTCTGGGTTGACTGCGGCAAGTACCGATGCTTCGCTTGGCATGGCGATAGGCGTCGGCGGCAAGCCAAACATGGTATATGTGTTATACGGCGTCGGTGTTTGCAGATCGCGTTTGCGGATCCGGCCTTCGTACTTATCACCCATGCCGTAGATCACAGTTGGATCCGTCTGCAAGCGCATACCCTTATGAAGACGATTCATAAATACCGAGGACACCAAGCCGCGCTCGTCATCCACTGCCGTTTCTTTCTCGATGATCGACGCCATAATCAGCGCTTCATACGGGGTTTTCAGTGGAATTTCAGCATCGCGCTCATCCCATGCTGTGCCCAGCAGGTTCTGCATATCACGGTAAGCCCGGCGTAGCAATTCCAGATCTGACGTACCGGCTGTGTAATGGTAAGTTTCAGGCAACAGGTAGCCTTCGAGCTTTTCGACATCAGCGCCTAGGGCTTTAGCAATATCTGCTTCACTCATTCCCGCTGTTGCGTGGGTCACGTGTGGCGCTTGCTGTAATTGTGCCAGCCAATCGACAAAGCGCTCGCCTTCCACCAAAGTAATGGCAAACTGTTGCTCACGACCAGAAGCGACCAGTGCAAGCACCTCTTTCAGGCTCATCGCCGGGTTGATCTGATAGGTACCTGATTTCAAGTTTGCCAATTGCGGCTCAAGCCTTGGGATCCAGCGTGTCCATGGCGACTCGGCAAAAAGATCCTCTCTCACTAACTGGTTGAGCAGGCCACGGTATGACGTACCAGCCTTAACGGTCAACAAGACTTCCTGTTGGTTTTCCGCCTGCATATCCAGCGATGATTTCACTTGCTGATAAGACCACCCCAGTCCACCAGCAGCCACTAGGCCCAGCAGGATCACAGCTATTGCCAACTTCTTTAGCACGTGTACAACCTCTTGTTCAGTTCACCCAGCAAGGAGCGCTGGGCAAATGTTATTCCATTGATTTCATTAACTGGCACTAATGCCATAAGGGCATTAGTAATAAAGACTTCATCAGCACAAAGCAAGCCATCGAGCGGTGAATTGACAATTTCTAAACAATAATCCAATTCGCTTACCAACTGTATTACGTGCCGCCGCATGACTCCCCTCACACCCGACAACTCAAGGCTAGGGGTATATACGGTGTTACCTTTGCGCCAAAAGATATTTGAGGCAATGGACTCCACCACATTGCCAGCAACATCCAGTACCACTGCATCCAACCACTGGTGCTGCTCTGCTTCCCTTTTAAGCATCACTTGCTCTAGCCGGTTGAGATGCTTATAACCCGCTAGCATCGGCGAATGTGACAGACGTTGCTGGCATACTCCCAGTGCAATGCCATCTTGTTGCCAACTCTCATAATGTGCAGGCCACGCAAAATCAGACACAACAACTTGCGTATCCTCGCAACCTGAGTCGCTGTATCCCCGGCCACCACTCCCCCGACTGATCAGCACCTTGATGCCACCTTTATGCGGGTAGTTGGCTGCCAATTTGCAGACCAACCCGGTGAGATCATTCCAATCAGGCTCGGAAATAGCCAGCAAGGCAAGGGTTTCCTTTAATCGCTCAAGGTGAAAGTTCCACAGCTGAATTTCACCATTTTCTACCAGCATAGTCGTAAAACAGCCATCGCCGTACTGCATCGCCCGGTCTGTTACCGCAACCTGGTTGCCTGGTTTCCCGTTGATCAGGATCATCTTGCTGCTTACCTGCTAGTTTCACATTCGATAGATAAAAAAACGGCCCGGTGCATAACACCGGGCCGCTCTATGATAACAGGTTATCGTTAGATTTTCTTGAACAGCAGCGAGCCGTTTGTACCACCGAAACCGAATGAGTTACACAGTGCGTAC
Organism: Photobacterium rosenbergii; assembly: GCF_003026455.1. Lineage (GTDB taxonomy): Bacteria > Pseudomonadota > Gammaproteobacteria > Enterobacterales > Vibrionaceae > Photobacterium > Photobacterium rosenbergii. Next base: position 93,190 of record NZ_PYMB01000015.1, read on the forward strand.
TCAAGGTTTGCCTGACGCGCTTCGCCTGGGACGTAATCCAGATCACAGCCTTCATCAGGGTTGTCTAGGTTAATTGTCGGCGGAACAGCCTGATCAACCAGAGCCATGGCAGTAATAATAGCTTCAACAGAGCCAGCAGCACCTAGCAAGTGACCTGTCATAGACTTGGTAGAAGAAACCATCACGTTATCTACGGCTGCGCCCATTGCACGCTTGATACCAAGCGTTTCAGCAACGTCGCCTGCAGGGGTAGAAGTACCGTGAGCATTCACGTAACCGATTTGGTCAGCATTAATGCCAGCATCACGGATAGCCGCTTCCATTGCCAATGCACCACCAGAGCCGTCAACGCTTGGTGAGGTCATGTGGTAAGCATCGCCACTCATACCAAAGCCAACAAGCTCAGCATAAATTTTCGCACCACGTGCTTTAGCATGCTCATATTCTTCAAGCATCATCATACCGGCGCCGTCGCCCAGTACGAAACCGTCACGCTCTTTGTCCCATGGGCGAGATGCGCCTTGAGGATCGTCGTTACGGGTAGAAAGTGCTTTAGCAGCTGCGAAGCCGCCCATGCCTAGCGGAGTCGATGCTTTTTCTGCACCACCAGCTAGCATCGCATCGGCATCACCGTATGCGATCATACGTGCAGCATGGCCAATGTTGTGAAGGCCAGTTGTACACGCGGTAGAGATTGCGATATTTGGACCACGAAGACCGTGCATGATAGACATGTGGCCAGCAATCATATTTACAATTGTTGATGGAACAAAGAACGGGCTGATTTTACGCGGGCCCTTTTCCATCAATGATTGATGGTTAGCTTCAATCAAGCCAAGACCACCAATACCAGAACCGATAGCAACACCGATACGGGCTGCGTTTTCTTCAGTGACTTCAATGCCAGAGTCTTTTAATGCTTGGACGCCTGCTGCAATGCCGTATTGGATGAACAGATCCATTTTACGGGCATCTTTCTTCGACATGTATTCTTCACAGTTGAAGTCTTTGACCATACCAGCAAAACGGGTAGCGAATGCGCTAGCATCAAAATGTTCAATAGTGCTGATACCGCTAGTACCGGCTAGTAGGGCTTTCCAAGATGATTCAACAGAATTACCTACCGGTGATAGCATACCCATGCCAGTAACAACTACGCGACGCTTAGACACGATTAATTTCTCCGGGAATTGGGGATAAAACAGGTTTCAAAAGAAAATCAGGCGGTCATGGTGACCGCCTGGAGGGAGTTCTTTAATTACTCAGAAGCGCCAACAACGTAGTCGATTGCAGCTTGAACTGTAGTAATTTTTTCAGCTTCTTCGTCTGGAATCTCAGTGTCGAATTCTTCTTCAAGAGCCATTACTAGTTCAACAGTGTCTAGAGAGTCAGCGCCTAGATCGTCAACGAAAGATGCTTCGTTCTTAACTTCTGCTTCGTCTACACCTAGTTGCTCAACGATGATTTTTTTTACGCGTTCTTCGATGTTGCTCATTAATCTATTTCCTTAAAACAAGAATTCGCTAATGCGATTTGCTGTAGTTTATTCAATACTGCAAAAGTTGCAATACTCAAGATGCTGGTCAAACCACGATTTTCGGTGAAAACTAGTTGAGTTTGACTTGCATCATCAAGTTATGCAACTTTTTTGATTAAATCATGTACATGCCGCCATTGACGTGCAAAGTTTCACCGGTCACATAACCAGCATCTTCAGAGGCTAGGAAGGCCACTGCTGCCGCAATTTCACGCGGATCACCCAGGCGACCTGCTGGAACACCAGCCAGTGTGGCAGCACGCTGCTCGTCGTTTAGGGCTTTTGTCATGTCGGTTTCAATGAAACCTGGTGCTACAGCGTTCACCGTAATGCCACGAGAAGCGACTTCACGTGCCATAGATTTGGTAAAGCCGATAAGGCCCGCTTTAGCCGCTGCATAGTTAGTCTGGCCAGCGTTACCCATGGTACCTACCACTGAACCGATGCTGATAATACGGCCGTGACGCTTTTTCATCATTGCACGTAGTACCGCTTTAGACAGGCGGAAGATAGACGTCAGGTTAGTGTCCATGATGTCTTGCCACTCGTCGTCTTTCATACGCATCAGTAGGTTATCACGGGTAATACCTGCATTGTTAACCAAGATGTCTACGTCACCGAACTCTTCTTTGATCTGCTTTAGCACAGCTTCAATAGACTCTGGTGAAGTGACATTTAGCGCAAGGCCTTTACCATTGTCACCCAGATAAGCGCTGATCGCTTCTGCGCCGTTGTCAGAGGTTGCAGTACCGATAACCGTTGCACCACGTTCAACTAGAATCTCGGCAATCGCACGACCGATACCACGGCTCGCACCTGTTACCAGCGCAATTTTTCCTTCCAGGCTCATTGTTAATCCTCTTTGATGAAATGTGTTACTTAGCAGCGTCAAGGCTAGCGGTATCATTAACCGCTGCGCCGCTCAGTGAACGATTGATTCGTTTTGTTAGGCCAGTCAATACTTTACCAGGGCCTAGCTCAAGCAGAGACTCAATACCTTCAGCAGCCATACGCTCAACCGATTCTGTCCAGCGAACAGGGCTGTGCAACTGCTTAACTAGCGCTGTCTTGATCGCAGCAGGATCAGTCTCTGTCGCTACGTCAGCATTGTTGATGACTGGTAGTGCTGGCGCTGAGAAAGTGATGTTCTCTAGGGCTTCTGCCAGTTTATCAGCGGCAGGCTGCATCAGTGCACAGTGAGAAGGCACAGAAACAGGTAGTGGCATTGCACGCTTGGCACCGGCTTCTTTACAAAGCACGTTAGCACGCTCAACCGCTTCTTTGTTACCTGCGATAACAACCTGTCCCGGCGAGTTGAAGTTAACTGGCGAACACACCTGGTCTTGGGCTGCTTCTTCACATGCCTTGGCAATTGCGTCGTTGTCCAGGCCAATAATGGCAGACATTGCACCGACACCAGCAGGGACAGCCGCTTGCATAAGTTGACCACGTAGCTCAACCAACTTTACAGCGTCCTTGAATTCGATAACGCCTGCACAAACTAATGCCGAGTATTCACCTAGGCTGTGGCCAGCCAATACTTCTGGCTGAGCGCCACCCACTTCTTGCCATACACGCCAGATAGCCACTGAAGAAGTCAGTAGCGCAGGCTGGGTACGGTGAGTTTGATTTAGGTCTTCAGCTGGGCCGTCTTGTACCAGTGCCCACAGGTCATAACCCAAGACTTCAGATGCCTCAGCAAAAGTTTGCTTAACCACATCGTACTGCTCAGCCAAATCAGCCAGCATACCTACGGTTTGAGAACCTTGACCCGGAAATACAATCGCGAACTTAGACATTCGAGAATCCTTATTCTGTGTAACTGAAAACTCAGTTTTGCTAAATCGGGCGAATAGACAATCCTGACTCGCCCAAACTAAAAAAATGGTGTTTAGAACTTCACCAGCGCAGAACCCCAGGTGAAACCGCCACCAAAGGCTTCAAGCAGTAGCGTCTGGCCACGCTGGATACGGCCATCACGGACCGCTTCATCCAGTGCTGTCGGTACAGTCGCTGCAGAGGTATTACCGTGACGGTCCAGTGTAACAACAACCTGATCCATCGACATCGACAACTTCTTCGCTGTTGCCTTGATAATACGCAGGTTTGCCTGATGCGGAACCAACCAATCGAGTTCTGACTTATCCATATTATTGGCAGCCAGCGTATCCTTCACTAGGTTGGACAACTGGGTAACGGCAACTTTGAACACTTCGTTGCCTGCCATGTAAAGCCACTTGTCGTCACTAAATGCTTGGCCGTGTTCTGGCGTAGCAAGGCTGAGTAGACCACCAAAATGGCCATCAGCATGAAGATGAGTAGAAATAATACCCGGCTCTTCGCTAGCACCGATGACAACAGCGCCTGCACCATCACCAAACAAGATGATCGTCGAACGATCTTCTGGATCACACTTGTGTGAAAGTGCATCGGCACCGATCACCAGAACATTTTTCGCCATACCCGTTTTGATATGCTGATCAGCAACACTCAAGGCATAAACAAAACCAGAACAGGCCGCAGCAATATCAAACGCTGGACAGCCTTTGATATCCAGCATACCTTGCACTTGGCAAGCGGCCGATGGGAACGCGTGGCTCGCACTGGTAGTCGCTACAATGATCAGGTCGATGTCATCTTTTTCAATGCCTGCCATTTCAATAGCATTCAATGAAGCCTGATACCCCATCACCGCGACAGTTTCATCTTCGGCGGCAATGCGGCGCTCTCGAATACCGGTACGAGCAACAATCCACTCATCACTGGTTTCAACCATTTGTTCTAAGTCGGCATTAGAACGTACTTGCTCCGGCAGATAGCTGCCAGTACCTAAAATTTTGCTATACATGAAGACTAATAATGCCTCTCGAGTAAGACTTCTTCCAAACGGTCACTGATTTTTGTCGGTATTTGCCGTTTGACCTCGTGTACCGCTTCACCAATCGCATTGGTAAAGGCAGTTGTATCAGCACTACCATGGCTTTTCACCACAATACCGCGCAATCCTAACAGACTCGCGCCGTTATACTGGTCGGGGTTCAACTGTTTCAAGCTATTAAATAGGTCACTAAACAGCCATCTAGCAATCAACCGCTTAACCGGATTACCGTAAATAGCACGTTTGATCGCACTAATAAACAGGTTAGCCACCCCTTCGCTGGTTTTCAGGCTGACATTACCGACAAAACCATCGCAGACAATCACATCCGCCTTGCCACTATAAAGCTGATCACCTTCAAGATATCCGATGTAATTGATATCTGGTGATTCGGCCAGCATTTCGGCACAACGCTTGACGAGATCATTACCTTTAATCTCTTCTTCACCAATATTGAGCAACGCGACCCGTGGGGGGACAGCATGTCCCTGTTCAGCCAATACTGACCCCATTACCGCAAACTGGAACAGGGTATCGGCATCACAAGAAACATTAGCCCCTAAGTCTAGCAGCCAGGTCTTGGTCTCGTTCTGAGTCGGAATAGCAGAAACCAATGCAGGGCGATCTACCCCAGGTAACTGCTTGAGGATATAACGGGACAAAGCCATCAAGGCGCCGGTATTCCCTGCACTGACACAGGCATCGGCTGAACCTTCTGAAACCGCTTCTAAAGCTGCACGCATTGACGAGCCTTGGCTACGGCGCAACGCTTGAGACGGGCGGGTATCGTTTGCTATTACGTGGTCGCAGTGAACAATGCGAAGACGAGGGTGATTCGTTTGATTCAGGAGGGATAGTTGGGCAGTGATCGCACTTAGATCACCAAATAAAATGACTTTGAGCTCTGGGAATTGCAACAGTGCCTGCACGGAGGCAGGCACTGTTACATGAGGACCGAAGTCCCCGCCCATTGCATCAAGTGCAACGGTTAGACCACTCAAGGCTCAACCTTACTTGTTGATAACCTTACGGCCACGGTAGAAACCGTCAGCAGTTACGTGGTGACGTAGGTGAGTTTCACCACTTGCAGAATCTACAGATACAGCTGCAGTTGTTAGTGCATCGTGAGAACGACGCATACCACGTGCTGAACGTGATTTTTTGCTCTTTTGTACGGCCATTAACCCTACTCCTGTTAAATTACTTACTTAGATTTTTCAATACTGCAAACGGATTCGGACGCTCATCAGCAACGGGGATCTCACCAAAAGTCATGTTTCCACTGGCTTTGCAGTCAGCTTCATCATGCATAGCGACTTGAGGTAATTCCAGAATCAATTCGTCTTCGACAATTTGAATCAGGTTGATCTCACCATTTTCGTCGACATCAGCCGGCTCATAAGCTTCCGGTAAATCATCTGCTGCCTCTGGTTTGAGGAGCGGACTGTAACAGAACTCAACACGATACTCGTGTTTGAATCCTTCCTGACATCGCTGACAGGTCAGCATCACTTCGATATCTGCGCTACCGCGCATAAATGCGATTCGACGCTGGTCCAAGTCAAATGACAAGGTGACGTTTGCATCACGTGTTACGCTCTGCGTTGACTCGGCCAATCGCTCAAGTAATTCGGCTTTGATGATGCCATCATAGTCGAGTTTTTTTTGAGCAGCGCGAACCGGATCAACCGTAAGCGGCAATTTTACCTTTTGCATAGGGCGCGAATATTAGCCTTGTAATCAGTTTGAGTCAAAGGAAATGTGTGCGAATTAACAGCATTTAGCCAATTCGTATGCTCGATGCCTGATACAAGCTCTCCAGCACTACCACTTCCACCATTTTGTCTGTTATCTGCCTATCCACCAACAACTTGTACTGCAGCACACATCAGCTCAAATAACACACAAAAACTGGTGAAAACCCAACCAGCAGCCCCGCTTTACTTACCATTATAACGTAGCCTTCACAAAGCAAGATGCGTAGACTAACACAACCTAGCAATAACCCGGTAATCATCATGCGCCAACCACTTGTTCTGGCTTCAACCTCTCCTTTTCGTAAATCCTTATTGCACAAACTTGGCCTGCCTTTCACCACGGCCAAACCTGATGCCGATGAAACCCCATTACCCGGCGAGCAAGCCGAACAGTTGGTGACCCGGTTGGCCGAAGCAAAAGCTCGGGCCTGTGCCAGTGAGCATGAAGAGCACCTTATTATAGGCTCCGACCAAGTTTGCGTGATTGATGGCCAAATCATTGGCAAGCCCCATACGGTAGAGAATGCTTGCCGCCAACTCAAAGCCGCCAGTGGAAAAACCATCACCTTTTATACTGGGCTATGCCTACACAACGTCCAAACAGGCGTTAGCGAGGTTATCTGTGAGCCTTTCCATGTCCACTTCCGTGACCTGACCGATGAAGAAATCCGCAATTATGTCGAACGTGAGCAACCCCTCAACTGTGCAGGCAGCTTCAAAAGTGAAGGGCTAGGTATAGCTCTATTCGACAAACTGGAAGGTCGCGACCCGAACACCTTGGTCGGTTTACCGCTCATTGCATTAAGGGAAATGCTCGCCAAGCAAGGCGTCAGCGTTCTATAAAAAAACGGCAGTCTGAACTGCCGTTTTGTCACAAAGCAATATAAGGAAGGTATTAAGCTTTTCGGCGCAATTTCTCTACTGCTTGCTTGAGCTTCCTCTCCATCGGCGCACTGATGTCCATCTGTTCATCACTACCCGGGTGGGTAAACTTAATGTTTGCCGCATGTAAGAACAAACGGTCTAGCCCAACCTTTTTGGTAAAAGCATCAAAACGCGGATCACCATAGCGGTCATCCCAAGCTATCGGGTGGCCAGTATACTGGCAGTGAACACGGATCTGGTGGGTACGGCCTGTTACCGGGCTCGCTTGTACCAGCGTCGCTTGCTCTAGCCGCTCTAGCACCTTGAAACGAGTATCAGACGGCTTACCATTCGGGTTAACCCGGACAATGCTGTTGACCTCGTTTTTTAGCAATGGCGCTGTCACTTTCTTGCAACTCGCCTTCCACTCGCCCATCACCAAGGCAAAGTAGTATTTCTGTACCGTCTTGTTGCGGAACTGCTCCTGTAGCTTACGCAGCGCAGAACGCTTCTTCGCTACCAGCAAGATACCGGAAGTATCACGGTCGATACGGTGAACGAGCTCGAGGAAGCGCGCATCGGGACGCAGAGCCCGCAATGCTTCAATGGCGCCGAATTTCAAGCCACTGCCACCATGAACCGCTGTACCGGACGGTTTGTTGAGGATCAGCATGTGGTCATCTTCATAGATGATGCACGCCTCAAGCTCAGCGACCTTGTCCAGCTTAGTGCTAATCGGTGCTTGGTCTTCTTTTTCCGGTACCTTTACCGGAGGAACCCGAACAAGATCACCGTCCTGCAATTTGTATTCTGGTTTTATACGTTTTTTGTTCACTCGCACTTCACCTTTACGCAAAATGCGGTAAATCATACTTTTTGGTACATTTTTTAGCCGTGCGCGAAGAAAGTTATCGATCCGCTGGCCTGCAAAGTCATCAGATATTTCGATGAACTGCACTTTTGGTTTATCATCTTTCATGGGTTTCATTCTAACATGCATGCAAAGCAGATTGCCGCAAAAAAGTCACCCTGCTATCATTGGCGTGCAGAGGTAGGAAAATTTGCCTACTTTGCCAACAGGGTGAACAGAATAACACCCGACTGATGACTATATATACCGCTCTGATGAAAAACGCAGCATGTGGCGTAAGACGTTTATTTCTTCGGAGTGTTTTTTTAGTGCCCTTTAGTGGCAAATTATTTATTGGTGTGACAGATACCGCCGTCACCATCGGTGAGCCAGCTGTACATTTTCAGATCTAAACATCTTGGTACAGTTGGATGATACGTGTTGCCACATAGCACCCCTGAATTCCAGCCGTGAGGTTGCATTTGAGATCAGACTTGGGGTCCGGCACCACCAGTAAAGACACGTTGCTAAGTGCACTAGCACATGAAAAAAACGAGTACAATATAATGAAAAGAATGTTGATTAACGCAACTCAGAAGGAAGAGTTGCGCGTCGCATTAGTTGATGGACAGAAGCTGTTCGATCTTGATATCGAGAGCCCTGGCCACGAATCTAAAAAAGCAAATATCTACAAAGGACGCATCACACGTATCGAACCAAGTCTCGAAGCAGCGTTCGTTGACTACGGTGCTGAACGCCACGGTTTCCTCCCTCTTAAAGAAATCGCCCGCGATTACTTCCCTGCTGACTACTCTTACCAAGGCCGCCCTAATATCAAGGAAGTGCTGAAAGAAGGTCAGGAAGTTATTGTTCAGGTTGACAAAGAAGAGCGAGGCAACAAAGGCGCCGCCCTTACCACCTTTATCTCTCTTGCAGGTAGCTACCTAGTACTAATGCCAAATAACCCACGTGCTGGCGGTATTTCTCGCCGTATCGAGGGTGAAGAGCGTACCCAGCTTAAAGCGGCGCTAAGCACGCTTGAATTGCCTCAGGGCATGGGCTTGATTGTACGTACAGCCGGTGTTGGTAAATCAGCTGAAGATCTGGAATACGATCTGAACTACCTACTTAACCATTGGGAGCGTGTCAAAGACGCTGCTGACTCGGCACCTGCGCCTTTCCTTATCCATCAGGAAAGTAACGTGATTGCCCGTGCTATTCGTGACTACCTACGCCGTGATATCGGTGAGATTGTTATCGACAGCAAGAAAATCTTTGACCGTGCCCGCGATCACATCCAACAGGTTCGTCCAGACTTCCTGTCCCGTGTGAAGCTATACGAAAACACAGAAACACCGCTGTTTAACCACTACCAGATTGAAAACCAGATCGAATCCGCCTTCCAGCGTGAAGTTCGCCTGCCATCTGGTGGTTCGATTGTTATCGACCCAACTGAAGCACTGACCTCAATCGATATCAACTCTGCCCGTGCAACCAAGGGTGGCGATATCGAAGAGACTGCACTTCAAACTAACCTTGAAGCCGCAGACGAAATTGCTCGCCAACTTCGTCTTCGTGACCTAGGCGGCTTGGTGGTTATCGATTTCATCGATATGACGCCGGTACGCCACCAGCGTGAAGTAGAGAACCGACTGCGTGAAGCGGTACGTATGGATCGTGCCCGTGTTCAGATCGGCCGTATTTCTCGCTTCGGCCTGTTGGAAATGTCTCGTCAGCGCCTGAGCCCGTCTCTTGCTGAAGCTAGCCACCATGTGTGTCCTCGCTGTAGCGGTACTGGTGTCATCCGTGACAGTGAGTCTCTATCGCTTTCAATCCTTCGCCTGATCGAAGAAGAAGCACTGAAAGACAATACCTCTCAGGTACTGGCCATTGTGCCGGTGGCGATTGCCTCATACCTGCTTAATGAGAAACGTCGCTCGGTACAGTACATTGAGAAATCACACAATGTACGCGTGATCATCGTACCAAATGCCAACATGGAAACCCCTCACTTTGAAGTGGTTCGTGTCCGTTCTGGTGATGAGCACGATACGCTGTCTTACAACCTGCCAAGCACGTTGGAAGCACTACGTGAAGCCGAGTCAGCAGAAACGGCTCCACAAGAGCGTGTAACGAAGAAACGCGAAGAGCCTGTTCTTCAGGGCTTCAGTGCACCGGCACAAACACCTTCAACGCCGAAAGCCAAGCCACAGCCAACTAAGAAAACGGCACCGGCGGCTAAAGCGAGCGAAGAGAAGCCAGGTTTCTTCAGCCGTATCTTCTCGGCAATTGCAAGCTTCTTCTCAGGCCCTGAACAAGAAGAGCAGCCTAAAGAGAAGAAAGAGGCGAATAAACGTAACCGTCGCGATCGCAAAGACAACCGTCGCAATCAAGACAACCGTCGTGGTGAGCGTCAGGAAGGCCGTCGTGGTGAGCGCCAGCAAGACAACCGTCGTGGTGGCAAAGACAACCGCCGTGGTCGTCAGGAGCGTACAGACCGCCAGGAAGCGGACAGCAACAAGAAGCAGCAGGTAGCTGAGCAGCGTGAACAGCGCCAGGCGCGTCGTCGCAATGAAAAAGCGAAAGACAAGCCGGAGCAAAACGCTGAGAAGCCAACCCAGCAGCAGCGTAAAGACAAAGACCAGAAACGCCAGCGTCGTGACCGTGATGATGCCCAGGCCCAAAAACCTCGTCGCGAACGCGATCAGGAGCAAAAAGCCAAAGCTGACAAGCCGGTTGTTGAAGAGCAGCGTCAGGAGCAGGAAAAAACTGCCAAGGTGAAACAGCGCCGTCAACGTCGTGAAATGCGCAAGAAAGTGCGTATTGTCGACAATGCCGAGTTGAATGCAGCCGAAGCGGCGAAGCCTGAAGTTGCTGAAACACCAGTAGCAAAGTCTGAGCTTCAAGAAATGGGCACTGCGATGGCTCAGGAAGCGAAAGCAGTTGCAGAAACGTCTGAAGAGAAAAACGGTGAGCAAGAAGGCCAGCGTCGTAACCGCCGCTCCCCTCGCCACCTACGTGCAAGTGGCCAGCGCCGCCGCCGTATCCGTGACACCCGCCCTGCGACAGG
>NZ_PYMB01000016.1 GCF_003026455.1 Photobacterium rosenbergii
TAATGGTGGACTGAGTCCCATGATGTACGAACTTGGAAACTAACCCCCGTGTCTACTTTACGGGGGTCATATCAACCCAGCACCCAGCACCCAGCACCCAGCACCCAGCACCCAGCACCCAGCACCCAGCACCGATATCCTATCCCTTCAAAAAACGCCGTAACAACGCTTCACCTTGCTGTTGGGTGAGGTAGCCAGGTACCGGGTAGGTGCCATGGGCTTCAGCAAGGGCACGCTGGGTGATCAACGGGATTTCACCGGCGTTTAGCTCTGGGAATGAGGTTGGGATAGCCAGCTTCTTGTTCAAGTCACCTACCGCTTGAATGAATGCTTCTGCTGTATCTAGTCCTATGACTTCTGCAAGCAGTTGAAGCCGCTTTTCACAATAAGGCTTGAGAAGCTTCAGTACTTCAGGCAGCAGTATGGCATTCGCTAGTCCATGAGGAATATTGTACATGCCACCTAACTGGTGGGCGAAGGCGTGGACATAACCAACATAAGCCCTTGTGAAAGCGCAGCCTGCCTCATAGGAGGCAATTGCCATTTGCTCCCTAGCTTCCAGATCATTTCCGTCTTCAAAGGCTGTAGTGAGATATTTGAAGATCTTCTCGGTAGCTTGGGTCGAATACTTATCAGTGAGTGGTGTGTGGTAGGTACCGATAAAAGACTCTATAGCGTGGGTCAGGGCATCCATACCGGTTGCTGCGGTAATTGGCTTGGGTAGGCCGACCATGAGAGTGGGATCGATCAGGGCCAGATCCGGCAATATGGCCGGATCGACAATAGCAAATTTCTCACGTGCGCTGGGATCTGAAACAACCGCTGCGACGGTTGCTTCTGAACCAGTGCCTGCTGTTGTCGGAATAGCCATGAAAGGGGGGAGCTTCTTCCTGACTTTTAGCTTTCCAGCCAATCGCCTTACAGGCTTATCCCGCACAATTTTTGCGCCAATGGCTTTGGCGCAATCTATTGGCGAACCACCCCCAATGGCGATTATGGCGTTGCACTGTTGTTCTTTGTAAACATCAGCACCCACAGCGATATTGGCAATGGTAGGGTTTGGTTTTACTTCGTCATAGATGACGAACTCAATCCCTTGAGCGGTTAGGGAATCGCATAAAGCAGTAGTGAGCCCGAGTGAGTGGATCATAGCATCGGTGACAATGAGAACTTTCTGAGCGCCTTTTGAGGCCATAAGCTCACCGGCTTTGGTGATGCAATTCGCACCCATTTCTAATTCGGGGAATGGAATCGTAATGATTTTGTTGAGCTGTTTATTGATTCCAACCACGGTTTTGTAGAGCAACATAGTAAACATCCTTTTAAACACTTGTTTGAATTATAGTCACAACTTGTCATGTTTTATGGGATGAGCTTCATAGTTGGATCAAAATTGGCTATTGGCTATTGGCTATTGGCTATTGGCTATTGGCTATTGGCTAATAGCTCGGCCAAAGGAGAGGCCTTTGACGTGAATCTATTGTTTTTATAGAGGTAGCTCTTGGTGGTTTGGCTTCCGTTACTGAATGACTTGGTAATTTGGTATGGCGTGCCTTTGGCAAGATGCCAGAGAAAATGTTCTGCAGCATTGTCAAATACCGTCGCCAAGTTCGCTTTGTCGATGTGGGGTAACGGTGAGCGGAAAGAATACTCGGTCAAGGGTTGGGTATCTCGATTCTCAAGGCGCTGTTTTTCGACATGGGCAAAGCCGAAGTCGTTGGCGTTTGGCGCGACTCCACCTGGCAGCATGTGCGCGGGGATCACTAACTTTGCTTGGGAAAGGGTCATTTTTACTCCTGCTTTTTTAACATCGTGGCACAGGTTGGCGGTTAATGCACAGGGATCTTATCAGCAATTTCCCTTGTGGCTGCCACAATATAAGTGACGTCACCAAAGGGAGAATAGGAATGAAGAGGCGGCACTTTCTAGCACTATGGTCGGTATTATTGGCTAAGCCCCTATGGGCGCGGGCACCGTTGGTGGCAACCCCTTCGCAGGCTGAGGGCCCTTTTTATCCAGTTGTACCGATTCCGATTAGGGCGAATTTAATTTTGCAGGAGCAAGGTATAGCCGGCGATCCCATAGAGTTGACTGGTCGGGTGAAGGATATAAAGGGGGAGCCTCTAACAGGGGTTAAAGTGGAAATTTGGCAATGCGATGGCAATGGGGTTTATGATCACCCTCAGCAACCCAATAATCAGAACTTTGACCGCCACTTTGCAGGCTTTGGCGCGGTAGAGACTGATAGTAACGGCCAATACCGATTTCGGACCCTTTTTCCAGTGCCATATACCGGGCGTCCTCCGCATATCCATGTAAAACTTTGGCGTGGCAACCAAGAACTTTTGACGACGCAGTTATATCTCAAAGGGCAAACCGGCAATGAATGGTGGGGAGGGCGGGAGCGTCAGCATCTTCAGTTTGATCCTGTCGGGAACGAAGGGAATAAGGCTGGAAAATTCGATTTTATTCTTTCGGTTTGATCGTTTAACTCTCAATTATTAGATTATCGCTGGTATTGTGAGCAGTCGGTTGTTTGGGGTATTTACAACACTCAGAGTGCCCGATAATATACGCCGCACTTACGGAGAGATGGCTGAGTGGTTGAAAGCACCGGTCTTGAAAACCGGCATACGTTAATAGCGTATCTAGGGTTCAAATCCCTATCTCTCCGCCACATTCTACAAGTTGGGTTAGTTACCGAGCTTGGCAAAGAATTGGAGCGGTAGTTCAGTTGGTTAGAATACCGGCCTGTCACGCCGGGGGTCGCGGGTTCGAGTCCCGTCCGCTCCGCCACTACACTGAAGGCTCAGTCGAAAGACTGGGCCTTTTTTGTATCTACACCCAACACCCAACCACAACGCTAAATGCTATGGCTTGAGAATTTGCCCTGTCCATTACGGGCGCCTTTTAAGGTCGTTGGAATAGCTAATTGCTTAACTTTCATTGGTTTTGCTGCAGTTTCAACTTTGTGGCTGGTTTGCGCTGCGTTCACTGCATGCTCTTCTTGGTATGAAACTTGAGTCCAAGAAGCCACATCACTACGGCTGACAGTTAAGTCGGCAAGGGCTGTTGTAGAAAAAGCCAAAAGTGCTGCCGATATAAAAAAACGATTCATTATCTTCTACCTGTGTAACCTAACATTCAGCAGAAAATTGCTGTGTTTCGATGGCGGAGATTATGTATCGCTTTAATCATTATGATAATGGGCCGATTGGTTAAATCACTTTTACCGATAGGCTAATAATCGTGCTGAGCTAGATCTAGCTGTGCCAGCACGATGAATGAAAGAAGTGTTTATTTGGTAGGGTTGCCATGTTGCGAGTTGGCAATTTCTTCGCTGACCCAATGTAGCAACTGTTTGATGGCACGGGATAATACTTGGTTTTGGCGTACGATGTAACCCAGGCTGGTAGTCGGGAAGTCGGGCAATGGAGTAATGGTACTTTTAAGGTTTAGCTTAGGGTGTAGCGAAAAGGCAGGCACGATGGCAATACCAAATCCTGCTTCGGCCCAGTCGATTTGGGCATCGACACTACCAACTTCCATCACTCGATATTTGGGCAGGTGCAAGCTTGGCAAGGCAAGATCAATCAGATCGCGGGTACGGGTATCGTGGCCTAGCAGGATCAATGTCGGTTCTTCGCCTGATGGCGTGATCTTTCCTTCTTTGGCCTGCTGCTGCCACTCACTCAAGCCATTTCCGAAAGCACACCAACGTATTTGGCGCAGTTCGGTAAAGTGCAGCGGCTGACTCTCCTTTTGTGCAATTACAAACCCCAAATCGGCTTTGGCACTCTTGACCAGTTCGGCTGCCTGGGTCGAGGTGGTGTTGAAGAGGGAAAGGTCGATACCGGGAAACTCTTGTTTGAATGATTGGAAGGGTTTGATTAGCAATAGCCGGGAGATAATGTCACTGGCGGCAATAGAAAGGGTACCTTGCGACAAATCGTTGATGGCATTGAGATCAGATTGGCACACCTGCAGCTCTTGCAGGGTAGACTGGGCGCTTTGCAATAGGCGTTCACCGGCTTGAGTGAGGCGAAAAGGGTTGCGTTCGACTAACTTTACCCGGGTTGCTTGCTCTAACTGCTTGATGTGTAAGCTGACATTAGGCTGGGTCATGTGCAGCTCTGACGCTGTTTTCCCGAAATGTTCCAATCGAGACAAAGTAACAAAGGTATTAAGCCAATTGAGATCTAGCATAAAGACACGCCTGTTGAACTGCTAACGCCGAATTGCTCTATTCTACGCCCTTTGTCACAAAATCCCATATGAGATCCTTATTGGAGTTATAACGATTATTAATTTTTCTTATTAGCTTGGTCGCCTTAGCATAATCGCATCTTTGTTTGGGAGAGTTAATTATGTCGTCTATCGTTGTTGTTGGTGCTAACTGGGGTGATGAAGGCAAGGGCCGAATCGTTGATTTCCTTGCTGAGCAAGCCTCTGCAAGTATTCGTTTCCAAGGTGGTAATAATGCCGGCCACACTGTGGTTAATGACTTGGGAACCTTCAAGTTGCACCAGCTACCAAGCGGCGTATTTAACCCTGACTGCCTTGCGGTGCTAGGCCCTGGTATGGTTATAAGCCCTGAGCCTCTATCTACTGAACTAGCCGAAGTGAAAGCTGCTGGGGTTAACGTTAACCTTTGCATTTCTGACCGTGCTACTTTGTGTCTTCCACTCCACGCTCTTGAAGATACCCTAGAAGAAGTTCGTTTGGGTGATGCAGCCTACGGTTCAACCCGTCAGGGCATAGCACCTGCTTACGGTGACCGCGTGATGAAGAAAGGCATCTTGGTTGGCTGGTTGAAGCAGCCTGAAGTTTTGTGTGAGCGTATTCAGTTCTGGATGGACTGGAAACTACCTCAGCTAAAAGCGCTTTACCCGACTTTCGAATTCAGCCAGACCGCGCAAGAGATGACCGAATGGTTGCTAGAAGTCTCTGAACCTTGGCGCGATGCTATCTGCAACGTGACTTTGCCGCTAAAAGCACTACAAGCAGACGATCAGAACCTGCTTTTCGAAGCCCAGCTTGGTGCGGGGCGTGACCTGACTTACGGTGAATACCCATGGACAACATCGTCTAACGTTGTCTCTATGTATGCTGGTATCGGTAGTGGCTTGCCAGCCCTTCGCCCAGAGCGCGTAATTGCGGTTGCCAAAGCATTTAGCTCATCAGTAGGTACCGGTACGCTGATCACAGCGATGGAAGAGCAAGATGCTTTCCGTGAAGCCGCGGGTGAGTTCGGTGCAACAACGGGCCGTCCACGCGACATGGGTTACTTCGATGCCGTAGCAACCAAGAATGGTGTTGAACTACAGGCCGCTACAGAAATTGCCCTGACAAAAGTCGACTGCCTAAGTGGCTTGAGCGATCTTAAAATCTGTGTTGCTTACGATGGTGACCACAGCGAGAACCCAATTTGGCCACAGACTGCTTCTCTAGCGCCTGTATACGAGCAGATGGAAGGCTGGAGCGAAGATATTACTGGTTGCCGCAAGTTCGAAGAGTTGCCAAAAGCCGCTCAAGCTTACGTGCTACGTATCGAAGAGCTAATGGGTGTACCGGTGAAAATGGTTTCAGTTGGCCCTGGCCGTGAACAGATGATCATGCGCTAATTCAACTCTGAAACGCCTTAATCAGATACAGAAAAGCCAGTACTCTCGGTACTGGCTTTTTGCTATTTATTGTTAACTAGGGGACAGTTCTGGGGTCATACCGGTGATTCGAACGAGTCTGGCTTGAGGGTCAATACCGAGCAGCTGAGCTGGTTGACCATCGACTCGGCAGTATTGCCCATCAGGAAGCCTGCGATACCGGTGCGCGATAGCGACCCTAGAATGACCACATCTACCCCTTTGGCTGACGCATACAGTGGCAGCACTTGACGCGCTTCCCCTTCGACAATTTCTATCTTGGTATTTACCATGCTGTCTTGGTGTGGTTCTAGCAACGATTTCAAGCGCTCAATACGCTCGTTCCTCATCTTCTCAGACAGTTGCGCGATGTCATTATCGTCGTAGCCGCTCCATTTTCTCAGGTAGCCTTCCGAGTCAAGACGCCATGCGTGACACAGTGTTAAGTCAGCACCGGTGATTTCGCAATATTCCAATGCCAGCGCAATCAGCTTGGAATTAAAGTCTTGGTATTCGATGTTGCTGAGATCAATGGCGGCGACCACTTGTTCGATAGGCTTGGAGTAGGAGCTGATCGACCAAATCGGTACTTCTGATTTGCGGATGATGTTTAAGGTGTTGCGGCCGCGTTGGCAGGCTAGCTTCTTGTCGTCCCTTGTCGAGTCAATGATCACCATGCTGGCCTGTGATGATTTGGCCTCTTTGATGATTTCGATATGCGGGATGCCGATTCTGACAAGGGTATTGAATGTGATATTCGGGTACTCAGCATTCAGCACTTCGACATAGTGGTTAAGCTGTTTGTGGTAATACTTCTCTGCTTCGTCAATGATATTGACGGCCGTATTGGAATGTTTAGCGACCTCTTTAAGTTCGCACAATTCTTCAACTACAGTGAGCAGGGTAACTTGGGCAGAACAGCGATTGGCAAAGGCGAAAGCCTGATGGAAGGAATCATTGAGCGGTTGCTCAGGAGCAATGGTAACCAATAGTCGATTGAGTTTCATATGTCCTCCTTAAACACGCAAAAAAGTTGTGGCTTTTACTTTAGTTTATAACGGCTGGTTAGCGATTACCTGACCGGTTCATGTTTGGTAACAGAAATGCGCAATTATGAGACTGGTTTTGGGCGCTGGTTCAAATTGTATCGTGATGATGAGAGGTGGATAACTCTGAGTTGGATGCTTCGATGACCTTTTTATCGGAGCACCCAGTAGAGTCGGAGAGAAACACTACTGGGGTTCTGTTAAATGTGGCTGCCTACTTAGAAAATAACAAAGATGACGGCAGCAATAATAGCAACAGTAATAGCGATAGATTTAGCATTCATGAATATTACCCTTTTGATTAATGATATTGAAAACTAGGCCTTGGCCTTTGATGCTTATTTTGGTGTCTGGGATGGTTCCAGAGTCAACCTTATTTCACGTATTAATTTGGGCAGAATAATTATGAGCTTTTTGAGGTGGTGAGATAGAAGTGATAGGGGGATGTGAAAATATAGAAATTATTAGAGGGCCGGAATTTGGCCCCCGTAACTATAAGGAATATCTCGGTTTAATTACCATTCACTAAGCGCTGGTGCAGCGAATCTTTGAGTTCGGCTCTTTGATGTTTGAGTTCGTGCATTGCAACATCATCGATGGGTGAGCCACTTAACTCTAACTCGCGAATTTCTTTATCTAAGGAATCGTATTTCAAGGCGTCTTTGGCAAACACCTCATTGTTTGCGGATAAGCTGAATATTACATCTTTAAACTCTGGGAACTCACTGAGCAGTGAGTGATCTTCTCCTAACATACAACCTCCTAAACCAACCTAAAAAATAGTTAAACTCGGGCTAATTGCACCTAATAGGATAGCAGCTTTGGCAGTATCGACCTGACTTCCTTACATAAAATAGAAGAAAGTGTGATTTTACTTTTTGAACCAATACCTTGATCACCTTTTGTCACCAATTTCCCTTGGCAGTCAGGCAAACAAAGATGTCAGGTCCTTAAGTTGTGTGAAGTAAAAAGAGGGGTATTGAGTATTCCTTAGCAGGTTAACCCCTCGATTTTTCAGAGCCGCTAGGGATCAAATCAAGTCGTTCTTGAGTACGGCCCGGAAACGTATCGTGCCGTCTCGCAATTTCTGAATCGCGTCATTGGCAGTGGAATGGGTGAACTCTTCTATTATTGGCTTGATATCATTGGCTGCAGCAAAGTCGAGCATTGCGCGCATTTGTTGGCTTGAGCCTATTGGTGAGGAGGAAAGCGTCAATCGGCCAAACATAAAGGGCATAAGTGTGAAGTTATCGACTTGGTCTGGAACGCCAACAAAGTGAAGCGTACCGTAAGGGCGCATGAGGCCCACATAGTTGTTTAAATCGATATTGCCTCCTGACACACAAAATAGCAGATAATGAAGTTTACCCGCATTCGCAGCCATGGAATCAGGATCAGAAGAATCAATAAACCCTGTTGCACCAAGTTGTTCGCAAAACGCCTTTTTACTCGTACCACGGGATATTGCATAGGTATCGGCTCCCATCTTGGCGGCAAATTGAATGGCCATATGGCCTAATCCACCAATCCCGACAATACCCACACGCTTGCCTTTGAGATCCCAACTGTTGCCAGCGTATTCATATAGGGGCGCAGCGACAGTCAGGCCGCCACACATCAAGGGGCCTACATATTGCTCCCCATAGCCATCAGGGATTTTAAACAGATATCGGGAGTCAGTTCGCAGATAGGAAGAGAAACCGCCGTGATGGATGTGTTCACCGGTCTCGTCAACGGTATTTTCGAAATAGGTAAACTTACGCTCGGGGCAAAGGTTATCTATACCATCAAGGCAATTTTCGCATTCTCCGCAAGCCTGGCATTGTGCACCCAGTCCGACGACATCACCGACTTTCAGTTCCGTGACGCCAGAGCCAACAGCAATGACATGGCCAACCACTTCATGGCCAGGAACGAGAGGAAATCTCGATAGTCCCCAGTCATTGTCAATCATATGCTGGTCGGTTGCACAGACACCTGTGTAGGTGACGCGAACATCAGCGTCTAACTTTGCTAGTGGCTTAGGGGGATATTCATAAGCTTGGACGTGCTCTTTGGCTTGCATTGCTGCCATAGACTTGATTTGAGCGGGGATTTGATCGGCCATTTTGTCTCTCCTATGTTGGGCCTGTACCCAGTTGCTACCTAATACTTTCGGATAGCGTACTGGGTTAAGTGTAGGAGTTGCTGGCACACCCGGTAGGGGTTTAACCTGCAGTAATAATTAACCCAAGAGGCTCAAGCAATTGCTCTTGCTGCCAATCACAGATCATGACGCCTTTTAGGCTGACGCGCCTAGGATCAAGCCCGTTTAGATCAACGTGGCAGAGATTGCACTCTTCGATATCAAATTGTCCCCAACTGTCGGCGGAGAACTCCCCACGGCTGAGATCTGACCCCTTGAGTGAGGCGCCGAGTAGATTAGCCCCTATCCAGCGGTTTTCGAATAACTCGCATTGCTCCAGCTTTTGGTTTTCTAGATTGGCATAGGCAAGGTTACTGGCCGAGATATAGGCTGAGCAAAAGTAGTTATTTGCGGTCAGGTAGTTGGCGAAACTGGCTTGGGAGAAGTTGGCCCCTTTCAAGTTACAGGCCCGAAACTCGATTGCAAAACACTGGGCGCCGCGGAAGTTGGCCATACTGAGATCACAGTCTTTAAAGCTGGCTTCTTTGAGTTTGGCAAATTCGAAACGGCAACCTTCGACATCCCCGCGCTCGATAAATTGGCAATTGATAAACTCGGCCTCGTTCAAATTAGTTCTGCTGAAATTACAGCGGATGAAAGTACAGTTTTCGAACTTGCTGTATTCAAAGTTTTGCTCTGAAAAATCGTGGTCGAGATAGGTTTGGTCTTTCATTGGAAATGCCGTTATTTGTCGTTTTGATGAGGGCAGATTACAGGTAAAACCGGTTGAAAAGCCAGAGAAAAAAACTGTTTGCAACTAGTTTTTTTGATGTCGCCAATATGGCGAAAATAAAGGGTTAGATGGGCTTTCTGAGCGGTTTTCTACATTTTGTTTAACGCCCGTATCGGAATCGGGAAATGGTTTAACCTATTGGGTATTAGCGCGAATTTGAGGGCTTTGTTTATACGGTGTTTTTTCACCGTAAGCCAAATAGTGCTCGCTTCAACGAATAGCAATAGTGCGCCTGTTTGCGTAACCAATATCGACGGCGTTGGATGGGACCTGTTGAATAGTTTGATTCGGTGGCATATGTGGAGATGGCTTGTGCGCCTGGAGGAATTGGCAGCTCTTCGTTAAGCTATTGAGTTGTAGCCTTATAGATCAAAAGAGTACGTATGGCTTTGTGGATATGCTACTCCCATCACTGTTTATCAACTTGAAACAAAATTGTGACTAGCCCCAGCATCCCTCGTCATGTTTTAATTGCACAATATTCAAAAGAAAAAAAAAATAATAGTCAGGGATTAACATGGTGACAATGAAAAGAGCAGCTGCAGGGATAGCAATGGCCTTTTTGTCGCTCTCAGCAGCGGCTTCAAACACGCTTTCAGATACACGGAGTGTGGGGATGGGTGGTGTTGGGGTTGCATCGGCCAACTACCTGAGCGCGAGCTTCCATAACCCGGCTCTCGCGACCCAGAATAAAACCCATGATCGTTTTGGTATGATCCTTCCTGTAGTTGGTGCGCGAGTTTTTGATGGTGATGATCTGCATGATCGGGTAGATGACTTTCAGGATTTGAATGATCTGCTTGCCGTAAACCCTGGTAATAAAGTGCTTGAAGCACAATGGCGTGCAGCCTTGCTAGATCTTGATAACGAACGCATTGATGCTGATGCCAATGTTGGTATGGTCATTGCGATTCCAAACCGTGTTGTCAGCACCAACTTCTTTGTATCGAGTCATGCGACGGCAATATTAACCACAGATATCGATGAGAACGATCTAAATAATAATGAGATCAAGAACTCCAATGCCCAAGGGGTTGTCGGGGGAACCGTTGACATTGGTTTTACTTTTGCCAAAGAGTTCATTTTTCTAGATCGCGACCTCAGCCTTGGTATTTCGCCGAAATTCCAACAACTTTTGGCTTATAACTATCAAGATAACATCGACACCTTCGATGATGATGACTTTGATTTCAGTTCTGATTATGTCGATAAATCAGCATTCAATGCAGACTTGGGTGCAGCCTACGCCCTAAGCCGTAATGTTATGTTGGGTTTGAGCGCCCAGAACCTGTTCTCACAGTCATTGAAAACCAACATAAGCAATGGTGTCCAGGCAACTTACGAAGTGAAGGCACAATACACAGCAGCTGTTGCCTATAACCACCCACGTTTTACAGTTGCCGCAGATGTGGATCTAAACAGCAACCAGCCGTTCAAAGAAAAGTCTTACAAAACCCAGTTTGCCCGTATCGGCCTTGAAGCCGACGCCTGGCGTTTTGCTCAGCTGCGCTTGGGTTACATCCATAGCATGACTGATTACGCTGATGACTTAATTACTGCTGGTATTGGCTTGAAG
The DNA here is from genome assembly GCF_003026455.1 of Photobacterium rosenbergii. Lineage (GTDB taxonomy): Bacteria > Pseudomonadota > Gammaproteobacteria > Enterobacterales > Vibrionaceae > Photobacterium > Photobacterium rosenbergii. Next base: position 11,183 of record NZ_PYMB01000016.1, read on the forward strand.
CCATTTGGCAAGTTCGGTTTGGACATTGCCGCATTGTATGGTGATGAAGACAACTACGGTGCCTCAGCCCAGTTAGTGTTCCACTTCTGATAGTATTTCTCGAAAAATCAGAAAAGGCGCTTGTTACATTAATAACAAGCGTCTTTTTTATGCATTTCTTAGGTCATCGGCTTAATTATTTTGAGTGATTCATGAAACCTTGTTTCTCTAGGTAGTGAAGGACGGTTTCCGAAAAACCAATATGGGATTCACGGGTATATTTCAGGCTGGTATAGATCTGCGCTAGGTTCTGAACATCGGATACTTCGATTTTTTCTTTTAGCTCTGGGTATGACATATACCGGTTCCAGCCGTCAGTCTCACGCTGGTGGTAGATAGCTTGAATCTCTTCATCAGTATGGTCGTGGTAGGTTTCGCTGTGAACCAAACCATCTAATGGGAGGCGATCTCTGGTTTCTGGCGCTTCATCTGCGTACCCCAGTGAGTAGCCGACCACGGGTACGACACCTGGTGGGAGCTCTAGGATCTCGCCAATTTTGTCGCAGTTCGCCAGCGTTGAACCCATATAGCAAAGCCCCAATCCCTTAGCTTCAGCGGCAATAGCGACATTTTGCGACACTAATGTCGCATCGATAGCGGCAATCATGAAACTCATGAAGTTATCAAAATTGGGTTTGGCGTCGTTGAGCGCCAGCCATTTCTTCATCCGTCTGAAATCGGCACAAAAGGTGAGCAATACCGGGGCATCAATTACCATATTCTGCTGCATATGCGGTTCGAACAACGACTCTCGGCGGGCCTTGTCTTTGGTCACAATGATGGAATATGACTGCATGTTGCCGGAAGATGAAGCCCTTATCCCCGCTTGTAGAATTTCAGAGAGTACATCGTCGCTTACTGGTTGATCGGTATATTGGCGAATAGAGCGGTGGGATTGAAGATGAGAGAGAATGTCCACGGTGCGTCCTTACTTCGTGATGGAGAAAATAGTCCAAGCCTGATGATACTAGGCACGAATAATTTAATGTAAAAATGCCATTTTTGTAAGGGGCTTTACTCATTCGTATTCAAGGTTGAGGTTTATTTAGACCTTGAGCGAATAAATGCCACTAACACCTTTACAGTATCTTTCGTTTATGTGATTAAAAAGTTGATATTGAGAAAAAAAGGTGAGCCATGAGAATATATATCAAGCCTGCAATGTTTATTGCACTGACGATTTCATTTAATAGTATGGCGTCTATAGATTGTAGCGGCTTAACAGGTTGTGAAAGGAAGTTTTGTGAATTGGAGTACCAAATAGAAAAAGCAAAACAAGCAAATAATCAATATAAGGTTGATGGTTTGAAAAAAGCGTTGAAAGCCGCCAGATTAACAGCTAAAAGCAAAGTTACAACATAATAAGCAAGAAACAGAACACAAAATTTCTGAACTGAATGATAAAATTGAAAGGGCACGACAGAGTGGAAATTCAGATAAGGTTATAAAATATCAGGAAAAATTAAAGAAAAAGAAAACTAAGCTAGAGAATATAAGCCAAGAACTCTCTGAATATTCATAGATATTTATTCATTGGTTTTCTAAATTGAGTAGATTGTTATAATCCGCTTGACCTTACTAATCAAAAGCGCATACTGACCTTATCAGCAAGGAATAAAATAATAAATTCCATTTGAAGTTATTACTTATTTTTTATAAGGAGTAAGTTATGTTTGAATCTAGAGAAGGTCAAGCAGTCCCTCAGGTTACTTTCCATACACGGCAAGGTGATCAATGGGTAGATATTACTACGACAGAGTTGTTCTCAAATAAAACTGTCATTGTTTTCTCATTACCAGGTGCATTTACACCAACTTGCTCAAGTTCGCATTTACCTCGTTATAATGAACTGGCGTCGGTATTTAAAGAAAATGGAATTGACAATATTTTATGTGTATCGGTCAATGATACTTTTGTAATGAATGCCTGGAAGGCAGATCAAGAAGCTGAAAATATCACTTTCATTCCGGACGGTAACGGTGAGTTTACCAATGGTATGGGTATGTTAGTTGCCAAAAACGATTTAGGTTTTGGTGATCGCTCTTGGCGTTACAGCATGTTGGTTAAAAACGGTATTGTTGAGAAGATGTTCATTGAAAACGATGAACCGGGTGACCCATTCAAGGTGTCTGATGCCGATACTATGCTGAACTTTGTTGCTCCTGAGCATAAGTTACAGCAATCAATCACTGTAATCACCAAACCGGGCTGCCCTTTCTGTGCAAAAGCCAAACAAAGCTTGATTGATAGAGGCCTTCAGTATGAAGAAGTGGTTTTAGGAAAAGACGCAACAATTGTTAGCTTACGTGCTATTTCAGGGCGCAGTACAGTACCTCAGGTATTTATCGGCGGTGAACATATTGGCGGTAGTGAAGAACTTGATGCTTTCTTGTCCGGTAAATAGCGTATGATTTTAATATAAAGCATAAGTGATAATTTGAAATTCTAATTTTCATTTTTATCTATTTATAATAAATATCTAAATTGTATTATGTTTATAGCTAAAGCTAATCGTTCTAGTTAGAATATTCCTGTTCTTGTCATTTGGCGGACCTTTATGGTCCGTCTTTTTTATGTTTTAATGAAAAAAAGGCGTATCATCATTATAGATAATACGTCTAAGTCATATTTGACTTGGAATACACATTTTACTCGTTTTTCGTTTTAGGCTGATTGACTTACTTTACCCTAAGCTAGGGTTAGCCCAATCATTAATTATTTTTCCAATGAGAGGTATATTTGAGTACTGGTGGCGTTCGCCAGTGACTTCTTTACAAGTAATGTGTTCCATGTTCAAAAGGACATGATTTATTTCTTGGTATGAACCAAAAGGGTCATGACTCTCTTGAATAATAAGAACGGGTAATCCGTGGTTATTTAAAGCCGGTAATAACTCTTTTTCAATATTTGAGTATATACTCCACGCAATACCAATAAATACAAGTCTATCCCAACTGATTTTTTGCTGAGATTTTAGTGTAATTAATGTACCAATTGATTTAGTGATAACCACATCGTAGTGCCCTGATGGAAGGTGTTCTATTTCTGTCTCTACATTAAAGTCTTGCTCGAGATCCCAAGCATTATATCGATGTACATCAATATTTTCGTTTGACCACGGTGTAGTCGCTATTATTTTTTCAAGCCAAGTTTGTGTCGCAGGCATTTTTCCAGGTATTGCTAAAATCTTCATTATATTGATCTTAAATCTCTATTTCTCGAGATGGATTATGTCTGTAGTTGCCATGTGTATTCTGTGATTTGAATCACAAAAAATTGTGTGTTTATCGTGGCAGATAATCAATATTATTGAACGTTATGTTCAATGAAAATTAATGCTGTTATCACTTATCTCTCAAAAAATTATTATTGTTGGTAACCCCTAAGTAGTGCTGCGGACTACACTTTAACATTAGCTGTGTGCTTGGAGGTTGCGTGAGTGGGATGCTTGGTTAGACGGCTCTTTATTTTTCTGGGGCTAACATTATTACTGGCTATACGGGTAGAAGCGGAGACACTGCCGAATATCGACTTCGTCGATAGTGAAATCGAGCGCTTGAACAACGAGAACCCTAAGGATGAAAAACTGCTTGGGCAGTATCAAAGCTTGGCGCAGAGTTTGAAAAGCCAATCAGCTTTAACTGAAGACCAAGATAAACTACGTACCCTTATTACCCAGTTTCCCGAACAGCGAACACTGCTCAACAAGAAGATCAAAGAAGCGGGTAAATTACCCGTCTTCCAAACAGAACAACTGCAATCCTACGATGACCTATCCCAAGCCTTAGCCCGGTTGAGCGCTTCACTCAATGAGTGGCAGGCGGCTTTAAAGGCAAATGGCGATGAGCGCAAGAAGCTCAATGATTCCCGAATTACGCTCCCTAAGGATATTGCTAGTCTCAATAGCCAAATAGAACAAGCCTCGTTAACGGTCAGTGATAGCAAGGATAAAGTTCAAACCTGGCTGGCAACGGCGACGTCAAAAACTCTTCAGTTGGAAAAAGACAAAAAACTGCTCGAGCAGCAAACGTTGGATGAACGAAGTGAGTTGTTGCAGTTAGAACAAGAGTTATTGGCAAAGAAAATTGATTTGGCAACGCCGCTGCAAGTCCAACTACAAAACCGCCTAACAGCCATCGAACAAGGCTCTGCGAAAGCCTTGATTGTCGAGGTTGAACAGCTCAATAGTGAGCTTGGCATTGAGGAAGGCATCAAGCCTAGCCAAGAAATATCACCTCAGCAACAGCATGTCGCTAAGCTACTCGAGTATGCCAAAGAACTCGAGCAGGTCCTGCTCGACATCGATGATGCCCGCATAGAGATCCACCGTATTCAAGCTGAAAGGCAGAACCTCACTGACGAGCAGGTATTGATTCGAAATAATCTGGATTGGCTCAGGGAGAGCACAGCCTTTGGGGCTTCTATCCGGGCGCAATTGCAGCGGTTACCCACGAGGGTGTCAGTGAACGTGATTCCCGATCAAATAGCCAATGCCCACATCAGAAAATACGAGATCAGCCAACTGCGCTCAGACGCGGTGCTCGATCAGCAATCAAAAAAACAAACTCAATTTAACCACCAAGGTGAGGGGGTAGAGCAAGCTCCCCTTACCCAACGACAAGAAGAATTACATAAGGAACTTTTGGCTCGTCTTAGCCAGGAATATGACAAGCTGATCACCGAATTAAGCCGCCTACAAGCGGCGACTATCCAGTACAAAGACGAGGTGACCTCTGCGCGGTCTTTCCTTCGAGAGCAGCAGTTGTGGATACGCAGTAACTTACCATTGTGGAAAAACCTAACCCGCTTTGAGATGGATGTCTGGTTTGGGGCTCACACGCCACTCAAAGTGATGTTTGAGCGAACTACCCAGCAGCAACAGATGACGCTAGCGTTTTCCATCGCGGCATACACCTTATTGTTTGTATTGATTAGGGTTAAACTCACCCGCATTACTGAACAGCGTCGCACTGAATATAAAGGGCTGTTTGGTCATCCGCTCAAAGATAAATTTCGCTACACCCTGTACTTGTTCGCTTTGGCCCTGTTTAGGGCAGTTATCTGGCCGCTGTGGTATGGCCTAACGGCGCTTGGTATCTATTGGTTATGGCCGTTACCGACTTCGGGTGATCTGCCATCTTTGATCACGGCCAGTGCTTGGGGGTTATTTGTCCTCGAGCTGATCCATGGTTTGACGGCCAAGGATGGTGTGTTAGATCTGCACCTTAACTGGCCATCGGAAATTTGTCGTTATCTGCACCGCGAAAGCCGCCGGTTGCGCTGGCCTTTGATTGTTATTCTGTTGGCTTTATATTGCTCTGAATTGGTATCTGGTGAGAAGGAAGCAGAGGCTTCCCGGGTTCTATTCCTGTTGCTCGTAGGCTGTATGACCTACATCTATGCCTTCCTGTTTAAGCGCGAGCGCTTGCCGATGGTGCTGCCGTCACCGCTGCACCAAGGGTTTCCTCTGATGCTTACCCGAGGTCTGGTGATTGGCTCATTCCTTGCCATTATGCTGATGTCGGTGCTGGGGCTTTATCTCGCTTCCTGGGTATTGTTGAACTACCAGCAACTCACTTTGTTCCTGATGCTTGGCGTCTTGCTGGTGTACCAAATGGGGGAGCGCTGGCTCAAGCTGGAGCATCGCCAACTCAACTACCAGCGGCTACTCGAAAGGCGTGAAGAGCTCATTGCCCAGCAGCAAGAGCAAGCTGATGAACCTCCTGAACTGGCTGAACTGCGTGAAGTCATGCCAGAAGTAGAAGAAAGTAACTTGGATGCTGAGCAGGTCAGCGAGCAGTCATTGAAGTTGCTACGGGGACTATCATTGATAGGCTTTGTGATTGCCATGCTGACCCTATGGTCGAGTGCCCTTGAGATGACCAGTTGGCTTGGGCAAGTCGTGGTTTGGCAAGTCAGTGAAATGGGTGAAACCGGAATAGTGATGGTAGATATCACCCTGCAAGCGCTTATTTATGCCTTAATCACTTTATTAGTGACCTTTATTGCAGTGAAGAACTTGCCGGGGATATTGGAGCTATTGGTGCTGCGTCGACTCGATTTATCTCCCGGTACCGGATATGCAGCAACCACGGTACTGCGTTACTTGCTGATGCTGGTTGGGGTCTTCAGCGCTTGTTCGTTAATTGGTTTCCAGTGGTCGAGTTTACAGTGGCTGGTGGCTGCATTCGGGGTCGGGTTGGGGTTTGGTTTACAGGAAATCTTCGCCAACTTTATTTCGGGTTTGATTATTTTGTTTGAGCGGCCAATCCGTATTGGTGACATTGTGACGATCAATGATTTGTCGGGCACTGTCAGCAAAATCAAAACCCGCGCGACGACAATCATCGATTGGGATAACAAAGAAATCGTTGTCCCCAATAAAGCCTTTATCACTGAAAAGCTGATCAACTGGTCGCTGACCGATCCGATAACCCGTATCGTGATCCCTATTGGTGTCGCCTACGGGTCGGATATCGATAAAGTGGAAAAATTACTGTATCAGGTGGCCAATGAGCACCCGTTGGTACTTAAAGATCCACCGCCATCAGTTTTCTTTTTAGCCTTTGGAGCCAGCAGCCTTGATTTTGAGTTGCGGGTTTATATCACGGCGATTGACCATCGCCTTTCGACGATCCATCTGATCAACAAGAGCATTGATAGTTTGTTCAAGGAGAACGGTATTGAGATAGCCTTCCCGCAAATGGATATCCATGTGCGCGATGTGAAGCAGGAAAAAGACAACCCTCCGGGCGATTAGAGTCTGTTGCAACAAGGATTTAGCTCATGATAACCAGCCCTAATACTGCAGCGTAATCGACTGCGGACAATGATCACTGAGGCGGTAGTGCTTTAATTGTTGGTCGCTGTAGCGATATTCTGAATAGGAGTGTTGGGAGTCATTTTTTGGTATCCGGCCATCGATAATAAAGTGATCGATAAAGCTCGGATATTGCCTGACTTCCCATTGTTTTTTGCGTTTGTTGTAGGCCTGAGAGCGGCACTGGCTTTGTCTGCCTTGGGTGCTTAGTCTCGGAACCTGCAGTTTTCCAGAAGTCAGATGTTGCCAGAGCGTATCACCTTTCTCTGCCAACCGGCGGTTGAAATCCCCCAAGATAATGAAAGGCTGTTGATGGGCTTGCCGCTCACTGATCCAGCCATCAAGAACTTCAAATTGCTCAGCCAAGACCGGACAGTTTTTGTTGCGGTGGCGGTTGCTGTAACAGCCGCTTTTAAGGTGGACAACCAATAGTCTTAATGCCGGTTGTCCTTGTTGAAATAATGAAATATCGACACCGTAACGCAGGTACTGGTTATCCCACACATCGAGTTGATGTAGGTCAGGGTGGCGTACGTATTGGATTCCATTTCTTATTGCAAAACCGACAAACTGCGGCCAAATGTCATTATTGCCTTTGTCTTTCCGGCTCGAGAACTCAATCTGGTAATTGTTGAGTGGTATTACTTTTCCGATGGCTTGATGATCAGCAACCTCCTGAAAGGCAAGCACATCGGGTGAAATGGTTTTGATGATAGCGGCCATTGCCAGATAGTCGCGGGACGTTCTGGGGGGAGCGGTAGATTGGCTATGCCTGTTCGTTTCATCTACTGCCAACCAGCTGAGATTCCATGTAGTCAAAGTCAATGAGTTTGACCTACTGTGTGGTACATCAGCAATGACTATATCTGAAGCGATAATCCCCCAAAGCAGGAGTAAATAGCGCACTGGTGGGCTAATCATAATATGGCGAACTTCATAGCTGAAAAGTTTACTTTTACCGTGATTGCACTGAAAAGCGATTAACCTTGATGGTAATGAGGGATGAAAAACAGCTTGAATGTAATAGGGGGCGTATTGCAGGAGTTAATGATGGTTCTCTCGCAAAAGCAGGTGATATCTTTCAGGCGACAACCCCGAATATTTGGCCGACTATTGCGGTTAGCAGCATGGCTAAAGCCCCCCAAAAAGTGACACGTATAGCTCCTATCACCATTGAAGCTCCACCGGTTCGGGCAGCAATGGCGCCTAGAGCAGCCAAAAATAGCAACGAGAAAACGGCAACCATAGTGATCAGGTGAGGTAATGGAACAATCCACGCGACCAACAAAGGGAGAGTGGCACCGATTGTAAATGTCGCTGCTGAAAACATGGCCGCTTGCAAAGGGTTCGCACCTTGGGTATCAGATAGCCCTATCTCATCTCGGGCATGGGCACCAAGGGCATCATGGTCCATGAGCTTTTCTGCAACTTGCCGGGCCAAGTGGGGATCGAGCCCTCTTTGCTCATAGATTTGGGCGAGTTCATCGATCTCGTCTTCGTAATCTTGCTCCAATGCTTGTTTCTCGATAGCGAGGTCGGCTTTAATCGTATCTAGTTGTGAGCTGACTGAGACATACTCCCCTGCAGCCATAGACATTGCTCCGGCAACCAAACCGGCAAGGCCTGCAAGTAAAATGTTGTGTTGGTTTGCACTGGCTGCCGTAACGCCAATGATTAAACTAGAGGTTGAGACTATGCCATCGTTGGCTCCCAAGACAGCAGCGCGCAGCCAGCCAACCCTGTTTGAACGGTGATTCTCCTCATGGCTCATTCTGTTTTCCCATGCAAATGTCCAGTTGGTTTACATAAGCATAGGTGAACTAAAAAGGGCAGGAAGACCTGCCCTTGGTGATTGAGTTATATTTCGAACAACTGGAAATTACTGCAAGCTTTCGCGGTCAGTCACTGCCTTGAGGTCGGTCAGGGTGCCCTGCTCAACATCAATCAGGAAGTTGTCGCTGGCCTCACCGGTTGCGAAGCGGTCAAGAAGGTTATATTTTTTTTTCGGTGGCAGAGAATAAAAATTCAATATGACAAAAATAAATCAATTTTATTATGACATTATTTAAGCTTAATGATTTCTCTAATAATTCATTTATATTCAGCGGCTTGGGTGATAGGTGCTATGTTTTACTTTGAAATATTTAGTACGTATATATATGCTTGTAATGAATTTTTACTGATGTTTTATTTATGATTTTTGTTACTTTAGTTCAATAACTAAATTTTCAGCCACTTTACAATGATTAAAAAATCAGGTGGAGAGATAAATGCAAAGTCAGGCGGTGAGATATTCAGATAAAGTATTTGAGTACTACTATTTAAAAAGCCAGCAAGCATCGCGCTTTCCTGCGGTGGTATTTATCCACGGTATATTGAGTAGCGGTCGGTTATTCACTCACCAGTTAATGCCAGTGATTGCTAATAGCGGCTTCTCTTCTTATTCCCTTACTCTTCGTGGTCATGGTAACCATCAGGCAAAACACTCCTCGGACCCTTTTCAAGATCATGTTAATGATGTGGCAGCATTTGTTGATTATGTCTATCAACAAGAGAACAAACCCATAGTCGTCGTTGGGTATTCTCTCGGAGGTTTGATTGCCCAGCATGTCTGTCAACGAAAAGAGGTTAAGCCTAAGTTAGCCGGTATGGCCTTGATGGCATCGGTTCCTCCTCAAGGTTTTAGTGCCCTGAACCAAGCCATGTTACTCGAAAACCCAGCGCTGGCGATGGTACTCGGTCAGGTCATGGCGATGCCAAAAATGTCATTGCTCAACCCTTATTACCAGCACGTTATGATTGACGCGTTGTTTGCCAGTAAGCCCAACCAACAGCAACTAGCTATGTTGATGTCAGAGTTGAAAGCCGAAGATCTTCGGCTGTTCATTGAATCCCACTCAATTGAAGATAATGTCCAACTGAGTCTGCCCGTTACGGTGATCGGCGCGAAAGAAGACAAGCTGGTTCCTGCCTCTTTGGTTGAGGCCTCCGCAAAATATTACGGGGTCGCCCCCGTGTTCTTCAGCCCTATGGGCCATGCCATGCCGTTAGAGAAAGAAGCGGATCAACTGGCAGCATATTTAGCCAAATGGTTTAGAACACTATGATGCTATTGGCTATTGGCTATTGGCTATTGGCTATTGGTATTAACTCCTTTTTAATCTCATTCCACAGCCTCTTATCAGAGTCTGGTAACTTCCTGATTTACATTAATGTGAGCTCGGTATTGCCGTTTTTTTGATCTAAAACAACCAACCCTTCCAATACCCCTTTATGGGTATCCAACCTATTCAAATTAGGCATAAATTAGTCAATAACCACTAAATCTTTAAGTGTATTTTGTTGCACTTATTGATTTGGGAAGGATTCGGTGGCGTGCCTGAAGGGGGGCTTTGTTGTGAGTGAGTTCCATGTCTGCAGCTTGATTGTTTACGTCGTAGCTGAGCAGCTTGAATCAATAAAAAAGACCATAGAGAGCTTACCGGGGGCTGAAGTGCCGATTTTTGGTGAATCAGGGAAATTGGTTGTCGTGCTTGAGGGCGAGCAAAAAAACGACATCGTTGGTCACTTTGACCATATCAAGCAGTTGCCCGGGGTACTCGATACCACACTGGTTTACCACCAAATGGAAGAACAATCTGAGCTAAAGGAAGCGTAACATGACAGTTACTAGACGTAGTTTCTTAAAGGCCAATGCAGCCATTGCTGCCGCCAGTGCCGCAGGGTTAACCATACCTGTGTCGGTGGCCAATGCCGCAGAAGGCGAACAGGAAGTGAAGTGGGATAAAGCCCCATGCCGCTTCTGTGGGACAGGCTGTAGTGTGCTGGTGGGGACCAAAAATGGTCGTGTGGTAGCATCGCAGGGGGACCCTGATGCGCCGGTCAATAAGGGCCTCAACTGTATCAAAGGCTACTTCTTGCCTAAGATCATGTATGGGGAAGATCGCCTGACCCAACCGTTATTGCGTAAGAGAGACGGTAAGTATCACAAGGAAGGGGAATTCACCCCAGTTAGTTGGGATGAAGCTTTCGATGTGATGGCCGACAAGTTCAAGCAGGCACTGAAAGACAAAGGTCCTTCTGCCGTTGGCATGTTCGGTTCTGGTCAGTGGACAGTCTGGGAAGGCTATGCCGCTGCGAAATTGTACAAAGCGGGTTTCCGCTCCAACAATATTGACCCGAACGCCCGCCACTGTATGGCGTCTGCGGTCGTTGGGTTTGGCCGTACCTTCGGTATGGATGAGCCTATGGGTAGCTATGACGATCTCGAACATGCCGATGCTTTCGTGCTTTGGGGATCTAATATGGCTGAGATGCACCCAATCTTGTGGACACGCCTGACCGACCGCCGCCTGTCATCCGATAAGGTAAAAGTCGCAGTGCTGTCGACTTTTACCCACCGCAGTTATGAATTGGCTGATAACCCAATCATCTTCAAGCCACAGACCGATCTGGCCATCCTTAACTTTGTTGCCCACTACATTATCTCTAATGATAAGGTCAACAAGGACTTCATGGACAAGCACGTCAACATCCGTAAGGGTGTGACAGATATTGGCTACGGTCTGCGTCCCACCCACCCATTGGAAAAAGCAGCTAAAAACCCGGGTAGTGGTGATTCGACACCAATGAGTTTCGAAGACTACGCCAAGTTCGTCTCAACCTATACCGCCGAATATACCTCTGAATTAACAGGGGTGCCGGTTGACCAGCTCAACGAGTTGGCTGAAATGTACGCCAACCCAGAAACCAAGGTAGTGTCTTACTGGACCATGGGCTTCAACCAGCACACCCGAGGTGTGTGGGCCAATAACCTGATTTACAACATCCATCTGTTGACCGGCAAGATCTCCAAGCCAGGTTGTGGCCCGTTCTCGCTGACCGGACAGCCATCTGCCTGTGGTACAGCTCGTGAAGTGGGGACCTTTGCCCACCGTTTGCCAGCCGATATGGTGGTGATGAATCCGAAACACCGCGAAATGTGCGAAACCCATTGGAATATCCCAGAAGGCACGATTCCACCAAAGCCGGGTTACCACGCGATTTTGCAAGACCGGATGCTCAAAGACCGCAAACTCAATGCCTACTGGGTGATGTGTAACAACAACATGCAGGCAGGTCCGAATATCAACGAGGAACGTCTACCAGGCTACCGCGATCCGGCTAACTTCATTGTTACTTCTGATCCTTACCCAACCGTAACCGCAATGGCATCGGACTTGATTTTGCCGACAGCGATGTGGGTTGAAAAAGAAGGGGCCTACGGTAATGCCGAGCGCCGTACTCAATTCTGGCACCAGCAGATCAGTGCGCCGGGTGAAGCGAAATCTGACTTGTGGCAGCTGATGGAGTTCTCCAAGCGCTTCAAGGTTGAGGAAGTCTGGCCGCAGGAGTTGATTGCCAAGAAGCCAGAGCTCAAAGGCAAAACTTTATTTGAAGTGCTGTTCAAAAACGGTAAGGCCGATAAGTACAGCTTGGATGAAATTGCGGCTGACCAACTCAATGATGAGTCCCGCGATTTTGGCTTCTATGTCCAAAAAGGCTTGTTCGAAGAGTATGCCTACTTCGGTCGAGGCCATGCCCATGATTTGGCTCCGTTTGATATGTACCACCAATCCCGAGGCCTGCGTTGGCCTGTGGTGGATGGCAAGGAGACGGTCTGGCGCTACTCCGAGGGGTATGACCCTTATGTGAAGAAGGGTGAAGAGTTCGCTTTCTACGGCAAGCCGGATAAGAAAGCGGTGATTTTTGCCCTGCCATATGAGCCGCCAGCAGAGTCTCCGGATAACGAGTATGACCTGTGGCTATCAACTGGGCGGGTGCTGGAACATTGGCATACCGGTTCGATGACCCGTCGTGTGCCTGAGCTATACCGCTCATTCCCTGATGCAGTGCTCTACATGCACCCGCTCGATGCCAGAGCGCGCGGGCTGCGCCGGGGCGATGCAGTAAAAATTGTTTCCCGCCGTGGTGAGGTACTCACCCATGTGGAAACTCGCGGGCGTAACCGGGTACCGCAAGGCTTGGTGTATATGCCTTTCTTTGATGCCGGGCAACTGACCAACAAACTCACGCTTGATGCAACCGATCCCATTTCGAAAGAAACGGACTTCAAGAAATGTGCAGTGAAGGTGGTTAAAGCCTAACTATTGGAAACAGACTGATGAAGCGTTCACCTCTCAAATCATCGGAAAGCCGCCGCCGTTTCCTTCGGGATGCCGCGCGAACGGCTGTGGGTGTAGGAGCGGCAGCGACCGTACTTGGACTACAGAGCAAACAGAGTAAGGCTGACAGCAGCGGTGTGCCGATAAGGCCACCGGGTGCGTTACCTGAGCCTGAGTTTTTGCAGGCTTGCTTGCGCTGTGGGTTATGTGTTCAGGCGTGTCCTTACGATACCTTGAAGCTGGCAAGTTTGTTGTCGCCAGTGGCTTCGGGGACACCGTATTTTACCGCCCGGACGATACCGTGTGAGATGTGTGAAGACATTCCCTGTGTGGAAGCCTGCCCGAGTGGTGCGCTGGATCATGGCCTGACTGATATCGATGATGCCCGGATGGGCACGGCGGTATTGATTGACCATGAAACCTGCCTCAACTGGTTGGGCTTACGTTGTGATGTATGCCACCGGGTCTGCCCGCTGATTGATGAGGCGATCACCCTTGAGCCAATCCGCAACCAACGTACCGGCTACCATGCCAAGTTTATCCCGACGGTGCATTCCGATGTCTGTACCGGATGCGGTAAATGCGAGCAAGCCTGTGTGCTGGACGAAGCGGCGATTAAGGTTGTGCCAACGGCCTTGGCCAAAGGCGAGCTTGGTCACCACTATCGCTTGGGTTGGGAAGAGAAGGCCAAGAAAGGGGAAAGTTTGGTCCCAGAAGATCTGACTTTACCTGCTCACAAGCCGGGTAACAGTGGAGGAGGTCAGTAATGGCTAAGCATTTGGCAAAAGATGCCGGCAAGGCAGCGACTGCCTCGCTGGGCTGGTGGAAAGCTCACCGCTTCTTGCTGCTGCGCCGCAGCTGTCAGCTATTGATCATCGCCTTGTTTATGATCGGCCCGACACTGGGTGTACTGCGTGGCAACCTGTCGGCAAGTACCTTGTTTGACACCGTGCCACTGACCGACCCATTGATTTTGCTGCAAACCATTGCCGCAGGTCACTGGCCTGAGTTGGCTGCATTGCTTGGCGGAGCCATTGTGGCGGGTTTCTATGCTCTGCTGGCCCCTCGGGTGTTCTGTGCCTGGGTATGCCCGCTCAATATGGTGACGGACTTGGCCGCTTGGCTGAGGAGAAAGCTTGGGATCAAGCTTAGTTACCGCTGGTCGTCTAGCCTGCGATACTGGCTGTTGCCAGTACTGTTAATTGGCAGTGCAGTGTCGGGCACCGTGTTGTGGAGCTGGATTGACCCAGTTGCGGCACTGCACCGAGGCTTGGTGTTTGGTATGGGCGCGGGTTGGGTACTGATCTTACTGGTGTTCTTGCTGGATCTGGTATTGGTTGAGCATGGCTGGTGCGGTCATTTATGCCCGCTTGGAGCGACCTATGGGGTGATTGGCCGTAAGAGCCTGGTACGTATCACCGCGACTAACCGCGAAGCCTGCAATAAGTGCATGGATTGCTTCAACGTGTGCCCCGAACCGGAAGTGCTGAGGCAGCCACTCAAAGGTGGGGATCGCAAGGTGATGAGCCAAGACTGTATCAGTTGTGGGCGCTGTATTGATGTCTGTTCCGAGGAAGTGTTGGAATTTAAAATAAGAATTGGAGCCAATAAAAATGAAGGGTAAGTATGTTGTGTCTGCGCTGCTGGCGGCTGTCGTGAGCCTAGCAGCATTTGCAGAGGTTACCTCGTTACGTGGCGCACAGGAAATAGGGGAGACCAATGCTGTTGCGCCCATCAAGCCGGTGCCAAAAATGCAAGATAAGCTGGCCTTGGAATTTGTTCATCAACCTCCTTTGATCCCGCACTCAACGGAAATGGTGCAGATCAATCCGAGTAACAATGGCTGTTTACAATGCCATGATGTCGATAAGTACCGCAGGACTGGCGCGCCAAGGGTGAGTCCAACGCACTACATGGATAGTAACAACAAGATCCTGAGTGATGTCGCCCCTCGCCGTTATTTCTGTTTGCAGTGCCATGTATCGCAGGCCGATGCCGCGCCGCTGGTGGAAAACACCTTTAAACCGGCTGGTAAATTCGGCCAATAGGAGGGGCTATGGAGAGTCAACGACCTGGGATTATCCGGCGTTTTTGGCAGTGGTTCAGAAAGCCCAGCCACTTTGCGATTGGCACAGTCCTGACCGTGGGTGTGGTTGCAGGTGTCATCCTGTGGGGCGGGTTTAACACTGCAATGGAGTACAGCAACACGGAAAGCTTCTGTATTGGTTGTCATGAAATGGAGAACAACGTTTACCAAGAGTATGTTGGGACCGTTCACTACAACAACAGCAGTGGCGTCAGGGCGACGTGTCCGGATTGTCATGTACCCAAAGAGTGGGCACCGAAAATGGTGCGTAAGATCCAAGCCTCGAAAGAGCTATATGCCAAAGCGCTGGGACTTGTCGATACCCCTCAGAAGTTCGAGGATCACCGGTTTGAGATGGCCTCCCGAGAATGGGAGCGCATGAAAGCCAATGATTCCCAAGAGTGTCGTAATTGCCATAACTTTGAATACATGGACTTCAGCACTCAGAAATCGGTCGCTGCAGGTATCCATAGCCGTGCTATCGAAGACGGCAATACCTGTATTGATTGCCACAAGGGTATCGCCCACCAACTACCTAAAGGTCATAAGATAGAAAGTGCAATCTAACGACGTGTGATTGCGATAAAACCAATCCCCGGTGGAGCTATCTGCTGGGGATTTTTTTGTTCTGCTCATTCTCTATTACAGAAAAGGATAACAAGTTGAAACAATCTTGCTGCCATGCAGTACACTGAAATTTCATATGATGTGTTAGTAAACCGCTAGTGAGTTTTGGCAAACCGATATGAAATCAACTTCTTCGACGACTGATATCCTTCTGACTTCCACCATGAACATCTGGCCTTTCATAGAGTACTGTGAAAGAAAAGGCTTTGATTGGAAGGCGGTTGCCAAGGAGTGTGAACTACCGGTTGAAATGATGGATAAAAAGCATTGGCTACCGACCAAAGATATTATGTTGTTTTTGTTCGGATTAGAGAGACGCTATGGTTATCTGGTTGGAATTGAAATTGGTCGGTTTATTTCCGTCAAGCAGCTTTCGCCAGAGTTAGACAGCAAGATAGAGCAATGTGGCAGCCTCTCCGAGGGACTCCAGTTATTGGTCTTAGAAATGCCCAAGCTCAATAACCATGTAATTGTCTGGACAGAGATGATTGATGGCAAGTGGTGGCTGTGCCATCGCAGTGCCTTCCGTGACTCGACCCCGGGGTTTGAGCAGGCTGAATGGTTTAGAACCCTTGCAATGATTAACTATTGTCGCCGGTTCATTGAAGGCTATTGGCAGCCGGAACAAGCCAAGCTAATGTCACCCGATACCAATTTAGACAAACTACCTCAGACGTTCACCAAGACGAAGCTTGTGTTTGGACAAACGTTTGGTGCATTTACGGTCCCGCTTCCCGATGGATTCCACCCCATAACGGAGCAAACCAGAGATGCCAATTGGCACCACTCGGTAAGCAAACTCATCGATACCTATGCACCGCTGCCTTGGTTCAATATCAAGTGGTTCTCAACCTTGTTGGGTATGACACCAAGAACCCTGCAACGTAATCTGGGCCAGCAGGGACTAACCTTCCGTGAACTCCGGGATAACTCAAGGCGTGACCACGCGATACAGTTATTGGGCCAAGAGGGCGTAAGTACCCACGAGGTCGCCTGGCGGGTAGGGTACGATGATCTCAGCAACTTCAACCGTGCCTTTCGAAAATGGACGGGATATACCGCCCCGGCGTATCGACGGAAGATATTATCGTGATTTAGTGATTCGACACGATGGTGGAGAATACAATTCCGTAGCATCTTTGGCATGCTAATTAGCTTAGGAAACAAGAGGCAAGCAAAGGATTGCTTGTTTCAAAAATATCCAGCTTTGTGTTGGCCAATTGTTGAGCTTTAACCTTGTTGCAGCATGCAACGGTTTACATTTAACGCGGCATTTATCCAACTTACGGAATTTACATTTCGCAACAGATTGAGTGATTTTTACGTATTTATTCTATTTTATCTCCTTATATTGCTAATGTTTTTACCCTGACATTAGGCTCTGTGAGATGAAAAATAAAACCTTTAAGCTTGCGACACTCAGTGCCGCAATCCTGATGGCTTCTGCTGGAAGCTTTGCGAATGACTCTACACCTATTACCATCGCCGAGTGTAAAACCTTCGAACCTACTCCTTCGGTAATCGTAAAAGGCGAGAATAACGAACTAACAAGCCAGACGATCACCATTGGTGCGACCGGTGATATGCATGGCCGTATCTTTGCTTTTGACTACGCGCTAGACGGCGTCGATAGAAATGCCGGCTTCTCGAAAATTGCTACCTTGCTGCGTGACGAGCGCGCCAATAACGACAATTTCTTACTGATTGATCTGGGCGATACCGTTCAGGGCAACTCGGCAGAACTGTTCAACAATGATCCGGTTCACCCAGTGGTTGAAACCATGAACACCCTAAATTATGACCTTTGGGTGCCAGGTAACCACGAGTTTGATTTTGAGCGCGCTTTCCTTGAGCGTAGCCTTGAGAACTTCAACGGTTCGGTGATCTCTTCCAACGTGATTTGGGATAAGAACTCGGTTGATTGTAAAGCGAATGAGGAAGAAACCCCATTCCTGCGTGGCTACCAGATTTTCGATTACAACGGTGCCAAAGTGGCGGTAATCGGTTTGACTCCATCCTATGTAAAGGTGTGGAACGCGTCTAACCCAGAGAACTTCCGTAACCTGGATTTCAAAGACGAGCTGGAATCTGTTACCGAGACAGTCAATACGGTTATCGACCAATACCAGCCGGATGTCGTCATTGGTGCCCTTCACCATGGACGTAAAGAACATGGCCGCGGTGTACACGAGATTGCCTCTAAGCTGGCTGATAAGTTCGATGTTATCTTCATGGGTCACGAACATGCCCGCTTCATCGAACAAGTAGAGAAAGGCGCTGACTTTACTGCTGAAATGCCAGAGATTTCTGTTGCTGGTAACAGCGAGCAGGAAGACAAGGCGAAATCTGGTGTGTACAACGCCCAGAACCGCCATGAAAAAGTGAAGATCATTGAGCCGGGCAACTGGGGCTGGGCACTGGCCAAGGCTGAAATCGAGCTAGAGAAAGATACGCAAGGTAAATGGCAGATTGTCGATACGACGCTTTCTAACCGCAAGGTAGAGAACGTACAGGAAGACAAGCACCTGCAAGAGCAGATGCAGCATATCCATGATGCCTCGGTTGAAGATGCCAATATCATGATCGGTAAGGTGAAAGGTAACTTTACCAACTCCAATGGTGGCTTTGCCGATGAGGCCGTTTTGGAAGAGCAGGTACTTAACAGTGAAGGCCTACGCCTTTACAGCTCTATCCATACCGGCAAGTTGGCGGACATGCCGATCACCGATTTGATCAACCAGATCCAAATCATGAACATCGAGCAGAAAGGTTCTGACGCTGAAGGCAATAGCATCAAAGTTGATGTTTCTGCGGCAGCGTTGTTCTCTGACGGCTCTAACCTGTTCGATGGTCAGGAATACCGCAAGAAAGACAGTGCCAACCTATACATGTACGACAACCAATTGGTTGCTGTCAGCATCAAGGGTGAGCAGCTGAAAGAGTACATGGAGTGGTCTTACGGTTACTTCAATACTTACCAGCAGGACGACATTACTGTGTCTTTCGACCCAGCTATCCCTGCTTACAACTACGATATCTTCGATGGTTCAATTCAATACACCGTTGATCTGAGCAAAGCGGTTGGTGAGCGTATTGATATTGCCGAAATCCGTGGTGGAGATTTCAACCCACAAGCTGATTATGTACTAGCTATCAACGATTACCGTCTGGGTACCCTGCTTGGCCAAGAGTGGATCACTGGCGAGCAGGTGATCTGGGATTCTTCGAACGAACCTGTATATGCCGTACGTGACATGATCACCGAGTATGTTGAGAATGAAGGTGTGCTGGACCGTAGCAAATTCGAGAATGTGAACTGGTACATCAAGCAATACGGCCCATCGAATGCTGCCGGTGACGTTACCGAGCAAGGTGACATCCTTACGCTGCGTGAAGGTGCGGGTGCTGAGTTGTGGCAAAAGCTACAAAACAAAGAGATTTGTGTAATGCGCTCGGGCCCAGGTGCACGTGATTCTATCAACGTGTCAGTGAACCTTGCCGATGAAAGCACTTGGTTTGCGAACCCTAACTATTCTGCAGAGGCGACTCAAGAAGCCCTGTATGAAGGTTGTGCGTACAGCAACCAGCCGAAGTAACAGACTGATTGGATTAACATGAGAAAAGGCGCTCCGGCGCCTTTTTTGTTTTTATTTGTGTGCTATTTGGCCGCTCTCCATATTTTCTCCCATTTTATCCTGTAGGCTTATTGAGTCACTTTAACTTGGTAATGCCAATGCGGGTTTCTTTGTTTCGAAAACTCTTTCTATGTTTATTTATCAGCAGTGTATTAGTCGCCATTGGCATGGGTTTGTTGATTAACTCAAGCTTCAAAGAAGGCTTTCAGCGTTTTATTAACCAGGAAGAGATCCTGAAAGTTGAGCTTTTAGCCGAAAAACTTTCCGCTTATTATTCAGAACAATACGGTTGGACTCGGTTGGTTGAGTCGCCCCATGTTTTTGCATCTATGCTGCAACAACTGGGGGAAATTCCGCCCCCGAGAGGTAGAGGGCATACAGGCCCAAATCGAGTGGCTGATAGCGCTAAACCTGCTGTGCCATTGGATAAGCCTTCGTCTGTGTTTATCCCCCTAGGGATGCGAGTTAATCTTGTTTCACTTGCCAACGAACCTTTATTGGGAGCGCCTGAAAACTTACGCTCGCTTCCTAATGATTTTCGGATAGAGAAAGTAGCGGTGAACTACAAGGGGGAGCAGGTTGGCTGGATAACCGTCATACAGAGCCTATCCCTGTCGAGCGCGTTGGCTGAAAGTTTTCTGCACTCGCAAACCCGCAATATTATTTTCATTACATTGGCGACTTTGGTTGTCAGTTTAGTTTTTGCCAGTGGATTAGTAGGGTATCTTCTCAAACCACTTAAAGCGCTTCACCGAGGAGCTGAATCGGTCCAACAAGGTGATCTGGATCATTACATCCACTTCCGGGGCAATGATGAGGTCACCGATGTGATCCATGCTTTCAATCACCTTGTCGTCAACCTCAAGCAACAAGAGCAGATGAGGGAGCAATGGTTGTCGGATATTTCTCATGAACTACGTACCCCTCTGGCGGTGTTAAGAAGTGAACTGGAGGCGTTAATTGACGGTATTCGTCAACCAGAACCTCGATATATCGAATCTTTACACCATCAGGTACTCAATTTGACAAAATTGGTAGAAGAGTTACGAGTACTTTCAATAGTTGATATGGCAGGTAGTCACGCTATCGTTGCAGAGCCCCTCGAGCTCTGTGATTTGCTCATCCCTTGCTTAGAGCGCTATGAGGCTAGGTTAAAACAAAAACAGATCGTTCTTCACCAACCCAAGGAGGTGTGTAAGCCTATGATGGTAGATGGGGAGCGAGAAAAAATAGAGCAGGTTGTTTCAAATCTGCTGGAGAACAGTTACCGCTATACCGATGCAGGTGGCCATATTTGGGTATCTCTTGAGTTGCATGAGCATCAGGTCGTGCTCGTTATTGAAGATAGTGCTCCTGGGGTAACGGATGAAGCGCTCCCTAGGCTGTTTGAACGACTATATCGGGTGGATCAATCCCGTAACCGGGAACATGGCGGGTCTGGATTGGGGCTGGCGATTTGCAAAAGTATTATTGAAGCTCATCATGGGCAGATATATGCAGCCCACTCAGAGTGGGGCGGGGTTAAGATGATAGTGACCTTCCCGAGACAAGGATGAAGGTAGAGGAGTTCGCATAGTGATTTTGATTGTTGAAGATGAAGCGGCATTAGCCAACGTACTGGGGGAGTACCTGTCCCACAGTGGCTACGAGAGTCATATCATCGAAGACGGCGGCAGAGTGATTGACTGGATTAAACAGCATTCCCCCGAATTGGTGATCTTGGATCTAATGCTACCCAATCGCGATGGTTTAGATATCTACCGTGAATTGCGTACCTTCAGTGAAGTGCCTGTCATCATGGCAACGGCCAAGGTTGATGAAATAGACCGCTTGTTAGGGCTAGAACTGGGGGCAGACGACTATGTGTGCAAACCATATAGTCCTAGAGAGTTGGTGGTGAGGGTAAAGAATATATTACGAAGAGTTCAGGCTAAGCAACTTCAGTCTACGCAGCATCAGGCATTGACATCGGTGCTGAGGATTGATGAAGCCCAAATGAAAGCTTGGGTACATGACAAAGTACTGAGCCTTACACCTGCAGAATTTCATTTATTGGCGTTTTTCTTCCAGCATACTGGCCAGGTGTTCAGCCGCAATCAATTGATGGATAAGATTTATGATGATGATCGGGTGGTGACGGATCGTACTATTGATAGCCATATCAAAAACCTGCGAAAGAAGATCTTAGCGATAGACAGTGAGAGCGACTGGATCAAATCGGTCTACGGGGTCGGTTACCGGTTTGAAATTGATGAAATCTCCTAGATTGCTCCATATTTCGCACACAATTACAGCGCATAGTTACCCCATCAACACATTAAAGCTTGATTGGGGTAACCATGAATAAGACTGAGTTTAAAAACGCTTTTTTCCGCATTTCGAAATTAACTGCTGCCATTGCAATCACTGGCATGACTGCTTTCTCCACAGTCGCAGCGGCCAACCAGTCACCGCAATACAGCTACAGCATTGTCGATACCAACCAGTCATTTTGTACCGATGCACAGAGTGTATTAGGTGAATGTCCTACCGAAGAAGGAAAAACTGGATTCGGTCAGGATGCCCAGTATCAGGGTAATGCTCCAAGTTATAGCCGTAATAATGACGGTACGGTAACAGATAACAATACCGGCCTTATGTGGGCGCAAACCACGGATACCAATGGTGATGGGAAAATAACCGCAGCAGATAAGATGACTTATGATGAAGCCTTCGCCTATGCCTCAAACTTGGAATTGGCAGGCCACAGTGATTGGCGTGTGCCAACCATCAAAGAGCTTTATTCATTGATGATGTTCGATGGTGAGGATCCGAGCGGTTTAAATGGTGCTGGTACTTACTCTATCCGTCCATTCATTGATCATGAGTATTTCGGATTCGAGTCTGGCGATCTAAGCGCTGGCGAGCGTCTGATCGACTCTCAATATGTGAGTAGCACCAAATATGTATCAACTACGATGAATGAAGATGAGACCGTATTTGGTGTGAATTTCATCGATGGTCGTATTAAAGGCTATGGTATGGAGTCTCCACATGGTGGGGAGAAAACCTTCTATGTCATGGTTGTTCGCGGTAACACCGATTATGGCATTAATGATTTTTCAGATAACAACAATGGGACGGTGACAGATAAAGCTACAGGACTGACTTGGCAACAGGCTGACAGCGGTTCTGGTATGGATTGGCCAACTGCACTTGAGTACTGTGAAAACCTTGAACTAGCGGGTAACAGTGATTGGAGGTTGCCAAATATCAAAGAGCTACAGTCGATAGTTGATTACAGCAAGTCACCGGATACCAGTAATAGTGCTGCTATTGACAGTGTGTTCGAGGTGACGCCATTTGTTAATGAGGGCGGCAAGCAGGACTATCCAAACTATTGGAGTAGCACGACCCACCTTAACCTAAAAAATGGGCAGCATGCCGCTTATATGGCTTTCGGGCGTTCACTGGGTTATATGAATGGCGAATGGATTGATGTGCATGGTGCAGGTGCTCAGCGCAGTGATCCGAAAGTTTACAATGGTGTTGACTATCCTGAAGGACACGGGCCGCAAGGCGATGCTATTCGCTATAGCAACAGTGTTCGATGTGTTACTGACAGCAATACAGTATTTGAAGTGCAGCCAGAGTCAACAGAGCGCGCAACCAAACAATACACGCTTGATAGCTCTGATACGTCAATGGATGCACATAAACCTGGTAATCAACAAGAAAAGGGTAAAACAAAGCGTAGTAATGAGGGTGATCGACAAGGCCACGATCCATTTACTCAAATGGATACAAACAACGACGGTAAACTCTCCCGTGATGAAGCGCGTGGACCTTTAAAGCGTGATTTTGACCGTCTAGACACGAATAATGATGGCTACCTTACACGCGATGAACTGCCCAAAAGACTGGGTAAATAAAGAATAAACGAGTGATAACACAGAGCCTTGGTGGTAGCACCAAGGCTTTTTTGTATCTAAACCAGACGAAGATCACTTTTGATCCTTTCATGAGGTTTGAATTCTTAATGAAAGGTGTTATTGTAATACAATATTATTGATTGCTAGATGTCGAAGCGTACTTTTCCTCAGAGCTTTCGGCATAGCCATTAACTAACTTAAAGAGAACATTGATATGTCTAACAAAGTTGCATTTATCTCTGGTGCTACAGGTGGTATCGGTTTCCAAGTTGCTAAGCGTCTTGGTCAAGATGGCTACACTGTGATTCTTAACGGTATCGAAGACACTAAAGGCGCAAGCTGTGTGGCTGAGCTAGCAGAAGCTGGCATCGAAGCGGAATACCGTGGTTTTGACGTAACTGATGAGAATGCTGTAACTGAAAACATCAATGCTATCGGTGAAAAATACGGTAAGATCGATGTTGTTGTTAACAACGCTGGTGGCCTTGGTGGTCGCAGCCCAATCGAAGGCATGGAAACTGAGTTCTTCCGCAAAGTAATGGCACTTAACCTAGACAGTGCATTCTTTGTTTCTCGTGCGGCAATCCCGTTCCTGAAGAAGTCTGACAACGCGTCAATCATCAACTTCACATCTAACGCTGCTTGGAACGCAGGTGGCCCAGGTGCAGGTATCTACGGTACATCTAAAGCTGCAGTTCACACGCTAACTCGTGCTCTTGCAAAAGAACTAGCACCAGCAAACATCCGTGTGAACGCGGTATCTCCAGGTACTATCGATACGCCGTTCCACGCACAGATTAAAGAAACTAAGCCTGAAGTATTTGCTTCTTGGGCTAACAGCATCATGCTGGGTCGCCTAGGCCAGCCAGAAGAAGTGGCTTCTGCTATTTCTTTCTTAGTAAGCAAAGATGCTTCATTCATCACTGCTGAAACGCTACAAATCGGTGGTGGTCAGGCGCTAGGTATCTAATCCTATGCCTGAACAAAGCTAGTTATTAGCTTTGTTGAGAGAACCAATACAGACGGTAGGTACTGCAAAGTACCTACCGTTTTTTTATGTCAGTGGGTCGCAGCAGAAGCGTTCATTTTTGGCAATTGACTATTGCTATACGTAAAGGGCGTTGCTAGCTTGTCCTGCTGTCCTGCTGTCCTGCTGTCCTGCTGTCCTGCTGTCCTGCTGTCCTGCTGTCCTGCTGTCCTGCTGTCCTGCTGTCCTGCTGTCCTGCTGTCCTGCTGTCCTGCTGTCCTGCTGTCCTGCTGTCCTTACACAGCTTTACAATTGGTGTGATAACGGTTGCATTTTGACGAGTAGGAGGAGGTTATTTGAGGGAGACTCCCACTTTATGGCTAGAAAATGATCATGTTTTTTCATTTTGTAAGTCACCACTCTATTAACGAATACAGTGAATACCATATGGTGAAATGATCAATTATTGTGATCTTTGTCACTATTGAATGTTTTTGGTGGTTCATTTGCCTTTGAGTTTTTGAGGTCAAGATCACTCTGGCAAACGTTTGCTTGTTTGTTTTTTGAACGTCTGGGTGTTGTGCTGTTGTTGATGTTTAACGTTTGCGCAGCATGCAAAGGTTTACAATTAACGATTCATTTATTGAACTTACCGAATTTACATTTGGAAATGTTTTGGCTGCATTTTGAGTTTTTATTCTATTCCTTGGGCGTATATTTGCCCGCGTTCCCATTTTCTTTTTTTATTTTTTTGATTGCCTAAACATGACTAAGAGTACTATTAAAGTAGCAGCGCTGAGTGCAGCGATTGTTACCGCCCTAGCTGGATGTAATAGCAGTAGCAGTGATAATGATTACACACCTGGGATCTCAGAGTGTAAAACCTATCTACCAACCGAACCGGTTATCGTTAAAGGCGATAACGACCAACTAAATCGCCAAACTATTTCTATTGGTGCAACTGGTGATATGCACGGCCGTATTTACGCTTGGGATTACGCTCTTGATGCCCATGACCGTAATGCAGGTTTTACCAAAATTACTACTTTGGTTAATGAAGAACGAGCCAAGAACAGCAACTTCTTGTTGATTGAGCTAGGTGATACGGTTCAAGGTAACTCTGCAGAGCTGTTTAATAGTGAACCGGTCCACCCTGTTGTTGAAAGCATGAACTTCATGGAATACGACGTATGGGTTCCGGGCAACCACGAATTCGATTTCGAGCGTGCTTTCCTTGAGCGTAGCATTGAAGGCTTCAACGGTGCGGTGATCTCATCCAACATTATTTGGGATACAAATTCAGCAGGCTGTAACAGCAATGGCCAAGAAATCCCATTCTTACGTGGTTACCAGATCTTTGATTACAACGGCGCCAAAGTTGCGGTTATCGGTCTAACACCTGCCAACGTACCAGTTTGGAATGCATCCAACCCAGACAACTTTAAAAATCTAGATTTCAAAGATGAGTTTACTTCTTTGGAAGAGACCGTTGATCAAGTGATTGCTCACTATCAGCCAGATGTAGTGATTGGTGCGCTACACCATGGCCGAAATGAGTCACACACCCGTGGTGTGAATGAAATCGCGACCAAGATGGCCGATAAGTTCGATGTGATCTTCATGGGTCACGAGCACGCAGAGTTTATTGAGCAAGCTTATATTGATGGCGACTTCACTGAGGGGATGCAAGATATCTCTGTCGAAGGTGAAAACCAGCAAGAAGATAAAGACTTGTCTGGTGTTTATAACGCAGAAACTCGCCATGAAAAAGTAAAAGTCATCGAGCCAGGCAAATGGGGCTGGGGCTTGGCGACCGCTGAGATCGAGCTTGAAAAAGATCACAATGGTCAATGGCAAATTACAGATACTACGCTATCCAACCGTAAAGTTGATGTGGTTGAGGAAGATGTTGATCTTCAGGATGAGATGGAGTGGGTTCATGAGAAATCTCGCCGAGTAGCTAATGAGAAAATTGGTGAAGTCCAAGGTAATTTCACTTACTCAACTCGTGGTGGCGCCGATGAGGCGGTATCTGAAGAACGTCATTACGACGGTCAGGATTTGCGTCTGTACACGACTATTCACAACGCAAAGCTTGCGGATATGCCGCTGACCAACTTGATTAACCAGATTCAGATCATGAATGTAGAGAAATATGCTGATGTTGAAGTAGATGTATCTGCAGCAGCTCTATTCTCAGATGGTTCAAATCTCTTTAATGGTGATGATTATCTTAAAAAAGATAGCTCTAACCTTTACATGTATGACAACCGCGTGGTTGCTGTCTACATGACAGGTAAAAATCTGAAAGAGTACATGGAATCGTCTTATGCGTACTTCAATCAGTATCAAAAGGGTGATATCACGGTCTCTTTTAACCCTGAAATTGCATCTTTCTATTACGATATCTTTGGCGGTAAAATTAGCTTTGCAGTTGATTTGAGTGAGCCTAAAGGCAACCGAATTCAAGATCTTTTGATTGATGGTATGCCTCTGGAAGAAGGTAAGAAGTACGTTGTGGCCGTCAATGACTATCGTTTGGGTGATCCGTTATTGAATAATGGCTGGGTTGAAGAAAGTGATGTGATTTGGGACTCAGTTGATGTAGGTACATATGCAATTCGAGATATGTTAACTGAGTATGTTGCTGAAAACTATACGCTAGCAAGCAAAGTTTTTGAGAGCAGCAACTGGTACATCAAGCAATATGGTCAACCGAATGAGCAAGGGGTCATTTCACGCAAAGGTGAAATGCTAGAAACTCGTGCAGGAGAAGGCAAAGAGCTTTGGCAAAAACTGAAGAATCAGCAAATCTGTGTAGTTCGTGATCAAAGTCGCTCAAAGTCAATCAGTGTGGCGGTGAATGTTAACGATGATTCAACTTGGTTTGAAAATGATAACTTCGATGAAAATGCCACGCAAGAAGAGTTGCACGAAGGTTGTAATTTCAGAAACCAACCTTAATTGAATTTATTGAAATAAGATAAAGAAGGCGCTTCGGCGCCTTCTTGTTTTGGAATATTACGATGTTAAAACGATTACTATTTCCTTTTGTCGTCTTTATGATTTCAACCGCCATTCTGTGGTATTCACCAACTGTAAGTGAATCATTCCGGCCCAAGGCTTACAGTAACCAGGAATTTGTCCGCGCGAGTGTGATCGATGTTTTAGCTGAGAGTACTCAGTCTGATCCTTTAGTGCCTTCAGTTAAGACAGGACGTCAACGGTTGCTGGTGGAATTGCTGGAAGGCATTGATGCCGGCAAGCAGGTCGAAGTCGAAAACCAACTTAGCCGATTACATAATGTCTATGTGGCAGAGGGTGACAGGTTTATCCTTTTGGTGAGAGAGCAGGGCGACCGCACGATTTACTGGCCTTACAACCATGACCGTTCTTCGGCAGTGTATTGGATGGTTGGTATCATTGTGGTGTTGACCGTGCTGTTTGCCGGTTTGCAAGGGGTGAATTCAGTCATTTCTTTGTACTTCACCGGTGCCCTGCTGATTGGTGTATTAGTGCCTGCTTTGTTTGCTGGCTGGAATCCAATTCTTATTACCATCGGCTTGATGGCAGTGAAAATTGTGGTCAACTTCCTGCTGGTTGCAGGCTGGAACAAGAAGTCGCTAGTCTCCATGCTGGGTACACTGGCTGGCGTGGTGATGGCAGGCTTAATGGCCCAGTTCTTTGGTGAGATGGCACAACTTAACGGCCTATACCTTGAGAAGGGGGAAGATATCCTGTATCTCGGCGGTGAAGCCCAAGTGCAAGTTCGTTGGTTGCTGTTTGTAGCGATTATGGTGTCGGCACTTGGCGCGGTGATGGATGTAGCGATTTCTATGGCCTCGTCTTACCATGAGCTGCGGGAAATGTCGCCGGAGCAATCAGAGAAAGAACGCCTATTGGCGACCATCCGTATCGGCCGCGATATCCTCGGGACCATGACCAATACCTTGGTGTTGGCTTTCGTGGGAAGCGCACTGACCACCATTATGATGGTATGGGGCTTCCAGATGCCGGTAATGCAGTTCATGAATATCCCTGCTTTGTCGCTGGCAATGATCCACGGTCTTGCTGGCAGTATCGGGCTTATTATGACTGTGCCGCTAACGGTCGTGATTGCCAGTGTTGTTTATCAACGTGATGCTAAAAAAGCGGTTGAGACTGCCGAAGCTGTCACTGAGTAATCCGGTGGTCCAAACCAAAAGCCCAAATTAAAAAAGCCACGATGCGTTCCCAGTGCATCGTGGCTTTTTAGTTTAACTCGGTCAGCATTTACACCATAAAGCCTAAGTCCATGGTGGCGAAGTTGGCCGAAGCGGTTGGGAAAATGGCTTCTATGCCTGATTGGCCGACGCCAAACCAACTGGACAGAGTGGCAGCCATCTGCTCGTGGGCTTGAGTTGGGATCAGGCGCCCCCTGCCATTATCGTCTGGACTTCCGACACTAAAGTCGGGATAAGCGCCATAGCAGCCGCTTGATACACTACCACCGATGACTAGTTGGTTACTGCCCCAACCATGATCGGTGCCATCATTGGCATTGTTGTGCATGGTGCGACCAAAGTCCGACATGGTAAAGCTGGTGACATTGGGCTGTAGTGCACCTAATGCCATAGTGAATTCGGTCAGAGCGGTATCGAGTTGGCTGTACAAGGATTGGTGACGCGGTACCTGATTCTTGTGGGTATCGTAGCCACCTTGGTTAACGATAAAGACCTGCCTCCCTACGCTTCCGGAAGCAACCGATGCATCAATAATGCGTTTAACCGCTGATAGCTGCGAGCCAATAGAACTATTTCGGCTTATGGCCGGATCGAGTTCCGTTGAGTCTATAAGCGAACGGAAGTTATTGTAAGGAGCAAGGAAGTCACTATGCTGCCTAGTGTACTGCTGGTGGAAGGGCGACATGTACACCTCCTCTACCATTTCGCTATATTCTCTCTCCAAAGTCCCTGATGCATTAAAGGCGTTTACCGCCGATACCGAACCTTGGGTATTAGTACGTAGATCACTGACATTTACACCGCTTAGCCAACTGTTTCCACCGAGTGAGAGTAGTTCAGGTATTGCCCCTCCCTGAGCTAAGATGTCCATCAGCAAACCACCCCAGCCATAGGCAGCATAGGCACTTGAATGCCATGCACTTTCCCATGCGTACTGCTGCTTTGAATGGTTAAACAGCCCTGTTGGATAGGGGGCGCCGGAGCCAGCAGGGCCAACTAGCGTACCTATATTGATTAACCCAGCAGCAAGGCCATCTTGGAACAATGACTGAACGCCCGGCATATTGGGGTGAAGGCCAATCGGTACTCCGTTGCTGTCGGTTTTGCCTGTCATCAACAAGCTAGCTTTATCAATAGCGATGTTAGGACGCCTTGCTGCATATTTGCCATAAAGGTCATCATCGCCCGCCATCATCATATTGAAGGAGTCATTTCCTCCTCGCAGGAAGACACATACCAAGGCTTTGTAATCTTCAGCCGCATACGCTTTGTTAGAGAGGGAAAATGCTACCGGCATAGCCGTCGCCCCGGTCATCAGGGCGCTGTGTTGCAAAAATCGACGTCTCGATAATTTCATCATCATTACTCCTGAATCTGGAATTCGGGGGACATGGCAGCCATCCAGAACACCTTGTACATGTTGTCATGGTTACCCTTTGGCATATCGTCGTAGACGTCACCGAGTCGTTGCTCAAGTTGGGGGCTGAGCGAGCCATCAAATAGGGTATCGGCCAGCAAAGCGAGGAAGTTGGCTTTGTCGTCAGTGGTCCACAGACCGGTAAAGGTTGAGTAATCAAGGAACAAACGGTTATCTGCTAAACCTGCGACATCCCCAGTCAGAGTGTTGTCGTCTTTAAGCTTGCGGAATACCAGATTGGACAAATGGGGGATTTCGGCTGAAGTGTATAGGGCGAACTCTGGGCCAATTAATCCGTTGTCTTCCAGCGGGCCGCTAGGCGCAAAGTTGGCTGGGAAAAAATTGAACACTGACGGAGCTGACAGTGGCCCTTGTGAAAAGCGATGGCCCTCTGGTGAGTATTGCGCATCATAACCATAGCCCAGTGAAGTATCACGATGGTGCGGATAGCTGTCACCCATCTGGCTACCAAACGCACGGTAGAGTGCTGTCATGGTGATAATAGGCTCACGCGCTTTGGAAACGGTGATTGGGTTTGACTCATAGGGCTGGGGATCGGTGAGTATTGCGGTTACCACAGCGGCTAAATCGCCCTGAGTTTGGTTGAAAGTACGGGCAACGCGCTCAACATAGTGTTTGTCAGGGTTTGAGGTAACAAGTTGTTTTATAAGGTGAGTACTGACAAATACTGCGGTTTCACGCCTGCTAACGAGGATATCGAGTAATCTTTCCAGCTCTTCTTTAGCTGTCTCATTACCTGGGAAACTACGGCCTAGAATACGCTTTGGCTCTGAATCATGATTACTGGCGGTGACGACCATAGGGCTGAGTAAGCCATTGTCTTCATCCCAACCAGTGAACAATCTTGCTAACTCCAAAACATCTTCTTCGGTATAGGCAGGAATAGGTTGCTGGGTTTCCTTGTCTTTTCTTATCACGCCTTTGTAGTTGACCTTCCATTCGCCCAGCGAGAACAGCTGCAATAACTCTCGGGCGTAGTTTTCATCGGGATATTGGTTATTTTCTGGATCAGGCGGTAAGTTACCAGCCATGGTTAGAAAGCGTCCCATTGCAGGCGAGTAGGTAACATCGCGGATCAAGTCTTTGTAATTGCCAAAGGCATGTTCGACGAGGATATCGTAGTAAATGGCGAGGCCTTTGGCCCTGTCATCACCAGATAGGCCCGCGTCATTTTGCGATACAACGACTAACTGACTGAGTGCGAAGGCGACTCGTTGGCGGAGTTGGTCTTCACTGTTGAGGGCGATTCCCCACCAGGCGTTACTCCGATAGTTGCGGTGCTCTTGGCTACTGCCGTTTTCACTCGCACGAATTTCTTGGATTCGGAGGTATTCTTCCAGATGGTAAGACGGAGATATTGCAAGTTGTGCTTCGACCCATTGCTCGGGAGTGAGGCCAACTGTGGCGTTGATGTCTGTCAGTGTTGGGCCGAAGGTGCCTCGTTCAAGCAAACGCGAGGCATTGTGGAAATCCAATACCAATGGTGTGTCTATACGCTCGAAACTTAGGCTGTAATCCGAGGATGCTGCCCAAAGCACATTGTCTGTTTTGGATTTGATGGGAACAATCGTACCATCTGTTTGTAGTTGGCCAACCACAACCTCAGTACTGTTCGTATTTACACACTGGCCAATACGGTAAGGCCATTGTGCTGCTCGGTTGTGACTACGTTTAGTAATTTGGCACTCAAAGGTTTCTACTGGAGTGTTACTATTTAAAACAGTAACTTCAACGGTGTATGGAAAGTAGGTGTAATTAACGGCTTTTTGAACGCTACCATTGTCAATCAAATCAACAGCGTATGCATAGGTGGCAATAATTTGAGAGAGTAGTATTACGATAGCTTTTTTCAAAAAACAGAGGTTTTTGAAAAACATCGAGTTCACTCCAAAGTTAATTGACTGATTTAATGATTTGTTTGAATTAAAATATATTTGATAATTAAGTGTCTGGTTTATAGTAATTCCTTTTATTACCCTTCCTTGATATTTGTTTGAAATAGATAAATGAATGGTAGCAAACAAATACAGTTTGTATATAAAATCGGGCAGGATATTCCCATTCAAAATATTTCGTTTTAAGAATTTGTGAACCTAAGCCAAGGATGGTTTGAAATTGATATAAATATATTTTATTTACTTGAATCAAAGCGGCTTAACAACTAACTGGGTGCTATTTATTTGACGCTCTGATGGTTATTTGGCAATCACTCTACTATGAATGCTGAGCTGAAGCGTATTTAAGTTTGAGGGTGTTTAAGATGTTTCATTCGATACAACTCTTCGTCGGAGCAGTTTATAGCTTCGCGTAAGTTTCGCCTATCACTATTTGGGGCAATACCGTAGCTGTAAGAAATATTGAGAGCAGATAAAGTCGTCTTAATTTCAGCTAGGTAAGGCTTAGCTCTATATGGTAGGAGGATTGCAATGAATTCATCGCCACCAAATCGGATAATCATTTCGTTTCGTTGGGTATGTTGTTTCAACCCTTGGCTAAATAGAACAAGTACACTGTCACCAAATTTATGGCCGTGTTCATCATTGAGTTTTTTAAAGTTATCCAGATCAAAAAATATCAGATCAAATTTCTTGAGTGAAATGCTTCCAAGCGCCTTTCTATTGAACACACCCGTCAGGTCATCAATACTCTGGCTACATTCGTATTTTGTGATGATCTTTTTTATGGCGAGTGCTAGCAAGCCAATACCAATCAAGATACACCCGTCATCAAGAAAGAGAGCGATGGGGGAAGGAATAGCATCAACAATTTTATCTAATGGGGTAATTTGTTCGATCATGTGATAGATATTTTCGATACCGATAAACATCATTCCGATCAGCGCTTTTTTTTCTTTTTTGAAAACTGGGTAAGCACACACAGAGATGGAAATGATGGAAAGTAAGATCAAGTACTCGATTGCAAATTCAGCTTTGGAAAAGAAAAATGACTCATCAATTTTCATGACGAGCATCAGAAATACCAACCCTGTGCAGATGACTGTCGATACGGCCTTAACCATTGAAAACCACCTTTTCCTTCATACAGTTAATATGCCCTATAGTGCATTTATACTCTATAAGTATCTGTTTTGCATGATTCGTGTCAAAAAAATGACACAAAGGCTCGCACTAAAGATAGATGGCTTTCCCAAGGCGTTAATGGGATCACTGATTGTCTTTATATATTGGATGAGTGCCCAAGAAAGAAGTCGATGAAAGTTCTGACTTTTAGTGGTTGTGATTTCCCTTTGTACAACATGTGAATCGGTTTTGAAGCCGGGCGACAAGGTACAAGGCATTCCTTGAGTAGCCCGAGTTCTAGCTCTTTTTCCAGCAGGATACCGGGCTGCAAAATGATCCCTGCATGGCGCAAAGCTGCAGCCTTGAGTACGTCGCCGCTGTTGCTGCTGAGTCTTGATTGCTGGCGACTGAAATAATGCGCCTCTTGTTCTCGCTGCTGGGGCAGGATATCTCCATAGTGAAACCCCAAACATTGATGATGGCTTAGCTCTGTAAAATCTTGAGGTGTCCCGAAGCGATCCAGATAGGTGAGGGAAGCACAGAAAATCAACTGGTATTCGCCAACCTTTCTTGCGACCAGGCTAGAGTCATCTAATTCGCCAATACGAAAGACGAGATCGTATCGGTCGTGCAGTGGGTCGATACGGTTATTATCGAGGATCAGCTCAACGTTGATATGAGGGTGCTGTTCAATGAACTGAGCGAGCAGCGGAGCAATGACGGTGTTGCCGTAGGTAACAGGCGCATTGATCTTAATCGTACCCATTGGGGTGTTAGTTAAGGTCTGCAAGTTCTCTTCAGCTTCTTTGATATCACTGAGGATCCGTTGGCATTCATGGAAATAAACTTCACCCGCTTCGGTGAGTGACTGCCTGCGTGTCGTCCGGTTCAGTAGCTTGGTTCCCAGGCTCTGCTCTAACGTCTTGATGTGCTTACCGACCATGGTAGAGGTAACATTAAAGTGGGCGGCGGCTTTAGCTAGACTTCCTCGCTCCACTACGTCGACAAAGACCTGCATGCTTTTTAGTTTATCCATATTACAAACTATAAGTTGATAAATAGCGGAATGGATCGTTGTTTATCAAGTTATAGATGTCAATTAAATTGATGCCGTATTGAGTATTAACGGGTTGATAAGATGTTTGAACAAGGGTTATTTATTACAGCAGCGCTAAGAGTAAACGAAGGGATTTCGCTAGAAGAGGCAAAAGTCGCCGTTGCGCAGTTTTGCCGAGATATGAATAGTGAGCCTGGCTGCTCTATGGCGGTGGCCATGCAGGACTCAAAAGATCCTTGCCGTTTTATTTTCTGGGAGCGTTATAACGATCAGGCAGCTTTTGATGCCCATTTTCAAGCCAAGCACACCCAAGATTTTATCGCCCTAGGCTATACCCTGTTAGAGCAAGCATTTGAAGCCCATTTGATGGAAGTAGGAGCGGAGTAATGAGTCAGGTTAATCACAAAGTGAATCGGGAGGTTAAGCAGTGGGGTATTCTCGGTACTAGCTTTATCTCAGGTGTCATGGCTGCTGCAATTCGCCAAGATGGCCAGAGCAAGATTTATGCTGTGGCAGGTCGTAGTCCTGAACCGCGAGATGCATTGGCACAGCAGTATGACATTCCAGTTCAACATGAAAGCTATGATGCATTAATTGCCGATCCCGAGGTGGATATTGTCTACATTGCACTACCTAATCACCTTCATCATGAGTACGTGATTAAGGCTGCTCAGGCCGGCAAGGCAATTTTATGCGAAAAGTCACTGTCGGTGGATATGGAAAAAACGGATGCCGCCCTCGCTGCAGTTGCACAAAATCAGGTCTTTTTTGCCGAAGGGTTGATGTACCTGAACCACCCATTTACAGCCAAAATCCTTGAGGTGATTAAGTCAGGGAAAATCGGCGAACTTCGATCAATTCAAGGCCAATATACCGCCGCTATTTCGCAATTTGTTAATCCTGACAGTAAAGGGGCACTTTATAATCTGGGGTGCTACCCGGTGTCACTCCTACATCTTATCATCGAGCAATGCTGTGGATGTGAAGCTTTGGAGAGTTACACTTTGTCAGCGATGGGACGCCGTGGTCAAGATGGCAACATCTGCGAAGCACAAGCCAACTTCCAATTTGGCAACGGCCTTATGGCGCAACTCCATACTGCTGAAGATTATGGCTTGCATGCTGAGTTCACCATTTTGGGCTCTACTGGCAGTTTACAGATAACAAGTAATCCTTGGCTGCCTGAGGCTAAAAACCAATTAACGGTTACCCAATATGAGCAAACACCAGAAGTGATTGATGTGGAAGCCGAGGGTGATGGCTTTTTATATCAGGTCAAATCTGTGCTTAACGCTCTTGGCAACAACGATGCTCACTTAGGGCGACCAGCAGCAAGGCCTGAAGATTCAAGACAGATCATGAAGTTACTGACAGATTGGGAAGCTGCGGTTACTGCGTGATGTTTCTTATTGCCCGGAATGACTTATAGGATGATGTATTCGTTCTGGCGTACAATTCCATACATTGTAACCAATCATCTCGACAGAAAACTAAACTCTTCAATTGTACACTGTTTGTAATTTTGTTTTCTTGTGTGGTTAAACTGTGCCTTCTCCTACCTCTCACTTTGATTATTTGCGTCGTCTTCCTAAACTAGCTAATACGGTTTATCCGAACAGCCGGGGCTTTAGAAAGATTAAGAAAAATGCGCGCTTTTGCTTGTGGGGGGTATTAAATGCCGATGCAGTACAAGCGATGTCAGAAGTCTTTGCTCATCCTGAACTTGCACCTGTGTTGAAGAAAAACCCGAAGATTTTCGAAAAGCCGCTTAAACCCTATCTGTGTGTTAATTGGACTCGGAAAGAGAAGATTGCTCGTATCCGAGAGCATTACTTGTTTATCAAAGACACCTTTGGTAGCCAGACACAGCGGGTACTTTCTACAAGCGGTGTTACTATTCTTGAGTTCACCGATAACCAGGAAGTGGGTTACAAAGTGCAGCTTTGTCAAGGAATGAGCCGTGAGGGGGCACTTGGACTGTATCTGGTTGACGAAAATAACCGCAATATCTATTCACTGACCTGCCATATTGCAACAGGTGATAAGAAGACTCTTTATGTCGGGGCTTTGCAAGGACCAAAAGAAGAGGTAGCCGACAGAAACCAGGTGATCAAAACTCTAACTCGTTCGCTGCATGGTTTACGTACCAAAGCTTTGATGGCTGAATTGGTGCTGATAGTTGCCAATGTGCTAGGGATGGATGAGGTGAGGGGGGTGTCCAACAAAGGACACATTTATCAAGCATTGCGTTATGTGGGATCAAAGCGCAAAGCGGTGACTTTTGATTACGACGATTTGTGGCAAGAATACGGTGCAAGTAAAGAGAGTACTTATTTCTATCAACTGCCGCTGCAACCACCTAGAAAAGACCCTTCTAGCTTGAAGAAAACCAAGCGCCGTTTATATACCAAACGTTACCAATGGTTGGATGAAATTCGCAGTGATGTAGAAGCGAATATTCAGGCGTTGATGAAAACTACCGTTAATTTGTAGTGCTATATATTCTTGTCGCAAACCCTATCAGACATTGTCTCTGTTTTGTAATGCTGTGGGTTGTGACAAGGTATGGATTTTATTAACGTAGTTGTTTAATAAATCGCCAAAAGGAGATGGCTATGGCACTACGGGTATATGGTGATATCCAATCAGGTAACTGCTACAAAGTAAAATTGTTGCTCTCACTGTTAGGGACTCATCACGAATGGCAGCATGTTGATATTCTTGCAGGTGAATCCCAAACGCCTGCCTTTTTGCAAATCAACCCGAACGGAAAAATTCCAACAGTGCAGTTGGAAGATGGCCGCTTCTTGGCTGAATCAAATGCTATATTGACGTTTTTTGCCGAAGATACCCCACTTCTACCGCAAGATAAATACCAGAAAGCCAAGGTGATGGAGTGGTTGTTCTTTGAGCAATATAGCCACGAACCTTTCATCGCTGTTGCTAGGTTTATCCAAAAGTATCAGGGCTTACCAGAAGAGCGAAAGGCGGAATATGACTCGCTTCAAACAGGTGGGCATAAGGCACTGAAAGTCATGGAGAAGCAACTATCTAACTCTCCTTATCTAGTTGGAGAGAGCCTGAGTATTGCTGATATTGCTTTGTATGCTTATACCCATGTGGCTCATGAAGGTGGATTTTTCATACAGCAATACCCTCACATACAAGCATGGATAGAAAAAATAGCCCAACATCCCCGTTATGTCGGTATGTTGTCATAATCGGTAAGTAAAATAGCACGCTGTTTTTAGCTTTAGTGGATTAGATGTGGGGAAGCATGGAAGTCATTCTAGCAACAACGAATGAAGAAGTAGTTGAAATTGCGCCGATCATGCAGCAACTCCGGCCAAAGTATGAACTGGAGCAATTGATTGGCCTTATAAACCAACAGCGCAAAAACGGTTATCAACTGGTTTATGTCCAAGATGACGATACCATTTTATGTGTGGCGGGTTTTGTTACCGGCCATAAACTGGGGTGGGGGAATTATCTGTACATTGATGACCTGGTCACTGATGAAGCTCAACGCTCATCGGGAGCCGGGAAATACTTGATAGAGTGGTTCAAGGATTACGCCCATATCAACCAGATAGAGCAAATTCACCTCGATTCAGGCGTTCACCGATATGGCGCGCACAAGTTCTACCTGAAGGAAGACTTTGTGATTTCCAGCCATCATTTTGCCTGCCAGTGCTAAATCATAATCAGCTCAGATAACTGAGCTGATTATATACGGTTTCCTTCGAGCCATTCCCAAATCATGCATGCTCAACGCAGCAGCAGTTGCTGGCCGCAGTGATCTCGTCAATAAGTAAAATGGAGGCGGAACGCTGATCTTCAGCAGAGATATAATCGATAGACAAGACTTCGAGCAAATCTTTCAGCAGGAAGCTCAGGTGTGAAATTGTCTTGTCCTCGTCCTTGTAGGGTTCAAGGTCGATGATCAGCTTTTCGACATCATTGGCAATCGCATTGGAGGTGTCATTTTTCCAGTGTGATTTTTTTATTTTATCAACAATGTTGAAAATGGATTGGCATTTGTTCATTGCTCGTTTGTCCTTGGCATTGCTGCTAATGATTTAAATAAAAATTCAAGGTTGCGCCATTGTTAGGGTGGTGTTTTTTTATTGTTCTTAACGCTTCCTTTGACCTTAGGCCTAGCAGGGATTTTACCAAGCAACTAGCACGGAAAACCAGTAGGTTTGGCCATAATTTTCTATAGGTTTAACCGCATTCTTTTGCCATAAATAAGCACTGTATCCGTATTACTTTATCTATCATTGAGTTAGTCGTGCTATGCCTTTCGAAGAA
This sequence comes from Photobacterium rosenbergii, assembly GCF_003026455.1. GTDB lineage: Bacteria > Pseudomonadota > Gammaproteobacteria > Enterobacterales > Vibrionaceae > Photobacterium > Photobacterium rosenbergii. Next base: position 49,481 of record NZ_PYMB01000016.1, read on the forward strand.
TTAGATATTAGGTATTTCACCTTATATCTAACGCGATAGAAATGACTGGAAATAGGTTTGACATAAAACCTATTTCCAAGGTAAGCTTTAAAAATACAGTATGGTCAGTTTAAAAAGCCTGGGGCAGAACGATGGATAACAAAGCAAAACAGCAGCTAGGGCAGATCATGGTCGAGCAAGATAAGTTGCTGGCTATTTTGTCGAGTAATCCAAGCGCACTAGATGAATACCCTGAACTTCAACGTCATGTGACGGATAAAAATGGTAATGCCATTGCTTATCGCCGGGCAATTCGTAATAAGCAATTTTCCAAGGACCAGTATAGAGAAGCGATATTGGAGCGGATTGACGATATTAGCTTTGACATGTGCTCACAGCTTGATTTGGACTTTCTCGTAAACCGTGTAGCCAATAAGGTTGGCGATGATATAGAGGCAATTAAAGCACTTTCCATTAAGGATTTTGGGGCTGACACTTTGTCTAAACTACTACATATGCTGGGTAACACTGTATATGGCGCTCAGGAAACCAAAGTCTCTTATCCGTGGATGAGCCTCAAAGGGCAGGCGAACCCGACTTTTTGGAAGAATGCCCATAAGGCATTTGATTTGATGCAAGAGGGGTACTCGACCCACTGGAAGCTTAATTCGGTGTTTCAAGACAGGTTTGATATCGCCGTTCCCCAGTCTTTTCCCCGTTTTGTCCGTGCTTTTGGTAACCCACGAGATATCCCTGAATGGCGGGAGTGGGCTGGGTATAAAGAGGCGTGATGAATGATTAGTTATTGCGAAAAAACAAGAGGCAGCCAATGGCTGCCTCTTTGCTTAGGCAAGTGCTTGGTAGGTGTAACTTAGAAGTTAAAATTTACACCTACAGAGAACACGTTATCGACGGCCTTCTTACCCAATCCTTTGATTTCGGCATCGCCCTTGTAAGTGTACATGGCGTATGGGTGAATGCTGTCAAAGCCGATAAACTTAGCTTTCAACTCCACTTCACTTTGGTTGCCTTCCAGTTTTCCGTTAGCTTTATCTTTAATGTCTGATGTGTAATTTGCATCGAATTTAGAATCTCCCCGCTTGTAGATGTAGTTTGCGGATAGATCCATCATATCGGCAACGACATAACCGACGGTTAAATCCATACGGTGGATGTTGTTATCTTCCTTGATGTCAAGGTTATGAGCTGTGTTTTTGAAGTTAAGCTTACGCTCAGCCATCTCATAACGGTAACGAGCTGCTGTGTATAGCCCGTTATCAAACTGGTAACCGGTTTTCAGGCCAAACTTAGCCGTGTTGCTAATACGCTGGCTGGCGTTAACTTTGTCACCGTCAGGGGTAGTGAATTGGCCATTTGAGCGGCTACGAGAACCTGAAGGCACGGTTAGTTCAAATTGTGGTTGGATATACCATGCATCAGTGATATCGAAGTTGTAGTCGATGCGCATGTTGGATTCTTTGTGGCGCTTTAAATTGCCTTCAGTGACGAATTCAACACCACCACTGAAACCCAAGCCGATATCATGATAGATAGAGAATTTGCTCTCGTCATCGTTGCCATGCTCAATGTTGTAGCTGGTGGTTGCCATTGCAGTGGCAGAGAAAAGAGAAGAAACAACTGCAGCTAAAACTAACTTTTTCATTATTAAAACCTATTTTGTATTAGAGAAATACAATCCATCGTCAGGTTTTGTTATCCATTAACAGTTTGATGAACTTGGTGAACGGTCGTGTTCATCAGCGGGGACAGAATAGGGAAAAAGGTTTTTTTAATGTAATTGAATGGCGTTTGAAATAATTGAAATAAACGTAGGTTTAATATAAAAACCGAGGCAGGAGCCTCGGTTTAGTACTTTTTTTTGCAGCAAGGAGATTAAGGCGAACTAGCCTTTAGGAATAAGCTCTGCTTAGTATGCATAGCTTAGGCTGAGGATATGCAGCCTTTGGTCGTCAACTCTTCCGGTAAAGCCATTGTCATAGCTAACATCATGCTCACCGAGATCTCGGTATTGATAGGCTAGGCCGATTCGGTGACCGTTGGAGCGGGTCTTTTCAGCACCAATGCCCACTGCCCAGTTTTTACCGACGGCAAGCTCAGGTGATACCGCCGAGCTTTTCTGCAGGGTTGAGTCGTAACGCACACCTGCTTGGTATTCCCAGTTGTTCTGGTTATAGCTCAGAGCCGTACCTAAGCTGTAAACATCTTTTAGATCGCCGTCTTGGTCAAAATCAGACCAGAACTCTACACCTGTCATCGCTTTGATAGCGAGCTTGTCATTGATTTGGTGGTGAAGGCCGAGATCTAATCGAGCCGGCCAAATGATGTCATTGGCCACCGTTGTCTTCATGCTTCCTGCCGTGACGTCGATTTTATCTCCACGGTGGTCCACGCGGTGCTTGTAGTTGGCTGCAATATAAGTGCTGTCTGAGATATCAAACATACCGGAAAGGATAAAACTGGCAGCGGTTGAGTTTGCTTCGCCCTCTATGGTGATGTCACCAATAGATGCGTCCAGTGACGTCATAAGGTGCTGTACAACCAAAGCTCCACCAAGGGACAAGCGGCTATTGACCTGGTAACCCGCTGCAAGGTGCACGTTAACTGCCTCCTGCGACATAGCGTCGAATAAATTTAGGCCAGACAAGCCGTTGGTATAGTCCATGCCAAGTCCACCGTCGGCATGTAATGATGCGCCTAATACCCAACTATCATTAACGCGTTTGGCATAGGCTAGGCTAGGGGCTAGAGCTTTATTTTCACCCGATGCATGGAGGTCTCTCCCCATAAAGCCGGTACCATTGTGCTCGGAGTAGGCATCGATATATTGCAGGCCTACAGAGAAGCTTGAATCTTCAATGGCTGTCAAACCCGCTGGGCTGGTGATCGCTGCACTAGCATCGTTTCGATTTGTTGAATTGGCAACACCTGCAGAAGAGACACTATCAAAGGTGGCAACTTCATGAAGTAATATACCGCCGGCCATGACGCTGGAAGAAAATACGGATGTAAGAATTAAAGCTAAAGCCTGTTTTTTCATAATAAAGCTCGAAGTTATATAGATAGCTTGTGTTATTTGCATCAAATGGAAAATTGAGATAGCCAATAGCTAAAACGCCACCCTTGGGCAGCGTTTGAATATTGATTAGATTTGGTAGTTGAACTCTATCCGGTGGTCGCCATCTTTGAAGTCGGTGTATTCTGTCCAGTTGGCAAAGTAGCGTACGTTGAAGCGCGGATTGAACTGGTAAGAAGCTGCAAACTCATGGGCGAAAACATTTGAGTTACCTTCACCGTATGCGTTGTCTTTGTAGGTATCAGAGCCAGATAAGGTGGTCATCCACATTGGGTTGTAGTTAAGCCAGATCTTATCGTTAATAGTGAACTTACCGTAGGTACCGATAACCGCAAAGGTACCCGGTACTGAGTAGCCACTGGTTTCAGTAAAGACACTGTTGTTGCCAAATGCCGCGCCTGCACCAGCAAGCGGGAATAGCTGGACAGGGCCAAGAGCTGGAAGCGCCTGAATAAAGCTGTAGGAAATGTTACCGGATTCGGTGTTGAAGTCGTAAGTAACATCAAGCTGGTTACCGCGACCGTTGGTTAAATCAACACCGAAATTACGGAAACGGATGCTATCGATACTGTCATTGGCACCGCTATCCCAGCCAAGGCTGTCGCCCAGTGCACCTTTGAACTCGAGTACATTCATGCCAGCCGTGGTAGGGTTGCCGGTGTCATAGGTTTGACCGAGTTTGATGTTCAAACCTTTATCGGTATAGCCTGCACCAACTTGGGTAAATACCGCAAGTGGATCAGACATATCTTGAATCTCGTCATCGGAGTGTGCAGTAAAGCTGACTGCAGTTAGCACGGCTGCAGAAATAAGTATTTTATTCATAATATTTTTCTAAATAGGTACAACAATGAAGTGAGGTAAAAGTACCATTTAGGAAAAAATAGAGTTGCACTGTAAGTGCAGGCTATTTAGTAGGTTTGTAATAATGTGTGATTTTTTAAATAGATATAATTGGAAAAATATTATTTAAATTATTATGGTTTTTGGGTTTATAGATGAATGAATGTTTTATAATTAAATTTAATGTAATAAAAGATTGCTGTGCACTCACAGTGCATTGGTGTTGGTCATTTTCAATTATGATGTAAGCAATATTTGTAGCTTAAGTGCTAGCACTATTTGGCGTTTATTTTTCAGTTCCATTATTGAATGATCTAGCTGTTGTTAGGTAAGAGATATTGTTAGGTAAGAGATATGATTGATTTGAATCTTGTACGGGTGTTTGTTGCAGTATACCGTCACTCTTCCTATACCCTTGCAGCGCGCGAGTTGAATTTATCTCAACCGGCTGTCAGCCAGGCAATACGCCGTTTTGAAAGCAGTCTCAATACCTTATTGTTTGTAAACGAAGGCCGCCGACCTTCGCCAACCCCATATGCCACACGGCTAATCAGGCACCTTGGTTTAGCCGTAGATTCAATCGATGGCGTATTGGCGCAAAAGCGTGAAGTTTGTGCTTATGTCAACGAAGCCTATTTTCATTTATTCAGTGATATTGAGTATTTGATAATGCGGCAACAGCCTCGGGTTCAGAAACAGATGCTCGAAGACCTTCAAGCAAACAAAATAGAATTACTGCTAGATACTGTTGCGCATCTTGATAGCAATTTCATTGTTGAAGAGCTTATATCGCAACCAATGGTTGTGGTATGTCGCCAAGCCCACCCGAGGGTATGCGAAAATACTCTCACAAAGGAGCTGTTCTACAGTGAGGAGCATGTTGTTTTACAGCTTTGCTCCGAAAAGCGTCAAATCTTGGAATCTTTCGCTAAAGAGCCTGTAGGTACATTTAAAGACAAACTCGAAGTAAGCAGTGTTGCTAGTCTCTTAATGAGTGTTTCGCGCAGTAATTGCTTGGGTATTGTGAATGCTGCCGTTGCCAAAGAATGGGCGGATATACTTCGCCTGCAGGTTTTGCCTTTGCCTATTGCCGCCGAGCCTGTTCCATTGCAGATGATTTACCATCAGCGCTATGCACTGGATCCTCATCATAAAATGATTCGCAATGAGATCCGTCATCGAATCAGTCGTAGCGTTCAGCCGCTTTAATTACTAATTATCAGATAATGAAAATTAGTACCTGAAAATTTATATTTAAGAATCAATACCATGCAACTTACTAATAAGCGCCTTATTGTTCCTGTGATTATCTCAGGAGCACTGTCTTTAACAAGCGTAAAAGGGGTAAATGCTGATGAAAAACACCATGAAGACCCGACGAGGATTGTGACAAAACTTGGGGTTGGTTACTCAGATGTTGCCTCGGTTTCTGGATCATTAGGGTTGGATGAAGCCCGGATGATCAATGCACGAGTGAATGAAGAAGGTGAATGGCGTTTAGGCGGTTCTTGGCTATTTGATATCGGGATTATTAACTTTAATTTCAGTCGCACTGATTATGACGATGGTGGTCATAAGAATAATTACAGTGTCGGTACCTATGTTCCCTTGAGCTATTTTGGTATCGAACCTGCTGGTTGGATGGTATTCCCAACGGCTGGCTATAGCTATAATGATGGTGAACTGGCTCAGCCTGCTGATGATGGCAGTGATGAATATGTCATGATGCGCAGTCAAAACCATGCAGGCTATATCGGTATGTTCGGTGTACGCCCTTTTGAAGGGACGAAATGGAGCATGATTGGTTTGATGGGAGTAGGCGCTGGCTCTGGCGGCTATTCCAGTTATTGGGGCGGTGCTGGATTGAGCTATAAGTTGAACGATAAGGCTTCATTCAACATGTTCGGTATTTTGTCCGAAGATGACTTTGGTACCAATAATAAACTTGGTGGCTCTTTCACATATCAATTCTAATGAATAGTTATTGAATACCTGCTGGTGACATTTAATTACCTATAGGTGTGCTATCGCATAAGGTATACTTATAGTTCGTATAACCTCAGTGTTATATATCTACGTCGTTCTAATGATTAAAATTTTCTCGGAATTTTAATCTTGCTCCAAGTATTGGCGAACGACATCATGAATATCATTGAAATATTGAAAAGTAAATATGGTATCGATGATGAGTTAGCAACACACCTTCTCGAAATGGGAACGGTTAAGAAATTGAAAAAAGGAGATTTTCTTTATTATCAGGATGAGCGAGCTAACTTTATCACCATACCAATTTCTGGAACTTTAAGTTTTTCTCCTACCTGTGAGGACAGCGGAAGTATACAGTACAACTTGATTACCCCTGGTATCATCGTTAATGAGGTTTCTTTCCTTGTCGGCGGGGGGATCTTGACGGAAGTTAAGGCTGTCATTGATTGTTGCGTTATTCAATTGCCTTATACTGCTGCAGAACTACTGATGGGGAAATCCCCAAGCTTCTTAAGAATGCTGTCAATTTCTCTAGCTAAGAAGCAGCGAGCTACGTTGGCTCTTTTCAACCTAAGGGGAGAAAAAGATGCCAAAGGTAAAATCAAAAAAGCGTTGCATGTGATCAGTGAAGCGACACCTGATGGGTTAATTCCTGTTAACATTATCACTTTAGCGTCCCTACTTTGCGTTTCAAGAAATACAGTGGGGCGAGAGATAAAGCGGTTTATTGATAATGGAGAGATTATCAAAATTCAGGAAGGCTACCGCTTTGTAAATAGTGTTCAGAAAGTAGCGTAGGCTATTTATTTACCTCAAATGTAACCCAGCAAATGCTGGGTTTTTTCGGATTAAACAAAACATGAAAAATGCATATATTTTAAAAGTGAAAACAAAGCTAAAACAGTTATTGAAAGCCTTGACTTCAATTAACCCTAATACTGAGCATGAAGTTGATGAAATTATTCAAGCTATAGGCAGTATGGAGAACATTTGTGAAACAGGAGCCTGTGCGACACGACTAAGGTTACGATTAAAGTCGACATCTGTTGTTGATAAAAAAAGGTTAACGACCCTAGGAGCACATGGGGTGGTGGTTTTGGATAACGAACATATCCAAATTATCTTTGGCCTGAAGGCAAATATGTATTCCCAGATTATCGAGTCGCGTCTTCTGGATAAATCTAGTTAATTCAATAGCGTTATGAATGAAACAGGAGAGCATGGCTCTCCTGTAGTAAGCATTTAAATTAATCTACAAATACTTCTTCCAGCACATTTCCTGTCGAACCTGAAGGGAACGGAATAGACAGCAGTGCCGAAAGGGTCGGTGCAACATCATAAGGCGTCACTTCACGGTATACATTGCGTGGCTTAATGTTCATGCCAGCAAAAATGATCGGTACATGGGTATCATAACGCCATGGTGAGCCGTGCATGGAGGCAATCACTAAGCCATCGTCGCTGTTAATATAGCTCCTTGGCTCAAAAGTAATATGAATGTCGCCGGAGCGGGTTGGGTTGAAGTTGTTAATGACTCGCTTAGCGATATAGTCTGATGCCAGGCTATTTTCGGTGATATCAACAGCAGTAATAGCACGATAAACTTTGTCATTGCTATCAAGTTGCTGGGCGATGAAGCGTTGTACCTTGGCGATATCAAGTTTGTTTTTCTTAATAAAGTCGTGATCAAGATAGATGTAAGGGTGGAAGTACTGGCTGATTAGTTGCTCGCGAGAAGCGTTAAACTCGTCATTCAATTTTTTATCCAAGTCTTCAGCAAACAGATCATCTGCACTGACATAACCAACTTGTCTAAGCCCTAGTTGCTGCGAGTAGGGTGAGACCTCTGGTACGCCATGATCTGAAGATAACACAATAAGGGTTTTGTCTAGACCAACATGCTTATCGACATGCTGGAACAAGTCTGCAAGTAATTGATCCAGGCGAATGAGGTTGTCTTCCGTCTCATGGCTTGATGGGCCATTGATATGGATAACATAGTCATTTGAGGAGAAGCTAATTGACAGGTAGTCGGTGGCATCACCTTTGCCAAGGCGCTCTTGAGAAAGCAACTCAGATGCAAAGTTTGCCGTCAATGCATCGCCTGCAGGGCCAAGTGTTAGCATCGTATTAAAGTATGGATAGCTCGCTGGGCCATACGGGTATGGGAAGCTGCGTTTGAATGTTGCTAGGCTAGTTTTTTGCTCACTATTGCTGTCAGGCAAGGTATAAGAGTCGATCGGCAACACTCGATCCCAGCTTTTGCCTGAAAAGGCGCTGACATGTTCACCCTCATTCCACTTTGTTACCCAATCTGGGTAACTGTCATAGTAATAATCGCTGGTAACGAATGTGCCTGCGGATTTAGAAAACCAAAATGCCTTGCCAGTTTTGCCCGCCATTGAGACTGCGCCGCGGTCTTTGACAGATACACTGAAGACCTTGGATAGTCCGTTGGTAGCAAGGGTTAACTCATCGCTGAAGGTACTGACGAGAAAGTTGTTCGGGGTTCTGCCGCTGCTTTGCGCCAGAGCCATGGTTTGGTCCACTTCGGTATCTTTGTCGACATCCGCATTTTCCGTCAAGATGCTGTATTCGCTATCTTCGATGTTGTACACCAAGCGTCCGTCAGCCCTGTCAAACCAAACGTTTCCGACCATACCGTGAACCGCGGGTGTTGTGCCGGTTGCTAATGACGCGTGCCCAACAATGGTTTCGGTATTGGCGTGTTGGTAATGGGCGTTTTTGTATACGGTACCTTGCTTGAGAAGATAGTTAAACCCGTTATCGGAGAAGTTGTGGGCATAGCGTTCAAGTAGATCACCACGCAGGCCATCTACGGTTATTTGCAGCACAAGGTTTGGGGTAGCTGTTTCTGCAAAGGCGGAAAAGGCTGTAAGTAGAGTAAGTGCAGTAATTGTCTTTTTCATATCTTCGTTATTGTCCTTAAAAAAAACCTGCCAGTTGGCAGGTTTTTTATATTCGCGAGGAGAGGGGAATATTATTTCTCTACCTTGAACATTTCAGGCAGAACAAACTCACCGTCTACTACTTCTTGTTTTGGCTCATACATGCGAATCTGAAGCATGAAGTCATCGTTTGGTGCTGGTAGCCAGTTAGCCAGGTGCTTCGCATCAGTTGGTTTGTCGTGGCCGATGTATACGGTCAGTGAACCATCTTCGTTGTAAATTAGGTCTTCTGTTACAGTGCCAATTTTGTAGCGGTCGATTTTGTTTTCAACCATGAAGCGGTCTTGCGCATCGTACATGGTTACAGACCAGAAGCCGCCCAAGTGGCTGTTAATTGCCATGTCTGCTGGGAAGGTGATGGTGTAACCATTTTCACCATTTAGCATTTCACCATTGCTATCAACGTAGCGTTTCGGGTACATGGCACGCTCTGGCGAGTTAAGGCCAATCGAGTTCATGTTTACCGCTGCGCGAAGCAGGTAATCAGTGCCGTAGCGGCCTGCATCGTATTCCCAGTTCCAGCCATTTACTGGTACGCCAGTATTTACAGCTGCATCACGAACAATGGCAAAGCCATCAGCAAAGGCTGCTTGCAGTGCCGCTTTACGTGCTTCGCTTAGGTTTTCAGTACCACCGTTACCAATACCGATGTAGGCGAAAGTATCAACCAGCTCTTTGTCTTTCTCTAGCGGGTTTTCAGCCAGCACTTTGTCCAGGCGGTCAAACCATTCAAGACCTGCTGGGAAGTTAACCGTCGGCGCACCTGCAGATTCTTTAGGCTCTGGTTGAGGTTGTGTGTTCGGGTAGTCTGAAAGCTTGGTTAGGCGGAACTGCTTCTGAACTTCGCGTGCAGCTGCTTCATCAGCAAGGTTTTCTACACCAAGGCGACCTGCCATCCAGATATAGCGGGTGTCAGAGTAGTAAACCGGTAGGCCTTCAGGGAGTTCGCCTTCATAACCTTTTTTCGCCAGAATGAAGTCGCCGCCATCGTTGCCAACCGTTGCGTTGCTTAAGTCAACAACCGCTTCTGTGTACATATCGATGATTTGCGCCATCCAGTAACGGTTGTCTGTGACTTCTGGCACGGTAAGTACAATTGGCTGCTCTTCAAGGTCGCCCCACATCTGTAGGTATAGCGTATCGTTGTTTGGTGTCGTGTAAGAGCGGTCACGGTAATCCCACAGGCGTGTAATTGGCCCCAGTTCGTTCAATGGTGCCTGGCCGTTGCTGATCGGTGCGTCTACAGAGGTTTGTAGCTCAAGCGCAACATCCATCATTACCGGTGCCCAGCCGTAAACGGCAGCCTGTACGCCAAGCGCATAGGCATAGTTGTATTCTGCTTGTTCACGGTCTGTGAAGCTACTCGCAGCTTGTGGTTCTGGCGTAGATGTTTGTGAGTTAGCCATAGTTGCTTGAGAACAGCCGCTTAGGGTAAAGCTTGCAGCCAAAGCAATAGCAACCGTCTTTTTCATTAGTTTGTTCATTGTCATTCCACCACCCGTCTAGGTATATGAAGAAATACAGTTTTGTTGTTGGTTGTATTACACCGTTAAATAGCGTGGTGAACCATGAGGTGGGGGTTATATAATACATCAACGAAGCTTATGCATTAATGATCAATGCATAAGCTGTGATGAGGGGGTTTGAGGTTCTACTGCTTGTGAATAAGTGTTTTGATTTGATGCTTTATGTTGTCACGTAAAGCGATATGGTTGGGATCTTTCACAGCCCTTCGGTGATAAATCATATGGATCGGCACATCGAGACAATCAATCGGCATAGGGAGCACTTTTAAACCAAGACGAGATGCCCATTTGTCGGCAAATGAACCAAACACCAATCCTAAGTGATAGGTGTCAGCGACCGATAATGCCATCGCTGCCTGGTTCGATACATCTTTACGTTCTATCCGAGGTGATAGTGGTTCCTGGGCAAATAGCTCGAGAAATTGCCTTCCTTCCCGGGTCGCTTTGTAGATGATATGCCCTTCTTGGTAAAACTGCTCCTTAGACAAAGTATCACCGGTAATTCTTGGGTGGTCAGATCGGCAAATGACCTTAATTGGTTCGCGGTGGATCAGCTCGATTTCAAAGGCACTTTCTCTATGAGTCGTGGTATCAATGACCAAGTCAACTTGCTGTGAGCGGAGTTGGTCAAAAAGCGTGGTTTGATCTAAAGGAGGCACTTTAATCGAGATGTCGCTGACTTCTTCGAAATAATGAGAAAGCGCTTCGATGCAATAGACGATATGCTCATCGGGAACTGAAAGCGCGTTGTCGATGATCTCCATACCCTGCTGAAGCTTTTCTGCGAGTGCGACAGCACGCCTTGTAGGGGCGATACTCCGACCATTCTTGACAAACAGCGGCTCGCCCACTTGCTCTTCAAGCCGGCGGATAGCCATGCTGACAGCAGGCTGGCTTACCCCCAGGCTCTCCGATGCGCGGGTGTATGATTTATTCTGGTAGACAGAGATAAAGGTACGTACCAGATTCAAATCCATAACTCATACTCTTGCTTTTGAAAAACAAGCATATAGTAACATTAGCGTGGATATTGCAGAATGGTTGTTATGCAAGAGTGCGATGAGTATAGGGCTTGCTGGAAGGTGTTGATTCAACGAGACATCAGCAACGCCTTGTTATACTGACCTTTTATGCCCAGTTACCTCAAGGTGAGACAAGGAATTCTGATGAAGAGCAAAAAGTTTGCAACCCAGGTCATCCACAGCGGTGACCAGACTGTCCAGCAAACCAACCCGATTTTCCCCCAAATTACGACTGCCAGTACGTTTGTCCAGCCTAATATTGGCGAGTTCGGCGACTTTAACTACTCCCGCTGCGATAACCCAACGCGAAGTGCTTATGAAAGTGCTTTGGCCGAGCTAGAAGGCGGTGTTTATGCCACTGCGACGGCATCGGGAATGGCGGCGACAGCACTGGCTCTTGAGCTTTTTCCTGCGGATTCCCATGCGATAGTGATGTCGAGTGTCTACGGCGGTACCCATCGTTTGTTTGAGACGCTACGCAGCCGTACTTCTGGTATGTCGTTTAGCTATGTCGATCTTAATGATCTGGCAGCGGTTGAAGCCTGTATACAATCCAATACCCAATTTATCTGGATTGAAACCCCAACCAACCCATTGCTTGAGCTGGTAGATATCGAAGCGGTTTGCCAATTGGCCAAGCAATGTGAACTGGTTTCGATTGTCGACAATACCTTCTCTACCGCGTGGAACCAACAGCCACTCGCGCTAGGGGCAGATATCGTGATGCTCTCTACCAGTAAATATATTGGCGGGCACTCAGATCTGATTGGCGGGGCGTTGATCGCTGCTGATAACACTCTGGCACAGCAACTGGATCGCTGCAAAACCACTGTCGGAGCGATTGCCTCACCGTTTGATTCCTACTTGGCGTTGCGGGGCTTGAAAACCTTGGACATCCGGATGGAAAGGCAATGCAGTAATGCCCTCAAGGTTGCGCAGTGGCTCGAGCAACAGCCGACGATTGAGCAGGTTTACTACCCTGGCCTCGAAACTCACCCTCAGCACGCGTTATGCCTAAAACAGATGCGTACTGGCGGGGCAGTGGTGTCTGTCCGTTTGAAAGGCGATGAAGAGGCAGTGAAACAGTTTGTCGGCAAGCTGCAGTTTTTCATGTTGGCGGAATCACTGGGTGGGGTAGAAAGCATGATTAACCATGCTGCTACGATGTCTCACGCAGGAGTACCGGAAGCCGAGCGGGAAAAAATGGGTATCTACTATCAGACCCTACGTTTGTCAGTCGGCATCGAGGATGCTGATGATTTAATCGCGGATCTCGAACAGGCGTTGAACAGTCACGTGGTATAACCGAGCGTAAGGTAAAACTGCCAGCTTTAAAGCCCCAACCGTAACTGCTTTTACAGTAATACGGGTGGGGCTTTTTATTAATTGTTCATAAATAGCAGCGGTTCAATTTATCTTTTGTCGATAAATCAATACAAAAATGATGGGTAATTATTACATTGTGGTCTTTTGCTCTTAAATGCATCGAAAAGGCCAATAAATTGTCTTATTTGCCCCGATTTGAAACAGTTCCAAAAGATGAATCACTGTTTTGGGGCAAGTGTGGTTTTATTGCACCAATATGCGCTTAAGGAATAGTAAGTAAAGTGTGTATCAGATTTTTGGTTGAGAGTTTAAATTAATATAATCAACATCTTACGTGCATTGGGGCAGGGCTGTTTATTTTGGCATCGTTTTTGATTGGACATTAACTGAATGTTTATTACAAACGGAGATGTTAAGTATGTCCACGATGTCCAAACTGAATCTAGCAACACTTGGTCTGAGTTTATCTCTACTCTCAGCGGCAGTATCTGCTGAAGAGACGATCAAGGTTGGGGTTCTTCATTCGCTGTCGGGCACAATGGCGATCAGTGAGACCACGCTGAAAGATACCGTCTTGATGCTGGTTGATGAGCAGAATAAAAAAGGGGGCCTGTTAGGCAAGAAACTGGAAGCGGTGGTCGTGGATCCTGCCTCGAACTGGCCACTTTTTGCTGAAAAAGCCCGAGAACTTATCGAAAAGGAAAAAGTCGATGTAGTGTTTGGTGGTTGGACGTCGGTCTCCCGTAAATCAATGCTGCCGGTGTTTGAAGAACTCAATAGTATCTTGTTCTACCCAGTGCAATATGAGGGTGAGGAATCATCCAAAAATGTCTTCTATACCGGTGCCGCTCCTAACCAGCAGGCTATCCCTGCCGTTGAATACCTGATGGACGAGTTGGATGTCGAGCGCTGGGTTCTGGCTGGCACCGATTATGTCTACCCGCGTACCACCAACAAAATCCTTGAGTCATATCTGAAAGCCAAAGGTGTCGCTGAAGAAGACATCATGATTAGTTACACCCCGTTTGGCCACTCTGACTGGCAGTCGATTGTTTCCGATATCAAGAAGTTTGGCTCTGCTGGTAAGAAAACAGCGGTAGTTTCAACTATCAACGGTGACGCTAACGTTCCATTTTACAAAGAGTTAGGTGCCCAAGGCGTCTCCTCTGAAGACATCCCTGTTGTTGCGTTCTCCGTGGGCGAAGAAGAACTATCCGGTATGGATACCTCGCCATTGGTCGGCCACCTTGCGGCCTGGAACTACTTCATGAGTGTTGATACCGAGCAGAATGAAGAGTTCATTGATGGTTGGCAGTCGTTTATCAAAAGTGAAGATCGGGTGACCAATGACCCGATGGAAGCACACTATATCGGCTTCAATATGTGGGTACAGGCAGTCAAGAACGCCGGTACGACTGATTCGGAAGCGGTACAAGATGCCCTAATCGGTATTGCTGTTCCGAACCTATCTGGTGGTTACTCGACCATGCTGCCAAACCACCATATCACCAAACCCGTGCTGATTGGTGAGATCCAAGATGATGGTCAGTTTGATGTGGTGTGGGAGACAACAGGCCTGGTGGCCGGTGATGCATGGTCTAAGTATCTTCCGGAATCTGCCAAGCTCTATTCTAGCTGGTCTAAGCCATTCTCTTGTGGAGCCTTTAACACCGAAACCAAAAAGTGTTCAGGCTCGAATTAACCCCTCATAAAGATTAAGGGCATTTGCCCTTTCCTTTATTGATAGCGCTTCAGTTTATGGCTGAAGCGCTATGTTCTGTGGGTTTTTGCCCACCTTGGAAGTCGTTAATTGCCAGTAAGGACACAAGAAATGACACCTTTAATGAAGCTCGTTAAAGCACTCATGGTCTTCTTGTTATGTACTCCCATGGCATTTGCTTCGGTCAGTTCAACGGATGATTTTGATCGGGTGCTGCTTGGGAAAAATAATAAAGACAAGGAAATAGCCATTGAGTGGCTAGTGGCCAATCAGCCAACAGAAAAGGCGAAGCCTATTCTGCGTGCGTGGTTGGAAGGGGATTTGTTTTATTACAAAGACAAGAAAAGTGAAGCTTATCAGAAGCTTTATATTATTGCCGGAAGAAACGGCAAACAGGCCGATAGCATTTGGGATGCCGAGCAACTGACGGTTTCACGCTCGCGGGACTTTGGCAAAGTGCGGGTCAATAACAGGCTGCGCAGCATGATTAGGATGCAGTTGGCATCACTTGGATTGAACTCGGCTGATCCTAGTGTCCGTCTGCAGGCTGCAAACGGTCTACTTGGACAAACCGATGATGAGATCATTGAAAGGATCACGGCCCAATTGAGTGTTGAGCAAGATCCCCAAGTTCAAGACAGGCTGCAACTCGCGCTGTCAGTCAGTGAGGCGATGGATAGCAGCGAGTCAACCCAGTCACGAATAGCGGCGGTAGAGACACTGTCTGAATACAAGCAAGCTATTGTGCTGCAAACCCTGAACAAGTTGCAGCCTCAATCGCTTGATCCAGAGCTTTCGGCCGCTGTCGAGAAAGGGCTGGATAAGTACCACCAGAGCCAGCGTTTTTACTCCGGCGTGGAAACGGTTTTCTTCGGCCTTAGCCTTGGGTCGGTGCTGGTACTTGCCGGTATCGGTCTTGCCATTACCTTTGGGGTGATGGGGGTTATCAATATGGCCCACGGTGAGCTGATCATGATTGGTGCCTACACCACCTATGTGATGCAGCAACTATTCCCTCAACAGATTGGTGTGGCGTTAATCCTGTCTATTCCAATGGCTTTCATTATCTCTGGGTTGGTAGGTATTGCCATTGAACGCAGTGTGATCAGGCACCTCTATGGCCGACCGCTGGAAACCTTATTGGCGACATTCGGGATCAGTTTGATCCTTCAGCAAGCAGTACGATCTATCTTCTCTCCCCTCAACCGCTCTGTGAGTACGCCGGACTGGATGGCAGGAGCCTGGGAGCTAAACCCCATGCTATCTCTGACCTATAACCGCCTTTACATCATTCTTTTTTGCGCCTTGGTGTTTATCGCCATGGTGATGGTGTTGAAGAAAACCCCTCTTGGCTTGCAAGTCCGGGCGGTCTCGCAAAATAGGGCGATGGCCAGGGCAATGGGGATCCGCTCCGAACGCGTCGATGCCCTGACATTTGGTCTAGGATCGGGCGTCGCGGGTGTTGCCGGAGTGGCATTGTCACAGCTTACTAATGTGGGGCCGAATATGGGCCAAGCCTACATCATCGACTCCTTTATGGTGGTGGTGTTTGGCGGGGTAGGCAACCTCTGGGGCACCTTGGTCGCCGGCTTGGGGCTGGGGCTTTTCAACAAGCTATTGGAACCTTGGGCCGGGGCAGTGCTGGCAAAAATTTTGATGCTGGTATTTATCATCCTGTTTATTCAGAAGCGTCCCCGCGGGTTATTCCCACAACGTGGCCGTGCGGCAGAGAGCTAAGGAGCGCTTGATGCAGTCTAAATCTATTATTCTCTCGGCTTTGGGGCGGGATCGGGGCGGTAAAGTCGTCCTCACACTTCTGCTCGCTGCCGTTATTCTGGTGCCGATGGCCAACCTACTATTGCCGTCTGGCCACCCGCTTCATATCGAAACCTTTACGATTTCACTGATGGGTAAATACCTCAGCTACGCCATGCTCGCCCTCGCGGTAGATCTGGTGTGGGGATATCTTGGCATCCTCAGCCTTGGGCATGGCGCCTTTTTTGCCTTGGGTGGCTACGCCATGGGGATGTACCTGATGCGCCAAATCGGTGACCGTGGTGTGTATGGTGACCCTGTTTTGCCGGACTTTATGGTGTTCCTCAATTGGTCGGAGCTACCGTGGTTCTGGTACGGCTTTGATCAATTCTGGCTTGCTTGTCTGATGGTGGTGCTGGTTCCTGGCCTATTGGCATACATTTTTGGCTATCTGGCTTTTCGCTCAAGGGTTTCTGGGGTGTATTTGTCGATCATGACCCAGGCTCTGACCTACGCCCTTATGCTGGCGTTCTTCCGCAATGAAATGGGATTCGGCGGTAACAACGGCCTGACGGACTTCAAGGACATCCTCGGTTACAGCCTGCAGCAGGATACAACCAAAATCGCATTGTTTGTCTGTACCGGCTTGGCACTGGCGGTTAGCTATATCGTGTGCCGCACGGTGGTTAGCAGCCGGTTGGGGCGTGTCGCGATGGCTATCCGAGATACTGAATCGCGCACTCGTTTCATGGGCTATGACGTCGACGGCATCAAGTTATGGGTCTTTGTGTTGTCTGCAGTAATAGCTGGGATCGCCGGGGCTTTGTATGTACCGCAAGTGGGAATTATCAACCCTGGTGAGTTCGCGCCGCTCAATTCTATCGAGGTCGTGGTTTGGGTGGCACTTGGCGGACGGGCAACGCTGTTCGGGGCCATTGTTGGTGCCTTGATTATCAATTATGCCAAAAGTTGGTTTACGGTCGAATTTCCGGAAGTGTGGCTGTTTGCCCTCGGCGGTTTGTTTGTACTTTCCACCATGTATTTCCCGAAAGGGGTGATTGGGTTTGTTTCCGACGGCATTAGCCGGTTGAGTTTCAGACAAAAGGCAGGAGATTCTGCAAAATCATCGAAAACCGAGCAAGAGTGCAATGGCAGTGAGGTGACGTCATGACTGTATTGGAAACGGCAAAAAAACTACAGACCTTTGCCCATGAAATGACGAAGCGCGATGAGGTCTTTTCGTTCCTGATCCCCGAAGAACACCCCTTAATTGATACCAAGCATAACATCTTGCTCTATGTAGAAGGGGTGAATAAAAGCTTTGATGGGTTCAAGGCGATTAACGACCTCAACTTGTACATTCGTGAGGGGGAGCTGCGCTGCATTATCGGCCCTAACGGAGCCGGTAAAACCACCATGATGGATATTATCACCGGAAAGACTAAGCCCGATTCCGGGCAGGTCTGGCTGGGTTCCAACATCAACCTGCTGACAATGAATGAGTCGCAGATCGCCAATGCCGGCGTAGGGCGGAAGTTTCAAAAGCCCACTGTGATTGAGTGCCTGAGTGTTTGGCAGAACCTTGAACTGGCGATGTCTGGTGTGCGGACCGTATGGGCAACATTTAGGGCTAAATTGACCGGCGAGCAGCAGGACAAGCTTGAGTCGGTACTGGAACTGATCAACTTGGCTGACAATGCCGCGCTGCTGGCTGGCAACTTATCCCACGGTCAAAAACAATGGCTGGAGATTGGGATGCTGCTAATGCAAAACCCCAAGTTACTGCTTGTTGATGAACCAGTGGCGGGAATGACCCATCAGGAAATGGATAAAACCTCAGAGTTGCTCAATTCGTTGGCGGGCAAGCATTCGGTAGTTGTGGTTGAGCATGATATGGACTTTGTTCGCTCGATTGCCAGTGAGGTGACAGTGCTTCACCAGGGCCATGTGTTGGCTGAAGGTACGATGGATCAAGTACAAAACCATCCTGAAGTGAAGCGGGTTTATCTGGGGGAATAGCATGTTAGAAATCAAATCACTCAACCAGTACTACGGCGAGAGCCATACATTGTGGGATGTAGATATGCAGATCCCCGAGGGTAAATGTACTGTCTTGATGGGCCGAAACGGCGTGGGTAAAACCACCTTACTCCAATGCATTATGGGGTTAGTGAGCGCTAAAAGTGGTGATATTACTTTCAATGGTCAATCGGTACTCGCCGAACCGGCGGAATCCAGACCGCGCAGGGGAATAGGCTATGTACCGCAGGGAAGGCAGATTTTCCCAATGCTGACGGTGCAGGAGAACTTGGAAATCGGCCTGCCGATCCGTGACCGGGGTGACCGCAAAATCCCTGATTTCATTTTTGATTTGTTTCCTGTCCTTAAGGAGATGCTCCACCGCCGAGGAGGCGATTTATCGGGTGGGCAGCAGCAGCAACTGGCGATCGGTCGTGCGTTGGTGGTTAATCCAAAGCTATTAATCTTGGATGAGCCGACAGAAGGGATCCAGCCAAATATCGTGCAGGAGATAGGCGATATTATCCGAATGCTGAACGAAAAAATGGGACTCACCGTTTTGATAGTCGAGCAGAAGTTGCCGTTTGCCCGCCGAGTAGGCGATCAATTCTGCATTCTTGATCGGGGACGTCATGTTGCCAGCGGACAAATGTCCGATCTCAATGACAATTTGGTCAAGGAGTACCTGACAGTATGACGGCGATTATTTCACCTGTTTTCTCCCAACCGACAGCCCACCAAATTGCCCAGCATACCCGCCATGGGTGGTTGGCTGAGCTGAGCTTGTGCTACCGCGACAGGGGCGACAAAACGGTACTCAAGCATCGGGAGCAGAAGGGCCCGCTTACGGTACAGCAGGCGCTGTATCCGGAAGGTGAGATATGCCATAGCTATCTGCTTCATCCGCCCGGAGGCGTCGCAGGTGGCGATACCCTTGATATCCGCGTCAATGTCGGCGCGGGAGCCAAGGTATTGGTAACAACGCCCGGAGCCACAAAGTTTTATCGCTCAGAAAGCCGTTTTGCTAAGCAGGCCCAGCACCTAACCGTTGAAGCGGGTGGCAGGCTGGAATGGCTACCTCAAGAGAATATCTTCTTTCCTGATGCCCATGCCCAACTCAATACCGTGATTCACCTTGAACGCGGTGCACAATTTGTGGGCTGGGAGCTGCACTGTTTTGGTCGGCCTGCACTAAATGAGTGCTTCGACAGTGGAAAACTCGTCGGAAAAACAGAGGTTTACCTTGATGAACGCCGAGTGCTAACAGAAGGTTTGAACATGTCTGGTGGTGATAAGGTGTTGATTAATATGGGGATGCAGAATTTCCCCATGATGGGGACCCTGTACTTAACCGAAATGGGGCAGGACTTCTATCAGTTGGTACAGGCTTTGCTATCTGATATTCAGGACGAATTAGGTCGCGATAAGTTGATAGTGGCGGCTACTCAACTCGAGGGGCTGGTTGTTGTCAGGGCTTTGGGGCATTGGAGCGAAAATATTTTGTCTTGCTTCACCAAGGTTTGGCAGCAAGCAAGGTCTGAGATGACCGGGGTTCTGCCTAGCCCACCTCGAATCTGGGCCACTTAGTAAAAGCGGGAGAAAGACATGGAGTTGACGCCAAGAGAGAAGGACAAGCTACTGATTTTTTGTGCCGGTATGCTGGCCAAGCAGCGCAAGGAGAGAGGGTTAAAACTTAATTACCCCGAATCCATTGCTTTTATCAGTAGTGCCATCTTGGAAGGGGCACGGGAAGGAAAAACGGTGGCTGAGTTGATGGACTATGGCCGTACCCTATTGTCGGTTGAAGATGTAATGGAAGGGGTGGCAGCGATGATCCCGGACGTACAGGTTGAGGCGACCTTTCCCGATGGCACCAAGCTGGTGACGGTACACGAGCCGATTGTGTAGCGGTCCTTTTTACTAGAAATACCCAGATTAACAAGGAGCAAAAATGGCAGGGAGTAGCGCGTTTAATACCTCCGCTTTTGTACCCGGACAAATAGAAACAGCAACCGGAGACATTGAGCTAAATGCGGGTAGGGAAACGATTACTGTTGCGGTTGAGAATCTCGGTGATAGGCCGATTCAGATTGGTTCACATTATCATTTCTTTGAAGTTAACGATGCCCTTAAGTTTGATCGGCAAGCCTGCAAAGGCTTTCGCCTGAACATCCCCGCAGGTACGGCAACGCGCTTTGAACCTGGACAATCACGTACGGTGGAGTTGGTTGAGTATGCGGGCAAGCGCGAAGTTTATGGGTTCCAAGGAAAAGTGATGGGCCAAGTCTAGCCTGTCGGCATTGTCTCTAAGAATTATACAAGGAAGAGTTATGGCAAACATTTCACGTCAGGCCTATGCCGAGATGTTTGGCCCAACGGTGGGGGATCGGGTGCGTCTTGCCGATACCGAGTTGTGGCTGGAGGTCGAAAAAGACTTCACTGTTTATGGGGATGAGGTGAAATTCGGTGGGGGCAAGGTGATCCGTGATGGAATGGGGCAGAGCCAGCGCCCAAGTGCTGAAACCCCCGATTTGGTGATCACTAATGCCATCGTGCTTGATTACTGGGGCATCGTGAAAGCCGATGTGGCGGTGAAAAATGGTCGGATATCTGGCATTGGTAAAGCTGGGAATCCAGATATTCAGCCAGGGGTAGATATCATTATTGGTCCCGGCACTGAAGTGCTGGCAGGCGAAGGTGCCATTTTAACCGCAGGGGGTATCGACTCCCATATTCATTTTATTTGTCCGCAGCAAATAGAAGAAGCATTGGCTTCTGGGGTCACCACCATGATTGGTGGCGGAACAGGCCCAGCAACTGGTACCAATGCGACCACCTGTACACCGGGGCCCTGGAATATGGCGCAGATGCTTCAAGCCTTGGATGGTTTCCCTATGAACTTTGGCTTGTTGGGCAAGGGTAATGCCAGTCAGCCTGAAGCATTGCGCGAACAGGTTGCCGCCGGAGCGGTAGGTCTCAAGCTTCATGAAGACTGGGGCACGACGCCAGCATCGATTGATACCTGTTTGTCGGTTGCCGATGAGATGGATGTGCAGGTCGCTATTCATACCGACACCCTCAATGAGTCAGGCTTTGTTGAGTCTACCTTGGCAGCGATTGGCGATAGGGTGATCCACACGTATCACACAGAGGGAGCGGGTGGCGGTCACGCCCCAGATATTATCCGTGCTGCCGGGGAATCAAATGTCTTGCCGTCATCGACCAATCCGACCCGCCCTTATACGGTGAATACGGTTGATGAGCACCTAGATATGTTGATGGTGTGCCATCACCTTTCACCGGCTATTGCTGAAGATGTTGCTTTTGCCGAGTCCCGTATCCGGCGGGAAACCATTGCCGCAGAGGATATTCTGCACGATTTAGGCGCGTTCTCGATGATCGCATCGGACTCTCAGGCCATGGGGCGAGTAGGTGAAGTGATAACCCGAACATGGCAAACAGCCCATAAGATGAAGGTCCAGCGCGGCAGTTTGGCTGAAGATTCCAGCTTCAGCGATAACTTTCGCCTAAAGCGTTATGTTGCCAAGTACACCATTAATCCTGCTATCACCCACGGGATGGGGCATGAAATAGGCTCAATTGAAGTGGGTAAGCTGGCAGATTTGGTGTTGTGGAAGCCGGCCTTCTTTGGAGTGAAGCCAAGTGTTGTTGTCAAAGGCGGCATGATAGCCATGGCCCCGATGGGGGATCCAAATGCCTCTATTCCTACCCCGCAACCGGTCCACTATCGTGCGATGTTTGGCAGTTACGGAAAAGCTGCCATGAATACCTCGATGTTATTTGTCTCGGCGACTGCCAAAGAGGCAGGCGTTGCTGAGCAACTCCAGCTAGGTAGTCAGATTGGCGTTGCCAAAGACTGCCGAACTATCAGCAAGGCCGATATGAAGCTCAATGATTGGCAGCCCCGTATTGAAGTGGATTCCCAGACCTATCAGGTTCGTGCTGATGGCGAACTTTTGGTGTGTGAACCGGCAGAGGTACTGCCAATGGCCCAGCGCTACTTTTTGTTTTGATTCATGTGGTTCAAATAAAAGCTGTTTAATAAAAGCGATTTAATAAAAGCAAAGGAAATGTAAATGATTGAGTTGGTTGAAGTGACTGAGAAGGCAACATCGCAGCCCGATGCGTATTTGAGCTTGCCAATAGACAGCCGGATCAAAAGCCGGTTGAAGGTGGTATTGGATGACGGCCGTGATGCGGGCTTATTTTTGCCAAGGGGCCACATACTTCGTGGGGGCGAGCAACTCAAAAGCCGTTGTGGCGAGGTTGTTGAGATCAAGGCCGCTAGCGAGCAGGTATCGACAGTCTATTGTGATGATCGCCACTTGCTGATGCGCGTTGCCTACCACTTGGGTAACCGCCATGTCCCGCTTCAGGTAGAAGCAGACTGGGTGCGTTACCAACACGATCATGTTTTGGACGAGATGGTGGTTGGGCTGGGTGCTCAGGTAACTGTTGAAAATGCACCGATTGAACCAGAAGGCGGGGCTTACGGCGGGCGCTCTGGCGGGCACCATCATCACTAGAAAGAAAGCTTTTTTTTGTACAAGGATATGACAATGAAATCATCTAAAATTTTCTCTCTTATCGCTGTTGTGGGGATGACTCTTCCTACTTTCGCACATGCTCACCCTGGCCATGAGCACTCTTCATTTTTTAGCGGCCTTGTCCACCCGATCACAGGTGTCGACCACCTGATTATGCTGCTCGCATTTGGCGCATTAGCTTTCTTCACGGTTAAGAAAACGACCACCCAATTAAGCTTATTGGCTGCTGCGCTAGTTGCCATGGTAGGTGGCGTGGCGGCAGGGTTAAGTTTTGGCGAATTAAGCGGTATTGAAGGAGCGATTGCGGCTTCGTTATTGGTGGTCAGCGCAGCCCTTTGGCAGGTGTTTACGGCCAGTAAGCAGGTAAAAAGCATTGCGGTGGCCGTCTGTGTTGCCCTTATCTTCTGCCATGGTTACGCACATGGCGTTGAGGCAACAGGCAATGTCTCTATGTTTGCGGTTGCGATGGCGATTTCAGCATCAGCACTGATGCTGCTGGGCAATAGGCTCGCCGCTTTTGCTTCCAGCCGCTGGATCTCTGCAGGTGTCGCTTCTGCCAGCCTAGTTTATTTGCTGGTGGCTTGATATGGCGACCGAGGCGATGGGGGTCAACGAAGTAGGCTCAGGTGATAGCCAGTTTGCAACCTACCGTTTGTTTCAACTAATCAGCCCCTCATTGCCTATCGGTGGCTTCACCTATTCGCAAGGGCTGGAATGGGCTGTTGAGGCTGGCTGGATTAAAGACAGGGCAACCATGGTCCTTTGGCTGGAGAACCAGCTGCGTTATAGCGTGGCAACACTCGAGCTGCCGTTGATTGATAGGTTTTATCAAGCCATTGAAGCTCGCGATCTGCCTAGGATTGAAGAATTGAGTAACTTGCTTTGTTCAAGCCGTGAGACCAAAGAACTTCGGGCCGAAGAGACCCAGCGGGGCAAAGCGCTCAATGTTTTGCTCAAGCAACTGGATATCCCCGTGGACGAGTATCTAGCTAGCAACGCTGACCCTAACCAGCTAGTCGGACTGTGTGTTGCTGGCTACCTGTGGGGAATAAGCCCGCAAGCGATGAAGCAGGGTTACCTTTGGAGCTGGGCCGAAAACTTGGTGATGGCGGGAGTGAAGCTTGTGCCCTTGGGCCAAACAGATGGACAGCGGGCATTGGTAGAGCTGACTCATTTATTCCCTGAAATGGAGGCAATCTCAGCCCAGATTGATGAGGCCATGTTGGGGAGTTTTACCCCTGTGGTGTCCTTAGCCAGCAGCTTGCATGAAACACAATATACCCGTTTGTTCCGTTCTTAAGCCGAAGGGCTAGAGAGTATTAGAAAATAAGGATTGTTATGGAAACATATAAGCAGCCGCTTCGAGTCGGAATTGGTGGCCCTGTAGGGTCTGGTAAAACTGCGTTACTTGAGGTGTTGTGTAAAGCGATTCGCGATAAGTTGAACATCGCAGTGGTAACTAACGATATCTACACCCAGGAAGATGCCAAGATCCTGACCCGTGCAGAGGCGCTTGATCCGGACCGGATCATTGGTGTTGAAACCGGCGGGTGCCCGCATACCGCAATTCGTGAAGATGCCTCTATGAACTTGGCGGCGGTTGAAGAGTTGGCAAAACGCCACCAGAACTTGGATGTGGTCTTTGTCGAAAGCGGTGGTGATAACTTGAGTGCGACGTTCAGCCCAGAATTAGCTGATCTCACCATTTATGTCATTGATGTCGCCGAAGGTGAAAAGATCCCGCGCAAAGGTGGCCCCGGCATTACTCGCTCGGATCTGTTGGTGATCAATAAGATTGACCTTGCCCCATATGTTGGCGCTTCCCTTGAGGTGATGGAGCAAGATACCAAACGGATGCGACCAACCCGCCCTTATGTCTTTACCAACCTTAAAGAGAGCAAAGGGCTGGATACCATTATTGATTTCATTATTACCGAGGGGATGCTGACGCCAAAGGCGGATTAAGCTGAGCCTTTTGCAAGGGTGGCTTACAGATATTAGCCACCTTTGCTATTTGCCATCCTTTCTAATCACTTCTGATTTTACTCGACCCAATCTATTAATCTGCTCTCTTATACCGTGATGTCATAACTATTTTTTGCTTTAGTTGTTGATTCATCGCTTGGTTTCAATGCATTGGCCGCCAATCTTTGCAGCCTTTTGTTCAAAATGGCGGTTAGCTCTGTCGTTTTGTTCATTCTGTAATAGAATACACGCAACCAACTCTCTTTCTTACTGATAAGGAATGCCATGAGCAGCCAGAATGTACAATCAGATGATGTAGTGATTGTCAGTAACTCCTCAGACAACCCTTTTGCGATCGATGTTGCATATGCAATGGGTCAGGATGAAGATATCTCCGATGTAATCAGCATGAAGCACTTCATGAACTCCGAGTTTTGCCCCCGCTTTATCTCGGATGAAAACGATATGGAGAATATCGGCAATAGCTTAGACGGCAAGACTGTTGTTATTGTAAGTACCGGTAATTTGGTTACAAGCCGACAGGAATTGGCTATGCACAACCTCATCATCGCACGAGCCGCTAAAGAAAATGGTGCAAGTCGCGTGGTATTGGTTGAGCCCGATCTATTTTTCTCAGCCCAGGATCGCGGCCCTCGCGCTGACTTGGGTGATACCAGCACAGAGCGAGATGTGTCCGACATCAAGAAGTTTGATGGCCAACCTTTTACCTCTAAGCTCTACGCACAGATGCTCAAGCTGGCTGGTGTTGATGATGTCGTGACGGTGCATAACCATTCTGTTTCGGTACAGAAGATGTTTAGCGAAGTGTTCGGTGGCCGTTTCTTCAATCTCATTCCTTATAAGATTTACGCACACTACTTGTTGAACTCAAATATCTTGAGTTACGGACCTGAAGGTGAGGGGCTTGTTCTTTGTGCTCCAGACAAAGGTGCTCGCGACTTCGTAAAAGAGATGTACAACACACTTGGTTTGACCAAGGCTAAGTTCATCATGTTGGACAAAGAGCGTACTGCTGAACGCAAGGTAGAAATCACTCTGCACGCAGAAAGTGAAGATACCTTCGAAGGTCTGGACAACCCGAGTATTGTGCTATTTGACGATATGGTACGTACTGGCTCCACAGTCGTTAAATCTTGTCAGTTCCTTCAACAGTTAAAGCCTGAGCGCATGGTATTCACCGTCTCACACTTCTACGCAAGTACCGAGGGCCGTGAGCGTATGTCTGACCCTGCTCTGGGTGAGATTCTGACGCTGAACACAATGCCAACTATCCTGAACCGTGATGAGCAAGGCCGCTTGCGCAAGAAAATGGTTGTACTGAAAATTGAGAAATTTTTGGCTCAAGAGTTGTGCAAGATCCTGAACTTACCACAGCGATCTGAAGAGACTAACCCTTACAAGATTGACATGTCATCGAAGAACCCTCGCTTCCAGCGTAAAATTTGGTTCTCTGATCAATTGTCCGAGCTGTAATCGTTTTATCTCTGACCTCAAAGGCAAAAAGCGGTTCAATAACTGAGCCGCTTTTTGCGATAGCAATAACTGCTAAATTTAACTGTTGGTATTACCTTTTTTCAGCAACTGGACCGTTTTTTCGTTACGCTCCAATAGGGCATGGAAGTCCTTCTCACTGATTGGTAATTGGCCTTTATCTTTGAGTATGTTGCCTTCAACCACTACATACTCGACATTGACCGGTTCTGCATTGAAAGCAATCTGAGCCAGTTCATCATGGTTGACGCCCATATTGGTAGTTGCAGGGTTAAGGATGATTAAATCAGCCCGTTTCCCTACAGCCAGCGAGCCAATCTTCTCTTCCATTCCTATCACTTTAGCGCCACCCATTGTTGATAGATACAATACATCTTCTACTGTCGGGAACACCGATGGGTCTTGATGATATGCGCGCTGTAGGCCGATGGCTGCTTTCATCAAGGCAAAGTAATTTGAGTTATCGGATGTTCCACCATCCAATCCCATACCGATATCGATACCGGCCTTGTACATTTTCTCAACTGGGGCGACCCCTGAGGCCAAACGCATATTACTCAAGGCATTGTAACTGACCTTGGCCCCGGTTTTTGCCATCATGTCTATTTCTTCATCATTGACATCAACCACATGGTTCAGAACCAAGCGTACATCCGTTGCATTGGTGTTTATCAATGTTGCAGTCTGCTCATCTAATCGATCTTTTTTGTTTTCCGCATAATGGAAGTTCAGTGTGGTTTCCATTTCCTTTGCCATATCAACGGCATTCTGCACAGTATCTTGCATGTAGCCAGCAGGGTGTGAAGCCAGATGGAATGTACCGAGAGTATCCTTGTCTACCTGCGCTTTAGTCACTTTTGCGTGGGCATTATTGAGCGGATTCAAATTGTAGGTATACACATAACGCATCCCCGAGTCCTGCAATGCCTGTACATTACCTTCAACAAACTTGGCATTGTAGGCATGTGACCAATCAACAACCGTTGTGACACCGGTATTAATGAGATCTAAGGTACTCAAAGTCACGGCATCATAGGCTTGTTGGTAATTAAACGAGATAGGAAAAACACAAGGAGGTAGCCAATCTTTCACATTTTTGTCGATACCGCACCCTCTGATGGTCGATTGCCACAAATGGTTATGAACATCGATAAGCCCCGGCATCACTATTTTTCCACTGGCATTAACAACTGTTGCATTGTCAGCGACTAAATTTTTGCCAATGGCTTTGATTTGGCCATCCTCAACCAGAATATCTTTTTCATAGAGCCTTCCCGTCAGGTCTTTATCGGTCGATTCCATCGAAATAATCAGAGAGGCGTCTTTGATCAATAAAGGTGCGCTGTTTACCATCATTGGTGCACATAGCAACGCAGCGATTGTGGTTTTTTTATATTTTCTCATTATTGTGTTCTCAATTTGGGCGAA
This sequence comes from Photobacterium rosenbergii, assembly GCF_003026455.1. Classification (GTDB taxonomy): domain Bacteria; phylum Pseudomonadota; class Gammaproteobacteria; order Enterobacterales; family Vibrionaceae; genus Photobacterium; species Photobacterium rosenbergii. The sequence continues at coordinate 77,193 of NZ_PYMB01000016.1, forward strand.
AACATCAATAGAGCAAGAGTTGTGCCATAAGAGAATGAAAAATAGTGCTTTTACTATAAGTTGTCAGAGCTATAAGTCATTTAATAAGTCTCTTTAGAACGCACTAACAGCAGCAAAATGCCTAGCTAAACTTACACTTGTTTCAAAATGTTAATATTCTACAAAGGCATACATTAAACAGGTGGATGCCATCTGGCAAAATCATAAGCAACCCATATAATTCAGCGGCGCAATAACAATGCATATAGTAGCATATCGTTGACTGTTTTTTTATAGGGATTATTTATGAGGCATCTTTCGCGTGGTTTTACATTAATCGAGATGATCATTGTGATCGTCGTTCTGGGCATTATTGCAGTCACTGCAGTTCCGCGCTTTTTAAATATATCGTCAGACTCCCGCATAGCGGCACTTGACGGCTTTGTTGCCGCATTCAGGGCGGCTGATGAAATGGTAAGATCCAAGGCCATAATGCATGGTATGGAATATACCTTGGAAAGAACGCAGATCCCTGGAACCGACTTGTATGTCATTTTTGGTCATATGAACCTGAAGAAAGAAGATGTGGAAAAGGCGATGGACGTTAGTGGTTATAGCCTGCTTTCTGTTACAGATAACAGCCTATTTGTCTCACTTAGGGATGACATCAAGTCGAGTGAAGACTTAAGTAAGCTTTCCAAGCATGGATGTTACCTGTTCATTAAGTTGCCAAGGCCACATAATAATGAAGATGGGGATATTACAGGTAACTTGCTAGATCATGAAATCACAAAAATATATGACGGCTGCTGATGATGTTTTTCCCAAGTTAGCTATTAGATAGCATGGTGGGATTAACCGCTGGACATGTCAGCGTGTCATGAATCTGATACACAGTCGGAGTACCGAGATCGAAACTGAAAGCCTCCTTTTTGCTTAGATCTGATGAGTTAGGGTAAGTATACTAACTCATTTTGTCCATCTTCGAGTCCAGCCTATTGTCGGCAAGCATCTGCTGCTCATTTCTATGCGTATAATATTTAGTAGTTAAACAATTGCTCATGGCATACTGATTTAAATGTTCTGGATAGTCATATTACTCATAATCGCGATATGCGTCTTCCTGCCTAGCCTGTGGGTCAAGCATGTGATGGAAAAGTACAGTCAGCCGGCTGATCGCTATCTCAAGCAGGGTAGTGGTAGTGAACTTGCTCGCCATCTTTTGGATAGCTTCGGTTTGAGTAACGTCGAGGTAGAGGAAACCTCTGCCGGTGATCACTATGATCCGGTCGCCAAGGCTGTACGTCTGACGCCGGAAAACTATTCAGGCTATTCGCTGACGGCAGTGACTGTGGCCGCCCATGAAGTGGGGCATGCCATTCAGGATTCACGTGGAGAGTCCTTGTTTCTGGCGCGGCAGAAACTCGTTAAGACTGCCATGGTCGGCGAGCGTATTGCCGGAATGATGCTATTGGCTGCTCCGCTAGTTCTAATGCTAACCCGCCTGCCGCAAGCGGGAGCGATAACGATAATGATTGGTATTGTTTCAATGGCACTAAGTACTCTGGTGCATCTGGTGACTCTTCCGGTTGAGTTCGATGCTAGCTATGGCAAGGCTCTGCCGATCCTGCAGAGAGGCGGCTACCTGTACGATGGTGATCTGGAGCATGCAGAGAAAATTCTCAAGGCGGCGGCGCTGACCTATGTCGCCGCCTCGCTGACAAGCTTGTTAAATTTGGGGCGATGGATCGCGGTGCTCCGTCGGTAAAGGCTACTTGATGCCTGAGGTTTAGCGAGTGCTATGTCATTGAGCTGGAGCGGTATCAACTCGGCGCCTGAGTCAGCCTGTCCATCGGATTAGCTACAGTTTCCTGATATAGGTCGCGACGTACTAACCATTCGCTCTAGGGAACACCCAAAAGCCTCGTAGCGCTCGACACAACTTTTTGTGCCGCCCTTGAGCTCAAGCGTTACTTTTCCATGCTTCCTATTATCCGTAATCTTTTAAATTACTAAAATATCTAACTCAGATTTGTCCAATTTCAAGTCAGTGTACTTTGGGATCAAATTAGTAAGGATAGCAATTTGCCATATTTTTCCTAATTATCATCGAACCTAGATAATTGGTTTTCACTGGAGTTGATGGACATCTATTATTTCGTGAGGAATAGTTGAGTTTTCTTTGCTAGAGTTGAGTAGTTTGCAAAGCTTAAGTGTTACTGGTGTTGGAAACTATCGATGAGTAGAAAGAAATTTATCCTATCGCACGGAGCGACATGCAAAAACTGGACATGGAGTTGGTCTTTCATAAATGATGAACAAAAAATCATCATTTTTGGTGCGTGGGATCGATATACAGATGGGAATACAACGCTAATCTTAAGTGAAGATTGGAGTATTGATACTCGTGGTAAAAAAGCTCTTGGATACGATCAGTCAAGAGAGCATATAAGGCTAATTGAAGAAGAAGGTTATCAATTGATGACTTTCCCGTTAATCTACTCCAACTCAAACCGAGATAAGGCTGGTATTGGGCCAGCAAAAATTAAAGGGTTTGAGAAAACGTTAACTAAAAAAAGTCTTACACATATTGCTGGTTGTTGGTATGCCACTGACTCCGTAATTAAAGATACTTTACCTGAAGAAGTTATAGAACCGAATGAATATTTGGAAGGTGTGTCAAAGACGATATTCGTAAACTCTTTTGAACGAAATGCAAAAGCAAGAGCCGCTTGCATAGCTTACCATGGCTCAACCTGCAAAGTATGTGACTTCGACTTTAAGGAAATATATGGGGATATAGGGGAGGGTTTTATACACGTTCACCATCTAGTTCCTCTTGCAGATATTCAAAAAGAATATATTGTCGATCCAATTAATGACCTTGTACCAGTGTGCCCAAACTGTCATGCGATGATCCATAGAACCCAACCACCGCTAACTATTTCGCAACTGAGAAAACACATCGAGTTGAGCAGTGGTATTTAGGCTAGGTGGAGGGGGAAAACTGTCTTTTCGTTTAAGGGTAGAAGTGACTTAGTTCAAGTAATTTAGACCGTTATGTCCAGAACCTTCACAGTTGATACTTCGTAACACAGAGTTCCCCCTTTGTTAGTTAAACGTCCCGCCAGAACACGTGCTCACCTAGTCATTCAGTCGTATCTCCAAGAGACAAACTTGGACGCCCCTTTATATCTCAAGTCAGAAATTATACTAACCAGTAATGCCTAGGCGTCCGTATAAGAAGTTATATCAATCTACATCAATAACAAAGATTGCTGTTTATCTGAATGTGGGTAGAAATGCTCACTTAGTTATTTGGAAATTTATCATTAGTTCATGGATGACGTGATTTTATAACCGTCCCATTTTAGAATACAAAGTTGCCATTCATATGCAGATGACCAACGGGCATGCGGTGTGAAACCGGAAGGTACAATAGTGGTGTTTTTCCCAACAGTTACGTTATCTAAATATACTAAGATTTCACTTTTAGGTCTGTTTACGTCTTGAATAATACCACTATAAAAATAACCTTTATCTTCACGGCAAACGCGTTGCCCTGAGGACTCAAGTATGACTTGGCCATTTCTTTCTACCTTTTTAAACATGGCGTCATTTTTTGCTTGAGTAATTTCCCTTTGAGTTTTAAGTTCTTCGTCTGTGCGGTAACCTTTAGCTTTCGTAAATTTTTTCCAATTTTCGGCATTTGCTTTAGATGGCGGTTCATAAGTTATTAATCCAATATCGGTGAAACCACCAGATCGTGGGCCACAATTTGCTTCTGGTTCGTGTAGTCTTCCATTACCAACTTTGTAACCAAATAACGGTATATCTTCGTTTTCACTTACGCACCAATTGATGTCCGATCTTTTTACTATGCCATTACGTTGATTACATCGTTTAGAAAAAATATATCTTATATGCTCACGGTTGTATTCATCACTATTTACACACCAGTACATGTTGAACTCTCGCGCATAATCACTATCGATGATTGGTGACTTCAAGCGGTATAATGAAATTAAACCAGCTTCGGTACTATGCCATGTGTATTCAGCCAATTCAGCGATAGTAGAACTGTCGGAAATCTTGTGTTGAGGTGAGGTAGTGCATGAAGTTAAGACCGCAATTAGCATCAATGCTAGTGTTGTTTTTTCCATAAATTTAGCCCATCAGTCGACATTTCTGACAATATTAATACATATGCATAGCGATGCCTATAATTTGTTCGATAAATGGATCTGTATCTAAGTAATATTGGCTCAAGGATGCTATCTAGCTGATTTCGAACTTTTACTCTAAGAAGATTCTGTCCAAAATTGAGTTAAGGTAACTAGCCCTTTTCATGTACTCATCTGCCCTACAGACGTAAGAAAGGGCCTGAAATACGCATACTTCAGGCCCCTGGTGGATAGTTGAGTGACTAGCTCATCAACACAATGACTTCACTAACTGTTAAGCCGACAAATGAACCTATCATTGAGCCAATCAGTGCCATGATTACCGCAACAGGTACCAGGTTTTTATCATAAGCGGCGGCGACGACGGCGGCAGAAGGAGCGCTGCCGATATTGGCAATAGAGGCCAACCCAATCAGGTGCAGGTTCATCTTCATCATCCGACCGATTATGAGCATCAAAACACCGTGTACGGCCAGGATCATAAAGCCGGACATGATATACATCGGCGCTTGGCCAATGGCGCTCAAGTTAACTTCAGCCCCGATCAGAGCTACAACGACATATAGCATAACCCCGGAAACTTCATTGGCTCCGGCCATTTTGCCGAGCGCGGTCGGTGCGGCAAGGATACCCAGCAATGAGGAAATAATTATTGCCCAAATCATTGGGTTCAAAAGCCCCATAGAGGCAATTGCTTGGCCGAGGTGACGGCTAATAGAAGAGATAACCAAAGCAACACCGAGCATGAGCAGGATAGCCTGCAGGTCGGGTTTTTCTTTCTTCTCTAGTGAGCCGAGCTTCGATAGGATTTCATCCAGCCCGTTGTCATTTGCTTTTAATACCCCGTTGAAGCGCTCCTTCATTGGCTTTAGTGCCACTATCATGATCAACCAGACGGTATAACATAGTGCTCCCATAAGCAGGGTGTAGGCCATGGCTGAGTCAGTGACTGATAGCGCCTCTTTAACTGCCACGAAGTTCTGGGTACCACCGGTCCAGCCGGCTGACATGACACCGAAAGTAAGTGGGGTTTCATCACTCAAGAAGCCGCCCATTAAGCTATGCACTACTATAAAGCCAGCCATGATACTGGCGGTTGAGGCGAGGAAAAGAATAATTAAACGCGCCCCGAGTTTGCGAATCACGCTAAGGTTAAAGCTGAGTGACATGAGAAATAGCATGGCCGGAATGGCATTGTCTCGCACGGTTGCCCGAGCCGTTTTCACCTCGGGGGTCATCTCCCACATGCCAAAGGTGTAAAGGGCCATTGAGCCGAACATAACAAGGACAATACTGGGGAACCATTTGAACAACTGGCTGGGGTATCTCTGCTCTAACCAGACGAGTAAACCGCATAAGCCGAACATCACGGCAATAAAATCGAATCCTTCTGTGATCATGATCTTCCTTTGATATAGAGTGTTGAATTAATTGACGATAATTGGTATTTGTAAGACAAAATTTAATTTATTTATATCACTGTTAATTCAATAGGGAAATATACAAATGAAGATTGAAACTCGTTGGGTACACGGAAAGTGTTTTGTTAGCACTGTGGAGCAGGGCCATGCAGTAATTACCGATGCCCCAACCCAATTTGGTGGGACCGATAGCGCGCAAACACCAATGGAGTTGATGTTGAGTGCGGCGGCGAGTTGTGCATCGATTGACGTAACCAGCATTATGGCCAAACAGCGTCAGCCGCTTGATAGTTGCCGTGTTGTTGTTAGTGCCGAGCAAGCGCCGACTCCACCGAAGGTGTTTACCAAACTGCACTTTGAATTTGAAATGTCGGGCAGTGGTTTAACGGATAAAGCGATAGAGAAAGCCATCGAGATGACGTTTGAAACGCATTGTTCAGTGTCTATCATGATCGCCCGATCTGGTGCTGAGTTGAGTTGGGAATACAAGGTGCTATAAGGAAGGTGCGGTTGTAGATACATCCCCCCTCAACGACAGCAAAAGCAATAGTTGAAGCTGCAACCATTGCTTTTAAATTTCCTTTAACTACCTAGCATTATGCAGTGGCAGTGATGGAGTCATATTGCTTAGTGAGGATATCAATGTGGCGCAGTTCTTCATGGATCAACTCATCAATGCGACCTTTGCCAAAAGCTTCTGAAACGAATTTCTTCATGCCAGAGTAAAACACTATGGTGTCCTTCTCGATCATAATGGCATTGAGAAGAATCTCTTTCATATTGGTAAAATCAACATTTTTCTTGACGATGTTTTGCATTCTGGCAAATGAACGACAGTAGTCTTCAGCTTCGTTGTTAGGGTCGAATGTCAGTTCGGTTTTTTCTTGAACAGAGAGTTTCTCTCGCATTTCTGAAAATAGGTTTTGATGTTCAACCTCAAAGCTAGCCAGTTTTTTCAAAAATGCTTTATCTTCATCTTTTGGTGTTTCTTCTGCAGCTTTCAGATAAAATTTGTAAGCCTCGATTTCTATTTGTTCTGCCATGATGAAGATTTCATTGGCATTAAATTCTTGGTTCATAGTTTGGCCTCTTTACATGGTTTTTATATAGCATCGTTCATTTACATAAAATAATACGCTGCTTTGTTTAGGATAAACAAGGAGGCTAAAGCTATTTTGAGTGATCATTATTTCAAAGTTATTGTCCATAAATATAGCCGATAAACCACTAAAACTGTCGTTTTTAACAAGGTGTAAACCAAATTTATTTCTGATGATTACAATTTAATTTATTGACACTGTTTGACCCTATGAATTGTAAATATAACAAGTTCAGGGTTTGTTATTTGTAAAAATATAAAGCGAAAAGATATTTGATGATTTTTCTTTTATTAAAATGACTTTTGTTGCTTTGATATGTCTGAGTGATAAATAAAAATATTATATGTGTGCTTTGTATCGAACTTGCCTATTTGTTTTTCTTGCTCGAAAAGTGGAATGGTTCGATGTCGCGCGCTTTGGGTTGCTCCTCCAGTACCTTTTTGAGCATGAGGTCAAGATAATTGCAGGTACAACAATTGCAATTGCAATTGTTGTTTTGTAAGGTTAGCTACAACACACATAGTGACTCAGGAAGCCAAGATGAATACCCAAGCGCAAATGACAAAACCTGCAAACCGACAGACACTGGCATGGGTTCACCGTCTTGCTGGTGGTTTGGCCTTTTTGCTGATTGTGACTTTTTTTACCACCAGTGTGGTCGTTGATTTAATTGGCGACAGTGTTCATATCGCGGCAGTGAAACAAGCCATCCTTTATGGGGTGGGGGGGCTTATCCCTGCGATGATGGCTACGGGGATCTCTGCGGCGAAACTATATCCTGGCAAAGCGAAAGGGGCATTGGCGACCAAGCAGCTAAGAATGAAGCTAGCGGCTGCTAACGGAGCTCTAATTTTGCTGCCTGCTGCGGTTGTGCTGGCACAATGGTCGGCAGCCGGTCAGTTTGATGTTTGGTATTGGCGGTTGCAGGGACTTGAATTGATTGCCGGTGCAGCGAATGCAACCTTACTGGGTCTGAATATCCGTGATGGGGTCAGAATGGCGAAAAAGAAACGAGTTTAATAGCTGAAGTCTATCTTTTTTACTGCAAGGCTGTTAGTGTCGCATCCCTTGCGGTAACGGGGTGAGACAGACAGTGATTTTCGCCAGTGTTGCCAGTGTTTTTTAATGACAGGACTTTGCCCGTGAGCAACAACGCGTTTTCTACCCTGAACCTGAAACCTGAGCTGGAAGCCAACTTGGCTACCCTTGGCTATGAATCTATGACCCCTATCCAAAGTCAGAGCCTACCGCATGTTCTGGCAGGTAAAGATGTAATTGCCCAGGGCAAAACAGGCTCAGGTAAAACGGCAGCGTTTGGTTTGGGCCTACTCGAGCACCTTAATGTAAGGTGTTTCCGCATCCAGTCGCTGGTTTTGTGTCCGACCCGTGAGTTGGCCGATCAGGTAGCGAAAGAGATCCGTAAGCTGGCGCGATCCATTCACAACATCAAGGTCCTGACTCTTTGCGGCGGTATGCCATTTGGTCCTCAGATCGGCTCCCTGGAGCATGGCGCCCATATTATCGTAGGTACGCCAGGTCGTGTAGAAGAGCATTTGCGCAAAGGCTTCCTGTCTCTTGATGAACTGAATTTGCTGGTATTGGATGAAGCTGACCGCATGCTGGAAATGGGTTTCCAAGACGCGCTTGATGCTATTGTTGATGCGGCACCAGTTGACCGCCAGACACTACTTTTCAGTGCGACTTACCCTAAGCAAATTGAATCGATCGCACGCGAAATCATGCACAAGCCAGTAATGGTAAAGGTTGAGTCTACCCATGATGAAAGCACTATCGATCAGCATTTTTACCATGTAGAGAGCAATGAAGACCGTATGACGGCGCTTCGCCTGCTGCTTTCTCTGCACAAGCCAGAGTCTTCAGTGGTGTTCTGTAATACCAAGCGCGAAGCCCAGGAAGTTGCTGATGACCTAGATATGTATGGTTTCAGTGCGATGGCACTGCACGGTGACCTTGAGCAGCGTGAACGAGACCAGACTTTGGTTCGTTTTGCCAACAAGAGTACTTCGGTACTGGTCGCTACCGATGTCGCGGCACGTGGCCTAGATATCGAAGCGTTGGATTGTGTTATCAACTACCACCTAGCACGTGATACAGAAGTACACGTTCACCGAATTGGCCGTACCGGCCGTGCGGGAAGCAAAGGGGTTGCTTGTTCGTTCTTCAGTGACAAAGAGCACTACAAGGTTGCGCTGTTGGAGGATTACCTCGAGCGAGATATCGTGGGTGCTGAATTGCCATCTGAGTCTTTGCTAAACCAACCAACCTTCCGCCCTGCAATGACCACGCTCCAGATCATGGGTGGTAAAAAACAGAAAGTTCGCCCAGGGGATATTTTGGGGGCGCTGACGGGTGACAAAGGCATTCGAGGCGATCAGGTCGGTAAGATCAATGTCTTCGATATGGTTGCCTATGTAGCTGTGAAGAGCGATGTGGCACGTGTTGCCCTCAAGAAGCTTGAAAATGGCAAGATGAAGGGCCGCTCGTTCCGCGTGCGTGCTATCAAACGATAAATCATCCATTTTCCGCTATTGCATGATAGAGCCATGATTAGATCCCATTTTGGGAATCATCATGGCTTTTTTGTGTTTATCTTTAGCGGATATCCCAGAAATCACAGGCTATAAGCGTTACAAAATCAAACAGATACCCAAGGAGTTTGATTATGTACCAGAAAAAAGCGCTTATTACCGCAGAGAACGGCCTTCATACTCGGCCTGCCGCCAAGTTCGTCAAAGCCGCGAAGAAATATGCCGAAGACATTGAAGTCGTTTCCAACGGAAAAGCGGCAACAGCCAAAAACCTATTCAAGCTACAGACTCTGGCGCTGGTCCAGGGAACAGAAGTGATTGTGCAATCGTCGAACCAGCAAGCTGTCGATGAATTAGCAACCTTCATCGAGAACGTGACTGGCTAATAAGCTAGGCGCAAAGAAGCGAAAGCCCGCATACAGCGGGCTTTGTTTTTTTGGCTAAGGCGAATGAGCTAGCGACTTTCTTGTGCCAATTGTGGTTCCGGTGTCAGCGTATCGCTAGCTTCTGGCTCTTCATCGCCATATTTCTGCATTAGCTTGTGCTGGACATCGTTGAGCAACTTGCCGTTTAGTTTGTAATAACGGAAGTAGATGTACAGGGCAATGGCAAAGAAGAAGCTAGGCAAGCCGATCATGATGCACTGCATGCCAAACACAGTATCAGCATTCTGCTCGACATTGGGTACATAGTCGACTGCGGTCAGTGCGATACCGATGAAGAAGGCCGCAAAGGCTGAACCTGCTTTTACCACCAAGGTTTGTACCGAGTAGGCAATACTCTCGCAGCGAACACCCAGTTTGTATTCTCCATAGTCAACGGTGTCGGCAACCATGATTACGTTAAGTACCCAGAATAGTGCCGTACCGATTTGTAGCAATACACCGGCAGTTGAAATCAAAATGATGCTCTGTGGGTCGTACATACCGACATAAATCAGCACCAGGCTACCGAGGATTGGGAATCCGGAAGCACAGGCCCATAGCACGCGGCGTGAGAACATACCGGCAAGTTTCGGGAATAACACCAGGGTGATTAGGTTTGCGATACCTGCATAGGCCATGTAGTAAGGGAATAGTGCTTCGTTACCCACGACATAGGTAAAGTAGTAGACGGCAAAGGCTGTAATGATATTGGTGGCCAGGTTATAGGCTAGCGCCATGCACAACACACTGCTCAGCTGGCTGTTTTTGTAGATAAGGCCAACCATTTCTTTGAGGGAGATCCTCTCTTGTACCGGTTGGTCGTCAAGCTGGGCGGTAGAGTAGCGTTCTTTAACATTGCGCAGCGTGATATAGGTTGATACCGCAAAGCAGGCAATAAGCAAGATGGTAAAGATTTGGAAGCCGTAGCCTTTGTCTTCGCCACCGACATAGTTGATAAATGGCATAGCAATGGCAGCGGTGACCACCCAGGCTAAGCTAGCAAAAAAGCGAGGGTAGGGAACCAGTTCTTCGCGTTCACGTTTATCCAGCGTTAGGGTAGGTACCAGCGACCAGAATGGGATATCCATTAAGGTATAAGTCATGCCCCATAAAATGTAAGTGACCGCTGCGTAGGCGATAAGCCAAGGGCCTTCAAAATAGTGGGCGTTAAATAGCAAGTAAAGCACAACAGAGTTGGCGATAGTACCGATGAGGATCCATGGCTTGAATTTTCCCCAGCGGCTGCGGGTGTTGTTGACTATCCAGCCCATGATGGGGTCATTCACTGCATCCCAGATCCTGGCGACGAGGAAGATGGTACCGACAATACCGGCAGAGATCCCGGCGACATCGGTGTAGTAAAACATCAGGTACATATAGACGATGGTGATGGCAAAGTCCTTGCCGAACGCACCAAAGCCGTAGCTTAACTTGGTGTTCATTGAGACGCTCATAAAAGCTCCTTTTTCCTTTTCCCTGTTTTACTGCTTTTTGTAGGAAAGGCAATTATTGTTTGTTTCACGTAGGGTCTATGCCAAGTGGTTTATTGCCACTTGGCATGCGTTTGCTTCTTGTTATCTCGCCTCTAGAGGCTTGTGAGTTAGGGCTGCAAAGACTTGGATTAGATCCAGTTTGGTAACCAGTCTTGCTGTGCTTCAATTAGTTCATCAACCAAGGCGTAGATTTCCTCAATGCCAAGCACTGCCGCAGTGTGAGGGTCTAGCATGGCGGCATGGTAAATGCGATCGCGGTTCTCGGTCAGGATTGCTTCTGTCAGTAGCGTCTGGACGTTGATGTTAGTCTGCATTAAGGCTGCTAGGTGATTAGGTAATTTACCTACAGCAGTAGGTTGGATACCATTGGCATCAACAAGGCAAGCAACTTCGACACAGCAACCCTGTGGCAGGTTGTCAATCAGCCCTTCGTTCTTCACGTTGCCGTAAATCACGCTTGGGGTATTGGTCCAGATAGCGTTCATGATGGTACTGGCGTACTCATGGGACTCTTTTTGTTCAATACGCTCTGCTTGCTTGAAGGCTTCCAAGTCTTTTTTCCAGTTGGCAATCTGCTCAACGCAGCGTTTTGGATATTCGTCCAACGGCACTTTGTAGCGCTCAATCAAATCCGAACGGTTTGGCTTGATGAAGTATGGGGTGTACTCGGCGAAGTGCTCAGAAGACTCGGTAACGAAGTAACCCAGTTTCTTGAACATTTCGTAACGGACAATATTTTCGCAGCGAGGGTTACCGTGGATGTTCGGTTTTGGTGCTTGTCCCATTTCGTAAGCTTCTAGCAGGTCAGGGTAGATGCTGGCGTACTCACCGCTTTCGGTTTTCTTCTCCAGCGTCAGGTAGTAAGCCATGTGGTTGATACCAGCACAGGTATAGCGAAGGTCGCTATAATCGATGTCCAAATCGCGGGCGAGTTCCTCAGCAGTGCCCTGCACCGAGTGGCACAAGCCAACTTGCTTGATGTGTGGATACTTTTCGTACATCGCCCAGGTGTTCATTGCCATTGGGTTGACGTAGTTCAACATAGTGGCCTGTGGGCAGACATCTGTCATGTCTTCACAGATCTGCCACAGGTGGGGAATCGTACGCAGTGAGCGCATGATACCGCCAGGGCCCAAAGTATCAGCGATAGTCTGCTCTAGGCCGTGCTTCTTACACACGTCGAAGTCGATAACCGTGCAAGGCTCATAGCCACCGATCTGGAAGGCGACGACAACAAAATCAGCCCCTTTCAATGCTTCTTTCTGATCGGTATAGCAATGGATGTTACCCGTTGCACCAGCAGATTCCATCAATTTGCTGACAACAATCTGAGACTCTTCAAGGCGGACAGGGTCGATATCCATCAAGGCAACGTCAGCCCCTTTTAGTGCAGGTTTATGGAAAACATCGCCAAGGATGTTCTTGACGAAAATAGTCGAACCGGCCCCGATGAAGGTAATTTTTGGGTGATGCATGGCTGTTCCTTTGTGTGCTTGGTTTTGATGGGTCCATATTCATCGAAAAGCCCGCTGCTATCTTCCCTATAGTGGGCAATTATGTCCCGTTTCCTAAGATTTTTGTCTTGGCCTCACATTTCTGCTTATGGTTCGTATGAGCGAAAAATTGAATTAGGGTGGTGAAAGAAAGTCAGAGTAAGGTGTTTTATGAGGGGAGTTGCTAGAGACAACAGAAGAGGCAAGGTAATACCTTACCTCTTTGTTAGTAGGTTCTGTTTTTATCTTTTGTGAACGGGTGGAAGTGCATCTGAGTAAATGCGGCTGGCTAATTCAGGATTGGTTTCCACCATTTTCCGATAAGCCGATTGGACCATCTGGTAACGCCCACAGATATAAATATCTTGATGGGCCTGCAAGTCTTGGTTGGCAAAAAAGATATCTAGCAACTGACCTTGGTGCAACTCGACTGCATTACCGCTACATGAGTTACCTTGGGGAAGCTTCTCAACAACAGCCACATAGTGAAAATGCGGATGCTGGTTGGCAAGCGCTACCATTGTGTTGTGTTCATACAAGTCGGCAATGGTTTTTGCACCCCAGTACAAGGTGATATCGACCGCTATTGGCAGTGACAAGGCTTCATAGACGATGCTTTTGGCATAGCTAAATCCCGACCCACCGGCAACGATGATGACGGAGTTGCCAGTATCGCGGAAATAAGCCTCTCCGGCAGCTTGGCCGAGATACAAGGGCTGCTGGTTTAGCCACTGGGTGCGAAATTGCCTGATATCAACGGCCAGTTCCGAATCGGGCATAACACCACCAACCTGTATTTCGATATGATCGCTGTTTTGATCCAACCTTTCTTTGCTAGGCCGGCTGGCGATTGAAAACGGCATCGTTTTCTGGCTGCTTGGAAGCGGCAAAGTTAAGTATTGCCCAGCTCGATAAGGATAAGGCTGCTCGGGTTGCAGCTTTAAGCTCATGGTCTGGGCGTTGAGCCATTCCATGCCAACCAGCCTAAAGGGCGTGGTTGTTTTCGCCAATAGTGATTGCTTAAGTGTTACTGCCATTATTGCTGCTCCATATTGCTCAGGACGGCTGTGACTTCGCAGCGTTTACCCGTTGAGGCACCTGTTACGTCAAACTGAATATCAAGCTGGGTGAGATTGCTTGCCGTCTGCTGGTTCAACACCACGTTCTCAATCACAAAGCAGTCATTATCCTCACAACGCTTGTCGAAGCTGATGTGCTCATCACCGTGTGCTCCTATCCCGTAGCTATCAATGACAATGAATGCTGGTCGTTTGTCGAGGATCGCATCGAGCACATCGCTATCGAGTGTAGTATCCGCTTTGCCATACTCCGGTGTGCCGTAGCTGTTTTTCTCAAGGTTTGCGGTAAATAGCACCAGAGACTTTCCAGCAATATCAAGCTTCTCGATAGTATCAATGCTGGGCATGGTCTGGGTGCAGTCGACCACAATGGTACCGGTGGTGTAATGGCTGTACTGCGGTACTTTGGTGTAGCAGTCAATATGGGTACCTATGTGGCCAAAAGCATTGACTGAGTCTGATTGTTTCTTGGCCCACTGGTAGGCTGGGTGATTTTCGTCAACCACCAAGCTGATAGGCAGGCGTGTGGAGTTCGAAGTAATTGATGCCGCTGACTCTGTTGTCATTTTAGTTTGGAAAGGCATATCAAGGCTCCTGTTAGCTGTTGTTAATGTCGGAAGCCATTGTAGGGATATGATTGGATGCCCATTACAAACATAAAGACTAAAAATATCAATATAAGGACACGGTGGGAGTGCTCAGTTCATCTTCCTATTATCAAAGGATGTCATCATAACAACGGTGAATATGCTAAAGCAGGAATGTGCCTTCTTTAGAAATGTGAAGTAATGATTTTTTCTGATCCGTAAATTGGCAAAAAGGGGTTCTAACCAATATAAATATATATGCATACCAATAACAAGGATGATAAGAAAATGAAGATGATTTATCAAAAAATCAGCGCTCTATTTGTTCTATTGCTCATATCTTTCAGTGCCAGTGCAGATTTTGGAATTAGGCATTTTGATAAGGTAGAACCGCATATGTATTTAGGTATCGGCGCCTCTTTTATTGATGTCGAAGTCGATGTCGATGGTGTTGGTAGTACTTCCTTTGATAGTGAGCTTTTAGGGGTCATTATTGGCTATCAGTTTAATAGTAATTTTGCCGTTGAGTTTCGAGGTTATGGCAATATCTCAGACGATGAAATTTTGGGAGTATCAATAGAAGCAGAGAATCATTTTAATATTCTGGGAAGAGCAATACTACCAATAGATAGGTACATTAAGCCTTATCTACTTGCTGGTGTTGGTCGCACAAAAGGAAAGCTTGCCTCTGAATCAGAGAGTGAAACTGATTTTCTTTATGGTGTCGGTATAGGTATTAGTAAAGGTAATGCACTGGAACTCTCTGTAGAGTGGGCTAGAGCATTTGATGATAGCTTTGGGATTTCTGGGGCAAATTTTAAAGGTGATACTATAAACCTTAATTTGGTATATCACCTGCCAAGAGACTGGTGGCATTAAAGCGTTATTTATTGTGAATGCCCAAAATTAATTTTATCTAATAATAGGTATGTATTAATTATTGGGCTTTTATATGTTAGGTGCCTATTAAGGCAGGCAGTAGGCTTTCTGTATTTTGCAGCTATAAAATAACCCATTGCCAATTAATATAATTATTACCTTCTTAGTATCTGCTGTTTTGCCCATAATGATTTGAAAGGTTGTCGGTATTGGCCCCTCCTTTCCAACCAGAGGGCTTGGCAATAGCAATGATATCTAGTGCGTTGAAGGTATTGCCCTCAAATAAGCCATTGGCCAACTCTTGGTGCAGGGTTGGGTGTTGATTGCCAAAAAGAGCGTGAGCATATTGCGCATAGCGGAGGCTAAGGCCTGATGCGTTGAGCACGGCATTGATTTGCCCATCGGTATAGGTTTCTCTGGGACCATAGGATGTCAACAACGCTGGGCTGAGTGTCTTTATGTATTGTCGAATTGCTCTCCGCTTGAAAAACTGGCAAATGGTGAACATCGTTAACCTCCGAGGTGCAAAAGACTATTAATACAGTGTTCAATAAGCTTTGGCAACTGGTTTCAGCAACCTTCTGCTTTCATTGCATCTGTAATAAAGTCGATGAATGCCCTGATGCGAAAAGGTTGAGACTGGCTGGCTTTATATACGGCATAAAGAGGGATAGTCTGCTGTTGGTAATCGGTTAGCACTTCAACTAACTCGCCTGTCTTTTCATAAGGGGAAACCATCCATTGAGGCAAAAAGGTGATTCCCTGCCCTAAAGTGGCCATTTTCAACAGCATTTCTGGGTTGTCGCTGCGAAAATGCTCACTCAAGGACACTTTTTCTGACTTGCCATCTCGGTTGATGAAGTTCCAAACATTTGAAGGGTGGGCCAGCGAGTAAGTTAGGCAGTGGTGTTTCGTGAGTTCACTAGCGTGTCGTGGCAAGCCTTTACGATTTATGTAATCTGGCGAGGCACAGTAGACCATAGTGTTGTCAATCAACTGTTTTGCCTTGAGTCCTGAATCCTTAAGGAAAGAAGCGCGAAAAGCGATATCGACGTTGTCGCGATAGAGATCAATATGCTGGTCATTGAGAGATAGGTCGATATCAACGTCTGGGTGCAATGCCATGAAGTCAGCAATGGGTTTGGCAAGGAGGTGCAAACCAAGCGATGTTGGCATGGATAAGGCCAGCCTTCCTTTTGCTTTTAGTTGTTCACCTTTTAATTTAGCCTCGAAGTTATCATGATCTTCCAACAGTCGAAGGGCATGCTGGTAATAGGCCTCACCCGCGTCAGTTAATGATAATTGGCGACTGGTTCGATGAAGCAGTGATATCGAAAGGTGTTGCTCTAGCCAGGCCACTTTTTTGCTTACGCTGCCCTGGGTGATGTTGTGGTTATTGGCGACAGCGGTAAAGCTGCCGAGTTGTACGACTCTGGTAAAGGTGCGAATACAGTCTAGCTTGTCCATATCTATTCCAGTCTGGAATGTTTGGTAATCAATTTTAACTGTATATCCAGTGCTATTGGAATGTTTATGATTGTCCCAAGTTTACATTTTGAGGCAGATATCATGACCATTACTCAGACTATCATCACTTCTCTTCTTGCCGCTTTCTTCTTGTTTGCAAGTTCGATCAAAATATTAGGTTGGCAGAAGATGATTTTTACTACCCAGCTAGCTTTCTTCGTGAAGTATGGTCTCAACCGACACTGGATGTTCGCAGTCGGTGTATTGGAATTCGTATCTGCGATTATGATCATTACTCCGATGCTGGTGGGAGCGTCGACAGCAACGACAACAGCCCTGATTGGGGCAGCGCTGCTAACTACTGTCTCAATGGGGGCCATTGCCTGCCACCTATGGTTTGATACCTGGCGGGATGGTGTGCCTGCGATGGTGACCTTTGGATTGTCGGTTGCGCTAGTACTTTATGGAGTTTGAGGAAACTTGTAGATAAATGGAAAACAACCGCCGGGTAAGTCCCTTGGCTCACCATTAGGGACAAACCCCATTTTTTGGTAGAAGTTTACAGCATACTTTGAGGCGTTAAGGTGAATCGCTTGCTTGGGGGAGAGCTGTTTACAATCATCAAGGGCTTTTAAGATCAGCTTACGGGCGATACCCTGGTGATGGTATGCAGGGTCAACGAATAAATTGGATAAGTTCCAGTACTCTTTGACCAAAATGGTTCCGACTACTGCGTCATCGACACGGTAAACATAATGTATTGAATAGTCTGGATGCTGCCGCCACCACATCACACTGTCGGCACAACTGGCGATAAGCCCATCTTGGACATCTGCAGGCTCGTCAATACAGGACCTGATAGCTCGCCCGGTAAGGGCAATAATGTCTGAGATATCCCGAAACCTTGCTGGTTGTATCACTCGCACTTTCCTTGTGTCTGTATTGGTTGTCTTATAATTGCTTGTTTTTCGCTATCTAACAATGCTAATAGTGGATATATGTTTGGCAAAATATTACGGAAAGACACGCCATGAAAACGATTGGGCTGCTGGGGGGAATGAGCTGGGAGTCGACAGCCAGCTATTACAAGGCAATTAACGAAGGGGTTAAGCATGAACGAGGGGGCTTACATTCGGCGAAGGTGGCGCTTTACAGTGTAAACTTCGACGAAATCGAGAAGCTCCAGCATGCCGGTGACTGGGCTGCGACAGCTGAAATTCTGTCTGTGGCTGCAAAATCCGTCGAGGCTGCAGGTGCAGATTTCTTGCTGATCTGTACAAACACCATGCATAAAGTCGCAAAAGATATCGAGCAAGTGATGTCTATTCCGTTGCTCCATATAGCTGATGCTACGGCAAATGAATTACAAGCTGATGGTATTAAGAAAGTCGGATTGCTGGGAACACGTTTTACCATGGAGCAAGACTTTTATATCAACCGGTTAACCGAGCAATTCGGTATAGAGGTGGTCGTCCCTGACTTGCCAGACAGGGAAATCATTCACAAGGTCATTTACGATGAACTGTGTAAGGGGGTGATTAAAGGTGACTCCCGTGCGGAATATGTCCGGATCACTGAAGCCTTGTCTGAGCAAGGGGCCGAAGCGGTAATTTTAGGTTGCACCGAAATTGCTTTGTTAATCTCATCTCAAGATACCGATGTACCTTTGTATGACACTACAAAAATCCATGCGGAAGCGGCAGTAAAGCTCGCATTATCAGAATAAATCGAGGCCACCGGAAGGTGGCCTTGTTATAGAAATATAGCACTATTGCGGGATGACTCGTATTTTGGCCGCACGACGCTTCCCAACCTGATACACCTCTTCGCCTAGCAAAGGCATTAGGGCTGGGTCTTTAATTTTGACGCCATCTACCTTTACAGCTCCTTGCTTGATTAAACGCATTGCCTCTGAGGTTGACGAGGTTAACCCTGCCTGTTTGAGCAACTGGCTGATACTCAAGCCCTGCTTAACTTCTATCGCTTGTAGGTCGTCAGGTAATATTTTGGCGGCAAAGCGTTGGTTGAACTGGGTTTCAGCTTTATCTGCTGTTGACTCGGAGTGGAAGCGTGTGACGATCTCTTTTGCCAGCAGTACTTTGACTTCTTTCGGGTTACGTCCGGTTTCGATATCTCGCTTAAATTGTTTGATTTCATCCATATGGCGGAATGAGAGCAATTCAAAGTAGTTCCACATCAAGTCATCGGATATAGACATCAGCTTACCGAACATTTCCTGCGGCGATTCGCTAATACCGATGTAGTTGGCTGCCGATTTGGACATTTTCTTTACCCCGTCTAGGCCAACGAGCAAAGGCATGGTGATGACCACTTGCTGCTCCATGTTGTACTGCTTTTGCAGTTCTCGGCCCATCAACAGATTAAAGGTCTGGTCCGTTCCGCCTAGTTCGATGTCAGCTTTCAATTCCACTGAATCGTATCCCTGAAGGAGCGGGTAGATAAACTCATGGATACCTATGGGTTGCTGCTGGGCAAAGCGCTTTTTGAAATCTTCACGTTCCAGCATTCGGGCGACAGTCTGACTGGCGCTAAGTTTGAGCATGCCTTCTGCACCAAGTTTGGACAGCCAGTGTGAATTGAATACGATCTCGGTTTTGTTCGGATCAAGGATTTTGAACACCTGCTGTTGGTAGGTTTCAGCATTGGCAAGGACCTGCTCTGTCGTCAGTGGTGGGCGGGTGGTGTTCTTACCACTTGGATCGCCAATTTTGCCGGTAAAGTCGCCGATCAAGAAGACAACCTTGTGGCCCAAGTCTTGAAACTGCCTTAGCTTGTTCAAAATAACAGTATGCCCCAAGTGGATATCGGGCGCCGTAGGATCTGCACCGAGTTTCACCACTAAAGGGCGGCTCTTTTGTAATTTTTCAATCAGTGCTGATTCAGGGGTAATTTGCTCTGTTCCTCGGTGGATGAGAGCAAGCGCTTGGTCAATATTCATAGTAGCTCCGGCAGGTGTTAAGTTCAGAGCTTTTCTATCATTTATCCTGATACTCTGATTCTATTTACGTTGGTAAGGGACTCCTGAATAAACTAGTATTCAGTACCTCTTTTGGTAGCAGAGTAGCAAAGTTCTTTTTGGGTGAAAGTTAGCAGCTATCACGAATAGTGATAGCCTTGCTGGGTGAATAGGTAACGTAGGAAGTGGCCAATTATTAATGTACAGCTTTGAACAATTGAAAATGTTTGTCGCCGTTTGTGAGTGTGGTTCTTTTTCGGCAGCAGCAAGAAAATATAAACGGGCGCAATCTGGGGTTAGCCAATCGGTATCGAACCTCGAAATCGCGTTAAATCAAACCTTGTTTGACCGCTCCAGTAATATCCCGAGGCTCACTTCACAGGGAGAGGCATTGTTGCCGATTGCCCGAGCCATATTGCTGCAGCAACAGCGCTTGGACCAAAAAGTCATGGCGCTCGATGCTGATCAAGAGCATGAGCTCGTGGTGGCAATAGAAGAGAGCGTTCTCGAACCTGCTTTACTAGCGCAACTTGTCACATTGGGTGAGCAGTTTCCGATGACCAATATTGAACTTATCTCTGCCTCCACTTTTGACATCAAAACCATGGTCAGTGAAGGTCGGGCACATGTTGGTGTTGTCTATTCTGACGGAAAAATGTTGGAAGATACCGAGTTTGCCACGGTTGGTTATAACCGGTTTTTGACCCTAGCATCGCCTGACCATCCATTGGCCCATAAAACGGCCCTCAAAGATGGCGACCTGCGCAATTACCGGCAGGTTGTACAGCGCTCTTCCAGTGGTAAAGAGTTGTGGTTCTCCTATGCTATTAGCACTCAAGCTTGGTACGCGAGTAACCACCAATTGCTATTGGAGTTAGCTGCTCAAGGCTTGGGCTGGGTGATAGTCCCCGAACGACTGGCCGCGCCTTTCGTTGAGCAGGGAAAACTCGTTGTATTGGATCTGGCCTTCGAGCCGGACGGTTGGTTAACCACCGTAGATGTGATCCAAACCCGCCGTCATACCGAGGGGCCTGTTCGACAGGCAATGCTACGCCTTTTAGAGAAGGCTCTAGCTTCGAAGACTCGATTGTAGAATGTTGCTTGCAAAGTCATAGCTACCTTGCTGTTTTTGCTATAGTTCAATTGTATGTGATTACACTTAGTTAGCTGCTGCAAGGAGGCAGGGATGAAGCGAATTTTCGGTTTATTGGCAACGCATATCATAGCGGTTGGGATCGGTTTTGCGTTGGGTATTTATGCGCTCCCCATTTTGATTGCGCCGGAGGCACCTTCGGTATCCACTATCCAGTCGGTTGAGGCAAAAGCACAATTTACTGGTACCTTTGATAAAGAACGTCAAGACAGTGATTTTCTCCATTGGGGAGAGGGCAAGGTCGCCTTGGCAACAGACAGTATCAGCTTTATGGGTGAGTTAGCGCCCGGGCCAGATTACAAGCTATATCTATCGCCCGAGTTTGTTGAAACAGAAGATGACTTCAACCGCCTGAAATCAACAATGGTCAAAGTCGGTGATATCAAAACCTTTAATCAATTCATGTTGCCGTTGGACGAAAGTGTTGATATTGCCCAGTACAATACCGTGATTGTTTGGTGTGAAACATTTGGTCAGTTCATTACGTCTGCCCAATACCAGTGAGCCTAATAGGCAAAGTAGAAAAGGAACGCAAATGGTTACCTGCCATCAAACCGACTATGTCGAACTTGCTTGTATGTATCGTTATCCCATCAAGTTGACCATGAGGTCGGGAGAAGAAGTGCTCGGCACCGCATTAGATACAAAATGGAACGAAGACAAACAGGAATGTATTGAGATAAAAACAGAAGACGTTACGACACAGCTGGTAGTGCTTGAAGAGATATCAATGCTGGAAGTTCAGATCGATAACCCTCATTTCAGAAAAATCGCTTTTGATTGATTCAAATCTTTATATTTTCTCCTCAGACGCATCCTGACAATTTAACGGTTGGGATGCTTCCTTTCCTAATTACAAGCTTTCATAAATCAGCTACTCACTCCATATCTTTGTTGGTTTGTTTTTTTTGCAAAAAAATGCATTACTTAGACGTCCATGGTCAGTGAAGATAATTTTTCGTAAGTGTTTTTGCGTTTTATTGCATTGATCTGCAGGTTTTTGCAGTTTAAAATGCAGGCTATCGCACCGTTATGAGATTAGCTTATGGCAGATTCATCCCTTGATTTGAACAACCCGGTGACCCGGCAGAATTGGCTCTTGGAGCAAATTCAGCAAGGAAAGACCCTTATCGCCAAAGAGGCTGCTGAAGAGTTAGGGGTTTCCCTTGATACCATCAGACGCGATTTGATTGCACTTGAGCAGCAGGGCGCGCTTAAAAGGGTAAAAGGGGGAGCCATTGCAGGATCAGTTCCCGCGAGGCCTTTCATTGATAGGGTAAAAGATGCCGATACCTGGCTGGCGGGGTGCCAATCTTCATTGCAGTCTTTAATCGAAAGTGTCGACACCTTGTTCCTAGATGGCGGGACCTCGATATTGAAAATGGCAAATGCCATTCCGGTCAACAGCCCAATTACAGTGATAACCCCGTCACCTGTTGTTGCAACCGTTTTGCTCGAGAGAAATATCGAGACCATTTTGCTGGGTGGACGTATCCATCCATCAGGTGCCATCGCAACCGGCGCTATGACTGTGCGAGCGATAGAAAACATCTCTGCTGATATGGCTGTGCTCGGCGTGTGTGGACTAGACAGTGAATTCGGACTTACCGCCGATGACATGGCTGAAGCTGAGGTCAAGTTCGCCATGGCCAACCAGTCCCGTCGGGTTGTTGTATTGGCGAGTCAGCAAAAGCTCAATAAGCGCTCTCCATACAAAGTCGTTGCCGCTGACCGACTTGATGTGGTGGTGACTGATGCAACGCCTGAGCAAGTCATCGGTTTTGCAGCGCTAGATATCGAGGTAATCAACGTATGACGCACTCTCAACAAGCCCTATTTGAGCGCTTTGAATGGTATAACCCGCCAAAGCGCGTTGAGCAAACCTCAGATCAGTTATTGATTGAGCCTCAGGGAGAAACGGATTGTATCCGTTCTTTCGAGTCTACCATTGCAGATTCTGCAAGCTTTTATTTCACTCGCTTATCTGGTGATTTCACATTCCAGGCCAAATTGGATTGCCAATTGGTTGGATTGTTCGATGCTGGTGCATTGATGGTTCGGGAAAGCGCCGAATGCTGGGCAAAAATCTGCATAGAAAAGTGTGCGGATGGCGGGATATCGATTGTGTCGGTTGTCACCGACGGGTGGTCTGATGATACCAATAACGAAGTTCTTCAAAGCCCAGAGGCTTACCTGCGAATTACCCGCAAGGGCAATATGATCGGACTGCATTACAGCCTGGATGGTAAACAGTGGCGGTTTGTCCGTAAGTTTGGCTTGCCTTGGTCTCCGCAGTTGCAAGTGGGTGTGGCCGCTCAGGCACCTAGGCAGGCTGGCTGCAAGGTGTCAGTTGAACAAATGAGTATATCAAACCAGCCGGTTGCCGACTTTCGCAACGGTGAATAGTGCCAGTTAATGACGTTGAGGAAATATCATGAAAATTGAACATGTTGCTATGTGGGTGCGTGATCTTGAAGCCATGCGCACTTTTTACCAAACCTACTTTAATGCGGTATCCAATGCGAAGTACGTCAATGTCAAGAAAGGGTTCTCTTCTTATTTCTTGAGTTTTGACAAAGGGGCGCGGTTGGAAATCATGCACAATGATGCCATTCCCATGACAGCCGATGATCCAATGGCACAGTTTACTGGGTTGATACACCTAGCAATGTCGGTTGGCTCCGAGCAAGAGGTCGATGCATTAACCGCGCGTTTAGCCAAAGATGGTTATAACGTTGTTGATGATCCACGGCGTACCGGCGATGGCTACTACGAGAGCGTAGTGCTTGACCCTGAAGGAAACCGATTGGAAATTACGATGTGATGACCTAGCGCTGACAACTCCCTGCACACAACAACTTTGAGGAAGGATATGAAAGAAGTAAAAGCGGTATTGTTTGATATGGATGGCCTGATCTTTGACACCGAAGGGTTGTACAAGGCCTGCTGGCAATATGCCGCCGAAGAGCAAGACTTGGTGATAACCGATGCTGACTACCAGTCATTTATCGGGGTGCAGGATGTCGAGTGTGAGCGCCGGGTGGCAAAAATGTTTGGTGATGACATTGATTTAGAGCGCTTCTGCCAAGTCAGGAATGCGATGTTCAAGGCCGAGCAAGACAAAGGTATTCCCTATAAGCTTGGTTTTGACGAACTGTTTGCTGAGATAAAACAAAAAGGGTTGAAATGTGCGCTTGTCACTTCTTCCCCTCGAGATAAGGTCGAACATCACTTCGCGGGTAGCGACTACATCTCCCAGTTCGATGTCATGGTAACCGCCGAAGGTGTAGAAAACGGAAAGCCAGCCCCGGACTGCTACCTGATGGCGAGCAACCAACTAGATATTGCGCCAGCCAATTGCTTGGTGTTGGAAGATTCGAACAATGGTATGCGCTCGGGTCTTGATGCCGGTTGCCAGGCGATTATGATTCCGGATTTGTTAGTCCCAGCGGAAGATGTGGTACCTCGTGCAACATCGATTGTTGAGTCACTATTAGAAGTGAAACCTTATATCTGATCTATTTGTTAATGTAGATTGGCGATTCTGTGATCTCAAAAGCATGCCTTTGCTGCGCCCTCTGGCACTATAGTTAGTAGATAGATAAGTTGAATATAAACAACTAACTAGCGGGGAAGGCATGCGACAGATAGGCGACGAAATCTGGGTTCATGAAGACTCAATGAAGATGTTGGGTACTAAGTTGGGTTTGAGGATGACCATTGTTCGGCTTCAAGACGGTCAACTTTGGGTACATTCACCAACGGCTATCTCTACTTCGTTACAACAAGAGATAAATACTCTCGGTTCTGTTCGTTACTTGGTTGCCCCCAATAACCACCATAGCAAATGGCTGCAAGACTGGATTGATGTTTATCCCGATGCGGAAGTTTACGTCAGTGCAGGAATTCCACGTAAAGTGCCGCTTTCCAACTACCATATCCTTCAGCGCGGTATGGAGAATGTTTGGCAGGATGATCTTGAATGGCAAACCATGCCTTCGGTTCCTTCATTAAACGAAACCATATTCTTCCACTCTCGCTCATCGTCGCTGATTGTGACTGATTTGGTGCAAAACTACCCTGAAAACCCAAATAAGTCAGGCTTTGCAGGTGCTATGTCCAAATTCGTATTTGAACCTATTGGCTTCAAAGGCCGTTGTATCCATCCGCTTCTCAAGATGAGTTTTACCATCAAAGACAAAGCGGCTTTCAACCGTTTTCTCCAAAGTGTTGAGCAATGGCAATTCGACAAAATCATCGTAGCGCACGGTAACATTATTGAAGACGACGCAAAATCAGTCTTTTCTTCATTAATGTCACGCTTTTCTGGTTGAAAAGAAGACATAGGCGCCGATTTTCGCCGTAATGGCGTGATAGTGACCGCTTAGGCAATAAGTAAAGTTTTTCTTCTTTACAGCCATCCTAGAAGTCCGTATTATCCACCGCACTTACGGAGAGATGGCTGAGTGGTTGAAAGCACCGGTCTTGAAAACCGGCATACGTTAATAGCGTATCTAGGGTTCAAATCCCTATCTCTCCGCCATATTAGAAAAGCCGCTGATTTATCAGCGGCTTTTCGCGTTTTAGCCTTCGGCAAAACGCTTGGCCCTAGGAAAATAGGGAACGGGGGCCTTGGAAGAGTAGGTCCTCGGAAGAGCAGGCCCTAGGCTCTAGGAAAAGCGAAAAGCGAAAAGCGAAAAGCGAAAAGCAGAAGCTTGATTTATTGCAGCTATAAGTGAATGCTGCTTGCAGGACCCAGGACCCAGGACCCAGGACCTGATGTGACTCCCTAAAAGTAGACACCTCTTTATCAGGAATAAGAGGTGTTCATATGAAAGTTGTAAGTCGACGAAGTTTTTCTGATGAGTTTAAGCTTGCTGCAGTTCAAGAATCTATCGATTCCC
>NZ_PYMB01000017.1 GCF_003026455.1 Photobacterium rosenbergii
GGCCCGAAGGTCCCCCTCTTTGCTCCGAAGAGATTATGCGGTATTAGCCATCGTTTCCAATGGTTATCCCCCACATCAGGGCATATTCCCAGGCATTACTCACCCGTCCGCCGCTCGCCGCCCATAAACGCACCCGAAGGATTGTTTATGTCGCTGCCGCTCGACTTGCATGTGTTAGGCCTGCCGCCAGCGTTCAATCTGAGCCATGATCAAACTCTTCAATTAAAGTTTTGGCTCAATGAATACTGTTAATTCATTACCGAAGTAATGAATGAATTGACTGTGTTCTCCTCATATTCAGCTCAAGGCTGCTTCCGATTCGATTTGGTCACTCAGTTTCATTGATAATTCTTTTGTTGACTATCATTTCACGAGTGCCCACACAGATTGCATGGTCAAATTGTTAAAGAACAATACTGATTGGTTAGCGGCTTAAGTTGCCGTGCTCCGTGTCAGTGAGGCGGCATTATAGAGACTTGATTCATCCTGACAAGGGTTTTCTTTAAAAAAATTTCCACCTGCCGATTATTTCAACTAATGTGAGATAAACGGCTCTAATTTCAACATTAGAGGGCCGTCACACTCACAATCTAGCAATTCCAAGTCAATGAAAGTAATATCAATGTGACTTTGTTGTTAAAATAACCAAAAACGCCTTCTTTCTTTTTTCTTATGACGATGTAGTTAACTTATGAAATTATCCAAACAATCTCTTATGCCGGTTCTCGCAATCGCCGTTGTTGGGGGCTTAGTATTTAGTTTTCTCCCCATAGCCTCCGGTATTGCCTTTGCACTTGGTGCTATTTGTACTGCTTATATCCTACCGCTTATTCCTACCCAATCTTCTTCTGCAGAATCAAATACCGCGCAAGCCAGTAAAACCCTTTATGTTGGTAACCTGCCTTACCGAGCCAATGAAAGTGAAGTAAAGAAGTTATTCTCTGAACACGGTGAAGTATTTGCCGTTCGCCTTATGAAAGACAAGCGAACAGGCAAAAGACGTGGATTTGGCTTTGTTGTAATGAGCAGTAATGATGCCGATAACGCTATTGCTCAATTAAATGACAAGGAATACGGCCAGCGCACTCTGAAAGTACGTGAAGCCAATGAACCTAAAGGCGGGGATAATGCAGAGATCTAACGGGCTCTAGTTGCATTGCAGCCAAACTAGTATTGAGTGCCGCTGCGTTTATACCAGCGGCACTATTGTATGTAAGGTTTGGCTCTTTGCTGGTCGCTGTCACTTCCCCCAGCAAATCTTTCACCCTATTGGCGATAGCACGCCCTGAATCAACAATAGTGACATCCCCATCGAGTGCTTGGGTGATCTCATCCCTTATTAATGGGAAATGGGTACATCCCAAAACAATACAGTCAACCCGATTTCGCCAAGGCTGTAAAATCGCTTCAAGCTCCCTAATTGAAATGGTTTGTCCGCGAAGCTTTTGCTCGGCCATTTCAACTAACCGCGTGGAGCCTATTCTCAATACTTCACAGTGGCTAGCAAATTGACTGATCAATAATTCGGTATATTCACGTTGTACTGTTGCAGGGGTTGCCAATAAACCAATCACTTTTCGCTGGCTCAAAGTGGCTGCCGGTTTAATTGCCGGAACAACGCCGACAACAGGAATAGACAAAACGTCACGTAAGGTTGGTAACACAATGGTACTGGCAGTATTGCAAGCGACAACAACTAAATCGACAGAGTGGCGTTCAACCAAAAGCGAAACTATATGACGGGTGCGAGCTATTAATTCGCCTTCAGGCAATTCACCATAAGGAAATGCTGCATCGTCGAATGCATAGATATATTGAACGTTAGGCAACTGCGCATATATTTCCTGATATACGGACAACCCACCTACACCGGAATCAAAAATCAGTACCCGCTTCACTCTTAGACTCTGTCGTATTACTTACAAGGTGCAACATCATACTGCGAATTGTATAGCTAACCCAAATAACCGAGGTTATTTTTAAGTTAGACAGTAGCGCTGATAATGAAAGCGGCTTTGCTGCTCTATTTCCGTCAAGGCAATATCCAGTTTGCCATCAAAGCATGGGGCTTCAACAACAAGCGTGTGGAATTCACCGTCTTCACCACACGGATCGACGCCCTCTGGCAACGACTCTATGAGTTCGCGGTTATACCACCGACCACAAAAGTCACCATCTAATTGGCTGGTATCAATCGTCGTCAGTAAGGTTTTGATCCCGCGTAGGAGTATCTCATCAGCCAAGATGCGGCTGTCTTGCCCCATTAAAGGGAATACACACTGCCAGCCAACCGGTTCTATATAACTACGGCGATAGTCGGCAATGCCATTACAGAACATATCCCCGAAAGCGACAGCCTCAACCCCCAAACCGCAGACTCGTAACCCATCTATGACCAGTGATTGATAAACATCATTCGATGGGAACACTTCAGGCAAGGGTATTTCGACTAATGGTAGACCTGTCAAAGCGGCCTGGGCACGGACAACATCAAGAGGTGTAGCCTGAAAAGGTACTTCATCTTCCACATAGGTGGTGTATAAACCCACTACGTCATAGCGAGGATCTTCAAGCAGGCGGATAAGCGTGAGGGTGGAGTCTTTGCCGGAGGACCAGCTAATAATCACTTTCTTCATCTATAAATCTCAAAAAGCCGCCCGAAGGCGGCTTATCTTAAAACTCGTAACTAGCATTCATATAAAAGGCACGTTCCGGCGCAGGGTAACCAGCGGCCGTTTCATAATCTTCGTCGAATACATTATCAATTCGAGCATTTAAAGTGAGATGCTCATTCGCGTAATAGTTAGCTGACAAGTCAAACAGGTTATACGCATCAAGGTCCCCACCAAAATCAGGACGCTCACCAACATACTGATACCCTAGTGAGACATCAACGACATCAAAGCTTGCAATGGCGTTGTACTTGAACATCTTTTTCGCTCGACGTACAAGTTGCTCACCATTTCTATCTTCAGGGTCTTTAAAGTCAGCACTTAATTGATGTGAAATGAAAGCAGTATCGAATTCAGTGACAATCTCAATACCTTGCAATTTACTCTCACCATTAACGTTGTAGTACCTACTTGTCGATGAGTTAAAATCAATTAAATCATCAATACGCGTATCGTAACCAGTTACAGACCAGTGAACATCAGCCAATAAGCCACTTACCGTAAGTTCAAAAGAATCTGCTGACTCTGGTTTGAGTGACTGGTTTCCGTAAAGACCATTATAGAGTTGATATAGGTTTGGAGCTTTAAAAGATGTTCCATAAGAAGTTGTAATGGCAAGTAGCTCTGAGAAGCGATACCCCAAACCTAGGTTATAAGTCGACTCGCTACCAAACTGCTCATTATCATCGAGGCGAAGGGATAACTCACCAAAAAAGGCATCATAGTCTGCAACGGCAATACCATAAACGGCCAGGTTGTCACGCTCAAATTTATCACCGCTAGTCTTCACTTTGTAAGTCTCATCGCGCCAATCAACGCCACCGGCAAACGTTATCTGCTGCGTCAATTGATACTGAGCATTCCATTGAAGATTAAGTTGGTCTAACTCGTCGTTGCTGGCACCCGAGGATCCCTTCCCTTCTGATTGGATATAATCCCAATCTTCTTGGTTCTGCCAATTTACAGAAAATTGGGAAGATACGGCATTTCGTTGATATTCAACACCAGAAGAGAGCGCATAGTTTTCTACTTCTGCTTCCCTCAATTGCCGAGAAGTAAAGGTACCATCATATTGATAAGTGTTGTCAAAAATACGGAAGTTAGCAAAAGCGGACCATGAGTCGTCAAAACGGTGTGAGTAACCCGCGAGGCCGTTCAAAGACTCAAACCCATGACGATCACCATCATTAATGCCAGGCTGAGGCTTCACGTTGTAGCCATCATCAGCGTCGTAACCAAGTGCCAAATTAAGATGGCCTTGTTCACCGACCTCCACACCAGTGGTCAGAGAGGCTTCTCGGTAATCTAGGCTACCAACACCAGCAGCCAATTTAGTGGTATTGTTTGTCTTGGAGTTAGCAAGCGTAATAATGTTGATAACACCGCCAATCGCTTCAGAGCCATAAACTGAGGCTCGAGCCCCCCTAACATATTCAATCCGATCGACAAAGTTGACAGGCACTTGGCTAAAGTCGACCGACCCTTTAGTCGCTCGGTTAAAGCGAACACCATCAACAAGCACCAACACCTGATCAGCGTTCGCACCGCGTACAAAAATAGACGCCAGCTGTCCTCTGCCACCATTTTGCGTCACCTGGACACCAGTTAAACGACGGAAAACATCGATTAGAGATTTGGCTTGGATACGTTCTATATCGTCACGAGTAACAACCTCAACCTGGGCTGCAACAGACTGTGTACTTTGTTCAATTCGGTTGGCGGTCACGACCATCACTTCATCGGTTGAAGTGTCGGCATAGACCATAGACGGTAGGCACACTTGTGCCAACGCCACTGCTAAAAGCGTTTTTTTCATTATTTAGATATCCTAAGTCGCGTTGATTACTGAGCTTTGGGTAGCTCAATACACTGGTCGGTCTTCGGACTTAAGAGCGTGGCCGGACGGCCGCCTAGGCAACAACTTCCCACTTCAGGCACCTGCATTGCGCAGATTGTAGAAGCAGTGTTCGGAACTGTACGTCCATGTGCTTTCGTTCTCTATCACCGCTGCGCGTCAGTCACGGAGTTTCACCGTGTTCCCCAGCCTGCAAGCAGGCTAACCAGCGCAATTGCATGCTAATTATCCTACATTCGAATGTCTAGTTGTTATTGCTTTGAGCGCGAAATAACGACGTATTCACGATTTTATCCGGTACAACACTGGACATCGGTCAACAATACAATAAAATCTGGCGCTCTTATTTTGAGCAGTTTGAGGCAACCTTTATGGCAACCACCACTATCAATCCAGCTGAGTACCAATCGCAGCTAGATGAAAAAGCAGCGCGTATTCAAAATATCTTTGCCGATTTTGATACACCTGAGCTTGAGGTGTTTGCCTCTCCTGCCGAGCATTACCGTATGCGTGCTGAGTTCCGTGTATGGCATGAAGGTGAAGATCTTTACTACATCATGTTCAACCAAGAGACACGCGAAAAGTACCGCGTGGATCAGTTTCCAGCAGCCAGTCGTCTGATCAATGACCTAATGCCGCTGTTGATTGATGCATTAAAACCAGTAAAAGCCCTTCGCCACAAACTGTTCCAGGTAGATTTTCTGTCTACCCTAAGCGGTGAAATTTTGGTTTCCCTGCTTTACCACCGCCAGCTAGATGCCGAGTGGGAAAAGGAAGCCAAAGCACTTAAGCAACGCCTGAATGACGAAGGCTTCAACCTGAACTTCATTGGCCGCGCCCGTAAACAAAAGATTGTCCTAGACCAAGAGTTCGTAATTGAAAAACTTCAGGTTAATGACCGTGTACTGACTTATAAGCAGGTGGAAAACAGCTTCACCCAGCCAAATGGTGAAGTGGCTCAGAAGATGCTGGAGTGGGCGGTTGACTGCACCCAGGAAAGCCAAGGTGATCTACTGGAGTTGTACTGTGGTAACGGTAACTTTTCACTGGCCCTTGCCCAAAACTTCGAACGCGTTCTGGCAACAGAGTTGGCCAAGCCATCCGTTGACTCGGCACAATACAATATTGCCGTGAACAACATCGACAATGTACAAATCATCCGTATGTCTGCAGAAGACTTTACTGATGCAATGGAAGGCCGTCGTGAGTTCCGCCGTCTTAAAGATCAGAATATCGACCTGCAAAGCTACAACTGCAACACGATTTTCGTTGATCCACCACGTTCAGGCATGGATGAAGGCACCTGCCGTATGGTTCAGGGCTATGACCGTATCATGTATATTTCATGCAACCCAGATACGCTGAAGGACAACCTAGAGATTTTGTCTGAGACGCACCGCATTACTCGCTTTGCCCTGTTTGACCAGTTCCCATACACCCATCATATGGAAGCTGGGGTACTACTCGAGCGTAAATAACAAATGATAAAAAAGGCGCCTTCCGGCGCCTTTTTTAATATCAATGTCTAGGGGCTATTAAGCTTCAGACTGTGATTTAGGAGACATGATACCAAGCTTATACGCCACCCAGATGATCAAGCTTAGCGATACGATCAACTGGAAGTAGTTCGAGCCCATGTCCGGTACTTGCGCACGGACAAAGCCTGAATATCCAAATGCACCGACGAGGAAACAGGCAAATGCGATCGCAGGTGTCCCTTCGGCCATTGGCTTGCTCAAGTACTCCTGATACAGGCAGTACAGCGCCAATGCGAATGCAATCACTGGGAAGATAGAAAACGCCACCGCGCTTGAAGTAAACACTGCCAGTGTCGCATTACCACACAGGCCCGCTAGCAATGACAATACCAGCGTTTTGCGTTCAGCTTTAGTTTGTTCCTTGTTCATATCCTTTCACCAACATAATAAAGTTAGAGTTTTTGCCTGAGCTCTCTACGCTCACGCTCTTTGCGGTACCAATAAGCACCTTTTGCAATCATTCTTAATTGCATAATCAATCTTTCTGCATGCTCACCGCGGGCTTGGCTGTCCAAATCCAAAGCTTCTGCCCCAGAACTGAAGACCAAGGTCACCGAGGCTTCGGCCTGGGTAAAGGCCTCCTCATGGGTGACACCGGTTTTGGCCACGAGATATTCCGTTAGTTCCGCGACAAAATGCTGGATCTCCCGGGCAACAGCTGCACGGAATGCCGGCGAGGTACCGGAACGCTCACGCAACAGCAAACGGAATACGTTCGGGCTACTCTCGATGAACTCCATAAAGGTTTCAACCGAGGTGCGGATCACACTGCCTTCTTTGGCAATGCGCTGACGGGCTTGGCGCATCAGCTGACGTAAGATCAAGCCACCTTCATCAACCATTGTCAGGCCAAGCTCATCCATATCTTTAAAGTGGCGATAAAATGATGTCGGCGCAATGCCGGCCTCTCTGGCCACTTCCCGTAAACTTAAGTTAGAAAAGCTACGTTCAGCACTTAACTGATTGAAGGCAGCATCAATCAGTGAACGGCGGGTTTTTTCTTTCTGCTGAGCCCTGATTCCCATGGGGTTTTTGTTTCTCTTTGAATTATCTTGCGTCAAATTAATAGTCACTATACGCGCTTTTTCACTGCCATCAAAACATAGTAAATCCTGACTGGCGCTTAATCAAAGTCGTTCTTGCCAGTTTTTCTGCTAGCTCACAAACTCCGCCACCGCTCGGCACTAAACAAAACCCCCACCTACCTCCAACTTTTGCTGCAAAAATAATGCAGCAACGTGATCGCCCGCTCCCTATCGCAGCGCACTCATTCTACCTTGCTTTAGAAGAAGTTAAAATAACACGGTAGCAATGTTGCAAGGATGATAAATAAGGCCAAGCATGACAAAAAGCAAACACTCTTCTACCCAACACTTTGATGCCATTATCATTGGCAGTGGTCCAGGTGGTGAAGGGGCGGCCATGGGGCTAACCAAAGCCGGATTCAATGTGGCAATAATTGAACGTGAAGACAGTGTTGGTGGCGGCTGTACCCACTGGGGAACCATCCCTTCCAAAGCGCTACGCCATGCTGTCAGCCGTATTATCGAATACAACCAGAACCCGCTCTATTGCAAGAATAACTCCAGCCTGCACAGCACCTTCAGCCAAATCCTCGGTCACGCCCAAGACGTGGTTAACAAGCAGACCCGGATGCGTCAGGGTTTTTACGACCGTAACCAGTGCAGCATCATTTTTGGTGAGGCGTGTTTTACCGGCACCCACAGTGTCGTAGTGAAAAAGCCCGATGGTAGCCGAGAGCACTACAGTGCCGACAAATTTGTCATCGCTACCGGTTCGCGTCCTTACCAACCTAGTGACGTCGACTTTACCCATAACCGGATCTACGACAGTGATTCTATTTTGCAGCTTAAGCATGATCCCCGCCATATCATCATCTATGGCGCAGGTGTTATCGGCAGTGAGTATGCCTCAATTTTCCGCGGCCTTGGGGTCAAGGTCGACTTGATTAACACCCGGGACCGTCTGCTGGAATTTCTCGACAACGAAATCTCCGATTCCCTGTCCTACCATTTCTGGAACAGTGGGGTAATGATCCGCAATGGAGAGGTCTACGACCAGATTGAGGGGACCGAAGACGGGGTGATCCTCCACCTGAAGTCAGGCAAAAAGATGCGTGCCGATTGCCTGCTGTATGCCAACGGACGTACGGGTAATACGGACAAACTCCATTTGGACAAAGTCGGCCTGAAACCTGATTCCCGAGGCCAACTCAAGGTCAACCAGAACTACTGCACTGATGTAGAGCACATCTATGCTGTAGGGGATGTGATTGGCTACCCTAGCCTTGCCAGTGCTGCTTATGACCAAGGCCGTTTTGTGGCCCAGGCCATTGCCAACGGCGCAGCCGAAGGCCAGCTTATCGACCATATCCCCACCGGGATCTATACCATTCCTGAAATCAGCTCGGTAGGTAAAACCGAACAAGAGCTAACCGCAGAAAAAGTCCCCTACGAGGTTGGCCGTTCGCAGTTCAAACACCTGGCCCGGGCCCAGATCGCCGGAACGGAAGTGGGTAGTTTGAAAATCCTATTCCACCGCGAAACCCGGGAGATCCTCGGGATCCACTGCTTCGGTGAACGTGCTGCAGAGATCATTCACATCGGTCAGGCGATCATGGAACAAAAAGGGGAAGGCAATAGCCTCGACTATTTCGTCAATACCACCTTCAACTACCCGACGATGGCAGAGGCTTACCGGGTTGCTGCCCTCAACGGCCTTAACCGGTTGTTCTAACCCCTAATCCATTTACAATAAACCAAACAAAAACGGAGCCAATTGGCTCCGTTTTTTTGTCAGTCGACTTCCATCAACCGATTATCCGGCGTCAATATCGACGACCACGGCAGGCTCTCATCACCCAGGGTAATAAAGTTAGGGTTCTCTAGCGTATCGCGCTCGTTATAGGACAGAGGCGTTAGGTGGGTATTAAGAATACGCCCCCCTGCTTCTTCAACAATACACTGGGTCGCTGCCGTATCCCACTCTCCCGTTGGTCCGAGGCGCAGGTAACAATCCACCGCCCCTTCCGCTACCAAACAAGACTTGAGTGCAGCAGAGCCGAGCGGTACTAAATCATAATTCAGGGCTGGATCTAACCGGTTAGTGATAGCACTGATATCTTGACGGCGGCTGATCGCGACAGCAATCGACTGAGTCGGTAACTCATGCTTATGGGTAGAAATACGTACCGTCTCGCCTTCCGGCGTTGTTTTCCATGCACCTTTGCCGTTGTAAGCATAATACACGACGCCTGATACCGGCGCATAAACAACCCCCATTACCGGGCTGTTGTTATCGACCAAGGCAATAATCGTCGCGAAGTCACCGCTCCCGGCAATAAATTCCTGCGTGCCGTCTAACGGATCCACCAGCCAATACCGTTGCCACTTGGCCCGCTCGGTCAATGGGACATCAGCATCTTCTTCCGACAACACCGGAATATCTGGCGTTAACTCTGACAAACGCTGAACAACCAACTTGTGGGCTGCCAAGTCAGCACTGGTGACTGGGGTGTTGTCATGCTTTACTTGTTTTTCAAACTGGCCGCGCTGGTAGATATCCAGGATCACTTGCCCTGAAGAGCGAGCAATATCGATAACTTGTGGCAACAGGTGAGATAAGTCCATATTCGCTCCTATTTTCCAAGTTGCTTTAATGCCAGGAACAAGGCTGTGATACTTCTTGCTTCGGCAAAATCCATATGATGTAGCAGCTCTTCCGCCTGACTCAGCGGCCAGCGCACGATTTGAAGAGGCTCTGGCTCATCACCATCGAGTTTTTCCGGGTAAAGATCCTGAGCTAAGAACAAGGTCATTTTGCTCGAGAAGTATGACGGTGCCAACACCACTTCCTTTAGTGGTTGCAGTGCCTTGGCGCCAAAGCCGATTTCTTCTTTCAATTCACGATTAGCCGCTTCGGCTGCCGATTCACCTTGGTCAATCAGCCCTTTCGGAAAGCCAAGCTCATAACGCTCGGTCCCGGCAGAGTACTCTCGGATCAGTAGCAGATCACCCTGCTCTGTCACTGGCACAACCAACACAGCATGACGACCTGACGGTTTCATCCGCTCGTAGGTTCGCTCAACACCATTAGAAAAACGCAAATCGAGCGACTCAATCTTGAACAGTCGGGATTGGGCAACCACTTCTGTCGCCAAAATTTCAGGTTTGTTGTGTTCCGCAGTCATGTTATGTCCTATTCCTGGGAAAGCGGTCTACCGCCATTGAAGCGGAAACCAAGACAATAACTGCTATTTAATGGCAAGCCGCAAAGGAAATAAAGTAGTTTGTGGGGAAAACGTTAACCCGACTAAAAAAGTCGGGTATTACGATTAAAGGCGTCCGTTATACGAAATTTTGTACTGTCCCTTGGGATCGGGGTTACCCAACCACTTAAGTTGCTCGCCAAGCTGAGGCGGAAATTGCGCCCCCGGTTTGAACCAACCAGACAAGGAATAGGTATTGCCAGGGGCTAGGGAAGCCTGCCATTCACTGGCCACATCGTCAGAAGATTGAGCGACATCGGCTAGCAACTTGCCCTGATCACAGGTTAAGTCAGCAATAACCGGGCCGGGTTCCAAGGCGCCTAACGGTGAAGAGACTTGAGCGGCAGTCCATGCCAAAGCACCGTCTAGTTGGGCACAATAGGGTGCTGCAAACTGGTAGTTGCGCAGCGTCAGTTCTAAATTCCCATTGACCACAACCGGCAACGCCGTTGGGGAATACTTGATAACTTCACTGGCGGGCATGGAGACCAGCAGGTTCTCGGCAAACGGACCACTGCTGGCATAGCCAACCAAACCCCGCCCTTGCAAGTTCATTTCACTGCCTTGGCCAAAGCGGACATCCATTTTCAATTTACCCGTCAGCAAAGAGAAAACTTGCATATCCCACTGCACCCGGCCAAAATTCTTGCCCTGCCAGCGGATTTGGGCTGCTGTCCCCTGCCAAGGGGTACCACGTATGCCCGATATATCTAATCCTTGAATAGCTGGTGCCTGCTGCCATACCCAACTTGCAGGAATATGTGCCACTAGGCTTCCAACAAACACCGCACCAAACGAGGCACCCAGTAATAACTTATATTTCACGCTTACCCCCGCCCTAACTGCAAGCGGTTAACTTCAACAACACCTGTACGATCGGCTTTAGATACATCCAAAAACTGGGCATCAATACCGTGCTCATCACGCAAAAAGGCCAACCAGTTGATCAAGGTATTGAACGGTAGTGGTTGCACCCATACCTGAACGGCTTCACTGCGAGGCTGCATACGGATCAATTCAATATTGAACTGGCGAGTGGTTTCATTAACGACCTGATTCAACCCTTTATCGCTAACCGAACCCGTTGAACCGGTTGACGCCCGCAGTGACAAGATTTCATCAGCCTTGGTTGATACCCAACTTAGCAACTGGCGCTCAGATTGCAGGCGGCGCTCAGCATTCTCGGCATTGTTTGCCAACGGTTGCCAAATTCCCCAATAGAGGATGGCGATAAACAAGGCGATACCGCCGCCTAGTACTAGCCTTTGCTCACGCTGGCTTAGCCCTTTCCACCATGCATTCATGACTTTCTCCTTAGCACGATGGCACCAGTTACTTGGGTCCCCTCGCGGTTCAACTGACCTAGCTCGACATCAAAGTCTTCATCTAACAGGGTCCTTAGCTGCTCAAAATGCTGGAACTCCGAGGCAATAGCCTGAAAGCGCATCTCGTTACGGTTTTGGTCATAACGGAAGTTCTGCACCGACAGCTGCGAAACTTTGGCCAGTGATGGTTGCAATTCAGCTAGCCAAAGCAAAATACCTTCCGTGCTGCCGCCACCACCCAACCGGGACAACTCACTGTCCATTTGTCGTCTTAGGTAACTCTGTGACGGGACACGCTGGAACTGGGGCAGCACCTGGCGGAAAATACGCTCGCTTTCCGCTTTATAGGCCTGTGCTTGCGCTTCCATCGCCTGTACCGAAATCACATGCTCTACGACCAGTACCGACAACAAGACCCCAGCGGCGATAGCCACCTTACGCCAAGGTTTTAAATACTTACGCCACGCTGGTTGCTGCTTGTACTGGCCCGACAGTAAGTTGACCTTACTCTCTGCGGCTCCCTGAGCAAGAAGCTGCATCACCAGTTCTGGTGTTTCCGCCTGCCAGACACCCGGCATCCCCTCAGGCGCCTGGGTATAGTAATGCACCACAAGTTCATCACTTGCCGGCTCATCATCTTGCTGCGACTCTTGATCGTCAGTGGCTTCACTAACTTCGTCATTCTGGGCTGGCGCTACCATCTGTGATTGCAGCCAAGGTGCTAACCAGGATCGATCCGCACCCACACCCAGAGAATCCGATTGGCGGATCAGCCACATGCCATCAAGCTCAGCGGCCGTAAAACCATTGTCGAATAGCGGTAAACACAGACAGTCAGGGATCAGCGCCTTGGCTTCGATGCCGGCATCTTCCAGCGCGGCCAGCCATAAGGCGACTTTCTGGTGTTCCACCACCGCCACCTGCGCCATATCACCACTTTTCTGCAGTAGATGGACATGTAGGTTATCAACATCCTGAGCCAGCTCTTCTTCCAATAAGAATGGCAATACGGCGGATAACTGACGACTGCTCCCTGCCGGGATGGCAACTTCCGTCATCAACACATCGGCAGCCGGTGCCAGTACGTACACAACGCGTTGGCTGGCATAGTCAGCTATCTCGTTGAGTTGACTGATGGCATCTAGCTGGCCCGATGCGATGACTTCTTTTTGTTGTGGCGACCAGACAAGCCATTGCACCGGCTGGTCAGCACGGCTACTTAGCCTGATTGTCAGAAATTCGCTCACTGATTCCTCCATAGCGGCGACGTACAACCGTCACCGAATCTTCACTATCTCGTTTGAGCAAGGCCACCAGCCTTACCCTGGACCGATCGACCAATACCTCGGTATCCATCTGAAAATAATCACTGCTGACCGCCAGAAAATTCTTGGCCTGCTCTTTTATGTCGGCGCTAATGCTGCTTAGTTGCGACTCCCCAAGGAAGTCATCCACACTATCCCAACCATCGTAAGGCCGGTCGGCAATCAATTTCTGGGCATCTGACAACGACAACCGTGATGAAAACAATGCCACCAAGATAGGGGCTTGATGTTCATAAAGCGTATTAACATTAATGGCCAATGTGGTGGTCGGAATCGCACACACCTGATGACGGACCTTGTCAAAAATCGCGGCCGTTACCCCATTGACTGCTCGCAACTCACTGGCATCAGCCATCCAATCCCGTGGCGGTAAATAAGGCGGCCGGAACCCCTCATAAGTACTGTCCCCAGCCCCAAAAGCGGCATTGACCCTTTCATCAGTATCAACATATTCCCATACCGAATCTGCTACCACCTCAGCATCATAACTATCAACACCAGTTTCTTCGATCAGGGTCTGCAAAACGGTCACGATGTAAGGCTTGGTGCTACTTCCAGTTTCCGGTTGCACACCTGACAACGCATTTAGGTTAAAGCATGCCTGGCGGTCAATAATGTCGCCGATAGCTTCGCCGCCATCGAGTGGGTAGCGCTGACCTTGTGTTGCCCAAGCCTGGCTCAAGTTGACCGTATCACTATCATCAACCCCTTGTTTGATCGCCACCTTGGCCAATTCTTCCATCCCCTGTGCATACCAGTAGGCTTGCTGGTTCTGGATTTGGTTTTCGACCCGGTAGAAATTGAGGTGTAGCCTTTCGGTCATCTGTACGGCCAACAAGGTCATCAGTGACAGCAGCAACAGCACCACAATCAAGGCCACACCACGCTGCTGTTTAGGCGGTACACATTTACGTGTCATTACTCGTCTCCAATGCCGAGGTTGGCAGCATGTAGACCCGCTCAATTTCACCGTAGTCTTCAAGCGTTAGTTTGATCATGACACCTTCTGGCAAGGCCGCTGGTTTATCCCAGGTCTCCAGCCATTTTTTTTCACTGTAGAAGCGGAACGACATCTCCTCGACCCCAGGCAAAATTGGCCTGATCAAGGCTTCGGTACCGACCACACTGTCAGGGTATCTAAACCAAACCCGCTCTAGCTGATCATCGATAATCCGATAGCCCACCTTGACGTTTTCGCCTCGCGGAAACATCTGCTGCGGGTTTTGCCAACCCGTACGGGTGAACAAAATGCCGTAGCTCGATGAGTCCATCAGATATTCACTGCTCTGAAAAATACGGTCGCTGACTGTCTCACCTTGATTGCGGACCTTGCGAGCCACCACCTGACGGAAATCATTATCCATCATCACCATCGCCCGCTGGATATCCTTAAGCCGCTCACTGTGTTCGCGAGACTGTTCGTCACTACGCTGTACGCCGTTCATCACCTGGTAGGCTGACAGACTCAGCATGGCAAACACCGCAATCGCTACCAATACCTCCAGTAAGGTAAAGCCCGCTTGTTTTGCGTTATTCAAGCGAGGGGATTGGGATTGTTGGCCGGAAGTCGTTTTAATTCTCAACATAAGTTCTCAGCGTTACTACCGACTGCTTGCGTGCTTCATCTGTAGTTACCGTGACGTCCAATGCACGCAAAAAGCCATCTGCCGTCTGGGTGCTTGTTATCGACCAATACCACTCGCGCCCAGCCAGTTCGGATTTCCCGCGTTTGGCTGTGGTTGGGATCTCTCCCGACAGCCTGATCTTGGCCATTTCGTTGTCGGCGACCATGGCTGCAAAGGTCTTCTCCTCAAGGTAACCCAAGGTATTGAGGTGCTGGCTAACCGCCTTCATCACACTCAAAGCCGCAGTCGCAAACACCGCCAAGGCGACCAGCACTTCCAGTAAGGTCAGGCCCCGATTCCGCTTGGGTGATGGGGATAGCAGCTTCATGGTTGGGCCTTCTCTTGCACACTGGCAATGGTCTCACCCGGAGGCAGCAGGAATAACTGTCCCAACTCATCAGCCTGTACCCGCCAAAATTGGTTTTCACCCGTCACTTCAAACTCCAAGGTAAATGGGGTGTATTCACCACTGGCCATCACCACCACCTGAGGTGGTTTAATCTTGTCTTTGTCAGTTTGCTCAGCAAACAAGTCTTCATTAAACAGCGACCCCGGCTTGAACAAGCGATCCTTGTCCTGCCAAGAGTAACTGCCGATTTCGACCACCAAACGGACATCTTCAGGCATTTCCACCTCGGTGAAAAACTTGGAAGACTCTAGTGGTTGCCAATCCTGACTGGTTAGCTGAAGAAACTGGTACCGGTTACGCTCAACCCGAACGCCGTAGTCGTAACCATTAAGCAGAGCATCCTCGCCCAGCAACTGGACGAGGTGGTGGAAGCGCGCAGCTTCTTCCCTGACTTTATCTTCCTTGCTCTCGGGCAAGGCCACGATGACTGCCACAGCACTGGTTGCCAATAGCACCAGCACCAACAGTATTTCGATCAGGGTAAACCCCGCTGCACGCTTACTCATCATCACGACTTAGAAGTCCAGCATGTTCCAGTTACCGATATCGGTATTCACACCTTCACCGCCTTCTTGGCCATCAGCGCCTAGGCTGAAGATATCAACCGCACCGTGTTCACCCGGCATTACGTACTGGTATGGGTTGCCCCATGGGTCGTTCGGCAAACGGCGGATGTAGCCACCATCACGGTAGTTACGTGGCTCAGGGCTAGAAGAAGGCATGCTGACCAAAGCTTCAAGGCCCTGATCTGTTGTTGGGTACACGCTGTTATCCAGCTTGTACATATCCAGTGCCTGCTCTAACGCGCTGATATCGGTCACGACTTTCTGCTGGTCAGCTTTTTCCTTGTTGCCTAATAGGTTAGGTACGACCAAACTGGCCAATACCCCAAGGATAACGATTACGACCATGACTTCCAGCAGCGTAAAGCCGCGTTGTTTGCGTTGCATTGAAAAAACCTCCAAAAATTACATTCCGACCATATTGTTCAAAGCAATGATCGGCATAAGGGTAGCAATAACAATAAACATCACGATGCCAGCCATCGCGACGATCAATAAGGGCTCGAAAATCCCCAGCGCCATATTTACCAAGGACTCAAAGTCTCGGTCCTGGTTATCAGCTGCACGGGTCAGCATCTGCTCCAGTTCACCACTGCGTTCACCGCTGGCAATCATATGCAGCATCATAGGGGGGAAGAGTTTGGTTTGCTCGAGTGAGATCCGAAGACTGGAGCCTTCACGCACTTTGTCCGCCGCTTCCCGGATCTGTTGGTTGACCCAAGTATTGGTCATCACATCAGAGGCGACCTTCATGCCTTCCAGCAAAGGAATCGCACTTGAAGTACAGATTGAAAGGGTACGGGCAAAACGAGAGGTACTCAGCCCCCTGGCAACTTTACCGATCACCGGCAGGCGCATGACCCAGCGATCCCATTTCAACCTGAAGTCCGGTCGTCTGAGGGCCATCTTGATGATCATGAACAAGGCCGCAATCACCAGCAGCACAACCAGTCCCCAATTCTGGACGAAGTCACTGGCTGCTAGCAAAACCTCGGTGATAGTCGGCAATTGCTGTCCCATTTGGACAAACTGGTCAACAATCTTAGGGACCACCGTTGCCAACAAGAAGGCCACGACAGCGATTGCAATGATAGTCAGCATGGTTGGGTAGATCATTGCCTGCATCAGCTTGCTGCGCATTTTCTGGCGATTCTCGGTGTAGTCCGCCAAGCGGTTGAGCACCGTATCCAAGTGGCCTGATTTCTCACCAGCTGCCACCATGGCGCGGAACAGCTGATCGAAGATATGCGGGTATTCTGCCATCGAATCTGACAGGGTATAGCCTTCAACCACCCGCGAGCGTACTGCCAGCAACATGTTTTTCAGCCGCGGCTTCTCGCTTTGCTCTGCCACTGCTTTGAGACACTCCTCAAGCGGCATCGACGCCTGCACCAAGGTCGCAAGCTGGCGGGTGATCAAAGACAGTTCCGTGGTACTGATCCCTCGGCGCAGCTGAAAACCGCCACTGGCTTTTTTCTTCTCGCGCTCGTGAGTTTGCACCACTTCAACCGGGATCATCCCCTGCTCACGGAGTTGCTGGCGGATCTGCCGCGCGGTATCCCCTTCGAGAACCCCTTTTTTCTGGCGCCCTTTGGCATCCAGGGCTTTGTATTCAAACGCCGCCATCGGTTAGCCCTCCTTGGTCACCCGCATCACTTCCTCAAGGGTAGTGATACCGGCCTTGACCTTCGACAGACCATCATCACGGATACTTGGGGTATGGGCGCGAATGGCTTTTTCTATCGCCATCTCACCAGCCTCACCGTGGATCAACTCCTGTACCTGATCATCAATCATCAGCAGCTCATGGATACCTGTACGGCCGCGATAGCCTTTGTTGTTACACGCTTCACAGCCCTTGGCATGGTAGAGCGTCAAATCTTCATCTGCTGATACACCGAACAACTTCTTCTGCTCATTATCGGCTTCA
Organism: Photobacterium rosenbergii; assembly: GCF_003026455.1. GTDB lineage: Bacteria > Pseudomonadota > Gammaproteobacteria > Enterobacterales > Vibrionaceae > Photobacterium > Photobacterium rosenbergii. The sequence goes on from NZ_PYMB01000017.1 coordinate 17,531, forward strand.
TAGGGTTCGCGACAGGTCGGGCACAAGGTACGGACCAAGCGCTGGGCAAGTACGCCAAGCAGTGAAGAAGACACCAAAAATGGCTCAATCCCCATATCACGCAGACGCGTAATGGCACCGACAGCAGTGTTGGTGTGAAGGGTGGACATCACCATGTGACCGGTCAGCGACGCTTGCACTGCAATAGAAGCCGTCTCGAGGTCACGGATCTCACCGACCATCACCACATCCGGGTCCTGACGCAAAATCGCACGCAGGCCGCGGGCGAAAGTCATATCAACCTTCGGGTTTACCTGAGTCTGGCCGATACCGTCGATATCAAATTCAATCGGATCTTCAACCGTCAGGATATTGCGTTCTTTACCATTGAGCTCCTGCAGGCCGGCATACAAGGTGGTCGACTTACCCGAACCTGTCGGGCCGGTCACCAGGATAATGCCGTGTGGGCGCTCAATAATATGGCGGAAGTTAGCATGGTTGGCTTCAGTCATACCGAGACTATAGAGATCCAAACGGGTTGCGTTCTTATCCAGAAGACGCAATACCACCCGCTCACCATGGGAAGATGGCATGGTTGATACACGCACATCTACCGCACGGCCACCGATACGCAACGAGATACGGCCATCCTGTGGGACCCGCTTCTCGGCAATATCCAACCTTGCCATTACCTTGATACGAGAAACCAACAGCGGGGCCAGTTTGCGGCTTGGCTGCAGGACCTCACGCAACACACCATCGACCCGGAAACGGATCGACAGCACTTTTTCAAAGGTTTCGATATGGATATCCGATGCCGCCTCTTTAATTGCCTCTGCCAGCATGGCATTGATCAATTTGATAATTGGCGCATCGTCTTCCGATTCAAGCAAATCTTCGGTTTCCGGCAGTTCTTCAGCTAGCGAAAAGAAATCATCACTGTCCGAGCCCAAATCTTCCATCAACTGGCGGGCCTCAGACGAGTCGCGCTGATAAGCTTCGGTCAATTTCAGCTCGAATGCCTTGTCTTCCAGTGCATGGGGCACAAAACTACCACCGGCAACCCGACGGATCTCGGCCAGTACCGCACCTGACAACTGGCCGCTGTAATACAAGGCAACATCCTGATCCAATGCTTCAAGCACCACCCGGTGACGTTTGGCAAATGAGAAAGGCAGCCGGAACAGCGGCTGCTTATCCTGTTCCTGGCTTACATCATGCATTACTGATCGTTCTCCAGCTGGGCGACAAAGGCACGTACCTCTGGCGGCAACGAGATATCTTCACCGTATTTTGGCAGAACCGGCACATCGGTTTCAGGCATTAGGCGCAAACCCTTATCTGCCTTGAACAGCTGCTCGGCACGGATATAGTTGTACTTACGCTGGGTAATACCATCCGCCGTCACCCCGTCGCGGATAATGGTCGGCTTGATGAAGACCATTAGGTTGGTTTTAGCGGTGGTGGTATTGGTCGACTTGAACAAGTGGCCCAATACCGGGATATCACCCAAGATAGGAATTTTCTGCTCACTTTCGTTGGTCTGCTCTTGGATCAAACCACCTAACGCCAGCATCTGTCCGTCCTGAATCAAGACATTGGTCGTCAACTGACGCTTGGAGAAACGCACATCGACAGCGCCATCGGCACCTAGTACGTTAGAGACTTCCTGCTCAATTTTGAGCTGAACCGAGTCCCCTTCGTTGATCTGCGGGGTAACGTTGAGCTTGATACCCACTTCTTTACGCTCAACGGTCTGGAAGGGGTTATCGTTGTTCGAACTTGACGTCGAACCTGTTACAACAGGGACTTCCTCACCAACAATGAACGAGGCTTCACCGTTATCCATCACGGTAATACTCGGTGATGACAAGATATTAGAGTTACGGTCCGAGGCAACGGCATTGACCAACATGGTCCAGTCACCCATCACAATACCGAGCGCGGCACCATTCACACCGCCCAGCACGGAAGCCAGGGTGCTGAAATCACCATCTTCGGTGATGGTACGGGTTTCTTCCTGACCGGTATTTGGGTTAATGAAGGTTTCGGTTCTGGTCGATTCTTGCGCTTCTTCAAGACCAATGGCGTACTGGGAGATCGGCACGCCGGAGTTACCAAACTGGATCACCCCACCGCTATCGGTACTGCCCCATTGTACCCCGAAGTTCACGCCATCACCCTCGGCAAGCTCGACAATCATCGCCTCGATCAGAACCTGGGCACGACGGATATCAAGCTGGGCAATAATGTTTTCCAGTGCACGCATGATATCTGGCGGCGCGGTCAGGATCAGCGAGTTGGTATCAACGTGGGCTGATATCATAACCTGAGAATTACTGGTTGACGTCGCCTTGGCATTACCCTGCTTTTCTGCCTGTAGGTTATCGGACACCCCTTTAAGAACGTCTACCATCTCTTCGGCATTGGCATATTTCAGGTACACCACACGGTTATTGCCCGAAGAGGCCATTTCGACATCCAGTTGGCGGATCAAGCGGCGAAGGCGGTCACGAACCTGCGGGTCACCCGATAGCAATACCGAGTTGGTACGGTCATCGGCAACCAGTTTAGGCTGCAGGAATTCTGGCGTTGATTTGGCATCTGCCGTTTTATTCAACGCTTCTACGATACGCACCATCTCCGCTGCCGAGGCATTGCGCAGTTCAACTACATCAATCTCTTTGTCACCAGCACGGTCAACACGCTCGATGATCTCCGCCAAACGGTTTACCGTTGCGGCACGACCGGTGATCATAATGATGTTGGCCGGGTCATAGTGCACCACGTTACCTGCACCGGCATTATCATTAAGCTGACGCAGTAGTGGGGAGAGTTCACGGACCGAGACATTACGTACCGCAATAACGCGGGTTACGACCTGATCGCCAGTGATATTGCTGTTGTCTCCCACCACTGGAATGGCAGAAATCTTGGCATCCTTATCACGGACGACCTTGAGTACACCGTTATCCATCTCAACCACGGCAAAGCCATAGACTTCGAGGACATTGAGGAAAAACTGGTAGTACTGCTCATCATTGAGCAGATCATAACTGCGAACATTGACCTGGCCACGTACCGCAGGATCCACAATGATGGTTTTCTGCAGGTTTCGTCCGACAATGTTGATAAATTCCTGAATGTCTGTTCCTTTGAAGCTGGCACTAAACTCGCTAGCCAATGCAGAACTGCACATCAAGCTGCCTAATAACCAGAGGGCACTTTTACCCATCCATTTTTTCACAAAAAACTCCTGCGTCTTCGCATGTTCGCGTTGGACTGCTATTGCAGCTCAATATAGATATCGTGTAACTGACCTTCTCGCTCGACGGTCAATGTAAAATCTGTGGCACTCGATAGTTCCGTCCACAGTTTCGCCATCACAGCAGCGTCAGTCAGATCATTGCCGTTGAGACTAACGGCCAAGTCATTGGCCTTAAGGCCCACGGCGTCGAACAACGCCCGCTCTTTACCAGGGTTAACCCGGTATCCCACCAACTCACCATCCCTTTTCACTTGGGACAGGCGAATATAGCTAAATAAGGTTTGCGGTTTTTCGAGGATTTCCTGCTTGATGCGGCTCAAGTCTGAGGTTGGCTCAGCCGGTTCGACTTGTCGCGGCTCAGGCTGACGGGGCCTTGACGTACTTTGTGATGCCTTGCTGAAATCGACACCATCTAGCATCAAGGTTTCATCACGGCCACTGTTACGGATGATCACCCTATCTGGATAGACCGCCTGCAACGTCGCACGGGTCCCTTCAATTGCCTCGTTGAGGCCATAGGTATTTTGCTTGCCACGATGGGTAATAACAGCAAGGGCTGTTTGCGGGTTAGAGCTGGCGACCAAGCCAACAAGTGTCAAGCTAAGCCGAGTTTGCGGGGCGTCCTGCTTCACTGGCTGCTTGCGCTCTACCACAGGCGCATTCTGCTGGTAACGGCCAAACAGGTTCATGTTCAGTACCTTGGCCACTTCAGAACGATTGCCACCGGCATTCGATGACACCGCGACCGTTGAAGCCTGCCAATTGGCTGGGGCTTGGGCAGGCTGCAGCGCAAGCCACACCATTCGGCCGACGACCCAAGCGAGCATCACTACCAGCACCCACGTAAGGACGCGGGTCAATGAAGAGATTGAGATCTTGCTCTTGGACTGCAAGCTCCCTAACCAATTTGCTGTAACCATGAAATATCCATCATCCTGCGGAAAAACTAGCGCGTTATACCAAAAGGTAATATCAAAACGTATTACTTATTTGTCGAATCGTTTAATTATCGTGACTAGTCTATCAAAATGCATGAAGAAAAGTTTCTACTACTATCAATAGACTAGCTATTTTCTGTGATTTATTCCTGATTTACTGTTGAAATCCCGATCCCATATCACCATTTAATATCTCTCAACGCCTGCTGACGCTCTGTCGGCAATGTGGTACTTTTAGCGCCCTTATGGGTTAAGGAGCATACTGTGGGCCAACACACATCGCATCAAGACAACATTCAGGTCCGTCTCGATAAGTGGTTATGGGCGGCACGCTTTTATAAGACCCGTTCTATTGCCCGTACCATGATCGATGGCGGCAAGGTGCAATACAACGGCCAACGCTCCAAACCCAGTAAACTGGTCGAAGTGGGTGCTGAGATCCGTTTACGCCAAGGTAATGACGAAAAAACCATTATCATAGAGAAACTCTCAGACACCCGTCGTGGTGCACCTGAAGCACAAACTCTATACCGGGAAACAGAGGAGAGCGCAAAGCGCCGTGAAGAGCATGCTAAAATGCGTCGCCTTCATGCCTACGGCAGCCCTAGTCCCGAAAAGCGCCCTGATAAAAAGCAGCGTCGCGATATAATTAAGTTTAAGAGTCATTCCGACTAAGGGTATTAGTTCAGTGTAGCGCAGAAAAGTTTCGTTATGTTGACGCAAGATACCAAAAATTGGTCAATTAGATACCTGCTGGAGAAATCAAGCTAATGACAAAAGATAGTCTATACCGTTACCTGTTTGACGGTGTATCCGTACGTGGTGAACTGGTTCAGTTGGGCGACACCTACCAACAAATCATTTCCAGCAAGGACTACCCAGCCCCAGTACAGACCCTGTTGGGTGAACTGCTGGTTGCAACAAGCCTGCTGACGGCCACACTGAAATTCGAAGGGTCAATCACTGTCCAGCTACAAGGTGATGGCCCGGTTAAGCTCGCTGTAATTAACGGTGACCACGACCAGAAACTGCGCGGTGTTGCCCGTTGGGACGGCGATGTCCCTGCCGAAGGCAATATCCATGACCTAATGGGCAAGGGCCACATGGTGATCACCATTACCCCAACCAAAGGCGAGCGCTACCAGGGTGTCGTTGGTTTAGAAGGCGACAGCCTTGCGGCATGCCTTGAAGGTTACTTCGAAAACTCAGAGCAGCTAAAGACCCGTATTTGGCTACGTACCGGCGAGCACGAAGGCCAAGCAAAAGCTGCCGGTATGCTGCTGCAGATCCTACCTGACGGCCAAGGCCACGAAGATGATTTCGAGCACCTTGAGCAGCTAACAAGCACCGTTAAGGACGAAGAACTGTTCAGCCTGGAAGCTCAAGATGTCCTTTACCGCCTATACCACCAGGAAACGGTTAAGCTGTTTGACCCACAGGAAGTGATCTTCCAGTGTGGCTGTTCACGTGAACGCAGCGCATCAGCAATCTGCTCTATCGAGCGCGCTGAAGTCGACCGCATCGTTGCTGAAGAAGGCAAGGTTTCCCTGCATTGTGACTACTGTGGCACCAGCTATGACTTTGATAGCATTGACGTTGCCGCACTGTTCGAAAATGCAGCAAAAGACAACAGCAACCAGGTGCATTAATTATTCTTCATAATTAAGCCTGAAACTAACTTACAAAAGCCGGACATTGTCCGGCTTTTTTTCTACCTGAAGCACACTTTCCTTGCTCAAGATGTAAGCAAATAACATGCTAACCCTCGCTTTTTTCAGGGAAAATATTAATTTTTAGAGCTAGCGCAAACGCTTTACAACACGATAAACTTACCGCCTACAATATATTTAAGACTTTTACTTAACCTTAACTTTTTAATGGTTAATTTTTGATAAACCTCCCTGAATTACCCCTTTAGGGTTGCTAGCATGGTCAACAGTTAAACAACATCTTACCCAAGGAGCACCTATGACTGTCATGAACGTCGAAAAAAAGGTTGCAAAAAAATTAGATCTATCTCAATACGGTATCAACAATGTTACAGAGATTGTTCGTAACCCAAGTTACGAAGTTCTGTTCGAAGAAGAGACCAAGCCGGGCCTAGAGGGATACGAAAAAGGTATCGTTACTGAGCTAGGTGCTGTCGCTGTAGATACCGGTATCTTCACTGGCCGTTCCCCGAAAGATAAGTTCATCGTCAAAGATGACACTACCCGCGATACCATGTGGTGGGCAGACCAAGGCAAAAACGATAATAAGAGCATTGGTGTCGAAGCGTGGAACGATCTGAAAGAGCTAGTGACAGGCCAGCTATCTGGCAAGCGCCTGTTTGTCATTGACGGATTCTGCGGTACTAACCCTGATACCCGCCTATGTATCCGTATCATTACTGAAGTGGCTTGGCAGGCTCACTTTGTGAAGAACATGTTCATCCGCCCAACGGAAGAAGAGCTGGAAACTTTCGAGCCTGATTTCGTGGTAATGAATGGTGCCAAGTGCACCAACGAGAAGTGGAAAGAGCATGAAATGAACTCTGAAAACTTCACGGTATTCAACCTGACTGAGAAGATGCAGCTTATCGGCGGTACTTGGTACGGCGGCGAAATGAAGAAGGGTATGTTCGCGATGATGAACTACTTCCTGCCGCTTCGTGATATCGCCTCTATGCACTGTTCTGCCAACATGGGTGAAAACGGTGATGTAGCAGTATTCTTCGGCCTATCAGGCACAGGTAAAACAACCCTGTCTACTGATCCTAAGCGCGCCCTTATCGGTGATGACGAGCACGGCTGGGATGATAACGGTGTCTTCAACTTCGAAGGCGGTTGCTACGCGAAAACCATCAACCTATCTAAAGAAGCCGAGCCAGACATCTACAATGCGATCCGCCGTGACGCATTGCTAGAAAACGTAACTGTACGCAGCGATGGCGCTATCGACTTCGATGATGGCTCGAAAACAGAAAACACCCGTGTTTCTTACCCGATTTACCACATCGAAAACATCGTTAAGCCTATCTCCAAAGGCGGCCATGCCAACAAGGTTATCTTCCTGTCGGCGGATGCATTCGGCGTATTGCCTCCTGTGTCCAAGTTAACCCCAGAGCAAACCAAGTACCACTTCCTGTCTGGCTTCACTGCCAAACTAGCAGGTACTGAGCGTGGTATCACCGAACCAACTCCGACTTTCTCGGCCTGTTTCGGTAATGCATTCCTGACGCTACACCCAACCAAGTACGCAGAAGTACTGGTTAAGCGTATGGAAGCAGCAGGTGCCGAGGCATACTTGGTGAACACCGGCTGGAACGGCTCTGGCAAACGTATCTCTATCCAGGATACCCGTGCCATCATCGATGCTATCCTTGATGGCTCTATCGAAAACACAGAAACGAAGAATATCCCAATCTTCAACCTGGAAGTCCCAACATCGCTACCGCATGTTGACCCAGAGATCCTTGACCCGCGTGATACCTACACCGATCCACTACAGTGGGAAAGCAAGGCGAAAGACTTGGCTGAGCGCTTCATCAACAACTTCGAGAAGTACACCGACAATGCCGAAGGTGCCTCTCTGGTTGCAGCAGGTCCACAGCTTGACTAACCGCTAGTCGCAAACCGAAATACTCTAAGCCCCTCTGATGAGGGGCTTTTTCGTTAAATAAACATCAAAAGTCCTGCCCTGTGCTTGCAGCCGGGAGGAAATTGCCGCCTAATAATCATTGCCTCGGTACCATTATACTGAAGGCAATTGACTGGGAGTTGTCGGATGCTGGGAGCCGCTATGCGTATTATTGGGAAGATTATTGCCACTTTAGCTGTGCTCGCTGCATTGGGAGCGACCATCATCCTGACCCTGCTCCATACCCAGTATGCCGCCCCCATGCTCCGCCAAGCGGTCAACCAACTAACCCCCTACACCTTAGACCTTGCAGATGTTCGCTATCACATCCGTGACCCATGGCACCTGACACTTCTTAGCCCATCATTGAGCATCAATGACAGCCAGCCACCAATGAGTGCTGACCGCATTTCGTTTTGGCTTAGCCCTGACTCACTGACCAAACGCCAATGGCAGTTTGATAGCTTGTTGCTTGATAAGCCGGTTGTGCCCGCTCAGGCACTCAACCAGATCACGCTACCTGAGATACGCAGCCAGCGCCTTGCAATCAGCCGCTTGTACGTAAGCACCAACACGATGGTCCTCGGCCAGGCAGAACTCCAGCTTGATAATTGGCATTACCGCCCTGGCACGACTACACCTTGGTGGCAGCAGTTCAAGGGCAGCTTCCAACTGGCAGCCGACAGCGCCCAGTGGCAGCAATGGGAAACCCAGCAGCTTCTGCTTGATGGGCACTATGGTGACAGCCAATGGACCCTCAATGGCTTTTCGTTCGATTGGCAGCATGCCAGCGTCAATGGCCAACTCGGCTTGGACAGCGACAAAAAAACACTGACTATCCATCAACTGACCTTGTCCGGGCTGCAACTGCAAGACAGCGGATTAACGCAAATAATCCGACATCAGCTCGAGAACTGGGCCTCAGAACAATGGCAGGCGACCCTAAAGCGGGTCGATATCCTCGACAGCAGTATCGAGCTCCCTGCTGTTAGCCTCAACCATGCCAACCTTTCCATCACCAACTGGCAGTGGCCCCGCTCCGCTTATTCACAACAGGACGCCTGGTTATCATTCAATGCAGAGAGTGGCAGTTGGCAGCAGCAGCTATTTACTGATCCCCTATTGGATGTGAACTTCAGGCCGCATGAGGTCATTATCAACGGAGCCTCAGTCAATGCACTGGAAGGATATTGGCGGGTTGAAGGCAAAGCCTCCCCGGGGGCACTGCAACTGGATAACTTCACCAGCAAGGGGATCAAATGGTTCTTACCTGCCGATTGGGCGAACCACCTGTCTTTGGCCCTCTCACCATTTAAGCAAATCAATATCCAATCTTTGGATATCGGTTATGCCCAGCTGACCGCAGCTGACAGTGACACCCCTTGGTATATCAATGGACTCAACGCCAGCGGCAAGAATATCGAGCTCCGTACCCAACCTTATCTCAGCCTATGGCAAGGCAATGTCGCAGCGACTGCCCGCCAGGCTAGCCTCAATACTGTCGACTTATTCGAACCGCTTGTCGAGATGAGCAGTGATAACGGCCAGTGGCAATTGGAACAAGCCTTTCTGCCGTTCAAGGATGGGTTGCTAGAAGCAACGGGGCAGATTGCTCTGAGCAAAGAAGGGCAACCTTGGCAGTTAGCCCTTCAGGGTGATAGCCTGCCAGCCCACATTTTACCACGCTGGCTATCAGTACCTTGGCCCGCTAGCGGCCACATTGATATGACTGCAGCCTTTCAAGGGCTCGGCCAGAACTATGCCAGCCTGTCCCATAGCCTGAACGGCGAGCTGCGGGCAGCATTCCGTGATAGTGCTGTCGAGCTAGGCGGCGAAGTGCTATTCAATGCCTGGCAGCAGGCATCTTCATCGGACATACCAGCAGCCACCAAAGCAGAGGTGGATAAGGCCACACCTCTAGCCATCACACCACTCAAGATCACCAGTGACCGGGGGCGAATGACGATTTCACCGCTCAGCATTACCGGCAAAGAGATAGACGTGCTATTTAAAGGCCAATGGGATTTGGCCACGCCTTCCGGGCAGCAACTGGAATTGGAGGCGAAGATAGGTTGCCAGCGCCTAACCAAGCGCTGGCAGGAAGGTCAGCAAACAGTATCTGGCTCGTTGTGTGACGGCAGCAGCATATAAGTGCCGGTGAACGTCGAAGCCAGTTCATCGCCGCTGTAGACATTGACCTTAACGATAGCCCGGCCCTTACGGTGGGTCGCCAGTCGTTCTACGTCACCCTCAAGATCTTCCACCGTGACCACCGCCCGAGGACGTTCTTTGACGGGTGAGCGATAACGGATGTGGCTATCCACCAGCATGATATCGGCTTTGTACTTGCGCTCTTTGAGCAACATCCAGACAAAGCCCCAGCCAGCCAGTGTTGCCATCGTAAAGATACTGCCAGCAAACATATTGGCTTTGGTATTTAGGTTGGCATTGATAAGGGCACTGACTTCAAACCGGTAACCGGTGTACTGGCTGATCTTCACCCCCATCCGTTCACTGATTGGGATCTGGGACTGCCACAGTTCTTGCAACTCCTGACACCAATCCGGATGGCGCACCACTTCGGTGAGTGGGTCGAGGTGCTTGAGCATTTGCTGGTGTCGTACCGGCCCCTTTTCCTCACTCAACTCACCCTGATTAGCAAAGCCGCTCCGCAGGTAAAACGGAATTGCATCCTCGCGGGCATTACACACCAGGCGTTTCGCTCCTTCCTCACGGGCCAGTGATTCCAGCGCCATCAGGACAATCGCCCCCATCCCCTGGTGGCGGTGATCCGGGTGGACCGCCATGTAGCGGATCTGGCCGTCGTTGTCCGGTGTCATATATAGACGGCCAATCGCGATAGTCTGGCCGTTATCACTGACTATCATCCGGTGGCTGCTCAAATCGTCGTAGGCATCTCGCTCTGAACCGACCGGCATATGCCAGGGTTCACGCAGCATCCGCCAGCGAAAATCATAATAGCTCGCCAGCTCTTCTTCCGTTTGGGGGGTGACAAGTCGAAACATGAAATCCTTCTCCAGCGTTCCTGAGGCAACGGTGCCTATTAGATAATTATACCTGCAACCAGAAGGTTACCGGGCCATCGTTGAGCAGTGCCACTTTCATATCAGCGGCAAAGATGCCCGTTTCCGTCTTGATCCCTGTTTCCTTGCAGCAATCAACAAAGTATTCATACATACGCTCGGCATCTTGCGGTGCCGCACCATTGGAAAACCCCGGGCGCATTCCTTTCTTGGTTTCGGCTGCTAGGGTAAATTGCGATACCACCAACACACTGCCACCGGCTTGCTGGACATTGAGGTTCATCTTGCCCTCTTCGTCCTCGAATACCCGATAGCCTAGCACTTTTTCGCGCAGGCGCTTGGCCTTGGCTTCATCATCGCCTTTTTCGACGCCAAGCAGAACCAGCAAGCCCTTGCCGATAGCACCCGTCACCTGGCCATCAACCGTTACACTCGCTTCGCTCACCCGTTGGATCAGTGCAATCATTCGTTTTTACCTTTTCCTACAATCTGTTGTGAGGCTGTTTGTTCATTCTCTGCCTGAAGATCCACAGCCTGTTGAATATCCGACAGTTCTTCCTGGGTGGGTACGGTAGTTTGCCACCCCTTGGTTTCTGGGTGCCAATGGCTTTTCTCGCCGAGGCTCGCCGTAATTTCCGCCCCGAACAATACAATACACCAGCACAGGTAAACCCATACAAATAAAATCGGCACCACGGCCAACGCGCCGTAGATCACCTGGTAAGAAGGGAAATTAGTGATATAGAGGGCAAAACCTTTCTTGCTCAGTTCAAACAGGATACTGGCAATAACGGCACCAACCAAGGCATGGCGAAACCGTACCTTGGTGTTGGGCACCAATAAGTAAAGCCCGAGAAAGGCGCTGCTCGACATAACGACCGGCAGCCAGCGCAACGAGCGCTGCAGCAGGCCATTAACCGCATCGCTGCCGAGTAAGTTGAGCGAGCCGAGATAAGAGCTGACCGCAATACTGGTTCCGACCAAAATCGGCCCGAGGGTCAGGACCATCCAGTAAATTGAAAAAGAGATCACCGGGCGGCGCTTTTCATGGACCCGCCAGATGTAGTTGAGTGACTTGTCGATAGACGAAATCAGCATCATCGCCACGACAAATAATGCTCCGACCCCCACCGCCGTCATCTTGCCGGCATTGGCCACAAACTCGTTGAGGTATTGCTTGACCACTTCACCGGCTGCCGGGACAAAGTTCTCAATCACAAAGTTTTGCAGCAACTCCCCAAGCCCGGCAAACACCGGAAAGGATGACAGGGCCGACAATACCACAGTGATAAGAGGCACCAAGGACAGCAAAGTCACATAAGCCATCGAGCCCGCTGTCACAGTCAGCCGGTCATGGCCAACCCGGTGGTGCAAATACCCGGTAAATGCCATAGCACTTCGCAGCCTGTCACGCCAGATAGATTTGCTTGTTGCCGTTTTGTCATCCATAGTCATGTCATTAATTGCTTTTAATTACAGTCACTTTTCACATATTAGGACACATGGAGTCAACTATGCCCTATTTGCTTGCCTTCCTTCTCAGCCTAACCGTACTGACCGGTTGCCAAAGTGCCTATTACTCGGCCATGGAACAGGTCGGCATCCACAAACGGGATATCATGGTCGACCGGGTCGAAGATGCCAATGAGGCCCAACAAGACGCCCAACAACAGTTTACCAGTGCACTCGATGCCCTTAAGGCCCTCAACCAGTTCGACGGTGGCGAACTGGAAAGCGCCTACAATCAGGTCAATGACCAGTACGAGGCCAGTAATGATGCCGCTGAAAAAGTGCGTGAGCGCATTGCAGCAATTGAAGATGTCGCCGACGCCCTGTTCGACGAATGGCAAGATGAGCTGGAACTCTACAGCAGCAGCAAACTGCGCCGCGATAGCGAGTCCAAGCTCAACAGCACCAAGGCTTCATACCAACGGATGCTCAGTGCGATGCACCGTGCCGAACAGAAGATGGGCCCAGTACTGGATACCCTACGCGATAACACTTTGTACTTAAAGCATAACCTCAATGCTGCCGCGATTGGTTCTCTACAAGGAGAATTCCAGTCCCTGCAGCGCGATATCCAACGGGCGATCACCGATATGGAAGCAGCGATTGCCGAGTCCGAGCGCTTTATTTCCCAACTGCAACGCAGCTAGCCCGCTGCTGCAGTTAGTCCTGCTTAAGCCGGGCCAGTAACCAGCTGGCCCGCTCTTCGATGCCATCCCACGGAATATCAACCACCTCGTAGCCAAGCTCTCGGTAAGTTTCAATAAGTTGTTGATGGATCTGCCCTGCCTCGGCAAAGCTGTGCGGGCGCTCTTCATCCTGAACATAGATATCGGCGTGCGGCGCGCAAACAAAGACCGTCGGGAAGTAACCCTTGGCCATGGTTTGGTAATGTTCATCTACTTTGACGCCACCGATAGTCAAATAAGCACAGATATCCCCTATTGCGCGGTCAACAAAGGCCGGCATCGTCCCGCGCTTGGCCTGCTCACGCTGGTTGCTCATCCTATCAAGGCAAAGCGCAGCAAAGGACGGCAGATCGGTCCAGGGCAGTGCACCATCAGGTAGGGCAGACTGCTCGCGGATCAAGGTGCGGGACACCTCGGGGAAGGTCATATATCCGCGCCGAGCTAATGCATCGAGCAGCGAGGTTTTCCCTGCACCCGGTCCCCCGGTAATAATGATAGGTTGCATAGTCGTTCTTCTTTTTTGTAGGGTTCAGATACAACAATCCCCCCATGGTAGCACCGATGGGGGGATGGTTTAACGGCTAACAGCTAGCAATTATTTTGCTGAGCGGCTTGCACGCTTACGATCAGTTTCCGTAAGTAGTTTCTTACGAATACGGATGCTTTCAGGTGTTACTTCCACTAGCTCGTCATCATCGATGAACTCAAGTGCTTGCTCAAGCGTGTACTTGATCGGCGGAGTCAGCACCTGCGCGTCATCGGTACCAGATGCACGGACGTTAGTTAGCTGCTTACCTTTCAGGGCATTAACCGTCAGGTCGTTGTCACGGCTGTGAATACCGATAACCATACCTTCGTATACTTCTACACCGTGACCGATGAACATGCGGCCACGCTCCTGCAGGTTGAACAGGGCGTTAGTCAAGGCTTTACCCGCTGCATTAGCAATCAGTACGCCATTGTTACGCTGACCGATGGTACCGCCTTTGTGCGGGCCGTAGTGGTCAAACGTGTGGTACATCAGGCCAGAACCAGAAGTCAGGGTCATGAACTCAGTCTGGAAACCGATCAGGCCACGAGAAGGCATCATGAAGTCCATACGCACACGGCCTTTACCGTCTGGTGCCATGTCAGTCAGCTCACCTTTACGCAGGCCGATGTTCTCCATAATACCGCCCTGGTGCTCTTCCACCACGTCGATAGTTACGGTTTCGAACGGTTCCATCAGCTGACCATCTTCTTCTTTGATGATAACTTCAGGGCGAGATACCGCTAGCTCGAAGCCTTCACGGCGCATGTTCTCGATAAGGATAGACAGGTGAAGTTCACCACGGCCAGATACGCGGAACTTGTCTGGGTCTTCCGTTTCTTCAACGCGCAGGGCAACGTTGTGTACCAATTCTTTTTGCAGACGCTCAAGGATGTTACGTGAAGTCACGTACTTACCTTCTTTACCCGCGAACGGAGAAGTGTTCACCTGGAACGTCATGGTTACGGTTGGCTCGTCAACAGACAAAGCAGGTAGTGCTTCAACCGCGTTCACGTCACAGATAGTGTCAGAAATCTTAAGCTCGCCAAGGCCAGTGATTGCGATGATGTCACCAGCAGTCGCCTGCTCAACTTCGTGACGCTCAAGGCCAAGGTAGCCAAGGATAGTACCGACTTTACCGTTGCGGGTTTTGCCGTCTGCACCGACAACAGTCACTTGCTGGTTCGGCTTCACGCTACCACGGGTAACACGGCCAACACCGATAACACCCACGTATGAGCTGTAGTCAAGCTGAGAGATCTGCATCTGCAGAGAGCCGTCAACGTCAACATTAGGTGCTGCTACGTTGTCAACGATAGCCTGGAACAATGGTTCCATGTCATCGCCAGTCTCGCCTTCTTCCAGAGTTGCCCAGCCGTTAAGCGCTGATGCGTAAACCACTTGGAAGTCTAGCTGCTCATCAGTTGCACCTAGGTTGTCGAATAGGTCGAATACCTGATCCATTACCCAATCAGGGCGTGCACCTGGGCGGTCGATCTTGTTGATTACCACGATCGGCTTCAGGCCGTGGGCAAACGCTTTCTGGGTTACGAAACGCGTCTGAGGCATTGGGCCGTCAACGGCGTCAACAATAAGCAGTACAGAGTCAACCATCGACATGATACGCTCAACTTCACCACCGAAATCGGCGTGTCCTGGGGTATCTACGATGTTGATGCGGTAATCATTCCAGTTAATCGCTGTGTTCTTAGCAAGAATGGTAATACCACGCTCTTTTTCGATGTCGTTGGAATCCATTACGCGTTCTTCAACTTCACCGCGAGACTCTAACGTGCCAGACTGCTGAAGCAGTTTGTCAACCAGGGTGGTTTTACCGTGGTCAACGTGCGCAATAATTGCGATATTTCTTAATTTATCGATCTGTGGATTAGACATGGATTCACATTCACTCAGAACATGCAGCGACCGGATGGCGCTACTTGGTTAAAAAAACGGCTCATAATCTAACAGATTTTACGCCAAAACCCACGTAATATGTGATTTATATCACCGCCTTTTTCTCTCTGGCCGTTCTATTTGGGGTTTTTCCCGCCCCGTCAGCCCACAAACCGCTCTGGCAGACCGGTTTATTGCTTGCCTTTTTCTATTCTGACTAATTGACAATATGCCGCGGTGGGCTAATGTAGTTACGCGCACCATAAAAGGGATAATCACACCAATTGCACCAACTTGGTGCAGTCATTCCCCATAAAGGTGCAAAACATGGACTTAATCAGCCCGAAATACCCGCTAAGTGCGCTATTTTGGGGCTTTGAAAAGTTGGCACGGTTATAGCATTGTATTAGAGCAATAGAGCAGAACACGCTCATTCCTAATTTGTTGTGGCCAATGCCCAACCTAACACCGGAGGTTACTCAAGATGTCAGTAGAAAACGTACTTGCGCTGATCCAGGAAAACGAAGTTAAGTTTGTTGACCTACGCTTTACCGATACTAAAGGTAAAGAGCAGCACATCTCTATCCCAGCCCACCAGATCGATGCTGACTTCTTCGAAGAAGGCAAAATGTTCGATGGCTCTTCTGTTGCTGGTTGGAAAGGTATCAACGAATCAGACATGGTTATGATGCCAGATGCAGCGAGCGCGGTACTTGACCCGTTCACAGAAGATGCAACGCTAAACATCCGCTGTGACATCCTAGAGCCTTCTACTATGCAGGGCTACGACCGTGACCCACGTTCTATTGCCAAGCGTGCAGAAGACTTCATGCGTGCAACAGGCGTTGCAGATACCGTTCTTATCGGTCCTGAGCCAGAGTTCTTCCTATTCGACGACGTGAAGTTCGCAACCGATATGTCTGGTTCTTTCTTCAAGATCGACGACGTAGAAGCAGCTTGGAACACAGGTTCTGACTTCGAAGGCGGTAACAAAGGTCACCGTCCAGGCGTTAAAGGCGGTTACTTCCCAGTAGCGCCAGTTGATTCATCACAAGACATCCGTTCTGCTATGTGTCTAATCATGGAAGAAATGGGTCTAGTTGTTGAAGCACACCACCACGAAGTGGCAACTGCAGGCCAGAACGAAATCGCTACCCGTTTCAACACCCTAACGGACAAAGCTGATGAAATCCAAATCTACAAGTACGTTGTTCACAACGTTGCTCACGCATTTGGTAAAACTGCAACCTTCATGCCTAAGCCACTAGTAGGTGATAACGGTTCTGGTATGCACGTTCACCAGTCTCTAGCTAAAGACGGTGTTAACCTATTCGCTGGCGATAAGTACGGCGGCCTATCTGAGATGGCTCTTTACTACATCGGCGGTATCATCAAGCACGCTCGCGCAATCAACGCATTCGCGAACGCATCAACTAACTCATACAAGCGTCTAGTTCCAGGCTTCGAAGCGCCAGTTATGCTAGCTTACTCAGCTCGTAACCGCTCTGCTTCTATCCGTATCCCAGTGGTACCAAGCCCGAAAGCACGCCGTATCGAAGTTCGTTTCGGTGATCCATCAGCTAACCCATACCTATGCTTTGCAGCAATGCTAATGGCTGGCCTTGACGGTATCCAGAACAAGATCCACCCAGGCGAAGCGATGGACAAAGACCTGTACGACCTACCAGCAGAAGAAGCGGCAGAAATCCCAACTGTTGCTGAGTCTCTACAAGGCGCACTGGCAGCCCTAAACGAAGACCGTGAGTTCCTAACAGCGGGTGGCGTATTCTCTGACGACTTCATCGATTCTTACATCGACCTGAAATCTCAGGACGTTGAGAAAATCAACAGCACTACTCACCCACTAGAGTTCGAACTGTACTACTCAGTTTAAGTAACTGATAAATAAGTCGACATAATAGATTTAGGCCAGCTTCACAAGCTGGCCTTTTTGATCTTGTCCACCCAAGCTGATGCTGTTGAAAATACCCAGAACACCCACAACCCGGAAGACACCATGTATCGGCTTCCCCATGTACTCGCAGCGATGATAGTGGCTTTGGCCGCACTCCCTACCACCACCCCAGCCTCTGAGATCTATACCTGGCAAGATGAAGACGGCACCACCCATTTTTCCGATAAGCCCTATCCCGGTGCAGAACGACTCGATATCCAACTACCAGCACCTGCAACGCCCCTCTTGACAGAAGAGGAGCCGACACCTGCGGGTTTATCGGCCATCGGTGACCAGCTATCCGATGAACCGGCGCTGCCATCCCCCAGCATCCAAATTGATAGCCCAGCGGATCAACAAACCATCCGCGATAATCAGGGCAATATGACCATCATCGCCTCAGCAAACCGGAAACTCAGCCAAGGCCACAGTGCACAGCTGCGACTTAATGGTGAAGTATACGGCCGCTCCCAGGCCCAACTGACTTGGCACCTCACCAATATTGATCGTGGCAGCCAGACCTTACAGGTAGAATTGCTCAAACACGGCAAGGTTATTGCATCTTCTAAAGAAATGACTGTCTTCTTGCACCGTGCCCGTATCAACCAACGCCCAGCACCGCTCCCGGTGCCCAAATAACAGGCGTTCGCCATTTTTTCGTTCACGATACCAGATAGACAGGCTACACTTGATTGCACCAATATGGTGCATTGGCAGCTCAATGCACCATGATGAACTGCACCAACAAGGATGGTATTTGTGACGGCTGACATTTCTTCCCTGATCCTGGACAACCAAGTCACGGCAATCGTGTTGCTCGATGAGTCGCTGACCATACGCTACGTCAATCCGGCGGCAGAGCAGTTGCTATCGTTCAGCAAGCGCCGGCTCAACAACACCCGTTTTTCCGACCTGCTCCAGCATACCTCACTGGACTTAAACCTGATCCCCGAAACACTACAAAGCGGGCAGGGGTTGGCAGACAGTGACGTAACCTTTGTCATTGATGGCCGTCACCACACCCTCGAGCTCAATGCCAGTCCACTGTCATGGCAGCGCGAGCTACTGATCTTGCTCGAGCTAAAACCGATTGACCAACAACGCCGGATCAGCCAAGAGCTCAGCCAACACGCCCAGCAGCAAGCTGCCAAGGAACTGGTGCGCGGGTTGGCCCATGAAATTAAAAACCCGTTGGGTGGACTGCGCGGTGCAGCTCAGCTGTTAGAAAAGACCCTGCCCGACCCGAGCTATACCGAATATACCCAGATGATCATCGAGCAGGCTGACAGGCTGCGCAACCTTGTCGACCGCTTGCTTGGGCCACAGCGCCCCGGTAGCCGCCAGCAAGACAATATCCACGTGGTGTTGGAAAAAGTCCGCCAGCTGATCAGCATTGACTGCGGCGAGAATATTCACCTCCACCGCGACTATGATCCCAGCCTGCCCGACTTCACCATGGATGCCGAGCAGCTCGAGCAGGCCATTCTCAATATTGTCAGCAATGCCTCGCTGGCCCTCAAGCAGCATGGCGGTGGCAATATTACCCTCAAGACCCGTACTGCCCACCAGGCGTTAATTCATGGCAAGCGCTACCGCGTCGCCGCCAAGATCGACATTATCGACGATGGCCCCGGGATCCCCAGCGATATCCAGGACACCCTGTTCTATCCCATGGTGACCGGGCGCGAGGGCGGCACCGGACTCGGGCTTTCCATTGCACAGAACCTGGTCGACCAGCATCAAGGCAAGATAGAAGTTGTCAGCTGGCCGGGCCATACCAAATTCACCTTGTATTTACCGATTATGTAGAGGATTAGCATGAGCAAAGGACTAATTTGGGTCGTCGACGACGACAGCTCTATCCGCTGGGTACTGGAGCGGACCCTCAACGCAGCCGGACTGAAATGTGAAACCTTCGCCAATGCCGACAGCGTGGTAGAAGCACTTGAGCGCAGCGTCCCTGACGTACTGGTCTCCGATATCCGCATGCCAGGGATGGATGGCTTCTCGCTACTCAAGGTGCTACAAGCCGATTACCCGACCCTGCCGGTGATCATCATGACTGCCCACTCCGATCTCGATGCGGCGGTCAATGCCTACCAGGAAGGGGCCTTCGAATACCTGCCAAAACCATTTGATATCGATGAGGCAGTGAGCCTAGTCGAGCGGGCAGTGACCCATAGCCAAGAGCAGAAGCGCCAGCAGCAACCCGAGGCCATTGAAAAGAATGCACCGGAAATCATCGGTGAAGCACCAGCGATGCAGGAAGTTTTCCGCGCCATCGGCCGCCTGTCCCGTTCATCCATCTCGGTGCTGATCAACGGTGAGTCCGGTACCGGTAAAGAGCTCGTGGCCCATGCCCTGCACCGCCACAGCCCACGCAGCCACAAGGAATTCATCGCCCTCAACATGGCAGCGATCCCCAAGGATTTGATTGAGTCGGAGCTGTTCGGCCACGAGAAAGGCGCCTTCACCGGTGCCAACAGTGTCCGCCAGGGCCGCTTCGAGCAAGCCAACGGCGGGACCTTATTCCTCGATGAAATCGGTGATATGCCCTTGGATATCCAGACCCGGCTATTGCGGGTACTGGCCGACGGCCAGTTCTACCGGGTCGGTGGCCACTCCCCGGTCAATGTCGATGTCCGGATCATTGCGGCGACCCACCAGAACCTCGAACGCCTGGTGGCCGAGGGGGATTTCCGTGAAGATTTATTCCACCGCCTCAATGTTATCCGAGTCCACCTGCCGGCGCTCAAAGACCGCCGACAGGATATCCCGCAACTGACCCGCCATTTCCTCAAGCGCGCCTCTGATGAGCTTGGTGTCGAAGTCAAAACCCTGCACCCAGATACCGAAGAAGCCCTAACGACCCTGGATTGGCCCGGTAATGTCCGCCAGCTAGAAAATACCTGCCGTTGGCTCACCGTCATGGCAAGCGGCAAGGAAATCCTCCCTGCTGACTTACCACCGGAACTGTTGGCGCCAAGCGAACCGGAGTCCAGCGAAGGCGGCCACCAGCACTGGCACAATGCACTGGAAAAGTGGGCCTTCGACAACCTGCGCCAAGGCCACCAGAACCTACTCGGTGAAGCGTTGCCGGAATTCGAGAAAATCTTGCTGGAAGCGGCACTGGAGCACACCCATGGTCATAAGCAGGAAGCGGCTCGGCTGCTCGGCTGGGGACGCAACACCTTGACCCGTAAACTCAAAGAGCTCAATGTCGTGACTGACTAATTCGCTTTTCTGTACGGAAGGAAGCTCAACCACACACAGAGCTTCCTTCCGCACAGTGATTGAATGAAAATTCAAACAGGTAAACAGACAGCAGCCTTGAAAATTAAATGCCAATTACTGGCCATTTTTTGACCTACCCCCATTCCATCTTCGCTCATTTTGCGTACAATACCCCCCGACTTCAGCCAAGCCTGAAGCCACACCACACAACGCGAACATAACACCAAGAACACAGTGGAATCCCACCATGCTGGAAAGTTTATTTTCATTCAGCGTGGCAATCCCTGCTGTCAGTGAGATCGCAGCCAATGGCCCGGGCCATTTTGCTGCCGGCATCCTGGCACTGATTGCTGCGGTGAACATGTTTAACGGCTGATAAATCAGCCGATACAAAAAAGCCCCCGAACCGCATGGCTCGGGGGCTTTTTGATTATCTCGGCAACGTGTTCTGGTCAGCGTTAGATAACCCGGGAGAACTGCTGCTGGCGGGCACGGTGGCGCAAGTATTTGTCAAAGCACATACAAATATTGCGGATCAGCAAGCGGCCCTTGAGCGCTACATCAATCGCGTTATCGCTAACCTCTACCAGGCCATCATCGATAAAGGTCTGTAGCAACTCGATATCTTCGGCAAAGTAGCTGTCGAACTCGATACCAAACTGCTGCTCAATGGCTTGTTTGTCGAGGTGGAAGTTACAAATCAGCGACTTGATGACCTCGCGGCGTAACAGGTCATCACTATCCAGCGAGACCCCTTTCCACAGCGCTTCACGCTTCTCGCCAACACTGGCGTAGTACTGCTTGAGCTCTTTCTGGTTCTGGGCATAGCAATCGCCAATCATCGAAATAGCCGAGACACCAAGGCCCAGCAGATCGGTGTCGCCCTGGGTGGTATAGCCCTGGAAGTTGCGGTGTAGGATCCCCTCACGCTGGGCAACAGCCAGTTCATCTTCCGGCAGGGCAAAGTGATCCATACCGATAAACTGGTAACCGGCACCGGTCAGGGTGGCAATCGTCTGCTGTAAAATCGTCAGCTTAGCGTTAGCCTGAGGCAAGTCTGCCTCTTTGATCTTGCGCTGGGCCGCGAACAACTTCGGCATATGGGCGTAGTTGAAAATCGACAAACGGCCCGGGCGCATGGTCAGCACCTGCTGCAGGGTTTGGGCAAACAGCTCAGGCGTCTGCTTTGGCAGGCCATAGATCAAGTCAAGGTTGGTCGAGCGGAAACCCAACTCGCGGGCACGCTCTACCATGGCAAAGATAAAATCTTCATCCTGTTCACGGTTGACCAACTTTTGGACTTCCTTGTTGAAGTCCTGCACCCCGATACTCAGGCGGTTGAAACCCTCGCTGCGTAGGTGGTCAAGCATATCAAGCTCGATTTCACGCGGGTCGACCTCGATGCTGATCTCGGCATCAGGGGCAAAGGTGAACTGCTCGCGCAGCAGCCCCATCAAACGGCTGACCTGCGGCTTGGTCAGGAAGGTTGGCGTACCACCGCCCCAGTGCAACTGGCTGACTGTACGCTCACCCAGCAGTGCCGAACGCTGGCGAATTTCCTGCTCAAGCGCATCAAGGTACTGATCAGCCTTGTGCTGGTGACGGGTGATAATCTTGTTACAGCCGCAGTAGTAACACAGCTTGTGGCAAAACGGGATATGGACATACAACGACAGGTTGCGCTCAGGGTACTGGGCACACGCCATGTCAAATTCCGCTGGCGTGAACGCTTCGTGGAACTCCAGCGCCGTCGGGTATGAAGTATAGCGCGGCCCGGAATAGTTATATTTTTCGATTAAGGCCTGATCCCAAACAATTTGCTCATTTGACATGACTTACTTCCACTAAATTAGAGGGGAGAGAAAACTGACCACCAAGTGTGACACAACTTGGTAAAGATGTAGATAGGAGATAACTAAACTGCTAACCCGATCAGCTTCCCCTGTCTGTAGTATAGACAGGGGAAGACAGTGCTCGGTATTAGGCTGTTGGCTTGGCGGCCAAGATCAGATCCAGCTCTGACTTGATGGTATCTTGCAGGCGGGCTTCAGCTTTCATCCGGATCAGATCCAGCTGCATGCGCTCTTTCTTAGCCAGGGTCTTACGCTGATCACCACGTGGCATATCTTTCACCACTTGGTAGAGCTCATGCATAGCCGGATATTGGCTGGCAAAGTCCACCCGGTGATCACCCTGTAGAACTTCCATCAGCTTGTACAAGCGAATGGCGATCTCAGACATATCGCACTCGTCCTGCTTGCCGGCTTCGGCGATGATCAGCACGCTCTCCATGATATTGGCATTGCGCTGCTTGATCCCTTCTTCCTGTTGGCGCTGGGCCCTGGCAAGAAAAGCCTTATGGCGTTGAGTCTGCTTATATAGCTTAAACAGCAAATAGCCGGCATAGCTTGCCAGTACTGCCACAATCAGCCCGGCCAGTCCTAGCCACAATGTCATATCCTGCAAGGCTTACTCCTTGTCTAAACCGTCAAATTCCATGTTTTCGAACTGATCGAGCAAGTCGTCATCGGAACGAGGGCCGCTAACCGCTACCTCATCCATTTCAGGCTCGTCTTCTTCAAGCAGGCCAAGTTGGTTCATCAATTGCTCGATACGATCCAGTTTCTGGTCAACTTGCTTCTGCAGGCCAGCACCCAGTTTCTCGCCCGCTTCAATACGGTCAAGCAATACCATTAGCTGTGCATCATTTTCCAGCATCTGTAGCTCTTGCTCGGCACTCATGCGGCGCTGTTGTTTAGTTACCGGCTTCTGCGGCTCAACAATCAACGGGATCGCTTTTTTGCTGCCGTGGCGCGGATCTTTACGCTGTGCAGCCTTGCGGGCATCTTCCGGCGATACCATTGAATGGCGGCTACCAGACTTCAGGCCTTTGCGCTTACGATCTTTCTTACGCTGCAGACCATCAAGGTCGTGCTGGGTGCGGGTCTTTACAGTGACTACCTGATCGGACATTCCGGTAGTACGGCTTCTTTTCTTACGGGTCATTACTGGGTTTTCCTCAGCAAAATTACATCATTCCCGACAAACTCCACATCCAGACCGTCTCGTTGGGCCAGATAATGGAAGGTTTCACGGCTAAAAAAGCTCACGTGGGTCGGGTCGTTCTTGTAATGCCATTGCGCAAAGGCATCTGCATCTCGTGCCAGTTTGGTCATCAAGCCCAGCCAACCACCGGGTTTTACCATACCAACCAGCTGCCCCCACTCCTTCGCAGGCGTATAAAAATGTTCTATCGCTTCTGTGCAGGTCACAAAATCATATTGCGTATCCAGCACCGCCGGCTTGTCGGCAAAATAGGGATCATAGACCGCCATATTATGGCCGGCTTCAGCCAACATCAGCGACAAGGTCGGGCCGGGGCCACAACCAAAATCCAAGCCATCGAGCGGTTCACGGCCGACTCGCTCAAGGAGCGGATCCGCTAGCCGGGCAAGAAAGCGCCGGTAACCCATATCTTCCGGGTTATTCTCATGCAAATCATAATGCGCTTTCTCTTCCTGTGGCGACAACCTCGACGCAGGATCAGCGAAAATCAGGGCACATTCACCGCAACGGAAATACTGTCGGCGCCGGTCTTCAAAAAACAGCGCGGTGCTGTGGCAATGGCACAGCGGACAAGGGGCCATCTTCGCTCTCCTGTTAAGTCTAACGCACAGGACAATGCCACGGCGCCAAAATGAAGCCGGGTATAATAGCAGATTTGATTGAGAAATGTGCACTACAAAGGTTAGCAGGGCAAGATGTATAAAAGAAAAAAGCGACAGGTTAGAAAACCTGTCGCTCTGTGGGGTCGCCATTGCTGGCTATATCCTGTCTAGTCTGTCCTTAACCAGTTAGAAACATCCCGGTCTGACAATATCCATTGTTATTGTTGCTTCCATGCCAACTTGTTGTTCTTCATCGTCCTGATGAATTTTTTCCGTCCTTGAACGGCTTTCCTTACCTATACGGTTATCCTTAACCGGCTTTTCCATTAGCGTGTTGCCATCAAGCAACCAGTTCACCATCCGTGTGTGCACCCCGTCCCTAGAATGCTGCTTCCTATGTTGTGTTTTCTTTTCCGTAAGGGTCTTTCCTGACAATCCTTACCACTTCTTGCGGTCTACCCGGCTCCTTGCCAGACATCCTGCGATCCTTCGGGCCACCTGCCCATGCCTTCAATGGCGCTTTCCTTCCTGTGCCAACTCCCTGTTGACAATGCATACTTTACGCCGATACCCGAATGAAACAATGTCCCCGCCACAGAACTCTTAACTGTAACTTTATTTCAATACTCACAACACCATGTTTTATTGGAGTTTTTAGTTGATCACTATTAACAACTTCATCAACATTAACCGATACGAATGGCCGATCTCTCACACACCACGCAGTTATTTGCGTTTTCGGCTGCAAACGCTGTCATTTTCTTGCAGTTCTGCGGATAACAAACCAATAAAAAAGGCAGCCGAAGCTGCCTTTTTCTCACCACCGACTGGAAGCCAGGCTGAAGTAAAATTTAGTGCAAGCCGCCCACATACTGTGACAGGGCGGTAATTTCGTCATCGGTAAGCTTGGCTGCCACCGCACGCATCATGGCATTCATGTCATTAACACGTTGGCCGTCGCGGAATTTCTCCAGTTGTAGCTTGACGTATTCGGCATTCTGGCCAGAGATTTTAGGGAAACCTGACAGGCTGGTGCCATTACCGCGTGGACCGTGGCAAGCGGTACAGGCAGTCACACCACGCTCGGCATCACCGAAACGGTATAGGGTCTGGCCGATTTCAATCGACGATTCAGGTGTGGTGTTATCAGAGATAGGCAGTGAGGCATAGTAGGCCGCCAAATCGGCCATATCCTGCTCGGTCAGCGGCATGGCCATGCCACCCATGACAGGATCATTACGGCCTTGCGCACCACCAGAGCTCATCGCAAGTTTGAAATCTTTGAGCTGTTTTTCGAGGTAACCTGCATGCTGGCCGGCGATCTTAGGGTATTGCGCCATAATCCCATTACCATCTGCACCATGGCAGGCGGCACATGTTGCGGCTTTCGCCTTTCCGGCTTCTGCATCTCCCTGGGCCCAGGCTGAGCAACTGGCCAGCAGAGTCAATATCAGTGCTAATTTCTTCATGACATTCCGTTTATAATTATAGAGCTTCCAGTACCACAAGTAATGCTCAGTAACATGGTATACAATGCGACCACTAACCGAGCTCGGTTTTCGTATATTTTACACAATTTCACATAAAAGTAATCAGTCGACTACATCAAGACTTGACGGAGTTAACAGTGAATCAACCTCTCAACTATAGAAACACAGGATTTATCACAAGTGCACCGACAATCCGACACTTGCCAAACGACACAGGCGTTGAGATCGCATTTGCTGGCCGCTCCAATGCAGGTAAGTCGAGTGCCCTAAACCGCATCACCGACCAAAAAAGCCTAGCCCGTACTTCTAAAACGCCTGGCCGTACCCAATTGATCAACATGTTCGAAGTGGTACCAGGTTGTAACCTGATTGACCTGCCTGGCTATGGCTACGCCCAGGTTCCACTGGAAATGAAACTGAAATGGCAGGAATCGCTGGGTGAATACCTGCAAAAGCGTGAATGCCTGCAGGGCCTGGTGGTATTGATGGATATCCGCCACCCACTTAAAGATCTGGATCAGCAGATGATCATGTGGGCGATCGAAAGCCGCCTGCCAGTACTGGTTCTACTGACCAAGGCCGACAAACTCAAGAGCGGTGCCCGCAAGCAGCAACTGATGAAAGTACGCGACAGCGTCAAGACCTTCGGTGGCGATGTGCAGGTAGAAGCCTTCTCATCCCTCAAAGGGATCGGTGTTGACCAAGTCCGCCGCAAGCTGGACGAATGGTTTGCCCCTGAGCTTGAGCGCCAGTTGGCGATGCTTGAAGAAGACGATATTCAAGACGAAGAATAAGCTTTCGCCAAATACACACCGAAAGCAAGACGAACATCAAAGCTCCCATCCGGGGGCTTTTTTTGCACTTGGCAATATCAAGCAGCAGCCTGAGCTATGCACCACAATAAAAATACCCCACCAGCAAGGCGGGGCAATGGGAGAGAAATAGGAGGTTTTTATATTTGTTTCGAAAGCATCAGTGATTTCCCCCACCAACGCAAGTTTTTTATCCCATAAGTGTGTTTTGGGCAACATCCGGACTCAGATCCTGCCTTGGTTTCCAGCGGTAAATATCCAGTTTTAGGCGGTTGGTGCACTTTACTAGGGAAAGTTGTTTTTTATTGAAAATAAAGATGACAGCAACCCGATGAAGACATCCCAAAGTGGAATAAAATTACAGTTTGATGACAGGCTGGATAAAAAAAAGCCACCCCAAATTCAGGATGGCGATTTCATGTATTTGTTGGCTAGCCGGTTTGAAACCCACTACCGAAAACAAATATGAACAAGAAGCAAACAAGATTATAGCTACCTGCCCAACAAAATTAAAGTAATTACTCTAAAAATTAATGAGGAAAAAACCAGCAAATAGAGTAAACCCTGGCAACAAAAGCTTCCAGTACAAGTATTCGGTAACTAAATAGATGAGTTGGCAACCAATCAGCGCCAATATGATCAAAATATAAACGGGAAGTTTGGGGGGATGAATTTTTCTTTGGCGCAATAAAAAACGCCCTGGTCAAATGACCAGGGCGGCTGAATCAGCCAAATCCAATAACGTGAAACAAAAGGTCTGAAAGATAGAACATCTTACCTCTGTACCCTACGCCTCTAACTGTATATCAATTGCTCAGTCTTGAAAAGACTTTTTGTAATTTTTTTTCAAGATCTCGTAAGTAGTTTCTAAACTTCGTAAGTCGCTGAGCGAATAATTTCAGCAAAAAAATAGCCAGCAAGGCTGGCTAATTTCTTACGTTTTAGAACATTCGAGCTAAATTAGTGCGCCTGATCCCAATTATCACCGGTACCGGCATCGGCAATGAGCGGAACAGCCAGTTCAGCCGCAGATTCCATCAAACGGCGAACCTCGGCAGAAACGTTGTCGACCTCCGACTCCTGTACCTCAAATACAAGTTCGTCATGAACTTGCATTAGAAGGCGAACTCGACCTTCAGGTTGCTGACCGACCCATTCATCCACCAACACCATAGCACGTTTAATAATATCGGCAGCGGTACCCTGCATCGGGGCATTGATCGCCGCACGCTCAGCTGCCTTGCGGCGCATGCCATTACGTGACTTGATATCAGGCAGGTGCAAACGACGGCCAAACAGTGTTTCTACATACCCTTGCTCGCTGGCCTGGTTGCGGGTGCTTTCCATGTATTCCAGTACGCCTGGGTAGCGTTCGAAGTACACATTCATGTAATCCTGCGCTTCGTTACGGCCCATATCCAACTGCTTGGCCAAGCCAAATGCACTCATGCCGTAGATCAGGCCGAAGTTGATTGCCTTGGCACGGCGACGCTGCTCGCTGGTCACCGACTCAAGCGGGATCCCCAAGATTTCAGCTGCGGTTGCGGCGTGAATATCTTTACCGTGGTTGAAGGCATCTAGCAGGGCCTGATCACCGGATAGGTGCGCCATAATACGCAGCTCAATCTGTGAATAGTCGACCGCCAATACCTTATAACCCGTCGGTGCAATGAAAGCTTGGCGAATACGACGTCCTTCATCATTACGAACCGGGATGTTCTGCAGGTTAGGATCACTTGACGACAAACGCCCCGTCGCAGTCACGGCCTGGTGGTATGAGGTATGGACACGGCCTGTTGCCGGGTTCACCATCTTCGGCAGCTTGTCGGTATAGGTTGATTTCAGTTTCGCCAAGCTTCGGTATTCCAGGATCAACTTCGGCAGCGGGTAATCCAATGCCAGCTCCTGCAGTACCTCTTCATTGGTCGAAGGGGTACCTGATGGGGTTTTCTTCAGAACCGGCAGGCCCATTTTCTCAAACAAAATAGCCTGGAGCTGTTTTGGCGAGCTCAGGTTGAATTCATCACCCGCAATCTCGAAAGCTTGCTTTTCCAGCTCATCAAGGCGGGCAGCAATCTCGGTTGACTGCGCGCCAAGCAGCATGCTGTCAATCAATACCCCGGTACGCTCCATGCGTGACAAGACCGGTACCAATGGCATCTCGATATCGTCAAATACTGATTTGAGCTTGTCATCGGCATTTACTTTCTCAAGCAACACATTATGCAAGCGCAGGGTAATGTCCGCATCTTCGGCGGCATAAGGGCCGGCCTGCTCCAGATCGATCTGGTTGAAGGTCAGCTGCTTTTTGCCCTTGCCGGCAATATCTTCAAAGCTGATGGTCTTGTGCTCGAGGTAGCGCAGCGACAGGCTATCCATATCATGGCGACCGACCACGCTATTGAACACGTAAGACTCTAGCATGGTGTCAAAGCGGATCCCCTGCATCTCGATACCATAGCGGGCAAGAATACTGGCATCGAACTTAAGGTTCTGGCCTACCTTGTCCTTGCTCGGGTCTTCCAGCAGCGGCTTGAGTTGGGCCAGTACCCAATCGCGGTCAAGTTGGGCCGGGGCATCGAGATAATCATGGGCAACCGGCACGTAGGCTGCTTTGCCTTCTTCCACGGCAAATGACACACCAACCAGGTTAGCTGTCATATAATCCAAGCCATCAGTCTCGGTATCGAACGCCACCACTTCTGCGGTATTGAGTTTTTCCAGCCACTGGTTGAATGCCGCTTCATCCAGCACGGTTTCATAGCCACTGCGGTCAATCACAGGGGCAACCGGTTTAGCTTCAGCAGCGGGCGCCGCCGATTTTTCATCGGCTACAATACGGCCATCACTGCCATCAAGCATTTCAGAAAGCCAGCGACGGAACTGCAACTGGCCAAACAGCTTAGTCAGTTCATCGGTGTCCGGGGTGGTTTTCACCAACTGATCCGGCGTGACATCCAGCTCGACATCCAGTTTGATTGTCGCCAGCTCATAGGACAAGTATGCCGCTTCCTTGTTATCAAGCAGCTTTTTCGACATGGTTTTCGAGCCACGGAAACCCAGCGGGGCAATATCATCGAGGTTGGCGTACAACGCATCCAAACCACCGATACCGGTCAGCAGGGCCTTGGCCGTCTTTTCGCCAACGCCCGGCACACCCGGGATGTTATCGACCTTGTCGCCCATCAGGGCAAGGTAGTCGATGATCAGCTCTGGGCCGATACCAAACTTATCAACAACCCCAGCTGGATCCATTACCACATCGGTCATGGTGTTGATCAGGGTAATATTCTGATCAACCAGTTGAGCCATATCTTTATCACCGGTACTGATCAATACCGGCATACCCGCTTTAGATGCCTGGCTGGCCAAGGTACCGATCACATCATCGGCTTCTACCCCGGAAATCGAAATCAGCGGCAGGCCCATGGCCTTGATCACGGCATGGAGCGGCTCGATCTGAGAGCGGAGATCATCCGGCATTGGCGGACGGTTGGCCTTGTATTCCGGGTACATCTCGTCGCGGAATGTTTTGCCTTTCGCATCAAAGATGACGGCAATGTGCTCGGTGGAAAACTGGCGCAACATACTGCGCAGCATGTTCACAACACCATACACCGCTCCGGTTGGTTCACCGTCTGAATTAGTGAAGTTAGGCGCAGCGTGGTAGGCACGATAAAGATAAGATGATCCATCAATCAGAATAAGTGGATTTTCTGGGATAGTTGCCATAAAGATATTCTTATATCCGGGGGATGAAAGAGTTAGGGCACTAGGATGCCATGACTACCCCCAACTGTTAACTGCTGTTTTCCAGTTTGGGGGGCACATCTGTGGATAAGTTTGTTGGTAGTTCATTTTAAAGCGTTGATCAAATTTTAACACCACAAAAAACACAGACATAAAAACAATAAAATACAGCAACTTATATCAATATCGCTCAATAGATCCACGATCCTGAAATGATCATTAATTGTGGAAAAAGTTAACAGCACATACTGAAATAAGATGAACTGAGAGTAAAAATAGACAAATCTGACGATAAAGGGAGCCATTATGAAGAAAATCGCAGTTATTTTGAGCGGTTCAGGCGTGTTTGACGGTGCCGAAATCCATGAATCCGTCCTTGCACTGCTTGCCATCGAGCAAGAAGGTGCCAGTTGGCACTGCTTTGCCCCGAATATGGATCAGCACCATGTGATCAACCACCTGACCGGTGAAGAAATGGCAGAAACAAGGAATGTATTGATTGAGGCGGCTCGGATCGCCCGCGGTCAAATCGATGATTTGGCGAGTTTGGATCCCAGCCAGTATGACGCCCTGCTGCTACCCGGCGGCTTCGGTGCAGCCAAGAACCTCTCCGATTTCGCTTTCAAGGGCAGCGAATGCACTATCCACCCAGAGGTTAAGCGGGTGTGCCAGAAGTTTGCTGAGG
Organism: Photobacterium rosenbergii; assembly: GCF_003026455.1. GTDB lineage: Bacteria > Pseudomonadota > Gammaproteobacteria > Enterobacterales > Vibrionaceae > Photobacterium > Photobacterium rosenbergii. The sequence goes on from NZ_PYMB01000017.1 coordinate 48,591, forward strand.
AAGAAAAACCCGCCGGTTATTTGTGTATTGCCCCTGCTATGATCCCGCTGATCTATGGCCCGGGAGCCAAAGGTACTATTGGCAATGATCCAGATACGGCCAAGGCGTTCACCCTAATGGGGGGCGAGCATATCAAGTGCCCGGTCAGTGATTACGTGTTGGATCAAAAACGCCGTCTACTGACGACGCCTGCCTATATGCTAGCCGGCAGCATTTCCGAGGCGGCAGAGGGGATCAATAAATTGGTCAAGGAATTGGTGAAGATTGCCTAGCACTTTTAGTGCTAATTGCAGATAAAGAAAAAGCGGCACTACTTTCCATTATCAAGACCTGGAAGTAGTTGCCGCTCAGCAGAAGGGATTGTATTTTCAGCCCTACACTAAAAACCCACCCTAGCTAAAGTACACTGGAAGCAATGTGAGCAATGTCGTGCCTTCAAACGAGAACCCTTTGTTACTGTTCTCGCTGAGTGCAAGTTAATAATAACCATTCTCATTTAAGATGCAAGTGTTTTATTGAGAATTGTTGTCATTTAGTTGTTTGATGAAATGCAGGCGGTAATCTTCAATCCCGTCTTTCTTCTCCAAGTGCTCGATTTGGTAACCATTCCTTAGCAATAGACGCAGCATCGCAGGGAAACGGTTGCGAGATTTCACCCTCAGCTCCTGATAGCCTTGCGCCACCACCCATTCTTCCTGTGCCTCTAACAGAGCCTGGGCCACCCCACCCCGTCGGCCAGCCGGCGCCACACCACCCAACCAACTGTAAAAACACTCTTCCGATAATTGATAGCCAATCTTTACCCCGACCAATTCACCGTCTTGCTCGGCCACCAAAATCAGTGCCCGGTGGCCACGAAGCCGTTGTTTGATTTCATCCTCGGTAGCAGGACGGGCAAATTCACTAATGGCGGCCAACACAGTTACCGCTTCTTCAATACTGGCCTCTCGGATATGCATACTTCCTCCTGTATACCAAACGGATTAACCTTCAGAGCGATTAATCCGTTTGAAAATAATAAGGCCAGCAATGCTGGCCTTAAACTGTGCTTATTATGGTGTGAAACCCAAATAAGGGAAAGCTACACACCCTGGGTATTATGCTGCTGGCTGTCCCCTTCCGGCTTGGCCGGCGATAAAGTGGTTAACTTACCAATCAGGTAATTAAGCAGTACACCGTACATCGGCACAAACAAGCCAAGGCTGATAAGCAACTTAAAGCCATAATCTACCAGGGCTATCTCCACCCAGTTCTCAGCCATGAACGCATCTGGGCTGTTATAGAACGCAATCGAGAAGAAGGCCAAGGTATCAAGCGCATTACCAAATAGTGTCGAGCAGCTCGGCGCAACCCACCATTGCTTGGTCTGGCGAAGGCGGTTGAATACCGACACATCCATGATCTGGCCTAGCAGGTAAGCCATGAAGCTGGCAATCGCTATCCGGGCAACGAACAGGTTAAATTCCCCAAGATGACCAAGCCCCTGATACTCTCCCTGATAGAACAGGACAGACAGGACATAGGAAATCAATAGGGCCGGCATCATCACCCGCAGGATAATTTTCCTTGCCATACCCGCCCCGAAAATACGGACCGTCAAGTCTGTTGCCAGAAAGATAAACGGAAAGGTAAAAGCACCCCAGGTAGTATGGAATCCCATCACGGTAAAAGGGAGCTGCACCAGGTAATTGCTCGATGCGATAATAAGCAGGTGGAAAACCACCAGGAAAGAAAGCGCCTTGCGCTGCTGCGCGGGCGAAAATTGAGAAGTCGTCATTGTCAGACCTTTTTGTCATTGGGGGAGAGGGAACCCAAAACACCACTGCCAGCTCTCACACTGCCAGTAGCAACCGAAGGCGGGGATTATACAGCAAACCACCGCTTTGCCCAGTGTTTCACCGCTTGCCGAGCAACCCAGCAAGGAATAACAGTGTTTCCCCAGCATCACTGCCGAGCCCTTCCAGCCACATCTGGCTGCTGTAGTGCTCCCCTTTGAGCAGTAACTGGCAACCTTCAAAATCCACCAGCCACACATGCAAGTCAGCATTGGCCTCTTGCTCTAACACTGTCATGCCGAGGTGTTGCAACAAAGCCTCAGCAACCTCGGCAAAATTATCATAGTCGAAATCAGGGCTACCGATCTCAAGCAGCCTTGCGGCACTGTCAACATGGCGGCACCAGTAAGGTGAGCTTCCAGTCATGGCGCTATATTCCTTTTAACAATGGGAGGTCGCAGAAGGTTTCCTGTAACCAATTGTTTCCTTGCGTATCAAGCAATAACCAGCCTCTAGCCAAGGGGCGAGGTTCATGGTTTTATGAAGTTGTTGCCAATCGGGGAAACCCGGTTAGCAATCGGTGAATTTAACATTCTCACCAAATACGCAAGCTGTTTTGTAGCGAACAGAGCATGCCGGGGCCAAGCCCCAGTTTGTATCTAAAACGCATTTTATACCGGACGCGGATTGTCCGGTATTTTTTTACCTGGCCTTTCTCTCTAGCCGATCCCGAAACCGACTTCTTCACCTGCGGTGAGATGATCTTCGATAAGCCCCATGAAGGCATTACCGTATTTTTCCAGCTTACGGTGCCCGACCCCGTTGACCGCCAACAACTCTCCCGCCGAAGTCGGCAGACGCTCTGCCATCTCCATCAGGCTGGCATCATTGAATACCACATACGGTGGCAAATCTTCCTCATCGGCAATCGCTTTGCGCAGTTTGCGTAGCTTGGCAAACAACTTCTTGTCGTATTGGCGGTTAGCCATTTTATCACTCTTGGCACTGCGGGCCGCAATATCCAACCTCGGCACGGCTAGATCGAGCGGCACTTCGCCCCGCAGGACTTCACGGGCCTTAGCCGTCAGCTGCAAGATCGAACTACGGACAATATTCTGGGTCAGGAAGCCACGGTGGATAAGCTGGCGCAGAATACTGACCCAAAACTCATGGCTGTGCTCACGGCCGATACCATAGGTGCTGAGCTTGTCGTGGCCATGCTCGCGGATCCGCTGGTTCTGCATACCGCGTAGTACTTCCACTACGTGGGTAATACCGAAGCTCTGGTTCACCCGGTATACACAAGACAAGGCCTTCTGCGATACCTCAAGAGCATCAAAGTGCTTGGGCGGGTCAAGGCAGACATCGCAGTTGCCACAGGGTTCTTCCCGCGCCTCACCAAAATAATTGAGCAGCACCTGGCGGCGGCAAGTCTGCGCCTCGGCAAACGCCCCCATGGCATTGAGCTTATGGCTCTCCACCAATTTCTGCGGGCCTTCTTCTTTTTCATCCAAACAGCGGCGCAGCCAAGCAAGATCCGATGGGTCGTAGAACAGGATAGCTTCTGCCGGCAGGCCATCACGCCCCGCTCGCCCGGTTTCCTGATAGTAGGATTCGATATTGCGCGGAATATCATAATGAACCACAAAGCGCACGTTGGACTTGTTGATCCCCATGCCGAAAGCCACGGTCGCAACCACGATCTGGATATCATCACGCTGGAACGCTTCTTGGACCCAAGCTCGCTCATCGTGCTCCATCCCGGCATGATAGGCAGCTGCTCGGACTCCACTCTCGTTGAGCTTCTCGCTGATTTGCTCGACTCGCTTGCGGCTGTTGCAGTAGACAATGCCACACTGGCCACGCATGCCGGATAGGTAGCGGGTCAACTGGGCCATTGGCTTGTATTTTTCCTGCAGGGTATAGCGGATATTTGGCCGGTCAAAACTACCGAGATAGGTATGTTGTTCCTGAAGTGCAAGCCGGGCCACGATGTCCTGACGGGTAGTCTCATCCGCCGTGGCTGTCAGGGCAATCACCGGCACCTTAGGGAAAGCCTGTCGCAAACTACCAATCGCCGCGTATTCTGGACGGAAGTCATGGCCCCACTGTGAAATACAGTGCGCTTCATCGACCGCAATCATACTGAGGGGCAAACTGGCAAGACGTTCGGAAAAATCTCGGCTTAGCAAGCGCTCGGGAGAAACATAGACCAGTTTCAACTGATCCTGGGCCATCGCCTGAAAGGTATCCTGCATGGCTTCCCACGACATGGTGGAGTTAATACAGGCAGCGGCCACCCCGTTAGCCTTGAGTTGGTCGACCTGATCTTTCATTAGGGAAATCAACGGGGAAACCACCAAGGTCAGTCCATCGCGCAGCAAGGCCGGAATTTGATAGCACAGCGACTTACCGCCACCGGTCGGCATGATCACTAGGCAATCCTGGCCAGAGACCACCGCCTCGATAACAGACTGCTGGCCTTCGCGGAATTCCTGATAGCCGAATACCTCCTGCAGGACCTGCTGACAGGTCATTGGGCTCTCGGTCTGGCTCGGCTGGCTTGCTGGCATAACGTTCTCATTGCGCTGGTGATCCGAAGTGGAGCACCTGAAGATGGACAAGGCTGGCTATTCTATACCATTCAGATCACTGATGGGAGTCACACCCGGTTCAAATCATTTGCTCTGCTGGCAGCTATAGTTGTAGAGGAAAAAGGCAATAGTATTGAGATCGATCACGATTTATACTGCCCGTGCATACGCAACTGAATATTTATTTCTCCCCGCCAGCTCGGCACCAACTTTTCAGGTAACCATGGAAACGCAAAATACCCAGACCCAACGCGGCGTCATCCTCGCCCTATCGGCCTACACCATGTGGGGGGTAGCACCGATCTATTTCAAATCCCTCCAGCATGTCAGTGCGATGGAGATTCTCAGCCACCGGGTGATCTGGTCGTTTGTCTTCCTTGCCCTGCTACTGGTTGTCAGCAAGGGTTGGGGGCAGGTCCGGGCCGTACTGGGGCGGCCGAAAGTCGTGATGCTACTGTTGGCCACATCATTGCTGGTCGGGGGCAACTGGCTGATCTTCATTTGGGCAGTGAACAACAACTATATGCTCGATGCCAGCCTCGGCTACTACATCAACCCACTGCTCAATGTCTTGCTTGGGATGATGTTCCTCGGTGAGCGCCTACGCCCACTGCAATGGGTCGCTGTTGCCCTGGCAGCCACAGGTGTTGCTGTCCAGCTGATCCAGTTCGGTTCACTGCCTTGGATTGCCCTGGCACTTGCGGCCAGCTTCGGCCTTTATGGCCTGCTTCGCAAGAAGGTCAACCTCGATGCGGCAACCGGATTGTTCATGGAAACCAGTCTGTTGCTGCCTCTGGCACTCGGCTACGTATTTATCTTTGCCAATAGCGCAACCTCTGATTGGTCGGCTAACCCGATGGGTACCAATTTATTACTGATGGCAGCAGGTATTGTCACCACTCTGCCGCTGCTGTGCTTTACCGGTGCCGCGACCAAGCTCAAGCTCTCGACCCTGGGCTTTTTCCAGTACATCGGCCCGAGCCTGATGTTCCTGCTGGCGATCACCGTTTACGGCGAAAGCTTCACCGCCGACAAAGGCTATACCTTTGCCTTTATCTGGGCAGCACTGATCGTGTTCAGCTTCGAAGGCCTGCGTAACCACCGCAGCAACAAAAAACAAGCGGCCGTCAGCTAAGTTTTCACCCAACTAAAATGCGGTGCTGCATAGTGGCATGTAGCACCGTTGATTTTTTACAAGCGCTACCGCAATGGCTATGGTGTACTTACAATGAATCGCAAAGGGGGGAGCGAATTATGAATAAAATCAGCCATCGCAAAAGCCCCATTGATGACATCAGCCTAATCGATGCCCATTACCAAAGCTTTGCGTTCAAACGCCATTATCACCTCGATTACCATGTCGGACTGATCACCCAGGGCCAGCAGCAATATTTCTACAACGGCAGCAAACACATCGCCGGCGCCGGGCAACTGGTAATCATGCCACCGGACGAAATCCATGACGGCCAACCCAACGAGCAAACCGGATACCAAGTCAAGGTCTTCAGCATCACTCCCGACTGGCTAAGCCAGCAGGCCGACGACGTCTCGGGCAAGGGCCATTACAGTTTCCCGCAAAATAAAATCGCGGATCACACCCTGTTCCAACAGCTGACCCTATTGCACCAGCAGTTGGACAACCCACTGGTGTCACAACTGGCCAAAGACAGCTTGCCGATCGAGTCCTTTTCCTATTTGTTGACCCACTACGGCCAGGTTCGCGAAGCCAATGTCACAGCCCTAGGTTCAAAAGACTTAGCCCAGTTGCGCGACTATGTGATGGCCCACTTGGATCAGAAAATCAGCCTCGAACAGCTATCCAGCCTGTGCGATCTCAGCCCGTCACAACTGCTACGCCAATTCAAGAAAGCCACCGGTATGACCCCTTACGCATGGCTGGCGCGGCTTAGGTTGGAGCATGCCATGTCACTGCTGAAAGCAGGCTACACCAGTACCGAGGTTGCATACCACGTTGGCTTTTACGATCAGGCCCACTTCGCCCATGCCTTCAAGCAAACGTTCGGCGTCGCCCCTTCGCACATCAAATAACAGGCCTTCAATACACGGCATCGCCATCACTGTCATTTTTTTACAAGCGCGAATCCTATCATTAAGGCATCCTACGCCTTGCTGGGCATTGTGCCCTGATGTTTGAAGGATAACGTACGCACTATGATCAACGAAGTAACCACCCTAGCTACCCTAGTCACCGTTCATATCGTCGCCTTGATGAGTCCGGGGCCCGACTTCGCCTTAGTGGTACAGAATGCCGGCCGCTACGGCCGCCAAACCGGTATCATGATCGCTCTCGGCCTATCGCTGGGGATCCTTCTGCATTCGATTCTCAGCCTAACCGGGGCCAGCCTGCTGATCCACCAGCACCCGATGCTGTTTGCCCTATTGCAAGCTGCTGGCGGCAGTTACCTGCTTTGGCTTGGGCTCGGCGCTTTGAAAGGTACATGGCAACATTGGCAGCAGCGTCACCAGACCGAGGCAGGCCAACCAAGCAAACCTGCTCAGCGGGTCCTTGCTAACCGCAAGCAAGCGCTAGCCAAAGGCTTTACCACCAATATCCTCAACCCCAAGGCACTGGTCTTTTTTATCAGCCTACTGTCGACACTGGTGCCAGCCAGCATGTCCCTCGGTGGCAAGGCGACAGCCATCGGCCTACTGTGGGTCACCTCGTTCTTGTGGTTCGCCCTCTTGGCCTGGTTACTGACCGGGGCACGCCTACAACAGAAGCTCAAGCAATGGACACCCTGGATTGATGCCACCTGCGGTGCCCTGTTCACCGTGATCGGCAGCCTGATTTGGGTCAGTATCCTTTCTGCTTAACCATCGGTGCTGCCTGCTACGCAGGTTGACCCGCAGCACAAAAAACGACCAACTGTTAGACATTACCCCCTCTCCTTACTTAGGCTAACTACAGCCTAAGTAAGGAGTAAATGAACCATGGAATGGAACCAACACCGGATTGCCTTGTTGTCAGCTTGCCTGCTGACCCTGCCTGTTACCTCCCTTGCCAAAGATAACCAGCAAAGCGCTGACCAGCTTGCCCCGGAAGCGGCAACCGGCCTGACCGAGCAGCAAGCCGTGACCGGCAAGAACTGGATGGTTGCCTCTGCCAACCCTTATGCCAGCGAAGCCGGTGCCGAAATCCTGCGCCAGGGCGGCAATGCCATTGATGCCATGGTGGCTACCCAGTTGGTACTGGGCCTGACTGAGCCGCAATCCTCAGGCATTGGTGGCGGCGCATTCATGGTCTATTGGGATCAGAAAAAGAAAGCCCTGACCACCTTCGACGGCCGCGAAACTGCTCCGTTTGCCGTGACCCCGCTGCTGTTCCAGGATGAAAAAGGCCAACCGCTCAAGTTCTTTGATGCCGTGGTTGGTGGCCGCTCAGTCGGTACCCCGGGGACCGTCAGGTTGATGTGGTATACCCACCAGCGCCACGGCAAACTGGACTGGAAGAAGTTGTTCGAACCCGCAATTACCCTCGCCAAAGAGGGCTTTGTCGTCAGCCCGAGGCTGGCTGCGTTAGTGGAAAAGGACAAAGCCCACCTGCAGCGATTCGAAGCCACCAAGGCTTATTTCTTCAATGAAGACGGCACGCCTATCCAGGCCGGGCAAACCCTGAAAAACCCAGAGTATGCCGATACCTTGCGGCAAATTGCCGAGCGCGGTGCCAGCGCCTTCTACACCGGTGAGATTGCCAAGGACATCGTCAAGGCGGTACGCACCGCCCCCGGAAACCCGGGCGTACTCAGCACTATGGATTTGGCAACCTACCAAGTTAAGGAGCGCCCTGCGGTCTGTGCCCCTTACCGCCAATATGAGGTTTGCGGGATGGGACCACCGAGCTCCGGTGCTCTAACCCTGGGGCAAATCATGGGCATGCTCAGCCACTATCCGCTTAGCGATTTGGGGCCAGATAACCTCACTAGCTGGCGCTTGCTAGGCGATGCCTCACGCCTCGCCTTTGCCGATCGTGGCCGGTACATGGCCGATAGCGATTATGTACCGATGCCGACCAAAGGATTGCTTGCCGACGACTACCTCCAGCAAAGGGCCGCCTTGCTTAACAGCGACCAAGCCCTGGCCAAGGCCGAAGCCGGTAACCCACCATGGGATCACGCTATGCGCTATGCCATGGACGAATCACTCGAACTGCCTTCAACCAGCCACTTTTCGATTGTCGACAAGGGCCGCAACGTGATTTCAATGACCACCACTATAGAGAACGGCTTTGGCTCACGGGTGATGGTACGCGGCTTCCTGCTCAACAATGAGCTGACTGACTTTTCCTTCCGCAGCCATGATAACGGCAACCCGATAGCCAACCGGGTCGAGCCGGGTAAACGACCACGCTCGTCGATGGCACCGACCATCGTGATGCAAAAAGGCAAGCCGTACCTTGCTATCGGCTCACCGGGTGGCAGCCAAATCATAGGTTATGTCGCCAAAACCCTGGTGGCCCACCTCGACTGGGGAATGGATCTGCAACAGGCTATCAACCTGCCGAACATGAACAACCGCTTCGGCCCATTTGAACTCGAAGCCAATACCGAGGCCGAGCAATGGGCACCGAAATTGGAAACCCTTGGCTTCAAGGTGCAGGTCAAAGAACTCAACTCGGGTGTCCAGGCCATCAAGCTTAGCGACAAAACCCTAACCGGGGCTGCCGACCCGCGCCGCGAAGGCAAGGTCATCGCGAAATAAGGACACACGCCCTTCACCCATAAAAAAACCGTGGCTCCTGCCACGGTTTTTATTTCAGTATCAACAATGTGCCAACCAATGATTACATCGGCTCAAGCTTGGCATACTGGGTGACCAGCCATTTGATCCCTTCGCCGTTGAAGGCGACCTGAACCCGGCTCTGGGCACCGCTGCCCTCGAAGTTGATAATGGTACCTTCTCCGAATTTCGGGTGCTGGACCCGTTGGCCAAGGCTATAGCCGGTCTGGTTGAAGTTATCGTTAACCTGACTCTGGCTGAAGCGACCGCTACTGGCCGGGCGGGAGACCTTGGCCTTCATCCGCACTTCTTCAATGAACTCTTCCGGGATCTCGCGGATAAAGCGTGACGGTTTATGGAAGTTATCTTTGCCGTAGAGGCGGCGCATTTCCGCATAGGAGATGTAGAGCTTCTGCATCGCACGTGTCATCCCCACGTAGCACAGGCGGCGCTCTTCCTCCAAACGGCCGACTTCCTCAGTGGTGCGCGAACTCGGGAACATGCCTTCCTCGACACCGACCATAAACACCACCGGGAACTCCAAGCCCTTGGCACTGTGCATGGTCATCAACTGGACCGCATCTTCGAAATCATCAGCCTGGCCTTCACCGGCCTCTAGCGCAGCATGGGACAAGAATGCCGACAGCGGGCTCATCTCCTCGGCTTCTTCCGGGATCTCAAACTGGCGGGTTGCTGTTACCAACTCCTCCAAGTTTTCAATACGGGCCTGGGCTTTCTCGCCTTTCTCCTGCTCGTACATGGCGCGCAAGCCAGAGTTACGGATCACTTCATCGGTTTGCTGGTACAGCGGCAGCTCACGGGTGTCGTCTTCCAGTGCATTGACCAACTCGATGAAACGGCGCAGTGAGTTGGCGGCACGGCCAGCCAGCACCTGCTCTTCCAGCAAGGCAATACTGGCTTGCCACATCGTCGCACCACGGTCACGGGCCGCCATGCGGATAGTTTCAAGGGTGCGATCACCCAAGCCACGAGTAGGGGTATTCACTACGCGTTCGAAAGAAGCGTCATCATTACGGTTAGCAATCAGGCGCAGGTACGACAGGGCATCCTTGATTTCCTGGCGCTCGAAGAAGCGCATGCCGCCGTAAATGCGGTATGGCATCCCGGCTTGGATCAAGGCCTCTTCCAATACCCGCGACTGGGCATTGCTACGGTAAAGCAGGGCAGCTTCGCTCAGCGCACCACCCTGATCACGTAGCTCTTTGATTTTGCCAACCACAAAACGGGCTTCATCCAATTCATTGAAGGCCGAGTAAATCGAGATCAACTCACCTTCAGCACCATCGGTCCATAGGTTTTTGCCCATTCGCTCATTGTTGTTGGCGATCAGGCCGTTGGCCGCTTTTAGGATATTGCCGGTCGAGCGGTAGTTCTGCTCAAGGAAGATAGAACTCGCCCCCTTGAAGTCATTCAAGAAACGCTGGATGTTCTCCACCTTGGCACCACGCCAGCCGTAGATAGACTGGTCATCATCACCCACAATCATCACGTTGCAATCTGGGCCTGCCATCAAGCGCAGCCAGGCAAACTGGATGTTGTTGGTATCCTGGAACTCATCCACCAAAATGTGCTTGAAACGCGCCTGGTAGTGCTCGCGGATATGCTTGCTGCGCTGCAGCAGCTCGAACGCACGTAGCAGCAGCTCGGCAAAATCGACCAAGCCGGCACGGTCACAGGCTTCCTGATAGGCGGTGTAGAGGCGTAACCAGGTTTGCTCGACCGGATCATTGAAGGTATCAATGTGCTGTGGTCGTAGCCCCTCGTCTTTTTTCTCGTTGATATACCACGCCGCCTGACGCGCAGGCCACTGCTTCTCGTCCAAATTCTGGGCTTTGATCAAGCGACGCAGCAAACGCATCTGGTCTTCGGAATCCAAGATATTGAAGTCTTCCGGTAGGCCAGCATCAAGATAATGGGCACGCAGCATACGGTGACAAAGGCCGTGGAAAGTACCATTCCACATCCCGGCCGACGAGCCATGCATCAGCTCATTAATTCGGCCACGCATTTCGGCAGCGGCCTTGTTGGTAAACGTCACCGACATGATGGAGTAAGGCGAAGCCTGCTCTATCGTCATCAACCAAGCAATGCGATGGACCAAGACCCGGGTCTTGCCACTACCGGCTCCGGCCAAAACCAGGTGGTTACCCAACGGTGCTGCCACCGCCTCGCGTTGTTTGTCATTCAGGCCATCTAACAGAAGTGAAACGTCCATCGCTCTCTACTGGTTATTTATACAATGGTGATGATTATAACCACAAAGCCCCCCGCGATGCGAGAAACCTCCCTCCCCGCCGAGATGCCACCCCACATAGATGACAAACCCGTCAATAATGGGTGACAAAAATTTCACCTAATCAACCTCTTGCCAGATTGTTTTGTTCTATGCTTGGAATTACGCAAAGTTAACGGAAAGTTAAAAAAACTTAAGAAAGCGTGAAAGTTATTTCTAACTCGCCCTTTCTTATGTACCGAGAGCACCATTGAGGTGCCAGTTAACCAGAAAGGAAACGTTGCAGTTTCCTGCAACAGTCAGCGTATTTAAGAGGAATGAACATGAAAAAGACTACCAACATCGCACTCGCCACTGCCGTAACTGGCTTACTTGCCCTAGCAGGTACCGCCATGACAACCACAGCAGCGGTTGCCGCCGAAGAGAAAGAGAAGTGCTATGGCGTCGTGAAAGCCGGTAAGAATGACTGTGCAACCAAAACCAGTTCTTGTGCCGGTACTTCGAAAACCGATGGCCAGAAAGATGCCTTCGTGATGGTTCCTAAAGGTTTGTGTGATCGCCTAGCCGGCGGCTCAACCAGCTCATCATAACCCTTGGCCACCTACCAACTTGATAACACTAAAATGAAGGAATCATTATGAAAAAGTCTAACCTAGCTGTTGCTACTGCGGTTTCAGGCCTACTTGCCCTTGCGGGTACCGCATTAACCCCATCTGTTGCTGTCGCAGCAGAGAAAGAGAAGTGCTACGGTGTGGTCAAAGCCGGTAAAAACGACTGTGCAACCAAAACCAGCTCGTGTGCCGGTACCTCGAAAACCGACGGTCAGAAAGATGCTTTCGTCATGGTGCCTAAAGGCCTTTGTGATCGTCTGGTCGGTAGTGCTAAAGAGGCTAAGTAATTGAGCAGGTTGTCTTATGACAAGATGGTAGGGGTGGGGCTTCGCTCCCCCCACATCCATCAAATTCTCTCTGAACGGCCAGAAATCGGTTGGCTGGAGATCCACAGCGAGAATTATTTCACGGCCAACTCACCGGCCCGCCAGCAACTCCGGGATATTGCCAACCACTACCCCATCAGCTGCCACGGGATCGGAATGTCCCTCGGCTCTGCCGACGAGCTGGATAAACAACATCTTGGCCAACTCAAGCAACTGGTCGATGAAATCAACCCGATAGCTGTCTCCGATCACCTAAGCTGGAGTTCGGTCGACGGACAATATTTCAATGACCTGTTACCGCTCCCTTACACCGAAGAAGCACTCGCCCATTTTTGCCGCAAGGTTGAACAGGTGCAGGAAGCCCTCGGGCGTCAATTACTGGTTGAGAACCCGTCCAGCTACTTAAGCTTCAACCATTCGACCATTCCCGAATGGGAATTTCTGCGGGCTGTCCAGCAGCGCACCGGTTGTGGCTTGCTGTTCGATCTCAACAATATCTATGTCAGCAGCTTCAACCATGGCTTTGACTGCCAGACCTACCTTGATGCTATCGACCCACGAACCGTCAAGGAAATCCACCTAGCTGGCTTTACAGTTAAGCAATTCGCGCAAGGGGAGATCTGGATAGACACCCACAGCAAACCGGTCAGCGAACCGGTGTGGCAACTCTACCGCCAATGGGTACGCCAACATTTTACTGTACTAGGCGGAGTGCCTACACTCATCGAATGGGATCTCGATATCCCAGAGTTGGACGTACTGCTCGGGGAAGCTGAAAAAGCGCAACAGATTATTGCCAAGGAGGCCAACGATGGGATCTCCGCAGCCTAACACGCTTCATCAGCTACAGCAGGATTTCGCCGAAGCACTGCATTACCGGCCCAGCTCGGCCAGCGAGAACATTGCTGACAGTACATTCGGCCCGGAACAACTGATCCAGGTTTACCGAAATAATTTTATTATCAGCCTGTCAGAGGTGCTGGAAGCCACCTACCCATGCTGCCTGGCCGTTGTTGGCGAGGAGTGCTTTGCCCAAATAGCCCGCCAACATGTCCTCAACTATCCGCTTAGCGAGGGCAATGTTACCGACTACGGCGACGGGTTCAGCGATACCATCAACAACCAGCAGGCCTTGGTTGAGGCCGTCCCTTATCTAGCGGATCTGGCCCGCCTTGAATGGCTGGTAGACCGCGCCAGCCAGCAAGTCCCAGTCAGCACTGATTTCCCATTCGAGCAACTGACACTCATCACTGAGGACAACCTGCCCCAGCTGGTGATGCAGGTGGCCGAGCCTGTTTTCAGCTTCGACGCCCGATACCCAGTCGCCAGCCTATGGCAGATGATCACCCGGGACCAGATTGAGCAAATTGACCTTAACCAACCGGAGTCGATCATTATCCAGCACCGCCCTCAAGGGATGCAGGTGTTGGCAACCACCCCATCGGCTACAGCACTGTTGCGCCTATGCCAGCAGAGAAAACCCTTAGGGGAAGCCGATGAAGCCATGTTGGCTATTCTCGGCGAACTCATCCAACAACAACTCTTTACCCGTATCCACGGCTTGCCTGAGGGAGAATGCGCATGCTGAATTTTCTCAAACAAATCGACACCACGTCCCAGCGGATCACCGAGCCACTGATCCCACTCCTCCTGCTGTTCACCCGGCTCTGGGTAGCGTGGGTCTTCTTCAAATCAGGCATGGTGAAATACAACAGCTGGGACAGTACCCTCTACCTTTTTGAGTATGAGTACCAAGTACCGTTGCTACCTTGGCAAATCGCCGCCTATATGGGAACCGCTGCCGAGCTGATCCTGCCGGTGTTCCTGGCACTAGGCTTGTTTACCCGCCCGATGGCACTGGCTTTGTTCGTGTTCAATGTTATTGCGGTGGTGTCCTACCCACTATTGTGGGAGAAAGGGTTCTTCGACCACCAACTGTGGGGCATGATGATGCTGGTCAACGTGTTCTGGGGGGCCGGAATGATCTCGGTCGACCATTTGATTAGCAGCAAACCTAAGCAGTCCCTGCTGCAGTAATCCATCACCAACAAAAAAGGGCTGCAAAATCTGCAGCCCTTTTTGGTAGATAATGGCAGCTTTGGCAGTAGGATAAAATATCAAAACCTACCTGCCAGGGACGGCAGGTTGGAGCGACATGGATGTCTTTATGCGTTTTTGAAATTTTCATCCTGCTGGCGTAAGCAACAAATGTTTATTCTTACTCAGACACCAAAGCCAACAGCTGTGAAAGCTGGCTGATTTCGACATCCGGCAACCACTTGGCGCGCGGCTCGCGGCTCAACACCCGCTGCTGGTCGTTGAACCAGCAGGCCTTGAAGCCATTGCACTTAGCCCCGCCAACATCGGTCACCAGGTGATCGCCAACATGGAGGATATCGCCCGGTGCCAGGCCGAGTCCTGCCGCTGCACGAGAAAACAAGTCCGGCTCGGGCTTTGACAGCCCATCGCGGCCCGCCATCAAGACACCATCGAAATATTGCCCCAGTCCGATTTTGTCCGCATCGACATTCCCATTGGTAATCGCCACCAACGGCAGTTGCTGCTTTAGCAAGGCCAACACCCGATGGGTTTCTTCAGGAACATCGACTTGGTTCCTAACCTCCAGTACCACCGCCACACCTTCGGTCGCCGCTTGCTCAGCTGCCGACAAGGAGTAGCCAAACTGCATAAAGCCAATTTTGAGCAACTCAAAGCGCCATTGGGTCACGTCATGGCGCAGCATGGGATCGGCCTTGGCCAGGCGCATTTTCAGCTGCAGCCAACCCGCCGTCCCGACACCTTTCGTGCGCGGGTGATGGGCTACCAACCAATCATGCATGGCTTGCTCGGCACGGCGGATCACCGGACGGTTATCATAGAGGGTATCGTCAAGATCGAAGGTCAGCGCTTTGGGCGCGGACAAGCGGCGGTAAAACTGCATCAGCGGTTACTCTCGAAACAATCCCGGCTCAACGCTTGTTGCGCTTGGCTCGGGGATGGGCTTCATCGTACACCTGTGCCAGGTGCTGGAAGTCCAAGTGGGTATAGATTTGAGTGGTCGAGAGGTTGGCATGACCCAGCAACTCCTGGACAGCCCGCAGATCTCCCGATGACTCGAGCATATGGGTAGCAAAGCTATGGCGCAGCTTGTGCGGGTTGATATGGCTGGAGACGGCCTGCTTCTGGCCCCATTCCGCCATCCGCTTCTGGACATTGCGGTTGGAGATTCGCTGCCCGAGCTTGGAAACAAACAGCCCCGGCTCACCGGGCGCTGCCAACTGACCCCGGACTTTGAGCCAATGACCGACCCACTCACGGGCCAGTCCGGCGAAGGGGACTATCCGCTCCTTGTCGCCTTTACCTATCACCCGTAAGTCGCCCTTACGCAAGCTGACATTCTTGACGTCAAGGCTCACCAGTTCAGACAAACGCAGGCCGGCACCATACATTAGCTCCATCATCGCCCGGTCGCGGATCGACAACGGATCATCCTCATCGACACTGAGTAGCTGATCCATTTCATCAACATCGAGGTTCTTCGGTAGCGGCCTTGCCTTACGCGGCGCCGAGACGCCCTTGGCCGGGTTAGCCTTGAGCAGACCTTGCTGGACTAAATAGTCGAAGAAACTGCGCAGCGCTGACAGGCGCATCGACAGGCTACTGGCCTTAAGGCCATCACGCATACCTTTAGAAGCCAACTGGCGCACCCAGCCGGCATCCACAGCCTGCCAATTATCGACACCCAAAGAGACCAACTGCTCTGCCATGGTTGTCAGTTGGCGCTTGTAGTTCTGCTGAGTATGCAGGCTAAGCTCCCGCTCACTACGCAGGTATTCATAAAAGCGCTGCAACGGCTTTTCCAGACCGGATGGCAGGCTCATTCAATCACCTCTCGGGTATATTCCCAGTGGTGGATCAATTTAGCCAAAACCATTGCCAACTGCTCGACAAACAGGGTATCCATTTCTGGCTGGAAATGGCCACCATCGACACTGGCGAAACTAAGCACACCAAATGGCCTGTCATTGCCAAGCGGCAATACCAGGAAGGAGCCCAATTGCGGCGGCTGATCAAATAACACCTCTGCCTCATGCTTACGCAAGCGACCAAGATAGACCGGACGGGACGACAGCCGCGAGCGGCTGAAGCTGTCGAAGCTGCGGCGCTCGAGGAAGAGGTTGTCATCCAAACTATCAAACAGACGCAGGCTGACATCAAGCCCCAGCTCTTCGGCCAAGGTCTCCAGCACACACAACGCCTGGTAGATGTTATGGGTCTGGAACAACTGCTGTTGCGCCTTGGCAAAAGTATGGTAGAGCTGGCTGTTCTTCGTCGCCGCCCCCACCAAACCGGTAATTTTCTCTTCCAGTTCACCGACATTGCTACGCAGGCGTTCAAGCTGGATATCCACCAGCGACACCACACCGCGATCGGCATGGTGGACCTGGATCCGGCTCAGCAGCTCCGGATGGCGAACAAAGAAATCTGGGTTGGCCAACAAAAAGTCAGCCACTGCCTGCTCGTCCAACGAGACGGTGTCCTGCCGAGGGGTGCACACGTCCAGCTGAGAAATATCGGTCATAATACAATTTGTCCATCGAACACGTGCGTTGCCGCACCTGTCATATACAAAGGTTTACCCTCGCCCGGCCAGCGGATCTGCAAGTCACCGCCCGGTAGCGATACCTTCACATTATCATCCAGCAGCCCCTGCATCCGGCCGATGGCAACAGCGGCACAAGCCCCGCTTCCACAGGCCTGGGTTTCACCGGCGCCACGCTCATAAACCCGCAGCTTGACTTCATTGCGGTTGATCACCTGCATAAAGCCCGCATTGACTCGCTCAGGAAAACGCTCATGGGATTCCAGCAGCGGCCCTAGGGTCTCGACATCCGCCGTGTCGACGTCATCGACGACTGTGACACAGTGGGGATTACCCATACTCGCTGCACCACAGAACACGGTTTTTTCGCCAGCACGCAAAATGTAGGTTTTCTCACTTTGCTTGGCACGGAATGGGATTTTCGCCGGATCAAACTCTGGGACACCCATGTTCACGGTGACCTGGTTATCGTTCTCCAGCTTGAGCACCATCTTACCGGCCTTGGTACTGACCGAGATATGGTATTTATTGGTTAGCCCCTTCATCCAGACAAAACGGGCAAAGCAGCGCGCACCATTGCCGCACTGCTCAACCTCGCTGCCATCGGCATTGAAGATCCGGTAGTGGAAATCCGTTTCGGGATCATAGGGCGGCTCCACCACCAGCAGCTGATCGAACCCCACCCCACGGTGGCGATCAGCCAGGCGCCGGATTGCATCCGGCGAGAAGAACACGTTCTGAGTAACACAGTCGACGACCATGAAATCATTCCCCAGACCATGCATTTTCGAAAAATTAACCTGCATGTTGTCCCTTCTCATTATTCCGGCAGCAGATGCTCAGACTGCCACAGCTGCGCCAGCTCTTCACGCTCGCGCACCACATGGGCCTGGTTGCCATCAACCATGATCTCTGCCGCGCGGGTACGGGTGTTGTAGTTCGAAGACATCACAAAACCATAGGCCCCCGCCGAACGTACCGCCAACAAATCCCCCGTTTCAAGGCATAGCTGGCGATCCTTACCGATGAAGTCACCCGTCTCACAGATAGGCCCCACCAGATCATAAGTCACCTTCTCACCTTCACGTGGGGCAACTGGCACGATATCTTGCCACGCTTGGTACAGCGTCGGGCGGATCATGTCATTCATCGCCGCATCGACAATGGCAAAGTTCTTGTGCTCGGTATGCTTAAGGTATTCCACCTGGGTCAGCATCACACCGGCATTCGCTGCAATTGCACGGCCCGGCTCGAAGATCAACTCAAGGTCACGATGCTCGGTCAAACGCTCCATCAAGGCCTTGGCATATTCCGATGGCTGAGGCGGGCGCTCGTCACTGTAGGTCACACCCAAGCCACCACCCACATCAAGGTGGTGGATGACAATACCTTCCTCTTTGAGGGTATCAATCAGGGCCAACAAACGGTCGGTAGCATCGATAAACGGATCAATGGCGGTCAACTGCGAGCCGATGTGGCAGTCCATCCCAGTGACGTCAAGGTGAGGTAGGCTGTGGGCCAAACGGTAGACCTCTGGCGCCCGGTCAAAGGCAATACCGAACTTGTTATCACGCAGGCCGGTTGAGATATACGGGTGGGTCTGGGCATCGACATCCGGGTTGATACGCAGTGAAATCGGCGCCACCTTACCCAGTTCGCCTGCCACTTGGTTGAGGCGCTCCAGCTCAGGCTCAGATTCTACATTGAAGCACTTGATGCCAAGCTCCAGCGCCCGTTTCATTTCTGCTGCTGTCTTACCGACACCAGAGAAAACAACCTTGGCCGGATCGCCACCGGCGGCAACCACCCGCTCAAGTTCACCACCCGAGACAATATCGAAGCCCGAGCCTAGCCGTGCCAGCACGTTAAGTACCCCGATGTTGGAGTTGGCCTTGACGGCATAGCAGATCAGGTGTGGGTGATCGGCCACCGCCTGGTCAAACGCATGCCAGTGACGCTCCAGCGTCGCACGCGAATATACATAGAGCGGTGTGCCAAAACGGTCAGCCAGTTCGGCCAGTGGAATGTCTTCGGCCCATAGTTGGCCATCTTGCTGATAATTAAAGTAATCCAATGTAGTCTCTTCCCTGTCTGAACCGTTTATTGATCGTTTTGCTGTTGCTGCTCGCTGTCGTCAGGCATGTACAGTGGTCCGCTTTGACCACAACCGGTGAGGGCCAGTACGCCCAGCACCAAAATTGCTAATAAACCTTTACGCATTTTTGAAAGCCAGTGATTATCATTTCATTGCCCTCTATAATCGCACCCACACTAGGAAAAGCAATAGGACGATCGGGGATGAATGATACAGAATTTCATAAGTTAGCAGATGAAGTGCTGATGAGCATCGAAGAAGGCATCGACGAATCCGGTGCCGATATCGAATACGAGACCACCGGCAACGTACTGACGCTGGAATTTGAAAACCGCAGCCAAATCGTGATCAACCGCCAGGAACCGCTACACGAGATCTGGCTGGCGTCGAAATCCGGTGGCTACCACTTCAAGTACAACGATGGCGAGTGGCGCTGTACACGCAGCGGTAACGAGCTGATCGCTTTGGTGAAACAGGAATGTTCGCTACATGCCGGTGAAACCGTCGACTGGTGATCTCAGCCAAAGATAGCCCAAACAAAAAGCGGAAGCCCTAAGGCTTCCGCTTTGTTTTTTTGATGTGTGGTCGCCTGCGCCTTAGCGCGTCATATTGGCATTCATCAACGGCTGAGGTGCCACGACCGGACGGCGTGACGGCTGCTGGCCACTCTTGTATGGCAGCACCTGCGGCTCACCGCTCTCACTATGCACAATGTCGTAGAACTGCGGCAGGTTAAAGTTGATAAAGTTCGCACTGTAGCTGAAACGGTCGTGGGCCGAGGTATAAAAACGGTTCACCCCATGTACCATCTCGTCTTTATCGCCGCTGCACTGGCGATATACCTCAATCCGGTTCGACTCATCGAGGATATAGATATTGAAGCCTGAATCGCAGTCTTCGAAGAAGAACTGGATCAGCCCCTCACTGGCATAAGCATCAACGATTTCTGGCGGATGCGGCTCGTCGGTCTTGCCCATCACAAGGTTAGCCGAACCCAACAACTTATTGGTCGAGATACAACTGTAGAAATCGACCGAATTTTCCAGCTTCTGGACCGATACACCACGGCGTTCGAAGAACAAACCATGGGTCTGGCGGGCAATACGGATCGCCTTGAAGCGACGGCGTTTTTCCTGCTCAACCGGCTTGAGGCGCATCTCGATACACTCGGCCACCAACTGATACACCAAGTTACGGATCAAACCGCGCATGTGCTTGCTGTAACAGAATACGTCCACCGACTCAGGCGGCAGCGCATCCTGGTGCATCTTGCCCAGCACCGTCTTCAGCGCATCGAGCATGGCATTATCACCGGTGAAATTCAGGGTACGCACTTCGTTCCACGAGTTGCGGTACACCAAATCGACACTGCCGACCAAACACATCTGATCAGGGCCATAGCTGAAGATGTCAGTATTCTTGAAATCGAATTTAACCGAGCGGTTGCGAAGCCGGGTGGTCGGGTCGTTTTCCAAGTTGATGAACAAGCCTAGCTGGCGGATCTCACACGGGCTCGACAGTGCCTGCAAGCTCGGCTGCGGTCGACGGATCGGGAACGTGTTTCGGATGTCGCTCACTAGCTGGTAAAGCTTGTCGATATCCACTGCCGAGTTGCGAACAACGTTATGCAGGCAGGTTGATTCGGTCAGCAAGCCATTGAAATAGGCCCACGCCACCAGTTTGCTGAGGTAGCGGTTATGCTCCAGCGCCGGACGCCCCATGATGGCGATCGGATCCAGCGACTGCTTGTAAAGGTACCAGCCTGCGGTATTGGTACGACCCGCCGGTACCTGGATCAGGCTCAGGTCCTGCTCGTGCAAATCAGGAGACAACTGCGGGTTGAGCAAGGTTACCTTACCCGGCAGTACCTCGAACGCGGCATACAGCTTACGCGCCAGGATACTGATATCTTCCGGGCTGATCGCCGAGGTAATATTGTTACGGCGGGCAAACCGGATCAGGTTACGGTAGCTGAGCATCAAGGCATCAAGCAATTCGTTGTGCGCGCTCTTGACCTGCTCGACCTTCCAGTCACGGCGACGGTCGAGCTCGACAAGCACCTCTTGCGGCCACTGCCATTCATCGGTCAGTTCCTGCAACACCTTGCGGCGCCACGGTACTGAGCCAGACGCCGGCTCGCGGGTCAGCTTTTCATGGGTCTTGAGGTAGAAACAACGACGGACCAAGTCGAGGCGACGGTGATCATCGATGCGCTCGAGGTAACGGGTCACCTTCTCCAGCATCAGGTAATACGCATCCATACAGAACTCAGTGCGGTCGATCGCGAAGAAACGGCGTTTACCGTCGACACTGAGCAGTTGGGTATGCGGGTATTCCCAGGAATAAGCTTCAAGCAAGATCGCTTTCAACACCGATTTGTACGGTGAGTCGATACTCTTATAAAGCTGCCACAGGCTGGAGCCAAAGTATTCCTCGGCAGGAATACGTGACAGACCACCAAAATCAATCCATTCATCACGATGGATATACCCGCCATCTTCCAGATAGCAGATGTAGTCATCGTAACACTCCTCCATTTCTGGTGGCACCATGAACCAAAGCAGGCGCTGACCGGCCAGGTTCACCGCTGAACGGTAGAACTCATCCAACAACAACAGGTGCTGGCTTGAGCCACAGTTCTCACCGGTCATCTGCTCGGAGAAGTTATCGCGGAAACGGTTTTCGTCAATAAGGAAGAAGTTGGCCTCTACGCCCTGCGCCAATGCCCACTCTGAGATCACCGCACACTTGGCTTCCAGCGCCTGACGGCTTTCTGCAGGCATATCGGTACGGATACACACCCAGATATCCAGGTCGCTGGTCAGGCTCTGGCCCAACGAGGCCGTACTGCCCATGGCATAGAGGCCCTGGATAGGGAAAATATCAACAACAGGAGGTGAAATTGGGGTAGCACAAGCCAAGCCACAGTCGTCAATTAACTGTTGCTGCTGCTCGGAGGCAGTAAAAGACGCAATCCCCACCGGAACGTCCTGATCAAGATAGCCAGGTACCGCCGGGTGATTATAGTGAAGTAGAACCGGTAACAGGTTAAAAACCTGAACAGACTGAGGTGTCATCGCAGCGCGTGCGCGCTCGAGCCTTAGCTCGTTGAGCTGATCCAGTCTACCTTTAAGCGTTTCGATATAGTTCTGCAAATTACTCTTCCAAGAGCTACCAGCTTGAGAGCGGCCCAAATCTTGTCATTAAAGCGGTTGAGATGGCTCGAACCAGGAGTAAAAACGTGATCAATCTAACAGTTTTTGTATTAACCGTAAAGATAGTGCCGTTTTATGACAATTTATGAATGGACTGAAATGTTGCCAGCTGACCTTTCCGTAGTCGTCTCCCCTCAAGCTAGTACAAGTTCACCAAACCGCCACTTTACGATCGGCTTTCTGTATACCGCCAAGGACATATGTGACCAATATCACATTAATCACAGTTTATGGCAAGACAATATTGCCCCAACGCACTGACCGCAACACATCAATTACCATCCCCGCCCAGTAGTGGTAGGATTAGAAGCAATAATGTCAGTGCCCAACTAAATATATGGATCCGATCCTATGACCGATACTCCAATCCGTATTGCCACGCGCAAGAGCCCATTGGCTATGTGGCAAGCCGAATTTGTCAAAGCAGCCTTGGAACAAGCCCACCCAGGCCTAGAAGTCGAACTGGTTCCTATGGTCACCAAAGGCGATATTATTCTCGACACCCCACTCGCCAAAGTGGGTGGTAAAGGGCTATTTGTCAAAGAACTGGAAGTCGCGATGCTAGAAGGCCGCGCCGATATTGCCGTTCACTCAATGAAAGACGTTCCGGTAGAGTTCCCTGAAGGGTTGGGGCTGGTCACCATCTGCGAGCGCGAAGATCCGCGTGATGCCTTTGTGTCCAACCAATACGACAACCTTGAGCAGTTACCTGCTGGTGCCGTGGTCGGTACCTCAAGCCTTCGCCGCCAATGCCAGTTACGTGCCCAGCGTCCTGATCTGGTTGTCAAAGATCTGCGCGGCAACGTCAACACCCGCCTGCGCAAATTGGATGACGGGGAATACGATGCCATTATTTTGGCTTGTGCCGGCCTCAAACGCCTGAAGATGGAAGACCGCATCCGTGATGCCATCGCGCCGGAAACTAGCCTACCGGCTGTTGGCCAGGGTGCCGTCGGTATCGAATGCCGTTTGGATGACGAACGTGTCCGCCAACTGCTAGATGCCCTCAACCACCGTGACACAGAAACCCGTGTTCTGTGCGAGCGTGCGATGAACAACCGCCTGCAAGGTGGCTGCCAGGTGCCAATCGGCAGCTATTCAGTGCTGGAAGGCGACCAAATTTGGCTTCGCGCCCTCGTTGGCGAACCCGATGGCAGCCAGATTGTCCGCGGCGAGATCCGTGGCCACCGCGACGATGCCGAACAACTCGGTGTTCAGTTGGCCGACCAACTGCTAGGCGACGGTGCCAAGGCTATCCTCGACGAGCTGTACGGCAACGCCTGATGACAATACTGATCACCCGCCCGGCACCGGAATGCCACCAGCTAACCCAGCAGCTGACTGCTGCGGGGATCAGTGCCATTGCCCAGCCCCTGCTGGAAATTCAGCCGGGGCAGCAACTGCAAGACCTACCCAATGCCCTCTCACAACTGCAAAATGGCGATTTCCTGATTGCCGTCAGTGTTCACGCAGCCAACCTAGCGCACAATTACATGATGTCGGTAGGTGTCAGCTGGCCAAAAAACGTGCATTATATAGCGGTCGGCCAGAAAACCGCCGCCGCGCTGCAAGACTATACAGGACAATCTGTCCAGACACCGTCTGAGCGCAGTGACAGTGAGGGTCTATTGGCCTTACCGATATTGTCTGATGTGGCTGGGCGCCGAGCGCTCATTCTGCGGGGCAATGGCGGGCGCGAGTTAATATACCAGCGCCTATGCCAAAGTGGGGCCGATGTCTCCTATTGCGAGACATACCAGCGCAGCTGGTTACCGCTTGATGGCCCGGCCCTGAGCCGGAATTGGCAGCAGGCCAATGTTGACACCCTGGTGGTCACCAGTGGTGAGCAACTTGACCAGTTGGTCAAGCTCATACCAGACAGCGCCAAGGCTTGGTTTCTTAACTGCCAGCTATTCGTACCAAGCCAGCGAATCGCCGATCAAGCCCTCGGGCTTGGTTTTCGTTTAATTTCCAATGTGGGAAGTGCGGCTAACGGCCCACTGTTCACGACCCTAAGCAAAATAGGCACAATGGGAAAATCGGATGACTGATAAAAAAACCAATAATGAAAACCCTGCAGATAAGCAACAATCCGCAGCGAACAACACTAATAAGCAAGGACAAGCCAGTGCCAAGGCACAAGCGCCAAAACCTGCCCCAGAAAAAAAACCAGCGCCTGAGAAACAGGAAAAAGCAGCCCAGCCTGCTGCACCAGCCAGTCAACCGAGCGAAAAACAGGGCGGCAGCAAAACGGGTGCCATTGCTATCGCACTGGTCATTGCCCTAGGAGCCGGCCTTTACTACCACGGCCACCAGCAGACCCTAGCCCAAAACAACCAAATGACCGCCCTGAAGCAGGAAATTTCCCAGCTTCAATCCCAGCTCCAGTCATCTCTCAAGACTTCCCAGCAAGAAACATTAAGCCAAGTGAACAGCAGCCTGCAGCGTACCGAGACATCGATCGAGCAGCAGGATAAGTCTATTACCGGCTTGCAGATGGCGCTTGCTGAAATGAAAGGCCGCCGCCCGAACGACTGGCTGCTGGCTGAAGCAGACTACCTGGTCAAGATGGCTGGCCGCAAACTGTGGCTCGAGCACGATACTGTCAGTGCGACTATCTTGCTGGAATCTGCCGACCACCGCATTGCTGAGCTCAACGACCCTAGCCTGACCCCTATTCGCCAGGCAATGCACACCGATATTACCGCCCTGAAAGGCGTTGCCCGTGTTGACCGCGATGGCCTTGTCCTGCGCCTAACCAGCCTACAGGAAGAAATTGGCAAACTACCACTGGCCAATGCCATCCTGCCTGAAGCTGAAGCTGTCGAGTCAACCGAGGTCTCAGCATCTGTTGACGACTGGAAGCAAAACCTGAAGACCTCACTGAAAAACTTCAGTGACCACTTCATCACTTATCGTCAGCGTGACGGCAGCGTGATCCCGCTACTGACACCGAAGCAAGACTTCTACCTGCAGGAAAACATCAAGTCCAAGCTAGAAACCGCCATCAAGTCGGTATACCGCGAGCAGGGTGAGCTTTACACCACCTCACTGGCGATGGCTAAAGACTGGGCTGAGCAGTTCTACAATATGGAAGATCCTGCGGTTCAGAGCTTCATCAGTACACTAGAAGCACTCGGCCAAGAGAACATCGAAGCTGATTACCCAAGCAAGCTGCAGTCTCAGGCGCTGATCACCGATACCATCAGCGAGCGCCTACGCCAGCAGGTGAAACCGCTTAGCACAGAGGAGAACCCTGCATGATCAAACTGCTATTGCTGGTTGCCGCACTGATCGCCGGTATCGTTGTCGGTCCAATGCTGGCCGGTAACCAAGGCTACGTACTGATCTCTGCGGCCAACCAAACGGTAGAAATGAGCCTGACCACCCTGATCATCTTGGTGGTTGTCCTGTTCGGTGCTTTTTTCCTACTGGAGAATATCCTCAAGCGCTTGTTCTCGCTGGGTAGTTCAACCCGCGGCTGGTTCTCGGGCCGCAAGACCCGCAAAGCACGCCTGCAAACCTCTGAAGGCCTGACCAAGGTTATCGAAGGTGATTGGAAGCAAGCTGAAAAACTGGTTGTTAAGTCCGCCAAGCACAGTGACGCCCCGCTACTTAACTACCTAGCCGCAGCCGAAGCCGCCCAGGGCCAAGGTGACGCTAGCCAACGTGACGAGTACCTGAAATTGGCCGCTGATATCGATGGCCAAAGCCTGGCGGTTGCCCTGACCCGTGCCAAGCTCCAGTACCGCCAGCAACAATTCGAGCAGGCTGTTGCTACCTTGCAGGACATCAAGCGCGACCATGGCCGCAACCCTGTATTGCTGACCCTACTCAAAGACTGTTACGTCCGTCTGGAAGATTGGAAACCTCTTCTCGCCCTGCTGCCCCAGCTTGAGAAAGCTGGCGTGATCGATGCAGAAGAAGCTGCCAAACTAGAAGCCAAAGCCGAGTGTGGCATCATGCACCATATCGCTAAGCAGCAAGGTAGCGAAGGGTTGATGGGGCATTGGAATAGCCTTAACCGCAAGACCAAGGCCCGTCCTGATCTGGTTGCCTGCTTCGTCAAGCTCATGAGCCAGTACAATGCCGACAGCGAAGCGTATACCGTACTTCGTGACGCACTAAAGAAGAACAATGACGAGTCGCTGATCAACCTTGTTCCAGCACTAAAGCTGGCCGACAACCACCCAGCTATCGTTCGCCTGCAGGACTTACTTCGCTATGACAGCAGCAACCCGAGCACCCACAGTGCCCTGGGCCAGTTGTTGATGCGTGAAGGCAAACTGGAAGAGGCCAAGGAGCATTTCGAGAAAGCCATCGCCCTGCGTAGTGATGTGGCTGACTATGGCTACCTGGTTGAGGTGATGGAGCAACTGGATGACAAGCAAGGCGCTGCCGAGCTGTCCCGCCAGGCTCTCACATTGGCGCTACCGGCCAAAAGTTAACAAAAAAGCAACATAACATTTTGCAATTAAAAAGCACCCGGAAGGGTGCTTTTTTATACTCAAAAGCAATGGTTTGTGTGTCCTATTACGGATATTTGTTTCTAATTGTTAACAGGCGTTTCAACCTATATCCATCCCATTGCTAGCATTTTGTAAACAGGTTTCAATAGGGGTTCCCGTTGCTCAACAGATGGATACCTAACTATGGATATGCTTCCTTGGTTAATCGTTTCTGGCATTATTGTTTCTGTGATCACCTGCCTAATGACTGCAGTACTGATCAAAGAATCATAATTGCCCAGAACAAAAAAACCTCCGCCAGGAGGTTTTTTTATGTCCGAATTTTACAATTAAATCGACGCTTGTACTTCTTCAAGCGCCTTGTGGTAGCGACGGGTCGTCTTCATGGCTTTCTTGAGTTGCTTCTTCTGCTTCTTCGCCAGTTTCTTCAATTTTTTAAGCTGCTTGGCTTTCTTCTTAGCCTCTTTACGGCTTGCAACCACTGCCGGGTGGGAGGCTATAACAGGCGCAGGAACATCCAACTCCGCTGCCACGGCAGCAACCTGTGCCGCCCCTCTAGGCAACGGAGCTACCTGAGGCAATTCAGACACAGTTGCAGTCTCCACCGACGTCAGGCTCGGTTTCACCACATGAGTCATATCGGTAGGCCGTTTCAGGGCACTGGGCTTACACAAATAAGCTTTCTCTGACGCGACCCGGGTACAGCTGCTGCACATATAGTTGGCAGTACTAACAATCCGGCTGATAGTGGAAAACTGGGCTGCGATTTCAACCCGGCGGTATTTACATAACGACTTTGCCATTCCCTCATCTCCGGCTGCCCGGTCAAGGTCCGACCGGAGTAACTACTCTCATTTACAATATACCGCCGCTATCAAAGGAACGCTACTTCATCGCTGCTTTTACATAGACATCAAAACGATTTTTCTTGGTCTCAATCGCAGTAGCCGGTTTTTGCCCTGCCAAAAACTCCGCATAGTCCGGACGTTTGACCACGACCCGCTTGGTCGCCAACGCCAGTGCGGGGGCCAACAAACCATCGGCATCGAGATCGGCGCCAACCAATGTCTGGAAGACCCGCATCTCCTTTTTCACCAAGGCCGATTTTTTCTTGTGCGGATACATAGGGTCAAGGTACACCACATCCGGTGCAACGAAGTCGGGGTCGGCAGCCAGTTGCTCCAGCGCGTTATGGCTAGAGGCATGCAGCAGGGTCATACGCTCGCTGATCCAGCCACCGATTTCACTGTCGGCTTTAGCTCGGGCCAAACCATCATCGAGCAACGCGGCTACCACCGGATGACGCTCGACCATCTGCACTTTGCAGCCTAGCGACGCCAAGACAAAAGCATCTCGCCCAAGGCCAGCGGTACCATCGACAACCGTCGGCGTCACCCCACCCTTAAGGCCTACCGCTTTGGCAATTGCCTGCCCGCGGCCACCACCAAACTTGCGACGGTGCGCCACTGCGCCACCTGCAAGGTCAACATATACTGCACCCAATTTAGGTTCGTCGAGCTTGCGCAACTCCAGCCGCTCAGCTGTCAGTACCAAGGCAAACTCGCTGTCAGGATCATGGGATAGCCCCCAGCGTTCTGCCAGCAGATCCAGTTCAGGTTGACGTTCAGGGGACTCACAAATTAAGGCTAGTTGCACACGCACACTCCGGTAAATACAGGGCCTGCCAGCCACATAAGGCAAGCATTAGGCGGCGGATTATACCACCTCTTCTCGTTGGCTCAATTGAGCGACCAATTGGGACAACGGTTGCGGGCGGCCGAACAGGTAACCCTGGGCGTAATCCACGCCGAGCTCACCGAGCCTGGCAAGGATTGCCTCATTCTCGACAAACTCCGCAACAGTCTGTTTGCCCATCTTCTTGGCCAGATCATTGATCGCCTTCACCATGGCAAAATCCACTTCATCATCGGCGATATCTCGGACAAACATACCATCAATCTTGATGATATCGACCGGCATCCGCTTCAAGTAGCCAAAAGAGGATAACCCAGAGCCAAAGTCGTCCAGTGAAATACGGCAGCCCAGCTCTTTGAGCAAGGTAAAGGAGCGAATCGCCTCACTCATATTACCAATAGCGGCCGTTTCGGTGATTTCCAAACAAAGTTTATGCGCCGGTATCAACGAGTGGCGGATTTTGTCCTGCAGGAAATGGACGAAATCACGATCGCCAATTGACTGGCCCGAGAGGTTAATGGCGCACATATCCAAAGATGCAACAGCCTCCGGATGGGACTCCAGCCAGCCTATCACTGCGCTGACAACGTAGCGGTCAATACGGTGGGCCAGGTTGTAGCGCTCAGCTGCCGGCATAAACAAACCCGGTGAAATCATCTCGCCATCATCGTTACGGATCCGGACCAACACTTCATAGTGCTGCCCCTGGCTATTTACACCAAGGGGTGAGATCGGCTGGGCATAGAGTTCAAGCCGTTGCTCGGACAAAGCTTTGCGGATGAGGTTAACACACTCCATTTCCAGCTCACGGCGCCGCAGCTCTTCATCATCAGGATGGTAGACATGGAGGCGGTTACGGCCCTCATCTTTGGCGGCATAACACGCAGTATCGGCCTGGGCGTGCACTTGCTGGGTTGAACCCGCGGTTTCATCAATCATCCGCAGACCTATCGAAGCGCTGAAACTAAAACGGGCGGTCTGCCAGTAAAACTCGCTCTCTTCGAGCAAATGCAAGATTTCGCGCCCGAACGCTACTGCCTCAACCAATTGGCAGTCGGTCAGGATCACAGCAAACTCATCCCCGCCAAGGCGGGACAACACTGCCCCAGCAGGGGTGATCCCCTTGAGCAGCATGGCCACCTGTTTAAGTGCCTCATCACCGGCTTCATGGCCGGCAGTATCATTGATGATTTTGAACTGATCCAAATCAATGTAGAGCATCGCGTGCTGGGCCTGGTGTTCACGGGCCTCTGCCAATGCCTTTTCTAGCGACTGCTCAAAATGGTTACGGTTGTATAAATCGGTCAGGTAATCATGGCAGGCCTGATAGGCAAGCTGTTCTTCCAGCTCTCGGGTCGAGGTAATATCTTCCCCGACCACCAGCAACTGGCGGTTTTGTGCCTGGCGTATCGTCTCTCGGATCCATACTGTGCGGCCATCCTCGCAACAATAACGCAGTTGGCGCCGCCATACCCGTTGGCCCACATTATCCAGCGCCGAGCTAATATAACGCTGCGGAACCGGTTCATCCCCTTCATAGAAATTGGCAATCTTATGGCCGAGTAAATCCCGTTTACTGTAGCCAAGTAGATCGGCGGCAAATTGGTTGACTGACTGGATCCGGGACTGGCGGTCGACTGTCAGCAGCATCACTGGCTGTTGCTCGTAGAGCAAACGGTAGCTAGCCTCACGCTCACGCAGCTTTTCCTCCATTTGGTGGCGGGCTGTCACATCACGGGCCTCTAGCAACAGTTGCACCTCACCGCTCTCCCCTGCAGGCAAACGCTTGATCACTATATCCAAAACCCGGCAGCCATCCTCCTGGCTCTGGATATCGATTTCCATTCGCACCGGCTGGCTGCATGCTTGGGTCACCGCGCGGCTTAATTTAAGGGCGGCTTCCGGGCTCCAGCAATACCATCGCCATAATGGCCGGTCATACTTGACCACAGAGCGCCCTACCAACTCATGCAACGCGAGGTTGCCCGATACCAGCATCCCCGCCTTGTCGAAGATACCGATGAACTGGAAGCTCTGATCGAAGACCCCTTCAAACAGGGCCCGGCTCTGCTGCAGCCGTTGCTCCCCTTTACGTAGCCTGCGGATCACCATCACCAGCAGGGCGATAACGCCCCCCATCACGCTCAGGGCAACCGTCAATACCCGGATTTCATTCTGGTAGCGGTGAAACCAACTCTGCGGCTGGTTAATGATAAGGGTCTCATTGTTGTCAATTTCCAACCCCCAACGGGCAACCTCGGGGTAGTTAAAGATTTCTTTGCCGTTGCTGCGAATAAAGGTCGGAAAGCGGGTGACTTTACCATCGAGCAGTTTGACCAACATCTTGCCAATCTGCCGGCCTTTGTCATAACCACCTACCATGACACCACCGACCACGCCATGGTTGAGCATGTACTTATAGGAGGCGTACACAGGTGCTGCTGCCCGCCCTGTCAATTGTTCGAGAAACTCACCACTGTTCTTGTAATGGCCCTGGCTATCTTGGAAATAGCTCAAAAACAAAATGGCTGAGCGGGGTGATAAGTTCTCTGATTGGGCGAGAATTTCCTCAAAACTGCCATCCTGGATACGGACCACCTCGAGGTTGAGGAAGTTGACGTCGAGAAATTCACGGACCCCTTTCCACAATGCCCGCCCGGTCACGGTATTGTCTGCCAAGACATAAATGGTTTGCAGATCCGGCTGGACCGATAGTGCCAGGCTGATATTGGCCGCGGCATCAGTCTGGTCAAGGATACCAATGACGTTTTTCAACCGCCGGTGTTTGTGAGGGTGGTAGTCATTGATGCCCGCAAGGATAACCGGCGTCTCACCGACTTCATCTGACAACTGGTTGATTAACCAAAGGGCATTGTCATCCGTTGCAACGATAGCCCGGTACTTCTCCCGCAACAACTTAGTGCGGTAGATATCCAGCAGCTCATTGAGGTATGCCGGGGACTGGTAGCGCTTGCTGTCCATGTAATTGACATGGAGCGAGACACCCTGAGTATTTACGACCGACTCAAGCCCGGCCTGAATCCCGTCTGTCCAGCGCATTCCCTTATGGTAGGAGTGGATCACCAAGGTGTCATAGGCCGAAGCTTGAAGCGGTAACCAGCCAAGAAAAAACAGAAAAGCAATCAAGCGCATAAAGATCAGGGGTCCTGTCTATCAGTTGCAGGGCCAGAAGCAGGCCAAACGATAATTTTTTAATATAATTTAGCGACATAACTGGGCGACAGTATAAGATATGAACAAGCACGTATAAACCAAGGATTGCTTCTACCATGACCAGCCAGATTAGAATTGATGATCTCGACCGCGAAATCCTCAATACCCTGATGAACGATGCCCGCACCCCCTATGCCGAAATGGCCAAGCGGTTCAATGTCAGCCCGGCTACGGTCCATGTCCGGGTCGAAAAAATGCGTGCGGCCGAAATCATCACCGGTACCGAGGTGATCATCAATCCAAAACTGCTTGGTTACGATGTGTGCTGCTTTATTGGTATCAACCTCAATGCCGCACGGGACTACCACTCGGCCCTACGCAAGCTCAACGAACTCGATGAAGTAGTAGAAGCTTACTACACCACCGGGGCCTACAATATCTTCGTCAAACTGATGTGCAAATCGATCGAAGAGTTGCAGTACGTGCTGATCGACAAACTGCAGGCTATCGACGAAGTCCAGTCAACCGAAACCCTGATCTCGCTACAAAACCCCATTAACCGTAACGTCAAACCCTAGTTCGAAAAGACCGGCACAATAAAAAGGCCAGCGCTTTCGCGCTGGCCCTACCTAACCTTATCAGTAAGTAAACACTTACATTACTGCTCGCTAAGTTTGTCCAATTCGGCCTGGCGCGCTGCGGCATCTTCTGCCAACCACTCGGCCACTGCCTTGGCAAAGTAAGTCAGGACACCATCGGCACCGGCACGCTTGAAGCACAACAATGACTCCATCACGGTCTCGCGCTCTTTGAGCCAACCATTCTGGATCGCAGCCATGTGCATCGCGTACTCACCGGAGACCTGGTAAGCAAACGTCGGTACCTGCAACTCGCTCTTCACCCGGCGAACCACATCCAGGTATGGCATCCCCGGCTTGACCATCACCATATCGGCACCTTCATTGACGTCCATTGCAACTTCATGCAACGCTTCGTCTGTGTTGGCCGGATCCATCTGGTAAGTCTTCTTGTCGCCACCTTTTAAGTTACCCGCCGAGCCGACCGCATCACGGAACGGACCGTAGTAGTTCGACGCGTACTTGGCAGAATAAGCCATGATTTGGGTATGCACATGGCCCGCTTCTTCCAACGCTTCACGGATAGCACCGATACGGCCATCCATCATATCCGATGGCGCAACAACATCAGCTCCCGCTTCTGCATGGGACAAAGCTTGCTTGATCAGCACTTCAGTCGTAACGTCATTAATCACATAGCCGTCTTCATCGATGATGCCATCCTGACCATGGATAGTGAACGGGTCGAGGGCAACATCGGTGATCACGCCCATCTGCGGCACATGCTCTTTAAGCAGGCGCACGGCACGCTGGACCAAACCTTCCGGGTTGAAAGCTTCCGCAGCACAGGTTGATTTGAAGTCTTGAGATACCACAGGGAACAGGGCAATCGCTGGCACACCCAGTGTAGCCAGGTATTCCGCTTCCTGAAGCATCAGGTCAATCGACAGGCGCTCGATCCCCGGCATGGAATCAACCGTTTCACGACGGTTTTTACCCATCAGGATAAACATTGGGTAAATCAGGTCATTCACAGAGATCTGATTTTCTGCCATTAGACGGCGGCTGAAATCATGCTTACGCATACGACGCATACGGCGTGCTGGAAACGCGCCCTGGATAGATACAGACACTGCATACTCCTTTTATGGGTTAATTCGCTTTATATGGATCATATCACCCTCACTCGACGGAAGGTGATCCGATATTGAAAAATGCCTGAGTGGTAACATAAGCATTGGCCATCACTTGCTCGGGTTGCTGGCTGCGGCACTCGGCAATCACTGATGCGATATGGGGCAGGAACTTAGGCTCGTTGCGGCTGGATTTCGGCTTTGGCCGGTAATCCCGTGGCAATAGGTAGGGGCAGTCGGTTTCTACCATTAAACGGTTATCAGGAATATCACCGACAATTTCCCGCAACTCGGTGCCCCGGCGTTCGTCACAGACCCAACCGGTAATACCGATGTGCAAGTCCAGCGCCAGGCAGTCGGCCAGTTCATCCCGGGTGCCGGTGAAGCAGTGCAATACCGCCGCCGGCAGTTTGTCGCGCCACGGTTTGAGAATGGCTATAAAGCGCTCGTGGGCATCACGGCAGTGCATGAACACCGGCATATTGAGCTCTGCTGCCATCGCCAGTTGGGCTTCAAAGACAGCCTCTTGCTGCGGCCTTGGCGAAAAATCACGGTTGAAATCGAGTCCGCACTCACCGATAGCGACGACTTCGGGGTGGGCGGACAATTCACGGATCTCTGGCAACGCCAAATCCAAGACGGTTTTAGCATCATGGGGATGGACGCCAGCTGTACTGTAGGTATATCCCGGCCACTGGCGGGCCATCATCAGGGCCTGCTGGCTTTCTTCGATACTGGTACCGGTAACAACAAGGCCGTGGACACCCGCTGCTTTGGCGCGCGCCACGACCTCGTCGCGGTCTTTATCGAACCGGCTGTTGGTTAGGTTTACCCCGATATCAATCATCGTTGTTGCCACTCATTTTTTTAAGCAATGGGAACAACTTAATGAATATCGCGGCGTATTGCTATCACCCTTTGTAAATTTTCGGGTTGAACACATCCCGCAGCCAGTCACCCAGCAGGTTAATCACCAATACCAAGGCGACCAGTACCAGGCCAGGGAAGGCTGTGATCCACCACGAACCAGAGAAGATATAGTTGAAGCCAATGCTGATCAGCGAGCCCAGTGACGGCTGGTCAACCGGAAGGCCAAGGCCTAGGAAGGACAGTGCCGCCTCCGACATGATGGCGTTGGCAACCTGTACTGTTGAGATCACCAAGATTGGCGATAGGCAGTTCGGCAGGATATGGCGGAACATGATCCTCGGGGCTTTGAAACCCATCACCTTGGCCGCTTCAACGTATTCCTTTTTCTTCTCGGCCAACACCGACGCCCTGACTGTCCGCGCGTACTGGGGCCACTCGGCAATACCGATGATCACCACCAGCATCACCACCGCATACTGGGCAAACAGCTCAGAGCCTAGCGCTGTACGGAAAATCGCCGAGACAATAATGGCCACCATCATGGTTGAGAATGACAACTGGACATCGGCAAAGCGCATCAGGAAGCTATCAACCCGACCACCGAAGTAACCGGCGCTCAAACCAATCACAACACCCAGCACCAGTTGCAGGCCAACCGCCAGCAAACCGATAGTCAACGACAGGCGCGAACCATATAGGATAGTCGAGAAGATATCCCTCCCTTGGTTATCGGTACCCAGCAGGAAGCGGCTGTCACCCTCCTCCATCCAAGAAGGCGGCAGCTCGGAGTCCATGATATCTATGGTCGACAGATCATATGGGTTGGTCGGCGCAATCACCGGGGCCATCAGCGCCGAGACGGCAAACACCATAAAGACAGCAAAGCTGACCATTGCCACTTTGTCGCGGCGGAAGTAATACAGGAAATCTGACTGCTTGAAACGCTCCCAACGGCTTGGGGCAGCGACTGTGGTACTACTCATAACTTACTCTCCCTTGCCAGTCAGGTTTACAGTCGGGTTTACCAGGCCATACATCAGGTCAACAATGGTGTTAGTGACCACAAAAATCAGGCCGACAAAAATAACGTAGGCGGTGATCAGCGGGGTATCGACCCGATTGATCGCCTCAAGGAACAGGAAGCCCATACCCGGCCATTGGAATACGGTCTCGGTCAAAATGGTATAGGCAACCATGGTACCGATCTGGACGCCACCGACCGTCAGTACCGGCAGCATGGTATTTTTCAGGGCATGCTGGTAATAGATTTTGTTCATCGCCAGGCCCTTGGCCTTGGCAAATTTGATGTATTCCGAGCTCAGCACCTCCAGCATCTCGGAGCGTACCAGACGGATAAATAGCGGCAGCATGATTGATGCCAGCGCGATACACGGCAGCACCAGGTGGCGCAGCCCATCAAGGGTAAAGTAGCCCGAGTCCCAGCCAAGGACATTGGCGGTTTCACCCCGCCCGTAGGATGGCAGCCAGCCAAGCTCTATCGAGAAGACATACATCAGCATAATTGCGGTCAAGAAGACCGGAATGGAAATACCGATACTACTGAAGGCCATCACCACTTTGGTGAAAAAGCTATGAGGGTGGATTGCCGAATAAACCCCAAGCGGGATCGACACCACGATAATTATCAGGGTTGCCCCGAACACCAGCTCCAGGGTAGGCACGAGTTTATCGAGGATCACCTCGGCCGCCGGGCGCTTGAAGAAATAAGATGTACCCAGGTCGCCTTGCAGCGCATCGCCGACAAACCGGCTGTACTTGACGATAAACGGATCGTTGAGACCCAGCTCGTCACGAAGTTGTTGACGTTCAGCTTCTGATACCGACTGCCCCACCAGCTCTCGCAGCGGGTCGCCAAGGTTATCCTGAATGGCAAACGCCACCAGACTGATCACAAACATCACTATCAGTGCCTGAAACAGGCGCTTGACCAGAAACGTAAACATTCCCTGCCCCTTTTTTCATCCTTAAAAACAGCACCGGCCGATGCCGGTGCTGACAAGCTGCCGGTTACCCGGCAGCGGTAGTGCTATTACTCTTCAACAACCAAGTCGCCGAAGTACGGGAAGTTCATACCGTTAACAATCGAGCCAATCTTGAGGTTGGTTTTCGCAGCCCAAGATGGGTCCTGCCAGTGCAGCGGAACAAACGCGGCATCGTTGTACAGTAGCTCTTCAACCTTCTTGAGCATCGCGCTGCGCTTCTCTAGGTCGGTTTCTTTGTTGGCATCAACAATCAACTGGTCCACTTCTTTGTTTGAGTAGTGGCCACAGTTGTACTGGCCTTTACCAGTGCCTTCATCACGGGTCATGGTCAGGAACTCAGTAAAGTTCGCCGAATCCTCTGTGTCCGGGTGCCAGCCAATCATCATCATGTCTGCCGCACAGACATCGAACTCAGGCCAGTACTGAGCTTTTGGTAGGGTCTTGAGGTCAACCTTGATACCAATTTTCGCCAGCATCGCTGCCGCAGCCTGTGAAATCTTGTCATCATTCACATAACGGTTGTTTGGCGACATCATGGTTAGGGTAAAGCCATTTTCGTAGCCCGCTTCTTTCATCAGCTGCTTGGCTTTTTCAACATCAAAGCGAGGAGCTAGGCTCTCGTCATAACCCGCGTAACCCACTGGGCTCTGCTGGCCTGCAGCCGTTGCTGCACCTTTCATTACACGCTTGGCGATACCCTCGTTGTTAATCGCGTAAACGATCGCCTGACGAACACGGACATCCTTCAGTGCTTCGTTGGAGTTCTGGTTCATCTGGAAAGTGATGATACGGGTACCCGGCATGGTGATCAGTTCGACATCCTTCGAACGCTCAATACGGTTGTAGTCGTTAGGGCCAACCGGAGCAATCATATCGACACCACCCGACAGCAGGGCGGCAACACGGGTCGCATCTTCTTTGATAGGGACAAGGGTCAGCTTGTCGACATTACCCTTGGAGTCTTTGTCCCAGTAGTCGGCAAAGCGTTCAAACTCAACTTTTACCCCTTGTTCACGGGATGACACGATAAATGGACCCGTACCTGAAATGTTGCCGGAAGCAAAAGAGTTACCGTGCTTCACCAACTCCGCTTTGTCTTTGCCGTCAGCCGTTTTACCGGTGTAGAACTTGCTGTCCATCGGGAAGATGTAAGTGGCTACGTTCTCTACCAACGGGTAAGTACCGTCAGTTTTGATCTCAACCGTGTAGTCATCAACCTTGGTCAAAGACAGTAGTGGCTCGAAGATACCCTTGAAGTCAGGGGATTCTTTCAGGCGGGCAAACGTCCATACCACATCATCAGCAGTCAGCTCATTGCCAGAATGGAACTTCACACCTTTGCGAAGGTTAAAGCGCATTGTTTCGTTATCAACACGATCCCAACTCTCTGCAAGACGCGGCTCGAACTCCATATCTTGGGTAAAGCGGATGAGTGGATCAAAAACCATGTGAGATAGCTGCATCGTACCGCCAGACAGTTGCTCATGCGGATCAAGTGATACTGGATCTGCGTCATAGGCAACTTTGATTTCGGCAGCAGCGGCACTAAAGCTCAGGCCGGCAGCCATTAGGGCAACGGCCAATTTGGTCTTGATGGTTTTCATTGCATAGCTCCTTTATGCGGGGAGGTAACTCCCTTGCTGTTGTGTTTGCTTTTGTTATGTCCGGGTGCCGCTGTTGCCAGCGGCTTGAATGGATTAAGCTAACTTCAGTCCTTCCTGACTCATACCCTTGAACTCAGGCATCAGCGAGATCAACTGGCGGCTGTATGGATGTTGTGGCGCCGTAAACAGTTGTTCTGTTGGGGCCACCTCAAGCAAGGTCCCCTTTTGCATCACCCCAATCCGGTCACACATCTGGCGGATCACCGGGAGGTCATGGCTGATAAACAGCATGGTCAGGTTCAGCTCATCCTGAAGGTCTTTAAGCAGGTTAAGAATTTGCGCCTGTACCGACACATCCAATGCAGAGGTCGGCTCATCACAAATCAATAGGCGGGGACGGGTTGCCAGGGCCCTAGCAATTGAGATCCGCTGACGCTGGCCGCCGGAGAACTCATGCGGGTACTTCACACCGGATGCACTACCCAAACCGACATGATCGAGCAGATCATTGACGATCTGGCGGGTCTGGCTCTCGCTTTCAGTCAATTTGTGGAAACGGATAGGCTCGGCGATGATATCGGCGATCTTCATCCGCGGGTTCATCGAGGTATATGGGTTCTGGAACACCATCTGCATCTGGCGACGCAATGGGCGGCGCTCAGCCTCGTTCTTGAGGGCAGTCAGATCGACGCCTTCAAAAGTAATTTTGCCGGAGTTAGGCGGATACAAGCCAGTGATCGCCCGGGCAATCGTCGACTTCCCTGAACCTGATTCACCCACCAAGCCAAACGTCTCACCCTCAAAGATTTCAAAGCTGACATCATTGTTGGCCTGGACATATTCACGGCGGCTTTCGAAGAAAGAGTCCTTGGTGACAAAGCGCAGATTAACGTTTTCCACCTGTAACAAGGCACCGGTATAGCTTCGCTGGTCTTCACTTTGGCCAAGCCAGTGGTTCTTCACATCCAATTGGCTCATTTCCTGAGCTTCTTCGATGTAGCTCACCAGCGGGAAGCGCTTGAGTTTGATATCCGAGCGCGGCACAGCAGAAATCAGGCTCTGGGTGTACGGGTGGTTAGGACGGCACAAAACCTGCTCGGTATCGCCCATTTCCACCAGGTCACCACGGTACATCACAGCCACCCGGTCAGTGACGTTAGAGACGACACCCATGTCGTGGGTCACCAGCATACAGCCAACGTTTTTCTTCTGGCACAGCTCACGGATAAGGTTGAGGATTTGGTCCTGGATAGAGACATCCAGTGCCGTCGTCGGCTCATCGGCAATAATCAGGTCCGGCTCACCAGCCAAGGCAATGGCAATCACGACGCGCTGACGCATACCGCCGGAAAACTGGTGCGGATACTGCTTGATACGTAACTCGGGCTGCGGGATCCCAACCTGTTCCATCAAATTGATAGCACGCTTGACGGCCTCTTCCTGACTCACCTTGAGGTTAGTCACTATGGTCTCTGTCAGCTGCTGCTCAACCGTAAACAATGGGTTGAGCGAGGTCATTGGGTCCTGAAAGATAAAACCGATTTTCGACCCACGAACCGAGCGCATCTGCTCCGGTGTTAGGCCCGAAATCAGCTCACCATCAAGGAAAACATCACCACTCGCCACCCGGCCCGGGGGGCTGAGCAAATCAATCACCGCATTACCCACGGTTGATTTACCGGCACCGGACTCACCGACCACGCCGACAATCTCCCCTCGCTCGATCGAAAACGAGAGCGATTTAACTGCCGCATGAACCCCATGTCGTGATGGGTATTCGATACGCAGGTTTTTTACTTCCAATAAAGCCATTACCAGACCCCAACTGCTTGGCAGCGTTCTGCCCTGTCTGAAAAATTGAATCCCTTCTTTCAGCATAATTTGCTGAATATATGTTCAGAACACAATCTGTCAAATATTTCACAAAAAATCAACAACGCATTCGTAAAAACCAGCAAAACGAATAAAAAAAGAATAAATAATCACATCGCAAGAAAGAAGAGTAAGAAATCAGGAGCAAATGCAGGTAAGACCACCACACATAACACAGACAACTAGCAGTGAAAGCGACTACAAATCCAGTTATATGATATAGCTAACACTTTTTGGAATTGCATAAATAATCAAAAAGCCAAAAGTAGCACTTAACAATATAGAAACAAACACCGTACTATTACCGTGCAGTGATGTGATATACCGGATTACCTCCGATATTCAGAGGGGTAATCTATTTCAAATTGTTTTTAGCAGCAGATCACACTATTGAAGGGAAAGGGATTAGCCCCAAAAGGAGTGGGCTTGTTTATGGATTCTTGAATGGAAAAAGAGACATAACTAGGAGAAACGAAAAAAGCCCTAGTCTTTCGACTAGGGCTTCTAATGGTGGTCGGTGAAGAGGGATTCGAACCCCCGACCCTCTGGTCCCAAACCAGATGCGCTACCAAACTGCGCTATTCACCGACAATGTTTTAGGCTGATGCCAAGGTATCAAGATACCTGAAATAATGGGGTGGCTAACGGGATTCGAACCCGCGACAACCGGAATCACAATCCGGGACTCTACCAACTGAGCTATAGCCACCGCTGTAAGTGGTCGGTGAAGAGGGATTCGAACCCCCGACCCTCTGGTCCCAAACCAGATGCGCTACCAAACTGCGCTATTCACCGACTTAATTCTTTTCCTTGGTTTCACTCCAAGAGGGTTACCCTCTGGTCCGCTATTCCCAAGAGCCGTGATGCACTATCAAACTAGGCAATTCACCGACTTAATTCTGTTGAGATTTTCACCCCTAGATACTGATATTATAATCAATACCCTAAAATATGGGGTGGCTAACGGGATTCGAACCCGCGACAACCGGAATCACAATCCGGGACTCTACCAACTGAGCTATAGCCACCAATGTTTCTTTGCCAATACGATCCTGTCCGGAATGGCGCGCCCGAAAGGATTCGAACCTTCGACCTTTGGCTCCGGAGGCCAACGCTCTATCCAGCTGAGCTACGGGCGCATGCCCTATCGGCGGAGGTGAATATTACGGATCGGGACCCCTGTCGTAAAGTGTTTTTTTAAGTTTTTTTCTCGTTCGCTGCAAATATAGGCAAATAACTGTTGATTAGTATCATACAAAAGCAGCCACCTAGTTTATCGCAAGGAAAATAGGGGATATAATCACGATGTTTTTACATATTAAACATTTTGTAAATAATCACTGCCTTGTCTCAACAGTTTGACTAACAACAAGCACGAATAAGACTGTGGCAATCGCACATAATGATCTGGAAGTGTAAGGTGAGCTCAATGGAATTTTCTCTTCGACAACTTATGGTAGCGGCCGTTGCTGCCCTGGCATTTACCGGTACTGCAGTCGCAGCCGATATGTCAGATGAAGCTATCGCAGAACGTATCAAACCGATAGGCTCCGTTTACCTTGAGGGCGATGCCCCAGCTGGCCCAGCGGTTGCTGCCGGCCCGCGTAGCGGTGATGCCGTATACGGTACCTTCTGTGCAGCCTGTCATGGAACAGGAGTTATGGGAGCACCTAAGATTGGTGATTCAGCAGACTGGAGCGAACGTATCGCCAAGGGCAATGATGTGCTGGCCGACCACGCTATCAACGGCTTCAATGCCATGCCGGCAAAAGGCTCTTGTATGGACTGTAGCGATGACGAAATTATTGCCGCTATCGACCATATGATTGCCGGCCTGTAATTCCCCCCTACAACAAAAAAGCGAGCGCCTTTCGGCCCTCGCTTTTTTATTGTCCTTAAACCGGCAATCTCGGCGCTATTTCTTGAACATCGCCCGGATATTGGCAATGTGGGCTTGCCCCTTTTGCATACGCTGCTCCTGGGTTATCGGCTTCTTGTCTGCTTCCCACTCCAGGTCATCCTGCGGCAACTCGAACAAGAACCGACTCGGCTCAGGTTTAATTAGCTCACCAAATTGCCTACGCTCCTTACACAAGGTAAAGGTCAGCTCTTTCTGGGCCCGGGTGATACCTACATATGCCAAGCGGCGCTCTTCCTCGACATTATCCTCATCAACACTGGTTTGATGGGGCAATATGCCCTCTTCGGTACCCACCAGATAGACATATGGGAACTCTAGGCCCTTAGAGGCATGCAATGTCATCAGCTGAACCTGATCGGCATCATCATCATCTTCGCCACGCTCCATCATATCGCGCAGGGTCAAACGCTGGACAACTTCCTTGAGCGTCTTCTCTTCCTGATCGTAGTTATCCCCTTCAAGGTCGGCCGTTATCCAACTATACAAGTCCGAAACGTTCTTCATCCGCATTTCGGCAGCTTTAGGACTCGCCGAGGTCTCATACAGCCAGTCCTCATAGTTGATATCACGCACCAACTGGCGCACAGCAGCCACTGTATCGCCACGCTCGGCATTATCAGACAACTCAACGACCCAACGGGTAAAGCGCTGAAGGGACTCCAAGCCACGCCCAGACAGGTGCTGCTCTAGCCCCATCTCAAAACTGGCAGCAAAAAGGCTCTTACCACGCATGTTGGCGTAGGTGCCGAGCTTCTCCAGTGTCACCGGGCCAATCTCACGGCGCGGGGTATTAACAATACGCAGGAAGGCATTGTCATCATCTAGGTTGGTCAACAAGCGCAGGTAAGCCATGATGTCCTTGATCTCGGCGCGCGAGAAGAATGACGTGCCCCCGGAAATCTTATAAGGGATCCGGTTTTGCATCAGCGCCTTTTCAAATAACCGTGATTGGTGGTTACCCCGGTAGAGGATGGAGTAGTCCTTATACTGGGTATTGTTGAGGAAGCGATGGGCAATCAATTCCCCTACCACTTTCTCCGCTTCGTGTTCTTCATTCTTGGCAGTGATCACCTTGAGCATCTCGCCATCGGGGATCTCAGAGAACAGCGTTTTTTCGAACACGTGCGGGTTATTGGCAATCAAAATGTTGGCGGTACGCAGGATACGACTGGTTGAGCGGTAGTTCTGCTCCAGCTTAATGACTTTAAGCGATGGGAAATCTTTGTTGAGCAGCACCAAGTTTTCCGGCTGGGCTCCCCGCCATGAATATATCGACTGGTCATCATCGCCAACCACGGTAAAGCGGGCACGCTCCCCCACCAGCAACTTAACAAAGATATACTGGCTGGTATTGGTATCCTGATATTCATCCACCAGCAGGTAACGGATCTTATTCTGCCAGCGCTGGCGCACCTCCTGGTTATCACGCAGCAGCAGTACCGGCATCAAAATCAGGTCATCAAAGTCGAGCGCGTTGTACGCTTTCATCTGGCGCTGGTACATCTCATAGCAATAAGCAAACATCTGGTCGCGCTCGCTAGAGGCGCGGGCCTTGGCTTCTG
Source organism: Photobacterium rosenbergii (assembly GCF_003026455.1). Taxonomy (GTDB): domain Bacteria; phylum Pseudomonadota; class Gammaproteobacteria; order Enterobacterales; family Vibrionaceae; genus Photobacterium; species Photobacterium rosenbergii. The sequence goes on from NZ_PYMB01000017.1 coordinate 91,682, forward strand.
CCGGCGACAGCATGTCATTCTTCCAGTTGGAGATGGTCGACAATAGTTGCTTCAGCAGATCCTTATCGCCGTCGATCTGCTTTTCGGTCAACTCCTTGAGCAAGGCCATCTGATCTTGATCATCGAACAAGGAGAAGCTTGCTTTGAGCCCCAGCGCCTTGTATTCGCGACGGATAATATTCAGCCCAAGAGTATGGAAGGTCGAGACCATCAATCCCTTGGCTTCCTGTTTGCCCAGCGTCTGGCCAACCCGCTCTTTCATCTCCCGGGCAGCCTTGTTAGTAAAGGTCAAGGCCGCGATGTTACGGGCTTTGTAGTCACACTGCTGAACCAGGTAGGCAATCTTGTTGGTGATCACCCGGGTCTTGCCCGAGCCTGCGCCGGCAAGGACCAAACACGGTCCGGCGACGTATTTTACCGCTTCGTTTTGCCTTGGGTTCAGTTTCATTGACTTATCCTGTGTTGATCTTCGGGTCAGCAGGCGCATTGTAGCGGGTTCACCGGCATTGTCTATTCGACTCCCTATCACGCCTGCTTATCCCGACGATATAAAAAATTGCTTGCACATATAATCAGGCACCATAGAATGATGAATGAACATTCATTCACCATCTTTATTTACAACTGCCTTTTTATGAGTGACAAGAAAAAACGCATCCTTCAAGCAACAGAAAAGTTGCTGGCGGAACATGGCTTTCACGGGATTTCGATGCAAATGGTGGCCAAGGAGGCAGGGGTAGCCGCAGGGACGATTTATCGTTACTTCGAGGACAAAGAAGATCTGTTGCACCAGCTTCATGATCACATTTTGGCCTATGTCGCGAACAAAATCAGCCAGAACGTGTCAGATGACATGCCATTGCAGCATAGGTTTCGCACTATGTGGCTCAACATCTGGAACATGGCAACCCAGGAAGATGCCCCACTGATCAACCGAGGCCAGTTCGAAAACCTGCCACGGCGCGAAAGCCATGAACAAAAACTATTAGAAAAGAAAATGTTCGCCAAGGTGAATACGTTATTCGAGGAGGGCAAGGCCTGTGGCCTGTTCAAAAACCTCGATAACGAAATCTTGAGCGCACTAAGCCTTGAGCCAAGCGCTTGCTTGGCCCGCAAACATATAAACGGCGTTTACCAGGTCAGCGATGAAGCCCTCGAGGCAGCTATCCAAGCATCGTGGGACGCCATAATTCAGCATTAACATTACATTAGCTAACTTCGGAGCACACCCAACAATGAAAAAATGGATAGTGATGCTACTGGTCGCGATTCTGCTTTTCGGCAGCGTGATTGGTTTCAATCTCTTCAAACAAAAAAAGATCGCCGAGTACATGGCCAATATGCCCGAGCCTGATTTTCCAGTGACGGTTACAACAGCGGCTCCAAGCAACTGGGTACCGGCCATCGAAGCGATCGGCTTTATCGAACCAAATCAGGGTGTCACCATCACCACGGAAGTATCGGGTGTGATCCAAAGCCTCGATTTCGAATCCGGTGCGACGGTAAAAGCCGAGCAACAGCTTTTAGCCCTAGACTCTGATGTGGAAAATGCCAACCTGAAGAGTTCCCAGGCCCGCCTTCCAGCAGCCAAAGCCAAATATGAGCGCTACCGCGGCCTATTCAAAAAAGGTTCGATCTCCAAAGAAGCCTTTGATGATGCCGAAGCGTCTTACTTCTCACTGGTTGCCGATATCGAAAGCCTGAAAGCAACTATCGAGCGACGCACTATCAAGGCACCGTTCGACGGTGTTGTCGGCCTACGTAATGTTTACCTGGGTGAATATATCCAACCAGGCAAGGATGTGGTCCGCCTTGAAGACACTTCGCTAATGAAACTGCGCTTTACCGTGCCACAAACCGATATCTCCGAGATCCATTTGGGCCAGCAAGTAGAGATCTTTGTTGATGCCTACCCGGAAACGCCATTTAGCGGTGAAATCAGTGCTATCGAGCCTGCAGTCAACTACCAGAGCGGTCTCGTCCAGGTCCAAGCTGACATCCCGAATAACGAAGGCCAGCTTCGCAGCGGTATGTTCGCCCGTGCCCATATCATCCTGCCAACACTGGAAGATCAGATCATCCTGCCACAGACAGCCATCACCTACACCCTGTACGGCGATAACGTCTACCTGGCAGGCGAAGATGAAATCGGTGTATTGCGCGTCAAGCAATCGGTGGTCAAAGTCGGCGAGCGTAAAGGTAACAGCGTCCACATCCTCAACGGTGTGAAAGCCGGCGATACCGTGGTCACTTCAGGCCAGGTACGTCTGAGTAACCACGCCAAGGTCCGTGTGGTTGAAAGCAACTCGCTGGAAGCTCCAGCTGAAACCCCAATGCTGTGATCCGGAGGAGACATGCGCTTTACAGATGTTTTTATTAAACGTCCTGTGTTAGCGGTATCGATCAGCTTTTTGATCGCCCTCCTTGGCCTGCAGGCAATTTTCAAAATGCAGGTCCGGGAATACCCTGACATGACCAATACCGTAGTAACGGTCACCACCAGCTACTACGGCGCCAGTGCCGACCTGATCCAGGGCTTTATTACCCAGCCACTGGAACAGGCTATCGCACAGGCTGACAATATCGACTTCATGACCTCGTCATCGGTGCTGGGTTCCTCAACCATCACAGTCACCATGAAGCTGAACACCGACCCGAATGCGGCACTGGCAGATATCCTGGCCAAGACCAACTCGGTACGTTCGCAGTTGCCTAAGGAAGCCGAAGACCCGACAGTTACCATGTCGACCGGCTCGACGACGGCGGTGATGTATATCGGTTTTACCAGTGATGAGCTGGTATCAAGCCAGATCACCGACTACCTTGAGCGAGTGATCAACCCGCAGCTATTCACTGTTAACGGTGTGTCCAAGGTTGATCTGTACGGCGGTATGAAATACGCCCTGCGTGTTTGGTTAGATCCGGCCAAGATGGCAGCCTACAGCCTGACTGCCTCGGATGTGATGAACGTACTCAATGCCAACAACTACCAGTCGGCAACCGGTCAGGCGACCGGCGAGTTCGTGCTTTACAACGGTACGGCAGATACTCAGGTAACCAACACTGACGAGCTGGAAAAACTGGTTGTTTCTACCCAGGAAGGCCAGGTGATCCGCCTAGGTGATATCGCTAAAGTCACCCTCGAGAAGAGCCATGATGTCTACCGTGCGTCTGCCAACGGTGAAGAGGCTGTCGTAGCAGCTATCAATGCGGCACCAAGCGCCAACCCAATCAACATCGCAGCCGATGTCTACGAGCTCTTGCCTGAGTTGCAACGCAACATGCCAAGCAACATCTCGATGAACATCATGTACGACTCCACCATTGCGATTAACGAGTCGATCAATGAGGTTATCAAAACCATTGCCGAAGCTGCGCTGATTGTACTGGTCGTGATCACCCTGTTCCTAGGCTCACTGCGTGCGGTTATCATCCCGATTGTCACCATCCCGCTATCACTGATTGGTGTTGCCATGGTGATGCAGTCATTCGGTTTCTCTTGGAACCTGATGACCCTGCTGGCAATGGTACTTGCTATCGGCCTAGTCGTAGATGACGCCATCGTTGTGTTGGAAAACGTTGACCGCCATATCAAGGAAGGGGAATCGCCATTCCGTGCGGCGATTATCGGTACCCGTGAGATCGCTGTGCCGGTTATCGCCATGACCCTGACACTGGGTGCGGTATATGCCCCTATCGCTATGATGGGTGGGATCACCGGCTCGCTGTTCAAGGAGTTCGCCCTGACTCTGGCCGGTGCGGTATTCGTATCGGGGATCATCGCCCTGACGCTATCACCGATGATGTGTTCGAAGATGCTTAAGGCCAACGAAAAGCCAAGCAAGTTCGAGACTACAGTCCACCACTTCCTTGATCGCATGACCAACCGCTACGAGAAGATGCTTGGCGGTATTATGAAAATGCGTCCGGTGGTGATTGTATTCGCCCTGATCGTATTCGGTACCCTGCCGCTGCTGTTCAAGTTCATCCCGAGTGAACTGGCGCCATCGGAAGATAAGGGCGTACTGGTAATGATGGGTACGGCGCCGTCTAACGCCAACCTTGATTACATCGAGAACACCATGGGTGAAGTCAACCGTATCCTGGTCGAGCAGCCTGAAGTCGCGTTTGCCCAGGTCTTCTCTGGCGTGCCTAACTCCAACCAGGCCTTCGGTATTGCCTCTATGGTGCCTTGGAGCGAGCGTGAAGCGAGCCAGGCTGACGTGGTTAAGCGTGTCACTGACTTGGTCAAAGACGTACCGGAGATGGCAGTAACGGCTTTCCAGATGCCTGAGCTACCAGGTGCGGGTTCAGGCCTGCCTATCCAGTTCGTGATCACCACGCCGAACAGTTTCGAGAGCCTGTTCCAGATCAGTAGTGATATTTTGGGCAAAGTGAAAACCAACCCAATGTTCGTCTACTCGGATCTCGACCTGAACTACGACTCGGCAACGATGAAGATCAAGATCGACAAGGACAAGGCCGGTGCCTATGGCGTGACGATGCAAGATATCGGTATGACCCTGAGTACCATGATGGCCGACGGTTATGTTAACCGTATCGACCTTAATGGCCGCTCTTACGAGGTGATCCCACAAGTTGAGCGTAAATACCGCCTCAACCCGGAATCGCTCAAGGGCTACTATGTCCGCGCAGCTGACGGCAATGCTATTCCATTGGGTAGCCTGGTAACGATTGAAGTGATCTCCGAGCCACGCTCGCTGCCTCACTTCAACCAGTTGAACTCGGCAACCGTCGGCGCAGTTCCTGCACCTGGCGTCGCGATGGGTGATGCAATCAATTGGTTCCAGACCGAAGCAGCTAGCACGCTACCAGCCGGTTACCAGCATGACTTCATGGGTGAAGCCCGCCAGTTCGTGACCGAAGGTAATGCACTGTACACCACCTTTGCCCTGGCACTGGCGATCATCTTCCTGGTTCTGGCTATCCAGTTCGAATCACTGCGCGATCCGCTGGTTATCATGGTCTCGGTTCCACTGGCTATCTGTGGTGCCCTGATCGCCCTGGCATGGGGCGCAGCCTCGATGAATATCTACTCGCAGGTCGGTTTGATCACCCTGATTGGTCTTATCACCAAGCACGGTATCTTGATTTGTGAGGTCGCCAAAGAAGAGCAGTTGCACCACAAGAAAGACCGTATGGCAGCAGTGATGGAAGCGGCGAAAATTCGTCTGCGTCCAATCCTGATGACCACTGCGGCGATGATTGCTGGTCTGATCCCGCTGTTGTATGCCACGGGTGCCGGTGCAGCCCAGCGCTTCAGTATCGGTATTGTTATCGTTGCCGGCCTGGCTATCGGTACGGTGTTCACCCTGTTTGTACTACCGGTGATTTACACCTACTTGGCTAGCATCCACAAACCGCTGCCAGTCTTCGTCGAGGACAAAGACTTGGAAAAGCTTAAGCGTGCCGATGAAGCACGCAACGCCTTGAAAGAAGCGCACGATAGCTAAGCAGAAAGACTGAGGATCAAGAGGCCGTTTTTAACGGCCTCTTTTATTTTGTACCAACAGCAACGACAATCCTGTTATATTTGAATAAAATAACGACAACAGATGAAATGCCGTTACGGAGTTAACTAAGCTATGTTTGATCCAAAGAAACTTGAGCAAGTGGCCAAGCAGATCCAGGACGCGATGCCTCAGCCAGTTAAAGAGCTGGGTAATGATGTAGAACAGAAAGTTCGCCAAGTGATCCAAGCACAGCTTGGTAAGTTGGACGTGGTTAGCCGCGAAGAATTTGATGTACAGACCCAAGTGCTGCTGCGTACCCGCCAGAAGCTATCCGCCCTTGAGCAGAAGCTTGATGAGCTGGAAAACCGCATGGCACCAAAAGCTGATACTGAACAAGAATAATTCCTTGTAAAACAGCCAATAAAAAGCCCGGGTGATGCATCACCCGGGCTTTTTTAATGTTTAGACTTTGGGAGGATTAACCACCCACAGCGATACGCTTCATATCTGTCATGTAGCCACGCAGCTCTTCACCGATGTACTCAACAGGGTGGTTACGGATAGTGTCGTTCACAGCAATTAGGGTCGCGTTATCAACCTGATTAGAGGTCTCACCTAGGCCTTTGCCGATAACATCCGTACCTACTGATGGCATGAACTTCTCACGCAGTAGCGGGGTTGCTACGTTAGCGAACAAGTAGTTACCGTATTCAGCAGTATCAGAGATAACCACGTTCATCTCGTACAGGCGCTTACGGGCGATAGTGTTGGCAATAAGCGGAAGCTCGTGCAGTGACTCGTAGTAAGCCGACTCTTCAATAATGCCAGAAGCTGTCATTGCTTCGAACGCCAGTTCAACACCAGCACGTACCATCGCCACCATCAAGATACCGTTGTCGAAGTACTCTTGCTCAGAGATTTCTACGTCTGTATCTGGGTAGTTTTCAAACTGGGTTTCGGCTGTTTCACCACGCCAGCCCAGTAGGTTCACATCGTCATTCGCCCAGTCAGCCATCATGGTGCTAGAGAAGTGGCCAGTGATGATGTCATCCATATGCTTGTTGTACAGCGGACGCATCAGCTCTTTTAGCTCTTCAGACAGCTCAAAAGCTTTCACTTTCGCTGGGTTAGACAGACGGTCCATCATATGGGTGATACCGCCAAACTTCAGTGCTTCGGTGATGGTTTCCCAACCGTACTGAAGAAGTTTACCGGCGTAGCCTGCATCAACACCATCGGCAATCATCTTCTCATAGCATACAATCGAGCCTGCCTGTAGCATACCGCAAAGGATAGTCTGCTCGCCCATTAGGTCAGATTTCACTTCGGCAACGAAAGATGATTCCAACACACCTGCGCGGTGACCGCCAGTTGCAGCAGCCCAAGCTTTTGCGATTTCAAGGCCATCACCTTGAGGATCATTTTCTGGGTGAACCGCAATCAAGGTTGGAACACCAAAGCCACGCTTGTACTCTTCACGTACTTCAGTACCCGGACATTTAGGCGCAACCATTACCACTGTAATATCAGGGCGGATCTGCATACCTTCTTCAACGATGTTGAAACCGTGAGAGTAGCCCAGTGACGCACCTTGCTTCATCAACGGCATTACCGTTTCAACCACATTGGTGTGCTGCTTGTCCGGCGTCAGGTTAACAACCAGATCCGCTTGAGGGATCAGGTTTTCGTAACTGCCTACCTCAAAACCGTTTTCTTTGGCGTTCTTGTAAGATTGGCGCTGCTCATCAATTGCAGCCTGACGTAGGGCATAAGCCACATCCAAGCCAGAGTCACGCATGTTCAGGCCCTGGTTAAGGCCCTGGGCACCACAACCAACAATCACGACCTTCTTACCTTTGAGGTAATCTGCCTCGTTAGCGAACTCGTTGCGATCCATAAAGCGGCAACGGCCTAGTTGGTCTAATTGCTGGCGAAGATTAAGGGTATTGAAATAATTAGCCATAACAGCGAACTCCGTGAAAATTATTATCCTTGGGCCGACAGTGCTTGTCGAATAATCCGATAGTAGATCAGGCAGTAAATTGCGCAAAGTGATATATTCACAATAAGTCATTGCAAAAAGTGCAACATGGAAGATGAACATAAAAACCTTGCAGTTATTCCTTCACCTATGCGAGTCCAAAAGCTTCAGCCAAACCGCCCAGGCCATGCATATCAGCCCATCGGCCCTTAGCCGGATCGTCCAACGACTAGAAGAGGACTTGGGACAAACCCTGTTTGTCCGTGACAACCGCAGTGTCGAACTGACATCTGCAGGACAGACCCTATTGCCAACAGCGGCATTGATTGTCTCCAATTGGCTGGAGGTCAAAGCCGAACTGGCTGACCATCACCACAAGCTGCAGGGTAAACTGACGCTCTTTTGCTCCGTCACTGCCAGTTACAGCCACCTGCCTGATATCCTCAACCGATTCCGCCAACTCTATCCCCAGGTAGAAATACAACTGCTCACCGGCGACCCGGCCCAAGCCATCGATAAAGTTCAGAACGATGAGGCCGATATAGCGATTGCAGCTAAACCAGATACCTTACCGGGCAAACTGACCTATACCGAGCTAGACAATGTCTCGATGTCGGTTATCACCCCTCTGCTACCGCCAGCAAGCCTGCAAAAGGCACTGGCAGACCCGCCGAATTGGGCCAGCCTGCCTTTTATTTTGCCTGAGTCCGGTACCGCAAGGGATAAAGCCGACAAGTGGTTAAAAAGCAAAAAGATAAAACCCCAAATTTATGCCCAGGTCGGCGGCCATGAAGCAATTGTCAGTATGGTCGCGCTGGGCTGTGGGGTAGGCATAGCCCCTGATGTGGTCATTGAAAATAGCCCGGTAGGGAACAAGGTCAAACGGCTAGAAAAAGAAAAAGTGCATCCGATGCAATTAGGGCTGTGTTGTAAACAGAGCCGTCAACATGAGCCGTTACTCTATGCGCTACTCAATCTGTTTGGCTGCAATTAATTTTCAATGGAATAATAATAATGCCTCAACCAATCTTAACTCATTCGTACTACTCTGATTTTTACGCAGCCAAGGGCTATGATTTCCTAAAAAAAGTGGCACAAAGTTATAGTACACCGGACAACTTAATCATTTTTTCAGTGATGCATTGCTATGAAGGCTCCCTGCCTTATATCAATGTGCTGGCTGAACTTGCCCACCAATTGATCTTTATTCCCAAAGGAGCAACAGCCAATGGCAATAGCGCTATCAAAGAGACCATTGAAAAACTGCCAAGCTGCTCGATTGCCAACGATACGGTTACCAAAGAACAACTGCGTGATCCTCTATTTGCCGAAGCCTTTATTCGTCAGCACATCACCGCTGACAGCAAATTCCTATTGCTCGATCACGGCGGGTACTTCTCCCATGCCATCGAGCACCTCGGCAACGTATTCCAAGAACAACTGATAGGCATCACAGAGCTCACAGCCAATGGTTTGTACAAGTACCTCAACCGTACCATGCACCACCCGTTAGTGACTGTCTCCCACCTTAGTATCAAGGCGCCTGCCGACTACGAGGCTTCGGAGTGTATCGTCCACTATTCTGATCAGATCTTGCGTGAAGAGTTTGGCCTCAAGCTCAATAACGATGGATTCCTCAAGGTTGGGGTGATTGGGGCCGGGAATCTCGGCTGCGGGGTGATCCAATACCTTAAAGGCAAGGCTATCGGTAACATTTATGTCGCAGATATCGACCCAAGGAGATTAACCCAGTTTCCCCGCAACGGCGTCCAGGTTTGTTCCATAGAGCGCTTAATCCGAGAATGTAACCTCATCTATTGCTGTACCGGCAATGGGGCGATTCCGGAGCACCTGCTCGATAACATCAGTGATAACAGCTTTATTGCCACTGTAACCTCAGCTGATGATGAGCTTAACCTACCCACCTTGATTGCCAATGGGGCACTCACTGAGGTAGGCGGTAATAAGCTGATCCGAGAATACCAAACTAGAAAAGGTCATCGCCTCTACCTGTTAGCTGGCGGCGAATCGGCCAATACCCCATTCAAAACGGGGATGGGTGATCCAACCCTCTACCTCTTCGAAGCCGCCCATATGCTGGCTGGACTTCAGTTGCTCTGCGAGCCAGAAAGATTCAAATCAGGTATCCAGCCTTTGAGTGAGAATGACGAGACTGCTATCGCTGAGCACTGGTTAAGGCATTTTTATAATTATCAATGAGGAAGATGGGCGATGGGCGATGGGCGATGGGCGATGGGCGATGGGCGATGGGCGATGGGCGAACCAGATTGTTTGAAAAAGCTTAACCATTTCAAGATCCTGCTCTTGCTTTAGCCTCTGGCCTGAAACGTAAAAAGCCCTGCTATCACTAGCAGGGCTTCTTACTTCATATCGGAGTACTGGGATTACATTACTGCTCTTCAGCTTTGCTCTTATGCTTCTTCCCGAGCCTAAGACCCGCTCTACCCAGGGCCTTACGTTTTGCCGAAGGCCAAACGTAAAAAGCCCCGCTGTTTCCAGCGAGGCTTCTTAATAAGTGGCGGAGGGCCGGGCTTGCGCACAAGCGGGACTCATTCGCCTGCAAGGCGAACCATATCCGACAGATGTAAAAAAGCCCGAGTCTTTCGACTCAGGCTTAGTATAAGTGGCGGAGCGGACGGGACTCGAACCCGCGACCCCCGGCGTGACAGGCCGGTATTCTAACCAACTGAACTACCGCTCCACTCAAATCACCGTGTGTTCAGCACGATAACTTAAATTGGAAGCC
>NZ_PYMB01000018.1 GCF_003026455.1 Photobacterium rosenbergii
GAGTGTCGCAACTATATCGATGGCTATTACAATATAGTCAGAAGGCATGGGACTAATGGTGGACTGAGTCCCATGATGTACGAACTTGGAAACTAACCCCCGTGTCTACTTTACGGGGGTCATATCATCCTTGGTCCTTGGTCCTTGGTCCTTGGTCCTTGGTCCTTGGTCCTTGGTCCTTGGTCCTTGGTCCTTGGTCCTTGGTCCTTGGTCCTTGGTCCTTGGTCCTTGGTCCTTGGTCCTTGGTCCTTGGTCCTGCAGGAGCGTTCACTTATAGTGATACAACGTCAAGTTCTTCGCTCTTGTTCTTTCGCTGTTCCCGCTTTTCCTAGGGCCAGTTATTCCTAGGACCCATTATTGCTTTTCCTAGGAACTAGGACCTTCTTTTCCTAGGGCCCGCTATTTCTTAGACCTAAAACAAAAATCCCCAGCGCTTGGCCGGGGATTTTAAAGAAGCATCCGTTACTGAGCGGTCTGCTCATTAACCACTACACGCTTTGGCGCTAGCATGCCTTCGCGGTCGATGACACCGACACCGATGAACTCGCGTTCTTCACCGACGGTAATGCGTACCTGTGTACCTTCAGCCGGTACACGGCCTGCATTGACCGGGTTGCCGTTGCGGACAAAGATTGCGATCTGCGGGATGATGTTGACCTCCGGCAGATCCTGTACCGCGGTATCCATTGGCAATAGCAATGGGTCGAGCAGTTCAGATGGTGCGATATCCTGGCCTTTCGCTTGCTCAAGCAAGGCTTCAAGCTGCTCGATAGTTACCATGCGCTCAACCGGGTAGTTGGAGACACCGGTACGGCGCAGGTAAGTCACGTGGGCACCGCAACCTAGCATCTCGCCCAGATCATCAACGATGGTGCGGATGTAGGTGCCTTTCGACACATGCAGTTCCATTTCCACTTCATTGTTGCTAAAACGCAGCAACTCAACAGAATACACAGTGATCTTGCGTGACTCACGCGGTACTTCAATCCCTTCGCGGGCGTACTCATAAAGCTTACGGCCCTGGTACTTCAGTGCCGAGTACATCGATGGGATCTGGTCAGTAGTACCACGGAACTTGGCAATACAGCGCTCAAGTTGGCCGCGGTCAACTTTGACTTCGCGGGTCTGCACCACTTCACCGTCGGAGTCCGAAGTATCGGTACGCTCACCCAGCTTAGCAATCACCCGGTAGCGCTTATCCGAATCAAGCAGGAACTGGGAGAACTTGGTCGCTTCACCAAAGCAAATCGGCAGCATGCCTGTCGCTAGAGGATCCAAGGCACCGGTATGGCCGGCTTTCTGGGCAAAGAAGATACGCTTTACTTTCTGTAACGTATCATTCGAGCTGATCCCAGTCGGCTTATCTACCAGGATCACACCATCAATAGGACGGCCCTTACGACGACGTGCCATCGATTACTCCTCGTCTTCTGCCTGTGGCTCATCGCCACGGCGTTCTTCATCTTCGCGTACTGCTTTAGACACTAGAGTCGAGATACGCATACCTTCGGTTAGTGACTTATCAAAGATGAAGTTTAGCTCAGGAGTAACACGCAGGCGGATCTGCTTGCCCAGTAGTGAGCGGATGTACGGTGCCATCTCGCGCAGTGCTTCCAGGCTGCCTTCAGGGGTTTGCTCGCCCACAGTCAGGAAGGTCACGTACACTTTGGCGTAACCCATATCGCGGGAAACGTCGACACTTGAAATAGTGGTCATGCCAATACGCGAGTCTTTGATCTCACGCTGCAGGATCACGGCCAGCTCCTTCTGAAGCTGCTGCGCAACACGCTGGGTGCGGCTAAATTCTTTAGACATTCATTGCCTCTCTTAGAGAAAGCTCTCTTGAAACAATGGGGAGCCGAAGCTCCCCATGGATTATTTGTATATCTTAGAGCAGGTTAGACCTTGAATATTAGTCAAGGGTACGCTGAACTTCGATGATTTCGTAAACTTCGATCTGGTCGCCGACACGAACATCGTTGTAGTTCTTAACGCCGATACCACACTCGTAGCCGTTCTTAACTTCTTGAACGTCGTCTTTGAAGCGGCGTAGTGACTCAAGCTCACCTTCGTAGATAACAACGTTATCACGCAGTACGCGGATTGGGTTGTTACGCTTGATGGTACCTTCAGTAACCATACAGCCTGCGATAGCACCGATCTTAGGCGACTTAAATACGTCACGTACTTCAGCCAGACCAATGATTTCCTGCTTGAATTCAGGAGAAAGCATACCGCCCATCGCTGCTTTAACTTCGTCAATCAGCTGGTAGATGATTGAGTAGTAGCGAAGGTCAAGGTTCTCAGTCTCAACCGTACGGCGAGCTGATGCATCAGCACGAACGTTGAAGCCAAGGATGATAGCGTTAGAAGCTGCAGCAAGAACCGCGTCAGTTTCAGTAATACCACCAACACCTGAACCAACGATGTTAACTTTAACTTCTTCAGTTGATAGCTTACGTAGTGAGTCAGCAATCGCTTCAACAGAACCCTGTACGTCAGCTTTCAGTACCACGTTCAGCTCAGCAACTTCACCGGCAGCCATGTTAGAGAACATGTTTTCCAGTTTCGCTTTCTGCTGGCGAGCCAGTTTAACGTCACGGAACTTACCTTGGCGGTAAAGTGCTACTTCACGTGCTTTACGCTCGTCACGAACAACAGTCGCTTCGTCACCTGAAGACGGAACACCAGAAAGACCTAGGATCTCAACTGGGATAGAAGGACCGGCAGACTCGATTTCTTTACCTACCTCGTCGCGCATTGCACGAACACGGCCATGCTCAAGACCACAAAGAACGATATCGCCCTTACGTAGCGTACCTTCCTGAACAAGAACAGTTGCAACAGGACCACGGCCCTTGTCTAGGCGAGATTCTACAACCACACCTTTCGCCATACCTTCAGCAACAGCAGTTAGCTCAAGAACTTCTGCTTGTAGAAGGATAGACTCAAGAAGACCGTCGATGTTTGTACCTTGCTTAGCAGAGATATGAACGAAGATGTTCTCACCGCCCCACTCTTCAGGGATAACGTCGTACTGAGCAAGCTCGTTCTTAACGTTGTCAGGGTTAGCATCTTCTTTATCGATCTTGTTAACAGCAACGATTAGAGGTACACCTGCCGCTTTCGCGTGCTGGATTGCCTCAACAGTCTGTGGCATTACGCCATCGTCTGCAGCAACAACAAGAACAACGATATCTGTTGCTTGAGCACCACGAGCACGCATTGCAGTAAACGCGGCGTGTCCCGGAGTATCAAGGAAGGTGATCATACCGTTGTCAGTTTCAACGTGGTATGCACCGATGTGCTGGGTAATACCACCCGCTTCACCCGACGCAACGTGTGCTTTACGGATGTAGTCAAGAGTAGAAGTTTTACCGTGGTCAACGTGACCCATGATAGTTACTACCGGCGCACGAGGAACAACCGCTAGGTTTTCGTCACGGTCAGATAGTACCGCTTCTTCCAGCTCGTTCTCTTTACGCAGGATAACTTTGTGGCCCATTTCTTCTGCTACTAGCGCAGCAGTTTCCTGGTCGATAACCTGGTTGATGGTTGCCATTGCACCCATCTTCATCATCACCTTGATAACTTCAACGCCTTTAACAGACATCTTGTTAGCAAGTTCAGAAACAACGATAGTCTCACCAATCACAACATCTTGCTTGGCAACTGTCGCTGTTTTGTCGAAACCGTGCTGCATTGATGTTGGTTTAGCCATCTGCTGCTTGCCGCGGCCACGCTGGTTACGACCACCGCGTGCATTGCGGTCGTCTTGCTTAGCACCCGCTTTTTTCTTCTTGCGACGGCGACCGCCTTCTTCTTTGCGGTCCTGTTCGTCTTCAGCTGCGCGAGCGTAGCTAGACGTTGTAGTATGGTAGTCTGCTTTATCCATATTACCTTTTTCCTGGTCAGGTTTTGACCAGTTCTTTTCATTCATTTCTGCCATTTTGCGTGCCTCTTCTAGCTGACGCTGACTCTCTTCTTCGGCTTTACGCTTGGCTTCCTCTTCCCGGCGACGTTGTAGCGCCTCAGCTTCTTTTTTAGCCTGTTCGTCAGCGGCGGCGCGTTTAGCTTTTTCTTCAGCCAAACGCTTATCTTCTGCGTCACGTTTCTGCTTGTCCTCAGCATTACGTTCGGCATTCTGTTCTGCATGTTGCTTAGCTTGTTCTTCAGCTAAACGCTTTTCTTCAGCAGCACGCTTAGCAGCTTCTTCCGCCTCGCGTTTTGCCAGCTCTTCTGCTTCACGCTTGGCAGCTTCTTCGGCTGCTCGCTGAGCGGCTTCTTCCGCTTCGCGCTGGGCTGCATCTTCAGCCTGGCGCTTCGCTTCTTCCGCGGCACGCTGTTCTTCTTCAAGCGCAGAACGCTTTACGTAGGTGCGCTTTTTGCGCACTTCTACCTGAACACTTTTATTTTTGCCACCTGAGCCCGAAACACTCAGCGTGCTTCGGGTCTTACGTTGCAAAGTAAGGCGTGTAGGAGCCTCGCCAGATGTGCTATCGCCACCATGTTCTTTCTTAAGGTGGGCTAATAGACTCTGTTTTTCTTGTTGGCTTACGCTATCTTCAGCTTTCTTGCTGATACCAGCATCGGCAAACTGTTGAAGCAAACGGTCAATCTGCGTGCCGATTTCCTCGGCAAGTGCTTTAACTGTAACCTCTGACATGCTGCTCCTCCCTTGCGATTAAATTTTATGCTTCGTCACTGAACCAGCAAATGTTACGAGCAGCCATGATTAGCTCGCCCGCTCTTGCTTCGTCGATACCTTCGATGTCAGTTAGATCGTCAGTACCTTGGTCAGCAAGATCTTCTAGCGTTGCAACGCCTTTAGCGGCCAGTTTGAACGCAAGTTCACGCTCCAAGCCTTCCAGGCCCAGTAGGTCTTCTGCAGGCTCAACACCTTCAAAAGATTCTTCCTGAGCAAGGGCTAGCGTGGTAAGCGCTTCTTTCGCACGGTTACGCAGCTCTTCAACAGTGTCTTCATCCAGACCTTCAACGCCCATCAGCTCGGCTACAGGAACGTAGGCGATTTCTTCTAGCGTCGTGAAGCCTTCTTCAACCAATACAGTGGCGAAGTCTTCGTCGATATCTAGGTGCTTAGTGAACACTTCGATAGACTCTTGGGCTTCTTCCTGGTGTTTCTTCTGAAGATCTTCAACAGTCATAACGTTCAGTTCCCAGCCAGTTAGCTGAGAGGCTAGACGTACGTTTTGACCACTACGGCCAATTGCCTGAGCAAGGTTGTCCTTCTCAACAGCAATGTCCATAGTGTGGTTGTCTTCATCAACGATGATAGAGCTAACTTCTGCCGGTGCCATCGCGTTGATCACGAACTGAGCAGGGTTTTCATCCCACAGTACGATATCGATACGCTCACCGCCTAGCTCGCCTGATACGGCCTGTACACGTGCACCACGCATACCAACACATGCACCCACAGGGTCGATGCGCTTGTCGTTAGTCTTTACAGCAATCTTGGCACGAGAACCTGGATCACGAGCAGCACCCATTAGTTCAATCATCTCTTCGCCGATTTCCGGCACTTCGATGCGGAATAGCTCTGATAGCATTTCAGGCTTAGAGCGAGTCATGAACAACTGGAAACCACGTGCTTCTGGCGCCACTTTGTAAAGTAGGCCACGAACACGGTCACCTGGGCGGAAGTTTTCACGTGGCAACTGGTCGTCACGCTGGATAACAGCTTCTGCATTGTTACCAAGGTCAATGATAACAGCATCGCGGTTAACTTTCTTTACTACACCGGTGATTAGCTCACCTTCGTTGTCAATAAACTGCTCAACGATCTGTGCACGCTCGGCTTCACGAACTTTCTGAACGATAACCTGCTTTGCAGTCTGGGTAGTAATACGGTCAAACGTTACTGATTCGATTTGGTCTTCAACAAAACCTTCTAGCTCGATGGTTTCATCATCAAACTTGGCCGCTTCCAAAGTGATTTCAAGCGTAGGCTGAGTCACTTCTTCAACTGCCTTCCAACGACGGAACGTTTCGAATTCGCCAGTTTTACGGTCGATAGCAACGCGTACATCGATTTCCGCTTCGTATTTTTTCTTTGTCGCTGTTGCCAGTGCGATCTCTAGTGCTTCAAAGATGCGCTCACGAGGTACAGCTTTTTCGTTGGATACCGCTTCAACGACAGCCAAGATTTCTTTGTTCATTTCTAATGCCCCAATTTTAGCGGTTAGAATTTTGGAACCAGGTTGGCCTTGGAAATATTGCTCAGTGCAAATGTTTCTTCATTGCCATCAACATTTAATGTGACAAGCTCGCCTTCAACTGCAACGATGTCACCTTTCCACTTACGACGGTTGCCCATCGCCATTTTCAACACCAGGCTGACCTCGTGGCCAATAAACTGCTGGTAATGTGCGGCTTTAAATAGCGGCCTTTCAAGACCCGGGGAAGAGACCTCCAGGTTATAGGCAACAGTGATAGGATCTTCAACGTCCATCACCGCGCTTACCTGGCGGCTAACTTCGGCACAATCGTCAACGGTAATGCCGTTTTCGTGATCGATAAATACACGCAGCGTCGAATGTTCGCCTGCACGAATAAATTCCAGACCGACAAGTTCATAGCCTGTCGCCGTTACTGGCGCTTCAAGCAGTTCGGTCAATTGCATCTCTAAAGCTGTCAAAACAACCCCCCGGAAACAAAAAAAGGGCTATAAAGCCCAGTAGATACCTGAATGGTCATGTTTCAGATAATAAAAAACCCCGAATTACGGGGTTTAATATCACTGGACCCTGATACCACAGCATATCGCTGTGATAGAAAAAACAACCTTACTAAGAATAGCTGTTTTTTCGGAAAGTGGTTGCGGGGGCCGGATTTGAACCGACGACCTTCGGGTTATGAGCCCGACGAGCTACCAAACTGCTCCACCCCGCGTCCGTAATCTGACGGCGATTATATCGCCCAGACTTCACTCTTTCAAGCGAGTAATAATGGTGCCGAGAAGGGGACTTGAACCCCTACACCTTGCGGCACTAGCACCTCATGCTAGCGTGTCTACCAATTTCACCATCTCGGCTAAATTCTTTATTTACTCAGGAATGTCACTATTTACAGGTGCATTCTGAGTAGGCTCAACAACAACTTGTTCAGTTGCCGGAGCGCTTAGGTTTTCCCAACCACTGGTTTCGCCTGCTTTTTTAGCGCTCATGTTGCCAAGCACCAAGCTGATAACGAAAAAGATGGTCGCAAAAACTGCAGTCATTCGGGTCAGGAAGTTTCCAGAGCCGCTCGCGCCAAACAGGGTTCCTGATGCGCCAGCCCCAAATGAGGCTCCCATATCTGCGCCTTTACCTTGTTGAACCAAAACTAGGCCAATAACACCAAGCGCAGCCAACAGATAAATCACAAGTAGAATTTCGTACATGGGTTCCACCTATGGTTAAATTGTTGTGCCGGCTTTGCTTCAGCAGTGCCAGCGCACCCCTTCCATTAGGAGCGGAATGAATACTAGCGAAAGCCATCTTCACTGACAAGTAAAATTTCCTCGAAAACTCTGTTTCTTGAATTACTTGTCGAAGATTTAGGCAAAACCGACACCAGTCAGTCGAAATCAGGACAAAATCAGCAGCTTTCCTTCACAGCCTCGGCAATCAGCAGGGCTGACTCCTTGACCAGTGCAGCGTCTTCCCCTTCAACCATCACACGGATCAAAGGTTCTGTACCGGATTTACGCAGCAAAACACGTCCCTTATCCCCTAGTTTAGCCTCAACAGCAGCAGTTGCAGACAGAACTGCGTCTGATTCCAATGGGTTAGACTCACCGGCAAAACGTACGTTCTCCAGAACCTGTGGGTACATAGTGACTCCATCAGCCAACTCTTTCAGTGACATCTTGCTACCGACAATGGATGCCATCACCTGTAAGCCCGCTACAATGCCGTCACCCGTCGTCACTTTATCCAGCAGGATCACGTGACCCGAGTTCTCGGCCCCGATCAGCCAACCGTGCTTTTTAAGCTCTTCCATCACGTAGCGGTCACCCACTTTAGCGCGAACAAACGGGATACCGAGGTTTTTCAGGGCATTCTCCATTCCTAGGTTGGTCATCAGCGTTCCGACCACACCACCTTTGAGCTCACCACGGCGCAGGGCATCGCGGGCAATGATGTAGGCAATCTGGTCGCCGTCAACTTTGTTGCCTTCCTCATCGACCATGATCACACGGTCGCCATCGCCATCTAGGGCAATACCGAAGTCTGCTTTCTCTTCCAGGACTTTGGCCTGCAGTGCTGCAACATCCGTTGCACCCACTTTGTCGTTAATGTTGGTACCGTTTGGCTCGCAACCAATAGTGATCACTTCAGCCCCTAGCTCTTTGAATACGCTAGGCGCAATGTGGTAGGTCGCACCGTGGGCACAGTCGACAATGATTTTATAGCCCGCCAAGTCATACTTGCTCGGGAAAGTCCCCTTACAAAACTCGATGTAACGACCGGCTGCATCATTGATACGGTAGGCCTTACCCAGCATGGCTGATTCAACACATGTCAACGGCTTGTCCAACTCCGCTTCAATCGCCAGCTCAACCTCATCAGGAAGCTTGGTCCCTTCTGACGAGAAGAATTTAATACCGTTATCGTAATAAGGGTTGTGTGAAGCTGAAATCACAATACCGGCTTCAGCACGGAAAGTACGGGTAAGGTACGCAACTGCCGGGGTTGGCATTGGGCCTGTAAATGCGGCCTGCAAGCCTGCTGCCGCCAAACCGGCTTCCAATGCAGACTCCAACATATAGCCAGAGATACGGGTATCTTTACCGATGATTACTTTCTTGGTGCCCTGCTGGGACAAGACTCGGCCGGCAGCCCAACCTAGTTTCAACACAAAATCTGGAGTAATTGGGCCTTTGCCCACTAAACCACGAATACCATCGGTACCAAAGTACTTACGCTCAGCCATTATCTGCTCCTAGCAATATTTATATCTTCAACCTAGCCTGAGAAGGTTACTTATCCCGGTATTGGGACAGCGTCATCTCGCACACCTTAAGGACGTCCACCGTCTCTTTCGCATCATGGACCCGGATGATCTGGGCCCCTTTCATCGCTGCTATTGCGGCACAGGCAAGGCTTCCAGCCATACAATCGGCTGGTTGTTTGTTTAATAATTTGAATACCATCGACTTTCGCGACATCCCCACTAAAAGTGGCAAGCCGAAGCGATGGAAGTCATCAAGGTGAGCAAGCAACTGGTAATTATGCTCTAGGGTTTTGCCAAACCCGTAGCCGGGATCGAGCAGTAGCTGCTCGCGCGCTATCCCAACTTGCTCACAGGCAGTGATTCGTTCCGCCAGGAAGTCACCGACATCGGCGATGACATCTTGATATGACGGTTGATGCTGCATTGTACGCGGTTGCCCTTGCATATGCATTATACAAATTGGTACACCGGCACCGGCTGCCGCCTGTAACGCTCCCGGCTCCTGAAGGGCTCGGACATCATTGATGAGATCGGCACCGGCATTCACCGCTTCGGTCATCACCTTCGCTTTACTGGTATCGATCGAGATCCAGCAATCAAAGCGCTGACGTAACGCCTCAATAACCGGTACTACCCGGTCAAGCTCTTGCTCGAGAGAAACTTCATCAGCCCCAGGGCGGGTAGACTCACCGCCGATATCCAAAATAGACGTCCCTGCGGCAAGCATTTCCTCAGCATGGCGCAGGGCTGCATCCATCTGGTTAAAGCGGCCGCCATCTGAAAATGAATCCGGCGTAACGTTCAAAATCCCCATGGTGTGGGGGCGAGAGAGATCTAACGTTTTTGATTTGCTCTTGAGGATCAACTTGTCTGCTCCTAGGCCATAAATCTAGGTGTTATAGCACTTGGTGTTTAGCGATGGGTGTTATAGATACAAAAAACCCCGAACAAGGTCGGGGTTTTTGATTAGCGTCTAACGATTAAGCCTGTGGCTTGTCGTCTTCTTTGTTCTGCACTGGTTGCTGTGCTTCAGGAGCTTGCTCAGGCTTCACTTCTGCTTTTGGTTCAGCAGGTGCTTCCTGTTGCTCACTTTGCTGCTCTGGAGCAGCATCGCCAGCTTTCAGGGTGTCATTCTCATCACCCCAGCCCTTCGGCGCACGGATTTCAGTTTTGCGATCCATCAAGTCATCAATCTGACCAGCATCGATGGTTTCGTACTTCATCAGCGCATCTTTCATCGCATGCATGATATCCATGTTTTGCTCAAGGATTTCACGAGCACGCTCGTAGTTGCGGTCGATGATAGCGCGAACTTCGTTATCGATAAGCTTCGCCGTATCGTCTGACATGTGCTTGCTCTGCGTGACTGAACGGCCTAGGAATACCTCGCCTTCATCTTCTGCATACAGCAATGGACCCAATTTTTCTGAGAAGCCCCACTGTGTCACCATCTTACGCGCGATATCTGTCGCACGCTCGATATCGTTTGATGCACCAGTAGATACTTTGTCGACACCGTAGATAAGCTCTTCTGCCAAGCGGCCACCGTAAAGGCTCGAAATCATTGATTCCAAGAACTCACGGGAGTGGCTGACACGGTCTTGCTCAGGCAGGTACATGGTCACACCCAATGCACGGCCACGAGGAATAATCGATACCTTGTACACAGGATCATGATCCGGTACTAGGCGACCGATGATTGCGTGTCCCGCTTCATGGTATGCGGTCGATTCTTTCTGGTCTTCAGACATCACCATAGACTTGCGCTCTGCGCCCATCATGATTTTGTCTTTCGCCAGTTCGAACTCAACCATAGAAACCGTACGCTTGTTACCACGGGCCGCAAACAGGGCCGCTTCGTTAACAAGGTTAGCTAGGTCAGCACCAGAGAAACCCGGCGTACCACGAGCGATAAGCTCAGGTTTCACATCACCGTCGAGCGGTACTTTACGCATGTGAACTTTGAGGATTTGCTCACGGCCACGAACGTCTGGCAAGCCTACTACTACCTGGCGGTCGAAACGACCAGGACGCAATAGTGCAGGGTCCAATACGTCAGGACGGTTAGTTGCAGCGATAACGATGATACCTTCGTTACCCTCGAAACCATCCATTTCAACCAGCATCTGGTTCAAGGTCTGCTCACGCTCATCGTGCCCACCACCCACACCAGCACCACGCTGACGGCCTACCGCATCGATCTCATCGATAAAGATGATACAAGGGGCAGCTTTCTTTGCCTGCTCGAACATGTCACGGACACGGGATGCACCCACACCGACAAACATTTCTACGAAATCAGAACCTGAGATAGTAAAGAACGGTACTTTCGCTTCACCGGCAATGGCTTTCGCCAACAAGGTTTTACCCGTACCAGGAGGACCAACCATCAGAACACCAGTTGGGATCTTACCACCTAGCTTCTGGAAACGGCTTGGATCACGTAGGTAGTCAACCAGCTCCTTCACGTCTTCTTTGGCTTCATCACAACCCGCTACATCAGCAAAGGTTGTTTTGATCTGGTCTTCGCTCATCATGCGAGCCTTGGATTTACCGAACGACATGGCACCTTTGCCACCACCGCCCTGCATTTGGCGCATGAAGAAGATCCAGACACCGATGAGCAATAGCATCGGGAACCAGGAAATAAAGATTGAGGCCAGTAGGCTTGGCTCCTCAGGCGGAGTACCCATGACCTTTACGTTAGCGTTAATAAGGTCGTCTAACAGCTTTTGGTCGTTAACGACAGGCAGATAAGTGACGTATCGCGTGTTATCACGTTTGAATACGGTAATTTCACGATCATTGAATCGCACTTCCCTTATCTGATCCTGACCGATTTCACGGACAAAGGTTGTATAGTCGACTTGACGGCCAGCACTATCACCGGGACCGAAGCTCTGAAAAACAGACATCAGAACCACAGCGATGACCAACCACAAAATCAAGTTTTTTGCCATGTCACTCAAGGTGTTAACCCCGCGATAACTAATAGATGAATTTAGGGTACTACAGTTTGTAACCTGTAGCTACAATATATACCTCACGAGAGCGATCTCGTGACGAATCTGGCTTACGAATTTTGACCACTTTAAACATACTACGCACTTCTGCCAGATATTGGTCAAAGCCTTCACCTTGGAAAACTTTTACCGCAAAGCTGCCATTAGGCGCAAGTACCTGTCTACACATATCTAATGCTAGTTCAACAAGATACATAGCTCTAGGCTGATCAGAAGCCAAGTTGCCACTCATGTTCGGTGCCATGTCAGATAACACAACATCAACCATGTCTGGCTGGATACGCTCAAGCAGTGCATCCAAGACCGCTTCTTCGCGGAAATCCCCTTGCAGGAAGCTCACACCAGGCAGTGAGTCCATTGGTAGGATGTCACAGGCAATCACCTGCCCTTCATCACCAACAACTTCAGCTGCATACTGAGACCACCCACCAGGAGCCGCTCCCAAGTCAACCACCGTCATACCGGGTTTCAGGAGTTTGTCTTTATTTTGGATTTCTTCAATTTTGAAAATCGCGCGGGAACGGTAGCCCTTTTTTTGCGCTTCTAGAACATACTTGTCATCAAAATGTTCTTTCAGCCATCGGCCAGAGCTGCCCGAATGTTTTTTCTTACTCATGATTTACCTAATGAGTTTGGGTACTTATCAAGTATACTCAGCAACACCACAAATGGCGTATACTAAACAAATTAGTCTTCTAGACTATATGGCGTTAGAATACGCGGTTTTCAACCCTAATTTAATAATAGAGCCGACATGAATCTAAGCACCAAGCAGAAGCAATACCTTAAAGGTCTTGCCCACAACCTAAAGCCAGTTGTCCTAATGGGCGCAAATGGCCTGACTGAAGCCGTGATTGCCGAGATTGAACTGGCACTTAACCACCACGAGCTTATCAAGGTTAAAGTGGCTGCTGAAGAGCGCGAGACTAAGGTTTTGATCGTTGACGCAATTGTACGCGAAACCAAGGCAGAGAAAGTCCAGGTTATCGGTAAAACTCTGGTTCTTTACCGCCAGAGTGAAGAGCGTAAGATCGAGCTTCCTCGCAAATAAAAAAGGCCGCCGCTGCGGCCTTTTTTATGCCTGAATCATGGCACGGAATGCCATGATCCATTCTTTATAGATACATTTAATAACAATTTCGTGTGATTAAATGTAAGCCACTTCCGAAATTTCGAACTCACGCGCACCGCCTGGTGTAGTGATAGTCACTTCGTCGTCCTGCATTTTGCCAATCAGGCCACGGGCAATCGGTGAATTCACTGAAATACGACCCGCTTTGATTTCGGCTTCGTCATCACCCACGATTTGGTAAGTCACTTCTTCGTCAGTATCAACATCAATCAGGGTTACAGTCGTGCCGAAGATCACTTTACCTGTGTTCTGCATCTTGGTGACGTCGATAACCTGTGCCACAGACAGCTTGTATTCGATATCACGGATCTGAGCTTCACAGATACCCTGCTCTTCACGGGCAGCGTGGTATTCCGCATTCTCTTTCAGGTCGCCCAGCTCACGCGCTTCACCAATGGCCTGTGAAATGATCGGGCGGCGCTTCATTAGTACTTCTAGCTCTTCACGTAGCAGCTTCTCGCCGCGTACCGTCATTGGAATCTTATCCATAACTCTTATTACCTCAACGCCCGTATAGCCACTGCTATAAAAGGCAAAACAAAGCCTGCCCGGCGGGTTGGCCGGACAAGACGATTACTAATGGGAACACTTCATTCTAAACAAAGATGGCAAAGAGATCACCCTTGTTCATTCAGCAGCATACTTTTGGTGACAGACACTATCGCAACCACGCGAAATCATAAAAATTTCACAAAACATAGGCCTAGCGTATACAGGCTAAAAATTATGCGCCAAAGATCACAAAATCACGCAATAAAACAATTTTAACCACCTAAAAGCACCACAAACAAACCCTAAAAATAGCTAAAAAGCACTTCCATAACCGAACTTTTTTAATCGATGGTAACCACCTGATCTCCAATACATTAAACCTCTAAATCCATTTGGAAATCGTTGAAATAAAGTATTTTTCAGTTTTTTTTACTAACAGATCGGGCCAGAGACCAGTAAAAAGAACAGCATGCATTTAGCACAGATATGCATACAACAAAAAATTCCAAAAGGATTCGACAATGAACAAGAAACTGATTGCTCTAGCAGTAGCAGCAGCATCTATCTCTTCTGTAGCAACAGCAGCAGAAGTTTACTCTGACGAAACTTCTAGCCTAGCAGTAGGCGGTCGTTTTGAAGCTCGTGCAGTATTGAAAGACGACGCAAATGGCGACAGCAAAGTTAACGACGCTACTCGTGTTCGTGTAAACATTGCTGGTAAAACTGACATCACTGACACTGTATACGCTCTAGGTTTCTACGAAGCAGAATACACTGACAAAGACGATGCAGACAAAGTTAACAACCGTCACCTAAACGCAGGTATCGGCGGTGACTTCGGTCAGGTTCGTTACGGTAAGACTGACGGCTCTCTAGGCATGATCACTGACTTCACTGATATCATGTCTTTCCACGGTAACGAAGCTGGTAACAAACTAGCTGCAGCTGACCGTACATCTAACAACCTAGCATACGTTGGTTCTTTCGACCTAGGCGGCGACAACCTAACTGTTAAAGCTAACTACGTATTCGAAGATGGTTCTGAAGACGATGGTTACTCTATCGGCGGTATCTACGCAATGGACATGGGTCTAGCGTTCGGTGCTGGTTACGGTGAGCAAGACGGTCAAGGCCTAAATGCTGACAAGACTGGTAAGCAAGCATTCGGTGCTATCTCTTACACTTTCGGTGACTTCTACGTTGCAGGTCTATACCAAGACTCTCGTAACACTTCTGTATACGAAGGCTTCAACATCGCTGAGTCTCGTGGTTACGAATTTGCTGCAGCATACACATACGGTAAGACTGTATTCGTTGCAACTTACAACTACCTAGAAGATACTGACAAGAGCGCTGATATCCGCGATTCTATCGCAATCGACGCAACTCACTACTTCAACAAGAACTTCCGCACTTACGCGTCATACAAGTTCAACAACCTAGATCAAGATGCTACTGTTGGCATCACTAAAGCACGTACTTCTGACGAGTTCGTTCTAGGTGCACGTTACGACTTCTAATCCAACTTGGATATAGAGTTTTAACACAGCCTTTTATAAACACCGGCCTTCTGGCCGGTGTTTTTTTATATGGTGCCTTCAAAGTACCCTGTTGACTCCTGACCTCTCAGGCTTGCCGTTCTCTGACTTTTTATCTGCCTAATATTGTTTATCATGGGGACAGTAATGTACTCACTCCCTATTCTATAGAAGGCCACCGATGCGTCTGCCATTTCGTCTCTTGCTACTATCAGCAAGCCTAACCGTATTTCCTCATTTGGCCCTTGCAGAACAAGCCACAACAGACCAACCGACAACTCCGGTTGCACTCAAAGCTTATCAGCCCGACTTCAAAGTACTGCCCTACGGGCACGACACTGCATTGATCATCGCGGATGCCAAAACCGGCAACACACTTTTTTCTCAACGTGAGGCACAATATCAGCCACCAGCCAGCACCCAGAAAATGGTGACCGCCCTTGCCGCCCAACTTTATCTTGGTAAGGATTTCCGCTTCATCACCCAACTAGAGCAGCAAAATAACAATGTGATACTGCGTTTTAGCGGTGATCCTTCGCTATCACGCCAGCAACTCTCCGCTTTACTTGGCAAGCTTAAAGCACACTCAGGCTCAACCATTAAAGGGGATCTGCTGCTCAATGGAAGTCAGTTCAGTGGTTACGAGCAAGCACCGGGCTGGCCGTGGGATATATTAGGCGTGTGTTACAGCGCACCTTCGAGCAGCCTTAGCCTAGAGCACAACTGCGTACAAGGGGCGCTATATAGCAACCGTAATGTCGGTGATACCACCCGGGTAAATATTCCGAGCCACCAACCGCTGAAAGTTACAACAGATGCACTGGTGACGACCAAAGAGCGCCTGAAAGCCAACCACTGCGACCTTGAGTTAACAGACAAAGGCAACAACCACTACCACCTAAGCGGCTGTCTGGTTAAGCGAGACAAGCCCCTGCCTCTCAATTTTGCGGTGCAAGATACTGAGGCCTATATCAGCAAGGTAATAAGCGCAGAACTCAAACGACTGGGTATTAAGCTAGAAGGTGATATCAAACGTGACGACAATGCCAAGGGCAAAGTCATTGCCAGTCACCGCTCAGCCCCGCTTAATGAATTGCTCGATACTATGGTCAAGGATTCCGACAACCTGTATGCGGATAACATCGCCAAAACGATTGGTGCCAAGTACTTCAAGCAACCGGGAAGTTTTGCCAATGCTAGCAAGGCGATCAAGGCTATATTGAAAGAGAAAGCCAATATAGATCTAGAGCGGGCAATTATCATTGATGGCTCGGGCCTATCGCGCAACAACCGAATGACAGCTAGCCAGATGATGGAAGTGATCACTTACATCTACAACCATGACGATACGCTCAACCTGCTTGCAACTATGCCCGTCAGCGGCCAAAGCGGTACCCTACGTTACCGCCAGAGTATTCGCCACAAGCCATTGCAAGGAAGGATCCACGCCAAGAGTGGTTCGCTTTATGGTACGTACAACCTGGCAGGTGTTATCAACACCCAATCTGGCAAGACCTTGTTATTTGTTCAGATGGTAAGTAACTACTTCCCGCCGGAGCGTGATGATAGCCTGCCCGCGATTGCCCCACCGATTGAAACCTTCGAGCGAGCGCTTTACCGGGGCTTGTACCAGCAGTACTGATGAAGTAGATACGCTAAACACAAAAAAAAGCGAGAGGCTCATCACCTCTCGCTTTTTTCATGTTCATATCTTTAGCTTGCTAGGCAAGGCCAAGGAAGGCATTTACCGTCTTGAAGTAGATGATCATACCGGTGATATCCACTACTGAGGCCAATACCGGGCTCACCAATACCGCAGGGTCAAGCTTGGCAGCACGGGCAATCATCGGCAAAACGCCACCTACAGTCGTCGATAGGACGACCTGCAGTGAGATAGCGACACCAATGGCCATAGCTATGTCCATCAACTCCATCCCGATAGGCAAGGAAGAGCCATCGCTGAACATCATTACGCGGCCCATGATCACTGCAGCAAGTACGCCTGCGATCATCAGTGCAACGCGGAATTCCTTCCACAATACCTTAGCCCAATCCCGACACCGTATCTCTTCCATTGCCAGTGCACGTACCACCAAGGTAGCCGCCTGCGAACCGGTGTTACCACCAGCTGCTGCGATCACCGGCATGTAAACTGCCAGCAACACCAATTGGCTCAAGGTATCTTCGTAATGCGAGATAATCAGGCCAGAAACAATACCCAGCAATGCCAGACCAACAATCCAGCCAATACGCTCGCGTACGTGGCTAAATACACTGTTTTGCAGGTAGTGGCCCGCTGGCTCTGCTTCAGAGCAGATCAGACCAAGGCCGTTCGCCAAATGGCGCATACATACTTCTTCGTCCATTTCATCCAGCAGATCCAACAGGGTCTGCACGTGACGTAACGGCATTTCACTCAAAATCGCAATCGCTTCTGAAATTGGCATCTTGACCAACAGTTTGGCCTGCTCATCAATGTCATATTTCATAAACGCGTTGCGTGCAGCTAGAACATCGTTCTGAGCTAGTTCTTCATTTACCAGTGCAGCATCGGCTGCATAGTTCATTACCGTCATGGCGAATCTCCCGATTAGCTAGGTCACGGCAACGACCACCAGAACACGCCATACAACGCTATGAATGTGCTAGTCCCTACCTGCAAGCAGCTTGTCAAAAAGCCGAACTGCAGACAGCAAAAAGCCTGTCATTCATCACACATTGGCGAGATTCTATATTGAGATAATGGCTTGGGAAAACCGAGGAAAAGTATGTTTGAAAAGGGTCATCAAAAGATGAGATTGAACAGACTATTCCGAACCTGAGGACAGTTCGGAATCATAGGAGACCGACACCGTTAGCAGGTTTGATTTTCCACCTTCATACTCGGGGGATGGTCGGTATCGTTCATCTAAGTCTCCAAAAAATAAGTATCGCTTATGCGACGCGGCTAATTGTACGCTCTTCAGTTGGGGTTGCAAGGAGATTTTCCGCCACAATTGACACAAATTATTAATGGCGTCACAGATATTCAACACCATGACATTATGGTGAATTCTGCTTTTGGGGAAGGTTTAATTTGGCCTCTGAAAGCATAAAAAACGGCCTGCATCAGCAGGCCGTTTTGTACTGTGTTACGTTCGTAAAAGAGCGATTATGCGTCTTTAATACGAGCGTGTAGTTCTTGTACTGATGTCACCTTGTTACGGTCATCAGCAGCCCAAGCCATACAGGTTGCGAACGCTGCGTTTAGCGTAGTGGTGTAGTTCACCTTCTCAGCCAATGCGCCGCGACGTAGGACTTTAGAGTCTTCGATAGCTTGGCGGCCTTCAGCCGTGTTAACAATGTACGAGTACTCGTTGTTCTTGATACGGTCAAGAATGTGAGGACGACCTTCATGTACCTTGTTGACCAGGCGAGGGTTGATGCCCGCTTCACCTAGCACAACCGCAGTACCGTGGGTAGCATCTAGCTCGTAGCCTTGCTTAACCAGCTTAGAAGCTAGGTCAACAACACGCTGCTTGTCGTTACCGCGAACAGACAGTAGAGCGCGGCCTTTCGCTTGCTTCTCTTTGCCACAGCCTAGTTCAGCTTTGGCAAAAGCTTCTGCGAACGTATCGCCGACACCCATTACCTCACCGGTAGAGCGCATTTCTGGGCCCAACAGTGGGTCAACACCAGGGAACTTGTTGAACGGCAGTACCACTTCTTTTACAGAGTAGTATGGTGGGATGATCTCTTTGGTAAAGCCTTGCGACTCAAGAGATTGGCCAGCCATTACTCGTGCAGCGATTTTCGCCAGTGGTGCACCTGTTGCTTTCGATACAAACGGTACCGTACGTGCAGCACGTGGGTTCACCTCGATAAGGTAAACTTCGTTGTCCTTCACTGCGAACTGGGTGTTCATCAGGCCACGTACACCAAGTTCGAAGGCTAGCTTCTCAACTTGCTGGCGCATCACATCCTGGATTTCCTGGCTTAGAGTGTAAGCAGGTAGTGAACATGCTGAGTCACCTGAGTGAACACCAGCTTGCTCGATGTGCTCCATGATGCCACCGATAACCACGCGCTCACCGTCGCAGATAGCATCGATATCAACTTCTGTTGCATCGTCTAGGAAACGGTCAAGCAGAACCGGCGATTCGTTAGACACGCTAACGGCTTCGTTGAAGTAACGGCGCAGGTCAGCTTCGTCGTAGACGATTTCCATCGCACGGCCACCCAATACGTATGATGGGCGAACAACTAGTGGGAAGCCGATTTCTTTTGACTTCTCAACAGCTTGCTCCATTGTCGTTACGGTTGCGTTTTCCGGCTGTAGCAAGCCTAGGCGCTCAACAGCAGCCTGGAAGCGCTCACGGTCTTCGGCGCGGTCGATAGCATCCGGGCTAGTACCGATGATAGGCACGCCAGCCGCTTCAAGTGCACGGGCTAGTTTCAGCGGAGTCTGGCCACCGTACTGAACGATAACGCCTTTTGGCTTCTCGACGCGTACGATAGACAGTACATCTTCCAGTGTTACCGGCTCGAAGTACAGGCGGTCAGAGGTATCATAATCAGTCGATACAGTCTCTGGGTTACAGTTAACCATGATGGTCTCGTAACCGTCTTCACGTAGTGCCAGAGAGGCGTGAACACAGCAGTAGTCGAATTCGATACCCTGACCGATACGGTTCGGGCCACCGCCCAATACCATGATCTTGTCTTTGTCAGTTGGCTGTGCTTCACATTCTTCATCGTATGATGAGTACATGTAAGCAGTGTCAGAAGAAAACTCAGCCGCACAGGTATCTACACGCTTGTAAACAGGGTGGATATCGTACTGGTCGCGCAGTTTGCGGATTTCAGTCTCAGCAACACCTAGTAGCTTGGCCAAACGTGCATCGGCAAAACCCTTGCGCTTAAGCTTGCGAAGAACATCAGCGTTCAGGCCAGCAAAACCACCCTCTTTCACTTCGCCCTCTAGCTTCACTAGCTCTTCGATTTGAACTAGGAACCAACGGTCGATGTTAGTTAGGTTGAACACGCCATCTACAGATAGGCCTGCACGGAATGCATCAGCAATGTACCAGATACGCTCAGCACCCGCATCTTTCAGCTCGTGACGGATAGTTGTCAGTGCGTCAGGCGCATCTAGGTCAACCATTTCGTCGAAGCCATTCGCGCCAACTTCTAGGCCGCGAAGTGCTTTTTGTAGAGATTCCTGCTGGTTACGACCAATAGCCATTACCTCACCAACTGACTTCATCTGTGTAGTCAGACGGTCGTTTGCACCGGCGAATTTCTCGAAGTTAAAGCGAGGGATCTTGGTAACAACGTAGTCGATAGTTGGTTCGAAGGACGCTGGTGTCGCGCCACCAGTGATGTCGTTCATCAACTCGTCAAGGGTAAAGCCGATAGCCAGTTTCGCTGCCACTTTCGCGATAGGGAAACCTGTTGCTTTAGATGCCAGCGCTGAAGAGCGAGATACACGTGGGTTCATCTCGATGATAACCATACGGCCATCTTTCGGGTTGATACCAAACTGTACGTTTGAACCACCGGTTTCAACACCGATTTCACGCAATACTGCTAGCGATGCGTTACGCATCAGCTGGTATTCTTTGTCTGTTAGGGTCTGCGCCGGTGCCACCGTGATTGAGTCACCGGTGTGGATACCCATAGCATCGAAGTTTTCGATTGAACATACGATGATGCAATTGTCGTTCTTGTCACGAACCACTTCCATCTCGTACTCTTTCCAACCAATCAAAGATTCGTCGATAAGCAGTTCGTTAGTTGGCGACAGGTCCAGGCCACGGCGACAGATTTCTTCGAACTCTTCTTTGTTATAAGCGATACCACCACCGGTACCCCCCATAGTAAACGAAGGACGGATGATACATGGGAAGCCAACCATATCGAGAACTTTGTAAGCTTCTTCCATGGTTTTCGCGGTATCAGCACGTGGACACTCAAGGCCGATTGATTTCATTGCCGCATCGAAGCGAGAGCGGTCTTCGGCTTTGTCGATAGCGTCAGCTGTCGCACCGATCATTTCTACGCCGAACTCTTCCAGTACGCCGTGCTTCTCAAGATCCAGCGCACAGTTCAGTGCTGTCTGGCCACCCATAGTCGGTAGTACCGCATCTGGGCGCTCTTTTTCGATGATCTTGCGTACAACTTCCCAGTGGATTGGCTCGATGTATGTTGCATCAGCCATCTCTGGGTCAGTCATGATGGTTGCTGGGTTCGAGTTAACCAGGATAACTCGGTAGCCTTCTTCACGTAGGGCTTTACACGCCTGGGCACCTGAGTAGTCAAACTCACATGCCTGGCCGATAACGATCGGGCCAGCACCTAGGATTAGAACACTTTTAATATCAGTACGTTTTGGCATTGCTTAATTACTCCGGCTTAGGCGCTGTGCTGCTTAATTAGGTCGATGAAGTGATCAAATAGTGGCGCTGCATCGTGCGGGCCTGGGCTTGCTTCAGGGTGACCCTGGAAGCTAAAGGCAGGCTTGTCAGTACGATGGATACCCTGTAGCGAACCGTCGAACAGTGACTTATGGGTCGCACGAAGGTTTTCTGGCAGCGTTGCTTCATCAGCGGCAAAGCCGTGGTTCTGGGAGGTGATCATCACCACATCACGGTCAAGATCTTTAACCGGGTGGTTAGCACCGTGGTGACCAAATTTCATTTTCACCGTTTGTGCACCTGAGGCCAGCGCAAGGATCTGGTGGCCAAGGCAGATACCGAAAATTGGTAGGCCTTTTTCTAGGAACACTTTTGTTGCTTCAATTGCATAAGTACATGGCTCTGGGTCACCAGGGCCGTTTGACAGGAAGACACCGTCTGGGTTCAGGGCCAGTACTTCTTCAGCTGAAGTCTGGGCAGGAACAACAGTCAGGCGGCAGCCACGGTCAACCAGCATGCGCAGGATATTGCGCTTGGCACCGAAATCGTAAGCCACAACGTGGTATGGCAGCTCGCTGTCATCTTTCGCTTCTGGCAGGCCGCCTTCTAGCGTCCATGAACCTTGTTTCCATTGGTAAGCTTCAGAAGTTGTCACTTCTTTAGCCAGATCCATACCTTTCAGGCCCGGGAACTCTTTCGCCTTCGCCAGTGCTAGCGCTTCGTCCAGGTTGTTACCCGCTACAATGCAACCGTTCTGTGCACCTTTCTCGCGCAGTAGACGAGTTAGCTTACGGGTATCAATATCGGCGATGCCAACGATGTTCTGGGATTTCAGATAATCAGAAAGGGACTGCTGATTACGGAAGTTAGAAGCGATAAGAGGGAGGTCGCGAATCACCAAGCCTTGCGCATGGATTGAGGAGGATTCTTCGTCTTCGGAATTAGTTCCGGTATTGCCAATATGAGGATAAGTAAGAGTAACAATCTGCTGAGAATAAGAAGGGTCGGTGAGAATTTCCTGATACCCCGTCATCGAGGTATTAAAAACAACTTCACCAACGGCCGAACCATCTGCCCCAATGGACACGCCGCGGAACACTGTCCCATCTTCCAGGACTAACAGCGCTGATTTGCTCAAGACAACCTCCAAAAATATAAAAATGCAGTTAAAACAGATAAAGTTGCAATTACCCATTCCATACAAAGTCAAAACGCGAGTCAAGCCGAATTTTGACAAATTGCGCGCATTCTAGAGACGGTATCGAAATCTGTCAACAGATCACGAAAAATAAATTTATTTTTTAGCCTGCCCACCACTAAAACCAGCAAAGACGGGCAAAACGTTAAGAAAACCCCACCTTTTAACGGTTCTTTTTTCTACCCAGATCCAGTTTATCGTTTGCCTAAATTCAACCAAAAGCAAAAACAAAAAACTCTCGGCTTGATGCGAAAACACGCCAACTTTACCGATCATTTTGGACAGGTAACCAAAAAATTATAACAAAGCCAATAAAATAAACACTAAAAGCAGGAAAATACCGTCAATTTAAGAAAAAGCGGACAACGCGTACACTGACCGACAACAAAGTGGCTGATTATGCACTCACTAAGCATATCGCCCACTTCAAAAAGCGACAAAAATCCCCTGTGGGTATATTGCGCACCTTTTGCTTTTTACGTTTTTTGGTTAAGACCACCTGTCCAGCATAGTCGACAGGTATAAAAAAACCGGCCATCTGGCCGGTTTTTTAACATTCATTACAGCTCATCGAGCCCTAGCACATCATGCATGGTATAGAAGCCCGCCGACTTGCTATTGAGCCACGCCGCTGCGCGGACAGCGCCGCTAGCAAAGGTCATTCTATCCGTCGCCTTATGGGTGATTTCCACCCGTTCGCCGATATCAGCAAACATTGCGGTGTGCTCACCGACGATGTCGCCAGCGCGGATCGTCGCAAAACCAATCTCATCACGGCTTCGCTCACCAGTGATCCCTTCGCGGGCGTAAACAGCCACATCGCTCAGTTTGTTACCCATGGCACCGGCAATTGCCTCACCCATACCGATCGCGGTACCAGACGGGGCATCAACCTTATGGCGGTGGTGGGCTTCAATGACTTCGATATCGCAGTAATCGCCCATTACCTTGGCAGCTTTTTCCAACAGTTTGAACACCAGGTTAACACCGACACTGTAGTTTGGTGCCATCACAACAGGCACTGATTCGGCAGCCTTATCGATCTGGGCACGCTCTTCATCACTGAAGCCCGTCGTACCGATAACAATTTTCTTGCCATGCTGCTGGCAAAAAGCCAGGTTAGCCAAGGTTGCTACTGGTGCAGTGAAGTCGATAAGTACATCAAAGTCATCAGTTGCCTTGACCAAATCCTCGACGATGATCACCGATACCGGACCAATACCTGCCAACTCACCGGCATCGGCACCAATCAATGTCGACTCAGGACGCTCGGTCGCTGCACCCAATACTGCCTGCTCGGACAAATGTGTCGCTTTTAGTAGCTGACGGCCCATACGTCCTGCCGCGCCAGCAATCGCAATTCTCACCATTGCGCTTTATCTCCCTGGTTCTATGTTCTCTATGCTCCCCAATGTAGCCTGTTGAGAAAGATAAAAAAAGCCCCAGCAATGGCTGGGGCTGATAAATTCACTAAACCGACCTTAGGTCGAGGATGGTTAGACGTTCTTAACCTGCAATTCACGAGGTACTTCGAAGAACATGTTCTCTTCACGACCGGTCAACTCATCAACACTGGCATCGGTCAGAGTCTGGATGCGGGCAATGATCTGGTTCACTAGCTCTTCAGGTGCCGATGCACCTGCAGTAATACCGATTTTCGCTTTACCTTCAAACCACGCCTGATCAACATCTTCAGGGCAATCGGTCAGATAACCTGGTGTACCCAGTTTCTCTGCCAGTTCACGCAGGCGGTTCGAGTTTGACGAGTTCTTCGACCCCACTACGATCATCACATCAACATCGGTCGACATTTCGCGCACGGCATCCTGGCGGTTTTGGGTCGCGTAGCAAATATCATCTTTACGTGGGCCCTGGATCTCCGGGAATACCTCACGTAGTTTGTCGATTACATCCGCCGTCTCATCAACTGACAGGGTTGTCTGGCTGACGTAGTGCAAATTGCTCGGATCTTTGACAGTTAGCGTCTCAACATCTTCTGGTTTCTCGACCAGATACATGCCACCAGCCTCACTCGCATACTGCCCCATGGTGCCTTCAACTTCTGGGTGTCCGGCATGGCCGATTAACACCACTTCCATATTGCGGCGACTGGCACGCGCCACTTCCATATGGACCTTGGTCACCAACGGGCAGGTTGCATCGAAGACCGTCAATTGACGGGCCTTGGCTTCGTTGCGTACAGCCTGCGATACCCCATGGGCGGAGAAAATCACAATATTGTCATCCGGCACTTCGTGCAGTTCTTCGACAAAAATGGCACCGCGCTGCTTCAACCCCTCGACCACAAAGCGGTTGTGCACCACTTCATGGCGGACATAAATTGGCGGCTGGTACATTTCCAGCGCACGCTCAACAATACTGATGGCTCGGTCTACACCGGCACAAAAACCCCGAGGGTTCGCGAGTAAGATTTTCATTGCTAACTGCTCTTAGTTTTCAATGGCAACGACTTCAACTTCGAAAGTCACACGCTGCCCTGCAAGCGGGTGATTGAAATCAACGGTCACAGAGTCACCGAGAACTTCTGTAATGATGCCCGGGATATCACTGCCGTCTGGACCGGCAAAAGCGATAATATTGCCGACCTCGGCCGGGGCATCAGTACCAAATTTGGTACGGTCAACATGGTGGATGTTATCTGGGTTTGGCAAGCCAAACGCATCTTCCGGTTCAAGGTCGAAGCTGCTCTTCTGCCCTTGCACCAAGCCCAGCAGACATTTTTCGAAATTATCTGTCAGGCTGCCATCCCCCATTCTAAACTTTGCCGGTTTGCCCATTGCCTGGGTTGAATCTGCCACAGAACCATCTTCTAATTTGATGGCAAAGTGCATGAGAACTTCACTGCTTTCCGTAATGACCGACATGTAGGGTTCCTTTCTCTTTAGTTATACCCGCCCATTTAACAACAAAGCGCCGCCCGTATCAACGGACGGCGCTTAGGGATATAAGCCAAGATCGAGGTTAGTGCTTAACGGCTTGCTTTTTCTTGTCTTTATCAGACAAGAATCCATCAAGGATAATCAAGCCTGCACCAATACAAATGCCCATGTCGGCAATATTGAATGCCGGCCAGTGGTAAGTCCCGACATAAAAGTCGAGGAAATCGACCACATAGCCATGGTACAGACGATCAAACAGATTACCCAATGCCCCACCAATGATTAGGGCATAGGAGATATTAGCCAGTTTCTGCTTGGCCGGAAGCTTGCGCATCCAGAATACCAGCATGGCACAAACCCCAAGGGCTATCGCCGCAAACAGCCAACGCTGCCAACCGCCAGCATCACTCAAAAAACTAAAAGCCGCCCCGGTATTGTGGACGTACAGCAGATTAAAGAATGGCAGCAGTTCAATACGGTTTGGCCAACCGTACTCCATGGTGTTCATCACCAGCAGCTTACTGCCGATATCAACAATGAACACCAGAGCCGCTAGCCATAGCCAACGAACTCCAGATTGCTTCAGCGATAGTCCGTTTTCAGACGATAACTTACTCATTAGGCAAACTTACGCTCTTCACCTTCACCTTCGACATTGCTGACACAGCGGCCACACACTTCTTCGTGGCCTTCGATAGTGCCAACATCGGCAACGTGATGCCAACAACGGTCACACTTCGCCGCCTCTGATGCTTTCACGGTTACAAACAAACCTTCAACGTCAGTCTCCTGAGCGCCTTCTGGCTTGCTATCTGCAACAACCACCTCTGCTTTAGAGGTTAGCAAAACAAAGCGTAGTTCATCTTCCAACTTGTTCAGCTTGGCAGCAAGAGCTTCAGATGCGTGTAGCGTTACTTCAGCCTGTAGCGCACCACCGATGACTTTGTCCTTACGTGCACCTTCAAGCAGCTTGTTCACCGCGCCACGTACAGTTTGGATTTCAGACCAGAACTCATTGTTCAGCTCTTCGCCTTCGGTTAGACCGAACAGACCTTCGAACCACTCACCAGTGAACACGAACTTGTCGCGCTGGCCTGGCATTTCGTTCCAGATCTCATCAGCAGTGAACGACATGATTGGTGCCATCCAACGAACCAGTGCTTCTACGATGTAGTATAGTGCGGTCTGGCAGCTACGCTGGGCATGACCACCACGCTTCGCGGTGTACTGACGGTCTTTGACCACATCCAGGTAGAATGAGCCCATTTCAACCGAACAGAACTGCATCAGACGCTGAGTTACCGCGTGTAGGTTGTACTCATCGTAAGCTTTGATGATTTCTTCCTGCGCAGCCATCGCACGGCCAACAGCCCAGCGATCCAGTGCAACCATCTCTTCTGGTGCTACTAGGTCAGTATCAGGGTTGAAACCACTTAGGTTCGCTAGGAAGAAGCGAGAAGTGTTACGGATACGACGGTAAGCATCCGCAGAACGCTTCAGGATTTCATCAGAAACCGCAACTTCACCAGTGTAGTCAGTCGACGCAACCCATAGGCGCAGGATGTCAGCACCCAGCTTGTTGGTCACATCTTTCGGTGCCACAACGTTACCGATTGATTTCGACATCTTACGGCCCTGGCCATCAACCACGAAACCGTGGGTCAGCACTTGCTTGTAGGGAGCCTCGCCTTTCATCGCCACTGAAGAGATCAGTGAAGACTGGAACCAACCACGGTGCTGGTCAGAACCTTCTAGGTATAGATCAGCGCTGTTGCCGTTGTACTCTTCGCGGCTATCAACCACAGAGAAGTGGGTCACACCCGAGTCAAACCAGACATCTAGGGTATCCAGTACTTTTTCGTACTTGGTTGCATCTTCTTCACCCATGATCTCTGCAGGGTCAAGATCCCACCATGCCTGGATACCTTTTTGCTCAACAAGTTGTGCAACCTTCTCGATCAGCTCTGAGCTGTTCGGGTGAAGATCTTGCGTTTCTTTGTGAACAAACAGGGCAATTGGCACACCCCAGGTACGCTGACGTGAGATACACCACTCAGGACGACCTTCAACCATACCTTCGATACGGCTCTGGCCCCACTCTGGCATCCACTCAACCGCTTTGATTTCTTCAAGTGCTTTAGCACGTAGGCCAGCTTGATCCATCGAGATGAACCACTGTGGCGTAGCACGGAAGATGATTGGCGTCTTGTGGCGCCAGCAGTGTGGGTAGCTGTGCTCGTAAGCATGGTGATGCAGAAGCGCACCGTGCTCTTTCAATGTTTCGACAACGGCATCGTTGGCTTTGAATACGTGCTGACCGGCAAATAGCTCAGTATCCGGTAGGTAAACACCATTGCTACCTACAGGGTTAGCTACTTCAAGGCCGTACTTCTGGCCTACCGCGAAGTCTTCCTGACCGTGGCCCGGTGCTGTGTGTACACAACCCGTACCTGATTCAGTCGTTACGTGATCACCAAGGATTACCGGTACAGTAAAGCTGTAGAACGGGTGGTTGAATTGCATCAACTCCAGATCGGCACCTTTACAGAAGCCAAGGTTGTGGAAATGCTCGATACCTGCACGGTCCAGCACATCTTTCGCCAGTTCAGAAGCAACGATCAGACGCTCTTTCTTCTCGCCTTCAACTTGGATAAGTACGTATTCCAAGTCATCACGTACTGCCACCGCGCGGTTGGCAGGCAATGTCCAAGGCGTTGTGGTCCAGATAACGATTGAGATATCGCCTTCACCGGCATGGCCGTCAGCGCACTGGAACTTAGCAACAGTTGCAGCTTCGTCAGCCGCTTTGAAGCGCACATCGATAGATGGAGAGACTTTGTCTTTGTATTCCACTTCAGCTTCCGCCAGTGCAGAACCACAGTCTGTACACCAGTGAACAGGCTTGAAGCCTTTTAGCAGGTGGCCCTGATCGGCAATCTTGCCCAGAGAACGGATGATGTTGGCTTCAGTGCCAAAATCCATAGTGCGGTATGGCTTGTCCCACTCACCCAAAACACCTAGGCGTACAAAGCTTTCTTTCTGGCCTTCAACCTGACCGGCAGCATAAGTGCGGCACTTCTCGCGGAATTCCGCAGCAGTAACCTTGTGGCCCGGTTTGCCGACTTTCTTCTCTACCATCAGTTCGATAGGAAGACCGTGACAGTCCCAACCAGGAATGTATGGTGCATCAAAGCCTGACAGAGTCTTTGACTTAATAATAATGTCTTTAAGAATCTTGTTTAGCGCGTGACCAATGTGAATATCACCGTTGGCATATGGAGGGCCATCGTGTAGTACGAAGGATTTCTTACCCTTCTTGGCTTTACGAATTTCACCGTAAAGATCTTCATCGTACCAACGCTTAAGCATTGCAGGCTCACGCTGAGCTAGGTTGCCTCGCATCGGAAACCCTGTTTCAGGCAGGTTCAGGGTATCTTTATAGTCGCTCATTGATTCTCGATTCCGTTACTTGGGCGAAGTTGGACATTATTACGCTCAGCCAGCCACACCCGTGCTGACTGCGCATCACGCTCGATTTGTGCTTTTAACGCATCAAATGATTCAAATTTTATCTCGTCGCGCAACTTATGACAGAGCACAACGTCAATCTGGGCCCCGTAGAGATCAGATTGGAAATCAAACAGGTGTACTTCCAATTGGCGGCGTACACCGTTTACCGTCGGCCGACGACCAACATTGGCAACCCCAGCAAGCGGAGTCTCTGCCACGCCGTGGACTTCGACGGCATAAACGCCAGAAACCGGAGAGACCCGGCGTTTAAGTGGGACGTTAGCTGTCGGAAAACCGATAGTCCGCCCTAATTTTCGACCATGGGAAACGCGCCCGCTAATACTGAACGGACGTCCTAGCATGGACTCTGCCAGCGCAAGCTTATCGTCGGCCAATGCCTGACGGATAGCGGTGCTGCTGACACGCTGCTCTGAGACACAGAAGCTCTGGGTACTCACCACAGTAAAACCATATTCTTTCCCGGCAGCTTCTAGCATCGCGAAATCACCGCTACGGCCTTTACCGAAGCGAAAATCGTCGCCAACTACCAGAAACTTAACACCCAATTGCTCAACCAACAAGCGGCGGACAAAATCTTGTGCCGTCAAACTGGCAAAGTGACGATTGAAATTGACACACAGGAAACGCTCCAAACCTTGCTCTTTCAAGCGTAAGTATTTGTCACGAAAGCGAGTTAATCGCGCTGGTGCCTTATCGCCGGCAAACAGCTCCTGAGGCTGGGGTTCAAAGCTCATCACTGTCGCCGGACAGCCAAGCGCCTTCGCCTTGGCCATGACATTGCTAAGCACTGCCTGGTGACCTAGGTGAACACCATCAAAATTACCAATCGTCAGCACACAACCACGGTGCTCGGGCTGGATATTATGTATTCCTCGGATCAATTCCATGCGTCAAGTTCATTTTCGCAGAGTGAAAAACTGACGGATTATATACTACTCTGAACCCATCATACCAATCTGAATCATATTCAGGCGATTTTGCGGGTAAATTATCACCACCCGCAATACCATTTAACTCGCGGCCTTTAGGTGGCGGGGACGCACGCCCATCAACATCACAGCAACCAGGTATACCCCGGCACCAGCACCAATAAGACCAGCCAACCACAGCGCGCGATTAGCCAAAGTCCACTCCAGCCACACAGCCATCTCAGGCAGAAGCCACAACAGGGTGCTGACCATCGCAGTACCCGCGACGACGAGGCGCAGGACGAACCACAGGGTTTCACCCGTCACCTTGTACACGCCAGTAATGTGCAGGCCACGGTAAAGCAGGGCTGCGTTAACCAATGCCGACAGTGCCGTTGCCATCGCCAGGCCCACATAGCCATAGAAATAAGCGAAGATGGCATTGAAGAACATGTTGGTTACCATCGCAACGATACCAAACTTCACCGGGGTTTTAGTATCCTGCCTTGCGTAGTAACCCGGTGCCAATACTTTGATCAACATAAAGTTAAGCAAGCCAGAGGCATAAGCCAGCAGTGACATGGACGCCATCTGCACATCGTTGGGGCTGAATTCG
The DNA here is from genome assembly GCF_003026455.1 of Photobacterium rosenbergii. Lineage (GTDB taxonomy): Bacteria > Pseudomonadota > Gammaproteobacteria > Enterobacterales > Vibrionaceae > Photobacterium > Photobacterium rosenbergii. Next base: position 30,692 of record NZ_PYMB01000018.1, read on the forward strand.
CCGCGCATAAACAGCACCATCAGCATCGGCTTGGCCAACACCATCAACCCGAGCATGGCTGGGATCCCCAGCAGCAGTACCATGCGCACGCCCCAGTCCATAGTATGGGCAAATTGCTCCGGGCTTTGGTCCACGTGCTTACGCGACAGCGCCGGTAGGATCACCGTGGCAATGGCGATACCGAACAAACCCAGTGGGAACTCCAGCAAGCGGTCTGAATAATACAGCCAACTGATAGAGCCTGTTGTCAGGAAACTGGCAATAAAAGTATCAAACAACAAGTTGATTTGGCTAACAGAAACACCGAACAGGGCCGGGATCATCAAGGTACGGATCTTTACCACCCCAGGGTCATTCCATCCCCATTTCGGTTTGACCAGCATCCCTTCTTTATACAAGAACGGTAGCTGGAACAGGAACTGGATCAGGCCACCGAGGAAGACCCCGAGCGCCAGGCCAATTTCCGGTTGGCTCAAGTTCGGTGACACAAACCATGCACACCCAATGATCGCCACGTTTAGAAATACCGGGGTAAATGAGGAAACCGCAAACTTACCCAAGGTGTTGAGGATCGCCCCCGACAACGCCACAAAGGTAATAAACCATAGGTAAGGGAAGGTGATTTTCAGCAACAGGCTTGCCAGCTCGAACTTAGGCGCTGATGGGCCATCATTGAGCCAATCGATAAACCAACCTGCACCAAACAAGGCAGTCACGACACCAGAGCCTAAGATGCCCAACAGTGTGACAATCGAAACAATCACCCCCAAGGTGCCCGAGGCCCTCGCAATCAACTGGCGGGTGCGGTCCATCTCGCCGGATGCATGATATTCCGTTAGTACCGGGACGAAAGCCTGTGAGAAGGCGCCTTCGGCAAATAGCCGCCGTAGGAAGTTAGGGATTTTGTTGGCGAAGAAGAAAACATCGGCCGCCGCCCCGGCCCCCATCAGGTTGGCGACAACCACATCGCGCACCAAACCAAGCACTCGAGAGACCAATGTCATGGTGCTGACAATCAATCCTGAGCGCAAAAGACGCTTGCTCACAAAAAAAACCTCATAAAGATGGCCCCAAAAGGTGACTTCCGTTGCCAAATGCTGGTAAAATCTGCCGCCATATTAACCGTGTTAATCCGCAAGTGCCAATTCAATTGGTTAGGCGGTTATTTGCACAAATCATTTGACAATCTTTGGCTAAACAGGCATAGTCCTCGGCCTTAAAATGTCACCGTACCAAGTTTTGGAGTTATACCCTTGGCTAACATCAAATCTGCTAAGAAACGTGCGATCACTTCAGAAAAACGTCGCCAGCACAACGCTAGCCGTCGTTCTATGATGCGTACTTTCTTCAAGAAAGTTATTGCTGCTATCGAAGCGGGCAACAAAGAAGCTGCTACTCAAGCTTTCGCTGAAATGCAACCTGTTATGGATCGCATGGCTACTAAAGGCCTGATCCACAAAAACAAAGCTGCACGTCACAAAGCTCGTCTAGCTGCTAAAATCAAAGCTCTTTAATCTGAGTTTCTGATTTCGATAAAAAAACCGGCTTACGCCGGTTTTTTTATATCTGCTTTTTAGCCATCGTTGCGCTGCTAGGTCCCGCAATACATCTTGTGTAGCAACTGGATCATCGCTTTGACCTCATCGCTCTTAAGGCGGTAATACACCGTCTGAGCTTCTTTCCTTGTTTCCACCAGGCCATCACGCCGCAACCAAGCCAGATGCTGCGACAGTGCCGACTGGCTAAGGCCCAGCCGCTCGCTCATCATCCCGACCGACATTTCTTCTTCCAATAAGTAACAAAGGATGAATAGACGCCGTTCGTTGGCCATTGCTTTTAGCAGAGCTACGGCTTTAGGGGCATTCTGCTCCATTTGCTGTAGTTCCATACTGCTACCACCTGTCAATTAAGTTAACGCTAATGTACTTAATTTAAACATGGTTTTCTAGCACGCAGTATGGATATTTGAATCAAACGAACAAAAATCAGCAACTTTATTTAAACAGTTTTCTAAAGTCTGCCTCACATATGCGTTTTACCGCCGGGTGCATGATCATTCGCTCAGCAAAGATGACGTAGTACTCTTCCTTGATTTCCTTCACCCGCTTGACTTCACGGATGTTATGGGTGGTGTCTTCCAGTTCGGCGGCATAAATAGAAGGCGCAACGAACATCGACTGCTGATACAAGCCAAAGGCTTTCATCAAGGCAGCATCATCAAATTCACCGAGGATATTCGGTGTAATCCCCATCTGATCAAACCAATGGATAAGCTTGCGCCCCATCGCCGTACGCCGGCCCGGTATCAGCAGCTTATAGTCTTCAATACAGGCAGGGAAGTTCAGCGGCTTGTCTGGTTCATTGCAGAAGAAGCTCATGGTCGACTCACCCAGCTTCTTGCTGTAGAGGCCTGGACTCTGGGTGGAGTCCACCGGACAATCCGACAGGATCATATCCAACTTATGCTGTGATAGCTGCTCAAGCAGCATTTCGTGGGTCGATTCATAGCAACGCAAGTGTATGCGCTCGTCTTCTGGCAAACCTTCCATCAACACTTTACTGACGAGGCGTTTAGACAACGCATCGGCCACGCCTACTTCCAGCAACAAGTTCTCGCGCTGGGTGTAGTTGACGATATCTAGCATCTCATAGCTGAGGTCAAACATCTTGTCGGCATACTTAAAGACCAGCTGGCCCAACTCTGTCGGTTCGATGTTACGACCAACACGTTTGGTCAGCTTACCCTTTAAACGCTCTTCCAGCGCCCGGATCTGTCCGGTAACCGTCTGCGGCGCCAAAAACAACGCATCGGCAGCCTTGGTGACTGAGCCTTGCTTGCAGACCATCCAGAAGTAATAAAGGTGGTTGTAGTTTAGGTGAGACATGTTTAGCAACCATTTTCCATAAGCAGTGTCATTCCAATCGGGATGGGCAAGCGTCAACGGAGACGTTGAACTACCGAGTACAAGAAGAGTATACAGTAACGGGGTTACAAAATGCTGATGACGTAGTCGGTCTTGTTAACCAGCAACTTAGACTATGAAGGTGCTGATTGGAAATCACACTGCCCTAAAATAAAAAATCCCAGAAGCCAGCTTACGCTTAGCTTCTGGGCGCTTCAACCGTAATCATTCATTCACAAATGAAATATTACACTTATTCAGTTTTCATACATCGAAAAAAATGTTTATCACTCTGATGTTGAAGCCGTTTTTTGATCCATCACGGACATTTTCCGATAACGCTCGCCCACGCGCTGCTCAAGCGCCCGGGAACGGAACGGGCTATCATTTTCAACCATCGCGGTAGTTTCTGCAGCCGATTTACCCTGGTTCAAACCTGCTAGGTAGGCCTGGCAGACATCTGAGCTGTCATCTTGGGTGCAGCTTTGGTAATCCGGTACTGCCATTGCTGTCGCAGACACCATGAGCCCAACAATCATCATTGCGCGTTTCATATTACACCTCCACTTTCCTTGGCAATGCCCCTTGGCAACGAACGGCTAAGCATCATATAGCCAATAACCGCTGATATCGTCGACCCCAACAGGATGCCCAATCGAGAGTAAGTACTGAACTCCTCCGGTGCGCCAACAAAGGCCAGCGACGAGATGAAGATAGACATGGTAAAACCGATACCACACAGTACTGAGACCGCAAAAATCTGCCTGAACCCAATGCCTTCCGGCATGCTTGCCAAACCGGTTTTAATCGCCAGATAACTTGCGGTGAAAATGCCTAGGGGCTTACCGATCATCAGACCGAGGGCAATACCCAATGGCAACATAGATGTCAGGCCACTTAGGGATACACCTTCTAGCGAAATACCGGCGTTGGCAAAGGCAAACACTGGCAAGATAAAGAAGGCCACATACGGGTGTAGGGCATGCTCCATTTTCTTGAGCGGTGAATGCTCGTCTGACAAACCGTTATCGCCGGATAGCGGAATCGCAAAGCCCAATACCACACCTGCCAGTGTTGCATGGACGCCCGACTTCAACACACTGACCCAAAGGATCAGGCCAACAACCACGTACCAAGAAATTTTGGTGACGTTTTTCGCATTCATAATGAAAAGAGCTGCGGTTGATGCGAACGCAACAGCAAGCGCCAATGTCGACAAGTCACTGCTATAGAACAGAGCAATGATCACGATAACACCCAAGTCATCGATAATCGCGAGCGCCAGCAGGAAGACTTTCAAGGTGACCGGCACACGGCTACCTAATAGCGCCATGATACCCAATGCGAAGGCAATATCGGTAGCAGCAGGGATCGCCCATCCCTTAACTGCCAACGGGTCGGCAAAATTGAACAAGGTATAAACCAGCGCCGGCGCGATCATCCCGCCCACGGCGGCGATAGCCGGGAAAATGGCTTTTTCTTTGGTGTTCAGCGCCCCTTCGATTAGTTCACGCTTCACTTCCAAACCAATCAGCAGGAAGAACACAGCCATCAGACCATCGTTGATCCAATGTGAAATAGACAAACCTGCGACATAGGTGTGCAGTGTGCCGTTATACAGGTCTTGCAGTGGGGAGTTCGCAATCATCATGGCCAACGCCGCCGCGATGATCAGGATTATCCCACCAGCAGACTCTAGTTTTAAGAACTTACGAATAGCATCGGTCATCGACCGGAACTCCTTTTCGTGAAACAAATGTCACAATAAAAATGTAAATTTAGTTTAGACGTCACAGCACTAAACTGTTAAATCGTTTGTTCAGAATATAAACATCGGTAAAACCGAATAATACACCCCCAATACAAGCAATAACCGTACTGTCCAAATTACGCTGTCATATTTGTCATTTTTAACTGTTCAAAAAGCCATCGATAACTAATAAATTCTAAAAAAAACGCAATTACAAGAGAAAAAATTTTAACGACACCATCAATCTTTCAATATTAAAAATAGCCTTAATTTTCAGAAATATAAAATCAAAGTAAATTTTTCATTACACCGACAATCACTGCTTGACCGCACAAAAAGAGCACAAACTTACTTTGTGACAGCAACTGTCATATTTCTGAAATATTCGATCTCTACCATCGCCCCCAGATTTCAAAAATATGAAACCAAAACGACATATTCCTGTCATGGAGAAATGATTATGACTACCCAAGCCTCTACTGCTGAACAGCCAATGAACAGCTCTATGCGCTGGGTCCGCTGGGCTAACCTAGCGTTCATGCTTTACGTTCTACTTGTTGCTGTATCGGTTGTGAGCAGCGGCTTTAAACTGTCTGTTGGTGAACAAGCTAAAACGCTCTTTGAGTTTGCCTCGCATCCGATTGCTGGCCTGATGATCGGTCTGGTAGCGACATCGCTTATCCAGTCATCAAGCACAGTAACCTCTATCATTGTAGGTCTTGTTGCTGGCGGCCTGCCAGTCGAAACCGCGATCCCAATGGTTATGGGTGCTAACATGGGTACAACCCTAACCAATACCTTGGTTAGCCTTGGTCATGCTCGTTGTAACGAGGAATTCCGCCGTGCCTTTGCCAGTGCAACAATCCATGACTTCTTCAACCTGCTAGCTGTAGCTATCTTCCTACCATTGGAGATGATGTTCGGCCTGCTGGATAAGATTTCGACTTGGTTGGTATCACCAATGATGGGTACTGCCAACATGGATATGGGTGGTCTTAACTTCATGAAGGCCGTTACTGGCCCGGGTGTTAACCTAATTAAAGGCCCACTGTCTAGCTTCGGTACTATGGGTGGCCTGTTCATGATTGCCATCGGTATCGGCTTGATTTTCATCTCTATTACAGCGATGGGTAAACTGATGCGTAGCCTAATGGTTGGCCGTGCACGTGAAATCCTGAAGAGCGCTATCGGCCGCGGTCCAGTACACGGCATCGCATCAGGTACAGTGGTAACGGTTCTGGTTCAGTCTTCTTCGACCACAACCAGCCTGATGGTTCCGCTAGTAGGTACTGGTGTATTGAAAGTACGCGATGTATACCCATTCACCCTTGGTGCTAACATCGGTACATGTATCACGGCTCTACTTGCAGCAACAGCAGTATCAGGTGAGTTCGCTGTGTTCGCACTGCAGATTGCATTGGTTCACTTGGCATTCAACCTAATGGCAACAGTACTTATCTACGGTGTACCGTTCCTACGTGAACTACCGCTGAAAGGTGCCTTCTACCTAGGTGAAATCGGTACCAAGAGCAAAGCAGCAGTAGCTGGCTACATCGGTCTAGTATTCGTTGTTATCCCTGGTGCTATCCTAGCTCTGACAGCGTAATCGCTCACAAAGAATCACTAAACAAACCCCGCTTCGGCGGGGTTTTTTGTTATGCGGAAAACGATGCTGTGGTGCTGTGGTGCTGTGGTGCTGTGGTGCTGTGGTGCTGTGGTGCTGTGGTGCTGTGGTGCTGTGGTGCTGTGGTGCTGTGGTGCTGTGGTGCTGTGCAAGTCTGCTTAGAAGGCTATTTTAGTCAAGCTATCTCGCTTCATTTTTTCTCATCATACTCCCTCCCAATTAGAATACTTTCGGCGTAATTCCATAGGACCACAGAACCATAGGGCCGCTGCTCTATACCGCTTTTCACCCACAAAAAAGCCCCAAAAAGGGGCTTTTTGGGACTCAAAAGTGTTTCAGTAGCAATATTTTGTTACCCGCAGCAAGGTTTCTATACAGAAAAAGGGTACCTGATCGGGTCGTGATGCTGGTAGCCAACTACCTCGAAGTCATCCATAGTGACCCAAGTTTCCAAATCTTCCAGCGATTTGATGTCAGGGTTGATCTTCAGCTGTGGTGACGGGAACGGCTCACGCTTGAGCTGGACATCACGCATCAGCTCTAGCTGATCTTCGTAGATGTGGGCATTGACGATCTTGTGGTATGCCTGTCCTGGTTTGTGGCCGGTGATCTGGGCCACCAGTGCCAACAGGGCAAAAACCTGGATTTGGTTGAAATTCAGCCCCAGAGGAACATCACAAGAGCGCTGGTAGCTGGTCAGGTGAAGGGTGTCACCAACCAAAGAGAAAGTGTGGGTGTGCATACACGGGCGCAAGCAGCCCATATCAAACTCACCTGGGTTGTAAAACGTCAGGATCTCACCACGGTCATCAATGCCTTTGCTCAGGTTATCGATGATTTTACGCAGTTGGTCGATTGTGCTGCCATCTGGCTTTTGCCAGCTACGGCCCTGTACGCCATAGACTCGGCCCATATCATCCTCACCCTTACGGTGCGGGTTTGCCAGCCAAGCCGCATTATCGTTGGCATTCATATCCCAGGTCTTGGTACCCAGAGCACGGAAATCTGAAGCATTGTCGTAGCCGCGGATATAACCCAGCATCTCTGCAATCGCCGCTTTCCAGAAACTCTTGCGGGTGGTGATCAGCGGAAACTGGTTGTTGGCAACATCATAGTTCAAGTCGGCGTTGATCACCGTCAGGCATCGCTTGCCTGTACGCTCGTTCTCAACCCATACTCCTTCGTCCACAATGCGCTGGCAAAGCGCGAGATACTGTTTCATGGTTCCGCTGGCCCTAATTCAAAATTTCAAGTGCGGCTAATTCTACACGAAACCACAAATTATTCAGGGAGAGATTATCTCTGGACACAAAAAAGGCAGCCCTCGGGCTGCCTTGTTATCATTTGTTTGGAATTAGGCTGTCTTGCCCTTTGGCTGGCACTTGTAGGCCCACAGCATCATCAGGGCGCCACCAATGACCATTGGCAGTGACAGGATCTGTCCCATGCTGATCCAGCCGCCGAACAAGCCAAGGTGTGCATCCGGTTCGCGGAAGTACTCGACGATAAAGCGGAAGCTGCCATAACCGAATAGGAACAAGCCTGAGGCCGCACCGGCTGGGCGAGGCTTACGGATGAACACATTGAGGATGATCATCAGCACCAGGCCTTCAAGGAAGAACTCGTACAACTGAGAGGGATGGCGTGGCAACGGGCCTCCCGTCGGAAAGACCATTCCCCATGGCGAGTCAGTTACCCTTCCCCATAGCTCACCATTGATGAAGTTGCCCAACCGGCCAACCCCCAACCCGAATGGCACCAACGGCGCAATAAAGTCGGCAACATTAAAGAAGGTGCGGTTGTTCTTGTAGGCATACCAGAACATTGCTGCAATCACACCGAGCAAGCCGCCATGGAACGACATACCGCCGGTCCATACCTTGAACAAGTACAGCGGATTATCCAAAAACAGTGGGAAGTTGTAGAACAGCACGTAACCTATACGGCCACCCAGCACGACGCCGAGGAAGCCAGCAAACAACAAGTCACTGACCTGCTCGCGGGTCCAGCCACTACCTGGCTTATCAGCCCGGCGATTAGCCAGCCACATGGCAAATACAAACCCCAATAAATACATCATGCCATACCAGCGGATGGCTAACGGCCCGATTTCAATCAACACCGGATCAATATTCGGAAACGTTAAATAACCTTGGCTCATCAATTTTATCTCTATACTTCACAGGCAATATGCCTATGATGACTACCCCATAAACATTTTGATACTGACAAACAGTAAAAAAATCGCAAATATTTTCTTAAGTACTGGCGTTGGTAAATGGCTCACCCAAGCTGCACCAAACCGGGTGGTCTGCATCGAGACCAGCACAATCCCGAGCAATGCAGGTAAATAGACATAGCCCAAGCTCATCGGTGGTAAAGCCTGCTCCCCTACTCCAGCCAGGACAAATCCGGTCATCCCCGCAATAGCAATCAGTGCGCCGGAAAACGAAGCACAACCGATAGCCCGTCGCATTTCAACCCCATGCCAATTGAGGTATGGCACAGTCAAAGAGCCACCACCAATACCGGCTAAACTGGACACTACACCAATCACACCGCCTGAGCAGAATGTTCCCAGACCACCAGGTAAATCATGCTTACCGCTAAACCGCATCGACAACAGCATTTGCGTGGCCAGCAATAAAACAATAATGGCAAAGATTTTCGGCAGCATCGAGGAAGGCACCAACTCAGCAACAAAACTGCCACCCAACCCACCAATGACAACACCTGGCGCCAAGCTGCGCACAATGGTCAAATCTACATTGCCGAGCCGAAAGTGATTTCGGGCCGAAGAACCTGATGTCAGCACTATGCTGGCAAGGGACGTCCCCAGCGCAATATGCATCACCAAACCCGCTTCGATACCGGCTTTCGGCAGCAACCAGACCAGTGCAGGTACAACCAGCAAACCACCGCCGATACCCAGCAAACCTGCTAAAATACCGACCACCGCGCCAAGCACCAGGCAATAGCCGAACACCCACAGTTCACTGCCATACATAGACAAAATGTCGGCCATACTACTCACACCAATGACAACACAACAAGGCTACTTACCAGCACGGATAAAACCGCCCAAACCATGGCCATCAACAAACTCAATCGTATTGCGCCGCACTTCATCGGCATAGGTTGCCGACAGGGCGAAATCCGCCAACTGCTGCATATCACTCACCGATACATGGCGCAGCATATATTTTATCTTGGCTACATTACGGGTATTCATACTCAGTGAACGGTAACCCATCCCCACCAGTAACAAGGCACCAATAGGATCACCGGCTAACTCACCGCAGACACTGACTGGCAATTGCAACTGCTGGCTCACGTCAATAATATGCTTGAGCGCATGGATCACTGACGGATGCAGTGCATCATAGACACCGGCAACCCGCGAATTGTTCCGGTCAACAGCCAACAAATATTGGGTTAAGTCATTGCTACCAACAGAAATGTAGTCCACCCGCCCTTTCAAGACCGGTAACTGGTAGAGGATGGAAGGGACTTCAATCATGATCCCGATACGCGGCCTACGCAGTGTATAACCCTGCTCGGCAGCTGTTTTCGCCACCTCGGTATAGGCCCGCTCAATCAGGGTCAGTGACTCGTCCAACTCAGCAATACCGGAAATCATCGGCAGCAGGATATCCATGTTGTCATGGCCAATACTCGCCTTGAGCATCGCCCGAACTTGGATCAAAAAGATTTCTGGATGATCGAGGGTAAAGCGGATCCCGCGCCAGCCAAGGAACGGGTTGTCCTCTTCAATCGCCAGGTATGGCAAGGGTTTATCCCCACCAATATCCAAGGTTCGCATCACCACCGGTTTACCGCAGTAGGTTTCGAGGATCGACTGGTATTGCTGGGTTTGCTCTTCCTCAGAAGGGAAACTACGCTGCAGCAAGAAAGGCACCTCTGTACGGTACAAACCCACGCCATCAACACCTCGGTTAACTGCGATACTGGTATCGGCACTGAGACCGGCATTGAGGAAAATATTGATCCGCTCGTTATCCAGCGTCGCCGCCGGTTTATCCAGTCCGGTCTCAACCACAGCGGCTAGTTCTTGCTCTTCCTTCTGTAGGCGGAGGTATTCAGCCAGCACATGGCGGTTTGGGTTGACCAGAAGATCGCCCCGGTAGCCATCAACAATAACCTGACTGTTATGAATTTTCTCCGGTACAAAATCAACGCCCATGACCGCAGGGATCCCAAGCGCCCTTGAGAGTATCGCAGCATGGGAGTTAGCCGCCCCTTCTTGAGAAACGACGGCAGCCAATTTATCGCGTGGCACACTGGCTAGCATGGCCGCAGTCAACTCGCGGGTCAGCAACACCACCGGTTCATCCCAAGCATGCTCGGTAACTTCTTCATTAGCCAAAAAGAACAGCAGGCGCTGGCCGAGCTCACGGATATCTTGTGCCCGTTCTTTGAGATAGGCATCTTCCATATTGGCAAAACGGGCAGAATAGGTTTCGACCACTTGGCGAATCGCCCACTCTGCCAAGTCACCACCCGCGATTTTGTGGAACAGATCCTTGCGCAGCATAGGATCATTGAGCAGGTGACTAAACAAGTCGAAAATTGCCAGCGTTTCCTTGTGCAACTCACTATCGAAGCGCTTGCGCAGGCGACGGAATTCAGCACTCGCCAGTTCGATGGCAATACTCAGCCGTTCTTGCTCTTCCTCCCGATCCAAACAGGAGGCAGGGGAGACCAACTCTAACCGAGGTTGATTATCATCCCACCAAGCACGGGCAACCGCGACACCGGTCGATGCCGCCGAACCGACCAAATGCAAGCCGTTATGTTGATCCGGCCACATCCCCTGCGCTTTGGCATGGGCCAGCAACACTGCCAACTGCGCCGCCAGGGTAACCATAAACGACTCTTCGCTTTCATCGAACTCGCGCTGCTCACGCTGCTGGATAACCAAAACACCCAAGACCTGGCGCTGGTGAATAATAGGGGTACCAAAAAAGGAACTGAAAGATTCTTCCCCGATCCCGGGAAGATGTTTGAAATGGGGGTGATGCCGCGCGTCGGCGACATTGATTGGTTCGGCCCTATCGGCAACCAACCCCACAAGGCCCTGCCCAAAAGGCAGGCCGACATGACGGTGGGGCTTTCTTAGCCCCTTGGTTGCCATCAAGGTAAAACGCTGTCGCTGCTGATCAGCAATGTACACCGAACAACACTCGGTTTTCATTGCCTTGCAGGTGCTGATCACCAGTTGTTCCAGGGCATCAAGCAGACTCGGGGCAGTCGCCACCTTTTCAACAATTTCTCTTAGTTGCGTCAGCATAATCCGCCCCGCTCCCTACCAACTGGCCTAGCCGCGTTTGCCCCGGCGCTTTTTTCGTTCTTTGCGCTCTTTAAAAGGCATGGCTATGGCAGCAAATTCTTTTAATGCTCTGCGATAAACATCTCGCTTGAAGGACACAACCTGACGCACCGGATACCAATAGCTGACCCAACGCCAACCATCGAATTCAGGTGTGCTGCCACGCTGCATGTTCACCTTTGACTCATCGCACTCTAGACTGAGCAGAAACCATTTCTGCTTTTGCCCGATACAAACTGGCTTAGAATCCCAGCGCACCAGTCGCTTGGGTAACTTGTAGCGAAGCCAATGGCGGCTTGACGCCACAATACGTACATCCTTCTTGGTTAGCCCTACTTCCTCGTAGAGTTCCCGGTACATAGCTTGTTCAGGCGTCTCACCCTCGTCTATACCACCTTGCGGAAACTGCCAGGAATGTTGTCCATATCGTCGAGCCCAGAATACTTGGCCATGGCTATTACAGATCACAATACCCACATTTGGGCGGTACCCATCGCCATCAATCACTGGACGACCTCAATTAAATCTCTATTAATAGTGATTTTTTCACAGACAACCCAATGGGTAAACAAACATTGTTATTTATCCTTCTATTTTCCTAGCCAAGCCTCATAATCTGGATAACTTTTGACTTCTGGCTACTTTATAAACACCACAATGAGACCCAGCCCACATTTATACACGATTTCTGTGGATAGAATTGTGAAGAAGCCGTCAATCCAGCGGGTTACTGTTCCATACTTGATAGTAGGCATGTCATAAAAAACCACCTCAACCCAATAAAAAAACCTTTATAAACATAGCTTAATTACAATTTAATTAATGTTCACACTCAATTGTGACAAGATCATTTCTGCCACAACTTTAGATCGGTCAAAGATCAACCAGCCATCATTTTATCCACATCAAAAAGCAGCAACCACTCAAAAAACCATCACACAACTGGTCAAATTAGCAACCAACCCCTGTATAAAAACACATATTCAACCAAATAAAGTTTTTTCGCCCATTTAGCTGTGGATAACTAGATAATAGGATCCTCGGATGCAGCTATGGTAGGATCGCCTGCCATTAACAAGGTAGACACCATGCAACCGACGCCGAAGACAGAACAGGAACTATTGACGCGAGCCAATGCACTGGCCGGGATGACCCTCGGTGAGCTGGCGCACATGGCAAATATCACCGTTCCCGCCGATCTTCGACGTGATAAAGGCTGGGTGGGGCAACTGCTTGAATGGCACCTTGGCGCCACAGCCGGCAGCAAGCCGGTACCCGACTTTGCCGAACTTGGCATTGAGCTCAAGACAATTCCGGTGGGGTATCATGGCAAGCCGTTAGAAACGACTTTTGTCTGTGTTGCCCCTCTGATTGGGTTACACGGCTTACGCTGGGAAAACAGCCATATCCGCCACAAACTTGCCCGTGTACTGTGGATCCCGGTTGAAGGTGAACGGGATATTCCTTTAGCTGATCGCCATGTCGGCTCGCCACTGTTATGGAGCCCATCGCCAGAGGAAGAACAGCAACTCCGGCAAGATTGGGAAGAATTGATGGATATGATAGTGCTAGGCCAGGTTGAACAAATCACAGCGCGTCACGGCGAAGTGCTACAGTTACGCCCGAAAGCGGCCAACAGCAAAGCGCTGACAGAAGCCTATGGTGCCAATGGCCAGCCGATCAAAACCCTGCCGCGAGGCTTCTACCTCAAGACCCAGTTTACGGCAGGCCTGCTGGAAAAGTATTTTATCCTTTAGCCAACGGCTGATTCTTTAAATCTTCCCTAAAGTGCGATTGTCATATCTTCCCGGCAGCTACTTACCTGGCCATCCGGCGAGAACTCATCATAGGGATCGATAACCCTGAGGGTCACACTGGTGATCCCAAGAGGCCGTAATAGATCCCCCGCCTGTTCAATCGACTGGAACTTGACCATCTCGCCGCCATCGGTCTTTAGCGGCTCAAGGTGATGTTTATACTCGACCTCTATCAAGTAATCGGAGCAACCAGCATAACTCGTCAGGATACACGCAGGGATGGCCCCGTTACCTGCTTTTGTCCAGTGCTTAAGCTGTGACAGCTTCATTTCGCCTCTCCCCAACATTACCCAATAAAACAGCCCAATACAGCTTAACTATTGGTCACAATCATCCTCCCAGCAAGGTCAGGATAGAGACTCGGTAGGGTGTTGTGGGACTTCTCACACTATTGAACTCGCGCTATAGTCGAAAAAAGAACATCTGCTGAGTCCAAGGAGGGCTAATGAAATACCACAAGATCCCACACTCGAACCTTGAGGTCAGCAAAATCTGCCTCGGTACCATGACCTTCGGTGAACAGAACAACGAGCAAGAGGCCCATAGCCAACTTGATTTGGCTTTTGAACGCGGGATCAACTTTATCGATACCGCAGAAATGTATCCCGTTCCCCCCAATGCTAAAAGCCAAGGGTTAACTGAGACCTATATCGGTAACTGGTTGAAAAAGACCGGCAATAGGGACAAAGTGGTGCTGGCGACTAAAGTGGCGGGGCCGCGGAATACGCCGTATATCCGGCCTGAGATGGCTCTCGACCGGCGCAATATCCATGATGCCGTTGAAGCTAGCCTCAATAGGTTGCAAACCGACTATATCGACCTGTACCAAATTCACTGGCCACAGCGCGAAACCAACTGCTTCGGCCAACTCAACTACCAATACCAGGAAGATCATTCCGGGGTCACCCTGACCGACTCGCTTGCCGCATTGGACGAATTGGTCCGGGCTGGGAAAATCCGCTATATCGGCCTGTCCAACGAGACCCCGTGGGGCGTGATGTCGTTCCTGCGCCTGGCAGAAAAACACAATTTGCCACGGGTTGTCACTATCCAGAACCCCTATAACCTGCTCAACCGCAGCTTTGAAGTGGGACTATCGGAAATCAGCCACCACGAAGGGGTCGAACTACTAGCCTACTCACCGCTCGCATTCGGTACCCTCAGTGGTAAATACCTCAATGGCGCTCGTCCAGAAGGCGCACGCTGTACCTTGTTCGAGCGTTTCTCACGTTATTTCAAGCCGCAGGGCATTGCTGCTACCGAAGCCTATGTCAACGTTGCACACAAACATGGGCTGGATCCGGCCCAAATGGCATTGGCCTTCGTCAACCAGCGCCCCTTTGTTGCCAGCAATATCATCGGGGCGACGACCCTTGAGCAGCTTAACGCCAACATCGACAGCCTAGATGTCACGTTGACCGAAGACGCTCTGCAGGATCTCCAAGAAGTCGGAACCCAATACTCCAACCCTTGCCCGTAGGCCAACCATCGTTCTCAACAGCAAACTAAAGACAAAAAAAAGCCCCCGTAATACGGGGGCCGAAAAACATTAGCTCAACCAACTTAGGTAGACACCTTTGTTGATGCCCGGCTACTTTACCTAACCCTCCACATGGGCTCTAGGCCACATTCGTCGCAAAGCGTTGGTAAATGTTACAAGCCGTGACGGCTGATACCTGTTGCTAACAGTTGGTCATATTTCCTTCCCCCCGCAAGCGATTTACGGGGGGAAGCGTTACGTGACAAGTCTAGATTTGTATTCCCGTCTCAAATGACGCACCTTACGACCAGCTGATGTCGCCAAGAGATCTTGGGAGATACGGTGGTCTTTATCTATCCCCATATCTTTGAGCAAGTGCTCTGATAGGTGATATGGCAAGTTGATTTGAATACGACGGTGTTCTCGCCGCCATAGCGCGTCCTCACGTTTGACATCGAGTTGAACAAGAAAGACTGCAAGGCGTAAATAGACTGAGTGGCGCATAATAGTGCTCTCCAATTAATTTAATAGTTAATAAGAGGGACACAGATCCTGCCGTTCAGGCTGACAACATAAGCAAAACTTAACTAGCCGCGACAGAAATCCGCGGCCCATTTACACAGCGGATTGCCGTTAATGATTTGGTTTGGCGCAGGTATCACCGAATGAACAGGTGTGCGACATCAAGATACTACTTTGCATATCAGTTCCTCCGGTAATAAGTTATGAAGATGTGAAATATGGGTTTATTGTAACAAGCCGTGATTACAAAACAACCACTTACCTTGCCGCTGGCGATAAAAACAACAATCTCCTGCATTTATCCCCAGATAGCAATGAAATATGAATGAATTACCTACATAGAGATAAATGGCAGAGCAAGGCTCCGGCTCAGCCTTGGCGAAAGTGCTTGGGCGGCGGAACAAGATCATGCTTATTGAGTAACCGGTACATGGTTGCCCTTGATACGCCAAGCTCCCTCGCGGCAGCTGAAATCTGGCCCTTGTTGTTTTCAAGCACAGCGAGGATCGCCCCCCGTTCAGAGTCCGCCCGGATTTTCTTCAGGCTCTGCTTGTCATCCATGATCCTTGGCAAATCGAGATGATCCGCTTCAAGCACCTTGTCATCGGCCAACAATATCGCCCTCTTGATATGGCCAATCATCTCCCTGACATTACCAGGCCATGAATAACTGGCTAACAACTGGCCTGCTTCCGGTGAGAGTTGTTTGACTGGGCTGTTGTATTGGCGGGCAAATTTCAGCATAAAAAACTCAGCCAACAACACGATATCCTCACCCCGCTCGCGCAGGGCCGGTACCATCACACCAAGGGCATTGAGGCGGAAATAGAGCTCCTCACTCAGAAGTCCAGATTCCAACAACTCTTCTTGGCTATAACGGGTAGAGACTATCAACCTGATATCTGCCGAGACCTTTCGGCCCGTTTCGGTTATAAAGGCCTCATCTTCAAGCAGACGAACCAATTCTTGCTGGCGAGGAAGATCAAGCTGGGTAATTTCATCCAAAAACAGCACGCCACCATCGGCGGCTTCAAGGCAACATTGTTCAGGCTTGCCTGTACTGGTTTCGACCATCCAACTCTCAGGTAGGGATTCGCAATTGACGCTGACAAACGCCCCTTTGCCCCGAGTGGAGGCTTGATGGATTGCCTGGGCAACCAATTCTTTACCGGTACCGATTTCCCCCTGAACCAGGACAGGCACATCAGCCATTGCGATGCGCTTCACGTGGTTGCGCAACTTTTTCATCGCCGCCTGCTCTCCTTGCAAGCCGGATTGGCCAAACACGCCAAGTTGTGGCCACACCCGGTGCTCAAGATGGAGCATACCTAATTGGTGCCCGATCGTATCAAGCAGTTGGGATTCAGGCACTGGATCGGTGAAATAATCAATACAGAAATTCACAATGAACTGGCAGATAGAATCATGGGCTAATTGTCGCTCCTGTACCAACGCTAACCAACGCACCTGCTTATTGCGGTTGACCAGTCCAGCAACCCCCTGCAGGCTAAAATCATCACGGGTGAGATCAACAACACCAATACACGGCCCAAGTTCCAACATCAGTGACTCTGCCGCCCGGAGATCGTAACAGCGATGGCAAGCCCAGCCCGCTTTCTCCAGCACCTTGATCCATGTTGGGGTCCCTCCCCCCAATATCACCAATGTTCCCAAGACAGCGTTGTTTCCCTGTATTCTTTTCATCTGCAATCCCTTCCGGCCAGAGCAAGCCTGTTAGCTGATAAGTCATACCCAGCGCAAAGATACCCCTTGTTAACGGCAAGGCCGCCGCCAGCTAACTACCACGATTTAACTAATGCGCAATTAATTTAATATTAAAATTGTAGTCAAGTCTGGCGGATGGAAGAAATTTTGGACGCAAATAAAAAAAGCGCCCGCAGGCGCTTTCATATTTCATACTTTTACAACAAAGCGTTAGCTAACAGTCACCTGTTCACCCTGGGCCTCTGTTTCTGCTGTACCAATCTCATTCTCTGACTTGGCAACAATGGTGTTTACAGCAGTGTCACCAACAACGTTTGAACTGGTACAGAACATATCATTGATTCGGTCAACCGCAGCAATGATCGCCAAACCTTCAGGTGGTAGGCCTAGTTGGTGAAGGAGTACACCAACCATTACCACACCGCCGCCTGGTACGCCACCAGCACCGATTGAAAGTAGCAGGATAGTCAGGCCAAGGGTAAAGATATCAGCGCTGTTGATTGGCTGGCCGAACGCATTCGCTACGAACAGAGTGGCCAATGCGATGTAGATAGAAACCCCAGACATGTTCATGGTCGCGCCCAATGGAACACCAAAGCCCGCTACCGACTTGGATACGCCAATCTTGTCAGTCAGGGTACGCATAGTGACCGGAATGGTTGCATTCGAGCTTGCAGTAGATAGCGAGAACAGAATTTGCTCGCGGGTATGGCGCAGGAACGCACTTGGTTTGATACCTGTTGTTAGGCCAACCATCATTGGGTAGAAGAAGAAAATCCAGAACACCAGCATCGATACAACCAACGCCACATAACCGGCAACCGACATCAGGGTATTAGCATCCAATGTCGCACCCAACTGGATCATCAGGGCAAACACACCAAATGGCGCTAGGCTCATTACCAGACCAACCAGTTTCATCATCACTTCGTTGGCCATTTTGAACGTTTTGATCGCGGGGCCGCCACGGGTATCCAGCGCCTGGATAGCCAAGCCTGTCAGAATAGCCATGAAGATGATCTGCAGCATGTCGCCGTTAGCAAAAGCTTGCACCGGGTTGCTTGGTACGATGTTAACAATCAGCGAGAAAATATCCGGCGTTTCGGTCGTGGTCAGTTGCACTGACTCTGTCACTGTCCCTGCCAAGTTCGCACCCGCGCCCGGCTGGAAAATCATACCTATGGTCAAGGCCGCCGTAATCGCGATAATGGTATTGATAATGTATAGAGCAAAAGTTTTACCACCAAGGCGACCAAATGCAGTGATGTCTTTCAGTTCAACGATGCCGCACACAATCGACACGTACACCAAAGGAACAACCAAGAGTTTGATCAGTGAAACAAACATGCCGCCAGCACCTTCCGCTAGGCCGAGCACATAAGTATCCATCAAGGTCACGCCGTTAAACAGGTACTGAATTGCCGTACCGAGGATCAGGCCGGCAAACAAGCCTGTAAATATCTTTCCTGATAGCGATTTCTTCATCGTCCATCTCCAGTCTGTTGTGCTTGTAAAAACTCTGTTTACTTCCTATTCCCGCTGTCTATCGCGAGATTGGGCGTCATTTTACACAGCCAAGACAAACTTAAAAGAACAATTTTTACAATTTAGCTACAGTTGAAACACAAAATCAATCACTAACATAAAATTAAAAACACAAAACAAAACACCAAACCCCAAGCAAAACGGCAACTTATTCACAATATGAATAGCAGAATGTGTGGCGACTTATTGCTTTGCCTACAAGGTTATCAATTACGTAAAACGTGTGCTTTGTCACATCCAAAAATTCATTATATGAACATTTTTCCACCGATTTTATTATTGGAAACCAAAAAAAAGCCACCCCGTAGGGTGGCTTCATCAATCACGATAAGCGAGGCTTATGCGTTGTTGTTCTGCGGGCGCATTGCCGGGAACAACAGCACGTCACGGATCGTGTGAGTATTGGTAAACAGCATTGCCAGGCGGTCGATACCGATACCTTGACCAGCTGTTGGCGGCAAGCCGTGCTCTAGCGCAGTGATATAGTCTGCATCGTAGAACATAGCTTCGTCATCACCTGCGTCTTTCGCTTCAACCTGTGCCTTGAAACGTGCGTCCTGATCTTCTGCATCGTTAAGCTCAGAGAAGCCATTCGCCACTTCACGGCCACCGATGAAGAACTCGAAACGGTCTGTGAAGAACGGGTTGTCATCGCTACGGCGAGCCAGTGGTGAGATGTCCGCTGGGTAGCCAGTGATGAAGGTTGGCTGGATCAGTTTAGGCTCAGCCGTCTCACCGAAGATTTCCTCAAGCAGCTGACCACAGGTCCAGAAATCTTCCACTTCAACGTGAACAGACTTGGCGATAGACACCATCAGCTCACGGTTCTGCAGATCTTCTTCTGTTAGGGCCTGGATTTGCTCGTGGTTCGGGTTGTAGTGTTTGATCGCCTCGAACATGCTCATGCGTGCGTAAGTGCCACCGAACTCAACCGTCTCGTCACCGTAAGGCATCGAGGTTGAACCCAGTACATCCATTGCTACCGTGCTCAGCATTTCTTCGGTCAGATCCATCAGATCTTTGTAGTCCGCGTATGCCTGATAGAATTCCATCATGGTGAATTCTGGGTTGTGGCGAGGCGATAGGCCTTCGTTACGGAAGTTACGGTTGATCTCGAAAACACGGTCGAAACCACCCACAACCAAACGCTTCAGGTATAGCTCAGGAGCAACACGCAGGTACATATCGATATCCAGCGCATTGTGACGGGTGATGAACGGACGCGCCGTCGCACCGCCAGGGATCACGTGCATCATTGGCGTTTCAACTTCAAGGTAGCCTTTCGACATCATGAAGTTACGGATTGCCGCTACCAGTTTAGAACGGATGATGAACGCGTTGCGAGAATCGTCGTTCACGATCAGGTCAACGTAACGCTGACGGTAACGCATTTCCTGGTCAGTCAGACCGTGGAACTTCTCTGGTAGAGGACGCAGTGCTTTGGTTAGCAGCTCGTACTCGTCCATGTTCACGTAAAGATCACCCTTGCCTGACTTGTGCAGGGCACCTTTAACACCGATGATGTCACCGATATCAAGGCCAGCGTATTTCTCTTTCAGCTCTTTCTGAACATTCTTGTCGGCGTATGCCTGAATGCGGCCAGAAACGTCTTGGATAGCCAGGAATGGACCACGCTTAGCCATGATACGGCCAGCAATTGCCACTACGTGACCGGCTTCAGCAAGCTCTTCTTTGCTTAGCTCGCCGTATTTAGCCTGCAGATCTGCCGCTAGGCTATCGCGACGGAAATCATTCGGGTGGCCGTTTGCCTTGCATTTTTCGCGGATTTTATCCAATTTCGCGCGACGTTCAGCAATCAGCTTATTCTCATCTTGTAATTGATCAGTCATGGGTTAACCCTTAAATGTTTTAACCGGAGTCGGTTACAGACCTGATTTCAGGCTGGCTTCAATAAAACGGTCTAAATCGCCGTCAAGTACGGCCTGGGTGTTACGATTTTCCACCCCGGTACGTAAATCTTTAATACGGGAGTCATCCAGCACGTAAGAACGGATCTGGCTACCCCAGCCAATGTCAGACTTGGCGTCTTCGTTGGCCTGCTTCTCAGCATTCTGCTTTTGCATCTCAAGCTCGAACAGTTTTGCTTTCAACTGCTTCATCGCCTGATCTTTGTTCTTGTGCTGAGAACGGTCGTTCTGACACTGCACCACGGTATTGGTTGGTACGTGGGTAATACGTACCGCCGATTCGGTGGTGTTAACGTGCTGACCACCGGCACCCGAGGCACGGTATACGTCAATACGCAGATCAGAAGGGTTAATATCGATATCGATATTATCGTCCACTTCCGGGTAGATAAACGCAGAAGAGAAAGACGTATGGCGGCGGCCGCCTGAATCAAATGGTGACTTACGTACTAGGCGGTGTACACCGGTTTCGGTACGTAACCAGCCGTAAGCGTACTCACCGCTGATACGGACTGTTGCCGACTTCAGGCCAGCCACATCACCTTCTGATACTTCGATCACTTCGGTCTTGAAGCCTTTGGCTTCTGCCCAGCGCAGGTACATGCGGAGCATCATCGATGTCCAGTCCTGTGCTTCTGTACCGCCCGAACCTGCCTGCAGGTCGATGTAGCAGTCAGAGCTATCGTGATCGCCAGAAAACATACGACGGAACTCAAGCTTGGCCAGTTTGCCCTCTAGCTCAGCGAGTTCTGGTTCAATCTCGTCGAACGTCTCTTGGTCTTCTTCTTCCACCGCCAGTTCCAGCAGACCTTCAACGTCTTCAACGCCTTGGTCCAACTGATCGATGGTATCAACAATCGCTTCTAATGATGAACGCTCTTTGCCCAGCGCCTGTGCGCGCTCTGGCTCATTCCATACATCAGGTTGCTCTAATTCTGCATTGACCTCTTCTAGACGCTCTTTCTTGGCATCATAGTCAAAGGTACCCCCTAAGGATGTCAGTACGCGCTGATACATCCTCAAGTCGGTTTTTAATAGGATTAATCTCGAACATTGCCACTCTTCATAGCCGAAATGGACATAACCGGAGGATTCTATCGAATTGTAGATAGAATATACAGGGAAAAGGGAAGGGAAACGGTGAATTTATTTTATTAACCCGATCACAAAAAAGCCGCCGGTAACAGAGAAGCCATATTTCAGTAAGCATCCCCGTCACAGGAGGACTGACAAAGCCTATTTGGCCTGCCAGATCAAATGAGATCTCGGGTTAAAAACGGCCGAGAACAGGCTAAAGCGCTGTGATGTGCTCTACCAGCAACTGGGCACTGCGGTTGCCGCGGAACTCGTTGACATCAAGGCGGTAGGCCAACTCTACTTGCTGAACCGAGGCATCCGGCCAACGGCGGACATCCACATTAAAGGCAATCGCATCAATCACGCTACCACCAGCCAGCGGCTCGAGCATCATCTTCAGGTGCTTGCTGCCCACCAATTTCTGGTGCAGTAATCGAAACCGGCCATCGAACATTGGCTCAGGGAACTGCTGTCCCCATGGCCCACCGGCACGCAGTACTTCTGCCGTCTGCAAGTTGAGCTCCTGTGGCATCAACTCGCCATCGCTGAGCAATACGCCACGCAAGGCATCTTCGTCGAGTTCGGCGCGCACGGCTTGGTCAAATGCTTGGCTGAATGCCTCGAGCTTGGGTTCGGGAATGGTCAACCCTGCCGCCATGGCGTGGCCACCAAACTTGAGGATCATCCCCGGATTCTGGGTATCTATCAGATCAAGGACATCCCGCATGTGCAAGCCGGGGATCGAGCGGCACGACCCTTTAATTTCACCATTTCCCGCATCAGCAAAGGCAATGACTGGGCGGTGGTACTGCTCCTTGATCCTCGAAGCCAGAATACCTATGACCCCTTGGTGCCAATCACGCTGGAACAGGGCTAAACCATAAGGCATATCCTGCTGGTTGAACTTGAGGCGCTCGCAAATCGCGACCGCTTCCTCCTTCATACCCTGTTCGATTTCCTTACGGGTTTGGTTCAAGGCATCCAGCTCGGTCGCCATCCGGCGCGCGGCCTGGATGTTGTCACACAGTAACAACTCAACCCCAAAGGACATATCGTCCAATCGCCCGGCAGCATTGATCCTCGGCCCCAAGGCAAACCCCAAATCCGTTGCCACCAAACGAGCTGGATCGCGGTTAGCCACTTCAATCAAGGCGCGGATCCCAGGCCGGCACTTACCCGCGCGGATGCGCTGCAGACCCTGGTGGACCAAAATTCGGTTGTTGCCGTCCAATGCCACGACATCAGCCACTGTTCCCAAGGCAACCAAATCTAATAGCTCGGCCAAGTTAGGTTCTGGCAAACCCTGCTCGGCAAACCAGTTGTCCTCGCGCAGCGATGCCCGAACAGCCAGCATCAGGTAAAAGGCCACGCCCACACCGCACAGCGCCTTGGACGGAAAATCACATTCGTTCAGGTTCGGGTTAACGATCGCGTCCGCTTCCGGCAGGGTATCCCCCGGCAAATGGTGGTCGGTCACCAGCACCTGCATCCCGCGCTCTTTCGCTGCCGCCACCCCTGAAATAGAGGACACACCGTTATCCACCGTCATGATCAGCTCGGCACCCCGTTCGGCAGCTTGCTCAACCACCTCCGGGCTCAGGCCATAACCATCATCGAAGCGGTTAGGCACCAGGTAATCGACATTACGGCTGCCAAGCATGCGTAATGCCAGCACCGACAACGCCGAACTGGTTGCCCCATCGGCATCGAAATCCCCTACGACGATAATACGGCGCTGCTCAGCCAGTGCCTGTTTGAGCAACGTCACCGCCGGCTCGATGCCATGCAACTGGTTATATCCCAGCAGGCCACGCACTCCACGCTCTAGCTCTGCTTCGCTACTAATCCCCCGGGCGGCATAGATCCGCTGCAAAATGGGAGGGGTCGCTTCGCTAAATTGGCTGGTGTCGGCTTCTGGGCGGCGTTTAATTTCAATCATTAGAATTATCTATTTGGCAGGGATAAGTTAAAGGAGACTTTGGCATATGCGCATCTAGCCATTATAGGCGCTGGGCCAGAGCGGGCAATAGAAATTCAGCCATAAAAAAGCCCCGGTAATACCAGGGCTTTAAGACCATTTATCGAGAGATAAAGTCAATTTAGCTACGGTTATCCAACATCTGGCGTAACATTGGCGCTGGCTGGTAACCCGGTAGCATGGTGCCATCTTCTAGGATCATCGCAGGGGTTCCAGAAACGCCCATCTCAACACCCAACTGGTAATGCTTCATCACCAGATCGCCCTGCTGTTCGATACCGGTTGGGTTGAAGGTGCCTCCTTTGGCCTGATCCATCGCCTTGGCTGGGTCTTTGGCTCCCCAGATGGCACCCATTTCACCAAAGTTGCGCGAGCGCTCACCGCCACGCGGGAACGCAAGGTAGCGAATGGTGATACCGGCATCGTTATACGCCTGCATTTCGCTGTGTAGCTTGCGGCAGTAGCCACAGCTGGTATCGGTGAAGACGGTCACCACATATTTTTCGTCTTTAGCAGGATAGACGATCATCTCATCTTCCATGCCTTGCAGTTTAGCCTTGTTCAGTTTGGCCATCTTCTGCTCGGTTAGGTTTACCGGCTCGGCGCCTGTTGCCTGATACAAATGACCCGCCAAGAAATAGCCACCATCATCAGAAACATAGACAATACCACGCTCTGTCACGACTTCATTGAGCCCTGGTAGTGGCGAAGCACTGATAGTAACCGGCACCAATCCCAGCTTGCTCAACTTGCTGGTAATTGCTGCTTCATCTGGCTTGGCTGATGCCGTGAAGGCTGTCATTGCCACTGCGGTTGCAAGTAATGTACGACCCAAAAAGTGCATGCGACTCTTTCCTTTAAAATAATAAGTTTGTGCCGGACTGTGACGCATACCGCCAGCACCCTTCACTACTGGTGAACTATATGACCCTTGTAGTGCAAAAAAATTTCACATTCCGCAAAATATCTCAACCCCTTTAGTATATACCCAAGTATCAAGCAGATGCAGGCTGACTTATATTGCAATACTGGTACAAACCCACCTAAGCTCGTGGATGGTGCGCCTCATGAAGCTGCTTGAGCCGCTCAGTCGCAACGTGGGTGTAGATCTGGGTGGTCGATAAATCGCTGTGGCCGAGTAGCATCTGTACGACCCGAAGGTCTGCACCGTAATTGAGTAAATGGGTCGCAAAGGCATGGCGCATCACGTGCGGCGACAAGGTATCGCCATCGATACCCGCCTTGACGGCATAATGCTTGATCCGGTGCCAGAATGTTTGGCGGGTCATCTGTTTGGCACGTTTGCTCGGAAAGACCACATCGGAGCTTTTCTCCCCTAGCAGTTGCGGGCGGCCGCTTTGCAAGAATTGCTCAATCCAATCGATAGCATCTTCCCCCATCGGCACCAAACGCTCCTTATTACCTTTACCAATCACGCGAACCACCCCTTGGCGCAGGCTGACATTTTCCATCGTCAAGCTCACCAACTCAGTAACACGCAAGCCGGTAGCATAGAGCAACTCCAGCATTGCCTTGTCACGGAGCTCTATCGGATCATTGGGATCGGGAGCCGACAGCAAGGCATCGACCTGCTCTTCGGTAATATCCTTCGGCAGGCGCTTAGGTAGCTTGGGGCTAACCAGCATGGCACTGGGATCGTCCTCACGCATCTTTTCCCGGTTCAAGTACTGGAACAAACGGCGGATAGCCGATGCCATCCGGGCTCGAGACGTCTGTTTATAATCGGCATCAAACAACCACTGCTGGTAGCGCTGTAGATCGTCGGTCGACACCTTTTCTAGAGTCAGGCTTTGGTCTTTGAGCCAGTTTTCCAGCTTTTTCAGATCATTGCGGTAGGACATCAGGGTATTTTCAGATAACCCCCGCTCCATCCACATCGCATCGAGAAACCGCTCGATGATCACTTCATCGTTTTCCACTACAACCTCGGTGTTCGTTTCAGGCCAATGGCCATGAACAAAAGCTCATGAAGCATTGCCCATAAAACACATGGATAAATACACAGTACTCAATGGTAGACGATTTCCCTGCAAATGTAACGAACCAGCCTGTTTGCAACAGGAATTTCTGACTCAATCACTCAGAAATAGTCAAGACCGCCCAAGCTAGGTAGAATCCCCTATCATTTATTCGTTACACATTGGACAAGCAGCATGAAGATTGGCTTATTCTACGGCTCAACCACCTGCTATACCGAAATGGCCTCGGAGAAAATCCGCGACTGCATCGGTGCCGAACTGGTTGATTTACATAATATCAAAGAAGCAGACATCACTGCGATGAACCAGTACGACATGCTGATCCTGGGTATTTCAACCTGGGATTTCGGTGAGTTACAGGAAGATTGGGAAGCCGTATGGGAGCAACTGGACGGCCTGAGCCTGGAAGGCAAAACTGTCGCCCTGTTCGGCCTTGGTGATCAGGAAGGCTACACCGAGTGGTTCCTCGATGCGATGGGCATGCTGCACGAAAAACTGCTGCCTACTGGTGCCCAGTTTGTCGGCTACTGGCCCAACGAAGGCTATGAATTCGAAGCGTCAAAGGCCTTGACCGATGACGGAAAGCTATTTGTTGGCCTGGCACTGGATGAAGACAGCCAGTACGAACTGAGTGACGACCGTATCACCACCTGGTGCGAGCAAATCCTTACCGAGTACAGCGAAACGCTATAACGCTACCGCAGTACTACCTTGCTCTGGGCACGCGCACAAAGACAAAAAGACAAAAGGGATGCCGAGGCATCCCTTTTTGCTACATGCTTTAAGGCATTTTGACGGTTAAACCGCTTGGCCTTCTTGCTGTGCTTGCTTAACGGCTTTCTGCGAGCCAACAAAGTAAGTCACTACCAATGCCGCGAAGGTTGGCATCAACCACGCCATGCCATAGTCAAACAGTGGCAGTACACGGAAGGCCGAAACATTGAAACCAGCAACCTTGGCCGCATCAATCATGCTGAAAGACAGTGCCACCAACATAACTACACGGTAGGACAGTGCAGGGTTTGGCAACCAACGGCGGATAAAGGTCAGGATCACCAATGCCATCGCAATTGGGTACAGGGCAAACAAAGCAGGTAGGGACAGAACAATCAGCTGGTTCAAGCCAACGTTAGCTACCACACAGCAGGTTACTGACAATACCACGGCCCACTTTTCGTAAGACCAGCTTGTCAATGAAGAGAAGTATTCAGAACACGCACTGATCAAACCCACCACAGTGGTCAAGCACGCCAGCAATACAATCAGTGACAGCATCATCTGGCCGGCAGGACCAAACAGTGCCGCAACGTAAATCGCCAGGATATCACCACCATTTGACGCATTGGCTGCGATATTCACACTGGTAGCGCCCAAGTAGAATAGGGAGATGTAGACAAACGCCAAGCCAGCAGCCGCAATAAGGCCAGCCATCACCAGGTATTTACGGGTTGCCGTCTCATCGGTCACACCTTTGCTGCGTACCGCATCGACAATCACCATACCAAACAGCAACGCCGCAACCGCATCTAGGGTGTTGTACCCTTCGACGAAACCTTTAAGGAAAGGCATATCGATGTAATCACCACGCGCCGCTTCAATCGCATCCTGCGGGTTAGCAACAACGCTCACAGCCAGTGCGACCAAGGCAATGAACAAGATCGGCGTCAGGAATTTACCGACCATATCGACCAGGTTGCCGCGTGAATGGGACAGGAACATCGCAATGCCAAAAAAGACAATAGAGAAAATAGTTAGGCTAAGCTGTCCTGCATCGGCAATGAATGGCTTCACACCCATTTCGTAGGCCACCAAACCGGCACGCGGGGCGGCAAAAGCTGGGCCGATCACGATAAAAATCAAAACGGCGAGCAGTGTCGCGACTTTGGACGGTAAATCCTGGGTCATGCCTTTCCAGCCGCCAGCAACAGCAACGGCAATAATGGCTACAAGCGGTAAAGTAACACCGGTTGACAGGAACCCGAACATCGCCGGAACGAGGTGATCACCAGCCTGCTGGCCAGCTTGCGGCGGAAATATGATATTGCCTGCGCCAAGGAAGAAAGCGAAGGTCATAAAACCTAACGCCATGATATCGGTAAAACTGAGTGACTTTTTCAAACTGCACCTTCCACTCTTTGTTATGTCTGCTGTATTTGTAACTTTTGTTATTTTTTTGGCCACATAAAAGGATTACCTGAATGTGACCTTGCTCGCAGCATAATGACGAAAAAGTACTCAATAAGCAACATCGTAGTGAAAAACACTATAATCTTTGGAGTTGAAACTCAAAAACCAGCATATAACACCAAAATAAAAACCTCAGCCGAAGTATAAAACCAATAAAAGCCAATTATAAAAAAGATAAAAAACAGAATTAATAACTATGCAACATCTATTCAACAGAAGGTTACCATTCTGCATTTCAGTTCGGGCGGGCTATAATGCCATGGTCAAAAATACAACAAGGTCCAGCAACACCATGGCAAAAGGGTTCACCTTCAAACAATTCCACGTCAACGATCATGGCTGCGGCATGCCCGTCAGCACCGATGGTGTCATGCTCGGCGCCTGGGCAGCGCTACCCGCATCGGGCCAGATCCTCGATATTGGCACCGGTAGTGGCCTGCTCGCATTAATGAGTGCGCAGCGCACAGCCAGTAACGGCAACCCTATTACCGCCATTGAAATCGACAGTGGGGCAGCAGCAGCGGCGCAGAAAAACTTCACCGACTCCCCGTGGCTGTCGCGTATCGAGTTAGCACACCAGAGCGTGCAGGGCTGGGCTAGCCAGCAGCCGGCGGGCAGTGTTGCAGCGATTGTCTGCAACCCGCCCTACTTCAACCATGGCGAACAAGCTGGCTGCCAATCCCGGGCAACAGCGCGCCACACCGATACCCTGTCGCACCATGACTTATTGGCAGCCATTAGCCACCTGCTGGCCCCAACGGGCACTGCCAGCCTGATCCTGCCGGTTTATGAAGGCGAGCAGTTGATCGAAGCTGCCCGTGCCCACCAGCTATACTGCCAACGGGTCTGCGAAGTCAAAACCACCGAACGTAAAGCCCCTGCCCGGCTACTGATCGCTTTGGCCGCAAGCCCATCAGAACAACAAAACGAACAGTTGGTGATCCACCAAAGCGGCGGGTACAGCGAGGCATTTATTGCCCTGACCAAGGCGTTTTACTTGAAAATGTAGCGAGGCTGCAGCATTCGGTTTGGCGATTAGCGGAAGTTTTTGTACTTTTATCGGTGATCGTTGCGGCAATTATCTCTATAATGCCGCCCCTTATGTATTTTGCACGTGCTCTATAGGCTTCCCCGATAGGCGGAAGATACCCCTGAGTTCCCAAGGAGAAATGACTGGTGAGAGACTTTTCCGAATTAGAATTAGATAGCGAGCTGCTGCAGGCCATTGAAGATATCGGCTACGATCGCCCAACCGTGATCCAGGCCGAGGCGATCCCGCACGCGCTGGATGGCCGTGATGTTCTGGCGTCCGCTCCTACCGGTACCGGAAAAACCGCAGCATTTCTTCTGCCGATGATCCAGCACCTGCAGGACTTCCCGCGCAAGAAGCCGGGGCCTGCACGCGTATTGGTCCTAACCCCGACCCGCGAACTGGCTATCCAGGTTGCCGATCAGGCGCGCGCGCTGGCCAAGCATACCCAACTGAAGGTGTTCACTATCACTGGCGGGATCTCCTACGACGAGCATGCTGAGCTACTGGGCAAAACCCAGGATATCGTGGTAGCGACACCGGGCCGTTTGATGGAGTACATCGAAAGCGAGCGCTTTGACTGCCGTGCCATCGAATGCCTGATCCTCGACGAAGCTGACCGCATGCTGGACATGGGCTTCGGCAAAGCCGTAGAGCGTATTCACAACGAATGTCGCTGGCGTCGCCAAAGCTTGCTGTTCTCAGCAACGCTGGAAGGCAAGGGTGTCCGTGACTTCTCTAACACCATTTTGAACGAGCCGGTTGAAGTCAATGCCGAGCCGCCACGCCGCGAGCGTAAGAAGATCCACCAGTACTACCATCGCTGTGATGATATGGCCCACAAGTTGGCATTGCTGGAAAACATCCTCAAGGGCGAAGCCGAGCGCACCATCATTTTCGTCAAGACTCGCGAGCGCCTTGCCACCCTACGAGACCAGTTGGCGGCAATGCAGATCCCATGTTGCTGGATCCAGGGTGAGATGGCCCAGGCATCACGTAATAACACCATTCGCCGTTTCCGCGAGGGTGAAGTGAACATCATGCTAGCCACTGACGTTGCAGCACGTGGTATCGACCTGCCTGATATCAGCCACGTAATCAACTTCGATATGCCGCGCACCGCCGACGTCTACCTACACCGTATTGGCCGTACTGCCCGCGCAGGTAAGAAAGGGACAGCCGTTTCTTTGATTGAGGCACACGATCAGGCAATGATTGAGCGTGTCGGCCGTTACATGAAAGAAGAAGTCGCTGAGCGCTTTGTTGAAGGCATGCGCCCGCAACACAAAAAGCCAGCTACGGTGAAAAAGAAGAAGAAAAAAGATCCGAAAAAGAAAGCGGCAGTGAAAAAGAAGAAAGCCAAGAAGTAAGGCTTTTTACCGCAAGGACAAACAAAACGGGCTGGTATCTACCAGCCCGTTTTTTATTCCGACGATATATTGCTTTCGCGCTTATTGCTCTTCGCGCTTGAATACCAACTCGGTAGCTGTCGACTCAGCCGGCACAAAATAGTACCCGGCAGTATCGAACTGCTGCAGCTTCTCAACCGAATCCACTTGGTTATCAATAATGTAGCGCGCCATCATGCCACGGGCCTTTTTGGCATAGAAGCTGATCACCTTGTAGGTGCCGTTCTTGCAGTCTTTGAATACCGGGGTAATGATCTTACCGGCCACCTGCTTAGGTTTAACCGCCTTGAAGTATTCATTGGAAGCTAGGTTGATCAGGATGTCATCGCCCTGTTCTGCCAATGCATGGTTGACCTTATCGGTAATGATACTCCCCCAGAACTGGTATAGGTTCGTGCCACGGGGGTTGTCCAGCTTGGTGCCCATTTCAAGGCGGTACGGCTGCATCAAATCAAGCGGGCGTAGCAGGCCATATAGGCCAGATAGCATTCTCAGGTGCTGCTGGGCATAGGCAAACTGTGCATCGTCCATGGTTTCGGCGGCTAACCCGGTATACACATCTCCCTTAAAGGCCAAAATCGCCTGGCGGGCATTTTCCGTTGTAAATTCTGGCTGCCACTCGGCAAAACGAGCTGCGTTCAAACCGGCGATTTTATCGCTTACCTTCATCAGGCTGGCGATCTGGGCTGGCGTCAGCTCACGGCAGACCTCAATCAACTCAGCCGAGTGGTCAGTCAACTCTGGCTGGGTAAAGGTTTCTGTCGCCAACGGAGAGTCGTAATCAAGTGTTTTTGCCGGTGAAACCACAATTAACATGGGAAGCTTCCTTTTGATCTTATATAGCTAAGATGTTAACAGCCTGACAGAAAAAAACCACGCGTTGTACGCGTGGTCTTTTCTATTATTGTTATCGCTAAATTCGATGGTTGGGATCTACCAACCCAAGCGGCTCTTGGCTATCAATCCTTTTTCGGCTGATCCCAAATCCCTTCTTCCAACTGGGCATGCAGTTCAGGGTAATCCTTACTGTCGAAGGTCGGTACCCTGCCCTGTTTAAGCTGGAGATTGTAGTCCCGAGCCAACTTCACTACCGTGCCGGACAGCAGCACAATCGCAATCAAGTTGATAATCGCCATCATCCCCATCGACACATCCGCCATTGCCCAGACGGTCGGCAAATCGGCCACGGCACCGAACATCACCATACCCAGCACGACAATACGGAACACGGTCAAGCCTGCCTTGTGGTTATGCTCAAGGAAGATCAGGTTGGTCTCGGCATACGAGTAATTCGCCACCAATGAGGTAAAGGCAAAGAAGAAGATAGCAACGGCAATGAAGATAGCGCCCCAGCCACCGACCTGAGAGCTCAGCGCTCGCTGGGTCAGTTCAATACCGGTGATCTCACTGTGCGGCACATACTCGCCCGACATCAGGATAATGGCCACGGTTGCCGAACAAATCACGATAGTGTCCATGAATACACCCAGCATCTGGACATAGCCCTGAGAAGCAGGGTGCGGTGGGTACGGTGTTGCCGAGGCCGCAGCATTAGGAGCAGAGCCCATACCCGCTTCATTGGAAAACAAGCCGCGCTTGAGGCCATTTATCATTCCCTGGGCAATGGTGTAACCCAAGGCGCCCGAGGCCGCTTCTTCAAGGCCAAACGCACTGCGGAAGATCAAACCTAGCACCTCAGGCAGTTTGCCAAGGTTGGTAAACATGATAAACAGGGCCAACAACAGGTAACACAGTGCCATGGCCGGCACCAATATTTCTGCAGTGCGGGCAATGGCACGCAGGCCGCCAAAGATAATGACACCCGCCATCACCACCAGCACGACACCAACGTAAGCCGGATTCCAGCCAAAGGCGACATTCATCGCCTGGGTGATTGAGTTGGCCTGTACCGAGTTAAACACCAAGCCAAAGGCGATAATCAGGAAAATGGAGAACACCACCCCCATCCAGCGCATGCCGAGGCCCTTTTCCATATAGTAAGCCGGGCCACCACGGTAGTTACCGTCATCATCTCGGGTTTTATAGAGCTGGGCCAGGGCACTCTCGGCAAAAGCCGTTGCCATCCCCAACATGGCAATCAGCCACATCCAGAAAATGGCTCCCGGGCCACCAAGGGTAAGGGCAACAGCCACACCAGCCATGTTGCCGGTGCCAACACGGGCAGCCAAACTGGTACACAGCGCCTGAAACGATGAAATGCCCGATTTGTCCGACTTACGACTGTTCTTCATGACGCTGAACATGTGGCCGAAGTGACGGAACTGAATGAATCCCAACCGATAGGTAAAGAACACGCCAACGCCAATCAGCAAATAAATGAGCACGGAGCCCCATAACAGATCGTTCAAAAAGTTAATCTGACTTGACACGTCTACCCCTCTAGAAATCAATAATAAGCTGATTACCGGTCCCATTGACCGTAAACAGAAAATATCGGCACAGCCCGCCAGCCAACCTGGCGTGAATCTGCCGGGTAAGCAAAACAGTTACTACAACCTTAGTTTTATTATGTGGCAAAAGACAGCGGAGGATATTCCTGCATCCACAGACCGCTCTCTGACGCAGCTATTTTGTTGGCATGATGTTAACAAGAGGCATAAGGAAAGCACCACCTGCTGACAGGACCTTGTTTGGTATAACTGCAGATGGCTGATGATCATGCAAAGATAACCAGCAAAAATCAATATCCTAGCCATGAATATTGCTTATCTGGCATTTTGCTGGCGAATTTAGGGCCGATATTCTGCTTTTTCATCCCATTCTCACACCCCATTGCAACGACTTTCTGGTGCTTTTTTATACAACCAGTTTGACATTGCGATCTTACGCACATCAAAACTTCATCAATGGGTAACATTTGCGAAACACATCAATTTTATTTTGTGGCTTGCTATGATATTTAATTAGGACCGATTGTAAGGAAGAGGTGCTCTATGGACAGCTATGCATTCGATGACATTCTTGCAACTGAAACACCAAGACGTGGTTCCCGGAGCAAGCCTGTAAAACGCAAGTGGCGTGAAATTGAAGCGCTGAAAGACAGGCAAAGACTGCGCCGTGAATTGGCTGATATTGACATGTTCAAGGATTTATCAGACGACGATCTTGATTTCTGAATCAACAAGCAATGATCAACTAAAGAGCCGGCCTTTGCCGGCTCTTTCTTTATATATCAATATACACGGATCGCTAAGCTTGTAGCCGCTCCGCAAGGTTACGGTAACGATCGGTGACCTGAACACCAAATAACGGGTCACAATCGCATTCTTCATACTGCTGTGATACTGCCAGCCAATCATCCTGGGTAAAGTGCTTGCGGATAAGGGGAAGGATATGTTTTTCCTCGAACTCCAAATGAGCGTACTGGCGGACAACAAAAGCATTGAGCTTGTCGGCAAACACATCAAGCGGGATCACCGCATCCATCAATATCATCTCGACCGTATCGGCGAACTCCTGGGTCAGCCTTGCCAGCTCTTCATGCTCTTTTTCCAGGCTTTCAACTTCACCGACATGCTCGGCATAGTGCTGTTGATAATAGTGATAAAGCACATCTTCTTTCGGATGGTGGCAACACTCGGCATGATTCTGCAGGTAATCAACAATATCTTTGATCAGGCCATAATCGACCTCTTGCCCGTTGCGTATTGCAGTCAGCTTCTGTTGAAGTATCTTCAGCAGTCGGCATATATAACCATGTTCAGTGTGAATATCGTCCAGCATCATTGCGTAAACCTCCCAGTCATCTCCATTACTAAAAGTGTAAGTAGGGATGGAAAAACGCACCTTGATCCTGGTTATTTAATGTGCAGATAATTTACATTACCTACACATTTTGACAATTAAAGATTAATCTTCCAGTAACCAATTTATTGTCGGCTTATTCATCTGATTTAATAGCTGATTTGTCTGCGAGAAATGTTTACAGCCAAAGAAGCCTCTGTATGCAGACAGGGGGGATGGGTGAGCAGAACGCAGTACATGGTGCCGCTCAGTATCGATTTTCTTGCCTTTCTTCTGGGCATGCGCTCCCCACAGCAGAAAAACCACGCCCTCACAATGCTGATCAATAACCTCAATCAAACGGTCGGTAAACGTCTCCCAGCCTATTTTGGCGTGAGAATGGGCATTGCCCTGCTCCACCGTCAGGACCGTATTTAGCAGCAATACCCCTTGTTCGGCCCAGCTTTGCAGGTAGCCATGGGATGGCGGGGTAAACCCGTCAATATCCGTTACTAGCTCCTTGTACATGTTGGCTAGGGATGGAGGGATCTTCACGCCTGGGCGGACCGAAAAGCTCAAACCGTGCGCTTGATCAGGGCCGTGGTAGGGATCCTGTCCGAGGATCACCACTTTGACCTCCGATAACGGGGTCGCTTCCAGCGCATTGAAGACATCTTCCTGTGGTGGGTAGATCTCCTTACCCGCAGCACGTTCGGCGGCAACATGCTGTTCAACCTGTTGGAAGTAGGGTTTCTGGCGCTCTGCATCAATCACATCTTGCCAGCTCAATACCGGGCTCATTCTCTGCTCCTCAATCTTATTTTGGTGCCCATTGTATGGGTTTGGTTGAGAAAACAAAGCCCCCTACCGGCCAAAGCACAGGAGGGGGCATTTCATTAGCAGAAGAAGAAAGCGTGCAGGACTATTCGACTTGGTAGCGCGCCTTGGGAGTAACAGGCGTTCGCCAATGGCCACGGCCCTGGATATGGCGGTGGGCCTGCGGCAGCCGTGAGATACCGTAACTCAACATCATCATTTCACTGTTCATCATTTTCCCTACCCTATTTGCTAAACCACTGGATAAAGATATGAAAACTTAGTGCCAACATTGCTGAAGAGTTAAAAAACATTATTTATCAATGGTTTAATTACAAACCTATAAAATCACCCATTTTCCGCCGCCCAACCTTGGTGAAACTTGCCCCATTGTAGGACAAATCATACACGTCTAGACCTCGGTGCAAGCTACTGGGCCACCGCCAATGATTCAGGGACAAACGACCGCAATGTGGCGATTTCCTGCTGCCAGATATCGGGGTTGATGGTTTCCAGCACCAACGGGATATTGTCGAAGCGGCTATCTTGCATCAGGTAGCGGAAGCAATCCCAACCTATTTCCCCCTCACCAAGGCTGTGGTGGCGGTCAAGGTGGCTACCTAGGCCGCCCTTCGAGTCATTGAGGTGCATACCACGTAGATATTGCATCCCGACAACTTGGTCAAATTCAGCAAAGGTGTTGTCCGTCGCGGTTTCACTGCGCAGATCATACCCGGCGGCAAACGCATGGCAGGTATCAATACACACACCTACCCGCGACTTGTCCTCAACCTGTTCAATAATGCTGGCTAGTTGCTCGAACCGCCAACCGAGGTTGCTCCCTTGCCCGGCCGTGTTTTCGATCACTGCTACCACATTCGGCACGGCTTGGTGTGCCATATTGATAGACTCAGCAATCAGGGACAGGCATTGATCCTCAGGGATTTTCTTCAAGTGACTGCCCGGGTGGAAATTGAGCAGGTGCAAACCCAACTGCTCGCAGCGGGCCATTTCATCAATAAACGCATTACGCGATTTTTCCAGCTTCTCACTCTCTGGCGCACCAAGGTTTATCAGGTACGAATCGTGGGGCAGGATCGCATCCGGGGAAAACCCGTATTGCTGGCAACGGGCCTTGAACGCGGTGATCACATCTTGCTCCAACGGCTTGGCCGCCCACTGACGCTGGTTCTTGGTAAACAAGGCAAAGGCATTGGCGCCGATCTTGTTGGAATTCTCTGGAGAGTTGTGCACACCGCCAGCAGCGGATACGTGCGCACCAATTAATTTCATCTTTTTCCTACTCTGAAGGTTTGCAATTTAAGCACGGATTGTACGTTATTTATCAACGTCAGCGCTTACAGATTGATCGGGGCAAGCGCACATTTTCCGCGAGGTTACGTGAGTAGCGCCCGCCATTTTGATGTAATTTTACTACAAATGATCCATTCAAATTTTTTTTAATTGATAAAATATTAGTTAAACACTAATAAATATGCGGCTTAGTTGACCTAGCTCAATAAAATAGCCTGAATATATTTAAGGTTTTTTGTTGTAATTTGATCTAAATCAATACACAATTGGTGTCAGCGAGATATATAATACGCAACTCAACAAGAAAACCGAAAAAACTAACGACATTCTCTTTAGCGGTGATTGCGAATTATAACTACTAAAAAATATGGCTTGTGGCGGTTGAAGCTTTTTTGCTCACTGGGCTTCACTTATTCATAAAAAACCGATTTTCGGTCGTATTTTTCAATAGTCATAATTTTGCAAAATCAGGCTTAAACCTCAGGGGTTAGGTCATAAGAGATAAGTCTTAAAACGGAGAAGAAAGTCATGATCCAAGGTATTCAAATCACTAAATCAGCTAACGATGACCTACTAAACTCAATCTGGCTGCTAGATACTGAAACTAACGAAGCTCGCTGTGTTGCTGCTTCTGCAGGTTTCGAAGCTGACCAGGTGATCCCGGCTGCTGACCTAGGTGAGTACGAGTCTCGTGAAGTTGCTATCGAAGCACCAGCTAAGATCGAAGGTGGCCAGCACCTAAACGTTAACGTTCTTAAGCGTGAAACTCTGGAAGATGCTGCTAACCACCCAGAAAAATACCCACAGCTAACTATCCGTGTATCTGGCTACGCAGTACGCTTCAACTCTCTGACTACAGAGCAGCAGCGTGACGTTATCGCACGTACTTTCACTAACAGCCTGTAATCACAGTTCCTGTTAGCAAAAACGGCGCCCAAGGGTGCCGTTTTTTTATACCTCGTCCGCAGCATCTCAGTAACCCCCTTCGCATACTGTTTATATTATCATCTAAAATGTGACAACAATTTAGGTATTAATGTTAAATAAACTGTACATTCATAGCGTTGCCTACCACCCAATGTTTGTATCACGGGCAATGCCACAAATATGGAGCTTTTATATAACAATATTTTCGGAGCCAGTTCATGAAGTTAATCCTCAAGCTTATCGCGGGTATTTTGATCGGTATCCTCCTCGGTTTCTTCGCCCCTGACGCAATCATCCGCGTCCTGCTGACTATCAAATTGCTTGGTGGCCAGCTAATCGGTTTCACGATTCCCCTTATCATCCTGTTCTATATCACCAGCGGCATTGCCAGCCTGCCAAAAAATTCCGGCTCACTGTTGGGTAAAACCGTCGCCCTCTCTTACGGTTCGACCATCATTGCCGGTAGTTTGGCCTTTATTGTGGCGAGCACCGTGATCAGCGGTATGGCTGAGCCAGTCACGGCGGCAGCAGATAGCGCCAACAAACTTACCAGCTTTATTACCATTGAAGTGCCGCCACTATTCGGTGTCATGACAGCCCTAGCCACCGCTTTCCTATTTGGCCTAGGGATCAGTATTACTGACAGCAAACCACTAAAAACGATTGCCGAAGACGGCCGCAGGATCATCGACCTATTACTTTCCAACATTATTATCCCGCTCCTGCCGTTCTACATCGCCGGTGTCTTTGCCGAAATGGCTGCAGAAGGTACCGTCTTCTCGACCCTGAAAACTTTCGGCATTGTGCTGGCACTGGCTATCTTCATGCATTGGGTTTGGATCACCATCCAATACACGGTAACTGGCTTGGCGCTGGGCTATTCCCCGCTGAAGCTGATCAAGAACATGATGCCGGCGTATTTTACCGCTGTCGGAACCATGTCCTCGGCGGCCACCATTCCGGTAACCCTTCGCCAGACCAAAGAAAATGGTGTCAACGAGTCCATCGCTAACTTCACCATCCCGTTGTGTGCCACTATCCATTTATCGGGCTCAACTATCACCTTGGTCACCTGCTCAACGGCAGTCATGGCTTTGAGCCAACATATTGCAATCCCATCTTTGTTTGAAATGCTGCCGTTTATCATGATGCTCGGGGTGACAATGATTGCCGCACCAGGGGCACCGGGCGGTGCCGTGATGGCCGCACTTGGCCTGATGGCATCGATGCTAGGGTTCGGTGAAGCAGAGCTGGCACTGATGATTGCCCTGTATATGGCCCAGGACAGCTTCGGTACGGCCTGTAATATTACCGGGGATGGCGCTATCTCCTTGTGGGTCAACAAGTTTGCCAAACAGCCTCAACCACAGGCCATCGAGCAAACCGACTCCTAACGAGCTGATCAGTATGAAGAAGGCAGGCTTTGGGCCTGCCTTTTTTATGAGACCGATATCACAAGGGCATTTTTTGTGCTGCAAGTATTTTACTGCGCCTTAATATATGTCAAAAAAAGCATCGGTATGCTGTTATTACACCCAAGCAAATCACTATTTCACTCGATGTAACACATAAAACACCTCTTTTTTGGCATCCTTTGCCAAGTAATGGTAAAAACATCGCCGCTTTGTTACGGACTACTATCCATTTTCCTCAATAGGACTATTGGCGATGAAACTGATTTTAAAACTCATTGCTGGCATTCTAGCCGGTATTCTCTTCGGCCTGTTTGCCCCTGATGTGCTGGTTCAAATCCTGATCACCATGAAGGCTTTGATCAGCCAACTGATTGGCTTCACCATTCCCCTGCTTATCCTCTTCTTTGTCACCAGCGGGATCGCAAACCTACCGAAGAACTCCGGCAAACTGCTGGGTAAAACTGTCGGCCTGAGTTACCTATCCACCATGGGGGCTGGTGCTATGGCTTACTTGGTCGCAGGACAGGTACTGCCTTCAATGCTGCACAGCACCGCAGAAGTCAGCGAGGCAGCCCGCACCCTGGCTCCTCTTATTGATTTGAAAATCCCACCTATCATGGGGGTAATGACAGCCCTCGCCGTCGCCTTTATCTTTGGCCTGGGTATCACGGCAACCAACAGCGAGCACCTACGCAAACTGAGTGACGAAGGCCGTGACATCATCGAGTTGTTCCTAGCCAAGGTGATGGTGCCATCGCTGCCGTTCTACATTGCCGGTGTGTTCGCCGACATGACCGTCAAGGGTACGGTGTTCTCGACCCTGAAAACTTTTACCCTAGTACTGGTATTGATTGTCGCCCTGCATTGGCTGTGGCTGACCTTCCAATTCATTAGCACCGGTGCATTGCTTGGCCGCTCTCCGCTCAAGTTGCTAAAGACTATGCTGCCAGCCTATGTTACCGCGCTAGGCACCATGTCATCGGCTGCTAGCCTACCTGTCACCCTGCGCCAGACCGAGCAAAACGGGGTGAAAAAGCCGATTGCCAACTTCGTCGTGCCGCTTTGTGCCAACATCCACATGTCTGGCTCGGCGATCAGTATCACCTCGGTGTGCGTTGCAGTTATCCTGGTTACCGGCAATGCGACCGTCCCGAGTTTTAT
This sequence comes from Photobacterium rosenbergii, assembly GCF_003026455.1. GTDB lineage: Bacteria > Pseudomonadota > Gammaproteobacteria > Enterobacterales > Vibrionaceae > Photobacterium > Photobacterium rosenbergii. The sequence continues at coordinate 70,394 of NZ_PYMB01000018.1, forward strand.
TGAAGCACTACCGTTTATCGGCATGCTGGGTATAACGATGGTCGCCGCACCGGGTGCGCCGGGTGGTGCTGTTATGGCAGCAGTTGGCCTGCTGGGCTCTATGATGGGCTTTACCGAAGCAATGATCGGCCTGCAGATCGCCCTTCACCTAGCACAAGACGGTTTCGGCACCGCCTGTAACATCACCGGTGACGGTGCGCTGGCACTATGGGTAGACAAATTTGCCGATGAGGCGGTACCCGGTGAAGTGATGGAAGCTGAAGCCGCAACCACCAGCAGTGAACAAACGGCCTAAGCCAAAACAAGTCTCACTCGATTCCAAATAAAAAGGGAGCCAATCGGCTCCCTTACTTATTTCATGTCATTAAAAGCTTACTGCACGCTGCGCAGAACCGCTTTTAACTGCTCGAAATCATTGTCACGCTCAAGGGACAACAGTTCCATCGCATTGTGCTTGGCTAGCGGTCCAGGCAGGTCAATGTCTTTGCCTAGGATCTCATCCACCACTTCTTTGAATTTAGCCGGGTGGGCGGTACACAAGAACAAGCCTGTTTCGCCTTCAGCCAACTGCTCATTCAAGATACGGTAGGCAATCGCGCCGTGCGGTTCACACAAGTAGCCTTCTTGCTCCATCTCACGCAAGGTCTCAGCGGTCTGCTCATCATTAACTGCACCATAACCCAATTGGTCAAGGCCCCAGCCTTTGAGTCGGCACAGCTCTTCAATACGTGGCCAGTTGTTTGGCTGACTGACATCCATAGCATTGGAGATAGTCGGCACCGTTGGCTCTGGTGTCCAGTTACCGGTTTGCAGGTAACGTGGCACAGTGTCATTGACATTGGTGGCGGCAATGAAGCGCTTCACCGGTAGGCCAATGGCTTTGGCCAGCAAACCCGCTGTCAGGTTACCAAAGTTACCGCTTGGTACTGCAATCACCAGCTCCTCGCGCTTCTCTTTAGGCAACTGGGCAACCGCTTCGAAGTAGTAACAAATCTGGGCCAACAAACGGCTAATATTGATCGAGTTCGCCGAGTTGAGGCCCACTTCCTGACGCAACTCACTATCATCAAAGGCTTGCTTAACCAGCGACTGGCAATCATCAAAGGTGCCGTTAACCGCAACCGTCGAAATATTGCCGCCAAGGGTACAGAACAATTTTTCCTGCAGCGGGCTGATCTTACCCTTTGGATAAAGGATCACCACCTTGATGTTATCCATACCGTAAAACGCATGGGCCACGGCCGCACCGGTGTCACCCGAGGTGGCCGTAAGGATCGTGATTTTACCGTCACTCTCAGACACCGCAGCCAATGACTGGGCCATGAAACGGCCACCGAAGTCCTTGAAAGCCAGCGTCGGGCCATGGAAAAGCTCAAGGGCGTAAACCCCGTCTTTCACCGGCTTGATAGGCGCAGTGAACTGGAAGGCATTACCCACCATCTGGGAAACAGTTTCTGCCGCGAGTTCCTCACCGATAAATGCCGACAGAATCGCGGTACTGCGACTGACAAAGTCTTGCTCTAGTAGCGCATCGACATTATCGAAAGCCGGTAGGTCAGCAGGGAAAAACAAGCCTTGGTTGCTCCCCAACCCCTGGCGTACCGCCTGGCCGAACGAAACCTGCTCTTGGTGATCTTTTAGGTTATATAGCTTCATGGTTACAGCTCACTTCCTGTTACTCTTGAGCCCTGCCCGTCCAAACGACAGACATGGACGAATCCTTCTTCATTCTGAACATAATGATCTTGCAACCATCGTGCAATACGTTTTGCGACTTCAAGGTCGTCACATACGGTAAACATCGTCGGTCCCGAACCGGAGATCCCGCTAGCCAGAGCCCCTGCTTCCAGCGCATACTGCCGCGCTTTTGCAAAACCAGGCAGCAAACGCTCGCGATAGGGTTCAGCCACCACATCTTTGATCATTTTTGCTGCCAGCTCTGGTTGGCCTGAATGACAAGCATGGATAAAGCCGCCTAGGTATCGGCCATGGGCAATGACATCCTGACGACGATATTGAGATGGCAAGATAGCACGAGCTTCTGCAGTCGGGACTTTGATCCCCGGATAGGCCATTACCCAGTACCAGTTATCGAAACATGGCACCTGCTGGCTGATGATCCCCAGCTCCTCGACCATAAATTGCAGCCCACCCAGATAACACGGGGCGACATTGTCGTAGTGCAAACTACCTGAAATCTCGGCTTCCATCTCCCCCATCAGGGCCAGCAATTCAGTTTCGTCGAGCGGTTGCTCATGAAAGCGGTTTAGCGCATCGAGCGCCGCAACAATCGAACAGGCACTTGAACCCAAGCCCGAACCGATCGGCATGTTCTTTTCCAGTGTCAGGGCGACAGGTTTTAAAGCCGCCCCTTTTTTATCAAGCTCACGGGCAAATACTTGCCAGCAGCGGTAGACAATATTCTCTTCCGCCTGCTGGGGCAGTTTATCGACAAACGCCCCAACACAGTGCAACGAAAATGGCTGGGCCCCAGATTCCGCCAACACCCTGTCGCCAAGCAAAGTGCCATCGATAGGGGACACTGCGGCCCCCAGAACATCAAAACCGACACTGACATTGCCAATCGACGCCGGTGCATAAACCACTACACTCATCTTAAACTCCTAATTTCCAGCCCAGCGTACGCATCAAGTCGGCAAAGACCCCTGCAGCGGTTACTTCAGTACCGGCACCGTAACCTCGCAGTACCAATGGGATTGGCTGGTAGTAGCGGCTGTAGAAAGCCAGCGCATTCTCACCATCCTTAATCTTGAACATAGGGTCATCTGGATTGACCGCAGCAACCTTCACCGCACATTTGCCGTCTTTGATTTCACCGACATAGCGTAAAACCTTGCCCTCGCTGGCAGCTTCTTCAATTAAGTTGGCAAAGTAGGCATCCGCTTCAGGCAGGCGCGCCATGAAATCATCAACAGAGCCTTCGGCATCAAAGCCCGGCGGCAGGGCCTGCTCGACCACAACATCTTCCAGCTCAAGCGCCATGCCCGCTTCACGCGCTAGGATAAGTAGCTTGCGCGCGACATCCATACCCGAGAGGTCTTCACGCGGGTCCGGCTCAGTGAAGCCGTTATTCCTAGCGACAGTCGTCGCTTCGCTAAAGCTCATACCTTCATCAAGCTTGCCGAAGATAAAGGACAGCGAACCAGAGAGGATGCCCGAGAAACGCTCCAACTCATCACCGGCAGCCATCAGGTTCTGCAAGTTTTCAATAACTGGCAACCCGGCACCTACCGTGGTGTCATACATGAACTTACGGCGCATTGAGCGCGCAGCCTGACGCAACTGCTGGTAGTAAGCCATGCTGGCGGTATTGGCTTTCTTGTTCGGGGTGATCACGTGGAAGCCTGCTGACAGGAAGTCAACATACTGCTCGGCAATACCTTGGTCTGAGGTACAGTCAATCACGATTGGGTTAATGACGTGGTTACGTTTCACCAACTGGATCATCCGTGCAAGGCTCAGAGGCTCGGAAACCTGGCCCATCGCGTCACGCCAGTTCTCCAGTGGAAGGCCATTGCCATCTAGTAGCAAACCTTTGCTGTTAGCCAAGCCGCACACCCGGATCACAATGCCATTCTCGGCCAGTTTCGCCTGCTGGCGCTGGATCTGATCCACCAACTCGCCACCGACACCACCAACACCAATAACAAAGACATCAAGGAAGTGTTGGCTGTTAAATAGGTTCTCGTGACATGCCTTGACTGACTCGGAAACCTTGTCGTCAGGGATCACCGCAGAAATCGCACGCTCGGAAGAGCCCTGGGCAATCGCTACGATATTAACGTCTACTTCAGATAGCGAGGTAAAGAAACGGGAAGCCACACCACGGGACGTTCGCATACCGTCACCGACCAAAGTCACGATCGCAACGTTATCCATAAATTCGACAGGCTCAAGCAGGCCTTCTTTCAGCTCCAGCTCAAAGTGATCCTTTAGAGCTCGCTGGGCTGCCAATTTGTCCTCACTCTCGATACAGAAACTGATGCTGTACTCCGACGAAGACTGGGTGATCAACACAATCGACACGCCGGCCGATGACATCGCACCAAACACACGTGCGGCCATGCCAACCATACCTTTCATCCCCGGACCTGACACATTGACCATGGTCAGATCTTTCAGGGTAGTGATCCCCTTGATATCGAGCTTATCTTCACCGGTATCAAGGCCGATCAGCGAACCGGCTCCCTGTGGGTTGAAACTGTTCTTGATCAAGCAAGGAATGTGGAACTGGGCGATCGGGGCAATAGTTTTCGGGTGCAATACCGATGCACCAAAATAAGATAGCTCCATCGCTTCTTGGTAACTCAGGGATTTAAGCAATCGGGCATCAGGAACCAAACGAGGATCACAGCTGTAAACGCCATCGACATCGGTCCAGATCTCACAGCATTCCGCACGTAGGCACGCTGCCAGTACCGCTGCCGAATAGTCCGAACCATTACGGCCGAGGGTCACCAACTCCCCTTTCTCGTTGCCAGCCGTAAAGCCCGGCATGATGTTGACATGGTCTTGCGGCAACGGGTTTTGGCGGAAGTTCTGGGTAGAGGCTTCAATATCAACGTGGGCTTCGAGGTAATCACCGTTTGCCAACAAGTACGCAACCGGATCAATCAGGCTCGCCTGATGGCCTTTGGCCTGCAGCAGCGACTGCATCATGACAATCGACAGCCTTTCACCCTTACTGATGATTTTGGCGTAGACATTATCAGGGCATAGGCCTAGCAACTTGATACCGTGGACGTATTGCTTCAACTGGCCCAGTGAACTGGCTAATTTGGCATCTAGGGCCTCTTTGTCAAAGCCCGGCTCTACTGCTTTGAGGCCTGCCAGAAGTTCATTGAATACCGCTTCCAGATCGGTCAGTTGTACATCCGCCTCACCAAACTGGATACTATTTTCAATCACTGACACCAATTTATTGGTGACTTTACCCGGTGCCGACAGCACCACTGAAACTGGCCCCTGCTGGGCATTATTGGCGATGATATCTGCTGCTCGAGAAAACCTATCAGCATCGGCCAACGATGAACCACCAAACTTTAATACTCGCATTCCCTACTCCCACAACTTCCTAAAACGTGCCCCCGGGGACTCTTTGCCACTCCAGGATGAAAAATCTGGTTAAAAAAAAGCCCACATCTTTTTGGGATGTGGGCTTTTTTTGCAATTCTTTCGCGCATCAGCCCACCCCAGCAATCATGGTGCCGGTAATAATAATGGTGGTTGTATTCATGCTGAATGCGTTAAACATAGGTGTCCTAAAAAGATAACCAATATATGTATGCATTTACGTTTACCGTAATCATTTTCCCGAGTCAACCTTATTTTCACAACGAGATGTCTATTTAACTAGCAAAATGCAGGTAAAACTAGCGATATAGCTATACCATTGAGGCATGGTTAGTATCATTTTATTGCAGTTAACTAAAACACCATGCATAGTAGATATGGTGAATAATTAATCAATTCGGGATGATGCGCCTGAGCTTGGTAGCAATGTGTCGCTACTTGTAGGCTAACTTGAGAAGAATAGGGAGTTCGGATGACAGCTGCAATGGAACAACTTGTCGCCCATACGATTCTGCAAGGTTTCGATGCCATGTATGGCCGATTTTTGGATGTTACCGCCGGTGCGCAGGAGCGCTTCGAAAGCCAGAACTGGCCAGCCGTGCAACAGGCCCTGAAAACCCGGATCAAGTTCTACGATCATCATGTTGGCCTTGTCACTAGCCAAATTACCATCATGCTCGGCAAACGCTACGCCAACCACGCATTCCTGATGGCTGTCAAAAATGCCTACGAGGACCTACTGCTCGATTACCCCCGCTACGATATTGCGGAAAGCTTCTTCAATTCTGTCTATTGCCGGATCTTCGAGCACCGAAATATCAAACGCGACAAGTTGTTTGTCCATAGTTCCCAAGAAGGCCGTATTCCCATTTACCCGACGAACCTCAGCCGCCTTTACAACACCGGGGCGACGCTCGATACCCTGCTGGGCCGGATCCTTGATGATACGCCGTTCAGCCTTGAGTGGGAGGACAAGCAACGGGATATCCAGTTACTTGGCGATCGTATCAGCCACCACCTTGCAGCATTTGGCAATCCACCGCCGGTGATCGAAATGATCCGGGAGCCCTTTTTCCGCAACAAGGCAGCCTACCTGGTAGGAAGGATCCGGTTCGACGACCATAACCACCTCCCTATTGTGCTACCTATTCTGACCACCAACGAAAACAAGCTGTATGTCGATGCCTGTCTGGTTGATGTCGATGCGGTCAGTATCCTGTTTGGCTTCGCCCGTTCTTATTTCATGGTGTATGCGCCAGCCCCAGCCGCTCTGGTGCGTTTCCTCAGCGAGCTAATGCCAAACAAAACCAAGGCCGAGCTCTATACCGCAATAGGCTGCCAGAAACACGGCAAAACCGAGCTATACCGCGAGTTCCTCCATCATATCGAGCATTCCGATGACCAGTTCGTGTTGGCACCGGGTATCAAAGGTATGGTGATGTCGGTGTTCACCCTGCCGTCCTATGGTTTCGTATTTAAGATCATCAAAGACAAATTTGCACCACAGAAAGAGATAAGCCACGCCGTGGTGAAACAGAAATACCGGCTGGTAAAAGAGCACGACCGGGTTGGGCGAATGGCCGATACCCAGGAATACCGCAACTTTACTTTCGACCGCCACCGCTTCAGCGATGAGTTGCTAGAAGAATTGCTCAACGTCGCCCCGTCTATTGTTAAGGTGACCGAGAAAGAAATCTTGATCAAGCACCTGTATATCGAACGGCGGATGATCCCGTTCAACCTGTATATTGAACAAGCCAATGATGATGATCTGCGTCATGCGGTCGACGAGTACGGCAAAGCCATCAAACAACTGGCAGCGGCCAATATCTTCCCCGGTGATATGTTATTCAAGAACTTCGGTGTAACCCGCCATAAGCGGGTGGTTTTCTATGATTATGATGAGATTAGCTACATGACGGAGATGAATTTCCGCCAGATCCCACCACCACGCTATCCAGAAGACGAAATGGCAGCAGAGCCTTGGTACAGTGTCGGGATCAATGATGTCTTCCCTGAAGAGTTTCGGACCTTCCTGTTGATCAACCCGAAAGTGAGGCAGCTTTTCAACGAGCTGCACAGTGATCTGTTCGAGCCCCAATATTGGCAGCAATTACAAAGTAACATCGAAGAAGGCAAATTCGAAGATGTCTTCCCTTACAGCAACCACCAGCGACTCAGTTCAGGGTAAGGGAGTTGCTAAATAGGGCAGAATGTCTCAGCAATGCAAAACCGTTGTGTCATTTTTGTACTAATTGGCCTAGTATTATTTTGTTAAGGAAACATAACAAAATATCACAACAATAAATCAGGGAAGGTGATGAATGCGTACATGGCTAATCACGATTGCCCTGCTGGTAGTGGCGTTACCAACAACAGCAGCAGAAAGCAGGCTATTTAACATACTTGACGATAATTCGTCTTCTGGGTGGTTCATGTCATCCCAGTCCAAAGGTGCAGAGCAGTTCGATCTCTGGCAAATCGACAGCGGCTACGCCTACTCTATCTCAGATAATACCGAGCTTTACCTAAGTACCCGCTTAAAAAGCGGCAACGAAAACCAATCAGCCAGCCGTGGGATGCTATCCGGTGTTAAGTATAGTTTTTCCCCAAAACTGAGCTTACAAAGCGCCGTGACTTCCGAAACGCAGAACCAAGACACAGTGATGGGTGTTGAGGTGTCTAGTCAGTATGAAGTCACGGAGAGACTAAACCTGCATGCCACGCTCGACTACGAAGCACTGGAGCAAATATACCAATTTGGGATTGGTTTTCGTTTCTAGCGCTTCTGGCAGCTAAAGCAGATAAAGAAACAACAACGCCTGGTTATGCCAGGCGTTTTGCTATTTGAACCATTGTTGCTAAGCCTATCAATCATCCATTGATGGCCGATAGATCTAGGGGCTGCTTACTAAAAACTACCCCGTTGAGATCGGCGTAAACCATATCCCCCGGGTAGACCAAGGTATGGGCAACAGTAAGGGTGACATTTTCCTCACCAGTCTGGCGCTTAACTGTTTTAACTGGGCAGGTCGCCAGTGCTTTAACCCCAATATCCAATGTCGAAATGATCCCGACATCCCGTGCAGCCCCATTAATGATGATCCCTTCCCAGCCATTTTTCTGGGCCAACATCGCCAATTGGTCGCCTAGCAACGCTTTATTACAAGAAGCATGGCCGTCGATAAATAACACTTTGCCCTTGCCATCACGGGAGATGATGTCGCGTACCAAACTATTATCTTCAAAGCACCGCAAGGTGACTACCTCACCATAAAATACCGTCCGGCCACCATAGTTGTTTAAGGTCAACGGTAACCAACGCACTTCCTGTTCAAAGTTATCGCACAAGTCCGGGGTCAAATCTTTCATTGCAGGCTCCTTTGTTATATTTGTGGCCTTCCCTTTCCAAGGCCGTTTCTTCCCCAGCTCCTTGGGGTTACGTTAAGTGTAGAGAAAGCTCGGCCAATCACCCAATCTTTGTGTTTCAACTCCGTCGAGTAAAACTGGCACTAAAAACAGCTCGTTATCTTCGACCCAATAAATCGCGTTCTGCCCCCAACGTTTGGCTTCCCGGCATGCTTCCGCCTTGCTCATCGGGACGATAAACCCCAACTCATGCCATTGCCCATCCGGGGCACTGCAACTTATTGGCAGTACGCCTTCAACTTGAGATTTGAGCGCCAGCTCCAACTTTTGGTGACGGACGAGATTGTCTTTCTTGCTAAGAACGATGCTTCTCGGATTAAATGCTGTTAGAATTGCAAAGCAAGGGTAAACAGGGTGTTGCTTAAGATTAAAGATGATCGATTGGTAGCTACACCATAGTGATTTTTTTTCACACATAGAAAGTGACACCTGAGGGACGATGCATTTTTTTGTAGCGAATGTTAAACAAAGTAGAGAGTCGTAATACACTTCATACTGTTTGATGTAAATCAATAAAGTGCCCGAAAGCAGCGCGGAAACAAAGCACTTATATTGTTAGCGAGCTGTTAAGTGAATACAATCGTCGCCATCCCACGGAAATTGTAGCCAATGCCCCTAAGTTTGGGCTTTTTCAGCGCAAATCATCATGTCATGATGAGCTGAATAAATGGATGGCGTACCAACAGGAAACCGAGAAAATACAACCAAGCACGTATTTCTCCCAAGTTTTTGCCTGTATGTGAATTTTTTATATAGAATTTTACTATTCTGTTTTTGACCAGATTCCGTTTTTAGAAATTAGGTACTGCCAATGCAAACCCCTCACATTCTAATTGTAGAAGACGAGCACGTAACACGTAATACCCTGAAAAGCATCTTTGAGGCAGAGGGTTACACAGTATTTGAAGCCAATGACGGCGCCGAAATGCACCAAATGCTTTCTGAGCACCCTGTTCACTTGGTGATCATGGATATCAACCTACCAGGCAAAAACGGCCTGTTGCTTGCGCGTGAACTGCGTGAGCAAGGTGACATGGCACTAATGTTCCTGACTGGCCGTGACAACGAAGTGGATAAGATCCTTGGTTTGGAAATTGGTGCAGATGACTACATCACCAAGCCATTCAACCCTCGTGAGCTAACTATCCGTGCTCGCAACCTGCTAACTCGTGCAATGAACCAAGGCTTGCCAACTGAAGACAAGCGCATGGTTGAGCGTTACGAGTTCAACGGCTGGTCGCTAGAAATCAACAGCCGTTCACTGGTAAGCCCAAGCGGTGATCAGTTCAAGCTACCTCGCTCTGAGTTCCGTGCCCTGCTTCACTTCTGTGAAAACCCAGGCAAGATCCAGACACGTGCCGAGCTACTTAAGAAAATGACTGGCCGTGAGCTTAAGCCACATGACCGTACTGTCGACGTGACTATCCGCCGTATCCGTAAGCACTTCGAATCAGTCGCTGATACACCGGAAATCATCGCGACTATCCACGGTGAAGGCTACCGTTTCTGTGGCGATCTAGAAGAAGAGTAATCCTTCTGGCTTTGCCCATAAAAAAGGCTCCTCACGGAGCCTTTTTTGTTTCTGTTACCCAGAAGCAGCAATAAAACAATCAATCAGAATACCTGACTGATCAGCACGTCACGTTGGATCACGACCTGCTCCTGCCCCTGATAAAGTACTGTGACTGCAATATCAGCCTTGCTGCCCGGCAACCATTCCGGCCCACCACGCATACTGACTTCAAGGCTCATCTCACCTTCCGAGCGAACCTCAAGGTTTTCCTGCGCCAACCACTGCTGATCTTCTTGTGCGACCATCACCTGCATGATTTCTACCCCGGTAGGAAGGGGCTTCATCTCACGAGACAACAGACGGATCGAGGCATGCAGTTTGTTTGCCGGCTGACTACCATCGTCACCAATCACCGGCATGCTGTTGAGCCATAGTTCGCTGCCGAGATAGACCGTCACATCGGATAACACCAATTCCTGCGGAGATTGCCAGATATCGATTTCCGCCGGCAAGGTCACCGGAACATCCTCGACAACTGGCGCTTCTGGCTCGGCTTGCTCTTCCACTGCAGCTGGATCTTTGGAGCCAACCTCTTGTTCTTGAGCCCTTTCACCACAACCAGCAACCCAAACCACCCCAGCCGCTAGCAGCAACGCTTTTGCATCAGTTCCCATCATGCCTTCTCCTGCTGGGCTAACCAGTCTTTAAGCACCTTAAGATCATTGTGGTAGCCTTCTTTGATTTCATCGACCCAATCATTGATATTCTCCCACCAGGCCGGTAATTCCGGTGATTGCGCTTTCTGGGCAACCTGCTGGATATGCTTGAGGCCGATTGAGCCCGCCGCCCCTTTGATCTTGTGCGCTTCAAACTTGATGCCGTCTTGGTCCTTGGCTGTCATGTTGGAATCGAGGATCGCGATATATTCCGGCATCTTGGCCTCAAACATTGCAATGCTGTCATACACTGGCTTGGTACCCACAATCTCCACATAGGAAGACAGCATTTCCAGATCCAACAAGGTATTGATCATCTCATCGCTAACCCTTTGCGGGTTTTCTTTCTCAACCACCAATTCCTCTCCTTCTTCCTCATCCAGAGGGCAGGTCAATACCAAACGCTGGATCACCTCAGTGATGGCCTTGACGCTCAAAGGCTTGCTAATTGCATCATCCATCCCCTTGGCCAAATACTCACTCTTGTCCTTGATGACATTGGCCGTCAGGGCAACCAGTGCCGGTAGGTAATCAAACTGTTCACGCAATTTGGCTGCGACATCAAATCCCGTCATATCCGGCAATTGGATATCAAGCAATACCAAATCGTAAGCTTCAGGATCGAAGAGCTCCAAGGCTTCATCGCCCCGCATCGCCACAGTAACCTCGTGGCCTAGGCTCTCCAGCAGCGCCTTCGCTACCGTAATGTTAAGCTCGATATCCTCAACCATAAAGATATTGAGGCTGACCTGCGGCACCGCTGGCAAGGCTTCCTCTTCCTCGACACGTTCAACCAGTGGGGCAGTGATAGTCACGGTAAAGGTACTGCCCTCTCCTACTTCGGAGCTCACAGTAATATCCCCGCCCATCATTTGCACCAGTTGGCGGGACACCGACAAACCAATCCCGGTGCCCACCGCATGCAAGTTGTCGTCCTCATCCTTTACCTGATAGTACATGGCAAAAATCTTGTCGAGCTCTGTCGCCGGGATCCCAATCCCGCTATCCTCGACCTCGAAAGTAATATGGGCCTGCCCATCGTCCACTTCACTGCTGACCGACATCACCACACCACCATCCTTGGTGAACTTGGTCGCGTTACTGATCAGGTTCCACAGCACCTGGCGCAAGCGGGTACCGTCGACCTCAATAGACTCCGGTAGCTCAGTCAGCCGCTCAAGGTCAAAACGCAGGCCTTTCTGGCTTGCCATCAACCCTGAGATATTCTCCATCTCAGAGACAAAGTCATGGAAGTCGAGCGGTTTGGGCATCAGCTCAAGGCGACGGCGGTCAGATTTATCCATATCGATAATATCGTTGAAGATATTGCCCAAGGTAATGGCGCTGACATAGATGGTACGCATGTAGTCGCTCTGCTCTTTGTCGAGCTTGGTCTCAAGCAGCATCCGGCTGAGGCCAACGATGCCATTAAGCGGGGTACGTAATTCGTGGCTGATAGTCGAAATAAAGGCGGTCTTATCACGGCTCGCCTTCTCCTGTGCATCTTGATATTGCTTGCGTTCGGTAATATCACGGCCAAAGCCCATCAATCCCAAACGGCGGCCATCACGGCTGTAGAACGGCACTTTGCGAAGCTCGAAAATCGCTTTCCGGCCATCAGGGTATTCCAGCCACTGCTCGTAAGTGAGTGATACGTTGTTGTGAAATACCTGCTGGTCAGTCTCTGCAATCTTGCTCGCGATCTCCTCGCTGTAAACGTCCCGGGGAGTAAGGCCAACCAGTTGTTTCTCAGTCCGGTTAGTGAGCTCTTCCATTGCACGGTTGCAGCCGGAGAACTGGCCTTTTTCATTGCGGTAGTAAATCAAATCAGGTGAGGCATCGAGGAAGGATTTGAGCAACGCACTCTGCTCGGCTAATTCCAGCTGGGCATTCTCACGCTGGTAGACCTCGTTTTCCAAATCTTGCATCGCTTCACGGCGGGCTTCTTCTGCCTTTTCCCGCTCTTCGATTTCCTGATTGAGCTGGTTGATGTTTTCATGCAATTGCTTGTTGAGCTGCATATCGCGCGAGCGCATCTCTTCAAGCTTGGTCACCAGCTTGGACAAGCGCTGGCGGGATTCTTCTAGCTGATCGACCACAACAGATAGGAAGTAGACAGCCCAGGGGGTGATCAACAAACCAAAAAAGACAGAGCGGACAATATCAATATCCAGCACTTCTCCCTGTAGGACGAGGGTAACACCAATCTGCACCACCACCGCCAAGGCCACCAACGCAAGGGCCAGCAGCAAACTAAACTTGACCAACCCGAGTTTGACCAGCAGATCAACGTAATATTGTGCCAGTACTTTGATTTGTTTCATTATTGCTTCCTATTCACTACCGCTGCACCATCATAATAGTGCGCAGCTGAGAACCCAAGCAGGCTTTTTCCATTCACCTGCAGTCCTTCACATTTTGTTGTCCAGCCTTATGACCTTACCAGACAAGCTACCCGGCCTCTTTCTCTGACATCGTCATGGTACAGTTTCGCCCTGCCGCCTTGGCGCGGTATAGCGCTACATCAGCCAACTCCACCAACTCACCATAATCTTGATTTGGCTTGGGCGTCAGGGTCGCCACCCCCAGACTCACCGTCAGTGTTGAGGCGATATCCGAAAAGCGGTGGGTCAACCCTTTCTCGGCAAGCGCACGATGGATTTCCATCGCAACAACCTGACCGCCCTCAAGGCTGGTATTTGGTAGCAGGAAGGCGAACTCCTCACCGCCGTAACGGGCGACCTCATCAGTCTCGCGCTTGACCACACTGCGCAGCACTTTCGCCACTTCACGCAAGGCAAAATCGCCCTGCTGGTGACCATAGTTATCATTGAAAGCCTTGAAGTAGTCGATATCACACAAGATCAAGGTTAGCGGATGCTGCTCTCGAATATGGCTATACCACATCTTACGCAACTGCTCATCGAAGCTACGGCGGTTTGCAACTTTGGTCAGGCTGTCAACAAAGCTCAGTTCCTGTAACTCCATGATGGCATCAGCCAGTTGCTGCTCGGCCATCTTACGCTCGGTGACGTCCCGCGCCATCATCAGCACCCCGGTGGTGCCATCTGTCGGGTCCCGGTAAGGCGACTTAAGCACTTCGTACCAGATAGGTGTGCCATCGTCCAAAATCACATAGTCATCAAGCTTTACGCTGATCCCTTGCTGGGTAACCTGCAGATCTGTCTGCCTAAAAATTTCGAACTTATCCGGCTCAAGTACATCTGCCGAGGACTTGCCCAACAGCGCTTGCTGGGTATAGCCCAACGAGCGGGCAAATGGCTCATTGCAGCCGACATAGACACCATGTTCATTATACAAAGCTATCGGATCCCGGCTGGCGCTGAGGATGGTATCGAGCAAAGTATTTCGCTGGGCCAGTTCCTGTTCGGTCACTTCCCGCTTTTCGATCTCGGTTTTCAATACCTCTTGCATCTCATGCCAGTCTGTCACGTCATGGCTGATGCTAAGGGTACCGATAGCCTCTCCCGTATCACCGATCAATAAGTTGCAATTGGTTTCTAATAGCCTGCTCGAGCCGTCAGGTGCTGTAGTCCAAGTATGGGATGCCGTATTACCCAAGGAGCCAAGATCCTGCTCCTCGGTGATCCCTTCATCAATCCTGCCGCGCCAGAAACGGTCAAAAGCCTTGTTAGTACCGATCAACTTGCCAGACTTATCCTTGAAATACACTAGTTCTGACAAGGAGTTCAGAACCTGCTGGAAGATCCGCTGTTCATTTTCCAGCTTCACCTGCTCACCGTGACGGGAGCGTGGCAAAACGATAAACAATAACCAGCAAGGCTGCCACTGGCAGCGTATCGACTGGCCAGACACAATAAGCGGAATCACCTTGCCATTACTTTGCGGCAAGGCTTCTTCAACCTCCCTAAAAGCTTTCAGGCCAGTAAAAGGACGCAGGAAATCACACAGCATGTTGCTGCTGAGGCCATCGGGGTAAAGGTAGCGGTCATTGAGTTTTCGCACCCCAAGCAACTGGCGGCAGGGCTTATTGCCATAGAGTAAATGGCCGTCCTTTTTCCGGACCAGCGCAACCGCAACGGGCATTAGGGTCAGTTGGGCATGAAGGCGGTTGAAGGAGCTGGCCTCTAGGTGATGAAACAGCAAGGTCAATAGCCCGCCGCCGATAGCCAGCACAAGGATCAATAATGAGAAAAGTAATGCAGGGTTGTCAGCCTGCAACCATTGGGAAACAGTCGAGGCTAAAGTGGCAGGAGCGAAAAAGCCCGCCCCCAGCAGCAGAAAGCGGCGAGACATCCCTTTAAATAGAAGTCCCCCGCAGCAGGCCAGTAAGGTGAGCGATGTAAGCAATATCGGACTAACAGATCTTTCCTGACAGGAAGTATGCATTGATTTTAGTAATTGACGTCATTTTACTTGTAATCTAACACACTTACCGTTGTAACAGCTAATGCCAGCCCGGTTGGCAAGCTGCAAGTTTTAACTCGATCGCCGCACAGGCAGGGTGTACTCAAATGGCTTGCCCAGCGCCGCTCCCTGACCACCATTTTGATCCAGGTTACGGCCAATTTCCGTCATGGCTAACCAGCGGTTTTCACACCACTCTGGGGCCAGTAAGGTTGGCTTACGGGCACTGGCAGAAACACGGTGGTAAACCACCTCTGGCGGAGTCAGTCGGATCATCTCAGCGGAGATCGCGGTATAGTCTTCAAGGCTGAGCTCTGCCAAACGCCCTGCTTTCCAAGACAAGCCCATAATACTGCCTTCAACAATATGAAGCGGGTGGAGCTTGATCCCATCCACACCGGCATCGACGACCTTACGGACAGTCTCTAAATTGTCTTCTCGGGTGTCCCCCGGCAGGCCGACAATCAGGTGGGCACAGACTTTCAGCCCCAATGCCCTTGCCCGCTTGGTGATCGCCTCGTAGCAGGCAAAATCATGGCCACGGTTGATCCGCTTGAGGGTTTTATCATTGGCGGTCTGCAGACCGAGCTCCAGCCAAATTTCATACCCTTGGTTATGGTAGCCCGCCAACAACTCCAACACTTCATCCGGCACACAGTCAGGGCGGGTACCAACACACAAGCCAACGATATCCGCCGCTTCCAGTGCTTCTTCATACATCGCTTTGAGTGTCTGTACTTCAGCGTAGGTACTGGTGTAGGCCTGGAAATAAGCTAAATAGCGCTTGGCGCGGTTCACTTCGCCAGCACGCTGTGTCAGCTGCTCGGTGATTGGTTTGTGCTGGGCCTGCTCATCGGCGAACGAGGCAACATTACAGAATGTGCAGCCGCCACGACCGATTGTGCCGTCACGGTTCGGGCAGCTGAAGCCACCATGCAAGGTCAGTTTATGCACCTTCTCTCCGTAGCGACGCTGTAGGTCCTGGCCAAATGTGTTCACGAGCTCATGCAGCTGCATCTTGTCACCTAGTCATTCAAGGGGTCGAAAAAAGCGGCACAGATTAGCACCGAAAACAATGGCAAAAGTTGTGCAAGAACAATAAAGGCGTTTTTTTCACCAAATATGGGCTGAGAAAGGGAATGAAAATTAGCAACAACATCATTTTGTAATACTTTGGTCTAAACCCACCCCTATTAGCCATATTAAACCCATGGTTATATTACTCCACTATGCATATTGGCCACTAAATGCGAATAGATACGCACCTAGTTAAGTAATTAATTCATGGTGATACCGAGATGTTACAGGGTGGGGATATTTTTTGTTGGTAATTAATCAATCAAAATTGTAGGATAGTTACAGCTGTGTGCAATTTATGAACAATAAAAGTAACTAAACCAGGCGAATATTTAGTGGTTTATGTTGCTCCCCCTCAAAACTGCAGCGCTTTTGCATACCAGAGCACAGGTGCTACAGAATGAAGTTTGCTATTGATTGACTACATCATCCCACAGCAAACCCATCCGACAAGGCCGGACAGGAGTCCAAAATATAGGCCCTGGAGGATGTATAACCAAAATTAGGGATAACTCAGGTACCAGGATTGGTGCCTGTTGAAACTGGAAGGAAGTATCTATGACAGATCAAGAGCTGAATGCTCAGGGACTTTATGTGCCTGAAATGGAGCACGATGCCTGTGGTATCGGCTTTGTGGCCCACCTGAAGAACCGTAAATCCCACGAAATTGTCACCCAAGCCCTTGATATGCTAGCTCGGATGGAACACCGTGGCGGCCAAGGCTGTGACCCGTGCAGTGGTGACGGTGCAGGTATCTTGCTGCAAAAACCCCATGAATTCCTGCTGGAAGAAACCGTTAAGCAAGGCATCCGCCTGCCCTCTTTCGAGCAGTACGGTGTCGGGGTGGTACTATTCCCTAAAGACGAGTACAAACGTCAGCAGTGCCGTGACATCCTTGAGCGCAATGCCAAACGACTTGACCTAGAAGTCATTGGCTACCGTGTGCTACCGGTCGACAATTCAATGATTGGCGTTGACCCGCTGAGCACCGAGCCACAATTCGAGCACGTCTTTATTACCGGCGGTACCAGCATGGAACCGGCTGAGCTAGAACGTAAGCTCTACGTGCTACGTAACTACACGGTCCGTGTCTGCCTGGAAAGCATCTCCAACATCGGTGATGACTTCTATATTAACTCTCTGTCATACAAGACATTGGTGTACAAAGGCCAGCTAACCACTGAGCAGGTACCTCAATACTTCCTTGATCTACAGAACCCATCGATGGTGACGGCACTGGCGCTGGTTCACTCCCGCTTCTCGACCAACACCTTCCCGAAATGGCGCCTGGCCCAGCCTTTCCGTTACATTGCCCACAACGGTGAAATCAACACCGTGCGCGGTAACCTTAACTGGATGAAGGCCCGTGAAGCAATCCTCGAGTCTGAACTGTTCAGCCAGCAGGAAATCGACATGCTGCTGCCTATCTGCCAGGAAGGTAGCTCGGATTCGTCCAACTTCGATATGGCGTTGGAGCTTCTGGTGCTATCAGGCCGTAGCCTGCCGCATGCACTGATGATGCTGATCCCTGAAGCTTGGCAAGAAAACAAGAACATGGATCCGAAGCGCCGTGCTTTCTACCAGTACCATGCCAATGTCATGGAACCGTGGGACGGCCCGGCCTCGGTGTGTTTCACCGACGGCGTCCAGGTTGGTGCGACCCTTGACCGTAACGGCCTGCGCCCATCGCGCTACACAGTGACCAAGGATGACTTCCTTGTCATGGCTTCAGAATCCGGTGTGGTTGAGATCGAGCCGGAGAACGTCCAGTTCCGTGGCCGCCTGCAGCCTGGCCGTATATTCGTTGCCGACCTTGAACAAGGCCGCATCATCTCTGACGAAGAAGTCAAAGACACTATCGCTTCAGCCCAGCCTTATGAGCAGTGGGTCAAAGATAACCTGCTGACATTGAAGAGCCTGCCTGAAGCAGACAACATGCACCACCAGCCAACGCCTGAGCGCCTGCTGCACCATCAGCAAGCCTTCGGCATGAGCTCGGAAGAAGTCAACGACATCATTGTGCCGTTGGCGAAAACGGGTTACGAGCCACTCAGCGCCATGGGTGCCGACTGGCCGCTGGCTGTGCTGTCGCACCAATCACAGCACTTGTCGAACTACTTCAAGCAGCTATTTGCCCAGGTCACCAACCCGCCGATCGACCCGATCCGTGAGCGTATGGTGATGTCACTCAATACCTATCTGGGTAAAGACCACAACCTACTAACAGAAACCCCTGAGCACTGCCAGAAGGTGGAAATCGAGTCACCGGTACTGAGCAATGCTGAGCTGGAAAAACTGCGTGCTATCGATAACGAGTACCTGCAGGCCAAAACACTGGATATCGTGTTCCGCGCCAGTGGCGAAGACGGCAAGCTAGAGCGTGCCCTTAAGCGTATCTGCCAGTACTCAGAAGATGCGGTTGTCGATGGCTACTCAATCATTATCCTGACTGACCGTGCCGTGAACTCCAACCATGCCGCTATCCCTGCGATGCTGGCTGTGGGTGCTGTCCACCACCACCTGATCCGCAAAGGTCTGCGTGCCAAGTGTGACATTGTGGTAGAAACCGGTGACGCCCGCGAGACCCACCACTTTGCCACCCTAGTTGGCTACGGTGCCAATGCGGTTAACCCATACCTAGTGACCGAGACCATTGTTGACCTGCAGCGCAAGCGCAAGCTGGATCCGGAAGTACCGACCGAAGAGCTGTTCAACAACTACCGCAAGGGTGTGAACGGTGGCCTGCTGAAGATCTTCTCCAAGATGGGAATCTCGACCCTGCAGTCTTACCACGGTGCCCAGATCTTCGAAGCCCTTGGTATCAGCAAGTCAGTGGTCGATAAGTATTTCACCGGTACGGTTTCCCGCATCCAGGGCCTAACTATCGATGACATTGCCAAAGAAGTCTTGGTTCGCCATCGTCTGGGTTACCCAACCCGCGAAGTGCCAATCCAGATGCTGGATGTCGGTGGTGTCTACCAGTGGAAACAGCGTGGTGAGAAGCACCTGTTCAACCCGGAAACAATTTCACTACTGCAGCAATCAACCCGTAACAAGGACTTTGCCCAGTTCAAAGAGTACGCCAACGCCGTTGATGCGCAGGGCGATAACGCAGCGACCCTGCGTAGCCAGCTAGAGTTCATCAAAAACCCAGCCGGTTCTATCCCACTGGCAGACGTTGAGCCAATCGAGAGCATCCTCAAGCGCTTTGCGACCGGTGCAATGAGCTTCGGCTCTATCTCGTACGAAGCCCACTCGACGCTTGCTGTCGCGATGAACCGCATCGGCGCTAAATCCAACTCTGGTGAAGGTGGTGAAGACCCAGCCCGTTTCGAGAAAAAAGATAACGGCGACTGGGAACGCTCTGCAATCAAACAGGTGGCCTCTGGCCGCTTCGGTGTGACCTCTTACTACCTGACCAACTCTGATGAAATTCAGATCAAGATGGCACAGGGTGCTAAACCGGGTGAAGGTGGTCAGCTACCGGGTGACAAGGTTGATGACTGGATCGGTGCAACCCGTCACTCAACTCCGGGCGTCGGTTTGATTTCACCACCGCCACACCACGATATTTACTCTATCGAGGATTTGGCACAGCTGATCTACGATCTGAAGAACGCCAACCGCGCCGGCCGTGTCAACGTCAAACTGGTATCAGAAGCCGGTGTCGGTACGATTGCCTCGGGCGTAGCCAAAGCGAAAGCGGATGTTGTGCTTATCGCAGGTTTCGACGGTGGTACTGGTGCATCACCAATGTCATCTATTCGCCACACCGGTCTACCTTGGGAGCTTGGCTTGGCCGAAACCCATCAGACCCTGCTGAAGAACGGCCTGCGTAACCGTATCGTGGTCCAGACTGATGGTCAGATGAAGACCCCGCGTGACCTTGCTGTCGCAACCTTGCTTGGTGCTGAAGAGTGGGGTGTAGCAACCGCAGCCTTGGTGGTTGAAGGTTGTATCATGATGCGTAAGTGTCACAAGAATACCTGCCCAGTAGGTATCGCGACCCAGAACAAGACCCTGCGTGAGCGTTTCGACGGCCGCGTAGAAGATGTTGTGACCTTCTTCCAGTACATGGCTGAAGGCCTGCGTGAAATCATGGCCGAGCTAGGTTTCCGTACTATCGACGAGATGGTTGGCCAGTCACACAAACTGAAAATCCGTGACAACATCGGTCACTGGAAGTACAAGAACCTGGATCTGAGCCCGGTACTGTTCATCGAACCGGCCCGTGACGAAGACGGCGTGTACAACCAGCGTGAGCAGAACCACAACCTCGAAGAGGTATTGGATCGCAAGCTGATTGAAGCCGCGGCCCCTGCCCTTTACGAAGGCAAGCAGGTAGATGCCGAGTTTGACATCATCAACACCGACCGCAGTGCCGGTACCATGCTGTCGAACGAAATCTCTAAGATTTACAAAGACAAAGGCTTGCCACAGCCAATGAACGTTAAGTTCAACGGCTCTGCCGGCCAGAGCTTCGGTGCCTTCCTGGCCAAGAACGTCAAGTTCGAAGTCGAAGGCGATGCCAACGACTACTGGGGCAAAGGCCTGTCAGGCGGTACGCTAGTGCTCTACCCTGATGCCAAATCTGACATCATCCCGGAAGACAACATCGTAGTGGGTAACGTCTGTTTCTACGGTGCAACATCGGGTGAGTCATACATCCGCGGTATGGCGGGCGAGCGTTTCTGTGTCCGTAACTCAGGTGCCAAGGTCGTCGTTGAAGGCGTTGGTGACCATGGTTGTGAATACATGACAGGCGGTGTGGCCGTTATCCTTGGCCAAACAGGCCGTAACTTCGCAGCCGGTATGAGTGGCGGTGTAGCCTATGTTTGGGATCAGTTCGAAGACTTCGACACCAAGCTCAACCCAGAGTTGGTCGACCTCGACCCAATCGAGCAGGAAGACAAGGATCTGCTGCACGATATGCTGACCAAGCACGTCGAGCTTACAGGCAGTACTGTTGCAGAAACCTTCCTATCTAACTTCGAGGCTAACCTCGAGAAGATGGTGAAAGTGATGCCAAGGGATTACAAGGCAGTACTACAAAAGCGCAAGGCAGAAGCACAAAACAAGGAAGAGTTGGAGGCCGTCAATGGGTAAGCCTACTGGATTTTTAGAGTTTGGCCGTGAGCTGCCAAAGAAGCTGGATCCGAGCGTCCGTATTCAGGACAACAAGGAGTTTGTTCTCAACGAGGAGTTCGGCGACAAGATCAACACGCAGGCTTCGCGCTGCATGGACTGTGGTGTTCCGTTTTGCCACAACTCCTGCCCGATCGGTAACATCATCCCGGAATTCAATGACGCGGTGTACCGTGACAGCTGGGAAGAAGCGTGGAACATCCTAAGCTCAACCAATAACTTCCCGGAATTTACCGGTCGTGTGTGCCCGGCCCCTTGTGAAAGTGGCTGTGTACTGGGGATCAACCAAGACCCAATCACGATTTGTAATATCGAGAAGACCATTGTCGAGACGGCGTACCGTGAAGGGTACGCCAAACCGAAGACACCACGTTCACGTACTGGCAAGACGGTCGCGATCATCGGTTCAGGCCCTGCGGGCCTGGCTGCCGCCGAGCAACTCAACAGTGCCGGCCACTGCGTAACAGTGTTCGAGCGTGATGAAAAAGTCGGTGGACTACTACGCTTCGGCATCCCTGATTTCAAACTGGGCATGGACATTATCGATCGCAAGATCAACCTAATGGCCGATGCCGGGATCAAGTTTGAGGTTAACGCCCATGTTGGTGTCAACATTAACGCCCAGCAACTGCGCCAGGACTTTGATGTGGTTCTGCTAACCGGTGGCTCGACAGTACCGCGTGATCTACCGATCCCGGGCCGTGAGCTCAAAGGCGTACACTTTGCCATGGAGTTCCTTGCCCAGAACAACCGCCGTGCCAACGACATGGATCTGAAAACCGAAGAGATCCACGCCAAAGGCAAGCATGTGGTAGTGATCGGTGGTGGTGATACTGGCTCTGACTGTGTGGGTACCTCCAACCGTCATGGTGCTGAAAGCATTACCCAGGTTGAGATCATGCCGATCCCGCCAGAGAAGCGCCCGGCCAACCAGCCATGGCCTTCTTACCCGATGATCATGAAAACCTCGACCTCCCATGAGGAAGGGTGTGAGCGTCACTGGAATATCCTAACCAAGGAGTTCATCGGTGATGAAGCGGGTAACGTCAAAGCGCTGCGTATTGCTGACATCCAATGGGAAGAAGCGAAAGCCGGAGAGCGCCCTGGCTTTACCGAAGTGGCAGGCTCTGAGCGTATCATCCCGTGTGATATGGCCTTTTTGGCCATGGGCTTCCTGCACCCAGAACCAACAGGCGTGCTAGCGCAACTGGACATCAAACTCGATGACCGCGGTAATGTAGCGACACAGGGTTTTGCGACCAACCAACAAGGCATCTTTGCTGCTGGCGATATGCGTACCGGCCAATCACTGGTAGTGCGCTGTATCAACGAAGGCCGTGAGTGTGCCCGTGAAATCGATGACTACCTAATGGGCGGCAGTAACCTCGAAGCCAAGGCAGATTCATTGATGCTGTCAAATGCCTAATAGGGTGAAAACCTGCCCACCTCGGGAAAATTAAAACCAAACCGGCCTAGATGGCCGGTTTTTTATTCCTCGTAAGCCGCCCCTGTCATAATTATTCACTCAATCTCCTCCCAAAATGACTGCATTATCTGTGCCTACACCCGATGTTAATTTATTGTTTATAGTTTGACCTTTCTGTAAATAGTCGTTAACTTGAAAGGTCGCTGGAAGCAAAAAGGTACCTTTAGCGACCACCCTACAAGCAAAAGAACCAATCCGTGGTACGCGTGAAGGTTGTCAACGATGGTCAGGAAGACCGTCAAAAAATGCAGTATTTCTGCTTATTCAGGCAGATGCTAGGGAGAGTTGTAATGACACTGTATAACCCCATGCTGGATAAAGATAACTGTGGTTTCGGGTTGATTGCCCATATCGAAGGAGAAACCAGCCACAAGCTTGTCCGCACCGCTATATCCGCCCTCGACCGCATGACCCACCGTGGCGGTATCGCCGCTGATGGCAAAACCGGTGATGGCTGCGGGCTATTGATGAAAAAACCCGACAGCTTTTATCGTATCGTGGCCGAAGACAACGGCTGGAAGTTGTCACGGGAATTCGCCCTCGGCATGCTTTTCCTCAGTCAAGACCCGGTACTTGCCGAGCAGGCACGTACGATTATCAGCGAGGAACTGGCCAAGGAAACCTTGTCATTGGCCGGTTGGCGACCAGTCCCCATCAACCCGCAGGTACTGGGCCCAATAGCGACCGAAACTCTCCCCAATATCGAGCAGGTCTTTATCAACGCCCCGGCGGGTTGGAAGCCAAGGGACATCGACCGTCGCCTTTATGTCGCCAGACGCCGGATCGAAAAACGTATCACCGCCGATCCCGACTTTTATATCTGCAGCCTGTCGACCCAAGTCACCGTCTATAAAGGGCTGTGTATGCCTGCCGATCTCCCCCGCTTTTATCAAGATTTGGGAGACATCCGGCTAGAATCTTCTATTTGCCTGTTCCACCAGCGCTTTTCTACCAACACCCAGCCGCGCTGGCCACTGGCCCAGCCATTCCGCTATCTCGCCCACAACGGTGAGATCAACACTATCGCGGGTAACCGCCAGTGGGCACGGGCTAGGGCTTACAAGTTTGCCTCGCCATTACTGCCGGATCTGCAAACTGCGGCCCCGTTTGTCAACGAAACCGGGTCGGACTCCTCGAGCCTCGACAACATGCTCGAACTGTTCCTCTCCGGCGGGATGGATTTGTTCCGTGCGATGAGGATGCTGGTACCGCCAGCCTGGCAGAACCACCCAGATATGGATCCTGAGCTGAGGGCCTTTTACGACTTTAACTCCATGCACATGGAGCCATGGGACGGGCCAGCCGGTATCGTTATGTCCGACGGCCGTTATGCCGCCTGTAACCTCGACCGAAACGGCTTGCGCCCAGCAAGGTATATCATCACCAAGGACAAGCTGATCACTTTGGCTTCCGAGGTCGGGATCTGGGACTACGCCCCTGATGAAGTGGCCGAAAAAGGCCGGGTCGGACCGGGCGAATTACTGGTGATCGACACCAAGTTTGGCAAGATCTGGCATTCTGCCGATATTGATAACGATCTGATGGGACGCCACCCCTACAAAGAGTGGATGGACAGCCATGTCAAACGCTTGGTGCCGTTTGAAGATCTAGGCGATGAACAGGTCGGCAGCCGCTCTTTCGATGACACCGAGTTGGGTACCTGCCAGAAACAGTTCGCCATGAACCGCGAGGAAATCGATCAGGTCCTCAGGGTGATCGGCGAAAACGGCCAGGAGGCGACGGGCTCGATGGGTGACGACGCCCCGATGGCCGTACTGTCCTCCCGCGAACGTGCCGTCACCGATTACTTCCGCCAAATGTTTGCCCAGGTGACCAACCCACCAATAGACCCATTACGTGAAAAGCATGTGATGTCGCTGGCAACGTGTATTGGCCGTGAAATCAATGTCTTCTGCGAAACCGACAGCCATGCCTACCGGGTTGCTTTCGGCTCGCCGGTACTGCTCTATTCTGACTTGGTCCAGTTGTTGGAGCTTGATAACCAGCACTACCGCAATAGCATCATCGATATCAACTTCGATCCTAACGAGAAAGATCTCAAGCAGGCGATCATCGATATCTGTGATCAGGCCGAGCGGTTGATCCGCAGCGGTACGGTACTTATCGTGCTGTCAGACCGTGGCATTAATGCTGGCAAACTCCCTATCCCAGCAGCCATGGCTGTAGGGGCAGTACAGAACCGGTTGGTAGCCGAGCAACTCCGCTGCGATGCCAACATCATTATAGAAACCGCTACTGCTCGTGACCCGCACCAGTTTGCGGTGTTGCTTGGTTTCGGTGCCACTGCGGTGTATCCGTACCTTGCCTATGAAACCCTCGGCCAACTAGTTGACAGTGGTGCCATTGCCAAACCGTACCGCGAAGTGATGCTCAACTTCCGCAATGGTATCAATAAGGGCCTATACAAAATCATGTCCAAGATGGGGATATCGACCATCGCCTCCTACCGCTGCGCCATGTTGTTCGAAGCAGTCGGGCTCGATGATGAGGTGGTCGAACTCTGTTTTAAAGGTGTTTCGAGCCGGATCCAAGGCGCAGGCTTTGCCGATTTCCAGCAGGACTTGTTCAACCTATCCCGCCGCGCCTGGCTCAAACGCAAACCTATCGAGCATGGCGGTTTGCTGAAATACGTTCACGGCGGCGAGTTCCATGCTTATAACCCGGATGTGGTCGGCACCCTGCAAAAAGCGGTCAAGTCCGGTGATTACGCCGACTACCAAGCCTTTGCCAAACAAGTTAACGAACGTCCTGTTGCGGCAATCCGTGATTTGCTCAAGCTGAAACCGGATCAAACGCCTGTCGCCCTCGACAAGATCGAACCCGCATCAGCTCTTTACCAACGCTTCGATTCCGCTGCGATGTCTATCGGTGCCCTCAGCCCCGAAGCACACGAAGCACTGGCTATTGCCATGAACCGGTTAGGCGGCTTTTCTAACTCCGGCGAAGGTGGTGAAGATCCCCGTCGCTTCAACAGCGAGCGTAACTCCCGTATCAAGCAGGTCGCCTCAGGCCGCTTTGGTGTGACTCCGCACTATTTGGTCAACGCCGATGTTATCCAGATCAAGGTGGCGCAAGGGGCCAAGCCCGGTGAAGGCGGGCAGCTTCCGGGCCACAAGGTGACCACCGAGATTGCCAAGCTGCGTTTTGCGGTGCCGGG
The DNA here is from genome assembly GCF_003026455.1 of Photobacterium rosenbergii. Taxonomy (GTDB): domain Bacteria; phylum Pseudomonadota; class Gammaproteobacteria; order Enterobacterales; family Vibrionaceae; genus Photobacterium; species Photobacterium rosenbergii. Next base: position 96,421 of record NZ_PYMB01000018.1, read on the forward strand.
TGTCACCTTAATATCACCGCCACCCCACCACGATATTTACTCGATTGAAGATCTAGCCCAGCTAATTTTCGATCTCAAACAGGTCAACCCGACCGCCTTGGTATCGGTCAAGTTGGTTTCTGAACCCGGTGTCGGCACGATTGCGACCGGTGTAGCGAAAGCCTATGCCGATCTCATCACCATCTCCGGCTACGACGGTGGTACCGGTGCCAGCCCGCTCACCTCGGTGAAATATGCCGGTAGCCCGTGGGAGTTAGGCTTAGCCGAAACTCAGCAGGCACTGGTTGCCAACGGCCTGCGCCACAAGATCCGGCTCCAAGTCGACGGCGGCCTCAAGACCGGCTTGGATGTAGTCAAGGCGGCCATCCTCGGTGCCGAGAGCTTCGGTTTCGGAACCGCGCCGATGGTAGCCCTCGGATGTAAATACCTCCGCATTTGCCACCTCAACAACTGTGCAACAGGTGTGGCGACCCAAGACGAAACCCTGCGCCGTGACTTCTTCAAAGGGTTACCTGAGCAGGTAATGAATTACTTCATTGGCCTTGGTGAGGAAGTCCGTGAACTCCTTGCAGAGCTCGGGGTAGAAAAACTGACTGATTTGATTGGCCGCACCGAGTTGCTCGAGGTGATCGAAGGCTATACCGCCAAACAAAGCAAACTGGATTTATCGCCGGTGCTGGCAACCTGCGAACCACTGGAAGGCAAAACTTTGTATTGCAGCGAAAGCAATACCCCGTTCGACAATGCGCAGCTCAATGCCGCCTTGCTCCAGCAGGCGCTACCCGCGATAGAAGCCCGCAGCGGAACAGACATCTTCGACGACATCCGTAACACCGACCGCTCGGTGGGTGCGCGGCTATCGGGGGAAATCGCCAAGCGCTGGGGTAACCAGGGCATGGCTTCGACACCGGTCAACCTCCACCTGACCGGCACCGCCGGGCAATCTTTCGGGGTATGGAATGCCGGAGGGCTCAACTTATTCCTCACTGGCGATGCCAATGACTATGTGGGCAAAGGTATGACTGGCGGGCAAATAGTCATCCGTCCGCCAGTTGGCTCGGCGTTCAAATCCAACCAATCCACCATTATCGGCAACACTTGCCTCTATGGCGCAACGGGTGGCAAGTTGTTTGCCGCCGGTAAAGCCGGGGAGCGGTTTGCGGTCAGGAACTCAGGCACCATCGCGGTTATCGAAGGTGCTGGTGATAATGCCTGCGAATACATGACCGGGGGTATTGTTGCCATTTTAGGTAAGACCGGGGTCAACTTCGGCGCCGGGATGACCGGAGGCTTTGCCTACATCCTCGACGAAGATGGTGATTTTGCCGGACGGGTAAACCCTGAATTGGTCGAAGCCTTGCCGCTGGCTGAGCTCAAGATCCACCAGGAGCACCTGCGCGGCCTGATTGACCAGCACCTCGAACTGACAGGCTCGGATAGGGCGCAAGAGATCCTGGCCGAATTCGACCAGTGGATCCCACGCTTCTACTTGGCTAAACCAAAGACCGCCGATGTGAACACCTTACTCGGCCACCAGAGCCGCTCAGCTGCCGAGCTGCGCGTCCAAGCACAATAGGGAGGGAGCCCGATGAGCCAGAATATTTACCAGTTTATCGATGTTGCGCGTATCGACCCACCCAAGAAGCCACTGAAAGTGCGCAAGATTGAGTTTGTTGAGATCTACGAGCCCTTCACCCAGCAACAGGCCAGCGCCCAGTCTGACCGTTGCCTTGATTGCGGTAACCCGTATTGTGAGTGGAAGTGCCCAGTCCACAACTATATCCCCCAATGGCTCAAGCTCGCCAATGAGGGGCGGATCATCGAAGCGGTTGAGCTGTCGCACCAGACCAACACCCTCCCGGAAGTGTGTGGCAGGGTCTGCCCACAAGATCGCCTATGTGAGGGGTCATGTACCCTCAACGATGATTTCGGTGCCGTCACCATCGGCAATGTCGAAAAATACATTACCGATAAAGCATTCGAGATGGGCTGGAAACCGGATATGTCCCATGTTGAATGGACCGACAAGAAAGTCGCCATTATTGGGGCCGGACCGGCCGGCCTCTCCTGTGCCGATATCTTGGTGCGTAACGGGGTCAAGCCGGTGGTATTCGACCGCTATCCGGAGATCGGCGGCCTGCTGACCTTTGGGATCCCATCGTTCAAGCTTGAAAAAGAGGTGATGATCAACCGCCGCCGGATCTTCAGCGAAATGGGCGTCGAGTTCCGCCTCAACACCGAGGTCGGCAAGGATGTGCAAATGACAGAGCTCACTGCAGAGTATGATGCGGTCTTCCTTGGCGTCGGTACCTACCAGAACATGCGGGCAGGCTTGGAAAACGAAGATGCGCCGGGGGTATTCGATGCCTTGCCGTTCCTGATCTCCAATACCTACCGTGTGATGGAGCTCGAGGGCAGCCCGCCGTTTATTGATATGGCAGGCAAAAATGTGGTGGTACTCGGAGGTGGTGATACCGCGATGGACTGTGTCCGGACCTCGGTGCGCCAAGGTGCCAGCAGTGTTATCTGTGCCTACCGCCGTGACGAGGCCAACATGCCAGGGTCTAGGCGTGAGGTAAAAAATGCCCGAGAGGAGGGCGTGAAGTTCAAATTTAACCTCCAGCCAACAGGCTTAGAGCTTGGTAAAGATGGGCAAATCAATGGGGTCAAAATGGTCAAGACAGCCCTCGGCGAACCCGATGAAGCAGGCCGACGCCGAATTCGGCCAACCAAGGCATAGCATGGGGTTGGAAACCAAAGGCCATGATCACCGCATCGGCAGGCAGGGTATGCTCGC
>NZ_PYMB01000019.1 GCF_003026455.1 Photobacterium rosenbergii
GGCGCGTTGGCAGAGTGGCTATGCAGCGGATTGCAAATCCGTGGACCTCGGTTCGACTCCGGGACGCGCCTCCATTATTTCGGTTCTGGTGCCTTTGGGCGGCAGCAACTAAACAAACGACCTAATAATAATAGCTAAATAGGTACGTTTGAACAATTTGGCGCGTTGGCAGAGTGGCTATGCAGCGGATTGCAAATCCGTGGACCTCGGTTCGACTCCGGGACGCGCCTCCATTATTCTGGTTATGGTGCCTTTGGACAGCAGCAACCAAACAAACGGCCTACGTTTGGACAATTTGGCGCGTTGGCAGAGTGGCTATGCAGCGGATTGCAAATCCGTGGACCTCGGTTCGACTCCGGGACGCGCCTCCATTATTTTGGTTCTGGCCCCTTTGGGCGGCAGCAACCAAACAAACGACCTAATAGTAATAGCTAAATAGGTACGTTTGAACAATTTGGCGCGTTGGCAGAGTGGCTATGCAGCGGATTGCAAATCCGTGGACCTCGGTTCGACTCCGGGACGCGCCTCCATCATTGAAGGCCTAGCGGTAACGCTAGGCCTTTTTTGTTGCTTATGGTGCATGTCATGTTGTCGTTATATCTTGATTAGCAGCGGTTAAATATTACCACCCACCTTGAGTCCGCTCGGTACTCGGGTTGGAATTTCTTGATAGAAATTCTCTGAGTCCAGGCTGCGTAAGAAAGCAGCGAGATCGCCTACGTCATCATCTTCCATTGTCACTTGTAGATCGCCTCTGTCCTCGTATAGGCCAATGGCATTATTTAGCGTTGAAGAGTCACCCAAATGCATGTAAGGGGCCGTTTGGGATATATTCCTTAAGCTTGGCGTTCGCACAGCTTCAAAATTAATAACAATCTGATCTTCTCTTAATACGTTGTCAGCCAGCAGTGGGCCTGAGTGGCAACGGGCACAACCGCCATTGATGAATTTGTTCAAGCCGGTAATTTCCTGACTGGTGAGAGCGGCGTCATTACCTGCAATGAACTCATCAAAACGGCTATTTGGGGAAAAGACTTCGCGCTGGAACGTTGCTAGCGCTTTGGCGATATGCTCTTGGCTAATATTGTCAGCCGAAATAATTTCGGCAGGGAAGGCATGGCTAAACATGTCTACATACTCAGGAATACCACTCAGCCTATTTACGATTTCTGGTAAAATCTGCTGCTCTGTAAAACGCACCCCGCGCATCTCTATTTGATTTTTTATTGGTTCTAAAGCTTGTTGCTCAAGTGAGTCAGCACGCAAATCCCAAAAATAGCCTGTGGCTAAGAAACCCTCGGTACTCTCTCCGGCATCAAGGCCTGTGAAGGCGACATTCATAATCGTCGGGGCATGTTTGGGTGTTGCTTTTGTGCCCGTACGATCTGGGCCTAATCCCTTACCATCAACGCCAATAGATAATGCACGGCCATCTGCCCAGCCAAAATTAGGATGGTGGCAACTGGCGCAGGCAACATTTTGATCACCCGAGAGAATAGGGTCCCAAAACAGCGCTTCACCTAATTCAAACTTTTGTTGATTAAATGGGTTGTCTGCCGGGTGAATAGCTTCTGTGGGGAGGGCCGAAAAGAAGTCGGTGTAAGGTTGGCTTGGGGTAGAACCAGAGGCGCCATCCCCATCTTCACAGGCAGTTAGCAGGGCGGCGGTGAACAGTGGAAAGAGTGTTTGAATTCGCATCATTGTGGCTCACTTATTATTGTTATCCCGAGATTTCCACGGTAAACCGATCAATGTGAAAGAAATGTCATTTAACAGGCGTTAGTTCTGTATAAGTTAGCAAACCACAAACGCTAGGTTATTAGTCACGCCTGTTGCTATCAAAGCTTGAATACGTTAAATTACCCACCATACGGTACGACGTACTGTTTTGGTGAGGTCAATGTACTATTCAGTTTTTGATGAAGAAAAAAAGCTCAAATCACGAGTGCTTAGTTGCTTGTTCATTGTTGTTGGCGGGCTTGCCCTAATTTTGTCGGGCATCAACTGGTTCATTCACGAAAACTACGTGTTTTCCGTGGCGCTGGCTGGGTTTTCCGCCTGTTCGCTTGGCCTGCTGTTTCGTCAATTTGACTCACAATTAAGTTGGGAGGCAACTAAAAAAGATGAGTATTGTTTTGAGCAACGGATCGTTGAAGTTTACATCTTTTATTTGAGTGGCTTGGTTGTGTGGGGATGTATTATCAGCCGGATCGACAGTGGATTGTTGTTTTGGACATTACTTCTTTCTTCTATTTACTACTTCCTTTTGGGGGTCAGGCAGGGCGCTAAGTGGAGCGGGATACTGTTATTAGCAATTTCATCGCTCATGTATTGGAAGCTACAATTTGGGCAGTTTAACCCAAATATGATAGTTAACTATGTTGCTAGCTTTATCAGTATCTGGGCTATTTCGCATTACTATGAAAAGCACCGGCAAATATCAACCAATGGCTTAAAGCGCTTAGCCCTTAGGGATCCTCTTACTTCTACGTTGAACCGGCTAGCTCTAGAGCAGGATTTTGCAAGGTATATACAAGATGATGACTCCGTTCACCTTATTGCTTTTGATATTGATTATTTTAAAAAAGTGAATGATACCTATGGCCACCTTGCAGGGGATTCTGTGTTAAAGCAGGTTGCTAGTCGACTCCAAGCAATAGCTGGTGATTCCAGTGTCTATCGTCTCGGTGGTGAAGAGTTCTGTGTGTTGGCGGTGAATTATAGCCCGCAGGAAGTTGCATCAATGGCAGAAACGATCCGCAAAGATATAGCTGATGTTCCGTTTGAGGTTGATGGCTTGGAAGTTGCACTTTCGACCAGTGCCGGCATTGCTAAGTCCCAACAAACTCGTAGCTTAGACTCATTGTCTCGTGAAGCGGATGAACTGCTTTACCAAGCCAAGCTTGCTGGCCGAAACCGGGTTTACATGGCGCACTGATCTTTATGTGGCTGTGACTATCCAGCCAGCTCAATAAAATTATTCACGCCAAAAAGACAAATCAGCAATCCGCCAAGTAGCTGCAAATAGAACGGGAAGGTGATGCTGTCGTCATCTTTTAGGGCAAAGCCGGATATGGCAAGCAGGCACTGCACGATGAGGCTACCAACAAACACCGCCCCGGCAAGCTGCATCGCGAACAGTAAATCTACTTGCTCGGTGGAATGGCCGATAAATGCTGATAAGCCAATGATGGCTATCGGGTTGGCAAGGGTGAGGTAAAAGGCGGATCGAAACCCGAGCTTTTTCGACGGTCGGTGAACCTTAGCAAGGAGCTTGGTGTTTTTCATGGCATTGAACATCATATAAAAGCCCATGAAAATGAGCACCCAAGAAGAAAGCAGGATGATTTGGTAGTGGTACTGGTCGAGTTTACTGATGAGTAAACTACCGGTTACGAAGCTGACTAATGCATAGCAATAGTCAGCCAGTGCCGCACCCGCAGCACTACGAACTGCCGCCATATAGCCGTGATGCATCCCATTATTGAGTACCAAAATGGCAATTGGCCCGACGGTTAATGATAAGATAATGCCAAAGAGAATGGCTTTCATTACTTCCATACATACCCCCCACTGATTTCCCACCGTATCTGCTTTGGTTATATGTATTTCGGTGGTTTTATTTTAATCTTAGTCAGGAATGGAAATGATGTGCTAGAAGAAACAATAAGAATTTTAGCAGTTTATAATTGATGAGACAGTCATGGTGAGATAGTACACGAGGGGGCTTGCGTATGAATAACTCTTTGGGGATAGAGTCGTAGAGACTCCCAGCAACTGGTAGGGCAACTACTGGGAGGGGATTCGTTTGTTATTTCTCTGCTTCTTCCTTACGCTTTATCGGCTGGTCGCCAATTGTCGTCTTCCCTGGGCATATTTTCTTGACCGGACACTTTGGGCAACCCCAAACTGCGGCATATGGACACAGTGCCATTTCCTTGCTTTTCTTCGACATTGAACACCTCTTTTCTCTCAACGATTGCTTTTTATATAAGAAAGCCGGGCCACATAAGTGGCCCAGCCTTTATTTACGCAACGATCACTTTACAAGTTCAGCGATCACTAGCTTGCGTGTGATTTTTTCTTGCAGGTTTTCAGGTTTATCAAGGCCAACGCGTTTAAGCAGAATATCAATATCATGGCCAGGTTTAGGTGCTGACAATGATTGTGCGATAGCTTTCAGCTTGCCTTTAGGCGTTGCACATTTTGATTTCAAGGCTTTCAGCGCCTTGCCTAGTTTTAGTTCTTGGTCGGTAAAGCTACAACCGAATGGGAAAGGACCGAAAATATCCTGATCGGTGTATTTCTTATAGAAAGCCTGAATAGCTTCTGGCGTGTTGTTGGCGAACTCTTTCGGGATCTGGTAGTCCTTGGCGACTTTACCAGCAGCCTTGGCTTCTTCTAGCAATTGCTGTTGGAAGCGTGAGTCGGCAATCTTGATTAATTCTGTATATACCACATGGTCCGGTTTGCTGCGTAGGTTGGCAATACCGTATTCAGTAACCACGATGTCACGCAACTGGCGTGGAATAGTGTTGTGGCCATAGTTGAATAGGATGTTCGAGCGCAGCTTACCGTTACGGAAAGAGCAACTGCGGATCTTGATAATAGAGCGTGATTCGCGCATCTGGCCGGACTGGGCAACAAAGTTGTACTGACCGCCCACACCACTGACGACCTGACCGTTTTCTAGCGCATCCGATACCACTGAGCCATCTAGAGTGACCATCATACCTGAGTTCATAAAGCGGGCATGCTGGCGCTGAGCTTGCTTGAGCTGCTGGCTACCAAGGAAGTGATCGTATAGGTCATTGACGTAATTCACGCTGGTCATGCAGAACTTGTCGTGATCTTCCTGGGTGAAATTGTTCAGCTCTTGATAGAAGTCTTTCGGGCCGATGAAGAAAGCACCGTGCATCACCGTACCGCCTTTAAGGCGTTGGCCTAGGGCATATTTTGCGATCCACTCAAGGGCATCTTTGTCACGAATATTGGCTTTGCTGGTGCCGTCTGCTGTCTTTAGTTTGCCATCAACAAACTCAACGTTATCGTTGAAAATACCAAAGCGCTTGAGGTACTTAACGTCGGCAGCGGTTAGCTCTGGAGAAATGGCCTCACGCTCAAGCAGTGCCAACAAGGTCATTACCGACACGTCATGGTTAATCAATTCATCGTTGAGCAGGCGCTGGATAGTCAGGTCTTCAAATACTTCTCGCTTAAGGATACCGGCGCGGTAAAGGTGCACAAAGCCATCCACCATTAGCTCACTACAGCCGTATAGGCCTTTTTCGAAGGTGCCGGTATCACCCACTTCTTTACAGACTGGGAATTTTTCGTAGATGTTCAGCTCAGACAGCATTTTATTGTAAATGCGGTTCTGCTGGTGGCGAACAAGGGCACTGTAGGATAGGGCGCTACTCAGGGAACCAATACCTACCTGAAGGGTACCGCCATCTTTGAGCAAGGCACTGGCATAGAGGCCGATCATATGGTCTTCAGCAGAGATGCTGGCATGTGGGGCGGCAAACAGTTGGTAATCTTTGTGATCAGGTAGGCTGTTACCATCTAGGATGAAATCGAATTCAGAGCTTGGTAGTTCAGCGTGGTTTTGCATGAAAGGCATGTTGCTGTTTACTTCGCCGATAATCGTGATATTTCGACCTTGTGCTTTCTGCTTCTCGATCTCGATAGCGAAATCTAGCGCGAGATCTGAGTTACTGCTCAAACTGTAAGTTGTTACATCGTCAACGGTTCGGGTGGCGACCAATTGGCCAATGACATTGACGCCTTTATCCAGCAAATCACGAACAGCATGGGTGTAGTTAGTAGACGTGTAGTTTTGCTGCTGAGGTGAATTCATAAAGCTACCGGCTTTAAAGAAGAATTCACTGATAGTGATGTTGCTAGGGACTTTGCCAGCTCGGAGATCCATGATGTAGTCAATATCAGGAACACCATCGAATTCACGGGCTACAAAGGGTTCTAGGAAACAACGTTCAATCTTGCTTTTACCTACCGGTTTTTCCAAGGTGATCCCGGTTTCGATCCTCAGGTTGATGCTTGGATCTTTCTTCGCGCGTTGGTATAGCGCATTGACAAAGCTAACTGGCTTGCCGATGGCGAGTGGTGCACCAAGGACAATGTTCTTACCGACAGTCGCAATGATTTGATCAACCAGATCGTCTGCTTTAGCGATAACTTTTGCGGGAGCTTTCGTTGTGGTGTCAGACGCTTCAAGGGATGGGTTTGGGTATGATGAATCTACGATTTCTAAAACTGACATAGTGCATTCCTTGTTCGATATTATTCATATATGTTCTTATAGTTGTTATCCCCTCATTGTTGCGCCTGAACTTAGAGCGTTCACTCTATTTTTGGACAAAAAAGCCCCAAAAATTGTCTAGTGTGCGGTTTTGGGACTTCAGTCACGTGTATGCGCAATCGGCATTGTTAATGTGTACGCATACCATGAAACCAGTGATTCTTACCTGCAGGGGGTTGTGTGAGCTGCTTACCAATTCCTTGGTTGAATTAGAAAGATTGATCTAATTCTAATTGGTAGGGTTTAAGCATCGAAAAAGATATTTCTCTGATTTGTTGAGGATAAAGTGATGATTACCCCTAAAAAAATTATTGGAACTGTAAAATCAGCCACCCAGATGGGTGAGTCTTCTGTCCGTACTGTGATTTGGGCTGGCCTAGGTGCATACAGCAAAGGTACCGAGCAAGTTGGCATGGCACAGCACATGGTCAGTAAGCAAATTCAAGATTTGGTTTCCAAAGGTAGCGAAGTGGAAACTGAAATGGTTGAGCGTATCAAAGATACCAAGCGTGGTCTGTTCGGTCAGGCTGAGTCGCAATTCAACCATGCTTTCAACGCGACTTGCGGTATCGACCGCGATCGTTTGAGCAACTTCGAAGATAAAGTAGACCGTCTTCAAGAGATGGTTGAAAAGCTGGCTGAAAAGTCGAAGTAACGGATTTTATATAAAAGCGACAATGGCAAAGGGACAGACCTTGATTGGGTGGCATTAGCGCCAACTAGTTATCAAGTCCAGAGTTAATGCTCACCCGTCAGACCATGCCACACCGCAAGAAAGGATTAGATTTATGCCGAGTTTGTCTCTGCTGGATTTCAGCTTCATTGCCTTTGAAACGGCAAAAACCCCAATGCATGTTACGGGTTTGGTCATTCTTGACCCGCCAGAAGATCATGCCGGGACCTATGCCCAAGAACTTTACGCCAATTTCCTGCAGCAGCCGGAAACGGTGCCACCGTTTAACTGGAAGCTAAACTGGTCACTGACTGGCCGTCCGAGCTGGTCTACGGTAAACCACGTTAACTTGGAAGACCACCTGCGTATCACCATGCTGCCATCACCGGGTAACGAACAGCAGTTGCAGCAAGTCGTTGGTCGTTTGCACAGCCAAGTGCTGGATCGTAGCCGTCCGATGTGGGAAGTGTGGGTGATTGGCGGGCTTGAAAACAACCGCGTTGCCTTGGTATTGAAAATCCACCACTCAATGGCAGATGGTGTTCGTGCCGGTAAGATCTTTACCCAAAGCTGTGCGACATCGATTGAAGAGTCTTTCAACAAGCCGATCTGGCAATGCGATTTGCGAAAAACATCACGCCAGCGCCGAGAGGAATCTCACCTGACCGATATGGTCATGAAAACAGCAGTGGCGGCCACTAAGCAGATCTCTCTGATCCCATCAATGTTCAGGTTAGGCAGTAAACTGGCACTAAAAGCCGTTAATATTGCTGATTGTGATCTGAAGGTGCCATTTACTGCCCCGAAAACACCATTTAACCTGAGTCCTAAACGCAGCCGAGCGGTTAGTTTGGGCCACTTTTCTATCAAGCAACTTAAACACATCAGCCGTATCACTGGCGCGTCGATGAACGATATTTTGTTCACTATCAGTGATATTGCGTTGAACCGTTACCTTAATGACCGGGCAATCCCAATCCGTAAGCCATTGGTTGCCATGATGCCTATCAACCTGCGAGCGAAAGGGGATGAGGGTAAGTCTGGCAACAAGATGTCGATTGGCCATGTTGAGCTAGGTAAACAAGGGTTGTCTCCACTTGAGCGCCTTGAGTCTATCCAGCACGCGACGACGGATCTGAAAAACGAAGCCCTGAATATCTCACCTGATGCTTACATCAACTACTCGCTGTTGGTTAATGGTGTTTCGTTGTTTAGCGGTAAATTTGGCTTGAATAACTACATTCCGCCAGCCAGTAACCTACTTATTTCTAACGTTCCTGGTTCCAAAGAAGAGCTTTACTTCATGGGTGCCAAGGTCCGCGAGCAGTATCCAGTATCCTTGCTGATGCCAGGTCAGACTCTAAACATTACTTTCTTCAGTAATGCCGATACCATGTACTTCTCGCTGGTGGCTTGTAACCAATCGCTACCGGGCTTCGAAGTGATCACTGACTACATGTGTGATGCCTTTGCTGAGATTGAGCAAGAAGTCATGGAAACTGCAGCACAGGCTGTGGCTGAGCAATTGGGCTACCAGCACGATGAGTCACTGGCTGTTGAGCTTGCTGTAGAAGCGGCGCAAGAGTCGTTGACCCCTGAAGATGATGAGTTTGAAAGGCTTTATCAGGAAAAGCAGCGCAAAGTTGAAGAGTTGGAAAAGCAGTTGGCAAAATTGACTGAAATGCTATCAGCGACTGTCGATATTGATCCGGAAACACCGGCAACCAACCAAGATGACATCAGTCCAGCCCCACGAAAAGTGAGGGTGAGAAAGGCCAAGAGTGCCAGTTAGTTAGCTCGCTTGCTTTAAATACCTACGAAAACCAGAACCGCGAAAGTAGTTCTGGTTTTTTATCACATGTACTTTATCGAATCGGGATGTGGAGATGTAAAAAAAGGCCGCATAGCGACCTTTCATGAAAGTTGGGAGCGAGTTGGGTGTAGCTTATGCGTAAGCAGCAGTCAGTTCAGCGACTTTGTCGACATACTGTTGCATTGCTGTATCTGCATCCATACCTTTTAGTTTTTCCCAAGCGTCGTATTTTGCGCCGCCTTTGAAGTCAAACATGCCAGGGCGCTTGCCTTTCACGTCACCGTCGGTTGCTTGCTTGAATAGCGAGTAAAGTGCTAGTAGCTCGTCGTTAGATGGGCGTTTAGTCAATGCTTTTACGTCAACTTGAGCTTGTTCAAAACTCGCTTTTAGATCTGCCATGATGTGTTCCTTTACTTGTTCCTAGCCAGCACAAAAAAGTGTGCCGAGATAATTGATGAAAACTCTAACCGTCCAGAAAATAGGTTAGAGGAAACCGTTAGGTTTAATGAAATCAGAAAATGCTGTATTCCTTTAGCCCATACATATTTGCACTGGTCTGAGGTCATGTCTCCTATTAAATGCAAAAAGTTTAATATGGATCACTATTTAATTTTCTGCGATGAAATAATTCATAATCTGTGTGGTATTTGTCCCATCAGAATTAAACTACACTATGATTAAATGAAACAAAAAATAGATGATAAAGACTGGAATTATTAATTGGCTGGCTGAACAAGGATTATTCTATTGAGGGAAAGCTATGTATGACTTCATTATTGTAGGGGCGGGTTCGGCAGGATGCGTACTTGCAAATAGACTATCATCTGATCCTTCTTTAAAAGTCTGCCTCATTGAGGCCGGCCCAAAAGACAGTAGCCCGGTTGTCCATGTGCCTTTGGGCATCATCGGTATGATGCATTCTAAGAAAATGAACTGGCGTTACTACACCGACAAGGAACCTAACCTGCAAAGCCGCCAGTTGTTTTGGCCGCGAGGCAAGACACTTGGTGGAAGTTCTTCATCCAATGCTATGTGCTATATCCGAGGCCATGCCAGCGACTATGATGAATGGGCCGCACTGGGAAATAAAGGCTGGAGTTATGAGGATGTCCTGCCTTATTTCAGGAAGTCAGAAGCCCAAGAGCGCGGTGGTGATGACTACCATGGTGCCGATGGCCCATTGCATGTCTCTGATTTACGGATAAATAACCCGTTGTCAGACGCCTTCCTCAAGGCGGCAGAGCAAGCGGGGCATAACATCACCAAGGACTTCAATGGCAAGGAGCAAGAAGGGGTCGGTTATTATCAAGTAACCCAAAAAAATGGCCAGCGCTGCAGCTCGGCGGTTGCGTACCTTCGCTCAGCAGAGCAACGTCCAAACTTGACGGTGATTACCGACGCGACGACGACTAAGGTGCTGATTAAAGAGGGTAGAGCAACTGGTATCGAGTATATCAAAGCCGGACAACTGCATCAGGTAATGGCTAATAAAGAGGTTATTTTAAGCGGTGGGGCGATTAATAGTCCGCAGTTGCTTATGTTATCCGGCATCGGGGATAGGCAAGAGCTTGAAGCGCAGGGAATCGGGGTGAAACATCACCTTCCTGGGGTTGGCAAGAACCTCCAAGATCACTTGGATGTGCTGGTAGTCACCCGGGAGCGTACCTTCCACTCTGTCGGTTTCTCACCTGTTGCCCTTACCCGGGCAATCAAAGGAATATTTGATTACTTATTGTTTAGGAAGGGTAATTTCACGACCAATATCGCTGAGGCTGGGGGATTTGCCAAGACGTCACCTGAACTTGATAAACCTGATGTCCAGTTCCATTTCTCACCTTGTTACCTAGATAACCATGGCTTGAATTTATGGCAAACGGTGAAGCATGGCTATTCGCTACATGCTTGTAATTTAAGGCCAAAAAGCCGGGGCAGTTTGGGGTTGGTCAGTGCTGACCCACTAGATCCGCCACGGATAACCGCAAACTATCTGAGTCATCCCGAAGATATGGAGGTAATGCTCAAAGCCATCAAGTTATCACGGAAGATATTAAAGCAGGCAGGCTTTGATCACTACCGTGGTAAAGAGGTCTTTCCGGGTAAGGATGTACAAACTGATGCGCAATTAGAGGAGTTTATCAGGCGCAAGGCGGAGTCGATTTATCACCCTGTTGGCACCTGTAAGATGGGTCATGATGAGCAAGCGGTGGTTGATGAAAGACTGCGCGTGCATGGGGTGAAAGGGTTGCGTGTTGTGGATGCGTCGATTATGCCAACCTTAGTCGGCGGCAATACAAATGCACCCACAATCATGATTGGTGAGAAAGCTGCAGACATGATATTGGATGATATATCCATTACTGAAGTGAATATTTCCAAGTTGAAAGATTGTGTGGCGTAAATAGTTTTACCTTAATCTTCAAGACACGATAGAAATATATTTATCGTGTCTTTTAATTTTATTTAAAAGTTAGTAAGAATATTCTAATTTTTTACTCTATTATTTTTTGTTGCCTTAAATTTCATTTCATCATCCAAAATCATCTAATAAAGTTAGAAACACGCCTTTCTTCTAGCTGCTAAAATCGGTTGTTAATTCTAATCCATATGCTTAATATCAGATAAATAGATGGTATTTATTTGAGGTAGTAATGATTTCTAAAAACGAATGGAGCGAAAAGCTCAAAAGCCTCAAGGAAGATATTTCTAGCAAAGTGATAGAAAACTCGGAGTTTGCCAAACAACGGGTAGTTGAGTTGCTGGAGCACGGATTGCCGCCAGCTCAAGGGGATGCTTTGCTGGCAAGTTTCAATGGTCTGGTAGGAGACCACTTACTTCAGAGAAATAGCCGTTTTGCCATACCTATGGTGTTTACTGATCATACCCAGCATTTAAGCGATGATGCCGAAGTGCTTGAACGTCAGTTACCTGATGCATCGGGGCGTATCGTATTGTGTGTCCACGGTTGGTGTATGGCTGACAAAGGTTGGGTAAGAAAAGGCCACGATCACGGCAAGCAATTTATCAATGCGGGTTATACCCCGATCTATCTTTGGTACAACACGGGCAACCATATTTCTCTCAATGGTGAAGAGTTTGCCTTCAGGTTAGAGAAGCTCTTGCAGGCATGGCCTTGTGAGGTCAAAGAGCTGGTGATTATTGGTCACAGTATGGGCGGCTTGGTCACGCGTAGTGCCTGTCACTATGCTGGGCTTAATCAGCTACAGTGGCTGCAGGTACTTCGCACCTTTATTACCTTAGGGACACCGCATAATGGTGCGCCACTGGCGAAGCTAGCTTGTTGGATTGATGAACAAGTAGCAGATACACCTCAGCTGAAGTTTTTGCAAAAACTGGGGGAGATACGCAGTAGTGGCAGTAAAGATCTCAGCCGGGGTTACATTGTTCACGAAGACTGGCAAGCGCCGACAATTCCTTTCAAGCAGGTGGAGCAAGATACAGCCACTGGTACCGCGTTAATCCAACGGCCAACCTTACCTGATACGGTGCAGTGCTATGCCATCGCATCATGCCTTGGAAAGAACCTTCAGGACGAGAATAACCGTAAGCTGGGGGATGGTCTTGTTCCAGTGGCCAGTGCGCTTGCTGAGAGCACAAAAGGGGTGCTGGCACTGAATTACCCAACTGAGCATAAATGGGTTGTCGGTGGGGTTGATCACCTCGACTTGCTAAACCATCCTGCTGTGGCGGCGAAAGTCAGCGAGTGGGTACTTGGCAATACCTTATAGTGGTAATAGTTCCACTGACTAAACCTTAGTCAAGTTCAAGCTAGACTCGTTACTCGGGGATTTACATATAATGGAAAGCATATATAATGCTTTCCATATATAAATCAGTTGCCGCGAGTCACATGAAACGTATCTTATTTTTATGTACCGGAAACTCAGCCCGCTCTCAGTTAGCAGAAGCCGCTATGCGGCATATGGCGGGTGAGCATTACCAAGTTGTTAGTGCAGGGATGGCACCAGAGGAAGTCGATCCTCGTGTTTACCGTGTATTGGCCGAGCGTGGCATCAATAGCGATAACTTGCAAAGTTGTTCGGCTGCAGATCTCGAAGGTCAGCACTTCGATACTGTGATCACCTTATGTGACAAAGCCAGTAATGAATGTGCCTTGTTCCCCGATTCAGACGCACTCCTTCACTGGGATTTTAAAGATCCCAAACCCCAGAGTGGCGACCAACCTTTTCGTGATACCTTAGATGGCTTAGAAAGCCGTATGGCATTGTTTTTAATGCTTAACGGTGAAGAACACGATTCGGTGATTGGTCCGGTTGAATTATTTAAAGTACTCAGCGATCCGCTGCGCCTTCGTATCTTGATGTTGATTGAAGATGAGCAAGCGCTGACGGTTGGCGATCTTGTCGATGTACTTGGCGTTAG
The DNA here is from genome assembly GCF_003026455.1 of Photobacterium rosenbergii. GTDB lineage: Bacteria > Pseudomonadota > Gammaproteobacteria > Enterobacterales > Vibrionaceae > Photobacterium > Photobacterium rosenbergii. The sequence goes on from NZ_PYMB01000019.1 coordinate 13,210, forward strand.
CCAGCCGAAAGTCTCGCGCCATCTTGCCTTGTTGCGTGACGGCGGTGTGCTGGAGACCCAGCGGGAAGGGCAGTGGATATTCTATCATTTGGCTAAGCAACTGCCGGTTTGGATCCGCCATATCCTTGCTACAGTGAGAAATGGCAATCCGGGTATGATCAACGACGAGAAGATAAAGCTCAGCCACCGTGAAGAGCGTAAAAAGCCAGGCTTTAGCAAAGTTAGCTAGTATTTTGATTTAAGACGAATAAGAGCGCTTGGTACTTTTGCCGGGCGGTTGAGAAATTAATTAGAAGTAAGTTACTTATTTATAGGTGCAAATATGTCAAACACACACCCATTCTGGACCCTGCCTTTAGAAGATAGCGGCAAACTGCTACTGACTCCTTGTCCAGGTACCAAAGAAGTTTCTCTGCACGATTCTCTAGTGCAACTAAAAGAAGCTGGCGCAACTGCTGTACTGACAGCACTTGAACCTGAAGATCTACCAGAAGGTGGTTTGGAAGCACTGGCGGAAGAGTGCCGTGGCCTAGGTATGCGCTGGTTCCACCTACCTATCGAAGATGACTGTGCACCGGGTGCTCAGTTTGATGCTAATTTCCCTGAAGCCAACAAAGCAGCTCAGGCTATGTTGGATAACGGCGATGCGATTGCAGTTCACTGCATGGGTGGCTCTGGCCGTACCGGCTTGATCGCAGCACGTATTATGCTTTCTCGTGGTGCAGAACTGAACTCAACAATTGAGAAGATCCAGGCACTTCGCCCGGGTGCCTTCCAGCGTCAGCCACATATCGACTACATCCAGCAGTACAAGTAAGTCACTGCCGTCAGGCTTTCCTTACTCATTGAATGCCCTGCTTTTGCAGGGCATTTTTGTATCTGGTACTTATCTCCTGCACTCCGCCATTCTCTCGTTATCCCCTTGCAAGACCCTAACTATAATTTGCTTTGTGATCCTTTATGTTGCGGAGGGGGACAAAAAGACCTCTATACCTAACGTCACCTTGGTAATGGCCGTGGTAATTATTTGAAAAAAGATCTGGAAAAGCGATTCGGATCTGGCTAGTATATGCGGTATACCATATATATGCTAAATCATATGTTCAAGTTAACGGTTTAAGGAAAGTGGATTATGGCTATCAAAGTAGGTATCAACGGTTTTGGTCGTATTGGTCGTTTGGCAATGCGTGCTGCGTTTGATTGGGAAGAAGTGGAGTTTGTTCAAATCAATGATGTAGCAGGTGATGCAAAAACATTGGCTCACTTGATGGAGTTCGACTCAGTACAAGGCCGCTGGCACCATGCCGTGACTTCTGATGGTCAATCGATGCAGATTGGTGATTCTGTGATCCGCTGTACGCAAGAGCGCGATATCGATGCGGTAGATTGGTCTGGCTGTGATGTTGTGCTGGAAGCAACTGGTGTGCACCGTGAAATGGAATACCTGAACAAGTACTTAGCACAGGGTGTTAAGCGTGTTGTTGTTTCTGCGCCAGTGAAAGATGACAGCGTATTGAACGTAGTCGTGGGTGTGAACGATTATCTGTTCGATGCTGACAAGCACAAGATTGTCACAGCGGCTTCTTGTACCACTAACTGTATTGCGCCTGTTGTTAAGGTTATCCACGAGAAATTTGGTATCGAGCAGTCGTCATTCACGACGATTCACGATCTTACAAACACCCAAACTATCCTTGATGCGCCGCACAAAGACCTTCGTCGTGCCCGTGCATGTGGCATGAGCCTTATCCCAACCACAACAGGTTCTGCGAAAGCTATCATTGATATCTTCCCAGAGCTTGAAGGCAAGATTAACGGCCACGCGGTTCGCGTACCGTTAGCCAATGCGTCACTAACAGACATCATTTTTGACTTGAGCCGCGATGTAACTGCTGAAGAAGTTAACGCTGCACTGAAAGAAGCGTCTGAAAACGAGCTTGCAGGTATCCTGGGTTACGAAGACCGCCCACTGGTATCTATCGACTATAAAGGCGACCAGCGCTCAACAATCGTTGATGCACTATCGACCATGGTTGTGAACGACCGCATGGTGAAAGTGTACGCTTGGTACGATAACGAGATGGGTTACGCAACACGTACTTCTGAGCTAATCCGCAAGGTTGGCCTAGCATAAGCAACACAGTAACAATGGCCAGCTCCATATATTGGAGCTGGCTTTAGCAATAAACAGCAACAAACAGTAGAGTGAGTTATTGCATGATTTCGGCTATTGCCAACCTCTCCAAAGATGTTCGTCAGTACATGCTGGTGACATTCAATTACTGGAACTTCACCATTACCGACGGCGCGTTGCGTATGTTGGTCGTCTTACATTTCCACCAGTTGGGTTACTCCTCGCTGCAGATCGCTTCGCTCTTCTTGTTCTATGAATTTTTTGGCGTAGTCACCAATTTGATTGGTGGCTGGCTGGGTGCCAAGCTTGGCCTGAATCGCACCATGAATATTGGTTTGGCGATGCAGGTTGGTGCGCTGGTTATGCTGGCGGTGCCATCTGCTTATCTGACCGTGCCTTGGGTAATGTTGGCGCAGGCTGTGTCGGGTATCGCCAAAGACCTCAATAAGATGAGTGCCAAGAGTGCCATCAAAACCTTGGTACCTGATGAGAAGCAGGGCGCATTGTACAAGTGGATTGCTATCCTGACTGGCTCGAAGAACGCCCTTAAAGGTGCAGGTTTCTTTATCGGTGGTTTGCTACTGGCGGTTGTTGGCTTCAAAGGCGCAGTTTTAGCAATGGCTGCAGTATTGGCGTTGGTACTTATCTTGAGCCTAGTGTCACTAGAAAAAGACATGGGTAAGGCCAAGAACAAAATCAAGTTCAAGCAGATCTTCTCGAAAAGCGAGAGCATCAATATTCTCTCTGCAGCCCGTATGTTCCTGTTTGGGGCAAGGGATGTCTGGTTTGTGGTCGCGTTGCCGATTTATCTGAGCCAGGTGTTTGACTGGGACCACACCATGGTAGGTGGTTTCCTAGCCCTTTGGGTGATTGCCTACGGCTTTGTCCAGGGCATCGCTCCTAAAATTACCGGCAAAGCGAAAGGTACAGTGCCAGATGGTCGTGCTGCAATGGGGTGGGCCGGTTTGCTAAGTATCATCACCATGGGCGTTGCCCTGGGTGTGCAGTTCAACTGGCAGCCTGAGTTTACCATTGTGGTTGGCTTGTTGATCTTTGGCGCGGTGTTTGCGGTTAATTCATCATTGCACTCATACCTGATTGTTAGTTATGCCAAAGACGACGGTGTTTCACTGGATGTCGGCTTCTACTACATGGCTAACGCAATGGGCCGCTTGATTGGTACTGTGCTGTCTGGTTTGGTTTATCAGTATGCTGGATTGGCTGCATGTTTGTGGGTTTCAGTGGTTTTCTTGGTACTGACCACGATTATCTCAATCCGTCTGCCTGCACACCCTGAGAAAGCGAAAGCCTGACCACGTGATGTCATCGCTGAATCATTAAATCGATCATATTTGTAGCCCAGCCATCGAGCTGGGCTTTTAGTATGAGAAGACTAAAAGAATTGCAAATTTATTGGTTGAAAAATGTGAGATATTTCTTCGTCTTGATCGAGTTTTGTTCATTCAAATCAAAACATTAAAAAAACGCGTTGACTCATTTCTGTAATCGGTTAAAGTACATCTCGTCTTCAGGGCAAAGCCCACAAGAAGCAATGCGACACTAGCTCAGTTGGTAGAGCGCAACCTTGCCAAGGTTGAGGTCACGAGTTCGAACCTCGTGTGTCGCTCCAAATATAGGGAAGATGTGCTCACGCGAGGAACCTCGTGTACCTAGTCGGCCACGTCTCTCCAAATTAAACCTTACGGCACTAAGCGGTAAGAAAAGATGGTGTTTACTGTACTAAACGGCATCGCAAAGTATTGCGTGCCCTGGTGGTGGAATTGGTAGACACAAGGGATTTAAAATCCCTCGACGTTCGCGTTGTGCCGGTTCAAGTCCGGCCCGGGGCACCATCTATAGAAAAGCCCGCAAGCATTAGTTTGCGGGCTTTTTTTGTTGTTTGAAAGTCTCCAAAGTTTATAACTAGCTTCTGATTCAACTTCATTGACATCCCCTCTAATTGAAAAGCACTCAAAGCGTTATCTATGCTTAAGCTATCTATATTTCTCCTTGAAATAGGGGGGACTAAATAGCATACGTTGGTTATGTTTTCTGTGGTTGCTATTTCATTGATTTTAATGGTTTTTTGTTTATTTTAAAAGGTTGATAAATATAAAAAATATAAATTAAAATCTGATTTTGCTTAAAGCTGTAAGTTTTATAATGCCTTATAAAAACTAAATATAAATACACTTTAAATAATTCATCAGTAAATTATTATGCCCCTAAACGTGACGACGCCTTCGTTTTCATTATTTGGAGTTAGGCTGATGCTTGAAGAGCTAAAGGCGAGGCTAGAGCTAGTTTGGCTTTGCATGAAAATAGGCGCTGCTGTGTTCCTCATGGTATGGCTGGTTACCGGCAATTGGGACAAGCTATTAGATATTTTTGCATAACCAGATGCGGTTAGCACTTTGATCCATTACTGCCACTGTTTGGATATCTCTTCTCTGAGGTAATGGTGATTTGAACAAAATATGGCGAATACTGAGGCCTAGCTCAGTGACTTCTTTCGCCTGCAATTTGACAACGAACAGTAATGAACATTTACAGGAAATAAAAATGAAAAAGATGGCACTCACCGCATTGCTACTTGCGCTACCAGTTACAGCCACGGCAGATGAGTCTTGCGGAAACTTCATGGCAGCTAAAAAAACAGATAATGAAGCGCGAGTTCTGGATTCATACAAGGACGGTATTCGTGACCTACGCGGCTTGGAACAGCCAGCAGTGATGAAAGAGTTTGAGAACGCCGATCTTGGCCAAAAGAAAGCGTGGGTTGAGCGGGCTTACAGCAAGTGCAAACGCCGTGGCGCGGGTGAAGACCTAGCTAATGTAATTACTGATATTCAATAACCGTATGGAGCGCCTCTCATATTTATTGTGAGGCGCCGTAACATCACTAATGCCATGTTAGATCGCGCGCAAATAATTAAATGGATATCCGGAGATCCAGACAAGAGAAACCTGAAGCGCTTTAGTCGTTATCAGCAAAAGTTCACCAACTGGGGAACTTTGAAATTTTTAGATAACACGATTTTTTAAGATGGAAATATGAAAATCAATATCCAATTGAAATACATAAAGAAAGCCAGCAACAGGAGTTACTGGCATAAATTACACTTTCAACTTATTTAACGGCAGGACATTAAACACTTCAAAGCATTGATGGGAGCCAAAGGGTTAGTGCTGGAATGTAAGTTACTGCCATAAGCACCGCAATCATAGTTAACCAAAATGGCAGCAGGCCACGGCTTACTTGAGTCATACTGACATTCCCCACCGCACAGCCTGCAAACAGCGCTGTTCCAACCGGGGGAGTGACCAACCCTATGCCAAGGTTCAACATCATGATAATGCCAAACTGGGTAGGATCAATGCCTAACTTGGTGATGACAGGGTACAAAATTGGTGTACAAATCATTATTAGTGGTGCCATATCCATGAAAGTGCCGAGGATAAGCAACATAATATTGATGAGTAGCATGAGTACCAGCGGGTTGTCAGATATTGAAAGAATAAAGCTACTTATCTTTCCTGGAACCTGCATCATAGTCATTAGGTAGGCAAAGCCTGCGGCAAAAGCGATGACGCTCATCACCATAGCCACAATGCTAAGCACATTTACCAGCATGGCTTTGGTTTCGCGCAGCCCTATAGAACGGTATATACAGTAAGTCACAAATGCTGCCCATAATACCGCGATTGCAGCTGACTCAGTTGGGGTAAATACCCCTCCAATGACGCCAGCCACAATGATCACCAACGTCATTAGGCCAAGCAATGCTTCCTTGCAATAAATTACAGCCTGGCGAAGCGGAACCATTTCACCTTTTGGCATCTGCTTCTTGTGGGCAAGGATGGATACAAGGAACATTAGTGCCAACCCAATCAGGATCCCTGGTATTACCCCTGCAAGAAACAGGCTTGAGACAGATACGACACCGCCCGTTGCATAGGCATAGATGATGACATTATGGCTTGGCGGGATCACGACCCCTTGGGTTGAAGAGGCGATAGTAACGTTGACACTGAAGGCATCATCGTAACCTTGCTTCTTCATCATAGGGATCATTATTGAACCAATAGAGGTCGTATCTGCAACGGCTGAACCAGATATCCCCCCGAAGAACATCGAGGACAATATATTTACCATTGCCAATCCTCCCCGGACGAAACCGACGAGTACATTGGCGAGGTTAACAAGCCGCCATGCGATGCCTCCCTGCGCCATGATAGCACCGGCTAGGACAAAGAAAGGGATTGCCAGCAAGGTAAAGTTATCGACACCGGCGACGGCTTTAAGCAGAACAGCCTCAATGGGCAAATCAATGTAAAAAGCGGTCAACAGTGTTGAAATCCCAAGGGCGAAAGCAATGGGTAACCCAAGGAAAAGCAGGGCAAAGAATCCTAATAAAAGGATTGCAGTGGCGATCTCATAGCTGGGCATCGCACACCTCCTCACTACTCACAAACATTCCAAGTAGCTTTTCCAAACTGAACAAGGCAACCAAAGCCCCGGCAGCAGGAACGGCTGTGTACACCAAACCTACGCGTAGCCAGGTGATCTCCGGATAGCGTTGAAACCATGTTCTATCGACCAGATCTATCCCATACCTCACAAGACAAATGGCAAAAACCATGACAAGGAGATGCTGAAATATTTCAAGCACGCGAAGCTTAGTGCCTTCCAGCCAGTCATTGAGTAGCGAAACTCTTAAGTGTTCACTCCGCCGGTAACACAGGGCAGTACCGTAGAAAGTGATTTGCACAAGAAAGAACTTCGAAATAGGCTCTGCAAAGCCAGATCCTGAGCCGATGAAGAAGCGTAAGCTCACTCCTGTGATGATTGAGATCACCATGGCAACCAATAGCACCATGCCGGCAAACATCAGGGTATTCTCAAGCCTATCCATGGCACGTCCATAAAGGTGTACTGCCATTCCAGCCTCCTTTACATCGCCATTCTTTCAGCTAGCTCCAGAAGTTCTGGATAGTTGCTGGCGCTTTTCTGGCGGATAGGAGCTGTCGCTTCAATAAACTCTGTTTTATCGAAGTCGGTAATGACATTGATACCAGCCTCTTTAAGGCCAATAAGCGCTTGCTCTTCAGAACTTACCCAAAGCTCGCGCTGTTTATCAATAGCTGCTTTGGCTGCTTTCATCACCATTTCTCTATCGTCATTGGATAGTGATTTGTAGAATCGGCTAGACATCATGAAGGCATCAGGAATAGTAAGGTGTTCTGTTAATGTGTAATTACCAGCAACTTCATAGTGCTTGTGCTGGAAGTAAGTCGGTGGGTTATTTTCAGCACCATCAACAACACCTGTTTGAAGGCTAGTGTATAGCTCGGAATAGCTCAGTGGCATACCGTTCCCACCCATAGCATTCATCATTTCGATAAACAGTGGGTTCTGGATAACCCTTACTTTGAGTGACTTCAGATCTTCTGCTTTATTGATTTCAGTTTTTGCGTTGTAGACTGAACGCGAGCCTGCATCCATATAGCCGATACCCAACAAGCCCTGGCGCTCGATAGAGCTGAGCAGCTCTGCAATTTCAGGGCTATCGGTCACTTTGTACATGTGCTCACGGCTTAGGAAGAAATAAGGTAAATTAAGTACATCAAAGCGAGGATCCAATGCACCTAGGATGCCATTGGTCACTCGTGTCATTTGAATAGCACCAAACTGTGTCTGCTCAAGTAACTCCTTTTCGCCACCTAATTGGCCACCGGAGTAAATCTCAACGCTGATCCTTCCGTCAGACCATTCGCCAAGAAGCTGATCCATATACTGGATGGATTCGATAACAGGGTGCCCCTCAGGGTGAACATCCGCATATTTAATAGTGATGTCTGCTGCCGAAGCGCCTGCCGATGCCAAACCTACGATGACTGCCAACAACCCTTTCTTGAACATATGCCTCTCCTTGTTGTGTTTGCCTGTTTTATAGATACAGACAGTTTTATGGGTACAGACAATAGGCTAGGAATTTTCTTGAGTGTTTTCTCATTACGAACTCACAGTTCAAAGTTGAAAATATTCAAAGTGAATTCCTGTATTTGCCGATAAGAGTAGAAAGGTACTCGGGAGGAGGCGGGCACCCAATACAGAAAAAGCCCCAGTAAAAATACTGGAGCTTTTGGGTATCTGGCCTTATGTGCAAACAATCTCAACTAATATTGAGAGTGCTGTCTGACTTCCTAATTTTCTTCGTTACTTATTCAAACCCAGCAACCCTGTCATGGTTAAGCCGAAAAGGTGTTGGAGCAGAGCTAAGCCATCCTCCTTGGGCAATTTATGCTGGATGATATTTACCAGTCCTTTCGCGCCGAGTGCGCCTTGCCCTCTGTCCTCATGTTTGGAGGCATGCATCATGAACATTTTCATTATCATCCTGAACTCCTTGGACTCGAGCGATACCGACCAGGATTCAATCAACGCCTCTTTGGACTCGAACGAAAGATGATCCATGATGATAGGGAGTACCTTTCCGTCCATGGCGATAGCAAAGTCCTGATTGGAAGGGTAGTAGCCCTGCAAGGTGCTTTTGCGAAGTCCGGTTTCTTTGCTTAGCCTGTCATACGTGACATGGTCCCATCCTTCGTTGAGAAAGATGTGTAAAATTATCGCATTGTATTTGGCGAGGTTTTCCTGCCATTTTTCTTTAGTAATACGGGCCATTGCATATCTCCCAATGATCTATGCATCAACAATATCATAATACGTATCCAGAACGATATTTATATTATCAAGTCATTGATATTGCAGAAAATAGCTCCGCTTAATACCGATGAGATTTGATTCTTTTTAAGACTTTTTATGGCAGACTTGCTTCATCTCCTCATCAAAACAGGCTTAAGGAAAAGGATGAAACGTATATTAGTGACTGGCGCGACCAGTGGAATAGGCTACGAGCTGGTAAAAACGCTAACCGGAAAAGGACACAGCGTTGTTGCTACAGGGCGTAATCAGGCTAAGTTAGAAGAGCTAAGTGAACAAACTGGTTGCCAGTCGATCCAGGCTGATCTGAGTGATGCACAACAAGCTCTGGAGCTGGTCGGCAAAGCTGTCGAGCATTTAGGTGGGTTGGATGTCTTGGTCAACAATGCCGGGATGAACTCACGTAAATGTGGCATTGAGGATTTCACCTTAGAAGAGTTTGATTACCAGTATGCGGTGAACCTGCGTGCTCCTGCTGTGTTAAGTCGCGAAGCTCTGAAAGTGATGAAGCCTGCCAAGAGTGGTCAAATCATCAATGTCCTCAGCACGGTTGCCAAGCGCTCGAATGAAACCATGAGCGTCTACACCGCTATGAAACAAGGGTTAGCAGGGTTCAGTGCCATTTTGATGAAAGAGGCGCAACCTCACGGGATAAAAGTCACATCCTTATTCCCAGGTGGTGCCGATACCAATTTCAGGGAAGTGGACCGCCCGCAGTATATGCACCCGAAAAGTGTTGCCGAGACCATTGCCGTGCTGCTTGAACTTCCGCAGGACGTTGTGATGCATGAGATGGTGTTCAGGCCACCGGTTGAGGTTGAGTGATAGCCGACTCAAACTTACTTGCTTTTTTCAAGCTCAGTTTCCAAGTCCAGATAACCTTCTGGGCTTGATTTCTTCTGGCCTCCAGAGCTATTCAACCCGAACCGTTTTTCCTTTCCTGCCCATCAAAAATCAAATTTAAACAAAATTTAAAGCGCTTTAAATTGTTGTGCATTTCGATATCCATGTCACACATGTTGCATTACATGGTTGATGCTTGTAGGGGATAAATGCAAACTTAAAGCGCTTTAAATAATTTGAAAAAGAAGAATATGACGACTTTAGCAGCAATATCAAAACACCTTGGCCTATCGATGGCGACAGTGAGTCGAGCGCTCAATGGTTATCCAGAAGTCAACGCCAAAACCCGGCAGCGTGTGGTTGAGGCTGCTGAACAACTGGGTTACAAGCCCAACAGTGTGGCCCAGCGGTTAGCGACCGGAAAATCCAAGATGGTGGGTATTATGCTCCAATCGCCTGATGAGTTGGTCTGTGCACCGACTTTCCTGCAGGAGCTGTTTTATATTAGTAACACACTGCAAGCCAAAGGTTATGACTTGCTCATTAACTCGTCGACGATGGGTGATAATGTCGAGGGCTTGAAAAATTTTGTCGCCAAAAGTGCCATTGATGGCCTTATCGTAAAGGCACCATTGGTTAACGATGAACGTATCAAGTTTCTAATCGAGAAGAATATACCGTTTGTTGTCCATGGCCACGATACCAGCGCGCTCGAATATGCGTATTACGATATTGATAACAGCTCGATCTCTTCGAAAGCGGTGGCACATTTGTCTGAACTGGGCCACGAGAGAATAGTGCTGATCAATGGCGATGAAAAACAAGCGTTTGCCAAAAAACGTTCGGACAGTTTTATTCAAGCGGTTGTTGAAAATAACCTTAACGCCGAACAGTGCCGAGTATTGCATTGCGCCCCTTCGGTAAGGGATGGTGAAAACCTCGCCAAACAGTTACTTGGTGGAAAAGACAAGCCAACCGCAATTATTTGCTATAGCAGTAAGGTTGCTCACGGCATTTATACTATCGCCAAAGAAATGGGACTGACAATTGGCGCAGACCTCTCTGTCATTGCCCACGACGATGGTGTTGCTCACTTTGAAACGGAGAAGTTCGAACCACCTATGACGGTAACTTGTGCCCCATTAACCAATTCTAGTGAACCCATTGCAGAAGCAATCATCCAACTTATTTCTGGTGAGTCACCAGCAAAGCTTCAAACCTTGATGCCTGTGGAACTTGTTATTAGGGAGTCTACTGGCACACCACGTAATTAAACATTTAGGGAAAAATAATGAGTGGATTTAACCATCCAGAATGGACCAAAGACAAAAATATCTATGAAGTGAACCTACGCCAGTATACCGAGGAAGGCTCCATTAATGCATTTATGGCTCACCTTCCAAGGTTGAAGGCGATGGGTGTTGATATCCTTTGGTTGATGCCTATTCATCCTGTTGGAGTAAAAAATAGAAAAGGCACCTTGGGGAGCCAATATGCTTCGCAAGATTATTTAGCTATCGATGCATCTTTAGGGACAGAGGCTGATTTAACACAGTTGGTAGAAACAGCCCATGATATGGGGATGTATGTCATCCTGGATTGGGTCGCCAACCATACCGCTTGGGACAATGTATGGGTTGAACAGCATCCTGAGTGGTACCAGCGAAATGACGACGGCGAGTTATTCCCTTATACCTATGTTGATCCGAGGAAAACGGAGTACTGGACCGACGTTATCGGCCTTGATTATCAAAACAAGGAATTATGGCAGGGTATGACCGATGCCATGGCTTATTGGGTCAAGATATTTGATATCGATGGCTTCCGCTGTGATGTTGCAGGCTTGGTACCAACTGCATTCTGGGAGTTTGCCACAGAACAGTTACACCAAATCAAGCATTTGTTTATGCTAGCTGAATGGTCGTCTCCGGAGTTGCACAATAAAGCCTTTGATATGACTTATGACTGGGGCTTTTATGAGTTGATGGGCGCAATCGTCAAAAAGGAAAAGACGGCGGAAGATATTGCACCATATCTTGATGCGTTATTTACTGAATATCCTGCAGATGCTTATCGAATGGTCTTTACCACCAACCACGATAAGAATACTTGGGAAGCCAGCGATGAAGAATATTTCGGGGATGCATTCAAGGCGTTTTCGGTCTTGGCTGCAACCTTGTATGGCATGCCGCTAATTTATAGCGGACAAGAAGCCTATTTGGATAAGCGGTTGGCCTTTTTTGAAAAAGATAATATTGATTGGAAAAGGCTTGAACTAGAGACCTTCTACTCTGAACTGCTGACCCTTAAACGTGAAAACCAAGCCTTGTGGAACGGACCATATGGTGCAATGCCATTGCTGCTGCAAACAGGTAACCCAAATGTTGTTGCATTTAGCCGGGAAAAAGAATCGAATTGTGTTGAGGTAATTATTAATTTATCTGAACAAGTTCAAGAATATCAAATTAACAATATAGCTAAAAAAGGAAAACTATCACCATTTGAATATGTTATTACAGTAAAATAATTATTTTACATCTTATCTAATATAAATCTTATTAAATATCTTAATCACCATGAATTATTATGGTGGTAGAGGGTGCTTGATTTTTAATATGCAATAACGAACAAATCGTTTGATTGTTTGGGGTTTTCTACACCCCAAACAACTCGAATAATACAAGCTATAGGGATATGAATATGAAAAATAAAACCATCTTGAGCCTAGCTGTATCATGTGCAATCGCTTCTTTTAATGCTGCGGCTTTTTCTGATTCAGAGTTAACTGTTTGGATGCCATTGGACAAAGGCCAAAAAGGCATGACATATGCGGTTGAAAAATTCGAAGAAGAGATGGGTATAAAAGTTAATGTCGAGTTTCCTGTCCAGTTAGAAGAAAGGTTTACCCAGGTGGCTTCTGTTGGTAAAGGTCCTGATATTATGATTTTTGCCCATGATAGGTTCGGCGGGTATGCCGAGGCTGGGTTTGTCAAAGAAATTAGGCCGTCAGAGAGCTTTAAAGAGAAATTTGCGCCTTATACATGGGAAGCGATGAGCTATAAGAGCAAGATTTATGGTTACCCTATAGCAGCAGAATCCCTTTCACTAATATACAACAAAGATGTTATCAAGGAGCCACTGGAAAATTGGGAAGATATCTATAAAGTCGATGAAGAGTTGCGCAAACAAGGGAAAAAAGCGATAGCTTGGGATCTGAGAAACCCTTATTTCACCCACCCATTATTCTCGAGCGCGGGCGCATACACCTTTGAGCTGACCCCTGAAGGGTTTAATCCAAATAATACCGGGGTTAATACTCCTGAAGCCAAACGTACAATGCAGTTCCTCAAAGATATTGTCGATAAAGATATTATTTCCCGAGATATGGACTACTCGCGCGCCGAGGCTGCATTTATCAATGGCGAGGTGGCTTATACCATCAACGGCCCTTGGTCATGGGCCAATATCGACAAGCTCGGTGTCAATTACGGCATTGCGGAATTACCCAAGTTTGAAGGTAAGCCTTCAAGACCTTTTGTCGGTATATTGATGGCAGGGATCAATACCTCTACCCCGAATGCGGATATTGCCGCGGAGTTTATCGAAAACTACCTTCTTTCTAAAGAATCGCTTGAATATATGAACAGTCAGGTACCTATCGGTGTACCTGCACTCAATGCTTTCTCTGAAGAGTTAGCAAATGATCCAAGAATAGAGGCTTCGCTGATCAATGCGAATAACGGTGATGTCATGCCAAATATTCCGCAGTTGTTGGGATATTGGAACGGCATGACCGATGCCATTGCCAATATTCTTGAAGAACGAGAATCTATTGAAAAATCCTTACAACGTCTAGAAACCCGTGTGCTGGCTAATGCGGAAAAAACAGAAAATTAGGAACAACAATGAAAACCATTAAAGATATAAAAACATCATCACTGGGTTTCGGCTGCTGGGCAATCGGTGGTACCTGGAACAATATCAATGATAGCGATTCGATTGATGCGATTCGTGCAGCGGTGGATTATGACATTAACTTCTTTGATGTCGCCCCTGTGTATGGGCTAGGGCATGCAGAAAAGGTACTGGGCAGGGCGCTGGAGGGTGTTGAACGCTCCAAAGTGGTGATTGCCACCAAGTGTGGTCTTGTCTGGGATAGTAATAACAATGTGAAAAATGATTTGAGTGCCTGCAGTATCTTCCGTGAGGTGGATGAGTCACTGTCGCGTTTGAAAACTGACCATATCGATCTTTATCAAGTGCACTGGCCGGATCCGAATACGCCGATTGCAGAAACAGCCCAGGCGCTTGCTGAGCTAAAGCAGCAAGGCAAGATCCGGCATGTTGGGGTATCTAACTACTCACTAGATATGACTCGTGAAATGATGGAAGGCGTAGAGGTCGCGACTTTCCAGGGCTTGTATAATCTTATTGAGCAAAACCCTAAGAGTTACCATGGCATTCCGTTAAGTTACCGAGCTCGAGACGAAGTCATACCTTTTTGTGCTGAAAATGACATCAAATATTTGCCTTATTCTCCGCTGATGCAGGGACTGTTAACCGGCACATTGATGCGAACAAACAACTGGGATAAGAATGATGACCGCCATAATAACCCCAAGCTCAATGGAGAGGTATTTGATAAATATTTCAACTGTGTTGAAGAGCTCAAGCAGCTTGCAAAAACAGCCCAGGTGCCACTTTCATATATAGCTATCCAGTGGTTGACTCATCAACCCGAAGTCGGGCCGGTTATTGCCGGTGCGCACACCATAGAACAGGTGAGGGAGAATGCATTAAGCCTCAATAAGGTTTTGGACCAAGAGATATTACTTCGAGCAGAAGACATAGTCCGCAAGTGGGGCGTTCAATAAGTAACAACAATGATATGAAAGAAGGCCTGCAGGTTAACTGCGGGCCTTTCATAGTAGCTTTTACTCGTTGATAATTTATCTTGCAAAAGGAATTTGTAGCTCAGTTAAAAATTCTTCAGGATTATCTGTTTCATGGATATCTATCAGATAAATCTCTATTGCTGGCCCTGTCATAGTTAGGTTATGAGTACGCAGGTATTGCTTGATTCTGTCGTAATGATATTGGATTTTTCCCATATCATTATGGCCCCAGAAAGACAGGCAAGCATATTCACCCGCAGGTAGTGTGTGATCCCCTTGCTCATTTAAGATGAAGCAGTCGTTATAGGTACTGTAATTGCCAGCAAGAAAGTCTTTGTGGCAAATTCTGGCACCGTAAAGACCTAAATTAACAGTACTATTTTGTTTGCAATTAACTTCACTTTCAATTTCGCGGTGGACACGGTCAATATCCCAAAAGGAGTGGACTTTTTTAGTTCGTAGCCATGCTTTTCTTTCAGCAATATATTGCTCGGTAATATGCATGTCGTTGGAGTGAGAGGTTGCGGCTTTCAATGTTGTTTTTCGTGCCAGGATCTCACTTCTTACTCGTTCGAGTTCTTGCTCCTTTTTAGATATAGTTTCAAGCTGGAGATCAATGAATGCAATACTTTTATCTATACTTCGTTCAATGAGGTAATTCGCAATATCATTTAATCCTATTCCTAGAAAGCGTAAGTCACGGATAACGTTTAGCTGCCAAACTTGACGGTTGGAATAATAGCGGTAGCCATTATCTTTGATCACTTCTGGTTGAAGTATTCCGATCTTTTCATAATGCCTAAGCGTATCGACACTAATATCATATAACTTACTAATTTGACCAATTCGATATAACTTCATGATGATTAATCCATTTATATGAAAGTTGCTTGGCATCAACTATTGCTGTTAATAGATAATGCAAAGATAAAGTGTCAAATCCATCTCTCACATATTAAATAGAAAAATATCCATATTCATCAGCTATAAATTAACCTACCTTACAGACCAGTCGTTTAAAAGTAGAGATATGTTTCATTGTTTAACGAAGTATGAATATTGGACCTCCGATAAAAAATAATTGACTGTGGGGCTATTCCAGACTGCAAGATAGCCGGGTCAGATCCATTTCTCATATACATTTGCAAGCTTACGAATAGAATAATCCATAGCGTCGGGTCGTTTATATGCCGTTATCATTGTTACTTGGTGGTATGCTCAAGGGTACAGGGAACCCAATAAGACATGGTAATGATGGAATCGCAATCGACTACGGATAATCCTAATTTGAATCAAGCGACTCAGCCTCAAGTGAAACGCAAGAGCCTAAGCATCTTGCTGGAACTAGTGAAGTTTGTGCAGCCATACCGTGGCAGGGTATTGGCCGCGCTGGTGGCGCTGGTCTTTACCGCCTCGCTCACCTTGTCTGTAGGGCATGGGGTTCGTATCTTGATTGACGAGGGCTTTTCCCAGCAGTCGACCAGCGAGTTGGCCAATGCCATTCAGTTTATTCTTGTCGTGACAGTGCTAATCTCCATCGGGACATTTTTCCGTTTTTATCTGGTCTCCTCGGTCGGGGAGCGGGTCAGTGCCGATATTCGGCTAGCGGTGTTTAACCATGTGATCACCTTGCATCCGAGTTACTTCGAAACTAATGGTAGCGGCGAGATCATGTCACGTCTTACCACCGATACCACCTTACTGCAGAGTATTATCGGCTCATCGTTTTCGATGGCGATGCGCAGTGCCTTAATGTGTGTCGGTGCAATTATCATGCTGTTTGCCACCAACATAAAATTGACGTTGATTGTATTGGCTTCGGTGCCGTTTGTACTTGTTCCTATCCTTATCTACGGTCGCCGTGTCAGGGCTTTATCACGTAAAAGCCAGGATTCAATGGCCGATGTGGGCAGCTATGCAGGCGAAGCCATTGAGCACATAAAGACGGTGCAGAGTTATAGTCACGAACAGCAGGAAAGGGCGTCATTTGCCGATGAGGTCGAGAAAGCCTTTGATATCGGTCGCCAAAGGGTCAAGCAGCGAGCAATCTTGATCTCCGGTGTTATTGTTATTGTGTTCAGTGCAATAGCGGGGATGCTTTGGGTCGGCGGTAGCGATGTCATTAATGGTGTCATGAGCGCAGGTGACCTTGGCGCGTTTGTCTTCTATGCCATCATGGTGGCTTCTTCTCTGGCAACGATCTCCGAGGTGATGGGGGAGTTGCAACGCGCAGCTGGTGCGACAGAGAGGTTGGTAGAATTACTTCATGTCGATAGCCACATTGTGGCACCTAGTCAAAATACAGCTTCTACCCAATCACTTGCGGCTGAAGTGATGTTTGATGATGTGACCTTCAGCTACCCATCCAGGCCGGATCAGGCTGCGATCAAGCATTTACAGCTCACAGCCGAAGAAGGCAAGGTATTAGCGTTAGTCGGGCCATCAGGCGCGGGCAAGACAACCCTGTTCGAGTTGTTGCAGCGCTTTTACGATCCGCAACTTGGTAAGGTGACATTGGGCGGTGTCGATATCCGTCAGTTTGAACCCGGTGAATTACGCCAGCAAATGGCGCTGGTGCCCCAGCAACCGGCCTTGTTCAGCCATGATGTGTTCCACAATATCCGTTATGGCAATCCAGAAGCGACTGATGAACAGGTGGTTGAGGCGGCCAAGAAAGCCCATGCCCATGAGTTTATTCAAAACTTGCCGGATGGCTACAATAGCTTTCTTGGCGAGCGCGGGGTTAGGCTCTCTGGTGGTCAACGCCAGCGAATAGCCATTGCTAGGGCGATATTGAAAGATCCGAAGATCTTATTGCTGGACGAAGCAACCAGTGCATTGGATAGCGAAAGCGAATACCACGTACAACTGGCTCTTGAGGAATTGATGCGGGGAAGAACCACCTTGATTATTGCCCATCGCCTTTCAACGATTCAGCATGCCGACCAAATTGCCGTCTTCGATCAGGGACAACTGGTGGATATTGGTGACCACTCATCCTTGATGCAAAGCAGTGATTTGTATCAGCGTTTGGTCGAGCTCCAGTTCAAGCATATGAGAGCTTAGTTTAGTTATATTCCCAAGAGGAATAATAAATTCAAATATGCTCTATGCCAGTTTCTGATTAAGCGTTTGATTTATTGATAGGCCTCTATATTATGGACGTATAGAAGTCTAAATGCATTAGAAACACTTTTTCAAGGAAGAACAATGAGAACACATACCAAGCTGAAACGTTGGATAATTGCGGCAGTTGCATTAGTAGGCCTAACCGCATGTGGCCAGGAAGAGTCGTCAGTCATAAAAATTGGCGCGACAGCTGGCCCTCATGCACAAGTGGTTGAAGCGGTGGCCGTGGAGGCTAAGAAGCAAGGCTTGGATATCGAAGTGGTAGAGTTTTCTGACTACATCACCCCAAATGCTGCCTTGGCTGACGGAAGTATCCAATTAAATAGCTACCAGCACCTGCCGTTCTTGCAGAATTTCAACAAAGGCCATAACAGCGATTTGGTTTCGATTGGTGAGTCGATTTTGATGAGAATGGGTATTTACTCCAACAAATACAGCTCGCTGGCTGATTTACCCGACAATGCTCAGGTTGCTATTCCAAACGATCCAACCAACGGCGGACGTGGCTTGTTGCTGCTAGCAGATGCAGGGCTTATTACCCTTAAGCCTGATGTCGGCTTTACCGCGACGCTGCATGATATTGCTGAAAACCCGAAAAGTCTGAAGTTTATTGAGGTCGAGGCAGCCCAATTGCCAAGAAGCCTTGATGATGTCGATGCTGCTGCCATTACCATGAACTACGTGATGTCTGCAGGCCTAAACCCTAAAGAGCAAGGTCTGTTCCTCGAGGCCAAAGATGCCCCTCTCGCGGTAATGGTTATTGCTGCACGTGAAGAAGATAAAGCCAACAGCACTTACCAGAAAATCGTCAGTATTTTCCAGTCCCAACCGGTGAAAGATTTCATGCAGGAAACCTTCAACGGGACGATTGAACCGGCGAGCTAAACAAATTAATTACTGTTAATTTGAATAAAAAACCAGACATTTTTGTCTGGTTTTTGTTCTCTCATAACTAATAAATCGACTCATCTTGAGTAAATCCGCACTTATTCTAATTGTAATAAAAACCACCTAACTAATTTTGAAGTAATCAGTTTCTGGGAGCCAGAGTTGCTCCAGAGGAAATAACTGTAATAAAACATAACGACAGAAGGTTAGGTGTATGAAACTTCATGCTTTTGAGCGTATAAAGCGGCACGCTCTATGGGGAATCGCATTTTCATTGGGTATTTCGGCGTTACCTGTACAGGCGTTCGAACAGCCGCCAATGACCGTCCAATTTACTTTAGAGGGGTGCCGTAATGATGGTAACCCTACGCTGATTGATGGTAGTAACACTTTACCTAATGCAGAAGACAATTTTACTTGTCAGGACCCGAATGATTTAGGTGGAAATGATACACCATATACTTCAGGTAACTTAGGCAAGGGTTGGAATGAACTGGATCTTGTTCCTCACCGCTTAATTGCAACAAACGGTGATAGTGATGAAGCGGTTACTTACAACGTGATAATTGCTGCGGATAATGCCGATAGTGATGATGTCATGGGTTATGACCAAATCTTCAATGTTCAAATCATCCGCTCTCCCGAGATAAATGCCTTTTCGGATGATTCCTGTGAGTTGATGGTTGGCGATCAACAAATAGATAGTTCAGGTACCGTTACCGGGGGAATTGACGATGTTATTTATCGTCAGCTGACCATTACTCAAGACCCAAATACTACTTGCGTGATTGACTGGGCGAATCGCCTTGCAATAGGGGCAAGTGATTTTTCTGGCTCTTCATTACAGGCTTATATGTTTGAGTCTGAAGACTTCCAAACAGGTAAGCGGACTGTCCCTATTCCTGTCAGGGAAATACTGGCAGCCGGTGTTAGAAAAGATATGACGGCGACGGAAGGGGGCGATGGTGTTGTATGGAATGTAACGAAACAAGCAACACCTGCAACGGTTGATCTGGGCAATACGTGTGATCAGGACGAAAGTAATAGTGAAAATGTATCCATTCGTGTTGAATGGCAGGCATTTCCTGTACCTGGTGAAGGAGTATTGGTTATTACTAATATTTTCGCTTTTAACCCCTCATCGAGAGAAGTTAGTGTCAGTGTGATGGATACTATTTTTGGCGATGCAGATGGTCCGGATAATGGTTCAAATATAACTCCTTTGGATACCGTAACTTCTCCTACTGAAATATTAAATCCAGGGCAGGAAAAGTTAGTTTTAACCCACACTTTTAATGCGCCGACGGATGTTTCAGATTTAAGCGATACGGCTGTTGCCACATTTATAGATACAGCGACAGGAATTGAATTTCCTGAGAAGCCTGAGGTGACTTTTGAGTTGGATAATATCCAACCTGGCCCATCCGGTTTTACAACAGCTTTCGTTAGTGACACTGAGCGGATTACTGGCCAAGGGCTCACATATAAAGTGACAAGCCTTACCAACGGTAGCGCTGATGGTTCATTCTCTAACGGTTATACGCTCAATACGTCTTTGTCACCAACTGATCCAGATTTAGTTTGGACATCAGTCATGCAGGAAACAGAGTGTTCGAATTCGCTGGGGTGCGATGTAGGCTTTGCCGAGTTCAATAAAACTATCGAGGCGGCTCCCGTAACATCAACAACAGGTTCACTCGCGGATTGGGCTTTGTTGACCGCGTCTGATGGTTCTATGTCGATGAGTGGTACCGAACAATCACCGGTTCAAATTATTGTGACAAGTTCAGCATTGATAGACTTAGATGTTCGTCTTGCTGTTCCTGCATTAACCGAACCAGATACCTTGCAGTGCACAGTAGAAGTCAAAGATTCATCTGATGGTATTGTTGCGACATTAACTTACGACTTCGACAATACAGTTAATGACATTACCCAAACTATTGACGATATTGCCCCGGATAACTACACCGGAGAAGTAACCAGTTGTGGCAACTTGGTTGGGGATACAATCAAAATGGTTGACCTAACCTTCCCTGAAGAACCTACGTTAGCTAACTGTTCTGGTGATTTGGAATTCGTGCTCGTTGCACCTGAACCACCTGCACCGGTTTATGCGGCAGTTGATAAGATCACAATGCCTTACGGTGAGGAAAATGGCTGGACAATGACATTAACAGGACCGAACACTGGGCCAAATGGCATTGTGTTGGTGACTAGTGATTCAGAGCCAGGAGCCTATGAGCTGTTTGAAGATCAAAATGGTCCATTTGAATTAGTCGAGGGTTACTATACCGTTACCGAGACTGTTCGCGAAGGTTGGGTGCAAACGGCAAGTACGGGTTGTGAATTTAGAGTCAATTTGCCGGAGGATGAAGGTAGCGTCAAGCGGTGCTCATTTACTAACAAGAAGCTCGGTAAAATTATCATCCATAAACTGACCAAGCCAAAATATGGTACTGGGTTTAGTTTCACACAAAATATAGAGGGTGATTACGAGTTCTTGCTCGACCATGGTCAGAGTAAGGTGTTTGAAGGTGTGGTACCAGGTAATTATCGGGTAACAGAAAACGATCCTGCGCCAGACTTTAATCTTGTCGATTTGGTTTGTACTGAGTCTAAGATGGCAAATACCCAAACCAATACAATGACCAGACAGGCGGATATCGTATTGGATCCCGGAGAGGTGGTCGAATGTACTTACACCAATCGTGAAAACGGTATGGTGCTAGTGAAGAAATTGACTAACGGCTATGCAACCAATGATGAGTGGAAATTTACGTTAACCGGACCAGGGGTAAATACCTTTGCGTTGACACCACCACACTTGTTCGACTTTGATGGTATCAAGCTTACTCCATACGAGAAATATACCTTGTGTGAAGTAGACATGCCTTATGGTTGGCAGTCATTCTGGATGGTTGATATTAATGGTGATAATCAATTTGATGAACGATTAAGGCTGGAAAATAGCAATAACGATTCACCAATTAATTACTACCTCCAAGTCAGTGAGTTGTTTAACCCGGACTATGGCAACATCCAGTCCATTTACGATGATTTGACGCTCTGTGTTAACTTCATTGTGAAACCCGGACAGACCTTGTTCTTCCAGGTCGACAACAGGCAAGTGAAGAAAACAGAGCCAGTTGCTTGTTACGATAAGCCAATTTATGGCAATTATCTAAGCAATGATGATCTACAGGCAAACACCTACATGCTTGGTGACTATCATGTCGATACTTGTGAAGAAGCAAAAGAGGTGCTGGATAAGCCTTCGTCATACGCAAGTGCTGATCATCTAGCCTCAAGGTTGTTCAGTGCAAAACTGCATGAGCAGTATGGCTTGAACAGTTGCCAGCAAGCACAAACGGCAATGTATGAGACGCAATCAATGCTCGAAAACTCTGGTTACAGTGGCTATGGTTATCAGCCAAGAACGTGGAGTAACTGGCAAGCCAGTAACCTAATTCGGGATTTAGATACGTACATTGCGGGCTTCATGTGCCGGTAAAGTATAATCCAGGGAATTAACAAAAGGCCGAAGTGAGCTGTCGCTTCGGCCTTTTCTTTTATGGAAAAGGCCTAAATTGAATACACAACCCATTTCGTATGTTATGTAAACGATTGGTTTTCATTAGAGTGATGTTAATCAATGTTTTGTTATATCGCTTTTATGAATGCTCGCGATTGCTTTTATCTCTCATTCTCATGCGGTAAAGTCCGCTGCGGGTGTGGTGATAGTGTTATTACTAAACAAGCATTAAGGTTGCTGTTGGTAATAATAGAAAAGCTGATGGATTACAAAAAATTAAATACGTTTAATCAACTCTGCGGGCAAGAGCTCTTTGATACTGTTGGCTTGAGTTTGTATGAAGCCTTTGCTGTCGATAAAGTTATCATTGGCTCTGTTCATGATGACAATGAAGGCGTACATATCCTTTCTAGTTGTTTTCAAGGGGAGAGAGGGGAGAAGAGCTACTTTCCTCTAATCAATGTCCCAGAAAATCAAGTCGTTGAACTCTGTCAGCGGGTGATTATCCCGAATGCACTTGAACAGGCTTACCCGCTATATACTAACCAGCATGTTGAGTCGGCTGAGACGTATGTTGGAATTCCTCTTTATGCGAGAAACCAACAGCTGGTTGGTGTCCTTTCCTGTATTTTCAAACGTCGTTTTGATTCCGTTGATGCCTTATGCGAGTTTTGCGAGACATTCACTGGCTATCTTGGGCATGAAGTCGGCTACGAAACCTTATTGATGCGGCAATCGCAACTACAATGGCAGTTGGAAGAAGGGCAAAGGGTCGCAAAAGTCGGAAGCTGGATTTGGAATCTCCAAGAAGAGTATTTCGAATGGAGCAAAGAAGTCTATCGCATCTACGATATCAAGGATGAATCGGTACTACCCACCTTATCACTGCTATCAGCGTTGATTCACCCAGAAGATCGCGAATGGGTCCTCGACACCCTTCACCGTTCAATCGAAAGCGATGCCGTCAATTACAACTTGGTTCACCGAGTTCAGCTTTGGGATGGCACCATTAAGTACCTGCGCAAGCGTGCCGAGGTACTGCGTGATAGCCAAGGTAAGGCGATAGAAATGCGCGGTACTGTTCACGATGTGACGGATGTGTATCAAATCTCGGCCAAATTAAATAAAGCTTCTCGCCAACTGACAACGACATTCAATTCTGTTGATGAAGGGATTTGGGAATTTGATCTTGAGCGTCGAGAACTGGCGACATCGGCTAAGTTTTGGCATCTGCTTGGCCGTGAAAAACCTAAAGAAGGGGATGATCTCGAGGCCTGGTTATCGTGCATTGTTGAAGAAGACAGGGATGAAGGTGTTGATTATTTTGATCGCTTCATTCAGCAACAGCATGCTTCCGTTTTTCAGTTTGAGTTCCGGTTAAAACCCTGTAGCCGGGTTGCGGTTGATGGCAATGAGTGCTGGCTGACAGTTAAAGGTAGTATTGTCGCTCGGGATGAGAATGGAAAGCCAACTAAAGTTGCAGGTATCCAGCGAGATATTACCCATACCGTTGAGGCCAAGCGGCAATTGGACCGAGCCCAGGTGGTATTTGATAACACCTCGGAATGCATTTTGATCACCGATAAACACAACAAAATTATATCGGTTAACCGTGCATTCGAAGAGACGACGGGCTATCGGGAAAAAGAATTACTTGGTTTATCTCCGAGTATCTTGTCATCAGGGATCCATGACGCAAAGTACTACCATTCTCTGTGGCACAACTTGAACCGATATGGGCACTGGAAAGGCGAGGTCTGGAACAGGCGCAAGAATGGTGAAATCTACCCGGAAGAAATATCGATCAATGTGATCCGCGATGATAATGAAGAGATCATCAACTTCGTAGCAGTATTTCGGGATATTAGCCATTGGAAAAAAGCCGAAGAACAACTGACTTTCTTTGCTTACAAGGATCCGCTTACCGGCCTGGTAAATCGCCGTAGTTTTGTTCAGCGGGTGAAAAAGCATATATCTTCAATTGATGATAAGCGCGCTCAAACGTTCTCGTTATTGTTCATTGATATGGACGACTTTAAGTCGCTTAACGATCTTTATGGCCATGACTTTGGTGACAAGGTCTTGGTCCATATTGCCAGTTGCCTAAAGCGTGTTTTTCCTGTTGCAGATGATATCTGCCGTTACGGCGGTGATGAATTTTGTGTGCTGTTGCCTGAAACCACGTCTGGAGCGGCAAGGGTATGGGGGCAACAAGTTGTAGATAGTGTTGCTGAAGCTTTTGTCTTGGATGATATTGAGGTGAATACCACTGTTAGTATTGGTATTTCGACTTACCCGGAGAGCGGTGAAACCCATACTGAGTTGCTAAAGAACGCTGACTACGCCATGTACAACATGAAAGGGCAGGGTCGAAATGGGATTTGTCAGTACGATAGTGCTCTTCAGTCAGACTACATAGAAAAACTAAAAATGCGTGATCGCTTGAAAAAGGCGATCTCCGATGAGTTACTAACCGTATATTACCAACCTGTTGTGGATGCAAAAACGGGGCAAATCAGCCGGTTTGAAGCCTTGATTCGGTGGATTGATGAAATTGAGGGAAGTATCTCGCCTGCTGAGTTTATTCCTGTGGCAGAGCGCTACGGTTTGATCAGACCGTTGGGAGACTTTGTACTCCATCAAGTGTGCCGTGATCTGAAACAACTCCATCAGTTTGGTTTTTCGGATGTGACTATCAGCCTAAATCGGTCGGTGAAAGAGTTTATCAGTAGCAATGGGCTCCCCCCAATCTGGGACACGATTGAATCTTATGGTTTGCCTTTGAACGCAATCATTGTCGAGATCACTGAGTCGACAGCATCGAGTGAGAGTAGTGATATCCAATCGCTGTTATCGTCGTTTAAACAGAAGGGGATAGAGATTGCTCTGGATGATTTTGGTACCGGTTTTTCTTCATTGAGTTCGATTGTAGAACTTAGACCCAATATCATCAAAATCGATCGTAGCTTTATAGAAGGGATAGACAAGCAGGAAAATCGAACCTTGGTGTCTTTGATTATTGATTTGAGCCATAAGCTAGGGATTCAGGTGGTGGCAGAAGGGGTTGAGACTCGCAAGCAGCTGAATATTTTGCGGGAGATGAACTGCCATTTTGTTCAGGGCTTCTTCTACAGTCCTGCTGTTCCATTTTCTAACTGTATTTCAATCCTTGAAGGGCAGTTGTTGGGCCAAGCGCTGGCTAAACAGGTGCGTAAGTAAACTTGACTTGGATTTGTTGGGTTTAACTGAGTAAGATGTCGGTCTTGTTGTTCGTGGAGTAGGCCCATGCAGGCAGTTTGTTTTGATTTTGATGGTACCTTGGTCGATTCTGAAATTTTTCATGCTCAGAATTGGAGCCAATATCTGTCGGGCTTGAATATCGATATCTCAGCACATGATTTTTTAGCGGATTTCGCAGGTGTTCCATGGGAGAAAGTCGCTAACCATTTCTCTTCAATGGCTCCGATTCCCCATAGTACCTCGACCGTGGTATCTGATATGGAGCGATTGACCTATCAAGCTATTGTGGAAAGAGGGATCCCTGCTAAGCAGGGGGCGTTTGATTTGATTAAATCTCTTCATGGTTCTCTACCATTAGCTGTGGTAACGGGTTCTCCTAGGGTTTATGTTGAGGGAATCTTGTCGCATCTTGGTTGGCTGCATTATTTTGATCATGTGTTCTGCGGTGAAGATGTCGCAAATAACAAGCCCGCACCGGAAATCTATCAGCTTGCTTGCCGTACCTTAGGCGTTCGGGAGCACCAAGCAGTGGCGATTGAAGATAGCCAGACTGGCGCTCAATCAGCATTTACTGCCGGCCTGAGGTTGGTCGTGGTCAATGACTTGCATCCGTTTGGTGCGGAAATGACCCCTTATCGCTATGACAACTTGGCAGAGGCGCAAGCGCAGCAGGCTAAATGGCTTGTCGCATAACACCCGTTTTTTCGCCTATGATATAGGCAAAGAACCAAGATTCTGTAAACCGGCCATATTGTAGGCCCTGTTAAAGGCATTGTAATGCAAGACGAAGATATCATGACTGGCGATATGCTGGTTGAAACGGTTAAGAACCAACTTGAAGAAGGCAATCCTATCAAGGTAAAAGAAACCTTGATGCGTTTGATGATGACAGGTACGGCCCGTGAAGAGGCTATCGAAATGATGGCCTGTGCCCTGTCTGTTGAAGTATTTGACGTAGCCAAGAATGGCGGCAGCTTTGATTTGAAACGATACAGTGAAAATTTGGATGCCCTGCCTGATATGCCTTGGGATTTCGAAGACTAACTTTTGGGTTAGCTCACAAAAAAGCCGCTTATAGCGGCTTTTTTGTTGCCTATATGTTTTGGTTTTGTTTCTCGTGCTTGGGTGGGATCTATTTTGAGAAAAATCTGTACTGGATACCAAAATAGAGAAAAATGTCGCATGGGGCCGTTCAGGTGTCACTTTTTTTAAAATAAGCACTTGAAAACAACAAAAAACACGAAACTTTTCCCGTGCTAGTCTAGCATATAAAACTGCTTTCATGGCTTCTTGGTGGTTTAAATCACTGGATGATAGAAAAATAGTAGATAACTGGTCTGGTTTGTTCGTATATGTTGGGTTTTTCTTGTGTGACCAAGCTCAAAAACAGTTCGTTGTGCTGGTTTGGAATAAAATACTAGTTTGATTTGTTGTCTTTAAGTTAAAAAACGGTCACACATTCCAAGGTTTTTTCTTTATTGTGTATATATCTTTTAACGAGGCAGCAAGGAAACAAAAGATGATTATTGGTGTACCTAAGGAAATTAAAGTTCACGAATACCGTGTGGGTATGGTACCGGCTTCAGTTAGCGAGGCGGTTGCACATGGACACAAGGTATACGTTGAAACCAATGCTGGTGCTGGTATCGGCTTTAGCGATCAGGACTACATTGATGCAGGTGCCCAGATTCTGCCAACTGCTGAGGCGGTATTTGCAGAGTCAGAGATGATTGTAAAGGTTAAGGAGCCACAAGCCGTAGAACGTGCCATGCTTCGTGAAGGCCAAATCCTATTTACTTACCTTCACCTTGCGCCAGACCCAGAGCAGACTCACGACCTAGTTAACAGCAAGGCTGTATGTATTGCTTACGAAACTGTTACAGATGATAAAGGCCGCCTACCACTATTGGCTCCTATGTCAGAAGTTGCCGGCCGTATGTCAATCCAAGCCGGTGCACAGGCACTTGAGAAGTCACACGGTGGCCGCGGTATGTTGCTAGCAGGCGTACCGGGCGTAGAGCCAGCGAAAGTGGTTATCATCGGTGGTGGTGTTGTAGGTGCTAACGCTGCACAAATGGCTGTCGGCCTACGTGCTGATGTTGTTGTTCTAGACCGCAATATCGATGTGCTGCGCCAACTTGATGCTCAGTTTGGTGGTTCTGTACAGTGTGTGTACTCGACTAAAGATGCGATTGAAAAACACGTACTGGAAGCTGACCTTGTTGTTGGTGGTGTATTGGTTGCTGGTGCTGCTGCGCCTAAGCTAGTCACTGCTGAAATGATCAAGAAGATGAAGCCAGGTGCTGCGATTGTTGATGTAGCAATCGATCAGGGCGGCTGTGTTGAAACTTCACATGCAACCACTCACAGCGATCCAACTTACATTGTTGATGACGTTGTTCACTACTGTGTAGCGAACATGCCTGGTGCGGTTGCTCGCACATCCACATTCGCACTGAACAACGTGACTCTGCCTTACATCCTTAAACTAGCAGATAAAGGCTACAAAGCAGCACTGCAAGAAGACAAGCACCTGCTGAACGGTTTGAATGTATACCGTGGCCAGATCACTTGCGAAGAAGTGTCGGAAGCACTAGACCTTCCATACCTAGCTCCAGAAAAAGCGCTAGCGTAATCTAAACTTTCGAACACTAAATCCCTGCTCCGGCAGGGATTTTTTTTGCCTATAGTATGCCTGAGAGGCGAGAGGCGAGAGGCGAGAGGCGAGAGGCGAGAGGCGAGAGTGATATGACCCCCGTAAAGTAGATACGGGGGTTAAATTCCACGGGACATTAAGCATTAAATTTTGCTTTGATTTTAGCTGCTTATATGTATCTTTTTACATTAGGAACAAATAATAAATAAGTTTGTTAACTATTAAGTATTCCAATTAATTGTCAGTGTAGATTGCTAATTTAGGCAAAGATGTATGAATTAAAAATGACTAAATACAGAGGTTTAAAATAAAATATATGACAAATTAGCTATTGCTGTCTGTAAAATTAGTGTTCAAACTAAATAAGCCAATAGCCAATAGCCAATAGCCAATAGCCAATAGCCAATAGCCAATAGCCAATAGCCAATAGCCAATAGCCAATAGCCAATAGCCAATAGCCAATAGCCAATAGCCAATAGCCAATAGCCAAATAAAAAAACAGCAGCTTAAATAAGCTGCTGTTTAGTAAACAATAATAACAGGGAAAATGAGATTATGCGTGCGCGTAGATAACGCTGCCACCTTTGATGGTGTCGATAATTTCCCTTGAAAGCTCTGTAGGTAGCGCAGGGCAACCCCAACTACGGCCAAGGTAACCGTGGCGGTTAACGAATGACTGGGTAGCGTAATCGGCACCATGAATCACGATATAGCGTTGGCGGGCTTTGTCATTTACCCCTGGCGTCAAGCCATCAAGGCGTAGCGAGTAACCATTGCCACCGTAGTAGGTGGTATCCGTCAGGAAGGTGCCAAGAGAGGTCTGGCGTGAGTTCACAATGTTCGAGAACTTAGTCGCGTTTTTACCGCCGCTGTTCACGCCATGAGAAACGAGAGTACGGTAGAGCAGTTTGTTGCGCTTAAGGTCAACGACAAAGAAACGTTCTTTAGTCGAAGGCAAGCTGTAATCGATAATCGTTAAAATAGGTCTTTTACGGCCTTTGGTATTGTAATAAGCCTCGTAGGCTTCTTTAAATACTTGATAGTTAATAACTCCATTTAACTTTGCTTTGTTATAAGCATCTTTCACTAAGATGTCTGCTTGCTCATTTTTCGAGTAAGGCTGGCTGGATATAACACTTGCGGTAGCCTGCAATGGCAACATGAATAGTGCCAGTGCAAATAATACGGTTAGCTTTTTCATTGTCCCTGTAAAATGTTCAATAATGTCGTTGATGTTGGTTGCAGCTGACTTTAACACAAAAAAAAGGACATTTAAGTTGAGTGTTCGCGGAAGGGAGAGGATAGGAAAAGCAAAAAAATCCCGTTTTATTGCTGAGTGCTGTTCAAAAAATAATTAATTACAAGTAATTAAAAGCGATTGTCATTTTTATATGAAATTTTGTCTCAAAGGTGAAAAAATCCACCAAATTATTCACTGTTACAATTGTCAATACGATAATTTATTGTTTGTTAAAGCCAAATCTTATGTCATATTTTGAAAACAAAGAAATGTTAGCAGTTTGACTGTTTGATTGAAAATTGAGCGCTTTATCGCAGTTTTTTACTTCTTTGATGAAAGGGCAGAAACAGAACGATTAATGTTATTGCATATGAAGTTCACTAATGTTGCTTGTAAATTGTCATTTTAAAAATGATAAACCACCTGTTTTTCTTGCTCTTTGCATAAAAAATGCGCAGGAAAGGGCCTGCGCATTGGTTTTATGCTGAATAGGTTAAATTGTGCACACTATTGCCCAGCTACCATCACTGCCAGGTGTTGAACTGCTCCACCAGTTAGCCTGATAAACAACACCGTTGTAGATGATTTTATCGCCCTGGTTGGCATGGCTTGGATTACCTGCCCAATCAGTTTGAGGCCAGTTAGGGTAAGTGTTGATGCCGGTTGTGTTGCAGGTTCCATCACCACCGCCCGGGTTTCCACCATCCCCATCGCCGCTGCCGATTGAACCTAATGGTAAATCAGGCTGCTCTGACTTAAATGCGTAATCTTTACCATTTATGTTGACGCTATAGTTGGCCGGGCCAGAAATAGGCAGGTAGTAAACCATGTCTAGTTCATAGGTTCCGCCATCAGGTAGGCTCTTCCATCCAGGTAGGGTAAAGGCCACCCGGTGCATCACACCATCCAAACCACCAATGTTATTGGCTCGGGTATGACCGGATGCGATAACCTTCAAACCGCCGCCGGATTGATCTTTGGCGTTGTCCGGCGCTGAGGTTGGAATATCAAACTGGAACTCTGTACCCCCAGGGATATCTTGGCCGGTGTTATTGGTAAAGGTAATCTTCGGGTTAATAGGGTAGTTCTGATCGCCGACTTTAAAGCCTGATACATCAACTTTGATATCAAGTGCCTCAGTTGGGATAGCTCCCGTTGCTACCTTGTTGCCATACGGAGTTGCCGATTTGAACTTCTCGTAGATGGCTTTGGTCATGGTATTACCCATGTGGTATTCACCATTGCCTGTCTTACAGGCATTTTCAGTGGCGTCAACCGCTGTGCGGTTACCGTTGGCATCAAAGACATAGCAGTTGTAATCGCCTGCGAGTTCCCAGAACATGATCCCACCGATTTCTTTGTCGATGACGTAATCCGCTTTGACATTAATCGACGCTTTATCTTCAGTTGACAGGAAGACTTTCTTGTCGGCATTCCATAACCATGGAGCGACGGCAACACTGTCGTAGTGGCGGGTATAACTGCCGACTAATTGATGCTCAGGGTTGTTAGCCGGCTCTAGGCTGTAGGCGGTGCTATAACTACCAAAAATCCCTTCGGCAAGGTTCATTGCATGCCACATTGGGTTTGAACCTGCTCCCATCTCTTCGCCTGCTGCATTCTTGTCATGCCATAGGTTATCGATACCGACGGCGCCATGGCCACAGTTATTCTTCTCACCTTCGCCAGTGCCTGGCGCACACTGTGATTGGTTTGGCAGTGCTGCACGACCCCAAAGGCCATTTTCACCGCCAGTTACGCCTTGCCAGCCTCGGGTATAGTAAGGCACCCCGATGTTAATACGCCCAGCTGGCATTGAGCCGCGGAAATAGTGGTATGCCCAGTCAGTGTTGAGGTAGCCAATGCCACCATAAGCGGCGGTACCATAGACATTCCATTGTGCTAGCTCAGAATCTTTGCCGGTGTCGAACAGGGCAGCATTGTGACCGACATGATCGTTCCAAGCCCCATGTAAGTCATAAGACATAATGTTGACGTAGTCGAGGTACTTGGTGACATCGAAATCTTCCATACCACGCAGCAAGTAACCTGACGATGGCGCCGCAATTGTCAGCATGTAGTGAATGCCATCTTGTTCAGAGGCTTGGTCAAGCTTGTGACGAAGCACCTTCATCAATTCTTGGTACGAAGCCCACAAGTAAGCTCGGCGAGGCTCCATGAAGGCTTTGTCATCCGGATTACCGGCGCCTGCCATTGAGGTCGGGTATTCGTAGTCGATGTCTAGACCATCGAACTGATATTGACGCATCATGGCGACGGCAGAAGTGGCAAATTTCTCGATACCGGCATGGTTGATCGAGCCATCAGCATTGGTAGTCATGGTGTAGAAGCCACCATCAGCAACACGGCTACCATCAGCGGCGAAATGACCGCCTGTTTCGGCCCAGCCACCAATGGATATCAAGGTTTTGACGTCATGCTTCTTTTTATAGGTAGCAAGTGCACCAAAGTGTCCTTTGAAGCCTAGGGTGGGATCTATTTCTACACCCGGCCACTCTTTACCTGTTGCTGGGTTGGTTGGGTCGGTTGTGTCTCCAACATTCACTTTGCCATCGCTGCCAATACTGACAAAGGCGTAGTTAATATGGGTTAGCTGCTCCCACGGAATGTCACTCACTAAGTATGAGGCTTGAGGATCGTCTCCACTGCGCCAACTGGTAAAGTAGCCAATAACACGTCGGGGGTGGTCAGCCCCCATGATTTCACGCCCTTGATCATCATAGATCGTACAGTAAGGGACGTTTACCCCTTCAGTTTGGTACAGGCCATCTGGTCGGCAACTTTGGGTTGTTACGCCGCCATTAACCGTGAGTGTTGATAAACTGGAATCAGCAGTGCCTCCTAGATCGTCAGTTGCACGGGCAAAGAGGACGATACTGCCAGTTTGAGAAGGTGTGTAGTCAAGTGTATAAGGGGCTGTGGCAACGGTGCCAATTAATGAGCCGTTGGCAAAAAAGTCGACTTTTTCAACGTTTCCATCGCTGTCATCGGCTGTCGCACTAAGAGTAATATATTCGCCCTGTTCAATGTTATCGGTAGACAGGGTAAGCGTTATCGTCGGCAGAATGTTTGCTGTTTCCTGCACCGTGACTGTTTGGGTCGCTTCTGTTTGCTCCCCTTTGTCATCAGTTGCGATCACTTTGAGTACTTGGGTACCAGCTACCGCCGTCCAGTTTATGCTGTAGGGTGGCTGGGAGACGGAACCTAGCAAAGAGGTGCCCAAATAGAACTCGACACTGGTAACAGTGCCATCACTATCACTGGCATCTGCGGCAAATGTAACGATATCGCCGACAACTAGTTGTGCGCTGGATGATGGGGAAGTGATCGACACCGTCGGTGGCTGGTTTATTGCACCGGTAGAGCACTCATCAACATACGACCACTCTTGGTAAGAGCGTGAATGGGTGGCAGGGTTGTTCCCCATCGTCCACCAATTCGCCTTATAGATTTTGTTGTCTTGTTGAACCTGAGCACCACCCGTATAGGCAACCGTGCTGTTCCATGGTTCGATGTTAGTACAGTCCATTGCTGCATGGGCATTCATCGCCGCCATGCATGAAACGGCGAGGGTACTGAGCTTGAGTACTCGTGAAATCGCCTGTCCGTGTTTCAGGTGTTCCATTCGATTAATTCCTTTAAGTTAATACGTGGTCGTTAACAATACAGGCGCCTTGCTCTTATATTGCGCCGTGAAAAAAGTATAAAAGGAATATAAAAAACCGCAGGGAAATTGTTGTGTTTCTTATTATGACTCGCAAAAAGTTGCTATTTTGATGTAATTCAAAGGTGGTTAATTTGCACCGATAACTAAATTCATGCAATCTAAAAACGAGGGGAGGAAAAGTAATGATGTTTGGCAGATAGCCGCAAGGGCTTACGGATTTTTCCCAATGGAAGCAAAGAGATCGGGGCTAGGAGCAAATTATGTGAACGAATGCAGGGAACTTTTAGGGGGGAAGAAAAAGAGCCCGTAGGCTCTTTTTTACAAGATTACTCTTGGTTGATTTTTGCTTTGAAGCGAGCGCGTGTTGCTTCATCAGCTTGTTCATACCAGTAATTCAGCATGTTTTCAGCCACATTACGTGTCTGCTGCTGATCAACTGGTGGTTTTGGTGATGTTGCCGCTGGTGCTGCGGTAGCCGGAAGTGTTGTTGGTACGGCAGCCGTTGCCGCAACGGCTGCTGTAGTCGCGACAGCAGCAGCTTTACCTGACTGGTTGTAAACCGCAATTTCTTTCTCAAAATCACGACCAAACTGAAGGCCTGATTTAATTAGCTTGTCTTGCTCGAAGTCAATCTTCTCGCCGTTGGCTGCAACCAGGGCAAGCTGTGGTGATTTGTTGAACTTACGAGCATCTTGAGCGGTACGAAGCTTTGGTAGATCAAGCTTTAGTGCTTCATCACTGGCATCAAACTTAACAATGATGACATCTGACTTGTAGAGGTAGTCGTCGCCATTTTCACGTAGTGAATCGATATAAGTGAATGCGAACTGGTTGACACCATTTGGAAGCGTTAACGTGTCGTTGCCATCTTGCTCTACGCCATTGACCAAAACAAGATCGGCTTGGTATGGAAGATCCAGTTTTACGTCAGCAAGAGTGGAGAAGCTGATGCCGCATGCTGCAAGAGCCATTAACGCGGTACGAAATTTCATAGCGGTTCCTTGAAAAACAATGTCCGAATTAGATTGTAGTTATCGGGATTATCCTAGCAGTTTGTCGCTAGGTAGCTGAATAAGGGCTGAATACTGGTTTTGATGCCCTAATAAACTAATCATCAAATATAACACTTTGTTTAATGTATTGGGTATATTGCGTGTAGACAAAAGACGTAATTACTATGGATAGAGCATTACAATGGACATGTCATTACTGCAGGCTAGCCTGCTGATCGGAACTGGATTTCTGGCTGGGATCATCAATACATTGGCTGGTGGGGGCTCGAACCTAACCCTTCCTGCCTTAATGGTAATGGGGATGCCAGCAGAAGTGGCGAATGCCACTAACCGGGTGGGGGTAGCGGTACAAGGGATTACAGCACTGTTTGGCTTTCGCCGCCATGGAAAGCTGGAGACATCTGATACTGGCCCGATTTTGCTCCCTACCATTATCGGTGGTTTACTGGGTGCTGTCGGTGCAGCTTATGCCCCCTCAACCTGGATTAAACCTTTGTTGCTCGGCACTATGCTGACCATGGCCCTGATTATCTTAGTCCGCCCTGCCATAGTCGCACCACCTGCCGGCACAGAGCCAAGAAAAGTGAGAGATACCCCGAGTTCGTGGTGGGGCTTAGGGCTAGCGGGTTTTTATGGTGGTTTTGTACAAGCTGGCGTAGGGTTTGTTTTATTGGCGGCCCTGGCTGGAACACTGCGGTATGACTTGGTTCGAGCGAATGCTCTGAAAATGCTCTGTGCCTTGGCTTTTACCTTAGTGGCATTAGTGCTGTTTATTGTTGAGGATTTAGTGATGTGGGGACCGGGTCTGATCCTCGCGGCTGGCACGATGGTCGGGTCACATATCGCTGTAAAAATGGCAATTTCAGCCCGCCCAGAAACCCTGAAATGGTTCCTGTTCTTGATGACGCTATGCGGCTCGGCGGCGGCAATGCTGACCGATTAAATAGACGAAATCTCACCAGCCTGCGATAACTAAACGAAAAAAAGCCAGCAATCATTGCTGGCTTCATTGGCTTTGTTCTAGACAGGGGTTAGCTGACGAAACGCAAAATATATTACTTCACGTAACAGGCGAAGCCTTTAAGGTAGAAACCTTCTGGGTAAGCACTGTCTAGCGGGTGGTCAGCGGCTTGGCCGAAGCGTTCGATGAACTGTACTTCACGGTGAGCATCCAGCGCGGCATCTGCAATGATTTTCTGGAACAGGTTGTTGTCCATCAGGCCTGAGCAAGAATAGGTCAACAATGTGCCACCTGGTTTTAGGATCTGCATAGCTAGCATGTTGATATCTTTGTATCCACGGCATGCTCCGACTAGCTGTGACTTAGATTCCGCAAACTTAGGCGGGTCCATGATCACGACATCAAATAGCTCACCGCGCTCGCGGTATTCGCGAAGCAGTTTGAATACATCAGCATTGAGGAACTGCGCATTCTCTAGCGGGTAGCCGTTTGCTTCGGCGTTCATTTGTGCCGTATCCAGTGCTGGCTGTGAAACATCCACATTCACCACTTCGCTCGCGCCGCCTTTTAGTGCGTATAGACCAAAGCCACCGGTGTAGCAGAAGCAGTTCAGGACCCGCTTGCCGTTAACGTACTTAACGGCCGCTTCACGGCTGTCACGTTGGTCAAGGTAGAAACCTGTCTTGTGACCACCGACAATGTCCACATTGATTTTTACGCCGTTCTCTTCGATGGTAACGAACTTAGGTGGCTCTTCACCAGACAGAACGCCAGTACGCTGTTTTAGGCCTTCTTTCTTACGAACTGACACGTCTGAACGCTCATACACGCTGCACTCTGGGTAACAGATGTTTAGGGCTTCTACCAACGCATCTTTTTGAGCTTCGGCACCAGCGCTTAGCAACTGGCATACTAGAAAGTCTTGGTAGCGGTCGATAGTAATACCAGGCAGGCCGTCAGACTCAGCAGCGATCAAACGGTAGCCAGTAAGGCCATCGCGGGCCGCCAAAATGTCACGCAGACCTTGGGCAGCTTTCAAGCGGTTTACGAAGAAATCAACATTGATTTGTTCGTTACGATCAAAGGTCCATACTCGAACGCGGATCTGAGATTGCGGAGAAAAAGCACCGCGTGCTAACCACTCACCTTTGTGGTCGAAGATATCAACGGTTTCACCAAGTGCTGGTTTACCTTCTACACGTTGAATGCCGCGAGAGAAAACCCATGGGTGGCGGCGGCGAAGTGATTTTTCACGGCCTTTAACCAGATAAATTGAAGCTGTCATGACTTGCCCAGTATGGAGTAAGGAATGGGGGCGTATTATGTTGTCGAAAGCACATAAAATCAAATTTATATGGCTCATTGCGATAGGCAGTGCCGGTATAGAGGCACTTCCGGAGGGGAGGGGTTAGACTTTGAGTCCTCTCATCAAAGACTCCAGCACTTCGGCCTGCTTGTTGAGCTGCTCGATGTCATTTGCCGAGGCGTTGATGGCACTGCAAATTTCATGCGATTGGCTACGTACCTGCTCGACATTGTTGGCGATATCATCCGCTACGGCGCCTTGTTGCTCGGCTGCGGCAGCAATCTCGGTGCTGCGATCTGAAATAAGCTGGTTACGTTCGGTGATCTGGGAGATTTCACTGTCTACCGAATCCATCAAGGCTTCGCTGTTTTGCGCATTCTCAACCGTATTCTTCATCACTGCCATCAGCTTCTGGCTGTTTTGTTGCAAGGCTTCAATCATCTGTTGAATTTCAACGGTTGCGCTTTGCGTCCTGCCCGCCAAGGTCCGCACTTCATCAGCAACAACAGCAAACCCACGTCCTTGCTCACCGGCTCGGGCCGCTTCAATCGCCGCGTTTAGTGCAAGCAGGTTGGTCTGCTCTGAAATGCCGTTGATGGTAGTTACCACATCATCAATTTTCGCCGCGTTACTATCAAGCTCTGCCACCGCATCAGCAGCTTGGTTTATCTCGGAGCTGAGGTGGCTAATAGCGTTACGGGTCTGGTTGACTTGCTCCCGGCCTTGTTCAGATACCTGCTGTGCTTCAAGGGTTTGTTCGGAAGTTTGATGGGCGTGGGTTGCCACTTCGCGGATTGAGGTTGCCATTTCCTCGGTCGCACTGGCCAGTGAATCAAGATGTTGTTGCTGTGAGGTTGATAGTTGCTCACTACCCGCACTACGCTGGCGCAAGCTGCTGCTAATTTGCTGCATCAGGGCGATGGCTTGTTGGGTTGCCTGTACCAGTTGTTGTTCCCGCTCGCTCACCTTATCGATAGTGATGGCGATAGAGCTGAATTCATCTCGTACTTTGAAGAAATTGAGGCGGTTGGTTAAATCACCGTCAGCGAGGCTCTGCAATGCTTTATTAGTGGTAAACATTGCTCCACCAATGAAGGTCATGATGTAGTACACCGCAGCCAAACTGATGAGTAGGATCGTAGCGATGATGATCCATTGGCTAGTACTGATGTGAGAGAAAAGCCCCGCAGCGGCATCAGAGGAAATACTGTAGTTCATACCGCTTACGTAAGTAGAAATATCTCCCGGGCCAACGTGCAGGTTAGTATTGGCTAACAAACGCTGGGCCTCTGATTGGCTGATTTGCTGCTGCGAAAGAAGGGTAGCAGTCGTTTCTACCTGCTGTGTCGTGATTTCAATACGTTGCTGGCTAGCGCTATCGGCTAATATTGTAGCGACGCTCATCAGCGCAATAATGGGTAGCAGGAACAGCAAGTAGAATTTTTCCTGCAAGGTAATATGGATTAAGTAACGGTCAATCCATCGGAAGGCAACTTCTTTCATATTAATTCCTAAAAACAGAAGCTTAGAGCATTTTTTGTGCGAGTAATATTATATTGTTATCGGGTTGAGAGTAGGAAGCTTGAGGTGATCTATGTCACAAATATGTGTAAAGGCACTAATTACCGGTATGGTTCAAGGTGTTGGGTTCAGGTTCCATACAGCGCATGAAGGGCTGAAGTGTGGTTTGACAGGGTACGCAAAGAACTTACCGGACGGTAGTGTCGAAGTCATGGCGTGTGGTCAAGAAGAGCAAGTGAAACAACTGCTTGCTTGGCTGGAGGATGGCCCGAGAACCTCTCGCGTCGATAGTGTTGAATGGGAACAGCTCGACTGGCGCCATTATGATGGCTTTGAAATTATGTAGCTGGCGCTATGTTACAGGGACAGAGATAGGCGAGTGGTCGCTCCCACTCGCGCTAACGTGATTTGCCTATTAATGCACTTGGCTTTAAATACACTTCACCGGTTTTGGTAGGCCAGCCAATTTAGTGGCTTGCTTTGCCGGACCTTTCGGGAAAAGTTTGTATAGGTAGCGTGAACTACCTTTCTCTTCACCGTATTTTTTCGCCATCGCCTTCACTAGCATTCTGATAGCCGGTGAGGTGTTGAATTCCTGATAGAACTCTCGGACAAAACGAACAACTTCCCAATGGGCTTCTGTCAGGGTGATGCCTTCTTCTTCAGCCAGCATGGGTACCAGAGCTTCACTCCAGTCGTCGGTGTTTTTCAGATAACCGTGGGCGTCGGTCTCTATTTGTTTACCTTCAAATTCAAGCATGTTTGCCTCGCATATAGAACGGACAAAGGATAGTGATATTCGAAGTTAGCTGCAAGGTTGCGGCCATAAAAAAAGCGCCTTGCGGCGCTTTTTCGAGACAATCCAACTAACCAGAGATTAGTCGTTGCTACCCATGATGCCTAGGATTTGAAGTAGGCTCAGGAATAGGTTGTAGATTGAAACGTACAGGGTAACTGTCGCTGAGATGTAGTTTGTCTCACCGCCACGTACGATGTTCTGTGTTGTCAGCAGGATAGCTGCAGACGAGAACAGTACGAACATACCGCTGATCGCCAGTGATAGCATTGGCATCTGTAGGAAGATGTTTGCTACAACCATAACTAGGATGGCAACAAAGCCTGCTAGTAGCATGCCGCCTAGGAAAGACAGATCACGCTTGGTAGTCAGTGCGTAAGCCGAACACGCCATAAAGGTCAGTGCCGTACCGCCTAGGGCAGGAACAATGGCATGGCCCATGCCTGCGCCGATGTACATATTGAGGATTGGCCCCAATGTGTAACCCATAAAGCCTGTTAGCGCGAAGGTAAATACGATACCTAGGCTGCTGTTACGGTTTTTCTCTGTCAGGAACATCAGACCGTAGAAGCCAACCAAGGTGATGATTAGGCCTGGGTGAGGCATATTCATCGCCATTGCAAAGCCTGCAACGACAGCTGACCATACAAGCGTTAGAGACAGAAGAAAATAAGTGTTACGTAGAACCTTGTTTGTAGAAAGTACGCTTTCGTAAGCTGTGCCACGATTGACAATACGATCGTTCATAAATAGTCCCCTCAGGGTTAGATATGTGATTGCTAATGTAAATGTATATTGGGGCATTTCATCGTTATTGCAAGCCGTTTGTCAAATTAATGCGGCTGTCCCCAAACAATAAACTCAGTGTAACGATATGACCTGAATGATACTTAACAATTCCTTATCTTTGTGGTCAAAGTTGTAAATGAATGTTACAGCACATTGTTGCTGCGCCTCAATAACCTCATGATTAATATACGACTTAGTGCAGTATTTGGTTCAAGAATAACTGTGTCCTGTCTGATTGTGGGCTATCAAAGAATGCTTGCGGGGTGTTTTCCTCGATAATTTCGCCCATATCCATGAAGATAACCCGGTCTGCAACCTGACGGGCAAACCCCATTTCATGGGTTACACAAATCATGGTCATCCCCTCGTTGGCAAGCTCGACCATGACTTCTAGCACTTCTCTGACCATTTCCGGGTCAAGTGCCGAAGTCGGCTCATCAAACAGCATCACTTGCGGGTTCATACACAGCGAGCGGGCAATCGCGACACGCTGCTGCTGACCGCCTGAGAGTTGGCCGGGATATTTGTTGGCTTGCTCTGGGATTTTTACCCGCTCCAAGTATTGCATCGCAATCTTTTCGGCTTCTTTCTGCGGCAGCTTTTTTACCCAGATAGGAGCTAGAGTACAGTTTTCGAGCACGGTAAGGTGGGGGAAGAGGTTGAAGTGCTGGAAGCACATACCAACTTCTCGGCGCACTAGTTCGATGTTCTTCAAATCGCTGGTCAACTCGTTGCCAGCGACAATGATTTGCCCCTGCTGATGTTCTTCCAATCGGTTGATACAGCGGATCAAGGTCGACTTTCCTGAGCCAGAAGGGCCGCATATCACGATCTTCTCGCCTTTCTTAACGGTCAGGTTGATGTCTTTTAGAACGTGGAATTCCCCATACCACTTGTTCACACCAGTCATAGTGATCATGGCAGCATGCTTTGCTGATTGATTTGGTGAACTCCGGTCTATGGAGCTTTCACCTTTAGCATTATCGTTAGCAGCACTGTTACTTGGTGTGTTATTTATGATTGTACTGTCTGTCATACTATCCCTCTCATGACCTAACGTTTATGCCCAGTATGGAGTTTGTTTTCTAGGTAAATACTGTATCTCGACATACCAAAGCAGAATACCCAGAACACTAGTGCCACGAAGACATAGCTTTCTGTTGCGAAGCCTAACCATTTAGGGTCGGTATTGGCTGCTTGGCCGATCCCAAGTACATCGAACATACCGATAATGAGCACCAGGCTGGTGTCTTTAAACAACCCGATGAAGGTGTTAACAATGGCTGGAATGCTAATCTTTAGCGCCTGTGGAAGCACGATGAGGTACATTTTTTTCCAATAACTTAGCCCCAGCGCATCTGCAGCTTCATATTGCCCTGATGGAATGGCCTGCAAACCCCCACGTACCACTTCTGCCATGTAGGCCGCACTGAACAGCACCACACCGATCAGTGCCCGAAACAATTTGTTGGTTTCAGTCTCTGCGTTGAGGAACAGTGGCAGCATGACAGATGCCATGAACAGGACGGTGATCAGCGGGACACCACGCCAGATCTCTATATAGACAGTACAGAGGCTACGGATCACCGGCATATTTGAGCGCCTGCCCAAAGCCAGTGCGATACCTATTGGTAGTGAAACCACTATGCCAACAATAGCGATGATCAGGGTGATTAAAAGCCCTCCCCACAAGTGGGTTTCCACAACAGGAAGGCCAAAAATGCCACCATATAGCAAGCCTGCGATGATGAAGGGGTAGATATTGACGAAGAAAAGCCAAATCCATGCCCGGCCGGGTGTTTTTTCAATGGCGAGCAGGGTAATGAATATCGCGAGCGTGAAGTAGAACAGTTGAGGGCGCCATAATTCTTCCTGCGGATAAAACCCAAACATGAACTGATCGAAACGCACAGAGATAAACACCCAGCAAGCTCCATCCCGATGGCAGTCATCGCGGGTAGAGCCAACCCAATCGGCGTTGAGAAAGGCCCAGTCAACGATGTTCCACAATGCCACGATAGCAAGATAGCCAAGAATAAGGGTCAGGCAGGTGTTGATAGCATTGGAAAATAAATGCTTGCGTAACCAACCGACCATACCCACGGTATTGGCTGGTGGCGGCAAGTCTGGGCGAAATTGATGTTGATGCATTCCCATTCCTCCTAACGCTCAACCAGCGCAACTTTGCGGTTGTATATGTTCATGAGTAGAGACGTCAGCAAGCTGAGTGTGAGGTAAACCGCCATGGTCATGACGATGATCTCAATAGCTTGGCCGGTTTGATTGAGTGTCGTCCCTGCAAACACAGAGACCAGATCGGGATAGCCGATTGCCATAGCCAATGATGAATTCTTGGTGAGGTTGAGGTACTGACTGGTCAATGGCGGGATGATGATCCTCAGGGCTTGAGGGATCACGACCAGACGTAAAGTTTTTCCTTGAGGTAACCCAAGCGACAAAGCTGCCTCAGTTTGACCGTGGCTGACGGCGTTGATCCCGGCACGGACAATCTCAGCTATGAATGATGCGGTATAGATGCTTAATGCCAACAGCAACGCTGCCAGTTCGGGGATAATGCCGATGCCTCCACGGAAATTGAAGCCTTTAAGGACTGGGGGCTCCATGTGGACCGGTTGCCCACTGGCAAAGTAAGCGATGGTGGGGAGCACTATAAGCAGACTTAATGATACCCATAAAATGGGAGATTGCTGCCCTGAAGCCTTTTGCTTTCTTTTGGCATAAATGGTGTAGCTGATGCTCAGCACCACGGCGGTAATGAGCGCAAGGCCAATCCAGTAGGCGTTTTGTTCGAAAATAGGTTTGGCAATATACAGCCCCCTAACATTGAGGAACACACTCTCGCCGAAGCTAAGGCTGTTTCTCGGGGAGGGAAGGGCTTGTAGAACGGCGAAATACCAAAAGAAAATTTGCAGTAGCAGGGGGATATTGCGGAATGTCTCGATATAAACCGCAGCAAAACGGCTCACTAACCAGTTTGATGAAAGCCGGGCAATACCGATGACAAAGCCCAATATAGTCGCTAGGAAAATACCGAGTACAGAGACTAGGGCTGTATTGAGCAAGCCGACAAAAAAGGTTCGGCCATAACTGTAGGTTTCGTCGTAATCAATCAGGCTTAACCCGATACCAAACCCTGCTTCCTGAGTGAGGAAGCCGAACCCTGTTGCAATACCGCGCTGATCCAAATTGGTCAGGGTGTTATTGATTATCGAATAGATAACATAGGCCAGTGCTGCTGCAGCAAGTGCTTGGAACAGCAGGGCACGAAAGGTAGGGTTATAAAATAGACTTGTCTTCTTCGCTGCCAAAACAACACATCCTGTGTAAAAGATTATCATGGCAGGAGGGGAAGCCATCGTTCCCCTCCAAATGGGTTAACATTTGCGACAGAACTAGCGCATCGGTGGTGCGTATAGGAAACCACCATCATTCCATAGCGCGTTGGCTCCTCGTTTAATTTGAAGCGGTGAACTCATACCCACAGTACGCTCGAAGCTTTCACTATAGTTACCCACTTGCTTGATGACTTGATAAGACCAATCGTCGTTTAGACCCAACCCTTTACCTTTCGGGCCGTCAACGCCAATCAAGCGTTTTATATTAGGATCGTTAGAATTTTTCATGTCATCGACATTGTGCGAGGACACACCCAATTCTTCAGCATTGATCATCGCATTGAGGGTCCACTTCACAATATTGAACCACTGATCGTCCCCTTGGCGAACGGCTGGGCCTAATGGCTCTTTGGAGATGATATCTGGCAGAACCACGGCTGAAGATGGGTCTTGCAGGTTCAAACGAAGGGCATATAAGCCTGATTGGTCAGTGGTGAGCACATCACAGCGACCTGCCTCGAAGCCTTTCACGGTTTGGGCTGCAGTGTCGAAAACCACTGGGGTATATTGCATTTCACGGTGACGGAAGTAATCGGCAAGGTTTAGCTCAGTTGTCGTACCTGATTGAACACATACAGCGGCACCATCAAGTTCACCCGCGCTCTCGACTTTGAGTTCTTTGCTGACCATGAAGCCCTGACCGTCATAGTAATTGACACCGGCAAAGTTGATCCCGAGTGCAGTATCACGGTGTAACGTCCAGGTTGTGTTACGGGATAACAGGTCGATTTCACCTGACTGGAGGGCGGTAAAGCGCTCTTTGGCGGTTAGCGGGATGTATTTCACTTTGGTTTTATCGCCGAGAACTGCAGCGGCAACCGCCTGGCAAAATTCGACGTCAATCCCTTCCCATTCCCCTTTCTCGTTAGGGTTGGAGAAACCGGGTAAGCCAGTTGTTACTCCACACTGAAGGTAGCCTTGTTTTTGAATTTGAGCGAGTGTACCAGAGCCAGTCGCTGATGCCGGTTTGTCACTGTCGTCTGCTGCTTCAACGGCTCCTCCTGATGTTTGGGCAAGTTGCTGCTCTAGGGTCTCGACTTTGTTCTGTAGCGATTGGATCATTTCTTTGTCTTGACTGCTACCACCACTATCACAGCCAGCAAGAATGAGAGCAAGAGTAGATACTGCCAAGGTAGAGGTAAGGGTTTGCTTCATAATTACGTCCTGTTAATCCTTATCAAGAGAAATTGACGCTTCTTATCGTCATTATTCGCAGTTATCTCTAAAAGGGTGCCCCGTGATTTATCCATCTAATAAGCACTTTCTTTTAGCCAGAAAAAATAACTGTCTGTTTTTGTGTCAATATTTAGTATAGAAACAGTTTGAAATAG
Organism: Photobacterium rosenbergii; assembly: GCF_003026455.1. GTDB lineage: Bacteria > Pseudomonadota > Gammaproteobacteria > Enterobacterales > Vibrionaceae > Photobacterium > Photobacterium rosenbergii. Next base: position 57,318 of record NZ_PYMB01000019.1, read on the forward strand.
TTCTAGTTAATAAGTTGTTAACAATTGAGCAAAAAAAAGCCCCGCACAGGGCGGGGCTCAAGTCATAGTGAAGTTACATTGCTACGTTAGGATTCACTAGCGGTAAACATTAAGGTTGATGGTTGCTACGTTAGACTCCTTACCACTGCTGTCTTTCACAGAGTAGGTAATGCTCATGTCGTAGTCCTTCAGTGGTGTCACTGTAATGCTACCGTCAGTGTGGATGTAGTAGCGACAATCGCGACTGCTAGGGGCATTGTGAATCACAATACTTCTTGGGTCGATGTCGTAACTGCCAGCTACATCGTTATCGAGCGGCTTGATAGATGTCGAACGGCCGTATTTAGCTGAGAACGAATCATCTTTTGCTTCTAGGTAGCCTGCAGGCTCAGAACCTGAACCATAGTCACCACCACCGCTACCTGTACCGTAGTCAGAGTTCACGCCGTCTAGGAAAGGTTTAAGTGGTTCTAGACCTTTCGCAGCACGACCGTAAGCACCCACCATTGGAATTTCAATCCACTCTTCACGAGATGAACCATTCACATTGGTTTCAGCATAGTTCTCATCACCCTCTACACCATTTGGAATGAACAGCTGTGGATGGTCAAATGGTGCTTTCTCTTGACGTACACGCTCATCCGTTAGGGCCTTCATAAAGGCAACCAGTGCTTTCTTCTCGTAATCCGTCAAATCTAGTTTACGAATATCAGGATCAAGGTTAGAAGAAATTTCACCAAAGCCAGATGAGTCACCAGGCTCTTCGCTAGTGCGGTTACCACCACGGTTGTAGAACTCAACCACTTGCTCAAGTGTTGCCATACTACCATCGTGCATATAAGGACCGGTTAGCTCAATGTTACGTAGGCCCGGTGTTTTGAATGCACCATCAACAGCACTCTTCTCTTTGCCTTTAACCAAACGGTTCTTCAAGCGATTGGTTTGTTGGGCTGAATTACAAGGATCTTGTTCAAAAACGAAGGCTTCAAAAGTACATGGATCAACTTCAAAGTTATCAGGCACATTGTTACCTAGCAGTTTTTCAAAGTATTGCTTGGTATGAGATAGTGGGTTACCCCATGGGTCTTTACCGCCTAAACCAAGATCTTCTTTGGTTGGTGTCACACCAATGTTGTAGAAGCCGTTGTCGTAGAGTGAAATGGTTTCATCACCCATGTGCATCCGTTCAACAAGACCTTCTTCCTGCTCTTCAGCAATCAAGTGGGTCATGGCTTTCGAGAACTCAGGGCCGCTGTGACAATTCACACACTTACCTTTGTCAACGAAGACTTCCATACCGTATTTTTCAAGATCACTCAGTGCGTACTTGTCACCATCCATATAGCGGTCGAAGCGTGAATCATCAGAAATCAACGTTGCTTCGTAAAGCTGGATAGCCAAGCCCCAGAATAGGCTGAAGTTCTCTTCCATCTGGTTGTAGCCACCAAAGTCTTGGTTAGAGCCCCACCATTCAATTTTGAACGCATCTTTGATCATGTCTTCGTAGCGGGTGCGAAGACCGTCGTTCGGATAGCTAGAGTCATAACCCAACACGCTGTCTGAACGGTCAACCTGCTGCAAGCCCAGAGGTTTCAAGCCCATTAGCTTTCTACCCATATCTTTGAAGGCTTTGTCAGCACAAGTCATCTCAAAGGCACTACCCGGAGGACCTACTGCCTGAGAGGCCGCACTGGAGTTAATCAAGTTAACTTCTTTCAAGCTTACATATTCGGTGTAAGGGTCGAAATGCAGAACTTTGGCGTTTTCGTTACGGCGACCAAATGGGTCAACACCGTTGAACACGTTATTTGCTCGACCATCCCAGAAGTTTCGGAAGTTAAAAATGGCATTGATGACAGTCGGCGTGTTACGAGGCTCGACCCGGCGTGTTGCTACACCACCGACATGGAATATGTCCGTGACGAGTTCACAACCTTCACGGCGGTCAGAGTACCTTGGATCGCCATAAGTACCCCCATAGAGCTCGTCAAAGACGGCGCCAAATACCCCTTGTGAAGAAACGACATCATCGCTATCGAATAGTACTTCTGACTCACGATTATCAGGATCGGCGTAAACACGGAACGGGAAGTCATTCGGTACTAACGTGTAGTTTGGACCACCCTGACCAGTTCGTGTTGGGTCAAAGATTGATTGTTTAGTTTCATCGACATTATTGATCCCAGGACTGATTTGGTTCTTGGTTCGGTTATCGGCACCGGCATTGTAGTGACAGCTACCACAGGATTGGCCCTGACTACCTGCCTGCATGTCCCAGAACAATGCTTTACCGAGTTTGATTGCTGCTTTTTCGTCTTTTATGTATTCATCGAGCCCTGGTACAGGAGCCGGTTTAATACCTTTGAGCGAGCCGAGGCCAGAAAAATCTGGACCTTCGACTTCTTCTTCGGCATGAACACTGGCAATACCGGTAGCCAACCCAAATAGTGAAGCTGCTACTAAGGCTGTTAGTCGATGACGTTTATATAACGTTTTGTTGTTCATCACTCACCCCTAACGTCCATTACGAAATGTTGCTTTTATGTACGAGAAGTCCTCGTGCAATAAAGATGGGTGAAATTTGCGGTCTTAATTATCACTTTTGTGAATCGTACAAATGGCAAAAAAAGCGCACTAATACTTTTGAGCAACGGGATGTTCGTAAATTGGAAGGGCGTATAAAAATGATACAGTTCTTAAAAATAAACGAATGAAATAATAAGCAAGTACAAAGAAAAAATGAATGATATTGAGGGAAGGGGAGGCTTTCAAATTGAATAATAACAAGGTGTTATTTTAAATTTGGCTTAAAAGTGGAACAAGGGTGTTGAATTTGCACAATTAATAATTGATACAACAGTGTGGAAATTTTCTTGGAAGGTTGAATAGGATGTTTTGAATGAGAACAAAAAATAAAAAGCACAGCGAGGCTGTGCTTTTTTATGATTTGGGGTAGAGATAATTAGGCGTTTGCCAGTTTCTTCTCTAGTGCTTCTGCATCAACAGGCTTAGTGACAACAGAAAGAAGTACGTTAATAGCCAGCATTACTGCACAAATTGTGTACGCTAGGGTGTAGTTACCCGTTGTACCCATTGCGATTGCTGTGATAGCAGAACCGATAAAACCACTTACACCCCAAGCTGTGTAAAGTACACCGAAGTTCGCGCCGTAGTTTTTCAGGCCGTAGAACTCAGCCGTTAGCGTTGGGAATACCGCCAGTAGCGTACCGTAACCAACACCCGCAAGCGCTGCACCAACCATTAGGGTGAAGCTTGAATCAAAGCTTGCAAACAGCGCCATGTTGATGCCCTGCATGATAAATGCAATTGTCAGGGTACGTAGGCCGCCAATTTTATCTGCAAGGATACCAGCAGCAACACGACCACCAGAGTTGAAGATAGAAAGAACAACAACTAGGAAGGCAGCTTCTGTGATGTTGGCTTGCTGAGAGGCAATCAGCGTGATGTTACCAATCACCATTAGGCCTGCAGAAGAAGCCAGTGCAAACATGATCCACAGTGAGTAGAACTGAGGTGTTTTTAGCATCGCACGCCATTGGATATCTACTGGCTTAGAGGCTTTAGCTTTGTAGTTAGCTGGTACCTGAGGTTGGTAACCTGCTGGTGGGTTCGTGATAGTGCTTGCCAATGGAACAGTGATAAGCAGAATCGCAACACCTAGGATCAGGAAGCTAGTGCTGATGCCGAATGAGTCAATAAGTAGAGACGTTAGTGGTGCAAGGTATACCGCAGCAAGACCGAAACCGGCTGCGATTAGGCCGTTTACCAAACCTTTCTTAGAAGGGTGGAACCACTTCATTGCCGAAGGGGCAAGACATGCGTAGCCGAAGCCGATACCTGCACCTGTCATTAGGCCAAAAGTGATAAGCAGTAGCAGAGGGCTAGTGGCAAAGCTTGAAATGATCATGCCTGAACCAACAAGGACAGTACCCAGGATAAGGATCTTACGTGGGCCCATTTTGTCTTGAAGTACACCAGCTACCAATAGTGATAAAGCAAAAGTGATTACAGCAACTGAGTATGGCATAGAAGCATCTGCATCAGACCAGCCCATATCTAGAACGAGTGCTTGCTTGAATACACTCCAAGCATACAGGATTCCCATACATAGGTTGATACAGAAACCTGCCAGCAGGATCTGTTTTGCTTTATCGAATTTAGTCATTGTTTTCTCTATCACTACAAGGGAAACAGTATGAACTTCATACTGTGCTCAAAAAAAATTGTGCTTTATTAACAAAAGTTGATTGTCATTAAAGGTGCGCGGATTCTATCAACATTTTTTGAATAGGAAACCGCTAGAAATATCTAGTTACAATTGTTTCGGCGGTGATTCGGTCTATTCACATTCTGTTAATATGGCTATTTCTTAATATTCAATGGTTTATATGGGGTTATTTCAGGGGTTACATGGTATGTAGAAAGTGTGAATTTATGTCCACCTCACAGAGTGTAAACCTGTGAAGTGAACATATTCGACATGTTGGGATACGGCAGGATCAGTGTGAAAGAATACTGTAGATTTTGTCTTTCAGCTGGACGCGTTCTAATTTGAGTTGAGTGAAGTGATGATCGTCTGTGGGAACGTTGTTACCTTCGAGGCCTCTTATTTTGTGATCTAACTGATGGTAACGGTCAGCCATTTGTTTGAAGTGTTGGTCGGATTGTTTTAGTTCCTTGATTCTATCTTGGTGTTCAGGGTACTCGATAAACAGTGCATGATTTTCACCTAACATATTGATACTCCCACGCTCTTCATAATCCTACCGAATTAGACGATAGGTACAGATTCAACGTAAAGCCACAGAGGCGTGTGGCCATTGACTAAGCGCACCCCAAACGAGAGATGATAGTTATTCTGATATTGTTATAAAGCCAAGTTGATGTACCCATCAACCTTCAAACTAAGGCCAATAAATTAATAATAGCTGGGAGATGCCGAACGGCAAAGCCGGACCTGGCAAGGTCCGGCTTGGAGGGTGTTTACTGAATGAAGCTAATATAGGTTTGCAGCACAATCAGGTTGGCGATGTCGATGAAGAAGGCACCGACGATAGGGACAACCATGAAGGCTTGCGGGGATGGGCCATTACGCGACACCAGGGCACCCATATTCATCACAGCGGTTGGAGTCGCCCCCATACCAAAGCCACAGTGGCCACCGGCGATAACAGCAGCATCATAGGTTTTACCCATTAGCCTGAAAGTAACAAAGTAGGCAAACGCCGCTAACGTGATTGTCTGTACCGACAATATCACAATCATAGGCAGAGCTAGACCAAGCAGCTCCCATAGCTGAAGACTCATCAATGCCATCGCGAGGAACAGTGACAGCGAGATGGTACCTAGCGCATCCACAGTTTCATTGTTGATCTTGTAGACCTTGGTCGTTTCACAGATATTGGTGATGAACACACCAATAAACAGTGCATAGACAAAATCAGGGATCCGAAGCCAGTTGATGCCAAAGCTGTCTACTAATTCTTTGACGTGGGCAGCACCCGCAACGCAGATCAGCAGGATGAACAGTACTTCAATGGTGTTCTTCGCAGTAATACGATCTTCTTCGTTATCACTGTAGGTCACCAAGTCGGGGTGTTCGATATGATGTTTTTCACCACTTCCAAACTCGGATTTTAGTGAGAACTTGTTGATCAGGCGCTGAGCAACAGGACCACCGATAATACCACCCATGACCAAACCAAAGGTTGCAGCAGCCATGGACAGCTCCAAGGTTTGTAGGCCATACATATCAGCAAAGGTCTGCGACCAAGCGGCACCCGTCCCGTGGCCACCAGAGAGGGTAATTGAACCCACCATTAGGCCTAGCAGTGGGTCAAGGCCCAGCATAGTACTTAGGCTAACACCGACGGCATTTTGAATAATGATGTACAGCGTTGCGATACCAAGGAATAAGAATACCCGTGAGCCACCTTTGGCTAACAGTTTAAAGCTGGCCGCTAAACCTACCGTGGCAAAGAACATCTGCATTAGTGTGTCTTTGAGGCTTAGCTTGAAGGTAATGTCGACACCTTGCGTATGTAAGATTGCAATAAGTACGGCAACAATCAATCCGCCAACAATAGGCTCAGGAATATTGTACTTCCGGAATACCTTTACTTTGCTATTAATGAAGTAGCCAAGAAAAAGCACAATAATCGCAATGAGAAACGACTCAAGTTCGCTTACTTGTATAACTGAATTCATGATTATGTCTTTTCATTGTTTTTTTAGGCGTTAATTTTACCCCCTAAAATGGCGACTGCCTATATTGCCATTTTAACTTCAATAGTGTAGACCCGAGGTTGCGCCTTAGTTGTTTATGTTTTGATTATTGAGGTGATGTATATTTAAAGGCGAAGCTTTATGGTGCTTTGTTGCTGTAATGTTCTTATTTATGATTTACTCAATCAATATTGATAATTAAGCAAAAGAATAAGAATGGTCTTAATTTGAAGGCATCTGTGCTTTAAAATCAGTAGGCTAATGCTGAACTGTTTAATATCCATACGAAAAAGGCGGAATATACCATCCATTAATGAATGTAATTAGTATGTTACGCCACTAAAATTGTCGCTTATTTAATAGTCGTGTGAGTTGTTTAGCGGTGTATATCACCAAAACGAATGATTTCTGAGCGATATTTTTTTGAGATTTTTTATGATGGCTGCTTAATTAACACCAGAATGTGAGGTTTATTGGAATGGTTGAATAATAAAACAGCGTATAAAACACGAGAAAGATCAAAAGTTTTGCTGTTTTATTTATCAAAGTGTGGAACTGGTGAATAGATATATACCAAAGTCACTTGGCTATTGCCCACTAGGTAAAGAGCATATACAGGGTGGTAACAAGGGAAGGGAGTTGTTATGGGAACCTGACTAGGGGCTCCCACATTGAAGCAATAACGATTAGCTACGTTTCTTAAGTTTGAGGCTTTTGCGCAGTTGGTTGATGTATTCGATACGATCTGGGTTCGCAGGTTTTTTTTCTACTTCCAGTTTATTGAGCGCATCGGCTTCGTGATCCATCATACAACGGCCATTAATTCTCTGGTGATGATGCTTGGTTTCGATAGTCGCTTGCTCAGAGGCTTCTTCTTGGGCCTTGGCCATCGCTTCGCGGGCAAGGCTCTGGTTTGTAGGGTCGACAACAACGCGTTGTTTGCGCTGTTGGAACTGTCCCCTACCTTGGTTTTGCTGGTCGCGTTGTTTGATAAAATTATCTAAATGATCACTAAAGCTCATTGTCTTCTTACTCACGCATTGGTTCTGAGATAAAGGTATAGCCACCTCATAACAAAAGCAAACTAAATCTGTTTAGACCGTGTCTTTATCCTCCTGAAGGAAATGTAGTTCAAAATCTGAAACAGGTTCTGGGCGGCCAAAGAAGTACCCCTGAAATTCTTCCACACCAATACTCGCTAAGAAATCCCGCTGTGATTGGTTTTCAACACCTTCCGCGACTACGCGCATTTTTAAGTTATGGGCGAGTTCCACAATTGAGCGGGTGATGGCGATATTATCTTTATTCCAAGGCAGATCTTTGATGAACTCTCGATCAATCTTCAAAATATGCACAGGGAAGCGGCTCAGGTATGCCAGTGATGAGTACCCGGTTCCAAAATCATCAATGGCAATTTGTACCCCTAGAGCTTCGAGCTTGATCAGCTTATCCAGTGCAGTATTTACATCAGACATGATCACAGATTCGGTGATCTCTATCTCCAGGTATTTCGGATCGCAACCGCTTTGGATTATCGCCTTATCAATAGCTTCAACAATATCCGAGCCTAACAACTGTTGAGCTGAAATGTTGAGAGCAAAATTGAGGTAGATTCCATTTGATTGCCAGTTTTTCAATTGGCGACAGGCTTTTTGAATCAGGTGTTCACCTGCTTCAATGATCACGCCAGAGCGCTCAAGGATAGGAATAATATTCAGTGGTGATTCATGCTCACCCAACTCGTTTCGCCAGCGTAGTAAGGCTTCAACACCACAAACCTCGTGATTATTACTATGGACTTTGGGCTGGTAGAAAAACTCGTAGCGATCCGTGCCAACCGTGCGGCGTAACTCTGACTCTAGTTGGATTTGTTGAATACTGTGAACGCCCATTTCTGTGGTATAGAAACAGAATTGATTACGGCCTTGTTCTTTTGCTCGGTAAAGTGCGATATCTGCATATTTACTGAGGTTCTCAGCAACGTCAGAATCATCAGGGAAGAAGCTGATACCGATACTGGTTGTTAAGAACAACTCTTTACCTTCTACCACCAAAGGTGCAGAGATATGCTTGAGAATACGGGCTGCGATATTGGTGACATTCTGCAAGTTAGCATTTTGAGAGAGCAGCACAGCAAATTCATCGCCACCGAGCCTTGCTAGGAAATCCGTTTCCCGCAATAGACGCTGGATGCGTTTAGCGGTTGTTTTAATGACTTTATCGCCCACAGCATGCCCCAACGAATCATTGATTTGCTTGAAGTAATCAAGATCGATTGAGAGTAGGGCGAGGTTATCCCCAGTAACTTTGTTGCACTTTACGGCGGCTCCAATTTGCTGCTGGAGTAAGGTACGGTTTGGCAGTTCGGTCAGTAAATCATAGTGCACCAACCGGTGTAAGCGGTTTTCGAACATTACCCGTTCAGTGATGTCTTTGCCGGTTGAAATGTAATGGCTGATTCGACCTCGGCTATTACGGATAGGGGCTATGGTTTTTTCTTCGTACAAGATTTGCTCATCACCTTGTTTATGGGCGATAACACGTTCAATAACATGGCCTTGTTTTAGCTGTTTCTGGACATGCTTAACGTCATTGATGTTATTGAGAGTGCTTCTGAGCAGTTCTATGGATTGTTTGCCAATAATATCTTTGGATTTGATACCGTTATGCTTTTCAAAGGAGCGGTTTACGTATTCAACCACACCCCTCTTATCGGTAATGATGATGGAATCGTTACTTTGCTCAAGTGCTCGCGACATGCTTTTGAGCTTTTCTTCTCGCTCAATCCAGTAAGTCACATCGCGGAGGTTGAGTAAAATTTCATGGCGAGAGCTATAAGCAGTTTCTGTTGCAATGATCTCAACATGCTTAGTTTTGAGGTTGTTGAACTGCAATCGTATTTTTATGGTTGGTTGTTTTTTCTCTCTCAACTGCTGTAGCTGCTCAATAATCGCTTCGAGTTGGCGGCGAGATTGGGTGCCAGGTAATAGCTTCGCTAAGTTGCTGCCGATAATATCTTTATTTTGCAGGGACAATATCTGTATCGCGGCATTGTTGGCCGTTAAGATCTTCATGTTTTGATCGAGTGACATGAGGCCATCGGGGACGTGGCGAAGTACGGTGGCATATTGCAGCGCTGTATCTTCTATTTTTAACGTCATTTTGCGCTGGGCATTGAGTAACTGTGATAAGTGCCAAGCCAGAACCAGACACCCTGAAGCCAAACAAACAATTAATCCTGCAAAGATGACCAGTTTGAGTATTCGTTGCTGGGTAAACGCCAACTCAGTAACGGCTTCGGTCATATTGACCCTAGAGATAATTGTCCAAGGAAGATCGGTACCTTGGAAAGGCAGGGTAAAACTATCTTCGCCTCTGAAAGTCCTGCCAGAGAAGAAACGGGTAAAGGTATAGAGGTAATCACCAATGATGACCTGCCCGTGATTGTTATTTTGTATATTTAGCCATAAGTCAGGGTAGAGGGAATGAAAGTCTTGTTGAGCAGGGTTAACGGTTGAAGGCATGAACTGCCAAGCGCTTTCCTCAGAGGGGCCTAGCAGCCATTGACCATTACTGTTGATCAGCCAGTTTTGTACTTGATCCCAGCCATACTGGTCTTTTAATTCCTCTAAATAGTCCACACCAAGGTAATTGAGGGTGATCAGCCAACTTTGGCCGTTCATTTTAAAGTGACTGACAAAGCGTAGCATGGGTTTGTGGGGGAGTTCGATTTGACCATTTTCCTGGTTTAAATCGAATTGCGAGGTATAAAAACTTCCTGCTGGGACTTTTAACGCTTTCTGAACGTAATCACGATGACTTTTATCCTGAAGGTTGGCTGTACCAACAGCGATAGCCTCTTTACCCTCTTTATTAACTCTGATGATCTCTAACCCTTTGTCATTGAGTAACCTGACTTGGTCATAGTAAGAGCGTGTACTAGAAAGGCGCTGGAAGGTAGCGGTTAGGATCTCCCTCTGTCTTTCAACAGTATGGGGCGTTTCCGATAATTCTTTGGCTTTTTCACTCAGGTAGCGGAGATCTTCAATGATCGGAGCGAAATGTAACCTTGTGATATGTAAAGACGATTGATGCCGGCTGTTCTCACGGTCTTGAATTCGGTGGTTAAGCTGGGAGATATCATCGCTGTAGATGTAATAAATCGAAGCTGACGTGATGGTCAGTAGAGGAATGAAAAAGAGTAAAAAACGTAATATTGCAGTCTTCATACTTCATCCGTGAGGTACATATAACTGATTCAGTATAGCTTTTAAATGCTAATTAGTGCATATCGTAATGTTAAATTAGTCTTGTGCATCACACTGCATAAAAGTAATAAATTCCTACTCGCATGATTTTTTGACATGTATCGCCACATAAACACCCACAAGGTTAATCGTTTTCACAAAAATGATTTCTTTAAATCATTAACTTCGCTTTCTTGTGTACGAAGTGATTTGAAGTAAATAGTCTCGAGGTCTTAGGTAAAATCATTTAATTTCAATGCTTTGCTTGCTTGGTAAGGCACTGCGCTGGATGTCTGGCATTAAGTGGCCAAATCACTTTCTTAGTTAATTTAGTGAAAACGTTTACACAATGTGGCAATGATCACAGTATTGATTTTGGGCTTATTGATAAACTTGCCCTCAGTTAAGAACAAGATGCTGTTTCTTTTGATGGTGCGATTTAAGCCCTTAGCAGTGAATTGGGAGAGAGTGATGAAGGTATTAGTAACAGGTGGTATGGGGTATATCGGAAGCCATACCTGCGTACAAATGATTGAAGCTGGTCTTGAGCCAATCATTCTGGATAACCTTTGTAACAGTAAAGAAGCTGTGCTTGAGCGCGTAGAAACCTTGACCGGAGCCAAACCGACTTTCTATCAAGGTGACATCCGTGACCGTGAGATCCTCGATCAAGTCTTTTCTGAGCATGAGATTGGCTCTGTGATCCATTTCGCTGGTCTGAAGGCCGTAGGCGAGTCGGTAGAAAAGCCACTCGAATACTATGACAACAATGTCCACGGTACCTTGATGCTAGTGGATGCGATGAAACATGCGGGTGTTAACAGCTTAGTATTCAGTTCCTCTGCCACGGTATACGGCGATCCGGAAGAAATTCCAATTAAAGAAACCACACCCACTGGCCAAGTGACTAACCCATATGGTCGAAGCAAGTACATGGTTGAAGAGTGCCTCCGTGATATCCAGGTTGCTGCTCCAGAAATGAGCATTACGCTATTGCGTTACTTCAACCCGGTAGGCGCACACCCTTCTGGCATTATGGGTGAAGACCCGCAAGGCATTCCAAATAACCTTATGCCGTTTATTGCCCAGGTGGCCGTTGGCCGCCGTGAATTTCTCTCTGTGTTTGGTAATGACTACCCAACCCCGGATGGCACAGGTATCCGCGATTATATCCACGTCATGGATCTTGCCGATGGCCATATCGCAGCGCTTCGAGCTGTGGGTGAAAAAGCAGGCCTTCATATCTTTAACCTTGGTACGGGTAAAGGTAGCAGTGTGCTCGAGATGGTTGATGCCTTCAGCAAAGCATGTGGCCATGATGTCGCTTACAAAATTTGCCCTCGTCGCCCTGGTGATATTGCAGAGTGTTGGGCTGATCCGGCAAAAGCCCGTGAAGTACTAGGCTGGGAAGCTAAGTTCGATGTCACGGCAATGGCCGCTGATACTTGGCGCTGGCAGTCTGAAAACCCTAATGGCTACTAACTAGCCCTGAGATGATTTCGGGAGCAGGTGGCGTCTCACCCCTAAGTTTACCTGCTCCTACCTTTATTAGTTTGCAGTATCACTGTAATTGCGAGTTTGAAAATGTCCGAGCAAAAATTTAATCCAGTAGATCATCCGCACCGTCGTTATAACCCGCTGACGGGGCAATATATTTTGGTTTCTCCGCACCGTGCAAAGCGTCCATGGCAGGGTGCAGATGAAACACCGGAAAAAGCAGAAGACAAAGCATACGATAGCGAGTGCTTCCTTTGCCCGACCAACACCCGTGTATCTGGCGACCAAAACCCAGACTATGCCGATACTTATGTCTTTAATAATGACCATGCGGCGTTAACGCCGGATACACCGGATGCACCGGAATCTGACAACCCACTTTTCCGCTGTGAAAGTGCCCGTGGTTTGAGCCGCGTGATTTGTTTCTCTCCTGATCACAGCAAAACCTTGCCTGAGCTACCAGTGGGTACGATTCGCAAGGTGGTTGATACCTGGAATGAACAAATTGAAGAGCTTGGCCAAGAATATGTTTGGGTTCAGGCCTTTGAGAACAAAGGGTCGGCAATGGGCTGTTCACAGCCGCACCCTCACGGCCAAATCTGGGCCAATAGCTTTTTGCCAAATGAAATCGCCCGCAAGGACGAAAACCTGCGTGCTTACTATCAAGAGCAAGGTTCAAACTTGCTGGTGGATTACGCTAAAGCCGAAATGGCAGACGGTTCTCGTACGGTAGTTGAAACAGAACATTGGATTGCTGTTGTCCCTTATTGGGCAGCTTGGCCTTTTGAAACCATGTTGTTGCCAAAAGCCCATGTACGCCGTATGAACGATCTAACCGACGAGCAGCGCGATGATCTTGCTGTAGCGATCAAAAAATTGACTAGCCGCTATGACAACCTGTTCAAGTGTTCTTTCCCATACTCAATGGGTTGGCACTACGCACCATTCTTCAAAGACGGTGATACCTCAACAGAACATTGGCAGCTCCATGCATTGTTCTACCCGCCGCTACTGCGTTCAGCGACTGTCCGTAAGTTTATGGTGGGCTATGAAATGCTAGCAGAAAGCCAGCGTGACCTTACAGCAGAGCAGGCCGCAGACAAACTGCGTGCACTTAGCGATGTGCACTACCGCGAAAACCAACAATAACAACGAACCCATACTGAAAGACAGGAACATATTATGTCAAAAACACAACTGCTGATTGATGCTGTTAATACATCTTTTTCTTCTGTATTGGGTTACCAAGCAACCCATCTTATCCAGGCTCCGGGTCGCGTGAACCTTATCGGTGAGCACACTGACTATAATGATGGCTTTGTATTGCCGTGTGCGATTGATTACCAAGCGGTCGTAGCAGCTGCCCGTCGTGACGACAACATCGTCCGTGTCGTGTCTGTAGACTACGATAACCAGACAAAAGAGTTTGACCTGACGTCAGAGATCACTTTTGACGAAGAATGCATGTGGATCAACTACATCAAAGGTGTGGTGAAGTGCCTACGAGGTCGAGGTTACGAGTTTGCTGGTGCTGACATTGCTGTGAGCGGTAATGTTCCACAAGGCGCGGGCTTGAGCTCTTCGGCAGCATTGGAAGTGGTAATTGGCCAGACATTCAAAACACTTTATGCCCTAGAAATCAGCCAGCAGGAAATTGCGCTAAATGGTCAACAGGCAGAAAACGAATTTGTTGGCTGTAACTGCGGCATTATGGATCAGCTTATTTCTGCTGAGGGTGAAGAAAACCATGCCTTGCTCATTGACTGCCGTTCGCTGGAAACCAAAGCAGTGTCGATGCCGGAAGATATGGCCGTTGTCATCATCAACTCTAACAAGAAGCGTGGTTTGGTTGATAGTGAGTACAACACCCGCCGTGAGCAGTGTGAAGAAGCTGCACGTATTTTCGGTGTAAAAGCCCTGCGTGACGTGACTATCGAGCAGTTCAACGCCCGTGTTGATGAGCTTGACGAGATGGTTGCCAAGCGTGCTCGCCACGTGATCACTGAAAACGACCGTACTGAAGAAGCTGCGATTGCTCTAAGCAAGGGCGATATTAAACGCATGGGCGAATTGATGGCTGAGTCTCACGCCTCAATGCGTGATGATTTTGAAATCACGGTGCGCGAAATTGATTACATCGTCGATACCGTGAAAGCTGTGATTGGCGATCAAGGTGGTGTACGTATGACTGGCGGTGGCTTCGGTGGTTGTGTGGTATCTATTGTGCCACCGGCATTGGTTGAGGAAGTCAAAGCGGTACTTGCTGAGAAATACGAAGCAGAAACTGGCCTTAAAGAAACTATCTACGTGTGTAAAGCCAAAGCAGGTGCAGGCGTGATTGCCTGAGTGGCACAGGGTAAGTCCGTAAAATAGGCGCTTAGAAGGATAGAAGAATGGCACTACCGCAAAAAGTGTTATCACTACACGAAACGATGACCATGGAGGCGGCCTTTGATGGCCGCCCAGCAAACCTGTTTACCTTGACCAATACGTCGGGGATGACAGCGACTTTCATGGACATTGGCGCGACGTGGTTAAGTTGCACAGTCCCAGTCGATGGTGAGGCGAGGGAAGTATTATTGGGCTGCTCAACGATGGCAGATCACCAAAACCAAAGTGCATATTTGGGTGCCACCGTTGGGCGCTATGCTAACCGTATCGCGAATGGCCAGTTCACGATTGATGGTGTCACGACTCAAGTGACTACTAACCAAGCGGGTAATACCCTCCATGGTGGGCCCGATGGTTTCGATAAACGGCGTTGGACACTCGATCATCACAGTGAAGCGAAGCTGGTATTTAGTCTGTTGTCAGAAGATGGTGACCAAGGCTTTCCTGGTACTTTGCTGGCCAAGGTCACGTTTGAACTGACTTCAGACAATACAGTGGCGATTAGCTACCACGCTGATTGTGATAAGCCTTGTCCGGTTAACTTTACTAACCATGCATACTTTAACTTGGCTGGTGAAGCGGCGGGTGACGATTGTTTGCAGCATGAGTTGCTGATCAAAGCGGATCGTTTTGTACCAACCTCTGAGGTTGGGATCCCGACAGGTGAGTTGAAATCTGTCGAGCAGACAGGTTTTGATTATCGCAAGGGTAAAACGATTGGACGGGATTTGTTGAAAGATCCTGAGCAAGAATTAGCGAAAGGCTACGATCATGCCTTTATTCTGGCATTGGGCGTCACGGATGGCATCGCAGATTTTGCCAAAGTGATCTCGCCAGATCAGAAAGTTTCCATGACAGTCCAAACGACCAAGCCGGCCGTTCAGTTATATACCGGTAACTTCTTGGCGGGAACGAAGGGCACATCGGGTGAATATGGCATTCATCAAGGTTTTTGTTTAGAAACTGAATACTTACCTGATTCGCCAAATCACCCTGAGTGGCCTGGGGACAGTATTTTACGTCCTGATCAGATCTATGCCCATTACACAGGTTATCGATTCATTTTTTAGTGTTCTATTTATTTTGTTGAAATAGGGGTTTGCCCGCTCAATTGAGCGGGCTTTTTTCTTTCATCACACTAGATATGCGTGGACCCGTAATCACAAAGGTATCAACCATCCTGCAAGAGAGGTTTACAAGTTATCTTTATGTGATTAGCCAAATCAAACGGTATAATCCACCGAATGTACTTTACGAAACTGTATATGGATAAAAATGAAGAAAAACACGATGACATTCATCGTCACATTTGTGTCGGTGTTTTGTGCGATAACGCTTAAGAACTTTCTCGTCAGCTCTTTCTTTTCAGCAGGGGA
Source organism: Photobacterium rosenbergii (assembly GCF_003026455.1). Taxonomy (GTDB): domain Bacteria; phylum Pseudomonadota; class Gammaproteobacteria; order Enterobacterales; family Vibrionaceae; genus Photobacterium; species Photobacterium rosenbergii. The sequence continues at coordinate 73,075 of NZ_PYMB01000019.1, forward strand.
GTTGAGCTTTGTGGTAGATACGCTGATTCTGCTTGTGATTTATTTGCCTATTTATTTTGCGTTTACTCGGCTTGGTAAGCGGTTCATAACCAAACAGTAAAATGAGTATTTTATTAGCTGGTACTATTTATTATCAGTACCAGCTAATTGAGGAGTTCAGTCATCAGCTTGGATTGCCCTTAGCGACGATTGGCATGGGTGAGAAGATCAATGAGTTCGCTTTCAGTCTTTGGGGTTTTGTCTAATTGGATATGAGGAGAAGTGCCTCCCCAAAGCATGTAAGCTGTATTGGTGCAATGGTCATGGTGGAACCATTTACCGTCAATGCAGATGTCGGTATAACATCTCGGATCTTGAAGTAGCTCCATATATACACGTCCTTTTTTGGTTTAACATGTTTACAACATACGACCAATGCATATGCAATAAATTGATCTTGGTCATTAATGCATAATTTTTTTCTATTAGGTGTTTCGCAAAGCACTTTGTAACTTCTAATAAATCTATATTGGCTTTGACTGGCAACTATTTATTTCAATTGCACCGATTTCACATAAGTAGTCGAAAGTTTGAAGGATTCACAGGTGTGCTTGGCAACTGAGTGCTCAAAAAGTTGGCCGTTATCTAAGTAGGCGCGTTGGGAGACATTCACTAAATGCTCACCACATGAAATTGCCAGCCATTGGCTTTCTTGCTCATCGGCATGATCGATAGTGATCGTCAGGCTTGCACTGTGGATCCCTTGTTTCAGGGTATCGGTGATGTAGCCGTAAATGGAGTCTTCTGCCTGCTCTAAGGTCAGACCCGGCACGACAGTCACTGGCATATAGGTGTATTCGATAATGGTGGGTTGATCATCAACAGAACGCACACGGACAATTTCATAGAGGTGATCGCCAAGCTGTCCACAGACTAACTCAGCAGTATTTACATCGGCCTCGACAATGCGAAAGCGCATTACCTTGGTTGTTACGGTCTTCCCCGTGCCTTCGTAACGCAACTTGGTTCCCTGCAAGTGGGTGTCAGGTTGTTGGGGCGGTGTACTTTTTATAAATGAGCCCGAGCCTCTCTTGCGCACAACAATGCCTTCTTTAACCAGAATATCCATCGCTTTCTTTAGGGTGATTTCGCTGCATTCGAACTCTGCTGCAAGTTTTTTGCCTTCAGGGAGCTTTTCTGAAGCGCAGTACTGGCCAGAATCAATACGAGCCTTAAGTTGCTGATAGATATCCTTATATTTGCTCATTGCTGTTTTGTACTCGTGCTGGATAGAGGAGAGCAGAATACCTTAAATTTGAGGTGCTAACAGCGGTAAATTCAAATCTTATTGTGATCTGTGCTTTGTTTTTGATTGGTTGTGGCTGTAAAACCATATGGTTTTGTTTAGTGTTGCGTTATCAACCTAGTTTGCATCGAATCCCTTAAAGCGGTTTTTTGCAAAACGTATTCATTAATAGTATGCCTAGTTAGAGTGGTTTATGAGTTTTCAAGATAAGTTTTTGTGGGGAAGTGCATCGGCAGCGTATCAGATTGAAGGGGCTGCAAATCTAGATGGAAAAGGCGATTCTATCTGGGATGTGTATTCTCGAGTGCCGGGTAACACCTTCAAAAATACTACCGGTGAGGTCGCGATAGACTTCTACCACCGGTTCGAAGAAGACATTGCATTGATGAAAGAGATGGGGCTTCAGGCATACCGTTTTTCGGTGTCTTGGCCACGCATCATGTCTGACGGCCGTACTGTTAATCCGCAAGGTGTCGAATTCTACCATAAAGTCATCGACACCCTGATTGCTAATGGCGTCACCCCAATCTTGACGGTTTACCACTGGGATTTACCGCAGGCGCTACAAGAAGAATACCAAGGGTGGGAAAGCCGTGAAATCATTGAAGACTTTACGCGTTACTGTGAAGTACTGTTCGAAGAATACGGTGACAAAGTCCCATACTGGGTTAGCCTCAACGAGCAAAATATTTTTACCAGCCTAGGTTACCTACAAGCAATCCATCCGCCGAAAGTCTCTGATTTCCAGCGCTTCGTTAACGCCAACCATATTGCCAACCTAGCAAATGCCAGTGCGGTGAAGAAATTCCGTGAAATGGGTATCAATGCCCAGATTGGTGCCAGCTTTGCCTATAGCCCTGCCTATGCCCAGTCGGCAAAACCGGAAGATGTGATTGCGGCAGAAGATGCCCAAGAGTTGCAGGATCTGTTCTGGATGGATGTATATGCCAAAGGGCGTTATCCGAAGATCGCGCTAAAGCGTTTAGAAAAATTGGATATTCATATTGATTTCCAGCCGGGAGACAAAGAGCTGTTGGCCGCTGGCGTATGTGATTTCATGGGCTTGAACTACTACCAGTCAGCAACGTTTGTTGCTGCGGAAAATAAGCAAAAGACAGCCCAGACGGGTAATGCATCGCAGGTGTCGGTGGTATCCGAAATCAGTGACATTCCAACGGATAAACTTTTTGCCCGTGCAGATAACGAATATCTGGATATGACAGACTGGAACTGGGCGATTGATCCAAACGGCTTGCGTGTTGCACTACGCCGTATTACTTCCCGTTACGAACTACCTATCCTTATCAGTGAAAACGGTCTGGGTGCCTACGATACGCTGACCGAAGAGGGCAGGGTGCACGATGATTACCGGATTGACTTCCTTCGCCGCCATGTCGAGGCGATTTCTGATGCAATTGATGATGGCTGTGAAGTTATCGGCTACTGTACTTGGTCGTGCCAAGATCTGTTTAGCTGGTTAAATGGCTATGCCAAACGTTATGGCTTTATCTACGTTGATCGTGATGAAGAGAGCGAGAAAGAGCTCAAGCGCTATAAGAAAGACAGCTTCTACTGGTACCAAAAAGTGATTGAAACCAATGGTGAGCAGTTAGGTTAACTATATCTAGCTCAGCATATTGGTGATTGGAAACCCACGCCATAGCGTGGGTTTTCAGGTTACCCTATTCCTTTGGCATGACCTAAAACTGATGGTACCACTTTGCCAAAACACCACTACAAAGCCTGTCATCTCTGAGGTATTAATATTATTTTCCCAAAGTCATCCCTCACCGCTTTTACTGCGGAATGATACTTCTGGTTATCAATAACAATAGAGAACTCTAGTGAGTGATTTTTTCCAAGATGATGTTGTGCATAAGCGACAAATTTTTCGCATGCAGTGTCCTCAATCAGCACAACTTTCGTAATATCGTTAGCTGCACCAACAGAAGCACAAAAATTCGCATCTTTATCTATTATACCTTTTGATTTTGCAGGCTTTTCCGTACCCGTTAGAATCAGTTTATTAGAGCCATAGATGATTCTTAAATTCTTCACATCGCACCGATATTTACCCGTCATCCCCCAAAACTCAACAGGTGTTGGGCTTACTTTCAAATCTACTGCTTTTACCATTTCGATATCCTAAAGCTTGGTAACACTCTTCTAAGATTGCTGCCATCAACCACAAATAGTTGTTTGGCTTCTCTCTGTTCTTACACGTTTTAGTTATTCATACTCTGTTATAAAACCTTTTTCTTATGACTGGCTGGTAGCCAAATCTCACATCTGACATCAAACCAAGATTGGGGATCTTATGAGGTTTTTAATACATTGATATAAATAATAAAAATTCAAGTCACTATGGTTATCTGCGTTATTGATTTCGTTTTATTGACTACTTGAATACAGTTTGATTAAAAACAAATAACCCTTAAATGATTTAATGTCAAATTAAGTGCTTGGGTGGTAACTTGAGATAACCAGTTAGCAAATGAGATTCATAACAGGTATTGAAAATATATATTTAACCTGTACTATACAGAACGTCATTCCAATAAGTAAAGAAGTAAATAGATAACCACCGACAGGTAACTTGATGCTCTCACAACTGGCCTTTCTACTTTTGTTTCTCTTCTGCTCCTCTTTGAGTTTTGCGGAGGTACTGACAGACGAGGAACAGATCTATATTCGAAACAACCCTACGGTCTTACTTGGGGGAGGCGAAGGTTTTGCTCCGCTAATCTATCAAAATGCAGAGGGTGAATTGGTGGGTTATGATCGGGATGTCGCTGATCTCATTGAAAAAGAAACTGGACTAGAGATTCATTTTGTTCTTGGTAATTGGAATAAAATCCAACACGAGGTCAAACAGGGCAGGCTAGATGGGATGTCCGCCATTTCGAGCTCTCGAGCTCGGGAGGATTCCTTTTCTTTTACTTCGCCTTACTTTTCCTCCCAACCTGTGGTCGTTGTTTCTCGCGCTAACCCCAAAAATATTCAGGAGTTGGAGGATTTGCATCAGAAGGTTGCCGCGGTTCAGTTAGGCAATATCGCGATGGAAAGGATGACCAAATCATTGGGCGATATAGAAATTGTCTATTTCGAACATCCTGATCAGGTGCTTAAAGCTGTTGCAGAAAATACAGTCGATTTTGCAGTGAAAGGGGAGTCGTTGCATTTTGTCGCTAGTCGTCTGGGGCTTGAACAGCATATCACTACCAAATTTGTCCTAGACCAGCGATTGAGGCTTAATTTCGCGTTTGGCAAAAACAACGAAGTCCTTACCACGATATTCAACAAAGCGATTGAGAATATTGGTCAATTCAAGCTTAGGCAGATCAAGGAACATTGGTTCCATACTGTAGAACGTCAGGTTATCGAGTTAAGCCAGTCAGAAAAAGAATACCTGTACCAAAAAAAGAGTCTCTCTTTCTGTGTGCATCCTAACTGGTACCCGTTTGAATCGATTGAAACGGAGCAAGTCGGTGGGATGACATCAGATTTCATCTCTCACTTTCAGAATGTGTTGGGACTACCTTTTGAAGTTTACCCAACCCAAACATGGGGTGAGTCTTTATCCTCTGTTGCAGAAGGACTGTGTGACATATTGCCGATGGCTATGCAAACCCCTTCTCGTTCGCGCCATTTAAGTTTTACCGCGCCCTATATCAAGTTGGCTTTGGTCCTGGCTACCCGTGAAGATGTGCAATTTATTGATAGCCTGGAAGACTTGAAGGGGAAGTCTATTGGGATATTCAACAATACGGCCTACTCAGAGTTATTAAAGGAAAGAGACTTAGAAATAAACCTTATTCAGGTCAATGATGTTGAGCACGGGTTGAAATTGGTCAGCAAAGGAGTTCTATTTGGCATGATTGATGCGCTGCCTGCAATCAACCATTACTTACAGACTACCTCTTTCAATGACCTGAAAATATCAGGGCGGTTTGATGAAAAATGGCAACTCTCCTTGGCGACATCCAAGGGAAACACAGAATTGTTCAACATACTAAATAAATTAGTAAAAACAATAGATAACGATTTGAATAAACGTGTGTTGAACAAGTACATATCGGTACGGCATGAAAGCTACCTAGATACCTATATCATTTACCGCGTGATTGCTGGGGCTTTGTTGGTCATTGCCTTTTTTATATGGAGAGACCGTAAAATTAAAAAAGAGAGTCAACTTATCAAAGGCTTATATCAAGAATTAAGGAGTAAAGATGAGAAGTTACAGCAAGTTAACAAGGAATTAGAACTGCTCTCGTACACGGATACACTAACAGGTATCGGCAACAGGCGGATGCTTGATATTGCTTTGCTTACCCAGTTTTCTCGTTGTAAAAATGAGGGGGTAACGTCTGCTGTTGTGTTGTTTGATATCGACTATTTTAAGCTTATCAATGATACATTTGGCCACCAAGTCGGTGATGAGTTTCTTATCGACTTAACGCAGACTGTAGAAAAGAATATTCGCCATATTGATATCTTCGGACGCTGGGGAGGTGAAGAGTTTCTGCTAATACTGCCAAACTGCACATTGCAACAGGCTATGGATATGACTGAAAGGCTACGAACCGTCATTGAGTCGACCAACTTTAAAAGCGTTGGTAAACGCACAGTCAGTTTTGGTATTGCAAAGTTATCTGCTAGTTCAGGTATAAACTTTACACTCCGGAAAGCTGACAACGCTCTCTATGAGGCCAAAGAGCGAGGCCGCAATTGTGTGTCGGTGTCTTTATCGGTAGAGAATGAGTCAGCATAACAAGGCAACCTAAACTTCGATGGGTTACGAGTCGGTATCACTTATCCGACTAGCTTTTGGGCACCGATAAAATAAAACTAGTGATGCCGTTGTCTGAGCGTACCAAAATATCACCATGATGAATTTTGGCGATGGAGCGGGCGATTGCCAGTCCTAATCCAGCCCCTGCTGTTGCACGGTGCATTCGCGCTTTATCTACCCGGTAGAAGCGTTCGAAGATGTACGGTAGGTATTCAGCCGGGATAGTTTCCCCTTTGTTGATGACGGCCACCTTGGTCGTATTGTTAATTTGACTGATTTGTACATTGATGGCTTCGTTATTATCACTGTGCCTGACCGCATTGGAGATCAGGTTGCCAAGGGCACGTTTGAGCATTTCCTTGTCACCGTGAACCGTCCCAGACCCCGTTAGGTTGATTGTCACGCCTTTCTCATCCCCAGCGAGTTCATAATATTCAGCCAAATCTTCAATTAGCGGGTAGAGGTCAATGTCCTCATTGTCAGTTTGTAACAAGTTGTGCTCAGACTTGGCGAGATAGAGCATATCCGTAATGGTTTTGGTTAAACGGCTCAGTTCTTCTGATGTCGAAATTAAGCTCTCCTGATATTCTTCGGATGTGCGGGGGTGGGCGAGGATCACCTGAGTCTGGGTCATCATATTGCTGATAGGAGTGCGGAGTTCATGGGCAATATCAGAGGAGTACTCGGATAATCGCTCGAACTCTTTCTCAAGTCGTGACAGCATGTCATTCGAGACAACCACGAGCTGTTGCAGTTCACTGGGAAAAAGCGCAGGCTCAATACGTAAGTCCAGCTTTTCTGTCGAGATCTGCTGCATGTGCTCTTCAAGGTGTTTCACCGGTCGCATGCCCCGTCTAACAATCAACCAACCAAGAAAGCCACTGACGATGCTGGCAAATAACGTGGTCCAGATAAGCACAGTGGTGAAGCTTGTTAGGAAGACATGCTGGTGGTTGATATTAATACCTAATATGACATCGACATCCGGTTCCTTGTCGACTGGGAAACGAAAGGCCCGGTAGCGTACGCCGTTTTCCTGCCAGTCAAAGCTCTTGATAGAACGATTCGAGAGGTAGTGGTCAGGTAAGGCGATTTCCTCTGTTTGGTAATGAATATCCCCGCTATCGATCAGCCATAGTTTGGTTTCACCTAACTCAAAAAAGGTGCCGTATTTGGCAATAAAGTCATTTTGTAATTGCAGGATATTGATCGTATTAAATTTTTGCTCAAGGGTGTATCGGTCTTGCTCATGGAAGTGGCGCTTTAAGTGATATAGGGTGACGGTACTGAGTGCACACAGAACGAGGAGAGAAGCGGTAAAAAAAGAGACGATGAGTTTGGCCGACATCGAGTTGAAAAGACGATTTCCGTTATTTTTGCTCATCTAACATATACCCCATGCCGCGGATAGTGTGGATTAGCTTGGGTTCATAATCTTTGTCGACTTTGCCACGCAACCTTTTGACGGCAACGTCTATGACATTGGTATCACTGTCAAAATTCATATCCCAGACAATAGAGGCGATTTCAGAGCGCGATAGTACTTCACCCTGTCGTCGCATTAGGAGCTCAAGCAAAGAAAACTCTTTGGCGGTTAGGGTAATACTGTCCCCTGCTCGCGATACGCGTCGTTTGAGTAAATCGAGATGGAGGTTCGCGACTTCAAGGGCAAGTTCTTTAGAAGGGGAGGGCTGCTTTCTGCGCAGGGTATTTTTGATACGTGCGACCAATTCGACAAAAGCAAATGGCTTTACAATGTAATCATCGGCACCCAGTTCAAGGCCTTTCACCCGGTCTTCGACCTGATCTCTGGCGGTTAGCATAATGACAGGGGTTTCAATATTGCTGGCCCTGAGGGTGGTTAACACCTGCCAGCCATTTAACTGCGGCAACATGACATCCAGAATGATGAGATCATAGTTGGCGCTGGTGGCTTGGTATAAACCATCAACGCCGTCTGATGAGAGGTCGACAATGTAGCCCGCTTCGGTTAGCCCCTTTCTGAGGTATTCGCCGGTTTTGGGTTCATCTTCAATCAGCAGTAACTTCATTTTCGCCTCGACTCTATATTCTCTGGTCATTAGGGGTGGTTCCCTCAACCCCTTATTCTGCATCTATTGTAGTGGGTATGCTTGCTAGCTATCTGATACCTCTTAGTTATTATCGTAGCGGAAGTGCTCGTAGCGTACATTGACGTTGGCACGATATTCGATATTTCCATCTGAGCCCATCATCTCATCGACAGTGACATAGCCGTTGTCTTGGATGCGTAAGCTAGAGATTTCTTTTGGTCCCCATGCCATAACGCGTAGCATCTTGTGTAACTCAGCAGGTTTGCTGGTTTCCAATACATTCAAAACATGCTGCCCTTCAGCGAAGGCTGCTTCTTTGGTTTCGAATGTTTGTGTTGTTACAACACGGTCATTGCTTTGTACGCTAAATTTGCTACCAGCAACCAGCGGAGTAGACGCCATTGATGGTAAGCTAAACAGTACAAGTGTGGTGGCGACGGCGATAGATTTGAATGATTTCATGGTGTTGTCCTCTCTGTGATTGACTTTACGTTAGAGAGAATACCGAAATGTTCCTGACCTAATCCGGACGCCAAAATGACATTTTTGTCATGTTGAATGAATGGTTGCTTTTGTTATACGGAGGTATATATGGAACCGCGGATCAGTATCATTACCCTTGGTGTCAAAGATCTTGAAGTGTCGTTTAAGTTCTATAGCAAACTCGGTTTTCCAGCGTCAAAAACACCGGAAGATGGCATTATTTTCTTTAAAACCGGTGGGGTATGCTTGGCGCTGTATCCTTTAGAAGCCCTAGCCGAGGACGTTTCTCCAGACTTCAAAACGGCAAAGTCTGGATTTTCAGGGATTACCTTGGCCCATAATACTCGCTCTAAAGAACAGGTTGATGCCGTTTTGGCATTGGCTGAAAAGGCCGGTGGGAAAATTGAAAAGCAGGCTCAGGATGTATTTTGGGGTGGTTACAGTGGCTATTTCTCAGACCCTGACGGCTATCTTTGGGAAGTCGCCTATGGTGATTGCTGGGATTTCAACGACGACGGCAGCTTAGTTATCGATTAAAGACAACACAAGGAAGAAAGATGATTCGAAAAGTGGGTGATACGGAAATCAAACCTAAGCATAAAGCAACTTGCCACTGCGGCGCTGTTGAAATGGAATTGAGCTTGCCTAACGGGATTGAAAATCCCCGTCGCTGCGACTGCTCGATATGCCGACGTAAAGGGGCGATAGTGGGTTCGGTAAAACTAGATGGTATCCGAATCGTTAAAGGGCAAGATGTGCTTAAGCTCTACCAATTCAACACCCAAACCGCTAAACATTACTTTTGCTCTGAATGTGGTATTTATACCCATCATCAAAGGCGTTCAAACCCTGAGGAATATGGCTATAACATTGGGTGCTTGGAAGGCGTCAACCCTTTTGATCTGGGTGACGTGGTCACCAATGATGGTGTGAACCATCCAGCAGACCGTAAATAAGGTTCAGACGATGGAGCAACCGATTATCGGTTACTATAAAGATGAAGGTGCCCCTCTTGATAACCGGTGATTTCGATGAGAAATACACCTGCTAAATAACATAGTAGGGAGATATTTATCTCCTGACTTTTCTCGTTTTTTCTGACTCATATTTAATGATTTAATAACAGTTCGCTGACAATGGCAGCTTTTTGCTTCATACAATGGGCGTTTAATTTTGCTGCTCAAGGTTGTCAGGGAATATGAAATCGCAGTTTGCTATAGCGCTATCAGGTCTATTAGTTGTTGCCACCCATTCTGCCGTTGTAAACGCCAGTGATGAAGAATCAGGCCCATGGAGCGGGAATGCTAAATTGGGCTTTATATTTACCGAAACAACCACAAGCTCACTGTCAGTCAATTCTGGTGCCAGCTTGGCTTACGACTTTAAAGATTGGCAACAGAAGGGTGAAGTCTATACCTATTATACCAGCGCCAGTGAAGGCGAAGATGGTACTAATAAATACAACCTGAGCTATGGCTTACGTCACTTCGTTAATGATGCGTGGTTTATTTATGGCAATAGTAAATACGAGCATGATCAATTCGCGACATACCGCCATCAACTCACTATTGCTTCGGGTTTTGGTGCAACGTTAATTGATACCGGTGACAGTAAGCTAGATATCGGTGCTGGTCCTGGTTACCGATTCTCACAACGCCAATCTTTCGATCCAGACTTTCCAGAGAAAAACGAAGATGAAGTCATTGCCAATGCCTTTGCAGAAGCCAATACCAAAATCAATGACCGGTTCGAGCTTGGGGGGCGCCTTGGCGTTGATTACGGTGAGGCTAATACGTCGACCAATCTAAAAAGTTTTGTTAAAAACCAATTGATGGAAGATGTCTCACTGCAACTGGATTTGGAATATATCTACAATTCGACGGTTGCCTCTGATCAGAGTAACGATGAGTTATACAGTACGGTTAGTTTAAATTATGACTTTTAATTGTGAGCTAATCGAATAAACCATATAAAAAATAGGTGTAAATTATCTTGATGATATAGCAATAAAATATCGTTTGATTGACGGTTGTTTACATGAATTTACCGTTAACTTGTATCACTTTTGAGAAATTGAACGACTTATATAACTTTGTTATGTCTTATGCTCTATAGCTTAAACATGTAGGGTAGAGAAATAAAGTTGTTGAGAAATAGTTATTGTCTAAATGTGTAATTTAATGATGTATTGTTCTGATAGTAAAGAAAAACTGGCGAATTATGCTAATGGTAAATACTTTGCACTTAACGGTAAACTAATGTCAGGACAAAAAATCATGTTCGAATAATTCGAACGACATGTTTAATTCTTAATGTTTCTTTATCTTGATGCTCTAGCTAAATTTAACTCCGAACCCAAACAAATATTTCAAGGAGAAAAGATATGCTTAAGCTTACAGGTACCATGATCGCAGCAACTGTATTACTAAGCGCACCAGTGATGGCCGATTTAAACCTAAGAGTGACTCCACAAAACGAGGGTGCATGGGTCAAAGTCAGTGAAAACGGATCACCCGCTAGCAATGTGCAGATTACAACCAATGTGCCAGGTTCTGGCACTTTCACCACCGATGAGCACGGTAGGGCTTTTGTCACTGTTGCATCTAACCGTTCAGGTAGTGTGAAGTTCAGGGCAATGGATCAAGAAGGTAACCTTGCTTATAAAACGGCGCTGATTAACAAAGATAAGTAAACGCAAAACAATATGGATTTTAGAGAAAAGGAATTTCTCATCAGTCATGGCATCGAACAATGTGCCAGTGACTTAGTAAGCAAAAGGCCGTGAAGATTGCACTAATCTCCACGGCCTTTGTGATCCGGTCTTGATGATGAAGGATTAGTTGTTGGTTAACCAACCCTTCTCGACAGCTAAATCAATTTGCTCGCAGGCATATTGCCAAAGTTTAGGAGTGACTTTTTCCAGATACTCGTTGCGCTTAAGTACCTGTTGTTTGGATACTGTGTGTTTCACCCAGCTACCACCCTCATTGGACATGTTCTGGATAAGCGGCAAGATACGATCCATCGCTTTAGCAAAGCGGGCATCAGCGGTTTCGGCCTGCTCAAACTCCATCCATAACGCCTTCATTTCCACAAATTGTGTTTCTGGCAATAGACCAAACAAACGGTTGGCCGCTTCGATCTCTTTTTCTTCTTGGCCATCTAGCTCATGTTGTTCAGCAAAAGCAAAAGTGTCACCGGCATCGATTTCAACAATGTCATGGATCAGTAGCATCATAACTGCACGATTCACATCGACGGGCTCTTCAATATAGTCTTTGAGTACTTGGGCCATAAGAGCAATGTGCCAGCTGTGCTCGGCGCTGTTTTCCTGACGGTTGTTATCAGGCTTGACCATGGTCTTGCGGTATACCGCTTTCAGGCGATCCAGTTCGTTGATAAAGGCCAACTGTTTTTCGAGATTAAGCATACATTCCTCTTATTGCTTTTTATTTTTGAGCGACGGACAAGCGACGTACTAGGGTAGGGACAAACATCCGGGTACATGTCTTGTTCTCATCACCTTTGGCAAGAGAAAGCGAAAGATTTGCTGCTTGCTCTGCCATGATGTTGATCGGGTAGCGCACTGTGGTCAGTTTCGGGCTCAAATATTTGGCGATGATACCATCATCAAAACCGATCAGAGAGATATCTTGCGGAGCAGTAATCCCATTTTCTTCCAGTACTGATAAGCAACCCGCAGCCATGTTGTCGTTATAGGCGGCAATAGCGGTTATCGGTAGGTTTTTGGAAAGCAGGTTCATCATCGCATGCTCGCCGCCAGCTTCATCAGGCGAGCTGTATTCGATGTAGTTTTCATCGGTTGTCAGGTTATAAGCGCGCAGCGCATCGAGGTATCCAGCACGGCGCTGTTCGGTATCTTCAATGTCGTGGTTTGAGCACACATAACCAATATGCTGGTGGCCGTTTTTGATCAGATATTCCGTTGCCAGGTAGGAACCCTTATGGTTGTCTAGAGCAATACAGCGATGGGCGATTTCAGGAATGTAGCGGTTGATAACCACCATTCCCGGTACTTCTTTGGCAAAATCAATCAGCTCTTGGTTACTCAACCCTTTACTGTGGATGATCAGAGACTCACAGCGGCTGTTAATCAATAGCTCTATGGCTTCTTTTTCCGTAACAGCATTGTGATAGCCATTACCGATAAGAATTTGTTTGCCATTCTGTCTCGCGATCTGATCGATTGCTTTGAGCATTGAGCCAAAGAAAGGGTCAGAAACATCGCCGACAACCACACCAACAGTATTGGTGGATTGGCTGACCAGTGCCCTTGCATTGGCGTTGGGGCGGTAGCCAAGCTCTTTCATTGCCTTTGTGACAGACGAAATAGACGCTTTACTGGCTTTAGGGGATTTATTGATCACACGTGATACCGTCGCAACGGACACACCGGCCAGTTTGGCCACATCCTTAATCGTAGCCATGGCTACACATCCTAGCTCAAATCATACTTGCTGCTTATTAAACACTGCCTGTGTAACGGGCGCAATAAAATTGCAATAAAAAGTTGTGGGATATTAAATATGATCAATAAAATCAATAGGAAAAAATAGTGTAACCGTTACCAATGATTGTCAGGTGGTTGTCCGGCTTTGCTTACAATTTTTGTCATGATTGAAAGGCAGCAATTATCAGCCTTGAGGCAGGTTTAGTTTATGGTGATTCTATACTTACTATCAGTCTGCCAAGCGCCAATAATACAATAATATGGCTCGCTGTATGGCTATAAGTTCAAACGATGGAAATATATCCAGGGAAAAGAGTTGGTTATAGGTAACTCTATGAGAAGTCTTAACTTGCTTTCTTTAGCAATTGGATTGTCCCTAGCAGTCACAGGGTGTGGTGGTGACTCAAGCTCATCCGGTGATGGCAGTGATATTGTCCAAAGCTCACCATTAGCACGAACAATAGGTACGGTAGATTCAGTTTCGTATCCAGACGAGTCCTTCACGATCAATAAGCATCAACTTGATGGTTCACAGGCAACGATTAGTTATGATGACAGTAGCTATAGCTTTGACGAACTCAAGCAAGGGATGCAGGTTGAAGTGGAATATCAAGATAACCAAGCCCAGCAAGTGTATTTGCAACCGGCAGCCACTGGACAGGTAACTGCAGTTTCCGATAGTAGCCTATCGATAAATGGGATTAGTTATGATTACCCAGGAAGCGGTTTTAATATTGGCGATTGGGTGATGCTATACGGTTTGGTCGAACCTGATGATAGTTGGAAAGTGACAGTTGTTACCGTGGTTGATCCCCAAACAACAGCGGAAATTGAAGGTGCAATATCAGGGCTTGATACTTCGCAAAGTGTGTTCACGATTGCTACTGTGCAGGTCGATTACTCCAACGCAGTTATCGAAGACAGCAGGACGTTAGCTGATGGGCTATGGGTTGAAGTCTACGGTCAGTTTGACGGCAGCCAGTTTGTCGCTTCGATTATTGATATCCGAGATAACGATGATGTACGTAATACCGAGCTTGAAGGAATCATCACTTGGGTAAGCCCAGATTTAACCAGTTTTGAGATTGGCGGTAATGTTCGGGTATATACCAATGGCAATACTTCCTTTGATGATGGCACTCGGTCAAATCTGGAAATTGGTGCAGTTGTCGAAGTGGATTTGATCGAACTGGAGAACAAGCTTTTTGCTACTCGGGTTGATTTTCAAGATCAGGTAAGCGTACCGGATAACTTGGAATTCAATGTCGAGGGTGAGGCCAGTTATGACGGTTCGATATTGAGTATTAATGGCATTGTATTCATTGTTGATGTGAATACGGAGTATGACGATGGCATCAGCCTCTCCAACATCAACGGCCAGTGGGTGGAACTCGACGGTAAAGCCAATAATGGTAATTACGTGAAACGGGTTCGGCCGGAGAGGAAAGATAATGAAATCAGCCTAGAAGGACCGGTTGAGAATGGCATTATGTGGGGTTATTCTGCCACAGACGGTTCACTTGTGCAGTTCAATGGCCAGTGGGTTGATGTTGAATGTCAGCGTGATTCTGATAACTCACTCTCGTTTTGTCGCTTAGATCCTAATTGATTACCCACTTTCTCTACTTTCAAAGCCCTGAACAATGCTACCAGCATCAAGTTCAGGGCTTTTTAACTCTATAGAGGTATGTTGAAATCTCCCTTTAACCGTATATCATACTCTTTGTTTGACGTTCATATGCAGTTATCATTGAGTAACGCTTTGTTGAGGGGCTATGCAGATTCAAGAACATGTAAACCGCATCATTCGAAAAGCAGATGGAAAACAACATAGTATTAATGGTAATACGGTGCGTGTTACTAGAATCAACCATCATCTTTCTGCAAGGCTAAACGGGACGAATATTCCCGTACACCAACTCAAATCCCTTCTCGCAAAATATAACATCACAGAACTTATCAAAGATTGCCTGACAGGCGGTGAATTTACTTCAACTGAAGAAAAGGTCAGGGCGTTCACAGGCTTTAAAATTAAAAGCGAAGACGGCGAAGATCTAACACCAGTGTTATTGCCCCAAAGGCAAACTCAAATTAATGGACAAACCATTAGCTGCTTAATTAATGGAGAGGTGAGATATCGCATTGGCGGGAAAAGGATTAGTGAGAGTGATTTAGAAGCGTTGTTTTCCTGAGTTAAATTCAACCAGATATCAAAATTCAAAAGTTAAAGGGAGGAGTGAGAAGACTGTGATTTTAGTATTGAGGAGTTGATGGGTGAAAACAACCCACAATTGAACGGTGTTCAAATTGGTAAAATCTAGTAATTAAAATAAGTTACCTGCTTAGGTGTCGGATAATTAGAAAATTTAATTAATATTCTAAATAGTTATATAAGTCTGCGTAAAAAGCAAAAAATCGCATTACTCTTTACACCTCATATAGTATATCATTCCGTTTGATTTTATAGCGTACCAAGTACCATAAGTGATTGGTACGTTATGAGCTTTATTAAATAATTGAAAATTGAATAGGTAAAATCATGAAAAAGTTAGCTATCGCGGCTCTAGCAGCACTAGCTATGTCTGGATGTAGCCAGCGGGTTGCTGATTTGACAGTGGCATCAACCTTAAATGTAGACATGAACTCACAGGGCTTTGTTGAAGGGAAGCGTGTTGAGGGTAGCGATACAAAAATTGCAGTTATTTTTCCTCTCGGTATTCCAAATGTTGAAACTGCAGTCGATGATGCAATTAAAGATGATAAGTGTGTTGTAGGTCTTGCTGATGCAGTTGTTGAGCATTCATGGTTCTATTTATATCTTGGATTCTTCTCTTATGATGTAGAGGGGACGCAGATTATTGACACAGAAAAACCTGGTTGTGAAAATCGTGTGTAACACATTATTTGATATTTCTTAAGGAGCCATCGGCTCCTTTTTTCTTTGAAATTAATATCCAGTTTTTATGATTGCTCTACTCAATACCAGCTACATAGCTTATTGAGTTCCACTATTAAAAAGTCCTCTTTGAACCTAAAAATTTTGGCGATAGATAGGATTTAATCTTTTGAAAATTGAGCAGTACAGTGCCATTAGTATTCTGATAATTGTAAAAAGGGGAGTGGCCATTGGCTACTCCCCTTTGTTTATTTCTGCCAGTAAGAATTAACTCACTTCAATCGGCCCGCCGAATGAAGTTACTGGCGGCACTGTTCCCGAGAACTTCTCGAATTCAACTAGGCAGGTGTTGGCACTGGTTGCCTGAGCCAGTTCAGAAGACGGAATATCCTGAGTCAGGGTATTTGGATCGCCATAGGTATCCATTGCGCCTTCTTTCTCGTTCAGAGGGCCATACCATGCGCCTTCTTCGATACGAACTACGCCCGGAGCGTAGCTGTCAGTCAGTACCGCGCCTGCTAGCAATTGGCCACGGTCGTTGTAGACGCGGACCAAATCACCGTTTTGGATGCCCTTGGCAGCAGCATCTTTCGGGTTGATGTAGATTGGCTCGCGGCCTTGTACTGCATAGGTGGCTCGGAAGTCTTCCGATTCACACATCTGCGAGTGCAGGCGCTTGTCCGGGTGGCAAGACTGCAGCCAGTATGGGTGTCTGTCTGAGCCCGGACCACCGTGCGAACGCTCGCTCTTTTCGAACCACATTGGGTGGCCCTGACAGTGCTCGTAGCCAAAGCGGTCAATCTTACGGCTGGTGATTTCGATAAAGCCAGATGGTGTACCCAATGGGTTGATCTCCGGATCTTCACGGAAGTCGGCATGGCGAACCCAAGGTTTACCTGTACCGGCATCGAAATAACCCTGTGCCCAGAACTCATCGAACTCAGGCATATCGAATTTGGCTTTGTTGGCATCACGGCATTCGCTGTAAAGCTGGCGAACCCATTCCATCTCGTCCATACCACGGGTGTATTCTTTGTGGCGACCGAAACGACGAGCCACTTCTGTCATGATTTCGAAGTCGGTTTTTGACTGGAACTGTGGGTCAACCAGTTTTTGCATCGCAATCAGGCCACGGCCACTGTATGAGCCGTAAACATCGATATCATTACGTTCCCACTGGGTACAAGCCGGTAGCACGATATCCGAGAAGCGACAGCTCGCTGTCCATGCAAAATCAATGGTGACAACGGTTTGAAGTGCCTTGAAGGCTTTCTTCATCTTGTTGCGATCCTGATGGTGGTGCCAAGGGTTACAGCCACTGATCACCATCATCTTGTAATCAGGCAGGGTCACTTTAGAGCCGTTGTAGCGGATCTGCTTACCTGGTTCGAGCAGACAGTCAATCCAGCGAGCAACCGGAATGGTGCTGCTGTAGCCGTTGAAGTCTTTGTTATCCCACTTAGGCTTCTGGCCTTCGTCTGGGTTACGCGGGAACCCGCCCGGCGCTGCAAAGCCCGTTGAAGGCACGCCGATTGAGCTGTAGTGGTGACCGTAAGAGATACCACCGCCCGGTAGGCCAATTTGACCGACCATCGCAGCAATAACCGCTCCCATCCAATACGGCTGCTCACCGTGCTCCTGACGTTGGATACACCAGCCAAATAGCATCTGGGTACGGCCATTAACCAGCATGCGGGCAAACTCGCGGATCTTATCGGCAGAAACGCCACAGATCTCTGCTGCCCATTCTGGGTTTTTCTCAATCTTGTCTTTGGTTTCACCCATTACATACTGGATGAAGTCATCAAAGCCGAGGCAGTACATCTTGATGAAGTCTTTATCGTAAAGCTCTTCGGTATAGAGGGTATGCGCGACACCCAACATAAACGCCACATCTGTTTGTGGGTTGATGTACATATGATCGTTGTTCAGGTAACGCTGAGTTTTATTCTTCACCGGGTCAACGGAAAGCACATTGATTTCGCCGTTGGCGACTTTCTCTTTCAGCTTCTCGAGGTATGCGAAGGACTCGTGGGTTTCACAGTTCCAGCCAACCTGCAAGTTTTTCACCGGATCGTTAGCCCAAAGAACGATGTTGTCACTGTTCTCCAAGATTTCAGACCAAGAGGTACCCTGAGCATACACTTCAGTGGAGCCTAGCACGTAAGGCAAGATGGTCTGGCCGGCACCGGTCGAGTAATCACCGACTTTCTTGATGTAGTTACCGTGCATACCGACAACGCGCTGCATGTGGTTACCACAACTGTGGAACTGGCCGGTCTGACGCCAACCGGTTTGACCGGCGTGTAGTGCCCAAGGACCGTAATCTTTCTGGATACGCTCCAGTTCGCGGTAGAACAGGTCAATCGCTTCATTCCAGGTGACACGGACAAAACGGTTGTTACCACGGGTCTCGGCACTGTATTTGTGCTTCTTTAGCCAGTCGAGGCGCACCATTGGGTAACGTACACGTGACGGGCTGTAAAGAATCCCTTTGATGCCGTTAAGCATCTCGGTTGGGTGTTTATCCAACTCCAGCGGTTTGATTTCTTGTAGTTTTCCGCCGTAGATGTGGGCACGGAATGCTCCCCAGTGGGAGCCTGATACTTTCCAGGTGCCTACGGTTTCTGCAGCCATGGCCTTTGTACCTAGCAGACTAGGGCCAATCACTGATGCGGCGCTGGTTGCTACCATACCTTGTAGGAAACGTCTTCTGCTTACAGACATAGTCAATTACTCCATCAATCGCTTAGTGGTGGCCATCTGCAAAATCAGATGAGTGTTTCTGTAGGTACTTCAGCACCAAGGCTTTACTGTCGGTATCGAAGTTAACGAATGCCATCATGCCGTTGAACATGCCTGGCCAAGTGTTGGCATCGAAGTGGGCTTCATCCGGCTGGGTGTGGCAGACAGAACAGTTGGTGTTGTAAGACTGTTTTGCTTTCTCCCAGATAGGCTGGACGTCGGCCATAAGTGCTTCTTTCTTCATCCACACTTTGGCAGTTACACGCTGCCAAGGCAGGCCGGTTAGGTCATCTTCTTTGCGTTCGAATTTCTCAACAACCTGATCATTGGTTGCTGACTCTTTAAGCAGCGAAGCTACGGCGATGTTCATGCCGAAATCTTCTTGGATAACACGGCCAAAACCTTTGTCTTTGCGCCAGCCAGAGACTTCGACTTCGATAGCATCTGCAGTTTGGTCAATGACTTTGACAGAAGAGGCTGGGTTTAGCAGGCCAGCTTCAGTGGAAAGCTCTTTTTCTTCGTAAAGAGGAAGATGGCGTACGCTCACATATTGCTGGCCTGTTTCGAACTTGGTGCTTGAAGCTAGCTGCTCAAGCTCACCAATCATGCCGCCGGAGCTGTCCATATTTTTCGGCAGGTTGTGGGCAATACCCTTGTGGCAATCTACACAGCTTTGATCGCGTTCTGCTGCCTGCTTCATTTGGATACGAGCAGTCGGACGCATGTTGTCGAAATCCATGCTGTCGTAGTTGTGGCAGTTTTTACATTCCAACGATTTGTTGGCAGAGAAGCGGTCCCATTCATGCTGGGCCAAGGCAACGCGGCGTTCTTCGAATTTTTCTTTGGTGTCTAAATCACCGAATACTTGGGCGAACACTTCTTTGCTGGCTTGCATTTTACGGGCGATCTTGTCAGTCCAATTGTGTGGAACGTGACAGTCAGGGCAGGTTGCACGGACACCGGATGTGTTTTTCCAGTGCACGGTCTCTTGCAGTTCCTGGTAGACGTTATTTTCCATAGTGTGGCAGCCAATACAGAATTCTTCGGTATTGGTCACTTCCAACGCGGTGTTGAAACCGCCCCAGAAAATAACCCCTGCGATAAAGCCACCAAGGGTCAACACCCCGAGGCTGATATGGACACTTGGCCGAGAGAAAGTCTGCCAAGCTTTAGTTAGAAATGCTTTCATGTTGTGTACTCAATGTGTGGTTATTTGATTGTTGTTATGCCGGCTTTATCCCATATGGCCTGGAGGCCCCAAGAAGAAGACCTGCATCATCCAAACGAAAAAGCCGTAGCCACCGACGGCGGCGACACTGAGGATGGGAAAGAGAAAAACTGTGATGAAAAAGAAAGCACGCCACTCACGCTGCTTTTCATCCTTAGCAACTGTGCTGATTCCGTTATTCATAAATCTACCCGTTCTACTTTGTTAATTGAGCTAAAAGAAAAGTGTTAACAAATGTTTTAAGGGGATCTTAAGATATATTTTTGTGCTGATTCAATTGGGCAAAAGCTATTGGTTTTACCTTATTAATTCTTTTTTGATCTGTAACGGAAAGATGAATGGGATGCGATTTTATATAACTATTTGTGGGTAGTTGTGAAAAGTTGTTAATAGGGTCTATTGTTTTTGTTTTGTTAAATTGGTTTCTTTTTGGTTGTGCTTTTGATCTGGATAACAGGGAGAAAAGGCCTTTTTTACTGATTTGCCGATAAGTTGATCGGTTAGAAATGTGATCTAGATCTATATAAATATTAACCATGTAAACTAAATGGGAATTCTATACATACTCAATAGCCAGATTCATGGCGCTCAAATAAATATAAAAATTGTTTCAGTGCGAAGTTGATTTGAAATGAATTATTACAGATATAGCTTATGAGGAATAAAAAGCTGGTGTTAACCAGCTTTTAAATATCAATGAGGGAGTGTGATTTTTTCTATCTGGCCATCTCGAAAGCGAGGGCTTTTTTCTCAACCTGACGGAAGATGAGGGTAAGCACGCCATTGACCGTTAGGTAGAAAGCACCTGCGACACTGAAGACCATTAAGGTATCGTAGGTTTGGGCGTTGATCCGCTGTGCGTAGCCCATGATGTCCATGATGGTGATGGTACTAGCCAACGAGGTGCCCTTGAAAACTAAAATCACTTCGTTGGAGTAGGCTGGGATAGCCCGGCGAATAGCATACGGAAGCAATACACCCAAGGTTGCCTTGGTATTCATCCCTAACGCTTTGCATGCCTGCCATTGACCTGAAGGGATAGCATTGAATGCACCTTTGAATAGTTGGGTACTGTAAGCGGCAGTATTCAAAGCCAGGGCCAGCATGGCACAGAACCATGGTTGGCTTAGCCACTGCCAGAAAATGCTTTCCCGTACCCACTCAAATTGTCCCGGACCGTAGTAAATCAAAAAGATCTGCACCAACAAGGGGGTACCGGTAAACAAGGTAATGATACCGCGGCTCAACCAGTGCAGGCTCGGCGTCTTGAGGATCAGTGTCAGTGTCATCAGCAATGCCAGGGTACAACCTACCAGCAACGAGGCAGCGGTAAGTTCAAGGCTAACCACTAAGCCATCGAGAAGTTGCCAAACGTGCTGTTCATTCATGCGTTAGCTCCTTCCAGTGTGCTGGTTTTTGTCGCTTTTTGTTTTGTTGATTTACCTGATGGCGAGTGGCCATCCTGCAAGCTATATTTTTTGTCCAGTTGTTTGACTACCCGCTGGGTGATCAGGGTGATGACCAAATACACAGCTGCAGCGCAGGCATACCAGGTAAAGCTTTCGTGGGTGGCAGCAGCTGTCAGCTGGGCCTGTTTGAGCAAGTCTGTTACCCCAATCAAGGAGACCAAGGCGGTGTCTTTTAGCAGTACCAGCCACTGGTTGGTCAGGCCGGGCAGGGCATGGCGAACCGCTTGTGGCAGAACAATCTTGAAGAATGCCCGTGACTTGCTGATCCCCAATGCACTTGCCGCCTCCCTCTGGCCGTTAGGGACGGCTTTGAGGGCGCCTCGCAAAGTCTGTGAGGCGTAAGCAGCAAAGATAAGAGAGAGGGCAATCACCCCTGATAAGAACGGGCTGACTTCAATAAAATCTCCGGTCAGCAAGAACAGTACTTGGGTTGAGCCAAAGAAAATAAACAGTACAACCAATATTTCAGGTAAGCCCCGAAGCACGGTGACCAGCGCCGTTGTTGGCCAAGCAAGGGCACGAAAGCGCGACATCTCACCACTGGCAAACAGAACTGCCAAGACTAATCCTACAGTGACGCTGGCCAGGCTTAGCTGGATAGTGACCCAGCTAGCCTCAAGTAGCGTCAGAGCATAACCTGATAACGCCATAAATTACTCACCGAAGTACTTGTTGAAGATTTCGTCGTACTGGCCATTGGCTTTAACCGTTTTCAGTGCAGTATTCAGCTTATCCAGCAGTTCTTGGTTGTCTTTATTGATGGCGATACCAAAACCGTTACCGAAGTATTTAGCATTGGTAACCTGCTCGCCAACATAAACAAGGTTGTCGTTCTTTTTGAACCACTCGGCAACCACAGCTGTGTCACCGAATACCGAATCGATACGGCCATTTTGCATATCGATGAATGCGTCTTGGTAGCTCGCGTATGGAACAGCAGTAACACCGTCCAGTTGCTCAGTCAGGTAGCTCTGGTGGGTTGAACCGTTCTGCACGCCAACACGCTTGCCTTTAAGTGCAGCTTGATCGGCAACTTTGCCATCAAGAGCAACGAAAGCTGCAGAGTTGTCGTAGTATGCATCGGTGAAATTCACGACTTGCTGGCGCTGTTCAGTAATATCAATACCCGAGATAGCTGCATCGTAACGACGGAATTTCAAAGCAGGGATCAGGCTATCGAATGGCTGGTTGTGGAAAGAACACTTGGCTTCAATCACGTCACAAAGTGCATTGGCGAGATCAACATCAAAGCCCTGAATTTCGTTATTCTCATCAACGTATTCGAATGGGGCGTAAGTTGCTTCCATCGCAAACTTAATTTCTTCCTGAGCGGCTGCATTTGCTGAAGCCAAACCAATCAATGTTGCCAATACAATCTTTTTCATCGCGATACTCCGTGCGTCGTTAACTGCAGCATCACGATAGGCATGATGCTGGAAATAGTGTCTATACCTAAGTTCGAATAGGTAACTAAATTTAGTGTGTGAGGTATTCGGCAAACTCCGGGGTCGAAGGAGTGGTGAAGGCCTCTTTGGTGCCGTGCTCCACCATGCGGCCTTTTTCAAGGTACAGCACGTGGCTGGCGATTTTCTTGGCAAAGTCCACTTCGTGGGTCACTACGACTTGGGTAATGCCGGTTTCACTCAGGTCGTTAATAATTTTGACAACCTGGTTAGTAATTTCAGGGTCGAGTGCAGCCGTTGGCTCGTCAAACAACAACACTTCAGGTTTCATCATTAGGGCACGGGCAATCGCTACCCGCTGTTGTTGGCCGCCTGAGAGTTGCAGTGGCCAAGCATCCGCTTTGTCTGCTAGTTGCAAACGTGTAAGAAGAGCCATGGCTTCGTCAGTAGCTTGTTGCTTTGAGATCCCTGCCACTTTCACCGGTGCTTCAATCAGGTTTTCCATTACTGTGAGGTGAGGCCAAAGGTTGTACTGTTGGAACACCATGCCGACTTTACGTCTTAGCTTCAGTGCTTCTTTTTCGCAGATAGTCTTTGCGAAGTCATAGGCTTCGTTGGCAACCTGAAGCTGGCCGCTGTTAGCGTTTTCCAGCAAGTTAAGCACCCTTAGCAAAGAGCTTTTACCGGCGCCGCTTGGGCCAAGCAATACCAAGGTTTCGCCTTTGCCACAGGTGAATTCAACATCATGAAGAACCTGGGTATCACCATAGAATTTATTAACACTCTTTACTTGAATACTCATGCTGACTTACTGCATTAATCGTCACTTGATGGTTATATTACCCAGAGTGAGATCTTATGCAAGAAAAATGTATAAAAAATTCCGCAGGTTGCATTTTTGTTTGATTTTTGTTCTAAATTTTGTCTTTTATTCAATTTAAACCACTGTATTTAAGTGATTAGAGCGACAGATGTGAAAATGGCAAAATAGTGCGGTTTTGTTGTGTGGAATAATTAAGCATCTGAGGTGCGGGGT
>NZ_PYMB01000002.1 GCF_003026455.1 Photobacterium rosenbergii
GAGTGTCGCAACTATATCAATGGCTATTACAATGTAGTCAGAAGGCATGGGACTAATGGTGGATTGAGTCCCATGATGTACGAACTGAGAAATTAACCCCCGTGTCTACTTTACGGGGGTCATATCACTGCAGTTCCCAGTTCCCAGTTCCCAGTTCCCAGTTCCCGCTCTACTTCTGACTCGCGTACAAATGCAACAAATCCGTAGCAATAGTCGCGGCAGCCAAAGCGGTCATATCAGCATGATCATAAGCCGGGGCGACTTCGACTACATCCATACCCACCAGGTTGATACCTTGTAAGCCCCGGATGATCTTCAGCGCCTTGTCCGATGTTAGCCCGCCACAGACAGGGGTGCCGGTTCCCGGTGCAAACGCCGGATCCAAACAATCAATGTCGAAGGTCAGGTAAACTGGCATATCACCGACGGTATGCTTAATCTTCTCGACAATTTGTTCCACCGACCAGTCGTTGGCTGTTCCTGCATCCAGCACACTAAAGCCGAGTTTGTTGTCGTAGTCAGTACGGATCCCGATCTGAATTGAGTGCTCTGGGTCAATCAAGCCTTCGTTTGGGGCATGGTAGAACATAGTACCGTGGTCAAACTGGCTACCCATATCATAGGTATCGGTATGGGCATCGAAATGGATCAGTGCCATCTTGCCGAATTTCTTCGCATGGGCACGTAGCAGCGGCAGGGTGACAAAGTGGTCACCACCGAATGTCAGCAAGGTTTTGCCAACTTCAAGCAGTGACGTCGCGTGGTTTTCCAAGCGTTCGCACATTTGCCCAGCATCACCGCTGTCAAAAACCAAATCACCGCAATCGGCAATGGTTAGCTTGTCTTTGAGCGCAAATGACCAAGGCCAGCGTTTGCCTTCCCAAGCTAGGTGGGTTGATACTTGGCGGATTGCGTTCGGACCCATACGGCTGCCTGAGCGACCTGTTGTCGCCATATCGAACGGGACGCCGGTGATGATGACATCAGCGTTGGTGGAATGCGGGGCAAACTCTAACGGCCGGCGCAAGAAACCAAAGGCATTTGCCGTTAGCGAATAATCTGGATGAGTTGCAAGGGTTGCCATAAATGGGTCCTGTTAAAGGGCCACCAGTAAGTTGGTGGCCTCATTGTGTTAGTTTGTGTCGTTATGTATTAACGCTGGCTCTGGACATCTTCCAGGTAGGTATAACCATTTAGCCCTTCTTCAAGCTCGCTCAAGATTGCGCTGTGCTCGTGTTCAGGCAGGTGTTGTTTGACCATCTGCTCGTACTGGGCCAAGAAGTTGGCAGAATCAAGACGAACGCTGCGTAGGACGTCTTTGACGCTGTCGCCATGGTCTACACGCTCGATCTCATAGCCGCCTTCCGGCAAGGCACGAACAATCGCAGTATCAGTATCACCAAACAAGTTGTGCAAATCCCCCAAGATTTCTTGGTAGGCACCCACAAGGAAGAACCCCATGCGGTAAGGTGATTCATCACTCCAGGCAGGAACAGCCAATGTACTTTCTATTCCTTGGCCTTCAACATATTGCTCAATGGCACCGTCTGAATCGCAGGTGATGTCTAAGATCACAGCACGACGCTCTGGTTCCTTGTCGAGGTTGCTCAGCGGCAGAATTGGGAAAATCTGGTCGATTCCCCATGCGTCAGGCAATGACTGGAACAGCGAAAAGTTGACAAAGAACTTGTCAGCAAGGCGCTCGTGTAGTTCATCCAGAAGCGGGCGATGGGCCCGGTTCTTCTCTGACAACATTTTCTCAAGCTCATAACAGAGCCTGAGGCTGATTTGCTCGGCCCAGGCGCGTTCTGTAAAGCTCAGCATACCCATAGCAAATTGAGTATGTACTTCAGCCAGATCGCTCTGGTTGTCATGGTAAATCTCAATGAGCGAGCGAGAGTCGGTCAGTGTCATTAGTTCCTGCCACGAATGCCACATGTTATGCAGGATCTGCGGGGCAGTTGCCTCTGGTGGAGTGACAGACTCTTGTTTATACCTTTCTACACCGATGACGTCAGTGATCAGCACTGCATGGTGAGCGGTCAGGTTACGACCAGACTCCGAAATAATTCTTGGCATCGGGATATCGTATTCTTTACAGATATCACCCAAGGTGTAGACCACATTGTTGGCATACTCGCGCAGGCTGTAGTTCATTGAACAACTACTCTGGCTGCGGGTGCCTTCGTAGTCGATAGCCAAGCCACCGCCGACATCGACAGTCGTGATCCCTGCGCCCAGTTTCTTCAATTCGGCATACACCCGGCCAGCTTCACCGACACCATTGCGCACATCGCGGATATTGGCGATCTGCGAGCCAAGGTGGAAGTGGAGCAACTGCAGGCAGTCGAGCATATCGTTGTCACGTAATTGTTCGACAACAGACAGCACTTGGGATGCAGAAAGGCCAAACTTTGACTTCTCACCACCGCTAGCTTGCCATTTCCCCTTACCTTGTGATGACAGGCGAGCACGTAAGCCCAGGCGTGGACGTACACCTAGCTCGATGGCTTCCTGCATGACGGTCTTAAGTTCGGAAAGCTTTTCCAGCACGATGTAAACATCGTGGCCAAGCTTTTCACCGATCAGGGCTAGACGGATATACTCTTTGTCTTTATAGCCGTTACAGACAATCACAGAGCTCGCTTGCTGCGCCATTGCCAGCACAGCCATCAACTCTGGCTTGCTTCCGGCTTCTAAGCCCAATTGGCGTTGTTGTTTGGCATATTGGCTAGCCAAGATCTCGCTGACGACAGCCTCTTGCTGGTTTACCTTGATAGGGTAAACCGCTAGATATTCACCTTGGTACTGGTAGTGGTAAATAGCTTGGTTAAAGACTGTACACAAGGTATCGACCCGGTGATGGAGAATATCGGGAAAACGAACCAAAACCGGTAAAGATGCACCTTTGGCAATTAACTGATCCGCCAACAGTGACAGGGCTATGGTATTAAGCGGGTTCAGGCTGTCCGGCCTTGCCACGACTTCACCTTGTGGGTTGATATCAAAGTAGCCTTGTCCCCAATATGGGATGTTGTAAACGTCACGCGCATTTTTAGTCGTCCAATCACTCATTACATTTTCCTCGGATAGTGATTGGGTACTGACAGTCAATCGGCAGCTGTGGCAAGGCCCAGTCGCAAGACTGTAAGTACCAGGTTAGTTAATACTCATCAGGTAGATGTGCGGAGCGATGGGAATGCAATATGCCCCGCCAACATCCTAGGTGAACCAAATAGGGTTAGACGCTGCCAGCGAGCGTTCGTTGGGCCCGTCTTTGCGACATTCGTTTTTTACGGCGCTCAAGGTGAGGCGACGTGTTTAGCGGTCGGTCTTTCGGGTGGATAGTGGCTGCGATGTCGCACATGTGCAATAGGTTAAGTTCTACTTGCATATCATGCATTGCGATAGGTTTCATTGTCATTCCTAAACGGCCGTGCTGCAGACAGATTTCACGGTATGACAGAACAAGGTGAGGGCGTGTCCCTCGTATACACCTCGCTCGCTTTGTGCCTTTGGGTGCAGGGGGATTAAACAACCGAACGGGGGGTGTGGCAAATAAAATAATTTTGCGGTGATGATGAGGGATTTTTATCGAAAAGGTGGCAGTAGAACGCATAAGGTTTGATGGGGTTAGAAAAAATAAAACCCGGCGAGAGGCCGGGTTTTATTTGTATTCTGTAATCTTGTATAAGATTAACGGGCGCGGAAGACGATGCGGCCTTTGGTTAGGTCGTATGGAGTCAGTTCCACAGTTACCTTGTCACCAGTAAGAATACGGATGTAGTTTTTACGCATTTTGCCAGAAATGTGAGCGGTAACAACGTGACCGTTCTCAAGCTCTACGCGGAACATAGTGTTAGGTAGTGTGTCTAGCACAGTACCTTGCATTTCAATTACGTCTTCTTTTGCCATTGAATCCTCTTAGGCTACCAGCCATTCATCTGATCGGGCTGGATAATGCCTTGAAACTGTTTGAGTGTAAAGTTTAGGCCGCAATTTTACATCTGCGAATGTGCTTTGTCAGCTACTCTGATGCATTAATACGTATTTTATCGTATTTCCCTCAGACAGCGGTGAAAAATGCAGCTTAGTTTTCATCAAAATGTTGCCATCCATGCGCTGTCAGCCTCTCGTAGGGCTTGAAGCGAGTCTTGTAGTTCATCGCTTTGCACTGGTCAATTTGGTAGCCGGGATAGAGCCATCGCCGTCCTGAGCGTTGGCAATATTGGATTTGGTAGAGCACACAGAGCGTACCGAGCGAGAGCGAGCTGTCCGGGTCAAAGAAGCTATATACCGCGCTCATGGCATCATCGAAAACATCGGTAATGGCAATGGCGATAAGTACGTCTTCCTCATAGACATGGAGGAACAGGGTATCCATCCAGGGGGCGGTACAAAACTCGAAGAACTGGGCCTTGTTCGGTGGATACATACTGCCATCAGAATGGCGCTGGGTGATGTACCGCTCATATAGCGGGTACCAATCTGGGTCCAGATCTGTTTTGAACTCCCAACGTAGCTTGGCTATCTGGTTGAGTTGGCGTTTCTGGCTCTTTGATGGGCGAAAAGCAGGGCAGTCAACCCGTAGCGGAACACATGCCTGGCATTGCTGACACATGGGCTTGTAGACGGCACTGCCACTGCGACGGTAACCTGAGGCCAGTAGCACGCTATAGCCAGCCGGTGATAACCAGTGGTGGTCCATCACAACGCCAAGTTGCTCGTCTTGCCCAGGGAGATAGCTGCACGACGATTCCGGGGTCAAACCAATGCGTAAAGGAAGTTTGTTTAAACTGCTCATGATGTTGGGAACGTTAACTCCTGAGTCTGGTAGCACGCATCACTCAGTATGGCATCTCTTTGCAGTTGCAGGAAATGTGTGAACAGATCCCGTTCCATTTCTGCAGCGCCCAAAGAGGCAAGGTGGTCATTCATGATTTGGCAATCAATCAGTTGGCCGCCATGAGCGCTGAAGTGTTCACAAAATAGCCAGAGGGCAATTTTAGAGGCATTGTCAGCTAGCGAGAACATCGACTCGCCGCAGAACACACCGCCCACGCTGATCCCATATAGCCCGCCTACCAGTTTACCGTGCTGCCAGACCTCTACCGAATGACAGTAGCCAAGGTCATGCAGGTGCTGATAGGCTTGGATCATTTCAGGGGTGATCCACGTTTCTTCCGCTTTCCGGGTGCTGGCGCAAAGCTCAATAATATTGTGGCAAGCCTGGTTCAATGTGACTTGGTAGCCAGATTTTCGGTAGAATTTCCGTAAGCTTTTGCTTGGTTGGAATTGATCTGGCAGGAATACGGCCCGAGGGGCAGGGCTCCACCACAGCAAGGGTTCACCTTCGGAAAACCAGGGGAATATTCCCTGCCGGTAGGCACTGACCAGGCGTTCTGGTCGCAGATCACCCCCGAAGGCAAGCAGGCCGTTGGGATCTGCGAGTGCGGTTTCAGGGGCTGGGAAGTCAGTATTGACCGGATCAAGTTCCGGAAGATAAATTGCCATAATTACACTAAATGTAGCTTAATTTACTTGGGAATAAAGCATTTGCCCAAGTGCACAGGTTGCCGGGAAAGAGGATTATACATGATGAGAAAATGGTTAGTGTTATTGTTAATTTTACCTATGGCACTTTCTGCGGCACCGTACAATAGAAATCAGGCGAGAACGGTGAACCAAGTGGTGTTTGGGGCAGTCGATAGTGTCCGTTATATCACCCACCAAGAAGTCATAGAGTCGCAGAGGAATGGCTGGGAAACCTTGCTGGGAGGTGTGATCGGCGGTTTGATTGGTAACCAGTTTGGTGATGGAACTGGCCGTGAGGTTGCTACAGCAGTAGGAGCGGTTGCCGGTGCGGGCATTGCACATAATCGCCAGCCAACTCAACAGATTGTTCAATACCGATTAGTGGAGCTACTCATCAAGGCGGAGGATGGCACCTTGATTGATGTGATTCAAGATGTCGATTCCACCATGCTGTTCCAGCAACAAGACAAGGTCAGGATACTTTATTTTGATAATGGGGTGAGAGTCGATAAGACCTATCCATAAAAGAGGCAGGTATTAAAAAAGCGTGATGGTGTTAACCATCACGCTTTTTTCATTCAGGCTATAGATTACTCTACAGTTAGGATACGCATGTTGTTGGTGCTACCAACGGTATCCATCACGTCACCTTGGGTAACGATCACTAGGTCGCCTGTAGTTAGGAAACCTTTTTCTTTCAGATTTTCCACTGCGTGCTTAGCCGCTTCTAGGCCAGCATCGCTATCACGGTCGAAGTAAACCGGTGTTACACCACGGAATAGTGCTGCGCGGTTTAGTGTGTTTTCGTTACGTGACATAGCGAAAATTGGTTTGCCTGAAGAGATACGAGACATCATCAGTGGCGTACGGCCAGATTCTGTCATAGAGATCATTGCCTTAACGCCTTCCATGTGGTTTGCTGCATACATGGTCGACATGGCAATTGTTTCTTCCGCAGACTCGAAAGTACGTGCTAGGCGGTGGTTAGAAACGTTGATGCTTGGCTCTTTTTCCGCACCCATACAAACGTTAGCCATCGCTGTTACTGTCTCAACAGGGTAGCTACCGGCTGCTGTTTCAGCAGAAAGCATTACTGCATCCGTACCATCAAGAACGGCGTTAGCAACGTCCATGACTTCTGCGCGGGTAGGCATTGGGCTTGTGATCATAGTTTCCATCATCTGGGTTGCTGTGATCACAGTACGGTTAAGGCTACGAGCACGGCGGATCAGTTTCTTCTGAACGCCCACTAGCTCTGGGTCACCGATTTCAACACCAAGGTCACCACGGGCAACCATTACTGCATCAGAAGCCATGATGATGTCATCCATCGCTTCAGTTGTCGCTACAGCTTCAGCGCGCTCAACTTTAGCGACTAGCTTAGCTTCAAGACCTGCTTCCATCGCTAGGCGGCGAGCGTATTTCATGTCTTCGCCGTTACGTGGGAATGATACTGCTAGGTAATCAACGCCCATTTGTGCAGCGGTGATGATGTCAGCTTTGTCTTTGTCTGTTAGTGCTTCAGCAGAAAGGCCACCACCTTTCTTGTTGATGCCTTTGTTGTTTGATAGTGGACCGCCGACGGTAACTTCAGTGTGAACTTTGTTGCCTTCAACTGAAGTGACTTTTAGCTGAACGCGGCCATCGTCAAGAAGCAGGATGTCGCCTGTCTCAACGTCTTTAGGTAGCTCTTTGTAGTCAAGACCAACAGCTTGCTGATCGCCTTCACCTTTTGCTAGGTCGCTGTCTAGGGTGAACTTGTCGCCGATCGCCAATTGAATCTTGCCGTCTTTGAAAGTTGACACACGGATTTTCGGGCCTTGGAGATCGCCTAGGATAGCAACGTGCTTACCTAGTTTAGCGGCGATTTCACGTACAGTTTTAGTGCGTTGGATGTGATCCTCTGGGCTGCCGTGTGAGAAGTTCATTCGCACAACATTCGCACCCGCAGCGATAATCTTTTCTAGATTGTTATCGCGGTCGGTTGCAGGACCCAAAGTAGTAACGATTTTAGTACGTCTTAGCCTTTCAGACATCGGAAACTCCATCTGTATCATTGGTTACCAATGAAACGATTGCTTGTAGAAATCTGCTTCATTGAATTGCGTGAAATTTTACTACATATAAAGGTAGAAAGAAGCTGTTCTTTATCAACAAACTGTAAGAAAAAAACATATTGTCGGACTAGTTGTGGGTGTTTTTTCATCATACAGTGGAAAAATTGCAGATTTTTAATGGGCAACACTGCTCATACTGGCGGGTGTTTGCTTTGTTGGGTGGAGTAATTGTAGTTGATGGGTATGGCTTCAGAGCGACGAATCGGCAGGAGAAAAAAGAAAGGCACCGCCGAAGCGATGCCTTATCAGTCAAGTTTGATGCGATAGTTACAGAAGGTTAAATGATGCCTTCTTTCGTGAAACGAGAATCTTTCAGTGATTCTTTGACACGCTTTAGGTTTTCGCGAAATCCTGCGCCACGGCGGAGTGTGAAGCCTGTCGCCAGCACATCGATGACAGTCATCTGTACGACTCTGCTCGCCATTGGCATGTAGACATCGGTATCTTCAGGCACATCCAAGCAGATAGAGATAGAACACTCACGGTCAAGCGGAGAATCCTTGGCGGTAATGCCGATGACAGTGGCACCGTTTTCGCGGGCCATGCGGGCTACCTCAACCAAACTCTTGGTACGGCCAGTGTGGGAGATCATCACCACAACATCGCCGTCGCTGCAATTAATCACACTCATGCGCTGCATCACAATGTCATCAAAGCAGACAATTGGGATATTGAAGCGGAAGAATTTATTTTGGGCATCGTGAGCGACAGATGCCGATGCGCCTAGGCCAAAGAAAGAGATCTTCTTGGCCTGCGTTAATAGGTCAACAGAACGGTTAACCTGCATTGGATCTAGGCTGTTCTTCGCTACGTCCAAGCATGCCATGGTAGATTCAAAGATTTTAGAGGTGTAAGCATCTGGACCGTCATCTTCTTCGACGTTGCGGTTCACATACGGCGTACCATTGGCTAGGCTCTGGGCAAGGTGCAGTTTAAAATCTGGAAAGCCTTTGGTATCCAGACGACGACAGAAGCGGTTAACTGTAGGCTCACTGACATCCGCCATCTTAGCCAACGTTGCAATGCTCGAGTGAATGGCTGTTTGTGGTGATGCTAGGATAACTTCAGCTACTTTACGCTCTGACTTACTGAAGTTATCAAGATTCTTTTGAATTTTCTCTAGGGTATTCATGGCGGTTACCGCTCGTTACTGAATTTCGTTACTGGCTTACTCGTCGTAGAAAATGCTTTAAGCCGTTTTGATGAAACTATACTACTTTTCATGGATCTGCTCCTAGTAAATCCATGAATATCGCTTTCTCTTTTTATTATAGTTTGACAAAGATCGAGTTTTTTCTTTCAGAACTGAAAAGATTTTTAATCAAAATTACGGTTTGAAGGGCTGATATCGTGTTTTTCTGTAGCTAATTTTCAGTGTGCGGGAATTAATTTACAGGTTGAAATAAATCAAGTTGAAGTTTTGAGCAGCTATTTGAAAATGACTTTCAGGTGTTTGGTAACAGGGGAAAGGGATGAAGAAGGGACAAATTAACAAGGTCAGTATATGTGGTTGTGGCTGGCTTGGGCTACCTTTGGCCGAGCATCTAGCTCAACTAGGGATTGAAACATGGGGCAGCAAGCAAGCGCCAGAGCAAGCGGATAAGTTGGTAGAACAAGGTATTCATGGTGTGGCTCTTTCGCTTCCACAAACCTTAGCTCACCCGGAGACGCTTACACCGCAGATAACGCAGTTCTTTGATACCGACTTGCTTGTCATTAATGTCCCTCCCGGCCGGCATGAAGGGGCAGCGGACGAATTGGTTGCCAAAGTAAAACTACTTTCAGCGACGACTAAGCAGTTTGGTTGCGGTAGAATCGTCTTTATTAGCACGACAGCAGTCTATGGGGACTGTAGTGGTGTAGTTGATGAGTCAACAGTGCCCCGCCCCAATACTCCGTCAGGTAAAGCGCATTATGAGTTAGAGCAGTACCTGCTTGATGAGTGGGGAAGTGAGGCTGTGGTTTTGCGCTTATCTGGCCTCATTGGTCCTAATCGGCATCCGGTACGCTTCTTGTCGGGACGTCAGGGGATTGAAAATGGCAAAGACAAGGTCAACCTTATCCATCAACAAGACTGCATAGCCGCTATTGTGCAATTGGTTCATGGTTGGCCTCGTGAGCGGGTTTTGCATTTAGCATCGCCTGATCACCCGAGCAGGGAAGTTTATTATCGGCAAATGGCTAAGATGGCGGGTTTGCCGCTGCCAGAGTTCGTCGATTCCGTTGAGCGGAACAGCAAAGTGATTGATGCATCGAAAACGCTCGGTTGGCTGTCGTTAACACTACGCCGTGACCAACTACTGAAACTTGCACCAGAGTTGTGAATGCTACTAATCCATGGTATTGGATGGGTGAATCCTTATCAACTCAAGTTGGTAGCTTGAAGGTAAGCATATGTAGGAAATGTAAAAAAAAGCCCACTGAAATTCAGTGGGCGAAAGCTCTATATACACAATTAGGAGTTTAGCAGCAGTGGCATCACTGACTAAAGAAGGGCAGGACGTTCCTATTTCGCCATTAAGTGCTGAAATTCGCTTTTGAACCGCGTCTTTAATCATGAAACATGTAATATATGACTGACGTGTTTTCGATGAGTTCAAAAAAAAATAAAAATAATTTCTGATGACAAAAAAAAGCCCACTGAAACTCAGTGGGCAAAAGCTCTATATACACAATTAGGAGTTTAGCAGCAGTGGCATCACAAATTAAAGAAGGTCAGGACATTCCTATTTTGTCGTTAAGCAATTGATAATTAGCTTATGAACCGCATCTTTAATCATGAATCATGTAATATATGACTGACGTGTTTTCGATTAGTTCAAAAAAATTGAAAATAATTTCTGATGCTAAAAAAAAGCCCACTGAAATTCAGTGGGCGAAAGCTCTATATACACAATTAGGAGTTTAGCAGCAGTGGCATCATAAATTAAAGAAGCGTATCAAGTAGATGATTTATCTAAGTTCCGCGCCTTTAATGTGAATGTCACTATATATGACTAGCCCTAATTGAAATGGTTCAAAAAATTTCTCTTTTTTTATAAACCTGTGGAAAATGGCTACGGGCTACGGGCTACGGGCTACGGGCTACGGGCTACGGGCTACGGGCTACGGGCTATAGAGTGTCTGTTGAGTCGTCGTTCGGTTGGAACCCGCCAGTTGTTGGATAAAAAAAAGCCCACTTCAACTGAGTGGGCAACGCTCTATATACAATTAGGAGTTTAGCAGCAGTGGCATTGTTAGATTAAAGAGTAAATGCAATTTGCGGCCAGCAATTTGTGAAAGTCTTTAATCTGAATGTCACTATATAGGACTAGGTATTTTTCAGTTGGTTCATTAATTTTTTAAAAAATTGCCTGATTTACTTTTAACCCTATGATTTTAAATCATGAAGTAGGCGTGAGCCGTGAAAAAGTGGCACGTATAATAAAGAAAACCCATCTCCATTAGTGGGGACGGGTTTCGAAGAATGTCTTCTAAGAAAAAGCAGTGGCACTAGTTATGACCCGTAGATGTGGACTTTGTTCCAATTTTTTTTCACTTTCTCAGATTTTTTTTATTTGCTTTGTTCTCAACGCTTTTTCATGAGACGGGCTTAAGACAATTTTTATGGCTGCGGCAGGCGAACTCGCCGCCATGGAAAAGATTGATCACCTTCACGACTTTTGGATTAAACCGCGAAATTATCAATGTGTTACAACATGGTGTATATTTGCGACTTGTTAAAAATGTTTCTTAGATGTAAAGTTTAAACAAGTGTTTAATACGGGTGAATGAATATGGCTGGAAAGGGAGAAACCAAGGCACGTATCCTGGATGCTGCCGAGCTACTCTTTGCCGAACACGGCTTCAAAGACACGTCACTGCGAACCATCACCAGCAAAGCTGGGGTGAATCTGGCGTCCGTCAATTATCACTATGGCGATAAGAAAACCTTAGTCCGGGCGGTTCTTGGTCGCTACCTCGAGGCATTTATGCCTGCCTTGCAATCAGAGCTGGAAGTTCTGCTAACGCGTGACGATTTTTCAATGGAAGATGTTTTCCGTTGTATCAAAGATCCATTGCTATCACTGAATGAGTATCGAGCCAGTGGAGCGACCGTGTTTATGTCGCTAATTGGCAGGGGATACACCGATGTCCAGGGCCATTTGCGTTGGTTCATCATGACCCGCTACGAGCAGGTACTGACACTATTTACTACGGCGGTATGCCGCGCCAACCCCTCTTTAGACCCTGAAACCTTATTCTGGCGCTTGCATTTCACCCTCGGTGCATCGGTTTTCACCATGGCCTCATCTACCGCGCTGTGTGAGATTGCCGAAAATGATTTTTCCCGTCAGGTTAAACCAGAAGATTTGATCGAGCGTATGGTGCCATATCTGGCAGCAGGCGTTGCTGCACCCATAGAACAATCGCTTTCGCTTATTAGCGAACAGCCAACAGGAACAAGATAGAAGTATGTAATACCCAATAAAACCAAAAACGATAAAAGTGACAAAAGGACCTGAAACATGAGTACGTTAACCAAGCTAAGAAAACGCTATCTCAGTGATCCCGCATTCAAAATGTTCAAGAAAGTGTTGCCACCACTTTCCGACACAGAACGAGAGGCCATGGAGGCCGGTAGTGTCTGGTGGGATGGGGAGTTGTTTGGCGGAAATCCGAATTGGAACACTCTACTGACCTATCCGCAGCCTAAGTTGAGTGACGAGGAGCAGGCGTTCATCGACAACAAGCTTGAGCCGCTGTTGGATATGCTGAACGACTATCAGATTGTCCAGGAAGATAAGGATCTGCCACCAGAAGTGTGGGAGTATCTGCGCAAAGAGAAATTCTTCTCGCTGATTATCGGTAAAGAATACGGTGGTTTGGACTTTTCCGCCCATGCCAACTCCACCATCGTAACCCGTATTGCCACTAAGAGCCTGAGTGCTGCCGTATCGGTTATGGTGCCAAACTCGTTGGGCCCAGGTGAGCTATTGACCCATTATGGTACCCAGGAGCAGAAAGATTACTGGCTACCTCGCTTAGCCCATGGTGAAGACATTCCATGTTTCGCGTTGACAGGTCCTGAAGCAGGCTCAGATGCCGGCGGGATCCCGGATCAGGGCGTAGTGTGTTATGACGAATACCAAGGTGAAGAGGTACTGGGTATCCGTGTTAGCTGGAACAAGCGTTACATCACTTTGGCACCAGTGGCTACCGTGCTTGGCTTGGCATTCAAACTGCAAGATCCTGACGGCTTGATTGGTGACAAGAAAGAGCTAGGCATTACCTGTGCGTTGATCCCGGCGGATCACCCAGGTGTCGAAATCGGTGAGCGCCATGACCCACTCAACCTTGCATTCATGAATGGCCCGACCCGTGGTAAAGATGTCTTTATCCCGATGGATTGGGTCATTGGCGGACAGGATTATGTCGGTCGTGGTTGGCGAATGCTGGTGGAGTGTTTATCAGCTGGCCGTGGTATTTCACTGCCGGCACTCGGTACAGCGGTAGGTCACCTTACTGCAAGGACAACAGGTGCCTATGCCTATGTGCGTAAGCAGTTTGGGATGTCGATTGGTAACTTCGAAGGTGTTGCGCAGGCGATGGGGCGTATTGGTGGTTTCACCTATATGTTAGAAGCATCCCGGACCCTGACGACGACATCCCTCGATATGGATGAAACACCGGGAATCGTTACGGCGATTGCCAAGTACCACATGACAGAAATGGCCCGTACTATCCTCAATGACGCTATGGACGTCCACGCAGGCCGTGCAATCCAACTTGGGCCTATGAACTACATCGGCCACCACTACTTTGGTATGCCGGTTGCCATTACGGTAGAAGGGGCCAACATTCTGACCCGAAACCTGATGATCTTCGGCCAGGGGGCAACCCGATGCCATCCATACGTTTTGAGCGAGATGGAAGCGGCAGCCAACCCGGATAGCAGGGAAGGGGCCAAGGATTTCGATAAATTGTTGGCTAGCCATATTAGCTTTGCGGTAGGTAATGTAAGCAAATCACTACTCAACGCCTTCAGTGGTTCGCGCTTCAATAGCTCACCGGTCAGCGGTGAAACAGCGAAATACTATAAGCAGTTGTCACGTATGAGCCGGGCGCTGGCCGTCGCTGCTGATTTTGCCATGTTGAGCTTGGGTGGGGAGTTGAAGCGACGCGAGATGGTATCAGCACGCTTGGGTGATGTGTTGAGTCACCTGTACCTGGCGTCTGCAGTGCTTAAGCGTTATGAAGACGAAGGCCGACAGCAACAAGATCTGCCATTTGTCCATTATGGCTTGCAGCACTGCTTGCACCAGTGTGGCGTTGCATTTGACGAAGTACTAGCGAACTTCCCGCGTAAGGGTATTGGCCGTCTGCTGCGCACCTTGCTGTTCCCACTGGGTATTCACTATGCGGCACCAAAAGATGACGTGTCAGTGCAGATTGCCAAGCTATTAATGCGTCCTGGCAAGCAGCGTGACCGCCTGACTCATCTTTGCTATGTCGGCAAGCATGAGGACGACCCGGTAGGTCTGATGGAACGTGCCTTTGTGGCCATGTACGAGGTAAAAGATCTTGAGCGTAAGATTGCCAAGGCCGTCAAAGCTGGTGAGATCCCGCGCAAGGTTCCGTTAACAGAGAAGTTACAAATTGCTCTTGATGCGGGCATCGTCACAGAAGCCGAAGTGAAAAAGATGCAGAATGCTGAGCAACTCAGGCAGAGAGCGATTCAGGTCGACCATTTCTCTGCTGCACATTTCAAAAAAGGCAGCTTGCAACCGGGAAAAGCCGCCTAGGGCTTATAGCCTTTGAACAATAAACCTGGTGTCTCCCATGTGCCACGCAATCGCGTGGCACTTTTTTTGTTCTATTTCTGTGATTTTCCGCGCGGAACACCTCCAACCACTGCTCAATTTAGCGTTTTCGCTCATAAATTTAATGCGATTTTGTCATTTACCTTTTATCCTACTGTCAATTGTGTAAGGGAAGTTGAAAATGATCATCAAACCTAGAATTCGTGGATTTATTTGTACAACGACTCACCCAGTGGGTTGTGAGGAAAACGTCAAAGAGCAGATTGCATACACCAAGGCACAGGGCCCAATTGCCAATGCCCCTAAGCGTGTACTAGTGGTTGGTTCATCAAGCGGCTACGGTCTGTCTTCGCGTATTGCTGCTGCATTCGGTGGCGGTGCTGCAACTATTGGTGTGTTCTTCGAAAAGCCGGGTACTGAAAAGAAACCGGGTACAGCTGGCTGGTACAACTCTGCTGCATTCGACAAGTTTGCCAAAGAAGAAGGCCTGTATTCCAAGAGCTTGAATGGTGATGCGTTCTCTCACGAAGCAAAACAGAAAGTGATTGACCTGATCAAAGAAGATCTGGGTCAGATTGATATGGTGGTTTACTCACTGGCATCTCCAGTCCGTAAAATGCCGGATACAGGCGAAGTGATTCGCTCTACGCTTAAGCCGATGGGCGAAACCTACACGGCAACGGCTGTTGATACCAACAAAGATGTACTGATTGAAGCGAGCATTGAACCTGCGACTGAGCAGGAAGTGGCTGATACAGTTACCGTTATGGGGGGGCAGGATTGGGAACTGTGGATCAATGCCCTGTCTGAAGCTGGTGTGCTGGCTGATGGCTGTAAGACTGTTGCCTACAGCTACATCGGTACTGAAATCACTTGGCCAATTTACTGGCACGGTGCTCTGGGCCAGGCGAAAATGGATCTGGACCGCGCAGCTACCGAGCTGAACGACAAACTGTCTGCGACGGGCGGTTCTGCTAACGTTGCTGTACTGAAAAGTGTTGTGACCCAGGCGAGCTCGGCGATCCCTGTTATGCCTCTTTACATCGCGATGGTCTTTAAGAAGATGCGTGAAGAAGGTGTACACGAAGGTTGTATGGAGCAGATCCACCGTATGTTCACCCAGCGCTTGTTCAAAGAAGATGGCAGCGCACCTGAAGTAGATGGTGAAAACCGTCTGCGTTTGGATGACTGGGAACTGCGTGAAGACATCCAGAAACACTGTCGTGACCTGTGGCCAACCGTAACCAACGAGAACCTATTTGACGTTGCTGATTACCAGCAGTACAAAGATGAGTTCTTGAAGCTGTTTGGCTTTGGCATCGAAGCGGTTGATTACGACGCCGATGTGAACCCAGCCATTGAGTTTGATGTTCAAGACATTTAATGTTGGTTTGAACAGCAAGTAATAAAAAACCGCCAGAACTGGCGGTTTTTTTGTGCTTATGTTTTCAATTGCTTGGGCTGGGTATCAATCCTTTGGCAACTCAATCACAAAGGCAGCGCCTTCAATCGATGCAGTTTTGACATGGATGGTCCCTTTATAGCTCATCACGATCTCATGGCAGACTGATAGGCCAATCCCTTGTCCAGGGTTCAGCTGATCCGCACGCACTCCGCGCTGGAAAATCGCTTCGCGCATTTCTTCAGGTACACCGGGTCCGTCATCTTCAATAATGATGATGTAACGGTCTGGTTTTTCCTGAACAATGACTCTCACCTCAGCAATACAGAAGCGGTAGGCATTTTCCAGCAGGTTACCCAGCAACTCCATCAAATCGCTGCGGTTGACCGGTAGCGTTAACTTGTCGTTAAAGAAGCAGCGTAAAGCGACATCCTTTTCGGTATAGACCTTACTGAGCAAGCGGCTGAAACTGTCAGTCAACGGTTTTAACTCGGTTTTGTCCTTCTGCAGACCTTGCTGGCCTATCATGGCACGCTTTAGCTGGTATTGGACAAGTTCATCCATCTGGCTGATTTGCTCCATCACCCGCTGGTTCAGCTCGAAACGGGGGATCTCCTTGTCATCAAGCAAAGCATTGGTCGCCGCCAAGCGGGTTTTTAGGCTATGTGCCAAATCATCCATGGCATGGCGGTATCGGCCTTTTTGCGCATTACTGATCTCAATCAGGCGGTTGAGAGCCAAGGTCACATCCTGCAATTCCATCGGAAAATCGTCATCCAGCTTGTCACGCTTGGAATCTGTCATTTGATCCAGCTGCGATGCCATTTTACGCAGCGGCTGGAAGCTCCAGTGGAATGCGGCAATCAAGAAGGCAATCGCAATAAGCACAAACAGCCCGAGATAAAAAGTGGTGCGCTTGTGCAACTGGCCTAGGGAAGAGACATAGGAGTCACCTGAACGAAGGACAACTAACTGGTAGATGTTGCCTCCCTCGCGCTCCTGACTCATGTTGTAGGCGATGTAACTGTCGCCCTGATGGGTCTCAACGAGAGTAGGAACTGGTATGTTATCGGGTAGCTCGCTGCAGATATCACCAATATTGGCTTCTTTCGCTTCTTCTGATAGCCAAATAGTGTGATCGGTTTTATCACAGACAACGGACATATAGTCAGTATCCGAAGGATCGACCGAATCTATCCATTTATCGACATCTTTGATCAGGCCCGCGCGGTTAAGCTGGGCAACGACCATCGGCATCTGGGCAACCAGTTCAGACGAGTAGGCCGCCATGTAACTTTGGCTATACAGTTGGTTGATCACCCCGGCAAGGGCTGAGGTGATCAATACAATAATCGCGACCGAAGTGACAAGGACCCGGCGACGAAGCCTTGGTTGAATAATCCTCTTCATTACTGTGCTTGAAGTTCGAAAATATAACCTTGGCCACGGATAGTCGAAATTGGATTTTCCTGGCCGTTATTGGTGAACTTCTTACGCAGGCGGCTGATCATCACTTCAATAGTATTCGGATCACCTTCCTGATCTTCATAAAGCACATCTAGCAGGCGCTGTTTTGATACTACCTGGCGGCTGTGGCGCATTAGGTATTCCAATAGGTCGTATTCAAATGCAGTCAGCTCAAGTAGGTTTTCTTGGATGAAAACTTGTTTAGCAAGGAGATCGACACGAATGTCACCGGCGGTCATTTCAGGCTTCACAAAGCCTGCGCTGCGGCGGACCAGTGCACTGAGTCGAGCGACCATTTCTTCTTTTTGGAAAGGTTTGACGAGATAGTCATCGGCACCGGCTTCAAGCCCGGTCACTTTATCTTGCCAGTTAGAGCGGGCAGTCAAAATAAGAATGGGTAAGCGTAGGCCTTTCTCACGCATATCTTTGATTAGGCTAATACCATCACGATCGGGCAGGCCGATATCAACGATAGCCACATCATTTGGGTAATCTTGAGCAAAAAATAAGCCTTCTTCAGCGGTTCCGGCACACTGAACTTGGTGACCCATCTCACTCAGCTGAGATTTCAAGTGGTGGCTTAGAATCGGGTCGTCTTCAACAATAAGGATACGCATAGTTTTGATTACCAATAGTTTTTCTATCTATTCAATCAATATACTGAATAGAGAGTGAAGTGGCGAATATTTCCTAGCAATTTGTGGTGCTAATCAGGGATATAGGATGAGTTTTTACTCTCTATAGCTTAGATTAAAAGGACTGAATCTGTGCTGACTCGACTGAAGCATGCTGAGCAAAAAAATGCCCCCTGCAGTTTCTGCAGAGGGCACGTTGTTCGTGAAAGGGGGTCTGTTATCAGCTTAAGATAACATAGAGGGTACCGGCTATCGTCAACAAGACGTTGGCGATGGCATAGGTGCCGGCGTAACCCAGAGCAGGAATGGTACTGCGGGCATGCTCATTGATCATATCCATCGCTGGCGCACAGGTACGTGCACCGATAATAGCACCGAACAATAAAGCACGGTTCATCTTGAGTATGTAGGCACCGAATAGGTAAGCTAGCACGACAGGGATGACGCTTACCATCAAACTTGCCGAGAATACCGCTAAGCCAACTTGTGACAGGGAGTCGAACAGGTTCGAACCAGCACTCAGGCCGATACCCACCATAAAGACCATCAAGCCGAGATCTTTGGTCATGTTCAGCGCCCCTTGCGGTACATAGCCGAAGGTTGGGTGGTTGGCTCGTAGGAAGCCAAGCGTAATTCCCGCAACCAATAGGCCGGCAGCACTACCAAGGCCAAACGCGATCTGGCCGAAGGTCATAGTGATGGTGCCCACAAGCAAACCAATGATGAAGAAGCAGCAGAATGCCAGCAAGTCGGCAATCTGGCTGTGTACCGAGATGAAACCAATGCGCTCGGCAAGTCCCATGACACGGCTTTTTTCACCACTGACCTGGAGAATATCCCCCTTACTCAGCAGGATATTGTGATCCATCGGCATTTCAATCTGCGCGCGGACAACGCGGTTGAGGAAACAACCATATTCCGACAGGTTTAGCTCGGACAAGCGTTTGCCCGCGATACTGTCATTCTTTACAACGATCTCTTCTTCAACGATACGCAAATCGAGTAGGTCACGGTCGAATACTTCTTTACCGTTACGGAAACTCGGATCAAGGCGGGCATGGCTATCAGGGTAACCCACCAGTGCGATTTCATCGCCTTCCTGCAAAATCGCGTCACCATCTGGGTTAGCCAGAATACCGTTACGGCGGATACGTTCTATATAGCAGCCTGTTTGGCGGTAGATCCCCAGCTCACGTAGGTTGCGTCCGTCAATCCAGTTGATGAGTTCAGGGCCAACCCGGTAAGCACGGATGATCGGCAGGTATACCTTACGCTGGGCGCTTTCACCGATACCGCGTTCACGGGCAATTTGCTGTGATGATTCTGCCAGGTTCTGCTTCTGTAATTTGGGCATCAGTTTTGCCAGTACAATGACACTGACCAAACCAATCAAGTAGGACATAGCGTAGCCAACACTGATGCTGTCTATGATCTGCTGGATGCTGTCAGGATCGGAAATACTGGATAAGCCGCTTGCCAAGGCATCTTTAGCCCCTACCAGAACAGGAGTTGCCGTTAAAGAGCCGGCCATCAAACCGGTACTTAAACCCAAACCAAGCCCCAAATAGTTGCTCATGGTCACCGTGATGAATATCGCAGATAGAATAACGACCAGCGCCAGCATCAAGTAATGTTTACCGTCACGGAAAAAGATACCAAAGAAGTTGGGACCCGCTTCGATTCCGACACAGAAGATAAACAGCATAAAGCCGATGTTCAGTGCCTCGGCGTCAAAGGTAAAACCGGCGTTACCAAAAAGGAGGGCAGTAATCAGAACCCCGATAGAGTTCCCCAGTTGCATATTCGCAATGCGAATCTTTCCGGCCGAAAGGCCAACAGCAAGTACCACAAAGAGCAACAGAATATCATTCTGATGTAAGAGTGCGGCGACATCGATATTCACAACAGTTTTTTTCCGAGAAGAGTGACCAGCGACAAAGTGGTGAAATTCTAGCTGATTTTATGTTCTCGGCATACCGAAAATGATCACCATTAACAGAAAATTTTCGAATTAATTTGCTGGCAATTAAAGCAATAGATAATAAAAAAGGCTGATATTTCAGCCTTTTTA
The DNA here is from genome assembly GCF_003026455.1 of Photobacterium rosenbergii. GTDB lineage: Bacteria > Pseudomonadota > Gammaproteobacteria > Enterobacterales > Vibrionaceae > Photobacterium > Photobacterium rosenbergii. The sequence continues at coordinate 20,031 of NZ_PYMB01000002.1, forward strand.
AGAAAATGTTACTAAACCTGTTGCCTAGTGCTTACTGGAACAGGCCTAGATTTTCTTTTGCGTATGCTTCGAAGTCGGTGTAACCGCCAACGTGCTCTTGATCAACGAAGATCTGTGGCACAGTTTCAACTGGCTTGCCTACTGTTTTTTCTAGATCAGCTTTGCTGATGCCTTCCGCGTGGATATCTACATAGCGGTAGTTAAAATCTTCGCGTTCTTCTTTTAGTTTGTCAGCAAGATCCTTTGCGCGGACACAGAATGGGCAACCCGGACGGCCAAAAATAACAACGAACATAACGACTCTCCTTAAATTTAATAGAGTTACTATATCGTGACTGGCGGTGATGAGAAAGAGGGATTTATCTCTTGCAGCGATAGACAAAACCGATTGAAGGGAAATGACGCAAAATAACAGGTATCAGGGTGACACTTTAAGCAAGGAAATGAAGTGTGACACCTCGCAGAGTATCGCGACGATACTGATATTCAATGGAAAAAAATTGCTCAGAATCAAAAACAGGAATGAGTAACGGGGCACACTCGATAATAATTAATCAAAAATACGGAATGGAGTGCCTATGTTTCAGTTTATGACGGCCACTCGAATTATTTTCGGGGAAGGCGCACTGAATAACTCGCTGTCAACACTCAATCAGTTTGGCTATAGCGTATTGTTGGTAACGGGGCGAGACAGTGCCCGGGCCGAACCATTAATCAGCTATTTCAAGCAACAAGGAATGCGCTATCAGCAAGTGGCTGTTCACGGTGAGCCATTGATAGCCATGGTGGAAGAGATGGCTGCTATGGGACGGAAATTTCGACCGGATATGGTGCTGGCCATTGGGGGCGGCAGTGTACTTGATACAGGCAAGGCTTTGGCTGCGCTGATCCCTAACCAAGGCAGTGTGTACGATTATGTTGAAGTTGTGGGGCGTAATGTTCCCCTGCAAGCCAAACCCATTCCGTTTATCGCAGTACCTACGACAGCGGGAACGGGGGCTGAAGTCAGTAAAAGTGCGGTTCTTCGTTCGGCGCAGGAAAATGTCAAAGTGGGCCTCCGAAGCCCAGATATGCTGCCTGATTTAGCGATTGTTGATCCGACTCTCACCTATGGCATGGATCCGATAATGTCAGGTTGTTGTGGGATGGATGCCTTTACCCACTTGATGGAATCCTATGTTTGTGGCGAACCCAACCCGTTAACCGATATGGTGTGTGAGGAAGGCCTGAGGCGCCTGTCTGGAGCAATTCTCGCAGCCTGTGAGGATGATGATCCTAGGGCCCGATCTGATATGGCTTTTGCCGCCATGCTCGGAGGTATGGCGTTGGCCAATGCCAAATTGGGGGCTGCCCATGGTCTGGCCTCATCACTTGGCGGTAGGCTTCATGCACCCCATGGCTTGATCACGGCCCAGTTAGCCCCTTACGTCATGCAGGAAAATGTCCTGGCTGCACGTGAAGCGGGGAGGGCGGACGTGCTCAATAGATACCGTCAGCTAGCATGTATTTTGACCGGTCGAATGAATGCCGAAATTGTCGATGGCATAGATTGGACTAAACGGACGTTGAAGCGACTGAATTTGCCTTCTGTTACTGAGTATGGATTTTGTGATGTGTTGTTTGACGAAGTGGCGGAAGATGCATTGCTATCAAATTCAATCAAAGGTAATCCGTTGCCCCTGAATAAAGACCGCCTGATGAGTATCCTTAACCAAATTTGCCAATGCAAAGTTAAAGATTCAAGATCACAAGACGATCTTTACAGTCAGGAAAATTAGTATTCGATCCCGGTTATTCCTTGTAACCATATAACAGTGGGGTGAAATAGGGGGGCTATGCTAGAGTGAATGACTCACCGTGAGGCTCACTGTTATAGGGATATGTATGAACCAGACGATCGAAACTATTTTACAGCACCGTTCTATCCGAAAATTTACGGACCAACCGATTGGCGATAGTCAGCGTCATACCATTTTAGATTGCGCAATAGCAGCATCTTCCTCGAGCTTCATTCAGTGTGTCAGCATCATTCGAGTTACCGATCCTGATATGAGAGTGCTGCTGGCTGAATATGCTGGTGGTCAGGAATATGTGGCCAGCGCTGCTGAGTTCTTTGTTTTCTGCGCCGATTACAACCGCCACCAACAAATCTACCCGGAAGCTAAACTGGGCTTTACCGAACAAACCCTTATTGGTGCGGTAGATGCCGCACTTATGGCACAAAATGGATTGCTTGCCGCTGAGTCCCTTGGGTTGGGGGGGGTGTACATTGGTGGGTTGAGAAATAATCCAGACAAAGTTGCGACATTACTGTCTTTGCCTCAGCATGTGTTACCGCTCTTTGGTCTTTGCCTAGGCCACCCAGCACAGTCTCCAGAGGTGAAGCCACGGCTACCACGTTCTATTGTGGTGCATGAAAACAGTTATTCCTCGTTGGATATGGATAAGCTTGCCAGTTACGACCAACACGTAAGGCTATATTACCAAAGCCGTACCGGTGGAAATAAAGATATGTCCTGGAGTGAACAAATCTCAGGCACGCTAAATAAAGAAGCTCGTCCGTTTATGAAGCAGTTTATTGAAGGAAGGGGATTTAGCCTGAAATAAAATGCGACGACATGATAGTTTTCACTTAACGTTATTTGGTAGATAAACGTTTTTGCCTAAATTGATGGGAAAAAACGCGAAAAAGTTGACCTTATGTCAAATTTCAATCAAAACCTGCCGAAAGTCATTGATGAACTTTTTATAAAACATTGAGTCAGATAGAATAGTATCGATAGAAAAGACAATAATAACCAGCCTGGCACATTCAGGCTGGAAAAGAACCGGAACACGAATCTATGAAGTATGTTGGGAAAGTAGCCAGCATGGTGTTGCTTGCTGCTTTGCTCGCTGGCTGCTCCAGCACGCCAGACAATGACAGCAGTTTACCATCGGAAGTAAATGTAGAAGGCGTACTTCAGTCTGCCACTAAAGTGCATCGTCACTGGCGCAATACTCTTGTCGACGCAGAAGATTTGAAGCTATATGCGCCGGAAAGATATGCCACCATGATGGAAAGTTGGCAACGAGCCGATAATCTGTTCAAAGATATCCAGTCTTCTCCTGAACTTGCCAACCAGAGCTATTCGTTATTTTCGTCAGTGACCTACCTGGATCGCTTTTATGGTGATATTGAGGTGGTAGAAAATAACCATACTGAATTAGCCGCTCTAAAGAAGATAGCCAACAAGGTACTTGAGCCTGCAATGGTCCAACTGGCTTATCTTAATTCAATTGATGCCAATGCCCATTACCGCAGTGAGTTTGTTAGGCTTAATCGGTTTTACGGCAACCTTTTTGCGTTTGTCGCTCGCGGCGACCTAAACCGTGCCCGAGAAGAACAGACTGAATTTCTCTCCCGAGCGAAGAGCCTGGAAGTCAGGGTCATCAAACGTATTTATATTACCCCACAAGAAGAAGCCTTACGCCAGTTGCGCCGCGAGGATGTGCGTTACTACGCACCGCTCAGTTACGCGAAGGTAGAAGAGGAAATCAAAGCGGGTAAAGATCTAATCGATAAAGATCCGCGTGCCTTTGATGCCATTAATCAAGTTGTCTCAGCCATTGAATTTGAGCTTGCCCATGCGGCCCACATTGCTGAGGAAGTCAAATACCTTCGTGATCGTAACCGTGATGAATATGAAAGCTATATTCTTGTCATGGAAGGGAAGCTGCTGGGTATCTCGAAAGCGCTGAATGATTCGGATCTACGTGACCGCCCGCTCGCTGAGCAAGCCAAACGTCTAAGTGTGCAAGCTGCTGAGACGCGTGAGCAGTATGAAATAGCCAGCCGTAATCAACAGCCTAACCAGCAACAGACCCAGCTAGAAACCTTAAAAGGGTTGATTCAGGCTCAAAACCAACAGATTGCGATACTTCAAGCTCAGTTATCAGCGGTCGCTCCACCGGTTCCATCCCCAGCGAAGATTTCAGCACAAGATAACTCTGACTTGGCAGAGTCACGACAGACTGATGAAAGCGAACTAGTGACTCACGGCAAGGTTGCTGCTGGTAACCCTGCTGGTGCAGAGGAACAAGCGTCTGAAATTGAGGGGTTAGAAAACAATAATAGTGCTGTCGCCACGAGTAGCAATATAGAGGGTGATGAGCTGGAGATTTAATACTGTCTTCGTATCATGAGTAATTATTGAGCAGTTATAAAAAAGCAGCAGTGATGCTGCTTTTTTTGTGCCTGTAATCTTATGAATTGAGGTAACCGGTGGTTGTGAGTGAGAAAAATCTGGTTTATGACAGATTATGACAAGCAGGTGGTTTTGATTTGATTTTAATTTGCTGATTTTTAATAATTTTCCTCTTTTGGGTGAAAAATTCAAATGCCTGTCAATTACATTTACTAACACTTAGTTGTATTTGAATATTAAAAATGACTTTACATAAAAGTAGAAAATTCCAATTTTTTTTGAGTTTGGTTAAGTTTCGCACGGGTTTTGGCTTGATTTGCCTGTCAGCGTCCTTTAGAATTCGCCGCGCATTGATTGATGCACCCAAATTTTAATCTTTATCATTTTTGTTGAATTACTCCTATTTGAGGAAAACATGTCTACGAAACTAGCTAACCCAGCACCACTAGGTCTTATGGGCTTTGGTATGACTACCATCCTTCTGAACATCCACAATGCGGGCTTTTTCCCTATTGATTCGATGATCCTAGCTATGGGTATTTTTTACGGTGGCTTGAGCCAAGTTATCGTAGGCATGATGTGCTTCAAGCGTGGTGACACGTTCGGTACTACTGCATTTACTTCTTACGGTCTATTCTGGCTGACACTGGTTGGCCTAATCGTAATGCCTTACATGGGTCTACCTGCTAGCCCTGCAAGTTTCATGGGTTGGTACCTACTGCTATGGGGTATCTTCACTGGCTTCATGTTCATTGGTTCACTGTGCTACCCACGTGCTAAGCAGTTCGTTTTCGGTTCACTGACTGTACTGTTCTTCCTACTGGCTGCGCGTGATTTCACTGGCAGCACCCTGATCGGTACTATCGCTGGTTTCGAAGGGATCATCTGTGGTGCAAGTGCTATCTACTTCGCAATGGCACAAGTACTGAACAACGAGTACGGTCGCACTATCTTGCCTGTAGGCGAGCTAAAGAAAGACAAAGCGCTAAAAGCCGCTGCTTAATTAACGCGTATCGCTGATTGTTAGAACCCGCCTTTATGGCGGGTTTTTTTATTCTTGTTCAGCCAGTTCACGGGAATGGGTATAAGCTTATTGCATTGCGTGTAGCTGATGATAAGGATAAGAAAATGGCACAACGTTATGCTGCCCTGATGGGGGCGCTGGTGGCTGATGCTGCCAGCATGGGCACCCACTGGATCTATTCTCCGGAGCGTATCCGGACCCTCCAATCTCTTCCGCATTTTCCTTTTATCGAGCCGGATGCCCACCACTATGAAGGGGTAGAGGGTTACTATGCCCACGACAAACTCACGGCAGGGGAGCTGACAATCTATGGAGAATGGCTAGCCCTCTATATCAGGTTACTGAGCGAGCCTGAGGTCGAGACCCACCGCGTGCAACAGGAAATCTTGGACTACTTTGGGCCCGGCGGCGAGTTTATCGGTTATGTTGATACCCCGACGAAAGCGCTGTTGTTGTCATTGTTCTCTTTACCGCCTGAAGATTGGCCGGAAGACTCCGGTAGCGATGATGATCAAAACCCGGCATTGTGCGCCGTGCCTGCTCTGGTCGCGTTGAAGATGCCATCAGAGAAGTTAGAAAATGAAATAGACCGTATTGTTGGTGTTACCCATCAAAATGAACAGGCACTGGCTTGTGCCAAGGCCTTTGCCAGCGCCCTCAATGAGGCATTGCGCTCCCGGCGGATGGAGCCTGTGCTCAATGTGCTGAAGGTCAAATGCCCCGAGCCGATCATGGAGAAAATTGAGCAGGCGAGAGGGCTCAGTGGTGATGTGAATGATCTCTCCCACGTACTTTCGATAGCCAATAGTGCCTGTCATTTAGCCGATAGCTTGCCAATGGCGGCTTGGATACTGCAGAACAGTTCAAGTTATACCGAGGCGATCCTCAACAACATTGCAGTAGGCGGAGACAGTTGTGGCAGGGGGATTCTAGTTGGAGCGATTGCGGGTGCTTGTTACGGCTTCGGGGATACGCAGGGGATTCCGATTTCGTGGGTGACAACATTGCAATGCGGTGAGGCGCTGGCAGAAGATATTGAGCAGTTGCTGCACAATGCAGGCGGTGCATTCTAAGTCGGGTGCCCTATCCGACAAACAAAAAAAGCTACCCGGGAGGGTAGCTTTTTCATAGTCAAAGCAGCAATTAGCAAATAACTTTAATTGCTAGGCCACCTTGTGAAGTTTCACGGTATTTCGCGTTCATGTCTTTACCGGTTTCAAGCATCGTTTCGATAACTTTGTCCAGAGAAACACGAGGCTCAGAAGAGCGGCGAAGTGCCATACGTGAAGCGTTGATCGCTTTAACTGCTGCGATACCGTTACGCTCGATACATGGAACCTGTACCTGACCTGCTACTGGGTCACAAGTTAGACCTAGATTGTGTTCCATCGCGATTTCAGCTGCCATACATACTTGCTCAGGGCTACCACCCATAAGCTCAGCAAGGCCTGCTGCTGCCATAGAACATGCCACACCAACTTCACCCTGACAGCCAACTTCAGCACCAGAGATTGACGCGTTACGCTTGTAAAGGCCGCCGATTGCGCCAGAAGCAGCAAAGTAACGAGTGTATTCTTTCGGGCCAACTGGCTGGATGAACTTGTCGTAGTAAGCCAATACCGCTGGAATGATACCGCAAGCACCATTAGTTGGTGCGGTAACCACACGGCCACCGGCTGCGTTTTCTTCGTTAACAGCGAAAGCGTACATGTTAACCCAGTCAACAACAGTCATTGGGTCGTTGCTTAGCTTTTCAGTTGTCATCAGCTGCTGGCGAAGCGCTGCTGCACGGCGTGGAACACGCAGTGGACCAGGCAAGATACCTTCTTCGCTCATACCGCGCTCCATACATTCACGCATGGTGCGCCAGATGTTAGCGAAGTAAGTGCTGATTTCATCTTCGGCGTTCATCGCACGCTCGTTGGCCATTACCATTGAGCTGATTGACAAGCCATTTTCCTTACACTGGTTTACTAGCTCTTCTGCCGTAGTAAACATGTAAGGTACTTTTACTGATGATTCACTTGATTTGCCGAAGTTCTCTTCATCAACGATGAAACCACCACCAATAGAGTAGTAAGTCTTGGTGTAAGCGAGTTCTTCACCAATAAAGGCGTTGATGGTCATGCCATTTTCGTGAAGAGGAAGGTTAGTGGTATGGAAGTTCATACCGCCTTCACGAGGGAAATCAACAGTGTGGCAGTGCATGCCAACTGGTAGGCGCTCTGTTTCTTCAACGCGTGCGATAAAGCCTGGGATGCTGTCGATGTCAACATGCTCAGGGCTGTTACCCGCTAGACCCATAATAATTGCGATATCAGTGTGGTGACCTTTACCGGTTAGAGAAAGTGAACCATAAACATCCACGGTAATTTTAGTCACGTCACGAAGCTTGCCCATGGCACGCAGGTCATCGATGAACTCTTTACCTGCTTTCATTGGGCCGACAGTGTGCGAACTGGAAGGACCCACACCGATTTTATAGATATCAAAAACACTGATCATTGCTAATACCTCAGTCAGGGTAACTGTCTAGTTACCGTGAGACTGTATAGTTTTTATCATTCTCGCCCCTTCCTTGGCGAGATAATCAAAACAAAAGAGCAGGGGCAAACGCGTCCTGCTCTTTAGTAGCTCTATTTTACGTAATTTGAGTCAGAAGACTATGCGTTGTAGCACATTTTCTTACAAATACGCTTAGCGCTGGTGAATTATCACTAAGTTGGTGATAACTCGCCTTATAGTGCACCGTAGATTACAGAAGTAATCGCTGCAATACCACATAGCGCTGTGAAAATCTGAGCAGGAGCAGAAGTTTTGTACTTAGCCATTGCTGGTACTTTCTGCATTGCAAAGATTGGCATTAGGAACAGGATAGCGGCAATCATTGGCGCGCCCATTGTTTCAATCATGCCCAGGATGCTTGGGTTTACTACTGCAACAATCCAAGTTGTTACTACGATGAAGCCTAGAGAGATTTTCTCGATCTTGCTCTTTGGCATATCAGAGCGAGACTTAACTAGACCAACTAGACCTTCGTGAGCACCTAGGAAGTGGCCGAAGTAGCTAGAAGTAATCGCCGCGAATGCAACCATAGGACCCATTAGAGAAATCATTGGAGATTCGTGGATGTTTGCTAGGTAAGACAGTACAGAGATGTTCTGTGCTTGTGCATCAGCTAACTGCTCTGGAGATAGAGAAAGTACTACAGAGAATACGAAGAACATTACAAAGCCCATCAGCATCATTGCTGCGCCACCTGTGATCATGTCAGTTTTCTGTACTGCATTTTCACCGTATACACGACGCTGTTCTTTAGAGAACTGAGAGATGATTGGGCTGTGGTTGAATGAGAACACGATGATTGGAATCGCTAGCCAGATGATAGAAGGCATTGAACCCCAGTCTGGGCTAACAGACATCATTGACGCGTTCCAGTCAGGAATCAGGTATACAGAGAGAGCTAGTAGAACGAATACTAGAGGGTAAACCATGGCTGAAGTGGCTTTCAGCATCAGTTCTTTACCGAATACAACACCAGCTGTCATCGCCATGATTAGGCCGCCAGATAGGATCCAGCGTGGAAGAGATTCCATGCCTAGCTGGTTAACCATGAAAGAGTCAACAGTATTGGTAATACCTACACCGTAGATAAGAACGATTGGGTAGATGGCGAAAAAGTAAGCAAAAGTGATGATGTTTGCGCCAGCTTTACCGAAGTGTTCTTCAACAGTATCAGTAATATCTGCGTCTGGGTTTTTAGCAGAAAGAACGAAACGAGCAAGGCTCTTGTGAGCAAACCAAGTCATTGGAAGAGCAAGCAGGGCAAGGATAACAAGAGGCCAGAAACCGCCAGCACCCGCTTTGATTGGCAGGAACAATACGCCCGCGCCAACAGCAGTACCGAATAGAGATAGTGCCCATGTTACGTCTTTATACGTCCATCCTGCTTTTGCAGCGCTAGTCGCTACGGTGCTTGTAGATGTTTGCATGATTATATATCCAAAGTTAATTACGGAACGGAAATTAGGAACGGAGCGCATTTTCGTTATTTATTGCAGGAAAACCTTGATCGAGATCTCGTTCTGTAACGGGGCGAAATTGCAATACAATTTAGTGTGATCTTGATCACACTGGGTGGCGGAGTAAAATTAGGGAAATTATCGTGTCAGATTAGTTTTGCTCATGCCAGAGCTGATCTGATAGTACTTTGAGCATCTGGGCAGTGGCACCCCAGATTGAATACTTGCTGAATGGAACTGAATAAATATTGTGTATTTTTCCATCAAGCGTAACTTTCTGTGTCCTGATATTCATCGGGTTTAATACGTGTTCGATAGGGGCCTCGAACAATTCATCAACTTCGTTTGGATCCAGTTCTGGCCTGTAATTAGGTGAGATAACTGATAAGTACGGTGTGACGATATAACCACTGATGGTCGGTAAGCTAGGCAGCTGTCCAATAATGCTATCACGGTTGCATAAAATACCAGTCTCCTCATGGGTCTCACGCAGAGCAGTATCAATCAAATCAAGATCTTGTGGCTCATAGCGGCCGCCAGGAAAAGAAACTTGGCCTGGATGGTGCTTTAAGTGGTCAGCTCGGCGGGTGAAAATCATACTGAAAGAGCTGTGACGCGGTACAAGGGGGATGAGTACGGCAGCAGGTTTTAAGCGATAGTCTTCGCTGATGTGTTGGCGAACACGTCGGGTATGGCTTTTATCGTAGCTAGCTTGCGGGGCTAGCATAAAGCGGGTGATGATCTGTTGCTGGCAATTCATAAACCTTCCGTGGTGTTACTGTTACGGCATACTTTTAACTATAGATGTTGAAACAGCAACTTAGCGAATTCATTTTTATCTAAGCCGTTTCATCGCTGCGGATCCTTGCAGCGTTAGTTTGATAAGATTATCGATAATTGAAGGCCAAGCCAATAAAAATATTGGCTTGGCCTTTACCTACTTGCAATAAAACATTTGGCTAGTTTTCAAGTACCGGGAGGATCCTGCTCAGTTTATCGAGGGTCTCCTGATACTCGCTGTCTGCCTGGCTATCGGCCACAATACCACCGCCTGCCCAGACATGAAGCTTCTGATCGTTAGCAACCAAGGTGCGGATAGTGATACTGGTGTCCATTTGCCCGCAGCGGCTGATGTAGCCGATACTGCCGCAATAGGCACTGCGGCGGTTCGGTTCCAGCTCTTCGATAATTTCCATTGCCCTGATCTTCGGGGCACCGGTAATAGAACCTCCTGGGAAGCAGGCTCGAAGTAGGTCGGCTGGCGTATATTGTTCATCTAATTCGCCAGTGACGGTACTAACAAGGTGGTGAACCGCCGGGAAGCTTTCTACATCAAACAATAGCGGCACCTTTACCGAGCCCGGCTTGGCTACCCGGCCAATATCATTGCGCAGCAGGTCGACGATCATCAAGTTCTCTGAACGATCCTTCTCTGTTGAACGCAGGTCATCAGCTAAGGCTTTGTCGCGCTCAGGATCGTTATCCCGTGGACGGGTACCTTTGATGGGTTTGGTTTCGATATAGCCTTCACGGTGCTGGAGGAACCTTTCTGGTGAAACGGAGAGGATCGCGCTGTCGCTGGTTCGCAGGAAGCCAGAGAATGGCGCCCCGTTACGTTCTTCCAACAAACGGTATGCCTGCCACTCATCACCTTGATAGTTGGCAGAAAAACGCTGCGTCAAATTGATTTGGTAGCAGTCACCTGATAGCAAATACTGCTGGATTCGATCGAATTTGTTGCAATATTCGTCTTTATCCATGTTGGCTTGCCATGGTGATGTTAACGCAAAAGCAGCAGGGTGTTGCGAACTCGTAGCAGCAGCGCTTTGCTCTGTGGCACTGCGGCTCTGTTGCAGCCACGTTTTACGGCCACTGCCTTCAGGTGACACCAAATAAAGCTGCTTAGTTTGATGGTCAGCAATTAATGCCCAGTCATAAATGCCAACGGCCATGTCTGCGGTCGCAATATCATGCTTGGCTGTGCTGGCGATTTTTTCGACCCTACGGCCAAGGTCATAGCTGAACAACCCGACAGCACCGCCGATAAAAGGCACATCTATCAAAGGGCTTGTCGAAGGAACCAACTGTTCTTGCAGCGACTGGATCAGAGCGAATGGGTCATCACTGCTCGTCTTTTCATCACCATTTGAAAATTTAATATGCGTTGTTTCACCATATGTCTCTAAAGTGGCTAAAGGATCAGCAACTAAAATGTCGAAGCGATTATCTGGGTGATCCGAAGCCGCCGAGCGTAATATCATAGCCCAAGGCTGGCCCGCAAACGATTCAAACCACGTTAGCGAGGCGTCTTTGTGGTAGTCGAGTTGTTCGATACTCAGTTCTGGATGTGATTTACAAATCATTTTCTTTTTTGTGACAGGTGTACGTTTGCCGCATGGCGCGAATTTATCCGCAAGAGTATCATAAACACAGAATTTAATCCGACGCCCAAGGACGTCCTGAGAGCATTATTTTTAGCTGGTAGCACTGAAATAGGCTTGATGGAGAAATGCCATGAGGATCATGGCCGCGTGGTTGCATTTTTCTACTGAGAATGTGAATCACACCCTACACTGGAAGCATAAAAATCGGGCGCCAGGGAATGATAAAAAATCAACGAGGGCAGATATGACCGTCATCCGTAAACAAGATGTAATTAGTAGTGTGGCCGATGCGCTGCAGTACATTTCTTACTACCATCCGCTCGACTTTGTTCAGGCTTTGGAAAAAGCTTACGACAAAGAGCAGAGCCAGGCTGCAAAAGACGCAATTGCTCAGATCCTGATCAACTCGCGTATGTCAGCTGAAGGTCGCCGCCCAATCTGTCAGGATACCGGCATCGTGACCTGCTTCGTCAAAATTGGCATGAATGTACAGTGGGATAGTGATCTGACTGTACAGGAAATGATTGACGAAGGTGTCCGCCAGGCTTATACCAACCCGGATAACCCGCTACGAGCCTCTGTCGTAGCAGACCCTGCCGGTAGCCGTAAAAATACCAAGGACAACGCCCCTGCAGTTGTCCATATTGATATGGTACCTGGCGATAAAGTTGAAATTCAGGTTGCGGCCAAAGGCGGCGGCTCTGAGAACAAGACTAAAATGGTCATGCTTAACCCGTCTGATGATGTCGCAGAATGGGTTGAAAAAACCGTACCTTTGATGGGCGCGGGTTGGTGTCCACCGGGTATGCTGGGTATTGGTATCGGTGGTACTGCTGAGAAAGCGGCGGTATTGGCGAAAGAATCCCTGATGGAATCTATTGATATCCATGAGCTGCAGGAACGCGGTGCACAAAACGCCGAAGAAGAGCTGCGCCTCGATATCTACAACCGTGTAAACAAACTGGGTATTGGTGCACAGGGCCTTGGCGGCCTGACAACTGTGCTTGATGTGAAAATCAAAACGGCCCCGACACATGCAGCTTCCAAGCCTGTTTGTATGATCCCTAACTGTGCGGCAACCCGTCACGTGCACTTTACCCTAGATGGCACAGGCCCAGCTGATCTTCAGCCACCAAAACTGGAAGATTGGCCGGAAGTGACTTGGGAAGTGGGTGACAATGTCCGCCGAGTCAACTTGGATGAAGTGACCAAAGAAGACGTTCAGCAATGGCGCTCTGGTGAAACCGTCCTGCTATCAGGCAAAATTCTGACGGGTCGTGATGCGGCGCACAAGCGTATCCAGGACATGCTGGCAAAAGGCGAAGACTTCCCGGTTGATTTCAAAAACCGCTTTATCTACTACGTTGGCCCTGTTGACGCAGTAGGTGATGAAGTAGTGGGCCCTGCAGGTCCAACAACCTCAACCCGTATGGATAAGTTCACCGACATGATGCTTGAGCAGGCTGGCCTGACCGGTATGATCGGTAAAGCTGAACGCGGCCCTGCAGCGATTGAGTCAATCAAGCAACACAAAGCCGTATACCTAATGGCGGTTGGCGGTGCTGCATACCTTGTAGCAAAAGCTATCAAACAAGCACGTGTCGTCGCGTTTGAAGACTTGGGTATGGAAGCTATCTACGAGTTTGAAGTGGAAGATATGCCTGTTACTGTTGCGGTGGATGCCGAAGGTGTCAACGCTCACCAGACTGGCCCGGATACTTGGAAAGTGAAAATCGCTGAGCTTGAAGGCTAATAGATAGCCTTAACAGGCTCACAAGCGGGTAATTATCAATGTGAAAGGAGCCGTCAGGCTCCTTTTTTATTGCCTGTTGATTGGGTTAGGTATCAGACCGCTTATTGAGTCATATAAAAATAGCTAAATTCACATCAAAAATTCACTCAATCTTACAGATTGAGATTTCTTCATCTGATTATTACTGACTTCTCCTGATTTCCTGCTGTGTCCTATCGTTGTGTCTTAGCTGCTTTGCTAACGTCAGTGCCTTTCTTAATAACCTGTTTTTTGTTGTTTTTCTGCGCTTTGTTTAATTATTGTAGCGACATGTGGACTATAGTATTAACAAGCATTTTGGTGTCATGAGGTATTGCCCTGTGCGATAGGCGCCATAAATAAATACAACAATAATGAAGAATTACAGAGGATCTTATGGGACGCTTGATGTGGGCCCCGGCCTTGTTAGCATTATTGGTACAAGGATGCGGGGATAAAGAAGTCGTCATTCCTGAACCAGACTCCCGGCCAGTGAAACTTGTAGCCGTATCGGTTGGCGACAATGAAACTTTCCGAACCTTTCCTGCGGTTGTTGAGGCCGGCGATAAAGCGGTGTTGGCTTTCCGGGTATCTGGGCAGTTAGACAAGGTACACAGTAATCCGGGAGACATCGTTAAACGTGGCCAGGTACTGGCTCATTTGAATACTGATGAGCTGAGCCTCTTGTTGGAGCAAGCCAAGGCTGACTATGAATTGGCCTACGTTCAATACAAGCGTGACAAAGAGCTGCTGAAAACCAATGTCGTTTCTGAGTTGGATTTCGACCGCTCGGAAGCTGAACTTAACCAAGCCAAGGCCGATCTCGACAAGGCTCAAGCCAACCTTAGTTATGCCAGTCTAGTTGCTCCCTATGATGGTACCTTGTCCTTGTCGCTGGTGGAAAACTACGAGTATATCGCTGCCAAGCAGCCGGTGATGCACATCCAGAGTGCAGGGGTCATCAATGTTACTTTCCAGTTGCCGGACCAACTTCTGGCCCGCTTCCAACATCAAGAGAACGTTGAGCGGGATCCTACCGTCACCTTCGATACCATTCCCGGGCAGACATTCTCTGCTGAATTTAAGGAAATCGATACCGAAGCAGATGAAAAGACCTCGAGCTATAAAGTGACTCTCTTTATGGAACGGCCTGAAGGCTTCAACTTGTTGCCTGGTATGGCAGGGCATGTTCGTGTTGCAATTCCCCATGTCTCAAGTGGCTCTTTACCATCTAGAGCTATTTTGACTGAGGGGGACACAACTTTTGTATGGCGAGTCGACGAGCAGGGGATCGTCAGTAAGGTTCCTGTCCAGCTTGATGAGCGACGTAGGGTCCTGAACGGATTGAACGACGGTGACTTGATTGCGACCTCTGGTGTCAATGAACTGCAGGAAGGGCAAAAAGTCCGTAAGTGGGTTAAGGAGCGGGGACTGTAGGATGAAGATGTTAACGCTAATACCTTGGGTGCTAGGCGGTACTATCCTGCTTGCGGGTTGTGAAAAAGCGACTGTAGAGCCACGCACCGTTGTTTCACCTGTTTCGGTCGCCGAGGTCAGAATGGCTGAGTCAGCACCTCAACTGACTTTTCCTGCTGTAGCCGCTGCTGCCGACAAATCGAGCTTGTCTTTCAGGGTACAGGGAGAAATCAGCTTTATTGCTGTTCGACCTGGTGATCAGGTGAAGAAAGGGCAGCTTTTGGCTCGTCTTGACCCGACTGACTATAAATTGGAAGTTGATGATGCCCAGGCTAAGTTCAATGTGGCCGATAGCCAATATCGTCGTTCGGCGAAACTGGTCAAGCAGGGCTTCTTGCCTCAGTCACAATTTGATGAGTTAAAGGCGGAACGCCGGATAGCTAAAGCCCGTTTGGATTACGCCAAGCTCAATTTAACTTTTACAGAACTGAAAGCCCCATTCTCAGGTGTGATTTCCCGTGTACCGGTTGAACAGTTTGAAAATGTTCAGGTAGGGCAACTGGTTATGAACCTCCACCTTGCTGATCAGGTCGATGTAATTATCCAAGCACCTGATATGATTTATTCGCAAAGCACGGCGGTAGAAGTTCAGGAATCCAAGCCTGGGGCGAAGATTTTGCTTGAGGATGGTGCGGCATACCAAGCATTTCTCAAGGAGTTTACCACTGAGCCGGATCCTGATTTGGGCTCGTTCCTCGTTACCCTAACCATGCCGATGCCTAAAGATCGCTTTATCCTCGATGGGATGGCCGTCGAGGTTAAAATTGATGCTCAGAAGCTTAAGGTTTACCGAAAAGGGGAGCCAGTTATCCCGCTCGAAGCCATTTTCAATGAAGATGGCGATGAATTGGCAATGGACAATAAATTTGTCTGGGTCGTCAATGATGACAATACAGTGAGTAAACGCAAAGTCGTCACCGATAAAGTGGTTCCGCAAGGTGTCAGGCTACTCGAAGGATTGGTGGCGGGTGAGCATATTGTTGTCGAAGGTGCGAATAGATTACGTGAAGGCCAGTCGGTCACCATAGTGGATAAGGAGGCGGGCTGATTATGAAGCAGGATATCGCGAGCTATTTTATTCGGAATAAAGTGATCAGCTGGATGCTGACATTGATCTTCTTGATTGGCGGTACCATGGCCTTTTTCGGGCTTGGGCGGTTGGAAGACCCGGCATTTACTATCAAAGATGCGATGGTGGTCACCGCTTATCCCGGTGCAACGCCGCTTCAGGTTGAAGAAGAGGTGACGTACCCGATAGAAAAAGAAATACAGCAATTGATCTATGTTGATGAGGTCAACTCGGTGTCTAGCCGTGGGCTATCCCAAATCACCGTGACCATGAAGAACAACTATGGGCCGGATGATCTCCCGCAGATTTGGGATGAAATGCGGCGTAAGGTGAACGATCTCAAGCCATCATTGCCGCCAGGGGTGCAGGAGCCGTCGGTTATCGATGATTTTGGTGATGTTTTTGGTATTTTGCTGGCGGTGACTGGCCAAGGTTATAGCTATAAGGAGCTTAGCGACTACGTTGATTACCTGCGCCGTGAAATAGAGTTGGTTGAAGGGGTCGGTAAGGTATCGGTTACTGGTACTCAGCAAGAGCAGGTTTTTATTGAAATCTCATTGCAGCGCTTAAGCAACTTAGGCATTTCACCACAAACCATTTACAGCACATTGGAGACTCAGAACCTGGTCACCAGTGCCGGGGCCGTGAGGATAGGAAGCGAATATATCCGAGTACACCCAACCGGCGAATTCCAAAGCGTTGATGAACTCGGTGATTTGATTATTACCGAGAGTGGCGCAGAAGGGCTGATCTACCTAAAAGATGTGGCAGAAATCAAGCGTGACTTTCAGGAAGTGCCAAGTAACCTGATCAGCTATAACGGCCAGCAAGCATTGCATGTCGGGATTTCCGCGATTGAAGGGGTCAACGTTGTCGATGTCGGTAAGCGTGTGGAAACTCGCTTGAGTGAACTTAAAGAGCAGCAACCAGTCGGTATTGATATAGGCGTGGTATACAGCCAGCCAACAGAGGTAGACAAATCGGTCAGCGGCTTTATCATCAGCCTAGGTCAAGCGGTAGCGATTGTTATTGTTGTCCTGTTGTTCTTTATGGGGCTGCGTTCAGGCTTGCTGATTGGTTTGATCCTCTTGCTTACAGTGTTGGGTACCTTCGTATTCATGAGCTGGCTCGCCATTGACTTGCAGCGGATTTCGCTCGGTGCTTTGGTTATTGCCTTGGGTATGTTGGTGGATAACGCGATAGTGGTGGTCGAAGGGGTGCTGATAGGCATGCAGAAGGGGAGGACCCGGATGCAAGCTGCCTCGGATATTGTAACCCAAACCAAGTGGCCGTTGCTTGGGGCCACTGTCATTGCAGTGATGGCATTTGCACCGATTGGCCTGTCGCAGGACTCGACCGGTGAGTACTGTCGTACGCTGTTTACCGTGCTGTTGGTTTCCTTGATGCTCAGCTGGTTTACCGCGATCTCCCTGACGCCTTTCTTCAGTGATATGTTCTTCAAAAGTGTTAAAACCGGCAATGCTGATCCGGATGCCGATCCTTATGCGGGCAAGATTTTCGTTTTGTACAAGGCATTCCTTGAGTTCTGTATGCGCCGCGCTTGGTTGACGGTGATTGTGCTGGTAGCAATGTTAGGAGCAAGCCTATACGGCTTTACCTTGCTTAAGCAATCTTTCTTCCCGTCATCGACCACGCCAATGTTTATGGTCGATGTCTGGTTACCAGAAGGGACGGATATCCGGGCAACCAATGCGACCTTGGAAGAGCTAGAAGGCATTGTTGCGCAGGATGAGCGGGTTGAATACATCAGCACCAGTGCTGGTAAGGGGTCACAGCGTTTTATGCTGACCTATACCCCGGAGAAGAGCTACTCCTCTTATGGAGAGTTAGTGATTAGGGTTAAGAGTTTTGAAGACGTGCTACCTGTCATGGGGATGATTGGGGGCCTTCTTGATACCAAACACCCAGAGCTTGAGTACAAGCTCAAGCAAATTATGCTAGGTCCATCATCAGGCTCAAAAATTGAAGCCCGCCTAGTCGGCCCAGACCCGACGGTTCTTCGTACGCTCGCTAAGCAGGTTGTGGATATCATGAATGCCGATCCTGGCGCGTTTAATATTCGCCATGATTGGCGTGAGCGGAACAAGGTGATAGAGCCGGTCTTTAATGAAAGTCAGGCCCGCCGTTACGGTATTACCAAGAAAGATGTCGATGACTTATTGCAGATGTCATTCTCTGGCCTAACGGTTGGGGTATACCGAGATGGCACTAATTTGATGCCGATTGTGGCCCGTTTACCTGACGAAGAGCGGGTGGATGTCAGCACCATCGAAGGGATGAAGATTTGGAGCCCGGCAACGCAAGGGTATATTCCCCTGCAACAGGTCATCAATGGCGTCAATATTATTTGGGAAGATCCGCTGATTGCTAGGAAAGACCGCAAGCGGATGCTGACGGTGATGGCCGACCCTGACCCATTGGGTGACGAAACAGCAGCGACCGTGCAGGCACGGATCCAACCTCTTATCGAAGGGCTGGATTATCCGCCGGGCTACTCGCTGGAGTGGGGCGGTGAGTACGAGTCTTCTGCCGATGCGAAAGCTTCGCTGTTCCAGACCATGCCGATGGGCTATTTGGTGATGTTCCTGATCACTATCTTCCTATTCAACAAGGTCAAGGAAGCCCTGATTGTGTGGGCCACGGTGCCACTGGCGGTTATCGGGGTAACGACCGGCTTGCTATTGCTCAATACTCCATTTGGCTTTATGGCATTGCTCGGTTTCCTCAGCTTGTCGGGCATGCTGGTGAAAAACGGTATCGTATTGCTTGATCAGATAGAGATCGAAATTGCCAGTGGTAAGGAGAAATATCAGGCTGTGGTTGATGCGGCGGTGAGTCGTGTGAGGCCGGTATGTATGGCGGCAATCACCACCGTGCTGGGTATGGTGCCGCTGCTACCCGATGTGTTCTTCAAGCCGATGGCGGTAACCATCATGTTTGGTTTGGGTTTTGCGACGGTACTGACCCTGATTGTAGTACCTGTACTATATCGCTTGTTCCACAATGTGGCACTGCCAGGCAGTAGTCCCGTGGCATCGCCGGAACCCGTACATAGCTAGTATCTCGCTGAGATAAAGCAAAGGGGCGCAATATGCGCCCCTTTATATTTGTATCGAGATACTGTGACAGGTTTTAAGCTGTTACTTTCCAGGTCATCTCTTCACCAGCACGGATTGGCACAACAACATCGTTACCGAAGGCCATAGTCTCTGGTACTGCCCAGTTTTCTTTGGTCAGGGTGATGGTATCTGCGTTGCGTGGCAAACCGTAGAAGTCTGGGCCATTGAAGCTTGCAAAAGCTTCAAGTTTGTCCAGTGCACCTGCTTGTTCGAACACTTCAGCGTAAAGCTCGATGGCTGCGTGTGCAGTGTAAGAACCAGCACAACCACAAGCAGATTCTTTGCGGCCTTGCGCGTGAGGGGCAGAGTCAGTGCCTAGGAAGAACTTAGGGCTACCGCTTGTTGCTGCTGCAACCAGTGCTGCCTGGTGAGTATTGCGCTTAAGAATAGGCAGGCAGTAGAAGTGTGGGCGGATACCGCCTACTAGCATGTGGTTACGGTTGAACATCAGGTGGTGGGCCGTGATGGTTGCCGCGACATTAGGGCCTGCGTTGTTAACAAACTCTACCGCATCTTTGGTCGTGATGTGCTCAACCACGATTTTCAGGTTTGGCATCTTCTCAACGATAGGGCCAAGTACTGTATCAAGGAACTGTTTTTCACGGTCGAAGATATCGACTTCGTGAGTCGTTACCTCACCATGGATCAGCAGCAGCATGCCTTCTTCCTGCATCGCTTCCAGCGTTGGGATCAGTTTGTCGATTGAAGTGACACCTGAATCTGAGTTGGTGGTCGCACCGGCTGGGTATAGCTTGGCGGCATAGATATGGCCAGTCGCTTTAGCTTTGCGGATTTCGTCAGGAGTGGTGTTGTCGGTGAGGTAAAGCGTCATTAGAGGAGAGAAATTGCCTTGAGGCTTTTCGGCAAGGATACGGTCACGGTAAGCAAGGGCTGCTTCAGTATCGGTTACCGGCGGGACCAAGTTTGGCATGATGATGGCTCGACCCATGTAGCGGCTGGTATCGCGAACAGTGTCATTGAGCACTTCGCCATCTCGCAAGTGCAAGTGCCAGTCATCAGGACGTGTAATCGTAATAGTCGTCATTGTTGCTTCCCTCCCAAAAAAAATCGACCGATTCTAAAACCTCAATCGGTGCTTGTAAAGCGGCATGTTCAAACTATTGAATTTATTGATGCAGATTGGAGCAAACGATTGCTTGTTTGGGCGATAAAACGGTGGTTTGCAATATTTCTATACTCCCATATGGCAAAAAAGCCAGCTATCAAAACTGGCTTTGGGGAAGGGGTGAAATCACTTTCTCGACTATAGCTTGAAGCGGTGCACCAAATCGTTTTGCTGGTGGGCAAGTTGATCGAGCTTGCTGCTGGCTTCGGCGACTTCTTCCATAGAGCGGTAGTTCGAGTCGGCAATGTGGCTGATATCTTCCAGCGAGCGGGCGATGGAACCGGTAGTGCTACGCTGCTCTTGTGCCGCTTGTGCTATTTGGGCACTCATTTGGCTGATTTCGAGGATAGTCGCCTGAATCTCTTCCATTGCGCTGTTGGCGTCTGAGGCTTGGCTAATGCTGTTATCCATTTCGCTGACGCAACTTTGCATTACTTCAACCGCTAGGCCGGAACTTGACTGCAGGCGCTGGATCATCTGTTCTATCTCGGCTGTAGAGTCCGTGGTTCGCTGGGCGAGCACCCTTACCTCATCGGCCACAACGGCAAAGCCACGGCCTTGGTCGCCGGCACGGGCAGCCTCAATGGCAGCATTCAGTGCCAGTAGGTTGGTCTGGTCGGCGATATTCCTGATCACGTCCAAGATTGAGCCGATATTGCTGCTCATTTGTTGCAAATCAGACACCGCATGGACAGATTTATCTAACCGGGTAGAGAGCTGGTGGGCAGTGTTGATGTTGCGGCTCATTACCTCGCGGCCTGTGGTTGAGGCCTTTTCAACGTCATGCACGCGTTCCATGGTGTTTTGGGCACTGTGGGAAACATCGGTAACCGACTGCTCCATTTCCGTCATGGCGGTAGCGACGGAAGCGGTTTGCTGCCGTTGCTCATGCAGACGGTTCTTCGCTTCTGTTGTCGTTGTCTGGTTCTCTTCTGCAACAGCGGTGAGGTCGCTGGAAGCTTGGCTAAGCCTGCCGAGGATTTCCTGCAGGTTATCAGCTAAGGTATTGATGTAGTTGCCAAGTTTGCTGAATTCCACAAACTGGTTAACTTGGCTACGTTTTGTCATGTCACCCTTTGCTAAGGCTTCCAGAGTAACCAAGGTGGCTTTCAACGGTTTACGAACACTTTGGGCAATGTACCAACCGATGAACAGGGCAAAAAGGGTGGTACCAACGCCGAGGATCGTAGCATTGCGATACCCTTGGCTGTAGGTGCTGTCGGCATTGTTGATTGCGGTTTGCATCTGGGTATTGGCCTGGGCACTGAAGCTACCGAGTAGATCCATGGCCTGATCTATCTCGTTGGCCAAGATGGCAATGTTGTCATAGAGGCGGTTGCGTGCCTCGATATATTGGAAGTGGGCATCCAGTACGCCGCCGGACTGGCCAATATCAATGGTGTACTGCTCAATTGACTTATCGAAAATGGGCTTTAGTTCCGGCATGATAGCCAATAGAGAGCGGTACGCGTTGTTTAGATGGCTGATATTGCGGCGGTTGCTTTTGATTGCCTCATCAATGACAGTGATGTTCTCGGTAGCGAGGGCATCGGAAGTGACAACCTCAGTTTCTTGCAGCTTGACGAAGTAATTCTTAGCAATCATTTTTACCGAGATACTTTCGTGATCATCCACATAGTCCTTCATGCGACTACTCAGGCTGCTGTGCAGTTGCTGGAAGCGCCGTGCTGATTGTTGGCGATCGGCCTGGGCTACCAGTTGGGTGCGGTAGTTGTCCATTGCTGTGCGGGCTTCCTGGAAGTAGCGGTTTTCCAGGGCTATCAAGGCCTCGAGCTGACCGCTCAAGGCTATGTTGTTTTGCGAGGCACTCACCAGTTGCTCGAAAGCGCGGAGAAATTGTTGGTGCGCCTGGCCAAAGTTTTCTTCGTAGGTATCCATCCTCTCTAGATTTTGGCTGGTGAGGAAATCTTTGTAGATTTTATCGGCAGCCAATAACCTGACGCTGACTTGGTTTGACAGTGATACCAAAGGTAAAGATTGGTTGGTGACAATTTGGAGTTGTTGATGGATCCGGTTGGTGCCATCTAGCATCATAACCAGTGTGGCAACAAAGAGTATTACCATTACGGCGATACCGGAGTACATACGTCGTATGACTGAGGTCTGTTTCGTTGTCTTCATAATATCCCTAAACAATACAAGTAAGCGACAGCAGAACTTACTTATGGCAATGTAATACGAAGTTAGAATTATGGTTTTTGTCTTCGTACAAAATGTGACGCCTCAAATTTTAGAAGCAAAAAAAGCGAACAAAATTGCGTCACTATTGACTCGCCACAACAATAAATCCTTGTTATGGCTATTGAGTATCGTGCCAAATAGTAAATGATTTGGCTTCATACATTCTTTGACCGCTGCATCAAAAAATAACTTTGTTATCCCGCAAAATAATGAACCCACTAGAGTTATAGCTCTGATAACGAGGAGCAATATTTCATAAAGAAATCACTTGGAAAGAAAAAAGACTGGAAATAAGATTAAAAACAATGTTCAATATTGCTCTTATCAACGTTGTCGAGCATACTGCAAGTGTAGATTTGATAACGATAAATGGAGCAAGACATGGCTGAAGAAACCATTTTCAGTAAGATTATTCGTAAGGAAATCCCTGCTGATATTCTTTATCAGGACGACTTGGTAACGGCTTTTCGCGACATTAATCCGCGTGCGCCAAGCCATATTTTGATCATCCCGAATAAATTGCTGCCGACCGTCAACGATGTAGAAGCAGAAGACGAGTTGATGATGGGGCGTTTGTTCACGGTTGCTCGCAAATTGGCAGAGCAAGAAGGGGTGGCTGAAGACGGTTACCGCTTGATCATGAACTGTAACCCACACGGTGGCCAAGAAGTGTACCACATTCATATGCACTTACTGGGTGGCCGTCCTCTAGGGCCAATGCTTGTGGGCTAACAAGCTCTTGGGCTAAAAAATACGGCTCGAGCTGATTGGGCCCTCTACCATGAGGGCCAATTTAATGAGTAGGGCTGTTCAATAGTGAACTTAATTCCCAAGATAAAGTCTGATGGCATGTATTTTTAGCATCATTGCTGTTGGTGCTAGGTATTCAGGTTTTGTATACCAAATAGATGGGGATGGTGTTTCTTGTTTTTATCTTTTTGGTAGTGATTAGGGTTAGCGTAAAGATGTTAAAACATGCCGTCGTAGCGGTGTTGTCTCTGGGGTTGGTCGCTTGTGCGAATTTGTCGACCCAGAGCTTATTTAGTCATTATAGTGCGGCAAACAGCAAGACCCATCAGGCAATGCAGCAGGGCTTGTACCAGCAAGCATTGGACGTATTGCCTGATGCGCCTGCTGGCGAAATTCTCGACGGGATGGAAAAAGGCCGGGTAGGCTTTGTGGCTGGTCAGTATCCACAAAGTTTTGGTGCACTGCAGTCAGCTGACAGTGCGGTCAAGGAGCAGCAGCGTCAGGCCAGCATCCAGATCTCCGAAGGGTTTAACCAAGCGGGTGCTCTGCTGACCAATGACAATATGATCACCTACCGTCCTGCCGATTATGAACTGGGCTTTTTACACTTGTACTTGGCACTTAACTACCTTCAGCAAAGTAACCTTGAAGGGGCTTTGGTCGAAGTACGCCGAGCCAACCAAGTGCAAGAAGCTGCTAAGCGGCAGCGAGAAGCGGAATTAAACAAAGCGGCGAAAGAAGCACGCCGCAAAGGAATGGATCAAAATCTCGGTGCAGTGTTGGCGCGTTACCCTGATGTGGGCAGCGAGCTGGGCAACATCCAGAACGGCTATTTGTTCTTTTTATCCGGTGTGCTGTATGAAGCTGATGGCGACCTGAACAGTGCTTATATTGACTATAAGCGGGCCTTGGCTGTCGCACCAAACAATCCATTTGTGGCCGAAACCGTGTTGCGTTTGGCAACGCGGATGAGAATGGACAACGACTTGCCTACTCTCGAAGCCCGCTACGGTAAATACCGAGCTCCTTCTGCAAATACTGGCCGGGTGATTGTCTTTGACGAGCAAGGTGTCGTGTCAGCGAGGGATGGTTGGCGCTTGCCTATCTGGTTGATGGATAGCCGGGGGGATGGGGTGATCTACAACCTTGCATTACCGTACTACCCGAACCCACCCAACAAAATGTATTCGCCCTTGCAGCTCAATGGCAAGCCGATGGTAGACAGCCAGGTTGCCAATGTTAATGGTATGGCCCGTTACAGCTTGCAAGAAGACCTGCCGGTTATTGTGCTACGACAGGCCCTACGGGTGGTAGCGAAAAACGAAGTACGTAAGACGGCAGCTAGTAAAGGTGATGATATTGGTAATGTGTTGACGAATATTTTCAATACCCTCACCGAACAACCAGATACTCGAAGCTGGCAAAGCTTGCCAGCATCAGTGGCGATTGCCCAGCAAGATGTCGCAGCAGGGCAGTATGATTTGGCTTGGAATGGCCATCAGATAGACGTAGACGTAAAAGCAGGCAGAACAACAATGGTTTGGGTGTCACGTCAGGGAAATCAACTGACCGGTTGGTCAGTGTTATTGGGGAATAACTGATGAGAATATTACTTGTATTGGGAATGATCTTGGGCTTGGCAGCTTGTTCAACGACGACGTCGGGGATCAGTATTGAGAGTAGTAACCAGAGTGTGGTGATTGGCAACCCGAATCTCGCTAACCGCCTATCTATAGAGCAAGCCAATGTCTCTGTGGTTAATGGTCTCCTGAAGGCAGGTGTCCCAGTGACCAGCCAGATTGATTCCGATCTCAACCTGCAATACCGCTTTTATTGGTACGACGCGCAGGGCCTTGAAGTGAGTGGCAGTGATAGCCCTTGGCGCCAAGTTGTGCTCCACGGCAAAGATACAATGACATTACAAGCGGTTGCCAGAAGCCCTCAGGCAACCCAATACCGGATTTATATCCGCAAAGCAGATTATTAATTTTGGGATTGGCACTGTAGCGGTGCTGTTTGACAGATAAAGGTAAGACGATGAAAAAAAGCGTAATCGCATTAATGGGTGTAGCAGCATTGATGGGCGGTTGTGCCCAGAAGGTAAGTTACGGCGATGCCCAGCAGGCAGAGACAACAACGATTGAGTTCGGCTCAACAGATTTGCAAAAGATTGCCGGAGAGATGACAGACAGCATGCTGACATCAGGCTCGGTAGCTTACATTACCGGCAATGGCCAACGTCCTATCATTATGGTCGACAGCATCAAGAACAAAACCAGTGAGCACATCGATACTGAGTCCATAACGGATTCGGTTAGCACTAAGTTGCTAAATTCAGGTAAATTCCGCTTCGTCGATATGACGCGCGTTGAAGATGTCCGCAAACAGCTGAACTTCCAAAACGACGATGAGCTGGTTAACCAGAGCACCGCAATTCAATTTGGCCAAATGGTTGGTGCCGAGTACATGCTTTACGGCAATCTGTCGAGCATCGTGAAATCAGCAGGCAGTGACAAAGATGTCTACTACAAAATGACCATGCGTTTGATGGATCTGAAAACAGGTCTTATCGAATGGGCTGATGAAACTGAAATTCGCAAGCAGGAATCAAAGAGCCTTCTAGGCTGGTAAGTGCCCTTAAAGCAAGCAACTAAAGACGATTTGGTGAATGAGTACTGAGACGTTACACGATTTATTTTCGTTCAGGCTACCGGATTATCATTTAGTCAGTGCCGAACCTCTCAGCGGCGGTCTTAGCAACCGCTGCTGGAAGGTGGTGCTTACACACAAGGCAACAGGCGAGCGCCATACGCTGGTATGGCGTCCGCATTCATTTTCCTCGCAAGCCTTCGGAGTCTCTAGGCAACATGAATATCAAGTGTTGCAGAGCACCCTCAAAACACCATGCTTTACTCTTGCGCCAAAACCCTTTGCCCTTTTCAATGAGGGACTGTTGGTTGATTGGGTAGCAGGGCAAACTGCTAGCATAGAGTTTTCCCTAACGACTTTGATGTCCTTGCAAGTGGCCATCCACCAACAACCTTTACCCTCTTGGCGTCTCAACCCTCAACAACGTGGTGCGCATTACTGGCGGTATATGGGTGATGCCACGGGTGATCCCCAGCTTGAACGTATCCATGCTTTCTTCCAAGCTCAGCCAGTGAAAAAGTGGTTCGAAGAGACGTGTTGTCACCATGATTTGGGCTGGTACAACATAATTGTTGCACCTGATGATCGGCATACAGTGATCGATTGGGAATATGCTGCCGCGGGCGATCCCTCATTGGACTTGGCATTGACGGTTGCTGCCAATCAGCTGGAAGCATCAGAAGCTGTCGATATATATTGCCAACAGGTTGGAGTACACGATGTGGTTGCCCAAAGTAGGTGGCATTCTGCGGTTGAATATTGGCATCCCTGGTGTGATTACCTTGCCATGTTATGGTTCTATGTTGGAGCCAATCAATTTGCCTGCGGTGAAAGGCTTGATGAAGACTACCTCCGTGAGGCGGAGTCGTTGAAAGCACTGCTGTGGAATGATCTGCAATTCTCTGATTAGTAATACCTTTTCAAATCTTCTCAACTACAATTAGTAACGCCCTCTAGTTTGTGCGAAATGCAAATGAGTTGGGTCTTTATACTTATATCGTTTTCATGTTTGGCATAACCTCGGCTGCGCCGCATCTAGGGGAGGCAGTTACAATGATCCCTTGTGTCGAACAGGTACGTAAATTGGAAGATGGAACCTAATCGTTGAGTGTGGTGAGGGGGTAGTGATGAGTAAGTTGCTTCCAAAGTGGGCTGGTGTGACTTTGGCAGTCGTCTTGGTTGGGGGGTGTACGACCCGGTTGGCTTACAACAACTTAGATGTCTGGCTGAACTATCGCCTTTCTTCTTATGTTTCCCTCAATTCATCGCAAGAATCCAGCTTTGACCAAGGCGTCGACCGCGCACATTCTCTCCATCGCCGGCAAGAACTCCCCAAAATCCACAGGGCTATCGACCGACTTCAGGGTGACCTCCTTGACCCGATGACATTTGGTCAGATGCAGGAATACTACAACGTGTTTACCCGCTTGGGGCAAGACTCGGCTGCTATTCTTGCTGATCCTATGGCCGATATGTTCGCCAGCTTGAATGATTCTCAGGTTGTCCAGTTCGAGGGGAGCCTGCGCCAGCGGTTTGCTGACTTTGACCGCGAAAGGGACAAGCTGAGCAAACCACAGCAACTGGCCAAGCGCTCGGAGCGGTTGCAGGATTTCACCCGGGACTGGGTTGGCTCTCTGACCAGCAGGCAAGAGGAGATGCTGACAGAACTTGCCGGATACCAGTTGGAGATGTCGCCGATTTTCCGTTCTCTGCGCAATGGCTATTTTGAACGTTGGCAGCAGTTGATGAAAAGCCGAAAACAACCAGCATTCAAAGGACAATTTACCCAATTGATGCGTGATATGGTTGCCTTAAACAGTCCCCAGTACCAATCAGAAATCCGGTTTTACCTCAACCGGCGTTTTGAACTCATGCGTCGGCTTAACCACTCGATGTCGCCACAGCAAAAAGCCTACTTGAACCGCAAGTTGGTCAACCTACGCAAGGATGTAGCACTACTGATTAATCAATAACTAGATGACTGTCTCACCTCTTGTGAAAGTAATGTCAACAAACCCTACAAAACGTGTTAGATTGATTTTACTGATAATCACAATAGGGAATAAAAATGATTATTTATCTGCATGGCTTTGACTCAACAAGCCCGGGCAATCATGAAAAAGTATTGCAGCTTCAGTTCATTGATCCTGATGTGCGTTTTGTGAATTACAGTACCCTACACCCTAAGCATGATATGCAGCATCTTTTGAAAGAAGTGCATAAGCTGAAGGAAGAGTCTGCTGATGAACAACCACTGATCTGTGGAGTGGGGCTTGGTGGATACTGGTCCGAACGGATTGGCTTCTTGTGTGGTATGAAGCAGGTGATTTTCAACCCTAATCTGTACCCAGAGCGCAATATGGAAGGCCGGATTGACCGTCCTGAAGAATACTCCGACATCTCCACTAAGTGTGTGAATGATTTTCGTAAGAAAAATGAAGGCAATTGCCTGTGTATTCTTTCTACCCAAGATGAAATTCTGGATAACAGCCACACCAAAGAGGTTCTAGGTGACTTTTACCAGATTATCTGGGACGAAAAAGAAACCCACAAATTCAAAAAAATCTCTCAGCACCTGCAGACGATAAAAGCATTCAAAGAAAACTCCTGATACGTCTATATCCAATTTCAAGCAGACGGCATATGTCCGTCTGCTCGATGCAATACGCCCATCCTTCCTCCGCGATATCTTGATAAACCCATAAAGGTTGAGTTGTTTTTTTGCCATTTTGGATAACAACACACCGAACATGGTTTTAGGTTTTGATCCTAATCAATTATTTCTTGCCTTGAAATAATATTGGCTTATAATGCAAATCTTAACTTTTTTTGAGATAAATCAAAAAAAGTTTAGTTAATTAAATGAAGAAGATGTTGTAAGCATCCCTCAGTATTCATATTTAAATCATTGAAAGTAAAGAATTATGTTGGCTGGAGCTAACTCGGGCCAGATTAGATTTCGAATTTTAAAATTATAAATTTGTGGAAGGAGTGTCGTGATGACTCGAATTATTGTTGTTGGCGGTGGTGCTGGCGGTCTGGAGCTTGCAACGAAGCTAGGCCGGACTCTTGGGCGTAAGGGACGTGCCAAGGTCACCTTGGTTGACCGTAAGGGAAGCCACCTATGGAAACCTTTGCTGCATGAAGTAGCAACAGGTTCGATGGACGCGGGGGTAGATGCACTTAGCTACCGTGCCCATGCCAAGAACCATTCTTTTGACTTCCAGATGGGCAGCCTCAAAGATATCGATCGTGAGCGTAAGGTGATCACCCTCGCGCCACTTTACGACAAGAAAGATGAGCTGTTGATGCCTGAGCGCGAGCTGGAATATGACATTCTGGTTATGGCCATCGGCTCTACTTCGAATGACTTCAACACTCCGGGTGTGCGTGAAAACTGTATCTTCCTAGACAGTCCTGAGCAGGCGCACCGTTTCCGTACCCAAATGAACAACCAGTTCTTGAAGCTTCACGCCAACAAAGAACAGAAAACGGTTGATATTGCGATTGTCGGTGCTGGTGCAACTGGTGTTGAACTATCTGCTGAGCTGCACAATGCGGTTAAAGAGCTGCAGAACTACGGTTTTGGCGACTTAGATAGCTCTCGCTTGAACGTGAACCTGGTTGAAGCCGGCGAGCGAATTCTCCCTGCGCTGCCTCCGCGTATCTCTTCTGCTGCCCACAGCGAGTTGACCAAACTGGGTGTGAATGTTCGTACCGCAACTATGGTTACCAAAGCCGACGAAACTGGCCTGACAACTAAAGATGGCGACCATATCCCGGCGCAGATCATGGTATGGGCTGCAGGTATCAAGGCACCAGATTTCATCAAGGACATTGCAGGTCTTGAAACTAACCGTATCAACCAGCTGGTTGTTAAGCCGACGCTGCAAACCACACGCGATGATGATATCTATGTGATTGGTGATTTGGCATCTTGTGCTCAGGAAGACGGTAGCTTTGTCCCACCGCGTGCCCAAGCTGCACACCAGATGGCAAGCCGCTGTTTCTCAAACATCGTTGCTAAAATTACGGACCGCGAGCAGAAACCATACGTCTACAGTGATCATGGTTCGCTAGTTTCTCTAAGCCGCTTCTCAACGGTAGGTAGCTTGATGGGTAACTTGACCAAAGGCTCGATGATGGTTGAAGGCCGTATTGCCCGCGTGGTATACATTTCTCTATACCGTATGCACCAGATCGCGTTGCACGGTGTGGTGAAAACCAGCCTGATGATGCTGGTTGGCCGAATTAACCGAGTACTACGCCCTAACTTGAAGCTTCACTAAGCAGCGTTGGGATACGGGCCAATAAAGGAGAGCAATGATGTTCCTGCTGTTTGATGTGTTTGGTACCAAGATGTCCGTACAACGAAAAGACGGCTTTTGGTTACTGTTCAAAGAGTCAGATACCGCAATGCGTGCCCGTGTCTATGATGTGGTGATCCCACCAGAGCTTGAGGAAGCCGATTTGGCGACCTACTTGGCAGATATTTACCATGAGAATGCAACGGCAACCCACTCGGACGTGCGCCGTTGTTAATCCTGTTAGCGATAGCTTACTAGCAACTAAATTGAAAACCGCCAGTTCTGGCGGTTTTTTTGTGCCTGTCGAAAAGTAATCTATTTATTAGCATTTGATAGCAGCGCTAGTCTTGCCCTGGCGGATTAACTGTTATTGCTCAGAAGCTACTAGGTGTTGAGGTGGTGCTATATTTAGTGTGTTGTGCTTCTCCCTGACCGTATACGAGATAGTCCTTCCATCAAGGGCTTAACAGCTTTCAGAAAACACCTACAACTCTGAACGTCAATGAAATGGGGACTGTTAATGATATCTCCAGAAGCAAAAATCAAAGTACAAAACTTTGGCCGATTCCTTTCTAACATGGTAATGCCCAATATCGGCGCGTTCATCGCTTGGGGCTTTATTACCGCACTTTTCATTCCTACGGGTTGGTTACCCAATGAAACGTTGGCCAAGTTGGTAGGGCCAATGATCACCTACCTTTTGCCGCTACTGATCGGCTACACCGGCGGTAAGCTAGTCGCCGGTGAACGTGGTGGGGTAGTTGGTGCCGTTACAACCATGGGGGTGATTGTCGGGACCGATATCCCTATGTTTATGGGGGCGATGATTGTAGGCCCGCTAGGCGGTTGGGCTATCAAGCATTTTGATAAAGCAGTGCACGGTAAGATCAAAAGTGGCTTTGAAATGCTGGTGAACAACTTTTCTGCCGGTATTATCGGGATGCTATGTGCAATCTTGGCCTATTTAATGATTGGCCCGTTTGTCAAAGCCCTTTCGACCGCATTAGCTGCCGGGGTCAACGCCTTGGTTAATGCCGGCCTGCTTCCACTGACCTCTATTTTTGTTGAGCCAGCGAAAGTCCTGTTCCTGAACAATGCGATTAACCATGGGATATTCTCACCACTTGGGATTCAACAGGCCAGTGAAGTTGGTCAGTCGATTTTTTTCTTGATTGAGGCAAACCCAGGTCCCGGGATGGGGTTGTTGCTTGCATATATGGTCTTTGGCCGTGGAGCTGCCAAGCGGTCGGCTGCGGGTGCATCTATTATCCATTTCTTCGGGGGGATACACGAAATATATTTCCCATATGTGTTGATGAACCCGCGCCTTATTCTGGCGGTTATCGCAGGGGGCATGACCGGTGTCTTTACCTTGACAGTGTTTCATGCCGGGTTGGTCTCGCCGGCTTCGCCCGGTTCAATTTTTGCTGTGATGGTGATGACACCCAAAGCCTCTTTCCTTGGTGTGATAGCCTCAATACTTGCGTCTATGGGCGTTTCATTTCTCGTTGCCAGCATCTTAATGAAAACTCAGCGCCTGCCGGATGAAGATGAAGGCGATACCGCGCTGGAAGAAGCCAGTGCCCGTATGCATGACATGAAAACTGAGGCAAAAGGCCATAGGGTGCCTGATACGCAAGCCGCTGATATGGATATGGCCGGGGTATCCAAAATTATTGTGGCTTGTGATGCCGGGATGGGGTCAAGTGCCATGGGGGCGAGTATGTTGCTTAAGAAAGTGGAAGCCGCCGGGCTTGATATTTCGGTAACCAATTGCGCCATTAATAGTTTGCCGGAAGATGTTGATATCGTGGTCACTCACCAAGACTTGACGGACCGCGCCCGCCAACATGCCGCCAAAGCGCATCATATTTCAATAGAAAACTTTTTAGATGCTGGCCTTTACGCCAAGTTGGTTGACAAGATTGTCGCTGACAAGGCCGCTCAGAATATTGATACGGCAGTGGCACCAATAAATAGCGGCCAAGCTGATAACGCTGAAGAAAAGCCTGTGTTTTGCCTCGTTGCCAGTGATATTTTTCTTGGCCTGAGTGCCGCTGATAAAGAAGAAGCGATTCGCTTTGTTGGCAATAAGCTAATAGCCGCAGGCTATGTGGAGCCTGGATACGTTGATGCCATGCTGGAGCGCGAGAAGCAGATATCCACTTACCTCGGGGAGTCGATTGCCATACCCCATGGCACGGTTGAGGCTAAAGATCAGGTACTCAAAACCGGTATTGTCGTTTGTCAGTATCCGGAGGGGATACTCTTTGGTGACGATGAAGATGATATCGCGCGCCTAGTGATTGGCATCGCGGCACAAAACGATGAACATATCCCAGTGATCACAGCAATTACCAATGCGCTGGATGAGTCAGATAATATTGAACGCTTGGCAAATACTCAATCAGTGCAGGATGTGCTTGATATTCTAGCTGTTCGTAAATAGGGGGCTAGCGACTTACATCATAAATGAGTGCCGATATTAACCATATATTATTGATTGGGTAATAACATGACTAGTCGAAATAAATCTTACCAACAGCCGGATCAACCTGTTCCTGCCACCACAATGACTTGGAATATGTATGGTGCTGGGTTGGAGAGCATCGGAAAAGATAATCAGCCTGAGTCATTTCCAGTTCTTGCCCCCTCTGATGATCAGCTACTTATTAGGGTTGATGCTGTCGGGTTATGTTTTTCTGATGTTAAGTTGATTAATCAGGGGGGTAAACACCCTAAGTTATACAATCGTGACCTGCAAAAGGAGCCAACCCGATTGGGGCACGAAGCTACTATTACCATTATGAAGGTTGGCAAAAACTTACAAGGCCAGTTTTCAAGCGGTGAGCGCTACGCGGTACAACCTGATATTTACCAGAACGGCAAGAGTACGGCATATGGCTATACCATTCCCGGCGGCTTGACTCAATTTCACTTAATTGGCCCAGAGATGTTGCACACAGATGCCGGAGCTTGTCTGCTAAAAGTTTCCGATAAGCTGGCATTTGGTGAGTCGGCCTTGCTTGAGCCTTGGGGGTGCGTGTGGGCATCCTATACCCAACGCCGCCGGCTAGAGCCCTTGCCGGGGGGAGTCATGTGGATAGTGGGGCAACCGGGCGATCTGCGCGAATACCAGTTTTCTGCCGGATTGGAATCACCTGAAACGGTTATTTTGACCCATGTACCTGATTCCTTACGTACTCTCGTCGAACAGCAAGCTAGCAAAGTCCTTATCCGAAATGATATTAGCTTCGAGCGTTTGCCTGCTGCCGTCGATGAGCTAACGGGTGGTGCAGGGTTTGATGATATCGTCGTACTGTCGCCAGGTTCGGCGCAGGCTCTGACGAGTATTGCCAAATATGTAGCTCGCCGAGGAACGATGAATATGGTTGGTGACCAGCCTGTAGATGGATTGGTCGATGCTGATGTCGGTCGCTTACATTATGACTATGTGGCTTTTATCGGGAATAGCGGAAGTGATATTGCGAGCTCTTATGGAGAGGCCCGAAATCGTTGCGATTTACGTGAAGGTGGATTAGCTGTGTTCGTTGGGGCGGGGGGCCCGATGGGGCAGATGCATGTCCAGCGTGCCATAGAATTAAAAGGTGGCCCTCGCGAGGTTATTGTGACAGATATCAATGACCAGCGTTTGGCCGAAATAGAGACCCGTTTTGCGAGCCTGACTGAAGCCAATAACTGCAAGCTGTTTACGTATAACCCTACCGCGAGTGATATCAGCTTGCCTGAGTTTGTTCGTACAAAAAGCCAAAACCAAGGGGCCGATGATGTGGTCGTTTGTGTTCCCAACGCAGGTATCATGGCTGAAGCGGCAACATTTATGAAAGACGACGGTATGCTGGTGTTATTTGCCGGGGTGCCCAATGGGACGCTGGCACCACTTGATTTTAGCTCTGTCTATTTGAGCAATGCCCAATATACGGGTACCTCGGGTTTGACCATCGAAGATCAGACTGTCGTGATGAATAACGCTTTATCAGGGAATATTGCCCCAGCCGTTTGTGTAGCTGCTATTGGTGGGATGAACGTAGCCAAGGAAGGGATTCAAGCCATGATTGATGCCCGCTACCCGGGTAAAATTTTGATCTTCCCCCAACTAGAAGAGCTGCCGTTGCTCGGGCTTGATGAATTGGCCATCAAGTTGCCAGAAGTGGCAAAAGCCCTTGGTAAAGGTAATACATGGAACTTTGCTGCAGAGCAGGCACTGTTTGAGTTTTACAACAAGGGGGCGGCATAGCCTGCAAAATACCCACACCCTGCGAAGGTTTCCCTTCGCAGAGGCGCAGGATAACTTTCCGGTCATGCAAAGTAACAGGAAGGTTTTGCTGCTTTAATTGATTTTAAACAGCTCAACATCAAAGATCAGCACCGAGCCCGGTGGGATCGAGCCAATGGCTCTGTTGCCGTAGGCCAGTTCAGCCGGGACAAAGAAGCGTGTCTTCTCGCCCTCAACCATCAGCTGTACACCTTCTGTCCAACCTTTGATTACCTGGTTCAGGCCAAATTGGATAGTCTCGCCGCGTTCAACTGAGCTGTCGAATACCGTGCCGTCTAGTAGCGTACCGTGGTAGTGGACGGTGACTTTGTCGCTCGCTTTCGGGTGTACCGTGCCTGTACCTTCTTGCAGTACCAAGTACTGTAGGCCAGATGCGGTGGTTTGCACTCCCTCTTTGTCCTTGTTCTCTGCCAGGAAGGTTGCACCGGCCTCGATATTTTCAGCGGCAGCTTGCTTGTTGCCTTGGGAGCGCTGCATAAAGAAGATGATAAGCGCAACAAGGGCGATACCCAGAATAATTTTAAACACGTAAGTTCCTCATATCGTGTTGATTCATTGGCTGATAGTAGCAGAGCTTATTGCTGGGTGAAAGGTGGGGGAGAAGAGGTAATATCACTGGGGATGAGCGAGAACAGTAAACCATCGACCGGACCGTCCTGGGTGATGATGCGGTTTCGGGCTGTGCACTCGAAATGGGCTTTGGTAGCGAGGGCTGTACGTTGACTAGCAAGGTTGCCGGTATGGGTCACAATTTCGATCCGTGTCAGGCCGACAGTCTCGAAGGCAAACTGGGCGATAGCTTGGCATGCTTCCTTGGCATAGCCTTGCCGCTGGGCGCTGGAGCGGATCCAGTAACCCATTTCAGCTGAGTTTGTCAGCTCGGATAAATTGCTCAGGGAGGTGCTACCAATAAACGTCTCCGTACTGCGTTCGAAGATAGCAAACTCATAACTGATGTCGTAAGCCCAATTCTGTTGACTGGCATAAATCCACTCATGGGCATCGTGTTGGCTATACTGGGCGTGGCACCAAGGTAGCCAAGGGGTAAGGCTTTGCTGGGAGTGGTGAATAGCCTCGAGCAAATCCAACAGGTCGGCATTTTTGTAGGGGCGAAGCAATAAGCGCTCGCTGGTAAGTTGGTAGTCTGTTTTCATCCTGTCCACAGTCTCCGTCAGTATCTATTGTTAGCATAAACGGGTAAGGCGGAATTGTCGCAGGCGTTGTTTGGATTGTGGCTGAAAATGTGAAAAGGGCTGCGTTTGCAGCCCTTTTTCAATCAGTACTTGCTCGTTGGCGGTTTTAACCGTCGATACGGCGAATTTGGATCACCATACCCATTAGCGGGTGATCAAGGTAGTGGGTTTCACCACTACGCATCTTACGCTGCTGCTCGAATTGGTAAGCCTTAAGGAATTCTTCCACTTTGACTTGCTTCTTCACTTCTTGCAGGTGGCCGATCTGAACATTACCTTCCGGCTCGATTGAGCCTTCCATCGGGTCAAGTGGCTCAGCACCAATAATCACTTCACGGCGGCTAGGCTCCCGAAGCGCAAAGTTGGCTTCGGTGAACAGGAAGTGCTGGACATATACACGTAATGTACCGTCTAGCTCGCGCAGGGACTGCGCTTCTTGCTCAATGTTGTCACTGTCCGTGAGGGACTCTTCGGCGAAGCCATCATTGAATGACTCATCAATAGGCTCACTCGACTGGGCAGATTTCAGGCTGCCATCAGGTAAAAACTGGGCGGAGAAGTCGTCACCTGCCGTAAAGTGAATACGTGGCGCAGCAGCACGGCTCAAATCACCTTGGCGCCAGCCAAAGTGTGCCAGTGGAGTAAAGCCGGCGTGTTGCTTGAGCTTGTTGTACTGTGAGTTGAGCTGAAACTGTGAGGACGGCATTTTGCGTATCCCCCTAGCCTGTAGGCGAGCAGTATCACCAAAGTCGATAGCGCCTTTGAGGTTGATAGGCTTTTGGCTATCAGGCCAAGACTCACTGACTTGCTCAGGCGCAATGTTGCGCTTGAACAGGATCACTTCGATATCAAACTGTCGGGCTGCAAGGCTCGGCCAGCTAATGGCGAACAGCAGCAAATAAATGAGATTTTTCAAGATAATACTCCGCACTTAAGTGCTATCTATTATAGAGCGTTTTCAGCCAACTTTGTTAGAAGACCGTCAACATACTTTATTCTGTCTTTTCTGTCACTCATCGGCGCCATGACTTTCAGCTTGGTCGGGCCTTCCATCCGGAAATGCTGTGGCTGTGATTGCAGCAGGCCAACCAGCAATCCAGGGTCAATATTGGCATTCGGGTTAAACTCGATAAAGCCACCTTTCTCACCAGCTTCAATCTTGCGCACGCCAATGCCTGCAGCTTTGAGCTTGATCTTGTTAAGCACCAAGAGGTTACTGGTTGGGTCCGGTAGCAAGCCAAAGCGGTCGATGAGCTCAACTTTGAGTTCATCCAACGCTTTTTCATCGTTGGCACTCGCTATGCGCTTGTACAAAGACAGTCGGGTATTGATATCTGGAATGAAGTCTTCAGGCAGCAAGGCTGGGAGGCGCAGTTCAACCTCAGTTTGCTGGCGTAGTAGATCATCGAGGGAAGGCTCTTTACCTTCTTTGAGGGCTTCGACAGCCTGCTCAAGCATTTCCATGTAAAGGGTGAAGCCAACCGATTGGATCTGGCCGCTTTGTTCATCACCAAGCAGTTCACCTGCACCACGGATTTCAAGATCATGGGTAGCAAGGGTAAAGCCTGCGCCCAAGTCTTCCAGTGAAGAAATGGCTTCGAGTCGCTTGACCGCATCTTTGGTCATGCGCTTAGGATGCGGTGTAAGCAGATAGGCGTACGCTTGGTGGTGTGAACGGCCGACGCGGCCACGAAGCTGGTGAAGCTGCGCCAAACCAAGGTGGTCGGCACGGTTGATCACTATGGTGTTGGCGGTTGGTACGTCGATACCGGTTTCGATGATGGTGGTACACACCAGCAGGTTGAATCGCTGGTGGTAGAAGTCACTCATGATCTTTTCGAGTTCACGTTCACGCATCTGGCCATGGGCAAAGGTGATACGTGCTTCCGGGATAAGCTTGGCCAAATCCTCGGCAGTTTTCTCTATGGAGTCGACATCATTGTGCAGGAAGTACACCTGGCCACCACGCATGACCTCACGCAATACCGCTTCCCTAACCAGGGCATCGTCCGATTCGCGGACAAAGGTCTTGATAGCCAGACGACGTGCTGGAGGCGTCGCAATAATCGATAGATCTCGCATCCCACTCATCGCCATATTCAGGGTACGAGGAATTGGGGTTGCGGTCAGGGTTAGGATATCGACATCGGCACGGATCGCCTTGAGTTTCTCTTTCTGGCGAACCCCGAAACGGTGTTCTTCATCAACAATCAGTAGGCCCAAATCGTGGTAATCCACCGAGGCATTGAGCAGCTTATGGGTGCCGATCAGGATATCGATTTTGCCCTCGGCCATATCGGCTAAGATCTGTTTCTGCTCCTTGACGGTTTTGAAGCGTGACAATACTTCAACCCGTACCGGTGTATTGGCAAAGCGGTCACGGAAGTTTTCAAAGTGCTGTTGGGCCAACAAGGTGGTCGGTACCAAAACCGTAACCTGCTTGTTGTTGTCGACGGCGACAAAGGCCGCTCGCATCGCCACTTCTGTTTTGCCGAAGCCTACATCACCACAGACCAAACGATCCATGGCTTTAGGCTGGCACATATCTGACAGTACTGCGTTGATAGCCAGCGCTTGGTCGTGGGTTTCCTCGAACGGGAAACCGGTACAGAAATCAGCGTAGGCTTCACGGTCAAGGTTGAACTTGTGGCCAGGCTTCATCTCGCGCTTGGCATAGACATCAAGCAACTCGGCAGCGACATCACGGACTTTCTCTGCCGCTTTCTTGCGGGCTTTGGCCCATGTTTCGCCACCTAGCTTGTGGATAGGGGCGCTATCTTCAGCACCACCGGAGTAGCGGCTTATAAGGTGCAGTGAGGCAACCGGGACATAGAGTTTGGCACCGCCTTGGTATTCCAAGGTGACGTATTCAGTTTTCATCCCGCCGGCTTCTAGGGTTTGTAGCCCTTGATAGCGACCGATGCCATGGTCGATATGGACAACCGGCTGACCGACTTTAAGCTCTGCTAGGTTGCGGATAATCGTGTCGGCATTGACGGATTTCTTCTCGTCGCGACGACGGCGCTGGACCACGCGCTCACCGAGAAGGTCGCTCTCACAGATCAGGGCAACTTCAGGCTGCTCCAAGACAAAGCCTTGCTCTGCTGCACCAATCACCAAGCTGAACTTGCCCGGGGCAGACAAGGCCTCTGTAAGCGTCGGGGCTACAACAGGGCGGAGTTTTATCCGGCCTAGCAGGTCAAGCAGGGCTTCGCGCCGGCCTTCAGAGGCGACTGAAAAGATAATCTTACCCGGGTAGCTTTCCGAGTAGCGGCGAAGCTCGGCCAGTGGCTCTTTGAGCTGGTGATTGATGGTTAGCTCAGGGATCGGCTGTACCGGTAGGTTATAGCGGCCCGCTTTTTCAGGTTCGCTGTCATGGCGAATGCGTACCTGTGGCAATGTTTTGAAATAGCTGAACATTTCATCTTTGGTCAGCCACAGCTCCTTGGGCTCAAGCAGAGGTCGCAAAGGGTCGACCCGGCGTTGGTCGAAGCGGTATTCGGCATCCGTTAGGAATTGGTCAACGGCAGGCTCTAGTGTACCGATAGTGATGAGCAGGCTGTTATCTGGCAGGTAATCGAATAGGGTTTCGGTCTGCTCAAAAAATAGTGGTTGCCAATATTCGATACCCGCAGGCCAGGTCTTTTTGCTGACTTGCTGGTAGATTGATTCCGGCTCGCGACGTGCCTCGAAGCGCTCGCGCCAGCGCATGCGGAAGTTTTCGATGGCAATTTCATCGGTCGGGAATTCGTGTGCAGGCAGTAATCGGATTTGCTCGATTTCACCGGTAGAGCGCTGGTTCTCTGGGTCAAACTGGCGGATTGAATCGACTTCATCATCAAAGAAGTCAATGCGGTAAGGCTGGTTGCTGCCCATCGGGAACAAGTCAATCAGTGAACCACGGCTGGCGTATTCACCATGTTCGATAACCTGATCGACATGGCGGTAGCCCGAGGCTTCAAGCTGCAAGCGCAGTTTATCCAGTGATAGCTTGTCGCCGTTTCGCACCATCAGCGCATGCTGGTGGATGAAGGCCCGTGGGGTCAAACGTTGTAGTAGGGTGCTGATAGGCACCAACACCACCCCGTTAGCCTGCTGCGGTAGGGAGTATAAGCGAGTCAGTCTGTCTGAAATAATATCTTGGTGCGGTGAGAAGTTATCGTAAGGCAAGGTTTCCCAGTCAGGGAACACGCTAACTTCTTGTGCAGTAAACTGGCTAACTTCCGGTTGAAGGCGTAATGCTGTTTGGGTGTCAGGCACCACAGCAAGTATCGGCCCCTGATGATCTTGGGCCAGTTCTGCGACGGAAAGGGCCAGCGCAGCACCAGACACATTACCGATAAATCGGCTGTCACCTGGTTTGGACGGTAATGGAAGAGAGAGAATAGACTGTGCTTTCATGATTAACTTTTATTGTCTGATCGCAGTTGGGCGCGTTGGCGCAGAATTTTTTGTTGAAAGTGCAGGGCGGCTCGGATCAGCAGATCCCTGTCATCTTCCATCAAGCATACGTATTTCAAGGCTACCTCGTAGTTACCATCCTGCTGAGGTTGGCATTGGGTTACTTCAGCATAGGCGTAAACAGCGGCGGCAGGGTTATCGAGGAACAGCTTGAGCCTGACTTTGCTCCCTTCTGCCAATGCTTGCGTTGAAAAGTAGGACAGTTGGCTGGCACCGAACGTATGGGTGACGAAACGCAGTTTGGCGTCATCTTGTTGAGCAAGCACAAAAGAGAGCAACAAGTTGATTTTGTTGTTTTGTGCTGTCAGGTAATTAGAGAGTGCTTTGAATTCATCTTTTTTGAGTTGGGATAGAGAATGCTCTAGCCCTTCATCTAGGCTGCTGCATTCACTGGCAATACGAAACAGGGGCGGGATTTCTTGCTGGAAAGCCAGCATATCGGGAACACTTTCACCGACTGGGAGCGGTTCTACATTGATGGTCAATCCGGCATGGACTGAAAAATACTCGTCCTGATTCATGTCGCACTCGATATAATTTAACTATCCTACGATTATCACTCAGCAATTGCATTGGGACAAGTGAAGCAGGCCTAAGAGCGGGGGTTTTAACCGCTGTTTTTACATTACTTTTACTGCGCTTAATGGTAATCGGAAGCTGCAACAGGTATGCTTTCGAACAGTTTTTATAAGGATGGTATCTTCTTAATCTATGTTTCATCCCGTATCGTTTTTTATCGGGCTGCGGTATCTCAGAGGACGCTCTGGAGATAGGTTCAGCCGTTTCGTTTCCTATATGTCGACCGCGGGTATTACCGTTGGGGTACTCTCCCTCGTGACCGTATTGTCTGTTATGAACGGTTTTGAGCAGCAACTCAAGGAGCGGATCCTAGGTGTGATGCCCCAAGCGGTAATCTCAAGCCAAGATGGCCACCTCTCCCGTACCGAGCAAACGCCAGAAGAGCTCAAGTCAATTCCCCATGTTGATATGGTCTCACCGCTAACCCGCAGTGAAGCCATTTTGCAAAGTGCTAAATCATTGTCTGCAGGTATGCTGCTTGGTGTTGACCCTGAAGCTTTTGAACCGGTGGGTTATTACGTCAACCAAGGCGATATCATGGATCTGGAAGCGGGTAGCTACAAGGTTATCTTGGGCCAGGCGCTTGCCAATCAACTGGGCGTGAAGGTAGGCGACAAGGTACGGCTAATGGTGACCAGTGCCAGCCAGTACACACCACTTGGCCGGATCCCAAGTCAGCGCAACTTTGAAGTCGCGGGTTTGTACAATACCGGCTCAGATGTAGACGGCCAGTTGATATTGACCCACATTGATGATGCCGGGCGCTTGCTAAGGTTTAAGCCGGGCCAAATCACCGGGTGGCGTCTGTTTGTTGATGACCCATTTGTCGTCGCAGAGCTTGCCAACCGACCGTTGCCTGAAGGTATGACTTGGTCGGATTGGCGTGAGCAACGCGGTGAACTGTTCCAGGCAGTCAAAATGGAAAAGAACATGATGGGTCTGATGCTCGGGCTGATTATTGGCGTGGCGGCTTTTAACATCATCTCGGCACTGATTATGGTGGTGATGGAGAAGCAGGCCGAAGTGGCTATTTTGAAAACTCAGGGTATGTCCAGCCGCCAGGTGTTAATGGTCTTCATGGTACAAGGGGCCAGTAGTGGTGTGATAGGTGCGATAATTGGCGGAATTTTAGGTACCTTACTGGCATTAAACCTCAATGCTTTACTGACTGTTCTTGGCGTGAATTTGATATCTGCTGGTGGGCAATTGCCAGTCGTGATCTCTCCACTTCAGATTATTTTAGTTATTGTCGGCGCTATTATTCTTAGTTTGCTGGCAACTGTTTTTCCTTCCTACCGGGCGGCATCGGTTCGTCCAGCTGAGGCACTTCGTTATGAGTAATGCATTATTGGTTTGTCAGGGCTTGAGAAAAGTTTATCGTGAAGCCCAGCTTGAAACAGAGGTGCTCAAAGGGGTGGGTTTCCATCTGGATGCTGGCGAGTTGGTCGGCATCGTTGGGGCATCGGGCTCTGGTAAGAGTACGCTATTGCATTTGCTCGGAGCATTGGATGACCCAAGTGAAGGTGATGTGTTTTTCAAAGGCAAAAAGCTCAATGCCATGAGTGCTAACAAGCAGGCGAAATTGCGCAACCAAGAGATTGGTTTTGTCTACCAGTTCCACCACCTGCTGGCCGATTTCAGTGCGGTGGAGAACGTGGCGATGCCTTTGCTTATCGGTGGAGTAACAGCGGGCAAGGCGCGTTCGCAGGCTCATAGTATCCTAGAGTTGGTTGGCTTGGGGCACAGGTTGGAACATCGCCCGTCCGAACTCAGTGGTGGTGAGCGCCAGCGTGTTGCTATAGCGCGAGCTCTGGTTAACAAGCCTTCGCTGGTACTGGCTGATGAACCAACAGGTAACTTGGATCATAAAACCGCCCTTGAGATTTATGATTTGATGCGCAAGCTCAACAAAGAGTCCGGAACGGCCTTTTTGGTGGTGACCCATGATAATGAGCTTGCAGGTAAGCTTGACCGTTGTATGCACATGCAAGACGGTGAGTTACAGCAGGTAGAGGTGGCTTGATGTTCCGACCACTTTCGCTATTTATTGGTAGCCGTTTCAGCCGTGCCAAACAAAGAAACCGGATGGTTTCTTTTATCTCGATCTCTTCGACTCTTGGTATTGCCGTAGGCGTGGCTGTGATCATCATCGGCCTTTCGGCAATGAATGGATTCGAACGCGAGCTGCAAAACCGCGTATTGTCGGTGATCCCTCATGGAGAGTTGGAGGCGGTCACTCCGCCTTTTGAGGACTGGCAGCCTGTGTTGGATTTGGTGGAGCAGCACCCTCGAGTGACTGCGGCAGCACCGTATGTTCAGTTCACGGCATTGCTTGAAAAAGGCAGCAGCCTCAAAGCGGTTGAAGTACGTGGCGTTGACCCTGAAAAACAGAAAGACGTCAGTGTGCTGCCACAGTTTGTCAAAGACAATGCTTGGGCGAACCTTGAAGCGGGCAAGCAGCAGGTTATTCTGGGCCAAGGGGTGGCAGATAAGCTGGGTATTGGGGTAGGGGACTGGATCACAGCGATGATCCCAAATCCGGACCCAAGCCTGAAGCTAAAAGCACCACACCGCATTCGCCTTCAAGTTGCAGGCCTACTTGCCCTAGCCGGGCAGATTGACCATAACTTTGCCTTGGTGCCTTTGAAAGATGCTCAGCAGTATCTATCGATGGGTGATGGGGTCACCGGTATTGAGCTGAATGTTGATAACGTGCTTGAGGCTCAGAGTATCGTACGGGAAGTCGGCTTTACGCTGCCTGTGTATGTGTACCTGAAAAGCTGGAACCAGAAATACGGTTATCTTTACCGTGACATCCAGATGGTGCGTACCATTATGTATTTGGTCATGGTACTGGTTATTGGGGTGGCTTGCTTTAACATTGTTTCAACCCTGATGATGGCTGTGAAAGACCGTGCCGCAGATATTGCCATTTTGCGTACCATGGGGGCCACTGACCGTTTGATTCGCTCAATATTTGTTTGGCATGGAGTGCTATCCGGTGTTGTGGGGAGCCTTGTGGGGTCATTGCTCGGCTCAATGGTTGCTGTGAACCTGACTACCTTGATTAAAGGCCTTGAAAGCCTGATTGGCCATCAATTCCTTTCTGGTGATATATAC
Source organism: Photobacterium rosenbergii (assembly GCF_003026455.1). Lineage (GTDB taxonomy): Bacteria > Pseudomonadota > Gammaproteobacteria > Enterobacterales > Vibrionaceae > Photobacterium > Photobacterium rosenbergii. The sequence continues at coordinate 63,788 of NZ_PYMB01000002.1, forward strand.
TTTGTCGATTTCCTCCCTACTTCATTGTCTATGCACGACGTGATGTTAGTGACAACGACCGCTGTAGTATTGAGCTTCTTGGCAACCTGGTATCCGGCTAAACGTGCTGGGGCTCTACAGCCAGCCACGGTACTGAGTGCTAAATAATGGCACCTTTCCTTCAAGGGAGTACTTTGGGGGAAAGGTAGAGCTTTTGGGTAAAATGTATGGGATGACTTTTATCATTTTGCCAACAGCTTCCAGTTCTGGTTAGAAATATTTGAGCCACCCCTAGCTTAGACTTAAAAATATTGGGCATAAAAAAACCTCGCATCAGCGAGGTTTTTTATTTCTAGGCGGTCAATCCTTGTGGAGGGTTAATACCCTGAACCGGCGTTTTTGCCAGCTTCTCACTACAGAGTAGCGCCACAGGCCGCGGATACCGAAGTAGCCAAGCGCGGAGAAAAAGACAGAACATACCGCACACCCCAATAGGAAAGGAGGCCCAATCTGGTTCATTTGGTGCAGCAGGAATTCCCAGGACAGCTCAAAATGGAACGCTTGGTGTGGGGTGTTCATCAGCCAGGCCCCCACTTTGTAGGCACCATAAAACATCACGGGCATAGTGATAGGGTTGCTGATCCATACCAAGCAAACGGAAAGGGGCAGGTTGACGCTGAAGAAAATGGCGGCGCCGGCAGCCATGATCATCTGGCTGGGAAGAGGTACGAACGCCATAAACAAACCGACCGCAAATGCGCCAGACGCCGAACGGCGGTTGAGGCACCACAAATTTGGGTTGTAAAGCACATTGCCAAATATCTTCAACGCTTTTTGGCGCTTGATGACATCGTGGCTTGGCATTATTCGTTTAATTACTTGTCTTGGCATTGTAATTCTATTGTTCACAGGCAGGCTTGAGATGAACAAAAGCGCTGCCGGGGTTGCACTTGGACTGCTATCGCTTCATTTCTGGCTGGCATTGCCAACCTATCATGGGTTTATTACAGCCTTAATGATAGGCAGTGTAGTGTGTTTCTATTTCCGATGGCGACTTTTGATCTATATCGCGATCGGCGCTTGTTTGGCGAATCTCGCCGCAACATCCTATCTAAAAAACGTCCAACTGACTTTTATTGAGCCGAGGAATATTACCATAGTTGGTGAAGTTAGTAGCCTATTAAATCATAAGAAATTAGATACTTTGTTTGATTTTGTAACGTCAGAATTACGTCAGCAAGGTAAACATTCGAGCAAAACACTGCGTCTAAGGCTCAGTTGGCAAGATCCAGACAATATGCCAGTAATGAAGCAAGGAGAGCGGTGGCAGTTACAGATCAGGCTAAGACCGCCCTCTGGCCGGGTCAATAGCGCTGGTTATGATCGGGAACGGCAATTTGTTGGCCAAGGTATCCATGCGACCGGTGTTGTGCAAAGTGGCCATCGCTTAGAAAATGGTCACAATAGCTTGGCATCATTACGCCAGTCAGCGTTTGACACTGTGGTGGGGTTGACCGAAGGGCTTGAACATCAACGCTACCTGCTGGCATTGGGCTTTGGTTTTCGAGGTGCTTTGCTTGATGAGGACTGGGCACTGCTGCGAGATAGTGGGCTGGCACACCTGATGGCAATATCTGGTTTGCATATAGGTCTTGCCATTATGTTGGGCTGGTGGTGCGGCAGTTTGTTGAGAAATGTATTCGGTGATTGTCCAAGAGGCATCTGGTTACCGCTATGGCTAGGGCTTTGCGCAGGGATGCTGTATGCGTGGCTTGCTGGGTTCACTTTGCCAACCCAGCGAGCTTTGCTGATGAGCCTTATTGCTCTGGTATTATTGCGGGTCCGTATTGTTTGGCCTGGGTGGCAGGTTTTGCTGTTGGTCTTTGCCTTGAGCCTCGCCATGGACCCGCTGGCCTCATACAGCGCCGGGTTTTGGCTGTCCTTTTCAGCTGTCGCAGTCATTGCCGCTGTCCATGCTGGGGGCGTGCGGGCTGATACCCATCGCAACACTTCATTTTTCCAACGTTGTTTGGGCCGGGTGAAGGTGTTGGTGTTGCTCCAATTTGCTTTGCTGGCACTAATGCTTCCGGTGCAATGGGTTTGGTTTGGTGGGTTTTCTCCTTGGGCGCCTGTTATTAACCTGCTGGCAGTCCCTTGGGTGAGTTTGTTCACTGTCCCTTTGGTTCTCGTTGCGATTATTTTCTCCCCGATTGAACCTATAGCCATAATATGTTGGCAACTCGCTGATTTGACACTCACTCCTGTACTAGGAGTGGCACAGTTGGCCCGGGGTGGATGGTGGACGATTGCAGAAAACCAAGAGGTATGGGTCTTGGCGGCTTCAGCCGTTGTTGTGTTGCTCTGGCTGTTACCGTTAAGGCGCTTTACTGCTCTCGTAGCAGTGTTAGTCATTGTCTCTGTGATATGGGATAAGCCAGTGCCGGAAAGCCAAGAAGGCCTAGTGCCATGGCAGGTGGATATGCTTGATGTCGGCCATGGTCTGGCCGTGCTGATATCATCCAACAACCGCAGTGTTCTTTATGACACGGGTAACCGCTGGCCGGGTGGGTCAATTGCTAGTTCAGTCATTGAACCGGTTCTCAAACAAAGGGGCCAAAGCCGATTGGATGGGCTGGTATTGAGCCACGCCGATAGTGACCACGCAGCAGGGGCTGACTATCTCGAGGAAAACTTTGCCCCGATTTGGAAACGGAGCAGTGACTTTCGTGAGGGTTACCAACCCTGTATCCGTGGTGAGCAGTGGCAATGGCAGAGCTTGGACTTTCGGGTATTGTGGCCCCCTAAGCAGGTGAAAAGGGCGGCAAACCCTCATTCGTGCGTGATTGAAATAAAACAGCGGCATAATGGGAATGGAGCGGATGGTCCCTCTTTACTGCTCACCGGGGATATAGATGCGGTTTCTGAATTATTGCTGGCAAGGATAGAGCCTGATTTGTCACCGGATATTCTTTTGGTTCCACATCATGGTAGCCGCAGTTCTTCGACAGCTACTTGGTTAGATCAAATGGGTTGGTTTAGCAAAATGACACCGAGATATGCATTGGTATCGGTGGCGCGGTATAACCCTTGGCAACTTCCTTCTGCTGATGTGCGGCAGCGTTATCGAGAAAGGGGGGCCTATTGGCTTTCGACTGCAGAGTCAGGACAAGTATCCCTGGAGATAAAGGGGGATAGCGTTGAAGTGATACGTTATCGCCAAGATCGAAAGCCAGCATGGTTCCGGCCTGTTTTTCACGATGAATAGAAAGCGCATCCTATTGCATCGATATGGAAAGTTGTTTGAAAAACAAGCGGTATGGTGCATTGGTCAATGAACTTATTTGGTCTCCGGCATTTATGCGAGTAGAATGGAAAAATTGTCTTTAAGAAAAAATGGTTTCCATGACTACTTCGAACGATCAAACCACTTGGGAGACGTTTAAGCGACTGTGGCCCTCAATTAGCCTTTATAAAGCAGGCTTGGCTGTCGCTGTTGTTGCTTTGATTATCAACGCCGCAAGTGATGCATTGATGCTCTCGATGATAAAGCCGCTGATGGATGAAAGTTTCGGTGGCATAGATGGTATTGAGTCGAATTTCCTGGCAATGATGCCAATTTACTTATTGGGTCTGATGATCCTGCGCGGGGTCAGCGGTTTTGTTTCCACCTATTGCCTTGCATGGGTATCTGGCAATGTGGTGATGAGTATGCGCCGCCAGATGTTTAATCACTTCATGAAAATGCCTGTGGGCTTTTTCGATAAAGAGTCCTCAGGCAAATTACTATCGCGCATTACCTATGACTCTGAGCAGGTCGCATCTGCAACGAGTGGTGCTCTGGTCAGCTTAGTCCGCGAAGGTGCAACGATTATCGCCCTGATGGCGATCATGTTTTATAACAGCTGGCAACTGTCGGCAATCCTTCTAGTTATCGCACCTGTTGTTGCTATCAGTATCCGGGTAGTGTCCAAGCGCTTCCGTCGTATTTCCAAAAATATGCAAGATGCGATGGGGTCTGTGACGTCATCTGCGGAGCAAATGCTTAAAGGTCACAAAGTAGTGTTGAGCTACGGTGGTCAGCAAGTTGAGCAGGACCGTTTCGAGAACGTGAGTAACCGTATGCGCCAGCAAACGATGAAACTGGTCTCTGCTCAGGCGATTGCCAATCCAGTTATTCAAGTTATTGCTTCATTAGCGTTGGTGGTTGTACTAATCCTTGCCAATACTGAAGCACTACGCGAGTCGTTGACTCCGGGTACCTTTGCCCTGATCTTTGGTTCTATGTTCGGTCTAATGCGCCCATTGAAGGCGCTGACCAACGTGACTTCTCAGTTCCAGCGCGGTATGGCCGCATGTCAAACCCTGTTTGGTTTGATGGAGTTGGAAACCGAAAAAGACAATGGTCAATATGAAGCCGAGCGCGTGAACGGTGATATCCAAGTCAAAGACGTTACTTTCACTTACCCGACCAAAGACACGCCGGCTCTGAGGAATGTTAACTTTGATTTGCCTGCAGGCCAGACGCTTGCCTTGGTAGGTCGCTCGGGTTCAGGTAAAAGTACCATTGCCAATTTGCTGACCCGTTTTTACGACATTGACTCGGGAAGTATTACCATTGATGGTCACGATATCTGCGATTACAAACTGGCTAACCTGCGTGAGCAGGTGGCGGTTGTTTCCCAGAATGTCCATCTGTTCAACGATACGATTGCCAATAACATTGCTTATGCCAGCGGTGATGCCTACAGCCGGGCAGATATCGAAAAAGCGGCAGAGCTTGCCTATGCCATGGACTTTATTAAAGACATGGATAACGGCCTGGACACTATGATTGGTGAGAACGGTGTTAGCTTGTCCGGTGGGCAGCGCCAGCGTCTAGCTATAGCCCGAGCCCTATTGCGTAATGCCCCAGTATTGATCCTTGATGAGGCCACCTCGGCGCTGGATACTGAGTCGGAGCGAGCAATCCAGTCAGCGCTGGACGAGTTGCAAAAAGACCGTACGGTTCTGGTGATTGCCCACCGATTGTCGACTATAGAAAATGCCGACCAAATTTTGGTGGTTGATGACGGTGAAATCATTGAGCGCGGTGTCCATGCTGAACTGCTGGCACAAGATGGTGCATATGCCCAGTTGCACCGAATCCAGTTTGGTGAATAATGGCTTCGGTAATCGAAAAGATCTGGTTTGAGGGCCACCCGGCAGGGAAGGTGCTAAAACCTTTGCTATGGCCGCTGAGTAAAGTGTTTGGCGCGGTGAGTCGTCGCCGTCGACAACAGTACCAATCGGGCCAGAAAACACCTTACCGCCCATCGGTGCCTGTGGTTATCGTCGGTAATATAACCGCTGGTGGCAATGGTAAAACGCCCGTTGTTGTTTGGTTGGTGGAGCAACTTAAGGCTGCGGGGCTTAAGCCGGGAGTCGTCTCCCGAGGTTATGGTGCAAAAGCACCACATTATCCCTATTTAGTCGATGGCCAGAGCACCACAGCCGAAGCGGGTGATGAGCCTGTTCTTATCTACCGCCGGACCGGAGTGCCGGTTGCCGTTTCCCCTAAACGAGCAGAAGCGGTTCAATTGATTGAGTCAGATGTCGATGTGATCATCACCGACGATGGCCTGCAGCACTATGCGCTGGCAAGGGATATCGAAATCGTGGTGATTGACGGTCAGCGTCGATTTGGTAACCAGCAACTCATTCCTATGGGGCCGTTGCGCGAAGGGTGTGACCGTTTGCAAGAAGTGGATTTCCTCATTTGTAATGGTGGTAACCCTCAAAACGGTGAGATCCCGATGCAATTAGTGCCTTCCGACTTTATCAATCTCGTGACGGGGGAACGTTGTGAAGCAACTCGGTTGCAGGGTGAAGTTGTTGCCATGGCAGGGATTGGTCACCCACCCCGATTTTTTAATACATTAAAACAACTCGGTATTAGCCCGGTGAAATGTCAGCCATTTGCTGATCACCAGGCGTTCGCCGAGCAGGAATTACAACAGCTGTCCGGACAAGGGCAGCACTTAGTCATGACAGAGAAAGATGCGGTGAAATGCCACACTTTCGCCCAGCCTAATTGGTGGTATTTACCGGTAGATGCCGAGATGCCGACCGAGCAGGCTGCAAGCGTGATTAACCGGATCATTGAGGTAAAGGAAGAGTATGGATCATCGTCTGCTTGAAATCGTTGCATGCCCAGTATGCAAAGGTAAATTGAACTTCGACAAAGACAAAAATGAGCTGATCTGCAAATTTGATCGTCTGGCATATCCTATTAAAGATGGTATCCCCGTGCTGCTTGAGCCAGAGGCGCGTACTCTGAGCTCTGAAGAGGTGAAATAATGTCTTTTACTGTGATTATTCCGGCCCGTTACCAGTCATCGCGTTTACCGGGTAAGCCGTTGGCTGATATTGCTGGCAAGCCAATGATCCAGTGGGTTTATGAGCAGGCGAGTAAAGCCTGTGCTGATCAGGTGATTGTAGCTACTGATGATCAGCGCATTGCTGATGCTGTGAAAGGGTTTGGTGGTGAAGTCTGCATGACCCGCAGTGATCATGAGTCGGGCACTGAACGTTTGGCCGAAGTGGTTGAGAAATACCAGTTGGCTGATGATCAAATTGTGGTTAATGTCCAAGGTGACGAGCCGCTGATCCCTGAGAGCATTATCCGACAGGTTGCGACGAACCTTGCAGGCAGCAAGGCACCTATGGCGACATTGGCTGTTGAAATCGACCATGCTGATGAAGTGTTCAATCCAAATGCGGTTAAAGTGGTAACCGATAAAGACGGCTACGCACTTTACTTCAGCCGTGCTTCTATTCCATGGGATCGCGATAACTTCGCTAAGCGTCCGCAGGAAATCCACCAGAACTTGATGCGTCATATAGGTATCTATGCTTATCGTGCAGGGTTTATCAATACCTACATCAACTGGGAGCCGAGCACGCTGGAGAAAATCGAAGCACTAGAGCAACTTCGTGTGTTGTGGTACGGCGAGAAAATCCACGTTGATGTGGCGATTGATGCGCCGCCGGCAGGGGTTGATACGCCTGAAGATCTGGAAAAAGTGCGCCAGCTGGTCGGGTAGCCTTACAGGTTTAATTCGTCCAAATTGATAAGCGGGAGGCAAATGCCTCCCGTTTTTATTATGGGATTAAGGCTCGCTAACTGCTGTGCGGGTTTTGCTTTTGAATATACGCTTCCAGTTGATTGGCATCATTGGCACCACGATCAGCAAGATCCCGAATACTGTCAGCAGATCAGGGATCTCATCAAACCACATCACCCCGAAGGCGGTGACAAACACCAGCCCCGAATACTCTGCCAGGGCAATTTGTCCCGCAGCAGCCTTCTTGTAGCCGATGACCACCAAGGCATGATATCCCAACACAAACAGGTTAATTGCCATGATCCAACCAATATGCCGCCACTCTATGTTGGTCCATTGAGGCAATGCCAACAGTAGCGATAGTGGCAGTGTCATCACGCCGGTCCAGAATAGTGTTGAAATCAGGTGCTGATCTTTTGGCAGTTTACGGATCAAGATATTGCCCAGTCCCATAGCCAAGGCACTACCAAGGCCAACAATCGCTGCCCAGTGGAAATGTTCAGGGCGTAATACTACCAACACACCTGCAAAGCCTATCGTCGTCGCAATAACCTTGGAACGCGGTGGCGTTTCCTTTAGTAAGAAGATGGAAAGCGGCAACATCAACAGAGGCCCGACGTAGAACATGGCATTGGCGGTCGCCAGCGGCAAGAAGGTAATCGCGACCATAGCACAGGCGCTACCCATCAAGATTAATTGGGCACGCCAGAAGGCGATTTTGCAGCACCCCTGCTGGCGTTTTGCCACAGGGAGTTTTAGCCAGAACGGCAGCAGCATGACCACACTGAGCAACTGGCGGATGAAGACATACTGGAAAGTGGGCACTTCACCATTGAGGATTTTCAGAGAAACATCCGAGAAGGAAGCGAGCAAATTTGCAGCAACGAGTAGAACGATGGCTTGGTTGACGGGGTTACGCATTGAAACTCAGTGTGTGAAATAGGGTAAGTAAAAAACTGTTAATGCCATATTGTATGGCAAGAGGCGTATTCTACCGATCGAAACCGAAATTTCACTGAGTATTTTATCTTTTGATTCTAAGAGGGGGGCTTTGATGAATTTTGAATACAAAAATGCCACCCGTCGTTATGAGGGTGGCATTTTTTAGTTCCTAGTTCCTAGTTCCTAGTTCCTACGCTTTCGCTGTTTGCTCTTCGATATCGTCTTCAGCTTCGAACAGGCTATCGTCAGCTTGGCCTAGTACGCGGGAGGTAATTGTACCCGCAGTCATCGCGCCGCTTACGTTGACCGCAGTACGGCCCATATCGATTAGAGGTTCGATAGAGATCAGGAGGCCAGCAAGTGCAACAGGCATATCCAGAGCAGATAGGACAATCAGGGCTGCGAAAGTCGCGCCACCACCAACACCGGCAATACCGAACGAGCTAATGGTTACAATCGCAATCAAGGTCAGCATAAAGCCCGGATCAAGAGGGTTAATACCAACAGTCGGGGCAATCATTACTGCCAGCATCGCTGGGTAAAGACCGGCACAGCCGTTTTGACCCATAGTGGCACCAAATGAAGCCGAGAAGTTCGATACTGCATCGCCATTACCCAGTTTCTTAACCTGAGTTTCAACGTTTAGCGGAATCGTACCGGCGCTCGAGCGCGAAGTGAACGCAAAAGTCAGTACTGGCAGGATTTTCTTCAGGTAACGGATTGGGTTAACGCCAACGAAGGTCACCAGCACAAGGTGCATCACGAGGATGAGCCCAAGGCCGACGTAAGAGGCAACCACAAAGTTAATCAGGCTAAGGATATCGTCATAGTTTGAACCTGCAACAACCTTGGTCATCAGGGCTAGAACACCATAAGGCGTCAGGCTCAGTACCATGCGGACCAGGGTACGGACGACCTCTTGGGCAACATTGATGAAGCGCTCGAAGCTCGCGCCCAGTTCTGGCTGGGTGCGGATCACCGTGAGTCCAGCAACCCCCACAAAGGCTGAGAAAATTACGACAGCAATAGTTGATGTTGGACGGCTACCGGCTAAGTCAGCAAATGGGTTCGCAGGGAAGAAAGAGATAATCATGTCAGCAAAAGACATGGCCTCTACTGACGTCAGGCGAGTTTCCAACATCTCACCACGGGCGATCTCGCGCGCACCCTGAACAATGCCTTCAGCACTTAGGCCAAACATGCTGCTGATAAGGATACCGATAAGGGCAGAAGCGGCTGTCGTTGCCAGCAGGATACCGATACTCAAGCCAGAGATTTTACCCAGTGAGCCAGAATCTTTTACTTTGATAATCGCGCCAATGATGGACACGGTGATCAACGGCATGATGATCATCTTCAACAGGCTCACATAACCGGCGCCAACAATGTTGACGTAGTCCAGCGTGCCAGCGATGACATCACTACCACCACCGTAAATAAGCTGTAGCGCACCACCGAAAAGTACACCTAAACCCAGAGCGGTAAATACTCGCTTGGATAGTGTTTGTTCTGATTTTTGTTGTTTTACCAACAGGGCAATAATAATGGCGAAGACCGCCAAGTTGAGTATCTGGAACATCGAACCTAATCCTACCGTTGTCATTAATTTGCAATTCCGATTTGCAAAGTCATCAATCACTAATTGGCTGCAATAGTATGATGCGACTCGTAAAAGCTGAATCAATTTCGATAGTTTTAGATATGAGTAATGGGTATTTAATAGATCTAAAAATCATATAGCTTAAACGTTAAGCATATTTGGTGAAATATGGGAGAAAAATAGGCTTGGAGCCTTAAGCTCTGGGCAGGAGTTGTCGCTTTGCTAAAGAGATAAGGTGGCTCAGGTGCAGGAAAGGTGACGCTATTAGAATTAGCCCGCCAGCTTATGCAGCCAGCGGGGCGATAATAGAAGGAAGGTATTATTGAGTAGCGATTTCTTCTTCACCTGCCATAGTGCGCAATTCTTGCCACCATTTACCCAGGGTTTCGTGCCAGTAACGTTCAGTCTGCTCGAGATATTTTGCCTGTGGGCGATAGCGTTCCCATGGTTGCTCGATTTTATTACTGGCAAGGAAGTTGGTTGGGGCCGCTGTCGGGCTCAATCCAACTTTATGGAATTCACCCATCGCCCTTGTCATATGGCTTGCCGAAGTCACAATAACGAGCTTGTCATCGCCAACGACAGAGGCGGCTTGGAATGCTTCCTCCCAGGTATCTTTGGCCGTTTCGAGCAGCAAAATGTCGTTTTTATTGACCCCCAACGCCAGGGCAACCTTGGCCATCATTCGGGCTTGACTGATATTGGTACCACCACCGTAGCCTGACAAAATCAGTTTTGAGCCAGGGAATAGGCGATGGATTCGCATCCCTTCGTTCAAACGCATTAGCGCTGTACGTGAAAGTTGTGAGGTGATTGGCATCGCATGATCAATCACATGACCGCTTCCTAGCACCATAACATAGTCCACCGTTTGACCTGAAGGCACGTAAGGCGGGTAGGCTTTTTCCAATGGGCGCAGTAGGCTTGTCGCGACGGGCTGGAAGGAAACGAGGAATATCCCCAAGAAAGCAAAGCTAATGAAAAAGCTTGCCAGTCCTTTGCGGCGGGTAAACCAGAGTATTAGTAGGCCAAACAAGCCAAGCATGAGCATAGCTGGTAGGGGCATAAGAAAAGCAGAGACAATTTTTTTTAGTTCAAACATGCAATGTAGTCCGAAAAATCAGCAGTTGAGCTCGAAAAAGCACCACAAGCCTTTATTCCTTTATCGCTTGTGAGAAAATAAGCCACATTTTTAGAACCGCTATCATAACGTAAAGCTGACGTGATCGAAGATCGAAATTTTGACGACTTAGCGCAAAAATTTGCAAAAAATATTTACGGAACTGGCAAAGGCCAAATCCGTCAAACGGTTGTTTGGGAAGATCTTGAGCAAATTTTAGCCCTATTGAAGAGCGATAAACCACTGCACCTGTTGGATGCGGGTGGGGGTGTTGGCCAACTGTCACAAAAGGTGGCAGAGCTAGGGCATCACGTTACTTTATGTGATCTTTCTAGCGAAATGCTTAAGCTTGCTGAGCAAGATATTGCTAAAAACGGCCTGCTTGAGCAGTATCGATTGGTTCATAGCCCGGTTCAGGAGATCGGGGAGCATCTCGATAGCCAGGTTGATCTGGTCCTGTTCCATGCCGTAATGGAGTGGTTGGCCGATCCGCAGGCAGCGCTAGAGTACCTTCTAGAGCAAGTTAGACCAGGCGGTATTATTTCCGTTATGTTCTACAACTATAATGGCCTGCTGTTTAAGAACTTAATTTGTGGCAACCTGACCCATATTGAAGAAGGGATGCCGCATAGGAAGCGTTTCAAGCTTCAACCACTTCATGGGATCAAACCTGATGAGGTCTACAGTTGGCTTGAAAGCGCAGGTTTTAACATTTTAGGTAAAACCGGAGTACGTACATTCCACGACTATATGCAAACAACCATGGTCGGGGATTACAGTTTTGAACAGGTACTGGCGATGGAGCAAAAACTTTGCCGTCAGGAACCTTATTTGTCTTTGGGCCGGTATATACATGTTTACGCGCAAAAGCCGTTATTAGGTTCAGAGACTGAGAAATACAAAAGCAATAAGGACAACGGATGAGTGAAGTAACCCAGACCGTTCCCGAGTTGGTCAACTGGGTTAAGCAGCATGAGTTTGAGCTTAACCTACCAACCGAACGACTGGCGTTTCTGTTGGCGATTGCCGTGTTGAGCGGCGATCGTTTTGATGAAGAATTAGGGGAAGGTGAATTGATCGATGCATTTCGCATTGTCAGCGATATGTTCGAACAGACACCGGAAACCGTGGCCTTCCGTGCCAACAACGCCATTAATGAGTTGGTTCGCCAACGCCTGATTTCCCGCTTTACCAGTGAGGTCACCGACGGTGCCAGTATTTACCGTTTGAGTCCATTGGCCCTCGGGATCACCGATTATTATGCCCGCCACCGCGAGTATTCAACGCTGAAACTTTCTATTCAGCTTGCTATGGTAGCCGATGAAATTAACAAGGCAGCCACGGCAGCGCAGGAAGGCGGCGACGAGAAACACTGGCGCCAAAACGTTCATGCGGTACTGAAATATTCAGTGGCCGAGATCTTTGACCGTATCGATCTCAACCAACGCACCATGGACGAGCAGCAGCAACAGGTGAAGCAAGATATTGCCGAGCTGCTGAACCAGGACTGGCGCGCAGCAATCAGTAGCTGTGAAACCCTGCTGAACGAAACCTCAAGCACCTTGCGAGAGCTGCAGGATACCTTGCAGGCGGCGGGTGACCAGTTGCAGACCCAGTTGTTGATTATCCAGGAAGAGATTCAGGGCAACCCGGATCTGGAGTTTGTTGATGCCATGGTATTTAACTTGCAAGCCAAGTTGGACCGCATCATCAACTGGGGGCAACAAGCGATTGACTTGTGGATTGGCTACGATCGCCACGTCCATAAATTTATTCGTACTGCTATCGACATGGACAAGAACCGCGCCTTCAGCCAGCGCTTGCGCCAGTCGGTAAAAGACTACTTCGACGCACCGTGGATGCTGACTTATGCCGATGCCGAGCGGTTGCTCGATATGCGTGATGAGGCGTTGGTCCTGCGTGATGATGAAGTGACCGGTATCGTGCCGGAAGAAATGGAATTTGAAGAGCTGGATCTGGTCAATGACCAACTGGCAGAACAAATTGCCGCGATGTTGCAAGCCCATAAAGAAACCGGCGCTGCAATTAACTTGAGTTTGCTTCTTAAAGATTATTTGGCTCAGCACCCACATGCGCAGCATTTCGATATGGCGCGTCTGGTGATTGATCAGGCTGTTCGACTGGGTTATTCCGAGTCGGACTTCAATGCCATCCAGCCTGATTGGGAAGCTATTAATGACTACGGAGCCAAGGTACAAGCAAATGTCATTGACAAATATTGAAGAATTTATGCCTGAAAAGCTGGCCAAGGCGATTGCCAACCCGCTTTTCCCGGCACTGGATAATGCCCTTCGCTCTGGTCGCCATATTTCCAGCGAAGATTTGGACAACCATGCCCTGCTGATTGAATTCGAGCAGGAGCTAGCGATGTTTTACAAGCGCTACAACGCCGAACTGGTTCGTGCACCGGAAGGTTTTTTCTACCTGCGCCCACGCTCGACCTCTTTGATCAGCCGTTCGGTATTGACCGAGCTCGATATGCTGGTGGGTAAGGTATTGTGTTTCCTTTACCTTAGCCCTGAGCGATTGGCGCACGAAGGTATTTTTACTAACCAAGAGCTTTTCGAAGAGCTGATGTCATTGGCTGACGAGAAGAAGCTGATGAAGATGGTAACCAACCGTGCGACAGGCTCTGATCTTGACCGAGAAAAGCTGTTCGATAAGACCAAGACTTCGCTGCGTCGTCTGCGCCGCCTTGGCATGATCATCCCAATTGGTGAAAACGGTAAGTTCCGTATCAGTGAAGCGGTATTCCGTTTCGGTGCTGATGTGCGTGTCGGTGACGATGTGCGTGAAGCGCAAATGCGCCTGATCCGCGACGGTGAAGCGGTTGTGGTGCATCAGCAGGAGCCAAGCCAGTCAAGCTTGCTGCAAACGGATGACACACAAGAACAAGAGTTAGACAAAGCCGGTTTGGAGGGTGAAGCCTAATGGAACGCGGTAAGTATCAATCGTTGACCATGGTCAACTGGAATGGCTTCTTTGCCCGTACATTTGATATCGATAACCTGGTAACTACGCTATCGGGTGGTAATGGTGCCGGTAAGTCGACCACCATGGCGGCATTTATCACATCCCTTATTCCGGATCAGAGCCTGCTCCATTTCCGTAATACCACCGAAGCGGGTAGCTCCAATGCATCCCGTGACAAGGGCCTGCACGGTAAGCTCAAGCCGGGTACCTGTTACTCGGCATTGGATGTGGTGAACTCAAAGAACCAGCGCATCATTTTTGCAGTAAAACTGCAGCAGGTTGCCGGACGTGACAAGAAAGTAGACATCAAGCCGTTCATTATCCAAGGCTTGCCGTCGCACGTTAAACCGACCGAAGTACTGGTAGAGACCCTGTCTGATAACCAGGCACGCGTTCGCCAAATCAACGAAGTTAAAGAGTTGGTAAGCAGTGAATACGAAGGCGTGGTGTTCAAAGCTTTCAACTCAGTGACGGACTACCATGTCCAGATGTTCGAGTTCGGCGTGCTGCCGAAGAAATTGCGTAACAGTACTGACCGCTCTAAATTCTACCGTTTGATCGAAGCCTCGTTATACGGTGGTATCTCCAGTGCGATTACCCGTTCATTGCGCGACTACTTGTTGCCACATAACAGCGGCGTGAAAAAAGCATTTCAGGATATGGAAGCGGCGCTGCGCGAAAACCGTATGACGCTAGAAGCGATCAAGTTGACTCAGAGTGACCGTGACCTGTTTAAGCACCTGATCACTGAAGCGACCAACTACGTGGCGGCTGACTACATGCGCCATGCCAACGAACGTCGCCAGAAGCTGGAAAAAACGCTGGGTTTACGCGGCGAACTAATGGGTTCGCGCAAGAGCTTGGATGATCAGCAGGCTTCTCTGACCAACATGACCGCTGAGTTGGATGAACTGACTGAGCGTGAAGGTGCGCTGGAGCAGGATCACCAAGCGGCTTCTGATCATCTTCAGCTAGTACAAACTGCAGTACGTCAGCAGGAGAAGATTGAACGTTACCGTGAAGATCTGGAAGAGCTGACAGAACGCCTTGAAGAGCAGGTGATGGTGGTTGAAGAAGCCGCCGAGCAACTTGCCATGGCTGAAGAGCAGGCACTACTGACGGAAGAAGAAGTCGATAGCCTGAAAACTCAACTGGCAGATTACCAGCAAGCGCTGGATATGCAGCAGACCCGTGCCCTGCAATACCAGCAAGCGGTACAGGCACTGGAAAAAGCGCGTGATATTACCGGTGAGCACCAGATGCTGGCCGATCAGGCTGTGCCTTACCTTGCCCAGTTGAAACAAGATCAGGAAACCCAAACAACGGCCCTGCTAGCCCTTAAGCACAAACTGGATATGTCGTCGGCAGCGGCGCAGCAGTTTGAAAAAGGCCTGCAGATTGTCACCACAATTGCGGGCTCAATCGAGCGTGCAGAAGCCGGTAGCAAAGCCCGTGAACTGATTGCCAAAGCCCGTCAGCTAGGTGCAATTACTGAGCGTAGCGATCAGCTCAAAGCCCAGTACCGCGACCTTGAGCGTGCAGTGCGTAATCAGCGTCAAGCAATTGAGTTGGCTGAAACCTATGCTAAGCGTTTTGCGGTTGAGCTTGACGGTGAACTGGCACTGGCTGAAGAGCAGGCTCGCCATGAAGCGACCTTGGAAGAGCTGGAGCAACAGCAGGAAGTCTTGGTGGAGCAGCGCAATGACATGCGCCGCCAGGAGCAGCAGCTCACTAGCCAGATCTCAACGCTAGAAGCGGCCGCACCGGCTTGGATTGCCGCTTCTGATGCATTGGAAAAGTTGTCTGAGCAATCAGAGCGTGAGCTTTACGATAGCCAGGCGGTGATGGAAGCGATGCAGCTGACACTGGACAAAGAGCGTGAAGCGTCTGCGACCCGTGACAAGCTGGCTGCCCGCAAGCAACAGATTGATTTGGATATCGAGCGTCTGGCCCAGCCGGGCGGTAGTGATGATTCACGCCTGCGTGCTCTTGCCGATACCTTGGGCGGTAGCCTGCTGTCTGAAATCTACGATGATATTACCCTGGCTGATGCCCCTTACTTCAGTGCCATGTATGGCCCGGCCCGTCACGCTATCGTGGTGCCGGATCTAAAAGGCATCAAAGAAAAGCTTGTTGCGCTGGATGACTGCCCGGATGACCTATACATCATCGAAGGTGATGCTGACTCATTCGACGACAGCGGTTTCGATGTCGATGAGCTAGAAGATGCGGTATGCGTCCACCTTAACGACCGCCAACTGCGTTACTCTCGCTTCCCGAAAGTGCCATTGTTTGGCCGTGCCGCCCGTGAGCAGCGCCTTGAGCACCTTCGTGAGGAGCGTGAACAGCTGGTTGAAGATCACGCTAAGGCGTCTTTCGACTCGCAGAAGCTTCAGCGCTTGTACCAGAGTTTCAACAGTTTTGTTGCTACTCATATGGCTGTTGCCTTTAGCGACGATCCGGAAGCGGCGCTAAAAGTTGCCCGCGATAAGCGTAATCAGGTAAGCCGCCAACTTTCTGAGTCTCAGGCGCAGGAGCAGCAGCAACGCAGCCAGCTAACGGCGGCCCGTGAAGCGCTTAGCCTATTGGGTAAAATCAACCCGTTGGTTAACCTGCTTGAAGATGACACTCTGCAAGCACGCTTTGACGAAGTGCAGCAGCAACTGTCACAGCTGGATGAAGCCCGCCAGTACCTTAACCGCCACGGTAAAGCGATTACTGAACTTGAATCGCTTGTTACGGCTCTCGATGCCGACCCGCAGCAGTTTGATGCCTTGCAGATCAGCTATGATGATGCCGACAAGCAGCTTCAGGCCCTGAAAGCGAAGATCTTCGCCGTTGCCGATTTGGCTGAGCGTCGCCACCACTTTGGCTACGCCGACTCTGTCGACATGCTCAACAAGAGTTCTGAGCTGAATGAGCAGTTAAAAGCCAAGCTAGCCTCGGCTGAGCGTGAGCGTAACCGCTGCCGTGATGCGCTGAAGCAGACGCGTTCACAAGCTAACCAGTACAACCAACTATTGGCGTCACTGAAGAGTTCGCACCAGGCGAAACTGGAAACGGTTCAGGAGTTCGAGCGTGAACTTCAGGAACTGGGGGTGCGCGCCGATGTAGAAGCCGAAGAACGTGCCCGCCTGCGTCGCGATGAGTTGAATGAGCGTTTGCACACTTCGCGTACCCGTCGTAGCCAGCTAGAGAAAGGTATCACCTCTGTTGAGCTGGAAATGAAGGGCTTGGTGAAGCGCCTGCGTAAAGTGGGCAAAGAGTACCAAGAGATCCGTAAGCTTGTGGTTACTGCCAAAGCCGGTTGGTGTGCGGTACTGCGTCTGGCGCGCGAGAGTGACGTTGAGCGTCGCCTGCATCGCCGCGAAATGGCTTACATGTCAGCTGATGAACTGCGCTCGCTATCGGATAAATCCCTAGGTGCATTGCGCTTGGCGGTTGCGGATAACGAGAACCTACGTGATGCACTGCGTGCTTCGGAAGATGTTTCCCGTCCAGAGCGCAAAGTCCTGTTCTATATTGCGGTTTACCAGCACCTACGTGAGCGCATTCGCCATGACATCATCCGTACTGATGATCCGGTTGAAGCGATCGAAGAGATGGAAGTGGAATTGGCGCGTCTTAGTGAGGAGCTAACCGCTCGTGAACAGCGTTTGGCGCTCAGCTCTGACTCGGTAGCAAATATTATTCGCAAGACCATCCAGCGTGAACAGAACCGTATCCGCATGCTCAACCAAGGCCTGCAGAATATCGGGTTTGGCCAGGTCAAAGGTGTGCGCCTGAATGTGAAAGTGCGCGAAACCCATGAGCAGTTGCTAGAAGGCTTGGCCGATCAGCAAGATCAGCACCAGGACTTGTTCGGTAACCACCGCTTGTCATTCTCTGAAGCGATTGCCAAGTTGTTCCAGCGCCTGAACCCGCACATCGATGTTGGTCAGCGCTCACCGCAGGTAATGGGTGAAGAGTTGCTGGACTACCGTAACTACCTAGAGCTGAGCATCGAAGTTAACCGTGGTACAGACGGTTGGCTACAGGCTGAGTCGGGTGCGTTGTCTACCGGTGAAGCGATTGGTACTGGCCAGGCAATCCTGCTGATGGTTGTACAAAGCTGGGAAGAAGAATCCCGTCGCCTGCGTGGCAAAGATATTATCCCATGTCGTCTATTGTTCCTCGATGAGGCCGCGCGATTGGATGGCAAGTCGATTGCAACGCTGTTTGAGCTTTGTGACCGCTTGGATATGCAGCTTCTTATCGCAGCGCCGGAAAATATCAGCCCTGAGAAAGGAACCACATACAAACTAGTGCGTAAGATCTTCAAAGATCGCGAGCACGTGCATGTGGTCGGTCTACGCGGCTTCGGTCAAGAGGCAAAAGCGCCTGCCGACATCCAGACCATGCTGGAGTTGGATCCGGTATAACCGCACTTCAGCTGATTTCAATATAGTAAAGCCGGTCTAATGACCGGCTTTTTTCGTCTTGAAGATAAGAACTTTTTCTCATTACTTAATTACCCTAACGATAAATTTTTTGCCCTTCCATATCCGCCTAAAATTTTAACTGTCAGATTCGGCCACTTGTCAGCCAGAACAAAACAGGGCTTTGCTAGCTGCTCAGTTTTGATCCGGCATGACACAAAAAATACATAGCCAAACACTAAGCGGCCAGCATGTTGGTTTGGTACAGGCCAGTTTTTATTTGTCGTAGGGGTGATGACATGAAAAAAATAATATTACCAGTGCTCGCCACGCTCATTGTGGCCGGGTGTAGTGATTCCGATGGGGCTGCTTCAACTATAGCGAACAATGATGCAGCACCAAACCAGGATGATTCAGTGCCAGTATCGGTGGATGTTTCTATGCCACCGAACGAGGTACCTAAGGGGGCAGATGACCTACAAGCATGTGTAGCCATTGATGCAGTACAAGTAACAGATCTTGCTGGAACCATCATTGAGTGGACAACAAAATCAATGACTGATCCATATGGGGTCAATTCGACACAATGTATCCCAGCAGATTCGGATATCCCAGTTGATAACGATGGCTATCCAAAGTTTATTGTCATCGACTTGTATGATGTCACTGGGGTGGATTTGGTCAATTTGATCTCCGAGCAACTGTTGCCTGTTGGTGAGTATACCGGCATGGCACTCTCTATCCTGCAGGGGAGCTACGGCGACTTCTTGGATACCCCTTATTCCTATGTTGGTAATCCAGTTGACAAGATGAAGATGGATATTGTTGATGACCTGAAGTTTGATGGTCTGGATATCAATATTGACGTACCGACAACCTTCACTATGACGTTTGATCTCAAGAGTATGATCCAATTAGTTGAGCAGGCGTACCAGTTAAAAAGTGAAGGCTTCAAGGTGGTAGACAACATCACTGCTGGTACCTTGTTCGGTGATATTGACGTATCGGCATGTAGCACTTCAGCAAAAGATGCCTATGTGTATCTCTATGAAGCCGATACCCCTGAGTATGGTGATTTAGGCTCAGACTATCCGCCAGTCAAGACAGCTCAAGTCGCTGACGACAACACTTATGAGATGCAGTATGTGCCAGAAGGCGAATACGATGTGGTGTTGGTGTGTGATGCACTGTTGGATCTGCCAAATGAAATTGACCTGGATATCGACCTAGATGGTGATACCTCTTACCACCAAGGCCAGTACATCAGTGCGGGTGAAAAGATCTACCGCAACCTGTAATGTGCTAACTGTTTAAAGTTAAAAGTAAAACCGGAAACAGCCAGATTGCTCTGGCTGTTTTTGTTTGTACAGGGCGATTTACCTGTCTCGATATATTCTTCTGCTATCAAGCTTTTATTCAGCAAATATCCGTATCTTGTAGTATATGTAAATCGGATCTATCTCTCATTTTTGATTTTTAGCTATATTTTTTTGTGAGCGTTAAGTTGCTGACAGGAATAATATTACGCCGAAATGTCATCCTTTCTAGTCTCTGCCGTCTACTATTTAGTGGTTGTTTTTTGACCTTTACTTCTTTAAATTTCATACCCAGAAACCGCAATCGCTTTGAAAGAGACTGAGATATGCCAGCTACTATGACCCTGAAAAACGTTGTATTCGGTGCCATCTTCGGCCTGGTCGCTTTAGGCGCAACAACAGCCAATGCTTCTGTAACCACTTCTCCTGAGCACCACCTGCTGTCTACCTTGAATTATGTAGAGCTTGAAGCTGAGCAGGGTGATAAAAATATGCAGCTGTTTTTGGGGCGTGCTTACCTTGAAGGTAGCAATGGCCTGAAAGCCGACCCGCTAAAAGGCATGTACTGGTTAGAAAAAGCGGCTGTCGATATGCCGGAAGTAAAAACCTTGATTGGCGACCTGTTCAAGAAGGGTGAGGTATTGCCACGCGATCACCAGCAAGCTGTTCATTGGTATACCGAAGCGGCTAACGAAGGCGATGTACCTGCAATGGTTGAGCTTGGTATGTACTATGCGTCAGGCGCGACGGGATCTGTCGACTGCGGCAATGCTATCAAGTGGTTCAACGAAGCGGCCAACGGCGGCTCATTGGAATCAAAGCGTAACTTGGTATGGTTGTATGCGACATGTTCTGACGAGCGTATGCGTGATGGCGAGCGTGCCCTGAAATTGGCTAAGCAAGTGCTAAACCGTAATGGCACAGGTGATGCGGGTGACTACGACAACCTTGCTGCTGCCTATGCTGCATGTGGAGAATTTCGCCGTGCAATCGAAGCACAGCAAACGGCTATCGGTAAGCTAGAAGAGCCAAACGGCCAGCGTTATGCTAACTTTGAGCAGCGTCTGAAGCTATACCAGCAGAATCAGACTATTTACAGCGCAGCATTGTAATTAGCTGATTAACATAGAACAAAAATAAAAAAAGGTGCCTTGTGGCACCTTTTTTTTGTGCTCTTTGAGACGCTGCTCACCAATCCCTTCTACCGGCTGACATTTCCTTAGCAATTCTGAGTCCAGATTCGATCCTTAACTATACTTACAGAAATTAGCTCTTAAGGATTAGGCAACTGCCTTGCTTGAGAGACAAAAAACAAGATAGGTAAAAGGAAAGAAGCAATGAGCAACCCTGAACCCGTCAGCGACAAAGAGAAAGCCAAGTACGAATGGCGCTCTTTTCTGTTTATTACCATTTTTCTATTTCCCATATTGGCCGTCGCTATTGTAGGTGGTTACGGTTTTATCGTGTGGGCAATGCAAGTGTTTTTCCTTGGGCCTCCTGGCCATGGGTGATTTTGATTGCCGAGATATGAGCGCCAGAGTAAAGCTGCAAAGGATATAGGTAGAACACTATGATGAATGCTTTGAAAAAACTGTGGGCGACATTTTGGCGTCCAGCAGTACATATCAGTTTGGGCGTACTGACGCTTGGCGGGTTCATTGCCGGGGTCATTTTTTGGGGGGGCTTCAATACTGCCCTTGAGATGACCAATACTGAGAAGTTCTGTATTGGTTGCCACGAGATGCGTGACAACGTTTACGAAGAGCTTCAAGGGACCGTGCATTGGTCGAATCATTCCGGTGTCAGGGCAACCTGCCCAGATTGCCATGTGCCCCACAATTGGACCGATAAGATCGCCCGGAAAATGCAAGCTAGTAAAGAGGTATACGGTGCAATTTTCGGAACGATCAACACCCGGGAAAAATTTTTGGAAAAACGTCTAGAGCTTGCTAACCACGAGTGGGAGCGTTTTGCTGCCAATGGTTCGTTGGAGTGTAAAAACTGCCACAACTACGACAGCATGAAATGGGATGAAATGTCAGATCTCGCCCGCACCCAAATGCAGCAAGCCGCAGAACGTGATCAGAGCTGTATGGATTGCCACAAAGGGATAGCCCATGAACTGCCTGGCAACATGGAACTCTCCGGCGGTATGGTACAGCAGCTCGTTCAGAAGGCGGGTAATACCTCTTTCAAAGAAGGCGAGAACTATTTTAGTGTCCGTTATCTCCCTATGTTTGAGGATGAAGCCCTGACTATTGATGGTGGCCAGCTCAATCCAGCATCAGAAGTTAAAGTGGTTCAAGTCAAAGACAATGCGGTGCAGGTTGAAATTGCTGGTTGGCGCAAAACCAAAGGTTTTGGCCGGGTGATCAACGAAGACTTCGGCCTCAATATCCCTACCGCAGCGCTGAGTAAGGATGCGGCTTTGAGTGACACCTTGGTGGAGAAATTTGAAGAGAAAGAAGATGAATTAACAGGTTTGGGCTGGCAACGGGTGACAGTGAAACTGTGGATGCCGAAAGAGTCTTTACTTGATGATGTAGAGGAAATCTGGGCTGAGGCAAGACCTGCCTATAACAACAACTGTAGTACTTGTCATACACAGCCTGCAGAAAATCACTTCGATGCGAATACATGGCCGGGTATGTTCAACGGTATGTTGGCGTTCGTCAACCTTGACCGTGATAGTGAAGCCTTAGTGCTGAAATACCTACAAAAACATTCATCAGATTTCTCTGATGGCGGCCATTAAAAGAAGCGAAGCGAGGTAAGAACATGTCTCTGAGTCGACGTCAATTTTTGTCAGGGCTGGTAACCACAAGCGCAGTTGGCGTTATTGGCCCAAGCTTACTCACCTCGGTAGCCCGTGCTGCTGAAGAGGTGTCGTCACCGTATTCGGCAGACGGCATTTGGAAAACCACCGGCTCCCATTGGGGGGCCTTCCGTGCCAAAATTTATAACGGTAAGGTCGTCGAGATAAAACCGCTGGAGCGGGATAAATACCCGACAGATATGATCAATGGAATCAAGGGGATTATCTATAACCCTTCCCGTGTCCGCTATCCAATGATCCGGCTGGATTGGCTCAAGAAGCACAAATACAGCGGTGACACCCGGGGTAACAACCGCTTTGTCCGGGTAACATGGGACGAAGCACTGGATATCTTCTACAACGAGTTGGAGCGGATCCAGAAAGATTACGGCCCATGGGCACTGCATGCCGGG
Source organism: Photobacterium rosenbergii (assembly GCF_003026455.1). Lineage (GTDB taxonomy): Bacteria > Pseudomonadota > Gammaproteobacteria > Enterobacterales > Vibrionaceae > Photobacterium > Photobacterium rosenbergii. The sequence goes on from NZ_PYMB01000002.1 coordinate 86,488, forward strand.
ATGACTGGTTGGCGTCAAACCGGCCAGTTCCACAGTTGTGGTAACCACATGCAAAGGGCTGTGGGGATGCATGGTAACTTCATGACCAAGGTGGGGGATTACTCGACTGGTGCAGGTCAAACCATCATGCCTTATGTGCTGGGCTCGACCGAAGTTTACGCCCAGGGGACGTCTTGGCCTGATATTCTGGAAAACAGTAAAACCGTGATCCTGTGGGCTAATGACCCTGTCAAGAATACTCAGGTAGGCTGGCAGTGTGAGACCCATGACTCTTACATGTACTATGAACAGCTCAAGGATAAGGTTGCCAAAGGCGAGATCAAAGTGATCTCGGTCGATCCGGTTAAATCAAAAAGCCAGAACTACTTGGGCTGTGATCAGTTGTACGTGAACCCTCAGACTGACGTACCTTTCATGTTGGCGATCGCCCATACCTTGTACAAGGAGGAGCTCTACGACAAAGCATTTATCGAAACCTATGCCTTGGGCTTTGATGAGTTCATTCCTTATGTGCTGGGTGAAACCAAAGACAACGTCGAGAAAACCCCTGAGTGGGCAGAACCTATCTGTGGTGTGAAGGCTGATGAGATCCGTGAATTCGCACGGTTATTGGCAAAAGACCGTACCCAGATAATCTTTGGCTGGGCGGTACAGCGTCAGCAACATGGTGAGCAGCCATACTGGATGGGGGCGGTTATTGCGACCATGCTGGGCCAGATTGGCTTGCCAGGTGGCGGTATCTCTTATTCCCACCATTACAGTGGGGTGGGGATCCCACCAACAGGGGCTGCAGGACCGGGCGGGTTCCCGCGCAATGTTGATGAGGGTAAGAAACCGAAGTGGGATAATAACGACTTCAAAGGCTACAGCCGGACTATCCCGGTTGCCCGTTGGATTGATGCTATCCTCGAGCCGGGTAAGGAAATTAATTACAACGGTTCAAAAGTGGTGTTACCGGATACCAAGATGCTGGTGGTCAGTGGCTGTAACCCATGGCACCACCACCAAGACCGTAACCGGATGAAAACGGCTTTCCAGAAACTGCAAACTGTGGTGACGATTGATTTTGCCTGGACAGCGACCTGCCGTTTCTCCGATATTGTGCTGCCTGCTTGTACCCAATTTGAGCGAAACGATATCGACTTGTATGGGGCTTATTCGGGTACCGGTGTACTAGCGATGCATAAGTTGGTGGATCCGCTTTACCAGTCACGCACCGACTTTGAGATCTTTACCGACTTCTGTCGCCGTTTTGGCCGCAACAAGGAATATACCCGTGGTATGGATGAAATGGAGTGGGTACGCTCGCTCTATGACGAATGCCGTGAGGCGAATAAAGCCAACTTTGAAATGCCGGAATTTGATGAGTTCTGGGAAGTAGGTGAGGCAGGCTGGGTCGACTTTGGTGAAGGTAAAAACTTTGTCCGTCATGCCGATTTCCGCGAAGACCCTGAGATCAACCCGCTCGGTACACCGTCAGGGTTTATTGAAATCTACAGTCGTAAGATAGCCAGTTATAACTACGAGCACTGTCAAGGCCACCCGATGTGGTTTGAAAAAGCCGAGCGTTCGCACGGTGGGCCGGGCTCAGACAAGTATCCGCTTTGGTTGCAATCTTGCCACCCTGACAAGCGTTTACACTCGCAGATGTGTGAATCGGATGAATACCGGGCCACCTATGCGGTTCAAGATCGTGAGCCGGTGTATATCAGCCCTGAAGATGCCAAAGCCCGTGGTATCAATGATGGTGATCTGGTCAGGGTATTTAACGACCGTGGCCAGTTATTGGCAGGGGCAGTGGTCTCCGATGATTACCCACCGGGTGTAATACGTATTCACGAGGGGGCATGGTATGGACCGCTTAGCGAGAAGTTGGGGGCGATTGATACCTATGGCGATCCTAACACCCTTACTATGGATGTCGGCTCGTCAGAATTAGCCCAGGCAACCAGTGCCAACACCGTAGTGGCAGATATCGAGAAATTCAAAGGTGAGGTACCGCCGGTAACCGCATTTGGTGGTCCGATCATTGAAACTTAAAGTTCTATCCCGCTCTAACCCGCCGCCTATGGCGGGTTAGTTTTACCTTTTTCCAGTCACTGCGAAGTCAGTTCCTGTCTTTTCCCGCTTTATCATCACAATGTACTTTGACACTGGTTTCTGAGATGTAACACAGCGCCGGACTGCAGATTTCCCGTATAATTGATAAATCTGAAAGTGTTAGCAGACAGTTGTAGTTGAACATGAAGCCATACAGACCCAATGATTACACAGTACAAGAGAGAACCGCGCCGGATTACACGGTAGCAGGAGTTGCCTTTGAAGCCGCTGGTGGTGAGGAGGGCGTCCGGGCTTTGGTCGAATCATTCTACCGCCACATGGATACCTTACCGCAGGCGAAGAAAGTGCGCGAGATGCACGATGACGACCTCAGCGAGTCTATTGAGAAGTTGACCACCTTTCTTGTTGGTTGGCTTGGCGGTCCAGCCCGCTACGAAGAGAAGTTCGGCATGATGAACCTACCCGGTGCCCATCGTCATCTTGCTATTGGGGTAGCAGAGAAAGAAGTGTGGTTGCACTGTATGCAAAAAGCGTTGGATGAGCAGGGCTATGACGAACTGTTTAAGCGCCATGTGATGGTCCAGTTGTCGTTCCCTGCCGAAATGTGCCGTAATAGAACCTAGATTCTAGATCCTGAAACCTAGAGTCAAGAACTAAGATCTAGAACCGTTCTTTCATTGCCATGTAGTGTTCACGAATGTGTTCAATCAGGGCTTGGATACGTTTGGGCGGTTGCTTGGTATAAGGGTAGACCGCATAGATCCCCACCACTTTGCCGGCATGTTCCGGCAACAACTCGACCAAATCCCCATTTTGTAGATCGTCATAGACCAAACAGGTCGGCAGGTAGGCGACACCGTTGCCGGCCAGTGCCGCCTTGCGAAGGCCTGCCGCATTGTCGCTGGAGAAGTTACCATTCACTTTCATGGTGTAGGTATCGTCGGTATTACGCAGGAATAGCCAGTCAAACGGCCCCGTACTTTGCTGGGTATAACCGAGGCAGTTATGGTGTTTGAGTGCCTTTGGTGACTCGGGGACGCCGAATTGCTCTAGGTAGCCTGGCGTTGCACAAATCACCCACCTTGAATTGAAAATATGGCGGGCGATCAGGCTGGAATCCTCAAGGTAGCCAGTCCTAATCACCAAGTCATAGTTTTGTGCGACCAAGTCGACAAACTGGTTGTCCATCGACATATCAATGGTTAGGCCGGGATGGTTTTGGCAAAAGTCAGACAGGGCTTTTGACAATAATAACTCGCCGGAGATGGTCGGTACGGAAACACGGATATGTCCCGACAGGGCTTCACTGTACCCGGTTACCGAGTCAAAGGCAGATTGCGCAACCTGACGAACTTCCTTGGCCCGCTGATATAAGATTGAACCCGGTTCGGTCAATGTCAGCCTGCGGGTGGTCCGGTACATCAACTGTACCCCTAACTCTTGCTCAAGTTTGCTGATCCGCTTGCTCACCACGGATTTGGTGATGTTGTTGAGCTCAGCAACCTTGCTGAAAGAGCCGTGCTCGATAACTTGGGCAAAAAGCACCAGATCATCAATCTGCGCCATGAATACCTACTTTTACTGTCTGTTATAGGTCATCAATAATGACATAGGTGGCATAGACTGGGCCATGAACGCCGACCACTTTGATCAGTTCGATATCTGCCGTCGAACTTGGTCCTGATATAAAGTTAACGCAGGACGGTAGCCGCTCCCCTTGCTGGGCTTTCTTGTGCAACTCGGCAGTGGCTTGGGTCAGGCGGGCAACCAATGCACTTTTGGGTACCACAAACACAGAAGCCTCAGGCAGCAAACTGATAGCTCGCCCTTGTGCCGGTTGGCTATACAGCACCATAGTGCCGGATTCAGCCAGCGCCTGCTCGGCATAGACGATACCGACCTTGGCCCGCTCAGCAATCTCGATATTCGGTCCGTAGCCAAGTTGGGTATTCCACACATGGACAACATGCTCTTCAGTATCTAGCTGCTCGGGGTCAAACAATTCGAGCAGGCGCGGATCGGCCGATACCAGCGTTTCGCTTGGCGCTGTTGATGGGTTATTCGTAGGGCTGGCAGCCGTTTCATCTAAACAGTAACCTGCACAAACTTGACGCAGAGTTTCCGTTAGCCCGGCCTGTGTGGTGACTAACGCATGTGCTCCCAGCGCCTTATGGGTGTAATCAATCAGGATTTGCTTGAGCTCATCGCGGCTTTTCCCGGCCATCACGTCGTGATGGCAGGTATAGCGGAGTGCTGGACGTTCAACAGGCGTTGTTTGCCGTGGTCGCCCCAGCTTGGCAGCGATGTTATCGAGAAATCGGTCGCGGTTGATGATATCGCTCATGTTCAAGACTCCGGGGTAGATTGTCTGTTTTTAAACCAGCTACGGAAGGATTGGCCATCTGGCTGGGGAAGATCTCTTGCTTCCGTCCATTCACCGATCGCACCGACCTGCAGGGGTAACTTACCGTTTCTTATCAGACCACTTGCTAGGGTAGCACCGACTTTCACGGTCTTATCCCATAGGATTGGCTTGGCATTGATGATATTGAATGCGGCTACACTCATCCGCTCAGAGAGCGGGGTCATGCCTTGTTCTGCCATTTTCTGCCGGTGCTTGAGCAATAGGTCCGACAGTGGAATTTTAACCGGGCAGACATCATGGCAAGCCTTGCAGAGGCTGCAGGCGTAAGGCAGCTCTTTGAAGTCCTCATAGCCACCGAGTAATGGCGACAATACCGCGCCTATTGGGCCTGAATAGATTGAACCGTATGACTGGCCACCAATATGGCGGTAGGCCGGGCAGGTGTTGACACAGGCGGCACAACGCACGCAGCGCAGGATATCTTTGAACTCCGATCCCAAAATATCAGAGCGACCATTATCAACGATGACTAAATGAAACTCTTCCGGCCCATCAAGTTGCCCCTCTTCCCTCGGGCCAGTCAGGGCGGTGACATAACCGGTCAATGGCAGTCCGACCGCACTGCGGCATAGCAGGCTGATCACTATATCCAACTCTTCGAAGGTCGGGACGATCCGCTCCATACCCATTACCGCAATATGGGTCTTTGGCAAGCTGGTGGCGAGGCGGGCATTCCCCTCGTTGGTCACCAGTGTCACTGTCCCCGATTCGGCTACCGCAAAGTTACACCCGGTTATGCCGATGTCAGCTTCGAGGAAGTCGTGCCGGATATAGTCTCGTACATAGCGGGTGAGGGCTTCTGGCTCCTCACTGCCTTGATAACCAATTTTGTCGCGGAAGATATCGCGGATTTGGTAGCGGTTTTTGTGCAGTGCCGGCACCACGATATGTGACGGGGCGTCGTAGTCATCCACTTGCAAGATATATTCGCCAAGGTCGGTTTCGACCACATCACAGCCATTGCGCTCAATCATCGCATTGAGGCTGATTTCCTCGGTCACCATGGATTTGGATTTGACCACTTTCTTGGCATTCTTTTCCTTGATGATGGATTCGATATAAGCGGTGGCCTCTTCGGCGGTTTGGGCAAAGAACACCTTGCCACCATTACGGCTGACACTTTCGCTCAGTTGGTGGAGGTAGTAATCCAGATGTTCGAGAACATGGTTGCGGATGTCCATACCCATCTCACGCCATTGCTCCCAGTTCCCCAGCTTATCGGCAGCAACCTGACGGTTGGTGAACATCCGGGTTTGCGCATTAGCGACTGATTCACGCATAAAGGTATCTTGCATCTGTACTTCGATACGCTGTTTGAAATGGGTGCTGCTGGTTTTCATCGACATTGTGCTTCCTCCCTCAGCGACTCATCAACACATCAACGATGTGCATGACTTTGATGGGCTTGCCTTCACGGCTGATACGGCCCCCGATATTCATCAGGCAGCTGATATCTGCGCCGATCAGGTAATCAGGTTCGACGGCACTGATATGGCTGACTTTCTCTTTGACCATCTCGCCGGAGATTTCAGACATCTTGACAGAGAAGGTGCCCCCGAAGCCGCAGCAGGTTTCCTGGTGGTTAATAGGAAGCAGGGTCAGCCCTTCTACTTGCTCAAGCAATTTGATGGGTTCTTCACGCACATTGAGCTTGCGGATCAGGCTGCACGAAGGGTGGTATACCGCGCGGCCGTCGAGTTTGGCGCCAAGCTGGGTCACGTCCAATTGGTTGACGATAAACTGGGTGAGTTCGAAAAAGCGGTCTGCAACTTGTTGCGCCCTTAAAGCCCATTCGGGCTCATCAGCTAAATACTCCGGGTAGCGCTTGATAGAGGCGACACAGGATCCGGCTGGAGAAACAATCGGATATTCATTGGCCTCAAAAGCTGTGATGAGGTTTTTCATGCCTTTTTTGCTGTCATTGATGTAGCCGGAGTTGAGTGAAGGTTGGCCACAACAGCCTTGCTGTTCTGGGAAAAGGACCTCACAGCCGAGCTGTTCCAGCAGTAACACACTTTTTTTGGCGACTTCCGCTTTGACGGTATCGCACAGGCAGGTGGCGAATAGATTGACCTTCATACTGGCTCCAGTGCTTGGGGTGAAGTGGCTAGCACGCTAACGCTTCACTCTTTGTAATTTTGTTTACAGGGTGTAACGAAATGTTGTTATAGGAAGAATATTGTAGGGAATCGGGGCCTTTGCGCTACGCTTTTTTGTGGCCATTAATGCGTAAATCAATATGAATTAGATCGAGGAAGTGAAACGGATGTTATTGCCTTAAAAGTTTTAACTTACATAAAACATGTACTTATGTATTTTGCTGTCAAGCTGATGAAAAATAATTAATCAACTTTTGGAAACAATGATTTTGTATCCCTGCACTAATACTGTGGTTAAATTTGCCCCGGCTTAGGCCTTTATCAACGAAGGGCTGAATCCTCTACCGCCGCACCAGTTAATCCATGTTCGTAAAATAACGACAAAATGGTTTATTCCTTTGTTGAAATGAAATTAATTTTCTATATAACTCTTCACTCGGGTCATTGGGGTAATGAGTCGACCTATTAAAAACAGGAATAGGTCGTTATCCGTATTTTCATTTTTCTTTTTATCGGCAATCCGTATTCTATCGTGCCTTTGGAGTGGGTGTGCTCCTAAGGCATTTGCCTGTTGCTGTGTTTTATTTTGTGTGTTGGAAGTTGTATGGAATTTTCTTGGGAAATTATCGGGGCTTTGTTTTTGGTTGCTAGCCTCGCCGGATTTATTGATGCCCTTGCCGGTGGAGGTGGGATGCTGACTGTGCCCGCTTTGTTAGCCGCGGGTCTTCCTCCCGCACAAGCATTGGCGACTAATAAACTACAAAGCTCATTTGGCAGTTTCTCCGCCTCGCTGTATTTTGTCCGCAATGGGTTGGTTAAGCTCAGTGAGATGCGCTTGGCGATTTTGTGTACCTTCATCGGATCTGCTGCGGGCGCGTTGCTTGTCCAGTATATGGACGCCGGCACGCTGACTAAAGTCATTCCGGCCCTGCTGGTGGTGATAGCACTCTATTTTCTGTTTGCCCCTGACGCCGGCGAAGGTGGTGGTAAACCCAAGCTAAGCCAAGCTGGATTTGCATTAACCGTTGGTACTGGGATTGGGTTTTATGACGGCTTTTTTGGTCCCGGTACGGGCTCGTTATTTGCCGTCTGCTTTGTGGTTATCGCTCAGTTGGGTATTGTCGAAGCAACGGCAAAAACCAAAGTCCTCAACTTTACTTCAAACTTTGCGGCCTTGTTGTTTTTTGTTGCTGCCGGCTTGCCGGTTTGGGAGATTGGCCTGGTCATGGCTCTTGGCGGTTTTATCGGGGCAAGATTGGGAGCGAAAGTAGTGGTGACCAAAGGGCGGAAGTTAATCCGCCCACTGGTTGTGACAGTATCCATGGTCATGGCGGTGAAGTTACTGGCTGAAGAACACCCCCAGTGGCTGGATACGATTGTTTCATTTGTCTAACTCTGATTACTTTGGTTGGCATTATGCCGGTCGTATAGCCAACAGACGTCTTTGTTCAAAGTTCAAGCTATTTTGCTTGTTCGCGCTGAGCGCGTTAAGCCACGAGCTCGGCAGAGTCAGCCATTGCCCAGTCAATGCAGGCTTTTGCCAAGATATTGAGTGAATCTAAGCATTGCTCTGGCTGATTAAACACGGTTTCAGCAAGGGCTACGGGGATTTCTGTGCAGCCTAGGATAACGGCGTCTGCGCCTTGTTCGAGCAGGGAATCAAATACCGGTTTCATTAAGCGGTGACCCTGTTCGACATCTCCTGCTTTAACGGCATAGATGCCATCCATCACGGCCTGTTGCTGGTCTTGCTCCGGGGCAACGGCAGCAATTTGTTTTTGGGCCAGTTTGGTCTCGTACATCCTCGTCGTCATCGTTGCTGTAGTGGCCATGATGCCCACTTTTGTGTAGCCACGCAGTTTAGCTTCATCCACCACACTATCGAGAATACTGATCATGTGTACCCGGCAGGTATTGCTCAGCCTCGGGTACCAATAATGGGCGGTATTGCATGGCATAACGATACATTCAGCCCCAGCCTGTTCGAGTTGCTCCATCCCTTGTTTCAGGGCTGGATAGGGATCATCGCCGTTGCTGATCAGGAAAGCGGTACGGTCAGGGATCTGCGGGTTATTACTAACCAGCATAGGAATATGTTGTTGGTCGCTGCAGGCTGGCGTCTGCGCGATGATTTTTTGCATGAACTCGACAGTGGCGAGTGGCCCCATTCCGCCCAATATACCTAATTTCCTGCTCATCTTATTGTTCCTACAGTATTTTCCACTGAGTTCACTATAGGTGAGTGAGGTGGTGGTGAGAAATGCCGTTGCTGAGCCAGTTATGCAGAATCGGTATGGGGAGATGATGGATTTGTGATCTGGCTGGCTTGAAATAACTCTGTATGTGCACTGGGGTTCGCTATACTGCCGCTGCTTGGTTAGGGAAAAACGTGTTGTACCGATATGAATATAGAAAGTAAGTGGTTAGAAGACTTTTTGGTGCTAGCTGAAGTGAGGAACTTCTCCCTAGCCGCAGAAAAACGTAATGTTACCCAGCCTGCATTCAGTCGCCGAATCAAGGCATTGGAGCAGACTGTCGGGGCGGAGTTGATTGATAGAAGCAAGACCCCAGTCGCATTGACCCCTAGTGGCAGGTTGTTCCGTATTACGGCGCGTACCTTGATCAACCAAATGATGGATGGAATAGGTCAGTTATCTGATCTTTCCAAGCTGGGCGGAAACAATGTCCGGGTGGCTGCAGCCCATTCGTTGGCGACCAGTTTGGTGCCGTCGATTCAAACAGAACTGATGGCAGGTAAGCATAAGCCGATATTGAGTGTCGAGGCGATCGATGTCGATGAAGCGATTGAAGAACTTCAAGAAGGTGGCTGTGATATTCTGCTTGCCTTCGATGATGAACTGTTGCGTCTACCACCTTACCAGTCATTGCAAGTAGGGCAGGCTGAGTTGTTGCCTGTCTGTGCCTGTGATGAAGCGGGCAAACCGCTTTATAGTATTACCGCAGAGACTGAAGTCCCTTGGCTAGCTTATAGCCCGAGCTCCTACATGGGGCGGCAGGTTGAAGTGGTCCGGGAGCAAGTGAATTTACAACCGGTGTTTTCATCTTCCATGACAGACTTGCTCAAGACGTTAGCGTTGCAGGGACTGGGCGTCGCCTGGTTGCCGGATTACGCCATTAAGCAGGATTTGGCAAATGGTAAGGTGGCAATACTGGGCGATGAGTCACTGCGCCTTCCTATCACCTATTATGCATACCGTTATCAGGCTCGCTTGCATCCTGCAGGCGAACAGGTGTGGCAGGCTTTGCGCCTCCATGCCCAAAAGCAGATTTAATTTCAGGCTATGAAAATGATAAAAGCGAAGCGCCAACTGGCGCTTCGCTTTTATTTGGGTGACCGGTTGTAACCCAGCTTGCCATTACACAATCATAGGTGCCAACAGGAAGCCGCATACCGTCGAGACCGCCACACCAATCAAGCCTGGCATCAAGAATGGGTGGTCGAAGATATTCTTGCCCATACGGGTTGAACCTGTTGAATCAAACTCAATAGCTGCTAATGATGTTGGGTAGGTCGGAAGGACAAACACACCGGTAACCGCGACGAATGAAGCTAGGATCGCCCAGTGTGGCACCTGCAAGCTCAGCGCCAATGGGATGATCAGAGGCGTTGTCGCTCCTTGCGAAAGTAATAGGGTGCAAGTGCCAAACAGTACCAGTGACAGTAGCATTGGGTAGGATTGCAACAAGGAGCCAGCAAACTCTTTAATTTCAGGTAGGTAGGCGTTCACCATGGTTGAGCCCATCGTCACAATACCTAGGATAACCGCCACTGAGCTCATGCCTGAACGGAAAGTCGTGGTGCGAATGATCTTCTCCGGATCAACTTTACACATAGGAACCATCAAGCAAGCAACCGCGAACATTGAAACAATAATGATATCGCGGGTCGACATCATGCTGCCGTCGGCAAAATGTGGGCGCAGTACAGGGAAAGCGGCATAGATAACAATGGCAATGGTCGCAAGAAGGAATAGCATAACAGAGTATTTGGCTTTCGGTTCAAGGGTGAGGCTTTGTTGTTGTTTCTGCTCCTGAGCCTGCTGTAGGCGGGTGAGGTAAACGGGATCATCTTTAAGCTCACAACCTTGGCGTGACGCAATGAAGGCACCGACCATCGCCGCGATGAATGATGCTGGCAGGCAGACAGCCATGATTTCCAGGAAGCTCACACCGATAGGCTCCATGATGGAAATCATTGCAGCCATCGCGGCAGAAATAGGGGAGCCGGAAATTGCGACTTGTGAAGCCACCACAGCCCCTGCCAGCGGCCGTGAAGGGCGTACGCCGATCTCTTTGGCGACTTCAGAAATCACGGGCAAGGTTGAAAATACCGTGTAACCGGTTCCTGCCATAATGGTCATCAGCCAAGTGATCATTGGTGCTAGGAAGCAGATGTATTTTGGGTTGCGGCGCATTAGGTTGCCGGCATGGTGGACCAGCCAATCCATACCGCCTGCAGCCTGCATGGTCGAGGCCGCAGTCACTACCGCCATGATGATCAGGATGACGTTGACGGCAGGGGCACTTGGCTCAAGGCCAAAGCCGAGGGTGAGAATTGCCAACCCCAATCCCCCTGCTAGCCCAACGCCGAGCCCGCCCATTTTGAGTCCCCAGTATATGCAGCCGAGTACGACCATCAGTTCTAATACTACTAACATTGTTTTCCTGTCCGTTTGAAATGATAAAACCTTGAATTATTTATGGGTATAGTGCGCAAACGAAAAACAGCTGTTAAATGCCGAATATTGCTTTTCAATACCGAATCGGCATAGGCGGAGCCGAGAAACTGGGACGGGGTTAACAGACGGCAATAGATTTCAGTAAATTTGGTCAAAATAGCAACGCGATGAGGTCGTTAACCAGGCAGAAGTTATTATGTTTTTTAACATTATGCATTGGACTTTTTGTGACCTTTGTTTGACCAATTCCAAACTGGAATGGGTTGTGGTCCATCGTTTCGCTGTTCGAGAGTGGGCACAAGTGCTATTTTTCAGCCCCAGAACTCAAGCACTTAACTAAAGAGAAATGTCTAAATGGAGTTGTCATTAGAAGTATTGGGGCTACTGTTTTTAGTAGCTGGACTGGCGGGTTTTATCGATGCGATTGCTGGGGGAGGCGGTTTGCTGACCGTGCCTGCCCTGCTTGCCGCAGGCGTACCACCAACCCAAGCGTTGGCGACGAATAAACTACAGGGTTCATTTGGGAGTTTCTCAGCCTCGCTGTATTTTGTCCGTAATGGTTTGGTGAGTTTGGGTGAAATGCGCAATGCGATCATCTTTACCTTCATCGGTGCAGCCACCGGTGCCGAACTTGTCCAGCGTATTGATGCTGGTGTGCTTACGCAGTTGATCCCCATTTTATTGGTTTGTATTTCGCTGTATTTCCTGTTTGCCCCTCAGGTCGGGCAGGGTGGCGGCCAACCAAAGCTATCTGAGAACCTTTTTGCGCTTTCCGTTGGCACCAGCATTGGCTTCTACGACGGTTTCTTCGGCCCGGGGGCCGGTGCCTTGTATACCATCTGCTTTGTTGCGATTGCCCAATTCGGATTGGTGGAGGCCACGGCACGAACCAAGATTTTGAATTTCACTTCTAACTTTGCCGCCTTACTGTTTTTTATCTTTGCAGGTCTACCGGTATGGGAGATTGGGATCATCATGGCTGTTGGTGGGTTCATCGGTGCGCGGATGGGGGCTAAAGTCGTGATCTCAAAAGGACGAAAACTGATCCGGCCTATGGTGGTGATCACATCAATGGGTATGGCAATCAAATTGCTAGTTGAACAGAATCCGCAATGGTTTCAATAAGCTTACGTGTCCGGGGGGCTTGGAGGCTACTTTGGCGATAGCAAAGCTGCACCGGGCGCGTTAGTTCATCAAGAAATGGAAAATGATGGCAGTGGTGAGGGGCAATTTTGAGTGTATTGACGATAGAAATTGGCACCAGCGCCGCAGCGACACCACTTAATGCCAACTGTGCAGCAGCCGTATAAGAGTCCATTTCCATGTAAGGGGCAATGGCCGCTTTCTGCAAAGAACTAACCTGGTTGGCGTTGGCTGGGTTTTTCAAGTCATTGACTAGCAACTGGCTCGGTTGTTGGTCAAGCGTTTCCCTGCTAACGACCGAAAACGGTTCGTCGAACAAATGGCTAACCGCCAACCCATGTTGAGGAGGTAGGTGGCCAGCGCAGAACCCGACAGCGGCATCGCCTGATTGCACTTTCTCAACAATGATGGGGGTATGGTGGGTGCTGATGGCAAGGTAAGGATCGTGCTGAATATAATCGCCCATTACTGGTGCCAGATAGCCTGCAACCAGAGTTTCTGAGCAGGCTAAATGGATCACGGTGCGATCATTGACATCGAGCTGATCAAATATCTGACCTTTCAGGGCCTTGAACCCCGGCTCGACCGCAGCAATGAGTTGTATTGCGTCGGCAGTCAACTTGATACGACGCCCATCGGGCTCAATCAGCTTCTTGCCAATCCGCTGCTCCAGTTTGGCAATGCGTTTGCTGACCGCACTCTGGCTGAGGTAAAGCCGGCTGCCTGCTTTGCTCATGGTACCTTCTTGGGCCAGTACCAATAGGGTTTCAATGCCTTCGAGTAGCAATCACAATCCCTCTTGAATCGGTGCCGATTAGCGATCGGTTTCTTGCTTGGTAATGCTTCCGACTTCTAGCATCGCGGCTACATCAAGGTGCTCGGCATTCATCATCGAAGAAATGCGCTGTACGGATGATAGCAGTAGCGATTGTTCCCATTCTTCCAAACGCTGGAAGCGGGCAACAAAGTCCTCTTGAAGAGGAGGCGGTGCTTTTGCCAATAATTCTTTACCTTCATCAGTGAGATAGGCGTGGACTTTGCGCTTGTCCAGTTTGCTACGCTCACGGATCACCAAACTACGCTTTTCCAAACGATCAAGGATCGTGGTCGCGGTCGCCTGGCTCATATTGGTGTTATTGGAAAGCTGACGGATAGTCACTTCGCCGGAATCGCGTATTGCGCGCATCAATACCAGCTGCGGGCCTGTCAAACCAGCCAGTTTATTCAATTTGCGCGAATGCAGATCGATGGCCCGGATGATTTGTCGCAGGGCAATCAAGACTTCTTCGTGCTTGTCCATATTACTCTCCTAAATAGTGCTCGGCGAAATTACAACAAACGGGCCAAAGTTGGAAGCCTTACTTTTCATAATGTTGTCTCGATCTGATTTGTCATTGCACACAGAAGCAATCTAATGCTTAGGAAGGGTGTTTACATTTCCTTACAATCTTAGTTATCATTATTGAAATAAAAATAATTCTCACTTTCGTTATCGTTAGTGGTTATAAAACAACTTTCACATGGATGAAATAATAATGAAGACTCAATTCCCTCGTAATTTGATTATGGCTGCATTTTTGGTAGCGCCGGCGATGGCCAGCGCTGCTACTGTTTCTAAAGAGCAGGTAGTCTCCCACTATGCCGATCTTGCCCACAGTGTATTCAGTGACTCGCTGACCACGGCGCAAGGCCTGGATAAGGCTATTGATGCCTTTATCGCATCTCCATCACAAGAGACTCTCGACAAAGCCCGTGCTGCGTGGAAGGCGTCCCGCGTTCCTTACCAGCAATCAGAAGTTTTCCGCTTTGGTAATGCGGTAGTTGATGACTGGGAGGGTCAACTTAATGCATGGCCGCTGGATGAAGGCTTGATCGACTATGTTGCTGATGACTACCAGTATGAACTGGGCAATGAAGGTGCCAAGGCGAATATTGTTGCCAACAAGTCAGTACAGGTAGGTAACCAGCAGGTTGATACGTCCAAAATCACACCGGAGCTATTGGCTGACTTGAATGAAATCGGCGGATCTGAAGCAAATGTAGCCACAGGTTACCATGCGATTGAATTTTTGCTGTGGGGGCAAGACCTGAACGGTACGGATGCTGGGGCTGGTCAGCGACAGTATACAGATTTCGCCTACGGTGAAGACTGTACCAATGGCAACTGTGAGCGCCGCCGTGACTATCTGAAAGCGGCATCTGTATTGCTACAGAATGATTTGAACTGGATGACCCAGCAGTGGTCTCCGGAAGTTAAAGATAACTACCGAGCTGAACTATTAGCTGGTTCAGCGGATAACGGCCTACGCAAAATGCTATTTGGAATGGGGTCACTGTCTTTGGGTGAACTGGCCGGTGAGCGGATGAAAGTAGCACTGGAAGCGAACTCGACGGAAGACGAGCATGATTGTTTCTCTGACAACACCCATAACTCTCATTATTACAACGAGCAGGGTATATACAACGTCTACACCGGCACCTACATGCGAGTGAATGGTACTTTGGTCTCTGGCCCAAGCATTCATGACCTCGTTGCGGATAAAGACAAGGAAGCGGCTAAAGTAATCCAAGCGGATTTCGACCGTGCTCGCAGTCAGGTTTACACCTTGGTTGAGTCTGCTGAAAAGCAAGATCAAGCTTTTGACCAATTGATTGCCGCTGGTAACAAAGAAGGTAATGCTTTGGTGAATAAGTCGATCATGGCATTGGTCCAGCAGACAGCCAGCATTGAGCAAGCTGCTTCCATCATTGGCATCAGCAACCTGAGCCCAGATACGGCTGATCACCAGTTTTAATTCTGGCCAATCCCTTCCTATGACTAAGGGCTCGGTCGAGCCCTTTCGTGATCATAATAATTACAGCTCGAGCGATGAATAATGAAGTTGCCTTTCACGTCTAAAGCAGCCGGATTGCTGCTATTAACATTGATTTCTGTCTCTTCAGCCCAAGCCAAAGACAGTCCATTTTCGGCAGAAGATATCCAGGCTATGAAGTCGGGTGGCGAGACGACCGTCAGAAAAAATGGTGCCAATGCCTTTTCCTTGCCGGCAGCTAACCTGCCGTTGAGCAAGCGTCTTGATTTTAGCGTTGGTAACAGCTTCTTTCGCAATCCATGGGTTCAGGCACCGGCTACCACAGATGCCCGTGATGGACTGGGCCCTCTATTTAATACCAATGGTTGCCAGAACTGCCATATCAAAGATGGCCGAGGCCACCCGCCACAGCAAGGGGACAGCAACGCCGTATCTATGCTGGTCCGTTTAAGTATCCCGGCGCAAACCGCAGAGCAGAAGCAAGCCATCATCAAAAACGGGGTGATCCCCGATCCCATTTATGGCGGACAATTACAAGACTTCTCACTCTCTGGCGCTAAGCCAGAAGGCCAAATTCATCTGACATACCAAGATGTACCGGTAACCATGGGGGATGGCGAAGTGATCACGCTGCGCAAGCCGCAATTGACCATCTCTGACTTGAACTATGGCCCGATGCACCCAGAGGTCATGATGTCTGCACGTGTAGCGCCACCCATGATTGGCTTGGGGTTGCTGGAGTTGATCCCGGAACAAACATTGGAACAGATTGCCAAGGAGCAGCAGGCCGGGGAGCAAGGGATCTCTGGCAAGTTAAACCGGGTGTGGGATGTGGAAGCGCAGGAATTTGCCGTTGGGCGCTTTGGCTGGAAAGCCGGACAGCCTAGTTTGATGCAGCAAAATGCCGCAGCTTTTAATGGCGATCTTGGGCTGACCAGTGAGTTGTTCCCGGTCGAGAACTGTTCTGACATGCAGTTGGTCTGTGAGCAACTGCCTAATGGTGGTGAGCCCGAGGTGAGTCGTAATGTACTGACTTTTGTTGAGTTTTATTCGCGCCACCTGGCTGTTCCCGCGCGGCGCAATGTTAACGATCCGCAAGTTGTTAAAGGTGAGGCATTGTTTGCCGAAGTGGGTTGCCAAAGCTGCCATGTTACCCAAATAAAAACAGCCAAAAGCACTGAAACTCCCGCTTTGTCTGAGCAGTTGATCAACCCTTATACCGATCTTTTACTTCATGACCTGGGTGAGGGGTTGGCGGATCACCGTGGTGAATATCTTGCCAATGGTCGGGAGTGGCGAACTGCTCCGCTATGGGGGCTGGGGTATACCGAGGAAGTTAACGGCCATACCAACCTGCTTCATGACGGCCGGGCACGCAATGTGATGGAAGCGATCCTATGGCATGGCGGCGAAGCGCAAATGAGCCGCGATAAGGTTGTCGCCCTTGCAAAAACAGACCGAGAGGCACTGGTCGCCTTTCTCCATTCGCTCTGAGAGCTAAGTCGATCGAAATAAGCTTGATAGGAGCAAGGTATCAATGAAAGAACGTGTGATTGTCGTGTCGATGTTGTCGGCAGTTGTTTTGGCTGGCTGCAATAGCGATGCCGTTGAGACGAGTAAGGTCATTCATCAGCAACACCTGAGCGCTGCAAACCAGTTTTATTCGGCATCGAGTGAATTGAATAACGCAATGGCCACACTCTGTGTGCAAGGGGATGACAAAAAACTAGAAACGGCTCAACAGGCGTGGACAAAGACCATGCAAAGCTGGATGTCGTTCCAAGGGCGCGAAAAGGGCAGCGAGGATGCGCTGGCACTTAGCTGGCAAATTCAGTTTTGGCCGGACAAGAAAAATACTACTGGGCGTAAGTTGAGCCAGTTATTGAAACAGGATACAGCATGGAGCGCCGAGGATCTTGCGAGCCAGAGTGTTGCGGTACAGGGGCTCGGAGCTGCCGAATGGTTCTTGTATGAACAACCACAGGCACTAAGCTCGCCTGAGGGGTGCCAGTTGGCGATGGCCGTAACAGGCTATATCAACCAGAGTGGTAAGGCCTTGGTGGGTGCTTGGCAAAATAACCCATGGCAAGCGATGACGCCTGAGCTAGCACTTGGTGAGTACCTCGGAGCGCTGAATAACCAGCTGGATTACAGCATTAAAAAAATGCAGCGACCAATGGGTAAACCGGGTCACCCTAAGCCGTATCAGGCTGAGTCCTGGCGCTCTGGCACCTCGATGGTCAACCTCAAGGCTAGCGTAGTGGCCATGCAGGGGCTGTATTTGGCTGAAGGGCATGGGCTGGATCAGTTGCTTCGCGATAAAGGGTATGCCGCGACAGCCGATCGCCTGACCGAGCAGTTTGCCAACCTAGTGACAAGTTGGCCAACAGAGCCGTCGATGACAGCCATGCTGAAAAGTCGGGAGGGATATCGCCAATTGATATCGATTTTTAATGGGTTGGAATATATAAAGTGGACGCTGCAGGATGAAGTCGCGCCGGAGCTAGGGATTGTTGTGGGGTTCAATGCAACCGATGGTGACTGATCAAACTCGGCGTCGGCTGTTGCTGGGCGCTTTGGGCAGCGTTGCGCTGCGCCCTCTGGCTGCCGTTATGGCTGGTGGTTCATTGACAACAGGTGCCCTCACCGGCTGTAGCCATGTTCAACCAGGTGCTTTGGACAATAAGGTGGGTTCATCGCAGGCAACGATTATCGGCTGTAGCCGTCAGTCAGATGGCCGTTTCGGTGTTGTGGTGGCAGATAACAATGGGCTACCGCTTTATCAATTGCCCCTGCCAGGCCGTGGCCATGGGGTAGCGTTGCAGCCAAACGGCAACTTGGCTGCAGCGTTTAGCCGCCGGCCGGGTAGCTATTTACAAGTCTTTGACTATCTAACCGGTCAGGCTTGGCCTATCTACACGGCACCTTCCAACCGGTATTTTTATGGCCATGGGGTGTTTTCAACCGATGGCAAACTGCTGTACACCACAGAAGGTGTTCGCCAAACCAGTGAGGGGATCATCGGTGTCTACGAGCTAGGGAATGCAGGAAGTAGCAAGCTGCAGAAAGTCGCAGAGTTCAGCGGGTTCGGGATCGGGCCCCATGAAGTTGTTCTGGCGGATGACCAAACGCTAGCGGTGGGTGTCGGAGGCGTGCACACTCGAGGACGAACACCGTTGAACCTAGATTCGATGCAACCTGCATTGGTCTATCTTGACCGGGTAACGGGAGAAATCGTCGATAAAGCCGTATTGGCTGACAAGCAACTCAGTATCCGCCACCTCAGTGTGACGGATACCGGGGAGATAGCCTGCGGACAACAGTATCGGGGATTGCCGGAAGATGCTGCGCCTTTGGTGGCGTTGCACCGACGTGGAGAGGGTGAGGTTCTCAAACCGTTACTGGCTGAAGAAGAGCAGTGGCTTAGGTTCAACCATTACATTGCTAGTATTGCTAGCTTGGATGGTTACCTGCTGGCGACATCGCCCCGGGGCAATTGTTACGGGATATGGCAGGAAGCTAGCCGTGAGCTGGTCGAACTAAGGCCTTTGGTGGATGCCTCGGGAGTCGGTGTCAAGGATGGAAAGTGGTTGGTAGGCTCGGGAGCCGGAAAAGTCCTATCAATTAGTCCACCAAGGCAGGTTGCGTCGGTTCAAAGCCCGGTGATGTGGGATAACCATTGGAATATTCTGTAAAATTTTTGAGGAAGCGTTCAAGCACCAAAATGGTGCTGGTAGATTGTTGTCCCAACAATAACAAAATATGTCAAAAATCCTGACAGGTGTCAGGATTTGAAACATTACCAACTGGCAATGGCGGCTAAATTTAGTCCGTTATACATCAAACTTGCCATAATTATGATAACGGCAATGAGGAGTCAGTTGGTAATGTTAAAGCTCAGTCGTCTGGGGCTTGTCCTGATGTGTGTCTTCTCTCAGGTGAACCATGCCGAAGAAGAAACCTGGCCGGTACAGCCTTTATCTGCACGCGATCAACTGGAGCAACAGTTTTCGGATGATATCCTGCAGCAAAAGAAAGCCCGTCAATGGGTTCATGAAGTCGCCAATGACATAGCGGCCATTCGCTATGTGGATGAGTTGGCGGATCTATACCAGAGTATTGGCTTTGTTCCGCTGTGGCAGGATACCTTCACTGCCAGTGATTTCGAGCAGCAGTTACGCATGGTGGTGCTGTCGAATGTCAGTAGTGATTTTAACCGCCGCTATTCTCTTCTCAAGCATTACAAACAAGCAAACGACTGGCGCCAATATGATTTGCTGGCGACTGATACCTTGTTTGCCTACATGAGTTATGTCGAAGGGATCCCAACCTACGGTAAAGGCTGGTTGTTTGGTGCCGGGGTTGATCCTCAGTTGCCAATGCCCTCCGAGGCGACCCTTTCAAGGCTGTATAACGCGATAGACACTGAGCGTTTGCGCTTCTACGTCAACAGCCTCAAACCCGATGATGAAAACTATACTCGGCTGTTGTTGGCGATTGATGCACTCGAGCCCGCAGCCAGTGATAGTTGGCCGGGTTTCTACCAACCTGGGATCATCCGGCTTGGTACCAGGCTGAGAGACCCAGATGCTTTGATCTCCATTCTGGAGCAACTTGGTGATCTGCGGGATTTCGAAGCAGATCAGATCCGTGCAGCGGGAGTGCGTACCTACAATATCGACCTCGCTAACGCGGTGAAAAGCTTCCAGCGCCGTCATGGCTTGAAGGAAGATGGGGTGATCGGCCCACAAACCCGGCAATGGCTGGCGATCTCTCCCCAGTCACGTATTCGGGTCCTGGCCCTCAATGCGCAGCGAACCCGGCTATGGCCATCTGACGCCTCATCACTGTTGGTAGTCAATATTCCAAATTACGAACTCAGCCTATGGCTCAATGATCGCCATGTGCTCGACAGTAAAGTCATTGTCGGTCGGCCAAGTCGCCGGACCCCTTTGATGACTACCAATGTCTCGTCTGTAGTGTTCAATCCATATTGGAATGTGCCGATGTCGATCATGCGCAAGGATATTCTGCCCAAAGCGCGGAGGGATAGGGGATACCTGCATCGCAATGGTTTTGCGGTGATTAGAAGTTGGCAAAGTTCGGAGCAGATCCCCATTCACACTATCGACTGGCGTATTGTCAATGCTAAGCAATTCCCTTATCGCTTGCGGCAGAAACCCGGTCGGAAAAATGCCTTGGGCCTGTATAAATTCAATATGCCTAACGACCAAGCAATCTACCTACATGACACTCCAGCCAAGAGCTTGTTTGCCAAAGAGAGCCGGGCATTTAGCTCGGGCTGCGTCAGGGTTGAGCAGGCTGATAACCTGGCGATGATACTCCTCAACCATTCGGGGGTCTCTGAGCAGCGGGTCAACC
Organism: Photobacterium rosenbergii; assembly: GCF_003026455.1. Classification (GTDB taxonomy): domain Bacteria; phylum Pseudomonadota; class Gammaproteobacteria; order Enterobacterales; family Vibrionaceae; genus Photobacterium; species Photobacterium rosenbergii. The sequence continues at coordinate 107,111 of NZ_PYMB01000002.1, forward strand.
AACTTAAGGCACGTACGAAAACCAAGACAGTCGGCTTGTCAAATAAGGTCAAGGTCCAGGTGATTTACCAGACCGCATGGGTCGATAACGAGGGCTTGGTAAACTACCGCAATGATGTTTACGACTATGACAAGTTTGTCGCCATGTCGCAAAACCAAGAATTATTTACATCTCTTTACACTGAATAAAATGCTTTCACGTCAATAATTAGGCGACCTTTGGTTAAAAGGTCGCCAGTTTTTTGTCATTTCAACGTTTGACTGAACAATATCTGAACGTTATCTTGCTCCTCCATTAAGGGAGCCCGGTTGGGGTTGCGTTACTGTGCCTGGAGTAGGCCTGAAGTTAGTTGTTGTTGAGTTATGTCTGAAATTGATTACAAGCGTCGCCAGCTTCTGGCTGCTGGTGGGGTTGCGCTTGGGGCATGCTTACTGCCGAGTTGGGTAGTAGCAAGTCCGTATAAAGCAGGGAGTGCTCGCCAGATCTCGTTGCACAATATCCATACTAGTGAAAACCTTGAAAGCGAGTATTTCAATGGCAAGCTGTATGTGAAAGAAGAACTGCAGAAAATTAACCATATCTGCCGTGATTTCAGACGCAATGAAGTTGCCCATATGGATCGCCGTTTGTTCGATGCGATCACCGAGATCCAAGCAGGACTAGGCCATAAAGGCCAAGTACGTATTATCTCAGGCTACCGTTCGCCAGCGACCAACAAAGCGCTACAGAAGAATGGCGGAGTCGCGACAAAGAGCTATCATATGAAAGGTCAGGCGATTGACTTCAACCTAGAAGGTGTCTCTCTGTCACGAATTCGCAATGCCGCACTTGAACTTCGCCTAGGTGGTGTAGGATATTACCCGCGTAGCGGATTCGTGCATATTGATACGGGCCCTGTGCGTCGCTGGAACGGCTAATCGCTCTGTAGCGAGCGCTTATACAAACCGAATAATTACAAAGCCGACACTTCCTCCCTCTCTTGGTAGTTGTCGGCTTTGCTGTCTCTGCCCTTAGCCTTTTGCTCCCTTCGTCTTCCCACTGTTGTTGCCCTGCTGTTTTTGCTATCCTGCGGCAAGAACTGAAATCGCTAGGAATTATCAATGAGTCTTCAATTTGAAATTGTGCCGGTCACTCCGTTTCAGCAAAACTGCTCAATCATCTGGTGTGATGAAACCAAGGAAGCCGCAATGGTTGATCCGGGAGGTGATATTCACCTTCTGAAAGAAAAAGCGCAGCAATTGGGACTGACAGTGACCAAGCTGATCTTGACCCATGGCCATTTAGACCATGTCGGTGGTACTGAACCGTTGGCAAAAGAGTTGGGTATTCCAGTGGTTGGACCGCACAAGGAAGATGCCTTCTGGCTTCAAGGCCTGCCTCGCCAGAGTGAGATGTTCGGCTTCCCGATGACTGAAGCATTCGATCCAGACCAGTGGCTGGAAGAAGGTGATACGGTAACCGTGGGCAACCAGACGCTGTCTGTCTTGCATACCCCTGGCCATACACCGGGCCATGTGGTGCTATTTAGCAAAGACGCTAACGTAGCGTTTGTTGGTGATGTACTGTTCAAAGGCGGTATCGGCCGTACTGATTTCCCGAAAGGGGATTACCAGACTTTGATTGATTCCATCAAAGGCAAGCTGTGGCCACTTGGCAATGAAGTGACCTTTATCCCTGGCCATGGTCCGATTTCGACCTTTGGCAGCGAGCGTGTATCCAACCCGTTCGTTGCTGACGAGATGTCGCTTTACTAAGCTTTCTCAGTTACTTCTTCAAGGTGCTGGCTTAAGGTACTGTATTCCCAGCCCAGGTTATTCTGGGCTGTTTGCTTTCTGTCCCACAAGAGTTCTTTTTTTCCTTGGAATTTTTGTGACTACTTTCACGTTTCTTCCTCACTTTGGCTGGAATTAGGAAATATTCCTAACTTTCCTAAGTCCGTTTCTCAAGCCACTTTTTCTTTGTCTCCCTAAAATGCCTGGCAATGGTCTTCTTGCACTGTTGCTTATCTGGCGAGTAGGGGCTGTTGAAGCTTTATGGCTAAGTCGTTATTGAAGTTTCAACAGGCCCTATTCGGCAGAAAGAAGAACAGACCTTGCAGCTTTGCCTGCATATAACGTCGAAAAAGTATTGAGGGTGACACATGCTTAAACTTCTTGACCAGGTCAGAAAGCCAACCTTGGATCTGCCTGTAGAAGAGCGCCGTAAAATGTGGTTCAAGCCATTTATGCAATCTTACTTGGTTGTATTTATTGGCTATATGGCCATGTATCTGATCCGTAAAAACTTCAATGTTGCTCAGAACGACATGATCTCTACCTATGGTTTGTCGATGACAGATCTGGGTCTGATCGGTCTGGGTTTCTCCATTACCTACGGTATTGGTAAAACCGTTGTTTCATATTATGCCGATGGAAAGAATACCAAACAGTTTCTTCCTTTCATGTTGATTCTTTCCGGTATTGCGATGTTGGGCTTCAGCGCCAGTATGGGTGGCTCAAGTACCAGCCTGTTCATGATGGTGGCTTTCTATGCCATGAGCGGCTTTTTCCAGAGTACCGGTGGCCCATCAAGTTATTCGACCATCACCAAGTGGACCCCGCGTAACAAGCGTGGTACTTACCTAGGCTTGTGGAACATGTCCCACAACGTTGGTGGTGCCGGTGCGGCCGGTGTTGCCCTGTTTGGTGCCAACTACCTGTTCGACGGCCACGTGATCGGTATGTTCATCTTCCCGTCAATCATCGCATTGGTAGTAGGCTTCTTGGGTTTGCGCTTCGGTAGTGATTCGCCGGAAGCTTATGGCCTGGGTAAAGCTGAAGAGCTATTTGGTGAAGAGATCAGCGAAGAAGATATCAGCGCTGAAGAAAACCAGATGACCAAGCGTGAAATCTTCATGGAATATGTACTGAAGAATAAGATCATTTGGCTACTGTGTTTTGCCAATATCTTCTTGTACATCGTCCGTATCGGTATCGACCAGTGGTCAACGGTATATGCTTACCAAGAGCTTGGTCTGTCGAAAGAAACTGCGATCTCTGGTTTCACCCTGTTCGAAGTGGGTGCGCTAGTGGGTACGCTGATGTGGGGTTACCTATCAGACTTGGCAAACGGTCGCCGTGCATTGGTTGCTTGTGTGTCTTTGGTACTGATCATCTTCAGCCTTGAGTTCTACCAGCATGCTACCAATGAGTACATGTATCTGGGTTCACTGTTCGTGTTGGGCTTCCTGGTATTCGGTCCCCAACTTCTTATCGGTGTGGCGGCAGTTGGCTTCGTACCGAAGAAAGCCATCAGTGTTGCCGATGGTATCAAAGGTACCTTTGCTTACCTGATTGGTGATAGCTTCGCGAAATTGGGTCTAGGTATGATTGCCGATGGTACGCCAATCTTTGGCCTGACTGGCTGGAAAGGCACCTTTGCTGCGCTAGATACCTCTGCAGCGGTATGTATTGTGTTACTAGTCTTCGTTGCCATTGCGGAAGAGAAGAAAATCCGCCGCGAGAAGCGAATGCAGAAGCAGCTTGAGCTAGAAACGGCTTAATTCGGTTTCACGAGATGCTTTTAATGAAAACTGCCCACGGGCAGTTTTTTTATATCTGTAGGATATAAGTAATCAGTTGCATCCTTACTATTTTTGATTAATTACATTTCAGCCTTGTCTCGACTGGGCTGAACAGGTAGTTTATGCCTCTTTTTCGCCTTGGGGGACAAAAAATGATCAACGTTGCTTTGGTTGATGACCATATCATTGTGCGGTCTGGGTTTGCGCAGCTATTGATGTTGGAAGAAGACATCAATGTGGTGGGTGAATTCGGCTCGGCCAAAGATGCCCGCCAAGGCCTACCGGGTTGCCAGGCTAATGTCTGTATTCTTGATATCTCAATGCCAGATGAAAGTGGGTTGTCATTATTGGCGGATTTGCCAGAAGGGATAGCCTGTATCATGCTCAGCGTCCATGATAGCCCATCAGTGGTCGAAAAAGCGTTAGAAGTTGGCGCGAGGGGGTATCTGAGTAAACGCTGTAGCCCCGACGAACTCGTACAGGCAGTGAGGACTGCTGCGGCTGGTGGCTGCTATCTGACGCCGGATATTGCCATCAAGTTGGCGACAACCTCGAAAACGGCCCCATCAGTTTCTCAATTGACTAAGCGTGAACGTCAGGTCGGTGAGCTGCTGGCTACCGGCTTGGATGTCAAAGCGGTCGCCACTGAGCTTGGCCTCAGCCACAAGACTATTCACGTCCACCGCGCTAATGCGATGGACAAGCTGGGTGCCAAGAATAACGTTGAGCTTGCCAAGCATTTCGATACTGAGGTGTTGTAGTGCGCAACTTCGCCCTGACTACTTTGGGCGGGTGGCTGCTTATCACCTGTGCATGGTTTTGCCTTTGGGCCATCGCTTCCTATTTTACCCTCGACCCCGAGTTGGCCGTATTCCTGTTCCCTTTCGCCTTGCGAATGGGGATTGCTTTGCATTGCCCGAAAAAATATTGGGGTGCAGTGTATGGTGCCGAATGGGGGCTGATGCTGGCATTGGCACCGCAGGTAGGAAACCCGTTATGGGGGGCCGCATTGTGTGCCAGTGTCGCGAGTGTACCACTGCTGTGGTTCGCCCATGGTCAGTATTACGGCTCTCAACTCCGTCGCCTGTGTGTGATGGGAGCTGTGATAGGTTTAGCGGCGGTACTCAATGTCGCGATTTCCGGTTGGTTTAGTGAACATAGCTGGATGGTATTGCTGGTGAGTGTGACCGGTGGTTTGATGCTGGTCCCCAGTTGTTACTTGATCTGGAGCTACCTGTTCCAACAAGCTTGGATCCCCCTGACCGTGGATTTGGTATCCCGCCCGGTTGCTTTAAGGGTCCGGCACATCTTTTTATATGCTGGGTTGTTTGTCGCCAGCATCGTGCTACAACTTGGCCTGCCGGATGAAATGCGCCGTTTTGCCCCTTTCTGTTTGGCTATTCCGATCATTTTATTGGCATTCCGTTATGGCTGGCAGGGGGCCTTGCTAGGCACATTGCTCAACAGTGTGGCACTCATCGCTGCCCGCAGCACAGGTAGTAATCTGGAAGTGACAGACTTATTGCTGTCGCTGTCAGCACAGAGCTTGACCGGTATTTTGCTGGGGATGGGGATCCAGCGCCAGCGTGAACTCAACCAGCAGTTACGGTTGCAGCTCAACCGCAACCACAGCCTTTCCCGTCAGTTGGTCAAGGCCGAAGAGTCAGTACGTCGGGAAGTCGCCCGCGAACTGCATGATGAAATCGGCCAGAACATTACCGCAATCCGTACTCAGGCATCCATTATCCAAAGGGTCGAAACAACCCCAGTGGGTGCAAATTGCGCTGGGATGATTGAAAACCTGTCGTTGAATATCTATGACACCACCAAAGGTTTGCTAAGCCAGCTGCGGCCCAAATCCCTCGATGATATGGGGCTCGCTGACTCGCTTGAGCAATTGATTAGAGACTTGGAATGTGAGGCACAGGGTATCGATGCGACGATCACGTGGCATTGCCATGGGCAGCAGCCGGAAATGCTGAGTGATACCCTGAGCGTGACTTTGTATCGCCTTTGCCAGGAAGCGATGAACAATGTGGTCAAGTATGCGCGTGCCAGCCAGCTTGAGCTGACCTTTGTGCTTGGCACCGATACGGTGTCTTTAACCGTTCAGGACAATGGGCGTGGTTTCAGTGTTGATCAGGTGATGCAGATGTCTTCAAAAGGTTTTGGTCTTCAGGGAATGCGTGAACGAGTAGAGGCGCTTGGTGGCGAGATCCAGGTGGAAAGCCATACCTCTGGGTCGCAAACCGGAACCCGTATTGCTATTCAGTTGCCCGTGCTTTGATGAAGCACGGCTTCGCTGCTTAAAATAGATTGAAGTGAGAGTGTATTTGTGGAATCACCGATGTTAGGGGGGGTAAAAACGCCACCTGAACCAGAGGCTAAGTGCCAACCTGACAATGTCGATGCGCGCTATCGCTATTGGCGTTTGCATATCATGCTGACCATGTATGTGGGTTATGCGGTGTTCTACTTTACACGTAAAAACTTCAACTATGCCATGCCGACCATGCTGGTCGATCTTGGCTTGGACAAGTCTGATATCGGCATGATGGGGACGCTGTTCTACATCACCTATGGGGCCTCTAAGTTCCTTTCTGGGGTGATATCTGACCGCTCCAACCCGCGCTATTTCATGGGTATTGGCCTGATGGCAACCGGTGTGGTGAACATCATGTTCGGTTTTGCCGATTCACTGTGGTGGTTGATGACATTATGGGTCTGTAATGCTTGGTTCCAGGGGTGGGGATGGCCACCTTGCTCGAAGCTGATGACCACATGGTATTCCCGTTCGGAGCGTGGTTTTTGGTGGTCGATATGGAATACGGCCCATAATGTTGGCGGGGCCATGATCCCACTGCTGGTGGGTTACTTGACGTTGCACTATAGCTGGCGACTGGGCTTTATTGTACCGGGTGCCATCGCTGTGGTGATTGGTGCCATGCTGTGCTGGCGGCTTCGTGATAAGCCGAATACCCTTGGTTTGCCCACTGTCGGTGAGTGGCGCCAAGACAGGCTTGAACTGACTCATGAGCGTGAGGGGTTTGGCCTTAGCTCACGGGAGATCTTGCGTAAGTATGTCCTTAGCAACAAGTATATATGGCTGCTGGCCTTCAGCTATGTGCTGGTATACGTAGTACGGACTGCCATTAACGACTGGGGTAACCTGTACCTCAGTGAGCAGCAGGGCTATGGCTTGATCCAGGCCAACATGGCATTGTCATTGTTTGAAATCGGTGGCTTTGTTGGCTCGCTGGTTGCTGGCTGGGGATCTGACCGTTTGTTTGGCGGCAACCGGGGGCCGATGAATGTTATTTTTGCGATTGGGATCTTCCTGTCGGTGGCCGCGCTTTGGCTGATGCCGGTGAAGAATTTCGCATTGCTGTCAGGGTGTTTTTTCTCCGTGGGCTTTTTTGTCTTCGGCCCACAAATGCTCATTGGTATGGCTGCAGCAGAGTGCTCGCATAAAGATTCAGTAGGGGCTGCTACGGGTTTTGTCGGCTTATTTGCTTACATGGGGGCGGCGTTGGCTGGCTACCCGTTGGCATTGGTGATGGAATACTTCCATTGGACGGGCTTTTTCGTGGTGATTTCTATTGCGGCCGGGGTGATAGGTTTGTTGTTGATGCCATTTCTTAAAGCCCAGTCGGCATCGGATGCGGCGGTAGCTTAACTTCAAATTTGCTTAGCATAAGTTAGCTTGCCGCGAGGTAGCGCCTTGCCAAACCGGCAAAATCGGCAGCAGGGCGGTCGAGGAAGTCTTCCGAGATAAAAAAGTCGTAACCGATAAGTTCACGGTTATAGTGCATCCGGTTGGCAAGCATGGCTTGAAGCCCCTTGAGTGTATGACCTGTCATTGTGGTGTAGTGGTGATCGTCAAACATAATGTCTTCGATTTCATATGGCGGATTGTCGATGCCTTTGTGAGCCATGATAAGCAGGATCCGCTGATCGATGAGGAGCTTGGTAGCGACTCGTGGGCAAATTGAGTCAATGAACTCCTCGTAGTCTTTAAGCCTTACCCCAACCCAAGGCACGGGTTGGTGCCAGCCATCTTTGGCAATACTGGCTTGGGCGATGCTGTCGATATTTTTCCACCGCGCTAACCATCCCCCGTAATGGCTGTGAAATTGGATATGCATGAAGGTTAGGGTGAACGACAGTTCGGGGCCCTGGGAGTACTTATAGCCAACCAACATCATGATACAAGCACCAATCAATAAGATGGCGACAACTGGCGGGGCAACTGTGGGGAAAATTACGCCGATAAATGTAGCAACGACGAAGCCGGCAATCCCTGCAATAAACAGGTTCGCTTGGTAGGGGGTGATGCCGGTGGTGATATACCTAGTCTTTAAACTGTCACTCATTGCCATTACCGAGCTGGTTTTGATCATCTTAAGTATCGTTGAAATGGCAAAAACGATCACTCAAGAAGTGAAATTATCATGGCTTATGCATCTTTAATTGCATATGTGGATTTATCCAGATGTTTGGCGAAGATGGAGAAAAATCCCTGCAAAATTCCCTAACATCTTTTTATTTCAAGCTTTTTTCTGCCAGTTGGAAATAGTCAAAAATGAGAGGTAGTCGCTTATTTTTGAGTAAAATCATCTTTTGTTGAGGATGAAATAACCGTTCGCTGGCATTTCTCTGACATCCTTGGTATAACACGCGCTTACTTTTTCCCGCTGGAAGTATCAGCCTGTTCTGTTTTCAGGTTGATGAATGGTGGTGACTGAAAGTAGTGCAACGGAGTAGGAAATTTAATGAGAATCTCTCACAAACGTAAAGTTCAGCTGAAACTACAAAAACGCCTTAAGGGCATGGTAGTTGAAGCAAAACCAGCAGCAGTGAAAGCTGTTGTGAAAAAAGCACCAACTGCAGAAACAGTAAAAGCTGCTCCAGCGGCGAAACCTGTTGTTGAAGAGCAGAAGCCAGTAGAAGCGGCAGCCCCGGTTGCTGTAAAAGTGTCTTTGACTCCAAAACAGCAGCAAGTGCTGGATATTGTTGTTAAGAACGCAGAAGGTATCAATCCGAAAGGCATTGGTCTTGAAGCAGGCCAGGAAGACACCAAAGCGGCTTCTTGGGCGACTGGTGCGCTGAAAAAACTGACCGAAGAAGGTTTGGTTGAGCGCATCCAACTGGCGGGCAACAAGGTGCTTTACAAAGCACTTTAATTCCTCTGCTACGGAGCACACTGTGTGATGCAGAGTGATCCGAGCCGGCTTTGGAATTACAGCCAGGCCCGTTCCTGATGCTATCAGGGGCGGGTATTACCTCCCTTTTAAATCAATCCGACATTTCTTCTAAACAACGCTATTCTGCAACGTTTGTAATACTGTCTCAAAAATGCGTTATTTTGTATCTCAATGATAAACGTGTTGCATTCTCCTGTCGTTATGTCTCATCTCTGCTATAACTTATTATAAATAGACACCTATCAGTAACGTCTTGGTTTTCAAGATGTGTTATGCGGAGGCGAGTTTATGACAATGATAAGTGCTAGGGAGTTCTCCGACTGGTTGCGCGTTCGATTCGCTAACGAAGACCAAGGCGTGAGTTTAACTAGGGACGACATAAACCAGTTGACAGGACGTCAGAGCTTTTCGCTAGGATTTGTAAACGACATCCATTATGAACTCATGCAGCATGGTATGGCATTTGTCACTGATACATCACGAGAGACTTTCTATTTGATCCCTGTGACGAACAAACCTTGGCGCGAGCAGTTGGAACATCAATACGAAAGAGAGTTGTTCTGTAACGTGCTACCTCTAGACAAGTCTGGCTAACTATCAAAGCAGATATACGTTACAAAAAAACGGGCGCAGTGCGCCCGTTTTTAGTTTATCTGTTGTCATTGAGCAAAGGTTTATAGAACCGCTGCAATGCCTTTACATAGAGGCTGCATATTTGCTTTGGTCATACCCGCAACGCTGATACGGCCAGAGCCAACAATGTAGATACCGAATTCTTCTTTCAGGCGGTTAACCTGCTCTTTGCTCAGGCCAGAGAACGAGAACATACCGTTCTGGCGCTCGATAAAGCTGAAGTCAGCTTCTACACCCAGATCTTTTAGTGTCTGCACAAACAGAGTACGCATTTCCTGAATGCGGTCACGCATATCGGCGACTTCGATTTCCCATTCGGCACGAAGGGCTGCATCGTTCAGGATTTCAGTCACAATCGCTGCACCGTGTGCTGGTGGGTTTGAGTAGATCACGCGGGCAATGCTTTTCACTTGGCTGAATGCGGTTGTTGCTTCTGCATTATCTTTGGCGACAAGTGTAAATGCACCGACACGCTCGTTATACAGACCAAAGTTTTTCGAGAATGAGCTGGCGATAAGAAGTTCTTCACAAAGGTCAGCAAAAATGCGTAGGCCTTGGGCATCTTCTTCAACACCTTTGGCAAAGCCCTGATAGGCAAAGTCAAACATCGGCAGCAGTTGCTTTTCTTTACATAGATCAGCAAGTTGTTGCCACTGTGGTGCTTGAGGGTCAATACCGGTTGGGTTATGGCAGCAGCCATGTAGAAGTACGACATCACCTGGGGCTGCATTAGCTAGGTCCGCAAGCGCTGCGTCAAAGTCCATGTCTTTGCTCTGCGCATCGTAGTAGCTGTACTGGACGGTTTCAAGGCCAGCTGCGGTGAACACACCATTGTGGTTCGCCCAAGTCGGGTTGCTGATCCACACTTTTACATCACCAAGCTGGCGCTTGATAAACTCGGCCGCCAAACGTAATGCACCTGTACCGCCAGGGGCCTGTGCCGTCTGGGCGCGTTTTGAAGAGATGATTGGAGAGTCGTTGCCAAACAGCAGTTGCTGAACAGCTAGGCCGTATTCTGCCGTGCCAGGAATACTTAGGTAAGACTTGGTGGTTTCTTTTTCTAGCAAAATCGCTTCCGCTTTTTTTACTGTTGCTAGAACAGGGGTATTCCCTGATTCGTCTTTGTAGATACCGACACCAAGGTTAATTTTCTCTGGGCGGGTATCTTTTTTAAACTCTTCAGTTAAACCAAGAATTGGGTCGGCGGGTGCAGCAGAAATTTTCTCAAACATTGTCAATCATCCATGCTGGTAATGGTAAAGGGTCAATATGTTCTTTATACCTTTTATCACCGGGCATTGACAAGAAATTGTAACATCTTGGCCAAATAAAATATGACAGCAACGAAATGTTATTAGTTTTCACTAACATTTGCACAAAGCGTTCAAACTTTCATCATTATCGGCTGCAAGAAAATTACAACAAAAATCATGAATATGCCGATGTTTTGTGCGTCAAATCTCACCATTTTTGTATAAATTTCATCTAAAAACGTAATTAAATTATAAAGCCAGTATGTAAGTGTAACTGTATGTGAAACTGGTCACAGTTGGTAGGGGTGGGGTTGTCATAGCATTGCGTCCCGATGGAAATCGGTCAAATGTGATGATCTTGGTCTGAATTTACGATGTAAACATGGAAAAATCCTGTCTTCACTTCGAATAGCTCAGAAACATACTAAATAACATAAATATGATCATCAGCTTTGTCCGAATGTTGTAAATCTGCTGCAGTATCAATGTGTTTGCAGCAGGCATTATCGGGGAACACTCAATGGAAAAGCCACGCCTTACGTTTTGGCAGATATGGAATATGAGCTTCGGCTTCATGGGGATTCAATTTGGTTTTGGCTTGCAAAATGCCAACGTTAGCCGAATTTTTGAAACCTTGGGGGCAAGCATTGATCAAATCCCTATTCTTTGGATTGCAGCACCACTAACTGGCCTGTTGGTACAGCCTATTATCGGTTATTTCAGTGACCGTACCTGGACGGTATTAGGCCGTCGTAGACCTTATTTCCTCTGTGGAGCTATCGCTTCTTCCTTGGCGTTGATTATCATGCCTTATTCGCCATATTTGTGGGTAGCTGCCGGTATGCTGTGGATCCTAGATGCTTCTATCAACATTTCGATGGAGCCATTCCGGGCATTGGTGGCTGACAACCTGCCGTCGGAGCAGCGTACCCAAGGTTTTGCAGTGCAGACTTTCTTCATCGGTGTGGGGTCGGTAGTTGCTTCGGCAATGCCATACTTGCTGAGTAATGTGTTCGATGTTGCTAACACCGCACCATCAGGTGAAGTTCCGCCATCGGTTAAAATTTCTTTCCTTTGCGGGGCTCTGGTGTTTGTGGCCTCTATTCTTTGGACAGTGCTACGTACTAAAGAATACTCCCCGCAGGAGTTGGCAGCTTTCCATAATGAGGCGCCTGAACAAGAAGAAGAGAAAGCCAGCCTAAAAGCAATTTTTGCGGATATTAAGGCGATGCCAAAGACAATGATGCAATTGGCGGTGGTGCAATTCTTCTCTTGGTTTGCTTTGTTTGCAATGTGGATTTACACCACATCGGCAGTGACGTCACAAATTTTCGGTACCACGGATACTAGCTCTGCATTGTATAACGAAGGGGCGGACTGGGTAGGCCTATGCTTCGCAGCATATAATGGTATCTCAGCGTTAGCCGCGTTCGCCCTACCATGGTTGGCACAGCGTACTAGCCGTAAGTTTGTCCATTGTCTGTCACTGGTTATCGGTGGCCTTAGCTTGATGTCTATCTCGCTTATCCAAAACCCGGCCATGCTGATGGTAAGCATGGTGGGAATTGGTTTGGCATGGGCAAGTATCCTATGTATGCCTTACGCGATTTTGGCGGGCGCATTGCCGGCTAAAAAGATGGGCTTTTACATGGGCGTCTTTAATTTCTTTATCGTATTGCCGCAAATCCTAGCTGCAGGGATCTTGGGGTTTTTCACCCGATGGGCATTCGATGGCAACACCATGATGGCGATTGTTCTGGGTGGCGCCTCGATGATTTTCGCCGGTCTTGTGGTTTGTATTGTCAAAGATGAAGATGAACCCAACAAGGCAGAATTGGGCAGCCAAGCTGAAGTAGTTACTGTCTAAACCTTCCTATACAGGCCAGTGCTTCACTGGCCTGTATTATCTAAATTCGGTACGATTCCCTCAATTGCCAACCGCCTCAAGTTAACTAAATTTTGCAGGGCGCTTTTCCAAAAAGGCACTGACGGCTTCTTTGGCCTCGTCACTTCTGATCCGTTTAATTAGCTCTACGTTTTCGGTTTCAATGGTTTTAAGCAGCCGTTCTTTATCCTGCTGGCTGAGCATACGTTTACTGATCCGCATAGCCCTAGGAGGAAGTTGGCCGATTTGTTCAGCGCATTGGACAGCCAAGTCATCTGGGGTATCGCTGATCTGGTTGATGAAACCAAGAGCGAGCGCCTCATCGGCGGTCATTGGCGCACCGAGCAATAACATTTCTTTGGCTTTTCTCAGGCCGATGATTTTTGTGAACTCCGTGCTTGATGCCATCTCCGGGCATAGCCCTAAATGGACAAACGGCGTCTTGAACACGGCTGTTGGTGAGCAATAAACCACATCGACAAACTGCAGCATAGTAGTACCAATGCCAACCGCTGGGCCTGAAACCGACGCGACGATGGGTATTTCACACTCAACCAATGACTTCATGAAGCGTTCGCCATGAAAATCAGCCATACCCTGCGAGATAGCCACGAAATCTTGCATGTCATTACCGCCACAAAATATTTCTGGCAGGCCGCGTAAGACGATTACCCGTGTTTCCGGTGACTGATTCGCTTGAGTAATGGTATCAGCGAGGGTGTGGTACATGGCTTGGTTAAGGGCATTTTTGGCATCAGGTCGGGTGAGTTGGATATCAAGAATCGATCCATTGTGGGTAATGCGGATGTCCATGTCAGCTTTCCTTAAGTGGTAGGATGAGTTGTTTTTATCTATTAATCATGGACAAAGATAAAGTGGATGACAAAAAATGCGTGAAAAGTGAGATCTCCCCCCACCATTTTTCACCAAAGCTATAGTTACTCGCAGAAGAAAAAAGGGGGTATCTATGATTCATTTCAGGTGGGTAATGATTAGTGGGTTGCTTGTTCTGATGCTGGGAGGCTGTCAGTCCACGGATGAGGGATATGATTGGTCGCCGGGAGATGACATTCAGACCAATGCCAGCGGAGAGGTTGTGGTGCCTGATGCGATTGTCTTGCCAGAGGAAGATATTGAGGCAATTAACAAATTATAATTGTGTTTGTGTTGTATCAAGCCCAATGCCGGTGGCAACTTAGGTATAATCTATCGGTTTAAGAACATCGAATAAGGAATGCAGCCTTGAATACCGACACTGAGAACTTGATTCAGCATGTGTGTGATGCCCTGGCGAAGGTGCGTGAGAGCAAACCTTTGGTTGTTAATGTCACTAACTACGTTGTGATGAACAATACAGCAAACGCACTGCTTGCTGTGGGTGCATCACCAATCATGGCACATAGCCGTGAAGAAATGGCAGAGATGATGGGCTTTGCCGGAGCCTTGGTGATCAACATCGGTACGCTGGATAGCCAGTGGTTGCCGCGTATGATCTATGCGGTGGAGCAAGCTAATGCCAATGGCAAACCTGTTGTCCTTGATCCGGTCGGTTGCGGTGCAAGCCAGTTACGTACTGACGCATCCCGTCAACTGGCCAAACTGGCAGATAACTTGATCATCCGTGGCAATGCGTCGGAAATTATCGCACTGGCTGGTGAGTCTGCACAGAGTAAAGGTGTCGATGCGCTTGATAGCAGCGATGCGGCGGTGAATGCCGCTAAAGCCTTGGCTGAAAGCCATAACTGTACTGTCGTGATTTCCGGAGCCACAGATTATGTTGTCAGCACAGATGGTGTGGTTGCACTGGATAACGGCCACGAAATGATGCCTTTCGTTACAGGCATGGGGTGCTCACATACGGCATTGACCGGTGCGTTTGCTGCCGTTGGCTCCAATGAAGTTAGTGCGGGTATCTCGTCAACAGCAATTCTTGGTGTTGCCGGTGAAATCGCTGCAGCTAAGTCGGCAGGGCCGGGTAGTTTGCAGATGAACTTGTTGGATGCTATCTATCAGCTTGATGAAGATACGTTGAAGACCCGCCTAAAGATTAGCGTGCGATAAGGGGAAAGCCATGTACGATTACCGACTGTACTTGGTGACCGATGAGTATCAGGATATTGAGCAACTGGAGTTTGTGATCCGCGAGGCGATAGCCGGAGGGGTCACCATGGTTCAACTGCGTGAAAAGCATGGTGATATCCGGGCTTTTATCCAGCGGGCGGAAGCCATCAAGCCAATGTTGCAAGAGGCGGGGATCCCGTTGATCATCAATGATCGGGTTGATGTTGCCCTGGCTGTGGATGCTGACGGCGTTCACCTCGGCCAGTCAGATATGCCGGCGGACGTAGCCCGCCGCTTGATTGGCGATGATAAAATCTTGGGACTATCGGTAGAAAATGAACAGCAGCTTGAGGCTGCCCAGTCGCTGCCATTGGATTACCTTGGCTTGAGTGCGATATTTCCCACAACGACCAAAACCGATACCGTTTATGCATGGGGTTTGGAAGGCCTTGCAAAAGCGTCTGCATTTAGCCAGTTGCCGTTAGTCGCAATTGGTGGGATTAACGAGAGTAATATCAGAGCGGTGGTTGAAGCGGGCGCAGACGGTATCGCACTGGTATCTGCGATATGCCATGCTGACTCACCGAAAGACGCGAGCCAGCAGTTATTGGCGCTAATCGGCGGCAATTAAAGGAAGAAGGTGTCGAGATACAATTGCTCGACTTCTTTGCGTGCCCATTCGGTGCGGCGCAAGAACTTCAGGCTTGATTTGATGCTTGGGTCATTGTTGAAACAACGGACTTTGACAATTTGACCCAGCTCTTCCCAACCGTAATGGTCGACTAGCTCCTCGAGGATCCTTTGCAGGGTAAGGCCATGTA
Organism: Photobacterium rosenbergii; assembly: GCF_003026455.1. Taxonomy (GTDB): domain Bacteria; phylum Pseudomonadota; class Gammaproteobacteria; order Enterobacterales; family Vibrionaceae; genus Photobacterium; species Photobacterium rosenbergii. The sequence goes on from NZ_PYMB01000002.1 coordinate 122,530, forward strand.
ATGGGTTATTCGGTTGGTGGTCCATAATGTCTACTTCATTGTGTAATCTGGGGTGGCACTATACCAGCTTGGATTGCGTGAATGAATCTTCGACGTCGAATATCTGTTAGACTACGCATCCCAGCCCCCTCTAAGCAGTATTATGTTGTGGGGGGACCATACCGCAGCAAGCCATATTGGCAAGACTGCATTGATTTTAGGATTTACTGTGCTCAATAACGATATCTTGCGACGCCTTCGCTATACCTTTGATTTTAATGACTCAGCGATGATCAATATTTTTGCTGCTGCTGAGCATGAAGTGACGCGTGAGCAAGTTAGTGATTGGCTAAAAAAAGAGGATGATCCTGCATTTACTAAATGTACGGACCGCGAGCTAGCGATCTTCCTTAATGGCTTAATCAATGAAAAACGTGGCAAGAAAGAAGGGCCACAGCCTGAGCCAGAAGCTCGCTTAACCAACAACATGATATTCATGAAGCTACGCATTGCCCTGAATTACAAAGCGGAAGATATTTTGGAAATCATGAAGAGTGTTGATTTCAACATGAGCAAGCACGAGCTAAGTGCGTTTTTCAGAAAGCCTGACAACAAGCACTACCGCGAGTGTAAAGATCAGATCCTGCGCAACTTCCTGCTAGGGGTGCAATACAAATTCCGCCCGGAAGCAACAGAATAGCCCTGAACTTTAACACGAAAAAAAGGCTGCCCATGGGCAGCCTTTGTTGTTTTACCCAGCAATCTCATCTAGGTTGATTTCTCCCTCATGCTGGTTGAGCAACATCTTCTGGATGTTAAACCCACACAGCATCAAGATCAGGCACCAGTTCAAAAACGGCAGTGTGCCTTTTTCCATACTTTCGGCGAGCTGGGCTGGTTTCCATTGGAAAGCCTCACACAAACTGTCGATGGTGATACCGGTAAAGGTATTGTCACCGATGACTCGTTTGAACTCTTTTTCAGTCGGCATTTCAAAGGCTGTTTTGTTCTTGAACGCAGTTGGCTTGAACGCGCGCATGACTTTTCTTGCATCGACCTCAAGCGGCTGGCCGTTATTCTGGATGTTAGGGCGACCCGCCAAGGCGCAGAGGAAGCACCAGCAAGGGTAGGGGATATCTGAAATATTCTCAGGTTCACGCTTGTAGCGGGACATCCAATCAGAGAGTTTTTTCTCTTGCAGACCCGTTAATTTTGCAAGGGCTGCACCATCGTAGCCATACTCTTTGAGCAGGTTGATAATTTCAGCCACTTCGGAAACGAAGGGTTTTTTCCATTGGTTTGCCGGGGCTAGGGTGACATCTCTGATCATAATGGACTCATAAAGATTAGGGAGGCTTGAGAGGCTCAAGCAGATGGGCATAAGCTTATTCGAAGCTATAAGGGAAGTCTATCTAGCAAAGGCAGCAAGCTATTTTTGCCCTAGCAGTTGTATTAAATCTCACCAGCTAGCTTGTTGAAGGAACAGGGCCGACAGCTTTTTTGTGTTGGCGGCGAAATACAACAAAAGGTAAATAGAGCACCAGATTAAGCCCCAATGCCACCACAACACAGAACGCAATGCTGCTGACATCGAGTGGAATCCCGGGCGTGAAATGGACAAGTACCCGTTGAAGCTCATTGAATCTTGCCGGGTTAAACATATACAGGGTCTTATCGACGAGGTGGCCGTTGGCCAGTATTGCCATGCCTTGCTCCAGCGTGCCATGTTGCCGCAGTACTTTGAGCTTTTGTTCGGCATCGACCCGAACCACAGGGTTGTCTTCCTGAAGTAGCGAGGAAACCATACTTTCGGCACTGTCAAAGCCATGCTGTTGGGCATTGCTACGGTAGGCCTCAACTTGTTGGGTGGCCGCATCGTAAAACCCAGACAGGTACTGCAGATAGTGATCGGCCAGCATAGGGATTTGCAGGGTAGCAATCAACAGCCCACCGAAGACAAGCCTATCTAAAATCCGCTTTATCATATTACCTCCCGACAGCAAGTCACTGAATTCCATCTATATAACAATATATAGCGCATTGCCAAGGAGATATGTCCTAGCGAGGTCAAAAGTGCAGGTACGAAGCCAAGCTGGTATAGCCGGTTCAAAATTAGAAGGTAATGGGAATAAGGGGGGAGGGGAAAGCGAGTTGGAAATATCTATTGGGATGAGTGCCATAAAAAAACAGGACGAGCATAGCTCGTCCTGTGGGTATTTATCAGTGCTCTTCTAATCGAAATTAGAAGTTTGCAGAGCGTGGTGCACGTGGGAACGGGATCACGTCTCGGATGTTAGCCATACCTGTTACGTAAGTCACTAGACGCTCGAAGCCTAGACCGAAGCCTGAATGTGGTACTGTGCCGTAGCGGCGCAGGTCGCGGTACCAGCTCATGTGCTCAGGATCGATGTTCATCTCAACCATGCGCTTGTCCAGTAGCTCTAGGCGCTCTTCACGCTGGGAACCACCGATGATCTCACCGATACCTGGTGCTAGTACGTCCATCGCAGCAACAGTCTTGCCGTCGTCGTTCATACGCATGTAGAAAGCTTTGATGTCTTTCGGGTAGTTCTTAACAACAACCGGTGCTTTGAAGTGCTCTTCTGCTAGGTAGCGCTCGTGCTCAGAAGACATGTCGATGCCCCACTCAACGTCGAACTCGAAGTCACGGCCAGAATCTTTTAGGATCTGGATAGCATCGGTGTAGTCAACCTGTGCAAAGTCAGAGTTAACAAACTGCTCTAGACGCGTAATTGCATCTTTGTTGATACGCTGGGCAAAGAACTCAAGGTCGTCACGACGTTCTTCCAGTACCGCTTTGAACACGTACTTCAGCATGTCTTCAGCAAGCTTGGCAACATCGTCAAGCTCAGCGAATGCAACTTCAGGCTCAACCATCCAGAATTCCGCTAGGTGGCGGCTGGTGTTTGAGTTCTCGGCACGGAAAGTCGGGCCGAAAGTGTACACTTTGCTAAGGGCACAAGCGTAGGCTTCTGCGTTTAGCTGACCAGATACAGTTAGGAACGTTTCTTTGCCGAAGAAGTCTTTATCGAAATCGACTTCGCCAGCGTCTGTCATTGGTGTGTTCACCAAATCAAGCGTTGAAACGCGGAACATTTCACCAGCACCTTCAGCATCAGATGCAGTGATCAGTGGCGCAGACATCCAGAAGAAGCCTTGCTCGTGGTAGAAACGGTGGATAGCTTGAGATAGGCAGTTACGAACACGGGCTACTGCACCAATTACGTTGGTGCGTGGACGAAGGTGCGCGACTTCACGAAGGTACTCGATAGAGTGGCGAGTTTTCGCCATTGGGTAAGTGTCAGCATCTTCAACCCAACCAACAACTTTAACTTCAGTCGCTGCTAGTTCGAAATCCTGACCTTTCGCTGGTGATTCAACAATCTTACCAGTAACCTCAACAGAGCAACCAGTTGTCAGCTTAAGTACTTCTTCCTGGTAATTATTCAACTCATTAGGGACCACGGCCTGAATCGGGTCGAAACAAGAGCCGTCGTAAATGGCAAGGAAAGAGATTCCAGCTTTGGAATCACGACGTGAACGGATCCAGCCGCGAACAGTGACTTCACTGTCAACCGCTAGCTTACCGCTAAGTACGTCTGTTACAGGCGCGTAAGTCATGTGTAAATTATTCTCCGTTAAGGCACTTTATTTGTGTATTGCCAGGGTAGATTGCCCCAAATACACAGTCCAAGGAGACCATATTACCTTTCTTACGTTTAGCATCAACCCTTGTTATTGCCTGAAAGGGTAAATTGATGCAGTAATCGCTCTAATTGTTCTGCCAAGTGTTCAAGATTTACACTAATTTCTTTCGATGCCTGGGCATGGGTAGCGGTATCGTCTGCATGTTGGGTCATGATCCCGACTTTCGAACGGATACCACCCGCCAGTGAGGCCTGACTGGCGCTTTGATTGGCAAAGAGGCCTGTGGTAGCTGACCTCTTGATGTTTATTTACCGTTGAGCGTCATACTGTGCGGCGGTGAGGCCGTAGTAGACTTTGTCATCGAAGCCTTGTTCGAGTTTGTAATAGTCTTTCTGTCGGCCTTCAAGCTGATAGCCACATTTTTCCATTGCTCGGTATGAGCCAATGTTGGCACCGTAGCAATCAGCACTGATTTTGTGTGCACCTAGTTCTTTGAAGCCTAAGTCTGTCATCAATTGGCAAGCTTGAGTGCCGATACCCTGTCCCCATGCATGAGCAGGAAGTTGGTAGCCTACTTCATAGTTTCCTTGGCAGAACATCACCTGGGTAATGGCTGTCATGCCCATGTAACGGTCATGTTGGTCCCGGATGACAAACGTTGGATTATCAGGCCAGACACCGTTACTTATTGCTTCTTGGGTATTCTCAATAATTGGGCCGAAGAAGCCTTGGTATACACTTTCGTCGGCCGGTGCAAAGAACAGGTATTGAGTCACTCTGTCGTCACCGAGCATGGTGATGATGTCGCTTAAATCTGATGGCTGAATTAGGCGAATTGTCAGAGTGCTATGGAATGCGATAGCGTCGCCTTGTTTCAATGCCGAATATGGCACTGGATGTGTCGCTGAATTAGTCATAGTTACCTCGTTATCTGGCATCTATATTAGCGAAGGAACTTTATGAGCGATTGGACTTTTGCGACAAAATATAAAGAAGGCCGTGATTTATTCAAAGTCGCCATAAACGTCGATGGTCAGGTCCCGGTTCTGCAGGTAATTGGCAGGGGTACGCTTGAGCTGCTGTTTGAGCTGCCTGATCAAATGGGATTGGTCGCTAAAACCAAATTGCTGGGAAAATGCTGACCAATCAATGTCTTCATCTTGTTTATAGAGAGCAAGGATCATTAGCTCCAACTTGATCATCAATTGGTACTTTTTGATACTTAGTCCAGTGACCTGACGAAAACTGCGTTCCAGCGTGCGTCTCGAGCAGGCACATAAATCGGCCAGTTGATTGATATCGATGTTGTCCGCCGAAGATTCAGATTGATTGGCTTCCATCGCCGCTATGACTTTCTGTGCGGTGGTGAAGGTTTTATTTATTTGGCTCGAAAAGCATAGGCTTTCAACGTGTTGTTGAATAAAGCTAATAAGGTTTTGTTTCGAGTTGCACTGCCATATTTGCTGCTGGAATTGTCTATCGAAAAGCGGCGTGAGCCAGTCAAACCAGTCACACTGGTTGACTAATGCGTCATTGGACTTGTTAAGCAGGTAAAGCCCTTCTGGACGGAAAGTGATACCAATTCGCTTAAGCGGGGCGGTGTCTCTCAGGGTCAGTATCCGGTCGCTGGCAGTCAGCAAGTGACTCCCTTTGCCCGACAATTGGTCGCTGCCACTTTGATAACAATAAGCTTGCTCTGGCGGGGTAAACAACAAGTGTGCCCTAGGGTTGGGAATAAGCTGTGGTAGTTGTTCGATGGTGTCGCCGTTTTCCACCTCAAGATACCAGACCTGATGAATGAGCCATTCAAAACCATCAAGAGGGTTTTTCCACGTGATCATCTTTACTACCTGATTAGCGATAAATCTCTTTGCTGAATAGTTATTTTAATTTAATCGGGATGAAATGTGTTGTCGGTTTATATAGCGAAAGCCTAGGTCATGTTGAAATGACCTAGGCTTTGTCTTGGATTGGGAAAGAATTAAGGTGCTGGCTGTTCAGGTACCTCAAGGTAGGCACAGGTTTGTCCATCGTTGAGGATAGTCCCGGCTGGAGGGCCTGCTGGTTCTTCTTCTGCTGGTGGCTCTTCGCCTTCAGCAGGAGGGTTTTCACCTTCTGGCGGAGTTTCTTCCTCAGCAGGTGGCGGCGGCTCTACTGGTACCACATTCGGCACTTGGCTGGCATCAATCAGGGTGACGATGTCACTCCAGATCTCACCTTCATCACTGCCGTAGAGCAGAGTTTCGTCGGTTTGCCAACGGCTCTGGTGATTAAATGCTTTGATTGCCAGTTTCAAACCATCGGTATCGGTGATCTGGATCCGCTCATTCATTGAGCCGTCGACCGCTTCGTAATACAGGGTGCCATCATCTTCTATTTTCCATAGAATGTCGAAGTTGAAACCACAGCCACTTCCATCGACATAACTGCCCAAGAAAAAGTCACCTTGGAAGTCGTCACTTAATTTAAGATAACGTGCAGTGTCTGGGTTACTGTGATTACCACCTTCACCCCCTGTGTCACTGGCGAATATCAGGGCTTTATCATCGCTGTTATTCCCCGTTTGGCCAATCAGAAGGGCTTCGGTAAATACTGGATTTCGGCCAAACCAAATCTCCTTACACTGTTGTACCTGAGTGTTGTAGTTAGCCAAGGTTTCTTTGACAACAGGTGTGGTTGTCGCCGGGTCCCAGCCGGAATCACCATCTAGGCAAGCTGCCAACGAGCCAGCTAGGTATTCTTTGGCCATGGTACTGGAAATTTGTGCTTGTTGGCCTTGTTGGCTGAACACTTTAATAGCAAGCAAGTTTCGCTGATACTCATAAGCGTTTAGTGACCAGTAATCGAATTCATCTTCAATATTCGTGTCACCGATAAGCTTCAAGTAGCCCTCTTCGGTAAGAGACCAGTTACGTGAGCCTGTTTCTTCGAGGGTATTGCGGTAATGGTCCCAAGTATTATCAGCGCGTAATACATGGGCGGTAATTTCCCCCTCTTCACTGATCTGGACGAGGGTCTTATCGACAAGGTCATTCACTGATTGAGTGGTAAAGCGTTCATCGCCGCCACATTCGGTGACTGCATTGAGGAATAACCCTTCATTGGCAAAATCGGTGTTGCCGAAAATACATTCACCAAATGGTGGTAGGTTATCGCGGCTTGCTGCCGCAAAGATTTGCGCTTTGGCATCGTTATCAAAGCCTGAGAAATTGAACTCAGCCAACTCGAGCAACACCTCACCGATGTTCACGAAGCCTCGGTCTTCGACAAGAAATAGGTTGCGACCATTGTATGGGTAATCGTCGGCAATTTGTTTGATGATATCGGGCACATCGAACCGGATCACAGGCCTGCCTGATACTGTTGTAGGTGCCCAAACCCCGGTATCTTGGATCGTCCATTCATTGGCTGCAATCCGACTCCAGTAACGGACGGTGAAGAAATCATCGCCGATGAATTCGGCAACAATGTTATCGCTGAGTTTGAAGCCATTTACCTGATCGATAGTAATACCGATATCAAACAATGGTGTTTTGATATCGTCGAGGGAGGTATACCCAGCCTCAGGGGTCAGGATTGGATACGCACGACAGGTATCTTGGTCATTGGTGTTATCACACAATAGGTAGGTTTCACTCTCAGGGCGCCAGGTGAAGTAAAAACCGGAAGAGCCATCGGCGAACGTGGTGTCATCCGGAATATAGCGGGTCAGGTAATGATTCTCCCTGCTCGACAGAAAATCGTGCATTTTCTTCCCTGATAGAGGGTACACCTTAGCCTCTAAGGTTACGCCTCTTTCATCCGAGGTATTCAATGCCGCATCGGTAAGCAGTGCATTACGGTCAGTGGAAAATTGCACCTTGAGGTACTCAAACAGTCCAACCCAACCTTGATTAGTCAGCACTTGGGAGCGGATATCCTCAGAGCCAAAGGCAGTTGAGTTACTTAGGTAGGTGAATACTTCGCTCAGAGAGATATCTTCACTGCCGGATTTGTCCCAGCTGTATTCGGTAATGGTGGTTTCATTGCCGTCATAAGAGGTCGAGTCAGCAAAAATACCTTTGCCCTCATTGCTTTCCGTAGCACTGATCTCCCAGTAACCGTCATTTAGGATAGCCAGAATATTGGCAATGACTGCAGATTGCTCAGTGAAGTAGCGCTCAAGCCTGCCCTCCGTCATGGTCTGTACGATAGTCAGGCTCATTAAATCTTCAAGGGTTAGCCCCTGTACGCCAATTTTAGGGAACAGGGTATCGCGGATATCAATGGCGATCTTGTTGATGTCTTCAAGCGCTAATGCAACAGCACCTTGGGCGCCGGACTCAAATACATCAGTAAATACGCCCCAGCTGGCGTCAGTGGCTACCCGTTGAGCAAGCGCGTAGTAAGTCAAAGAGGATTCAAGAGAAATCGCCAAGCGCTCAGCAGCCAACGGAGTCATGTATAAGCCAGTTGGCAGGTTTTCACCTATGGTAAATTCAGGTACGCCATCTAAGTCGACTAATAGCACTGCGTTTATTCTGGGCCGGGTGCCTGCATCAAGAACATATTTGCCATCGCCTTGAGACTCGAGGCGTGTGATGTTAATTGAATCAAACACTTTCCCTTGGCCATCTAACCAAACGGCAGCAAAGTTCTGTTCGGTCAGGTCTTTTACCGCATTGGCATAGGCGGGCTGTATCAAAGAGAAGCTGGATTGATTGGCAAGGATTATACCGTCGGGTGCATCAACTGAAACTGTAAAGGTGGTGGAAACAGGTACTGGTGTGCCTGCTACAGGAGCGGCGGAACCACCGCTGTCTCCACAAGCAGTAAGCAGCAGACTGCTGATAAACAGCAGGGTATATCCCATATAACTGCGCATAATAAATTCCCCAATAGGTCATGAATCTTTATTGGTATTTGTTTTCTGCTCAGTATAGATAGGACAAAAAGGTGCAAAGTTAAGAAAGGAGATGTGTCTCGTATATAGAGCGGCTGTCCTGAAAATAAGACAGCCTCCCATATATTATATCTGTTTAGGTATCAGCCTATTAGGCGATAGCGAGGTATTTGTGGGTCTGGATGGATAAGCGCCAGTTACGTTTGATACAGGTCTCAATGCATAACTCTGTAGCTCGTGGCTTTTGGCTAATAGGTTGTAGTGCAATATTGACGTCAGATTTAAGATTTTTGCCGTCAATTAATTCATCCAATTGGTCGATATCTTTTTGTGTGCCGACAGGGTGCTTAATTTCATCGGCACGTTCCAGTGCACTTGCTAGTACTGGGAGTTTGGCTTTCATGTTGATTTTCGGCGACACCGTTACCCAGGTGTTTACTGTCGCGAGGACATCTGAAGTACCACTGGTTTCAATTTGGCATTGGAAGCCGGCTTGCTCCAAAGCGGTAGTCAATGGCAGCAAATCGTAGATACAAGGCTCACCCCCGGTGATAACAACGTGCTTGGCGGTGTACCCTTGCTTCTTGAGTAAATTAACGATGCCGTCGGCGTCTATCTCGGTCCAGATTGGAGAGTCTCCGGTTTTCGCCATCACGTCTTCGATAGAACCATGGTCTTGCGGTTCGGCATTCCATGTTTGTTTGGTATCACACCAAGCACAGCCAACAGGGCAGATCTGTAGCCTGACAAAAATGGCGGGTACTCCAGTGAACACACCTTCACCTTGGATTGTTTCAAAGACTTCGTTAATTTTGTACACCGTTAACCTCATGGCGGGGGGATTTTGCGACCGACAATTATCGCAAAATTGCGGGTGGCTGTCTTTATCAAGGTTAATTTTTGTAGTTAAAAAAAAGGCAATAGTTTTGCGATATAATGAGAGCTGGCACAAATATCGTCTTGTTTTTCATGAATCCCCGTGACCATTGTCACGGACTTAACATAATCGGCTTCACAATTAGTTCGCAAAGTAAAAAAATTCAATTTGTATTAAATGATGACAGATTTTATCGGGAGTTTAGGCATGTATGTCGCCCAGCCTGGTCACATCGACCACATCAAAAGAAATAATGCCGGCAGCGTATACAAGCTTATTGACTTGTTTGGCCCAATCTCCCGCATTGAGCTTTCCAAACGCAGCCAATTAGCGCCCGCGAGTATTACTAAAATTACTCGTGAGCTTATTGATGCGCACTTGATCAAAGAAACCGCTATTCAGGAATCTTCTAGCCGGGGGCGGCCTGCTGTCGGTCTGGTGCCTGCTAACGAAGGCTGGCAATTTATGTCCCTTCGCCTCGGGCGGGGGTACTTAACCATTGCCCTTCACGAACTAGGCGGTGATATTTTGGTGGAAGAGCGACAGGATATCGATGTGCTCCACCAAGATGAAGTACTGAAAAAGCTTATCTCTGAAATTCACACTTTCTTTGCCAATCATGTGAGTGAGCTTGATCGTATTACAGCAATTGCAGTCTCGCTGCCCGGTGTCGTCAATGCCGAGGCCGGTACGATTATCCAGATGCCGCACTACGAGGTGCATAACCTCGAACTGGGACCTGCCATTCACCAAGCGACAGGGTTACCCGTGTTTATTGGTAATGATACCCGTTCATGGGCACTGGCCGAAAAACTGTTTGGTAACTCACGTGATGTGGCCAATTCCATCTTGGTGTCGATTCACCACGGTGTTGGTGCCGGTATCGTACTCGATAATGTGGTGCTGCAAGGCCGCATTGGTAATGTCGGTGAGCTAGGCCATATCCAAATTAAACCTTATGGCAAACGTTGTTTTTGTGGCAATCATGGTTGTCTTGAAACCGTCGCCAGTGTGAAAGCCGTTATCGAACAAGTAGAGCAGCGACTTCGCGAAGGGCATCCATCTTCTTTGCATGGCAAAAGCCTGACGATAGAGCGGATCTGTGACGCGGCCATTGCGGGTGATACGTTGGCCCGTCAGGTCATTATCGAATTGGGACACCATTTGGGGCAGGCGATCGCGATCATGGTTAACTTGTTCAACCCGGAGAAGATCCTCATCGGCGGTGAATTCAACCGGGCAAAAGATATCTTGTATCCCGCTATTATGGAGTGTGTACGGAATCAGTCTTTGCCGGTGTATAACCGTGATTTGGTCATCGAACAGAGTTCGTTCTACACACAGGCAACCATGCCTGGGGCGGCTTTGGTGAAGCAGGCCATGTATGACGGCCATTTGCTGATGAAATTGATTGAAGGTTAGTCTTTATTGGTTTTATAAGTCAGCATGTCTTTGTAAAAATTCACATCCACAGACATGTGCTTTGATTGGGTTATATCTTAGCTGTCTCTTTTCAATTGCTCGTCAATGACATTGTGCAGGAACGACAACGCTGCACGGTGGTCATTGCGGCTCATAAACCATTGTTTTTGGTTTGTTTCCAGAGGCAATAACTCTAGCCATCGTTGGCAGACCCAGGTCATATCATTGTAATCGGGCAGGGGATAGTTTTCTGCGTGTTCGGGATATTCTTCAAACAAAGCTTTTAAACTGTTGGAGATGTCCCGGTCGACAAACTTAATTTGACTGGGTGTCCAATTAGACATCGGAGTGACATCGCCAAACCGCAGGCCATCATCTTCTTGCCAATGTTTGTTGATTAAAAACTTTTCAACGCCCCGGATAGTAATACCCAATAGGCCATCAGGAAGTTTTTCGAAATCCGTGATGATCACTCGAGTACCGAAGTGACACAGAGAATCTTCGTCTTTCATGCAGAGACCGAAGCCATTGCCATCACCCATAGCCAGTTTGACCAAACGGGTGTAGCGAGGTTCGAAAATCCGCAATTTACTTATCCCGCCTGGTAGCAGGTAAATCTGTAACGGAAATAGTGGTAATTGCATAGTTCTAGCCTTACTGACGTTATTCATTATAAATACGATCCAATCATAAGTTGGGATTGCTATAACGTTCAGGAAAAGTATAAGCAGACAACCATTAGACGTTGTCTGCTTTTCGATACTACTTAAGTGCTAACTGGATGGCAGATGTAAGAAGGCTAAGTTGTTGTTGGTTAATGATAAAAGGAGGCATTATGTAGACAAGTGTGCCAAAAGGGCGAATCCAGACGCCGCTGTCTACAAAAGTTTCTTGAATAAGGGCCATATCAACGGGTTCATACAGCTCGACAACACCGATGGCACCAAGCCAGCGAACGTCCTTGACCTTATCCAACTTTCCTATCTCGGGAAGTGACTCAGCTAGTTGTTTTTCAATTGATTTCACTTGATGTTGCCAGTGGCCTTGGGCGAGGATATCCAAGCTGGCATTGGCCACGGCGCAGGCCAAAGGGTTGCCCATAAAGGTAGGGCCATGCATAAAGCACCCCGCTTCGCCGCCACATACCGTATTTGCGACATGTGTACTGGTTAGAGTCGCTGAGAGGGTCATGTACCCGCCAGTGAGTGCCTTGCCCACACACATAATATCAGGACTGATACCCGCATGTTCGCAAGCAAATAATTTTCCTGTTCGGCCAAAACCGGTCGCAATTTCATCTGCGATGAGCAATATTCCGTATTCGTCGCATAGCTGACGCACCCTCCGAAGGAAGGTTGGATGGTAAATGCGCATCCCTCCAGCCCCTTGGACAATAGGCTCGATGATCACAGCGGCAACCTCTGTGTGGTGCTGCTCTAGTTGGTAGCGGAAGTCATCAATATCCGATTCCTGCCAGTCGTCAAAAAAGCCACATTCAGGCGATTGGGCGAAGATATGCTCCGGCAGGAACCCTTTATACAGACTGTGCATGGAGTTGTCTGGGTCAGTAACCGACATAGCGGCAAACGTATCACCATGGTAGCCATGTTTCATCGTCAAGAACTTCGGTCGGCGTTCACCTTTGGCATGCCAGTACTGCAAGGCCATCTTTAGGGAAACTTCCACCGCGACGGAACCTGAATCAGCCAGGAATACGTGCTGGAGGGGCTCTGGCGTGATACTAACCAGTTTACGACAAAGCTCAACGGCAGGCTGGTGGGTAATACCGCCGAACATGACATGTGACATTTTGTCGAGTTGCGCTTTGGCAGCCTCGGTCAGAGCGGGGTGGTTATAACCGTGGATGGTTGACCACCATGATGACATCCCATCAATAATTTCCCGTCCATCCTCAAGTTGCAAATACACCCCGTTGGCACTGACGACTGGGTAGCATGGCAGTGGGTTGAGTGTTGAGGTGTAAGGGTGCCAGACGTGCTTCTGGTCAAAATCCAAATCGACTTTATTGTGTGTTTTTTGCACAGTTGTAAACCTTGCTCCTTGTTGGTGGTTGACAGTCTACCGTCTGAAAGTAGACTAGCCAAGTAACAAGAAGCAATGAATGCAAAATCTCAACGGCTCAAATTAGAGCACGTTGAGCACATAATAAGAGGTGATTACACGTGGAAGTACGTCACGACTGGACAGTCGAGGAAGTTCAAGCGCTATTTGATAAGCCATTTATGGATTTGGTGTTTGAAGCCCAGCAGGTACACCGTCAGTACCATGATCCCAACAAGGTACAGGTGAGTACGTTGCTTTCAATCAAAACAGGCGCATGCCCTGAAGATTGCAAGTACTGTCCGCAAAGTGCGCATTACCGTACCGATGTAGAGCGAGAGCGCTTGCTAGAAGTTGAGCGTGTACTGGATGCTGCACAGAAAGCTAAAACCTCTGGCGCGACCCGTTTTTGTATGGGGGCTGCATGGAAAAACCCGAAAGAGCGCGATATGCCGTACCTACTGGATATGGTTCGCGGGGTGAAGTCCATGGGGCTGGAAACCTGTATGACCCTTGGCATGATCACCGGCGAACAAGCTAACGAGCTCGCTGAAGCCGGTTTGGATTATTACAACCATAACCTCGATACCTCGCCGGAATTCTACGGCAATATCATTACAACCCGCACGTATCAAGACCGCCTTGATACCTTGAGCCATGTGCGCGAAGCCGGCATGAAGATCTGCTCCGGCGGCATCATCGGTATGGGTGAAAGTTCCCGTGACAGGGCCGGCTTGCTGGTTGAGCTTGCTAATTTACCGACCCACCCAGAGAGCGTGCCAATTAACATGTTGGTGAAGGTGAAAGGGACACCGCTTGAGTCTGTTGATGATGTCGATCCGTTCGATTTCGTTCGTATCATCGCGGTAGCACGTATCATTATGCCTAAATCGGCGGTGCGTTTATCCGCTGGCCGGGAAGACATGAACGAACAGATGCAGGCATTGTGTTTTATGGCGGGTGCAAACTCGGTATTTTACGGCTGTAAGCTGCTAACGACACCTAATCCGGGTGAAGACAAAGACATGCAGTTGTTTGCCAAGCTAGGGATCAACCGCCAAGAGCAGGCTGCCAAGCCGGATGAGGTGCAGGCTCAGGAATTGTTGGGGCAGGTTGCCCAGCGAGTTGCCGCGCGACCAACCAAGGATGATTTGTTCTACGATGCATCGGTTTAATCAACGCATCGCTACAGCCCTGGGACAAAGGCAGGAACAAGGACTTTACCGTGCCGTGAACTGCCTCCGTCGCGGACGGGATATGTCCGTACAGTTTCGGGAACAGTCATTGCTGAATTTTTCCAGCAATGACTACCTAGGCCTTGCACAAGATCCAGAACTTGTTGCAGCCTGGCAAGACGGGCTATCTCGCTATGGTGCCGGAAGCGGTGCCAGTCCGTTGGTGACAGGTTTTTATTCGCCGCATCAGCATTTGCAATCGCAGTTAGCCGAGTGGTTGGGCTTTGAGCAAGCGCTGTTGTTCAGCAGTGGCTTCAGTGCTAACCAGGCGTTGCTATTTGCCCTGCTTCAGGAGGGCGATCACCTACTACAGGATAAGCTCAACCATGCATCTTTGATAGAAGCGGGGATGCTCTCACCTGCCTCGATGAGGCGCTTTGCCCATAATGACCCTTCTTCTCTCGCCCGTCTGTTGGCTCGTATTCCTGATAGTTCCCCGAAACTCGTTGTGACCGAGGGGGTATTCAGCATGGACGGGGACCTCTCACCGCTTGCCGAGATAGCCCATGTTTGCCAGCAATCCAGCAGTATGTTGGTAGTTGACGATGCCCATGGCTGTGGGGTGCTCGGTGAGTCTGGCCGGGGAAGCTGTGATTTTGCCGGTATCAAGCCCGATATTCTGGTGGTGACGTTCGGCAAAGCGTTTGGCTTGCAAGGCGCGGCAATACTGTGCAGCCATGATGTCGCCGAGTATTTGGTGCAATTTGCTCGCCATTTCATATATTCCACCGCCATGCCGCCCGCACAGGCACATGCTTTGTCAGCGGCGTGTGGCATTATCCAGCGTGATAATTGGCGCCGAGAGAAACTTGCTGAGCATAGCGACAGTTTGGCGCAATACCTATTACCAGACGTCGAGATAGTCAATACGCAAACCCCAATCAAGCCGTTGATGGTGGGGAGCAGTGAGCGGGCAGTCAAATTTGCTGACAAACTACGTCAGCGCGGGTTATGGGTCAGTGCCATCCGGCCACCAACGGTTCCCGCTAATTCTGCAAGATTGCGGATCACCCTGACCGCTGCGCATAAAGACACTGAGATACGTGCGTTAGCACAGGCAATCAATGAGGTATGGCATGAAGAATAATGCAGAAACTGCAGTCCCTTCTTTGGACGATGTCGTTGTTACCGATAAGCAAGCAATCGCCGATGCCTTCGGCAAAGCCGCAAAGCACTATGATCAATCAGCGGCATTCCAGCGGCAGGTAGGCCATCACCTCATGGCGAAATTACCGGCGCTCAATGTCGCGGGTAGCCAAGTTCTGGATCTCGGTTGTGGGACTGGGTATTTCAGCGAGCAGTTACAGCTAAGAGGAATGAGGGTTTGCGCGACGGATTTATCTTGCCAGATGCTTGAGCAGGCAAAGCAACGTTGTGGTGAAGGTGTTACCTATGTGGAGGGGGATGCAGAGCGACTGCCACTCCCAGATAACCAGTTTGATTTTGCCTTCACTAGCCTAGCCTTACAGTGGTGTGATGATCTGTCTGTGCCGCTAAGGGAGTTGCGCCGTGTGGTAAAGCCTGGTGGCCATATCGTCTTTTCTACGCTGGCGGAGGGATCACTGCATGAGCTTTCTTATGCATGGAAACAGGTTGATCAATATCAACATGTAAACCAGTTTCTTTCGCAAAAGGCCATAAAACTTGCGCTGGCGCAAGCGGGGTGTACAGAGGTTGACCTAGAATTCCTGCCAATCACCATGTATTACCGCTCGGCAGTTGACCTTATGAAAGATCTGAAAGGTATAGGGGCAACACATATTCATCAGGGGCGAAAAGCAGGCTTGGCCGGTCGAAAGACGTTTAAGGCATTAGAGAGCGCTTATGATGAGTTTCGACATGAGGATGATCGGCTGCCGGCAACATACCAAGTCTGTTTTGGAGTAATTATTAATGACTAACGCTTTCTTTGTAACAGGTACAGATACTGAAGTAGGTAAAACTGTAGCCTCTCGCGCCATTCTTCATGCTGCAGCTAGCGCGAATATCAAGATGGCGGGTTATAAGCCGGTCGCATCTGGTAGCGCACCGACTGCTAATGGTATGCGTAATTCAGATGCCTTGTATATCCAAGATGCATCGGTTGTAGAGCTAGAGTACGACGAAGTTAACCCATACGCGTTTGAAGCGGCCATTTCCCCGCATTTGGCGGCTGAGCAGGAAGACCGTGTTATCGAGTTTGATGTGCTGTCTAACGGTTTGCAGCACCTCAAACAAAAGTCTGACGTTGTTCTGGTTGAAGGTGCAGGTGGCTGGCGTGTCCCTGTTTCGTGGAACGACTACCTGTCTAGCTGGGTTAAGCAGGAAAAACTGCCAGTTATCTTGGTTGTGGGTGTCAAGCTAGGTTGCTTGAGCCATGCTATCTTGACTGCAGAAGCGATCAAGAACGATGGCTTGGAAGTGGTTGGCTGGGTGGCAAACCGCATTAATCCAGGCACCGAGAATTATGCTGATATCATTCGTATGCTGGAAGAAAACTTACCGGGTAAGAAACTGGGTGAGATTCCATATATGCCGGGTATCAAAAAGCGCAACCTGTCGAACTACATCGACCTGTCACCGCTTAGCCTATAAAGTTTTAGCTTGTGACTAGAGGTTTGATTCCTGAACCTAAATGACAAAAACCTGCCAAACGGCAGGTTTTTTCGTTTAGCTACTCTGTATTTTAGGCTGAGGTATTGTCATGCGATGTGGTGAGCTTCGGTAGGCAGTACCACGCAGCAGAGAACAGGATCAGACTGTACGCTAGCAGCTCAACACCTTCTTCAGCTAAGTTTTTTACACCGCGTATATAATGCTCTTGCATGATCCCCTGCCATAACCCGCCCATGCCGAAGATACGGGCAAACACAAGCAAGGTCACCATAGCACCAAGCATCAGGCTAAAGCTGTTATGCTTCATGTAATCCATAAGAGGCTTTACGGTGCTTTGACGGTGTAGGATAGCGTAACCAATTGCGCTTGAGGCCAGCAGCCAAGCTGGGTATTTCCAAAAACCATGGATAATTTGATCGAGTACGGAGTCCATCTCACGGATAAACATCACACCAAAGAAAGCGGAAACCAGAACGGCGAAACCCCGTTGCTGAGGGTGACGCACTGCAACAATAGCGAAAAGCCCTGATGTGATGAATAAATAGGTTTCTTGCAGAAATTCCGTCCATGAACTTTCACCAATATTATTTTGGATCTGTAGGACATCAAAATGGATGGTGAACGCAGATAGAGCGAGTAGTAGTGCCAGGACCAAGAACAGCGACAGGCTTTGATAAAGGGGTTGGTAAAGTGAGTTTGCCTGTGCCACTTGGGTGGCTGGGGTGGTGGTTGACGGCATAGCGTACCTGCATTCTGTAAGGAAATGTGAAGCGGGCAAGTTTATGCTTGATAGCTGAATCACAACTGAACCGTGATCTTGATCACTTTATAGCGGTATAAACGGCTACAGAGTATAGATAAGAAAAAACCTCTCTTTACAGAGAGGTTTTTAGAAAATCTGATTATAAAAGAAACCTTTAGTTGTTGCCAGTTAGGCCAATAAGGGCTTCTTGAGTCTCAGTAAGCTTTTTGTTATTTCCGTCTAACCCAAGCTCTTTACGCGCTTCTTCTGCAGACATACCAAGATGACAGCGTAGAATGTCAATTGCTACCTGGTAGTTTTCGTGATCGGCCATCATTCCTCCTTGATAATTAATTACCATGCATCATCACTAACTAAATACGACAATAGAATATCTCAGTCGTAGATACAATAAGACTAAAGTCTAAAACTGTCTAGTCCATCTATTGCTCAGTGTTTCATATTTGAATCTAGTATGCCATGTTGTCCATTCCTCACGCGATCTGGTAAGACCACTTCGGCTAGTACTTGATATCCGGCATAAGTGGTCAGGCATTTTCGAGTGATATCTCAAGATGCTCTTTGTTGATTGCACCATTGAGAAAGCCGCTTGTGAGTGCTTCGAAGGGAAAGGAAGCCGGAAGTGTTAACGTGTTGCTTAATCCATATCATCAATGCTCTACGAACCTGTGGATATTAATAGCACCCCGCAGAATGGAAGATTAGATAGCAATAGAGGGACAGTAAATGGAACAAGACAAAGCGTATTCAGTGCTTGAGGCATTGGCAAATGGCGTAGATCCCATAACTGGGGAATGTTTTGCTGATGATTCACCATACAACCAACCGGAAGTAATACGAGCACTGTTTTTTATCCTTCGTAATAAGCCGTTGAAGAAAAAGGCCAAGAAATCTTTGGAGGAGAAGCAGCAGGAGAACCTCGAGAAGGGTTTGCCGATGAACTATGGATTACCTTGGACGCAGGAAAGTGTCGACTCAGTTATCAAGGATTTTCAAGCTAATATAGCAATAGATACGATCGCGGAGAAAATGGCAAGAAAGCCAAACTCAATCATTGGCCTTTTGAAGAAGCAAGGGGTTATCACCGAAGAGCAAGCACTCGCTATGGGGTTGTTATACAGAGCGGTACATGCATGAATGAGTGCAGTAAGTGACGAAAGGCATGTTGCTATCTAATCTCAGCAGAAACGATAACGATACCCCTATAGTACTGGCGGGATGTTGGCGGAGACATATACTGCGTTAAGCCCCAATTAAAGGTGTTTCTATTACCATAAAAAAGATTGTTTAATAGTATTTGATTGTTTAATAACAAAAATGAAACGTAACAATTTTTCACTTTCACTTGTTTTCTGTTTCAACGACCATACTATACATATCAATAACAAATGGATGATGCTCTAGTCGTGTAGAAGGCTTTCACTACTGGGGCAGCAGCACCTTCTTTTCTGGAGAAAGAGTACAATATGAAGCGTATTGCATTGTTTTTGGCAACTAACCTAGCGGTAATGCTGGTTTTCAGTGTTGTCTTGAACGTCGTTTATGCGGTGACAGGCATGCAACCAGGTAGCCTTTCAGGGCTATTGGTTATGGCTGCTTTGTTTGGTTTTGGTGGCTCGTTGTTTTCACTGTTCATGTCGAAGTCTATGGCACTGCGTTCAGTGGGCGGCATGGTCATCGAGCACCCACGCAATGAAACCGAGCACTGGCTAATGGAAACCGTTGCCCGTCAGGCACAGCAGTCGGGCATTGGTATGCCAACCGTTGCGGTTTATGATTCTGCTGATATCAACGCATTTGCTACGGGTGCCAAGCGTGATGACTCACTGGTTGCAGTCTCAACGGGATTGCTTCACAGCATGACCCGTGACGAGGCTGAGGCTGTATTGGCCCACGAAGTTAGCCACATTGCCAATGGTGACATGGTAACCATGACCCTGATGCAGGGTGTGGTGAACACCTTCGTTATCTTTGTATCGCGCTTGGTTGCAGGTGTGATCAGTGGCGTGAACAACAACGATGAAGAAGGTGGAAGCGGTAGCTACATGACTTACTTCATTGTGTCTTCCATCATGGAAGTACTATTCGGCTTCTTGGCAAGTATCCTAACCATGTGGTACAGCCGCCACCGTGAGTTCAAAGCTGATGCTGGCTCGGCACATCTTGTGGGTAAAGAGAAGATGATTGCCGCGCTTGAGCGTTTGAAGATGAGCCACGAGTCGCAGCTTGAAGGTTCGATGATGGCGTTCGGTATTAACGGTAAGAAATCACTTTCTGAGCTGTTTATGACGCACCCACCACTAGACAAGCGTATCGATGCGCTTCGTCGCGGTGAGCACCTGTAATCGGAATTAAAATTCCTCGTAGCACTTGGCTGCGATTGGAATGAAAAAGCCCCCGGTCAACATCTGTGGCCGGGGGCTTTTTGTTTTTGGCTAACAGCCAAGCTAAGTGTTATGCCGCTGCAGGTTGGCGTACCACTGGCTTGTCATTGATTGGAATATGGATAAGCGCTGCAATCAAGGCAAGTACCACAGTAGACCACCAGATTGGCTCGTAGCTACCGTAGTAGTCGTAGATGCGGCCACCGAACCATGCCCCAAGGAAACTGCCGACTTGGTGGGTGAAGAACACCAGACCGTATAATGTCGATAGGTAGCGTGGGCCGAAAATTTGGCGAACCAAGCCAGATGTTAGAGGAACAGTACCCAGCCAACAGAAGCCGATTGCGCCACCGAACAAGGCTGCAGTTTCCGTTGTTACTGGTAAGGTCACAAAGCCTGCGATAACTAGAGTTCGCATCACATATAAGGCAGACATCACATAACGCTTATTGAACTTGTCGCCCATTACGCCCCAGAAGTAGCTGCCGAAGATATTAAAAATACCCACATAGGCTAGAGCCATTGCTGCAGTTGTGCCTGGCAGGCCTTTGTCAGCCAAGTAGCTTGGCAGGTGGGTGGCAATAAACATCACGTGAAAACCGCAGACGAAAAAGCCCATGTGGATCAGCCAGTAACCACGATGGCTGAATGCTTCTTTAAGTGCTTCTTTTAATGTCTGTTCTACTTCCGGTGTTGCAGTGGCGGCCGCTGACTTTTTGTTCGCTTTCATAAAGAAAGAGAACGCCATCATTAGCGCACACAGCATGGCGAATACTTGCAGCGCAGTCTGCCAGTTGAATTCGCTGAGCATGTACTGGGCACCCGGGATCACCGCAAACATACCGAATGACCCTGCGGCAGTGGTTAGGCCAAATGCTTTTGCTGTGTGTTCAGCAGGTACAACGCGTGCAACAGCACCCAGCACGATAACGTAGCTGGTGGCACTCAAACCAAGGCCGACCAAGGCACCTAGTGAGACATAAAGCCAATTTGGCTCAACGGCGATGGAAGTGAGGTAAAGCCCCAAACCATAGGCAATGGCCCCACTCCAAATGACTTTTTGTGCACCCCAGCGGTCAGCGGCCATACCGACAAACGGTTGGAAGACGCCGAACAGCAGGTTCTGAAGGGCGATAGCCAGACTAAAGAATTCACGGCCGGTATCAAAATGCATAGAGATTGGCATCATGAAGATACCGAAAGACTGCCTGATCCCTAGGCTGATAATTAGTGTTCCAATGCCCATCCACACAAGCAGTGGAAAGCGAAAAATACTCATGGTTATAGTCCGGTCAAAGTGTGGTCGTTTGAGTTTTGCTGATGGCAACCGCCGCTCATGGCATGTTCGGCTAGCGAGTCCAACAAAGGCTGGCAATGATGGACACCGACTAAAGTCAGGGCAAGCAGCAATACCATGCGCATCAGTTGGGCTGTCAGAGATTGTGAAAACATCAGAGCCTCAAAGTGCAAAAAAGAGCGGGGATAGTAGTGGAATTCATAACATGACTCAAATGAGAAAAGATCAAACACTCTATGCATAATATGCATGCTAAGCCGCTGCCGAAAATTGTGCTTTTTCAGCATCAAAGCGATTGTTTGGAAACACTTATTTGGTAATTATCCCGAGTGGGGGCGGAGGCGGTAAATTGCCCCTGAATCAGCAGAGAAGTAAAGCCATCCTTGGTGGTCAGTAACAAGTGCCCGGATACGTTCGTCTAACTCTTCAAGCAATCGTTCTTCACCCTTTATACTGCCATTAGCCGTCACAGTGACTCGATTCAAATGACGTAATTTAAGTGCGCCATTGAATAAATTCCCTTGCCAATTTGGAAAGGCGGCGCCTTTGTAAAGCAGTAGGCTACCGGGGGCGATTGAAGGGGTGTATACCTTAAGTGGTGAAACAATCCCCTCTTTTTCTTCCGCTTCCCCGACATCAATTGGCCCCCAGTATTCTTTACCATGTGAAGTCACCGGCCAGCCGTAGTTAGCCCCAGCTTTGACTAAATTGATTTCATCGCCACCACGCGGACCATGTTCGTTGGACCATAGCCGGTTGGTTTCTTGGTCAAACAATAATCCTTGCGGGTTGCGGTGGCCGTAACTCCAAATCTCCGGGAGGGCATTTTTAGTATTGCGGAAAGGGTTATCCTTAGGCACTGAACCATCAAGGTTGAGCCTGAGAATGCTACCAGCATGGGTGGATAGGTCTTGCCCATTGGGGCGGTGGGCCCTATCACCGATAGAAAAGAAGACATGGCCTTGGTTGTCAAAGGCGATGCGACTACCAAAGTGGCGAGAAGCATCACTCAAAGATTGAGTGACCAACAAATCTTGCCATTGGCTTAATTGATTGTTGCTAAGTTGAGCACGGGCAAGTGTGGTCGCCGCTAGCCCATCTATGGTTTTGCTATAAGTGAAATAGTACCAAGCTTGACTGTTCGTCACATCCAGCCGAGAAACATCCATTAGGCCGCCTTGACCATATTGGTTAATGGCAGGTTGGCCCGAGACGGATTGAGCCATGCCGGTTTCGGTATTTAATAGGCGAATTTGCCCATCACGGTAAGTAATGAGCAGTTCCTGTCCGGCGGTAAATGTCATCCCCCATGGGACACCATCCGTTTGTGCAATACGCTCGACCACAAAAGGCATGCCTGCACTGCTGCCCTCAATAACAGCCACCGGTGCAGATAGGGCTCGAGGGGATAATGCCAAGCTCAGTAGGCAAAACAAAGCGGTGAAGACCACTTTTACTTGAGTAGGTAGGTTGCATCCGGACATTCAAATAGCTCCTTGCTTATTGTCGCTTGCTAACAGTAGTTTAGCAGCTTGGAATGCCTTGTCTTTTCGACTTTATGATGATGGCGATGCATGGCTTGCAATGATGGCGGCAAACTGGGTTAACCCCCGCTGCCAATCCTTGGAGTCCCTGTAATTAGCGAAACTCAAACGAAGGCAGTGTGCATAGCGTTGGTTGGTACTGAACATACTTCCCGGAAGAACGCTGATACCATGCTCCAAGGCTTGCTGATAGATAGCCTGCCCATCGGTGTGCTCAGGTAACGTAAGCCAACATAAAAAACCTCCGCTCGGTTGGGTAAGGTGGTAGTGACCTTTTAGCTGTGGATGATGATCCAGTGCTTGGGTAAATAGCTTGTGAAACAGTTTTTGCTTTTTGGCATAACTGCGACGAATTTTACCGAGGTGCTGGCGGTATTTCCCGCTTTCGAGGAACTGTGCAACGGCAGAATGGATCAGGTTCGGGCTGCCCATATTGTCTGTGAGCAGGCGTTTCTCAATGACAGATTGATATTTGCCCGCAACAACCCAGCCGATGCGTAGCCTTGAGTCCAGAGTTTTCGATAAAGAGTTACAGTAGATAACCCGGTCTTCCTGATCGAGGGTTTTCAGGGGGAGTGGACGTTGCTGGTAGGCCAATCCGCCGAACACATCGTCTTCGATAATGGGAATACCGCGGGTCATGGCGAGAAAGCGGAGCCGATCAGCCGTCGACATGACATATCCCGTTGGGTTATTGAAGCTGGGGTTGATCAATATAGCTTTGACAGGCCAACGTTGCAGGGCTTGCTCAAGGGCATCGAGATGAATCCCCGACACAGGGCTGGCGGGGATTTCTATTACTTTTAGGTTCAGTGATTCGAGTAACATCAGGTTACCGAAGTAACTGGCAGATTCGACCAGTACAATATCGCCGTCGTTGGTGATCGCCTGCAGGCTCAAGCTTATAGCTTGTTGGGCGCCATGGGTGACCAATAACGACTGTTTGGATATCGTTACCCCAAGCTCCCTATTGATACCAACTAACTGTTGTAACAGCTTATCGTTGCCGGGTGGGAGTTGGTAGTGGCTGGGTATATGGCTTTGATACCGGCTGTGACGGCCTATCTCAGCGTAAAGGCTATTAATCGCCGGGAAGTCGGTGTCTGGGTGGGCTGATCCCATCGGGAGGATCTCTCGGGAAACAGGGAGCCCCATGATTGTTTTACTTAATGCCATTAAATCGACAAACCCTGGCTCAGGAATCGGCTTGGAACCGCTATGTGGCGTGTTGTTATGACTCACCCGATAGCCGGAGCGGGCAGAGGCTGAGATTTTTTGATTAGCCTCCAATTGTTGGTAGGCACGGATCACCGTGTTCTTGCTGACAGACAACTGTTGGCTCAATTCACGGATAGAGGGAAGGCGTTCTCCGGGCTGGAAACTCTGCTTATCAATTCGCTCCTCTATCCATTGATAGACATATTGGTACTTTTTCTTAAGCTGGTTGTTAGCGCGTGGCGCGATTGACTTGCCGTCTATGTTTAGCTCTTCATTCATACCATCTGTACCCTATAAAACTCCCCAATCTGTCCCTGTTAAGCTTTTTGTACCCGTTTTAAAGTAATCGTTATTGAGGCAAAAGAGAAGAGAGTAGGCCATGATGACGCGATTTATCCCATTCTTGTTTGTGGTGCTTTGGAGCTCCGGTTTTATCGGGGCACGACTGGGTTTACCTTACGCAGAGCCTGCGACTTTTCTCCTGATCCGAATGTTGGCGAACATTGCTGTATTCTTGTTGCTGGTTGTTATCCTGAAGTCTCGCCTCCCGACGGGAAAAGCGCTACTCCATTGCATGGTCGCGGGGCTATTAATCCATGGTTTTTATCTCGGCGGAACCTATATTGCGATTGGTCTAGGGATGCCGGCCGGGCTTTGCTCTTTGTTGGTAGGGTTGCAGCCAATTGTAACCGCTGTTGTGATGTTTGGTTGCGCGGGTGAGCGAATGCGGGTGTCACAGTGGCTGGGTCTGGTGATTGGATTTATCGGGATCAACCTAGTCCTGCAGGGCAATATGGCTTGGCATCAGGACGGTAGCCGGGAAGCTGCTTACCTGTTTACCATCCTTGCACTGATAGGTATTACATTCGGTACGCTCTACCAGAAGAAATTCTGTCAGGGTATAGATATGGTGGGAAGTGCAGTATGGCAATACAGCGCTGCAGCCTTGTTGTTCCTACCCGTTGCCTTGAGTACCGAAACCATGGTGGTTAACTGGACACCGACCTTTATCTTCGCCTTGAGTTGGTTGGTCTTGGTGCTGTCGGTTGTTGCGATTTTATTGCTGCTGTACATGGTTAAGCATGGCGAGTCATCCAAGGTCGCTTCGACATTTTACTTGGTCCCACCGATGACCGCGTTCCAAGCTTGGTTGATTTTTGGTGAAAGCTTTAATGAAGTTGGGGCTATCGGGTTTGTGCTGGCCGCAGTTGCCGTGTTCTTGGTGACCCGAAAGCCCAAATTACAGCCAAGCCTTATGGAGCAATCATCAAAGGTATAGCAGGTGAGGTTAAACAAAAAAGACCAGCACAGTGAGCTGGTCTTTGATGATTTAGGACGGTTATTTTGCCACGTTTCCGGCAACGTTCATGATGTCCCAGGTTCTGGCAAACGGCGGCGCATAGGCAAAGTCGAGCATGCCAAGTTGTTGGGTCGTTAAACCTGCGCTGATGGCAACGGCCATGGCATCGATACGGTGAACGGCCCCTTTTTTGCCTATCATCTGGGCTCCAAGTAGAACTTTGGTGTCAGCATGGTAAATCAACTTCATATGAATATCTGACTGACCATCGCAATAGTTGGTGTGGCACTTATCCTTGATAGTGATCGCTTTGTAATTGATGCCTGCAGCAATCGCCTCTGGCTCGGAAAGCCCAGTACGGCCTGCTTCAAGCGCCAGCACTTTGACACAGCTGGTACCCAGGGAACCGGGGAAAACCAGTGACTTACCGGCAATGTTCTCACCCACTAAGCGGCCAAGCTTATTTGCACCGGTGGCAAGCGGGATATAGACATTGCTCTCAAGCAAGCTGTGCCATATTGAGGCACAGTCTCCGGCTGCCCATACGTCAGTCAAAGATGTGCGACCTTGTTGATCGACGATCAAGGCGCCGTTATCCAGTGTTTCGATGCCTGTCTCACTCAAAAAGGCGGTATTAGGTTTGACACCGGTGCAAACCACCACCAGATCCGTAGAATAAAGTCCTTGGCTGGTTTTGACCGCAGAAACGGTATCGTCGCCCAGAATTTCCTGCAGTGATTCATTGAGGTGTACTTCGACACCGGCAGATTGCAACTCGGATAAAAAGTGTTCACTGATCTCCGGATCAAAGGCATCTGGAATAAGGCGTTCCGCCCGCTCTATCAAACGCACGGTTTTGCCTTGATGCACCATCGCCTCGACAACTTCAAGGCCAATAAAGCCAGAGCCTATCACTGTTACATGCTGGCAGGCAGGGTGATTGATAGCTGTTTTTAGCCTTAGGCCATCGTCCATACGACGTAAGCTGTGTACGCCTTGTTTTTCCAACCCCTTGACGGGTGGGAGTACCTCACTTGCCCCCGTAGCGATCATCAGTCGGTCGTAATGGGTGGTAAAGGTGCCGCTGCCATTATTGACTTCCAGTTTTTTATTTACCGCATCGACTTTTGTCACCCGGTGGCCGGTTTTAACGCTAATACCACGCTCGACAAATTGCTCAGGGGTGAATTCAGCCATGAAGTTATGGTCTTGGAATTCATCGCCAACGAAATAAGGCAGGCCACAGGCGCCGAAGGATATCACTTCCGAGGCTTCAAAAACGGTGATTTCAGCATCACGGTCGACACGGCGGGCCTTAGCGGCAGCGCTCATACCGGCTGCTTCGCCGCCAATAATGATTATTTTCATGGTTCTTACTCTATTGTTGTCCAAGCCAGATACCGACGGGGTAGCCAAGTGTCTGGAATAAAGGGAAACCACTGTTTCCCTCATGTTTTATTCAAGCTAATTGTTGTTTTCGGCTGGATTAGGCCGTGGCATCTTCGCCGTCTAGGTTGACTTCCTCGTCACTATTGAAGATGTCCATATCAGTTTGGCCAAGCACCTTACTGGTTACCGTACCGGCTGTCAGCGAGCCGGAAACGTTCAGCGCAGTTCGGCCCATATCAATCATTGGTTCGATAGAAATCAGCAGGCCTGCAAGGGCGACAGGGAAATCCAGCGCCGATAGGACAATCAGGGCTGCAAATGTTGCGCCGCCACCAATGCCTGCCACACCAAATGAACTTACCGTGATGATGGCTATTAGGGTGATTAGGAAGCCGAAATCCATTGGATTGACACCAACAGTAGGTGCAATCATCACCGCCAGCATGGCAGGGTAGATACCGGCACAACCGTTCTGGCCAATCGTGGAACCGAAAGAGGCCGAGAAGTTAGCGATACCACTTGGAATGCCTAGGTATTTCTCCTGGGTTTGGACATTCATTGGGATAGAACCGGCACTAGAACGGGAAGTGAAAGCGAACAGCAGCACTGGGATGACTTTCTTCAGGTGACGCATTGGGTTCAGGCCTACCATAGCAATAATCGCTAGGTGGATTGCAAACATTAGGAAAATAGCGCCGTAAGAAGCGATAACGAAGTTGGCTAGGTTGACGATATCGGCATAGTTAGAGCCAGAAATCACCTTGGTCATCAACGCAAGGACACCAAATGGCGTTAGGCGCAGTACCAGCGTGACCATTCGCATCACGATGGCTTGTGCAACACTGATAAACTGTTCAAAAGATGCAAACACATCAGGCTTTTTGCGGGCAATCCCCGTAGCAGCAATACCGATGAAGACTGAGAAAATAACGACGGCAATGGTTGAGGTACGGCGGGCACCCGTCATATCCAAAAATGGATTCGCTGGCAGGAATTCAATCATCAACTTGGCGAATGACATAGCTTCAACGGAATGCAGGCGATGCTCCAGAGCTTCACCGCGAGCTATTTCTGCAGCACCAGAGGTCAGGCCTTCGGCTGTCAGACCAAACAGGTTGGCCATAGCAATACCGACCACGGCTGAAATCATGGTAGTGACAATCAGAACGCCGATTGTGAGTCCACTGATTTTACCTAGCGATGTACCACCATTTAAGCGCAGGATGGCAGAAATTATCGAGACCATAACCAATGGAATGATGATCATTTGTAGTAGTTTGACATAGCCAACACCAACAATATCAAAATAGTCGATGCTGGTTTTGATGACATCCGAACCGGCGCCATAGAAAACCTGAAGTGCGCCACCGAAAATAATACCAAGCCCTAAACCTGCGAAGACCCGCTTGGTAAAGGTGACATATTTTGTTTGTAGGCGATATAAAAAGAGAATTAATGCGAGAAATATCGCTAAGTTTACAATAACACTTAATGTCATTTTTCATTCCTTAAAAAGATTAACTTACAAAGCATCATGTTATGTTGAGCATAACGGTGAATTAGTGACTTAAATTTTGTTAATTTCCTATCGGCGTAAAGTGTGGTGTTTTGTACTCATAAGCCCAAAACATATAATTTTTTTTAAAAAGGTAGTTACTGAGTATTTACTGTTTATGGTTTCTGATATGCAAATACACCGTATGTTTAGAGACCCCAAGCTTTTGTGCGACCAAAGTTGGTGACTCCTTTAATTCGAATATGCCACGATCATATAACTGACAAATAATCTCTTTGTTTCTTAGATTACTGGCTAGGTGCGGGTCACTATTCACTTGGGATATCACTTGGCTGATTAAATCCTCGACCGAGGTTGCAAATGTTTCACTATGAATAGGTACTTGGCTTTCTGTTGTGGTTGCCGGCAGGCTGAAGGCTTCAAGTAAACTGGCTATCGGCGCGTTTAAACTGCAGTTTATACACAGCATCCCTATTGGTTGGCCCCTTCGGTTGCAAATTGTAGTCGATGCCGACTTCATCATTTGACCATCTTTGGTACGGGTAAAATACGTACTCCACTTTAAACCGCATTTAGCGTTGAGTTTTTGTAGGGCGAAATCTGTCACAGGAGCTCCAGCTTGCCTACCAGTTACATGCCCATTGGCAATTTTAGTGACTGAGGACTGTAAGTTATTAAATGAATGGAGTACCACTTCACAACTGCTACCAAACAATGCCGCAATGGCATCGACAGCGGGCTCCCATGAGGCAATCAGCAATTCATCCTCGGTTAGTTCATCGGTATGTTGTGCAGTCTTCATATCCATATTCAACTCCTCACTCAACGAAAGGTAATTTACCTCTTTAGAAGTAAAAAAAAGTTGAGTCAGATCGGCTCATGAAGACCTGATTAACAGTAGGTATATATTAGTGCCTAAAATTAGTTGTTGTGCACAAAAATAATGTGCTGAAATATATTATCGCCAACCTATAATTAACAAAATATTAATTATTTGAATATTGCTCAAATAAAAATTCATAGATTATTCAATGATCATCGCTTGAGGTTATATAAAATTATTTTAAATATTAATTTAACTTATGCTTCATGGTTTGGGTTACAAAAAATTGTTTGAGGTTTATGGGCGATAAAAATAAAAGTGGAATTAAATATGATAAAAGTCGTACGTGGTTTATTGAGCATTTCGTTAATAACATTGAAGTTGGTTCGCTCAGCTACGAGGTGATTATTGGTTCAGTTGGCATTAATTGAACATCATTCAATTGTTTGTCATCATAGTGTCAACGATAAGGTATGAGGTTGCATGATGATGAAAAATCTTATGAAGACAGGTCTATTGGGTTTAGCGCTAGGCGGTTCATTGCTTGTTGTCAGCTTAGAGCAAGATGCACCTCATGCGGGAGAGAATGCGATAGGATATTTCGCTAAGGAAACGACCTCCCAAGAGGGAGTTCGCCAAAACCTACTGGTTGAATCCCAACAACTCTATATGACGGAACTGTACCGTGCCCGCGAAAAATTGCAGTTTTTGGGCGAAGAAAACTCAGAGCTGTATCTTTCTATTGAAAATGCGATAGCCCTTAATGAAGAACTCTTTGACGATGCTGGATACTGGCGGGCCCATTACATGAACCCGTCTTCGTAGTCATTACCCAAGCCAAGGTTTAGCTTTGGCTGGTTGTCAGCAGATATGGTGAGAATATCTCCCGGACATTGACCCTGGCCTTCAGCCTGGCGGCGAGCAGGTACAACCCACCAAGTTTGCGGTGGAAGAAGATCGCATCAGCGGGTGGGGTATGCCAATAATTCTCTTTCATACTAAGTGCTGTACCGGCATCACGGATCCGGCGTGCTAAATCTGTCTGGCCAAAATCAAAAACACCATCCGTCATTATTGGCTCACAGGCTTCCAAGCATAACTCAATGACAGCATCTTGCTGTGAGGAAGTTATGGGTTGGCTGAAAAAGCCTATCTGGCGCAGTGCCGTGTTCATCACTGTTTTGTCATGTTCTAGTGCTGCACTGAGTAACAGTTGATAGCCTTGTGAAACATGGGCAGGATAGGCTCGTGTAGCACCGAAATCGAGCAAGACAAGTTGTTGAGACTGGTCGTTGTAAAGGAAATTTGCGAAGTTCGGATCGGTCTGCACCAACCTGAAAGAAAACATCTCCTTGAACAATAATTCGAAAGCAAGCTCCATAACATGGTCGCGGATGTGCTGTGGTTGATTGGTCAGTGACTCAACCGGCAGTCCCTCAACAAATTGCATCGCCAGGATGTTTTCTGTGGTTAAATCATCAAAGACATCCGGTATTTGGTAACGTGAATCAGGCGAGAGTAGTTGCTTGTATTGCTTAAGGAGATCCGCTTCAAGTTTATAGTCTGCTTCGGCATGAAGTTGCTTTTTAGCTTCCTCTAGCAAGTCTTGGTAATCGACATCTTTGGGGAGAAGCCCAGAAACCCGAAGTAGCGTCGCAACATTGTCAACATCACTATCAATACTCTCTTTGATGCCTGGGTATTGGATCTTGAGCGCAATCTTTTCCCCGCTCCAATTGGTGGCAGAATGGACTTGGCCGATGGAAGCGGCTGCAACGGGGTAGAATGAAAAGGTTTGAAATCTGTCTTGCCAGTCGATGTCCCATTCATGCTGCAATACGGCGTTAAGTTGGCTGATAGGCATGGCTTTGGCTTCGGCGCGTAATCGAGCGAGAAGTTCGGTTAACTCTGGTGGCAGTAGATCTCCGGCATCCATTGACAGGAGCTGTCCTACTTTCATTGCGGCCCCGCGTAACTGGGCTAGCTGCTCGGCAACCCTTTTGGCATTACCAGGAGTGAGCAATAACTCACTGGCTTTGGGACGGTTACCTTGGGCAAGTTGCTTTACCCCCTCGGTGACCATACTGCCTGCCACCCGGGTTGCTAATGAGCCGAGCTGACCCAGTCTCGATAGCCTTCCTTTGGGCACCTTTGCATACTCTCTAGCTGTTCCTTGTTTGCCTTTATTGATGATTGTCTCCGTCTTCATATCTCGCTACCCATTAACCTCATTTACTGAGATTACGTGTTGCTGCCGAACTTAGTTCATATAGCAAGGTTAACCGGAACGACTAGGAAGTAAATATTATGTGAAGATTAGGCGGTGTGTAGTACTAGCGCCCAGAAATGGATAATAAAAAGGCCAGCATGTGTGATGCTAGCCTTTAGAGCATGTTTACTTGGCGTTCATACCAAACGTTAGAACGGGTACCAGAAAAGCTGCTCAGCGTGATAGCGGTTGGCGAAACCCAGCGCCAATATCACTGCGATAGTGAACAATACTGCGAAATCTGCTTTGGCCATCGGCTTAAGGCTGTACCAGCTCCGGCGCTTATGTTGGCCGAAACCACGTAATGTCATGGCATTTGAGATCACTTCTGCGCGGTCAAGGCTGGAGAAAATCAATGGCCCGAGGATTTTCGCTACGTTTTTGATACGTGTAAACACTGGGGCATTTTTAGAGATATCAACGCCACGCGCCTGCTGGGCATGCATGATGTTAATGAAGTCCTTGGTGACTTCTGGCAAATAGCGCAATGTTAGGCTAACTGCATAGGCGATACGGTAGGGGACGCCTAGCTTGTTTAAGCTCGCCGAAAACTCCGTTGGGTGGGTCGTAAATACAAACACCAAAGCAACGGGGAACATGCTGAAATATTTCAGTGTGACCGTGACTAAGTAAAACAGGGTTTCCTGAGTGAGTGAATAGTTACCTGGCAGGGTAAGCAACACTGTCTGGGTTCCCATGTACTCCTCGCCCTGTTGTGGCGCAATCAAGAACATAAACAGCGCGTTGAGCAATAGGACGGTGACCGTACCTGTCATGAGGGTTTTGTAGTTGGCAAATGGCACGCGCGAAAGTCGCAGCAATGCAAAGCCGACCAAAATCATGGCAATAATGATACGGACATCAAAGGTCATCAAGACCATGGAGACCCAGGCCATGAACAGGATGAACTTGGTGATCCCGTTTAGCGCATGTAGCGGTGAGCCGGTATTGATATAGCTAATACCGAATTTTATCTTATTGGTTTTCATTAGTTCGAGCCTGCCTCATGCTGGATGAAGCAACGGATAAAGTGATCAATACGTTCGATACCCAAGCAGGAAGCCAGTGTATACAAACTTGTGACGGTCAGGTTCGCTTGCTGGAGTAGAGCCGGTTGGCTAAACACTTCATTGACGGCGGAATCGGCCAACAGTTTGCTGTCAGCGATAACGATAGCGCGCTGGGTGTACTCCAGTACCAAATGCATGTCATGGGAGATGATCAAAATGGTGATCCCAAGCTTTTGGTTTAGCTCCTTGATAAAGCTCATCATCGCCGTGTAGTGGTGGTAGTCCTGACCTGCTGTTGGCTCATCAAGGATCAGCAACTTGGGTTCCAACACCAGAATCGTTGCGATGGTGACACGCTTTTTTTGGCCATAGCTCAACGCGTCGATTGGCCAGTGGCGATAGCGATCCAAGCCACATAGTTTCAGTGTTTCCAATACCTTGGTTTCAACTTCGGACTCAGCCACCCCACGGTTACGTAAGCCTGAGGCAACCTCGTCGAAAATCATATGATGGGAAATCATATGGTTCGGGTTCTGCAATACGATGCCAATATCCTGGCTTCGATCGAAGATAGAGCAGGTTGCTAGGTCTCGGCCTTCAAAGCTGATGCTGCCTGTGTCCGGCTCTAGGACCCCCATGATTAAGCGGGTTATGGTTGATTTCCCTGAACCGTTCTTACCTAAGATAGAGACAAACTCACCTTGGTTTATGGTAAAGCTGACATTATCGAGGGTCTGGCGATCGCCATCGTATGAATAACTGAGGTCTTTGACCTCGAGTAGGGGGGAGCCCTGAGTTTCAGTGGTGACTAGGTCACCTTGCTGAAACCAGTCCATAACCTGCGGCTTGAATCGCTCTATATCGAGTGTCGATAGGTAAGCGGGTTTGTCTGCTTCGTTGATCTCACAACCGGCCGCTTTCAAAGCAGAAAGGTAAAGGGGTTCGCGGATCCCGTGTTTTGCCAACAGTGGGCTGGCTAGCAGTTCGTCTGGTGTCAGGTTGGCAACGATCTCGCCACGCTCCATTAAGATGATGCGATCAGCCTGACAGTGCAGGACATCTTCAAGGCGGTGCTCGATAATGACTACAGTTTTGCCCGTTTCGCGGTGCAGGCGATCAATAATCTCGATGGTTGATTTGCCCGTCTTAGGGTCAAGGCTCGCGAGTGGCTCATCAAATAGCAGGATATCGACATCATCGACCATAACACCCGCAAGGGATACTCGTTGCTTTTGGCCACCACTGAGATCGAAAGGAGACAGATGAAGCATATCGTCTAGCTCCATCATTGTTGCCGTTTCTTCTACCACTTGACGCATTGGGCCTGGAGCCACCATTTGGTTCTCAAGAGCAAAGGCAATATCTTCGCCGATGCTCAAACCAACAAACTGACCATCGGTGTCTTGCAGTACCGTACCAACCATGCCAGTACACTGGTGAAGATCCATGTTCTGGGTTTCTTTGCCATTGATTTTCAGGCTGCCAGTAATATCACCCTTTACCGAGAATGGGATCAAACCATTTAGGCATTGGCCCAAGGTGGATTTGCCGCTACCGCTTGGTCCGACAATGACAACTTTCTCACCCTGATTAATGGTCAGGTTGATGTTTTTTAGGGTTGGCTTTTGTAGCGCCCAATATTTGAATGAGAAGTCTGTAAACTGGATGGACATCGTTTATTCGGCCTCGATCAAGTTGTAGCTTTGTTGCTTGCGTTTGGCGACGGCAGTCAGGATAAAGTGGCCGACAATTGCAATCAGCACGGTGTTACCGGCAGCAATGATAGTTAGCTGCGCCAAAACCTTGGTAAATGGTTCGGCATAGAGGACGGCGTCAAGAAAAGCAGAGCAGCCATAGCCGACGACATTACCGATGAAAGCAAGGATAACGAATAGGCAGAAGTCGAGCTTGGAGAACAGCCCTTTTTCGATTCGTTCTTTGGTGATTTTTGGATAAAAGCCAATAACTAGGCCCACAATACCTGAGCCGAGTACCCAGGTGACCCATACGCCCCAACCAGCAAAAAGGTCGGTCACCCAGTGGCCGATGAAACCGACAAGAAAGCCGACCAGAGGGCCGAAAAGCACCCCGAACAAGGCAAGTACTGCCATTGCGGGTTTGAGAGTGGTATTTGCGAAGACAGGAATACCAAACATAGGTAGACCACCAATACCATATAAGGCTGCACCGATTGCGATGAGCACAACTGTCTTGGCAGAGAGATTCATGACATAACCTTTTAAAGCTCTTGGGTATTTGCTTGTACATTGCCGGCCACAAGGCTGCTTCGCGATATCCAAAAGAAAACCCACATTACGTGTCGGGTTTGTACTGCAAAAATCCATATTTAAGCAAGAGCAGTTATGCCGGCAGGCATAAGGACGCGCCATAATACATGAACAAGGAACAGAAAGGAAACCTCTACATCTAGACGTCTAACTCTTAGCCAGATCTGCCTTTCCTGCTGTTGAGGTGAACATTGCCGAACATTATTACGTAGTAAAAAGGGTGTTGCATGAACAATGAGTTACAGCAACAGGTGCAGATGAGAGTTTTTCTACGGCTTGCCTTTTTAAATAGGCAGTGATGAGCAATACTTTATACAAGAGAGTCATTTTTATCTTGGCCTTCAAAATT
This sequence comes from Photobacterium rosenbergii, assembly GCF_003026455.1. GTDB lineage: Bacteria > Pseudomonadota > Gammaproteobacteria > Enterobacterales > Vibrionaceae > Photobacterium > Photobacterium rosenbergii. Next base: position 157,400 of record NZ_PYMB01000002.1, read on the forward strand.
GACTCCCCAACAGAAGGAGAGGTATCTCGAAAGGTAGAATATAGCGGTGCAGTTTTTTGCAAATGATTTTTGTAGCTTGCCGAAAAAACAGCAAATTGTAGTAAGTAATTGCTTTTTTTAAGCTTTGGTGAAAAAAATATAAATAGACACTACTTATGGATAGTTGATTTAACTTATTGATTGTCACAATATTATGACAGCTTAGAGCTATCTTTTTGAGATAAATCTAACTAATTGGATAACATGAATATTTCACTTTATTTTTTTCGAAATATAGTAAATACTGCTGTCCGAGCTATTTTATTTTGAAGCTTGTAAAAATTGACAAATCATTGTTTTGTCAAGTCTTAACTTACCGCGAAAACATGCGCTGTTACACAGAAACTGCATGAGATCCGATGGGAAGTTAAGGTAGAATTGGGTAATATCAGTAACAGCTATCCCGCCATCTCGGCTGGGTGCAGAGCCAAATCATATTGGAGATACAGCTTGATTAATGTATTCCTTGTAGATGATCACGAACTGGTTCGCACAGGGATCCGACGTCTGCTTGAAGACGTCCGTGGTATAAAAGTGGTAGGGGAAGCCGACAGTGGTGAAGAAGCCGTAAAGTGGTGCCGTAACTCGCATGCGGACATCATTCTTATGGATATGAACATGCCTGGTATCGGTGGCCTTGAAGCGACACGTAAAATTTTGCGCTTTAGTCCTGATGTCAAAATTATCGTTTTGACGATTCATACAGAAAACCCGTTCCCGACCAAGGTGATGCAGGCAGGCGCAGCAGGTTACCTAACCAAAGGTGCCGGCCCTGACGAAATGATTAATGCAATCCGTATGGTCAACAGCGGGCAGCGTTATATTTCACCAGAAATTGCGCAACAGATGGCATTGAGCCAGTTTGCTCCGGATTCAGAGAACCCTTTCAAAGATCTTTCTGAGCGTGAACTTCAGATTATGATGATGATCACCAAAGGCCAGAAAGTGACCGATATTTCAGAACAACTGAACCTGAGCCCGAAGACTGTAAACAGTTACCGTTACCGTCTATTTAACAAGCTGGACATCAATGGTGATGTTGAGTTGACCCACCTTGCAATTCGCCACGGAATGTTAGACACAGAGACGTTGTAGTGTCGGAACAGTTTGACGCAAAAAGTTTTCTAAAAACAGTAACTCATCAGCCAGGTGTATACCGAATGTATGACTTGGCCGATGAGGTTATCTATGTTGGAAAGGCCAAAGATCTTAAAAAGCGCCTTTCCAGTTACTTCCGGGCCAATGTGGCCGGGGAGAAAACCAGAGCACTGGTTAAAAATATCGCCAAGGTCGATGTCACCGTTACCCATACAGAAACGGAAGCGCTGATCCTTGAGCACAACTACATCAAGCTATACCTGCCTAAATATAATGTCCTGCTCCGGGACGATAAGTCATATCCCTATATTTTCCTCAGTGCTTCTGCTCATCCGCGCCTGTCGATGCACCGGGGTGCCAAGAAGCGCAAAGGTGAGTATTTCGGGCCATATCCAGATGGTGGGGCCGTTAGGGAAAGCTTGCACCTGCTCCAGAAAATCTTCCCAATCCGTCAGTGTGAAGACTCGGTATATGCTAACCGCAGTCGCCCTTGCCTGATGTATCAGATTGGCCGCTGCTTGGGGCCGTGTGTCAAAGGATTGGTGAGCGACGAAGATTACGAAGAGCAGGTTAATTATGTCCGGATGTTCCTAAAGGGCAAGGACCGGCAGGTGATCACGTCGATGGTCGAGAAAATGGAGCTGGCCAGCCAGCAACTAGCATTCGAGAAAGCGGCGACTTACCGTGATCAGATCCAGGCACTAAGGCGTGTGCAGGAGCAACAGTTCGTTAGCCATGATAGTGACGATGATCTTGATGTTGTTGGTATTGCCTATGAAAACGGCATGGCGTGTATCCATGCACTCTATATCCGGCAGGGTAAAATCCTCGGTAGCCGAAGCTATTTCCCGAAAATGCCGGTTGATGCTGAGATCACCGAGGTGCTATCGAGTTTTGTCTCCCAGTTCTACCTCAATCAGGCTGAGGGAAGGGTTATACCGAGTGAAATCCTATTGGGGGAAGCGCTTGGTGACGAACAGGCGGTGATTGCTGAGACGTTGACGGAGTTGGCAGGCCGCAAGATTGTTATTAAATCCAGCACGCGTGGTAATAAAGCCAAGTTCCAACGTTTGGCGCAAACCAATGCCAGAACAGCACTGACGAGTAAGCTGAGCCACCGGATGACTGTTCATCAACGTTTCACTGCCTTGCGCGAAGCGCTACAGCTTAATCGCCTTGAACGGATGGAATGTTTTGATATTAGCCACACCATGGGGGAAAAGACAGTTGCCTCTTGTGTTGTGTTTAACCAAGATGGGCCATTGAAGCAAGAGTATCGTCGCTATAACATTTCAGGTATTACCGGCGGTGATGATTATGCTGCTATGGCACAGGCTTTAGAGCGTAGGTATGGCTCACAAGTCGATCCGGATAGAATTCCTGATATTATTTTTATCGATGGGGGTAGAGGTCAGCTGTCAAGAGCGTATGATGTAGTTAACCCATTGATGGCTGAGTGGCCTAAGCGCTCGATCCTCGTGGGTGTAGCCAAGGGGACCACCCGTAAGCCGGGGTTGGAAACTTTGCTGCTGACAACAGGTGAAGAATTTTCGATGCCTGCAGACTCCCCAGCGTTGCATTTAATTCAACATATCAGGGATGAGAGTCACAATCATGCAATCAGTGGTCACCGTGCCCAGCGTGCAAAAGTGAGAAAACGTAGTGCCTTGGAAGACATCGAGGGGATTGGCCCGAAACGTCGCCAAGCATTGCTCAAGTATATGGGTGGCTTACAGGAACTGAAGAAAGCTAGCAGAGAAGAAATCGCTAAGGTGCCAGGCATCAGTCGTGCCATGGCAGAAAAAATTTATGACGCGCTGAATCATTAGGCCAGCGTGGTACATCTACACAATAAGAACGAACAATTATGCGTTTAACAATTCCGAACATCCTAAGCTTCATACGGTTAATTTTGATTCCATTTTTTGTGATCACCTTTTACCTACCGTATAGCTGGTCCCCATTTGCAACAGCTTTGATTTTCCTGGTAGCCGGTATTACTGATTGGTTTGATGGCTACCTGGCCCGAAAGTTGAACCAGACGACCCGCTTTGGTGCTTTTATCGACCCTGTGGCGGATAAAGTGATGGTTGCAGCGGCTATGGTGCTTGTCGTTGAACACTTCAATTCCGTATGGGTAACTATTCCTGCGATTACCATGATTGGTCGCGAGATCATCATTTCGGCCCTACGTGAGTGGATGGCCGAGCTTGGCAAGCGTTCCAGCGTTGCAGTGTCTTGGGTCGGCAAGGTGAAGACCGGTGCCCAGATGGTCGCATTGCTGCTCTTGCTATGGCATCCGAATGAGTGGTTGGTGTGGATTGGTTACATTGCACTGTATGTGGCGATGATCCTGACATACTGGTCGATGTATATTTATCTCAAAGCGGCCAAGCATGATTTGCTCAATTCGGAGCACCTGTAAGTTTCATCGCATTGGTTTGATGAAGAAAAGCGGCTACTAAGCCGCTTTTCTTTTATCTAAGGAATCTCAACCTCAGAGCATTTAGGCTCATCATTGCCCGATGTCCACGAATAGCCGGCCTTGGATAGGCTTGTTACGCAGAACTGGAAAGTACCAGAGCCTGAGCGGCTACGCCGGGAGTAGAATAATGCCGAACCCGTTTGATCTGTGACTTTTTCCCCGTCACCATCATTAACAATACCAGACCATTCACCGGTAATTGTAACGCCTTCTATTCGTTGCCCGTTGTTATCAGCGACTGTTACGGTTGCTGAAGCTTGGGTAGCTTTATTGTTAAGTGAGATATTGTGGGCAGAGATCGTTAGGCTGTTAGTCGGTGATGGAGGCGGTGGCTCTGGCGAATCAAAATTACAATCACTCCCTTCAGTAAAGCGGACATTCTTGAACTCCCCAAGTACCGGTATCATAGGGTAGGTAAATTCTCCGGCCCAGCCCGAAGCACTTGCATCCACGGGCCACATATTCATCATTATTTTGTGTGTACCGTCAGAGACTTTAGGGGTCGGGTCATTGGATGTACTGATAACGCTATACACCAACTGTTTGTTGATGTACCAATTGATACCTGTTTCACTCCAGTCAAAGGCATAATGGTTGAATGATTTCGATGCATCAAAGCCTAGCTCGATGATTTTTTCGTGGCCGTTGGCATACTGGTCATCATTAGTCCAGAAGTTGAATTGAACCACATTGGTATCATTACCGAGGAACTCTATGTCAATTTCATTGTGCTGGCCATTGCCTCCCCGAACGTTATCGTAAGGGCCCATAAAGGTAAAAAAGGCGCTGACAACACCACTGACGGCTGCAGGCCTCATCTCGACTTCATAACAGCCGTAGCCGTAAAAATTAGAGGTTCGCAGTTCACCTGAAGTGTAGTCATATCCCAGTAATGGGGCATCGCTGAGCACAATGCCCAACCCATCGCTGCTGAAATCCAAGGCTGCTGAAGACCACGCGTTTAAGAATGGAGAACCATTAGCCCATCCGTCAGCGGCCTGCCAATGGCCGGTATCAAACGATGTCAGCGCGTCACTGAAGCTTGGCGCTGAAGTGATTTCAGTGCTGTTTCCTTTACCTGGTGGAGGAGCAGCAAGGCTGATACTGGGGATTAGCAATAGCAAAGATGAAAATATAGAGTAATAACGCATGGAACCCTCATTAAACAACTTAAAAGGCGAGGAAAATATAGTTGAAGATGGTTGTTTCATAGTTGGTAATACTCTGAGAAATGAGAATATCTCATGAGACTTGATGAACTATTGGCCGCTTTGTGTTGTTTTTTAAGACGATTGGTTGAAAATGAATCGAACGATTTGGTTTTTATGATTTTTTTCGTGACACCAAATTTGAGATGTGTAAAATGGCTGCCATACCAACGGGGATGACCCGGAAGGTAACGGCGCGTTGGCAGAGTGGCTATGCAGCGGATTGCAAATCCGTGGACCTCGGTTCGACTCCGGGACGCGCCTCCATTTGCGACACTAGCTCAGTTGGTAGAGCGCAACCTTGCCAAGGTTGAGGTCACGAGTTCGAACCTCGTGTGTCGCTCCAAATTTAGGGAAGATGTGCTCACACGAGGAACCTCGTGTACCAGTCGGCCACGTCTCTCCAAATTTAAAGATGGTGTTTACTGTACTAAACGGCATCGCAAAGAATTGCGTGCCCTGGTGGTGGAATTGGTAGACACAAGGGATTTAAAATCCCTCGACGTTCGCGTTGTGCCGGTTCAAGTCCGGCCCGGGGCACCATCTCATTAGAGCCCACAAGCTTTGCTTGTGGGCTTTTTTGTATCTGCTTTCTAGCATCATTGCTAACCAACAGCCTTCATTTTACCTGCTACTTCACAGTGAATCTGCCTAGGCATCCCGCCGTTTGTTCACGCTATAGAGCCCCCAAATACCCTCATCCAACTTTTGTTCAATTCATGCCTAGCTGCCCATAATTTCTGCACAGCAATAATAACGATGAGAACCGGTTAGTTTGGGAAAGGAACAAAGTATTAGATGCGAACAAAGAAGGGAAGTATGAGTAACGTGCAGTTGAGACACCGGGAAAGAAAAAGCCGTCGTACAAAAAGGGTACGACGGTAAAAGAATGTAGAACTCTTGATAAGGCTTAAATCATCAAGATGGGCACATTATGGCATAATACGCCGTAGTATCAATAAAAATGATGTAAAGATTTGTTTGGATAAGAAAAAGTGCTTTTGTGCTAGCAAGCGTTTGATTGTCATGGTTATAATGAAAAACACCCTGCACTTACTGTTGATAATGTGATATTGGTTGAATAATTTACATGTATTTCGAATGAAAGTATAATTCCTTCACATTGAGAATGTTTTGTTCGTTTAAATCATTCTGCACCATATGGTGGCAATTAGTTACTTTCACTCGGAGCGTTTGAAAGTATTGAAAATAAATCGGTAAGGATAGATGCAACTTAATAACTATGAACCTGAGTTTCTAGCCCACAGAATTAAAACCCTTCGTGAGTTTCGTGGCAAAACACAAATTCAGGTCGCCAAATGTATTAATGTTTCGAGAAGGACCTATATAGACATAGAATCAAACAAATCAGATATTAAGCTGTCGACGCTTTATCGGATTTGTAATTGTCTAAAGTGCGAAATTACCGATGTACTGGGAATCTCAAAAAGAGACAATGATTCGGGTATGGGAAATCGAATTATTGAGATTTTTGAAAACAATGGCTTGATGGTTGTCAATAACTCCAAATAGCATACTCTGCGATAGCCAAGATAAGCGATTAAGACGTATGTCCTAAGCTCATCCTGGCTGCTTATCCTAAGCGACTCTACGCCTCACTCTTGGTGTCAATGAGTGAAATCCCACCTTCTGACAGCATATTTACTATCTTATCTCCTGATAGAAGAGGTTGGCTGGGTTCATGTAAAAGCTCAACAACGTTACAGCCGAGGCAATCTGCAATCTTGAGTAACGTCTTCACTTTCAAAGAGGTCTTGTTGGATTCAATGTCTAGAATTGTCTTTCTCGACACCCCGATACATTGGGCCATATCTGATTGAGTTAATCCTTTGATCTCACGGAGTTGCTTGATATTAAATGCGATTACTTCACAGTAGTAATCATAAGCTAGCATTGTAATAGTCCCTGCTAATTGCGGATGCTGACAAATTAAAATAATTCCGCAGTATTTGATTGTAGTATTTTTATTGTGTACGTTAATTATATTTTGTTACGGTAATTTGTATATTAAAAATAAAACAAATCTACAGTGAATTATTAGAATTGTAGGGGGAGTAACTCAATGTCATCAATTACCCACATGAAGTGATATTTATTGCACGCTTAATTGCACATTAATGAAGAGAAAATAAACCCCACATCAATGGTGGGGTTAGATAATACTATGGCTGTATGGCCTATCGGTGCAGGAGAGCGACAGCTTTGGTCGTTTTTTCGAGGTTATCCTCTACTTGCTCTGGGATTTTTCCAGCGATAGTGGCGTACAGACTATCAATCATTGCCAATTTGACTAAACGTGCCGTGCCGTTTTTGCCCAGCAGGGGTTCGGGAGAGGCTGGGGCATACAGCGGATAATCAGAAAGCTGGGAAAGCTCGGCGTGGTAGTTGTTGGTGATGGAAATAATTTTGGCGCCGGACTGCTTAGCTAAACGGACAGCATCCATCAAGTCAACGGTTTGGCCAGAGTGAGAAACAACCAATACAACATCGCTGCTGCTCAGTACGCTGGCAGACATTAGCATCAGGTGCCTATCGCGAGGAACTGACGCTCGCATACCGAAACGCAACAGCTTATGTTGGAAGTCTTCACAGATGATGGTTGAACCGCCAGCGGCATAAAGCTCGATGTTCTTGGCATTGACGATGGCATCAGCCGCTGCACTTACCATCTTGGCATCAACGAAGTTGAGGATCTCGGTCAGGGCGTTGATAGAGTTCTGCAGCACCTTGGTGATGATCTGCTCGCAAGAATCATCCGGCTCCAACTGCTCACTAGCTAAAAAGGTATCTGACTGGTGCTGGGCATTGAGAGCATCTTTCAATTGCTTGAAGCCGCTGAACCCAAGCTTTTTCGATACTTTCACGATTAAGGCAGTAGATACCCCCAGGCGTTCGGCGACTTCTTTTATAGACGTAGACTTTTGTAAAAAGTGCGGCTTTAAAAAGTTTTCCGCGATCGACTGCTCGGTGCGAGTGAGCGAGGGAAGGCGCATGCGAATATTTGGAATTACTTGGTTAAGATCCACAGACAGTATCATTCCTTTTGAAGCAATCGCATCATTATACATAGTGACCCTCGATTAGTCATGGAGGCTACTGGACGTAGCCTCCTTGGATTAGGCTGACAATTGCCAATGGGTGGCTGCTATCTCTTTGTTGCTTGAGAGCTCAAAGCCAATATTCATCTCTTCACCCAGCCCGAGACCGAAGAAGCGGGATGTCGATACTGCAACACCGCCATTGATAAATACTTCAATTGAAGAGTGATCACGGAGTAGGTGAAGTGAATTCACTGTTCCCTGCCAGATGATGGATTCCCATTCGGCTGTTTTAAGGTTTTTGCGCCAGGTGACGAGCCCATTTGGGTTGGATTCGATATAGAAATCATCAGCAATATCCAGCCTGATGTTGGCCCCCTCTAGTTGTTCAAGGATGAGTTCGGCAGATAGGCCGGAGAATTGCTGGTTAAGCCCAGTAAATTGCAACTGATCATGGCGAAGGGCTTCTAGTTCCTTAACCGGTTTTTGTACAAGGGTATTATCACGAATGGTCAGCTCCCGGGCACAGGTCATCTGGTGGATCCAACCTAGCTCGATAGTGGGTTGGTAGGGCTCAAACTCGTCGGGTTTGCCCATCCAGCCAAACAGAATACGGCGGCCTGCTTCATCTTCGAAAGTTTGCGGGGCATAGAAGTCAAAGCCATGATCCATCAAGACACCATTGCTGTGCTCGAAGCTTGCTGTCTGGTGGTCGAAGTTACCGATATGGTAAGTCACATCAAAGGTTTCAACTTTTTTGCCGCCTTTTTCAACCCAGTTTTTCGGACAGGTGATCAGGACATATTTATCATCAAGTGGTAACAAGTCGGGGCATTCGAGCATGAAATCATCAGATTGTTGGCTGCCAACGCCATCACCAAAGATCTCCCCGATCATTTCCCAGTTGTTGAGATCATCAGAGCGGTAAGTAATGACTTTGCCACGGTAGTTAAGATCTTCAGCACCGAGCACCATGTAAAAGGCATCTTGGTATTGCCAGACTTTAGGATCCCGAACATGGCCGCTGTATCCTTCGGGCAGGGGCAGCACGATCCCTTGCTTTTCAACCTGTTTGCCGGCCTCGAGAGTGGCCCGGCATTGGTATGCGGTCCTTCCGCCTTGTTCAAACTTCACATTACCGGTATAGAAAAGCTCTAGCTTACCGTCGACTACTAGGCCTGAGCCTGAATAACAACCGTGAGTTTCATACTCTTCTGTTGGCGCGAGGGCTAACGGTTGATGGGACCAGTTGATTAAATCTTTACTGGTTGCATGGCCCCAGGCTTTAGCTCCATGCTGGCAGGCTTTAGGGTTCCACTGGTAGAAAAGGTGGTACTCACCGTTGAAGTGGGCAAGACCGTTAGGATCGTTGAGTAAACCAAACTGCGGGGCGAAGTGCCAAGCCGGGCGGAACGGGTCATTAATTGACTGTGATGACTGGTTCATGGCGATGGCAAGTACGTCATTGATGTATCGCTGATCGGCGTTAGCGGTTGTTGTTTTCATTGGATCTCCAAAGCCCCCAGTTAGGGGGCTTTTAACAATTTTATTTATCAAGCATCTTGTCTGAATAACCGAACATCCAAGTCAGTGAGAATGCGGTTGCGATAGCGATAGCATTGACGGCTAGGTAACCGAGCATCTGGCCATTGAGGTAAAGCAGGGCACCCGGAATAACCGTGATTGCCATACCGGTTGCTTTGAGGCCGAACATGACAGCGAAGAAACCACCTACAGCACCACCAATCAATCCCATGATGAAGGGTTTAAAGAAGCGAAGGTTTACACCGTATAGCGCCGGTTCGGTAATACCTAGGAATGCTGATAGCGAAGAAGGCATAGCCAGCGCTTTGAGCTTCTTGTCTTGGGTTTTCAGGCCGACGGCCAAACAAGCTGCACCCTGCGCGGCAATGGCTGCGGTAATGATGGCGTTAAATTCATTGGCCCCAGTGTTTGTCAGCAACTGGATTTCAAGCAGGTTGAAGATGTGGTGGACACCGGTCATAACAACAATCTGCTGGAAGCCACCAATCAAAATACCGCTCAGGCCCAGAGGCAGATCAAGCATGAATTGTGTCGCAGACAGGATAATCAGTTCCAGCCAGTGGAAGATTGGACCGATAACAAACAGCGACGCGGTGATCATGATCAGCAGGGTCAAGAAAGGAGTAACCACCAAGTCCAGAGCTTCCGGTACGATATTGCGGATCCGGCGCTCGAGTTTTGCCCCGACCATACCTGCAATAAATGCTGGAATGACTGAACCTTGGTAGCCAAGTACCGGGATAAAACCGAAGAACATTAGCGGGTCTAGCTCCCCGGAGGCAACCAACCAGGCATTAGGCAGAGCAGGGGAGACCAGCATCATACCCAGTACCAAGCCAATCAGTGGCGTCCCCCCGAACACTCTCGCTGCTGACCAGGCAATAAGCGCTGGCAGGAAGATAAACGCAGTATCCGTTAGGATCTGGGTATAAAGTACAAAATTTTGCGGGATCGTTTCTGGTGTAAGGCCAAATAGCCCCAGAATTTCTTCTTGCATCAGCAAGCCGCGCAGACCCATGAACAGGCCTGTCGCCACAAGTGCAGGAATAATTGGAACGAATACATCACCAAAGGTACGGATAGCACGTTGGAAAGCCGTCCCCTGTTTCTCAGCAGCTTTTCGTTGTTGGTCTTTGTTCGCTACTGTTAATTTCAAACCTTCAATCGCTTCAAATACGCGGTTGACGGTACCGGTACCGAAAATAATTTGGTATTGGCCGCTGTTGAAGAAGGCCCCTTTTACCTTCTCAGTATCTTCAATGCGCTTTTTATCTATCTTGTTTTCATCTGCCACCATTACACGTAAACGTGTGGCGCAGTGCGCTACTGAAACAATATTATCTGCCCCGCCGAGGGAGCCGACAATCTCTTCGGCAATCATTGAATATGACATCTTGTCTACCCTTCACAGTCATTGGTTAACTCCCTATTAAATTATCAGCCAAAAGCCGCTTTAACATCGATCTAAGTCACAGAAAAAACAATTTCGTGAACTTTTTATATTGGTAAATTATTTTGTGAACTTTTATATTTTTTAAATTCAATGCGTTAGAGTTGTGAATGCTATTCTGTAAAATTTATAGTGTTTACAGTGGTAAATTTTTTTGTAAACTATAGCCAGGTTTAGTTATCAGTGAGAGCAAAAATGAAAATCGCTATCGGTTGTGACCACGTAGGCATTGAGCATAAAGATCTAGTAATCAGCCATTTAGAGAGTAAAGGGATTGAAGTTGAAGACTTTGGTGCGTTTACCACTGAACGGACGGATTACCCGCAATATGGTTTGGCAGTGGCTGAAGCTGTCGTGGGTAAGCAAGCTGATCTAGGTATTTTGATTTGTGGTACGGGTGTTGGCATTTCACTGTCAGCGAACAAAGTACCGGGTATTCGTGCAGTGGTATGTAGCGACCCTTACACAGCACAGCTTTCTAAAGAGCACAACAACACCAACATCTTGGCGTTTGGTTCACGGGTGATTGGTATTGAGCTGGCAAAGATGATCATTGATAACTGGCTGAATGCTGAATTTGAAGGTGGACGCCACCAAAACCGCATTAACCAAATCGCAGCGATTGAGGAGAAGTACCATGGCTAAGTTTTGTCCTTCTATGATGTGTGTGGATTTTTCTAAATTGGCTCAAGAGCTGAAAGAGCTAGAAAAAGCCAACGTTGATATGCTGCATATCGACGTGATGGACGGCCACTTTGTGCCAAACTTTGCGTTGGGTCCTGAAGATATCAAAGCGATCCGCGAACTAAGTGATATTGATTATGATGTCCACCTAATGCTTTCAAATCCGGATCAGTTTATCGACCTGTTTGCTTCGCTAGGCCCTAAGTTGATGTATGTTCACGCTGAAGCGCCACCACACCTTCACCGTACCCTAGGTAACATCCAGGCTAAAGGGATCCAGTCGGGTTTGGCGATTAACCCGGGCACACCACTTAGCACGATTGAAGACGTATTGGATGTAACCGATGTGGTATTGGTGATGTCGGTAAATCCTGGTTTCGCGGGTCAAGCATTTATTCCAAACGCCTATAGCCGTATCGAGCGTATTATTTCGATGATTGAAGAGCAGGGTGTAAATACTAAAATTGCCATTGATGGTGCAATTAGCCCTGAAGTGATTGAAAAGCTACAAGACAAGGTAGAGTACTTTGTTCTGGGCACCGCAGGCCTGTTCGGCAAAGAGAAAAGCTACGCCGAAACGATGGACGATCTGCGTACATTAGGTCAGCAAAGCGTAGCGGCTTAATCATAAGACCCAAAAATAATAGACCCGCTAGCCAACAACCTTGGCTAGCGGTTTTTTCATATTAGCCGTTAGCAAAGTGTTGCAGAGGTATACGTTCAGCCAGCAATTTGTTGTAAATGCGGTTACCGATAATTCCTCCTGCCAAACCAGCAATGGCTGCGGCAACAGTAGCCATGAGCAGGGTATGCGGTTCGTTGAAGGCGATCGAGGCGAGTAGGCCCGGTATCGGTGCGGCACTACCTGGAGCGTCATTAATGATACCGAAATAAGCGGCAATAACCCCAGCCAAAGCCCCTCCTATAAAATTAGACATAAAGATAGGTACTGGGTTTCTTGTCACTATATGGGCTTGGGTCAATGGCTCTAGCATGACACTGATCGTGTTACTGGATTTGCCAAGCTTGAGCGAGTGGAAAATATAGCCATTGGTGAATGAACCACCGACACACGCAATCGCCGCGATACCCATAGGTAATCCGGTCAATCCCAGCATGGCGGTCAATGCCATTGAACTCAATGGCGAGGTACATACCATTTTGATCAGGCCGCCGAGCAAGAAGCCCATAGCGATAGGCGACAGTAATGTGGCTTCAGTGATCATACTGGCTAAGGTGCCCATTAACACTTCGAGTCCCGGGCTGATAAAAATACCGACTAACCGGGCAAGTGGGGCAAGGGTCAGCACCCCTAAAATGACATCCACCCCTTCGGGCAGGTATTTTTTGAACAGCGGGGCAGCAAAGGAAAACAGATAGCCGACAATAAAGCCTTCTAGGATACCGAGGTTGGCCATTGCCAGCCCGGTTACGATGCCATACACAGGTTGTACGCCCATTCGCAGCATAACCAGTGTCGCCGCAGCGATACCGCCCATCCCGCCGACCATATTGCCAAAGTCAGCGAGGTAGCTAATACCCAGTAGGTTACCCATGACATATTTATGGATGGCTTCAACCAAAAAAGTCGCAATCGCCGCATCGGCAAGCCCACTCATAGCCGCGCTGCCGTTGGGGGCCTTGAAGCTAAACAACGAAAAAAGACACAGCGCGCCGAGTAGGGCGGCGACACCCATTAAGATTTCCATAATCATTCCTTGTTATTTCAAACGGGATTGGAGAGCTAAATGAGAAATCAGCTGGGGCCAGGATCGGGAATAGAAAGGAGTTGGTGGTGTTTGGCGGTAGAATAAAAGGCGCTGAACAGACCGTTAGCAGCAGCCTGAACTCAGGGTTGGGTTCCTGAGGGAGGGGAGAATCGAACAATGTGTCTCATAGGCATTCCTTAGTAACAGCAATATTCTGCTAAAACAGTAGCATATGAAACTGGTGAATTTGGTGAGCTGCTTCATGTTGTGCTAGTTTTTGCTAAATAATTAGGGGTTTTGTTCTGCTACTGTTAATTTATTGGTCAACGATCTCGAAGTTAGATTTTGACACATAATTCGATTAAATATTTCTGGTATACACATATCTGGTGTGTTACTTTTCAGCGCAATCTCAGATGGACATTCTGGGGCACACTGTATCAAGCGGTATTCGGGCTGATTGCCTCTTGGTACGCCGTAGGTACTAACCTGATTAGGGTTAGTAGAAGGGCATTGATAATGCAGACCTGTAAGAAGAACTCAGGCGCATATTGAAGGAACCCAACTGTGAATACTATTACGCTTAAAACTCTAATCAGCTTTGTCTTACCCAACTGCAGTATTATTACTGAGCCTTGATCTTCCTGATCACATTCACTGGTTTTTAACTTTCTGATCGCATGCTGTCGTTGTTGACGTGTGGCGTCTAGGCAAACGTTTGTCTGGCTAATCAGTTTGTTTTCGGTCACGCCGAGCGCGCAAGCAATCGGTTGTTTATAGTCAATGCATCTATGCAAGATGGCAAGATGCAACTGTGCCGAACCTTGATACCTTCCCAGTTCTCGCTAAATCCACTCCGTCTTTCGCGGGGTGTTTGTTGTGTTGAACAAAAATCATCTTTGACATTGTTATCAATGGGGAAAGGACAAGGGGTACAGTGTTTCAAATGGAAAAGAACATGAGTAATGTGTTTGACCTTGACGAGCTAAAACTCGCGTCGAATGTACCTGTTGTTAATGGTGTTTATGACCTAACACCTGACGAGTTGCTGCTTAGTCAAGAGCATTATGAATCCGAAGTGCGATCGTATCCACGTCGTTTGCCTCTGGCTATTGCCAAGGCTTCAGGTGCGCTAGTCGAAGACAGCCGTGGTCAACTGTTTCTGGACTGCCTTGCTGGTGCCGGTACTTTGGCAATGGGTTATAACCACCCTGAAATTAATCAGGCAATTGTTGATCAGTTGCAAGCCGGCCTGCCATACCAGACATTGGATATCACCACGCCGGTGAAAGATAAGTTCATCAAAGAGTTGATGAACTTCCTACCAGATGAGTTTGCGAAAAATGCACGCATCCAGTTCTGTGGCCCATCGGGTGCCGATGCCGTAGAAGCGGCGATCAAACTGGCTAAGCAAACGACTGGCCGTAATACCATGGCGGCTTTCCACGGCGCTTATCACGGTATGACCAACGGTACCATGGCGATGATGGGTAACCTAGGTACCAAGGCGCGCCGCCAAGGCCTGATGGCCGATGTTCATTTCCTACCTTTCCCATACAGCCTACGCTGCCCGTTTGGCATTCACGGTGATGAGGGTGCCAAGCAGACGCTGCGTTACATCGAGCGCATGCTTAATGACGATGAGAGCGGTGTGCAAAAGCCTGCGGCTATCATTGTTGAGCCAGTACAGGGCGAAGGTGGTGTAATCCCAGCCCCTGCATTCTGGCTACGTGAACTACGCCGTATTACACAAGAGCACGGCATCCTGCTGATCTTTGATGAGATCCAGTGTGGTATCGGTAAGACCGGCTCTAACTTTGCCTTTGAAGAGTCAGGTATCACGCCTGATATCCTATGTTTGTCAAAAGCCGTTGGTGGCGGCTTACCGATGTCTGTACTTATCTTTGATAAGTCAATTGATACTTGGAAGCCAGGCGAGCACACGGGTACCTTCCGTGGTAACCAGTTAGCAATGGCAACCGGTGCAAAAGCGCTTGAGATTATCCGTCGTGACAACCTAGTTGAACATGCTCACAAAGCAGGCCAATACCTACGCGAAGGTTTAGAGCGCATTGCCCAGTACACCGACTGTATTGCCGAAGTACGTGGTAAAGGTTTGATGCTGGGTATTGAAATCTGTAAGCCTGATGGTTCGAAGAACAAATTCGGTGAGCCAGAAGCTGATCCAGAACTGACGATTGCGATTCAGCGTGCAGCGCTTGAGCGTGGTCTGATCATCGAAAAAGGTGGTCGCCAGGGTTCAGTACTGCGTTTCCTACCGCCGCTGATCATCTCTTACGAGCAGCTTGATTTCGCCATTGATGCCCTGAGCAAGGCCATCATTGCGACTGCAGGCCCAGCGAAAGTTAAAGAGCCTGTGATTGCAGAAGCTGCGGATTGGCGCAACCACTTCATCCATACCGGTAAAGGCGGTGCGGATACTTTCGAAGCGGCCTTGAACCAGACTACGCAAGTGCTGAAAAACGTATTCGAAAATACCAAGACACCATACTCAGGTATGGATCCTCAGCAGCTAAAAACCATGATCAACAACATTGATCTGGATAACCAGCAAATGCCTTTGGACTTGGTGATCGAGCAAACTGGTGAGCTGATTGCCAAGAACTCCATCATGGTCCAGCATCCGCACTGTATTGCGCACTTGCACACACCACCATTGCTTCCGGCAGTGGCTGCAGAAGCTTTCATTGCTGCCCTTAACCAGTCGATGGACTCTTGGGATCAGGCAAGCGCGGCAACCTTTGTTGAGCAGAAAGTGGTGGACTGGCTATGTGAGCTTTACCAGCTGGGCAGTCAAGCAGACGGTGTTTTCACCAGTGGCGGTACGCAATCAAACCTAATGGGCTTGTTGCTGGCACGCGATTGGGCGGCAGATACTATTTCTGGTCACAATATCCAGAAGCAAGGTCTACCTGATTACGCAGGCAAAATGCGCATTTTGTGCTCGAAGAAATCACACTTCACCGTGCAGAAATCAGCGTCTCTGATGGGGCTGGGTGAAAATGCTGTGGTAACAGTGGATACCAACCCTGACGGTACTATCAAGCTAGCGTCTTTGGTTAACACCATTGAAACCCTGAAGAACGATGGTTTGCTGCCATTTGCAATGGTTGGTACGGCAGGAACGACTGACCACGGCGCAATTGATGATCTGACCGGTATGGCAGATGTTGCCCAGCAGCACAACCTATGGTTGCACGTCGACGGCGCTTACGGTGGTGCTTTGATTTTGAGCCGCCACAAGACCCGTCTGCACGGCATCGAGAAGGCCGACTCCGTGAGTGTTGACTTCCATAAACTGTTCTATCAGCCAATCAGCTGTGGTGCAGTGCTGATTAAAGATAAAGAAAACTTCAAATACCTTCTTCACCATGCAGATTACCTGAACCGTGAAGATGATTTGCTGCCAAACTTGGTAGACAAGTCAATCGCGACCACCAAACGTTTCGACGCTTTAAAAGTGTTGATGACAATGCAGTGTGTTGGCCCTCAGTCTCTAGGTGCGATGTACGATCACCTACTGAACCAGACACAGCAGGTCGCAGACATGATTAACCAGTCGGCAGAGTTTGAACTGCTGGCAGATCCGGCTCTATCGACAGTGTTGTTCCGTTACATCGGCAACAACGAAGAGTCGGCACTAGATGGAATTAACAAACAACTACGCATTGACGCACTTGTTGAAGGCAAGGCGGTACTGGGTGAAACCGTGGTAGATGGCAAAGTCGCCCTCAAGTTCACGATTTTGAACCCATGTCTGACCCTGTCTGACTTTGAATCATTACTAACAGAAATCAACCAGGTTGCAGCTCAAGCTGAGCGCAAACTAGGTTAATTAATTGGTACGGCACAGCGGGCTTAAACGCTGTGCCGAACACTCACTCATTAAGTTATGGAATAAATAGAAATGGCAATTCTACAGATTGGTGCTGGTGGTGTTGGCTGGGTAGTTGCACATAAAGCAGCTCAGAATAACGAAGTTCTTGGTGATATCACGATTGCTTCTCGCACAATCGGTAAGTGTGAGAAAATCATTGAGTCAATCAAGAAAAAGAACAACTTGAAAGACCCATCCAAGAAACTAGAAGCACGTGCGGTCAATGCCGACGACGTTGATGCACTAGTGGCACTAATCAAAGAAGTTCAGCCTGATCTTGTGATCAACGCTGGTCCTCCATGGGTGAACATGACCATCATGGAAGCCTGTTACCAAGCGAAAGTTTCTTACCTAGATACCTCTGTGGCAGTAGACCTATGTTCTGAAGGTCAGCAAGTACCACAAGCGTACGACTGGCAGTGGGGCTACCGCGAGAAGTTCGAAGAAGCTGGCATCACAGGTATCCTAGGCGCGGGCTTCGATCCGGGCGTAGTTTCTGTATTCGCTGCATACGCAGTGAAGCACCTGTTCGACGAAATCGACACCATTGACGTAATGGACGTTAACGCTGGTGACCACGGTAAGAAGTTCGCAACCAACTTCGACCCAGAAACCAACATGCTGGAAATCCAGGGTGATTCTTTTTACTGGGAAAACGAAGAGTGGAAACAAGTACCGTGTCACTCACGTATGCTTGAGTTCGATTTCCCGCTAGTGGGCTCGCACAAAGTTTACTCGATGGCGCACGATGAAGTTCGTTCAATGCAAGAGTTCATCCCAGCTAAGCGTATCGAATTCTGGATGGGCTTTGGTGACAAGTACCTGAACTACTTCAACTGCATGCGTGATATCGGCCTACTAAGCCCAGATCCGCTAACACTGCACGATGGCACTGTTGTTCAGCCGCTACACGTACTAAAAGCACTACTGCCAGATCCAACGTCTCTAGCTCCGGGCTACACAGGTAAAACCTGTATCGGTACTTGGGTGCAGGGTAAGAAAGACGGCAAAGAGCGCAGCGTGTTCATCTACAACAATGCCGACCACGAAGTTGCTTACGAAGACGTTGAGCACCAAGCGATCTCTTACACCACAGGTGTACCAGCGATCACGGCTGCACTACAGTACTTCCGTGGCAAGTGGGCTGACAAAGGCGTGTTCAACATGGAACAGCTTGACCCAGATCCGTTCCTAGAAACCATGCCTGAAATCGGCCTAGATTGGCATGTTCAGGAGCTGGAAGTTGGTCAGCCTGACATCAAAATCCTGAAATAAGGCCCTGAGCTGGCTGTTTCTCTCCATGGCGGTGTCGGAAGTACTCATTTATGCGTATAAACTCCGTGCTTCCTTCTAGTCCTGAAGAGAAACATCGGCGCTCAGAACCTTATTTTTCGTGAATCAGAGGTGACCTAGTGTTGTCTCAAATTCCGACGATTTGTAATTAAAACCCGAAAATAGGTGGTTAAAGTTAACTGCCTAATTTACTGGGTAATATCAGAAGGGAGCAGCTACTGCTCCCTTCTTGGTGCAATTGACTAGGTCAGATTCATTCGATTGTTTGTTGTTTGTGATATTTTTTTGCTTTGTCCTGTTTGAACACCGTGAGTTACAAAGTAAAAAAATATTACAGGCAACAATCAGGCTGATACGACCTGAGCACGGAAAATAGTAATGACTTTCAAGAAAGAAGAATTGAAAACACCTTACTTCATGATCAATGAAGACAAGTTGATTGCCAACTTGGAAAAAGCCAAGCTGCTCAAAGAGCTTTCAGGTGTAAAACTGGTGTTGGCCCTTAAGTGCTTCTCGACTTGGGGTGTGTTCGACATCATCAAGCCATACCTTGACGGCACAACCAGCAGCGGCCCGTTTGAAGTGAAACTTGGCTACGAAACCTTCGGCGGCGAAACCCATGCTTACAGCGTTGGTTACAGCGAAGATGACGTACGTGAAGTGGCAGATATTTGCGACAAGTTAATCTTCAATTCGCAAAGCCAACTTGCTGCTCACCGCCATATCGTAGAAGGTAAGGCTTCACTAGGCCTTCGCCTAAACCCTGGTGTCAGCTACGCAGGCCAAGACCTGGCAAACCCAGCGCGCCAATTCTCCCGTTTGGGCGTACAGGCTGATCACATCAAGCCGGAAGTATTCGAAAACCTTGATGGCGTAATGTTCCACATGAACTGTGAGAACAAAGATGTTGATGCGTTCATCGGCCTGCTAGATGCTATCTCAGAGCAATTCGGCAGCCATCTGGACAAGCTAGACTGGGTTAGCCTAGGCGGCGGTGTATTCTTCACATGGCCGGGCTATGACATCGAGAAACTGGCGCAAGCCCTGAAAGCTTTCTCCGAGAAACACGGCGTCCAGCTCTACCTTGAGCCGGGCGAAGCGATCATCACCAAAACCACAGACCTTGTTGTCACTGTGGTGGATATCGTCGAAAACGTGAAGAAGACCGCCATTGTCGATTCAGCGACAGAAGCCCACCGCCTAGATACGCTTATCTATGATGAACCTGCCTCTGTGCTGGAAGCCTCAGATAACGGTGAGCACGAATATGTGATTGGTTCATGTTCTTGCTTGGCTGGCGATCAGTTCTGTGTCGCAAACTTTGACCAACCGCTAGAGATCGGACAGAAACTTCACATTATGGATAGCGCCGGCTACACCATGGTGAAACTGAACTGGTTCAACGGCCTGAAAATGCCATCAATCTATTGCGAACGTAGCAATGGCGAGATCCAAATGCTGAACGAGTTCGGCTATGAAGATTTCAAACGTTCATTGTCGCAGTGGTCAGTATCTTAAGAAGATATAAACACCAAGTACCTGATGAAGCCGCCCATTTAGCCATTTAATGGACGGCTTTTTATTAAAACCGACACCGCAGAATATTCCCATCAGAGTCAAAAGAAACGTATAACGTCTGCCAGCTCACCCCGGTATGCTCGAATGTCGCCAGGCAAGTACTATGCTGGATATCGACATTGCTAACTTTCCCAGCACTAATAATCACATCTAATCCCTTAATTTGTCCGGTAATGTGTGAGCTGTACTGAGCATCATATTGGCTGAGTAAAACAATTTTGTTTCTGCCTTGGGTTGCCAGTCGGTCAACCGAGTGGGCAAGTACCGCCAAATCGTGGGCGAGGGGAGCATCATCCTCAGAGTGCGTCTGCTTGATGAGGGATAAGTAAGCAATGGACTCACTGTCTTCCTGTTGTTCAAACACATCTGCTCGAGCTTTGTTCGGGTTGTAGGCAAACACGTCGTTACCTGATTGAGTTATGCCGAAGTCGATATTGCTGGCAAGAATCGCTTGCTCACCCTGAACCCGTACCTCTGGGTTTGTATTTCTAGAGTGATCAGAAATGATGGCCGTGACATATGAGAAAGCCGGGCTGAGGATCGGCTTGTCATGTTGCTGATCTGAATAGAACGCAATATAAGCCGCGTTTTTGTCGGCAGCCTTTCTTGATGCCACACGGTATTGATGGTTTAACCAGTTTGCTGTTTTCTTCGGGGCATATTTTAGCGATTGAGTACCGCTGGGGTTTTGCAGGAGGTAATCAGGTGCTTGGGTGACAAAGCTGATCCCTGTCGTTATCGGTTGATGCTCCTTGGGGCTGCATGCCGTTAATAGGATGGCAGCGATGGCGATTGATCCGACTCGGAAAAGGGTAGTCATGGTCTATTGAAATGTTAAGTGTGACAAAGCTCACTATTTTCTAAGATAAACCTGAAATATACAAGCATTCAAGGATGACGGTAGTGTTTTCAATGAGGAGTTTTCAATGGTGGCGTTCTCATGGGTTCCTGTGTTGATTTATGCAATAACAGCGCTCTTCTTTGATGGAATTATAAACGACTCATGATGGAGTGGTGGCAAAGTGACCGCTTGGTGATATTTCACTAAATTTCTTGTTGACTCGATTAGCTCAATCCGTAGAATGCACCCCATACCGCAGCGGGGAACACCTCGCAGGTATTGAAGGCGCGTTGGCAGAGTGGCTATGCAGCGGATTGCAAATCCGTGGACCTCGGTTCGACTCCGGGACGCGCCTCCATTTGCGACACTAGCTCAGTTGGTAGAGCGCAACCTTGCCAAGGTTGAGGTCACGAGTTCGAACCTCGTGTGTCGCTCCAAATTTAAGAAAAAGCCCTAGCAGAAATGCTGGGGCTTTTTCGTATCTGGCCTTCCCAACCTTTCCTCATACTGCCCGCTTGTTATACTTACTTGAGTAGATTTAATATCAACCACTTAGTTTGAAAACGAACAAGCTAGCTTTGGTATAAGCAGGGAGCAGATATGAAACTCAATTGTGATATGGGTGAGAGCTTTGGCAGTTGGACGATGGGGAAGGATGCCGATGTTATGCCCTATATCGACATGGCCAACATTGCCTGTGGGTTCCACGCCTCAGACCCCGATCATATGGCTAAGACCATACAATTGGCGGTGGAAGATAATGTCGCCATTGGTGCCCATCCTGGCTACGACGACAAGAGTGGGTTCGGGCGTCGTTCCATTCCCCATAGCGCCGAAGAAATTACCCGGTTAGTGGCCTATCAAATTGGCGCGCTCGACGCACTGTGCCAGCTTTACGGTGGTGGTGTTAGCTATGTTAAACCCCATGGTGCCCTGTATAACGATATGATGGCACAGCAGTGGATCTTCGAAGCGATTCTCAGTGCCGTATCTGATTTAAACCAATACCGTACCCCACCGCTAAAACTGATGATCTTAGCCCGGCGTGATAACCAGCACTATACAGAACTCGCAGCACAGCGGAACGTCGAGCTACTGTTCGAAGGCTTTGCTGACAGGGCTTATGATAGCGAGGGCTTTTTGGTGCCAAGATCCCAAGCCGGCTCGGTTTACCATGACAGCCAACGCATCCGCCAGCAGGTTGCTGAGCTAGCCAAAGGGAGAATTACCACTATTGACGGTAAAACATTGACGCTTGATGTCGATACGGTTTGTGTCCACGGTGACAATGACGAATCGATAGCGGTGGTCCGGCAACTTGCTGAGGATCTGGCTAATGTTCAAGGTTGAAGCCGTTTCTGAGTGCAATGCGATTGTCTATTTCGGTGATCAAATTGATCTTTCGCTCACTCCTAAGATCAGCCGTTTTGTTGCCTACCTAGATTCCTTATCGCATCCCGCTCTGATAGAGGTGATCCCCTCATATACTTCGGTGTTGATCCAGTATCGTCCGGATTTATTGACTTACGAGCAGCTTGTCGGTGTTTTGACATCGTTTTCGGCAACATTAGAACAAACGGGCGAAGCGACAGGGGACGAATCTGCGCATAGCGATTATGAGCCAAAGCTGATCTCCCTGCCCGTTTATTACGGGGCAGAGGTAGGCCCTGACTTGGCAGTGTTAGCGCAAGCCAAAGGGCTAAGTGTTGATGAGGTGATAGAACGCCATAGCCAACAAGTTTATACGGTTTGCGCTATTGGGTTTGCGCCGGGGTTTGCCTTTCTCGCATCAGTTGATGAGTCTATCGCCGCCCCTCGGCATACTGAGCCACGTAAGTGGGTGCCAGCAGGTAGTGTGGGCATCGCCAGCCAGCAGACGGCGGTATATCCAAATGATTCACCGGGAGGGTGGCAAATTATTGGTAACTGTCCACAGATATTATTTCAGCCCGACAATTCACCGATGACGCCTTTTCAGGTCGGCGATCAGGTGACTTTTACCCCAATATCCAAAGACGCTTTTTTGGCTCAAGGAGGACAGATATGGTCACAATGGAAGTGATCCGCCCGGGCATGCTCACGCTAATCCAAGATATTGGCCGATACGGTGCTGGCGCTCAGGGTCTTAGCCAGGGAGGCGCAGTTGATTTGCACGCCTATTGCTGGGCCAACTACCTATTAGGTAATAGTGCTAATAGGGCGATGCTGGAAATTACCCTCGGCCAGGCTGAATTTCTGGTTCAGCAAGATTGCCACATCGCAGTGACAGGGGCGGATATGCAGCCGCTACTCGATGGCATGCCTATACCAATGTGGCAAAGCGTTGCAGTAAAAAAAGGGCAGAAACTTGTGTTTGGTTTTGCCCGCTCAGGCCTTAGGGCATACCTTGCTGTACAGGGTGGATTGGATGTTCCTAAGATACTTGGCAGTGCTTCCAGTGTACCGCGCAATCAATTAGGAGGCTTACACCAAGGGAAAGGTCTTGAAAAAGGAGATACCTTATCGGCAAGTCAGGTCGAAATGAGTCTTTTGCAAGAGCAAGAGGGGCAGTCAGTTAGCCGCCAAGCGTCTGCACGGTTTATACCAGACTACAGTAAACCCATTCAGTTGCGGGTGATTGAGTCCTATCAGCACACCAGTTTTCCAGAGAGCGAAAAGCAGCGTTTCTATACAGGTCGCTATACTGTGAGCCAGGAAACTGATCGTATGGGGTGCAAATTATTGGGAGAGCCAATCCATGCCGAAGTTGACGGCATTGTCTCTGAAGGGATAGCGTTGGGAGCGATTCAAATTCCACCTAATGGCCAGCCGATTGTATTGCTCAATGATAGGCAGACCCTTGGTGGGTATCCAAAACTAGGCTGCGTTGCCCGTATTGATTTACCAAGGCTGTCTCAAGCAAGACCGGGTACCGAAGTGATGTTTAAACGTGCTACATTGTCAGAAGTGATTGAGCAATGGCAGCAATTTTCACGCTTTTTCGGCTTATCCCTTTGAACGAGCTTTTGAGAGGTTTTGCAGGTCTATGTATATTTTTGGTTATGGTAGTTTGATTAACCACGCATCCCGCTTGTTAACCGGGCAGGCAAAAGAAGCCCAGCCTGTTACCGTGAATGGGTTACAGCGCCATTGGGGGAAAGTGGATGGCTCTTACCGTATTTCGCCCTTGGTCGCAGCACTGGGTGATGGCCGCTGCAATGGTGTGCTTGTCAGAGTCGATGAAAAGGCATTGAAGCAGTTTGATCACCGTGAAAGGGGCTATCGCCGGATAGAGCTTGATCCGACCCAAGTAGAAACGCACCGTCCATTAGGTGGGGACATACCGGTTTGGGTTTACACCAAGGATGATCATGAGCCCCCCTGCCATCAACAGCCGATCATGCAGACCTATGTCGATACGGTGTTAGCCGGTTGCCTTTCGATATCTGGCAGCTTTGCCAAAACATTTGTCGAGACGACCATTGGCTGGCATCATCCTCTGGAAAATGATCGTCACCAACCCAAATATGGCAACCATGCTGGCGTTCATGATGATCACCTCGAACATATCGATCAACTTCTGGCTCAGGTAAGAACAAAGCACCATCATGGCAAAACCAAATAAAAAAGGCCCAACCAAAACCGTTGAAATCTATTGCGCAGGGTGTAAAACCCAGTTGTATAAATACCGCAAGGGTGGCAAAGGGGCGTTGGTAAAATGCTTTAAGGAGCGGATCGTCAAGGACTTTACCTCGCAAGAAGGAGTCTGCCCTCATTGCGAACAAACTTTTGCCAGAGACACCTTGATACGTGGGACGCCAGCCCTGAAAATGATTGGCGGTAAGGTAACAATGAAATGATCAGCAAAGAGTAATCGTCTACTGATTTGATGTTGCTGTGGAGGAAAACTGATTGGTTGCAGGGCAGACTTGCTTATTGCTGAGTAAAACGGCTTTAAGGTCGAGAATTTTTCGTTTATAGGTAGCACGGACCAGTTGGTAGTCGACGTCTGGCGAAAACCACATGACAAATTTCCTGTCGCTCTTTCTGACTTGTTCAACCCTTATGGTGTTGACGCTACCAAAGTTGGAGTTGATACGCTCCCGACCCTTGACCTGAAAGTAATAGCGGTTTACATCGTCGGTGTCCTGTAGGTTGTATTCGAATTGGGTCTTTCCTTCTATCAAGCTAAGCCTCATCTGACTGCCGATGGCATCAGCATCGAGCAACGGCAGGCTATCACTAGTGAATGATGATACCTTGCCATCGACGGTGACTTTGGATGAACTGCCATCACCGTTGAATGAGACTTCTGTTTTGCCTCCTAGCAAACCTTTAACTTCACGGCGGAAACCTTTCGAGAGAAAGCTCTGCTGATCTTCAGACCAGAAAACTTGGCTTTGTTGGTTAAATCGGGTTTTGGTCGCTAGGACTTCAATATTGCTGTAGGAATTAATTTGGGCTTGTTTGTCTTGCCAGCGTAATACTCTCGTCATTTGGCCTATTTTGAGGTTATTGAAAAATAACTGGTATGTCAGGGTCTTGGTACACTGATGCAAGGCAGGAGAAGGTTCGGCATAGGTCTGAGCGGAGGCGACACTGCTTAGGAAAGCCAATAGGAACAAAAAAAGGTTAACCTGCACACTTACACCTTCGCTATTTAATACCTAGGATAATGTAATTAAGTTAGCAGGGCAGGCGGCAGTTTGCCAAATTGGCCTGCTGCTATAACAGGCCAACAGTTAGGTTATAGCCTCCTGAAAAAAGGACTATTTCAAAAGGCGCTTGAGGATTTTACCTGTTGCGGTCATCGGCAATTCTTCGGCGATGTCAATCAAGCGCGGATACTTGTAATCTGCAAGGCGCTCTTTCCCCCAAGCAACAAGCTCTTTCGCTGTGGTCGTTGCATTTTCCTTCAGGACAACAAAGGCTTTAGCCTCTTCACCGTAAGTCTTATGAGGGACACCAATAACGGCAATCATCTGAATATCTGGATGCGTCATGAAGGTTTCTTCAATATCACGTGGGTAAATGTTGAACCCACCACGGATGATCACTTCTTTCAGGCGGTCGACAACGTAGACATAGCCTTCATCATCCATACGCACGATATCACCGGTATGAAGCCAACCATTAACCACGGTTTTAGCAGTCTCTTCCGGTTTCTGGTAGTAACCTTTCATGACGTTATGGCCGCGGATGAGTAATTCACCTTCTTTGCCTCGGGGGACTTCTTCTCCCTTGTCATCGACAACCTTCATTGCAACGCCCGGCAACGGCTGGCCAATACTGCCTGGCTTGCGCTCATACTCAAGATGGTTAAAGGCGGCGACAGGAGAAGACTCAGACAATCCATAGCCTTCGATGACGGGCACTTTCAGCTTATCTTCGAATTGTTTGAGGATCTCGACTGGCATGGAAGCCCCACCAGAAATAGCGACTTTCAGGTTATCAGCAATTTCGTCTAGCTCAGCGCTGCCATGCTTCTCGGCAAAAGCAAGGAGTCCCATGAACATGGTGGGTACACCTGCCATATGGGTGACTTTATGCTTGTACATTTGCTGGAAAACATTTTTAGGTATGAAGCGAGGGATCAGAACTAATGCGCTACCAGACAATATGGATGTGTTCATGATCAGCGATTGCCCAAAAGTATGGAACAGCGGCAAGATAGCGATGCTGACATCAGAGCCTTTTTGGTTTGTAAGTGCTTGGCAGGCTTGGGCGTTACACAGCATGTTGCTCTGGCTCAGCTCTGCACCTTTGGCACGGCCAGTGGTCCCGGATGTGTACAAGATCACGCAGGTGTCTTCAGCCTTGCGGTAAACGGCCTCAAAATGCGTACTGCCTGAGGTTAGCCATTGGTTAAAGCTGTGGGCTCCCTCTGGTAAAGGGTCACCGCTACCAGACTCAATGGAAATAAAATGTTGGCAGAGAGGCGTTTGCTTGAACCCTTCGAAACAATACTCACCACTTGGCAGGGCACTGTTGCCTTGAAAGCTGATGATAGCAACAGCGTCGGAATCATTAAGGTGGTAGGCCACTTCTGGGCCTTTGAGCATAATATTGAGTGGGACGGTCACTGCGCCCACTTTTTGGATAGCATAATAACCAATCACGAAAGCGGGCATGTTTGGGCAAGATATTGCCACTTTGTCATCCGGCTTGATACCGATTTCACAAAGGTGGTAGGCAATAGCATTGACCATTTCATTTAGGGTTCGGAAATTTAATTTCTCGTCATTGAAAATTAAAGCGGTGTCATTGCCTCGAAAGTCGGCGTTACGTTCGAGGTTGGTGGCTAAGTTGTACATATAATAAGTTGTTGTTGTATTTGATTTTCATTTTAAAGTGTCCACTGGAATA
The DNA here is from genome assembly GCF_003026455.1 of Photobacterium rosenbergii. Lineage (GTDB taxonomy): Bacteria > Pseudomonadota > Gammaproteobacteria > Enterobacterales > Vibrionaceae > Photobacterium > Photobacterium rosenbergii. The sequence goes on from NZ_PYMB01000002.1 coordinate 184,632, forward strand.
CTGCTACTTACCGGAAGTAAAAATATTGTGAGATTAGACATTACGCATATTATCCAGCGGTACTGTCAGATAAATGAGGCAGCTTTGTAAGAGAGATATCAGTCGCAAAATCGTGAATCTTTTTTGTACAAATAAAGAAATTTTAATGACATTTTTATCCTTTATATATCAGGGTCTTATGTTGCTATTGTGAATGTATCAAATAACAGGATAAAAACTGTGGGATTAACTCATTGAAATATATAGCTACGATATTTTCTCCGTAGTTGATATGTATGAACTTTATAAGTCTGTTATTTGACGATTTTCTTAACGCCTCCTATTTTTATTTGGGCCCAATCAACAGAGGTGTGGAAAGATGAAGAAAATGAACTCGGCTTACCGCTTGCAAATCATCAAAGAAGTAGCGACTCGGCGTCGTTTGACGACAGGTGGCGATCCGATGGCATGCCACATTTCTAAAATGATTGAATCCAACAAACAAGAAGCTAATGTTGTCGAGAAACACTACACCGGTTGTCATTATGATGATGCTGCTGGGGGGTGGGTGAGTAATCTGTGGGATCAGAAAAAATAGACACTCATTACACGGGTATATCGAGCGGTTTGTCTCCGCTCGATTGGTATAAACGATAGGGTAATTAGCGCGAAACCCAGATAACTACTGGCACAATAGGGCCGACTCAGGTACATTTCCACCGTCTTGAATTGTTAGGTCGTCCCATGAACTACGTAGAGTTAGATAACTATTCCCGCAAGTGGATTTTCACCCACGCATCAATGCCTGTTGCCGAATCAGACTTGGCCTTAATCAAACCGTTTACCCAAGCACGATCTTCCCAGATTTGGGGCGAGCATGTGAGCCGTCAAAGCCCTGACGCTGATCACTTTGAAAAAGGGGATTGGGCCCATAACGATAAGATCTGGTCTCAGCCTATTGATTGGCAAGCTGCTTGGGATAGTGACGAACCAGAATTGCCGGAAGAAATGGTAGACTTCCTTGATTGGGAAGATAACACGACGGTTTTCTTCTGTTACGAAAAGTACAACGTGATTGAAACTAAGTGGGATGTGTTCAAGCGTAACTGGAAGAACTTTCTCTTCTTTGATGATGGCCCAATGTTGCTAGGTCGCAAAAAATCTCAGGCCGTTTGGTTTAGCTCGAAAGGGACGTTCCGTCTAGCTAACCGTTAATCGCGATTCCATTCTATTTATGTCGCTACCGCTTTAGTTGAAAGTCGAGCGGTAGCGATATGCAATTAATCAAATCTATACCAACTGCTTTATCTTCTTCATTGAACGTAGATCGGATTTGATAATCACAGTTTGCTGGTTTGGGCTATAGGATTCATTGGTCCGCATGCTAGCGCTCTGTGACATCCTCAATGGCAAACAGGATTTGCTGTTGATGGCATAACGGGCGGCTCACTAATTGGAAAGTCCTTACCTCTTGAGAATGGGCCCGGCTCTCTATTGTCAGCTGCTCTATTTCCTTATTATTAACCAGTACATTTTCAAGTATTCGCTCAAAGGCGTCTCTTTCTGACGGCCTGAGTATATCGATAAGTGATTTACTGAAGAGCTGGAAAGAAGAGAGCTCGAACATGGATTGGCAAGCATGGTTGGTCAATGTGATCTTGCCTGATTTATCGACCACCACCAAGGCATGTTGAACGGTTTCAATAACCTCATCGACAAAAGATTTTTCTAATGCCAGTTTCTGCATTGCTGCTCGTAACTCTTTGTCCCGTTGCTGGATGGTTGTGACCAGATTGTTGAAACCCAGCGTGAGCTGGTAAAGTTCGGCGTTGGAAAATTGGTTGTACGGTATAGGTTGGTGTGTATCCCCTTGAATTAAGCGTTGAATACCTTTATTAAGCTCGGTAATAGGTGTAATCACCCAGCGTTGGATTTGGTTGATAAAGCAAAAACTACTGAAAACCAGTATGACTATGAGAAGAAGGCTGATTTCCAATTGAGTTTGGCGCATCTCGTTAAGCTGTTGCAGTGAGACCGCAAGATAAATTTGAGCAATTACTTCCCCGTCAATGGTAACAGGTACAGCAAGATAAAGGTTGTCTTTGCCAATGTGGTAGCCATGTTGGAGAGCTTTTTTTTGTTCAGTTTCGTCTGGTGCTGAGAAAGGCAGTGTTTTGTTTTCATATTCGGCAAACAAGCTGTGATCCGGTAATCTCAGCTTTGCTTTGACAATACGCTCATCAGCTTTGAGTGCGGATAGAATTTCTTTGGCGGCTAGGCGGTCATTGAACAATATAGGAGCCGAGAGGTTACTACCAACGCCTTTGGCGAGTATTTGGGTTCTCGAAATGAAGTTTTCACGCTCAATAGTCAAATAGCTCTGATAGCTAATAAACTGAAAGCCGAGCAATACCAGCAAATTGAATGTCAGAATCGGGAAAGACAAGCGCTGCTTGAGGGTGCGGTTTTTTAACCAATTATTCATTATCATTGCCGTGTTCCCCTTCTTGGTCGGAAACGAGAATAGCGATACGTAGCAGTTGTGAACTGACATTGAGTTGGGCGTTATTGATATTCTCTAGATGCAAAACGGGCTTTACTTGGTAATTCATCGTTCTTAGCTCAATCATTCCACCTTCCCCCATTGTGACTGGAGAGTCGCTGATCGTGAGCAGCCCTTTATATTGTGGGAGTGGGTTGAACTGAGTAATCACATCTTGAGTGACAAACACTAAATCGCACTGTAATGCTGCATCTGTTAACGAGTTGACCGCTTTGATATAGCCTTTAGCATGCTGCTGGCGAAAGAGGGTTTCCAAACTGCGAGTTGTACTGTCTTTTCCAAGGGTACATACCACAAGGTTATTCTTTTGTCCTTCGGGCCAGCGGATGAAGTTCGCTAACCGATACACATAGACAGCTTTTATATCGTGCTCAGCAAAGCTTTGTACGGGATGGTTTTTGCCATACACTGACCAACTAAAGGGCAGGGCAAAGAAAGCAATGGCCGAAGCGAGCGATAGGTAACAGCGTTGTAGCATCAATGTATCCCCCAACTTGCCATCAGGAAGATATTCTGGTCGATTTTGTGCATGAATGGCATGTCTTGGTAGGGAGCCTTACCAAGGGCATCGATGATCAACTCTATTCGAGGCCAGTCGGGTTGTTTTTGCCAGGCAATCCTAGCATCCAAAGTACTGACTGAAGGGGCGTCAAAATATTGATGTGAGCTGGAGATGGCGCTTTTGTGTTTGAACCACAGATCAAGCTGCCAGTTAGGGTTAATTTGCCATAGGCTCTGTACTGATAATAGGTGTGATGGCTGGTTGTTATATCTTAGCTTACTGCCGGAAACCGCATCAGGTTCACAGTTGACATGCCCTGTGCAGGAGGCTGAAGTCTGCATAAAACTATAGCTAGTGAATAGGCTGAGTTCTGGCAATGGCCGCCATTCAATGGCTGTTTCAAATCCATAATTGTCTACAGCTAAGTTATCGCTACTCGTTTGCACCATCACAAACATGTTATCAGGAAGCTGTTTGCCATCTTTACATAGGCCATACACGCAGCGCCATTGGCTGTCGCTCTCCATGAGTAGATTCTTGTATTGGCTGTAAAACAAAGTGCTATCAATCGTTAAGGCGTTAGATGCAAAGTACCGGTGCCCCATATCCAGAGTTAACACTGATTCTGTTTTTAGATCTTTATTCGCTGCCGTGTAGATAATTCCAGGGTGATGGTCTTGGCAATCTTCACTCACACAAACGGATGCCAGGAAATAGCTATCAGTTTTGGTGCTGAGAAATGATGGTGCCACCACAGCACGTGCGGCACCTAGCCAAAATTGTTGTTCGCGGTTTGGCTGGTATAACAATCTCGCTTGGGGTTGCAGTTCTGTGCTGTTATTGAGGCTAAAGTGCTCAACTTTGATCCCTATGGTGGATGTGACCGAATTAGATAGCTCGGACTCCAGTTGGGCATATGTATTTATGATGGTATCTGTACCGACAGGATCAAGGCTGTATCGTCCCCATGGTTCGACACGGTTATAATGACTGTCAGGGTAAGGTTCTGTTCGGCGGTGGATAACACGGGCCCCCCCACCGACAGTTAATTGCTGGCTTGGGCTCAACTGGTGATGGCTGAGTAAGTCAATATCTACAGTATGGAATTTTCCTGCAGCAGAAGGTTCATCTGTGGCGTTGGTATCAGCCCAAAGATTCACTTCATAATAATGAGTATCTTGCCGTTGTTTCCAACGGGTACTGATATAAGCACCTTCAGAGTAAGCATTGAGATCTGTTTGATAGTAATAGCTGTTGAGGTGCGAGGATAAGTCGGCATAAAGCCATTGGTGCTCAGACTTTGTTTGGTATCCACCTACTTGAAAGGTGAAATGCTGATTGTCACCTTTGTAGTCAGTGCGGAGTCCACCACGGATGTTACGCCAGGTATCATCATTATCAATGTAATACTTACCTTTAACGCCTTTCACGAAGCCCCTGGCAGTGAAGTTTTCATTGAATCGGGTACCGTACCGGTAGTTCAATTCCCGGTAGCCATATTCGCCACCCGCTATCTGCCCAAAGTGACCTTGCGTATTTTCGCTATCTTTTGTGATGATATTGATAACACCATTCGCCGCGTTAGCACCCCACATGGTACCTGCAGTGCCACGAATAATTTCAATACGGTCAATGTCTTCAAGCAACGTGTCGATAGTGTGCCAAAAGGTGCCGGACATCAGTGGGCTGTAGACACTCCGCCCATCGATCATCACCAGGAGTTTGTTAAACGACACGTCATTCAGCCCCCGCAATGACACTTGCCAGTTGTATTCGGAAATACGGGTAACTTGTACTCCAGGCGCGAGAGCAAGGGCTTCAGCGATAGAGCGAACCCCACTACGGCGGATTTGTTCATTGGAAATAACATAAACTGCAGTGGGTATATCTTTGAGTGATTGTGGCTTTTTTGCCGCAGACGTTACCTGAATATCCACTAAGCTTAACTCTTCTAAGCTCATAGCCATTAACTGTTCTAAGTCGCTGGCATACCCTTTTGTGACCCATAGGCAACTCAAAACGGGCAGCAATAATTTCTTGCGGTAGGGTAAAAGAAAACCAGAGTAGGTGAGAGTTAGGGGCATAAAGTAGCGACCAGTCAGGGAGCCGTGGATGTTTGGATGATAGATTAAACTGCTGAAATTTAAACACTTATTTATCTTCGATTATAGTTTGCATGATTCCACTGAGGAATAAATTCCGGTAGGCGTTGAAAGGTGAGTATTGGTTGTGGGTATCGTGGAGGGTAAAAAAGCGCTACTAAGATTGATAAGCTGAGAATAGATGAAACACTTGATTTATAAATCGCCTTGATGAGTCAAATTTAACCCGCAACGAACGGGCTTTTGTGGGTAAGGTATGCTCCACAGAAGTGTTTATTTTTGGGAGCAATATCACCAAATGTAAGGTTTGAGGGGCGAGGTTACTTTCTCGTTGTTAACAAACGGCCAATGTTTTGGGTCGCTTTTGACATGTTCTGCTGTGATGAATGAACGGAGTGATGGTTTGAGAACAAGGGTTGTTGCTGGGGTTTGCCAGTTACAATAAATATCCTAGCACCGAGTTTACTGGTTCTGACTTCAATGGGTAATGATGACGGGGTCAAAGTCGCCATCTGGTGTTTATGAAGTTGGCTACCGCTGATATACACGCTCCCTGAGCGTAGATAAACAAAACCTGTCAATTGTTCAGGATCGGGTTCGAAATACCAGCATCCGTATGGAGCGATCATGATATCGAGAAATGTCATTGGAATACTGTAAGTTGCCGGGCTGGCGACATTTTTATACTTCCCAATAATGACTTTGGTTGTTGAATCATGCTCTTCAATCAGGGGGAGTTGCTGGGCGTGTAAATTGATGCAGCTTGCCGGGGACATTTCTACTTTTCCCGCAGGTAGAATACTACCTAGGCAGAATGACTCAATTTGACCGTTTTGCGGGGTCATGATTTCTTTATGAATAATACCATCACCGGAAGTCATGATATGAACATCGCCGCTAGCAAGGGTGACATGGTTGCCGGTTGAGTCGTGATGGCTCAGTTTACCGATGACGGGGTAACTGACGGCATCGACCCCTGAGTGGCTCTCATAATCGAGCCGTTTGGAATGGATTATGGCTTTAGCGGTGAAATGATCCCACTGCACAAATGGATTTAGCTGCTCAAGCTCTGATTGCTTGATAAATGTTGTGTGGAGGCCACTCTTTTTGCCAAAACGGATTTTTTGTACGGTTCTTGTCTTTCTCATGGCATTGACCAATATCGTGATGCGACGTTGAGCATGGTATTCTGATTTATCACATAAAAGAAATATGCTGCAACCATGAAATTGATAAAATAAATCTTAGACCCAAGACAGGGGCTTCACCATGCTAATTCATGAAAAAAAACAAAAAAATGACAAAGTAGAGCTCAAGGAGCAGAAAATAAAACGGAAACCAATCTTGGCTTCCGTCTATATAAATTATTAATAGAATTATTGATTAAAAAGAACGACTATATTGTAAGCCAAACAAGATAGCATCTGCGCGAGTTGTCGCACCTGTGATCGAGGGCGCATCCAAATCAGGGCTCAAGTGTTCATCGAAGGTGACATCCTGGCCAATAAGGTAAGTGAAACCAAAATCGATAGTTTCTTTCGGGTTTAAATGGTAGCTAAAGCCTGCAGATAGCCACTGACGATCGGAGTCTGGAATTGAAATAGATTTCAGCTCGTCTGTTGCTGCAATGTCGTACATATAACCCGCACGCAGTGTCCAATCATTGTTTAGGTAGTAAGTACCGCCCACAGAAATATGGCCCGCATCTTTCCACTGATATTCTTTATCAATTGATTGAGATGGAACGAGGCCGAGCAACATATCTTGTGTCTGAATATTGATGGTATCAAACGTGCTCCACTGAACCCATTGTAGGCTGTAGTGGGCGGCAAATTTTTCATTCAGACGGTGGTAACCTGAAAATTCGGCAATGTCTGGCAAAGGTAACGAGATTTTATCTGTTGGATTGTCACCATCGGCATCGACCGTTGGGCTTGCACGGTAGCTCAGCCCCAAGCGATGATCTTTATTGAACTCGTAAACAACTCCGGCATTCCAACCGAAGGCAGTACCCGTAGCATCGATATCAACAGCAGTAATGCCTTTGTAGCTACGTTTTAGCTCGCCCTTACCATAAATCAGATCGAGTCCAGCCCCTACACTGAAATGCTCAGTAAACCGGTAAGAGAGGCTAGTCCCTAAATTCATGCTTTTTATACTGGTTTTCCCACCAAAAAGGTTGGCAGAAAAATCGTCGTCAAATTCGGTAGCTGTACCGAAGTTAGAATAGGCCGAAAGGCCCCAGGCCCACTTTTCATTGAGCGGCATGACCAAATGTAAATTGGGAACAAAAGAGGTGCCACCTATATCGTCAGTACCTGAGATATCCTCTTGGGTAATAGTAAAGTCAGGGATCTTGATATCGTTATAGGTACCGTTTTTGAGCCTGACGTCCGTGGCAATAACATTGAAACCAAGGGAGAAATTAGCTTCTTTGAACAGTGCCATGGCAGCGGGGTTCCGCGCTGCAACAGAGGCGTTGTCCGCAATCACAGCATCGCCAGCAAAAGCCCGGCCCAAGCCCGTAGCGGATTGGCTGTTTAATTGAAACCCTGCAGCGAAAGCGGGGGCGTTAGAAATCGCAATAGCCGAGACTATAGCACTCGTTAATAGACGCTTCTTGAACATGTGTATATATCTTTTAATTATTGAGTTTGGCACTTTTATGTAGCCATATATTTTGCTGCGATTCTAGAGTGATGATTAATTTAAACAACTCTGACCAGTATGAAATAAAATAGGTGTGTTGCCTTTGTTACGTGGGGTGTTAATAGTGTTGGGTTTATATATAAATAATTAAGTGATGTTGATTTTGATATTTGATTCTATAATGATTTTTTTGTGACATGCGGCAAATTTACTATTTATACTAGGTTGATATATCTAAATTAATTTATATTGATGATAGGATTGTGTTTACAACTCATGAAATAAAAAGATAGCAACATTCTATCTGTGTATGCTTTCATCTCTCGCATTCAGGTTTTTTTTAAAATTAACTTTTTTTTATCATTCTATTTTGTTTGTAAAAACGTCAGACCAGATCAAATTTTCATTTAATTTGAGAATGTTTTAATTATAATGAAAACATAAAAGCAGTTAGTTATTGGTAAATAGGTCTTACCTTTTTGCTCATTTCGCTTATTTTTAAAACAAGAAGCATATAAAGATTATAATTATGAAAAATTATTCCCGCTCTATTATTGCAACGGGCATCGCGTTGGCCTTGGTTGCTTGTAACAATGACTCATCAGTATCTGGCAAAGATAATTTAGAGCCATCGAATATTACAGTACAAATAGGTGACACTCAGGTTAAGGGACTGAATGAATATATTGGAATTACCAACCTGGATAACCAAGCGGAAACTGTTAGTATTGAGGCGTTCAAGGGCATTCGCTATGCAACCGCCAATCGCTTTGAACACAGCCAATTGGTTGAGCCGTCCCAAGGGGTGATAGACGCGACAGCATTTGGTGATATCTGCCCGCAAGCAGGCAGGGAAGGTATGCCTCAATCAGAAGATTGCCTGAGCTTGAATATATGGCGCCCTGCCGGTACTTCTGAGCAAGATACATTGCCTGTGTATGTTTTTATTCACGGTGGCTCATTCGAAAGTGGGGCGGGGTCATTGCCTTTAAACCAAGGTGATACCATTGTTGCACAAAGTGTTTCTGATGTGAGAAGTGATTTAGGTGGCAGAGACCAACCATTCATCGCCGTTACCCTAAATTACCGCCTTGGTCTTCTGGGAAGCTTGTGGGTGGATGGGAAGAAGTCAGAAAATCAAGCGGGTGGTAACTATGGTATCGGGGATCAGAAGCGCGCTTTAGAGTGGGTTAATAAGCACATTCAATCTTTTGGTGGCAATAGTAACAATGTGACAGTCTTTGGCGAAAGTGCCGGGGCGATGTCTATTGGCATTTTACAGCAGGACCCTGTTGTTGCAGGTGGTGAAGATCTCAATGATCCTGAACACAATGGTTATTACCAGCGCGCCATAATGCAAAGTAACCCCTATGGTATCCCATATAAGAGCTATTGTTCTGCAAAAAAAATAAATGATGACATAATTAATATTCTAGAAGAAAGAAGTATACATGATCTTTCAACGTCAGAAATCTTAGAACTTCAGGGGAAAGTAAAAGGCAATCTTCTGTCATACCTCAGAAGTTTTAGGCCTACACCATCTGGTTTTTTACCATTTGCACCTTATATAGAATCAAAAGCTAGAGGAACTTCTTGTCAAACAACGTCAAAAATTACTGGAGAGCATTTAAAAAGCCAGCCCATTGATACAAAATTTAATGTTCCTACAGTAGTTGGTTTTAATACTGATGAGTCTAATATCTTTACCTCTATGTTCGAAGCTCTGTTATATGCAAACATTAAAGATAACAATGGGAGTTATATCTTTGGTGAAGATATAGTTCTCGATAACGGGTTGGACGTTAGGAAGTTTATAGACTCAGAGTCTGTTGGTGGGTTCTATAGTCTATTAATTAAAGTATTTTTTGGCGGAACGGTGAATGTTAACGGTATTCCTTTCCCGATCAGTTGCGATATCCTCAATATTGGAAATTGTAAAGGTGATACTCTTCTTGAAGATTTTGATGCGTATCAGGCCTCGCCAGGTGATACCCTTCAAATGTCCAGTGAAAACGTGCGTAAGACCCGCATGCTGGCCAATGATATGTTATTTACTTGTCCGACGCGAAAAGCGCTGCAGGCCCAACAAGGCGGTGAGCATAATGTCGTTATGTACCAATTTGAGCATGAGTCGCAATTTAACTTCTGGCCATTTAGTGCTTCACCGTTGGCGGCATTGAGCTGCCAGAACCTTGATGGCACGGTGAAAGGCAAAGCCTGCCACGCCGCCGAGTTGCCGTATGTCTTCAACAAAGCCATGAACATTAAGGGCGAGAAGGTACTGACCAATGCGGCGGACAAAAAGCTAATGGCGCATATGTCGCGTAAATGGTTCAGCGACAGCTTGTTTAGCAATGACGTTTCTTGGGACAAGAATTCAGATAACAACGACAAGTTCATCAAGATAAACGCGAACGGCTTTGAGCTGAACAATTACTGGGATCAATCCTATAACGCAAGCCGCTGTGCGGAGTTGGAAGATAAAGGGATGCTTAATTTTTAATTGAGCAAAAAAAAGCGGAAGCCAATAAGGCTTCCGCTTTTTTGATCAGCCTTTACTAATTAGAAGGTACGGCTGTACTGCAGGCCGACCAAAATAGCATCGGAACGAGTAGTTGCAGAAACACCTGTTCCAATTTGTAGCCCACTATCAGTTTCAATGCCCATGAACTCATCGACTTGTGTGTCTTTACCAATCAGGTAAGTTGCACCGAAGCCGATATTCGAGCGTGAGTCAATGTGATAGGTAAAACCAGCTGAAAGCCACTGGCGATCAGAATCTGGGATGGAGATGGACTTAAGCTCGTCAGTGGCGGCAACGTCGTACATGTAACCAGCACGTAGTGTCCAGTCGTTGTTGAGGTAGTATGTACCACCGACCGAGACGTGCCCTGCATCTTTCCATGCATATTCTTTGTTGATATCGGCAATTTGCAGCGAATCGAACGCGCTCCATTGAACCCATTGTACACTGTAGTGCGCGGCAAATTTATTAGTTAAGCGGTGGTAACCAGAAAACTCGGCCATATCAGGCAGTGGCATATCCAGTTTGTTGCTGTTACCGGCTATGGTGTCCACATCGCCTTTGGCCGTAACAGTCGGGCTGTAGCGGTATGAAAGGCCGAAACGGTGATTGTCGTTTAGCTCGTATACCACACCGAAGTTACCACCAACTGCAAAACCAGAAGCATCAACATCAAGAACGTTGAATCTCTGCTCATCACATGACTGATTAGGTCCTATTCCTTGACAGGTTTCGAGGTCAAAATCGCGTTTTAGCTTACCCATGCCGTAGATAAGATCTAGGCCAGCGCCGAAACTCCATTGCTCGTTCAGGCGGTAAGATACACTGGCACCGAAGTTCATGCTCTGGATTTCTGTCGTACCACCAAATACAGAAGCCGCGAAGTCATCTTTGAATTCAGTGCCGGTACCAAAGTTAGAGTATGCAGAAACACCCCATGCCCACTGGTCATTGACCGGTACAACTAAATAAAAGTTAGGAACTACAGCAGTGCTACCGATACCATCAGTACCGGAAATATCAAACTCATTATTACCTGGAATAGGGCCGAAAATAGTATCAGAAATTTTAAATTGATTATAAGTACCGTCTTTGATTCGTACGTCGCTATCAATAACGGTAAAGCCCAATGACATGCTGGTTTCATTAAACATTGCCATGGTTGCTGGGTTTCGTGCCATCGCAGAGGCATTATCAGCGATAACCGCGTCACCGGCAAACGCACGGCCTAGGCCAGTTGCCGATTGGCTATTGAGTTGGAAACCGGCTGCCATAGTTTGTACAGACGTCACAGAAAGTGCAGTGAATACTGCACAGGTTAACAAACGCTTCTTGAACATAGAGAATTCTTTTGTATTTATGTAATTAGTTTTATAGCGAACAATGCCACTGCATATATTCGAGGCGGATTTTAGGTGGCGGGTTAAATACTACAAATCAGACCAGTTGAATTTATAATGTTGTCGATTTGTTGTTGGGCTTAAATATTAATTGGTCGAAAATAAAGATAATTTAATGGTTGTATTTCTACAGTGTTCTTTGCTATAAAATAAAGTAAATACTCTATAATTTTTAATTGGTTAGTACCCGTAAATATATAACTGGCATAAGCTTATGTTTTTTATGTAATGAGAGGCTCTCACCATAACTATAGTGGCGGTAAAGTGTGATTATGCTTTTTGTTTTTATTTTACCTTATTCAGTTGCTGATATTTACAGTGTCCCTTTCAAAATTGATTAATTAATGCCTAGGTATCTCTGCATATTCTTTACTTTGAAATGATCAATAATTGTTATTTATTGCATTATACCGCTTTTAGTTGTTGATTATTAGTACAAGTCAACCATGCCTTATTTATATCTTGTTACAGTTAAAGAGTGCTAAAGCTTAGCCCTAGCACCATTCAACGTACACCACTTTGGCTGCAATGCTATGTTGCTCAAACATCTTAAGCCATCGAATTTGGTTATTCTGCAAGGTATCCCCCGGGCCTTTTACTTCGGCAAGACAGTATTGACCATCTTTGAATAAGGCTAAATCGGGGAAGCCACTACGGTTGTTTCTTGGATCAAATAAGATGCGCTTGAAGATGGCTGTTAAAGCCAATACGGGAATGGCAGAGACTGCTTTTATCAAGATTTCTTCAGTGAACACGCCCCAATGAACCCAATCATTACTTAGCCCTTGCTTGGCGTTATACACCGCTAACCAGTTATCCCATTCTCCGCTTTCAAGATCATTTAGACGCTTATCAATGAGTTGTTTACGCTTTAGGTAGAAATCACTCGAAAACATATCTTTAGGTGAGCGCTGGAAAGGGTTGAGAAATGCACCTTGTTGGGCAGAAAAAATAATGTCCCACATGGCAAGGCCAAACAACCCGCAAAACAGGGTGTTTTCAAGATAATAGGCTTGCCAGCCCTGTTGTTGGTAGTAGGCCGCGACATCAAGTTCAACGCAAAGTTGTTGTTGAATCAACTTGAGTTTTTCACTGTCGAATTTGGGTTTTCTCCTCGGCGGCTGTTTGTCCCCTAACTTGTTGAGTAAACGGTGGTTGAGGACGTCGGCAACATCTGCCTCTTCCTCGTTTTGTGGTGTTGTCAGTACCCGTTTGACTAGATCCAATGCCTGCTTAGTTTCCCCCTGTTTGTCGAGGATCCTGATTTGCCTTTCTCTAGAAGGGGCACGTTCGCTTTGCTGGAAAAGTGTCAGGGCTTGGTCAAGGCGGTTTGAATCATGATTACCTAGTCTTTCAAGATCACGGGCAATATGATTGATAAGGCGTTGGCGTTTTCGCTCCAGTGGTTTCCAATCGAATGCACCGGGCAGATCAGATTGCATTTCAGCGATGGCTTGTGTCTCTTTTGCTTCTTTATGCTGCCAATAGATGTCTGCTTTTTCGGAGAGGGCTAACCAGTTATCAATGTGCTCCCTGTGTTGGAATAGGCGGAAGGCCGTATCAATTGGGTAGTGTTCAAATTGCTGGATACCAATATCAGCCAAGACAAACTGGCTGAGATCCTGATGGGTATTACCAAAAAAGAGTAAGCAGAAAACTGATAAGTGCTCCGCATAATGAACTTTCAGTATTTCACTACTATAGAATGTGAGATCAGGGTGATGCTGGATGACTTGTTCAACAATCTCTGCTTTCTTGGCTTGCTTGCTACCTGAAAGGAAATCGAAAGTGCTGAGAAGCTCAGGCTTAGTGAATAGCTGGCAAAAATCACTATGGGAAATATCGGCGGGTTGCAGTGATATCAGTCCAACATGGTCCAACTCTTCGAAGGCTGTTGCCAAAAGTTTGATTTCAGGATAGTGGATTTTATCGCGTCTAAACAAAGGCCCTTTGCGGGTAAGTAGCCTGATATAGAGGCACTGTGCGGGTTCAGTCAAGGCGAGATAAGTGTTGTACCAAAGTGTTTCTTGCGCAGTCAGCAAATCAGAGTATTGATCGGCAACAGTGCTCACCAAGCAATGGAAGTTATCTCGGTAATAGGTTTCTGGTAAATCTGGGGAGGTTGCTTGGGTATTCATACTGTTAAATAGGTCAGTTTGACGAAACTGATGATTGGGTGACTGAAAGAGCAAGGTAGCATTATGACATTAGAAAACGTACACCATCTATCTATTTCAATGGTTTGAGTATTTGATTATTGATAGCATCTTAGACACTACTCCTCAAATCTACCATTGGATTACCCAGTGAAATCAAAACCTATCCTCCAGTATGTTGTACTTATTTTTCTGGTTGCTATCAGTTTTAACGCTACCGCCGGAAACAGTGCGAGATATTCTGGTCAGCAACCAGACAACATCGTGGGGGCGGTTTGCGTGATACGCAATGGCGATAACTTGATTATGTTATTAGAAGCCATTACCAACAAGCTGTCACTACCTGGGGGGTATATCGATAGCGGGGATACCCCCCAAGAGGCAGCTGCGCGCGAGGCCCTCGAAGAGGCGGGGATTGAAGTAGAAGTCGAGCACCTGATCCAATATCGCGATAGGGCGGCCATCTATGCCTGCCGGGCTAAATCGCCTATTCCTGTTTCATCGTTTAGAGATAGCCGTGGATACCCTATTGTGGCGTCATGGTTTGCCGAGCATTTTGCAACAGAAGTCGAGCGAGTTTACCTCATCGACCCATTATTAACCGAGGCCCGAGAACACCGCTATTCTGAAGATGCAGCCCTTTTACCGCAATGGCTTGCGTCCACTCCTGATAGTGAAGTGAAGGTCTACGACCGTTTTGATTACGACATTAGCCCTTTGCACGAATACGAGCTGGGCTTGATAGGCCAGTTCCAACAAGTTATCTCGACGTGGTCGTCTTTTTCACAGTGGCTTTTTGTTGGTTTGATGCACGCTCTCGCTGTGCTGGGAGGGCCATGGTTTGTCTTCGTCGCACTGGCTTTAATGGCAGGGTATTACCGAACGCGGTTTTTCCTTGAGATTGCTTGCTTGATATTGGTGACCTTGTTTGGCGCATCCTTACTTAAACATGGCTTAATGATGCCCCGTCCGTTTTTCATTGTCCCTGACCTGCAAAAAGTCAATGCACCCGGTTTAGGTTTCCCTAGTGAACAGGTATTGATGACCTCCATGCTGTTTGGGGTATGGGGATACTTGTTGCAGCGCCAGATCAAAACTAAACAGCAAAAAGTGATGATAGCGTTGTTGGTTGTGTTAGTGGTTGCCGGGCAGGGTGTAGCTTGGATCTGGTTTGGCGTTCACTTTATCAGCGATGTGATTATGAGCGTGATGCTCGGCATTGTTATGGTTGCCATGTTTATCTTATGGCGGAGCGATACGTTTAAGGCTTACCGGCAGCTACTGACGAGCCGATGGTTTTGGCTCGGTTTGGGTATACTAACAGGAACTGTGGCGGGTATATCTTTGGTACCTACCCAAGCCTATTTGTGTTCACTTATGCTGGGTATCTTCTTCGGGATCAATTATGCCCTGAAAGTTGACCAGATAACGCCTCCGCTATCGGCCAAGCGACGCTTTGTCGCTTCTTTTGGTGTATTGCTCGGTGCGGTTGGTCTCTCGGGTGCAATGATGGCCATCGCTGCGGTGCAATCATCAACATTGATGGTATTGGGTATCAAGACAAGTGGCTATTTGCTACTGGGGGCTTGGTTAGTTTGCAGTTCGTCATGGCTTCGACAGCAGCTGAGCCGTTAGCCTGCCAGTTACGTAGTATATATGAACAGGGTAGTGGATTGAGCCCGATACTTTTTTTCCCGATCTTGCTGGGGTAAAGTGTGACAACAACCTAATTATAAAGCAATGGAGAGGCCAGTCGTCGTAGGATACGGCGTGATACTGGACAAGGAGAGCAATGTTACCAGCACTGACACACCAAAACGGTACTGAGGAATTGGTACTATCGTTCCTACAAGAACTGGAAAAAGCCGGTTTTAGTGGTGATATAGAAAGCTCGTATGCTAGCCGTCTTGCGGTGGCGACGGATAATAGCGTCTATCAACAACTGCCACAGGCTGTCATTTTTCCTACCAACAACCAAGATTTGGTTACATTGGGCCAACTGGCTCAGACTCAGTCTTTCACCAGTATTACGTTTTCGCCCCGTGGTGGCGGCACAGGCACTAATGGCCAGTCGCTGACCCCTGGTGTTGTGGTGGATTTATCACGGCATATGAATCAGGTGCTGGAAATCAATGCCGAAGAGGGATGGGCAAGGGTACAGACTGGCTTGGTGAAAGATCAGTTTAATGATGCTCTTCGGCCTCATGGTTTCTTTTTCTCTCCAGATCTCTCTACCAGTAACCGGGCAACTATCGGCGGTATGATCAATACCGATGCTTCAGGCCAAGGCTCTCTCAAGTATGGTAAAACCTCAGACCATGTCTTGGGTCTCAAAGCGGTCTTGGTTGATGGTTCAGTGCTGGATACTGAGCCGCTTCAAAGTGATGCTATTCAGTCGTCGCCTGTTGCAAAAGAGTTTGCCAGTCAGGCCCTAAAAGTGTCTGAGCAGGTATGCCGAGAAAAGCGCGAGCAAATTGTAGACAAGTTTCCACCGCTCAATCGTTTCCTGACCGGTTATGACTTAAAAAACGGTTTTGATGAATCACTGGGCCAGTTTGATATCACCCGTCTGCTGTGTGGTTCGGAAGGTTCGTTGGCCTTTATTACCGAAGCCAAGCTGAACCTTACACCGATCCCAGAATCACGTACCCTCGTTAATATCAAATACGATAGCTTTGACTCGGCGCTACGTAATGCCCCTATGATGGTCGAAGCGCAGGCACTGTCGGTAGAGACTGTCGACTCTCGGGTTTTGAATCTCGCGAAGCAAGATATTATCTGGCACACAGTTAGTGAGTTGATCACAGACGTGCCAAACCAAGAAATGCTAGGGATCAATATTGTTGAATATGCCAGTAATGACCCAGCGGAAAACCAGCAGCAAGTTGATGACTTGTGTTTGCGCCTTGATGAGATGCTAGCAAAAAAACAGCATGGCATTATTGGCTACCAAGTTTGTACTGAGCTTGCTGATATCCAGAAAATCTACAATATGCGTAAAAAGGCCGTGGGCTTACTAGGCGCGGCAAAAGGTAGCAAAAAGCCGGTCCCATTTGCTGAGGATACCTGTGTTCCACCGGAAAATTTGGCTGATTTCATTGCTGATTTCCGTCAACTTCTCGATGAGCACCAACTGGATTACGGCATGTTCGGTCACGTTGATGCGGGCGTGTTACATGTTCGTCCTGCGCTAGATATGTGCGATCCCCAGCAAGAGCGCTTGATGAAGCAGATCTCCGATCAGGTGGTTACTTTGGTAGCGAAATATGGCGGCTTGATGTGGGGGGAACACGGTAAAGGCTACCGCTCAGAGTACGGCCCTGACTTTTTTGGTGAAGAGCTATTTACCGAATTACGCCGAATCAAGGCAGCATTTGATCCCGATAACCGGATGAACCCCGGGAAGATTTGTACACCGCTGGAAAGTGACGCTGAGTTAGTCAAAGTGGACGGCGTAAAACGTGGCTACTTTGATCGTCAGATCCCTGTGAGAGTGCGCGATAGCTTTAAACAGGCGATGGAATGTAACGGCAACGGTTTGTGTTTTAACTACGACACGAGTTCGCCAATGTGCCCGTCAATGAAAATATCCGCCGATCGCCGCCATTCCCCGAAAGGGCGTGCAGGCTTGGTACGTGAGTGGCTTCGCCAACTCTCTGAGCAGGGTATTGATCCTGTCGAGCTTGAAAAATCCCTCATGGACAGTTCACCGTCCGTGAAGCAAATCATTGACCGTTTTAGGAATAGCTTTGGGTCTAAACGTAATGACTACGATTTTTCCCATGAAGTCATGGAAGCGATGAATGGTTGTTTGGCATGTAAAGCTTGTGCCAGCCAATGCCCAATCAAAGTCGATGTACCGAGCTTCCGTTCGCGGTTTATGAATATCTATTACAGCCGTTACCAGCGTCCGGCCAAAGATTACCTTGTCGCCTATGTTGAAAGTTACTTGCCTATTATGGCCAAGGCACCAGCAACATTTAATGCGATTATGCGTCCAAACTGGTCGAAAAACCTGACGGCAAAAGCGATTGGCTATGTGGATATGCCTTCGCTATCTGTGCCGACGCTGTTTGAAAGCTTGGATGGCCACCATTCAACGCGCTTTGACCTGCAGTGGCTGCAAGCACTATCGCAGCGTGAGCGTCAGGACTACGTGCTGATCGTCCAAGATCCGTTTACCAGCTACTATGATGCAGAAGTTGTTCGAGACTTGGTATTCCTTGCCGAAAGACTCGGTAAAAAGCCAATGCTGGTACCGTTTAAGCCAAATGGTAAAGCGCAGCATGTAAAAGGGTTCTTACGCCAGTTTGCTAAAACGGCCAAGAGCACAGCTGACTTTCTCAACCAGTTAGCTCAGTTGGGGATCCCTATGATGGGTGTCGATCCAGCCCTTGTCCTGTGTTATCGCGATGAATACAACGAAGTCTTGGGTGACAAGCGCGGAGATTTCGAAGTGCTGACAGCCCATGAATGGTTGCTCCCTTTACTGGCAGAGAAACTCGCAGCACCACAACTAGAAGGTGATGACTGGTATCTGTTTGCGCATTGCACTGAGAAAACAAAATTGCCGAATGCAGAAAAAGAGTGGGGAACCATCTTCCGTCACTTCGGCGCTAACTTGAAGCCAGTTTCAGTGGGTTGCTGTGGAATGGCAGGAACGTTTGGACATGAGAAAGACAAGTTAGAGACATCGAAAGGCGTCTTCGACCTTAGCTGGCAGCCAAATTTGGCCAAGCTGGATCCAGACAGGTGCTTAGCGACAGGTTACTCTTGCCGTAGTCAGGCTAAACGTTTTGAACACATAAAGATGAAGCATCCGGTCCAAGTACTCGTTCGGATATTAACGAGCCAATAGGGCTATATACTGGGTTATCCAACCAGCAATAAATAATGCGGCGCTTGGCCGCATTATCTATTTGTGGGGTTTATTCGTCATCAGGGGAAAGCCATCGGTATACTAACCCTGCGATAAGCGCCCCGAGTAATGGCGCTAACCAGAACAACCATAGCTGAGCCATTGCCCAGTCGCCGACCAACACAGCAGGGCCTGTACTGCGAGCTGGGTTTACTGAAGTGTTGGTGACTGGAATGCTAATCAGGTGGATCAGTGTGAGCGCCAAACCAATCGCTAAGCCTGCCATTGCAGGAGATGCCAACTTGTGGGTTGCGCCAAGAATGACTATCAGGAACATGAATGTCATAACAAACTCACTGATAAAGCCTGACATCATGGAGTAGTTACCGGGGGAGTGGTCGCCATAGCCATTGGACGCGAGTCCGCCTTCGAGGCTGAAGCCGGCCTGACCGCTAGCAATGATATAGAGAACGAATGCCCCAGCGATTGCCCCCAATACTTGAAAGACTATATAGGGGATGACTTCACTGGCAGGGAAGCGACCGCCTGACCACAAGCCGACAGTGACTGCAGGGTTAAGGTGACACCCTGAAATATGGCCAATGGCATAGGCCATTGTGACGACAGTAAGCCCGAAAGCGAGCGATACGCCCAGCAGACCAATTCCGACTTCAGGAAAAGCTGCCGATAAAACAGCACTGCCGCAACCACCGAGTACTAACCAAAAAGTCCCGATGAACTCGGCCACTAGTTTTTTTATCATTTAGGCCTACCTCTAATGAGCTACAACAAACAATTGTGTCCACTGAGTATAGAAACCTTACATTGAGACATAGGCTCAACACTGAAACTGAGGCAGTTGTACTGTAATTAACTAGGCTGGCTTCTATTACAAATCAGGCCACTTTTTCTTTTGATGCTTCAATAGCAGGGTTATCCGATACGATTTTAAGCGAATGATTGCGGGCGATTTCTTGATAGCTGTCTGTCCAACTGATTAATGATAATTCACCGTCAAAGGATTCGGCGATACAGGTGCAGTTTTCAATCCAGTCACCGTCATTGAGGTAGAGGATTTCCTTGTCTTGCACAATCGAGGGATGGTGGATGTGGCCACACACAATGGCATCGACATCTTGTTGGCGGGCATGGTTGATTGCCGCATGGGTAAAACGCTCAATAGCCTGATTGGCTTTATCAACTTTGGATTTCAGATAGCTTGCCAGTGACCAATAGGGCTTGTTACGCAACTTTTGGAAAAGGTGCCACCAACGATTGATAAACAGTAAGAAGTCGTAGCCAACATCGCCAATCATGGCATGGAAGCGGTTGTGGCATACCACACTATCAAATTGATCACCGTGGATAGCAAGGATACGCTTACCGTTTGCTGTGGTGTGTATATAAGCGTCATGTAATTCGACATGGCCGAAGTTGAACTGGACAAACTTCCTAACGGAACTGTCATGGTTCCCCGGGATATAAATAATTCTCGTACCAGCATTGGCTTGTTCTAGTAGCAAGCCAATGATTTGGTTATGGCTTTCCGGCCAGTAGTGTTTGTTTTTCAGAGACCATAAATCAATGATATCGCCGACCAAAATCAGTGTGTCGGCTTGGTTCTTGAGCAGGAAATCCAATAGATAATCGGTTTTGCAGTCTTTGTTGCCCAGATGGATGTCTGATAGCCAAATAGTGCGGTGATGTGTGACGGACATGTCTCAACCTTGAATATCTAGGGTTTATATAACGCTAGAGTGAAAACATGACCTTTTGTTTGAGCTATCGTGACATCCTTATGTCACTTGTATCTAGTTCGACTCCTTGTCTAGATAAGCCTCTAGCTGGGTTGATAGCCATCTTGAGACTTTACCTAACTGAATATGCTTGCCATAGATCACCCCATAAGGTTGCCAGCGCATCGACTGGTAATGGTTGAGTACTTTTATTGTGCCATCGCGCAAGTAGCTATTAATGAGCACGGATGGAACCGTAGACCAGCCGTTGCCATCGAGTACAGCATTACGCAGGTGTTCGTAAAAGGTTAGCGCAATATAGTTGCTTGACGTGGGTGAAACGGCGGTAAGGGTTTGATCTTTAATTGCTGCTAGCACAAATTCTGTCGCATGGGCCAAGTCATCGCTGAGCACTTCGTTAAGGTGGTTAAGGGGGTGATCAGCCCGTGCCACCGACATCATTCTAATCTGTCCCAATTGGGTATATTGGTTGTTTGGCAGGTTATCTGTCGTAGGCAATAAACAGAAAGCCATATCCACCATATTCTGCTCGACCATTTCATCAAGCTCAGGAGGCGGTGCGACATAGATAGAGATGCTGCTATTGGGGTATTTCACACTCAGGTCATGGACTAACTGACGCCAGAATGCCTCTGGGAGGGCATCGTCTCTGGCAATTCGCAACGCGGATTCAACGCCTTCGAGGTGCTGCTGGCACTTGGCTTGGATATCATTGGCGATCATCATGATCCGTTCGGCATCACTTCTT
This sequence comes from Photobacterium rosenbergii, assembly GCF_003026455.1. GTDB lineage: Bacteria > Pseudomonadota > Gammaproteobacteria > Enterobacterales > Vibrionaceae > Photobacterium > Photobacterium rosenbergii. The sequence continues at coordinate 205,870 of NZ_PYMB01000002.1, forward strand.
ATTGAGTCGCCGATTTCCGTCAGTTGTACTTGGTTGCCGCTACGTTCAAGCAGCGATACACCCAATTCATCTTCGAGTGCACTAAGCGCCGAACTGACTGTCGTACGGTTTTTGCCGCACCGTTTTGCGGCCTCGGTAATCGAGCCTGTTTCGCAGGTATCTAGAAACAGCGCTAATTGACTGAGTTTCATCGCTATCCTGTGTCCTGATTAGGTTGAGAGAGTAAGGGTAATTATCCTTTAACTTCTAAGGAAAGTCAGTGTTAGCGTCAAAAAAGTTGACGCTCAGCGATTATCAGCTTTCGTGGGGCCTCGGTATGATTGCTAGTGAGAACAAAATTGGAAATCAAGCAGGGGTATAGCAACCCTGCACTGAGGTAGTTATGCAATGTAATGTGGCACTGGAGCGCAAGCTTTTACAATTTTCAACATTTTCTGCGCTGTTGTTTGCCGTTTTAGGGATAGGCTTTGGTCTATGGATGGGCTCACTGGTAATTATTTTCGACGGTGCTTATTCATTGGTCAGTTTGGCGTTGACCGTGTTATCCCTGATGGCAGCAGCGTATATCCGCTCGCCATCCCGAAAAGACTCTGAAGCGATCCAGAAGGTTGAGCCAATGGTTATCGCATTCAAAGGGTTAGTAATCACTTTCATGTGCTGTATTTCATTCAGCTCAGCCATTTTGGCAATAATGGATGGTGGTCGAGATATTGATACCGGTTTAGCACTTCTTTTTGGTGTGATTAACGTTGTGGGTTGCTTGGCAACGTATGTCGTGATGAGAAAGTATGGCCAAAAGTCAGGCTCTAACTTGGTGGTTGCAGAATCAAAACAATGGATGATGGATACAGTGATCAGTGGTGCAGTAATGGTCGGCTTTATCTTGGCAACCGTGATGCAGCATATCGGTTTGGCGGCATACTCTGTATATGCTGACCCTGTGATGGTCGTCGTCGCCTCGGTGTACTTTGTGATTGTACCGTTGAAGATGATGATTGGTGCCCTAAAGGAGTTGCGTGGCACCGAAGACTATAAAGCGCTAACTGAAATGCGTTAATAGTTGCAAGTTAACGAAGAGACTGTGGATCGTATTATTGGGTAGGAACTTGTTGGCTCCTACCTTTTTTGTCTCTAGCGTTTGAGCAGCAGGGTATCTTCAATCTCACGGAAAATATGGGCAGTGTTGATCAGTGACGCTGCGGTGAGTCCCGGAACGCCATAGATCTCAACGTCTATCCCGTATTTCGTTTGGACTTTATCAACCAATAGATCAAAGTCGCCATCACCAGATAACAAAATGATACGGTCAACGTCTGGTGCATGCTCCATTACATCGAGAGTGATACCGACGTCCCAATCGCCTTTGGCTGAGCCATCACTGCGTTGGATGAATGGCTTAAGCTTAACGTCGAAGCCAATACCTCGAAGAATATTCTGGAACTGCCGCTGTTTTTCATCACCGCGGTGAATGGCATACGCATAGGCCGCCACAACCTCTCTGCCTTGGGAGGCTTCAGCCCAAAAGGCATTGTAATCAAAGTTACACCCATAGGTGTCTTTGACGGTGTAATAGATGTTTTGTACATCGACAAAAATAGCGACTTTTTCCACGGTAACTCTTATTTGATTGGGCCAAGGGGTAGTATATACCTAAGTGATTGTAATATGTATTCTTCGCAAGGGATAAATTGCAGAGGGTGGCGGAATGGCGAGTCGCTATCTGCTGGCATTAGGCTGTCGTTTGGGTATAAAGTAGGGCAACAAAATCGGTAAGATTGAAGTTAGCTATGAAAAAAACAGTTATTGCCTTGTCCCTTCTTGCTTGCTCGGCTGGAAGTTTTGCCCAAAGTTGTCCGGTCAATGTACCCAATGATATTCATATTTCTGATGAACAAGTCTCGGTATATCAGGGCGGTGAACCTAAACTCTTGATCGATCAAGATAACCAGCTCTTTATTAATGGCGAGCAAGTAGCGCTTTCTGACCAACAGATGCAAGCCTTACAATCTTACAGTGAGCATGTGAAATCATACTTGCCAAAAATGGCAGAGCTAGCCGATCATGGCGCCAGTATTGCCCAAGAAGTCATCGATGAGCTTTCAGCGCATTTTGGAGAGGGTGATGCTTTTGCTGGTGCTGAGCAGTTAGTCGATGAGTACAGCATGAAGGCTAAACAGAAATTTTATCCTGAAGGCGAGTTTGTCATGCCGGCTGATGTGTTTGGGTCGATGGAGACAGATTGGAAGCAAGAGTTTGAAGATGCCCTGAAGCATATCAGTGTTGAATCGGTATCGGGTGTCATTGCTTCACTTTCTGAGGAAATGAAAAGCGGTGAACTGAGCTTTTCTGAATTTCAAACCCAGTTATCTGAGTTGAAAAAGAGTTTACAGGAAAAAATACGACAACGCTCTGGCGAAGTCGCCGAGCAGGCAGGCTCTGTGTGTGAGTCTATCGAAGGCTTGGCTGAAGAAGAGCAGCAACTGCAGAAAGTCATTCCTGAGCTGAAAGATTACCCAATGTTTTATATCTAAGCCTAATGTAAATGAAGCTCTTCTCGTTTAAAGCCCTGCCATGCAGGGCTTTTTCGTAACTAGAGATTCTGGTGAGCTGGGTATAATTGATGGAGAGGGGCTATTTTCTAATGTCGGTTTATTTTTCTCGTGCTTTTTTTCTTATGAACTCTTGTTTGTTGCGTATAAAGTAGGATTTTTCACCTCATCTTGCGAACTTTTGTGCAATAGATCACTAAATAGTGCTTTGATTTCTATAACTAAAAGCGCTTTTTCTCTACATATGGATAATGTTGCATTACACGCGGTCAAAATTTTGACCGGGTGACAAAAAATAAACTTCAAAGGTTATTGAAGTACATGAAAGTACAGCCCAGATTATTAATTTCGATTATATTTCCGCTGGTGATCTCTGTCTTAAGCTTATTAATTTATGTCGGTTACAGCGAATATAAAAATAACCAAAATGCAGCAATTAGCCAGGCAACCTCAAACGTACGCATTGCACGGGAGTATTTGGAGCACCATTTCCATTCGGCACAAAGCCACCTGTACCTTTTAGAGCAACTCTGGGAGGAGAAAAACAGTATTGATGGCCTAATGGGAGCGGCGCAAACGATAGTGAGTGAGAAAAGTAAATACCTCGAGGTGGGTTTGCTCGCTTATGGTAATTACTATGGCACCGACGGTTTTTACAGAGAAGCTGTAGCCCAAAAGGTTGCCAAGCGTCCTTGGTACATGCCCGCTAGAGCGGGGCAAAGTTATATTACGCCCATGTACCTAAGTGGCAGTACAGGAAAGTGGACGGTTGCCTTTGTTGCTGTGCTAGAAACTGTTAAGCAACAGGAAGTTCGGATTATTCTGGAAGTTGATGTCGAAAGCTTGTATGACAACCTGTCGCTGCTCAAAACATTGGATCATGGCTATGTTTATGCGGTTGAGCGGGGGACTGGGAATATAGTCATGCACCCTGATCCAAGTAGGATAGGAACGCCGTCTGTCAGTGTCAGCCGCGATTTGCTGGCTGTTATCGAGGAAGGTAAGGGGGCTGGCATTATTTCCTCTTATGAGTACAAGGATAAGGAAAAATTCAGTGTTTATGAGGTGAATGATTTACATAACTGGATTGTTTTATCTGGCGCGGCTAAGTCTGAAATCATTATGCATACCTTCAGTATCAGTGCCGTTACTCTGTCACTCTTGGTATTCATCCTAATCATTGGTTTGTCTTTCTATATCATTCACCGGGTGCATATTTATGGTAGGCAACTCAGTGAAGTCGAGAGCCTCCCCGAACTGCTCGATGCATTGAAGCAGATGGTTGAAGGGGTTATTGGCTGCCAGTCAATTCACCTATATATGCGAAATGTGTACTCGGGTGATTTTGAATCAGCACAGTGCAAGCATTGTATCTCTGAGAAAGAGTTACGATTGAACTTAGCGTCGAAACTGGGAAGGTTGGCAAAATTGCCAGAGAAGCAACCGGATATCCTATCGGCTTTTCTCGCGCCTGGAAAAGCATGTATTCGAGTGCCATTAACCAAGAATAAACAGTTAATCGGGTTGTTATACATCACTTCTCCTCGTTTGGAGTTGCCGTTCTTTATTAATATGCTTAGGACTTATGCCCAAGGGGCGTTAGGGCATGTCATGCTGGCGTTGAGGATTCAGCAAACCGATGCCATGACAGGTTTGAGGAATAAGAACTACCTGCAGGCTCAAATTGAAAAGCAGCTAAAAGCAGAGGCTAAGTGTTATGTAGCCATGATTGATATTGATGATTTCAAAATCATCAATGATTCCTATGGACATTTATTCGGTGATAAAGTCATCACATCTGTGGCAAATTGCTTGAGAGAGGAAAGTGATCGGCATGCTGTTGTGGCCCGTTATGGAGGTGAAGAGTTTGCTATCTTGTTGCCTGCCAAAGATTTACTGGCCGCTAAAGCAAAGCTGGAGTCCATTCGTTCTAGTGTTTCGGGTGTTGAGATTACTGATGGTCGTAAGTCCTGCCGGGTACATGTGAGTATCGGAGTGGCGGAAGTTAGCGATAACATGGAAAAATCTATAGCCAGAGCCGATCAGGCACTCTACCAAGCGAAGGCCAATGGCAAAAATCAGGTTGTGATTTATTGTTTAAACAGTATGTTACAAACGACTTTTGCCGAGTAGTGAAAATATGATTGGCTAGACAGATCAGGCATTACTGGTCTGATATGGTTGTTATATGAGTCAATATTCATTGTGGTGTTGAGATGCTGAAGCTTGCTGTGATCATTGTACTTTTGTTGCTGGGAGCACTAGTAACTAAGTATCTTGATGAGAAATCGCAACAGAAAATTTTGATTGGCTTCGGTGTGCTGGTGGCACTTGCCGTTGTAGGGCTGATGGCATCGGAGTTGATGCGATAAGCGATTGTAACATGCAGTATGTAAAAGAAAGCCCGCTATCAGCGGGCTTTGATGTTTATCGTGCGCGAGAACGGTTAGGTTTTCCACCGGAGCGTGATTGGCTAGGCTTGCCATTACGCGGTGTATTCCCTTTTCCATTTCCACCTTGTCTTGACTGAGGCTTCGAACCGTTACTCGGGCCTTTGGTGTTCTGGCCGTTTCTGGTATTCGAAGATGTACCGTTTCGGCTACCATTTGGCTTGCTGCCTTGCTTACCAGCTTGGTTGCTTCCTGAGTGGGCCCCATTCTTGCGCTGGCCTCCACGCTTACCATCTTTGCGGATATCAGGCTGGTTAGGGTGTTTGGTTGCAAAGCGCTTCGAACCATGACGGCCTGAGCCACGGCGTTGTGCCGGTGTCATTTCGGCTTCGCTGCCTTCTTCTGGTACTAAACAGTTAGGCCTGTCGCCAATCAAATGCTTTTTGCCCATGCTGATCAGAGCTTCACGGATCAACGGCCAGTTCAGTGGATCATGGTAACGCAACAGGGCCTTGTGCAAACGACGTTGGCGTTCACCTTTGGCAACAAACAAGTCTTCACGCTTTTTGTACTTAACACGCTTGAGCGGGTTCGTTTCCGAGTGATACATCGCTGTAGCATTACACATCGGCGATGGGTAGAAATTCTGTACCTGATCACACTGGAAATCGTTCTTCTTCAGCCATAGAGCCAAATTCAGCATATCTTCATCGGTAGAGCCTGGGTGGGCAGAGATGAAGTAAGGGATCAGGTACTGCTTCTTACCTGCTTCTTTGCTGAATTTCTCGAACATTTCCTTGAAGCGGTCATAGGTGCCCATGCCCGGCTTCATCATCAGATCCAGCGTGCCTTTCTCGGTATGCTCTGGTGCAATCTTCAAGTAGCCACCGACGTGGTGAGTCACCAATTCTTTGACATACTCTGGCGATTCAACCGCAAGGTCATAACGGACACCTGATGCAATCATGATCTTCTTGATGCCGTCGACGTTACGCGCTTTACGGTACAAGTCGATGGTGTGTTTGTGGTCGGTATCCAGCTTTTTACAGATCTCTGGGAAAATACATGACGGGCGGCGGCAGTTCTTCTCGGCACGAGGATCGGAACATCCTAAGCGGTACATGTTCGCCGTCGGGCCACCAAGATCAGAGATAGTACCGGTAAAGCCAGGTACCTTGTCGCGAATTTCTTCCAGCTCATTGAGGATCGATTCTTGAGAGCGGTTTTGGATAATACGGCCTTCGTGCTCAGTGATTGAGCAGAATGAACAACCTCCAAAACAGCCACGCATGATGTTGACACTGGTCTTGATCATGTCATAAGCAGGGATTTTCGCTTTGCCATATGCCGGGTGTGGTACTCGTGCATAAGGCAGGCCGAACACATAATCCATCTCTTCTGTCGTGAGCGGAATAGGCGGGCGGTTAATCCAAAGCTCACGATCTCCATGTTTCTGGACTAAAGCACGAGCAGAGTACGGGTTAGTTTCCAGGTGCATCACACGACTGGCGTGGGCATACAGGATACGGTCGTTACGCAACTTTTCGAAAGAAGGTAGTCGAATAACGGTCGTTTCGGCATCATGGCGAGAAGGTTGGATCTGAACGGGCTTAGCTTCAGGTTCTTGTGCTTTTTCACTTTTGTTAGTGGCACAGGTTTCTTCAGTCGCATACGGGTTAGGCATTGGCATGGCCTTGCCCGGCTTTTCGATGCGGCTAGAGTCGATTTCTTTATAGTGCTCTGGGCGCTCACGCATGATCACTGCAGTACCAGCAATATTGGTCAAATCAGCAATGTTTTCGCCATCAGCAAGGCGATGAGCGACCTCCACCAGTGCACGCTCTGCATTACCAAATAGCAGAATATCGCCTTTGGCATCAAACAGTACTGAGCGACGGACTTTATCGGACCAGTAATCATAGTGGGCTAAGCGGCGCAAACTTGCTTCAATACCACCCAGTACAATCGGGGTATCTTTGTATGCTTCGCGGCAACGCTGAGAATAAACAAGTACTGCACGATCAGGGCGCTTACCCCCTTCGTTATTTGGCGTGTAAGCATCATCATGGCGCAACTTACGATCGGCAGTATAGCGGTTGATCATCGAATCCATGTTACCGGCGGTGATGCCGAAGAACAGGTTAGGTTGCCCCAGTTCCATGAAGGCATCTTTATTGCCCCATTCAGGCTGGGCAATGATACCCACACGGAAGCCTTGTGCTTCAAGCAAACGTCCGATGACGGCCATACCAAAGCTAGGGTGGTCGACGTAGGCATCACCGGTAACGATAATAATGTCACAGCTGTCCCAGCCCAGCGCGTCCATTTCGGCACGGCTAGTCGGTAGGAAAGGTGCAGTACCGTAGCATTCTGCCCAGTACTTTGGATACTCGTTAATTTTGTCTGAAATCATTTGCTTACAGTTTATTTCTCAAAAATATGGCATAGCGGGATAACGTAATATCCTGCCTTTTTGATCATTTATGTCTTTATTACCTATACCAACAAAATAGCAGCGCTGAGGTCTTATCCAGCGCTAGAGAATAGTATAGGGCGTATAAAAGGGGAGCAGTTTACCACGTTCGCTGTGTATTACATCTTTTTTACTTCATTGCGAAACCGTAAGCCTTGAAGGCGCGATTACGTTGAAATATCCCCTTTATCCGTATGTTTATTTGTAGCATGTTGAATAAAGGCTTCACTGAGTGGAGTTTGATGTTTAAGTGGGGCTTTAACGATGTGCCAATTGGTTACGATAGGGAAACTGGCAATGGAGAGTTTTGCCAGTTCTGTACTCGGCTCATCTTCTAAAGCGTATTCCGACAAGATGGTTAGCCCCATACCTGCAATCACACAATGCTTGATGGCTTCGTTGCTTTCAATAACCAGCTTTGGTGTGAATTGGAGGTTGAGTTTTTCAAAATGGGCATCGATAGCGAAACGGGTACCTGAACCGGGTTCACGAGACAGCCAAGGGTAATTTAATAATTCTTTAGGCTCTATGTGCGACTGGCTGGCAAGTGGATGGTGTTTGGGGGCCACAGGATAGAGGCGGTTGGGCAGGAACTGGATAGAATGTGGCTCCATTTGCGGTTCTAAATGGCTAAATAGATAAATGTCATCTAACCCTTGATGATAGCGCTCCACCATTTCTTGCCTATTTCCTACCTTCAAGACGATATCAACTAACGGGTATGTTTGGCAGAAACTGCCTAATAGGTGTGGGATGAAATATTTGGCAGAGGTAACCACAGCAACCTTTAATGTCCCTGCTTTAATTTCTCTTAGGTTAGCCAAATCAATCTCTAGCCTATCCATGGTATCAAAGATCTCATTGGTGTATTTCGCCAAAGTATCAGCAGCTTGGGTAAAGATAAGTTTTTTGCCGACAACATGGTACAAGGGCATGCCGATTAAATCGGTGAGTTGGCGTAACTGAATAGAAACGGTTGGCTGGGTTAAGTTTAAAGCCTGAGCCGCCAAGGTGATTGAACCTAGCTCATAGACACTCAGGAACACACGTAAGTTCCTGATATTTACTATTCGTTGCCTGAGGTGTTGTTGGGACATATATAGATAAAATCCTATGAATGTCATGTCTAATATTAATTATACTTTGGGTATTGAATACTGCATATTTGTTTCAAGCAAGGCACCTATGAAGGTGTTCTGCACCTGAGGAGGCGGTATGAGTTTCAATCAACTTCTTATTCCTATTGCGCCAGAACAGCAACTTGATGACTCGTTTCATCAAGCATTCAAATTTGCCAATCAAATTTCATCCCAAGTGACACTGCTGACTGTTATCGAAGATTTGGCTGAGTTAAAGGAAATCTCACGCTTTTCCTGTACAACACTCGATCTTCTTGATAAATCGACGAAAATTTATCACGGTATCCTCAAGGAGTGGGTTCAGTCACTCAAGCAGGAATATAGCAACATTAAGTTCAAGACCAAGATCCGAATTGGTATCCCGTTCATTGAAATCATCAAAGAGGCGAATGATAGCCAAGCCACGATGGTGATTCTCGACACCCATAGAGAGGCAAAAGAAAAAGCCTGCCAGCGCGGTAGTACGACTCTACATATTATGCGTAAATCGGAAGTGCCTATTTGGTCGATAAGTACAGCACCACGACCGGTGAAAAACATTGTGGCTGCTTTAGACATTTCAAACCAAGACTACCGTGATTTTAACGAGCAGATCCTTGCGCTAGCCGTTGAGTTTTGTTCGATAACCGGCGCGAGTTTAACGGTTTGCCATGCATGGCGGTTGGACTCCGAAGGGTTCCTGAGGAAATGGAGTGGCTATGATGACCTGGACATTGCCCTTTTATCGAAAAAAATGCGCGAAGAAAGACTTGGGCGATTGCGGTCACTGCTTATGCCTTATGAAAACAGCCCGATCCATACCTCAATAAAAGTGCTTGAAGGGGAAACTCGCCAGATTCTTCCGAAATATGTCAATGAAGAAGGGACTGACTTGGTGATACTAGGTTCGTTGTCACGTACCGGCATTGCAGGCTTCTTAATGGGCAATACCGCTGAGTCACTACTTAATGAAATCGGTTGTTCTGTTATTACGCTTAAGCCTGATGACTTTACATCACCGGTATTGGAGGAAAGTGAATAAAGATTATCGCCTAGACATTTCCAAGTTGAGGAACCTCAATATGGCATAGTAGGAGCGGGCGGCGATAATGAGGAGGGAGAGTTATGAAAATTGACAGCAATGATGTGTTATCTGCAAAGCTCCAAGTGATTATCCATTGGGCCGTCAGAGCTCTCTCGATTATCATGGTATTCGTTATCGTCATGGGGGTGCTTGATGTTGCCTGGATACTCTATCAACGCCTGATAACGCCTCCTCAATATATCTTGACTATTTCCGATATGCTGGCGACGTTTGGTGCGTTTATGGCTGTACTCATTGCCATTGAAATATTCATCAATATAACTATTTACCTCCGAGAAAATGTCATTCATGTAAAAATAGTCATGGCAACTGCATTAATGGCCATTGCCCGAAAGGTCATTATTATCGATGTGGAAGAGATGGAAGTCGCCTATTTATATGGTATCGCTGCGGTAGTATTGAGCATGAGTATCGGTTATTGGTTGATTCATCAACTCCCGAGAAAGAGCCATCTCGAGGAGTAATTGAGAGATTGGGTTTATGCAAAATGTGAATATTTCAAACTTTAATGAAGTATTACCCACGCTTGTATTGAAATGTTTCCAGGTAGCTTATTTGTATTTTTAATGATTAGGATAGAAAAGATACGCCCATCATATTGACTAAAAAGTGCTTCGCCATTAAATTGACGCCCATTAGAGTTAATGCTCAAAGGGAATAACAATGAAGAAAAATGGCTTTACACTTATAGAGTTAGTCGTCGTGATCGTGATTTTGGGTATCTTAGCAGTTACTGCTGCGCCACGTTTCTTGAATTTACAGGTTGATGCGCGAAATTCAGCACTGGAAGGTTTGAAAGGTGCTGTGGAAACTGGTCTTGAGACGGGCTTTGGAAAGTTAGCGATAGTTGGCTTAGAAAGCCAATCTTATATAACGAGTAAAGATACAAATAGTAATAAGGGAGTAAGTATTCCAATTCAAGGTTGTGAAAGCAACTCACATCAGCTTTGTATTTTTAAGTACGGTTATCCTGAAGGTGGTTACTACACAATGACCACTTTGGTTGACGGTATTAATAAACACTATGAGCAAGAAAAAGATTGGAACATCACTAGAAAAGATGGTGCGATGATTATCACGGATAAAGAAAATTTGGATTATCCGACAGTTGAGGGTAAAGAACCTACGCTAAAGAATAATAACTGTTATCTACGGTATTTCGATGCAACAGATAAGAATAAAAGCTATCGCTTAGAGATAGTACCTTGCCAGTAGGTTTTACCGAGAAAGATAGCACCCGCTCCCTATAAAGAGCGGGTGTTTTTATATGGGAAGTTTAGCAACCGGAGTCTATGACTTGAGTCTGGAAATCTCCTGAGTTAGCCACGGCTAAAAAGCAGTTGCTGCGTAGTAAATCATCCTTGGATGTACTTGACCCATAAATCACCGCGTTGTTTGTTGGATTTTCAGGCTCTGTTGGCTCGCCCGGGCGAGGAAAACGGGGAATGCCAGGGCGACGTGGTAGATCATCCCAGTCTAAGTCATTGCTTGCAATTTCATTGTAAGTGACATCAAAACCAGTTAAGTCGGTTTTCCAGACCTTATTGAGATTATCAACTGAAGCAACAGGAAGGCCGTTGAAAACGTTGATTATTGAACCGTCTTCTAACGTAATGGCTGACTCTCCTTTTTCACTTCCATCAATGGCAGCTTTAGCAAAAGTGATAGCTGATGCACTTTCAATCGCACCTTGAGCGCCTTGGAGAACGGATTTTCTGGCATCGGACTGGATATCCATGAATTTCGGGGCTGCAGTTACAGCTAAAATGCCAAGTATCACGATGACAACGACAAGTTCGATTAAGGTAAAACCTTTATTATTATCCATTGTACATGTACCTCTATAAACGGACGACGGGTTATCAGGATGCTGTTCTGTTTATATGGTATGTTGTTCTATATATTTTGTATAGCTTTCTATCTATAGGTGTAAGTAATTTGACGCTGCATGTGACTGTGATCACAATTGCTGTATTGCAGTTGATATGTAAGTGATTGAAAGGCTTTGTATGCCAAAAGATGCAGATGTTAACGCAGTTGCAGTGAAATGCTTACATTGGTACCATGAATGAGCTAAAGCGTAACGATTTGGGATACTATGTACACGATTTTTTCGTTACTCAAATGGGTAGTTTTGATTTATTTGGTCAAGACTGGGCGTATCCAAGAATCCACTTTTTTGAAATGGAAGAAAATGACCTTGACTGCGGTCACAATGATCGTGCTGCACTCAACACTGGTCATCCATTTAGTTGAAGGGGTCGATTTACAGAGCAATGGAACTGGCGATGGGTATTACCTAAGAGAAACGTTTTCCGCATTACATAATAAGGAGGCTTAAGCCTCCTTATTTTTTATATCTTATCTTTTTTATAGTTCATATTTTATTTGTTATCTTGTTGATATAAAAAATAAATTTTGAATTGGTTTCGTCTTTCCTAAAACTGCACACTGTTTTCCAACAAATCATTCCGGGAAATATCCGAAGTAAGTTGGAGAACAATCGTATGAAAAAATCACTGTTTGTTATGGGTAGCCTATTGGCTTCTTTGAGCTTCTCGCCAATTGCAATGGCGGATTTGGAAGATTGGCACGAAGAGCGTGTTGAGGAGCGTAGGGAAGAGCGCCGTGAAGACAGACGTGAGGAAAGGCGTGAAGACCGTCAGGAAGAGCGACAAGAGGAACGCCAGGAAGAGCGTAGAGAGGAGCGTCGCGAAGAGAGAAGGGAAGAGCGCCGCGACGATTAATGTTTTTCTGAGTTTGTTGTAGATGCTGCTGAGTAACACAGGTTGTTACTCAGCAGAAATCTTATCAGCCTCAACCCTATTAGGTTTTTAGTTACTCCGGCTATTGAACGGGCTTGAGTCGATATAACTTTAGTTCATAGCCATTGTAGAAGCTGGTTAGCAGGCGGTTTTCACCTGGAATCAACCGCACTGAGCTGACAACGTTAGTGTTCTTATCAAGGTTGTCTTTCAAAGTCGGGTCGTCTGCATTGGCATCAATTTGACGGATCACAATTCGATCATCCACATCTTTCTGGTAGTGGCTGAGGTATTTCACCTCAAATTTCTGATCTTGCTTATCCTGTCCATAGACATTCATCCGGTTGCCATTGAGTTCGACATAAAAACGTAAGCCATTTTCAGCCGTGGTGTACCACATCCCCTCATGCTGGTTAAAGGTCGGCAAGATCCTTTCTTTGGCTGTAATTAACGCGGCAGAAAAAATCAGTATGGTAATGAAGAAGTGGATAATTACTGTTTTATTTTTGAACATACTAGATTCTCGTCGCAGCCATAAAGCGTTTCTTTTACCTTGTCGATGTACTGATAATTGTTTTGTTCCACTAAACGTTCTAGGACTTCAATTTCGCTATCATCAGGAATGAACAGGACGGTTGTATCACCCATACTGTAGGCGGTATCTGTGGGAAGGAACCAATGCAGCATGGCAACGATGACTAAACTGGCACACAAAGCAGAAAGATAGAACCGAACAGACTTTAGATGGGAAAGCGAGTTCCTGTCGTTCTCTACTATTTGGCCTGTATTTGATGGGCTCTGGCTTTGCTGGGAAAGGGTTTTTCCAGTACCTTCAATAGTGTCGTCCAGATTAGAGTTTGCCGCTTCGGGTGCAGGGCTCATGGAGCCAGGATGTTGAAAAGGCGTTGGGTCAGAGGATGCACTTTGCTCTTCACCGAGCGCTTGAGGAGCAACTGAATTTGTTGGCTCAGTTTCATGGTATTCCGGTTCAACAGTCAGCTTATAACCGCGCTTTGGGACCGTTACGATATACGCCTTGCCTAAATCAAACAGTTTGGATCGGAGGCCATTGACTGTTTGGTTGATGGTGAAATCAGAAGCGTAGGTGCCAGCCCAAATGGTATCGGCCAGTTCTTTGCGCAGGGTGACCTCTGGGTAGTTTTGGCAGAGGATTTTTAGCAACTCCATCTCTTTAATTCGGAGCTTATTTAACGCGCCGGTTTGAGTCTGCCGGATGGTCAACTCATTGACAGAGACTTCCAATGTCTGCAATGAGATATAGGGTGATGTAGGTGATTGGTTATTTTGCATATTGTTTGAGTAATAGCTGCGTAGTCAAAAGCCAATATAGAGGAAAAAAATAGTGCTACCGTTAGTTTTCTGTCAAAAACGACGATATTTCAAGCAAATAATTACTAGTATACTACGCATTTTCAAAGTTGATAAAACAGGGTGATAACAACCCTATATTCATCACTTTTTGCTATGAATATGGTTGGTGAGTTCGAGGCTTTTTACCGGAAGGCATGAAATTTAATAACAAGCTCAATGGATGATGTGAAGGCAGTTGAGTGAAATTTAAAAACAAAATTGTGGCGTAAAAAATCCCGATATAACCATGGTTATATCGGGATTTAATTAGCAAGCGAATTGAGTGAGTTAAACCGAATTAGCTGTACATTGGAACCAATGCAACAGTACCGATGATCACTGTCGCTAGGCCACATAGAACCGGCACAGAGGTACGTTTAACTACCTCAAATGGGCTTACGTTACCCATACCAGAGGTTGCCACGATTACACCAGATACTGGAGAAATGGTACGGCCTAGGTTTGATGCTTGTAGCATTGGGATGATAAGGAATGCTGGGCTAAGGCCCATTTTACCTGCTAGTGCTGGAGCAAGCTCTACGAAAGCGTAGAACGGTGCGTTACCAGAACCTGTTGCGATAGCGGCTGCAACAGTCAGGCCTGTTAGTAGTAGCATTAGGGCAAAACCACCGGCACCTGCAGCTTCTGCTAGCCCGATCAGGTTGTCGATAGCACCGATAGACATCAGACCCTGTGCAAATACACCTGCAGCAACCAACAGCATAACAACGCCTTTGAATGCGTCAGCCATACCTTGGTAACACGCTTCCAGATCTTCCAGTGTTTCTTTACCTTTAAAGCGCTTGGTAACGAAATCAACGATAGCACCGATAAAGATAGACATAACAACGATAGTGTAAATATCTAGCGTTAGGCCTGGGATAGTTTCACCGTTGAAAGCAAATACGCCGATGATAGGAAGGAATGGCAAGATAGCGTAGTAAGCGGGTGCTTTTACTTCGATCTCAGAAATATCGACCTTTTCCATGACGATATTTTCTTTCTTATCTAGGTACTTGTTCCAGAAAAATGCCGCTGCCGCCATAACGATGATGGCACAGATAGAAACAGGTAGTACGGTTTCTACCGCAAATACGTGCAATGGTAGGCCAGATTTCTCTGCTGCAACAATGACGTCACCAGAAGTTGGTGACAGGATGATTGCTGCCGGCGAGGCACAGATAGCCACTGCCGCAGGGCGCGAAATACCCATCGCTGTCATCATTGGGAACAGGGTAGCCATCAATAGTACACCCAGACCCGTTGCTGAACTTACCGCAAGAGACATCAAGCACGCTACGATGTAAGCCGCTACTAGCAATACATAAGGTGATTTAATAACAGAAAGTGGTTTCGAGAATTGTTTTACGACCACGTTGTTGGCACCGATGTGCGTCATGTAGGATGCAAAACCACAAAGAAGCATGATTTGCATACCCAGACCGCCCCCGCGGTACTGCAGCATGTATTTCACATATTCTAATGAATCGGTGACAAAGTTACCGGTAGCCTGAATCTTTTCAGGTAGTACGTTATATCCTAAAACGCCGGTAATGAGCAGCAACAAGAGACCTGCTGTTAGTAGAACGCCCGCAGGCTTGTATCCTTTGATGATGAAATAGCCAACAGCAACCGTGACTGCCAAGCCAATCAATAGCTCCAACATGGAAAAAATCCTCTTAAACCACAAAATTAAGAAACAATGTGTCAATTGATAAAATTTTCTTACACATTATTTTCGATAAATTTACCTAAAAAGTGGTGGAGGGACGACAATAATCGGACCAGTTTATGATCTGAAACAGAATTTTGAGTAATGTGTTAATTTTGCGCTACAGCCATGAAAAGATGCGCAACATCATATGTTTGAATGTCGTTAATGATTATATTTTGCTTGTCTTTTAAGCGGTGTAACCTAAACGTAGGTAATACATTGCCTATAGAGGTTAATAACTGATTTACCGTGTTACAAAATGTAAATTTAATTACATTTAGCGATTGTTCTTTACATACTCCATAAAAGCTTTGTCAGCCACTGATAAATAGCCATCTTTACGCCATGCAATAGCGATATTCAAAATGACAGGCTGCTCAAAAGGGATGGGGACAACACCGGACTCATTTTCTGTCACCATGTCCAATAGGGCCGTAACCGCAAAGTCGTTGCGGACAATCTTTAAGATCATCGGCAGTAAGTTCGTTTCAAATGCAATATTGGGTTCAAAGCGGTTTTCTTGGCAAATACGGTCAATGTATTCGCGGTGGAAATAGCCGGGTTTGAACATCACCAAGTCTTGTTCGAAGAAGGTTTTGAAGTCTATGGTGTCGAGGGTTGCCAAGTCATTTTCTGGGTGGACAGCCGCAACCATTTGGGTGGTCAGCAAGTGTTCTGTCGCAAGACGTTCTGGTATGTGGTCGCAATGGATAATGCCTAAATCGAGTTCTTTATCCAGCAGCATCTTACGGATAGTCTCGGTCCCTGCTTCGACGATAGTTAATTTTAGGTTGGGGTATTGGCTTTTGAAGCCCATCAAAATATCAGGTAAGTAATAAGATCCCAGTGAACTCGGTACCCCGAGTTTTACTTCACCTTTGGTCAGTCCTTTCAATTCTTCCATTGCAACGGTGGCGTCATGCACGCTCTGTAGGATCAAGCGAGCATGGCGAAGTAACACCTCACCTTCAGGGGTCAAGGTGACACGGCGTTCATTGCGATCGAATAGAACGATCCCAAGTTGTTCCTCAAATTTTTTCACCGCAATACTCAAAGCTGGCTGGGCAATATGAAGCTTGGCAGCTGCTCGTGTGAAGTTGGCTGTTTCGGCTAGGGTGACAAAGTAATTGAGCTGGCGAATATCCATGGGCTATATATTTTCCTTATAGCTTCAATATTTTTAATATATTTTCACTATTCCTAGTGAATTGCTACCGTTGGATCAGAATTCTTTTTGCTGACAACCGACATGATAGACATTCAAACCACTGAATATCGAAGAGCCAGCTTTGCCTTGTGTTTGGGCTCATTCCTTATTTTCTGCAATCTGTATTTATTTCAGCCAATGCTGCCTTTGATGGCAGAGAACTTCGCGGTATCGGCTACCCGAGTCAATTGGTTGGTGGCCGCTGCGACATTAGCTCTGGCTGTCACGCTTGTACCGTGGGCGGTTTGGTCAGAACGTATCGGCAGACGGCCTGTGATGTTAATCAGCCTCAGCCTGTTACCTGTGATTGGTTTTTTGATGCTAACAGCAGAAAGCTTACTGATGCTTAGTCTAAGCCGTGCCTTGATGGGAGCAGCATTGGCGGGCTTTGCCGCAGTGGCGGTGGCATACATGGCTGAGGAATTTACCTCTCGTGCCCTGATGCTGGCTGTGGGGGGGTATATTAGTGCCAACTCATTAGGCGGGATTGTCGGCAGGATTTCCGGTGGCTTTTTGTCTGAACGCTTTGGTTGGCAAGGTGCCGTGATATTCATGGCTATTTTTAGCTTGTTGGTGGCTATCGCGATTTATTTCCTGTTGCCAGAGCAGCGTAATTTCAAACCCGCTAAAGGCCAGTTGCGCCAGCAAACCTACAGTGTTTTGGTGCACCTTCGTACCCCTGAGTTGTGGCAGGCCATGCTGATTGGTGGCGTTAACTTTGCTTTGTTCGTGAACTTATACTCTGTGATGGGCTTCAGATTAGTTGCTGAACCGTATTCAGTACCAGTCAGTTGGGCATCGATGATTTTCTTGTGTTATCTCAGTGGTACGGTTTCGGCTAAATTAAGCGGGCGCTGGACCCAACGTTTTTCAACGGTACCGGGTATGGTATTGGGAACCTGTATCAGTGCGATGGGGATGTGGGTTGCTTGGTATGAATCTGTCTATGCCATGGTTCTGGGTTTATTGTTAATTAGCTCAGGCTCATTCTTTACCCACTCTTTGGCTTATGGTTGGGTCAGCCAACGAGCCAAAACCGCGAAGGCAACGGCAACAGCCTTGTACTTGGTCCATTATTATGCGGGCGGTAGTTTAGGGGGGTTTTACCTTATCGGTTGCTGGCAGTATTTCGGCTGGACTGGCGTCATCGCGGGCGGCTCTGTCCTCTATATCTTGATGGGCATGCTGTGTTATCGCTTGTACGTAAGAACGGAAGGGAGCTCAGATGCGCCGTTGCCCTCTGAGCCCCATTAAGCCGTTACTTGTATTTGAACTGACCGACAACCCCGTCTAACTGCTCTGCCATTTTGGCAACTTCTTGGCTGCTAGTGCTGGTTTGGCTAACAGCGGTTGCTGTATTAGTTGCTAGCTCCGCAATACGATGGATGTTCTGATCAATTTCTGCGGATACGGCAGCTTGCTGCTCAGAAGCAGACGCGATCTGTAAGCTTCTGTCTGAAATATCAGTGATAGCCTTGAGGATCAAATCCGCAGCTTCTTTCGCTTGCTTGGTATGAGCCACTGTACCTTCAGCCAAAGCTTGGCTGTGCTGCATAGCTGCAACACTTTGGCTGACTGTTTTGAGCAGTTGTTCGATGGTTTGCTCAATCTCTTGTGTCGAGCTGTGAGTGCGCTGAGCAAGCTGGCGCACCTCATCAGCCACCACAGCAAATCCACGACCATGTTCACCTGCTCGAGCGGCCTCAATTGCAGCATTGAGAGCCAATAGATTGGTTTGTTCAGTTATATCCCGGATAACAGATGTCACCTTGTTGATATTCTGGCTTTGCGCTTCCAGTGTTTGGATTTGCGCCTGTGCAGATTGGATTTCATTAGCTAACGCATCGATAGATACGGCGGCTTGCTGGCTGATTTCTTGGCTTTTTACTGCATTATCCTGCCCATTTTGCGCCGCTGTGGCGGTATCACTGATGTTGTTTGCAATTTCACTGCTTGCTGCCAGCAGTTCATTGACCGATGTGGCAACGTTGGCTGATTCACTTTGCTGTTGTTCAGCATTGGCCAAACTGCCTGATGCGGCAGATTTGGACTCGTTGGCCGCTTGGGAGAGTTGAGCGGAAATGTCGGCGATATTGTTGATAATGACTTGGAGCTTACTGGTGAAAAGATCAAAAGAGCGACTAAGCTGGGCAAGTTCATCATTGCCTTGGTCATTCATTCGTACGGTTAAATCGCCTTCACCCTGTGCGATATCTCTCATCATGCGGTTAACGGCATTTAGCCGCTTATTGATGGTTCGGCTGATCACAAACAGTACAAGGGTCATGACCAAAGTAATCACCCCGCCACCGACCAAGAGAATTATTTTTTCTTGGGTCTGCATGTCATGAATAGTATTGATGATTGTGTGTTCTAGTTGGTCAATTTGGCTTTCAACACGTTGAACATTCGTCCTCAACTCACCGTACAGTCCCTGGTTGTAAGTGAGGCCAATATCGGTATAACCCTGTACGAGTTCATCAAACATCATTTGATAGATAGTGATGCTTCTTTTTAGGGTTCTTTGCTCATTTGCTGAGAGGTCGCTAATGGCCAGTGTGGAAAGTAGGGTGTCGAGGTTGTTATTAAAAACCTCGACATGGCTGGGATCTTTGGTGATAAGAAAGTCTTTTTCGTTGCGGCGCAATGTTAACAGCAACCGATAGAGTTTTTCGTGGCCGTTGAGCAACAACAACTCTTCAGTGTCGTTAGCGGCAGAGCGGATATTGCCTCTTAGCCCTTCAGACGGTGTAAGGCCCAGCAGGATAGTTTGATCAGCGATGATATTAAACTGATTGGCATAGCTGTCGAGGGAGTCTTTAACCTGTTCAAACTCGGCATTGTGCTCTTCACCATACTCAGCCAGTAAGGCTTTTACGGTTGCCAATCGAGCATTGAGCTCGATTTGCTTTTGGTTGAATTTCTCAACGTATCCCGCATCAAGACGGGCTAGAAAGTCTTTTTCATGGCGACGTAAGGTCAGTAAGTCAGCATTACTGTGCGCCGTTTCTTGAGCTGCGACCTGGAGGTTATCCAGCTTAATAAATGAAAGAGACTCAACAACACCAAACGTCAGCATGGCGCTGACGAGAAAAAAGCTGGTGAGATAAAGCTTGGCTTTAATTGTTCTAAAGAAATGGGTTTGCATTCCACTCTCCCTGTTTGCTTATAACAACCCGTGCCAGACATACGAGCATGTGTCGGTTAAACGAGACACTGAAGTCTGCTTTGCTATATAACTATAGGATCAGAAATGAAAAAATCCCGAAATTTGCCCTTTATGTTGGGGAACAAGGGCAAGCTCCGGGATGAGGGTGAATGCAGTTTATTAAGCTAAAGCCATAGCCAGCAAGGAAACGGGATGGATAGTTTCTAAATCCGTGTTTTCTTCAATTTGCCATTTACAGGTTTCACAGTCGGTGATGGCGAAATCTGCTTTGGCACGTTTGATTTGATCAAACAGGTTGCTGCCAATGGCCATAGAAGTTTCATAATTTTCTGTTTTGAAGCCATAGGTACCCGCCAGGCCACAACATTGGCTGTCGAGGACTTCAACCTCTAGACCCGGGATCATCTTCAGCAGTTCGATGGTATACAAGCTACCGCCGGTCTTTTCGAGGTGGCATGGCGTATGGTAGACAACCTTTTTGTTGATAGGCTTCATCTTCGGTGCCCGACCGTTCATGAATTCTTTGAGCAAAAAGCGGGTCACATACTCAATCTTGTTGGCGACCTTACTGTTATCCACTTTCAGTACATTCGGGTACTCTTCTTTTAGTGTGAAAGAGCAGGTCGATGAGGTAGAGAGGATAGGTGCATCGTGCTTTTCTACAGCAGCAGAGAAGTTGTCGATATTCAATTTGGCATTTTTTTTCGCTTTGTCGAAAAAGCCGTTGGCAATCAAAGGCACACCACAACATTTTTCTTTGTCCATCAATTGGACGCCGATGCTCATCGCATTCATTACACTGACAAAGTCTTTACCCAGTTGCGGGTGGTTGTAATTGACATAGCAGCCATGGAAGTAATGCACTTGTTTCGGGTACAAAGCTTGGCTGGTGCAGTTCTGCTTGTACCAGCGGCGGAATGTACCGTGAGAATACTTGGGCAGACTCTTGTGGTCATGCACGCCAATTGTTTTGTGCATGATCTTCTTAACCGGCTTCAACCCAGTAATGGAATTGACGATAGGTGCGAAAGGAGTAGCTGCCGATCCCATCAAATCGGTATGGCTCAACACAAAGTCGCGGATAGTTTTAATGTTCATCGGCAACTTAGCATGTTCATCGCGGGCGACAGCAATCATATCGCCGATTTTTACCCCAGAAGGGCAGGCGGTTTCACAGCGCTTACAGTTGGTACACAGCTTCAATGTTTCATCGTAGAAATCTGGACTTTTTATACGCAGGCGTTCACCGTCAGGGCCGCATTGTTTTGGCCCTGGATATTGTGGGTTAGCTTTGGCAACCGGGCAGTAGACAGTACAAACCGTACATTTGATGCATTGGTCGAAGCTAGTATCTTTCTGGAGAAGGCTCATGCGATTGTCCTTTCTTGTTTTGCCTGTGTCTCTGTAACGTGTTCATGCTTGTGCTGATGGGCGGTAATCATCTGCTGGGCCACATAGTAGCCGGTAGAAATTGCCACCCCGGAGCCTGAGCCTTCCTGAACAGGATCATAGTGGGCCAAGATAGCGCCGGCACAGTAAAGGTTCTTGATAACCTGCTGATTGATAGTGGGGTTCAATTGTTTATTGCATTCAACGCCCATCTTCATAAATGGGTGACTTTGTGGCGAGAAAAACTGTGGTTGATACCAGTGGTCACGGTGTGTGCTGTCAGCCATGTCCAAACCAAAGATAGGCTCGCATACCGCATGGCGCTGTGCAGAAAGCCCTTTACTGAAAAAGCTGCCGCTTGCTAGTAGGAAGCTATCGGCTACCAATGGGATATCTTCATGGTTACGGGTGAAGATTTTTTCTAAACAGCCATTGTTAAATTCGCCCTTTAGTACTTCATCTCCAGAAAGTAGCAAACCACCTAAGCGCTTGTAGTGTGACTTCATGGCCTCTTCAAGGCGGATACCCAGCAATGAAGGCGGCATGGTGGGTAGTTCGCAAATCTTGAAGTCGGTCAGGCCTTCGAGCAACTTGATAGTGGCTGCCCCGTCTCCATTGCCAAAGATCGCGGGCAAGACAACGAGGTCTGCTTTACCGACTTGTTGGATCATTGACTTGGCAAAAGCATGCAATTTGGTTTCATCGCGCAGTACGCGTGAGATGTCTATTGAGCGGAATTCACAAGGATTACGCTGCATGTTTTCAAAATCAGGTAGCTCGACAGCTGCAGTTTTGATTTTTACCCCAGCAAAGGCTTGCAGTTTGGACAAGTTGTCAGCCGCCAATTGGGGTTGGAAATCCCGGAAACCATCAACAGTTACCAGGGCTATTTCGGCTAAACCCTCAGCCAATTGATGTTGCGGGAACTGATGGACAGTCTGTTGCGATAGCCAAGTAGAGCGGAAGGTGCCCATTGGAGTGACACGGTAATGGTTCTGCTCATCGGGCTGAGCGGTAAGGTAGACACCGCAGTGCTCCATCATGTCCTGATACCAGTTGATGGCTTCGCGACACTGTAGTTCACCCAACTTACTATAAGGATGGGATGGGCATTGGCTTTTTAATTCTTCAAAAGCAGGGAAAGGGGCGTTAACGGCTTCGCCATTAGGTAGGCGGCTGAGCACATCCACAGAGCCTGAGGAAAAGTGTAGGGCACTTTGTCCAGCAGCGATAACTGCAGTCTTTAGTCCCGCTTCGGCGCAGCGGATAGCGCAACTTAGGCCCGCGACACCGCCGCCGATGATGATGCTATCAAATTTCATTGTGTTACCTCGTCAGCAGGCGTTGATGGTGTTGTTGCGGTGTTTTTGTCTTTTTCTACAGGGGATTGCTGCTCTGGTAGGTCACTAACGCCAAACAGCCCTTCGTAAATCCAGTAGGTAAACTCCCCCTCACGCAGTGCATCGCCCCAGAAAACCGGTTTGATACCTTTCCAGCGCTCTTCAAGAAACTCTTCTAGTAAATGGCTCGCCTTATTGCCCGATGCTTTTCCGTATTCGGAGAACAGGCCAGCGGCACGGTAGGAGCAAAGCTCACCCTGGCAAGGACCCATCCCAATTCGGGTTCGACGGCGGAGATCTACGAGGTTATGAACATCCAGATCTTTGATGGCATATTCCACTTCGCCACAAGTCACCATTTCACATTCACAGATCACTGCCTGACTTTTCTTGTCATTGCTCAGGAACTTCTCGGCACGTTCGCCGTGGCGGTAGATAGCCGATTGATAGACAGGTTTGGCTAGGCTTGCTGCTGCCGGTTTTTTTGGCTCAGCGTGTTCGGAGCCAGGCAAAGGTTTTTCATGGGTGATACATGGAGCGGTGTTGCCCAGTTTTTTCGCCACCAAATCTGTGGTCCATTCCGCCATCATGCGGTAGGTCATCAGTTTGCCGCCGGTGATAGTGACAAAGCCGTCCAAACCGTCACGCTCAGCGTGATCAAGCAGTACGATTCCGCGACTGATATTACGGCCACTGGTATCGCCATCGACGGCAACCAAAGGCCTTACGCCAGCATAAGCACGCAATACACGGGTGTTGGCCATGATAGGGGCAAGTTTGGTTCCTTCCTCAAGCAGGATGTCGATTTCTTTACTGGTCACATGCAGATCATCGATCTTGTCGTAATCGATCCGTTCGGAAGTGGTACCGATAAGCGAAATGGTATCGCCGGGTACAAGAATGTCTGCATCTGACGGCTTGCGGCAGCGGTTGATCACCAAGTTATTGATACGGTAGTCAAGGATCAGTAGTGATCCTTTGGCTGGGAACATCTTGATAGAAAGATCGCCATATTCACAGATTTGCTGTCCCCAGATCCCTGCTGCGTTAATGACTTGCTTGGCACGGATTTCAAAAGATTGTCCGGTCTTCATGTCCAGGCAGTAAACACCACGAACGCTTGCTCCTTCTCTGATGAGGCCAGTGACATGAGTATGGTTGAATAAGCGGGCGCCATGTTCGACGGCATCAAGTACATTTGAAGCTGATAAGCGGAAAGGATCTAGCGTGCCGTCAGGTACTTTTACCGCGCCGATTAATGATGGATTACAATTTGGTTCAAGGCGTAGCGCATCTTTTGGAGAGAGTTGCTCAACATCGATATCAGCTGCCTGACAAGATGAAATAAAGGTCTTTTGAAAATCGAGATCATCGTCAGGTAGGGAAATAAATAGCCCCTGGGTATCTTCAACACAGTGGCGAGCGATGTTTTTCAGGATACGGTTTTCCTGAATACACTCTTTGGCCGATTCCTGATCGGTGACGGCGTATCGGGCGCCGGAGTGGAGCAGGCCATGGTTTCTTCCCGTTGTCCCCGATGCGAGATCATCTTTTTCAACCAGAATGCAGGAGATTCCGCGTAAGGCACAGTCGCGCATAATACCTGTACCGGTTGCGCCGCCGCCAATAATCACAACATCTGTTTCAAACCAACTATTCATGTTCGTTTTCGCTTATTGTTTTGGTTCGTGGATCAGGAAATGGATAATTCCTTCTATTCTATGCTGAGTAATATGCCACTTTTTGTAAGGGTAATATTTGATCGGTCACACAAATATGAGCGTTCGAGCATTCGAGCGCGCATAAATATGATTGTTTGGCTAAAAAGGAAACAAATTTTGCAGGTTGCAGCCATTCGAAAGCCTGAATAGAGGGAATTTCACAGACGGCACGATGAAACGAAAGTGTTTAACTCTTACAAGAGGATGGGGGCTTATGCGATGGCTTTGCGTCTTTCACATAAAATAGGCGTGTAATCGATAGGGTGGTAGCGGCTGCAGTCACGACCAGCATCTTTGCAGTCGTACAAGGCCCTGTCAGCCCGTTCAATTAAAGAGGAGAGGGAGTCGTTGTCACCATAACTGGAAATACCAATGCTGGTGGTAAAGCTAATGGCAGTGCTATCTATTCCGGTATCGACTTCCAGCGCTCGGATACGCATTAACATACGCTCAGCAATCCTTTCCGCGTCATAAGAGGCGCACTTGGGCAAGAAGAGAATGAACTCCTCACCGCCAAATCGACCGAACAAATCTGTTTTGCGAATATGTTGTTGCATGAAGTTGGCAAACTCTTTCAATACCTTGTCGCCAACACCATGGCCCCAGGTGTCATTGATCCGCTTAAACCGGTCGATATCAAAAAGCATAACGGAAAAAGGCTGTTGCTTCTGTATGCAATTGGCAAGTTGCTTGTCCGCTAATTGCAACAGCATACGGCGGTTATAAATGCCAGTCAGTGGATCGAGGGTGGCTTGCCGGTATAGTCGCATTAGCATGTGTAACTTAGAAAGTTGCGACCAAACAACCATCAGGGCCAAGACATTCTGTAGCCAGTAACTGGCAATGTTCTCGGGGCTGAATAAATGGCCTGAGAGATAGTCAACCAGAAGTTGGGTTATTGCCGTGAAGGCAAGCATGCACAGGCTTTCTTTCAAGGTAACCGGCAGGATAGTCAGGATAGCAACGTGAATGATCGGCAGCAGGGTATAGCCGTAAACGAAGCCGCTGTAGACCGTTGGGAAATCTAAAGCCCAAGCTGTATAGAGGTAGAACAAGTTAATGCTGACCACCATCAGGCCCATATACCACTGCGCCCGTTTCAACGTGGTGTGTTGGTGGTTCATCCAGGCAATAGCCAGGAGAAAACTGCCCAATAGCAAACGAGAGCCGGCAATATGCAGATGGGTTGGCTGGGCAAGAAACATTAAATCAAACGGTAGCCACAGAATCACTAATACTCCCCAAACCGAGGACAACATGGTGATTCTGCTGCGCAGATAGCCACTGCGAGTATTCTTGAAGCTAGTGGAATGGGCGCGTGCACTCCAAAGATCGGGAATATATAGCTTGAGAGAGTTAAACGCGTGGTGCAGTGATGACTTCATAGCGTTGGCCCTTGCTACTTCCTGTTAGTCATAGATCCAAACTGCTACTGATCTTTGGTGGTCATAAAGTGCTATTATTCCACAGCGGCATTTATCATTCAGTGATATTGATCCAAAAATCAAGCCACTATTGCCTAGTTTGGTTAGCATTAAAGAAAGTGAAATCACCACACAACAAGATGCATAGTGTGTTTTCCTTGTTGGTATAGAACAGGGTAATTGTTATCATCCACACACTTTGTTTTGCTACATCAAGATAATCCCATGAATGCTGCTTTAATTTTTCTGATCCCTGCCTTGTTGGGTGCCCAGTTGATTCTGACTTTGGTTTTGACCAAAGGAGAAATATGTCCGGGTCAGCGAGGGAGGGTACATAAGACCTTACCTGTTCTCCTTTTGGGTTGGCTAGTCGTCGCACTGGCTCAGCCGTATGCATTCTTACCATTGGCTGCTTTGGGTTATTTCACCTTGAAAGTAAAAACGGGCAAGACCCGTGATGCTGGGCCGCTAAACGTTTTCTATGCAGCGAATGTATTGGCATTTCTTGTTTGGTTTTCGTTGCTACCGACATTAACTCTACCGGTGGCCGTATTGAGTTTGGTCAGCATTGCACTGTTCGGTTCACTGGTTGCCCATATTTTATTGACTCAGGCTAAAACCCGTTTGCAAGCCTTCCACCGCTTGTTGCCATTCGCTGGCTTTATCAGTGCCATGGTGAGCGTCCTTTGCTTGTTGTGGTTATCTTCTCTGCTCGATGAGGGCCAACTGGCGTCGTTGACGACCAATGTGGTTGCGTCTTTGGTGTTGCTTGTTGCAGGCTTGCTTGTCTGGTCAATGCACTTGTTAACGGGAAAAACGGTTAACCGTTGGCAACTGGTGGCTGCTGCTGGCATCTTAGTGCTTTCAGTTAATATGCAGATCGCATTACTATAATTTTCAGGCTATTTAGCCACGGTGAGATTGGTGAAATGTGAGGCGGTCCTTTCTCTTTCCGCCTCATTCTGTCTATGCTTACTCATGAGTGAATACTTACCGAGGGGCAGGCAGTATGGAGATTAACAATCTTTTGAACATGGATGGCAACATCGTTCTAGGTATCGTGAATGAGCGATTACGCCTTGAGTGTTCGACGGTCGAAGAGTTGGTCAGCCGCTATGAGCTAGACTTCAACGAGTTAAACCAAAAAATGGAAGACTTGGGCTACCATTACGATCCTATCAATAACCAATTCAAATAACACCACTCTCTATTTTAGGCTGCATCGGTGAAGGTATTTTTCCGTGATCATGCAGCCTTGATACCTTCCAAATGTGTTTGGCACTGTTGTTTTGCCGTTGCGAAAAAGGCAGATAGATAATGGCGCTCCCGCTCTTGCGCCCTGATTGCAGCGAATAATCGTCGCCATAGGCCATCACCCAAAGGCTTGCTAATAATCAGCCCTTGGCGCGCAAAATCATAAACGGCCCAGTTCGGTAATGCTGCGACGCCGAGTCCAGCCGAGACCATCTGTATCAGCATGAGGGTGTTATCCGCTTGCTTCCAGTTAGCTGGCTCTACTCCTGCGGGTTGCATGAAGTGCTTCACGACATCAAGTCGGCTACGCTGAACCGGGTAGCTCAGCATGGTTTCTTGCGCGAGATCTTCTGGTGAAATAACACTTTTTGATGCGAGGGGAGATTGCGGCGAAACAATGAGGCGCATTTCAAAATCAAACAGAGGCTCGAAATGAATTTCGCTACGGGTTTGGATATCAGAAGTAATAACAAGATCAAGTTCGCCGGCGCTTAGTGCTGGCAGTGGCTCGAAACCAAAACCGGATGAAAAATCCAGGGTGACATTTGGCCAATGTGTTTGGTACTCCTTCAGTGCAGGCATCAACCATTGGAAGCAAGAGTGGCACTCAATCGCCATATGCAGGCGGCCATTAGTATCTTCTTTCAAGCTAGCGAGCTCATGCTCAGCCTTAGCGAGTCGCGGGAAGAGGTCATCGGCAAGCCGCAAAAGGATCTCGCCCTCAGCTGTAAACTTCACCGGGCGGGTTTTGCGCAGGAACAGTTGGCTACCCAGTCGTTGTTCCAAATCTTTTAGCTGGTGGGACAATGCTGACTGGGTCAGGCATAGTGTGTTGGCTGTCGCGGTTAACGATCCGGTGTCCCTCAACACTGTGAGTGTTTTTAAGTGCTTAATTTCAATCAAATCGCTTCCTCATGCTTTCCGCTTGCTGCTGTCCCTATAACGCTTTTTAATGTAACGGTAAACAACGGATGTGTAAACATCTAGACGGCTAAATGCTCTTTTATAGCGAAATAAACAAGCTTATTCATATGAATTTTATTCAAGATAAACATTAATCATAAGAAATTGCTCATAGTCAGGGCGTGAGTCATTGTTAATCCAACAACAGAAAACGAGCATGGACGGATTAATAATGACTGTAAAAACAACGACACACATTTTGGGCTACCCGCGAATTGGTAGCCAGCGTGAACTAAAATTTGCTCAGGAAAAGTACTGGCGGGGTGAGATTTCACAGGCTGAGCTTAAGGAAGTCGGTAGTCTGCTTCGACACCGTCATTGGGGGGAACAAACCGGTGCTGGGCTTGATGTCGTCACGGTAGGTGATTTTGCGTGGTACGACCATGTTTTGGGTACCAGTATGCTGCTGGGCCATTTGCCTAAACGCCACCGTAGTGGCTTTCCGGACCTTGATACGCTTTTCCGGGTTGCTAGGGGCAAAGCACCAACAGGTTGCGCTTGTGCAGCATCAGATATGACTAAGTGGTTCAATACTAACTATCACTATATCGTCCCCGAGTTCAGCGCTGACGATGAATTTAATGTTAGTTGGCCGCAGTTGTTCGAAGAAATCGCTGAAGCGAAACAAGCAGGGCATGCAGTAAAACCGGTTCTACTGGGGCCTGTCTCTTATCTATGGTTGGGTAAAGAAAAAGAGCAAGGTTTTGATAGGCTTTCGCTCTTGCCAAGGTTATTGGCGACGTATCAGCAAATCTTAACCAAACTGGCAAAGCTCGGTGTCGATTGGGTGCAGATTGATGAACCGGTATTGGCATTGGAACTCCCCAAAGAGTGGGCCGATTCATTCAAAATTGCCTATCAGGTGCTTCATGGTGCCCCCAAACTCTTACTGACAACGTATTTTGATAACATTACTCACCAACTGGACGCGATAGTAGGGCTTAAAGTAGATGGCCTTCATGTGGATATCACTGCAGCACCAGAACAACTGGATGAAGTTGTAAAGCGCTTGCCTGAACATTGGGTTCTCTCTGCAGGCGTCGTTAATGGACGAAATGTATGGCGGGCAGATCTCGCGGCTTTGGTTGAAAGGCTGAAGCCAGTTAAAAGGTTGCTGGGTGAGCGCTTATGGTTGGCCTCTTCGTGCTCGTTGCTGCACAGTCCAATGGATCTCGATTTGGAAACCGAAATTGACCCGGAGGTACGGCAGTGGTTAGCGTTTGCTAAGCAAAAATGTCGTGAGTTGACCCTTCTAGCTCAAGCCATTGATGGCAATGATATTGCCATTGATGAATGTGTCCGGTACAGCGCCCCGATCAAAGCGCGAGCAAGCAATGCATTGGTTAACAATGAACTAGTGCGACAGCGTAGTGAAGCTATCACGGACGGTTTGGCTCAAAGAACGTTGCCTTACCAGGAGCGTGCTCGCGTTCAGCGCCAATCGCTAGGGTTGCCGCTACTGCCGACAACAACCATTGGGTCTTTCCCACAAACTAATGAAATTCGTACTCAGCGTCGGGACTTCAAAGCCGGAAGGTTGAGTGAGCAAGATTATGTTACTGCCATGCAGGGGCACATTGGTGATGCGATTGAGCGTCAGATCAAGCTCGACCTAGATGTGTTGGTCCACGGTGAGGCCGAGCGTAATGATATGGTGGAGTACTTTGCCGAGTTGCTTGAAGGGTTTGCCGCCACCCGCTTTGGTTGGGTACAGAGTTACGGCTCACGTTGCGTCAAACCAGCAGTGATTGTGTCTGATATATATCGAGCAAAGCCATTGACCGTTTCTTGGGCGCAATATGCCCAATCATTAACGGATAAGCCTGTTAAAGGCATGCTGACTGGCCCTGTGACCATCTTAGGGTGGACATTCCCACGGGAAGATCTAAGCCGGGAAGCAATTGCTAACCAGATTGCTCTGGCTTTAAGGGATGAAGTGGCAGATCTGCAAGAAACGGGGATTAAGATCATTCAGATTGATGAGCCTGCGATTCGTGAGGGTATGCCTCTGAAGGCTAGCCAGTGGCAGGATTACCTAGACTGGGCAGTTAAAGCTTTCAAGATTTCTGCCGCAAGCGCTGAGCCGCAAACACAGATCCATACCCATATGTGTTATAGCGAGTTTAACGACATGATTGAGTCAGTCGCGGCTTTGGATGCAGATGTGATCACGATTGAGACCTCACGTTCTGATATGGAATTGCTACATGCTTTCGAAGAGTTTGAATACCCGAATGAAATTGGTCCAGGCGTGTATGATATCCACTCGCCGAATATTCCAACGGTTGAGCAGATCGTTGAGTTGATTGAGAAGGCAGAAGCTAAAATTCCAGCAGAGCGTTTGTGGATCAACCCTGATTGCGGTTTGAAAACAAGGAACTGGAATGAAACAGAGGCTGCGCTTACTAATCTGGTTGAAGCAGCGAAAGTGCTGCGGCAGCAGTATCATTTGAAGGCAGTATAGTATCAGGTATTTAAGTTTGAGATAAACACTGAGTAAGCCCCTGAAAACCTCAGGGGCTTTGCATTATTACGAGCGACCTTTAATATCTTCGAAGCTAGGTTTATAGTCCGATTTAGTATATTTAGTTTTTAGCTCAGGGAAATGAGTACGCTCATTTTGGCCCTGTAGCTCTTTACTATTGGGGACATAATTGGATGGTTGGTACTCGACTTTTTGAGGTGATACTTCACTGTTGTCATTGCGGCCTTGGAGCTCGTATGCGACAGCTGAATTAGCAATAAAAAGCCCAACAATAATTAACACGATATTTTTCATAACAGCCTACCTTAGCAAAATTGAAAGGTGTACCGATTTCCTGATTACCAATTACTTGGTACATAAAGCTTAGATGATAAAAAATCGTTATTGTGATGATTTACAAAACTTTAATTTAGTATCTCATCATTAAGTTGTTATTGATAACATATTATATAGTTTTGATGAGCTGATTAGTTAAAACTAACCCATTGAAAAAGTTTATAGTTTGATGGTTTTAGCTAGAGCGGAAGATAAATGAAATGATGGCACAACATAAAACATGAAAGTTTTGTGAATTAATATTAGTGCCATAAAGCGGTATGATACTCCTGCATGAAGCAGGAGTATTGAGTCAACCGTTGGATTGCTTATTCAGCTTCGGTACGAGTGAAGGTTAACGTATGCTCAGTACCGGCTAGCGTTAGCTGGTTACCCGCTACAGTCGCGGTACTCCAGTCCATTAGCGTTGCGCTCATCACGCGCTCTAGTTCCATGGCTGGCTCTGGGCAAGCCATCATGGTCATCCCCATTTTCTCGATGCGAAGCTTACCCTCGTTAAGCTGAGCTTGACCAAAGTAACGGTTACAGCCAGCATGGCCGTTGGCACCTAGATCAGATGATAGCTGAAGGTTAGGGGCCTTGAATGGTTCGGCAAGCTCAAGTGCGTTACCGTCAACCTTATTAAGTACCCAGTTGAAAGAAGCAAGGTCAGTATTCGTAATCATAGCGGTAGTCGGCTCACTTTCAGTGTTTGATGCACAAGCGGCAAGAATCACAGGTACGGCTAAAGCTGCAAGAAAACGTTTCTTCATCATTATAAATTCCCAGAAGTCCTAATAACTGTCCAGCCAAGTATTATTCCCCTGAATACATTAGCTAGAGAATTAATTGTACGTTGTTTTTTATCTTGTTTTACAATATATATCAGATTTTGGTGTGAGGGAATATAAAAAAATCACACTAAACCCTACAATATTCAGGTTTGGTTATGTTTTAGTCCATGAAGAAAACATAAACACTAAACAAGATAGTAGTTTATACGATACAAAAAGAAAAAATGTTAAGCCTGCGTCATTTAATCTTGTTCTTTTTTTATCATATGAAGATGTACATCTTGTTGTGGGAACGGAATGGATATGCCTTCCCTGTCAAAGCGCATTTTCACTTCCCGGGTGACATCCCAGTAGACATCCCAATAGTCTTCGGTTTTGACCCAAGGTCTGACAATGAAATCTACCGAAGAGGAGTTGAGCACATGCAGTTTGATGGTTGGCTCGGGTGAGCGAAGCACCATTGGGTGATCGGCGAGAATCGCCTCAAGGACTTTTTCTGTCTTCTCTACATCGTCGCCATAGCCGATGCCAAAGACCATATCGACACGGCGCACCCTTTCGTGGGTGATATTTTTGATGGTATCACCCCAAATTTTACTGTTCGGAACGATAAGGATTTGGTTATCAAAGGTCTTGATGGTGGTACTGACCAGACTCATATGGCTCACTTTACCGGATGTACCGCCAGCTTCGACAAAATCATCCACATCGAACGGGCGGTAGATCAGCAGCATCATACCGGATGCGAAGTTAGACAGGGTGTCCTGCAAAGCAAAACCGATAATTACACCGGCAACACCGAAACCGGTTAGAACAGGGGCTAGATTCAGCCCAATTTGAGAGAGGGCAATCAAGATACCAATGCACAACACAGTGTTGCCACTAATAGAAATGAAGAAGTCCTTCATCAGCTGCGACATGCGCAAGGTCGGTGAGGAGACCGCACGGGTGACAATCCGCCGGGTGATATTCTTGAAAATCTTGAAGATAAAGATAATGACCAAGAAAACAAACAACTTGAACAGCGCCGCAGGGGTGTTCTGGGCCAACCAGTCTCGGAAGTCTTTGAGGCCATCTGAAAGGAGTGACCACAGCACCTTGATATCTAAAATCTCATTGGTCAGGTTGCCTGAGACAACAAATAACTGTTTGGTATAGTCTGTCGTGTCGATCCCCATCTTGCTAGCAAGGTCGACGATAAACTGTAACCCTTCTATATCCCCGACCACTTGTCTCTGGGCAAGAATGTATTGTAGTTGTAAGGATGCCTTTTCCTCTTCTGCAGCAGATTTGATCTGGCCCGCTAGCATGTTTTCCTGCTGGTTATCAAAGGAGAGTTTGGCTGAAAGAAATTCCAGCCGTTGCTCGATCTCTTTGATGAGTTGGGCTTTTTGCTCATCATCAGGCTTGCCCAGTAATTCCAGCCAACCAAAGTTGGCCCATTGCTCACCGAGAATAGTGTGATAGAAAGCCGTCGTTTCGTGGAGTGTTTTTTGGATGATCAGCTTCTGCTCTTGGTCGGCACTGTCTAAATCGCTTTGTAGCTTGGTGACTTGCTCGGCGAGGAAATCAATGGCGAGGGTGAGGTATTCTATCTGGTCATTAACAAAGCCTATGACTCTCGGGGTGTTCTCTTCCGTGCGGTTGTTGATCAGTTTTTGTAGTTCTGCGCGGATATCTTCGTTCTTTTTCAGCATCTGCATATCAATGATGCTTTTGGCTGTGCCTGTTTTCCCTTGGGATTCCTTATAAAGTTCAGCCATTTCCGATTCCATTTGCTCTATCTTGGCAAATTCATCAGGTTTTGGCTCCGGGGCTGGTTCTGCCTCTTCGGCAAACGAAAACAAGGAGAAGAAAAGGGTGATGATAAGTAGCCAGCGCATACAGGTCGAACTCCGAGAGATACCTACGTAACAATAAACATAGAGAGCAAACGGGGTAGTGCTGGCTTAATTTCTGGAAAGTGAGAAAGAAAAATTGGAAGGGAAGCAGGCAAAAAAAGGCCCCCTACATGAGGGGGCAATATTTACCATCGCTAGTATTAGTGATTTTTTATAAGTTCAATAAAAACAGTAATATAGATCTTTTATCAATGACTTAGATAACCCCGGATTCTGCTATTTTCAGCAATTTACGACGTGTTTTTTCTTCTCTGTCGCCACTTTGTCGCCACTTTTATTATCAATAATTTGCTTAATTACAGGCAGTTAAGAGGGTTCTTAGTGACAGCATCTTGAAGGTGATCAGGCGAGAAATGGCTGTAAACCATAGTCTGTTTTATGTCGCGATGACCAAGGATTCGCTGCAGCACCAAGATGTTTCCTCCATTCATCATAAAGTGGCTGGCGAAGGTATGGCGGAGCACATGGGTAGCTTGTCCTTTAGGGAGTTCAGGAAAGCATTTGCGTAATCGCATATAAACAGGAAAGTAGTTAACAGAGAAAAGAGGGCCATTACCAGGCTTGTGGATAGCATCGTATAGTTCGGCTGAGATAGGCACGGTACGATTACGCTTCCCTTTGGTATTGGTGAAAGTGATTTTGTACTTGGAGAGTTGAGAGCCTTTGAGGTTCGCCGCCTCCATAATGCGAGCTCCGGTAGCCAGGCACACCTTTATTACGTTGGTCATGTCTTCCGGATTGTTCTGGGTACCGACGTAATCAAGCAGGGTACGAATTTCTTCGGGGGAAAGGAAAGCAAGTTCAGATTCATCAACCCTAATTTTCTTCACATCAGCAAACGGGTTAGGTAGCGGCCATTCTTTAATACGAATAAGCTCATTGAACACAGCCTTGAGTAAAGTCAGCTCCAGGTTCTGAGTTTGGGCTGCAATAGAACGTCCATCACCCATTAGGATGTTGGTACGGTTAGCCCGGTATTCGGTGTAATCCTTCGCTTTGCATTTGGCAGCAATAGGGTTGCCCATTTGCTGGCAGATGTTCTGTAGCATCTTGAGGTACATCTTACCGGTTTTTATATTCTTGCCGTGGTAGTGATACCAAAGATCGATAAGGTCAGACAGCCGGCGCTTGTCGTCAGCAGTGCCAAGCCAAGGCTTATCTTCAGCTTCACGTAACGTGTAGCGTTCAAAAGCAGTTGCTTCACCTTTAGTCGCGAACTTCTTTCTTACTCGTTTTCCTTGTCGGCCATGAGGGTAGCATTCGCACATCCAGCTCCCATCTTTTTGTTTTCTAACCGCCATTACCCTTTACCCTGTATGTTCATACAGTTATCATATATGCAATTCCATTCAAATCAATGTCTATTGGTGCAAATAGAAACAAGGGGACATTTCATGCAGTTAGATAAAGCTGTTTACCCTAACCTTGAAGAATCACATCTAAAGCGGTTGCAGTGGGCTGCAGATCATGCAGGCGAAATTGTTCCCTGGAGTGAGCTAAATCGTAAAGACTTCATGATTGCTATGATACCGAAAGGTATCTACAAGCCTGCTGAAAGTAAGTACGCGCTTTCTGTAAAGCAAATAATTAATGGTCCTTATGCTGATAGAACTCCGGTTGATCATGGAGATGGAACTTGGACCTATTACTACTTTCAAGAAGGTCATGAGCCAAGTGAGCGTGATAAGTTTGCAACAAATAGAGGTTTGTTGAAATGCATGGAAGATAAAGTACCTGTCGCTGTAGTGATACAGCAAACTAAGAAACCACAGAAAGTGACCTACTTGGTAAAAGGGGTAGGATTAATCAGTGAGTGGAAGGATGGGTATTTTAAAATTGATGGCTTTAGTGCCCAAGGAAAAGTTAATACAGCCTACACAGATGGCCAGTACCAAACTCAGTTGGAAGGTATTGACAATAAAACAGAAGGTTATGAACCAAGCTCGACAGAAGATGGGCGTGAGAAAACTTTCCAGAGTATCTGTAAGCGAAGAGGACAAAAGCGATTTAGGAACTCGCTAATTCGTGCCTATGGTGGTGCGTGTGCAATCACTGGAACAAACGTTGAAAGTGTATTGGAAGCCGCTCATATCACCCCTTACAACGGAGAGGAATCTAACCATATTACTAATGGAATATTGTTAAGGGCAGATATCCATACTCTATGGGATTTAGGCTTAATTGCTATAGATGAATCTAACTTTACAGTGATTGTTAATGACAGCCTTATGGGGACGGTTTATGAAGAGCTTTCAACCCAAAAAATTAAACTACCAAAAGATGCTAGTGAATGGCCATCAGTTAAATGTTTGTCATATCACAGAAATGAGTTTGATTTATAGATAAGGGATTAATAATGAAGGATGATTTTTATAAAAGGGACGACATGAAGATCCTTGCTTCAGGCTGGGCTATATATATACTCGCTCTAGTTGCAGGATTAAAATTTAATCAATTGGAAGTAATGTTAATCCTATTGGTTTTTAGTTTTACTCTTATTATTAAGTCAACAATATGGTTAAATCAGCCTCATATTAAAAAAGGCTTTATGATGCTACTCAACGGAGTGGCGTTTTCAACTATTTTAGCCGTATTTGTAGCCGAACAAAAAACTGATGTTCAGATTTCGGAATTGTTAGACCCATCATATAAATTGATAATTTTGTTATCGTCAACAGCTTTTGGTGGTGCCGCAGGTGGTCTAATTGCAAGCGAAGCAATGAAATATACACCAGATAAACATGAAAAAGCAGTTTATCAATCAAGTGTTGATGTAAGCAATTTAGAAAAGAAAGTACAGATGCTATCCATATCATTAGCAGTACTTTCTCTTTTAGTTGTAAGTGGATTTGGAGTAATAATTTACTTATTAACTAGATGAAGTTTGTTAATTGTGGAAGCCTGTTTGAGTTAGGCTTCCTCATCAATTCTAATCAGGCCATTAAAGCGCGTCGCCGCCACTTTGATTCCAAGATTTAGTAAAGCCAACAGCAGAAACATCAGCTTTGAAAGAGCGGTATTCAACTTGTACAGTATCTGGTGAGTTACTAAACGCATTCATCATGAACTCTACTCCCTTGTCAGATAAGGCTGTTGTTTGAATCAGAGCCATACCGTCCGCTAATTCACAAGCTTGGTGCATATTAATCGGTTGGCCGTTTACACGAACAACGACGTTGTCAGGCGTATTTTGAGGATCGCAAGAATTATCATTAGCTATTTCTATGAAGCTTAAGTAAAGGCGTTGAGTTCCTTGCTTAGAGTGTGAGATCTCTGCACCAACAACCTTAATAGTTTCAATGTCTTCACCTTTCATCATGAATGTAAGTGTGCTCAGCGGATTTTCTTCAGTCCAAGTTACAGTACGAGTATCCCAGTCAGAAGCAAAAGAAGAACTTGTAAAGGCGCATAATAATGCCGGTAGAAGCGCTCTTTTGTTCATAAAAATTCACCTTTGTCATGTTTTGGTGAATATTAACCCTTGTGATACTAAGGCTTCAATATGCAAAGCCATACAAGAAGCCTCTCTCTTTTATGTAATTCATATGCTTAAAGCTTTTTTATGCTGTGCAATATCACGCAAATCACATGAAATCATTACTAATTCTGGCATTTCACTGCTTCTATCAAGTTAGGCTAAGGGGGCAATTATGATCAGATGGATTTTGAAAATGCTTGGTAGAAATGAAGAATGGTTAGTGTCTGAGTGTGGGCTACTTCAGGTGAGTGTTGATGGACGAGCGATATTGGTGGCGTAATGATGAAGATGATATTTTTGCTGCTTTCCATCGTTCTTTCGGCCAGCGCGCATACTCAAGAAGTTGCCTGGACAGGCATGAAAACAGACAAGCTTATTGCTATTAGTGAGCAAGGGGATAGGGGTTTTCAATATGCAATGATCTATATCCTTGGTGTTGTTGATGGTATGGAAGGGCAAAGGGCTATATACCAAGAGGCAGCTTACAGGGTTGACAATGGCACAACTAATCAAGAGATTACTAGTAAAGTGCTTGAAACCTTAAAACAATTGGGACATCGACGAGAACCCGCAGGTAAGCTCGTGATTCATGCTTATATCAAATCGTATTGTGAAGACTTCATGTATGAGTGAAAAAAATTTGCGTAACAGACTTTATCAAACTAAAGTCACTAATGAGTAAGGTTTAGTATTGCTGAACCAGTCTTTCAAATGCTAAATATATTTTTATTAATAAAGAGTACATTGCATTCCTGCCTATTTCTCTTAAGGCCTTTTACTAGCTACATATAGCGGTACGATACTCTCCGCATGATAAACCAGTATAGATAATCGATGGTATTCTTTTCGTTTGCATAATGCGAGCGTTACCATGCTGCATGAATTTCATGTGGTTACCATTTGTTGCTTTTTAGCAATATCTAATACTGTAATTTATTAGGATTAACTATGCTTATAACTATTTTAATTAGCAAAATCACGGCTGACGTTATTACAGTCATATCAGGCCTTGCTATTGGGGCAACTACATACCATGTAGTTAAAGATGCGACTGATAAAGAAACAGCCCAAGAAATAGGTAAATATGCTAGGAGAAATCTACCTCACAAAGGAGGAGAGTGATATGAACTTTTTATTATTGTCTCTTGCAATAGTTGTCGGTTATGAAATCGCAGCTGAATTAGATAAAGATTAGTTTTACCTCTAAATAAATAAGCCGCTTTCGCGGCTTATTTTTCTATATGACTCAGCTTTTCAATCAGGCTATTGTTGTACTCAACGGCATCGATAGAGTAGTGGGCTCGGCGATGGCAGTTGGGGCAAACAGCAATAACGTTCTTAGGGTGATCGGGGCCACCGTCAGCTAGGCGATGAACATGGTGCGGTTCTAGGTAAGGACCTTTCTTTGATTTAAATGGTGCATCGTCGCCACAACCTTCACATTTACCACCAGATCTTGCTAGAACATAAGCTTTCAAAGCTTCCGAACGGTAGTAGTTAACAACTTTTCTCTCAGATTCCGTAGAAGTTTTAGGTGATGTTTGAAGCGCAGCTTCTCGCAGGTCTTCCAGCGATTTCAGCTTACGAAGCTTTTTCTTAACTTCCTTGGTTGCCTTATCACTTTCAACTTCAGACGTTAGGCTAGTTGGTTCTATAACTGCTTCATCTGAGCTATTCATCATAAGGTGGAAAACAAAAGCATTACGCATATTGCCTTCGCGGTCAGGCTTCTGTTCTTCGTGATAGCCTATGCATTCGGCTTTACCGTTGTAGCGAACGTAAGCTTTCTTTACGTACTCGAAAACATGAATAATGCGGCCAGTTTTCCCACTATCACGAATAGCCTTGTTACCGCGGACCATTTCCATATCACCGACTTGGCCTTCGCCGGTGTAATGAAAAATGCCTTCTTCAGTGAAGTGGTCAGCATAGCCATGCTGCTCACCACCATCACCAGTAAAGATGAAAATGACATCGAAATCAGATGGGGTAGAGATTCCACCCTGGGCTTGGCCTTTATAAGGTCCATGAATCTCAGATTTTCGGTGATAAATTTTACCAATTTCGAAATCAGCCATAATTGCACCTTAGAATATGAGCGTAAATACTTTCACAAAGCTCACTAAGTTGTGGTGTAAGTTCCCAGTCATCTCGTTCATTCATCATTCTGGTTGCAATACGGCAAAGTTTCACTTTATCTTTTATAGTTCCACTATTACTCTCGAAGAATTTACGATCACTTGGTTGTGAAGAAACAAAGGTTTCAAGATAAGCGCCAATTCCAGTCATATTAGCGTAATCATCTTGATTAATTGCATCTAGGTTGAATTTTGATTCACCTTTAGAGTTAAAGCTATTCCATAACTCATTACAAGCTAACTTTAATATAGCTTCTGGAATGTAGTTTTCTATTTCCTTGAAATCCAATAGTTTAAAGCTATCATTAAGATCTCTTTTTAGTTCTTCAACTCTTTTACCTTTAGCTTGTATATCACCATCTGCAAGTAAAAATGCTTTTGAGCAGAGTTTTCTTGCAGAGGTAGTTTCTTCTTCATAATTTTCATCTTCACCAAAATACCAGTGTGTAATATTGCTACCTTGATATTCTGTAAAAATATAATGAAGGTCTTCTTTTAGATTTTTAAGCTTGTTTTTTTTATCATTCTCCTGAAGTTTACAAATATACTTCTTCATATACTCTCGTAAGTATAATTTGTCAGTGATTCCTTCGACCCATATAGAACAATTTGCAAGAAAAACGGATGAAGGCCTTACG
Organism: Photobacterium rosenbergii; assembly: GCF_003026455.1. GTDB lineage: Bacteria > Pseudomonadota > Gammaproteobacteria > Enterobacterales > Vibrionaceae > Photobacterium > Photobacterium rosenbergii. The sequence goes on from NZ_PYMB01000002.1 coordinate 245,571, forward strand.
CCTAAGTCATATAGCAATTCTGCTTCTTTGGATAAACTATCAATGCATGTGATGTGTTTATCATCTTCTATTTTTTGAAAAACTCTTTGAATGGATATGTCATCACGCTCTTGTACGATATCAATAATGTGATTAGAGTGCGTTGAAATGAAAAATTTATGCTCAGTTTGTGACGCGAGTGTTTCAATAAGACCGCGCTGATAACCTGCGTGTAAATGTGTTTCTGGCTCTTCAATAAAAAATAATGTAGGCCTTGGGGCTGTAAATACAGGAAAGGTAATTATAATAACTGTTTGTAAACCATCACCAAGCTCATAAATAGGACGTTCATCAGCATTTCCAATTTTGATACTTACTACATCTTTGCCTTCTATTGGACTTAAAGTAACTTTTTCATTTTTAAAGAAGTTTTTTGATAGGTAGTATTCATAATTTTCTAGCTTACTACGTTTCTCATACCCTCCCATTAGCAGTTCAACTAAATCTGAGTATATAGAGTAACCTGTGAAAATGATATTTTTAATACGATTGTTTTTTATTATATTTGATATGAATTTATTTTTTTCATTATGGCTACAACTTAAATCATAATCATCGATTGTTCTCTTTAAGTTAAGATCAATATGCTCATCATCTTCTTTCAGATTGTTTAACGGCCTAAGTCCTCTTAATATTGGCAGGTAACATTTGTTAAAGATTATTTCTATTGGTTTAATAAATTCAAATTCAATGTGTTCATCTAAATCTTTAAATATTTCCTTATAGTATGTAGACTCATCCTTTCTATTAGAGAAGCTGAGGCCTTCTCCGGCAGTCATTATGAATTCATCAATTTCTTTTTTAATATTACAAAAATGGCCGCTATCAATTGATTCAGCTGTTGAAACTGCAAGTTCGTTCAGTGTATTATGCAAATAATCTTCCGGGTTTATATAACTCTCATCCTTTATTTTTTTAATATTTTCAACCACATGGCTTTTATAAGATTCAAGTTGCAATGAATCTGAATCAATAGATAATATTTTGTTTTTGTAGATATGTCTAATAAGTCTGCTCTTGCCACTATTATTTGCACCAACAAACAAATTAACTGTTTTTAGGTTTGTCAATGATTGACTGTTTAATGATTCGTTATTAAAGTTTTCTTCTTCAAATTTGTCTATGGTAATTGCATTAATGTACTGAGAATGTTCCATTTTTTTCATATTTTTAGTCATCAATATCAAAAATTTGGCCTAATATTTCAATATTATTAATTGAAATGTCAAAACTATTTTTATCAAAGTTAAATACTACTTTTTCCCCAGGAACTCTATGTAGCTCAAGGATCGTTTTTATTTTATCGAATTCGACGAGATACTTTCCACTAATTACCTTCGTATTGCTCGTATCCACAAACAGCTTCTTTCCTTCATGCTCGACCAGCATCAAGTGTTCAGCATCAGGCATTCCTTCCAGGAACTGCGGATCAAAGAACATCTTGCCTTTATCTAGCAATTCACCGTTATCTAGCAGGAAGTAGGGTAGCTCAACTTTGTCATTTGAAATGCTAGGTTTGCTCGAGTCATACATATCCCCCTCACCAAGTAATAGCCACTTAAGAGAAACACCTGAAGCAAGATGTACTCGTACAGCGATCTCAAACGGTGTTTGGTTACGTGTTCTCCATGTAGACATTGTTCCATTGGATACACCAATGATGTTTGAGAGATCCATCCTATGACTCACTGAATACACTTCTTTAAGTCTATTGATGAAGTCGGCGCCCCCTTGATAATCAAAAGGCTCAATTTTTTGTTGACTTAATTCCATTGACGATCCACCATATAGATATGAGTCAAATGAATTAAATGGTAAGCAATTGACTCAAGCTGAATGAGAACTAACAGATAAGGATACCACCATGGAATCAACTTCAATAGTCTTTAGTGCACCACTTGCCCCCTTTGTCACAGTACAAAAGTTCTCTGATATCACAGGGATAACAATTGGGCAGGTCAACAAAATGCTTCATGAAGGAAAGCTCCCTATCCGTCCTAAAACACCGGGCAAACCCAAAGAAAAACCGCTCATCAACATGGTTGCCCTAATGCGAGAAGCGGATTCATATGTGTTTTAACTAAGTCATTTGAATATAGCAATTGGGATAGGAGCCCACTATGTCTGCAAATGAATGTCCAAAACATACAGCGTTCCTCAACGCTTGCACCACCTTCAGCAACACGCATGTCATTAAGCATCTGGCTGCAAAGTTCGGTTTGGATGCTCAAATGCAGTGCAATAAGTTAGATGCCAACAAACCCCATAAGCTTTTCGCTGAAGAGCTGCTGCTACTCACCAAAGCAACCTATAACCCTGATACAGGGAAAATGGATACCAGCTTGGTCGATGGCCTATTAAGGGAACTCAACCTAACCGCGGTTCCATTGCCAGCTGCCACCGCAGAGCAAGCAACAACATCTTTAACTGATCGCATGTTAGAGATTTCTTCAGCCACCGGTGAGCTCAGTGCTCACACCTTGCAAATCAATGCCACCAATCGAGTTAATCGCCGCACCAAAGAACAAGTCGTGAAGCGCGCGCAATGCGCCGTTCGTGAACTTGTCATGCTAATGAATGAAGTCGAAGGCAAGTTTCAAGCTGTACCAGTGCTTTCCTGTGCGGTCGACGCGTTTGGTTCAATGGCACTACCGGGTCTTTCATAAGGAGATAACCATGGGAAACGCAGCACGAAAACTTGAACAGTCATACCCCAGGCCAGCATCAGAATCGCTAGCTCACTGTCATGAATTACTCAATTGCAAAAGCCTGGCGGGGCTGAGTTACGAGAACCTCGATGAGTCAGTAAAACGCACCTTATGTTTCTCGGCGGGGTTAAAGCAACGCCACATTCCAATGAAGCTCCATGAACTAACACCATTCGAGCGTAAGAAGCTTCACCAAGCCATCAACACATTGGCAGATGCCCTTAAGCCACTCGCTTATCGCTCATTAAAAGAGTTTCGATAATAGCCCGACAAGGGCAGTCATTTGGTTAGGAGAACACCATGAAGAAAGGAAACGGTAAAAGTGAATTAGCATTACAGGCCGAGAAACTAGCAAAAGACTGCACAGCCTTTGCAGAGCAGATGAGCCAAGAACGCGGTTGTTTAGATGTCATCAGCGAAATTACATCATTGGCTTTGAGCAACATTAAGTTCATCCATATACATTTGGGCTTCTATGCGCATACTTCTGCCTTTTGTGTTTCGGTCAATTCAAGAGAAGACAGTTATGAAGTAGCAGAGACAGTTCTCTTATATGGAAAGACTGTATACCTAGATAGGAATAGTTTTGAAGACGACGCCACTCCACTTCAGCAGTTATTAGAAATCGAAGACAAGCTGCTTGAGCTTATCGCTGAAGCAAAAGATAAGCTGGAGGCTGCAGCATGAGCCTCTGTCATATCATGGTGATGGCCGATGAACTCAATCAAACCTTAGATATGGTCGGCCTTGGTCCATCTCAGAAAGATGTATTCGTAAACATCTTCAACTACATCGAAGACGTCACTGGCGAGTGGTTTGCTTTGGATACGGCAAAAGCCCAATCACTCCATGTTGCGCATGATCCTGCATTAATAGACCAAGACGACATCTACGCTGGCTGGTTCGCGTTCTGGATGTGTGTATTCAACAACACAGAAAACGGTAGCGAACTTGAAACCCAAGCCTTGGGCGCGATTCGCGGTTTATTCTTTACCGCTGCCCACAACCGTCAGGTCACACTGCCATCAGCAATTGAAACCTGGTGGCAGCAAACCAACGAACTTCACTTCAATAATTCACTCAACGAGGTATCGGCATGATGACACAAGAGCAGATGTACCAAGAACTTATCGACCGCCTAAACGAGATGACTCAGTGCATGGTTTGCTTTGTTCCCATCCTAGAAGAGCATCGTTACTCATCTGCTGATGCCCTAAGGCAAATCGATATCAGCAACTCAGTTATTGCCGAAGCCAAAGCCATTCAGAAGGAGAACGCATGAACTACTTAGCGGTATTCCTATGTGCTGATGGCGGCATCATTCGAAATGATGAAACCGGCGAAGTGATGAACATGGAAGTGGGTGACTTAGACACTCAACAGCAAGCCATTGTTGAAGCATGCACCAAGTTCGATTGCGAGCACCTAAGAAACGGCGTGATCCGTAAGCGAAGCGGAGCAGGCGGTTTTCTAATTGTCGATGCACAGGAGTTTGTTGAGGTATGACATTTTTAGAAGAAATCAAAAATGCACTCAAGCCAACACAAGAGTGCATGAAATTGGTTGAGTCATATGTACAGCTTGTAGATAAGAAATATGACTCAACTGAATTACGAAGCATGTTACTGAAAGCTGCCGGGAAAGCTCTAAGTTCTGGCCAATATGAAGCTGTAGAGGAAGATGTTAAGACTTTTCTTTCATCACATAAATGGCTTCGTACCCCCTTACAGGAGCACTGTCTTTTAGTAAATCAACTAGACCAAAACTCGAAAGGTCATTCGATAGTTTGAATAGTCCATCAAGGCCGCTAACAGTAATGGTTCGATATGCATTGCCATCTGTACCAACAATAGCGGCTTTATAAGGAACGGAATCAATTCCTTTTTCGTTTAGCTGCAACCATTCAGAAAGTTGGTTATCAATAGCGAGCTTTGTTTCTGAGTTAATTAGTTCTGTTTTCATGAACAATCCTTGTAGGTGGCACATGTCAGACAATCTTATCACAGGGAGTGCAACTGATAGAGTATCAAGGCGACTAAGAGTTGATGTACTGGGTACCAAACGTGATGTCCTAGCTTGGGCTTCAGACAGTGGCAAAATGTAATGGAAGCGACCCACCCAGAACCAGCCAAAGCCTATATTGATTCCTGCCCAGGGCGCACAGCCTTGTGGCGGGATGATTCCACCTGGGCTCAAAACTTGGTTTCTACATTACCTGGTGATCTCGCCAGCTCCCTCTACAAGCAATACGTCTTTCGCTGGGAGAAATATGTAAAGCGCAACGGCCAAAGCCGAAGTGCCAATATCTGGCTACGCCGCCAGGTGCAAATGATCACCAGTGCCATCGCACAGTTTCCAACGTATATCGAAAACCTTCGTAATGAGGTAAAGCGTAGCAAACTAGCCAATGACCTTGCCGCTCAGTGCCACAACATTCTGTCTTCCGGTAGTGAGGCTGGCGCCTCTATGAAGTCGGTATTTGAAGAAATGATGAATATCCCCAATCAGTGGGGTTTCACTGTTGGCGTACCGATGCAGACGATATCCCCTGAAAAGGGAGAAACACCAGCTCAATATGGGCAACGTGTTCAAGAAGTCTTGATGGCAAGCCAAATGGCTCGATTGATTTCCGATGATTGGTGGGCTCGAAAACTAGAAATCGCTTACAAACGTTTTTGCGAACACTGCCGGATTATCGCCGGTAAGGTTCGCAAAGGTGTTTCAGCATATTTAAGCCGTATTGGCTTGCGTGATTACAAAGAACGCAAGCTTGCTAATAAGCGGGCTTTGGCACAAATGATTGCAAAGAACGAGATAACAGGTGAAGAGATTGCCTTGTTAGAAGCTGTTGAGGCATCTGTATCTAACCCTGAAATTCGCCGGCATGAGTTAATGGTAAGAATGCGCGGCTTTGAAGATATCGCGCAGGAACAAGGTTTAATGGGAGGGTTCTTTACTGCTACGGCTCCCAGTAAGTACCACGCCTTTATTAAAGACAAAAAAGGGAAGGCCCACAGCAATCGTAAGTATGCTGGTGCTAACCCAAAACAAACTAACCAATATCTAGGTAAGGTATGGTCACGTGCGCGTGCCAAGCTGAATCGCCTTCACCTTCCAATCATTGGCTTTCGAGTATGTGAACCACACCACGATGGCACACCGCATTGGCACATGTTGTTTTTCTTCCGCCCTGAGCACGAGCAGCTGATTCGCTTTGTGTTAGCAGACTACTTTACCCGTGAAGAGCGTTCTGAACTACGAGTGAGTCATTTCGATATTGGCTACTGGGCTAGCTGCTTTGTTAAAGAAACAGGCCAGCTCTCTCCGATTACTGACCATGACCTTATCGAGCAAACCGCGAAACGCATTAGCCCACGCTTTGACTACAAAGCTATCGACCCAGAAAAGGGGAGCGCCACCGGTTATATCGCCAAGTACATCGCTAAGAATGTCGATGGTTTTAAGGTGGAAGAAGATGAAGAAGCCGGTATGGCAGCCAACGTGACAGCAGAAGCTGTAACAGGGTGGGCGAGTGAGTGGGGGATTCGCCAGTTTCAACAGATAGGTGGGCCTCCGGTTTCTATCTGGCGTGAGTTGCGCCGGCTAGAACAAGATGAGGAAACCAAAGCGGGTATCTCAGCGGCCAAAGAGGCTGGTGTGAAGTATCAGCGGCCAGTGAAATCATTCTTAGAGCTGAAAGCTGAGAAACCCTTGCTGGAAGTCGCCCGAGTAGCGGCCGATTCCGGTAGCTGGAGCATGTTCATTGCAGCCATGGGCGGTTTGTTCTGTCCCCGTAAAGAACAGCCATTGCGCCTTATCTACAAACCACAGGAAAACAAATACGGGGAAGCCGTTGCCAAGTTAAAAGGTATCACCAACCACATCGATCTCACCATGATATCGCGCGCCGATGGTTGGGTAATTGCTAAGAAAGGTGCAGCGTCTGCAAAAAGCGGCGACAGCCGCGCCCCTTGGAGTTCTGTCAATAACTGTACGGAGGATCTCAATGATCCACTGAACGAAGTGAAACGGACTGTTTTCAACCATGTTCAACGGAATGGCATTGAGGTTGATATAGGTGGCGCAGCAGCTATCGCCAGGGGCGACAAGATTAGAACTAACAAAGGTGAGCAGGTATGGCTCGATAAAACGGATATCGGCCTGCAGCTTCGCATTTCGAAGGTAGTTGAAGAGTATGAGGATGGCTGGCCGGGTTGGGACTACGAAGAAATCCCAGAACCGGAACCAGAACGGACTTATGCCGACATCATTAAATCCATCCCAGTACATGCAGGCGGCTTTACCCCGCCAAGCAAGGAGTACTGGACTTCAAAGAAATAGGGAATACCTGATGTATGAGTTTATAGAAATGGCCGTACCTGAAGGCCGGCCAAGTGAAGCGACTCACTTTAACCCAAGGTACCGATTGTGCTGGGAAAAGCTTGTCGAGGATTCAAACAATGTGCAGGTTTATGATCATGTACATAAGAGTTGGGGCCAACCTGTATATCGGCCCGGTGGGCTGCTTATCCAATTACAACAATGAGGAGCGAACTCTATGTGTTTTGATGGTCTAGGGTTGAAGGCCCTTAAAGAACAAATCAAACAGAACGCGGAGAACGCTGCTTCGCAAAATCTCGGAAAGGCTGTCGTTCGTGAAAATCAGTGCACCTCTCACAAAGCCAAACAGGGTGTGGTTTGGGAGAAGAAGCCATCTTCCAAGGGGGAGGAGTGCTCATAACCTGGATGCAATATCGGTGGCTTCGACATCCATTACAGATCTCTAAACGCGGTGTTTTGATTAGAACTTCATCAAAATCAGGTGGTTGTGTCAATTTTTTGCCTATCAGTGCTGTAAACTGCTTACATAATACTGTATATTCATACAGTGCTTTACGCAAGGAGTTATGAAGATGGCGCACTCAATCAGTTGGCAAGCAGTTGATTTCATTGTTGAGGCTTTAGCTGCAAAGACATACGGCGAAGATCGTACCGAAGTGGCTTTGTACCTGATCAAGCTAGTAGTCGAAGACAAGAAAGGGCCGCTTGATGCGACCCAATTGGCGATGGTGCGGGAGCTGTTGGCTGATGCTAAATTGCATGATCTAAAGTGCTATTGATTAGCTTTATTGCATTTATATTAATTGTTTGAGTCAGTCCACCATGTTTCTTTTAACCAAAATTCAGTATCACCAAACTCACCATGTTTCTGCGGTGATTTTATGATCCCCTTTGCTGAATTTGCTTCATTTATTCCATAGATCTTAAAGTGCATTCTTTCAGCAATCTGCTTGTCCTTTGGAATTAGCTTTAAGGTTCTCTCCATTTTATCCCAACGGCCAGAACGTTTTCCTAAAATTGATTCGGGAGTTGTATACATCTCATCTATCCAAACTAGTAAGCTCCCACTTGGTAAAGCACCTTTCCATGTTACTTCTCTATTCTCATTTTCTGGGTGTAAACTTAAACTATAGAAATGAGTATTTGGATTATCTCGTAGATATGGCACTACAGATGTGAATAAGTTTTCAATTGAGTCTGCAGAGGCAAGGTGAATGATGTTTTTTATTTTAAGGTCATGTTTTATTGAAATTAATTTATTTACAACGATCGCCCCCATACTATGTCCAATCACTGTAACTTCTATTTCCTTATCTTTATAAAGTTTATTGTCATTTAAATGATCGGAGAGAAAGGTAATAAATTCTGTTAAAATGCCTCTCCCATTTCTAATATTTGGTTTTTTGTTACCAGCTGGTTTAATATTGCCAGTATTGTTGGAGTTAGAAGGGTTAATAATTTTAAATGATGTAAAATCACTTGGAGTTATGAATTGAGTGTTTGTTCTTCTTAACATCATATCCCAAGCGGGTTTAGGTAGTGTGTATGCAAAAGGAGTTGTAAATATTTTAATAGGGCTAGTTAGAAACCATAATGAACTCCTTCCGATTGAGCTAAACTCACTATCGTTGTTAGTATAGAAGACATACGGTTGTGATTCTTCTTTAGAGTCATCAGTTTCCGAATCTGGAGATTGGTATTTTGTATAGTTAGCACCTATGGTGGAATTAAAAGAGTTAGAACCTACGACTGCCCATGATTTAGGTGTATTAATAATTGAATTGGCCAAATCAGTTAGTAAGTATACAGGCGAGGTAAATATTGCACTATCTGATATTTCGCCTTGTCTTATTCTAGATAAATGATCGTTGTAAGTTGTAAATGGACCTGATTTCCAATTAATAAATATAGGGTAAATACAGCTTTTTTTTATATCTGCAGATTTAGTATAAGCTCTATTGATAGAATCTTTCGTGGTATTTAACCCTCCATGTATATATAAGAGTATTTCTAACTTCTTATTATCTTTACAAGTTATCTCTAAAGATTTTTTTTCGTCCTTACTTAAAGTGCTGAACTTATATATGCTTTCAGTTATATTGCAAAAGTACATACTTATCATATCGGTAATATATCTACCTTCATGTTCTTGTATATACTTTTTCTTGCAGATGGAATGCATACTATCAATAATATCTTTATTGGCTTCTTGATTATTTGAAATTATTATTTTTGTATTGGGTATTAGTTGTTTGCTGCCATGATTTTGTGAAAATCTACTGTCTAAAAGCTCACCATCTTTTGATATTGATATTGCATGAGTTCTTAATTCATTATTTGCTATGTATAACTTTTTATCATTTTCAAGTTCGATATAATTATTTGCGCATGAAGTTAATGTTAATAAGGAAAATACAAGTGAAAGCCTAATTTTCATAATTTATTATCTATTTTTATTATTATTCAATAATATTAATGTTAGACAATTTAGGCATTGGTGACGCTTTGATTTTGAGACAGTTAGGTTAAAGGAGTTTTAGAGTTTGTTTGTGATAGTCTATGACTAAACCCCAGACTCATCACAAACCTAAATCCACATTCTGGGTTACTACACGAACAGTACAAGTCAGCAGAAGTAGCTGAAAACCAGTTGGTCTTCTCGATCCTTGCTTTGCTCCCGCATTCTTTACAATGAATTCGCATAGCCATAGTTAGATATCCCTGTTGATGTTGGAGTACTCTAATACTAACTTATATACTGTTTTTATGTACAGTTAAGTATGTAAGTTTAGACAATGTTTTTTCGTAATATCAATATCTTGATTGATAGCTTCTACTAACTTTCTAGCTAATGGAATCGACTCATTTTTTCTATAAGCTTCATCGTTTTTCAATGGGTCACCAAAGCTAGAAGTACCAGCCGGAATAATGCCAGATAGCCCAGGTGGAAATCGGTGAGCAGCAAGCATGTCTTGAGAGGTGACTGACTTAATGTTGGTAAAGTCATCTTTCGTCGCGATGTCCCCAACAGGGATTATCTTGATACCGTCAGGCTTACCATCTGGGATGTTCACAAACAAAGAACGGAAGTTGCCCACGCCTTTACTGGCCGCCATCGACTCTTCTAACTCTTTCTGTTTGTCTGGGTCTAGGTTGGGGTCGGTAGCATAAAATATAAACCCACAGTGGGCGCCGTTCTTGTAATACTTGCGGCGGAATAAAGTAGCATCCGTATTCAGCTGGGCCGACTGTAAGCCGCCCATGTAATCTGGCACCCCATAGATTTGTTGGTATGGGTCGTACTGCTTTATGAAGATCACATCTTCTTTGCGATAGGTAAGGTGCTCGCCATTGCGCTGCAAGTAAGCAAAATCTCCATTCTTCTTTACCCTAATCCATACGCTGGAAAGCGTGACCAATCGAGTAACTTTGCCTAGCCGGTTACGGATTTTTAGTAGTGGGCAGTCACCAAATAAAAGAAAGTTGTATAACGCAGCTTCTAGGTCTTCACGGCTTAGAACTGATGAAAGTTGGATGAGTTCAGCCGCCATGTTTTTACGGCTAAAAATGATAGGTCCGTGATAAGGGTTCGACTTACTGATTTTTAGCAGCAAAGTTCGGTCGAGTGGGGGAATCCAAAACTCGTTATAGTCATCAAAGAAAATACCTCCGCTTTCATCCATACAGTGCAGAGCATCAAGGCCAGTGATAGTGTCCCAGGTTTCACCGATATTAAAGGCGATGGTCTGAGATGATTTGTTGGTTAGGCTGCGATTGTCTTCCATGACGACTTCCGTTTCGTATTGTGGTTAATAGGCTCATTGATGGCGGCGTGCGCAATGGCAAAGAATGCGTCGGCATGGCCGGTGCTTTCAGTTCGGTCAGCTTTAAATGTCATTTGGTTAGTGCTGCCAGTAACACCGCGCTTGATGGAAAGGAATGAAGCACCAATATCCTTGTGCTCGGCATCCCAGCAAATACGCTGGCTCTCAACCAAATCAATCATTTTGAGTACCAGGCGGTTTTTGCTGTCCACGCTGTAATGAATGGCTTTGGCCTCTCTGGGGAATAGGTTGTGCAGTAAATCAAATACCCCAGCTCCAATCCCTGTTATATCAACGCCGATGTAAGTAACGTGATAGCGCTGAGTGATACGTTTTATTTGCTCTACGTGGTGCTGAAAGTTGAGGCCACGCCAGTGGTGTTTTTCTAATACTCTAAACCTCTCACCATCAAACTGCGGTGGGGCGAGTACGATCAGAGTGGCGTTGTCACGCGTTCGGGCTGGGTCATAGCCTAGCCATACCTCTCGGGCGGCAAATGGTCGGGCGTTCTTCGGTTTGAAGTCTCGCCAGCTAGCGGTATCAACGCCGCAATCTTCCAGTTGTGAGAACTTGAAGACTGACTGCGAATCATCAACGAAGATGCACATGAACAAGTTTTTGAAGTCATCATCGCTGTATTCGTCGCGAAGTTCGTCGATGTCAAACAGGTCACAGCCACCGTTCGCCGCATCCTCGATGGTAACAACGTAACGCCATTGTCTATCTGGACATTGGCGGCCACCATCTCGCATCTCATCGAAGCTTGGAAATTCTTTGTTTTGACGATCTTTCTTTTCACCCTTCCAGGTGTCGCCAGTCCAGAACCCAAAGGCAGGGTGGCCCTTGGCTGATGGCGTACTGAAATAGGTTTTACGCCATTTCTTGTGGGTAGCCATGGCCGAAGCCAATTTGTTTAGGCGTTCAAACTGAGGTATCCAGAAATACTCATCAATGTAGACATGGCCGTGATAACTCTGAGCCGTATTGCTGTTGGTAGAGAGGAACCTGAGTTCGGCATCACCATGTGCGGTATGAAGTGTAATTGGGTTACCGGAAAGCTCAACCCCAAGGAACTGTTTGGCAATAGCGATGATGTAACTACGGAATACTTCCGCCTGGGCTCGTGAGGCCGACAGGAATATTTGAGGATCCCCCGTCAGCACGGCGTTTTCTAATGCTTCACCGGCAAAGTAGTAGGTGGCACCAATCTGGCGAGACTTAAGGATGTTGCGGATACGTTGATGCAGATTGTTCCGCATTTCATGTTGATAGGCAAAGAGGCTGTCGTGCCATGTTTTGAAGTCAGCCTCAGTGAGTTCGCTGACATCATTCTTTTTCTTACGGCCTTTCTTCTTAGTACTAGAGCTGCCCTTATTGGAGCTTTGCTCATTCTTCGCTGAATTGCTGCTATCACTTGGTGATGAGGCCTGTTTTTGTTGAAGTACTCGCTGTTTCTTCAGTTTCACATGCTTTTCAATCAGCATGTCGAGTTCTTTAAGTTGGTTAGGCGTCTTTTCTGCCAGGTCGGTTAACATGACGATACGACGGGCAATTGCTTCATCGACTTCCTCTTCACGAAGCATGTCTCGCCAGTTGTATTTATCAGCCCAATAGTAAATGACTCGGGTGTTTGGTAACCCAAGTTCTTCCCTTATTTCATCTGGTGTCCAACGTCGCAAATAGAGACGTTTGGCCGCTTCGCGGATTTCAGGAGAGTATGCCATGACGCAATCATACAGCTCGGAATCATTCAAATGACGCAGTTTCATTCGGATAAATTCGGATACTGGCTAAATCCGAAATTATCCGAATGAATCAAAATGCTTTTGACTATTTAAGTGCGTATTCTTGCCTTGATTAGATGTGCATTTGAATGAAATTTAGTCATGGATGACATATGGCAGGGAAGCTAAAAACCGGATGGATCCGGGTCGCCACGGAAGGCGACACCATTGATGGAAGGGAAATCAGCAGGCAAGACTTGCTTGATATGGCTGAGAACTATGACCCTGACGTTTATGGTGCAAGGATTTGGCCTGAGCATTGGCGCTGGTATGCCTGTGGTGACGTGTTAGAGGCGAAAGCGGAAGAGGTCGATGGATTGATGCGACTCTTTGCTGTGCTGGCACCAAACATGATGATGGTCGAATTCAATCAACAAGACCAAAAGGTTTATACCTCAATCGAGATTAAACCTAACTTTGCCAACACCGGAAAACCTTACCTAGCGGGTATGGCTATAACCGACCAACCAGCAAGCCTGGGTACTGATCGTATCCGGCTATTTTCCACTTCTAATGATTGCATGTATGCCCAGCCTGAACTGCTAGTTATGGATGAACTGCACGAGGAAGCAGGCGGCATCCGTCGTTTATTTAATTTGTTCTCTGACAAGAGTGCTAGCAACAAGAAGGAAGAACAACCCATGGACAAGGAGCAGTTCAACGCTCTGGCCGAAGCCATTAAACAAGTGGTGGAAGGTCAGGGGCAGCTTCAAGAAACATTGCAGTCTCATTTTGCTGCCAGTGGTGGAGCGCAAACGCCATCCGATGAACCCAAACAACCCGAGAAGCCGGAAGTAGGTATTACTGAAGAGCAGTTCAGCGAACTGACTTCAGCGGTGACCAAGCTAGCTGAAGGGCAAACGGCTATGCAACACCAGTTCAGCCAGTTACTGGAAGAAGACCACAGTAACACCCCTGATGTATCGGGTGGTGACGGCTTTGATTGCAATTCACTGGTTTAAGGAGAAGACATGCTGAATTCAACTGCTCTTAACTACCTAAACCAGTATGCCCAGCAGCTCGCCAAGGCTTACAACGTTTCGAGTGTCGATAACCTTTTCTCGATTACAGGCCCCAAAGAAACCCAGCTTCGAAAAGCGATTCTTGAGTCTGTTGCGTTCCTGAAGCGCATCACCATGAAAGATGTTGACCAAATCATCGGGCAAGCCGTTGAAGTGGGCGCATTGGGGCTGCATACCGGTCGAGTTAAAGATGGCCGTTTTCATAAGAAAGCCAATATTGATGGCACTACCTATGCGTTGGTCGAAACTGACTCTAACTGCTCAATTACTTGGGACACGCTGAGTGTGTGGGCAAACTCGGGTAATGCTGGCGAGTTCATGAAGTTGCTGAACGAGTCTACCAACGAGGCTTTTGCTTTGGATATTTTGCGCATCGGCTTCAACGGTACCAGTGTGGCCGAAGATACCGACCCTGCGCAGAACCCAAATGGCGAAGACGTCAATAAAGGTTGGCAGCAAATCATTAAAGATCAGGCGCCAGACCAAATTGTCGATGTTGATGTGTATCTCGATTACGAAGGTAAGGGGGATTACAAAACGTTGGATGCCATGGGCTCTGACCTTATCAACAACAAGCTTCCGCCACAGTATCGGAACAATCCGAATTTGGTAATTTTGGTTGGTGCTGACTTAGTGGCGGAAGAGTCTGCCCGAATTTATGACGAAGCAGGCACACCAAGTGAGAAGAAAGCGGCTGAACATCTACCGTTCTCTATTGCTGGGCGCCCTGCAGTCGTACCGCCTTTCTTCCCTGGTAAGCGTATGTCCGTAACTATGCTGCCAAACCTGCATGTTTATACCCAGAAAGGCACTCGTCATCGTAAGGCTGAACATGTTCAAGACCGAAAGGCTTATGAGAACAAGTATCTTCGCTGGGAAGGTTATGCCATTGGCAACATGAAGGCATACGCCTCTTTCGATGAAACCAAAGTACACATTGGCGCTAAGCCTGTGGCATAGGTGAAAGATGGCTCGTTACTCACCTTGTCTTCGCGATAACGAAATCAAACAAGCCCGCAGTGAATCGCTGCGGGCAAAGGATACGGGTATCGCGCCTGAAAACTCTAGCTTGCACCTTCAGTTGATTGCGCTTGAGGAAGATATTAAGCGCCTTAAACAGCTAAGCCGCATTGCCGACAAGGTTGCGATGAAGCGCAACGAGTTATTACCAAAGTACATGCCTTATGTTGAGCGCTATCTGGCTGAGGGCGATGTGTTTGCCAACCAGGTATTTGCTTATGTGGTGATCTGGCTGTTCGACACAGAACAGTTTGACCAGGCAATTGAATGGGCATTTTTGTGTATTGAGCAGGGGCAGCCAACCCCGGATAGCGTGAAGCGAGATTGGCCACATTTCGCTGCTGATGTAGTGTTGGCGTGGTGCGAGGTACAGGCCGAGCGGGGCAACAGTGTTGAGCCTTACTGTTCAACTGTTTTTAAGAAAGTCAGTAATGAATGGCGACTCAATGAAAAACTAACCGCTAAATGGTTCAAGTTCTGCGGCCTATTGCTATTGCGGGACATACACGGCAAAGCACTACCGAGTTCAGTAGAGAGCGCTGACAAGTTACAACAGGCCACTGAATTGCTGATGAAGGCACAGGAATTTAACCCTAAATGTGGCGTGAAAACTGTTTTAGACAAAATAGATATGCGCCTGCGGGCGTTGACCGACTCCTAACCCTCCAAGGGTTTCTGGCTGAGGTGTTGACCAGCAATGGAAAACAATAACCGTCGATGCCAGCTAACCCTTAATTATTCAACGGTTCATAAGGTGATAGGCGATGAGCTTTGGCGGTAAATCAAACACGGATGTGAATACCAACGTTCCCGGCAATGGATGGCCGGATTTATCGACCGAAGAGTTTCGTAGGGTTCGCCGTATCCCGACCGTATTTGATAACGACAGCATGGAAATGGCGATTCGTATTGCCTCGAAAGCGGTGAAAAAACAGTTGGTGTCGTTACTGGATGCCGAAGGCCAGCCGCCTCAACTTGATAACGATGACACCGCAATTTATAAGCGTGCGGTTTATGGCCGTGCCCATGGCGATTTGCTGCCAGAATTTGCCACTCAAGACCGCCGCAAAGAAGCCAATAACTTAGCCACCGATAGCCAAGAACAGCAGAATAATTTCATTGCCCAGAGCAATCGAGATACCCGGTTGCTGCTTGGATTGGGTCGTGCATCGGTAGGGGTGATCTGATGGTAGAGGTTTATACCAAAACCAAATTACAGCACCTCACTGAGTACATGCTTGCCCATATGAAAAGCGATGTGCTGGAAAACAAGATTGATGCCTGGCAGGAGTCGGCAACGATTCAGGTGGACGGGGAAGATAGGGGTAACGGTGGGTATGTGGCGGCCCAGTGGCGTTACACCGCAGTGATTTCTATTGAGGAATTTCCTCATCAAAAATGCGACCCAAGGAACATCTTTGCGTTGGTGTCTTGCTGGTTATCTGACTGTGATAGCGAGCGTTATGAATATGAACTTGGTGATCCGCAAGTCAGTGTAGATATGCTTTCGCAGGAAGTAGCGGATGTCGCCATCGAAATAGAAATGATGGAGCCCATTGAGTTGATTCCAGATTTAGACGGTTCAATCACATGGCGTGGGCAGAGCTATCGGGTTCAGACCGTGCCTATTAACTACGCAGAAGAAGCCGAGGTGGGGAATGACCCCGACGATTCAGCTCAATGAACGTGACCGGCTGAATTTTGAAGAGAAGCTAGCATTGCTGGCGATGCCGCCCAAAAAGCGGTTTTGGATACTGAAAACCCTTGGGCGATGGGAAAGAGCAAATGCTAGGCGGCGGATAAGCCAGCAGCGAGATGTCAAAGGTAGGGCATTAAAGCCGAGGCAGAATCGAAAGAAAGGCAAGATTTTGCGGCGAATGGGTAAGGGCTTGGAGCCTTATGTGAAGAACGCCAACCGCCTAGAACTGACTTGGAAGAACAAGCTAACAGGCCGAATTGCTGCCCGGCATCACGCAGGGCAGACACAAAAGGTAACGGCTGCCCAAATGCGAAAACGCTGGGGAAAGCCTAACTACAAGGCTTCATGTACTAAGGGACAAGCTAGGAAGTTACGGGAGCTAGGCTACACGGTACCAAGGAAAAGCGGCAAAGGCCGAAAGAAACCTTCTCTGCGGTACATCATGCAAAGTGTTAGCCATGGTCAGGCAGGGTTACTCATCAGGGAAATGACGAACCAGCCAAGTAAGCAGTCATGGAGCATCCCACTGGCTGAGCGCCAAATATTGGGAAGCCGAGAAAAGGATGTGAATCGCCAGCTTATCAAAATCATGGAGCAGGCACGCAGAAGGAACTGAAACAATGGGAATCGGTAAGGTAGAGGTAAACAACCTCAATTTAGGCCAAGGGACGCCGCCAGAGATTGAACGGCATTTGCTGTATATCGGCACCACCAGTAAGTCTGAACTTCAAGGTAAAGTGACTCGCATTAACGCCATGACCAATTTGGATGATGTGGTGGCTGATGATGCGTTTGGTGACAACGTTCGTGCAGCACAGCTTAACGGGAAACAGAACTGGACTGCTGCAATCTACGGATTGGCTGCAGGTGAAGATGCTGAAACGTGGGCTGAAGCGGTTGATAACGCCAACTTAACAGACAGTTTTGAAGGTATCGCAATTGTTGATCCTGTAACGGACAAAACTGATTTTGATGCGTTGCAGTCAAAGGCCGAAGAGTTGACCAGCAAGCTAGGTCGCTGGGTGTTCATACTTGCTGCATGTAAGGGCATTGATAAACAAGCGCAGACTTGGTCGGACTATGAAACCGCTATGTTGGCTTTGGTGAAAGATGTAGCTGCTCGTTGGGTAGTACCGGTTCCTTTGCTCAATGGAAATAACGTCGGGGTACTTGGTGGCCGGCTGTGCGATCGCTCTGTCACTGTTGCTGATTCACCTATGCGTGTAACGACGGGGTCAGTGCTTAGCCTGAGTGAGATGCCAGTTGATAGTGCGGGCAAAGTTTTAGAAATGTCTACTATCGCCACGTTAGCAGAAGCCCGGTATTCGGTACCGCAATGGTATGCCGATTACGAAGGTATCTATTGGTCTGATGCCATGACGTTGGAAACCAAGACCGGTGATTATCAATACCTGGAGTACGTTCGCCCAGTTCATAAGGCCAATCGTCGTATTCGCTTCAAGGCCATCGGCCGTATTGCAGACCGCATCCTCAACTCAACGCCGCCAAGCATTGAGCTGAACCGTAGCTATTTCCGCAGTGTGTTGTTTGACATGGCCTTCACGACTGAAATCGGCGGTATCACCTTCCCAGGTGAAATCATGACGCCACGTGATGAGGACGTGATGATTACTTGGGAGACCAAAACCAAAGTGATTATCAGCATCATGATCCGTCCGCATAACTGCCCGAAACACATCGTGGTGAATATTGCACTGGATTTGAGTAATGGAGCAGGGAGCTAAGTTATGTCGATGCGTTTATCTGGCAAGAACATGCATTTCACCTTGGGCGATATCAAGCTCAAGGCCCAGAAAGTGACCCTTTCAATTACTGATAACTCTGCAGTCAACAAAACCAGCGGTGTACCTGATGGCTATGTCGATGGCGATGTGGAGGCTTCTGGTGAGCTTGAGTTGACCACGGCGCAATTTAACTTACTCGGTAAAGCTGCCAAGAACGCCGGCGCATGGCGGGCGCTTCCGGCTTTTGATGCCATGTTCTACGGCAAGATTGATAAGGATGAGCTCAAGGTCGAAGCCTTTGGATGCCGTATTAAGCTGTCTGACCTACTTGATATTGATGGTACCGGTGGGAGCGCCTTAGTTCACAAGGTGCCATTTGAAGTATCGAGCCATAAGTTTGTTCGCATCAATGGAACGCCTTATCTGCGTGATGATGAAACCGAAGGCTTGGTTCAGTAAGGGGACGGAATGACAGATGTTATCGACCAAGGCTGCCGTTTCGAAGCCCAATTCACTGAAATGGCGATTGCCAAGCAACGGGCAAGGTATCACCCGATTGAACAACGGGAAAGCGCACATGAATGCGGCGAATGTGGCGAGCCGATTCCCGAAAAACGCCGCGAGAAAGTACCGGGGTGCAAGTACTGCACTTCATGCCAGGAACTAGCAGACAAAGGACGTCTATGAATATCGCGAAACGCTTTATTAACTATGTGATTAAGCCTGTGCTTGATCAGCTTGATGCAGCAGCAGGCGGTCACGGGAAGCTGAACACTGAGGCTGCGATTGCACTCATTATGATGATTGTGGCGCATGAGTCAGGAAAGCTGACTTACTCCAAACAGGTTCGTGGGCCAGCACTGGGTTTCACCCAAATGGAGCCAGCGACTTTCTTCTGGTTGATTGAATGGCTGGGGAAAACGAAACCACATCTACTGGATGCCATGAGTATGTTCGGGGCTATCGGTGAGCATGACCCGCTAATGATGGTGGTATGCCCACAATACGCAGTAGCAGCCGCAAGGATGAATTTACTCCGTTTCCCAGAGTCGCTACCTGCAGCAGATGATTTGGATGGTTTAGCGCGTTATGCCAAGAAGTATTGGAATACATCAGCTGGCAAGGCCACCGAAGCCGATTACAAAAACGCTTACTTACACATGATGGAACAGGAGTAAGGCATGAACTTTATCACTGGCGTTTTACTTAAAACTTTATTGGATGTTTTAAAGGGGCTGTTCTTTCAAATTGGCTGGAAAATCATTTTGGAACGGTTTGCCACTCGCGGTGTGGTTTGGGGGCTGGAAACCCTGAGAAACCTGACCACCAATGATGTTATGCAGGCAACGGTCGATGATGTGATCGCCTCTCTACAGGGTAAACGCCTTAAAGAAATTCCACAGAAGGAATAGGTATGGATCCAAATTGGCTAAATGCGCTGGTAGCTCTGGCATCACTTCTCACATTACTAACCAGCGTGTTAATCGGCTACCTCTTTAGGCTTTCGAAAGAGCTGTCCGATTACAAAACCTATGTGGCACAGCATCACGCCACCAAGGAAGAACTCAAAGATATGGCGGAGAGGTTAGAGCGCCACTTTGATACCGGTTTTGACCGGGTTGTAGAAATGCTTAAACAAGGGAAAGTAGCATGAATGAACAACTAATTACGTTAGTCATTGCCAGCAAGGAGCTAGCGTTTAAGCCATCGGAAGTGGAATACAACGATTATATGAATGAGCTAATGCCAGATAACAAGGTGGCGCCTGCTCATAATTTCTTGTTCAACACGGTTGATGATGGCTGCAAAGAGGCACTGCGAGAAATTACCAATGCAAACCCAGGTGCGGCAGTACAAATCACAGCTGCAGTAATGGCTGAGTATGCGCCGCAGTTGGAAATTTCGGTAAAAAAATAGATGGCCTTGTCGCGGCAATAGATCGTAACGATTACGGCAAGATGCTCGCCTGGCGGCGTAAGTGGTTACCAGGCGAGCCGGATACCGAAGCCAACTTGGCAAGGGCGATCTGGTTAGAGAAGAACTACTGGGAAAACATGCGAATGTCCACGGCGAACGGAGTTGCCAAAGCATTCAGCTCATAAGCAAGGAAGCTGTTATTCATGAGCCTACCGCAAGCATTGATGTTTCAGGTTGGGCTGATTGACAAAATCAGCAAGCCATTGGGAAACATTCAACGTCAATTTAATGATATGGGCCAGAGCTACCGCGATGGCACCCATACCATGATCGTAGGGGCGGCAGGCGTGGCCGGAGCAGGATTAGCATTAAAGGCCGCGCTGATGCCGGCCATTGAAATGGACCGCGTGTTGGGTGAGGTGAAATCACTTGGAGTAGCTGACGAGCAGCTGCAGCAGTTAAGTGACACCGCACTGAACTTTGCTGTGGATTATGGCAAGTCAGCGACGGAGTTCGTGGCGGCTTCTTATGATATTCAGTCTGCAATATCCGGTCTTGCAGGTAATGAGTTGGCTGAATTTACTAAGGCATCGGGTGTGCTGGCCGCAGCGACCAAAGCAGATACCGGCACGATTACCAACTATGTCGGCACCATGTACGGCATCTTTCAAAATACCGCGAACCAAATGGGTAAGGCT
Source organism: Photobacterium rosenbergii (assembly GCF_003026455.1). Taxonomy (GTDB): domain Bacteria; phylum Pseudomonadota; class Gammaproteobacteria; order Enterobacterales; family Vibrionaceae; genus Photobacterium; species Photobacterium rosenbergii. The sequence continues at coordinate 266,368 of NZ_PYMB01000002.1, forward strand.
GATTGGGTGAATATGCTTGGCGGCCAAACAGCAAAAGCCGTTCAGATGTTCAAGACAACGGGTGATCAGATGTCGGCGGCATTCTCCTCTGTTGGAGCTTCAGCAACCTCGGTTGGCGTGGGTATGACAGAGCAGATGGCGATTCTGGGCACCTTGCAGGCCACTATGTCAGGCAGCGAGGCGGGTACTAAATACCGTTCTTTCCTTGCTGGCGCAGCAAAAGCTCAAGATGCGCTGAATATGTCGTTCACTGATTCCCAAGGCCAGCTACTTCCTATCGTCGATATCCTCAACCAGATCAAAGGTCGTTATGGGGAAACGCTTTCTGTTGCTGAAGGCGCTGAGCTAAGTAAGGCATTCGGAACGAAAGATGCGGTAGCCATGATCCAGCTGTTAATGCAAAACACTGACGGGTTGGCATCTTCCATAAATGACCTAGGTGATGTTAAAGGGTTAGATGTTGCAGAGCATATGGCCGGTGCCATGACCGATCAGTGGGAGCGCTTCGAGCAACTTATCTTCGCGATTCGTGCCTCGTTCGGTCAGGCATTGCTACCAGTGATTCTGCCCGTTGTTCAGGCCATTGCTGATGGCGGCAAAGAGGTTTTGCTCTGGACGAAGCTATTCCCGAACCTGACCAAGTACATCGGCCTTGCTGGCGTTGCCGTCCTGAGCTTAGTGGCAGCCGGAGGCTTGTTCACCATGATGGTCGGTATTGGCAAGCAGGCTATGGTGGCTTTCACCCTGACAATGAAAATTTGGGCGGGGATGAACTTGGTGATCACCAAAGGGTTAGCAGTATTAAAGGCGGCAATGTTGGCGGTCAATATTGTGATGGCAGCGAACCCAATCATTTTGGTAGTAGGTGCTGTAGTAGCGGCCATCGCTGCTGTGGGAGCCCTGATTTATTACTGGGATGATCTCAAAGCCAGCTTTGGTGACACCACTTGGTTCCAAGTGCTTGAGTCGGCAATCACTCTTCTTACCGCACCTTTCCAAGCATTGTTCCAGTTCCTGAAAGGTGGCTGGCAATGGGTAATGAGTGGTTTCACCGATACTAGTGGCTTTGATGGTTTGTTCGCCTTAGCTGATAGCTTGCGAAATATTTTCGGTTCGGTGTTCAGCTGGATAACCGAGCAACTGGGCGGGCTGTGGGATATGGCGAAGAAAGTCATGAATTGGATACCAGGCTTTGGTGGCGATGAGGCCGAAGTGAAATCCCAAGCAGTTCAGCAGGCCACGCCAAGAGCAGCTATCCAACCCGGCGGTGCAGCCAAGAACATAGCTTCGTACACAAGCAGCAGCACGAGTTATGGGCCAATCAGTATTCACGCCCAGCAGATGAACAACCCGCAAGACTTCGCTACAGAAATGGAGTTTATCGCCGGATGATTTATCAAGACCTACTAATCGAAAACGGTGACGTGGTGCTGGATGCAGGTCGTAACCCTGTATTAATTCAAGACCGTGCCGTCATCGCTCAAGACATCAAGCACGCCATTTTGGAAAGCAATTTGGCAGTTGAGCTGATAGCTGAGCGCAGCCCATCTAAAAAAGCAGATATTCGAACCCAGCTTGAGCTGTTGGTAGAAGAGGACGTGCGATTGGTGCCTGGTACCGTGCGACTAGAAGAACCTAAGGAAGGCCTCATTTTTGTTTTCGCCACGACTACAGACTTTGGTGACGTAACTTTGGATATCACAACTTCGGAGACAACCAATGTCTGATATTCCTAAGCCCGATTACGCCGAACTGGTGAAGCAATCCGGTATTCCCACTGATGAGGCGAGTTGGAAAAAAGTGCTGAAAGAAGAGATGGAAAAGGAAGAGTGCATTATCTCTAATGATTCGCCTTTCTCTCCTTTCTGGCGCTTGATTGAATCTGCTGTTGTGAAAGTCACCTTATGGCTCATCAATACACTATTGGTGAGTTATGTTCTGCCAAATATGTTTGTCGCGACTGCAGTAGACCAATGGTTAGATCTACTTGCTTGGCAGTGCAAACTGACTCGCAAAGGGGCAACCAAAGCTAAAGGTTTGATCGCCTTTCAACGTGCTGCCGCAAAAGGCCCAACGTTAGTAATTCCAAAAGATACTTGGATTCAGACCGAACCTATTAACGGCAATATCTACCGAGTTCGTGTGCTTGCTGATACCACGCTGCCAGAAAACGAAACAATGATCATAGCTGAAGTGGAAGCCGAAAATGAAGGCGCAGCCTACAACCTTGGTGAAGGTTACTACCACATTCTACCAACTGCGATACCAGGTGTTGCAGCTGCAACAAACCCAGCTGAATGGCTAACCGAGGCGGGTGCAGACAAAGAAAGCAATGATGAACTTCGATTGCGTATTCGCAACCAGTGGAGCGCGGTGGCGAAATGGCACATTGATGCAGCTTACCGTTCATTGCTAACGAGTCGCGCAGGTATTAACGACGATAACGTGTATTTCGAGCATAACGCACCACGTGGCCCAGGTACCGCCAATTCCTACATTTTGCTTGATACGGGTGAACCATCACCAGAAATGCTTGCTGATTTGAATGCCTATATTCGTGAGCAAGGGCAACACGGTCATGGTGATGATCTGCAGGTGATGGCGATGCCAGAAACGCCGGCCAATATTGTTTGCCGAGTGTGGCCGATTCGCTCACTCACAATGGATGAGCGTACTCAGTTAAAAGCTGCCGTTGAAAAGTTCATCGGGGCGGCTTTCCGCGAGAACACCGACTATTCACCAACCGTAACCAATCCGGTGTTGCGCTTTAGTTTCTCCAAATTAGGGCAAGAGCTACACGGCCAATTCTCTGAGATTGAATCACTCGAGTTCGACAATGCCGATATCATCAACAATCTGACGGTACCACGGATTCAGACGTTGGAGGTATCCATTGAAAATACCTGAGATAAACCTTCACTACTGGATGGGGAGAGGTGAGCTGGCGAAACTCGCTAGAGCCCTTCGCAATTACTGGGAGCATGTGAAAGCCGCATTTGAAATGCCACTGCAGCAACACGACCCACTAACCGCACCGATTGCGCTGGTCAACATACTTGCCTGGCAAAGGGATGTAGAACGACTCGGCCAAGAGCCTGAAGAACTGTTTCGTGTTCGTGTGGCCCATGCTTATGGTTTTGCCCGTGATGCAGGTTCGGTATCCGGCTGGGAAGACATGTTTGCAAAGCTTGGTTATCCGCACATTGCTCAAGATGAAAGGTTAGTGAACGTCGATTGGGATGTAATCAGCTTAAAGATTCGAGACGGTGATTTAACCAATGTCCCGAAGTTATTAGACACAGTAGTGCGTCAATACGGGCGCACCTGTCGTCGTTATCAATACACCAGTTATGTCGAAATGCCGTTGGCCGCGCGAAGCAAGAACGTCGAAGCGCAATACTCAATGTCACACGTTAAAACACGGATAAACGTTGCCGGGTTGCCGAACGTGCTCAATGTCGATTGTGAATATTACCAAGCCACAGTGAAAGGTTAAGGAACAACTAAAGATGGCAAATACCACTGACAAGTCAATTTTAACCGCCGCAGGTAAAGCACTGTTGGCACAGCTCAACGCAGAAGAAAAGCCGCTAATCATCGATAAGATGATTTTCGCCAACTTGCCAAACCGTCCAGAGTTTCCGCAACCTGATGATGTGGTATCCACTGATCATGTCGTTCATCAAGAAGCTGTGGAACAGCGTGGCCGACTCTCTGCAAACTCGGTAATTTACAGCACTACGCTAACCAGTGACGTTGGCCCATTCGACTTCAACTGGACTGGCGCTTACTGCTCTGAATATGGTGTGTTGGTCACAATTGACCACCATGCACTAACACCAAAGACCGCCGATGAACCAGGTGTTGCAGGTAACACACTGGTGCGTTCTGTCGTGTTGGAATACAAAGACATCGCGGAAATCACCAATATCACGGTGGATGCTTCAACTTGGCAATATAACGCCAGCGAGCGTATGAAGAAGATGGACAATGACGTAGCCCAAGCCATCATCGACCAGAACGGCAAAGATTGGTTTATTGAAGATGGTTTTCTGGTAACGCCACAATCCACTGCATTCAATATCAAAGCAGGCGCCGGCTATGTGTCGGGCAACCGTGTAAACCTCGAATTTGATCGCAATGTCCAAGCCCCTAACAAGCCATCATTCATCTACGTAGACGCACACCGCGAAGGAACGCCCATAGGTGAGCAAGTTACATTGTTTGATTTTGTTGTTACCCCAGAAGAGAAAGACGACTACACAGACGCAAATGGCGTGAAGCACTATGTTTGTAAGATTGCACAGGTGATGGCTGATGGAAGTGTTAGTGATTTGAGGCCTGAGGGTGAGAGTGCAGGTAAAAAGTGGGTAGAAACAAATGAAATCGAACAGACACAAATGCTGTCTGGTTCGCAAAAGATACTTGCAGGGAAAATTCAGGACATTGTTGGAAAGTCATTATCAGATGAAACAGCTCTTCAAGTACACGAAAATCAGCAACGCCAGCTTTATGAGTTTTACCCAAGGGGGGCGTTACCGGCAAAAATTATTGATGTAGATGTTGCGTCATCAAAACTAGTCACAGAGTTAGCAACATCATTTTTATTCGGAAGTACACCTTTTGGGCGGTCTAAGACCTTATATGTCAAGCCGACAGGTATTGATGATACAGAACTGTTAAAAGCTGCAATTGAACGTGGTGGAGTTATCGATTTAGGTGCTGAAGGTACTTATTATATCTCTGGTGAGGTTCGAGCAACGATTGATGCCGACGTGAAAATATTAACTCGCGGGGCAAGAATCAAATACAACGGACTGCAGGAAATAAATGATGTTAAGACATTAATCAATATTTCTGGTACTGGAACAGAGATTGTTCAAACCAACGTTACTATTGATGGAGGAATGATCAGTCAGAATAACTTTGTTCCAGTCTGTTTGACCGTCAGAAATGTATTAATGTGGTTAGAAGGTTCGACATGTAGTAATGCAGCTGCAGCAGCAAATCCTGTATCTGTTGGCATATATATGGCATCAAATGATGTTGTTTATACAAACATGTACCAAACAACAAAAGCCTCGTCGTTTGGAGGAACGTATGGCTACGGTGTTGTCTTAGTTGATGTTGAGCACGCTAAGTTGAGCGGAGGGGTTTATGGCAAAAAGGATCAGCCTATCCATCGTCATGCTGTATATGCTTCAACATTTTTAGATGGCTCTGGTGCTTGTGGTACCGTGATTTGCGAAGGTCTACAAACTGAACAAATCATGTATGACGATGAAAATATCGAACCGATCACACACTTTGAATATTGTTATAAAAGTATCGCGTCAAAACGATTTGTTGTTAATGGCACGGTTACAAATGGCGGACAGGGTTTTATTCTTGCAACAACAAGAAAAGGAGCAATTAACAAAGGTTATATCTCGTATGACAATAACACTGTACGAACTAGATCCGTTGGTGTTGCTTTTCACCCTGATTCTGATGAAAACGGGGCGACAGAAGAAAATCAACAGCCGTGGGCACGTTGTACCGGTGGTAGTGGCAATGTAATCATTTTGACGGGTCGTTACGCACGAGCAATGAGATTGCAAATGATCCACAGTGTACATGATCTCAGTACATATATTATTGAAGATACAGTCAATATCACAGCAGCATATAACGCTGAACAGGTTACACCTGAAAACCCAATAGCTCAGTTAGAAATAAACTCTACCATTTGGGATTTTCAGGGTGTTTTTGTTGGTGGTAATGTTGAGTATTTAGATGTTGATTGTTCACATTACAATCCGGTTAATCATCATCCGATTGGCTATACGGCCCCTGTGCTGAGAAAGAGCATAAAAATTGAGCAAAAAAACAAAACGGCAAAATATTATCAACTGGCAGGAAGTCAAGGGTTACAAGATGTCCGGTATTACGAACCTGATTTTGAAGGGGTGATACAGTGCATTGATGGTTCGAGTCAACTGTGGGTTGATGCTAATGGTGTGCTTGTTGCTGGTTTATCTGCTAATAGGCCAAGCTTTGTTAAAGTTTGTCATGCGTATTTTGAAACAGATAATAATCGCTTTGTGTATTGGTCTGGTTCTGAATGGAATACTCAAACGAAGACAAGTACATACCCCTCAGTTGCTACGGCTGATGAAATAAAAGCTCTAGATGACGCCATCCTTGGGTGGGGGGCACAAATTTACTGTACTACGCATCAGAAACCTTATTGGTACGATAAATACAGCAAAAATTTTAAAGATGCCATGAAGAATGAATTGTAATTATGCTAACCCTAAACGGCACTCAACTCCCATTAAAGAACCTACGCATTAGCATTCGTCAGCAATTGGCCGGACAGGATATGTCCGGCCAGACCTCGGCTACCGACCAAGCGGAGACGGGTAGCAAAGGTAAGATTCTGACCGTGAAGGGCGTGATCCCATTTATCAAAAAACAGCTATTAACCAACTTGTTCAGCATGGCAGAAGCGCAAGAGAACGATGCTCGCCAAATCTACCGCATTAGCAACAAAACGGCAGAAGCTTTGAAAATTCGCGAGGTTAAATTTCAAGGCGCTGTTCGTGCTGATGAGCAAGATTCTCACAGGCAATGGAGCGTTTCATTTGAACTGGTAGAGCATCTTTCGGTACCAGAGCGAGTCGAACAACGCCAACCGGATAAACCTGCGGCACAGCAAAAAGTACAAGGAGTGAATACTCCGATTGAAGCTGGTCAAACTGACGATGTTCCGCCAGGTACCGAAGTGGAATTGACAGGTGTTATGAAGGTGCTCAAAGCTGTCGATAATGCTTTGGCCTAACTGAAAGAAGGCGGTGACGTATGACAATAAACAACAAGTTTCTTTGCCGCGCTTACCTTGGTAAAGATAAAGCCAAGGCGAAAAGCCATCGCATTGTCTTTAGTGAAAACACACCAGGTCGCTGTGAACTCTCAGTTGAAGGGAATCCAGAGCCAAATACTATCATCGCCGTGGACTTAGGTTGGGGCGATGATATTACGCGAGTTTTTCTGGGTTACATCGAACGAGTTCAGCCAGCCGAAAAAGGTTGGTCGAAAGTTTTTTGCCGCGAATTAGCGGCAATACTTTACAAGCCACTTAACATCATCATGCGTCACCCAACACTCATGCAGCTTCTTAGCGAAGTGACTAACAAAACGGGCCTTCAATTTGTGGTACCAGAGAAGGCCTACAGCAAAACGGCCATTCCTTGTTTTTATAGTGATGGCAACGGCTATCGAGTCATAGACGAATTAGCCCAAGCGTTCAGCATTGATGGCTTATTCTGGCAGCAACAAGGTAACGGGCAAATCTATGTGGGTAGTTGGAAGGATTCATTCTGGGCAGATAAGCCCGTCACCATACCCACTAAACTTATGACCAACCACACGGCCAACAAATCTGTAAAGATACCGGCTATTCCAAAACTAAAGCCCGGTGTTGTTGTGAATGGCCTTCGGTTAATCGGTGTAGAGTTTGAAGGAACGGAGGCAAAGCTTACATGGATGTAAATGTTATTAAGCGCATTATCTTCCGCTTGTTCCCAGAGCTAACAGGCCAATGGCATTTGCCAAGGTGGGGCAAGGTGGTCGCATTGCCAGAACTGCCAGAAGAAGGTGACTTGTCTGATCGTTTTTATCCTCACTATGCCGTGAATGTTCAGCTACTCGATGAGAAGGGCATGGAATACGAAGATAAACCACCACTGCAGGCGGTAACACTTCCGGTGCCTGGTCTTGGTGATCATGCTGGCCGTTTGGAGCCACCCGCAATTGGTAGCATCGTAGAGTTAGGTTTTATGTTCGGACAACCGGACAAGCCTTTTATTCGTTGCGTTCTTCCGCTTGGCTTCAAGTTACCAGGTATCAAAGAAGGTGAAAGCCGATACCAACAACGCCAAGGTGTTTACCACCTAGTAGACCAAGAAGGAAATTTTGAGCGAAAGACAGATAAAGAAGACAAGCTGGAATGCCTTAACCAACGCATCAAAGTGCTGGAAAACCGTCTAGCCGAAATTGAAGGTGACCACACGGAAACCGTCAAAGGTAATAAGGCAACTAAGGCTAAGAATATCACCGAGGATGCAGACTCGATAAAGATGAATGGTGGTAAAGGAGTATGCACAGGTGCAAGCATTTGCCCGTTTATGGGGAAACCGCATGTAGACGTATCAACCACCGTATTTGCAGGTAAGTAAGATGGCACTAAGCAAAGCATCATTGAAACAGAAATTAGAAAATGAATTGGAAGAACAGGGCTTTGTTCTTGATGGTGAATTCGCTATGGCAGGTAAGATGGCGGAAGCCATTGCTAACGCATTAGTGGACGAAATTACTCAGAATGCCCAAGTGCCAGTCATAGGCGGCAGCTCAGCTGGAGACTACAAAGTAACCTAAGCTAAACGCATACCATATCATCACTAAGCGCCCACCACGGGCGCTTTTCTTATATCTAAAGCCCAATGGCATAGCTACAGCCTAACGCCACGGAATGGAGCAATCAGGTGACGGAATCCGCACTCCTCCTCCCCCTCCTGCGCATTTTGCGAGGAGAATTTTTTTCAGTTTTGTTTTTCCGCAGCTCCATAGGTTTAAGCTGCGTGGTAGTGAACGTTCAAACCGCTTGAATTCTGGGGAGTGAGTGATGTGGAGAGCTATAGAGAACAATAAAGGCGCGTATTTGAAATATCAAAGAATGATCAAAATTTCAGGTTGTTTCATTTTAACAATCTGCAGGAGTAGCACATCTATGATGTTAAGTTGTTGATTCCAATTGCTATTTTGTGTCTATTTGAAGGGTTTTAGATAATCTGGCAGATGATATCATAATCATTAGTTATTTTAAAACAACGTGTTAGTTGAAATCGGGTGCAAGAAAAAACCGAAATCTTCAACACAGGATGCTGTGTAGCCAATAAGTGCTTTCAAGGTAAAATAATACATGTATAATTTATGGTCGCATGATTTTTCAAGGACTTTTTGCTAGTGTCTACACAAATTAATTTAAGTATGATTGTCAGAAGTGTTTGTTGTCTGTTGATAATTAACACTCATACTGGCATGTTAAGTATTCCAATATTAGAGAAGTTTGCCAAAGGTGGTTTTGTTTTAAATGTAATATTTATTACGCTATCTGGTTATTTTCTTGCATTGGGCTTTAATCGGGTTATAACTTCTGAATATTCCTTATTGACATGGTATAAAAGAAGACTTCTTAAAATCATCCCCCCACTGATTACCTCTATCTTTCTTTTTTCATTTGTATTCTATGCTTTGAGTATAAATTTAAATTTAAAAGAAGTTCTATTGTCATTAACAGGGTTAGGTTATTTTTTTAATTCGATACCATTTGGTATCCACCTATGGTTTGTATCTGTAATTTTGATTTGCTATTTATTTTTCCCTTTATCTTACTGGTTGATTAAAAATAGCAAGATTATATCAGTTTTTATTTTGGTTGGAAGCCTTCTATTCTTATCATTACTACATCCTGATATATATAGTAAAATTTCGGGAGAGGTTTTTTTTAGGTTTATTTATCATTTTGTTGTTTTTCAATTTGCCGTTTATTTAGGGATTTACCATGATAGAATTGATTTATTATCAATTCTATCATTTGCATCTATAATCATTGCTGTTGAATACTTAACTGGTTATGCAGGTTTTAAGATAATAGTTCCTTTAGCTATTAGTACATTGATCGTGTTTTTTATTAATGTTACTTCAAATGTTAGGTTTAGTATGAGAGGTGTTGGTTTAATTAATTCAATCTCTTATGAAATATATATTGTACACTATCCTATTCTTCTAATTCTTGTGAAAACTAATTTTGTCGGAAAACCTATTGGGTACGGAATTGTTTTTATTATGTCAATTTTAATTGCATATATTGTCAAAAAGTTTAATGATAAGCTTTTTTTGGTTAATTCCCCATGGTTTAAAAAAGCACTTGCAAAGTGACCCAAGTCTGTAAGAGTCTGTAAGTGATGTACAAGGTCTACTAATGGTAGGCCTTTTTTTACTCCAATATGAGGGAGTAGTAGGATAGTAATATCATTCAGATAACAATACGCCGCCATTTTGTCGCCATCACTCTGATTATGCTAAAACTGAATGATTATAGATGGTTGTATTTAAACAAAAAAAGGCCCCCTACATGAGGGGGCAATATTTACCATCGCTATTATTATTCGTCAAAATACTGCATACGATTTGAGGAAGCGATTAAAAGGCTATTAACCAAAGTCACCGTTGACGTAACCGCGGGTACGGTCGTCTGCAGGCTGGCTGAATAGCACGTCTGTTGAATCGTGCTCAACCAGCTCACCCATCAAGAAGAAGGCAGTACGGTCAGAGATACGACGTGCCTGTTGCATTGAGTGGGTAACGATAACGATGGTGAAGTCTTTCTTCAGAGTCTCCATCAAATCTTCAATTTTCTTAGTCGCAATTGGGTCAAGTGCTGATGTTGGTTCGTCCATCAGGATCACTTCAGGCTCCATAGCGATAGTACGGGCAATACACAGACGTTGCTGCTGACCACCCGACAGGCCGAATGCGTGTGACTTCAAACGGTCTTTTACTTCATCCCAAAGGGCAGCACCGCGTAGAGAGCGCTCTACTACCTCGTCTAGGATTTTCTTGTCTTTAACGCCCTGAGCACGAAGACCGTAAGCAATGTTCTCGTAGATGCTCATTGGGAACGGGTTCGGCTTCTGGAATACCATACCGACTTTGATACGAAGCTGAGCAACGTCGATGTTGCCGTATACGTCTTCGCCATCCATCGATAGTTTGCCTTCGATTTTCACGCCTTCAATTAGGTCGTTCATACGGTTAAGGCAACGAAGTAAGGTTGACTTACCACAGCCAGACGGGCCGATAAGCGCAGTTACCTGACGGTTTGGAATTGGCAGGTTGATTTGCTTAAGTGCCTGATTTTCGCCGTAGTATAGGTCTAGATTTTCAATGCTAAATTTATTCATGGTTCTCTTCCTCAAAAATTAGTAAGTCGCAGTATTGAATCGGCTAGCGATAAGCTTCGTTAGCAAGTTAATAACAAGAACAACAATGATTAGAATGGTGGCGGTTGCATATGCCTGGTTCCATTCGTGAATTGTGTATAGCTCCTGCGTTAGTTTGTACAGGTGAACGGTTAGCGTACGGCCAGAGTCGAACATGCTCTCTGGGATACGGGCAACCATACCTGCAGTCATGAAGACCGGTGCGGATTCACCGATAACACGACCTACACTGAGGATGATGGAGGTAACAATACCCGGCATAGCGCTTGGTAGGATTAGTCTCCAGATGGTGTAAATCTTAGATGCACCCAGACCGTATGAACCTTCACGGTAAGTCTGAGGAACAGCCATTAGTGCTTCTTCAGTTGTACGGATGATAACTGGCAGAATCAGGATACTCAGGGTCAGGGCACCTGACAGGATAGAGTAACCAAAGCCCATTACGACAACGAAGAATGTCATACCGAATAGACCGTAGATAATCGACGGAATACCGGCCAGTGATTCAGTACAGAAACGAATCACTTTAACTAGCTTACTACCTACTTTTGCATATTCAGTCAGGTAGATAGCAGTCATGATACCTAGTGGTGCAGCAACACCGATTGAAGCGGCAACCATGTATAGGGTTGATACGATCATTGGCCAGATACCTGACTCTTGACCGATGGTGGTGTAGTTGCTGGTGATGAATGTCCAGTCAACGTAAGACAGGCCATTGCTTAGGATGTACCAAACTACCCACACTAGGAAGCCAACTGTGATAGAGGCTGCCGACCAGATAAGCGCCAGAGAAATTTTATCTTTCATCTGCTGCTTTTGTGTATTTGTACCTTTAAGAGCCATTGTGATTACCTCGCACGCTCACGGTTCAGATAAAGAAGCGCGCCGTTTAGTACCATGATGAAGACCAGAAGAACGATACCCGTTGCGTAAAGAGCACTTGCGTGCAGGCCAGTTGCGTATGACATTTCAATCGCAATGTTAGCCGTTAGGGTACGGGCTGAGTCCAGCAGGCCTTGTGGCATTGCAGGAGAGTTACCCATTACCATGATAATTGCCATGGTTTCACCCAGTGCACGAGCAACACCCAGGATAACGCCTGTCATGATGCCTGAGCGGGCAGCTGGTACTAGCAGCTTAAAGATAGTGAACATTTGCGATGCACCCAGAGCGTACGAACCTTCTTTGTAGGTACGCGGTACAGCGCGGATTGATGTTTCAGATACCGTGATTACTGTTGGCAGAATCATTACCGCAAGAACGATGATACCGGCCAAGATGGTGTTACCCGCAGGTACTGAGAATACATCTTGAATCAGGGGTACGATGATAACCAGGCCGAAGAAACCGTATACAACAGACGGGATACCAGCCAGTAGTTCAATCATCGGACGGATTGTATTGGCAAGGCGCTTCGGAGCAACCTCGGCAATAAAAATCGCAGTCAGTACGCCAATTGGCACACCCAGGACAACCGCACCTGCAGTAGACACTACAGAAGCTACGATCATCGGAGCGATACCGTAAAGCGCTGGTGGAAGCCAGTTGGTACCGAATACGATAGAACCAACACCGGCTTGGGCAAAGGCATCGTAGCCTTCACGGAAAATAAAGTAGCCAATTAAGATTAGCGATAGAATGCCAAGTGCAGCACTCGATAAAAATAGATATTTAAAAAACAGTTCGCGCCAGTCGACTTTATCTTTTGCTTTAAGCGAAGAGCCTTTAGCTGAACTTTCAATGTTATTTGCGATGGTCATAATTTTACTCCAGATATTGGCTAAACAAGGTTTATCCGAATACCGAGGAATCAACAAAACCCGGCCATCATCATCTGATGATGACCGGTAAATAAAGCGTTTACTTAGTTAACTGCGATGTAGCCTTTGTCAGCAACAATCTTCTGGCCTTCAGCACTCTTAATCCACTTCAGGAAGTCTAGAGCTTCAGCAGAAGGGCGACCTTCTTTGTAAAGTACTAGGAATGGACGCTGTACACCGTACTCACCAGCCTGGATAGCTTCAACAGAAGGCTCGTGGTTGTCGATTGATAGTGGGTTAACAGACTCGTCTACAGAACCTAGAGAGATGTAACCGATAGCAAATGGGTTGTTAGCAACGATAGTTTTCAGCTGGCCGTTACCGCTTGCAACTTGTGCACGCTGAGAGATAGCTGAAACAGAAACATCGTTAACTTTCATTTTTAGGTCCATGATGTCTTCGAAAGCACCACGAGTACCAGAAGCTGTATCACGAGTTGCAACTACGATTGGCTTGTCTTCGCCACCAACTTCTTTCCAGTTAGTGATTTCGCCTTTGTAGATCTTAGTTACTTCTTCTTTAGATAGGTCGTTCACTGGGTTGCTTGGGTGAGCAACAACTGCGATACCGTCGCGAGCAATAACAATTTCTTTAATGTTGTCTGCTTTTTCTGAATCTTTAAGGTCGCGAGAGCTCATACCTAGGTCAGAAGAACCGTCGTGGGCAGCACGAACACCAGCAGATGAACCAGGGCCCTGAACTTCGATTGTTACATCGTGAGATTGTGCGTAGGTCTCACCTAGAACTTCCATGATAGGTGTAACAGAGTTCGAACCTACAACAGAAACAGTTTCAGTTGCGATAGCTGGGTTGAATACCATTGAACCTGCTAGGGCTAGTGCGCCAATAACCTTTGTTTTCATTTTCCTAATCCTTAAAAAGCTGGCCGTATTGCCAATAGGTTTGAATGAACGAGGCCAAGATTAGGGAAGAAGTATGACAGTAATGTTTCAGTACTTTGAACACTCTATGACGGTCTTCATAAATGTTTAATAAGTGTCCAGTTTGATCTCTGTTCCACTTTTCGATGTCGTATGCCGTATTGAAACAAATAGGGCCTATGGGGAGTAAAGCATGCAGTATTGAAGTTTGAACTTTAATGCATTGGTTTTGATATGTCGATTCTGATGTATGGTTTAAAGTTGTGTTGACGATGGTTTTGTCATTACTTCTGTGGGTAAATATATCGCAATCTTGTCTAACCTCGGAGTTAATGTCTTCTTGGTTGGTTTTGTATCTATATTTGTGTGAGAGTATGTATTTATGACACTAATATTACAGTCTCAATAGGCAAGACAAATTCTGCATATCAGTACCATGAAAAAACTTTTTCTAATTTTTTTTCTAGAAAATGCTCGCTTTCATGATTTTGCTGTTTTTGTAACCTCAAAAGTGGCCTTTTCATACTCTTATATGACAGTGAAGGGTGGGGTTAAATGTGAAAGCGGCTTCTTTTATTGCGACAAGTACGCTGAAAGCGTAAATGTCCATGCCACTGTTTCTGCCTCTGTTACAATGTCTACCAGACTGAGCTTCAAGAAAAACATCCATAATGATCAAAAAAGCCCAACAGATGGTGGTGTTCAATGCGTTGACCAACCAGCGTAGCTTTACCAAAGCGGCACAGCTACTTGATATATCCCGTACTCAAGTCAGTAAGCAGGTTCAGCAACTCGAGCAGAGGCTAGGGGTACAGTTAGTACAGCGCACAACCCGTTCTTTTTCCCTCACCGAGGCTGGGGAGAAGTTTGCTGCGCATTGTGCCAGTATCGTCGCCGAGATTAATGAAGCGGAAAGTGAGCTAATCCAGAGCTCTGATAGTATGCAGGGGATCCTCAGGGTTGGCAGTGCCCAGTCTTTCGCCCGGCATCACATAGCGCCATACCTGGCGACGTTCCATCAGCAATTCCCCCAACTTGATGTTGAAATGAGCCTATTTGACCATAGGGTCGATCTTATTGCTGAGCAGTTGGACTTGTGGATTGGTATGACTGACTCACCACCGGAAGGTTTTGTTGCTCGGCATTTGGCCGACTGCCATTTTGTACTTGCTGCCAGCCCGGATTACCTTGCCCGTCAAGGTGTACCTTACCAGCCGAGCGATCTTGACCGTCACAACTGCATTACTTATTACAGCAGGGAGCGTAAGGATAACGTCTGGAGCTTTCAAAAGGATGGTGAGCAGCAAAATATCAAAGTCTCTGGTAATTACCGGGTTGATTCAGCGGATGCGATCCTTGATGCGACATTGGCTGGCCATGGGGTAGGGTATCTGGCGACTTACTTATTGGATAAAGAGTTCCAAGAAGGTCGGTTAGTGCGGCTGATGCCTGATTGGGATTTGTCCCAGCACATGCCTTTATATGCTGTTTACCCTCGTTACCAGTACCTGCCAAAGAAGGTCCAGGCGTTCCTCGATTTTATCCGTGAGCAAATAGGTACGCCTGTGTATTGGGATAAGGTGCTTTAATCGCCAACCTGATAACACAGACGTTATCGTTTTCGTCGCTTTTTCGCTTGGTTAGGGGATAGTATTGTCAACTATAGTGACAATACTATCCCCTATTTGCACCAATCATCCTCTTTAAGCATGATTTGTCTTATAAATAGCCAGATCCAAAGCAGTATGTGGCTAAAGTGTAAATGAGTGTAACAAGTTGATCCTTGTCACAGTTTTATTTCTGAATAGAATGCCTCCGCAATCGTTTACTAACAAATTTGTGGAGTTTGACCATGAGCTATCTGGTCAGTGCACTAGGCGTGATTACGCTTTTTGCGGTTGCAGTTCTATTTTCTGAAAATCGTCGTGAAATTAACTGGCGTACTGTGGGTGGTGCCTTTGCTATCCAGCTGGTTTTTGCAGGCTTTATCTTATATGTGCCTGTTGGCCGTGAGATCCTCAACTCTGTGTCATCGGCGGTTTCTGGAATCATCGACTACGGCCGTGTGGGCACTGAGTTCCTATTTGGTGAACTGGCTCAGTTCAAACTTGGTTTCATCTTCGCGGTCAATGTCCTGCCGACGATTGTCTTCTTCTCAGCACTGATCTCTGTATTGTACTACCTAGGCGTGATGGGCTTTATCATCCGTAGCATCGGTGGTTTGCTTCAGCGTCTACTGGGCACAAGCCGTACAGAATCCATGTCTGCTACTGCGAACATTTTCGTAGGCTCAGTGGAAGCGCCTTTGGTTGTTCGTCCTTACCTTGCCAAAATGAGCCGCTCTGAATTGTTTGCCGTGATGGTTGGCGGCTTGGCCTCAGTTGCTGGTGGTACCTTGGTGGGTTATGCGGGCCTTGGTGTCGATATCAGCTACCTTATTGCTGCTAGCTTTATGTCGGCACCAGCAGGTTTGATGATGGCTAAAATTCTGGTCCCACAAACTGAAATTATCAACGATGACAATGCAGCAGATGACGGTGCTGACGATGAGCCAGTTAACATTATTGATGCAGCAACTCAGGGTGCACTGAGCGGTTTGCAGATTGTTATGGCGGTGGGTGCAAGCTTGTTGGCAATTATCAGTTTGATTGCATTGATCAACGGTGGCCTCGCGCATGTTGGTGACTGGACGGGGATTGACAACCTGAGCCTTGAGCTAATCTTCGGTTACTTGTTTGCACCTGTTGCTTGGCTGATTGGTGTGCCATGGTCTGAAGCGACAGTGGCAGCTAGCCTGATCGGTAAGAAGATTGCAGTGAACGAATTTGTTGCGTTTGCCGATCTTATGGCGGTGAAAGATCAGCTAAGTAACCACTCTCAAGCTATTGTGACCTTTGCCCTTTGTGGTTTTGCTAACCTGACATCAATTGCAATGTTGATGGGTGGGCTAGGTGGCGTCGTGCCAAGCCGACGTCCTGATATTGCCCGTCTAGGCTTCAAAGCGATTTTTGCAGCGACTTTGGCTAACCTGATGAGTGCAACAATTGCCGGTGTGTTTTTGTCTTTCTGATCTGAAAGTTACCGATACATAAAAAGAAAACAGAGTGCGATGCACTCTGTTTTTGTATGTATCGATAGTGCATGCACACTATGATCACTTTGAACTGCAATATAAGACCTAAGGACCATTTGAGTATATGTAGCCAATCCGGTAGTGTCTGTCTCACAAGTGATATAAATCAGATAAAGGCCAAATGATGAAATCTGATGTTGATAAGCTGCTTAATCAACATAACGAACTTATCCACTCTGAAAACAAGAAGGTTGTATCCCATACCCAGCGAGAAGCTGGTGACTGGATCATGCACTCCTTGATGCTTGAAGGCTACGATGTGCCGTTTAAATTCAAGCGTAAGAAAAAGTACCAATCACTGGCTGGGGCAAAGGTGAACTTAACTTATTACCCAGCCACAGAGGTTGTGGCTGGTTTGAGTTTTGAGGTTATGAAAGTGGTCAGGATTAAACGTTCTTAACATAATCTTAGCGTCAGAGTGAACACGAACGTAAGGGTAAGTAACGGAAGTTCCTGTAATATGCAGTGAGATTTGTCTCTGGATCTTTGCTGAATTCCCCTGCCCAGTTTGAGATCCTTTCATCAGTGGCCCAAACGTTCATCATGATCCTCAGTTGGCTATCTCTGGCCGATGGGATGGGGTCACGCTTCGAGTTTTTAACAGTAAAAACGAGGCTCCCGTCCACAAACCACTGAATCGAGTTTTTGGTCCATTTTATGGCATAACGATGGAAGTCTTGCGAGGCATCGAAATCTAAATACACAAGCTGTTCATGGCTTTGGGCATAACGGTCGTCGTTAGTCCAAAAGTTAATTTGTAGCATGTTGGTGTCGTAGCCCAAAAACTCGATATCTATCTCGTTATGCATACCATTGCCACCCTTGGGTTTGTCGAAGGGGCCGGCAAACAGAAAGAAAGAACTGACAACGCCGGGTTCAGCGATAGGTTTCATTTCGACTTCATAACAACCGTAACCGTAAAACTCTTCGCTGCGTAGTTCCCCGGATTGAAAGTCAAACTCATCAATTTCATTGGGGGCGTAGCTTAAGGTGATGGCCATACCTTCATCTGAGTGGCTTATCGCTTCACTTTCCCAGCGTGTATATGATGGAAAACCGTTGCTCCAACCGTGAGACTTCCACCAAAAGGTAGAATCCAACTCTGTAAGGGGATCTTCAAGTGTTGCTTTTGCATTTATGAAGGGGGAAAAGGTGATCATAACGATAAATCCGGTCACTTGACTAAGAGAGCGCAACAGCATCAGTACTGAGTCCTTGTAAAAAAGAAGGTTAGCACTAAAACTAGCAGGATTTTTTTGCTCATTGTCGGCAAAACTGTATTGGTTTTGAGACGAAAATTAAAATATGAGACTCAGTTTGGAAAGCCATTTTCAAAATGCGAACTAGCTAGGGTTAATTAACGGTTGGAAATGACGTTTTTTATACCATAAGGCGCTTAATATCAATGAGTTAGTGTTAATGTTGTAAGCGCTGTTAGGACCACCATTCAAATACATGCCAGTGGGAACGGCTCTGTGAGTCAGGCTGCTGTTAATCACTTTTTCGGCTAATTGCTGGCTGAAATCATCACTCTCAAATAACACACTCAATCCGAAAGCGACTTTATTGCTGAATATCTGTGGATTTTCGACTGGCTTTCCTCCTGGGGCGATACTCAGCCACGGACTGCCGTATATATAAATATTGTTGTAAGAAAACCAAGGTGAACGGCTCATCGCATCTTCAGCAAATACCCAAAAATTCGATTCTGCGGTAGATTTCTTTTTCTGTAGCTGAAATAGGGCTTCCAACTGGTTCCACCATTGTGTTGTTGGGCCGATTTCAATGGCGTAGAGTACATAGGGATCAGTGGTGAAGTAGGGTAGGTTCCTCTTATCAATCAGCAGTTGTATGCCGTCCACAGTCACTTCGCCAATGTCCTCTTGCTTGTAGGCGGTATTGACATCAAAGCCGAAGAGGTCGAATCCTGATGCTGCATATTGTAAGTATCCCAACCGCCCTTCTTGGCGGTAATGGCGCTTTTGGGATGTTTTCAGTTCGCCGTATAAAGTCCCTTGGGAAACGGCTTTGTCCAAATCCCATTTATCTAGGATACGTTTAATATTTGGTGCCAGTTGGGGTTTATGGGCTTGGGCTATCTCAAGCCAAATTAATAGCCTACCAATATCTAATGCCGACCAACCATTGCCGTTTGAACTGCTGTTACTATAGCGTCCTGATGGCTTTGCGGTATGCGTATTGTATTCACGGTTTGGTAAAGCGTTGTCGTAAAGAGGGAGATTGCCAAGGGTATCTAAAGTCTTTTGTAGCTTATTATCTGCTTCTTCTGTTGTCATAAGCTCGAGCCCTTCGGCTGAGAGTATGGCTGCGATGCCACTAGCCACATCCCACATCGTGCTGTGATGGTAGCCTTGAACAGAATTTATGAGCCCAGTCTTTTCATTCCAGTTTTGTTCGAAATAGTAATAGGCTTTTTTAGCCAATAGGTTCTCGTTGCGGCTAAGTTCAATGGGAGCTAGTTGCTCTGAGGTTTTAGTTGTTAGTGATTCTGTTTCAACAGCAGCCGTTTTTAATTCTTCGCCTAAGGCAGATTGAGGCTCTTCTTTTAATATTGGTGGTGCAATAGTACGTCGCTGGAACTCTATATTAGCCTTGGTGACATTATCTTTGTTATGGGTGACGCTACGACCACCATAAAAACTAGGCTCCTGCTCTTCAGTTTCGGTATTGAATGCAGCATACACTGAAAACGACATTAGCCATGTTGTACACAGGACTGTTAAATGTCGTGCTTTCATCATTTTCAATGCTGCTTTGGGCATCCTGTCCGCTTTCCTTTTCGTGACTATCTAATAAGTTATATCGGTTTAACCCCTAGGTTGGGATAGTTTGCGTTGTGTGCAGAGTAAAAATGTGATGGTGGTCTCGTAGTTAACTGCCTGATGTTTAATTAATTATCTGTTATTTCTTTATTGTAATTTTTTTGCTTGTCCTATAATTCATATACCACCAGTGGCGTATGGGAAAAAGTTTTGCTTAAGGAAACGTTAGCAACAGCATTAGCTGCGTGTAAGAAGGATCTGTTTTTTGTCGCCTTGTTCAGCTTGGCGATTAATTTTCTGGTATTGACGCTGCCGGTATATAGCCTGCAATTGTTCGATAGGGTGTTGAGCAGTGCGAGTTTGGATACGTTGATGGCGCTGATGGTGGTTGCCATCGGCTTGTTGACAGCTCAAGCAGTCATAGAGCATGTAAGAACCTTGCTATTGCAGCGTTCAGGGTTGAAATTGGATGTGTCATTGAGCTCTTCACTGTTAGCTGACAGTATTCGCCGCTCGTCCAAAATGAATCGGATAGAAAAGCAGGGCCTACAAGATCTCACAGAGCTCCGTCAATTTCTGGTCACGCCTTCCACTTCAGCCATCTTTGATATCCCGTGGGTGCCACTGTTCTTGTTGATCTTGTTCGTATTGCACCCGTTACTCGGTATTATCGCGTTGGTTGGTTGCCTAGTGTTTTGTGTACTTGCCGTTGTCATGATGCTGTCGGCGAAGAAGCCGAGCGAGCAAGCTCAAGCGCTAAGTATCAAAACGAGCATGGAGCTGAACGACTTTCTAAGGAATGCTCCTACACTAAGGGCGATGGGCATGGCTGATAGTGTCGGTTCTCTGTGGAATCGGCGCAACTTCAAATTATTGGATCTACAGTGGCGGCTCAACGCACGAACTGGGCAATTACTTTCTATCAGCCGTTATTTCAGAACCTTGCTTCAGGCAATTATCCTGACTGCTGGGGTCGTGCTGGTGCTGCAAAATCAGTTGGGTGCCGGGGCGATTATTGCCAGTTCGATCATCATGGCCCGTGTCTTATCACCATTTGAACAGGCGGTGAGCGGTTGGAAAACGTGGTTCAGTGCCTTACAGGCTTATAAAAGATTGAACCAGTATGAAGACAGTCAGTTATCAGAGCCACAGACCGAGTTGCCTGAACCCAAAGGGGAGTTACTGCTCCATAATGTCGGGCTTAAATTCCAACACCAAGGCCAACCGGTACTGCAGAACATCAGTTTTAAGCTCGGAGCCGGGAATGCATTAGCCATTATGGGTAACAGCGGATCTGGCAAATCCACCCTAGCGGCATTGATCATGGGGATCCACAAACCCAGCATGGGCAGCATCAAGATCGATGGTGCTGCAATTGATCTTTGGCCGGAGGAGCAATTTGGCAAGCATATCGGTTATCTACCACAGGAGGTTGGCTTACTAGCAGGCACTGTGGCCGAAAATATCTGTCGTTTTTCCGATGCCCCCGCCGCCGATATTATCCATGCTGCCCGTTTGGCCTGTATCCACGAGCTGATCATCTCTCTGCCGCAAGGTTATGACACGTATTTAGGTGAAGGGGGAGTCCAACTTTCCGGCGGTCAGAAGCAAAGAATAGGACTGGCGAGGGCGATTTTTTCCAACCCCAGTGTGTTGGTTCTTGATGAGCCAAATTCAAACTTGGACCCAGAAGGCGAGGTGGCATTGGCCATCGTGCTGCAGTATTGCAAAGAGAACCAGATCACTGTGGTGATGATCAGCCACCGGCCCGGTTTCTTGCGGCAAATGGATTGGGTTATCGTCCTTAAAGACGGCAAGATAGAAAAAGCAGGCACATGCGATAAGTTCCTCGGGGCAATGTCCGGTGTAGACAATACGACCGAAGCACCTGCAGCAAGTTCCCAGTCGGCAGGCAAAGGAGTCAAGCATGGATGAACAGCGTTTTGATACCCGCAGCATTATTCTGTTTGGCTGTGCATTTTTGGTGGCTACCGTAGGTGGTTTCTTGGTATGGGCACTGACAGCCCCTTTGGACTCGGCCTCAATTGCACAAGGTACGCTGGTGGTTGAGTCCCAGCGCAAGAAAGTACAGCACTTGCAGGGCGGTTGGGTAAAGGCCATTTATGTACAGGAAGGGCAACATGTCGAGACTGGAGATGTGCTGTTGGAGCTCTCCAATACTAAGGCGGAATCAGATTACCGCCGCTTGGTGTTGCGTGCTGCAACTCTGAATGCCCGCCATGACAGGTTAAAAGCCGAGCTTTCCAAAGATCGCCAGATAACATGGACCTACCAAGATCAGCACGACGTCGAGGAGGCCGAGCTTGCCAATATCGTCAACACCCAGCAACTTCAGTTCCAGCAGTCAATACTGCGCCGCGATTTAGCTGAAGGCCAGTATCAACAGAAGAGTATGGTACTGGAAGAGCAGCTGCGAGGAGCGAGCTTCCAGTTGAATGCTATCAACCGGCAGTTGTCATTAGTCACCCAGGAAATCGCGATGACAGCAGGCTTGTTAGAGAAAGGATACGTGTCAAAAACCCGCATGCTCGAGTTACAGCGCTACCAAGCGGGCATTGAAGCGCAAGTTGCCGAATTAACGGCGCAAATTGATGTGTTTGAAGGCCAGCTCCGTACCCTTGAGCAAGACCACCAATCGCAACAGGTTGAGTGGGAGCAGCAGCGCGCTGCCGAGTTGGCAACTGTTGAGCGGGAATGGCGGGATGTGGTTCAGTCGTTAAATGCCGCCAGTGATATTCGCTCCCGAGTGACCATACGAAGTGAACACACAGGGACGGTCGTTGGGCTCAATGTGCACAGCATTGGCGGGGTGATTAACCCCGGCGATGTTATTTTAGAGATTGTTCCAGACAGCGATGAGCTGATTGTCGAAGCTTTGGTGAAGCCGGAAGATATTGATGTAGTGCACAATGGGTTGGAGGCGAGGGTCAGGCTGAGCGCCTACAATGTCAGGCGCACACCACCAGTCCATGGCGAAGTGATATATGTTGCTGCAGACCGATTGCAGCCCAAATCACAGCAGCAGCCGACTGGGTATTTAGTTCGGGTAAAACTAGATAAGGATGAAGTCGCATCTCTTAGCCACATCGAACTCTATCCGGGGATGCCGACAGAAGTCTTTATTTTGCTGGAAGCACAAACCATGTGGGATTACTTCACAGCGCCATTATTTAATTCGTATTACCGAGCATTCAGAGAATCATAATCAGTGGTGAACATATGGAATTTGGAATCGTTTTTTGGTTTCTCTTTTATTTAGCATTCTTCTGCCTGTCGACTTACATTGGCTACCAGAAGGGGAACTTAATCGCCGGTATATTGCTGGGATATGTCCTTGGGCCGATTGGCGCGCTGCTGATATATTTGAGCAAAGACAGAAAGCACATCACCTGCCCATCTTGTCATGCTGAAATCAATAAGCGGTCATACATTTGCCCTAAATGCCATGTAAAAGTCGGGGTCAGTGCAACAGCAGTTCAAGAGGGATGATATGAAAAGAAGAAAAAGTAGGGCAAAGGAATCCTCATCACCCTTGGTTCAGCATGAGCAGGTATCCATGTTTTCTCCGCGTCGGTTAGTCACGCTAGCGGGCATTATTATCGCGGTGCTTGTCGCACAAGTTGGGTACTTCTATTGGCAACTTAATCAAGGGCAGATGGATTCCCTCTCGGTACAAAAACAGCTTGATGAATACGAACAACAGCTATTGGATAAACAAGCGCTGATTGACGAGTTCCAGCAGCAATTATCATCCAAGCAAGCCCAGTTGGAGGAGCAGCAGTTGGTGATAGACGAACTGGACGAGCGGCTGATTGTACTTGATGAGCAGAGCGTTTTCTTCAAGCAGGAAATCAATGCGACCAGTACGCTGTTAGTGGATAAGAACAGTGAAATTGCCGATCTTGAGAAGCAATTTGCAGACTCTCAGAAAGCACTGAAGAAGAAGAGCTCTCAGCTCTACAGTTTACAGCGGCGTTTTGAAAAAGATTTAAATAGTGCAATTGCCAAAGAGCGGAGGAAATTGAATCACTCCCAATTGATGGTTGATCAAGAGCTCGCTCAGCTTAAATCACAAGAAGCAGAAATCAGTGCCAAGATATCCGACGTTGATGAGTGGGAGAGGAAGCGGGAGGAATTTGAGAAGCTATATGCCACTTCGGCTCTAGAAAAGCAGAATGAGGAGCGGGTGAGTAATTTGATGGATCAGTTCAATGAGCTGCGAGTTGATCTCGATGTTGTGAACGAGTGCGATAAAGACTACCTGTACCGCTACAATGAGGCAAAAAGCCTACTCAACCATATTCGAACTTTTATCCAGAAATATGAAATGAAGGAAGAGTTTTATTACTACGTCATTTCCAATGACAGTATGATTAATTCGCAAAATCGAAAACTATGTGTGGCTAACTAACGCCAATTTTATTACCACCTGAGGGCTGACATGAAAAAGTCGCAATGGGCCATTGTTATAGTCGCAATACTGGCGGGGCTATATACATTCAGCCCTAGGGTGGATACGTCCTACTCCTATCAAGAGTTATCGCTACCACAAGATATCGAAGGGTTTATTTCTGAACAGGAGCAGCGGTACCCGGATATTCAGCCTGGCACTGAGAAAAAGATCACTTGGGCTGGGGAGCCAAATCAACGAACGCCATATTCTGTCGTTTATTTACATGGCTTTTCATCCTCACGGCAGGATACTGCTCCGTTGGTACAGCGGGTCGCCAAACAGCTTGGGGCCAACCTCTATGAAACTCGCCTAAAGGGGCATGGCCGGCCAGCGGATACAATGAAATCCGTAACAGTGAATGATTGGCTTAACGATGCTCGCCATGCGTATGACATAGGAGCAAAGCTTGGCGATGAAGTGGTTGTTATCGGTCTCTCAACAGGGGGGACTTTAGCTTTGTGGTTGGCCGCTCAACCTGAGTTGTCCCAACTTGGTTTTACGGTACTCATTTCTCCGAATCTGGGGCCGGCAGATAGTAATGCTGAGCTGCTTTTGTTACCGCTGGGGGATGAGATAGCCAGGTTAGTTGTTGGTGATTACCGTGAATGGAAGCCAGTCAATAAGCAGCAAGCCCAGTTTTGGACAACGCGATATCCTGTTGAAGCGCTGGTGACTATGATGGGAGTTGTTGATGTGGCGCGTAATCAACCCGTGGAACATATTTTGACGCCAGTATTAACGCTTTATTCCGAACAAGACCGTATTGTTGATATTGCTAAAACACAAGCGATGCTGGAACGGTTACCTACATCAAACCGCCAAACAATCGTTATTGCTGATAGTGGTGATAAACTTCAGCATGTTCTCGCTGGGGATATCTTATCGCCAACAACAACGGACCAAGTTGCAAAATCGATTGTTGAATTTATCACAATTAAAAAATAGTTTTTTTGGTATGAAACTTAATCGAGCCTAAGCAGTTTATGTGCTACATGTACTGTATTTTTGTTATCTAAATCACAATGCTAAAGTAATTTATATCAAATAATCCAAATTTATTTGGAAGTATATTATCTATCCTAGAATTGATATGCACATATAATAATTTCAGGATGAAAACGTGTTTAGTCAGATTTGGAATAGGTTGCTTATAAAGCATAAGTTGTTTCTGTTGATCGCGATGCCACTGTGCCTATCGCTTTACTTAGTTAACCGGCAACTTTCACACATTAACCTGCAGGTCTCCTCGCTCGAAAGGGCCCAATATGCTGTTCAGTTTCTAGAAAATTTATCTCAGTACCATTTCTCAAATCGACTCGTTATTGTTGAGAATGAAGCTGTGGCTGATAACTCTTTGGCAAGCGATATACGCAATGATGTAGTGCGATTATTTGGCACTGGCGAAGACGCAAAAGCCGTTAATCTATTACTTGATAGTTATATCGCCAACCTTACTGAAATTAAAAGCGTTCAAGATGGTGATGAGCTGATTGACCTTATTGAGTGGCAAGTTGATATTTATCGCCAGCTTATCCTTGAAGTCGAAAAGATACATTACGCCGAATTGCTAGAATCGGTCGATAATCATTTACGCGCCCTCTACCAACTAGAATGGTTGATGTTCTGGTCACAGGAAGAAGGTTGGTTCAGCCAATGGCTACTTTCTGCAGACAGCCAAGATAGTGCAAGAAGTACCGAAGATATTCTAAATGAGATACGTTTGCTGGCCCAGAACCAGCAGTTGTTCCTCAACCGTTTTCTGGCAATTAATGCCGACCAAAACCAGGTGAAGCTGTTGCTGGATACTTTTTCTGATCCAGTGTTCCAGCAAAGTAACGCCTTCCGGGGACAGTTGTTGGCAAGTGAAAACCTAGCCGACTTTTCTCCCGATGAAATGGCTGCCGGTACCGATGCCCTCAATGCGCGCCTTGCAAGGCTCCAGACAGCGGGAAGGCAAATTGAAGACCAAGTTCGTTTAGAAATTGAACAGTCTATCGCGGCATTTAACAAGCAAAAGAATGTGTTCATTGCTGTTAGCTTGACCTTGTTTGTTGTTGTACTTCTTATCGGTATCAGCCTGACCATGCGCTTAACAGGCAACCTCAAACTGGTTTTGAAAATACTCAATGCCAAGGACAGTGCAGATTCAGACGTGAGTGTGAATGTCAGCGGTAAAGATGAGCTAAGCATTTTCGCCAAGGAAGTAAAACGCCTGACGGTAGAAAGGTTGGAGCAGCGCGAAAAGCTCATCGTTGCCAAAGAAGAGGCAGATGCGGCAAGGAATACTGCTGTTCAGGCCAGTAAGGCAAAAAGTAGCTTTCTTGCCAATATGTCCCATGAAATACGAACACCGCTCAACGGCGTCATTGGTATTTCAGAGGTATTGGCTGATACCAATCTGACTGCTACTCAAAAAGACTATGTCAATACGATTGAAACCTCATCCCACCTTTTATTGAGCTTGATAAATGACATCCTCGATTTTTCGAAGATTGAATCGGGCATGCTACATATCAGTGCGCACTCTACGGCAATCCGTGAAACCATCTACGATATTGCCTCTATTGTGGCCCCTAAGGTCAAAGAGAAGGGGATCAACCTCGATGTCAATATCGATCAGTATGTCCCGAATCGGGTAGCCATCGATGATCACCGTATCCGCCAGGTGTTGATGAACTTCATGTCCAATGCTGTGAAGTTTACCGACAAAGGGACTGTCTCAATTGGTATTAAATGCTTGGAAGAGAAAGACAATGTTGCCCAACTGTTGTTTGAAGTCTCCGATTCGGGCATCGGGATCGACGAGGAGCGCCAATCGAGCATTTTTGAACCTTTTACCCAAGAAGATGAGTCGACTACCCGCCAGTTCGGAGGTACCGGACTCGGCCTTGCAATCAGTGTCCAGTTGATTGAAATGATGGGCGGAAAGATTAGCCTGGATTCGACCAAAGGGGTGGGAAGCCGGTTTTACTTTACCTTGTCCCTGCCGGTTGATGAGAAGCAGATGGAACACCAGTCATCCTATCAAGACGCTGAAGTGATCTTGATAGGCGAAGATGCCTTGAAGTTATCGCGTATTACCAGAGAGCTAGCCTTCCTCGGGGTAAATGTCGATACTCGAGTGGCAGAACCTTCTGCAGTGCCTGCTGCTGGGGTTGGGCATAAGCAAGTCGTTATCATCAGTGAAAATACCCAGTCGACGTTGGCTGAGTTGAATGAAGTGATCGAACAGTTGAACAACGAGAACCGGGCATTGTGTCTGATCCGTAACATGAACAGTGAAGCGACTGATTTCGGCAACAAAATAGAGGCATTGTTGACTCACCCATTGCTGGGTAACCGGCTTCTGAAGGCGTTCCAGCATTGCTACCAAAAAGTCGCGGGAGATCAATCGCAAACCGAACTCTCCGGCCATGAGGTTCAAGCTCCGCATGTCTTGTTGGTGGAAGATAACTTGGTCAATCAAAAGGTGGCCTCTCTCCACCTGCAAAAAGCAGGGTGTACGTTTGATATTGCGAATAATGGCCAGGAAGCTGTTGACCTGTTTACCTGCGGCAACCATTACACCTTCGTGCTGATGGATTGTATGATGCCTGTTATGGATGGCATGCAAGCAACAGAAGAGATCCGAAGCTATGAAAAAGCCCACCAGTTAAGGCGAACGCCGATTATCGCGCTAACAGCAAGTGTGGTTGATGATGATATACAGCAGTGCTTTGACGTAGGGATGGACGATTATGTCCCCAAACCATTCAAAGCAAAGATTTTGCAAGAAAAAATAGCCGATATTGTTGCGCTACCACAGCAAGCAAGTACTGATGCCAGTAGTGGTGAGAAGGGCAGCGAGCCAGAGACGCCAAAGCGTATTTTGCTGGTGGAAGATAATCTGGTTAACCAGAAAGTCGCCTCGCTTCATTTGAAAAAGGCTGGATTTGAGTATGATATCGCCAATAATGGGCAGGAAGCGGTTGATATCTATTCATCCAACCAAGGATTCTCGCTCATCCTGATGGACTGCATGATGCCGGTGAAAGATGGTTTTGAAGCCACCAAGGAGATCCGGGAGTTTGAGAAGCAACAACAGTTAGCAAAAATCCCCATTATTGCCCTGACGGCAAGCGTGGTCGATGACGATATCCAAGCTTGCTTCGATGCCGGAATGGACGCCTATGTACCCAAGCCGGTCCGAAGAGAGAAACTACTCCATGAAATGGAGAATCTCATTTAGCTAGGTGTAATCTGCTAAATGTATTTATAAACCGACAATGGCCTGTGCCACTGTCGGTTTTTTCATTATTGCCACATCACCAAGATGGCAGCGAGGGAGAGCAGTAACAGGGCGGTGATTTCCTTGGTGCTGATACGTTGACCCAGCCAGAAATACGAAATAAAAATCATAAATACGATTTCTATTTGGCCGAGGGTTTTAACATAGGGAACGGCTTGTAGCGACATTGCGCTGAACCAACCAAGTGAGCCGAGAACACTGGTCAAACTGGTCATCACCACCAATTTCGGGCGAGCAAACATAGCTGTCAAGGTGTGACGTTCTTTGACTAACAAGTATGCGGTGATCAGTAGGGTTTGTAGTAGTATGACCAAAAACAGCACCCAGGCAGCACTGAAAGGAAAGGGTAGGCCCAAACTTAAACTGGCTTCGCGTATCCACAGTGACGTCAGGGCAAAGGCGGAGCTACAACTGAGACCTAGCAGGAAGGTTCTTATAGACAACTTACGCCAACCTGACGGGCTACTGAGCAACAATACGCCAACCGTTCCGAGGATGACACCGATCCACCCGGCAAAAGACAAGACGGTACCAAAAAAGAGTACACCAAGAACCGCTGATACGGGAGCCTCGCATTTAGCCAACCCTGCCCCGATTGCGTAGTTTTCTAACTTGAACAGCACCACCATTAGCCCCGTGGCCACAATCTGCATGACAGCAGCGCCAACGACGTAAAAGGTAAATTCACCGCTGAACTGCGGCATAGGGGCTGCCTGCCATTGATAAAGAATTATCAAATACATCAAGGCAAGGGGGCTGGCGAAAATAAAGCGGGCGAGGGTAGTGCCAGCCACGCTTAAATGGCTGCTTAATTTGCTTTGAAAGGCGTTGCGCCAAGACTGGCTCAAGGCTGCTAATAGAGTAAAAGCTATCCAGCTAAATGACATTACGGTTCCATCGTATTGAAAAGCGGCTGCCTAGTGTATCGGACAATATTTCAATATGGAAAGCAGTTTGCTATTGATTGGTGTTTGTTTACAAAAAAAGTCCCGGTATAACCGGGACTTTGATGGGGAGGGTTAAGATTAACGATGTGAGTTATAACTCTGAGCCGTTAAAGCTGATTTCATCGCTCTCGTTGTCACTCCAGATAGTGACCTCTTTGCCTTCGTTGTTAGAGAAGGTGTAACCCTGAAGGGATGTGGTATCGATGTTGCTGGCTTCGTAGGCCGCACGCAGGTCTGCCGACATTTCAGGGGCTTCCGTTGCCATCTCCCAGCCGTAACCTTCGAGATCCAGTTTGCCGGCCCCAGTACAGACAAATTGTCCGCTGCTGGCTTCATCTGCGGTGGTGTTATGAAGGATTTTATCCAAACCAACTTTCAGCTCGGCATCCGTTGCATCAATAACCACAGCTTCAAGCTCTTGGTAGGCGGTTGCTGTCATATCAATGATTTGACCATCACCGGCACTGCCAACCTGTAGCATATCGAAGCCTTCACCACCGCTGAAGTGGACGCTGACGCCATCAGTGCTATCGATGTCATCTTTGTCGAAGACCAAGATATCGTTGCCGCTGCCACCATAAAGTTGGTCCAAGCCGGTGCCACCATCGAGGACATCGTTCCCTTCCTGGCCAAACAAGATATCGTCGCCGGTACCACCATCGAGGTTGTCGTCGCCAATGCCACCGTCAAGGTTATCGTTGTTGCTTCCGCCTTGCAGGGTGTCGTTGCCTTCACCACCTGATAGAGTATCGTTACCGCCGTCACCGATAAGCTTGTCGTCACCCTCTGCGCCAAACAAGGTATCGTTACCACCATCGCCGTCGAGGGTATCGTTACCCGCTTCACCGAACAGGGTATCGTTGTTACCGCCACCCCTCAGGGTATCGTTGCCTTCACCACCGTAAAGGGTATCGTCACCGCTATCGCCTTTCATGAAGTCATTGCCGGCTTCACCACGTAGCAAGTCATTACCAGACCCACCGTACATTGAGTCGTTGCCTTCGCCCCCTTCGAGGGTATCGTTGCCCGATTCGCCATAAAGCTTATCGTTGTCGACCCCACCTTTGAGGACGTCATCGCCACTGCCTGCCTTGAGGGTGTCGTTACCATCACCGCCAACGAGGTTATCAACTCCCCCTCCTGTAGTAATGGTGTCGTTGCCTAGACCACCCACAACGGTATTGTCCCCATCGCCAGCATTGATAGTATCGTCACCGTCTCCACCATCAATGTTGTCGTTGCCTGTTCCAGTTGTGACGCTATCGTTGCCTGCTCCGGCAAGAATAGTATTGATACCGTTGCCGGCATTGATGGTATCGTTACCGTCGCCTGCATCAATTTGGTCATTGCCGCTGCCGGTAGTGATGCTGTCATTGCCTTCACCGGCAGCTACGGTGTTGTTACCGTTGCCAAGGGTAATCGTGTCATCACCGCCAGATAGTTCATTGACAGTGTTGTTACCGTCGCCTGCGACAATAACATCATCACCTTCGCCGCCGTCGATAATGTTGTTGCCCTCACCGGCGTCAATGGAGTCGTTACCCGTGTTGCCCTGGATATTGTCATCACCGGCAAAGGTCTCGATTTTATCGTCTCCCTCACCGCCATCGACGGTGTCATTGCCTGTACCGCCGTAGATAGTATCCTGGCCAGCACCACCTGATAGGGTATTGGTTCCAGCGGTACCGTGAAGTTCATCATCACCTTCGCCGCCGGACAAAGTATCGTCACCTTCACCAGCAAAGAGTTTGTCGTTGCCAAGGCCGCCACTTAACTGGTCATTACCTGCGCCGCCGACCAACGTATCAACGCCTTCGCCGCCAGATAAGATGTCATTGCCTTCGCCACCCTCGATAAGGTCATCGCCAGCACCGCCATCAAGGTTGTCATTACCGGCTGCGCCGTAGAGGGTATCGTTACCGCTACCGGCTGTTGCCGTATCGTTACCTGCACCACCGAATAGGGTGTTAGTACCTTCACCAAGAGAAATAGTGTTGTTGCCATCTTCACCGTAAACGATATCATCGCCTTCGCCGGCATCAACTTTGTCATTACCTTCACCTGCATACAGGGTATCAGCACCGCCGCCGCCTGTGATGGTATCATCGTCTGCACCACCATATAGGGTGTCGCTAGCATCGCTACCGATCAGGGTATCGTCACCCTCACCGCCATAAATTTTGTGGCTTCCCCCTGCGGCTGCAGTCAGCGTATCGTTACCGCCTTCACCCAGAACGGTGTCGGCTCCGTCATCGGTGATGGTGTCATCACCCTCACCACCAGCCAGGAAGTCAGCACCTGCACCACCGATTAGGGTGTCGTTACCCGCCCCGCCGAAGACAGTATCGTCACCTTCGCCGGCATCAATGATGTCATTTCCGGCCCCAGCATCGATATGGTCGGTACCGGTACCGGTGTTGATGGTGTCGGCCCCAGCGCCTGAGAATACCTGATCATCGCCTGTGCCCGTTGTGATTGTGTCGGCATCGGTACCACCGTAGACAGTATCGTTACCTTCGCCAGTGCTGATAGTGTTGTTGCCCGACTCACCATAGACGGTGTCATTACCCGCTCCGGCATCAATGGTGTCGCTACCGGCACCGGCGTAAATGGTGTCATCACCAGCATTGGCTGAAATGGTATCGTTACCTGCGCCGCCACCAAGGATGTCATTTTCATCACCGCTTATCAGCGTATCGTTGCCATCTTCACCATACAGTTCGGAAACGCCGGTTCCGCCGTCAAGGGTATCGTTACCGGTACCCCCAATCAGTACGTCTTTACCCGCACCACCGGAAATCATGTCGTCACCAGCATTACCCAAGACCACATCATCGCCTTCACCGGCCTTGATGGTATCTGAACCGCCGCCAGCCTCGACATAGTCATTACCTATGCCTGTATCTACTTGGTCAGCACCGTCTCCGGCCAGAACCGTATCGTTACCTTCACCGGTTGAGATATTGTCCTCATTGATACCGCCGTAGACGATGTCGTTACCTTCTCCGGTCGTGATGGTATTTTTGCCCGCATCACCAAAAACGGTGTCGTCACCGGTACCAGTGTCGATAACATCATCACCCAAGCCCGCAAAAACGGTGTCGTTACCGGCGTTGGAGGTAATGTTGTCATTACCTGCGCCGCCGCTTAATAGGTCGTTTTCGTCGGCACTGATTAGGGTATCGTCGCCGTCGTCACCGTAAAGCTCTGAGACTCCGGTCCCCCCGTCAAGCACATCATTGCCCGCACCACCAACCAGGATATCTTTACCTTCGCCACCCGATAGGGTGTCATTACCGGTCCCGCCAACTAGGGTATCATCGCCCAGTCCACCAGAGAGTTGGTCATCACCGGTACCGGCAAGTAACAGGTCATTACCTTCGCCACCAGATAGTTTATCGTCACCTGCCGCGCCTTCCAGAGTATCGTTACCCTTGTTGCCGACAAGCACGTCGTTGTCTTCACCGCCGTGTAGATAGTCGTTCTCGTCAGAGCCGGTCAGGGTATCTTCACCTTGTCCGCCGTAAAGGGTAGAAGCATTCAGTCCTGCATTGATGGTGTCATTGCCCGCCTCGCCGAAAAGCTCGTTATTGCCGCTAATACCCTCGATAACATCATCGCCTTCACCGGCGTAGACTTTGTCGTTGCCCGTACCGGCATCAATGCTATCGTTACCAGCACCGGTAAATACTTCATCATCACCTGCACCTGCGGTGATGGTATCGGCTCCTGAGCCTGCGAAAATATCGTCATCACCGCTACCGACTGTGACCGTATTGTCGCCGTCCCCAGCGTAAACGATGTTGTGACCTTCGCCTGCATCAATCTTGTCATTACCTGACTCGGCGTAAACTGTATCGTTGTCGGCACCTGTACTGATGACATTATCGCCTGCACCAGCGTAAACGATATCGTGGCCGTCGCCGGTATCGATTGTGTCGTTGCCAGCATCGGTATATACCGTGTCGTCGCCAGGGCCTGCAGTGATTTGGTTATTGCCGGTTTCACCGAAGATGGTATCGTTACCTTCACCACCATCGATGACATCATTGCCGTCACCGGCATAAACGAAGTCATCGCCAGCCCCAGCCTTGATAATGTCATCACCTTCGTTGGCGTGGAGGTTGTCACTGCCTACACCGCCATCGAGCACATCATTGCCTTCGCCGCCGAATAGGGTGTCATGGCCTTCGCCCCCAGAGAGAACGTCATTGCCTAGACCACCATAGACCTCGTCATCACCTAGGCCACCATCGACGTTGTCATCACCCACTTCACCGAACAGCATGTCGTTGCCTTCGCCGCCAGTGATGGTGTCGTTATCATCACCACCGAGGATAAGGTCATTGTCGGCACCACCGTCGATGATATCGTTACCGGTACCACCCATGATGAAGTCATCTCCGGCACCGCCATCTATTTTGTCGATGCCGGCATCGCCATGGATCTCGTCTTTGCCTTCTCCACCCGACAGGGTATCTTCACCGAGGCCACCGAATAGCTTGTCGTCGCCAGTTCCGCCAGACAAAACATCATTACCGTCATCACCGACTAGGATGTCAGCCCCAGCGCCGCCTTCGATAGTGTCATCGCCCAATTCACCAAGTAGGGTATCGTCGCCATCGCCCCCGTAAAGGGTGTCGTCGCCGTCACTACCAAGCAGGGTATCGTTGCCTTCATCACCATAAAGGATGTCATCACCATTACCGCCAATCAGAACATCATCGCCGGTTCCGCCATGCAGGGTATCGTCATTGATATCCCCATCGAGGAAGTCATTGCCTTCACCGCCATAAATCGTATCTGAGCCCTGCTGTCCGAAGACGGTGTCGTCTCCACTACCACCGTAAATAGTGTCGTCGTAGATGTTGTTGGCAATTACTTCGACGGAATCTATATCAGAAATCGGGTTGCTATCGGGATCGACAAGCTCAAAAGAAATCAGTTCATCAGAGCTAAACTTGTCACTGCTGTAGGTGTACTCAAGCACTATTTCGCCAGACTCGGTCACTGTTGCTGGTACCTTGTCAACAACGGCACCGTTGCTGTCTACAAGCTGTACGAATACTGCGTCATAGGCTTGGCTGGTAGTGAATTTGGCGTTGATCGAGCCAGTGTTATCGACCAGGTAGTTACCTAGACGAACACTGTGAGTTATGGATTCTTCAGGCTCTTGAGGAGCAGTGTATTGGTATACCGGTTGGGCATTACCCCAGTTGTCACCTGCGGCAGGTTCTGCCGGAGACTCTTCGCCGTACTGGACGTCACCGAAGATTGTGTCCGCCCCTTCGTTACCAGATAGCTTATCGCTACCTTCACCGCCAACAACAAAGTCATCGCCGCCTTTTGCTTCCACTTCATCACTACCAGAAAGTACGTCAATGCTATCGGCATTGTCTGTGCCGGTTACTTTGTCGTTGTATTTAGTCCCTTCCATATTGACCTCGCTGTGAAAATTGGTAACTCGATGATTGATATTGGATATACGGCATGATGCATGCCAACTTATTTGCTATAACCGTCCCGGTGATGCCTTTGAGTCTAAGGCGTTGTTTTTATTTGGCTATTTAGGCGAGCAAAAAACATACCTATGCATTAGTGTTTATATGGTGTTGTAAAATCAAGAATAGACGGATTTATAGGCATTGCTATATGGATTTTTGCAAATTGCAGACGCAAATTGCGAAATGTGAGTTAGAAGGAAAAAGAGTAGGCGATAGTGATAGACCCATCTTTAAAACGTCCGGTCCCGTCGGCACGGTCGGAAGAATTCCAGCGGTTTCCTGAGTAGTTATTGTACTGGATGGTAATAGTGCCGGGGCGCCAGTCAAAGTAACCGAAACCGTAGGTGTAGTCAGGGTTCCACGGCTGTTTCTGGGCGCTGTCGAAGTAGTAGAAAGCAGTGCCATTAACATACCAGTTGCCAAAAATAGAGTACTTACAACCTAGACTGAGGGTCTTGTGACCTGTCATATATGAGGTGGTGGCAAGATCGAAGTATTCCGGGGTGTAGTTGAAATCAATTTGACAGCCAATCGCCCCTTCATCGGTAAAGGTTAACCAGCTTTTCACCGGATCGACAACCGGAAACTTCCAGCCTAGCGACCAGGTACCTTGGTTAAAATTAGTGACAGGCTGTTCATCGGTAGCTTTGAACCGGTTACCACCATAGTTGGCGTACATTAGGCTAAAGGTGTAGGGACGCCAGTCGCTGTAGCCAAAAACATAGGTGAAGTCGGGGTTCCAAGGCTGCTGTTGATCAGCATCCCAGTAGTAATAAAGTGTACCGGACACAAACCAGTTGCCCAAAATGGTGTATTTGAGCGAAAGGGTTGTGGTCATATTGGTGTTGGACGGACCGTTAGTGGCATTGGCCGGGATATTGGCTGCTGGGGTTTCCAGTAGTGGATAACCAAAACCAAGGTTGCCGCTCAACCCGTGTAGGAAGGATTTGTCCTTGTTTTCTTCCCACTCTTCTATGGGTAGGTGAAAGGAACTGGATACCCCTTTCCAGATAAGATCAGCTTCACTGGGCTCTTCATCAGTTTCCACTGTCGATATCTTACTGGCTGGAGTCAGCGAGGGCGAGATAGGGGCGGGTGCATGTTTGCGTGTTTCACTCATATACTCATCGGCCATGCAGGGCATAGCGATCAATAGAGGAAATATCACAAAACAGAAGCAACGCAAGCCCATCATCCTTATGTGCCAGAGTGTAAACAGTCACTAGTAGTGGCTGTTTTCGTATACAAAGTAAATCAATTACAAGTAATTTTTTGAGGTAACAAACAGAAAAAGAACAATTTTTTGTTGTGTCTAATAAACCTTACTAGAATGTAGATGTACATAAAAGCGATTGCATATTGGTTGACGTAAAAAAAAATCTTGTGCAACAATGTGTTTATGCTTGGGTGGCATGGTTTACAGGTGATTGGATGAAGAAAATCTTACTGGTTGACGATAACAGAACCATGCTTCTATTTATGGAAAAAGTCCTATCTAAGCGTGGTTTTGACGTCATCACTGCTAGCGATGGTATGCATGCCTTGCAGGTCCTTGAGGAACGGCCAGACATCCAGTTCGTACTTAGCGATTGGATGATGCCAGAGATGGATGGCATTGAGTTGTGTTCCAGGGTGAAGTCGGCGGATTATGGCCGTTACCTGTTTTTCATGCTGCTCTCAGGAAAGGATGATAAGGAATCTATTGTTAGCGGCATCAATGCTGGAGCCGATGATTTTGTTGTTAAAGATACCCATGTTGATGAATTGGTAGCCCGAATTCAGGCCGGCTTCCGCACATTGGCGCTTCATAATGAAATTACAACTAAAAATGAAGCGCTTGATAGTGCCTATGCCACCATGAAGAAAGATTTGGAGTCGGCTGGGGAGTTACTCAAGCGTCTTCTTCCAACAGAAAAAAAGATGTCTGGGGTGGAGTTGAGCTATGTATCAATTCCCAGTGCCCAGATAGGTGGTGATATGCTGGGCTACATGAATCTCGATGAGGAGCATGTGGCTATCTATTTATTAGATGTCGCTGGGCATGGGGTGTCTTCGGCATTGCTGTCATTTTCAGTGCAGCAAAGTATTGCTGTGAGCTCAGGGCACAGTTCAATAGTGAAAACCGCTATTGAAGAGCCGCCGTATTATCGCATCACACCTCCTCATGAGGTCTTAAAGCGGCTTAACGAGCAATACCTTAGTGATGATCATAATTTGCTGTATTTCACTATGGTGTATGCCGTATTGAACATTAAAACAGGGAAAATGGCTTTCTCTATCGCAGGTCATCCACCACTGGTATGGCTGCACTCGAAGTTGGGGGACGCCGAATTTATTGGCCAAGAAAGCTTTGTTGTTGGGGCTTTTGATTTCGTTGATTACGAAACGTCTTACATCCAGCTAGAGCCTGGCGATAAAGTGTGGATGTATTCCGATGGGATCACTGAAGCGGAAAAAGGCAATGAAATGTTTTCGGAAGAGGGTTTCCGGAAAACGGTTGTTGATTTGAAAGATCAGCCAACCACGCTACAAACAGAGTTGTTAGTAAACAATGTAAGAGATTGGCAGCAGGCTGAGCAGTTTGATGATGACGTCAGCGTGCTTGTTGTTGAATGGAAAGGCAATCCAGAAAGGGAGCAGCTATGCAATATGAAACTATCAACCAAGGTCAATGCACAATTCTTCAAATAAAAGAAGAACGCTTTGACGCGAAGTTAGCACCTAGTTTCCGCGAAGAAGTCGAGAAATTGTCTGCAGATATTGGTAGTCATCTCGTGCTTGATTTATCGGAAGTCCGTTTTATGGATAGCAGTGGCCTAGGGGCTGTAATGGCTGTTTATAAAATGCTGCGCGGTAAAAAAATCAGTGTCGTGAATCCACAGCGTGCGGTTAAAGAGCTACTGAAATTAACCCGTATGGACAAGCTGATCACCAGCTTTGACACCATTGAAGATGCAGTCGCAACCATGGCATAAAGGAGTATGGCATGAAAGGAATGATCCTCGCCGCAGGGAAAGGAACACGAGTTAGGCCGATTACCCAAATAATTCCTAAACCGATGATTCCTATTTTGGGTAAGCCCGTGATGGAATCAATGATACAGCTTTTTGCATCACATGGTATTGATAAAATTGTGGTCAATACCAGCCACTTGGCTGAAGTTATCGAAAATTATTTTGGCGATGGCCATCATTTCAATGTCCAGTTGTCATTCTCCTACGAAGGTGAAATTGTTGACGGAAATTTTGTCAGCAAAGCGATGGGTTCTGCTGGAGGGATGAGAAAAATCCAAGATTTCTCAGGCTTTTTTGATGAGACTTTTGTTGTGGTATGCGGCGATGCTTGGATTGATTTGGACTTGACTGAAGCTGTGCGCCGCCACAAAAAAAATGGCGGTATAGCGACTATTGTTACTCGTGATGTCGCGCTGGAAGAAGTGTCAAAATACGGTGTCGTTGTCACTGATAGTTATGGAAAAGTCACTAGCTTCCAAGAAAAACCAGCAATGGAAGAGGCTCTTTCTACCCAAATCAATACTGGCATATATATTTTCGAGCCAGCTATCTTTGATTATATTCCTGCTGAACAGGAATATGATATTGGTAGTGAACTGTTCCCTAAGCTAGTTGAAAGTAATGTTGATTTCTATGCGACGAGTATGGATTTCCAATGGCTTGATGTGGGTAATATCAGTGATATCTGGACGGTGACCAGTGATATTATGAAAGGTAAAGTACCGGGATACCCCATCCCAGGCACTCAAGTGAAACCTGGTATTTGGGTGGGTATCAATACGGTTTTCGATATTGATAGTTGTGATATTACACCTCCTGTTATCGTAAGTAGTGGCTGTGAAATTCAACCCGGTGCGACTATTGAAGGCCCTGTAGTGATTGGTGCCAACAGTAAAGTGGAATCCGGTGCAGTCATTAAGCAAAGCTTGGTCAGTGAATATATCCACGTCGCTGCTTCTGCCTATGTAGAAGAAAAAACGGTGTTTGGAGATTATTTCATTAGCCATGATGGCTATACCCAGTCTCTAAGTGAACTTAAAGCGGTGAATATTCTTAATGACCGGCGTCAAGTGCAACCAATGATGGGTTCCTTGGGCAGTATTTCTACTTATATTCCCTCTGCAACTGGTGAAGAGGAAGACATTCTTAACTAAATAGGTAAGGGCTTACCAATGGATATAGTCACTGAGAGGTTTAGTAAGCAGTACAGTAGTTCTCCAGATGTATCGCGTGATATTGCTGAAGATATGCAGGGATATTTGCGAAACAACCAGGTTTCACAAGAGATTATTGATCAAATTGAATTATGTCTTGTAGAGGTGGTAAATAATGCGTATGAGCATGCCTATCAATATTCAGATGAATTACCGATAGAGTGTTCATGCTTTTTTAACTCCAATAACGAATTGGTCTTTGAAGTGTCAGACTATGGCCAGTCAATGAGCAAGGAGGAGTTTAACCGAGCGGTTAATGGTGAGTTTATTGAGCCCGATCCCGATGATCCTGAAACATGGACCACATCAGGTCGGGGGTTCATTATTGTCGTCCAGCTTACTGATAATCTTGAATATATTCAAAATGGCAATAAGAACACCTTTAAGCTTCTAAAGCGCGCAGAGTAACCATTCATAATAGGGAAAATATGAGAATAATATTATTGATGACGTTATTCTCATTATCTTCTTGTGCTTCTTTTTCGGATAGTAATGACTGGCATGTCAATAAGCAGTCGTTAAATGGAAACTGGCGCCTAGAGATAATTGATGAAAACGACAAATGGGCAGGACAGTACAATGTGACTGTGCCGGGCCATTGGAAAACGTCAGGCATCAATTATTCAGGCGCCGTTTATTATGACCGAAGTTTTCGAATAAATGACTTATCTGACACTAGCCGCTATTGGCTTGAGTTTGATGGCGTTGATTATGAATCGGCGGTAACTATTAATGGAAGGTATATTTCTCGCCAGACCGGTTACTTTATTCCGCATAATATGGAAGTAACAGGTTTGCTCCAATCAGGAGACAATACCCTCAACGTTTGGGTTAACAGCCCGAACGAAAAGCAAACCTCAGACTGGTCGTTACATAAAACCTTGATTAAAGGTGTCCTCAATCACCATGATACCCGCCCAGGTGGTGCTTGGTCAGACAAAGGCCAAGATTGGAACTCGGGGGGGATATGGGGAGAGGTCACTTTAAGGCAAACTGGCCCTGTCGCTGTGGACTCGCTAAAAGTTCGTCCTCGGGTATATCACACCGACAAGCAAATTACTTCAGCTGAGATAGAACTGTCCGTAGATTCCAACCGTGATGAAGTTGTAGCAATAGAGTTGGTGCTGACATCGCCTGATACCAGCAAGGCAGAAACTTATATCTTTGAAGAAATGATTCAAAAAGGGAAAACCAAGCTTGAGCTTTCTATTCCCCAGTCTACCCGCCAACTATGGTGGCCCTGGGATTGGGGCGAACCGGCACTTTATGATCTCACGGTTTCCCTGTCTGTAGGTGACCAACTGACGGATAAGAGAACAGTGGCAGTTGGTTTCCGTGAAGTGGCTTTAGACACAGAAAATAAACAGTTTCTAGTAAACGGCAAACCTTACTTTATTCGGGGGACCAATTACATCGCCAGCCAATGGCTGGGTGAGGTCTCAGATGGGCAGTATCAACAAGATCTTGAGTTGATGAAACAAGCCAACATCAATAGCGTTCGTGTCCATGCCCATGTGGCCGGTAAAGCTTTCTATGAACTGGCTGATAAAGCCGGTATGGTCGTCTGGCAAGATTTCCCTTTGCAGTGGGGCTACAGCGATTCTCCGAGCTTCGCTATAGAAGCTGCCCGCCAAGCTGAAGCCATGACAGATTTACTTTACAACCACCCTTCTATCGCATTCTGGTCCGGCCATAATGAGCCGCCGTGGGATGCTACCTGGATGAAGTATAAGTATCCATCATATCAGCCGAGCCAGAATCAGCTTCTTACTGAGAGTGTCTACCAAGCCTTGAATAAAGCAGGCGATAAAAGGGTAGTGCGCAAGGCTTCCTATACCCATGAGCACCCTTGGCTAGGCTGGTACTCGGGCTCCTACAAGGATTACCGGACTTACCAACCTTCAATGATTGTGAGCGAGTTTGGTGCTCAGGCCATGCCAAGCTGGGCTTTATTGCAGGAAATCCTCGATGGGGATGATGGGTGGCCATTGGTTGAGCAAGTTTTAAACACTCTCAACTACCACAATTATCAGCATCATGAAACAATGAATATTGCTGCTGTGCAACAAGGTGAATCTCTATCACACTTTTGGAATAATTCTCAAGAATATCAAAGGCTAGTGACCAAATACGCCGCTGAGCATCTAAGGTTGAATAAGGGTAAAGGGGTTGCCGCAATCTACCAGTTTATGCTGGTGGACAGTTGGCCTTCGGTCACTTGGTCTGTATTAGATGTCGAAAGGGTGGCAAAGCCGGGCTATTACGCCCTGAAACAGTCATACCAACCGGTATTGGCGATTGCACAAGCCGAACTGACCGCCTTGCAGCCCACACTGACGTTGAGTGTGATTAATGACTCCCTGGTCAGTTTTAATGATGCTTCTTTGGTTGTGACCAACAGCTACAACCAAAAAAGCTGGAAATACGAGGGGCTGAACATTGCTGCCAATTCATTGCTTGAAGTTGCAAATCAGCAACCAATAGATGGCTTGGCTTCCTATTTAACGCTGGAGCTCAGGGATAACAAGGGCGAAACAGTGAGTATTAACCGCTACCTTGCACAGGACTTGGAAGGCTAGATTATGACAAAGGGACTTAGCTATATCATAGGCGCGACGGTGGCGTTCTCAGCTCACAGCGCAGATATCATGGTAAACCAGTCAGGGTACCTCCCGTCAGGGGATAAATTTGCCTATGTATTGGCAGAGCAAGTTAATGATGTGCAATTGATATCGGTCTCTGATGGAAGTGTCGTTGCCGAATTGGCGCGTTCAGGTGAGGTCACCCTGCCTGATGAGCGTAAGGTGACAGCGGTTGATTTTTCAAAGGTAAACAGCAGTGGTTGGTATCAATTGGTAACGGGAAGCAGCCAATCAGTGCCTTTTCAAATCGGTGCAGATGCCTACCAGCCGCTTAACGAGCGTTTGGTCCATGCACTTTACCTCCAACGTTCAGGGATGCCTATCCAAGATATCTCAACGGGGATGAATCGTCCTGAAAGCCATATGCAGGATGGTTTAATGTTCCGGGACGATGCTTTTCACAAGGCCGGCACCAAGCTGGATGTTGTTGGTGGGTGGTATGACGCCGGTGATTTCGGCAAGTATGTCGCAACCACAACTATTACTGTTGCGAGGCTGCTCGAGGCCTATCGCCAAACGCCTCAGCTGTATGCCAAGTCAAAACTACCCGGCAGTGATATACCTGCCATTATCGACGAATCTATCTATGCACTGGATTGGCTGTTGAAGATGCAGCGTGAAGACGGTGCTGTATACCGCAAGGTCTCGGGCGCAAGATGGCCTGCGAAAATTGGCCCTTGGCAAGATAACCAGCCACGCTATATCTATGGTGTCAGCACCCCTGAAACGGCCAAATTTGCAGCGACAATGGCCTTTGCCGCTAGGATCATCAAGCCCTTCGATGCAGACCTATCCCGTCAATACCTCAGTGCTGCTATCCATGCCTCTAACTACCTTTCCGGGCAAGACGAACAATATTTCGACTGGAAAGAGGGGGATGACAGTGGTTCCGGCCCTTACATGAAGAATAAGTTTGATGCCGAAGCGTCTTTGGACACCGATGTAGATGACAGGCTTTGGGCCTATGCCGAGCTTTATATCACCACAGGGCAGGATAAGTTCAAACAAGCTTTCCAGGACAGTTATGACCCGCAATGGATTGATATTTTCGAATGGAAGAACCCTGCGGCGATGGGGGTTTGGCACCTGATTCTCTCTGAGGAAAAAGGGGAGTTCAGGGACCAACTTATCAACGACCTCGACAAGGTTGCTGCCCGTTATATCCAGCAAGCGCAACAGTCACCATTTAGGGTGGCGAACCAGCGTTTTATCTGGGGCTCGAACAAAATGACTGCAGAAGCTGGGATCTTGATTGCTTGGGCTGATTTTGCCAAAGGGCGCTTGGATAACCGGGCCTCAGTTCAGTCACAAATTGATTATTTGTTGGGGGCCAATGCCTTCGATATGAGTTTTGTCACTCACAGTGGCACCTATTCGGTACGCAACCTTCATCACCTGTACCGAATTGCGACAGGCGTCAGCTTACCCGGCTACTTGGTCGGTGGGCCGAATGAAATGGCGCAAGCTGGAGTCGCACCGAAAAATATGGGGATGCTGAGTTATGTCGATAGCGAGAAGTCTTATGCAGTTAATGAGTTCGCGATTGATTACAACGCCAGTCTGATTGGTTTGATTGCCGTGCATCACGCTTACTTTAATCATTATTAACCGGAGTGAGAGCTCATGGATTTTTATTTCAAGGAATTCGAACATCGTAAGCCACCGGAGCCGGTGCCTTACAGCATGTCGAGAGAATTACTCTATCAGTACCTTGCCACCTGTAATCTCACTTTGGGTATCTGGTATCTATGGTGGCGCTGGACCTATGCGCTGAACTATGACGCGATGTGGTTTTCCTTCCCACTTGTTTTTGCTGAGTCCTGTGCCTTTATTGGCTCTGTGCTATTCACATTCAATTTATGGAAGACCAAAGACGAGCCGAAGAAGGCTCCTCCGCATACCATCGATGAGTGTGTAGCAACAGATAGCCCTGAGGCCAATGAAACACGGCCAATCAGTATTGATGTGTTCTTCCCAAGTTATGATGAAGAGCCTGAACTAGTGCGCCTGAGTATCGAAGATGCGCAGAAGATTCGTTACCCGTACGATATTGATATTAAGATCTTTATCTTGGATGACGGTAAGCGCCCATCGATGAAGGCACTGGCTGATGAAATGGGTGTGGAGTACATCACACGGGAAAGCAATATCGGCTTTAAGGCTGGTAACCTGCGAAATGCCCTGGAACAGACTTACGGTGACTTCATTGTTATTTGTGATGCTGATACTCGTCCTTTCCCGACCATACTAGAGCACACCATGGGCTATTTCCGAGACCCTGATGTGGCTTGGGTTCAGACACCGCAATGGTTCTTTGATTTGCCGGAAGGGGAGCGACTACCAAACTGGCTAAACCGTAAACTGGGCAAGTGGGCAGCACCTATTGGCCGTGGGATTGAGAAGTTCTATGGGCCGGTGAAAATTGGCGAAGATCCGTATGTGAATGATCCACAGATGTTCTATGACGTGATCCAGCGCCGCCGTAATTGGGTGAATGCGTCTTTCTGTTGTGGTGCTGGCTCTATCCACCGCCGTGAAGCGGTCATGGAAGCGGCACTGCGTAGTTACAGTGAGCAGATCAGCAAAGAGCACACGGAAATCGAGAAGCAAATCCGCAAGATCACCAAAGAGAAAACGGTGGATCAGGATGTGTCGGATAACCTGCGCCAAGAGATCATTTTCGATACGGAATTTACCCCTTATAAGTTCCACGTATCAGAAGATATCTACACTTCGATTGTGCTCCATTCAGATACTGAGCGTAACTGGCGTTCGGTCCAGCACCCAGAAGTAGAGAGTAAGATGCTGTCGCCGCAGGATCTGCAAACCTGGACGGTTCAGCGCTTTAAGTATTCTGGTGGTTCGATCGATATCTTTATGAACGATAACCCCTTATTT
The DNA here is from genome assembly GCF_003026455.1 of Photobacterium rosenbergii. GTDB lineage: Bacteria > Pseudomonadota > Gammaproteobacteria > Enterobacterales > Vibrionaceae > Photobacterium > Photobacterium rosenbergii. The sequence continues at coordinate 311,014 of NZ_PYMB01000002.1, forward strand.
AGAAAAGGGATGAACCTCAAGCAGAAAATGATGTACGGGGCCAGCTTCTGGTCAAACTTGTCGGCAATATGGAACATTATTTTCCTTACCTGTCCGATCATCTACTTCTTGACCAGTATCGCACCGGTAAGTGCCTACGATGTGACTTTCTATCTCCACTTTATCCCGTTTGTCCTGACTGCTGAACTTGCAATGATGGTTGGCACATGGGGAGTGGCTGGTTATAAAGGTAAGACCAACTTCTTGTCCTTCTTCCCTGTCAATATGCGGGCCCTATGGACGGTATTACGGGGCCGGAAAATCAGTTTCCCGGCAACCCCGAAAGAACGCCAGGATGGCACCTTTGGTCACTTGGTCATACCACAGAAGCTGGTATTTGGCCTGAGCCTAATTAGCATGTGCTTTGCTTGGTTTAGCTACTTTACAGGCATGTTCGGCAGTTATTCATTGGGCGGCCTGATATTCAATAGCTTCTGGACAATTAACAACATGATGGCGATGTGGGGAATGATTGCTGCCGCTTACTGGACGCCACCACCAGCGGATAAGACGCAGGAACAGGAATCTGAGGAATTAGAATATGGAATTTAAGCAAGCACTCGTGAATGCACGGCATCATATCGTGTTTTTATTTGGCCTTCTTACTGCGTTGGTGATCGCTTTTAGCATCGAGACCCGTGATCAAGGCCACGTACTTGGTAACATTACTTTTGAGTCTGAAGAAGTTATCCCGGTACGTGAAAGCCGGGTATTGACTGAAGAGGAATATGAGTGGGCAAACACCGCGTGGGTCTATTTTGAAAATAACTATCAGGAAAATACCGGGTTGGTGAATTCGGTAGACGGTTATCCGTCTACCACAATGTGGGATACTGCCTCTTACCTGATGGGCCTACTGGCAGCAGAAAAGCTCAATATTATCAGTAAGAATAAGTTTGAGCTGCGAATGGAGAAAGCGCTGAATACGCTGGCTCGCCTGCCGCTGATTGATGGCAAACTTCCGAACAAAGCCTACAACACCCAAACAGTCGAAATGGTGGATTACCAAAACCGTCCAGTTGAAAACGGAATTGGTTGGTCAGCCATCGATATCGGCCGTATTTTGGTACCGCTGAATATTTTGGTGTGGCAGTACCCGCACTTTAACACTCAGGTCAACGCAGTACTCAATCACTGGGATGTCGGTGTAATGATCAAAGACGGCTACCTTTACGGTTCAAGGCCGCTACAAGATGACGACACAGTGATGGAACTGGTTCAGGAAGGGCGTATCGGGTATGAGGAATATGCCTCAAAAGCGATGTCCCTGATGGGGCGCGACGTATTTAATGCGATGAAATATATCGACTACCTGGAACTGCGTAATATCGATGGTGTTGATATCCCAACCGATTTGCGTGACCCGGCTAAATACCATGCCCATAACTATGTGGTCAGTGAATCCTACATCCTTGATAGCTTGGAGTTTGGTGCCGACAGTGTGTCGAAGATCTTTGCCCACCGTGTCTATAAAGCGCAGGAAAACCGTTTTGAGCGTACCGGCATTCTAACTGCTGTCAGTGAAGATAACGTTGATGAAGCGCCTTACTTTGTTTACAACACCGTATTTTCCGATGGTAAAGAGTGGAATGCGATCACTGACCAAGGTGAAGATGCCTCTCATCTGAAAACACTTTCAACCAAGGCGGCATTTGGCTGGTATGCACTATACGATACGCCATATACCGACCTGCTGATAGAAGATGCAAAAGATTTATTCTCGCAAGAGAAAGGGTGGTATTCAGGCCGCTATGAAATCGATGGCCGAGTCAACAAAGCGATTACCGCCAATACTAACGGGATTGTGCTGGAGTCTCTGGCTTATATAGAAAATGGAGCCTTGCTGAGCGTAGGCGTGAAGTAAGCCGCAACTATGATAGGGAGTATCGAATGCGTTATATCATTGTTTGCCTTTTAGGGGTTTTGGCTACCGGTTGCGGTAACAAATACAATAGTTTTTCTGAAGATGTGGTGGAGCGGAAGAGTCACTGGAACACGCCGAAAGCCCGCCAGGGGAATCTGACGGAACAAGAAATGGATATGGCTCGTATCGCCTGGAAGTATTTTGAAAATAACTATCAGGAGTCGACGGGTTTGGTTAATGCGGTAAACAACTACCCCTCGGTAACATGGTGGGATGCGGCGTCATATATGGCGGGCATGGTAAGCGCATACGAACTAGGGATCATTGACAAAGAGGAATTCAACCGTCGTCTTGTTAGGATTTTGACAACACTTAATACGCTGGATTTGTTTCAGAATGAACTACCGAATAAAGCGTATAATACCCAAACAGCGGCTAAAGTGGACTACGGCAACCAGCCTGGAGAGATTGGCTATTCGGCGCTCGACCTTGGCCGCTTGTTGATTTGGCTACATATCATCAAACATCGTTATCCTGAATATGGCACCAGCATTGACTCGGCATTATTGCGCTGGAATTGGTGTAATGTCGTTGATGAAAACGGCACAATGTTCGGTGCCTTGCTTGAGAAAGACAAGCCGGTACAGTACCTGCAGGAAGGACGCTTGGGCTATGAAGAGTACGCAGCCAAAGGTTTCCAATTGTGGGGCTTTGACACCACCCAGGCATCAATGCCTGAGCCATACAGCACGATAAACCTGTATGGTTACGATGTGCCATATGACACCCGTGATCCGCGTAAACTCAAGGCCCACAGCTATGTGGTAACTGAGAGCTATGTCTTGGATGGTATCGAGCTAGGCTGGGATTTAGTCGATGACCGCACCCCGCACGATTACAAGTTCTCCAACCAGTGGATGGCTGAGTTTGCGTTGCAGATCTACCGTGTTCAGGAAGAGCGTTATAAGCAAACAGGTATTATCACAGCCCGTACCGAGCACCAACTAGCAGGTCCTCCATACTTCGTGTATGACACCATTTATACTGATGGATTTGCTTGGAACACTATCTCAGAAGTCGGTGAGTACTTGCCGCAATTCTCGGCGGTTGCAATAAAAGGGGCGATGGGGATGTGGGTGCTGTGGGATACACCATACACCGATCTATTGTTTGACCATATTTCACATTTGTATGACAGGGAGAAAGGCTTCTACGAAGGGATTTTTGAGAACGGCACCGGTTTGATCAATACCTTTACTTCGAACAATAACGGCATCACCTTGGAGATTTTGCTCTATAAGCAACAAGGTAAACTGCTGACTTATAAGGATGATGTTGCCCCAAGCCTGTGGGAGAAGGCACTGGAATCACCGTTCGGCTATGAAGGACAATGCCTGCCTCGTAAAGGGGCGTTCAACAGCAGGCTGTAATAGCTGTAGTAAGGGATTAGATGTTGAAAAAAGCGGTAATTGTTACCACCTTGCTCTGCCTGACGTCTTGTGGGGTGGTATATCAAGGCGTCCAAAGTGGAATGACCTCAGTAAATGAGTCGCAGATGTTGCGACAGGGACGCTATGGCTCACTTACCGAGCAGGAGCTTGAGTGGGCGCAAATTGCCTGGACGTATGTAGAGAACAACACCAACCTCACTACGGGGTTGGTGAATGCCATTGATAACTATCCTACGACGAACCTTTCTAATTTGGCTGATTACCTTATCGCGTTGATGGCAGCCCGTGAGTTTGAGTTCATTACCAGCAAAGAGCACGATGAACGACTGACCATGGTGCTGACCTTCCTTAACGAAATGCCATTGGGCTTAACTGGAGTTCCTAACAAGGTTTACAGTACCGTTCATGGTCAGATGGTTGATTATGGCGGCCAACCGGGTGAGCTTGGTTGGTCTTCTATCGATATTGGCCGGCTGCTAATTGCACTGGCTATGGTCAAGCAACGTAACCCTGAATTTTCAGAGTATGTCGATAAAGCGGTGCTGCGTTGGAATTTCTGTGAGTTGGTCACTGAGGAAGGAGAGCTTTACGGAGGGGCAATAAACAATGGCAATGTCTTCCGGTACAAGGAAGGCCGCTTGGGTATCGAAGAATACACGGCATACGGGTATTTGGACTGGCAGATAGTGCCTGAAAAAGCCATGCTGTTGGACCCCTATGAGGTTGTTACGATTAACGGTATCGACCTGTTGTTCGATGGCCGCGATCCTCGTGATTATGATGTGTTGCGCCCGGTCTATAGCACGCCTTATTTATTGCTTGGGTTGGAATTTAACTGGGACAAGATTGACGACAGGCAGTCATCGGATGCTAAGCATACCAATCAGGTCCTCTCTGCGATGGCCGATTCCGTCTACCGTATTCAGGAATCCCGCTGGGATATTGACCGTATCTATACTGCCCGTGGCGAGCACGTGGTAACAGGTGAACCGTACTTTGTTTACGACAGCATCTATGCGCTGGGCACGCCATGGATCACTGTGGCAGAGGATGGTAGTGATCATGATGAAAAGGCTCTTGTTTCAACCCGTGTCGCGTTCCAGATGTGGGTACTATGGAAAACGGACTACACCAACCGCCTGATGACATTGGTAAGGGAACTTTATGATCCCGACCGAGGTTGGTATGAGGGCCGTTACGAGCTCACCAGCAGTTACGAGAAAAGTATTTCCCTGCAAACCAATGCCGGGGTGTTGGAAGCATTGCTCTACAAGGCAAACGGTAAGTTATACCAGCCGACCAAAGAGCGTGAGTACCGCGACGTGCAATTTGACTCCCGCTTCTATCATCCGCAAAAGTGCATGGTGGAGACATTCCGATGAATAATGTTTACCGGTTAGTACTTGTTGTTTGCGCCCTTGCCTTAATGCCTTTGCGGGGAAACGCATCTGCCGTGGATGTAGAGCTGAACTACTACACCAAGGCGAATCACTTAGTGAATGCGGGGCGCTACCAGCAAGCATCTGAACAATGGCACCGGCTGACCATTTTATTTTTGAGCTCGGAAGCCAAGTTAGGCCGCAAAAGGATGTGGCAATTTGCCGGTTTGTCCGAAGCATTGGCAGCAATTTCGGCAGACAAAGCCAATGATGCCATGGCTTATCAATATTGGGCTGACAGCACTCGTTACCTTATGACTGGCGGTACCAATTGGAAGCAAATGAGGAAGAAGCTTCACCGTCGCTACGAGCATGCCAATACCTTGCTTTCAACGCAATTGCAGGTCGCTGATTTAGCCTCGAGTATTGATAGTGAGTGGGAAAATGAATTGGCAGTACTACAAAGTTGGGATGAAAAGCTCTCGTTATTTAGCTTTGAAAGCCCCAAACTGGGTTTGGCTGACAGGCAAGTGCAGGCTGCAGGTGTTCAGCCAGTGGCGGCCATACCTGCTGTAAATCCGGTATATCAACCACCGCAGGGAGGGAAGAAACTCAGCGGCTTAAATACCTCTTACAGCAAAGAGCAGCATGTCATTCCAACCGGGGTTCCAGCTGAAACTACAAATCTGGCTAATGGAGACAATAGCCAACCTGAAGACGCTTTAGAACCAGTTGAGCAACAACCCAAACAGGTCGAAGCCATCGCCCCTGAAAGTGAAAAGCCGATCCCCATTCCCACAGAATCATCAGTAAGTCGACATTTTGTCGTCTCTGATGCCGAGGTGAAACTACAAACGGCGCCTGTCATGAGCAAAGGGATTGTTATTTCCGGACCCGCTTCGGCAAAAGTCACTCAAACCGCGAATCCAGATTCGAAAGAGACGGCGACAGAACCTTCGCAAGCCACTGAGCCTGTGATAGACCTTGATTCAGGAAAAGAAGTCAACAAACAAAGCTTATCGGAAGATGTTTCTGAAACTAGGGAAAAAGTGCTGGTTACTCCACTTGAAGAAATTGAATACGAGGAGCAGGACTTGAAGCAATTGGTTACGCCGAAAAAACAAAGTCAGGCTAACTCGGTTGATAAAGGTGTAGAGCAAATGATTATCCCGACTGGTCACTTTGAACAGCCTGAAAAACAGGCTGTGGCCCCTTTGCAGCGTAGGAGCTTTGCGCCTGTCTCACAGTAACTGCCCTGAACTTGCCTTATACCTATCCCCATTATCATTTTTTTGCGCAGAACAAAGCAAATGTTCACTTTGTGACATAAAGCACCTCGAAATCATGCTTTTAGTGCAATTGGTTGCGTAAAAAATTTGTCATTCTTATCGCCATTACTAAGCTTAATTTAAGCCCTGTTGTCGTTGTGGGTGAGTACTTTAGGGAGTGACTAAGAGGGATAAGCAATGACAGCATCAGAAAAAATTGTTCAACAAGCTTTAAACAATGCCAGTGACGTTTTTGACTTGACGGAGTCCCAGCACCAGAAACGATTACTGCAACTTGCCAATACCTTATATTGTTTAACTGACATCACCACAAGCCATTATCAGCAGTTAGCCTCCTCAGAAAGTTGCCCCCTTGAGTTTCGTTTGGCGGTAAAACTTGTGGAGTCCAAACGTTATGTATTGAAGTTAAAGCGCCCATTGCTGGTCGGTGTCGTTTTCGCAATGTGGGGGGAGCATAACCGATTAAATGAAAAAACATCATTGAACCCCAATGGTGAAGACTCCTTACGGGTTAAGATTGAGCAACTCAACTGGATCACCCAAGGTTCGGTCGTAGACTGGCATTTATATCCAGTCGATGACGGCTGTCCCCATAATAGTGCCGGTATAGCTGAACAGATTCTCGCTGAACATCCAGACAAAGATAAAGTGTCTGTATTGAGGCTTGCTGATGAGCTTCCCGTTTCTGAAGGTCCGCTGCAGAACCTTGCGTCAGCAGATGATTCCCGAAAAGGCGGGGCTATTATTCTAGGCTGCCAGCAAGCAATGGCCGATAGAGCTGATTGTGTGATGTACACGGATGCAGATAACTCCGTACATCTCGGTCAGTTAGGATTATTACTAAAACCATATGTTTCTGAAGATGCCAAGGTGGTGCTGGGTAATCGCAAGCACCCTGACTCAATCTTGGTTAAGCAGGAAGAACGTTGGGGTATAGGTATTAAAACATTGCGCCATATGCAACGTATGATTGGGCGTGCAATTTTCAGTAATAACATCAAAGACACGCAAGCGGCGTTCAAGCTATATGATCGCGAGGTCATCAAATATATCCTGGCCAAGCCTTCTGTGTATGATTTTTCCTTTGATACCGACTGGATATTCGCGGCAATGAAAGGGGAGTTCCCCATGTTGACAGTGCCGTTTGCCTTTATTGACTCTGATGCGGAGTCAGCATCAATCACACAGGGTCCAATGACAACTTGGTATACTCTATTAAGTGGCTTGGCGACGGCAGCAAAAGCACGGGACATCGACCATAACCATGAGATGGTTAGGATCTTCGAAGAACATATCCATAGCCACAAAGATCTCGAGTTGATCATTGATACATTACCTGAACAACTTCAAGATATTAAAGATTCAGATATTGGCGATCCATTGATCTTCGCACCCCGGGAAATTGAACTTTGGCTGATGGAGCAAAAACAAGCTGAAGTGGAAAGTATTTCTTAAATTACCGTGTTCATCGAATGAAAAAGCCCAAACTGGATTGCCTAGTTTGGGCTTTGCTTTATTGGGTGGACAATCTGCGTTAGACCGCTGCTTCATCCACTAGGTAGAGAATAGACTGGTAAGGAATCCCACTGTGGTGGGACAAACCGATCTCACAAGTCCGGCTATTACTAAAACCTCGGGTGCAGTCTGCCGGGACTTGCTCTTTTAGTGGCGCGACAGCGGCTTCGTTCAACTCCGGTGTGGTAAAGCCTTTGTCACCCGCCCAGCCACAACACTGGATATGTTCAGGCAATATCACTTTATCGGCGCAAGCATTGGCCAGAGAAACCATGTCAGCTTCCAAGCCCATGCGGCGTGAACTGCAAGTCACGTGTAGCATCACTGTCTCCTGGATAGGGGAAAGAGACAGGTGAGGCAGCAAATAGCGCGACACAAAGCCAACAGGTTCAAGGACTTCTAAAGGCTGAGTAAAGTTTTCGATACTGCGTTTGGCACACGGACTGGTGTCCATTAACACTGGATATGTGCCTTCCTTACTCGCCTGCCAAAGCAATGACTCTAATTCTTTCGCCTTCTGCACAGCAATATCCTTCATCCCCTTGCTATCATAGGGCATACCGCAGCATTGGTTGCTGAGCTTTTCAGGGGTGATCACTTCAAAGCCTGCTTTTTTCAGCAGTGAAAGCGTGACTTCAGTCAGTGGGCGGCTGTCTTGGGCAGAATTCTGCTGGCCCATTGTCCGGCTAGCACAGGAAGGCATGTATACCACTTTCTTGTCTGGGCTTTCGGCTTGTGCCGAAGTGGTATGTAACTGATTAATCTTATGTGGGTTAGATTGCGGATATTCCGGCATCCAAACTGGAGTTGCACCTCCTGTCATTTTGCGCAGCCCATTAGTGATCGCCCCGACAGTTTTGTCTCCAACCAGTTTACGCGCAACCTGATTGCTCTTGAGGCCAACCTTGACCATGGTGGTCGTAGCAGCGAAATGATCCGCAGTCCAGCGTGCTATAGGGGTAAATCGTTGGTATTTTTCGACCCGGAGCTTCTTAACTAAATCGCCGGTATTAATGCCGACCGGGCAACGATCAGCACACAGGCCGGTTGCTGCACAGGTATCGACACCTTGATATTCAAACACTTCCTTGAGTTCATCTACCGGTGGACGCCGGCTGTTGCCTGCAAGGTATTCTCTCTCACGGTGCTGTAATTCACGGTAAAGGACAATGCGCTGACGAGGGGAGAGTGTGAGCGTCCTTGACGGGCAAACCGGTTCACAAAAGCCGCACTCAATACAGCGGTCAACGATTTCATCTGCTGCAGGCATCGGCTTGAGGTTGGAAATATGTGCTTTCTCATCATCATTGATGATCACCCCTGGGTTTAGCAAACCGTCAGGATCAAACAGGGCTTTGATTTGTTTCATCAGGCGATAGCCATCTTTGCCCCATTCAAGCTCGACATAAGGAGCCATATTACGGCCAGTACCGTGTTCGGCTTTTAGTGAGCCTTGATACTTGACGGCAACCAGTTCGGCAACGTCATCCATAAAGCTACCATAGCGGTTCACTTCTGACTCGGCTTCAAAACCTTGGGTAAAGACAAAGTGTAAGTTACCTTCGAGGGCATGGCCGAAGATGATCGCCTCGCGATAGTCATATTTATCAAATAACTGCTGAAGTTCACGTACACCCATTGCAAGGTGCTCGACGGGAAACGCCACATCTTCAATGATTACCGTTGTCCCCGTTTCGCGCACAGCACCTACTGCGGGGAACATGCCTTTTCGAATAGCCCAAAGGCTAGCGATGGTATTGGCATCGGTAGTAAATGGCGTCGAGTGGGTAATAGTAAAGTCTGTCAGAGCCGCCATAACGTCTAAACATTGCTTTTCAAGTTGGTGGCTGCAACTGGCGCGGGTCTCAACCAGTAGAGCGGCTGATTCAAGATCCAGCGCTTGGATATACTCAGGCATACCCGGTTTGTCCGCCACTGACCGCAATGCGCGGCCATCCATCATCTCGACGGCGGAGACGTTGGTTTTGGCTAGCACAGACACGGCTTGGCTAGCGGCTTCGATATCGTTGAATACCAATAGGGCAGAGGCTTTGTGTGGATGCTCGATCACTGTGTTGTAGGTGATGTCGGCGATAAAGCCCAAGGTGCCCTCTGAGCCAATCATCAAGTGTTCAATCACCTCGATGGGATCTTGGTAGTCAACCAAGGCATTTAGCGCATAACCGGTAGTATTTTTCAGCCGGTATTTGTGGCGGATTTTATCAGCCAGTTCAGTATTTTGCTGGGTTTCCTCAACTAAACGCGTGAGACCTTCCAGCAAATCAGGGCGCTTGTTTTTAAAAGCCTCAACGCTCGCTTCATTGGCAGTATCGAGTACGGTACCGTCAGTGAAGACAATAGTCATGCTATCAACGGTTTTGTAGGAGTTTTGGGCTGTACCACAGCACATTCCGCTGGCGTTGTTGGCGGCAATACCGCCGATTTTACAGGTGTTGATAGAAGCGGGATCTGGTCCGATTTTACGTTGGAAAGGCGCGAGGTAGCGGTTAGCATCGGCCCCGATAACACCGGGCTGCAGGCGAATTTTTTCACCTTGTTCAAGAATGCTGTGGCCACGCCATTGGTCGGTTAGGGTAATAAGAACAGAATCTGAAACGGCCTGTCCGGACAAACTTGTGCCTGCAGCACGGAATGTAAAAGGGATGTCCAGCTGGCGGCAGGATTGAATGGTGAAAATGACCTCATCAAGGTTATTAAGGCGCAAAACTACCTGAGGGATAAGGCGGTAGAAACTGGCATCAGTACCATAGGCAAGCCGCTTGGCTTCTTCGGTGATGATCCGTGCTTTATCAATCTGGGTAGCGAGTAGGGCTTCTAGCTGTTGGTATTTATTTTCCATTGCTCATCCTGCATCAGTCGGTATTACTGAACTGTTGAATGCTGTTTCCATCTTACTGATCTCAATCATTATTGTTGGAATGTTTGGCTTGTATTGAGAATCAGGACTACAAAAATTTTATTTGACTATATTGGCTTGGTTCTTGGTTCTTGGTACTTGGTTCTTGTTTCTGGGTCATGGAGGATAAGGCCAGCTATATTGCTGGCCTGTAGTTCTGCTTTGAGTGTTATTAACCCATCAGTACATCCGTGGTGTGTAGGCCATAGATGATAAAGAGGCCAATGATGCCGCTCATCACCAAGTAGTAGAACGTAGGGATAACCGTTTTACGCAAAGTCGCACCTTCACGGCCAAGTAATCCGACAGTGGCAGAGGCAGCAACAACGTTGTGGATAGCAATCATGTTGCCCGCAGCTGCACCAACCGCTTGTAGGGCAACAATGGCGGCACTCGATACTGTCAGTGTCTGGGCGACTTCAAACTGGAACTGGCTGAACATCATATTGGACACCGTATTCGATCCTGCAATGAAAGCGCCCAGTGCACCGATGGTTGCACTCAATGCCGGGAAGAAGTCACCGACGAGTTCAGAAGCAAAGTTAGCGGTGGTTACTGGCATACTGGCCAAGTCAGCGGCATTGACACCTGAGTTAATGAAAATACGCACCATAGGGATGGTGAACACCAAAACGAAGCCTGCACCAATCAGGGTTTTGCTCGATTCCTTGAAGGCTTCACCGAGTGGGCTGAGTTTGCGTGCCTGCATTAGTACAGCAACTATTGCCACGAAGACTAAGATACCGCCCGGCAGGTATAGCGGTTGGATAGAAGCACTGATACCCGTTTCACCGAGGATATTCGAGAACGAAAGGCTGACACTGACTAGAAGGGCTTTAAAGTCGGCGCTGACGCGGCTTGCAACCAGTACCACAGCAAGTAGGACATAAGGTGCCCAGGCTAGTGCAAGGTTCATTGGCTTGTCAGTGGCTTTTAGGTCGATTTTCAGTGAGCCCAACCATTCTGCCGGCCATTTGTCCTCACTTTCAAAGTCCCATTGCTTTTTCGGTACAAGGAAACCTTTCTTGGCTGCAGAGACCACAATAGCTAGACCCAACAAGCCACCAATTAGAGATGGGAACTCAGGACCAAGCAACATGCCAGTCAGGGCGTAAGGTACCGTGAAGGCAACACCAGCAAATAGGGCGAATGGCAAGATATCCAAGCCTTCAGTCCAACTCTTGTTTTTGCCGAAGAAGCGGGTCAGCATCATTGCCATCAGAACCGGCATCAAGGTGCCGATAGTGGCGTGGATCAATGCCACGTTGGTGGTGATTTGCTGCAGGTAGATGTCCCAGTTCGAGCCTTGGCTGAGCAGCGTTTCACCAATGTTGTGAGTATCCAGTCCTTTATTAACACCGACAATAATCGGTGTGCCAACCGCACCAAATGAGACCGGCGTGGATTGGATCATCATGCCCATCAATACAGCGGCAAGTGCAGGGAAACCGATAGCAACCAAAAGAGGGGCTGCAATTGCTGCTGGGGTACCGAAACCAGAGGCACCTTCGATAAAGGAGCCAAAGCACCAAGCAATGATGATAGCTTGTATTCGGCGGTCACTGGATATGTCAGTAAACCCATTACGGATTGTGGTAATTGCGCCGGTATGTTTCAGCGTATTAAGCAGGAATATTGCCCCAAATACGATCCACAATACCGAAACGGTAATGGTCAGCCCCTGTAGCGATGAGGCCAAGACGCGGGTTACCGACATATCCCAACAGAACAGGGCAATAGCCACTGTCAGTAAGAATGCCACAGGCATCGCTCTTTTGGCTGGCCAGTTCAGTCCGACCAGCAGAATAGCGGCAACCACTATTGGTGAAAATGCAACGAGTGCAAGTAGGGTGTCGTTCATGATTATCAGTCCTTCGGATTGCTGTTTTGTAATGCATAACCTATGCATCAATGAACATATTTTGTTGTTTTTGTAGTTGGTTTTGTTAATCGAGTGTGACGATATCGCTTTATTTTTATTTGGTATAGGGAAATAATGAAAAATATTTCTTCCAAAAATGGACTAATAATGGCGAAAGCAGATGACTTGATCTTGTTTGCTCAGGTAGTGGAACATGGCTCTTTCAGTAAAGTTGCGGAGTTGAATTCCCTTACAAACTCAGTGGTTAGTAAAAGAATAGCCCGTTTGGAAGATGATTTGGGGGTACAACTGCTATATCGAACCACCCGTAAACTCACGGTCAGTGAAGCCGGCAAAGTGTTATATTTGGGTTCCAAAAATGTGAAGCAGGCCGCTATGGAAGCTGTAGATGCCGTGAGTGGTTTTGGCGAAAAAGTCAGCGGCCATGTCAAAATGTCTGTACCTACCATATCAGGTGACCTGCTATTGGCTGATGCGGTGGCTGAATTTTGTACCGAGCATCCCGGTTTTACAGTCGATATGTCACTGGATAACCGCTTTGTGGATCTGATTGAAGATGGCTATGACTTGGTGATCCGCACCGGTTATCTGGAAGACTCCAGTTTGATAGCCCGGCATATACTCGATTCGCAGTGGGTGATTTGTGCGGCGCCCAATTACGTTAGCCGAAACGGTCGGCCTGAAAGGCCACAAGACTTGGTCGACCATAATTGCCTGCAATATGCCTACCAGACCACAGGTGCCTCGGAATGGCAGTTTATCGGCGAGCAGGGCAATTATATTCTTAGGGTTAGCGGTAACTTCTCTACCGATAATGCCGCCGCATTGAGAAAAGCGGCACTGGGTGGTTACGGTATCGCCTATGTACCTCGCTGCTTGGTATACCACGATATCATGGAAGGGAAGTTGGTTGATTTATTTCCTGATCAAGTTGGCAAGAAGTTGGGGATCTATGCGGTGTATCCTTACACCCGGCAACCATCTCAAAAGATAAAGTTACTCATAGAGCACATTCGTGCCCGCTATCTGGCGATTCAGCATTTCTTTTAAGAGAATCAGTTAAACAAGATGTTGGTATAGTCTTCCAACTGTTCGTCGGAAAATCGGTCAACGAAACATGCACGTTGCTCTGAGTCGCAATAGACCTTGTTGCTGAATGAGTAACGTGTAGTGTCAAAGTTCTTGCTACCCACCTTGTTGATTAACTCCATCATTTTGTCTTGGGCTTCTTGGCCCAGAAACTCTTTGGTGAATCCCATAGAAATGCCATAACTGTCGACACAAAAACCTGCTTGCCTATCACATATCACTCCTTTGTCAGGTGAAAAGAGGGGTTCATGTATCGTGTGGTTTTCGCTTAGTGCTGAATGGCTAGCGACTAAAAAGCTCAGCGGAAGTAGTAGCGATTTCATAACGCAAACCTGCCTTGATGGGTTTCAACTAGTATTGATCAGATGCGGATCTTTCCCAAGTCAGATGGGCTATTTCGCACCAAGCAATACAAAGCCATACAGGCAGTCACAATAAATTTGCGTAGGTTGGCAGAATGAAGGCATTGAACACAATACTATACTGTCATCAGTTGTAACTATCTGAACTAGGGGCTTTTATGAACTGGTATATCCATGTATTGAAAAATTACGCAGTCTTTAAGGGGCGGGCGCAAAGGCAAGAGTACTGGTACTTCTTTTTATTCAACATCATTATCAGTGTTGCTTTGTCGATGCTGGACTCTGCATTGGGAAACCCTGGAGCTGGTGAAGGCGCTGGAGCTATTGGTACTGTCTATTCGTTAGCAATCCTTATTCCAAGCATTGCTGTTGGTGTTCGTCGCTTGCATGATATCGGCAAAACCGGATGGTGGATGCTGATCGGTTTGATCCCCTTGGTTGGGGTGTTAGTGTTGTTATATTTCTTCGTACAGGACAGCCAACCTGCAGCCAATGAGTACGGGCCGAACCCGAAGGATCCTTCTTCAATTCACCTTACAATGTAATTGAGCGCGGTGGCCTCAACGCTTGTGAGGCTGCCGCTAACTTAGTGTCTGTATTATTTTTGAGAATTGATAAAGATTTCTCACTGCTAAAACACATCTTATTTTCGGCTAATTCTCTTATTTTTAAGGGATAAGTGCTTATCTGGCCATAATGCCACCCTCCGAGATAATCTTCTGCTTCATCTACACTAAAAGCCAGTGTCTAGTGATTTGGTCTAAATATTGCCTATTATCTAGACGTAATCATATAGATTGTTCAGATGGCTAATTAATCAAGAAGTACCACAGAATTACGTGGAGTTGCATGATGAAAATGAACAAAATCGCGCTCTCAATTTTGGCGGTTTGTGTTGGGTTCTCTGCGGGGAGCCTGGCCTCAGGAAAATATGACGACGATTATGATGATGACGATGATAAGTATTATTCGTCATATTCAGATTCTAAGTACGATGACAGTGATGACTCTTCGTCATATTCGGATTCGAAGTATGATGATAGCGATGACTCTTCATCATACTCAAATAAAGGGGATGATGACTCATACTCAGGCAGTTATAGCCACTCTTATTCTTCTACTTATCAGTCCAGCGGCGGCAAAGATTACTCTGGTGATGGTCATTCTGGAGGGGATGGTTATTCAAGCGGTGATGACTCCGATGGCTACAAAGACGATGATGATGGCGATAAGAAACGCTTAGCGCTGAATCTTGTCGGTACCGGTGAGATGTATCCAGATACTGTTCCTCCGTTGGAGAAATATGGGCCGCCTTTAGATGCGATTTGTTTTGATGTGGAGTTGAAGAATATCCATGATGGCGCACATTTAGGCTGGGCAACAGATTGTCTATCTGAAATCGAGGGGGAGCCAGAAAACGGACTTCAACTAATCGGCACGACCTTCTTTTATCTACCCGATGGGCTACTAATTACTAGGGGCCACACTACGGTGCAGCCTGTTCTTAAACCGACAGTTACAGCTGATGGCCAGTATATTTCTCATATTACCGGTGCTTCCAGTGATGAAAACGCGGTTGTTAAAGGTTACGGTGAATATCAATGGCATAAAGGGACTGTACGCCTCTCAGGTATGGTTGACTTAACTGAGTTCGATGGCGATGTAGGCGATCCGATGTTTTTTGACTGTTTGTTTGTGATCGATCTTCACGAGTACAAGCCTGAGTTAAAGACTTGGTATGACTGGTACCGTTACCGTTACTACCGTGATAGTTACTACGAGGAATACCATAGTGACAGCTATTACGGTAAACATGACGATAGCAATGATGGCAGTGACTATGATGATTCAGATGATAGCCATGACTCTTATGACGACAAAGATAAGAGCAATAATGGTAAAGGCTATTACAAGCGCAATAATAATGGCAAAGGAAACAATTATTATTAAGCGGTTATTGTGATTTAATATATAGCTTTAGAAAAACAAAGCCTGAGAAAATTTTCTCAGGCTTTTGAGGTTTAAGGTTAGTAGTTACTTATGTGCAAATGAGTAAGTACGATAACCACCGATAAGGTTTCGAGCCTTGAAGCCATTGTTCACCAACTGGCGGTAAGCGACGTTGCCACGAAGCCCCACGGCACAATAGATAACAATTTCTTTGTTATTCGGTAGTTCACCCATTCGCTGGCGTAACTGATCCACAGGAATATTGATAGCACCTTCCAAATAACCGTTACTCTTTAGTTCGCCAGGGTTGCGGACATCGAGAAGTAGTTGATCTTCAGCTAGGTTATCAATTTCATCATAATGGATAGGTGTCGCATCACCCTTGATGATGTTGTTGGCTACGAAGGCGGCTTGGTTAATGACATCTTTGGCACTGCCGTAAGGTGGTGCATAGGTCAACTCAAGGTGTTGTAGTTGTTCGACGGTCATACCTGCTCGCTGGGCAACAGCCAGTACATCAATACGTTTATCGACGCCATCTTTACCTACAGCTTGCGCGCCTAAAATCTTGCCCGATTTTGGTTCAAACAACAGCTTCAAAGAAACCGTTTCGGCACCTGGGTAGTAGCTAGCATGGCTTGCAGTGTGAACATAGACTTTCTCGTAGGTAGCACCGTCAGCCTGGAGCTGCTTTTCATTTTTACCAGTAGAAGCAACGGCAAGGTCAAACACCTTACAAATCGCCGTTCCTTGTGTGCCTTGGTAGCTTTCGTTTCGGCCCAACATATTGTCAGCAGCCATGCGGCCTTGACGGTTGGCAGGCCCCGCTAGCGGTACCAGGGTTTGCTTACCGGTAACAAAATCCTGATCTTCAATGGCATCACCAACGGCAAAGATACTTGGATCGCTGGTTTGCATTTGTGGCGTCACCCAAATGCCACCTAGCTCACCAATTTTCAGCCCTGCATCTTTGGCTAACTGCGTTTCAGGACGGACACCGATCGCCATAATCAAAATGCCTGTTTCGATGGTGTCGCCATTGTTGAGAGTCAACGTTAGGTTGCTCTGCTCTTCACTGTAGTTAACAGACTCCAGCGCAACACCCAAGCGTAGATCAATGCCTTTATCGCGGATCTCTTGGTGAACAAAGCCTGCCATTTCGCGATCCACAGGCGTCATCACTTGATCGGCCATCTCAACTAAGGTCGTATCGATGCCCAGTTGATGGAAAGCTTCCATCATTTCAAGGCCGATAAAGCCGCCGCCAACTACAGTTGCATGGCTTGGCTTATTGCCATTAAGTGTGGCAATGATCTTATCCATATCAGGGATATTGCGCAGCGAATGGGTCAGCGGGTTATTGATACCAGAAATCGGTGGTATGACAGGCGCAGCGCCAGGGCTGAGTAGCAAGAAGTCGTAACTCTCGATATATTCAGATCCATCGAGGACATTCTTCACTGTTACGGTTTTGGCTTCACGGTCAATGGCGATGACTTCATTCATGACCCTGACATCGACATTGAAGCGGGCAAGGAAGCTCTCCGGTGTCTGAAGAAGCAGTTTGCTGCGGTCTGTTATATCGCCCCCGATATGGTATGGCAGACCACAGTTGGCGAAAGAAACGAACTCCCCGCGTTCAAACATGATGATCTCAGCATCTTCACTTAATCGGCGTGCACGTGCAGCAGCTGATGCACCACCAGCAACACCGCCCACAATCAAAATCTTGGTCATTGCATTCTCCGTCTGCCCTAAAAATAGGGAACTACAGTATCTCGATTCATGATGGTAGCCAATATAAAACATTAAATTAGAAATTGCTAATTTATTTAATTCTAATTTAGTGTTGACTGAATTCTATACTTTAGTATTCTCTAATTAATAGAATGACTGAGTGAGTTTGGAGAAGATGATGGCATTTGAGATCCCATGGGATGCATTAGCTGGTGGGATACTGCTGGGCATATCTGCATCAGGTTTGTTATTGCTTAATGGCCGTATTGCCGGTATCAGCGGGATTGTGTCTGGCTTGTTGACACCCAAGCAAGGTGAAGTTTCATGGCGACTGCTGTTTGTCATTGGCATGTTGGCAAGTGGCCTGCTAGCCCCTGCTGTTGGGTTTACGTTACCAGAAACGTTACCTGTTTCCTCTTTCTTCTGGGTAGGGTTGGCTGGCTTGCTGGTTGGGATAGGTACCAAGGTAGGTAACGGATGTACAAGCGGCCATGGTATTTGCGGTATGGGTCGGTTATCCAAACGATCGATTGTCGCGACATGTATTTTCATGGCTGTTGCTATTGCGACTGTCTTTGTACGATTGCATGTACTTTAATCGGAGGTCACAGATGAAAGCAATGACTCAATGGGTGGCTCTGATGGCGGGCCTGCTTTTTGGCTTGGGGATGATGGTATCAGGTATGGTCGACCCTCATCGCGTTATCGGCTTTTTAGATGTAGCCGGTGCTTGGGACCCTAGTTTGATGTTTGTAATGGGCGGTGCGCTGGCGGTGTTTCTGCCTGTTTACCTGCTGGTGATAAAGAAACGTTCTGCCCCTGTTTGTTCCGAGAAATTCGAGGTTGCTAACAATCCATTGATAGACAAACGATTGGTCACTGGCGCGGCGTTGTTTGGTCTGGGTTGGGGTATTGCTGGTATTTGTCCTGGCCCTGCGGTTACATCGACCTTGGGACTGAATCCATCAATGCTAGTGTTTATAGTGACAATGCTGGTGGGGATGGGGATAGGTACAGCAATCGTTAAGCGATAGAAAAGAAAAGGGCACAGTGAAGTGCCCTTTGTCTTTCGTATCTCATCGTCATGCTAATGACAGCAGCTTACTTTTGATTGGGGTTCACTGATTGAACCACTGTAGATGCTCACTCAGTGAGGCAACACTGCCAACCACGATGAGTGCAGGGCTGACCGCGCCTTTGGCCAACTCTGGTAGCGTCGCCAGAGTGCCACTCAATACCCGTTGCTCTGGGCGGGTGCCGTTTTCGATGATGGCGCAAGGGGTGTCTGCAGCAAGACCGTGGGTGATCAGCTTATCGCAGATATGACCGCTTTGTTTCAGGCCCATATAGAACACCAGCGTGTTGTTGGATTGCGCCAACGATCCCCACTCAATTTCTCTGCCATCCTTTTGTACGTGACCTGTGATGAACTGGACACTCTGGGCATGGTCACGATGGGTGAGGGGGATCCCTGCATAAGCAGTTGCACCGGCTGCGGCTGTAATGCCCGGTACCACTTCGTATTTGATACCGAACTTTGCCAGTTCTTCAAGCTCTTCACCGCCACGACCGAAGATAAAAGAGTCTCCACCTTTCAGACGCACCACACGCTTACCTTGCTGTGCTTTTTGCACCAAAATCTGGTTGATTTGATCTTGCGGGACACAATGAAAGTCGAGCTTTTTGCCGACGTAGATCATCTCGGCGGCGGGATCTGCCATCGCCAAGATATCTTTTGATACCAGCCGGTCATAGACGAGAACATCTGCTGCTCGAATGACGCGTAACCCCTTTACGGTCAGCAAATCTGGGTCGCCCGGTCCTGCGCCGACCAGTGAAACAAAGCCGCTGTTTGATGGTGTGATGTTGGTGCTCATAGCAACGCCTTTCTAGAAATTTGGATATAAAAAGTAACACTCAATGCCTGAACTTAAGGTGTAGATTTAAGACCGAGATTTTTACCCTAAGGAGTTATTACTTTTTATAGCCAAAACAATACAATAGGCTTGTAAATTGGTGTTGGTCCCGAGCAATTGCCCGGGACCAAAATATCATGATTACTTAGTGCCAAATGCAGGTGCTGCATTTACCGCTGAATCACTTTCTACATCGATAGCAGGTGCTGTTTTCGCGTGGGTCAGGTAAAGAGGAACACACGTAAATAGCAGGCCACCGACTAGGTTACCAAGAATGGTTGGTACCAGGTTGAAGCTCAGCCAGGTTGAAATAGTGATATCAGCACCCAGCATCATACCTAGCGGGAACAGGAACATGTTCACAACAGCGTGTTCAAACACTAGCGCGAAGAAGATAAAGATTGGCAGCCACATTGCCGCAATTTTGCCTGCTACGCTTCGTGCTGTCATGTTGCCGATAACACCTAGGCAAACCATCAGGTTACACAGGATACCGCGGACAAAACAGGTGATCCAACCATTGGCACCTAGCTCCTCAAAGCCGACGGTACGTGCTGTTGCTGCCTTAATGAAAGTTTGACCGACAGCGCCAGGTTCTACGCTGAAGTTCATTGTGAAAGAAAGGGCGATAAGGAAAGCAACAAGCAGCGAACCAATCAGGTTACCTAGGCCAACAAGGCCCCAGCAGCGCAGTACTCGGCCCCAGGTAATACCCGGGCGATTTTCGAATTTGGCCAGTGGTGCAAGACCAAATACACCGGTTACCAAGTCATAGCCCATTAGGCTCAAGATACAGAAGCCAACAGGGAATACCAAGGCTCCCACAATACCAATGCCTGTCTGTGTGATGGTGGTGATCGCCACAACAACCGCCAACGAGAGGATAATCCCCGCCATCGTACCACGCAAAATCAGATCGCGTGTTGATGTGCGGATTTTAGCTTCACCCGTATCAATCATTGTTTGAACGAATTCCATCGGTTTTGAATAGGACATCATGTCACTCCAAAAAGTTAAATTAAAATTGAATAGTCAAAGGCTCTCACTCAAGTGATGGGCAAAGAGCCTTTTCGCTATTAAATCTTTGCTATTTAACCGGCTGTATAATTACGCCGCGATTTCGACTTTGCCGTTAGTTACACGGGCATTGAAGGCTTTGATGTTAAAGCGTTCATCTTCCATGCAAGCACCGGTCGACAAGTTGAAGCGTTGCTTCTTCAATGGGCTCGCCACCCAAAGTTCGTCTTGGTGTTGGCAAATCAGGCCGCGTGATAACACATTAGAGCGGGCAAACGGGTCCATATTGCTGATAGCGAACACTTCTTCAGCTTCGCTTGGACGAAAGATAGCAACCTGCTGGCCGTTGAACAGCGCACATACACCAGTACCCGGAGTGATATCTTGGATATCGCAAATTTGTTCAAAAGCCATGATTAGTTCTCCAATTCAACGTGCAGGATATCGCCAACCGCACCTGGGTGTTTTTCTGTGAATGTTGCTGGACGGTGCTGGTCACGCTCGGTGACGAATACTACGTTGTCATCACGCAAGTCAGAGTTGATGAAGTGAGCGAAGCGGGTCAGTTGAGACTCGTCGTTGATTGTCGCCGTCCACTCGCACTCGTACTCATCGACCAACTTGGCAACGTCAGCTTCAAGTTGGGCGTTGATACCCAGTTTGTCTTCCACAATCACTTCACGTAGGTAGTCGACACCACCTTCCATGTTTTCCATCCATACCGAGGTACGCTGAAGTGGTGCAGCAGTGCGGATGTAGAACATCATGAAGCGGTCGATATACTTAATAAGGGTTTCTTGGTCAAGGTCGCTGGCAAGTAGGTCGGCATGGCGAGGCTTCATACCACCGTTACCACATACATACATGTTCCAGCCGGCATCTGTTGCGATGATGCCAAGGTCTTTGCCCTGTGCTTCGGCACATTCACGGGTACAGCCAGAAACACCGAACTTCATCTTGTGCGGGGTACGGATACCCTTGTAGCGGTTTTCGATAAGTGAGCCTAGGCCAACAGAGTCCTGAACGCCGTAGCGACACCAAGTCGAGCCCACACAGGTCTTCGCCATTCGCAATGCTTTGGCGTACGCTTGACCCGTTTCGAATCCTGCATCAATCAGCTTGCGCCAGATTTCAGGAAGGTCATCTTTTTGTGCGCCGAACAGGCCGATACGCTGTGCACCGGTTACCTTGGTGTACAAGCTGTATTCTTCAGCCACGGCAGCAAGGGCACCGAGTGCTTGTGGTGTAACTTCGCCACCAGCCATACGCGGAATCACGGAATAGGTACCGTCTTTCTGGATATTACCCAGGAAGTTGTCGTTGGTGTCGTGCAGTTTAACCAGTTGAGGTTTGAGGATATGTTCACCCCAGCATGAAGCTAGGATAGAACCAACCAGCGGCTTACACACTTCACAGCCGTAGCCTTTACCGTACTTCTCTAGTAGTTCATCGAAGGTTTTGATTTCTTCGATACGGATCAGGTGGAATAGCTCCTGACGTGAATAGGCAAAGTGCTCACAGACATCGTTCTTTACTTCGATGCCGGACTTGGCCAACTCGGCATTTAGAACAGATGTCACAAGCGGAATACAACCGCCACAGCCAGTACCCGCACCTGTTACTGCTTTAACATCAGCCAGAGTGTGGTTGCCATCAGTTACGGCTTGGGCGATTTTTGCCTTGGTAACATCGAAACAAGAACAGATCACAGCGCTATCAGGCAGGGCATCTGCGCCAAGCGATGGCTTTTCGGCACCCGCATGGGCAGGGAGGATCAATGCATCAGGGTGCTCAGGCAGCTCCATTTCATTGAGCATTAGTTGCAGCAGGTCTCCATAGTCAGACGTATCGCCAACCAGTACAGCACCCAATAGCTTCTTGTTATCTTCAGAAACGATCAGGCGCTTATAAACTTCTTGCTCTTCGTTCTGGTAGACAAAGCTCTTGCAGCCAGGTGTACGGCCATTGGCGTCACCGATAGAGCCAACTTTTACGCCAAGCAGTTTTAGCTTGGCACTCATGTCAGCGCCTTCAAATCGGTTGTCTTCACCAATCAGGTGGCTCACTGCAACCTGCGCCATCTTGTAACCCGGGGCAACCAAACCGTAGAACATTTCGTTCCAAGAGGCACATTCACCTATGGCGTAGATGTTTTCGTCTGACGTCTGGCAGAAATCATTGATAGCCACACCACCGCGAGGGGCAACATCCAGCTCCATTTGACGGGCTAGTTTGTCCTGAGGGCGGATACCTGCAGAGAACACAATGAAGTCTGTTTCAAGCTCACTGCCATCTGCAAAGCGCATGACGTTGCGGGCATTAGTGCCTTCTGGCGCGATTTCCAACGTGTTTTTGCTGGTATGGACGTTCACACCCATACGTTCGATTTTCTGGCGTAGTTGGTTACCACCAGCCAGATCTAGCTGCTCTGCCATTAGTTTTGGTGCGAACTCAACAACGTGGGTTTCTACCCCGAGTGCTTTTAGTGCACCAGCGGCTTCAAGGCCAAGCAGGCCGCCACCGATAACAACACCGACTTTGCTTTTCTTGGCGTTGGCTTCGATAGCTTTGAGATCTTCGATAGTACGGTAAACAAAGCAGTCTTTGCTTTCGTGGCCTTTAATAGGTGGAACAAATGGGAATGAGCCAGTAGCGAGGATCAGCTTGTCGTATTGAACTTCACGACCCGTGCTGGAGTAGATGACGCGGTTTTCGCGATTGATGTTAATCGCACGTTCGCCAAGGAGGATGTTGATTGAGTGTTTCTGGTAGAAGCCTTCTTTAACGAGCGAAAGTTCTTCGGCGGTGTGGTGGGAGAAATACGATGACAGATGAACCCTGTCATAGGCGACACGAGGCTCTTCACAGAAGACGGTTACCTCGTAATTGTCCATATTGGCTTTATCGACCAACTCCTCGATAAAGCGATGGCCCACCATTCCGTTGCCGATGATGGCCAGTCTCACTCTGCTCATAAGATCCTCTACTACAAAGTCATAAATTCTGAATGGGATCTTAATGAGACAATGTGTGAATAAATATGACGTAAATCAATTACAGTTTTGAATAACTCTAAAGGGGTAGGCCATTTAAAATCAATGACTTAAAATACATAATATTGTATTACAAGAATAAATATGGAGAATTAATACAATAATTATGAAAGAGATAGCCTTTAAGATGTGTTCTTTTCTTACATATTATGAAGCTTATGTGACAGTCATGTATTTTGCTTCTAATGCCAGAAGGTTGGGTGGATGTCATTTGGGGTTGAAAGAATAAAAACATATAAAAAACATAAATAATATATTAAATCAATTATTTAAGAGAGAGTGGTCGTCGGGGTTTTGCTGCTTTTCATTTAGGATAGCCGAGCGTCTGAAAGCAGTTTAATAAACCGATGGAAATGACAATGATAAAAAATACACAACCTCTATGTCTGGCACTTGTCATTGCGGCTACGCTCACGGCCTGTGATGAAGAAAGTACTTCTGATGCTCGGATGTATGTACCGTACAATCTCGATTCTGTGACTTACCCTAATGACATATTGCTCACCGATGACGATGGCACTATTGAAATGAAGGTAGAGACCAGTGGCGAGGAGGTAGATTACCGAAATTATGAGAATGTATACGGTGCACTGGACGGCTGGTCTACTGGCTACCCTATCATCATTCCTTTAATGGGACCGGAGCATGACGTTGATCCTACGTCTTTGGCTTCAAGCGTGATTATTTTCAATGCAGAAGAGGGGAGCGAGCTGGTTTATGACAAGGATTTTACTGCTGAAATAAACGAAGATGGTGATTTAACGATCCTACCAATGACAGTATTGTCTGGCTCAACGACTTATGTATTAGCGCTGACAGACGGTCTGAAAAATAGCGCTGGAGAAAGTGTTCTTAAAGCTTCAATAAACTACCAAAAGCTTGAAGATGGGGACGACCTTGGGCATTTATTGGGTAATGAGGCCAGCAGTCAGATTCAAAATAACCACAACTTGGTTGCAGACGCGGCAGGTGGTCAGAATATTGTGTACAGTGCGCAATTCACGACCCAGAGTATTTATCCAGTGATGGATGAGGTGGTTAAGAATATAGACCCTAATATTGAGCTCAAAATACCAAGCCCTCTAAGCTCACAAACTGGTGACTCAAAAGCTAGAAAATTGATTAAGGCAAGCTTAACCGTTCCTTATTATTTGGAAATGCCTCAGGCAGATACGTGTATTGTTCCTGAGCTTTATAATGATGTGACCACCGATGCGGTAACCCAAGAGATAATTAAAACGATTGAAGCGAATAAAGTGGCATCTTGTCCGGAGTTATATAGCTGGTGGAAGGGGGCTAATGGTGAGTTTGTTACACGAGATAACCCGACTCCAGTAGCGACCACGACACAGGATGTTGAGGTTGATATTTACGCTCCAGGTGATTGGGATGGAGAGGAGCAATTGCCAGCTGTGATTTTTGTTCATGGTATTACCGGCCATAAAGGAAATGCAGGCTTGATGGCAAATAAGATTGTTGCTGACGGTCGTTTGGTGATAGCCATTGATAATCCACTACATGGTGATCGAGGGGTGAATCTTGATGATGATGCTGAGCCTGAAATAACAGCAACAGACGGCGAGATAAATCAAGATAAAGCCTCTTATCTGAATTTGTTAAGTCCGCTTACTTTACGTGACAATCAGCGCCAAGCGGTGGCTGATCAGCTCGCACTACGAAAAGCGTTAAACAACGCTGATTTTGTTAATAAAGATGATATAAGTTTGGTCGGTCAGTCTTTGGGAGGAATTATTGCGACTATGGTCAGTGATATGTCGCAACATTACCCTGATGATTTGAAGTTTAAGACTGTAAGTCTTGTTGTTCCTGGTATGCACTTAACTGATTTAGTGATGAACTCTCCTTTCCTCGGTGAGGAAGTGGAGGGCGAAATTCGAAACTCTACTGATATTCAGTTAGCCGTAGCAGGTATGGTTGGTGTGTATGATTCTGAGGTGCAAACTAAGGTAGAGGGCTTGAATGCATTAGCTGGATTTAAGGCCGAAAGTGGTGAAAATGCTGAGAAAGCCACTGGTATCGAGGATATGGTTTTCGATATGGTCGCTTCAGAGATGTATCCGGCAGTTCAAGTTGCGGTGGATAGTGGTGACCCTGCTAACTTTATTCAACGTCAACGTGATAACACTCAGCAACCACTTTTGATGATTGAGGCTGCTGGTACTTGTGACCCATATATTTTAGGGGATTGTGTTGTCGAGGGAGGCGATAATTATGACTATATCCCAGATGAAGTGGTCGTGAACTATGTTCCGGGTAAACCGCTAGTTGGCACAGAGCCATTGATTGAGCATTTGAAGTTGTCGGCAATTTCTGAAGGGACTTCGGATACTGAAGAAGGCGAAGTCATTCGTGGTGTGGTTCGTGCAATGCACGGCGGGCACGGTACTTACCTATTCCCATATGAAGGGCCAGCAGTTTGTGTGGAAACTAACCCAGAAGGTATCTGCGAACAATTTCGTCCTATGGGCGAAAAAGATGAAGGTTTCGGAGATTACTTTGTCGAAATTTCCAAATCAACCGGGATGCAGCAAGATGCAGTGGTTAGCTTTATTAACTCAGGTGGTACTTCAGTAACGGTTGAAGGCAGCCCCGTGCATTAATCACAAAAAACTCAATTACTGACGAGTAAATCGCCGAGGGGTAGTCACGAGAGTGATTACCCCTTGCAACTCGGCATGATTTTGGTAAAACAAAACTATCGTTGAGTGAAACAGAGAAACAGGGATGAACGAATCGGCCAAGTCAGTGGCAGAAAAGTTACTAAGTCCAGCAATTTTGGAACAAGTGAAAAAGCAAGGCGCCATCAACGCCCTCGAAGAGGTCTACAGTAAAGCGCGCTATGCACGTTTCACCCGTGTGAAGTGGAGTGGTAACTTCTACGACGGCCTAGTTTTTGACGATGGCAGCACCATCAGTGTTTACCCAGCCTCGTTCAACAAGTTGACGCTTATCGCGGCTAAATCCGGCGAGGTAGTATCAGCTTAAGCCCTATTTCTAAGTGACAACTAACCCTTTGAGCCAATGGCCAAAGGGTTTTTCTTTGCCTGAAATCTTAATTTTCATTATTGGAATATAAGATTTCATGTGCGAGTGTTGAAGTGCTTCTAATGACCATATAAGTTGCTAACTGACCAAACAAAACAAGGGTAATCAGTGGAAGGTTACCTTACTTATAGGGATTTATCGTTGTTGGAGTACGATTAATGAACAATAAAACTGCGGGGAAGATCCATCTATCCTCGGCCTCTTCTTTAGCGAACGCTTGCGCTTGCCTATCTCAACCTGCCAAACCTTCCGCAAACTTCCAGTTTTACGGCTATTTTGCCGCATTCCGATTTAGTCACTAATTCTCTATTGCTGCTTTTTCATCTGCAGCACATTGATAAATAGATTATTTCCCCATTTTTGTTTTCTGCCCTTTAGGTGGCGGAGACACATTATTACGAGACAAAATTGTGAATCTAAAACTGCTTGGTAGTTCTCTTATTATTGCGGGTACGGCACTGGGTGCCGGTATGTTGGCTATCCCTATGGTGTTGGCTCAGTTCGGGCTGGTATGGGGCACGTTGCTGATGCTGGTGATCTGGCTTGGTACAACATACGCTGCCCTTCTCTTGCTTGAAGCCAGTATTAAAGCGGGTGGTGGCCTTGGCATGAATACCATTGCCCGCAAAACGCTAGGTAAAGGTGGCCAACTGGTGACCAATGGCCTGTTGTATGCGCTGCTAGTTTGCCTGTTGATGGCTTACATCATTGGGGCAGGGGATCTGGTACAGAAGCTGCTATCGAGCATCGGCCTTGATCTCAGCCTGATGCAGAGTCAGATTGTCTTTACCTTGGTTGCTGGTGTGGTCGTCGCTGCAGGTACTGCTGTGATTGATAAGCTTAACCGTGCCCTGTTTGCTGTGATGGTCATTATGCTGGTGCTAACGCTACTTTCATTGGTGCCGACTATTTCAATTGAAAACCTGATGGTAGCAACCAGCGACAATAAGATTGACCTGATCAAAACCAGTTCGGTATTGTTCACCAGCTTCGGCTTTATGGTGGTTATCCCATCACTGGTAACTTACAACAAAGAAGCGACCCATAAGCAGCTACGAAACATGGTTGTGATCGGCTCGCTTGTCCCGCTGTTCAGCTACCTACTATGGCTATATGCGGCGATGGGTAACCTAAGTGCAGAGCAGATGGTTGATTTCAATAACGTTTCTGAACTGATTGCGGCACTGGGATCAAGCCACAGCATGATTAACCTGATTCTGTCAGTGTTCACAGGCCTTGCCCTGCTCACTTCTTTCCTTGGCGTGGCAATGGCCCTGTTTGACCAAAACGTGGATACGTTCCGCCAGAACCGAGCAGTGACTTACGTACTGACATTCATCCTACCGTTAGCGGGTGCATTGTTTGCTGCTGATCAGTTCCTTTCTGTACTAGGCTACGCCGGTATTATCTTGGTATTCCTGGCAGTATTTATCCCAATGGCGATGACGATGAAGCTGCGCAAAGAAGATGACAGTACATTTGAGGTCGATGCGTCGGGTGTGCTGTACCAAGCATCAGGTGGCCAGTTGGCGATGGGCTTGAGCTTCCTATTCGGTTGCTTCCTTCTGGCGGCAGAGTTGATTTAATATCGACGAAGTTTTGAAAAACAAATAGGTATAAGGGCGTTTACTGGGTAAACGCCCTTTTTGTTTCTACCTGAATGATGTAAAAGGCAAACAGGCTGGATAGGTAGGATGCGACCAAACAAAACTACCTGTTGAAGTTTTAGCGACCAAACAAAAACTTCTAACTGCTCTATGGAGTACTATTGGGAATAGGATAAAGCAGTGTTTTCCAATGGCATTGATAATACAAACTTTCGTGGTTTGCAGCTATATCTAGCCTTCATCCTGTATATGGCAAAAAAGGCTATCGTTGTAAACTAATGTGTACACTGCATTAGGTAACTTCAAGGGTTGTCTATATGGTTGAATAAAGCGTTTTGAAACAAACACCTTGGGCGCACTTGGGTATACAATGGTGAAAGAAGGATAGAGAGGAGGGACTTATGTCCGGTCAAACTGAAACGCTGTGGGAAAAAGCCAGCCAAGTTTCCGAGCAGGCGTTGGCAGACGGTAGCCTGATGCCGATAGTTACCGATGCCCAAGTGATAGAAGAGCAGGGTATCGCATTTTTAGGCCATGTCGTTACGCCCAATGCAACCAAGAAGTTCCGAGCGACCTCGACCCAAGGCAACCCCTTCCTTCCCTATGAAGAATCACTTTATGTTGCTGATGCCGGGCGAGAGCATGTTTGTTTGTTGAATAAGTTTCCGGTTCTGTCTCCCCATCTGCTTATTTGCTCGAAAGCTTTTGTCCCACAGCAGTCATGCTTAAGCCTCTGTGACTTTGAGGGCTGGTTAAAAGGATTTGATCACCCCGATGTGTTTGGCTTTTACAATAATGGCCCTATTGCTGGAGCAAGCCAAATTCACCGCCATATGCAGTTAGTCCGCTCACCCATCCCACTTGAGCAGGTCATTGCTTCTGGTCAATTGCCTTTTGAGCACCGACTGTTGCCACTGCAAGCGCTGGATGCCAAAGAGTTGTATGCAAACTACCTTTCGATGATGGCTAGCTTGGCATTGTTGCCAGCAACTGAAGGCGAGAATTGCTCTCCTTACAACCTTCTTTTGACGCAGCGTTGGATGTTATTGTTTCCTAGAAGCGCAAATAACATCGATGGTGTCTATGCCAACGGGATCAATTACTCAGGACGTTTTCTGGTCAAGCATGAAGAACAGTTGGCGTGGCTAAAGCAGTACGGGGTGATGAAATACCTTGCCGATTGCAGTCGGCAGGCTTGAGCCGAGACATTCAGTCAGTCCATTTGTCGTAATGGATGGCTTGCTCTAACGGGCGGCGAGACTGCCAACCTCGCTTTTCAAGTTCAGGCTCGTCATGAAAGAAACGGGTATAGCCGAGACAAAGATAGCCAATGATTTCGATATCTTCAGGGATATTGAGCGTGTCTCTAAGTACATTATCATGGAGGATACTGACCCAACCGAGCCCGAGGTTTTCTGCTCTTGCTGCCAACCATAGGTTTTGGACAGCACATACCGCACTATATAAATCCATTTCAGGCTTGATTGTTCTACCAAGTACCACCGGACCTACACGGTTTCTATCACAGGTTACGCAGATACCTACCGGTGCTTCTTCTATCCCTTCTAATTTCAAGGCTTGGTATTTCCCGCGTTTTTCTTGATCAAACATCTGTGCAGACTGCTGGTGAGCTGCGATAAAACCTTGTTTGATTTTGCTTTTGGTCTCAGGGTTGGTCACAACAATAAAGTCCCATGGCTGCATGAAACCGACACTTGGCGCATGGTGGGCAGCTCTAAGAACTCGCTTGAGCACTTTCACGGGGATGGGATTAGGCAAGAATTCACCACGGACATCGCGCCTTGAGAAAATCGTCTTGTATACCGCTTCACGTTCTTGTGGTGTTATTTCCATATGTCGTCGCTCAATCAAGTTAGTACTTTATCAATAGTCATAGCATGATAAGCGGTGCGAGCAAGAGGGGGAAGGGGTTAACGCTACTTGGTTGAAATGATTTCAAAAAGGCAAAAAAAACCCGATAGCTAGGCTATCGGGTTTTATCAGCAATTAAAGCTTACTTAGATAAGAATTACTTCTTAGCTTCGCGCTCTTTAACTTCTGCGATTACCTGCTCAGCAACGTTTGCTGGACATGGTGCGTAGTGTGCGAACTCCATAGAGAACTGACCACGGCCAGAAGTCATAGTACGTAGGTGACCGATGTAGCCGAACATTTCTGATAGAGGAACGTCTGCTTTAATACGAACACCAGTAGTACCAGCTTGCTGGTCTTTGATCATGCCGCGACGACGGTTAAGGTCACCGATTACGTCACCAACGTGGTCTTCTGGAGTGAACACGTCAACGTGCATGATTGGCTCAAGAAGCTGAGCACCAGCTTTAGGCATAGACTGACGGAATGCACCTTTCGCTGCGATTTCGAATGCTACTGCTGATGAGTCAACTGCGTGGAAACCACCGTCGAATAGCTCAACTTCAACGTCAAGAACTGGGAAGCCAGCTAGGACACCGTTGTCCATCATGCCTTCGAAGCCTTTCTCAACTGCAGGCCAGAATTCCTTAGGAACGTTACCGCCAACAACAGTTGAAGAGAACTTGAAGCCAGAACCAACTTCACCTGGCTTGATGCGGTAGTCGATCTTACCGAACTGACCAGAACCACCAGACTGCTTCTTGTGCGTGTAGCTATCTTCAATTGCTTGAGTGATAGTTTCACGGTAAGCAACCTGTGGCTGACCAACGATTAGGTCTACGCCGTAAGTACGCTTAAGGATATCAACCTTGATGTCTAGGTGAAGCTCACCCATACCTTTAAGGATGGTTTCGCCAGTTTCTTCGTCAGTTTCAACCTGGAATGATGGATCTTCTGCAACCATCTTACCGATAGCGATACCCATCTTCTCAGAACCGCCTTTGTCTTTAGGCGTTACTGCGATAGAGATTACTGGAGTTGGGAAGATCATTGGCTCAAGAGTACACTCGTGCTTAACATCACATAGAGTGTGACCAGTTTGAACGTTCTTCATACCAACAACAGCGATGATGTCACCAGCTTGTGCTTCAGTAAGCTCGTTACGGTCATCTGCCTGCATCTCAACCATACGGCCGATACGCTCAGTTTTACCAGTCGCAGAGTTAAGGATAGTGTCACCCTTCTTCATGCGGCCAGAGTAGATACGGATGAACGTTAGTGCACCGAAACGGTCGTCCATGATCTTGAACGCAAGCGCTTTTAGTGGCTCATCAGCAGAAACAGTTGCAACTTCACCAGTTGGCTCACCAGTTTCTTTGTCTGTTAGCGGCTGAGGATCAACTTCTGTTGGAGATGGTAGGTAATCTACAACAGCGTCAAGGATAAGCTGCATACCCTTGTTCTTGAACGCAGAACCACAGAAAGTTGGGAAGAACGCGATGTCACGAGTACCTTTACGGATACAACGCTTGATGTCTTCGATAGAAGGCTCTTCACCTTCCATGTAAGCTTCCATTAGGTCATCGTCCTGCTCAACAGCAGTTTCGATTAGCTCTTCACGGTAAGCTTCAACGTCGTCTACCATGTCAGCTGGAACGTCTTGGATTGTGTAGTTTTCTGGAAGACCAGTCTCATCCCAAACGTACGCTTTACGGCTTAGTAGGTCTACAACACCAACGAAGTCGTCTTCACGACCGATTGGAAGAACCATTACTAGCGGAGTAGCACCAAGAACGTTCTTAACCTGATCAACAACGTTGAAGAAGTCAGCGCCCATACGGTCTAGTTTGTTAACGAAGATCAGACGAGATACTTCTGATTCGTTCGCGTAACGCCAGTTAGTTTCTGACTGAGGCTCAACACCACCAGAACCACAGAATACACCGATACCACCGTCAAGAACTTTAAGAGAACGGTATACTTCAACTGTGAAGTCAACGTGTCCAGGAGTATCGATAACGTTTAGGCGGTGGCCGTTCCAGAAACAGCTAACTGCTGCAGACTGGATTGTAATACCACGCTCAGCTTCCTGCTCCATGAAGTCAGTAGTTGATTCGCCGTCGTGTACTTCACCAGTCTTGTGGATCTGACCAGTAAGCTTAAGGATACGCTCAGTAGTAGTGGTTTTACCCGCATCAACGTGCGCGAAAATACCAATGTTTCTGTATTTAGATAAATCTGCCATTGTTTTTCTCTATAAACAATTAGTGTCACTATTCGGTGGGGGAGTATATCACTGATTCCAACAAACATTACATAGCTCATTTAAGATAAAATGAACATTTGCTTGTTTTTGCTCCGTCTTTTCAGGTTTTCTGGCGTAAACGCTCAATAAACCCACAGGAGCTGCATGTAATAACACATTATGTTTCATCAATCACTGTCAAATTACGCTTTGACAACGGGCTTTTGAGACACACATTGTGATCATTTACCTGCTCATTGTTCACTGAATGTGAACGATGCTAATGCAAAAATGGCAGCCGACATGCCACCAAATCCGCTTAATTCTAGTAGTAAACGCTAAAAGCTACCAGTGGCTTAGGGTAAATTCCCTGACAGTCGAGCATAGGTTGTTACATTATGGTTGCTCGGAAAAATAGATAGCAATGTCTGCCAAATCTTGGTCAGTGAGAACGGAAAGTTGTTGCTTCATCATGTTGCCATATACGCCGGTACGCTCACCTTTTTGATACGCTTTCATGGAGTTATAAAGGTATAGGGCGTTTTGGTTGTTGATATGTGGGTAACCATTCTTTTTGGCCACACCCGTTTGGCCATGACAGAACTGACAGGAAAAAGATTTCATTTTACCGTCCTCATAGTTACCGGAAGGCATCGAGCCTGCAAAGGCGGCTGAGCTGGATAATGTACTTGCTATATAAAGGAAGGAAAAAAGGGTGTTACGTTTCATGGGGTGCTTAGACTTATGATAATTGACCACAAAATAATGCTACTTCCAACCTTTCGCAATAGCGTGGTTACAACCTTTTACTGAAAAAGACTGAGGTAAAGGGCTTGGGGTTATATCTAATGAAATTAGTTGCAATAATTTTGACCACAAGCCATTCGTTTCCCATACTCAAATCATGGGCAAAGGGAGATTAAGTCTATGAAAGGAATTATTTTTACCGAGTTTCTCGATATCGTTGAAAATCGCTTTGGTTTAGAGGTATGCCAGCAGATGCTTGATGATGCCGGGGTTGATGGGATCTACACGGCAGTGGGTAGTTATGATCACCGGGTTTTGGTGAAGATGATTGTCTGTTTGAGTAAAATTACAGGTGTATCTCCTGAAGCGCTACAAGAAGTCTATGGCGAGGCATTATTTACACGTTTGTTAACGACCATGCCACTCGGTAACGGTGATAAACCAACAGGTACTTTCAGCTTCATTGAAAGGGTAGAGCGACACATTCATATTGAAGTGAAAAAGCTTTATCCCAATGCCAATCCACCGCAGTTCGATTTCATATCACAAACCTCAGCCAAGATGGTGCTCGACTATATATCCGCACGTTGTTTTTCCCATGTCTGCCTAGGCTTGATCCGTGGTTGTGTCCAGCACTTCAACGAAGAGATGGATATCGAGATGGAGCCTGTCAACCAAGACCAGAGCCATGTCCGGTTTACGCTGACCCTTAATGCGGGGTAACTATGGGCCTTGAACGCATGGATTTGGAACGCCAAGTTGCTTTGATGCAAAAGAAAATTGACCGGGAGCGTGAAGCAAGGAAAATGGCTGAAACGTTACTGGAGTCAAAAAGTTTAGAGCTCTATCAGACCAAACAGTTGGTAGAGCAGAACCTCGAACAGATGCGAGATCAAGTCGCCAGCGGGTCGGATTTTCTTTCATACCAGCAGAAGATGGATAACTTACTGCTTCGCTTCGGGCATACGTTCCTTAAATACCAACCTTCCTTTGGCATTATCAAAGAATTGCTTGATGCTTTGATTTCCAGCCATGCGGTAAGTGCTTGCGCGGTTAAGATAAGCTGTCAATCAACGCCTGCTCTTAATATTACGTATTGCTCTGAAATCGATGAGAAATGCACGCCTCCCGCCAAGTTGGATACGATTGGTGAGCATTGGGACGAAGGGCATCAGCTACATTGGTTTTCTCTGAGTAACTCGGCGGTAACCGGTTATTTGGTTACCCGTATCGATGAGAGAAGGGAGTGGCATACCACTATCCGTAAGCATATGAACCTAATCGGTGAAATGCTGCGTACGTCGATTGACCGCCAGTTAAAGCTTGAAGATGCTATCCGGGCTAGAAAGTCTGCTGAGGAGTCGGAGAAATCAACCCGTGACTTTTTGGCAATGATAAACCATGAACTGCGAACGCCGTTGAATGGCTTGCTGGGTACTGCAGAGCTTTTATCTGATACCCAATTGGATAACCACCAGAGCGGTTTGTTGTCGACGCTTCATCACTCAGGAGAATTGCTACGGGCGATCATCAACGACTTGCTTGATTACAGCAAGATCAATGCAGGGATGATGGAGTTAGCCATTAAGCCTTTCGATAGTCGCTTGATGACCAATATGCTCAAAGATATTTTCCAGCATCCCGCCAATGAAAAGCAGTTAGATTTTTCGATTCATTTCATGCCGGATACGCCACAGTGGTTGCTGGGGGATGAAGACCGTATCAAGCAAATCTTCGTCAACTTAATTGGTAACGCCATAAAGTTCACCCAGCAGGGATACGTGTCGGTCACTATTGGGTGGCAAGATGAGGCGCTGAGGTTTATGGTGCGCGATTCAGGTTGTGGGATCCCCAAAGATAAAATCGCTACCTTATTCCAACCGTTTACCCAAGTGGATAACTCCAGTAACCGCCAACACGAGGGAACAGGGTTGGGCTTGGCTATTTGTAAAAAGCTGGCTGAGCAAATGAAAGGTTGGATCGACGTTGATAGCGAAGATGGCCGAGGCACAACCTTTACGGTGACTTTGCCGCTGGAAATCAATCAGGTCACGGTTGATGAAAATAAAGGTCAATTGGGCGGTGCAGCATCTATTGATGACCTGTCTATCTTGGTTGTAGAAGATTTGAAAACCAACCAGATGATCATCAAGTTGATGCTAGGTAAGTTCGGCATTACGCCGGCGATTGCCGATAACGGCCAGAAAGCACTAGAAATACTTGAGCAGCAGGATTTTGATATTGTCCTGATGGATTGTCGAATGCCGGTGCTTGATGGTTATGCAACAACTGAGCGTTTGCGCAGCACAGGATATAACAAACCTATCATTGCTTTAACTGCTGGGACCACTAAAGCAGAGCGGGAAGAGTGCTTTACAGCGGGAATGGACGATATTCT
Source organism: Photobacterium rosenbergii (assembly GCF_003026455.1). Taxonomy (GTDB): domain Bacteria; phylum Pseudomonadota; class Gammaproteobacteria; order Enterobacterales; family Vibrionaceae; genus Photobacterium; species Photobacterium rosenbergii. Next base: position 346,409 of record NZ_PYMB01000002.1, read on the forward strand.
CTGCAAGCCTTACCAAAGCGCTGAGCTTAGGGAGATGATAGAAAAATGGGGCACAGAAACTGTCCCCCATTAATGTTCTAGCGTATCTAGGTCTCTGGCCTTAGTGGTTTGAGAACCCTTCACCTTTGGCCATACGGTCATAAAGGATGACATTGACCGCTGCGGCAAGGTTCATGCAACCATTCGTTGGGACATAAATGGTCTCACGGCAAAAGTTGGTAATTTCTTTCTTCAACGTACCGTCTTCAGGGCCAAAGATATAAAACGCGCGCTGGGGGTGCTTATACTCCGGAAGGGGCTTTGCGCCTTCAATCAAATCAACCGCCACTGGCACACAGTCATGAGGGATAATATCTTTCAGGTCTTCAACCCCGATCAGTGGAATATCACGAACTGTGTTTTTGGTGTCGGTGCAAAATTTCTTAGCAAGGTCATAGCGCGTACCTGTGTAAAACACACTATTGACGCCATAGCAGCCAGCGGCACGCATGACAGAACCAACATTTTCAGGGGTTTTGGGATTGAATAGCCCAACACAGGCGTAACCTTTGCTCATAACTTGTATCTTTCCGAAATTTTACAACAGCGCGAGATTATACGTTTTCTCGCAAAAAAGTCAGGGTTTAAGCTTAGCCGCAGCACTTCTTGTACTTTTTACCGCTTCCGCATGAACATGGGTCATTACGGTTTGGGGTTTTCTCAAATACTGTCGTCTTAGGTTTGTTGATCAATGTTTCCAGCTCAACCAGATTTTCTTCTGCTTCTGGATTAACCGTAATCGTGGCAACGATTTGGTGCTGTTCTAGCTGTGCTTCGACTTCAGCTTTTTTCTCATCGCTATTCACAATAAGTTCAAGCGGGTTGACTTCAGTGCCTAACTTCTTGGCTTGCTTGGTATTAAAGCCGTAGCTCTCGTGCTTTGGTTTTTTCTCAATGCGGCCTTTATAGAAGAACTTTGACATAGGGTGATCCTGACAAATGTAGATGAGATTGCGGTCCGTAAACCTGAAAGCGGGCGATATTAACGGCTTCAATAGCTTGTCGCAAGTGATCACAGGTTTTCATATTGGCTATTGAGTGGTTGTTCATTTGTCATTAGTGTCCTATCGTAAACATATACCACAAAATAATTTCATCTAATTCAACGAGTAAGATGGTGCCAGTAAGTATCGTCTGAAACAGATTTTTGCATGGAGGCCTAGATGTACAAAAGCGTCTCATCGTTGCTGGTGGCGATGGTCATTGCCGGTTCCGTATCGGCTGGTGAAGTAATTGAAAGCCGCTCTTTGGTCGGGTTTGGAGCAGCCAAGTATCCCGCTGACTTCACCCATTTTGACTACGTCAATCCTGATGCGCCCAAAGGTGGGCAGGTGACCTACGCTCAGGTCGGCACCTTTGACAGTTTCAACCGCTTTGCCTCTCGGGGTGTTTCGGCGGCGGGTAGTGAGGCAATTTATGACACCTTGTTTGTGTCCTCAGAAGATGAAATTGACAGCTATTATCCCCTCATTGCTGAAAAGGTTCGTTATCCGGAAGATTTCTCCTGGATGGAAGTGGACATTAACCCTAATGCCAAATTCCATGATGGTGAGCCGATCACCGCCGCTGATGTCGCATTTACCTTTGATAAATTCATGAAGGAAGGGGTCGCTCAATACAAGGTCTACTTCAAAGACGTCAAATCGGTGACAGCAAAATCGGAGCGAACGGCACGAATCGAAATGGCAGAGCCTAACCGGGAAGTGTTGTTGGCGTTAGTGCAGGGCATGAACGTATTGCCTGAGCATTACTGGAAAGATAAGAATTTAAGCGAACCGATTAACACCCCGCCTGTCGGCAGTAGTGCCTATAAGATTTCCGATTACAAGTCTGGCCAAAGTGTCACCTATACCTTGGTGAAAGATTATTGGGCGAAAGATTTGCCGGTTAATGTCGGCCGGAACAACTTCCAGACGATCAAGTACGATTATTACCGGGATGAAACCGTCACCTTGGAAGCGTTCAAAGCCGGTGAATATGATATACGCGAAGAGAACGTTGCCAAGTTCTGGGCAACGATGTACCAAGGCCCGAATTTTGATAAGGGATACATTATAAAGGAAGAGATCCCACACCAAATTCCCCAATCGATGCAGGCATTTGTGTTCAATACAGAGCGTAGCTATTTCAGCGACCCTAAAGTACGCGAAGCGCTGTCTTACGCCATGGACTTCGAGTGGATGAACAAGAGCCTGTTCTACAACCAGTACACCCGCAGTCGCAGCTATTTCCAAAATACCGATTATGAAGCCAAAGGCTTGCCTTCCGAAGATGAAGTGGCTGTTCTTGCCCCGGTGAAAGACAAAGTTCCAGCAAGGGTATTTACCGAAGAATACCAACCGCCAGTATCTGATGGCTCGGGCCGTATCCGGGTTCAACTTCGCAAAGCGCTCGCTTTGATGAAAGAAGCCGGATGGGAAGTGCAGAACAAGGTGATGACCAACGTCGAGACGGGGGAAGCCTTTACCTTTGAGTTGTTGATGTATAGCCCGACCACTGAGCGCTTGGCTATTCCCCTTCAGAAGAACCTGAAGTTACTGGGTATAGATATGCGTTTGCGAACTGTTGATACCACCCAGTACATCAAACGCCTGCGGGACAGGGATTTCGACATGGTGTCGGCAGGTTACGGGGCGAACCCTTACCCGAGCCCGAACTTGATGATTGCCTGGAACAGCAACTTTATCGACAGTACCTACAACACTGCAGGGGTTAAAGATCCTGCGATAGATTACCTGACCGAGCAAATTGCCGAAAACCAAGAAAACCCGGATAAGCTGCTAAGTCTTGGCCGGGCACTCGACAGGGTATTACAGTGGAATTTTTACGTGATCCCACAATGGCACATCAGTATGTTCCGGGTTTCCAGCTGGGATAAATTCTCTCGTCCGGATGTTCGTCCAAAATACTCTCTGGGCAGGGATACCTGGTGGATTGATAACGAAAAAGCGGCCAAGTTGCCTGAGAAGCGGCGGTAATTATGTCGGCATATATTATTCGGCGTTTGTTGTTGGTGATCCCCACGCTATGGGCGATCATCACCATCAACTTCTTTGTTATCCAGATTGCGCCAGGTGGCCCGGTTGAACAGGCCGTTGCTCAACTTGAAGGCCATAGCTCAGGTATTATGGAGCGTTTCACCGGAGGCGGCCAGGAGGTCGGTTCGTTGGAGCCCTCTGAAAATGGCTCCGGCTATCGGGGTTCACGCGGGTTAGATCCCGAAGTGGTTGAGGCGATCAAGAAGCAGTTCGGCTTCGATAAGCCGCTGCTAGAGCGTTATTTCGATATGCTCAAGGATTATGCCACCTTCAACTTTGGCGAGAGCCTGTTCAAAGGCGGCAATGTGATCGACTTGATCATTGATCGCTTGCCAGTCTCTATCTCACTAGGGCTTTGGAGCACCCTGATCATCTATCTGGTTTCGATTCCGCTCGGAATCGCCAAAGCCATCAAACACGGCTCGCGGTTCGATGTTTGGAGTAGTGCGGTGGTGATCGTTGGCTATGCGATTCCCGGGTTCTTGTTCGCAATTTTGTTGATTATCTTCTTTGCCAGTGGCAATTATTTCAGTTGGTTCCCATTGCGGGGATTGGTGTCGTCCAATTTTGACCAACTGAACTGGTACCAGCAGATTATTGATTATTTTTGGCACCTAACCTTGCCTATTCTGGCGATGGTGATTGGCGGTTTTGCCACTTTGACCATGCTAACCAAAAACGCCTTCCTCGATGAAATCAATAAGCAGTACGTAGTGACAGCTCGCGCCAAGGGGCTAGATGAGCGCAGCATTTTGTATCGCCATGTTTTTCGCAATGCCATGCTGATTATTATCGCGGGTTTCCCGGCGGCATTCATCAGTATCTTCTTTACCGGTGCGATGCTGATAGAGGTGATGTTCTCACTCGAAGGGATAGGATTGTTAGGGTTTGAGTCGACCATACAGCGAGATTACCCAGTGGTATTTAGCTCTTTGTACATCATGACGCTACTGGGGCTGTTGCTGAACATTATTTCGGATATTACCTATACATTGGTCGATCCACGGATAGATTTTGAGGCACGTTAGTGAAACTTAACCCATTAACCAAGGAACGTTGGGCGAGGTTCCGCGCTCATAAGCGGGGCTATTGGTCATTGTGGATCTTCTCGATCCTGTTTTTCTTCAGCTTGTTCGCCGAACTGGTTGCCAATGACAAACCGCTGGTGATCCAGTTTGAATCGCAGTGGTATTTCCCCATTGTCACCCCTTACTCAGAAACCGAGTTTGGTGGTGAGTTTGATGCTGAAGCCGATTATACCGACCCTTATGTGGCGGACTTGATTGAGGCTGACGGTTTTATGATTTGGCCGTTGATCCGCTTTAGTTACGATACCATTAACTACAACTTGTCTGGCCCGGCCCCGTCGCCGCCGGATAGTGTCAACTGGTTGGGTACCGATGATAAGGGGCGCGATGTGTTGGCCCGGATCATTTATGGTTTTCGAATATCGGTACTGTTTGGCTTTGCTTTGACGATTATTTCCACTGTGATTGGGGTTATTGTTGGGGCTAGTCAGGGCTACTACGGTGGCTGGGTTGATTTGTTTGGCCAGCGTTTTATCGAAGTATGGTCGGGTATGCCGACCCTGTTCCTGCTAATCATCCTCTCCAGTTTCGTTGAGCCTAATTTCTGGTGGCTGCTTGGCATTATGGTGCTGTTCAGTTGGATGGGGTTGGTCGGTGTGGTTCGCGCTGAGTTCCTTCGTTGCCGGAACCTCGATTATGTCAGGGCTGCGCAGGCAATGGGGGTCGGTGATGGGCGAATCATGCTGCGCCATATGTTGCCTAATGCCATGGTGGCGTCATTGACTATGATGCCGTTTATTCTTAGCGGTTCGGTTACCACTTTGACCTCACTGGATTTCCTTGGTTTCGGTTTACCGGCAGGCTCCCCGTCATTGGGTGAGCTATTGGCTCAGGGTAAAACTAACCTGCAAGCCCCATGGTTGGGTTTGTCTGCTTTCGTTGTCCTTTCAATCATGCTGAGCTTGCTGGTGTTTGTCGGTGAAGCTGTGCGTGATGCATTCGATCCCCACCATCAGAGGTAACCATGTCACAGCCTATTATTACTATCGAAAACCTCTCGGTGGGCTTTCAGAGCGGAAAATCAGTTAACCAAGTGACTTATAACGTCAGTTTGGATATTAAACGCGGGGAAACCCTTGCGCTGGTGGGGGAGAGTGGCTCGGGTAAGTCTGTTACGGCGAATGCGATATTGCGCCTGTTACCGAAATCGTCCACCCATTATCTCAGTGGGCACATTCATTATGACGGCATCGATATGATGCGCTGTAGTGAACGTGAAATGCGTGGCTTGCGAGGCAACCGTATCGGGATGATTTTCCAAGAGCCAATGATGTCCTTGAACCCACTGCATAAAATTGGCCGCCAACTTTGTGAAATTCTGGCTATCCACCGGGGTACGCGCCAGCGGGAGGCACAGAAAAAAGCGCTGGAGTGGTTGCAGAAAGTTGGGATAAGAAATCCTGAAAAAAGGTTGGAATCCTACCCCCATGAACTGTCCGGTGGTGAGCGCCAGCGGGTGATGATTGCAATGGCACTTATCAATGAGCCGGAACTGCTAATAGCCGATGAGCCGACAACGGCTTTAGATGTTTCGGTTCAGGCACAAATATTGGATTTGCTTAAAGATCTGCAACGCGAAATGGGCATGGCCATGCTGTTTATTACCCATGACTTGAGTATTGTGCGCAAAATTGCCGATCGTGTCGCGGTAATGCAGATGGGACGTTTGGTCGAAACCAACACCATGACCGAAGTGTTTGAGCGCCCACAAGATCCCTATACCATCAAGCTGATCAACTCCGATCCGAGCGGTGAGCCGGTTCCCGTTGATATGGCGGCGACACCGATGTTTGAGGTAAAAGATTTAAGAGTTTGGTTCCCGGTAAAAGGCGGCGTGTTAAAGCGAGTCAAAGATCATATCAAGGCAGTGACCGATGTGAGCTTTTTACTCCGTACAGGCCACAGTGTCGGTCTGGTGGGAGAGAGCGGTTCGGGCAAGTCGACAACGGGAATGGCAATTCTCAAACTACTGGAAAGTACGGGTGAAATTTTATATCGGGGTGAAGACATCTCGGCGTTTAATCGTAAACAAATGTTGCCCATACGCAGCAAGATGCAAGTTGTTTTCCAAGACCCGTTTTCAGCCTTGAACCCAAGAATGTCGGTGGCGCAAATTATTGGTGAGGGATTGAAAGTGCACCAAAACCTAACGCCAGAGCAAGAAGATAAGGTCATTTGTGATGTGATGCGCGATGTGGAACTCGACCCCGAAACTCGCCACCGTTACCCGAATGAATTCTCGGGAGGCCAGCGCCAGCGTATTGCTATTGCCCGCGCCCTTGTGCTCAAACCATCGTTTATCCTGTTGGATGAACCAACCTCTTCGTTAGATAGAACCGTTCAATTTCAGGTGCTTACATTGCTGAAAGACTTGCAGCAAAAGTATAACTTAACCTACCTCTTTATTAGCCATGACCTCCATGTTGTAAAGTCGCTTTGCCATTACACTCTGGTGCTTCGCCAAGGGCAGGTGGTAGAGCAGGGGGAAACCCAATCTTTGTTTAGTGAGCCGCAACAAGAGTATACAAAGCAATTAGTTGCCTTGTCATAGGTGGTATTACCAGACAAATGTAGCTGGGATGTTATGTGCTTCTCATACATAATGAGGCGCCCAAAAGGCACTGTTCTCATTATCGACTAAAATGTGACCAACTGAAGGTTTTACCTATCACTGCGATAGGCAAAACCTTCTGGTGCTTTTTAGCCGTGTTGATAACATCACAACACAATAAAATGAATAACTTGTCCTGATGGATTCAGGCGAGTGGGAAAGCATTATGGTTAAGCCTGAAAATAATTGTATCGTCATCTTCGGGGCGTCGGGTGACCTGACCCATCGTAAGTTGATCCCAGCCTTCTACCACCTATTCGCGAATGGATTGCTGTCTGAAGAATTCGCTATTTTGGGGGTAAGCCGAACTCACTATTCTGATGATGAGTTCCAGCAGAAATTGAAAGATTCGCTGACAGCCAACGAAAAAGTTGACCCTCAGGTGCTTGATGCTTTCTGTCAACGCCTTCACTACCAAGCTATTGATACCAAGAATGTAGAAGATTACGCCAAACTGAAATCTCGTTTGGATGACATTGAACAGAAGTATCAAACCAACGGTAATACGACCTTCTATTTGGCGACACCGCCGAGCCTCTACAGTGTTATTCCAGAGTGCCTTGCCGCTCATGGCCTCAACAGTGAAGAAAACGGCTGGAAACGCCTGATTGTCGAAAAACCATTCGGCTATGACTTGGCAACTGCCGAGCAGTTAGATAAAGATTTACACGCCCATTTCCAAGAACACCAAATCTACCGCATCGACCACTACCTAGGTAAAGAGACTGTCCAGAACCTACTGGTGTTCCGTTTTGCCAATGGTATGTTCGAGCCGCTTTGGAACCGTAATTTTATTGATTACGTTGAAATCACGGCAGCTGAATTCCTTGGTGTTGAAGAGCGTGGTGGATATTACGATGGTGCGGGTGCCGTTCGTGATATGTTCCAGAACCACTTGTTGCAAGTTTTGGCAATGGTAGGTATGGAGCCGCCGGCTGCTATTAATGCCGACTCAATGCGTGACGAAGTCATGAAGGTATTTAAGAGCCTTCAACCGCTATCTGAAAAAGACCTGCAGAACAACCTTGTATTGGGCCAGTACACAGAATCGGATGTACGTGGTTCCCACCTTAAAGGTTATCGCGAAGAACCGGGCGTGGCAGAAGATTCGCGAACTGAAACCTATGTTGGTTTGAAGATGTTTATCGACAACTGGCGCTGGAACGGTGTGCCATTCTATGTGCGTACTGGTAAACGCTTGCCAACCCGCGTGACTGAAGTGGTTATTCATTTCAAGAAGACGCCTCACCCTGTGTTTGGTGCTAACGCGCCTGAGAATAAACTCATCATTCGTATTCAGCCAGATGAAGGCATCTTGATGAGCTTCGGTCTTAAGCAACCGGGGGCGGGTTTTGAAGCCAAAGAAGTGAGCATGGACTTCCATTACGAGAGTTTGGAAGAGACCCATATGCTGACAGCTTATGAGCGATTGCTGCTAGATTCAATGAAAGGTGATGCAACCTTGTTTGCACGTACCGATGCGGTGAAAGCTTGCTGGCAGTTTGTTCAGCCGATTTTGGACTACAAGGAAAATCCAGAGCACCTATACGGTTACGCGGCAGGTACTTGGGGGCCGAAAGAAGCCGATGAGCTATTGTCACGCGACGATCGCGAATGGCGCTTCCCTTGTAAGAACCTGACAAATACCGACTACTGCGAGCTATAAGTCTCATGAATTACCACGTATTTGAAAATGCCGATCAGGTTGTTCATGCCTTGGCTAACGGCCTAAAGGAATACAGTGAGCTTGGGCGACCAGTTCATATCTCACTGTCCGGTGGTAGCACTCCGTCTCAGCTGTTCGCTTATTTGGCGGGCTCTGAGTTTGCCAAGTCTATCCAGTGGCAGAACCTCCACTTCTGGTGGGGCGACGAACGTTGTGTTGCACCGGAAGACGAGCAGAGTAATTATGGTCAGGCTAAAGCCTTGTTATTCGATCATATTGCAATCCCTGCTGAGAATATCCACCGTATTCGCGGTGAAGAGTTTGCCGCGATGGAAGCGATTCGCTTTGCCCAAGAGATGATTGCAGAAATCCCTGAAAAAGATGGGTTACCTGAATTCGATTGGATCTTGTTGGGTATGGGAACAGATGGTCATACTGCTTCACTGTTCCCGGGGCAAACAGACTACGACACAACAGAAATTGCAGCTATCGCTGCACATCCAGACACTCGCCAGATCCGCGTGACAAAAACCGCGCACCTGCTGGCAAACGCTAAACGTATTACTTACTTGGTTCTAGGTGCAAGTAAATCGGCTGTGATCAAACAGATCGCCGACAATGCACCGGCTGCAGAGGCATACCCTGCAGCTAAAGTCAGCTCAAAGGCTGGTACAACCGAGTGGTATTTAGATTCAGAAGCAGCCAAAGAGCTGGCATAAGGAGAGAAGTAAATGAAAGCTGATATTGGTGTTATCGGTTTGGCCGTGATGGGTCAGAACCTGATCCTAAACATGAACGATAACGGATTTAAAGTGGTTGCTTACAACCGTACTGTGGCGAAAGTTGATGAATTTTTGCAGGGTCCGGCTAAAGACACCAACATTGTCGGTGCGACTTCTCTTGAAGATCTGGTTAGCAAACTAGAATCACCACGTAAGGTGATGTTGATGGTTCGTGCTGGTGCGGTTGTTGATCAGTTCATCGACAACCTAGTCCCACTGCTGGACGAAGGCGATATCATCATTGATGGTGGTAACACTAACTACCCAGACACCAACCGCCGCGTGGCTGAACTACGTGAGAAAGGTATCCGTTATGTGGGTGCTGGTGTATCTGGTGGTGAAGAAGGTGCGCGTTTCGGGCCATCTATTATGCCAGGTGGTGATCCTGAAGCATGGCCACATGTTAAGCCAATCTTCCAGGCGATTGCTGCGAAAACCGACAAAGGTGAAGCGTGCTGTGACTGGGTTGGTAAAGAAGGTGCAGGCCACTTTGTGAAGATGGTTCACAACGGTATCGAATACGGTGACATGCAGCTGATCAGTGAAGCTTACCACTTCATGAAAGAGGGCCTTGGCATGTCACATGATGAGATGCAGGCGACTTTTGCTGAGTGGAACAAGACTGAGCTAGACAGCTACTTGATTGAAATCACAGCAGACATCCTAGGCTACCGTGATGAAGACGGTGAGCCACTGGTTGAGAAGATCCTTGATACTGCTGGCCAAAAAGGCACAGGTAAGTGGACTGGTATCAATGCACTTGACCACGGTATTCCGCTAACGCTGATCACTGATTCTGTATTTGCCCGTTGCCTATCATCACTGAAAGAGCAGCGTGAACATGCCGCTTCTTTGTTCAACAACCCAATCACTGCGGTTGAAGGTGATAAAGCACAGTGGTTGGATGCACTGCGTCAGGCACTGCTAGCGTCTAAGATCATCTCTTACGCTCAAGGCTTTATGTTGATCCGCGAAGCATCAGAATCTAACAACTGGGATCTGAACTACGGTAACGTTGCCCTGATGTGGCGTGGCGGTTGTATTATCCGCAGTGCATTCTTGGGTAATATTCGTGACGCTTTTGAAGCTAACCCTGAGCTTGCTTTCCTCGGTCTTGATAATTACTTCAAGGATATCCTAGAAGGTTGCCTACCAGCATGGCGTAAAGTAGTCGCTAAGTCATTTGAGACCGGTCTACCTATGCCTTGTATGTCTTCAGCGCTTACCTTCCTGAACGGTTACACGACTGCCCGCCTGCCAGCAAATATGCTTCAGGCACAGCGTGACTACTTTGGTGCCCACACTTATGAGCGCACTGATAAACCACGTGGCGAGTTTTACCACACCAACTGGACGGGTACCGGCGGTGATATTTCTTCAACAACCTATGATGTTTAATTAGGTTTCTAAGAAGAAAAGATAGTATTAAGACGCTGAAGTTCAGCGTCTTTTTTTATAAAATAAAAAGCGAAATAATGCTTTAGATGGTTCAAAATATTGGCGAATTAGCTGTCAAATAAAAGTCAAATAACAATTGATAAAATAAATGATAGATATTATGTGACTTGCATCAAAATCAAATAATAAATTGTTTATTAGCTGAATTTATCCTGCCTACGATATTTCTATAGGAAATATCAGGGGCGTGTAATGTGACATTTTTACTGCAAAGAACGTTTGGTTGTCTTTTTTTATTTTTTGTCGTTTTTTCTCCAACAACGTTGGCGGAAAGTTATGCCATTGTCACATCAACACCGACACCACCCGCAGAAAAACTTACCAAAACCAAAGCAAAACTGCTGTTTTCTGGCAAGGTTCACACTATTCCAGGGATTGGAAAAATAGAATTAATCGACTTCCCTTCTGGTAGTGAATACAGAAAGGAGTTTTATCAGAAAATCTTAAGGAAGAGTGAGGGGCAGATGAAAAGGATTTGGTCATCGATAGCTTTCTCTGGCAGAGCGAAACCACCAACCGAGATGAAGTCAGACGATATTGAGTTGGTGCATCAGTGGTTAGAACAAAAGCCATCAGCCATTGGGTATTTGCCTATCAGCGAAATAGGGGGGCTCAATGTACTGCTTGAAATACATTAGTACTGCGTTATTGCTGCTCTCTTCTTTAGCGGTAAAAGCGGTTGAGCTACCTGATTGGTTAGCTTTCTCCGGGTTTGCATCGGTAGCAGCTGCCAAAAGTGATAATGACACGCCATATTATTACACTCGCAATATTACCGATGACTGGTGTTTTGATTGCGACACGATAGTGGGTTTACAAGCTGATATTTTCCCAACAGATTGGCTTCACGCATCGGCACAACTTGTTAAACGTCCTTCTGATAACTTTAGTGATCCTGATCTGGAGTGGGCCTATATTTCCGTTGAACCTATTGCTGACTTGAAAATACGTGCAGGGCGATTACGTTCACCGACGTTTATGTATTCCCAAGTCGTGTTTGTTAACCAAGCTTACCCTTGGGTAAGGCTTCCTGCTGAGGTGTACGATACTACTGGCGGTTTCACCCGCTATGATGGTATCGATGGTTATTACACCTGGGTGCTCAATGATAGTTTGCTGCTTCAGGTACAACCTTATGCCGCATTTAAAACGTCAATTGATGATAATGAAATCAACAATACTTATTACGATGTTGACTTAAAAGAACTGTATGGTTTGCGGCTGGATCTAGAAAGCGATGTTTGGAGCGTCTATCTCAACTATTTTGAAGCTAGGCTCGATATTACCACCGTAGATGATGTGCCACTGGAGGTGAATGAGTTTGATGTGCCGATTAGGTTCGGTAAACGAACGGTGCCGATAGACAGTAAAACTTGGTCTTATGGTCTTAAGTATGACTGGGATGACTTTACGTTTGTTTTCGAGGGGACGACAAGCAAAGATAGCTATTGGGGTGGGTACCTTTCTGTTCTTTATCACTATGATGATTGGACGCCATATGTTGTTTATGGCAAACGGACCGGGGGCGAAGAAGGTAGTAAGGAGCACTCAGATAGCTTTAGTTTGGGAACAAGGTACGACATATTACCGAACCTGGCAGCGGTTGCTGAGTGGCATTATACCAAAGCCAAAGGTGACTCTAGGGGTAGTTTCACATACCCAAGAGGACAAGAACCTGACGACCGCTCGGCAAATATTTTTACCCTAGGTTTGAATTACAGCTTCAACCTTTAGACCATATGAAATACTCGAGTGAAAGGCACGCGATCAGCGTGCCTTTTCATCGTCTTTATGAATAGACTTGTGGAATATAGTCAGCCAAAAACTCAGTCGCGCACATTTTACCGTGGGAGTAATCTTCCAAGATATCATTACGGCTACTCAGCAAGGTTTTGCTTTTCAAACGGCGCTTGGGCGCAATGCGATAAATAAAGCTATCTTCAGGTGGTGAATCTAAAAAGTCATCTACAATGGCCTGGTTATCGAATAAGGTCACGAGTAACTCCAGCGCTTTGGTATTGGAAGGGTCGAAACCAAACCGTTTGGCATGAATCGAGACTAGGTGAAGTGTATCTTCAAGGTACGTTCCCCAACTCTGTTTCTCTTTTTGCTCGCTATCGGCCCCGTTCTGCGAACCTGATAAAGCTTTTATTCTTTGGTCGATAATTCCTTCAAGCCTGCGTTCAAAGTATTTTGCCTGCTGCCTTCGCTTCTTATATAGATGTTGGCAGTGGATATGTTCAAGGCTCTCTTGCAATAGTTTTCGAGAATGGAGTATTTGCTTTTCGTTAAGTTGCTTGTTATCACTTTCCAGCGGCGAGGTTTGAATGACCACGATACGCTTGTATCCATTTTTATATGCTTTAATAACAGGAGTGTTGGCAGCAATCGCACCGTCTATCCATGTTTTCCCATCTATTTCGACTTGTTGTTGGTACAGGATTGGAATGGCACAGGTTGCTCGAAGTACGTTGTACCAATTGTCGGTAAAAATAGGGTAGTAGGCGTCTTCAAGTGATTCTGCATCAGTCAAACAAGCTAATGCTTCTCTCGATTTAAGCTTTTGTTTGCCTTTTTCAATTTGCAAGCTGTCTTTGGTCTCCATCATGGCCTTAAATGCCCAGTCAAGATCCATCTGTTGTTTACGCTTGATAAACTGCTTGAGGTTGAAAAAGCGGGACTTGGTCGTGAAATTTAAAATAAAGTTCAGCCCAAAGCCGCTTTGCCCTGTGACATAAGGAGAAATATTCAGTGCACCGGCTGATGTACCGACATAAAATGAAAATGGATTGAAGTTATATTTCATAAACTGGTCAAGCACACCAGCGGCAAAACTGCCTTTTTGTCCTCCCCCTTGAACCACAAGGGCATAATTGCTCGGCTCATCAAACGCCATAGTTAAACCTATTCAAAACGATCCGTTACTGTTGGCAGCTAACACTGCAAAGTAAGCAAAATTGTAGAGTCTTGAATGGTGCGAGAGTCAAATGGAGCTGTTGGTATAAGCAGGTAAAAAATTCGGTAGAGTCTCTGTATATCAATTGCTTATGAATTGAAAATAGCTGAGATAGTGTTGTGCAAATAACGATATAGCGGGTGATTTCGGTTAGTCTGAAGGTAGCCGCCATAGATGGTAAACTCATTGAACTGGTGGCTCAACGGAGGGGCCGGATAATGGGTTACCCCCTTAAAGTTGTTCGCCGTGCTAATGCTCGAGAACATAATCGCATCAGTTTCTGATACCAATTGGCAAGCGGCCTGAATATTGTAAGAGCGCAACAGAACATGGGGAGTAAGATCCCTGCGTAAATACTCGACTTCGATACTTGTTAGTGGGGTATTCTGTACCGGAGGTGGCAGGATCACCAATGGAAGATCAGCTATTTCATCCCAGTCGTAACTTAAGCTCAGGATAGGATGGTTCTCCCTAGCAATCAGTACTGTTTTTTCGCTAAACAGCGGTTTGAGGTAGATGTCTTGTCCTAACTCCATCTCGTTATCGACAATGCAATAATCAAATTTGCCGCTGAGCATTTCCTCCTGGCTGCTTTCATCCCAGTTGAAAAAAGAAAATGAGGCATTAGGCAGCGCCTTATAGAGTTGGGATATCAGTTTGGCCCCTTGTTCTTCGTAGTAGACCGAATCAGCCACAATGGAAATGTTGCCGTTGAAATCATCACTAGAAAACTCGGCAAAGTCCTCCAGAACGTCCTGAATTGGGCTGAGCATATCATCAACAACGGCTGCCAGTTTGATTGCCATTGCTGATGGTTCGATGCCATGGGCCTTGCGAACAAAGAGCATTTCACCAAATACTTCTTTAAGGCTTGCTAGTCCTCGGCTTGCTGTTGCCTGGGACATACCTAGTTGTTCAGCAGCAAGTTTGGTGCTTTTTTTCTCTACCAGTGCTTTAAGTAGACGCATCAAGTTGAGGTTAAGTTCGTCTAGGCGAGGTTCCATAAATAGCCTTGAAGTTATTGAAATCGTTTTACTGTTATTAACAATAGCGGAAATCATAGCCACTTTCAGTAGCTAGTGGTTGTCTATCCCGCTAAGTTTTAAGAGAAAAACCGCAGCAAAGATGCTGCGGTCTTTAGTTTATTTTCTTTAACTCATCTTCTTTACAGAAGCTTGGTCTTGGTTAGCTCTTTGATGGCTGACAGGATGAAAGTCATCCCCCCCGAAGCAGCAACAATCATCATCAAGTGGCCAAATTCCAATGGACGGGTGTGGAATACCAGTTCGCCAAATGGGCTATACACCAATGCTAGCGACAAGCCACCGGATACGGCGATAGCCAACAGCAGGTACTTATTGGTAAACGGGTTCTTGCGGAACACCGTGGTGAAAGTACGGCTATCGAACAGGTGCCACAACTGCGAGAAAATCAACGTCAGGAAGGCAACTGTTTGTGCATAGTAGGCGCTGTATCCCGCATTTAGTGCCATCGCAAAGCCTGCGTAACTAAGTGCGCCAAGTGCGAGGCCGCGAGTTACGATGCGGTGACCAAGTCCTTCGGAGAAGAAGCCCTGGTTACGCTTGCGCGGCTTCCTTTCCATAAGGTCTTTCTCTTCCGGTTCAACACCTAGGGCAAGGGCTGGAAGACCATCTGAAACCAGATTGACCCAAAGGATCATCAGCGGTGTCAGTGGCAAAATAGCATCTGGCCCCATCAACAAGAACGCAAACAGGATAACCGATACTTCGCCAACGTTGGCGGTCAATGCCTGGCGGATAAACTTACGTAGGTTATCGAAAATCTGACGTCCTTGGCGGACGGCTTTAACGATGGTGCTGAAGTTATCATCCAGTAGGATTAGGTCACCCGAATCTTTGGCAACAGACGTACCGGTAATACCCATGGCAACACCAATATCAGCACGGCGAAGGGCGGGGGCGTCATTTACACCATCACCTGTCATCGAGGCAACCTCGTTGTTTTCTTGCTGCGCTTTTACGATACGTAGTTTGTGCTCAGGAGTCACTCGGGCAAAAACAGCAACCTGAGGACAGATCTGTTGCAGCTCTTTGTCATCGAGTTGGTCAAGCTCTGCGCCTGTTACAACCCTGTCCTTTTCGCTACGGATAATACCGATATCGCGGGCAATAGCTGCAGCGGTTGCAGCATGGTCGCCAGTGATCATCACGGTACGAACACCGGCCTGGTAACACTGTTCTACAGCATCGCGGACTTCCGGACGCGGTGGATCCATAATGCCATAGATACCAAGGATATTGATGTCTTTCTCAAGCTCTGGGTAATCGAGTTCCAGTTCAGCTTTTGACAGTTCACGGAAGCCGACAGCCAGGGTACGAAGGGCTTCGCTACCAAATTGGGCAATAGCCTGCTGGAAGTCAGCTTTGATTTCCATAGAAGCACTTAGGTCATACCCTAGGTTTCCTTCTGATGTAGTCGGAGCTAGCGGGATGTAACCTTTGTCAGTCATGAAGTTGGCTGACTTGTTCAGGACAACATCCGGTGCGCCCTTAAGTGCCAAGAAGTGGTTACCTTCTGGGTCACGAACGATAACTGATGCCATCTTACGGGCAGAGTCAAATGGGAACTTCTTGACGATCTTATAACCGGATGATTCAAGCAGCTCAGATTGTTTCAGGCCGGCTTTGGCTGCCGCCACAATCAGTGCACCCTCTGTAGGGTTACCACGGACTGTCCAGTTACCTTCGGCATTGATGTACTCGGCATCGTTACACAGCGTTGCAATCATCAGGCCTTTGATCATAGCAGGGCTGTCAGCCACATTCAGCTTATGGCCATCAGGGATAAACTCGCCTTTTGGAGCAAAGCCTTTACCAGACACGTTCCAATAGCGGCCAGATACATCGTAAGCCTTCATGACCTGCATCTGGTTCTGGGTCAGGGTACCGGTTTTATCCGAACAGATAACCGTTGTCGAACCCAGTGTTTCAATCGCCGATAGTTGCTTGGCAAGGGCGTTGTTTTTCACCATTTTGGTAGAACCCATCGTCAATACGATAGTCACCACCGTAGGCAGGCCTTCAGGAATAGCGGCAACAGACAAGGAAATACCGGTTGTCAGGATATCCAGCCATGGCATACCGTGGTACAAACCGATACCACAAACAAGGGCTACAACACCGAGGCCAACGAACAGCAGCATCATCGCAAGCGTATCCATACGGGCCTGCATCGGTGATTTGGTTTCTTCGGTTTGGTTCATCATATCAGCGATATGACCGACCTCAGTATCCATACCCGTGGCAGTAACCAGACCAAGACCAGTACCTGTGGTGACAATGGTGGTCATAAAACCCATGTTTTTCTGGTCGCCAATACCAACAGACGGGTCATCGATAGCTTCTATCGTTTTATTGACAGGTTCCGATTCACCGGTGAGGGCTGCTTCATCGATAGATAGGCGGTTTGCCTCAAGCAATCTGACATCAGCAGGTAAAATATCACCGGTATTGATCTTGATGATATCACCAGGCACTAGCTCTTTTGCTGCCACACTGATCCATTGGCTATCGCGAAAAACCTCAGCCTTTGGCGCGGCCATATCTTTGAGGGCTTCCATGCCTTTCTGGGCTTTGAATTCCTGCCAGAAAGAAATACCGGTATTGATGAGGATAATCACGGCGATGGCGATAGCATCAATAAAATGCCCGGTAACCCATGAAACAATGGCACCAATAGCAAGAATAAAGACCAGAGGGTTTTTATATTGCTCTAAATATATCTTCCACCCAGGTGTTGCCTGCTTATCAGATATTTCATTCGGACCGTAACGCTCTAAGCGCGATTGAGCTTCAGAGCTTGAAAGGCCAGTTTCTTTACTACTTTCAAGGATCTCCAGAGAATCAGAACTCTTGACAGAAAACCATTTAGTAATCATGTAATTGTCTCCCATTCGAGTGGTTACGTTGAGAGCAAGTATTTTTCTTCATGTGTTTTACTTATTGATAAGTGTGGGTGTAGCAGTGCTGCAATGCCTGAGAAGCTCCGGCAAAGTAGCACCAAGGTAATAAAGACTTTAAGGTTGCGGAATTAACTAATACCCAAGATGGCATTGACCACCGAGAAATAGATCCACATCCCCGAAATATCGACAATCGAAGCAAGCATAGGGCTTACCAGTACTGCAGGGTCGAGTTTGAACACCCTTGCAATAATTGGAAGTACGCCACCAAGTGTTGTCGACAAGACTATTTGGATAAATAAGGCCATTGCTATAGCCAGCGCGATATCCGAGATATAAAAGTCGCCAAGACTGGTAACATCGCTGAAAATCAAAATGCGTACGACAACCACTGAAGCTACCGCAATAGCCAACACGAGACCGACCCTAAATTCCTTCAGGGCGACCCGTAACCACTGCTTTTGTTGTACCTCACCGGTTGCCAGCGCCCGGATGACAAGCGTAGCGGCTTGAGAGCCTGTGTTGCCGCCTGCTGCGGCAATAACTGGCATATAAACAGCGAGCAATACAAGTTGGCTCAGCGTGTCTTCATACTGGGCAATAATTAATCCAGAGACGATCCCCAGCAGGGCAAGGGTGACAATCCATCCTATTCGCTGTAGTACGTGCTCGCTTACAGAGGTCGTAAGGTAATCACGGTTGGTTTCAGCCTCGGACAGAATAATTCCCAATTGAACCGCGATATGTCTGGCACGTTTGCTATGACCAATTAACTCTAATTGCTCGATTAAATGCTGTACCTGACCATGAGGACAGTGCTGTAAAACGTTGATGACGTGTTCAATGTCTCCCGTGACAAGGTACTCAATTTGTTGTTGGTCATCTAAATCTAGGAAGCGTATAGACTGAATATCAATGTGGTGTCTTGAATAAAGAGGCGTATCTATATCAGTATTCATTTGAGGCCATCAAGTTTTAGTAATGGTTTCAGCTTGCCGTTAAGGTATTAATTGCCAATAGCAAAATGTTTCGGTGAGCTATTTTCAATTTGGATCATATTTAATCGAACAACGTGATCAAAAAAATCACTTTTCCAAAATTGACATAGCTGATGGATACTAGCGTTACCAATGACATTTAAGGCCGTTTCGTTGGTAATTGTTGATAACCTTTTCAGTGATTGGCTAGCTAGGCAAACCTCTGCAATATAGGCACTTTCTTCAATTTGCTGATAGCCGATAACAGTATAAACATGCTCGTCTTTGGTTTTGAAAGCATTATAAGTTGTTGTGTCCGGACAGAACTTGCCGAATAAGTGATTTTGTTCGATATCAAAAACAAAATCTTTAATTTTCCTGTTTGTCATAATGTGATTTCTAGCTAACAACGTAAGTGTGAATACGGTGCCTAAAACAATAACATAAGCCATGGGACCTCAAATTTATTGAAAACAGATAATAATCAAAGAAATTAAAAATAAAAAAAAGACAAATAAAATAGAAGCGAAATTTGTGCATCTGCAAAAAAATCACTTTTAATCGATATTTTGTATCGTTGTCTATCGGACTGATGTCGATAATGCTAAGTGGAATAATTTCAAAGTGAAGGAAATTGAGATATTCAAAATTGAATATCACTGTTTGTTAGAAGTGGTTTTGATTGTTTATTTTGCCGTTTTGATAACTTTACTTTCCCTTTGAAATATTATGTAACACTTGTCGGTTTTTTTGCTTGTTGACTCTCGTGTCATTCGAGACTTTATCATGATCACCGAAATTTGAGAGGTAACTACCTCGCCATAAAGTAAGTGGCTATTTGTACCCCCCAAATCAGCTTGCTTTAATTACATTGCGATTTAGAGAGACTAACAATGAAGAACAATATCCAAGATATTTTTGATGTTCTGAATAACTACATTAGTACTAGAAAAGCTCAGGATTCAGACATGCTATCTCTGTATATCAATATTGATATGAAGAACCCAGCTAACCACAAAGAGCGTCCTGCTTGGCTTATCGAAGTTAGAAACCAGCTTAGCGAGCTAGCTGAGAAATACGGTGATGATATTCTCACTGAAATCGACTCGGAACTAACTTGGAAAGCTGTCGAAAACCGGATTATCGACAAGGTCGAGTCTTTGGACTTGAAAGGGCGTTCTATTGCAATTTTCACCGACTTTGAAGAAGACTTTGTGGTGCAGTTGCCATTGCCTGTGCAGACCAAGGCATACTACGGTATCCCACAGGTAAAGCAGCTACTCTCTCTTCTTCATCGTTACGGAAAGTATCTCGTTATCCTTTTCTCTGAGACTGAGCATCGGATTCTCTCTGTTGATTTGCCGGCAGAGTTGGAAGAGGGAGTATTGGAGTCAGGTATTGATGCCGGTGTCTTCCTAAGGCCAGGTGGCCGTAAGGCACGTACTCAGGCTTCCGAAAGACGAGCACTTGATGCCGAGCGCCGTGTGATCCGTGAGGCTGCCGAAGAGATCAATGCATATTTCTTGGAAACCAGTGAATTCGATCGCATTGTATTTGGCGGTAATTTGAAGATTGCTAACAGTGTTAGCCATGCATTGCACCACACTGTATCGGATAAGGTTGTTTCTATTGAGCCTATCCCGTTCGAAGCGACTCATAGCCAGATCCTAGAAACGGTGAAGATGATTGCTGAGGAATACGAGTCGTTGGAAGACGTGTATAAAATGAAGCAACTTATCATTCGCCGCGAAACATGCGGAAGGGCGGCAGTGGGTAAAGAGGCCGTTCTCGAAGCGCTGTCTTTGGGTCAGGTAAAAACGCTATATATTCCGTACCCGATCGAAAGTGATGAGTTTGACCCGTTACTGATCAAAGGGGTGCAGGCTGGTGCTGATATCGAGCTTGTCCATGGGGAAGCGGCGCAAACGTTGAATTACTTAGGTGGAGCAGGCGCCACTTTGTATTACACATTCGACTAAGTATCGGCTTTAGTTGTTAACTTCATATTGATTTATATTGTTTGAAATAAGGGTAGCCACATTAGACCCATTTAGCGGTTTATTGTGGCTATTATTTAAAATGTCAAAAGATTATTACAAGGCTTGTATCTCGTCTTTAACAGAAGAAGAGCTTTCTGCAATCATTTCTCTATATGCATTGGAATATCACCAAGGCGAAGCTGCTTATGTGGTTGATGAGAATATAGGTGTCTGGTTATCTGATTTAAACTTTGAAGAATTACCTTGCTATAAAAATACACTGGGTATCTACACGATCGAAGAGTCTGTGTTAAAGGCATTGATAAGCAAAGGTCTGTTGACGGCAAGAGAAACGGGCACCAGTGATAAAGGCTCATGTGGTCAGCTGTTTTCCAGTTATCAAATTATCCCAAAAGCAAAATCAAAAATTCGTTCTTGGCTGGCACTACATGAAGTCAAATTGCCGATATTGGTTGATTATAACTATTAATGCCTAACAGGCTTAAGGCATAGATTCATATGCAGGAACAAAGATTAATTATCATATCCATTGCAGTGACCTTCTTCTTTTCTGTGTTTGGTATTGTATGGGGAATATTGGCTGACTCCAGCATGATCACCTTTGATGGTACTTATTCCCTGATCAGCGTCGGCCTCAGCGGCCTATCTCTTATTGTTTTAAAGCTAGTTGCACAATCATCGGAATCGGTTAATTCTAAGTTTCCGTTCGGCAAAGCCCATTTCGAGCCCATGCTGATAGTGTTCAAGTCGCTTACCTTGATAGGAATGTGTGCCTACTCATCGGCAGGCGCAGTATCGGACATTATATCGGGGGGCGCACCAGTTGATCCCGGCCCCGCTATTTTATATGCCGGTATCAGCACAGTTGGCTGTGCAATTATTGCCTTCTTGTTGAGGGAGCGAAATAGGCAAATAGGCTCTGCTATTTTAGAGGCTGAGAAGAACCAATGGGTAGGCGACTTGCTGCTCAGCCTTGGTGTGCTGGCAGGATTTACTGCAGCACTCTTGCTGAAAAATACCCAATGGGGCGTGTTTGTCGATTATGCCGACCCGGTGATGGTACTGGTTGCCTCAAACCTGTTTATCTTTTTGCCGCTGAAAAGCATGCTGGCCGCCGGTAAGGAAATGATGCTGGTGAAAACCAACAACGAACTCCGAATTCCGATAGAGATTGTTGCCGCCGAGTATGCACAAAGACTCAATGCCACCTACAAGTTGAGGATGGTCTCAATAGGCAGGGAGCTGAACATTGAACTCAACTTTATAATGCCACCTAATGATGCGCTTACTGTTAAAGATATGGACACGATTCGCAGTGATATTGCTAAGGTTGCTGACACGCTCAAGAGCAAGCATTGGATTAATGTTAGCTTTACATCTGATCCTGCTTGGGCTTAGCAACGTGATTTGGTACATAGTTGCTACTGGGTAGTGGATAGCCTTTAATACAATTGACCAGCATGATAAGTGCTGGTTTTTTCTTTGGTTTTTGCATTCAATTAAGTTCATATTTCATATTCAATGCCTTTTCAAAACCGAGTTGGCGTAAGTCGAAATGAGGTTAGGCGGCAGCGTAAAATTGTGAGCAAACGGGAATTTTTGGGTTTGTTTGCTTGGTTTTTAAACAGCAAAATAACATTTCCGTAGCAATGGAATTAGATAAATCGACCCAGATCACGCTAACTGGTAGGAGCTTTCTCTGCCGTATGGCGATACTCTCCATTTTATGAGCTGTAGATCACGCTAAATTGCATGATGAAATAAAATATTTAACAATAGGGTTACAATGTGATTATTATACTGACGAAGCATTAACCAATCATACAGGGAGTTTTTTAATGCAGTCGTTAGTAGATTTTCTTAATGGAATAATTTGGAGCCCGGTGCTGATTTATCTGTGCCTGGGCGCAGGTCTGTTTTACTCCATTACCACTCGTTTTGTTCAGCTTCGTCACTTCCGTGAAATGTGGCGCCTACTGTTATCCGGTAAAAGTTCCGCTCAGGGTATTTCCTCTTTCCAGGCATTAGCCGTTTCCCTTTCTGGGCGTGTTGGTACAGGTAACATTGCAGGTGTTGCTGCGGCAATCGGCTTCGGTGGTCCTGGTGCGGTATTCTGGATGTGGGTTGTAGCTTTCCTTGGCGCGGCAACGGCATACAGCGAGTCGGCTCTGGCTCAGATTTACAAAGAAGAAGATGAAGACGGTCAGTTCCGTGGTGGTCCAGCTTACTACATCGAAAAAGCGATGGGCCAGAAGTGGTACGCGTGGATCTTCGCGATTGCGACCATCTTTGCCTGTGGTGTGCTTCTTCCTGGTGTCCAGTCAAACAGTATCGGTAACGCGGTTGAAGCAGCATTTGGCCCTGGTCAGATGATTGAAACCACTATTGGTACAATCAGCCTAGCGAAAATTGTAACCGGTACTTTCGTTTCAATTATCCTAGCCTTCATCATCTTCGGTGGTGTTAAGCGTATTGCGAGCTTCACTCAGGTTGTTGTTCCATTCATGGCGCTAGCCTACATCGTTATTGCTTTCATTATCATCCTACTTAATATCAACATGGTGCCAAGCATCTTCATGATGATTGTCGGTGATGCCTTCACGCCAATGGCAGGTGTTGGTGCTGCAATTGGTTGGGGTGTGAAACGTGGTGTTTACTCTAACGAAGCGGGTCAGGGTACAGGTCCTCACGCTGCAGCGGCTGCTGATGTACAGCACCCGGCGCAACAGGGTCTGGTACAGTCTTTCTCAATCTACATCGATACACTGCTAGTTTGTTCTGCTACTGCGTTCATGATTCTTATCACTGGTGCTTACAACGTACACGGTGGTGCAGAAGGTGCGTTCTTGGTCCAGAACCTAGCGGCAGACATTGGCGCTAACGGCCCAGTCTTTACCCAGATGGCGATTGAAAGCGCAATGCCTGGTATCGGTAAACCGTTCATTGCCTTTGCACTGTTCTTCTTTGCCTTTACTACCATCCTTGCTTACTACTACATTGCAGAAACCAACATTGCTTACATCCGCCGTACAGTGAAAGTCCCGGGTATGATGTTCGTGCTGAAAGTCATCCTAACGGTTGCTGTGTTCTACGGAACAGTGAAGACAGCCAACCTTGCTTGGGCGATGGGTGATGTGGGTGTTGGCCTGATGGCATGGCTGAACATTGTGGGTATCTTGATCATCTTCTTCCTATCGAAGCCAGCACTCAAAGCGCTGAAAGATTACGAAGAACAGCAGAAAGCTGGCGTGACAGAATTTACATTCGACCCTGTTAAGCTTGGTATCAAGAATGCTGATTTCTGGGAGAAGAAATTCCACGGTAAAGTATCTTCAGAGCAAACTGATGGAGATGCAGAGCCAGTGAAGACAACGGTTTAACCGGCGCATTTTCTCGAACTCAAAAATCTTAGTTAACGAAGGGCCATTGGGTATTACCCAGTGGCCCTTTTCTTTTCATCTAGTTACCAAGAAAGTTGTGAGCCAGTATGGGATACCTGATGAGGTATACAGAAATAATTGCTGGCACAATAATACCAAGCGTCAGAAGCTAACGTAACGACCTGCCATTTTGATGACATTATCTAATATAAGTGATTGAAAAATAGTGGTGTCAGGTGCCTGTCGTGTTGGTGTCGTTCTTTATTACCGTGAAGAATAGTACGGTTGATTCAAACAGCAGAAAGGATTCTACGATGATTGTCAGAAAGCTAAGGCTACAGCGAGGTTGGTCTCAGGAACATCTCTCCGAATTATCCGGTTTGAGTGTCCGGACTATCCAGCGTATCGAAAGGGGCCATAAGGCTGGGTTGGAATCGCTAAAATCATTGGCTGCTGTGTTTGAGATATCAGTTACCGATCTTCAGGGAGAGCCAACGATGAACGAGCAAACACACATAAGCGAAAATACACAAATCACCCAAGACGAAATGAAAGTTATCGAACAGGTCAGGGAGATAAAAGGGTTTTACTCCCACTTGATCACCTATGTATTGGTGATTGCCATGCTGTTCGTGATTAACTTTCTGACCGACCCGAGCTATATCTGGGCTTGGTGGCCTGCAATGGGGTGGGGGATAGGGATACTGTCACATGGCTTGAGCGCTTTCGAGGTATTCAACTTCTTTGGTGCTGAGTGGGAGAAACGTCAGATAGAGAAACGGCTAGGTCGAAAGCTATAGTTGCCGGTTGATGTCCGTTACAGGTATTAAAAGAGGCTGTTGGAAATCAGCCTCTTTTTCTTTAAGTAAGGTACGAACCTCAGTGATGTGTCGCTGAGTGCTGGGTACCTTTTTCCTTTTTGATACGAATCATACGGGTCAGCGTAATATCTTTGTCAATAAAGTGGTGCTTGAGCGCGCCTGCCACATGCAGGGCCAAGGTGATCATAACAACTCTTGAAGCATAGAAATGCAGGTTCTTGCCGAGGATATTGAGCCACTCGGTCTTTTCCCCGCCAGCAATCAGTTCGAATGAGAAAAAGGCAACGGGGTGGCCGCCACCGACACTCATAATAATGCCGGATATAGGCATCAAAAGGGTGCTAACGAGCAAGGTATAGTGAACCAGTGTGGCTGCTTTCTCCTGCCATGCCGGGCCTTTAGTTGCGCTTTGGATTGGTCCTTCTTTCAATCGCCAAATTACCCTTAACAAGGCAACAACCAGTACCGCTACCCCGAAAGACTTGTGTAGACCAAGTAATTCAAACTTTTCAGGGCTACGGGGTAGGTCGACCAAGTAAAAGCCTATCGCAAAAGTAGCGATAAAACTGAGTCCGGTCATCCAGTGGAACAGAATGGTTTGGGTAGATTGCGGTTGATTGCTTTTCATCGGGGTAATCCTTTACTTGTTGAGCACTATATTTTGTATATGTTATGGAGGTGTACTGGCGGTAACCGGACACCGAATTGTATATATCCATTATTACTCGGTGGTTATTCAAGTTTTGTTAACCGAAAGTAAAGCTAGGTAAAGGGGGGTAATGAGGGGTAAATGAATGGATCAACGGCTAAGGGCAGGGTAATTCTTGTTTTGGAGTATGCCATTAGATAGAGGAGGTTATAATGTGATGAATGTAAAATCGGTAAAAATAATCAAGTGAGAAACTATGAGCATTAATGTGAAGTGGAGTGGGGACTGTCGTTTTAAGGTTACTACGGAAAACGGCTTTGGTTTTGATGTTGATGCCACGAGTAAACAAGCACCCTGTCCAACAGAAGTTTTACTATCTGCATTAGGCTCTTGCAGTGCGACTGATGTGGTTTTGTTGCTTCAAGAACAAGGATTTGAAGTAGTAAGTTTAGAGAATAAAGTTACTTTTACATTAACGGAAACAGAACCTCGTTTATATAAAACGGCTAACCTTCATTTTGTTGTGGGTGGTAGTGGTTTTTCAGAATCTAATATATTACTAGCAGCTCAAGAAGCGGTCGCAAAGCATTGTCATGTATGTCTTATGTTGAGTCCTACAATAGAAATCACTTGTTCTGCGGAAGTCCGGTAAAGTTTTATTATAACGCTGCCGCGCGTAGCCAGTAATCAGGGCTAACAGAGGGGGCGTTAACGATATTTTGATATGAATAATAGTTGAGTGAGTAAAAAAAGGCCCCAAGTGCAAAGGAGTAACACATGGGGCAAATCAGTCATTACAGTGACATACTTAGGAAAAGTGATGGAAAATTACACTTGGCTTATTGACTTGCCAACAGATGAAGATAATAAAAACACCAATAATAGTGACTGGATGACACGGAGTCATAATTAAATAAAATTAACTATGAAATAACTTGGTGAAGTTAAACGCTCTTCAAATAAGTAATAAGCAAAACTGCAATGTAGGCAGTCTAATCTCTTGAACCATTCCAGAGTCAAGTGATAGAATAAATAAAAGTCCACTTTTTTGACAATGTGAAAATTTCATCATGAAATTTACACTTTGAAGTGTAAGTTGATGTTTTGTTTCGCAATCTAACCCTTAGATACTTTCAAGTTCAACCTTTGCCCGTTTAAACCCTGTTTCTGTACAGTTCCTGAAATATTTATCAACTCTACTATTCGTTTTAAATTTATATGGGTAGTTTAAGTTCACGAGACAGATAAACAATCACATTAAACATCATTAAAACTAAGGTTTTTAATAATCCATATTTATTAATTTCTTGGTTTTATTCCAAAAGATTTATATAGGTAACTACCATGAAAATTAAAACGGTAATTAAGGCGTTTGCATTGCTTTCTATTTCAAGTTCTGCTTTTGCTAGTGTTGTTGTTAATCAGGCAGTGACAGAAGATGAGGTGCTCGCTGCCCAGCATGGTTGGTGTCAGGCATTGGTAGATATCAGCACGACTTATACAGAAAATGGGCATGAAGCGGCTAAAACCTTGGCACAAGAGGTGCTCGAAGGTGCCTACGCATACCAAATGGGAACGGTGTTGTTCAAACCAACCCTGACGGTTAATCCGCAAACCTTCCGCACCACACCAGAAGGCGCACTGTCGTACTTTGTTGGTGGTGATGAAGCCTACCCACAAGATTCTGGTTTTGCACTAAAGAACTGGACGGCATGTGAAATTGAAAACGCGGGTGTCTTCATTACTGGAAACAGTGCGAGCACAATGGGTAAGGTTCATTTCACTGATGGTGAAGGCAACCAGACCAGCGTAGATAAAACGTGGAAATTTGTGAAAGATGATGCCGGTGCACTGCGTATTGCGCTGCATCACTCTTCACTGGAATACGCTGAGTAATATGCTCACTTAGCTTGTATTAACCTACGGGGAGTTACTTTCGTGTAGCTCCCTATTGTTCACCCACAGCGTGATATTAATTATTTAACGGTGCTCCTTTTCCGATAGCTTTAATACACCGTAGCTTTCTCGAGTGACAAGGCCTTTAGCTTCTAGCTTTTTCAATGAACGGATGATTTGATACCGGCTGGCACCCATGTAAGAAGCTAACTTTTCCTGAGTAATTTGTACGCACCGCGATGAGTCCGCTAACGTATTGAGTTGCGCCAATAGACGCTCTTCGAGAGTGTAAATTATCCGCTGTTTATAGACTCTGTGTGCTAGTTTAACTCTCTTCCCCAAGTTTCTGGCGAGAAACTCATATAATTCTGCTTTTGGTAACTTGCTTTGTCTTATCGCTGTGTATGCTAATTGCAACTCAGTAACTTCAGTGATTGACACAGAATATACACCAACCGATCCGGGTTCCATAAATTCGACTTCACCACGCCAGTTTCCAGCTCCTAGTTTAGCCATGGTATAGAGGGTTCCTTGTTGATCAACATAAGATACCTCAACAGTACCAGACAGCATGACACAGATATCTGTCATAGGAACGTTTTGCCCGACAATGATGCTGTCTTTTGGGTAAGTCGTAATGCGGCCAGATTCAAGAAATAGCTTGGTCAAGCCAGGATACTTTTTGGGATCTAGGTACTTAGCGAGTTGAGTTTGATATTCGTCAGGGATACTCATAGTGATTTAGTTTACGGAGATGTTGGTTAGCCAACTTTGTTACGTCCAGTCTAACACGCTTTTTATGGTGTTTGTGCGATTCGCACAGAATTGCGTTTTCTACTGTCCTATTGTTTGTGCGAATTAATAGACGTGTACAAAAGTAAGTATCCATATGAAACTGTATCGAATTGGTCAAATCAGCAAGCTGTATGATGTCAGCGTTGATACATTGCGCCACTATGAAAAAATTGGGCTGCTTGAGCCTGAATTTGTTAAAGACAATGGTTACCGATATTATTCCAACCGCCAGATATGGAAACTCAATGTTATCCGCACCTTGCGCCATTTGGATATTGGTTTACTGGATATCAAAGACCATTTAACAGATAGAACGCTTGGCAAGAGTGAGTCGTTGATTGAATTACAACTGGAAGCTATTGAGCAGCAGCAAGCCGAACTGCAAGGGTTGAAGCAAGATCTCCAGTTAAGACAGAAGCATTTAGTTACGACCAAGCAAACGCCGGGTAATATGGAGATAACACTGCGAACATTACCTGAGCGTAAGTGCTGGGTGAATAGGGTACAGGTTTCCTCTTTCTGGGATGTCGATCGAATGCACAAGGAAATTGAAGCCGATAAGTATGGTGAGGAAACACGCTATACCGGTTTAGGTAATGCCGGAGCACGGATTTCTCAGCGACATTTTGATGCCGGGAAATATGGTATATATAGTGAGAGCTTTATCTTAGATGATAATGGCGATCATACTTTGGAAAGCGGACAGTATATTTGTCTTGATTTCTGGGGACATGATGAAATGAAAGATATCATGCGGCACTACGACAGGGTAAATGCTTATATGGCTGAAAATGGATTGACGATGAACGGCCCTGCGATAGAGTTATACAAAATCGACATCCACGAAACAGATAACCCCGATGAGTTTTTGACTGAGTTGCAAGTGCCGGTGAGATTACAATAAAGCGGTATTCGCAACTTGAAAATAAGGCAGCCAGTTGGCTGCCTTATTCGTTTGTAAGGGAATTGAAAAGCGCTAAACCACGAACTTGTTCATGATTGAGTCTTGCTCTCGCACTTTGGCGATCTGCTCCTCAAGGGCCTGATCAGCAGCTGATGCAGCGTCAGAAACCTGTACGCTCAGCTCTTTGATGTTTAGGGTATTATTATTGATTTCCTCGGCCACCAAACTTTGCTCTTCAGCCGCCGAAGCAATTTGTAGGTTCATATCATTAATTTGCTGGATAGCCCCGCTGATCCTGACTAGAGCATCGTCTGCCTCTTGTGACTTCTCAACGGTAGAAGCGGCAGTCTCTTTACTCATACCCATTACACTCGCTGCCGAACTAGCCCCCGATTGCAGTTGCTCAATCATCTGCCGGATTTCAGTGGTGGACTCTTGTGTCCGTTGCGCAAGGGTACGTACTTCATCTGCAACAACAGCAAAGCCACGGCCTGACTCGCCAGCACGTGCTGCTTCAATAGCAGCATTGAGGGCAAGTAGGTTGGTTTGATCGGCAATTTCATTAATGACTTTTAGGATCGACTCAATGTTGCCAGTCGATACCTCAAGCTGCCTGACGACTTCGACAGCCTCATCAATTTGTGCGGATAAGTCAGAAATAGCATTGGCAGTATGGGAGACAATACGGCCGCCATCTTGTACCGCTTCATCGGCCTGTTGTGCGGCTGTTGCTGCGCCCTGGGCATTGTTGGCAACCTCTACCGATGTCGCCGCCATTTCGTGCATCGCTGTTGCCAGTTGATCCAGCTCTTTGAGTTGGTTGGACATGGCAGAAGCCGACTGCTGCGCACCTGCTGCCGTTTGCTCAGTACCCAATAGAATATCGGTACTGAGAGCTTTAGATTGTAGGATCAGGGTTTGTAGTTTCTCAGTAAATGCATTGAAGCCTTTAGCCAGTTCGGCAAACTCCTGATCGGTGCTGGTCTCAAGACGGCGGGTAAGATCACCCTGACCAGAAGCCACATCTTGAATAGCAGTATTTAGATCAGCAAGCGGTCGCATCAGTATCTTGATCAATAGTAGTAGGGCGATGATACCTGCAACCAAAGCTATAAGTGAGTAGATTATTGCATCGGTACGTAATTCATTAACGGCTGCAAAGGCAATACTTTCATCAAGTACTGCGCCGATATACCACTCTTGACCTGCAATTTGGCTAAATGACAATGTCACGGTCTGACCGTCTAGTTCTGCGTGAACGGCGTCAGACGAAATAGGGTGGTTGCCTATAAAGTTCGTCATTGGCTTGCCGTTATACTGCGCATCGGGGTGGGCGATAGTTGTGCCGTTAGCGTCCACGATGAACAGGTATCCTGCGTTGAATAAGGAAACTTGGTTAACCAGTTCGGCCAGACCCGACAGACTCATATCAAAGAAGATCGCGCCCTCGAACTGGCCATTAGCGATTAACGGACTCGCAATAGAGACCAAAATCTCATTGGTCACAGAGTCAGCGTAAGGAGCGGTGATAATGGTGTCTCGCTTTTGCTTGCTATCAATATACCAAGGGCGTGCTCGAGGCTCCCAAGATGCACCCGGATCCCAACTAGGATCGTTGCTGGTAAAGCTGCCATCTTTTTCGAATCCTAAACCGGTAAGCAAAAAAGTATTTTTGATAGTGGGTTGCTCAATAACGGAATGGATATGATCCAGTGACATATCACTGGTGACTAAGCCGGCGGTATAACTCGCTAATGACTTTTTGCTCTCCAGTTCGGCATTGACGGTATTGCTCATGCCGGAAATGATTTCCTCCATGCTTTGCATAACCAAAGACTGGATTTGATTTTTAGTATTGAAATATTGGTTGGCTGACAGTAGTGCGAGTGCCACCAATAGTATTGCCGATGATGATGCGACAATTTTATGGCTGAACTTCATTGGATCCCTCAACAAGCGCAGATAGTAGAATAGTTATAATGTCGGCATGGTAACGGAATTGTTAATGCAAATCGATGTGTTTTGTGATCTGAGGTTGATAATTTTTGCTGTATTGTTGTGATTTTAAAGAATTATATGCCACCAGATGATTACCTCAATATGGCAATTAAGTATGACTAAGGGGTGCATAATTGATCTTGTTAGTAGCATTACTCAGAAACACTGAGCTTGTTTGAAAATAGTGGAAAATGCTAGTGTAGTGAGAATATCCCAACAAGCTTCGTTATTTAATTTTCCCCCGAATATTTGGACTCATTGATGGCTTCTACGACAAAGTTACTCGCTTCTGATTATGACAAGACCTTCTTTTACAAAACGAATCCAGAGGCGTTAGCAGAAAACCTTGCCGCGGTGTCTCAATGGCAACAACGCGGAAATATCTTTGCGATTAGTACAGGACGAGATGCTGCAAGTATGCTGTATGAGCGTCAAAATAAGGATGTTCAATTTGATTATCTAGTATCGCTAAATGGTTCTCTCATCATAGATCATAATAATACTGTGATATTCAAACAGGCTTTTTCGTCATCATTAGCCTCTGCGCTAGTCGATGATATTCGTGAAGAATTTAACGATGAAATCATCATATCGAATGGATTTGATGGCTGTAATTTCACTCAACGTGAGATGAGCCAGAACGATCCTGTTGCAAGAGAAGTATATCAGCGTAATTTAGCTATTTACTCAAGAAGTATCGAGCAGTCTCTAGAGCATGAAGTGCTATTGGTCGGGTGTTTGGCTAAAGATCAACAACAAGCAAACGCGGTGCGAAGCCGGATTTTAGACAAACATAAAGCCGATGTTGAGGTATTCATAAACCTTAACTATATCAATATTGTTCCCAAAGGGATCTCTAAAGCAAGTGGGCTTGAACTCGTTATGCAGCATGCAAATATTTCTCGTTCAAATGTGACGGTCATTGGAGACGATTACAACGATATTCCAATGTTAGAAGCGTTTCGAGGGTTCGCTGTACCTAACGCCAAAGAAGAACTTATCGCGGTAGCAGAAGACACGGTTGAAAGTGTCGCTGCGCTTATAACTCGACTTAGCTAATACAATAAAGGCAGCCACTAGGCTGCCTTTTATCATTACGGGGAGACTAATGAATTAGTCAATCAAACCGTATTGCTCACGAAGCACTGCAACGATCTCAGCTTTCGGGTTTTCAGAAAGCACGATTTTCTCGCCAGTGACTTTCTCTGCGATATCGGTATATACCTTAGACAAGTTCATCAGTGCTTCCACTGGCAACTCGTTGTCGCGAGCAAGGGCGAAACGCTCATCCATACGGTCTTTGTTCAGTAGGATGTCCGGGTCAGGGAAGTGGTTCAACAGCATCTGGCGGAAACCTTCTTTCGAGTTTTCGATGATTTCGCCGTTGCGGTATGCTTCGCCGTCCCAGATACGTGATGAATCTGGTGTACCCACTTCATCCATATAGATCAGTTTTTCTTTACCTTCGGCATCGGTCACGTAGCCAAACTCAAACTTAGTATCGACAAAGATCTGATCCAAAGCTGCCAGCTCTTTGCTGATCACATCAAAGCCTTCTTCAAGCAACTGCTCGTAACGGCTGATATCGTCTGTGCTACGGAAATTGAATGCCTCGAAGTTGTTAACCAGATCGTCACGGGTTACGTTGACGTCATCAACTTCAGGCACGCCAGGAATACCGGTCAGGATCCCTTTAGTAGAAGGCGTCATCAGTAACTCAGGCAGTTTCTGATCTTTCTTAAGGCCTTCTGGTAGTTCGATACCACAGAAGTTGCGCTCGCCTTGGCTGTATGCACGCCACATTGAGCCTGTGATGTACTGACGGCAAATTGCTTCAACCATAACCGGCTTGGCTTTTTGTACAATCCATACAAACGGGTGGGGGATGTCTAGGATGTGGCTATCAGCTAAACCGTTTTCACGGAACAGTTTGAACCAATGGTTGGAAATTGCATTAAGTGCCGCACCTTTACCTGGGACGCCTTTCAGGCCGCCTTCAGCATGCCAGATGCAGTCGAAAGCAGAGATACGGTCGCTGATTACCATGATAGCCAGTGGTGCATCAGGCTGAACGTTGTAGCCTTTCTCTTGGATAAGGCGACGGCTATCTTCTTCGGTTAACCAGTAGACGGAGCGAACTTTACCGCTATGGACGGGTTTATCAGTTCGGATTGGCAGGTCATCATTTACAGCGAGAACTTGATCAGCAAGGCTCATGGCGAATTCCTATTTCAAAAGTTAAACGAAGGGAAGTAAGGCTAATGCCGGCGATAATAACAGAACTCGGCAGGCCTTTCAGCTAGAAAAGCAAACGTTTGCGCAAATTTATTTTGCATAGATTGAGTGAATTTGTGTGAACCGATTTCAAGTGGTCATATTTTATTCAAGCGGCAGGCTTGAACTGTGGCAAAATCAGGCTCCATTCTTTTGTGCAAGGCCCACTATGACCCGTTATACCAGTGAACAATCGGCATTTATACATCACCAGCACGGGAATGCCCTTTGTATTGCCGGGGCAGGGACGGGGAAGACAACCACCTTAGTGGGCTTGATTGAACAGAAATTGGCAGCAATTCCTGCCCAAGAGATGCTGGTGCTAATGTTCAACCGCGATATTAGGACTGATTTTCAGGCCAAGCTCCGTGATACGGGTATCCAAGCGCAGGTGCCTGTGCATACCTTCCACAGTTTCTGTTTGAAGTTCCTTAACCAGACGGGCTTTATCCGTAATACTGGTTATAAGGTTGACTACCAGAGCGGTGAAAGTGATAAATCGTTGGTTAAGGCCATCTTGCGTGAGCTATCCGGCCTTGAAAAGACCTACCAGCGCCAGCAGATGATCAAAGATCCTAAGACCATTGAGTTGCTGCTGAGCTTTATTGGGTTGGTGAAAGCCTACATGCTCTCGCCGCACGAAGTATTTAAGATTGCTGAAATAAACCGGGATTACCTGTTTATTCTCGATGCCTATGAGCAGTTTGAAAGCCTAAGAAAGAAACAGCGCCTATTGTTTTTTGATGATTGGCTGGTGGAGACCGTCAAACTGCTTGAAAGCGATGATGCTATCCGCGAGCACTTTCATCAGCACTGCAAGCTGGTGGTGGTTGATGAATTTCAGGATATCAACACCGCCCAATACCGATTGCTGAAACAATTGCTTGGTCCGCAAACCCAACTGCTAGCAGTGGGTGATGTCGATCAGTGTATCTATAAGTGGCGGGGTAGCGCACCGCAATTCATGCTCAATTTTGATCAGGATTTCGCCCCTGCAAAAACGTATACCCTGTCACAGACGTTTCGCTTTGGACATAGCCTTGCGCTGGCTGCAAGCCACCTAATTGCCAACAATAAGGAACGCTTCAGCGAGTTTCTGACTGTCTCCGGTGAAGGGATTTCTGATACCCAAGTTGTTGAATGTGGCTCCTCGAGGCAGGTCGGAGAAATTGCGAACACTATCGCGCAATATCTTGCTGATGGCGGGAAGCCGTCTGATGTGGCAATTTTAGTTCGCCGTTGGTCACAAACCCTGCTGTTTGAGCTGGCATTCCTTAGCAAGCAGTTACCCTATCAAATGCCCGTGCCGTCAGTGCTTGCGCATAGCCGAGAGGTAAAGCTGCTGATGGAGTTGGCGACGTTGGCGACACCGCGCTTTTCAGACTTGGCCGTTGCACAGAAGTCGGGCTTGTTGTTTAGCTTGATGTGTTTCCCGCACTGTTATGTGCCGAATAAATCCTTAAAACCGTTATGTGAACAATTGGCGGGAATGGAACCCTCCCAGTGGCTGACCTTTATTGGCCGCTATGAAAAAGCCAATGCCAACTTGAAGTTGGATAATCTCATTGAACGCCTCGATTTGCTGCAACGGTTAATGCGCAAGGGGAGCTTTAAGGCGTCGGACGTCTATAAGCAATACCGTAACGAAAGCGGGCTTGATAGCTGGATTTGGAAAACAGAGGCAACGGCTTCTGAAATCGAAGAAGCCATTGAGAGACTGGACAGTGTTGCCACAGTGCTTGAAGCGATGGATCAGAGCTGTGAAAAGGCTTTGCAGTATTTCGAATATTATACCCAGCAGTCTGGCCAGAAAAGCGCGAATAGCAATGCGGGAGCGAATGGGGCTGAAGAGCAAGACTCCATCCAGTTAACAACTATCTTCCGCGCCAAAGGCTGCGAATATAACCATGTCCATCTGCCGTTTTGGGATAAAGAAGCCTTTCCATATGTGAATAGGGCGTCGGGTACGGTAGGGGCTGATTTGGAAGAAGAACGCCGCTTGGCGTATGTGGCACTGACACGGGCGAAAGAAAAAGCCTTTGTCTATTACACCATGCCGGATAAGCCGTCGGCCAAAGCGACTAATGCCAGCCGGTTTGTACTGGAAGGGAAAATCAACCTGGCACAAGACTTAGGGGCCAAGCTTTACCAGCAAGGGAAGCTACCTTATTACTCTAGCCCGGTAGCAGAAGAGTACTGCCGCCGGATGGGGCGTGAACAGGATGTCGCTGAGCCACCTGTAAAAAAGGTAGTGAAAAGCTCGACAGCGAAGGCAGTCAGTCTTGGTGGCAGTAAACAAACAGATACTGTCGTCAGCATTGATGGCGAATACAGCTATAAGTGGGCGATGCAGCAACCATTGCCGGATAATGCTGAGAAAGTGATTCGAGCGATGGTGAAAACTAAAAATGCCAAATACTTAGATGGCGAGATAAACCGTATTATCAGGGAATTGCAGTCGGTATCGGAGACCAAGAAAAAGGTATTGGTCAATCGATTGATTGTTGCTGCTAATGCGAGAAGTATGGTTCGACGATAGTTTATTTAAGCAAAGATAATATTTAAGCCTCTACGCAAAGTAGAGGCTTAATAAAAATACCGAGGTTAAGTCAGCTTGACTTAGTAATACTCAATACCTTCGCCAGCTTTGATCAATGTGCCTGCTTCGTTTGTCAGGATTCTATCTAGATCGAACAATGAACCGATAGCGGCATTACCGCGTCCGCTGTTAACGAACTGGCAGACTGCATCCACTTTTGGCCCCATAGAGCCGGCAGGGAAGTTGAAGTGGGAAAGCCCTTCTGGTGTGGCGACTTTCATTTCTGCCTGATCGTCTTTACCGTAGTTACGGTAGATAGAGCCGTCAGTCAAAATCACAAATAGATCAGCATTGATTGTTTCTGCCAATAGCTCGGCAGTTAAGTCTTTGTCGATCACACACTCAACACCCACCATTTTGCCATCTTGACGGCAAACCGGTACGCCACCGCCACCGCAAGCTATAACGACATTACCGCTTTTCAGTAGGGTTTCAACTTGCTGCTGCTCAATAATGGCTTTAGGCATAGGCGATGGAACGACACGGCGGAAGTATTGGCCGTCAGCTTTGAATTCCTTGTCGCTCACAGCCATGATTTCTTTGGCGCGCTCTTCGGTGTAAACCGGGCCTACAAACTTGGTTGGGTTGGCAAAAGCCGGGTCGTCTTTGCTGACTTCGGTTTGGGTCACCAAGGTAGCAATCGAAAGGTTAGCATCAATATTACGAAGCTCTTGCTGCAGCATGTAACCAACCATGCCACAGGTCTGTGAGCCCAGTACATCCATTGGATACGGTGTAGTTTCAGGTGAGTATTCCTGATACGCGCTGTTTTGCTCCATCAACAAGCCAACCTGTGGGCCATTGCCGTGCACAATCACTACTTCGTGATCGTTAGCAATTGCAGCAATACTGGCTGCGGCTTTTTGGATATTTTCTCTTTGGTTTTCAGCTGTAAGGGCTTGGCCTCGGGCCAAAAGGGCATTTCCGCCTAGTGCTAAAACTATGCGCATGATCGTATCTCCATTTGTACACCCAAGCGTGTATTGATGACTTGGGAATATGGTTTATATGTATTTATTTGTATTTAATTGTTTTTAATCCAAACTTAGAAATTAGTTTGGTTACAGGTAGATTAAGAAAAAACATTGAGCGTGAATGTGATAATTCTCTAATAATAAATTTCTGTATATTTCACATAAATTCAAACTAGGGCTCAAAGAGTGCGTAAATATCCGAGGCTATGCAGTTTTCTATTTTGTTTCTAAATATTGGTGATATAGCTTAGCAAAAAAAGCGAATAGTTATTTTCGACAATAGAAAGTAAAAAATGTTAATAAGATCACATGAAAGCGTGCGTTATGCCTTGTCATCACCCTGCAGGAAAGTGCAGATGCCACCGATGCATAACTCACTTTACAATCGGATTTTGATAGTTGCATAAGTTTGCTGTATTTCTAACTCAAATTTTGTTAAAAATACTGTTCGATGGAACATGATTATGGAAGACGTTGATTTTTACTGCTTGTCATTCTATGCATATACCTTTTCCTCTTAGAGCGATAACTTTAGGGTTATTCTTCATTTTTTTGTGCGGTTTTATTTCACCTATGGCTCTGGCTGCGGGAAAAAAATCTGCACAACAGTGCTATCTATCCAGCAAAGTAGACAGTGCCGACAACCCCTTTCTCAAGTACTACAACTTATCGTGGGATAACCCTTCTCTGGCTAACAAGCAAAACGTGTATTTGAAACAGCGAATAGAGGATGGGGCTAGCTACAATGAGCAGGCTTTGTATTGGCTAGGGCGATACAACATTGAGCAGGCTGAAGATCTAGCTGATATTGATATCGTTTTTTTCATCGACCAATTGGAAAAAGTCGCCCAGCAATCAGGTGAAGCCTGGATGGAAGCTGAGGTCACGTTCCTCGATGCTTTGACGTTGATGGATCAGCGTGAATATGCCTTGGCACAAGTAAAGTTAGAATCGGTAAAACTGAACGCTGAACACCTCGGTTACCAGTTGTTGTTGGCAAGAAGTTTGAAATGGCTAGCCAACATTGATGTCGAGCGTTCCAATTACAATGATGCCTTGGATAGATACCAAGAGGCTTACGAGATCTTCTCTTCCCGGTCCGATAACCAGCAGTTGGCAAGGCTGCTCTCCAATATCGCCTCGGTGTATATCAATATGGAAGAGTGGGAGACCGCCTCACACTACAGCCAGCGTGCTTTTGAATGGTATGGCCGCAGTGGAATCAATAATGCCTATATTGAATCTATCCTGCATATCAATGCGGGTGTCATAGACAAATACCTTGGCAACGAACGGCAAAGAAAGTTTCATGTTGATAAGGCGTTGAAGCTATCGGCCAAAACCCGTTCGGTGCGTATAAAGACGATTGCATTGATTAACTTGTCAGCTTACTACTTGGATCATGGCGATGAGCCTGCTGCGATGACGGCGGCTGAACAATGCTTGGCTATGGCAAGAAGGCATGGCGGTAAAAACGGTATTTCGGTTGCAAATTGCCATGAGAGTTTGTCCGAAGCGTTTTATTCTTCAGAGCGAACCGAGCAGGCCCTCTACTATGCCAAACTGGCTTTGTCGGTCTACGAGTCGAACCGAATTCAGCACCGAATGATTTATGTCTATGAGTTGTTGGCAAAGATTTACGAAAGTGGGGATGACTATCAGCAAGCCTTGCATTACTTCAAGAAGTATTCTGAGTTAGGGCGAAGCTACCTGTTTGATATCCGCAGGAAAGAGCTATTTGACATGCAAGAACGCTATGACACGCATGTTAAAGAGAAAGAAATCCAGTTGCTTAAGGCAGAAAATGCACTGACCTCATCAAGGTTAGCTGAGAGAAAGGCCAGCGAAAACATGCTAAAACTCGGTACTGCACTGATTATCATCTTGTTGTACTGGTTATATCGCCGTTATTCCATGCTCAATAAAGATAAGCAGGTGCTTGAGCAATCCAATGCACAGCTTGAGACGCAATCAAACAAGGATCCGCTGACGACGCTACATAACCGTCGTTTTCTTGAGCGTTGGCTGAAAAATATGCCTGTTATTGACTACCGCCATGGTGGTTTGGTTGTGGTGATTGATATTGACCACTTCAAGAAATTCAATGATGACTATGGCCATAACGTCGGTGATGAGGTGCTGGTGGAAATGGCCAAGCGCCTCAAAGCGGTAGTGCGCCAACGGGACGTCGTGGTTCGATGGGGTGGTGAAGAGTTCATCATGATCGTATCGTGCCGTGAAAGTGAGAGCGAGCGCGTCCTTCAGCGAATCAAACAACAAATTTCTACCGCAGACTTTTCGCTAAGTTGCGGAGATTACTCGGTAACCGTTTCGATGGGCGCGATCTTTACCAAGAGCGCTACGCAACTCTGCCAAGAGTGGGTATCTTTGTTGCTAAAAGCGGATAGGGCCCTTTACCAAGTGAAGGCATCAGGGCGCAATAACTATAAGTTAGAAACCAGTTATCAGTTATCAACCAGCTCAACAGCAACATGATGTTTGCGCAGCAGGGCTAAGTCACTTTCATCAATGCCTTTATTGGTAACAAGTACCGAGAATTGGTCGAGCCTACCTATGCTGGTAGAGAAAATCTGGCCAAACTTACTGGCATCGGTCAGCACAATATTACGTTGGTTTTTGTTGAGGATGGCATTGGCGACATCAGCCCGCATCATATCCCGGCTGGTAAAGCCGGTATCTGGGTGGAAACCGTCAATGCCAAGGAAAGCTGTGCTGAAGTGGGTGTGCTCAATACACAATCGGGTAAGCGGCCCGACTAGGCTTTCACCCTGTGGTTGATAAATACCACCAAGCAAAATCACATCGCATTTGCTCTCGCGGATCATACCGGCAATATAGGCGCTGGGTGTGATAATCGTGACATCACCACGGTTGGCTAACTCACGGGCCAGCAG
Organism: Photobacterium rosenbergii; assembly: GCF_003026455.1. Lineage (GTDB taxonomy): Bacteria > Pseudomonadota > Gammaproteobacteria > Enterobacterales > Vibrionaceae > Photobacterium > Photobacterium rosenbergii. The sequence goes on from NZ_PYMB01000002.1 coordinate 386,172, forward strand.
GGCGTTGGCGCTGCCACCTTCAATCATGACTGTTTCACCCGGTTGAACTAGTTCAGCGGCGCGTTGGGCAAGTTGCTGCTTGATATCAAACCGCACATTCAGCCTGTCATTCATATCATCGCTTTGCAGTGCAGTGGCTCCGCCATGTACGCGTTTCAAATAGCCCTGTTTTTCTAACTGGGTCAGATCTTGGCGTATCGTTACTTCCGATACGCCAGTATGGCTTGATAACTCGGCGACTAAGACTCTTCTGTTTTGGTTAACGAGTTGCAGGATTTCACTGTGGCGTGGGTTCATGAGGCTTTCAATGTCCTTGTCAGCAATCCCGAAAATGTTGAGGAATAATTTTGCGTTTATTGGAATATAAAGCTTTCGGATTGCTATTTCGATTCAGTTTCTAATGAAAGTTTACCGTTTTTTGCTGGTATTGTCATGGTCAGGGGGACAAGTTGGACCATAGCCCGCACAGGGGCGGGCTATGGTTGTTGCGGGTGATTTACAGGTTATGTTCTGTCCTTGCGATAATGTCATCCTGTGCTTCAGGAGACAGCGCAGTAAAGAACGCTGAATAGCCAGCGACCCTAACCACCAAATCTCGGTATTGGTCTGGGTTCTCTTTCGCTGCTAGCAAGGTATCACGGGAGACAATGTTATATTGCACATGCCAGCCCTTGTGATGGTTGAAGAAAGTACGCAGCAGCATACTCAGCTTGATCTTGTCACTTTCAGAAGCCACTGAAGCAGGGCTCAACTTCTGGTTAAGTAACACACCGCCAAGGATCTTGTCAGTTTTCAGCTTACCGAGTGAGTTGTAGACTGCGGTAGGGCCTTTGACATCAGTACCTGACGATGGGCTCGAGCCTTCTGCGAGCGGGGTTTTGGCACGGCGGCCATCTGGTGTTGCCATGGTTGCAGCACCAAAGGGAACGTTGGCAGAGATGCTTGATGTTCCGGCATAGTAACCACCACCGATAGGCCCTCGACCATGGCGGGTGTTTTTGAAACCTGACAAGGCATCAATATATGCTTGGTAGGCTTCGACCAGCATGTTGTCGACCATATCGTCATCGTTACCAAACTTCGGCGCGAAGTTTTGTAGGCGCAAGCGAAGTTGTTCGCCCTCGCTGCCGGTAAAGTCAGAGGCCAGTGCTTCAGCAAGTTCAGGCTGGCTGATTTGCGGGCTATCAAACACCATATGCTTGATAGCCGCCAAGCTGTTACCTAGGTTGGCAATGCCCACTTGTAGGCCAGATACCCAGTCATACTTGGCACCGCCTTCTTTAACGGTTTTGCCGCGCTCAAGACAGCTATCAACTAGCGATGAGCAGAAAATATCGTGTGCTTGTTGTTCAAGCACGGAGTCGACAATACAGTCAATCTCGATAGATTTGCGGGTGTAATAGGTGACCTGATCCCGCCACGCCTGCATGATATCGTCGAAACTGTCGAAATTACCTTTGGCTAAACTTTTCTCGTGTGGCAGGAAGGTTTGACCGGTTGTCGCATCACGGCCGCCATCAAGTGCTGCCAGCATGATACGGGCGAAGTTCATAAAGCTCATACCGGTACAGCGGTAGCCCCATTTACCCGGTACAGCGGTTTCAATACAACCGATAGCGGAATAGTTATACGCGTCTTCACGTTCAACACCGAGCTTGATGAACTCAGGAATAACGATTTCATCATTATTGAAAGCTGGCATACCGAAACCGCATTTAATGACTTCGATACAATCCATCAGGAAGGATTGATCGAGCCCTTCATGATAGCGCACGCTGAGGTTAGGCTGGGTAGAGCGCAGTTGGCCACAGGTTTCTAGGATTGCCAAAGATAGGGAGTTAACGGCATCTTCCGGTTCGCCTTGGTCATTAAGCTTCTGCCCGCCAATAGTCACGTTCTGGTACAACGGGCTGCCTGCAGACGCCTTTGAGTGGCTGCCTGAGCGGATCTTGTTAACTTCTAGCAGCTTCAACCAGCAACTTTGCAGAAGCTCCATAGCAAAATCACGGCTGATTTGACCTTCCTGCTCAACATCTTTGGCATAGAAAGGGTGCAGGTATTGGTCCATGCGACCAAATGATACTGAGTGACCGTTTGATTCGATCTGAAGCATCAATTGGACGAAATAACAAAGTTGCAGTGCTTGCCAGAAGCTGCGCGGTGGATTGCTGGCGATATGGCGGCAGTTGTTGGCAATCGTCAATAGCTCATCACGGCGCTGCTGGCGCGGATCTTCCTTCGACATGGTTTCAGCCAAGTCAGCGTATTTGTGAATATGCTCTTGGATAGCAGCCAGTACGATTTCGACGGACTTTAGGAATTGATCTTTGTTCAGGTCTTCCCAACGAGAGAGATCAAGTTGGCTGCGGTGATGGCGGGTCTCCTCCAATAGGCCACCTAAACCAATATTCAGCAGTTTCTCGTTATCTACGGCTAAGTGGGCGTCACCCGAAGTCATGTTGCCTTCAGCCTTGATCATGGTTGAGGCGAGGATGGCTTCTTGTTCTTCCGTGAACAGGCCATAGCAGCGATCCTGAACTGTTTTGCCGCGCCAATATGGCGTCAAACCGTGGATAGCTTGTTTGTCTTCTTCGGTTACGGCGAAACCGGCACCTGGGCGATCGGCAAGATCATCGATTTCTGCTTCTAGCCAGCGAACCGTATATTCAGGAAAGATAGGTGCCGCTCGCACCTTGCTGGCTTGGTTACCAATGATCAGTTCATCGTGTTTAATCCAGATACTACGCGTTCTCAAGTGTTCAGCCAGTGCTAATGCGCGTTGGACAACAACCGGTTTATCTTCGTTGTCTTGATAAGCGCGGGTATAGGCCTCGGCACGCTCGGTACAGATAGGCGGCGTTACAATGTTGATTAGCGCATGTTTATGGGCTTGGATGCGTTCAGGTAAGGTATTGAGTTTCATGGTTAACCTCTAATCGTAATCGTCATTGGTTTGAGCGGGTGGGATTCGCCGTAGGCTTTGGCCCGTTCAAGCAGTTTAGGGTTGTTCAATGGCTGGTCTGCACACAGGTAAGGCATATCCAGCAGGTTATATTTGTTAATACCCAGTGTGTGGTAAGGCAGCAGGTGCACAGCCTCACAGCTATCTAACTGGGCAGCAAAATCTATAATGTTGCGAAGTTGGTCATCGCTATCATTGAATCCAGGTACTACTGGTACTCGAATGATCATGCGCTTGGCACGTTCTCCGAGTTGAATAAGGTTTTTGTGGATTCGGCTCAGTGACCCATGGGCCCATGTTTTGAAAATCTCGCTATCGGTGTGCTTGAGATCGGTCAGCCAGCAATCAATAAATGGCAGGGCTTGTTCAACATGTTTCCAAGGGACATGAAGGCAGGTTTCAATCGCGGTGTTGACCCCTTCCTGCTGCAGCCGTTTGGCAATATCACTAACCAGTCCAGCTTGCATCAATGGCTCCCCGCCAGAGAATGTGACGCCGCCTTTGCTTTGTTCATAGAAGGGTTTATCCCTGAGCAGTTGCTGGCATAGTTGCTCTATATCTGACTCTTCACCAACCACGCTAAGGGCTTGGCTTGGGCAAACACCACGAAGAGTCTCGATCGTCTGTTGGCTTAGCTGATCACGTTGGATCTGAATCCTATTGTCTGAATCTCGGAAAATAATATTGCTGTCGCCTTTTGGGTGAGGCGATGCTTGCTGGATACATTGATCGCAATCAGCAAGGCACAGGCGTTCATCAAATAGCAGTGAGAGCTTTTCGCTGCGGCTTTCCGGGTTCTGGCACCATGGGCACGCCAGACTGCATCCCTTCAGGAAAAGGATCGTTCTGATCCCGTCGCCATCATGGGTTGAAAAATGCTGAATATTAAAGTGCATGGATACCTCATTCGTACTCACTCGATACGCAATTCAAACTGCAGTAATAGCCTGCTCATTGGTGTTGGCGTTTTCGAATTTTAGGATTTGCGCCTTTCGTTATTCGAAACAATATAACTTTCGAATAAAATTTAATTTGATTGCGATCAAATTTTATTCGGCTTGGCAGCGTTATAGTGTGCCCAACGAAACACATTGAGGATGACACCATGATTGAGTATTACTTGGACACTGCGGATCTTGCTGAAATTAAACGCTTTAGCCATTGCCTACCGTTACGGGGCATCACGACAAACCCGTCGATTCTTGCTAAAGAAGGTAAAGGACTGAATGAAGTGTTGGCTGGTGCGGCAGAAATCCTTGGTCCTAATGCAAGGTTTCATGCCCAAGTGGTAAGTACGACGGTTGAAGAAATGTTGGCCGAAGCGAAGGCATTAGATGCAATGCCATATGATGTTGTTGTGAAAGTACCTGCAACCGAAGTGGGTTTAGCGGCTATCCGTAAGATGAAAGCAGAGGGCATCCAAGTGCTAGCTACTGCAATTTATAGTGCTTATCAGGGCTTCCTTGCTGCTATGGCTGGCGCTGACTACCTTGCCCCTTACGTGAACCGTATTGATGGAATGGGTACGGATGGCATTGCTATCGTGGCTGACTTGCAGCAACTACTGGATGCTAACCAGTGCCAGAGCAAAATTTTAGCAGCGAGCTTTAAAAATACCCGTCAGGTAACAGAAGTCATGAAACTGGGTATTGGGGCAATTACGGTCCCGACAGATGTCATGGGGCAAATGCTGGCAAACCCAGCCGTACAGCCTGCGGTCAATCAATTCTCGCTTGATTGGCAAGGGCAGTTTGGGACCAAGCTTTCATACGAAAGTTAATTTGATAACAGGGCCTTTGGCCCTGTTTTTGATTTCTACGCCTACAAAGTGAAACCCCGCTCACAGAAGTTTGATTGCATCACCGTGATTTAAATAGGTTTTGATACACTCCGGTTTTGCAAAATCAAAGGGAGTGATCATGGAATCGTCTCATCATACATCTTCATCTATCCATTCCGACTCCTTGAATTTGGCATTATTGTCGAGTGCTGAACTGGCTATGCGTGGGCTTGTACCGGCACTGCCAAAGCCTGATTGGCAAGTTATCATTAAGCCTTTGTCTGAACTGACAACTGAGGTTGATTGTCTTGATGATGACTATCATCAGGTACAGGCGGTGATTGCTGATAACCAGTTGGCGACGTCCCATAATCGGCAGTCTGATCAGGCGAGTGATATTGCGCTGGAAGTGTATGCCGATGGTAAGGTAGCCGCTGTGGCGACATTTAGCCGTTATCTCGAAGACCCCCGCAACCCACGTAAATCTTCAGAGCTGTTTTATGAAGTTACGCTACATACTATTTACGTTAAAGAGGCGTTTCGCCAGCAAGGGCTTGCTGCCAGTTTGTGTGGGTTGATTATCAATATTGCCCGAACTGACTGTGATGGTTTATTCCGTACATTGGCGCAGCATTCCATCCAGTTAAAGCTTTGGTTTTCTGCATTGGCAATCACCCAAGGTGGGGAGGCGATTTGTGATCTGCTCAGTGAAGCCTTTGTTGAAATGGCCGATGATGTCATTGATGACTTGATTGAAGAAGGGGTACCAGTCCGCTATCAAGAACCGATGATATTTGTCGATTGCCTAGCTTGAATAAGCCCTGGAATAAAAGCAGCAGGAAGAAGCTCCCCTAAGCAAAATACTCGTTAGGGGAGAATTGGGTCTAGCTAGTGGTATGACGGCTTAGTCGACGCTTGGCGTTGGCACGCGAGACTAAGTTGTCAAACAATGGGGCAAACAGGTTGGCAAACAAGATTGCCAGCATGATGCCTTCTGGATAAGCAGGATTAACGACCCTGATAAATACCGCCATTACCCCAATAAGGATGCCGTAGGCCCATTTACCCTTGTTAGTAAATGCGGCGGACACGGGGTCTGTCGCCATAAACAACATACCGAAAGCAAACCCGCCCAAGACTAAATGCCACCAGAACGGCATTGAGAACATCGGATTAGAGTCAGAACCTATTAGGTTAAGCAGCGTTGAAGTGATTATCATCCCTGCCAATACACCGGTGACGATCCGCCATGAGGCGATACCCATGAGCATAATCATTAAGCCGCCGATGAGCAGGAACAGGGTTGATACTTCACCAATGGAGCCCGGAATGTTACCGACGAAGGCGTCCATCCATGTAATGGCTTCACCGGTAGCATTGTGCACCATTGCAGTTGAGCCATTTTCTGCCCATTGGCTCAGTGCCGTTGCCCCGGTATATCCGTCGGCGGCGGTCCAGACCATACCACCGGAGATTTCTGCCGGATAGGCAAAGTAAAGGAACGCACGGCCAGCAAGGGCCGGGTTGAGGAAGTTGCGCCCAGTGCCACCGAAGACCTCTTTGGCAACGACGATACCGAAAGTGATACCCAATGCAGCCTGCCACAGCGGGATAGTAGGCGGCAGTATCAACGCGAACAGGATGGATGATACGAAGAAGCCTTCATTTATCTCGTGCTTGCGGATAATCGCAAACAGTACTTCCCAGAAACCACCGACAATGAAAACGGTAATGTAAATAGGGAGGAAATAAAAGGCGCCGAGTAGCATTTTACTCGCCCAACTGGCTGATTCAGCCAAGCTCCCCCCAAGTGCCAGAGTCGCTGAGTATTGCCAGTTTTCACTGACCAACTGCTGGATTTCTTCGGGAGAATATAGGCTGTTTAGCGCGATAACCGTCTGGTGACCGACATTGTATAAGCCCCAGAACATCGCAGGGAAAACCGCTAACCACACCATAATCATGATGCGTTTCAGGTCAATACTATCCCTGACGTGGGTGATCTTATTGGTCACTTGTCCTGGGGTGTAGAGCAATGTCGCAAATGCTTCGTAGAGTGGAAACCACTTTTGGTACTTGCCTCCTGGCTCAAAGGCGTGTTCAAACTTTTCCAGTGTCGACTTTAGACTCATTGTTTAGCCCTCACGAAAAACTGGCAGGGGATTGCCAGCTGATTTATTGCTACTGCTACGGGCTGAGTGGGATTTTCGATTAGCAATGTTTTAACTATAACTCACCTTATGTACTCAGCAAGCTAGTCGAAAAATCTAGTTTCGTGTCTCTTCGCCATATCTTTGCAAGATGAACCATACTGTTAAGCAACGCGTACAAAGCACAGTAGGGGAAGTGTTGTTTTTATCTCAATACTAATCCAAGAAAAAGCGCGTCAGATTAGGTATTAAGGAGAAACCATGAATGAACTCGCGGTCGATCTTGCTAGATTCCAGTTTGCCTTCACTGTTTCTTTTCACATTATTTTTCCGGCTTTCACCATTGGGCTTGCAAGTTACTTAGCTGTTCTTGAAGGCTTGTATCTCAAGACCGGCAAGCATAAATACATCGAGCTCTATCAATACTGGATAAAAATATTTGCCATCAGTTTTGGTATGGGTGTGGTAAGCGGTATCGTGATGAGTTACCAGTTCGGGACCAACTGGAGTGTCTTTTCAGACAAAACGGGCCCGGTATTGGGGCCGTTGATGGGCTACGAGGTTTTCACGGCATTTTTCCTTGAAGCGGGCTTTTTGGGCGTGATGCTTTTTGGTATGAACAGAGTCGGGAAGAAACTTCACTTTATGTCCACCGTCATCGTTGCTATCGGTACTCTGATGTCAGCGTTCTGGATACTTTCGGTTAACAGTTGGATGCAGACTCCTGCGGGGTATTCGATGAATGAGCTAGGGCAGTTCATTCCTGAAGACTGGTGGGCTGTGGTATTCAATCCTTCCTTCCCTTACAGGTTGGTGCACATGGTGCTCGCCGCTTTCTTGACGACGGCGTTTGTTGTCGGGGCAGTAGGGGCCTTTCACTTGCTCAAGTCGCAAAATAACCACCTTGCCAGAACTATGTTCTCAATGGCGCTTTGGATGGCGGCAATTGTTACCCCAATACAGATCGTGGTCGGGGACATGCATGGTCTCAACACCCTTGAACACCAACCGGCAAAAGTGGCGGCAATGGAAGGACATTATGAAACCCAGCAAGGTGCGCCGTTGATATTGTTTGGTTTGCCCAACGAGGAAACCAAAGAAGTCGATTACAAAATCGCGATTCCTCATCTAGGCAGTCTGATCTTGACTCATGAATGGAATGGGGAAGTGAAAGGGCTGGATGCTTTTCCGGAAGAAGACCATCCGCCGGTCGCTATTGTGTTCTGGAGCTTTAGGATCATGGTTGGTATCGGTTTCTTGATGCTGGCTATTGGTCTCTACAGCCTATGGTTGCGTAAAAAAGGCCAGCTCTATCATAACGAATTGTTCCACCGCTGTTGTGTGGCAATGGGGCCGGCAGGCTTCATCGCAATCTTGTGTGGCTGGATCACCACAGAAGTAGGCCGACAACCGTTCACTGTCTATGGCTTGCTCCGCACTTCAGAGTCAATATCTCCAATTGACGCCGCTGCCGTCAGCGTTTCCCTTGCTGCATTTGTATTGGTGTATTTCACCGTGTTTGGTGCTGGTTTCTTCTACTTGCTTCGCCTCATGCGCAAGCCGCCAACAAAATATGTGTTACCACCAAGCCCAGGTGTACCTAAAGTGGGTGATGAAGACGAAGAAAAACAATCGCTGGCAACATCGAACAAATTGAGTATGTGAGGAACAGATATGGACTATGCATTGATATGGTACATCCTGATAGCCATTGCCGTTTTCGCCTATGTCATTCTCGATGGGTTTGACCTCGGGATTGGTATCCTGTTTATCTCGGCCGATTCCACCAAAGAGCGTGATTTGATGATGAATAGTATCGCCCCGGTGTGGGACGGCAACGAGACATGGTTGGTACTTGGTGGTGGCGGCCTGTTTGCCGTCTTCCCCTTGGCGTATGCCGTTGTTATGCCAGCACTGTATGCTCCAATCATGATCATGTTGTTGGGGCTGATATTCCGTGGTGTGGCATTTGAATATCGCTTCAGAACCAAACGCGGCCAGTTTCTTTGGGACAGCTCGTTTTTCATTGGCTCATTAATGGCGACGTTTACCCAGGGGATGATATTAGGCACCCTGTTGCAAGGTGTTACCGTGACCGACAGGGCTTACAGTGGAGGATGGTTCGACTGGTTCACTCCTTTTAGTCTTTACTGTGGTTTTGTTACTGTTGCAGCTTACATGACGCTCGGCGCTTGCTGGCTGTTGATCAAAATGCCCCATGGGATGCATGAGCGATTCTATGTGATAGCCAAGCGCTGCGCGCTAATCATGGTTGTGATGGTGGGTATCCTCAGCCTCTGGCTACCGCTTGGCAATGAGGTTATTGCAGACCGTTGGTTCTCATTCCCACAAGCATTTCTCTTTTTGCTAATACCCGGTTGTTCGGCATATCTGGTTTACCTGCTGTTTAAAGATTTGATGGAGCATAAGCCAGTGCAAGCCTATTTGGTCGTGCTGGGTTTGTTCTTCCTCGCATTCTTGGGGTTCGGGGTTAGTACTTATCCTTACATCGTGCCGCATGCGATTACTTATGCTGATGCCGCCGCGCCGGACACAAGCCTGAAGTTCTTGCTCAGTGGGGCGGTATTCTTATTGCCGCTAATTATTGCCTATACGGCATACTCCTACTGGGTATTCAGAGGCAAACTCAAGGAAGATGAGGGCTATCACTAATGGTTAATCCTTGTTTTAAAAGATGGCTATGGTTTGTTGCTCTCTACCTAGGCGGAATCTTGGCAGTCAGCCTGTTGGCTGTGGTGATAAAGTGGGCGTTAGGCTAACATAATCAACAATAAAAAAGCCGCCAAGTCAGGCGGCTTTATGGTGATGAGTCCGGACGTTACTTATCTCGCTCTACTTCACTAGGCGCTACGTCTGCTGGTGCGTTTGCCTGTGGCACAAACACCTTTCCTAATTGCTTCTCTACAACATCTTCCGGATCAACCAATTGAGTTTTTTCGCCTTTATTGGGCGGGGTCTCTAGGCTTTCATCGTACTGTTGAGGCTTAGGTTTGTGCTCATCAATCCGGTGTTTATGCTCCCGTCCTAGCATTAACAGGCATGGGGTCAATATCAGGGTCAGCAAGGTTGCAAACGCCAATCCGCCAGCAACAGCTGTTGCGAGTTGTGACCACCATTGGGTGCTTGGCGCCCCGAACTCAACTAACCGGTTGATGAGGTCGATATTCATCTCAAGTACCATCGGCAGCAGGCCCAAGATTGTGGTGATTGTGGTTAGCAGTACAGGGCGCAGACGTTGTGCGCCGGTATGCATGATAGCCGTCACTTTGTCCATCCCGCTATGGCGAAGCTGGTTATACGTATCGATCAATACGATGTTGTTGTTCACCACGATACCGGCCAGTGAAATAACCCCGATCCCGGACATGATGATGCCAAACGGCCGCTGGAATATGAGTAGCCCTAAGAACACACCGACAGTCGAGAAAAGTACTGCACTCAAGATCAGCAGCGCTTGGTAGAAGCTGTTGAATTGGGTGATCAAAATCAGTCCCATTACTGCAAGGGCTACCAAGAAGGCATTTTGCAAGAAGGCAGAAGATTTTTCCTGATCTTCATTTTGCCCGCGTACGTTAACCTGTGTTCCTCTGGCAAGAGGCATTTCAGCAATCGCGGCATTAATGACAGGAAGTTGCAGGCTCAGGTTAAAACCTGACGACATATCGGCCATGACTTCAATGACCCGCTTGCCATCGAGACGGTTAATAGTGCCTTGCTTCGGTGATGGGGTAATGCTGGCAAAGTTAGTGATAGGAACCATGCCATACAGGGTTTTTACCCTGAGCTCATCAAAGCGGCCAATATCCCTTTTGTCTTCGGGGTAGCGAACCAGAATGTCGACTTCTTCGTCGGTATCATCCGGCAGGAACTCACCAATCTTCAGCCCATTAGTTACGAATTGAACAGTATTGCCGACTAAGGTGGCATCGCCTCCGAAGCGGGCAGCATCATCGCGATTGATATTGATTTCCCAATCGATCCCTTCTTTATCTGCAGTATCTGAGATATTGGTGAAGGCCTGTTGCGATTCAAGCCAGTACCTAACTTGGCGCACTGCATCGTTCATGTCTTCGGTATTGTTACCTGAAACTTCAATGATGAGATCATGTTCGCTCGGAGGACCAGCTTGAGGGAACTTGAATTCGAGCTCGATTCCAGCAATGTCAGCCGTTTTCTCCCGCATCTCGGCGATGATGTCTTTGATTGGTCGTCTTTCTTGCCAATCCATAGGGTTGAGCTGGATCTGGCCGATTTCATCGCTGCCCCCTGTACGGGTATAGACACTTTTTATTCCATCGGTGCCCATGATGCGCTGCTCAATTTGCTGCATCAACTGGTCTTTCTCGAAGATGGATAAGTCACCATGTGAGCGTGCTTTGATCGTAAAGTGGGGTGGGTCGACTTCAGGGAAGAACACCACTCCGAGACCCGCTTTGCTGTAAGCAAAGCCAACCGCAATTGCGAAGACGAAAGCGGCGATCAAAATCTTAATCGGGTGCTTGATTGCTACTGCCAAGGTTGAAAGGTAAAGCTTGGTGATCCCTTTGGCTTGGCTGAAATCCCCTTTTTCCATCGCAATTTTACGTTCTTGCTCCCGCTTGGTGGTGTACTGCGGTTTACCCAGCACACTGCCGAGTACGGGGACAAACAATAGTGCCATTAATAATGAGGCGGATAAGGTTGCGATCAGGGTTAAGGGCAGGTAGCGCATGAACTCGCCAGTGGTATCCGGCCAAAACAACAATGGAGCGAACGCTGCAAGGGTAGTCGCTGTTGAAGCGGTGATTGGCCATGCCATGCGCTTGGCGGCTTCGCGGTATGCTTGTTTCCGGCCAGTCCCTTCCTGCATTTTCCGGTCGGCATATTCTGTGACAACTATAGCGCCATCTACCAGCATACCTACGGCCATAATCAGCGCAAAAAGCACGATCATATTGACCGTAATACCGCTAACGGCCAGCATCAGTAGGCCTGTAAGGAAAGCCCCGGGAATGGAGACGCCGACCAAGAAAGCGGTTCGGGTACCCAGTATGGCTAAGATGACTATCACAACTAAGATAATGGCCGACAGAATGTTGTTCTGAAGGTCATTGAGCATGGTCTCGACATCATCAGATTGATCGAGCGTATATTCGACTAATAGATTATCGGGCCACTCCTCTAGCTTTTGGGCCTCTTCAACAACGGCTTTGACAATGTTGACCGTTTCAATGATGTTCTCGCCTGCACGCTTTTTGACATCCAGCACCACAGCGGTATCGCCGTTTAGGCGGGCGAAGCTATCAGGGTCACGGTAAGCACGACGTATGGTAGCAACATCACTAAATGTCACGACTTTATTGCCATCGACCTTGATGGGGAGCTCGAGGATATCTTTTAAAGAGTCGAAAACTGAAGGGACCTTGACGGAGAAACGGCCATAGCCGGTATCGACGAAACCAGCTGCCACAACGCGGTTATTACGCGCAACTAGATTGAATACATCCTCTTGGTCAAGGCCGTAGCTTTCCATCAATAGTGGCTCAACGAGTACCTCGACGACATCTTCCCGGTCACCGGCAATATCTACTTCCAGTACTTGTTTGAAGCTCTCTAGTTTGTCTTGCAGCTCTCGGGCAATCTGGATAGTGGTACGCTCGGGTACGGTACCATAGAGAACAAGTGACAATACCGGCTCATAACTGGCGAGGGTGACCTCATGAACGGTTGGCTCATCGGCATCTTCGGGGAGCTTGGGTTTGGCAAGGTCAACGGCCTCACGTACATCGGTTAGGGCGGTATTGATATCAGAGCCGACAATGAACTCAAGCGTGACAGAGGCATGGCCTTCAGACGCAACAGCGCTCATTTCCTTGACGCCTTCGATGGAGCGAAGTTCTTTCTCTAACGGCCTGACTAATAACCGCTCGGCATCAATCGGGCTGATACCCTGATGGTTTACCGAAACATAAATCACTGGGATGGTGATATCCGGGTTAGACTCTTTGGGGATCACCCGATACGTAATAATGCCTGCCAGCAGGATCAGAACCAGCAAGGTGAGCATGGTACGAGAGCGGTTTATTGCCGCATCTATAATGGCAAACATTACTCACTCCCACTTTCTTGAACGGAATTAGGACGCACAGGAATCACGGTGTCACCATCTCTAACAAACCCTTGGCCTGTGGTGATGATATCGACTGTTTTTTCGGTACCGCCCAGCCAAACCCCATCAGGCTCGACGTTGACGATAGAGATAGGTACGAAATGAACTTTATCGTCTTTAGCCAAGGTCTTGATACCTAAGTTACCCGCTTCATCCAATGCCAGCATCGAAGGGGTAATTTTTATTGCAGGCTCAGTGGCTAAGATTAAATCGAGGTTGGCGCTGGTGCCTGCTGTGAGCCTCATCTCTGGATTACTGATTTCTACTTCAATAGGGTAGGTGTTGGTCGATTCGTTGGCGACGGCACCACGGAAGCTAAGCTGACCTGTGGTAGAAAACCCCGTAACCAAGCTGACTTCGGCAGGTTGGCTTTTGTAAATTTTGTCGATATGCCTCTCGCTGACGTCGGCACTGATGACCAGCGGGTCTAAATCAACAATAGAAATGATCGGGTCGCCAACACCTAGGTAATCACCTTTTTCAATATAGAGCAGCTCGATGATACCGTCGAAAGGGGCATAGATTTCGGTATTACCTAGGGCAAGCTCCAAACCTCTTACCTGTGCTTTTGCTTCAATCAGGTTTGCTTCGGCTTGGCTGAATGCCACCTCACCTTGAAGCCCCCTATTTTTTAACGATTTAGAAGCGTTGAATTCTTGGTTTCTGACTTTAAGCAACGCTTTGGCACGAGCAAGCTGCAACTCGCGATCAGCCTTATCGAGTTGGATCAATGGCTGGCCTGCTTTTACCTGTTGCCCTTTGCGCACCAATAAGTTTTCAACCTTACCTGCGACTTCTGCGCCGAGAGTGGCTTTGCGGTTAGGTGCGGTACGCCCATACAAGGAAAGTGTGCGGGTAACAGGTTGGACAGTGAACTGTTCGATAACCACTTTAGCCAGAGGGGGGGCCGTGGCGTTATCAGTACTATGTGTCGTAGAAACAGGTGTGTCAGATGTCGTTGATTGGTGGCCACTAAATAACCAAAGACCGATCCCAAGCAAAATAAATGCGGAGAGTATCCAAGGTTTACGTTGAAATAGTTCCTTGATTGAAATCATCTGTTACTGTCCCTAGTAAGCAAAATATCAGTATGCGTTGTTAATAACAAGTTATCAAAAATGCTTTAACAACAGCTAATTGCATACTAACAATAATCAGCTTGAATGTTAATTTTTAGAATTTGACGTGTCTCGCTTAATACAAATGGAATATTGGTCGCTTATAAATTAAGTGATTTATCAATAGCTAGTGTCAGTATGAAGGAACAAATCACGATATCGGTTTCCTCGATACATGGATCTAAGCACTTCCAGTTGAGCAACAAGGCTCAGCGTAATTTACGTTGGTTAGCAATATCCGCAGTGACGGTGACGCTAACTGCTGTAGGTTGGATGGTGTACCTAAAGTCTGAAGCCGATGACGCGAAATATAAACAAATGGAATTGGAAGCCCAGTCATCAACATTGACTGATGAGCTTGAAGAATTGAAGTCTTTGAAATTCGATCTAGAAGCCGATCTCGATGCTCGCGAAAATCGACTAAGTGGTGTATCGGACCGACTTCATGAGCTTGAAGCTTTATTAGGTGTTGATATTACTGGGGAAGTTGATGCCATCGAGCAGCGATTGGATGTCGCTGCGATTAACTCTGCCGTCCGTACTGCTATTTTGGCGAGCTTGCCAAATGGCGCTCCTGTGGTCAACGCAAGGCAGTCTTCGCAATTTGGCTATCGGATTCACCCGATAACAGGTAAACGGCGGCTACACCGAGGGTTGGATTTTGCCGTAAATACCGGAACGCCTGTGTATGCGCCGGCAGATGGTGTGGTGGAAACTGTTCGTCCTAGTAAAGAAGGTTCGGGTAACTTTTTGCGTCTGCAGCATACCTTTGGTTTTTCTTCTTCCTATTCCCATCTACACAAATTTGCGGTGAAAGCCGGGGACTTTGTTAACAAAGGCGATCTCATTGCCTATTCCGGTAACTCAGGTTTGTCTTCAGGACCTCATTTGCATTACGAGGTGCGTTTCGTGGGGCGGGCGTTGAATCCTCGGCCTTTCGTTGATTGGAGCTTGGACAATTTTGAACATATTTTTGAAGAAGAGAGAAATATTCAATGGGCATCTTTAATAAACAAAGTGGAGCAGCAAGTCAGCAAACAACTACAACTGTCATCGCAGCGGGATGTGATATCCAAGGCGAGCTCAAGCTAAGTTGTGACATGCAAGTTGATGGCAATATTGATGGAACGCTGAAGCTAGAAAAAGGATTGATTGTCAGCCGAAGCGGTTCAATCAAAGGGGAAATCTGGGCAGATAAAATCATCGTTAATGGTGAGATTGAAGGGGTATGCCGTGCCAATGCCATTGAGATCTTAGACAAAGGCGTGGTCTCAGGCAGTATCTATTGCGATAACCTGAGTATTGACCGTGGCGGCAAATTCTTTGGTACGACCTTCCCAGCCGAAACCCAGCATGTTGTTGAATTTACTCCCAAAGGCAAGGCGGAAGACAAAATGGTGAAGGACAAGAATGAGAGCAAAGCTGAGCAACAAAAGCTGAAAAAGGCGCAATAACAGCACCAGTAAAGCGGCTACCCTCTGTCTATACTTAAAACAGTTTCTATTAAGCCGCGTATTTTCATACTGTTATATCATTTTCTAATAGGGTGATGATTGAATTGCGCCGCTTGGTTTGGTTAAACATTCAGACTTTGGGGCGCAATGATTTCTATTAAGCAACTGAGCTATGCACTTGCCGTAGAAAGGACCTTACACTTCAAGAAAGCCGCTGATCTCTGCTGCGTGAGTCAGTCGGCGCTAAGTGCTGCGTTAAGTGAGTTGGAAAGACAGCTCGGACTGCAGATTTTTGAGCGAAATAATAAACAGGTTTTGGTAACACCTATCGGTCACGAAGTCCTCAAGCGGGCTAAAGACATCTTATTGCGGATTGAAGATTTGGAGCATTTGGCTGGTAGCAGAAGTGAACCGCTGAGTTTCCCAATGAGCGTTGGGGTGATCCCAACTGTTGCACCATATCTGCTGCCAAGGATTTTTCCTATTCTCAATGAGCGCTTTCCAGCAGCAGAAATCAATGTAGTGGAAGAGCAGTCCCAGCACTTGGTCGATATGGTCAGGAGCGGCGAAATTGATACCGCAATATTAGCATTGCCATTTTCCTGTGAAGGCTTGCTTAGCTTAGAGTTTTGGCAAGAAGATTTTTACTGGGTCACCCTGAAAGGTACGACGCACTCTCAGCAAACAGAAATCACCAGCGATGAAGTGACCCAAAGCCGTTTGATGTTGTTAAAAGAAGGCCACTGCCTTAAGGATCATGCGCTCGATGTGTGTAAATTGACAGAGCAGCGGGCTAACCATGGTTTCGGTGCGACTAGTTTGAATACGCTGATCCAGATGGTACAGGGGGATTTGGGAACGACCTTGATCCCCGCTATGGCTAAAGAACAGTTAACGGCAGCCAATGATCAATTGTCAGTGATCCACCTGAATGAGCCCAGTCCTCACCGGCGAATTGCGTTCGTTTTTCGCCCCAACTATACCTGCCTGTCGAGTATTGAAGCCTTGGCGGACATCTGCAGAACATCATTACAAACCACTTAACAGTTATCTGTAGTGACCTTTTTGACGTACAAGATATAGATATGTTTGGATAAATTGTGCAGTGAAGCAGTCTTCACGGCTATTGTCATTGCTGATAAGTCTGTTCAAGGTAATCAACAATATCGGTCGATTCAAACATTGATTGATGGGTATTGGGATCCATGAGAAAGGGCACTTGCACATTGCCATGTTGTTTGAAGAAGGCTTCACGCTTGGTGTTAGGCAATGGTTGATAAGGCTTCAGGCTCCAACGCATCGTCGCCGGCCCCATATCTGATACCTGCTGCTTGCCAAGGTTGATCAAAATATACGGCAGTTCCAATTCACACAGTTTTTCGCGTACCGGCCTTGCATATGGGCTGGACTCAAAACTGTACAGGATCAAAGGAAGTTCAGGTTGATTTGATGGTAGGGCATGACTACCAGCGTTCAACCTGACCGTTGCTGCTAGGGTTGAGCTTATCTCGTTAGTGGCTTTACTCAGTAAAGAGGTTGCTGAGCTAACCTGTCCATAATGTTGGTTGAGGTGTTTGAGGATAGCTTTCGCGCCCTGCATGGCTTTGGACTGGTTATTATCTACAAAGACAGGCGGCTGGATACCATCACCTTTGCCAGACTTGGCTTTTAGTGCCTCGAGGTTTTTGCCGCCTTTGGGGCAGGGCACAATCAGGATATCTAAGTTCAACTTGGTCAGCGCTTCGCGGACCTGTCTACATTCGGCATCATTCTCTTGGTCAAACAGCATAAGTGTTTGTTCTGGTTGCTCAGTTGTTTTATCCGCCACGGTGCCTTGCCAGCAGCGATAAGTAGAAGCAAGCAGTGAGGTGGTAACGTTTAGAAACTGATTCATTGTTAACCTAATTCCTTTTGGTAAGAACAACGCATTAAATTAGTAATTTGCTGGTGGGCATATCTATTCTAGTCGATGAAAGACAGAACATTCAGTGATTTAGCTTACATATTGAGTGTGGTGCATGCAGCTGATGCCAACACGAATCCTGCAAGGGCAGTTAACAGAAAGCAAAAAAGCCTGTTCCGAAGAACAGGCTTTTGTATGTGGTGGGCGATACCGGGCTCGAACCAGTGACCCCCTCCTTGTAAGGGAGGTGCTCTCCCAACTGAGCTAATCGCCCGAATAAACGCTTGGGAGCCTCAAAGAGGTAGTGCGTTTATTGGAATTTGGTGGGTCCGGGCGAACTCGAATCGCCGACCCCTACCATGTCAAGGTAGTACTCTAACCAACTGAGCTACGGACCCAAATTTATGTACTTCTTAGCGGTTAAGTAAGAAGTTGGTACGACCGAGTGGACTCGAACCACCGACCCCCACCATGTCAAGGTGGTGCTCTAACCAGCTGAGCTACGGTCGTACTGTCATTATCATGTTTAAGTGATAATGGTGCGTCTGAGTGGACTCGAACCACCGACCCCTACCATGTCAAGGTAGTACTCTAACCAGCTGAGCTACAGACGCATTTTGTGTTCTAAATTAAGCTAGAAATTGGTACGACCGAGTGGACTTGAACCACCGACCCCCACCATGTCAAGGTGGTGCTCTAACCAGCTGAGCTACGGTCGTACTGTCATTATCATGTTTAGGTGATAATGGTGCGTCTGAGTGGACTCGAACCACCGACCCCTACCATGTCAAGGTAGTACTCTAACCAGCTGAGCTACAGACGCATGTTGTGTTCTAGATTAAGCTAGAAATTGGTACGACCGAGTGGACTCGAACCACCGACCCCCACCATGTCAAGGTGGTGCTCTAACCAGCTGAGCTACGGTCGTACTGCGTTCCCGTGGGAACGAGGAGCATATTAGCGAGTGATGATCCCTCGTGCAAGTGTTTGAGTTGGCTTTTTTAAGTTATGGCGACTGTTTGCTTATGCTTTGAGCGCGGCGGATTATTTCTCACCGCCAACGGGGATAAAATTGTGATTTCAATCACTTTTATCAAGTGTCGCGTTCATCCAGTTAGGTCATTGAACTTGTGATAAAACAACACCAGCAGCCATTTTTAGGTGACTGCTGGTGTTCGCTAATAGTGAAAAAGCTATCTTGCTACTGTGGTTTAACTGACTTCAGCGCTTGCAGTTTGTTCAAGTGTTGCAAATAAATCGTTGAATGATTGGGTAAGCTTATGCGAAGGCAGTAAGTGGATCAGCGGTTGCTGGTGGTAGTGTGATTCTTTCATCTTGATAGATAGCGGCAAGTAAGGCTCGAGAATAGGTAAGCCAATATCTTTCAGATCTGCAATAATCTGCGCTGGGAACTTGGCTTGGGCGTTGAACATATTGACGATAACCCCTTCCACTTCAAGCTTAGGGTTATGATCATCACGCAGTTCAGCCACATTGTTGAGCAAGGTCATCAATGCCTGTTGCGAGAAGCTGTCGCAATCGAACGGAATTAACAGCTTATTTGCACCGATAAGCGCAGCTTTGCTGAAGAAATTCAAGTTGGGTGGGGTATCGATATAAATTCGGTCGTATTCCTTGTCTAGCTCATCAAGGGCATCGCGTAGTTTGTAGATTTTATAGCGGCGTTCTAGCTCCGATTCGATTTTTTCAAGTTTCGGGCTGGAAGGAATAATATCGAGGTTTTCAAATGGTGTGGCCTGAGGATAAGACTTGATTGGCGTCGACACCGAGAACCACCCGACAGTTTGGTTTAGCAGCTCAGCAATATTCTTGTTGTTGTCATTATTGATATCAAAGCCAAGGTAATGGCTGCTGTTACCTTGGACATCCAAGTCGATAAGAAGGGTTTTATAGCCTTTAGCGGCACTGATTGCGGCCAGGTTGGCTGTAATACTGGATTTACCAACACCGCCTTTTTGATTGAAGACAACACGACGCATAATGCTTGAACCTACCTTGGTAACTATGTGTAAATGTTTAAAACGAATAGGCTATCTTAGCCTAATATGAGCTGCAATGCTTATTGTAATAACTCGTGGTCGGGTGGCAGAAGCCGTGAAATCCACAAAATGAGTTTGTGTTTCATGTTCGGGCCGTCTTCTTTGTCTTCAGGGAGTGGGGTGATTTGCTTGAACTGCACCAATAAGCGGTAAATGCATTCCACTTTGTCTTTAGATGAAACGGACTTGTCCAAATCATCAAACCCTTGTTTTTGGGCAAAAGCCATGCCCAGTTCAAGTGCTTTTTTTAGCAGCTTTGCATCGTTCTTGTTTTTCTTCATTTCTGGCTCCGCCTAATGTTATTAGTTTTATCTTAGAGCCTGTTGCCACGCATTTATAGCAACATGGCGCATTTCTTTGCGCTGAGTCTTTGAAATTGTTAGCAGAACAGGAGTAACCGCTAGCGAGTTAGTGGATACCCACTTTGATATTGCAGCGTTTGAACGTCCTTTTCCAGAAGCTAACGTGCTTGAGTGTCGCTTGCCTGAAGTTGCGGTGTAATTCTCCGCTAAGATATCGGTCGAAGTAAGGGCCTATCGCTGGGTTTTGGTTTAGTTCCGGATCGAGCAGCTCGCTGAGGGCGGGGGAAATCTGTTGGTATTGCGAATCCAGCTCGGCAAGATAAGGCTGTAGTTCATTGACAAAGAATTTGTAGAAGACATTGCTTAGGTACTCGGCTTGTTGCTGGTTACGGTTTGGACCGCAAATCAGTGCGGATTCGTTATCTTCAAGCATGTTGGTTATGCTATCTAGCCACAAGGTTGAGAGGTGGATAGAAAAGATAAGCTGTCCGAAATAATGGTGTGCGTGAAGTTGTTCTTGGTGTTTGATAAGCCTATCGGCCTGTTTTTCTCCGACACTGCTTCCTGTCTGGATATGTTGCTGGATAAAGGCGAGATAGTTAAATGCGTTTAGGCTTTCATCGAAGCCATAAAATAGGCCCAGTTCGAAGGGTTGATGGTGTATGGTCAATTGCTGCCGCCACTCTTTTTCTGTCGTGAACATATTCCACAGGTGCTGGGCAAGTTGGGCCTGCTTTTGCAGTTTGAATCCTTCAAGCATTGGCAGCACTTCGGAATCTTCCGGCAATACTTCCTGGCAGTGATTGAGCCCATTTAACAGAATAAGCTCGTACCTAAGCTGCCGTGTTTTGTCCTGTACTTTACCGAGTATGGAGTTGCGCTCGGCGATGAGGTTAAACAGGCCGCACTTCCTCAATTCATAAGCATCAAGCAGATCTATACGAATATCTTCAATCGGCAATAAGAGTTCTCTCGGCTCAGGGAATGCCTCTATCTCATCGATATTGATCGTTGCTGGTGAGGTATCAAGGACATTTGCAAGCCTATCGTTATAAGTGTTGAAGCTGCGTTTGGCTGTATTGGGCTCACACCCCGTAAGAGCTAAGAGGAGAATAAGGATTGTGAGTAAATGATGGGGCTTTGTATACATTAATTAGAACTTGTCACTGGCAGTATGATAAGTATACGCAGCAAAACAAAAAGGCGACCATTGGCCGCCTTTAATTCTTGAACTTGCAAGGAAATTTAACTTAGCGCAAAGACATCTGCAGTTGCGCGTCATCATCTTGCTTCTGTACCCAGAACATCCTAGAGGCCAACATAAGTGCTGCAGCTGTTAGGCCGATAATGTTTCCGATCCAGAAGCCATGTGGGCCCATTGGGTCTACTATCCAATCTGTCATGCCGAGTATATAGCCAATCGGCAGGCCGAGGATCCAGTAGGCAATGAAGGTACGGATAAAGATGGCTCGCATGTCCTTGTAGCCCCTTAGTGCACCTGCAGCAACCACCTGGATCGCATCAGTACACTGGTAGATGGCTGCCAAGAACAATAATTGTCCAGCAATCATGATTACTTCACGGTTATTGGTATACATCTCGGCAATAGGTTCGCGGAGTACAACCGTCATTACCGCTGTCATTGCTGCCGTGACAAAAGCCACAATCAAACCACAACGACTAGCAATTTTGGCTTCATTGAAGTCTTGTCGGCCAAGAAGGTGGCCAACTCGAATACTTAGCGCAGCACCTAAACTCATCGGGATCATAAAGATCAGCGACGAGAAGTTACTGGCGACCTGGTGGGCAGCCACTATGGTCGAGCCTAAGGGGGAAATCAGCAATGCAATAGCGGCAAACAGTGAGACTTCAAAGAAGATTGAAGCGGCTACTGGAAAGCCAAGCCGGAACAGGCGGATGACGGCTTTAATCTGCGGCTTCTGCCAGTGGTCGAAAATACCAACGCTACGCAGTTTTTTATTGTAGCGGATGTATATCAACATCGAGAAGAACATCAGCCAGTAGACAATCGCGGTTGCGACACCACAGCCGACACCCCCTAGAGCGGGCGCACCAAACTTGCCGTAAACAAAGATCCAGTTAAGTGGGATATTGCAAGCTAGGCCAATAAAACCGATAACCATAGCAGGCACTGTCATTGAAACCCCTTCGGTGAAGCTTTTCAGGGTTTGGAAGAACAGGAAACCCGGAACGGCAAACAAGACCGCATACAAGTAGCCCGTAGTTTTCTCTGCCAAAGCTTCTTCGACATCCATCATGTCAATCAGGGTGCCAGCGTTATACAACACCAAGATGATAGGAACAGAGATTAATGCGGCAAGCAGAAAGCCGTGCTGGACTTCAAACGGGATTTGATCACGTTTGCCAGACCCATTCAGGGTAGCAACAATAGGCACAAGGGCGATAAGCAGGCCAACGCCAAACAGGATCGCAGGTAGCCAGATACTGGCAGCAACTGATACGGCAGCCATATCTGTTGCACTGACGCCCCCCGCCATAACAGTATCGACAAACCCCATAGATGTTTGAGCAACAGAAGCAATCAGAACAGGGATAGCCAATTTTAGAAGGTGGCGTGTTTCACGCCGGTAGTTGTGCACGAAAGCGCTCCTGATTGAAGTAAAAATAACGCGGGAATTATAACGATTAGATAAAGCGACACAATTCACATTGAGTAAAAAGAGGGTGTAGGGCGATCAATCGTCTAACTCAATCACTGCTCTGTTCTTACCACCTAGCTTCGCCTCATAGAGTAACTTGTCAGCTACCGCATAGGATTTTTGTGGGTTGGCAGTACAGCGGCTTGCGCCAATACTGGTTGAGATAACCACCGATATCCCATCATTCCTGTACGGGGTTTGAGTAAGTGCCGTCAACAACGTCTGGGTGATGGCTTCAACCTCTTTGCGAGATAAGTCTGCTAACCATAACGCAAATTCTTCACCGCCAATGCGACCGAATAGACACTTTTCAGGTAAAACCGCCAGACAGGTTGCCGTGAAATGCTTGAGGATATTGTCTCCCTCAAGGTGCCCATAAGCATCATTGATGTGCTTAAAGTTATCGATATCTAAAATGAGTAGCCAGCCCCTGTGATAAATACACTTCTCATCAAGCTGTTGCCAGAAGTAACGCCTGTTTGCGATGCCCGTTAACGCATCGAAATAGGCCATTTGCTGAAGCTTGGCATTGGCGGTACTGAGGGCTTGGGTACGCTCTTTGACTCGAGCTTCCAACTCTTGATTTTGCTGCGCCAATAGGGCGTTAAGGCGTTTGGTTTCTTGCTGCTGGCTATCAAGCTTGTGAATGGTGAGCTCAAGGTTGTGCTGCATTTTATTGAATGATTTGGCAAGAGTACCCAGATCGTCATCACGGGTAATGGCGATTTGGCTCCCCCAGCGTCCTTGACTGATTTGCTCTGCTGCCTGAGTCAGCGATTGAATCGGTGTGCGAATATGTCCTGCTGCTTTGCGGCCAAGTAAGATTGCAATGATCACCAAAATAATCGTGAGTAGAATAGCTACACGCTGCGCGGTCACCAATTCCGGGGCAAAGTCTGTCATCGGCGAATAAAAAGCAATTTTGACCAAATCACTTTTTGCTAGCGTGTAATCCGTGATAAAACCCGCCCATTCTTGCCCTTTGTGTTCGACCAGTAACAGGCTATTTCCCTTGTTATGATCTTCATTTATCAATTTATTAAGAATAGGGGCTGTACTGTGGCTTATTTTTGTTAGGGCTCCGCCTTTAGGCTGATGGGACTCAGAAGTGCTGGCCAGGATGACTTGGTTCTTGTAAAACAAAACAACATCGCCATGTTCACTGAGCTTACTCTTGCTCAATT
Source organism: Photobacterium rosenbergii (assembly GCF_003026455.1). Classification (GTDB taxonomy): domain Bacteria; phylum Pseudomonadota; class Gammaproteobacteria; order Enterobacterales; family Vibrionaceae; genus Photobacterium; species Photobacterium rosenbergii. The sequence continues at coordinate 409,935 of NZ_PYMB01000002.1, forward strand.
CTTGAATAACGGTATTGAGGGTCAAGTCCAGGCCCCATACGCCCAATAGCTTGCCGTTATCATCACGCTGGGCTTTGGAGAGGGTAATACCAAGCAACGAAGGGTCAAAGGCACCGGCGTATATATTACTCCAGACAGGATAGGTCACCTTGGTTGCATTCTGGAACCATTGTTTGGTTCTGACATCGAAGTTAGCGGTTGAATTGATGAGCTCTCCCTTACTGCCGAAATGGTCCGACTCAAAGTGATTCAATTGTCCCGCTTTCCCATTTTCAGTCTCTATCAGGAAATAGCGCTGATTGCCTTGATGCCCTGCTGAAAGTAGTCCGCCTTCCATATTACCAAAGTAGAAATAATCTATTTCGTCGTGATGGTTGAGTACATTGGTAATATGATGAAGCAAGGCAGTTCGGTCCTTAACAACCTCACTCAACTCTGACTGGATGCGCTCTTGATGCTCATAGACTTTATTGGCATCGGTGAAGAATTCATCTAGGTGATTGATAACGGCTTGGCTTGCATGCTGGTAAATATTTTCGATTGTGTGGTGGACAATCCTAACGGCACTTTGGTGCCACAGGAAGCCAATCGGCATTGCGGTTAGGACAACTAACAATGCTAACAACACCTGTATGTGCCTGTTAAGATTATTTCTTAGGTGTGCAAGCATGTTGAGTCCAATACAGTACGGGCTTCAAGAAATGGGTAAATATGTGCTGAGGATATAGGGTTAAACCTAAGAGTGCAATTTGGCTTGCTTTTTACCGAGACAATTTATTGCTAACATGCTGAAAGTTAGCTTATCCGCAGGAGTTGTTATGTTTACCGGAATTGTACAGGGCACCGCAGAAGTTATTGCGATTGAGAAGAAACAAGCGTTCCAAACCCACGTTGTCCGTCTATTTGGCAAGATGCGCGAAGGTTTAGAAATTGGTGCCTCTGTGGCGCATAACGGCTGCTGTTTAACGGTGACCCAACTTGAGGGTGACAATGTTTCATTCGACTTGATGCAAGAGACCCTAGCTGTCACAAACTTAGGTGAGCTAAATGTTGGCGATAAGGTGAACATTGAGCGAGCTGCAAAGTTTGGTGATGAGATTGGTGGCCACTCTATGTCCGGTCATATCAATGCTGTCACGCAGATTGTTGATATCGAAGTCTCGCCAAATAATACGACGATTTGGTTCAACATCCCTGAATCATACAATAAATATATTTTGCGTAAGGGTTATATAGGTTTGGATGGTTGTTCACTGACCATTGGGACTGTGGAAAAAGAGCGTTTTTGTGTCCACCTAATTCCTGAAACTTTGCAAAGAACCTTATTTGGCGCTAAGCAAGTCGGCGCTCAAGTTAATATTGAAATCGACCCACAAACACAAGCCATTGTTGATACTGTTGAAAGGGTATTGGCAGAAAAGGGCCTAGAATAAACCAACAGATTTAGAGCGCAGTGATTCAAATAATGAAAACCCCTACATATTTGTAGGGGTTTTTGTTTTTTTGATGTTGGTGATAATTGAACATCAATATTCAGATATTAAAAAATTTGCTCATCATCAGCATCGACATACAAATTGATGGTTTTATGTAACTCATCAACTTGCATATTTAGATGAATGGCATGGCAACAGGCAGGGCAGTCATCATAAAACTCTTGGCTACCCGCACTGGCATCAAGGGTGATAGGGATGTTGTGGCCGCAATGTGGGCATACCACTATCTGCTCTGAAAAATTCTTCATAGTGTACTCCTTGCAAACTTATGACAAGAATTAGCATCCAATTTGCAATAATTCTCAAGAACACGACCGGTTCAGTTCAATGATTTAACTTTAGCGTTAAGCGTTCGTTTTCGCCTCAAATTAACTATAAAGTTTGAAGTGATAGAAAAAACTGAAAAAGAAGTCACAGTCAGCGATTAGAACCAGAAAAAAGGGTAGACGTTTAAATTTTTGTTTATATTAATAAATTAAAACGTAGGTCAAAGTTGGAACATTTTTGCTGTGAATGTGTGAGGTAAAAAGGTGCAAAAAATATGATGGTTTTATTGGCGCCTTTTTAAAAATATAACCTTACTCAGTAGATGCGAGAAGTTGCTTATTTACTTCGAGTAACGAGTTAAGTTTGTGATCAGCAATGGCCCAGATAAGGTGAATGATCGACAAGCTGTTCCATGGTTTGGGGGTAAAAACGCAAACCGGAGCTAGGTTGCTCCGGTATTGAAGGGTTCAATTTTCACATAAATGATGAGCGGCTGAAATACGCTTATTTCAGCCCGAGTTTGTCCATCATTTGCTCAGCTTGGGTGATGTAACTGCCACCAAATAAATTGCAATGATTAAGCACGTGGTAGAGGTTGTAGAGATCTTTACGTTCCTCGTAACCATCGTCCAGCGGCCAGACGGACTGGTAACCTTCATAGAAACTAGGTGGGAAACCACCAAACAGCTCGGTCATGGCGATATCACACTCGCGATCGCCCCAGTAACTGGCAGGATCAAAAATGATCGGCCCGGTTACAGTGAGGGCGGTATTGCCGTGCCAAAGATCACCGTGGAGCAATGATGGTTTAGGCTGGTGGTGGACAAGAAGATCGATAACCTTACCTGTGATCGTGTCAATGTTGCCAAAGTCGATCCCTTTTTCTGAGCAGAGCTGCAATTGCCATGCAATACGCTGCTCGGCAAAGAAACGGCACCATTTGCGCCGCCACTGGTTGGGTTGCGGGGTCCTGCCCACATAGTTGTCGAGATCAAACCCGTACTCACCTTGATCGCCCCAAGCGTGCATTCTTGCCAACTGTTCGCCAAGTGTATAAGCCGATTGGTTATCAATCACTTTGGTTGGTAAGTAGTTGAGTATGATAAAAGCACGGTCTTTGGTCGCACCAAGGTGGATGAACTGAGGCACCTGAATGCAGTCAGTTTCGTTGAGCATTCTCAAGCTTTCGGCTTCTGTTTCGAACATCACAAGCCGTTCGCGGTCATTGAGCTTGACGAAGTAGCGCTCGCTTTCGTCGCCGATGCAGTAGCATTCATTAATGTCACCGCCTTCAAGCACTTCCTTTTCGCTGATTTTGAATGGTCTATCCAATACCTCAGAAAGTTGGTGAGAAATTGCTTGCCACATAGCATCCTCCACGAAACATCAATATCCAGTTAGGCTCGTTGCCTCTCAACATAGTAGTCTATTTATTGAGCTAATAACTGGGTATTTATCAAGGTTTTAAAGTTTGATGGCTAAATCGAGACATATGAATCTTTGATTAATTTTCTTTTTCCCAAATTAAAAGACCAGTTTGTTGCCGTTGGAGGCAGCAAATGAGAAGCGCTTGATGGTACTTACTCTTGTATTACCTCTTATTCATTGAGGGATTGGCCTGTGTACATAAGGTACTCAACACAAAGGGAATAGAACGCATCAGCCTGGGGCGAAATGGTACGGTCAGCTAAGCGGAATATGCCGATGTCGCGCTTGAGTGGGGGATCGATCAATGGCCGCCATACCAACTTGGTTTCGTTGGTTGGAAAAGCTAATTTAGGCAGTGTGGTGATTCCTATCCCTAGCTCGAGTACCGAAAATAACGAGGTGATGTTTTCAACCGAATAGAGGGCTTTCTCACTGAGCACCCTTGCAGGCGTTGGTTCTAACAGGCTACAAGTCCCGTTGCGGATGAAGGGCTGCTTGAGCAGCGTTTCCCAGTTGACCCCCTGTTCGCACTCTGCCAAAGGATTATCTTGAAGGCAGACCACACCAAGGGGATCAGACAGTAGAGGAGTGAAAGAAATAGCATCGTCTTCAAGCTGTGAGCAATTGCCTAAGGCTAAATCCACTTCACCTGCTAGTAACCGGGCCTCAACGCCTGCGGCATTATCATCTATTAGGCTGACCTCTACCTTAGGATAGCGCTCGCAAAAGGCGGCTAATACGCTTGGAATGAGCTTAGCGGCTACCGAAGGGACACAGGCAATCCTCACTTTCCCTTGCTGGCCAGATGCGATGGCTCTCAAGTCATTATCCAAATCGTGATAAATACTGATAAATTGGGTGACTTTCGGGTAGCAGACTTTGCCAAATGGAGTGAGCTGCGCTTTATGCCCGGTTTCAAATAGCGCTTGCCCTAAAGTGCGTTCCAACTCTTTCACTGACGTTGACAGTGCAGCCTGTGAACGGTTCGCGCGTTTTGCCGCTGCTCTGAACCCACCTTCTTCGACCACCATCACAAAATGAATCATTTGCTGAAGCTTAATTGCCATTGCTACCTCCTTGTGAGCCCTTTATCCATCATGCCTGAACTCAAGTGTTAAATAAAATTTATCAATTGTAAAAAATTAACCGTTAGATATATCAGTACAGCTAGTGCATGATTTAACCAACTTGAAACATCTTGATTACAAAGTGGAGTTGAGCGTGAGCCTTCAAGAAAATAAGCAAGCTGTTAAAACCTCTCTATTTGCATCGAAAGCCCCTCTTGAGTGGGCAATCACCCATAACGGAACGCTTTACACCGCGCAGATCCCTATCGACCAAAACGGGGGGGTGGTGGAAGGCGGTATCGAAGCACAGACCCGCAAAACGTTGGACAACCTTGTTCATACCTTGGAATGCGCAGGTGAATCGCTGGATTCCGTCTTGCAGGTACTGATTTATGTCACCGATAGAGAGTACCTTGCTACCGTCAACAAGGTTTACGCTGAGTACTTCAATGCCCCATACCCAAATCGTGCTGCCATGGTAGTTGCGGGTTTAGCACGGGAAGAAATGTTAGTTGAGCTAGTGGTTTATGCCGCGGTGAAGGAATAAGGAAATGACAATGACAATTCAAGCAGAGCAGTCCCTTTATATCGCAGGTGAGTGGCAGTCAGGCCAGCGCACTGTTGCAAACATCAACCCCTCAGACATCAGCGAGAACTTGGGTGACTTTGCCCAAGCAAGCCAAGCTCAGGTTCAACAAGCGATTGATGCCGCCAATGCGGCGCAGCCTGAGTGGGAGAAAACGCCAATGGAGCGCAAGCTGGCAGCCCTTCAGGCCATTGGTGATGAGCTAATCGCCCGCTGTGACGAACTGGGGCGATTGCTATCTAGTGAGGAAGGTAAGCCGTTTGCGGAAGGCCGTGGCGAGATTTACCGCGCTGGTCAGTTTTTCCAATATTATGCCGCCGAAGTGCTACGTCAGGTTGGTGATACCGCCGCTTCTGTTCGCCCAGGTGTTTCTGTGGAAGTAACACGTGAAGCGGTAGGTACCGTTGCCATCATATCGCCTTGGAATTTCCCGACGGCGACAGCGGCATGGAAGATTGCCCCCGCACTGGCCTTTGGTAACAGCGTAATCTGGAAGCCTGCCAACCTAACACCAGCCAGTGCAGTTGCACTGACTGAAATCATTGCCCGCCAAGGCTTGCCTGCAGGTACGTTTAACCTGGTACTGGGCAGCGGTGCAGAAGTCGGGGATACGCTGATTAACTCACAGCAGATCCAAGCAGTGAGCTTCACCGGTTCGGTGGAAACTGGCCGTAAAGTGGCGGCGGCCACGGCGCCTAATTTTGTCCGCTGTCAGCTTGAAATGGGCAGCAAGAACGCTTTGATTATCGCTGATGATGCCGACATCCAAATCGCTGTTGAAGCAACTATTGCGGGTTCTTTCTCCGGGGCTGGGCAGAAGTGTACGGCTTCATCCCGTTTAGTTGTGATGGACGGTATACACGATGCCTATGTTGAAGCCTTAATCAAGCGTATGAGCGAGTTGAAAGTAGGCCATGCATTGGAAGATGGCATCTTCATGGGGCCGGTGGTTGATGGCAAGCAGCTTGAAGCTAACTTTGGTTGGGTAGAAAAAGCCCGCCAGAGTGGTGCTGAGCTAGCTTTTGGTGGCGAGCGCTTGAATCTGCAGCATGAGGGCTATTACATGTCGCCAACCCTGTTCTTAAACACCCAAAATAGCTGGGAAGTGAACCAAGAAGAGGTTTTCGCGCCTATGGCCTGTGTTATCAAAGTCTCTGATTTGGATGAAGCTATTGCCACTGCTAACGACACACGCTTTGGTCTTACTGGCGGCATTATCACCCAGAGTTTACGTACCAGCGCATTGTTTAAAGAGCAGATTCAAACCGGCTGCGCCATGGTCAACCTTCCCACGGCGGGGACGGATTACCACGTACCTTTTGGCGGCCGTAAAGAGTCGAGCTTTGGCCCTCGCGAGCAAGGTCAGTATGCCAAAGAGTTTTACACCGTAGTGAAAACTGCCTACCAGCGTCCTTACTAAGGAGTAGCCTATGTACCAGCAGGAAATTGTGATTGATGGTTTGCAGTACTGCCATTGGGACCGGGAATACTTCCAGACCTTAAAGGCCAGCGGTATCCATGCCGTCCACGCTACCTTGGTGTACCACGAGAATGCCCGTGAAACCTTGACCCGTTTTGCCGAATGGAACCTGTTGTTCGAACGCAATGCAGATTTGATCATGCCGGTGACTTCGATGGCTGATGTTGAACGCGCCAAGGCACAAGGCAAGGTCGGTATATTGTTCGGGGCACAGAACTGCTCACCAATTGATGACGAAATTGGATTGGTTGAAGTCATGAGGCGTCAGGGCCTTCTGATTATGCAGTTGACCTACAACAACCAAAGCCTGCTGGCGACAGGTTGCTACGAACAAAACGACAACGGTGTGACCCGCTTTGGTAAGCAGGTGATTGAGGAGATGAACCGTGTCGGCATGATCATCGACATGTCGCACAGTGCCGAACGTTCAACCCTTGAAGCGATAGACCTATCGTCACGCCCGATTTGTATCAGCCATGCTAATCCTACTTTCGCTCATGATGCGTTGAGGAATAAATCGGATACGGTCATCAAGGCGCTGACGGCTAGGGGTGGTTTATTGGGCTTTAGCCTCTATCCATTCCATTTACCCAATGGCAGCCAGTGTACCTTGGAAGACTTTTGCCTGATGGTTGCCCGTACCGCAGAAATGGTCGGGGTTGAGCATCTTGGTATCGGTAGTGATTTGTGCCTGAACCAACCGCAATCGGTGCTGGAGTGGATGCGAAACGGCCGTTGGTCGAAAGCGATGGATTACGGTGAAGGTTCAGCAAGCAATTCGGGCTGGCCTGATGCCTTGCCTTGGTTTAGCGGTAGCCGTGGGATGGAAAACATCTACAACGGTCTGATCAAGACAGGTTTCAGTAAAGCCGAAGCTGGCCAAGTCATTGGCGGTAACTGGTTCAACTTCCTGCAAAGCGGTATTGAGCCCGCCGAGCAGTAACACAAGTACATAAAAGGCCTGCCATTCCAATAACTCTAGCAGGCCACCTAATTATCTTTGCCCAGACAAATCCACCAACCGCTGGAGACAATTTATGTCTGACATTATGAACACGGCAAAGGCTGAAACCATTAATACTCAGCCTGCGCAGAATACCACACCCCCTACAACAGAAACCTTAACCGACAAACTCGGCGTCAATAACCCAGTGCTCTGGCTAAGTGGTGGTTTTATCGCTCTGTTTGTCACACTCGCACTCTATGACAATGAATTACTGTCTTCTTTTGTAAATACCGGGTTTGCCTGGTCGGTTAAATACTTTGGCCCTTACTGGCAAATTCTGCTGTTACTCACTTTTTTGATTGGCCTCGCTTTGGCAGCAGGTAGGACAGGGCACGTTAAACTTGGCAATATTGATAAGCCTGAAACCGATGCCTTCCGTTGGATTGCCGTTATGCTGTGTACCCTTCTCGCAGGGGGCGGCGTGTTCTGGGCTGCGGCTGAGCCGATTGCCCACTATGTTAGCGCTCCACCTCTTTACGGCGAGGCTGCAACCCCTTGGCAGCAGGCAATTAACAGCCTTTCGCAGTCATTCATGCATTGGGGTTTCCTTGCATGGGCGATCACAGGATGTCTAACCTCCATCGTGTTGATGCACCTGCACTATGATAAAGGGCTACCGCTAAAACCACGCACTTTGCTTTATCCTTTGCTCGGTGATCGCGCCCTCAAGGGAGCCATTGGCGCAACCATTGATGCTTGCTGCATTATTGCGGTGGCGGCAGGGACAATCGGCCCTATTGGCTTCCTTGGCCTACAAATTAGCTATGCATTGAACGCCCTGTTCGCTATTCCTGATGGTTTTAGTACTCAGCTAATCATTATTCTGTTTGCCATCGCAATCTATACCATCTCGGCCTTGAGCGGCCTTAATCGTGGGATCCAAATCCTCAGCCGCTGGAACATCATCTTAGCCGTTGGCCTTATGCTTTACATCCTGCTGGTCGGCCCGACAAACTTTGTGATTAATGGTTACCTGCAGGGTGTTGGCACCATGCTGGACAATTTCATACCAATGTCTACTTACCGTGGCGATGAAGGCTGGTTAAGCTGGTGGACGGTTTTCTTCTGGGGCTGGTTCCTAGGCTATGGCCCTATGATGGCTATCTTCATTTCGCGTATCTCCCGTGGCCGTACAATTCGCCAGTTAGTCATGACCCATAGTGTGATGGCGCCGCTCGTGACTTGCTTTTGGTTCACCATCGTAGGTGGTACTGGCGTGGCTTTTGAAGTGGCCGACCCTGGCTCAGTCAGTAAAGCGTTTGAAGGTTTCAATCTTCCGGGGGCATTACTGGCTATTACCCAGCAGTTACCGTTCCCGCTGATTGTGTCGATTTTGTTCTTGATCCTGACCACGATCTTCATCGTGACCACAGGTGACTCGATGACTTACACCATCAGTGTGGTGATCAGTGGTGAGACCGAGCCGAATGCTTTCATCCGTACCTTCTGGGGCGTGATGATGGGATTGACGGCACTTATCTTGATTTCCCTTGGCTCCGGCGGTGTATCGGCATTGCAGTCATTCATTGTGATCACCGCGGTACCGGTATCGCTCATACTGCTGCCGTCGCTATGGGATGCCCCTAAAATTGCGATGAAGATGGCAAAAGAGCAAGGGGTCTAACCCTATAGGCTCAAACGGATTGACACGTACTCTATCAACAACATTCCCGGGCGGTAGTTGGACGCCTTAAACCAGAAACATAATTATAAAATTGGTGGTGAGCAATATGGATGCACATCGTTCCCTGAAATCTAATAACACCTTACGCCTGCCAGAAGTGGTTATGGCTCCGGAAAGACTAGGTGCTATGCACCAAAACCGGATTAGTTTTGTCCGTTACTTTATTCGCCAGATGGCGCAGAAAAAGTGGCAGGTAAGCCAACACGATTGGCAACTGTCACCTGAAGGTTACGGTCATGCGATTTATCGGCTTGAAACCCAGCAACACCAGTACCACCTCGTGGTGTTCTGCGATGAAATCAGCGATGAAGAGCGTAATGACCGTGTCATTGCCGAAAAGTGGGATGTCACATTTGCCCTTATTCAGGGAGAGGTTGATACCTCGTTGCTAGAAAGGTTACGAGCTAATGTGCCGTTACAGGAAGCAGGCCGTAACCCTAACAGTGCCTTGGTACTCGCACGTGCCAATAAAAGCGTGCGGGTATTCGAACACCTTGTGTCAAACCTTGCTGAGGGCAATCAGCCAGACCCACAACAGTTGGCGAATGTCGGATATATTCTGCGCACCACTGCGGTATATGGTAACGGAAAGTTCGGGATTGCAGATTTCAAACTGCTGGAAGACAACCCGGATTTCCATCAGTCTTTCAGCGCCCAGATGTGTGCCGTTTATTTACTGCGTGAGTTCAGCCTTGATTGGATTCATTATCTAGCCAAGCAGCGAGGGGGTGAAAAAGCGACAACCTTGCACCGCTCACTGCAGCGCTATCTGGGGGTGGGCAATGCCACCGGATTGGGGATGGCTCCCTACCTGATCAACCACCCTTGTATTGTTGATCAGTGGATGACGACACGGGAGCAAGCCCTCGCTGAGATTTTAGGCCAGCCTTTTGACCGGGCTAAGTTACCTCAGTTAGACCATTTACTGGGACAGGCGGTTATTCACCTAAACCAAGTCGTGACGATTGATGATCACCAACGCTTATTGAACAAGCAAGCCAAAGAAGAGCTAACCACTTTCAGAAATGTTATTGCCAACTTAGCACCAGAGAGCACAACGGATTGGCATGCGCTTGTTGAGCATTCTCAAAGTAGTGGGCTGGAAGCCCAAGAAATCATTCTTTCTTGTTTAATGGAGCTTTACCCCGATATTGCAGACAGTTTTCAAGAGAAAATGAACTGTGATGAGACGTTGGCGCTGACCAGCGGTAAGAAAGTAAAAGATCTTATGTTGGTATTAGAAAGTCGCTACCGCTGGGCTATAGATACTGATTTCCAATTGCCTGAGAACAGCTATTGGTTCTGGTACCGTTCGCAAGACAAAGAAGAGCCGCGCCTTGGCGTTCGTGGTGAAGAGGCAGGTGAAGAGCGGGAATTGCCGCTCGATATTGGTCGTCAGGTATACCGCTTGTATAGCGCTTTACTGCAAAGTGAGCCGCAACAAACCTTGGCCGAGTTTTTGGTCCTGAACCCGCAGTACCGGGGGATTGCCAAGCGAGCATGGACTTTGGGTAACAAAGTCATGGGTGATATCCAGATGAATGTATTGCACAAAGGCTCGCTACCTATGCACTTGTTGCGTTGTAAGTTGGCAGTATTTGGTGCGACCAAGTTCGACCCGCGTTCCGACCGTTGGGTGCAAGTGACGTTTTTCCAAGGCGCTCCTTTGCTGGATGAAATTCACGATGGGGAGTGGCTCTTCCCAATCCTACCATCAAGCCAAGAGTTATCATTGCCCGGTTTAGCAGGAGAAGCAAAATGATTGTATCTCATAATGAGCTAGTGACTGCCGTAAACAAAGCATTCCTAGGGTTACGTCGCTGTTGTGGTGAAGCGGATGTGATAGCAAATATGGTCGCTGACTTGCAACTGGTTGGTCTCAACGGAGTCGGTCATTTCAATAAAGCCGTGCCTTTTTTGGCTAACGAAAAGGATAGCCCGGTTACCTTGGTAAAGCCTACACAGGACAAAATTGAAGTCGACATGGGTGGGGCAAGTTTGGTTTGCCATTTACCTAGTGTGATTGATTATGCGGTCGAACAGATGGTGAAGGTGAAAATACTGACGATCCATGTCAGCAATTGCCACAACCGCTGGCTTGCCTATAGTGAACTGGTAAAACTGTCAGCGAAAGGGTTGGCCTGTAAGGCGCAGTGGTCAAATGGCTCCGATAGGAGAAAGACGCTCTATGTGCTGAATAAAGGCTGTGTATTCCCTGAGTTATACCAGTCCGATGAGCGCTCTGAAGACCATGTTTCAGAAGCCTATGTAAATGTTCATGATATGACTATTGAATTGTCGGTTTCTAACTTCGCTTTTCCCTCTCCGAGTATTCTAGGGTATCAGCAAATCGATTCAGCCAGTTTACGAAATACCTACGTAAACGCTTGGCGTGAGGGGATACAGGTTGACGATGCAGAGTGGAAGAAACTCAAACAAGCTGCCACGGTATTCTTAGTTGAGAACAGTGAAGTTTCTGCCAAAGGGGCGGGGGAGCTCGTTGTCTAACAGCAAAAAATCAAATAGCAATTAACAAGAAATAAGCGCCCCATATTCAATTAATATGGGGCGCTTTTTTATATCCCTACATTATGGGTTGATCATCGCGACTTAAAAGCTAGGCAACAGTTGTGATGGCATTAGCGTGTTGTAATGGGCTTCCAGCAACAGTTCATTGGCTTTTTCGATATCCGGTGCGAAGTAGCGGTCTTTATCGTAGAAGCTCACGCGTGCACGCAGCATTTCCTTCGCTTGCTCCAAACGTTCCGAACTGCGGTTTGGCGAGCGGAAATCCAAGCCTTGTGCTGCTGCAAGCAGCTCAACCGCCAAGATCCCCCGGGTATTCTCCGACATGTCTTTGAGTCTGCGACCGGCAAAAGTGGCCATAGAGACATGGTCTTCTTGGTTTGCTGAAGTCGGCAGGCTATCGACAGAAGCGGGATGGGCGAGGGTCTTGTTCTCGCTGGCCAGTGCCGCTGAAGTCACCTGCGCAATCATAAAGCCGGAGTTCACGCCACCGTTATCGACCAAGAAAGGCGGTAGTTTGCTCAGCCCGCTATCGATTAACAGTGCCATGCGGCGCTCTGACAAGCTTCCAATTTCAGCAATGGCGAGGGCAAGGTTGTCCGCAGCCATGGCAACCGGTTCGGCATGGAAGTTACCCCCCGAAATGATGTCGCCATCTTCGGCAAACACCAATGGGTTGTCAGAAACCGCATTGGCTTCAATCTCGAGAATATCTGCAGAGTGGCGGATCTGCTGCAGGCAAGCCCCCATAACCTGAGGCTGACAACGGAGTGAGTAAGGGTCTTGGACTTTTTCGCACTGCTGGTGCGAAAGGCCAATTTCACTTTCCTTGTCCAGCAGGTGACGATAGGCCATCGCGGCATCAATCTGGCTACGGTGACCGCGTACGCGATGGATTCGCGGGTCAAACGGACGGCGGCTGCCAAGTGCAGCATCAACTGACATAGCACCACAAACGGTGCCCGAAGCATATAGGTCTTCGGCGGCAAACAAGCCTTCAAGCGCAAAAGCGGTAGAAGCTTGTGTACCATTGAGCAGCGCTAAGCCTTCTTTTGGTGCTAAGGTAATAGGTTCTAGGCCTGCTATTTTCAGTGCTGCTGCACCGCTGATAATTTCGCCATTGTGCCTAGCCTGTCCTTCACCTAAAAGCACCGTGCTCATATGAGCCAATGGCGCAAGATCGCCTGATGCTCCAACCGATCCTTTTTGTGGGATACAAGGGTAGACTTCAGCGTTTACTAGCGTGATTAGCGCATCAACCACTTTTGGTCGGATCCCCGAATAACCACGGGCAAGGCTGTTGATCTTCAAGGCCATCATCAGCCTGACGGTATGATCTTCCATGAACTCGCCAATGCCAGCGGCATGGGACAATACAATACTGCGTTGTAGGGTTTCTAGATCTTCTACGGCAATACGGGTGTTGGCAAGCAGGCCAAAACCTGTGTTGATGCCGTAAACGACCCTGTCTTCTGCGATCACCTGCTCAACGGCCTGGGTACTTGCTAACATGTCATCATAAGCTGTGTCGTTAAGTGACAGTGTCACCTTGTGGCGACTGATGTGTCGCAGCTGCTTGAGAGACAGTTTCCCCGGATTGATTTCAATTTGGTACATACAACGTCCTTTTGGTGATCTTATTATTTTTGGGTTGAAGGGATCATCGGTAAGTCTAGGCCTTGTTCTTCGGCACAGTTAACCGCTATGTCGTATCCGGCATCGGCGTGGCGCATTACACCGGTTGCTGGGTCATTGCGAAGTACACGGCCAACACGTTCGGTGGCCTCATCCGTTCCGTCACAGACAATAACCATGCCGGAGTGCTGTGAGAAGCCCATACCTACACCACCACCATGGTGTAGTGATACCCAGGTTGCGCCTGAAGCTGTGTTTAGCAATGCATTAAGTAGTGGCCAATCTGACACAGCGTCAGAACCATCCATCATGCCTTCGGTTTCACGGTTAGGGCTGGCGACCGAGCCGGAATCGAGGTGGTCACGACCAATGACAATCGGTGCTTTCAGCTCACCGCTCTTGACCATTTCATTGAACGCTTTGCCTAGGCGAGCACGATCTTTAAGGCCCACCCAACAGATTCGTGCTGGCAAACCTTGGAACTGGATACGATCACGGGCCATGTCGAGCCAATTGTGTAGGTGGGGATTATCAGGGATCAGCTCTTTCACTTTCTGGTCGGTTTTATAGATATCTTCTGGATCGCCAGAGAGGGCAGCCCAGCGGAAAGGCCCGACACCTTCGCAGAATAGCGGACGGATATAAGCCGGAACGAACCCCGGGAAGTCGAAGGCATTCTCTACACCGACCTCAAAAGCCATCTGGCGGATGTTATTGCCGTAATCTACGGTTGCAGAACCTGCTTTCTGAAGGGCGAGCATCGCTTCTACCTGCACGGCCATAGATGCCTTAGCGGCTTTTACGACCTCGGCTTCATCGCGCTGCCGCATCTCGGCAGCGTGCGCCATGGTCCAACCTTGTGGTAGGTAGCCATTCAATGGGTCATGGGCAGAGGTTTGGTCGGTAGTACAATCAGGCACAATGCCACGTTCTACAACTTCAGGGAAAACATCGGCCGCATTGCCAAGCAGGCCCACAGAAACAGGCTTACCGGTTTGTTTTGCTTCTTCGATAATAGCCAAGGCTTCATCAAGGGAAGTTGCCTTGCAATCAACGTAACCAGTACGTAGTCGGTAGTCGATACGGCTCTCATCACATTCAACGGCAAGCATTGAGAATCCAGCCATAGTGGCTGCAAGAGGCTGAGCACCACCCATACCACCAAGGCCACCGGTTAGGATCCAGCGACCAGAACTGTCACCATTGAAGTGCTGTTTTGCCATGGCAACAAAGGTTTCGTAGGTACCTTGTACGATGCCTTGGGAGCCGATATAGATCCAGCTACCAGCGGTCATTTGGCCGTACATCATCAAGCCTTCTTTATCGAGTTCGTTGAAGTGCTCCCAGTTAGCCCAGTGAGGGACCAAGTTTGAGTTAGCGATCAACACCCTAGGTGCATTGCTGTGGGTCTTGAATACACCAACAGGTTTACCTGATTGAACCAGTAAAGTTTCATCTTCTTCAAGGCGCTTTAGCACCTCAACGATTTTGTCATAGCACTGCCAGTTCCTTGCAGCACGGCCAATGCCGCCATATACCACCAAAGCATGTGGGTGTTCGGCCACGTCAGGATGGAGGTTGTTCATCAACATCCGAAGTGGGGCTTCGGTTAACCATGACTTGGCATTAAGCGTTGTGCCTGTTGGGGCAATAATGGTGCGGCTTTCATCCAAGCGAGGCTGGGTATCGTGTGTCATGTGGCTCTCCTTGCAATGCTGTCACTGTAATGGGTTATAAAGACAGCGGCGTTGATTAACGTAGGGCACGGGCGATGGTCCAGGCCAGTCGCGCTGCGAGTCGTGCAGTTTGGTTGTCGATATCAAATCTCGGGTTTAATTCAGCCATATCAGCAACCAGCACTTTCTTTTCTCCAGAAGGTGTTTCGGCTGCTAATACGGTATTTATTAATGGTTCAATGATGTCTTGCGGTACTCCTCGTGCTGCGGGCGCGCTGACCCCCGGTGCGGTGCTGGCTGGAAACACATCAATGTCGATGGTCAGGTAGAGGTAATCGCATTGGGCGATAAAGTGCTCCAATGACTCTATGATCAAAGGCAAGCGCTGGTGGGTGAGCTCACAGTCGTCGAAATAAAGCACGCCCAACTTGTCGGCTTTTTCATAAAGCGCCTGAGTATTGCCTGCGCGGCTCAAGCCAAGGCAGGCATAGTTGAATGGCCAGCCCTGCAGTTCGCAAAACCGTGCAATTTGCTGGAAAGGTGTCCCCGAACTGCCTTGTTCGGCAGAACCCCCAGAAGGCGGGTTACGCAAATCAAAATGGGCATCGAAATTGATAATGCCAATTTTGGGAACCGGGAGGGTTGTGGCCAAATCATCGGGCTCTATCACACCGTCTTGAGCGTGCTGTTTTTGCAGCAGGTAACTGCCTATACCTTGGAAAGTTCCCCAAGCCACTTCGTGGCCACCGCCGAATACGATCACTTTGTGCTTTTGGCGAAGTGCACGGCAGACATCGGCTCCCAAGCGTTGCTGGGCCTGTTCAAGGTTGCCATCATTGCAGCAAATATCGCCGCCATCATAAACGGGCTCGGTATGGTGCCAGGCTAGGTTTGCCAGCGCTTTTCTAATCGTGATAGGGGCATCATAAGCCCCGGTACGGCCTTTGTTACGGGAAACGCCTTCATCACAGGCAAAGCCGAGCAGCATAATGCCAGCATCGTTGACTTCATCCGCAGGCTTGATCACCTCATGCCAGCGTAATCCTAAGTTACCGTCTTCTGGGTCGCTGCGGCCTTGCCACACTGTCATATCTACTGACATGGGGGACTCCTCCTTATTGCCCTGAACGAGGTAAACTAGCTTGGTTGAACAGTTCACCATTGACTATTCGCGCCTTGAGATCAGGCACACCAAGGCGGTATGACAGCTCGGCTGGGTGCGATAACTGCCAAATGGCTAAATCAGCTTTCATACCCTGACAGATTTGTCCTCGCTGCTCTTGAAGCCCAAGTGCTTTGGCGGCATTGATTGTCACACCGCGTAAGCACTCTTCCGGTGTTAATCGGAACAAGGTGCATGCCATGTTCATCATGGTGCGGATAGAAGCGATGGGAGACGTACCTGGGTTGAAGTCAGTGGAAATTGCCATCGGCACATTCAGCTGACGTAGCTGATCGAGCGGTGGCATCTGGCTTTCACGAAGGAAATAAAATGCGCCGGGAAGCAAGGTCGCGACAGTGCTACAAGCGGCAAGGGCTGCTACACCTTCGTTATCAAGGTACTCAATATGATCAACCGACAAGGCGCCCATTCGAGCGGCCATGGCGCTGCCACCTAAGTTGGAGAGCTGCTCAGTATGCCCCTTAATAGCAAGGCCATGTTTTTGCGCGGCTTGGAAGACTTGCTGGCACTGGTTGGTACTAAAACCAATGCCTTCACAGAATACATCAACGGCATCAGCTAAGTTTTCATTTGCGGCAGCAGGAATGATCTCATCACAAATATATTGGATATAGCTGTCGGGATCACCTGCGTATTCAGGTGGCAGGGCATGGGCAGCGAGCAAGGTCGTCGAAACATTGATATCCGGCATTTCGCCGATGCGACGTGCCACCCGAAGCATTTTCAATTCATCCTCAAGGGTAAGGCCATAGCCCGATTTAATTTCGACTGTCGTTACGCCCTCATTTTTCAGGCCCTGCAGCCGTTCGCACGCCAGTTGGAAAAGGGTTTCTTCTGATGCTTCACGGGTAGCTCGAACGGTAGATAAAATCCCACCACCCGCTTTGGCAATTTGCTCGTAAGGCACGCCATTGAGGCGCTGTTCGAATTCTTCGGCACGGTTGCCGGCAAAGACTAGGTGAGTGTGACAATCTATCAAGCCCGGTGTAACCAGTGCGCCTTGGCAATCAATGACTTCAGGGTGTCCGTGGCAGTCAAAATGCTCTCGGTGCCCAGCATACATAATCATGCCATCCTGAATCCCGATCATCGCATCGCTGATGACTTGGTAGCCATCTTCGCCTGCTAGGGTGACCATATTGATGTTTGTCAGCACTCTATCCATTTCGTGGCCCTGAAGTTATGTCCTGTTACGAACCCATATTGCTCATTTCATGTTTCTAGCAAGGGGTTTAATATTCATAATGTATATACAAATAAATAGGCAATTTCAGAGCGAAATTCAAGGTGGGATGTAAATGAAATGTGATCGTAATTGTAATTAATTGCTGACAATCGTCGGGTTATGAGAGGGATCGCACGTTTGAGCGCTGAGAGGTAGAGGAAAATCGGGTGAGGCCAGAGGCCCTGGGTCATAGGTCCTAGGAAAAGAGGGTCCTTGGTGCTAGGACAAGCTCATTTTGAGAGTTAATTGGGACAAACACAAGATACAGAGGGGAGGGCTTAGCGAAGTCTAAGCTTGCTAGTTTTTGTGTAAATTACAAAGAGTTGATTTCATTAAACTGAGCGGTGGCTTTAACTTGCAGAAAAACATTTTGCATTCATTGATTTATGTAATCATCTTTGGAATGCTGACTATTCTGGAGTTGATATGGAGTATTTCAAATTACAGGTATGGCAAGAAAGCTACAAAATAGCTGCGTGTGTTTATCGTTTAATGAGAGGCTGCAAAGATTATGGCTTTAAAGATCAAATAAGTCGTTCTGCTGTTTCTATACCTTCCAATATTGCAAAAGGTTCCTGTGGTGAACTGCTAACACAACTAATGCTTGCTAGAGAGTTTGGATATATAGAGCCTAATAAAGCCAATGAAGTTATTGAAAACACCCAATTGTTAGGCAAAAAGCTAGCTAAACTCATACAGTACAGAAGCGGCCAAGTCAGAGAAGAGGTAGGGAATTACTCTGATTATTAATCGCTCATATCGTTCAGTACTGCTTTTTTGTTGTTTTTATGTAGGCCGAATTCAAAATTTAGGACCCAGGACCCAGGACCCCGCTTCACATTCCAACCTTCGTTCTTGAACTCAGCTTGTACTTATTGCCCGGATGATAAAGCAGGGCAGTGCTGATCAAATTATTGTTGCTCCAGGTTCGTCGATTCAGTAACAGGCAAGGAGACTGTGGGCTGACTTTAAGTAGCTCTGCAATCCTTGGAGGAGGCAAAAGCGCTTCGACGGTATGTTCAATATCACTGAGTGGGCAGGCTTTGACCAAATATTCATTGGGGGTTTGTTCTGTGAAGTTTTGTTCGATATAAGCCGGTGCATGTTCTGGGTTAACCCAACGCTCTTCGAGTTGTATCGGAGCGCTATTTTCGAAATGAACAATTTGGGTGAAATAGACTTCTGTGCCTTGTCGGACCCCAAGGCGTAGCGCAATATCCTCGGTAGCATGGATAATCGATTGAGAAATCACATCGGAAGAATAATGGTGTCCCCGACTTTTTACTTCTTCAGCAATGTTGCGGATTTCCATCAACGGTGATTCGGCTTTCTTGTTGCAGACAAATGTCCCAAGCCGCGGTGTCCTTTCAAGGAAGCCTTCTTTGACCAACTCTGTGATCGCTTTGTTGGACGTCATACGACTTACCGAGAACTGTTCAGACAACGCCATTTCCGTGGGAATCTTATGGCCCGGAGGCCATTGGCGAGAATGAATCTTTTCTAATAAGTAACTTTTGATCTGCTGATAACGAGGTGACTGAGCCATAACGCTTTTCCTAATTGCCTATACAAATCAAAGCAACAAATTATGTTCATTTCAAGTTTATGTGTGATTTTGCGTGAAGTAACTACAGTATTGGGAGGCTTTAGCAACCTGTGGCGGTATGTATGGCGATAAAAGAACTGCTGTTTCTATCCCGTTTTGAAGCGGATATCTTGGCTGGTAAGAAAATTATCACTATCCGTGATGAAGCCGATAGCCATTATGATGCCGGTAGCCGGGTGAATGGTGTGATTTATGAAGAGGGCAGAGTGTTTTGCCAGTTAGATATCGTCGGCGTTGAACCCGTCTCAATCGATACACTTAATCAGAGCCATGCTGTCCGCGAGAATATGCCGTTACAGCAGTTGCGAGATGTACTCGAAGAGATCTATCCCGGAACCAAAGAACTCTTCGTGGTGAGCTTTCAACTGGTAGCCAAGTGACCCAAAAGAGGCTTGGGCATATTAGAAAAATAAATTGTGGCCTAGCTTTGCAATCTGTCATAGGCCTTTGTTATAGTTGCGGCTTCGCTTAGCGGTTTTGGTCTGCTCAGTATTGCAGTGCCGGACCTCTGGGCTTTCTTTTATTTAGCTCTCATAGCTTTATATTTTTAATTCAACATGTCTTGCTTGGTGTGCAAGACCACTGTGAAAGGATATTTACATGCCTGTAATTACTCTTCCTGACGGCAGTCAGCGTCAATTTGACAACCCAGTTTCTACAATGGAAGTCGCGCAATCGATCGGTCCTGGTCTTGCGAAGGCTACTATTGCCGGTCGTGTTAACGGTAACCGCGTAGATGCGTGTGACCTTATCGAAGAAGATGCGAGCCTTGAAATCATCACGGTTAAAGATGAAGTAGACGGTCTTGAGATCGTTCGTCACTCGTGCGCTCACCTTCTTGGCCATGCTATCAAGCAGCTTTACCCTGAAGCGAAAATGGCGATTGGTCCTACTATCGACAACGGCTTCTACTACGACATCGACCTAGATGAGTCGCTTACGCAAGAAGATCTAGAAAAGATTGAAAAGCGTATGAAAGAGCTGGCGAAGACCAAGTACCAAGTTATCAAGAAAAAGGTAAGCTGGCAGGAAGCGCGTGATACATTCGAATCACGTGGCGAACCGTACAAAATGGAAATCCTAGACGAGAACGTATCTCGTGATGACCGTCCGGGCCTATACCACCACGAAGAATACATCGACATGTGTCGTGGTCCACACGTACCACACATGGGTTTCTGTCAGCACTTCACCCTGCTGAATGTTGCGGGTGCATACTGGCGTGGTAACAGCGACAACAAGATGCTTCAGCGTATCTACGGTACTGCTTTCCACGACAAGAAAGCACTTAAAGCACACCTTACTCGCCTAGAAGAAGCGGCTAAGCGTGACCACCGTAAAATCGGTAAGCAGCTAGACCTATTCCACATGCAGCAAGAAGCACCGGGTATGGTGTTCTGGCACCACAATGGTTGGTCTATCTTCCGTGACCTTGAAGTATTTATCCGTGAAAAACTGACTGAATACGGTTACCAGGAAGTGAAAGGTCCACTAATGATGGACCGCGTGCTTTGGGAACGCTCAGGTCACTGGGACAAGTACGCAGAAGCGATGTTCACGACTTCTTCAGAGAACCGTGAGTACGCTATCAAGCCAATGAACTGCCCAGGCCACGTTCAGATCTTCAACCAAGGTCTGAAATCTTACCGTGACCTACCGCTACGTATGGCTGAGTTCGGCTCATGTCACCGTAACGAGCCGTCAGGCGCACTACACGGCATTATGCGTGTACGTGGCTTTACTCAGGATGATGCCCATATCTTCTGTACAGAAGAGCAGGTACAGGCTGAAGTAACTAGCTGTATCGAAATGGTTTACGATACCTACAAGACATTCGGCTTCGACAACATCGTTGTTAAGCTGTCTACACGCCCTGAGAAGCGCGTAGGTTCTGATGAAATGTGGGATAAAGCTGAGTCAGATCTGAAACTTGCGCTAGAATCAATGGAGATCCCTTACGAGATCCAAGAGGGTGAAGGTGCGTTCTACGGTCCTAAGATTGAATTTACTTTGCACGATTGCCTAGATAGGGCTTGGCAGTGCGGTACAGTTCAGTTAGACTTCGCACTTCCTGAACGTCTAGGTGCAACTTACGTTGGTGAAAATAACGAGCGTCATACGCCAGTTATGATCCACCGTGCTATTCTTGGTTCACTAGAGCGTTTCATCGGTATCCTTATCGAAGAGTATGCTGGCTTCTTCCCAACTTGGTTGGCGCCTCAACAGGCGGTTGTGATGAATATCACTGATGGCCAGGCAGAATATGTTCAACAAGTAGTCGAAAAACTTCAAAAATCTGGAATTCGTGTCAATGCGGACTTGAGAAATGAGAAGATTGGCTTTAAAATTCGCGAACATACTTTGAAGCGAGTGCCTTACATGCTTGTTTGCGGCGACAAAGAAGTTGAAGCAGGCGAGATTGCAGTTCGTACTCGCAAGGGTAAAGATTTGGGTAAATTTAAGATTGACGATCTTGTTGCTTACTTGCAGCAAGAGATTAGCAGTCGCAAGCTCAATATTGTGGAGGAATAAGGTATTAAAGGCGGAAGAAGAACCCAAGCACCAGTTAAGCAGAATGCACATCGTCTGAATGGTGAAATTCGTGGCGTACGCGAAGTACGTCTTACTGGTCTTGACGGTGAGTCAATTGGTGTTGTTTCTATCGAAGAAGCAATGAATACTGCTAATGAAGCTGGTGTTGATCTAGTTGAAATCAGCCCTAATGCCGAGCCACCAGTCTGTCGTGTGATGGACTATGGCAAGTACCTGTTCGAAAAGAGCAAGGCTGCTAAAGAGCAAAAGAAAAAGCAGAAACAAATCCAGGTTAAGGAAGTTAAATTCCGTCCTGGTACAGACGAAGGCGATTATCAGGTAAAACTGCGCAACCTGACTCGCTTTTTAGAAGAGGGCAACAAGGGTAAAGTCACACTGCGTTTCCGCGGTCGTGAAATGGCCCACCAGAGTCTTGGTATCGATCTTCTTAACCGAATTAAAGAAGACCTAGGCGACCTAGCGGTTGTTGAGAGCTTCCCTAATAAGGTTGAAGGTCGTCAAATGACGATGATGCTTGCCCCTAAGAAGAAGTAATTACGGCATTCAAGTAGCAAAAGCGCTGCTTAACCGCAGCGCTTTTTGTTCGCCTGATTACTATGTTATTAACTATCAACAATGCGGAGTCTCATCATGCCTAAGATGAAATCCAACAAAGGTGCTGCTAAGCGTTTCAAGAAAACTGCTGGTGGCTTTAAGTTTAAGCACGCGACTAAGCGTCACATCCTTACTAAACGTACTACTAAGAACAAGCGTCAGCTTCGTCCAAACGCTATCCTTCCTGCATGTGAAGTAGCAGCTGTTGCACGTATGCTTCCGTTCGCTTAATCGTTTTTAGTTTTATATTTTAATTTTAGTTAGGAGTCTCCTATGCCTCGCGTAAAACGTGGTGTACAAGCACGTGCACGTCACAAGAAAGTTCTTAAACAAGCTAAAGGTTACTACGGTGCACGTTCACGTGTTTACCGCGTAGCTTTCCAAGCAGTTACTAAAGCTGGTCAGTACGCTTACCGTGACCGTCGCAACAAGAAACGTACTTTCCGTCAACTATGGATTGCACGTATCAACGCTGCTGCTCGTCAGAACGGTATGTCTTACAGCCGCTTCATCAACGGTCTTAAGAAAGCATCTATCGAGATCGATCGTAAGATCCTTGCTGACATCGCTGTATTCGACAAAGCTACTTTCACAGTACTAGTTGAAAAAGCAAAAGCTGCACTGTAATTTCAGTCAGTTTTGATGTGGAAAGGAGAGCTTCGGCTCTCCTTTTTTCTTTTCGGTTGGACGTAAAATAACACTGAAAAGGCATCGTTAGTCATACTGCCCCAGTAACAACTGGTTTTTTGCCAGCATGACATCCAATCCATTTTGTAATCTCTGATCCCCACCTCCTAGTTTGAGCGCCTTCATCGCGTTGGCTTTCAATATCAATACAGTTTCAATCCTTTTCTCTAATCGTGTGATTTGCTGCCTAAGGCGTAGGGCAGACGTGTGACACTTATCTATTGCTTGTTTTAACCGCCAGCTATGGCGTAGCAGGGACTTAAATGCATCGGTTTCACTCTTCTCTGTATTGTCAGATGAGTGAGAGATCATTGCCTCAATCTCCTGCTCGCAATTACTGTGCTGTGCCTCAAGTGCTTGTTGTTCAATCATAAGCTCTGAGAGCTGATCCTCTTTAGCTTTAAGTGATAGCTTGAGCTTTGGTATTTGCTCCACTAACTGGAGGCAAGTTGTGGTTAGCGAACTGTTGAAAATCATCATCTAGTCTTCAAGTTCATTGAGCAATTGGGCGGTTTTGGCTTCTTCCAGTTTCTGGAGAAGTTTTTTAGATTCAGCCTCGTCACGTACGGCTTTACTTAACGTTATAGTGGCACTGATAAGAAAAAGGCTGCAAATGCTGTAATAGCCCTTGATGAGCAGATCGCCCGGTAGCATCACAATACTAATAATCATTGCAGTAACAGCGATAACAAAAGTGAGTTTTGCATAGTTAACCCAGTATTTATCTTGTGAACCCATAGTTTCTATCCTTTAAATGCCAATCAATTGAACGGTGTTTTATTAAGTTAGTGCAGGTTGAAAAATTGTGCAATAAAAAAGCAGGAAAAATATATTTTGGCATTAACTCTGCGAGGGTCTTGGCACGAAATAGAAATATATGGCCATATCAATTACAAGAGGGTGATAATCTTCCTTGATTTTCCATCAAAAATTGAGATGTGGTATGACTCGAGTACTGGTTACAGGTTTTGAACCTTTTGGCGGACAGGCAATTAACCCAACGGCGTTGATAGTCGAGCAACTTCAAACTGGGGAAGTCCAGCAGAAGATGGAGCAGGGTGGTGTGGTGCTGCAGTCCTGCTTACTGCCCGTCGTACAGGGTGACTCGGTGAAGTCTTGTATTCAAGCAATTGAAGCCTTCAAGCCGGATATTGTGTTTATGCTAGGGCAGGCGTCGGGTAGGGAAAATATCAGCTTTGAAAAAGTAGCCATTAACCTTGATGACTTTCGTATTCCAGATAATGCGGGCAATCAACCCATTGACCAGCCCGTGGTAAGTAAAGGCCCTGCGGCTTATTTTACCCAGTTACCAATCAAGACGTTGATGCAGACCTTGAAACAACAAGGAATAGGGGCAGAGATTTCCTATAGCGCAGGCACTTTTGTATGTAACCACTTGTTTTATGGAATAAGCCATTACCTTATGACACAGGCTCATTCAAATACACAATGCGATTTCATCCACGTACCGTTACTGCCAGAGCAAGTTGAAGCCGAGCAGCAGATCACAGGTAACCAATCACTTCCTTCTATGCCATTAGATGCCATGGTTGAGGGCATCGTACATGCGATTATTACTGCAGCCAGTTTCCCTTCGGAGCAGCAAGTGTCGGCAGGAACCATCAATTAATCCAACCTTGAGAGGATTTGGTGTTTTTTTCACGCAATCCAACGGTTTTCTTACGATTGGGTTTGGATTTAGACGGATGTTTCTTTAGTATGTATCGTTACGCGAATTTATATCTCCCTAAAGGACGCCACCTGTAGGTGGATGAGGAAACGATGCAACATCTAGACGAGATTATTGCCAACGCAACGGCAGCTATCGAGCAGGCTGATTCATTAGTCGCTCTGGACGAAGTCCGTGTCCAGTATCTGGGCAAAAAGGGTGAATTGACCCTTCAACTTCAAGGTTTGGGTAAGCTTCCACCAGAAGAGCGTCGCTCTGCTGGTCAGGAAATCAACAAGGCTAAAGGTGCTGTTCAGCAAGCGATCGTCGCTCGCAAAGACGCACTTCAGCGCGCTGAGCTTGAAGCTAAGCTTGCGGCTGAAACTATCGATGTGACCCTACCGGGTCGTCGCATTGAAAATGGTGGCCTACACCCAGTAACGCGTACAGTTGAGCGTATTGAACAGTTCTTTGGTGAGCTAGGCTTTAACACTGAGTCTGGTCCAGAGATCGAAGATGCATTCCACAACTTCGATGCGCTGAACATTGCTGAGGATCACCCAGCACGTACCGACCACGATACATTCTTCTTCAACCCTGATCTAATGTTGCGTACTCACACGTCTGGCGTTCAGATCCGTACGATGGAAAATGGTAAGCCTCCTTTCCGTTTCATCGCTCCGGGCCGTGTATACCGTAACGACTACGATCAGACGCATACCCCAATGTTCCACCAGGTGGAAGGTATGTTGGTTGATGAGAACGTAAACTTCGCGCAGCTTAAAGGCATCCTTCACGACTTCCTATGCAACTTCTTCGAAGAAGAAGTGGAAGTGCGTTTCCGTCCTTCTTACTTCCCGTTTACAGAGCCTTCTGCTGAAGTTGACGTTAAAGGCAAGAACGGTAAATGGCTTGAGGTACTAGGTTGCGGTATGGTTCACCCGAACGTACTTCGCAGTGTAGGTATCGACCCTGAGAAATACTCTGGTTTTGCATTTGGTATGGGCGTTGAGCGTCTAACTATGCTTCGTTACGGCGTAAACGATCTTCGTGCGTTCTTCGAGAACGACCTTCGTTTCCTAAAACAATTCAAGTAATCCAGAGGTTCATACACTATGAAATTTAGCGAATCTTGGCTTCGTGAGTGGGTAAACCCTGCGGTTACAACTGACGAGCTAACTCACCAAATCACTATGGCTGGCCTAGAGGTAGACGACGTACTACCTGTAGCTGGTACTTTTACTGGCGTTAAAGTTGGTCAGGTTGTTGAGTGCGGCCAGCACCCAGACGCTGACAAACTGCGCGTAACCAAAGTTGATGTTGGTGAAGAAGAACTACTAGACATCGTTTGTGGTGCTTCTAACTGTCGTCAGGGCCTAAAAGTGGCTGTTGCGACTGTTGGCGCAGTACTACCGGGCGATTTCAAAATCAAGAAAGCTAAGCTACGCGGCCAGCCTTCTCACGGCATGCTATGTTCATTCACTGAACTGGGTATCGACGTTGAGTCTGACGGTATCATGGAGCTGGCAGAAGATGCGGTAAACGGTACTGATTTCCGTGAATTCCTAGGTCTAGACGACGTAACTGTTGACGTTGACCTAACGGCTAACCGTGCTGACTGTTTCAGCATCCGTGGTCTTGCGCGTGAAGTTGGCGTTTTGAACCGCGCTGACGTGACTGAGCCTTCTGTTGAAGCAGTTGCTCCGTCTATCGACGACACTGTATCTATCGAAGTTAAAGCACCTGCTGCGTGTCCACGTTACCTTGGCCGTGTGGTTAAGAACGTAAACGTTCAGGCAGAAACGCCACTTTGGATGCAAGAGAAGCTACGTCGTTGTGGTATCCGTTCAATCGATCCGGTTGTCGACATCACTAACTACGTTCTTCTTGAACAAGGCCAGCCAATGCACGCGTTCGATCTAGCGAAGATCGACGGTGGCATCGTGGTTCGTATGGCTGAGCAAGGCGAGAAGCTAACTCTGCTAGACGGTACAGAAGCTGAGCTAAACGCTGATACCCTAGTTGTTGCTGACCATAACAAAGCACTAGCTATCGCTGGTATCTTTGGTGGTGAAGAGTCTGGTGTAACAACCGAGACCAAAGACGTGCTACTAGAGTGTGCATTCTTCGCACCTGACCACATCCGTGGTCGCGCACGTAGCTACGGCCTACACACTGATTCTTCTATGCGTTTCGAGCGTGGTGTGGATTACGCACTACAGGTAAGCGCAATGGAGCGTGCTACTCAGCTTCTAGTTGAAATCTGTGGCGGTGAAGTTGCACCTGTTGTTGCTCAAGAGTCAGACGCTGATCTTCCTAAGCCAAACACAGTGGCACTACGCCGTACTAAGCTAGACAACCTGCTAGGTCACCACATTGCTGATGCTGAAGTGGTAGAAATCCTAGAGCGTCTAGGCCTGACTGTTGAAACAACAGAAGCCGGTTGGACAGCGACTGCACCAACATGGCGTTTCGACATCGCTATCGAGCAGGATCTGATTGAAGAAGTTGGCCGTATCTACGGTTACGACAACATTCCAAACCAGAACCCAGCTGCAGCACTTAAGATGCACGACCACGTTGAAGCGAACCTTCCACTTAAGCGTGTTCGTAACCTACTTGTTGACCGTGGTTACCAAGAAGCGATCACTTACAGCTTCGTTGAGCCAGAGCAGCAGAAACTGATTGTTCCTGGTGTTGAGCCGCTAGTCCTGCCATTCCCAATCTCTGCGGAAATGTCAGCGATGCGCCTTGGCCTAATTCAAGGTCTGCTTAACACGGTTGTTCACAACCAGAAGCGCCAGCAGCCACGTGTTCGCCTGTTCGAATACGGCCTACGTTTCATCCCATGTGAAACGGCTGAGAACGGCATGCGCCAAGAGCCAATGCTGGCTGGTGTTATTGCGGGTACTCGCAGCGAAGAGCACTGGGATATCGAAACCAACACTGTTGATTTCTTCGACCTGAAAGGTGATCTGGAAGCTATCCTTGAGCTTTCTGCTAACGAGAAGGCTTACAGCTTTGCGGCTGCTAAGCACCCAGCTCTTCACCCAGGTCAGTCTGCTGCGATCATCGTAGACGGCAAAGAAGTGGGTGTGATTGGTACGGTTCACCCAGAACTAGAGCGCAAGCTTGGCCTGAACGGCCGTACTATCGTATTCGAAATCGAATGGTCTGCGATCAACACTAAAGTGATCCCAGAAGCAGTAGCGCTTTCTAAGTTCCCTGCAAACCGTCGTGACATCGCGGTTGTTGTTGATGAAGCAGTAGCTTCTGGCGACATCGTTAACGCATGCCTAGAAGCGGGCGGTGAGTTTCTGACTGACGCTAAGCTGTTTGACGTTTACGTAGGTAAAGGCGTTGAAGAAGGCAAGAAGAGCTTGGCAATTGCCCTGACTCTGCAGTCTGTTGAGCGCACACTGGAAGACGCAGACATCGCTGGTTCTGTAGATGCTATCGTTGCTCACGTATCTGAGAAGTTCGGTGCGTCACTGCGTGACTAATCGACTTTCTTAATTGCTATGAAAGCCCTGCCATTTCGGCAGGGCTTTTTTTTGGCCCAAATTCACTGATTGCTAGTTACCTATGACGGTAAAACACATTTGGATTACCGCACATCATTAATGCCGTCAAATGCTAGCCCCCGGACATACTCAGTTGGCGTTAAACGCCGGTGTTTTTAAGTCATTGTTTTATAAAATTGTCTATAGCATTGTGATTTTTTTGATCTGAATCTAAATACGGTAACTTTCTGATAGATAGAGATAATTTCTAAGTTGGGGTGGATTGGTAGCAATTTGTGTTGAAAGTTGGGGGTTTTATAGTAATTTTTGCCGGAATTTATTCGAAATAAGCACAACTGGGTGCATGGAATGAGTCCATTTGTGCTAGTAAAAATCAATTATTTAAAGATAAGTTGACATAAAAAAGTTGGCGGAAATCAGCAAGTTGGCATAAACTTGTCTCTAGTTAGGATTGAGCTCAGTGAGGCTGGCTATTTAAGCGGTTTCTGGCTTCTGCCTGACTCGACTAATTCGCTGTGGGAATGGCCTATGTCTTCCTGCAATCCATTCAATATAGTCTTGAGGGAATTATCTATGGCGCTCACAAAAGCCGATTTGGCTGAGAACCTGTTTGAAAATGTTGGATTGAGCAAACGGGACGCCAAGGATACGGTGGAAGTCTTCTTTGAAGAAATCAGAAAAGCGCTTGAAAGTGGTGAACAGGTAAAGCTATCGGGTTTTGGTAACTTTGACCTTCGCGACAAGAACGAGCGTCCGGGAAGAAATCCAAAAACGGGTGAAGATATCCCAATCTCTGCTCGCCGTGTTGTGACTTTCCGTCCAGGTCAGAAACTTAAAGCTCGCGTAGAAAATATCGAAATCGAAAAGTAATCGCGAATTCAATGAAAAACAGAGCCCGGGTAAGGTGTGTAGAACTTACCCGGGCTTTTTTATGTCAGAAGGAAATTGTGTGTCTGATGTTAAATTTATGTTTTTGTATGGTTTCAAAGTGATTTGTGTAGCGGTAAAATGACTGCATTCCATTAGCTCTGGATTAGCTAATAACATGGAGGTGGTTGATGGGAATGCTACAGCAAATAAAGAAAGGGAAGTTTCTCGAGGCAACACTGGATATGGCTCTACCTGAAGAGTCGGGCTCCTGGGAGACGGAATCGGGCATATCTTGTGAGTTGCTGGGCAGGGGCATTCTAAAAATTTCACCGGTTAGCGGTGACCCTATTTCAGGTTCTTCATCAGCAAAAGATATTGTGCTGTCATCGGGGGTACATGGCGATGAAACCAGCCCTATAGAGCTGTTGCAGCGGTTAATTGAGCAAATTCTTTCTGGCGAAATTCAACCTGTACATCGCCTATTAGTGATAATTGGTCATCCTGAAGCCATTAATCTACATCGCCGTTTTGTCGATGAAAATATGAACCGGCTATTCAAGGTTGAAAATCCTGCAACTAACCCTGACTGCATTCGAGCTAACAGGCTTCAAATAGCGGTGAAGGACTTCTTCCTGCAAGGTGAAAAGGATGAGCAGTCTCGCTGGCATTTGGATTTGCACTGTGCCATTCGTGATTCTGCGCATTACACATTTGCCGTCAGTCCTTATTCTAGTCACCAGACACGCCAGCGCGATCTGTTTGCTTTTCTACAGCACAGTGAAATAGAAGCCGCATTGCTGTCAAACTCCCCATCGCCAACATTTAGTTGGTATAGCGCAGAGTACTTTGGGGCACAAGCCTTAACAATGGAATTGGGTAAAGTCGCTCCTTTCGGCCAGAATGATCTGCAACGCTTGTCCTCTTTTTATCAAGCGATGGTCGAATTGGTAACGCAATTATCGCCTAGCTATCAGTGGCAGGAAGAAAAACTCGCAGTGTATAAAGTGACACGCACGCTGATGAAGCAGAGCGAACACTTTATGCTTAACTTCCCAGATGACCAAGCTAACTTCACCATGTATCCACAGGGAACCCTATTAGGGCGCGATGAGGATATTGAATATTATGTGCTGGAAGAGGGCGAAGCGGTGGTTTTTCCAAATCCTAATGTGGCTATTGGCCAGCGAGCCTGCTTGATGGTCAAGAAGACTGATGTCAGCCCAGAAGGGCAGGTACAAGCGCTGGCATAATCTTTTTGTTACCCCGTTCACTAACAGTTGGCTTTTCATTTATGGAGTGAGGCGGTATGGTAAGGCGTTGTTACTTATTATGCCTTCTCACTCATGCTGTTAAATGATCTTCTTGCACGCCGGCAAGCGCGATGGCGCATTGGTTTTGTCTGCGCTTTTATCGCATTATCTGTTGCGTCTTTTCTCGCGCTTTCCGTGGGAGAAATCTTCATCTGGCCTTGGTCGGCTCAGAGCGGCCTTGAGCAGCAGTTGCTGATACAGCTAAGGATGCCCCGTTTATTAGCTGCAATAGCCGTAGGTGCGTCTTTAGCGGCTTCAGGCGCGGTGCTTCAAGTCTTGTTGGGTAACCCGTTGGCAGAGCCTGGTGTATTAGGTATCTCTGGCGGTGCCAGCCTTGCACTCGTCGTATTGTTATTTGTTCTGCCATTTTCACCCACACCTATTTTAATGATGGTAGCGGCAATGTGTGGGGCGTTTCTGTTTACCCTTATCCTTGTTGGCCTATCGCGGCGAAAACGGGTGTCGACAGCCCGCTTGCTGCTCATTGGCGTGGCGCTGGGCATTTTGTCGGGAGCCGCGGTCACCTGGGCCTTTTATTTTAGCGATGACCTTAACCTTCGCATGCTGATGTATTGGCTGATGGGAAGTGTCGCAGGGGTCAGTTGGGAGCAGCTAACACTTCTTTTGTTTGTTCTGCCTGTGCTGCTTTGGCTTTGTCTTCAGGGGCAGAAGTTGGACTTGTTGATGCTCGGCGAGCACCAGGCAAGACAATTAGGGCTCGATGTAGAAGCGAGTCGCTGGCGTTTAATTCTAGTTGTTTCCCTATTGGTTGGCGCCTCTGTCGCTTTGGCAGGTGTCATCGGCTTTATCGGTTTAGTCGTACCGCATTTATTGCGTTTAGCGTTAGGTACGGAAAACCGCTATCTACTGCCCCTTTCAGCGTTATGCGGTGCCTTGTTGTTGGCTCTTGCTGATACCCTTGCAAGGGTGATGTTACCTGCCGCTGAGTTACCGGTAGGGGTGGTGATTACCAGTTTGGGCGCACCGGTGTTTATTTGGATGCTGATGCGTTCACAGATTGATTAAGAGGTTGTGAATGGAAACAAAACAAGAACCACAACCTGTTGTGCTCTCCGCTAAAAACTTAGCTATGCCGCCAAGGTTGCTGCCTGTTTCATTCTTGGTGCGTCGGGGTGAAATTGTTCACCTGATTGGCCCCAATGGGAGTGGAAAAAGTAGCGCGATTTCTATGCTATCAGGCCTGGTTGAAGCCGAAGGGGAAGTGAGCCTCTCCGGTATAGCGCTCGAAAAACTCGATCTTCCCCGGTTGGCGAGAATGCGCAGTTATTTGTCGCAGCAAGACAAACCAGCCTTTGCCGTAGGGGTCTATCATTATCTGTCTCTATCTCTATCACCATTGGGAGAGCTCCCAACTGACGACGTTCAAGAGGCGATAGATGAAGTTTGCGGCGCGTTGAAGATCGTGGACAAGCTCAATCGTAATATCCAGCAGTTATCCGGTGGTGAATGGCAGCGAGTGAGGCTAGCCGCCGCCTGCCTTCAGGTTTGGCCGACATTGAACCCGGATGCCCAGTTACTGCTATTGGACGAGCCAGCCGCCGCATTGGATATTGGCCAAGAAGCAATCATGTACAAGATTATTCGCCGCTTAGCGGGCAAAGGCATAGCGGTGGTGATGGCTAATCATGATTTGAACCGCACTCTTCGAGAAGCGGATAAAGTCATTTTATTAAATAATGGTTCTTGTGTGGCAAAAGGAACGCCTCAGGACGTCATGACAGTGGACACGTTACAAGCTGTCTTTTCTACTCAAATACAGCGAATTGAACATGACGGTAAATCTTGCCTATTGTTTACAGATTAGTGCTGTTTATTGATTACTGCGTATTGCTTATCAAGGAGATTGAATGAACACACCAAGCTGGGATTTATCTATTGCTTATCAGGATCTCAATGATCCGAAAATCGAACAAGATCTCGCTTCCGTTGAGGCACTTTTTCCTGAGTTGGCAAAGTTGGACTCAACATCCTTGCAGGGGCTGGCTTCAGCGCTGGCAAAACAACAAGCCGAACGGGTCAAGGTCATGACTTTGAGCGCGTTTGTGAATTGTATTTTGTCGGTAGATGCTGCCGATGAGAGTGCCAAAAAACTACTAGGCAAAGTGAATGTCCTGCAATCTCAGCTAGATCAAGCTATGACGCCATTCATGCAAGCGATTGTGAAATTAAGCCTTAAAGAGTTTGATGCTTTGCTTGAAATGGGTGAGGGTGAAGAGGCGTTATCTTCATGGCGTTTCCTGCTCGAGCGTGAACGTTTGCTAAAGCCTCAACAGCTATCGGTGGCTGAAGAGCAGCTACTTACTGCGTTAGATGTTGATGGTAAGCTGGCATGGGGACGCCTCTACGACAATATTACCGGAAGCCTGAAGGTCACTCTGCAATTACCTGATGGCCAGCAAGAGCGGATGGGCTTATCCCAGGCGGCAAGTATTTTATATGGTGGCGATAGCTTGCGTAGGGAGCCTGCTTGGCGCGCTATTTCTACAGCGATGGAAGCACATCAAGAAAGCTTTGCCGCCATTTTGAATGCATTATCGGGGGCTCGCCTTACCGAATACGAGAAGCGTAGTCACTCACAACAAGTACATTTCCTTGACCCGAGCTTGCATACTAGTCGAATTGAAAAAGCGACGTTGGATGCGATGATGACGGTTGCTAAAGACAACCGCCATATCGGCCAAAAAGCGGGCTTGCAAATGGCGCGCTTGTTTGGCACCGATAAGCTTAAACCTTGGGATGAAATGGCTTCAATGCCTGACTTGTCTGGTGGTGATGGCTCCTCATATAGCTTTGCTGAAGGCATCGACATTATCCGTGATGCATTTGCTGAGGTTGACCAGGAAATGGCTGACTTCGTCGATATGATGGTGGAGAAAAAGCTAATCGATGCCGCTCCTCAGCCCAATAAACGCTTGGGTGCCTACTGCACAAAATTTGCCGATAGCAGAACCCCATTGGTCTTTATGACTTGGGGCGGCAGTATGTCGGATGTCCTGACCCTTGCCCATGAGTTAGGCCATGCTTTCCATAACTGGGTGATGAAAGACATGCCATTGGTGCAAACTCGTTACCCGATGACGCTTGCAGAAACGGCTTCGATTTTTGCCGAAAACGTCGTGCGTGATGCCTTGATGGCCAAAGCCGATAGCGAGCAGGAAAAGCTATTGATGCTATGGGAAGAGGCGCAGTCTGCTTTGGCACTGATGGTGAATATCCCGGTACGTTATGAGTTCGAGAAAGCTTATTACGAGCAGCGCAAGGACGGGGAGTTTACCCCTGACCAACTGAAGAAGCTTATGTCTGAAACTTGGCAAGAGTGGTACGGCGAGGCCATGGATGAAACGAACGAGATGTTCTGGGCTAGCAAGCTGCACTTTAGCATCGCTGAAATTAGTTTCTATAACTACCCATATCTGTTTGGTTACCTGTTTAGTAAAGGGGTATATGCACAGCGAGAGGCGAAAGGGGAGAGCTTCTACGGCGACTATAAAGCCTTGCTGTGTGATACGGGCTCAATGACTGCCGAAGAGGTAGTAGAGAAGCACCTTGGTATGGATATCCGTCAGCCTGAGTTCTGGCAGCAGAGCGTAGATATGGTTGCCAAACAGATCGAGGAATTCGCGTCGGTGATCGGCAAGTTCAATGGTTTCCGCAAATAGTATTTCCTTTTTTCTTGAGGGAATACGGATAAATAAAAAAACGGCCTGTATTAACAGGCCGTCGCTTTAACCTAGCAAAAGCAAATAACTCCGAAGAGGAATGTCTAGCGAGAACGTGGTGTTCTCTTAGAAGTTGTAGCGAGCACCAAGCTGGAAGTTGGTTTCTTTGTTGAAGTCGAAATCTAGGCGTGAAACATTCGCTTCTAGGCTAACGTGATCGGTAACTTGTACGTTATTACCAAGACGTAGTTCATACATGGTGTCGTCGTAAGCGGCAAAACGCACAGCAGGCTCTATCATCCACTTATCCATAACTTGGTAGCGTGCGCCCATTTCTCCAGTAAAACCAGAATCTTCAACACCTGCAGTGAAAGTAGTTCCATTGAATTTCGCATCGAATTCGTAGCGAGTTTTTGCGAAACCGGCCATTCCGTAAACGGTGAAATCTTCATTGATAGGCATGTAGTAACCAAGTCCCATTAGACCATTAGAAACCGTAATATCATCAGAAGCGACTGCATCGCCACGCATTTCAACAAAGAAGTTATCTGTAAAATTCCAGCTGCCACGTAGGTAAAGGCCTGCACCGCCATCGGTCATAGAGTTAAGGCCAGAAGGAAGGTCTTTGCTGAACTTACTGATTTGCAAACCACCAGAAATGTAATCGAAGTTCTGGGTCATTGGTTCTTGAGCGTTAGCAGTGAAAGAAGCACCGACAAGTGCAGCCAAAGGTAGTAGCATTAACTTTTTCATGATTTTCCTAAATGTGTCATAGAGGCTAAAAGCCAGATATCTTATGGGCTAGGTTTAACCTGCTCATTTATTGTTGCGGTGAATAGTAACGATCAATAAAACGCTGTTCAATAGCGTTTTTGTGATCCGTACATTTCAATACAATTGGCGTACAGTGTCGGCGTGGTGAGATATAAGAACAAAATGGTAGCAAGAGAAGGGAATTTATCCTCCCTGTTGGAACTTAATGTGCCAGAAAGGGACTAATCCTTACCTCTGGATATTTGGTATGAAGAAGTCGCATAATTAACGTGAATAGCTATCAGCAATTGATAAATAGGGCAAAAGCCAGCATTGGCATTATCGGCTTTGTAGTCGTGTTTTGCTTTGCTTCTACGTTGCAACTCAGGTTGGATGCTTCCGGTTTGCCTGCGAGCACCGTGCCTGAATGGCAGCGTACTTCTTCAACCCCGATGGATAGCGGCAGTGAAACAGGTGTCTGCAGTCTGGGTGAAAAGCTTATTCGCTATCAGGTTTTCTCTAGTGAAGGGGCTGATCCACCGCTTATTCTGTTTACCCATTTTGATCTAGAGTGGTTGCCAGCACCCGTCACTTATTTTTACCGCTATTTTGAAGAGTATATTTTTTTCAAGACGCGGCTTCATTTGCGGCATTGCTGTTTTCTGGAATAAAGCGTTAATGACTTTTAATTGTTAACGTATTTAATCTAGGAAAAAACATGAAAAAATCTATTATTCTGCCGCTAGTAGCAGCTGTGACATTCTCTTATTCGTCTATTAGCTTCGCTGGGTCTTTAAACCAAAACCAGCAAGAGAAGTTGGAGAAGATCGAAGCGGTCTTAGTTGAAAACCCGGACCTGATTGATGGTTTGCTAACAAGCTTGAATCTTTACCTTGATCAGCAAAACCGCCAATCCGAAATGATGGCTAAATATCAGGACTGGATTTACAACAACCCGCAGCATACGACAATCGGCAAGGCCGATGCAGCACTGACCATCGTCAACGTCACGGACTATAACTGCCCATATTGTAAGAAGTTAGATCCGGTCCTCGAGCAGTTAGTTGAGGAAATGCCAAATGATATTCGGGTTGTAAATATCTACGTTCCCCTAAAACAGCAGGATGTGAAGGGACTGGGAACGAGTTCAGCTGAATTCGCATTAAACGTATGGCAGCAGAATAGAGGTGCTTACGAGCAAGTGCATCAGTTGTTGGTAAAACGCCCACAAATGCATGATAAGAACTCTTTAAACCGTATTGCTAAGCATACCGGTACTGAGGGGAGCTTAACGCGTCAAGACGAGACCCGGGCAATGATAGATAAGAACTATCAGATGTTTAGCGAATTAGGTTTGCGAGGTACGCCGGCCATGATCATGGGTACGGAAATCATCCCGGGTTATATGTCTATTGAGCAGCTTCGGCCAATAGTCAAAGCGCAGATTGCAAAGCAGCAAAGCAAAAGTTAATACTTTTTATTTTGCTTGATATTAAGGCGGGTAAATCCCGCCTTTTTCACCTCTTCAACGTACGTATCCCATTTCAATTCCAGATATCCTAGACTCAGCTATTTGCTACTTTAGTCCCAAAATAAGGATATTCATTTCTTCTATTGATACTTCTGAATCATTATTAATGTTGAATAAATCCCTCAAAAACAACAATGATTAAGGAGAGAGGTATGTACCGTGGCTAGCTCAATATATGAAACGGAACAGGCGGCAAAATTCCTGTATCGAGCCACCTTCGGTCCTAAACTCGGAGATGTTGAAAGTTTTTTAAATATGGGGCAAGAGGCCTGGCTCAATGACCAATTTACCCGAAACTGGCGTTTGCATCGTCCTTTGACGGAGCAATACGCAAAGGCCAGCAACGACAACATCAACGAAAATGCCCGCTTGAGTGCGTGGTGGAACCGCAGTCTAACGGCAGGCGACCAACTAAGGCAGCGGGTGGCCTATGCATTAAGCCAGATTTTCGTGGTTTCAAGGAGCGGGGGACCAAACTCTGAAGCCATGGCCGAATACTATGATGTATTGATTAAACATGCTTTTGGCAACTTCCGCGATCTCCTCGAAGCCGTCACGCTAAGCCCGGCGATGGGGAAATTTTTGACTTTGGAAGGTAGCCGCAAGGCCGATGCCGAGAAAAATACCTTCCCGGATGAAAACTACGCCCGGGAGGTAATGCAGTTATTCAGCCTAGGTTTGTGGCAGTTGCAAAATAACGGTATGCCAAAGCTTGATAGCCAGGGTAATAAAGAACCGACCTACACCCAGCAGGATGTAGAAGAGTTGGCAAGGGTACTGACAGGTTGGCGGCGAGATACCTACTTCAAGCCGATGTATGCCGATCACCGTCGCCATGACTTTGGCGAAAAGCGGGTGTTGGGGCAAACTTTCCCAGAGGGCCAGTCGCCAGAGCAAGATTTATCGCAAGCACTCGATCTGTTATTCAATCATCGCAATACTCCAATGTTTATCTCTGTGTTGCTGATAAAAAGGCTGACTATCAGCAATCCTCGCCGTTCTTATGTCCAGCGGGTGGCGGATGTGTTCAAAAATAACGGCAAAGGTGTTCGTGGTGACATGGCTGCAGTAATAAGAGCTATCTTGCTTGATCAGGATATCCTCGACGGAAAAGCAATGGCGGATCATCAAAACCATGGCTCCAATGGCCGTAATTTCGGAAAAGTCAAAGAACCCGTCATCGCAATGGCGAACCTATGCCGTGCTTTTAACGTCAAGAGCAACGATCCAAACCGCTGGTGGGACTTCCCAGGCACCCAGAGTAACTTTGGCCAGGCACCACTTCGAGCCCCTAGCGTATTCAACTTCTATGAACCTGATTATGCACCCAAAGGGGAAATCACGGATAAGCAATTGTCTGCCCCTGAATTTGCCATTCTTTCGATGGACAGTATGCGCCGTATCTCAAACCGGATGTGGACCCTGATACTGTCCCATGACAGCACCAAACAAAAGCATTGGTCTTGGAATCGCTCACAGTTCGAGAATCGGGTGAACAAGCCTGACGAATATATAGCATTACTCAATGAGCGTTTATTTGCCGGATTGATGTCGGCTGAGCTAGCCGGTTTTGTTCGCCAAATGTTGGATGAAATGAGTGCAGCCAATCGTAGTGAGGATCGAAAGATTAACGATACGCTGTTTGCCGTTCAATGTTCGCCAGAATTTCGCTGTCAGGAGTAAATCATGAAATTATCACGTCGACACTTCCTGAAAAGCTCGGTAGCTCTTAGTGCGACCTCGGTTGCGCCATCTCTGACAGGCTTGAATATGGCCCGTGCCTCTGAAGAAGATTACAAAGCGTTGGTTTGTGTCTTCCTGTTTGGCGGCAACGATGCTTACAACATGGTAATCCCCACCACTGACAGTGCCTATCAGGCATACTGGCAAGCAAGGCCCAATTTGGCCATTGACCAAAAAGAGTTGGTTCCCCTCAACATTGCCACAGGTAACGGTATTCAACTGGGGTTGCATCCGGCAATGGAAAGTTTGAAATCTGCTTTTGACGAAGGCAGTGCTACTGCCATTGTTAATTCAGGGCAGTTAGTTGAGCCGATTATAGGCGCGGGTAGCTCAAACGCCAGGGTTCCTGACTTCTTGATGGCGCATAACCTGCAGCAAACTATGTGGCAGTCTGGTGCAGAGAATATGAATGACAAACTGGGTTGGGCCGGTCGCATGGTTGAGGAGATGAACCTGTCTGGCAGTTTATCGCCCCTGATGTCGTTGAACGGCGAGCAGAAATGGCTTCGTAATAACTATGTTGAGCCTTTAGTGATGACCAGTGATGGGGCCGGTAACTATAACGGCATGAACAACAGCGATCGTGTAGGCGCAATGATGCGCCATTTCGAGGAGAAGTTTGCCAATCTGTATGCGGATAACTACTCGACGACTATGGCAAATCGCTACTACGAAAATGATGCATTGGATGAGGCCTTGGCTACTGTTGGGGATCTGGATGGCTTCCCACAAACCAAACTGGGCAATATGCTTCACACCACGGCCAAGTTGATCAAGGTCAGGAGTGCCCCGGAACTCAAGCATAATCGTCAGATCTTTTTTGTCGGTTTGGGTGGATTTGATACCCATAAAGATCAAGCAGAAGCGCATGCGGGATTGCTAGGCCAAGTATCTGATGCGTTGGCAGCCTTTTATATCGAGATGAAACGGCAAGGACTATCGGACAAAGTCACTGCGTTTACCATGTCTGATTTTGGTCGCCGAATCATGGCTAATGAGTCGGGGACTGATCACGGTTGGGCGGGACACCAATTGGTCGTAGGCGGCGCAGTCAAAGGAGGCAAAGCCTATGGCAACTGGCCAGATCTAACGCCGGGTAGTGAATATGACTATAACAATGGTCGCTTGATCCCTGAGATCGCAGCCGATCAAGTCAATGCAACATTGGCAAATTGGTTTGGTTATCAAGGGGATCTGGAAAAGCTATTCCCGTCATTAAAGACATTCCCACAAAATACGTTAGATTTTCTTTAAGCTAGAGAGCCTTTGTGGGAGAGAAAAAGAGCCAGCATGACGCTGGTTCTTTTCGTATGTCACCGTCATACTACAAGCGAAATATAGTCTCCTTGTTATTCTCTTTTATCATCGCATTTTCAAGAAAGTGTTAATTTCTTAAACGGCTAAATGTAAGAATTTTTTATTTGTTACTCTGTTTCCATTCTTCATTCAGATATAAATGAATTGACGGAAAATAAACATTTGCTGTTATCACCCTTTTTATTATTTAGCCGCTTAAAGAAATAGGCGTAAAGACGCTGGTTAAATCAATAAGGAAGAGCAGTGGTAACATCAATTAATGATCCGGTTCAGGCGGCAAAGTTCCTGTATCGGTCGACGTTTGGCCCTAAGAATGGCGATGTCGAAAAGCTTCTTGATTTCGATGGTGGAATAGAGGGTTGGTTTGAAGACCAGTTTTCACGTCAAAATATGCATTTGAACCTCGCTCGAAAAGTGGCGGAGGATACTGGGGAGCCACTCAACGAAAGTGCACGCATGAGTGCCTGGTGGCAGCGTTCTATCGCCGGAGGCGATCAGCTTCGTCAACGGGTCGCCTTCGCCCTTAGTCAGATATTTGTGGTGTCGAATAATGGTGGCCCCGGTGGGGAAGGGCTGGCTTCGTATTACGATGTATTGGTAAGAAATGCATTCTCGCGTTTTGATGAAATATTAAAGGCAGTGACCTTGCACCCTGCGATGGGGCAATTTTTGACCCTTGACGGAAGCCGGGCCCATAATGAGCAAAATAATACGTTTCCGGATGAAAACTATGCCCGTGAAGTGATGCAGTTATTTTCTATTGGGTTATGGCAATTAAATATCAATGGCCAGCCTAAATTAGATAATCAAGGCAAGCCGATCCCTACTTATTCCCAACAAGATGTTGAAGAGCTCTCTCGGGTATTGACTGGTTGGCGCAAAGACAAGGACGCCGATGGTAGTAACAGCAACACCAAGTCCATGATAAATAATCCAGATTGGCATGATGATGGAGCAAAGTCAGTATTAGGTTCTGACTTTGTTGCCGGTCAAAGTGCAGCAGATGATCTGGATCAGGCCATTTCGCTTTTGTACCAACAACCCAATACGCCGGTATTTATCTCAAGGCTGTTAATTCAGCGCTTAACCATCAGTAACCCGCGCCGCGACTATATCGAACGGGTCGCTCGGGTCTTTATTGATGATGGTGAAGGTGTGCGCGGCAACATGAAGGCGGTGATTAAAGCCATTCTTCTTGATGAAGATTTGCTTGAAGGCCGTGCAATGGCCGATCACCAGAATTTTGGCTCTAACCCGCGTAACTTCGGTAAGGTTAAAGAGCCAGTCATTGCAATGACCAACTTTTGCCGGGCATTGAACGTGAAGAGTAATGACTCTCGCCGTTGGTGGGATTTCCCAGGGCTGCAAAATAACTTCGGTCAAGCACCATTGCAGGCCCCGAGCGTATTTAATTTTTATGAGCCTGATTACGCCCCGAAAGGCGAGATTGCCAATAAAGAGCTTACCGCGCCGGAATTCAACATTCACACGATGGATTCCATGCGTCGCATCTCTAACAAAATGTGGGATTTAATTCTATCTCATCGGTACACGGGTGAAAGGCAGTGGACGTGGGATCGCACTCCGCTAGAAAACCGGGTCGAAAAGCCTGAAGAATATATGGCATGGATCAACGAGCGGATCTTCTTTGGGTTGATGTCTGATGATTTACACCACTACCTAGAAAACCTGCTTATCGAGATGACAGCTGACAATATTGGCACCGATAGAAGAACGTTCGCCACGCTGTTTGCTATTCAATGTTCCCCTGATTTTCGTTGCCAAGAGTAGGAGTTACCCAAGATGAAAATGTCACGACGCCACTTTCTAAAAAGCTCTACTGCACTTGGTGCTTTATCGGCTGTACCGGGCTTGTCTGTCAGTAAGCAAGCGGTAGCTGGAGAGGAAGGGTTTAAAGCTCTGGTCTGTATCTTTCTGTTTGGCGGCAACGATGCCTACAACATGGTGGTACCGGTAGATGAGCATTACCAAACGTATAGGGATGCAAGACCGACCTTGGCGGTTGAAAAGCATGAACTGGTAGATATTGGTATTAGCTCCGAAACTGGAGGCAACCGGCCACAGGTAAGGCTGGGACTGCACCCAGCCATGGAAAGCCTGCAGGATATCTATCGCGATAACAACGCCACCGTTATTGTTAACTCTGGTCAGCTTATCGGGCCGATTATCGGAGAAGATAATCCGCACTCTGTCCCTGACTTTTTGATGGCGCATAACCTCCAGCAACAAATGTGGCAGTCCGGCGCTCTTAACATGGAAGATAAACTCGGTTGGGCGGGGCGCATGGTTGAAAGCGTTTATATGTCCCATGACCTATCCCCAATGATGTCGTTGAATGGTGAGCAGAAATGGCTACGCAATGACGTTTATGAGCAAATGGTGATGACCGGTGGTGGTCCCGGTAAATACAATGGATTGGATCAGGGGGAGCGTTTGGATGCGATGAAGTATCACTTCAATCGCCAGTTCAATAACCTGTTCAAAGATAACTATACCGACGTAATGTCGAGCCGATACTTGCAAAATGAAGAGTTGGCTGGGCTGCTGGGAGAGGAAGACGATGATACGGTTCGCTCGTCATTGGGTGAGCAGCTTCACACCACAGCTAAGCTGATTGAAAAGCATGCTGAAATGGGTCACCACCGGCAAATTTATTTTGTAGGTTTGGGAGGTTTTGACACCCACCACAACCAAAAGAATGCCCATCATGCACTATTGGAGCAACTTTCTGATGCGATGGCCGACTTCTACCAAGAGTTAAAAGGCATCAACATGCTGGATAACGTGACGACCTTTACCATGTCTGACTTTGGTCGCCGCCTTATGGCAAATAATACTGGCACCGACCATGGTTGGGCAGGGCATCAGTTGGTAATGGGCGGCGCAGTTAATGGCGGTAAGGCTTATGGTAAGTGGCCTGATTTAACACCGGGCAGCGAATATGACTACAACAATGGCCGTTTGATCCCGGAGATCGCCGCCGATCAGGTTAATGCTTCATTGGCTGAATGGTTTGGGTTTAACGGTGACTTTGATAGTTTATTTCCGTCCCTTGAACCATTTAGCCAAAAAACGATTCCTTTCTTGTCTAAGTAGGTATTTGGCAAACTATCAAAGCAATGTACATGTCGCTCCTAATTAGGAGCGACAACTTACCCCAAGAAAGAAATTAAGTTTAATTGAAAAGCTTTATCGCAAAATGGATCTCGGTCTTCTGCTCGCATTCCATGATATTTTGATACGTGCACATATTATTACCATTGTCTAATTTAGAAGGGGCCCGATAGGTTTGGGTTTTCTCCCAATTAACGTGAGGCTGTAAGGCGTAAAGAATCTCGATGGTGGTTACTTGCCTCAGCAGCGCCTGATCGGCGACATCATTGAAGTTTAAGCCAATAGAGTAGGCTTTGAAGGAAGATAGGAAAAGAAAGATAAATACGTAAAATCTAGACATATTGGTGGCTTCCTTATGCATTGTTGGGTAGCAATACAATTCATTGGGTGTCTCAGCAGCAATATTATTTCCATACTGTCCATTGTAATGACCACTGAGCTGACTTGGCGCACTTATGGTGCATATAGATTGATACCTGCAAACGTACATCACATATCAAAGATATTGTCCCCCAAAGTAAAATGATACTTATGAAAAATAGAGACCAACAGATATTTAAGGTCAATTTTTAACTTATCTTTATAAACCGGTTTTAAAGGTTCTGTAAGAAATACGTCATTAAACTGAATTAGTATCTTTTATCGATTTTTACTATCAAATAGATTTAGGGCTGAGATGAAAAAAGCGGTATTGGCGTTCGTTGTTGCAGGTCTTTTGGCTGGATGTAGCAGCAATAGTAGTGAGAGTAATATAACCCTTGGTGAAAAAGGCAAAGAAGAATATCTCCGCTTTAATGCAGGCGAAGTACATTGGGTAAGTGTTGGGGATCTTATGCCGACGCAAAAGACGATAGGCCAATTACAGAATGGCTATAAGCTTGGTCGCTGGCAGTTTGAGGAAAAGAAACTTTTCGAAGAATTTTGTGAAACCTACGGCCTTCGTGATTCCGTAGAATTCTTTGATGAGAACAGTGACTTTAACGACCCTGACAGTTTCGTCTGTAAAGACCCTCGTGAATCTGACGGTGAAATATCTCAAGACCAAAACGGCGTAGAACGCATTATGGGGTGGGTTAACACGGTTATCGTAGGACCGGATGGTGCCCTTTACCTAACGGACGGCCACCATACTTTCAGCCGTTTTCATGATATGGAAGGTGGCGGAAAAGACACCCGAATATTGGTTCGGGTAGATGAAAATTTCGCCTTCAATGCTGATAACACCCGCTCCGATATGGCAACGTTTTGGCAGAAGATGCAAGAAACCAAAAATGTCTATTTGTTCGATAACGGTAATGCGATTGAGCCAAGCGAGCTACCACAAGACCTAGGGTATGCGAGTGCTACAAATCCAAATGGCCTCATCAACGATGATTACCGTGCGCTTGTTTACTATACCCGTGATATTGGTTGGCACAAAGGCAGTGCGGAGTCTATCCCATTCCTTGAATATTATTGGGCGGAAGAACTGCGCGATGTTATTCAAGTCTCTGACGCCGATACTATTGAAGAATATGTACAGGTAGTACTTGATGCCTCACGCTATATGGTCAGCCTGTCAGACGACTATGTGTTGGGGGGTAGCGGCAAAACAACCGCTGAGCTAGGACAGTTGCCGGAACTAGGGTTGAACGACACACAAAGCATCATCGAAGACACTATTTGTGAGTGGGATAAAGACGATGCCAAGGCAGGGAAATTAAAACTCGGTAAACTGGGTTGGGCGTTCTATCAAAACGGCACTGATATCGAGGACTTCCCATACCCTTGTAATACTTTGAGTGATTACGAGAACCGCTACGACTTATCCCGATAACGTTAAAGTGCCACAATGGTGATGATTGTGGCACTTAGCTTTTTCTCTTCGCCATGGTTTTGTTATGCTTGAAAATACCTGTCTTACCGTCCATGGATAAGGGTTCTCAATGTCCATCACCAACCAGCTGTCTCTGTTTCTCGATGTTGTCCAACAGGGATCGTTTTCAAAAGCTGCCGCCCTGCACGATATGGATAACTCCTCGCTCTCCAAGCAAATCAAAAAGCTCGAAGCGAGCCTTGGGGTTCAGTTGCTAAACCGGTCAACCCGTTCGTTTGCACTCACTCCGGCTGGTGAAGAGATTCTGGGGCAGGCTCATGTGCTGATAGACACGCTCGATAACATTCACAATATTGCTGACTCCTACCAATCGACCCCTAAAGGGACAATTAAAATTACCTCGCCGGTTTTTCTTGGTCAGGAGTACCTGCAACCGGTTATCTCCCAGTTTATGCAGAAATATCCTGATGTTAACGTGACCCTGTCGCTGGATGATAAAAAGGCCGATATTATTGCCGACCATTACGACTTGGCCTTCCGGATAGGTAAGCTGGCAGAGTCTAACTTGATCGCAAAAAAAATTGCCAATACCCATTTTGCGATTATTGCTTCTGAAGCGTTTTTGCAGGGGCATGGTAGGCCAACTACG
Source organism: Photobacterium rosenbergii (assembly GCF_003026455.1). Taxonomy (GTDB): domain Bacteria; phylum Pseudomonadota; class Gammaproteobacteria; order Enterobacterales; family Vibrionaceae; genus Photobacterium; species Photobacterium rosenbergii. Next base: position 454,631 of record NZ_PYMB01000002.1, read on the forward strand.
CCGGAAGAGTTAGTGGAGCTTCCTGCTGTGATTTACAGCAATGCCGATACTACCTTGGATCAATTAGTGATCAGTGAAAAACCGCATGGTGACGACTTCAAAAGCTACAAGATGAAAGGGAGTTATAAGGTCAGTGACGTGCGGATGATGGTCGCTGGTGTCAGGGATGGCTTGGGTTATGCGGTGATTGACCTCTACAACCTCAATCAAAATATCGGCGAGCAGGGGATAGTAACCCTGCTGACGGATTATGTGCTCTCCAGCAAAGACAAAGCGGTGTATGCAGTATATCCACACCGTAAGCAAACCCCACTGGTACGGGAGTTTATTCAGGCATTCCAAGATGACATTGGCGACCCACCACGCTGGGTGAGCCATGTGCCTGGCTATGCATCGATGTATCGCTAGTTAATAGCCATAATAAAAACGGGCGCTCAATGTCATAATGAGCGCCCGTTGATTCATTTGATACTACTCGGGTAATCGCTTAAAACCCTTCTAGTACAATCTTGCCCTTGGCTTTGCCTGTTTCCAAAAACTCATGGGCTTTGCGAAGGTTTGCTGCATTGATCTGACCGAAGTGATCACCGACAGTCGTTTTGATATCACCATTGTCGATCATCGCGGATACTTCGTTGAGTAATTCATGTTGCTCTTGCATATCCTCTGTTTGGAACAGCGAGCGGGTAAACATTAATTCCCAATGAATCGACACACATTTGGTCTTGAAGGGAACAATATCTAACGATGCCGGATCATCAATCAAGGCAAATTGACCTTGGGGTTTGATGACCTTCACGATCTCACCGATGTGCTGTTCGGTGTTGTTAAGGCTCACCACATAGTCAACCTCAGCAAGGCCATGTTTTTCAAATTCTTCACTCAAAGGGTTACGGTGGTTGATGATATGGTCGGCACCCAAGTCCTTGAGCCAATCAATAGTCTCGGGACGAGAAGCGGTTGCAATCAACTCCAGATCGGTGAGTTGTTTGATAAGCTGAACCATAATAGAACCCACACCGCCAGCAGCACCGATGACAAGAATACGCTTGTTTGGGTCTGTTCTGACGACATTGAGGCGGTCGAATAGGAGTTCCCACGCCGTAATCGAAGTGAGCGGCAGGGCTGCAGCATCAGCAAAAGAGAGAGATTGAGGCATCTTGCCAACAATACGCTCATCGACCAACTGAATTTCGGCATAGCTACCTGAGCGAGAAATATCACCGGCATACCAGACTTTGTCACCTGGCTTGAATAATGTCACATTCTCACCGACGGCTTTTACGATACCTGTAGCGTCCCACCCAATGACTTTCCAGCTACCGTCTTCAGCAGGCACCCCTTGGCGTATCTTGTAATCCGCTGGGTTAACTGAGATAGCCTGAACTTCAACCAGCAAGTCATGACCTGTCGCCGTTGGCGTGTCTAACGTAATGTCCTGTAGTGATGCTTCGTCTTGGATTGGTAGATTGCGCTGATAACCGACTGCTTTCATGATGACCTCGAACCGTATGTTTGATGGAAAGTATAATGAAGGTTTGGCAGGTAGTGGGAAAGAGTCAAAAACTCCAATGATTATGGATGAAATTATCCATAATCATTTTCGATATTGCTTGGGACAGATAAGGCTGATGACAGTTAGGCGATCACCACACCAATACTGAGTAAGGCCATGATCATAAGGGTCAGGATACCAATAAGTGGGCCAATGAAACGTAGCCATGAGGAGTAGGCAACCCGTCCAATTGCTAGGCCACCCATTACCACGCCAGAAGTTGGTGTGACGAGGTTAGGAAGCCCTGAAGCGGACTGGAACGCAGTCACAACCAGTTCTCGGCTAACACCTGCAAAGTCTGCAAGAGGGGCAAGTACAGGCATTGAAAGCACGGCTAGGCCAGAAGATGATGGCACAACTAGGCAGAGGACTGCTTCAACCCAATAAATTGCATTGATGAAGGCGATTTCGTTTAAGCCGCCCAATAGACCTTCTGCATAGTTGAGGATGGTATGGGTAATATTGCCGTTGTCCATGACAACAACAAGACCTCGGGCGATGGCGATAATTAATGCGACGCCAAGTAAATCCCTAGCTCCATTAACAAAGCTGTCGGTGATTTCGACTTCAGACAACCGACCGACGAAACCAACAACAAGACTAGAACCAATGAATAGAGCAGACAATTCCGCCATCCACCAACCAGCAGCGGATACGCCCCACATCATTACGGCAAATGTTAGCGCGAAAATGGCAAGCACGGCTTTGCGGGTGTTGGTCAGTTCAGGGGTTTTCTGCTGTTTTCCATGTAGGAAATGATTAAGGTTGTCGTCATGCTGGTGGGCGACGATTGAGCGTGACGGGTCTTGTTTTACACGTTCGGCATAGCGCATGACATAAAATACACACAGTAGCCAGCCAAGGATGAGGATCACGGCACGGAGGGCAAACCCTTCCATGAAATTAATTTCCGCCGCATTAGACGCGATCACAGTGGCAAAGGGGTTTATGGTTGAACCCAAGCAACCTATCCCGGCCCCAACCATGATAATCGCCACGCCAACAATGCTGTCGTAACCTGCTGCAATCATGACGGGAATAAGCAAGGCGTAGAAGGGGATGGTTTCTTCCGCCATGCCATATACAGTGCCGCCGAGGGCAAACAGGCCCATAAGGATCGGGATCATCCATTTCTCACGCCCGGCTAAACGTTTCATTGTGCCCGCGATACCTGCATCAATGGCACCCGTTTCTGTGACTACAGCCAAGAAACCACCAATGACCAGCACAAATAAGGCCACATCAACCGCTCTGGCAACATAGTCAGACGGGTCGTAAAAGCCTTGAATCGGTGCCATCAAGATATCAATGATGCCTTGCGGGTTTGATTCAACGGTCTGGTATGACCCAACAACCGGTACCAATTTACCCAATGTTTCATTGAGTTGCATTTGATATTGACCCGCAGGGATCAGCCAGGTAAGCAGCGCCATTAGCACCGTAAGCAGCATTAAGATGGTGTAGGCAGAGGGGAATTTAAATTTGCTCATTGTTCAGTCCTTTATGGGGCCAATGGCCCCATATTTGTAAAGTGCGCTTACGCTACAAAGTCCATAATTTCTTGGGCTGACAGGTTATCCAGCCCCATTTTTTTCAATGTACGGCCTGTGGTGAAGTAATCTGTATCGTTATAAGCGTTATCAATATGCAGGCAAGCAGTGATCATTGGGGTCTCTACACCGGTTAATTGGGCTAGCTCATAGCAAGGCACCAACAGGTAGGCGGCATCTTCGGTGATGTAGCGGTTACTGGCCGAGTTTGGCGCACTGTTTAGCTTGCCGTGGGTCTCTGAAGTACGGTTGACTTCATAGACGGTTTTGTAATCCATACCGTACAGGGCGTTCATCGCTTCTAATTCAGGTTTTAGGGTAAGGCCAAGAAGCCCACCGATAGTAAGGCGTTCATTTTCCATTGCAGCAGCGGCTTTAGCGGTAGAGACAGAACAGCAATCCTTGTAGTAATTGAATTGGCCATCAAAGTTCTCCAGAAGCCCCATGTTCAGGGTGGTAAGCAATGGGTGACCTCCGAAGTTAATATTCTCAAGGCCCGCTTCAATCACGTTATTCAGCGGGGTAAGAGGAAGTGGCATCACTACTTGAAGGGCATTAATGGCCTCCTGTGTACGTGTTGCCGGGAAAGCGGCGACTGGCAGGAATTCCTTCATACCCAAAATGGCCAGTTGGGCGGGCCCAACAATACGCGTCGCCCAAGGGATTGAAATCGCGTCTACAAAAGTGATATCGAGTTGGCCATACCCCTGCTCATGCTTAATCCTATTCAGTACCAAGGAGCCGTAGTTTCCAGGCATTAGCATAATGATTTGGCCATCACGCAAGTGGGGTAGCATATCGATAAACAGCGGCTCTTGGGCGAAAGAAGGCACAGGAAGAACAAGGATGTCGGCATAAGCCAATGTTTCACCCAGATCCCGGCTTATCTTGTCGATAGGTTCAAACCCGGCGAAAGTAAGCTCTACTTCATTGAAATCGCCTAGGGCCTCAATACCACCGCGTTGTTCAATATCTTGAAGGGGTTGGTCAAAGCCCGGACTGCCATACAGGCAGACATCTGCCCCATGTTTTGTGAAGTGATAGGCTGCTGTTAAGCCAGCATTTCCTGAGCCAATGATCGAGACACGATGAGTCATAATTATTCCTTTTTTGTGTGCGTCGTTATGGCTCCACAGTAAGGAATTATCACCCTTTCTCGCCAATACCAAAGAATTAAACTGCTATGCAAAAAAGTAATGCTACATAATCGGTATTTATTTAATTGATTGATAAATATGATTTTTAACCAATTAAAGAAGAGGTGCCTATTCTCTTCCTAAGTGTGATGTCATTCCAATAGCTATTTATCCAAGTCTCGCATTGGGCCGATTTTTAACTGAACATCCAATGAGTCGGCAAGCAGCATGAATTGCTCGATGAAGTGCTCGGCATGGCGGTGGATGGGTTTGAGTGCCGGGTAGAGGATGTCAAACTCAATGGGGAGGTTGAACACCAGTGGCCGCATCACCACGTTGGGATGCTCGCTATCAATAACGGCAGTAAAAGGGTCGGTAATGGCGATGCCGACACCTTCTTTCACCAAGGCGGCTGCGGTGCTGGCCAGTGACACTTCGATATGCTCAATGGTCGATAAGTTGTACCGTCTTAGCAACGCGTCTATACGGCGCTGTGTGGCATCTTTCTCATGGCGTATTAGCACCTGATCAGCGATGTCATAAATATCGATAACCTTTCTTCTGGCAAGGGGGGAGTTTGCGGGTACCAAGCAGACAGATTCGCATTCGACCCGTTGGGCTTTTACCCCTGAGATAATCTCATCAACGAAGGCAAAGCCAATATCGGTGGTCTGGCTTTGTACTCGTCGAATGACATCTTCTGAACGGTAGGTTTTAAAGCCGAGCTTTAGCTTGGGTGTCTGAGATAGAAAGGTGGCGACAACACGGGGTAAAAAGGCATTGGACAGCAGGGGCATAGCGGCAATGTTCAGGCTGCCAAAATGTGTGGAACGGATAGAGTGGGCTGCCTGATCCAACCCAGCAACAGCATCGAAGACTTTGGCGACTTCAAGGTAAAAGGCCTGTCCTTCATCACTAAGTGCTAGGCGGTTACCTTTGCGAATGAATAATTTAAAGCCTAAGCGTTGTTCTAATGCTGAAAGTAATCGACTGACAGCGGGTTGGCTAAGATGAAGGCGCTCTGCAGCAGCTGTAACGGTTTGGCATTCAATAATGGCTTTAAAAGCATTCAGTTGGCTGAGTTTCATGATAGTGCGAGGTCGTTGGAGTTTGCGCTAAGCTAGCAAAATCAGGGTTTGGTTTCTTTGAACTGGCATTGAATTTCTAGTGTTCAATAACTGCTTGTTGATAATACCAACACTTCCATAAAGCCTGTTTATCAGCTTCATCTATAACCCAAATGGTGCTTTTTGGCGAAAGGAATAGACTAGCGGCTTTTCTCCAATAGCCGTAATTCCATGCAATGTTCTCACTTTGAGCAGCAGCGCTGCCAGTCCTGTTCCCTATCGGGTATGCCTTACCCGCAGCAAATCCAGCAAAAAGATGAAAAGCTTAAACAACTGCTCTCAACAGTCATGCCACAGCAATGGCTCCTAGTTGTTACAAGCGAGGAAACGGGATGTCGCAACAAGGCTAAAATGGTTGTGCTCGGTGCTGCGCATCAGCCAGTGTTGGGGATTGAAGGTGCGGATAACCAGCCAGTTAGTTTATGTGATTGCCCACTGTACCCTGAAGATACGCAGGCATTATTGGCCTATTTGCAGACATGGATTCGAGTGGCAGGTATTCCGCCTTATAACAAGGCGAAAAAGAAGGGTGAACTCAAATACATCCTGCTGACCCGGACTGAATGCAAGGGCGAGTACATGCTGAGGTTTGTGATGCAAAGTCGAAATGCACTTTCGCGGATTGAAGCAAACCTTGAGCGATTGCTTATTGATTGGCCGCAAATAAAGGTTGTGTCGGTAAACCTACAGCCAGTTCATATGGCGCGTTTGGAAGGTGAGGAAGAGATATTCCTTACCGATGCCCAGCATTTGGTCGAGCAATTTAATGATGTACCACTGGTGATCCGGCCAAAGAGCTTTTTCCAGACCAACCCGAAGGTTGCAGAGCAGCTATATGCGACGGCGCGTCAGTGGGTCAGGGAACTTGCTCCTCGTTCTATGTGGGATTTATTCTGCGGCGTAGGTGGCTTTGCCTTGCACTGCGCAAGTGATGTCGAGCGTGTTGTGGGTATCGAGATTGAACCTGAAGCGATTGCTAGTGCCAAGTTTTCAGCATCACAGATCGGAATTAATAACCTCGAGTTTGATGCATTAGATTCTGCTCAATTTTCCCAGTTGCAAGGAAGTGTACCTGAGTTGGTGTTGGTCAATCCGCCACGTCGAGGGTTGGGGCAAGCATTAACTGAGCAACTTATCTCATTGGCGCCGAACTATATTATTTACTCCAGTTGTAATCCTGAGACATTGAAGCAGGACTTACTCAATTTGCAGCCGTATGAGGTTAAGCAATTACAATGGTTTGATATGTTTCCCCATACGGAACATGCGGAAGTCATGGTGTTGCTGAGTCTTCCAGTGACGGTTGCTTAAATCTCCGACTATGCTTGTTGGCATTGTTTGATTAACTCAAAAACACTATGAAACCACAAAGTATATTTTTATTGGTTGCAGCATGTGGATTGACGCCCATAGCCCTTTCTTATGGCGTTGCGCCAGAAATATCACTGCGTTACCTGTTCGATATCGATGCTACCCCAACAAATGTTACTCATATATTTCGTGCCATTATGGGGCTGTATATGGCTTTAGCTTTATTTTGGCTGGTGGGTGCTTTTACCAAAAAGTACAAGCTTCACGCGTTGTATAGCTTAGTGATATTTATGTTGGGATTGGCAATAGGCCGGGTAGGCAGTTTAATTGTCGATGGAATACCGCATTGGTTATTGGTTGTCTATCTCTTCTTGGAGCTTGGATTTGCCATGGTCGGAATAAAAATGATTAAACAAGAGAGCCGGGAAATAAAACAGTAAGTCATACATAATTCAGTGGGTATTCTGCTTTTTAGCGATATATTTAAGTGGTAATTGGTGGGCTAAGATTTTGGGTAGAGTACGGACTAAGTGAAGGTTGTATGAATATCAGCTATGAACAAATAAAAGCATTTATTGCCGTTGCAGACTGTGGCTCTTTTAGCGCCGCAGCGAAGCAACTGGGAAAGCACCGTACAACTTTAGGCCAAGTGGTAACTAACCTAGAAATCGAAACCAATATGGAACTCTTTGACCGCACCAGTCGCTATCCCCAGTTGACGGAAGAAGGTCAAATACTTTACCAACATGCAAAAAATTTGGCAGAGACGACCCGGTCGTTTGAGCAGTTGTGCCAAAACCGCGAGCGGGGGATAGAAAGTGAGATCACCATATACCACAGTTCGCTGGTGCCGATGGGGCTAATTACTGATGTGATGAAAGGCGTTCGTACTAAGTTCCCTATGGTTAAGGTCCATTGGCGACAAAAGAATATTGAGGATGTGAGGTTGGCCCTCAGTGAAGGGGAGGCCGATATGGCTATCATGTTAGTCCCCGCTGGTCAGGCGACAACTTCTATCCAGTTTACTTATTTGCTTAATATGCCTTTCGTGCTCTGTGCTACGCCTGATTATATGAAATATAATCAACTCACTGATCTCAAAGCACTGAAGCGGACTAGGCAACTATTGCTTGAGGACTACATAACATCAGGCCTTGCCAAGACACTCACCTTGTCGAACCACGCCGAAGAAATCAGCAGCATTGAGGTGCTGATGCATTTGCTTCTCAGTGGGGAAGGGTGGGCCATCGTGCCACGACATTGTGCCGAACCACATGTGCAATCCGGGCAATTGGCCACCATTGAACTGGATGAAATCAACAGTACCTTGCAGTTTCCACTCAATATCTGGCAACGAAATGCCTTCTTCGGTCCGGTTGCCAAAGAGGCGATATCCCTGCTCCGCCAACATAGCCATGATTATGGTATCTAGTGAGGATCAAATCCTCATGACCTGATTTCTACGTTTTGCATTGTCGTTTTAAAGTCAATGACATAACTAAACGTGAAATTGGAGCAAATATGAAATATAAGACACTTGCCCTCGCTGTCCTTGTCGCTGGTTCACTATCAAGTGTTGCCGATGCCTGTACCTCTATTGCGTGGAATACCGATCTGGGCACCATGACGACCCGCACCATGGACTGGGTTGAATCGACCAAGCCAGTGCTTGGCAATATCAACAAAGGGGAAATGCGCTCTATCCAGGGTAATGGGATGGGCGATGAGTATCAGGTTAAATATGATGTTGTTGCCGTTTTCGCCTACGGTGAATTAGTCGGTGACGGTGTAAACAGTGAAGGCTTGCAGGTGAACACCTTGTTCTACCCATCAATGGTGATGGAACCTGTCACCAAGAGTTCGCAAATCACCCAGTTCACTTTCGGTGAGTACCTACTAACCAATTATGCCTCGGTTGAAGAAGTCGTCAAAGCGCTACCGGATCTTGATTTTGGCCGCCTGAGCCTTGAAGGCATGCCGATGGAAATGAACTTGCACTGGTCGGTAACGGATAAAAGTGGTGACCGTCTAGTTATCGAGATGGACGAAGATGGTCTACATACCTACCGTGGTGAAGATGCGATGGTAATGACCAACGATCCTTCCCTGCAGCAACATATCGATATGCGTAAAGAGGTTGAATCCCGCTGGGTAGATGCAGACCGTGATACAGACTACGGTTCTATCGGTAATGGTAATGCGCACAGCCGTTACGTCCATGCGAGTTACTTTATGAGCAAACTGACCGAACCTACGAGTGTCCATAACGGTATGATGAAACTATCGACAGTGCCATACCGAGTACCTGCCGACGCACCTTATATGGATTTTGGTAATGGAATGATGGGCTACGCGACAGAGTGGACCCTAACCCAGAGCCTTGAAACCGGTGACAGTGTGTTTGAGTATAACTTTGAAGATAACTGGAATACTGTCCGCTTCAACGTCTACGACATGATGGGCAAAGAATTCCGTATTCCTCTCGATAAATCATTTATGGTTCAGCTGTAAATGAACATAGGCCTCTCAAGTTGAGAGGCCTTTTTAATCAAGCAGATCAGGCTGGTGTTAATTATATTGCGTCTTATGCCTTGCACATTGACCGACATCTTCATAGGTCTCTGGCCTTATCTCCGATAGTTCTTTGGCATTAGCGCCCCATAGCAAGGCCTGTTCGCCGTATTGCGAAGTCAAACTGGAAATTGCCAGTGAATTTCTCCTATCGGATTTTGCGCCGAGAATAATCACCTTGATTGACTCCATCGAAAACACATCTTCTAGGGTCCGTTTGTAGTAGGGGGTGATCAAGTTTCGGTTTACCCGGTAGCTTAGTTCACAGAGCGGGACCAACGCGATAGCCCGCGATTCGTCTTCGTTGATAAAGTCGTGGTGCTTCCAGGCAAATAGCCTCTTGAGTAGCGAAAATAATGCTGACTTGTGGTGGGGAGCCAAGGCTTCCAGCGCGTATTGTTGCTCTCGTTGATCCGGTATTTCCAAGGTATTGAAGTAATCAAATAACTCTTTGAACTGAAGAAGAGTTTCATCAATGTAGCTGTGCAGCGGTTGGTAACTGCATTTGAATGTCTCACTCAGCATTAGGGTGCCGCTGAAATAATGAGAGGATGTGGTCATTGTGGGGCTGTCACTGGTGTTGTTCTTGAGCACATCGGAGCGAAAGCCAATACAACTTCCCCGACAGTCATCACCATAAAAGCGCCACTGGGTGAGTGAGTCACTGGTACCGGAAAAAGAACAAACACACATGGAATGGAGGGTTTCGATTTGGTGCAGGAACATTTCAAGGACACTATTGCACGGGGCATATTCCGAGTCACGCAGCCGAGCAGTGAGGGCATGCAACGCCTTTTTAAACTCGCCTTTGTCATTCAAGAACTGATAGTCGGTAAACCAGATCTCTTTGTTGAGCATAACGCCCAGTAACCCATCTGTAGAGGTATAATGAAACAGCGTATTCCCATCCACAATTAGCGCCTTATTTTTATTATGTGTTACTTAAACCTTACTCGCGCCAGTGAAATAAGGTCAAATCAAATCATGGAAAATTGTTAACCGTAATCAAGATTATTGGATGGAAGAATTTGAGGGGGAAGTGTAGCTAAAGAGTTCCCTCCCACAGGAAATCCTGCGAGAGGGAGTTTGGTTGATTATGCGCTTGGAGCAGCAACCGGCTGACCGATACGGTGGAAGCTGATCTTCCTGGCGAACATGATGATAGCAACGAATACAGTGACTAATTCTGCCGCGCCTGTTACCCACCAGATGGAATCTGAACCGAAGAACAACGGAAGCATCGATAGGAACAGCATGACCATAATGAAACCGCGCATTAGGGAGATAAGGCCTGCACGCTTAGGTGCTTCCAGAGCTGTAAAGAACCCAGAGATAACCGTGTTGACTCCCATAAAGATAAAGCCTAGCGAGAATATCTTCATATACTGGTGAGACATGGCAACCAGCTCCGGATCTTCTAGGAAGCCCATTGCAATGTTGTCACCGAAGAAGAATACGACTAGCGCTGACATACCACCAATTAACAGAGCAACTTTGACTGTCAGCAGGGCAACCGCAAGGATACTGCCGTGATCTTTCTTACCACGCGAGAAAGTAACAATCGGCTGCATACCTTGGGTCAGGCCAATGTAGGTGATCAGCATGAAGTTGTTGATGTAACCAATAACACTGAACGCAGACAGTTCGGCGGTACCGTAATGGAACAAGATTGCATTGTTAAATGCCATCAGTACGAAGCCGGCAGACATCTCAGTAATAGAGTCAGGGGTACCGATTTTCACATACTGGATAATGTTCTTGAGCTTAGGCATCACTCGAACAAAGCGCAGGTTACTCGAGCGGCTACGGTAGTGAAGAATGAGCAAACACATTTGCAACATTTGCGCAGAACCTGTTGCGATAGCAGCACCACGAAGACCCCAGCCCCACTGAATGATGAACACGTAGTCCAAGATGATATTGGTTACGGCAGCACACAAAATGGCGGCAAGTTCACGTTGTGGGAAGCCATCAATTTTCGCAAACACTTCCATGGAATAAGCCATCAGATAGAAGGTTTGGAAAAACAGTAGGGTACCCAGATACTCGGCAACCATAGGGATCAACTCGCCACGCGCACCCATCAGGTAGGCAACATCCTCGACGAAAATGAAAGCCAAGAAGCATACTAGCGCACCGAACCCAGCTAAGAAGTAAATAGCCTGGGAGAAGATTTCGCTTGCTTGACCAATTTTCCCTTCACCCTTGAGCTTACCGACCAGTGTACCCGCACCAATAGTGATCAGGATGGAAATGGCAAACATGATATTGATGAAAGGGAGTGACAAGTTCACCGCAGCCAGCGCTTCGGGGCCAACCCCGCGACCGACGAACATTCCATCGACCATGGTGTAGAGCGCAAAGACCCACACGGCCAAGATAGAAGGCACGGCGAACTTGGTCAGCGCCATCCCTATACTTTTATTTTCAAGATCGATTCCGTCAGTAGAACCAACACCCATTTTGTACCACCTAAATTTTGAAAAGTTTGTGTTTAACGGAGTGTTCGAGAGGATAAAGTCTGGAACGACACAAGGGTCAATGCGGTATTTATTTCATTTTGTTTCTTAATGAAAAATAGTTTGGTGCTTATAGTCGTAGAGGACGTTTAGTTGCATTTAATCTAAGCGGAGTATTAGTCGTTATAGTGAATTTATTGTTTTTACTCCAATATCTTTCCTAACCTTGACCAAAAGGAACATAGCCCATGGCAAAATGGGTGGTTCATCTCTGATGAGCATATTTTTGCATTGTGCGCGCTTTAACCCTTTAATAAGTCACAGACAAACACGACATGACAAAATTCAAACTTCTTTTTACAGCTCTTATCTTTACTTTGCTTGCAGGTTGTTCGTCAACGACGGCAGTTGATGAAAAAACACGTAGCTATGCCAAGTCACACCAGCTTGCTGGCCAAGCTTCGTGGTACGGTAATAAATACCACGGCAAGCGTACTGCAAGTGGTGAGCGGTTTAACATGAGAGCCAATACAGCGGCCCATCGAACCTTACCTTTCGGGACTATCGTGAGGGTGACAAATACCGCTAATAACAAATCTGTAGATGTCAAAATCAACGATCGTGGCCCTTTTGCTAAAGGCCGAGTCATTGATCTTTCACATAGGTCATTTGCTCAAATAGGTGATATCAATAAAGGCTTGGCGCAGGTCAAAATTGAAATTATTGATGATAGTAATACCTTTAGGTATAAGCACTAATCTTCTCATCAAATGAATCTAGGCTTACTTGTGCAGCAATACTGCTGCACAAGTGAAAAAACAACCCCCAAAGTAAACTGTAACTACTCTCATTAGCGTATCCTGTCATAACAAATCAACGCATGGAAAAAGCAGATCTTTCTGCGCGTTAGAAATCCTTTCTTTTAAAATAACAGTTAGCACAGTTCTCAGAGTGAGAAAGTTTGGTCTAGACTTCAATAGATTGAGGTGATGTTATAACATAACAGATATGTAACAGGTTGATTTTATTATAATGGAGACGTATCTCAATGACTAAACTACCTGTAACTGTACTATCAGGCTTTCTTGGCGCCGGAAAAACAACGGTGCTCAGCCACATCCTAAATAACCGCCAGGGCAAGAAGGTCGCTGTTATCGTCAATGATATGAGCGAGATAAATATCGATGTTTCGTTGGTACAAAATGAGGTCGCACTGAGCCACAAGGAAGAGCAGCTTGTAGAAATGAGTAACGGGTGTATTTGCTGTACGTTACGCGAAGATTTGCTGTTGGAAGTGAACAGATTATCCAAAGACGGACGTTTTGATTACTTATTGATTGAATCAACTGGAATTTCCGAGCCACTGCCAGTTGCAGAGACGTTCACGTTTGAGGATGACGAGGGTGTATCACTGTCCGATGTCGCTAGGTTGGATACTATGGTGACAGTAGTCGATGCCTCCAATTTTATTCGTGACTTCGATGAAGCCAAGTACCTCCAAGAGACGGGGGAATCATTGGGAGAAGATGACGAGCGTAGCGTTGCAGATTTATTGATTGACCAAGTTGAATTTGCCGATGTATTGCTGATCAGCAAAACAGACTTGGTTGAACCTCATGAGGTTGAAAGGCTGATCGCTATTTTAAAAACACTCAATACCCACGCCCAGATTATTCCAATATCCAATGGCAATGTGAATATTGATGATGTGTTAAACACTGGACGGTTTGATTTCGAGCGTGCACAAAAAGCGCCAGGTTGGCTCAAGGAAATGCGTGGGGAGCATGTCCCGGAAACCGAAGAGTACGGAATCGGTAGCTTCAGTTATGTCGCTCGGCGACCATTTCATCCTGAGAAGTTTTATCGTTTCTTACACAACACCCATAGCTACGGGAAGCTATTACGATCTAAAGGTTATTTCTGGTTAGCCTCACGGCCAGAATATGCTGGGCAGTGGAGTCAGGCTGGGGGTATAGCACGTTATGGTTTTGCTGGCATGTTTTGGAAATCAGTGCCTGAGGATCAGTGGCCGACTGATGAAGTGCATGTCACCGCGATAATGAAAAACTGGGTAGAACCATTTGGCGATATGCGCCAGGAGTTGGTTTTCATAGGTCAAAACTTAGATCAAGAAGCAATGACAAGGGCACTTGATGAGTGCTTGTTATCTGAATCGGAATTATCACAAGGAGAAGTGTACTGGACAACATTGAGCGATCCATTTCCAGCCTGGAGGTAGGGGATAACCAGCGAGCTATTTGATTCTGGACAGAGAGTGAAGGCGACTAGAAAAGCGCTACTGGGGGAAATTATGAATTCAGAACAACCGGTGACACTATCAGAAAAAGATATTTTATCAGCACCAGAGTCGGACTACATGAATGAATCTCAACTTGAATTTTTCAAGCAGAGGTTAGTTGATCTGCATGAGACTACTAGGGCCCGTATCGAGGAAGCAAAGGAGCAAATGAATAATTCGAGCGGACTTAGTGATGAACATGACAGAGCGTCTTATGAAGAGCAAGCAGCACTAGCATTGAGAATTGTCGATAGAGAACAAAAACTATTGGTCAAAATCCAAGAGTCATTGGAACGTATCCGTATCGGGGAATATGGCTATTGTCTTGAATCTGGGGAGCCTATAGGCATACCGCGGCTACTGGCTAGGCCGACAGCCGAATATAGTATAGAGGTTAAAACGCTCAAAGAAGTCAAAGAGCATCATTACAAGAAACAAAGCAGAGACCTTGACTAGGAAGTCACGTTTTGGGCCTAACCCATACCATTCCACCGACAAATTCTTACTTTTAACATCCAATATCTGAATCAAGATCAAAGCGTTAAAACTTGAAACGCCGTGTATCCATCTTGTTTAATATAAATGTTATGTTATAACATTCGTATATACACATGATGTTATAACATAACGAAACAAGGAAAATGTTGTGAATAAAAAAATGCTCTCTCTCATTGTTGGTAGCATGTTTGTCTCACCTGCTATGGCCGATACTCTTTCTAACCCCCAGATTGGTGTGGTTTTGGATGGCTATTACCAAGATGGCGAACGAAATAATTCTGAACGGGAAGAAGGGTTTGGCTTGGGGCACACAGAGCTAAACATGTCTGCAAATATCGATGATAAGTTCTACGGCGCACTTACCGCTGTGCTAGAAAGCCACGGTGATGAAACAGAGTTGAATCTGGAAGAAGCTTTCATTGAAACACTTGCTCTGCCATATGGTTTGAACGTGCGTGCGGGACGGTTCCTGTCTGACTTTGGTTACTTGAACAGCCAACATATGCACACAGACAGTTTTGTTGAGCGCCCAGTTGCTTACCGAACCTTTCTTGGCTCTCATTACTATGACGATGGTGTCAGGGCTAGCATAGTGCTGCCAACAGACCTCTATGTGAAATTTGGAGTGGAAGCGTTAAGTGGTGACAGGCTCTCTGCTGTTGAAGATGGCTCAAAAGTTGGCGTTTATACCACAACCTTGAAAATAGGTGATGACTTTTCCGAGTCATCAAGCTGGCAGTTTGGCTTGAGCTATCTTCGCAATGAAGACGGTAAGGTTAGGGAGTTTGAAGATCATGATCACGGCCACGATGATGAGCATGACCACGACCACGGTGCGGCAGTGACAGGTTCAAACTTGTACGGTGCCGATTTTGTTTGGAAGTGGGCGCCAAATGGTAACTACAAATACCAAAACTTCACCTTGTCTGCTGAGTATATGTGGCTGGATGAAGTTGTAGACAGCCGATTCAAAGAGGACGGGGCGTCAGATAACCTAAGCGCATACTATGTTTCGGGTGTTTACCGTTTCAACCCGAGTTGGTCAGCAGGGCTTCGCTATGGTGAAGCAGAAAGTTATGACGGCCATGCACATGATGACCATATGCACTTTACTGACCTGAACGACAAAGAATTCGACGCCATGGTTGCATGGGATTCCTCCCATTTTGGCACCATCCGCGCGCAATACACACGTGTTGATAATCAAGACAGCGATACCGACAACGTATTCACACTGCAATATGTCATGACATTTGGAGCACACGGAGCACATGCTTTCTAAACTGACTTTTAGTAAGTGCAGTTTAGCAATGATGGCAGCAGGGGCTGCCATCATTTCTTCACCTGCGCTAGCACTTAATATTTTTGTATGTGAACCTGAATGGAAGGCGTTTCTGGCTAGCCATGCTCCAGATGCAACCATCTATTCTGCGACAACAGCCAAACAAGATCCGCACTACGTGCAAGCCCGCCCTTCATTAATTGCCAAAATGCGCCAAGCAGATATGGCGATGTGTTCGGGAGCCGAATTGGAAGTCGGGTGGCTGCCGATGCTTCAATCAAGAAGCAGTAATAGTGCCGTTCAAAATGGTGCAGACAGTATGATTTATGCAACGGATTATGTCCGTATGCTAGATACCCATGACCATGTTGACCGGAGCATGGGTGACATCCACGCCCACGGCAACCCCCATGTCCAATTTGCTGCCAATGATATGATCCCTCTGTCTCGAGCCATTTCAAAGCGTTTACAGGCTATCGATCCTGCGAACGCGCAAACTTACCACTTGAATGGCATGAAATTTCGTTCTCATTGGCAAAAGAAGCTAAATGAATGGAATGTAAAAGCCGCGCCGCTCAAAGGTAAGCAGGTCGTTGGCTATCATGAGAACTATCGTTATCTATTTGAATGGCTCGAAATTGAACAAGTTGCGGATCTTGAGCCAAAGCCCGGCGTGTCGCCGACGACGTCACATTTGAACTCGTTAACTAAGTTGGAGCCACAATCCTATGATGCGATAGTGTATTCCTCGCATCAGGATCAGCGGCCAGCATTTTGGCTGCAACAACGAACAGGTAAACCTGTCATCCAGCTTCCGCTGACAGTTTCCGAAGGGCAAAGCTTGGATCAATTGTACGAGAAAATAATCGATGCTTTGTTGGATGTACTGGTCGAACCCTCACCGGAGCGAGCTTAAACCATGGCCGAATATGCATGGCTGTTACCCGCTATATTTTGCGGTTTGATTGCGCTAGCCGGTAATGTCGTGCTTGGTCAGCAGGTGCTGAAACGACAGATCATTTTTATTGATTTAGCAGTGGCTCAGGTCGCTGCTTTAGGAGCCGCGATAAGCCATTATGGGTTGAGCCAATACTCACTTCTTTCAGGTTCCTTCTTTGGTGAGATGATTGGCCCTTGGCTAATGTCACTGCTGTTGTGCGCTGTCATTGCTTTGATGGAAAAGCGCTACAAGCAGCATTTGGAACCCATGATCGGAAGCCTGTTTGTTGTTTCAGCGTCGCTGGCAATCATATTGGTGAGTAAAGACCCACATGGTGCCGATTTTATCCAAGGAATCCTAAATGGTCAGTTGCTCTGGTCTACGTGGGGTGATGTTTGGCCTTTGGCATTAATCACCACAGCAATGCTCATGCTGGTTAGGTTTAAACCTACCTTTATGCAAGGAAGTGGCTTTTATCTTATTTTCGCTATTTTAATGCCCATCACGGTTAAGCTGACTGGGATATATTTGGAGTTCGCGCTGCTAGTGATCCCTGCTTTGTGCGCTTCAGCCCTCAAAGGAGTCCACTTCTTTGTTGCCAGTATTGGTATCGGCGTTGTCGGTATACTTTCAGGTATTGCGGCTTCGGCGTATTACGACTTGCCAAGTGGCGCCAGTATCGTCATTACCTTATTCGTAGCAGGTCTGCTGTTCAATTTATTAGTACAGCCCTTTGTGCAGAGAGTATTTGCTGTGACTAATACCTAGCAAATGTGATTTTGAACATCTTCAATGTATGCATCATTAATGGAGTGACTACAGATGGCTTCTTCAATAATCCCAACCAATTTTGCCGAGTGGAAACATTGCATTACTGTCGAGTGTGGCCTTGAGCTAACGCCTGAATATATTGAGCAGCGAATTGAAGCGTTGCAAACAGAGAAAGACCATTACACGCAGCAATTCACTCGCTTGTATGGCGAACAACATCTCAATAGGGTGCTCAGCTGGTTCAGGCAAGCCCAAACGGAAGTTAAATCGGAATAGCTGCCCCTGTGCACTGGAGAAAAAGGGGAGCTTGCTCCCCTTTATAGACATATTAAGAATTGGGTAAGACGGTTACATGGTTACGAATTCGCAACCTTCAACTCATCCCCCCGCAGTTCCGAGTCATTGAGCAGGGCTGCATAGGCACCGCTTTGGTCTACTAGTTCTTGGTGGTTACCTCGCTCGACAATTTCGCCTTGTTCAAGTACCAAGATCATATCCGAGTGGCGCACTGTGCTCAGGCGGTGGGCGATGGCAATAACTGTCTTCTCCTTGAACAGTCGTTGCATGGCTTTTTGGATCAGATCTTCAGTGATGGAATCGACTGAGCTGGTGGCTTCATCGAGCATCATGACTTGCCCACCTTGTGCCACTGCTCGGGCAAAGGAGATTAACTGTGTTTGGCCTGCTGATAGGTTTGAACCGTTTTTATCCAACGGGAAGTCATAGCCTCGTGGTAGCTTTTCGATAAAGCTATTGGCATACACATACTGCGAAGACTGCTCAACTTGGTCGCGGGATATGTTTTCTTTACCTAATGCGATATTGAAGTGGATTGTTTCCTCGAACAGGTGAACATCCTGCATCATCAATGAAAACAGGTGGGCCGAATCATCGATGGAGATTTCAGAAAGCTCAATGCCATTAAGCAAAATGCTGCCTTCGTAATCTTGGTAGGTTTTCGATATTAGACGCATGATTGTTGACTTACCTGAACCGGTTGAGCCAACCAGTGCAATCTGATGGCCTTTCTCTAACATAAAGGACACGTTTTTCAGCACATAAGGGGCATCATCTTTGTAGCGGAAGCTGACATTCCTGAACTCCAGGCTGACAAACTCTTTGAGTTGCTTCTCAACTTTGTGGCTAGGCTGCAAATTCCGCCCTTCCTCTTCCACCGGCTCGACAAACAATTCCTCGATATGATCGAAGGCTGCGAATGAGCTTTGAATCGAGGCGATCTGCGAGGTGAAGTCACGGATAGGCACAAACACCTTTTCCAGGGTATTGATAAAGGCAATCAGCACACCAAGAGACAGTGATGCCTCAAGCACCTGACCAGAGCCGTACCAAATCATCAGTGCTACCGTGATTGAGGTAATACCTGAAATGAAGGAGAACAGAACGGCATCATATTTGTTGACCTTTTTCTGCGCTTTCAAAAATTCATCGGTATAGCCTTTGTATTTTTGCTCAACAGCTTCTTCTGCACGGTATAGCTGAACGGTTTTGACGCCTAAAATCACTTCCTGCAAATAGCCGATCCCACGGGCCAATGAAGAGCGGGTTTTCAAATGTAGTGCCCGTAAGCGGTTGCGAACATACACAGTCAGGTACATCACCGGAGGCATGATAAGCAATACAATCAGGGTCAGCTGCCAATCGATAAAGAGCATCATTACCAACAGGGCGATGGTATTGAGGCTATCCCGTACCAAGCCGACAACGGATTGGATAAAGGTCTCGCCGATGGTCTCAAGATCGCTGGTCAGGCGCGACAGGGTGACGCCATTTGGCGTATTGTCAAAGTAGCTTCGGGGCAGTCTTAAGACACGATCAACAAGCACAGAGCGCATATCGGTAATGGTGTACTGGCCTGTTTTGCGTAGGTTGTATGAATAGGTGGTATCAACAATGTAGTCGATGATCAGCACCGCAAGCAGGGCAGTGATATAGAGCCACATGCCATCGGTATTATCTTGGGCGAGGTGAGTATCGATCAGTTGAATAATCAGCCAAGGGAACAACAAACTGGTGGCTACCGTGAGTGGCAGCATGGAAACGCCGAGGATGGCAGAGCTTTTGTATTTCTTGGCAAATTTTAAAAAATGCTTTAAGTATTTAACATCAACACCCTTTAGCATGCTGCCTCCGCTTCGTTTTGTTGCAGTTTCCATGTCTCCAAGTAATACGGACAAGTCTGGAGTAGGGTTGCGTGATCACCTTTGGAGATAACTTTGCCTTCATTAAGCACAAGTATTTCGTCCATATATTCAAGGGCATTAACCCTGTGGGAGACAACGAGCACGGATTGATTCTGTAGTCGGTCAAACAGGCTTTCCAATATCTTGCGTTCAGTCTCGTAATCGACTGCAGACAAGACATTATCCAAAATAATTAAATCGCTCGGTTCAAGCAGTGCCCGAGCAATGCTTAAACGTTGTTTCTGACCACCGGAGAGCATAATGCCTTTTTCGCCAACCATGGTTTGGTCACCTTGGTCGAAGCGCTCGACATCACCAGATAGTTGGCTCAGTGCCAATACCTCATCAACTTGAGATTTGGCAATATCTGGGTCAAGGCTACCAAAGCGAATGTTATCTTCTACACTGGCAGAGAATAAATAGGGCTCCTGTGTGATGGTTTTGATATAGCGGCGCAGGTCGCTGCGGGAAAAAGTACTAATATCTTTATCACCAAGGAAAATAGTACCGGTTGGTGTATCTAAATGGTGGTTCAGGCAGTTAACCAAAGTCGTTTTGCCTGCCCCGATACTCCCAAGTACGCCGACTTTTTTACCTGCTGGAATATCAAAGCTGATGTTGTCGAGAATGAGCGTGTCTTCACCAGGGTAGCTGAAGCTTAGGTTTCTCACCGAGATAGTCTTTGCTTTCAACAAGTCCAACTCATTTTGCGGTAAACGTAAATCATCCTGATCGGGAACTTCAGCATTGAGGATGGTTTGGACGCTTTCGACTCCAACCATACCTCGCTGGTAGATAGTCGCAATTCGTCCTAGCTGCATCAGTGGCAGAGCCAGTAGTACCGAATAGGAAAGGAAGGCTGTAATCTCACCTAGGGTTAGTTGCTGTTTGGCCAGCATATAGCCACCAAGCCCCAATATCATGATTTTCATGAGGTTATTGGCATAATCCAACACTGGCATAAAGAAAACTTGGATGCGGGTGATTTTCATGCGACAGCGTAGCAGCTGCTGGTTGAGGGTTTCTATCTCTTCTTTCACCCACGGAGACATTTGCTCGCTTTTGATTAAATCAATACCGGATAAATAGCTCATCAATTGTGCCGAGAGGTTTTGCAACCGACGCATATGCTCCATATGCAGTTCTTTCAATTTTTTGAAACCGATACGGAAAATGACAAAGGCGATAACAATAGGCACAACCGAATAGAGCGTTAGCTCGGGGGAGATACGCCACATCCACAATGGTGTGAGGGACAATGCCATTAGCGCATTGGCGAAATTCAAAAAGCCGACGCCAAACAGCAGCCGGATCCCGTTTAGGTCATTATTGATAATAGAAATAAGTTTGCCAGAGGCGAATTGGCTGTGAAAGCTGTTCGGCAGGCGGTTAAGCCTTTGCAGCAGGGTATTTTTGAGTGAAGCCTCTGTGATTCGGCCTGGATTAAGTCCGTATATGCGTGACCAGATACGCACCACAACCATGGAAATAGCCATGAAGACGACCATACCCACATAGTTGGTTAACTGGTGATGGCCATTTGGAGAGTCATTACCGATGAGGTCGATTGCCAATTGGATATAGCGCGGTATCTCAACCTGCAGCCAGTTAACCATAAAGATGAAGATAATCGCCAGT
Organism: Photobacterium rosenbergii; assembly: GCF_003026455.1. Lineage (GTDB taxonomy): Bacteria > Pseudomonadota > Gammaproteobacteria > Enterobacterales > Vibrionaceae > Photobacterium > Photobacterium rosenbergii. The sequence goes on from NZ_PYMB01000002.1 coordinate 475,969, forward strand.
ATATATGACTTGCGATTCATACGCAGGTAATGCGCGAAAAATTGTGTTTTAGTCATGAAGCTCAGTCATTCGGAAGATTCGATGTATGCCTATTGAGAATAAGTCTTAATTGTACACCGGTTTACAATCTAAATCATTCTGAACACATGACGATCTTTGCCATGGAGGCGTGTTTTATGGTGGTTTAGCAAAGGTATTGTGCTTGGTGATTGCAGATAATTACCTCCAACTGGAAGGGGTTAAGTGACAACACTGATTTATTCAGAGGGTGTGGTCAATCAATGGAGATGATGGATTAAAATTCGCTTGATATAAAATATTGGATAGCTTTATATACAACTAATATTCAGGATTAAAATGAAATTAAAGTTATCAAAAACTTTATTGCTTCGACATCTTACAGGTATTGAACCCACAGCCATTACATTATCAAAACCGATTGATTTAAATGTTCTTTCCCTCGCGGTTAGAAATACCGATTATCCACAAGAGAGACCATTGGGCAAACATTGCTTAGACAGGCACCAGTTGGAAGTACTACTTTGGGAGTCGAGCAAAGAAAATGAGCAACTACGTGAAAAAGTGAAACGTCTTGATTGGTGGCCGTAAGTCAGATGAAAGATATCAATCAATGGGCTAGCAACCACCCATGGTTTATGTTGGTTTTTTCCATTTTTCTTGGCTGTGTCCTTACAGGGTTGATTGGTTTGGTTATTTTTCGATGAACCCGATAGAGATGAAACTGCTTTTAGATGAAGATATGAGTGAAAAACAAGTAATTGAAGAGGTGACGCGCCTCCGGTATGACGTTCAAGAACTGAAAAGAGAAGTTGAACGTTTGGCAAGCAATGACCAAGAGACTAAGTGGTATGAAAAAGACTATGTTATTGCAAGTGTGCGAATTATCTTATTTGCCTTTGCTGTATCAGTCATACTGTTATTCGGTTTGTTGTCCATGCAGTAATTGCAGAAAATAAAAAAGGTGACTCTCTAAAGAGTCACCTTTTTTTGAATAAGAGTTACTTATTTTGATAGTTTTCAAATTTTTGGATTCTGTATCCTAGTAGTGCCCACTCAGGCAATGTAATTTTGTCATTGATTGAAAGGTGGCGCATGTAAATGATCAAGGCTATCGAGATAATGGCACTGATACTGCCAATTTCTGGGAGAAGCATAAGCATCATTGCATGCAGGGTACAGCCAATAGTAACCGGGATGGCATATAGGTTTTTGCTAAATAACAGTGTTGGGCGTTGCAGCAGGACATCCCTAATAATTCCCCCACCAACAGCGGTGATGACGCCTAGCAGTACTGGTCCTGCAGGAATGCCAAATCCTAGCTCCCAGGCCTTGTTTGTCCCCTGTATACCAAACATTGCGATGGCAAAGGTATCAATATACAAATAAAAACGGTTGATCCATTTTTTCTTCAGTAAGCCAAAAAAGATAAAGCCGATGATACTGCTGGCCAATGCTATCCAAATGTAGGAGAGATCTTGGGCCCAGAAGATAGGTACATCTAACAAGCAATCTCTTATGGTGCCTCCGCCAACGGCGGTGATCATACCTAGTACCATCACGGCAAACAGGTCGATTTCTTTTTTTTCTGCCGCTAAAACGGCAGATATGGCAAAAGCAGCCGTGCCCAAAACGCTGATAATTTCAATCAGAATAGCAGTGTGATCCATAACTACAGTTCTTCTCTGTGGGTGTGATTACCAGTGGAAAGTAAAAGTAAGCAAGTGCCCATGCAGCACTTGCTTATCTCGTTGCATGTTGCGATTAGTGGTTACACTTTTCGCTGTGCTGGTGGCCAATACCAAAATGCTCAAGAGCGGTATGAAGGCAGCACTCATAATGGTTCAAGGCTTGATCATCCAACTTACCACGTGGGTTCTGGTCAAAATCATTCAGCGATTGATATTCAAAGCCGTTCTTCTTGGCTTCAAAGTCTTGTTTGGCTTTTTCGATTAGCTCAGGGTTGGTCATAAGTTCCAAACCTTGGGCTGCTAAAGTATGGGCTGCTTGAAGACCGGCTTTTTGACCAATACTCATACCGTTACAGGCAGTACAGCCCCACTGGTGTGGTGGGATATGCTTAGGCCATGATGCGAAGATCACACCCATAGTCGGCACCTGCCAACTGATATCACCGACATCGGTAGAGCCACCCACTTCAACCCCGGTTTGTACCGGCAGTACATCGGTAGCCAAGCCATCTTCCGGCTTGCCCATTTCACGCTGAATGGATTTGGCAAACTGCTGTTCTTCCTCAGTCCAAGCGATTGGGAAGTAACGCTGCATGTGATCGGTAACAGATGTCGCCAATACATCATTCGGTAGGCAGTCATAAATGCCACCTAGGTTAGTCACTTCAGCTTTGGTCTGGGTAGATAGTGCAGCGCCTTCGGCCATATCTTCCAGCCAGTTCTTATGTTTACGGACATTTTCGGCGCTTTTACCACGATAACGAACAAGCACTTTTGCATGATCCGGCACCACATTTACTGCGCTACCACCGTCAAGGATTTGGTAATGCAGGCGGCCTGTTGGTTCAAGCTGCTCACGCATCATGTTGGCAGACATCAGGAAAATTTCAGCTGCATGTAGAGCACTACGGCCATCCCAAGGGGCAACACCGGCGTGTGCTGTGACGCCGTGCCATTCGACGATCAAGTCAATTGAAGCGGTTGAGTGCATGTTGATGGCTGCGTTAACCATTGCTGGGTGGTTGTGCAGGCAAATATCAAGGTCGTTAAAGAGGCCCGTCGCAGCCATGTAGTTTTTACCGTTCAACGCTTCTTCTGCTGGGCAACCGTAGACTTTGATTGTGCCGGGGATGTTCTCTTTTTCCATATGGTTTTTCAGTGCGATAGCGGCACCGATTGAGCTTGAACCAATGAGGTTATGACCGCAACCATGGCCGTTGGTGTTACCATTTTTGGTTGGCTCCTGAAAAGGTACCGTGTCGTTTCCAAGGCCCGGTAAGGCATCAAATTCAACAAGGTAACCAATCACTGGCTTTCCCGTACCCCAAGTGGCTACCCATGAGGTAGCAAGACCTGCAATATCACGCTCGACAATTTCAAAGCCAAACTTTTCCAATACCGCACTTTCATAAGCAGAGCTTTTGAATTCTTCATAACTTAGCTCGGCAAAATCCCATACATTTGAGGCCATATCCCAAATAACATCAGAAAGGGCTTTTACTTCGTTGTCTAGCTTTTCATATTTGCTCATGATCATTATTCACTCTGAATTTAAAATTGATAATTGAAGAGTTGAACATAAAAGAAAATTTACAGGTTTGTTCATCTCTTGAAGACGGGGTAATAATAAAGATAAAAAGGAATGATTTTAAATCATGATGTGATGATTGAGTCCTCATCAATGAAGAATAGGAAAAGTGAAACGGCTTCTTGTAAAAGACAAGAAGCCGATGAAGTGAAAGGGTTAATTAATTATTTCCTGACCGTAAATATCGAGAGTATTGATTTCGATAAATTGGTCTGAAATATTACCTTCAATACCTTTTTGAGCATAACGATCAATACGAGGGATCACTTCTACTTTACTGCCTTGTTTGAAATCAATATCCGAAAGATGTATGTAGACATCTGCAGGAGCCAATACGGATTTTATTCTGTAGGTCAAATTAGTGAGGTCAGAAATAGACTGCAAGTAAGTTGCTACACCATATGTGTCTTTGTCCTGGGTGTGCTTGAGAATTTTTTCTCCAACCTCTTTATCCTCATCTGGAAGGGCAATGCCTGGAACAAAGGCTGTATTACCTAATGCGGAATACATAAAGCCGTATGCTGCATTGACATCATCAGTTGCCTTGATTGATGGGAAGTTATCCAACCAATATTGTGCTTTTTGGTAACGGTCTTCTGCACTCCAAGTTGAAGGGAAACTGCCGTCATTAGGGTCTATTTGATTAGCTTTTTCCTTAGCTATTTGGGTTTGAATCTTTGGCGGGTTAGTCATGACTTGGTACTCCCTACCATGGAAAATCTTAACTTCTCCGTTTTGGATTTCAACAATGGCAGAGTCACCAGATGCATCGGCCATTGAAAGGTGCTTAGGGCTGGCTGAATAGCTATATCCACCTTTAATCGCCACGAGGCGCACTTTTTCTAAACCCTTAATTGCCTCTTCAACGGTGGCGAAATTATCCAATATGTAGCTTACCCAGTGATCGCCTTCCAAAACGGGTTTTTGCTCTTGCTCTGTATTGATTTCATCAATAGCACCGTCGTTGAAGTAGAGTGTACGTGCGGTTAGCCCTTTTTCGTTCATACCATCCATTGGAAATCGATTATTAGCAAAGGCAGCGATACTGCCATACTTTACTGTCCAATCGATGGTTGCAATGTTTTCGTTTGAGCTGCCAGACCGCGTTACACCTTGTGGTGTTTTGACCAAAGTAGGAGCTGAGGCAGAGAAATAGTCTTCGTTCCTTCCGACTAAAACTAGATCACTTTCACTATTCCAAAGCATACGTGTGCATGCATTTGATGTTACAGGGAGAAGGGTAGCGGTTGTCATAGCTGCAGTAAGGCAGGCTGCAATAAATTTACGTTTCATGATTTTCCTCGTTTGTTTGTATAGTTAGATTAAGGAAAAACCTTTATGGTAACTACCCACCACACGGGGGAGAACCCCCCGATTTAATTGTCGACATTGAAATTATATCTATATGATATTGTTTAATAATTTTCGCTTGAGGATTTGATGAAAGAGTCTTATTTAGCATTCGACAGATTTAAGCAAAGCAATAACTTCATTAAGGAATGGCGGCTCTGTCGAAGCCCAAAGTAAGACTGGTTGCTGGTACAAACCGGCTGCTGTTATGTCGACGGCAACAACATCGATTTCATCAGGAAGAGCTGTCAGTAGACTAGCTGGTAAAAAGGCCCAGCTCGGTTCGCTCTGCAAACCATGAATAAGTATTTGTAAGTCACTTTCTATCACATAATTATCGGATACCAGAAGGTTTGAATAATATTTTGGTTCTAGGTTACTTGAATAAACCCTCTGTTTTATCTGTGAAAGCTCTTTGATTGAGGCATACTTATCGAAACAAAATGTTGATTCACTCGCCACTGGACAAAGAGCGATTTGTGGCATTGCTTTCCATTGGAACTCTGGATTAAGGACCTGTCCACGAGCCAAAAATAAGCCATATTGGCACCGGCCATTTCGAAGCAATTTTTCTCCTTGTTCACGAGAGACTTTAAGTAGATTAAGTGGAATGTTTTTCTCGCTAAAAAAGTTGCGGGTTAACGTTAGCCAGCGCTCTGGAATGCTTTCATCAAAACACAAGGATACTGGGCATTTGGAAGCTTCAGAAAGAGAGTGGGCGTAACGCTCGAATCCAAAGATATCTGCGCTGAGTATTTGGGCTCTGAGATAGAGTTTATACCCAAGTGGCGTTAGGCTCATTGTTCTACCATCTTTTTGAAACATTGGGTAGCCGACATTAATTTCAAAGTTTTCGACTAGCTCGCTGATAGTTTTTCGATCTTTTTTAAGTTGGATGGCAGCCCGACTATAACTTTTTGCTTGAGCGACAGTGACAAAGGCTTGTAGTTGAAGAAATGAAAAAGGGGTCAAAGTAGCCTCCAAGTAGAAAAGAGCCCAGCAAACACTCAGGATGTTTGCTGGGCTTAAATTTATTTTATTAATCGCTGTGAGGGGGAGTCACAGTTATTAATACTTAGGCTTGTGTGGCTGTGATGAAGTCATTGTAGTATTCATCTAGCACCTTACGGGTTTCACGGCCGATCAACTCATACTCGTGGTGAGTCAGGTTAGCCAGTGATACACGTACCGATCCGTGTACAACGTCGAAACCTTTACCCGGTAGCAAGATTACACCGGTCTCATGAGCAAGGCGGAACAAGAAGTCCTTACCTTTGTTGTTGCCTTTGAACCAGTCAACGAACTCTTGGCCGTACATTTTGGCACCCAGTACATCAAGGTCTAGTAGGGTGTAGTAATCAACGCGGTTGACATCTTTTTCCATTTCAACACCCATGTTTTTGTATAGGGTGTTGTAACGCTGGCGGATAATGTTCTTACACGCATCTTTATAGGTTTCTTCCGCATCCATTAGGCAAGCTAGTGAGAATAGTGCCATCTGAACCTGCTGTGGAAGAGAAAGGCCTGCTGTGTGGTTAAGGGCAACACCACGGCTTTCTGCAACCATACGGTCGATAAATTTAATAGTACGAGGCTCTGGAGTCAGTGTTTTATAACGGTCATCCAGCAGTAGTTTTTGTTCTTCAGATTGGTTCTGTAGTGCGTCATCGAACACGTTGTTGTGTTGAATACCGATAACGCCCAGACGCCAGCCTGTTGCACCGAAGTATTTAGAGAATGAGTAAACACATAGGGTGTTGTATGGGCATTTAGCAAATAGAGATACGAAATCATCTGCAAATGTGCCGTATACATCATCAGTAATGATGAACAGATCTTTACGCTTGGTGTCAATTAGCGTTGCAATCTTGTCTAGTGTCTCATCAGACATTTTCACCGATGCAGGGTTTGCTGGGTTAACCACGCACAGAAGCTTGATATTCGTGTCTTCTAGCTTGGCAATTTCTGCATCCGGTAGCTGCCATGTTTCTTCATCTAGGCGAAGCTCAACAATTTCTAGTTCGTATTCAGCCAGCTCTGGGATTTCCAGGTAAGGAGTGAAGATTGGTGTGATAAGCGCAATCTTGTCACCTTTTTTCAGTAGGCCGTTGTTGAACATAGACTGGAAGCTATAGGTCATTGACGCTGTACCGCCTTCAGTCGCGAATAGGTCGAAATCGTGTGACATTGGGATATTGCCATACATTTCCTGGCCAATGTATTGCTTAACCACTTGCTCGATGTTGGTTAGCATGCGATCTGGCACTGGGTAGTTACAGCCTAGGAAGGCATTCACAAGTTCGTTAAGGAATACTTGCTTATCGATACCTAGGCGGTCTTTAGTGTAACTCAATGCTTTTTGTAGGAACTTCACGCCTTCTGCGTTAGCGTTTTGCTTAGCAAAAGTGTCGAAGCGCTCAACAATGCCAACACCGTCAGGGATACCACCGAAACCACCGTTTAGGTAAGAGTATGTACGCTCAGATTCTTCCAGGGCAAAGTCACCAAGGCGCAGGAAGGCGCGGCGAGGAAGCGTTGCCAAGAAGTTAGGGTTACCACGGCCAGCATCTAGCAGTGCACGGTCTGGTACTGTTTGTGCCACTTCAATCAGTTTATCTTTAAGCTCAAATGGGCTTAGGTTCGCGAATTTTGAAAAGTCGATAGTGTTAGTTTCAGTAGTCATAATCTTTATTCTCTTAGGGTGGGGTGTAATTGGCCGACCCAAATACACCCGCAAGTGTTGAGTTAATGTTTTTCGAATTAAGTAAGGGGATTACATACCGGCGTTTTTACTAATAATGCCGATAATAATTGGGCCCCAAAGTGTCAGTAATACGTTTGCTACCGCGTAAGTTACTGTGAAGGTAAATACCGGTGTTGAGTTGCCTGCTTTTTCAAGTAGGGCGGCAAATGCAGGGTTTGCACTGCGGCCACCGGTTACACAACCAAGCGCTTCAATTGGGTTTCTAATTCTCAGGATGTAGTAAGAGAAGAAGAAAGAAACCAGTTGTGGAATAAGCGTGACGCAAACACCTAGCAGCAATAGGGTCAAACCATTTTCTTTAACGGCAACAACAGCTTGTGGGCCAGCCTCAAGGCCAACGATACCGACGAATACAGCTAGACCGAAGTCACGGATAAAGTTAGCAGCGCCCTGTGGGAACGAAGCCACTCGAGGGTTGCGGCTACGCAACCAGCCAACCATTAGGCCTGAAATCAGACAGCCTGCACCTGAGCCGATAGTGACCGGGATACCCGCAATCTTGAAGCTGATCATGCCAATCAGAAGGCCAAGTACCATACCCAGACCAAAGAACACATAGTCGGTAACAAAAGCTGAGCCAAGGCGTTTACCAATGTTTTTCTCGACACGGTTGATGTCTTTGGCTGAACCAGTCAGCTGGATAACATCGTTTTTCTTAACCACAAGATCTGGAGTGATCTCGATGTTGTTGCCGCCACGCTGGTAACCTGTGATATATACGCCACGGGCGATATCATTGTTGGTTTCACGCTTAACCTGTTCTAGGGTTTTGCCAATCAGCTTGGAATCAGTCGCAATAAGCTGGCGGTTTTCTTCGATAAGCTCGATACCGGCTGGTACTGGCACTTCGCGGCCAATTTCTTTGGCAAACTCACGAACTTGGTTGCGGCGGCCAGTAACGATGACGACATCACCATTTTGAATAGGAGTGTATTTATCGATATCAAGGCTCTTACCATCACGCTCAATCACTTCAATAGCGATATCAATGAGTTTTTCATTGGCTTTGGCAATGGTTTTGCCTTGTAGGCTACTTTTCGCATCAACTAGGTAAGCACGGGTTACCAAGTCGGTAAGGGCGTTGAATTCACCCGGCGCAAGTTCAGGTTTACCACCAGATACTTTTTCAGCCAGTTTGATCGCTTCGCCACGGATATCCCATTTCATGATGCTTGGGATAATCCAGGTCACCATCAAGATAGGACCCAATGAACCAAAGATATAGGTTACCGCGTAGCCAACAGCCACGTTGGTTTGCATCAGTTGCTTAGCTTCTGCTGTCAGGCCGGAAAGCTTGGCAATTGCATCACCCGCTGTACCAATAATGGCAGACTGAGTCAGGCCACCCGCAGCAAGTCCTGCCGCAGTACCCCGGTCTAGATCGAAGATCCAAGCCGCTGCCAGTACGCACAATAAACCGGTGACTGTCATCACGACTGCAGAAAGCAGGATGTTTACAGTTCGGAAGTTCAAAGCACTAAAGAACTGTGGACCGCCCTGGAAACCAACAGCGTAAATAAAGAGTGCAAAGAAAATGCTTTTTACGCCCGGGTCAATATGTACGCCAAATTGCCCAATAAGTACACCTACTAATAGCGTACCTGCAACACCACCTAGTACAAATCGGCCAATTGTAATTTTACCAATTAAGTAACCGAAGGCTAATGTTAAAAATAGGGCGATAAAAGGCGAACTACTAATTAAGTTTTGAATAATAGCCATCATTTTACCAATAAAATATAATGTCATGTTTGATATTCAGCGGTAATTACCGTGAATAAATATTAGAGCGACAAAACAATGTCTGTGCTCCGGTTCGTGAAAAATAATACGGCGAGAGCAAATAATCTAATAATCACTTATGTAGGACGATACCCGTCAATAATTAAAACCATCAATAACGATGGATGCTATCCGTCAAAAACGATTATTAAATTCTCCTTAGACTACTTACTCTATGCGGCCAAATTCACCGGCCAGTAATATGTGGCCTAGTTTCCTTTAATAAATAACGAAGAAGGTGAGATATGTCTGGTATTCTGTCCATTCAATCACATGTTGTGTATGGAAGAGCAGGGAATAGCTCAGCGATATTTCCGTTGCAGAGGATGGGGTTTGATGTTTGGCCCATTCATACCGTGCAGTTTTCTAACCATACTCAATATGAACAAGGGTGGACAGGCAGAGCGTTTGCGGCTGAAGATATTACCCAGCTGGTTAGCGGTATCGACAACATAGGGAAATTAGGTCAATGCCAAGCGGTGTTGTCTGGCTATCAGGGTAGTGCGGAGCAGTGTGAAGCGGTTATTGACACAGTAAAGCGTGTAAAAGAGCGCAATCCTGAGGCTATCTATACCTGCGATCCTGTAATGGGTGACCCAGCCAAAGGCTGTATCGTTGCGCCGGGTGTGGCAGAAGTCTTGATTAACCAAGTCATGCCAATGGCGGATATTATCGTGCCTAACCAGTATGAGCTAACCCAGTTTACTGGCATAGAGATCAACGATTTGCAAGATGCTATTACGGCTTGTCAGGTCGCATTGAGCAAAGGCCCAAAATTGGTTGTAGTTAAACATCTTCACAGTATTAGCAAAGACAAATTTACTATGATGATGGCGTCTAAAGATGGTGTATGGCTAGCCGAACGTCCATATCTAGATTTTGCCAAACAACCCGTTGGTGTCGGTGACTTGATTTCAGCCCTATTCACGGGGAAATACCTAAGTAGTCAAAATTCTCGACTTGCCTTTGAGTTTTGTAACAATGCCAGCTTTTCTGTATTGGAGAAAACATACCAATTGAATGAGTGGGAATTGCAAACAATTGCTGCCCAGGACGATATATTTTTCCCGAAAAATAAATACAAGCTGCAGAGGGTTGCTTATTTTGGACTGTAAAACTAAAAGTCAACTACCCAACTTTCTTGCATTTATCAACAAAGGGTTAGTACCAACGTTGATGTTGGTTTGTTCCATGCTGGGTGTAGCGATGATTAAGCCATTTCAAATATTAACCGGCTTCCAGTTAATGAAAGTCTTTTTTTAAAATAATTATATTATTTCTCCATGTTAAAAAAAATCACGACCACGGCTGCCATTTTAAGTGCAGCCATAACTGCTATTCCAGCAGCAAACGCTATCTCATTCACCGATCCTGTGGATGGTAAATTTGACATGGGTGACTATCTGGCTGAGAACGCCTATGGTTTTTTGCCGGTGCCTATCATTATCACTGAACCTGCTGTGGGCTATGGTGGCGGAGCGATGGGGATCTTTCTCCATGAATCCGAATCAGAAAAGCAGCAGCGCAAACAACTCGCACAACAATCACTAGATGGTGGTGCCCAGCTAATACCACCGGCTGTGACTGTTGTTGGAGCGGCGGGGACCCAAAACGGTACCTGGCTGGCTTTCGCTGCTCATCGCCGGACGTGGAATAAAGACAAAATCCGATATTTGGGCGCTGTCGGGTACGGTAACGCCAAACTTGATATCTATGACACGCTTTCACTCGGTGGTAATGACGTCGAGTTAGCGTTTGATACTGAATCTACTGGCCTTGTGGTATTGCAAAAAGCTGAATTCAGGGTAGGAGACTCTCCTTTGTTGCTTGGTGTTAAACAGTTTTTCTCCCGCTCGACGATTGAATCTTCCAATCATTTAGCAGACAAGCTTCTGACTGGTTTTATGGGCAAAGAGACCAATATGTCCAGTCTTGGCATATTGGCGAAATACGAAACCATAGACAACTTATTCTTCCCGCGTAATGGCTTTGTGGTTAACGCCGAATACGATCTCTACCGCGAGGCCATCGGTAGCGACTATGAGTATGACCAGTTCAAATTGGAGGGGCAAGGCTATATCCCTATCAATAACAAATGGACAGTAGCTGTCGCAGGTGATTACCAGAGTCTGAAAACAGATGAATGGTTTTTACCTCCATTGTCTAAGCCCTATATCGACCTAAGAGGCGTTTCTGCGTTTCGATACCAAGGGGACGAAGTAACCACCCTGCAAGGTCAATTGATGTACCACCTAGACAACCGTTGGACTGTATCGGGTTTTTATGGGGCCGGTAAGGCAACGGATAATGGGCTTTTGAAAAATCCCCTGACTAAGAGCGAAAGTAGTGTCGATGCCTATGGTGTGGGTTTCCGCTACCAAATTGCCCGCCGCTACGGTATCCATATGGGAGTAGATGTGGCTTTCAGCGAAGGCGACAGCGCACTGTATTTCCAAGTGGGCTCTGGTTTTTAAAGGCTCTAATTGTTGTCGGGCAAAGGGTGGATAACGTCCTACATAATCGATTACGGCATTTGATGTCATCTCTCTACAATACGCTTCATTCACGGGCTAGTGGCATTCGTTTAGCACGTTGGGCATGACTTAATTCACGATTATTTTTCTGAAGAAGATTTTTATGAAACTGTTTACTCGTACTCTGGTGGCAACAACGATTGCCATGGGCTTGGCCGCCTGTGGTGGTGATAATAAAAATGAAAGCCCAGTTAACAATAGCGCGGTGGTATATAGCGATAACGCCACAATTACAGGCGTGACTGAAACTGTTCAAATAAATAATATCCAAGGCGAAACAGAGAAAGTGCAAATCGAAGCCTACAAGGGGATTCGTTTTGCAGAGGCTGGTCGTTTTCAGCACAGCCAGGTGAAAAGTTTGAGTGGCAATATTGCCGCCATAGATTTCGGCGATATTTGCCCGCAATCAAGTGCGAGCACAACCACCCAATCAGAAGATTGCCTTAACCTGAATATTTGGCGACCAGCAAATATTGAAAATTACGGAAAACTTCCGGTATATGTCTTTATTCATGGTGGATTATTTGAGACCGGCTCCGGCTCACACAAAATGAATCACGGTGATGTGATTGTCGCACAAAGTGTTTCTGATACTGCATTGGGTGAGCGTACAGAACCGTTTATTGCAGTGACCTTGAATTACCGTTTGGGATTGTTGGGTAGTTTGTGGATTGACCCTGAAGATGATCCAAAGGGGGGCAACTATGGAATAGGTGACCAAAAAAGGGCTTTAGAATGGGTAAATCAGAATATTGGATTCTTTGGTGGTGATAGTCAAGATGTCACAGTGTTTGGCCAAGGCGCTGGTGCCAGCTCAATCGCTATTCTTCAACAAGTAACAGATGAAGAGCAAGACCCTGACAGAATTGATGACATTGCTGGAAAGTACTTCTCGAAAGCAATAATGCAAAGTAACTCGGTAGGACTTGCTTTAAAAAGCAACAAGTCAGCGGCAGCACTGAGTGAATCATTGGTTGATTTTGCAAATACAGAGTACCCAGAACAGAGCAGCGAAAACGTTCTTAAAAACTTGCCTATTGATAAACTATTAGTCGTACAAGAAAAAGCAAAAGGCATTGATACCAAGATTAGTAATAAATTAAGCAACTTGTTGAGTACATATAGTACATCTTCACTGTTGCCTTATGCTCCTTATATAGAGAACTATAAAAAATTCATCACGGAGAAAAAAGGCTACCACGTCACGGAGCAGAAGCATCAAGTAGAATTTAAAGTTCCTACAGTGCTGGGGTTCAACGAGCATGAATCAAACAGCTTTGCTTCATTGATAGAACTGCTATTTCTATACAACATCTCCGATGGTGATGAACAGCCTTTGCTGCTTCCTGAACTTGGGTATGACACAACAATCAATGAACTATTTGATCATTTAACGGGTGAAGAGTCAGAGCTTGAAGATGGTCTAAAAGAAACTTTAGAAACAGTACGTACTGTTCTGGGAGAGTTAATAAAGTTAGATTTAGACCAACCGGTGCGCCAAAATATGTACCCAGTTGTTGCAAGCTTGTTCTTTGGTAGCGATACAACATCAGAGATATTTAAGTTAGAAGATTATAAGCCGAACAACGATCAATCATTGCTTGATGGTGGCGCCGCAGCAAATATTGGTAAGTTTCATAAGCTATTAAATGATTTACTATTTGACTGTGCTTCATATGTTTTGGCACAAGAGCAAAAGCAACCGGTAACATTGTATCAGTTTAAATATAATGCAGGGTTCTCTGTTTGGCCGATAGGTGATAATGACGGCATTCTAGATAAAATCAACGGTATTGTTAAATCTATTGGCTGTTTGACTGGTAAAGCTTGTAACGGGTCAGAGCTTCCCTTTGTATTTAACAATAACTACAACATGGATGAGCAGAAAATGTTGTCTTTGAGCGGCAAAGATAAAGCGTTGCAAAGCAAAATGTCTCGGGTGTGGTTCACTGATGAGATTTTTAACCAATATGACAGCGAAAGCGATAACGTTTGGGTTGTTGATAAAGATGGTGTGTTTGAAGAGAAGTACAAATGGGATGCTGAGTATAATCAAGGTCAAGACCCAGCCCTTCAGTTTGGTACCTGTAAGGTACTAAAAGATAACGGTATTTTGTTTAATTATATGAATTAAAATTATTTTTTTCGTTGCTATAAAACAGGAAGGTGCGAACACCTTCCTGTTTATTTTCTACCTTAATGATTTTCTCTATGGAATGAATACCACTTAATTTCTAACGTCCAGATTCAGTTACTGGGTGCTCAGCACGTCGAGGCTCTATGGATACATTAATTTCAATTGGCGCACTGGAATCTTTTCTAATCGCAATTTGTGTGCTTATTCTTGGTTTAGTTATCAATAAACATGTCACTTTATTTCGCAAGTTTAGTATTCCCGAGCCTATTGTCGGCGGTTTGGTTATCGCCTGTATCATTACTGCCCTTCATCTCAGTGGAATACAGATAGAATTTGATTTACCCCTGCAAAACACCTTAATGCTGATGTTTTTCAGTACCGTTGGCCTGGCGGCTAGCTTTAAGCAACTTGCCAAGGGTGGGGCTAAAGTTTTTGTTTTCCTAGTGGTTGCCTCAATTTACATAGTAATTCAAAACGGTGTAGGCGTTGGAATGGCGACTATGCTGGGTCTTGAACCACTAATGGGGCTCATTGCAGGCTCAATAACCTTATCAGGCGGGCATGGTACAGGGGCTGCTTGGGCGCAGACATTTACTGACAGCTTTGGCCTTGAGCATACCATGGAGATTGCTATGGCTGCTGCGACCTTTGGTCTTGTGATGGGCGGGATTATTGGTAGCCCAGTTGGTAAAAGGTTGATCAGTAAGAATGATCTATCTAAAACATATAGTGATAAGGAACCAGAGCAGTCGAATGTCGTTACCTTTATTGAAACAAAAATAGAGCGGGTTACAGCGCAGAAAGTGATGGCTAACCTGTTCTTGATCATGCTGTGTGTGACAGGGGCGAAATACCTCCATCAATATATTAATAGCTTGGCTATTGATTGGTTGATGATCCCAGATTTTGTCTATGCATTGTTCATCGGGGTAATTATTACCAATACTTGTGATGTGGTTAAAGCTAACCCAGTAGATACCGAAACCACAGACATTTTAGGTACGGTTTCACTGTATTTGTTTTTGGCTATGGCGCTGATGAATTTGAAACTATGGAATATATTTGATCTGGCTGTTCCATTCTTACTTATTCTTTTGACACAGTCGGTGATTCTGGCGTTGTTCTCATATTTTGTCACCTATCGGGTGATGGGCAAAAACTATGATGCCGCTGTGATATCGGCAGGACACTGTGGGTTTGGGCTAGGAGCCACACCTACAGCTGTCATGAACATGGGAACGCTCGTTAACGAGTATGGCCCATCACCACAGGCCTTTGTTGTGATTCCTATTGTCGGTGCTTTTTTTATTGATATGGTTAACTTAGTTATCCTACAAGGATTTATCAGTGTCATCGGTTAATATTTTAATTTAAATGACTATGAGTACTTAAATAGCCTGCTGTGTATCGCAGGCTTTTTATTTATTTTAACAAATAGTGATGGGTTTGGTCCATCAAAAGAGATTATCGGATTATATATTTTTATCTTATATTTGTCTCCGCTATCTGATGCGGAGGATAAATAAACTTAAGTCTAACCTTCCCGTCAGTTCTCATTAAAAAAACAAGCAAAAATATCTTATTGCTTTTCTATCGATACACAAATTAGGAAATTAAAAAATGAAGAAAACACTTATCACTCTGGCTTTAGCGAGCATGGCGACGACAGCAACAGCAGCGAATGTCTATAGCCAGAATGGAAGTGAACTAAACATCGGTGGTCGTGCTGAATTCCGTGGTGATTTCAATGGCAAAGAAAATGGCGACAAAGTTGACGGCACAATGCAGAACAAAAGCCGTTTTCGTTTGAATGTCGGTGGCTCAACGGAAATTAACGATAACCTGACCGGCTATGGTTTTTACGAAGCCGAGCAAACGGTGAACTCGTCTGATGACAACTCACAAGAGACAAACTTCAAGCAGCGTTACATGTACGCTGGCCTGAAAGGCAATTGGGGTGCACTGTCTTTTGGTCGCCAAAATACTGCCGGTGTACAAATCTCTGATATGTCGGATATCGCAACATTTACAGGTGCACAGAAGTCTTTCATCGCATCTGGTGACGAGCAGGTAAACAATACCATTGCTTATGGTGTACAGGTGGGCGGTGCCAATGTCCAGGCTAGCTATATTCTAGGCGAGGAAGACAACTCAGATGGCTACGGTGTATCGGTTCTCTACAGTTTCCCTGTAGGTGTAGGTATCGCTTTGGGTTATTCGGCAAATGATTCATACGTAGAAAATGATGTGCGTATTGACCAACAGCAGAACCAAGTTATTGCCGGTGTGAACTATTCTCATGGCGGCTTGTACACCGCATTGACTTACACTAACGGTGATTACAATGATACCGAGGATTTCAACGGTACTGAATTTGCCATTCAGTACAAATTCCATAATGACTTCAAACTAATTGGTGCATACCAGAACCAAGAGATTGATGGAGACAAAACATCAGACTTTATCGAGGTGACCGCAGGCTATGATTTTGCCGATAACATCTACGGCTACCTGTCGTACATGAACAACCGACTGGATGCTGGTGATGGCTACGGTGACATCCGTACCGTTGATGCTGAAGACACAGTACGTCTAGGCCTGCGTTATACGTTTTAATTAACGTCTAGTTTTTTAATTAAAAATATTTTTTAATTAAATATAACCCCAGCAATTTTATATTGCTGGGGTTCTTCTCGTTAAGTATATTTCCAATAGCCAATAGCCAATAGCCAATAGCCAATAGCCAATAGCCAATAGCCAATAGCTACTTAAAAAAAAGCCCTAACTCTATGCTAATAGTAGATACTAATGGCATAAAATTAGGGCAAAGAGCCTATTACATTAAAAGAATGTCAGGCCTCCTCGTCCGTTGAGGAACATGAAAAAAAGTTAAAATGAACATAGCAGTTACAACATATATACAGCAACGATGGGCTTGCTGTATGTTGAGGGAATAATATAAATATATTTACTCTTTCTTTCAATACCTTTTAGTTGGAATTGTTATAAATTTCTATGTAGGGTTTTATCCGTCAAATGTGATGTGCAGTTATTAATTTCATTAAATATAATGTGTTTATTCTCAAAGCATGAATATAAAAGGAGTTTTTAAGTCACACTATAGTTATTGGGAGGGTAACATTGAATGGTTTAGCGAGTGATGATATACAGCAAGCTGCTAATAGCATGTTGATTAGTCAAAGTATTGTTGGTTCAACCTTGGTGTTCATTTGTTTTGCAATAAATGGTCATATCGACATTAAGTCTGTGTTATTTGGAGTGATTATATCTATTCTTCCGACACAACTTGGAATGCAAATGGCAAACTTCAAAGTTAAGGTACTTGGTGTGTTTAATCCTAAGTCTTTAGCGGTGACAAATATTACAACCAAGTGGGCATATACAGCATTGCTATTTATTTCAGTAATTCATTTTTCATCAGTGAGTTATACAGAGATGCTTCTCGCCTATGTGGTTACTACGTTAGCACATTTAATCACGCCTGCTTTTAGTTAACCAGTTGTAGGGTTAAATGAGGTGGAAATACTAACAACTGCTCATGATTACATTGAGCACCATCTGACCTTCCTCACTATCGGTGAAGGCTTTTGGAGTCTGAACCTTGATTCTATGTTGATGGTTTGGTTATTTGGTCTTGTTTTTATTGGTGTTTTTCGATATGTCGCAACAAAAGGGACAAGTGGTGTTCCCAGTCGCTTTCAATGTTTCATAGAAATCACCTTTGAATTTGTAAATGATTTGGTTAAGGAGATATTCAAGACCCAAGATAAGTTAATTGGCCCATTGGCGTTAACTATCTTTGTGTGGGTTTTCCTAATGAATGCAATTGACTTACTGCCAATTGATTATTTTCCGATGTTTACCCGAATACTAGGGTTTGAACATTTTAGGGACTTACCTTCGGCAGATGTGAATGTCACTATGTCAATGGCATTAGGTGTGTTTATTCTAATCATTGGCTATACACTCAAGCATAAAGGCATTAAAGGGTTTATCAAAGAGTTAACAACACAACCGTTCGGTCACCCTTTGTTATATCCAGTTAACTTTGTTTTAGAAATGATCACACTGATTTCTAAGCCAATTTCATTAGGTTTACGTTTGTTTGGCAATATGTATGCAGGGGAAATGATATTTATCCTGATAGCATTAATGCCATGGTGGATGCAGTGGGCTCTGAGTGTGCCGTGGGCATTATTCCACATTTTAATCGTTTTCTTACAAGCGTTTATTTTCATGGTTCTTACCGTCGTGTATTTAGCGATGGCGGTTGAAGAAGACTAATTTCGAATTACTACACTGAATTAAATTATATCTAGGAATTATTATGGATCTTGCAAGTGCAATTCTTTACGTCGCTGGTGCTTTGTTAATTGGTTTGGGTGCTGCGGGTGCAGCAAGCGGTATTGGTAACCTAGCAGGTAAATACCTAGAGGGCGTAGCGAGACAACCTGATATGACCCCTATGCTTCGAACCCAGTTTTTCATCATGATGGGTCTTGTTGATGCAGTCCCAATGATCGGTGTTGGTATTGGTCTCTACATTATTTTTGCTGTGGCCTAATCCTAATAAATAACGAAGCTTAATCTGGGGATGTTATGAATTTAAACGCAACCCTGCTTGGCCAGGCAATTTCCTTTGTGATTTTTGTATGGCTATGCATGAAGTACGTGTGGCCACCTTTATTGGCGTTACTGGATGAAAGGCGAGATGAAATTGCTAAATCATTGTCTCTCTCGGCTAATGCGGAAAAGGAACTGCAAATCGCAAAGGCTAATGGCCAGCAATTGATAGATGAAGCCAAGAAAAACGCCTCGCAACTGGTTGAGCAAGGTAATCAGCGCAAGGCACAGATTATCGCAGAAGCCCAAGCGGTTGCTGAACAAGAGAAGGAACGCATTGTGGCGCAAGGCCTGGGTGATATTGAGTTGGAGCGAAACCGAATGAAGAACGACCTCAAGGACGAAATGGCTTCATTGGTAATTGAATGTGCGCAAAAACTGATTGATAAAAACTTGGATACATCAACCAACCGTGAGTTTGTCGATAAGTTAATCCGTGAAATCTAAAGGGGGGAATAATGTCCGACGAAAATAGCATTGCTCGTCCCTATGCAAAGGCTGCATTTGAGTTTGCCAAAGAGCACGACTCTCTGGCGTCTTGGAGCGATATGTTGGCCTTTGCAAGTCAGGTGATTGATGAGCTTCAAGCCAGTGAAGTAATGGCATCGGTTAGTGATAAAGCGGTTTGGTCGCAGATAGTTGTCGATGTATGTGGCGAGAATATTGACCCGTACTTTACCAACTTCCTCAAAATCCTTGCAGAAAATGACCGACTTTTTTTGATTACGGATATCAAAGCAAGCTTTGAAGAAATAGTCGCTAGCTTCCAGCGGACCAAGTTGGTCAGTGTCATCGTGGCAGAGCCTCTGCAATTGTCTCAGGCAGAAAATCTGACTAAGGCTCTGGAGGCAAAATATCAATGTTCTATCGAGTTAGACATTGACGTTAATGAGGAATTGATGGGCGGCATGGTGCTCAAAGATGGTGAAACCGTACTGGATGGCAGTATTAAGCATGCTGTGGACTCGCTCTCGAGCCGCTTACATAGTTAATAGGTAAAAAGATATGCAATTAAACTCGAATGAAATCAGCGAGCTAATTAGGCAGCGCATTGAACAATTTGATCTGCCAGCGCAGGCCCACAATGAGGGCACCATCATTTCTGTAAGCGACGGCATCATTAAGATCAACGGTCTTGCAGATGTGATGCAGGGCGAGATGATCGCTCTGCCGGATAACCGTTTTGCCCTTGCCTTAAACTTGGAGCGTGATTCTGTCGGCGCGGTAGTCATGGGGCCTTATGCCGATTTGTGTGAAGGCATGAAAGTGCAGGGAACGGGCCGTATTCTAGAAGTACCTGTTGGTAAGGGGCTACTGGGGCGTGTGGTGAATACCCTTGGTCAGCCTATTGATGGCAAAGGCCCAGTTGAGCAAGATGGTTTTGCGCCGGTAGAAATTATCGCACCGGGTGTGATTGACCGTAAATCTGTCGACCAACCTATTCAAACCGGCTACAAAGCTGTTGATGCCATGGTTCCTATTGGCCGTGGCCAGCGCGAATTGATCATCGGTGATCGCCAAACCGGTAAAACGGCTATGGCCATTGATGCCATCATCAACCAAAAAAACTCCGGTATCTACTCTGTTTATGTGGCTATCGGTCAAAAGGCTTCCACTATCGCCAACGTTGTCCGTAAGCTTGAAGAGTATGGTGCATTGGAAAACACCATTGTTGTAGTGGCGTCAGCCTCTGAAGCTGCCGCGTTGCAATATCTGGCACCTTATGCCGGATGCACAATGGGTGAGTATTTCCGTGACCGTGGTGAAGATGCGCTAATAGTTTACGATGACTTATCAAAACAAGCAGTTGCTTACCGTCAGATTTCACTATTGCTGAAGCGCCCACCGGGCCGTGAGGCGTTTCCGGGTGATGTGTTTTACCTGCACTCGCGCCTATTGGAAAGGGCTGCACGGGTTAATGCCGAATATGTCGAGCGTTTTACCAACGGTGAAGTGAAAGGGAAAACCGGCTCGTTGACCGCGCTGCCAATTATTGAAACCCAAGCCGGCGATGTTTCTGCTTTCGTTCCAACCAATGTGATTTCGATTACTGATGGTCAGATTTTCTTGCAAACCCACCTGTTCAACGCGGGTCTACGTCCGGCGGTTGATCCGGGGATCTCGGTTTCCCGAGTAGGGGGAGCCGCGCAAAGTAAGATCATGAAAAAGCTATCCGGTGGCATCCGCACCGCACTGGCACAGTACCGTGAATTGGCAGCATTCGCCCAGTTTTCTTCCGATCTGGATGATGCTACCCGCAAGCAGTTGGATCACGGTGAGAAGGTGACAGAACTGATGAAGCAGAAGCAATATTCGCCGATGCCGGTTGCCGAGCAATCATTGAGTATTTTTGCTGCTGAAAAAGGCTATCTCACTGATGTGCCATTAGCACGTATCGTCGAGTTTGAAACGGCATTGATTGACTTTGCCAATAGTCAATATAGCGATTTGCTGAACAAGATAAATGTTAGTGGTCATTATGATGATCAAGTCGAAGCTCAATTGCATCAGGTGCTGCGGGAATTTTTCGCAACACAGGCATTTTGATAGCAGGAGGGCGCTATGGCGAACGCTAAAGAAATCCGCACCAAAATAGCCAGTGTGCAAAGCACACAGAAGATCACCAGTGCGATGGAAATGGTTGCTGCCAGCAAAATCAAGAAAGCACAGGACAATATGGGCGCAACGCGCCCCTATGCCGAGACGATCCGCCGGGTGATCAATCATGTCGCTAGCGGTCGGCTTGAATACCACCATCCGTATTTGGAACAGCGTGAAATCAAGCGGGTAGGTTACATAGTGATTGCGTCCGACAGGGGCTTGTGTGGTGGCCTAAATAGTAACTTGTTCCGTCAGGTCTTGCAGGATCTGCAACAGTGGCAAACCAAGGGTGTTGAGGTCGAATTCACCCTGATTGGTGCCAAAGCCATTAGCTTATTTCACAGCATTGGCAACGTCGTCGCACAAACTTCAGGTCTCGGGGACAAACCGAAGCTGGAAGCATTGATGGGGCCGGTAAATGCCATGTTGGAACAATATGAGAATGGCAAGGTAGACCGGGTGTTCTTGGCAAATAACGTCTTTGTGAACTCGATGGTACAAAAGCCGACGATTTCACAGTTACTTCCACACCCCGAGATGTCATCGGAGGTAGCACAAGATAATACCAAGCCATCCCGCTGGGATTACATCTACGAGACACCTCCCAAGGAGATGTTGAACGAACTCATGGTTCGCTATCTAGAGTCCCAGGTTTATCAAGGTGCGGTAGAAAGTACCGCTTGTGAAATGGCAGCACGGCAGATGGCCATGAAAGCGGCGACCGATAACGCCGATGACCTAATTAATGATCTACAACTGGTGCACAACAAGGCACGACAGGCGGCAATTACTCAGGAGTTGAGTGAAATTGTGGCAGGCGCGCAAGCGGTATAAAGAGAATGACTGAGGTAGAAATGAGTACAGGTAAAATTGTTAAAGTCATTGGCGCGGTTGTCGATGTCGAGTTTGAACATGATGCAGTTCCCCGTGTATACGATGCTTTGAAAGTCGCGGGTGAAAGTAATCTTTCATTGGTGTTAGAAGTCCAACAGCAAATTGGTAGTGGCGTAGTACGTTGTATTGCAATGGGTTCGTCTGATGGGTTACGCCGTGGTTTGATTGTCGAAAATACCCATAACCCAATTACCGTACCGGTGGGCGAGCAAACGCTTGGCCGTATCATGAATGTGCTGGGTGAACCTATTGATGAGTGTGGTGATATTGGTGAAGAGCAGTCATACCCAATCCATCGTGAAGCCCCTTCCTATGAAGAGCAAGCGAATAGTACCGAGTTGTTGGAAACTGGGGTAAAAGTGATCGACCTGATTTGCCCTTTCGCCAAAGGAGGCAAGATCGGTTTATTCGGTGGTGCGGGTGTAGGTAAGACCGTCAATATGATGGAGCTGATCAACAATATCGCCAAAGCGCACTCAGGACTCTCTGTATTTACCGGTGTAGGTGAACGTACCCGTGAAGGTAATGACTTCTACTATGAAATGCAGGAATCAGGGGTGCTGGACAAAGTCGCCATGGTCTACGGCCAGATGAACGAGCCACCGGGTAACCGCCTGCGAGTTGCCCTTACCGGGTTAACCATTGCTGAGCGCTTCCGTGATGAAGGCCGTGACGTACTGTTGTTTATCGACAATATCTACCGATATACCCTGGCGGGCACCGAGGTTTCTGCACTGTTGGGACGTATGCCTTCAGCGGTAGGCTATCAGCCAACCCTAGCAGAAGAGATGGGTGTGCTGCAGGAGCGAATTACATCGACCAAGCAAGGCTCTATCACTTCCATCCAGGCAGTGTACGTACCCGCTGATGACTTGACGGATCCTTCTCCGGCAACAACTTTCGCCCACTTGGATGCAACTGTTGTACTGTCCCGTAATATTGCAGCGTTAGGCCTGTACCCAGCCATTGACCCGCTGGACTCGACCTCTCGCCAATTGGACCCTCAAGTGGTAGGTCAGGAACATTATGAAGTTGCTCGTGGGGTGCAGACAGTACTCCAGCGATATAAAGAGCTAAAGGATATCATCGCGATTTTGGGTATGGATGAGTTGTCAGAAGAAGATAAGCAAACTGTTGCTCGTGCTCGTAAGATAGAACGCTTCCTGACTCAGCCATACCATGTTGCTGAAGTTTTCACCGGACAGCCGGGTAAATTTGTGTCCCTGCAAGAAACCATCGCGGGCTTCAAGGGGCTGCTAAACGGTGATTATGACGATATTCCGGAACAAGCATTCTTGTACTGCGGTGCTATCGACGAAGTGATCGAGAAAGCGAAACAACTTTAATTAAAGGAGGGATCATCATGGCTATGGGGGTCACTCAGAAAACCTTTCAGCTTGATATCGTAAGTGCTGAAAAAACACTATATTCCGGGCCTGCCCATGCACTCGCTGTATCGGGGCAAGACGGTGAACTAGGTATAAGGCCGGGTCACTCGCCTTTACTGAGTAAATTGAAGCCAGGCGTGGCGAGCTTTGTGTCTGATATGAAGGAACCTGAAGAAGTCCTTTATATTTCAGGTGGAATTGTTGAGGTGCAACCTTCTGTAGTAACCGTGCTGGCCGATACGGCGATGCACGGGAAGGACATCGATCAAGCCCGCGCAAATGAAGCTCGCCGAGCTGCTGAAGCAAATATCCAAGCCCAAGCAGAAGGCCAAGGTTTCCAAGTGGCACAGATGGAATTGGCAAAAGCCGTTGCTCAGCTCAGGGCAATTGAGCTAACCCAAAAAGCAATGCGCCGCTAAGCATTATCTCCAATAATACCGATAAAGCTCTGGGCAGTACCGAGCCCAGAGTTTCTTTCGTAAGTGAAATATATAAATGAATAATTAATATCAAAGTTAATTGTTATAGGGTTAACCATTAAATTAACTTTGCTATTAAAATTAAAACTTCAGGTTGCGTGTATGGTAAATAAAAGAATGTGCCAAGTATCGATATTGGCATTGCTATTTTCGTCAAATTGCTTTGCCAATATTATTATTGACACAAAGAATATCGATCAGGAAAAGTATCATGCTGATATGTTCGAATGTCAGCAGCACTCCCAGCAAGTTCAGCATCAGCAGGTAGAAAGTACGGGGAGATCCGCTTTAGGTTCTACTGCTAGAGGAGCAGCTTTGGGTGCTGCAGGTGTCGCTATTGCGGGTGGTAGTGGTTCAGATGGCGCCAAAGTCGGCGCTGGGATTGGCCTAGTCAGCGGACTGACATCCCATCATAGGGCAAAAGAGCAAAGCGAGATTGCTTACAGTGCAGAAGTGGAACAAGTCATTAAGCACTGCATGGCCAGTCGTGGTTATACCGTATTGAATTAAAGGTGTACAAGAGAGGATATATGAATTCTATTTACCCTTTTGAATATAAACTAAGCGCTGTTGACTATAAAAAGCTGGCATCAGTGTTCCATGAATTAGTACAAGGCGGCGGCTTTGAATATGACAAAGCATACACGGATGATTTGTTAAGTTACTTTATTTCCGATTTAAGCCTTAGCGAACTTAAAAGGCGGTTTGATGGAGATGAGCTAACTTATACAAATGATTTTGAAATGCTAAATGATCCTATCTTTAATCATCAATATTCCATGATTAAAGATTATAATGTCAATTTCCATGGCATTAAGAATACATCGACCTACTGTGATCTCCACAGTATGTTTGAAGAAGCACTGTTAGAATTACGCGTAACAAGCTCGGTGATCAAGGTAGACTATATTGATACCCCGTTTGAGTCAGCTGATATCCTAAACGAACTGGAGTCTAGGCTTTCGGAGTTACTGGTACGTCATGTTAGTGCTGATATCGCTATCCAAACAGAGCACAACAGTAATGTGAAGTTAGTTGATAAATCAGTCATTATTGATAAGCATGCCATAGTGAGCGTGATCTACCATAAAGATATCATTGAAATTGCCAGTGAAATCAATGAAGTCGTAGATAAAATCAGTCAGGAGTATCAATTCAGTTATGAATTGCTCCATGAGCACGAGATTGAACTGGATAACCTGAAGTATTTCAATATCAATAGTGCTTACCAAAACTATAATATGCCGCTGCTTAAGGCTCACATCAACACGGTTGAAGAGGAAGTAATGGGGTAAGGGATATTGGCAAAACAAGAAAAAGCCCAGAACGGATTGCTGTTCTGGGCTTTTGTTTATCGACTGGTTTATTTAACAATCACTTATATTCGACTACGCGTGCAGAGAATTCAGTAATATCTGCGTCGCCAACAATGTGCTGGTAGTACTGGACTGAGAAGTAATCAGGGTTGTCCTTGCTAACACGTTTCATTACTTCCTCTTCAAGAGTTTCAAAACTATGCGTTGAGGTCAGGAAATAGTGACGGGTTTTTTCTAGGCCCATGTACTTAGCTTGCTTTTTGGTTACATAAACATCTTTATACTCTTCGCTGACCATCATCTTTACGTCTGCTTCTTCAAAACCACCGTGTTCATCGGGGGTGACGATGGCCATTACCTCACCCTCGACATGCATTAATTGAGAAAGGGACGCATCCAGTTTGTCGTGGTTGGACTGAGGTGTTGTGTTAGGTTGGGCTACAGCGTTAAATGACAGCGCAATCAGGGATGCGATCATCAATTTTTTCATTATATTTTCCTAGCTTGTTGTGTATACGGGCTTTTTTTGCGTTAGTGTATGAATCTAACCGGTTGAATTATATCTATAATTTCCAAGCTGATTAACTCGCTTATGATGGATGCCACCCTCGTAAGTTATTTAGGGCTCCAAGTAATCAAACTGAAGGGGGAGAGTGTATTTCTGCTTAATTGCCATCGCACGATTATTGGCGGTCAATAGAGCGGAAAACGAAAAGGGTGCTAATGTTAATGAATGATTATAAAAGAGATTAGCGGTAGTGACCTTTAGTATTGAACAACTTACCACCTTTGTTGCCGTATACGAGACTAAGTCTTTCAGTAAGGCGGCCACTCAACTTGGCAAGCACCGGACAACCACTAGTCAGGTGATCAGTAATCTCGAAGATGACTTGGCAATCCCACTTTTTGAGCGAGTTGGTCGCAGTGTCGAAGCCACTAATGCTGGCCGGATGCTGTATCACTATGCAAAAATTGTCGTTGAGCAAGCAAGGGCACTCAACAAGGTCGCGATGAGTTTGTCGGCGGGGATGGTTGAAGAAATTAATATTGCCTACTCTAGTTTCATTCCCAACAATGTGTTGGTTGCGATAAGGGACAGGCTGTCTGAGCAGTTTCCATTGCTTAAGGTTAACTACTATATTCGGTCCAAGCCTGAAATAGAAGCAGGTATCGAAAATGGTGATTTTCAATTTGCCTTCGTTAATGTCGATGCGCGTCGAGCTATGCATAGTAAAGACGCAACCTTTCTGCGGAACTTAACATTTCGTGTTTATGCTTCAAAGTACAGTGAGATAGCCCGTACCCCTAATGATTTGGTACTTTCCAAGCTAAAGACAACCCGGCAATTGGTACTCAAATCTATGATCGATGATGAGATGGCAGAAAAAATCATAATGTCTGCTAACTATGAGGTGGTTGATAGCCTTGCGTTAATGATCAAATTAATCAAGGAAGATATCGGTTGGGGAGTTATGCCGAATATGGTGTTTGTCGATAATGTTATCGAGGGTATTACGGAAGTTGAGTTTGATGAATTTCAAGATGACATCATGGTTCCTATTGGTTTTTGGTGCGTTTTTTCAGAAAACTTGACCGAGATAAAACAGGCGATCATGGAAGCGGTTTCTGACTTTGTCGAAACGGCCCCGCGAATGAGACGTTAAGTTAGTATCGAGTACCCTGCAATTTACTACAGGGTATTCGTATTATTATTGCTTTAACTGGTTTGCTTCGCTGACAAGTCCTGAAATGGTAGAGCCTTGGACTAGGATAGAAAATATGACGACGGAATAAGTCATAGCTAGTATGACTTGCTTCAAATTGAGGATATGATTGCTGTCTAACCAAATGTCAGCAGGTATCGATAGCGCCATGGCTATCGCGAGTCCCCCGCGTAACCCTCCCCATGCAATAATACCCACAGAGTAAGGATTATAAGCCTTGAACTTGGCAAAGAACTGATAGCATAAAGAAACACTAAAATACCGTGCAATCAGTACAATAGGGACGGCTAACATAGCAAGCAACCAATCTTGGCTATTAAAGCTAACCACTAAAAGCGTGAACCCCACCATAGCAAATAAAACACTATTAAGGCATTCATCAATGATACTCCAGAAACGGTCTAGTTCTTCAGATTCTTGAGGACTCAATGCTTTGAACCGACTCCAGTTACCAATAATGATACCTGAAACAACCATGGCCAAAGGCGCAGAGACATCAATACTTTCTGCAAGGCTGTACCCACCTGTCGCAAGGAGTAACGTCAGGATAATTTTCAGGTAAAGGCTGCCCATCGCTTTGATGGAAAAATGAAAGCACAGACCAAATAGCCCACCGACCAGGATGCCACCCAGCGCTTCTTGTAAGAACAATTGGCCTACAGTGCTAAATGTTATAGGTTCACTGCTAAACGACACAGTGAAAATAGAGGTAAAAATCACCAAGCCGATACCATCATTGAACAATGATTCACCTTCAATTTGGGTGGTGATACTTTCAGGCGCGCCTAGCTTCTTGATGATCGCCAGAACAGCAATGGGATCTGTAGGGGAAATCAGCGCTCCGAACAGTAGACAGTGGATAAAAGTGAGGGGGAAGTTTATCAGTTGGCAGAAAGTATAAAGGAATGCGCCAATAAAACAGGTAGAAATTAAGGTCCCTGCCATTGCGAGGGTAAGCACCTCCCATTTTTGCTTTTTTAGGCGATCAAAGTTGATCCCGAGGCCACCTGCAAACAGAAGTAATCCCAATATGCCATGTAACAGAAAATGCTCGAAATCAAACTGTTGAATGGTGTAGGAGAAATGGACTGCGATAAGTGACCATTGGGTGCCAGAAACTGCTTTTAATAAAATAGATATAAAAAGGGTGACAGCAGTTATTGCAATCGTTGTTTGGATACGGGTAAAGCGATTGTTTAACACTGTTATAATTATTGCAATAAAGAATAATAAACAGAAAGTGTGGTATTCATTCATGGTTGTCAAAATTCAGTGATAAATAGAGGCATATTAGAAGTCAAACAAATAGCAACCTAATCATTTATGCAGGGCTCAACCCATCAAGCCCTTTCATAGATTTCTTTAAAAAGCAAATCACAAAACGATGTGGAGAAGATAACAAATAAGGCTAATATTATCCGCGAACTTGCCCATTATAGGTAACAATCATATTGAAGTTGCTGGTTGTATTATCTGTTGGTATTGGGTGACTTCGCTAGTTACTGTTCATTGTGTAATAACCTATGATTGCCCCTTTCTTTGTTGTTCATCATCACAAGGAAAGGGGATTTTTTTGGTGATATATGTTGAAAGCAATTCTACCTATTATTTTATTGGCCTGTATGGCGTTACAACCATCATGGGCAAGTCATACCCAACATCAGAAAGAACACTGTCATTTTGATAGGGAAACTGGCATGTTTAACTGCAAAAAAGAGCCTGATGGTAAATGAAAATCTTACTGAAAAGAGGAATTTCTTGGGTATTGGATCCCAATGAATATTATGATTACTTGTCAAATAAAGAAATCATAGATTTCTGTGGGTCCTTACCTAAATCTTTGGAATCAGCAGATGTAAACCTGTTTCACCATGATTTTATCCAAGCCGTAAAAAAACGCTACGGGTTAGG
The DNA here is from genome assembly GCF_003026455.1 of Photobacterium rosenbergii. Classification (GTDB taxonomy): domain Bacteria; phylum Pseudomonadota; class Gammaproteobacteria; order Enterobacterales; family Vibrionaceae; genus Photobacterium; species Photobacterium rosenbergii. The sequence goes on from NZ_PYMB01000002.1 coordinate 504,790, forward strand.
TTTGAAAGGGTGCAACTATGGAAATCTGATTGATAAAGACGTTCTGAAGTTAAAAAATGAAGATGAACTTCATCCTCTCATGATTGCAGATCTTAACGGGGAGAATATGCATTCAATTCGCTTATACCCTTACGGTTTAATGAAGATCATTTCCAAGCAAAGAGAACAAACATTAAATACACTGTTAATTGCCCAATTTTAAATTTAATTTTTCTATTTTTATGCTCGTGCTAATAACTTCCTCCTAAATGTTCAATGAATACCTCCCATAACCTCAATACTATGATCAAGTATGCTGCTTTAACCTTACTCCCTATTTTGTCCTTTTCAGCCTCAAGTGCCGAAAGTTGGGCTAGCCAAACTGTCTCAGATGTTGATGTTAGGTTAGGGGCGGGAATCTACCATCCAACCAACCAAGACAGTGCTTACGCTATTGAATTTGGCGCCGACTTCAATGATTTTGTTGGCTTCAAACTTCAGCACCAAACCGACGGGTCATCAACGGATAATATAGAAGATTTGAGCATGTTACGTTTTGGTATCGAAGTGGGCTATAACTACCATGCCAATGATTACTTTGCGATAAAACCTTTTATTGAGTTTGGCTCTGCATACTATAATTACAAGGAGTTAGTGTGTTCAGATGAGCAGTGTTATAAGGAAAAACAACGAGAAGTTGGTCAATATTATGGGTTAGGGGTACGGGCAAATTTCAAATATGCCTACCTGGAAGTGAACTACAAATTTGATAACATGGAGATAAAGAATGAAAGTAATATGGGTGTCATGCTTGGAGTAAGCTATCACTTTTAGGGCATAAAAAAAGGTGCCAATATTAGGCACCTATTATACCCAAGCCACATCAAGATGTAGCTTTGGTATATGGTTTATTTTTCGTTTTTAATATATTGCTTCTTAGAAACTGTCTGACCAGCATCATCAGTAGCGGTGAAGTTTACAGCACCAGAATGAATTTCAGGGATGAAGATATAAGTACGGCCTTGCTCATCAGTAGTAAAGGCTTTATCGCCAGTGTGGTCAGTTGTCACTGTAGCATTTGCAACTGGAGCGCCGTTGTCGGTTACTTTTACCCATGCAGCGTTATCTTCAGTAGTGAAATGTAAATTTAGACCCGCAAAAGCAGAAGTACTGGCAAGAAGGAGGGCTGGGATCATAAATTTTGAAGCTGTTTTCATTTTGAAACTCTCTTAATATGTATATTTTGAAATGATGTCTACTTTCTAAGGGTAACCTCAGAGTGGCTAAATAATAGCAGCTTGCCTATGTATTAAATAATCGTTTATGTAGGATTGAATCATTCAATTATAAAATTACGTTAAGTTGTCAGTCAGGATTATTGTTTAGTATCCCACCGATATATTTTTATTCATTATTGCTCCGATACAGACAGTCATTTCTATATCCATTTGGGTTCTGGGGCAAATTAATTCATCGTTCTATTGAGGACAACAATGAAATTTCGAACTCGTGGTTTAGTGGCGTCGATGCTATTACTTTGTTCATTACCTACTCTTGCTGGAGAAAGACCCAAAATTGCCTTAGTTCTTGGCGGGGGAGGTGCGAAAGGTGCAGCCCATATTGGTGTACTTAAAGTGCTTGAGGAAAATCGTATACCAGTAGATTTTGTGTCGGGTACATCAATCGGTGCTTATGTCGGTGGCCTCTATGCGCTCGGTTATGATGCGGATCAGATCGAGACGATCATGATGTCTCTTGATTTTAATACCGGTTTTTCCGATGAAATTCCAAGGGAGCAATTGAGTTACCGCGATAAGCAATTCAGGGATGAATTTCCGATCGACCCTAAAATGGGCTGGGGTGACGGTAAGTTCAAAGTGGCAAAAGGGGCCCTACAAGGGCAGACCATGTCATCGTTGATCCGTCGTTCTATCGGTTTGGTGCCAACTCTAGACAATTTCGATTCATTGCCTGTTCCTTTCCGTGCAGTGGCAACCAATATGCCTGATAGAAGTGAAGTTATTCTTCATGACGGTGATTTTGCCGAAGCGCTGCAAGCAAGCATGTCGGTTCCTGGTTTTCTTGCCCCAGTAAAGCGGGACGGAAAACTGCTGTCCGATGGCGGGATGGTAAATAATCTTCCTATTTCCATCGCCAAAGACCAAGGGGCTGATATCGTCATAGCTGTTGATATTGGAGCGCCGCTTCGTAGTGAAGATGGTATTGATTCTGTCTTTGCGGTAGTCGGTCAGTTGAGCGGTTTTTTGACCAATGAAAACCGAAACCAACAAGTAGCCATGCTGGATAATGACGACATATTAATTATGCCTCGTGTAGACGGCGTAAAAATGACTGACTTCAGTAGTATGAAACACATCATTCCACAGGGAGAGATTGCGGCTAAACGTCAGTTAGCCAATTTGAGTGATTTGTCATTGAGTGAAGCAGAGTATGCATCTTATCAACAAAGCAAACTACGACAGCGCCAGCAACTGGTTCGAAGTGTCCAGCCTATTACTAGGGTGGAACTTCAGAATAATAGTCAAGCCTCTGACCGGTTGGTGTTAGATAAGCTTAAGGGCTTACCTAAAGCCGAAATGGATGCCGAAGCGGTAGAAGATGCCGTCGAGAACGTCTATGCGTTGGATCAGTTTGAGCGGGTTGGGGCTTCGATTGAGAAAAATGCACATAACGATGAATCGACGCTGGTGGTAAAAACCGAAGAAAAAAGTTGGGGGCCGAATGTCTTTAATGCTGGTGTGCATTTTGAAGATGGTTTCAACGATGATCTACACCTAGTCGTGGATGGGGCTCTTACCGTTAATAACCTCTTTGGCTCAGGCGGGCAATGGCGAACCTCAGTCACTCTGGGTACAGATTATAATGTGGCGACTGACTGGTATCAGCCATTAGATAGTCAGGAACGGGTATATACGATGCTGGGAGGCAAACTCGGCAAGAAACGCTGGAATGGTTTGATGAATGTGGAAGATGCGCCTTTTACCCGCTTCAATCAAAAATCCAGTGAACTCTATGGTGGCGTTGGGGTGAATATATCTAATAATGCCCAGGTTGAGTTAGCTTATCGTTATGAAGACGGCGCTTTTGACGCGATGAATACCAATTTGCTTGGCGATATGGGGGATTACTGGGTACATGGTGCGGAGTTGAGTGTTGGTTATGACACCCTCAATGGTTCTATTTTCCCTACGTCAGGCCAGCAACTGACTGCAAAGGTGGGTTATAAATCCAGTGGCTCAACATCGTATTTTGATTCTTTATCTGGACAAGATGATTATTGGCAATATCAGTTGGATTGGAAGGGGGCGACCCATTTTGGTTCTCATAACCTAATTGGCCGTGTGTCCTTAGAGTCCGTTGAGCAAGGTAAGGAAAACTTGAGTAACTTGGTCACATTGGGCGGCTTCTTGAACTTGTCAGGATATGCCCGAAATAGCTTGGTCGGTAACCATAAAGCCTTAGCGACAGCGGTATATACCTATCAATTAGACAAAAAACTTGTTGGTACAGAATGGCCAGTATTCGTTGGTGCATCGGCTGAAATGGGTAACGTATGGACTGAAAAGCCAACCAGTGATTTAGACGATTGGATCAAGGCTGGAAGCGTTTTTGTCAGTGCCGAAACGTCAATGGGGGCCGCAGCCCTTTCATTCGGACAGGCAGATAGCGGCGAGAGCAGTGTGTACTTGTTCTTCGGTAAGCCTTTCTAACTAAACGTTATGACTTAAAAAGGCATCAATGGGAAACCGTTGATGCCTTTTTTATTGAATATAATATTGCCCACCAAGGTAATTATATTGACTATCAGAAGCATACCTGTGATTTACTCACTTTTATTCTTTCGTCGGAAAGCTACTGCAGTGACACCAGACCAACTTTTAAATGCACGATTGAAGTTTGCTATATCGCTATAGCCAAGGTTAAAAGCAATAGTTTCGATTGAATCCGACGTTTTGGTCAGTACCTCTCGGGCTATTTTGTACCTTGCTGCCTCTTTAACTTCACGGAAGTTGCAATTATGTTCCTGTAAATAACGGTGTAGGGTACGGCGAGTAATGACGAACAATGAAGCGAGCCACTCAATACTGAGCATGAGGAAGTGTTTTCAATGTACAGGCCAGCGCGCAACTGTCGTAGTGGGAGATGAGTGGAAGAATATTGAACAACGACTTACCCGTTTGGTTTTTATTGCTCCGAAAGGCATCCTCGAACGTGAAACCATTAGCCAGTTGCTTGATAAAACCGTGGCCTAACAGGCGTTTAAATTCATATTTGATATACAGTAAAGCCATCGACATCTTGAGAAGACAAGATGTCGATGGCTGAAACGCCTCAATCAATAAAGTTTTCAAGCGCTTTAATAATAGATTGTTTTATATTGCCAATCTGCTTAGAGTGGGGGCAGAGCAAAGTTACGGGGATCTGTGGTGCTAATTTGAATTCTTTCATCTTAAGTTCCGCAAAGCTTTCAGTTGCATACGCTGATTTCATTATCGATTGAGGTAAAAAAGCCCAACCTAACCCTTCACGGATAAATTTGATGATCAATGACAGTTGTTCAATAACCTCATAATCTGGTGAATACAAAGCACTATCACCAAACCCTTCATCTAATAAAGACCGCAAAACAAATTGGCGGCTTGATTTTAGCCCATTGAGCACTTCATCTTCAGATAATTGAGCTAAATGACTATCTTTATGCGCGAATGCTTTGAACTTGGCATAACTAAGGAATGTCCGATCAAGGCTATCAATTGCTTTTGAGCCCTGGCTGATGGTGAGTCCAACATGAACTGTGCCGTCATGAAGCGCTTTGACCACTTCATCCTTGGTCATTACCATAAAGTTTACTTTCATGGTCGGGAAGTCTTTGAGCAATTTTGAGCGGATTTGAGCCAAAGCGGGATGGGGGATAAAGCTGGTATAGCCGATAGTGATGCTCTCAAGACCACCGTAAGATAAACTTAACGCCACTTTATCAAAAGTTTTTGCTTGCTCAACAGCTTGTTTCGCATAAAGGTATAGTAGCTTTCCATCCTCGGTAGGGATAACGGAACGGCCAGCCCGCTCAAACAATTCAATGGCTAACTGATCTTCAAGGTTGGTAATAACCTGGCCGATAGTTGTTCTGTGTTTGTTTAAGCTAATTGCTGCTTTGCTAAATGACTGGCGCTCACAGACGGAGACGAATGCAAGAAGCTGTTCAAAACTAAAATTCATTAAGCGATTACCTGAGAAGTCAATGTGTGTTTGCTTTGATATGAAATGCATCTTCATTGGTAAAATGAAAATGATATTTACCCTAGATTTTAGGGTTTTAATTATTTGAATTACATAGAATTAGAATGCAATAAAATATAACACTTTGGATGGTTTTGAAAGGTTATATTTTATTTATGTAGGAATGAGTCCTACATAAGCGTGAATTGGTTTTTTTGAGTATAAATAATGATGGTGTCATCCTTCATAAAAGAGGATTGAGTACTACAAATACATTTAAAACTTAATGTTTTTTATATGTAGGAACAGATCCTACAAAAGTGATTGTCATAATATTAAATAATATCATAAAGTTCACCGCACATTAGCCGTAGTATATATGTGCTCGTCCACAATATCCTATTTATTCTTTCACTTTAGGTTTCACTAAGCATTGAGTTTGGTGTCCTGATTATTTGTGTCTAGCAGTTTTATTATGATTCAAACAGATAAATTGTTTTCTAAACCGTCTAACAGGGCATTGAGTCTCAGTGCAATTGCATTGCTTGCCGCTTTTCCTGAAATGGTCCTAGCCGAAGAGCGAAAAGGCTCTACGGTTCAACAACAAGTTCAGCAGATGGATGTATTCGAACAATATAAGATATCGAAAGACATCCCCAAATACGCGTTGAGTTCACTGGTCCAGGCCAGCGATTTGGTCGAACATGTCAAGAAGACGGTCACATACAATGGTGAGTCCGAATCATCAGAAGCTTACTTGGTTCAGAGTATTGACCATAAGGGGAATATTGACCTCAGGGTAAAATATGATGAAAAAAAGCTGAGTAAAAATGAGGATGTGCTGGATCAGATCGCCAAGTTGACTCGAAATGAGTATCGCCTCAGGGACTACGCTGATAGCTATGATAAAAAGTCGGTGACGCATTTTAAGACTGGGCCACATTCAGCGGTGATCAATTTCAATTACTCTAAGTTTGGTCTTCCTCAAGATGTCGCTTACTTCCGTTTTATGCGGGTGAAGCTGTTTCTTGAGCATGGCAAAGTGACCAAAATGGAAGTGAGAAACTCCCAGCCATTTACGTTTGCTGGTTATAACATTGATGATTACCTTCAGGAGATTACCTTCGATACCCTTGATGAAACAAGTGAAGTGGTCATGAAACAAAAGATCATCACGGCGAAGGGGAAACGAAAGAATAAGCCGGTAACACTAGAGTATGTCACGACACCTGTCGCGCACTACGATGACACCGGCATGGGTGTGGTAGTACTCGACCAAACATTGATGAGTGAAGTCTCTGATCCCCGCTATCGTGAAGAACGTGTCGATATAAATCGAACGTTTCCTTTAATGGGCGATATGATCCGCCGTAAAGGGATTGACTTGCCGATGCCCTATGGTGTCTCGTTAGCTTATCGTGATCAGGACTTGAATATGGATCTGACCAGTTTCAGTGTATTTGGTCTGGACCCAAATTTGATCGCTAAGTTTTTTGACCCAGAAAAGACAACGGCCAAAATCAATGCCAAAAGTGTCACCCTGCGTGGTGATGTGAACATCCTGCCGTTCTGGAATGTGTTTGGTTATATTGGCCAGATTGATATTAACGCCAAGGTAAAGACCCAATTCAGAGGCAATGATGAGCCTATTTGTGTGGTTGACTGTAATTTATTAGAGATCCCAGAGATGGATGCTGTTGATCTTAATATTCCAATCCACCTTCGCTATAGCAGTGTTGGGGTAGGTACTACGCTGGCTGTGGGGTACAAGAATTTGTTTGCCTCCGCGACCGCAACTTATACCAAAACAAAGCTCGATGGGGCTGATGATTGGGGTGATGGCATCATGACCTATCAACCATTGATTGGTTACCAGTTACCGGATTACCGAGCGCAAATTTTCGTCGGTGCGGAATATCAGGATTATGACGACTATTTAGATGGTAACGTGAATTTCAAGGTCGGAGGGATCCCAGTCACTATGCCATATCACGTTGGTATCGATGTTGACCGTTGGACCTATACAGTAGGCTTCAACAAGGAGTTGGGTAAAAGCTACAACATCACAGGGATGTACAGCACTGGTGAAGACCGTGATTCAGTGACATTGAACCTTGGCTATAGGTTCTAACTGATTTCATTAATTCAAGTCAAAATCCGGCTGGCGCTAGCGCCAGCCGGATTTTTGTCAACAAAACAATGCCTAACATTGCTTTGGAGATAAATATTTTCTATGCGTAATTCATCAATTAAATTACTTCTAACGTCTTTCGAATCAATACTCTTTTTTACACCATATTTTGATAGTAAGGGTATTCCGTGGGAAAAGGTGGCTAAAAAGTTTGGCTTACCCATAGCTTACTCTGATGAAGAAGTTTGGGTGCCTGTCAAAACCTACTCTATGTTCCTAAACCATATGGCTGCGATCTGTGACAATGACATGCCTATAGTTGCGGGTAAGCATGCAGCACAGACCTTCATTGATGGTAAGTGGGGCATCATCAAACAAGGTTCAGGATTCAAGCAAGTTATTTCATCTATGATGGAAAATGCCAACTTATTTAGTCGTCAAAATGAATACTGGTTTGAGCGGTTTAACGGTTCATGGTGTTGGTGTAATCGTAGTGGGATGAAGCCTTCTTATCCGGGTAGTGCAGTTAATGAATGGTTTAGGCTGTCATTATTGACCAATATTTGCCGCAATTGGTTAGGAAACGAATGGTCCCCGAAATCTGTTAGTGTGATGACTAGTGAAAGTCAGGGAAACATATATGCGGAAATACTTTTACCCAACGTGGAAGTACGTTATGGCCAACCTTCTCTCAAACTAGAGCTTGAAGGCGTTGATGATTTACAACCAATGTCGAATCACCCTCTGTGTTTTCGAGACTTAGGTGATATAGAAAAGCTGTCAGACAGCTACTGTCACTTGCCCAACTTTACACTGGAATGGTTGGCTTCTTTATTTGGCGTTACGAGTAAAACATTATATCGCTACTTTAAAGACCATAATACTTCATTTAACCAAATCAAAAAGAAATCAATATTAAATAGAACGTGCCTATTTCTAAGTGAAACGGAATATCCGATTAGTGAAATTGCCTATCGGATGGGATATAAGGATGTCTCTAATTTTAATCGAGCGATTAAATCCATATCCGGTGCTACACCAGCTCAGTTGCGAAGAAATTTGTCTGATCTAAAGCGCTAATAGTTAACAAAAGATTAAATGTCCGAAAGTGACCAATATAATGTCCGATAGTGACCTTCAAGTTACCATTTTAAAAAATTAAGATTTTGGTATTGGAAGGAACCAATTAGATGTAAACCTAAGATAACGCATCAATCACTCGTCACCAGCAAGGATTTCGATAATAACATCAGTACAGTATGAGATTTGATGATGATCAAAAACGCAAGGTCTGTTGCGCCCCTTTTAGCCGTCATGTTTGCGGCTCCCACTTTTGCAGGAGAGAAGACTCCAGATCCATCTGACCTTACAGAAACAAATACTTCAGCTTATGTTGCAATGAGCAATAAAGGTGGTTTCAAAGGCTCCATTTCTGGAGATATGAAGTTCAATAATGGCCAGCAAGGTATGTTTACTCTCGAAGCGGCTATTGATAAAGACGGCGACTATACCGATAGCCGTTTACAATATTTCCATGTGTTTTCGACTGAAAATACGGCCGTACCTAAGATTGCAGCCTCTCTTGATGTATTAGACAACGCTCTGTTCACATCAGCTTCTCCTGGTATAACATTGGCAATAAATTCTGGAATTGAAGGTTTAAATATTTTCCCTCGGGCAGGTGTACTTGCTGGTAAATATTCTGATGACGTAAAGAAGCAAGCCAACATCACTGACGACTCGGCATTTGGTGGGTCTGCAGCACTGTATGTGTTTTACACCGCTGGTAATGACGGTACTTACTTTGGTCTATATCCAGAATATAACTACCTTTCTGGTGACGTGGATATGTCGGTTTTAAATACTAATTTCCTTATGTCAACACCATTTAACAGCGATAGAACACGCTGGGGGCAAATCAAAATTACCAACACCAATACCACAATTAAGAACAGTGTAATTGATGAAAAAATCAACGACACCGTTGTGTGGGCTAACTATAAGTTTTACTTCTAGAAAAAGTAAATATGTTTCTCCAACAGCCAATACAGTTGTCGTAGGTTTTTATTAGTGCTAAAGCAATCCGGCAACGAATAGCGTTGCCGGATTTTTTTGATACAAGAACATTCGTTTATCTCGGTAGTTAAGACGGTTAAATATACAATGGATTTTGGGTAGTTTCTTTAAGGAGTATGTTATGAGCAGCGGCGGTATTACAGCAGCGGTGCTAGCTTCAAATGAGCCAATGGGTCTAAATTGGGGGGCTTTCCTCCTTGTCCTATTAGTACTGTTAGTAGGATTATTGGCGCTATATAGCCCCAAGATTATTGTATGGTCGGCCAAGAAAGCGAAATACTATAAACAAAAGGCTAGGCGGCATCGCAATGATGATTAAGTTTATAGTGACAAATTCGATATGCTTGACGTGAAGATATTTACCAGACACCTAGTTTTTACAAATAAAAAAATGAGGCCATTTGCTGTATAGCAAAGGCCTCTTTTTCTGGAAGGGGGAAATGGTGTTACATCCCGACAAAGAACCCAATGATTAGCGCGTTGATGATGTCGATAAAGAAACCGCACACCAGTGGGACAACAATAAATGCCTGTGGGCTTGAGCCGTATTTGCTGGTGACTGCTGTCATATTGACGATAGCAGTTGCCGTTGAACCTAAGGTGATACCACCAAAGCCCGAGCAAATCACAACAGAGTCATAATTTCGCCCCATCAGGAAATACACAGCTGTAATCGTGAAGAAAATAGAGAGCAATATCTGGGCTGACATAATGACCGAGATATAGCCAAACAACCCTTCGAGATCCCACAACTTAAGTCCCATCAGTGCCATGGTAAGGAACATACCGAGACAGATATCGGAAATCATCGCTAAGCCTTTTTGGCCCTGGATAATTTTCTCCTGTGTTTTGTTCTTGGTAAATAACAGGCGGCCGGTATTACCGACGATGATACCTGCCAGTAGGCAGCTAACAAAGAGGGGCAGGTTAGCACCAGTGGCTTTAAGTAGCTTATCGATGCTGTAACCCAGTGTAATGGTGACGTTTAACCAAGCCCATGCCCATAAAACGGCATAATGACTAAGTTCGATTTTCTGTGCCTCATCAAACTGCGAACCAATAGTCAGATCATGGTCTTTGGAAGTCGACAGTTTGTGGCGATTCAAAAGGTAGTTGGCGATCGGACCACCAATGATACAAGCCGTAATAAGGCCAACTGTATTCGAAGCAACACCCAACTCCATGGCATTACTGATACCAAGGTCCTGAACAAAGGTTGGTGCCCAGGCCAAAGTTGTCCCTATACCACCAATTAAGCTGATCGAGCCAGACAACAAGCCTGCTTTTGGATCTAAGCCAAATAAGGAAGCGACACTCATACCGACGACGTTTTGCAAGAAGATAAAACTGGCTGCCAATAGCAGCAGAAAAAGGAGTGGCTTGCCGCCTTTGAGTAAAGTTTGGATTTTTGCCTGTAAGCCAATACCAGCAAAGAAATACAGCAAAAGGAAATCTCTGACCTCGAGGGAAAAAGAGACTTCAATATTGGCAAAGTAGTAAAGTATGGCAACTGTTGCTGCGCAAACAAAACCGCCAATAACAGGTTCAGGAAAAGAGTATTTCTGCAGAATGTCGAAACGCTCGATAAGCCCCTTGCCAATAAAAAGCAATAAGATGGCGAACGTAAACGACATCAAGGTTGATATTTCGTATGTCATGATAATTTATTTAAAAAAATGAAAGTGAGAAGTGGAAACCAGCAATAAGCTAATAAAATAGTTTTGCAAGACCCAGGACCCAGGACCCAGGACCCAGGACCCAGGACCCAGGACCTAGGTCCTAACTCCTATCCCCGTCGCTATCTCTTCAGTCAGCATCGTGTAGAAACGCGAAACCAACAGGATAATGAACATGAATAACAGCATGTTAAGTGAGGAGGTGATAGAAAATGCCGGTGTTAAGTACATCGCTGACATGGTTAACACCACCAACATATTCCCGCCCAAGACCCTTAATACCGCAAGTTGGGGCGTAGAGAAAAGCCGCCAAATAAAGAAGATATTGATAAAATAAAATGCCGCCAACTCATAGCCTTCGGTAAACGACGGCATCAAATAAACGTATTCACTCAAAATAATGACACTGAATGTACAGATGCCAAGTACGGTATATTTATAATAGGCCGAGGGGACCTCACATAACGCATTGATGAAACTCGAAGAAATCAGCGGGAACAGTATTCCACCAGGCATGGGAAAATAAATCCACATTGCATAGCAGGTCACCAGTGCTGCTTGTGCTCGAAGTACATAGATCAATCGGTTCTGGTAATTATTAAATAAAGAATGCTTAACGTCCGCCCAGAAGTGAGTGTTGATAGTTACTGGCGTCATCTGCGACACGGCAGGCAACATCAGGATCTTATCCTCTTTGTCTTCTCTCAAGTACTGAATGGCAGCGTTCAACGTGCAATATCTAACAGTCAATGCCTTACGACGTTCACTATCGGTTTGGTTAGTTGAAACAGTTTCTGTATCTTCAAGGAAAGCAACCAGTTTCTTCCACATCAAACGTTCGGAGAAAACCCTAGGGCTATCATTTATCGCTTCCTTGAGCAGTGTCACTAGGCTGTCGTTAGTGCTTTGATTTTCATCATCAACAGCTAAGCGTTGTAAATAGTGATTCGCTAACTGTTGCCTCACTTTTTGAATTTGCTGCTCGATATCAAGTGTCGCCCGGCGCTTGAATAGAGTATGGGTATTCCTTGGCCATAAAAACTGGAAAACAAGAGAGTAAACCAAAATACCCAAAACAGTTTCCTGTACCCTGATCACCGCAAAATCAAAGGTGGAATAGCTATCGAACTGCCCCATAGCGGCAATGATCACACCGACGGTAAAGGCCATTTTGAACGCATACCCGTAGCGCTCACAGCTCGACATGTACACGCACACAGCAGAGAACGCCAGTATGCTTAGAATGAAAAGCTCCCTGTCCTGAGCGAAAAAGTGGACAACAGTAAAAGCAAAAGCCACACCTGCGAAGGTGCCAAGCAGTCGGTTTTGGCCATGTTTGATGGCTGTTTCGTAGTTGTCATTGGCGGCGACGACAATGACCGCAATTGCAGCCCAGTAAGGTTTCTGCCACCCAAATGCAATTGCAATGATGATAGAAAGCGAGAAGGCGATCGCGACCTTCAACGCTTCTTTGCTAGCTGGACTGAGTGTCAACATAGTTAGTTGCTCTCTTGCTTGATAATCTTCACCGATGCCGTTGTGCCGACACGAAGTTGAATGCCATTTTCTGGTAACTCAAAATGGAATTTCACCGGAATGCGCTGGGCTAGACGAATCCATTCAAAATTAGGGTTAACATTGGGCAGTAGCGAATTACCGGTGCTGCCATCTTGTTGAGAGATGCCGTACCCGATACTGGATATGTTGCCCTCAAACGGCTTATCAGGGTGCATCATCAAGGTAATCATCCCTTTATCCCCTTGGTTAACATCTTTGAGGTCGGTTTCCTTGAAAAAGCCTTCAACCCAGAAGCTGTGCTTATCAATAAGGGCTACCGTTGGCTGGTTGGCAACAACCTGTGTACCTTCGCGTAGGTTCAAGTTGGTAATGAAGCCATCGGCAGGCGCGGTGACTTTGGTAAAGGCAAGGTTAAGTTTTGCCTCATTAACCACAGCATTTGCTGCTGCAAGGTTTGCTTGAGCAGTTGTCACAGCAATGTGTAGGTTATTAAGGTTCAAAACGGGTACCGAACCAGGTTGGCGGCGTGACAATGCCACCGATCGGCTTTCCTCGTTCTTGGCCTTTTTCAGCTGTTCATTAGCTTGTTGTTGCTGGGCAATGGCTTTTTCAAGATCGGCTTTATAGATACTTGGGTCGATTTCAAAAAGGAGATCGCCTTTCTTGACTTCACTGTCATCATTGACCGCAAGGTTAATGATAGGTCCGGTTACACGTGGGGTAATTTGAATAATATGAGCACGTACTTGGGCATCACGTGTCCATGGGGACTGTTCGGTTTGCTCAATTTTATTAATTACAATGCTCCCGGCTAGCGCAACTAGCGGGATAGTAAATAGGAGTTTTTTAAACATGGATTGACCTAAAGTTATACTATTGCAATAAACTGACTGAATACTTCAACAAAAATAACCATTAGTGAAAACTCTGCAATGGCAGGAGAGTAGATATATTTGTGCCAGCCTAGTTTGCCACACATTTGTGAAACGCCGATAGCCAATAAGTATGCTATGGTCATGACAACAAGTAGTGGAGGTAAATATATCTCACCAAACGATATTTCATGAGGTATTGAAAGTATGGAATTCATTCTTCTACTATATTGGATGTATGGCTAAGTAATTGTTTATAAAGTAACATAACTCTTGATTTTTATTATATCTTGTTTGTAGGATCAAACCCGTCAATGGAATAATAGTATTCAGCCTCAGTTAAATTATCTGTTGTTTAATAATAAACAGACTAGTTCCCTACATATATAAACACGATGATCTTGATTACCCGATACCAAAAAATGGCGGCTCATTGTCTGCCTAAATTTTCGCGCCAAATCCTATTAGTTTTATTTTCAACCCTCATAATGGGATGTTCTAATAAGCCTGAGCAATGGTTGGAGAAAACGTCACTGGCGCTTCCTAAATCTTATTCCGGCCAGGTTTACCTGATCCCTGACGCTCCCTCTGCGTTGGCCCATCGCATTCAGGCGGTGAGGGAGGCGGAAGATTATATCGAGGCGGAGTATTTTAGTTGGACAGCCGATGTTTCCGGCTTGACGCTGTGGCATGAATTACTGATTGCTGCAGAACGTGGTGTTGAGGTTAGGATCATCGTTGATGATCTGTTGTTCTTTGATGACAAGTGGCTGGTGGATATCGATACTCACCCGAATCTATCGATCAAAATTTTCAACCCATTCAATGCCCGTAAACTTGGTTGGCTAACCCGAGCCGCAGACTTTGAAATGCACCGTGATAGGCTAAATCACAGGCTACATGAGAAGTACTTCAATGTAGATGGAAAGACCATGATTCTAGGAGGCCGTAATATCGGCGATGACTATTTTGGCTATAGCCCACAAGCGAACTTCTTTGATCTCGACGTCATAGTGAAAGGGCCTGTGATCCAAGATTATGAGCGTAACTTTAATACCCTATGGCAAGGGGAGTTAACGGTGCCAGTTAATGAGGTGATTGCTTATAACCCAGACAAGCACAGTGGTTCATTCGATAAAGTCTATGACAAAGTGATGGCAGAGAATCAGCCTTTACAGGAGTCAATAATTCGCAAAGTTAGCTTACTGCCGAAACCTGAGTACATAAAGGCATCAGTAACCCCGATGTTCGACTCGGCAAGCAAACGGACAGATAGCCAATCCTATCTGCGCAAGCGTATTGAACACTTTGCTAATGTGAACCAATGGCCCGCTGAAGAGTTATTCCTTTCAACGCCTTATATGATTAAGTCCGATGAACACGAAGAATTGTTTACCGCTTTAGCCGAAAGAAATGTTGAAGTCACTGTGTTGACTAACTCGGTCGCTTCCAATGATTCGCCATTTGCCTCTGCGTATTATCAAACTTATCGCTCAGCATTAATGGAGAAGGGCATCAACATATACGAGTACGACAGCCACGCTTTGCACTATAGCAATTTCTATAACGCCAATGCCTATTACCATAACAAGGCATTTATTGCTGACAATACGATTTCATTTATTGGTTCATCTAACTTCGATCCGCGCTCGGATATGACAAACCTAGAACTGGGTTTATTAATTGAAAGCCAAGCATTTGCAACAGAGCTTAAAGCCTATTTGCTCGATAGCCATACAGATAAGTTTTGGCAGGTGGAGCAAGCTGAGGGTGAGGGCTATGTCTGGTCGAAACAAGATGAAGTCTCTCATAACGAGCCAAGGATGAAGTCGGAAAAGCGGCTTATTAATGGTTTTTATCGCATGCTCAAAATTCAAAACGAACTTTAATTAGCCTTCATATAAGTCAAGGTCATTTTGCGACATAATAACTTAAAGTGTTGATTTTAAATTGTTTAATTTTGTTTTTGAAAAAAGTTTTGTGAGCTGGAGCCATAGAACCGAGTGAGCTGAAAATTAAGATGTAGGTGACTGGGAATCAAATTTAATGGAATAAACCTATGTGTAAAAAACATCAAGCAAGGCAGAGTATCGCCTCTTACATGGCACAGTCAGCGAGTGAAGCTAGCGTTGAGGATCTCGAGGTGTTACTGACGGAGTTAGTAAAAGAAGTTGAAACAAGACAGGGAACCGAATTTGCCCAGGTGATGTGCGAAAAGGCGAGTTTGGATCTGCTTCGTTAATGGGATCTAGCCTTGGGCGTTCTATAGAAAGCAAAATAGCTTTGCGACAAGAGCAAAATCTAATTCGATATACTCCCTAAAAAAGAGGTATCACATGATTAAAACTGCAACTGTCGCTGCGCCATTTTCTGAGGTGGCCACCCAATTAATTGAACAGTTAATCTCGGAAGGAACCAAGTTGGTTGGGTTCGCTCGTGTCGGAGACGAGCAAAGAGGTGCACTACTCGAGGCTAAGTATGAAGGGGCGATCCAAATCGTTTATGGCGATATGGCCGACCCAGAATCATCACAATACATGGTTGCATCGGCCATTGACCATTTGGGTAGCATTCAAGCCCATTATCATTTTGCCGGTGTGTTCTCCTGGAACCATTGGCAACATGTAGAACCTGAGGAAGTTGCACGTTTGTTTAATGCCAACTTCCAAACAGCATGGTGTATGTCTAAATCGCTAGTCCCTGTCATGCTGGGAGAGAGTCGCAGCAGTATGGTATTCGTATCAGCAAGGGACACGTCACGTTTTGTAAGTGCTGGTTTTGGCCCTTACATGGCTTCAAAATTGGCATTGAACGGCTTAGTGGAAAGTTTGGCTGCGGAGTTGATCAGCACCAATATTACCGTTAATGCTGTACAGCCGACGGTTATAAATACTGAAGTTAACCGTAAGGCACTGCCTGATATTGAGCCTGATAGCTTTGTCGACCCTGCCCAACTGGCTGGCATAATGATAGATATCACTAGGCCGACAAGGCATCAGCTATCGGGGGCACTGATCCCGGTAAATAGTGGATTGATATGAAAAAAAGGATCTGACTGAGTCAGATCCTTTTTCAATTTGTTAGCCAAATAAAAACAGTGCAGTAGGGATGGCTAGCATTAAGCTTAAGAAAGTCCTAATAAACCAAACTACGACAAGCTGGAAAATATTCAGCGGGATTTTTGTTGCGAGAATGCATGGGATCGATGCTGAGAAAAATAGGATCGAGGATACACAAACGACACCAGCAGAGAAACGGGCAACAATATCAGCATCTTTCATTAATAAGGCCGGCAAGAACATTTCTGCCAACCCGGAAGCACTTGCTCTTGCCAATGCCATTCCATCTTCCAAGCCCCAAATTAATGTCACCGGATAGAACAGGTAGCCAATCCAATCAAACACCGGAGTGTATTTTGCGACGAGCAAGCCAATCACACCCACTGACATAATTGAGGGTAATATGCTGATTGTCATGACTAAACCATCTTTGAAGTTCTCCAAGATATTTTTGCCAATCGGTGGGGCTTTCTCTGCAACGGCTAGGCCGTTTTCAATCGCAATTTTTAAGCGGCTTCCTTTGACAGTATTTGGCTCCCTATACTCAGCTTCATTGTTGATGCGTGACAGTGGAGGCAGGCGAACGGTAATCGCTGTAACAACAAATGTAATCAGTAACGTTAGCCAAAAATATTGATTCCATACCGGCATCAAGTCGAGTGTTTTGGCAACAATGATCATAAAAGTGGCCGACACTGTTGAAAACCCCGTCGCGATAATGGCGGCTTCACGCGCACTATAGTGGCCTGCAACATAGACACGGTTGGTGATCAACAGGCCAATTGAGTAACTACCGACAAATGAAGCAACAGCATCGATGGCACTTCTACCCGGTGTTCTCCACACGGGTTGCATCAACTTTTGCAGTAAAATCCCGATTGTTTCTAGCAAGCCATAACTGACCAGAAATGCGAGAAATACAGAACCAACGGGAACAATTAATCCTACGGAAATAACTAGCTTGTTGAACAGAAATGGCAGCATGTCAGGTTGTTGCAATATGGCAGGGCCTGATTGAGTAACGGCTAAAAAGGCAGCGATAACACCTAGCCATTTTAGTATCAGGAATACTTTCTCAGTCGTACTTTGCCGCCATTTTCCTGTTACTAAGGGATATATAGCCCCAGCCAATATCATTGCAATGGCATACCAAGCTGCGCCACTGCCAAGGCTGGTCTTGAGAAAGGTAACGATATGATCGAGAGGGATACTTTGTTTATCGTTAAAGGTGACTGGTACAAAAAAGATAAAGATCCCAATAGCACTTAACCCCAACAGCCTAAACCAATAATTGGTATTGGAGGGGGTAGATTCACTCATTTGACTCATAACACTCTCCTTGTTTAATTGACAATAATGTATATACAAAAGAGTGCGTAGTAAGTTCATGAATGGTTTGTTTGTGATCTAAGTGTTAATCATGTTGCCAAAATGAGATCTTGTGCCTGTTTTTTAATCGAGTTGGATATGGTTGGATATATACAATTAAGATCATTTTCTTAATGATGCAATACATCGATTTTCCGCAAAGTAACTATCTCAACCTCGCTATTTATCTTTTACTGCAATAGTCGTTCAATGTTTACAACCAACAAGCAGAGCGATGCACTTAGTTAAAGAATCCCTTCGCTTGTCTTCGGAAGTTACAAATCCCAAAGGAAAGAGGACACATGTTTACCCTACTGAAAAACGCAAATCTCTATAATCCCAATAAAGTTGGTAAAACGGACATCTTAATAGGACAAGGAAAGATACTGGCGATAGATCCTGATTTAAAGGTTAAGGGATTACCTAACCTTACCGAAATTGACTGTCGCGGCAAGATCGCTGCCCCCGGGTTGATTGATCAACATGTGCACCTTATTGGTGGTGGGGGAGAGTCTGGCTTTGCCAGTCGAGTCCCTCAGGTTAGCCTCAAAAAGTTATTGCAAGCAGGGACTACTACAGTAATCGGTGTACTCGGAACTGATGGTATATCGCGTTCACCTAGAGATTTGTATGCCAAAGCAGCAGCCCTGACTGAAAGTGGGATGAGTGCTTACATGTATACTGGCTCTTATGAAGTTCCGACCAAAACCATTACAGGGTCTATTCGGGATGATATGGCATTTATCCCGTCTGTATTGGGTGTCAAGGTAGCCCTGGCAGATCATCGATGTTCATTTCCGACCACTCAGGAACTTGCGCGTATTACCTCAGATATCAGAGTTGCAGGTTTGTTATCTGGAAAATGCGGCGTGCTTCATATCCACATGGGTGACCTACCCAATGCTTTTGACAAGATTGATGAACTCTTAGATATGGGAATACCCATTAAACACTTCTCACCAACTCACCTCGAACGTAATGCAAGCTTGTTTGATGAAGCGGTCCGCTTTGCTTTGAAAGGCGGGAAAATCGATATTACGTCTGCGCCTGGTAACTTTGCTGATCAAGAGCAGATGATAAAACAGGCACTTGAATCAGGGGTAGCTGCTGACCGTATAACGACCAGCTCTGATGGTAACGGCAGCCTGCCAGAGTTTAATGAACAAGGCGAGCTTACCGGTATTGTTGCGGCAAGTTGTGATAGCAACCTGGCATTCTTACCGAAATTAATCAATGTGGGCATTGAGCCTGAGAAGGCCATCGCCATGATGACGGCTAACGTCGCTGACACATTAGGAATCAATAAAGGTCGAGTCGAATTAGGTTGTGATGCAGATATCTGTATTTTTAATGATGACTTTACGATTGATTCGGTGATTGCCAAAGGGAAGACCATGATTTTGGCTGGAGACGTATTAGTAAAAGAGAACTTCGAGTAATGCTTTGATTTCTATATTTCCCAATAACAATTCCTACTCAGTGTTTGGTACAGAGAGTTACCGTTTTCTGCTGGTGACAGCAGTAAGACAAGGAGATAATAATGACGACCCAAACCGCGACAACAGAAGAGAAAACCGGCTTTTTTGCTAATTTTAAATTTCCTTCAGCTTACACCATACTTTTTGCCCTTATTGCATTTGTCGCTTTGCTGACCTGGATTATTCCTGCGGGTCAGTATGAGCGCGTGATGAACGAGGAACTTGGTCGAGAAGTGCCTATAAGTGGTACTTACCAACCGATAGACAGTAACCCGCAGGGTGTCGTGGATATTTTACTGGCACCGATAGATGGTTTTTATGATCACAACAGTTATGAAGCCGCGGCGATTGATGTTGCCTTGTTTATTCTCGTTATCGGCGGTTTCCTTGGTTTGGTGACCAAAACAGGGGCTATTGATGCCGGTATCGCTCGGGTAACCGCACGATTCCAAGGGCGAGAAGAGTTGATGATCCCTATATTGATGGCGATGTTTGCTGCAGGGGGGACAATTTACGGTATGGCAGAGGAAACAATCCCGTTCTATACACTGCTTGTCCCTGTCATGATGCTGGCTCGTTTTGACCCTTTGGTTGCGGCGGCAACTGTGCAGTTAGGTGCGGGTATTGGTAGCCTTGGCTCGACCATCAACCCATTTGCCACCGTAATTGCCTCTAATGCAGCAAGCATCTCATTTACAGACGGTATCGAACCACGATTTGCGATATTGCTAATTGGCTGGGTGATCTGTGTCGGTTATGTCATGCGCTATGCCAAAATGGTGCGTGAAGACAAGACCAAGTCTATCGTGTATGACAAGTATGAGGAGAACAAAGCTTTCTTCCTTGGTAATCAGTCTGATGAACTAATTGAATTTACGACAACACGTAAAATCATTTTGGCACTGTTTGCTGCGTCGTTCGGAATCATGATCTACGGCGTAGCGATGGCTGGTTGGTGGATGGCCGAAATATCAGCCATGTTCTTGGCTGCAACCATCATTATTGGCTCAGTAGCCCGAATGAGTGAAGAGGAATTAACATCCAGTTTCATCAATGGTGCCCGTGATTTATTGGGCGTTGCACTGATCATTGGTATCGCACGGGGGATAGTTGTCATCATGGACCGCGGGATGATCACCGATACGGTTCTTAACTATGCCGAACATGCAGTAACAGGCCTTTCATCGATTGTCTTTATCAACGTAATGTATTGGCTTGAGGTGTTATTGTCGTTCGTTGTGCCTTCTTCGTCGGGCCTTGCAGTCTTAACCATGCCGATTATGGCTCCCCTTGCCGATTTTGCGGGCGTAGGCCGTGATTTGGTTGTAACGGCATATCAATCCGCTTCCGGCTTGGTCAATATGGTCACACCAACGTCTGCAGTATTGATGGGGGGACTGGCAATCGCCCGCGTACCTTATGTGCGCTGGTTAAAATGGGTCGCTCCGCTGATAGGCATGCTGACCGTGTTAATCATGGCGACACTAAGCATTGGCGCAATGATGTAAATCATTCGGATTAAGGTAATAACATCGCCACCAGTAATTAATATTGCTGGTGGTTTTTTCTGTTTTATAGAGAGGAAATTAATCTGGGCTAATGGGGTAATTTATATATAGGCAAGGCGGGCTTTGTAGCCCGCTTAGTTTGCAGTATTAGATAAATCGCTTATTGACATACTCAGAAGTCATACATTGCAAAACACCACTATAGGAAAGATTGAATGTAACCAAGCTGCCAATTTGGTAGTTGATGTCGCTATCATTTATATCCAGAATTAAATGGTCACTGCTTCCGCCTATAACAATAATATGTTTGTCTTGCGGGATGATTTGACTGATATCGACGTCCTGTTTACCGATTGCACAGATGGCACGCTTACGAAGCCCTAGGTCGATAAATTGAGGTTTGTTACCAAAGGCGTCCAATGCTGTGGAATTAGCCGGTAAAGACGGTTTCACTTTTATCTCGATGATCTCTACCGAAAGATCGAAAGTGTCCTGACGCGTCTTGGGAACTGGATCATCGTTAAGTCCTATGCCCATTAGCAGTGATGCACCAAGTCTTAGTTGGTTGATCCCTTGAGGGAGTTCCCCTCGCCGCATAATATTCAGTCCGGCCGAACTGGCCCCGGTGACATACTTGAGCTTAATCTGGTTTTCGTATTCTATCTTTGCGGCAATGGAAAGCAATTCGTTTTGGTTTTCGGTACTGGGCTCGACACCACCGTAGCACGCAAGGTTAGTCCCGAGGCCAACAAGCTCAATGCCTGGTAATGCAATGGCCTGACGGGCAAGAGCTAACGTTTCTTCTTCAAAAAATGCCCCTTCACGCAGGTCGCCCAAGTCATGCATGAGAATAACTTGGTGCACTCGGTGTTGTTGCGTGGCTTCTGCTGAAAGGGCGCACAAGGTTGTCAGTTCAGAATTCAGTGAGATATCTGCATAACGGACAACATCATGTACTTCACTGATAGCAGGTAATCGAAGTAACATTTTTTCAGCATCGAGCTGATAGAGTTTTTTTAGGTTGGCAATGCGTGAATCAGCCAATAAATGAATACCGCCCTTGATGATAGCCTGGCCGACCTCTGGGTAAGCACAGGCGAGCTTGGTTACTCCTGCTGGAGTAACGCCATGTTTTTTGCAGGTCGCAACCATACTTTGGGTATTATGGGTTATCGTATCTAATCGAATATTAATGCATGGATAAACGCTCATTGATTTACCTTTGTAATTAACCCACATAAATAAATTAAAAGGCTTAGTGGCTTGCTAATCAGGTGGGTATGTTTTTATCTGTAAATATTTAGCGCTTTTGGGGAGGAATAATAAATAGTGAGGTTAATATGGTTACTTTGCGAAAACTCGATGTATTGGAAATAATGAAATAAAACCGACGGGATAAGGATTTTTATCCCGCGGGTAGATGATAAATAATAATGTTTTATGCTGTGTTTAAGTCTTTATCTTGATCAAGATGAACGCTGACAACAGCATTCATAAACTGAGTTGCAGCCAGAGACTGTTCTTTTGAATTCAGAGTAGTCAGATGGAAATCCGCAAGATATTCGAGAGAGGGGGCGTTGACTTTGACCATTTCACCGCGTTGCTCCCAGATATAGGCGTAGTGGTCAGGAAGATATCCAACGAAGTTGCCTGATAAAATCAGGTGTGCTGTTGCCTCCATATTCGTACTGCTGGCAAGGTGCATGATATCTTTCGTTTCGCTAAGCGGAGTGATTTTATGTGCTAAACCACGCTCAACAATCGGGTAATCGAGCAAATCCTCGACCTGAACCTCTCGGGTGAGGGTCAGGATTGGGTGCTCAGCCGAGCAATATAAGCATTGTTTTTCATTAAACAAAAAAGTGTAGTTTAGACCATCTTTAGGTGTTTCTGATGAGGTGATCCCCAACTCTATTTTACCCTCTAGTAACATCATCTCAATTTGGTAAGAATCACGGATATCGGTATCTATGGTTACTTTAGGGTAATCATTGCAAAAGTGGCGGATTGCCTGCTGGATTTTGCATCGTGGGTTGGTTGCTAGGTTATCGGTAAGGGCAAGGTGGATATGGCCATGAGAGACATTTCTAATACTATCTAGTCGTCTTTCGAAATGGGCGATATCCTTAAAAAGCTCTTTGCTGTACTGATAAACTTTTTGACCGTCACTGGTGAGTCTGAATCCTCTTCTGCCACGATGGCATAATGTCATACCGAGTCGTGTTTCCAAGTCATTCATCCGAGTACTGATAGTCGACTGGTGCATGTTTAATTTAAATTGAGCTGCAGAAAAGCCGCCTGATTCGACAATGGTAATGAAGAGGTGGAGCAATTTAATATCAAAATCATTAACTTTTTGCATTTGTGTTTCTCAGTTTCTATTTATCAGATGTTTTACTGATACCTGATGATATGTTGTTTAATGCTACTTTATCCTCCAGATTATTTCTGAGAGGTATCGCACTGATAAACAGAATGGTCAATAGCGGTTCGATTTTCTCTAATACATTTCGCAGCTGTTTAAGAGTAGTTGAGGGTTTATTGAACCCAATAAAAAAGGATCTGACAGAGTCAGATCCTTTCAGGTGGCTTCGTAACGCTATGGCTAAATTGTCATTTGGAAATGACCTATACAGCAAGCGCCGCTTTCAGTCTCTTACAAGCCTCAAGCAAAGTTTCACGGGGGCAACCTAGGTTCAAGCGGATATAGCCTGCCCCTTCAGTTCCGAAGGCAATGCCCATACTTGGCACAATGCCGGCTTCAACCAACTTTTGCTCCAGAACAGCATCTTCAAGCCCTAACTCGTGGCAATCTACCCAAGCAAGGTAACCAGCTTGTGGCGGCTGTAAGTGCAGTTGGGGCAGCTCTTTTTCAATGAAAGTTGAGAGGGTGTCAATGTTGCCTTGCAGATAGAGCTTCAATGCATTTAGCCAATCACCAGATGACTGGTAAGCGGTTGTCGCTGCGCACATTGCCAAGCTGTTATAGACATCCATGCCATGGGCATCAAGGCGACGGATAAAGGCCGTTTTTAGTTCGCTGTTTGGGATCATGAAGTTAGAGATCCGCAATGACGACAGGCCAAATGTCTTACTTGCAGCAGTGGCAACCACAAGGCGTTGTTGCAAAGCCTCCGGTAGTGCCAGAGCAGAGTGGTACTGGTGACCCGGCATAGCCAAATCGCCCCAGATTTCATCACTGAGCAGCCACACTTGGTAGCGTTCACATAATTCGGCCAGTGCCAGAATCTCTTGTTGCGACCAAGCTTTGCCTACAGGGTTGTGCGGGTTACAGAAGATCATCACCTTGCAGCCTTGCTCAAAGCATTGCTCGAGGTGGCTCAGATCCATCCGGTAGTCACCATTGTCATTAACCAGAGGGTTAGCGATGATTTCACGGTCATTGAGTTCGGTGATCTTGCGGAACGAGCCGTAACCCGGAGTTTGCATGACCACCTTGTCGCTAGTTTGGGTCAGCATCTGGATCAACATTGAGAGGCCGGGTAGGACACCGTGCACTGTTGTGATCCAGCTATGATCGATATTGATCCCATGTTGCTGCTGGTACCAGTTGATGATCGCTTGGTAATACTCATTGCTACGTTCGGCATAACCAAAGATGCCATGCTCAATACGGTGGTTGAGTGCTTCCAGTACTGCTGGTGGGGCTTGGAAATCGTAATCCGATACCCACATAGGTAGGCGCTCTTCAGAATCAAGCCCTAGCTTTTCGGTCATGAAATCCCATTTGAGCGAGCCGGTTGAGCGGCGGTCATGAACCTGGTCGAAAGATACTGTCATGGTGTTACCTTAATTCGCTTCAGCAGTTGCCGAAGGGGTTGTTGCTTGTTGTTCTGAGGCTTGCTCAGTTGCCTGATTCATTGCTGTTTGGGTAATTGGCGCTTTTGCAATGCCGAAGCCAGTGAAGCCGTAGATAATGGCGAAGATCACGCCGGTGTAACACTGGATAGCCCAAGGCAGGTAATCGAGGGTGGATACGCCAAGGGTGCCGGCCATGTATACACCTGCAGCGGTCCAAGGCACTAGCGGTTCGATGATAGTACCGGCATCCTCGATGGTACGGGACAGGTTCTTGGTATCTAACCCCATCTTGCGGTAGGCATTCTGGAACAGTTCACCCGGGATAAGAAGCGCCAGCTTACCGTCGGATGTGGTGAATACAACGGTGATGGTAGCGATGACAGTCGACAGGATTAACTGGCCAGTAGTGCGGATAAGGTGCAGGAAGTGGCCCAGTACGACATTGAGTGCACCTGTCAGGCTAAGGATCCCGGCAAAAGCAAAGGCACAGAAGACCAATAAGATAGTGCTCATCATCGAGAATAAGCCACCGCGGTTAAGCAGTTTGGCAACATCGGGAATAATACCGTCTATTGCGTGGCCGTTGGCGCTGAACATACTGATGTTGAAGCCATCGACATAGGCTTGGAAACCTTGTTGAAGGCTAAAGCCTTGGAACACCATACCCAGACCAAGTGCGATGGCTGATGCAGTCAGCATCAAAGGGATCACTGGTTTCTTGGTCAACGCACCCCAAAGGATCATTACAGGTGGAATAACGAGTAGAATGTTTAGGTTATACAGGCTTTCAAGGCTAGCGAGGATCTCAACCACTTTTTGCGGCTCGGCTACACCTGCGATATCGCCGTGCTGGCCAGCGAAAAAGAACACGACAGAGGCGATGACAAAGCCAGGCAATGTGGTGTAGAGCATATGCTGGATGTGCTCGTAAAGGGTGGTGCCTGACACAACCGGTGCGAAGTTGGTTGAATCGGAAAGTGGGGAGATCTTATCACCGAAGTAAGCACCAGAAACCACAGCACCTGCTGCAGCAGCAAGTGAAACATCCAAACCTGCGGCTACACCCATTAGCGCCACACCCACAGTACCCGCCGAGCCCCAGGAGGTACCGGTGCATACAGACACGACACTGGTGACAAAGAAGGCGGCAATCAAGATATATTCAGGGCTGATCACTTTCAGGCCCCAGTAGACCATGTAAGGGATAGTGCCGCTGATCATCCAACTGGCAATCAAACCACCGACCGAGACCAGAATAAGAATAACCGGCATGGCTTTGGCGAGCTTCTCGACGATAGCCCCCATGATGTCATCCCAGTTGTAGCCCATGCGATAAGCGATAAAGCCCGTAAACGCGGCTGAAACTAATAGTAGCGGTTCGATACGCAGTCCAAGCATGCCGTAACCAATTGCCAATAAGCCAAACATTACCGCGATAGGGGCTATCGCCAGCGGGAGTGATGGCAGAGGCTTTGTATTTGTCATTGTGTTGTCCTCTTTGAGTCAGTACAGGTTTGTTTCAATGACACAATGTTAAGGGGGCACCCAGATACAAAATGAGAGCTAGGTGTTGGTTTCATGTAAGCGCTTACATGGCGTGTGTACATATGAGATACATCACAGTTTTTTGCTTAAAACAGTCTTTCTGGGGCTTGCAACGGTCTGCCGCTCGACAAGCGTTGCTTCGAATTGGTGCTCACTCGGCGGGTTCATGCCCGTTGCTTTTAACTTCAATGCCAGTTTGGCGGCATAGGCCGACATTTCATCGATGGGGTTGTGCATGGTCGACAGGCGAGGGTAGAGATAACGGGCCAGAAGGACATCATCAAAGCTGACAATTGAAATGTCATTAGGCACATTCAAGCCTTGTGAATGCAGGCTAGCCATCAGTCCTGCCGCCATGACATCGTTGAACGTGACAACCGCAGTAACCTCCGGGCATTGGGTTAACAGCTGCTCACCAGCCAGCTCGCCACCGTGCTCGCTGAAGTTTTGATTGATGACCCAGTTAGGCTCTACCGCCAAGTTCGCTTGTTGCATGGCATCTCGATAGCCTTCGAGTCGGTCCGTCCTGTCTTCAATCGGAAGATCGCTGGTGACACAAGCTATTTTGCGGTGGCCTTGGTCAATCAGGTATTTGACTGATTCAGCCGCTCCCTTGCGGTTATCGACCCACACAGAGCGGTTGGCTATCTGGGGAATGGTCCGGTTGAGCAGCACCATCGCAGGTAACTGCGCGCTGTATCTGAGCAGGGTAGAGTCGTCGAGCATCTTGGAGTGGACCACCATAGCTTCGCAGCCTTGGCTGATAAGAAAATCCAACCCTTCTTTTTCCCGCTGGGCATTGTGGCCGCCGCTGACAACAACTAACTGGCAGCCTTGCTGCCGTGCTACTTCTTCAACATGCTTGGCGATAAGGGCAAAGAATGGATCTGCAAGGTTACCGGTCAACAAGCCAAGTGTGTTATTGGAGCGGCTGGCAAGGGCCGTCGCTCTGGCGTCACGCTGGTAGTTCAAGCTCTTAATCGCCTTTTCAACCCGCTCCAAAGTGACGGGTTCTACATAGGCCGAGCGGTTGATAACCCGTGAAACGGTCGCGGTGGACACGCCTGCCATTTGGGCGACATCTTTAATGGTTGCCATAAATCTATACGTCGAATATGTGCTAAGGGAATAAACGGCGCGGAGTGTAGCGAGATTGAAGGCAGAAAGCTGTTAGGTGGGTCAAAGGTAAGTAATAAAGGCTGCTTTTTTATTGAGACTAGGCAGAGCACTGGGATATTGAAGCAGTACTCAAGCCGGAACAAAAAAGTAGCTACTTTAAAGACTAGTTGGTAACTGCTCGAGTTGTTTGTTAAGTTAATTTTCAGCCTCGCAATATAACAGGCTTAATATGAAATAATTGACCATATTTGAATAACACATATTCGTAGTACAGTATGGTGGGTATTGCTATGATGTTTTAAATTTAATATTTAATCAGTGTCTTACTGGCAATGACAATTATTTTTCATATGCATTGATTTAGTTATTGCTTGGTTGGGTTGGATAACATATGAAGAAAAATATCCTTGTCATTTTATTGTCTTTTATTTTATTTGGTTGTAGTAATGGTTTACATCGTAACCCTGTCCCTTCTCATTTAGAAGTCAATGATGGCTTACTAAGCTCGAAAACATTAAGGCATTGGGGTGATATACCTTACTCTGTTGAGCAGTATGTATTTGATGAGAAGTTGCGGAGTGCTACATTTGATAAGAACCTCATTGTTGATGAAGCGGGAAATATTAAGCCACAACACTTTTTGACAATATCGGGAGGGGGGGCAAATGGTGCATATGGTGCTGGCCTTATAAATGGTATGACAGAAAGTGGTAAACGTCCGGAGTACCGTATGGTGACAGGGATAAGTACCGGAGCTATTCTGGGTTTATATGCGTTTTTAGGTGAAGACTATGATCATAAACTAAGGGAATTTTATACAGAACTCTCAGATCAAGACCTTTATGAAACTCGATATATTTGGCAAATATTTTCAAGTTCATCGCTATTGAACACAGCAAGGTTCGAGAAGCTTGTAAGAGACGAAGTTGACCGAGAACTAATAGATAAAGTAAAGAAAGAGTACTTGAGAGGCAGAACTTTTCTAGTCAAAACCACCAATCTTGACGTCCAAAGACCTGTGATTTGGAACATGGGGGAGATTGCAATGCACGATACTGAAGAGGCAGTGCGACTATTTCAAAGCGTGCTTATAGCTTCTGCTTCAATTCCCGGTGTATTTGAGCCCGTTCTAATTAGATTCAATATCAATGGCGTTATTTATGATGAATTGCATGTGGATGGTGGTGTTATAGCACAGGCCTTTTTCATTCCAGAAAATATGGATGTTGAAGAAATGACTAGTGTTGAAGACAAGCAACTCACACAGTTAGGGATAAATCTGCCAGAGAGCAGAGTAAGTCATACTTGGATGATAAATAACTCACGAATCGGGGCTATTTGGGAGCCTACACAACCGACATTAACTAATATATCAAGTCGATCAATATCAACGATGATAAAGTATCAAGGTCGAAATAATATAAATAATATATATCACCAAAGTAATTTGATTGGATCTACTTTCAACTATTCATATATAGATCATCGGATCCCTGATACACCACAAGACGCTCCGTTTAGTAAGGAGTATATGCAACATATGTATTGCTATGGATATGTGCAAGGCCTCAGTGATAAGCATTGGCATAGTCAACTACCAGATTATTCAAAAATGAAAAATATTGAACCATGGTACGATTTGCAGGCTAGAATTGAGAGTTTTAATTGGAATGTAATTCAGCCAGGGTTAGCCGAGTCAATTAATCGATGTATTTTGGATTTAAATAGTATTAATAGGTGATATTACATCTACGGTGTTCAGATGCTGAAAAATTCCAGTTGCTGTTATTGGAATAGATATAATATTAGGGCCTCTCGAGCGTAACGCGAGGCCCTACTTTTCTATATGTATGTCGTGATTATCGCGTTGCGGTAGTAATGAAGTTTTGTGCCTCTACCAGCGGTCTGTCCTGTCTTCACTTGATTAAGGTATTTGACTCAGCCGCTCCCTTGCAGTTATAGACCGACACAGAGCGATTAGCTATCTGGGGAATAGTCCGGTTGATCTGTACCATCGTAGGCAACTGCGCGCTGTATCTCAGCAGGGTCGAGCCGTCTGGCATTTTAGAGTAAACCACCATGGCTTCGCAGTCTTGGCTGATACCGATTTTTAAAGCGGATTAGAACAGTATAAAAGTGGTATTGCCGGATAATTAAAATCGGGGTGTTATGGTCGTTTGCAGTTAATTAAACTAGGAATGTCAGAAACTTCATTTCATGTGTCTTGTAAATGAAGGATTTATACGTGTTAATTTTTTCAATATAAATTTGAAGTGATAGAATATTAATTACTAATATCCCAAGTTGTGATATGTAATGTTGACATTGAAGTATTGAATTACAAACAATGAGTTTTGTGTGTTAAATATAAAAACATGGATGATATCCTTTTATGAAAAAAAATTTAATAAAGGCTAAGGGTTTAGCCAAATTAACGACTATTGCATTTTTGACGGCGAGCGTAAGCTTTGCGGCTCAGGCAAAAACCTTCCGTTTATCTCACAATGTCTCAAACACGACAACTTGGCAGCAGGGTGCTGATAAGTTTAACGAACTACTGCAAAAAGGCAGTGATGAAAAATTGAAAGTGCGTGTTTTTCCAAATTCTGTTCTTACTGGTGGAGACCAAATAAAACAGGCTGAGATGTTGGGTGCCAACAAGATTGATTTTGTCCTGACATCTGCCATCAATGTGACGCCGCTAATTCCTGAAATGGCGGTATTCTCCTTGCCTTATTTATTTGATAGTTACCAAGCGGTTGACAAGGCTATTCAGGGGAAAGGGGGCAAGCTTATTGAAGAAATTGCCCTTGAGAAAAACATTATTATTCTGGCCTGGGGCGAAAATGGCTTTCGTGAGTTGACCAACAGCAGGAAGGCGGTTACTTCGCCTGATGACTTGAAAGGAATGTCGGTACGTGTAGCTGGTCCTATGTATATTGATGTATTTAAAGATCTCGGTGCAAACCCTCAGCAGATTCAATGGGCTGAAACCTTCTCAGCGCTCCAGCAAGGGGTTGTTGATGGGCAGGAAAACCCAGTAGGTGCCATTATTGTTCCGCAGCGCCTATATGAAATCCAAAGTAATATCACCCTTTGGCACTATTCCTATGATCCTATCTTCCTAGCGGTCAGCCGCAAAGTGTGGGATGGGTTTGATACCGATACCCAAAACATGGTCGCGAATGCAGCCAAGGAAGCGATGCAATACCAAATTGATGTATCACGGAAAATGACTGCCGATGGGGTACAGGTACTAAAAGATGAAGGCATGAATGTTGTTGAATTAAATGCTGAGCAGATAGAGCAATTTAGACAGAAAACTAAACCATCTTTCAATAAATGGAAAGATGTTGTGGGTGCCGATATTGTCAAAGTCTTTGAAGATGCTATGGCAGCAAATTGATGTATTAGTGTTGTAGAAGTGGTTTGAGGGAATCAACCTGCTTTGATAGATAATAAAATATGATATACCCAGGCCTTTAATAGGCCTGGGTATATCAATTTCTTGAAGTGCCAGAATTGAAGTAGTGAAAAGATGTATTATGGCTGATAACGTTAAATCCCTATGGGGAAAACTCGAAGAGATAATTTGCTTTATAACATTTGTTGTAATGCTTGTTTTAGGATTTTCTAATGTTGTTGTACGGAGCCTTACCAATTACTCACTTGCATCAACGCAAGAGATTGTTATCAATGGTATGGTTATCTTGACTTTATTTGGGGCTGCTATCGCAATCAAACGTGGGCAATTGCTTGCGGTTGGCTTTTTGATTGACAATGTAAGTGCCCCATTCCGAAAAGGGATGCAGGTCATCCTCTCTTTGGCCGTCGTATTTACATTGTCTGTAATGTTTTACTTCATGCTCGACTTGCTTAGTAATCAATACCAGTCCGGAATCACTTCTAGTGCCATGCAGGTTAAGGTGTGGTATTACACGGCACTATTACCTCTTGGTTTCGCAATAATGATTGTGCGGCAGATTGAATGGCTGTTCAGTCAGCTAAGAAGCAAATAATACTCATAATATCAGGGACGTAATTATGGATTTCTCCACCGGAAGCCAGATGATAATGTTGTTTTTTATATTGATCATCTGCGGTATTCCTGTCGCGTTTTGTTTGGCTTTGTCAGCATTGTTTGCAATGTGGCAGATGGATTTTGGCTTGGACATGGTTGCAGACTTGCTGATTGCGGGCAGTTCTAAATATACCTTACTGGCTATACCGTTTTTTATTTTAGCGGGCAACATCATGGGGGTCAGCGGCATTGCAGAACGCATGATCCATTTTTTCAGGGTACTGGTTGAAAAACTTCCTGGGAATATGGGACTGGTTGGCACTGTAGTCTGCTTGTTCTGGGGAGCGGTAAGTGGCTCTGGACCGGCTTCTGTCGCCGCTATAGGTCCTTTGATCATTAAAGGAATGGTGGAGGATGGTTACAGCAAGCCATTTGCTGCCGGTTTGGTATGTACCGGGGCTGCACTCTCGTTGATTATTCCTCCTTCTATTGGTTTGGTAATTTACGGCGTGATAGCTGAAACCTCGATAAGCAACCTGTTCCTTGCCACTATCGTGCCTGGAATATTACTGGGTTCATTGATGTTGCTAATGCTGCCTTTATCTCGATTTTATCAAGAAAATTATCACCTAGAAGGGCCTATATCTATTAAAGCCCTTGAAGTTGACGAGCCATATTTTAGCCGCTTATACAACGCTTTCAGCCACGCATTTTGGGGATTGTTTACGCCAGTACTGATCTTGGGTGGGATCTATGGTGGGATATTTACTCCAACAGAAGCGGCAATAGTGGCTTCGGTATATGCGATTGTGGTGGGGACCCTGATCTATCGTTCTATTGGCTTGAAACAACTCTATTGCTCATTTGTCGATTCTGCTTGTTCTTCGGCAGTGGTGATGCTGGTCGTTGCTTTCGCAGGGCTCTTTGGCTGGGTGATTGAAATCGATGGTTTGGTCGGTGACTATTCCGAAGTATTGATTGCAATGAGCCAACATCCGCAGGTTATCTTGTTTGTCATTCTGGCGATATTGCTGGTTGCAGGGATGTTTATGGATGCGGTAACCATTATGTATATCACCTTGCCGATATTTTTACCGGTCGTCCGTTCCCTGGGGATAGATCTCACTTGGTTTGGTGTTTTGCTGATGACGGCATTATCGATTGGTTTGATAACGCCACCGGTTGGTATCAACTTGTTTGTTGCGGCAAACATTTCCCACTGCTCATTGGGTTCGATAGCCAGAGGGGTGATGCCATTCCTATTGATTTCAATATTCGGCCTTTGCTTGCTGGTGTGGTTCCCACAGATATCTCTATTCTTACTTTAGCCTCTCAGTTACCGTATAAAAAAGGTCTGGTACACATAGCACCAGACCTTTGAATCACACATTGAAATCGCAGTGGTTATCGTGTCGCGATATTAATGAAGATTTGTGCGCCTACCAGCGGGGCGTGCTCGTCAACATAGTACGGATTGGAGTGAAGGTAGTTACAGATCCCTTTCTCTTTGTTACCCGAACCCAAGAAGAAGAACGCACCACGCTTGTCTTCAGTCGCGTTAACCATGTAGCTGAAGTCCTCACTGCCGGTCATTGGCGAGCCATTGACGTTCATCATATCAGCAGGCACGGCATCTCCAGCAGCTTCAACTATGCGCTGGTAAGCTTCTGGATGGTTGATAATGGCAGGGTAACCGCAGTATGTCATGGTGGTGTTGAAACCACGGAGTTTGCTCTGGGCAACGATTGACTCAAAGCTGCCGCGCAGCACTTCATCGGTTTCACTGTCCATCGAGCGGATAGTCCCGCGCGCCTGTACATTAGCCGCTACAGCATTTGGCACCGTACCACCGTTGAACATGCCGCAGACGAATACCGCAGGCGAGAACGGGTTGGTCTGCTTGGCAACGATGTAGTCCATGTCTTCGATAATACGTGCACCTTCGCGGATAGCATCTAACCCTTTGTGGGGCGTTGAGCCATGGGCAGATTTGCCCTCGATGTCCAGAGTCCAGGCACTGCCGTAAGAAGACATAATGCCGTTGTTGATGCTGACGAAACCACATTCAAGCGCCGCGTCATTGTGAAGGGCATAGACTTCGTTCACGCCATTCATACAGCCAAATTCGACCATCTTGTTAGCGCCATCGACACGCATATCTTCTTCAGCCATCTGGAAGATGAAACGCACGTTGTGCTTTAGCTCATCCTGGTAAGCTGACAGATATTTTGCCGCAGTCAGCAGGGTTGCCATATGGACATCGTGGCCACAGTTGTGGGCACGACCTGCATGCTTTGAAGCATGTTCGTTGTCCGTAAGGTCATCCATCTCCAGTGCATCCATATCAGCACGGAAGGCAACCATTTTGAAAGATTCATCAACAATCAAATTAGCAATAAAGCCGGTGTAGCCTTCGTAAGTCGTGATTGAGTAGCCACACCCATTCATGATGTTCTGGCAGTAAGCCGAAGTCTTGTATTCTTCGCCCGACAGCTCAGGGATTTGATGCAATTCTTGGCGAGTCGTGATACTGAAAGTGGTTAGTTCCAGCAGTTTATTGTCGATATTAAAACGAGACAGCATTAGATAATCCCTTTCATTGAGAAGCCAATTTGTGCAATCAAAGATGCGCCTAGGAAACAGCTAGTTGAAACAACTAGGAACAATACAATCACTTTCCAAGATAGCTTTTTCAGCTCTTCCATCTTGCCACCTACTGACAGACCCGCAAAGGCCAACAGAGGAACAGTACAAGACAGGAACTGGACCTTGCCGATTGAATCGAGGAAGAAGGTTCTAATGGCCGTTTCAGGTAAACAAATCAAAATACCGATAATGGTTGCGTAAGCAAATGTCGGTAGCGGTGACTTGATGTAGTTTTTGGCCACCAGAGATAGGAATACCACAATCGACATCGCGATAAAGCTATCCCACATATTGAAGAAGTTGATACCTGTGGTCAGGGTTTGTGTGAACATGGCAAGTAACAGTGCCAAGAACACAAACTTCATATCATTAAGCACCGACTGCATCTTGCACCTCTTTCTTCTGGCAAATTTTGTAAACGAATTCGGCAAGTGGAATACCGATAAATGTTAGGGATAGTGCACCTAGTACAGATGAAAGCAGGTTAGATGCTGCAGCAATACTCAGGGCTTGCTGGGCCATTTCAGGGTTAAGGTTACTGACCAGTGCCCCCGACGCTGCACTTAGCATCGAGCCACTGCCAACACCTGTGCCGGCAGCAAGTGCGAGCGGGTGAATACCTGTTAGCGGGCCAACACTACCCAGTACACTGAACCACAGGGTACCGATCACCGAACCACATAGGTAAATCGCAAGAACGCCAATGTACTCTTTGGTACCCGTACCGTATTTGCCTTGAATTACAGCAATAGAAGGCTCACGGCTAATTGATGAACATGCACCGATAGACTCACGACCCATACCGAATTTCACCGCTAAAGGAATGGCTATCAGAATTGGCAACAGGTTGCCAAGCTCTTGGAAGATAAGCGGGATACCGGCATCCAAAATGATGTCGATGTTTGGAATGATCATACCTGCGTACTGGGTGCCCAGAACAAGCAGGCAGAAGCCCACCATTTTTGATGAGAAAGATTCTTCTTCTTCGGTGAAGATCTTACCCCATGCGCTAATTTTATTACGTACTGGATTTAAAGAAATGATCATCCCGATCGTTACGGCAAACAGCATTGGCAAGATGGCAATGTTTATTTCCCCGAACGAAATATTTTTTGTTCCAATAACAACTTGCGCAATGAATATAACAGCCATTGCGATAACAGTTGATATTGCAACTATTTTTATAGGCGAGCGATTACTCATAGGTTTCTACCTGGTTAGTTATTTTTCGGGATGAGATATTAAAGAAGGCTAAAATATAAAATGTGAAGCAAATCGACTTTGTTGAGAATCAAAAGTTATTAGATATTTTGTTTTTTGGCACTTAAACCAACTGGCAACAAAGCCTATGGAATTGCTAAACATATGATGTTAAATGACTTGTTACTTAACTTAAAAACAACATAAAATTTGTGGTTTTTGGTATGCGAGACAACTGTGCAATGCGGTGTTAACGCTTTGGTATGGTTATTCTTTACTTTTTTTAAACGTGCAAGGCTTTGCTCTCAAGTAATGTTATAAATGTTATTTGAATTTTTTAGCCGAAAGAGTGGTGAATGATATGCGATTGCATGAAGGGGAGAGTGTTAATGGTAATATGTTGCTAATATTAAGGTGATACTGATTAATTAAATAACAATTAAAGTTTGAGGCGGACCAAGGCCGATGTTTGGTTTTTGATAGTTTCCAGGCTTATAGACACGAAGAAATAATAGAACCTACTAAAAACAATGATATTAATAACTAGCTGCAATAGTTTTTATCGGTGCGAGGACCACCTCGCCTCAATGAGTTTCGCCACCGCTTGTCCCCATTGTTGGTAAATCCGTGGACCGGGGTGGAAGCCATCAACGGCCATGTGGCCGACATCCAGTGGACCGCCAATATTGACCAGTTCGCAATCTGGCTGGGTGTCTACCCATTTTGTTAATTTCCGATTGAAGGCCTTGGCCTTACTGCCTAAATACCAACGCAAAGGATGGGGCAGGGAAGGGAAAACCTCCATGGGTGGAATTTCATTAAGAATGATGTGTTGGCAAGAGAAATGGCTTCGCAGTGTGTTGGTCAGTGTCTGCTGGTGTTTGAGCCACTTAGCCGCACTGGTTGGTTTGGTCACGTCATTTACCCCAGCTGAAATGACCACGACATCATACATTTGCTTGGGGTGTAACAACGCTGACTGGAGCACTTGTTTGGTGGTAAATCCTGTTTTGGCGATAAGCTGCCATTCGACATGGAACTGTTTTTCCAGAGCGGAGATAAGCTGGCCTGACAAGGCTTGAGATTGACATTCTGCCCCCACACCGGCGGCAGCTGAGTCGCCGAGCAATAGCACTCTGAGCGGCTTTTTACCTTGTCCACTTTGGCCTTGACGTGGCCCTTGGGCTTCATTGAGGCATGGAATAGACTTGCGGACATACTTGCCTTGTACCCAAAAAATGGGGCCCATCAGAACCAGGATAAGTTGATGCAGCATAGGGAACTCTCTGTTGCTTCTTCCTACCATTTTAGGGTTAAGCCTAGCCCGAATTGACCTAGGCTGCAGGCTCAGAATTAAGAGAGTCGTTTTCCATCTGCGTTGTGTATTTGGTGATGGAGAAAGTGCTTGCTAAGGCCCGTGTTTGATTAAAACTGCACTGCTTTTTTCATTACCTCCCGGCCCTCGGTTTCCACATAGCTCAGAAACACTTGGGCGATAGGGGATAAGCTTTCGGCTTTTTTCCATGAAAACGACCACTTAGATTGAATGGGCAACCCCTCGACATTGATGGTTTTCACGCCATATATCTCGCCAAAGGCAAGCGTATGGGCTGAGAGGATTGAAACGCCAAGCCGGGACAGTACCGAATGAATGATGGCTTCATTACTGGCGATAGTCATTTTGATGTTGGGCTTATGCTGCTGCTCATTGAAAAAGCCCTCGATGGCATAACGGGTACCCGAGCCCTGTTCCCTGATAAGGAAATCCTGTTGGCAGAACTCTTCCATTGTCACAGAAGGCTTACCTGCCAATGGGTGGTTGGCTTCGGCAATAGCGACCAGATCATTGGACATAAACTCAATCACATCGAGGTCAAGCCCTTCGGGCAAGTGACTAAATACATAGAAGTCATCCAACCCTTGTTCCAGACGGTCGATGATCTGTTGCCGGTTGGCGATGGTAAATTGGATATCAATGCCGGGGTAGTGTTCGCAAAAAGGCCCGAGCAAATGTGGGATAAAATATTTTGCTGTTGTGACACAAGCTAGCCTTAGCGTTCCCGATTTCAGCCCCCTCAGGCTGGAAAGTTGCATATCCAATTCTTCACAGTTTTGCAGAATTTTCTTTGCCGTTGTGACTGTAGCCAGCCCAGCATCGGTGAACTTGAGCTTTCTGCCGACTTGCTGGTACAGCGGTAATCCGATGGCCTCTGCGAGCTTTTTCAGCTGCATAGAAACAGTTGGCTGGGTCAGGAACAGGGCTTCAGAGGCTGATTTAATGCTTCCTTCCTCGTAGACAGCCAATAAAATCTCCAACTGGCGGAAGGTGCCAATATGGGCGTGGAGCCGAGAAGACATGAGGTTCTCCAAAATATAAATTAGATTTTTATCTAATCATAATATAGTTATTATCTATTTTTATCTATTTTAAGCTGGCGTTAAGATTTCCTCAATTTCGATGGAGGTCAAGATGAAGATAAGAAATGTCGCTTTGCCAATGCTAACCAGTGCGATGCTGGTTTTGTTTTATAGCTTGAGTGCAGCACTGGGCCAGGGATTGTTGGGTTTTGCTATTTTGGCTGCGGGCTTGGCTGGCTTTACCGTGTTTTCTGCCGTTAAAACCGAACAAACTAAAGGCGCAAAATCAGCCGGTGCTGTGGCTGGTCAAGTGTTACGGGGCCAGTCTTTGGCTGTTCAAGGTTCAGGGAAGCAGTAGAACATGGATGCCGTTGTCGCTTTTTTTGTCCTTGGGGTAGTGTGCCAACTGCTTGGTGCTAAGGTTTCTTTTCCAGAAGGGCTATATAAAACCTTGAGTATGTTTCTAATGGTGGCGATAGGCCTTAAAGGGGGCATCGCGCTACAGGAACATATCGACCCAAGCTTGTTTACTATGTCTATTGCGGTTATTGCCTTTGGCTTGTTATTGCCGCTGATAGCCTATCCATTACTGCGTTATTTTGGTCAGTTGGACCGAATCAATGCCGGTGCGGTTGCTGCCCATTACGGCTCGGTCAGTGTCGCGACCTATGCTGTTGCTGTGGCCTTACTCGAGGCTAACAACATAAACTATGAAGCTTATTTCCCGCTGTTTGTAGTCTTACTAGAAATGCCAGCAATTTTGGTTGGTTTGATACTGGCCAAGGGAAGCTTGAAGCTCATCAATGCCGAATTTATCAAAAAAGAACTGGTGGCCAACCAAAGTATCCTATTGATGGTCGGCAGCTTGTTGATTGGCTATTTCGGCGGGCACAGCGTGCAGAAACTGTCACCGTTTTTCATTGAACTATTCTCGGGCGTATTGGCGTTGTTCCTGCTGAAAATGGGCCTTGTGGCAGGTGAGCAACTATCGGCACTCAAAAAGAACAGCCTGTTCTTGGTGAGCTTTGCCATTCTGATGCCGATGATAGGCGGCATCGCAGGGACGGGCCTT
Organism: Photobacterium rosenbergii; assembly: GCF_003026455.1. Lineage (GTDB taxonomy): Bacteria > Pseudomonadota > Gammaproteobacteria > Enterobacterales > Vibrionaceae > Photobacterium > Photobacterium rosenbergii. Next base: position 543,479 of record NZ_PYMB01000002.1, read on the forward strand.
GGGTATATGCTTGGCTTTAGTGGTGGCGGGATTGCATTAATGGCTATTCTGGGGGCGAGTGCTTCTTATATCGCAGTACCTGCAGCAATGAAAGAAAGCCTGCCGGAAGCCAATGCGGGAATGTCGATAACGGCTGCTTTGGGTATTACTTTCCCATTCAATGTTTTGCTGGGGGTACCGTTCTTCATAGCTCTTGGGCAATATCTACAGGCTTAGAGCAATATTGATAATCTGCTATTTATACTCACCCTTTGGGGTTAAGGTTGAAGCGGGGCTAAGTACTATACTGCTAGTTAACTTTAGCTCTTCCTAGACCGAGAGAGGATAGGATCATGTCAGCACAAGACAAGTTGGGTGGTTACGCGAGTGGTTTCACCCATTTAGATGCCGATGAGATTGCAGATAACGTGACCTCTGATTACATGCTGTTGGATCAAAATGGCATTGTCCACAGCAAAGAGGGCCTTCAAGCCTACATCACTGGGCTGAGAGAACATGGCGATAAGATGGATATCACAGAGGTCATGGTAGATGGTGGTAAGGCCTGGTGTAAGTGGCAGGTTGGCGAAGTTGTGGGAGCAGGCTTAATCAGCTTTGGTGATGAGGGTGTTACGCAAGAGCAACTGTTTTTCCTCTAGCGAAGAACATCAATAAATGAACATCAGGGAGCAAACGAACGTTTGCTCCCTTTTTTTTGCAATTTGAAAGTTACTATAACCCAGCTTATTCCAAGTGATGTTCAAGGGCGTAGTTGGCATCCGCAAAGCTAAATCCTTTACGGACCAAGAAAGCGGTGGCCTTTTTCTTCTCGGCAAAATCGACGATAGGGGATTTATACTTTTTATTGAGATGTTCCAGCGCCTTTTGCTGGTCTTCATTCTCTTGCTGTTCACTATCATCGCTAGCTAGCGTCTGTTCAATGGCTTCCTGGCTGATCCCCTCGCTGCGTAGTTTTTGGATCAGCCCTGTTCGGCCCATTTTCTTGCTGTGTTTGTTGACTAACCTTTCTGCCAACTTCAATTCGTGCTCCAAATCCAATGATTGCGCCATGATGGCTTGAATTTTAGCAGGGCTAACCCCTTCTTGTTGCAGGCGTAAGCTGATATCCCTAGCACTCTTTTTACCTGCGTATTTACTTATGGTTCGGGTTATTAATACTTCTAATTCTGAATCTTCGATAGTCTGTAGCGCATTATCGATATCGTCTTGGCCTACACCTTGGAGCCTAAGCTTTTGTGTCAGTTTAGTTGGTCCATAAGAGCGGCAGCGCGAGTTGACGTAGGTTTCAGCATAGCGTTGGTCATTGAGATAACCGAGTTCGAGCAAGCGGCCGATAACCTGGTTAATCCATTCGGTGTTGGTTGTTTTCTTAGTCAGCTTTTCCTTTAGCTTCATGACGGAATAGCCGCGTTGGTTCAACCACCAGATGGCATACTCGTAGACGTCCTCGACCTTTTGAGCTGGCTTAGGGCCGGTCTTCTTTTGACTATATGTATCGCCGTTTACCTGTTTTTTATTGCCAGATTGATGCTTATTATTGCCAGACTGCTTTTTATAGGCTGGGCGATTGCTAGGTCGGGTATCGTTATTATCAGGCTGATCAGGAGTCATGTTATCCAGTTTTTGCTGTGTTTATTACTGCCAAGGTATTGAGAGGGGTTATAACAAACAGTCAGTTGGGAATGCAAGGCATTACAATGGGGTATAAATGAAGAAAACTAGAATCACGGCACGCAATCATCGTCGTGCCGCAACTTTGGTTGACGGTCAGGTTAAGCCCGACGTTTTCTGAAGGCGTAAATTCCTGCGCTGGCAAGGGTTTTAAATACCACTCCCCAAGCATTTAACCTAGGTTTGGGGTCAAGCCCTTTAGCCATGCGCCACATCTGCTGCTCATACCAGGTGATGCTTAGCATGCCCAAACGATCCATCGCTTTGTTTCCTGTTGTGGGGTTGGCTAACGGCATGCTGTAGTTGGCATTGGCCAGCAACTTATTTGGAAACTCAGCATCAATAGCCGTGGTACGAGCCAGACCAATAAAGTCAGTAGCGCCGCTCTCCAGTGCCTCATTCATCGCCGGCGCACTGCGAAAACCACCGGTTACAACCAGTGGCACATCCACTAACTTCCGGACCTTCTCCATATAATCAAGGAAATAGGCCTCACGTTGTATGGTGCTTTGTTTTGCTGTTTTGCCACTCATCATCGAAGGGCTCTCATAGGTGCCGCCGGAGATTTCGATTAAATCTATCCCAACTTCAGCCAAGGAACGAACAACTTGCATGGAGTCTTCTTCGGTAAAGCCGCCTTTCATGAAATCAGCGCTGTTGAGTTTTATGCCAATCGGGAAGTGCGCGCCAACTTGCTCCCGGATCGCGTGGTAAACCGAAAGGACAAAACGCATACGGTTCTCGAGGCTGCCGCCCCACTGGTCATCCCGTTGGTTGTGCCTTGGAGATAGGAATTGGCTAACCAAATAACCGTGGGCACCATGAATTTGCACACCAGTAAAACCGGCGTCTTTGGCCAGTTTCGCGCTGGTGGCAAATTTTCCGATAATCGAGAGAATTTCTGGTTCGGTAAGGGCTCTTGGGGTGTTGAAGCCTTTTTCTAACCCTCTCGATAAAGATATTGCCGAAGGGGCGACGGGTTCTTTGCAAAGGAAGTTCGGTATTTGCTTACCAGGGTGATTGAGTTGAGGCCAAATGTGGGAACCACTGTGTTTTCCGGCTTCTGCCCACTTTCTAAAAATAGTGAGATCGCTCTTTTCGTCAAGAACGACATTTTTCGGCTCACCGAGTGCATTTCGGTCAATCATGATGTTGCCAGTCATTGCCAAACCAATCCCTCCTTCGGCCCAACGGCGGTAAAGGGTGACCAGACCCTGTTTAGGGTTATGGTTGGCATCACCGAGTTGTTCACTCATTGCTGACTTGAACAAGCGGTTCTTTATTGTTGTGGCTTTACCTAGCGGAAATGGGCTATTGAGAGATGGCGTGTTAGTTGCTTCCGTGCTTTGTTGTAATTCTGCTTGCGCCATAGTGATTTCCTTATCGGATATGTTTGGGAGCGATAAAATAAGTACGATCGTGCTTTTTATATCATCCTATAGAACGGATAGATACTGTTCAGATCGCATCAATAGCTTTTTTGCTGTGGTGTGAGAGAGTTTTTACGGTTGAATTTTTGCAGGGAACAGGTGGTATTTGGGAAGTGGCAAGCGGGGGAGTGCCCCCCGCTGGTATCGTTGATGGCAAGAAATTATGCCTTTTTCTGCGCGAGAGAGTGGTCGATTCCGCTACTTTGTTGATCTTTGATATCGGTACTTTCGTGTTTGGGCATTGCCAAAGTCATGAATATGGCAACGAGGCCGCTGGTGGTGACCGGGGAAATAAAGATGCTTTGTATGATTTTCGGCATATCGGAAACCACCTCTGGAACCATCATCACGCCTAGGCCCATACCGAATGAGACTGCCATGATCATTAGATTTCGACGATCCAAATCTTCACGGGCAATGATTTTGATCCCAGCCGCAGTCACGGTTCCAAACATGACTAATGTAGCCCCGCCAATCACAGGTTTGGGTATTGTCATCAAGATGGAACCGACAATGGGAAACAAGCCCAGTACAACGAGAATAAGGGCAATGTAGTAACCCACGAAGCGGCTAGCAATACCCGTGAGTTGAATCACGCTGTTGTTTTGGCTGAAGGTTGTATTGGGGAAAGTATTGAAAATTGCTGCCAACATTGAGTTGACACCATCTCCTAAAATCCCGGCTTTCAGGCGCTTTAAATATCCGTGCCCTTCGACAGGTTGCTTGGTAACCAAGCAGTTAGCGGTAATATCTCCAGCAGATTCAATTGCTGTGATGGTGTAGATGATGGCAATCGGGAGGAATATGGCCCAGTCAAAGTCGAAGCCGAACTTGAAAGGGACAGGTACACTGAATAACGGTTGATTAAAGGCTTGGCCAAGATTCACCATCCCCATGTTATAGGCCAATAGGTATCCGGTAGTAATACCGATTAAGATTGCCGACAACCTGATAATGAGGTGTGAAGATCGGTTGAGTAAAATAACCATGCTTAGCACGACACCGCCTACCAATAGGTTTTGCCAACTGCCTAAATTAGACGCGTTGACCCCTCCTGCTAGATCTGTCATCCCTACTTTGATTAACGATACGCCAATGGTGGTAACAACAATACCGGTAACCATCGGAGTGATAATGCGTTTTAACTTAGTAAGGCATTGTGAGATTAATATTTCAATAAATGCGCCGACAAAACACACCCCAAATATCATTGCCAATATTTGCTCTGGGGTGGATCCATTTGCTTTCATCAAAAGGCCACCGGCTAAGATGGAGCCAAGAAAAGCAAAACTGGTACCTTGAACACATATCATCCCCGCACCGACAGGGCCTATTCTGCGGGCCTGAATGAAAGTACCCACACCAGAGACGATTAACGCCATGCTGATCAGGTAGGGGATATGTTCGCCAAGCCCCAATACGCCACCAATAATCAGTGTGGGAGTGATAATACCTACAAAACTGGCCAGTACGTGCTGGAATCCGGCATACAGAGCTTCTCCTGTCGCGGGTTTATCGTCGAGCTGATAGACAAGATCAGTATCGTTTTCACTTTTTTGATCCTTTTTCATAATGACTTCCTTTTCTGCTGTATTTATAAAACGGTTATCGGCTTAGCTTCCGGCATTTGAGCGCAGAACGTTATTGAGCTTTTTACGTTCTTCGTCGGTCATTGTGGTTTTATTGAGGAATGGCATATCGCCGGTATCAACAGTTCTGACAAGGATCCGCTCTTTCCAACGTTCAACATCCTGCCAATTGTCGAAAACCGCACCAAGCGGGGCGACCTTGAAAACATCATCAGTCGGGTTGGAGCTATGGCAGCTGCTACAGCGCTGTTCGATGATGTCCATTACCGTGTGCTGGCCGGGTGAAAGCGGGGCCGCTTCAGAATTAACCATGGCTGGTTGGATAGCGCTGTTGTTATCTGGGAGAGTCGCTGCTGGTAGGCTGATGACAACCGCAAGCGAGAGCATAGCGACTGAGCCTGCACCCAATACCCAAGGTTGGTGCTTGCCACTGTGTTTTAGATTGAAGTAATGGCGAATATAGGCACTGATCAGCAAAATAGCCATACCGACTGCCCAATTGAACGGGTGCTGATATATCATCGGATAGTGGTTGCTGATCATCAGAAACACTACGGGTAAAGTGAAGTAGTTATTATGGACGGACCGTCTTTTTCCCTCTAGGCCCGGCTTGGGATCGACAGGCTTACCGGCGGTAACTTGCCGGACCATCTTACGTTGTCCGGGAATAATTTTGAGAAAAACATTGTTCGCCATAATTGAGCCGATAAGGGCGCCCATATGGATAAATGCACCACGACCGCTGAAAATCTGGCTGAACCCGTAGAAAAATAGCGCACCCATTAGCAGCATTACGGGAATAAACACGCTCTGCTTCCGGCTTATCGGTGAACGTAAAATTAGCTCATAGGCTATGACACCCAGAACAATTCCTCCTACACCCATTGCAATCGCTTCGTGAATACTGAGTGCCATAACCCTTGGATCGATTAGGTAGGCTTGGGCGTTAAAATAGTACATCCAAAACAGCAACAGCGTACCAGTGATCCAAGTGGTGTATGCTTCCCACTTGAACCAGTGTAATTGTTCGGGCATTGCTGGTGGTGCAGCTTGGTACTTGGCAACTTCGTAAAAGCCTCCCCCGTGGACGGCCCATAGATCGCCCTTGATACCTTGTTTCTTTTTATGTTCTGGAGGCGTTTTCAAACTGTTATCGAGCCAAGTGAAATAAAAGCTCGCCCCGATCCAGGCAAACGCACAAATGACATGAAACCATTTGATGAATAGTGATATCCATTCATAGAGTTGTGGCCACATAGATTCCTTTCCTTTTATTATTTTTTGTTGACTTTACTTGTTCGTTTTTTTGTTCTTCTGAGTGTTAGCTTCCCCTATATGTGCTGTATGAATAGGGTGATAACAAAAGGGGGATGTGATAGTGCCTGTCATCGGTAACGCAAAAGGTCACCCTGACTTCAGGAAAAAAAGCCTCACCGAACTGTTGCTTGCAATACTTATCGGTATCGAAAACTAAAGTGTATTGCCCCTGATAGAGTTCTATTTCTTCAAAGCGAACGCGACCATCACTGTCTGTGAGTTGTTGATCCAGCGGGGTAGGTGTCGTGGCGTGATACAACGAGATGGCAATACCGGCAGCAGGTGTGCCCTTGCTGGTATCAAGGATATGGCAACTTAGCGTTCTCATTGGAATGCCTCCATGCGGTGTTTGCTGATTTTAATTTGCTCTTCAGATGCGGTTTTAAGTTCTTGATCAAAGCTCCTATCGATCCGTGCTTTAATGAGCCTGAGCATTTCGGCGGCAGTTTTATCCGAGGCGAATACGATAAAAATAAATCCGAATTTATCGAAATAGGCTTGGTTAAATTGATGGAGGGAGAGCAGCACCTCAGGGTCGGCTGCGCTGACTTGTTGCTGCTCTTGTTGGCTGAGGCTCTTTCCTTGGGCGTATTTTTTGTTCAGTGAATCCAAATCACCGATCATAGGGTGGCCTTCGAATGCTTCCAACCAGTCGGCAGCAACCATGGCTTCAAAAGCATGGTCACTGGCTTTTATGAAGTCGGCATAGTGCTTATATGGCCCCATCCTTTGCATCTTGGCGCACCAGAACTGACTGGTACAAATACCTGCAAGCTGCTGGTTATCTAGGGCTAAGGGGTATGCTGTCATTGTCTTCCTCATTGGTAATACAAAAGAGATCTATTGCTTTAATTGTTTCAATGCAAAAAGTTGACCAACTGTTCAGGTTTAGTGGTGGCGGGGCTTCGGACTGAATTTCATGGATTTTTTGCGGGAGCATTCGAGCAATCATGGTGCAGTTGCACGCTTTTTGTGCGTCAGGTTGAATAACGTTGGTGGCTTGACATATCAGCTATTGAAGGGGTCTACTGGGTAGTAACAAGGACTTAGGGGATGGTTGTTGAATGGATACAAAGAGTGTTGCAGTTGAGGAAAGCGGTGGGGAAATTAGGCGCCGAAACCAAGCATTAATTCTGCAGGCATCAGCTGAAGAGTTTGCCAAGTATGGCTTTAAAGGTACCTCTCTGCAGTCCATAGCCGACAAAGTCAGCTTGCCAAAAGCCAATATCCTTTATTACTTCAAATCGAAAACGGGGTTATATAAAGCGCTACTGCAAGACATTGTGACAATGTGGAACGACGGTTTTGCAGAAGAAGCTGCCAGCCAGCCACCGAATGACGTTTTGGCCGCTTATATCAACAAGAAAATGCGTTATAGCCGAGAGCATCCCCAGGCGTCGAAAATTTTTGCGATGGAGATAATCCAAGGGGCCCCGGTTATCGGAGAAGATATTCACTTGCCGATGATTGAGTGGTCACAGAAAAAAATCACAGTAATTCAAGCATGGGTTGAGCAAGGATTGATAAGGCCGGTTCAGCCAATGTACTTGCTCTATCTCATTTGGGGGGCGACACAATTCTATGCAGACTTTGATACCGAAATAGGTTTGCTGCAAGGGAAGTCATTAACAGAGCAAGAATTTGATGAAGCTCGTCAGTTTATTGTAGATATGGTATTACGTGGTATTGCCGTCGAGAAAAGTTAATTGATAAGACAGCAGTAAAATAAACAAAAGCCGTTGCTTGGCAACGGCTTCCTTTTTTATGCTGACTGAATTTCTTTAATTTTATTTTTTGTTGATAGCTTTGCGTAGCCAGTAGTCTGCGCTCACGTAGCGGCCACCACCGAAGAAGAACAGTACCAAGAGCATAACAAAATACGTAATGGAGAATTCCATGCCGTTATTTAGGATCACCGGGTCGCCAAGTTCAGTAATGTAGTTGTATCGGCCAGGGAAGTTTTCTGCCAACCACACAATGAAGTTGTTGAAGCGTACCGCAGATTCCATATCGTTCGACGCAATCGCCAACCAACCGTGACTCATGTGAACCATGGCACTGGCTACTGTCATTACCACCATCATAGGAATGGAGATCAAGCGGGTGAATAGACCCAGAGCGATACAAATTAGGCCGGTCACTTCGGTAGCGGTCGCAAGGAAAGCCAGTAACTCAGGAAACGGTAAGTTCAAACCGCCAGCTGATTTTGGTGAGGCGAAGAACTCGACTGTACCGCTAAACCCCATGACTTTCGAGTGGGCACCTTCATAAATCACTGGCAATAGAAACAGGCGGCAGCCTAGTAGAGCTATAAAATCGAAGCGTTTGCATTTTTCGAAAATGCCGTCAAAAAATGACGTGATTGATTGGATCATCATTAATCTCCTGATGATTAATTTGATATTAATATGGCTATCAATGGCTAGTGTTGACTTAAGATCACCAAGCCAGTTTGGTAATAGTGCTTTATCCACTCATGGATGTAGTTTTCCGATAGTTGAGGTATTACTTGAGCGAGTAATTCATCTACGGAAATAGAGTATTGATTACTGACTATTTCCAATATGTATCGGTCGTTATAACCCAGTGGTTGAGAAAGCACCTGGTGTTTCATATTTCGGTATATCGCATAGGCTTGAAGTTCCTGATTAACTTTATGGAAAGCGATTTCATTATCGTTAATTGAAAATGGAACCTGGATAAAGGTGACCGTCGGATTTAACTCAACCCTATACTCAGTTAGCAATGCCTTTTCTGAAAAAATATCGCTATGGGCTTTCACCCCTTCGGTATTTATTTCAGTGTTGAATATCACCCATTCATATTCCAGCAACGTTTTAAGCTCTGGTTTAACAGCATGGTGTCCAGACTGTATAAAGCGAACAAACTCTGTGGCGATATGATGAAATTCAGGCTCTATTGCTTGGCTATGTTCAACAAACGCCGTAACCAAATTATTTAACTCATTTTCCTGAAGTTGTTGGCTGAACATCGGAAAAGTTTGGTTAACGACGCTATGAACATTGCCCCAAATAAAGTCATGGTATTGCCCAATGCTTGTTTCCCTGTGTTCATTATGCTGACGGACTCCGTCAGCAAATGCCTGCATCAGAGAGAGCATGTTGCTTGGTGGACAGTGCATATGCTTCGATCTCATTCTGTTCATGATTGCCATTCATCGCGTACTGATGTATTTGGCAAAGTTCCTGGGTCAATTCTTCGAGCGATGGCACAAAGTGATCCCGTTCAAGTAACAAAGGTCTTGGACCATGAAAATCGAAGACATGCCTAGCCAGTTCGATCACTTCAGCGGTTACCGCTTTGCCATGGGTATCAAGTAGCGAGTTATCTTGTTGTTTCAAATGCCCCGCGATATGGAAATACCGAATAGCTTTTGAGGGTAAACCTTTAATCATCTCTAACGCGTTATAACCGTGGTTGGTTGCATTAACAAAGACGTTATTTATATCTAGCAATATTTCACATTGGGTCTTCTCAATAAGCTGTGAGAAAAACTCGGCTTCTTCGATATCTCCTGGATAGCTGTAATAATAGGAGATGTTTTCCAACACCAGTGGCCGCTGCAAAATATCTTGTACCGCATTGATCCTACCTGATAAATAGTTCAGGTTTTCCCTGTGTCTTGGTATTGGCAATAGGTCATACAGGTAACCTTTGCTGTCACGAGAGAAGCTTAGGTGTTCGCTGTAGATTTCAATATTGAATTTATCCAAAAAGGTGCCAACTTGTTTAACAAATTCCTTATTAAGCGGTTGGGCGTCACCAATAGATAAACTCAAACCGTGCGCAACGAGAGGATATTTTTCTGCAATTATCTCAAGTGCGTCTTGCTTAACTCCGCCAATACTCATCCAGTTCTCAGGTGCCAATTCTAGAAAGTCAATGTCAATATTGGCTGGTTGCTGGCAGAGAATATCCATATGTTCGTTACGAAGACCTATCCCTTTGCTAAAAGGTGTTATTGTCCGCATAACCCACCTGCGCATTTTCCTGGCTGGGCGACAGTGGCTTTATCTGGTGTTAGGCCTTGGCCTGAAATGCCACATTTACCATCGCGAGCCCTGACCAATTTATCTTGTGGGTTTGAATTTAACTCAACCTTGGCAAAGATTTTCTCGGTACCACATTTACCACTGGCACATTTACCGCCGTTGTTGCTGCTAGGGGCTGATACAACGGGCTTTTGCGCGGCTGGTGCGCTGTCCTGGGACTCTGCCTGTACAGCGCCTGCGTTCATTGCCAGTACGGATGTCATTGCGATAGAAAGTACGATCTTATTGTTCATTGTTTAGCTCCATAATTGCGCTCATTGGGTAACTAGATAGGTCGCGGCCTGCGTAAACTGGACCTTTATAGTATTTTTTCACGACTTCGATATCTTCATCTTTCAGTGCCAGGCCTTTACCCATCCAGTGGTTGAGAACCAGTGCTTTAGGGTTGATGGTCTGGGCCATTTTGCCGATTACTGAAGGGGAGCCATGCATGTAGTTGGAGATATCGTCAGCGTCCTCATAAATTGCCATTGGCATGACTAGCAGGTCGGCGCCTTTGGCGAAATCAATAAAGCTTTCATCTGAGCCATTGTTGTCGGCAGAGATGACCATGGTTCCTTCTTCAGACTCAATGCGGAAAGCGAGGGTAGGTGCATCACCATGTGGGATCCCTTTGGCGTAAATGGTTAGGCCATCCTCCTCGTAAACTTTTGTCCCGGTTTTCTTATGGAAGTCGACATCTTGGATAGATACAGGGAAAAGGCCGTCGCTGCCGTCATAAATTCCGTTAAGATAAGCGTATGCGCCAGAGTCACGGTTGAATTGTGCATCCATATATTCAGTCAGGCTTGGGAAAGCACCTTCCCCTGTAGGGCCCGCAATCGCCAGAGTAGAAGAGCGGTCGAAGAAGTAGCCGCCTTTTAGTAGTGCTGGTAAGTCAGTCACGTGGTCTGTATGGAAGTGGGTAACACCCAAGAAGTCGAGCTCTTCCATGCGTGAACCTGATTGGCCGAAGCGTAGGTAAACGCCGGCACCGGCATCGATAAGGATTTTGGATTTACCTTTCCACCAAATGACTTCACCAGAAGAAGCCCGGACATCATCGGTAATAGGGCCGCCTGAGCCTAGCAACTGTAGAGTGTAATCAGTGTCAGCTGGCTTTAGGGGAATTGCGTAAGACATACTTGAAGCAAGTGTTAAACCTGTAGCAACAAGTAGTGTTTTTAATGTGAATTTCATAGCGCTTACCTTTGTCGTTCAAGATTAACTTTGACTTAATTACTGCGAAAAATATCGTTTTATTGATGTCGGTCAAAGCGTGTGGCTAAGATAAGAGATAAGTGGGGTTGTGTATATTTGATTGTGTTTAATTGATGGTTAACATCTGCTTAATCTGTTTCACATTCATTGAGCTAGCTAATACCGATATGATTTTCTGTTGTCTGAAAAAATAAAAAACTCGCCAAAAGGCGAGTTTTTTATTTTGAGTGAATGTTATCTCTATAAAATATTACGGAGGTTTATTTATAGAAAACGAATTCACCATATGTTGGCACTCATATTTTTATCGTATTAGTGTTTTTTCCAGTTTCGCTCATTGCGTTCCATGCGGAATCCATTTTTAATTCCGATGTAGCTGGCGAAAGCCAAACCAATAACCCAGGCTGCATACCACATAATAGCTGCTCCTTAATATAATGTTGTTTTGTTCTGTTCGATGTAACTCTTATCAACCCGGCCAAACATCTTGCGGTAGCACCACAAGGTATACCCGAGAATAATCGGTACCATGATGACAGCTATCAAGGCGACAATTCCCAGCGTCTTTTCACTTGATGTCGCATCCCATATTGTCAGGCTGTGGGATGGGTTGATACTCGATGGAATGATGAACGGGAATAATGCGATACCCGCAGTCAGTATGATACTGGTCACCGTTATGCTCGACATCGCAAAAGCGGTACCGTCTTTTTGTTTTTTCGCTGATAGCGCTGTAAAGATCGGTGCAATCACTGCCAGTGCCGGAATGATCCAAAGAACCGGATAGTGGTTGAAGTTCTGGAACAATCCGTGGGCAACAGTTACCACCTGTTTGTTAAGCGGGTTGGCTGCCGCATCTGTGACAACCGCGCTGGAAATATGGTAACCGTCTAGGTTGTAGGCCCAAATCCCGGCGATGACATATAGCGCTGCTGTTACAATGGCTGATAACTCGCTAAAGGCGCAGGCTCTGGAATGCAACGAGCCGGTGGTTTTCATTTGTAGCCATGTTGAGCCTTGGGTCAGAATCATGCTGAGGCTAAGTAAACCACACAACAGGGCAAATGGATTTAGTAGCCCCCAAAAGCTGCCTTTGTAACTGGTCATTAGCAGGTCATTCAATACAAACGGGATACCTTGCATCAGGTTACCAAACGCGACACCAAATATGACGCTTGGAATCAAACCGCCGGCAAACAAAGCCTTGTCGCAGACATCTCGCCAGACTGGGCTATCGATTTTTGAACGGTAATCAAAGCCTAACGGGCGTAACCACAAGGATGCCAAGGCAAGCAGCATGGCAAAATAAAACCCAGAGAAAGAGACGGCGTAGACCAAAGGCCAGACGGCAAAAATAGCACCGCCAGCAGTTATCAACCAAACCTGGTTCCCGTCCCAGTGGGGACCGACAGTGTTGATCATTATGCGGCGATCCATGTCGCTCTTGCCCAGCACGGGCAATAGCATACTGACGCCCATGTCAAAACCATCGGTAATTGCAAAGCCAATAAGCAACAGGCCAATTATTACCCAAGCGACGCATCGCAGTGTTTCGTAATCAATCATAATAGCATTCCTTAGTGGCTAGTTGCTGAAGTCAGCGCTCGGTCTTCAGGCTGGTTCTCAAAGTGGTAACGACCTGTTTTGAGAGCACTTGGCCCAAGTTTGGAGTAGCGGACCATCAGGAATGATTCGATGATCAGGAATAGGGTGTACAGCACATAGACCATTGCAATAGATAGCATGATTTGACCCGGTTCAAGCTGGGAGGCTGCCATATTTACCGGTAGTACTTCACCCACTGCCCAAGGTTGACGGCCATATTCAGCAACAATCCAACCCGCTTGGCTCGCAATCCATGGCAGTGGCATCGAGATAAGGGCCAATTTGAGCAACCATCGTTTCTGCGGTAGGGACTCACGGCAGCTATACCATGTGGCCAAGGCAAACAGCATAACCATTAGCATGCCGCAACCAACCATAATCCTGAAGCTCCAGAATAGCGGTGCAACTTGCGGGATAGTGTCTTCGGTTGCTTGCTTGATCTGTGCTTCGGTCGCATCGACCACAGAGTTGGTGTAAGACTTCAGCAGTAACCCATAACCGAGATCTTTTTTCACTTCGTTGAAGGCTTGGACATCGTCCTCGGTGTGGAATCCGCTACGCAGTTTTTCCAGCAGGCCATAGGCAACCATACCATTGCGGATCCTAGCCTCGTTTTGCTTCATCAGGTCATCGATACCCATGACTTGTTCATCAAATGAGCGGGTTGCAATGATGCCCATAAGGTAAGGGATCTTAATGGCGTAGTCGGTTTCCTTGGTTTCTTGGTTAGGGAAGCCAAATAGCGTGAAGGATGCAGGCGCTTCTTCGGTATGCCATTCGGCCTCAATCGCTGCCAGTTTGACTTGCTGTACGTCACCGAGTTCGTAACCAGACTCATCACCCAGTAGCAATGTACCCAGGATAGCGGTAAGGCCGAATGCTGCAGCAACCGCAAATGAGCGGCGAGCGAAGGTGATATCTCGGCGTTTTAGCAGGTAGAAGGCACTGATGGCCATAACAAACATAGCGCCAGTGGTGTAACCGCCGGCGACGGTGTGCAAGAATTTAACCTGAGTGACTGGGTTGAAAACGACTTCGACAAAGTCGGTCATTTCCATGCGCATGGTTTCAAAATTGAACTCTGCGCCGACCGGATTTTGCATCCAGCCGTTGGCCATCAAAATCCATAGGCCGGAAAAGTTCGAACCCAGTGCCGTCAACCAAGTGATGGCAAGGTGCTGGCGTTTTGAAAGTCGGTCCCAACCAAAAAAGAATAGGCCAACCAAGGTTGATTCGAGGAAGAACGCAATAAGCGCTTCGATGGCCAGCGGCGCACCAAAGATATCCCCAACATAGTGGGAGTAGAAAGACCAGTTTGTCCCGAACTGGAATTCCATGGTGAGGCCAGTAGCAACACCAATCGCAAAGTTAATCCCGAATAACTTGCCCCAGAACTTTGTCATGTCTTTGTATATTTGCTGGCCGGTAATGACATACATGGTTTCCATGATTGCCAGCAATACGACTAGCCCTATGGTTAAGGGCACGAAAATAAAATGGTACAGTGCCGTCGTGGCGAACTGTATCCGCGATAGTTCGGCTACTTCGTTGAGCATGATTTCCTCCCCGTCAGGCTGTTTGACGGAATATTTCTTTATATTTCTTGGATATTCTCTATCGGGTCGAGCAACACATAGAGCGGGGAGAATGGTAATGCTGGCTCGGAGTTAAGGGTAGTCAAACATATATAATCAAGGGTTAAGTACCTCTTAACAATGACTGAATTACTCATTGGTTAAGGTTAGAGATATTCACAGAAGCTATTGATTGCTGGTAAGGTCTTTTTGCCTCGGGGGCGAAAATTGCCTTACATTTATTAAATGTGAGGCAAAAGGCGGATGTGGCCAGATGGCCAATGGGTTCAACCACCTCGATTTCATGGAACTGGATAGAGAAAACAATGAGAACAATAACAAGCGTCCGATTAATTTGTGACGCTGCCAAAGGGAAGGGGATCAGTGTTGCTGATTGCTTGAGAGACACCGGCTTGTCAGAAAGTGAAATCGGCCACGATGATCTTACATTGACGGTGGAACAAGAAATCGCAGTGATCCAAAACTATGTCTCCTTGTCTGGTGGGCAGGTAGGGCTGGGCGCAGAAATCGGTTTCCAGATGCATGTGAATGTCTTTGGTATTTGGGGCTTTGCCATATTGACCAGCCCAACGATGCGGGCTGCGTTCTTGACTGCCATTGATTACGTCAAATTGTCCTTTGTGCTTGCCAAGCTATCTTTCGCTGAGACAGAAACGGTGGGCGTGCTTACCTTCGATATGAGCGAACTGCCAAAAGCTATCGAACCTTTTGTCCTTGAGCGGCATACTGTAGTCACGCTTAACTTTTTGAAAGAATCCCTGCCAGAGTCAGCCCTTGCTGATATCTATCTCAAGACAACACTTTCTGATCCGGATTATCTCGCTTCGATTGAGAAAGTCCTCGGAATAAAGGTAAAGGGCGGTAGCGACAGCCATTCTCTGGTAATTCCCAAACAGTGGCTGGATTTGCCCCTGCCTAAAAGTGACCCTGTCACATTAAGGTTCTGCCTTGAGCAATGCGATACCATCGTGGCAAAAGAGGCTGATGAGGAAAACCAATGGACCGAAAAGGTCAAGCAAGTGGTGCTCGAAGATATCGCAGAAGAGAAAACCCTCAATGCGGTTGCTGAAAAGTTATCGATGACCGAGCGTACTTTGCGCCGCCGTTTAAACGATGAAGGAACGACTTATCGGGAACTGTATGCCAATACCCGTCTGACAGTTGCCAAGGAATTGCTTGAAGCATCATGCTTGAATGTGGATACGGTATCTTGGCGGGTGGGTTACGCTGAGCCGGCCAGTTTTGTGCGTGCTTTTATCAAGAAATTCGGCTTTTCGCCTGGCAGCATCAAAAAAGCATGCTGACCTTCAACCAAAGGCCTGTCATGAGTTAACCACCACTGAAATCAAATAGCAGTGGTGGTTTTCAACCTTTGATTTTTAATTACTTAGGTACAGCTTTCAGTTAAAATTTTTTCAGCCGTTTTAGCTGGAAGTTGATAAAGAAATTGAACATCTTGTTGCCCCATGGTGCTGCGATATATTGGCTGGCATCAAAGCGGCCTTTGACCACAATCGATTTGGCCTTGGAGAAATTCAAGAAGCCTTCCTTGCCGTGATAATGCCCCATTCCAGAGGGACCGACACCGCCAAACGGCATATCATCCACCATGGTGTGGGTCATCACTTCATTGATACAGACCCCGCCGGAGTGAGTGTTTTGTACCACTTTATCTACCCGGCGTTTATCCCAGTCAAAATAATATAGTGCAAGCGGGCGGTCATGGTTTTGCACGTATTCAATCGCATCATCCAGCGTATCATAAGGAACCAAAGGCAGGATTGGGCCGAAGATCTCTTCCTTTAGCACTCGCATATCCGAAGTGACATTTTTCACAACATGCATGGGTAACTTGCGAGTGCCAGCGAAGTCTTCATTGGCGGGGTTAATCACAACAACGTCTGCGCCTTTTTGTTTGGCGTCCTCAATGTTATCTAACAATCGGTCGCGTTGCCGCTCAGTAATGATCGACGTGTAGTCATTGTTGTCGCGCATGGTTGGGTAGTGCTTGGCAATAGCGGCGCTGAAGGCGTCACTGAACTGATCGATTTTATGGCGGGGTACCAGAATATAATCAGGGGAAACACACACCTGTCCGGCATTGAGTCCTTTACCAAAGGCGATCCTCTTAGCCGCCTCCTCAATGGGGAAGTCATCATGGATGATAGCCGGTGACTTACCGCCCAACTCCAAGGTGACAGGGGTAAGGTTTTTTGCTGCAGCCTGCATAACGATACTACCGACCTGGGTTGAGCCAGTGAATACGATATGGTCAAAAGGAAGTTGGGTAAACTCAGTTGCGACCTCGACACCGCCGTTGACGACGATAATTTCGTCTGAGGTAAAAAACTCTTCAATCATTTGCTTGATCAAAGCCCCTGTTTCCGGTGCAAATTCCGAGGTTTTGATCATTGCCAGGTTACCGGCAGCAAGAGCCCCCGCTAGTGGTGATAAGCCCAAAAAGATCGGGAAGTTCCAAGGAACCACGATACCAACAACGCCGAGTGGCTGGTAACGGACCTCGGTCTTCGCTCCGAATAGCATCAATGGCGTTTTGCGGCTTGAGGTTTTCATCCACTTGCGAAGGTGTTTCTTGTTGTAGTGGATACCTTCGAAAATAGGCAGCAGTTCGATCATCAGGGTTTCGGCACGGGAGCGGCCATTAAAATCACGATCTACTGCTTTAATTAGGCGGTCTTGATAGGTAACAAGTGCTTGGTGTAAACGCTGCAGGCGCTCAATTCGCTGCGCGGCAGTTGGCGCAGGGGTACGCAGAAAAGCACTTTTCAGGTTTTCCAGGCTAGGGCCAAGGGCCACTTCCGGTTTATCAATGTCATAAATTGGATGAGCTGACATATCTGACTCCTTAATGGATCATTTTAGCTTTGAGTCAGAGTATGTCGTTGGCAAGTGACAAACCGAATGTTGATAGCGGACAATTTGTTGTCGAAAGCGGACACCACAAATGGCTCAATTGGCCAAAATCATCAGAATGTCTCGCGGAATAAATCGATTAAAACTTTAATTTTTTCCGGAAGATAGACAGCAGAGGGGTAGACCAGAGTGAGGTTATGGTCGGGGTATTCAAAATGGGGTAGCACCTTGACCAATTGGCCTTTTTCAATGGCTCTTCTAGAGTGGGCCTCTGGAATGAAAGCAATACCGCTACCGTCCATGGCCATGTTACGCAGTAAGGTTAGATCGTCCGATTGAACTGAGATATGCAGCTCGGATGGGATCAAGCTAGCATTGTAGCGATTGGTCAGCAGCCGGTGTGATTTGAGATCTTCGGTTGATTCAATCGGCGGAAACTTTGCTAGATATTCTTTTGAGGCAACCAGGTTGCTGCGATATGACAGCAAGCTAAATTGAATGTAACTGTCATCACTGACTTTGACTACGCTTGGCAGTACTTGTAGGTCAAAAGCTTGCCGCTTTAAATCGACACTCTCTTGGTGGTTTTCAATTTCCACTCGTATGTTCGGATAGCGACTAGTGTATTCAGTGATGATTTCATTGAATGCAGATAGCGTCATTATCGCCGTCGGAATAGCAAGCCTAACCGTGCCGGCAAAGTTTGACTGTTGCTCGCTAAATACCTTTATCCCCTGCTGCAACAACTCAATGGGTTGTGAAGCCATATCAAATAGCTGCTTGCCTTTGTCTGTTAGTTCAATCGTTCGCGTTGTTCGGATCAGCAGTTGACAGCCAAGGGCGGATTCAAGCTCTTGTAAGCGACGACTGATCTTAGAACGTTGAAGATTGTTGGCAGCCGCTGCAGCACTGATACCGCCATGTTCTACGGTTTGGATGAAGAGATGGAGATCATCAAGATTGACTTTCATTGTCCTATTTTTAGGTCTTATGTGTGTTAGTTATCATTCTACTTTAACACAGACCATTTCTTTATAATCCGCGAAAAAAGGATTCGTGGAGTGAAGAATGAACGCTGATAAGCAATTTAGAATTTGGATGCGTACGCTTATTGTCCTGTTTATTGTGCTTTTTGCATATGTGATCACTGCTGATAGGTATGCGCCGATCACCACAGAGGGACGTGTTCAGGGCTATGTGGTTCAAGTGGCACCGGAGGTTTCCGGAAAAATTACCCAGGTTCTGGTAGTGAACAATCAGCAGGTACGAGCCGGTGATCCGCTGTTCAATATTGACGATCGCAAATATCAAATTGAGCTTGAAAAAGCCAAGCTGTCATTAAAGTCGGCTTATGAGAAAGAAGCGACGTTGTACTCTCAACGTGAAGCAGCCCTTGCCAACATAAGTCGGGCAGAAGCCAATTATATCAACTCCCACCGAGAGTACTTACGGTTACAAAAGCTGTCGAATCGAAAAGTGATTTCCCAGTCCCAACTTGATAATGCACAGGCACAAGACAGGGTAGCGAAAGCGACTTTGCTTGCTGAGGAGCAAAATCTGAAAGTGATCGAAAGCCAGTTGGGCCGAGCTAAGGGGGAAAGTACCGCAGTTCTCACCGCCAGAAACCAAGTTGAAAGGGCCGAGCTTGATCTCAGCAACACCGTCGTGGTGGCACCAAGCGATGGTGTTGTTACTAACCTTCAGCTTGAAGAAGGAACTACGGCAAATGTGAACTCGCCACTTCTGACCTTTGTTCCCTCTGGATCGTTATGGTTAGCCGCTGATTTTCGTGAAAAGTCTGTTGCGGCAATCAATCAACATTATTCTGCGTTAGTTGCCTTTGATGCTAACCCCGGTGAAGTCTACCCATTTTCAATTAGCAGCCGTGATTACGGTGTCGCGGCGGCCCAGCAAAGGCCAGATGGCTTCCTGACCGAGGTGGCAAGCAATAACCGCTGGGTTCGTGATGCCCAACGAACAAGAATTAATTTAACCACTGACAAGCCACTACCTCAGTCCCTCTTCGTGGGTTCGAGGGCAACCGTGGTGGTTTATCCACAAACCGATTCGTTCTGGGCAACGATGGCCCGAGTCCAAATCAAACTAGCTAGCTGGTTTCACTTCATCTATTAGGAAAAGTTGATGAAAACCTTACGTATTTGGTTCGGTTGCTCAATGGGGCTGGCCCTTAGCATGGTGTTTGATTGGTCCTATGGATTCTTCGCCATCATGCTGCCGCTGTTTATTCTTGGCAAAATGGAACGATTTAGTCTGGCAGCCAACATCTTAGTACTGGTTTCTGTGGTGTGGACAACCACCTTGGCTACTATTTTGGTGCAGATGTTCCAGTTTCATCCTGTCATCTTGAGCGTGGCCGTGGGGTTAATGATGCTGGTTAACTGTATTGCGATGATGAAGCCATCGACGTATCTGTTCGGGTTTATTGGGTTATTTGTTGGTTCGATTGTATTGAGTTTTGCTAGTTACGATTTTATCGATATAGAAGACTTTAATATTAACCTATGGGTAACGACGGTTGTGAATATTGGTGTATGTGCTTTTGCATATTGGTTGTTCCCAGAAAGAACCTCACAGTGCGTGGATAATCAAGTATCGACACCGGTAAAAAAGGACATTGATTATATCGCGCAGGTCGCCTTGGGCTGGGTAGTTGCCATGGCTGCTTTTTTCGTGTTCCAAGTGGCAAATCTCTACGACTCGCTGTCGGCACTGGCTTCCATCATTATCCTTCTCACACCCATGACGTTGGCAGGTTCGATGGGTGTAGCAAAGATCCGGATTATCGGCACTGGGCTTGGTTGCCTTGCCGGTGCCATGGTCCAGCTCATTCTGGGTAAATGGTTTGGGAATGGGGTATTGCTCTGGTTGGCACTGACCATAGCAATGGGGTGGTTTTGTCACTGGCAGACCAAAGGTCAAATCAAATCTGCCATTGGGTTCTCGGCAATGTCTGCGTTGACTGTGCCGATGACGACCTCTTTGGTCCCTGAGCAACAAGATGCGTTTTTCTCCATTTTGTACCGTTTCAGTTCAATATTTGTCGCAGTAGCACTGACCGTTATGGTGATCTGGGTTGCCCATCATTGCATCCGAGAGTGTTTGCTGCCTGCAAAAAGCCTAACTCAATCCAATTAGGCCTGGCCGGTATATTTGCCAAGAGAAGTAATATGAAAGTTGAAGATCTTGAATTATTTACCACCATTGTTCGCTTGGGTGGATTCACTGCTGCAGCCAATGCGTTGGAATTACCAAGAAGCAACGTGAGCAGGCGGATAAGCAAGCTAGAGGAAGAATTGAATCTGAAATTGTTCTTTCGTACTACCCGGCAAATATCGTTAACCCAATATGGGAAAAAGTATTATGAAGAGGTGGTCAAGGCGCTTGAAACCTTAAATAGGGCACGGTTGGCTACGGATTCAATTTCAGATGTACCGAAAGGAAGAATTAAAATTGGGTTATTGCCTGAAACCGATGAGGCTATTTCGCCTCTATTATTTTTATTTCTCGATAAATACCCCGAAATAGAACTGGATATTCGCAGTATCAACAACGGGTTTATTGATACCTATCAACAAGATCTGGATCTGGCCTTTCATGCTGGCGAGGTCATAGACTCGAACTTGGTGGCAAGGGAAATTACCGGGCTTAATGGCAGGATTGTCGCTTCGCCTGATTACATTGAAAAACATGGCAGGCCGCAGCAACCCCACGATCTCTCCGATCACAGCTGTATTTGTTTTCGATGGCCAAATGGACAGGTTGTTAATTGCTGGCCGATAGCAGGAGAAGAGGTCATGGTAAGAGGGAAGCTGACCAGCAACAGTATTGGGTTGATTAAGCGTGCTGCTCTCAATGGACGCGGGTTGGCGTTCTTACCGAAATTATTTATTAATGCTGAATTGAAAGATAACGAGCTTATTTCACTGCTCAATGACTTTGAAAATCCATTTAATAGTGAAAAGGTCTGGTTACTTTATCCGGAAACCAAAGGGATCAGCCGAGCCACAAGATTGTTAATTGAATATTTGGTTGAGGAAGTCCCTAAAATTTCATGATTGTCCGGAAATGTGCAACATAGATTTCCCGAAACGACGGATTATCTCATATAGCTAGCTATATAAAATGACCTTCACATTTTTGAGGGTCACATTATGAAACCGACACTTCACTTGATTCCGATGATGGCAATAGCTTCAGGCTTGGCCCTTACCGGTTGTGATAATCAATCACCTTTAGAACCAACCCATACGATTAAACAACCCGTCAATGTCATTCGTTTGGCTGACAGTCAAAAAATAAAGCGCCACCAGTTTACGGGTAAGCTCAAATCATCAGAAACGGCCGCCATTGCCTTTCGCGTTCCGGGTCTGATCCACGAGTTACTTGTTAAACCTGGGGATTCAGTCAAAAAAGGGCAAGTGGTTGCCCGTTTGGATCCCCATGATTACCAAGTGTCTATCCGTGAACTGGAGGCGCGCCTTGATGAAGCAAAAGCGTCGTATAAATTAGCCAAGATTGAACTCAAGCGGGTCAAACAAGCGGTCAAAGACGATGCTGTCTCTAGTGTTAGCTTGGATAGGGCACAAAGTGGTTATGAGCGTGCCAAGGCCATGGTTGAGGTGGTGAGCCAAAACCTGCAAAGAGCCAAAGACGCACTCTCCTATACCGAGCTTAAAGCCCCGTTTGAGGGAGTTATTGCCCGAAATAATTTTGAAGCCTTTGAGCAAGTTTCTCCCGGTTTATCGGTTTTCACGCTGCATAAACCGCAACTGCTTAATGTAGAGATTGATGTACCAGAAAACCTCATTGACCAATTCTCTGACACTATTTCCACATTGGCTTCGATCTCATGGTATCAGGCTGAACGCACATTGCCTGCAGAACTGATTGAAATTGAAACATTACCGGATCCAATCAAACAGACCTATGCCGTGACCTACCAAGTTGATACCGAGGCTGTGGCTGAGGCTCGGGTTCTACCGGGGAAAAGTGTCACGCTGACGACTTCTCTGGCAGGTCAGAGTGATGTTTTTTGCCTGCCATATTCAGCGGTGCTGGGTGAAGAGGGTGAGCATTATGTTTTCAAAGTTGATCATTATGGCACTGGTGAAAATAACACAGTGCAATCTGTCGGAGTGCAAGTTGATACTTTCCAAGACAGTAAGATGTGCGTTCAGGGACGGCTGAATTCAGAAGATTTGATTGTCGTTGCGGGTGGAAGTTACTTGCAACCGGGCGATACCGTTGGTGATATTCGCCTGCGTAGCAAAGAGGGGTAACGGCGGTGAATTTAGCAGAATTTGCATTGCGACAACGTACCTTTGTGATGTTTTTTGTCGTGGTTAGCATCATTGGCGGTTTTCTGTCTTACCCGAGATTGGGCAAGTTGGAAGACCCGACATTTACTGTCAAAACAGCGCTGGTGCTGGTGGCTTATCCTGGGGCATCTGCGAAAGAAGTTGAGGAGCAAGTTACAGATATCGTGGAGACCCGCCTTCAGGAAATGGCTACGTTAAACCGGGTACGTTCCTTATCTCGGCCAGGTATGTCCATGGTGTTTGTTGATCTCCAAGAATCAACCAATACCAAGGCCTTGCCGCAAGAGTGGGATTTGCTGCGACGTAAGGTAAACGATCTCAGCCTTGAGCTGCCTGCAACGGCTCAGATCAGATTGGTACGCGATGAGTTTTCTGAAGTCTACGGCATGCTGTTTAGCATCTATGGCGACGATGCAGAGCCCTATGAGCTTCGGGAATACGCTAAAGACTTGCAGCGCCGGATCAAGCAAGTACAAGGCGTGAAAAAGGTGGTGCCACACGGCGTCCAAAACCGCGCGGTCTATATTGATTTACCTGCTGAGCGATTGGCCCAATATGGACTATCAGCGATTCAGGTTTGGGATCAAATTAATAGCCAGAGTGAAACCTTCTATGCCGGTAGCTTTGCCGCTGGTGAAGAGAGGATCCGTATTGATCAAAGCAGCCAGTTCCAAACCCTCTATGATGTCGAGAATGTATTGATAAAAGGCGGATTCAGTAGCGTCGGTACTGGCATGCTGCGTCTGGGAGATATCGCTGACATCACTATGGAGTACCAAGATCCCGCTACCACGATGAACCGCTTCAACGGCGTAGATGCAGTGACAGTTGCAGTCAGTATTGTCGAAGGTAGTAATGTGATTGCGATGGGAGACAGTATCAACGAGGTTGTCGATCAGTTTGCCAAGGAATTACCGTTGGGAGTGAAGATCGGCACAGTGGCTTTTCAGCCTGAAGAAGTCGATTTATCTATTAAGAACTTCTTGGTCAACCTTGGCGAAAGCATTCTGATCGTTGTTGTGGTGTTATGGCTGTTTATGGGCTTTAAAAGTGCCTTTATTGTCGGTACAAGCTTATTTTTGACCATCCTGTTTACCTTCATTTTCATGTATGCCTATGACATTGGCCTGCAACGGGTGTCGTTAGGGGCGTTTATTATTGCGCTGGGCATGCTGGTGGATAACGCTATCGTTATCACCGATATGTTCAAAGCCAAGGTAATAAAAGGGATTGGGCGGAATGAAGCGGCGATCAGTTCTGTAAAGGAAACCGCTATCCCTTTGTTAGGCGCCACGGTTATCGCCATTATGGGGTCGAGTCCGATCCTGTTTTCAAAAACGGATATGGCAGAATTTACCCTCTCATTGTTCCAGGTGATGGCGGCTTCACTGCTGTTCTCTTGGTTTGTTGCCATGCTGATAACGCCGTTGCTGTGCTGGTTCCTTATTTATCCAGATCACAAGCAGGGGAAGAAAGAAGCTGTCGCGTATAAACAAGTAGTGACATTTGCGGTGGAAAACCCTTGGAAGGTGTTATCCGGTGTTGTTCCCGTCATTGTCGCTGCAGTGTTATTGATCCCGAACGTGCAAATGAACTTTATGCCATTGTCTGATCGTTCTTTGGTCTTTCTTGATTACTGGCTACCAAACGGAAGCCGGATTGAACAAACCGCTGCTGATATGAAGATCATCGAAGCTTGGTTGTCTGAACAAGAAGAAGTTGAGAGTACGGCAACGTTTGTTGGCGAAAGTGCTCCTCGTTTTTCTATGACGATAGAACCAGAGCCGCAAGACGCTGCTTATGGGCAGATCGTTATCAATACGACTGACTATGAAGCGGTCGATCGTCTGATTGACAAAGGGGATCGCTGGATGAAGGCTGAGTTTCCCCAAGCTGAGCCAAGGTTCCGTAACCTGAAAATGGCTACCCAAGATAAGTACAGTATTGAAGCGCGTTTTTCGGGGCCGGACCCAAAAGTCCTACATGAATTAGCCAATCAAGCAAAAGCGATCTTTAAGCAAAACCCGAGTATCAAATATGTTCGTGACGACTGGCGGCAGCGAAGCAAGGTGATCAAACCTGTGATCAATCAGGAGCGGGCGCGAGAAGCGGGGATCACCCATATGGATATTGCTTTTGCCTTATCGCGGGCATCGGTGGGGACACCGTTGGGCCAAATGCATATAGGCGATGAGGGGATCCCGATTTTCTTACGGGGTGAGGAGCGTAACCTTTCCTATCTTGAGAGCTTGCCGGTCCGCTCGCTGCTCGGGGCGCACAGTGTGCCGCTTGGACAGGTGGTTGATGGATTTGAAGTCAGCCATGAAGAGAGCATGGTTTGGCGACGCAACCGCCTGAAGACGATAACTGCTCAAGCGGGTGTGGTATCAGGTAGAACGCCATCTGACGTACGTAAAGAGATTGCAGCACAAATTGAAGGAATTGAATTACCACCAGGCTACTTCTTCGAGTGGGGCGGGGAATTTTACGATGAGCACAAATCTGTCACCGATATATTTAACCAGCTACCCAAAGCCCTGTTTGTCATGGTTGTCATCATAGTGGCGATGTTTAATGGTTTTAAGCAGCCAATGATAATTTTCGCGACGATTCCACTGGCTGCAACCGGCTCAGCACTGAGTTTGATCGTTTTTGATGAAGCCTATGGGTTTACAGCATTAATTGGTGCGATTTCACTGAGCGGCATGATCATTAAAAACGGTATTGTTTTGATGGATCAAATTGAATTGGAGAGATCCCAAGGCAAGTCTCTTGATGAGGCAATCATTGATTCGACACTTAACAGGACCATGGCCATTTCGATGGGCGCTTTGACGACAGTGCTAGGTATGATCCCGTTATTGACCGATACCTTGTTCTCACCAATGGCGGCAACCATTATTGGTGGCTTGGTATTGGCGACAGTACTTTCTTTGATCCTGATGCCGGCCATGTATCGAATATTGTTTAAGGATGAACCTCTAGATAATGCTCAATTAGACGATAAGCTGGAGGTCAGTGATGAAAATGCGTAAGACATTGTCGGCCGCTATTCTTCTTGCATTGTCGGGCTGCGCTGTTGGTCCTGATTACCAAGTGCCAAGTATGGTATTGGATGAAACGTACCTTTATGCGCAAAGCACTACGAAACAAAGTGAAAATAGCCACTGGTGGCAGAGCTTTGGCGATCCGGTTCTAAATCAACTTGTGTCTGATGCCCAGCAACAGAATATCTCGTTGAAAATGGCGTCGGAACGAATCCAAATGGCGCAAAACTACCACAAGATTGTAGAGTCTTATAAGTTACCGACAGTGAGCCTTGGCGCGGGGTACTATCATTACCAAATTAGCGAGAACACCCCCTTGGCGGGAGATTTGGTGTCGCCTATTTCGGTACCCGCAAATTTACAGCCAATGTTAGGTAGTAGCCTGTCGATTGCGGATAACCAGCAAAATGGAGTCATGCTGGGGGCCAGTATTGGCTGGGAAGTCGATCTGTTTGGTCGTATTGACCATCAAACAGAGGCGGCTGAAATTCGCGCTGAGCAGTCGGTTATTTACCAAAAGGGCTTGTATACCCTTATCACCGCAGATGTGGTTCATAACTATTTGCAATTACGTGGTGCTCAAGCTCGAAAACAAGTCCTTCTCGAATCGATTTCTGATCAAAACAAGATCTTGCATTTGATTGATAAGGTCGTGCGCAGTGGTTTCGGTTCTGAGCTAGACCACGCTCAGGCTGAAGCGATGCTGGCGGCTACAGAATCAATGTTACCTCAATTGGAGGTCACCGAGCAGGTACACAAACACCGCTTGTCGATTTTGCTTTCCCTTTCATTGAAAGAGATTGATGAACGTTTGTTTGAAGTTACTGAACTGCCGGAAATCAACGGGATTATTCCAACAGGGCTGCCTTCCGATTTGCTGACGAGGCGGTTCGATATTGCTTTTGCAGAGCGTGAGATGGCAGCACTCAATGAAGAGGTGGGGGCAGCCGTTGCAGACCAATATCCCAAGTTCTTTCTTACGGGTATGCCTGGATTGTCTGCAGGTAACTTCAGTGAACTGTTCAATGGAGATTCATTTGGCTGGGTAGGCAGTGCAGGAGTGCATTGGAATGTATTTGATGCTGGACGAGGTGATGCCATGGTAGCCTTTAATGAAGCAAGGTTTAAGTCGGCTGCGCTGAGTTACCAAAATACGGTAGAGAGCGCGTTCAAAGAAGTCGACTCTTTGTTATTTGCCTACGGCAGAAGCCAGCAAAGCCAGCTCAAAGTAGACAAAGCAACACAGTCGACGCAAAAGGCGGTTGATAAAGCGAAGTCACTTTACGATGCAGGCCTGACCGATAGCCTTTCGGTGCTAGATGCACAGCGTCAATTGAACGCAATGCGTGATAGGCAAGTGGTCGCAAAGCTACAAACGGCGCAAGTGACAGTGAGCCTCTATAAAGCGCTTGGAGGAGATTGGGTGTTGTAGAGGCTGGGTACCATGAGAAAAGGAAAGCGACCATTTATGGTCGCTTTCATATTAATCACCATTTTAAGCCACAACAGGCGAGTTACAGACAACACGGTGATGTCGGTTATAGGTGGTATGGGTACTCTGGTTCACCATTGTTTTTGATACCATGCTCAAAAGCGATGCCTTCGATTTCAACATCGTTTTCTTCCCCATATGTGACAGCAGTGATGTCTTCGGCATCGATCCAAATAGAGATGTAGCCATAAGGGGTGATCTTGAAGACATTGCCGCCTTGTTCACCGTCACCATCAAAAGAGTTATGGTTACTGGCAAACAGGTTTCCGTCCTGGTCGTAAGCTAATCCACCTTCCATATCGACACGGCCTTTATTCGCCACAACGAGTTCCCATTCCGTGATGAGGGTTGAGACGTAGCCATTTTTATCGATGTTATAGATAAAGTGGGCACCAGCATCGTCAGCGAGGGTAATGTCACCATTGTCTCGTCGTGTCATGAAACCATCGGGATCATCAAAGGCCCTCGCATCTTTGAGTGTGCCGGTTAAGATCTCTTCTGGCTTAATTTTGTCGTAGTTATCGTTAAGAATATTAAATTCGACTTCTTTATATTTGTAATCGCCACCGAATATAAATATCCAAGGGGATTTAATCGTTCCTGTGCCTTTGACCTGAACATCACCTTCGCCAAGGTGAGTCTTTTTAACCAGTTTATCTTTTACGGTTTCAGGGCTATCACCCACTTTTATATTGAGGTAACCGATATTTACTTCGGAGTCACCTATATCTGTACTGCTACCGCTTATCACTTGTACATTTACCTGAAGCTCAATTCTTCCATAATAAGCATCTGTACCCAGTGCTTCTATGTGGTTTTGTCCTTCAACTGCTTCTTTAGGTGAGGAATCATCATCAGGTTCTTGTTCTTTCGAAAGTTCGGCCACGGCATATTGAAGTCCATAAGAATTGACGCTTTCTAGTCGGTATCCTTCAGGATCATTAAATGTCCATGGTGTACCGATAGTACCGCGCCCCATAATTTTTACCGGTTCATAAAGCGCTTGTTTGATAATGCTGGCAACAAGGTACGGGGAAGCATCCCAAGGAATTGGGTCTGTTGTGATTTGTTCTGGCTCATAATAAGTATCTTCTACAAACGTCAGCGTAAACGTACCGTCAATATTTGCCGGCTTAAATGGAGCATAGTAATTGCCGGGGTAATATCTTTCATATGAAAGGGGGGGATTTTTCTTATTATTGACGATGTATAAGGTGTTGTCTTTGGATAGTTCATGTGGGTTTACGCCCGGACCTTTGGCGTGTATTTCCGGTGTGCCTGCGCCATATACATATGGGATGCGATAGACAACATTAGGTGTATCATCTGAGGCTAGGTAGATATACCGCTCATCGGCTGAAATGGCTGGCTGGATATCGAAAATAAAGCCGTCACCTAACGCCTCGAAAGCTTCTTTTTTGACGAAGCGATAGACATCTCCAGTGACAGGATCGACTTTCAGAACATCATCGCTGCCATCTTCCCCAACATACAGTTTGCCATCTACACCCATCACCAAGCCTTCAAAATCAGGAGCAACATTATCGTTGACATCCATAGCATCTTGGGAGGTGACGAGAATAGACAGTTCGCCGTAATGATCATGCTTTAGCAAAAAGTCTTCATCGCCAATATAGGGTTGATAGGCTTCGACACCAAAGATAATGGAACCATCAGGGAGCGCGACAATTGCTTTATTGTCAAAGCTAATGTCTTCAAACATAGCGCCTGACTCATTGAGAACTTCGAGGATGTCCTGTTCGGTTATCTTTTTTGTGATGACTTTTTGAGGTGTGATCTCAAGTACACATTCACAGTCAACTTCTAGTGCAAAAAGGTTTGCTGTCCTTGCCGGGGGGAGTAGTTGATCTGCTGGTGGTGATATTGCGTAAGCATTAGCTGCCAATCCCAGACCGACCCCAAGGGCTACTTTAGATAGGGTTTTATATGAAATAGCCATGATTTTCACTCTTATTGTTGTGGAGTAAAAAGCATAGATATACAAAAAGGTCTTAAAATCTTTACATGAATAAAAAAATACTACAGTCTGGTTAGCTAATTGAAATTAAATGCAATAAATAATTTTTAGATAATTTAATCACCATAATATTAATGGTTAATTGTTTAGAACCCTGTATTAATACTAAGAGAATCAAATTAGAATTTAGGCAATTTATTTATTCTAAGAATAAGAAAGCCGCCCGTTGGCGGCTTCCATTATTATTTAAAGAAGGCGTTTAACCGCACTTAGAGTCACCACAGTTCAAACAGGTCTGGCAACCGTCTTTGACGATCACCGACTTGTTATGGCACTTGTAGCAAAGTGTCGCGCTTGGTGGGAAGCTGCTGGACTCTTCCTCAACTTCTTCTTTTTTACCCTCAAGCTCAGCTTTTTTGGCGTCAAGGAACGCCTGCTGGTGCTCATCAACTTCTGGCTTACCCAGCATACCGATTTCAGTCAGGTGTTGTTCGATTACGTTACCGATCTCTGCAATCAGGGAAGGGACATACTTACCTTTGTTCCAGTAACCACCACGAGGGTCAAAGACAGAGCGCAACTCTTCAACCAGGAAGGTGCAGTCGCCACCTTTGCGGAATACCGCAGACATGATGCGGGTTAGGGCAACAATCCACTGGAAGTGCTCAAGGCTCTTGGAGTTGATGAAGACTTCAAACGGACGGCGAACTTCATGCTCGGTACCTTCGTTCAGCACAACATCATTAATCGTGATGAACAGCGAGTGCTCCGAGATATGCTCAGGTGTCTTTAGTTTGTAGGTCGTCCCAAGCAGTTTCTCTGGGCGCTGCATGTCTTCATGCATGTGCTGCACTTCATATTCAGGAACAGCGGGGGCAGGTGCTGCCTGCGGCGCTTCTTGCTCTTGGCTCTTTACTTTGAAGGCAACAATCTTACCGTCGATTTTCTTTGTCATGTCTTTCTAACCTATACCTTAAAATTTACCGTAGTAGCCTTCTTTCAAGGCATCATAAAGGTTTGCGGCGGTGTGTGTTTCGCCATCATACTCGATTTCTTCGTTACCCTTGGCTTCAAACGTTGAGCCATCTTCAAGGGTGAAGACATAGGTGGTGTTTTCAAGATCTTTCTCTTTCACCAATACGCCTTGGAACACTTCTGGGTTGAAACGGAAAGTCGTACAACCTTTCAAGCCCTTGTCGTAGGCATCCATATAGATGTCTTTGAAGTCCTCGAACGGGAAGTCAGTTGGTACGTTGGCTGTTTTCGAGATAGACGAGTCAATCCAGCGCTGGGCTGCTGCCTGTACTTCTACATGTTGGCTCGGTGTAATGTCATCTGCAGTAATAAAGTATTCCGGTAGCTGGCACTCTTCATCAGTGGTGTAAGGCATCGCCTTTTTGTTAACCAGTTTGCGGTAGGCTAGCAATTCGAAGCTGTAAACATCCACACTCTCTTTCGACTTCTTACCCGGGACGATAACGTTGCGGGTGTAGTGGTGCGCAAAGCTTGGTTCAATACCGTTACTCGCGTTGTTAGCCAAAGACAGGGAAATGGTTCCTGTTGGTGCAATTGAGCTGTGGTGCGTAAAGCGGCAACCGTGTTTCGCAAGATCGTCAACCAACTTAGGCTCAATTTCGCTAACCTGTTGCATGTAGCGGCTGTATTTGGCGTGAAGGACTTTACCTTTCACCTTGTCACCGACTTTAATGCCGTCTTTTGCCATTTCAGGGCGAAGGCGAAGCATCTTGGCTGTGATTTCGAACTCTTCGTCCATCACAGGCGCTACGCCTTTTTCTTTGGCTAGCTTCAGGCCTTCTTTCCAACCAGTGATCGCCATTTCCTGAGCAACTTGCTCGGTAAAGGCAACAGAAGCGGCGCTGCCGTATTTGTGCTTCAGCATAGTGGTGGTAGAGCCAAGACCCAAGAAGCCCATACCATGACGACGCTTGCTGGTAATTTCGTGGCGTTGCTTCTCAAGTGGAAGCTGGTTGATTTCTACCACGTTATCCAGCATACGGGTAAAGATAGCCACAACCTTGCGGTAAGCATCCCAGTCGAAGTGAGCGTTGTCGGTGAAAGGTTCGCGAACAAACTTGGTCAGGTTTACCGAACCCAGCAAGCAAGCACCGTAAGGTGGTAGTGGTTGCTCACCACATGGGTTGGTCGCGCGGATCTCCTCACAGAACCAGTTGTTGTTCATCTGGTTGACTTTGTCGATCAGGATAAAGCCCGGCTCGGCGTAGTCGTAGGTGGATGTCATGATGACATTCCATAGGTTACGCGCTGGCAAGGTGCGGAAGATTTTACATGCTACGCGGCCTTCTGCATCCTCAACCAGGTTCTCTTTGGTTGGCCAGTCAGCCCAAACAATGCTGTCGTCATTGTCTAGGTCCAGCTTATCCTGTTTGGCTTCTTTCGCCGTGATAGGGAAGATAAGTTGCCAAGATGTATCGTTCTTAACAGCCTCAATGAAGTCTTCGGTGATCAGCAGCGACAGGTTGAACTGGCGAAGGCGTCCGTCTTCACGCTTGGCGCGGATGAAGTCGATGATATCCGGATGGCGGATATCCATAGTACCCATTTGCGCACCGCGACGGCCACCGGCTGAAGAGACGGTAAAACACATCTTGTCATAGATATCCATGAAAGAAAGTGGGCCAGATGTGTATGCGCCTGCACCAGAGACAAAAGCACCGCGTGGGCGCAGGGTCGAGAAGTCATAACCGATACCACAGCCGGCTTTTAGCGTCAGGCCTGCTTCATGGACTTTGCCCAGGATATCATCCATTGAATCTTCAATGGTGCCAGAAACGGTACAGTTAATGGTTGAAGTGGCAGGCTTGTGTTCGAATGCACCTGCGTTTGAGGTGATACGACCCGCTGGAATTGCCCCGTTACGGAGTGCCCATAGGAATTCGTTATACCAATGATCTTTAGCGTCATCGTTTTCTAGATCTGCCAATGCGCGGGCAACGCGTTTGAAAGTATCGTCAAGCGTGACATCAATAGCTTCTCCGTGCTTTGATTTCAAACGATACTTACTGTCCCAAATTTCCATTGAAGTGGATTGGTACTCGATATCGACGGCTTGAGAGACTTCCGAAGCGGTTGGGGATTTCGCCATTATGAATGCACCTTACTGTTATCATGTTGTGTTGCTGCTAGCTAGAAACAGAGTTATCCAACCCATGTTTATAGCTTACTCACCCAGTTGAGCGTGGAGGGTGAAAATCAGCAAGGCGCAGATCAAACCACTAACCCAACAGATCTTCAAGTCTTGACAAGCCGATAATCAAGCTTTGTAACTAATTGGTAGTAGCAATGAATTTTATAGATGGATTGGTTGTAAACAACCTTGGTGAAATGTGATCAAACCGCTCGACAGCGGCAAAAGTAGTATAAGTCAGTTATCGCTAGTATATTGATTTATAAAACAACTTAGTGCCAAAAATTTGATGGCTAGCATGTAAGCAGGATAGGCGTTACATCAAATTTGTATGTTGCACTACAGTTTATTTACCGCATTCACATTGCCACAAGGAAAGTTTATGACTCAAAGGATGCCTATCTATAGCTTCATCGTGTTTATTGTGACTCTACTGAGTTTCCCTTCGATTGCCAAATCAATACCTGAAGGGTTCGTTGATATCCAGCAGGTAGATCCAACCATAGTGGTTGATATCCGTTATTTCAGTAGTGACAACTTTGTGGGTGATCGTATCAGTGGTTACAAAGCGGCAAAGGCAATCAGTACCAAGGAGACTGCCCAAGCGCTTGCCAATGCACAGCGTGATTTGAAACAGTTTGGACTCGGCTTCAAAGTGTTTGATGCTTACCGCCCGCAACCGGCTGTGGACCATTTTGTCCGTTGGGCAGAAGATTTATCCGATACGCGAATGAAAGAGAAATACTACCCAACAGTAGAGAAGAAGAATTTATTCCGTGATGGGTATATTGCTGCCAAATCTGGTCACTCGAGGGGGAGTACGGTGGATCTGACTTTGATTGATCTTGCTAGTGGCGATGAGCTAGATATGGGGACGGGGTGGGATTACTTCGGAAAAGCCTCATGGCCCAGTTCACCGAAAAGTACAGCCCAGCAGCGAGCAAACAGGATGTTGCTACAAAGTGTCATGCTCAAAAATGGTTTCAAGCCACTAAAAGAAGAGTGGTGGCATTTCACTTTAGCGGATGAGCCCTATCCGGAGACGTATTTCACTTTTAATGTGAAATAAAAAAGGGGGCACCGAAAGGTGCCCCAAAAGTGTCAAATGAATTCGACAGAATGAACACAGATTAGCGAGTTAGTACCTTAGAAGTTGTAACGCACTAGCAGAGCAAGTTCGTCGTCTAGGCCAGCATCAGAGCCGAAGGCATTTTTGCTGCTTGCGTCAATTTGGTACTCAGCTGCAACAATGACTGGGCCAGTGAAATAAGCCACACCTAGCGTCGCATATGCATGCTTAGCTGATGAGTTGTCATCTTCCAGTTGGTTATAGCCGGCTAGAAGCTGGAACTGGTTGATATCATACGTCGCAGCAAGTTCTAGACCTGTTGTTGCTTTGATTGTATCGCCGTTGCCACTTGATGGTGTAGCATCTTTAAATACGCTGCCAGAGGCATTCTGATGATTGCGGAACTGGCCGTAGTTAGCAGCAAGGTATAGAGATTCGTTTTCGTATGTGATGACGGCGTTCGCCACTTTTGCGTCTGCTCGGTCGTCGAACTTAGTTTCGCCATAAACACCGCTCACGCCCACGATACCCATTCCAGTGTCGAAGTCATAACCTAGCATCGCTTGGTAGCCGTAGTCACGGTCGTAACCACCGATAACATCACCTTGGTCATCACGGGAAAGGTTAGAGTCCTGGAATTGGTACTGAAGACCAACCTGAACGCCGTAGAAGTTGTTGCGGTATTGGATTACGTCATCCGCACGGCCTGTACCATGTACGCCACCGTCGCTAGTAATACCGTCATAGTTACCAGCGGTGTCACCACCGTAAACCCAGAAGATATCAGTTTTGCCGGTTACGTCGTAATGAACAGACCAAGCTTTACCAAGGGTGAAGTTACCAAATTTTTCGTTGTCCGCTGTGATGTAACCAAGACGGTTTGAAATATGGTTATCTTCAGAGTTATTTGCTAGTGCATCGTATGCCCACTCAGCACGGGTACCGATATCCCAGCCGCTTTCTAGGGCATGGGTATAGCCGAAGTTGATACGAGATGATTGGTTACGAAGTTCAGAGTCACCATCAGAGAAACGAGCACTTGCTGCCAAACGGCCACCAACAGAGAAAGTGTTAGTGCCATCGTTATAAACTTCCAATGCATGTACAGACGATGATGCTGCCGCTGCTGCCACTGCTAGGGCAATTACCTTTTTATTCATTTCTTAGATCCTAATATTTTAATGGTGTGTCGCACCTTGTAAGTGCTTGTTTTTATTTTTTAATACTAAGTTCCGTAGTAATAGTGAAATGTTCTTAATAGGCAGGTTTTAAAGAAAAATTTAGAGGTAAGTGATTGTTTTTAATGGTCTGGTTGATTGTTTTTTTACGTTTTTTACAAGCGACGTTTCACTGCCTTGGCATAAGGATGTTAACGGCAGTGCCACGGCAAAAAGTTATTTTTCCAGCTTTTGAGTTTTAGAATTTTTTGCTATTTACAAAAGCTATATATTGCTTTGGAAAGATGAGGCGATATGAATCAATTTCGAGCTTACAGAAGGGCAAAATAAAAAAGGGGCACGTCCATCGTGCCCCAAAAAGAAAGATCAAATCATTTGATGAAAAAGACAATGAACGAGTAAAGGCATTGCAGCCTTTACTCATGTTGTGTGCCGCAGGGGCAAATGCTTAGAAGTTGTAGCGGGCAAGAATAGCAAACACATTGTCTAGATCGGCATCAGCGCCAGTGTTTGTTTTGCTGCTTGTATCAATCTTATACTCAGTGGCTAAAATCATTGGGCCGACAAAGTAAGCGGCACCAATGGTTGAATAGGCATATTTAGCGCTTGAGTTATCATCTTCAAGCAGGTTGTAGCCACCTAGTAGCTGGAACTGGTCGAACGTATAAGAAGCAAATAGCTCGTAACCCGTCGCTGACTTGATCATACCGTTGCTGGTAGCGCTGCTGCTGGTGAAATCTGATTTGTTGAATGCGGCATTGGTGGTTTTACTTTGGTGGTTACGGAACTCACCGTAGTTTGCTGCCACATAGATAGCGCTTGTCTCATAAGAGATTACGGCGTTGGCAACACGGGCATCTTCGCGATCGTCGAATTTAGTTTCGCCGTATACACCGCTTAGGCTAAGAATACCGTCGCCAAGGTCAAACTCGTAGCCGGCCATTGCCTGATAGCCGTAGTCACGATCGTAACCACCGATAACATTACCTGCATCATTTCGTTGCAGGTTAGTATCTTGGAACTGATACTGAAGACCAACTTGTAGGCCATTGAAGTTATTTCGGTACTGGATAACATCATCCGCACGACCAGAACCGTGAACACCACCGTCACTAGAGATGCCGTCATAGTTACCTGCCGTATCACCACCGTTGATCCAGAAACGGTCTGTTTTACCAGTTACGTCGTAACGTACAGACCATGCTTTACCAAGGGTGAAATTACCGAACTTTTCGTTGTCTGCCGAAATGTAGCCCAAACGGTTTCTAATAACGTTATCGTCGTTGTTGTTCGCTAATGCGTTATAAGCCCATTCTGCGCGAGTACCAATATCCCAGCCATTTTCCAGAGCGTGAGTAAAACCAAAGTTAATACGTGAAGATTGGTTGTTTAGGCTCGAGTCACCGTCTGAAAACTTTGCGCTTAATGCTAGGCGGCCACCTACCGAGAAAGTATTCGTTCCATCATTATATACTTCAACTGCGTGTACTGAAGATGATGCTGCCACCGCTGCTACTGCTAGCGCAATTAGCTTTTTATTCATTTTTTATTTCCTGTATGTATTTGCAAAGAGCACAGGCTTAGTGCTCGTTGATATTTTTATTACTAAGTTCCATGTAGTAATAGTAAAACAATCTTAAAGCTGATTTTTAGAAATGTTTTTATTTATACTGTTGAATTTGTTTGGTTTTTTACTTTTGTAATATATTTGCTTACATTCAGGGTGTGGTGGGTAATTAAGCAATGTGTAAATAATGCTTTGTATATCACGAGGTGTTTTTTGATTGACCAAAATCGAGGTGGCTTATTTATTCGCGTTGCTTATGTTTATTATTGTGGGTAATGATTCATTTTGGTGGTTGGGTGTAAATAATAGCAACTATAGTAAAGCGAAGTCTTGCTGGTAAATATTAATGTTGCGGTGTAAATAACTGCTAGGATTTCACGGTGTATTTGTAGCTAGTATCGAGTGGGACTTTGGATGGGATGGAGAAGGGAATAAAAGGGCTGGTATTATCACCAGCCCTGAATAAAAGCGTATTACTGTTTTTCTGATAAGTAACGAATAGTGTTAGCTAAATCTTCTAAACTGTCGTGAGCTCCATTCTGTACCAGGTATTTCCCTTTGACTAGGAAAGAAGGTACCGAGGTAATTTGTGCATTTTGCTCGAGTTGATTAGCGCTTGTCATCTGCTGGTAGACTTGCTCTTTTTGCTCATCATTGAGGTCGAATGGGCTGACAATATCGTACTGGCTGAAGATTTCGTCCAGTTTGTTTTTGCGGCCCTCTTCATCTAAATCGGCTGCTTGTTCCTGCACAAAGCCAAACAGAGCCTCTTTCAGCTCAGGTGAAGGCTTACCATCACTCTGAACCGCCGCAGTGTAGTAAAGGTAGGCAGCATATTGTGCGCTTTCGTTGAAAGTAACATGAACTTGGTCGATATCCACCTCTGCCAGTTTTTTGATTTCCGGCAGCATCAACTCCATATTTCGGCAGTGGCCACAGCCAAGAGAGAAAACTTCTACAACATCGGCGACGCCTTCAGTTGGAGTTTCAACAACCGTGTATTTTACCCCTTCTTTAGGCATCTCATTTTCACTGCATCCTGTCAGGGCCACTAGAAGAAAGAGGGTAGAGGCAAAGATTTTAGTTAGTGTACTCATACTCATATTTGTATTGGGTATTAAAACAGTAAGTATGGATGAAAATGACAGTGAGATCGCTAACAAGAATCAATTTACTTGTATCTAGTCCAAGAACACGGTGAGTTTTCACACGGTTAATGAATAACATAATGCAATGCGTTTAAGTGCTAGGCATAATTTGAAGCAATGGCTTAGTAACCTTGTCTATGTAATAGCAGAACAACAAATAGTAGGAAATATGAATAAAGAGCAAAGGGAATTTCTCGAACAATATCTAGCCACACTAACACCAACAGAGCGCGATGCTGTACCAGAGGCCATTGCCGAGTATTTTTGTGCCGATGAATACAATGCCAATGAGTGTGCAAGGCTAATCAATCAGGGGATCAAGCGTGCATCTTGTAGCTTGAAAGCGGGTTATGATGCCGAGCAAGAGCCCCTACCAAAAGTCGGACGCTTATCAGTCGTGCTCAACTGGGCACAAGAACCGGTTTGTATCATTAAACTGAAAGACATTTCTATTTGCCCTTTTAATGAAGTCACACCGGAGTTTGCGGCACTGGAAGGTGAGGGTGATCTGACTTACCTGTGGTGGCGGAATGCGCACATGGCGTTCTTCACAAAATATGCCGCCAGTTTAGGTGTTGAGTTCAATGAGTCGTCTGACTTGGTGTTGGAGCATTTTGAAAAGGTATACCCACGCTAAGTGGCAGTCGCGGAACCAGCTGCGAGCTTCGCAGCTTGGTTTTATGCACACTCTTTAATGAAAAATTGCTCAAAGAAGGACAGGGTTTCACCCATTACTTGATCCCTCAATTCATCTTTTTCCATCAGTAGTTCATGACGTGCCGATTCAATCACTTTTAATTGGCATTGCTCAGTATTGCCATTAAACAGATGATGAGCGCGGTTATCGACAATTGTGTCATTTCCTGCTTGTAGCAAGAGCAGGGGAGTCTTCAAATTTTTTGACTCTTGAATGCACTGTTTAGCTGCCCGCATTGCCTGCCATATCCACCTGGCGCTGGGTCCACCAACACGTAATTCTGGATGGGTTTGATAAAGATGTTTAGCCCAAACATAGCGCAATTGGCTCTGACATTGATCGTTTTGTTCAAATGGCAACTCATGATAAGCCTTCTGCCCAAGGCCATAATCTGGCTTGGATTGGTATAGGTCATAAAGTTTCGCGACTGCAGGGGCGACAAACCGCAGCGGGCTGGATATATGAATACCAAACATTGGGGCATTTAACACAGCGGCATTGAATATATTGGGGTGCTGTTCCATATAAAGTGTTGAAACTGCACCGCCCATGGAGTGTGCCAACAAAAAACATCGGGAATAGCGGTTTGGCTGTACGATGGTTTTGATGAAGGTATCAAGGTCTGCCACATAGTCCGCAAAGGTATCGACATGGCCTAGTTCAGGATCATCGGCAAGGCGACCGGACGCCCCTTGGCCCCGGTGATCATAGGTATAGATGTCAAAGCCGTGGGCAAAGTACTCAAACATCACTTCTTGATATTTCCACACACTCTCATTTCGGCCGTTTACGATAACGACACAATATCGGTTTTGCGGCAGTAATGGTGCTTCACTTTGACAAAGGCTAATACCAAATAGTGGAATACCGTTGACACCGTTAAATGTGTGCTCCTGACGTTGCTGCCACATACGGTGAATGTCGTGGCTCATTAATTCAGTAAATACCGACTCTTTGGTGACGAAGTCCGTTGGGCGTAGTGGGGACATGAATCCTTCCTTTGTTTTGCTTTATTGTTGTACGTTGCAGGAACGTTTTTAGGCTGCTTGGGAGAAAGTATTTTCGAGCTCGTTTGCACCCGGTACGGTAAATTTTCTACCTAGCGTCGCCATAAAGTAACGCCCAGACTGGTAGCCCAATTGGTAATCGAGATCGAGCGAGTCGATAGTGCTACCTATCAATTTGGAACAGAGATATTTCTGAGGGTGGATTTCATAGATGATGGCGTCATCAGGGGGATTATTTAAAAATGCTTGGGTTTGCCGGTACTTTTCTTCGTGCTCAAGTAGCAATTTGATCAATGCTGAGGCTTTAGTCTTACCGAGTGCTTTGCTGATGATCGACATCCAGCAATGATCAAAACTTGCAGTGATGGGGACAGTGCGGATAACGACAATGTGCCGATAACCTCTATCGTATGCCTCTTGGGCAGGAATTGGCGCTCCAACACCACCATCCACCCAGTATTGCTGTTGGTTGAGAATGGGTTGTCGGCGAAGGACAGGAATGGCGCATGACGCTTTGAGCGCAACCTGCCAGTTATCATCATTGAGGTCAAAAAAAGAAGCTCGATGGTTGTCTGCATGGCAAGCACAAGCCAATACAGTGCGAGATCGCATGTTCTCATGGCCTTGTTGCCAATCAAGTGGTAGCCGG
Source organism: Photobacterium rosenbergii (assembly GCF_003026455.1). Taxonomy (GTDB): domain Bacteria; phylum Pseudomonadota; class Gammaproteobacteria; order Enterobacterales; family Vibrionaceae; genus Photobacterium; species Photobacterium rosenbergii. The sequence continues at coordinate 583,170 of NZ_PYMB01000002.1, forward strand.
GTTTGTGTCTGCTCCAGCAGCCAATCCAGATCCAGCCCTTCCTTTCCCATTAGAAAACGGGGTAGGTCGAAAAAATCATGGGTAGTCGTCGCTTCCGTGATAACACGGTAAGCATGTTTAGTGTGGCCGCAGATAAAAGAAGCGATATTGAGCGAGCCTGCTGAAGTGCCAACCAATAAAGAAAAGGGATTGAAATCGGCGTCCAAGAAGGCATCGAGAACGCCTGCAGTGAATATTCCACGCTGGCCGCCACCTTCGGTTACGAGTGCGACTTTATCGGTTTGTGCTGGAAGATATGACAGCGCATCTACATTGTTTACTGCACATGAAATATGTATCCCCGTCATTGGCCTGCTCCTATCGCCGTAGTGCTGAAATCGGCAATATCATAGCCACAATCGCATGGACTGAATATTTGAAACAATATAGCTAGTCGTTAAGAATTTCTTAACGTTAATTTGAAAGTAAGCGGTGAGGAACAACGAGTAGAAGGAGAAGCTACGATGATTGAGGTGGCGTCAATCGTCATTCCTGAGCATTGTCATAAACTCTTGATTGAACAAATGGCTAAATTCAGTATGATGGCCGGCTTTTCTTGGTTCGGAGGATAACATGTTTATCGGTTTTGATTATGGAACAGCCAATTGCTCGGTAGCAGTCATGGAGCAAGGGCAGCCACGCATGCTGGCGCTGGAAGGCGAAAACAGTTTTATCCCTTCGACACTCTGTGCACCGACGCGAGAAGCGGTGAGCGAATACCTATACCGCCATATGGGCGTGCAGCCGGTCGATGAACTGGGTGAGCAAGTCCTGCGCCGCGCGATAGCTTTCAACCGTGAGGAAGACATCATAGTTGAGAAAGGCGATCTGCTGTTTGGTCAGGCGGCGTTAGATCTGTACCTTGAAGATCCTGAAGAAGTCTATTACGTAAAATCACCTAAGTCTTTTTTGGGTGCCAATGGCTTGCGAGATGTGCAGATTCGATTTTTCGAAGATCTGGTCTGTGCCATGATGCGCAATATCAAGCAAAAGGCAGAGACCCAACTGGACAAGGCAATCACCAGTACAATGATTGGTCGACCGGTCAACTTCCAGGGCACGGGCGGAGAGAAAGCCAACCAGCAGGCAGAAGCTATTTTGCGCCAGGCCGCCAAGCGTGCAGGCTTTGAGCACATTGAGTTCCAGTTTGAGCCAGTTGCTGCGGGCCTTGAGTATGAAAGTACCCTAACTGAAGATAAAACCGTATTAGTGGTTGATATCGGCGGTGGTACCACTGACTGTTCGATGATCCAGATGGGGCCAAGCTGGGCGGGTAAAGCCGACAGAACTGATAGCTTGTTGGCTCATACTGGTTTGCGCGTCGGCGGGAATGATCTCGACATTTACTTAGCCTTCCGTCAGATCATGCCTCAGCTTGGTTTAGGCACTAAAACCCAGAAAGGCATCGATATGCCAATTGGCCAGTTCTGGAACCCGATTGCGATCAACAACGTTGTGGCACAAACCGATTTTTATGGTTCAGCAAACCTTGCGGTATTAAAGCAACTACAACGTGAGGCCGCAGAGCCGGAAAAATTGATGCATTTGCTGAAAGTCTACCGTGAGACCTTGGGCTACCAACTTGTCCGCAAGGCGGAAGAGTGCAAAATTGCCCTGTCAGAGTCAGCATCGCACCGGTTGGCTTTGTCACACCTTTCTGAACTGCTTGAAGTTGAAGTCAGCCAAGATCAAATGGCTCATGCGATTGAAGCGCCCCGAGTTCACATCAGCCAGTTGGTGACTGATGCCATTGAACAAAGCGGTATTAAACCTGATGTGGTGTATATGACCGGCGGTACGGCGCGTTCTCCGATTCTACGAGCCTGTATTGAGCAGCAATTGCCATCAACACCAGTTGTTAGTGGTAGTTACTTCGGTTCCGTTACCGCTGGCCTTGCGCGTTGGGCTGAGCAGAGTTTCAAGTAACTGTTTTAAAATACTTAATCAGTGATTAAAAAAGCCTGACTAGTGATACCCATTTAGCTTGGGTATATTACTAGCAGGCTTTTTCTATGAGACGTATCTTAGCGCTAAGTTAGGTTTAAGGTTTCTTCACCCAAGCACTGCACCAACCATTGGCATTAACGGCTTTACCCGGGAAAATCCCGCATGGACGCCACTCATCGCCATCATTACCTTGGATTAGGGCACAGTTAGCGCAGTTCTTTTCGCTGTCAGGCGTTTGGTGTACGTATTGAAGGGCTTTCGCCTGAGGATCGTCCTCTGTCAATTGTGGCAAATCTGCTGCGTGGGCAGGCTTAACCAGCAAATCCTTACCGACAGTCATACCAATGACACTGGCAAGCCCTAGCTTGAGGAAATTCCTTCTATTAGCTGTCTTCTTCATATTACAACCTTCTAATTGCTCACAGTTTTACGACATTGTTTTTAGTTTTTGATGTTGCATCAAAATGATAATACGGATCGAAAGACTATGTTGGGTCAAAAATGTGATGATGTTAATGAGATTGTTACATTTCGTGATTACACTTTGCGCAACTGTTGACTAGGTCGCAGGTGTTTTAATTGGTCGATAAGTGAACAATCAGTGAGCTGGCGTTTGAATCATATACTAAGATACTGACAAATAAGGCTTGATCTGAAACAAGCTTTTACAGATTAAGTTGGCTTTAGGGTTGCAACATTTTATTTACAAGCGCATTATCTTGCGTCGAGTACAGCGAGTCATAAGGATAAAAAATGGCAAATTTGTTTTTATTAGATATTGATGGGGCGCTGGTGGATTCCAAAAACCTAGAACTGAACTGCTATGTGAAAGCAGTCAAAGACGTTCTGGGTGTTGAAATGGACACAGATCTTTCCCATTACTCCAACCTTACCGATGCCGGTGTGTTAGATGAACTCATCGCCAAGCATGGTATTTCCGAAAGCCGTTCACTTATCCATCGTAAAGTAGAAAGCCGTTATTCTGAATTGGTTCAGCAGGCCATTAAAGACAGCCCAGAGACAGTCAGTGAAGTGATGGGGGCCAAGGCGTTCTTGGACCAGATGCAAGATCAGCAAGATACCCATATTGCGATCGCAACAAGTAGTTGGGCATCAACGGCAAAAATGATGCTTCGCGCGGCAGGAATCGATATCAGCAATGTGACGTTTGCTTCATCTTCTGATGCGTTGAGCCGTACTGAAATCATGGCATTGGCGGCATTTCGTGCAAAACAAGATTCAGGTGTGGTGTTTGATCGTCGTGTTGTTTTCGCCAATGGTGAGCGCAGCAAAAATGCCTCGCAAGAGCTTGGCTATGATTATGTGGAAGTTGGCAATGTATCGGGCAACCATCCACATATCCCGAACCTGGCGCATTACCAGGCAGCGTTTTCACGACTAGCGTTATCCGCTTAATCCTACGGGTATTAAGCGTGATGTGAGAATCATTCCAGATTCTTAACTCTTTGGGCGTAATGCGGAATTTTCTGCATATAGTATAAGCAGTTATTTTCTTTTCTTTGCATTCGAACTGCTATGCTAATTTTACGCCCAATGGGTCAATTATCCCTTTTCCTCTTTATTACCTCTCTGCTTCTATCTCCATTGCCCTTACAAGCGGCACAGGAGGAGGTCCCATACTGCCACCGTTATGCAGATTTTAACTTCCCTGACTACATGGCACTTTGGAATGAAGAAGAGCCAGAATTAACTGCATCCACCTATTTTTCTATGTTGAATATGGCGGCAAGCAGCGCAGATAAAACCTTTCTCAGTGAGTTATTCAGTCAAATAGGGCGTACTTTTCTAATACGTGAAGATTTAGAGCAAGCTAAATATTATCTGGCGCAAGCTGAAGTATATTTGGGTGATGCCGAGCCTAGGGCCCGGGCTTATTTTTTGAGGGAGAAAGCGCGTTACTACGCCTATAGCGAACAACAGGAACAAGCAAATGAATTGCTGCTTGAATCATGGGATATCTCTAAACAAGAGCAATATGAGCAATTGGCAATCGAAACAGCACTCGATCTTAGTGATAATTCGATAGCTAAGCTGAATCAAGAAGATAGGGATCATTGGCGGCAAATTGCGGAAAGGCTAGCAGCATCGACGAAAGATGAAAGGGCTAAAATCTGGGTTTTGCAGAACCAGTCTCGATTCATCTAATTGGTTTATTATCTATCTCCCATACCCTGAGGATTAGATAGAACCCTCTATAAGTTCTATGATAAATATTAGGAAAAGGAGCTTGGAGTAATATCACATGGATGAGAAGTGGGTTCTGCAATGGTTTAACGATGTATGGTCTAACGCTAACAGTACAATGCTGCAGGAGTTAGCCACCGATCCTTTTCATTTCCACGTGCCGGGTGGGAAAAGCTACCTTCTTAGCCATACCGAATACCTTAACTTTATAACGGTATGGGGCCAGCGTTTTAGGGATGTTAGCTTCCGTATTATTGATACCATCAAAGATGAGAATAAAACGGTCGTCGTTTATCAGTGTCATGCGTTGTATTGCGGTGGTTGGGCAAAGATCCCGGCGAAAAAACAGAAAGTCATGATGACAGGGATGGCTTATTTCAAACATCATGGGGACAAAATTGTTGATTGCCGACTTGAAGACAGCAGCTTTGACTTATATCAGCAACTCACCCGTCGCCTAGAATAACAACACCCCGTGTGATTATCTCAACACGGGGTGTTTTCGATTTTGCCAACGCGTTATGTATAACCCGTTATTAGGCAGTCTGTAGATTGGCAGGCGGTGGTGTCAGTTTTTGGAAAAACTCTCGCGTCTCCGTCACAATCACATCACGTAGCAAGATCAAACCAATCAGGTTAGGGATTGCCATCAAACCATTTACGATATCGGCAATCAGCCAAATCATATCCAGTTTCATAAAGGCACCTGCTGCAATCAATACCAAGAATAAAATCTTGTATGGCAGGATAGCTTTCACGCCAAATAGGTACGTGATACAACGCTCACCGTAGTAGTTCCAGCCAAGGATAGTGGTAAAGGCGAAGAACATCAGGCCGATAGTGACCATCATTGGACCGATAAAGCTTGAGTCCAAACCGCTAGCAAAAGCGTAGCTAGTCATTGCCGCGCCGGCGTAATCACTTTGCCATGCGCCAGTTACCACTAGGGTAAGGCCTGTCATGGTACAGATGATGATGGTGTCGAAGAAAGTACCCGTCATCGAGATCAAGCCTTGCTCCACACAAGAATCTGTTTTCGCTGCTGCCGCAGCCATAGGCGCACTACCTAGGCCTGATTCATTGGAGAACACACCACGCGCAATACCCGATTGGATAGCAAGCATAATACCTGCACCGACAAAACCACCTGTCGCAGCATGGCCAGTAAATGCCGACTGCACAACTAATTGAATGGCTTCAGGAATAGCGCTGTATTGAGAACCCAGCACAATCACACAGGCAATAATGTAGAACACTGCCATGAAAGGAACGACTTTACTTGCTACCTTGGCAATAGATTTCACACCGCCAAGCGTTACCACTGCAACGAGAATGGTCAGCACAATTACTGTGATTTCACGTGGAATTTCAAAGGATAGGTAGGCGGCATCAACAATCGCATTGGCTTGTGGGAAGGTACCGATACCAAAGCAGGCAACACCCAAAGCGAATACAGCGAACATGCGCGCTAGCCATTTTTGACCCGTCCCTTTTTCGATGTAATACATCGGGCCGCCCAGCATTTGTCCGTTGGCATCAACTTCGCGGTATTTAACAGCTAACAAGCACTCTGCGTATTTGGTTGCCATACCGAACAAAGCAGCCAACCACATCCAGAATAGAGCACCCGGACCACCGAGTTTGATTGCGGTAGCAACACCGACAATATTACCGGTACCAATGGTGGCAGAAAGTGCGGTACATAGCGCGGCAAAACTTGAAACATCACCGTCAGCTTTGCTGTTTTTATTACCCTTGAACAGGTAGCCCAAAGCGAGGGGTAGGTAGCGGATCTGGATCAGTCCAAGGCGAACTGTCAGGTAAATACCTGTACCTACTAGCAAAAGAAGTAGTGGTGGGCCCCAAACGAGGTTATCGATAGTTTGTAAGAAGTTATATAGTGGGTTCATTTTCTCTTTACCTTTAAACATCAAAGGAAGAGATAAAGAACAACAGTTATACCGTTGTATGGTGTATCAGAATGTTGGTGTTACTTTCTGTGCTGTTGATCTTATCTCCTCTGTCCTTTTGCCTGAGAGTTTCACCTGAAATCAGGTTTGCTCCTTCGGCGTCCGATTTAACGGATCTCTCCAGAGGCTCCTCCAACAACAGTCCATACCTTACTTAGCAATTGACTAAGAAGGTGCCTGAAAGATTTACTGACCATTGTTTGCAGTGACTGCAAACAGGATAGTGAGCTTACTTCTTCGGCGGGCTCGATACTTCGTCGTTTTGACGTTGTACTTGCCACTCTCCTGCTGTCTTCATCGGAACTCAAATTTGCCGAGACATACTAATAGATAAAAATGCGATTGTCTTCAAAAAATTCGACAAAATTTAAGAGGATGAATTGACGTGCTAGATAATTATGCGTGCGTTTTCATGTGTCGTGGGTAATTCGGCCATGTTTGGGTTGCTTGTTTTTTAGCCTGATTAAAACCTATCGCCTATAAAAATTTGTGATGCAGTTTGTGTGCGGTGTATGTAGGTTCACTGCAAGTGTATTGATATGGTCTTTTTCTTGCTTATGAGTTTTAGCACTATAATTTTGTGGTGTGAGCGGCGAAAAAAAGCAAAAGTTAATTTTAATAAAATACAGTACGGATTAATTTGTTAGATTTTTTTTGAATAAAAAAATCAAGTTAATTCACTTTTGCTATATCCCATGAGATTTTAAAGGCAGATATGCGTTATAAGCTGTTGAAGTATTCGCATTAGCAGAATATTTTGAGAAAACAGCGTTAATGTTGCAACAAATTTGCTGTCTGGAATTTTTTGGGTTTATAGACGTTAATTATCAATGTATCGTCACTTTTTTGACGGGCATAAAACTATAAAAAGATCGACGAAGATTTATGACAGGGAGAGTTCAGACAGACAAAACGTTTGTAACTTTCTTAATAGATTAAGGTGAAGCTGTGATTTGGGTTAGTTGTAGCCACTTCGATAAAGTGGCAGAAGCGAAAGAAAACCTTAAGATGTCACATGATGTGGTGGACGTCTCACCTTTTGAGCTGTTATCAACCATGACAGGTCAGGAGCTGATCTTCCTCGAGGTCATAGACTCAACGTCGAATGGTTTTGAATTACTGCAGTCGGTGAAAAGCCGATTTCCGCAAACAAAAGTCGTGGTGGTATACCATAGCCTAGATGCCGACCTTGCACTCAATGTGCTCCGCGCCGGTGGTGAAGATGTCATTGCGTCTAATGCGACCAAACAAGAGATTGATGCCTGCTTCAGTCGATTACACACTCACAATGTGGTTGCAGAGCCTGTACAAGGTTATGAGCAGCGTGAACTCTCTATACGGCCAGCACTTAAGATTATTGATGAGAACATTAGTTCCCCGTTGAGGGAAGAAGATCTCGCCAATGCTTGTCATTACTCGCCAACGTACTTTTCACGATTGTTCCATAACGTCATGGGTGTCACGCTCAAGCAGTATATTATCAAGAAACGGTTAGATTTAGCCTGTGGGCTGTTAAGCTCTGACCGGGAAAAGATTTCCCAGATTGCCCACTCAGCAGGCTTTAAAGATGTTTCTTATTTTTCTCGGGTATTTAAAAAGCATATGGGCTGCTCGCCGGGTGAATTCAGGATGCGAAAACACAACTTACATACCTGAGTAATCAACCTAAAATGACCAAATAACAACCTATTACAAAAATTGATAGGTTGTTTTTGCTTTTATTGAGTTCGAAACCTCAACTTCTCCTTCCGAAAGTCGATAATATTCCCTGTTTTTATGAATCGATAAGGTTTATTGCTCCTTGCTATGGGTAAATACCAAAGGGGCAAATTACTTTTAGTAAGATATGTGTTTGTCTGCATATAATAAAAGTGGGATGTTAGTTCAAAAAAGATGCTTGCGGTAAGAATGGAATGACGACGTATTTCGATATTTTAGGAGTTAAAAAGAATACGCCTCTGGCTGATGTAAAGCGACGTTATAAGTTGCTTTCTAGCCGGTGCCACCCCGATAAAGGGGGCTCCAAGTCAATTATGCAGATGCTCAGCCAAGCCTATGAAAAGGTAATGACGGGTCATGGCCATGAAGAAGCAGTTCATGTGGTTTACCTGAAGTCTAATGAGCAGACAGTGGTATGGAAGAAAAAGTGTCAGCAACTTGAAGAGCAATTTACTGAGCTTAAGCAACAAAATGAAGAATTAGAAAGAAAGCTGAAAGCTGCTCGTGAAGAGCTTAAACAAAAAGCCACACCATCTGATGACGAAAAAAACTATAAACAGATGATGGAAGAAGACATGCAAGCTTTGCGGAGGGAAAACCGCCGCCTGCAGTCAAAAGTGGATAGCCTACGTCTTGAAAAACGAAGTGATAGTAAGGAGATCACCAAGTCAGAGCTCCCTGGCCAGCTTGTAGCGGCGTCACAGAAACTCACGCCTGCGGTTGCCAGTCAGATTAAGGCTATTGGCAGAAGTCGTTACTGGGCACGTTTAGCAGTGCTAGCTATACCCATTGCTTTGGTATGGATAGCGATGGGTCCAGGCAAAGAGCCGTTGATGAATGTGTGGAATAGCCTTAATCCGCCACCGCAAAAAGTCAGTAAACCGTCTATGCGTCTGCTTCATCACGATCCAAGTGAGAATGAAGAAGATGAAAATAAGAAAACAGCCTCGACGGAAAACCTTCAGTCTGCTGAAAAGAAAATTGTGCCTGTTATCCAGTTGAGCAATGAAGTGGGTATTTGGCAACTAATGAAATTTGCCAATACGTCGAATTATTACATCAGTGTGCGTAGTGAAAAGGGATCGTATGTGATCAAAAGCTGTGAAGGCGATTTCCAATATTATAAAAACACCTTGCAGCGTTCGGGGCGGATGGCCGCCAACCTCATTTATGCCCGTGACGAACGACATTTTGAAATCTACGATATTCCTTATGGTAATGGCTCTTTTGCACATAATTGGGCCAAGAGTAAGAGTCTGCTGATCAATAACGAATACTTTCCGAATAACAATTTCGCCTCTTCTTACAGCAACTTGCAACAGCATTGCCAATAATAGAAAGCCAGCACAACAGGTAGGCCTGATGTGCTGGCTTGTTTCTATCCAATCAACCTACAAGTTAATGTGCAGTAGTACTACTTAACTCGACGTTGCGTACAGCTAGTGGCTTGTATTTGACCGCTAGCTTGAACGCGGCTGGGACAAAGTAAAACGAGACTAGGGTTGTGAGCAGGGTACCACCTGCGATAGCGACGGCAAATGGTGGCCAGAAGCCACCTCCTGCAAGGATCAAAGGCATGAACCCACCGATAGTCGTAATGGTTGTCGAGGTGATGTGGCGGGTACAACTCATCACGGCGGTAACAATGGCATCAAGGTTACCTTCGCTGGCTTCAGGGCTGCTCTTGAGTTCAGCCAGAATCACGATAGCGGCATTGATAGCAAGGCCGACCAGACCCAGTAAGCCGATAATGACAGTGAAGCCAAACGGATAGCCGAAGGCTGCCACCGATAAAAGACCTAACCCAGCCGATAGAATACCGACAAAGAAGATCACCAAACTTAATCGGAAGGAATTGAAAGACAGCACCACGACCATGATCAGAAGGGTGATCACCATAGTCAGGTTGGCCATCAAATTACCAACTGACTCATTTCGCTCTGCCGACTCACCACCAAACTCAATGCTGTAGCCACTAGGTATGCTTGCTTGATATTTCTCAAGCTCTGCTTGGAAGTGGATCAAAGCCGTTTGCGGTAGCACACCGGCTCGGATATAGCCTTCAATCACGTTTACACGTTGCCCATTTCGGCGCGGGATAGCACCTCTGCTAGGCGTTAGTGATAAATCAGCTATCGCGAATACAGGCAAACCCATCAAGTCGCTCTCGGATTTCACCGGAAGCGGTAGGCTGCTCAATTGACTCATATTTTCCCGGCTATCATCACTGACCCTAACACGCACAGGAATAGATTCGGTTGCTTCGATAATACTGCCGCTTTGCCGTCCGGTGAAGGTAGCTTGAAGTAGGTCAGCAAAATCTTTAAGGGTCAGTCCGCTTAACTGGCTCGCCTCTTCGTTGACGTTTAGCCATACCTTAGGCGTTCCTGGTTGTAGGGTTTCCCGGGTATGGGTAACGTTAGGTGTGCTAGCCATGATGAGGCGGATATCTTCACCAATCGCTTTGAGCCTGTCTAGGTTAGGGCCATACAGTCGCACTTCCAACGGTGCATTGAAGGGAGGACCTTGTTCAAGCTTGCGCACCAGGATTTGTGCATTGGGCATTTGTTTATCAAGATCTGCCTGCAGGGCTGGGATCATGGCATTGGCAAGCTCGAAATCACGGACTTTGACCATGGCTTGGGCAAAGTAAGGGGCACCTTGTTGACGGCTAACTAGGTTGTAGTAAAACGATGGGAAATTACCGCCGACAACCCAACTTACCCGTTTCACACCTTCGTATTCTGCCATGATTTCATCAACCTGTTTGGTGGCTTCCGAGGTCGCAAAGATGCTGGACTGAGGGGGCAAGAACACCTGTATTTCGAACATATCCCTATCTGATGGTGGGAAGAACTGTTCCGTTAAGGTTGTTGCTGCCCAAAAACCGGTGAAAGGCAGGATACAGACTAAACCAGCAGTGATCAGCGGGTGTTTGATGGCATAAAGAATCGAGCCTTCAAAACGTTTGCTCACCGCAGGTATTACGATACCAGTATGGTACCAACGTTGACCCTGATTGATCGAAGGTAATAACCGAGAAGCAAAACCGGCGACTAATGTATGTGAGATTAGATAAGAGCCAATCAGCGAGAAGCAAACGGTAATCGCGATAGCACCGACGAATTCGCCGGCAGGGCCTGGCATCAGGAATATCGGTGCAAAGGCCAATACAGTGGTTAATGTCGAGCCAAGCAACGGGATCCACAAGTGGCGGATAGCCTGCATAGCAGCTTCAATTTTGGCTTTGCCTTGTTGGCGGTAATGCTGGATGGTATCAACCATCACTATCGCATTGTCGACCATGATACCCAGTGCAACAATCAACCCGGTGACCGACATTTGATTGATGGGAAGCCCGGTGAATTTCATCATCGACAAAGTGACTAGGCTAGTAAGTGGCAGGGAAATGGCAACAATGATCGCCGAGCGGATCCCCAATGTCAGCAGCAATACGACCAGGATGATCGAAAAGCCGAGCAGCAAACTTTGGTTAAGATCGGACAGGCGGGTTTCTGTATAGCTTTGCTGTTCGAAAATCACATCAACCGACACATTGGAAGGCAATTGTTGACGGTATTGATCTAATAACCGATTCATCCGATCAGTCCACTGATCGACACGAAGCGTAGGTTGCATTCGGGCAGCAACAATGATCGCAGGCTTGCCGTTTACAACCCCGATTTCAGATGGAGGGGAGGCTGCTGTACGCTCTACTTCGGCAATATCTTCGATACGGATTAAGAACCCGTTGTCATCCATTGCAATTGGGACGCGACGGACCCTGTCGAGGGTATCCAACGAGTCGGAAACTTCCAAGGCAAATCTGTTATTACCATTGACCAACTCACCGGCTGAGTTTTTGGCATCTGCTTGGTCTATTGCTTGTGATAATGAGATTGCAGAGCGTCCAAGGGCGCTGGTAGCGGCAGGATCAAGAGTGACTTGAATTTCTTCATCAGGCAGGCCGTATACATCAACAAACTCCACACCGCTCATGATCCGCATGCGGTTGCCAAGCTCAATGGCGTAACGGCGTAAAGTCAATAGATCTGGCTGGCTCTCACCTTGCCAGGTCAACGCCGTGATCATGGTGAAGGCATAGCCATGCTCGTTTTGTAAATCGGGCACAGACGATCCTGCGGGCAATGAAGGCGTAACATCAGACAGTTTATCCCGGGTTCTCGACCATACGGGTTCAGAGTCGGTGATCTCGTCATTGAGCTCTACTCGAATGACGGAAATACCAGGCCGTGATACAGAAGAGAGCTCTTTGATCTCTTCTAACTGACGCAGCTCGGTTTCGATCTTCTCCGTGATCAATGCTTCGACCCGCTCAGCCGTCGCCCCAGGGAAATGGGTGATGATGCTGGCATGGCGGTTGTGGATCACTGGGTCCTCGGCCCTTGGTAATGTGGTAAGCGCAGAAAAGCCTGCAACGACCAAAAGCACAATGGCTAATACCAATAGGCGGGTATTGCTGATTATGGCTTCCATCTTCATAGCGCGGCCTCATCGCGGTTAGTCAATGGAAGTGGTAACTTTTTTACCGGTTGAACTGCCTGACCGGGGACAAGGCGGTGAAGCCCGTCTGAAATCAAACGCTCTCCGGATGATAGCGCACCAGTGACATAAGCATACTCAGCGTTAGCGTGTAGCACCTGGATGGAACGGCGTTCTACAACATGCTGGTTGTCCTCATCACTCATCACGAACACATTCCAAACACCACGAAGGCCATCTGTCATTGCAGAGAGTGGGATCCAATAACCGGGTTTGTCATGTACATCGCTAAACTGCAGGTAGGCCAGTTGGCCGTCAATGACCTCGGCAGACTCTGGCAGGGCAAATCGCAACTTCACAGTGCGTGAGCCGCTGTCTACGCGAGCGCCAGGATTAAGCAAGGTGACAGGGTAACTATCAGGGCCAACACGTAACTGCCAATCGCTATGGCTTATTAGCTTACTAAGCTGTTTGGCAGGTATACCTATATGGGCTTCTTTGCTGGTGGAAGCAAGGAGGGTAAGTGTCGGCGATCCAGTGTTAATCACATCCCCTTTGGAAACGAACCTTGCGCTGACAGTACCATCGTAAGGGGCATAAACTGTCGACTTATCTTGCCTTAACTGGTTGGCAGCCAATGAGGCTGTTAGCTGTCGGTAGTTAGCTCGTAGTGCATTCCGTTGGCTGTTGAGGGCATCAATTTCGGAATCCGCACTAAAGCCTTTTTTCTTCAGTGATTGCTGACGCTTTAAGTTCGCTTCGACCAAGTCCAGTTGAGCGGTAATTTGTGACTGCTGAGCGCGAAGCTCATCGGCTTGGGTGATCAAAAGTTGAGTATCTAAAACGAGAAGAGGCTCACCCGCATTGACGCTGTCACCAACATCAACCAATATCCGAGCGACTTTACCGCCGAGCTCGACACCTAAATTGGCTTGTTGCCCAGCCTGCACCATTCCGACGTACTCACGTTCGACGCTGTAGTGATCGGAAGGGTCTAACGTGAGCGTATTTACACTCAGTAACTGATTAAATTGCTGGTCTGGTGGTGATGTATTCGAGGTGTTACACCCTGCTAGCAATGCGGAACCTATCACGATACCGGCTACTGTTATCCTTTTCATCTTGCCCTGCCTTAAGTTACTAAACTAGACTGTCCAGTCCATATGTTTAAAAAATATACCATCTAAACTAGACTGTCCAGTTTGATTGTATTAAAACTACTATAGAGTTGTTAATTAAGGGTGAGCGTGTGTTAACTGCCAGAAGTGCCCAGAAAAGGGAACAAATATTAAAGGCCGCAACGGATCTGTTTTGTGAGCAAGGATATGGGATAAGCATGGAGGCTATTGCTGTAAGGGCTCAGGTTTCTAAGCAAACGGTGTATTCGCATTTCAAAACCAAAGACGATCTGTTTGATACCTGTATCCGTGCCAAATGCACGGCAAACCAACTTGATATCAGTTTGTTGGATGACCCAAGAGAGCCAGAACAAGTGCTTGTAGAGTTTGCTTGGCGATTCCAGAACATGTTGTTGAGCGAAGAGGCTTTGAATACCTATAAAACGGCTGTCAGGCAAAGTGATACCCATCCTGATTTGGCCAAGGTATACCTCAATGCCGGGCCGAGAAACACCACTGAAATGGTGGCGGGGTATCTTGGGCAATTGATAGCAAAAGGGGTATTAAGGCCTGATCTGAACTGTGCCGATGCTGCTTTGCAATTCTTGCTGATGTGCCACGGGAAAGTGGTGTATTGGGCTTATCTTGGTCAGGAAAGCCAAGAGACAGAGCAAGAACGCCGTGAGTACCTAAGAACATGTGTCTCAATGTTTTTACAAGGCTATAAAAGTTCTACAGCTTAAATTTGCCAAAACAAATTACTGCTATCTTTATAGATAACTTTGTTAATAGGTTCAGAGGCATCTATGAAGGCATGGTACATCAAAAGTGGAGCGCTAATTGTTTGTATTTTGATGGCATTGCTTTCTGGAGTGACCCATGCAGCAAAAAGCCGCCTGACAGAGATCCTAGATAGAGGCACACTCCGGGTAGGAACAACAGGAGACTGGAGCCCGATGACTATGCGGGATCCTGCCACAAATTTTTACCGTGGCTTTGACATTGATATCACCACCGAGCTCGCCAAGGATTTGGGCGTAACGGTGGAGTACGTGCCGACAACTTGGAAGAAGTTGGTCAATGGTGTCGTTACAGACAAATACGACATGACGGGAAGTGCCTCATTGAACATGCACCGTGCCAGGTTGGCCGGATACAGCGATACCTATTACCACCTTGCCTTTGTCCCGGTAGTGACCAAAGCCAACGCCAAACGCTTTAGGAAGTGGAGTGACTTCAATGCATCCTCCGTCATCCTAACTACTACAGCGGGGACGGTGCAGCAAAGCCTTGTTGAAGAACTGCTGCCCAACGCGAGAAAACATGCCAGCGAGAATGCCAAACTTACCCATCAATACCTACTTGATAATAAAACGACAGCCATTGTGACCTCGAATATCGAAGCGGCGACTTTGGTAAAACGCTATCCACAACTGAGTGTGGCCAAAGTCGACGGTATGCGTTTGCCAACGCCGATAGCGATGTTGTTACCTAAGGAAGATCAGGTGTGGATCAATTACGTCAATCACTGGATCGAGTTGAAGCAAACTCAGGGTTTTTTCGATCGTGTGGCGAAAAAATGGGGCTTAGTTGAATTGGATGTGAAATAAGGGGCTAGTTCACCATTCCGTTGATAGCCTTGGTATTAATCTTTACCTAACCAACGTGCTATCCCTGCGCCGACAAATGTCATCACAATGATGAACAAGCCGACTCCAGCGATACCTGTTTGGCCAACTCTAAACGCGATATCGACAGCTGATCCGAACATATTCATTTGTGTTTCCTTTTTACCTTAGGCAGGGCAAGTAAAAGCTTTTTAAATGGGGCTGTGATGATATGCCCAACACTTAACGCAGCGGCAATTGCGCATTGGAAAATCACAATGCCAGCCAAGGCCTTAGATAGGGCAATAACAGTTGTTAAAATATTAACTATATTCATTTGCTTACCTCGTGATTATCTCGTTGCGGCCACAAAAGGTTTTCATTCTGCGCTATACCGTCTATGGCCCATCATAGCCCTAGTAGCCAACAAGGATTACCCCTCCACCCGTCTGGTTTTAGTACTATTCCGTCAAAAGGAGCGTTGTTCAGTCAACGTTTAGTACTATTTCAAAATGTCACGTAATGTGTGCTTTCTATATCTGGCTTTGGTTTTGTACAAAAACGCAAACAGCCAGCAAAGGTAGCTGGCTGTTGCTTAAAGGAAGGATTAACTAGCTCGCAGTGACTTGGGCCGTTTTTTGGCTGCTATGCCACTTCGACAACAGGAACACCAAGCAGGCCTGGGCAATAAGGGCTACTGCCAATACGACAGGGCTTTGCATCAAACCAGCTGCGATGAAGCTGACTAAGGCGATTGAGCCATTGAGTAGGGCATAAGGCAATTGGGTTCTGAAGTGCTCGAACTGATCACACCCGGAGCCTGTCGAGGACAAGATGGTGGTTTCAGATATCGGCGAGCAGTGATCGCCAAACAAGCCACCAGATAGCACAGCGCCAATACATGCATACAATGGGGCATCAATAGCAATGGCTGTCGGGATCACCAGAGGCATCATAATGGCAAAGGTGCCCCATGATGATCCTGTCGCGAAAGAAATGATTGCGGCTAACAAGAAGGTGACTGCTGGGACCAACCAGTAAGGAAAGCCTGCCTGAGCTTGCTCGGCAATGTAGGCCGCCGTACCTAATTCTTTGCCTACACTGCTCAATGTCCACGCCAGAATAAGTACGATTGCCACTTGCATCATGTTACCCATGCCTTTGAGGTATACGCTGATGCCGTCACTGAGCTTGCGTACTCCATAAAACGCCATTAATGAAATTAAGGTAATGGCTGCAAAGAAGTAGGCACTGGAAAGGGCAGCTCGAAATACAGAGCCTGACACTTGTTTGAATGGGAAGCCCAATGGTGCCAGCATCATGATCAGCACCAATGCCATAACGATCAATGGCGCGAATACAAAAGAGGCTTTTGCATTTTTATGCGTAAAGGTGTTGAGTGTTTCGCTGCTGGCTCCGGTAATAATACCTTGCTGCGCTTTTTGCTCGGCAATGGCCATCGGACCGAAATCGAGCTTTTTGAATGCTACCAAAGGGACAATGAAAATGGCCAAAAATGCGTAGAACTGGAAAGGAATTGCCTTGACGAAGGCTTCCCAGTCAGTAACGGCGACATCCAGAGCGGTGAACTCTTTTTGCAGCAAGCCCATGATATAAACACCCCAACCAATAAATGGGATCAGTATCGCGACTGGGGACGAAGTGGAGTCAATAATAAAGGCTAGCTTTTGGCGTGACAGCTTTAGCTTGTCAAACAGCGGGCGGAAAACCGGACCGACGATAAGTGGTGTACCTAAGTCGGAGAAGAAAATAAAAATCCCACCGAACCATGAAGATAGCTGGGCACGGCATTTTGTACTTACCCAGTGGGTAACCTTTGAAGCAAAAGCCTGACCACCACCTGATTGTTCCATCAAAGCAACAAAGCCACCAATAAACACCAACAGGACGATGACGCCGGCGTTATAGCTGTCGGTGAGCTGTGGAACAAGGTAATCCTTAACCAAGGTACCGAAAGTATCGAGTGGAGCAATGCCGTTCAGCATCACGACACCGCTAAATACACCGCCAAACAAACCGATAACAACGTTTCGTGTAGTGAGGGATAAAGCGAGGGTAATGATAATAGGGATAAGTGAGGTTATGTCGGGTTGGGGCATGTCGCGTTCCTTAGCTGTACATCCAAAATCAAAAAAGGCTGGGTGAATATCAATGATAATATTATGAATATATATACAAAATACTTGCATGTATAGCGTCTTAGAGAAGGTTTTGCTCTTTTTTATGGATAATTTAGATATATTTGCTCAAAAGATAACCACTGGCTTCTTTTGCCTCAGGGTTTTGATGTTTACATCAACCGCTTATTGCAATATAAGTGTCATATAGTGTCGTTAGGATGCACGGGTGTCTTGGAGGTCAGACGACTGAAAAGAACGGCTAAATAAACAAGGAGAAACATGGATTTATCAAGCTACAAGGGTATCATTTTCGATATGGACGGTACGTTGGTCGACTCTATGCCGGCGCACCTGGAAGCATGGGAGAAAACCTGTGCAATTCACGAGATACCTTTTGATCGCGATTGGTTCTACAACCTAGGCGGCATGCCTAGCAGCAGGATTGCCAATGAGATCAACCGAAGCTTTCGCCAGAATTTCGATACAGAGCGCTTGGCGAAAACCAAGTACAAGTTTTACGATGAAATTGCCCACAAGGGTGAAGTGATTGAACCTGTTTATCAGGTCTTGCTCGATAACAAGGGCAGCAAGAAAGTGGCAGTGGGAACGGGTAGTCGCCTGTTTAATGCCGAGCCGCTATTAGACCAAACCGGCATCTTGCCTATGCTCGATGCACTGGTTACCGCCGATGATGTGGTCAACCACAAGCCGAACCCAGATACCTTCCTCGAAGCAGCCAAGCGAATCGGTGTTGCTCCGCAAGACTGCGTGGTATTTGAAGATACAGAGTTAGGCCAAAAAGCAGCTTTGGCAGCCGGTATGGACTGTTTCCTAGTCGTGGACGGCAAAATCACCACTTTGACCAAGGCGTCTCGCTAACTGGCGATAAAGCCCCTAGTTAATTGCGACTATTAAGGGTATTCTTCACCGCATTGTTTGAATACCCTGTCATTGCCATGAATCAACCTTCAAAACCTGCCTCAGATACCTCTTCATCAGCAGCTAGAAAGCCATCGAACTCAAAGCCACGAAAACATTCGGGCCAAGATGAGCAGTTTGGTATGTCCGAAACACGTTTCTGGATCCAGCGCCTAAGTAAAACAGCTATTAGGGCTATGCATATTCTTGGTATTGCTGGCAGTGCTGGTGGTATTTTATATAGTGTCGAGAAATCGTTGTGGTTGCACTGGTGGATAATGGCAATGGTTACTGGCGTGATCATGACAGTGTTGGAAATCCGTCAATCTCGATTATGGCTAATCCAACTTAAAGGTGTGCTGACGTTTGTTAAACTCGGTTTGCTCAGTAGTTTTTTCTTTATCCCACAGCACAAACCCGAATTGTTCATTGTCATCCTTGTGATGTCGGTTGTGATCGCTCATGGTCCAGCGGGGCTGCGTCATTACTCTATTTGGCACCGCCGCCGTATTGATGAGCCGAAAGGCAAAAAAAGACAAATGAACGGATAAATTTGTCGGCCTGTTGGGTAAAAAGTCTTTTATACAAGAATTGAGACACAGTAAGTAGAATCCCGCACTACACTGATTATTGGGCATTTACCAAATATGTGTGTAGGAGACCGGTTGTGAAAAAATTACTGCTTGTGACTTTTTTACCCCTGGTAATAGCAGGATGTAGCAAAACTGTAGACCAGCGTGCTGACGAATTTGTCGAGGCAAGCTTTACCTTATGTGGCTCCAAGGTTCAGTCATACGCCCAAGGCGATGACGGCAAGATCCGCGTCGTTTGTGAAAATAACAGCTACTTTTCGGTCAAGGACCAAGATACTTTGGCTTACATGCATGAGCTAAATGGTGCTTACTGCCGGGGTAAAGGTTTCTCTGCTTTCCATGAGCGCAGCCGCTATTTCACCTTTACCTGTATGGGCGAGAAGTCTTTCAATATTCCTAAATAGCCCGCGCTAATTAACGGGTTATTAGCCTAACAGTTGGTAGAGCCGCTGCGGCCTGCCACCTGTTTTGTAATTCAATACTAGCTTTATCATTCCTTCTGTTTCCAAAAACTCTAGGTAACGGCGGGCGGTGACTCGGCTGACATTCATCTTCTTGCCAATGTCTTCGGCTGAAAAATCCTGCAATTGCTCTGTGACTAATATTTGCTTCAAATTCGCCAAAGTTGTCGCATCGATCCCTTTCGGAGTATTGCGGACCGGGGCAACAGTTGATTTACGGAAGAGTTGGTCGATATCGCTTTGATCGACAGTTGCAGCCGTCGCTAGAGTTTGGCGGTAGTTCAAATAATCATCCAAAGCCTGGTTGACCCGTGACATTCGAATTGGCTTCACTAAATAATCCATCACACCCAGTTGCACAGCTTGCTCGACGGTGGCGGCTTCTCGTTCTGCAGTTGTCATGATAAAACTGCAGGTCACGTTCTGGCTGCGGAGCTCACGGATAAAGGCTAAACCATTTCCGTCGGGTAGGGTAATGTCCACGAAAACCAAATCTGGCTTGAACGCTTCAAACTGCATGATAGCTTCGGCGTAGCTTTCACTAACAGCGACTACTGTAAACTGTGGATGCTGATTAATGGTTGATTCAAGGGTATAGCTGGCACGGATATCGTCTTCCAGCACCATCACCGTTGTCTTTGTCATAGGCGTGTCGTTATTTGTTTGTCTAAGTACAAGCTAAACAGAGTGGTTTCTTGTTCAGTACGTTCCCAGTCGATACTACCATGGAAGTAATCGACCAGTTGGTTGACGAGGTACAGGCCAACCCCATTTTGCTGGTCATCTTGCTTGCTGCTGACCCCAAACTCGAGAATAGAATCGCTGATCTCATCGGGAACACCGATACCTGAATCCTGCACTTCGATAATGATGTGCTGGTTACGGTCGCTCAAGTAAAGCTGGATCTCTGCAGGCTTTTGGTTACGGTTCTGCCAAGCGGCAAGCAGGGCATTGTCGATGAGGTTACCGATGATGGTTACCAGTTTTTCTGATGCCGCTTTTTCGTAACTCGACAGGCAGGTATCTTCATCAAGGGTAAAAGTGACACCGAGATCTGAGGCTTTGTTGAACTTAGCCATCAACAGGCCAGCAATTGCACTGTCATTCACTGAAGTGACAATGCTGCGAATAATCGATTGGTAGCTATCGGTTTCCTGCTGGATAAAGTCGACCGCTTTATCGAAGTTACCGAGCTGCAGCATTCCAGATAATACATTGAGTTTGTTGGAGTACTCATGGGTTTTGCTGCGCAGTAACTCGGCATAGTTTTTCAGATAGACGATTTCGCGTTCAAGTTCATCCTGATTCAGGTTGGCATAAAACACAATCACATGACCGCGGATCCCTTTATTGTGCTTGATAGGGTAGATGTCAGCACGGTAGGTATGCTTGCCAATGTTGAAGTTACCTTGGTGAAAACTGTCACTCTCTGCTAATACAAGGTGACTCAATGTCGCAGAGAACGTAGATAACTGTTGGTTAATGTAATCATGCGGCCCCAGTTTTCCCATTGAGATCATCTTACTGGCACTGTGATTCATGGTGGTAATACAGTGGTTGTTATCAATGGCAATGATCCCGTCGCGAATGCTGTTGAGGATCATCTCTCGCTCACGGAACTTATGAACGATAATCTCCGGTTCATAATCCAGAAAAGTACGCTTCATCTTGAACACGAAGGTGCCAGTGATCGTGACGCCAAGCAGGTAAACAATCGCTATCAGTCCGGCAATTTTGCCAAATTGCTCCATCAAAATACCAACACTGCGATCATACATGTACCCGATATTGACCACGCCGATGATCTGGCCGTTATCTGTGATGGGGGAAAAGTTACGAATTGCCTTACCCAGTGTACCTGAGGCGACATTGGTGTGGTCTATGCCTTGGTTAAGCGATGGGTAGATATCGTCACCGTTAAAATGCAGGCCAATTTTGTCGACATCAGGGTGGGTTAAGCGCAAGGCCTGCTGATCGGTAACAACGATAAAAGAAGCATCGGTTTTGCCCCGAATATCTTCGATATATTGCTGCAGTTCAAACGGCTGGTGGTTGTTTTTGGCCTTGACCGCTTCAATCACAACGGGATCATGAGCCAGCACCCGAGCTAACTCCAAGCCCCTTTCTTCAATACCGTTAATGTGCGCATTCTGCAGCAGGTAAAAGATAAAGGTCGTCACGACAACAACGATAGAAGAGGTTGTCGCAAGCGTTGTAAGGGCGAGGTAGCTCTTGAGTTTCATTGAACGGGTAGTCTGGCTAAGCACTGGATTTGGCACGGATTATAACTGCTATTATGGAGAATACTGTGCTAGATATCTTTTATCTAACCTGTTTTTTGATAAATGGTGAAAAACAAATATTGAAGAAATGGAAAATGCCGGGCTGCATAGCTAACCCGGCATTTATTCACACAAATTGGTGTTATTTGAGTAATTCAATAATCATGGTGGCTAATATCAGCATGAAGGCACCACCGATACGTGAGGAGATCTGAGCAAACGGCATCAGTTCCATACGTTTACTGGCTGCCAGTACTGCTACATCACCCGTACCGCCCATGTTCGCCATACAAAGGCCAGCGGTAATAGACGCTTCGATTGGGTTGAAGCCCATCAAGCGGCCAATAATCGCTGTACCTACAATTGCACCTAGAACCGTGGCGAAAACCATAAGAAAGTAAACCAGACTTAGCGATTCGATGATCTGGTTAAGATCGGTATAGGCCACACCGATACCAACAAGCAGGGCAGGAGTTAGGTTATCAACCACGAACTTGTACCAACCATGTGCTGCGCGCTCAAGTTCGCGAGGCATCAAGCCAGCGACTTTAACCAAGGCAACAAAGATGATCATTAACGCGTAAGTGTGCATGCTGATCACGCTGCTTAGCATTGAGCCAACAAAGTACATGGTGATTGCCAATAGCGCGCCCACACCCAATACATTGATTGAAATTGGCTGCTCTTCCACTTCTTCTTGCTTCTCTTCGGCTTTACCACGCATAAGTTGGCCATTACCAGTTAGAGAAGGGAAGAACTTGCCAACCTTATCAAGTAGGCCTGCCATTACAATAGCAATCGCGTTACCAATAGCCAGGGCCGGTACCATTTTTGATAGCAGAACTTCCGCAGACATACCGGTATTGCCTGACATGATCTCAACCAGAGGTACCGCGCCTGCACCCATGCCGCCGCCCATGATAGGTAGGGCAATCAGCATGACCGATTCCATAAAGCCGTGGCCCAATGCTGCACCAACAACGCCAGCGAACAAGAAAGCACACGCAACACCGCCCAAAATAACCGGGATGTACTTAAGCGCGGCTTTCTTCAATACATTGGTGTCCATGCCCAAAATCGAACCGGTGACCAAACTGGCAATAAAGAAAGACAAAAAGCCACCGCCTTTGACGAAGGTAGTAATTGTCTCGGTCGTTTCTTGTGGAAGCAGGCCACTGTGGAAAATGTAAGAAGAGCCAAAAATGATAACAATGGCACCGCCACCAAAGAACTGGTTAACGATAGGGGTTTTATCACCAGCGACATTCAAGATATAGCCGACGACAGCCATTACGCCGATAGCGCCGATGATACCTGTTGGCATATGGTTTTGCGCAGTAGCTAGCAGGATCACTGCTGCCGAAAGCGCAAAAATCACATTCATCATGCGTTTGTCACTTTGGGTCATGGTGTTATTGGAAAACATAATTCACCTGTTTTACGTGTTGTTGTGGTTTGGGCGTAGTCTAACAACATGTACAAGCAGGAAAATTGAAGAGGATGTTTATGTAACTATCTAGTGCTTTTGTAACTTTTGTTCATGGGCCATTTTCCAAAGCCCAAAAAACAAAACCGCCCCTTAGGACGGTTTGTAAATAAATTAGGGTTTTGCTGCCTGGTTAGCTCATTGACGAGCGATAGCCTGGGGCAAGTGTGGCGCTGTTTACCTGATACAGAGCCTGCGGGTTTGCCAGCGCTAACTGGTAACCGACATATTCATGTAAGCGGCCATCTTCACTGCAATCTACTTCCCACTTTCTTAACAGGTAGCCAGCAAGTGCTGCACGTACTTCGATAACCAGCTTGCCGTCCTTCATCTCGTAATCTAGCTCAATCGCTTCAGGGTTGCCTTGTTGCGGGTGAGGGATCAACTCAACTTCAATGTACTTCTGCCATTGGCGGTCGGCTTCAATACGTTCATCAGCGGTCGGCTCTTCATCCAAGATAGTTACCGAGGTAACACGGTTACATACTACATCCATGAACTGATTATTCTTGCGGTCAAACGATCGAGCGTGCCAGCGGTTGCCGGAGTCTACAAGGCTATGTGGGGCGATCACTCGTCGGCTTTTACCGCTAGAGGTAGAGATATACTCAATTTCCAGCAGTTTATTACGGTAAATCCCTTCACATAGTGCAGCCATGATCGGTGTGCGAGGAACCGTTAATGAAGTCGGGGACTCACATTGGATTGGAAAATCTTGATGCCCTGAAAACCCATCACCATAACCCAAGGAAATGGTTGCCAGTGTTTTCTTCAAATCCAGATTAAACAAAGGTTCAAAGCCAGATTGCTTATAGTACTTCTTAGAGCGCATATCTAACTTGAGGTTTTCCGGTGCAATCTCTTTGTACAGCGCAAAATCCCGCGTGGTAGCTGCATGGCCCACGGCGAAGCGGTCTATTAGATCTTTACGTGTGACCTCACCAAGAAAGTAAAGGGCGAAGTCGATGAAGGCCAGCCGTTCACGTTGTGCCGAGCCAACGGCATTGAGCTTAGTCTCGACATCCATGTGTGATACTCCAGCAGTGTTGTATGAGGTCATGTGTATTTATCCAGTACTTTGGCTTGCCCCTAATATATACCGAAAATCAGTAGAAGCAAGACTATTTATAAAGATGACAGTCGATTGAAGGAAGTTGGCTGAATAAAATCAAACACATAATCAAAAGCAGTAATATACTGTTAAAATTAACAGGTTTACATAATCATAATCAGTAGATAAAGTAATTGTACTTGTTTTGAGTAGGTGTATAAATTTGTGGTGGCTACCCTGACAGTGTTATAAATAACCGGCCAGTGGCAGAAATATGCTTTTGTTTGAGTAAATTAAAAGCAAACGAGTCATTACTCTAAAGTCCACAAAATTTTAGTGGTGAAATTTTGCTTTTTATGTGGACAATACTGCGCAGAAACATAATTTCACAGATGAATTAAGTCGCTGAACCCTAAAAACAAGGTAGAAAAGGCTGCAAGCCTTGCTAGTTCTGACAATACGAATAAAGGTGCTCAACCGTGAACTTGACAAGACATCAATTAAAGCAAGCTTATGTATCGCTAAACAATGGCGCGGTATGTTTGGACGACCACCTGGCACAAGGCGTGCTGGTGTATGTTGAAGGCTTGATGATCAGTGAAGGGATCGAGCGTGATTGCTACCTCAGCCTAGATACGCTCACCAAAGTCAGCGCTAAGGTCCGCATGGGCTCGGTGATGCCAATTGATTTCTTTGGTGTCAACGAAAGCGCCTGTGATTCAGACAACTTCAAGCCAATCAGCCTTAAAGTGTGTGAGTCGGTAATGCTTGATGACGGCGAAACCAGTCGCCGCTGGAAAACCCTGGCTAACTTTGCGCAGAGCGATGTCGCCATCGCTATGGAAATGCTGCTGCTAGTGATCAGCGAACTGTCAGAACTTGAAGACTACTGCGCAGGGGACTGCGTGCCAGCGGGGATGCTGGGGGAGTTTAATCGCTTTCAAAACCTGCAGGTTGAAAATCGATATAGCGCATAAGCTAACAATCGTAGCCTGATACTCAAGAATGTAATAATGATAATCATCACTTTAACTTGTTAATACATAAGTTAAAGTGATGGTTGTGAATCTGCACGCCAACACAAAATAGCCATTCTATGCAAAAGAACTATTACCATAACAATGCTTCCCGGTTAGCCAGCGATTATCAAAAGCTCGCTTTTGAAGATGTTCACCTGAGTTGGAAACAGCATTGGCCGATTGCTGATGACACGGGCAAGCAACCCCGTGTATTAGATATTGGTGCAGGCAGTGGCCGTGACGCATTGTGGTTTGCCGAAAATGGTTGTGAAGTGTATGCCGTTGAGCCAGCAGAAGCGCTCCGTGAAATTGGTAAGCAGCACACCCAATCAACAGAAGTAGTCTGGATTGATGATATTCTGCCTGAGCTGAAAAAAGTTATTTCTCTTGGTATCCGCTTTGATTACATCTTGCTCTCTGCAGTCTGGATGCACATTCCGCGATCAGAGCGTAAGCGAACCTTCCGCAAGTTAAGTAACCTGCTTGCCTCCAATGGAAAACTCATCATCACTTTGCGCCATGGTGATTTTGATGATGGCCGTGTTAACCACGGTGTCAGCGCAGAAGAGATTGAACAACTTGCCAAAGAGCGCGCATTGCATGTCTGCCTTAAAACAGAATTAAATGATGACGCGATGGGGCGCAATAGTGTTCAGTGGCAAACTTTGGTACTTAACCTACCTGATGATGGTTCGGGTGACTTAACAAAAGTACGCCATATTATTGTTAACGACAGTAAGTCAGCCACTTACAAGTTAGCTTTATTACGTACACTTCTCCGAATTGCCGATGCACATCCTGGAGCTGTACTTGATCGTACAGATGGCAAAGTTGTCTTACCTCAAGGTTTGGTCGCACTCTACTGGATAAGACAGTTCAAGCGTCTATTAGATATCGACTTTGGTGACTCCAAAGGGATCCAGCAAAATAGCAATACCAACAGGGGCCTTGGCTTTGTAAAAGACGAGGGGTGGCGCAAGTTATCCCATTTGACTGCTGACGACCTAGCCGTTGGTGCGTTATTTACGGGAGATGATGCCAAAGCATTGCAAAAGACAATTTCCGATAGTTTGGCAACCATCAAAAGTGGCCCCGTCACCTTTATTTACCAAGGTGCCAAAGAGAACCGTTTGTTTGAGATGATAAAAGCTTCGAAACAGCGAAAGTCATTATCATCCTTTGTCGTCGACAGTGAGTTTCTGGCAAGCTTTGGCAGCTTCATTCTGGATGAAAGCTTATGGGATTGTTTGCGCCTCTACAGTAGTTGGATAGAACCCTTGGTGGTTAACCAGTGGGTATCTGAAATGAAACGCTATGAGAGCAACAAGGCAAGGGACATTGACTTACAGACCTACCACAACTGCCTAATTTGGGTTGACGAAAAACACGATACCAAAGCGATCCGCAAAAAAGTCGATAACCTGCGCCAGTGCGGAACCGAAATCCAAAGTGTATGGAGCGGCACCAAACTGCGCAAGGAATATCACGTTGATCACTGTCTACCATTTGCCTATTGGCCAAATAATGACAGATGGAATTTGCTACCTACTACAACGGCTGAAAACCTCAGCAAGAGCGACCGAATACCAAAAAGCAACCGCTTGAACGATTCCAGAGAGCGTATCTTGGAATGGTGGCAAGTTGCATGGCAGACAGAACAAGAACAAACCCGATTCTTTGATGAAGCGGTATTATCGCTCCCTAACCTGCCACCACAATGCCGCAACTTCGAGGATGTCTTCGAAGCGATGGGGTTACAGATCAAAGGCGTTAAGAGTCGCTTGCTGGTAGGGGAGTGGTAACTTATTTGGGGGGCATTGGTGCTGTAAGATTAATTTTAAGCGAGGTTAGAATGATGAGCGCCTTACAAGCTGATTAAAATGTTGTGAATCCATATCCTACTCACTATTACTCTGATATTTCGATTAATTTTAGTGCATCTTTGTCAACACCACGCTTACAGGGGTGTCGTTTGCCATCGGCTCGAGTTGCCATGACTTGTACAAAGTGATTTTGTTCAGGGCCGACACTTATGTGTAAAGGTCTTGAGCTTCCGTAAAAGTACAGCCTATCAAACTCCAAGTTCTCAATGATATAGCGTGCAATGACCTGCATCTGGTTTTCAAAACTGTCGATATAAATATCACAGGCAGCACCGTCTCTTTTGCAAATTCGGGTACCTTTTGTGTTCACTTCATGAGCAGAATGCTGATCGAGTTCAGGGGCAATATGCGCAGGGGACTCCTTCAAAACCTTCCTAATTAACTCATGCGAAGTAAAGCCGTAGGTAATAACGATATTGCCGAATTCATTTGCTAATGGAGTTAGGATTTTGTCCTCTAACTGATTGAGCCACATAAGAGAATCTTCAGTTTCAGGCGTGTTGTTTTTGATTAGCTGCCATTCGGGGTGTCGATGGCGATACCAGTTGATGAGCTGATGCTGAGTGTCCATTAAGGGCTTAAATCTACCTCAGTTTTATGTGTTATCTATCATATGGCTCATCATCGGCTGAAGCAAATGAGTTACCTTGAAAACCCAAAACCTTTCGATCTCTAAAAGACCTCCTAGGATCACCAGTTTCGCCCCAATATTTAGTGTCCATATCAATTTGGAAATGTCCCGCTGTAGCAAACAGTACAAAAATCCGTCATTTTGCTGTATTTGAATTGTTTATCGATAGCTGTTACCCTGCATTCATATTAAAAAATGTTTAGTGGTCTAAATTAAAATTTTTATCGCTAACGGAAAATGATGCTTTGTATGGATAAAAAAGCATCGAGGACACAACGTTAAAGTGACTTTATGGATAGTGTACTAAAGAAATACAGTATAGAGACGACTGACTACCAGGTTGGTCAGGACAACATTCAAAAATGGGGTTTTGACATTCATAACCCTGTCTTCGGCACCAGTGCAGGACTGATTATCTTGTTCCTCGGTGCGCTTATCTTCATCGACCCCGAAACAGCCAAAGAAGCGCTAAACAGCGTTAAAAACGGCATCCTCAATGATTTTGATGCGCTCTTCATGTGGCTGACTAACTTTTTTGTCGTTTTCACTCTGGGGTTAATGCTCTCGCCGTTGGGCAAAATTCGAATCGGTGGTAAAGATGCTAAGCCTGAACACTCGCGAGTTTCATGGCTAGCAATGCTGTTTGCAGCAGGCATGGGTATTGGTTTGCTGTTCTGGGGGGTAGCAGAGCCTACAGCTTACTTCACCAACTGGTGGGGTACGCCGTTCAATGTGGCGCCAAATACTGAAGATGCCAAAGCGCTGGCGATGGGTGCGACCATTTTCCACTGGGGTATTCATGGTTGGGCGATTTACGCCATTGTCGGTTTGTCGTTGGCGTTCTTTGCGTTCAACAAGGGCCTACCACTGTCTATTCGTTCTGTGTTCTACCCGGTATTCGGTGATAGGGCATGGGGCTGGTTGGGCCATGTTATCGATATCCTCGCGGTATTGGCGACACTGTTTGGTCTGGCAACCTCGCTTGGCCTTGGTGCCCAGCAGGCAACCAGTGGTATTAACCATGTGTTCGGCACCGAAGGCGGTATTGGCATGCAGATGGGCGTGATTGCTTTTGTAACGGCGATTGCGATCTTCTCGGTCATCCGTGGTATCGACGGTGGTGTCAAACTGCTTAGTAACATCAACATGATGTTTGCGTTTGTCCTGCTGGTATTTGTTGCATTCGTTGGCTTTGATGTGGTGACTGTCGCGCTGCCAGAAACCATCATGGCTTACTTTGGTAACATTGTTGAACTAAGTAACCCGCATGGCCGTGATGACACAACATGGATGCACGGCTGGACTGTGTTCTACTGGGCGTGGTGGATTTCATGGTCGCCATTTGTCGGTATGTTTATCGCCCGTGTTTCTAATGGCCGTACCGTGCGTGAGTTCCTGTTCGCGGTGATCTTCGTACCAACACTGATGACGATTATTTGGATGTCGATTTTTGGCGGTATTGCTATCGATCAGGTGGTGAACAAAGTCGGTGAGCTGGGGGCCAATGGCCTGAATGATATCTCGCTAACCCTGTTCCATGTTTACGATGCAATGCCGTTCAGTTCGGTGCTCTCTGTTCTGTCCATTGCCTTGGTACTGATTTTCTTTATTACCTCGTCGGACTCAGGTTCGCTAGTTATCGATAGCATTACTGCAGGCGGTAAGGTCGATGCACCTGTTCCTCAGCGTATTTTCTGGGCAACCGTAGAAGGTTCCATTGCTGCTGTGATGTTATGGATAGGTGGCTCGGAAGCACTGCAGGCATTCCAGTCTGGGGTAGTAGCTACCGCATTACCATTTAGCTTTGTTTTGCTGCTAATGTGCGTAAGCTTGGTGAAAGGACTGAGAACCGAGCGTAGCGCATACTAGAAACAGGTTCTGACGTAAGCGGCCTCAAACATCGTTTGGGGCCGCTTTTTTATATATCGGTTGTATAATTTTCCCCGAGCCCCGAGC
>NZ_PYMB01000020.1 GCF_003026455.1 Photobacterium rosenbergii
ACTCCGGGTCAGCGCAATATCGTTAAAGTGTCTGACATCATGAAGCTAGAGAAAGCGGGCTACAAGGTAGATGTTGATGCCAAAGGCAATGCGCAAGTATTGGATAAAGACGGTAACGTTGCAGGTGTTGTGACTAAGAACGGCAAAGGCGGCTATAGCTTTGTAGATGCCAAAACAGGTGAGCGCGGCGGCTTTGTTATTGCAGACGATACAGTTAAGCCTATTGACCCGGATACACCGAATAACGGTAAGAAGCCAACCCCGATTAAGCCGGACGACAAGAATGGTAATGGGGGCTCAAACCTGACTCCGGGTCAGCGCAATATCGTTAAGGCATCTGAAATCAAGAAACTTGCTGAAGCTGGTTACTCTGCAAAGATTGACGCTAAAGGCAATGCTCAAGTGTTTGATAAGAGTGGAAAGCTTGCTGGTGTTGTGGTTAACGATGGTAAAGGTGGTTACCAAGCAGTAGATACAAATACAGGTGAGCGAGGCAATTTCACTATCGTTGATGATACAAACAGCGATGTGCCTAATCCGAACCCAATAATTGATGACAAAGAGATTATTACACCAATCGTTGATGAAATTGAGCAAATCCGTGATGTAGCAAATCGCACTGTAGAAGACATTTACAGCAATGGCTCTGCAGTAGCCGCTAAATCAGTTGCTAACGAAAACCGCATCAACAAGCTAGAAGATAGCTTCAAAGATATGGCAGCCCGTCAGGATAAGTTCGAAGACAAATTAAACAAAATGGACAAGAAAATGGACGGCGTTATGGCGGGTACCCATGCGGTAACTAACGCCCGTCCAATGGTTGCGGGTGGTCAAACTGCCTTTGGTGTTGGTACTGGTTTCGCTGGTTCAGCACAAGCGGTAGCGGTAGGTGTTGCCCACAATTTCAAAGACTCTGCATGGTCAGTTTCTGCAACTACTAACGTTTCTACCGGTAGCGGCGTGAAGACCCAGGTATCGGGCGGCGTTGGCGCACACTACGTGTTCTAAGCATTCCCACATCCTGTTTAAGGCTGCTACAGGCAAAAGAGGCAGCCCATTTACCAGTAACTTAGTCATGGGGTGACTCGTTACTGTTAAGTGTCTCCACACTTACCAGTTGATGCCTGGTTAAAAGCATCACACCAAGTTCGCTAGGCTTGGTGGATGGTTATAGAAAAGTAGCCGGTCCCTAGCCACCGGCTTAAAGCTCAAGGCTAGGGCACTTAATTAATGGATAGTGGCAGATTCCAGACTCCATTAGATAAGTGTTGTCCCTATGCGACGCTGAACGGGCGGGGCCCCGTATAAACAGCCTCCTGGTCGAGCAATCTGCCAGCTGCAACTCACCCGCTGGTATATCGGGCAATATATACCGAATGTTCATGTTATGTATTGTGTTGATACTACTTTTCTAGGTATGTCTTTGACTGTTCGGCCACTCTATTATTTAGAGTGGCTTTTTTTTTAATCGAACTATATGATCCATCGCGTATAGTGATTAAGGGTTAAATCATGACAAAAGACATCAAGGCACATGAGACTGCAAGCGGCCTGGCGTGGGTTGCAACACGACTTCTCAACAATAAGATTCAACTTGCAATCTCTGAGCGTTATAACGAAATCAACGTTGAACAATTAACTATGCTGATGGAGTTGGCATACGAAGATGGGATCAGGCCAACCACTTTGGCTAAGCGTATGACACGCAGCAAAGGGACTATCTCTAGCCTTATTCGTCATGCGACCAAAAATGGCTATATTGCTTCAGCGCCGGATCCAGCAAACAAAAATGCCAAGCGTATTCACTTGACGATCAAAGGCAAGGAAGTTCACGATGAGTTGATGCCGATTCTGATGGATATATTGATTGGTTCTACCGAAGGCATTGATCCTGCCGATTTGGAAGCCACCCAGCGAGTGATGACCAAAATCATCAAAACCGAGTATCCCGAGTACTTCGAATATTAAAAAGAAGGTCGCCACTTAGGCGGCCTTTTTTTCACCCTTTTCACTGCTATTGACATGCCCCTTTTTGTTGCCCGCCTTTTCCAACATATTGTTTTTTGCCGAATACGGCTCTTGTTATGAGTCTAAAGCCAATGCTCTCGAGTTTGGTGTTATCTAATAGCTCCCATTAGGCCTTATTGAACAATTGATTTGTTGATATGATTACTGTCAATATGTTTAATATTGAATTTAAGTAATTAACACTTTGAGGAGTACCTATGGCTCATTTATCAATGCCTGCCTTAATTGCCATGTTTTCCGCTGCCTGTACGACAACGGATTCATTTTCCGTGATGTCCGTTAATGAGCCGGAATGCATACAGAAAACAGTGAAGATGCCTTGTGATAGACAGCCTATAGACGCGTACCTTGATGAAGCGACCGGGGAGGCGGTTTTGGTAGGGGAACGCAATGATGATTCAAATGGTTAGCGGAGAAGGCTGTATACATCCTGAATTTTGGTTCGATATGAAGCCTTTTCTATTGATAAGGTTTAATGTTGAATCTATTATCTCCGCAACAACATGAGTGACGGATGTAGAAGATATGTTCAAACAATCAAAATTTGCTGCAGTGATGACAATTACCGCTTTGGGGATGGCTTCCATGCTGGCTCCGGTTCAAGCTGCCGAGCAAGACCCTAACCCCGCCGATCTGACCCAAACCAACACCTTTGTGTGGATGAGTGCAGATAACAAAGGCAATACCAAGGTAAATCTCGGCCTTGCCGGGCAATACAGTGAGGGGAACACCTTCCTCGGCCTTATCGAGCATGGTGTGAAGTTCCAGAACAACTTCAAGGGGACCGATGGGCAAAACTCCCGCCTGCGCTACTTCCAGGTTTTGGATACCGGTTCGAGTCTGGCACCCAAAGCCGGTGCCAGTGTGGACTACATGAAAGGCTGGAAGCACAAAGGTGTGGAGAGTGACATTGTGGCACTGGGCGGTATTGCCAAAGTGAATACCCCGATGGACGCATTAACCATTTATCCCAACCTGGCTTATGTGACGGGTGACATTAAAGCGGGTGGGGTAAAGAAAAGCGTGAGTGGTTATCAGGCCAATCTGTTTGCTTCTCTGGCGCTGAGTGAAAGTGGGAACTACGCCATCTTCCAGCCGCAGTGGATGGACACCAATATCGGTTCGAAGTTTGAAATGAAGACCGGTTTCGGCGCGCCGGTGACAGACAGCGGCAAGCTTTGGATGAATGTCGACCATGTATTCACCAGTGTGGATCTGAAAGGTGTCAATGGCGGTATGGGCCGTGATAACGACAACAAATTTGAAGTCGGTATTTCTTACTATTTTTGATAATTGCAGGATAGTCACTATGAATAGCCACCGAACACGGTGGCTTTTTTGTGCTTGGCGTTTAAATATGGCCAGCAGTGGCATTAACTTAATCTAGATTAAGTTTTGCTGTCAGGATCCCCGTTATTATCGGCCCCCGCTTTTTGCTGTACCGAACGATATTTGTAGAGGATTGGACTTGAGCACTTTGTTTACTGAAACCCGCATTGGCAAGATGACGCTAAAAAACCGCTTCATGCGCAGTGCGACGTGGGAAAATATGGCAACCGAAGATGGCCATATGACAGACAAGCTATACGCTATCTATGAAGAGCTTGCCCAAGGTGAAGTCGGCCTGATCGTGACCGGTTATGCAAACATTGTTGAAGAAGAGAAGCCCAATGCCGGGATGATGGGGATCTACAATGACTCCTTTATTGATGAGTATCAGAAACTGACCGAACTGGTACACCGGAATGATTCCAAAATCGTAATGCAACTGGCCTATGGTGGCACCAAAACCACTTTTGACCTTGGCGAAAGGGTCATCTTCGCACCAAGCGAAGTGCCGGAAAAAGGCACCCAAACCTTGGGCAAGGCGATGACCAAAGAAGAAATTGATTACATCGTCAAGGCATTTGCCGAGGCCAGTTTGCGGGCACAGAAGTCAGGTTTTGATGGGGTTGAAATCCATGCTGCCCACACTTACCTGATCAACCAGTTCCTCAGTCCCTACTACAACCGTCGCGAAGACGAGTACGGCGGCAGTCTGGAAAACCGCATGCGCTTTTTGATGGAGATCTACGCCGAAACCAGAAAGTTGGTCGGCGACGATTTCCCTATTCTGGTAAAGCTGACGGCGACTGAGTTTTTTGACGGTGGTGTGAGCTTTGACGAGACCCGCATTGTTTGCCAGAAACTCGCTGAGGTTGGGGTGGATGCCATCATCATCTCGGGCAATATCCACGGCAAGGCAAACACCATGGTTGGCCAGTCATTCGATGGCTATACCATCCAAGAAGAAGGTTACTTTCACGAATATGGCCATGTTATCAGCCAGGAAGTTAACGTGCCTGTTATTACCGTTGGTGGCCTGACGGATATTGCTGCGATAGAGAAAATTGCTGATAGCACAGGTATTCAATACTTCGCACTATCACGCCCATTGCTGTCCGAACCACATTTGATCAAGCGATGGAAGGAAGGGGATAGAACGCCAGTTGAGTGTGAGCGCTGCTCGAAGTGCCGCACCAAACGCGGAAATTTCTGCGTAGTGAACAAGGAAAGAAAAACCCAGCTTGCGCAAATGTAATTTGAGCGGGTTTGAATCTTGTTGAACGTAAAGCCAGCAAAATGTTGCTGGCTTTTTTGATCTTGCTTGCTGCCGTGGAATACTGACCTTGCCATGACCCTATACGTGCAGGAATGGTGTATTGATGACTTTAATAAAAAGCGCCGGTAAACGTAGGCGTGAAACACTTTTTAATTGTTGTGCTAACAATTGAAGGGTAGACAGTAAAGAGTAGTGAATGATGATAAAAACAAAAGCCAAATTACTTTCGGTGGCATTGGCTGCCGCATTGCTTGGGGGCTGCGCCAGTTACAGCATTTCAGAGCAGGACATGACCAATTACCTGCAAGACTCGGTTAGCCTGGACCAATCGGTCGGGGTGGAAAATGTCATGTATGCCGAAGTGGCGGTAGATGATTTGGAAGTCAAAATTGGCCGGGCCGATGCCGACAGGGTGTCAGTATTTGCCAGTACCAATGCCCAAGTGCAGATGCTTAGTATGAAGAATGTGGGATTAGATCTAGACGTAGAGTTCAGTGCTGTACCTGAATATGACAAAGACACGGGTGAAGTTTATTTGAAATCGCTGCGGCTTGAGCGCTTTGACGAGAGTAGCCAGCAGCTAACCCCTGAGGTTAAGAAGTTATTGAAGCCTGCGGTGTCGATGATCGGCTATGCTTTATCCAAACAGCCGGTTTATAAGTTGGATAGCTCAAAGGTACAGGAAGCCTTGATCAAATCGGCCGAGCCGAACCTGGTTATCAAAAACAACAAGCTGGTTATCGAACTGTTTGATTAAGCTCAACTTTGTGCTGAGGCATGAAGAGAAAAGGATTAGCGACAAAGCTAATCCTTTTTTTTTGATTCCAACTTTAATCACTTCACTAAAACATATCCGTTTGTGTCTCGCACGCTATGACTATTATCGCAATCGTTGTTTGGGCTTTCAGCTAGGCATTTTTGAGTGGCTGACAAATCAAGCTGTACGCTATTGCGCGACTTTATGTGTGTCGCAATAGCTGAGCCTAGCAATATTACCGAAATAGCTAGAAAAGGCTTAACAAATCGTTGTGAAAATACCATGCGTGTTTTTCCTTGTTTTTTTTAAAATTTCAAATTTCCTTTGGATATATTATAAGACAAATTGATGGATTAAGTTGAGTTCGATCAATTTTTATTATGCTGGTTATTGTTGTGCTACTAGGTGTTTATTCTTTTCATGAAAGGATGTGTGGAATTAGCTTGGTATTATGGGCCAGTAAGTGCCATGTGATGCTGTCGTTACTGACTGAGGCAAACAGGTTTGTCGCAATTACCTGTCAAACAGCCTTCTTGCCATAATCTGTAGGTTGGCATCGTACATTGCTGGATACTTCATCGTGTTCTATTTCTCTGTCGACCAGTTTGCGGATGGTAAACCGGGCAATATCAAGTTCTTGGTTGAGTTGGATGAGCTTGTAGTGGACAGCCTCATACTGCCTACGGACTTTTCGGTAGCGTTTGGAAAGGAAAAAGACGGCACTTAGCACCGCAGTGTTCGTCAGTATTATGATACCAATCATGAGTCCCAGCATGGTGTTACCCCTTAGTTTTATTTATTGATACAAATTTGTCTATTTGAGGGCATCCATGCCAATTATCGTCGTTAACGATAACCTTTTGGTTTGTTGTTGAACCTGCTTTCAGGTACCTATTTATCTAATAGTGCTATTACAGTGGAGGCGATATCCTCTTCACTCTTATGTGCTTGGAACAGAACGACATACTTGCTGTTGATGACCAGTGAAGGGACAGCATTGACTTCATAGGCCGTGCTGATGTGCTTGGCCCTGTCTACCTCTGCCTTGATTGCCTTGACGTTTCGTTTTGCCGTTTTTGCATCATCGCCCTTGCTGTAACGCTTGATTGTCTTCATGGCTTCATTGAGCCTGACTTCAGCACTACCGCCACTTTGCATCGCATCAAATAAATCTGCTGTGAAGGCGTCGAGCTTGTCCGGCGTAACCATTAATCGTCCCGTATAGTATAGGGAAGCTTGCATTTCAGTCGGACGGTTGTAGACAACATGGACTTTGTCTATCGGTTGTTCGATGCGTTTGGCTAACCGGGCAAAGATCTGCTCCAGCGAATGACAGGCATGGCAGCCGAGTGCAAAAATCTCGGTGACGGGTGCCAGTTTAATATCACCCGTGGTATCTACCGTTTCGTAGTGGATCCCCTCTATCGGTTTGGTTGCGGCATTGACCTGGGCAGCAAGAAGCATCCAGAACACCATGGTTATCAGGCTGTTTGTTTTCACGGTTGTACCCCTCCTATTTCGTGGTGGTGATTATACATATTTAGGTTTGATGTAAAACCTAAATATTTTGTGGTGTTTTTTTGCTCTTTGTTAAGGTGAATAGTTTGGCCCTGGATAGTGTTAATCTGGCGCGAATTTCCTTAAGATCAGAGATTAGGGATAGATGAGGATGTGTGGCTGAAGATGGGGTTATCGTTCGCTGGCAAAAGCATTATTGCCATTTGTGCAGTGCCGGGGTTGTTAGCTGATGCTTTTGCATCAGGACAACCAAAAGAAATCACGCTTTGGCGCCATCAGACGGGGACTAGCGAGATGCGTGCCAGCGCAGATCAGGTAGCTCGTTTTAACCAGTCCCAGCAGCAATGGAAAGTGGTGGTTGAGTCACTGCCGCAGGCGTCATACACCGAGTCAATTACCGCAGCAGCCCTGGCCCGTCAGCTGCCCTGTATTTTGGGGGTCGATCAACCGACCGTTCCCAACTTTGCTTGGTCTGGTTTTCTGCAGCCTTTATTCCCTTTGTTGGCTCCATCTACTTATCAAGGTCTCAGTGTTGGCGGTCGCGGGATGTATCAAAATCAGCTGTATTCCGTTGGCCCCTTTGATGTTGCATTGACGCTTTTTACCCGCTATTCCATCTTGGAGCGTTTTCAAATCCGGGTGCCTAGCTTGTCTTCGCCTTGGACAAAAGAAGAGTTTGATTCCGCTTTACAGAAGCTGAAAGCGTCAGGGGAGTTTTCATACCCGCTGGATATCAATGCCGCATGGGGGGATGAGTGGCCAAGTTATGGTTGGGCGCCATTAATGCAGAGCTTTGGAGCTGATCTGATTGACCGCGCAACCTATGTTGAAGCAGAGGGCATCTTGAACTCACCTGAAGCGGTTGAGTTTGCTGATTGGCTCTCCCAGCTGGTTGAATTTGGCATGATTGATCGCCGCCCGGCAGATAGCCAAGGATTTATTAATGGCCGTACGGCGATTCACTATACCGGCAGCTGGTCAGTCAGGGATTATCAGCAGGCGTTTGGTGAGGATCTGGCTATTTTACCAGTGCCGGATATGGGGCAAGGACCGGTGATTGGCGGTGGCTCTTGGCAATGGGCGATAACCACCAGTTGTAAGGTACCCGACGGGGCTGCAGCCTTCATTGATTTCGTGATGCAACCGGAAGAAATTGCCCTTTTTTCCAAGACTACGGGCTTCATACCGACAAAATCCTCTGCTGCCGAGCTGACTGCGAACTACAACATAGAAGGCCAGTGGCGAGTATTTTACGAGTTTACAAAGCGATATACTGTAAACAGGCCGGCGACACCCGCGTATGCCATAATTTCAGCTTCTTTTGCCAAAGCAATGCGCGATACCTTAGATGGCGGCGAGCCGCAGGAAGAGTTGGATATGGCGGTCGATAATATTGAACGCAGTATTTACAACAACCGTGGCTTTGGCTTTTCACTGCCTCAGGAATAATGACGGATTAGAAGATTAGTAAGACATGTTGCTCAAAGGAATGACATTAGAAAAAAGACAGCGAGCTTGGGGCTGGATGATGGGGGGACCGGCGTTTTTTGGCCTGACTTTCTTTGTCATTCTGCCTTTTATCATGGCAATTGCCATGACCTTTACTAACCAGCGCCTGCTGTCTCCGTATCCGACCGAGTTTGTTGGCATGCAAAACTATGAGCGACTGCTGGGGATCAATTACGTTGTCCTTTCACCCTTGGAAGATAAGGCTGGTGAGCTGATTTTGGATGAGGATGATGAGCCAATATACCCCCGGCTACGGACGGTGCTGAGAGCCGATTATCCCAAACTGCGTTACTACTACGAACTTGCCAGTATTAAAGTCTGGGATGACAAAGAATTTGTTTTGCTGGCACGCGACCCCGTTTTTTGGCGCTCGTTATGGAATACCCTAAGTTTTGTTTTGCTGGTGGTACCGCTGCAAGGGTGTGTGGCCCTAGGGCTGGCGCTGCTGGTGAACCAAGGGCTCAAAGGGACACTTTTTTTCCGGACGGTATTTTTTGCTCCGGTCGTAACCTCTATGGTGGTGGTATCGATTGTCTGGACCTTCCTCTACCATAAGGACTTGGGCGCAATAAATGTCTATTTGCACTGGTTTTCGTTAGGGCTTTTGGGCCCTGTGGACTGGCTGGGCGATAAAGCCTGGGCAATGCCCTCTATAGTCATGATGTCGGCATGGCAAGGGGCCGGTGTACAGATGCTGATTTTCCTTGCCGGGTTGCAATCGATCCCCAAAGAGCTTTATGAAGCGGCCAGTATTGATGGTGCCAACCGCTGGCAGCGCTTTCGATATATTACCTTGCCGGGTCTCAAGAACACTTTGGTGTTTATTGTTATTTCAACCACCATTGCGGCATTTGGTTTGTTTACCCAGGTCGATGTCATGACTCAGGGCGGTCCGCAGGATTCAACTTCAACCGTAATGTATCACGCGATTACCCAGGGGTACCGGCAGATGGATATCGCCTACGGGGCGACCATTAGTGTGGTGTACTTTGTTGTTATCTTCGTTATTGCCCTATTGCAGAAGCGTTTTATGAGCCGGAGGCAGAAGTAATTATGGCTTTACGTTTGCATTTCAATAACCGGTACCAGCGACTCATGATGTACGCGCTGATGCTTTTCCTCGCTTATATCTTCGCTTTTCCTCTGCTGTTTATGCTGGTGTCATCGTTCAAGCCGGATGCGCAGATTTTCAAAGATCTCTATTCGCTGCGGGCGATATTGCCAAGCGGCGAATTGTCCTTGGATAACTATCATGCGGTGTTTGAGAAAAGTAATATTGTACGCTTCTTCTACAACTCGATGTTCATTACCGGCGTCAGTGTGCTGCTGGGGTTATTGATTAACTCTATGGCGGCGTTTGCCTTGGCGAGGCTGCGCTGGAAGGGGCAGGCGTGGATATTGGCCGGCATCATCGCTTTGCTGATTGTCCCTTTCGAAGCCATCGTGATCCCGCTATTGATGCTGGTGGCTAAATTGCCATGGATAGAGTGGCATGATGGGCAACTGATCCTTGCCCAGTCGTGGCTCAATAGCTACCACGTACAGATTTTGCCCGGTGTCGCCAACGCGTTTTCCATCTTCCTGTTCTACCAGTTCTTCAAAGATATCCCGAAGGATTTCGATGAAGCTGCAGCCGTCGATGGCGCGAGCCCATTGCAGATTTATTGGTGGATCATCGTGCCGATGTCGAAGCCGGTATTTGCGACGGTGGCGATATTGCAGTTCCTGACCAACTGGAACCAGTACCTGTGGCCGGTCATGGTGGTACAGAGTGAAGATGTCAGGCCGGTGATGGTGGGTATGCAGCAGTTCTTTGGCGTTGATACCTCATGGGGCGAGGTTATGGCATACGCTACCTTGATCACGCTTCCGGTATTAGTGGTGTTTTTGTTGTTCCAACGCCGGTTTGTCCAGTCGATGGCAGGCGCGGGGATCAAAGGCTGATACCTTCTAATATGGTGAAAGGCGGGGAGTAACGTTGGACATAGTTGCAGGCTGAATGTTTCACATAAAACCATATAAATATTCGATTAGACGGTTTTTTGACGGCTGGTAATATGCGCTGAAGGAATTTTGACGCATATGATAAAGGTCTGAAATGAAAGGAAGTAAAGGGTTTACGCTAATCGAACTTGTGGTGGTTATCGTAATCTTGGGGATATTATCGGTAACGGCTGCACCGCGTTTCCTGAACCTGCAGTCTGATGCGCGTATCGCGACGTTGCAAGGGGCAAAAGGGGCTGTGGAAGGTGCCAATGGCATTGTGTACGGCAAGGCTGCGATTCAGGGGCTGGAGTCGAATCCCACCGGAGAGCTTGATTTAGGTGGAGATGAACCTGTTGCTTTGGTTTACGGTAATCTGAAAATGAAAAAGTCTTATCTAGAGCAAGCGATGAATACCGATATG
The DNA here is from genome assembly GCF_003026455.1 of Photobacterium rosenbergii. Classification (GTDB taxonomy): domain Bacteria; phylum Pseudomonadota; class Gammaproteobacteria; order Enterobacterales; family Vibrionaceae; genus Photobacterium; species Photobacterium rosenbergii. The sequence goes on from NZ_PYMB01000020.1 coordinate 10,822, forward strand.
ATCATCGAAGATGAAGTTGATACCTCTGGTGGGGAAGATAAGGTTTTCGGAGTTCTAATTTATAATCCACCAAAGCGAACCAAAGCAACTGATGTTCAATGCTATTTATCAGTTCGAAATACTAATGAGACAGGGGAGTTGAATTTCTTTTTAGAAGATTCTGAGTGTTGATCTCGCTTGTTGTATTGAGTTTAGAGGCCACCCAGTGGCCTTTTTTGATCCCTTAACAGAACGTAAAGGCGAAATGGCGCAGAAAACCGGTAAGAGCTCTTTACTAGCAACCATTTTAGGAAAGTGAGTTTTCAAAATATCTTCCTAGGCCAAGCTTGACCTTGATGGGCACATCATTATGATTGCCCCCAGACCAATACCCAAACCCATTATTACGGAGGTGCACAATATGACTAAGCTGACTAGCAAGCATTCATGCGTCTTCGTTACCAAAATTGCTTACCTCAAGCAGCCCCAAATCGCTTAGTGCAGGCAGTAAATAATACTCACTTATTTACTGCCGAAGAATGATGCGAGACCATGCCCAACACTATGCGCACTCTAGCTTGCCGATAAAAAGATAATGCAAGTAGTTTGCTGTGGCTTACTCCGCTCTTCCGTCGGCTTTCAGTTTTTCTTTTTATGAGAACGAAACGATGATGAATAACAAGCACTGGACGAAAATGGAAATGCTCCATGAAACCGTCAACAACAAGAATATTTCCATCAAGGGCACCCATAGCTATTACAGTGATGCCTACGACAATGGTTTCGAGCGTTCAGTGGTGCGCTACCTCCATGGTGATGAGCAGACCTGTCACCGCGAGCCGCGTTGGGAAATCGACAAGCTACATATAGGCGATTACGTCTGCATCGGTGCCGAAGCGGTCATTCTGATGGGGGGCAACCATACCCACCGCGCCGATTGGTTTTCGCTCTACCCATTTATGGACAAGATAGACGAAGCCTACCAAGCCAAGGGCGATACCTGTCTTGGTGATGGCTGCTGGATTGGTATGCGTGCGATGATCATGCCGGGGGTTACCATTGGCGAAGGGGCGGTTGTCGCTGCCAATAGCGTGATCACCAAAGATGTCGAGCCGTATTCCATTGTTGGCGGCAGTCCGGCGAAAACTATTCGTAAACGTTTTTCTCAAAAGACGATCGAACGCTTGCTAGCCCTGAAAATCTACGATTGGCCCGAGAGCAAGTTCGAGGCCCTTAGAGCAGTGATATGCAGCGACGATATTGATGCATTGGAACTTGCTCACCGCAATTACCCAAGCTGATCAGCGGATAGCAGCCTTTAGGGGCTTCTATAGGCTGCTATTTACTTCTGTTGCGTCGTTATTTTCATCAGTAACTTAATAAACCAAATTTAATTTTGGGGTTTCTTTTATTTACGTAAAGGCGAAAGCGTGATGTAAGTACCTAAAAGTTGGTAAAAAGTTAAGTTGTTAATGTTGTTTTGTGTGATTTCGAGGCGTAAAGTGTCCAGCAGTTTGAGAAAATTGACCTTGAGTATTTACGTAAACTTTACGAAAATAGTTAAGTGATTTGTTATGGGGAAGAAAATGAACGTCATGGAACCAGTCGAAATTCCAAAAGCGACCATCAAAGAAGCGGCAGAAAGAGCTGGCGTTTCGATTGCATCGGTTAGCCGGGCTTTGAACAACAAGCCGGGAATTAGCGAAAAAACACGTAAACGCATTTTAGATATCTGCGCTGAGCTTAACTACATCCCGAATACCTCGGCGAGGGAATTGACCGCTGGGCATAGCAATACCATTGCTATTTCTATGGGCCCGCATGACTTCGTGGCCTCGCGATACCTAGGTATGCTTTGGCCTGCATTATCTTCAGCTATCCGTAAGAAGGGCCAGAACCTATTACCGGTTGAGCAAGATACCGATATCAGCCAGATCACAGGGGCTATTTTGCTCGGGGTCGAAGATAATGACGCCCGTGCCAAGTACCTGAAAGAGACTGGGGTTCCTTTTGTTTCAATAGGTTGCAGTGATGGCGTGTTCTGGGTTGCCCCTGATGATTTCAATGGTGCCCGTCAAGCAACCGAGCATTTATTGGAGCGAGGACGCAAGCAAATCGCTTTTGTTACCCCGACGGTTTACGGTGGCGGTTACCAATTCCGCTACCAGGGTTATATGTCGGCAATGGCGAGCAAGGGCCTGCCGGTGAGGGAAATCCGCACAACTAGCCAGCCACTGGGGGAGATTGCCGCTTACCGTTACTTCCTCAATATGGACGAAAAACAGCTGGAATCCCTAGATGGTTTCGTTTGTGAATGTGACGAGACGGCGATTGGTTTGATTGCGGCATTGAGGGATAGGGGCTATCAAGTCCCGCAAGACTTCTCTGTCGTCGGTTACGATGGGTTGCCTGGTGTTTCGAAAGACCTGACGACCATTGTTCAGGACCCGCACGATATTGCCGATAAGGTTTCCGAATTGCTTGAATCGGCGATTGCCGGTGAAATGCCCCGTGGTGCCGTGATCCCTGTCACGTTAAAAGTCGGCGAAACCAGCTGATTTAGTCAAATCTATACCTTCCCCAAATAAATCAACGTAAAAGCGTGACGAAAGTCGCGCTTTTTTTATCTCTACAGCAAATTCCTCCTGCCTATTACGTTTTTGTGATCGCGTTAACGTAAGCGTTTACGTTAAGATCGTAAACTCACCTCAGATTTTACGGATTGGACGAAAAGGTGAGGACAACAATGAAGAAAAAAGCATTGGCGTTATCTCTGCTGTTAGCGGGCATGGCTTCCCACACAATGGCTGCAACTGAAGTGACGATTGCGGGTTGGGGCGGCAATGATGTCGTTGCCATGAACAAACTGGTGAATGATGTCCTGGTTGAGGACTTCAAGGCGGCGGGTATTGCTATCAAATACATGCCGGTTGAAAGTGACTTCGGGCAGTACATCATCAATGGTTTGTCTGCGGGTACGGCGCCGGATGCGTTTTACATTGATGTCTTGATGGCTCAGGCATTGGTGAACTCTGGCAAGGTTGCCGCAAACGACAAGAGCCTGGATAAGGTCTCAGAGCAAATCCTTCCTAACCTGAACCTAGCGTTCACCCTAGAAGATAAGCAGTATGGTGTTGCTAAAGATTTCAATACCTTAGCGCTGCAATTCAACAAAGATATCTTCGATGATGCCGGTGTTGACTACCCAACTAACAAAGACTCCTGGGCTGATCTGCTGACTAAGCTAAAAGCTATCAAAACAGAGCTGGGTGATGAAGTCTCTGGTATCTGTGTGATGCCTGACTACGCACGTTTCGCACCATTTGCGCTATCAACCGGCTGGAAGCCATTTAACGAAAATGGCCAAACCATTTTGGATGATGATTTCCGTCGTGCATTTGAGTTCTACACTTCGCTTAAATCCGAGGGCGTAGGCATCCTGGCCTCTGATATCGGCCAAAGCTGGGGTGGCGGTTGTCTGGGTACCGAAGAGACGGCTGTTGCCATCGAAGGTAACTGGATTAGCGGCTACTTGCGCGATAAAGCGCCGAACATGCAGTACGGCTCAACGATGATGCCAATTGACAGTAAGACTGGCGAGCGTGGCAACCTGCTGTTTACGGTGGCATGGGGTATCAATGGTGACGGTGCCAATGTTGAAGCGACCCGCAAAGCTGTCGATATTCTGACGAGCCAAAAAGCGCAGAACTGGGTGCTGGATTCGGGCCTTGCCCTGCCAAGCCGTGCAGACCTGTCAGAGGCAGAATACTTTGCCCAGCCTGATCAGGAAAACCAGCTAGCGAAAACCATTTTCGATGGTGCTTCAAGCGGTAACGTGATGCCATTTGCCTTCGGTCAGCATGGCTCGAACTGGATGCAACCAGTGAACGAAGCCCTGAATGCCGTATTGCTTGAGCAAATGACCGCTGATGAAGCGATCAAGATGGCTCAGGCGAAATACGACGCCATGACTGGCAAGTAAGCGAGGTTTGCAATGAATTCCCTTCGCTTACGCGAACAGGTTTACGGGTGGCTCCTAGCTGGGCCATTCGTTCTGACCCTGGTTGTTTTCTTCTTATATGCCTTGGTTCGTACCGTTTACTTCAGTTTTACGGAATACGATCTGTTTTCTGAGGCGGTCTGGGTTGGCCTGAACAACTTTGTTGCCCTGTTCAAGGATGATTTGTTCTTGTTGGCACTGGGTAACACCGTGGCTTTCTCGGTGATAGTGACGGTTATCCAGACGGTATTGGCATTGGGTTTGGCGATTTTGGTCAATTCCAAAATTCGCGGTAAGTCTTTCTTCCGTACTGCCTTTTACCTGCCGAGTATTTTGTCGAGTGCTGCCGTTACCCTGATTTTCATTTGGTTCTACCAAAAGAACGGTTACCTCAATGGCTTTTTGACTTCGGTTGCCGCCAACTCCCCGTACCTGACGTGTTTTGTAATCACTGCCGTTATTTGTCAGCTGGTGCTGGTATGGCGTGACCGCATCCGTGGCTTGCCGGCAAGCTGGTTTGACCCTGCATGGGCCATCCTGTCTTGCATGATTGCTGCTGTGATCACCCTGGTTGGCTCTATGACCGGTTTGGTTGAAGCTTCTAGCCATGTGGTGGAAGTGAACTGGCTCAACACCCGTGAAGATGTGGGCCCGATGCCGCTGACACTATGGGCGATTGTTATCCAGAACATCTACACCACGATCCCGACTTTCATGCTGCTGTTTTTAGCTGGCTTGCAGGGGATCCCTGAGGAATTGTACGAAGCAACCCGCATCGACGGTGCGAAGAAGTGGCAACAGCACTGGCACATTACGATTCCACAGCTAGCTCCGGTGACCTTTGTCGTTATCACCTTCGGCATCATCGGTACGCTGCAGATGTTTGACCAGGTTGCGCTGCTAGGAGCTGCTGCACCGCTGGAGTCTCGCATTACCCTGGCTTACTACGTTTACCACAATGCTTTCCCACCGGGCGGTACACCGCAAATCGGTATGGCAAGTGCTGCATCACTGGTACTGGCGTTCATTACCCTGGTCGTGGTTTACATTCAGAAAATTTTCGGTGTGAAGGAGAAAGCAGATGTCTGATTTGGCACTGGCACAACCGGCTGAAAAACCTGCGGTTAGCATGGAGCAAATCAGTAAGTTCCACGCCCGCCGCCGCTGGGCCAAGGTGGCCTGGGTTTACGGTTCGCTGATGATGATTGCGACCGTGATGCTGGGTACGTTTGTGGTCGCTTTCATGGCTAGCCTCAAAGATGACCCGTTGGAGCAGCCGTTTAAATTCAACTTTGCCCAAGTACAGCCTGCCAACTGGTCAGCGGCTTACCAGTTGGGTAATGACGGCAACAATGCACCTTGGTTCGGTGGTTTTGCTCCGGGTGCGGATATTACTTTCCAAGTGACTTATGCGGTCGAAGCAGGTGACGAACTCGCTATCCCGGTGATTGATGTACCTCGCCGCCGTCCGGGTACCGGTATGGCTGCGGCTATTACCACTGAGTTTGCGGCAGATTACGCCGTAGTCTCTGAGCCTAAGCTGATTGGCGAAGCCAGCGACGTGACTTTTGTCGAGCAGCGCGGCAAGCGTGAAATCACCCGCCAGGGCAACAGCGCGACATGGGAATTCACTGTCCGCTACGAAGGTGATGGTCCGGTAGTCGATACCCTGCCACTTAACATCACCGCCCCTCGTGGCCAGGTACTGGTGGATAGCACCCTGTCACCGAATCGTATGGAGCGTCGTGGCCGCGTGGCCGCATGGGACAACCTCGCACCGGGTGTGATTGGTTATGTGTTCAAAAGCTACGTAAGGGTTTACACCGAGTCAGTCAGCCTTGAAACCGGCAAGAGCCTGTTTATGAGCTGGACCATGAACTCATTCTTCATCGCCTTCGGCAAGGTACTGCTGACCCTGTTCTTTGCATGTACAGCCGGTTACGCCCTGGCGCGATTGAAGTTTACCGGTGCGCGCTTTGTGTTTGCGTTCATGCTGCTGAGCATGATGGTACCGGGTCAGGTGACCTTCATTTCGAACTACCTGATCTACCGTGACATTGGCTTGCTCAACACCCCATGGGCTGTGATAACCGCCATTGTCGCCTCGGGGCAGGTACTGATTATGAAGCAGTTCTTCGAGAGTGTACCCAAGGAGTTGGAAGAGGCCGCGATTGTCGACGGTGCCAACCCAGCCACTATTTTGTTCCGCATTTTCATGCCATTGGCGAAGCCGGCCATCATGTCGGTCACCATCCTGGGCTTCCAGGGCGCATGGAATGATTTCTTCTGGCCGCTGGTGGTTATCAACAGCCCGACAGATGCCTACACGCTTCCTGTTGGTCTATTGAGCCTACGTAACGCTTACGGTGTTGCAGGCGACTGGAACCTGATCCTGGCCGGGGCCTTCCTGTCCACGATCCCTGTACTGATTGTTTTCATTATTTTCCAACGTTACTTCGTTGGTAACGATATTTCTTCCGCTGTTAAAGGTTAATTAGGAAATTTTACGATGTTTATGAACTACAACGCTGGTCAAGGCGAACTGAAAAACTGGATCGTTGAGGAAACCGCGTTTGACTCAGCATTCCAAGGCAAATGTGAAGTTGTTATGAGCCAAGGTAACGGCTACATGGGTGCGCGTAGTGCAACGGAAGAAAAATACGTTGGCCAGACCCGCAACCTGTTCGTTGCCGGTACGTACAACAAGTTCGATGAAGAAGAAGTGACTGAACTGCCAAACGCAGCTGACATGAGTGCGATTGAAATCTTCATCGACGGTCGCCGCTTCCACCTTGAAGCGGGCAAAGTGAGCAACTACTCACGTCGTTTGAACGTTAAAAACGGTGAGCTGACTCGTGAGTTCACATGGAAAAATACCGAAGGCAAGAGCTTCGAGATGCGCTTCCGTCGCTTCTTCTCGCAGGCCAACCTTCACCTGATGGCATTTGATGTGCAGGTTAAAGCCCTGGACAGCGATGCGAAAATTGAAATCCGCTCGGGTGTTGATGCCCAGCTTTCTAACTCTGGTGCCCAGCACTTCCACGAAGGCGAAAAACGTATTTACGACAAGCGTTTCATCGAGCTTCTGCAGCACACCACTGAAAGCAAGGTAGATTTCGTCTTCCTGACGTCACACCGCTACTTCGTAAACGGTCAAGAGACTGAAATCGACCCATCGCTAGCTATGGACCGCCGTAAAGTATGGGTAAACATCAACTACGACCTGGAAGCGGGTGAAACGTTCGGTACCGAAAAAGTGGGTGTGGTACACACATCTCGCGACAAGCAGTTCGATGTTGAAGGCTACGAGCTACAGTCACTGCGTGACCACGCGCTGACTAACCTTAAGACCAACGCTGACCGCAGCTTCGATGAGCTACTTGAAGAAAGTGCGGCTGAGTGGGACAAGCGCTGGGCAGGCATGAACATCACTATCGGTGGTTCTGACTTTGACCAGTTGGCAATCCGTTTTGCCCAGTACCAGCTAAACATCTTTACCCCAATGCACGACTCTCGCTTCGGTATCGGCGCGAAAGGTCTGTCTGGCGAAGGCTACAAAGGCCACTCGTTCTGGGATACAGAAGTATTCATGCTGCCGTTCTTCATCTACACCATGCCAGAAGTTGCTCGCAGCCTGCTTGAGTACCGTTTCAAGACCCTAGATGGTGCGCGTAAGAAAGCGAAAGACAACGGCTATATTGGTGCTCAGTTCCCATGGGAATCAGCACTAACTGGTGAAGAAGTAACGCCTGTATGGGGTGCTGTCGACATCATCACAGGTAAATCAACCAAGATCTGGTCTGGCTTTATCGAACAGCACATCACTTGTGACATCACTTACGCCCTATGGCAGTACTACCAGATCACTGGTGACCAGAAGTTCATGGATGACATGGGCTACGAGATCATGTTCGATACCGCGACTTTCTGGACGAGCCGTCTGGAGTGGTTGGAAGACCGCAACATGTGGGGTATTTGTAACGTCATCGGTCCTGATGAGTACAAAGAGCACATTGATAACAACGCCTTCACCAACTACATGGCGGTGGAAAACATCAAGCTGGCGATCCGCTACTACGAAGATCTTGAGCAGTCTAACCCTGAGCTACTGGCGAAACTGTCTGACAAGCTGAACCTAGTAGAAGCACGCAAGATGTGGCTTGAGCGCGTAGATAACGTTTACCTGCCACAACCGCGCCCTGAAGATAAGGTAATCCCGCAGGATGACACTTACCTACAGAAAGAAATCATTGACCTGACCAAGTACAAAGAGCAGCCATTCGTTGGTGGTCTGTTCCAGGACTACAACCTTGAGCAGGTTAACGAGATGCAGGTTTCCAAGCAGGCCGACATCATGGTGCTGTTCCTGCAGCAGGAAGACAAGTTCGACCTGGAAACCAAGCTGGCGAACTGGAACTACTACGAGCCGAAGACACTGCATGACTCATCATTGAGCCTATCTACCCACTCGGTATTGGCATCGGATGTAGGTAACGCAGAGCTTTCTTACGACCTATACCAGCAAGCTGCTGGCATCGATATCGGCCAGAACATGAAGAGTTCTGATCACGGTATCCACGCGGCGTCTATCGGCGGTATGTGGCAGTGTGTGGTGTACGGCTTCGGTGGTGTTCGTATGCTGGGCGGCAAGCTTCGCATCAACCCTAACCTGCCTAAGCAGTGGGATAGCCTGAACTTCCCAATCTACTGGAAAGGTGAGCGTCTGGAAGTCACTGTCGACCAGGAAACAGTACAAATCGCCCGTCCTGAATTCACAGGTCAGGCACTGGAAATCGAAGTGGCCGGTGAGCCACGTGTTATCGAGTCAACTGAGGTAACTTTCAATGTGTAAGGCATTTATTTTCGACCTGGACGGTGTGATCACCGATACCGCTGAGCTTCACTACCAAGCCTGGCAGCGTATGGCCGACGAAGAAGGTTACTACTTCGACCGTGAAATCAATGAACAGCTGCGCGGCGTTTCTCGCCGTGCATCACTGGAAATTATCCTTAATGGCCGTGAGATCAGCGAGGAAAAAATCGCTGACCTGATGGAACGTAAGAACAACTACTACGTTGAGCTGCTTAGCACTATTACCGCAGAGGATGTCCTGCCGGGTATCGAGCAGTTCCTGCTTGAGCTTAATGCGCGCGGTATCAAGGTTGCGCTGGCATCGGCGAGCAAGAATGCCCGCCCAATCCTGCACCGCTTAGGCCTGACACCATTGTTCGATGCAATTGGTGATGGCTGGTCGGTGAACCGCTCAAAGCCTGCACCGGATGTATTCATCCACGCAGCGGGCCAGGTGGGTGTTAACGCCGATGAGTGTATCGTAGTGGAAGATGCTGAAGCCGGTGTTGATGCTGCGAAAGAAGCGGGCATGAAGGTTGTTGGCATCGGGCCGAAAGAGCGTGTTGGCCATGCGGACTGGGTCTGTTCAGACACCAGCAAGCTAGTGGTATCGCAGATTTTGGCGTAACGAGTAGGGATTCAGAGGTAAAAAAATGGCGCGTTTAGAACTTAAGAACATCAACAAAATCTATCCTGATGGTGCCCACATCATCAAGGATGCCAACCTGGTAATCGAAGATGGCGAATTTACGGTTTTCGTCGGCCCATCAGGCTGTGGTAAATCGACCATGCTGCGAATGGTGGCAGGCCTTGAGGAAATATCATCAGGCGATATGCTGATCGACGGTGACGTGGTCAACACCCTATCACCGACAGATCGCGGTATCGGCATGGTGTTCCAGTCTTACGCGCTATATCCGCACATGACAGTGTTCGAGAACATTGCCTTCGGCCTTAAATTGGCGAAGAAGCCAAAAGAGGAAATCGAGCAGGCTGTGAAGAATGTGGCTGAGATGCTGGAGCTGACCAAGCTGCTTACCCAGCGTCCGAGCCAGCTTTCCGGTGGCCAGCGCCAGCGTGTGGCGATTGGCCGTGCCATTGTCCGTGACCCGAAGGTGTTCTTGCTTGATGAGCCACTGTCTAACTTGGATGCGGCGCTGCGTGTTCGTATGCGTCTGCAACTGGCGGATTACCACAAGAAACTTAAATCGACCGTGATTTACGTAACCCACGATCAGGTGGAAGCCATGACGTTGGCTGACAAAATCGTGGTACTGAAAGACGGTTTGGTTGAGCAGGTGGGTTCACCACTGGATCTTTACTACTTCCCGAAAACCCTGTTTGTCGCAGGCTTCATCGGTTCACCGAAGATGAACCTGATCCCGGCAACACTCAAGCATGCCACAGAGGATCGCGCCACTGTTGAAGTCGGCGATTACACCTTTGAGGCCGAAGTGAATGCCGAGGCGGCAACACAAGGCGCTTTGATGACATTGGGTATTCGTCCGGAAGATATTCACCTGGCTGAGAGCGGGGTTGGTGTTCGCGTTGAGGGTATGGAACGCCTTGGCACCGAGTCTTTGCTTTACACCACACTGCTGCGCGGTGGGCAGGAGGTTCTGGTACGTGTACCGGGCACCGTGCATGTAGAAGTGGGCCAGCACCTGAATATTCATATTCCAGCGGAAAAATGCCATTTGTTTGACAGCAAGGGCAAGGCATTTGCCCGTAGCTTTACGCTAGACGATTTAATTACCTTACCACCACAAGTTCGTCAGGCCAGCTAATTAGGTTCTGACGAAGAGCGTCTGAAAGTCAAAATAAAAAGCCCGCTTGGCGGCGGGCTTAATATCCAACGTCTGAGTTAACTCATTGACGTTTAAGTATTCCTCAACCTGTTGGCGCAGGTTGAAAAAATTGTCCTGACAGCATGCGAGTCTGTTTGCAGGACAACAATACTCTGCCCGTTGGCGCGGGCAAAACATCTACTGTACGCAAAATTATAATAGGGAAATATTATGAATAAAACAGTCGTGGCAATGAGCTTGGCACTCATTTTCTCTGGACAAGCCTTAGCGGAAACTGAACAGGAAGCAGAAAACCAATCAACGCTAGTCCGTTTGGAGAACGAGGCTTCTAAAGCAGAGCTGCTGACGGCGACTAACGCACCGGCGAAAGAAGAGGGTCGCCTCCATGGTACGTTAGGCACCAACATTGAAGTAGAACGAGTGATCCGTGATGACGGTGTAAACGAAGGTAAACTGAAATATACCTTGGCACAGGGTAGCTTCCGTCATGACGACCTTCCTGGCTGGGACTTTGGTTTCTACTCTGCACGCGAAGAGCTGTTCAACGGTAACTTGAAACACGCTGATTATGACCGTGGTGTTAACTCAATCCAGGAAATCTGGGCAAACCGCAGTTACGGTCAAGCATGGGGTAGCGTTGGCTGGGGGGTTAAACTAGCCGGTGAATCCATCGATAAGCGTACTACGCCAGAAGTTAAAGTGTTCGGTAACTACAACATTACTGATCGCCTAGATATTCATGGTTATGCGATGTACCACGTGGAATATAACCGTGGTAGCAGTGAGTTCCCATACTGGGAAATCGAACCGGGTTTCGGCTATAAAATTGCCGACAACATGGGTGCATGGCTGAATTTCCGTTACCAGGAAGGTACACTTAAACCAAAATCAGGTGATAACTTTGTTGAAACAGAGACCATCATCAAGCCGGGTATTTGGTACAGCTGGGGCGACTTGAGTGCCTCACTCTGGGGTGAGTTCGGTAAATTCGAAAAAGAAAATGACCAGACAGGTGCCCATGAGTGGTCGGAAGACTACTGGAAGCTAGGTATTTCAGCTAACTATGCACTAAACAGCAGCTGGCGTGTCTTTGGTGAAGTGAGCTATAAAGACATCAAGTTCGAAGATAACAGTAATTCAGAGTTCGATGGTTACATCCCGCTATTTATTGCCGGTATTAACTACAGCTTCTAATTTTCCTTCGTTTACTATCGATGTATCCAGGCCGTTTTCGCGGCCTGGAATAACAAAATCAATAAATATAATAAGTTACTATTAAATTTATTAAGAAAACAATAATAAGCCATGTGTATTGGACGTAAATTGAACCTTACGGCAAGCTGAACTTTACGCGAATATGCATGGATTTACGTATATCACACATCTTTTTATTCGCTACACTCATTGTGTAGGCAATAATGCCGCTATATACGGATGTGAGGTATAGGATGAAAAAACTATTATTGGCGTTAGTTTTAGTGGTACCAGCATTTGGGGTTTTGGCTTCATCAACAAGCTCTCCTTCAAGCTCATCTTCAAATAATGGCAGCCTCTCCGGTAGGCATTCAGAGTCTTATCAAGTTTGCTATATCGATGGCAAAGCTATCATGCTTCAACAAAACATGTGTTATGCCAAAGGCGGCAGTCTAGTAAAACCAAATTAATTAGGTTTAAATTTTCCTTTTAAAAATGCACTTATAATGCAAGCGATATTAAATTAAGCAGGCTTTTTATTTTATATAAAAAGTCTGTTTGACTATTATTTCAATTGTAATGTAAGACACTTCTTCATAGCATTATTGCCTATTGCCTATTGCCTATTGCCTATTGCCTATTGCCTATTGCCTATTGCCTATTGCCTATTGCCTATTGCCTATTGCCTATTGCCTATTGCCTATTGCCTATTGCCTATTTAAACCATAAATTAAAGACTCAACCTAAGGAATAGGGTAACGGCAGTGTTAGACATGAAAGAACTCCCCTCGATAAGAGCACTTCGGACTTTTGTTGCTGTAGCCAATCATTTGAGCTTTTCCAAAGCCGCCAGAGAACTATCCCTTACCCAAGGGGCCGTCAGTAAGCAAATTGCTCAATTAGAACAGCAACTTGGTCAGCCTTTGTTTGAACGCCACCTTAATGGTATCCGGTTATCCAGTGTTGGGTTGCGGTATTTACCCCAGATAGCGGAATCGCTCGAAGCCTTGCAAAACGCCACAGCCAGTCTGCGTCAGTTGGAACAGGTTGATGAAGTACTGACGGTCAATGTGACCCCATCCTTCGCTAGCCTTTGGCTAATTCCGAAGATAAATAGTTTTGCTAAAGCTTTCCCTCATCTTCAAGTCCAACTGAAGACCGGGGATGGGATGGTCAATGACATTAGCACTGACAACGACATCATCATTCGCTGTCTCCCCCTTGCTAACCATTACGAAAATGCCACTCTTTTGTGTCGTGAAAACCTTCGGCTGGTGGCATCCGCCAAGTTGTTACAGCAAAGGCCAATCCGACACCTTGATGATTTAGCTGATCATCTTTACCTGCCTCAGGTTACCCGGCCACAGTTGTGGGAGCAGTTCAAAACCCATCACGGCATTGACTTCCCAATGGCTTTCTATGGTGTTGGGTTTGAGCATTTCTATCTGTCGTTAGAGGCGGTAAGAAACCAGTTGGGCTTGGCATTGCTACCTGACTTTATGGTCGATGATTTAATTGCTGAACAAACATTATTTAACCCACTCAACTCTTTTCTGAACAGCCATTATGGTTATTACACGATTGTGCCCCATTATAAGCGCCATACCCGCAAGGTATGTGTTTTTACCCAGTGGTTGACCGAAATGATGGTCAATAGCCAAGATCAAATTTCCGAGCATTAATTATCTCGTAAATCCTTATTCGTGATCTTATCAGCAAATATTCTCTTTGATTGTGTTTACACTGACTTTTGATTAATGAGTCGACCTTTATGCTGATTTAATCAAAATAAAAAGAATAAATGAATAATATTTCATTGTTTCAATAGGTGTTATCACCATAGGAGAGATACGATGACAAAAATGTCTATTACGCTTCTAAGTGCTGCCGTAATGTCTGCACTTAGCATGAGTGCCAATGCTTGTACGGGATTGATTGTCGGTAAAGGCGCGTCGGTTGACGGCAGTATTATGATTGCCCGTAACGAGGACTTTGGCATAAATAACTGGAACAAGCACCTCGCTTACCGCCCTGAACAGATCAACGAAGCGGGCGATTGGACCTTAGGCAATGGGCTGGTTGTGCCAATGCCGACCCAGTTCTATGCCTATTCGGCCATTCCTGACTGGGACGCCCTGACGGTCGACAAAGACGGCAAGTATTACGAAGAGCGCGGTATCAACCAGTACAATGTGGCTGTTTCAGCCACCACCAGTGCCGAGGTCAATGACAAAGCAGCCAAGGCTGACCCATTGGTAAAACCCGGCATCATCGAAGCGGTGATCCCAACCCTTATTTTGCCGCAGGTGAAAACAGCCAAGGAAGGGGTTGAACTGCTAGGTCAGTATATTGAAGAGTACGGCGCCGGAGAAGGTAACAGCTTGTATATTGCCGATGTCAATGAAGCTTGGTTGTTTGAAATCGGTTCTGGGCACCACTGGATTGCCGTTAAAGTGCCAGATGATAGCTATGCGATGATTGCTAATGGCTTGCGTATCCATGGAGTCGATTTGGATGCGCCGGATGTGATGCACTCAAAAGGGCTGCTGGACTTCGTCAAGCAGCACAAGTTGCTGGAAAAGCCAGACGCCAACTCATTCAACTTTGCCAAGGCCTTCGGGGTGATTGGCGATGTCTACAACGTGGACCGCGAATGGTTAGGGCAGTCGATGCTGACGCCTTCGCAGGTGCAGGATACCCGCGAGCAGCAATATCCGTTGTTCATGAAGCCTGATGATAAGATTTCGGTCGGCGATGTGGCTAGCGTTTTGGGTTCAACCTATGAAGGCACCAAGTTGGCTGACAAAGGAGAGCGACCTATCCGGGTAGAACGCCAACTTGAGTCGCATATTATTCAGCTTCGCCCTGATATGCCTGAAGAGTTCCAGGGCATCATCTGGCAGAGCTATGGTGTATTGTCTGAATCTGTGTTGGTGCCGCTATACACTAGCTTGCAAGAGTACCCAACACCTTACACGGTTGGTACCGATACCTACAGTGATGACTCGGCTTACTGGCAGTTCCGAAGCCTGACGGCACTGGCAACTGCCAATCCGGACAAGTACCTGCCAATGCTAAAAGCGACCTGGGACAAGGAAGAGAGCAAGCTTTACAAGCAAGTGAGCAATATGGATATGCTGCTCAAAGATATGTACAACCAGGATAAGGCGACCGCAGTCGAAATGGCATCGGATTTCTCTTACGGCCAGTTGCAGCGCACCTTGAGCATGGCAACGGAGATCCGCTACAAGATGATGACGGACCTGACCAAGAGCACCGAGAAAAAATATAGCGAAGAAGAGTTCAAGAAGATCATGAGTCTTTAACTAATCATTGTTTGGTGTAGGTCTGCTGCACTAAACCTTATTTTTTCTGAAATGTTTGCCATCAATAAAAAGAGCGCGTATGCGCTCTTTTTAGTTCAAGTATGACTTGCAGATAACTCAGTTACATCAAGCCGACTTCTTTGTAGTATTTTGCTGCACCTGGGTGAAGCGGAGCAGAAAGACCGTCTCGGATCATCTCTTCTTTCTTCAGGTGGGCAAAGGCTGGATGAAGTTTCTTGAAGTCATCGAAGTTTTCAAATACTGATTTGACGATGCTGTATACCACGTCATCTGGTACTGAGGTTGAAGAGACAAAGGTGGCACCGACACCGAAGGTGGTGACGTCAATAGCGTTGCCTTTGTACATACCACCTGGAACTGTTGCGACACGGTAGAAGCTGTTGTCTTCAATCAGCTTATTCACCTTGTCGCCGGCGACAGTAATGATTTTGCTATCACAAGATGTTGTGGCTTCTTTGATGGCACCGCTTGGATGGCCAACGGTGTAGATCATCGCATCGATTTTGTTGTCACAAAGGGCTTTTGATTGCTCTGAGGCTTTTAGCTCAGAGGCTAACTTGAAGTCCTTCATTGACCAGTCATACCTGTCCATCAGCACTTCCATGGTACCGCGCTGGCCGGAGCCAGGGTTACCTATGTTGACGCGCTTGCCTTTGAGATCTTCGAAGGTTTTGATCCCCGAATCGGCACGGGCAACGATGGTGAACGGTTCTGGGTGGATGGAGAACACAGCACGCAAATCTTTGTATGCCCCGTTGTCGGCAAACTTGCTGGTACCATTGTAGGCATGGTATTGCCAGTCAGATTGGGCGATACCCAGATCGAGCTCACCGGCACGGATAGTATTGATGTTGTAGATAGAACCGCCGGTACTTTCGACCGAACAGCGGATGTTGTGATCTTGTCTGTCTTTATTGACCAAGCGGCAGATTGCCCCACCTGTTGGATAATACACCCCAGTAACCCCACCTGTACCGATGGTAACAAAACGGTTTTCGGCGAAAGATAGCGTCGAGGTACCCAGTAAAACGGCGGCACCGGTGTAGGCAAGAAGCTTGTTGATAGATCCCATAGAAGTCCCTTTTGATGAGTTTTACGCAAAAAGCAAAGCCAATGGATACTGCTGCTGGCTAAGCAGTGAGGAGCTGGCGAAAATGGTTAGCATCAAGGGTTGCGAGACCTAAATGCTTGGCGGTTTCGGCAAGGTAAGCCACTTGTTCTGCGTTAGTTGAGGCTACTGTACCTTGATGATTAACATGGTTATTTTCAAAGCCAACCCGAATATCTCCACCCATAATCATAGACGCTGTCAGGCAAAGGTGTTCATATTTTCCAAAAGCACAAACTGCCCAACGTTTATCATGATTAAACAATCGCTGTTGCAAGAAAGGTGAGAGGTCTCGCGGTGAGGCGGTTTGGTGTTGGTCGTAGCGACCAAGCACTAGCAATATATGGTGGTTATAGGCAGGTAATAGTCCTTTTTCCAACAACGAAAAGTATCGTTCGAGATCTTGCGGGCTGTAGAGAATATATTGGGCGATGATCCCCTGCTCGGCGATACCATGGAAAAAGCCGCTCGCTGTATCAAGGTAGGCCGTATCTGAATATTGGCTTTCGGGGATTAATTCACTGAGGGCCAAGGAGGCCGCTTCCGGTATTACTTCGTTGATTAAAGCCATTTGTTGGCTAGGGGAATACTGCCCGACGGCCTCTGTGGTTAACTGGACAATAATGCTGTCACCCACTTGTTCTTTCAGGGCGTGGTAAAGGTGGAGGTTATCGTCGACTTTCAGAGAGTGCTTGCCATTTTGGTCCCTGGCATGGAGGTGTACCATCGCCGCCCCCGCATCGCGGCAGGCGATAACCTCATCAATGATTTCCTGCCGAAGCATCGGCAGGGCAGGGTGATCGGCTTTGGTTTTCCTAGCCCCGTTGGGGGCCACAATAATGGCTGCTTGACCGACTGACTGTATTGGCTGCATTTTTATTCCTTATCAAGCTGAGAGTTTCTACAATTCCCAGTTCCCAGTTCCCAGTTCCCAGTTCCTAGCTCCATAGAGAAGATGCTTGCAACAGGGAGGTATGTAATTTGCTGACCAGTTCATCTAGCTGGTGCTCTTCAATAATAAAAGGCGGCGCAAGCAGTATGTGATGACCCGCTTTTCCATCTAGCGTGCCTGACATGGGATAGCACATCAGCCCGTTGCACATGGCGGCTGACTTTATGGCCTTGTGAGCCTGTGAATGGCTAGGCAGCGGAGTTTTCGATTGTTTGTCAGCGACTAATTCTATGCCGATAAACAGCCCCTTGCCCCGGATATCCCCGATGTAAGGTAACTCCCCGAAGCTCTTGTTGAGTTTGGCCATGAGTTGGCTACCACGGAGTTTGACGTTGTCGAGTAGGCTGTCATCGACGATGGTATCAACGGTTGCGAGGGCCGCGGCACATGCCATCGGATGGCCCATAAATGTATGGCCATGCTGGAAAAAACCGCTACCTTCGGCGATAGCTTGATAGATCTTGTCGTGGACGATGGCTGCGCCGATAGGCTGGTAGCCAGCGCCAAGCCCTTTGGCAACAGTAACAATGTCAGGCACAATGCCTTCTTGTTCATAGGCGAAAAAGGTGCCGGTACGCCCTATCCCGCACATCACCTCATCAAGGATCAGCAATACATCATAGGTATCGCAAATCTCCCTGATCCGTTTGAAATAGCCTGCCGTTGCCGGAAGGGCACCAGCGGTAGCACCTACTACAGGTTCGGCAATGAATGCCATCACGTTTTCGGCACCCAGCTCGAGGATCTTATGCTCTAGCTCATTGGCAACTCTGAGGCTGTAGTCCAGTTCTGTTTCTCCCTGTTGCTGGTCACGGTAGGCATAGCAAGGAGCAATATGGTGGGCAGCCGAGAGTATCGGCCTGAAAGGTTCACGCCGCCACTCATTACCACCTACCGAAAGTGCGCCGAGGGTATTACCGTGATAGCTCTGTCGCCGGGCGATGAATTGGCTTTTCGTTGGTTTACCCTTTTCGACAAAGTACTGCCGCGCCAATTTCAGGGCCGCTTCCACCGCTTCTGAGCCGCCGCTGACAAAGTAGGTGTGGTTCAAAGCGCCGGGTGCAATTTCTGCCAGTCGTTTGGCCAGTTGCTCACTGCTGTTGCTGGTGAAAAAACCGGAATGGGCATAGGGAATGGCTTCTAGTTGTTGGCAAATGGCTGATTTTATCCTTTGGTGGTTGTGGCCCAAATTTGATACTGCTGCGCCGCCGCAACCATCGAGGTATTGCTTTCCCTCGCTATCAGTTAGGTAGATCCCTTGCCCGCTAACCACTGTGGGGAGGGATGTATGGCAATGGCGATGGAAAACATGGCTCATTATTAGATTCCTTGCATATAGGTGATGGCTAGATTGTTGTGCTAACCCACGCCCTGAGCAAACGAATAAAAGTGTAGGGGTATGAGTAAAAGGAATAGGGTGGGGATAACGGCTGGTTTCGCTAAAAAATGAGGGTTGTTTTCGTAATTTTTACGTCAATGTGGATTGAGTGGACGAAAGAATAGTGAATTTATTCGCTTTAACAACAGAGAAAATAACTAAAATCAGCATCTTTAGCGTTTTGTTGATACTCTTGTTTTCTTTAATGTGATCGAGTTAACGTAAGCGTTTACGTTAATGGTGCATAATCCGCTGCATTGAGATGGATTGATACGGAAGAAGAGCAAGACATGGCAGAGGCTTACCGCCCTAAACTTCATATGACGCCGGATCAGGGATGGATGAACGATCCGAACGGTTTGGTTTTTTTCAACGGGCACTATCACCAATTTTACCAGTATTACCCACATGACACGGTGTGGGGACCGATGCATTGGGGGCACAAAATCAGCCAGGATTTGATCAACTGGCAGGAGTTGCCGCCGGCACTCTATCCTGATGAGTCGGGGATGTGTTTCTCTGGCAGTGCGATTGTTGATTGGAACAACACATCTGGTTTGTTCGAAAATGGTAAGCCGGGCTTGTTGGCCTTCTATACCTCATTTATCCAGCCGGAAGTGACTTTGGCTGATGGCCGCAAGGTTGAAGATCCTATCCAGCAACAGTCTCTGGCATATAGTCAGGATGGGATGACATGGAAAAAGTACCAGGACGGTGAGCCAATCATCCCTGCCCGAGGCAACCCTGACTTCCGTGATCCAAAGGTTATTTGGCACCCAGCCAGCCAAGCCTGGGTGATGGTGGTGTCTTGCGGTCAGCATATTGAATTCTACCGCTCCAGCAATTTGCTCGACTGGCAGTTGGTCAGTGAGTTCGGCTACCGCCATGGCGCCCACAGCAAAGGGCCGTGGGAGTGCCCCGACTTGTTCGAACTTCAAATAGAAGGCAGCGATGAGACCCGCTGGGTATTGGTTGTTGGTATTGGTGAAGGTGCCCATTGTGGTGGTGCAGGTACCCAATACTTTATCGGTGATTTCGACGGTAAGACCTTTACTAACCATAACCATCCAGAAGAAATCCTATGGCTCGACTTTGGCCGTGACTATTACGCGACCCAGTCATTTTCTGATCTTCCGAGCGAAGATGGTCGCCGGATCGTCAGTACCTGGATGAGCAATCATCAATACTCTCTGGAATTGCCAACACAGGCTTTCCGTAGCTCGATGGCAATGCCGCGTGAACTTTTCTTGTTTGAGAGCAAAGCTGGCTTGCGGGTCGGACAGCGTTTTGTCCGTGAACTCGACAGTGTGCTGGGCTGTGAAACGAAGATTGAGGGCGAACTCTCTGCCTTTGAGGGGATAAGCAAGGAGGGGAAAAGCTCGGTGATGAAGTGTGAGTTTGCGGCTGCGCTATCTCAAGGCCAAACCCTCTCACTGGCGCTGTTTGAAGATAGTGATATCGAGTTCCAGTTCAAGTACCTCGAGGCAGGGCTTGAGGTCCGCTCGTTGCGAAAAGGGCAATTCGGTCATGCGCGTATTGATGAGCACTACCCCCATGATTACTCAGTCGTTCTTCCTGTCGGTCCTGAGTTTTCACTCTCTGTCTTAGTGGACAACGGCTCGGTCGAATTGTTGATCAACGGCGGTGAGTTTAGCTTTACCAATTTGGCCTTCGCCAGCAATACCGACGCGATGTATGCAATCAGTGTTGATAACGGCGAGTTACCTATCTTGAAAAGTGCCATCAAAATGTTAGTGCAAGGAGAGCAGGCATGCTAACGCTTCAACAGGCTGAAAAAGCCCTAGCCCAGGTGCTCGATTCTATCGAACTGCCGAAATTGACCAAGAAAGACGAGCAGGCTTTTTTAAAACGTCTGGATGAACACTTCCCGGCCTTGGTGATCAAGCTGCACCAACTATACGGTGAGCGTTATGATTTTTTTCTCCACTTACAACAGTTGGTGGTGGTATTGGCCAAGGCGTTTGCTGCCCGCAAGCGAAAGTGGAAGAACCTGGATGAACGCCGCCTTAAATCACCGGCATGGTATCGCGACGAGAAAATGCTCGGAATGGCGGTATATGTTGACCTGTTTGCTGGCGATCTGAAAAAGCTCAAAGCCAAGATCCCATATCTAAAATCAATGGGGATCACCTACCTGCATTTAATGCCTTTGTATAAGGCCCCGGAAGGCGACAGTGACGGCGGCTATGCCGTGTCTGATTATCGTTTGGTCGACCCGAAGCTGGGTTCAGAAAAAGACTTGGTTGCCCTTGCCGATGCTTTGTCAGCAGAAGGGAGCAGCTTGGTACTGGATTTTGTATTCAACCATACCTCAGACGAGCACCGCTGGGCGGAAGCGGCAAAAGCTGGCGATCCTGAATTCAAAGACTTCTACTACTTCTTCGAAGACAAGCAAGAAGTGGATGACTATAACCAGACCTGCCGTGAGATTTTCCCGACAGTGCGGCGCGGAAGCTTTACTTTCCTCGAGCCTCAGCAAGAGTGGGTATGGACAACGTTCAACAGTTTCCAGTGGGATCTGAATTATGCCAATCCGGCTGTGTTCAATGCCATTACCGATGAGATGTTGTTCCTCGCTAATATTGGTTGTGAGGGGCTACGCTTGGATGCATTGGCGTTTATCTGGAAGGAAAAGTGGACCCAGTGCGAGAGCCTGCCAAAAGCCCATACTTTGATTCAGGCATTCAATAGCTGTCTGCAAATTGTCGCGCCTGCGGTGTTGTTCAAGTCGGAAGCGATCGTTCATCCAGATGAAGTGGCGCAATACATCGGCAAAGATGAGTGTCAGCTGTCCTACAACCCGCTAATGATGGCTTTGATGTGGGAGAGTTTGGCTACCCGAGAAACCAAATTGCTGACCGCATCAATGAAGAAGAGCTTTGATATATCTCCAGACTGTAGCTGGGTCAACTATATTCGTTGCCACGACGATATTGGCTGGACATTTGATGACACCATCGCTGATCAGTTGGGTATCAACGGCTTCGATCACCGTCGCTTCCTCAACCAGTTCTACACGGGGCGTTTTGATGGCTCGTTTGCCGAAGGGGTGCCGTTCCAGGAAAACCCGACTACCGGTGATTGCAGGGTCTGTGGTTCGCTGGCATCACTTGCTGGCCTCGAGCGTGGCCTAGAACAAGATGACAACCAGTTGATTGAACTGGCACTCAAGCGCATTCGCTTGCTCAATAGTATCAACCTGAGTATTGGTGGTATCCCGCTGATTTACCAAGGCGATGAGCTGGGTATTCTCAACGATCACAGCTACCTGGAAGATAGCAGCAAAGCCGATGATGCCCGTTGGGTAAACCGGCCTGCAGTTACCGATGACGCGATTGGCAAAGCGCAACTGCCGGGGTCATTCGAGGCGTCGGTCAACCAGTCGCTAAAAGCAATGATCAAGCTTCGTCAGAACCATGAAGTATTTGGTGCTTCCCGAACCGAGATTCTGGAAACCTATAATCCACACTTGTTTGCTTATGCCCGCCTGAATGACAACGGCCAGAAAATGCTGGCTATCTGTAACTTCAGCGAGCAAGAGCAACAGGTTCCGTTTTCAATCACCGATATTTTAGCCACTGCATCTGTGCTAGATATTTTGAATCACTCCCCTTTGCAACCTACGGATCAGATTACGCTGGGGGCGTATGACGTGAAATGGTTGGTACCTGCCTAACTGGTAAATAGGGATACCCCGTAACATTGTGTTCTTTGGCCGGTATGCGTTGAGTGACTCGCTTCCGGCCTTTTTTTATTTATGCGACGGCCAATGCTTTATCTTGGGAGATGAATGATAAATCCAAGCTGTTGGCAACACTTTCGTTGGTCACCTTGCCATGGATGACATTCAGACCATTCTTGAGATGCTGATCAGATTGTAGTGCCCGCTTGTAGCCTAGGTTGGCCAATCGTAGGATATACGGCAGGGTCGCATTGTTTAGGGCAAATGCCGAGGTACGGGCGAGGGCGCCAGGCATATTCCCCACACAATAGTGCACCACATCGTCAACAATGTAGGTAGGTTCATCGTGGGTGGTGACCCTTGAGGTGGCAAAACAGCCCCCTTGGTCAATGGCGACATCAACCAATGCTGAGCCTGGACGCATTGCCTTTACCATGGCTTCGGTGACCAACTTGGGCGCTGCTGCTCCTGGTATCAACACCCCGCCAATGACTAAATCCGCTCCAACAACCGCATCTTCAAGGTTCTGCTGGTTTGAGTAGACAGTTTTCACACTGGAACCAAACTGGACATTGAGTTTACGTAGGGTATCGATATTGTTGTCCAAAATGGTGGTGTCTGCGCCGAGGCCAACAGCCATCTGGGCGGCATTGGAACCTACCACGCCGCCACCGATAATGGTTACTTTTGCTGGGGCGACACCAGCAACACCACCGAGCAGCAGGCCGATCCCGCCTTGTGACTTCTCCAAGCAGGCTGCGCCGGCCTGAATGGACATTCGGCCTGCTACCTCTGACATTGGGGCCAATAACGGTAGGCTGTTATTCGGACCCGTTACCGTCTCATAAGCAATGCAGACGGCATCGCTAGCAAGCAGGTCTTCAGTTTGCGCCATATCAGGGGCAAGGTGCAGGTAGGTGAAGAGCAGTTGTCCCGGGCGAAGGCGGGCGCGCTCTACGGCCAAAGGTTCCTTGACCTTGACTATCATCTCAGCAGCATCGAATACCGCATCGGCATCGGGCACAATCAGTGCCCCTGCTTTTTGGTACTCTTCATCACTACAGCCAATCCCCATGCCGGCAGTGCTTTCAACGAAAACCGTATGGCCCTGGGCGCAAACCTCACGCACGCTTGCTGGCGTCATGCCGACACGGTATTCATGAACTTTAATTTCCTTAGGTACGCCAATTTTCATGGTTAACTCCTTTTATGCAATATCGTTTGAATCTTGTTTGATGACCTTGAAGTTGTCCCAAGCCTGTGACGTTGGCATGACTTCAAGGCTATTGATGTTGATATGGGCAGGTTGCTGGGCAATCCAACCAATAATCTCTGCAATATCTTCTGGCTGCAGTGGGTTGGTTTGCTCATAGATTGCGTTGTATTTGGCTTGGTCACCATCGAAACGGACCAGGCTAAACTCGCTTTCGGACAATCCCGGCTCCAAACTGGTGACCCGAACCCCAGTACCTGCAAAATCACTGCGGAGATTACGACTGAACTGGGCGACAAAGGCTTTGCTTGCGCCGTAAACATGGCTGCCGGGATAGGCCCAATTGGCCGCAATGCTGGCTAGGTTGATGATGCTTGCCTTGGGTTGCTGCTTGAGAATTGGCAGCAACGCATGGGTGACATTGACTAGACCGGTTACGTTGGTCTCAATCATGGTATGCCAGTCACTGAGTTTGGCTTGGTCGGCGGGTGATGCCCCCAAAGCTAGGCCGGCGTTGTTGACTAAAATCTCAATGTTTTTGAATGGGGCGGGAAGCGCTTCGATAGTTTGCTGGATCTGCTGGGTATCCCGTACATCCATTGCAGCAAAATGAACCGGGGCTAAGTGAAAGAGCTCGTCGGCCAGTTTTCTAAGCCGCTCTTCACGGCGCCCGGTAATGATTAAGGCGTAACCCTCGCGGGCAAAATAGCGTGCGGTAGCAAGGCCGAACCCTGAGGTTGCCCCAGTTATCAAGACGGTTGGTTGAGCCATGGTTAATCTCCTTATAAACCAAAAGCAAAGAAATGTCGGAATGCTGCATGTAACAGCAACCAGCCCGAGAGTGAAATAAGCAGGTAGTACGCACCATGGTGGATGGCGGCAATGTGCCGGCGAATAAATAACTGCTGGCCCATCAGTACACCGAACAGCGCAATGACCAGTGAGGCAAGCGAGGCATCGGGCAACAGGGAAAATGATTGATTGAGCCCATATCCCAAACCGACAGCCATACAAGTCGTGAGAAAGAAATAGCAAATCAATGTATCTCGCTGCTTACTTGCAGGTAGGCCGCTATAGCGTAAGTGAATCACTACTGGGGCACCGCCTGCCGATACTGCGCTGGTTGTCCAGCCGGACATGACGCCGCACAAAACCGGTGAGGCAATGGCCTTTTTTGCCAGTGCAAGCTTCAGTTTGGGCATCAGTGCCATCGCAAGGATTGTTGCTGGAACCAATAGCTGTAAACTACTTTCTGGCAACCAATGCAGTAAAGCTAGGCCAGCAGGTATTCCTGCCATCGTCGCCAGTAAAATTTGGCGCAAGGCATGAAAATCGGTGTTGTCCCAACTTTTAGCGACCAAGGGTAAGCTGATCAGCAAGTCCATGAGTAAAACTGCCGGGACGGTTTCCGCAACCGGGTAGTAAAGCGTTAGCACCAATATCGCGATGGCAGAAAAGCCAAAACCGGTATAACCGCGGATAAAGGCAGCGATAAAGAGTACTAAAGGTATGCTAATTGAGATAAACACACTGCCATCCTTGCCTGTTGCCAATCATTCATAGCTTCAGATTAAGAATTAGCAGTGTGGTTGATTAGAGCCAGTTCGTTATTTTTGTGGGGACAGTTGCGAAATAACTTCAGCCAGTTTGCGGATCCCCGGCTCAATTTTACTTTCTGGAATAGCAAAGAAACCCAGACGGATAAAGCCCCGGTTCTGGTTATGTGGCGAGGAAAAATGCACATCCCCAACCTCAATCAAAACGCCAGCCTGCATAGCTTGTTGCTGCAGTTCTCGGCTACAGACTCCATCGGGGAGCTTGAGCCAGAAAGCACTTCCTCCCAATGTTTGACTGGTCATACATTGGGGCAGGTAAGCTTCTATGCATTGACGCATGGCTTGCCATTTTTCGCTGTAATGGCTGCGAAGTTTTCGCAGGTAGGTATCGTAATAGCCCATTGATATAAACAGTGCGCAGGTACGCTGGTTATTGGCTGGAGGATGTCGGTACATCAGACGCCTAAGTTGCCTAGCGGCAGTGATCAAGGTTTCATCGGCGACCATAAAGCCAACCCTCAAACCCGGTGACAGGGATTTGGATAAGCTGCCAACGTAAATGACCCTGCCACTCTCATCGAGGCTTTTCAGTGATGGCAGTGGCTCGGCGATAAGGTTAACTTCACTGTCGTAATCGTCCTCGATAACAATGAAATCATGGCTTTCAGCGGCATCCAAAAGTGCTTTTCGTCTAGTCATGGACATGGTGACATTCGTCGGTACCTGATGGCTCGGCGTGGTATAAACATAGTCACAGCGATATAGGCTGGGGTTGAGAGCCAAGCCCTGCTGGTCGATGGGCAGAGGTTGGATATCTGCCCCGTGACTGGCGAAGATATTCCGTGCATCCGGGTAACCCGGATCCTCCACGCCGATGGTTGTGGTGCCATTTGAGAGCAAGTTTGCCAGCAAGTAGAGAGAGTTCTGGGTTCCTATCGTGATAAGGATTTGCTCTGGCCTGGCATGGATGCCCCGTTTGCTCAGTACATTGCTTTGTATCTGCTTCACCAGCGCAGGATCGT
Source organism: Photobacterium rosenbergii (assembly GCF_003026455.1). Classification (GTDB taxonomy): domain Bacteria; phylum Pseudomonadota; class Gammaproteobacteria; order Enterobacterales; family Vibrionaceae; genus Photobacterium; species Photobacterium rosenbergii. Next base: position 36,934 of record NZ_PYMB01000020.1, read on the forward strand.
CACTGTCTATTGAGTCGGAAATCCAGTCTTTGATGACACTGGCGCGCTGGGCCAAACGGCCACACTCCCGCCAGTGGTTAAGTGGAAATAGCGAGTGGTCTGGCTGGCCGAAAATAAATGGGTAAGGGTATTGCTGCCAGTCGCTGGGCTTTTCGATATTGCGCTGCTGACTGAGTCCCGGCTTTATCCGGTTGTACCAAAATTGTGCAGGGCGCGATCCTATTGTGGGCAGCGAAGACGAAGGTACCGGTGTCATGGTTGAACTTGCCGGATTGACAAAATACCCGCTGCGCTGGTGGGATAACAGGTAACCCTCATCAACCAGTCGATCGTAGACCAGTACAACTGTATTGCGTGAAACCCTCAGCATCGTTGCCAGTTTTCGGCAAGACGGCAGGGCTTTGTCGCTGAAAACCCCGTCATTGATTTTCTCCAGCAAGTGCTCGCGAATTTGTTCCTGGAGGCTGCGTTCTGGCGAAAATTGAATATGGATTAAGTGCTCACTTTTCATTGCATCATCCTTGATATCAAAACATCTTCCCTGTTTTCAGCACGATATGTGCCAAAGTGCATTGGTGCTGGCTCTGCTGCCCCTACAAAAATTTCAAACTGGCGCTATGGGGCAGGAACAAGCTTGCCTAATTTGGGGGTATGTAAAGACAGGGAGTGATCGATATGCATTTGCACAGCCAGCATTTTACCGCCACTGATTTATTGGCTATGGACAAAGACGCCGTTTGGCACCATATGACGCAGCATGCTACCCAAACCGTTCCAATGATGGTGCGAGGGCAGGGGAGTTATGTCTGGGATATTCACGGCAATCAGTATTTGGACGCCTCATCCGGAGGCGTATGGTGCGTCAATGTTGGGTATGGGCGCGAGAGCATTGCAGAAGCCATCAAGGAGCAACTGGTGAGCCTCAACTATTTTGCAGGTACGGCGGCTACCCCCGTTGCTGCGCAATTTGCGGCTAAATTGCTCGAGCTGATGCCCGGAATGGGCAAGGTGTATTTCTCGAATTCAGGCTCAGAGGCCAATGAGAAGGCGTATAAAATCGTCCGCCAGATAGCGGCGAAAAAATACGGGGGGAAAAAGCATAAGATCCTCTACCGTGAGCGGGATTACCATGGCACGACGATTACCTGCCTCAGTTCCACAGGTCAGGAAGAGCGTCGAAACCAGTATGGGCCGTTTACACCGGGGTTTGTCGAGTTTCCCCATTGCTGTGAATACCGTAGCCAGTTTGGTGATGTGGACAATTACGGGGAATTGGCTGCAAAAGCCTTTGAAGATGTGATTTTACAAGAAGGACCGGATACCGTGGGTGCCGTTGTCATTGAACCTATCACGGCTGGTGGCGGGGTGATCACGCCGCCCGAGGGCTACCTACCAGCGGTAGAAGCGATCTGCCGCAAATACGACATCTTACTCCATCTTGATGAAGTGGTGTGCGGAGTTGGCCGGACAGGTGCTTGGTTTGGTTACCAGCATTACGGGATCAAGCCTGATATTGTCACCATGGCAAAGGGGGTTGCCTCGGCCTATGCTGCTATATCCTGTACCGTGGTGACCGAAGAGGTATTCAATCAATTTGCCGACGAGCCTCTGGAGCGCGAGAGCTTTTTCCGTGATATCAGTACCTATGGGGGCTGTACTGCAGGGCCTGCCGCAGCATTGGAAAACTTGAATATCATTGAGCAGGAAAGTCTGGTCGAGAATGCTGCCCATATGGGGGAATACCTTCGTGCCAGGTTGGATGAACTTAAAGCTCGTTATCCGTTGATTGGTGATGTCAGGGGGAAAGGATTATTTCTCGGGCTCGAGCTGGTTGAAGACCCTGTCACCAAGCAGCCGGTGGATGAGAAGGTGGCCATGCAGGTCGTCGGCCTGTGTGCTAAGCATGGGGTCTTGATCGGTAGGACGAACCGTTCATTCCGAAATTATAACAATACTTTGTGCCTAAGCCCGATGCTGACCCTTACCCGTGATGAAGCCGACGACATCATATTGGCACTGGATAGGGCATTCACTGAATTGACCCTATAAAACCTAATCAATGGGTAAAAGGCTGCTTCGGCAGCCTTTTTTGATCGTATTTAGCACTGGCTAGAAATATTTCCCTTTATACGCTGGATTTGCCGGGATTTTGATTTGCACGTTTTATGAGCATGGTCATGGTGCAAATCTGGACCAATTAACCTCTGAACTGGCACTACCGAAAAGCAGGTGAGATTCGTAGTGTAATCACTAATCCATCGACAAAAGGAAGTGACTATGACTCGTAACACGACATTTTTCGGGATGAAAGAATTGGCTTTGGCTGGCGTTATGGCGGCAACATTTTCTAGCCCTGTAATGGCAGCGAAGGAGGTAACGATTGGCTATCAGGGGATGTTCAACCCGATGAAATATGCCATTGACCAGAAGTTATTTGAAGACGCAACCGGCTACTCAATTAAATGGCGTAAGTTCGATTCGGGGGCCCGTGCAATTACGGCAATGGCTTCGGGAGCGGTGGATATGACCGTTGCTGGTTCTAGCCCTATCGCCAGTGCGGCCAGTAATGGTATTGAGATGGAACTGGTTTGGGTGATGGAAAACATCGCCGATGCCGAGGCTCTGGTTGTTAGAAAAGGAAGCGGTATCGCTTCGCCTTCCGACCTCAAGGGAAAAACATTGGGTGTCCCTTTCGTCTCAACTACCCACTTCCACATGCTGTTCGCTCTTGAGCAATTTGGCTTGACCGAAAAGGATGTCAAGCTGATCAACATGCAGCCCGGTGCGATAGTGGCCGCCTGGCAGCGCGGCGATATTGACGGTGCATTTATCTGGGACCCTGCGCTTGGCACCATCAAACAAGATGGCGAGGTGTTGATCACTTCCAAGCAGTTGAGTGCATGGGGTAAGCCAACCTTTGACGGTCTGATTGCCAGTAAGTCCTTTACCCAAAGCCATGGCGACTTTGTGACAGAGTTCCTGACCGTTCTTGCCAAGACTGATGAGGAGTACCGTTCTAACAAAGAAGGCTTTTCTGCTGACCACCCAATTGCAGTTTCGGTTGCCAAGTTGACTGGTGGGGAAGCAAGCACTGTACCCGAGGCGATGAGCCTGTACGAATTCCCAAATGTCGACGCTCAGTTGTCATGCCAGTGGTTAGGTTGTGAAGTTAAGGGCGGGGCCGTTAAAGCACTGGAGGCGACTTCGCAATTCCTGTTGCAGGAGAAAAAAATCTCTGGCCTACAGCCTGATTACAGTGTTTTCGTCAATCCGAGTTATGCCGCGCAAATAGAGCTATAACCTGCCACCTGGCAACAAGGAGGGAAAGTATGGACAAGGATAAAGTGCTGGAAATCCATGATGTGTCTGTCATTTACGATGACCGCAACGGAGGAGAGGCTGTTACCGCATTATCGGGCGTGAATTTGAAAATCGAGCAGGGCGATCTGGTTGTTGCATTGGGGGCTTCTGGGTGCGGCAAAACCACCTTGCTTAACCTGATGGCTGGTTTCATCCAGCCATCGGCAGGTTACCTGACTCTGGGCAATTCTGAAGTAAAGGGGCTACCGCGCGTTACCATGGGGCGGGAAATTGGTGACCAAATTATTGGCCCCGGTGCCGAACGGGGGGTGGTATTCCAAAAACATGCACTTTTCCCTTGGTTAGATGTGATTGAAAACACGGCATTTGGCCTGAAATTGCAAGGTGTACCTGAAGAAGAACGCCTGGAGCGTGCAGCGAAATACCTTAAGTTAGTTGGGTTGGAAGATTTCCATCAGCACAAGGTATATCAACTGTCCGGCGGTATGCAACAGCGTGTGGGGATAGCAAGGGCGCTGACAAACGACCCCAGTATCCTGCTGCTTGATGAACCCTTGGGGGCGCTGGATGCATTGACCCGTGAAACCTTGCAGGAGCTACTGCTTGATGCCTGGCAGGCGACCAACAAGATGATGTTCTTCATTACCCACAGTGTGGAGGAGGCATTGTTTATGGCATCGAGGCTGATTGTTATGTCTCCCCGTCCTGGAAGGATCACCCATAGCTTTGAATTGGACTTTAACCGCCGTTTCTTGGAATGCCGTGATGCGCGTGCCGTCAAATCAATGCCGGATTTTATCGAGATGCGGGAAAAAATCCTCTCGATCATTCACCAAGATGAAAAGCCGGAGGTTGCAGCATGAGTAACACCAACACCGTTGAACAAATTGATGTACTGAACCCGGTAGAAGTCACTGGCGATGCCCAAGACATGTTGCATGAGGTTGTGCCTGCCACAAAACCAACAAGGCTACAGCCACATTACAGGGATACCGTTGGCCAAGATGGCAAACTACCGTTAGGTCCAAGGCTTATCCGCGCATTGAAACAACGTACAGAGAAAGCCCCGAATTATTATGGTGAACCGGGGCAAGGGGACGCGAGACTGGTCTCGGTGATTTCTGTCATTGGTTTTATCTGCCTATGGGCATTGGTCACCGAGGCGGGATGGATTAAGCCGCTGTTTTTGCCTTCACCGATTGCGGTGGTGGAACGACTGGGTGATCTGGTGGTTAATGGATTCTCCGGCGTGTCGCTGGGCGAGCACCTGCTGGCAAGCCTGACCCGGGTGTTTGGGGCGTTTGCCTTGGCGGCGGTAACAGCCATTCCGTTAGGGATATTGATTGGTACTAATGTATGGGTGAGAGGTGTGTTGGACCCTTTAATCGAGTTCTATCGTCCTTTACCTCCACTTGCTTACCTACCGTTGGTGATTATCTGGTTGGGGATTGATGAGACCAGTAAAATCACCCTTATCTTCCTTGCGATGTTTGCACCGATTGCCTTGAGTGCCAGGGCTGGGGTGTCGTCTGCCAAAAGCGAGCAAATCCAGGCGGCATACTCGATGGGCGCCAGCAAATTTCAGGTCCTTTACCATGTCATTATAAAGAGTGCGATGCCGGAAATCCTGACCGGCTTGCGTATCGGGATCGGCTTTGGTTGGACAACCCTTGTTGCCAGTGAAATGGTCGCAGCCCAAGCGGGTATCGGTTATATGGTGCTAAATGCGGCGGAGTTTTTGGTGACGGATGTCGTGATTGCTGGGATTATGATAATTGGCCTGATTGCCTACTCTTTTGATCTGTTCATGCGCTGGCTGGAAAAGAAACTGGTGCCGTGGAAGGGGTATTAATCTCGCTAGTTTCCTTTAGCGGGCGGTAAGGGACTGTTAGGCCTGGACATTCTTCTCTATTGATACCTGGGTAGTAAAAACGACACCAAAGCGTCCTAAATCGGTCATTTTAGCCTGCCATGATGAAGAGGCTAAGAACCAGTGCCGACTTGCGGCGCATAACGAAGACTCATAACGTTAGGTTCCTTTCCGTTGGCCACCTTAGGGTGGCCTCTTTTCTTTGAAATGCAATATCAATGACTTAATTGCTTAACCTTAGTAGCACATACTCATCCCCGCTTTTTGCACTAAGGCCAGTTGATATCAGCAGGCCATGAGAACTTTCACTATTTTCGCGTTTTTCGAGCCAGTTGTTCGCCGTTTCAATCATTTATTGTTGTTGGTCATTAACAATTAATGATTGGAGCGGTTTTTATTTTTCGTACCGCTTCATGATCATTGTCGAGGCATCTACTTTAGCCATAAACCCTTTTGCGGCATCGGCTGTCATGAAAGAGTCCATTGATGCTTGAGCATCTTCTGTGCTTTCCCAGTGAACAATGACCAGCCATTCTCCATTTTCTCCCTTTGCACTCTCACGGGAGATGAAGCCTGGTTGTTTTGATACATGCTCAACTTCAACTGCCTTGTCTAAAGGAACAAACTCTTCGTAACTAACGCCGTTATTGAGAGTGAATGTCGCGACTTCGATGACTTCGGCATGGGCAAAAAAGGCAGAGATACAACATACTGCTGTACTTAGGTATTTCATTTTCATGATTAGACCTGTTTATTGATGTGAAGTTATTTTCGCTGAATGTTAACGTAAATAATAATATAGCTGGCAGAGCGAAATGGATGGGCCTAATTATAAGAGTTGCTGTATTTAACTGAGACCATTTGTGATGCAGAAATGCTAGTAGGAATTATGCTTGGTAGGTAATTGAGCAAAATAAAAACAAAGCTTGGCGGTGAAGAGATTCTTCTACCTTTTTACCTGATAAAGAAAGGCTTAAAACCAAAGCAAGTTAGCTTTTGTTTTGTCGTTTGAAATTAGCGGGCCTCGATAACTGCTAAGGCCCGCGGCAAACCTGGAGTAAAAATTGAAAATTAGTTCTGGTGCGCCGGTAAGGTTTTGCTCTCATAAGCATCGGCAAAACCGTGGTTCCTGTCGCGGTGACCGGCTTCGTCTTCGCGGATACGCAAGACAACATCCCTTAGCTTGGCATTGGCTGGGAGCTGGTAGTATTCAATCGCAATGTCCGGTGCATTGATGTTTTCAACTTCACCAGCATCAATCTTTTCGAGGTACTCAGTGTAGCTTTTGCAGGCTTCTTCCTCAAAGTATCCGACCACCCGGTGGGCGATACGCGATGACAACAAATAGATAAAGCTGTACACCACAAGAAAGACACCTTGTCCGAGCAATACCAATAGCCTTTCTATCCAGCTCGGCTTAGCAATATCAAGGAAGATCATTAAATGCATCCGCTCGTTCTGCGCTTCATCCAGCAGCTCTTTGATCCAGCCTGCGTCATCTCTCATCCTGCGCAGAGATTTAAGGTGGTTGAACATACCGGCAACCATACCCGGTACGGCGGCAATGGTCTCAAGGATAACAGCACGTTTGGCGTATTTTTTACCATAGAACAGGTTCAGGGAGAATTTAAGGAACTGCGTGATTTGATAGGCAACTCGCTCTGAAAGCTTGGTGGCGCTGCGGTGGGTAATTTTAAAGCCTGACATAATAAATCCCCTATTTATAGTAGTGTTTCTAATGCTTTAGCATTGAAATCTGTCACCAATATATAAAACCGCTTTGTAACCAACTGTATTGTTCAGGTAGGGACTGTTGTACCGGGTAAATAGTTATTTCATCTGTAAACAACCTTTGTATTTGCAAGGTTAAATTTTCAGCTAACTATAAGTTCAGGCTAGATATTATTTCTAATGAGTTGTAACTGTGAAATGAGGAATTCTTTATCATCACACTATGATGAGCAAATAACCGTAAGAAAGCTAAGGTTATTATAAGAAGAATCTCGGTAATGGTAAATACAATATAAAAATTGAGCTTATTATGATATCTAAAGCATAAAAAGATGTAAGCAATAAAACTGAGCATCTCATCACTAAACGTAACTGAAAAATGCCATTAAGGTCTGTGGGGAATATCTGTGGTACATTTTATTCTCATATGGTTTGTATTCGTTGGCGTATATTTTGAACACTCCTTTTCCCATCACCCAGTTAGATACCCCGGCTTTGATTGCTGATCTTGATAAGATGACCCAAAATATCAAAGAGATGCAACAGCAAATAGATTTGCTGGGCTTAACCCTTCGTCCCCATACCAAGGCGCATAAAATTCCGGCATTGGCACAGATGCAAATTGATGCCGGTGCTGTTGGCATTTGTACATCCAAACTCGGTGAAGCAGAAGTTATGGCCAAGGGGGGAATCCATGATGTGTTGATCACAACCCCCATTGCAGGTGCGGTCAAATACCATCGCCTAATTGCCTTGTGTAAAGAGCACCCCAAAACAGTAATACGCCAAGTAATCGACCACCCTGAACATGTGAAGGCTATTGCTCGCTTAGCAACCGAGACAGGAATTGAAGTAGGTTTGCTGGTCGAGGTCGAAAGTGGCCAGATGCGCTGTGGGGTAATGCCTGATGAGTCTCTGGTTGAACTTATTGAGCTAATTAATCGCACAGAAGGTGTCCGTTATGATGGCATCCAAGCATACAGTGGGCACTTGCAGTTGGTTAAAGGCTATCAAGTCCGGCAGCAGACTGCTTTTGATGCTGTACGTGATGTGTTCGCTTTTATTGATACTACGCTTGCTCCTCGTGACTTGAAGCCAGGGATCGTCTCTGGTGGCGGTACCGGGACGTTTGCTGCTTATCCGGGGCTTGGCTATACCGAAATCCAGTCTGGTTCATATATATTTATGGACGCAACTTATGCCGCTATTGGTGATGAGTTATGTGATGTCACGAACCGCCAGTTTAGCCCTGCCCTCAAGGTGCTGACGACCGTTATCAGCCATCCTGCTGCGAATCGTGCCGTTGTTGATGCGGGTATGAAATCACTTTCGATTGACTTGGGCATGCCGAAGGTGACGACCTACCCGGAAGTGACTTACCAATGTGGCGGTGATGAGCATGGGATCCTGCACCTGCCTGAAGGCCACCGACAATTGAAGGTTGGGGAGGTGCTAACTATGCTTCCTAGCCATTGCGACACAACCTTGCATAATTTTGATGTGCTTTATGGTGTCCGTGACGGTATGGTTGTCGAGCAGTGGGCTATTGAAGGGCGGGGCCGTTCGGATTAATCCCAGTCTTGAATTGCAGATGGCTGGCAGAAAGAGACTGACATTGTCATTTTGGGATAGCGTTATAGTTGTTACAGTGATATGTTACTGTAACATTTAAAACCTAGCAGTAACTTATCCTATTGTTATGACACAAGAACAACGAAAAGCGCGTCCTACCCTGCAAGATATTGCTGACCGTGTCGGCATCACCAAAATGACTGTCAGCCGCTACATGCGCAACCCTGAATCAGTGTCAGCCAAGACAAGGGATAAGATCGCCGAAGTGGTGGAAGAGCTGGGGTATATCCAAAACCGCGCCCCAGCCATGCTGTCGAAGTCTTCCAGCAAAGCAATAGGGGTATTGCTGCCTTCCTTGTCTAACCAGGTCTTTGCCAGTTTTGCCCAAGGTATTGAAGCGGTTACCAATGCTAACGGCTACGAAATCCTTATTGCCCACTTTAGTTACGATGAAGAAATTGAAGAGCGCAAAATTGCCTCCTTGCTTTCTTATCAGGTCGACGGGCTTATCTTGACCGGTACGTCCCATACCGAGCGTACGCTACAGATGATAAAAACTGCCGGGGTGCCGGTGGTTGAAGCGATGGAGCTACCGAGTCACCCTGTCGATATGGTGGTGGGGCTGGATCATATCCATGCATCTTATACGGCGGTGAAAACTATGCTCGATAAGGGCAAGCGCCATATTGCCTACTTTGGTGCCCGCTTGGATACCCGTACCAAACTGCGTATGGAAGGCTATGACAAGGCGATGGAAGAGGCTGGTTTGCCGAAATACCATATCCTGACCCATGAACACTCCAGCTTCACCCTCGGTGGAGAATTGCTGAGCCGTGCCTTGGCAGAGTGCCCGGAGTTAGATGGTGTGTTCTGTACTAATGATGATATCGCTATCGGTACTATCCTTGCCTGTAATGAGCGGGGTATTGAAGTGCCTAAGACAATCAGTGTCGTTGGTTACAACGCCCTGGATATCGGCCAGGCTATTACGCCACGCCTAACCAGTATTTATACCCCGCGATACCAAATCGGCGAGAAGAGTGCGGAGCTTCTGCTCCAGGCGCTTGACGGCAAGCGCAGCGAGCGCAATGTCTTTGATATGGGCTTCACGATTAGCAGGGGCGAAAGCTTGTAGAGAAGGGCCAATAAAAAATGGGAGCAAGTGCTCCCATTTTTGTTTGTGCTGCTGCTCGCTTAGAACAAGAAGCTCGCGCCTTCGTCGGCACCGCCAACATTTTCACGCATCACCTTGAAGATATCTCGGCCCCAGGTGATCTGGCTGGCTTCGGTATCAAGTTGGACTGGCTGGCGCTGATCAAAATCAACCGCGACTTCCAGCAGGCCGGTGCTACAGTCGAGTTTCACGATATCGCCATCTTTAATCATGCCGATGGCACCGCCGCGTAGCGCTTCCGGTGATACATGGATAGCTGCTGGGATCTTACCTGATGCGCCAGACAAGCGGCCGTCAGTAACCAAAGCGACCTGGTGGCCGGCTTTTTGGATATTGCCAAGGATTGGCATCAGCTTGTGTAGTTCCGGCATACCATTGGCGGCAGGGCCATTGTGGCTGACGACAATAACGCAGTCCCCGGTGAACTCACCGGCCTTATAGGCCGCTTCAACATCATGCTGGCAGCGGAAGACCTTCGCAGGGGCTTCAATAAACTGGTGTTCTTGCTTGACCGCAGAGACCTTGATAACGGCCTGTCCCAAATTCCCCTTGAGGACTTTGGTCCCGCCAGTTTGGTTGAATGCCTGGCCAATGGTCGCGATCACTTCAGCGTTGCTGCTCTCGCCAACAGGTTGCCATACCAGCTTGCTATCAGTGATAGCTGGCTGGGTAAGCTGATCGGCAAACTCGCCAAACACCGTTTTCACGTCTGAGTTCAGCAGACCGCGTTCATGCAGTGTTTTCATCAGTGCCGGTACACCGCCCGCTTGCTCGAAGGCGTTGATATCCGCAGGGCCGTTAGGGTACATCTTGGCTAGTAGCGGCACGATGTCAGATAGCTCGCTGATATCATCCCAGGTAAGGATGAGGCCGCCTGCGCGGGCAATAGCCAGCATATGGATAGTGTGGTTGGTACTGCCGCCTGAGGCTAGCAGGGCGACCACGCCATTGACCAAGTTTTCAGCTGTGAATACGTCAACAAGAGGGCGGTAGTTAGGGGAGTCCGCAGTCATGGATGCCAATGCAAGACTGGCGTGTTCTGTAAGGGCTGAGCGTAATTCGGTATTCGGTGCCACAAAAGCCGAGCCAGGCAGCATCAATCCCATGGCTTCGAACACTAGCTGGTTGGTATTGGCTGTGCCGTAGAACGTGCAGGTACCACCGGAATGGTAGGCTTGGCACTCCATCTCTAGCAACGCATCCTTGCCCACTTCTCCAGCGACATATTGCTGGCGTACAGCCACTTTCTTATCGTTGGTAATACCTGTTGGCATTGGACCAGCTGGAATGAAGGCGGTAGGCAAATGAGCGTAGCTAAGTGCTCCCATTAACTGGCCAGGGGCAATTTTGTCGCAAATGCCCAGTAGCAAGGTGGCATCGAATACATTGTGGCTCAGCGAGAAGGCCGTTGACTGGGCAATTAAGTCACGCGAGAACAGTGACATATCCATACCCGGCTGGCCCTGGGTTACCCCGTCGCACATCGCGGGTACACAACCGGCGATTTGCGCCGTGTGTCCCAGCGACTGCAGCGCCGACTTGATTTGGTCCGGATAGTTTTTGTAGAGCTGGTGGGCGCTCAGCATGTCATTGTAAGACGAGACAATAGCAAGGTTGGCACGGGTGAAATCGAGGATCTGCTGCTTCTCTTGCTGGCACGAGGCCGCTACTGCGTGGGCAAGGTTGCCACAGGACAGGCTGGCTCGACCTTTTCCTTGCTCAGCCTGATACGCTGTTTTGTCTTCAAAGTTCGCACGGATAACTTGGCTGCGGGCTTTGATACGTTCGGTGATCAAGGTAATGGTTGGGTGGATCATGCGGTGATCTCCTGGGCGGTTGCAGGCATTGACATCGCTTGTTCTGTTTCAGTTTGCTCTGTCAGTTGGGCAACTGCGTTGTCCAAAATGGCTTCGATACTTTGGTCAATGTCCACGGTGATGACATCTGCCTCGTTGACAGGTGTTTCCAGTACCGCAAACTGGCTGGCAATCATATTCTCTTTCATGAAATGCCCTTGGCGAAGCCGGATACGCTCCCTGATCACTTCTTGAGATCCAGACAGGTACAAGAAGGCCAAATTGTGATTCCCCTCACGAATCTGTTCCCGGTAACATTTTTTCAGTGCCGAACAAACAATGACGCCAGTTTCGTTTTTGCTTTCGATGCTGAATGCGGCATCACGGACCCGCTCAAGCCAAGGCTCACGGTCGTGGTCGTTCAGTGGTTCCCCTTGGGCCATTTTCAGGATGTTGGCTTTCGGGTGCAGGTCATCACCATCGATAAACTTACCCCCAATGCGCTGGGCAAGCTCAAAACCGATAGTACTTTTCCCTGATGCCGATACCCCCATCACTATGATGCTTTTCCCCACCATATAAGCTCCTTGAATCTTTTTCTGATCTGGATCTCATTTTTCAGATGATCTTCAAAATCGGGTTTATTTTACGAATGTTATTGGTAACATGTTACCCGTAACTTGAATGGTTGTGAACCACTGAATCAAGAATTCATCAAAACACCATGTTCAGCACAGCAACAATTTTGTTCCGGATTTAGAGAACGGTTGTGCCATGGAGAGGGGGAGAGAAATGGAACAGACGATTGAAAGCAAACTCAGTGCGATGAAGGTCGTGCCAGTCATTGCTATCAAACAGGCTGACAAAGCAAAACCACTAGCGAAGGTGTTGGTAGAGAACGGTTTGCCGTGTGCCGAAATTACTTTTCGCACCGAAGCGGCGGCGGAATCTATCCGCCTGATGCGCGAAGCCTACCCGGACATGCTAATCGGGGCCGGTACAGTTTTGACAACCGAGCAGGTTGATCAGGCAGTTGAAGCGGGTGCTGATTTCATTGTTAGTCCAGGCTTGAACCCGACAACAGTGGCGTACTGCCAGCAGAAGAATGTGGCCGTTATCCCGGGTGTCAACAATCCGAGTCTAGTGGAACAGGCGATGTCGCTTGGCCTGAAAACATTGAAGTTCTTCCCGGCGGAGCCTTCAGGTGGCATTGGCATGCTAAAAGCACTATCGGCGGTTTATCCGGTTGAGTTTATGCCAACAGGTGGGATTAGCCCAGCCAATGTGGCGGACTATCTGGCACTGGAAAAAGTCATTGCTTGTGGTGGCACCTGGATGGTTCCGAACGATTTAATTGACCAAGGCGATTGGCAAGCCATTGGTCAACTGGTGAGTGAAATCAACCAGTAAGCAAAATAACAAATTGATGGTCACCAGAATTTACATTTTATCGGGTGACATTTAACGCATTTTATTGGGGAATAGGCCGCAATTTACGCTAGCCAACTATTCTCCGTACACGCAGGAGTTGAGAAAATGTCGAAAGAATTCAGCGCGGTAGCCCGCTCGGTCGTTGAAAAATTGGGGGGCGCCAATAACGTTGTTGCTCTTACCCATTGTATGACCCGCCTACGTTTCGTATTGAAAGATGAAGCGAAAATTGATGCCGCAGCCATTAAAGGCGTGAAGGGTGTCATGGGTGTCGTGCACAATGGTGATCAATGTCAGGTGATCATTGGTAACAATGTAGCTGCTGCCTATAAAGAAGTGATGAAACTGCTAAACTTTGACGGCGCATCTTCTGAAGATATTCCGGCACCAAAAGTTAAGCTGACGCCAAAAGTGATTGGCGCCAAAATGCTTGACGCACTAGTAGGCACCATGTCGCCACTGATCCCTGCGATTATCGGTGGCTCGATGGTTAAACTGGCTGCGATGCTACTATTGATGTTCAACATCTACGAAGCCGATCACTCGACGATCATTTTGCTAAACACTATTGGTGACGGCGCATTCTTCTTCCTGCCTATCATGGTAGCGGCATCGGCTGCGATTAAATTCAAAACCAATATGTCACTGGCAATCGGTATTGCCGGTGTGTTGGTTCACCCGAACTTTATTGATTTGATGGCTCAGGCTGCTGATGGTCGTGCGGTTGAATTGTTCGGTATCCCAGTAACGTCAGTACGTTACACCTACACGGTTATTCCAGTCCTTATCATGACTTGGATCCAGTCGTACATCGAGCGTTGGGTAGATAGCATCACACCTGCTGTGACGAAGAACTTCCTGAAACCTATGCTGATCGTATTGATTGCCGCGCCAATCGGTATCCTACTTGTTGGTCCTATGGGTATCTGGATCGGTACTGCAATTTCGGCGCTGGTATACACAATCCACGGCGCGTTGGGTCCACTGGCTGTTGCTATCATGGGTGCACTATGGCCGCTATTGGTACTTACCGGTATGCACCGCGTATTTACCCCAACAATCATCCAGACCATTGCTGAAACCGGAACTGAAGCCATGGTAATGCCATCTGAAATCGGCGCGAACATCGGTATGGGTGGTGCGTGTCTGGCAGTAGCATGGAAAACTAAGAACATTGCACTTAAGCAAACTTCTATGGCGGCAGGTGCCTCTGCACTGATGGCTGGTATCTCTGAGCCTGCACTATACGGTGTATTGGTTCGCCTGAAACGCCCTCTAATCGCTACGCTTATCACTGGCTTTATCGTTGGTGGCCTTGCGGGTATGGCGGGAATTGCAAGTCACTCGATGGCAGCACCTAGCCTGTTCACAAGTGTCCAGTTTATCGACGTCAACGACCCGATGAGCCTTGTATGGGTACTTGGCTTGATGGCACTGTCAGTAGTTCTATCTTTCGTACTGACGCTTGTCCTAGGCTTTGAAGATATTCCTAACGACGAAGATGAAGCAAACCCGACGGCAGCTAAAGAATCAGCGAAAGAAAGCGCTGAAGAAGCTGAAACACCAGTGACAGCAAAACCTGCCACGGCATAGTGTTCACTGAAGAGTAAAATGAGCCACCTCTAAACGAGGTGGCTTTGTAACAATTCGCGGTAACGTGCGGTAATTAGCGAAAATACAAGAGGCAAACCATGTCTGATATTAAATTCCCGGAAGGGTTTCTATGGGGCGGCGCGATTGCGGCAAACCAATCTGAAGGTGCTTACCGTGAAGGCGGCAAGGGGCTAACCACAGTAGATATGATCCCTTACGGTGAAAACCGGATGCCGGTTAAGCTGGGTCAGGTTGATAAAGTGGAATTAGACGCGGACGAATTCTACCCAAGCCATCAGGCTATTGATTTCTACCACCGTTACAAAGAAGACATTGCGATGCTGGCCGAGATGGGCTTCAAGGTTTTCCGCATGTCAATTGCCTGGGCGCGTATCTTCCCTAATGGCGACGAAGAAACCCCGAACCAAGCGGGTATTGATTTCTACCGCTCGGTCTTCGAAGAGTGTAAAAAATACGGCATCGAGCCGTTGGTGACCCTTTGCCACTTCGATGTGCCTATGCACCTAGTCAACGAGTATGGCTCTTGGCGTAACCGCAAGATGATCACTTTCTTTGAGCGCTATGCCCGTACCTGCTTCGAAGCCTTTGATGGCTTGGTTAAATACTGGCTGACGTTCAACGAGATCAATATCCTGCTGGCTAGCCCGTTCTCCGGTGCCGGTATCGCTTTCCAGGAAGGCGAGAACCACGATCAAGTCAAATATCAAGCGGCACACCACGAGTTGGTAGCTAGCGCACTGGTGACCAAGATCGCCCATGAGATTAACCCAGAAAACCAAGTGGGTTGTATGTTGGCTGGTGGCCAGTTCTACCCGTATTCATGCAAGCCGGAAGATGTTTTCACGGCGATGCAAAAAGATCGCGAAAACCTGTTCTTTATTGATGTTCAGTCACGCGGCTACTACCCGTCTTATGCCCAGAAAGTGTTTGATGAGAAAGGCGTGAAGCTGGAAATCCATGAAGAAGACTTCGAGATCTTGAAAAATACCGTCGACTTCATTTCATTTAGCTACTATGCGTCTCGCTGTGCTTCTGCCGATATGAACGACGGCAACACCAGCGCGGCGAACGTGGTGAAGTCGATTAAAAACCCGCACTTGGAAGCCAGTGACTGGGGATGGGTTATTGACCCACTTGGCCTGCGTATCACCATGAACTCGCTGTATGACCGTTACCAAAAGCCATTGTTCTTGGTAGAGAACGGCCTAGGTGCCAAAGACACTATCGATGAGAACGGTGAGATCAACGATGACTACCGTATCGACTACCTGCGCTCCCACGTTGAAGCGATGAAGGATGCAATTGCTGACGGTGTGCCGTTGATGGGTTACACACCTTGGGGCTGTATTGATTTGGTTGCGGCGTCGACGGGTGAAATGAGCAAGCGTTATGGCTTTATCTATGTCGACCGCGATAACGAAGGCAACGGTAGTTTGGATCGTACCCCCAAGAAATCCTTCTACTGGTATAAAAAAGTCATTGCGAGCAATGGCGAAGATCTAGCTTAAAACCAAATGGAGAAAATCCATTTAGGTTAGATGTGTTCTGTTGTCTGAGGGGAACTCTGACAGTTTGCCGGTAAGGCCCATAGGGACTTACCGGCTTTTTTGTGTTTGTTGTTGATAGATAAATTTATGATTGGAAAGCCAGTATGCTACCAAAGGCAATCAAGCCTACCCCACAGGCTTGGTTGAGTCGTTTCTTCAGCCGCTGCATAGTCGATTGTAGTGATGCAGACGTGAAGATAATGGCCACTAGGCAAAACCAGATACCGTGCAGCGCAACCATGTAACCACCGTAAAAGAAAGCCGGTGAGTTCTGAGCATTGTCTGGAGCAACGAGTTGACTGAAGATACTCAAGAAGAACAGCATTGTTTTTGGGTTGAGTACATTACATAGGAAACCCTGCAGGAAATATCGGCTTGCTCGCTTTTTAACAGTATCCGTTTCAATCTTCGCCAAGCCTTCATTGGCCGTCATTAACCCTTTTATGCCGAGGTAGATCAAGTAGCCTGAGCAGGCATAGCGGATGGCATTGAACAGCATCTCATTCTGTGAGATTAGGTAACTCATTCCCAGCATCGAGTAGCTGATGTGGATAAAGATGGCAGCACTGATCCCCGCTGCGGTCCACAACCCGGCTTGGCGCCCTTTTCCGATACTGTTTTTAAGCACTAAAACAAAGTCAGCACCGGGGCTTATCACAATTAAAATACCCAATAACGCTAAGCTAATTAATTCCACGTCGACTCCTAAAACTATTTAAAACCTTGGACTACGGTTAAGACTGCGTATTTGATAGTCCCGATTGTAGAGTAGATTTGTGCTCGCTATAATCGAAATACGCTCTCCTAACCTGTGAGAAAAAATCACATATGCGACACCTAAAAGCTTTCCACATTTTCCATGTCGCGGCCTCATCACCGAGTTTGAGTGAAGCGGCAAACCGGCTAAATATTACCCATGGGGCGGTAAGTAAGCAGATAAAGGTGCTGGAAGGTTTTCTTGGCCATGCGCTGTTCTATAAACAGGGGCGTCATCTTTATTTGACCCAAGAAGGGGAACTGCTCAAGCAGCATACTCAGACTGCATTTTCCGCCCTTGAAGACGGTGTGGGCCAATTAATGCAAAACCAGCAGCAGTGCCTCGAGATATCTTGTGAGCCGACGCTGACCATGCGCTGGTTAATGCCGCGCTTGGCTGACTTTCATAATGAGGTAGAGGGCGCTGATATTCGTCTCTCGACAGCCGGTGGGGCAGTCACACTTGGAACGACAGGGCTATCTTTGGCGATCCGCCGTGACGATTTTAGGGTTGAACATGACTACAACACACTCAACCTAGTTGATGAATGGGTTGGGCCTGTTTTCTCTCCGGATTATTGGCAGCAGGTTAAGCATGATTTGGCCGGTATAAAACGGCTACATAGTCAGACAAGACAATCAGCTTGGGATGATTGGATTAATGCTTCGGGTCATCACGGATTGGTTGGTAATAGCCACCAAACATTCGCTCATTTCTATTTTTGCTTTCAGGCGGCGGTGGATGGTTTGGGGGCTGCACTGGGGTCTTATCCCTTGGTGGTGGATGACATCAAGCGAGGAAATTTGATAGCGCCATTTGGGTTTATCCGGTCTGGTCATAAATACATTTTGCTATCCCAAAAGCGCACGCCCAGTGATTTGGAATATCGTTTTAGCCAATGGCTTCAGGGGTGTTTGGTAGATTGTGTTCCGACTGAAAATGAAGTTGCAGAACTTACTATTTAGTGTTGCCTAACTCCGTATGGTGTGGAGTTAGGCATTCCTGATGTTTTAGCTCGTTGGCTCAAGCGCCCAGAACATTAGCCCAGTTACCAGTGGAATGTTCAGGTGGCTGAAGTCGAACTTGTCGGTGAGGTAAGTTGGCTCAATATCGGTACTTAGGTTCGTTTGGCCATCTATAAAAATGACCTCGCCATTAATCTTTTCTGCATAAATATAATGGCTGTTATCTCTGATCAAATCATCCATTAGCCCTATGCCGACGACAAAACGGGTACCGTCCTGATATTGGTCCATTGCCTGCCAACCTTCAGAGCTTTTTACTTCTTCCTGCTCTAGATCAAACCACTGGCTACCGTTAGGTGTAGCAAGCGACAAGCCTGATTGAGGGGCTTTGATAGAGAGGTACTTTGAAATACCAACCAGTTGTTGTTCTACTGTTGGACTGTAACTGCCCCAGAAATGATATTGGGTGTCTGACATAAGCTGTTCGGCATCGAGGGCGACATCTGCAGTGGTCTGACGGGTTGCAATGCCTGTTGCGTTAAGTGAGCAGTTTGACAGCATACGGCTTTGGTTACCCGTAATGACAGCGGTGTTGATCATTTCACCAATACTGCTGCCGATGCTTTCTACATCGGCCAGTAGTGGTGAATAAGCTTGGCTGAATTCTGCATTGTAGGCTTCGACCGCTGTTTTGATACCCGGGATACGAGCGTCGTTGATCTCGCTGTGCTCTAAGGCGTGGGCATTGATTGATAAAACTGAAATTATTGATACTAAAAGCTTTTTCATGCTTACCTCTCCTTTAAAAAGAAAAGTTAGCATGATTCGTGCCAGAGGGGTGGTTGCTTTGGGTAAGTCAATTATCTTGAACTAATCTGGATTTGTCACGCCCCATATTGGTGCAGCTGACCCAATATGGATCGCCGATATGGGGCAATGATATAAGCGTTATTTCACATCATCATACGTCGCGCTTTCTAGCAACGCGGCGATGGTGTCTTCGAAGCTCATGCCGGCTTCTTTAGTTGCCATCGGGAAGACACTGCGGGTCGTCATGCCCGGTACCGTGTTCATCTCGATCAGCCAGATTTTCCCTTGGTTATCAAGGAATGTATCAACCCGTCCCCATCCTCGACAGCCCAACGTTTTGTAGGCGGTAAGCGCCGCTTCCTGCATGGCTTTTTCTTGTTCCGCCGTCAAATCTGATGGGCAATGGTAAGTCGCAGTTTGATTACCGAATTTTGCATCCCAATCGAAGAAGCTGTCGGATTTTATCTGAACAACAGGGAGCGCTTTACCATCAAGAATCGCGCAGGTGTATTCTCGGCCAGTGATGAATTGCTCGACCAGAATCTCATCATCGTATTCAAACGCATCAATCAGCGCATTATAAAGCTCATCAGACGAAGAAGCTTTAGATACACCGATACTGCAACCTTGGTTCACCGGTTTGACGACGACGGGGTAAGTTAGATCGGCCAGGGTAGTTTTGATGGTGTCGGTCGGCGTGTGCTTGTTGACCTTGATCCAGTTCGCGGTTTGCAGACCATTAGAGCGCCAGATCTCTTTGGTCTTGAGCTTGTTGAGTGAAATGGACGAGGCCAAAAGGCCACTTCCGGTATAGGGGATTTTGAGCAAATCTAGCAGGGCTTGTAGGTGCCCGCTTTCACCCATACCGCCATGAAGGGCAATGAAAACTTTGTCGAGGTTGAAGAAGCCTTGCAGGGTGATATCAATGTGGCGGGGATCAATCTTGATAGCTTCATAACCCAGTGATTCAACGGCATCAGCAATACAGTTGCCCGATTTTAAAGAGACTTCGCGCTCGCTTGACTCTCCGCCGTATAAAATTCCAATTCTCATGGTCGTGTTCCGATTAAGCTTTGCTGTGTGAAAATCATCAATAAAAATACAAACGATTGTTTAATTTGGAACAATCGCAGTAAATAAGAATATAAAAGTGCTTGTATAGTGTTCAGTAGCTTATTGTAATGATTTGTACTTCATATTGGATTGAGATGCCTAAAAAGTATGACATTGTGCATAACTTTATTTTCATCACAGAGAATGTTGTCTTATTTTTGAGCAAAGGGTGAATTTCTTTTCAGCTAACTTGAAATAAATATCCTGCTAGGTATATGGCTATGAACAGACAAGTACAGCGAACGAATGTATTGAGCATGTGGTTGATTTCATTGTCTATGGGGCTGTTTGCGACGGTAGCGTTGGCATTGGAGTTTGAAGAGTACCCTCTCGATACCTTGGATAAAACGACGGCGCAAGGCGTGAAGGCCGAAGTGGTTGATTACCATGGTCAGAAAGGCATACATGTGGCGGTGTCACCTGAACATAAGTCTGCTGAGCAAGGGGGATGTGATCACTGTACATATCTTGCCCTAGAAACCATTCCGTTCCGAGACGGTACGATTGAAATCAATTTGGCCGGTGAGTCGCAGCAGGATGCAGAAGCAACGGCAAATGGCTTTGTGGGTATTGTCTTTAGGGTTAGTGAAGATTTGTCTAAATATGAAGGCGTCTATTTCCGTCCTACCAATGCAGTCTCAGAGGATGAAGCGCAGCGCGAAATGACGGTGCAGTATTTTTCTTACCCTGACTATACGGCAGAGCAATTGCGAGAGTCAGACCCGGGCAAATTTGAAAGTGCGGCCAATATTCGTCCCGGCCAGTGGTTTAACCTGAAAGCCGAAATCAATAATAACCAAGCGATTTTCTATATCGATGGCGAAAAAGTATTGGTGGTGGATCGCCTATTTCACGGCTCTGAGCATAAAGGGGTTATTGGGTTTATTACCGAGCCCGGCAATGATGCTTATTTTTCCGATTTGAAGATAAAACACAGCCAGTAGTTGTGAGTTTGATAAAAAAAGAGCAAGGCTTTTGCCTTGCTCTTTTTTGACGCTAGTCGTTAATTCAGTCGAATACTTAGTTAGTAACAGGCTCAGCAGCGACAACAGGCTTACTCTTGCGAACAGCAAAGGCGCAGAACGCCATGAACCACAGGCCACTTACTGCCACACCCGCCCATGCTGAATGGGTGTAGCCGATAGCGAGGTAACCGAGTAGGGCACCGAATGCGACCGAACAAGCGTATGGAAGTTGGGTCATCACATGGTCCATGTGGTGGCAGCCTGCCCCTGTTGCTGACAAGATACTGGTGCTTGAAATCGGTGAGCTGTGATCGCCAAATACCGCACCTGCTAGTACTGCAGACAGCATAGGAAGCAGCAGGGCGATGTCACTGGCTGCAGCAATATCCCCGGCTAGCGGTAGCATGATGCCGAACGTACCCCAGCTGGTGCCAGTTGCAAATGCCATGGCACAAGATAGCAGGAAGACAACAGCAGGAAGCAGCTCAACCGGCAGGTTACCGTTAGACATTGAAGCCAGGTAGATACCGGTTTGCATGTCACGTACAACCGCACCAATTGTCCAGGCAAAAAACAGGATAATGATGGCTGGCATCATAGCAGAAATGCCTTGTGGGGCAGCTTTCATCCAGCTGCCGGCATCCAGCTTAAGGCGAAGGGCAAGGCCGATAGAGACTACCAAGCTGCAGATTGCACCGTAAACAAGCGACGAACCCACATTGGTGTTCTCGAAAGAGCCGATCACGCTGAAAGCTTCACCGTTGGCGGCCAATACATCCGCGCCTGACTGCACCATGAAAAATACGGTTGCCATAGTCAGGGTCAGGATAGGCAATACCATATCGATCATGCCACCTGTGGCTGATTCTGGTGTTTCTACGTCTAGACCGGCTGGCTTGCCTTTCGATTCATCCCATAGCTTGCCTTCAAGTGCCCACTTCTCATGCTTGCGCATCGGACCGATATCTAACTGGAACGCAATCACACACAGCACCATCACCAGAGTGAATACCGCGTATAGGTTCATTGGCATCATCTCGACAAACGCCGAGATTGGACTCTGATCGGTCACGCCATGTGCCACCATGATACCGCCAACGAGCGCGATGATGTAGGCACCCCATGAAGAGATTGGCATCAATACGCAAACCGGCGCAGCCGTGGAGTCCAGCAGGTAAGCCAGTTTGGCACGTGAAATATTGAACCGGTCGGTAACCGGACGGCAGATAGCACCTACCGATAGGCTGTGGAAGAAATCATCGATGAAAAAGATAAAGACCATCAAGCCCGTCAGTGACTTGGCACTGCGGCGGTCTTTACAGCGAACCGCTGCCCAGTCGGCGAATGCCTGGGTAGCACCGGAGACGCTCATCAGGCTGATCAGCGCGCCAAGTAGCAACATGAAGATAATCATGTTGACGTTATCACTGTTCATCGCACCGTCAACCCACACAATTGCCAGCACTTTGCTGACCAAATATTGCAGAGATTCGAGCGGAGAGTACTGGTTAAGCATCATTGCGCCGGCAAAGATACCCGCGCCGAGGGAAAGCAAAACCCGCCTGGTGGTGACCGCAAGGATAACAGCCAGCATGGCAGGGATAACGGACATTAGCGAGTCCGAGAAATCGACAAGGTTCATGATCTCATCACACCTATGTGTTTCAGGTGGAGATCTACCGAAAGGAAGTGTAACTAAGACGCAGAAAAAGAAGACTTGTTACCCCCTCAGGTAGCGCTCCATAGGTAAATACTATGGCAGTTCTGTGCCTATTCGACACAGACCCAGCGACTGAGTTGATGGCTGCAGTCACTTCGGCGCTGACTCCTTTCTCCGGCTTCAAAGGTATCACCCTCCACACGGTTACTTATAGGCAGCGCGCCTCTACTGATTTAGGGTTTATCACCGTCAATCCTACTGGATTTTGGTCATAAGTCTAACATTATATACGGCTGAATATTTATGTCAGCTAATAATAAGCTTTTTTCATGGTCTTGATTAGAATCTTGGTTTGAAGCGCTAGCCCTTTCCTCGGATTATCCGTTTTACCCATTGCTGGGTTTTAATTTTAAGGAGCTAACGTGTTTTCTCGCAAACACTTTGAATTGATTGATAAACCAACGTTCTTCGGGGCGTTGGGGATGTTGATCTCGGTTGTGGTGCCTTTGCTGCTGTTTCCGGCGCAAGGGGCAGAATGGATTGCTGTCGCCAAAACGTTTATGACCGATAAACTCGGTTTCCTCTATTTGGCGCTTGGTGTCGGTGCATTCTTCTTTATGATTTACATCGTTTTTTCCGATATCGGCCAAATCAAACTGGGCGATCCTGATGAGCAGCCCGAGTTTACGACGGCGTCATGGGCGGCCATGCTGTTCTGTGGGGGTATCGGTGCCAGTATTCTTTACTGGGGGACAATTGAGTGGGCGTATTACTACCAAGCGCCTCCGTTCCAGTTAGAACCTGGTAGTGAAGAAGCGGTCCGCTGGGCGGCAACTTATGGCTTGTTCCACTGGGGGCCGATTGCATGGTCTATTTATTTGGTCCCTGCATTGCCGATTGCTTATTTCTTCTATGTGCGCAAGCAGCCTGTACTTAAGGTCTCGGCGGCATTGATGCCAGTGATCGGGGAAGCCCGCAGTTATGGTTGGCTGGGTAAAGTCATCGATGTGCTATTTATCTTCGGCTTGCTGGGCGGTGGTGCTACAACGCTGGGCTTGGCTGCGCCGTTGATCACCGAGGGTGCCAACTACCTATTTGGCGTACCGAAAGATACGGTTACCCAAGTTATCGTATTGATGATTTGTACCGCCATCTTCGCCTACTCGGCGTATGCCGGTATGGAGAAGGGCATTAAGTTCCTCAGTAATATCAACTTCTGGGGAGCTTTGGGTCTGCTGGCTTTTATTCTGGTGACAGGGCCAACGATATTCATGCTGGAAACAGGCTTGGATTCGCTGGGCCGAATGTTGTCGAACTTCTTTGTGATGGCAACATGGGCTGAACCGTTCGGCGGCTATGGCTCGTTTGAAAATACCCATTTCCCGCAGGATTGGACCATTTTCTACTGGGCGTGGTGGCTGGTGTTTGCCCCGAGTATGGGCTTGTTTGTCGCGAGGATCTCCCGTGGTCGCACCATCAAGCAGATGGTGACCGGTTCGATATTCTTCGGGTCGATGGGATGCTTCTTGTTCTTCATGATTTTGGGTAACTACGGTCTGTCGCTTCAGCTATCGGGTGCTTTGGATGTAGTTGGCATCTTGAACTCTGAGG
Source organism: Photobacterium rosenbergii (assembly GCF_003026455.1). Lineage (GTDB taxonomy): Bacteria > Pseudomonadota > Gammaproteobacteria > Enterobacterales > Vibrionaceae > Photobacterium > Photobacterium rosenbergii. The sequence continues at coordinate 60,871 of NZ_PYMB01000020.1, forward strand.
GTGCGACAAAAGCTATTTTCTCTATCCTTGAGCTGTTGCCGTTTAGTACCTTGGTCATCGCAGCATTCACCCTGCTGTGTTTGATTTTTACCGCAACGACGTTTGATTCGATTTCCTATATTTTGGCATCGGTCGTGCAAAACAACGTGACTGAAGATCCAATGCGCTGGAACCGCTTATTCTGGGCATTTGCTTTGTCATTCATGCCATCGGTATTGCTGTTCATGGGAGGCTTGTCGACCCTGCAAACGGCGGCTATCGTCGGCGGCTTACCGTTGTTGGTGATAGCTGTAATGCTGATGATGTCGGCGGTGAAGGCAGCAACACTCGATCTGACCCACCAGGAAGGTTATGAAGATCCGGTGATCAACATCGAGGAGTTACCTGATGTCGACCCATGGTCTAATGAAGGTATGGCGCTGACCAAGTTCGAGGAGCTGAAAGAAATCGCCATGGCGGCGGCTGAAGCCGAGCGCGAAGCACTTTACAAAGTGTGGAAGCTTAAGAAAAAAATCCGTGCCGAAGCGGTGGCTAACGGGGAATCCGGTATGGATTTCAGCGATGCGCCGCAAGAACGTTTGGACCAACTACAACAGTTAATGGACGATGCCATGACAGCTAAAGAGAATAAGCTGGTGGCCTCGGAAGAAGCGCAGGAAGCCCGCAAGGTGTTTAACGAACTGATGCGAACTCGATTGGAGTCTATGGTCGAGCAAGAAGCATAAGCAATTGTTTAGACCAAATTAAAATGCCGAGTCATCTGACTCGGCATTTTTGTATATAAGGCCTTTGTTTTTAAGAAGGCGTTAGATCTGATCGACTACAGCCCACACGGCAGCTAACACATCCTGGCCGAAGGCGACACTACGCTCTGGTGACCAGCCATAGAATTCATCAGGGTGGCTGATGTGATCTTTGAACGGCATCTCGATGGTGTAGGACAGGCACTTGAACTGCTCGGCGACCCAGTTTGAGCCTATGGTAAGGTTAGCCTTGCCTGGCTCGTCTTTGTCGTAGCCATGGGCAACCTGGAACTCAGGGGTGATAGTTAGCAAAGCAGCTTTGAAGGCGTTTTCCAAAGCAGCATGACGTTCGTTGTAGGATGGGATCCCTTCACTGCCTGCCACGAAGTTATACGGGATCGCTTCGTCACCGTGTATGTCGAGGAACATATCGACACCAGTCGCCAGCATACGCTCGCGGACAAGGAAAACCTCTGGACTCTTATCCATTGATGGCGTTTGCCATTCGCGGTTTAGGTTGACACCAATGGCATTGGTCCGCAGGTGGCCACGGATACTGCCGTCCGGATTCATGTTCGGCACGATATGGAATACCGCTTTATCGAGCAGAGCTTTGGCTACCGTGTCGGTATCATCGAGCAGGCGCTGAAGCAGGCCTTCGATGAACCATTCGGCCATGGTTTCGCCCGGGTGCTGACGACCAATGATCCAGATGTCTTTCTTTCCATCAGTTGGCTCACCAATAGTCAGCAAGCTCATGTCGTTGCCATCGAGAGTAGTACCGAGGGTTTCCAGCTTACAGTTGAACTGGCTTTGCGCTTGGTGCAGCAAATCTTGGTGGCGGTCGTAACTGTAAGGTGCGAAGTAGGCAAAATACATTGAGCCATATTCTGGGATCACCTTGAAGCTCAGGGTATCGCCATCAAACTCCGCCGGAATACGGAACCATTCTTCCCTATCGTAGGAGGCAACCACATCATAGTCCTGCCATCCTTCTGGGTAGGCGGATTTGGCCAGGTTTAAGATTGAAAACTGATGTTGTTGCTGGGGCTCGCTTTCAAGACGGAAGTGGAACCATTGTGAAATCTCTGACTGGTTGTCGGCAGGGATAGTTAGCTGGATATTGTCTGGCGAATCGGCACTGACGATATGGATGTTACCACTTTCGAAATTGCTGAAAATTTTCATTGTTATCAATCTTATGTTTGTTGAGGTAAAAAGAGGTTAGCTGTAAATATAGCTGGTTTGAAGCATTTATCTGTTACAGAGCGTTGATATTGCGGCAAGGGCACGGAGGAAACACTTCGGACCAATGATTCACTGCGTTAAGATTGGTGAAAAACAATATATAGGAAGATAAAGTGGCTTTTCATTACGTTGCTCGTGGGGTGATCCGCGATGGTGACCATATCCTTTTGGTCAGGGCTATTGGCGATACCATGACTTTCCTGCCCGGGGGACACATTGAGTTTGGCGAATCGGCACCAGTAGCGTTGGCGCGTGAACTGTTCGAGGAGGCGTCAATAAATGCCGACGTTGGCAGGTTTATTGGTGCCGCAGAAAATGAGTGGTTCCTCGATGGGCAACCACAGGCTGAAATCAACCTGTTGTTTGAGGTTGAAACCGGCTTATCGTATTTAGAGCCTGTGGTATCGAATGAAGCTCACCTCGAGTTTTTCTGGGTACCTTGCAAAGAAATTGAGCAGTGGAACCTTTTTCCTGAGTCTCTTCGTGCTTTGGTGAACCAAGAACAAATACCTAAACAAGCATTTTGGGGATCGGGAATCCCCGATAAATCAGTATGATTACTTACTTTTTTGTGCTCTTTTGCTGATTAAACCAATGAGATGGCCTTCTGTTGCTTAATGTGTGAGCAAACAAACATTTTGGGGGTTTACACATCGCGGTAAGCTTTATATTATACGCCGCACTTACGGAGAGATGGCTGAGTGGTTGAAAGCACCGGTCTTGAAAACCGGCATACGTTAATAGCGTATCTAGGGTTCAAATCCCTATCTCTCCGCCACATTCTAGAAATTGGGCTTGATGCCGGATTTCATACAGAATTGGAGCGGTAGTTCAGTTGGTTAGAATACCGGCCTGTCACGCCGGGGGTCGCGGGTTCGAGTCCCGTCCGCTCCGCCACTACATTGAAGCCCTTGTCGAAAGACGAGGGCTTTTTTGTATGCGTCGAACATTGGCGTCAGCCTTTTTCGAAATACAAAAAAGCCACTTCTGATTGCTCGGAAGTGGCGTTGTAATTATTTCAACAAAGGACTGGAATTTATTAGGTTGGTAAGACCTTATGCTGTCTCTGCAACTTTAGCCGGTGATGGATTACGGATTAGGTAATCAAAAGCACCTAGGCTTGCTTTGGCACCTTCGCCCATGGCGATGATGATCTGCTTGTAAGGGACGGTTGTCACATCGCCTGCTGCAAATACACCCTTCATCGAAGTTGCGCCGTGTGCGTCGATTTCGATTTCACCGCGAGGTGATAGGGCAACTTTTGTCTCTTTCAACCATTCGCTGTTTGGCATCAGGCCGATTTGAACAAAGATACCTGCAAGTTCGATTTGCTTCAGTTCACCAGTGTTACGGTCTTTGTACTCAAGACCTGTTACACGGTTGCCGTCGCCCAGAACCTGTGTTGTCTGTGCCATCTTGATGATGTCGATGTTTGGTGTTGCGTTTGCTTTGTCGATCAGTACCTGGTCTGCACGCAGTGTATCTGCGAATTCAAGAACGGTTACGTGCTCAACAATACCTGCCAGGTCAATTGCAGCTTCGATACCAGAGTTACCGCCGCCGATTACTGCTGTTTTCTTGCCTTTGAACAATGGGCCATCACAGTGTGGGCAGTAAGCAACACCTTTGTTACGGTATTCTTGTTCACCAGGAACATTCATCTCACGCCAGCGAGCACCAGTGCTGGTGATGACTGTGCGAGCTTTTAGCGTGGCACCGCTTTCTAGTTCAACGTGGATGTAACCATCAGAAGTTTTTTCAGCATCGATGATGTTAGCTGCACGCTGCTCGGTCATCACCTCGACGCCGTATTCTTTTACGTGCTCTTCTAGGCTTGCAACCAGTTTAGGGCCTGTTGTTGCTTTTACCGAAATAAAGTTTTCGATAGCCATAGTGTCCATTACCTGGCCACCAAAGCGCTCAGCGACAACACCAGTACGGATACCTTTACGGGCTGCGTAGATAGCTGCTGAAGAACCCGCTGGGCCGCCACCTACAACAAGAACATCAAATGGTTCTTGCTTGCTTAGGCTTGCTGCTTTTTTCTCTGCTGCGCCGCTATCAACCTTGTTCAGGATTTCGGCAAGTGACATGCGGCCTTGGCCAAATAGTTCACCGTTAATAAAGACGCTTGGTACAGCCATGATATCGCGAGACTTCACTTCGTCCTGGAATGCTGCGCCGTCAATCATTGTTGTTTTAATTTGCGGGCTAATTGCAGACATCATGTTGAATGCCTGCACTACCTCTGGGCAGTTCTGGCACGATAGTGAAATAAAGATTTCAACATCTAATGGCTGGTTGAGATCTTTAATTTGTTCAATAATTTCGGCATCAAGCTTAATTGGGTGGCCACCACTATGAAGCAACGCTAGTACCAGAGAGGTAAACTCATGCCCCATCGGTAGGCCAGCGAAGCCAATAGATGTGCCTTTTTCTTTGTTCATCACCTGCATGATTGGCTGGCGTGTGCTGGCGTTGTCATCGCGGGTTACTTTAATTTTATTTGTCAGCGATGCGATATCATCAGCCAAAGCCTGAAGCTTTGTTGCCGTTTCACTTTCATTTAGGCTAAGTACTAGCTCTACATCAGTTTTCAGGTTTTCTAGATATGCTTTAAGCTGCTGCTTCATTGCTTGATCTAACATAATCGTGCCTACTCTTAGATTCTGTTTTTGGTATTGAACAATACCTTCTTGCTTTAAAAGGAAAATAAAAAGGGGGCGCAAGTCGGCAAACATTCGGTGGTGGGTTGATGGTTATTAGGGGCGGCACGCCCCAGCCCTTTAGGAGGAAAGCCGAAACGTGCCTGTCAAACTAAATAGTGTCCGCTATTTAGTTGATCTTAGATTTTACCAACTAGGTCTAGAGATGGTGCTAGAGTCTCTTCACCTTCTTTCCATTTAGCTGGGCAAACTTCGCCTGGGTTAGCAGCTACGTACTGTGCAGCTTTAACCTTGCGTAGTAGGTCTTCAGCGTCACGGCCGATACCTTCAGCAGTGATTTCCATTGCCTGGATAACACCTTCTGGGTCGATTAGGAAAGTAGCACGGTCTGCTAGGCCCTGACCTTCACGCATTACGTTGAAGTTGTTAGTGATAGTGCCAGTCTGGTCGCCTACCATGAAGTACTCGATTGTACCGATCTTGTCAGAAGTGTCGTGCCACGCTTTGTGAGAGAAGTGAGTGTCAGTTGATACTGAGTAAACTTCAACGCCACGAGACTGAAGCTCTGCATATTTCTCTTGAAGGTCAACAAGCTCAGTTGGACATACGAAAGTGAAGTCTGCTGGGTAGAAGAAGAATACTGCCCACTTGCCCTTAACGTTCTGCTCAGTGATTTCTACGAACTCGCCGTTTTTGAATGCTGTCGCCTGGAATGGTTTGATTTCTGTATTGATCATGCTTTAACTCTCTTTCTCATTTATTCAATTTTGACGCTGTCCCGCGTCGATGGAGATATAATGCAATGACCACCGAAATTAGTGAAATTGGACCTTCCAATTGATTTGATAGGTTAAATCTATTTGAGAAATGAAGTTGTTATAGCCAAAAGCTATCAAAGTTAATTTGGTTGTTTTGGGTGTAAAATGGTCCTTTGGGGTTCTTTTTTGTACAAATTGCAATGCGCTGGTGGCTGATTGTTGCTAAAAATTCATGCAATGACGTAAATGGCAGAGGGAAAAGGGCATAAATTAATTAAGATCAGAGGCTTTACTTATCGAAATAAAAGCTTTTTCGCAACGGCAACCTGAATAACCAAAAGGGGGCGTGGTTATCCAGGTAGCAGCTACTTCGATGAGTTGTTGGATAATTGATTAGTGATACTGGCTAAGCCGCCTTGCGAGTAGTTAACAGAAAGAAGCTACGCCCAAGCAAGCGGGGTAGGTCGTCGTTTTTAGCCTCTGCGCCAAGTTTCTCCTCAATTAACTGTTCCAGTTCTAGCCATGCTTGCTTGGCATGGCCTATGGCGACGTGATGCGAAGCATTGCTGATTAGCAACTGCAGCACGGCATGGAAGCTCGGGCGGGTCATCGCAACTTCAAATGAAGCGTTGAACGCTTCCCTGCTCGATAGGTCAAGTTCGTTCAGTACGGTATTGAAAATTGTACCGTCCAGTGCAGAGATAAATGCTGCTTTCTTACCGAAGTGGTTGAGAATACCGCCGCGAGAAATACCCGTCATAGTCTGCAAGCGGGTGTAAGTCATCTTTTCGTAGCCTATCTGTGGGTCGAGTAGGCATTGAATGACCGCATCCAAAATTCGTTGGCGGGTCTTCAGTGCTTGTTCTGGTGTTACCTTTGCCATGGTGTTTCCTTTGCTATTAAAGGGGATGTAATGGTTCCATGGCTCAATCATCAATTATTATTTATTGGTATATTGTACTGTAAAGTTTGTAGGGTGGGCAACAGCCAAACATAAGAAGTTAAGGGAGCCTGTGCTTCAATTTAGTGAGGGGGTAAATGATGTGGGTGGTTCGAGCTAATAAAAAAGGCGCTAAGCAAGTAGCCTAGCGCCTTTAAGATTTTGAGCTAATTGTGAATTAACCTAGTAGCTCTTTAGCTGTTTCAACTACGTTTTCAACCGTGAAGCCGAACATCTTGAATAGCTCGCCAGCAGGGGCTGACTCACCGAAAGATGTCATACCGATGATACGGCCATCGAAACCTACGTACTTGTACCAGAAGTCAGCGATGCCCGCTTCAACAGCAATACGTGCAGTTACGTCTGATGGTAGTACCGCTTCACGGTAAGCGGCATCTTGTTTGTCGAATGCATCGGTAGATGGCATTGAAACAACGCGTACTTTCTTACCTTCAGCAGTTAGCTGTGCAGCCGCTTCTACTGCTAGTTCAACTTCAGAACCGGTTGCGATAAGGATAAGTTCTGGCTTGCCTTCGCAATCTTTCAGGATGTAAGCACCCTTAGCGATGTCAGCAACCTGTGCTTCGCTGCGCTCCTGCTGCGCTAGGTTCTGGCGCGAGAAGATAAGCGACGTTGGGCCGTCTTTACGCTCGATAGCCAGTTTCCATGCTACTGCAGACTCAACCTGGTCACATGGGCGCCATGTGCTCATGTTTGGCGTCAGGCGTAGAGATGCCATCTGCTCAACCGGTTGGTGAGTCGGGCCATCTTCACCCAGACCGATAGAGTCGTGAGTGTAAACCTGGATGTTCTGCACTTTCATCAGCGCTGCCATACGCATAGCGTTACGCGCGTATTCCATGAACATTAGGAAAGTTGCACCGTATGGTACGAAACCACCGTGTAGCGCGATACCGTTCATGATTGCTGTCATGCCGAACTCACGCACACCGTAGTGGATGTAGTTACCAGAGAAGTCGTTCGCTTCTAGCGACTTAGAACCAGACCACATAGTCAAGTTAGAAGGTGCTAGGTCAGCAGAGCCGCCCATAAACTCAGGAAGCATCTGGCCGAACGCTTCTAGTGCGTTCTGAGACGCCTTACGTGATGCGATGTTTGCTGGGTTAGCTTGTAGATCAGCAATGATAGCGTTCGCTTTTTCTTCCCACTGTGCTGGTAGTTCACCGTTTACACGGCGCTTGAACTCAGCAGCTAGCTCAGGGTGAGCGGCTTCATAAGCGGCAAGTTTTTCGTTCCAAGCGGCTTCTTTTGCTGCGCCTGCTTCTTTCGCATCCCACTCAGCAGCGATATCTGCTGGGATTTCGAATGGACCGTGGTTCCAACCTAGGAACTCACGCGCTGCTGCGATTTCGTCGTGGCCTAGTGGTGCACCGTGACAGTCGTGAGAGCCAGACTTGTTAGGTGAACCGAAGCCGATGATAGTCTTAGTACAGATCAGCGTAGGGCGAGGGTCTGCTTTAGCGGCTTCGATAGCCGCGTTGATAGCGTCTGCGTCGTGGCCGTCTACTGCTGGGATAACATGCCAGCCGTAAGCTTCGAAACGCTTAGGCGTATCGTCAGAGAACCAACCTTCAACGTGACCGTCGATTGAGATGCCGTTGTCATCCCAGAATGCGATTAGTTTGCCAAGGCCTAGCGTACCCGCAAGCGAACAGGCTTCGTGAGAGATACCTTCCATCAGACAGCCATCGCCCATGAAAGCATATGTGTAGTGGTCTACGATGTCGTGGCCGTCACGGTTGAACTGCGCAGCCATGGCTTTTTCTGCCATCGCCATACCCACAGCATTGGTGATGCCCTGGCCTAGTGGGCCTGTAGTGGTTTCGATACCCGGCGCGTAACCGTACTCAGGGTGGCCTGGTGTTTTCGAGTGTAGCTGACGGAAGTTTTTCAGATCGTCAATTGATAGCTCGTAACCTGTTAGGTGAAGCAGCGAGTAAATCAGCATAGAACCGTGGCCGTTAGACAGCACGAAGCGGTCGCGGTCAGCCCACTCAGGGTTTTGTGGGTTGTGGTTCATGTGGTCGCGCCACAGTACCTCGGCAATATCAGCCATACCCATAGGTGCACCTGGGTGACCAGAGTTTGCCTGCTGTACACCGTCCATGCTCAGGGCACGGATTGCATTTGCCAACACTTTACGTTCCATATTTGTATCCACTATGAATTTGTCTTAATCGAAAAAGGAAGAAAGCGGCTATTGGCCGCTTTCTAAAATTATATCTGTAGGATTACAGGCGCTCTGCGATCATGGCTTCTAGTTTGCCCTGATCTACCGCGAAGTTGCGGATGCCTTCAGCCAGTTTCTCAACGGCCATTGCATCTTGGTTGTGATCCCATAGGAATTCTGCGTGAGTCATAGCCGCTGGGCGCTCTTTGATCTCAGTCGCAGGCGTTAGTTTCTGAACGACTTCGCCTTGTGCATCTTCTAGTTCCTGAAGTAGTTGCGGGCTGATTGTTAGGCGGTCACAGCCTGCTAGCTCAAGAATTTCACCTGTGTTACGGAAGCTCGCACCCATAACGACTGTGTTGTAGCCGTGCTCTTTGTAGTAGTTGTAGATGCTAGTTACAGAGATAACGCCTGGGTCTTCAGCAGCTTCAAAATCACGGCCTTCTTTAGCTTTGTACCAGTCCATGATGCGGCCAACGAATGGAGAGATCAGGTAAACACCGGCTTCGGCACAAGCACGCGCTTGAGCAAATGAGAATAGTAGAGTCAGGTTACAGTTGATGCCTTCTTTCTCTAGCACTTCTGCAGCACGGATACCTTCCCAAGTAGAAGCCAGTTTGATCAGGATACGGTCATTGGTGATGCCTGCATCGTTGTACATTTTGATCAGCTGACGGGCTTTAGCAATGCTGCCTTCTGTATCGTAAGAAAGACGAGCGTCAACTTCAGTAGAGATACGGCCAGGAATCACATTCAGGATTTCTTTACCGATGTTTACTGCCAGCATGTCACAAGTGTCTTGGACTTGTTGTTCTTTGTTGTCACTTTGTGCTTTGGCGTAAGCAATGGCCTGTTCGATAAGAGGGGCGTACTCAGCAATTTGAGCCGCTTTCAAGATCAGAGATGGGTTGGTGGTTGCATCTTCTGGCTTGTACTTGCTGATAGCTTCAATATCACCGGTATCAGCAACAACAGTAGTTAGCGCGCGCAGTTGTTCCAGTTTAGTACTCATATCTTCCGACCTTATCCTCGTTGGGCTTGTATCAATGCTAGCTAAAATTCCTGCTAGCAAAACTATAATTACGTCTTCTTAACCTTTCCGTATCAGGCCAAAAACATGGTCATTGAGCGGATGGATCGCTTAAGAACAATTGATGCTTCGATAATTAGCGTTTTGGCATATTTTGTCAATCAAAAAACCGCGCAAAGTGTGCGTTGATCTCAAATTTCCCGTGATTAAGCATATTTGAGTGGATATTCTAATTCGTAATGAGGATTTGTACCGTGGTTACATGTGTTGTTGGTGTGAGCATGTGATCACTCTTGCGATCATTTGTTCTTGTCGTGAACGCCCAAATCTGAGTGTTGTAGAAAAGATGCGCAACAAAAATCGCGCATATACACACTGGATGCATCATTACACCCATCTGAAGCTCTAGAAGTGGTTTGGAAAAGAAAGAAATGTGCTCAAGCCATATTGAGATCATTAACGATGGCATTGAGCACTTGCTCTGGGTTGAGATTCTGCTCAGAGAATGCGGCTAGATCTTTGGGGGAGAATTCTTCCTACTTTCCTATCGGCTTCAATGGGAAAGTAGAAGATAAGTTTTTATTACCTTGGATTGCTACAGCAGGAATTCATCCATATCTTCGATATCGCCAAGCTGTTGGTGTATCTCATCAATGGTTGCTGTCAGTGTTTGGCACAGTGCATTGATTTCGTCTTGGCTAGGCCATTGATGCTGTTTCAATTGCTTCTCGACCGTCATTGCAGTTTGCTGTACTTGGGTAGCGCTGACACTGCCGGCAACGCCTTTAAGCGAATGACTGACCAAGATAGCTTGTTCAAAATCTGCCTTTTCAATCGCTTGCTTGAGCTTCTCGACATCATTGCCATGCTCGGCGGCGAACATCTGCAAAAACTGTGAGGCTATGGCGTGGTCATTGTCCATCATGTCCAGCAGCGGGCTGAGCTCTATATATTGGAATTTTGCTGGATCTAGGTGGTTATCATCCGCCATGTCTAAGTCTTCTGCCTTATTGGTTGTGGAGGTAGAGGCCAACTCGTCGATGTCAGCCTCTGCAGCAACAAGTGTAGGTGATAGCTCTCTGGCTTTGCTCTCCAAACTTTCAACTTTATTGTCAGCATGCTGGTTGTGAAGAGCAGCCATGCGGGTGATTTTGTGTTTGAAGCGCTGCAGGGCATCAAGCAGCTTACGCTCATCCAGCGGTTTGGTGATCATGCACTCGACGCCTGCTTTGAGCATATTGCGCTGGGTTTCTGCGAACACATCAGCAGTACAGGCAAAAATCGGTGTTTCACAGGCTGGCGATGGCAGTTTGCGGATCCTTTGGGTTGCCTCGATACCATCCATTACCGGCATGTGGTTATCCATCAAGATCAGGTCAAAGGCTTGGTGCTCCAATACTTTCAGGGCTTCAGCACCATTTTCAGCTGTCGATGTAATAAATCCACGTTGTTTGAGGAAGCTTTCAATGATTAGTACATTGAGGTGGTTGTCCTCAACAATCAATACCTTGAGATTGGCAAAGGCTTGGCTGTCGAAGGTAATGTCCGTGCTTTCATCTGCGGTATATTGGCCTGGCTGTAAAACGACATCGACCTGGAATGAAGACCCAATACCTTGCTCGCTGGATACCGAGATATTCCCCCGCATTAGTTGGGCCAGTTGTTTGACAATACTTAGCCCCAATCCGGTTCCACCAAAGCGGCGACTGGTGGAGGCCTCTGCTTGGGCGAATGGGTCAAAGATCAGATCGACACGGTCGGCAGGTATACCAATCCCAGTATCTGAAACCAAGATATGTAGGTATTGCTCATCATTCGATTCGCCTTGTGTGAGTGACAGGGATACCGATACCTTTCCTTTTTCTGTGAATTTAATCGCATTGCTGATCAGGTTAAACAGGATTTGGCGGATACGTGCCTTATCGGCATAGAACCACTGCCTACGGTCAAAATCACAATAGATATCAAACTCGATACCTTTTTCTTTCGCTAGGGAGTGATAGGTGCTTTCTATCGCCCCAACAAGATCGGTAAAGCAGAAGTGGGTTGGGTCCAGCTTTAGTTGCCCTTGCTCAATCTTGGAGAAGTCCAAAATATCGTTCAGTAGCGCCATCATGTGCTTGCCCGATTCAAGCAGGGTACGCAAATGTTGTTCTTGCTCTTTAGTCAAATCTGTCTTGAGCAGTAGTTGCGATAGGCCCAGCATGCCATTCATCGGGGTGCGGATTTCATGGGATAGATTGGCAAGGAAGGCTGACTTAGCCCTGTCGGCGGACTCGGCTTTATGCAGTGCTTGGTTGAGCCGTTTGGTGTCATGAGCAATCTTATCAGCCCCCTGATTTAACGCATCATGCAATACCTTGAACTCATAAGGTCCCTTAAATCGCTCACTACGGCCATAGTTGCCAAGCTTGAATTGGGCGGCAAAGCGTGTGAGTGAAGCAATTGGCGCGGTAATGTGCCGGGTGAGCATCAACGACAGCATGACAACAATACCGGCTGTCAGCATCAGTGCCAGCATGAAGTATTGCTGGAGGTAATCGATGGTGGCTGTCACGGTATGCTCAGGCGTGATTGATGCAAGGTACCAGTTCGAACGGCCCGGTAGTTGGAAATTCAGTGGGGCAAGTGTGGTGACCATGGCCTGGTTTTGGCGGTTGGTAAAACCGTGCAGGTCGCTTGGGTTGTAAGCCTCTTTACCTTGCTGATTGGGAGTTAACTGCCCGCTTATATAAGCTTGGAAATCATCAAAAATCGCCAGGCTCTGGCCTTGATGGCGCCCTGACAAAATGATTTCAGCCTGATCGTTGATCAGCATAATGTAGTCACTGTTACTGATCCGTTCGCCAAGGAAGGTCAACTGCGCATTGAGTTCGTCGAGCTGATAGCGAATCAACAAATAGATTTCGTGGGTATCATCGGCATGATGCTTATGGGTGACAGTGCTGATGATATACAGGTAAGCAATGTCGTCTTGATATTGCGGTGGTGAAACAAGCAGGTTTGCCTTACCGCTTGTCAGGTCTGCAAGTTGCTGGTGGATATTTTCTAATCCAGCTTGCTCAAGTCTGGCTGCAATATCTGAAGGTTCAGCGTTGGTTGAGCTTGCGACAACGGTTATGCCTTGCTGGTGTGCCTCGATAAGGTCTATTTGGCTAAAGCTTGGATCGACCTCAGACAGTTCTTTGAGGTAGTTGCTAATGAAGGTGTGTTGTTGAGTGCTATCACCTTCATTGTGTGCCTCTATCGGTAACTCGAATACAGGAGAGCTGGCCAGCTTGCGTACGCTCAACACACGCTGGTCAAGGATATCATCGAGGTTATGTGCGGCGAGCTCGGTTCGGCTGCCCAAGCCTTTGGCAATCTGCTCGGTAGCGACGGTGGTGAGCTTATCGCTGCTGAGCCAATTGTAAATAAAGGCGGGTACAATGCCGATAATGAGCATACTTCCGAGTAAAATCGGCTTAATTCTATTGGGTATCATCCGTGAAAATCCATTCCGTTACAGCTGGCCGCTCAATGGGCTACCTACTCTTAATGAGCGCTTTGTTAAGAGTGTGATATATCTTCCATGAATTGATCAACTGCAATAGCGCAGGGATGGGGAGAAATTGGATCTCCCCATCATTATTTAGCTTTTGGGTGTGGTTATGCCAGTAAGGTGTGAGAAATCAGCTAAGGAGCTGTTCCAGTGTGAGCGGGGTTGCGATGAGCCCCATACGCTGGGCGGGGGTAACACCTTCTTTATCCTGATGGCAAAGGTTGTGCCATGCCCGGTAAATATCCAATAGCGGCAGGAGGCCTCCAGGACGTAATTTACGGCGCGGCTCATTGATGAACTGGCTGAACTGATCTTGGAAGCGCTGCTGGTAGCGGGTGATCTCTTTGTGCGTTGCGACTTCTAGCCATTTACCTTCATTTTCTTTTTCACCACCTAAATGGCAGATCCCTTTGCTGATGTCATCAAAGCGGGTAAATGCCCAGCGGTCACGCCACCAACCCATCAATACGATATCGATGCGACCTGCTGGCTGACCGTGCTGCCATTGAGGATCGGATTCGACATAAATAGGATGAACGGTTTTGTTTTTGATGCGATCGCAGAATATCGAGATGCAGGCAGAGCGCAGCAAAGTTTCTTGCGGCATAAAGATAGCCAACTCTTCATTTTGGCTAAGCATTTGCTGCAAATGCATATAGTGGGCATAAACCGTGTATTGCGGCCGGATCAAACACCCCTTCGACGGGTAATTCAATCGTGGTTTGCTCGAGAGTGGGTCTTCAAAATTAGGGCGAGCCATAATTTGCCGGTATACCGCATCAATATGGGCAAGCAAGCCTTGTGGAGCAGAGGTTGGCGCTTCGGCCAATTGTGCGGGTGGGGCCGCCATAAACCGAGCACCGTCGGTAAACGGGTCGTGCCATTCGCTTGATTCCTCGTGCTCATCAGGTTGGTAGTTGATGTCTTGCGCCAGTACATACCCAGATTCGGCTTCACAACTCGCCACCCAAAGCACACCGTTCTCGCTGTTAGGTTGTAATTCACTAATATCTGATGCTAGGGAAAGGTCAGGTGAGTGCTTGACCAAGCGGGCATCGAACATCGCAAGTTGGCGGCGGCAGCGACTGGCAATATGAGAAAGCTGATCGTAGAACGATTTAGGGTTCATATTGAGCCGGCGGCAAATATCCCTGACAGGGTAGCCAGTAAATAGCATAGCTAATAGCTTCTGCTGAATTTGGTTTTTGCCATTGAAGCCCGACCAGCGGTCTACAAATGTGGTTTGACAGCATTTGCAACGATAGCGTTGGCGATCGCCGCTGAAGCCAAAGGCATGGTAAAGGTGACGATGGGTCAATACAGGAAGCCCGAGGTTTTCACATTCGGGGTTGTTGCATGCCGGCATACCGCTACTTTGCTGCTGCTTTAAGCGCAGGGCTTCTTCCACCACATCATGGTTATTGATAATAGGCGGGAAAGCACCACATTCTTTACAAACCAACATCGGCTTGTTCGGGTTGTTCCGCTGCAGAACATAATTATGGGTATCTGTGGAACCGAAATTAGTGCAACTAACGGTTTTACAATGATTGAGTTGGTGACCGTTACAGGCTTGCGGAAGTAACGAAGCGTGATTGTCGATGCGGCGTGTATTCATCATGTCAGCCTAACTTTATCCATGGGCCTAAGCAACAAGCGCGTTATGTGAATTGTTTGGCAGGGGAGAGCCCATAAAAGGGGGTGGTACAGAGCAGGTTTCCCTGCTCTGTACCATTAGTGTCTACAACGGGCTTTGACTTAACATCTGCGCCGGCCTTCTATATAGAGGACCATTCAAATTGTGTAAGACGCCACATTTTACAAAATTTTGAGCTGCGTGATAGCAAGGCAAAGCTGTGCTGTAGAGACTAATAATTCTCGCTGTCTGTCATACCGATACCATCTCAGGAAATGGTATTGGTATGAGTGGTTTACCATGGTGGAGCGTGAAGGAGTGGCCGATGAATCGGGGTTACACCGGCCACAGGTAGGTTCGTTACAGCTTGAT
The DNA here is from genome assembly GCF_003026455.1 of Photobacterium rosenbergii. Lineage (GTDB taxonomy): Bacteria > Pseudomonadota > Gammaproteobacteria > Enterobacterales > Vibrionaceae > Photobacterium > Photobacterium rosenbergii. Next base: position 75,996 of record NZ_PYMB01000020.1, read on the forward strand.
AGCTGTTTCCAGAGCAACATTCATCATCTGAGCGAATGACTTCTGGCGATCTTCTGAGCTTAGTTTTTCACCACGCTTGATGTGGTCAGACACAGTCAGGATAGTCAGCGCTTTTGCACCAAGCTCTGCAGCAACGCCGTAGATACCAGCGGCTTCCATGTCTACGCCTAGCATGCCAAGCTTTTCCATCTTGTCGAATAGGTCAGCTTCTGGGCTGTAGAATAGATCAGCAGAGAAAACATTACCGACACGTACAGGAACATTTTGTGCGCGTGCTTCGTTAACAGCGGTCTCAAGTAGGCCAAAGTCAGCGATAGCAGCGAAGTCATGGTTGTTGAAGCGAATGCGGTTAACTTTAGAGTCTGTTGACGCGCCCATACCAATGATCACATCCATCAGCTTAACGTCGTCGTGTACCGCACCACAACTACCTACGCGAATGATGTTCTTCACACCGAACTCTTTAATTAGCTCGTGAACGTAGATAGAGCATGATGGAATACCCATACCGTGGCCCATTACAGAGACTCGCTGGCCTTTGTAAGTGCCGGTGTAGCCGAACATATTACGAACGTCACAAACTAGCTTGACGTCTTCAAGGTAATTTTCCGCAATGAATTTCGCACGTAGCGGGTCGCCTGGCATCAGGACTGTTTCTGCAAAATCACCAAGTTCAGCATTGATATGTGGGGTAGCCATAATTCACTCCAGGTATGTTGTTTGTACGTTATGTTGTCGCTGTATCGTTTTAAGAATGTGTACTTAAGAGAAAAAACGCTCAACGATGCTTTGGTAGGCAACGCCACCAAGGTAAACACCGACGATTCCCATAATGCCTGGTAGCACCGGTGGCGCAGGCAATGGAAGTTTAATGGCCGAGAAAAATAGACCAACAATTAATCCTGCAAAAGTCGCAAGCAGAATCTCACTCATGTGTTTACCCTCTATATTCATTGTGTTTACGGCGTTGGTAGGCTGCTCTATCGGCGCCTTAATTTGTATTGCCGTTTTGATGGGTAAAGTGTAAGCAAGCGTGTCTTCAGATCTCGCGATCCTGATCACATTTTATTGAGCTGTTAATCAAAAATAGCCCCTTGATTACTAAATCTGTTGAAAGGGTGAGGGGTATCGTTTGCGTAAATGGAGGGTAAAAGGCATAAAAAACAAACGGAATTAATGATTAAATTATTGATAAGTAAGATTTTAATAAGTAACCAGTATTAACTTTGCTTAGATGAAAACACACTGAAACCGTGTGAGTAAAAATGTGACTTTGTAATGCATTTCATTGGGGCGGTGAACTCAGATGAGCTCAAAATCACTCATTTTTTATGGTGTGCTGTGATGACTTTTCTGTGTTTTTTGCTCTTTGGGACTTAAGGTTTATTACCCTCAGAGGTTAGCGTTGAGGGACGGCGATAAATAGTCTTACCCTGCTTGATAGTCTCGATAATTTCGATATCCCGAATCAACCCCGGTGCAATTGACATAGGGTTATCTGAGAGTATGACCGCGTCTGCTTGCTTTCCAGGTACTAACTCGCCTTTATTGTCTTCTTCGAAAAACTGATATGCAGCTTGTTCGCTCATGGCAGTCAGTGCTTGTAGTGGAGATAATCGTAATCCACTTCCCATTATCTCCTCATCTTTGGTAACTCGGTTGACTGCAGACCAAAGCGTGAAAATGGTATCGGGTGGTGTCGGGCCGGGAAAACAAATATTGCTAGCAGGCAAATCATCCTCTAAAGCCTGCTTAATTGGACTTTGTCCATTGGCACGGCTGAGGCCGAGCTTTTCAATATCATCTTCACCTTCTTGATAAATATTGCTGGTGTCAAAACAGGCGACCAATCCCAACTTGGCATATTGCTGAAGTTGGTTATTGCGCATGAACCGGGACATCATGACAACATGGCGCTGGTCTTGCCCGGCATTGAGTTTGAGATCATAACTGGCTTGGATGATGGCATCGATAGCGGCATCGCCCATTGCATGAACAAACAGCTGGAGTTCATTTTCGACCACCAGTTGAAAGGTATTTTGAAAAATACTAAATGGCATCAGCGGTTCGCTACGCCAATTTGATTCAGGCAAGTCTGGATCTTCTTGGTAGGGATAGGCCATCCAGGCGGAATAATTGCTGGCTGTACCGTCGAGGGCAAGAAAGAAGCCGGGGACTTTGAGTCGGTTGTTGTATTGGCCAAAGCTGACTTGATCACTGTCTACCAAGGCTTCCATCTCACTGACGTTGGGTATTGCAATAATATCTAGCACCAACTTGTTGGCGTTGGCTTGGCTCTGCAATGTAGTAAGCGCTTCATTATTAATTCCGATATCGACCAGTGTCGTAATACCTTGGCTGGCAAATAGGTGTTGTACTTGTTCGATATCGCCTTTTTGCTCAAGCAGTTGGGAGAACTGGCTATTACCGGCAATAAAACCAGGGATCATAGTGTTGCCATCTAAATCTATCATTTCTGTGAGATCGCCTTGGTGGCGCTTGACACCAATGCGCGTGCCTATGGCTTGTACCCGGCCATTTTTGAAAGCGATAGCTGTTACTTTTTCAGCATGAGCCGATAGCGTGAGAATGTTGCCATTGAAATAGATAGTGTCGGCATCAGGCGTATCGTCGGTACTGTCGCAAGCTGCCAGTATTAGAATGCCAATGCAAATTAGGAAATGCCTGAAAGCTGATTCTAAGGTGATGGGCATAGTAGCGGTGACCCTCCGGCAATAGGCGAAATACTCATCCAGTTTTTTGAGTATAGGCAGGGTTGAGCCGCTGCACGGAAAACAACAATGGAATTGGTAATTTGCTGCATTTCGCACTACCCATAATAAGGATGTGGTTGGTTTATTTGCTAAGGACTGGATGGATGAAAAGAATAGGGTTAGTGGCGACATTATTACTCTGCGCAGCACCCGCTTCTGCGGATTTATTGGGGTTCTCTGTTGGGGCGACGGTAGGTGGCGCGAGGGTTGAATATGAGGGTAACGATGACTACGGCGTCGAGTATGGCATCAATGGCTCCTATCATATCAATGATATGTTCAGCATTAATGCTGGGGTGGTACAGGGCAGTGCTGATGTTGATGCGCGAGGGGGCAACGCAAAGAATGAGATTGACTATACCGCGTTTCCATTAACTCTTAGGGCTGATTTACCTCTAGTAATAGGTAGCGTTTACGGCAAGCTTGGTACCAATTATTACGACTACGATATTGACCGTTCTGGCGTGCCTCGAGAAAGCGATGATGGCTGGGGATTTGCCGGTGGCGCTGGAGTGGTGTTCACTATGCTGCCATTTATCGACCTTTCATTGAATTATGAATATCGAGATATGGGGGATGTAACAAACAACTCCATCCTGTTTGGAGTTAGCGCAGGTCTCTAATAGCGAGATATATTTCCTCACGAACACCTTGTGTCCACACTGACCATGCCTTGTTGGTCAGTGTGGGAAGTGAGGACGCTGACCAACAAGGTAAGGCTATAGCTGCTAAAGGATCAACTGAAGCCTCAACATATCTTTGTGTTGGATACCATTTTCCATGACCGGCTCATCATAATTATCAAGGAAGAAATCCTTGTCGATTCCAACAACCCGAAAGCCCTCACGCTGATAAAACGCCAACTGGTAGCCGAATGTACCGGTTCCCAAGACCAACTCTTTGGCTTGCTTGCTTCGAGATTCAGAAATCACATACTGCAATAACTGACGGCCAATGCCAGACCCTTGCTGGGTTGGTTCAACAGCGATATTCATCAATTCTAATGTGGTTTCAGAGCGAGGCTTTAATACGCATACGCCCACGGTCTGGCCGTCAGATAGAACGGTGTAGATGTCACTACCATCGAGGTAGGTGTGTATCTGCTCTGTACTAGGATCGGCTTCTAGTAACAAATCCATTGGTGCGAGCTCGGCGGGAATGCTTTTAAATTGCAATTTTGGCATAACTGATAAATCACATAACAAAAGTTGTTCGATTTTACCGCATTGCGGCGTATTTCACCTCTTTTACAAAACAAGATTCTGATCACCATAATGAAGGCCGTTTTTTTGTACAATGAGGTCAGTCCAGAAACCACCCCCGGAGGTGCCCAATGAGCAACTATGAGCATTACCAATCCACAGTTGAACAGGTATACCGGGCCATAATGCGGAAAGTCACTAAACCCTGGCACATTGAATATCTTCCTTCGATGGAAAATAGCCAACAGGCTCTCAGGCTTGTCTCTCCCAAAGGCACGATTTGCCAACGTCTTACCTTACCGACTTCATCCGCACAGCAGTGTTGGCCCAATCAAAGTGATGTCAGCCAGCAGATCACCGAGTTTGTGGTAAGGGGAGCCGCTCGCCTTGCGCCGCTTCGTCAGAGTGCTTTTAGAAATAATTTCCCATATTGGTTGGAAAATTGTATCCAGCAACTGCACTCGTTGTGCGACGTCAAAGAGAAGCTGCTAGATGTAGTCAGCAATGTCCGTTTCCCCTATCCAAGCCAGGTGAATATTGAAGGTAACTTCCTCCCTTGTTGGGTGTGGAATGAAGATCAGGGCTACATGGCAGTGTCTGTCGTAGACCGCCGTACAGGACGTTTTTCTGGACTACGTCATGTGGAATCGGGTCAGCTGATTGAGCAGGAGCGTTGGTTGGGGGCCCAGGTGATTGATTCCGTTGAAGAGTCGATAGATACCATTGAGCATTATGTCAACGAGCTGATTCAGGCGCAGAAGAAAGTCGACTTTGACGAGCCGACCTTGGCAGATGCGATCAGCAACCCTTGTGCGGCTACATTAAGTCCGGTAGCCAGTGTGGCGCTGACGCTTGCAGTGGTGGCCGGGTTCTTTATTACCTTTAAGTGGTTACTTGGCTTTTAGCCTTTATTGCTGTTTGTTTGACCAAGCCCGTATTTTCCCAAATTAAAGTGGAGAGACTGCGGGCTTTTTCATTGGCTTTGCCACAAGAGTACCTTGGGAATAACGGGGGATTGCGATAAAATTGCCACCGTAATGATCGGGGTAGGAATAACACTATGCATAATTTGACGTTGCTTTCTGAAGCAGAAAAAAATCGAGTAGAACTGGATAAGCAAGCGGCCTATTCCGTTTGGCAGGTAAAGAACGGCAAGAAAGGCTATGAGGTTTTTGCTGAGGTGACGAATAATATCGCGGATGATGATGAGCGCGAGTTCTTTGAGCAAGCGGTGTCGAAGTACAAAATCAAAATGGGCGTCGCATAAGCTTTAGCCGCATATGGCTGATAGCAAGCGTTTGCTACATTTGTCATTTTTATCTATTCAGATCATGATTATAAGGCGCGGTACGCGCCTTTTTTGATTCAGTTTGATATGTTAGCGCACTGGTATGTATTTGGCGCTAATGTATTGCTTTTTGGCATGATGTTGCCCTGAAGAATGTGTAGTCAAGCTTGGGTAACGCCTTGCTAGGGCAGAAGGAAGAGATAATGAGCACAAGCAAGAAGGTTCTTGTTGTTGATGATGATCAGGAAATTCGTGAGTTGCTTGACGAATACCTCACCAAGGCGGGCTTTACGGTCATTACCGCTGCTGAAGGGGAGGAGATGAAACGCCGTCTGGCAATGGGCACGCCTGATTTGATCTTGCTGGATGTGATGATGCCTGGGGATGATGGTTTTACCCTGTGCCAATACATCCGGAAAACTTCTGATGTGCCTATTATCATGCTGACAGCGGTGTCGGATGAAATGGATCAGATCATCGGCTTGGAGTTAGGGGCGGATGATTACATCGCTAAACCGTTTAGCCCACGACAACTTATGGCACGTATCAAAGCCTTACTGCGCCGGGTAAAACCTACCGAGGCTCAGCAGATGCCGTCTGCGCCAAAGGCGATCCGCTTTGCAAACTGGCGTTTAGATACAGCCGCCCAGCGCTTGTATGACTTGGACAAAGAAAGAGATTACGAGTTAAGCGGCAGTGATTTTGCGTTGTTGATGTTGTTCCTGACCCGTCCGAATGAAGTGCTTGATCGTGATACGATTTCCTTTGCTACCCGCGGCCGTGAGGCAACCCCGTCGGCCCGCAGCATAGATGTGCAATTAAGCCGTTTGCGTCAGCGTTTGGGGGACAAGGGAACCCAGCAACGTTTGATCAAGACAATCCGTGGTAATGGCTACTCGTTCAATGCCGAGGTTACCTACGAGGAATAAATCTCCTCGCACTGTTTGTGGTTCTATCTATGAATATTAGAAAGTGGTGGCCGAAGTCCCTGTTGGCCCGCACGCTGTGGTTTACTCTGCTAGCGGTATTTCTTGCCCAGGTCATTGCAACCAGCATTTGGTATGGGCAGTCAAAGCAACGTGATTTGGAAGGCTTGGAGTCTGCATCGGCCAGTATGGCTAATATGTTTGCTTCGACGGTGACTTTCTTCCAATCTCTCCCTCTGGAATACCGCCATATTGTGCTCGATCAGTTGCGCAACATGGGAGGAACCCGTTTTTTTGTCTCATTCAACCAAGAAGAGATCTTGATTGATCCTATTCCTGACTCTTTGATGAAGAGAACAGCGGTTGGGGCCTTTGAAGAGGTGTTAAGCGAAAAGCTCCCCCGGCTTGATGTGATCCGGGTTGAGTTCTCCCGTCCAGAAACCTTGCATGTTCTGAAAAATGATATCTTGCTCAGCGATCTGCCTCGCTCTTGGGCGCACTATACCCTGAGCCTTGAACCGTTCAACCCTCCCATTTTGGTGGTGCAGTTGGAGTTGGCTGAAAACGAGTGGTTGTATATTGCCGCCTTGTTACCAGCACCGTATGTCACGTTGGAAGATGAAATTATCACAGGGCAGCAATTGGTGTTTATGGTGTTCATGACCGCGCTGCTGCTGGTCTTCACCTTTTTGATGATCCGTCGACAAACCAAGCCACTCAAGCGGTTGGCGTACGCAGCCAATGCCATGAGTTTTGATATTTACCAGCCTCCGCTTAAAGAAGAGGGGGCTAGTGAGTTAGTGACCGCGACCCGGGCGTTTAACCGGATGCAGTCGCGGGTACAGCGCTATATCGATGATCGCGAACACCTGTTTTCATCCATTTCCCATGATTTGAAAACACCCATTACGCGTTTGAGGCTCCGTGCTGAGCTCATTGATGATGATGCCAAGGTTGAGAAATTCAACCGGGATCTAGATGAGTTGGAGATGATGGTGAAAGGGGCATTGCAGACGGTGAAAGATACCGATTTGCATGAGAACTTGGCTCAGGTGGATTTGAAAGAACTGCTTTTCAGCATAGCTGAGCGACACAACCAGCATCAGATGAAAGTTGGAATTCCTAGCACCAAGATAGCGCCGTTTATGGGTAAACCATTGGCGTTGAAACGCTGCTTTAGCAACCTGATTGATAATGGCGTGAAATACGGTCATGAGGTGAGCTTGATCATCGTTGATGAGAAGGACTCCTTGATCCTGATTATCAAGGATAAAGGCCCTGGGATTCCGAAGGAGAAACTCGAAGCGGTATTTGAACCTTATGTCCGAGTTGCCAAAGATGACGAAGGCCATGGTTTGGGATTGGGTATTGCCCGCAATATCATTCATGCCCATGGCGGAGATATGGCAATCCATAATGCGGTAGATGGCGGGTTGGAAGTGAAAGTCTATATTCCCCGCTTGTTAAAAGAAGATTAAGGCAATGAACACGAAACACACCTTGATATCGGCTTTGATGATGCTCACTAGCAGCGTGGTATCTGCTGGAGAAGTGGAAGTCTTACATTGGTGGACATCCGGTGGCGAAGCCCGATCGGTCTCTTTGCTAAAAGATAAAATTCAGGCTCAGGGTAATCACTGGAAAGACTTCGCTATCGCAGGGGGCGGTGGTGAAAGTGCGATGACGGTACTTAAAACCCGTGCGGTATCGGGAAACCCACCATCGGCAGCACAGATCAAAGGCCATGATATTCAGGAATGGGGCCGCTTGGGCTTCTTGACTGATTTGAACGATGTTGCCGCAGAAGATAACTGGTCGAAAATCCTACCACCGGTCGCCCGTCAAATTATGATGTATGGCGGTGACTATGTCGCTGTACCGGTCAATATCCACCGAGTCAATTGGTTATGGGCCAACCCTAAGGTGTTTGCTAAAGCAGGGGTTGAGGTACCAAGGACTCTCGACGAGTTTTTTGTCGCCGCAGATAAAATTAAACACGCGGGATTTGTCCCTCTGGCCCATGGTGGTCAGCCATGGCAGAACGTGACCTTGTTTGAAGCGGTTGCCTTAGCGGTACTAGGTCCTGCTGATTACCAGCGTGCCTTTGTTGAATTGGATATGTCGGTACTTGGCGGAGATAAAATGGTCGATGTATTTACCCAGTTCCGCCGCATGCGTGATTATGTCGGCGCAAATTATCGTGGTCGAGATTGGAGTACCTCGACAGCCATGGTAAGTAGTGGTGAGGCAGCCATGCAGATCATGGGTGACTGGGCCAAAGGTGAATTCGAAGCTGATGGCAAAGTGCAGGGGAAAGATTACCTGTGTATGGCCGCACCGGGTACACAGGGGCTATTTACCTACAACATCGATAGTTTTGCCTTCTTCAAGTTGACCGACGAAGCCAACAGTCGAGCCCAGAAAGATTTGGCAAGGGCTATTTTGGATAAAGAGTTTCAGTCTTCATTCAACCTTAGCAAGGGGTCGATCCCGGTAAGGATGGATATGGACTTGTCCGAATTTGACCAGTGTGCAAAAGATTCGCTGGTGGTGTTCAAGCAAAGTAGTCAATCTGGTGGTTTAGTTCCGAGTGTGTCCCAGGGATTGGCGACAACCAGTTATGTACAGGCAGCGATCTTCGACGTAGTGAGTAATTTCTTCAATGCAAAAATGGCTGATCCTGAGCAAGCTGCAGACCGTTTGGCAAGGGCGGTTAAATCAGCCATGTAGTCGTTTGATTTTGCTTATTTCATTGAAAGGGTTGCCATATTGGCAGCCCTTTTTTGTATTCGAAACAGCCTTCTCCTTTATGTTTTATATACTTATACCAATCATTCCGAGATTATCGGGACGTATAAAAGTTGAATATAGGTTATTGCTTGGCTGAAAAGGCCGGGTGGTTAGCCTGTTATGCTAAGGGGGAGAGCAATGAAAGTATTGTTTTTGGTCCGTCATGCGAAGTCATCTTGGGACGACCCGTCCATTGATGACCATGAGCGTCCTCTTAATAACCGAGGGCTGAAAAACATCCCGAAGATGGTCCACCGTTTAAATGGGTGGCAGCAGGGGCCACAATTGATTGTCACCAGCTCGGCACTGCGTGCGTCTCAAACGGCTTATTCGTTTTCTGAAGGTTTGGATTGCTCACCCAAGCTAGAGTCTGATCCTAGGGTTTATACCGAGTCTGCGTTTGAGTTGATGGATATCATCCGTGAAACCAGTGATGTGGTCGAGCGCTTGATGCTGGTGGGCCATAACCCGGCGATGACAGTGCTCGCCCAGATGTTCGGTTTCAAAGAGGATAACTTGCCTACGTGCGGGGTGTTGGTGTTTGGTTTTGAGGTCGACTGCTGGCAGGCCATTGCTGAGGAGCAAGGGACCTTGTTTTATTATGATTACCCCAAGCGGGTTCGGCATGAAATATTAGGCCATGAGATTGATCGAATATGATCCGGATAATCGCATTCTGTTGAAATGGTAACCATACAGATTTTGTGGTGTTTACACTTGAAAGAAACCGCTATATCATACGCCGTACTTACGGAGAGATGGCTGAGTGGTTGAAAGCACCGGTCTTGAAAACCGGCATACGTTAATAGCGTATCTAGGGTTCAAATCCCTATCTCTCCGCCACATTCCGAAAAAGCCGCTGAGAAATCAGCGGCTTTTTCGTATGCATCGGGTTTTGAGTAAGGGATTTGAAAAATCCCTCTATGCCTTGATCTGGCTCCGCCACATTCGAAAGGCTTGCAGAAATGCAGGCCCTTTTTGCATTTGGAATCTAGGGTTCAAATCCACCATACCCAGAGCGCTCCGCCACATTTAAGAAAGCCGCTGATTTATCAGCGGCTTTTCGCGTTTTAGCCTTCGGCAAACGCGAGGTCCTGGGGAAAAAAGGGAACGGGGGCCTTGGAAGAGTAGGTCCTCGGAAGAGCAGGCCCTAGGCTCTAGGAAAAGCGAAAAGCGAAAAGCGAAAAGCGAAAAGCGAAAAGCGAAAAGCGAAAAGCAGAAGCTTGATTTATTGCAGCTATAAGTGAATGCTGCCTGCAGGACCCAGGACCCAGGACCCAGGACCCAGGACCCAGGACCCAGGACCCAGGACCCAGGACCCAGGACCCAGGACCCGATTTTTCCCTACTCCGCTAAAGGAGCCTGTGCCTGCTTTTTCTTGAGCTTCATGGTGGAATAGACCGAGAAGACTGCTAGAACAATGAAGGCCAGTGCGATAGGGCGTTCATACAAGAATGACCAGCTACCGTCGTACATCAGCAGCGACTTCCTAAGGTTGGTCTCGGCCATTGGCCCGAGGATGATCGCCAGCAGGATGGGTGATGACGGAATTTCCATCTTATTGAGGATGAAACCTAGCAAGCCAAAGCTGATTGCAATACCCACATCGAACATTGAGTTGTTGATGGCGTAGGCACCGATCACCGACAGGAAGATGATGATTGGGATCATGATGATCTTAGGCACTTCAATAATTCGGCAGAAGAAACGGATACCAAGCAAACCGATCAATAGCATTACAATGTTAGCAACTAGCATTGAACTGAATACACCGTATACTACTTCTGGACTTTGACTGAACAGCAGTGGTCCTGGTGTTAGGCCCTGTACAATCAAGGCACCTAGCAACACTGCAGCTACTGCATCGCCGGGTACGCCTAGCGTAAGTAGTGGAACAAGAGAACCACCCGTAACCCCATTGTTACCCGCTTCTGCGGCCGCCAAGCCTTGCACCGAGCCTTTACCGAATTCGTCTGGATTCTTAGCAGAACGCTTGGCTTCGTTGTAGCAAACAAACGCTGAGATATCGGCACCCGCTCCTGGTACCGAGCCAATAGACGTGCCCATCAAACCACTTTTCACTGCTGTTGGCAGCATGGTTTTCAGATCTTTCTTGCTCAGCAACTTATGGTCAAATTTCGGTGGTGCGCTTTTCTTCTGAGTGTGTAGTTTCTCAAGTTGATTGAGGCCCTCTGAGATTGCAAATAAACCGATCAGAACTGGAATGACATTGATGCCACTGTATAGATCCATCACATCAAAGGTGAAGCGTGGCACACTGCTGATTGGGTCTAGGCCCACAGTTGATACCAGCAAGCCGATGCAGCCTGCAAGGAGGCCTTTGAGGATATTTTTTGATGATACGCTGGCTATGATAGTGAGACCGAACAAAGCCAGGGCAAAATATTCCGGTGCATTGAACTTGAGGGCAAAGTCAGCCAATAGCGGTGCAATAGCGATCAGTACGATGGTACTGATAAGGCCGCCGATAAAAGAAGCAACTGCCGAGATACTCAATGCTCGGGCGGCTTGCCCTTTGGCTGCAAGGGTATGACCATCTAGAACGGTAGCAGCTGATGCTGGTGTACCGGGGGTCTTTAGCAAAATCGCGGCAATTGAGCCGCCATAGATACCGCCGATGTAGACACCGATGAGCATGACGAGTGCAGCGGTTGGCTCCATACCAAAGGTAAAAGGCAGCAAGATGGCGACACCCATGGTCGCCGTCAGACCGGGCAGGGCACCAAGGATGATCCCTCCCAGTACACCAAAGATCAGTACAGGGAAAACGCTTGGGCTAAAGGCCGTTAGGATGCCTGAAAATAAATGTTCTAACATACGCGGCCTCTACAGAATGATGCCGTCAGGAAGTGCAATGACAAACACTTCGCCAAACAGGTAATACACAGATACAACGAATACTGCTGCAATAACGTAATAAAGGGGTTTCTTCACCTTGAAATAAATCAGGTACAAAGCGAAGGCAATAAGGCTGGCAAATAGGTAGCCGAGAATATGAATCAAGAAGGCATAGCCAATTAAATAGGCGACGCCGAAAATAGACAGTTTGGAAAAAATCGGCGCCTCTTTCTGTTGAGAGATCTCTTTATTTTCAAGCTTGTTCTTTTGCCAATGCTGAAAAACTAACACCGCTGAAATAACTATCATGGCAATCGTGACAACGGTTGGGAAAAAGGCCGCATCGACACTGGCATCTTGGAACATCGGTTTGTCGAATTGGCTGATAACGAAAAGGGAAGCGGCACCTAATAGAATGATCAGGGACGGGAAAAGAAAGTTTCTATTCAACATAGAATCCATCCTTGTGTTGAGCGTGTTCAAAAAAGTGGAGCCAGCACGTTTTGCTGGCTCCTGAGTATCATTAGTTAATTAGAGAGCCTAGTGCTTGCGTATCTTCATAGACAAACTTGGTGAACTCTTCGGCGTTAAGGTTGTGGATAGTCATTGCGCCTGTTTCCATGAATGACTTGAATTCCTCTGTCGCCATCGCTTGGTCAAATGCAGTACCTAGCTTTTCAATAATGTGGTCTGGGGTGTTCTTCGGTGCACCAATACCACGCCATGTGCCGGTTACTACATCAACACCTTGCTCTTTTAGAGTCGGGACATCTTCGATAAACGCGATACGTTCTTCAGACATCACACCAAGGGCTTTTAGTTGGCCAGAGCGAAGTTGTGCGATGGCTTCACCTGGAGTCACCATAGTGACATCTGTGTGGTTACCCAGTACCGCAGGAATCGCTTCTGAAGCGCCGTTGTATGGAATCGCATTTAGTTTGATATCTTGATCTTTCTCAAGCGCCATTAGGTAGAAGTTTGGTGCGGCAGTAGAAGCAAACTTCACTTTGCCTGGCTCTTTTTTGGCATCTTCAATCAGGTCATTGATGCTGTTGTATGGGCTGTCAGCAGCAACCAAAACGACCGCTGGGTCAAGGTTAACCATACGGATCAGTTTGAAGTCATCTGCTGTGTGGCGCATTAGACCCATCTGTGGCAGCGAGGCAATTTCGCGGGTGACAACTGTTAGGGTATAACCATCAGCGCGTTGCTGGGCACCAAAGCTCATACCTACCGCACCTGCACCACCGGTACGGTTCATGATCGAAATATTCTGGCCAAGTACATCCTTGGCACTATTTGCCAGCGTACGGCCAACCGCATCGGTACCGCCACCGGCCCCGAAAGGGACAACCAAACGAATGTTTTTAGTCGGGTAATCAGCAGCAACTGCTGTTGCCGAAACTAATACACCTGCGGAGATCATGACTGCTTTTAGTAATTTATTCATATATTGGATACCTGTTTTATTGTTCACGTCGGTAGGTTTGAGTCGGGTTATTCGTTTTCTGGGTCTGGTAGTCGTTGATAGTGAGTTGCTCGATAGCAAGGGCAATCCAGCCACTGATCAGCATGTCATACCATTGCTGCACCCCGCTGCAGGCGACTACGACATTGCCGTAGACAAAGGAGCCGTAATACAGCACATCATCATCTCTTAGCGACGATGGGTGAGCGGTTTGGTGATTAATATTGGCCTGAGAGTCGCGCCAAGCTTGTTGAGCCTTTTTTCGGGCGAGTTGATCAAATGGGATTGTCCATGCATCTGGTTGGCCGATAGAGGTTTCAACCAAAATGGCTTCCTCAAAGCTAGACTCCCAGGGCTTAAGGCGGGGATCCATCACCACAATATGCAGTTCTTGGCGGTTGGTTCGTGAAAATAGGCGCTCGATAGCTGGCCTAACTAATTCGATTGCATCTAGCGCAATTTGCTTGTGTGTGTTCATCCTTACACCTTAATGTCCTCGGTACACACTCAAGCTATTGTATTATTTTAGGCTGATCAAAGAGGGTTTTATCAAAGTGATAAACTCATCACTGTTGTAAATATATCTTCATGATTTTGATCACCAAATTGGCGGGTTTTGACGAAATTAAGGTGATATTAATCACTTTAGCAGTTTAGTGCTCTTGTTGGTTTATTTGTATTATTAAATAAATGTGTTGTGGAATAATATTATGAAGTGGCTCAAGTTAATTATTGATAAATTGAGTTATGCAGGTAGGGTATAATCAACAAAATTTAAATAGATTCAAATAAAATTAAGAAAAGATAGAAGAGAAGGGGAAATACAGCTAATCCTTTCCCCTTACAAGAAGAGCCATAAGGATTATGGCTAGAGCAGCCCAGCTTCACGGGCTTGATGAAGGACTGCTGGTTCAACAAGGGCGTACGCCGCATCCCACAAGGAAGCGATATACAGTTTTTCCTTGCCTTTGGCTTGGCGCTCAAGCTCATCCAGCTTGTGTAGTTCGTCGAGGGTCAATGGTCTGGTGAATAGTTCCTTTGCACGTTTAAGTTTTTCCATCTGCCATACTCCGCAATACTAAATTGCAAAGCCAACTAGGCAACAATCAATCTCTAGATGTAGGCTAAGAAATGATGTCAGCAGGCTTTTCAATTTAGGCTTAATAAGGGCTCAATCAAGCCCAGATCAAACTTTTGTTGGCAGCGGTGAATCTTAGTTTCTTTGCTCTAACTTTTATCTCTACCCTAATAGTTGCGGCCTTTTAATAGCGTGATCGACCCCGCACTTGCTGATTTTTTAAACAGATTTGCCTGAGGATTAGATCTAGGTTATATCCCTTTAGCCGGTGTTGTAGAGGGTTACAAAAAAGGTTGACTGGAATAGCAACTACCGCCATTGGAAGGAGGCACTCACAGTGAATGACATGCAACTAAGTAAAGTCTCTGCTGATCAATTATTGACACAGCTTGAGCAAGGCGTTTTGACCATAACCATGAATTGCCCGGCAAAATTAAACGGCTGGACCATGGCTATGATGAATGCCCTGAAAGAGGTTTTCGAGAAAGCAAATGTTGAGAGCAAGGTCAGAGCGATTATCCTCACAGGGGCGGGAGACTATTACTCTGCAGGGGTCAATCTCAGTGGCACACTAAAGGTGATGGCACCGCGTAAACTGCGCCAACTGATTGCCAATAATAACCAAGCTTTGTTTGAGATATTTCTTGGTTGCACCAAGCCGCTATTGATCGCGGTGAATGGCCCTGCAATTGGTGCCAGTGTTACCTCGGCGACGTTAGCCAATGGCATTATTGCGTCAGATACTGCGACCTTCTCGACGCCGTTTGCTGTTTTGGGGGTAACGCCTGAAGGTTGCTCCAGCGTGCACCTGCCCCGATTAATTGGGGAGGACAATGCGGCGCGTATGCTAGGTAGTGAGGGGTGGAAACCCGATGCCCAGCAAGCCAAAACGATAGGGCTAATTCAAGAGGTTGTCCCCAAAGCGCAATTACGTGAAAGGGCTGAATCTGTGGTACGGCAATGGCTAGAACAAGGGCGAGAACGTCAGTTGTTGGCGGGGAGTGAACTCGATGAACTGAGAGCTGTTAATGCCCGTGAGTCGGAGCAATTGGCTGATGCGTTCCTAAAAGCGGCATTCCTCAAACATCAGGCGCAGTTTTTGTGGCGAAAGAAAAAGTATATACCGTCGATGGTATTTTGGTCCTTATGGGGGTTAAGGCCCTTGTGGAAGCAGGCACTGTAATCGATAACAGCACAATTGGCCGCCCTTTTGCTAAGGGAGGCCAGGTGTGATCAGTCAGATAATTGAAGCAAGCATTCTTTGGTCTTAACAATGACTTCTTCAAGATAATACATCTCCTTCAGATCATCATCAGAGATGGCATTAAAATACCTCCAATGAAGATTAACAAGGTGCTCAACATAGTATTGTTGCTGTAATTTAAGATCCATACCGTCGGAACACTTCATAGCGGTTAATCCTGTAACTCAGCCTCTTTTGCTCCATCTTTTATTAAATGCACTTCATCCATGGACATATGGGAAAGAATAACAGATGCACAGTTACTACATTGAAACTTGGCATATTTCTTTTTAATAAGTCGCTCTAACGTACTTCTACGAATACGGTGGAAGTGAACAACATTCTTGCATGATGGACATTGGTAATAATTCATACTAATCCCTTAGTTCAAATATTTGCAATTGCATTTTGGTAATGTCGTTTTATATCCACAGATACAGATCATTAGGTTCTGTTCGATGTGAATTAAATAGCTATCACTTTGCCCGCATTTTGGGCATTTGATGAGCTGGCAGTCGCAAACCTCTTCTGACATCCTTACTGTCAACCTTGTTTTTATGGAATGAAAGTCACAATGGTGTCGTATGACAAAAGGAATTTCCGTGATCTTTGTTCCATTTTTATATATAAAATTTGTTGCATTTATTTGTTGTATGAATTTTTAGACTTCAGAGTATGCACAATGTGCATCAAAGACAAGCGGGAAAAGGTCGTTAGGTGGGAGTTATAAATATGCATGTATGGTTTAATGTACACGCACAGTAATATTAATTTTCGCGGTTGTGCAATTATTCGTAATTTGCTGGTTGATTATTACGCAATCTTAGGTCTTGGTGACTTTTGTGTTGCTTTGTGGTTGCAGTAAATAGCTTTGTACCACTCTTGTAAAAGTGGCAATTATATAGACTGCTGGATTGTTAATTTGCGGTTTTCTTATTAATTGGAGATGTCACCCTTTCTATTGTTATTTTTCGAAGACAATTTCGCCTTGAAGAATGGTTAAAATCACTTTAGAGGAACTGATTCTATCGAGAGGTATTTGGGTTATATCATTGTCCAAAATTGCAAAGTCAGCGGATTTTCCAACCTCAATACTGCCAGTGATCTTATCAATACCAAGGCTATAAGCAGCATTGATGGTATAAGCATCGATCGCAGCGGTTATCGACGGTAGTCCGGTTTTGCCCATAATAAGGCTATTAGCGATACCTTCTAGTGGATTAATGCTGTGTACGTTCCAATCACTACTAAGGGTGACGTTTGCACCAGTTTGATAAATGGCGTTTAGGTTCATTAATGCCCTCGTACGTTTGGCACCCAAGAAGGCTTCAGCCCATTGATGCTGATGGTAAGCAATATAGTCTGAGCCGACCTGAAAATCGGCAGTGACATCGAGTGCTTCAAAACGGGGAATGTCGTTGCGGTCGATTAACTCAACATGGGTAAGCGTATAGGGTTTGCTGATGTGCGCTTTGCGCATTGACTCAATAGCATTGAGTGTTTCATTAATTGCGCCGTCACCTATTGCATGGATGTGGGCTCCGTAGCCAATCCTTGCAAGGGCCTTGAGCCATACCGACATGTCTTTGGGTGGAATATAGTTTATACCGTGTGGATCGCCTGGAAGATAAGTGAACAAATAAGGGGCCAGTGTTTTGGCCGTACCGTTAATAAAAATACCATCACTGTACATCTTTACCTGTTCGACGATGATAAGGCTGGCAGGGTCGTTTGCGGAGTTGGAGTAAATGGACTCAAGATATTGCAGTTGTGGCTCCATATCATCCTCAGGGTAGATCCACGGACGGACAGACACTCGGGCAGTGAGCATATTGTCCGATTGCGCTTGCTGCCAAATATCAAACCAACCTCTTTTCCAATACATCCTCCCATCACCGATTGTGGTGATGCCGTGGGCTGCAACTTCCTCAAGGCCAGCAAGAAGCCCTTCATAACTAGGGTTGTTATTGACTGAATGGCGATTGGATCTTCTATTATTTTGGCTTCGGATATTTTCTCTATCGTTCCATGCCATTTCCATCACAATGTCTCCGGCATTATCGAGAAGGATCCCCGTCAATTGGCCAGACTTGGTTTTAAGTATCCGCCCACCTTGCGGTTCTGGAGAATGCTTGTTGATACCGGCTTGCTTTAGGGCTTGTGTATTGACCCACATCGAGTGTGAAGTTTGCTCCATGAAGATCACGGGTTGGTCAGGGAAAATTTTATCGATAACAGTTAGCGGAGTGGAGGTATTATCCTCATCCAAAACAGCATCCAAGGAAAACCCGTAACTGATAATCCACTGCCCGCGTTGGGTTTTATCAAAGCAGTCGTTCAGGTATGGGATGAGTGATTGCAAAGAAACATCGGCATCGAGTAGACAATCCCCCCCAACAGGTGAAGCAGCCTCAAAGACATGATTATGGTTATCGATAAAACCAGGCAAAACAAAAGCGCCATCAAGATTGATGACGTCGGTATGGTTGTCAGCCATATTAGTCGCGTATTGGCTGGTGCCAATATAAGTGATTTTTCCGTCCGATATGGCTATCGCATCGGCATTGGGGTAGCCGTAGATGATTGCATCTGTGAGTATCCGGTCTGCGCTTGCGGCTGATAACCCGCAGGTCCATGCAAAGGCGACAACAGTGGTTAATAGGTACAGCTTTCGTTTCATATCGTTCAGCTAAATGATTGTGATTGTGTTCGTGAAAAATGGGTGAACGGAATTTTACTTGCATAATTTTGCTTGAATTCTAGTCAAAGAAGTTTGATTTCTGGTTTAAAATGCAAAAAAAAGAGAAATTAGAACGAATTGTAATCACTTGATGCTTATGAGGGTTTACAGTTTGGTTCAAGCTCATTATTATACGCCGCACTTACGGAGAGATGGCTGAGTGGTTGAAAGCACCGGTCTTGAAAACCGGCATACGTTAATAGCGTATCTAGGGTTCAAATCCCTATCTCTCCGCCACATTCCGAAAAAGCCGCTGAGAAATCAGCG
>NZ_PYMB01000021.1 GCF_003026455.1 Photobacterium rosenbergii
GCCACTTCCGCACAAATTGTATCTTTCTTAAAGAAAGAATGGTGGCTACGACGGGATTCGAACCTGTGACCCCATCATTATGAGTGATGTGCTCTAACCAACTGAGCTACGTAGCCATCATGTATCATCAGCTAATGCTAATGATTGAAATATGGCAGGTCTACCTGGATTCGAACCAGGGAATGACGGGATCAAAACCCGTTGCCTTACCGCTTGGCGATAGACCTGCAGGTGCTCTTTTCAGAGACTTGCTTTCAATTAAACTTTTGCTAACAAGCTACAGCTCAACCGAAGAATGATGGTGCGGAAGGAGAGACTTGAACTCTCACACCTTGCGGCGCCAGAACCTAAATCTGGTGCGTCTACCAATTTCGCCACTTCCGCACAAATTGTTTCTTTCTTAATGAAAGAATGGTGGCTACGACGGGATTCGAACCTGTGACCCCATCATTATGAGTGATGTGCTCTAACCAACTGAGCTACGTAGCCAACATGGGTTGCTGAATATACTAGTAATCAACGACCTTGTAAAGATGGCAGGTCTACCTGGATTCGAACCAGGGAATGACGGGATCAAAACCCGTTGCCTTACCGCTTGGCGATAGACCTGCAGGTGCTCTTTTCAGAGACTTGCTTTCAATTAAGCTCAGTAGCTTAACCGAAGAATGATGGTGCGGAAGGAGAGACTTGAACTCTCACACCTTGCGGCGCCAGAACCTAAATCTGGTGCGTCTACCAATTTCGCCACTTCCGCACAAATTGTTTCTTTCTCAAAGGAAAGAATGGTGGCTACGACGGGATTCGAACCTGTGACCCCATCATTATGAGTGATGTGCTCTAACCAACTGAGCTACGTAGCCAACATGGGTTGCCGACTATACTAGTAATCAACAACCTTGTAAAGGTGGCAGGTCTACCTGGATTCGAACCAGGGAATGACGGGATCAAAACCCGTTGCCTTACCGCTTGGCGATAGACCTGCAGGTGCTCTTTTCAGAGACTTGCTTTCAATCAAGCTCTTGCTTAATAGCTAAAGCTCAACCGAAGAATAATGGTGCGGAAGGAGAGACTTGAACTCTCACACCTTGCGGCGCCAGAACCTAAATCTGGTGCGTCTACCAATTTCGCCACTTCCGCACATTGTATCTCGATTCCGAAGAAAGGAGATGGTGGCTACGACGGGATTCGAACCTGTGACCCCATCATTATGAGTGATGTGCTCTAACCAGCTGAGCTACGTAGCCATCTTGTTGTTTTCCTAGCAGCTTGCCTGTCTGGCCGCTGTGTCGGGAACGGGGCGCATTATGCTCATACCAGCCAATAGCGTCAATAGTTTTTTTGAATATCTTGAAAAAACCCGGCTGTTCGGTGCTTATTTGGACGAACTGGGCGTTTGCCGTGCTAAACATCTGCTTTTATGCGTTTTAGCGCGTGTGAAAAGGGTAAAGCTGGAACAAGTTTATGGGTAGGGTATTCGTAGCCACGCAGATAAAAAGAAAGCCAGCACGGCGGCTGGCTTTCTAGAGTATGGGATAATACGTTAGGCGGTATTAAACGTTGAAGCGGAAGTGAACCACATCACCGTCTTTAACGATGTAGTCTTTACCTTCCAAACGCCATTTACCCGCTTCTTTCGCACCGTTCTCACCGTTGAATTCGATGAAGTTGTCGTAACCAACGACTTCTGCACGGATGAAACCTTTTTCGAAGTCAGTGTGGATCTTACCCGCTGCTTGTGGAGCTGTTGCGCCAACAGGGATAGTCCAAGCACGAACTTCCTTCACACCCGCGGTGAAGTAAGTTTGTAGGTTAAGCAGTTCGTAACCAGAGCGGATCACGCGGTTAAGGCCCGGCTCCTCGATACCCATGTCAGATAGGAACTCTTCACGGTCTGCATCGTCAAGCTCTGCAATTTCAGACTCAATAGCAGCACATACTGGAACCACAACAGCGTTTTCTTTTGCTGCGTGCTCGCGAACCATGTCTAGGTACTCGTTGTCTTCGAAGCCATCTTCGTTAACGTTGGCGATGTACATGGTTGGCTTAAGCGTCAGGAAGTTCAGGTAGCTGATTGCTGCAAACTCTTCTTTGCTTAGCTCAATCGAGCGTGCCATACCACCTTCAGTCAAGGTCGGTAGCATTTTCTCAAGTACGGCGATTTCGAACTTAGCATCCTTATCACCACCTTTGGCACGTTTAGCCTGGCGCTGGATAGCACGCTCACAGGTATCAAGGTCAGCTAGAGCAAGCTCAAGGTTAATCACCTCGATATCGTCAAGCGGGTTGATCTTGCCAGCTACGTGGATGATGTTTTCGTTTTCGAAACAGCGAACAACGTGGCCGATCGCATCGGTTTCACGGATGTTAGCCAGGAATTTGTTACCTAGACCTTCGCCTTTAGACGCACCAGCAACCAAGCCTGCGATATCAACGAATTCCATCGTTGTTGGCAGGATACGCTCAGGGTTAACGATCGCTGCCAGGGCATCAAGACGCAGATCCGGCACTGGCACTACGCCTGTGTTTGGTTCGATAGTACAGAACGGGAAGTTCGCTGCCTCGATCCCTGCTTTGGTCAGGGCGTTGAAAAGAGTGGACTTACCTACGTTAGGCAGGCCGACGATTCCGCATTTAAAACCCATGGTTTGAAACCCTTTTGGTAATTGTTCGGTAAAACAGTCCGGCAGACCCGCTGCCGAAAAATAAATTCAGTATTGGCTACAGTATTCGGCTTAGACAGCTTTGAATGAATGTAGTCGATTTTGGGCTTTGTTTAAGCCATCTTTGAGCAAAATATCCATGCAACGAACTGCCTCATCAACAGCCGCATCGATATTTTCCTGCTCTTTGGCTGGCGCCTTGCCTAGGACAAAGCCAGCTACCTTGTTCTTGTCACCTGGATGGCCGATACCAATCCGCAGGCGGTAGAAATCTTTGTTGTTGCCCATCTTGCTGATGATGTCACGCAGGCCATTGTGACCACCGTGGCCGCCACCCTTTTTAAACTTGGCAACACCCGGAGGCAGGTCAAGTTCATCGTGGGCAACCATGATCTCTTCTGGCTTGATCTGGAAGAACTTCGCCAGTGCAGCTACCGATTTACCCGAGAGGTTCATGTAGGTAGATGGGATCAACAAGCGAAGATCCTGGCCATTGGTCTGGATCCGGCCGGTTTGGCCAAAGTATTTGGCTTCCTCGCGTAGGCTGACATTGTGTATACGGGCCAGCTCTTCTACCACCCAGGCACCGGCATTATGACGGGTCCTGGCATATTCGGCACCGGGGTTTGCTAGGCCAACAAGTAGGCGAATATTGTTACTCACACTGATCTCTCAAGTCTAGGGGCTGTAAAATCGCGCGCTATGTTATATCAAAATAGCCAAAATTGATATCTAAACGAAAAACGCCCCGCACATGGCGGGGCGTTAGAGCTCTTTAGCGGTCCAGAATTAGTGCTGGAACATCGCTGAGATTGACTCTTCGTTGCTGATGCGACGGATTGCTTCAGCAAGCATGCCAGATAGCGTTAGAACCGATACACGGCCTGTATCTTGGATTTCCTGAGTTAGAGGAATTGAGTCAGTTACGATAACTTCGTCAATGACAGACTCACGGATGTTCTGTGGCGCACTGCCAGAGAATACAGGGTGAGTTGCGTAAGCGAATACGCGTTTAGCACCGCGCTCTTTAAGAGCTTCAGCGGCTTTACATAGTGTACCGCCAGTATCGATCATGTCATCAACGATGATGCAGTCGCGGCCTTCAACGTCACCGATCAGGTGCATAACCTGAGAAACGTTGGCACGTGGGCGACGCTTGTCGATGATAGCGATATCAGTGTCGTCTAGTAGTTTCGCGATAGCGCGAGCACGAACAACACCACCGATGTCTGGAGAAACAACCACTGGATCTTCCAGGTTCTTCGCTAGCATGTCTTCTAGTAGTACTGGGCTACCGAATACGTTATCTACAGGAACATCGAAGAAGCCCTGG
This sequence comes from Photobacterium rosenbergii, assembly GCF_003026455.1. Classification (GTDB taxonomy): domain Bacteria; phylum Pseudomonadota; class Gammaproteobacteria; order Enterobacterales; family Vibrionaceae; genus Photobacterium; species Photobacterium rosenbergii. The sequence goes on from NZ_PYMB01000021.1 coordinate 3,994, forward strand.
ATTTGCTCAGCGTGAAGGTCAACAGTCAGAACGCGGTCAACACCTACGTTGGACAGGAAGTCGGCAACGACTTTTGCCGTGATTGGCACACGGGCAGAACGGACGCGGCGGTCTTGGCGAGCATAGCCGAAGTAAGGGATTACAGCGGTAATACGGCCTGCAGAAGCACGGCGTAGTGCATCGATCATAACAACCAGTTCCATTAGGTTGTCATTGGTTGGCGCACAAGTAGATTGAATGATAAATACGTCGCTACCACGAACGTTTTCATTAATCTGAACACAGACTTCACCGTCGGAAAAACGGTTAACTGTTGCGTCTCCTAGAGAAATGTAAAGACGGTCAGCAATGCGTTGGGCTAGTTCTGGTGTCGCGTTACCAGCAAACAGCTTCATATCAGGCACGGTGGAAACCTCAGGTTGCGTCCAAGTTGTAGTTACTGACAATCCGTAGAATGTGCGTTCAAGGCTGTCAAAAGGGGAGATGTGTTGACACCTTTTGCGACAAATCCTTGGAGCCAGTTTGGTAATTTATTCAGGGTTGCAGTGGCCGCTTCATGGGTGCTAAATTCAGCAAACACGCAAGCGCCAGTGCCGGTCAATCTCGACGGCGCGTATTCTAACAGCCACGAAAGCGCCTTATCAACCTCAGGGTGCAGTGATCTGACGATTTTTTCGCAATCGTTTTCGTAAACCCCTGCTAACAGTGCATTTAAAGACCGTTTTTTGCTATCTCTTTTTAGCTCAGGGTGGGTGAAAATATCAACCGTAGCAATATTTACCTCTGGTTTGACAACCAGATACCACTTCTCTTCCGGCTCTGCAGGCTGTAATTGCTCGCCTACACCCTCGGCAAATGCACTTAACCCACGAACAAAAACAGGCACGTCGGCACCAAGGGCCAACCCCAGCTCGGCTAACTCATCGACGCTGAGGTGAGTCTGCCATAAGTAGTTTAGGGCAACGAGCGTGGTCGCGGCATCGGATGAGCCGCCGCCAAGGCCACCGCCCATTGGTAGGATTTTGTTGATATGGATATCTGCGCCAGCTTCGATACCGGCCTTTTGGCGTAGCATGTCAGCGGCACGGTAAATCAGGTTGTCTTCGGTTTTCACCCCTTCAATGGCAGGTGTTAGGGTGATCTGATCGCTGTTGTTGGCGGTGATCGTCAGGGTATCGCTATGATCGAGAAACTGAAACAGGGTTTGCAGCTCGTGGTAGCCATCTGCGCGGCGGCCGGTGATATAGAGAAACAGGTTCAGTTTGGCCGGTGCCGGCCATTCGGTGGTGCGGGTGATCATAGCGTACTCTAATTAATGGTCCATTGGTGGATGATAAGGGTAATGCTGGTGCCGGCCGAGCTCAAGACCATGCGCTTGGGCAATGCCGGGCTAACCGAGTAGTCATACTCGTTGTAATCAAGCTGCCAGAGTTTGCCATCGACACGTTTGGCAAGGTAGCCCACTCTATTTTCGTTGTTGAGCTGGTAAGTATCTACCGCTGTCGGCAAGCCAATCAGCCAATCGCGCATCTGTTCAACCGGCAGGTTAATACCAGTTAGGTTGGCAACCAACTCGCTGGCGTTTGAACCCTGGTGGGTTTTGCCATTGTTGTCGACTAGGGTCACGCTGCTGGGGGTAGCATCGAGTTTCAGCAGTGTCGAGCCAAGGAAGTTGGTGAGCAGTAGGTGATCACTGCTTGCGGTGGTTTCCCAGATCAAATTGGCACCAAAGCGTTGCTGGCCTTTATAGCCGAGTTTTCCTTTAGCCTGGTAACTAGAGAGGGCTTCAAGCGCTTGTTCATGGCTTTCCCAATCGGTCTCGGTGGTCTGTGGTGGTTGGGTCGCACAGCCGGCTAGTAAGGATAGGAAAAGGGCAAACCAAGGTGCTCTACGGGGAATTCGGGCAAAAGGATGGCGGGCATGTCGCAATAATGACATCATCGTTATCACTTTTTTATTAAGTATTGTTGCCAAACAATAGCGGTAAAATCTTAATATTTCCAACTCCTTCTCTCGGAAAAAGGAAGGTTGATATCACTCTTTTTTCCTATTCTATGAATAATTGAATGCTAATTTATGTGGGTTATTGCCATGTAGAATCGATCTGCGTTCTTTAATTAAGTGGGGGCATCAAGTAAAATCCGCCCTTAAATCATATTTCATCGGCGAAGTGGTACACCGTCTCCATGACATTGCTTGCACTAGGAATAAACCATAAAACAGCCTCGGTAGACTTGCGTGAACGGGTTGCGTTTTCGCCAGAAAAGATGAAGCAGGCCTTAGCTCAACTGGAGGACCATCCAGAGGTTCACAGTGGGGTGATTGTTTCGACCTGTAACCGTACAGAGCTGTATTGCGATGTGGCTCAGCAAGGCCCCGGGCTCATGATTGACTGGTTGAGTAAGTTTCACCAGATCAGTACAGAAGAGCTGATGCCAAGCCTATATTTCCATGAAGAGCAGGCTGCTGTACGTCATCTGATGCGGGTTTCTTGCGGGTTGGATTCACTGGTACTAGGCGAACCGCAGATCCTAGGCCAGGTCAAGCAGTCTTATTCCGATGCCCGGGATAACCAAGTTATCCAGGGGATGTTGGAAAAGCTGTTCCATAAAACGTTCACCGTGGCGAAACGGGTGCGTACCGAGACCGATATCGGCGGCAACGCGGTATCGGTGGCTTTTGCCGCTTGTACATTGGCAAAACAGATTTTCGAATCGCTTGAAGAAGCGACGGTATTGCTGGTTGGTGCGGGGGAAACCATTGAGTTGGTTGCCCGCCATTTGGTGGAGCAGGGGTGCAACCGACTGATTGTCGCCAACCGGACCAAAGAGCGGGCCGAAAACTTGGCCCGGGAGTTCGGTGCTGAAGTGATTAGCTTGCAAGAAATCCCAGAGCACCTTCACCGGGCTGATATTGTGATTAGCTCAACGGCGAGCCCGCTGCCGATTATCGGCAAGGGGATGGTTGAAAAAGCCATCAAAGCGCGGCGCCACCAACCTATGCTGCTGGTTGATATTGCGGTACCGCGTGATATTGAGCAGGAAGTAGGGGATCTCAACGATGCTTACCTTTATTCGGTAGATGATTTGCACAGTATTGTTGAGAAAAACCGTGAACAGCGTAAAGTGGCGGCGATACAGGCAGAAGCGATTGTCAGTGAAGAAAGTGCCGCTTTCATGAGTTGGATCCGCTCGCTTGAAGCTGTAGACAGTATTCGTCAATACCGTTGCCAGGCTGAGGATCTTAAATCAGATTTGCTTACTCGTAGTTTGCAGGCGCTGGCCAATGGCGGCGATCCTGAAAAAGTCTTGGTCGAGCTCAGTAACAAACTGACCAACAAACTTATCCATGCGCCTACCCGCGCGATGCAGCAGGCCGCCAAAGATGGCGAGCCAGAAAAGCTGGCGGTGATCCGCGAGACACTAGGGCTAGATACCGCAAAGAATTAATCCTGGCAGGGAAACCTTCCCTGCCTTTAGTGGAATACAGTAGAAACCTATATGAAACCTTCAATTTTAGTGAAATTAGAAACGCTGGTTGAGCGTTATGAAGAAGTCCAGCATTTGCTAGGTGATCCAGAGATCATTGGTAACCAGGACAAGTTCCGTGCGCTTTCCCGTGAATATTCACAGCTGGAGGAAGTAACCCAATGCTTCCAGGCCTACCAGCAAGCCAAAGAAGACTTGGCGACTGCTGAAGAGATGGCTAATGAAGACGATCCTGAAATGCGCGAGATGGCGCAGGAAGAAGTCAAGGAAGCCAAAGCGGAGATCATCCGTTTGGAAGATGAGCTTCAGGTTCTGCTTATTCCTAAAGATCCGAACGACGAGCGTAACTGCTTCGTTGAAATCCGTGCCGGTGCCGGTGGTGATGAAGCCGGTATCTTCGCCGGTGACCTGTTCCGTATGTACAGCAAATACGCCGAGTCACGCGGTTGGCGCGTTGAAGTGATGAGTTCCAACGATGCCGAGCACGGTGGCTACAAAGAGATGATTGCCAAAATCAGTGGTGAAGCAGTGTATGGCACCCTGAAGTTTGAGTCAGGCGGTCACCGTGTACAGCGTGTTCCGGCAACAGAATCCCAAGGCCGCGTCCATACCTCTGCTTGTACGGTTGCCGTGATGCCAGAGATCCCAGAAGCGGAAATCCCTGAAATCAATGCAGGCGACCTGAAAATCGACACCTTCCGTGCATCGGGTGCCGGTGGTCAGCACGTTAACACCACGGATTCTGCTATCCGTATTACCCACTTGCCAACGGGCATCGTGGTAGAGTGTCAGGACGAGCGTTCACAGCACAAAAACAAAGCGAAAGCGATGTCTGTCCTTGCGGCCCGTATTATCCAGGCTGAGGAAGAGAAGCGCCATGCAGAAGAGGCGAGCACCCGCCGTAACCTACTTGGCTCGGGCGATCGTTCAGACCGTATCCGTACCTACAACTACCCGCAGGGCCGTGTCTCTGATCACCGTATCAACCTGACTATCTACCGTTTGAACGAAGTGATGGAAGGCGATATGGACAGCTTGATCCAGCCGGTTCTACAGGAACACCAGGCCGACCAGTTAGCAGCCATGGCTGAGCAGAACTAATGACCCTGTCGATAGACGCCCAGCTGAAGCTGGCGGCTAAGGCATTGATTGATGCGGGCTCAGACAGCCCGCATATCGATGCCGCCGTTTTGCTGTGCCATGTGCTCGATAAGCCCCGCAGTTACCTGTTAACCTGGCCGGAAAAAGAATTGGATGCTGCCCAGCAAACAGCATTTGAATCTGTATTGGCAAGGCGCCTGACGGGTGAGCCGGTGGCTTATATCGTTGGTGAGCGTGAGTTTTGGTCGCTGCCTCTTAAAGTGGCACCCCATACCCTGATCCCGCGTCCAGATACCGAAAGGTTGGTGGAGCTGGCTCTGGAAAAGCTGCCTGCCGACGCCTGCAAGGTGTTAGATCTGGGCACAGGGACAGGCGCCATTGCGCTGGCAATGGCCTCAGAGCGACGCGATATTGCCGTTACTGGTATTGATTTGCGTCCTGAAGCTGCTGCGCTTGCTGAGGAAAACCGCACTAACCTACATATTGCCAATGCACGTTTTCTCTCTGGTAGTTGGTATAGCCCGCTGTCAGAGCAAGAACGTTTTGCCGTGATTGTAAGCAACCCACCTTATATCGACAAAATGGATCCCCACCTGGAACAAGGGGATGTCCGCTTTGAGCCAAAGAGTGCCTTGGTGGCAGAGGATCATGGGTTGGCTGATATTCAGTTGATCAGTGAGCAAGGCCGCCAGCACCTTGAAGTTGGTGGTTGGCTGCTAATGGAGCACGGATACGAGCAAGGTTTGGCTGTACGTGGTATTTTAGACGCGCTGGGTTACCATGAGGTCTCCACAGCACAGGATTATGCCGGCCTGGATCGTGTGACCATGGGCCGCTGGCAAGGATAGAGAGATAACAACAATGTATACAATGTATCCCGCTATAAAACACCTACATATGCTGGCTATCGCGCTTAGCGTGACCTTGTTTATCTTGCGTTACTGCTTGATGATGGCCAACTCGTCGTTGAACGAGAAGAAGTTCCTGAAAATTACCCCCCATGTGGTGGATACCGTTTTATTGCTAACCGGTGTGGCTTTGATTTTCATTACCGGTTTCGTGCCGTTTACGGCGGCAGGTGGCTGGATGACGCAAAAGCTCAGCTGTGTGCTGGCCTATATTGCGCTTGGCTACTTCACCCTGAAAATGGGGACGAACAAAGTCTTTAAGACCTTTGCCTTCTTCGGCTCGCTGGGCTGGGTAATGGCCGCCGCCAAAATAGCAATGACCAAAACCTCTTTCCTAGGATAACCATGTTACGCTTTACCGAACAAGAACTGGAGCAGATGCCGCTGGTGGATGGCGCGGTTGCGATGACTGAAGCGGTGGATCCGCGTTTCCCTGCTGGCTGGGTCAGCATCCAGTTGGAACGGCTTGCCCAGGAGGCTGAACAAGCCTTGATGGATGAGCCTGATAGTTACTTGCGCCTTGAGGGGCTTATTCGCCTGTTTTACCGCGAGTGGGGCTTTATTGGCGATCACGAGCAGTATTACTCATCCGATAACGTGTTTCTCGACAAAGTCCTTGAGCGCAAGAAAGGGATCCCTGTGTCGCTGGGGGCGCTATTCCTGTTTCTCGCCCAGCGCCTGGATTTGCCGGTCAGTGCCGTTGCTTTCCCGACCCAGTTTGTTCTTAAGGTAGAGTGGTACGGCAGTGAACCTCAGTTCATTAACCCGTTTGATGGTGAATACCTGAGTAAGCATGTTATGGCGGCCTGGCTCAAAGGCCACAAAGGACCATTTACCGAGTTGCGCAGCGAGCACTTTGCAACGGCTGGCAACTATGACGTGCTGGCACGCTGGTTGACTGTGATGAAAAGCGCACTGCTTCGCGAAGGGCTGTTTGCCGAAGCGTTGCGCTGCAGTGATGTCGTTCTGGGGGCTTTCCGTCCGGGAGACCCGCACGAAATCCGTGATCGTGGCTATATTTACCAGCAGCTAGAGTGCAGCCATGCTGCGGCACTGGATTACGAATACTTTATCGAGCAATGCCCTGAAGACCCAGCTGCCGAGTTGCTGAAGCTTCAGGTCCAAGAACTCAACAAAGAGCCGTTGACCCTGCATTAATTTGGATAGGGTCTTGGCTAAAAATTAAGAGAGAAGATGATGGAACAGAAAGTTGTTCGCGTTGGTGATATTGATGTTGCCAATGATAAGCCGTTTGTCCTATTCGGCGGCATGAACGTACTGGAATCACGTGATTTGGCGATGCAGATCTGTGAAAAGTACGTTGAAGTGACAGATAAGCTAGGCATTCCTTATGTCTTCAAGGCTTCTTTTGACAAAGCTAACCGCTCTTCTGTGCACTCTTACCGTGGTCCGGGCATGGAAGAAGGCCTGAAGATTTTCCAAGAGTTGAAAGATACCTTCGGCGTGAAAATCATCACTGATATCCACGAGCAGTACCAGGCCCAGCCTGTTGCCGATGTGGTTGACGTTATCCAGCTGCCGGCTTTCCTTGCTCGCCAGACTGATCTGGTTCAGGCAATGGCAAAAACCGGTGCGGTGATCAACGTGAAGAAGCCTCAGTTCATGAGCCCTGGCCAGGTTGGTAACATCGTTGAGAAATTCGCTGAGTGCGACAACGAAAATATCATCCTGTGTGAGCGCGGTGTGCTGCACGGCTACGATAACCTAGTGGTTGATATGCTTGGTTTTGATGTGATGAAGAAGGCCTCTAAAGGTAGCCCGATCATCTTCGATGTTACCCACGCCCTACAATGCCGTGATCCTAACGGTGCCGCTTCTGGTGGCCGCCGTGAGCAAACTGTCGATTTGGCACGCTCTGGTCTGGCAACTAAGATTGCAGGCCTGTTTATGGAAGCGCACCCGAACCCGGATAAAGCCCGCTGTGACGGCCCATCTGCTTTCCCATTGGACAAGCTAGAGCCATTCCTTGCTCAATTGAAGCAGCTTGATGACCTGGTCAAGGGCTTCGAAGAAATCGAAATCAAGTAAGATATTTTCTTCTTGCTGATAGTAAAAAGGCGATACCGAGGTATCGCCTTTTTTATTGCTGCTGCTTTAGCTGGTTTAGCCGCTCACTTATAACTTGAAGCGGCTGATCTCCTGCTGTAGCTGGAATGATAGTTCAGATAGCTCAGCCGCTTGCTTAGCCGCCTCGCTGGCTTCTACTGCAAGTTCGTTGGAGACATCGCGGATCCCTTCGGTATTACGGGTAATTTCCGATGTCACGGAGGATTGCTCTTCCGCTGCCGAGGCGATCTGGGTCGCCATATCACTGATGTTGGTCACTGCACTGTTGATCTGGGATAGGCTCGCCGAGGCCGAGTTGGCATCATCGACACTGGTTTCCGCCAGTTTGCGGCTGTCTTCCATGATCCCGACGGCTTTGCCCGTGGTTTGCTGCAGGGTCTCGATCATCTGCTGGATTTCCTGCGTCGAAGCATGGGTACGCTGGCTCAGTACGCGGACCTCATCGGCAACAACGGCAAACCCCCGGCCTTGCTCACCGGCACGGGCTGCTTCGATAGCTGCATTGAGTGCCAGCAGGTTAGTTTGCTCGGCAATTCCCTGAATCGTAGATAGAATGGTATTGATGCTCTGGGCATGGCTGTTCAGCTCACTGATCACACCTGTCGCCGTATCCACTTCAGTCGCTAGGCTCGTGATGGAGTGCTGGCTCTGGCCGACCTGAGTCGCGCCATGATCAGAAACTTCGACAGTTTCACCGGCTGTACGGGCCGTATTGTCAGCATTGCCGGCAATTTCCTGGGTTGCTGCAGCCATCTCATTGATAGCCGTTGCCACCATATTGATTTCGTCCTGCTGGTGCTGGATACGGGTGCTGCGCTCTTCAGCCTGAGAAGCGGTAACATGTGCCTGCTGGGTCAGGGAGTTAGAGACATCGTTCAGCTTGCACACCATGGCATGCATATTGCCGACGAAACGGTTGAAGTTATGGGCAAGCTGGCCCACTTCATCATCACTACGAGGCTCCAAGCGCTGGGTCAGGTCACCTTCACCGGTGGCAATTTCAGCCAGTGCTTCAGATACGCGAGCCAGGTCGCGGAACAGGTAACCGACGAGGGTAGCGGAAATTGCTACCACAATCAGGGTGATCACAATGGAGGTGATGATCAGCTGGCGTAGCAGTGTCGTGTGGCTCGCTTCTTCAGTCGCGCGATCCATCTCCAGGCCAAGTACCCAGTCTGTCCCCGGTACAGTAGCAAAGTAGAACAGCTTTTCTTTACCGTCGATAGTGGCCATTTCAATGCTGCCAGTGCGGGCAGCTTCATCGATCATCGCCATGTTGAGTTCGCTGCTGAAACGGTTGATTGGCTGGAGGATCAAAGACTCGTCAGGGTGGGCTAGAAAAGTGTTGTCTTGTTTGTTGATCAGCATGGCGTAGGCATTTTTACCTGCATCCAAACTAATAACATCATTTACCAGCTGGTCAATCAATACGTCGGCACCGACAACACCTTGCAGGCTGCCATTGTTGCGGACAGGCTCGGCAATGGTGATCAGCAATGCATTGGTGATGGCATCACGGTATGCGGTGGTAACGATTTGACGGTTAGCGCTCACCGCATCTTGGTACCAAGGGCGGGTACGCGGGTCGTAGTCGGCACGGTTACGCTCAGGATGAGACCGGAACATACCTCCGGCTGGAGTACCGAAGAAGATATCGTCGAAACCACCCGCTTTTCGGGCCATTTGTAAATACGGCACCATATTTTCTTCGCGGCTATAGTCATTGAACGAGCTCGCGATATCGCGGCGGATATTTACCCATTCGGCAATGCCTTCGTTAGCTGCGTGGGCAATACTCTCGGCTCGGGCGTAGATGCCCTGTCGGGTTTGGTCAAAGAGTTGGTTGGCGGCAAGCCAAGTCAGTGCCGTTGCCATAATCACAACAGCAAAAAGGCTGGCGCCAATGAGTTTCTGTTTCAAGGTTAGCGTCATTGTCTTTATCTCAACAACAGGTGGGGGAGGTGTCTGCGAGGCGGATTCTATAGCGATTTTCTGCCTGTTGCACGGAAAAGTGGCCGTGGTCGAATAAAAAACAACTTGATGATTTTTCGTGACTTTTGATTGACGAAAAAGAGGTGCGCTTCGCCAGAAATTTGACGATTTAACAATGTTTGATATGCATTTTGTTACACTTATACCTATAAGGATTATCGACTGCTTATAATGATTATTTTGGATGTTTAGACGTCTAGATGTTGACGCGGCCATTAACAACACTTAGTCTAGGCGCAATTTCTAAAATAGATGTCCTGTAGTCATCATGTCGAACAATACACAACAACATTCTAACGAGCCTGCGCCTTCTGCGTTGGCGTTACTCCCATTGGGGATCTTCTTGGCCTTGTTTATTGGTGTGGGTACTTACCTAACCATGCAAGGTGTGGATTTCGCCTTCTACCAATTGCCAGCCCCTGTCGCAGCACTGCCTGCGGTAATCGCGGCGATCCTGCTGAGCAAGGAAAAACTCAACAAAGCCATTGAGCAGTTCCTACGTGGAGTAGGCCATAGCGATATTATTGCTATGTGTATGATTTACCTATTGGCAGGTGCTTTTGCTTCAGTAGCCAAAGCCACCGGTGGTGTGGATGCCACGGTAAACCTTGGCTTGTCTATGCTTCCTGCTAGCATGATCCTGCCGGGTATCTTTGTGATTTCAGCCTTTATCGCCACTGCGATGGGCACATCAATGGGCACCATTGCGGCAGTGGCCCCAGTTGCCTTGGGGATTGCCCAAACGGCTGGCATGGATGTGGCACTGACGGCCGGTGTGGTTCTGAGCGGTGCGATGTTCGGTGATAACCTGTCAATTATCTCGGATACCACGATTGCCTCGACACGTTCGCAGGGCTGTCAGATGAAAGACAAATTCCGCGAAAATATCCGTATCGCCCTACCTGCGGCAATTGCAGCGATTTTGTTGTTCCTATTTAGCAGCACCCCGACTGAAGTACCCGCGACCACAGACGTTGAGTGGCTGAAAGTATTGCCTTATATCACCATCTTGGTATTGGCAGTGTCTGGCCTGAATGTTTTTGTCGTACTTAGTATCGGTATTTTACTGGCGGGTGGTATCGGTTTATTCGGTACGCCAGATTACAGCCTGTCGACTTACGGTCAGGATATCTATGCTGGTTTCGGCAACATGCAGGAGATCTTCCTGCTGTCGATGCTCATCGGTGGTATGGGTGAGTTGATGCGCCGCCAGGGTGGCCTTGCTTACCTGACACAACTGATCAGCAAAGTGATCCGAGTCTTTAGCAAGCAACATTCGAAAGCCCAGAACCTCCGCGCGAGCGAGTTGGGTATTGCGGGCTTGGTCGGCCTGACTAACTGCTGTACGGCTAACAATACCGTTGCGATTATTGTCTCTGGCGGTGTAGCCCGTGAACTGGCGGAAGAAAACGGTGTGACGCCTCGCCGCTCGGCAAGTTTGCTTGATATCTTCTCTTGTGTGGTGCAGGGAGTATTACCATATGGTGCCCAAGCATTGTTGCTGGGCTCAGTATTCGGTCTTTCACCATTAGAAGTGGTGAGCCATTCTTACTACTGTTTCTTCCTTGCTTTTGCCGCTATCGCAGCCATTTTTATCAAGCACCCAGCGCGCAAACTGGCAACGGCTTGATAAGTCGATAGATAAGATTAGAAAAACCGCAAATGATACCAGAAGCCTCACACCCGTGAGGCTTTTTTTGCTTGTTATCTCATCGTTATGAAAATGCGAAGCCAGTATAGTGATCTGGTCAACATAATGATGAAAACCCCATAACAGTGTTCACCAAATAACTTAAACTGACGCTCGTCAATTCTAGTAAAAACACATAATTAGGTTAAGGTGACCCCAATGACGGAACGCTTTTTCACCAAGGCAGCGTTAACCGCTGCGATTCTGGCTTCTCTGGCAGGTTGTGCGAGCCAATCTGACACCACTGCCCCATCATGGCAGGCTGATCAAACGTATAAGCTAACCATTCTCCACACCAACGATCACCACGGTCGTTTCTGGCATAATTCTTATGGCGAATACGGTATGGCGGCGCGTAAGACGCTATTGGATCAGATCCGTGCAGAAGTTGCAGCTGAGGGTGGTACAACTTTGTTGCTATCGGGGGGCGATATCAACACCGGTGTACCTGAATCTGACCTGCAAGATGCAGAGCCGGATTTCAAGGGTATGAATATGCTGGGCTATGATGCAATGGCATTGGGTAACCACGAGTTTGACAACCCACTGGAAGTTTTGCGTAAGCAGGAAGAGTGGGCAGAGTTCCCTATGCTGTCTGCCAATATCTACGACAAGGAAACTGGCGATCGCCTATTCCAGCCATACCAAATCTTCGAGCAGCAAGGCATCAAGATTGCTGTGGTGGGTTTGACCACAGAAGACACGGCGAAGATCGGTAACCCGGAATATATCGGTGGTGTTGACTTCCGCGATCCTAAGGAAGAAGCCAAGAAGGTGATCGAAGAGCTGAAGGAAACAGAAAATCCGGATGTGATCATTGCGGCAACCCATATGGGCCACTATGCCAACGGTAACCATGGCATCAATGCGCCGGGTGATGTTGCCCTTGCCCGTTACCTGCCTGCTGGTGAACTGGATATGATTGTTGGTGGTCACTCCCAGGAGCCGGTGTGCATGGAAGGTCCAAACATGTACAACAAGAACTTCAACCCAGGTGATGACTGCCAACCGGATCAGCAAAACGGCACCTGGATTGTCCAGGCCCATGAGTGGGGTAAATATGTTGGCCGTGCGGACTTTGAGTTCCAGAACGGTGAATTGCAAATGGTTAGCTATGATCTGATCCCAGTTAACCTGAAGAAGAAAGTGAAATTGGCTGATGGCTCCAGCGAGCGGGTATTTATTCAGGACGAGATTGCTCAGGATAGTGAAGTGAAGGCTTTCCTACAGCCATTCCAGGAGCGTGGTCAAGAGCAGTTGAATATCAAGATCGCCGAGTCTAATGGCAAGCTTGAAGGTGATCGTAATGTGGTTCGCTTCCAGCAGACTAACCTAGGTCGTTTGATTGCAGCATCACACATGCAGCGTGCCAAGGCAGATTTCGCTGTCATGAACTCGGGCGGCGTCCGCGATTCGATTGCTGGTGGTGATATTACTTACAAGGATGTGCTGACGGTGCAGCCATTTGGCAATATCGTCACTTACACCGACATGACCGGTAGCGAAGTGATGGACTACCTGAATGTTGTCGCGACTAAGCCGGTTGACTCAGGTGCCTATGCCCAGTTCTACGGTATCTCTATGACAGTGGCTAACGGTAAAGTGAGCGATGTGAAGATCGGTGGCAAGCCATTGAGCTTGACGGAAACATACCGCTTCACCGTACCGAGCTTTAACGCTGCAGGAGGCGACGGTTACCCTAAGATCACCGAACACTCAGGCCATGTGAATACCGGTTTCGTTGATGCAGAAGTACTGAAAGAGTTCCTGCAGACCAACAGCCCGATTGATGTGAACGCGTTCGCACCAAAAGGTGAGATGGTTTACCGTTAACAATTACGGTTAACGCTATTGAGCAAAGCCCTGCGCATGCAGGGCTTTTTTAATGGGCCCTATTTAAGCCAAAGCGTCTTTTTTCTTTTGGCGTCAACCGGGTTGGGCTATAGTGGCTGTCGTTATTTGGAAACGGAACCGGAGCGGCCATGACACCTGCTATTAATCTTGCCAAGAAAAAGAAAATCGCCCACACCATCCATCAGTACAAGCATGATCCGGCCAATACCAACTTTGGCCTGGAGGCAGCAGAGGTACTGGGGCAAGATCCGAATCAGGTGTTCAAAACGCTGTTGTTTGCGCTCAATGGTGACCCTAAAAAGCTGGCGGTGGCAATTGTACCTGTTGCCGGCTTGCTCGATCTCAAAGCGGCAGCGAAGGCGGCGGGTGCTAAGAAGGCAGATATGGCTGACCCACAAATTGCAGAGAAAACGACGGGCTATATTGTCGGTGGCATCAGCCCTTTGGGACAGAAGAAACGCCTGCCGACCTTTCTTGATGCCTCTGCCGAGCAGTATGAGACCATCTGCGTCAGTGCTGGCCGACGAGGGTTGGAAATCGAGTTGGCGCCGGGCGATCTTCTTTCGTTGACTGGCGGGCAGTTTGCGCCATTGGCAAAACTCTGATTTTCAATAGCCTAGCTTTCAATAAACCCGTTTTCAGTTAAGGGGAGCCATGCAAAACATCAATTTGAATTTGCTACGTACCCTGCAAGTGTTACTGGAAGAGTCGCATGTTAGCCGCACCGCTGAGCGCTTATGTGTGACCCAGTCAGCGGTTAGCCGCCAGCTGACCCAGTTGCGCGAGCTATTCGGTGATCCTTTGTTAATTAGGGAGGGCAACCGCTTGTTGCCGACGCCTAAGGCGCAGCAGCTCAAGGGCAAGGTCGATAAGATCCTCGCTAGTTGCCAGGGGCTGCTGGATGAGCCAGATTTCTCCCCGCAGCATTGGGCCGGACCGATAATCTTGGCTTCCTCCGATTATGTCGCGCAGTACATATTGCCCGATATTGTTGAGCAGGTGCAGCAGCAGGCTCCGGGGGCCAACATCAGTTACCGTTTGTGGTCGCCGGAATATTTATCCCATTTGGCAGATCTTGATATCCAACTGGTGTCCACCATGCTGCCGCAAATCCCCGAAGGCTTGTGTGGTGCCCATATTGGTTCCGATTATCCGGTGTGTGCGATGCGCGGCCAGCACCCTCTAGCCAATCAACCTTCTTTGTCATTACAGCAGCTTGCCGCTTACCCCCATATGCGGGTATCAGCCGGGGGCGATAAAGACAGTTTTGTCGAGCGGGAGCTCAGAGCGCAGGGGCTAAACCGTAATGTACAGTTCTCTGTTCCGTTCTTCAGTGCTGCTTTTCAAACTTTGGTTCGCACCGACATGTTGATGGTGCTGCCCGAGCATATCGCCCGCAACATGCAAGCTTGGTTTGATATTACTTTCAAACTGTTGCCGATCCCCAAGCCAGAGCATAGCTATTGGCTGGTTTGGCATCCCCGTTATGAAAATGACCCTGCCCACCGTTGGTTCCGTGAGCAGGTGCTTACGGTGATGAGGGGCTCCATGTATTCGATTTAGTGGGCACTGGCTTGGTTATGATTTCAAATCATGGCAAAGATGATTTCTTTTGATTTCCTCGCATAACCTTCACTTGCTAAAGTCTGTCTATCAGAAAAAATTAGCTCTAGCGGATAGGAACTAACAATGACATTCAGTATTTGGCTTTCGTTACTTATGATATGTATGCTCGGGGCAATGTCGCCGGGACCTAGTTTGGCCGTAGTTGCCAAACACAGTTTGGCGGGAGGTCGCCTGCATGGCGTCGTTACGTCTTGGGCACATGCCGCTGGTGTTGGTGTTTATGCTTTGGTGACGTTGCTCGGCCTTGCGGTGGTACTCAAGCAGTCACCAACCTTGTTTAATGTTATTACCTATGCGGGTGCGGCCTACCTTGCGTACCTTGGTGTCAATGCCCTACGTTCGAAAGGCGGTGTAGCGGCAAAATTGGCGGCAGGCAAATCGACCAGTTTGGTAGAAGCGGCCCGTGACGGTGCAATGATTTCACTACTCAACCCCAAGTTGGCACTATTCTTCCTTGCATTGTTCAGCCAGTTTGTCGCTGTCGGGACTGAATTTAGCAGCCGAGCGATTATTGTGGCGACGCCTCTGCTGGTGGATGGCCTATGGTACACCTTGATTGCTTTTGTGTTGTCGAACCCTAAAGTATTGGAAAAACTACGGACCAAGGCACAACTGATTGATAGGCTCTCTGGTGTGGTGCTTATCCTGCTAGCAATGCGGGTGGTTATCCAGGCCTAATGAGGGGCATGAAGGGACTAAAAAAGGAGCCACAGGCTCCTTTTTTGTGTATTGCAGATAGCAATAAGCAGGGCTAGCCCTGTCGCTTGCTATGGCGTTCGCGGTTTTCTAGCTTACGCTCTGGGCTCTTTTTCAGCATGACGTAGAGTGCACCGTTACCGCCGTGTTGGCGCAGTGCTGAGTGGTAGCACATCACATCGGTAATTTGTTCCAACCAGGTAGCCACGTAACTTTTCATCATCGCTGGAGGGTTGGATTTCTCTCCCTTACCATGGACGATAATCACAGTACGGATATCCATCCGCTGGCACTGGCGAAGGAAGTTAACGACCTCGTCACGGGCGTCTTTCAGGGTTTTTCGGTGCAGATCCAGTCGGGCATTGATGTCGTATTTACCCAAGCGGAGTTTGCGGAATACACCTTCCTGAACACCATCACGCTTGAACCCCAGCATGTCGTCGGGCTTGACCATTTTGGCGTAATCTAAAGACAGGTATTCAGGATCGCCGTCAGACAAGGTCTGCGCTGCCAGGCGTCTTGCGAGTTGGGCTTCGGTAACTTGGTGTTTGTGGGCGACTTCGACTTTGTCCTGTTTGATAGGAGCGACATCAGCCATCATCTCTCGGAAGAGATCTAATTCATCGTTCTCAGACATGGTGTTTCAGGGTTGAAGGCATATATGTCCGATTATATACCCAAGTCCCTGCAAGTTGCATGTTTGAACGGAAATTGCAGGAGAGTTTTGCGGCCGGAGGTGGCTGAACAAGGATAACGATGAAGGAGGGAGTTAATATTTGAGTGGGAAGGAAATAAATCCAGGGCCTCAACCGACAATTTGGACCCTGGCGCAAGCAGATGACATTGCGAAATGGCTCTAGTGAGGAGAGGGTGCTGACAGTGCTTTGTAAACAAAGTAACCGCCAAAAAATAACATTAATCCCAGCGCGGCAAAGATAACAATCATTGACGACAGGCCTACGGCATTACCAAAAAGTAGATCTAACCAAAAATCCATAAGTATTCCTTTAGGTCGCGGGATAGAGGTCATAAGATAAACAATGCAGCAAAAATGTTGTGATGATCTGGATCAATGGTTTACGGGTTGTATTAACTTTGTGTTAACTAGTGCGGTTGCGATCACTTTTTCGCCTTGGTTGGTAGTTCTGTGAGCAATCGAGTATGGTTTTTTTTAAAAATGAGTATTTCTGCTTGCGTAAATTCTTTGGCTGAGTATTATAAGCCACCTCAGCAGTGATGCTGATTCAAGTAAAGAGTTTCAAAGGCTTTTTACTTACTTCGTCGGTGAATAGCGCAGTTTGGTAGCGCATCTGGTTTGGGACCAGAGGGTCGGGGGTTCGAATCCCTCTTCACCGACCACTATTCTTAAATAGTGGCAACTCAAAACGCCATTATTTATCGTCGGTGAATAGCGCAGTTTGGTAGCGCATCTGGTTTGGGACCAGAGGGTCGGGGGTTCGAATCCCTCTTCACCGACCACTATTTCAAATAGTGGCAGCTTAAAACGCCATTATTTACAGTCGGTGAATAGCGCAGTTTGGTAGCGCATCTGGTTTGGGACCAGAGGGTCGGGGGTTCGAATCCCTCTTCACCGACCACTACTTCAAATAGTGGCAGCTTAAAACGCCATTATTTACTGTCGGTGAATAGCGCAGTTTGGTAGCGCATCTGGTTTGGGACCAGAGGGTCGGGGGTTCGAATCCCTCTTCACCGACCACTATTTAAAGCCTCAGTCGAATGACTGGGGCTTTTTCATTTCTGGCTTCGGTGAATAGCGCAGTTTGGTAGCGCATCTCAGATTTTTGGGATTAGCGGACCAGAGGGTCGGGGTCTGGAAGCCCAGCCGCGTCGAATCCTCTTCACCGACCACTCTTCAAAGCCTACAGGAAAGTCCGGGACGCGCAGTTTGGGGCTTTTTTCATTTCTGGCGCCGGTGAATAGCGCAGTTTGATAGCGCATCTCCACCACCACACCATTAGCTGCATGACGCTTGTTTACTTTGGCTCAGTTGCTTGATTGAAAAGCCTTTTTGTCTGAGCAATTCATGCAGCCCTTCCTCTCCCAATAGATGCATCGCGCCGACGACTATCAAGAACTTTCCTCGCTGGTAGGTAGGATCCCCAATCAGTTTATCCGCCCAGTCGTGGTTGCGATCAACGATCAGGGCAGAATCGGTATCGTCGTCATACTGGCTTTCGTCAAACAGGGTATCAAGCTGTGCTTGGTCGCCAGCTTGCCATGCATCGATCAGGCAAGAAAGCTGGCCTGCCATTTCGTCCCATTCATTGACCGTGGCCATCAGTAGGTTTTTGCCATGATCGTCCAGCTGCTCCATCAAGCGCAGTTGCTTTTCGATGCTTTCAAGTTCGAGTATTGGCAATTGGCTGGCCTGGGCTCGCTTGAGTAGGGTGATATCTATCCCCCTGTCTGGGCTAAGACCTGCTTGTTCAGCCATTTTCATCTGCAAGCTGATTGCAGCCAGCCAAGGTGGGGAGCTTAGCAGTGGTGAGGAAGATAAACCGGCGAGTTTGGCGGTCGCGGCTAAAGATTGTTTTTCAATGTCTGTTAACATCTCGGCGGTGGTTGCGACGGTTGGGTTGAGCTGCGCCGAGCTTGGCTTGAGGATGTTGGCTTCAACCACAAGGGCATCGGCACTTTCCCAATGGGAAGTAAACGCCGTTGGTAGCGGGTAGAAACCGTCGTCGCCGGCATGGATGGAGCCGAGGATGATAAATTGGCGGTGGGCATCTTGGGCTTGCCAAACTAAAGGTTCGGCTACCACGCTGGTCGTGATGAAGGGCAGCAGTAGGGCTGCCCGGGTGAAGAGTGCTTTGAGCATAATGATCCTGTGGGCTGAAATAACCAGATATCTAATTGTTATATCAGCTCACTATAGGATCGGATAGGGCTAAAGAGTTACTTTTTAGGCTGGAGCCAGAACCACCAGACAATAAAGGCAATAGCAAGGAACCCAATGATAGCGACCATATTAATTCTCCGTCTGTGGCTGTGAGTGGGACTTTACGGTTTGCCTTTCTTCACCGTCAGGCTTGAACAGCCTCAAGCGGTTAGCATTGCTGACCACGGTGATGGAAGACAGCGCCATAGCTGCCCCCGCGACAACTGGGCTGAGCAATGCTCCCGTAAACGGGAACAGGATACCAGCCGCGACAGGGATGCCTAAGGTGTTATAGACAAAGGCCCCAAACAGGTTTTGCTTCATATTGCGCAGGGTGGCTCTGGAAAGCTGCAGCGCATCAGGTACACCATGAAGAGAGTGGCGGACCAGCGTCAGTTGGGCGCTTTCTATTGCTACATCGCTGCCGCTGCCCATCGCGATACCGATATCGGCTTGGGCCAGTGCGGGCGCATCATTGATGCCGTCTCCGACCATAGCCACCCGCTTGCCTTGGGCCTGGATTTTCTCCACTTCGCTAGCCTTGCCGTCTGGCAGCACACCTGCAATGACATGTTCGATACCCGCTTGCTTGGCGATGGCATTCGCTGTCGCTGGGACATCACCCGTCAACATGATCACATCCAGCCCCATGTTTTTCAGGCGCTTGATGGCGGCAACCGAATCATGGCGGATAGGGTCGCTAACGGCCAGTAAACCAGCCAGTAGGCCGTCGACCGCGACATAGATTGGGGTTGCACCTTGCTCGCTGGCACTATCAGTGGCTTGCTGGGCTTGGTCAATATCAATCTGGTGTTGAGCCATCAACTTCTGGTTGCCCAGTAGGACAGTGTGCCCCAACACTTCACCACTGATGCCATAGCCGGGTTGGGCTTGGAAATTCAGTTGCGGCTCTAGGCTAAGGGCTTCGGCTTTGGCGGCGTTGACAATGGCTGTTGCCAGCGGGTGCTCGGAGCCTTGCTCGAGGCTAACTGCCAAGGTCAGTAATTGGCCTTTGTTGAAGCTGTTGTAACAGTTGCTGCTAACAAGGGCTGGTTTACCTTCAGTCAGGGTGCCGGTCTTATCCAGCACAACAGTATCGACATCGGCTGCAATTTGTAGCGCTTCAGCGTTGCGGATCAGGACGCCGTACTCTGCCGCACGGCCAACCCCGACGGTGACCGACATTGGGGTGGCAAGGCCCAGTGCACAAGGGCATGCGATGATCAGCACTGTTGTTGCCGTTACCAGCATATACACCGATGAAGGATCCGGCCCGAAGTAGTACCAAATCATGGCGGTAACGATGGCGATGATCATGACGGCAGGCACAAAAATAGCGGAAATGGTATCGGCCAACCGGGCCAAAGCCGGTTTGCTGCTTTGCGCTTGGCGTACTAAATCGATAATCCTTGCCAGCATGGTATCGCGGCCTATTTTTTCCGCCGTAAACAACAAGCTACCATGTTGGTTGATGGTACCTGCATGGAGGGTATCGCCTGTTTTCTTGTTGGCCGGGATCGGCTCTCCGGTCAGCATAGACTCATCGATATAGCTCTGGCCTTCGAGGATGGTGCCATCAACCGGGACTTTAGCGCCGGGATGGAGGCGCAGCACCATACCGGTACGGACATCAGCGAGTGGTACTTCGCGCTCTTCGCCATTGTCGACGATGATGGCAGTTTGAGGCTGTAAATCCATCAACTGTTCGAGCGCTTTGGAGGTCCGGCTCCGGGCGCGGGCTTCAAGGGCATGTCCCAGCGTGATCAGGCCTAGGATCATTGCCGATGCCTCGAAGTAGACATGGCGGGCTTGCATCGGTAGCAAATCGGGCACGAGCACAACGAAAGTTGAATACAGCCATGCTGCGCCGGTACCCAGCGCGACAAGGGTGTCCATGGTTGCCCGGTGGTGTTTGAACGCTTTCCAGGCATTGACGAAGAAGTGCTTGCCGACGGTAGCCAGCAAAACCAGGGTGATGATCCCGACCACCCCCCAGCCGATTTGGTCAGCCCGGGACGCTATCATCATGCTGCCACCGAAAACGCCCCAGGCCATCAATGGCCCACCGACAGCCAGCGCGATATAAGCATTCTTGATGTGTTGGCGGTATACCTTCTCATTCTGTGCCTGCTGGCGTTGGCGCCGGGTCAGTTCGTCTTCAGATAATTCAGCTTGGTACCCTGCGTCTTCAACCGCTTGGATGATCTCGTTGCTTGGGGCATTACCGCTCACCAACGCCGTCCGCTCAGCCAAATTGACACTGGTGGATGAAACGCCGGGTACGCTGAGAATCGCTTTCTCGACCGAACTGACGCAACTGGCACAGGTCATCCCTGATAAGATGAACTGCAGTGAAGCCGATTCGTTATCCGACATTTCACCCTTATCGTGAGGTACATCAGTAGTGGCTTTGCCTGAAACGGTTTCAGCCTTGTCGCTAGTGGTGCTTTTGCTTGCAGGTGCGGCGCTAAACCCAACCGATTCAATCAAGCCGATAACCTCAGCCTGAGCCAGTGAGGTTTTAACGCTGGCATGGGTTTTGGCCACCGAGAAGCTGTCGATATCGGCATGCTCTTTGAATAAGGCTTCGACTTTGGCGACACATTTACCACAGCTTAGGCCGGACAAGGAGAGCTCATAGGTAGTCGGCGTCACTGCTGGTTGCTCTGTATTATCAGAAGGTACAGTGAAACCGAGAGATTCAATTAGCTCAATTAATTTTGCTTCAGGTAGCGTACCCGTTGCCGTTAGCTCTGTTTTGCTGACATCAGAAGAGAAGATTTCAGGTTGGCTGTCCAGTGCTTCCTTGACCTTACGTACACACTTGCAGCATGACAGGCCTGCTAGTGGCAGTTGGTATTGATAACCTGCTTCATAGCCAAGCTGGGAAATGGCATCGATTGCTGCCAAAGGGGCAAAGGTGCCCTGTAGGTTAGCTTGCTCGGTATTGACGTCGACAGACTCGACGCCCGGTAATTCTGTGAGGGCCGCTTTGATTTTGTTCGCGCAGTTCATGCATCGCACTTTTCGTAGCGGTAGGGTTAACTCGACCATTTTGAAGCCTTACTGATAAGACAGTTTGATTCATTTAAGGTAATCATAAAGCTTCCATCAACTGGAAGGTCAATACATTTTGAATACCACCGAGAAAAGCAATAGAATGACGCTAACCTTCCATTAACTGTAAGGCTGAGTATGAATATCAGTGAAGTGTCCCAGCAGACTGGGCTGACGACTAAGACCATCCGCTTTTACGAAGACAAGGGCATTATTTCACCGCCGGGCAGGGCGGCGAACGGTTACCGCCAATACAGTGCCAAACATATCGATGAACTGCATCTGATCCGGCGTTCGCGCTTGGTGGGCTTTACCCTTGATGAAGGCCGAGAGTTGTTGGCGTTCTCCCGTGATCCGCAACGACGTAGTGCCGATGTCAAAGCCAAGGCAGAGCAAAAGCTGGTGGAGATTGATGAGAAGATCAAAGAGCTGCTGGAAATGAAGCAAACCTTGGAAACGTTGACCAAGCAGTGCCCGGGCGATGAGGGGGCAAGTTGCCCGATCATTGAAGGGCTGTGTCGGCATGGATAATGCCCTTTCTAGATACCCCTCTTCCCATGAAAAAAGGCAGGGATAACCCTGCCTTCTCAAGTTTGTCTATTAAACCCGTTCGCTTAGTAAAGCAGTGAGTATAGCTGGCGGCGGTATTTACTAGCGACAGCATTACCTTGGCCAAGTGCAGCCAGGATGTCCATCATGGTTTTCTTGGCGCCACCATCGGCAAAGTTCATGTCTTTGCGAAGCAGGCCGATAAGTAGTTCCAATGCCTCTTCCGCACGTTCAACTTGGCTGTATTGTACGGCAAGCTCAAAGGCAATTTCATTGTTGCCAGGTTCCGCGGCTAGTTTCTCTTCTAACAGGCGGATTTCCGGCGAATCGCTGGCTTGTTGGTGTAGCTCCAGTTTTGCCATCAATCCTTTGTACTTGGCATCTTGATCTTGCATTGGAATGGTCGCAAGTAGGGTTTCTGCCTCATCGTATTGAGACGTTCCTAGCAGGCATTCGGCAAGAGCCAGGTTGATCACGCTGTTTTGGGTGAACTTGGTCGCCAACTCACGCAGTACCGGCAATGCTTCGTTATATTGCTGGTTGTCGACTTGCTCCAGTGCCGCTTTCAGCGCCAGTTCCTCTGGGCTTGGCAGGTGTTTGGCCAACATTTCCATGAGGCTTTGCTCGGTCTGCGGACCGGCTGCGCCATCAACAGGCTGGCCATTTTTGAATACGGCAACGGTTGGCAAACTACGAACGCCAAACTGGCCTGCGACCATTGGCTGGGCTTCACAGTTAAGGGTCGCCAGGGTGACTTGGCCTTGGTAGGACGCCGCCAGCTTTTCCAAGATTTGGTTGACTTCGGCCGTCTCAGGCATAGAAGGGGCCCAGAAACTGATCACCACTGGGGTTTGCATCGATTGCTCGATCACCTGTTGCAGATTCTGTTCGTTCAGTTCGATGGCTAGTTGGTCATACATGGGTTTATCTTCACTCCCTGGACTTCTGAAAAAGCGCGTAGGCCATAAATTTCTTCGTTGTGATAGTTATGGGGGGGAAGGCGAGGATTTTCAAGGTGAAACAGTGAGAAGGTGATGGTCGTGGCTAAATAGAGATTAGGCTGGCGCTGTCGAGACAAATAAAAATGGAGAGCCCGGCTCTCCATTTTTATTGAAACGTCAACAGCAATGCGAGTGTCACACACACGCAAAGGATATTTATTTGGCGTAATGTCATTGTCACACCTTTCTTTATTCTTTATCGGAACGGTTACAGGGAAATTAAAGGCCGGTAGGGAACAACCTCAATTTACACTACAAGCTTAACCGTGCTGTGTGACACAAATATGACATTTCTTGCTTTTTTTGGCGGAAACGCTGCTTCCGCCGGTCTATTCAGTGTTTTTTCAGGTTTGTTGGTCCCCAGTGGTGCTTTTTTGATCCCGGTTATTGGTAAGTGACTTATTTTGTTGTGTATTTATTGAGCGCTATTCGCCAGTGTTATGTTTGGGGCGAAGGCTAATTCAGTTTATTAATCACTTTTGACCAACAGGGAATCGAGTAAACGGGTAGGCAAAATACGGCGCAGGAAACCAAAGATATAAGTGGGCTGTGTAACGTAGTATCGGGCCTTTGGCTCTGCGGTTCCCATAATGGCTTGTAATGGCTTCAACACCGATTCAGGGCCAAGGGTGAATTTGCTTGACGGCGAGTCTTTACCTAATCGGTCTAGCGTATTTTGGTAACTGGCTTGGTGGCGTGAGTTGCCCATATCAATATATTGTTCGAACTTTGCCTTGGCATTGGCCCTGAACTGGCTCTCAATCGGGCCGGGTTCGATCAAGCTGACCTTGATTGGGGTGTTGCTCAGTTCGAGGCGTAGAGTATCGGTATAGCCTTCAAGGGCAAATTTACTGGCGTTGTAGGCGCCACGGTACTTCATGGCAACTAGGCCCAGTACCGAGCTGTTCTGGACAATTTTACCGCTGCCTTGGGCCAGCATCACTGGGATAACCAATCGGGTTAGGTGGTGCCAGCCAAACAGGTTGCTTTCAAATTGCTGGCGTAGGGCTTGGGTTGGTAAGTCTTCCAGCGCGCCTGGTTGGCCGTAGGCGGCATTGTTGAACAAAACATCCAGAGTGCCTCCAGCGATTGCCAGCGCATCGGCAAACCCTTGCTCGATTGAGGTTTCGTTGTCCATGTCCATCAGCACACAGTGCAGGCCTTCGTCCTGTAGGCGCTTGACATCATCTTGTTGCCGGCAACTAGCGATAACCTTGTGGCCTTGCTGGTGCAGTGTTTTCGCACAGTAATAACCGATGCCGCTGCTGCAGCCGGTGATCAGGATTCGGAGCGGGTTTGTCGCCGTCATTGAGGGCATCCTTGTCTGTTGAATTAGAGGTGTGGGGCAAGCTCTTTAGCCATGAAATCGGCTATCCACGGCTGGGCATCAGGCTTGGGATGCAGGCCGTCATCCATCATCCATTCCTGCTTGAGGATAATGTGCTCGAGGAAAAAGGGCAGCAATGGGATCTCCAGTTGCTCACTGATATCTTGATACACTTTTGCGAACTGGTCGCTATAGCGCTTGCCGTAGTTTGGCGGTACAAATATCTGCATCAGCAGCGGGTAAGCACCTGCTTGCTCTATCTCAGTGATCATCTCACTGAGATTATTGCGTATAGTTGTAGGAGGAAATCCTCTGAGCCCGTCGTTGGCACCCAACTCAATCAAGACGAAATCAGGTTGGTGTTGCTCGAGTAGGCGGGGAAGCCGAGCCATCCCATTACCTGTGGTGTCGCCGGAGATACTGGCGTTGACCACAGTGACATCATGGCCATATTTTTCAAGCTCAGCATCCAGTAGGTTCGGCCAGCTTTGTTCGGCCTGCATCTGGTAACCGGCACTGAGGCTATCGCCCAGTACCATCAGTTTGGCCGCGAGGGCGTGCTGAGTGAAAACAAGAAAAAAGATTACTGAAAGGAATCGCATCATGTCTACATCCGTGATTAAAGCTGTATCAGTGTCCAAGCAGGTGACGACAGCATCATCGTCGCTCACCATTTTGCAGGATGTTTCGCTCGAGGTCGAGCAGGGAGAGGCAATTGCCTTGGTGGGTGTTTCAGGGGCGGGTAAGTCGACGCTGATGACCTTGCTAGCCGGGCTTGATATCCCAAGCCAGGGCAGTATTGAATTGCTAGGTAAGCCACTGGCGGCCATGAATGACGAGGCGCGGGCGGCACTACGCAGTGACAGCATCGGCTTTGTATTCCAGAGCTTTTTGCTGATCCCATCACTGTCGGCTCTGGAGAACGTGATGTTACCTGCCATTATCAAGGGAGAGGAAGCCGATGAGGGGCGGGCACGGGAGCTGCTTGAAAAAGTCGGTTTAGACGGCAGGGAAGTTCACCTACCGGCACAGCTATCAGGGGGGGAGCAACAACGTGTAGCTCTAGCGAGGGCATTTATGACTCGGCCCAAGGTGTTATTTGCCGACGAGCCGACCGGTAACTTGGACCAGCATACTGCAGCCAATATCATCGAGCTGCTGTTTGCCCTCAACCGCGATCACGGTACTACCTTAGTATTGGTGACTCATGATCCCCAGCTAGCCCAGCGTTGTGACCGGACCTTGACACTTGAAAGTGGGAGTTTGGTAGCCGCATGACAGAAATGACAGAAATCCAATCCGATTCCCCGTCCGTTAACCGTTCGATGCTGCTCAAGTGGAGCTGGCGCGAACTTTGGCATGGCCAGTTATGGCCGGTCGCCGTGGCCCTAACACTGATCATCGCCTGTGTGTTTGCCTTAGCGGCCTTGGTGGTCAGGGTTGAGAAGATCATGGTCGATCAGGGGCGATCCATGATTGCGGCCGATTTGGTGTTTCGCTCGGCCAACCCGGTTGAACAACCGACTTTGGACAAGGCGGAGCAGCTTGGGTTGGTCACCTCCCAACAAGTACGCTTCGGGACCATGGCTTTCAGTGATGAAGCCATGCAGCTTGTCAGTGTCAAAAGCGTTGAGAGTGACTTCCCGCTAAGGGGGGAGCTTGAGCTGAAAAGCCCGTCCGGTATCCACCATCAGGTGCAGCCTGGTGAGCTATGGCTCGCGGAGCGGTTATTTGATCTGTTGAAGGTCCAACCCGGAGATGTCTTGGCTATTGGTGATGCCGAGCTCAAGGTTAGCGGGACAATCGTCCAAGAGCCGGAGCTGTCATTCAATCCGTTCAGCCAAATGCCGGCCGTGCTCATCCATGCCGATGACTTGGATAACACCGGGGCAATCCAGCCGGGTAGCCGGGTCCAATACCGGGCTTACTTCACTGGTGCAGATAGCCAGCTCAAAGCATTGCAGCAGCAAGTCGAACTTGAGCCGGGGCAGCGTTGGTTGAGTGAAACTTCACAAGGGCGAACGGGTGATGTGATTGAAAAAGCCCGCCAGTACCTGTCGCTGACGCTAATTTTGGTGATCTTGATGGCGACTGCCACCTTAGTGCTGACCTGTATGCATTATGCCTCGACCCGGACCGAGGTTGTGGCAATGATGAAAAGTTTGGGGGCGAGCAAGAAGTGGCTGTGGCAATGGTTGGCCCGCCAGCTCGGCATGCTCTTTAGTCTTGCACTGGTCGCAGGGGTAGCGATTGGTGCTTTGTTGGAGTATTTACTGCGGGTGCCTTTGGTAGATGTATTGCCTGATCCTTTACCGGGGATTGGCTTTACGCCGCTGGTTGTAAGTGTACTCGTTGCCTTGCTGGTTGCGATCCCGGGCATGGGCATTCCGCTATTGAAGCTGGTGGATGCGCCTGCTATCTCGGTAATACAGCGAATGGATAGCTGGAAAACCAGCAACAAGGGGTATGCTCTGGCCCTATTGCCATTGGTGGCAGGGTTGTTGTGGCTGGGAAGCAATGGGTTGATGTGGTTGACCTTGTTAGGGCTCGCTGCGATCCTTGTCATTCTTGCCGTGGTTGGTGTCTCTATTGTCAGGGGGCTCAAGCGGGGCCGCTGGGGGCCAGCGATTACCTTGGCACTGAGCCGTATCAACCGCAGTCCGATGGCGACCGGGGCCCAGTTGGCCGCCCTGACTAGCTCGTTGATGCTGCTGACGGTGATTTGGCTGCTACGCTCTGATTTGCTGGCTGACTGGCAACAAACCCTTCCTGCGGACGCACCGAATGTGTTTGCCTTGAATATTAGCCCAGAGCAGCAAGAAGAGTATCTCAACTATTTGGATCAGCAACAGGTAATGCGTTCCGACAGCTATCCGGTAGTGCGTGGGCGGATAACCCACCTCAACCAAGAAGACTTATTGGAGCGAGCTAAACAGGGTGACCAAGAAGTAGATGGCTCATTGCGCCGTGAACTCAATTTGACCTGGCGTGATTCTATCCCTGTCCACAATAAAGTGATCGCTGGGGACTGGCAGGCAACGAACGGGGTCTCAGTTGAATCGGGTGTGGCTGAAAGGTTAGGGATCACGGTGGGTGATACCTTGGCTTTCAACGTAAACAGCCAACCTTTCAGTGCAGAGGTGACCAGTATCCGTGAGGTCGAATGGCGCAATATGCGACCCAATTTCTTCTTTATCTTCACGCCTGATGTAATGGCCGATATTCCGGCCACGTGGTTGGTAAGCTTCCGTATTGAGGCCGACCAACAGGCTGTGGTTAACCAACTTGGCCGGGATTACCCAACGGTTACTTTGCTGGACTTGCGAACCATGGCAACCCGTATTCAGGGCATCATGCAGCAGGTCTCCTTGTCGCTGTCGGTGCTGGCCGGTTTAGGTGTGGTCAGTGGCCTGTTGCTGGTGATGACCTTGCTACGCCTGAGCTTGGCCCAGCGCCGGGACGAAATCCGTTTATACCGGACATTGGGTGCCAGCCGCAAAAGAGTCTCGGCTACAGTGTGGGGCGAGTATGGCATTATGGCCTTGCTGGCAGGTGTGATGGCGGCGGCCGGTGCTGAAGCTGTCGTTGCGGCTTTGGTCAAATGGGGCTTTGAACTGCCGGTAAGCTGGCACCCGGGAATGTGGCTGGTCGTGCCGATGCTGTCGTTGTTGCTGGTGGTTGTGATTATCCGCTCGATGATCAATAGCTTGCTGCAACCGGTGCGGGGCTAGGTAGAACCCTATCCGGGTATTGTGGTTTTGCAAAGCTCCCCATATCGGGGAGCTATTTTGTATTTGCTGTTCGTGCTCAACCGGAAACAATATTTACCTGGAAACAATATCACCCAATGCCACCTCAATGGTTGTGTATTGAAAGCTGTAGCCGAGATCTTCGAGCTTCTTCGGTATAGCTCGTTGGCCTTCAAGTAACAACGAGGCCGCTTCGCCAAGGGCCAGCTTGAGTACGAAAGCCGGGGTGAAAAAAAGGTGGGGGCGGCGCAGCGCTTTGGCTAACGCTTGGCTAAATAACTTGTTGGTGACGGGTTCTGGCGCAGTGAGGTTGAAAGCGCCCTTTGCCGTTGGCGTTTCCAGTAGGAACACTATCGCATCGACCATATCTTGAAGGTGGATCCAAGGCGTATATTGCGAACCATTGCCAATCGGCCCGCCAAGACCAAGCTGGTAGGGGGGAAGCATTTTTGCCAAGGCGCCACCATGTTTCCCCAGCACAATACCGGTCCGGAGCAGGCAGACCCGGGTTTGCTCGCTTTCTGCACCGAGCGCAATCTCTTCCCAGCGTTGGCAGACGTGGTGGGCAAAATCTTCGTGGTTGACATGATCACTGATGGCAAATGACTCGTCGATGACGGTGTCTTTCTGGTCGCCATAAACCCCTACTGCCGATCCGCTGATGAAGGTATGGGGCGGTTGGCTGCCAGCTTGAATTTTTGCAACTAACTGCTCTGTCATGTCCCAGCGGCTATGGCAGATTTTCTTCTTTTGTTGCGGGCTCCAGCGTTTGTTGATGATCGGCTCACCGGCGAGGTTGATGACCGCATCAAAGTCATCAAGGTTATCGAACTGGTCAAGGGAGTCGACGGCGTTAATCTTACCGCCTAGGTTTTGGCTCGCTTTGGCCGGGTCACGGCTCAACACGGTGATATCATGTTGTTTGAGCGCATTGATCAAGGCTGAGCCGATAAACCCGGTTCCGCCGGTCACTAATATCTTCATACTTCTCCTTTGAGGCAATGCCTTTGCCCATATTGGTATGGCTCTCGGCATAAGTATAGCTAAACCAAAGGCTTGGTATCGCTAACTATGTTCTTTATGCCATCTTGTTATGTGGGCTAGCTCTCGTGTTGGCACATAAAAGCTGTGTCTATATCCGTTTGGGGAGTACCTTGAAGGTATACCCTTTTTTGATTACCGGGCGACAGCCAGGAGGTGGAATGTCGTTTGTACTCGCCCTGCTGAAATCCCTGCTTTCCAGTCTACGTGACTTATTGCCGATCATCTTAGTGATAGGCTTTTTCCAATTGGTGGTTCTGCAGCAACCAATGCCCAAGCTCGGCCCGATTCTGGTTGGCCTAGCCTTTGTTGTGATAGGTCTGACCCTGTTTGTATTCGGGCTGGAAATGGGATTGTTTCCAATCGGCGAGTCAATGGCACGCTCCTTTGCCAGTAAAGGAAGCGTATGGTGGCTGCTGTGTTTTGCGTTCTGCTTAGGGTTTGGTACCACGATTGCCGAGCCTGCGCTTACTGCAGTGTCAGCAGAAGCCGCCAAGGTTGCTGCTAGAGGGGGGCTGATAGCGACAGATGCCAAAAGCCAACTGGACTATGCGACAGGATTGCGTTTGACGGTGGCTCTGTCGGTCGGTATTGCCATTATGCTCGGGGTGATACGTATTTTGAAAGGCTGGCCAATCCACTGGATGATCATCGGGGGCTACTTGCTCGTGATGATCATGACCTGGTTTGCCCCTCCAGCCATTGTCGGGATTGCCTATGACTCCGGTGGGGTGACGACATCGACCATTACCGTCCCGCTGGTGGCGGCGCTAGGGGTTGGGCTAGCCTCGTCGATAAAAGGCCGTAACCCGATAGTTGATGGTTTTGGCTTGATCGCTTTTGCCTCGCTGACACCGATGATATTTGTAATGGCCTACGGCATGCTGGTGCATTAGGAGGATTGGGATGACAGAGCTCCATGGGATTATTCCCCACTTTTTATCCACTTTGCTGATGACAGTGCGAGATGTCATACCGATTGCCATTATTATTTTCGGTTTCCAGCTTGTCGTGTTGCGCCGCCCGGTCACCAACTGGCCTAGGGTCGCGCTAGGGTTCGTTTATGTCGTCATCGGCCTGTCATTTTTCCTGCTTGGCCTCGAACTGGCGCTATTCCCTCTAGGGGAGTCTATGGCAGCCCAACTGACAGCCATGGATTTCTTGTTCGATAGTGGGGAAGGGATCCCGGATGTTATTCCCTGGACCCAGTATTACTGGGTATACATTTTTGCCGCGGCCATCGGTTTTAGTACGACTATCGCTGAGCCTTCTTTGATTGCTGTGGCCATAAAAGCGAATCAGGTTTCGGGCGATACTATAAGTGTTAACGGCCTGCGTATCGCTGTTGCGCTCGGGGTCGCGGTGGGCATTGCCTTAGGCAGCTACCGGATTGTCGCCGGAGACCCGCTTCATTATTACATCTTGGCGGGTTACTGCGTGGTGGTGGTGCAGACCTACTTTGCACCGAAGATGATTGTCCCCTTGGCCTATGACTCCGGCGGGGTAACAACATCGACGGTGACTGTACCTATAGTCACGGCATTAGGGCTAGGGTTGGCCTCCACTGTGCCGGGAAGAAACCCGATGCTCGATGGGTTTGGGCTCATTGCGTTTGCCAGCCTGTTTCCGATGATCACAGTGATGGCTTATGCCCAACTGTCGGCAAGGCAGGCTAAGAGGAGAGAAGGAAATGCGATTTAAGTTGTTATTGGCCTTTGTAGAAGATGCGAAAACCGATGCCGTGTTGGATGCTGCGCGCAAAGCCGGGGCGACAGGGGCAACGGTGATCAACAATGCCCGCGGCGAAGGTTTGTACCAGAAAAAAACCTTTTTTGGCCTTGGGCTCGATGTCCAGCGGGATGTGATCTTGTTTGTGGTCGAGGAGCATCTGGCCAGGACGATTCTGGAAACCATTGAGCGGGTCGGGGATTTTGACTCTTCCTCTGGGCAAGGTATTGCTGTCCAACTCGATGTTGAAGATGCGGTGGGGGTGGCCCACCAGGTTGAAACATTAACCAAAGTTGTTGAGGCGAAGCTATGAGTGATGACACCTTGGTCCGGGTACGGGATGTAATGATGGACACCTACGCGACGGTTGAAGGACTGACAACAGTGGCAGAGGCGATTCGTATTGCTAAACGAAAGCAAGTGAAAGCGTTGATCGTCAATAAGCGTAATGAAGACGACGAGTACGGAATTGTGCTAATGAACGATATCGCCAAAAAGGTGTTGGCGCTGGATCGTTCGCCCGAGCGGACCAATATCTATGAAATCATGACCAAGCCAGCTTTGTCGGTCAGTGCCACCATGGATGTCCGCTACTGTGCCCGTCTGTTTGAGCGTTTTGGTATCAGCCGCGCACCAGTCATCGAGAGTGGCCATATTATCGGTATGGTGAGCTATAACAACATCGTATTGAACGGCATGCTGCGGGAAGAATCGTAACGGTTAGCGCAATGGCATTGTCATGGGCTTAGGTGTAGGATCACAGTCATCCTGTACCGAAGAAAGATCTCCTGACATGAAATTGTTTTTTGCTTCTGATATTCACGGCTGTGCCGACAGCACCCGCCGTACTCTGGCAAAGTTCGAGCAGAGTGGGGCTGACCACCTGATCCTACTTGGCGACGTGCTCAATCACGGTCCACGCAACGCACTACCTGCGGGCTACGCACCGATTGATGTAGCCGAGCAGTTGAACCAGCATGCCGAGAAGATCACCGCAGTACGAGGTAACTGCGACAGTGATGTTGATCAGATGCTGTTGGAATTCCCGATGATGGCAGATTACAACTTGGTACTGCTGCCAAATGGCCGCCGCTTGTTTCTGACCCACGGCCACCTTTACAACGCTGACAAGCACCCGCGTCTGCGCGATGGTGACGTGGTGGTGTCAGGCCATACCCACCTTCCCGTTGCTGAAAAGAAAGATGCCCTTTATGTCTATAACCCTGGTTCGGTGACGATTCCTCGTGGTGAGTACCAGGCCAGCTATGGCCTACTGGAAGACAATACGCTCAAGGTGCTCTCTTTTGATGATGAGATCATCTGCCAGGTTGAACTGGCGTAATTGAAAAATAATTCATCAAGTATCGAGAAGGCGGCTGTTTAGCCGCCTTTTTTGATCTCGGTATATCTTGTTTACAGGCTTGGGGCTGTGCATAAGATTCCACTGCTATGCACATATGGGTATAAATGTAGTTGCAATGTGACGGCATGTTAGCGCGATTTGAATCTTTGGCGTACAGATTTGTTGCTCGATGTTTACAATATTTGTTGATTCGAAATATCCGAGTAATTCGTTCGTATATCTCGAATTATTGTTTTGGCGAACCCTTGAATATTTGTGTGATAAAAGTCACTATCCTCGCCTCCTTATTTTTGTGTATTTCAAGATGTGTCAGGTGCCAAACAATATGTGTCAGAATCAGTTTGATTCGTTATTACCGCCACAAATGGCGGAGAAAGCGGCCGAGGTAGGTGTAAGCAAGGCCACCAAAGATCCGATGAAGTCGTTGCTACTGGCGATCACCGCTGGGATGCATATTGGTATTGCGTTTGTGTTCTATACCACAGTTACTACTGGTGCTGGTGACATGCCGTGGGGAATGTCGCGTTTTATCGGTGGTTTGGCATTTAGCCTAGGTCTTATCTTGGTTGTGATCACCGGTGGCGAGCTGTTTACCAGTTCTGTGTTGACGCTTGTTGCCCGTGCCAGCGGAAAGATCAGTTGGAAGAGCCTGTGGCTCAACTGGGGTGTGGTGTATATCGGTAACCTACTCGGTGCGCTGATGCTTGTTGCGATCATGCTGATGACCAAACAGTACATGTCTGGCAGCGGTGCGGTCGGTATTAATGCGATGCAAATTGCCCAGCATAAGCTGCACCATGACTTCATGCAGGCCGTTGCCTTAGGCGTAATGTGTAATGTACTGGTGTGTGTGGCGGTATGGATGACCTTCAGCGGCCGTACCCTGACAGATAAGATTTTGGTGATGATCCTGCCGGTAGCGATGTTCGTTTCATCGGGCTTCGAGCACTGCATTGCCAACATGTTCCAGGTACCGATGGCTATTGGTATCAAGCACCTGGCCACACCTGAATTTTGGCAGATGTCGGGTATGAACCCGGCGGATTTTGCCGACTTGACCCTGAGTAATTTTGTAATCAATAACCTGATCCCGGTGACACTGGGGAACATCATCGGTGGTGGTGTGTTTGTCGGTATGGGTTATTGGATTATCTACTTACGCAACAAGTAAGTGGGGAGTACCGTGTTCTACGTTTACTAGCTTGGTATTGAGTTAGTTTTTTATTTCTTGTGTTGATTCGAGTCTGACATGTTGGCCGCTACGGATGTAGCGGCCTTTTTTTATTTCAGTTCAGGGTGGCTTAGTTCACCATCATAGAGATGAAATAACCAATAATCGTTGCCGAACCCACACCAATAAAGCCTGGGATCATGAAGCTGTGGTTCAATACGTACTTACCGATTGCCGTAGTGCCCGAGCGGTCGAAGCTGATAGCAGCGAGATCACTTGGGTAGAACGGGAAGAAGAAGTAAGCGTAACACGCCGGTAGCACACCAATCAGTACAGCAGGGTCGATACCAAGGGCAAAACCTAGTGGCATCATAATAGTCAGCACGGCTGCCTGGCTCTTCAGGAACACAGACACGAAGAACATCGCAAAGGCAAAGGTCCATGGGTAAACGTTCACCATGCCGCTTACCAAGCCAACGAGGTACTCTTTATGGTGGCCGATAATAGTGTCACTGAACCATGCGATACCGAAGATGGTGATCACCGCGCTCATACCGGCAATAAAGACGTTGCTGTTAACAATACGCTTAGGTGAAATCTTAGTGGTTAGCAGGATAACCGCACCGACCGATAGCATCATGAACTGGATAGCAACCGACATGCCAACACCTTGTGGCAGTACTTGCTTGCTGAACAGTGCGATACCGACAACGGCAAGGATACCGAGCAGGAACACAGTAAGGCCTTTCTTCGCGGTACGCTCGTGTTCTGCTTCCTCTTCGGCAGAACCTTCCTGATCAGGGTCAACCAGGCTGTTGCGGAACTCTTCGTCTTCAAGGCGCGCTTGGAATTCTGGATCTTTGTCCAAGTCCTTACCACGCTTCAAGCTCCATAGGCAGGCAATCAACAGGCCGCCGAAGGTGGCTGGAATGGTAACCATCAAGACGTTGATGAGGTTGATATCGAGGTTGTTGTCCATCGCTGTTGCCATCACAACGGCAGCCGCCGCAGCGATTGGGCTGGCAGTGATACCCATTTGCGAAGCAACGGTGGCCATTGCCATCGGACGCTCAGGGCGGATACCTTTTTTATAGGCGACGTCATAGATAACAGGCAGTAGCGGGTAGACCGAGTGGCCGGTACCAACCAGTACTGTTAGTGAGTAAGTACAAATCGGGCCAAGGAATACCACATGCTCTGGGTGTTTACGAAGCAGGCGCTCGGCAAATTTAACCAGTAGCTTCAAGCCACCGGTGGCCTCAAGGGTGGCAGAGGCGGCAACCACTGCGAGGATGATAAGCATAACGCCGACAGGCGGTTGGCCCGGGGCGATGCCAAAAACAAATGTCATGACAGAGACACCAAGGCCCCCGAGTAGACCAAAGGCGATACCGCCGTGGCGTATACCGATCAAAATGACAGCTAGCAGTAATAACAGGTGTATCCAGAACATTATTCCATTATCCTTGTTTCATATAAGTCAAAAACCGCTCGAACTTCTGCACTAAGTTCTTAACCCGGGTTTATAAACCATCAACTACGCCAAAAGTGGTATACAAGTTCCGAAAAAACATTCCGTTAACGAATAATCATACTCTTTATGTGGGTATTGTGAATTCGGTCACCATATGATGTCAGTTGCGTGAAAAAAGGAGGAATAAATATTCAGCGGAATATATAAGAAATTGATTTTATATGGGTAAAAAAATGCCCCGCAGTGCGGGGCATTGAAACATTATGCAAGTAACTCAATATTACTTGTTAGCGTCGTCAGCTTGTTTAGCCTGAATCGCAGTAAGAGCAACGGTGTAAACGATGTCGTCTACTAGTGCGCCGCGAGATAGGTCGTTAACTGGCTTACGCATGCCCTGAAGCATTGGACCGATAGATACTAGGTCTGCAGAACGCTGTACCGCTTTGTAAGTCGTGTTACCAGTGTTTAGGTCTGGGAATACGAATACAGTTGCTTTACCAGCTACAGGCGAGTTAGGCGCCTTAGAAGCCGCAACGTTTTCCATGATCGCAGCATCGTACTGAAGAGGACCGTCGATCACTAGATCTGGACGCTTCTCTTGAGCTAGCTTGGTCGCTTCACGTACTTTCTCAACGTCTGCACCCTTACCAGAAGTACCGGTAGAGTAAGAGATCATTGCTACGCGAGGCTCGATGCCGAATGCTTTTGCAGAGTCTGCAGACTGGATAGCGATTTCTGCTAGCTGCTCAGCTGTTGGATCAGGGTTGATCGCACAGTCACCGTATACCAGTACCTGATCAGGTAGTAGCATGAAGAATACAGAAGATACGATAGACGCATCAGGTGCAGTCTTGATGATCTGGAATGGAGGAACGATAGTGTTCGCAGTGGTGTGAACCGCACCAGAAACCAGGCCGTCAACTTCGTCGTTTTCTAGCATCATTGTGCCAAGGAAAACAGAATCCTGAAGTTTTTCACGAGCAACAACGTCAGTCATGCCTTTGTGGCCACGTAGCTCTACAAGACGAGCAACGTAGTTCTCACGTACTTCATCAGAGTTGATGATAGTTACGCCAGCACCTAGAGTTACGCCTTGCTGCTCAGCAACACGCTTGATGTCTTCTGGGTTACCAAGAAGCACACACTCAGCGATACCACGCTCAGCACAGATAGCTGCAGCTTTAACAGTACGTGGTTCGTCACCTTCAGGAAGAACGATACGCTTAGCCGCTTTACGTGCAAGCTCAGTTAGCTCGTAACGGAATGCTGGTGGGCTTAGGCGACGCTCTTTGGTTGAACCTTCAGTAAGAGATTCAATCCACTGGCCGTCAATGTGGCTTGCCATGAACTCGTTAACTAGCTCAACACGCTCTTTATCGTCAGCTGGTACTTCTAGGCTGAAGCTCTGAAGGTTCAGAGAAGTCTGCCAAGTGTTACCCATTGCAGTCATAACAGGTAGGCCTGTTTCGAATGCACGCTCACAAAGGTCCATAACTGGCTTAGGTAGCTCGTAGCCACCAGTAAGCAGTAGTGCACCGATCTCAACGCCGTTCATTGCAGCAAGACATGCAGCAACGATTACGTCAGGACGGTCTGCAGAAGTTACTAGCAGAGAGCCTGGGCGGAAGTGCTCAACCATGTGCGGGATAGAACGCGCACAGAAAGTGATGCTCTTGATACGACGAGAAGCGATGTCACCTTCGTTGATGATTTCAGCGTTTAGGTGCTTAGCGATGTCAGTAGAACGAGTCGCGATCAGCTCAGCGCTCCAAGGTGCACAGCCTAGTACACGGATTGGGCTTGAGTTGAATACCTGCATAACTTCAACGTTTGAAGGTACAGTGGCTTCAGCGTCGTCGAAGATTTCAGATAGGTCTGGGCGAGTACGGCCTTCAGCGTCAACAGGTGCGTTAAGCTTGTTAACGATAACACCAGCGATTTGCTTGTTCTTGATACCGCCGAAGTTAGAACATGCTACTTCGATACGCTCTTTAAGTTGAGCTGGGTTATCAGTACCAGGTGCAACAACGAATACGATTTCCGCATCCAGAGTCTTAGCGATCTCGTAGTTGATCTGGTTAGCAAATGGGTGCTTGCGAGTTGGTACAAGACCTTCGATCAATGCAACTTCAGCGTCAGCGGTTGCTTCTTTGAAGCGTGCAACGATGTCTTCTAGTAGCACGTCGCTCTTATCGTTACGGATAAGCTCTTCTGCACAAGCCATTGAGAATGGTTCAGCCACTTTCATATCGCTGTTAGCAGCAATGATGTTAGTTGTTAGATCTGGCTGACCGCCACCGTGACGTGGCTGAGCGATAGGCTTGAAGAAAGAAACGCGAACACCTTTGCGCTCCATTGCACGAAGCACACCT
Source organism: Photobacterium rosenbergii (assembly GCF_003026455.1). Lineage (GTDB taxonomy): Bacteria > Pseudomonadota > Gammaproteobacteria > Enterobacterales > Vibrionaceae > Photobacterium > Photobacterium rosenbergii. The sequence goes on from NZ_PYMB01000021.1 coordinate 41,168, forward strand.
AGGCTTACGCTAGTAAGACCAACTCCGGCACCAACCGGAACAAGCATAATAGTACGGGACACTATGGATTCCTCAACTATTGAAATACGACAGCGCTGTGCAATAACGATGGGTGAACCGGTATTGGACAGCACCACAAAAAAGCATGACTTAAGGTCATAAGCCATGAAAAAACGGCCGGCCTAGGCCAGCCGTTGAAATCAGTATCGACCGATTAGATTTCAGCTAGACGAGCTGTATCTTCAGCGATAACTAGTTCTTCGTTAGTTGAAACAACCATTGCAGGAACACGGCTGTTTTCAGTAGTGATCACACCTTCGCCGCCGAAACGTGCTTTAAGGTTAGCTTCACCGTCAACTTCAACACCTAGGATAGCAAGGCGGTTTAGAACCATCTCACGGATAGGTGCAGAGTTTTCACCGATACCGCCAGTGAAAGTGATTGCGTCTAGGCGACCTTCTAGAGAAGCAGTGTAACCAGCAACGTACTTAGCTAGACGGTGGCAGAACACGTCCATTGCACGTGTTGCTTCTTCTTTCTCGCCGTAGTTGTCTTCAACGAAACGACAGTCAGAAGTCACTTCAGTCAGACCCATTAGGCCAGACTCTTTAGTTAGCATGTTGTTGATTTTCTCAACAGAGTAGCCAAGGTTGTCGTGCATGTGGAAGATGATAGCTGGGTCGATGTCACCACAACGCGTACCCATTACTAGACCTTCAAGAGGAGTTAGACCCATAGAAGTATCTACAGACTGACCGTTCTTGATTGCACAAACTGAAGCACCGTTACCTAGGTGACAGTTGATGATGTTTAGCTCTTCTTCTTTCTTACCTAGCAGCTTCGCAGTTTCGCGAGTGATGAATAGGTGAGAAGTACCGTGCATACCGTAGCGACGGATACCGTGCTCTTTGTATAGGTTGTACGGTAGAGCGTATAGGTACGCTTCTTCAGGCATAGTCTGGTGGAACGCAGTGTCGAATACAGCAACGTTCTTAAGCGCTGGGAAAGACTTCTGAGCAGCTTTGATACCGATGATGTGAGCAGGGTTGTGAAGAGGTGCTAGAGTTGCACAGTCTTCGATACCTTTAAGTACGTCACCGCAGATCAGTGCTGACTTAGTGAACTGCTCGCCGCCGTGTACTACACGGTGACCGATAGCTTTTAGGTTTTCAGCTAGTTCTGGCTTAGACGCAAGAATTGTGTCTACCATGAACGCTAGTGCTTCTTCGTGAGCAGCGCCGTCGCCTAGTTGAGCTTCGTGCTTGCCGTCAAGTTTCCACTTGATACGTGCTTCTGGAAGGTGCAGACATTCTGCAAGACCTGTCAGGTGCTCTTCACCTGATACCGCGTCAACAACAGCGAACTTTAGAGAAGAACTACCGCAGTTAAGAACTAAAACCAGCTTAGACATGAGTGACTACCTATAATCTGTCTGAAAGTTGATATTCAACTGAAATAAAAATTACCCATAGAATAGACGACTTTTCGACAAGTCGGTCTAGTCAGGGTCAAAATCGTGCTACATCCGTATCAAGTAGAATCGTGTAACCCAGATTCTGGGCCATCCTTGGAAGTGCCTTCAGTTGCCAGAACGATGATTACAGGCAACAATAAATGTAGGCGTGCATAGGATAGCGATTGTGGTGCAATATAACAAAAGTATTTTTAGAAAAAATTAATTTGAATCAAGTTTGTTATCGCTGGTTTTGAATTTTTACTGATTTTTTTTAAGTTTGGTGGTTTATGAGTCAACAACATTCTATTTGGCAAGCTTTCCGTCATGGCCAGGATTACATGGCTACGTGGCCAATGCGTAAAGAGTTGGCCATCCTGTTTCCCGAGCAGCGCTACATAAAAGCGACACGTTTTGCAATGCGAGTGATGCCAGCGGTAGCGGTTATCAGTGTTCTGAGCCAGATGGCCTTTGATAACTATGACGCCCTGCCACAAGCTATCACCATTGCTTTATTTGCCCTGAGTATGCCTTTGCAAGGGCTGTGGTGGCTTGGCAAGCGGAGCCGAACCGACCTGCCGCCGTCACTGGCAAGCTGGTACCGTGAGATCCATGACAAGATTGTTAGTGAAGGGTATACGTTGCAGCCACTGAAAAGCCGCCCGCGCTATAAAGAGTTGGCTCAGGTATTAAACCGTGCCTTCAAGCAACTGGACAAATCCTCGCTGGAGCGTTGGTTTTGATAGGGCATTTGTTTTAAGTTGATTTGAATACAAAAAAAGTAGCCAGCGGGCTACTTTTTTTGTTCGACGATTACTCTTCGTCTTCAACTTGGCGCTTGGTGCGCACAGCTGGCTTAGCCAAGATTTCCAAGTAGAAAGAGGTCAGCGACAAAGATTCCGCTTCGTCGATGCACTTGTTGATTTCTTTAACGTGGATTACCTTTGCTTCCTGCTCGGTGTGACCATATTTACAGTCGAAATCCCAGTAGTCAGCGCCTGCTGGCAGGGATTTGTTACGTTCACGCTTGAGGTATTTCTTTACCTCGAACTTTACAGCTTCGACAACGCGTGGAACCGCTTTCTTCGGGTGAGTTAAAGCAAATGTTTTTTTCATCGTTTTCCTAAAAATCAATAAGGCCCAGAACATGCTGGGCACGATGGGTATTTTACTTTAATTTGCCGTAGGTCGCGAATAGCAATTTTGGTGCTAGTTCAGCAACAGGCTATCATCCGCCAGCTCTTCGCCGCGAACTTTACTGAACATCTCCAACAAATCCTTGACGCCCATTTGGTTACGTTCCTCACCAGCGACATCAAGGACGATCTCCCCTTGATGCAGCATGACAGTGCGTTCGCCATAGGCCAAAGCATCTTTCATGGAGTGAGTGACCATCATTACAGTGAGGTCAAACTCCTGTACGACTTTATTGGTCAGTGCGAGAACGAAGGCCGCCATGCGGGGATCCAGTGCTGCGGTGTGCTCATCGAGCAGTAATAGTTTACTGTCAGCGAGTGTTGCCATAACCAAGCTCACGGCCTGACGTTGCCCGCCCGACAATAATCCGATGCTGTCGCCTAGGCGATCTTCTAGGCCAAGGCCGAGAATGCTGATGCGCTCTTGGAACAGTTTGCGGCGCTTGGAAGAAAGGGCGAGCTTCCAGCTGCGGTTGCTGCCACGCTTGTAGGCCAGTGCCATGTTCTCTTCTATGGTCAGTGAGCCACAAGTACCGGCCAGTGGGTCTTGGAAAACACGGGCAGCATATTGGGCCCGCTGGTGGACACTTTTCTGGGTAACATCAATGCTGTCTATCAGCACTTGCCCGCCAACCATTGGCGTTTCACCACTGACTGCACCTAGGAGGGTGGATTTTCCCGCCCCGTTGGAGCCAATCACGGTAACGAATTGCTTTTCGGGCACCCTGAGGGAAACCCCTTTCAACGCTTGGTTTTCCAATATTGTGCCTTCATTAAAGGTCACGCGGATATCATTGAGTTCAATCATGCTTGCCTTAACCTCTTGCGCTGGCCTTGTTGGTGGCGACGGATGGTTTCTTTTTGCCGCGTATCAATTGCCCTTTCATACGCGGGGCAATAAGCGCGAAGGCAACCAATAGGGCTGTGATCAGGTTGAGATCTGACGCTTGTAGGCCGAACATACCGCTACTCAGGGCAAAAGCGACGGCTAGGCGATACAGGATAGAGCCGAGGATCACGGCGATTACCGCGACCCAAATCTTGCGCCCAGGCAGCAAGGTCTGTCCGAGGATAACTGCAGCTAAGCCGACGACGATGGTTCCTACACCGGAAGTCACATCGGCAAAACTGTTGGTCTGGGCAAACAGGGCGCCAGCAAAGCCGACAAAACCATTGGATAAGGCGAGGCCAAAATAGGTGTACAGTGCCGTGTTACCACCTTGAGCGTTGACCATACGGCTATTTACACCGGTGGCCCGAAGGCCAAGGCCAAAGTCACTGGCGAGCAACCGGGTGATAAACCACGCACTTGCAACGACCAAGGCCAGCACGACCGCTAAGCGGATGATGCCTTCATCCAGTCCGTAGTCAAAGGCGAGCATTTCAAACGGGGTAAACAGGGTATCTTCACCAAGCAGGGAGAGGTTTGGGCTACCCATTATGCGGATATTTATCGAGAAGGCCGCAATCATAGTGAGGATACTGGCTAGCAGGTGGAGGATCCCGCAGCGTACGGCAAGAAAGGCGGTGACCAAGCCACATAATCCACCGGCAGCGATGGCCAGCAAGGTTGCCGCCCACGGGTTGAAGCCGGCAATAATGGCTGTCGCCGCCACGGCTGCTCCCATAGGAAAGCTGCCATCGACCGAGAGGTCGGGGAAGTCCAGAATACGAAAAGTGAGATAGACGCCAAGGGCAACCAGTCCATAGACCAGCCCGATTTCAAGCGTCCCGAGAAAGGCAAAGAAAGACATCCTTATTCTCCTTGTCTTTATATGTGAGTAGGCATCCTGCCTAGAACCTAGAACCTAGAACCTAGAACCTAGAACCGTTAGCTAGGAACCAGGATCTAGGATCTATAAACTTACTTCTCTATCGACGTCGCGCGCTCAATCATTGAGCTTGGGAAGGTGATGCCTAGCTTGTCTGCAGCTTTCTGGTTGAGGGCCAGATCTGAGCCTTTGGCAACTTTTACCGGCAACTCCGCGACTTTCTTACCTTTTAGCAAGGCATCAACATAATCTGCAGTCTGGACTCCCACTTGGTAATAGTCGAAACCAAGGGCTGCCAGCGCGCCACTCTCAATGTAAGTTGTCGATGCCCCGACGATAGGGGTTTTGGCTTGGTTACCGGCATTGACCAGGCCGTCAATGGCACTGGCGACAGTATTATCGGTCGGGGCGTAAATGACGTCTGCCTTGGCGGCAACAATCTGGGCGGCAGATTGGACGTCGGCACTTTTCAGGGCTGTTCCTTCAACCACAGTCAGGCCTTTTTCTTCCGCAGCAGCACGCAGTAGTTGAACCAAGGCTACTGCATTTGCTTCACCTGGATTGAAGACCACGCCGATGTTTTTCATTTCTGGCAGCAGCTCTTGCATCAAAGCGACGTGCTGGGCAACAGGAGACAGATCGGATAAGCCGGTGACATTACGGGCTGGTTGTTCCATGTCCTTGACCAACTTGGCGCCAACAGGATCGGTGACCGCAGTAAAGACAACGGGTATAGAGCGGGTCGAGGCTGCTAGGGCTTGTGCTGTCGGGGTGGCAATGCCTACCAGAACGTCAGGGCGTTCGCCAACAAACTGCTTGGCAATTTGGACCGCAATAGCGGGGTTACCTTGGGCAGTTTGGTAGCTAAATTCTAGGTTTTCCCCCTCGATGTAGCCTTTTTCCTTCAGGCCATCAAGCAGGCCATTGCGGGCCGCATCAAGGGCGGGGTGCTCGACAATCTGTGATACAGCGACTTTGGCAACATCGGCCGCCATAGCGGATGCCGATGCCAAGGTCAGTGAAGTGGCGACGCAGATAGCGGTGAGTAGTTTATTGTTTTTTATGTCCATTCTCATACATTCCCTGTTTGCTTTACAAAGTGCCGGTTGCGATACCTGCTATAGCAATCAAATATCGGCTTGGCATATTGTTGTAGCGCATTGTGGGCACAATGAACATATGTTATTTAACAATAATGCAACAACACTAAGGGCGATCATGCTGGAAGAGTTGTCTTTAATGGTGATGGAATATTGCTTGGTATAAATCACGCGGTGAGTTTGTTTAAGAGGCGGCTAAAAAATAGTCAGATACGCTTAATTGCTATTTTTGTCGTTACTGGAGGTAAGTTTTTTGTTTTGGCGGAATAACGCTATGAAAAACTGTGCTTTGGATCATGCTGTGACAGGCGAGCGTTCAGGAAAGGGTCAGCTCTGGTACGAAATAATAGCTATCGAGATATTAGCTGTATCTCTCCCAACGACCCCACAAGCTTGGCCGCCGGTGGGGTCTGTTCTTTTCTAGGCTATAAACTTGTTATTTATAGCATTCAAGTCCTTTGTTCCTGCCGTAAATTTGCTGCATTGCTGCTTTCATTTTGTCTTTGTCGACATAAGCGGTCGGCAGTGGCATGACTTCGAAAGTGAAGTCTGGTGAACCTTCCGCTACATTAGCTTTCTCGGTGACAGGGGTTACCATCATCACCTTCAAATCTGGGTTACGGGTAGTGATCCGTGATGCTGTTCCCAAGCCTTCTGCAACGTGGAATCGACCAGCAACATGGATGATTTGCTTACCTGGATGTAGGGCAAGGTAGTCCACCATACTTTCGGCCATGGTGTCATCCCAAGCGGTTTGAGCGGCAAATTGGCGCTTTGTTTTCTCTTCGTCACCATGGTGCATCGAGGCATTGAATTTAGTGTGGTAGGCATCATCACCCAGAGTAAGTTGCTCAGCGACCCACTTACGTTCAATGGCTGGAAGCAGGGTTAAATAATCCTCCCCCTGTTGGCCAATACAACGAACGATAGATTTAGGTGCATTGGCGGCAATGACATCCAGTTGATTCATTTTGGCAAACTCAACTAACGGGCGGTAATCACTGCTGTAGTTTGGCCAGGCTTTACCTTCTTTGATCAGGGTTTTCTCACCGATTTCACCAGCCAGATATTGATTGACGACATGTTGTTTGTCGCGGGTGAATTGCTCCATCGAGAGCGCCATATCAGGGTTTTGCTGATAGAGGGCGGCAAATAACTTGGCCTGCATCAGGTGCGCGCCAGGGTGGCCGTGCCACTCTCCGACCAAGACGATATCTGCGTCTTTGAGGGCCGTCGCCAGTTGGGCCAAGGTCATTGGCTGACCTTGAGGCGACTGAATAGTTGAGTCATACATTGTCGGCAGCGGTTGAGTCGCATTGGTTGCATCAATGCCGTTTACGTCAGAATGAGAGGTGCAGCCGAACATCAGGCTCGCTAGACCGAGGGAAAGCCATTTTTTCATGGTTATCAATTCACAGTGTTGAATGAGGCCGAGTAAAAACTACACGACAAACAAAACATTAAGTATAGAAGCTGTGATGATAAGTGAGTTGATAGTAGTTATCAATTGCAATTGATAACTACTATTGTTTATTGCGGTAAACCGAAGAGAGTAGGGATTATGCCTGACGTTGATAAACCCGAATAGCAAAGTCAGCCTCGCAGCGGAACTGCTCGCTGGTTGCCAGTTGTTGCCAAACACTGTCACTGGTTTTCCACGCGAATGGGGTCATTTGCATCAATGCCGTTGCCTCTTCGCCATTGAGCGTCATGTCGTAGTGAAGTTGGCTTTGATCGATCAGCTCAAACCCATCAATGATCTCTGGGTCCATGTCATGCAACCTCACACCATCGTAAATAAGCTCTTTGAGTTGGTATAAATGGCGGGCCGCAGGAGTGACGGTAACTATGATGCCACCGAGTTTAACCGTGCGCTTGAGCTCTTCTGCTTTGCAAGGCGCATAGATCCTTACCATACCGTCAAGGGAGCGGTCTGCAAATGGCAAGCGGTGACTCGAGGCCACGCAAAAATGGCAGGTCGGGTAGCGTTTGGCAGCGAAGCGCACCGCCACTTTTGAAATATCTAATCCGTGAACTTCTAGTGCTGGATGTTCCGACAAAGCGGCGGCAAAGCCAGAAGTGTAATAACCCTCGCCACAGCCGATATCCAAAAGGTGCTCTGCATTATCTGGTAAATGTTGTTCAAGCTTTTCAATCACCTGCTGACGCATTGGGGCATAGTGGCCGGCATCGAGAAATAGCCGACGAGCTTGCATCATCTCTTTGTTATCGCCCGGATTCTTTGAGCTCTTATGGTGAGCCGGCATTAAATTTACATACCCTTCCTTGGCCTGATCAAACTGATGATTATTGGCACATTTCCATGTTTTGTCCTGTTGGGTAAGCAGTTGGTGGCAGAGAGGGCATTGGTATGACATAGGTGTTACCGAGCTGAAAGAGTAGATGGAATATTGTAAACGCCGCCTATATACGCCTGCAAGCGCTGGGAAGAAAGGATATCGATCACATATTTCGCGCTGTAAAATTATATCTAGATCACAGTTATATTTTAAAGATAAATCCGTGCTTCATGTTCAGTTTATATTCAGCTATCTCAGATATTTTTCAACTCAAAGGAAGTGTTTTACTTTCTATTTTTGGTTTTATATCAAGTGGTTATTGGTGTTGGATTGCATGCCCTAGGGATGGGTTGGAATATGATTCTGTTGCAAGGCAATAAGTAGATTGGGTGATGTTCATTGTCGATTACATCCATTTTCTGAATAATAATTTATGCCGTAAAAAAACAAGATGGCACACATGCCGCGAGTATTTTTCTTTAGGAGTTCATAATGAAACGTTTTGCACTAGGCGCAGTCGCATTACTAATGGCACAAGGCGCAATGGCGTCATCTTACGTAACGGGTAACGTGCAGTTTCATAGCGATGGTGGGTCAGATGCGACATCGACCTTAGAAGCAGGCCATACATTTACTAACTCATTGGGTGGCCTGACGCTACTGACTGAGTTCGACGGCATCCAGTTGGGTGAGATCAATGTGGATGATAAGGGAAATAAGCTACAAGACTCTACTTATGTCACTCTAGGTGCTGAGCAAGCGATGAACATCACTGACAATCTGTGGGTTGCTGCGGGTTACCATCATCTTGTTCAGGAAGGTGAGACTATCCAGTACCGCCCGCTAGTCAAAATTGGCTACAACATGGATAACATCTCGCTTTACCACCGCTCTCGCTACCACATTGATGCGACAGATGGAGATACAGCCGGTGATTCACTGCGTACTGATACATCAATCGCTTATCAGCTGAACGAAGATGTGAACTTGAAGTATAACTTTATTTATAACTTTAACGATGATGCCAATAATGGCGAGTCTCGCAAGAACTCAAAAGATCATGAGCTCCGTGCAACATGGACTCGCAACGGCGTGCAACCGTACTTCGAGTACCGTAACCAAGCAAATAACAGCAACAATGCATTTGTCTTCGGTGCTTCATACGGTTTCTAAGTCCGCCTGAATCACTGGAAATTATCGCAAGTGAAGGGAAGCAATTTTGCTTCCCTTTTTTCGTTTCGTTTAAAACGGTTAATGTGAGTGGCAAACCATTCATTCTCTCTTGTGCATAAAAGTTCAATAAATTTTCAACAAATATTCAATATCTGCATATCTGTACTATGCTAATTAAGCGCAAATAAGTGCTTGATTTTTAGAAAGTGCATTGAGCGTTCAAAGAGTAGCAGTGCTTTTTCACGAGGCAAGCGATGGCCTCGACAATAAAAATGTACAACAGGAGTTGAACATGAAAAGAGTAGCATTAGCAGTGGCAGTATCGTCATTATTGGGTACCGGTTATGCTCAGGCGGGGACGATTTTCCAAGGAGATGATGGCTCGACAATTGATGTTTATGGGCGCTTGGCCTTTAACGTTACCGACAAAGATTCTAGTGATGTAAAAGGTAAATTTGATGCCCGTCTTGGCCTTGGTGGTTCACAAACGGTGAATGATGATGTCTCAGTGATCGGTTGGGCAGAGTACCAAGTAAATGCTGCTGAAGGAGGGAATACCGGAGAAGGAAATGACAGTTTATCTGCCCGATATGTTTGGGTCGGTATTGATTCAGAGTATTACGGTAAGGTAACCGGTGGACGAGTAGCATCGGGCCTGATTATGTTTACTGATATTGTTGATGTGTATGCCGCATCGGATATTGCAATCGCTCGTCAAGTTGCTGATGTTGACCCTACAGCAACTCAAGTTTTCCGACAGGATGCGACATTGCAGTACCAAAATAGCGCTGGTTATTTTGATTACTCCCTTGCCTACATTATTGGTAATGACGATACCACTAAAAATGAAGCCGGTGATGTAATTGTCGATAACTTAAAGCAAGGCTACAACATCGCGATGCGCTATACCTTTGATCTGGGTGAAGCCGGCAAAATTGCACCGGTTGCAGTGTATCAGTATGACGAGAATGACAATGGCGCCGAATATTATGTCTGGGGTATCGGCGGCAGCTATTATATCGGCGACTTAGTTCTGGGTTTGGTTTATTCAGAGGATGAGGTGGATTACGGCAGTGGCATCAAGAGTAAGGACGAGGTGGTTGAGTTTACCGCCGTCTATGAACTCAATGACTACTGGGTGCTGCGTGGTGGTTACCGCTGGTTGGATAATAGTGATGGTGATGAGCTTGAACTCAGTGATACTACCTTGGAAGCACAGTATCGTTTGACCCTGCGTTCTTCTATCTTTGCCAGTTATGTGTTCCGAGACGGAAAAGATGGGGATGATGGAACGGCGGAACCCGTGCGATTTGCCGGAAAGACCGATGATGACTATATGTTCCTTGGCCTGCGTTACGAGTACTAACGCAGCATGCATGAAGCCAGCGTAAGCTGGCTTCATCGTTATGGCGCTCCCCAAAGGTGGGTTAGCTTTTGGCTTTGTACTCGGCCTTGTCTAAATTGTGTTTCTTCATCCGCAAATACAGTTTCTTGCGTGGGATCTGTAGGTAGTTGGACACATCGTTGATGCGGCCGGCAAACAGGTACAGCGCATCTTCAATGACTTGTTTCTCATAGCTGTCGACCAGATCATCAAGCGGGCTGCTCATTTGCTCTAATGGCTTGGTCCTGTCTTGTCCTGTCAGCTTCACTATCCCAATCGCATACAGCTCCGCGACATTTTTCAGCTCTAGAACATTTCCGCTCCATGCGTGGCGATTCAACGTATTAATGTAAGCTTTATCGATGGCAGGTACGGCTTTGTGCAGTTTCTGGCAACTTTGCTTTAGGAAGTATTTGAACAACGGTGCGATATCACTGACCCGTTGGCGCAGCGACGGAAGCTGAAAGCGTATCTGGCTTAAGAAATAGAAAAGCTCGGGCAGCAACACTTCTTGCTCGACTAACGCTTCAGGGTTCGCTCCGGTTATCGCCAATACCCGCACTTCTTTTTTATTCTGGCGCTCTTGCTCTAACAGAAAGCGGCACAGCCATTGCTGGGTTTCCAGAGGCATGGCCTGAGGTTCATTCAGGCTGATACTGCCGCTGCGGGCTGAGATCATGGCGCGCTGAAGATCGGCTGTACAGGTGATTTTGCTACCTTGGGTGGCAACAAACGGCCCTTTGTGCAGTTGGCTGTGTTGGTGCAGTAGTTTGGATACAGTGTGCCTGCCCGTACCGCTTTCGCCTTCAATCAGCACATCTTTGCAAGTCAGTGCCATTTGCGTGATTTTTTCGCGGATTTTGACGATTAGGGGGCTCTCACCCAGCAAGATCTCACTGGTGGACTGCCCGATAGATTCACGTTGCTCGATAGTGCTTTTACGCTGCGGTAAGTGTTTTTCCAGCAGGGTCAGCAACTCTGCGGGTTGCAGTGGCTTTTGCAGAAAATCGAGAGCGCCACGCTTGACCGCGTCGACGGCCATCGGGATATCACCGTGGCCAGTGATCATAATGACAGGCAATTCAGGATCTAAGTTTTTGATGAACTCGAGTAAGTCCATGCCGCTGAGTCCTGGCATGTACATATCGGTAACGACCACACCGGGCCAGTTCTTGTGTAACAGGGATGTCGCCTGTGTTGGGTCAGTAATGGCTTTGACTTTAAAACCTGACATTTCTAGAAGTTGTTGATATGACTCCAATACATCATGGTCATCATCAATGATCAGTACTTCTATATCATTATTCATTATCATAATTGTTTAGCTCCAACACGACCATGGCACCGCCTTGCAAGTTTGAAGCGAGGTAAATATCGCCATCAAAGCGGTTCATGATTGAACGGCAGATACTTAGCCCAAGGCCAAGCCCTACCTCTTTTGTTGTGGTAAAGGGAATAAAGAGTTTTTCGATGATTTCGGCGGCAAATCCATTGCCGCTGTCACTGACTGCCAGGCGACATCGATCTGCCTGACAGTCAAGGGATTCAATGGTAATTTCTCGATGCTCGCTCCCGGCAACGGCATCGCAGCTATTGACGAGCAGGTTGACCAGAACCTGCTCAAGTTGGACCTGATCGGCATGGCAGAAATAGGGCCCTGCCAATAAGTTATGGATTTCTGTCTGCTGGACCTTGGCCCTGCTTTCGACAATCATCATTGCCTGTTTGATCGATGCGTTGAGCTCTACCTGTTTGATTGGGCTGTCGGATGACTGTTTTTTTGAAAAGCTTTTTAGGCTGGCGATGATACGCCCCATGCGGGAAGCCAGGTTTTCGACTTTACCTAATGATGTTGGCAGTTGATCAAGACGTTGCTTCTCTAGTGCTAACTTGGCGGTAAAGATATGGGTAGAGATAGCCGAGAGTGGCTGGTTCAACTCATGGGCAAGTGAGGTCATGGTCTGGCCGACCACAGCCATTTTCGCCGCTTGGATCAGCTCGTCTTGGGTTGCGCGTAAGTCGGCTTCTACCCGTTTACGATCTTCTATCTCTAATTTCAGTTGGCGATTACGGCTGGTCAGGGAGTGGGTCTTTTCCCGAACCATTTTTTCTAGCCAGCGTGCCGCTTTCTCTTGCTCGGTGATATCAGTCATCGTGATGATCACCTTTTTCTGCTGTCCCTGCTGGAACAGGCGGAAATCCAAGCGCAGGTAGAGGTTTTCAAGATCCACTTTCTTCTGCTTCAGGGTTAAGTTACAGCCTCCGAGGCTGAACAGTGGGCTATTTTCGTTGAATAGCGATCGCAACCGAGCGTGCATGGTTGGGCTAAATAGTTCCCAAATAGCTCGGTTGTGCGGCATTTCGATATTGTCGAACAAGTTGAGGGCGCTTGGATTGACGGATTCGATAGTGCCTTCCAGGCTACAGGTGATGATACTGGCCTGGGTATTGTTGATTAGGTTTAAAGCATTGCTTTGTTGCATTTCCTGCATTTGGCGGCAGAACTCACGCAAGTTGTCTCCTAATTGGCCAATTTCATCATTACCGGTCACTTGGATAGTTGCATCGTGCTGGTTGTTGGTCACCGCAAGTAAGTCCTGTGACAACAGGTTTAGCCGTTTGACGATGCCTTGGCCGACCAGGTATATCGACAGCATCACCGAAAGAAACAAGGTGATGGCCATGGTGCCAAATAGAATGATATTGCTGATAGAGATCGCCTGACGCGTTTTCTCATTGAGCGTAGTAAGTGCAGCGTCCTCTTGCTCCACCATGGTCAGGATCAGCTCTTCTTGATAGGCCAGTTGAGCTTGGATCTGGTCTTGGTAATCGCTGATCTGCTGGTAAAGCTGATAATCATGCAGTAATTGCTTTTCTAGGATACCGCCAGGTTCAACTAGGGTTATCAATTCATCTAACAATTGCCTGTAAGAGACGGTAGAAGGGTAGTGGCTTAGGCTTTGGCTCATCTTGCTGAGCGCTTTGGTCTTGTAGCCAATGAAATAGAAGGCGTTACTGATATCCCTTTGTTGTCGCTGTAGGATAATTTCCTGCACCAGTTGGTGCAGTTCGTTTTCTTTCACCGTGATAGCCTGAAGCAGGGAAAACTCAGTTATCACGTCATTGATTGTGCTCGATGCCAACGCATTTGGCAGCATCCGTGTCAGCTGCCATTCGACTTCCTGACGAATGGGGGTCAGTTCATCAATCATGTCCTGGTGCAGCCATTTGAGGTTGTTTTCGGTCTGTGCCAGAACAGAAATGTGGGTATTTCGTTGGTACAACAGGCCTGCATATACCTTGATATCACTTTGCAAGGTAATGTGCTCTGCCTTGATGGCATCATGAAATTTAAGACTGGCTGCTTGGTCGATGGTCGTATTGATTTTGGCCAGCTTGTCATTGATGTTTTGCTTTAACTCAGCATGCAAAACTGGGTCGGTATTGTTGTTAAGCACGTTCAGTGCCGCTTGCAGGGCGGCAGTGTTTCGCTCCAGCTGATAGCTTGCCCGTAAGGTCGGCATGTTTGTCTCAACCATGGCCTGGATCTGGTCATCTAGGCTCTCCCAGTTGATGATGGCTATCACGCTGACGCTAATGGTCAAAAAGGCCATCAGGGCGATCGAGGCAATGAGGCGGTTACCTATGGTGTTGCCGAGTAGCATTACCTGTTCCCCTCGTGCTTGCTGCCCTCGAGCAATTTTTCACAGATACTGATGGCTTGGTCGAGTTGTTCTGCCATCAATATGCGCCATTCCTCAAGTAGGCGAGCAGTGTACACATCGGTTCTCGACATGCTGATAGCACTTCGCATCTGGGAATTACGCGACTGGGCTTCAGAGATAGGTGGTGTTGAGGCCAGACGGATCGCGAGATTGTATTGGCGTAGCTCTTCAGAGGATAAGTCGTTGCGCTGCCTAACTTTGTGGATCAATTGCCATGCTTGGTTAAGGCGAATCAACTGGCGGTTTACTGTCTGTTCAAAGAGTTGCTTGACTAAGATCGAGCGCTCTTCCATCAGTTTGTGGTCTATAGGCGTAATTTCAAATGGTTGCGCCATTGTTTGGTCCAGCGCGTATTTATTGAGTGAGCTGGTCGATAACTTCTGTTGTATTTCTTCAGAGAGCAGGAACTCAATAAATTCGATACTGCGCCTTGCCTGGTTGAGGTTTTTGACCGCAGCGATGTAGCTAGGTATCAGTGGACTTTTGGGTTGATAGGAAAAATGGATAAACGGAAATAACTTTTGGCTTTCGTAAGCGTAACTATCGATGATCGGACCGACACCGGCTAAACCTCGGGCAATGCTGTCTTTTACACCATAGCTACGGGCAGAGACAGAAGATAGGTTACCCCCGATCTGAAGTAGTAGCTTCCAACCATTTTTCCAGCCGTAATGCTGCAGGATATTTTCAACCATAACATGGGTGGTGCCAGAGCGGGCTGGGCTGCTCATGACCAAATGGTTGAAATAGCGGGGATCGGCAAGGCTTTCCCACTTATTCGGCAAGGGGAGATTGTGTTTCTCTAAATAATCGTTGTTCCACATTAACCCATAGCCGGAATAACCAAAGATGGCGACATTGGTAATGGAGTCCTGCAAAAAGCGCTGCTGCTGAAAGGCCGTATCAAAATTGAGCGCATTGAGAGGTAACAAGCGTTCTTTTTCAACCAGCGGAGTAAACAGTGAGCGCGATGAAGAGATGACGATGTCAATGTCATGATCATCATAGCTGAGCAAACGCAAGCCGGATATCTCGCGGCGATGGAGAACAGTGAAGTGTACCTCGGGGTAAAGTTGCTTAAATTGTTTGAGGAGTGGCTGTAGTGATTCGACAGTAAATGTGGTCAGGATGATCAGCTGATCGGTTGGCTTGGCCCAACTTGAGAGCGAGAAAAGGAGTATGACGGCATAAATTAATTTCATCATTGCAGATCAGCTAGCCAGAGTGTTTATGTGTATACAGGGAAATAGATGCCAAGAGTAGCGTAATTAGTGGCTAATAATCTGAATTATTAGTGGTTTATCGCTTTTATCATGCTTTGCATAACATAAGGGTCAAACTTGACACGCGATGCGAGCATTTACCGGCAGGGCTCACATTTTTGTTATGTTGGAAGGGTTGTCAAGACTCAGATACAACAAGCCGGAGCAAAGGCTCCGGCTTGAAAAAAAATTGAGAGTAACTTAGGCGTTGAGGACCTGTTGGATCTCAGTGGCAGACAAGTGGTACTGACGAGGGCAGTTGCGCCATGTACGCAGCATACGCTGGTATTTTTCCAGCATCGGCACCTGGCTGTTGAACATGTGCTCTGATTTGTCGAACTGAGGGTACAGGCCTTCTTCTTCTGTCAGGAAGCGCACGTAGTGGACATGCTGGGCTTCTGTTGCAGCATCAAAACCAAGGAAGTTAAGGCGGCGCTGATCTACTTGCTTCTGGTTATCATCAGACAGCATTTTGTAAGATTCTTGCATCGCATGGTGCATCTCCATGAAATCAATGATTTCACGACAGTTTTCTTCAGGCAGATCACCAAACTCTTTGTCTAGTTCTCGCATTTGTAGGCCGTAACCACGCTCTACGATAGTTTGTAGGCGGCGGTATTTGGCTTCGTTCTCTGGCGTGAGTTTAGACATCAAGTAGTATTGATTAGAGAGGATCAGGCGTTGTGCGTTAGTCATTTCCATAATGATAGGCCTTAATTTTTATTGAGCTGGCATTGAGGTTAACAGGATAAATCGAAAAAAAATTGATCTAGTTACGTCTTGCTAACTTTTTTTTGTTAAAAATTACTAATCGTATAAAGTCTACCCAAATCCACTGCGATTAGGCGAATTAATCCAACTATCTCCCTAATTATTACATGGATTTAGGGGATTGCTTGAGTGGATTATTGTTTTGAAGCACGTAGTTGATGTGATGGGTTGAGAGGGATTTTCAGGGGACATTTAATGGGGATGATACAGGGATGCCAGATGTGATGAGTGGTCTACAGCTAGCCGGAATTTTACTTGCGGTGATAACACTTGTTGCCAGTTTTCCCCGGGAGTTTTGGCCCAAGTTTCGGCAGGAAAAGGACTACCAGCACTGGGTTCTTGCTAGTGTGGTCGTTTTGTTTCTGCTATGGAGCCTAAAGGCCGGGTTAGCGGATGGATTAAAGGTGCATTTTTTGGCCCTAACCACGTTGGCGTTGTGCCATGGTTGGCGGATAGCGTCATTAATCGGTGTCTTCCCGGCACTGTTACTTGCTAGCTTTAGTTTGTTACCCGTTGCGGATATAGGTATTTATCTCGTGGTGTCGGTCATTTTCCCGGCTTGGCTGAGTTTTTGCCTGTTTCGCCTGACTTATCGGTACCTCAACCGCCACCTTTTTGTCTATATTTTCGTTGCAGCATTCATTAACGGTGCGTTAACCATAGCGGCTCATCAACTGCTCAATAGTGGGGTAATGTGGGTGAGCGGCTTATATAGTTGGCACTATATTGTCGAAAACTATTTGGTCCTGATGCCGTTGCTACTCTTCCCCGAAGCCCTTATCAATGGCATGGCAATTACCCTACTGGTGGTATACCAGCCGCAGTGGGTGAGAACCTTCCATGATAACGATTACCTCAGCAAATAGCTTGGTAATCTTGGTTTGGGCTGGTCAATGGAACTGATGGTCTTTTCCCCAGCTTGCTGTTTTCCTTAGCGCTTGGTTCTGCATGCCTTGCAGTTGGTCACAAAACTGCTTAACCTGCGCGCGTTTTTCTGCACGGTTTTTCCGTGCCCACTCGCATATTGCGCGAGAATCCCCGTTTTTTTCATTCATACGAACAAAATGCCGCCAGGAGGCAAGGATTCAAAGCAGAGGGAAATCGAGTGCATTTGGTGCCTGAGATTTTATCCCGGGCAGAGGTGTACCTAGGTAGCGCCCCAAGCACTTTGGATCGGGTTGTTTTGAACAACTAACTGACTCTGGACAACACGTCCCAGGGTGCGGCACTGCCTGATTGTTTCTATGAGTTATCTATGCAAGTTCTATCCAGTGTGATCGGCATTTTGTTGCTGATTGTTTTGGCTTATTTCCTTTCTGAACAACGTGATCGTATCAATTGGCGAACGGTTCTGGGGGCTTTGGCGATCCAGATGGGTTTTGCTGCCATTGTCCTCTACAGCCCGTTTGGTCGTGAGGCGCTATCGGATTTTTCTGCCGGTGTGCAAACGGTGATCAATTACAGCAACCACGGTATTGGCTTCTTGTTTGGTGGCCTAGTGTCAGACAAGATGTTCGAGTTGTTTGGCGGCAATGGTTTTGTCCTTGCCCTGCGGGTGCTGCCGGTGGTGGTGTTTTTCTCTGCGTTGGTGTCGGTACTCTATCACCTTGGCATCATGCAGCTGATTGTAAATACCCTAGGCCGGGGATTAGCAAGGGTGCTGGGCACCAGCCGCCCTGAGTCAATTTCTGCGACCGCGAACATTTTCCTTGGTATCTCTGAAGCACCTTTGACGATCCGCCCATATTTGCCAACCATGACCCGCTCACAACTGTTTGCGGTAATGGTGGGTGGCATGGCCTCGGTTGCAGGTTCGGTGCTGGTGGGTTATGCCCAGATGGGGATCCCCCTAGAATACCTGCTGGCTGCTTCATTTATGGCAGCCCCTGCCGGTTTGATGATGGCCAAGCTGATGATCCCTGAAACAGAGGATGCGACGGGTTGTGTAGAGGAGCAGCAGCAGGAGCTGCGGAAACCCGCCAATGTGATCGATGCAGCTGCGCAGGGGGCCGCACAGGGCATGCAAGTCGCCTTGAACATCGGTGCCATGCTACTGGCCTTTGTGGGCTTGATTGCGCTGATTAACGGTATGCTCTCTGGCGTTGGTGGCTGGTTTGGTGTGCCAGAGCTGAGCCTGGATGTGGTGTTTGGCTACTTGTTCTTGCCGTTTGCGCTTATGGCCGGGATCTGGGATTTTGATTCAGCCCAGCAGATGGCGGTAATTTTCGGGACCAAGACCACTATCAATGAGTTTGTGGCTTTCTCGCAGCTAGCGCCAATGATTGCTGAGGGTATATTGGAGCCAAGGGTAGAGGCGATTATCGCTTTTGCCTTGTGTGGCTTTGCTAACTTCGGATCAATTGCGGTCATGCTGGGCAGTATCGGGGTGATGGCCCCAAGCCGTTATCATGAGATTGCCACCTTGGGTGTACGCTCGCTGGTGGCGGCAACACTGGCCAACTTGCTCAATGCCACTGTGGCCGGGTTGTTTATCAGTTTGATATAAGCCTGAGAAACAAAAACGCCAACAAGTGCTGGCGTTTCGTTTGTGGATTTAGTTGTACTTGATGTAGAGCTATTAGCTCAAACCAACAATGTTACCGTCGGCATCAATGTCCAAACCTAGGTAGGCAGGTTTTTCCGGTAGGCCTGGCATCGTCATTACGTTACCGCACAGGGCGTAGACAAAGCCAGCGCCGGCACATAGTTTCAGCTCACGGACCGGAACAGTGAAATCGCTCGGTGCGCCTTTCTGGCTAGGGTCATGGCTGATAGACAGCGGGGTTTTCGCCATGCAAAGTGCCAAGTTGTCATAGCCTTGGGCTTTGAACTGGGCCAGTTGCTCTTTGGCTAGATCTGACAACTCCACACCACGGCAGCCGTAGCCAACTTCGGCGACGGTCATCAGCTTTTCTTCCAGCGTTTGTGACAATGAGTACAGTGGCTTGAAGTTAGCTGGGGTTTCACAGGCGCGGGTCACCGCTTTTGCCAGTTCAACAGCACCTTCACCGCCCTTACCGAAGGCTTCACTGATCGCTACATCGACATGGGTAGCGAACTGTTCGGCTTCAACCATCGCTTTTAGCTGTGCCAGTTCGGCATCGGTATCTTGCGGGAAGCGGTTAATTGCCACAACAACAGGTACGCCGTATTTGGCCGCGTTGTTGATATGCCATTTCAGGTTTTCAAAACCCGCAACCAGCGCTTTTTCGTCTTCTTCGAAAATAGCCTGTGGCAGTGCCTGGCCTGGGCGCAGGTCATACAGCCCCGAGTTGGCTTTCAAGCCACGTAGGGTAGCAACAACCACGGCACAATCTGGACCACGGCCTGCTTGCTGAGCCTTGATATTACAGGCTTTCTCGAAGCCCATGTCTGAGCCGAAGCCACCCTCTGTAATGGTGTAGTTAGCCAGTTTCAGGGCAATACGGTCGGCAATAATCGACGAGTTGCCGTGGGCGATATTGGCAAATGGGCCAGCGTGGATAAGGGTCGGTACCCCTTCCAGTGTTTGCATCATGGTTGGCTCAATTGCTTCGACCATGGTCACGGCCATTGCGCCGGCAACTTGGAGATCTTCTGCGGTGACTGGTTTGCCATCTAGGTCATAAGCCAATACGACACGGCCGATACGCTGGCGCATGTCAGCCAAATCCTTTGAAAGGGCTAGGATTGCCATTAGCTCAGAAGCCGCCGAGATATCAAAGCCGTCTTCACGCTCAAGGCCGTTAATGGTTTTGCCTGGCTGGTTCTTGCCAACCGTGATCATGCGAAGGGCACGGTCATTGTGGTCCATTACACGGCGCCAGACGATACGGTTCATATCGATACGTAGGGCTGGCATGCCGGTTTTTTCGCTAAAGCCTTCGTAACCGTGGCGCTCTTCGTGGTAAACACGGGCGTCGATTGCGGCAGCGGCAAGGTTATGGGCTGCTGTCACAGCGTGAATATCGCCAGTCAGGTGAAGGTTCAGCTTTTCCATCGGCGCGACCTGGCTGTAACCGCCACCGGCTGCACCGCCTTTAACACCAAACACCGGGCCCATTGATGGTTGGCGAATACATGCCATCACCGACTGGTTGATTTTGGCCAGACCTTGGGCAAGACCAATGGTGGTTACGGTTTTACCTTCACCCAAAGGGGTCGGGGTGATCGCAGTAACGACAACCAACTTACCTTCTTCCTTGTCAGCCAAGCGCTTGAGGACAGAAGGTTTCACCTTGGCTTTTAATGTGCCTTGCGGAGTCAAATCTTCAGGTAGCAGGCCAGCCTGCTGAGCGATGAGATCAATCGGAGTGAGCGATGTATCACGGCAAATTTCAATATCACTTTTCATGGACGACCATAACCTCGCATTTGGTAACTTTGTATATATCGCGCAAGCAGGCTTTATGAGTTGCGCAATCGTTTGCGTTGGATTTATACCATAATTTTATCACGGGTAAAGCGATAAATGCGGATAGATATGTCACGAGATTGGTTAATCTTTATGGGGATGTTATTTGGGTAACCAGCTGTATAGATGAAGTTATTGATGAGTAAGGGAAAATTAGGTGTTACTTTTTTGTTTCTGAAACTTCATTTTACTGTCTTGGTAAAGGGCAAAATGTTCTTTATCCTTCCTCTTCTCTCCAGGCCGGACACCCAACAGATGCCAGCCTAGAAAGAAGAAGGGACAAATACAGTTCGAGAGCTAGTTAACCTAAGTGGCCAAGCACATTGATGTTCTTGTCCTCGGGGATTTCGTTATAAGAAAGCACCACCAGGCCTTTGGCAAATGTTCGGGCATAGCGGGCCAATAGTGGTCTTAATTGCGGCGTTACCAGAAGGATTGGCTTGAAGCCATTTTGCTTGAGCTGCTCTTTGACCGCCGGCATATTCTGCTGTAACTGAGCGAGTAGGCTAGGCTCTACTGGGAAACTGTCCAATGCAGTCTGCCCGCCGCTCTGCTGGGCTTTGCTCAAAGAGGTCATCAGCATTTTTTCGAGGTTGTCGCTCAAGGTATAGATGTTGAAGTCCTTGCTTGGGCCGACCAGGCTATTGGTCAGGGAGCGTTTGAGCCCACAGCGGATATCGGCAGCGATCAGGATGGGATCTTTGGTGATTTCGCTGCTCTCGACCATGATCGAAGCGATATTAGCGATGTCCTTGATTGGCACTTGATCCACTAGAAGCTGGCGGAATACCCGCATTTGCTGTTGATGGTTGAGCTGACTGGTCAGTGCCTCCATCAGTTTGGGCGCCGAGTTGCCAAGGCGTTCCATCAGGCGCTCGACATCATCATGGCTGAATAGCTCGGCCAGATGCTCTTTGATTATTTTGCTAAGGTGGGTCGCAATGACTGTTGCACCATCAACCACAGAATAGCCTTGGTTAAGCGCTTGGGGTTTGTTGGCGGGTTCAATCCACACAGCATCGAGGTTATAAGCAGGATCTTTGCCGAGTACGCCATCAAGTTGGCCGTAAACTTCACCAACCGCAAGGGCCATCAGGCGCTCTGGGTCGATATCACCTTGCGCGATCACTTCACCATGAAGCAATAGGGAATATTGGGTGGGTTTGAGCTTGAGATTATCACGAATCGCAATTTCCGGGATCAAAAAGCCCACCTGCTCGGTGATGGTTTTCCTTACCCCGCGAATGCGTTGGGCCAGCGGCTCACCTTGGTTTTTGTCGACCAAGTTTACCAAGCGGTAACCCAACTCTAAGGCTATCGGGTTTACTACCGGTACATCATTCCAGCCTAGAGTCGGGGTATTGTCCTGGGCAATGGCCTCAGCAACGGCCTCGGCTTGCTCTAGCGGCTCCGGATCACTTTCAATCTGTCTTTGTTTCCAACCGGCGTAGGCGAGTACCGCGGCAAAGATAAAGAAAGCAAGGTGCGGCATACCCGGCACCAGGCCGATGATCAGCATGATAGCCGACGCAGTAAACAAGGTGGCTGGCGAGGCGAGCATCTGGCGGTGGACATCAACCGAGATATCACCGCTGTCGTTGACCCGAGTAACGATAATGGCAGCAGCTGTCGCCAGTAGCAGCGACGGGATCTGTGCGACTAGGCCATCACCGATAGTAAGTAGGGCGAAACGCTGGAATGCCTCGCTGGCAGCCAAGTCATGCTGCACCATACCTATGGTAATACCGCCCAAGATATTGATGACCAGAATCATCAAACCGGCAATAGCATCTCCGCGGACAAACTTGGAGGCACCGTCCATTGAGCCATAGAAGTCTGCTTCGCGGGCGACCTCTTCACGACGGGTACGGGCTTGGTCTTGGTCAATCAGGCCAGCGTTCAAGTCGGCATCGATGGCCATTTGCTTACCCGGCAGGGCATCGAGGGTGAATCGTGCCGAGACTTCGGAGATACGTTCGCCCCCTTTGGTGATCACCACGAAGTTGATGATCATCAGGATAACGAACACCACAATACCGACGAAATAGTTCCCGCCGACAACCACGTCACCGAAAGCCTGGATCACCTTACCTGCTGCATCCCCGCCGAGGTGACCGTTGAGTAATACCACCCGGGTCGAGGCGACATTGAGGGTTAGGCGCATCAGGGTGGCGACTAGCAAGATGGTCGGGAACACAGAAAAGTCGAGTGGCCGTTTGCTCGATACCGCAACCAGCAACACAATGACTGCCAGTACGATATTGAAGATGAACAGGGCATCGAGCAGCCATGGCGGCAAGGGTAAAATGACCATAGCCAGGATCGCCAGCAGCATGATGGGGATCCCCAGGTAACTGCTGGTCAGGTTCGGAAACAGTTGTTGCAGTTTCGCTTTCATAGGACTTCTAGCTCAAAGTTGACGTTGCTTATTGTTGTTGGTGGTAGTGTTGTTGTATCTGTTGGTTGCATTAATGTTTATTCGGGATCAACAGTTGCTTCGGGATGGCAAAGCTCGGCAATGGTTGGGGCTTTTCCTCTTTACCTTCTTTATAAGCTTTCAGCTGCATGACATAGGTCAGGACATGGGCCACGGCGACGAACAGCGGCCCCGGTATTTCCTGATCGATCCGGGTATTGAAGTAAATCGCTCGGGTCAGTGGCGGCAGGTTTATCACCTCTATCTGGTGCTGCTCGGCAATCGCCTTGATACGCAAGGCCATTTCGTCTTCCCCCTTGGCGACAACAAAGGGAGCACCGGCCCGGCTGAGATCGTACTTAAGGGCGACGGCATAGTGGGTTGGGTTGGTTAGGATAACGTCGGCAGTTGGTACCGATTTATCGATCCGGCGGCGCGACATCTGTTGCTGGATTTGCCGGATACGCTGTTTGACCTCAGGCCGGCCCTCGCTGTTCTTGTGCTCGTCCTTCACTTCCTGCTTGGTCATCTTGAGCTCTTTGATGTGGCTCCATAGTTGGTAGGGCATGTCGATTAAGCCGATAAGCAATACCACGATGCCAAAATAGATCAGTGCCTTGATAATATGGTTGAGGGTGATCCCCATACCTTGTTCGAAAGGTGCTCGTTGGGCGGCGATCAGCGTGCTGAGGTTGTTATCGAGCAGCGTATACAGCACGGTGGAAATCAGCGCTATTTTGAGGATGGATTTAACCAGTTCAACCAGTGATTTGATGGAAAACAAACGTTTGAGGCCGGCCAGCGGGCTGATTTTACTCAGTTTAGGCTGGATAGGTTTGAGTGACATGACCCAGCCACCTGGCACCATAGAGGCAAGAACCGTCATGATGATCAGCACCATCGCCATGGGTACGAAGATGCCGGCCAGCAGCAGTACACTTTCACCAAGCTTGCGGGCCATGATATCGGGCTCCCTGTGCTCGGCAGCACTGAGTTGGTAGTTAATGGTGAACAACTTCTCAGCTTGCTCACCAAGAAAAGGACCATAGGCCCAGAGGAATAGGGCGATAGCGATGAACAGGATCCCGACTACGAACTCTTTGGAGCGGGCGACCTGGCCTTCGCGTTTGGCTTTGCGCAGTTTCTGTGGGCTGGGCTTTTCGCTCTTGTCTTGGCTGCTCTGTTGCTGAGACATATCAGTTCCCTCCCATCAGGCGCATCTCACTGAGGATTTGGTGGCAAAGCTCGGCATAAATGCTTGGCAGGCCAGATGTCGATAACAAGACCGCACATAACCCGAGCATCATTGACATCGGGAAGCCTAGGGCGAAAACATTGAGTGACGGTGCGGCACGGTTCATGACCCCAAAAGTCAGGTTAACGGTGAGCATAGCGGCAATTGTCGGTAGCGCGATGGTGACCGCTGCGGTCATCATCCAGCCGAAGAGATCAATCAAACGGGCAAAAGAAACCACGTCGAAGCCACCACCTACCGGGTAGCGCTCGAAACTCTGGACGATGATATCCACCGCGACGAGATGACCATCAAGGCCAAGGAATAATAAAGTAGTGAACATCAAGAAATAGTTGCCCAGCAGGGCGACGGTGACCCCGTTGGCAGGGTCATTCATCATTGCCATCCCGAGGCCCATTTGCATCGACATGATCTGGCCAACCATCGCCATGGCGGCAAACAGAAATTGCAGGCACATACCAAGCAGCGCACCGATGACAATTTGTTCTCCCGCCAGCGCTACAGCCTTGAGTGATACTGGGTCAACCGCTGGCATAGTTGGTAGCAACGGCGCGGCAATCAGGGAAACCGACAACGCCAATAGTAACCGAGTCCGGTTGTTGATATGTGCATTGCCGATAAATGGCATGGTCATGAAGGCTGCCGAGATGCGGAAAAATGGCCACCATAGCTGGCCGGCTATGGCGGTAATATCGGCAAAGGTCAGGTTTACCAAGCTATCAGCTAACGACATTGGCAATCGTATGGAATAGCGAAGTAAAGAAGTCACTGATGTTGCGTAGCAACCACGGGCCGGCAAATATCAGCATCAGTAGGGTGGTGAGCAGCCTTGGCAGAAAGCTCATGGTTTGCTCGTTGATTTGGGTCGTCGCCTGAAAGACAGCGACCACTAAGCCAACTAGCAGGCTCGGGCCGATCAGGATAACCACCATAGAGATGATCATATAAATGGCATCGGCATACAGGTTAGCCGTCGCATCGATCCCCATTACAAACCTCCGAAACTGGCCGTCAGACTACCGACAGTCATGGTCCAGCCATCAACCATCACAAACACCATCAGTTTGAACGGCAGTGAGATGATAAGCGGTGACAGCATCATCATACCCATGGCCATCAGCACGCTGGCGACAACGATATCGATGATCAAGAATGGAATAAACAACATGAAACCGATCTGGAAAGCGGTTCTTAGCTCACTGAGTACGAAAGCCGGCATCAAAACCGCAAAGCTGATCTCTTCAGGCTCGAGATCGAGTGGGTCTCCGGCAATCCGCAGCATCTGCTCGAGGGAGTTCTCATAGGTTTGGGCCAGCATGAATGCCCGTACCGGTTTTTCAGCCTCGGCGACGGCCTGCTGCAGGGTGATATCGCCATTGTCATAAGGCATATAGGCATCGGTATAGATAGGATCCCAAACCGGCTTCATCAGCAGCATGGTCAGGGTCAGGCCGATACCGATCAAGATCCGGTTTGGCGGGCTTTGCTGCAGACCCAGTGCCTGACGGAGGATCGCCAGTACTACAATGATACGGGTGAAACTGGTCATCATCAGCAGCATGGATGGCAGAAAACTCAGCGCCGTCATCAGAAGTAGGATCTGGACCTTGACCGAGTATTCCTGATTGCTTTCGCCGTCAAACACTGACATAAAAGCAATCCCCTGATCGGCCAATGCTTGGCCGGAAAAGCCAAGCATTAGCGCCACAAAAGGCAGCAATTTAAGCCAAACCGGCATATGTGTTTTATGCCGTGACGTCATGCAGGGCATCTTCGGCAATATCAGTCAGGCGCAGGCCGTATTTGTCATTAACGACTACGACTTCGGCATGGCCCAATAGGCGGCCATTTACCTTAACATCTAGCGGCTCGCCATTGAGCTTGTCCAGCTCAATCACCGAGTTTGGGCCGACAGTCAACAGTTCACCTAAAGCGATGTCGGTGCTGGCAACTTCCAGCGTGACCGTTACAGGGATCTGGCGGAAGAAACCAAGGTCACGTGGTGCGTGTGATGGCTGATCTAACGTCTCGGATGCAGCTGGCGTCTCGAAGATGTCTGCGACATCAGCATCAATATTTAGATCACCATCAAGCAGGTGTTGGATGTTTTGTTCGTTCATAATCAGTGTCGCTCCTGAGGAGTAATATTATCGATAACTTGCAAGACCAAATGACCATTGCGTTCAACGATATGGGCTTGATACAGGGGTAGCGTGCCGGCGTGAACATCAACCACTTCTTGGATGTCAGTCGCGATGATGTCGCCTACCTTCAAGTTGATGACTTGATCGAGAGCCAGAGTCTGGCGGCTTAGTACGGCATTAAGACGAAGTGGTACCTGCTTGAGGTGCATCTCTCGCAGATCATCGACTTTCGTCGGCTCGGTCTGGCTGGCAACATCCTTTGCGGTTAATTGCAACAGCAGGTCATCATCAAGGTGGAGGTGAATTTCCCCGTAGCTCTGCGCTATTTGGATAGCAAATTTGGCGTGCAGCACACCGTTGCTAAATGCTGGTTGTTCGTTTGAAACCTGCCATTGGTGGCTGATCTCATTTAATAGGGTCGCTGCAAGTCGGGCTTGAACACGCTTTTCGCTGGCGTTCATAGGCTGTACTTTAGTTGAGGCAACCTCTCCATCGTCGCTGGAATCGATATCGTTATTCCCCAACATGTCGTCAGCCGTGTCATTGCTAATGTTGTCTGTCGCAGCAAAACAGGGAGTCCCGCCATAGAATGCTTCAGCAATCAGGTGGGTGAGCGGCTGGGAAATACTGACAAGACACTGGCCGCCAAATGCATTATGGCTAAAGGCAATGGGTTCCCTGTCTTTTATTTCCTGGTAGTTAACATCCAAGCCGTAACTGAGAAGCTTGACGTGGCAATCCGTTCGCCGGGTCATGTTGTTCAGTGTTTGCTCTAGTGCTTTTACCGACTGGGTAATATAAGGCGATAAAGACTGCTGAGCAGCATTTAAAGGTCTTCCTAATGAACGAATGTCGATAGGAAATACATTCTTTGAACTATGTATATTCCTCGGTTTGACTTTATTTTTGCTAATGCTCGGTTTCATTAATAATCCCGAAGATATAAAAGTTAAACTTAATTACTAAATAAGCTCAATAAATTGCTTGTATCTGTTCGGCGATTATTTCTATCAGCATTTGTCCAATAGTTCAAATGCTTGTAAATAATTGTCAAAATCCTGCAAATTAATTTTTTTAAATGAATTTTTAATTATTTGGTGAATCAAGATCACATAACTATTTTTTATATCAATAGGAGTAAAAATAAGACTGTCTTGAAAGTGTGCGCTTGTGCATGTTTTTTCGGCTTGTTTGTTTTTATTTTGTAAAATCTATCATCACTTGTTGCTCTAATTGTTTTTTATTTGTTGTTGTCGTCTATTTGTAACCAAATATGAAATCGTGATCTTAAGCCAAGCAAAATAAATGGAAGAAATAACTGCCTAGTAAATTAATTAAATGCTGCCTAATATCCACCCACAATGCCTTGCTTTATTGACAAATATAATAATAGGTGTGTCTCGTTGCATATAAATTAAGTTGATATTAATGAAGGCATGCTTGCAAGCATTATTTTTCTCGTTGCTTTTTAACGCGAAAATAAAATAATTTTTACCAGTTAGGCAATTTGTTTAATATGAAAGCAATCAAATCAACCGCAGTGCTTTCTTTGTTAGTTTTTTTATCAAATGATGTAGATGCAACAGTTATTCAATCACCATTAGATAAAGTGGATTGGCAATTCTCAGGAGATCGCTTTTCTTGCAAATTAGCAAAGGAACTTAAGTTCGATGGCAGTGTTGCGTTTATTGCAAACTCAGCTCAGCCATATTTGGTTTCCTTTACCAGTAGTCAGCGTCCTTATTTTGTCGATAAGGTTTCGTTAAGCGTCAATTATTCGCCGTGGGAGCAAAATCAGCCTCTGCGTGAATTACTACAGGGTAAGGAACAGGGTCAGCATGGACTGGCTTTTAGTGGGACAGAATCACTTCATTACCTGCTAAATAAAATGGAGAAAGGGGCATGGGGACAGATCTCGGTCAGTTATAACCAGCACCAAGAAACCAAACGTTGGGATATTCCATCGGTGAGCTTTGCTCCCGCCTATCAGGAATTCAAGTCCTGTTTGGCACAGATGCTACCGGTAGGTTACGAACAGGCCAGAGACAATACATTCTTGTTTGCCAGCAGTGAAAGCCGGATCAGCGCAGAGCAACGAAAGATGCTCGGTGATATCGCGAGCTACATTCGCTACGACCGGGAAATCAACGCCTTGCTGATTGATGGCCATACCGATCTTACCGGTACGTCACTGGATAACTTATGGTTGTCGCGTCAGCGGGCCCAGGCCGTTGCTGATGAATTGGTAGCACTTGGGGTTGATCGTAATCTCATCCAGTTGCGCGCCCATGGCCAGCGTTACCCAGCCCAGCAAGGGACTGGTAATCGCGCTAATCAGAAAAATCGCCGGGTGCAATTACGTTTGGTCAAGGGGGATGTATGAATAGCGGTAATGTGATCTTTGCCCACCGTTGTCTGATCCAGGCCGCGGCAGCTATCAAACTACTGAGTGCGGAAGGTTATACGGTCTGTAATGCCTCTACGGCGGCAGATGCCTTAGCGAAACTGCAGGCAAAACCAGACAGTTTACTGTTTATTGCCGATAACTTGGCAGACATGGACATGCTGTCAACGATTCGTCGCGCTAAGCAGGTTACGGCAGGCGGTACGGTTGTTGCTATCGTCGATTACCAGCAGAGCAAACTGGCCAGCGATGCCATGCAGGCAGGAGCCGATGATTACCTGTTGCAGCCTTATCAGCCGGAGCAGATAACGGCATTGATGAAGCGTAACCAAATTGTCCAGTCACCGAAGCGTGAAGTAGTGGCAACAAGCCGGCGTAGTTTGCAGGTGCTGCAAATGGCCCATCGTGCAGCCCAAACCGATGCAACTGTTTTGGTTACTGGCGAATCGGGTACCGGTAAGGAAGTATTGGCACGTTATGTTCACGATCACTCCCCACGAAGCGAGGGGCCGTTTGTGGCGATTAACTGCGCGGCGATCCCTGAAAGTATGTTGGAAGCGGTACTGTTTGGCCATACCAAAGGTGCCTTTACCGGTGCGACCCAAAGCCAGGCCGGTAAGTTCGAAGAGGCCAATGGCGGCACCTTGCTGCTAGATGAGATTGGCGAGATGCCTCCTGCGCTACAGGCCAAACTGTTGCGTGTGCTTCAGGAGCGTCAGGTCGAACGCCTTGGTAGCCACCGCTCGATTGCGCTGGATATTCGGATCATTGCTGCAACCAATGTAGACCTGCAGCAAGCGGTTGCCGAGCGCCGGTTCCGCCAAGATCTTTATTACCGCTTGGATGTCTTGCCACTGCAGTGGCCACCGCTGCGTGAGCGCAAGGAAGATATCCTGCCATTGGCAGAGCACTTTATCCGCAAGCTCAATGCCGGGGGGGCGGACTCCTGCAGCCTTTCTAAAGAAGCTCAGCAGGCCCTGCTGCACTACAACTGGCCGGGCAATATCCGTGAGCTGGAAAATACCGTGCAGCGTGCTCTGGTGATGCGCCATGGTCACTGGATCACGGCACAGGATCTGATGCTCAATGACATGCTCAGCACCATGGTTGAGGGGGCAATTACCGAGGTAGTGGAAGATGCCAAGCAAGCGCTCAAGCAAAGCCGCAAGAATGCCGAGCAGCAATTTATCCTCGACACTTTAGCCCGCTTCAATGGCAAACGAAATGACACGGCAGAGGCCCTCGGGATGTCAACCCGTGCGCTGCGATACAAGATCGCCGCCATGCGCGAGCAGGGGATCAACATCGATTCATACATTCACCAAACAAGCTCAGCGGCGTAAGGAAAGCACATTATGTCGAATCAGAACTCAATGATTCAGAGCGAGATGTTGCAGCGTATGGCTGTGATGCGGGAACAAGCTCAAACCGGCACCCAGATTGCGGTCAATGTCTCACATCCACCAACCGGTAACTTTCAGGCAGCCATGCAACAGGCTGTCCGCCGGGTCGATAACCAGCAGCATTTTGCCCATCAATTGACGGCAGATGTGGATGCCGGCCGCTCCGATGACTTGGTCGGCGCAATGGTCGCCAGCCAAAAAGCCAGTATTTCTTTTTCAGCATTGACACAGGTAAGGAACAAGCTCTTGGCTGCCTATGACGATGTACTGAAGATGCCTCTGTAGTGAGAAGAAAATGAGTACAACAGTAGCTGAAAATCCAGAACAGGCACCATCTAACAAATGGCTGTCATATAAAGAAAAAATCCAACAACGCTTGGATGGAAAGTATAAGAACGTGGCACTTATTACTGCACTGGCAGTCTTGGTATCGTTTTTTATCGTGGTGGTGATGTGGACCCAGAGCAGCCCGTATAAACCCCTCTATGGCACTCAGGAGCGTTACGACAACAGCGAGATCCTTTCGGTGCTTGAGCAGGAAAAAATCCAGTTCCAGCTAGATAACGAAACCGGGCAGATCATGGTACCAGCCAATCGCTTGGCTGATGCTCGGATCACCTTGGCAGCCCGTGGTGTGAAAGCCAAATTGCCAGAAGGGTTGGAAATTCTTGACCGCAGCTCCGGCCTTGGCACTAGCCAGTTTATTGAGAACGCTCGCTACCGTCAGGGGCTAGAGGGTGAGCTAGCCCGAACTATCCTGGCTATCCGTGCCATCAACCATGCCCGGGTGCATTTGGCGATCCCTAACCGTACCTTGTTTGTAGGCATCAACGAGGAAAAGCCATCGGCAGCAGTAATGCTCGAGCTCGAGCCAGGGATGCAGCTTGATCAACCTCAGGTTGAAGCGATTGTTAACTTGGTGAGCGGCAGTATTACAGGCATGACGGCAGATGCCGTGTCGGTAGTGGATCAGTACGGCAACTTGCTCAGCGCTGATCTGGCGATGGGGCAGCAGTCCCAGATCAATGTCCGTTTCCACGAACTCCAGCAGCGGGTCGAGCGTGACATCGTACGCCGGGCCGGCGATATGCTGGCACCTTTGCTTGGCGTCGGGAACTTCCGGGTCCAGGTTGCGGCAACATTGAATTTCGACCAAATCGAAGAGACCCACGAGTCTGTCGATAGCGACCCGGTATTGCGTACCGAATTTACCAAGCAGGATCAGACCCAGGGCCAGTTGGCAATGGGGATCCCGGGGGCTCTGAGTAATCAGCCTGCCGGGGAGGAAGGCCCGGCTAGCAATGAAACCCGCAATGAGCGTGCTGAGCTCAGCCGCCAATATGATGTCGGCCGCAAGGTCCGCCATACCCGCCATGCCCAGGGCGGTATAGAAATGTTATCAGTCTCAGTGTTGCTCAACGATGATGTCCATGAACAAGGTTGGCAACAAGCACAATTGGAGCAAATAGCCCAAATGGTTAAAGATTCCGTCGGATATGTCGCCGAACGCGGTGACCAGTTCAGCCTGCATGCATTTAACTTTGCTCGTGCGATAGACACCGCACCGGTTGATACCCCATGGTGGCACGATCAGCAATTGCTGTTACTGGCTAAGTACGGTGTATATGCGCTGCTCGGTTTGTCATTTATCTTGCTGGTACTTCGCCCGCTGGTCAAAGCGCTACAGCGTCCGGCACCAGTAACCACGGCACTCGCAGCAACACCGGAAGGCAGTGTTGAGCTAGTTGCCAACGAAGATCTGCCAGCTGCCGAGCCAACAAGCGAATATAAGCCAGTTAGTATTCCGGCTAGCGGTAGCGAGCAGGATCTGGCAGATGCCTTGTTAGATTCGATTGCCCAAGGGGGCATGGTGGCCGAGGACAGTGAGCCACAGCCAGCGGCTGAGGGCGAGTTTGACCTGTCTACCTTACCGCCTCCGGGCTCTGAGTTAGAAGTGCAGGTCAAGCACCTGCAAAAACTGACCGAAGTTGAACCAGAACGTGTTGCAGAAGTGATCAAGAAGTGGGTGAACAGCAATGAGTCTAAGTAATTTTAGCCACCTGGCAGACGGTGATGTACTGCTAGACCCGATGGAGCAGACCGCTATTTTGCTGCTTAGCATGGGCGAAGAGTCGGCCTCGCAGGTAATGCGCCACATGTCACGGGACGAATTGCTCAAGGTTAGCCATGCCATGGCCAAGCAGCCGGCAATCCGCAGTATTGAAGCTCGCTTCGTACTGCAGGGTTTTTTCGAAGAGTTCCGCGCCCAGTCGGGGATCAGTGGGGCATCACGAACCTTCTTGCAACGTACCTTGGATAAAGCACTCGGTGGCCGTTTGGCCCGTAACCTGCTGGATACGATTTATGGCGATGAGATCCGTACTACCATGCAGCGACTGCAATGGATTGAACCCAAGCACCTTGCCAAGTTTTTGATGAACGAGCATATCCAGATGCAGGCGGTATTTATTGCCTTCTTGCCGCCTGAGATTGCTTCGCAGGTACTGGTCGAGTTACCGGTGGATCAGCAGAAAGATGTGCTGCGTCGCATTGCGGTATTGACTGAAGTTAGCCGTGAAGTGGCAGAAGAGCTGCAGGACTTGGTCGATCGCTGTATCGAATACCTGGCGGAAAACTCGAGCGCGGTGATTGAAGGCGAGAAGCAGGTGGCAGATATTATCAACCGCTTCACCGGTGATCAGATGGCTCTAATGACGGCGCTTGAAGAGCACGATACCGAGTTGGCCGACCGCCTTAAGAACAAAATGTACGAGTTCTCCATCCTTACCCGCCAGCCTGAAGCCGTTCGCTTGCGTATTTTGGAAGATCTGCCAACGGATCTGCTGGCCATGGCCCTGAAAGGGGCAGACTCCGCCATGCGCAAATCGTTGCTCGCTATCTTGCCGCGCCGCATGCAGCAGTCGATGGAAACAGAAATCGCCCAGCTAGGCAAAGTGTCGGTACGCCAGGTACAGGAAGCCCGCGCGGAAATCATGGACTATGTTCGTGAACTTAATGAATCCAAGGTGATCAGTCTGCAGCTTTACCAAGAGACGACGGTGGAATAGTCATGTTTAGACGAAATAGAATCATGCGGTTACAGCCTAGTCAGTTTCGTAGCCATCGCTTTCCGCCGTTAGTCGATGCCCAAGCCTTTACCCAGTCTGCCGTCAAAGTACACGGTCAGCAGCCGGAGGTTGCAATGGGAGCAGGGCTAGACAGTGACTTTGACGCTGCTCTGGGGTTGGACGAAGAGTTTGGTGTCGATGAGTTAGGTTTCGATAATCTGGCAATGGACGATTTTGGCCTTGATGAGTTGAGTGAAGATGCACGCTTGCTACAAGATACCCGTGCAATGACAGGGGCGGGTGGGGAATCGGTGCTTGACCCTACACCTGAGCCATCCCAGCAGGAGGATTTCCAGGCCCAGTTTAATCAAGGGTTTCAGCAGGGGATGACCCGGGGCCATGAAGAAGGCTTGCTACAGGGCATTGAACAAGGCCAGCAGCAAGGTTTTGAGCAGGGTATCCAGCAAGGCTGTGAACAAGGGATGAAGCAAGGGATTGAGGAAGGTAAGGCCCAGTTTATCCAGGCCTCAGCCCCTTTTGCCCAAATGCACCAGCAAACCGCCGAGTTGTTTGCCGACCACGAACGCCGTCAGCGAGAACAGGTCTGCGAATTGGTTCAGAAGGTTGCCCAGCAAGTGATTCGTTGCGAACTGGCATTGCAACCGCAGCAGATCATGGCCTTGGTGGAAGAAACCCTCGAGAGCCTACCGGGTGAACCACAGGGCTTGAAGGTCAAAATGGCGAGGGAGGAATTCACTCACCTCGAGAAAGTGGCGAGCGACAAAATTGACGAGTGGAATATTGTCTGTGATGACACCCTACGTCAGGGCGAATGTCGGGTCGTGACCAAAAATGCCGAAGCGGATGCCGGTTGTGAGCAACGCCTTGATACCTGCATGTCAGCCGTTAAAGGCCATTTGCTCGATGAGCAGGTCGCGGTTGAAGCAAGCCAGATCTCAGAGCAAGAGAGCAATGGGGAAGTTAGACAGGCATCATGAGTAACATAATCGATTACCGCCTGGAACAAGCCCTGGCCTCACTCGATTCGGTCCCGGTGGCGAAAGTTACCGGGCGACTGGTGAAGGTCACTGGCTTGATGCTCGAAGCGGTGGGATGCCGTTTGCTCACTGGCCAGCGTTGCTTGGTCGAGACCGGAAATGGCACCAAGATAGAGGCGCAGACTGTTGGCTTCAACCGCGAGGTGGCTTATCTGATGCCGGTTAGTAACGCATCCGGGTTGTTTTCTGGCGCCAAGGTGTGGCCGCTCGAAGGTGAAAGCCAGCTCCGTATCGGGCCGCAATGGCTTGGCCGGGTGCTCAATGGTCTTGGTGAGCCGCTTGACCGCTTGGGGCCAGTGCTGGGCCAAGATGATATCAGCCTTGATGGCGAAAATATTAACCCGATGTCGCGGCGCCCGATTGATGGTGCGCTTGATGTCGGCATCCGCGCAATGAATAGTTTACTGACTCTGGGTAAGGGGCAGCGAATTGGTTTGTTTGCTGGCAGTGGGGTCGGTAAAAGTGTGTTGCTTGGGATGATCACCCGCCAGACCAGTGCCGATGTGGTCGTCGTTGGTTTGATTGGTGAACGTGGCCGTGAGGTGAAGGAATTCATCGAGCACTCCCTAGGGCCTGAAGGGCTGGCGCGGGCAGTGGTCATTGCCGCCCCGGCGGATGAATCACCATTGATGCGGCTACGGGCTTCCCAGCTGTGTCACCGAGTTGCAGAGTACTACCGCGATCAGGGCAAGGATGTCCTGCTACTGATGGACTCGTTGACCCGTTTTGCTATGGCGCAGCGTGAAATCGCCCTGGCACTGGGTGAGCCACCGGCAACTAAGGGCTATCCGCCGTCGGTTTTCAGTATGCTGCCGCAATTGGTAGAGCGGGCTGGCAACAGCGCCTCGCAACAAGGCAGCATGAGTGCGATTTATACGGTGCTGGCGGAAGGGGACGATCAGCAAGACCCTATTGCGGACAGTGCTCGGGCGATCCTCGATGGCCATGTTGTCTTGAGCCGCCAGTTGGCAGAAGCGGGGCATTATCCAGCGATTGATATCTCCCAGTCTATCTCACGGACGATGCCACAGGTGGTGAGCAAAGAGCAGCTCCGTTCTGCGATGCGCTTCAAGCAGCTCTACAGCCGTTATCAGGAAGTTCGTGAACTTATCCCGCTTGGTGGTTACCAGCCGGGTAATGATCCAGAAATGGATCAGGCGGTGGGCGCTTATCCCAAACTGGTGGCTTTCCTGCAGCAGGAGATGGATGAAAGTGCCGATTGGGAAACGGTAAACAGCCAGATGCAACAATTGATACAGGAGCTGAACCTTGGCTAAGCATTCACAGGCACTGGATAGATTTCGTCAGATCCGTCAGGGCGAGTTGGAAAAGCTCGGCCAGCAGTACCAGCAAAAGCAGCAAGACAGTGCCAATCACTTGCAAAAACTCGAACAACTTGATGAGCTTTATGATTCTTGTCAGGTAGTTGCCGGTGAAACGGCACTGGCCTGGCATAACCGTTTTGCCCTTCGTGATCACCTCAAGCACCTGACAGAAATCCAGAGCCAAACCTTGGCGCTGTCTAAAGCTGAAGAGGCTAGCCTTAAACACCATGTTACCCAGCAGCACGTGAAAGTGAAAAGTCTTGATAATGTGATTGATAAGCGCCGTCAGCATCACGAAAGACAGGTAGCGAGAAGTGAGCAAAAGCTGATGGATGAGATGGCGATGCAACGGTTCATCCGGTCTAATTATTGATAGTGAATGGTGATAAACCTCACACGTCAGGACTAAAATTACAAAAACGCCACAGCACCTGCTGTGGCGTTTTTGTTTTATTCGATCTGCTAGCAGCTAAAGCGGCTGGTACGTCGCTTCACTTTCTTGATGCAGGACCTGGCCGAGTATTTCCTGCTGCATACTGAGCAGACGGCTGTTGCGGTCATTTTGTTCCATACAGCTGTGAACCAGGTCTTTTAGTTCACACCATTTATGGTCGATAGGTTTTCGGTATTGGTTCGGAAGGGCAGAGATCAGGCGGTTGACACTGTCCGGTGAGCTTTTCATACCAAGTTGTTCCAGCAACCAACTTCGGTGATCAGCGCGCTGTTGTAATTGAGCTATCAGCTTTTGATGTGGCCCTGTCATCGCCGTGAGTTTATCGCTGTTGCGGTGCAGCATATTGTGATGCTGCACCTTCAACAGTTGATGGAGCTTTTGGTAATCAGCCAGATCAAGATTGATATCTTGGATAAAAGCCTTGATCACTGACGCGGGTTTTTGGCTCATGGTATTCAACTTCCGTCGTGTAATGATGTCGTCTTGGATTAATCGCGACGGTGGGCACCGCGGATGCTGGCAGCCAGCCCATCGAGGTCGACCTCGTAATTGCCACTAGCAAGCAAGGTGCGGATCTCGTTGACCTTGACCATATCCACATCAGGGATACGTTTTAGCTCCTGCTGGAGATTATCCAAGCTTTGGGCCTGCGGGCTGACATCTGCACTTGGCTTGGTCACTGATGCGACCGGCGCAGGTGAGGTTGATACTTCTTTGCTGCTTGCTTCTGGCGTTTTCTGAGGTTGGCTCTGAGCTGCTGTGGCTAGCTGCAAACCTGCTTTAGTTGACTCGATCATGGCAGTTCTCCTGACTTCTTCTCCGATACTTTGATTAAACGACCAAGCCGGCTGTGAGATTAAATCAAATTAGAAAAGCGTGGTGACCAGCCCAGTCCTGGCTATCGTTGCTTGGATCACCTTGCCGGAGCTGTTGTTCCTCACCCGTATTTGTTGTTCTTCATACCCACCTTCGAGGGCAACTCCCTGCATATTGGCACTGAACTGTCCGTTGCTGGCTTGGATAATCACAGTGTCTCCGGCAGAGACCATGTAGGCCGGGCTAAGATGCGATGGAGATAGTTGCTGGTCGCGGCGGATTTGCCTCAGGGCACGTAAGCCAATATAGCCCTGTTTTGAGGCGAAGAATTCACGGTTGATGGTGGCAATATCGGTTGGTTTGAGAACGATGTCATTATCGGTGATAACGGCATCCTTGCTCAGGGTCTTGGCAGCAAAAGCAACCGGTATTGTGATACCCACATCGGCTTGCACAGTGATCTGCCACGGTTCGGTTTGGCTACAACGGGCCGAAAAGCGCAGGCGGCCAGCAGGGTAACGGCGCCGGTCGATACGCTCGATATCTAATGGGGTGTAGCATGCCTCGAGCCGCTGGCTTCCGCTCGGTAGCCTCAGCGAAATGTCGGGTTGGGCTGGTGGCCAATGATGCTGTGCCGCAGCATGCTTTACCTCTTGCTCGATGGCGCGAGTGACTTGGCTTTGTATTTGATTTTCGACGTTGGTATGTCCGGACTTGTCCTCAGTGGCTTGGGCCGAAGCAACGGGGTGGGTTCCGAGCAATATAAATAACAGAGCCATGGTTACCACAGCTCGAGCGTCTTGTGTCAAGTTTACCATTTAGTGTGTTCCATTTCGTTTTGTCCTTGGTGCGGAATGGCTTCCGCTTTGCTGTTTCCGCCTGCCTTCCCGTGGCGGAAGTGGCGCTTCCGCTGGCTCGGTCTTTCTGTTTTATTTTCTTTTAAATCAACAAAATAAAAGTTGGCACGATAATTGTTTGTGAGACTCCAGATTTTAGAATTCTTGCAATCAAGGACACCAAATGGGAATCAACTTTGACAAGGCCCTCGGCATTCACCCGCACACTTTAAACCTTCGTACCGAGCGTGCCAAGGTGCTGGCGGGTAACCTGGCTAATGTCGACACTCCGGGGTTCAAAGCACGCGATTTTGATTTTCAGGCAGCGATTGCTTCTGTTGAAGCGCAGCAGCGTCAGTACGGCCAGGTTCAGTCGCAAACGTCTCCAGCACTGCAATTCCGTAATCCTTATAACAACACAATGGACGGTAATACCGTTGAATTGGGGGTAGAGCAGGCTCATTACGCTCAGAACGCGATGGATTTCGAAACCAGCCTGACTTTTTTGAACATGAAATTCCAAGGGCTGGCGACAGCTATTCAAGGACAGTAACCCGTTATGTCATTTAGTGAAATTTACCAAATCGCCGGTTCGGCTATGACTGCGCAAACCATGCGCCTTAATACCATTGCCAGTAACTTGGCCAATGCTGATGCCGGCTCAACCACGGAAGCAGGAACGTACCGCAGCCATAAGCCGGTGTTCGCCACTGTGTATGAAAACAGTCAGTTCCAGGCCAGCCAGCGTGCTGGTGCCCGCGTTCAAATCATGGATGTCGTGCCTGTCGAAGGTGAGCTTGATCGCCGGTACGAGCCTGGTAACCCGATAGCAGATGCCGACGGTTACGTGTTCTATCCCAACGTGGATGTGGTGTCGGAAATGGCAGATATGATGTCGGCCTCACGCAGCTTTGAAACCAGTGTTGATGTTCTGGGGCGTGCGCGAAGCATGCAGCAGGGTTTGTTGAAACTAGGCCAGTAAGGGATCGCGATGAGTACTCCATATGTCACCAATAGCGGCGGTGCGACCACAAGTAGTGGACACGATCCAATTGCCAGTAATGGCCAGCAGGACAACACATTCCTGACTTTGATGATTGCCCAGATCCAGAATCAGACCCCGTTAGATCCGCTGGATACAACCCAGTTCATGACCCAGCTGGCACAGATGACCCAGGTCGAGACCATGCAGAACATGAACAATACCGTGGTTAACCAAATGGTGCTGTTGGATAACATCCAGGTGCTGACTACCGCTGGCATGGTCGGCCAAGATGTTCGGGTGATCACCGATACCCTGGAGCTGGAAGGCAACCCGCTGGATGCCGTCATTGAGCTAGATAGCCTGGTTGATGATCTCAAGGTTGAGATCCGCAATGACGCTGGCGAGCTGGTTGAAACCATCGAATTAGGTGCCAACAGCGAGGGCGAAGTGGCCTTTGTGATTGACCCTGAGGCATTGGGTCTAAAAGACGGTCAGTACGATCTGAGCGTGGTCACCAGTGATACCGACTATAAGCCGGATGTCATGGTGGCTGGCACTATCGAGAAAATGCGTATTCCGCCAGGTGGCGGCTCACCGGAATTCTTGATTGGTGGCGTCGGCTATGTGCCTTTCTTCAACGTCAACCAATATGGCGAATCAAACAGCGGTGGCGATAACGGCCCCGAGCCCACTCCTTTATTTACGTTGGCTGGCCGCCGATAGCGGCCCGCAAAAACTAGGTTAGCAAGAGAAAAATATAATGAGCTTTAACATTGCAATGAGTGGTTTGAATACCACCTCTCAGGAATTGAACACTATCAGTAACAACATCGCTAACGTCTCAACCGTTGGCTTTAAATCATCCCGTGCTGAATTCGCGGCACTGATGAACGGCGGCATGGGCGGTGGTGTTGAACTTGCGAGCCTTTCCCAGTCATTCAACGACGGTGCATTTAGTATGACAGGCCGCACTACCGACCTTGCGATTGGTGGTAACGGCATGTTCGTTCTGCAGGGTGAAGACGGTAGCTACACCTATACCCGTGCCGGGATGTTCCAGCAAGACAAAGACAACTATCTGGTCAACAGCGCAGGTCTGCGCCTGCAGGGCTACACCACGGATAATAACGGTAATCTGCAAACGGGCTCGATGGGCGACCTTCAGGTATCGACAGGCTCGGTTCCTGCTAAAGCGACTGACCGAGTAGATTTCCAAGCTAATCTTGATGCCGGTGCATCACCGATCCTCGACGAAGATGGCAACCGCATTGCGTTTGATCCGGAAGACAGCGACAGCTTCAACTCTTCCTACACCACAACGGTATATGACTCTTTGGGCAATGAACACACCCTGACCCAGTACTTCGTGAAAACCGGTGAAAACGAGTGGGAAGTACATTACGCGATGAATGGTGAGGTCATGGTTGATGCTGATGAAAACCCAATCAGCGAAGCATTGGAATTTGATGACAGCGGTAAGCTGGTTGCGCCAACAGGCAACATCAACCTGACGTTTGCCCCGGAAGGTGCCGCTGAGATGAACATTGCCCTTTCTATGTCGGGGACGACTCAGTTCGGCAGTGAATTTGCCGTATCAACCAACCGCAGCAATGGCCACAGTGCCGGTGAGCTGACCGGGATCACCATCGACGAAGACGGTATGGTGTTTGCCAACTACAGCAATGGTGAGCAAATGCTGCAGGGTCAGGTGGTACTGGCAGACTTCCCGAATACGGGCGGCTTGATGCAGACTGGTAATACTGGCTGGAGCGCGACTCAGGCTTCGGGCCAGCCACTGATTGGCGCGCCGGGTACAGGGACGCTAGGTGGCCTTTACTCTGGTTACATCGAGGAGTCCAACGTTGACTTGACTGGTGAACTGGTCGGCCTGATGACAGCCCAGCGTAACTACCAAGCCAATGCCCAGTCGCTGTCCACCCAGCAGCAACTGACCCAAGTGCTGTTCAACATGTAAGGGCATTAGCGTGGATCGTTTGATTTATACCGCAGCAAGCGGGGCGGGCCGGGTATTCAATGCCCAGCAGGTGCGCGCCAATAACCTAGCCAATATCAATACCCATGGCTTCCGTGCCGACATGGAGCGCGCCCAGGCGTATGCCGTGCAGGGCAATGGCTTCGACAGCCGCACCATGGTTCAGGCCCAGTCGGCAGGTACCCGTTTTGATGCTGCCGAGCTACAAACTACAGGGCGTGAGCTTGATCTGGCAATTCGTGGTGATGGCTTTTTTACCGTTCAGTTACCCGATGGCGATGAGGCTTACACCCGCTCGGGGGCCATTGAGCGCACTGAAGAGGGTGACC
The DNA here is from genome assembly GCF_003026455.1 of Photobacterium rosenbergii. Classification (GTDB taxonomy): domain Bacteria; phylum Pseudomonadota; class Gammaproteobacteria; order Enterobacterales; family Vibrionaceae; genus Photobacterium; species Photobacterium rosenbergii. The sequence continues at coordinate 82,183 of NZ_PYMB01000021.1, forward strand.
TGCATATTGGTGGACTGCCGGTATTGGCTGACGGCGGTGATGTGGTGAATGTCCCGCTTTATAGCAGCATCGAGTTTGGTGATAACGGCTTAATCAATATTGTTCCTGAAGGGGAAGTACTGGCGGTGGAAGTTGCCCGCCTCAAACTGGTAAACCCTGAGGTACAAGAGCTTGGCAAGTTGGAGAATGGCCTTTTTGTGACCAATGACCGTGAGCCGCTTAATGATGATGAGACCGTGATGATGGTGTCGGGCTTTTTGGAGCAGAGCAACGTGGTGGCCGTTGAAGAAATGGTGGCCTCAATGCAGCTTAGCCGCAACTTCGAGATGCAGCTGAAGATGATGCAGACCGCAGAAAAAATTGCAGAAGCAGGCAATCGCCTGATCAGAGCGTAAGGATAAGAGATGAACGCAGCACTATGGATCAGTAAAACCGGTTTGGCCGCCCAAGACACCAAGATGGCGACCATTTCCAACAACCTAGCCAACGTCAACACCGTTGGCTATAAGCGCGACCGCGTCGCGTTTGAAGATCTGTTCTATCAAATCCAGCGCCAGCCGGGGGCGATGGCCGATGAGATCAACGAACTGCCAACCGGAATCCAGCTTGGATCGGGGGTGCGTGTTGTAGGCACCCAGAAGGTCTTTACCGAGGGTATGTACCAAACCACCAACCAGAGCTTGGATGTGGCCATTGACGGTAAGGGCTTCTTTGAGCTGGAGACCCCGGACGGTGAGCAGGCATTCACCCGTAACGGCCAGTTCCACCTGAACTCAGATGGCCTACTGGTCAATACCCAGGGCTTGCCGCTGGCGCAGCAAATCCAGGTGCCAGAAGATGCCGAGACTATCACTATCGGCAGTGACGGTATCGTCTCGGTCAAGGTTGCCAACGACGATATGCCGCAGGAAATCGGCCAGATCACCTTGGCTAACTTTATTAATCCGGCCGGTCTTGAAGCCATGGGCGGAAACCTATTCCGAGCAACCGCCTCTAGTGGCGAGATCATCGATGGCATTGCCGGTGAAGGTGCCTTTGGTCAGCTTAAACAAGGTGTGCTGGAAGGCTCTAACGTCCAGGTGGTGGAGGAAATGGTCGATATGATCACCACCCAGCGTGGTTACGAGATGAATGCCAAGGCCCTGTCTTCTGCTGACGAAATGCTGCAGTACGTTTCTCAGGTACTGTAAGTTATGGCCGGATTGACAAAAGTTAACACTGTTAGACGTCTGGGAGCATGGCTGGCGGCTATGCTCTTGGCCGGTTGCTCGTCGACCCCCTCCTTGATTGATGAGCGCCCAGCGCCTGATGATCTGGACTACGCGCCGCCGATGCTCGACTACTCGCTGCCGGATGCCCGCAGTGGCTCGGTTTACCGTGACGGATATATGTGGACCTTGTTTCAGGACCGCCGTGCCTACCGGGTCGGCGACATGCTGACCGTCTCGCTGGATGAAGATACCCGTTCGAGCAAGCAGGCCAATACCAACTTTGGCAAGAATGCCAGTGGTGGCCTGATGGGCAGCTTCTCGAGTAATTCAAACAGCGGCAGTGCCGGGGCTGATATCTCGGGAGAACGTGATTTCCGCGGTAGTTCGGCCAGTTCGCAACGTAACTCCTTGAGCGGCTCGATTACGGTCATGGTGCACGAAGTGCTGCCTAATGGAGTGCTGCGAATCAAGGGTGAAAAATGGATTCGCCTCAACCAAGGCGATGAGTTTATCCGTCTTGATGGCCTGGTGCGGGTCGATGATATCGACAACGGTAACCAGATCTCCTCCCAGCGAGTCGGTGATGCCCGCATTGCCTATTCGCAAAGTGGTGTACTGGCCGATGCTAATGAGGCCGGCTGGTTGACCAAGCTGTTTGTCAATCCGCTGTTCCCACTCTAACGAGGCATTATGTTTAAGCAACTTATCATTTTACTGGCGGTGTTGGTGGTGCCTTTCATGTTTGTAGAAACAGCCAGTGCCGAAACCAATGAGCGTCACCTGATTGACTTAGTGGATATCCAAGGGCTGAGAGACAACCAGTTAATCGGCTATGGCCTAGTGGTTGGTCTCGATGGTACGGGAGATCGCAACCAGGTGAAGTTCACCAGCCAGTCGGTTACCAACATGCTGCGTCAGTTTGGCTTGCAGCTGCCGGATAATATCGACCCGAAATTGCGTAACGTCGCCGCGGTAAGCGTACATGCATCAATTCCGCCTTTAGCGGGGCCGGGGCAGACTATCGATGTCACGGTGTCATCGATTGGTGATGCTAAGAGCCTGCGCGGGGGCAGTCTGGTCATGACGCCGCTTCGTGCTATCGATGGCCAGATTTACGCAGTTGCTCAAGGGAGCCTGGTTGTAGCCGGTGTGAAAGCCGAAGGTCGTTCTGGTTCCAGTATTACCGTCAATGTGCCAACTACAGGGCGTATTCCGGGCGGGGCGATTGTCGAGGAAGAAATTCCTTCTGATTTTGTCAGCCAGCCGAAAGTGACACTGAACTTGCTGCGCCCGAACTTCACTACCGCACGCAATATCTCGCGCCAGATTGACGACACTTTTGGTCCGGATACCGCGATGGCAGTCAGCAATGCCCGGGTGGAGGTGTCGGCGCCGAAGGATTTCGAGCAGCGGGTGATTTTCATGTCGATGCTGGAAGATATGACCGTCGATATTGGCCGCCAACGTGCAAGGGTCGTCTTTAATAGCCGTACCGGTACTGTTGTGGTGGGGAACGGCGTGCGCATTGGCCGTGCGGCAGTGAGTCACGGTAACCTGACAGTGACGATTGCTGAGTCGTTTAACGTTAGCCAGCCGAATGCGTTTGGCGGCGGTAATACTGTTGTAACGCCGGAATCGGACTTGAATATCAGCCACGAGAGAAACCCGATGTTTATCTGGCCGGAAGGGGTTGAGCTGGAAACCATTGTGTCAGCAGTAAACAGCCTGGGCGCCTCTCCCGACGACTTGATTGCCATTTTGCAGGCACTCCATTCATCCGGTGCACTGGATGCGGAACTGGTCGTGATTTAAGGACAAGCAATGACAGTAACAGTTTTACCGGTGAACACCATGGCGCTGCAGCCGATGGCAACCAGCCGGATCGCCACCAATCCTCATACAGGAACGGTGACCACCTTCGATAGCCGCCAACTGGCAGAGCTCAAAGCCAGTGGTGACCAGCAGCAGGCTATCCAGACAGTCGCCGAGCAGTTTGAGTCCCTGTTTTTGCAAATGGTGCTCAAGCAAATGCGCAAGGCGAGTGAAGCCCTCAATGCCGATGACGATAACGCTTTGTTTGGCAGCCGTGAGCACAAAACCTACCAGGAGTTTTTCGATGGGCAAATCGCCATTGAAATGTCGAAAAGCCAGCTAGGGTTGGCGGAAGTCATTGTCCGTCAACTCGGTGGTGAAGAAGGGTTTAAGGATGCCAGCAACGAGGTCGCTTTAACTTCGGGTAAGGCAGAGCAAGGTCCGCTCGCGGGCAGCGCATTTAGCCAGTCTTTGCTGCATTTCAACCGTGAGGGCACTAACGCATGAGTTTAATGAATATCGGCTTGTCTGGCCTACAGGCAAGCCAAGTGGGCATGAATGTAACGGCCCAGAACGTAGCCAACATCAACACCCCGGGCTATAGCCGCCAGCAGGTACAGTTATCAGCCGTCGGCTCAACCAGCATGAGCATGAAAGATGCGGGTAACGGGGTATCGGTCAATGCTATCCGCCGCGTGACGGATCAATACCAGACCAACCAGATCTTCCGTGCCGGCTCAATGCTGGGAGCTGCCTCGACGTCTGCCCAACAACTCAAGCGGTTAGAGACGCTTCTGTCAGGTGACTCGATGGATCTGAGCCAAGGCTTTGACAGCTTTTTCTCTGCCCTTAATGGTGCCAGTGTTTCGCCTTATGGCTCAGCCCATCGCTCGCTGATCATTAGTGAAGCAGAAGCACTTAGTAACCGTTTCAACCAGCTAAGCAGCTCGCTAGATGGCCAGTATGATGACTTGTCCCAGCAACGTAGCAGTGCGGTTTCCCAAGCCAACAGCTTAATGTCGAATATTGGCAAGCTCAATGAAGAAATCCGCAAGGGTGAGGCATCAGGCGCAAACACGTCAGCGTTGCAAGATGAGCGTGATGTGCTGATTGCCGAGCTGTCCGAAATTGTTGATGTGCGTATTACCGATGCCGGTGATGGCACACTGAACATTGCCTTGCCAAATGGTCAGCCATTGGTAATGGGCAATCAGGTGGCTCAGTTTAACCTTGAATCTGATCCGAATAACCCACGTAGCGATGTGTTGTCACTGGAGTTGAACGGTCAGAGCTTCCCAATTGATGACGACATGGGCGGCAAACTGGGTGCCCTGATTGAGTACGAGCGAGATGTGTTAGTGCCAACCCAAGAAGCCATTAACGATATCGCTTTTGAGTTTGCCCAAGCCTTTAACGACCAGTTGGCCGAGGGTTTTGACCTCAATGGTGAACCGGGCAAACCACTGTTTGTTTTTGACCCGGAAAACCCAGCGGCAACCTTATCGATCAACCCGGATTTCAAACCGGAAGATTTGGCGCTATCAGGTGACGGCACGCCGGGTAACACTGATAACTTGCTGAAACTGATTGAGATTAAAGATCAAGAATTTGAAATTGGTGATCTAGGCAGTCAGACACTGGGCAGCGCGTTTAACTCCTTGTTGAGTGATATTGCTGTAAAAAGCCGTCAGGCTCAGTCCGATCATGATGCGGCCAGCAACATCTACCTACAGGCGACGATTGAAAAATCTGCCACCAGTGGCGTCAACCTGGATGAGGAGGCGGTGAGCTTGATGATGTACCAGCAGGCTTATCAAGCCAACATGCAGGTGATCAGCGCTTCAAACCAGATGTTTGCTTCAATCATGCAGCTATTCTAAGGAACCCTTGATGCGTGTAAGTACTAATCAATACAGCCAGATGATGTCTGGTAGCCTGAGCCAAAATTCCTTGGGCATCAATAAAATCATGCAGCAGATGGCGACGGGTAAGCGCTTGTTGGTCCCATCTGATGACCCGATGGCATCCAGCCGAGTGATGAACCTAAAGCGTGAGCAGGCGGCGATCAGCCAGTATCAGGGCAATATCGAGCAAGCGGATACGGCGCTGAAAAAGCAGGAAACTTACCTTAGCAGTGCTGTTGATGTGCTGCACCAAATTCGCGACTTGATGCTATGGGCCGGTAACGGTGCCAATGGCCCAGACGAATTGGCTGCGATGGCTAACGAGCTTGAGCATCTGCAAGACAGTTTGGTGAGCTTGGTGAATTCCAAGGATGAAAACGGCAAATACATCTTCGCGGGTAACGAAGTAAACACCCAGCCACTGGTCAAGGATGAAGAGGGTAACTGGATTTACCAAGGGGATACCGGTATCCGTGAAGTTGTCGTCGGTGATGGTGTGACTATCCAGCTTAACGTCAATGCCCAGGATATGTTCTTTTCCGGCGGCACGGATATTTTCAACCAGCTTGATGAACTGATTGGCGCGCTGCGTGACCCGGACTTCGATATGTCGGGCAGTGATATTATCGAACGCAGCCTTGATGTGCTCGATGATACCATGATGGCAGTATCGGGCACTGTTACTAGCCTGGGTAGCCGCCAGAATGCCTTGACCACGATGCAGGATGGCCACAGTGAGGTTGAGCTGTTTAATAATGACCTGATTGGCCAGCTTGAAGATCTCGATTACGCCGATGCCATGGTGCAATACAACAACTATCTGTTGGCCTTGCAGGCAACCCAGTCAACCTATGTCAAAACGGCTAGTTTGTCGCTATTTAGTATTATGTAATTCATACCCTGCCGGGCCGCTCGGCAGGGTATTTTTCGATTGATGGAAAACACATGGTTTCTCAGGTAAATGATCTTCGCTCGGCGGCAGCCGGAGCCAGTCGCCAGCAGCAGGTAATCGCTAGGCCGGCCACGAAAACGGCCGCAGTACCTGATAACAAACAGCCGGATCCATTGCGCTTGTCGCAAACCCTGACTCCGGAGCATACCCGCCAGCACAGCTTGATCCAGCGTGCCCAGCATAAAGTTGCCGCCTCGCGGGTGGCAGAATTCAGCCTTAATGATATTGGTAAGAACTTGGCCCAGCTTGGTAAGCGGGTGGAGTTTGCGATGCGCTCGGGTAGTGCCTCTCCAAAAATCACGGCGGAGATTGAACAACTGGCAAGCCGGATGGAGCAGCGCTTGCAGCAGGCGACATACAAGGACCAGCCAGTACTAAGCCGCCAGCTTAAGCCGGTATTTCATGGCGAGCCGCGTACTGCATTCCAAATCAAAGGGCTAGATACCAAGCGCCCAAGCCCTCGTGACGAAACGCTGATTTTCAACCTAGCCAAAGGCGGGGCTAATGCGGTGCCGGTGAAACTCACGGCTAACGCCACACCGGAAAAACAAGCGATGCAGTTTCGCCAGGCGCTCAATGAGCACGGTATCGGGGTGTCATTGAACAAACAGCGCCAGCTAGTTTTTTCTGCCAATGAAGCGGATTGGCAGCATTTGTCACAGAAAATGCGGGTTGTCGGCCAAGGTGACCGTTTTCCGGCAGGCCAGCCGAACCGGGTAAAACTAGAGACAACCGAAGCGCGCTTTGAACCACAGAAATGGCAGACCGATAAAGAACAGCTTCGACAGACGTTGGTAAAAACCCAGCAGATGATGAAGCAGATCAAATCCAGCATTCAGGAATTGAAGCTCCATAACCAAGATGTCATGCAACGCATCGATACCATCAATCAGCGTAACCGTTACCTCAGCGATCAGGTACTGGGCACGGTTGAGGCCGATTTGTTGCGCATGCTACCTACTGGTGATAGCTTTACCTCGGCGTTCCAAAACTTGAAGGTGCAGGCCAATGTCCACCGTCAAACCGTGGTATCGTTACTCAGCTGATAATGACCGGGTTAATAACAGCCTGTTTAGTAAAGAATTAGATGATAACAGCTGGGCTTGTTGAGGACTTTTTATGCTGTCACCGATCTCTGCGGCGATAAACAAACTACTGCGAATCGAGCCTCAGCAGCTAAAGGCGGAGCAGTTCACCCCGCCGCTTCAGCAAGGGCCAGCCAAGCCACTGTCGAATAACGCCCAGCCATCAACACCGCAAACCTTGCCACAGTCCCAGTGGCAGGTTGTCCGTATGCTGGCAAGCTCATCGGCTTCGTCACTGGGACAAACCCAGGGCTACCAAACACCGACGCTGCAATCACCCAGTTTTCGTCTAGGTGGCGGGGAAGGGGAGTTGCAATTGCGCCTTCAGCTTGAAGGCCAAACGCACACCATTCGCTGGCAGGTCGGTGCGGGGCAGAGCGAGCCCCAGTTGCTAAATTCCACCTTGCCAGCCGCAATTTCATTAGCCTTGCTGCCAACCGTTGATCAGGGCTGGCGGCTTGTCGCCAAGGGCTTTATGCACAATGAACCGCTGCAGCTGCTGTGGTCACCCTATGGCAATAATGCCAAAGCAAGCGGCTCTGCCCATAACCCAGTTTCACTCAAGGTATGGCTACGTACCGGGTTTATTACCACGGTGATCCTTTTCTCTCTATTCTATTGGTTATTTTAATCGATTGGTTATTTTACCGCCTGCCTTGTTTAGCTTTTCTTTACACTGTTTTATCTCTACTTCTTTATCACTATTTTCTCTTTTCCTTTAATCATCTTTAAAACCCTCATGGTTATAAATACATTCACTCCGTGTTTAACTCTAAAACTTTTTAATTTGTTAACTTAAACGCCCTGTTTCTTT
>NZ_PYMB01000022.1 GCF_003026455.1 Photobacterium rosenbergii
AGATACAAAAAAGGCCCAGTCTTTCGACTGAGCCTTCAGTGTAGTGGCGGAGCGGACGGGACTCGAACCCGCGACCCCCGGCGTGACAGGCCGGTATTCTAACCAACTGAACTACCGCTCCAATTCTGTATGAAACCCGGCATAAAGCCCAATTTCTAGAATCTGGTGGAGACGCTCTGGGTATGGAGGATTTGAACCCTACTTACCCAGAAGGTCAAATAACCAGTATTACTACTGACTATTGAAATGTGGCGGAGAGATAGGGATTTGAACCCTAGATACGCTATTAACGTATGCCGGTTTTCAAGACCGGTGCTTTCAACCACTCAGCCATCTCTCCGTAAGTGCGGCGTATATTAATCGTAAGGGTTGGGTTTGTAAACCCATCAATGATTCAAGTGCTTATATATTCAACAAAAACAACAAATATCAGCAAAAAACAGACTGTTTAACGGGGTTTCCTCCGCTTCACCTCAGAAGTTGAACTCAATAACCCAATCACAGGCTGGATTTTCCCTCACCAACTGGACTTTTAATACATCACGCTCACGTCAACCTCCTTGCAGGCATGATTTAGTGATCGCCCTCACTGTTGGCCTGAGAGCTAAATCACATCTCATTTCGTAGGGTACAAAAGTCCAGCTAATGGCCTATTTATCCAATAGTTTCGTCATGTTGACCGTCCCATAATTACAGCCATCCAGACAACAATCTGTCTTAGAACATCGCTCAACCCTATTGCGTTGGCTGCCAAGCCAACTAAAAAAATAAACCATAAATACATGGAGTAATTCACAATGAAAAGCCAACTGTCAGTGTTAAAAAGACACTTATTGACGGGTACCAGCCACATGCTCCCCTTCGTTGTCGCCGGCGGGGTATTACTTGCCCTGTCAGTGATGCTTGGGGGTAAAGGTGCCGTACCGGAAGGCGTATTCCTTGAAGGCCTATGGGATATGGGTATCGCCGGTTTTACCCTTTTTGTCCCAGTACTCGGCGGCTATATCGCCTACTCGATTGCCGACCGCCCAGCATTAGCACCGGGTATGATTGGCGCTTACCTCGCTAACCAAGTACAAGCTGGCTTCCTTGGTGCCATCGTAGTTGGTTTCATTGCAGGCTATGTTGTCCTGCAGCTTAAGCGTATTCCGTTATCCAACAAGCTCAAAGCCATCTCAACCTACTTTATCCTGCCTATCGGCGGCACCTTTATTGTCTCTGGCTTGGTGATCTGGGTGATCGGCACACCCATCGCCATGGCGATGGAAAGCATGAACCTATGGCTTCAGGGTATGGCAGGTGCCTCCAAAGCCTTCTTAGGTATGGTGCTCGGCGGCATGACTGCTTTTGACATGGGTGGCCCAATCAACAAAGTCGCGACCTTGTTCGCCCAAACCCAAGTCGGAACCCAACCATGGCTGATGGGTGGTGTTGGTATCGCTATCTGTGTGCCGCCATTGGGTATGTTCCTAGCAACACTGCTTTCACCAAAGCGCTACACCGACGAAGAGCGCGAAGCGGGTAAAGCCGCTGGCATTATGGGCTGTATCGGTATCACCGAAGGGGCAATTCCTTTTGCCGCTGCCGACCCGATGCGCGTACTTCCATCTATCGTGGTTGGCGGTATGGTCGGTAACGTCGTCGGCTTCATGTTCAACGTCCTTAACCATGCGCCATGGGGTGGCCTGATTGTCCTACCCGTTGTGGACGGACGCGTGTTCTACATCGTCGGTATTGCCGCCGGTGCCCTGACCACCGCCCTAATGGTCAACGCTTTGAAAAAACCTATCGAACAACGTCAAGACGCCAAAGTTGAAGATGACTCGGCGGAAGACACCCTTGAATTAGATTTCGAATAACAATATTTCGGGAGAAACAACATGAAACTACTAGGCGTAACATCTTGCCCATCGGGCGTTGCCCACACTTACATGGCAGCAGAAGCTCTAGAAACAGCCGCCAAAGCCAAAGGCTGGGAAGTCAAAATCGAAACCCAGGGCTCTATCGGAATTGAAAATGAAATCTTGTCAGCCGAAGTGGAGAATGCAGATATCGTTATCCTGACCAAAGATATCGCAATCAAAAATGAAGAGCGCTTCAAGGGCAAGAAAATCGTTAGGGTCGGAGTGGCAGATGCCGTGAAGAAAGCCCCGCAAATTATGGATAAAATCGAAGCGCACCTCGCTTCAGCTTAAATCCTCACAACAATGCCTTGGCCTTAAACAGCCAAGGCATTGGCACATAACGACGTCGAAAAATGATACCTACTCAACAGTTTACAGAATATCATTTCGAGGAGGTAGATATTAGAGTGGTATCATATAAACGGTTAGTCTTCAGTAAGTTATATGTTTTCAGAACTAGCCTTTCTTTTTTGATAACACTACGCCAGTGGCGAGTGATTGGGTAGATGTAAACCATGAAGCAAACCTTCGCTGATCTCCTCGACAATGTCATTTCCGACAGTACTTCTTTTAATACCATCTGGTTTGCCGGCGATGATATCCCACCTCCCGAAGCCAGCTACCAGGTCAACTTTCCGCGTTTGGAACTGGTCTTCAATGGCCAGTACGAAAACTTACTGGAAAGCCCAAAGCATCAAATTGAAAATATCCTACTCGGACCTGGTGATGCACTTTTTATCCCGGCCAACGCCTGGAACAAGCCGAGTTGGGACAAAGAGTGTTCGGTACTCAGCCTGCTCTTTGGCAAAAGCCAACTCGGCTTCAGCCTTGTCAGCAAGCATGAAAACGAGGAAGGCTTCTACGACGTGGTCAAATACAGTGTGCCGCAAAGAACCGGCCGGGCTATCGACCATATTCTGACTGCGCTATCTACCCTCGCCTACGAGAAGCAAAAGCAGCCTGCCGATAAGTTCCTATTGCTTGCACTGCTCAGTTATTGCAAAGACATGCTGGCCCAACCGTCAGAAGATACAAGCCGTCGCAGCGAAGACATGTTCAAGGGGATCTGTATTTACGTGCAGGAGAACTTCCACCGCAATATCAACCGTAATACCGTGGCGGCGCGTTTCAATATCTCACCGAACCATTTGTCGCGGCTTTTCCGGCAGGAGGGGCACATGCGATTTGCCGATTACATATCCTGGGTAAGGCTGGAGCGCGCCAAATTCATGCTCAAGCGCTACAACTTCCGCCTTGAAGAAGTGGCCCAGCGCTGCGGCTACCACGACCCCAATTATTTCTGCCGGGTATTCAAGCGCAAAACAGGGAAAACCCCGACAGAATATCGCTGCCATTAATGACAGCAGAAAGCTATGCCAAACTATGCCCCCGGGCAAGGTAGCCTTAAAAATGCTAATCCCAACAGGGAGTGGACCATGTATTACCGCTCCCTATAGGTTACACAAACCGCTCCCGACCGTTATTACACGGTAATCACATAAGATCGACCGCAAAATGAGAGACTTATCACGCTTATAAATGGGCGCTACAAAAGTCCAGTAAAGGGTTGTTTTCTCTTCTACCGCCATCACTTGCCTCTCCTTATAGTAATGACATAAAGAGTTAAAACGATTGGAGAAAATGATGAGAGTGGTCGCAATTACAGCTTGCCCAACCGGTATTGCCCATACCTACATGGCCGCCGACAAATTAATCGAAACCGCCAAGAAACTCGGCATTAGCATCAAAGTTGAAACCCAGGGCGCCATGGGGATTGAAAACCGCCTCAGCGAACAAGATATCGCACGGGCCGATGTCGTCGTCCTCGCCGCCGATATTAATATCGAACAGAGTGCCCGATTCAAGAACCATCGTTGCCTCGAAGTCACTATCCAAGATGCCCTACAGCGTCCTCGCCGGGTATTCTCTCAATGTCAGCAGCTGTTAGCGCATTAATTACAAGGCAGTCGTACCCATGAAACACCAATTTGCTTTCCGTTGTGAACTACCCAATGGTATCCATGCCCGCCCGGCAACACATCTCGAAAAAGCCTGCGGCCGGTTTGATTGCCAAATTACACTAGTGAACCACCGCAACAATCACCAAGGTGATGCCAAAAGTGTGTTGTCTCTTGTCGGCACAGATACGTTGTTCAATGATAACTGCACACTAATCTTCGAGGGCTCAGACAGCGAACAAGCCAGTCACGTGCTTGAAGGGTTTATTCACAACGAATTTCCCCATTGTGATGAAGCCCTCGCAAGCGAAGACAATAACGAAGCGTTTCCACTGCCCCAATCACTAATGCGCCACCAGCCTACATTACTGCAAGGTAAGCGGCTTGCTTCTGGGTTAGGCCAAGGTAAGCTCGTTAAATTTACCCACAGCGACCTCAACCGATTCGCCACAATAACTGACAATACGGGCTGCAACAGCGAGGCAGAACGCTTCTCCAATGCCCACCGGCAAGTTACCAAACACCTCTCTGAAACTGCAGCAACAGCATCCCTACAGGAAAAAGAAATACTGACCGCCCACCTTGCTATCTTAAACGACAGCAACTTTACCGGTGGCGTCACCGAGCTACTGGGCAGCCACACCACGGCTAATGCCATATTGGCGACTGTCGATAAGCTAAGTGCGCAGCTGGAGCAATCAGCAAGTACGTACTTACGCGAGCGTGTATTGGATATCAGGGATGTGGCAGAACAGGTGCTAATAGCGGCCTATCCAGAGATACAATGTCAGCGCGATTTTGAACTGACCGAGCCTTGCATCCTCTTTGCCAAAGACCTGACTCCGAGCCAGTTTATCGGTTTGGATAAACACTATTTGCAGGGGTTGGTACTTACTCATGCAGGTAGCACCTCACACACAGTGATCCTTGCGCGGGCTTTTGGCATCCCGACCCTATCAGGAATTACCGCCGAGCAGTGCCGATCAGCCTTGAATACACCCGTATATATTGACGCCCAACTAAGCGTGCTGGCGACTGATTGCACCGAGCCTGTCCAGCGCTACTTCCAACGCGCAATCATGCTTAACCAGCAGGAACATAAGCAGAAACAGCAGTTTATCCACCGGCCAGCCATCACCAATGATGGCCACCATGTGGAAATTGCCGCAAACATTGCTTGCTCAGTAGAAGCCTCTGCTGCGTTTGCCAATGGCGCAGAGGGCATTGGCCTATTCAGAACCGAAATGCTGTTTATGGATCGCCAATCGGCCCCTGATGAAAATGAACAATACGAACACTACAGCGAAGTACTAAAAGCCGCTAACGGAAAGCCTGTGATCATTCGTACTATGGATATCGGCGGCGACAAACCGATTGATTACCTCAACCTGCCCCATGAGACTAACCCGTTCTTAGGTTACCGTGCGGTTAGGATATACCCACAGTTCGAGCAACTGTTCCGCACCCAACTACAGGCAATACTACGCGCATCCGTCTTTGGCAACACCAAGATTATGATCCCGATGATCCAGAGCATTGAAGAGATACGCTGGGTTAAGCAGCAACTGGAATATGTCAAAGCCGAACTTGATAACAGCAATATTGCCTACTCTGCGCAGGTACAACTTGGGATCATGGTCGAGGTGCCTTCAGTGGCTTTCATCATTGACCAGTTCTGTCAGGAGGTCGATTTCTTTAGTATCGGCTCCAATGATATGACCCAATACCTGTTAGCTGTTGATAGGGATAACGAGCAAGTTTCCCACCTCTACAACAGCTTAGCGCCTGCCTTCTTACGGATGCTAGGGCAAGTTGTTAAAACAGCACACGATCACGGGCGCTGGGTCGGCCTTTGCGGTGAGTTAGGTGCAGATACCAACGTATTGCCGTTAATGGTCGGCGCCGGGCTTGATGAAATTAGCATGAGCGCACCTAAAATCACCACGGCAAAAGCTGCCCTTAATGGCTTAACACTTGCCCATTGCCAGCAGTTGTTCGAACAAGCCTGCCAATGCCCCACTATCGCAGATGTCACCGCCCTACTCGATAAAGCATCAGCAACCGGGCAAGACAAACCACTATTGGGTATCGATTGTGTATTCAAACATGCGGATTTTGCCAACAAAGAAGAGGCAGTACAGGCATTGGTCGGCAATTTAGGCGTGCAAGGGCGTACTGACAACACCTACGCGTTAGAAGACGATATCTGGGCCCGTGAAGCAGTATTCTCAACCGGGCTCGGACACGGTTTTGCCATCCCGCATACCAAATCCGACAATATCCGCCATTCAAGCATCAGCATTGCCCAACTCAATTCACCAATTGACTGGCAATCCGATGCGGGTGATGTTGATTTCATCATTATGCTTACCCTCAACAAAGAACAAGGTGACCAGCATATGCGGATCTTCTCTGGCTTGGCCCGCAAGCTGATCCACCAGGATTTTCGCGATAAGTTGAGGAACTGCGGTGATGAAGCGGCGATGATCCAGATGCTAGAACAAGAACTCGCCTTATAACATCACTTTTCCCCAAGGAAAAACCTTAGCTTCCCCCTGATTCATTCGGACGGTCAGGGGGCTTTTTATTGACCATTACCCCTACAGTAAAAATGGGTAACTAGCTGACACATTTACATTATTTACAATTAGGGAAAATTATATTCCAATAAACGATATATAAAGTGATAAGCATTATCATTAGCATGGCGATTCATATTTCTAACACATAATAATCACCAATGAATAAGTCACCCTTTTTGAGAACCTTGCTCACATCTTCCGTTATGCTTGCTTCGGCATGTGTTTCATCTGCTTCATTCGCTGATACTTTCCCGGTCACTGTGACTGATGTTGCTGGCCGAACCGTTACCATTGAGCAGCAACCACAGCATGTCGCCCTCTCTACCGGCCGTGTATTTCCGTTGTTGGAAATCATTTACCAGCAAGATGCGGCTGATCATCTCGTCGCTTGGCGCGATGACATGCGCCTCTCTGCGCCGAGCATGTATGCCAGCTATATCAAGGATTATCCGGAACTGGCCGAGGTGATGAAAATCGGCAAAATCAAATCCGGGGAATTTGATGCCGAACGCTTTATCAATATGGATAACAAACCCGATGTGTTCGTGGTTGATATCTCCAACATTGCCCTTGCACGGGAAAAAGGCCTACTCGACAAACTCGAAACGGCTGGCATCAAGGTGATTGCCATTGATTTCCGTGAAGATCCCATCAAAAACACTGTCAAATCTGTCACCAGTTTGGCTAAAGCACTAGGCAGAGAAGACCAAGGTGAGGCCTTTGCCGATTATTACCAACAGCACGTAAAGGCAATAGAGCAAACTGTTGCCAACCTGCCAAATAGCGAATCAAGCAAAACGGTGTTTATCGAGCGTGCTGCCGGTTACGACGGGTCATGCTGCCAGACATTTGCAACCGGTAACATGGGTGCCTATATCCCTTTCCTAAAGGCGACCAATATTGCTGATAAGCCACTGAAAGGAGCCATCACCGGTAAGATGTCACCAGAGAGCGTCATCGCCGCACGGCCTGATGTCTACATTATGCAAACGACCGGTTGGATTGATAAAAAAGGCAATGCGACCGCCGGGATCCCTCTGGGTTACTCCCCTATCAATGAGGAAGCAATCAGCAAGGCTACCCAATCCCTCATGAATAGATCGTGGCTTAAAGCCGTCAGCGGCTACCAGAGCAAGGATGTGTATTCCATCTATATGCCATTTTACAACTCGCCGTATAACCTAGTTGCAATGGAATACTTCGCCAAGTGGATCCATCCGGATCAATTTGCTTCTTTGGATCCCGAGAAAACCTTCGAAGAGATGAACCTCCGTTTTGCCAACCGCCAAGCCAGCGGCACTTTTGGCCAAAACAACTTTGAGGCTATTTCCAAGGGCGCTGCAAAGTCAAAAGGAGCGGCGAAGTGAGTGAGGTAGCCTTTTCTCAAGCTACGTCCGTCGAACAAGCAGGCAGCCCCATTGCGGCTGCCCTGCATCAACACCGGGCGCGTAACCAAAAGAAGAAAATCGCACTGGCCGGCTTTTTTATCCTCAGTCTTATATGTGTGGTTGCCGACATCCTAATAGGCTCACAAGGCCTGACATTAACCCAGGTATTAGCTGGGATCTTCCATCCTGCCGCTAGCGATATTGCCAGCAGGGTGATTATCTGGGATATCCGAATGCCAATGTCGCTAATGGCCCCATTGGTTGGCGGAGCATTGGCATTGGCCGGTGCACAGATGCAGACAACCCTAAGCAACCCGCTTGCCGATCCCTACACTTTCGGTGTGTCCGCAGCCGCAGGATTTGGGGCTTCATTGGTGATCACCAATGTTATTGCTATCCCATTCATCCCGGTTGAATATCAGGTCGCAGTGATGGCCTTTATCATGTGCCTACTGACCACCTTTATGATTGCCGGAATTTCCTCGGTAAAACGGGTTTCTATCGAAGGTGTCATGCTGTTTGGTGTCGCCATCATGTTTGCCTACGACAGTATGCTGACCATGATGCAGTACATCGCGACCGAAACACAGTTGCAAACCTTGGTCTTCTGGCAAATGGGCTCACTCGACCGGGGCAGCTGGGAAAAGATCACAGTGTTAGCGATTGTACTTCCTGTGGTGCTTGGCATCATGATGAAAGATGCCTGGCAGCTATCATCGCTTAAAATTGGCCAAGAGCGGGCTGAATCGATGGGTATCAATGTCAATCGCCTAAGGATCAAAACCTTACTGCTGGTCTCGCTAATCACTTCCCTATCTGTATCATTCGTCGGTGCAGTCGGTTTTGTCGGCTTGGTTGCGCCTCATATTGCCCGCATGGTTCTGGGTGAAGATCAACGCTTCTTCCTACCCGCCTCTTTTTTACTCGGCTCTGTGCTGTTGGGCTTGGCGTCTATTGCTAGCAAAACCATCATGCCGGGGATCATCCTGCCACTCACTGTCGTGATGTCGATGGTGGGTATTCCGTTCTTCATCTTCTTGATCATCAAAAAAGGCGGAAAGTTCTGATGACATTAAATATCAATAATCTGTCTGTCTCATATGGTCAGCAGAAAGTGTTAGATGACTTATCGTTGCCAACGATAGAGCCCGGTGAAATGGTGTCTTTGATCGGAAAAAACGGTGCAGGAAAATCCACCGTGCTCAAGCAGATGACCAAGCTCATCAAGCGAGATCCCCACTGTTTTTCTTGGCAGGGTAACCCCCTTGCATTGGACGATATCGGGTACCTACCACAGGATCATAGGATCAATGCCTGTATTACCGTGGTTGAACTGCTCATCACCACCATGCATGTTGGCGTCAGTTCGCTGTTTACCCGCGCAAACAGTGCCGAAAAAGCACTGGCTTTGCTCGACAGCATTGGGATTTTGCATCTGGCCAATAAAGTGTGTACCGAACTATCAGGTGGTGAAAGCCAGATGGTTGGTTTGGCCCAAGCAGTGATCAATCAACCCAAGGTGCTTATTCTCGATGAGCCAACTGCCGCCTTGGATATGAATAACCAGCTAAAGTTATTGGAATATGTTAAGGGCTACACCCGCCGTCATGCTGCATGCGTCCTGATGGTGGTACACGACCTGAACCTGGCAATCCAATATTCCGATAAAGTGGCGGCGCTGCATCAAGGCAAACTCTTCACCTTTGGCGACCCGCAGCAGATTATCGACCAACAGTTGATCCGCGATGTGTTTGATGTCAACTCAGCCATCATCGAACTCAATGAAACCCCGGTGGTGGTAGTACAGCCCTAATCTTGCAAAAACTTCCCCCGGTTTTCTGTCTGCCCTTTTGCGCAGCATCGAAACCGGGGGGGGATTAAAACACTTACCGAGTACCTTCAAAGTAACTCTCACTCAACGAATTACACTCAGAATGTTGTTGAGGTTTTTCATTGGGCTCAATTAAAACTGCCCTCAAAGCGAAGATGGTTTCATTACACCAATCATGAAGAGATTCCCAGTGAGCTTTCGTCCTGTTGAGAACGATTTTCTTCATCATGATTTCGTGGCTATTCGCCGTTTTGTCAGCAAGCCATTTAGTATTGGTTTGCTGAATCTGCTTAAGATTCGCCTCAACTTTATCTTTAAGGTTCTCTAAAGACTGAATGACATGAGGTAAATCATCAGGTTGTGCTGCCAAAATCTTAGCCGAGATTTCATCACGGAATGGATGCAAACAAATTTGACCTCTTTTTACCCAGTCTCCTAGTTCCTCTAGTCCTTTAGCCGTGATCTTATAGACCTTTCTATCCGGCTTCCTATCTTGAGGATAGACGGTATGGCTAACAGCATCGCGAGCTTCGAGTTTTGCTAACTCTCGGTACACTTGTTGATGTCCAGCAACCCAATCTACCCCTCGCGATTGACGAAAGTGTTTCGTGATATCGTACCCAGTCGATTCCTGACTATTTAGCCGTGTCAGTATTATGTGTTGTAATGCCATCGTCTATCTTATCTCTTCCATTAGATATAATTTACTTGCTCGTTGATTTTTTTAGTTCACTGAGTTTACCAAGGCTACCCGTATCATCGAGTTTGTCGATATACAAAAAACCGTTTAGATGATCGGTTTCATGTTGAATAATCTGTGCTTTAGAGCCTTCTGCTGTACCTTCTACCTTAGTTCCGCCAAGAGTGAAGTAGCTATAGTGTATTTTTTTATACCTAGGCACTGACCTACTGTAAAAATGAGGGACTGAAAAGCACCCTTCAGACATCATTACTATCTCATCACTTGCAGGTTGATAGGTGGCGTTGACAGCCACCTCCCATTCATCAGGAAAAATCACAGCCCCATCCTTCCTTTCAGGAACTCGGTAAACAAATACCGACTTACCTATACCAATTTTTGGTGCTGCGAGACCCACAGCATTCTTACCCGAATTCGCTGCCTTTATTAATTTTTCTACAATGAGCTTAGTTTCATCACTAATGGGATCAACATTTTCAGCACGACTTCTGAGGACATCACCAACAAAAAACAGTATCATTAATGGAGGGAGTATCATCTGTCGTTTCAATTGAACTGCATCCGAGCAGAGAAGTTGAACCTAATAAAATAAAAATAGATTTATGCATTACTTACCTACACTATCAAGATATAACGAAAAACAATGATTTTCTCTTATTGTGTCAAATTTATTACTGCCATATAGAGCCGAGACAGTTAATACCCCAATCAATAAAGCTGAAACCAATGAAATAGCAAAGTAAAAAAATGAATTCATAGTTTTATATCCTCCCAACTCAGACTATATACACTTAGGCATTGACAGTATTTACAACTGTTCTAGCATGATCAATTAATATATTTAGCCTTATAATTCGAACACATACATAAAAAAATTGTAATAGGAATATATAGAAACAGAACCAAAGAAAGTACAAGGCTATCATATTGAAGAACAAAAAATTAAACTAAAAAAAAGGATAATAAAAAAGCAAAAACAATAGAGCTATAAACAAGCTTATTTTTACTTGAATATAAAGCAACAAAGCGAATCATCAACAACCTCCATTTTAAAATTTTGAATAATATAACAAAAACTTATATTAGATACATAACACCACCAGCTACTCGGCCTTTGCACATAGCATTACTAATATTTGAAGCTTCAAAGAAAAGTCCATCATCATTTACATTTTCGAAAAAAATCATAGTACCCTTTTTTTTACATATAGGGCTAACTTGTGTGATAATATCTTTAAACCATCGCAAATCAATACTTAATTTAACAACAGAAATGTTATTATTTTTTTGTAGCTCGAGTTGATAATATAGTTGATGGAAATTTACCGTATCAGTACATATAACTCCAATATCAATTTGACTATATTGTTGATAATAATACTCATATGAGTATAAATGGCTTGAATTGTCTATAAAATCACTATACTGAAGAGTAAACACAAGACTAGATTTTTTATTCTCAAGCAAGTTCTTTAAAACACTAACAAAAATCAAAACTCTTGGTTCATTTAAATACTCTGATTCCAATGTTATGTAGAAAATAGTATTTGAAAAACTATTCCGCTTTGCCTGACCTTCTATAAGGTATGTTAATTTATCAAGCATATATATAATGAGGTTCAGTTTTTCTGAATAATCCAAGATTGCATCACAACCAAGCACATCATCTTTATTCTTCAATCCGATATCATACCCAACAATCACCCGCGAACTGTTAATTACAGGTTCAAGAGTAACTATATAATTAGAGTAATCATTAATATCCAGCATAACGCTCTTACCTCAAACCTACCATTTCCTTGTCGTTTGGGTATAGTGTGGCACGTTACAGAAAGATGTTAAGTTAAAAACGAGAAATAAGGTTTAATTAATATTAATGGAAATTGAAACAATACCAAGAATATAAAATACATTCAGCCTGAAAAAGGTGGTAACGCGAACAAATCAATCACCACCTTCGTAAACAATATGCGAAATATTAAATAAAACTTTACATGATTATTTAACCAAACAACTATTACTATAGAAATCTTTCACCTTCGTACATGATTCGAGATCCTCTAACTAATTTATTATTAATGATTAGCGAAGGTATTTTCGCATCTAATAAATATCTTTCACCAACTTCTATTACCTTGAGGCTTTTCATTGTAAATCGGGAATTAATATCTTCATCACTACGACTTGAAGCTATTGAGACGGTAATGTAGTTTGAGAAAAATTTAAGATAGTAGCCATTATAATCAATATACATTAACCTATTATCCCTTTGTGTAAGACTATAACTTCCTATAAACTCACCTTCGGAAAATTTAAAAGAAAACCCTTCATTTAAACTATCAAACTCATGTTTAAAAATATAACTGGAGTTATCGAAAAGGGCACTTAACATTCCAATCATAACAAACGATAATAAAGACAATAAAACGCCACTGTATATAAGCCTTAAGTTATATAATAAATGCATATGATAAGTTCTCTCATTGAAGCTATCAATTAAAAAAGAAAAAAGTGAATATAATCGTAGAGACTATCCATGACGTAAAAACTATAATAAAGTCTCTAGAAAGCCCCAACGCATTTAAATTTAACCTAAAATATTCAAATTTTTTTATATCATTATCAATTAATTCTTCGACTAAACCTTCTGAACAAACTTCTTCACATTCTATTTCCTTATCAACTTCCTTTTCTTGGTATTGATTAAATAACGGTACAACCTCTAACTTCTCATCATTGGTTAAGTTAATTTGGTAGCCAAATCGTGGCACAGTTAGAATCGTATCCTCTAATCCTACACTTGATAGCCTTTCCCTTATCTTATTTATTGCGACACTTAATGATGTATTCGTAACAACTCTCCCCCCCCAGCAATTATCGAGTAAATAACGTCTGGAAACAGGTTTACCGTTAGCCAAAACTAACTCTTTTATAATTGAGACCTCAGACGTTGAAAACACAGCCTCATTACCATTCCTACTATTGGTTATAGACCTCCTTTCTTCGACTAAATATACATCATCATTTAAAAACAGCCTTTTGCATACTGAATCATTTGAATTACACATTACACGTAGCGCCCTTTATAAAAGACATTATAAAATTATTATTATTATATTAAGAAAGCGCCTAACCAAAAAACCACAATGTACATTAAAACATACAAGGTTAAAAGTATATCTTAACAAGGTAATCATTAATTAATATTAATTATTATTATTATTAAAAAATAACAGGTACAAACGCATAAATACTAATACCGCTTAGGTTTACTCTTGAATTATTAATGTAGTTTAACTGTTTCTTGAGATTATCTACGGATATAGTAGCTTAGCTTATAACCGCGAGAAACATTGAAATAGTAATGTCAGGTGTACATGGGAAATATTAATATCAATACATTAAATGTTTTACTACATGAGAACTATAATTTTAGTCACCAAGAGTTACATCTTATTGAGCATGATGGCTTTATATACTGGACTGGTACTATAGGTAAGCAGTTTAAAACTAGGTGTACTTTCTTAAGTATTAAAGAAGATCAATTTTATCTATTTTCAAATGATCTAGAATACAAACTAAAAGAAAATGATATCGAACAATATAAAACCTCCCAAGCATCACTTAGAAGAAGTGAAATTATTCACAAATAGGATAATTGATCAGAATGAAAAACGAACACCTGGTTGGTAATTCAGTTCATCAAAATCTAGGTTTTGATTAAGTTTTGAGTTATCAAAAAATGTCTTAACTAGATCCATAGATTGATATCCTACATTAGCCTCAACGCTTACTCCATCATAAACTTCAAAGGCTGAGTCAAGTCGATAATCGACAATAACTTCATCATAGTTTATCACACATACAGCCGGTCCGATTGTTAGTTTATCTAACACATCCCACTTAATTCCTAACTCAGCAGCCAGGGCACTATTATTAGTCGTTATACCCAAATTAGTCGAACCCAATTCACCAAAAGCACCATCGGGTATGATATCGTCTGTCAAATCATAAGTTAAACGATAATCCACCCCACCAAGCATCGCATAGACTGTAATTTCAGGGTTAATATAATAGTAATATCCTAAACCTATCATTGAATCTGATAGGACAAAGTTATTTTTAGATTTCATTTCATGTCTGAACTCAGCAAAAAAGTTCTCATAAAAATTCCACGACCCACCGAGATAATATCCAGAGAACGAATCCTCTGGTAATAAGTTCTCGTTATTGCTGACAGATGAGTATTGAAAACCTCCTGAAATATAATCATAACTATTCTCTGCATGAACAGTCGGAGATAAAGCCGTAATTAAAAGGTACGGTAAAATAAACTTTAATTGTGCCATCGGACTAACTCCTTTAAAAACATGAACAATCCAATTTTAAAAGTCACATCACTACTATAAAAATGACGCTATCGATAAACCCCATAAGCCAGATATTAAGCAAGTTAATCTTGATTAAAAACAATTAATTGGTATTTAAGCAATTATTGAAAATAAATAATGTTGGTAATGTAAAAAATTAATGCTTTTAATTTTTTTTTATTGGCTTTATTCGATAACTGGTAAATATAATGAACTCGTCTTCTAAACAAAGCATGTCTACCATGTTTTATTTTATATTACACAAGAAAAGGTAAGTAAGTATGTTTAACAACAAGAATATTAAAGCTACACATAGGCCAAAAGCAGGAATTGCTACTTCTCTAATTCTAGCTGTATTAGCTTCTAGTGGAACAGTTATGGCTGCAAGCGGTGATAGAGTTAATAAAGTCATCAATTTATCAGCAACAATCCCTTCAGCATCATTTAGTATCAATCCTTTATTTGGAACAATATGGCCTGGCCAAGTAGATATTCAATATGATGAAAACACAAATAAATTCATTCCATACGCTATTAATTTAGAAGCAAAGAGTATGGTTGGCGTTACTGCACATCTGCAACAAGATTCTCATCTGATGAGCGGTAGTACAAAAATACCGTTAACAGTAAGTGTAAATAACATAGCACTAAGCGATACACCACAAGGCATCGTTGAAAACACCCAGACACCATCGGCACTTGAAACACATCAACTTGAACTAAAAATAGAACAAGAAACAGCGGCAACTACATACGATGTTGCCGGTATATACTCTGGTATTGTTAATATTGTTTTTGAAGATGAGTTCTAATCTCACATAGTTTTCATTATTTATGATATGGAGTGCAATAGCACTCTATATCTTTTAACGTGGATAAACCATGATATATCAAATCAACGTCTCTCGACTATTAATACTATTCATTTTTTTTAGCGTACCTTCCTTTGCTAGTATCATGCAAGTATCGGTGCCCAACAAAGTAATGACAATAGATTCTAATAGCAAAGATTCATCAACACTTATTCAAATATCCAATCCCGATAAGGAGAGCCCAAAGTTTGTAAAAGTCGGCGTTTATTATATTTCCCCTAAAACTATAGGAACCGGACATGAAGAGCTCATAGAGATCAGTGGAAAGCTAAAGAAAGACGAATTAATTGTCCTTCCAAATAAGATAGCTATTCCACCAGGGGGGCGAACTAACGTAAGAGCAATATATACCGGCAAGGCGATTAAAGCAGATAAGAATTATAAGATCCGCTTTTACCCAGTTACAGAAGTCGAATATACCGGTATTGAAAACAAGGACGAAAAGAAAGCTACATTGTTCTTTTCAATGTCCTCTACCACGTTTGTCACCGTCGTCAAATCGAACCCAACTTACCAACTCGACATCGAGGGCAGCAAGGTGACCAACAGCGGTGACAGTATAACCCTGCTGCAGAGTTGCAACATTTGCAGGGGAAATGACTGCAAAGTATTTACGGAATTTCGTCTGCCACCCAAGCGCCAATTAGATTTCAGCTTAATGAACAAGGGTAAAAGCCAATTATCCTGGCAATGTGATTTAGTCGAACCTGGTATCGGTAAGAAAGTAATCACTAGTCAATAATATGTTGATAATCCTATGACACAAATAATGAGAATAACAATACTTGTCTTGGCGGCGCTATATTGCTACGAAGGTGCAGCCACACAAACAAACACTTTCGCTCAGCAAAATAATAGTTTCAGTTTTGTCACTCCTGCCGGTTTCAAAGAACTGCTCGGCCATACAGCCACACCTACTGAATTGCTTTATTTAAATAAAACCATTGACGAGGGTGAGATTGTTTTATCCAAAAGTGGTACAAAGCACTACCACTCGGATGGGCAAGAGCTTGAGCTCAACAAGTCATACAGCTGTGCCTCAAGCGCGCTCATCCGCGACATCATTGACAGTGAAAGCCTCTGCAGGGCATTGAGCTTTACGCTAAAAGAAAAGTACGAAGACAAGGTACTGCTTGTATATCTTCAACCTAACGATATATCCGTCCCAGCACTGAACCAACATTTCGGTATTGAAGCTGATAGCAGCATAGGCTCTCTGGAGCGGGAACACATAGGTCGCAGCACGGTGAATACGGTAAGCGGAAGCGTACGATACAACGCCAACTTCACGGAAGGTGACAATTCCAACGGCTCCCTATCACTGTTCGGGCAGATTTCTTATGCTGAATACCTCATTGAAGCCGAACCGAACTTCGACCATTACAACGGGGACAATTCGCTCAACGTCGGTAAGTTACTGGGTTCAAGAACCTATGCCGGTATAAAACATGAGCTAGGATTCAAGTCCTCTGGTCAGAACAACCTGTACAACTCGAGTATCGGGGTCATCCCCAGCCGCAACATGGTGGGCGGCTGGTACTCGTCAACCAGCGAAACATTCAGGAACAAACAGCAAGGAACGGGATCCCCCCTGCAAGTGTTCATGCCATTTACCGGCATGGTTGAGGTTTACCGCAGCAACCGCCTGCTCTACATCACACGCGCAGAGGCTGGGATGGCACAAATTCCGGTCTCTGATTTTCCGATCGGTGTCTATGACGTGTCAATTATTCGCCGGTCTTTAAGTGGCGAGGAACTAGAGGCCATTACAGATACGGTCAGCAACTCGCTAACCGACAATGGTTTTACACTAGCACTGGGGATGATGAACTCGAGACACCATCAACTTGATGTACTGGATGGAGAATACGATGATCTGGCAGCAGGTTTCGCCTACCAGTCCAAAATCAGTGACTTCACTACCGGTTCGTTCTCGATACTGAACATAGGTACAAACCAATATTTCCAGTCGACGATCAATTACCAGCCAGCTTTTCCTCTGGGCGTCAAACTATCAACCGAACTCGATATCCAATCAAAAGACTGGGGGATAAACTTACAGGCAAACTACAGCGGTACACTGCTGGACAAGATGGTAAACAGCAACTTCAGCTACCGCTTTAGCGATCTGCTCGGTGCCGAGAGCCATTCGTACTTCTTGAACGTATCTCTAATGCCGAACCAGCGTTATTCCAAGCTGTTCATGCTCAATGCATATACGTCAAAGGCGAGTGCGCCGCAATACAGTAGTGACTACAACGAGTTGAGTATCGAGAACCAGAATGCCGTCAGCGTATTCGGCGTACCAGCGAACTTGAGTACCTCACTGGGGACCTCATCGACCGATGACCTGCTAGCCACGATGTCAATCAATTTTACCCTAGGAGCCCGACGGGACTACTCACTGAGCACCAACTTCATCTATACCGGGCAGAGCGAGTCTTCCTATGGCGAAGTCATCATGTCAAGGCAGCTGCCGGAGGAAAGCAAGCTGAGCCAGTTGACCTTCACTGCCGGAGGGGGAGAGGAGTTCGCACGGCTCGGTGTCGATGGTAATTTCAGGTTCGACAGTGCCAATGCATATCTGGGCAGCTTTGTGTACCGAGATTCCCAGCAAGGAAACTATAACAGCAATCAATATGGAAGGGTCAGTGGCAACATGTACTTTTCAGGAACCCATTATGCCTTCGACCGTAACAGGGCCAGCTCTGGGGTTATCGTCAATATGGACACCCAGCCAGGAAGCAATATCGAGGTGCGCGCGGATGTCAGCGGGGGGAATTCCGTCAAGCTTAGGGATAGCAACACTCTGGTGACCGTACCCATTTTCACCGAAAGCAGTATGTACATAAATTCATCGAATGCCGTCATCGATGACTATAGTCACGAATTCGTGCTTTACAAAGGCAACTATGCGTTTCTTTCCATCGACCCGAGACAGACGTTTGAAGCCGCTGGTTACATCGACTTCAGTGACTTAGGCAGCGACAGCGTTACATTGAAGAACCACGAGTCCAAGATCACCGTCAGCAACCACGAATCTACCATCGATGTGCTCGGTACCGTCAATGAGGAATATTTCCAGCTGACAGTATCACGCCAGTACCCGGTGATAGAGCTGCTCGACAGCCAGGGCCGCGCAATCTGTACCGTCAATCTTGACGACAGCCTGATATTCAGCAACAGCCAGGATTTCGTGTATTTGGGCAAAATAGGGTGCCACAATGGGTAAAGCAAAAATGAATACAATGATCCGAATTTTAGCCACTGCAAGCTGCTTGGCTTTCTGGTCCGGGCTGGTACAGGGTGCTCAATATACTATACCTATTAGCCTGCTCTACTACACCCCAGGAGCTACAAGCAACTATGTCTTTCCAAGGTCGGGAGTAGCAAATTCAGCTCTTTGCTCTGAAAATAAACCTTATGCCAACCAATATCTCTTAAATGGTAAATCACAAGGTATACACTCTCACACGTTGAACATACGGATTGGACAGCCAGCGGTTGTGACCCTGTATGAAAGTAAGGGAAAAGGCACAGCACAATTAAAAATATCACCATTGGGTGTGAGAAAAACAGCAAGTTTGGGTTGGGTTGGCCCCCTTAAATCGAGCGACACCTGTGCTAGCCTTAATTTATCCTGGGATTTCTTTGTAGAAAAAAGTATCAATAGCAATAGCACGTTAGAAGAGACGCCGTACCTTAACACAAACCCGACATTCTATTACACTTTGGCATTTGAGTTGCTTGACGCTAACAATGTCCCTCCAGGGATTTACTATACGAGGGGTGGATACCAGTTCAAAAGTAGCGAACTTGCAATGAGCCAAGGCACCACTCAATCCTCGATGGTCTCACCATACATCCCAACCCTCAGCTTGGTTGTCGGCCATGTGTTTAAGATTGATATGCCCTATACCTCGGTGTCACTGATGCAATCTTATGGGAATGATGATATTTTCACCGGAAAAGTCCGTTTCCGAGCACAAAGTAATGAGCGCTATAGTATCACCATGACATGTAGCAGTCCGAGCTCTGCTACCTCTGGTGGGGACTGCAACTTTGCCGGTACCCAGATGGAACTGGCAACTCAGGCACGGTTCCCCAAGCAAGGAAGGACTTTTGACTTGCGACATAATATCCCTACCTATATCGATGGTGCAGATTTTACCGACAGCCTTTATGAATACCCAGGGTATATTGACTTCACTTTATCTGGAGTCAGTCAACACGGCGAAACGGGCAAGACCTATTTTGATACTGTAAACCTCACCTTCGAGGCCGATTTCTAAGGCTCCCCCACAGCAAAGAAGAAAGCTTCCCCTGACTTATCCATAGGTTCAAAGCGCGACGAGAATAACTGCTGATTACAAAAGGAGAAATACAAGCAGTGTTCTCCAGCGCTTTTAGATAATGGACCAGTCTTCACAGCGGCATAAATCAGCTCACAAAAATACAACAAAAAAACAGCATTTCATGGTAATTGAACAATTTAACCTCATAATAAGAGTAGATTTTTCATTCTATTCGCTGACACCTAAACCAAAAGGTAGCAACTATGACGTGGCAAGTTTCTGAACTGATCCCACTTCTCAGTGAGCACGAAGGCTGGGAAGTAGAACAAAACGACCAAACTCTGGTCCTGCGCAACGAAGACAATATCGAAGCCTTCTTGGCCGTTTCTGGCGAGCAAATTCTGGTAGAGGTGCTGCTATTCCCGGCAGAGCAGGTCAACGACATTGACTCGCTCAACAACGACATCTTGCGCACCCACAAGATGTTCCCGCTATCGACTATCGGCATCAATGAGATTGCCGGCAACGACTACTATGTTGCGTTCGGTTCGTTGTCTTCCCAGTCAAAAGCAGAAAGCATTGTAATTGAGGTTGCGACGCTGTTCCGCAATGTCGAAGCCTTCATCGAGCTATACCAAGATCACCTCAAGGAGGTTGCGTAATGAGTGTCTGGAAGAAACTGTTCACCGCGATCAAAGGCGGTGTGAACGAAACCGCCGAGTCGGTTGCCGACAACCAAGCTCTACGTATCCTCGATCAGGAGATCCGTGAAGCCAAACAAGAGCTACGCCGTTCTGACGAAGCCTTGGTCAGCATCGTTGCCAAGCGCAAGATGTCACAGCAGAAAGTCGATGGCTTCCAGCAGGGAATCGAAGAGTACGAGGGCCATGCCCGGGGGGCGATGGAGAAAGGCCAGCAAGATCTTGCCCTTGAATGCGCACAAAAGGTCGCTGAGCTACGCAACGAGCAGCAGGCAGAACAAACCTACCTCGACCAGTTTATTGCCTCTGAGCAAAAGATGCGTACCAATATCAGCCAAGCCAAAGACAAACTTCGCCAGTTAGAGCAGCAAGTGGATGTGGTCAAGGCCAACGAAGCGGTGCAAAAAGCCCAGTCTGCGGTATCGGCAACCAATGTTGGTGCCAATGCCAAGATGCACACGGCGGTCGAGTCACTTGAGCGTATCAAGCAGCGTCAGGCCGAAAAGTCGGCACAGCTTGAAGCTGCTGCCGAAATGGCAGAAGAGCAATCGGGCAGTAGCCTCGACAAAAAACTGGCCGACGCGGGGATAACTGCAGGCAAGCAGTCTTCTGCAGAAGATGAACTAAAGCGTATCTTGGGCCAGTAACCGCAGTTTTATAAGGAGGTTGTATGTCATTGTGGCTAGTATTCCGGCGCTGGGCAGCTCAGCATTTCCATGCGCTAAGTGGCAGAAACCTCCTCCTGTTAGTGATTGGCTATACCGTTGTCAGTTATATCTTGCTCTTTGCTGTAGGTGAGTCCGCACTCATACAAAGCCCAACCGACTTCTTGTATTACCTGGTGGTCAGTGCCTCTACAGTAGGTTACGGCGATATGTCGCCATCAACCGTAGCCGGAAAATGGGTCGTTATGCTGTTTGTGATCCCTGGCGGTTTGGGACTATTTGCCTTAGCGGTTGGTCGAGTCGCAAGTGTCTTTATTGATTACTGGAAACAGGGATTGTTAGGCCGGAGGAAAGTATCGGTGGAAAACCACATTCTGGTGCTAGGGTGGAACGAGCAGCGTACCCTGCACTTGATAAAAATGCTGCAATACGAAGAAAAAGGCCACCGAGCCATCGTACTGTGTGTCCGCCCGGACATTGAAAACCCGTTGCCGGGCGACATTGAATTCGTCCGCACGCCAAGCTTTACCGACAGCCAATCAATGGCAAGGGCGGGTGTCGAAACTGCAAGCTGTATTGTTATCGACAACAGTGAAGATGACGTGACACTCTCTGCAGCCTTGTTCTGTGCCAACCAAAACCCCAACGCCCATATCTTGGCTTACTTCAACGATGAGTCATTGAGTGATCTGCTCAAGCATCACTGCCCTAATGTGGAATGTATTCCGTCGGTAGCGGTCGAGATGCTGGCAAAAGCTGCTATCGACCCTGGTTCAAGCGAGCTTCACCACGAGCTACTTAGCACCCACAAAGGGATGACCCAGTACGCAGTACAATTCCCAACAGACTCGAAGCCAAGCAAGGTTGCGCCGCTTTTCAACGGCTTCAAGCAGCAATATGAAGCTATCCTTATTGCCATCGATACAGGCAAAGGCGTGGAATTAAACCCACCACTTGAGCGTGACGTCCCGCCCGGTGCCAAGCTGTTTTATATTGCCGACGAACGTGTAGATCAAATTGACTGGTCAAAGTGCACCTAGCAAGCATCAAGGTATCAACTCACAACACCAAACAACACCAAACAACACGGGAGTGTTTATGTTTGACTGGTTCAAGAAGAAACAACCACAGGCCGCTCCCCCGAGCAGCCCTGAAATTTTGGGTTTAAGGCTAGGTGGCGCTTTCGAGCTTGATGATCTGAAGCTGCGGTTAATAGAGCCAGACCTGATTATCGAGGGGGCCTCACGCACCCAACTCATCAAAGCGGTCGGTGAAGTTCACCTCGACGAGCAAACCCGCCTGCTGCGCTATTACACCGACGATGATGGCTTTATCCAGGTATTAACCCACGGCACAACCGAAGCCGATGTCAGCGAAGTCAAACTCTATTACTTTTACGAATCGCGCCCTATAGATACCCAGAGCCAGTGGCAGCATTTGCTCGATCATGAAATCGTCAAACCGAGTTGGGAGCTAGAAGGCTTTCAGTTCGACAAAGTCTGGGAAAACTCCCGTCCCGTTGCCATGACAGAAAAAACCTGGCTAGAAAATGGCACCATCAGTGAAACCGATCAGTTTGTGATGATTTACGAGCGCAATACCGGTAATGAACAATTCGAGTCTCTGCTTGTGGCTGGTGAGGAGAAAATCTACCACAACCAAGCCGAGCGCTGCGTCGCTATCAGTACCGGCTTTGATTTATCACCCACAGATTTCAAGCTAATAGGCTAACATTCAATTGTTTAGACAAAGAATAGGATTAACATGGAAGTACTTACTAACTCACTTGCCGGCCTAGGCGCATTTCTTCTTTACTTTGCCCTGTCACTGGCATTCTTGCTGGTATTCAAGTTCGTCTACGTCCGCTTTACCCCACATGATGAGTGGAAACTGGTTAAAGAAGATCAGAACATCGCAGCAGCTATCGGGCTATCTGGCTCTATCATAGGTTACTGTCTCGCTATCGCCGGTGCAGCCAGCAACTCGGTTAACCTCATTGATTTCGCGTTATGGGGGATTGTTGCCCTGTTCGCCCAGTTGATTGCCTTTGCTATTTTGCGTTTCGGCTTCATGCCAAAAATCGTCGAGCGTATCGAAGCGGGCGAGATCCCTGCCGGTATCGTCATGGCGGCCACCTCGGTGTCTGTTGGCCTGCTCAATGCCGCCTGTATGACATACTAAGGGGGACGCCATGAAACGCAGTAAACATGTCGTTCTCGCCAGTATGAAAAAGAACTGGCGCCCGATCTCAATTGGCTCAATGGCTGCTCCCATGACCGCAGTTTTTGCAACAGCTGTGCTCTCCGGTTGCAGCGACAGCAACGAAGATGCAGTTATCTATGAATCGCTCAATGATTGTGTGGATGACAACCCGAACTACACCGAAGAGTGCAAAGCCGCGTACCAATTTGCCTTGCAGGAAGCGTCCCGCACTGCGCCAAAGTACAACTCCCGCTATGATTGCGAGGCAGAGTTCGGTACCAATGCCTGTATGCAGCCGCAAGGAAATAACTGGTTTATGCCTGCTATGGCGGGGTTCATGTTTGCAAGAATGTTAGACAGGGATCGCGGTGGCTATTATTCACAGCCAATGTTCCGTTCCTACTACCCCGGCAGTATTTTTTACGACCGCTGGACCACTGCCGACGGCTATGACTACGGCCGAAGCGGTTACAAGAACACTAAGGTACGGGTAGGCAAAGATCAGATGAAACCTAAACCCACCGTCAGTCGCACGATTTCTCGCGGTGGTTTTGGTTCAACGGTATCAGCAAAATCAGGTTGGAGCAGCAGCCGCTCTTCGAGTGGAAGCAAAGGGTGGGGAGGCTAAGCAGCCTATCTCTCATCACAACATCACTTTTTGAAAAGAAGCCAATCAATACTCATCAAAAAGTGAAATACGATCTGATCGACCAGTTCGCCTCCCGCGTAGTTAACATTGACAAGTTCATATCTCGTCAATTTGTTCCTTTCATTACAACCTGCACATCCTTGTTGCAGGTTTTTTTTGTCTAGACGTTGTTCTTATAATCCTATGGTGCAGGCTGTTCACCATCATCAGCCTTCGCTTCAGCAGCTTTCTCTTCTAGAGCCTTAAGCTGTCCTTCCACAGTATTCGGGAAAAATGGATCGTGATAAATCGGATTACTAAGGAATCCCTCATCCGTCAAAGCTTCCATGAAGGCCACTAGCGCTTCCTTTTCTTCCTGACTCAAATTCATTCTTATTGGTCGGCCACCAACCTGTCCATTACTAGTCAGATCAGGGCTTAATATACGATGGCGTTGGATGCCACTGTTGTAAAACTCAACCACATCCATCAGGGTGGCAAACCGTCCATCGTGCATGTAAGGTGCACCTACGCCAATGTTGCGTAGTGAGGGCGATTTGAAAAAGCCATTACCAGCCCCTTGATCGCTACTGGTATCCGCATCCAAACCATTCACGTGAGCCTGATCCATAGAATGGGCACTCGTT
The DNA here is from genome assembly GCF_003026455.1 of Photobacterium rosenbergii. Taxonomy (GTDB): domain Bacteria; phylum Pseudomonadota; class Gammaproteobacteria; order Enterobacterales; family Vibrionaceae; genus Photobacterium; species Photobacterium rosenbergii. The sequence goes on from NZ_PYMB01000022.1 coordinate 24,744, forward strand.
TGGTGACAAGCAATACACCCGAGTGAATCCCTCTCTGTGCCTGGGAAGCCTGAAAATAACCTCAGCCCAAGCATTTCCTTCTCGTCAAACACCGCTTCAAAATCCGGCTCATCCCATTCACCCGCATTGAAAGCCTGATCGTATTTTGATTCATAGGAAACCATAGTACGGATAAACTGGGCTAAGGCTCTAGAAATCCTATCACTGGTGATCGCCTCATCACCAAATGCTTCATTAAACAAATCGGCGTAGAAGCTCGTTGCCGCCATTTTTACTTCCAGATCGAACAGGTTCATCCCCATTTCGATAGGGTCCTGAATTGGCATCAGCACTTGTTCCTCAAGGGTATCGGCTCGCTCATCCCAAAAAAACTTGCCATTCCGGTAGTAAGTAGCATTGGTCAAACTCATGGAATGACGGCCGGTCTTGCCACCATCGAAACCATCACTAAAGACTTTGGGATCGGTAAAACCATTTTCTTGAATATGACAAGACGCACAGGACACGGAATTGTTCGCCGAAAGACGGACATCGTAAAAAATAACCCGCCCTAGGTTCGCCCCCGCATTGGAAACCTTGTTATCGAATGGGGTGTTATTCTGCGAGTCAACATTACCAAACGGCGAAGTAATTCGGGTGTAATACTTCGGCTGTGCCGTTAAGTATGCTTCGTAGTCATGAGTCGCCGATAAATCAGGTAACGGCAGACCATCGATGTCCAGTTTAGCTTCCGGAGGGGGCGGCGGCGGTGGTTCGTTAACCGCTCCATCATCCCCGCCTGAAGGCGGATTTACAGGGTTATCGCCTTCTGATGATCCTTCCGTAGGAGAATCTTCAGATGGTGGTGTCTCTGCAGGGCCTTGGACTACCTCGGTCCCATCAGTCCCCGCAGAACTTGACCCTAATGAACCCTCATCATCAGAATCTTCACGACAAGCAGTGACCGTCGCAATCAATGCAACAGCCAATAAGTAACGGGAGGTATTCATATAACACTCCAACCTAGCCAAATGATTTATTTTTTATGGGCAGCTTCTTTTTTATTTTTTGACTGCCGTTGTTTGTGAAAATGGATATTCCATTCACATCAATTAACTAAAAGCCTAACGCCCTTGAAAGTTCTTGTTTCTAACACGTGAGAAAAAACCAATGGCAGCAGTAAGTTAGTGACACACCCCGACTTACTTAGATCAATTAAACGCCATAATTAAATGCAGTTTCAGCAAATAAATACAATCAATAAAAGCTGCTTTATACCCTCAGATAAGAAGTTAGCTGTAAGGTATATACAAACTCAGATAAGTAAAATTAAATTAAAAATAATTTGCGAATGGTTCTCATATAAAGCTGTGATATACGCATGCGCGTGTCTGTATCAGCCCCAAAAAGGTAGAATTCTCATTTCACCACACACTGTCAATTTGACATTATAATTGTCATTTTAACAACTTCACACGTTGTCATAATGACTATCACTTTTCACCTAAACCCCTGAATTGCATGAAAAACACACACGCAAACCTTTGCGTTTGCGTTTTTAAAAGTTGGCACGGCTGATGCAATACCCTGAGCAGATTTATACATATCAGAATCATCAAGGTAAAAGTCGTTATGAACATTCAAGTTAAAAACAATGTTAAGTGGGTTGGTATCAAAGACTGGGAAACAGAATACTTCCACGGTACTGAGTACAAGATGGGTCGTGGTACTTCTTACAACAGTTACCTAATCCAAGAAGAAAAGACTGTTCTAATCGACACTGTAGATCATAAGTTCGATGAGCAATTTATTGCTAACCTAGAACAAGAAATTGATCTCAACCAAATTGATTACATCATCACTCAACACGCTGAGCATGACCACGCTGGCGCGCTCTCTACGCTAATGGCGAAGATTCCAAACACACCTATCTACTGTACTGAAGCCGGCGTTAACAGCATCATTGGTCATCACCACCAGCCAGACTGGGATTTCCGTGTCGTTAAGACTGGTGACACACTGGATATTGGTAACGGCAAGGCGCTTGTCTTTGTAGAAATGAAGATGCTGCACTGGCCTGACTCTATGGCTACCTATATGACTGGCGATAACATCCTATTCTCAAACGATGCATTCGGTCAGCACTACTGTGATGAACACCTCTTCAATGATGAGATGAACCAAACTGAGCTATTTGACGAATGCCAGCGTTACTTCTCAAACATCCTGACTCCATTCGCGCCGCTGGTTAAGGCAAAAATCGAAGAGGTGCTAGCACTTGGTGTGCCAATCGACATCATTGCCACCTCCCACGGTTGTATCTGGCGTGAAAACGCAACACAAATCGTAGAGAAATACTACGAGTGGTCACAAGCTTATAAAGAAGATCACATCACCATCGTTTATGACAGCATGAGTGGTAACACGCGAATGATGGCAGATGCTGTTGCTAAGGGTATTCGTAGTGAAAGCCCTAACACCGCCATTAAGATCTACAACGTATCTCGCAGCGATAAAAACGTAGTTCTAGCTAGCATATTCCGTTCTAAAGGTGTGTTAGTGGGTAGTTCAACCATGAACAACGTTATGATGCCGAAAGTAGCAGCCCTGCTTGAGGAAGTGCACGGCCTTCGCTTTAAAGAGAAAGCTGCTGCTGCGTTTGGTTCATCTGGCTGGACGGGTGGTGCAGTTAAACGTATTGATGCCCGCCTTCATGAAGCCGGTTTTAACGTGGAGGAGCCACTTCACCTGCACTGGAAGCCCGACACGAACGGCATTGAAACCTGCGTAGAATATGGTGTGGCCCTCGCTAAAGCCTGGAACGACCAGAATGTTGTCGCTGCAGACATGGGTGAGAAACCTCAAGATGCGGAAGTCGTTACTAGCCAAACCGTTGAAGAACCGCAACCTAAAGCAGCTACTGTTGCAGAACCTGCACCCGTAGAGATTAAAGAAGAAGCCAAGGAGGGCGAATACGGTGATGACTGTACTTGCTTTCTCTGCACCGTCTGCAATTGGATCTATGATCCGAAACTTGGTGAACCGAATCAAAATGTAGCTCCTGGTACACCATGGCAAGATGTTCCTGATTGGTTCCTATGTCCTGAGTGCGGTATCGGTAAAGAAGTCTTTGTGGAGGTTAAGTAATGGCCTACCCTATTATCATCATCGGGAGCGGCTTTGCCGCTCTACAGACAGTCAAGATGCTACGTCGTACTGGCTGCACTGAGAGCATTGAACTCTTCACAGCGGGTGATGGATGTGAATACAGCAAGCCTGATTTAAGCCATGTATTCAGCAAAGATCAGTGGCCTGAAGAGTTGGCTTCTAGCACTGCCAGTGAGTTGGAAGAAGAGCATGGTATCAAGGTTCACACCAATACTTATGTGCAAAATATTAACCATGAAGCGCACACCATTAAGGCCAATGACCAGTTCTACACTTACTCGAAGCTCGTTATTGCCACAGGATCAAGTGCATTCGTTCCATCTATCAAAGGCATCGACAATAACATCATTGCGACCCTAAATAGCCTTGAAGAATTCAAAGCAAACAAGCCAAAGCTAGACGAGGCAGATCATGTCTCCGTTATCGGCGGCGGCCTTATTGGCGTTGAGCTTGCATTGGATCTCGCGAAGGTCGGTAAGAAAGTAACCATTATTGAGCCATCATCTCATCTATTATCTTCTTTGATTCCTGATTTCGTAGCGGCAGAACTACAGAAATCATTGTCAGAGTTTGACATTAAGGTATTCACGAACAGCCTGGTAGAAAAAGCACTGAGTAACGGCAACGGTACAATGCTATTCACCAACCAAGACGTTGGTGTTTATAGTGACGTCGTTCTTAGCGCGGCTGGCGTTCGCCCTAATATCTCACTGGCTACAGAGTCAGGGATTGCAACAAATCAGGGGATTGTCGTTAATGAAGAGATGAAGACTAGTGCTCCAGATGTATTCGCTATTGGGGATTGTGCCGAGATTAACGGGCGTGTTTTAGCATTCCTTCAACCGGCGGTTATGTCTGCTAGTGTCATTGCTAACCAGATAGGTGGTGGCTCATCCACTCTTCGCCTGCCAAACATGTTGGTGAAGGTAAAGACACCCGAATATCCAATTCAGCTAGCTGGTAACTCTGTGCAAGGAACTGCTAAATGGACTGCTGATATTCAAGTTGGTGGAATGCTCGTTAAGAGTTACGACAAGGAAGATACGCTTACTGGTTTTATCTGTACGGGTGACCAAGCAAGTCAAGCTTTCCCTATGCTGAGAGAGCTAAATACTGCAGCCAACTAGGTATGTAAAGACTACCTGTACCCTAGCCAGCCTTAATAGGCTGGCTTTTTTTATCCCTTGCAGCCCTACCTTGACACTTTCGAATAGCTTGTATACTCACCTATAGACAACACTAGCCATGCAAAGTGGTCCCCGTATTGCTGTAAAACAAATAGCAAAGAAAGAGGCGATATTAGCCTCTTGCTACACCCTCAAATAAATCTAATTATTCCAACGCCTTACTTCCAACATCACCTGCTTATTGGGTTTTGAACAAAATTATTTCGATAAAATTAGAAATAACTAATTGACACCGTCCTGCTTCAAGCCTATATTTCGACACATATCGAAATAAACGAGCAAATGAGGCCGTAACCATGAGTCCTGAATTCGTTAACATGTTTAAAGAAGCTGCAGGTATGTTCCTATTCCTGGCAGCAGAACTAACCGTTCTATTTTTAGTGATTAGCTACCTAGTCGGTGTCCTGCAAGAGTTCCTGACACCGGAGAAGATCCAGTCGATCTTGAGCTCGCGCAACGGCAAAGGCTACTTCATCGCTGCGCTGCTTGGTTCTATCACGCCATTCTGTTCGTGCTCGACCATTCCTTTCCTAAAAGGTCTGCTCCGTGCCCGTGCCGGTTTTGGTCCAATGATGGTGTTCTTGTTCGCTAGCCCACTGCTTAACCCAGTGATCATTGGTTTGTTTGTCGTCACCTTCGGCGTCCAAGTGGCTGTGTTCTACTTCGCCGTCGCGTTGGCTGTATCTGTCATTGCCGGTTATGTGCTAGAGAAATTGGGCTTCGAGCGCTATGTCCGTGAAGAGGCATACCAAGTGGCTGAAAGTGGTTCTAGCTGTGGTACTTCTTGTAGCGACTCTGCATCTAACAAAGCACCTAAAGCAGCGTCAACTTGCGGTAGCAAACCTGAGCCTGTAGCGACTTCATGCTGTAGCGCAGCACCAAAGCCAGAGCCAGTTGCCAGCTCATGCTGTGGCAGCAAAGAAGAGGTAGAAGTAGAAATCAGCGGTTGTGGTGAAGCCGTAATGACTGTGAAAGAAGAAAGCCGCTGGGTACGTATCTGGCACTCAACCTGGAAAGACTTCAAGCAAGTACTTCCTTACCTGATGCTAGGTATTTTGATTGGCTCTTTCATCTACGGTTTTATTCCGACTGACTTGATTGCCAAGTACGCGGGCGAAGGTATGTGGTATGCGATCCCAGTAGCAGCAGTAATTGGTATTCCGCTCTACATCCGTGCTGAAGCTGTGATCCCATTAAGTGCCGCACTGGTTAAAAAAGGCATGGCGATGGGTTCGGTGATGGCCCTGATCATCGGTAGTGCAGGTGCAAGCTTGACTGAAGTTATCTTGCTCAAGTCTATCTTCAAAAACCAGATGATTGCCGCCTTCCTAGCCGTCATCCTAGGCATGGCGATTGGCGCAGGCTACATGTACACCTACCTGTTTGGGTAAGCGGATCTTTTAGGTAATCCAGACAGCGTGCAACAAAAAGCCGACCTCAAAAGGGTCGGCTTTTCTCATTCTAAGGCCACTAAGACAAATCAACATCCTTCGAGCCAAACATCCAGGTCAGGATAAATCCGGCAAGGTAGGACACCGCCAAGCCCGCCGCATATACCGCCATCCCGGCAAAGATACCCACATTCGAGGTCATCAGCGGCAAAGCCACCACGCCCGAAGGACCAAAGACCGTATTTAGGCCCACAGGCAAACCAAGGTAAGCAACCAACCCAACAAAGAAGCCACCGACAGCACCACCCAAGCAAGCGGTCACGAATGGTTTAACACGCGGCAAGGTGACACCATAAATCAATGGCTCGCCGATACCAAGGATGCCTGGAACGATGGAGCCCTTGACCTGGGTGCGCAGCATAGAGTCTTTCTTGGCACGCATATACAAGGCAAACGCCGCACCGACTTGGCCACCACCGGCCATTGCAAGGATAGGGAACAGTGAATTGAAGCCTTGCACATCCATCAGGGCAAAATATACCGGTACAAAGCCCTGGTGAATACCGAACATCACAGACAACAAGAACAACCCGGCCAAAATCGCACTGCCGATCGGGTTGCCGTTGAGGTTGACAAACAACCACGACATGCCGCTAAACAGCACGCCGCCGAGCGGCATGATGATAACGAATGTTACCGCGCCCATGATCAACAGGGTCACAGCAGAAGTCAGGATCATATCGAGGTTATCCGGCATGAATTTTCGTACCTGACGCTCAACGCTGGCCCCGAGGATTGCCGCAATCAATACCCCGATAATGTTACCGCGAGGGTCAATCGCCATGCCGAAAAAGTTATCCATACCCGAATAAATGCCAGCGGCCGCTTCCGGGTCATAACCCAGAACGAACAGCGAAGCGATAATGGCACCGTTCACCCCGGAGCCACCAAATGCCTGCTGGGCATTGTAACCAATCAAGATACTCAGGAAGGCAAACATGCCCTTACTGAACACCTTCATATAACTGGTAAACTCGACAAGTTGGGCATTGGGCGCTTCGTTACCCAGGATAAAGACTTGCTCGAGCAGGGTAGCAAAGCCCAGCAATAAGCCCACGGCAATAAAGCCGGGGATCAAGGGGGTGAAGATGGTGGCAAACTTTGACAGAAAACGCTGGATGGCGCTGGTCTGTTTTTCTTTCATCTGCTTTTTGTTGGCCGAAGCGATGTCTTTGAGCGACCCGGTATCGGTACTGGCGGCAGAGACACTGCCAAGCATCGCATTCATCATTTCAGCTGCAGTTTGCGCCTTACCGGGACCTAGGATAATTTGCAGTTGGCTGTCGCTTTCGACCACGCCCATCACACCGGCGATACGCTTGATTTCATCGTGGTCGGCCAGCATCTCGTCATGCAAAGCCAGACGCAGTCGGGTCATACAGTTGCCGCAGCGGGCAACGTTGTTCTGACCGCCGATTGCCGACAGGATGCTGTCTATCATCCCAGAGGTAATTTTTGCCATCATTCGTTCCTTGTCATTACTGTGCGTTATTAATTGCTCTGCGGGTAAATCCATTACTAGACCCAAGTAGTTCATGGGCCTCTAGTGCAGAAACGCCAGCGAGGATCATGACAATGGCCGTTTTACAGTGGCCTTTTGCCGCATCCAGCGCCTCGACAGCCTCTTCACGGCTGCATTCTGTCGCTTCCATTACAATCTTCTTCTGCCGCTCCACCAGTTTGGCATTGGTCGCCTCAACATCGACCATCAAGTTGCCATACACCTTGCCGGTGCGGATCATCGCCCCGGTTGTCAGCATGTTCAGTACCAGTTTCTGTGCCGTGCCGGCTTTCATCCGCGATGAACCCGTAACGACTTCGGGGCCAACAATCGGTGTAATCGCAATATCGGCCTCATCGACCATAGGGGCATTGGGGTTGCAGCAAATACAGCCCACAGTTGCCCCGACCGATTTAGCGTACTGCATGGCCCCCATGACATAAGGCGTTCGGCCGCTTGCGGCAATACCCACCAGCACATCCTTCGGACCAAAGTTCAGATCAACCAGATCCTGCTGGCCAAGCTCGACATTATCTTCAGCATTCTCGACCGCTTTCAAAATCGCTTTGTGACCACCGGCAATCAGGCCAACAACCTGTTCGGCAGGAGTGCCATAGGTTGGCGGGCACTCACTGGCATCCAAAATACCCAAACGGCCCGATGTCCCTGCCCCGGTGTAAATCAAACGACCGCCCTGCTCGAACGCCAAGACGATGGCATCAACCATTTTGGCAACCTGCGGCAAGGTCTCCTCCACCGCGAGCGCGACTTTTTTATCTTCCCCGTTGATCACTTCCAGCATCTCGAAGGTGCTCAGCTCATCAATACTTGCACTGACTGGGTTGCGGCTTTCCGTAATTAGGGTGTTTAAGTTAATAGTCATGGTGTTCTCCCAAAATCAATGCGGAGATAATATTGAATAAAGTATTCTTAATTTGTTACCAATATCACAGAATAATCTATTCCATACCTCGACAAAAATGAGAATACATTGACACACCCTAACAAGCACCCTTACACAAACCATTGATCAGTAAGAAATAAAATAAGTTAAAGTTAAGAATATACAGGTTGAATTTGGAATAATAACAAAACAGCCAAAGTGGAATACTTTATTCCAATAGGGGAAAATACACCGAGCAGAACAACAACAGCTCATCAAAATGATCGGCTAAGGAACAACCATGGCGATAATTGCAAAAATCTCCAATCAATTTGACCGCTTGTCCAACAATGAACAGAAGATTGCGCAGGTGATCCTTGACGCCCCAGAGAGTGTCGTCGGCCTATCGTCCTCGGCATTTGCCGAACAGGCCAGTGTCAGCCAGTCCAGCATCATCAAACTGGCCCAGAAGCTTGGATTCAAAGGGTTTCCAGCCCTCAAACAAGCCCTGAACGAAGAATTGACTCGCAAAAAGGTGCTCGAAGTATCAGGTACCCTACATGGTGATATCCAGCAAAATGACACCGCTAAGGTGATGGCGCAGAAGCTATCGCAAAGTAAGCTCTCTGCCATTGTAGAAACCACCAATGCCTTGGACTACGAAAATCTGGATCAGGCAGTAACAGTGCTCAATAAGGCCAACAAGGTGCACCTTGTCGGACTGGGTGGCTCAGCCATCGTCATGAAAGATCTGTCCTACAAACTGATGAAGATCGGCATCACTGCGTTATGTGAACTGGACAGCCATGTTCAAATCACCATTGCCCAAACCCTCAATGCCAATGATGCCATGGTGGTGTGTTCATTTACCGGTAACCGGAAAGAGGTCGTCATTGCGGCAGAAATTGCCAAACAACGGGGCGCTACACTCATCGCCATCACAGGACTCAATGACAGCCCTATCCGGCGCATGGCTGATATCCAGCTCGATACCATTGCCGATGAAACACAGGCAAGAACCTCGGCGATATACTCCCGGACAGCGCAAAACTGTATTACTGATTTGCTATTTATGGCATTAATCCAAACCCGCAATGAAGAGGCCATCGCGCTGATTGATTCAGCGAGCAACGCCATTAGTCAACTTTGAATCTGGGGACAGCACCGCAGCCTAACACTTAACCTATGTCGCCAATGGAAATACCTGTTGTCAAAATGGCAACTCGTTAGCCAGCCGGATCACCACTACACTTCTCGCGACACAACAAAGAGGTATTTATGATCCGGTTTCTTCTGTGCAGTTTTGCACTTGTTCTGCTTTATCCAACCGCTATTGACTTGTATCTGGTCGGCTTGCCGCAAATTGCCAGCGACCTCGGCGCCACCGAATCACAGCTCCATATTGCTTTTTCGGTCTATCTTGCAGGCATGGCCACAACTATGTTCTTTGCAGGTAAGCTATCTGATTCCATCGGCCGTAAACCAGTTGCCATTACCGGCGCTATCATCTTCATTTTTGCTTCGCTGCTGGGCGGCCAGGCTGAAAGCAGCAACATTTTCTTGATAGCCCGTTTCGCCCAGGGGGTTGGCGCCGGCTCTTGCTACGTCGTCGCCTTTGCTATTTTGCGCGATACGCTCGATGACCAACGCCGGGCCAAGGTACTGTCAATGCTCAATGGCATCACCTGCATAGTGCCTGTGATTGCCCCAGTGATCGGCCACCTGATCATGCTCAAGTTCCCATGGCCAAGCCTGTTCAGCACCATGGCTGGGATGGGTGTCGTGGTATGCCTTTTATCAACTCTTGTACTTAAAGAAAGCAATGCGAACCGTCGTAGCAAAAAAGGTATAGAGGGTCCTGACCCACAGCAGTCCAGCGATGCCACGCTTGATTCTACCGAGCCTTTCCTTGAGCGTTTTTTCATAAGCCGAGTTGTCATCACCTCAATTGGGGTGACGACTATCCTGACTTATGTGAATGTTTCGCCAATGCTGGTGATGGACGTGATGGGCTTTGATCGTGGCGGCTACTCAACCACCATGGCGCTGACCGCGTTGGTCAGTATGCTCACCTCATTCTCTGCCCCCTTCCTGTTGGGTGTGTTCAAGCAGCGTAGTTTGATGCTGTTTTCACAAGGGCTTTTTGCCACTGCGGCAGTCGTCCTGTTGGCTTCGGGATTGGGTCTCTTGAACCAAATGGCTAACTTGGTTGGATTTGGCCTTATCTGTGCCGGTTTCTCTATCGGCTTTGGTGTCACCATGAGCCAAGCACTGAGCCCATTTTCCCTGCGTGCAGGGATGGCCAGCTCCATTCTTGGTATTGCCCAAGTCTGTGCCTCGGCCTTTTATATCTGGCTGATGGGCCTGCTGGGCGTCTCGGCACTCAATATGCTGATTATCATCCTGGCTTTAGGTGGTGTTATATCTACAGCTCTAATATTATTGGTAGCACAGCCTTCGATGCCAACCTCTTGTAAAGCCAATGAAGAAATCACTAGCACGCCTTGATCTCAACTTGCTCTTCACCCTGCAGCTCTTGCTACAGGAGCAGAGCGTCACCAAGGCCGCCAAGAAGCTAAATGTGACCCCACCGACGGTGAGCAAATCCCTCAACAAGCTGAGGGAGTGGTTTGACGATCCCTTGTTCGTCAAAACCCCGCAGGGGCTAAAGCCGACACCGTTGGCACTCAGCATGGCACACGATCTCTCCGACTGGCTGCAAATTGGCAGCCAGCTATTGGCCAAGCGCGGTGATGAGACGCCAAAAGGCGTGCACTTCAATCTCACCATGGAATCACCGCTGCTGCTGATCATGTTCAACGAGCTATCGCAGCAGATCTACCAGCGTTATCCGGATGCCAAAGTGAAGGTAAGCAACTGGGACTACGATTCACTGGAAGCCATTACCCGTGGCGAGGCAGATATCGGATTTACCGGCCGGGAGAGCCATCCTCGTTCGAAGGAGTCATTGGATTTACTGCCTTATTTCATCGATTTTGAAGTGCTGTTTTCCGATCTGCCTCAGATCTACCTGCGAAAAGATCACCCGGCGCTGCAAGAAGAATGGAATATGGAAGCCTTCCTCAAATACCCGCATATCAATATCGTGTGGGAGAAGAGCGAGAGCTGGGCATTGGATGAAGTGCTGGCAGAGCAAGGACTCACCCGCCATGTTGCCCTGACGATGGCAAGCTTCGAGCAATCGCTGTTTATGGCTGCCCAACCTGGCCATCAAATGATCACCACAGCTCCGGAGTACTGCCAGCGCTATTGCCAGCAGATGCACACCGATTTGGTTTCTCTGCCGATCCCGCTGGAGCAGCCGCAGCTAGATTCACTGCTAATTCCATTCACTATGATTTGGCACAAGCGCAACGGCCAAAACCCCAAAATTGCTTGGCTGAAAGAGACCATCAAAGCCTTGTATAGCAACCAGTAAAACTCGCGGTAAAGACTTGCAAAGTTAGTTTGTTGACACTATCAACAAATAGCGGTAGCGTGAATAAATATTCAAGCATAAGGATGTGCCCAATGTCTGAGTCAACGACCGCTATCAGCAACATACGCAGTGAACTGCGCTATCTCATCAGGGAGTTGGGGCTGCTCGATAAAAACTGCCTGAACTCCAACCTCTCCCTGTCGCAAGCCCATATCCTGACCTATGTGCATCGCAACGGCAGCACTTCATTTCATGAGTTGGCGCTTCAGTTGAATGTTCAAAAGGCATCTTTGAGCCGGACATTGACGACATTGATCGATAAAGCCTATCTATCCGTTGAGCTTGACCCTGCCGACAAGCGGCAAAAAATCTATCAGCTATTGCCCGATGGCAAAGCGGCGCTACAGCACGCCAACCGGTCGGCCGACACCGCATTCGCCACTTTCCTTAACGGACTGGGCAATGACCAGCTCGATACCATAGAAAATGGCTTGCGTACGCTGCGATTGAACGCATTCAAGAGCAACTTCCAACCTGACGGTTTCCGGGTCAAAGTCGAGAGGCTAAGCCCCAATTACCAGCACGAAGTCGATACCCTTATCAAGCATGTCTTTAATGGTGAGCAAGGCATTCCCGAGGAGCTTATCCCTCTTGATCCTGACCAGCCTTATGTATGGTGGGTTGCCCGCTGCGGCGAATATGTCATCGGCGCAGTCGCCTGCTGGGAAATCGATGGCGAATGGCACTGGGGACGCTATTTTATCGATGCCAACTTCCGAGGCTTTGGCATTGGTAAAAAGCTAGCCGCCGAATCACTGTCCGATATCTTTACCAACATTGCCGACTACATTGTCAGCGACGCCAGGGATGCCACCGTCGCCATACTCAACCAGTTTGGGGCTGAAGTAACGGGCAAAACAGTGGATTTTTATGGCGCTCCGGTCACGCCGATGCGTTTGGCCAAAGAGGATTTTGTTACTTGACCCGTCTACAGGTGTAGGCTTTACCTTTCACCTCTCGTTATACAACAGAGGTTGATTCCTATGCCTTCCCTTTCTCAACACCTAACAGTGTCACAATCCATCCGAGCGACGTTGGCTGATTTGCCACCAACAGCCAAAGGCATTCTGCTGGCACTCATGTCGACAGCGCTGTTTACCTTCGTTGGGGTATTAGTCCGGATACTGAGTGATGATATTGGGGTTTTCCAAATCCTCTTTTTCCGCCAGTTGGTATTCGTAGCTTTGCTGATACCCGCTATCGTCAAGAATATCGACTTGTTATTAAAGCCCAAGCACCTCAAATTACATACATTCCGTATCTTGGGGGCTTTCGCTGCCTTGTCCCTCGGTTTTGTCACCGTCAGCAACATACCGCTGGCTGATGCCACGGCACTGGGGTTTACCCAAGTCCTATTTGTTGCGGCAGTTTCTTATTTATTCCTTGCTGAAACGGTCAGCGCTTCACGCTTATTTACTATCATTACCGGCTTTGTTGGCGTGATGATGGTGGTCCAGCCTAGTTTCGAGCAATCCTCACTGACCTACACCTTACTTGGCTTGGCTGGGGCGTTCGGCGCTGCTGTCGCGGTGATCTGTGTTCGCAAGGTCGCCCAAGTTGAGTCCAAAATCACCTTACTGGCCTACCAAGCTATTTTTGTCGGGTTGATGGCGCTGTTACCTAGCCTGCTAAATTGGACATGGCCTAATGGCGAACAGTTATTGTTGCTGATGTGCGTAGGTGTCCTATCTTCCATCGCCCAGTGGATTGGCGTTACCGCCTATAAGTATGGCGAGGCGAACGTGATAGCCAATGTCGAATACGTTAAGATTATTTATTCTATGGCTATCGGATACTGGCTATTTGCCGAGACGCCAAACGGGTTGGCTATGTTCGGCGGGCTGACCATTATATTGAGTGCTATTTTACCCATGTTGTATAAGCGACATTCAAAAGCTAGAACTGAGTAAGTGACAATGCTGACTGTGACGCAACTGGCCAAGGCCTGCAATATTTCCCGTACCACCGTGCTCTACTACGAGCGCGTGGGTTTGCTGCAACCAGCAAACCGGTCGGATAACGGTTATCGCTGGTATGGCGAAAAAGAGGTCGCCCGGCTCAAAAGTATCCTGTCCTACCGTTCTTTCGGTCTGCCGGTGCAAGAAATTGGCCCGATGCTTGAGCGCAAAAAAACGGTCAAGCAAGAGCAAACCCTACGCAATCAATTCAATGCACTAGAGCAGGAAATCCAAACCCTGCGCCAACAGCAAAAGGCCATTTTGATGGTTTTGGAAGAGCCGGAATTACTCGAGAAAAACCAGCTCACCAAAGCTCGTTGGGTCGAGATCATGCGCGGGGCAGGCTTCAACGAAGAAGACATGACCAACTGGCACAAGCAGTTTGAAAAAACAGAACCCGACGCTCATCAGGAGTTTTTGGAGTCACTCAATATAGATGCCGACGAGATCGCGTCCATTCGCCGTAACTCCCGATAAAGCGACTTCATCCCGCTCTGCTAGCGTTTCAAGGCTATATTCTCGCCTGCAAAGAATATAGCTTCTAGCCAAACAACGCCCCATGATATGCTATAGCCGAATGTAGATAGCAGCACCAAGCTGCTGTTATTAATGGCTTTTTGAGAACCTTCCATGTTTGAGTCGACAGTCCTTTTCGCTGCCACCTTAATTTTTCTTGGCGCATTCGTTCAAACCGCTATCGGCTTTGGACTAGCGATAGTTGCAGCCCCCTTGCTGTTCCAGCTTTCGCCGCACTATGTGCCTGCACCTATCTGTTTGGTGGCGTTAGTTATCTCACTGATCAATGCCCATAAACTTCGCAGCAGTGTATCAATCGGCGGCTTGAAGTCGGCCATTATCGGCCGGGTACCGGGTTCGCTGCTCGGAGGTTACCTACTAACCGTGGTATCCGGCGCTACGCTTTCTCTTTGGCTGGGGGCAATGGTATTGATTGCAGTGGGGATCAGTGCCCTGCCTTACAGGCTGAAACCAACACCGAACAGAATGCTGGTTGCCGGTTTCATGTCTGGGGTTATGGGTACCAGCTCGTCCATTGGCGGGCCGCCGATGGCACTGTTGATGCAACATGAAGAAGCCGCCAAACTGCGTGGCAACCTGTCGGCATTTTTTGTCATCACCTCTATCATGTCGCTAGTTGTGCTGTCTTTCTATGGGCTATTTACCGTCGAGCACATTCAAATCACCCTGCCGTTGCTTCCAGCTGCGCTATTGGGCTACTGGTTGGCAAACAAGGTGGTCGGCAACCTGTCACAGGGAGTCGTCAGGAAATTTGCCTTACTGCTTTGCCTTGCCAGCGGGTTGACGGCTATCTTTCAGGGCCTATCAAGCCTTTAATATTCAAATCCCTTCTTCGATAGCGCCTATCGAATAAAGTACCAATTCGGCGGGGTTCTCTTCCTCGCCGAAAGTTTGGATATCCTCCCCCTCGTTTTTCAGTTCGGCTATGATACCTAAGGCGATATCTCGGTTCACATTGATGATGGTTTCCATCTCCAATGCCGATACGCCAAACCGTGTTGCTACAAGAAGATCTTTTACTTTCTGTTTTTCGTCCATTCCCGTCCACCACAGTGCTTATTTCCAACATACCTAGATGAGCATAGATGGCTTTGATAAAAATGGAACCATTAAGAAGAAGCTAACCCAACCCTTTGATAGCACAGGGCTGCTCGAGCTATCAAACAGCCTGAGTTTTTACTTAAAAATCACTTAGCACACGGCAATTTAGGTGTTAACCTAGCGCCGACTTTGGGTTTCACCAGCGGACTATGTAAAGCGACATGAGAAAAATACTATTGGCAGGTTTGTTCAGCCTGTTTCTATTCGGCTGCGCTGCACCAAGCGAAGATCTACTGCCGCAAGCTAACCAAGTCCGCGTTCTCACCACCAGCCTTCCTAGCCTCGATAAGTGCCGCTGGGTCGGTGAAGTCACTGGTAACGAAGGCCACTGGTATTCCTACCTGTTCTACAGCAATGATGCGCTCATCCAAGGTGCGGTCAACGAGCTGAAAAACAACGCATTCCACATGGGCGCCGATACCGTTGTGACTATGAGCCCGCACAACTTTACCACTTCGGTTTCCTTGCTCGGCACCGCTTACGACTGTAGATAAAACAAATTTAAAAAAGAGCCTGCTCATGCAGGCTCTGTCATAAATAGATTCCATCAAGTGAAAGATTACGCTGTCGGTAATTGGCTCAAGAACGACTGGAAGCTATCACCTCTTACGTGCCCCAACACCTTGCGCATATCGGTAATCAAGCTCCTATCAGACCAATCCACCCGGATATCAATTGGAGCTTGAGTCAGGCTTTCAACACGCAGCGAAGCCGAATAAGTTCCCCGCTTATCACCGCCACTTGCGAGCGCCGCTTCCAAAGCGCTAATCAATACTTCGGGTAATGATTGCTCATAATCTTCGCAATAGCTTGGCACCGCGTTATGTTGCAACACCAGTTCAGGGTTGGTACATACCGCATGGATAAAGCTTTCAGCAAAGCCATGCAGTACGCTCTCGTTCTCCAGCATATTGCCAGCGACAGCAATATGCGGAAAAGCTACCGAGCCGACAACAGGAATGTTCTCGTTGCCATGAATGAATGCCGCCGTGCCATGCTTGTCCATCACCATACACTGGCGCTGCTCAAATCCAGCATCTTCACTTTTCAACCGCTCGATAACCGCACCGCTCTGATAGTCCACAGCCAATAGCTGCTTCGCTTTCTCGGCATACCAAGGGTTAGTGAATAGCCCTTGGGTGGCACATCCTCCTAGACCACGCCAGCTATGGTTCACATAGCCACCGACGGACACACCACCGGTTGCTGTGATAGATGCAGAAGTCCCTGTCTCTGGGTTAAAGTGAATAAGTGAAATCGTCATAGATTCTCAGTCTGTAAAGCCAATTAATAACCGACTAATTGGCCGATGAAGAGTGCAACCCAACATAGAGCGTAAACCAGCACCATGAATGGCAAAATCGCCTTCAGCCATTGCTCATAAGACACACGGCCTAGAGCCAGCATCGCAAGCGTACCGCCAGACGTTGGAACAATCAGGTTCGTCAGGCCGTCACCGACTTGGAATGCAGTGATCATCAACTGACGGCTCATACCCACCAAATCTGCAACAGGTACAAGAATAGGCATGGTGACCATTGCCTGGCCTGAACCTGACGGAACAAATAGGTTAATAACGCCCTGAACCACACTGGCAACAATAGCCGATACCGCGATAGGCATATCCTGAATTAGCGAGCTCAATGCATTAACAATGGTGTCGATGATCTGGGCTTGGTCCAAAATAACCTGAATAGAGGCAGCCACACCGATAACTAGCGCACCCGCCGTCACCCCAGAAGCGCCTTCCATCATCTGCTTGACGATACCGTTGGCACTTAGCCCGTTAACCATGCCGATAGCAATCGCCATTAGCAGGAAAAGGCCAGCAATTTCATTGATATACCAACCGTTGGCGAACACGCCGTATAGCATGATGCCAAGGCCAGCCAAGAAAACACCTAATGTGGCTTTGTCTTTGCCGCCCAGTTGATAGTCAGAAAGATCTTTCTTCAGCCCTTCAACACCTTCAGGCTCTTTGAAGTCCATTTTTGTCACTTTGGCACAAATGAAGTACGCCAAAAGAGCCAGAGAGGTCAGCACCATCAAGGTACGAAGCCACGCCCCAGAGAAAGTAGGCAACTCTGCAATTCCCTGAGCAACGCCCACGGTATAAGGATTGATTGGCGACAGGGCAAAACCAATACCAATACCGCCAACTGCCATTACGGTTCCCACAAGGGAGGAATAACCCACCGCTGCTGAAATCAACACAGCTACTGGCACCAAGGCAATATTGTTTTCAAAACCGACGGCAACACCGAAGAAACCATAAATAAAGGTACCAACAGTGATGATAACGTTACGGTTTTTAACGCCGACTTTATTTACTGCCACACCAATGGCATTTTCAAGTGCACCCGTCTTTTGCAAAATGTGGAATAAGCCGCCAGCTATAAACACGATAAACAGGTAGGGCGCTGCGCTGATCAGCCCCTGTGGAATGGCGACAAAAATATCAAAAAAGTGAACCGCTGGAGTATCGGTTAAATAGGCAAAAGACTCAGGGACTACTGTGGTGCGGCCATTGGCGACAATGCGCTCGAACTCACCGGCTGGCACAATAAAGGTCAGCGCATAAGTCGCAACCAAAATCATAAAAATCAGCACCATAGGGTCAGGCATATTTTTATACCAAGGGCGCTTTGCCTCTGAAGCCATCTTGTCTGTCATATCCATATCTTTTTTCTCCGTCGTACCTAATTATCAGCCTGCATTCACTGGAATTCCGCACATCTCAATGACGCCAGCGAAACAGGCCTTGTCCTAAACTCTGTAGGCAATCCTAGCTACAGGTGCTATCGCTTTTGAGCAATAGACAAAATTGCTGAAGCACCTCAAGCGACGACAATAAATCTGCTTGAGTGATCGCTTCATCAGGGTGATGGCTGACGCCATTCTTACAGCGCATAAACAACATGGCAATATCGGTGAGGTGAGTAACCGCCAAACCGTCATGCCCCGCGCCGCTGAATAAGTGCATAGGCTCAATACCTACCGCCGATGTCGCCTGTGCCAACAGCGACGACAAACTCTCCGAGCATGTCACTGCAGACTGTTCATAACTCAGCTTGTGCACATAACACAGGTTGTATGCCGCCATGAGTTCTTCAATCTCTGCTAATAGTTCCGAGCGCGCTGCTAGACGTGAGCTGTCGTTCGGCGAACGTAGCTCAATGGTGATATCTGTCTGTTGCGGGATCACATTGACGCCATTCGGGAAGTTTTCGATTTTCCCTACCACGCCCACCAAATCCTCTTGGCTCTTACACAACTGGTCGAAGTTATGGATAACCTGCGCCGCACCAACCAAGGCATCTTGGCGCATGTTCATCGGTACCGTACCGGCATGTCCTGCCTTGCCCTTTATCGACAAGGTATGGCGCTCGATACCTGTAATAGCACTAACAATACCGACTGGTAGCCCGGCCTGCTCAAGCTGCGGCCCTTGCTCGATATGAAGCTCGACAAACCCCAACACCTCATCAGATTGATAGGCATCGTTTTCGATAAGCTCAGGACGGCAACCAAACTGTGCTAGCGCCTCGCGCATAGTCATTCCCTGTGCATCAGTGGCCTCTAGCATCAGTGGATCAAATGTGCCCGAAATAGCCTTTGAACCAAGCAAGGTTGACTGGAAGCGCGTGCCTTCCTCGTCGCTAAACGCAATCACATCAATGTGGAAAGGAAACTCGGTATTGTTGCTGTTGAACTGATGGACTAGAGCCAAAGGCGCAATAACACCGAGAATGCCATCGTACTTACCGCCATTGGGTACTGTATCTTGGTGCGATCCGAAGATCAGCGTTTTGGCATTAGGCGCTTTACTTTGATAACGCCCAATCAAGTTGGCGGCATTATCCAATCTGACTTGCATACCAGCAGCCAGCATCCATTGGCGTAATTTGCCATTCGCTTGGCGGTGCTCCTTCGAAGCACACAACCGAGTCACCCCCTCAATATCTGGGTTCGATGTTTGCGAACAACCTGCTATTTCTTCCAACCATTCCCAAGTCAGGCTGGCGCATTCCTTTAGTCCAGTCATGTATCAATCGGTCTTTTTTTGCTCATGATTGGCTGTAATTTATCATGATAAATACCAAAATAAAGCTATTTATCATGATAAATGATGAACTTTTGCCAATAATAATCCTTTATAGGCATACTTTTAATCGTCTTTCCGGTGAGAAAAAATGATGACAAGAGATAAATTATTGGTAAGAATCAACCGCTAACAGCAAGTCCATTCAGTAGCAACAAAGCACTTCGAGGTAATTGTGGCAGGCAGTACGAAAGGCAGACGAACCCAACAACTTGCTGAGTCAATCAAATCATGGATTGTCGAACAGAATTTACAGCCTGGTGATCGACTTCCCAACGAGCTACAGGTCATGGAGCTTTTTGATGCGTCGAAAAGCACCGTCCGTGAGAGTATGCGTATTTTGGAAGCACAAGGGATCTTGGCGACCAAAACTGGCCCCAAAGGCGGTGCGTTTGTTGCTGAAATGGGAGAAAGCAAAGCACAGTCACTACTAAGTAATTATCTGTTCTTCAAAGATCTTTCTATTTCCGATCTTTACCAAGTCCGACAATCGCTTGAGCCAGATGTCGCAGCCATGTTGGCAGGTAAACTGTCAGAACCACAACTGCAACAGCTTGAGTCGCAAATAGAAAAGTACAGCACCCCGCCAACCGATATCTTCCAGGAGCGGGAGCACCATATTGCTGCCATTGAGTTCCACAGCTTGCTCGCCAGTTATTCAAGCAACGAGCTATTGAAATTCATTGTTCGCTTCACAGCACAAATGCTCACCGATCTCACTATCTACAAAAAGCTCTATGAGCCTGAAAATCATGAGTTGTGGCAAACAGGCATACAAAGCCAACAGCAACTGGTTGAAGCCCTTCGAGCAGGAGACGCACCGCTGGCGAAAAGCATCATGCAACAACACATGCAAACCGCCCACCAGCTGATGAAAGAGCAAGAAGTCGAAGTGGCACAGAAGTTTTTGCAAGAATAATCAGCTAGCCAACTTCTCGACCAAATAATCGATAAAAACCCGCACCCGCTTGGCCTTCTGTGTGTTTTGGTGGAAATACACATAAAGGCCAGAATAGGGGTACCAATAAGGCTCCAATACGGGCACGAGCTGTTTATCCGCCAGCAAATCAGCAATCATCGGCTCTATCACCCGGCCTATACCCAAGCCATTGACCGCCGCATCCACCATCACATCGGTATCATTGACGACTAACCCGAGCGGCATATCTACCGTTAAATCCTGCCCTTGATTATTCAACCTCAGCGGTGCCAGTTGGTTGGAAGCGATAAAACGGTACTGGATCAGCTTATGCTGTTTCAAATCGTCCGGCGTGCCAGGCATGCCATGCTTATCAATATATTCTGGAGAAGCGAACAAGGACTCCCTAGTCGGCGGCGTAAGTTGGCGGGCCACCATGCCCTCTTCAACTCGGTCACCGAAGCGAATACCCATATCAAAGCCGTCGCTAATGATATTGACCGCCGCATCATTGATAGATATTTCCAACTGGATATTGGGATAGCGCTGGCAGAACTCGACATAAATCGGCTTGAGCAGGTACTGATAGGCAAACCGGGGAGTGGTGATCCGTACCTTACCGGATGGGTCCTCACTCAAGTCCTTCACACTCTCGACGGCAAAGTTGAGTTCCGACATCGCCCCCTGGGTTCGCTCGAACAGAAGCAGGCCCGCTTCGGTCAACTCTATCCTTCGGGTAGTGCGGGTAAACAAAGGTAGCCCCATTTGCTGCTCGAGGGTCTTCAGCGCCTGACTCACCGATGGCGGGGCAATCTCAAGTTTGCGTGCCGCACTGGAAATACTGCCCTCGTTAACTATGGTGTGGAACATCATTAGCTGGTTGTAGGTTGCACCGTTCACACTCGCCTCACTGAAATGACAACTGAATAAGCATTATAAGCTTTAGCCTAATAATAAATTAAGAAAACGTCATCTAAAAATTACCAATAAGGCTAGATACACTTATCCCATCAAATCGAGAGCGATACGAACGGGAGCAAAACAATGAGCAACGTACTGGTAATTTCTGGTCACCCAAACCTAAACGAATCTTACACCAACACAGTGATCTTGGAGTCACTGCAACAAGGCTTGGACAGCGTTGAAGTACGCCGCTTAGACAGCCTATACCCAGACTACCAAATCGACGTGGCAGCAGAGCAGCAAGCACTACTGAAGGCTGATGTCGTTGTACTGCAGTTCCCGTTCTACTGGTACTCAATGCCGGCACTGCTGAAGAAATATCTCGACGATGTTTTCTCATACAACTTTGCTTATGGCTCAAAAGGCGATAAGTTGAAGGGCAAAGACTTCATTCTTTCTTTCACCATCGGTGGGCCGGAAGAGTCTTACGATCCGCTGGGTTACAACCACTTCACGGTTGAGCTATTCATGTACCCACTGCAGCAGACTGCCTACCTTGCTGGCATGGTGTACCACAAACCGGTTTACAGCCACCGCATGGTCTACATTCCTGGTGTATACAACACCCAGGAAGATGTAGAAAGTCGTGCCCGTGACCATGCAGCTGCACTGATGACGCAAATCACAACAATTACTGGCTCAGCCGACAACCAGATCCAGAAGTTCGTCGCCAACTGGTTCGCAGAGTTCGACAAACTGCCGGAAGAGAATGCTTTCTTCACCGAGTTTCTGGCCGATGATGTGAACATTACCATGCCGGAAGGTACCTTTATCGGCCACGAAGGCTTCCGTGACTGGTATGCCATCGCCCGAGCAACCTTCAAACCGGGCTGTGACCACCAAGTGGAACAGGTTGAAGTCAAACCGCAAGGTGACACGCAAGCTAACTTGTACCAGGTTGAACTTCGTATCCGCCTACAAGCCGAGAGCTTTGAGGATTCAGCACTCAAGGGTGAGAGTGTAAACCTGTTGGTCAACGAAACCTGGTCGGTAAGTCTTGATGAAGGAAAAGTCACTATCCATGACTACCTTGTCGAGCCAGTGAACAACGACTGAAAATAAACAGTTCCTGAAAATAAACAGCGCCGCTTTCTTATCGAAGGCGGCGCTGTTTTTATTATGCTTGTCAGCAACAGTTACTGCATGAACTGCTTCATACGCTCTTTGAGCGCATTTTGGACATGGGAGCGAGCGAGCTTTTCTGCCTCGGAGGCATCACGATTTTTAATTGCATCAACCATCGCCTGATGCTCTTCAAGGGCGGTTTGCCAACGGGTTGGGTCGCTCAAGGTTGTTTTGCCAAGCAAGGCCATCGCATCACGCAGGCCATCGAGCGAACGGAGCAAATACGGGTTATGGGCCGCTTGGTAAATGGTACGGTGGAACCGGCGGTTCATCAGGGCATGGCGGGCATAATCATCCGCCGCCGACTGCCGGTCTTCATCCAGCAACTGCTGCATTAGCATCACTTCCATGTCCGACGCCCGCGTCGCGGCTAGCCCTGCAGCAGCCCCTTCCAGGATTTCGCGCATGGTGTAGAGCTCCATTACCTGCTGGATATCCAACTGCGCTACGGCCACCCCCTTATTTGCACTGATAGTCAGCAGGCCATCATTAGCAAGGCGGTGCAGCGCTTCGCGGATAGGGGTACGGCTTACATTCAGTGCCGTTGATAATTCGACTTCTCTCAAGCGCTGACCCGGCTTGAACACCCCTCGCTGCAGGGCCATTCGCAGCATGTGATAAGCAAACTCCGACCGCGAAGTACCCTCAATAGCACTTTGTTCCTCTGCTTCAAGCTCGAAGCTAAAATCCTCAGCAGATAAGGCCGCTATCGTATTCATCTATCTTCCTTTTCAAATCAGCGAGTCGCTCGACGCCCGGCTATTACAGTTGCCCGAACGCAGACCACAGCATCCTCAACGCCAGCAAGGTCAGCATAATTCGCAACGCTAGCTGGAACCTTTCGTTTGAAACCCGCTCAAGTAATGCCTTGCCTGCCATTGTGCCAAAAAAACCACTACAAATCATAAGCAAAATAACGCCTAGCCATTCGGCAAACGCAAAGCCCAGCACACCGAAGACTACCGCCTTGATCAAATGCTGCGCGGTCATTAGCGCAGCCATAGTGCCAACCAATTTTTGCTTGTCATTAATAACATGACGCATAGAGGCCATGACAAACGGTCCCGTTGCCCCAACGAACATAGTCAAGAATGAAGTCAGCGAACCGAGCAAGGTCAGGCTCTTTTTGCCATTGAGCGCAGAGGCAATGGGTACCCAGCAACTGAAAAGGATAAATCCGCCCAAGATCAACTGGATATAGGCCGGCTCCAAAGACACGGCGATATTGCCGCCAATCATGGCCCCAATGGTTGTTCCGACCACAAACCACAACACGAAATGGCGGACAACATGCCGGCGCATCAGCAATAAACGGCCGCCATTGCTGCCGAGCTGTACCATTGCATGAACAGGAATGATCGCCGCTGCCGGCATAAAGCTCGCCATAACCGCAATCAAGGCCGCACCACCGCCAACCCCCATGATTGCCGTTATCGCCGATGTTACAAAACTCAATGAAATCAGAATGGCAAATTGCAATTCTGTTAACACTGAAGGTTTGAACCACTCGTAAAACTGCTCCATCAGTCTCCCCTTGCTCCCTTCTATTCACAATAACAATTAAAGCATTGTTTTAAATAAACTTAAATGTACTAACACATCATTTCCAACACCTGATGACACCACAGATACCAAATAAAAAAGTCGATTCAGCTCATACTTTGGCGCTCACTTATTGACCGATGTTGATATATTGTTAATTATTGTATTGCATTGTATACAATGCAATACAAAATAAAAACAACAACACCTCCTACCCGAACGGATATACAGGAAGCGAACATGAACAAATTCAAACGGCTTATTTCCGGTGTGTTTATTGCCGCCATCTCCACCATCAGTATCTCTGCCCCTGCGGTGGCTGAGACAGACTTTAGCGGCAAGCGCATCGAGTGGGTGATCCCATTTAAAGAAGGTGGCGGTACTGACCGCTGGGCACGCTTTATCGCTCCTTACCTCACAGATGCCCTACCAGGTCAGCCAGCTATTGTTATTAAGAACATGCCGGGAGGAAGCTCGATAAAAGGTGCCAACTTCTTCCAGAAACGGGCCCGTAAAGACGGATTGATGTTACTGGGTACCTCTGGGACAACCCAGCTGCCATGGCTTTTGGATGATAAGCGTGTTCGTTATGACTACCTTGACTGGGAAGCCGTTTTTGCCTCGCCATCTGGTGGGGTGGTATACGTAAACCCAGAATTGAATATTGATACTGCTGAAAAGTTAGTAAATACCCAGTCGGCACTTACCTACGGTAGTCAGGGCCCAACCTCTCTCGATCTTATTCCCCTTCTGGCTTTTGAACTACTCGGGATGGACGTCAAACCAGTATTTGGTATGACTGGGAAAGGTGCAGCGCGGTTGGCATTCGAACGTGGCGAAGTGAACCTGGATTACCAGACATCGTCGGCTTATTTGTCGAAAGTGACTCCTCTCGTCGAAGAAGGCAAAGCTGTTCCCTTGATGAGTTGGGGGGCGCTTGACTCACAAGGCAACCTTATTCGCGACCCGTCGTTCCCAGACCTACCGCACTTTGCCGAAGTTTATGAATCTATCCATGGTAAGGCACCGTCTGGCCCTGCCTTTGAAGCCTGGAAAGCCTTTTTCATCCCCGGCTTCCCTGCCCAAAAACTGGTCTTGCTGCCTAAAAATGCCGATCCCGAGGTGATTTCTACCTATAAAGCTGCCTTTGAGAAAATCGCCAATAACCCTGAGTTCATCCAAGCATCAAAGCTGGCTTTAGGGGCTTATAGCCCTGCGACAGGTGACAATATAGGCACGCTCTACAAACAAGCGACAGCAATCAGCAAGGACGATCAGGCCTGGGTCCAAGCTTGGTTAAAAGAACGATTCAACGCCCGATTCTAGAGGTGATGTATGTTCGATACTCTCTTTTTAGCACTAGCTGAAGTATTCCAGCCCCAAAGCATGCTGTACATGCTGGCTGGGGTACTAATGGGGCTCGCGGTCGGGGTCTTCCCTGGCCTCGGCGGCATCGTCGGCCTTTCGCTATTGCTACCGTTTCTCTACGGGATGGACACCGTACCTGCATTGGCAATGCTGATCGGGTTGGTTGCGGTGATCCCAACCTCCGATACCTTCACTTCGGTTTTGATGGGGATCCCTGGCTCCAGTGCCTCACAGGCCACCGTACTCGATGGCTTCCCGATGGCCAAAAAAGGCCAGGCTGCTCGGGCACTTGGTGCTGCCTTTTCCGCATCGCTATTCGGCGGGGTATTCGGCGCCCTGATCTTAACCGTGTTTGTCTTGGTCGCAAGGCCACTGATCCTCAGCCTCGGTTCGGCAGAGTTATTCATGCTGGCAATATTGGGACTCAGTATGGTTGGGGTGTTGGCTGGCAACAGTATCAGCAAAGGCCTGATGGCGTGTGGCCTTGGCCTATTGCTTGGTAGTGTGGGCAGTGCTCCTGCAACTGGTGAAGAGCGCATGACACTTGGCATGTTCTACCTCTACGATGGCTTACCCTTAGTGGTAGTGGCACTGGGCATTTTCGCCTTTCCCGAAATCATCTACCTGCTGCGTCAAGGCGGTGCTATCTCCCAGGGCGAGTTGCGCTCTGGCTGGGTACAGGGGATCCGCGACATGTGGCTCTACCGCTGGTTATGTGTCAGGTGTGCCTCTATCGGTGCCATGATTGGAGCTATTCCGGGTTTGGGTGGCAACGTAGTGGATTGGATCGCCTACGGCCACGTCAAACAAAGTGCCAAAGATAATAGCGAGTTTGGTAAGGGCGACGTACGGGGTGTATTGGCTCCCGAGTCTGCCAATAACGCCAAGGAAGGTGGCGGCCTAATTCCGACACTGCTATTTGGCATCCCCGGTTCCGGCAGTATGGCGGTGTTCCTCGGCGGCATGGTGTTAATTGGCATCGAGCCTGGTCCTTCTATGGTCAGTGACAACCTCGGGCTTACCTATACCATCGTCTGGTCTCTGGCCATCGCAAACATTTTCGGAGCCGGACTGTGTTTGCTGTTCTCGCGCCAAGTCGCCAAGCTCACTACGATTCCCTACGCCCTGATGGCACCGTTCATGCTGGTCGTGATCAGTTTTGCTGCCTTCCAAGCGACAAGGGATATCAGCGACCTACTGACCTTGTTTGCTGTCGGTATCCTTGGTTTGGCCATGAAGCGGTTCGAATGGCCTCGACCGGCATTCCTGATTGGCTTTGTCCTGGCAGGAAACATCGAAACTTACCTTTACCAAGCGATGCAGTTTTACGGCGCTGAGATGTTCCTGCGCCCCGGCACTATCATTATTGCCCTGCTAACGGCAGCGTCGCTTTGGTTTAGTTTCAAAAAACAACCCAAGCCGGAAATTTCACAAGCATCAACCAAGATTTCAACCGAGCAAAAGCTATTTACCGCAGTGATACTGATTTTCTTTATCTGGGCTGGCTACGAAGCGCTTCAGTTGAGCTTACTCGGTGGTGTGTTTGGCGGAATCGTGAGCCTCGCCATGATCATTGCCATGGCCTGGCACCTATGGCGGCTTGGGCGTACCCAAACCGCGGCTGTCGAGCTGCAAGATCTGGAAAATGACAACCAATACCAACGCTCGTTTTACTACTACCTGTGGTGGTTTGGTGGTTTCGCCGGAACTGTAATCTTGGCCGGGTTCCTGCCCGCTGTGACCCTTTTCTATATCACTTTCCTTCGCAAAGAAGCCAACGCCAGCTGGACACGGACTGCCGTGCTGACAGGGCTGACGCTCGGGGTATTAGAAACCATGTCTTACGTCATGGTGCTGGAATACCCGAGCGGCGTGGTAGGCGAACAATTATTAACACTAGTCCAGCACTCTATGGGCTGGTAACGGAGCAAATCAATGGCTGATTTATCAAAACACTGGGATGTATTGGTTGTAGGAGGTGGCAATGCCGCACTCTGTGCTGCCATCAGTGCCAGGGAGCAAGGCGCGTCGGTTCTGGTGATCGAACACGCCCCCAAAGTCTTTCGCGGCGGTAACAGCCGCCATACCCGAAACCTGCGCTGCATGCACAGCGAGCCGCAGGACGTATTGAGCGAAAGCTATTCCGAAGACGAATACTGGGAAGACCTGATGCGGGTCACCGGCGGCAATACCGATGAAAAACTTGCCCGCATGGCTATCCGCGAGTCTGAAAGTGTCCGTGAGTGGATGAAATCCCACGGCGTCCGCTTCCAGCCATCGCTGAGCGGCACCCTGAGCCTGTCACGAACCAATGCGTTTTTCCTTGGCGGCGGCAAAGCCTTGGTGAACGCCTACTACCTGTCGGCAGAAAAAATGGGGGTGGAAATCGAATACGACACCGAAGTCGAGGAACTGGTCATAGAAGACGGCGTGTTCAAAAAAGCGGTGGTCAATGCCAAAGGCTTTCCCTATGAAATCCGCGCCAACAGCTTAGTGGTGGCAGCAGGTGGTTTCCAAGCCAACATCGACTGGCTGAAAGAAGCCTGGGGGCCTGCGGCAGAGAACTTTATTATCCGCGGTACCCCTTACAACAAAGGCCGCTTGCTCAAAGAGCTTATCAATAACGGCTTCCAGCCTGTCGGCGAGCCAGACCAATGCCATGCCGTGGCCATTGATGCCCGCTCTCCTAAATTCGATGGCGGGATCGTCACCCGACTCGACTGCGTTTCTTTCGGTATTGTGGTCAACAACCAGTGCGAGCGCTTCTATGATGAAGGGGAAGACTTCTGGCCCAAACGCTATGCGATTTGGGGTCGCCTCGTAGCCGCCCAGCCCGATCAGATCGGGTATGTCATCATCGACAGCCAATCTATTAACAACTTCATGCCTTCGGTATTTCCGCCGGTCAAGGCCAACTCCATTGAGGAACTCGCGGCCAAGCTCAAGTTGGATCCGGCCAAACTGCAGCAGACTGTGGACGAGTTCAACGCCCACGTTACCCCGGGGACATTCGACAATACTGTCTTGGATGACTGTTGTACCGAGGGGCTAACCCCGCCCAAAACCCACTGGGCACGCAAAATCGTCGAGCCGCCATTTTATGGCTACCCTCTTCGCCCAGGCATTACCTTCACCTACTTGGGTGTCAAAGTGGACGAAAATGCGAGGGCACTGATGGCCGACGGACAACCATCGAAAAATGTCTTTGCAGCCGGTGAAGTGATGGCCGGTAACGTATTGGGCAAAGGCTACCTTGCCGGATTAGGCATGACTATCGGAACCGTATTTGGACGCATTGCAGGCAAGGAGGCAAGCCATGGCGCAAATTCTTGAGGAAGATATCATCTTCATCGACAAGGGGAATACCCAGTATAAGGACAAAGTCCAAGAAGCCCGCAGGGTTATGGAGGTGTGTAATGCCTGCCGTTATTGCGAGGGCTTTTGTGCGGTATTTCCGGCGATGCAGCAACGGCGCGAGTTCAGCGATGAAGACCTGGATTACCTCTCCAACCTCTGCCACAACTGCACAGGCTGCTACCATGCCTGCCAGTACACTGCGCCGCATCCGTTCAACCTCAATGTGCCCAAAGCGCTGGGAGATTTGAGGAACGAAACTTACAAGAAATATGCTTGGCCGGGCAAACTGTCTGGTTTGATCGCCCATAACGGCTTGTTTGTTTCGATGCTCACCTTGGTCAGTGTGTCTTTGGCTATCCTGATCGCGATTGCTATCCAATCGCCGGAAGTCTTGTTCGGCGAACACCAAGGCGATTTCTATGCCATCATGCCTCACAACGCCATGGTTGCCCTGATGGGAGGAGCCATGCTGTTTGTCATTGCCGCCTTGGTGATGTCCTTCGTCGGCTTTTGGCGCAAAACAGGCTACAGCCTCAAACAATTTTTCTCGCGAGATAACCTGATCCCGGCATTGAAAGATGCCCTGACCCTACGCCACCTTGGCGGCAACGGCGAAGGCTGTAATACACGAAACGAATCTTTCTCCAATACACGTAGGATGTTCCACCACTTCATGATGTACGGTTTCCTGTTGTGCTTTGCCGCAACATCGGTCGCCACCGTCTATGATTATGGCTTTGGCTGGCCGGCACCTTACCCTTACTTCAGCCTACCGGTTGTGCTGGGAACTGTGGGAGGGATAGGCCTGATCATCGGCCCTGCTGGGTTGCTGTGGACCAAAATCAACTTTGCCGAGCAACCGTCGGTAAGAAGCATGTTCGGTATGGATGTTGCCTTCTTAGTTTTGCTGATGCTGGTCAGCATCACTGGGCTGTTGCTACTGGCAGTCAGGGACACCTCGTTGATGGGCATGACCTTGGCTATCCACCTCGGCACCGTGTTCACCTTGTTTGTCGCGATGCCATTTAGCAAGTTTGTCCATATCATCTATCGCTTCGCGGCACTGAACCGCAATGCGATAGAGGCTAAGGCGAAATAGCCGTTCCCCACCAATACAACAAAGCCCGGTAGATACCGGGCTTTTTATTTTTAAAAACACTTAACAGGTACCGCGTTTTACCACTCAGGTACTGATATTTTTCATATTCCAGAATGCGCCGTGTTCTGGAAGAATGTGGCATAGCAACTGGTGCTGGGCATGTTCGATATCATTATTCTTCAGCGACTCGATAATCTCTTTGTGCTGAACAAACGAGCGCAACATATGTGATTCGCTGTTGCCAAGATGGTTTCGAACTGTTGCCATACGGGCCGAAATCAAATCGTAGGATTCTTGAAAGTAACGGTTATCACACAATGAAATCATGATCTGGTGATACTCGTTATCAAGGTTCAAATACTCAAAAGTGCTTCCCGAATTAATGCACAACTCCATCTTATCGAGAATAAAGCACATCTCCTGGATAAGCTGCTTGGGGTTCTTTTGGAATGAAAGCTTCAACCCCTGAGATTCTATATGGTAGCGGAACTCAAGCAGCTCATGGAACTCTTCAGCCGTAAAGTGAAACACAAAGGTGCCACTTTTCGGTTTTACTTGAACCAGACCTTCGCTTTGCAGACGTTTAATTGCGTCTCGGATCGGTGCTTTGGTCGCATTCAAACGGTTTGCGAGCACAGTTTCCGATATCTTCATGCCCATCGGTAGTGTACCGACAACAATCATGTCTCTGATTCGACGGTAAATTATGTCTTTGAGAAGGTCTTGTTTCATAAAAGCTCACTATCAATGAAACGGGCAACCTATCGTTGCCCGTATTGAGTACTGCGTGATTATACCAGTTACTTGTTATTCTTTCCAAAAGCAATCAATAGCTTATAGAAGAATTGACGGTAGGAACAAAGACAGCTGCGGTATAAAAGTCACCATCATCAACATCACCACCATTGCCAGCAAGAAAGGCAAGATAGATTTCACCAACTCCTCCAAACTAACGTTAGCAACCCCGGTGGCAACAAACAGGTTAGCCCCTAGTGGCGGCGTACAGAAACCAATCGCCAAGTTGACTGTCATTATTACCCCAAAGTGCACCGGGTCAATCCCCATTGTTTGCACGATAGGTAGCAGGATCGGCGTTAGGATAATAATCGAAGCGATTGTTTCCATAAACATACCAACAATCAACAGCATAATGTTAATCAGCAGCAATACCAGCAATGGGTTTTCTGACACGGTTGTAATGAAGTTAGCCACTTCCATCGGAACCCGCTCAAGGGTAAGCAAGCGGCCAAACGAAGACGCCATTACAACCATGACAAGCACTGTCGCCGAAGTCAGGCCAGCCTTTAAAAAGACACCGTTTAAATCTGATATTTTCAGGTCGCGATAAATAAACAGGCTAACAAACAAGGCATAGACAACAGCAACCCCTGCGGCCTCAGTCGGAGTGAAAATCCCCCCGTAAATACCACCAAGGATGATCACCGGTACAATCAATGCCCAAATAGAATGTTGGCGCCAACCACCTTGCTGTTCTTTTTGGCTCCCCTCAATGGCTTGCACCATCTTTTGAGAAACACGGCTAGCCGGCGAAAGGTTATTGTTAATGGTCATCTTAGCCACCAGCATATAACCAAGACCAAACATCAAGCCCGGAATAATCCCAGCCAGGAACAACTTACCAATCGACTGGTTGGCAGTAACACCATAAATGATGAGCGGGATGGAAGGTGGGATCATCACCCCAGTAATTCCAGCAGCTGCAGTCAATGCCGCCGAGAAAGGCCGCTTATACCCCACCCGCTCCATCTCGGGGATCATATTCGAACCAATCGCCGCAACGGTGGCAGGAGAGGAGCCCGAAATGGCCGCAAAAAACATACTCGCCAGTACATTCACATATGCCAAACCTGCTTTGAAATGGCCGACCAAGCTATAGGCTGCGCCAACAATACGGGTCGATAGGCCACCGCGCTGCATCACTTCGCCCGCCAGAACAAACAACGGGATTGCCACCAGTGGGAATGAGTTCCCCCCCATCACCGCGCTTTTTGCAAGCAAAGTGATATTGGGTGTGCCCGGCAAGTATTCCAAGACAATAAGCGACGAAACCCCAAGACAAATGGCCACCGGTGCCCCGAGTAAGACCAGCAATAAGAAGACCCCGAATAAGGTAGTTGAAACCATTTTAATTCCCTCCCTGCTGCTGCATTTGGCCAGTCGATATTGTTTCCTCTGATTTCTGTTCAGTTGCTTGTTGTTTGGTAGCAAACATATCTCGAATATCTTCAAGGAGGTTTTGTGCCAAACGGAAGGCACTCAGCAATGCCCCTGCCGGCAGCGAAGCGTAAAGCCATTGCATGCTGACCCGGGTTTCTGTCAACGGCCAATACAGCACGATGGATGACTGGCGAGCGATAATCGGGCTCATGATTTGATCCCAACCGTAGATGAACAATTTAACCATGCACCAAAGTACGACTAAATTGACCAGCAGACTGATCACCCTCTGCACTGTCTGCGGCAAAATATTCACCAGTGCCGTCACCGAAATATGTTTTCGGGTTTTAAAGCCGTAACTCACCCCAATCCAGATAAACCAAATAAAACACCAGCGAACGAATTCTTCACTCCAAGGAATAGAGTTACTGAATAGGTAGCGCATCACCACCTGTAAAAAAATCCAAAAAACAATATTAGCCAGTAAGAAATTAATCAGCCAAGCTTCCAGGTTTGTGTTGATAGCTCTCAACCATTTCATTTTTGTTCTCCTGGCTTGGCAGCCACCGCGCTGCCAAGCCGCATCACATTACTGCGGCAAGCTGTTGATCAGCTCAGGCTCAACCATCTTGAAGTACTTTTCGCGGATAGGCGCTGTTACATCCTGGAAGGCACCAACCTGTTCTGGCGTTAGCTGGGTAATTTTCACTCCCGCTGCCTTCATTGCAGCCAGTTGTAATTGCTCCTCATCGGCAATGACTTGCTGCTGATAATCAATGGCGCGAGACAATGCCGACTCCACCAAGGCGCGGTCTTCATCTGAAAGGTTGTAATAGAAGTCAGGGTTTGCCAGCACCATATGGGTCGAATATACGTGGCCTGAAAGCGTCAGGTTGCTCTGGACCTCATAGAAGCGTGACGAGTAAATGTGCCCGAGCGGGTTTTCCTGTGCATCCACTACACCTTGCTGCAGGGCCGAATAAACTTCATTGAACGACATCGGTGTCGGGTTGGCACCCATCGACTTGAAGGCATCCATGTGAGCTTCCACCTGCATGGTGCGGATCTTCACGCCACGTAAGTCATTCGGCTCAGTGACTGTTTTGTTGCTGGTGATGTTACGGATGCCATTTTCCATCCAGCCCACACCTTTAATGCCAAAGTCATCCATCTTGGCTAGCAACTTGTTGCCAAAGTCACCGTTGAGTGCTTCCAAAGCCGCTTCACGGTTAGCGAAAGTGTAAGGAAGGCCCGGCACGGTAAAAGCAGGGTCCCAACCGGCCATGACTTCTACTACCGGTGCCGTCATATCAACGATGCCAGCCTGCACCGCTTCTGTCAGCTCGCGGTCTCCTCCCACCTGGCCGTTGGGGTAAATGTCGACAGTAATTTCGTTGTTCGATTCTTGCTCCACGATTTCTTTGAATTTTACCCACGCTTTATGCATGTGGTAGGTATCCGCCGCGCCATGCCCCACACGAATAGTGGTTTCGGCATAAGCCTGAGCACTGATTCCCGCCAGGGCAAGAGAGAGGGTAAGACATAGGGTACTTTTTCTCATCAGTCGATCCTTTTGACATTTTAGTTTTCGAGGTCATTGTTGTTCAATTTTTATATTACAACAAGTGATCACGGTCTTATTTCGCCCAATTCGGGTGGTTTTTATCTGTTTTTTATTGCATCTCGTCACATTTTTTAACCAATAAGCTTGTCTTTTATCGGATACAGAAACAAGAATAAATCAAAACTAACATGTCAGATTTAAGGATGAGACAATGAAAAAGGTCGTTGTAATAGAACCTGGATACCTGCACTACCAAGAAGAAGAACGAGTGCTAAAAGCCCACAACGCGCACTTCACCGCATTACCTATCGGTACAGACAAAGCCGTTGTAATGAAAGAAATTGCAGATGCAGATGCCGTGATGGTTCGCGAAGCGCTAGTTGATGCCGAAATGATTGAGGTGATGGCGAAATGTAAGGTCATCGTCCGCTACGGGGTAGGCGTTGACAACATTGACCTAAAGGCAGCAAAAGCAAAGGGAATATATGTCGCGAACGTACCGGACTACGGTTCAGAAGATGTGGCTGAGCATGCTGTCGCCCTTATGCTGGCTGCAACACGCCGTATCCCAACTCGCGATGCTGATGTCCGCCAAGGAAAATGGGGGATGGGACAAAGCGAACCTATGTTCCGCCTAGGAGGCAAGGTACTCGGTGTGGTTGGCTTTGGTCGCATTGCCCGCAGCTTTGCCGAAAAAGCATCGGGCCTTGGCTTTAAATCAGTGTTGGTTTCAGACCCGGCACTGACACCGGAACAAGCCAAAGAAGCAGGTGTGGTCAGCGTGAGCTTAGAAACCCTGTGTCAGGAGGCAGATTTCATCTCCCTGCATGCACCGTTAAACCAGCATACCCGCCACATGATCAATGCCGACGTTCTGGCGACCATGAAGCCAAGCGCCATTTTGGTAAACACCGGGCGCGGCGGTTTGGTGGATGAAACCGCCCTGTACCACGCATTGAAAGAAAACCAGATTTTTGCTGCAGGTATCGATGTATTCGAACAAGAACCTGTTGCCCACGACCACCCATTGTTGTCGCTGCCAAATGCGATTTGTACCGACCACACCGCGTGGTTCACCGAAGAATCCGTTATTGAACTCCAGCACAAAGGTGCCAAAGAAGTCCTTCGCGTCTTCGACGGACAGGCACCACAAAACTGGGTTAACCGTTAATTAATTTCACTATTTCAAACTTTATTCAAACAGGACAAGACTATGTTTAGCAAAGATATCATCGAAGGTTACCGCTCTATTTTCTCAACAGCTTCTATCGCAGATGCCTGTGATCAAATTATTGGCGAAACGACGTTCCTTCCATTTGAGATCAAAAACCGTATCAACGAAAAGAAAATCGTTGGTCCAGCAGTAACCATTCTTGAAGACATTGCTGAAGAAAACCTTCCTCCACAGCACGCACTGGATGCTATCGACGAATCTGAAGAAGGTTCGGTCATCGTGATTTCTGGCTGTGCAGCACTAGAGACTGTTGCAGTATGGGGTGGCCTGATGACAGCTGGCGCGGTAGCCAACAAGCACGAAGGGGCAGTATTGAACGGTGGTTTACGCGACTTGGCTGAAATCCGCCGCGACTACGACTTCCCAGTTTACGCAAAAACAGTTTCACCGGGGACAACACTGGGTCGCTTTAAAACGGTTAGCTCTAACAAACCTGTGACCATCGGCGAAGTCACTATCTACCCGGGCGACTTGATCATCGGTGATATCGACGGCGTGGTATGTGTACCGAAAGACAAGGTATTGGACGTACTGGAAGTTGCAAAGTCAATCGACGACCGCGAACTGGAGCAAGCCCGTCTAATTATTCAATCTGGTTCACTCCGTGAAGGCCTAGCGAAATACGGCCGCATCTAATTCACACCCCGTATCAATCACAGGCGGCGCAAGCCGCCTGAACAAGGACAAATATTATGAGCATCGACATTCTTTCTTTTGGTGAACCACTTTTTGAGTTCAGCCAACTGCCGGATCAGCAAGGCCCTATTTCTTACCTGAGTGGTTTCGGTGGCGACACTTCCAACTTCGCAGTCAGTGCCTCACGGCAGGGCGCCAAAGTTGCCATGCTCGCACACCTAGGTAATGATGTTTTCGGTGATCAGTTCGTTGATTTATGGCAGCAGGAAGGCGTCGATACCCAATGGGTTGAGCGTCACCCAGATGCCCCAACGGGAATCTACTTCATCAGCCACGACGAGCGTGGCCATCACTTTACCTTTTACCGAAAAGGTTCAGCGGCATCATTGGTCAACCCAGAGAAACTTCCAGAGCAAGCTATTGCCCAAGCCAAACTCCTCCATACTTCGGCAATCACACATGCTATCAGCGACAGCTCCAGTGATGCCGTTTTCAAGGCAATTGAAATTGCCAAAGAGAACAATACTCTTGTTTCTTTCGATACCAACCTTCGCCTGAAGTTATGGCCGCTATCACGAGCCCGCGCAGTGATCCATGAAACCGCCCGCCTGGTTGATTTCTGTATGCCGAGCCTTGATGAAGCCCGTATGCTGACAGGGCTTGAAGATGCCAACGCAGTTGCCGACTTCTACCTAAACCTAGGGGCAAAGAATGTAATCCTCAAAATGGGTGCTGACGGTGCTATGGTCGCAACCGCTGATCGCCGTTTCACCACCGGTGGCCACAAGGTCAATACTGTTGACGCAACAGGTGCTGGCGACTGTTTCTCGGGTGCATTCCTGAGCCAAGTCGTCAAGGACAAGTCTTTGGAAGATGCTCTATTTTACGCCAACTCCGCAGCAGCACTTACAACCACTGGCTATGGAGCCGTTGCTCCGATCCCAACCCAAGCCCAGGTAGAAGCCTTCATCGCAGAGGTTAAATAGCATGGACAACGCACGACAGATCCTCGAAGAGATGAAAGTCGTCCCAGTTATCCAAATAGACCGGCTGGAAGACGCTGCTCCACTTGCCAAGGCACTGGTTGATAATGGCTTGCCGATTGCCGAAGTTACTCTACGTAGCCCGGTCGCCCTTGACGCTATTCGTGTCATGAGCCAGCAGTATCCTAATTTATTAGTTATTGCAGGTACCGTTACCTCGCCCAAACAAGCGCAACAGGCTGTCGATGCTGGCGCACATATGGTGGTTTCCCCGGGCTTTAACCCGATAACCGTGAAGTACTGTGTCGAGAACGACATTGACATTATTCCCGGTGTCGCAACACCCGGTGAGATGGAGCAGGCAATGAACTTTGCCTTGAATACGCTGAAGTTTTTCCCTGCCGAAGCCAACGGTGGCGTAAAGACCCTCAAGGCCATTGCAGCGCCATACCAACAACTAAAATTCATGCCAACAGGAGGGGTGAATCCAGAAAATCTCCACAACTACCTTGCCCAGCCAAACGTTATCTGTTGCGGCGGCTCTTGGATGATCGATAAATCCCTGATTGCCCAAGGCAAATGGGACGAACTCGGTCAACTCATCCGCTCGGCAGTATCAACAGCTGCAGCATAATTTCAAAGCGAAGATAACTAACTATTACCCAAGCCGGCACCATGCCGGCTTTTTTCTATAGAAAGAATTTTATTTTGAGCCAGATCCCAGCACCGCAGCACCAAACAAACTTCACTTTGTTTGACCTAAATCGCCTTCTGGATAAGTCACTAACTTTCAAGCCATAAGAGTATGGTTTTGCAAACACTCATATGCAAAAATAAGAGTATTGATATGTTATGTGAATGAGTGGCTTGAAAAAGCAAGCTAAGTTGGGCGTTTAACATAACAACCATAATGTCTACCGGATTGCTTAATGGTGGATATGCGAAACAAGATCGCAGAATAAAATGTTAGCTTTCGTGTCGAACTTATCAGATATCGTAAAATTATAGGTTAAAAATGGATAAGAAATTTCAGATTTTCGTTAGCTCTACTTACGAAGATTTAAAGGTTGAGCGTGATCAAGTTATCAAAGCCATTTTGGAAATGGGACATATTCCTGTTGGGATGGAAATGTTTAGTGCAGCAGATGAAGAGCAGTGGAAAATAATCCAGAGGCAGATCGATGAGTCGGATTACTATGTAATTATCGCTGCTCATAAGTATGGTTCTGTTACAGCTGACGGGATTAGCTATACAGAAAAAGAATACGATTATGCAGTGAGTAAATCTGTTCCTGTTCTTGGTTTTGTACTTGCTGACACTGCAAGTTGGTCTGCTGACAAAATGGAAACAGCTCCCGAGAGAAGACAATCGCTGGAATTGTTCAAGTCTAAAATAAAAAGTCGCCTTGTGGATTTTTGGAGTTCCAAAGATGAACTCCATGCTAAGGTTTCCATAGCTTTGATGAAATCTATGCAAACTACACCAAGAGTCGGTTGGGTTCGCTCTGACACAGTATCTAATTCGCCAGAGTTAGTTAAAGAGTTAACAAGGCTTAGTCAAGAAAATGCAGGGTTAAGAGAGCAAGTAAAAGAGTTAGAACAACAAGATATAAGTCGAAAAGCCGAAGAAACACAAAGTGAAAAAACGTTTGAAATTCTTCGGAAAAATAAAGCAAAAATTTACATTTTTGAAAATGGAGCTACAGACTGGAGTGAACCTAAAGACGGAACTTTACTCGGCATTTTTCAAGCAATTGCACCTAATTTGATGGTAGAGAACACGCCAGAGAAAATAGGTGGTGATATTGCTTTGTATTATGGCGTGGTAAATGTGAGGGCATATGCTCCAGTTCCAACAAATCATGTTAGCCACTGGTTGGCAGATTTGTCAGCATTAAACTTAATAAAACCAAGCGATAAGAAACATCCTGTAAGTGATAAAAATGACTATTGGTCATTATCCTTTGAGGGTGAAAATTTAATTAGAGAGTTACGTAGAATTCAACTTGAAAAGGGCTTAATCGATCAAGAATCTCCAGAAAACACGGGAGAAAAAGAAAGCTAACAATCTGTTCAAGAGTGATTCGCAACGCTTGGCATTTTTGCTATGCGTTGCGTTTAGTGTTTAAGGTGGTATGCGGTGGCTTTGGTATTGCGTTGCTCACACCTTAACAGGGCGTTATAACGATTTGGAAGTTGGGTGCAATGTCTGAAATGCATGAGTATTCAAAAGTTAAAATTGCTCTAGAATATTTAGAAGCTGCCGTTGATGAATACGACCTACATAGTCGCTACTTCACTTCAATGAATTTAGCCTGTGTTTCTGAGGAGCTTCTAGGAAAATTTGTAAGGGTGCTTACTGGAAAACCCGATAGACACTCCGAGTCTGTTGATAATTTATTAAAAATCCAAGAGAAGATTGACTTTGGTTTTAACGATAGGAAAAAGCTACAAAAGCTTCTACTTAACGGTAAAAATACAATAAAGCATATGGATAACGCAGCTGACAGTATGGCTAAACTCTATTATCCAATAGAGGTTGAAGCTTTTTGGGCAATAGAGTGTGCTGTTGAGAATATAAAGCTTTTAGACATTCCTATTCCTGATGAGGTGCAAGCTTTCTTAGATAGTTACGAAAGGCCAGTGTAAAAGCGTTATAACAATTTAATAGTGATTCAGCACGCTTGGCATTTTTGGCTTTGGTTAAGTTAAGTGATTACAGTGTTCAAGTTGAGTGTTGTGGAAGCGTGCTTCACACCTTAATTGGGCGTTAGCCCCCCATTTAATTAACAAGGATGATTTATGGAAATTCCTGAGTTTTGGACCAATGTAATAGCCTCTCTGGTTGCAAGTATTATTTTTACTGGTATTGGAGCAATACTATTAAAGCACTGGAAGGGGTTAGCTATCGGTATTGGGGCATTAGCATTTATCGCTGGCGCTGGAACGCTGGTAATTTGGGGGATAAATTCTGCGGTAGATAGTTACAATGAGTCAAGAGAGGTCGCCTATTTGCAAGAAAAGGTGGATCGCTTTATTAAGGGTAACTATAAATATCAATACGACGAAGGGTGGCGAGCTAATGTACACAAAATATCGCCACGTTTAGTCATGGCTTTAAGCTATCCAGAGCAAGTTAAAGCTCATAAAACTCCTCACCCTTTCTATAATCATGATTTTCAATTTGAAATAAGCGAAATGTTAAAAGATGAGGGCTACTCAAATAGACCTTTTTGGGTGTTTGAAGTCAGGCCAATAAGCGAAGAAGAGTACAATAAAATTCTTGAACAAACTAAGGGCTAACAAGGCGGTCAAACTGACGGCTATTCCGTCGCTTGTTTATGTGGCGGTCGCTACGCTGCCACAACACAATCAACTACATAGCCGCAGCTTACCGCGGCGTTAAATGCTGCAGGGAGGTATCGTGGAAATATTTAATAATAGAGAATTAGCTATAGCTCTTTGGGTTGTGGCTATTTCATTTTATGTTATAAAATCCCCAAAAATGAAGGATGTTAGAAAATCATTTAAACGTGTTATAGAAGCCTTTTTTGTGAAAAATATAATGTCTGTGCTATCGCTGATGATTATTTATATGGGCACGATTGTCTATATGTTATCCGAGATGGGCTTATGGAATGTAGAGCAAGTAAAGAACACATTGTTTTGGGGGGCTTCTGTTGGTTTGATGTCACTCTTTAAACTTGAGACGATTAAAACTGACGAGAATTTTTTTAAGCATTCAGTAGTTGGTAATCTGAAGTTACTAGCAATTATTCAGTTTGTGGTTAGTGTCTATAGTTTTCCGTTGTTGGCGGAGGTAGTTTTAGTTCCCTTATTAGCATTTATTGGTGCGATGTTAGCAATAGCTGGTACTGACAAAAAATATGTTGTGGTTAAACGGTTGCTTGAATACCTACTGTCTACTTTTGGCTTATTTGTGATTGGCTATACTATATATATGTTAATTACAAATTTTGGCGAAATTGCAAAAGAGAAAACGTTGTATGATTTTATTGTTCCACCATTATTAACACTGTTTTACCTTCCTTTTATTTTTATAATGATGGTCTATACAACTTACGAGCAAGTCTCTGTCAGATTAAGGTATTCAATCAAAAGCAATTGGCTTAGATACACTACTTTGACTTGTGCATTTTTGTTGTTTAACTGCCGTACTAGGTTATTAGAAAGGTGGTCTAGTCATGTGGCAAGAAATAATATCAACTCATGTGGCGATATGTTTAAAACATTTGCACATATACATAAAGTAAGACGTGCTGAAAAACATCCTCTGGACATCTCTCCTGAAGATGGTTGGTCGCCATATGAAGCCAAAGAGTATCTATCACACAAAGGGTTGAAAACAGGTTTTTATAATAATCAATACGGTAATGAATGGGTTGCATTATCACCGATGCATGAGCTTGGAGATGGGTTAATTCCTGATAATATTGCGTATTACGTTGAAGGTTCACAGGATGTAGCAATAACATTAAAGTTAAAACTGAATATCAACGACAAAAGTAGGGAAGTAATAGCGCTGAATGAGTTATCAGAGATGGCAGAGTTATTATGTCAATCTAGCTTAAAATTACCTCTTTCCGATAATATGAAGAATGCAATTATGTGTGCTGAAAACTTGATTGAGGTTTACGGAAATAAGCAGGTGTCATTAATCACGGATGAGTGGCCAGATCATGTGTTATCTGGTTACGATGTTAAATTTGTAGTTTCCAGCATTTAACAAAAACATCAAGGTGACGCATTACACTCGGCGGTTTTGGTGTGGAGTACGGTATGCTTGGCTAGTTCACCGTAGCGCACCTTATGTTAGGCGTTATAAATCTAAGCAAAAAATAGGTTTTGCTTGAGGGCTTGTTACAGTGTAGCGGCATTGATTTGATGCCCCGTCTAGTAATACGGGGGGAAAGTTTAAGGGG
This sequence comes from Photobacterium rosenbergii, assembly GCF_003026455.1. Classification (GTDB taxonomy): domain Bacteria; phylum Pseudomonadota; class Gammaproteobacteria; order Enterobacterales; family Vibrionaceae; genus Photobacterium; species Photobacterium rosenbergii. The sequence goes on from NZ_PYMB01000022.1 coordinate 66,021, forward strand.
TCGTCATGCCCTACAGCTCGTAACGATGTTTAGCTTTCAAATGAATAAGCCCCTTAATTGGGGCTTTTTTGTAGCTAACGTTAGTTAGCCTTAAATGCGTCGTACAGCTCTGGCCAAGACATCATTTTAAGTTCAGCGTCACCATACGCAAAGACACTCTTCACAGGGATTAAGGTGCCAAATCTAATGAATTTATCTCTATCTATAGCTTGAAACAATCGACTGTAGAACGCTATTGCATCTAATGGGATTAGTATACCAATGGAGCGTTCCTGTATCTCATTTCGTCCTGTTTCTTTTAGTAGCTCACCGAAAATCTTGTGTACTGAGTTGTGAGCATCTTTTGAATCATTACTTTTAGCTTCAATAGCCCATCGTTGACCACTATGTGAGACATATTCTATGTCAGCAAATTTTTTAGCTTTACAGTTACTATTGATTAAAGTTTGTATTCGATAATCAGCGTCCTCTATACGTGACAATGAACTAATGAAACCATCAATCAAGTCTTGTTCTGGACTTCGATTAGCCACAAACCTCTCCCTTTAGTCTAGTGTTTTGATCTGCGTTAACTGCTTTACTTAACAGGTGTAAATTAGTAAAACGTAAAGTATTCGATTACTTCACCGCCAAGGTGTTGTATGTAAATACCTTCTTTGTCACTTTGATGTACATCTCTATCAGTTAATAACTCAAATTCTTCTTCTGATAAAATGTCCATACTATAGCTCCAATTGGCATCTGGGCAGCTCAGAATAGTATTGACTGCTACTGTTCCTTCGTCGTTATAAAACCTCTCGATATATACATTTTCTTGTCCTGGAATGTTGAATCCAACGTGTGTTTTTTTCATTCTTAATCTCCTATCATCAACCTACAGAAATAGAAAGCCTGAGTCATTCATCTTTAAGAGGTAAAGTACTGAAATTTAGAAATATAAATTGTGATAGAATCGTGATATGTTGAATTTTTCTTCACTCACAACCTTCTCTAAAAAATTATTTTTAAATCGACATCAGGCTCTAGGTAGCCGATTAAGCATCCTTGCTGTTCTGATGATGGCGGCCTTCATTTCTCTATCGTTCTCGGCACTGATTTGTAGAAGTGCATTCCCTGTTACGATCCTGTCTGGGGTTAAACTCCATCCGTTCGGCGTCACCAGCTCCCCTTGTTTGATTTGCCACCCTCTCCAGTCGTCATTAATCGCTGCAAGATCTCTACATGAATAAAGCTTCATCAGGCGTCTACACTCCGGTGGTATCTTATGACCTGAATCCCAGCGTGTGACGGTTCTCACAGATTTGAAACATAGTTCAGCTACCCTTTCTTTACTCAGCCCACAGACAAACTTTCGGAAAATGTAGTTTTCGGTCAACTTACTAGCCATAGCGCTTATTTATTCAATTCATCGTTACGCAACTGATGGAATAATAATTTCTCTAACACATTGATGTTTCGAGTTAATTAACAAGAATGACATTCCCTATATTTAACATAACGTTCCCATCAAGCGCACTAAGAGTTCAATATCATCACTCAGATATAGTTATGAAAACTATGGAAATAACAGCCTATTAAACCTTATTGGAAATTACTCACACGGATCTTATAAAGAGCAAAGTTAAATAAACTTACCAACTGAAATACCTATTAATATTTCATCTGCGGCTCAGATGAATGTAAGCCATTAAAATACTACGTACTCATATCCTTGCAGAATAATACTTATGAAGGTATTTAAAGCTCTTTACCTAATATCAATACTATTTTTATTTGGCTGTGCGTCTGGCTCTTCCATTGTTGTCGGTGAAGTTCGTCCACCAATTGACCCGAGCAAAGTGCGTTTGTACTTAGAAATACCGACAAACTATGAGCCAATAGCCATTGTTAATGCTTCCAGTGACGCTGGTTTTACGGAACAAGGTTCAGTGAACTACGCTGTTCAAGAACTAAAGAATCAAGCAGCAAGAATTGGGGCAAATGGAATTATTCTTGATTCAACAGGGACTAGAAACTCTGTGATGCTAGGTGGGCAAGGAACTGATTATCAATATCTGATTCCTGTCTCTGCACAAACAGTAAGTGGAACAGCTATTTATATTGAGCCTAAAAGTTAAAGTCATCTAAAGCCCTCGCCTAGAGGGCTTTACCCCGCTACCGTGCACGTAAAATCCTTCCTCTCCAATCGTCATTAATCGCAGCAAAATCTCTACACAAGTAGAGCTATTTTATAGGCGGCTTTTTCATTCTTCATTGCTACATTTAATGTGCCGTGCAGTGAAAATAGGAACGTTTAAATGAAGTCCCTTCTAACTATCAGCCTAATTTTTCTTTGTTTGTCCCCATTGGCTTTCGGCGCAGATCCGTCCCCAGCCGCGAGCGAGATTGTTCAAAATGCTAAAGAAGAGTGCGCCCGCTTTGAGAATGGCGAATTCCACGCAACAGAACAGGCCATCTCACACCATGACTTTACCGGTGATGGCCAACCAGAAGAAATCGTGGACGCATCGCAGTTCTCCTGCTCAACGTCGGCTTCCATGTGGGGTGGTTCTGGTGGCACATTCTTATGGGTCGTTGTGGAGGGAAAACCCTATGAATTTCTTGCCAATAGATGGAAAACGATAGATTTTGACGGGCAATCAGTACTCATACTTGCCGTACATTCTTCTGAATGCAGCGATACTATTGGTCCCTGCTTTCGGGCGCTAGTTTGGCGCGATGGTTTCAGGACGACACGCTGAGTTATAGGGTTGACAGTACGGGCATCAATCACGGAAAGCAGATAAATAACAAGGTATTATGTGTATTCATCAGCCTATGAATACAAGGAAAGGGATTTGGGTCAGTACTTTGATAGCATGGCTAACAATTGGGATACATGCCCAGTTAAGGTTGAGCGCGCTGAAATAACAGCAGTAAAAATCAAAGAGATTCATTTTGAATCTAATCGTAGCATTGTTGATTTTGGCAGTGGCACTGGTCTATTGGGCTTTCAGCTCAAGGATACGTTTGAACATGTTCACCTCGCGGATGCATCAGAAAAAATGCTTCAAGTTGCTCAGGCCAAAATAGCTGAAGCAAATATCGATAACATTGAAACCCATCAAATTGAACGGCTGTCTGAATTACCATCTAAACATTCTGCGATAGCAACATTGATGACACTTCATCACATTCCTGATGTAGATGAATTCTTCACTGACGCTTATGGTGCCCTTGAAGATGAAGGCATTTTGATCGTTGCCGACTTGTATGAAGACGATGGCTCATTTCATAAACATAACCCGAGCTTTGATGGCCACAATGGCTTTAATGTTTCAGCATTATCAGCTATCGCGGAGAACGCAGGTTTTAGCGTTCAGCATGTAGAGCAGTATTATGAAATCTGGCAGGAAAACTTCGATGGTGTCGAAGTAGCGTATCCACTGTTTCTGTTCGTCGTGAAGAAACCCAAGGAAACAACGGCATAGTGTAGCCGTTGTTAATGTCTCTAATAACGCCGCATTGCCGCTGTCCAAAGGTATAGCTATTGGTTGGTTACAGCTAAACCGCCAAAGCCCTTATCGCCTCACCCACAGACAGAAACTGAATCTTGGTTATACAGACTTCTGCTTTTGAGAACTCGTGGGCCTGAATAAGATCGGTAACCTCCAAGACAGAGAGTGGGTTACCGAATGACTCATAGGTATATGCTCCCGCTTGAACCTCACGGACCTTGTAGCCTTGCCCCTGACTATCTATCAGGTAATCGTCATCACTCCAGATGAATGACTCGAACTCAGCGAAGAGGCTCGCTTCTTAGGCGAGATAAAGCAGTTCATCATCGCCTTCGAGTTTGAATATACAGGGCCATTGAATCATTGGTTTTCTCTTTGGGTATACGGTTAGAGGTAATAATCACTTATGTAATTGGATTTAATAGAGGCACTTTGCCAAAAATCTCTCCTGAGCGGGCTTTATTTTCAATATCATAAGCCTCTTCACTAGATTGAACTAATGCGTATTGATACTCAAGGTGCTCATGTATGTAGGCTTTTGTCAGCTCATCCAATTTTAACTCTCCTGAAGCAAAACGCGGTAAGTCAGATTGCTTCAAGCTTGGTATAACTAACCTGTTTGCTACATAGACACAAAACTGGTCGCCGCTTAAACGACCTGATGCATGGCTTTGAATACGTGTAATAAGACCAAACTTAGCTTTGTGTAAATTTTTCTCAATCTGACGACCTGACATCCCGCAATAAACCAACTTATCCTCATGCCAGATTGCATACACACCTGCTGCAACTGCTGGGATGCCAGATTTAGACCATTCAGCAAACTTATATCTTTTCGAGAACATTTATTCCTTACTCTTACATCTCATGAAGCTCTAAAAAAGCCAATGCTAACATTACCTTTTCCATGAATATAAACGCGAAACCCCAACATGATCTTGAAAAGACTCCTCTACCCAAACAAGCTCTTGGCAATCTCTTCTTTTTGCTTGGCTGTTCGTGCTAGGTGCTTTTCCAGAAAATTGGCGGCATCAGCCAGTTTGCCGGTTTCAATGAGCTCAAGTAAACGAAGGTGCTCTTCACACTCTTGCCTTGGGATCGGCCTTTTGCCATTGACGTTATATTCGACCAAGCGACGTAGGCGATTGACCCGCTTGAGGGCATCGAGCAAGAAGACGTTACCGGACATGTTCACCAAAGACTCATGGAACAAGACACCAGCATTGAACATTTCTGCAGCCGATACCAGTTTCTCGTCGTTATTGAGAATATCGATCTGCGACATCCGAAGCATTTGGATAACCGTTTGGTCGATGGTAAACCCCGGATCACGCAAGGCTTCGGGCTCAATCAACTGGCGGAAGCGGTAGCTTTGAGCATAAGCGGTAGGAGATGAAATAAACTCGTTGAATTCCCAGCCGTAGCCAATATTGCGCTTGAGCCAGCCATCCTTTTCCATAGCAATTAAAGCTTCTTGGATCGCTTTGCGACTCAATTCATAACGGCTGATCAACTCATTTTCGGTAAAGCTTCTGCTGAGCTTTCCGGCAAGGTAATCCTGACCAATGTTGTAGCAAATCGGCGCAAGGTAGGTCTGCTCTATTTCTGTTACCGCAATAGATGGCGTCGCTTTGGTTTCAGGTACTTTGGCGAGGAAGAACCCCTGATTGGGCTTTTTGACGAGGAAGCCAGTATCTTGCAGAAAAGCAAAAGCATTTCGGATAGGCGAACGGGATACCTTGAGCACCTTGGAGAACTCAACTTCCTTGATGTGCGAACCGACTTCAAGCCCGTTATCGGCTATATGTTCAAGTACTCGGTTGGCTAATATTTCTGCTGACGTTGCACGTTTTCCGTTGGCTGCTACTTCCATAAAACTGTCACTCTTGCTTCGGCATTGGCTGCCTTGTTATTCATTATCTTGTTTTTTAATAAGGATTTAGGTGGTTTGAGCTAATGCGTAATCTATAGATATTTGCTCACCTTATTCAACAGTATCACTTAAAAATTGCACTTTGTGAACAAATTGTATTTTGTTGCGATTTTGTTGTTTTAAATGTGTTTCCAGTCACACTATTCAAAATACAATACCGCGCACTTATCTGCTTTTTGCCATTACCCTCTCACCTCACACAATACATAAGCCATTAAATTAAATATATTTTATTTCAAAACCCAGCCTTTCATCTCGCAGCTAAAGCCTAGTTAACAGAGTGTTGACTTTCCGTTACCGATAAACCAATAATGTTTTTAGTGTTTACAAAATACAATTTAAACAACCACTGAAAACAAAAGAGCAGCCATGACAGAAGCCAAGATAAAAGTTGCCTTAATCCATGCCGTCGATATCGCGATAGCACCGATCAAGAGCGCATTTCAGAATGACTGGCCTGAAGCCGAAGTTGTCCACCTGTGGGATGAAACCTTGAGTATTGAGCGAGCTAAAGAAGCCTCTCTAACACCGTTCCTGTTCGAACGGGTTGCCAGCCTCTATGAACTTGCCAAAAACAGCGGTGTTGATGCGGTGATGTTTACCTGCTCGGCCTTTGGCGAAGCGATCGAAGTGATTGCCAAAGATGCGGATATCCCGGTGCTGAAGCCTAATCAGGCAATGTTTGATGAGGCGCTAACCATGGGTAAACCCGTTACCCTACTAGGTTCTTTCGAACCGGCGATGGCTGGCATGGCGCAAGAGTTCTTCGATGCTGCCCTAGTCGCTAATAATCAGGCTCATGATCAGGCTAACAATCCGGCTGGTTATCCCACCGAGTTGCATCAAGTGTGTGTACCCGAAGCACGTAGTGCACTGCAGCAAAACGATATTGAAGGTCATAACCAACTGATGCTTCAGGCGGCCCAATCACAGGTACAAGTCGATGTGATCATGCTGGCCCACTTCTCTTCTTCCGTAGCCAAATCCTTACTGGAAACGGAAACACGTAAAACCGTGCTGTCGAGTCCAGAGTGCGCAGTCCGGTATTTGAAACGCACGTTAACGTCTTAACCCAATGTGACGACTGTTACCCACTATAAAGCGAGAGGAAACAATGAAATTACTAGTATTACCAGGGGATGGTATTGGCCCGGAAATCACAGAAGCGGCAGTGAAAGTACTGCGCGCGACAGATGCAAAGTTCGAACTTGGTTTGGCGTATGACTTCGATGACGTCGGCTTTGATAGCCTCGCCAAGCACGGAACAACCCTGCGCCAAGAAACCTTGGACAAAGCCAAAACCTACGACGGCATAATCCTTGGCACTCAGTCTCACGCCGATTATCCAAAACCAGAGCAAGGCGGCCGTAATGTCTCTGCCGGTTTCCGTATCGGGCTGGATCTGTATGCCAATGTCCGCCCTGCCCGTTCCCGCTCATTCCTGCCAACCAATATGAGCGAAGGCAAGAGCATCGACTTGGTGATCATGCGTGAGGCAACCGAAGGCTTCTACCCCGACCGCAACATGACCGAAGGCTGGGGCGAAGTAAAAACCTCGCCAGATATGGCTTTATCCATTCGAAAAATTACCCGCCATTGCTCGGAGCGTATCGCCCGTAAAGCGTTTGAACTGGCGATGATCCGCAACAAGAAAGTCACCGCGATTCACAAGGCAAACAGCTTCCACATGACCGATGGCCTGTTTTTGGAAGCAGTGAATGAGATCGCCAAGGAGTTCCCGGAAGTCGAAGTCGACGATCTTCTGGTCGATGCATCTACCGCTCATCTGGTCCGTTCGCCAGAGCGCTTTGATGTACTGGTTGCTACCAACTTCTATGGCGACATCATCAGTGATTTGGCCAGCGAACTGTCGGGCAGTTTGGGCCTTGCCGGCTCAATGATGGCCAGTGACGAACAATGTTGTGCTCAGGCACAGCACGGCTCAGCCCCTGATATCGCAGGTAAAGATATCGCTAATCCAACCTCGATGATCCTGTCTGTGGCGATGTTGATTGAGTGGATGGGCCAAAAACACCAACGCGAAGACTTGCTGAAAGCGTCCAAGGCGATGACAGCAGCGGTCGATGCGGCGTTGGAAAACCCGAACTACCGCACAGCTGATCTTGGTGGCTCTCTGGGCTGTCAGGCATTTAGCGATGCGGTGATTGACCAACTTGGCAAGAGTTAGTCAATCAGGCTGAGTGGAGAAGTACAGCTTAATTAATACAACGATGAAATAAGTAAAGTACCCAACCAATATAAAAAGGAACATCTTATGTCTTTACTCAAAAAATTCGCAGCCGTCCCCGTTATGGCTGCGGTTTTGGCATCACCACTGAGTTTTGCAAAGGATCTGGATTATCCAACCAAAAGACTGAACTACACCATTGCCTTTGGTCCCGGTGGTGGTAACGACTTAATGTCGCGCACGGTTGTCGACATTCTTAAGAAATACAAACTATACGGCAAGAACATCCGTGTCGATAATCTGGCTGGCGGCAGCGGCGCGGTCGGCTTCAACTATGTAGCCCAACAGTCGGGTAACCCATACCACCTGACCTCGACCAGCGGTAACTTCCTTGGCACGCCGTTGGTTTCGAATACCGGCTGGACCTATGAGGACTTCACGCCAATTGGTCTGTTAGCACAAGATGCCATGTTTATCGTAGTACGCACTGACTCGCCGTTTGAGTCTGCCAAGGACTTTGTTGAGTATGCCAAAAACAACCGTATCACCATTGGTGGCACCGGCGCAGCAGGTCCTGAGCGCGTGGTGGCAAGCTTGTTTGCCGAGACTGCCGGATTCACCTTCGACTATGTGCCATCACAAGACGGTGGCGGTATGGTCACTTCGCTAACCTCGAAAAGTGTCGATGCTATCGCGGCGAACCCGTCTGAAGTCTCAGGTCAGATCAAAGCCGGTAACTTCCGTCCGCTAGCCTACTCGGAAGCCCAGCGCAGTACGGTTTACAAAGATGTACCGACCTTCAAAGAGCAAGGCTATGACTTTGCCTTCTCCCTGCCACGCGGTGTCGTGATGCCAAACGACTTGGATGAAGACATCCAGCAATGGTGGGTAGAAACCATGAAGAAAGTGGTTGAGACCCCTGAGTGGAAGGAATACCTAACCACCAACAGCCTGTCAGGCAACACGGTATGGGGCGATGATTTTGCTAAAAATCTTGCCGCAACCAACGCCGACTTCAAGCGGGTTCTCACAAACATTGGTGCCATTAAGTAATCGGGCAGGCTGTGCGGCAACATGCCGCACAGCCAAGGAGTTGTTATGCGTTTTTGGTTTTCAGTCAGCACCTTTTTATTTTCCGTCGGGTTTACCCTTTACGGCTTACAAACCCTCGATATTTATGACTTTAACAACCGTCCTGGGGCTGGATATTTCCCCCTCATCATTGGCGTGGGGTTAGTCATTACGACCGGTATTAATGTTTATAAGGATATCCAAGCTCTTAAGCTGCAAAGAGAGCAGCAAAGGGAACAGCAGCAAGTCCAACACGAGCAGGCTGCCCCCACTGACGAACAGGCACATTACCAAAAGGATGCCTTGGTCGTTGCAGTGTGTATCGCGCTACTCATTTTTAGCATCAGCACGCTCGGTGCGATTGTCTCTATGGTGGTCTTTTGTCTGGCTTTCTTGTCTTATTTTAATCGTGGCAAGCATATCCAGAACATCAGCTACTCCATCGTATTCCCGTTATGTGTGTACTTACTTTTTGACGTGTGGTTGCAGGCAGGATTACCGGATGGATTCTTCCGTCACTTCTATTAATCACAAGGGATTGTGTCATGTTCTTTGCTGAAATAATTGATAATTTATCATTTGGTTTGTCGGTTGCTTTCACTCCGACCAACATGCTTTTCCTACTCATCGGTGCCTTTGTCGGCATGGTAGTAGGCTTGTTCCCGGGCTTCGGGCCTGCTGCAGGGATCGCGATTTTGATCCCGATGACTTTCGGCCTTAACCCAACCACGGCGATCATCATGCTGTCGGGGATCTATTACGGATCGATGTATGGTGGCACCATCACCTCGATCCTCATCAACACGCCGGGGGAATCGGCCACCGTGGCCTCGACGCTTGACGGC
>NZ_PYMB01000023.1 GCF_003026455.1 Photobacterium rosenbergii
CGTTTTCAGTAATGATGGTGGAGGGGGACGGATTCGAACCATCGAAGGCGGAGCCGGCAGATTTACAGTCTGCTCCCTTTGGCCACTCGGGAACCCCTCCACGGGGTGTTGCAATTTGTATTGGCTTTTATAGCCAGAAAACCGCTAATGCCGTTTTCAATAATGGTGGTGGAGGGAGATGGATTCGAACCATCGAAGGCAGAGCCGTCAGATTTACAGTCTGATCCCTTTGGCCACTCGGGAACCCCTCCACGGGGTGTTGCAATTTGTGTTGGCTTATATAGCCAGAAAACTGTCGGCAACTCTTATGAGTTAAACAATTTTCAAAATGATGGTGGAGGGGGACGGATTCGAACCATCGAAGGCGGAGCCGGCAGATTTACAGTCTGCTCCCTTTGGCCACTCGGGAACCCCTCCACAGGGTTCTGGTTGCTAGGAGTAATCTCAACTAGCGGAAAGACGTACCTTACACAAGTCAGGAACACCTTTCAAGAATAATGGTGGAGGGGGACGGATTCGAACCATCGAAGGCGGAGCCGGCAGATTTACAGTCTGCTCCCTTTGGCCACTCGGGAACCCCTCCACAAGTGCGGAGCGCATATTAGCAAACCGAGATGTTCTGTAAACCCTTTTCCTTACTATTTTTGTCTGCTTGCTGGTATTTTCATCATATTGTTGATTGTGATGGCGTTATCAGCGTTTTTCGCAACAATATAGCCTTATTGGTAAATGTGACATTGCTTTTCTTTACACTTCTTTACCCCGATCCAGCCCTTGTTCAGATATCATGCATGCAGTTTATAAAAATTGGATTCCACAATGAAAAAGGTCCTTGTTGCGGCATTGGTGACTGCCGCGCTAACAGGTAGCGGTTATTTCTACTTCCAGAGCCAGTCAGTGGCAGCCGAGCAGCCGGCTGGACGCTCGGCACGTGAGATCCCAGTAACGCTCGGTGAAGTGAGTTCCCACCCTGTTGCTCAGTCTCTGTCATTAGTTGGCAAGCTTGAGGCGCAGCGTTCGGTCAATGTGGCGACTCAGGTTGCGGCCCGTGTCGAGCAAATTGCGATCGGAGTAAACAGCAAGGTCGAAAAAGGCGATTTATTGGTTCAGCTTGATGATGCGAAACCGCAAGCGTCTTATGCAGAAGCGCAAGCTTACCTCAACGACGAGAAGCGTAAGTACAGCGAATATCAGAAGCTGGTTAGCCGTGGTGCCATTACCCAAACTGAATTGGATGCCCAGTTAGCCAGTGTCAGTATTGCCGACGCCCGCCTCAAAGCAGCAAAAGCCGATTTGGATGACCACGCTATCCGTGCACCATTTAGCGGTACTGTTGGCTTGGTGGATTTCAGCGAAGGCCACATGCTGACAGTGGGTAGCGAGTTGTTCTCGCTCGATGATCTGTCTTCAATGCGTCTGGATATTCAAGTCCCGGAACAGTATTTATCTTTCTTACGTGAAGGCATGACCGTTGAGGCAACCAGCCAAGCTTGGCAAGGCCGAGCGTTTAGCGGTGAGATCAAAGCGATTGATTCCCGCGTTCAGGCCGACTCTCTTAATATCCGTGTCCGTGTAGTGTTTGATAACCAAGAGGGCTTGCTTAAGCCAGGCATGCTAATGGCGGCCAATATCGGTTTTGCGCCACAGGATGCGGCTGTTATTCCAGTTCAGGCGTTGGAATATTCTGGTACCAAACGCTTTGTTTACCTAGTGGATGAAGCCGGTAAAGCCCACCGTACGGAAGTACAACTGGGTGCCCGGGTAGAAAACGAAGTCGTGATCGAGTCAGGGATTGGCATTGGCGATCGCATTGTGGTCCAGGGACTGGTGAATATGCGTGACGGGGTGCAGGTCAATGACATCATGGCTCAGAAAGCCAATGGCGCGCCGAAGCAACAAAGCCCAGTTGGAGATGAAGTTTAATGTGGTTATCTGATGTATCGGTAAAGCGTCCGGTTGTCGCTATCGTTCTCAGCTTGCTGTTGGTGGTCTTTGGCTTGGTGTCTTTTTCTAAGCTGTCCGTTCGTGAAATGCCGGATGTTGAAAACCCGGTTGTGACGGTATCAACCAGCTACTCTGGGGCCTCGGCCACCATTATGGAAAGCCGGATCACCACGGTGCTGGAAGACCAGCTCTCAGGGATCAGTGGGATCGAGAGTATTACTTCTACCACCCGTAATGGATCGTCGCGGATCACCATCGAGTTTGAGCTCGGCTGGAACCTGACTGAAGGGGTCAGTGATGTCCGTGATGCGGTATCACGTGCTCAGCGCCGTCTACCTGATGAAGCCGATGATCCTGTGGTATCGAAAGACAACGGTTCTGGTGAGCCAGCGGTATATGTCAACCTGACATCGAGCATCATGGACCGTACCCAGCTGACCGATTATGCCGAGCGTGTATTGATGGACCGCTTCAGCCTGATCAATGGTGTGAGCTCGGTGGATCTCAGCGGTGCGCTGTACCGGGTTATGTATGTCAAGCTTATGCCTGATCAAATGGCCGGCCGTGGCGTAACCACCAATGACATTGTCAACGCGCTTAAATTGGAAAACGTTGAACTACCAGGTGGTGAGGTCCGTAATGATACCACCACCATGTCTGTCCGCACGGCGCGTCTATACCAAGATGCTTCGGACTTCGACTACCTTGTCGTACGTACTGCTGAAGATGGTTCACCGATTTACCTTAAAGATGTTGCTGAGGTAGGTATTGGCGCGCAGAACGAAAATGCCACCTTCAAAAACAACGGTATTTCCAACCTGAGCCTTGGCATGGTCACCATGACAGATGCCAACCCGCTGAATGTGTCCAAAGCGGTATACGAAGAAGTGGAACGCATGCAACGCTTCTTGCCGGAAGGCACCGAGCTCTATGTCGATTATGACTCGACAGTCTTTATTGACCGCTCGATCCAGGAAGTTTACAGCACCTTGTTTGTGACCGGCCTTCTGGTTGTCATGGTGCTCTATATCTTTATCGGTCAGGCGCGGGCGACCTTGATCCCAGCGATCACAGTACCTGTCTCGCTGATTTCAGCCTTCATGGTGGCGTACTTCCTTGGTTTCTCGATTAACTTGTTGACCTTGATGGCCTTGATTCTGGCTATCGGTTTGGTGGTTGATGATGCCATCGTGGTAGTGGAAAACATCTACCACCATATCGAGCGTGGCGAGCCGCCTTTGTTGGCAGCCTATAAAGGTACCCGTGAGGTAGGCTTTGCGGTAGTAGCTACCACTGTTGTATTGGTAATGGTATTCCTGCCTATTTCCTTCATGGACGGAATGGTTGGCCCGCTATTTACCGAGTTCGCGGTGTTGCTGGCAATGGCTGTGATCTTCTCGTCTATTATCGCATTGACGCTGAGCCCGGTACTGGGGAGTAAGCTACTTAAAGCCAACGTGAAACCTGGCAAGTTCAACGTGTGGGTTGATCGTATGTTTGGCCGTTTGGAGAAGGCATATCGCAAGGTTGTCACTGTCTCTGTCCGCTACCGCTATGGCGCGCCATTGATTGTATTGGCGTTCGTTGGCCTCAGTGTTGTATTGATGAAAACCGTTCCTTCACAGCTAGCCCCACAGGAAGACCGTGGTGTTATCTTTGCCTTTGTTAAAGGTGCGGAGGGGACCAGTTACAACCGTATGGTCGGTAACATTGAAGAGGTTGAAGGGCGATTGCTGCCAATGGTTGGTCAGGGTGTGATTAAGTCTGTTTCTATCCAGACACCGGCCTTTGGTGGCCGTGCCGGAGACCAGACTGGCTTTGTGATCATGCAGTTGGAAAACTGGGAAGATCGTGATGTTTCTGCGTCGGATGCGCTGGATATGGTGCGCAAAAAGCTGCAGGGGATCCCGGATGTCCGCGTATGGCCATTTATGCCAGGCTTCCGAGGTGGGTCTTCCGAGCCTATCCAGTTCGTACTAAACGGCGCGGACTACAATGAGCTGTTCCAGTGGGCCAGCAAGCTCAAAGATATTGCCGAAGACAATCCGATGATGGAAGGTGCAGATCTCGACTACGCGGAAACCACGCCTGAGTTGGTGGTATCGGTTAACCGCCAGCGAGCGGCTGAGCTTGGTATTCCGGTCAATGATATTGCCGAAACCTTGGAAATCATGCTGGGCGGACGCAGTGAAACGACCTTCATCGATCGTGGTGAAGAATATGATGTTTACCTGCGTGGTGATGAAAACAGCTTTAATAACGCATCGGACCTGAGCCAGATCTATGTGCGTACCCGCGCTGGCCAACTGATCACTTTGGAATCGTTGGCTGAAGTGGAAGAAGTCGCCTCGGCACAGCGCCTGAGCCATAACCAGAAGCAGAAGTCGATCACCCTTAAGGCCAACTTGGTGCCGGGCTACACCCTAGGTCAGGCACTGGATTTCTTGGATGAGCAGGCATTGTCGATGCTGCCGAGTGATATTGTGATTGACTACGCCGGTGAGTCGAAAGACTTCCGCGAAAACCAGAGCAGTATCCTGATGGTGTTCGGCCTAGCCCTACTGGTTGCCTACTTAGTCCTAGCGGCCCAGTTCGAAAGCTTCATCAACCCGATGGTGGTCATGCTGACAGTACCTATGGGGATATTCGGTGGTTTGGCGGGCCTAATGATTATGGATCAGAGCCTCAATATCTTCAGCCAAATCGGCATGATCATGTTGATAGGTATGGTAACCAAGAACGGTATCTTGATTGTCGAATTTGCCAACCAGCTTCGTGATAAGGGAGTCCCGTTCGAGCAGGCGATTATCGATGCTTCCGAGCGCCGTTTGCGCCCAATCCTGATGACCGCGTTTACGACCTTGTTCGGCTCGGTGCCGTTGATTCTCTCAACCGGCGCTGGCTCCGAAGGGCGTATCGCTGTGGGTGTGGTGGTGTTCTTCGGTATGGCCTTTGCGACCTTTGTTACCTTGATTGTCATTCCGGCGATGTATCGCTTGATGGCTGCCAATACCAAGTCCCCGGGTTATGTCGCGGAGCAATTGGAAAAGGCACTGGTCCAGAATGATGGCCTGAAAGTAGGGCCAACAGGCGAACCTCTCTCGGAGTCATAATCCGCACTGATGAAATGCCACCGTTTGGTGGCATTTTTTATTTCCTTTCCCATGATGCTGGGCTGTTGCTAGAATACCCGGCCATAATTATGTCGTGACTAACCTTGATCGCGTTGTGAAACGCGCAGTATAGAAGAAAACTATGTCTCAAAATCAGCCTAACAAGAGTGCTGCCAATGGCGAACAGGCCAAAGCAGTTCGACTTAACAAATTTATCAGTGATACAGGCTATTGCTCACGCCGTGAGGCGGACAAGCTTATTGATCAAGGAAGGGTGACCATCAACGGTCAAGAGCCTGAGATGGGTGTTAAAGTGATGCCAGGTGATGAAGTGCTGGTGGATGACAAGCCACTTCGTGCCAAAGAGCAGCCGATTTACATTGCATTGAACAAGCCGGCCGGTATTACGTGTACCACCGAACGCCATATCAAAGACAACATCGTTGATTTCATCGGTCACCGTAAACGTATCTTCCCGATTGGCCGCTTGGATAAGCCTTCAGATGGTTTGATTTTCCTTACCAACGATGGCGATATCGTCAATAAAATCTTGCGTGCCGGTAACTCGCACGAGAAAGAGTATGTTGTTCGTGTCGACAAGCCAATCACTCAGGAGTTTATCGACAAGATGGCTTCGGGTGTTGAAATCCTAGATACCGTGACCCTGCCTTGTAAGGTTACCAAGGAAACCAACTACTCATTCCGTATCGTGTTGACCCAGGGCCTGAACCGCCAGATCCGCCGTATGTGTGAAGCGTTGGGCTACGACGTATTCAAGCTTCGCCGTGTGCGTATTATGAATGTCAGTATTGATGGTTTGCCAAACGGTAAGTGGCGTTATCTGACAGATGGCGAAATTGCTGAGATCCACAGCCTGATTGCGGATTCGAGCAAGACTGAAGAAGCCTCTAAGGTCGATGGTCAAGGCCAAAGTATCAAGAAGGCCACCGATGCCAAGCTATTCGATAGCCGCCAGCAGGCTAAGGAAGATGGCGATGGTAAGATCAAATATAAGACCTACAAAGGCAAGGGTGAGCCGAATCGTCGCCGTGGCGGTGAGCGTAGTGAACGAGATGACCGCCGTCCGCAAGGGAGTGGCCGTGGTCAGGGGCAAGGTCGTAGTCAAGGCCAGAACCGTCAGGATGAGCGCAGAAGCCCGCGTCCTGGTCGTGGCGTGCAACCGGGCCATCGCCGTAACCAGCGTGATGACGAAGCGCCGCGTACACGTAATAGCAACGGCGGCTCAAGCCGTATTCAGAAGTGGAAATCACCAAAGTCTGAATAATTCAGTATATTCTAAGATTTGAATCGGAGATGAAATTTCAAAAACGCATTTAGACATCCATGTCGCTCCAACCCAACGTCCATGTTGGGGAGGTTTTGAAATTTAACCCCCATCCAAATCATTATCTAGAATGAAGTTAAAGAGCGGGCTTAATCAGCCCGCTTTTTTGTATCTGCTAGAAGGCAAAATTTCTGTCACATTCTCTCTTGCAATCCCGTCAGCGAATTTGCACTATTGTACTCATTGACGAAAACACCCGATAACCGAATTATCACTTGGCCGGCCTTGCCGACAATGTTGGTTATACGTCCCTAAGCGGCGATCAAGCGGTAAGAATTCACAGAGGAAGTAATGGCAGGCAATACTATTGGACAACAATTTCGCGTCACCACGTTTGGTGAAAGTCATGGTCTAGCGCTGGGCTGCATTATTGACGGCTGCCCACCGGGACTGGAACTGACTGAAGCGGATATGCAATATGACTTGGACCGTCGTCGTCCAGGTACGTCGAAATATACGACCCAACGTCGTGAACCAGATGAAGTCAAAATCCTTTCTGGGGTGTTTGAAGGCCAAACCACAGGTACCTCAATCGGCCTGCTGATTGAAAATACCGACCAGCGCTCGAAAGATTATTCAAATATTCAGGATTTGTTCCGTCCGGGTCATGCTGATTACACCTACCACCAGAAATACGGTATCCGTGATTACCGTGGTGGTGGCCGCTCTTCTGCCCGTGAAACCGCCATGCGTGTTGCTGCCGGTGCCGTAGCCAAAAAGTACCTCAAGCAGGTACATGGTATCGAAGTGCGTGCTTACCTTTCGCAGATGGGCGACGTCAAAATCGATAAGGTTGACTGGGAGCAGGTCGAGCAAAATGCTTTCTTCTGTCCGGATGCCGATAAAGTAGAAGCGTTCGATGAGCTGATCCGTAAGCTTAAAAAAGAAGGTGACTCTATCGGTGCCAAGCTGACAGTCGTTGCCAACAATGTTCCTGTTGGCTTGGGAGAGCCAGTATTCGACCGCCTTGACGCTGATATTGCCCACTCGCTGATGAGTATCAATGCGGTGAAAGGGGTGGAGATCGGTGATGGGTTCGATGTGGTTGAGCAACGCGGCAGCGAGCACCGCGATGCGATGACGCCGGAAGGCTTCAAGTCTAACCATGCTGGGGGCATCTTGGGCGGTATCTCATCGGGTCAGGATATTGTTGCCCACATTGCCCTTAAGCCGACATCAAGTATTACTGTTCCGGGCGAAACAATCACAAAACAAGGCGAGACTGCCGAAGTGATCACTAAAGGTCGTCACGACCCTTGTGTGGGCATTCGTGCTGTGCCAATCGCCGAAGCAATGCTGGCGATCACCCTGATGGATCACCTATTGCGCCACCGAGGCCAGAATGCTGATGTGATGACAGATACACCAAAGATTTAATACATCTTTAGTTTCTGCAATATACAAAAAAGCGAGGACATGTCCTCGCTTTTTTGTGTTCCGTTCGTTCCGTTTTTTTATTAACTTTCTGGTGCGTCTAGCTTCTCCTTAACGGTCTCTAGTTCCTCGAATCGAAAGACTGGTAAGCTCCAACCGAACTGTACGGCGGCAATACGAATAGCGAAACCCACGACTAGCGTAGCGATAGTCACAATGGTTTCTTCCACGCCCAAATAGAGCAAGCCGTAGTACATGCCACCCGCAATGAAGGCAACTGATGCGTAAAACTCTTTTTGCAGCACCAGTGGCGGGCGGCGGCAGATCATATCTCTTAGCAGGCCACCAAATACACCCGTTACAACGGCAGCCACAAGGCAGATAAGTGGGGACAGCCCCATATCCATCGCCACGCGACAGCCAATAATGCTAAAGACAATCAACCCTAAAGAATCAAGCAAGACAAACACTTTATGGAAGCGAACCACTTGTGGCGCCACCATGGTCGTGAATAGCCCGGCAAGGCAAGTAATGGCTAAGTACTGCGGGTTAGCCACCCAGCCTAATGGGTAGTGACCCAGCAACACATCACGCACCGTACCGCCACCGATAGCGGTAGCGCTGGCAACCAGCATGACGCCAAACCAGTCCATATGGCGCTTACCTGCAGCTAAAGCCCCAGTCATAGCTTCAGCTGTGATTCCGATGATGTAGAGAGTTGTTAATAGCATGATTTAATTAGATGTATATAAGGGTACCTGAAAGAGGTTGCGATTTTATGCCTCGTTTTTACTGGCGTCGAATGAAATGAATTTTGTGATACATGAAATCAATTCATGTATCAAAGAGTGGAACTAGGAAAAGAAGGCCCTAGGCTCTTGGAAGAGCAAGAGCAAGAGCAAGAGCAAGAGCAAGAGCAAGAGCAAGAGCAAGAGCAAGAGCAAGAGCAAGAGCAAGAGCAAGAGCAAGAGCAAGAGCAAGAGCAAGAGCAAAGCGGGGGAGAAAGATATAAAAAAAGAGTGCCATCAGGGCACTCTTCGATAAGCTTGTTTAGCCTTTAGCCTTTAGCCTTTAGCCTTTAGCCTTTAGCCTTTAGCCTTTAGCCTTTAGCCTTTAGCCTTTAGCCTTAGAATTTGTAGTTCGCCTGAACACCAACTAGCCATACGTTGCCAGTGGTTTCACCCTTAAAGCTAGCTAGGCTAAGCTCTTTATTTTGAATTTCTACATCTAGACTTTCGTTAATAGATGCATCTTTGGCGAAGATGTAGGTAAAGCCAGCATCAAAGCTTAATGCGTCAGACCACTGGTAACCCGCCCCTAGACTCAGCCATAGGCGGTCAGTTTCAGGGATAGTTTGGGTACGGTGTTCGCTGCTCACTGCCGAGGTATCGTAAGCCACACCGGTACGAACTGCCAATTTGTTGGTGTACTGGTACGTAGCACCCAGAGCAATTCGGTAGTTGTCTTCCCAGTTTTCTTCTTTAATAAGATCTGGAGTTGGCTTGTAAGATGGGATGTTAGCTTCAAGCTTGTCGAAGCTGCTCCAGTCAGTCCAGTTGAAGCTGGCGTGCATGGCTAGCTTGTCAGTTAGCTGGTGGAAGCTGGCAATTTCAGCCGTTGCTGGCAGGGTCAGTGCCATGGTGCCAGGATACTTACCACCAAGCTGCATATGAGCTAGATCGTAAAACGCACCAGATGCTTCGCCTTTAAGCTTAAGATCTACAGCTGAGCGATAGTTCACACCAATGCGGTTAGCATCGTTGATCTGCCAAGCGGCACCTAGTTGCCAGCCCCATGCGGAATCATCGCCTTCCATATATTTAAGATCTGCCCCTTGGGCTTTGCCAATAAGGTTATCAATGCCAGCATTGCCTGTTTGTGGCAGATTGTTAGGAATTGAAGCACCAAAGTGACCTTCACCCATGACATAGCGAACACCCGCACCAATGCTGAATTGGTCGTTAATTTTGTAGGCAACGTTAGGGTTAATTTCTACCGACATGATATTAGCTTGGTTACCAAAGATAGTACCAAGGAAATCGCCGCCAAGCTCAGTTTCCATGCCGTAGTTGGTGGCCAGCGCTAGGCCAACCGCCCACTGCTCATTGACGCGGTGTGAAATGTAGAAATTCGGGATCACTGCAGAGTGGGCAATGTCATTGGCTTTAGTTGTTGCCACTTTGTGTCCAAGCAGGCTGACATCACCTTCTACATCGATGTTTGGATCAACATAGATAGCACCAACAGAAACCTGGGTACCTTCAAGGTAGGTCATCATCGCAGGGTTGCGGAACTGGGCACTGGCGTTGTCTGCCATTGCCGCTTCGCCTGCAAATGCGCGGCCAAGGCCGGTTGCTGAATATTCGGCAAGCTGGAAGCCTGCTGCCATCGTGCTGGTGCTGATACCAAGTGTTAACGCTGCTGCTAGCGAAAGAGTAATTTTGTTTTTGTTCATCAGTCTAATATGTTCGCTGAAATTCAATGGAGCGAATCATACGCCTTAGAGTAAAAGCTTTAAGTTTTTCTTGTGGTGGCGAAGCTAATAGGTGAAAAGTATCGATAATCAACAGGTAATTAGTGATTAATCTGGTAATGATTGTCCAATAGGTTCTGGTCTGATGAGTTTTCAGCGTACATCTGTATCTAAATACAAGCATTTCAGCGACGGGGTGTACACTAAAAGTAGCGAGTGAAAACGGGAAAAGTCGAGATGTGGTGGTGGGTAGACGAAATATCAGGTAGTTAACATGAAAATAAAAAAGGAGCCATCAGGCTCCTTTTTTCAAACTAACTTGTTTATGTTCGCTGAATTAGAACGAACGGCTGTACTGGATACCGTATAGCCATGCGTTAGCACGGGTTGTAGCTTCTATTTGGGTTGCACCAGTGCTGTTTTCAACAACATCAACATCTTCACCAACTAGGTAGGTTACACCCACATCGATGTTAGATTTGCTGTCGATGTGGTAGGTGAAACCACCCGAGAACCAGTTACGGTCAGAATCAGGTACAGAGATAGAGGTCCTCTTATCCTGAGCACTGGTGTCATGCATGTAACCGGCGCGTAGTGTCCAGTCGTTGTTCAGGTAGTAAGTACCACCGATTGCGTAGTGCCACCCATCCTGCCACTCGTAAGTGTTAAGTACATCACCGCCAGTCGTTTTTAAATCTTCAAACGAGCTCCAACCAATCCATTGTACGCTATAGTGAACCGCAAACTGCTGGTTCAAACGGTGGTAACCAGAGAACTCAGCCATATCTGGAAGGGCAATTTTCAGTTTGTCGCCGCTGATATTAGCGCTGCCAGTTTGTGAAGTCATGAAGTGCATGTCACCATCAACTTCTAGCTCTGGACTGTAGCGGTAAGATAGACCGAAACGGTTATTTTCGTTCAACTCGTAAACGGTACCGATGTTCCAGCCGAATCCAACACCGTCGGCATCGACATCAAGAAGAGGTCCCTGACGACCGCCAGTTTGCAGACTGAGAAGGGCTTCAAGGCCTTCGTTAGAACGTTGAAGTTTACCTTCGCCGTAGATGATGTCTAGGCCACCACCAACGCTCCATTGCTCGTTGATGCGGTAAGATGCAGAAAGGGCAAAGTTGATGCTCTTAACATCGGTTAGACCGCCGTATTCGTTGGCCGCGAAATCATTACTGAATTCTGTTTTGGTGCCGAAGTTTGAATAGATACCACCGCCTAGCGTCCACTGATCATTGATCGGGTGGATGTAGTAGATGTTCGGTACGTAGGAGACATCACCAATAGACTGGTTGCTCAGGTCAGTGCTAGTAATATCACCAGTAATTGGGTTTGCAACAGTATAGGTTGAATTTTTTACTTCGATATCCGTATCAACGGCATTGATACCCAGAGAAAGTGCTGGCGCATCAAATAGAGACATAGCTGCGGCGTTACGCGCCATTGCTGATGCGTTATCAGCGATTACTGCATCACCAGCGAATGCGCGGCCAAGGCCAGTTGCGGATTGTGCGTTTAGCTGGAAGCCAGCTGCCATTGCTTGTTGAGAAGCCATCGTGATCGCAACCGCAACCAGTGACTTTGTAAACAGACGCTTCTTGTTCATATTTATAGTTATTCCTAATTCTTATATAACTTTTTTATCTGCCTCTTTGTGCAGATTGCGCAAGATTGTATGGTTGGTTGGGATTTGATCAAATCTGACCAGTTGGCAACCTGTTGATTGTTAGTGCTTGGTTAACAATCAGCTAACGAGTGTATGGTAAAACTGGTAGGAGGAGGGAGCAAAAAAGTTAAAATATGCAACGGAGCTAACATTTTCCAATCAGTATATCTATCTCAAATAAAAAGCCATAAAAGCATAGGGTTTATTTATGCTTTTATGGCTTTTTTGGTAATTAAAGAGAAAGTTTTAGATTTCCCAGTTCAGTTCACTACTAAGGCTTTTGGCTACAGGAGAGACGTCTTGTCCCTTGTCACCAACCACAATCAGGCTGGCATTTTGTACTGGCATTACCACACCTTGCATGTCTGAACCTGCAAATTGGGTCATATCCGATGATTGTTGTTCAGGCACCACAAAAACGGTTACTTTGCCTTCCGGCGTCCCCATGACCATGTGCAGGGCAAACTTGTCGCCAAAGCCACAATGGTTAACGTAGTAGATATGCCCGGGGACTTCATTGAAGCTTGAACCAAACGGTGTCAGCTTGGCATTGACCTGACTGAGGCTGACCGACTCATCGATATTGGCCACAAATCCCGCTTCGTGCTTAACATGGTCCATCGCAATCTGTGCAATTTCCAAATGATGGTTATCGGGACCCACACCCTGGTTGTATTGTCCGACGAAGATACCGAACACAAAGGCAATGGATGCGGCCATGGCGACTAAGGCGCGTGGCTTCCAATTTTTCTTGCTTGGTTGGCCTGATTGATGGAACAGGATACGGTCGGCGAGATCGTCCGGAACATCCACTTTCATTGCCTGCTCGAGTTTACTATCGAGCTGCTGCAGTTCGTCGGATAGCTTACGGTTGGTGATAGACGCATTGCGTGCTTCAGCCATGTCTTGGCTGTTGTCAAAAGGATCAGCCAAGAGTCGGCGACGGAATTCTAGATCATCCATTTTGCTGCCCCCTCCGATCGGTGTGTTTTTCGAGTTGTTCTTTGAGTTGGTTTCTGGCGCGGAACAAGCGCGTCATTACGGTATTGCGATTGAGGCCAAGGATATCGGCAATCTCATCCCCACTGAATCCGGCCATCACCTGCAATACTAACGGTTCCCTGTATTCCGGAGCCAGTTTCATTATCTGCTTGCGTAGCATTTGTTGCTCCAAGTCACTTTCGTTGCCATTTTGCTGGGTGTCGGCAATGGCATAGTCATCGATATCAACCAAGTCGAGTTGCTTACGTTCGAAGCGACGGGCATTCTCCCTACGCAGGATCGTAATCAACCATGATTTGGCGGCTTTATCATCTTGAAGGCTATCGAGGGAGCGCCATGCTCGCAAACAGGTTTCCTGAACCAAGTCCTCCGCGATATGGGGGTCGTGGCACAACCAGTATGCGTAGCGGTAGAGATCCCGATGCCAGGCCCTTACTAGGGCTTCGTATCGTCTTTGCTTATTCATATCCACAGAGACCGAGGCATCAGGCTTTTTCTTTCGAAAAAATGACTTAATCATAAAAGTGTCCGTTTCATGCCGAACCTTGCCGCTAAATTTGCGAGAAAAACGACAATGTTCCGCTGATTCATCCAATAATCCGCATTAAAATTGATCTGGTTCAAATTGTGTCTTGGTGAGAAAGTTATAGTAGTCAACGTCATCTGATACTGAGCTTTGCGACTCGTACAGTGGATTTTGTGCGATAACAGGGTTCAATATCTGTTGAGCAAGATGACAACTTCCTTTTGAAGGCTGACTTTACTTTCTCCTATCAGGCTTGCCTGATTTGCAATTGGCTTTATGTTAATTGACTTATACCTTACATGGATTGCTTTCCGTGTAAATTACAACCATACCGTTTCGGTATGGTTTTTTTTTATCTTAGCAAACTGAACCGCACCCTTCTCATATCTGTCTTTATTGATAGCTAAGTTTTTCACTTGCCGTCAAATTTTTCCTCACAGCGCTGATTTTCAGGCCTGATAAATTCCTATAATGCATCTGTTGCCATAGAGATCCCACTTTTTAAACATTTGTTTGATTCTGATAACAACTGCATTACAATTGTTGTGGTCAGACCTCTAAAGTAGATTCTGGGGCAAGGTTCCCCGTACCCGACATATTAATAAGGAGTAGCGATGACACGTCTCCAAAAGCTCACGACCTCACAGGGTGAGCGCATCGCCGTTGTAAGTGGATTACGTACCCCCTTTGCCCGCCAGTCAACTGCCTTTGACGGTGTACCGGCATTGGACATGGGTAAAATGGTTGTCAGTGAAATGCTCCAGCAAGTGGATATTGATCCCAAGCTGATAGATCAGGTGGTATTTGGCCAAGTCGTACAGATGCCAGCAGCGCCGAACATTGCCCGTGAAATCGTGCTGGGTACAGGGATGGACATCGGTACCGATGCCTATAGTGTAACCCGTGCCTGTGCGACCAGTTTCCAGGCTGCCGCTAACGTGGCGGAAAGCATTATATCGGGCACTATTGATATCGGCATTGCTGGTGGCGCAGATTCATCGTCGGTGTTACCTATTGGCGTGTCTAAGCACCTTGCGGCAACACTACTGGCACTGAGCAAGGCGAAAACCATGAGTAAGCGTTTAAAACTGCTCAGCAAACTCAGTGTGAAAGACCTCATGCCAGTGCCCCCAGCGGTGGCTGAATACTCAACAGGCTTGAGCATGGGGCAAACTGCCGAGCAGATGGCCAAAAGCCACGGCACTACCCGCCAAGAGCAAGATGCGCTGGCACACCGCTCGCATACATTGGCTGCACAAGCTTGGCGGGATGGCTTGATCCAGGACGAAGTGATCACCGCCTTCCCTGAACCTTACCGTCAGTGGATCGACAAAGATAACAATATCCGTGAAGACTCTAGCCTTGAGTCCTACGCCAAATTGCGTCCGGCCTTTGACCGTAAGTTCGGTACGGTAACGGCCGCTAACTCAACTCCGCTAACAGATGGTGCTGCCGCGCTATTGTTGATGCGTGAAGGTAGGGCAAAAGAGTTGGGCTTGAAGCCTTTGGGTTATATCCGCTCCTACGCGTTTTCTGCAATTGGTGTTGAACAAGATATGTTGATGGGGCCATCTTATGCCACCCCGATGGCATTGGATCGCGCCGGCGTGACCTTGCGTGATCTTACCCTGATCGACATGCACGAAGCCTTTGCAGCGCAAGCGCTATCGAATGTGAAGATGTTCGGTTCGGCGCAGTTTGCCAAAGAAAAGCTGGGCCGCAGCGAGGCCATTGGCGAAATCGATATGGATAAGTTTAACGTCCTTGGTGGTTCGATTGCTTACGGGCACCCGTTTGCCGCAACCGGTGCGCGGATGATCACTCAGACCCTGAGGGAGCTACAGCGCCGTGGTGGTGGTTTAGCTTTGAATACTGCCTGTGCTGCTGGTGGCCTTGGAGCCGCAATGATTTTGGAGGCCGAATAATGACTGAACAACAATCTGCATTCTCATTGTCCTACGCTGAAAATGGCGTGGCTTGGCTCAAAATCGATGTGCCTAATGAAAAGATGAATACCTTGCAGGCGCAGTTTGGCGAACAGGTCAGTGCTGTGCTGGAAGAGCTGAAAAACAAAAATGATATCAATGGGATGGTGGTCTATTCGGGGAAGCCGGATAACTTTGTTGCTGGCGCCGATATCCGTATGCTGGCAGCCTGTACCACGGCTGAGGAAGCCGCCTCGCTAGCTGAGCAAGGGCAGAAGCTGTTTGCTGAACTGGAAAATTTACCATTCCATACCGTCGCTGCCATTCATGGCCCGTGTCTGGGTGGTGGGTTAGAGCTTGCTCTAGCCTGTCATAGTCGTGTTTGTTCAGATGATGACAAGACCCGCCTCGGTTTACCTGAAGTCCAACTTGGCTTATTGCCGGGCTCTGGTGGTACCCAGCGTCTGCCTCGCCTGATTGGTGTTGCTGGTGCGCTAGATATGATCCTGACCGGCAAGCAACTTCGTGCCAAAAAAGCGAAAAAGCTAGGTGTGGTCGATGAAGCCGTACCGCTGAGTATTCTGTTGGATATTGCCGAGAAGCAGGCCTTGAAGCCTAAGCCCAAGCGTAAGCTGTCACTGCAAGATCGTGCGATGGGCGGAAACTCTCTGGGGCGCTCTTTAGTATTCGATCAGGCTGCCAAGAAGACCCATGATAAAACCCGGGGCAACTACCCAGCCGCTGATGCCATCTTGGATGTGATCAAATATGGTTTGCAAAACGGCATGACCAAAGGCTTGGCCCGCGAAGCGAAGTTGTTCGGTGATCTGGTGATGAGCTCTGAATCGGCGGCATTGCGCAGCATCTTCTTTGCTACCACTACGATGAAGAAAGAGACCGGCTCGGAAGCGCAGCCACGTAAGATCGGGCATGTCGGCGTGCTCGGTGGCGGCCTGATGGGCGGTGGTATCAGCCATGTCACAGCAAGCAAGGCGGGCTACCCAGTCCGGATTAAGGACATCAATAACGATGGCATCCTTAATGCGATGTCATACAACTACAAGTTACTGGATAAGAAGCGTAAGCGCCGTATTATCAGCAAAGCGGCATTGCAGAAGCAAATGCAAAGTATTGCAGGTGGTATCGACTACACCGCGTTTGACCGCATGGATGTCGTGATTGAAGCGGTATTTGAGGACTTAGGTCTGAAGCACCAGATGGTCAAGGAAATCGAGGCCAATACCAAACCGGAGACAATCTTTGCAACCAATACCTCGTCCCTTCCAATCCACCAGATTGCTGAAGCGGCAGAGCGTCCTGAAAATGTAGTCGGTCTACATTACTTCAGCCCGGTAGAGAAGATGCCTTTGGTTGAGGTTATCCCACATGACGGCACCTCCGAGGAAACTGTGGCGACAGTGGTGGCACTGGCTAAGAAGCAGGGCAAAACACCGATTGTCGTGGGTGATAAAGCTGGCTTTTACGTTAACCGTATTCTGGCGCCATACATGAATGAAGCGGCGCAGGTACTGCTAGCGGGTGAGCCGATTGAACACCTTGATACCGCTTTGCTTGATTTCGGCTTCCCGGTGGGCCCGATCACCTTGCTCGACGAAGTTGGCGTTGATATCGGCGCGAAAATCATGCCGGTATTGGTTGGTGAACTGGGTGAGCGTTTCCAAGGGCCGGATGTATTCGACAAGCTGTTGAATGATGGCCGTAAAGGACGTAAAACGGGTAAAGGCTTCTACCTCTACAACAGCAAGAAGAAAGCTGTCGATAAGAGTGTTTATAAGTTGCTTGGGCTTGATCCAGAGAAGAAAGCCGATGCCGAGGCGATTGCTATGCGCTGTACGCTGATGATGCTCAATGAGGCGGCCCGCTGTCTGGATGAAGGCGTGGTTCGCTCTGCTCGCGATGGGGATATCGGGGCAATCTTTGGTATTGGCTTCCCACCTTTCCTTGGCGGTCCTTTCCGTTACATGGACCAGTTAGGCATCAAGCGGGTGGTTGAGCTATTGACCGAGCATGCCGATAAATATGGTGAGCGTTTCAAACCGTGCCAAGCATTGCTTGATATGGCAGAGGCCGGACAGAGTTATTATTCAGAATAACCACTATCGCTCAACCTGAAAGAAACCTTGTTATCAAAGCCAGTTGCGACAGTAACTGGCTTTTTCTATGCCTATGTTATGGCTTTCTTTGTTTGCGCTACTGCTCCGGGAAGAATTTCACAATGCGAAGGCGAAAACGCGGCTCAAACAATACTGGGCGGAGGAAATGATAAGCCAACATGGTGACTGCCATCGCGATAAGAATGTTCATTCCAGTCAAAGTAACAAGCGGAGTCGTTAGGATGACGATGAAGGCTAAAGCATACAGCATGATATCGGCCTCATGGTGAGCAAGGGCACTATGGCAGTGCGGACAGGCAAAAAAGTCTTCGTAGCTGCTTAACGAAGGGCTTGCAATTGTCTGCTGGCAATGTGGGCAGTGCTGGCTCATGGTAACGCTTCTCCTCAAGATACTCTTACAAAGTTGGCGAGGTGTTACTGTAGGCAAATTGATGCTTATAACCGTAACACGTATTTATAAGACGACCGATCTTGTGGATTGGTTCAGCATTGTGCCACTGAATAGTTCTGAGAATTAGTTGCCAGATATGTCTATTGCAGTGAAAAACTATAAAAAATATAAAATCTGCAAATATATTGACTTTAACTTGTTGTGAAAGAAAGAAAACCCGGCCAGGCCGGGTTTTTGCGTTTGTTTAGATTTTAGCTTAGGGGCTAGTAAGCGCCTTTTTGAAATTCCTCGATAGAGCCGATGGGCGTGCCAATATGGAGAGGCTCTAAATTGCTATGAGCTTGGCCTTGGCAGTGCATCACAATGCGGTTGGAGGTGCGCGGCTTCACCACATCAACAATAAACTTCACCATGTCGGCACGGGTAATGGCCTCGAGGGCCTCAATGACTTTTTGGCGCTGGTTAAATTCATTGTCTTTATTGCCGATACTAACCCAGAAGCGTTGGGCGCGGGCACGGAGGTTGGTGTCCGGCTCGGAAATTTGTGCGATCAAGCCTTGCTTGCTGGCCTGCCACTGCGCTTCGTTGAGCTCAAGTAACACCAACGCGAAGGCATTGGTAAATTCATCAATTGCCTCAAGTAACTGGGTCGGTGCAGCGACGGGTGACTGAATGTATAAGATAAGGCCCGGGTGGCGATTGAGTGGCAAATTGGCAGTACCAACCATATACCCCAACTGTTGACGCGTTCGCAGTTCATGGAAGAAAGTGGTCGACATGAGGTGATTGGCCAAGGTGTAAATGGCAATTTTACGCGGCGTTGTTTCCCGTGATTGATAGTACATCAATAGGGCAGAGTCAGCATGGTTGCAGCTGATCTCGTTACTGAGGGTGCCAGAATCCCCCAGTCTTACCAAAGGCCTTTGTGACTCACCGTAGAGTTGGTCGGTTACCCGGAAGGCATCTTTTAGTGTTTCGGCTAAAGCAAGCGCATCGTCTTTGCCCCAGTTACCGTAAATAAAGGTATCAATATGAAGCTCGGCAAACATGGCTTCTACGAAAGCCGGTAACTCATCAACCTCGATACTCTCCAGTGCTTCAAGCAGAACTGGATACGGAGGGTTGTTCGGCTGCAATACCCCAGTTAACTCGTTAAATAGCTGAGAAATCGGTTTGTCTTGCGCAGCATTGCGCCAGTTACGAAGCATCTGGGCTTTGATATTTTTAAAGCGATCAGGGTTGAAGTCGCGGTTGGCGAATCGGTCAAGTAGCAGTTTTAGCAGCAGGGGCTGTTTTTCACTGAAACCGGATAGCTGCAATGTGACGCCGCCTTGGTGGGCGTAAAGATTGTACGACATCCCTGCAATTTCAGCGGGATAGGCTGATTCATTGATAGCATCAAGCAGCATTTCGACGCATAGGCGGGTCTTGACAATATTACGCGGCGAGTTGACGGCATGCGGGCTGTCAATAGCCACATAGACAATCCCTTTTGGCACCCGGAATTCATGCTCTTGTTTGTACCACAGGCGGAAGCCTGGGAGGTCCTGAATAAGCTGGGGTGGCTGTGAGGCATCATCTGCAAGTGGCAGCGGATCCGGCCTTTCGCACAGGTAAGGGTTTTGCTCTGGGAGTGTGAGCTCTGGATCCGCGCCTGGTGATTGCCAACTAGCCAATTGCTGCTCAGTGAATGGCTTGACGCCATAAGGTGTGTGATACCACTTGGCAATCCTGTCGTTGTCCTGGCCTTGGGCAACGAGTACCAAGCGCATATTTTGCGGAGTAAGTTGATCAAGCAAAGAGGCAATTAGTGCTTCATCGTAGTTTGCCATCATATAATCGCCGTAGATGATATCGTCCGGCGAATAGTGCAGCAGGTTCATGACCAGATAGCTTACCGTGTCCAGAGGACGGTTTTTTTCCTGATAGCGGAATGCCATCTCCAGCACAGATTTTTTCTCGCTAAAGCGCCACTCATCCAAGCCTTGCTGGCGGATCAGCTCGATGTATTGGAAAACGGTTTTTACTATTTCATCAACGTTTTCCAGCCCTTTAGGGGTTAAATTAAGGCCGACAGTGAACTCACGGAAGTTACTTCCGCTGACCCCACCGCCTGCTGCTAGGGTATTGATAAAACCGCGTGATTTTAATAATGACATTAGGCTGCCACTGCCCTCGTTGCCTAGTAGGTGGGCGATATAGGAAAGTGGCTTCTCGCGATAGTACTGATCAACTGCCGGCAAGGTGAAAGACAATGTGAGCTTGCGTACTTCCTTGATCGGGTCGATAGATATGAATTTGGCCTTCTCGTTATCCGATACCAAAGGTACGGCAATTTCCGCTTTTTTGTTTCCGGTATTAGGAATATCACGGAAGAAGGTTTGGGCGTATGCATCTAGCTCTTCTAGCGACTGAGGGCCAAGTAGCACGAGCCCCATCAGGCTGGCACAGTAATGGGTCTGATAAAAGGCGATCAGCTCGTCGCGGACCGAATTGTCGTTACGGTCTTCCAGCGTAGTGAGATCGCCGACCGAGAACTTGGCAAAGGGGTGTTCAGGGTTGATGGTTTCTTTGTGAACCTGATAGAGGCGGCGTACATCGTCTTTCAGTTTGAGTTTGTACTCCGAATCCACCGCGTTACGCTCTTTGTCGACGGCTTCCTCGTTGAATAACGGGGCGGTAAAAAACTGGCCGAAGCGGTCCAAGCCCTCGCTGAAAGCATGGGGGCTGACCTCGAAGAAATAGGTTGTGTTCTCTGTGCCGGTCCAGGCATTGTTGCTACCGCCACTTTGGTTGATAAAGGTCTGGAATTCACCAACCCGTGGGTACTTTTCGGTGCCGAGAAACAGCATGTGCTCGAGAAAATGCGCCATACCCTGACGGTCGATAGGATCGTCAAAGTGGCCGACTTTTACCGACAGTGCAGCCGCTGAACGTGGGGCTTCAGCATCATGTACCAGCAGCACCTTCAAACCATTGGGTAGGGTGAGGTAACGGTACTGCTTAAGGTCATTCGGACTTGTATGCACAGGAAGAGCCTATTATTCAAAGGAAAGTAGACTAATTATGACGCTCATTAGAAAGGGTGGCAAATTTAACCCATGTTTATTTGCCAAGAAACAAAAGCTTAGCGAGGTGAATTCCAACCGTGGTCACGGAACCTCAAACAGGGTGAGCAGGATCTCTGTTTTCTGCAGGCTTTACTTGCTAGCATAGCTTGAAAGTACGTCTTTTCTGATGGTGAGAAGTCGGATAAGTAAGCCTGAGTTTGATCGATCACTAACCACTGATAGTAATTATAAATAAGTGTGTGATCGGGTATCAGACTGTGAAATTGGATAAATTATGCGAATTTATATAATGCGTCATGGTGAAGCCCAGCACTTTGCAGCCAGTGATGCAGAACGCCCGTTGACGGACAGAGGCGCCGCCCTTTCTGAGCAAATGGCTTTGCAACTTGCCGGCCAGTTCGACAATGATCTGGATATGGTCTGGGTGAGCCCTTACCTTCGGGCGCAACAAACATGGCAATCAATGGCTTCCCATTTGCCTGAACCTAAGCGCCTGATGACGGTTGAAGACATCACCCCTTATGGCGATGCCGAAGATGTGGCTGCTTATCTCAAAGCCGTGATCAATATCGAACAACCGGAAAACCTGCTGGTGGTATCGCACCTGCCACTGGTCGGTTACCTCACTGCCGAAATGGTACCGGGCTTGCAGCCTCCGATGTTTATTACTTCCTCTATTGCCGCAATAGATTACCAGCCTGACAGCGACAGCGGTGACCTGCTGTGGCATGCCAACCCTGAAGGCTAGCGATATATGCCAAGCACCCTGTTGCTCGGGTATAACACCCCCGGAAAACCTTGAGTAAAAGTCCTAAGGTTTTTTCGGGGAGTGCCGATACAAGAGAAAGTTTCGTTTCTCTAACCCTCTTGAATTCATAGACGTTTTGATGAAAGCAAAGTTATCACTAGCGATGGGTGTCGCACTGCTTGCTGGATGTGTGCAAATGCCGCCAGTCCCGAGCATTAATGCCAATGGCGCCATTAAATGGGCCAATGGTATCACTGAAGATATGCACATTTCGGCGTCGGGGAGCACCCTGACATTCGCATCACCGCAAAGCCTGTTTAACCCGGGGGGGATCACCATCTTCTCTCGTATCGACAGCGCACGAAACGGTGCCTGCGAGCACTATTACAGCGAGCAGGCGGTGAAAACACGGATGAATATTTGCGATAGCGGGGAAGTGACCCTCCTCGTGGAAGGCCAAGTTATCAACGTAGGTTCGCTAGCCCGCTTCGTGTATTAATCCAGGCTAGAAGCATTCGGCTATGGATTAGCGGGCCCATAGCCTTATCTCTCCGGAATATCCAGCAGTACCAGTAAGGCACCGTCACCGCCGAACTCCAGCGGCGCTTGGTGGAAGGCCATTACATCGGGGTGCTGTGCCAGCCACATTGGCGCTTTCTGCTTGAGGATATGCTTGCCGATACCGTGCATAACACAGCAGCAGGCGACCTTTTCCTTGATACAGGCAGCGATCATTGCAGCCAGTTCACGCTTTGCCTCTTTCTGGGTCATGCCGTGCATGTCCAGATACATATCGGGAACATAAACACCACGACGCAACTTCTTCACTTCATACTTCGACACACCGGTACGGGCATACTGGGTCGGGCCGTTCTCGTTGAGGTGCGGCTCGAACTCGTCAGAGAAGTAAAACTCGTGATTTTGTGTTTCTTTTGCCGAGACTTTTGGTTTATCAGTCTTTGGACCCTGTCGGCGGGGCGTGATTATGGTATCATTAGTGATCTTTTTTACGCCCTTAACCGCTTCCTGGAAGAGCATCAGATCGTCGTCCAGGTTAGTATCTTTTTTGCTCATAGTGAAATTCCAACAACTTTATAGCGGTATTGTAGCGCCATTCGGAGGCTATTTTGGATAAGATTTTTGTCGACGAAGCCGTCAACGAACTTCATACATTGCAGGACATGCTACGTTGGACGGTTAGCCGTTTCAATGCTGCCGGTCTTTTTTATGGTCACGGTACAGACAATGCGTGGGACGAAGCGGTACAGCTTGTGCTGCCAACCCTGTACTTACCTCTTGATGTACCAGCAGAAGTACGTCATTCACGCCTGACCAGCAGCGAGCGTCATCGCATTGTTGAGCGCGTGATCCGTCGTATCAACGAGCGTACCCCAGTGGCTTACCTGACGAACAAGGCTTACTTCTGTGGGATGGAATTCTTTGTCGACGAACGCGTACTTGTGCCACGTTCGCCAATCGGTGAGCTGATCGAAAACTTCTTCGAACCGTTCCTGCAAGAGCGCCCGACCCGCATCATGGATCTGTGTACCGGTTCTGGTTGTATCGGTATTGCCTGTGCCCATGCTTTCCCGGAAGCTGAGGTGGATATCGTTGATATCTCTACTGATGCCCTTGCCGTTGCCGAGCAGAACATCCAGGACCACGGCCTTGAGCAGCAGGTGATCCCGCTACGCTCTGATCTACTGCGTGACGTGCCAAAAGACAAATACGACCTGATCGTGACTAACCCACCGTATGTGGATCAGGAAGATATGGACAGCTTGCCAGATGAGTTCCGCCATGAGCCTGAGCTTGGCCTTGCTGCCGGTACCGATGGCCTGAAACTGGTTCGTCGTATTCTAGCTAACGCGCCGGATTACCTGAAAGAAGACGGTGTGTTGATCTGTGAAGTGGGTAACTCAATGATCCATATGGAAGAACAGTACCCGCATATTCCATTCACTTGGATCGAGTTCGAAAACGGCGGTCACGGTGTGTTCATGCTAACCCGTGAACAATTGCTTGAGTGTGCTGATGAGTTTGCGTTTTACCGTGATTAATCTCGATATGCCGTAATAAAAAACCGAAGCCCAGGCTTCGGTTTTTTTATGCTTAAATGGCAGTGATTAAGCTTAGCTTAGGCATTGCCCGCCTGCTGTTTGGCTTTTAGTTCGGCCATGATAGCGGCTTGGTTGGCAAGGTAATCATCAAGGCCTGCTTTGCGCAGGTCGCAAGATGGGCAGTCACCACAGCCATCGCCGATAATGCCGTTGTAGCAAGTCAGGGTTTTTTCGCGGACGAAGTCTAGTTTGCCGTATTGGTCGGCGAGCGCCCAAGTTTCAGCCTTGTTGAGCCACATTAAAGGCGTTTCAATCTTAAGGGCACGGTCCATACCCAATACCAGTGATTGGTTGATGGATTTGACGAACTCGTCACGGCAGTCCGGGTAGCCAGAAAAGTCGGTTTCGCACACACCAGTGATCACTGCCTCAGCACCAATCTGGTAAGCATAGATACCCGCAAGGGTTAGGAATAGGATGTTACGGCCAGGGACGAATGAGTTCGGCAGGCCATTTTCCTGCAATTCGTGAGAAACAGGGATATTGTCGCGGGTCAGTGAGCTGATCGCCAGTTCATTGAGCAAGCCCACGTCCATTACCTTGTGTGCAGCGACACCGAGTTCTTTGCAGACAGATTCAGCCACTTCGATTTCCAGCTTATGGCGCTGGCCATAATCGAAAGTAATACAGTGCACTTCATCATAATGGGCCATGGCCTGGATCAGGCAGGTTGTGGAGTCTTGGCCGCCACTAAATACAACTACGGCTTTGCGCATGAAAAATTTCCTATGTTGTTGTCGTACCGAAAAACAGTCGGTAGGGACTACCCCTTTTAGTAATAAGGGTAGGCCAACAGCAGGTTCTCTATTGGCAGGCTCATGCTACCGCAGCAATAGCAAAGAGAAAAGCCCAGAAGCGCAAGGTCATAGATAAAAGTAAGCTAAGGTATTTAACCAAATAACCAAAAGCCGCCTCGAAATAGGCGGCTTGAAGATATAGAGTCTTTAGCTTAGTTGGCCGGTTTGTTCTAGCTGCTCGAGTTGGGCAAGGTAGCCACTGATATCACCAATGTTGTCCTTAATCCACGCTGTGTTGAAATAGGTGTCTAGGTAGCGCTCGCCGCTATCACACAGCAAGGTGACAATTGAGCCACTCTCTCCTCGGGCCTTCATCTCGCTGGCAAGTTGCAGCACACCATATAGGTTAGTACCTGTCGATGCACCTGCTTTGCGACCCAGCAGTTTTTCCAACCAGTGGACTGTCGCAATACTGGCGGCATCAGGGATGGTACGCATCTCATCGATAACATCTGGAATAAAACTAGGTTCGACACGTGGGCGACCAATCCCTTCGATACGGCTACCACACTCGCCGGTCAGAGAAGCATCACGGGTCTTGTAGTATTGATGGAATACCGAGTTTTCTGGGTCAACGACACATAATTTGGTGCTGTGCATCTGATAGCGAATGTAGCGACCAATGGTGGCTGATGTCCCGCCGGTTCCCGGGCTCATAACGACCCAACTTGGGATCGGGTGCTCCTCAAGTTTCATCTGATCAAAGATGCTGTTGGCAATATTGTTGTTTCCACGCCAGTCGGTTGCTCGCTCGGCGTAGGTAAATTGATCCATATAATGGCCATTAAGCTCTTTGGCCAAACGGCGTGATTCTTCGTAGATTTCACTTGGGCTATCGACTAAGTGCGCACGGCCACCATAAAACTCGATCTGCTCGATTTTCTTGCGGGCGGTTTTACGTGGCACCACAGCAATGAAGGGTAAACCAAGTAAACGAGCAAAGTAGGCTTCAGAGACAGCGGTACTGCCTGATGAAGACTCAATGATCGGGGTATCTTTGCCTATCCAGCCATTACATAGGGCAAACAGGAACAATGAGCGGGCCAAACGGTGCTTTAGGCTGCCGGTTGGGTGGGTGCTTTCATCCTTCAAATAGATGTCAATGCCGTCTAGCGAAGGGATATCCAGCTTGATCAGATGGGTATCGGCAGAGCGTTGAAAATCGGCTTCAATTTTGCGGATCGCTGTGTGGATCCATTGTGGGTCGTGGCTCATGGTCGTTCCTTTTGCTGTGGTGCTGGCTGTATATATTATGTAAGTAATGTATGACTAAGCGCAGGAAAAATCTTTATCAAATTTACTCTATATCGATTAAAATGGAGAAAATTATTCTAAATCCTACATTTCAGGTGAAACGAATTGGCTGATCTCGATAAAACTGATAGAACACTCCTACGATTACTGCAACAAGATGGCACCTTGGCCTTGGCCGAGTTGGCAGAAGCGGTGAACCTTACAACAACGCCTTGTTGGAAACGGTTAAAGCGCCTCGAAGAAAACGGTATTTTACGCCAGCGAGTGGCCTTGCTTGACCCGGTGAAGCTCGGCCTGTCTTTCACTGCCTTTGTCCAAATTAAGACGAGCAATCATTCTAAGGAGTGGTACCACGAATTCGTGGGCACGGTATCTGACTTCCCTGAAGTGATGGAGTTCTACCGTATGGCAGGCGAGTATGACTATATGATGAAGGTTCAGGTTGCTGATATGGCTGCGTTCGATCAGTTCTACAAAAAGCTCGTAAATAGTATTGAAGGGCTCACCAATGTGACGTCGACGTTTGCTATGGAACCGCTCAAGTACACCACGGCGTTGCCTGTGTAATATTTTGCGCCCGTATCTCGCCAACAACTACCCTGATTTCAGTTGTTAGATATGCAATTGAATGAAAATCAGGATGAAATATCAAATTGCAGGGCAGTAATTATAAGCTATTGAAATAAAAGCGTAACTATCAGCATAATATCACTTGCAACAAAGGTTTAACATGGCAGGGAGGAGAGTGTTATGCAGGTGTTCTGGCAACTCAAATGGTATTTCCGTCAGGAATGGCGGCGCTATAGCGGTGCGATTGGTATTCTTGTTCTTGTCTCCCTGTTCGAACTTTTACCACCGAAAGCGATTGGCTGGGTTGTTGATGGTGTTGTCAGTGGAAATATGACACCTACAATGATGATGGGATGGCTGGCCGGTTTGGCGGCCATTTGGCTTATCGTTTATTTCCTCCGGGTGATCTGGCGCTATTGGTTGTTCGGCGCGGCCTCTGAGTTGGGGACTGTACTGCGAAACCGCTTATTCCGCCATTTTTCTTCCCATTCGCCTTCCTTTTTTGAGCGTTATAAAACGGGCGACTTGATGGCCCGCTCAACCAATGATGTCAATGCGGTGGTGATGACCGCCGGGGAAGGGGTGCTGACAGCGGCGGACTCTCTCATTACCGGTATCGCTGTGCTGTTTGTCATGACCACTTTTATTAGCTGGGAACTGACGATTTTGGCATTGCTGCCGATGCCCTTGATGGCGATTGTGGTTTTTTTCCTTGGCCGTCAATTGCACAGCCGTTTTTCCCTATCGCAAGCAGCGTTCTCTACCCTGACTGACAAAACTCAGGAAAGCCTTAATGGGGTGAGGATGATCCGTGCCTTTGGTTTGGAGCAACGCCAGCAGCATGATTTTGCCACTGTGGTTGATGATGTTGGCGATAAAAACCTGTCAGTTGCCCGGGTTGATGCCAAGTTTGATCCGGTGATCCAAATTGCGATAGGGATGTCCTTTTTCCTCAGTATTGCTGGTGGCGCTTACTTGATCAGCCAGCAGCGGCTGACACTGGGTGATTTAACAGCATTTACGCTTTATCAAGGCTTGATGATTTGGCCAATGCTGGCAATGGCATGGCTCTTTAATATCCTCGAGCGAGGCTCGGCGGCGTGGAACCGCTTGGCCCATATTTTTGACGAGAGCCCAGATATTGTCAGCGGTGATGTGCCGCTGGCTGCGACCTACCAACCATTGAAGGTGGCTATCAAGGCGTTTTGTTGGCCCGGACAAGGTCAACCAGCCTTGGCAGATGTTCACTTCACCTTGCAGAGCGGAAGTATGTTGGGTATCGCTGGCCCTATCGGTAGTGGTAAATCGACCTTGCTATCCTTGCTGCTTCGCCAGCAAGAGCTTGAGCACGGCCAGATACACTATGGCAGTGTAGAGTTACAGCAGGCTGACTTATCACAATGGCGCAGCCGTTTTGCTGTTGTTAGCCAGTCACCATTTTTGTTCTCCCGTTCGATTGCCGACAATATCGCGCTTGGTAAACCACAGGCCAGTATGGATGACATTCGTGCAGCGGCACAGGCAGCCTGTATCGATGACGATATTTTGCAGTTCCCGGACGGGTACCAGACCTTGGTCGGAGAGAAAGGGATCACCTTATCCGGTGGTCAAAAACAGCGTATTGCGATTGCCCGCGCCTTATTGCTAGAGGCAGAAGTGCTGATATTGGATGATGCGCTATCAGCGGTTGATGGCAAAACCGAACACCATATCCTTGAAAACCTCCGGCGGCAGAAAAAGCAGACTGTAATTGTTATTGCCCACCGTTTAACGGCCCTGGAAGAGGCGGATAATATCTTGGTATTACAACAAGGGCGGATCAGCGAGCAGGGCGATCACGCGAGTTTGTTGGCGCAGGACAACTGGTACGCCGAAATGTATCGCTACCAGAAACTCGAACAGGCGATGGAGAACACATAATGGAAAAAGAAACCATCAAACTGTCTGTGTTGACCCGGTTGCTGAACTACGCGCTGGCAGATAAAAAACAACTGGGTGTCGCTCTGGGCTTATTGTTTTTGGCATCGGTTGCTGATGTTTCTGGGCCATGGCTCATCCAGCATTTTATTGATAACAACATCGCGAAGGACAGTTTTCCCACTTCTGAGCTAGTGATACTGGCGGCTGCGTATATTGGCTTGATGATAACTACGGCGTGGCTGCGTTATTTGCAGTCATTAAGATTTAATGAGTTGGCGATCGGGGTCGTGCAAACTGTCCGCAAGCAATTGTTCGGCAAGATCATTAACCAGCCTCTGTCGGCTTTTGATTACATGCCATCGGGGAAACTGATCTCGCGGATCACTAATGATACAGAGTCACTCAAGGACTTTTACGTCCATGTTATTGGCACGGTACTCAAGAATGTCACATTGATACTGGTTATGCTGGTGGCGATGTCGTTGCTCAGTTGGCGGTTAACCCTCGTGGTCTTGGTGCTGCTTCCGGTGGTGGTTGGCGTTATGATGCTATATCAGCGCAACAGTTCCGAGGCTTACCGCAAGATGCGGGATTTACTGGCCGATATCAACGCCTCGATGAGTGAGTCAATACAAGGGATGAGCCTTATCCAGTTAATGCGTCAGGAAAAAGCGTTCTATAACCAGTTTTCCGAACTGACAGCTAAGCATTTGGCTGCCCAGCGAAGCGTGATTAAGCTCAACGGTTTTATGCTCCGTCCGCTGATCGATTTCCTCTCTGGTGTCGCCTTGCTGTCGCTGGTTGCTTTGTTTGGCGTCAGTGGGGTGGAACTCATCGGAGTCGGGGTGCTGTATGCCTTTATTAGCTATTTGGGGCGGGTGACTGAACCGCTTATTGAACTGACGCAGCAGCTTTCTTTGTTGCAACAGGCATTGGTCGCCAGTGAGCGCATTTTTGGATTTATCGACGCTAAACAGCAAGGGTATGGAGACGATCCCAAGCCTCTGGCAAGCGGACGGTTAGAGTGCCGTGAGGTTGATTTTAGTTATGACGGTAAACAACCCGTATTGCAGGGGATTAATGTCGGTCTGTCCCACCGTGGTTTTCTTGCCTTAGTCGGACATACCGGGAGCGGTAAGAGCACCCTTGCTTCTTTGATGATGGGCTTCTACCCGGTAGGAAAAGGGCTGATTTCCCTTGATGGGCGTCCGTTATCCAGTTTGTCCCATGAGGTATTGCGTTCCGGAGTTGCCATGGTGCAGCAAGATCCGCATATCCTCAGCGCTTCGGTGCGAGAGAACGTAACATTGGGTCGGCAGTCTGCCAGCGAAGTTGATGATCGGGTCATTTGGCAAGCCTTGGAAGCGGTCGGGTTAGCCGAGCAAGTCCAGCGTTATGATGAGGGTTTGGACACCTTGCTTGGGAGTGGTGCTGCTAACCTGTCTGCGGGGCAGAAACAGTTACTGGCCTTGGCGAGGGTGTGGTATCGCAAACCGAAAATTCTGATCCTCGATGAAGCCACTGCCAATATAGATTCGGGGACCGAACGCCATATTCAGCAGGCTCTGAATAACTTGCGTCAGGATATGAGTGTGGTGGTGATTGCCCACCGCCTATCGACGGTGATCGATGCCGATGAAATATTGGTTTTGCATCGTGGAGAAGCTGTTGAGCGCGGTAAGCATCATGAGCTATTGGAGTATGATGGGCATTACCGGCAGATGTACCAACTGCAACAATTGGGTGATCACTTGCAGCAACTCGAGGGCGAGAGAGGAATAGACGAAACTTCTCGCACTGAAAAGCAAGAGGCGGGCTAAGCCGCCTCAGGTAGAAACTCAATGAGAGCGGCACCTGCCGCTCTATTTCTCTCCGGTGTGGCGCATTAACCCTTCCTGCACCGCAGAAGCAACCAGTTCGCCTTTCTGGTTGTAAATTTCACCTCGAACCAAGCCTCGGGAATTACTTGCGGACGGGCTGTCGATAGCATATAGCAGCCACTCATCCATACGGAATGGACGGTGGAACCACATTGAATGGTCGATGGTCGCCACCTTCATTTGAGGGTTGAATAGGCTTACCCCGTGCGGTTGCAGGGCGGTGACGAGGAATCCCCAATCAGATGCGTAGGCTAGGACGTACTGGTGGATCCGTGGGTCATCTGGCATTTCGCCATTGGCTTTGATCCACAGGTATTGCTTGGCCTCGGTTGGTTTCGGTGCCAATGGGTTGACCACATTGACGGGGCGAACCTCAATCGGGCGCTCTCGGCCAAAATGCTTTACCGCACTTTTTAGGAGTTTGTCGGCCATGGCTAAAACCAGTTGTTGCTCAGACATCAATCCTTCATAAGAAGGCGCATTTGGCATTGGCGATTGGTGCTCGAAGCCTTTTTCTTCCCCTTGGTATGAGGCGGTAATGTAGAAAATTGGACGGCCGTATTGAATGGCCTTTACCCTACGGGTACTGAAACTGTTGCCGTCACGTAAGTTCTCCACATCGTAAATAATCGGTTTGTGCGGATCACCAGGGCGGAGAAAATAGCTATGGAAAGAATGTACCTGGCGGTCTTCATCGACGGTTTCTTTCGCCGCTGAAAGGGCTTGTCCAAGCACTTGCCCGCCGTAAACTTGTGGCAAACCCAAATGTTCACTTTGTCCACGGAATAATCCTTGTTCAAGCTGTTCTAAATGTAGCAGATTGAGAAGTTCATTCAGTTCTTTGCTCATCGGATCTCCAAAAATAATGTTATTATTACGCGCCGTGGGAGAGTGCAAAACTCTTCAAATATTGGATGATGATCATTCAGTTTAAACGTGAGTTCAAGTGCTTGTCACACATGAAAATGACAGTGTTGCATTAGGAGAGACAATGAAAAAGGTTTTTGCACTGATTTCGGCATTGGCAGTGGCATTAGTTGTGTCGGCTTGTACCAGTATGATTCAACAAGATGCAGATTTGGAAACGGTGACGGGAACCTTGACCTACAAAGAGCGTATTGCATTGCCAAACAATGCCCGTATTACGGTTACGCTGGCTGATGTGTCGAAAATGGATGTAGCGGCTGATGTTATCAGCAGCCAGGCTTTTCTGGCTGATGGCCAGCAAGTGCCTTTCAATTACCAGCTTAACTTTTCTCGTCAGGAAATTGTCCCGAACCATACCTATGCGGTGAGTGCGCGTATTGAGGTAGATGGCAAGTTGCTGTTTATCACTGACACGGCTAACCATGTGTTGACTGACCAGGCTGAATCGACCCGTAAGGATTTGGTTTTAGTGAAGGTCAATTAACCCAAGGGATACCCACTATCGGTTAGTTATCATCTAGAGTAAGCGGCAACGACTTACTCTAGGTGTTATCAAAAACCGTCCCAGCGATACACTCTCAGTTTAAGTCTGCCAGTCTCGTTAACCTCCACACCTTCTTCGATTAATTTACGGCGTTGGCGCTGTAAATCATGCCCCGTCAGGGAAATCTCCCCTTTTGCATTTACGACACGATGCCAGGGGATGGTTGAACCTTCTGGCAGGGTAGCCATCAATCGCCCCACTTGGCGTGCATAACCGGGAAAACCTGCAAATTTGGCAATATCACCATAAGTTGCGACTTTTCCATGTGGAATTTGGTGAACTTGGGTGTAGATTTGCGCCGCAAAATCATCCATATTTATACCTGTACCAAACAAAACCTGATTGCCGATCATGGTATTACGGTTATCAGAGAACGCAAGGAGGTGCTGCCATGTTGTATGCCGCGTTACTTGTTATGGTCAGCATTGCGTTGACCGTTGTTGGAGTTAGTGCATTGGGGCAAAGCCAAGGAGAGCTGCCTGCACTAGCCCTTGCCATTCCCGCTTTGTGGTTGCTACCACAAGGTGGTGTGTCTGCCTGGCTATTGTTGATTGGCCTGGGCACTTTTGGTTTTGTTCTCCCCGAACAACCTGTCGCACTCTCAATCAGTGTCTTTATGATGCTACCAGTGTTTGCTGTCAGCTTTTCGCCCAAAAGCTCATGGCAATTGGCTGCATTGTTGATTTCTATCGTACTAGCGATGGATGTTGGCCTCATGGCATTGCAAACTGAGGGTAAGCTTCAAGGGGCGCCGGTTTATACCATTATCCAGATCCTGGCGGTTGGCGTTATCTGGATTGCCGCTCGAAGTTGGCGGCCGGTTCAAGGTAATACCTGGTGGCCACTGTTTTTAGTGATCCCGCTGTGGGTCGGTGGATTAGCCCATGCCGCATTGGTCGCCC
This sequence comes from Photobacterium rosenbergii, assembly GCF_003026455.1. Taxonomy (GTDB): domain Bacteria; phylum Pseudomonadota; class Gammaproteobacteria; order Enterobacterales; family Vibrionaceae; genus Photobacterium; species Photobacterium rosenbergii. The sequence goes on from NZ_PYMB01000023.1 coordinate 32,637, forward strand.
TGTGTGTGACAGGTTTGATTGCGTCTTTGCAGGGGATGGCCAAAAGCAAACTCAATGAGTGGGTACCACGAATGATGTGGATTTTGCCTGCCGTCGGTTTTGCCACACTGGTGCTCGTTCCGTGGTTTGAGGTACCCAATCCGATATTGGTTGCTTGGCTACTGGTGCTAGGCGGAGCTTTGCTAGGGGAGTATCTGCTCGAAGACCCAGAAGAAGAGCTATAAGCACCAGTAACTGTGTGAAATTGGTAAGGTTTGGGTAATAAATCGGCAGTCAGTCGGGAATGTGCGATTGTGCTATTGCAATCGCTCCGACCATAGCGGATAATCCATCCCGTTCTCGTAAAGAGACAAAGAATCTATGGAGGCCCTGCTGGTCCTCTCGCAACACTACCTCGTGAACCCGGTCAGGCCCGGAAGGGAGCAGCCGCAGCGAGCGACGTGTGTGCCGAGATGTGGCTGGTGGGGCTTCCACCCATCTAGCGTTTTTGTAATCTGCAAAATCTTTTTCTTCAACTCCCCTTGTATTTCGTTATTTATTCAACTGATCAACAATCCAATTTTTTATTTTATCTCAGCGACCTAAATAGTTAGTTGCCACTATGAGACAAATAACGCTGGTATTAGTAACTAAGTTTATTAAGTAATAACAGATTTTTATGTAAGTCCTTTGTAGTTAGAAATGGAGGCGATAGTGTTAAAATTCCTTTGGCTTTATATTAAGATCAGTGCAGGGATGTTTATCGTCAGTTTTATTACGAGTCTTATTTACTTGGTATTCTTTTCTTAATTTCTAATTGAATAATATTTATTTATCTTTTTAGGATTAAATAATATAACTTTCTTGATTAATTTCGCGGTTTTTTATATCAAGCGACATAATAAACCTTGTTGCGAGCACTTTTATCCATCCGTTCTCTTTGTGACACAGAATAACGTCCAATAGTGGGGCCGTAGCCTCATTTCGGTAGCAAAAGGTTGCCGTACTTCAACCGTCGAAATTTGAATTTTCGACATGGGTTTTATGAAATGTTATGCTCTGTGGCACGATATTGACGCCCACGCTTTTGCCAAAGCTTGAAGTCGATCACCCTATTTGCAACAAAAATTGATAAAACGCATAGTTCTTTGTTGCTGGAGTGCATAATGTCACTGTTGTTCTGTTCCAGAGAAATGAAAGGTTACCAATATGTCTGATGTACCAGTGTCTGTTACAACCGCCGCCGAAGTGATCCAGCCGGTTGCTGAATCTTCGGGTTCGATTTGGGGTTATGTAGCTGGTGGTGTTGCCTTGCTGATTGTTGCTGGTTTTGCTGGCTTTAAGTTTATCAACAAGCCTTCATTTATTATTAATCGGGTTCGCAAGCGTAACCTGAAAGAGATTAAGAAGTTAGGTGCTGAAAACTCTGACTTCGTTGTGGATTTAGATAAGTTGCTGGACTCAGTTGAGAACCACGCGACTAAAAATGGTATGAAAGGAACTGATGTGGTGAACATCATTAGCCCGATGAATGATACGGCTCGTATCAAGACTGCGGGCGATATGTACCAGTCAATGATTTACATCGCCAATTCAATCAACGATACATCGCTGGCTAAAGAGTTTAAAAACAAATCGAAGCAAGTGAAAGCAAACTCACCGTTGATGGCTGGCCTGTTCAAGCGCGCCGGTATTTAACCCTCTCGCTTTCAATTGTTTAGTAAAAACCGGTTGGAACTACCCTTGATAGGATAGTTGCAGCCGGTTTTTTTATGTCTTTGTTTTGGATAAAAGCAGAAGAGTAATTGCAACTGTGATTAAGATCGACTTTTAGTGAAATTGATAGATTCTGTTGTCTGAAAAATAAACCCTCTATCACAACTGTGGTTGGCGAGCTGCTACCATATGCCGCAAACCATAATGATTACAGGGAACGACGATGAGAGAGGTTGAATTCCGTACTATTGACCGGATGTTTGTCAAAATGTCGGTTAATGACAAGTTTTGGGTGCTCTTTGCGCTAATTGCAACAGTAGTGACGGCGATTGCAGGCCTGCAATACCGCCAAACGGTGGGACAGTTGGAACAACAGCAGATTGCCCTTACTGAAACTAGGCTTGCGGTGATGGTCGACATCGTTCAGGCAACAGGGCTGGATGCAGATGCCCAGCGTAATATATTGCAACAACAGGGGGTTAACTTCACTTCCCGTGGCGTTGGTAAAGATGTCGTTGCTGTGACCCCGTTAGGAACCGCAAGTTTGCCGCAGGGCAGTTCACAGGCTATTGATGCTGGAAAAGATCAGGCCTTGCAGCGCTTTTTCTATTCCCTTCTCACCCTTCTACCAATTGGTCTGCTGTGTTATTGGATGGCAACCTTCTTGGGTGGTGCACTGTGGGTAATGCACCAGGCCACCAAGCGTATTGCGGATGGTGACTTGACCTCCCGTTTGGGCTTCCATGTTGGCCGTGATGAATTCGGTATCATTGGCTTTGAGCTGGACCGTACCATGGACACGTTGAGCGAGTTGGTGGACACAGTGAAGCAAAGCGCCCAGAACTTGCAGGTTGCAGCAGGTCATTTTAGCAATGATGCACAAGGCGCGGGCCAGCAGGTGAATCAGCAATATACCTCACTGGATTCCGTCGCTACCGCTATGGAAGAAATGACGGCCTCGGCAAAAGATATTGCCGGCCTAGCCCAGCAAACCTCAGAGCAGTCTGACTCTGACATGCAAAGTATCGAACAGGGGAACCGCAATGTTCAGCAGGCGATCATCAAGGTGACCCAGTTGTCAGAGCAAACCGATGAAGCCTCTCGCGCGGTAGGTAGCCTTAACGAGAAGGCCGAGGAAATCAATGCGGTGATCACCACCATCAATGCGATTTCCGAGCAAACCAATTTGCTGGCGTTGAATGCGGCGATTGAAGCGGCTCGTGCCGGTGAGCAAGGCCGTGGCTTTGCCGTGGTGGCTGATGAAGTAAGGACGTTGGCAGGGCGAACCCAACAGGCAACGGTTGAGATCCAGGCCATGATTGACAAGCTGCAGCTGGAAACCTCCAGTATTTCCAATATCACTGCGGTGACCATGGAGCAATCCCACCAAAGCCGTGAGATGATCACCGAGATTGGCCATGATGTAAATAGTATCGCTGAGTCGGCCCGGCAGGTGATGGATATGAGCACCCAGATAGCGACGGCAGCCCACCAGCAGACAACCGTTGCTAATGATATTGCCTCTGAGCTGCATGATATCCGCTCCCAGTCGGAAGTGATCCGTACCATGAGTGAGCAGTCGATACATAACAGCTCAAGTTTGGGTGATACCTCCCGCCAGCTAGGTGAGATTTTGCAGAAATATCGCACCAACGGCTAAAGCGAGTAAACCAGCACGTTAGAAATGAGCCAGTTACGCAAGTAACTGGCTTTTTTATGCGGATTTGTGAATTAAATACAAGGTTATTAGAGATTTTCGTAACCAGAATCGAGCCTTATCACGGCACAGTTTCATCTTGCTTGCTAGTCTGACTATATAGCCAGTGTGTTTCTGGCTGGATTGTAGAGGGGGAGCGCGTATGAATACTCAATTAACCGTCACGCTAGCGGGACAAGATCATCCTCAACTTATCAATAAATTAGCAGCTAAAACCCACGAGCTTGGGGGAAAATGGCTGATCAGTAAAATCAATAGGCTGGATAATCAGGTTGTCGGGATCTTGAAAATTGATATTCCTGCGCAGTCTGTTAGCCAGTTGAGGGAGTTATTCCAAGCCCAGCAGGCATTGGATATCCGTATTATTGAAGCCCAGGAAGCAGGCGAGATCAAAACCGATCACCTCACCTTAAAAGTCGAGTCGAGTGACCGCCCGGGTATCGTGAATGACATTACCCGTATCTTGGATAATATCGGGATCGGTATTGTTAAAATTGAAAACCATCGTATTGGTGTGCCCGATCTGGGTCAGGCTTTGTTTTTTGCTGAGCTGCAGGTTGATGTGCCAACTGAAGTCGATACCGAGCAACTACTTGAAGCCTTGCAGCAAGTTGATGATGGCTTGAGAGTGAAAGTGCTAGAAACTGCGTAGCGGTTTCTCGTTGTAACAACGTGTAGAAAAGACAGACCAACAATAATAAATAGAGCCGGACGCGTAATGCGCCCGGCTCTTTTCATTTCAGCTATTCATCGTGCGACAAGGAAATTAATACCGTCGGCTGCCATCTGGTTGGGTACGTAAGATCTTGAGGATCCACATATACTGTTCGGGTTGCTGGCGGATCATGTTCTCTAGTTCTTGATTCATCCGTGTTGCATCCTGATATTCATTGCCGGAAGGAAAATCTGCCAAAGGTGGCTGAATAGAAATGGTAAATTTTCCTGTGTTTAAATCGTAGGCAGGAAAAACGGGCAACACGGCGGCGTTCGATAGCTTAGCGAGTTTGCCAACCCCCTTAACGGTCGCTTTCTCGTGACCAAAGAATGGCGCGAAGACACTTTGCTGAAGCTGGTGTTCCTCATCTGGCAGGTAATAGGCTAGGTAGCCCTCTTTGATAGAGCGTAGGTAAGGTTTGATACCCTGGCTGCGCTGGTAGATCCTACCCCCAAATTGCTTGCGTTGAATGTTCATTAACCAGTTGATGATAGGGCTGTTTTGCGGCTTGATCATTGCCACCATCGGCATGTCATTGGCTGCAAAATAAAGTGCCGAGAAGTCGATCGCCCAGTTGTGTGGCACCAGCATGATGATGTTTTTATCTTGGCCTTGGAGGGCTTCTAGGTGTTCAAGCCCGTGAACATCATGGCTGTTTAGTACGTAGCGGCGGCCTTTGATAAAGGGTTGGGCAAAGCCGAGTAAAATACAGCCTGCGACAGTGAAGGTCTCTTCGAGTAAGGCTAGGCGTTGGTTTTCGTTGTAGTCAGGAAAGCAAAGTTCAATGTTCTTAAGTGCCCGGCGCTTGGCGCCTTTTTTCTTCTTCAATATCAGCTTAGCGGCAAAACGGGCAATACCCTTGCGAGCGCTATGTGGTAGTAAAGCCAGTAGCAGGATCAGTGGCATTGCTGCCCAAATGAGCCAGTGGCGAGGGTGTAAAAAAGAAAACTGGAAGGCCGGGTTATATTGCCCGTAGGTGGTATCACTCATGTCCGTATCCGTGTCAGGCCAAGCTTAATCATGTCTATACCAGTCAAGCAAGCTATGTGGCCAAGGCGGTATATCGCCGTGTATTGAATGTTGTGTCTAGAAGCAGGCAACTGTTATTCAGGAAAGGTTCAGTATTTTAGTCGGGAGATCAGAGCTTACCAACTATTTATTGATAGAAGACAAATTATGTGACGCTTATTTGGCCAATATATAAGAGCATGAGTGCGCATTAATGCTAGTGCGTATTTGGAGTGGCCATACAGGTACCGGACGAGTACCTATATGGCGAAATCATGCAGAGAATGAAGAGTAAGTCGTTTAGAATTCTTGGTTTATTTTTGTCAGGCTGGTAAGCAGCTGTTGACACTCTTCAGCACTGAGCTTGGCGGTAATGTCCTGAGTCAGGCTGAGGTGAAGCTGATCATGTTCACGATAAAGCTCTTCACCTTCAGCGGTTAGCTCAACCAGAATAGAGCGGCGATCCGATTCATGGGGGCGGCGTAGCAGCAAGCCCAGCTTGACCATCTTATCGACTTGAACAGTGAGGGTACCGGTTGTAACGCCAATTTTATCGGCTAGCTCCTTCATCCTCATTGCACCGTGGGCACCAAGAATTTCAACGACATGGACCTGAGGCAGGGAAAAGCCCTTGCCACGGACAACAGATTGCTCCCAAGAAGAGAGCTTTTCGTAGAATTCGATAATGGTGTGGTTCAACTGCTCAATGTCTTTCATTTTGTTCTCGCTGTCAGTGTGCCTCTTGGCACTTGTTGACCTCTATGGTGAGATGGCTAAGTTTATCGAACTCCGACAGTAATTGCTTGTATTCATTAGCTGCTTTCGGGTGGTGAGTCACCAGTGAAATCATCGCAGCATAATGGTCAGCACTGACTTTCCAGATATGGATATCGCTGACCTTGTTATCGGCGTCTTGCTCAAGGGTATTGATAATTTTTTGCTGGTAGTTATGGTCGATATTGCCGTCGAGCAGAATTGGGCTGGTCTGTCTCATCAACCCCCACGCCCAACGGGTGATAATTACTGCCCCGACCATTCCCATAATGGCATCGAGCCAGTCATAGCCCAGATATTTACCAAATAGCAGGGCGACAATCGCCAGCAGTGAGGTCAGGGCATCTGCTAGCACGTGGAAATAAGCCGCTCGGAGGTTATGGTCGTGGCCGTGACCGTGGCTGTGTCCATGGTGGTGCTCATGGCTATGATGGTCATGCAGCAGGAACACACTGATAACGTTAACCACTAAACCAATCACTGCGACCATAATCGCTTCATTGAATTGTATCGCTTGTGGGTTGAACAGGCGGTGGACCGATTCGACCAGCATTATCAAGGCTACCAGGCCAAGGGCGATGGCACTGGTAAACCCCCCTAAAACACTGACCTTACCGGTACCAAATGAAAATGCCGGGTTGTTGGCATGCTTGCGGGCATAGCGGTAGGCAAACAGGGTGATGAGGAAAGCTGCAGCATGGGTACCCATATGCCAACCATCGGCTAGTAATGCCATAGATCCATATACTGTACCTGCGGTGATTTCTGCCACCATAGTGACGAGTGTTAATCCGAGGACCCATAACGTCCGACGTTCACCTTGTCGATTAATAGAAACAAAATCATGGTTGTGTTGCCATTGCTGCAAATTCTCGCTGTGCATGGGTGGTCCTCACCTTGGTGTAAGCTATTTTGTTTGAAAATTATATATTTTGATCATCAATGTATTTTGTGGTCATATAGTTTGATTGTCAAAGTATATTGTAGACGAGATAAGAGGGTCGAAGAAGAGTGAAGAGTATGAAATATGAAGTCCCTCCTACAGCCATATGTCTACAGGAGGGATGTTGATTATCTATAGCAACTGCATGGTAGTGATACAGGTACGGCTGTTACCTTCGGTGCTCAAGACCTCTGAGGCTGTTTTGCCGTTGTAGGTGAAGGTGAACTGGTAGTTGCCGTTCTTTGGCATCCAGAAATCTATGAATCCGTCTTTTTGGGTTTTGACCATACCGGACTGGATCACTTCTTTGGTTTGGGTGTCGGTGATTTCTACCATCATCGCTTTGTTGACCATTTCCCCCTGACAGCCAGTTGGAACATGGTAAGTACAGCCGTGGGTGACTTGCTCAAAGGGGGCGATAGAGAGCAGGAAGTCATCTTTAACGGGCACTGAAGCTTTAGTGCCGTCAGCAAACTCGGCATGGATAGCATCTGGCATGACGCGCACTGTTGCCTCTCCTGTGCGGTGCCATTGATGTGATTGCTCAAGGGCTTGTTGTGGTGTCAATTCAGCGAAGGCCTGTGCTTTGTCTAAGGTATCAACGCTGGCTAGAGCGTGGCTGCTGCTGAGGGCAAGGAAAATTGCAGGTAGTAAGTATTTCATCGTGTGTTCCATCCTGTTATTTCAAAATCGTATTACGCTTCATGCCAGCTTCAGAGTGGCCTGGAATGTTGCAAGAGAACTCAACAAAGTTCTGTCCCATGAAGTGCCAGCCCATCTCTGCTGTTTCACCCGCAGCCAGAGTGACCGTGGTGCCGTCGTGGTGTTCCATATCTGGCATAGCGCGCATCATCTCGCGGTGCTTGGCTTGCTCGTCAATACTGCCAATCGAGAATTCATGAGGGATCTGGCCTTTGTTGGTCACCACAAAGCGCACTACATCACCTTGCTTGATGGCCAAGCTTGGTTCGAATTGCATTTTCATGTCATCGGTCAGAATGACGTTATAGGTTTGAGTTGCTTGGTTTGCTGGTGCCGGCATACCGACTGCAGAAGCCATCGCCCCGTGTCCTGACATATCGTGATGACCTGACATCTCATGGTGGCCCGACATAGTGCCATGGCCTTCGTGGCCTTCAACATGAGTATGGGCGTGATCGCCGGCCGCGAAAGTTACCGGTGTTGTTAGCATTAGAGCAAGGGTTAGCGCAGCGTTTACTTTCATCATAAATCCTTACCCGGTGCCGAGCACCGGGATAATCGTTAGTTGTTATTTCGTTAGTTTGTAACTAAAACGCTTCCATAGTTGGAAAGCGGCAGGTAATACCACCAGTGTGAGTAGCAGTGCCGAGGACATACCGCCGATCATCGGCGCGGCAATGCGCTGCATCACTTCTGATCCCGTGCCCGAACCATACATGATGGGAATGAGGCCGATGATGACGGTGGAAACAGTCATCATGATTGGTCGTACACGCAAGCCAGCGCCTTCTTGAATAGCCTTGTTGAGTGAGGCAAGTGTAAGCGGTTGTTTGGCGTGTTCGGCTTCTTCCAATTGGTATTTCCAGGCCTGGTTGAGGTAAACCAGCATGATGACGCCAATTTCGACCGCAACACCGGCGAGGGCAATAAAGCCCACACCGACAGCAATCGAGAAGTTGTAGCCGAGCCATTCCATCAGCCAGATACCGCCGACCATTGCCAGTGGCAGGGTGCCCATGATGATCATCACCTCGCCGACACGGCGGAAGCTGAGATAGAGCAACATCATGATGATGGCAATCGTGGCAGGTACGACGACGGTCAGCCGAGCCTTGGCCCGTTCCATATACTCGTATTGGCCGGACCATACCAACGAATAACCCGCTGGTAATGCAAGTTGCTCCGCAACCACTTGCTGGGCATCTTGGACATAGGAACCCAGATCGCGGCCATCAATGTCGATGAAGACCCAGCCATTCGGGCGGGCGTTTTCGGTTTTGATCATCGGTGGGCCGTCTTCGAAGCGGATATCGGCAACATCAGCCAACGCAATACGGGCACCGTTGGGGGTGACCAGCGGCAGGTTACGTAACTTATCCAAAGAGTTACGGTAACTCTGCGGATAGCGGACATTGATTGGGTAGCGCTCCAGCCCTTCGACTGATTCACCGACCTTCATCCCGCCAACTGCGGTGCTGATCACCTGCTGGATATCACGAATGCTCAAACCATAACGGGCGGCTTCACGGCGTTTGATGTCCATGGTGATGTAACGGCCACCGGCGACCCGTTCGGCATAGACCGATGCTGTGCCTTCTACGTTTTGCAGCAAGGTTTCAAGATCAGAACCAATTTTTTCAATTTGCTTCAGGTCCGGGCCGGCAATCTTGATCCCGATAGGCGTCTTGATACCGGTTGCCAGCATGTCGATACGGGTTTTGATTGGCATTACCCATGCGTTGGTCAAGCCCGGGAATTGCACCAAATTATCCAGCTCACGGCGCAGGCTTTCCGTGGTGACGCCTTCACGCCACTCCTCTTTAGGCTTGAGTTGGATAATGGTCTCTATCATCGTCAATGGCGCAGGATCGGTAGCGGTTTCTGCCCGGCCGATTTTGCCCCACACGGTTTTCACCTCAGGGATGGTTTTGATCAGTTTGTCGGTTTGTTGCAGCAGTTCACGGGCCTTGCCGATGGAAATCCCCGGGTAGGTGGTTGGCATATACATCAAATCACCTTCATCCAACGGTGGGATGAATTCACTACCCATTTTCTGCATTGGGTAATAGGCTGATGCCATCAATGCCAGTGCAATGACAATGACCGTTTTAGGGAAAGCCAAGCTGAAATTCAGCAGGGGACGATAAAGCGCAATCACCAAGCGGTTGATCGGGTTCTTGTGCTCGGGCATCACTTTGCCACGGATCAGGTAACCCATCAGTACCGGGACCAAGGTGATGGCCAAACCGGCTGCTGCTGCCATGGCGTAGGTTTTGGTGAAGGCTAGTGGTGAGAACATCTTGCCTTCTTGCCCCTCAAGGGCAAACACCGGTACGAAGCTCAAGGTGATGATGATCAACGAGAAAAACAGCGGTGCGCCAACTTCCTCGGCTGCCCGGCTGATCACCTGCCAGCGGTTTTCATCTGTTAGTGGGGTTCGCTCAATGTGCTTGTGGACGTTCTCAATCATCACGATAGCACCATCGACCATGGCCCCAATCGCAATCGCAATCCCTCCCAGCGACATGATGTTGGCGTTGATCCCTTGCCAGTGCATGATGATGAAAGCTGACAGGATACCAATCGGCAAACTGATCATGACCACCAAAGATGAGCGGAAATGGAACAGGAACAGGGCACAGACGATAGCAACGACAATGAACTCTTCGATGAGTTTTTCATACAGGTTATTGACCGCGTCGTCGATCAGGCCTGAGCGGTCATAGGTGGTGACGATTTCTACCCCGTCAGGCAGGCTGCGTTCGAGATCCGCCAGTTTGTCTTTGACTTTGCTAATCACTTCCTGGGCATTCTCGCCAAAGCGCATGACGACAACACCACCCACCGCTTCGCCCTCACCGTTTAGCTCTGAGATCCCACGGCGCATTTGTGGCCCGAGGTTGATATCGGCAATATCCCCAAGTAACAGTGGCGTGCCTTTCTCGGTGACTTTCAATGGCAGACTCTTAAGGTCGTCAATGTTAGAGACATAACCTGTTGCACGAACCATATGTTCCGCTTCGGCAAGTTCGACCACAGACGCCCCAGCTTCTTGGTTACCGGCTTGGATCGCCATGTTTATCTGCTGCAGGGTCAGGTTGTAGGCACGCAGTTTGTTCGGGTCAATCTGCACTTGGTACTGCTTGACCATACCGCCGACAGTGGCGATTTCCGAGACCCCTTCAACCGTTTGCAGTTCGTATTTCAGGAACCAGTCTTGCAGGCTTCTAAGCTCACTCAGGTCGTGCTGGCCAGTTTTATCAACTAATACATAACTGTAAATCCAGCCTACACCGGTCGCATCAGGGCCCAGTGTGGGCTTGGCACTATCGGGCAAGTTTGGCGTGACCTGACTTAGGTACTCCAGTACCCGTGAGCGCGCCCAGTACATGTCAGTATCATCGTTGAAGATGATATACACATAGGAGTCACCGAAAAACGAATATCCCCGTACTGTCTCGGCTCCCGGTACGGCCAGCATGGCTGTGGTCAGCGGGTAGGTAACCTGATCTTCAACGACCTGCGGCGCTTGGCCCGGGTAGCTGGTTTTGATAATGACCTGTACGTCAGACAAGTCTGGGATTGCATCAATCGGGGTTTGCTTGACGCTGTAGATGCCTGAAGCAACCAAAAAAGCGGTGGCAACCAAAACCAGAAAGCGGTTTTGTATTGACCATCGAATCACGGCACTGATCATTGCTCAGCCTCCTGATTCGCTGGAGCCTGAGGGCTGTGGTCCATGGTGCTATGGTCCATGGTGCTGTGGTCCATGGTACTGTGATCCATGGCGCCACTTTGCCCATCATCGACTTTGACTTCAGACAGCGTATATTGGCCGTTATCTTGTTTGGTCATTAGAAACCGGACTGACTGCCCTCCGACCAACTGGCTTAGATCGCTGTCGTCGCTGACAGTGAAATCCATAGTCATTGCCGGCCAGCCCCATTCAGGGATAGGTGGGTGATCCAGTGTCAGCATTTTATGACCCAGCATGATGTTTTTGATCACGCCGGTGGTGTGGACCTGATTGACGGGCTCGGTTGGGGTAGGCGCATTGATCCGGCTCAGGTCAGCACTTTGGCTCGATTCAGAATCCAGCATGAAATGAGCTGAAGTCACTACAGTATCATTGGCTGTTAGGCCATCAATAATCTCTACCATGCCTGCCGCTGTTCGGCCGGTTTCAATGCGGGCAGAGCGGTACTTCCCTTCACCAAGGGCAAGGACAACTCGTGCCATATTTCCGGAACGGATCACGGCTTGCTCTGGTACCACCAAGACTGATTCCTTGGTTTGAGGGATCAGGTTGAGGTTTGCAAACATATTTGGCTTGAGGTTGGCTTCACTGTTGCTGAATTTTAATCGCACCCGCAAAGTACGGGTTGCCGGGTCGAGGATCGGGTAGATATAGTCGACCTTGCCTTGCCAGCTTTTACCCGGCAGGGCATCAACCCACATATCCGCACTGGTTCCCGGTGTGATCCAATGGGCCTGTCGCTCAAAGACTTCGGCATCAACCCAGACATCGGACAAAGAGCCACCGCTAATGACGGTTTGCTGTGGCGACAGGTAAGCACCATTCCGGATGTTTAGGGTCGCGATGACGCCGTCAGCAGGGGCTTTGATTGCGATGTATTGGCGGGTTTTGCCACGGCGTAGGATATCGTTGATCTGGCCGTTATCCACACCTAATGAATGCAAGCGGTCCTTAGCACCGTTGACCAGCACGGCCTTGCCCATTCGCTTGGCATTGATAAGCTCTTCTTGTGCCCGGACTAAATCAGGTGAGTAGACCTCGAACAATACCTGTCCGGCCAGCACACGCTCACCGATAGCGTTGACACTGAGGTTTTTGATCCAGCCGCTGACCCGGCTGTTGATTTGCCACAGTTGGCTTTCGTCGAAGCTGACATAGCCGACGCTATCAATCTTCGGTGCAAGTTGCTGGCGCTTGACTTGGGTGGTTTTGACACCAAGGTTATTTTCGACAGCAGGGCTGATGGTAACCGTGCCTGTCGGGTCATCATTACCGCCGGCAAGATCATCTTCATAGACTGGGATTAAATCCATCCCCATTGGTGACTTGCCGGGCTTGTCAAGTTTGTAGTTCGGGTCCATCGGAGCAACCCAGTACAGCGGCTCATTGCTGGCGGCTTTATTGTTGCTGCTTGATTGCCCGTCGGCAAAATAACCGTTTGCGAAATAGCCCAGGGCGCCACCGATGGCGAGAGCGATGAAGGCAACAGAAAATGACTGTTTCATGGTATCCCTTAATATTTGTTCAGCAGGTAAGCCAGGTTGTTATTTGCTTGTTGTAAGTCGGCGGCAAGGCGTGCCTGCTCTAGTTCGATAACCAATTCTTCACTGGCGGCCCGGATATACTCATCCAGTTGGCTAGTGTTGTTTTGATAACCTCGCTCGACAGCCTGGGTTTTTTCTTTGGCTTGTTTGAGTAACGTTGAACGGTATCGCTCCAAACGTTGCAGAGTGTTCTCACGGTCGATGGCAGCAGCACGGATTTGCGCATTCATCTGGCGCAACATCAGATCACGCTGGGTTTTGGCTGCCCCAACCTGATGCTGGGCGGCAGACAGCTTTTTGTCCTGGCGTTTTTCTGTGAACAACGGGAGATCCACAGTGACAAAAGCACTAACAAGATCCGGTGCAGGGGAGCCGTCCATCCGGTCCGCCTGGCGATGGGCATACATCACCTCGACACCGAACTGCGGCTGGTAGGACTCGTTGGCAAGCTCTACACCCGTCTCGTTACTTTTGATCAGCTCATCAGCCACTTGAATGCTCGGGTGACTGGCAAGCGCTGGGTAATGGTCCAGCGGAGAGGCGTTGAAATAGGTATTCAGTACCTGCCATTGCGGATAGGCATGGGGTTTTACCTGCCATGCTTGCTCGCCCAACCATTCGGATAGTTGGGCACGGAGGCGTTGCTGCATCTGCTGGTTTGACTGCAGTTGCTCATCAATTTTGTTGACTTGCAGCTCAGCCTGGATCAAGTCCTGCGCCTGACTGGCCCCGACACCGTAGTTAGTACTCAGGTAGCGGGTAAGCTCGCGGAACAGATCTTGGTTTTGTTTAATCAGCTGATGACTTTGCTCGAGGTAAGCCAGTTCGATCCATGATGTGGTGATGGCTTTGGTGACATCCAGCTTGCGCACATCCGCTTGCTTGCGAACACTGCCTGCTTGCTGCTGGCTCTGTTTTTGCTGCAAAGACAAGCTATTACCGCGACCAAATTGCTGCATGAGGCCCACAGAAATATTGGTCATAGGATCTTCATCAAAAGCAAAGCTATCGACGGGTAAACCACCGATGCCGACTTTCATTTTCGGGTCCATCAATTGGCTATTGGCGATGCCCATTTCACTGATGGCATCGGCTTGGTACTGAATTTGTTGTTGGGCTACATCGTGTTCAACGGCCCACTCAATTAAGCCTGGTAACGTTGCTGGCGCCGCTAGCGTGTTGATAGGTTCACTGCTGGCCCAAGAGCTGGCCGCAAAACCTATCAAAGACACCATGCCTAGCGCACGGTAGATCTTATTGTTATGCATGTTGTTTTCACTTATTCGACATTAACTAATGGCTGGGCATAGATATGGCGAGTTACCGTACAGACGTATAGGGATCTCAGGTATCGATGTCCAGTGACGACAAAGTTCGAATTAGTGAATAGGGGGGCGGAGGCTAGTCTCTTGGCGTGAGATAGGGGCACTTACCAGCAAGCGCAGGGGGGCCTCTTGACTGGATAAATTTGACTGGGCGAGATGGAATACCGGTAGGGCAGAATACTGGCAATGGCTGCTATTACAGCTTTTGCAGTGCTTACTGTCCCCATCATTACCGCAATGGTCTGAGTCCATCATTGTTCCGCTACTACAGTCATTACAGTGGAGCATTTCCTGCTGCTTAACTGGGTGGTGAGAACCGGCGTGGGCCATAGATGGATTTTGGACTGCAGGCATCTCTTGGGCAGAAGAGATATCAGAGTTGGTATGGTGACCCGTTGTGGACTGCTGATAAAACATTAGCTGGTGACCAGGCATAGCAAAAGCTGGGTTGATAATTAGGCTAATCATCAACACCATAAGTAGAGCCAGCATGTTATGTGGTCGGCGAAAGGTCATCAACAAGACACAAAAAAGTACAATACTTCAGCAAGTTTAAACCTTGCCCCTAGGGAAAGGTCAATAAAAAAGAAGTGGCAAATTAGCCACTTCTTGTTTTTGATACGCTTTTAAGGATTAGCTGGCAGTATCCGGTTCAATATCCGCAGTCAGTTTTTGCGGAGCCGTTTCTACTTCAGCAGCCTCTTCGGCAACCGCTTCTATGGCGACTTGCTCTTCCTCGGCAGCAGCAATGGTGACCGCTTCTTCAAGGTTCTCTGGGTTTGCCTCGGTACTGGCTTCGGCTTTTACAGCGTGATCCGCTTTTATGGTGTAAGCGGCAACGAGAGATGCATTGAGCTCCGCAATCTTAGTTTCAAGCTGTTTTACTTTCTCGCCTGATTGAAAGTTTGCTTGCTTCTCGTCTGACAGAGATGCTTCTAGGTCGTTAACTTTCTCTTGCTCTTCTGATAGCTGTGCAAGGATATTCTGCAGATTTTGCTCCCCTTCGCTAGATTGAGCTTTTTGTTCTTCAATCAGGGAGACAAGCAGTTTGCCCTGTTGGTTTATTGGGTTGTCACGCAGATCATCGCTACCTAGGGCCTTAGAAATATTGACCAGCAATTTTTCGAAGGCGAGAACATGACGCTCGTAGTCTTTTTCTGGAAGTGCTTTAAGTTTTTGCACAACATCAGCAATATGCTCGGCATGCTTGAGTGCAAATTCGGCGTCAGCCGATTTTTCTTCAATTTTGCCATAGGCACGTGGCTCTGCACCGATAAAGGCTTCTGCTGCCGTTATTCGAGTAGAGGCAACGGCTAAGGTATCAGGCGCATGAAGTGCTGTATTGCTATTTTTCAGGCGTGCGAGCTCTTTTTTTGCTTCCGAAAGGTAAATCCGAGTAACGGTTTTGACTTCAAGTGCACGTTGCTTGCTGACAAGATCCGGTTGACCTGATGTTGCCCGTTCAGCTCGGTCATCAGCAATATAGTTAACCAAGGTTTTTAACTGAGATTCTAACCGCTCATTGGATTTTGGATAATATTTATTAACATTCAAAGACTGCAACTGAGCGCGATAAGAAAAAGCTTCATCTAAAGTAGATAATGCTTTTTCACGAATCATTTCGGCTTTGGCAATACTGAGATTAAATTGATTCAATGCTTCTTCTGAGGCTTGTAGATTGGTTCTCGAGCTAAAGAAACCTGTACTACTATGGGCTTTACTCGGGTCAGTTTCAAACACTGCGTAGTATTCTTTTGCTTCTTTCAACGCTTTGTCTGCTTGTTGAAAGTGCTTGGTTGCAAACCATTGAAGTTCATCAGACTTTGCGTTGTTATGTTTTTCTTCAGCTTGACTGATTTGGTTTGCGATTGAGTGGATTTGGGTTGATGCTTCCGATTGATTACTTTCTAGCGGAAGAGTTTTTGTCGCATCGGAATCTGATGCACAGCCCGATAGAAGTACAGTAACAGCAATGGCTGTTAATGTTAGTCCCTTTTTCATTACGGCTCCAATTGGTGTATATGAGTTAAAATAATATAAAGAATTATTATTAGTTTTCTTGAAGGAAAGAATTGTAGAACGATATAAAAACAAGATAAATACTTATTAATATAATATTTTTTCTTTTGAGCTATTAAATATTGAAATATATATAGCCAAAAAGGAGTGGTTTGTTTGTGCCATTATTTTGACGTTAATGCTGACTTTTATAATGCCCTTTTATTCGGGGTGAATACTCGGGTGATGAGGTGTCAGGGGTGGTGCTGGGTAGTAAAGGACAGCGCAACTTGGCGAGAGTGTGATTTATTTGACGGATGAAGGAAAGGGAAGTGGTTACTTCCCTTGTTTGGCTTTAACTTTTGCCTCTAGATCACTTTTGACTATCTTGAGGGCAGAGAGTGCTGTTTCTGGGTCTATCTCGTTACTTTCGAGAAGGTAAATGAGATCGACAGCGAGCTTGATGTCTTCAGGTGCATTGTCGAGTGATGATGGGGTGGGTTCAGTCATAGTGCTCGTTCAAAGGTAAGTAAAAGGGCTAGCGCTTGGCTAGTACATCTAATGCGGAGTATATAAGCTGGGCATGTAGGTTGACCAGATGCTGGTGCTCGCTACGATAGCCGCCTCCGACAACAGCCGCGACAGGGATCCCGGCCTGATCACATAGGCTCAGTACCAAGTGATCCCGCTGGTAGATCCCGTCTGTACAGACATTGAAATAACCCAACTCATCTTGCTGGTGGATATCGACGCCAGCATCGTATATCACCATATCCGGTTGGTGTTGAGCCAGAGCAAGATGCAGCAAGCCACCAAAGGCATCCAAGTATTCTTCGGTTGTGGTCTCTCTCGGCAAGGCGAGATCAATATCGGAATCGGGTTTGCGGGCCGGGAAGTTTTTGTCGCAGTGTACGGAAAAGGTGATGATGTCAGGATCATCCGCCAATAAGGTTGCGGTGCCGTCACCATGGTGAACATCACAATCAACGATCATGACTTTATCGATACCATCAAGCGTCATTGCATGGCGGGCGGCAAGAGCGAGATCGTTGACCAAACAAAAGCCACTACCAAAATCATGATGGGCATGATGATAGCCGCCGCTGAGGTGAATACCGATGCCATACTGATAGGCCAAATCAACCGTTAACTTGGTGCCACCGGAAGAGGTCAAGGTTCGTTCGATAAGCTGCGGGCTCCACGGAAAACCTATTCGGCGCATTTTTGCGGCTGGAAGTGTGTTACCAAACAATGCATCGATATAGTCAGGATGGTGAAGTTGTTTGACTTCATCAACACTGACAGCTTGTGGTTGATGCAGTTGCAAATCAGGGTGCGATTCGAAATCCAACTCTTGATCCAGGTGCTGATACAGCATCCGGTACTTGTTTATCGGGTAGCGGTGCTCTGGTGGCAATTCTAGCTGTGAATATATTGGGTGGTAAACCAGGTGAAGTGCCATTAGCCTTTACGCTCCCGCAAGCTGATGTCTTTTTCTATTTTGGCGAGTGCTGTGCGGCAACGAGCCAAACGGCCTTCGAGCGCCAACACTTCTTTTTGCATTTTTTGTTGTTCAGCAAGTGTCGTGCAGCGGGCGATCATCAGTTCTTTGTCGCGCTGCATTGCCGCCAGACGTCTTTCCCAATCTTGGTGCTGGGCAAGATCTTGGTAGAGTTCATGGATAGGTTTGCGCCAGCCTGCAGATCGCTTAGGTTCATTTTTACGAATTTGCTGGGTTGCTAACTCACGTTGTACAGCCTGGATCTGAGACACGATACGCTCACAAACATGCTGGGTGCGGCTAGGGTGTAGTTTACCAGCTTTGTGCTCCCGGTTGAGGGCGCGGATCTCGTCACGAATTTCATTTACGCAAGGTACCAGTAATTTACTTCGGCAATGAAACAGCTGCTCATCGAATAATGGGCGCGGAGCTTCACCACGTTTACGGTCGGTACTGGCCGCTTCATGAGCTAGCTGGGTAGCAATATCTTCCAGTCGTCGGAAATCAAGCACGGAATAACTCCAAGTGACAGCGGCGGATTAAAACCAAGCCTGCAAGGCCAGTTTGACTGCCAGAATAATAACAACGGTAACAAAGACTGGGCGGATGAAGCGCGAGCCGAAGCGGATGGCTGAATGGGCGCCGATATAAGCACCGAGCATCAGGCAAACCCCCATCGTCAGACCCAATACAATGTTGATATGGCCTAAGATAGCAAAAGTCACCAAAGAGGTCAGGTTACTGGTGAAATTCATGGCCTTGGCAAGGCCTGAAGCCATCAGGATATCCAACCGGTAAAGGGCCATATTGGAAACCGTCCAGAATGCCCCAGTCCCAGGACCAGCCACACCATCGTAGAAGCCCAAGCTGGTACCTTGTAGCCATTGCTTTTGGGTCAGACTGGCCGATTTCTCGGGCAAGCTATGCTTGTCTCCCTTAGGGTGGGGGTGCCAAACAGTGTACACGGCTGTCGCGAGAATGATTAAAGGCAACGCTTTTTCCAGCCACTCTGTCGAGAGCAAATCGACAACCAAGGTCCCGCCGATGGCACCAATGAGCGTGGCAATAAAGGATTGGCGCCAAAACAACGGTGAAAATAGCTGTTTTTTATAATAGGTCCAAGCGGCCGTTGAAGAGGCAAATGTCGCCGCCAGTTTATTGGTACCCAGTGCAATATGCGGAGGTAAACCAATAGAGAGCAGGGCGGGGACAGTTAGCATGCCACCGCCACCGGCGACCGCATCAATAAATCCGGCAAGTAAGGCAACCAATCCAAGTAAGAGCCACATTCCTGGCTCAATCATTTCAATCATCATCAATTTCTATCAGTAATCGTGACAGCGATCTGGGTTAGACGTGCTCGATGACACGCTCGAAGGGTGGCAACGAGTCGAGCAGGGCTTTACCGTAACGTCGAGTGATCACCCGACGGTCGAGGAGTACTACTCGGCCAGTATCTTCTTCTTTACGTAGCAAGCGGCCGACGGATTGGATCAGTTTTTTACTCGCTTCTGGAACTGAAATTTGCAAAAACGGGTTACCGCCACGGCTTTCGATATATTCGGCATGGGCTTCTTCTACCGGAGAGGTAGGAACCGCGAAAGGAATTTTAGTGATGATCAGGTTTTTGAGTAAATTACCTGGTAAATCAAGCCCTTCAGAGAAGCTTCCAGTGCCAAACAAAATGCTGGTTTTACCTTTTTCACAGTTCTCTTTATGTTTTTTTAGGATGATGTGGCGCGATTCTTCACCTTGGATGAGCAGCTCCCAGCGGTTTTTCTTAGCCAATGGCCGTAATTTGTCCGCGACTTGGTTCATCTGCCAATAGGAAGAGAACAACACCAAGCTGGCGGTCTCCCCCTCAAGGTATTCCGGCAAGGTGTCGATAAGCAAATCAGTAAACTTTTCTGCCTGAGGTTCAAGTGGCAAGGCCGGGATCACCAAACGTGCGTTGTTCTTGTAGTCAAATGGCGAAGCCAGCGCCAAGAAGCGGGTAGCTTCTTTCTCGAATATTCCCGCCTGCCGGCAAAAATAATCGAATTGGTTCAAGGCTCGCAGGGTCGCAGACACTAATATTGAACCCACGGCGCGGCTCCACAACAGTTGGTCGAGACGATGGCCGACTTCAAGCGGTGAGACTTCAATGATGTAGTCATTTTCACGGTCTGGGCTTTTTTCTATCCAGCGAGCCAAAGGTGCGCCTTTGTCCTTGTTAGGCTGGGCCATTAAGGTCCAGACTTTTTCAAGGTTTTCTAGCCGTTGTAGATAAAAGCCAGACTCGGCAAGTGCCTGCTCACCAACCCGAGGCAAGATTTCATTGTCTTTGCTGCGTTCGGAAATCAAATCGTGGATTTTCCCCAGTGCCTGCAAGGCTTTCTTGCTAGCATCTTTACAGCCTTTGGCTTCTTCTTGTAGCCAGGCTGGCAACTCGCCATGCTCAAACCGGTAGACACCATCTTTATTGAACTGCGATTCGTCGATATTACTGGCGATTTGACGCAGTGACGGGATCAGTAAAGCGATGTTTTCGCTCAATGCGGTCTGGAAGCGGCCAGATTTCTTGTAATCGGCCAATTCTGCCAGTTTACCAACAGACTGATTGAGCTTTTCCAGCCAGCTAGCGGCCCCTTTCAAGCTCGCCGCGGCTGATGAGAAGTCACGCGCGACTTGGGGCAGGTGGTGTGCCTCATCAATCACATAGATGGTTTTTTCCGGCTCAGGCAAGATAATACCGCCGCCCAATTCAATATCAGCCATCAATAGGGCATGGTTGGCAATAATGACGTCGGCTTTTTCTAGGTGCTCACGAGCCTTGGCAAACGGGCAGTCCCGGTGTTTGGGTAGGCCGGAATGACAGCTGTGTTTGTCGGCGACAATCTGTTGCCAGACGCGATCTGGAATGGTTGTTGGCCAGCTGTCACGGTCACCGTCCCATTTACCGCTCTCACTGGCTTTCAACATCCGCTTCAAAAGATCTAAATCAGCCTTTTTAGGTTTTTCTTCCCACAAGCTAACCTGTTGATTTTCATCACTACTACAGCTGGCCTCCAATTTATGGTTGCAACAATAGCGCTGACGGCCTTTGGCGAGGATAAAGCTGAACTCTTTAGGGTAAATACGGTTGAATAGCGGCAAATCTTTGTTGATGAGCTGCTCTTGCAGGGCCACAGTCGCGGTGGATATCAACACCTTTTTGTTATTGAACACAGCAAAAGGAATTGCACCTAATAGGTAGGAGAGAGATTTACCGATCCCAGTTCCTGCTTCACCCACCAGCATGCGGTGTTTGGCATGGTATTCCCCACCCAAGGTCTTGGCGATTTCTGCCACCAGATAGTTTTGAGCCCTTCTAGGTATAAAGTTATCGAGTTGGTTGCTCAGGTTTTCATAGCACTGCTTGATATCACTCTTTATCTGGTTGTGTAGCATAACTGAAACTTCATCGGGACAGGGGCGCGCAGTATAGCACGAACATCTGAATGTGACCGCTCGCAGGTTTTTGTTATTTGCCTTTTAAAAATGAGAACCAGTTCACGAAATAAGATTGAACTAGTTAAAAGCGGATCTGTGCAACTCGTTTTCAACCCTAAATCACCACAAATATCTGCTAGTCATGGTGTTTTGTGCTTCTATTTGCTTTATTTTGCTAAATTTGTAGTTTTTTGTGTTGATATTTTGCAGGTTACTTTTTTATGAATAGACATTTTTTATATAAAAACAATGCTCAATTAGCATTCAGGTGTTGTGTAAGTTGTTGAATTTGATGGGTGTTGATGTTTTTTTAGTTCGCCTTTAGAAGATTTGACATGAAGAGGAATCTTCTGTCAGGATGAGTTCCATAAATTTCGACTCTTTAGTTTTCTTAATGCGTTGTATGTTTATAAGGCATGGAAAACTGGGGATAAAAAAAGAAAAGGAATTCTGGAAACAGGAATTCCAGTCTAAATAAGAAAAGGCAGTGGATATCATGAAAAAGACTCTTCTAGCACTATCAGTACTAGCAGCAGGTTCAGCACAAGCTGGCATTAACCTATACGACGCAAACGGCGTTATCGTTGACCTTTCTGGTGCAGCTGAAGTTCAGTACATCCAGAAGATCCAAGACAAAAACAATGACAACGACGCAGGTATCCGTATTGATGACGGTGACCTACAGCTAAACACTACTATCGCAGTAAACGACCAGCTAAACGTAGTTTCTGGCCTTGGCTTTAGATTTGAAGCACCTCTAGATTTTGATGACAGCAAATCAAACGTATCTAATGATGAGCTTTGGGTTGGTCTTGGCGGCGACTTCGGTACGCTAACTTTCGGTCGTCAGCTACTGATTGCTGATGATGCTGGTATCGGTAAAGATTACGAACTAGGTTTCGAGCAAATCGGTTTTGGCCGTGCTGAAGGTAACGAAACTATCAAGTACGTATTCGATAACGGTCAGTTCTACTTTGGTCTTTCTCATGACCTAGACGCTGATGGTACTGATTTCCAAGGTAACGATGGTACTATCACTGATGGTCGTATCGGTGCGCGCTTTGCAGACTTCGATGTACGTGCTTACTACTACACATTTGAAGCTGGTACTGGCACAACTAAAGAAGAAACAGATGCATTCAACATTGAAGCTGAATACGTAATGGGCCAGTGGGCATTCGCGGCATCTTACGGCCAAGTTGAAGAAAAAATTGGTGGTAGCACAGATTTTGATGCAGATGCAATCGAGCTAGCTGGTTCTTACACCATGGGCAAAAACACATTTGCTCTAGGTTACAACCGTATTGATGATGATTTTTCAAACGATACAATCGACAACGTATACGGTAACATCACTCACCAATTACACAGCAACGTGAAAGTTTACGGTGAACTAGGTTGGGCTGACCAAGATTCAAAAGACTTGGATATGGGTTACCTAGTAGGTATGGAAGTAATCTTCTAATCGTTTTCTACGATAAGAAAACTCTCCTAAAAAAGCCGCCTCCCCTGGGCGGCTTTTTGTTATCTTAGTGATGACAAAATTGTGTTATGACAGTTAGTAAGGGAATAACAATGAACAAATGGTTAGTGACTCTAGGGTTATTGGTACTGCCGTTGGGCCTGCAGGCAGCCACGTTGAGTACTGGCGACAACATTAAGTTGTTGGTAGTCGATGGCAAAAAAGTTGATTCATCATTTTGGTCTGAAGCAGACAGTATCGAACTGACAGAAGGCCGTCATCAGGTGGTGGTACGCTTTGATGGTGAATTGAGAGATGGCTCGAAAAACAAGATATTTACCACACGCCCTTACCTTTTTGAGATGGACGTGCCCAAGCAAGATGCCACGATTGTATTGCCTCGTCTGTCTACAATGAGCCAAGCGAAAGCCTACTTCCAGCGCGGACCTGAGTGGCAGCTTGAGTTGGCTGATGGTACTACCCGGACTCTTGATCATGTTGAGCTGCAGGGTAAAGGCTTTGCCGCTTATAGCGATATGGAAGGTTTGGTCGCAGATTATAACCGTGAGAACGGTATTACCTTCGAAGAAGGTTATGCGGTTGACCTAGAGCAGGCAGCCGTCGAAGTGAGCGATAAAGGGGAAGTGAGCATCACTGGCGATGCATTTGTCCAGCTTAAGCTTTGGTATAGCAAGGCCAATGCTGAGGAAAGAGCTGCTTTTGAGCAGTGGGTAAAACAGCAGTCAGCTCAATAAGGCCGATATAGATACGTGAGATGGCAGAAAACAATAGGCGGGAGATCCCGCTTATTGTCGTTTTAGCTGTCGTGGTGGTAGCGGCTGTGCTCGCGGCAACTGCTGCAGCGTGGCTGGGCTGGATCTTGTTCAAGATCATCGATTGCAATCTCTTCTTCGCAATCCACGCAAAGTCCGTACATTCCGAGTTTGACCGAGCATACTGCGGCGTCGACTCGTTCCATCCGGGTTGCCAAATCGAACAGGTTGGGAATAAAGGAGGATTTGGCCATTACGATCAATTCGCTAAGCTCTGCATTCTCAATCGCGGTTGCCGATGGTACCAGGGTATTGAGTAGCATTTCGTGCTTGAGCTCGCGTGACAACATCCCGTGCTCTTGCTCCAGGCGCTGTTGCAGCTGCTCGTAAACTTTATCTGACGTTGTCATAAGCCTTTCATTGTTGTTATTAGTGATTATTTCAGTCTAAGACGATTCCTGAGAACGATTGTGATTTGAATCAAACAATTATGGGGTTGTATGACAATAACCCTAAATTCTCTCGGTTTTTGTTAGAGGGTGATTCCGCTATATTGGCGGTATTAATAAAAGATGGTCAATGAACCATTAATAGGTAATCAGTCAATAAAGGAAGTGTACCATGGAGCAGGGATTTCAAGATCCATACAACGTTAAATATTTCTTCGGGTTTATTGCCGTGCTGTCATTGCCGACGCTACCCGCTATCCTGACTTGGGTTGGCATGCTGTCGTCGTAAGGCAAGGTAACAAGTTCGGCAAGTCTGCTAATCCTGAAACAAATACCAACAATTCATACTGACAAGATATGGATGTTGGTATTTTTGTTTGCGCTAGCATTAGGTATAAACTCGTATAAAGGGTTTGAGCAAGTTACAAAGAATGGTTAAGCAGTATGGTTAGAAAAACACTTCTGTTGTTGTGTGGTTGGATTTGTGTGGCCCTGGGGCTACTTGGCGCCTTTTTGCCACTGCTGCCGACAACGCCTTTTTTACTGCTAGCCAGCGCTTGCTTTATGCGTGGTTCGCCAAAGTTGAACCATTGGT
The DNA here is from genome assembly GCF_003026455.1 of Photobacterium rosenbergii. GTDB lineage: Bacteria > Pseudomonadota > Gammaproteobacteria > Enterobacterales > Vibrionaceae > Photobacterium > Photobacterium rosenbergii. Next base: position 57,066 of record NZ_PYMB01000023.1, read on the forward strand.
TGCTCAACCACCCTAAATTTGGTCCTATTCTGCACAATTGGCACCACCACCGTGCGGTCTCCAAACAGGTTAAACGGCGGGCAAATATTATGATTGTGGCCAGTTTTGCCTTATCTATTTACCTTGTCCCTTTGCTTTGGCACAAAGCGATGTTGGTCACCATGCTGGTGGTCTTGCTGGTTTGGTTTAACCGCCTGCCTGAGAGGGACGACCCTGCGCCGCAGGGAGAGTCGCTCTAACGCCTTCGATTGATGCTATCTGGATCATCCTATCAGCGATGAGTGCATCACAATCCTTGCTCCGCTTGGGGAAAAAAACTACTATTTGAACCAGTTTTTCGGTGGCCTGTGATCATGCTGCCGTATTGTTTAATGGAAAAAGATTATGACTCAAGAAAAGCTCGCGTTGATCAAAAATAGCATCAAATCCATCCCTGATTATCCAAAGCCAGGGATCCTGTTCCGCGATGTCACGAGCCTGATGGAAGATCCAGAAGCATACCGTGCAACTATGCAGATCCTTATCGATCGCTACAAGGACAAAGGGATCACCAAAGTGATCGGAACTGAAGCTCGCGGGTTTTTGTTCGGTGCACCACTTGCACTTGAGCTAGGTGTCGGCTTTGTACCGGTTCGTAAGCCGGGTAAATTGCCACGTGAAGTAATTGGCGAGAGCTATGAGCTTGAATATGGTCAAGATACCCTAGAGATCCACGTTGATGCGATCAAAGAAGGCGACAAGGTATTGCTAGTTGATGATCTGCTAGCAACCGGTGGCACCATCGAAGCGACTACGAAGCTGGTACGCCGCCTAGGTGGTATCGTGGAAGATGCTGCTTTCGTTATCAACCTACCTGATATTGGTGGTGAAGAGCGCCTGAAAGGCATTGACCTGAATGTGTTCAGCATCTGTGACTTTGACGGTCACTAATTCTCTTTCGTTGATTTAGCTATTTCATGTTCCTCTGAGTCATACTTTCTCAGGGGACTTGGCTAATCATTGGGCGCTCGTGGGAGCGTCCTCTCGCCCAAAAATCCTCCCTGTGCTAGCATTGAGTTCTTGATTCTGTAAGGTTAGTTAACATGAGTTATCAGGTTCTGGCTCGTAAATGGCGCCCGCACCAGTTTGATGATGTAGTCGGTCAGTCCCATGTCTTGACGGCATTGGCCAATGCGCTTGCCCATAACCGTCTTCACCATGCGTATTTGTTCAGTGGAACACGTGGGGTTGGTAAAACCACGATCGCCCGTATTTTCGCTAAAGGCTTGAACTGTGAGCAAGGCGTAACGGCCTCGCCATGTGGCCAGTGTGAAACTTGCCGGGAAATCGATGAAGGCCGCTTTGTCGATCTACTGGAAATCGATGCCGCATCGCGCACCAAGGTTGAAGATACCCGAGAGCTACTGGATAACGTCCAGTACAAACCTGCGCGTGGACGCTATAAGGTTTACCTGATTGACGAAGTGCACATGCTCTCGCGTCATAGTTTTAACGCCTTATTGAAAACCCTAGAAGAGCCGCCAGAATACGTGAAGTTTATTTTGGCGACGACTGATCCGCAGAAGTTGCCGGTGACGATCCTTTCCCGTTGCTTGCAGTTCCACCTCAAGCATCTAGACAATAGCCAGATCCAGCAGCAACTGGAAAAGGTACTGGGTGAAGAGGAAATTACGTTCGACGCTCGGGCTCTGAGCCTGCTGGCTCGTGCCGCTGAAGGCAGTATGCGAGATGCACTAAGCCTGACAGATCAGGCTATTGCTTTGGGTAATGGTCAGGTACAGGCTGATGCCGTGTCGGAAATGCTGGGTACGTTAAATACCGAGCAGGCGCTTTATTTACTTGAAGCTGTGGCTGGGGGCGAAGCCCAACCTGCGATGTCCTGCCTTGAAGAGTTGGCCTCCGTTGGTGTTGAGTGGGATAGCTTGCTTCGTGAAATGGCGACCCAACTTCACCGTGTTGCCATGCACCAGGCACTACCAGCCTCATTGGATGACAGTGCCCCTGATGCTGCGCGAATTACTGCGCTGAGCCAGGCGGTTTCGCCACAAGAAGTGCAACTGTGTTATCAGATAGCCCTTCAGGGACGCCAAGATCTGGCATTTGCTCCAGATGGCCGTACTGGTTTGGAAATGGTCTTGCTACGTATGCTGGCTTTCAGGCCAGTCGCAGTAAGCACTGTCACGCCACAGCCAATTTCGGTGCCTGCAACACAGCCCGCAGCCGCGCCCGTGCAGCAAACGTCAGGTCAACAGGCCCCGAGGCAGCAGGTGCAGGCGCAGCAAGCTGCTCAGCCATCTGGTCAGGGGATCCAGCGGGTGCAAGCCCTGAAGGCGCAGATGAGCAACGGACAGAGTCCAGCTTCACAGCCTCAGCAGAATTCAGGCATGCCGGCTCAGGGATACCCCCAGCAGCAGGCTCAGCCGCACTATGATCAACATATGCCCCCTCAACCTGATGGCTATGGGCCTGCGCCGACTATGCCCGCTTCAAATATGGAGCAAGCGGCTCAGCAAGCACCTGTGCAGGGGCAGCCTCAAATGGCAAGTCATCCGGCTTCTGGCCCAGAAGCACAGAGTTCGTCTGCATCCGGGCTATTGGCTGCGAGAAACCAGCTACGCAGCAAAGCCAAGCGGGACGGCAGTGCGCCAAGCTCCGGAAAAAAGGGTGAACCGGTACGGGCTAGAAAAGTTGCAAGCAGCAGCGTGCTTGAACGTATTGCCAACAAGCAAAACGGTCAGGTAAAAGCTACTGGAAATGCGATGCCGGTACCGGGTGCACCGATCACTGCGGCAACGCAGCCAGATGCCATGGGACAGGCGGATAACAAAGCCGCCGAGTATCAGTGGCGCCCGACTATGCTTCCTGAGCAGAATGAAACTCAGCAAGTTGTTGCTCCTACCGTTTTGAAACAAGCGTTAGAGCATGAAAAAACACCGGAAATGGTGAAAGTGCTTGTCAAGGAAGCAGCAAATCAGGATAGTTGGTCGGATTGGGTGACTAAGCTCAATGTTGGACGTATGGTTCAGCAACTGGCACTTAATTCAGCGTTCGAAAGAGAAGATAATCAGGTGAAATTATGTCTTCGCCCTTCTCAGAAACACCTGGATACCCCGAAGGCACGTGAGCAACTGGCGGTGGCAATGAACGAACTGTTTGCCGAGAACGTGTCGCTAGAAATTGAATTGAGTGATAAAGGCCGTTCGCCGCTTGAGTGGCGTGAGGCGATTTATCAACAAAAATTGGATCAGGCCAAGCAAAGTTTGATGTCTGATCCCAACGTGAATTTCATTTGTCAGCGGTTTTCTGCTGTACTTGATGAAGATAGCGTAAGACCCTTATAGATTAACCAGACCACAGAGAGAGATGATATGTTTGGTAAAGGCGGTATGGCTAACATGATGAAGCAGGCGCAGCAGATGCAAGAGCGCATGCAGCAAATGCAGGAAGAGATCGCGAATATGGAAGTGACCGGCGAGTCTGGTGCTGGCCTGGTAAAAGTGACTCTAACTGGTAGCCACAGTGTACGTCGTGTTGAGCTTGACGAAAGCTTGATGGAAGACGACAAAGACATGCTGGAAGATCTGATTGCGGCAGCGTTCAACGACGCAGCGCGCCGTATCGAAGAAGCGCAGAAAGAAAAAATGGCAGGCGTAACTGGCGGTATGAACCTACCAGCCGGCTTTAAGATGCCATTCTAATTAATGCGTACCAGTCACTTACTGGAACAACTGATGGAGGCCTTACGGTGCCTGCCTGGGGTCGGTCCCAAGTCAGCGCAACGTATGGCCTTCAGTTTGTTACAGAGAAATCGACAGGGTGGCCTGCAGTTGGCCGATGCCCTGAGTAAGGCGATGACCGAAATCGGTCACTGCCGTGATTGCCGGACTTTTACCGAGGAAGAAGTGTGTGCAATCTGCTCTAACCCACGTCGCCAGGAAAGCGGTGAGATCTGTGTGGTGGAAACTCCGGCAGATATCGTTGCAGTCGAAGCGACAGGACAGTTCTCAGGCCGTTATTTTGTACTTATGGGGCACCTATCGCCACTCGATGGTATCGGTCCATCCGATATTGGCTTGGATACCCTGGAATTCCGTTTGCAGAACGAGCAGATCAGCGAACTGATATTGGCTACCAACCCAACGGTAGAAGGGGAGGCGACAGCCCACTACATTGCTGAGCTTTGTAGTGAGTACTCGATTCCAGCTTCGCGGATTGCCCACGGGGTACCTGTTGGTGGCGAGCTTGAGCTCGTCGACGGTACAACTTTGTCCCACTCTCTTGCTGGGCGACAAAAACTGTACTGATAGATATAAAACTTGTTTTATATAAACTTAATTCATAAAAATACCAACGCCTGCCGTTGGTATTTTTTTGTCATTTTTTCACTTTCCTGTCTTATCAATGACTTAAAAAGCCAAATTTAGCTGTTTTAGAGGGCTAAAGAAAAATTTAGTTTTTAGCAAAAGTTGTTTTCTAATAATTTCTATCAAAATATTCTTTAAGAGTATTTTTGTTCATAACTGATTGTTTTCATGTATTAAATATTAGCGTTACTTGCACGGTGATGACTGTTGATAGTTGTAAATGAACGGTCATTTCCGGCGTATCACATAAAAAAATTAATACCAAGTTTTCGACTGTTTTAAGGTCAGGGAACGATTAGGAGTGAACATGAAAAAGACAGTAGTTGCAGCCGTAATTGGCTCGGTAGTGGCTAGCGCGTCAGCAATGGCGGCAGAAGTTTATAAGTCAGATGATCTATCTGTAAGCGTGTACGGTAACCTACGTGCTCGTTACGAGACCACTGATAATGCATTGATGGGTGCTGACAGTACTTTCACTGGTGAAGGTACTGAGCTTGGCCTAAGCATGACGTATTTCATGGACAATAACATGTACGTGAATGGTGATGTGCTATCTGAATTCAACATCATCCCAGAAAGCGGTGATGGTGAGGATGACGAAGAATTCTTGAAGTTTGGTTCGGTTGCTATCGGTGGTGACTTCGGTGAGTTCCGTATGGGTCGTATGTCAGCAGTACAAGATACATTGGCTGGTCAGTACGATATCACCTGGGAATACGGCGGTACGGCGAACATCAAATCAGACGATACAGCCACTGATCGTTTGACCAACGGTATCCAGTACAAGATTGATATCAATGACTTTACAGTAATGGCACAGTACCACACGGGTACAGAGAGCGACGGCCTAGACATCGATCAGGCATTTGCTTTGGGTGCTGCATGGAGCTCTGATTTTGGTCTGGGTCTATCAGGTACTTTCACTCAGTCTGAACGTACTCAAAAAGTAAATGGCGAAGACAAAGATACGTCTTGGACATTGAACGCAACTTACGAGTGGCAGGCCCTATCTGTAGCAGCAATGTACTCTGATTATGATCTACTGGGTGATGAGCGTACTGGTATTGGTGCAATGGCTCGTTATGACTTCCCAATGGGCTTCGGTGTTTATGGTGTCTATGATTATGTAGATTACGATACGCTAAACAACAAGCTTGATCAGTACACTATCGGTGCAGACTACTGGCTAACCAGCCAAGTGGTTTCTTACATGGAATACGCTGATATGAGTTTTGATAAGCAAGACTCAGTAAACGAACTACAAGACGACAACGCATTCACAATCGGTATGCGTCTGTACTTCTAATTTTAGATATTTGCTAGACTGTTCATTGTGTTTGGGGGAAGCTTGGCTTCCCCCTTTTTTGTTTTGTGAAGGAAAGGTCCTTGGAAAAGAAGGTCCTAGTTCCTGGGGAGAGCAAAAGCAAAGCAAAAAACTTGACCTTTTATAATCTTTTCAATATCTTGCAGCACCCAGCACCCAGCACCCAGCACCCAGCACCCAGCACCCAGCACCCAGCACCCAGCACCCAGCACCCCATCTTTCTCCCAATACTCTATCGCCTTTGTGCGAGATCTCTCACAAGCGCGTGGGATATTGAGGTGATTAGCATGGGGCTTAATCGTCACCTATGATGATAAGCAATTGTTTTAATTTGTTTTTGTGTTGGAGAGGAGATGTTGCAACAGTATTTCATGTGAGACATTATTCCTGAGCGGCTACTTAATTAGGCTGATCAGCGTATATTTATAGGTGTCGGAAGGAACTGACGGAACGGAACAGGAAACACCCAAGGATTAGGGGAGTCTCAGGATGAGGCCGGTGTACTAGGATGGTATATCGAACAAGGACTGTGAAGGGACAGCCGAGGAACGGCAAACGGTAGGCAGGATGTTTACCAGTCAGGATGACACAAGGACTACTTCAGGACGAAGTCAGGGACACCTCCAGGAAGGATGTTGAGAGTCAGTACAGGATATGCTGATGGGTCAGGAAGGCCAAGGGACAACTTCAGGACGAAGAATAAAAGGAATCTGCTGACGGATTACAGCAATTCAAAGGAATGATGCAGGGAGCACCATAGTAGCGGGACTGCTGCAAGTAAGACCTAAGGGCGCAACGAAAGTTGCGCCCGTTCTTTTTGCGTCAGCAAAAACACTTCCTATAGCCCCATTTAAGCGCTTTAGCTTCATCACTTCTCTTATTGAATACCGGACTGGTTCTAGGAAGAACGGGCCCTTGGTCCTAGGCAAAGCAAGAGCAAAGAAAGAGCTGCCAGTTGGTAAGTCTGTATCGAATGCTGCCTGCAGTCCCAAGTCCCAAGTTCCCTCTCTTTTTCCCAATACTCTATCGCCTTTGTGCGAGATCTCTTACAAGCTCGTGGGATATTGAGGTGATTAGTATGGGGTTTAATCGCCATTTATGGGGTTAAGTGATTGTTTTAATTTATTTTTATGTTGAATTGGGGATGTTTCAACAGTATTGCATGTGAGACGTTATTCCTGAATGGCTACTTAATTAGGCTGATCGGCGTATATTTATAGGTGTCGGAAGGAACTGACGGAACGGAACAGGAAATACCCAAGGATTAGGGGAGTCTCAGGATGAGGCCGGTGTACTAGGATTGTATATCGAACAAGGACTGTGAAGGGACAGCCGAGGAACGGCAAACGGTAGGCAGGATGTTTACCAGTCAGGATGACACAAGGACTACTTCAGGACGAAGTCAGGGACACCTCCAGGAAGGATGTTGAGAGTCAGTACAGGATATGCTGACGGGTCAGGAAGGCCAAGGGACAACTTCAGGACGAAGAATAAAAGGAATCTGCTGACGGATTACAGCAATTCAAAGGAATGATGCAGGGAGCACCATAGTAGCGGGACTGCTGCAAGTAAGACCTAAG
>NZ_PYMB01000024.1 GCF_003026455.1 Photobacterium rosenbergii
CGACTATGTGGAAGCAGTGTTTACCAAGATCTATACCAAGAATATGTAAGGAAGACATATGGTTCACCTCTTTCAATTTACCTACCCCAAGCGTAGAGGCTTAAGAGTGAGGCGGACCATATAATTAGCCCTCCTATTTTAGGAGGGCTTCAATCGTTAGGCTGATGTGGGCTTGTTACTGCTTAGCTTCAATATGCCCTTCGTTCGCAACAATACTGATTGGCTTACCCGTTGCAAACTTGCCTGACAATATATCTTGAGCCAGTGGGTTTTCCACATATTGCTGGATGGCACGTTTTAGCGGCCGCGCACCAAATACTGGATCAAAACCCGCTTCGGCAATAAGATCCAATGCACTCTCATCCAATTCCAACTGGTAATCACGCTCTTCTAAGCGTTTCACCAAGCGGGCGATCTGGATGCTGGCAATATTCTTGATATGCTCGGCACCTAATGGGTGGAAGACCACGGTTTCGTCAACGCGGTTGATAAACTCAGGTCGGAAATGCTGGCCAACAACCTCCATCACGGTTTGCTTCATACCATCGTAATCCAACTCACCGAAGTGCTCTTGGATTCGGTCCGAGCCCAAGTTAGACGTCATGATCACTACGCTGTTACGGAAATCTACCGTCCTGCCCTGACCATCGGTCAAACGTCCGTCATCCAGTACCTGCAACAAGATATTGAAGACATCAGGGTGTGCCTTCTCAACCTCATCGAGCAAAATAACCGAATAAGGACGGCGACGAACCGCCTCTGTTAAGTACCCACCTTCTTCGTAGCCGACATAACCGGGAGGTGCGCCGACCAAGCGGGCTACAGAGTGTTTCTCCATAAACTCCGACATATCAATCCGCACCATGGCGTCATCACTGTCAAACATGAAGTGAGCCAGAGACTTACATAACTCGGTTTTACCTACCCCAGTAGGGCCAAGGAATAGAAACGAACCAATCGGACGATTTGGATCCGATAATCCTGCCCGGCTTCGACGAATCGCATTGGCGACAGCATCGACCGCTTCATCTTGGCCGATAACACGCTTGTGCAACGCTTCTTCCATACGAAGTAGCTTATCGCGTTCCCCTTCTAGCATTTTGGCGACCGGGATCCCGGTTTGACGGGACAGCACTTCCGCGATTTCAGCGTCAGTCACCTTGTTCTTAAGTAGGCTCATCTCCTGCATTTCGGCTTGGGCAGCCAAATCGAGCTGTTTTTCAAGCTCAGGGATTTTGCCGTACTGCAGTTCTGACATCCGGTTCAAGTCGCCTGCCCGGCGGGCGATTTCCATGTCAGTACGCGCTTGCTCAAGCGCTGTCTTGATATGCTGAGTGCCAGACAAAGCGGCTTTCTCGGCATTCCACACTTCTTCTAACTCGGCGTATTCACGCTCTTTTTTGTCGAGCTCTTGGCGCAGATCGTTCAAACGCTTCTGGCTGGCATCATCACTCTCTTTTTCCAGCGCCTGCTGCTCGATCTTAAGTTGGATGATGCGGCGCTCTAGGCGATCAAGGGATTCCGGCTTGGAATCTATCTGCATGCGGATGCTTGAGGCTGCTTCATCAATCAGATCGATCGCCTTATCCGGCAGTTGGCGATCCGAAATATAGCGGTGCGAAAGGCTAGCTGCGGCCACAATAGCTGGATCGGTGATCTCTACATGGTGGTGCAGCTCATAACGCTCTTTCAGGCCACGCAAAATCGCTACCGTGTCTTCTACAGTAGGCTCATCCACCAGCACCTTCTGGAAACGACGCTCAAGCGCAGCATCCTTTTCGATATATTGGCGGTATTCATCTAATGTCGTCGCACCGACACAATGCAGCTCACCACGGGCCAACGCGGGCTTGAGCATATTCCCCGCATCCATGGAGCCTTCACCTTTACCGGCACCGACCATGGTATGGAGCTCATCAATAAACAGGATGATGCTACCTTCTTCCTGCGATAACTCATTCAGTACTGACTTCAAGCGCTCTTCAAATTCACCACGGTATTTAGCACCGGCAATCAAGGAGCCCATATCCAAGGAAAGTACACGCTTATGACGTAGTCCTTCGGGCACCTCGCCATTTACGATGCGCTGTGCCAAACCTTCTACAATCGCTGTTTTACCTACCCCAGGCTCACCGATGATCACTGGGTTATTCTTGGTACGGCGCTGCAATACCTGGATAGTACGGCGAATTTCATCGTCACGGCCAATAACAGGGTCGAGTTTGCCCTGCTCGGCTCGCTCGGTCAGGTCAATGGTGAATTTTTCCAGTGCCTGACGGTTTTCTTCCGCGTTAGGATCATCGACATTCTGGCCGCCACGGACTTTTTCAATTGCCTGCTCTATTTTGTCTGCGGTCAGGCCTTTCTCTTTCAATAGTTGACCTAGCGGGCCTTTGTCGTCCACTGCCGCCAAGATAAATAGTTCAGACGAGATATATTTGTCTTTGCGTTTTTGGGCCAGCTTATCGCACATGTTGAACAACATGCCCATACCATGTGATAACTGGACATCACCGCCAATACCGCTCACTTTTGGCAGGCGATCCAATAGCTCGGATAAACCAGAGCGCAATTGAGCGATATCGACATTCAATAGGGTAAGAAGTGGCCGGATGGTACTGCCATCCTGATTCAACAGCGCCACCATCAAGTGGGCTGGTTCGATATACTGATGGTCCCGTCCCAATGCTAGCGATTGAGCATCAGAGATTGCCATCTGGAATTTGCTAGTAAAACGGTCAAGACGCATAAGTCCTCCTATCTTCTCTCACGATAAGATATGGTGGCCTTGCTCCTACTTTTCAAGCCAAATATTCCTCTGTCAATTTTCATGCTGCCGATTTCCTGCATGAATCGCCCTTGCAACCTTAATGGCCTCATCGACGGTATTGGCTCAGCGCGATATTCAGGAAACCCGCCAGCAGGCGCGACAGGAAGCCCGCATCGAAGCAAGGACAGAAGCCCGTATCGACAACCGCCGCAATGCGGTACCGAATAACAGCAATATCATCATCATTAACAATGCCATGCTAAGAACCGTTAGCTACAAGGGTGTTGTATTGCTGCATGACAGCATTAACCAACGCTTCTACCGAGCTGTTGGCAACGGCTATGAACCGTATACCGTGCCTTACGGTGCCCAAGTCGTCGAATTGTCACCCGCTACGCCAACCCAAATCACCCTGATCCAATAACATCAAGATATAAAAAAGCCCTGCACAGGCAGGGCTTTAAAGGAAGCAAGTAAGATTGAGGTGAGGCTACTCCAACCAGATCAAGGTTGTCTGGCGACCAGTCACCCCATCACGCCGATATGAGAAAAACTTCTCGGCATCGGAAAAGGTACAAGCATCACCGCCAAATACATCATTCACAGACACACTCGCCAACCGCTGGCGTGCCAGCAGATACAAATCAGCCAACCACTTTTCGCCATGTGGCTCAAAGCCTTGAGCGGCATCTGGATCATGGGCAAGGAACTGTTCACGTACCTCTCCCCCAACCTCAAAGGCTTTGGGCCCAATAGCTGGACCTAGCCAAGCCATGATTTCCGAGCCTGGAACTGAAAACTGAGCAACAGCCTGTTCAATAATACCGTCAACCAAACCACGCCACCCGGCATGAACCGCTGCCACCTGAGTGCCTTGGCGATCGCACAGGATCACTGGTAGGCAATCGGCCGTCATCACTACGCAAGGAAGGTGTTTCTGTGCAGTATAACTGCCGTCAGCATCCAACACCTCGGCGCTCGGCTTCTTAAGGTTGACCACATCGGTGCTGTGAGTCTGATTCAGCCAAACAGGTGCAGTCTCAAGACCGAGTTGCTGCTGTAACCACTGGCGGTTTTGCAACACAACCTCAGGGTCATCCCCAACATGGTTACCAAGATTCAAGCCTCGGTACGGACCAGTGCTATTACCGCCTTTACGTGTTGTCGCAATGGCTTTCACATTGGCTGGAGCCGGCCAGTCGGGAACAATCCACATATCAGTATTCTTCCTCTTGGTGCTCTTCTTTGTCTTTGCGCAAGATGCTGATCATCGCAACCATATCAATCGGTAATGGAGCACGCCATTCCATCAACTCACCCGTAATAGGGTGCTCCAGGCGAAGCATGCGGGCATGTAGTGCCTGACGATCGAAAGCACGAAGAGCCTGAATCAACTCATCAGAGGCATTTTTCGGCGGACGTGGACGACCACCGTAAATAGCATCACCAATCAATGGATGGCTCAGGTAAGACATATGAACACGGATCTGGTGGGTACGGCCCGTTTCAAGACGTAGAATGATACGGGTATGCTCACGGAAGTGCTCAGCTACACGGAAGCGGGTGATTGCCGGCTTGCCAAACTCACTCACCGCCATACATACACGCTTGGTCGGGTGACGGCCAATAGGCTTGTCTACCGTACCACCACCTGTCATCTTACCCATGGCAATCGCTTCGTATTCACGGGTAATACGGCGCTTTTGCAGTGCGCGGACAAGGCGGGTCTGCGCCTGAATTGTTTTCGCCACCACCATGAGGCCAGTGGTATCTTTATCCAAACGGTGGACGATACCGGCACGCGGTACCTCGGCCAAAGCCGGGCAATGATGAAGCAGCGCATTCAGTACAGTACCATCCGGTGTACCTGCCCCAGGGTGGACAACAAAGTCACGCGGCTTATTGATGACAATAATATGCTCGTCTTCGTGTACAATATCCAACGGAATATCTTGAGCTTCCCAGCGGACTTCGTCCTCGATCTCCGCCTTGATAAACAGCTCTTCACCGCCCATCATTTTCAAACGTGGCTTCGTCGTGACTTCCCCATCGACAGAAACCATGCCATTTAGGATCCACTCTTTGATCCGTGAGCGGGAATAATCGGGGTATAATTCAGCGATAACCTGATCAAGGCGCAAGCCAAGTTGACTATCATTTACTGTATTTGTTAACTCTATCTGCTGTGCCATAGCGAACTTTTTTAAAAAGCGTGGGACTAAACGTCAAACGCTGCGTAAAATAACATAATAGTGTCATTGTATCTGTTAACGGCTCAGACCGTAATGGATCCGCCGAAATAAAATTATTTATCAAGGAAACAGTCGCCGCAATGAAACGCCTGACTCTATCGTCTCTTCTTGCCGTCGCCATACTTTCAGGCTGTTCAAGCACGGAAGAAGTGGTACCGGACGTACCGCCATCTGAACTTTATGCCACTGCCCAGCAGGCCCTGCAAAGCGGTAGCTGGACAACCGCCATTGAACGACTGGAAACATTGGATTCCCGTTACCCGTTCGGCGCTTACTCTGAACAGGTTCAGCTTGACCTGATCTATGCCTACTACAAAAACGATGATCTTGCTTTGGGTGAAGCAACGATTGATCGTTTCAACCGCTTGAACCCTGCCCATGAGAAAGCTGACTGGGTATTGTATATGCGCGGTCTGACTAGCATGGCGCAAGACCGAAGCTTTATGCATGACTTGTTCAATATCGATCGCCACGATCGCGATCCAGAACCTGCCCGTAAAGCATTCCGTGACTTCAAACGCTTACTAGAGCGCTACCCGAACAGTCGCTATGCTGCCGATGCACAGGCACGTATGGTCTTTTTGAAAAACCGCCTGGCTGACTACGAGCTAGCCGCTGCTGACTTCTACCTACGTCGTGAAGCCTGGGTTGCTGCCGTCAATCGCTCCCAGCTTATTCAGCGTGAGTACCCGAATACTGAAGCTGCCCGTAAGTCCCTTCTGATTATGGAAAGCGCCTACGAAAAACTCGGCTTGAGCGAGCCGCTGGAAAACACCCGCAAGCTTATCGCACTCAACCCAGTTTAATAGACAGGTCTCCGACCATAAAAAAACAGCAGCCTTATGGCTGCTGTTTTTTATGAATCTCGGTAATCATTATCGAAGCGCTAATGACAAGCTGGTCAATTTTAGTCCAAGTGGTTGTTATAAATCGAATAAAGTCCCTGAATAGCACCAGCCACCAGCGTTCGTTCTTTCCTCATACTGCCCCAACTTTCTATCCGCCGACAAGCACTTTCTTCAAACTTTTTTGCAACAAACAAAGCTCGATCACAGAATTTTTCTGGACAATATTTTAACAATACAATCGTGATCCAGATCACATTATTGATTCCTGAATTTAGTAATCTGAAGTCAACCCAACGAAGGGTAGCAAAAGAGGAAAGATAATTATGACAGTAGACATTACCGGCAAAAACCTTGATATCACCCCTGCTATCCGTGAGCGTATTGAGTTTAAATTCAAGAAGTTAGAAAAGTATCAAGTTCCACTCATCAGCAAACACGCTGTTATCAGCACCGAGCCAAACCGCCAATTTAAAATTGAAGCATCTGCTGCTATTCCGGGAGGTCAACTAGTCGCCTCAGCAGAGCATGACGATATGTACGGTGCGATTACTGAGGTATACCAGAAGCTGGAACGCCAACTGAACAAACAAGCTCACAAACCAACGGCACGCCGTGCAAGCCACAGCAACAAGCCGCAGATTGAAGAAACAGAAGCCGAAGAAGAAGCATAATTATTCAAGAGGATTTTATAAACAGCCCTGCCTTGCAGGGCTGTTTAGTTTCTGCTTGACAACCCTTCCTAGGCTTAATAATGTTGAGCCATACCTAACTCAAATTCACAACATTTAGTATTTATGCAAATGACCCAACTGTTTTTCTTTAGCTTCTTTTTTATGTCACCTTAGTGGGGGCTATTCGTTACGCAAGAAACAAGCTAAAGACGAACAGACAGCCTCCTTCACCAAGGGGGCTTTTTTGTATGAATAAGACAGGGAGCGACAATGACAGAACCGCAGTATTCGCTGGACGAGATCCGAACCAACGTCAGCCGTATCGATAACGAAATTTTAAAGTTGCTTGCCGAGCGCCGCCAGCTTAGCCTCGAAGTCGCCATGAGCAAGATCCAAACCGCCAAGCCGGTGCGCGATCAAACCCGCGAGCAAGAACTATTGCTCCGATTGATTGAAACCGGTCAGTCGCTGCAGTTGGATGCCCAGTACGTCACCCAGATCTTCCATACCATTATCGAAGACTCCGTCTTGTTCCAGCAGGCCTTCCTGCAAAAGATCGCCAACCCAGAGAGCTTGCAACCTGTCGCCCGCGTCTCCTTCCTCGGTGCCAAAGGCTCCTACTCCAACTTGGCCAGCCGCAGTTATTTCAGCAAAAAGCAAACCAAACTGGTGGAGATCAGCTGTTCGACCTTCCGCGACGTGCTGCACACGGTAGAAATTGGCAATGCCGACTACGGCGTGCTGCCTATCGAAAACACCAGTTCAGGCTCTATCAACGAAGTCTACGACTTGCTCCAGCACACCAGCCTGTCGATTGTTGGCGAGATCAACCAACCCATCGAGCACTGCCTGCTAGCTGCGGTTGATACCAAACTGGAAGACATCGATACCCTATACTCGCACCCGCAACCACACCAGCAGTGCAGCGAGTACCTGCATTCAATGGGCAATATCACCCAGGAGTACTGCTCGAGCACTGCAGAAGCAATGAAGCAAGTGGCTGAACTCAAGCTACCGAACGTGGCTGCTATCGGTAATGCCTCAAGCGGCGAACTGTATGGGCTGACTCCAATCAAGACCAATATTGCCAACCAGCAAGAAAACTACACCCGCTTTATAGTTGTTGCCCGCAAGCCAGTGGAAGTGACCTCGCTGATCCCAGCCAAGACCACCCTAACCATGTCGACGGCGCAGAAAGCCGGTTCATTGGTAGAGTGTCTGCTAGTACTGCGTAACCTTAATATCAATATGACCAAGCTAGAGTCGCGTCCGGTCATAGGTAACCCGTGGGAAGAGATGTTCTACGTCGATGTCGAAGAGAACCTCAAATCAGAAGTGATGCAAGAAGCTTTGGAAGAGCTAACCCGCCTGACCCGCTTTATCAAAGTGCTGGGCTGCTACCCAAGCGAGAACGTCAAACCGGTTGATCCAGAGACGGGTGATTTGATCTAAGGCTGTTACCTCTAGCGAGAGCACCAGCACATCACTGGATGGGAATTTCAAAAACGCGGTAAATACATCCATGTAGCTCCAACCTGACTTCCCTGTCAGGTAGGTTTTGAAATTCCATCCAGCAATATGCCACTCTCTAAGCTACAGGCTCTAGGGCTCTAGGACTCTAGGCTCCAAAGACTAAAAAGCCCACGCACTGCAAAGTACGTGGGCTTTGTTGTTCATGTCGAAGGCGCTTTGCTTAGCGACCTGACGAGGTACGGTGAGTCGAGTCGTTCGCCTGTCTAAGTAATCCCTGGCTCTCGGTTAAAAAATGCTGGGCGTAATCCCCAAACCAATTTTCAACCCGGCCAAAGGCCTGCTTGAACGTCTCTTTGTCCTGGTTGTCCAGCATCGCAATGGCTTCGCCAAAGCGTTGGTGGAAACGCTTGATCATCGCGATGTTCTGCGGTGACGACATAATGATATCAGCATATAGCTGGGCATCCTGAGCAAACAGACGGCCAACCATCGCAAGCTCCAAGCGGTAAATCGGCGAGCTCAGAGACATCAGCTGCTCAAGCTTCGGATCTTCCTCAGCAAGGTGCACCCCATACGCAAAAGACGTAAAGTGGCGCAGTGCCTGAATCAAGGTCATACCTTCATCATGCTCGATGGCACTAATACGGTTGAGGGTCGCACCCCAAATCTGGATCTGCTCCAGCAACCACTGATAACTTTCCGGGTTACGGCCATCACAGTAAGCCACTACCTGCTTGGCCAAACTAGCAATGTCAGGACCAAACATTGGGTGCAAGCCGACAACCGGACCACGATGCACTTCCAACATGGCTTGCAACGGGCCACTCTTCACCGATGTCAGATCGGCAAGGATACAGTCTTCCGGCAGGTTGCCTAGTTTAGCAATAATAGTTTCGGTGATATTGATCGGCACCGATACCACTACCATACCGGCATCGGCCAGCAGTTCATCTGCCCTATCCCAGTCTTGGCTACCTAGCTTGCGTACCTGATAACCCGACAGTTCAAACAGACGGCAGAACAAACCACCTAACTGGCCGTGACCACCGACAACCACAATCGGGCGCAGCTCGGGCTTGAGGCATTTGAAGCCAGAATCATTTTCACTGGCATAAGACTCACGCATGGTACGGCGCAGGATATCTTCAATTAGATCCGGCGGTACGCCTTTGCTTTCAGCCTCCTGGCGACGAGAAGCGAGCATTGCCGCTTCACGATCAGGGGCATAAATCGGCAAGCCATGCTGACTTTTTACATGGCCGACCTCTTCGACCAGTGACAGACGGCGAGCAAGCAGCTCAACCATCTGGCGGTCGACATCATCAATTTGATCTCTTAGTTTACTCAGTTCAGCAACCATCTATGGCTCTCTGCTTTAGGTGGCGAAATTAGTCTTCAACACGCTCTTGAAGGAATGGCGTTAGCTCCTGGTGTGTATGGCGAAGCAGGGTATCGGTCGATTCCCAGTTGATACACGCATCGGTGATAGACACACCGTAAGCCATTTCTCCACGCGGAAGATCCGCACTCTGGTTTCCTTCATTAATGTGGCTCTCCAGCATCAAACCGATAATGGACTTATTGCCCTCACGGATTTGGTGGATCACATCTTCAGCAACCAACGGCTGACGACGGTAATCCTTGCGGGAATTAGCATGGCTACAGTCTACCATCAGCGAAGGAGAAAGACCTGCCGCATTCATCTCGTTTTCACACTCAGTCACAGAGACAGAATCGTAGTTGGTCTGTTTACCGCCACGCAGGATAACGTGACCATCTGGGTTACCTTGGGTATTCAAAAGCGCAACCTGACCATCACGGTTAATACCCATGAAACGGTGGCCTGATGCCGCAGCCTGCATTGCATTAATCGCCGTGCCCAAGCTACCGTCAGTACCGTTCTTGAAGCCAACAGGCATAGACAGGCCACTCGCCATTTCACGGTGAGTCTGGGATTCCGTAGTACGGGCACCGATAGCCGCCCAACTAAACAAATCACCAAGGTACTGCGGGCTGATTGGGTCAAGGGCTTCAGTCGCTAGCGGGATCCCCATTTCAACTAGGTCAATCAGTAGCTGACGACCAATGTGCAGACCTTCTTCCACTTCGAACGAACCATCAAGGTGCGGGTCATTGATAAGGCCTTTCCAACCTACCGTTGTTCGCGGCTTTTCAAAGTAAACCCGCATCACAATGTACAGCTGATCACTCAACTCTTCCGATAGTGCTTTGAGCTTCACCGCATAGTCTTTGGCGGCTTCAACATCATGGATAGAGCACGGGCCACATACCACCAGCAAGCGGTGATCACGTTTGTGGATGATATCGGCAATCGTCTGGCGAGATTCACGAATAAAGTTCAGGGCATTGTCACTCACCGGCAGTTTGCTACGCAGCTCTTGTGGGGTGATCAGTACCGACTCATTTTCGATGTGGACGTTGTTCAACTGGTCTTTTTGCATGCGGGCTTCCCTGTAAACTAATTAATACAAAACTAAAAGAAAAAACAGGACTGCCCTGTTGTTAGGCTGAAGATAGCAGGCTTAAGGTAACAATTGCAACCTCTGTAAAGAAAAAAATCCACTGTAAATATAAATTTACACCGTGAGCTTTTTTGGCGGTATCCAGCAAAGCCAGTTACCATAATGGCAATGCTCACTCGCACTCCCTACGGCAATGGAACTAATTTTTTCTCTCTTACAGCAACTCAGCGTGTACCTGGTACTGGCCTACCTGCTCAGTAAAACCCCGCTGTTCATGCCCCTGACTTCAATCTCAGGCCGGTTATCACAGCGCTTTACCTGCTACATCCTGTTTTCCCTCTTTTGTATTTTAGGCACTTACTTCGGATTACACATAGAAGATGCCATTGCGAATACCCGAGCGATCGGTGCTGTGATGGGGGGATTACTCGGCGGGCCCGTGGTTGGCTTTGCTGTGGGGTTAACCGGAGGCCTCCACCGCTATACCCTTGGTGGGTTTACCGATTTAGCCTGCGCGATATCCACCACGGCCGAAGGGCTGATTGGAGGGATCATGCACAGTTACTATGTCCGCCGTGGGCAGGCTGACCAGATCTTCCGCCCGCAGGTGGTCTTTGTAATTACTCTGGTAGCCGAAATCGTCCAGATGCTGATCATCCTTGCAGTTGCCCAGCCGTTTGAGAAAGCCCTCGGTCTTGTCAGCGCCATTGCACTGCCGATGGTTATTGCCAACTCGGTGGGTGCAGCATTTTTCATGAGCATCATCCAAGACCGCAAAACCATTTACGAAAAATACTCAGCTGCATTTTCAAGCCGCGCCTTGAAAATCGCCCAGCGATCAGTGGGGATCTTCAGCCAAGGCTTCAATGAGCAGAGCACCAAGAAGATCGCCAAGATCATCTATGAAGAAACCGGGGTCGGTGCCGTTGCCATTACCGACCGTGAAAAAATCCTTGCCTTCATCGGGATCGGTGATGATCACCACCTACCGGGGACACCTATTTCTTCCGGCTACACTCGCCGCGCCATTGATGGCTGTGAACTGGTTTACGCCGATGGTTATGATATCCCCTACCAATGCTCACTCCATGAAAAGTGTAAGCTTGGGTCCGCCTTGGTGATCCCCCTGGTTGGCGGTAACCATGAGGTCCTTGGCACCATCAAACTCTACGAGCCAAAACGTAAGCTGTTCTCAACCGTCAACCTGACTTTGGGAGAGGGGATCGCCAAGCTGCTGTCCAACCAAATCCTGACAGGCCGCTATATCCAACAGCAAAACCTACTGACCCAAGCAGAACTGCGTTTGCTACAAGCTCAGGTAAACCCACATTTCCTGTTCAATGCACTCAATACCATCAACTCGGTAGTCAGGCGAGATCCAGATAAGGCCCGTCAGTTGATCCAGCACCTGTCGCAGTTCTTCCGCCGTAACCTCAAGCAAAATATCGAAACGGTGACCCTGCAGGAAGAATTGCAGCACATCCATGCCTACCTAGAAATTGAACTGGCCCGCTTCTCCGACCGACTCAGTGTTGAGGTCAACGTTGCTGATGAATTAATGACGCTGAAAGTCCCCACCTTTACCCTCCAACCGCTGGTTGAAAATGCGATCAAACACGGCACCTCATCACTATTGGAAAATGGTAAAATCACTATCAACGGCTTTATCGAACAGGATCACGTTATCCTCGAGGTCGAAGACAACGCCGGGAACTATGCCCCCATTGGGGAAGAAAGTGGCCTTGGTATGAAGATTGTCGATAAACGCCTGAAAAACATGTTTGGTAAACAATATGGCCTGACCATGACATACCAAACCCACGAATGGACCCGGGCAACCATCACACTGCCTGTTGATACCCTCACACACCGTAACGGAGAACACGCGGCATGATTAAGGCCCTTGTCATTGATGATGAAAAATATGCCAGGGAAGAGTTGATCGACCTACTGGAAGAGAATGGTTCGATTGAGGTGATTGGAGAGTGCACCAATGCCATTGAGGCACTGAAGAAAATCAATGCCCTCAAGCCTGATGTTATCTTTCTTGATATCCAGATGCCGCAAATCACGGGTATCGAGATGTTAAGCATGCTTGACCCCGACACCATGCCAAAAGTGGTTTTCGTTACCGCCTACGACGAATATGCCCTTAAGGCATTTGAAGATAACGCCTTTGATTACCTGCTTAAGCCAGTGGAAACCTGCCGCTTAACCAAAACCATCAAACGCTTGGTCAGGGAATGCCAACCCGCCGACTACTCGCCGCTAATCAATGACATGCTAGAGTTGATCCCCTGTAGTGGCCACAACCGGATCTTGCTGCTCCGCCCCGATGAAATCGAAACCGCTTATTCTGACTTGAGCGGTGTTCACGTCGTCAGCAGTGATGCCGAAGCCACAACCCAACTAACGCTGAAAACGTTAGAGGAGAAGACACCGTTGATCCGTTGTCATCGCCAATATCTGATCCATCCCACCGCCATCAGGGAGATCAGGCTATTGGAAAATGGCCTTGCAGAAATAACCACGCAGGGAAACCATCAGGTCCCCGTCAGCCGCCGCTACCTCAAAGAACTCAAAGACCGCTTCGGCCTGAGCTAGCGCCCAGAATCACTTCGGGCCTTCAAAGTTCATCCGGCGATCGAAGCCTTGTTGCCAGAAGGAGGTGAATAATCCACCTTCTTCTCGGCGAAACTCACACGCCTCCAATCCATTTTGCCTTCGAGGCCCAGTTGTTCGAGCCGCTCGTAGAAACAGTATTGGTTGATAGCTGATGGCATCCTCACGGATAACTGGCGTGGTCAGTAATAGGCCGGTATTTTAGCCTGTCTAAGTAGTTAACACATGTCGCCCAGAAAGCAATACAGGCCTTTTTATACAATAACTTAACTTGTTTCAGAGGACCTTAATTGCGCGCGCAAAGCCCCGACAGAGATCACGGTTTTAAATTTTACCTACGACCACTTAATCCTCGGGAAAACCGCTCACCCAACTCGATAAAACCGCTTAATAGTCTTATCGACCACTCACCCTGCCATACAACCACTCACCCCTTTATCGGGTGAATATTGATACCAAGCGCGTAGGATGGCAGCTATCAAAATAAGTTTTGCGCAGTTGCCGAGGGTGTTTAGGCACGGAACGCAAAGCTAAACCAACCCACTCCAATAGGATTAGAGAGACAAGATATGGCCTGGTTTCTGATGTGTGTCGCAGCGCTGGTAGGTGGCTACTTCATCTACGGTGCATTTATTGAAAAGATCTTCGGTATCAACGAAAAACGCCAAACACCTGCCTTTAGCAAGCAGGACGGCGTTGACTACGTTCCAATGTCGAACAAGAAAGTTTACCTTGTTCAGCTACTTAACATTGCCGGTGTTGGCCCGATTTTCGGCCCAATCATGGGTGCACTGTACGGCCCAGCTGCGATGCTGTGGATTGTACTAGGTTGTATCTTCGCTGGTGCTGTACACGACTACTTCTCAGGCATGCTATCTGTTCGTAACGGTGGTGCATCTGTACCAACCATTACTGGCCGCTACCTAGGCAATGGCGCAAAACACTTTATGAATATCTTTGCCATTGTTCTTCTACTGCTAGTTGGTGTGGTCTTCGTTTCAGCGCCTGCAGGCATGATCACTAACCTAGTCAACGAGCAAACCGGCATGGGCATGTCGATGACAACCATGGTTGTTATCATCTTCGCCTACTACATCATCGCGACAATCGTTCCTGTTGATAAGATCATCGGCCGCTTCTACCCACTGTTCGGCGCGCTGCTAATCTTCATGTCTGTTGGCCTAATCACAGCTATCGCCTTCTCTAGCGAGCACACACTGCTTGGCGACTACGAGATGAGCCAGATGTTCACCAACATGAACCCGAACGACCTACCACTATGGCCAGCCCTATTCATCACCATCGCTTGTGGTGCAATCTCTGGTTTCCACGCGACCCAGTCACCACTGATGGCACGTTGTATGGAAAACGAGAAGAACGGCCGTTTCGTTTTCTACGGAGCAATGATTGGTGAAGGTGTTATCGCCCTTATCTGGTGTGCTCTGGCTCTGTCTTTCTTCGGCTCAGTAGAAGCACTATCTGATGCGGTTGCCAACGGTGGTCCAGGTAACGTGGTATACAGCTCGTCTATCGGCCTACTAGGCGTATTCGGCGGTATCATTGCTTTCCTAGGTGTAGTTATCCTGCCAATCACTTCAGGTGACACAGCGTTCCGCTCAAGCCGCCTGATCCTAGCTGAATACTTCAACATGGAGCAGAAGTCACTGCGTAACCGCCTACTAATGG
Organism: Photobacterium rosenbergii; assembly: GCF_003026455.1. Classification (GTDB taxonomy): domain Bacteria; phylum Pseudomonadota; class Gammaproteobacteria; order Enterobacterales; family Vibrionaceae; genus Photobacterium; species Photobacterium rosenbergii. Next base: position 14,806 of record NZ_PYMB01000024.1, read on the forward strand.
CACTACCACTGTTTGTTATCGGTGGTATCCTGACCCAAGTTGACTTCGGTATCATCTGGCGTTACTTCGGCTTTGCCAACCAGAGCACCGCAGTAATGATGCTGTGGACAGCTTCAGCTTACCTACTGCGCCACAACAAACTGCACTGGGTAACCACGGTTCCAGCTATCTTCATGACTACGGTATGTATTACCTTCATCCTGAACAACGGCCAACTAGGTTTCGGCTTACCGATGACGGTATCAACCATCGCAGGTATCGTAGGTTCACTATCTATCGCGGGCTACGTCATCAAGCGCTCTAAAGGCAAAGGTGAAACTGACCTTGCTGACGAAGAGAACGTCGAAGGCAGCACAGAAACCGCTTAAGTTTTTAGTTCCCCCTAAAACATAAAAACCAGCCGCAAGGCTGGTTTTTTTGTAACTGGAGAACAGGGCTGTAAATGGCTGCCCGTTATCAGAGGCACTCTGACTCAAGTTGACTACGGTATCATCTGGAGCAAAATAGGTTGTGCCAACCAGAGTGCCGCGGTAATAATGCTATGGACGGCTTCGGCTTACCTACTACGCCACAACAAGCTGCATTGGGTAACCACTGTACCAGCTATTTTTATGACCACGGAATGTATTACCTTCATCCGGAAATAGCCATCTAGGTTTCGGCCTGCCAATGAGAGTATCGACTCTCGCAAGCTCACCAGCTATCACAGGCTGTGTTATCAAGCGTTCTAGAGGCAAAGGCGAAGAGAACGCAGAGAAGGAAGTACTGAAAGCGCGTAAGTTTTAGCTCCCCCTAAAACACAAAAAAACCAGCCGCAAGGCTGGTTTTTCGTTTATCACTTTAGTGTTACCTACTCAGGTAGGTGAACTGGAGTTGTAGTGAAAACTACTTCCCCGTCGATAGAATACTCTTCCAGCACTTGCTCTTTAAAGTACTCATCAACAATTTCACCATCTTCTTCATCAGTCGTATTAATTACTGATTTTACAAGAAGGCCGCTTTCAGTATCGATCCACTGCTCAAAGATCTCAGTTTCTGTCCAAACTTCACCATCTACATTACCGTTAAGTACAGAGTGAACTGTGAATGAACATGCTTCAACCGGAATACCGTTTACATCAATACTTTCAATACCATTGTATGTAACTTGACGCTTATTCTGTCCATAAATCACACGATCAATCAACTCACCATCAATAAAGAAGGAAAATTCTGAAGAATAGTTTGCTTCAGTGATTTGACCTTTATCTGAGCCAAACAGCCACATTGGAGCTGCGGGAGAGTTCACATCGAAGTCTTCTTCAAAAACACCCCCATAATTACCACCATAATAATCACCAGCATGGAAGACTGATTGAGATGACTCGTCAATTAGATAGTAATCAAAGTTCTGCCATGAATTACTACGTGACTTTGAATTTGGGCGTGTTTGTGTACGACTTTGTACACCTACTGGGCTCTCTGAATAAGAGTAAACAGTTTCAACTCGAGTTGCTGATTTATGCTCTTCAAAATCAATGTCTGTTGTAATGATATAGTTTTCTGTATTTGGATAGAACGAACCTTCAGTTTCGTATCGAGTTTGCCATTTTGCTGTGTGCGTAGAGTTTTCCCACAATGCAGGATTGAAACAAACCTCTGCCTCACCACCTACTGGCGGCTTACCTGTATTGCCATCACCGCCAGAACTTGAAGAACCGCCACAACCGGCAAGAAGAGCAGTTGCTACTGCTACAGACGCAATTGTAAATTTATTCATTATTAGTAACTCCTATGTATATAGCGTTACTAATCATCCTGAATGAAGACTGAGCCGCAATGCATCATTCATTTCAATATGTAAAATACGAATAAGATATAATCAAAATTTATATTATTTTTGACTTTTAGCTGACACAAGTAAATAAAACCTTTTAAATCAATGGCATGAATGTGTTACCAATAACATTAAGCCGCTCCGGATGGGGGGATTTCATATATTGGATCAGCCAATAAATTCTCAAATTTCATGCATAAAAAAAGCCCACCTTGCGGTGGGCTTTTTCATTAAACGTCTTACGCGTCGCGAATTACTTAGAAGTAAGCTTCTCGCGGATACGTGCAGATTTACCTGAACGCTCACGTAGGTAGTACAACTTGGCACGACGTACTGCACCACGACGTTTAACAGTAATGCTGTCAACGATTGGAGAGTGAGTTTGGAACGCACGCTCAACGCCTTCACCGTTCGAGATCTTACGAACAGTGAACGCAGAATGTAGACCACGGTTACGCTTAGCGATTACAACGCCTTCGAAAGCCTGTAGACGCTCGCGGTTACCTTCTTTTACCTTAACCTGAACAACAACAGTGTCACCTGGTGCGAATTCTGGTAGGTCATTTTTCATTTGCTCTTGCTCAAGAGCTTTGATGATATTACTCATTTGGTATATACCCTAGAATAAACTGATACTAAATTAATTAAATGCTTGCTTTATGTTCGCGGATAAACTCCGCCAGCAAGAATTCCTGATCGTCAGTCAGAGCTAGGTTTTCCAGGAGCTCTGGTCTTCTCAGCCAGGTTCGGCCCAGCGATTGTTTCAACCGCCAGCGGCTAATGTCCTTGTGGTTGCCAGACAACAAGACCTTAGGGACTTCCTGCCCGTCCAACACTTCAGGACGCGTATAATGAGGGCAATCTAGCAAACCATTGGCGAAAGAGTCTTCTTCCGCTGACGCAAAGTCACCCAGCACACCCGGTACAAACCGGACGACTGCATCGACCAAGGTCATGGCTGGCAGTTCGCCACCCGTCAGCACAAAATCGCCGATAGACCATTCTTCGTCTACCTCTTGTTGGATAATGCGCTCATCTACCCCTTCGTAGCGGCCACAGATAAGAATTAGATTCTCGTTCTGCGCCAACTCCTCAACACCCGCTTGATCAAGCTTACGGCCCTGAGGTGATAGGTAAATCACTTTAGCCTGGCCTTCAACGGATTGCTTGGCAGTGTGAATGGCATCGCGCAAAGGCTGCACCATCATCAACATGCCTGGTCCGCCACCGTATGGTCGATCATCAACCGTCCGGTGTTTGTCGTGGGTAAAATCACGAGGATTCCACGTTTCCACTGACAAGAGGCCTTTTTTTACCGCCTGGCCTGTTACCCCAAAATTGGTAATGGCATTAAACATGTCAGGAAACAGGCTGATTATGCCTACCTTCATTTGTTCACCTATTACCGGGGATTAAAATCCAGGATCCCAGTCAACTTCGATCCGCTGAGCAGTGCGATCAATCGACTTGATGACCTGCTCATCGAGGAACGGGATTAAACGTTCCTTCTGGCCAAAAGCATCCTTCAGGTTGGCTTTGACTACCAAGACGTCGTTGGAACCTGTTTCCAGGATGTCAGTGACTTTACCTAGGTCGTAACCTTCGGTAGTGACCACTGTCATTCCATACAACTCACGCCAGTAGAACTCGTCATCTGACAGTGCTGGTAGTTGTTCTGCCAAAACGTAGACTTCAGCATTAGTGAATTTCTGGGCATCCTCACGGATATCCAGACCTTCAAGCTTAGCGACTAACCCCTGACCATGGCGTTTCCACGATTCAACGCGGAACTCCTTCCACTCACCCTTAACTTTGATAAACCAAGGCTGGTAGGAAAAAATGCTTTCAGCTTCTTCGGTGTAAGAAAAAACTTTGAGCCAACCCTTGATGCCATAAGTGGAACCAAGTTTGCCAACAATAATGCGGTCTTGTGTACTCATTGCTTCTCTATTACCTGACATGCTAATTAAGCCGCTTTAGCAGCGTCTTTGATTAGCTTAGCTGCGCGGTCAGACACAGTTGCGCCTAGACCAACCCAGTGGTTAACACGGTCAAGGTCAAGACGTAGACGTTCTTCCTGACCCTTAGCTAGCGGGTTGAAGAAACCAATTTTTTCAATGTTACGACCGTCGCGAGCAGCGCGAGAGTCAGCAACAACGATTTGATAGAATGGACGCTTCTTAGCGCCGTGACGTGCCAAACGAATGGTAACCATATCGTCCTCTTTGCATTACTGTAAATGAAATCGGCCCCGCCAGGGATACTAACGGGGCCCGTGCCAAATTAAGCTCGGGAATTTTACTCTTTAAACTGACGAATGCAACCGCTTTAGCTAAATTTTCACCAGTTTAATTATGTTGACTTACCCAAGCTCAATGATTTAGTGGAAGATTAACGCTTAGCGGCCGAACATTCCGCCCATGCCGCCGCCAGGCATCATGCCTTTCATGTTGCGCATCATATTCTTCATTCCGCCCTTCTGCATCTTCTTCATCATCTTCTGCATCTGGGTGAACTGCTTGAGCAGGCGATTGACATCCTGGACCTGAGTACCAGAACCCAAGGCGATACGCTTCTTGCGCGAGCCTTTGATAAGCTCAGGGCGCTCACGCTCTTTCGGCGTCATTGAGTTAATGATCGCTTCCATCTGGTTGAACATCTTATCGTCAACCTGATCTTTGACATTCTCAGGTAGCTGCGACATACCCGGCAGCTTGTCCATCATGCCCATCATGCCGCCCATGCTCTTCATCTGCTGCAGCTGGCCACGGAAGTCTTCTAGGTCAAAGCCCTTCTTCTCTTTGAACTTCTTCGCAAGCTTTTCGGCTTTTTCCTTATCGACGTTACGCTCTAGATCTTCGATCAGAGACAGTACGTCACCCATACCAAGGATACGTGAAGCCACACGGTCTGGGTGGAATGGTTCTAGGGCATCGGTCTTCTCACCAATACCTAGGAATTTAATTGGCTTGCCAGTGATATGACGCACAGATAGCGCAGCACCACCACGGGCATCACCATCGACCTTGGTCAGGATCACACCGGTCAGCGGCAGCGCTTCGTCGAAGGCTTTTGCTGTGTTGGCGGCATCTTGACCCGTCATGGCATCAACCACGAATAGGGTTTCGACTGGGTTGATTGCCTTATGGACATCCTTGATTTCGTCCATCATCTCGCTGTCGACGTGCAGGCGACCCGCGGTATCGACAATCAGGACATCGTAGAATTTCAGCTTGGCTTCAGCGTGCGCGGCAGTAACGATATCTACCGGCTTCTGGTCTGGTGTCGACGGGAAGAAGTCAACACCCAAGTCATTGGCTAGGGTTTCTAGCTGTTTGATCGCCGCTGGACGGTATACGTCGGCAGAAACAACCATGACTTTCTTTTTCTGTCGCTCTTTAAGCAGCTTACTCAGCTTACCGACACTGGTGGTTTTACCGGCACCCTGCAAACCGGCCATCAAGATAACCGCTGGCGGCTGGCTGGCGAGGTTCAGGTCTTCATTACCTTCACCCATGACCGCTTCAAGCTCAGCTTGAACGATCTTGATAAATTCCTGGCCCGGAGTCAGGCTCTTCGATACTTCGGTACCAACCGCACGTTCCTTGACGCGCTTGACGAAGTCACGGACAACAGGAAGCGCAACATCAGCCTCGAGTAACGCCATACGTACTTCACGCAGCGTATCCTTGATGTTGTCGTCCGTCAGGCGGCCGCGGCCACTGACATTCTTAAGCGTTCGCGATAAACGCTCCGTTAAATTTTCGAACATGTGCTACTCGCTCGTTACGCAACTAATCGATATGATCTGGCTAGTATAACGCAATCCTTACCCTGCTTTCATGCCCTGACGGACACTTTCACTGTGATATAGCCTGATAAAACGGCTTCAGTAGGCCATTGATCTCGCTTTATCATGGCGAGAGGGCGGCTAGCAAGGTATAATTGCGAACTCTTACCATCTTAAATAGTTAAGTTTACTATGGATATGTTGATTGCCGTCATAGCGGCATGCCTTTACTTTCTTGCCCTTGGGCTGGTTGTACCGGGCCTTACCAACAGCAATGGCATCAAGACCAAACCGGTCTTTGTGTTTGCTGTGGCCGCTATTGCCCTGCATATCCTGCTGCTCAAAGATCTCATTCTGGGTGGACAGGGACAAAACCTCAGTATTTTGAACGTGGCTTCACTGATCAGCTTGCTGATTGCGGCCATTACAACCGGTGCCATGCTAAAAATGCGGGTCTGGTTCCTGCTACCAGTGGTCTACAGCTTTGCTGCGATTAACCTCACAGCAGCGACATTCCTACCAGGTGCATTCATTACCCACCTGGAAACCCATCCAGAAGTGCTCTTACATATCTCGCTGGCCCTGTTCTCCTACTCAACCCTGATGATTGCAACCTTATACGCAATTCAGTTGGCTTGGTTGGATCACAAGCTTAAGAATAAAAAGAGCCTGCTGATAAACCCGAACATTCCTCCTTTAATGATGGTCGAACGGCAACTTTTCAAGATCATTTTGGTCGGTAATTCACTGTTGACTGTCACCTTGGTGACCGGATTTATCTTTATTCAAGATATGCTGGCTCAAGGCAAAACCCACAAGGCCGTCTTCTCGCTGTTAGCGTGGTGTGTCTATTCTGTGCTGCTGTGGGGACATTACCAGAAAGGTTGGCGTGGACGCCGGGTTGTCTGGTTCAGTATGGTAGGTGCCTTCCTCTTGACGCTGGCCTATTTTGGCAGCCGCTTCGTCAAAGAAATCATTATTGGGGCATAAATCCTTGCCCCATTCATTGACACCCAGTGCGTCTGGGTACAAAGTTCAAGTAACAGAAACGTTAAGGAAATAGGTTTTTGGACGATATATCCACGGGGATTCTATTCTCTCTCCTGATATTGCTTCTTGTTATTTCCGGATATTTTTCCGGCTCTGAAACCGGGATGATGTCTCTCAATCGCTATAAGCTGAGACATCTGGCCAACCAGGGACACCGGGGGGCCAAGCGGGTCGAGAAGCTCCTTTCGCGCCCAGACAGGCTAATCGGCCTGATCCTGATCGGTAATAACCTCGTCAACATTCTCGCTTCGGCTATCGCGACCATTCTTGGTATGCGCCTCTATGGTGATATGGGTGTGGCCATTGCCACTGGTGCCCTAACCTTGGTGGTCTTGGTCTTTGCTGAGGTAACGCCGAAGACCCTCGCGACCCTCTATCCGGAGCGGATCTCCTTTGCTAGCAGTATCGTTCTGAAGTTGCTGATGAAGCTGCTTTATCCGCTAGTTTGGTTTGTTAACGGTATCACCAACGGCTTCCTGCTGTTGCTTGGCCTGCGTGTTGATAAATCCAATGACGGCAAACTTAGCTCGGATGAATTACGCACGGTTGTGAATGAGGCCGGAGGCCTTATCCCGAGGCGCCACCAAGACATGTTGCTATCGATCCTCGACTTGGAAAATGTCACCGTGGAAGATTTGATGGTACCGCGCAACGAGATCGCTGCTATCAACGTCAATGATGACTGGAAGTCGATCGTGCGCCAGCTCAGCCACTCGGCCCACGGCCGTATTGTGCTCTACCGCGATACCATCGATGAGGTGGTCGGTATGCTTCGGGTACGTGAAGCCTACCGCCTGATGATGGATAAGAATGACTTCAGTAAAGAAAACCTGCTGCGCGCAGCAGATGAAGTGTACTTTATTCCGGAAGGGACACCGCTCAATATCCAGCTACTGAAGTTCCAACGCAACAAAGAGCGTATTGGCCTAATTGTTGATGAGTATGGCGATATCCAGGGCCTGATCACCCTCGAAGATATCTTGGAAGAAATTGTTGGTGAGTTCACCACATCAATCAGCCCGACCTTGGCCGAGGAAATTACCCCGCAGCCAGACGGTAGCCTAATGATCGAAGGCAGTGCCAATATCCGCGATTTGAACAAGAGCCTCAACTGGGGACTGCCAACAGATGGCCCTCGTACCCTCAATGGTTTGATCCTAGAGCACCTTGAAGACATCCCCGATAGCCAGTTGAGTATTGAGGTAGCCGGTTACCAGATGGAAATCATCGAAGTCTCCGACAATATGATTAAGCAAGTACGGGTACTGCCCAACCAGCTTAAGAAAACAGGCTGATCCTACCTTGCCAACAACCCTTTCAATATAACAAAGCCGGCAGTCGCCGGCTTTTTCATGTCTAGCTCATCGCTAGCGGTTCGTCTCAGCGTGAGTTACTTGACGCTAAGTTCCTGAAGCATAGATTCAGGCAACGCCAACTCATCATTCTGGTTGACCGCAATACCCTGCTCAAGGATATGGCGGGCAATTTCCTTAGCATCATCTAGCGAGTGCATAGTGAAAGTACCGCACTGGTACTCATTCAGCTCAGGGATCTTGTCCTGTGACTCAACCTTAAGCACATCTTCCATTGCAGCAGTCCAGCTGTCGGCAACCTGCTGCTCACTAGGCGTACCAATCAGGCTCATATAGAAACCTGTACGGCACCCCATTGGTGAGATATCGATGATTTCTACCTGATCGGAATTGAGGTGATTACGCATGAACCCTGCATAGAGGTGCTCCAGAGTATGGATCCCACGCTCACTCAGGATATCTGCATTCGGACGGCAGAAGCGTAGGTCGAAAACCGTAATGGTATCGCCTTTCGGGGTTTGCATGGTTTTTGCTACCCGTACAGCCGGTGCATGCATGCGGGTATGGTCAACGGTGAAACTGTCTAATAGTGGCATTGCTTCCTTACTCCTTGGCCTAGTTACGGGGATAACTAACCGCCCGCAACTTAGAATCGTATTAAAAGTTATATCACACCGCGGCAACCCAGCAAGTGGGTTTTCTGATCGCCTAATGCTCTGGGGTTAGAACGGCCACCAGCTGCGGTTATCTTCCAGCTCCTGACGGCACTGCTTGAGCTGCCAACCATAATCCTTGGCTTGCTGCTCGACCCGACGGGATACCCTCAGCAAGGTCGGCTTCGACTTGTAGGTCCCGCGGCGATAACCTCCACGGCCATCATGATAAGCAAGGTATTGGTTGTAGGCATCCCACTTGGAGATCCCTAGTTGGCGCTGGGTTTCATGGGTATACCAACCAATAAACATCAGAGAATCAGCAAAATTGGTTCGCGAGCCGCCATTGCCTGTCGCTTTCTGGTAATCAGACCAAGCAGGATCCTGCGCTTGGGCATAACCATAGGCACTACTCACCCGTCCCCATGGGATAAAGCCCAATACATAGTTCTTGGGAGGCCTGGCATCATGACGATAGCTACTTTCCTGTTTCACAAACGCCATGGCAACTTGCATTGGTGTACCCCATTCATCTTCCATATCCAGAGCGGCTTCGTACCATTTCGGGTACTCACGGAAGATATTGCAGAGGTTGTTATGATCTTTAGGAGGAGGCGTCGCACAGCCTGAAAGAATAATAGCGCTAAAAAAAATCAGCGCTATCCGCGACATAGTAGATTTTGCAGCCTTCGAATGGGCAAACATGGAACTTCACGCCGTCCTTGTGGTCAGAATATATGATGGCAGCCAAGCGCTGCTATCATCCCTGCGAAATGAATTATCGGGCAGCAAGGTCGCTGCCCTCTTTTTTTATTTTATATCAGCGAAATACGCATCAAGAAACGCATCAAAAGACAGTTCATCACTGTTTTCGATCTGCTGCTGGCGATCCACCGATGCTACCGCTTCCTGTTCAAACACATCCTCTGAGTAGAACTGGTACTGGCGATCATTTAGGCCATTAGCATGTTCGGTTGCCAAGTTTTCACCTACAGAACCAATACCATTTTGCGCCCTGATTGCATCAAGCAACTGTGCCGATAGCGTCAATTCCGGTTGTTCAATCCACGTCTGCAGACGAGCCAGTGTTTCTTGGTAAACAGCGTTACCTGCAGCAGCATCCATAGCCTTGGCCACATCAGCCAACTCGCCAAAGACTCGGGTACCCCAGTCTTGTACTGACAAGCGTTCGCCGTTACAGCCAATCTTGAGCATCAGATCTGGATTACGACCATCAAGTACCACACGGTTCCAGTTATCTCGCCAGCATTCCAGTTCGGCATCATCCATCGAAGCCGATGGTGACAGCACCGCCCAAGTTAAGAACATATCCAAGAAACGTACCTGATCGGCAGTGATACCAATTGGGCTGAATGGGTTCACATCCAATGAACGCACTTCGATATATTCCACCCCGCCACGGCTCAAGGCTTCAGACGGCTTCTCGCCGCTTTGCGCCACGCGCTTAGGACGGATTGGTGCATACAGCTCGTTTTCGATCTGCAGTACGTTGTCGTTTAACTGGCGGTATTCACCGTCCACTTTAACGCCGATCTTGGCAAACTCTGCCGACGGGGTACGGATAGCCTTTCTTAGGCCATCAAGATACTGATCCAAGCCATTGAACCCGATCTTAAGCGAGCTCTGTTCATGGTTGGTATAACCCAAGTCACTCAAGCGCAACGCAGTTGCGTTTGGCAAGAAGTAGGTACCACAGCCGATCTTTTCAAAATCCAGCTTGGATTCGGTATTCTCAAGGAAAGATCCGCACAGCGCAGGGGATGCACCGAACAGGTATGGGATCAACCAACCAAAACGGTAGTAGTTCCGGATCAAACCGAAATAGGCATCAGAAACCGCATCTTGGCGGGCCTGCTCTGATTGCTCACCGAACAATGCATCCCAGAATGTTTCTGGGAAGGAAAAGTTGAAGTGTACCCCGGAAATGACCTGCATAATGCTGCCATAACGGCGCTTGAGGCCCTCGCGGTACAGGGTTTTCATTCGGCCACTGTTCGAACTACCATACTGGGCCAAGGTGATCTCATCTTGATCCCCCACCACACACGGCATAGACATCGGCCAGAGCTTTTCGTCACCCAGCTTGCTGTAGGTAAACTGATGAATATCACTTAGCTGTGACAGCAAGTGATCGACATCCTGAGATACAGGCGTAATAAACTCCAGCAATGGCTCAGCAAAATCTGTCGTGACCCATTTGTTGGTCAACGCCGATCCCAGCGCTGCCGGGTGAGGTTCACCAGATAGCTTTCCGTTAGGGGTAATACGCAGGGCTTCACGCTCAAGACCTCGCCCTAGTTGGGTCAGGGCATCAGGATTAGCCGCAACTTTTAGCAGCCTTTGTGAAAAATCCATTACTGTGATTCTCAATCTTCAACAACTCAGTCCGGTAGATTAATCATAATTGATAGTGATTACCATGATTATCGCATCGAAACTCTTTTACCTATGAGTAACAATCTTACTGACCGGAACAAAATTAAAAAATAAAGCCGGCATAGAGCCGGCTTCGATAAAGTTACATCGTGGGTGAGAGCGACTTGACGGGTAAGCCAAGGGTCTCTAGTTGCGGCTTCAGGCTTGCCGCATCACCGACAACGATGATTTGGTAATCGGCCGGGTTGAACCACTTGGCAGCCAATTCGTCGATCCGCGCTTTGGTAATCGTGGCTACGATATCATTGCGTGTATCGACAAAGTTCTCTGGCAACGAGTAAGTCAGGATCTGGCCGAGTAGCTGTGCCTTCTTGCTCGGGGTTTCGTAATTCAAGGCATCTTTCTGCCCTACCGCCAAGCGCATGAAGCTAAGCTCTTCGTCTGTTACTCCTTCACTTGACATCTTCTCAAGCTCGTTAAGGAACTCCTTGACCGAAGGCAGGGTCGCATCCGCCCTCACCTGAGCGTAGTAGACGGACAGGCCGACTTCTTTCCCGCCACTCTGATAACCACCAGCACCGTAGGTATAACCTTTGTCTTCTCGCAAGTTAAGGTTAATTCGGCTATTGAAGTTGCCAGCCAAGTTGAAATTAGCCAACTGGGTCTCATACAGCTCACCGGTGGCATCAAACGGCAGCCCCTGCCTTGCTAGACGGATCACTGTCTGCGGCGCCCCCGGTTTGTCCACTAGCCATACCGTTTGCTTCGGCAGCGTCGGCAGTTCCGGTGTGACATACGTCGGTTTCGGCATGCCCTGCCAATCGGCAAGGAAACCTAGCGACGAGCTCAGCTTAGCCTTGTCAATGTCACCCACGACCACAATATCTGCACCATTCGGGGTGTAGTAACGGCGGTAGAAGGCTTTGACATCATCCAGCGTGATCGACTCAAGCGATGCCTTGGTGCCTTCCGGTGGTAGGCTGAATGTGGTGCCACCAAACAAGATTTCCCGAGTGGCCTGCCCTGCCATCCATGACGGACGCTGGTGCTCGTAGATAATTCCTTCAAGGGCCTGCTGCTTGACGCGATCAAAATCAGCTTGGTTAAACGCCGGCTGGAACAAACGTTCCTGCATAATATCCAGCGTCTCCGGCAAGTACTTAGTCAATGATGTCACGGATATCACCGTGCCGTACTTGCCAGCCGAGAAGCTAACAGTACTGCCCAAGCGGTCAAGGCGAGAAGATAGCTCTTCCACGGTCGATTTTTGCGAGGCTTCTGCCATCATGCTGGCGGTCATCTTCGCCAAACCCGCCTTGCCTTCAGGTTCAAAACGGCGGCCAGCCGGGACAACCATCTGCAATTCAACCGTCGGTGTCTCGCGGTACTCGGTAGCCAGAACCTTGATGCCATTAGCCAGTTCGAACTGGTAAAGCTCAGGCATGACTGCCTCAACCGGCGAAGACGGCTGCGGCATTACCGAGCGGTCAAAGTCGTCCACGGCTGTGCGCATCTGTTTTTGCAGTTGCTCTTCGGAGACTTTGGCAAATTCCGGGATGATCCTTGGCGGCGGGGTAAAGTTAGGTTTCGCTGCCTCAATGCTGGTGCGGCCACGAGGAACCACACTGAGTGTCACATTTGGATGCCCGTTGATGTAGCGCTCATAGGCTTGCTCCATACTCGATGTTGTCACTGCACGCAGGTTGCCAAGCTCTGTACCCAAATAGCCCGGGTCATCGAAGAATGTTTCATAGGACGCAAGCTGAGAAACCTTGCCGCTGACACTTTGCAACCCGAAAATTGCATTGGCTTCAACCATCCCTTTTAGCTCTTCAAGCTCTTTGGCGGATACCCCCCGCTGTTCAAGACCATCGAGAATACCTGTAACTTCGGCACGAAGAGTTTTCAAATCACCCTGCTTGCCGCTTTGGCCTATCGCGTAAACATACATGGTACACGCCAACTCGGCACAGTCATGGAACGCACCTGCATCGACAACCTTGCCGGTTTTCACCAGGTTCTGATACATCAGGCTGTTGCGGCCACCACCAATGACACGGGCCAGCATATCGAGCGAGGCTTCATCCTCAGCACCGTTGTAAGACGTCGGCCAGGCCATCAACAGCATTGGTTGCTGAATCCGGTCTTCCAGGGTCAGGTACAGATCGTTTTCAACCGTGACCGGCTGTTTGGCTGGTTTCTCTACTTCTGGCCCACGCGGGATACTGCCATAGTATTTGTTGATCCATTCCAAGGTCTGCTGGACATCAAAGTCACCGCCGACGGTCAGGGTGGCATTGTTCGGGCCGTACCAACGCAGGAAGAATGCCTTCAGATCATTCACATCCACCCGGTTAAGGTCTTCAATGTAACCGATAGTCTGCCATGAGTATGGATGGGTGCGAGGGAACAAGGCCTCACCCATACGCTCGTAAACCAAGCCGTATGGACGGTTCTCGTAACGCTGGGCTCGCTCGTTTTTCACTGTCGCACGCTGGATCTCAAATTTACGCTGGGAGACAGCTTCGAGCAGGAACCCCATGCGGTCGGCTTCCAGCCACAAGATCTTTTCGAGCTGGTTGGCCGGTACCGTTTGGAAATAATTAGTCCGGTCGCGGTTGGTGGTGCCATTCAGCGTACCACCGGCTTCGGTGATCAGCTTGAAGTGTTCCTGATCGCCGACATGCTCAGAGCCCTGGAACATCATATGTTCGAAGAAATGGGCAAAGCCGGATTTGCCTAGCTCCTCACGGGCAGAGCCGACATGGTAAGTCATATCAACATGGACCAGCGGGTCAGAGTGGTCTTCATGGAGGACCACCGTCAGCCCATTGGCCAACTGGTATTTGGAATACGGGATAACCGGTGTATCAGAAGACGAACTGGCCTTGACCTGTTCAACGAATGTCACCCCTTGCGGTAACTCGGGCGCCCCGGCTTGTTGAGACTGTAGTTGGCTACAGCCTGCCAGTGAGATCAGCGCAATCCCCACTATCCACTTTTGCACTCAATGCCTTCCTTATAATAAACCTTGGACCAACAATGCTAGTACGGTATAACGCGCCGCTTTTCCCACCATGATGATAAGAAAGCTGAGCCAATGACGCATCCGCAACCAGCCTGCGGCCAGACACAACGGATCACCGATAACCGGTAACCAGCTGAAGAACAACGACCAGTAGCCGTATTTTTTTAGCCACAGTAAAGCTTTATGACCGTGTTTTTCTTTAGAAGTTTTATCTGGCAGCAATCTACCCAGCCAATAGTTGGTCATTCCGCCCAGCGTATTGCCGATTGTTGCCACTGTGACCACCAGCCAAACGGCGTTATCGCCCAGCTTCAGAGTAGCGATTAAATTGGCTTCCGAGCCGCCCGGTAATAGGGTCGCACTCAAAAAGCCTGTAGTGAATAACACCCATAAGGCTGATTCGCCATTAAATAACTCTAGCATTGATCGTTCTAGTTGATTGATATGGTTGCTGTACCTTACCCGATCTGGGGGTAAAAAAAACGGGCAACCCGAAGGATGCCCGTTTTAAATTGTTGCGATATTTTGCTGTCAGGTGAGTTAGCCCACCAATGCCAACAGGATACCGGCTGCGACTGCTGAACCCAGCACCCCGGCAACATTCGGCCCCATCGCATGCATCAATAGGAAGTTCTGCGGGTTAGCTTCTAGGCCGACCTTGTTAACCACCCTCGCCGCCATCGGCACCGCCGAGACGCCAGCAGCCCCGATCAACGGGTTGATGTCTTCCTTACTGAAGCGGTTGAGCATTTTCGCCATCAACACACCACCACCGGTACCGACACTAAATGCCACCGCGCCCAGTACCAAGATACCCAGCGTCTCGAAACGCAGGAACTGCTCAGCAGCGAGTTTAGAACCCACACCGAGGCCCAGCATGATAGTCACGATGTTGATCAGTTCGTTCTGTACGGTATTTGACAGGCGATCTACCACACCGGATTCACGCATCAGGTTACCTAAACAGAACATACCGACCAGCGGCGTTGCTGCAGGCAGGAACAAGATGGTCATTAGCAACACGGCTAGCGGGAAAAGGATCTTCTCCGCTTTGCTCACTTCACGTAACTGCTGCATCTTGATCTGACGCTCTTCCGGCGTAGTCAGCGCTTTCATGATCGGCGGCTGAATGATAGGCACCAAGGCCATATAGCTATAAGCCGCGACCGCAATCGCACCGAGCAAATCAGGTGACAGTTGGCTAGCCAGGAAAATGGCTGTCGGGCCATCCGCGCCACCGATGATCGCGATAGAGGAAGCATCTGCTAAGGTGAATTCCATGCCCGGTACGGCATTTAGCAAAATTGCGCCAAACAGGGTGAAGAAGATCCCGAACTGCGCTGCCGCCCCTAACAACAGGGTCTTCGGGTTGGCAATCAGTGCCCCGAAGTCTGTCATCGCCCCTACCCCCATGAAGATCAGTAGAGGGAAGACACCGGTTTCGATCCCGATATAGTAGATGTAGTACAGCAGGCCACCCGGCTCAGTAAAGCCTGCGTTAGGGATATTGGCCAAGATCGCACCGAAGCCCATCGGCAACAGCAGCAAAGGCTCGAAGCCCTTGCGGATCGCCAAGAACAACAGGCCAGCACCAACCAGCATCATGATCAGCTGGCCGAACTCAAAGTTGGCAATACCCGTCTCGTTCCAGAGAGTTAATAATCCGTCCATGGTTCCCTCTTATGCCAGGCTCAGGATCGGCGAGCCGACAGCCACTGAGTCACCTTCCTTGACATGGAGATCTTGCACGGTACCACTACGGGCAGCACGGACTTCGGTTTCCATCTTCATTGCTTCGAGGATCACCAGCACGTCGCCTTCAGACACTTGCTGGCCCGGCTGGACATTGATCTTAAAGATATTGCCCGCCAGTGGAGCTGGTAATTCTTCGGCAGTACTTGCCTGTGGCGCTACAGCAGGAGCAGGAGCGTTAGCCGTCGCCGGCTCTACCGAGGTCAGTTCACCGCTAGGGCCCACTTCAACGTTATACACCTGGCCGTTAACCTTAACGCTATAAGCTTCGACTGTGGCAGCACTTGCCGCAGGTGTAGCCTGTACCGCAGGAGCCGCAGCTTCCGGCTCAGTGCCCGGTGCAGGCTCAAACGCCTCTGGGTTGTTACGGTTTTTCAAGAAGTTCAAACCAACCTGAGGGAACAACGCATAGGTCAGTACGTCATCAACCTGTTCATCAGCTAATGCAATACCGTCTGATTTAGCCTTAGTAACCAAATCAGTGGTTAGCGTATCTAACTCAGCATCCAGCAAGTCCGCCGGGCGGCAGGTTATTGGCTCAGCTCCCTCTAGTACACGGGTTTGCAACTCGGCATTAACCGGAGCCGGTGTCGAGCCGTATTCGCCTTTAAGTACCCCTGCAGTTTCCTTGCTAATGCTCTTGTAACGCTCGCCAGTCAATACATTAATCACCGACTGAGTACCTACAATTTGCGATGTCGGGGTGACCAACGGAATGAAGCCAAGATCTTCACGCACACGAGGGATCTCTTCCAGTACTTCATCAAAGCGATCGGCCGCACCTTGCTCTTTGAGCTGGCTTTCCATATTGGTCAGCATACCTCCCGGTACCTGGGCAAGCAGGATACGGGCATCAACCCCTTTCAGGCTACCTTCGAACTTGGCGTACTTCTTACGGACCGTTCGGAAGTAGCTAGCAATCGGCTCAAGCTGCTGCAAGTCGAGCTTAGTATCACGCTCGGTACCCTCTAGCATGGCAACAACCGTTTCTGTCGGCGTGTGGCCATAGGTCTGGCTCATCGAAGAGATGGCGGTATCAAGGATATCCAAACCGGCCTCAACCGCTTTTACCGCTGTAGCCGTCGACAGGCCAGTGGTCGCATGGCAGTGAAGCGCCAGCGGGACGTCACACGAGGCCTTGATACGTTTGACCAACTCTTCCGCTTCATAAGGCTTGAGCAGGCCTGACATGTCCTTGATACAAATAGAGTGGCAGCCAAGATCTTCCAATCTTTTTGCCAAATCAGTCCAGGTATCGAGGTTATGGACCGGACTGGTGGTATAGGAAATCGTACCCTGGGCATGGGCACCAACATCGACAGTGGCCTTGACCGCCTTTTCGAAGTTACGGACATCATTCATCGCATCGAAAATACGGAAGACATCCATCCCGTTGGCGTGGGCACGCTCAACAAACTTCTCAACCACATCATCAGCATAGTGGCGGTAGCCCAATAGGTTCTGGCCGCGAAGCAACATCTGCATCGGGGTTTTCGGCATGGCTTGCTTGAGCAAACGCAGGCGCTCCCATGGGTCTTCACCCAAATAACGGATACAGGCATCAAAAGTAGCACCACCCCAGGTTTCCAGTGACCAATAACCGACCTCATCGAGCTTCTCGGCAATTGGCAACATGTCTTCAATACGAAGACGGGTAGCAAATAACGACTGGTGGGCATCACGTAACACAACGTCAGTGATTGCTAATGGCTTGGACATGCTCACAAACTCCTTGTAAAAAATACTTCCTAAAAATCACAATGTTCCAGCGACAGCAATGCTATCGCCTAGGCCTTCTGCCCACGGTAGCGATGTACCGCTGCTGAAATAGCCGCAACAACTTCTGGTTGCACACCATTGTGATTAACAGCAACTGGTGATGGCTGGCGGGGTGCCGGCGCATCTGGTGTCTCTTTAGGCGCAATTTTGGCCAGCAGCTGCACTAAATAGATCAAAATACTAAGAAACAGAAAAACCACGACCATACCAGTAGCCATAATCGTCGCCGCTTCCCACAGCAAAGGACCTAGATCTGCCATAATGCTTCCTTTCATTCATTTTGTAATAGGCGGGTTAACAAATACCACGTTAAGTAAATTTATGTCAAACTGATTAACAACACACCAACCAATGGTGGATATTTAACCTTTTCCTGTGGGTTTGATCGTAAAATTACAAAAAGCCATTTAAATCGTGCTTCATCCCCCATATTGATTCAGCCCAATTCAAGACGGCATATCGATAACGCCTTTCTAGCCAGCGTATAGCGCCCTCCTCCACAGCCAAATTACGCTTACGTAAACGTAAGCAGCAAACACTTAAAACAACAAAGTCCTTGTTTTGTAACTTATATCAGGTTGCAAGCTAGGATCTGTTATTGAGTTCAAATTCAAAGTGAAAAGGTAGTTCGAGCAAGTTGAAAAGGTAAATAAGCAATGAGTGAAGTATTTGTGTATGGCAAAGAAGCGGGTTCAAGATGGGAATAATAAATAGCGGAGCCAGTGGATGAGGCCAGCAAGATGCAGATAGAAAAAAAGCTCAGCCGAGGCTGAGCTTTTCAATAATGGCGCGTCCGGGAGGATTCGAACCTCCGACCGCCTGGTTCGTAGCCAGGTACTCTATCCAGCTGAGCTACGGACGCGCAGGCAATAATCTGATAAGACAGATTATTTGAATAATGGCGCGCTCGGGAGGATTCGAACCTCCGACCGCCTGGTTCGTAGCCAGGTACTCTATCCAGCTGAGCTACGAGCGCACACTAATATTCGGTTTGTAGTACCGCCTGACGGCAATACGTTGTAAAGATGGCGCGTCCGGGAGGATTCGAACCTCCGACCGCCTGGTTCGTAGCCAGGTACTCTATCCAGCTGAGCTACGGACGCGCAGGCAATAATCTGATAATACAGACTATTTGAATAATGGCGCGCTCGGGAGGATTCGAACCTCCGACCGCCTGGTTCGTAGCCAGGTACTCTATCCAGCTGAGCTACGAGCGCACACTAATATTCGGTTATATAGTACCGCCAAGAGGCAATACGTTGTAATGATGGCGCGCTCGGGAGGATTCGAACCTCCGACCGCCTGGTTCGTAGCCAGGTACTCTATCCAGCTGAGCTACGAGCGCGCAAAATCGGTTTAGTTAGGAAATACCTAACAGCCAATGCGTTTCCGTCATCGGCATAAGCAGCAATCCATTGATACTTAGGAATAATGGCGCGTCCGGGAGGATTCGAACCTCCGACCGCCTGGTTCGTAGCCAGGTAC
Source organism: Photobacterium rosenbergii (assembly GCF_003026455.1). Classification (GTDB taxonomy): domain Bacteria; phylum Pseudomonadota; class Gammaproteobacteria; order Enterobacterales; family Vibrionaceae; genus Photobacterium; species Photobacterium rosenbergii. The sequence goes on from NZ_PYMB01000024.1 coordinate 33,869, forward strand.
TCTATCCAGCTGAGCTACGGACGCGCAGGCTATATATTCCAAAACTTGGGAATATATTAGAAGAATGGCGCGCTCGGGAGGATTCGAACCTCCGACCGCCTGGTTCGTAGCCAGGTACTCTATCCAGCTGAGCTACGAGCGCGCAAAATCTGTTTTTGGTTAGGAAACACCTAACGACCAATGCGTTTCCGACATTGGCGTAAGTAACAATCCATTGATACTTAGAAATAATGGCGCGTCCGGGAGGATTCGAACCTCCGACCGCCTGGTTCGTAGCCAGGTACTCTATCCAGCTGAGCTACGGACGCGCAGGCTTTCTTTCTCAAGAAGAACTTGAAGAGAAGAATGGCGGTGAAGGAGGGATTCGAACCCTCGATACGGCTACAAACCGTATACTCCCTTAGCAGGGGAGCGCCTTCAGCCTCTCGGCCACCTCACCACACAAATTATGGCGCGCTCGGGAGGATTCGAACCTCCGACCGCCTGGTTCGTAGCCAGGTACTCTATCCAGCTGAGCTACGAGCGCACACTTAATTCGGTTTTTATAGCACCGTCTTACGGCAGTACATTGTCAATAATGGCGCGTCCGGGAGGATTCGAACCTCCGACCGCCTGGTTCGTAGCCAGGTACTCTATCCAGCTGAGCTACGGACGCGCAGGCTTTCTTTATCAAGAAAAACTTGAAGAAAGAATGGCGGTGAAGGAGGGATTCGAACCCTCGATACGGCTACAAACCGTATACTCCCTTAGCAGGGGAGCGCCTTCAGCCTCTCGGCCACCTCACCACACAAATTAATGGCGCGCTCGGGAGGATTCGAACCTCCGACCGCCTGGTTCGTAGCCAGGTACTCTATCCAGCTGAGCTACGAGCGCACACTTAATTCGGTTTTACTGATACCGCCTTTCGGCCATATCTTTTAAATAATGGCGCGTCCGGGAGGATTCGAACCTCCGACCGCCTGGTTCGTAGCCAGGTACTCTATCCAGCTGAGCTACGGACGCGCAATGCAAGATCATTCATTCAAGAGAAAGAATGGCGGTGAAGGAGGGATTCGAACCCTCGATACGGCTACAAACCGTATACTCCCTTAGCAGGGGAGCGCCTTCAGCCTCTCGGCCACCTCACCGTCTTGCGGGGGCCCATATTACTGCCAGCCAAAAATAAGTCAAACACTTTATTGTGAAAAAACGACATCCACTGCGCGGATGCGCACTTAATAGCCAACACGGCACATTATCGCCCGTAATGGCCCAGTATCTCTTCTAGATTCAAGAGTATGGCGTGGAAGGCAGTAACAAAAAAGGCCAGCATAAAAGCCGACCTTCTTCGAATTAGTAGTTACCAGAACCCTGGGAACCCGTTTCTTTTTCCGCTTGAATGCGCATGTAAATTTCTTCGCGGTGAACAGAAACTTCTTTCGGTGCATTTACACCGATACGAACCTGGTTACCTTTAACGCCAAGAACAGTAACGGTTACTTCATCACCGATCATTAGCGTTTCACCTACGCGACGTGTCAAAATTAGCATTCGTGTGCTCCTTGAGTAATCTCAGTATTATAAGAGTTAACGTTTATTATCCAACAATATTTACATTTTCGTAAATGTTCACTGCTCAAGAAACAGCGAGAAGTGGTCGATTATCCAGACTTTCTGGCTCTACCACAAATTTTTTGTGGATGTGTTCTACGGCTAACTGTAAATCTTGCCCATTGATCAATAGTGAGACACAACGAGCAGTGCTTTTTCGTTGATAGACACCCACCCCTTTTTCAGCCAACGAGGCAGCCACTTCCGTACTGCACCCTACTACCCTTTCCCCGACTAGGGTCAGTGTAGCGACTGAGGACTGAGCCAGTTCTGTTTTTTCTAAGATAACATTCAGTCGAGCCAATTCATCATCGGCCGCAACAATATAGGTTGCTTGCTGACTATCACCATAGCACCAAGCATCAAAGCCCAACAAACCCAGTTGCTGCTCCACTTTTTCAAGTGGTTGCATCACACGGTACAGTGCCTGTTGACCTTTAATTGCCACCCCGGCAGCACCATTTCCTGATACTGTCGAGAAATCAACCAAGGTCCCTTCCCCTTCATCGAACGATGAAAGGACCCTCAATGGAACCTGGTGTTGCTCAGCATATTCAACCGACTGTAATTGTAGCACTTTTGCGCCATGGCGTGCCATTGCAGTCATATCATCGAAGTGAATTGTCGACAAACGCGCAGCTTCACTGACTAAACGGGGATCTGTGGTATAGACCCCGTCGACATCCGTGAAGATCTGACACTCATCGGCAGCCAGTGCGCCTGCAATAGCAACTGCAGTGGTATCAGAACCGCCCCGCCCCAGAGTTGTGATGTTATTTCTGCTATCACGGCCCTGGAAACCGGCGACCACCACAATGTGGTCGCGCTCGAGCAGTTCAGTGACCACCCCAGTTTCTACTTCAGTGATGGTGGCATTACTAAATACAGTATCAGTGCGAATACCTAACTGATCACCAGTCAATGATGTTGCCAAGTAGCCCCGCTTATTCAGGGCCATGGCGAGCAGGGCAATTGTGACCTGCTCACCCGTAGACAACAAGACATCCAGCTCACGCTGGGTGGGGACAGCATCAATTTGTTTCGCTAACCCCAGCAAACGGTTAGTCTCGCCAGCCATCGCCGAGACAACCACCACTACCTGATGACCAAGCTGGCGCGCTTTTATCACGCGCTCAGCCACCGCTTCAATACGTTCGATACTCCCTACCGACGTACCACCGAATTTCTGCACCAATAGTGCCACTGCACCTCTCCAATTATTACAGTTTTTCAACCAACCACGGGGTCACTGACTCCAGTGCCGCAGGCAATGCTGCTGCATCGGTACCACCGGCCTGAGCCATATCTGGACGACCGCCGCCCTTGCCACCAACTTGCTGGGCAACAAGGTTTACAAGCTCACCAGCTTTGACCTTGCTAGTAAGATCTTTTGTCACACCGGCAATCAGGCCAACTTTGTCGCCGCTGACATTACCCAGAACAACAATACCGCTGCCTAGCTGGTTCTTCAGCTCGTCAACCATACCGCGTAGGGCTTTGTTGTCCGCACCTTCAAGCTTGGTTACCAATACCTTAACGCCATTGATTTCCTGTGCCTTGTTGATAAGGCCCGCACTTTCCTGCGCAGCAAGTTTGTCTTTAAGTTGCTGGATTTCTTTCTCTAGCTGCTTGCTGTGAGAAACTAGCGCGCTTACTTTGGTTGCAACTGACGCAGCGTCAGACTTCACCAGGCTTGCAGTTTCTGCCAATAGTGCTTCTTGATCGTGCAGCGCAGCAATTGCAGCTTCACCGGTTACCGCCTCAATACGACGGATACCTGCAGCAATACCACCCTCAGATACAATCTTGAATAGGCCGATATCACCAGTGTTAGATGCATGGATACCACCACACAGCTCAACAGAGAAGTCACCCATGCTCAGGACGCGAACTTCATCATCATATTTCTCGCCAAACAACGCCATAGCGCCTTTTTCTTTGGCAGACTCGATGTCCATCACATCGGTGTTGATCGCATGGTTAATACGGATTTGCTCGTTCACCACACGCTCGATTTCACGCAATTCTTCCGGCTTCACCGCTTCTAGGTGAGAGAAGTCAAAACGCAGACCTTCAGGCTTAACCAGTGAGCCCTTCTGGGTCACGTGCTCGCCAAGCAGGTTGCGTAGTGCAGCGTGTAGCAGGTGAGTCGCTGAGTGGTTCAGGCTAGTTGCTGCACGGCGGGCCGCATCAACAGTCGCGGTTAGCTTGTCGCCCACCTTAAGTGCACCTTCAGCCAACTTACCAGTATGACCGATAGCGTTGCCAAATTTCTGGGTATCAGCAACCACAAACTGAACACCGTCAGCAGTCATTGCACCCGTGTCACCACACTGGCCGCCTGACTCAGCGTAGAACGGTGTGTTGTCCAATACGATCAACGCATCTTCGTCGGCATTGATAGCATCAACGGCTTCACCTTCACGGTAAAGCGCAACCACAGTCGCTTGACCTTCTGTCGCCGCATAACCGCAGAACTCAGTTTCCGCGTCAACTTTGATCGCATCGTTGTAATCAACACCGAACTGGCCTGCATCACGTGCACGCTGGCGCTGAGCTTCCATTGCATCGCTGAAGCCTTCTTCATCGATAGAGAAGCCACGCTCACGCGCTACGTCGTTAGTCAAATCAGCTGGGAAACCGTAGGTATCGTAAAGTTTGAATACGGTTTCACCGTCAAGCACTTTACCGTCAAGGCTATCCAGCGCTTCGGCCAGGATAGCCATACCGCGGTCAAGTGTGCGACCGAAGTTGTCTTCTTCGATCTTCAGTACTTTCTCGACCATTTCCTGCTGTTTCTTCAGCTCTTCGCCGGCAGTGCCCATGATCTCCGCCAGAGGACCCACCAACTTGTAGAAGAAGGCACCTTTAGCGCCCAACTTGTTACCGTGGCGAACCGCACGGCGGATGATACGGCGAAGGACATAGCCACGGCCTTCGTTCGACGGCATCACACCATCAGCGATCAGGAATGCACAAGAACGGATGTGGTCAGCCACAACACGTAGTGACTGGTTGCCCAGATCGTCATGGCCAATAACAGCGGCAGCTTCTTTGATCAGCGTCTGGAAGATATCGATCTCGTAGTTTGAGTGCACGCCCTGCATGATGGCAGAGATACGCTCGATACCCATACCGGTATCTACCGACGGCTTAGGTAGCGGGTCCATAGTACCGTCAGCCTGACGGTTGAACTGCATAAATACGTTGTTCCAGATCTCGATGAAACGGTCGCCATCTTCTTCAGGCGTACCAGGACGGCCACCCCAGATGTGATCACCGTGATCGTAGAAAATTTCGGTACAAGGACCACAAGGGCCTGTGTCACCCATCTGCCAGAAGTTGTCTGACTCGAACGGCTTACCACCTTTTTTATCACCGATGCGCACGATGCGATCAGCCGGTACACCCACTTCTTTGTTCCAGATGTCGAACGCTTCGTCATCGGTCTCGTAAACGGTAACCAGTAGGCGGTCTTCCGGCAGTTTCAGAGTTACTGTCAGGAATTCCCAAGCAAATTTAATCGCGTCTTGCTTGAAGTAATCGCCGAAGCTGAAGTTACCCAGCATTTCGAAGAAAGTGTGGTGACGGGCAGTAAAGCCAACATTTTCCAGGTCGTTGTGCTTACCACCAGCACGAACACAGCGCTGAGCTGTCGTTGCTCGAGTGTAGTTGCGCTTTTCCAGACCTAGGAATGTATCTTTAAACTGGTTCATACCCGCGTTGGTGAACAACAACGTTGGGTCATTGGCAGGCACAAGAGAAGAACTCTCTACTACCTGGTGGCCTTTACTCTCAAAAAACGCAAGAAACGCACGGCGAATCTCATCAGTGCTCATGTACATTGGCAAATCCTGAATAATGCTTTTATGTAAACTGAATGGTCGAATTTAACTTGTCTTAATCGCCTGCCCTGGGTTCCACCATGCCCTCGGCAGGACAATTCGGGCAGGCAGTGATGGGACTAAAATAAATTCTTTGGCGGTTATTGTAAAACAACGGTAGCCAATACGGGAAATGTTATGTTCAGAAATAAGGCAATTTATCCCCCCACCGAAGGCGTGCGGGGGAAAATTTAGGATAATTGCGGTCGGGTTTGGGTTATTGGCGGCTATATATCGCCTGCTTAGTATTCGTCATCATCGACATCGAGTGCGAATTTAACCTGCTCGAAATCGAACCCCCGGGACTGCATGAATCGCAGCCTTCGGGCTTTTTCCTTATCGGTATCCATCGGGCTGTCACCGTACTTGCGCCGAGCTACCTCGCGAGCATGCTCAAACCAGTCAAATTCATCGTCTTCGAACAACTGACTGACAACTTCCTCATGGATCCCCTTATGCGCCATTTCCTGGCGGATCCGCAGCAGCCCCCAGCCCTTGGCAATCCCGTTATTCAGCAACCGCTCGGCAAAGCGGGCATCATCGAGCCAGTTGTAGTCTTGGCACAGGGCAACCGCCTCATCGACCTCCTCCTGTTCAAAACCACGGGCCAGCAACTTTTGCTGTAGCTCCTGTTCGGCATGGTCGCGGCGCGACAGGTACCTGACGGCGGCCTGCTTGGCACTCTGGGTGGGTTTCTTGGTTTTCATTACCTAGTCACTCCAAATAAAAACGGGCGAGGTACTGCTACCCCGCCCGCTTCTCTATTCTTTCATCTCGCCAAATTAGCAAGGATGATTAGAATGCTTGATCTTCCGCATCCGCATCTTCTGCTTGCGCTTCCGCAGCCGCTTCTTCAAGCGCTGCCGGAGCTAGCAGAAGTTCACGCAGTTTCGCTTCAAGCTCTTCAGCAATATGGCTGTTTTCTTCGATGTACTTACAGGCATTTGCCTTACCCTGGCCGATCTTGTCGCCCTGGTAGCTGTACCAAGCACCGGCTTTTTCAACCAGTTTGTTCTTCACGCCAAGGTCGATAAGCTCGCCGTAGCGGTTGAAGCCTTTACCGTAAAGGATCTGGGTTTCAGCCTGCTTGAACGGCGCTGCAATCTTGTTCTTAACCACTTTGATGCGGGTTTCGTTACCAACAACCTCGTCACCTTCTTTGATGGCACCGGTACGGCGGATATCAAGGCGAACAGATGCGTAGAACTTCAGTGCGTTACCACCGGTAGTGGTCTCTGGGTTACCGAACATCACACCGATCTTCATACGGATCTGGTTGATGAAGATACACATACAGTTAGACTGCTTCAGGTTACCCGTGATTTTACGCATTGCCTGAGACAGCATACGTGCCTGCAGACCCATGTGCGAATCACCCATCTCACCTTCGATTTCAGCCTTAGGCGTCAGGGCAGCAACGGAGTCGACAACCAGAATATCTACCGCGCCAGAGCGTGCTAGGGCATCGGCAATTTCCAGAGCCTGCTCACCGGTGTCCGGCTGGGAAACCAATAGTTGGTCAATATCAACACCCAGTTTGCGGGCATAGATTGGATCAAGCGCATGCTCAGCATCGATGAAAGCACAGGTTTTACCCTGCTTTTGCGCTGCTGCAATCACTTCTAGTGTCAGCGTAGTTTTACCTGAAGATTCAGGACCATAGATTTCAACAATACGGCCCATTGGCAGACCACCAGCACCCAAGGCGATATCGAGAGACAGAGAACCGGTAGACACGGTTTCGACATCCATAGTGCGGTTGTCGCCCAACTTCATGATCGAGCCTTTACCGAATTGCTTTTCAATTTGACCTAACGCGGCGGCGAGTGCCTTCTGCTTGTTGTCGTCCATTCGACTCTCCAAGGGATGCTTAATTAATGCTTAAACTAAGTACTGATAATGATGATTAGTATACTGTCTATTCATACAGTGTCTAGCACTGTATGAAAATTTTTTCGCCAAATTGATGCTCGTCCAACTTTGGCTCAAGATTGTGCCATCAGGGAAATCAATCCAGATAATGCTTTTTCAACAGCTTGCTGGCGTACCTCTTGGCGGTCGCCGGCAAATAAACAGGTTTCTACTTTTAGCTTGCCCGTGTGATCGGCCCAACCGAAACAGACAGTACCGACAGGTTTTTCTTTACTGCCACCACCAGGGCCTGCTATTCCGCTGATCGCTACGGCAATATCCCCGCGCGATTGGGCCAACGCACCAAGTGCCATTTCAGCGACCACCGCTTCACTCACCGCACCAAACTCTGACAGGGTCTGCTCCCTGACGCCAAGCATTTCCTGCTTGGCTTCGTTGCTATAGGTCACGAATGCGCGGTCAAACCACGCAGAGCTACCAGCAATATCCGTAATTGCTGTGGAAACTCCACCACCGGTGCAGGATTCAGCGGTAACTGCGACCCAATTGCGCTGGGCCAAGGCCAACCCGACTTGTTGTGCTAATGCCATCATCACTCCAAATGAATACGACTTTTTTGATTTGTTTCTCGCCCCTTCAGGATCTACACATTACTCGGCTCAGTCCATACGGGCAAGCCTGTTACCTTCAGCCATTTTTGGGCAAGGAAAGTACTGTAACGGCAGGTCGGGATCACGTATCCTAAGCGACCAGAAACTTCCCCCGGGTAAACAGGGTGATCCAGCCCACCGGCACAATGTAGCAGGCAACAACGTGACAATAAAAGGCATAGAAAAACACACCCCTATGATGCAACAGTATTTGCGGATCAAAGCAGAGAATCCGGAAGTCTTGCTGTTCTATCGGATGGGTGATTTCTACGAACTATTTTTTGATGACGCCAAGCAGGCTTCGCAACTACTGGATATCTCTTTAACCAAGCGCGGCTCATCCAATGGCAACCCGATCCCGATGGCCGGTGTGCCCTACCATGCGGTAGAAGGCTACCTTGCCCGCCTTGTCCAGCAGGGGGTGTCTGTTGCTATCTGTGAGCAAGTGGGTGATCCGGCAACCAGCAAAGGACCGGTTGAGCGCAAGGTGGTACGAATTATCACCCCGGGAACAGTCAGTGACGAAGCGCTATTGAGCGAGCGTCAAGACAACCTGATTGCAGCTATCTACCATGAAGGCAGCAAGTTCGGTTACGCCACACTGGATATTACCTCGGGCCGTTTTATGCTGACCGAGCCAGAAACCGAAGAAGCGATGCAGGCCGAGCTGCAGCGCACCAGCCCTGCTGAATTGCTCTACCCGGAAGATTTCGACCTACCAGGGTTATTCCACGGTATGAAAGGGGCCCGTCGCCGCCCGGTGTGGGAATTCGATCTCGATACCGCACGCCAACAGCTGACCATGCAGTTCGGAACCCGTGACCTAGTCGGTTTTGGTGTCGAGCAAGCCGAACATGGCCTTTGCGCTGCTGGTTGCCTGATGCAATATGTCAAAGACACCCAACGTACTGCGCTGCCACATATCCGTGCCATTACCCTGGACACCAAAGATCACTCAGTGATCCTTGATGCTGCGACCCGCCGTAACCTTGAGTTGACCCAGAATCTCGCCGGGGGCTTCGATAACACCCTCGCCTCGGTACTGGATCAGACCGCAACGCCGATGGGCAGCCGCTTGCTCAAGCGCTGGCTGCACCAGCCAATCCGCGACCGCCAACAGCTTAACGGCCGCCTGGATGCTATTACCTCTTTCAAGGATACCGGCCTGTTTTTGGATATCGCAGGGGTATTGCGCCATATGGGCGACCTCGAGCGTATCCTTGCCCGCTTGGCCCTGCGCTCAGCACGTCCCCGTGACCTTGCCCGCATGCGCACCGCACTTCAGCACTTGCCTGAGCTGGCTGAGATGCTGGGTGAAATCGACCAACGCCGTATCGGTGAGCTGGCCGGCCTTGCAGCACCGATGGACGAGTTGTGCGAACTGCTTGAGCGAGCGATTATCGAAAACCCACCAGTGGTGATCCGTGACGGTGGCGTACTGGCGCCGGGCTACAATGCCGAGCTGGACGAATGGCGCGATTTGGCCGACGGTGCCACCAAATTCCTTGAAGAGCTGGAAGCCAACGAACGTGAACGCCATGACATCGACAGCCTGAAAGTCGGTTTCAACAATGTCCACGGCTTTTATATCCAGGTCAGCCGCGGCCAGAGCCACTTGGTACCAAGCCACTATGTGCGCCGCCAGACGCTGAAGAATGCCGAGCGCTACATTATCCCCGAGCTCAAAGAGCACGAGGACAAGGTCCTCAACTCCAAATCAAAAGCCTTGGCACTAGAGAAAAAACTATGGGAAGAGCTGTTTGATCTGCTGTTACCACACCTAGAGCAGCTACAAAATGCCGCAGCCGCTATCTCAGAGCTCGACGTGCTAGCGAACTTGGCCGAGCGTGCCGATACCCTGAACTACTGCCGTCCGGAGTTGACGGAAACGACCGGTATTGAAATCACTGCAGGCCGCCACCCTGTGGTCGAGCAGGTATTGAGCGAACCGTTTATCGCTAACCCAATCTCGCTCCACCATGATCGCCGGATGTTGATCATTACCGGCCCGAATATGGGCGGTAAGTCGACCTACATGCGCCAAACAGCATTGATCGCCCTATTGGCCCATGTAGGTTCTTTTGTCCCGGCCGAAGCCGTTAAGATCGGTCCGCTGGATCGGATCTTTACCCGTATCGGTGCTTCTGACGACTTGGCGTCAGGCCGTTCGACTTTCATGGTAGAAATGACCGAAACCGCCAATATCCTGCATAATGCAACGCAAAATAGCCTGGTTTTGATGGATGAGATCGGCCGTGGCACCAGTACCTATGACGGCTTGTCGCTGGCTTGGGCCAGTGCCGAGTGGCTAGCAGACAAGATCTCTGCCATGACGCTTTTCGCCACCCACTACTTCGAGTTAACTGAACTGCCATCGCTGATAGATGGGCTTGCCAATGTCCACCTCGATGCAGTGGAGCACGGTGACGAGATTGCCTTCATGCATGCGGTACAAGAAGGCGCAGCCAGCAAGTCTTACGGCTTGGCAGTCGCAAGCCTGGCCGGGGTACCCAAATCGGTGATCAAGCGTGCTAAGTTCAAGCTTCAGCAACTCGAAGCCAGCGGCCACCAGCAGGCCGTTGCACCCGCGAGCCAAGCTCCAGTTGCCGAGCAACAATTGAGCCTGCTGCCGGAGCCAAGTGAGGTTGAGGAAGCCCTAGCCCGTATCAACCCGGATGAAATGACACCACGCCAAGCCCTTGACGAGTTGTACCGCCTGAAAGCCTTGATGTAATTGGGCTATTGGCTAAGCAAGGTAATAAAAAGGGATGCCGTTGGCATCCCTTTTTGCAATTACCGGTAAAAGTGTGGAATAAAAGAATCCGGCTTTCTACATTTGTTCCTGGTTGAACAGCGACTCAATACTCAGCCCTTGGTGGGTCAGCATATCGCGCAATCGACGCAGGCCTTCAACCTGGATCTGGCGAACTCTTTCCCGTGTCAGGCCAATCTCGCGGCCAACATCTTCCAGTGTCGATGCTTCATAGCCAAGTAGGCCAAAGCGGCGGGCCAACACTTCGCGCTGTTTCGGGTTGAGCTCCTGTAACCAATGGACGATGGATGTTTTGATATCATCATCTTGGGTTGACGTTTCCGGGCCACCACTTTTTTCATCAGGGATGATATCCAGCAGGGCTTTTTCCGAGTCGCCACCAATAGGGTTATCTACCGAGCCAACACGCTCATTAAGGCGGAGCATCCGGTTTACATCATCTACGGATTTATCCAGCTTGAGTGCAATATCTTCCGCCGTCGGTTCATGGTCCAGCTTCTGTGCCAGCTCACGGGCAGTACGGAGGTAAACATTAAGCTCTTTGACGACATGGATTGGTAGGCGGATTGTCCGGGTTTGGTTCATGATAGCCCGCTCAATCGTCTGGCGGATCCACCACGTTGCATAGGTTGAAAAACGGAAACCGCGCTCCGGATCGAACTTCTCTACCGCACGGATCAAACCCAGATTGCCTTCTTCGACTAAGTCGAGCAAAGCCAAACCACGGTTACTGTAACGGCGTGAAATTTTAACCACCAAGCGGAGGTTACTTTCGATCATTCGCTTGCGGGCAACTTCGTCGCCCCGCAGTGCACGGCGGGCGTAGAGGACTTCTTCCTCTGCGGTTAGCAAGGGTGAAAAACCAATTTCACCGAGGTAGAGTTGGGTCGCGTCCAGAGCTTTCTGCGTAGCCCCGTATTGCGACATATCGACATCATCATCGCTAGCACTAACATCTTCAGTTTTGGCTTCGACAGTTGCGGAATCAGCTTCCATTTCTTCTTCAAAATCAAAATCTTCGATGTCTGCAGCAGTATTGCTTCCACTCATAGCGCCTCCCAGATGGCGAGTTAGCAAGACATTACAACTTTAACTATGCCATGTTGTCTATCGTGGTAAATAACGCATAGGATCTACGGATTTACCTTTGTAACGGATCTCAAAATGCAGCTTCACTGTATTTGTGCCCGAGCTTCCCATTGAAGCAATTTTCTGGCCAACCGATACCTTTTGCTGCTCCTTCACATAAACCTGGTCGTTATGGGCATAGGCACTGAGGTAATCATCGTTGTGCTTGATAATGACCAAATTACCGTACCCGCGGAGCGCATTTCCGGCATAGACCACCACCCCATTTGCTGATGCATTGACAGCTTGTCCACGCTGCCCGGCGATGTCGATACCTTTGTTGCCATTCTCCGAGTTGGAGAACTTAGCAATTACACGCCCCTTTGACGGCCAAGTCCACTTAGCCACTTTGGTGTTGCTAGGTTGCGGCTTAGATGTAACAACTTTGTTACTTTTGGTTTTTTGAGAGTACTCTTTTGTGGGAGCCTGATCAACATTTTTATTGGCGGCTTTTTGCTCGTTTTGTTTTTGAGACACTGCAGTCTGAGCCGGTTTCTGGGAGGCCGGTTGAGTAGCAGTCTGAGCTGTTGCCGCAGGTTTTGGCTGAGCCGGTTTTGAGTTCGTTGTTTTTGTTGAAGATTTAGCAGCTGGCGCCGGAGCGACTGCAGCCGGGGCTACCCGTCCATACTTCGGGGCGACATACTTCGGCCGCCATAGCTGCAACTTTTGACCGGGAAAAATGGTATAAGGCTTCGACAATTTATTACTTGCAATAATATCGTCGACATCACGACCGGTAATGTAGGAGATAAAATACAAGGTATCGCCTTTTTGCACTTCATAGTAGCTCCCACGGTAGCTACCGCGCTCAAGGCTGTTGTAGTCTTTGCCCAGGCTCATCACCGGCGCAGGGCTATGGTTACTACAGCCAGACAGCATCAAGCCGGCAACTAACGCTGCCAGCTTCCACGTCCTTGCTGAAGGCAACATCCCTACCATATAACCTAGGCCAACTCCCCGGCGACAAGCGGAACAAAACGCACGGCTTCAATATCACGGTAAGCAAAGCGATCCCCCTCGCGGATAATCACTTTCAGTACCTGCGAATGCTCACCAACAGGGATGACCAAGCGACCACCGTCGGCTAATTGCGTTAATAATTCAACAGGGATCTCAGCCGCTGCAGCAGTCACGATAATAGCATCGAACGGGCCTTTGCCAGCCCACCCGCGCCAGCCGTCACTGTGCTTAGTCGAAACATTATGTAACTCAAGCTGCTTCAAACGGCGCTTGGCCTGCCATTGCAATGCCTTGATCCGCTCAACGGAATAAACGTGGTTAACCAAATGTGCCAGCACTGCTGTCTGGTAGCCCGAGCCCGTCCCAATTTCAAGGATCCTTGAGTCAGGTGATAGCGCCATTAACTCCGTCATCTTGGCAACAATATACGGCTGCGAGATCGTCTGCCCACTGCCAATAGGCAGAGCATTATTCTCATAAGCTTTGTGTGACAGCGCTTCATCGATAAATCGCTCCCGCGGGACAGATGCCATGGCCTGAAGCACCTTCTCATCTTTGATTCCCTGCCGGCGCAAATAGTTCAGCAAAAGCGTCCGCTCGTCCACATAGCGCATTGCGACTATTTCTCCTGTTGCTCAATCCAAGAGCCAAGCCCTGCCAGCGCATCATGCGCGGTAAGGTCGACCTGCAGTGGCGTTATCGATACACACTGCTGTTCAATAGCGTAAAAATCAGTACCTGGACCGGCATCCTGACAAGGGCCTGGAGGCCCCAACCAATAGAGCTCCTTGCCCCGGGGATCGGTGCCTTTTACCATATTCTCAGCTCGGTGACGGGCACCAAGGCGGGTTACCTGCCAGTTCCCCAACTCAGAATAAGCGACATCCGGTACGTTGATATTTAAAATTTTATTGCTAGGCAAGGGTGCTGACTGCATTTTTTGCAGTACTTGCTTCACCACTTGCGCCGCGGTATCAAAATGTTGGTGCCCGACCAAGGAGACAGCTATCGCCGGCACGCCAAGGAAATGGCCTTCTGTTGCCGCCGCTACCGTACCGGAGTACAGCACATCATCACCGAGGTTAGCACCATGGTTGATGCCGGCAACCACGACATCAGGACGGTCATCGAGCCATTCGTTTAGTGCAAAATGGACACAATCTGTCGGTGTCCCTTCCACTGAGATCCGCTGCTCACCTTCATGGCGGATCCGCAACGGGTTGTCCAAGGTCAATGAATTAGATGCCCCTGAGCGATTGCGATCTGGGGCAACGACCGTTACCTCGCCAATTTCACTCAGGACAGCTGCCAAGGTGTTGATCCCCTCGGCAAAGATACCATCGTCGTTACTGATCAGAATTCGCATCGTGTCCTTCCTGTTGTTGCAGCTCAACCATGAGCTCGCGAACCACCGCAGTGGCAAAACAGCCCGCCGGTAGGGCAAAAGAAACGGTTACCGTATCGCCATCTTGCTGCCAGGCCATGTCCTGCGGTTTAAGTAGCAATGGACGGCGTTCATGACGCATGCGGTTGTCTCGAACTAGCTTCAGTAGATGCGGCTCTTGCTCGGCAATAGCCATTTCAAACGCTTCCGCCTGGCCGCTGGTCGGCAGGGCATTATCCCCCATCATTGGCGCTGTGATAGAAGCCGTGCCGTTATCTACGGCTTGCTGCCACTGGGCAATATCAGCCTCAACCAAACGATCGCGATCATCACCCTCGACGTCCAGCAGGTCGCCATCCATAACAGTATGGACAGTGTGCTGTTCGATACGGGCAGACAAAATTAAATTAAACATCCATGAGCGCGCCGCAGACAGGTAGAAGCTACGCTTGCTCTTGTCGCGCACACGAAATTCGTCATTACCCCAGGCACGGGCCTTGGTGACATTGTTACCGCCATGACCAAAACGCTGTTCGCCGAAGTAGTTCGGGACACCGAGCTGCTGTACCTGAGCAAGCCGGGCTAACACATCCTCTGGCTGGTCAAGCTCGCGCAACGTCAGTTGGAACCAGTTGCCGCTCAAATCACCCGGACGGAGCTTTTTATCATGGCGTGCAGTTTCAAGCACTTCAACACCCGGGTGCTCAGCCACAAACTGTGCCAAGTCAGGGTCAGGCTTGCCCGGTAAATGAACGCTGAGCCATTGCTCGGTCACCGCGTGACGGTCTTTCAAGCCAGCCCAACTGACATCACGTGATTTCACACCACAGGCTTTAGCTAGCTCATTGACGACATATTTGGTGTTTTCACCGGTTTTACGGATCTTCACCATAAAATGCTCGCCCACACCGGCAAACTCAAAGCCAAGGTTTTCCTTTACTACAAAATCTTCAGGCTCAACCTTAATGCGGCCCTGACAGCTTGGTTTTCCATACAACCAGCTGAAGTTGTCCATTACCGTAGACATAAATTACACCATTCTTTAGCAGCATCGAGATGCCAGAAGGCAAGGCTATATCGCCCTACCCGATTTATTCTTTGTTGATCAGCACAACCGCTTCACAGGCAATGCCTTCTTTACGCCCGGTAAAACCTAGACGCTCCGAGGTGGTCGCTTTGACATTGACATTCTCAATATCCGTTTCCAAATCCTCGGCGATAGCCTGGCACATTGCATCAATGTGCGGTGCCATTTTAGGGGCCTGGGCAATAATGGTGACATCCACGTTACCTAAGGTGTAGCCTTTCGCTTTAACTTTACGATATACATCGCGCAGCAGCATACGGCTGTCAGCCCCTTCCCACTCCGCATCGGTATCAGGGAAGTGACGGCCAATATCACCCGCACCAATCGCTCCCAACAAGGCGTCGCAAACTGCATGCAGCGCGACATCACCGTCAGAATGCGCAATCAGGCCCTGTTCGTAAGGAATAGCAATGCCTCCGATAATTACCGGCCCTTCGCCACCAAATTTATGCACGTCAAAACCGTGTCCAATTCGCATCATTGCTCTTCCTTCAATAAGTGTTGCAGATAAAATTCCGCGATAGCGAGATCTTCCGGTTGGGTCACCTTCAGATTATCAGCCCGCCCCGCCACTAGCTTAGGTGCCATACCACAATGCTCCAAGGCCGATGCTTCATCGGTCACGACCGCCCCATCAGCCAGTGCTTTTTCCAGTGCTTGCTTCAACTGGCCCGCCCTGAACATCTGTGGCGTCAAGGCATGCCAAAGGTCGCTGCGTTCAACCGTCACCGCGATAGCTTGCTGACCATTGCCGCGCTTCATGGTATCGCGCACTGGCGCTGCCAAGATAGCGCCATAATCGCTATCCTGTGCTTCATCAATCAACCTTTGCAGGTCCTGCTGGCGCAAACATGGGCGAGCGGCGTCATGAACCAGCACCCAAGCACTAGGATCATCAATAGCTGCCAAGCCAGAAAAGACAGAGTCAGCGCGCTCGGCGCCACCGTCAACACGGGTAACCCTTGGGTTCTCCGCCAACGACAAGGTTGGGAAGTATGGGTCCTGCTCGCTAATAGCAACAACGACGCGCTCTATCATCGGATGCTGCAATAAACGGTCAATGGTATGTTCGAGAATCGTCTTGCCAGCAATGTGCAAGTACTGTTTCGGTCGGTCAGCAGCCATCCGGCTACCGACGCCAGCAGCCGGAACGACTGCGATCATTTTATCTTTCATGGAATTCAATCACTGACAATGCGGAAAAAGGTCTCACCCGTTCCGATCATACCCAGCTCGTTACGGGCCCGCTCTTCGATAGCTTCCTGACCACGGTGCAAGTCATGAATTTCGAAATACATCTGCTGGTTACGTTGAACCAATTCGGCGTTGGCCTGTTGCTGCACCGCAACATTATCACGCACCGCAAGGTAGTCGGCCATGCCGTTTTTGCCGAGCCAGAAGTCATATTGTAACCAGCCGAGGATTGCCAGCAGCAGGAGGTTTAACAATCGCATTGCGCCCTCTTGGCAATGGTTAAGAAATTAATCTAATCATAACAGATTGAAACACAAAGACGTGTCAAGCCGCTGGTAATAATCCCATAAGTTGCACTCTGACACTAGGGGCTATAGGCCCCCAAGCCATCATTCGCCCATAAAAAAACCGCCCATGATGGGCGGTTTTTAGTATCAGCTCGGGTTACCCCGATGCGCAGCTTTTAATTAAGCTTGGCCTTTAACTTCTTTAAGACCGTTGTAAGGTGCTTTCTCACCTAGCGCTTCTTCGATACGGATTAGCTGGTTGTACTTAGCAACACGGTCAGAACGGCTCATAGAACCAGTCTTGATCTGGCCAGCAGCAGTACCTACCGCTAGGTCAGCGATAGTTGCATCTTCAGTTTCACCAGAACGGTGAGAGATAACTGCAGTGTAACCAGCGTCTTTAGCCATCTTGATAGCAGCTAGAGTTTCAGTTAGAGAACCGATCTGGTTGAACTTGATAAGGATAGAGTTAGCAACGCCTTTCTCGATACCTTGAGCAAGAATCTTAGTGTTAGTAACGAATAGATCGTCACCTACTAGCTGGATCTTGTCGCCTAGTAGTTCAGTCTGGTGCTTGAAGCCATCCCAGTCAGACTCGTCTAGACCGTCTTCGATAGAAACGATTGGGTACTCAGCAACTAGGCCAGCTAGGTAGTGGTTGAACTCTTCAGAAGTGAAGATCTTACCTTCGCCTTTCATGTTGTAGTTGCCAGCTTCTTTGTCGAAGAACTCAGATGCTGCACAGTCCATAGCAAGAGTAACGTCTTTGCCTAGCTCGTAGCCAGCTAGCTCAACAGCTTCTTTGATTGCAGCTAGAGCAGCAGCGTTTGACTCTAGGTTAGGAGCAAAACCACCTTCGTCACCTACAGCAGTGCTCATGCCTTTAGACTTAAGAACTTTAGCTAGGTTGTGGAATACTTCAGCACCGATACGTAGACCTTCTTTAAGAGTCTTAGCGCCAACTGGCTGGATCATGAACTCTTGGATGTCAACGTTGTTATCAGCGTGCTCACCACCGTTGATGATGTTCATCATTGGTAGAGGCATAGAGAACTGACCAGCAGTACCGTTTAGCTCAGCGATGTGCTCGTATAGAGGCATGCCTTTAGCTGCTGCAGCAGCTTTAGCGTTCGCTAGAGATACAGCTAGGATTGCGTTTGCACCGAAGTTAGACTTGTTTTCAGTGCCGTCTAGGTCAAGCATGATCTGGTCGATGTCAGCTTGTGCTTTAGCGTCTTTACCTACTAGAGCTTCCGCGATTGGGCCGTTCACAGCTTCAACAGCTTTAAGAACACCTTTACCTAGGAAACGAGACTTGTCACCGTCGCGTAGCTCAAGAGCTTCACGAGAACCAGTTGATGCACCAGATGGTGCAGCAGCCATACCTACGAAACCGCCTTCTAGGTGAACTTCAGCTTCTACAGTTGGGTTACCACGTGAGTCAATGATTTCACGACCTAGAACTTTAACGATCTTAGACATTGTGTTTCCTCTTGCTTTATCTTCAAATTAAAAGCTAAAAAAATAGCTGCAGCCATCACTGCTACAGCTATCCGTAATCCTTACTTGTTAAGCTCACCACGCTGGTTTGCACCAGCCGCTTTCACGAAGCCTTCAAATAGAGGGTGGCCATCGCGAGGCGTTGAGGTGAACTCAGGGTGGAACTGAGCAGCCACAAACCATGGGTGGTTCGGGATCTCAATGATTTCCACCAATTTCTTGTCTGCAGACAGACCAGAAATCTTAAGACCTGCTTTCTCTAATTGAGGAAGTAGGTTGTTGTTTACTTCGTAGCGGTGACGGTGACGCTCGTGAATCGTTGGGTTACCGTATAGCTCACGCGCTTTAGAGCCTTCAGCTAAGTGACATAGCTGAGAGCCTAGGCGCATAGTACCGCCAAGGTCAGACTTCTCGGTACGCTCTTCAACGTTACCTTCGCCATCAACCCACTCAGTGATCAGGCCAACAACAGGGTTCTTGGTGTCAGCATTGAACTCAGTAGAGTGAGCGCCTTCAAGGCCAGCGACATTTCGAGCAAACTCGATCAGTGCAACCTGCATACCTAGGCAGATGCCAAGGTAAGGGATTTTGTTTTCACGGGCGTACTGTGCAGTTAGGATCTTACCTTCTACACCACGGCCGCCGAAACCACCAGGAACCAAGATAGCGTCAAGGCCTTGTAGGGCTTCCTCGCCTTTGCTCTCAACATCTTGAGAGTCAACATACTTGATCTTCACAGACAGGCGGTTCTTCAGGCCTGCATGCTTAAGCGCCTCGTTCACTGACTTGTACGCGTCTGGTAGTTCGATGTACTTACCCACCATACCAATAACGACTTCGGCAGTTGGGTTCGCTTCTTCGTAGATCACTTGTTCCCACTCAGAAAGATCAGCTTCCGGCGCAGTAATGCCGAAACGCTGACATACCAAGTCGTCAAGACCCTGGGCCTTGATAAGCTGTGGGATCTTGTAGATAGAGTCTACGTCTTTCATTGAGATAACTGCTTTTTCCTGAACATTACAGAACAGTGCAATCTTGGCACGCTCGTTAGCAGGGATCATACGGTCAGAACGACATACAAGGATGTCTGGCTGAATACCGATAGAAAGCAGTTCTTTTACAGAATGCTGGGTTGGCTTGGTTTTCACTTCACCAGCCGCTGCCAGGTATGGTACTAGCGTCAGGTGCATGAACATTGCGCGCTCGCGGCCCAGTTCAACAGCTAGCTGACGGATAGCTTCCATAAATGGTAGAGATTCGATATCACCTACTGTGCCGCCCACTTCGACGATAGCAACGTCGTGGCCTTCTGCACCAGCAATAACACGCTCTTTGATGGCGTTGGTGATGTGTGGGATAACCTGAATCGTTGCACCTAGGTAGTCACCACGACGCTCTTTACGCAGTACATCAGCGTAAACGCGGCCCGCAGTGAAGTTGTTGCGCTTAGTCATCTTGGTACGGATGAAACGCTCATAGTGACCTAGGTCAAGGTCAGTCTCTGCACCGTCTTCCGTTACGAATACTTCACCATGTTGAATTGGGCTCATTGTGCCTGGGTCAACGTTGATGTAAGGGTCTAGTTTCATCATGGTCACTTTCAGACCACGTGCTTCTAGAATAGCCGCCAGCGATGCTGCAGCAATACCTTTACCTAGTGAGGATACGACCCCGCCCGTAACAAAAATGTAATTCGTTGTCATGTTTTACCTGGAAGATTGGTATAGAGGATATAAAAAGTATCTGGACGGGAAATTAGTATACCAGACACACTTTATTGCCACAACGTGAAAACTATCACAGCACGTTTGGTTTTTTTTTGTTTCAAATCAATTCTACTAAACTGGGTGACTATTGATTGTCCACTCAATGCTGCCATTGGTCACCATCAAGCCACCCCGCTCAATATTACTTCTGCTCACGCTGTTTCACTTCGTCCCAGATAGCATCGAGATAATCGAGCGAGCAATCGTCAAGGCGCTTCCCTCTTTCTAGCACAGTTTTCTCCACTTCGCGAAACCGGCGCTCGAATTTTTGGTTGGCTCGCGCCAAGGCCACTTCCGGTTTGACCTTTACATGACGGCTGAAATTGGCGACAGCAAACAGCAGATCCCCCATTTCTTCTTCGATTTTATCCTGATCAGGTGACACCTGGATGACTTCTTCCATCACCTCTTCGATCTCTTCTTGGACCTTACCGACCACCGGGCCCAAGGTATCCCAGTCAAAACCATGCTTAGCACAACGCTTTTGAATTTTATCAGCGCGGATCAGGGCTGGCATAGCACGGGGGATATTGGCAAGGATGCTCTCATCACTGCCCTTGTTCGAACGCTCCTTGGCTTTCTCCGCTTCCCAGTTGGCGTTGATGTCGGCCTCACTGGCAAACTTGGTATCAGCAAAGACATGGGGATGCCGGCGGGTCAGCTTTTCATTGATCCCTTCCACCACATCATCAAAGTCAAACAGCCCTTGCTCCTTGCCCAACTGGCTGTAGAAAATCACCTGGAACAGCAAATCACCCAACTCTTCCCGGACATCATCCCAATTCTGCTGCTCAATCGCATCAGCCACTTCATAGGCTTCTTCCAGGGTATGCGGCACAATCGTGGCAAAGGTCTGCTTCAAATCCCACGGGCAGCCATTTTGCGGGTCACGTAGCTTGGCCATGATCGCTACCAATTGTTCGATAGGGCGCTGTGTTTTACTCATTGGATTATTCTCTGTCTGCAAAAGAAAAAGCGGCAGCCTCGGCTCCCGCTTTTGTCATCATTCTAAATACCGTTTAGTGTAGCCTTTTCGCTTCAGCAACGTCTCTCACTTGCTCGATACGCTTGAGTACCCGGCTCAGTACTTCCAGATCGGTCAACTCGATATCAAAGTCCATGATCGACATCTGCTTCTTGTAGTCGACCCGACTCTTCATGCCTGCCACTTTGACCTTCTCGTTGGCCAAGGTATTGGTCAGCTCTTTGAGCAGACCGTTACGCTCTGCCGCCGTGACCCTTACCGTGATGTGGTAATTGCCCACAAAGCCGCCGCCCCATACCGTATCGATAATACGCTCCGGCGCGACATGGCGCAGTTCTTCAAGCTGCTCACAGTCACTGCGGTGAACCGAAATACCCCGCCCCTGCGTGACGAAACCCTGAATGTCATCACCTGGAATTGGCTGGCAACAACGGGCAAGGTGAGTCATCAGGTTATCGACCCCCTCTACCACCACAGCATCTCGCTGGGGCTTTTTGGTCGACGCCGTCTTACTGCTGGCCTCAGTCAGCTTCTCAAGCAACTGCTGGTCTTCTTCCTCGGCAGTCGGCTTGTTGACCAGAGCATTGATGTGGTTGATAACCTGGTTGATACGCAGGTCACCACTACCGATACCGGCAAACAGCTCGTCAGCTGAATTGACGTTGAAGCGCTTGAGCGCATAGGCCTCGGCATCTTTCATGGTGGCGCCGATCTTGACCAGTTCGATTTCCAAGATCTCACGGCCTGCCAAGATGTTCTTGTCGCGGTCCTGCTTACGGAACCAAGCATGGACCTTCGAACGGGCGCGGCTAGAATTCACAAACCCAAGGTTCGGGTTCAACCAGTCACGCGACGGGTTCGGCTCTTTCTGGGTGATGATCTCGACCTGATCACCCATCTGCAAATTGTAAGTGAATGGCACAATCCGCCCTTCGACCTTGGCACCAATACAGCGGTGGCCAACTTCAGAGTGGATGTGGTAAGCGAAATCCAACGGCGTGGCATCAAGCGGCAAGTCGACCACATCGCCTTTTGGGGTAAAGGCATAGACACGGTCATCAAAGACCTGACTACGCAACTCTTCGAGCATCTCGCCCGAGTCGGACATCTCTTCCTGCCAAGCCAATAGCTTACGCAGCCAGTTGATTTTCTCGTCGTAAGATGACTTGGCACCGCCAGACGACGACCCACTTTCCTTGTACTTCCAGTGGGCTGCAACCCCCAGCTCCGACTCCTCGTGCATCTGCTTGGTGCGGATCTGGATCTCTATTGTCTTGCCTTCCGGCCCCAGCACCACGGTGTGGATTGACTGGTAACCATTAGGTTTCGGGTTGGCGACATAGTCGTCAAACTCTTTTGGCAAGTGGCGGTACTTGGTATGGACGATACCCAGCGCGGCATAACAGTCCTGGATTTCGTCGGCAATGATCCGCACCGCACGGACATCGAACAACTCGTCGAATGCCAGGCTCTTTTTCTGCATCTTGCGCCAGATACTGTAGATATGCTTCGGACGCCCTTGCACATCGGCCTTGATCGCCGAGGCTTTCATGTCATCGGCCAAGTCCGTCACGAAGTGCTCGATGTATTGCTCGCGGTCAATACGGCGCTCGGACAGCTGCTTGGCAATCTGCTTGTAAGTGTCCGGGTGGCGGTAGCGGAAAGCGTAATCTTCTATTTCCCACTTGAGCTGACCGATACCCAGGCGGTTTGCCAGTGGTGCATAGATGTTGGCACACTCTTTGGCTGCCGCCCTACGCACCTCATCCGGCTCGTCTTTTACTTCACGCAGGTTACAGATCCGCTCGGCCAGTTTGATGACCACGCAGCGGAAGTCATCGACCATCGACAGCAGCATACGGCGGATATTATCGACTTGCGCAGACTGCTCGGCACCTTCCTTGGTGGCATTGAGCTGGCCGATAGCCGCCATCTGGCCAACACCAGTGACCATCTGCAAAATTGTATTGTTGTAGTCTTCCTTGAGCTGCTCTGGGCTATATACGCCGGCTTCCACCAACGGGAACAGCAAAGCTGCCACCAGCGTATCTTTGTCCATGCTCAGCGTTACCAGGATCTCGACCATCTCGCGACCACGCCATAGCAATAATGACGCGCGCTCGTCCTCTGTCGTTAAATCGATACATCGCTGATAGGTCTTGGCTAGATGCTTGGTGACCTTGGCATCTAGCTTGAGGCTATCAACCCACGAAGAAAGCTCGAATGTATCATTTTCCTTTAAATGCGCACCGCGAACTGCGACCATTTCTCTATCCTGTTTACTCTAGTAATGTGAGCCTATCGCTTGATAAATAACGCCATCGACTCCAAATGTCCGGTATGGGGGAACATGTCCATCATACCCAACCGTTCCAACTGATAACCTTGCTTCAGTAATACCTGACTGTCTCGTGCCAGCGTTGCTGGATTACAGGAGACATACACCACCCGCTCCGGCCCTAAATTTACCACATGCTGCATAACGCCAGCTGCACCAGCCCGGGCAGGATCCAGCAGGACCTTACTGAACTTTTCTTTTGCCCACGACTTTGTCGTGACATCTTCTTCCAGGTTGGCTTGATAAAATTCAGCATTAACCTGTTGATTATTTTTTGCATTCTCAGATGCACGATGCACCATCTCGTCGACGCCTTCAACACCAACCAGTGCTTTTGCTTGCTTTGCGAGCGGTAGACTGAAGTTACCAAGCCCACAGAATAGATCAAGCACCCGGTCATCAGGTCCGACAGCCAACCAGTCCATAGCCTGTGCGACCATCTTCTGGTTCACCTCGCGGTTAACCTGGATAAAATCCTTCGGCGAGAAAACCAGCTCCAAGCCATCCAACTCATAATATGGTGCTGGCCCGGAAATGCTATCAATCGCATCAGAAGTGGGGGCTAGGTACAACATTAGCTGGTGTTGGTCAGCAAACTGACGGATGGCGGTCATGTCTTTGTCAGAAAAAGGCTGCAGGTGGCGGATAAGTACCACACGGCCATTGTCGGCTTCCACTAGCTCGACATGGCCAAGGTGCTTGCGGCCTTTCAGCTGGGATAACAGACTCCGCAATGGCGGCAAAAGTTCATTCAGTGATTGCGCCAGCACCGGACAATGTTCAACGTCGACAATTTCCTTGCTTTGCTTCTTGCGAAAGCCCACCTTTAGCTCACCGCCTTTTGGCATAATGCTAAGTCGGGCACAGCGGCGGTATTGCCATTCATCACTTGTGATCGGGGCAACTTGCTCAACCTGCTCGCCGGTACGGGCAAACTTGCCCATTAGCTCGCCCAACGATTGCTGTTTGGCAGCCACCTGACCCTGATGGGATAAATGCTGCAGGTTACAACCACCACATTGGTCATAGATAGGACATGCTGGCGCAACGCGCTCTTCACTGTCACTGAGACGACGGATCACTTTGGCCCGGGCAAACTGCTTTTTGTCTTCCGTCAGCTGGATGATTGCCTTCTCTCCTGGCAACACCCCCTCGACAAAAACCGGCTTGCGGTCGAGGTGGCCGATACCGGCACCAAGGTGGTCGAGCCGGCTGATGGTAATTTCTTTATGCTTGGTATCGGTTAATTTTCGTTTCTGAGGCTTGAAAAAGCGTGCCATAGTAATTGGACCCACGGAGCAATTTGCCCAAACTGGTGATTTCAACAACAGTTTGGGATGAGTTGATTGTCGAATAGCCTGACTTTCATTAAGCTAGCGGCCATAGATGGGATAATTGTCCCATAGAATCGCATTCTTGTAATTAAGAGAACCATGACCAAATATGGACTTCGTGCCAGGGTATTCACCCTGACATTAGCACCGACGCTGATTATTGGCCTGCTTTTGAGCGCATTTTTTACTATGAGCCGATATCGCGATCTTGAACACCAGCTTATCTCGACCGGTGCCAGCATTATCGAGCCCTTGGCGATCTCCAGCGAATATGGCATGGCCGATCAAAACCGTGAGGCTGTGCGCCGGTTGATCAGCTACGCCCACCGCAAGCACTCACAAATCGTACGCAGTATTGCGGTCTTTAATACCAAAAACGAGCTGTTCGTAACCTCGAATTTCCACCGTAATTTCGAGGCGTTGATGTACCCAGAGGATCAACCAATACCGCTGCTTCTGGAAACTAGGCTCAACGAAAATTCACTGATCCTGCGGGCCCCCATTCTCAAAGAGGGCCAGTTCAGTAACTCATCCATTCCCGGGTACCAAGCCGAAACCCTTGGTTACATAGCCCTCGAACTCGACTTGAGTGCCCTGCGCCTGCAACAGTACCAGGAAGTGTTCACCGCCCTGATGGTACTACTGCTGGGCCTGACGCTGTCATCGCTGTTTGCCTACCGCTTGATGAAAGACGTCACCCGCCCTATCTCGCATATGGTGAGCGTGGTCGACCGGATCCGCCGTGGCCACCTTGATGTCCGTATCGAAGGCCAACTGCTGGGCGAGCTGGATACGTTGAAAAACGGTATCAATGCAATGGCGATTTCGCTGTCTGAATACCATATCGAGATGCAACAGAGTATCGATCAGGCCACCTCGGATCTGCGTGAAACGCTGGAGCAGCTTGAAATTCAGAACGTCGAACTGGATATCGCGAAGAAACGTGCGCAAGAGGCGGCTCGGGTGAAATCCGAATTCCTGGCCAATATGTCGCACGAGCTACGTACCCCGCTCAACGGGGTCATTGGCTTTACCCGGCAGATGCTCAAAACGCGCCTGAGTACCAGCCAGCAGGACTACCTGCAGACGATCGAGAAGTCAGCCAACAACCTGCTGACCATCATCAACGACATTCTCGACTTCTCCAAGCTGGAAGCCGGTAAGCTGTTGCTTGAAAACATCCCGTTCGACTTTACCGAGTCCCTCGATGAGGTCATGAAACTACTGGCCCCGAGCGCCCACGAAAAAGGGCTCGAGCTAACCCTCAAAGTCGACCACCGCATTCCGAGCGGTATGATCGGCGACCCGCTGCGTATCCAGCAGGTACTGACCAACCTGATTGGTAACGCGGTCAAATTTACCGAACGCGGCAACATCGATGTCTCGGTCGAACTCAAAACCGACCGTGACGAGAGCCTCGAACTGCAATTTATGGTGCGTGATACCGGTATCGGGATCTCCGAGCGCCAGCAAGCCCAGCTATTCCAGGCCTTTAGCCAAGCTGATGCCAGCATCTCCCGCCGCTATGGTGGTACCGGCCTAGGCCTTGTCATCACCCAGAAACTGGTGAGCCAGATGGGTGGTGAAGTCAGCCTGACCTCCCGTCTGCACCAAGGCTCGACCTTCTGGTTCAGCCTGCGCCTCAACAAGACCGATTTGCCGGTGTCGCAGCCTATTGACACCCACACGCTGATGAACAAGAAACTGCTGCTTATCGAGCCGAACATGCAGGCTGCATCGGTGATCCAGCAGCGTTTGATCCGTGCCGGTATCCATGTCACGTACCGTTCAAGCATGCCGGATGATGCCGAGCAGCATGACTTTGCCTTGCTCAACCTGTCTCCGGGCGAACAGCCACCAATTGCCACCTTGCTCGATCAGGTCTTCAAGGCCGAGCAGTTGAGCGAAAAAGTGATCGTTAGCCTACCGACCACCGAACTGGCCCTCTCTGAGCGCCTGATCAATGCCGGGGTTACCTCTTGCTTGCCGAAGCCGCTGGGTCACCGCAAACTGTTTGAGGCATTAGTGAGTGAACCGGATCAGTTTAGTGAGCCAGAGCCGCAGCCAATTACCACCGAGGCGCCAAACATCCAGCCACTGACTGTCATGGCTGTCGATGATAACCCGGCCAACCTCAAGCTGATTTCAGCCCTGTTGTGCGAACGGGTCGAAACGGTGATCACCGCCAGTGGTGGCCGCAAGGCCGTGGAATATGCCCACCAGAAAGAGTTCGATTTGATCTTTATGGATATCCAGATGCCGGAAATGGATGGTGTCACTGCCTGTCAGGAAATCCATAAAACGGATCTCAACCACTCGACCCCTGTCATTGCCGTTACCGCCCATGCGATGGCCGGTGAGCGCGAACGCCTGATAGAAGCAGGTATGGATGATTACCTGACCAAACCTATCGAAGAGCGGATCCTGCAGCAGATCCTCGCCAAATGGACCACGCCACACGACAAGCCAGTACTTGAACTCGATGCGCCAGCACCAGAGCAAACTGAAACAGAGGAAGGCAAAAGTGAGGTACCAGCGCCAGTCAACAGCAATGTCAGCTGGGATTGGGAATTGGCCTTGAAACAAGCCGCGGGGAAGGAAGAGCTAGCTAAAGACATGTTGCAGATGCTACTCGACTTCATGCCAGAAGTAGAAATGCTGGTCAACGAAGCGCTCGACGGCAAAGATATCGAGCTGTGGCCGCCAATCCACAAGCTTCACGGTAGCTGCGCCTATAGTGGCGTACCGCGCCTCAAGAGCCTATGCCACACCATCGAAACCGAACTCAAGGCCGGTGCCAGCACCGACGACATTGAGCCAGAGTTGTTTGAGCTCATCGATGAGATGAACAACGTGGTCAAGGCGTCGAAGGCTTATAGGCATTAGAGAGCGGGTGCTGGGTGCTGGGTGCTGGGTGCTGGGTTGATATGACCCCCGTAAAGTAGACACGGGGGTTAGTTTCCAAGTTCGTACATCATGGGACTCAGTCCACCATTAGTCCCATGCCTTCTGACTATATTGTAATAGCCATCGATATAGTTGCG
>NZ_PYMB01000025.1 GCF_003026455.1 Photobacterium rosenbergii
GTCTGGCGAGCAGCGCCCCTTTGACCGGGCGCAGCTCGCCAGACAATGCCAACTCCCCCAAAAACTCATAATCATGCAGCTTATTTGCAGGTATCTGCTCTGAAGCAGCCAGAATACCCAGCGCGATAGGCAAGTCGAACCTTCCCCCTTCCTTGGGCAAGTCGGCGGGGGCGAGGTTGACCGTTATCCGCCGGGATGGGAATTCAAACCCGGCATTCACGATGGCACTGCGCACCCTGTCCTTGGCTTCCTTAACGCTGGTTTCTGGTAACCCAACAAGCTGGAATGCCGGCATCCCATTACTGATATGTACCTCAACGGTAACGGCTGGGGCCTGCACCCCGACGCTGGCACGGCTATGGATAATGGCAAGGTTCATCAATCGTCATCCTGCTGTTATTTCAACCAAAAAAGTTAATACTTTTCACCTAATAGGTTTCACCAATAGCCTATTTATGCAGCCGGATTGCAAAATAATTTTGATTTTTTTCTTGTCATGCGATCGATGTCTGTGTTACCACTAGGTCAACACAACGTCTTAACATTAAAAATCGGACAGACAGTCAATGCAATTTATGGCCAACGCCCTCCTACTCATTATCAACGTCATCGTGGTGCTCATTTCACTACGAGGGGGTCGGGCAGGCGTAAATTAGCTGACAAGCACAACAAACGCAGAGAAGCCCCCTAAGCCAACAGGCTAGGGGGCTTTTTTTTGAACTAATTAACCAGAACAGCTGAAATAACCATCAGCACGTCACAGGCAAGGAACAGGGGAGAGCAGCGATGACGGGAGCAGAGTTGGTCGTAAAGGCGCTGCAGAAGCAGGGGATAACAACGGTATTTGGCTACCCGGGCGGGGCCATCATGCCAATC
This sequence comes from Photobacterium rosenbergii, assembly GCF_003026455.1. Classification (GTDB taxonomy): domain Bacteria; phylum Pseudomonadota; class Gammaproteobacteria; order Enterobacterales; family Vibrionaceae; genus Photobacterium; species Photobacterium rosenbergii. The sequence continues at coordinate 877 of NZ_PYMB01000025.1, forward strand.
TACGACGCGCTTTATGACGGTGGTGTCGAGCATATCCTATGCCGCCACGAGCAAGGCGCAGCCATGGCCGCTATCGGGATGGCAAGAGCCACCCAGGATGTCGCGGTATGCATGGCAACATCAGGCCCGGGAGCGACTAATTTGATGACAGGTCTGGCTGACGCCTTCCTTGATTCGGTGCCAATCGTGGCAATCACTGGGCAAGTTGCCAGCTCGCACATCGGCACCGATGCCTTCCAAGAAATGGATGTGATCGGCATGTCACTGGCCTGTGCCAAGCACAGCTACCTGGTGACCGATATCAACGATCTGATCCCAACCCTTGCCGAGGCCTTCGAGGTTGCCAAGGCCGGCCGCCCAGGTCCGGTGGTGGTCGATATAGCCAAAGATGTCCAGCTTGCCCTCGCCCCTGAAGGAGACCTGACCCCGATCACTCCACCAGCTATCCCTGTCGTATCCAACGACCAGATAGCAACCGCCCAGCAGGTTCTTTCTGCAAGCCAGCGCCCTGTGTTGTATGTTGGCGGTGGCGTCCAGTTGGCCCATGCTACCGACACGGTTCGTACCTTCCTTGCCATGAACCCGATGCCATCGGTCAGCACCCTCAAAGGCCTTGGCACAATCGAGCGCCACGACCCGCATTATTTGGGGATGCTAGGGATGCATGGCACCAAGACGGCCAACCTAGTGGTCCAAGAGTGTGACCTGCTAATTGTTATCGGTGCCCGTTTTGATGACCGGGTGACCGGCAAGCTAGATACCTTCGCACCCCATGCCAAGGTGATCCATATCGATATCGATGCCGCCGAGTTCAACAAGCTGCGTCATGCCCATGCCCCGCTGCGTGGTGATATCAACGTTATCCTGCCGCAGCTTGAACTGAGCCAGGATATCAGTGACTGGGTTGACTACACTTCAAGCCTGCGCCAACAGAACAAGTGGCGCTACGACCACCCGGGCGACCTGATCTATGCCCCACTGCTAATGAAGCAGCTATCAGACATGATGCCGGACTCCTCGATGGTCTCGACGGATGTCGGCCAGCACCAGATGTGGGCGGCCCAACACATCCAGCCACGCCAGCCACAGAACTACATCACCTCTGCAGGCCTTGGCACCATGGGCTTTGGCTTACCTGCCGCGATGGGTGCCAAGGTAGCCCGCCCGGATGACGAGTCTATCCTGATCACCGGCGACGGCTCGTTCATGATGAACATCCAGGAGCTCGGCACCCTCAAGCGCCGCCAGATCCCGGTCAAGATGGTGCTGATCAACAACCAGCGCCTCGGCATGGTACGCCAGTGGCAATCTTTGTTCTTCGATGGCCGCCACAGCGAAACCATCCTTGATGACAACCCAGATTTCGTGATGCTGGCCAAGGCCTTCGATATCCCGGGCAAAACCATCACCCGTAAGGAAGAAGTCGAGCCGGCACTGAAAGAAATGATGGCGAGCAAAACGGCTTACCTGCTCCATGTATTGATCTCAGAAGAAGACAATGTATGGCCCCTCGTACCACCTGGCGCGGCAAATCAAGATATGCTGGAGAATACTTAATGGACAGATATTTACTCGACATCAAAGCGGATGATAAGCCAGTATTACTAGAGCGGATCTTGCGCGTTATCCGCCACCGTGGTTTTGTGATAAAACAAGTGAATGCAACCCAAAACCATGAAAGCAAAATTGCCAGTATCGAAATCCTTGTCGACAGCGACCGCCCGATAACGACGCTGATCAACCAAATCGAGAAACTTTGGGATATTCGTACCGTAGAAACCACACTCGTAGAAAACCGAGATTAGATTTTAAGGAAGGAACAAACATGGCCAACACAGCGGATTTTATTTGGTTCAACGGTGAAATGGTGCCTTGGGGCGATGCCAAGGTGCACGTCCTAACCCATGCCATGCACTACGGTACCTCGGTCTTCGAAGGTATCCGCTGCTACAACACCCCGAAAGGTCCGGCGGTCTTCCGCCACAAAGAGCACATGGATCGCCTGAAGAACTCAGCCAAAATCTACCGCTTCCCGATCCCATACAGCTCAGACGAGCTGATGGAGATCTGCCGCGAAACCCTACGGGTCAACAAGCTGGAGTCAGCTTATATCCGCCCGCTGGGCTATGTCGGCAATGTTGGCCTAGGCGTCTGCCCACCAGTAGGCACCGAGATGGATCTGATGGTTGCGGCTTTCCCATGGGGTTCCTACCTCGGTGAAGAAGCACTGGAAAATGGTGTTGATGCGATGATTTCCAGCTGGCACCGTGCCGCGCCGAACACCATCCCGACGGCAGCCAAAGCCGGTGGTAACTACCTATCTTCGCTACTGGTTGGCGGAGAAGCCCGCCGCCACGGCTATGCCGAGGGTATTGCCCTAAGCGTAGACGGCTACCTATCTGAAGGGGCAGGCGAGAACCTGTTCGTTGTTCGTAACGGCATCCTATCAACGCCACCAACCACCAGCGCCATCTTGCCGGGTATTACCCGCGATACCATCATGACCCTGGCCAAAGAGCGTGGCTATGAAGTCCGTGAAGAAAACATCGCCCGCGAGGCCCTATACCTCGCTGATGAGATCTTCATGACAGGTACCGCAGCTGAAATCGTGCCGGTCCGCAGCGTTGACCAGATCACGGTGGGCGAGGGCAAGCGTGGCCCAATCACCAAGGTGCTGCAGGAAGCCTACTTCGGCCTGTTCAACGGCACCACCGAAGACAAATGGGGTTGGCTTGACTACGTTTACCCTACCGACAAGTAAACACTGACACAGCAGCCGGTGTGGATACCACGCCGGCCAAGCAATACAGCAAAAGGATTTTTCGTTATGCCCAAGTACCGCTCCGCCACCACAACCCATGGCCGTAATATGGCTGGTGCCCGTGCCCTATGGCGCGCCACTGGCGTGAAAGATGAAGATTTCGGCAAGCCAATTATTGCGGTGGTAAACTCGTTCACCCAATTTGTTCCGGGCCATGTCCACCTCAAGGATCTCGGCCAGTTAGTCGCGAAAGAAATTGAAGCGGCGGGCGGTATCGCCAAAGAATTCAATACCATTGCTGTTGATGATGGTATCGCAATGGGCCACGGCGGCATGCTCTACTCACTACCGTCACGTGAGTTGATCGCCGACTCGGTCGAGTACATGGTCAATGCCCACTGCGCCGATGCCATGGTTTGTATCTCGAACTGCGACAAGATCACCCCGGGGATGCTAATGGCCTCGTTGCGCCTTAACATCCCAGTGATCTTTGTCTCCGGCGGCCCGATGGAAGCCGGCAAAACCAAGCTGTCGGATCAGATCCTCAAGCTGGATCTGGTTGATGCCATGATCCAAGGTGCCGATCCAAACGTCTCTGATGAGCAAAGCGAGCAAATCGAACGCTCGGCGTGCCCAACCTGTGGCTCTTGCTCCGGTATGTTTACCGCCAACTCAATGAACTGCCTGACCGAAGCCCTTGGCCTGAGTCAACCGGGCAACGGTTCGATGCTGGCGACCCACGCCGACCGCGAACAGCTATTTATCAATGCCGGCAAGCGCATTGTCGACCTGACCAAGCGTTACTATGAGCAGGATGACGAAAGCGCGCTGCCTCGTAATATCGCTACCAAGCAAGCGTTTGAAAATGCTATGGCACTGGATATTGCCATGGGCGGTTCAACCAACACTGTCCTCCACCTTCTGGCAGCAGCACAAGAAGGCGAAGTGGATTTCACCATGGAAGACATCGACCGTATGTCACGCCAGGTCCCACACTTGTGTAAAGTGGCTCCGTCGACCCAGAAATACCACATGGAAGATGTCCACCGGGCGGGTGGTGTTTACGGCATCCTTGCCGAGCTAGATCGTGCAGGCCTATTCCAAAGCGATTGCTACAACGTACTGGGCGAGCAGTTCTCGGAAAGCTTCAAGCATTACGATATCGTCCAAACCCAGTCCGAGGACGTGAAATCATTCTTCCGTGCAGGCCCTGCCGGGATCCGTACTACCCAGGCATTCTCGCAAGATTGCCGCTGGGACACGCTGGATGATGACCGTGAGAACGGTTGTATCCGCAGCAAAGAACATGCCTTTAGCCAAGACGGTGGCCTTGCTGTACTATCTGGCAACATGGCACTGGACGGCTGTATCGTCAAAACAGCAGGTGTGGATGAGAGCTGCCTGACTTTCACTGGCCCTGCCATTGTGTTCGAAAGCCAGGAAACCGCAGTTGAAGGTATTTTGGGCGGCAAGGTCAAAGCCGGCGATGTGGTCGTGATCCGCTACGAAGGACCTAAGGGTGGCCCGGGTATGCAGGAAATGCTTTACCCGACCACTTACCTCAAGTCCATGGGGCTTGGCAAGGAATGTGCCCTGATCACCGATGGCCGTTTCTCCGGCGGCACCAGCGGCCTGTCAATTGGCCACGTCTCTCCGGAAGCTGCCAACGGCGGTACCATTGGCCTGATCCAAGACGGCGATACCATCGCTATTGATATCCCGAACCGCAGCATTGATCTCCAAGTTGATGAAGCAACGCTGTCCAGCCGCCGTGCGCAAGCCGAGCAACGTGGTTGGAAGCCATTGGATCGCCAGCGTGAAGTGTCTTTTGCCCTGCGCGCCTACGCCAACCTTGCGACCAGTGCCGATAAAGGCGCGGTGCGCGATAAATCGAAACTGGAAGGGTAGCCTATGATGAGCGAAGCCACTCAGGCCAATGAGGTCGAGCTCCCCAGCGGGGCAGATTACCTGCGGGATATTCTCCGGGCACCGGTTTATGAAGTCGCTCAGGTCACGCCGTTACAAAGCATGCCCCGCCTAGGCGGGCGCATCGGCAACCAAGTCCAGCTCAAGCGGGAGGACCGCCAGCCGGTTCACTCGTTCAAGCTGCGCGGTGCCTACAATATGATGTCCCAGCTCACTGACGCCCAGCGTCAGGCTGGGGTGATTGCCGCTTCGGCAGGTAATCACGCCCAGGGCTTGGCTATGTCAGGCAAGCACCTCGGCGTACAGGCGACCATTGTCATGCCACGTACGACCCCGGACATCAAAGTGGATGCTGTTCGTGGTTTCGGCGGCAAAGTCGTTCTGCATGGCGGAAACTTTGATGAAGCCAAAGCCCATGCCGAAATGCTGGCAGGGCAACACGGTTACACCTTCATCCCTCCTTTCGATCACCCAGCAGTGATTGCCGGGCAGGGAACGATTGGGGTTGAACTGGTGCAGCAAAATGGTCACCTCGACTATATCTTTGTTCCCGTCGGTGGCGGTGGTATTGCGGCCGGGGTCGCGGTATTGATCAAGCAGCTAATGCCACAAATCAAAGTGATCGGGGTCGAAGCCGAAGATTCCGCCTGCCTGCGTGCAGCGCTGGATGCCGGCGAACCGGTAACCCTGGAGCAGGTCGGTATGTTTGCCGATGGTGTCGCGGTCAAACGGATTGGCGAAGAGACATTCCGCCTGTGCCAGCAGTACCTCGATGACTCTATTACGGTAAGCAGTGATGAGATCTGCTCTGCAGTAAAAGATATCTTCGAAGATACGCGGGCTATTGCCGAACCTTCCGGTGCGCTATCTTTGGCCGGGCTGAAGAAATTTGCTGAACGCCACCAGCTAAAAGACAAACAGCTAGCGGCAGTGTTGTCGGGGGCCAACCTCAACTTCCATGGCCTGCGTTATGTCTCTGAGCGCTGTGAGCTAGGTGAAAAACGTGAGGGTTTATTAGCCGTTACCATCCCTGAGCGACCTGGGGCATTCCTGGATTTCTGCCATATCCTTGGCGGCCGGGCAGTCACTGAGTTTAACTACCGCTACAACAATGACAGCTTGGCCAATGTCTTTGTCGGGGTACGTTTGATTCAAGGGCAGGAGGAGCTCGACAGCATCATTACCGATCTACGCAAAGGTGGTTATCCAGTAGTGGATTTGTCTGATGATGAAATGGCTAAGGTCCATGTCCGCTATATGATTGGCGGCAGGCCGTCGAAGCCATTGAAAGAAAGGTTATATAGCTTTGAGTTTCCGGAATATCCCGGTGCGCTACTCAAGTTCCTCAACACCTTGGGCACCCACTGGAATATCAGCCTGTTCAATTACCGTAACCATGGTGCTGACTATGGCCGGGTGTTGTGTGGATTTGAATTGGAAGAGCAGGATTTATTGTCCTTTACCAGCCACCTCCGTGAACTCGGCTATAGCTGGAAAGATGAAACAGATAACCCGGCCTATCAGTTCTTCCTTGCTCAATAACACCGGGATTCGTATTTCTGACAACTACAAGGCAGCCTCCGGGGCTGCTTTGTTTTCACTGTCACCTTCCATGCTGATATGTTCCAGTACCACTTTAAGCTGACTGATATGGCAAGCCAGCAATTTACTGCGCAGGGGCTCAGAGAGCTTTTCATACAGGGCTGAAAGTTGGATCAATTCAGACTTCAACTGTTCATGCTGCATTTCCGGACGCTGGATATCAAACACAAACCAGCCTAACGGCTGTCCGGTAAGTTCAGCAATCTTCACCAAAGTGGAAATTCTCGGTTCTGTTTTTCCCGATTCAAGATCCAGATAGGTTTGTCTGGCGACATCTAGGTGTCTGGCCATCGCCACCTGGGAAATACCTTTCCACTCCCTCGCATCTTTTATCCGTTGTGCGATCCACGTTTTTACTTGTTCCATAGCCTCCCCCGCTTATCCCTTCCACGCCATATACTGCAACCTATGGATATGGAAGGAGTATCTCACTCCCTTAATGAGTATAATGTCATTCATATGATGATTATTCATTAGGAACAATGATTTACATAGCAGGCAAGTTTATAAACTGTGATTCTCTCCCTTCGTTGACCAGCAATTAAGACAGTCACCATATGATTATGTCGGCATACACCGACACATATCTGACCACTTTATGACTTGTCACGCTGGGTTAGCGCACGGGTATATTCCGCCATAAACCCCGCCAAATTAATACTTTGCTGCAAAATGACATTTCTGGCTGAATGGGGTAATCGGCTGAAATACTGCAACAGGCGATCGATCTCTTCTTTGTATTCACTTTCCAAAATTTCAATGCCTTCATCACCGTACACGAACCAAGTTAATGGGCGCTCGGTTATCTCCGAAATTTCCGAGAGCATCCGGACTTTGGGCTCAGTCTTACCTGTTTCCAAATCCAAGTAAGTCTGGCGAGCGACCTTCAGTTGCTGGGCCATATGGACCTGGGTCAGGCCTTTCCATTCCCTGGCTTCTTTTATACGGGCTGCGATTTGGGCTTTCGGATCTGTCATGTCACACCTCCAATACAACACAATGAATAATGCCTAGCTTTCATTACTGGATTGCACAACATAAGCCAACTTGAGAGTAATTTAACAATCCATTAAATAACAACAATTTACTCGTATATACCGTTCGCGCTGTTGTAATTTGGTTTGCAAATGGTAACCAGGATGCCCAATTTTCCTAAAACGCAAAAAAATCATTCACCCCTGTCTAGATAGTAGACGCTACCACCTAAGGGCAATAAAAAAGGCACCCGCTTGGGTGCCTTTTCTCACTTTTGAGACAAACTGTTAGCACATTGGCTAACAGGCTGATTTTTATTCGACTGTTACGGCCTTGGCAAGGTTACGCGGCTGGTCCACATCCGTACCTTTGATCAGTGCGACATAGTAAGAAAGCAACTGCATTGGGATGGTGTAGTAAATCGCTGCCGTGATCTCACTGACGTGTGGCATGGTAATGATCTTCATTGTCTCATCACCTTCAAAGCCGGCATCTTCATCAGCGAATACATACAGCAGGCCACCACGTGCACGTACTTCCTCAACATTTGATTTCAGCTTCTCAAGCAGGTCATTGCTTGGTGCCACTACAACCACTGGCATATCAGCATCGATTAGCGCTAGAGGACCGTGTTTCAGTTCACCGGCGGCGTAAGCTTCGGCGTGGATGTAGGAGATCTCTTTGAGTTTCAGAGACGCTTCCATCGCGATTGGGTAGAACTCACCACGGCCAAGGAACAGGGTATGGTGTTTGTCGGCAAAATCAGGCGCCAGCGCTTCGATCTCTTTCTCGAAAGACAGGGCAGCGTTGATCTGCTGCGGCAGAGCATGCAGGGCCTCGACGATCTCCTTCTCTTTCTCTTTGCTGATTCGGTTTTGTTGTTTACCCAGTGCTGTTACCAGCATCAATAGGGCTGAAAGCTGAGTAGTAAACGCTTTGGTTGAAGCCACACCAATCTCAACACCCGCACGGGTCATGAAGGCAAAATCAGATTCACGCACCAGGGATGAACCTGCGACGTTACAGATAGTCATTGCCGCCATGTAGCCTTTCTCTTTCGCTAGGCGAAGCGCGGCTAGGGTATCGGCCGTTTCACCTGACTGGGAAAGGGTGATCAGCAGGCTGTTAGGACGGGTAACAAATTTGCGGTAGCGGAATTCAGAAGCGATTTCCACATCACAGCTTACGCCAGCAATGTCTTCGAACCAGTAACGCGCAGTCATACCCGCGTTGTAAGACGTACCACAGGCCACAATCTGGACATGCTCGACCTTGCTTAGGATGTCTGCCGCGTTGACACCAATCGCTTCAGTCACCACAGAGTCCGCAGTGATACGGCCTTCCATTGTGTTGATCAACGCGGTTGGTTGCTCGTAGATTTCTTTCTGCATGAAGTGACGGTACTGGCCCTTGTCGCCCGCATCATGCTCTGCATTAGATTCAGTGATTTCACGCTCAACACGCTCACCGCTAGCATCAAATACGGTTACTTCACGGCGAGTGATTTCTGCTACATCACCTTCTTCTAGGTACATGAAACGGCGAGTCACGTTAAGCAGGGCAAGTTGGTCTGAGGCTAGGAAGTTTTCACCTACACCGAAACCGATGACAATTGGGCTACCTGAGCGCGCCACCACAATGCGGGATGGGTCTTTGCGATCGAGCGCAACGGTGCCGTAAGCACCGTCCAGTTGCTTAGCTGTCTTCTGTACCGCTTCTAGCAACGTTTCAGATGTACGCAGTTCCCACTCAACCATATGCGCGATAACTTCGGTATCGGTTTGGGACTCAAACACGTAACCACGGGATTGAAGAAGCTCACGCAACTCTTCGTGGTTTTCGATAATACCGTTGTGGACAACGGCGATGTCGCCAGACATGTGTGGGTGGGCGTTGACTTCAGACGGCTCACCGTGGGTCGCCCAACGGGTGTGGGCAATACCAGTGCCGCCAATAACCTTGGCTTCGTCTACTGCATCGGCCAGTTCCTGGACTTTGCCCAGGCGGCGCACACGGGTTAGATTCGCGTCACCATCGACAACCGCGACACCGGCAGAGTCATAGCCGCGGTACTCAAGACGGCGTAGCCCTTCAACCAGAATTTCCGCTACATCACGCTGTGCTACCGCACCAACAATCCCACACATAGTTTCTTGCTCCTAAATTTATTCCGCTGGGGCGCAGACCACCTGCACACCATGCTGTTCAATCTGTTGTTTGGCTTTCATGTCCAAGCCGTCATCGGTGATCAGGGTGCTGATGTTTTCCCACGGCAGTTCGAGATTAGGGATCTTGCGACCCACCTTGCTCGATTCCACCATCACCACCACTTCCCGTGATACCTCGGCCATTACCCGGCTGAGGCCCACCAGTTCGTTAAAGGTTGTTGTACCACGCGCCGTATCGATACCATCTGCACCAATAAATAACTGGTCAAAGTCATAAGAACGTAGCACTGATTCAGCCACTTGGCCCTGGAACGCTTCGGAATGCGGGTCCCAAGTGCCCCCTGTCATCAACAAGGTCGGCTCGTTTTCCAGGCTATTGAGCGCATTGGCGACATTGAGCGAATTGGTCATTACGATCAGGCCATGCTTGTCATTCAGTAGGCTGATCAAGCTTGCTGTGGTGCTGCCGCTATCGATAATGATCCGGTTATGGTCACGGATACGTGCAGCGGCGGCCTTGGCAATTGCCAACTTACGAACCGAAACTTGTTCTTCCGGTTCACTGACCATTTCAGTGGGTATCGATACCGCACCACCATAACGGCGCAGCAACAAACCATTTTTTTCTAGTTCAGCCAGGTCCTTGCGGACTGTCACTTCGGAGGTGGCAAAATGCTTAGCTAGAGTATCGACACTTACTTCGCCCTGCTCATTGACCATTGAAAGAATGGCATGGCGGCGCTGTTGGGTATTACGCTTTGACATGAAATTACGAACTGATAACCATAAGTTTCGAACTGAAAGAAATACTAGCAGATCAAAACTTTTCTGATCAACTATGTGCAATTAATTTTTTATTCGAAAGAAGAGCGATAAATACACGGCAATCTTGCCGCAGATATGAAAAAGGCAAGGACACCGCCTTGCCTTTGAATAAATAAAAGAGAAAAGGACTACTTCTTCTCTGGGCGCTTCCAACCTTTGACTGTACGGGCTGGCGCGCGAGTGATCACCAACTCACCTTCACCCACATCGCGGTTGATTGTCGCACCGGCACCAATGGTTGCCCCTTTGCCGACCTTAACTGGCGCAATAAGCTGAGTATCCGAGCCAACGAACACGTCATCGGCGATCTCGGTCTTGAACTTGTTGGCACCGTCATAGTTACAGGTAATGGTACCCGCACCGATGTTTACACGATCGCCGATCTCAGCATCACCCAGGTAAGTCAGGTGGTTTGCTTTCGAGCCTTGGCCCAAACGCGCTTTCTTCATTTCAACGAAGTTACCAACATGCGAGTCACCCACCAGCTCTGCTCCTGGGCGAAGGCGGGTAAATGGACCCACCGTACAATCCTCACCAACCGTCGCCCCTTCAATGACGCTGTATGGGCGAATCAAGGTGTTATCGTCAATCTCACAGTCTTTTAGGATAGAGCCTGCACCGATAATTACGTTATTACCCAGCGATACGCTACCTTCGATGATGACGTTGGCATCGATTTCCACATCAGTCCCACACTGCAGTTCACCACGTAGGTCAAAACGACTAGGGTCACGCAGCATCACGCCTTGCTCCAGCAAGCGCTCAGCCTGCATGCTCTGGAAAGCACGCTCAAGCTTGGCCAACTGAACACGGTTATTCACACCTTCGACCTCGATAGCACGAACTGGGTGTACCGCTTCAACAGCACGGCCTTCGTTGTGGGCGATTTCGATAATATCGGTCAGGTAGTATTCGCCCTGGGCATTGTCATTCTTCAGGGCAGACAACCAGCGTTTCAGGTCGCCGCCGTTGGCTACCATCACACCAGTATTGATTTCCTTGATCAGCTTCTGCTCTTCAGAAGCATCTTTCTGCTCGACAATCGCTACAACCGGACCGTTGCGACGCACGATACGGCCATAGCCGGTCGGATCGTCCAAAACAACAGTCAGTAGGGCAATACCGCCGTCAGGCTGGGCATCAAGTAAGTTTTCCAAAGTTTCACTGCTGATCAGTGGTACGTCACCGTATAGGATAAGCACCTTCTCATCTTCCGCCAGATCAGGGCAAGCCTGGTTGACCGCATGGCCCGTACCTAGCTGCTCGGCCTGCAATACCCAATTGACAGGCTCTGCGCTCAGGGCAGCCTGCATCTGATCACCACCGTGGCCATATACCAGGTGGATATTGTTGGCGCCTAGACCCGCACAGGTATCAATCACGTGTTTGGCCATCGGCTTGCCTGCCAGTGTATGCAACACTTTAGGCAGGTTGGAGTACATGCGGGTTCCCTTTCCCGCGGCGAGAATCACAGCGCTAAAGCTCATGACTTAATCCTCTTGGTGCATATCAAATAAGTAACCTAGCGCCATTGTATAATGCCAAGGACAGTGGCGGCAGGGAAATTAGATAATTTTTTGCGAGTAATAACTCACTGTGCCAGTCGTACTCTGTGGTGCCTGCATCATGGGCGCCGGAGAGCAGGCATAAAAAAAGCGACCCGAGGGTCGCTTTTTTGGCCTTGCTGATGTTAGCGGGCTTTTTTGGTCAGTTCGATGACTCGAAGCTGAGCAATAGCCTTCGCCAAATCGCTGGCTGCTTGTGCGAAGTCGATATCGCCATGCTGGTTGTGGATGCGCTCCTCAGCCTGACGTTTCGCTTCTTCCGCTTTCGCTGTGTCCAGATCTTCACCGCGGATAGCGGTGTCAGCCAACACGGTAACCGTGCCCGGCTGAACCTCTAGCATGCCACCAGAAAGGTAAATGACCTCTTCTTCGCCATGCTGTTTAGTAATACGGACCATACCCGGCGTGATAGCGGTCAGCAGCGGGGTGTGACCTGCGTGAATACCCAGTTCACCTTCGCTACCGGTCACCTGAATGTTTTCAGCGCGGCCAGAAAACAGACGTTTCTCTGCACTTACTACATCCAGGTGGAAGGTTATCGCTGCCATGTCGCCTCCTACTTAGCTTAAAGCTTCTTCGCGTTTTCCAATACGTCTTCAATCGCACCGCAGTACATGAATGCCTGCTCTGGGATATCGTCGTATTCACCCGCTAGAAGACCTTTGAAGCTACGTAGCGTATCTTTCAGCGATACGTAGATACCTGGGTCGCCTGTGAAGACTTCAGCAACGTGGTAAGGCTGAGTTAGGAAACGCTCAATCTTACGGGCACGGGATACAGCCTGCTTATCTTCTTCAGATAGCTCGTCCATACCCAGGATTGCAATGATGTCTTTCAGCTCTTTATAGCGCTGCAGGATACTCTGTACGCCACGCGCGATATCGTAGTGCTCCTGACCAACCACTAGCGGATCAAGCATACGTGATGTTGAATCCAATGGGTCGATCGCAGGGTATAGACCCAGAGAAGCGATCTGACGAGAAAGTACAACTGTCGCATCAAGGTGGGCGAATGTTGTCGCCGGAGATGGGTCAGTCAAGTCATCCGCAGGTACGTAAACGGCCTGTACAGACGTGATAGAGCCTGTCTTGGTCGATGTGATACGCTCCTGAAGTACACCCATCTCTTCTGCAAGAGTAGGCTGGTAACCTACCGCTGAAGGCATACGGCCTAGTAGTGCCGATACCTCAGTACCCGCAAGGGTGTAACGGTAGATGTTATCGATGAACAGAAGAACGTCACGGCCTTCGTCACGGAAACGCTCTGCCATTGTCAGACCAGTCAGTGCAACACGTAGACGGTTACCTGGTGGCTCGTTCATCTGGCCGTAAACCATTGCTACTTTCGATTCTTCAGGGTTTTCGATGTTTACAACACCTGCTTCCTGCATCTCGTAGTAGAAGTCGTTACCTTCACGAGTACGCTCACCAACACCGGCGAATACTGACAGACCAGAGTGCTGCAGGGCGATGTTGTTGATAAGCTCCATCATGTTAACGGTCTTACCTACACCCGCACCACCGAACAGGCCGATTTTACCACCCTTAGCGAATGGACAAATCAGGTCGATAACCTTAACACCTGTTTCTAGTAGTTCAGTCGCGTTTGACTGCTCTTCGTAGCTTGGTGCTTCACGGTGAATCGCGTAACGCTCTTTCTCACCGATCTCACCACACTCATCAATTGGCTGGCCCAGAACGTTCATGATACGTCCTAGGGTTGCGTTACCAACTGGAACCTCAATTGGGCGGCCTGTGTTTTCAACAGACAGACCACGACGTAAGCCATCAGAAGTACCCATTGCGATACCACGGACAACACCACCACCAAGCTGCTGCTGAACTTCCAGTACTAGCGTACCGTTCTCTTTTGCATCAACGTGAAGGGCATCGTATACCTGTGGTACAGAGTCCTGTGGAAACTCTACGTCGACTACCGCACCGATGATCTGTACGATCTTACCTGTAGCCATCGTTAATCCTCTAAACTTATTAAATCTTTGCCTTAAACAGCAGCAGCACCAGAAACGATTTCAGACAGTTCTTGTGTGATCGCGGCCTGACGGGCCTTGTTGTACACAAGCTGCAGTTCATCAATCAGGTTTCCTGCATTATCGGTTGCTGCTTTCATCGCGACCATTCGAGCGGCCTGCTCACTGGCAAGGTTCTCGACCACGCCCTGGTATACCTGGGATTCAACGTAGCGAATCAGCAGGGTATCCAGCAGGGCTTTCGGCTCAGGCTCATAAATGTAGTCCCAAGCATGGCTGCGCTGCATCTCTTCGTCTTCCGACTTAGGCAAAGGCAGCAATTGATCAATCACTGGTTCCTGAACCATGGTGTTTACAAACTTGTTGTAAACCAGGTACAGGCGATCCAATTGGCCTTCATCATATTTCTTCAGCATCACGCCAACGGTACCGATCAGTTCATCCACTGAAGGGTTGTCGCCCAGGCCAGAAACCTGTGCGGCCACGTTGCCGCCGTAGCTGTTAAAGAATGCCGTTGCCTTGGAGCCAATTAGCGCCAAATCAACATCTGCACCCTGTTCAGACCAGCCCTGGATGTCGTGGATGGCTTGCTTGAACAAGTTAATGTTCAGGCCACCACACAGGCCACGGTCTGTAGAAACAATGATGTAACCAACGCGCTTGGCTTCACGCTCTTCGAGATAAGGATGCTTATACTCGAGGCTACCAAGGGCGATATGACCGATCACTTTGCGCATAGTTTGTGCGTATGGGCGTGATGACTCCATGGCGTCTTGCGTTTTACGCATCTTAGACGCCGCCACCATTTCCATCGCCTTAGTGATCTTCTGAGTGTTTTTAACACTACCGATCTTGTTACGAATCTCTTTTGCGCCGGCCATCGTTACTCTCCGTTAGTAGGTGATCGCAAGCGACCACCAACCAATTACCAAGTCTGGGTCGCTTTGAAACCTTCAACCAGTTTCACGAACTGGGCTTCGATTTCATCATTCCAAGCACCCGTTTCATCAACCTGAGACACTAGCTCAGCAAATTGACCTTTGGCATATGAAAGCAACGCGGCTTCGAAATCAGCAAGCTTAGTTAGCTCGATGTCATTCAAGTAGCCTTTCTCAGCAGCAAAGATAACCAGTGACTGTTCGAACACAGACATCGGTGCATACTGCTTCTGCTTCATCAGCTCAGTTACTTTCTGACCGTGATCAAGCTGCTTCTTCGTTGCTTCATCAAGGTCAGACGAGAACTGGGCAAATGCCGCAAGTTCACGGTACTGTGCAAGAGCGGTACGGATACCACCAGACAGTTTCTTGATGATCTTGGTCTGGGCAGAACCACCTACACGCGATACAGAGATACCTGGGTCAACTGCTGGACGAATACCGGCGTTGAACAGTTCTGTCTGTAGGAAGATCTGGCCATCGGTGATAGAGATAACGTTGGTCGGTACGAATGCCGATACGTCACCTGCCTGCGTTTCGATGATCGGCAGGGCAGTTAGTGAGCCGGTGCGGCCTTTCACTTCACCGTTAGTGAATTTTTCTACGTAGTTCTCGTTAACACGAGCAGCACGCTCTAGAAGACGAGAGTGGAGGTAGAAAACGTCACCAGGGAAGGCTTCACGGCCCGGCGGACGACGTAGCAACAGAGAGATCTGACGGTAGGCAACAGCCTGCTTAGACAGGTCATCGTATACGATCAGGGCATCTTCACCGCGGTCACGGAAGTATTCACCCATTGCACAGCCAGCGTATGGTGCTAGGTACTGCAGTGCTGCCGCTTCTGATGCAGAAGCTACAACAACAATGGTGTTTTCCAGTGCGCCGTGCTCTTCCAGTTTGCGAACCACGTTAGCAATGGTTGACGCTTTCTGGCCGATAGCTACATAAACAGAGTAAATACCAGAGTTCTTCTGGTTGATGATGGCATCGATCGCCATAGCGGTTTTACCCGTCTGGCGGTCACCGATGATCAGCTCACGCTGGCCACGGCCGATTGGGATCATCGAGTCAACGGCCTTGTAACCAGTCTGTACAGGCTGGTCTACCGATTTACGGTCGATTACACCCGGTGCAATCACTTCAACAGGAGAGAAAGTCTCTGTTTCGATTGGACCTTTACCATCGATTGGCTCACCTAGTGTGTTCACTACGCGGCCTAGCAGTGCAGGGCCTACTGGTACTTCAAGAATACGACCAGTACCCGTTACTTTCATGCCTTCCTGAAGGTCAGCATATGGGCCCATTACAACCGCACCAACCGAGTCACGCTCAAGGTTAAGTGCCAGTGCAAAACGGCCACCAGGTAATTCAATCATTTCACCTTGCATTACATCAGCAAGGCCATGGATACGAATGATACCGTCGCTTACCGACACGATAGTACCTTCGTTACGCGCTTCACTTACAACGTTGAAGTTTTCAATACGCTGCTTGATCAGTTCGCTAATTTCCGTGGAATTAAGTTGCATGCTCCAATTCCCCAAATCAAGACTGCAAAGTATCGCTCAGGCGGTCTAGCTTGCCGCGTACTGAGTTATCGATGACCAAGTCTCCAGCTCTAATTACAACCCCAGCAATAAGGGTCTCGTCTACACTGCAATTCAGCTTCACCTTACGGGACAGGCGCTGCTCCAGCTTCGCGCTAATCGCTTCAAGTTGGCTATCATCAAGCTCAACTGCGGAAACCACAGCGGCATCGATAGTCTTCTCCAGCTCACTCTTCAGGAGCAGGAACTCGTCGCAGACAGCAGGAAGGGCTTTCAGGCGTCCGTTCTCGGCCATTACCTTAATCAGGTTCTGCCCGGTTTCGTTAAGTTGCTCGCCGCATACTGACAGGAAGATTTCTGTCAGCTTGTCCGCCGCGTAACCACTATCCAGGATGTCCTGAATGGTCTCGTTACGGGTGACTTCGGCAGCAAAGGTGAGCATTTCCGCCCATTGGGCTAGCTCACCTTTCTCAACCGCAAGATCAAAGGCTGCTTTAGCGTAGGGGCGTGCGATAGTAGTCATATCCGACATGTGCTTGCCCCTTTAATTACAGTTCTGCAGTGACTTTGTTAAGAAGATCAGCGTGCGCATCTTTATCGATAGAACGCTCAATGATTTTCTCAGCACCAATCACAGCCAGAGTTGCAACTTGTTTTCTTAGCTCATCGCGAGCGCGGTTACGTTCGGCTTCGATCTCAGCAAGACCTTGGGCCAGAATTTTGTCACGCTCAGCCAGGGCTTCCGCCTTCGCTTCGTCGATGATCTGAGCTTTGCGCTTGTTCGCTTGCTCTACGATCTCAGTTGCAGTGCGTTTTGCTTCTTTCAGTTGGTCAGAAGCATTGCTCTGCGCCAGGTTCAGGTCTTTGGCAGCGCGATCAGCCGCTGCCAAACCGTCAGCAATTTTTTTCTGACGCTCTTCAATCGCTTCCATGATTGGTGGCCATACATATTTCATGCAGAACACCACAAACATAAAGAAGGCGATAGCCTGACCCAGCAAAGTTGCATTCATATTCACAACGCATCTCCTTAAAAAGGGTTGCTATGGGTCCGTTCGTTCTTTTTGATTAACCAGCTAGCTGGCCAACGAATGGGTTTGCGAATGTGAATAGTAGTGCGATTACGATACCGATCATTGGAACCGCATCAAGCAGACCTGCGATGATGAACATCTTAACTTGTAGCATTGGAGCCATTTCAGGCTGGCGTGCAGCACCTTCAAGGAATTTACCACCTAGAAGGGCGAAGCCGATCGCAGTACCCAGTGCAGCAAGACCTACAATGATGCCCACGGCAATTGCAGAAAAGCTTAGTAAAGTTTCCATCACTATCTCCAGTTTATAGTTGTCGGCTAAAGTGCCAGTAAAAAATTGAATAATTTACAAATAATCGTTAATGATTGTCTTCATGCGCCTGAGACAGGTACACAATAGTCAACATCATAAACACGAATGCTTGAATTGTAATGACTAGAACGTGGAAAATTGCCCACGGTACCGAGCCCAGCCATTGTGCCCACCACGGCATTAGTGCCGCGATTAGGATAAACACCACCTCACCAGCGAACATGTTACCGAACAAACGCATACCTAGTGAAAGCGGCTTCGCCAGTAGCGAAACGATTTCAAGAAGCAGGTTGAACGGGATCATGACCGGGTGATTGAACGGGTGAAGAGCCAGTTCTTTCGCAAAGCCACCGAGACCTTTCACTTTGATGCTGTAGTAAATCATCAAGGCGAAAACGCCCAGCGCCATTGACATGGTGATGTTGACATCAGCACTCGGTACAACCTTAAGGTAAGGAATACCCAACCAATGTTCAGCAGGATACGGAAGAAAATCAATTGGCACCAAGTCCATGATGTTCATCAGTAGAATCCAGCAGAAAATGGTAAGAGCCAAAGGAGCTATCAGCGGGTTGCGGCCATGGAAGGTTTCCTTGACGTTGTCGTCAACGAACTCTACTACCATTTCCACAAAACACTGTAGTTTCCCAGGGACTCCTGATGTCGCTGTTTTTGCAGCCTTACGGAATACCCAAAGAAAGAGTAGACCGGTCAGGGCTGAGAAAAACAGGCTATCTATATGTACCGCCCAGAATCCTTCACCGACTGACAAGTTAGTCAGGTGGTGAGTGATGTAGCCTGACGGCGTTAGCGCTTCACCTGGCGCAGCCATAACTCATCCTATTTGTTGTTGTTAATGAATAAAACCGGCCCAAAGATATTAATACCAAGAGCCAGCAAATAGGTCAGTTTGAGGGGAACAAGTTCCACCTCGACATACAGGTAAACAATGGCAAACAGGATGACCGTGATGAGGATTTTCAGCACTTCGCCACCATAGAATGACGCCATGACCAGACGGGCCTTGCGGGCACCGCTGAACAAAAACGCACAGGTAGCAAAGACAGCATTGGCGATCACAAAGATGCCGCCGCCGATGAGTGCGGAGATTCCCCAGTCAACACTGACAGCAAAAACTGCCATGATTGCCGTTATCAAAACGACGCCAGATTGTAGCAACAGCAACCGCTTCGCCAATTGGCGTCCCGGTCTAACTAGCGCCGATACCATGTATTCGTTCCTCGAGTCCGTTCCACTGCACTTACGACGTGCTGGGAAAACAGCGAAAATTATACGGCTCATTAGATTGAATGCAATCTAATCGCAGCAAAAAAAGATGTTAGATTTTACAACACAATAACTTGATCACGATGTTGTAATTTTTGCAACAAAATATGCACGTTCTACGTCACATTTCGTGACCTAACATTGCAACAATTTGCTCTAACTTGTCGGCTTGATCGAAGCTGATCACGATCTTTCCCTTGCCGTTCTTCTGCTGATTAATCGCCACCTGGGTGCCAAACTGCTCACTTAGCTGGTTTTCTACCGCTTCGATTTGCGGGTTGGCCACCGCCATTTTAGGCTCAGGTTGCGGGGTCAGCATCTTCTTGACCAAACGTTCGGTATCACGAACCGTTAACATCTTGGCCACAACAATTTGTGCCGCTTCTAGCTGGCTTTCATTGGGCAGGGCAAGAAGCGCTCGGGCATGGCCCATTTCCAGCTGCTTTTGCTCTACCATTCGCTTCACTGGTGCTTCCAGCTGGTTAAGACGTAACAAGTTGGATACCGCCGCTCGGGACTTGCCCACGGCTTCAGCAACTTGCTGGTGAGTAAGTGAGAACTCACTCTGCAGCCTTTCCAGTGCCTGCGCTTCCTCAATCGCATTGAGATCTTCACGCTGGATGTTCTCAATCAGGGCAATCGCAACGGTTGCCCTGTCGTTAACATCCTTGATAATACAAGGGACTTTCTGAAGGCCCGCTTGACGCGAAGCACGCCAGCGCCTCTCCCCGGCAATGATCTCAAACTGCTGCGGCGCGGTTTCACGCACCACAATCGGCTGGATAACGCCCTGGGCACGGATTGATTCAGCCAGTTCAGCCAACGCCTCATCCGACATATCTTTGCGCGGCTGGTAGCGGCCCGGTGCCAGTTGGCTGATAGCCAGCTCCTTGAGCGTGCCGTCAGCCGACAATGTTTGTGCTTTGTCAGCCTGTTGCTGTTTCGTTGCAGCAACAGAGCTGGTGGCCAGCAAGGCATCAAGGCCTTTTCCCAGGCCTCGTTTATTCATGTTCATGGTTACCCTTTATGCGTCGACCGCACCGGCATTTTTTGCCAGCTCGTCACGGCGAATGATCTCACCCGCCAAGGCCAGATAGGCTTTGGCACCACTCGAATACTTGTCATAGTACATGGCAGGTCTACCATGGCTAGGTGCTTCGGCAAGACGAACATTACGCGGGATAACGGTGCGATATACCTTGTCGCCAAAATGTTTCTTGAGCTGCTGCGACACTTCGTTCGCCAGTCGGTTGCGCGGGTCGTACATGGTCCGCAGCAATCCTTCAATTTTCAGCTCGCTGTTGACGACAGCGGTAAGTTTACTGATGGTGTCCATCAATGCCGTCAGCCCTTCGAGGGCGAAGTATTCGCACTGCATAGGAACCAGAACAGAGTCTGCTGCTGTCATTGCATTGATTGTAAGAAGGTTTAAGGCAGGAGGACAATCAATAAAGATGAAATCATAGTTATCACGAACTACCTCTAAGGCGTTACGCAGCCTAACCTCACGGGCAAAGACTTCCATCAGTTTGATTTCTGCCGCCGTGACATCACCGTTGGCAGCTATCAGGTGATAGCCGCCAGTGGTGTCGGTGATCACGACATCATTGAACGGGGTTTCTTCGACTAGAAGCTCATAAGCCGTTGCATCGACTTGGTATTTATCCACGCCGCTGGCCATGGTGGCATTACCCTGGGGATCAAGGTCAATGACTAAGACCTTGCGCTGAGTGGCCGCCAATGACGCTGCCAAGTTGACACATGTTGTGGTTTTACCCACGCCTCCCTTCTGGTTGGCTACCGCTATGACTCTTCCCACGAAAAAACCTCATCCATTAATCCTTTGCGTTCAAGATTACTAGATGGCGTTCGCCTTCTAACTCTGGAACTTGCAAAGATTTGACTTCCGTCACAGAACACCATTCCGGCAGTTCTGTCACTTCCTGCTGATTAAATTGTCCCTTGAGCGCCAGGAAATGCCCGTGGCTAGCAGGGAGATGGTGGCACCAAGATACCATATCACTCATTGAGGCAAACGCACGGCTCAGTACGGCATCGAAACCGATCTCAGGCTGGAATTCCTCAACCCGGCTCTGCACCGGAGTGACATTATCGATCTTCAGTTCATGGATCACCTGGCGGATAAAACGGATCCGCTTGCCCAGGCTATCCAATAATGTGAACTGCTTGTCCGGGTTCATGATCGCCAGAGGGATCCCTGGCAGGCCCGGACCGGTACCCACATCGATAAACCGCTCACCGTCAAGGTGAGGGCTTACCACAATACTATCCATAATATGTTTCACCAACATCTCATACGGATCTCGTACCGATGTCAGATTATACGCTTTATTCCATTTATCCAGCATGGCGACATAGCCGACAAGCTGGTCAATTTGCTGTTCTGTGACTGTGAGATCAGTTTGTGCTATCAGTTGCACCAGACGTTGTTTCACAAATTACTCCTATTCGCCTTTTTTCAGCAAGCCTTGCTTCTTGAGGTACACCAATAGCAGGGAAATGGCTGCCGGGGTGATACCTGAAATACGTGATGCCATACCAATGGTTTCCGGTTTGGCGTCGTTCAGCTTGGTAATCACTTCATTCGACAAGCCTTTGACCACGCTGTATTCAAGGTCAAACGGTAGCTTGGTCTTCTCGTGACGCAGGGATTTTTCCACTTCGTCTTTCTGGCGATCGATATAACCTTGGTATTTCACCTGGATCTCAACCTGCTCACTGGCCTGGCTATCTTCGTGGGCCGGGCCAAACATCTCGATGCCGGTAAGCTGGTTGTAAGTCACTTCAGGGCGACGCAGCAAATCTTCACCACTGGCTTCACGGACGATAGGCGTTTTTAGAATTTGGTTTACCGCTTCGACCTGTTCAGAAGTCGGTGTCACCCAAATACCTTTCAATCGCTGGCGTTCCTGTTCCATATTTTCCAGCTTCTGGTTGAAACGCGCCCAGCGCTCATCATCAACCAGGCCAAACTCACGGCCAATCTCTGTTAGGCGCAAATCTGCATTGTCTTCACGCAGCAGGAGACGGTACTCGGCGCGGGAAGTGAACATACGGTACGGCTCTTTGGTTCCCATGGTCGACAAATCATCGATCAGTACGCCCATATAAGCTTGGTCACGGCGCGGGCTCCAGCCTTCGCGATCCTGTGCCAGTAGCGCAGCGTTCATACCGGCCAACAAGCCTTGTGCTGCTGCTTCTTCATAGCCAGTTGTACCGTTAATCTGGCCAGCAAAGAACAGGCCATTGATAAATTTGGTCTCGAAAGTCTGCTTCAAATCACGCGGATCGAAGAAATCATACTCGATAGCATAACCTGGACGGACGATATTGGCGTTTTCGAAGCCTTTCATCGAACGAACGATTTGCATCTGAACGTCAAACGGTAAGCTGGTGGAAATACCGTTCGGGTACAACTCATGGGTGGTCAAGCCTTCAGGCTCGATGAAGATCTGGTGGCTGTCTTTGTCAGCAAAGCGCATCACCTTGTCTTCAATCGACGGGCAATAGCGCGGGCCGATCCCCTCGATCACCCCAGAGTACATCGGGCTACGATCCAAGTTATTACGGATCACATCATGGGTTTTCTCGTTGGTGTGGGTAATAAAGCACGGGATCTGGCGTGGATGATCCGAAGCTTTGCCCATAAACGAGAACAGTGGTGTTGGGTTGTCACCATGCTGTGCCTGCAGCTGGCTGAAGTCAACACTGCGTGCATCGATACGCGGTGGCGTACCTGTCTTAAGGCGATCAACACGGAATGGCATTTCACGTAGGCGTGAAGCCAATGCGATCGACGGTGGATCGCCAGCACGGCCACCACTGTAATTTTCGAGACCGATGTGGATCTTACCGCCTAGGAATGTCCCTACGGTCAAAACGACCGCTTTGGCACGGAATTTAAGACCCATTTCAGTCACTGCACCCACGACACGATCATTTTCAATGATCAGATCGTCAACAGACTGCTGGAACAGCATTAGGTTTGGCTGGTTTTCCAGCACTTCGCGAACAGCAGCCTTGTACAGGGCGCGGTCTGCCTGGGCACGTGTTGCCCTCACAGCAGGGCCTTTAGACGAATTCAAAGTACGGAACTGGATCCCGCCTTTGTCGATCGCCCGGGCCATTAAACCACCAAGGGCGTCAACTTCTTTAACCAGGTGTCCTTTCCCGATCCCGCCGATTGCTGGGTTGCATGACATCTGTCCCAACGTATCAATGTTGTGTGTCAGCAGCAGGGTTTTTTGTCCCATACGCGCTGCCGCCAATGCGGCTTCAGTACCGGCATGGCCGCCACCTACGACGATGACATCAAAATTGTCCTGGTAAAACATGAAACTACCTCGGGTATTCAAAATTGCCAGTGAGTTATCTTTGAGCAAAGGTGCAACATTCTATCCTGTTTCAGTCGTGGAGAGAATCTTTCCTGAAGATCATTTGATCCGAGAGAATGATGCTCTTAAATATATATAAGATCTTTTAAAGAGATCTTCTGTTAGATCTATTATATAGATCGCCCGATCGTGTGGATAAGTGATAAATGATCCTAATGATCATGATGTTAGGGAGGATCATTTGTTGTGGAGCAGCATGGATCTCTACAAGGATTAGCTGGGATCAAAATTGCTAGTTATCAACAGGGGGGGAAGGGCTGATAAGTTATTAAATGGATAACTATCGGTTGATCACCGTTTAGATCTATAGTTATCCACAGAAAAAAGTTTACGGTTCGTAAAACACTGAGTAAATATTTGTGCGTTTTTTGCTCAATTTAGGTGTTTTTTCCAGTTTTCCAACCATGCCTCTGCCGGATCTTCCGGTACCGGATCCTGTGAAACATCAATTTCCAGCCGTTCACCAAGGCGGCTCGCCCCCAATTTTGCCAGTTGTTGATCAATATTCTTGGCTGCGGCACAGAATGTATCGTAACTGGAGTCACCCAGGCCGATTACACCGTAGCGTAAGCGGGAAAGATCCGGCTGTTGGCTGTTCAACTGCTCTACGAAAGGCTGGAAGTTGTCTGGAAACTCGCCTGCGCCATGGGTGGAGCAGACCACCAGCCAAATATGGTCAGTGGAGAGCTGTTCTAATACGGCCTGATTGGTAATTTCGGTGCTGTGGCCGGCTTGTTCGAGCAAGTCACTGAGGTGGTCTGCGACATATTCGGCACCGCCTAGGGTACTGCCGGTAATAAGGGTGATATGGCTCATGGTCTGATACCTGTGTAGATATTCACAACAAATTTATACACAGCATTGTACTGGCTCAGAGCACGGATGAAAGCCTGATCTTGCGGGAAGGGGGATCTTTTTCGAAAGGTTATTCACAGCCTGCCCCGAGGATCCGAAACAGGCTGTGGGAGGGGATCGCGTTGGCGGGATCGATTACTTACCGATACAGAACGAGGTAAAGATCCGGCCGAGTAGATCATCGGAGGTGAACTCACCGGTGATTTCACTCAAGTGCTGCTGGGAGAGGCGCAGTTCTTCGGCAAGGATTTCCCCGGCCATGAAACCTTCAAGCTGCTCTTTACCCGTCTCTAAATGGCTTGCTGCGCGCTCTAGCGCATCGAGGTGGCGCCTACGGGCCATAAAGCCCCCTTCGGTCGTCCCCGCAAAGCCCATGCACTCCTTGAGGTGCTCACGCAGTGGCTCAACCCCATCACCGGTACGGGCAGACAGGCGGATTAATGTTGGGTTGTTGACGTGGCAAATGCCAGTATCTTCACCTGTTAGCTCGACCTTGTTGCGGATCACGGTAATGCCCAGGCCTTCAGGTAGACGCTCGACAAACTCTGGCCAGATCTCGGCTGGGTCGGTGGCGTCAGTGGTAGTACTGTCCACCATGAACAGCACCCGGTCAGCCTGTTGGATTTCTTCCCACGCGCGTTCGATACCGATGCGCTCTACTTCGTCAGAGGCCTCGCGCAGGCCGGCAGTGTCGATGATATGCAGTGGCATACCGTCAATGTGGATATGCTCGCGCAGGACGTCACGGGTGGTACCAGCGATGTCGGTCACAATGGCGCTATCTTTGCCTGACAGGGCATTGAGCAGGCTGGATTTACCGGCATTAGGGCGGCCGGCAATCACTACCTTCATACCTTCGCGCATAATCGCGCCCTGGTTGGCTTCGCGGCGCACCGCATCAAGGCGGTCGATAATACCATTGAGATCGCCCGCGACTTTACCATCTGATAAGAAGTCGATTTCCTCTTCTGGGAAATCAATGGCTGCCTCGACATATATACGGAGGTGGATAAGGGCTTCCACCAGCTCGTTGACACGCACCGAGAAGGCCCCCTGGAGCGATTTGAAGGCACTTTTCGCCGCTTCCTCTGAACTGGCATCAATCAGGTCGGCAATCGCCTCTGCCTGCGCGAGGTCGAGCTTGTCGTTCATGAAGGCGCGCTCCGAGAACTCACCCGGACGTGCTGCGCGGATCCCGTCGATTTCCAGGATGCGGCGGATCATCATATCCATCAATACCGGACCACCATGGCCCTGCAGTTCCAGCACATCTTCGCCAGTAAAGGAGTTCGGTCCTTTAAAGAACAATGCAATACCCTGATCCAATGCCGTGCCGTCTTCGTTCTTGAAGGGCAGGTACTCGGCATAGCGAGGCTTGAGTTCGCGGCCGGCAACAGCAAGGGCGACTTCTTTGGCTTTCGGACCCGAGACGCGGATAATGCCGACGCCGCCACGTCCCGGCGGGGTGGCTTGGGCAACAATGGTA
This sequence comes from Photobacterium rosenbergii, assembly GCF_003026455.1. Lineage (GTDB taxonomy): Bacteria > Pseudomonadota > Gammaproteobacteria > Enterobacterales > Vibrionaceae > Photobacterium > Photobacterium rosenbergii. The sequence goes on from NZ_PYMB01000025.1 coordinate 26,564, forward strand.
TCTGTATGTTCAGTCATAATTTTGGCTTAGCTTGATAAATACGCTGCAATTGTAAACAGAGTAGTGGCGATTGCCCAGCAAAGGCAAGCGCCCGGGGTTAAGGGAATAAAAAAGGCGGCCCGCAGGCCGCCTTTTATCTCAACATGGGTCTGCACTATTTGCTATGCAGGCCTTTCTTCTCCAGCGAGCGGTAAATTAGCGTCTGCTGGATAAGTGTTACGATGTTAGAGACTAGCCAGTACAGCACTAGACCTGACGGGAAGAACAGGAAGAAGAAGGTGAACATCACCGGCATGAAGGTCATGATCTTCTGTTGCATCGGGTCGGTAACTGTTGTTGGGCTCATCTTCTGGATCAGGAACATGGTCGCACCCATCAGGATCGGCAGGATGTAGAACGGGTCCTGTGCTGATAGGTCGTGGATCCAACCGAAGAACGGCGCGTGACGTAGCTCAACTGACTCCATCAGTGCCCAGTATAGGGCGATGAAGATTGGCATCTGTAGCAAGATTGGTAGACAGCCACCCAATGGGTTCACTTTCTCTTTCTTGTACAGTTCCATCATTTCCTGGCTCATGCGCTGGCGGTCGTCGCCCAGGCGCTCACGCATTGCCTGCAGTTTTGGCTGCAGCATACGCATTTTCGCCATAGAGGTGTACTGCGCTTTGGTTAGCGGGTACATCGCACCACGAACGATGAAGGTTAGGATGATGATCGCTAGACCCCAGTTCACCACGATACCTTGGATGAACGACAGTAGGCTGTGTAGTGGGCTTGCGATGAACCATAGCCAGCCGTAGTCAACGGTTAGGTTTAGGTTCTGTGCTGTTGCTGCCATTTGGTCTTGTAGCTTAGGACCAACCCATAGCGTAGCAGTTAGTGACTCCTCACTACCTGGTGCAACAGTGGTTGTTGGCATGCGAACACCGATGTAACCCTGGCCATTACTGGTGCGGGTGTATAGGTTGCTCGCTTGGTCTGCGCGTGGGATCCATGCAGTGACAAAGTAGTGCTGCATCATTGCCGCCCAGCCTTGATTCATATCCAGGTTCAAGTTCTTGTCCTGCATATCGTCGAAGCTGTATTTCTTGTACTTCACGTTGTCGGCTGAGTAAGCACCACCACGGTAAGTCGGCATGGTCAGGCTGCCACCGTCATCCATCAGGTTCTGCTTAAGCTGGGCATACATTTGCACGCTAGCTGGCTGCTCTGATTGGTTGTTGATGGTGTATTCAACATCTACCGCGTAGCTGTCGCGCTTAACGATGATAGTTTTGGTGTAGCTGATACCGTCCTGCTCGAAGGTCATCGGAACACGCAGTTCATCTTGGCCATCTTCCAGCGTAAAGCTGTCAGCAGAAACTTGTAGCTGGGCACGGCCGGCTGCGGTATCGATACCCTGGGCACCGATAAGACCTGATTGAGCCGTGTAGCTGTGGCTTGGGTCATTCTTTAGAAGAACGAACGGGTCTTCCGATTCCAATTCGTTGTCGTAAGCCAGTAGTTTGGCTTCGATGATGTCACCACCAAGCGTATCGACAGTAAGCGCCAGTACATCAGTGTTAATGGTGATAAGGTTGTTTGACGTGCTTTGGTCAGTGATAGGCTGGCCGTCAGCGGAATGCGAAGGGACATCACCACTGTGAGTTACTTGTTGCGCTACACCCTGCGGTTGCGGGTTGCTGTCAGTATTCCACTGCTGGAACAGCAGGAAAGAGACAAACAGTAGGGCAATTAACAGAATATTGCGTTGGGAATCCATCGTTACTTATCTCTGTCGTTATGCTTGGTTGGCGGAACGGGGTCATAACCACCGTCGTTTAAAGGATGACATCTTAATAGACGTTTCGCCGCGAACCAACCTCCTTTTAGTGCTCCGTGCGTTTTTATGGCTTCGATCGCGTATTGGGAACAGGTAGGGGTGAAGCGACAACGCGGCCCGATGAGAGGGCTAATTGCCAGTTGGTAAAAGCGGACTAGTCCAATGACTAGCCACGCGAAGGGCGAGACAGGCGATGCCATAATTTATCTAGCAGCTTGAAAAGTTCTTCGTTGCTCAGTTCACTGGCACTCTTCTTGGCGATAACGACAAAATCCTTCGCCGGCAGATCGTGTTGCTTTTGGCGGAAACTCTCGCGTACGACACGCTTGAATTTGTTACGGCCAACGGCAGTTTTAATCTGTTTCTTAGGGACAGCCAAGCCAAGACGCGGATGGTCAAGGTTGTTATTGCGGGCAAGAATAGTTAAGTGGGGAGAGCCAGCACGATGAGCTTGCTGGAAGACTTGTTTGTAATGTTCGGGAGTTAACAGACGTAACTCCCGAGAGAAAGCGTGCTTACTCAAAATAATCTAATGATTACTTAGAAAGACGCTTACGGCCTTTAGCGCGACGTGCATTGATAGTTGCGCGACCGTTCTTAGTAGCCATGCGTGCACGGAAGCCGTGAGTACGCTTGCGCTTTAGAACTGAAGGTTGAAAAGTGCGTTTCATGGGTTTTACCTTAAATTAACTGATCAGTTTTTAAGTTTGGTTAGAGTTTAGCGACTGTTTTCAGTCGTTGCCTCTAATCAAAGAGGCGGAATTGTAATCACTGACTCTTAAATAGTCAATAATTATGCCCAGCAGAGAACTGCGGGCGCTGAATTATACTTCCTATACGCAGGAGTGCAAGGATCCTTAACGGATCCCGACCTGGCTCAGGAACTTTTTCAGCCTCGGATCTTGCGGGTTACCGAAGATCTGATCCGGTGTACCTTGCTCGACGAAGCTGCCATCGGCCATAAAGATCACTCGATCGGCCACTTCGCGTGCAAATTGCATTTCGTGGGTGACGACCAACATCGTTTGGTGTCGTGTCGCCAGTTTCTGCATCAGGCTCAGCACTTCGCCGACCCATTCGGGATCCAGCGCCGATGTCGGCTCGTCAAACAGCAACAGTTCTGCTTCGAGTGCCATGGCACGGCCGATGCCAACCCGTTGTTGCTGCCCGCCTGATAACGCTGCAGGGTATTGGTCGCCTTTATCGCCTAAGCCGATATCGTCTAGGATTTGCTGCGCCTTGTTATAGGCTTCCTCTTTGTTCCAGCCTTTGACTGTGATCAGCCCTTCGGCAATGTTTTGTCGCGCCGTCAGGTGGGCAAACAGGGCATAGTTCTGGAAGACAAAGCCGGTTTGCCGGCGCAGTGCTAAGATTTCTTTTTGTCCTGCCTTCTGGCTCTCGACCGAGACGTCGCCTAGGGTCAGGTGGCCTTCATCAGCGGTTTCGAGGAAATTGATACAGCGCAGCAGGGTCGACTTACCGGTACCTGATGGGCCGATCACTACTACGATTTCCCCTTTACTGATCGTCAGATCCAAGCCGGAGAAAATCGTCGCATCACCAAAGCGTTTGGTCAGGTTTTCAATCTTAATCATCGTGTATAAGCCCTGTTAAGTTTGGCTTCCGCCCAGTTTTGTACCCGGGTCAGGACAAGGACGATACCCCAGTAAATCAGGGCAACCGCAAGGAAGGCTTCGAAGAACTTGAAGCTTGAAGAGGCTTCCATCTGGGCCGTAGCCATAATTTCTGCCACCCCGAGGGTGAAGGCCAGTGAGGTCGATTTGATCATGTCGATAAAATAGTTCATCAGCGAAGGCAGGGCGACCCGGGTAGCCTGCGGCAGGATGATACGGCGCATTGCTTGCAGCTCGGTCATGCCTATCGACAGGCTGGCTTCCCGCTGGCTGCGGTCGATACCAATAATGGCAGCCCGGATACTCTCGGCCATATAGGCGGCAAAGTGTAGGCTCAGGCCGATAACCGCTGCAGTAAAGGCATCGAGGCCGACAAATACCGGCATCACCTGTGGCAGGCCGTAGTAGAGCAGGAACAGCTGTACTAGTAGCGGGGTGCCACGGAAGAAACTGATATAGAGCTGGCTAAGCTGATCGAGCACCGGGATGCGGTAAATTCGAAGCAGGGCCAGTACCAATGCAATGATCAGGGCAAATACCAGGCCCCAAAGTGCCATTCCCATGGTGGTGCCGAGGTAGTTGAACAGGATCGGCATCAGGGAGAGCATGTAGTCAAAATCAAAACCCATAGTGGTGTCTTCTTATTTACCGTGGTTTATCAGCGACAAAGACCCACCCGGGGGTGAGTCTTGTGAATATGAAGGATAGCGAGCGAACTTAGTGGGTGATATCGGCATCAAACCACTTGATGGAGATTTCAGCCAGGGTGCCGTCCTTGCGCATTGCTTCAAGGGCAACATTGACCTCATCGCGCAGCTTCTCACCTTTTTCACCTTGGACAAATGGCCAGGCGTTTTCAATTTTCTCGAACGGTTCACCTGCCAGCTGTAGCGGTAGGTTAGCTTTTTTGATCAGCTCAAGTGACGACAGGCGGTCCATCACGAATGCATCGGTACGGCCAAGGGCTACATCGTGCTCGATACCGGTATCGTAGGTTTTGATTTTAATGCTGCCATCAGTATCAAGCTGGCGTAGTAGCTGCTCGTAGTTCGAGCCTAGGTTAACACCGACTGTTTTGCCGTCGAGATCATCCGTGCTGGTGATCTTGTCATTGCCTTTGCGTACGACAAGCTGTGCGCCATCAACTACGTAAGGTTCTGAGAACAGGTATTTACCTTTACGCTCTTCAGTCATGGTGATTTGGTTGGAAATGGTGTCGATACGACCGGTTTCCAATAGACCGAACAGACCTGAGAAGTTAGCGGTAACAAACTCGACATTGTAGTCATTGCGTTTGCCGATTTCGTTCCACAGATCGACCTCAAAGCCTTGTAGCTGATCTTGCTTAACAAAAGTAAAAGGGAAATAGCGTCCTGACATTCCTACTTTTACATCGGTGGCAGCCATCGCTGTTTGGCTAACAGACAAGGTTAGGGCGATTGCAGTCAATGAAGTGATTACCCAGCTTTTCATCCTGTTTACTCCTCAGGTTGCTGTGATGATATTCTGTTGGAGTCATCCTATCTGTTAATAATAGGTTTCCATAAATAACTTGGAGTTATTTTAAATAACAAAAAGTATGAGTGTTGAATGGCTGATGTTCATGGATTTGTGGGTAAGCAGGGGTAAAATTGTGGTGATCACACGTATAATTGTGCGATCTATGTGAATAAGTCGGATCTTATTCACTTGATCTGCGATCTCTTTGCTGGCGATCCTGAGCCAGCGGGTATAAAATTGCATCCCTTTTTGTGTTTTGTTATTCAGTGTGGAGTCGAGCTTGTCATCTTCGCTTTGGTTGCAGTGCCTTCAACGCCTTCAAGAGGAACTCCCTGCAACAGAATTCAGTATGTGGGTTCGACCGCTTCAAGCCGAGTTGAGCGACAATACGTTGACCCTGTTCGCCCCCAACCGCTTTGTGCTGGATTGGGTGCGTGATAAGTACCTCAACAACATCAACCGCCTGCTCAATGAGTTTTGCGGAAACGATATGCCGATCCTGCGCTTTGAGGTCGGGAGCAAGCCTGTTGTTGCTCCGCCGCCGCAGCCGGTATCGCCACCGCCTACACTGAGCCCGGCGCCTGCCGCAGCGGCTCCGGCACCTTTGGTTGAAGACGATGCGCCTTCTCGTATCTGGGAGCCAGCACCGTCGCCGGTCCAGCCTGAATCGCAGTCCGGTTACCGTTCGAACGTCAACCCCAAGCACAACTTCAACAATTTTGTTGAGGGTAAGTCGAACCAATTGGGCCTAGCGGCTTGTCGCCAGGTAGCCGATAATCCTGGAGCGGCGTATAACCCGTTGTTCCTCTACGGTGGTACTGGCCTCGGTAAAACTCACTTGTTGCACGCAGTAGGCAATGCCATTGCCGATCGCAAGCCCAATGCCAAAGTGGTGTACATGCACTCCGAGCGCTTTGTCCAGGATATGGTCAAGGCATTACAGAACAATGCCATCGAAGAATTCAAACGCTACTACCGTAGTGTCGACGCCTTGCTGATCGATGACATCCAGTTTTTTGCCAACAAGGAGCGCTCGCAGGAAGAGTTCTTCCACACGTTCAATGCGCTACTGGAAGGCAATCAACAGATCATCCTGACTTCCGACCGTTACCCGCGAGAAATTAATGGGGTAGAGGACCGCCTCAAATCACGTTTCGGCTGGGGCCTGACGGTGGCGATTGAGCCGCCGGAATTGGAAACCCGTGTGGCGATCCTGATGAAGAAGGCCGAGGACCACAATATCCGCCTGGCAGACGAAGTGGCATTCTTCATTGCCAAGCGTTTGCGCTCCAATGTCCGTGAGTTGGAAGGGGCACTGAACCGTGTCATTGCCAACGCCAATTTTACCGGCCGGGCAATTACGATTGATTTTGTCCGTGAGGCACTGCGTGATTTGCTAGCCTTGCAGGAAAAGCTGGTCACGATTGATAATATTCAAAAGACCGTGGCCGAGTACTATAAAATTAAGATGGCTGATATGCTATCCAAGCGCCGTTCCCGCTCTGTTGCCCGCCCGCGCCAGATGGCGATGGCGCTGGCCAAGGAGCTGACTAACCACAGCTTGCCGGAGATTGGCGATGCCTTTGGTGGCCGGGACCATACCACGGTGCTACACGCGTGCCGCAAAATTGAGCAGCTGCGTGAGGAAAGCCATGACATCAAAGAAGATTATTCTAACCTAATAAGAACACTGTCATCTTAATATGAAATTTACAGTTGCACGCGAACAGCTTCTAAAACCCCTGCAGCAGGTCTCTGGTGCATTGGGTAGCCGTCCTTCATTGCCGATCCTCGGCAATATTCTGTTGGTTGTCGAGCAGGGTTGCCTATCGATGACAGGTACCGATCTCGAAGTTGAGATGATTGCCAAGCTGGCCTTGGAAGGCGACTTCGAAGAAGGGGCCGTGACCGTACCGTCGCGCAAGTTCCTCGATATCTGCCGAGGCTTGCCTGACAGTGCCAATATTGCTATTTCCCTTGAAGGGGACCGTGCGATTATCCGCTCTGGCCGTAGCCGTTATACGCTATCGGTACTACCAGCTGCTGATTTCCCCAATATCGAAGACTGGCAGAGCGAAGTCGAAATTACCCTTCCTCAGGGCCAGATGCGCCAGTTGATCGACAGCACCCAGTTCTCGATGGCTCACCAAGATGTGCGCTATTACCTCAACGGTATGCTGTTTGAGACCGATGGCCAGTTGCTGCGTTCGGTGGCAACGGACGGTCACCGGATGGCTGTGTGTTCGGTGGCAACCAGTGCCGAACTGCCAGCCAAGCAAATCATTGTTCCTCGCAAAGGGGTCATGGAGCTGATGCGCCTGCTTGATAGCCCTGATGAAGAAGTGCGCTTGCAGATCGGCCACTCCAATATCCGTGCCGAGGTGAACAATTTCGTATTCACTTCTAAGCTGGTAGATGGCCGTTTCCCTGACTATCGCCGCGTAATGCCACAGAACAGCACCAAGGTTGTGGAAGCGAGCTGTGATGAACTGCGTAAGGCTTTCTCTCGTGCGGCAATCTTGTCGAACGAGAAATTCCGTGGTGTCAGGCTCAACCTGTCACAGGGTGAGATGCGCATTACTGCCAACAACCCAGAGCAGGAAGAAGCCGAAGAGTTCCTGGATGTTGACTATGAGGGCGAGCCGCTCGAGATTGGTTTCAATGTGAGTTACGTGCTTGATGTGCTTAACACCCTCAAGTGTGAGCAAGTACGTTGGTCGCTGACGGATGCTAATGCCAGTGCACTGTTGGAAGACAGTGCCAGCGGTGATGCCATGTACGTGGTGATGCCAATCAGGCTATAAGGTCATGTCGTTAACACGTCTGATCGTCAAAGATTTCCGCAATATTGAAGCCTGTGACTTGTCATTGTCACCAGGCTTCAATTTTCTTGTTGGTGCCAACGGCAGCGGCAAGACCAGTGTGTTGGAGGCGATCCATTTTCTCGGCCATGGCCGTTCTTTCCGAAGTCACCTGACAGGAAGGGTGATCCGCCATGACCAGCAAGAGCTGTTTGTCCATGGCCGCTTGCAATCTTCTTCGGCGATAGAGCTCCCTGTTGGGATCAACAAAAAGCGCGATGGTACCACCGAGCTAAAAATCGGCGGGGAAGGGAGTCAGAAATTGGCTCAGCTCGCCCAGTTGTTACCGCTGCAACTGATCACGCCAGAAGGGTTCGATTTACTTATTGGTGGTCCGAAGTTTCGCCGCTCATTTATTGATTGGGGGGTGTTTCACGTGGAACCCCAGTTTTATCATGCCTGGGCGCGGGTAAAACGGCTGACCAAACAACGTAATGCTTTGCTCAAAACGGCCAGGCATTACCGCGAATTGAGTTACTGGGATCAGGAACTCAGCGTATTGGCTGAAGAGATTTCGCAATGGCGGCATGATTATCTCGAAGCCGTAAAACAAAAAGCCAAAGAGATCTGCGAAGTCTTTTTGCCTGAATTTGATATCCAACTCGGGTACTACCGGGGTTGGGAAAAAGACACCCCTTATGCTGAACTGCTTCAGCGTAATTTCGAACGGGATAGCCAATTGGGCTACACCGCCAGCGGCCCGCATAAAGCGGACTTGCGGGTGAAGGTGGCCGGCACCCCAGTAGAGGATGTGCTTTCCCGCGGTCAGCTCAAGCTGATGATGTGTGCTTTGCGCCTTGCGCAAGGATTGCACCTGACCGAAGCAACGGGTAAGCAGTGTATATATTTAATTGATGATTTTGCTTCCGAGCTGGATAGCCATCGTCGGGCACTGTTGGCGCAACGGTTGAAAGAGACCGGGGCGCAAGTCTTTATCAGTGCGATCAGCATTGACCAAATAGCGGAAATGCATGATGAAAATGGCAAGATGTTTCATGTGGAACACGGTAAAATAACCGCAGGATAAATTAAGCGAGAGTAACTCAATGTCCAACAACTACGATTCATCAAGTATCAAGGTACTTAAGGGCCTTGATGCGGTACGTAAGCGCCCAGGGATGTATATTGGCGATACCGATGACGGTACAGGCTTGCACCACATGGTATTTGAGGTAGTCGATAACTCTATCGACGAAGCTCTTGCTGGCCACTGTGAAGATATCATCGTCACTATCCACGAAGATGGTTCTGTGTCTGTAAGTGATGATGGTCGTGGTATCCCGACTGAAATGCACCCTGAAGAAGGCGTGTCGGCAGCGGAAGTTATCATGACGGTACTTCACGCTGGTGGTAAGTTCGATGACAACTCGTACAAGGTTTCTGGTGGTTTGCACGGGGTAGGTGTTTCTGTTGTGAATGCCCTGTCCGAAAAAGTTGAGCTAACTATCAATCGTGGTGGTTCTATCCACCAGCAGGTTTACCACCATGGCGAGCCTCAGGCGCCACTGGGTATTATTGGTGAAACTGAGAAAACCGGTACCCGTATCCGTTTCTGGCCGAGCGCAGAGACTTTCAGTAATATTGAATTCCAATATGAAATCCTGGCTAAGCGCCTACGTGAACTGTCGTTCCTAAACTCAGGTGTGTCGATCAAGTTGATTGACGAGCGTGAGGAAGACAAGCAGGACCACTTCATGTACGAAGGTGGTATCCGTGCTTTCGTTGAACACCTTAACCGCAACAAAACGCCAATCCACCCGAAAGTGTTCCACTTCGAGTTTACCCGCGAAGATGGCATCGGTGTTGAAGTGGCGATGCAGTGGAATGATGGCTTCCAGGAAAACATCTACTGTTTCACCAACAACATCCCGCAGCGCGATGGTGGTACCCACCTTGCTGGTTTCCGTGGTGCATTGACCCGTACCCTGAATAACTTCATGGATAAGGAAGGTTATTCGAAGAAAGCCAAAACCGCGACATCGGGTGATGATGCCCGTGAAGGTTTGACTGCGGTTGTCTCGGTGAAAGTGCCAGATCCTAAGTTCTCAAGCCAAACCAAAGACAAACTGGTATCGAGTGAAGTGAAGCCTGCGGTTGAATCAACCATGGGTGAGAAGCTGAGCGAGTTCCTGTTGGAAAACCCAGCGGATGCCAAAACAGTTTGTACCAAGATTATCGATGCCTCTCGTGCCCGTGAAGCGGCGCGTAAAGCACGTGAAATGACCCGCCGTAAAGGTGCGCTGGATTTGGCTGGCCTACCAGGCAAACTGGCTGACTGTCAGGAAAAAGACCCAGCCCTTTCTGAACTCTACATTGTGGAGGGTGACTCTGCGGGCGGTAGTGCCAAGCAGGGTCGTAACCGTAAGAACCAGGCTATCCTACCGCTGAAAGGTAAGATCCTGAACGTTGAGAAAGCCCGCTTCGACAAGATGCTGTCTTCTCAGGAAGTCGCAACACTGATCACCGCGATGGGCTGTGGTATCGGCCGTGACGAATACAACCCGGATAAACTGCGTTACCACAACATCATCATCATGACCGATGCCGATGTCGATGGTTCCCACATCCGTACGCTACTGCTGACATTCTTCTACCGTCAGATGCCTGAGCTGATCGAACGTGGTCATATCTACATCGCGCAGCCACCGCTTTACAAGGTTAAGAAGGGCAAGCAGGAGCAATATATCCAGGATGACGAGGACATGGGCCAGTACCAGGTTGCTTTGGCTCTGGATAATGCTGCGCTGTTTACCGCTGAGGGTGCTCCTGCAATTTCTGGTGAAGCACTGGAATCTTTGGTTAAGCAGTTCAACGGCGCAAATAAACTTATTGAGCGTATGAGCCGTCGTTACCCGACGCTGATGCTAAACGAGTTTACTTACCAGCCTCGTTTGGCGGCAGAGATGCTTAGTAACGAAGCTGATGTTGAAGCTTGGAGCAAGGCGTTGGTTGTTGCGTTGAATGCTAAGCAATCAGGTGAGAGCCAGTACACTTATGCTGTGGTTCGTGACGAAGAGCAGGGCCTGTACCTGCCAAAAGTGACGGTACGTACCCACGGTGTAGAGCATGAATACCTGCTAAGTGCCGACCTGCTTAACTCGAAAGAGTACGGCAAACTGGCATCATTGTCTGAAGCTTTGTTTGAACTGCTTGAGGAGTCTGCCTACGTACAACGTGGTGAGCGCAAGCAACCGGTAAGTAGCTTCAAGGAAGCATTGGAGTGGCTGATTAAAGAGTCCCGCCGCGGCCTGTCGCTACAGCGATACAAAGGTCTGGGTGAGATGAACCCTGAGCAGCTTTGGGAAACCACTATGGATCCTGAAACGCGCCGTATGATGCAGGTAACTATCAACGATGCAGTTGCTGCGGATGAGCTGTTCACAACACTTATGGGTGATCACGTAGAGCCGCGTCGTAACTTCATCGAGGCGAACGCCCTGAATGCGAACCTGGACGTGTAATTAAAAGCGTACCTTGATTCAGCTTAGAAACGCCGCACTTAGTGCGGCGTTTTTTTATTCCTGCCATCTAGCTAGAAAAAGTTTTTGAGTAAAAGCCGCAGGGAAGGCGGGCCACGACCTAAGTCCGCACGCAATCAATATTGTTCGGCATACCGGTAGCCGTACATCACTTCCTTTTACCAATTATCATGCCCTAATTGGTTGTAAGGTGTAGCGTTGGTGGGTGCACGGATAAAAAATTTTATTGCTGGGGTTGGAATCGTGTTGTGATGACCCTATATATATTTATGAAGAGCAAGGTGCCATAGATTGGGCCTGCGACCGGCTTGTCCGCAGAAGGAAAGCCACTTCGACAATTCAATCGTTTAATGTATTGCTTCATAAGAAGGATAAAGTTTATGCGTAACCTAGATTTCACTCCTCTATACCGCTCTGCTATCGGCTTCGATCGCCTATTCAACCAAATGGAGAAATCGGCAACCAACGCAAATGCCGGTTACCCGCCATACAACATCGAACAGCAAGATGAAAACCACTATCGTATTACCATGGCTGTGGCAGGCTTTGCCGACGAGCAATTGGATATTACCCAGCAACAGAACAAATTGATTGTGCGTGGTACCCGCGAAGCGAATGGTGAGGCAGAACGCCAGTACCTGTACCAAGGCATTGCTGAGCGTGACTTTGAGCGTAAGTTCCAGTTGGCTGATTACGTAAAAGTGGTCGGTGCCGAGATGGAAAATGGCCTGCTGCATATTGATCTTGAGCGCGAGATCCCTGAAGAGCAGAAGCCGCGTAAGATTGCGATCAACGGTCGCCGCTTGCTTGAAAGCGAGTAATCTTACACGGTGATATTATTCCGTTAGAGGTGTGAAAGGTCAGCCAGCGTGCTGGCCTTTTTTATTCTTCCTTTTTCCTATCCTTTGTTTTAGTCGACTATCTTTCATTGGTGGATACCTCAGGCTCATGCACAGTTAACCTTGAAACAAGGTTGAAGGGTTAACAGCCTAGTCAATTTCAAAGCCAGTACCTTGGTTAGGATGCTCTACGTTAACAAAGGCTACTTGGTAAGGATGGTACATCCGTTCATCTCCGTAATTACCTTGATACGCTGCCTTCCTGTTTCACGTGAAACTTTGTTGAAAAAGATAAGGCTATCTAACAAAGAACAAACTTCTAGAGAAGCCACTCTTCTTATACCAACAAACCAATGCGATGCTCAGATGTTCGAAAAGGCTAAACCTCAACAGGTGGCAGGTGGCGATGTTATTTGCACGGAATAATTTTACAGCTAATGGAGTATGAACAGTTTGCTCGTTAGAGATGGAAGGCCTGTGTTATCAACGTTGTGTCAATAAGATGCTGGTGGGAGCATTACTAAAATGCCTTTGCTTTTGCAGCAAGCCACATTGTTCATTGAGCTCTTTTGTTGGTGGCGAAAACAAAACAGGCTACCGGAGTAGCCTGTCTAAACTGCATCGTTGTAAGTGCTGGGGGGTTAGTGTTCTTGGTAGGCTTTTTCCACTTCCTCAGCAATGATAGCAATGCCCTTACGCATTACTTCATCTTCTTGTACGTAGTTCATACGTAGGCATTCGTGACCGTGCTGCCAGTCCTCATCAAGGCCAATAAAGAAATATTCCCCAGGCACAATGAGCACCCCCCGGGCTTTCAGGCGGCGATATAATTCCATGGTGCTAATTGGCAAATCCTTGAACCACAGCCACAGGAACATTGCGCCTTCGGGTTTGTGGATCCTAAATCGGGAATCAGTAATAGCCTGTTGCAACATCTCAACTGCATGCTTGGACTTGCGCAGGTAGAAAGGTTTGATGACATCTTCGCTAAGGCGCATCAGGTCATTTTGCTCAATCATCTTGTAACCGATAGCTGGGCCGACACTGCCCGGTGCCAAGCTGAGTACGCCATTCATGTTGGCTATCGCTGTCGCAATTTCTTCGCTGGCAACCACAATTCCGCATCGGACACCCGGCAAGCCAAGCTTAGATAGGCTCATGCACAAGATAGTGTTGTCGTTCCAGAATGGGGTGACATCTTCAAAAATAATATCTGGGAACGGCATTCCGTAGGCATTATCAATGATGAGTGGGATCTGGTGTTCTCGGGCCAACTGGTCAAGGTGGTGGATTTCTTCGTCGGTCAGGACATTCCCCGTGGGGTTGGTCGGGCGAGAGGCACAGATGGCACCGATACTGTCATCAACCACCAAGTGCTTGAAGTCCACATGGTATTTGAACAGGCCATTTTCAAGTAGGCTGATTTCAGGCTTGTACGAGATAAACATATCTTCGCTTAAACCCGAGTCCCCATAGCCGATGTACTCCGGTGCCAATGGCAGTAGGATTTTCTTTTTGGTGCCGTCCTTGAACTGGCCAGCCAATAGGTTAAACAGGTTGAAGAAGGCACTTTGGCTCCCGTTGGTCAGCGCGATATTCTTGGCACTGATGTCCCATCCATAGCGAGATTTTAATAGCTCGGCGAGGGCATTGATAAAAATATTTTTTCCCTGCGGGCCGTCGTAATTGGTCAGTGCCTGCGTCAGCTCACCCGTTGCTGCCATCTGGCTGCAGAGCTGGTTGAAGTACTCTACCATTTCAGGGATTTGGGCTGGGTTACCGCCGCCGAGCATGATGGCATCGGGGTTGCGTAATCCATCGTTCAAATCATCCATTAACTGGGTGATACCTGAGTAGCGGGCGAACTTGTCACCAAATGTAGAAAACTCCATCTTTACTTCTGACCTCGGGGCGTTGTGTTTATCTTATGCGATATGGTTATGGTTTATGTTGTGCTGTTCGTCAACATACCTTAACAAAGCGTTTTATTAAACCCTTTGTAACACTAGATCCCCTTCCCATCATTTTGTTGCCATCCCAGTGAGGATCTCTGCTTCAATACAAAGTCTAGCTGCGCAGGTTCTGATATTGATTACTATATTGTTCCACGTGAAACGGTGTCGATTTTAAGTGCTATTGTTACTGCGTTTCACGTGAAACAGCGAAGTAGGGGCATGGTTTAATTTGGCTGGGAACAATATCGTTGTTAGGCAAGGAAATAGGCGAGGATGGGAAACTCAAGGTGTGGCAATGGCCAAAAAAAGCCCCGGGTTAAACCGGGGCTTGAGATTACAATTAGCGAGTTCGCGATTACTTTTGTAGTAGCGAAATATCAGCCACTTTTAGGAACTCGTTACGTAGTTGGTTCAGCATAGTCAGACGGTTCACTTTTAGTTTCTCGTCATCGGCCATAACCATTACGTTATCGAAGAACGCATCAACTGGCTCGCGCAGGTTAGCCAACTCAGACAATGCTTGCTGGTAATCACCTTCGGCAAAGACAGGTGCAAGCTGTGCTAGTGTTGATGCAATATCAGTCGCCAATGCTTTCTCTGCATCTTCAACTAATAGGCTGCTATCTACATCTGCCGCCAGTTCACCGTCAAATTTCGCTAGGATGTTACCTACACGCTTGTTCGCAGCTGCCAGTGATTCAGCAGCATCTAGAGAGCGGAAGTGGGTTACCGCTTTAACACGCTTGTCGAAATCTGCTGGTTGGGTAGGACGTAGTGCCAGTACCGCCTGGATAACATCCACGCTGTGGCCTTCGTCTTGGTACCAAGCACGGAAGCGGCCTAGCATGAAGTCGATCACTTCGTCTGCCACATTGGCGTTAGTGAGCTTATCACCGAACAGTGATTGCGCTTTGGCAATCAGGTCAACCAAGTCTAGGTTGTAGCCTTTCTCAACGATGATGCGCAGTACACCTAGTGCAGCACGGCGAAGGGCAAATGGGTCAGAGCCTTTAGGAGCCTGGCCAATACCAAAGATACCCACTAGCGTATCTAGCTTGTCTGCCATTGCAACGGAAGCTGAAACACCAGTGCTTGGTAGTTCGTCACCGGCAAAACGTGGCATGTACTGCTCGTTTAGTGCCAATGCCACTTCTTCTGCTTCACCATCATGGCGAGCGTAGTGCATGCCCATTACACCCTGGGTATCGGTAAATTCGAATACCATAGAGGTCATTAGGTCACACTTGGCTAGCAGGCCAGCACGCTTAGCATTAGTCACATCGGCATCGATCTTCTCGGCAATGTAACCAGCTAGCTCTGTGATACGGTCAGTCTTGTCTTTGATGGTACCCAGCTGCTTCTGGAAGATAGCCGTTTCTAGTTCAGGCAGACGATCGATCAGCGGGCGCTTACGGTCGGTGTTGAAGAAGAACTCGGCATCAGCAAGGCGAGGGCGGACAACTTTCTCGTTACCTTCGATGATTTGCTGAGGATCTTTCGAGATGATGTTGGTTACGAAGATGAACTTCGGTACTAGGTTGCCTTCAGCGTCGTAAACCGGGAAGTACTTCTGGTCACCTTTCATGGTGTAAACCAGCGCTTCAGACGGTACGTTGAGGAAGTCTTCTTCGAAAGATGCAGTCAATACCACTGGCCATTCAACCAGAGACGTTACTTCTTCGACCAGCTCATCTTCAAGGTCAGCTTTACCACCAACCGCTTCAGCTGCTTTCTGGGCATCCGCTAGGATGATGGCTTTACGTGCTTCGTAATCAGCCATTACCTTGCCGCGCTCTTCCAGGATTGCTGGGTACTGATCGGCGTTGTCGATAGTAAACTCAGCTTCACCCATAAAGCGGTGGCCACGGATAGTACGTGCAGATTCTACACCAAGGATAGTACCCGGGATCAGCTTGTCACCCAGAAGCATAGTCAGGGTTTTAACTGGACGGATAAACTGGGTGTCTTTGTCACCCCAGCGCATTGGCTTAGGGATTGGCAATTTAGCCAGAGCGTTTGCTGCCATGTCGCAAAGCAGTGCGTCAGCCGCTTGGCCTTTGACTTCTTGTTTGAACAGCAGCCATTCACCTTTGTCGGTAACAAGGCGGTCAGCTTGGTCAACGGTAATACCGTTACCGCGTGCCCAGCCTTGAGCCGCTTTGGTTGCATTGCCTTCAGCGTCAAATGCCACAGAAACAGCTGGACCGCGCTTTTCAACCACCTTGTCAGGCTGGTTTTCAGCAAGACCGGCAACTTTAAGTGCTAGGCGGCGAGGGGAAGCAAACCATTTCACACCTTGGTGTGGGAGATCCGCTGCTTTTAGCTCAGCTTCGAAGTTGGTCGCAAATGCTTCTGCCAGTGTGCGTAGTGCCGTTGGCGGTAGCTCTTCGGTACCAAGTTCAATAAGGAAATTGTGTTCAGCCATGCGTGATCCTTACTTGTCTTTTTTGCACATTGGGAAGCCAAGAGCTTCACGAGAAGCGTAGTAGGCTTCAGCCACTTGCTTGGTGAGGTTACGGATGCGCAGGATGTAGCGCTGGCGCTCTGTAACAGAAACGGCTTTGCGTGCATCAAGAAGGTTGAATGCATGGCCTGCTTTTAGAATACGTTCGTAAGCAGGTAGCGGTAGAGGTTTCTCTAGTGCTAGTAGCTCCTGACACTCTTTCTCGCACTGATCGAAGAAAGTGAAAAGGAAGTCTACGTCTGCGTATTCAAAGTTGTAAGTCGATTGCTCAACTTCGTTCTGGTGGAAGATATCACCGTATGTCACTTTACCTAGCGGGCCGTCTGTCCATACTAGGTCGTACACCGAGTCAACACCCTGGATGTACATTGCAAGACGCTCGATACCGTAAGTGATTTCGCCAGTGACTGGCTTACACTCAAGGCCACCGACTTGCTGGAAGTAAGTGAACTGGGTCACTTCCATACCGTTTAGCCATACTTCCCAGCCAAGGCCCCAAGCACCTAGCGTTGGGTTTTCCCAGTTATCTTCTACGAAACGGATATCGTGGACTTGGGTGTCGATGCCAAGGGCTTCTAGTGAACCTAGGTATAGCTCCTGGATATTGTCCGGTGATGGTTTGATGATCACCTGGAACTGGTAGTAGTGCTGAAGGCGGTTCGGGTTCTCGCCGTAGCGGCCGTCAGTTGGACGACGTGATGGTTGCACATACGCTGCTGCAATAGGTTCTGGACCCAGAGCACGAAGACATGTCATCGGGTGAGAGGTACCTGCACCTACTTCCATGTCCAGAGGTTGCACAATAGTACAACCCTGTTGGCCCCAGTAATCCTGCAGCGCGAGGATCATGCCCTGAAAGGTTTTAATATCGTATTTCTGCATTGTCAGCTTCGCGTGATTAATGGATTGAGAGATTTTTAGTAACGATCCAGTATACCTTGCCAACCCCTGCGCTAGTAGGGGGAGTGCATGTTTTTTGGTCATCTTTGATTAATTTGCTTAAATTAATGTGCCTAGCTTGTCAGGGTATGGAGTTTTTTGACATTGTTCTGATATGAGCTAATGACGGCCAGATACAATACTGCCGCCAATGAACAGCTTTGGCTTGCCAAAGACGCTGCACACAATGACATCGGCCCAGAGCCGAGAATAAGAAAGGTAAACAATATGGATTTGACTAATCGCGCTAAATCTAGCAAATGGATTCGTAACCTGGTGTTTGCTACGGCAACGGCTGTGGTTGCAACAGGTTGTTCAACAACCAACCCTTATACTGGTGAAGATCAAACTGCGAAAGCGACCAGTGGCTCAATCATCGGTGCGGTGGCGGGTGCTGCTATCGGTGCTGCGTCTTCGAGCAAGAGCGACCGTGGTAAGGGTGCCCTGATTGGTGCGGCTTCGGGTGCTGCGCTGGGTGGCGGTATCGGTTACTACATGGATGTGCAGGAAGCTGAACTACGCAAGCAACTGCAATCCACCGGTATCAGCGTAACCCGTGACGGCGACAATATTGTCCTGAACATGCCAAACACCATTACCTTTGGTGTTGATGACACCGCGCTGAGTGGCCAGGCTAAAAACGCCCTTAGCAGTGTGGCGCTGGTTGCCAAAGAATATGATGAAACCATGCTAAATGTTTATGGTTTTACTGACAGTACAGGTGCGGCATCTTACAACCTACGCCTGTCCCAGGTGCGTGCTAGCGAAGTAAGTAACGAGCTTATGCGTGGTGGTGTAGCCAGCAACCGTATCGTGACAAAAGGTATGGGTGAATCACACCCGATTGCGTCTAACGAAAACGAACAGGGCCGTGCCCAGAACCGCCGAGTAGAAATCGTGCTGTCTCCACAAGGTTAATTCCACAAGAATAATCTTGGTTGGAAAAAGGGCCCTAACGGGCCCTTTTTTGTACCTTGTACTTAGCCTGAGCTATGTGTAGAATTGCCGCACCTTTGGGGAGTAGCCTCTTGTCCTGACAAGACAAGCGTCAACATAATTGAAGCAAAATCTTCATGGCGTTTGTGACTCACGTTTATCCTACTAGTGAGTTTGGCGAGACCATCGGTAAACCAGCATGAACCGGGGTGGGGCATGTGCGTTTACCTGTGGTTTCTTTAAATTTTCCTCGCCCCGAAGAGCATGTCGTGAGTGTTTTAGCTATCTCAATTACGTCGGTTGCCTTGGCAGAAATTGGCGATAAAACCCAATTGTTGTCTTTGCTGCTTGCTAGCCGCTACCGCAAACCAATCCCTATTATTCTGGCGATCTTCTTTGCCACTATTGCCAACCATGCTTTGGCTGCCTGGCTCGGTGTTGTGGTTGCCGACTACCTAACGCCTGAAGTGCTTAAGTGGGTATTGGTGGTGAGTTTTGTTGTTATGGCCGGCTGGATTCTGATCCCTGATAAGCTCGATGATGACGAGGAGATCTCCAACCGTGGGCCGTTTGTCGCCAGTTTCATTGCCTTTTTCATTGCCGAGATCGGTGACAAGACCCAAGTCGCTACGACTATGCTTGGCGCGAAATACAGTGATGCACTGATGTGGGTAGTATTGGGGACGACGATTGGTATGTTGTTGGCTAATGTACCAGTGGTATTGATCGGCAAGTTGTCCGCTGATCGTATGCCGTTAGGTTTGATTCGAAAGATCACAGCGGCCTTGTTCTTCGGTCTTGCTGTTGCCGCCGCGTTCGGCATGTAATCTTCGCTAACCGTGTTCCACGTGGAACATCCCGGTTGATGGGCCCGGCTCACAAGCTAAGATGACACTATGATAACAACCACTTAAATTGTGAGCATGGCAGCAGTGCCGGGGAAGTTGGCGTGATATGTTGGTACCAGTACCTTTGGACGGTTGCCGCTGTATAGGAGGGGGTTATGAACCGTTTTCTTGCAATATCGCCCCAGAGTCAATTCTGGTTATTCAACTTTGCATTGGCGCTGAATATTCTTGGTATGGTATTGACGGATATGTGGTTGCCGATGGTGGTTGGTGCCATTGTGACGACGTACCTCTCGGTAGATGCCTTGGTTAGGCTGCGTTATGTCCTGCCGATGAAGAAGGAAATCCGCGAGCTGCGCCACGAGCTCGATAAAGCTAACCGCCAACTGCGAGATTCTTACCGTAATGAGGATTGAGCCTTGAAGGTTCCCGAATAGTAAAAAGGCAGCTCGATGAGCTGCCTTTTTTTGATCGGTCAGTTGGTGCCTTTTCTTATTAAGTACCGGTAAGGCAGGCTGTCGGTGTCAGCCGCGATCAGGGTGTGATCCATGAATCGGCAAAAACTTGGAATATCCCTAGTCGTAGAAGGGTCATCGGCAGTGACGAGCAGGGTATCGCCTTCGGCCATTTTCCTTACGGTTTTACGCACCATCATCACAGGCTCTGGGCAGCGAAGTCCTTCTGCTTCCAAGCTGTGGGTGGGATTGTCAAAAATAGCGGTCATAGCATCTACATCTTCTGTTGAAGACAGTGATCATACTTATGGGCAAGAATTAATCAATAAGGGTTGGCAAATCAAAACAAAACGTGTAACGTTATTAACAAGTCGTTAACGTTTGTCTTCTGAAGGATTAGGAGGAACTATGTTGACTCAGATGGATCGCCTGACTATTTACAGCGTACTTTGCTTCATTACGTTTTGCTCTCTGATGCTACGTGCGCCGAATGAGACCAGTTTTATTGCGCTTGGTGGTTTGATTGCCGCCGCGCTAGGACTTTGGCTAGAGCTCACCAATTCTCCCGAGCTCGAGGAAGAAGAAAGCTAACACTGCACATCTACTACACTCCCCCAGTTTTCTTGGGCTTCCCCGCTTATATAGCGGGATTTTTTTTATCTGGACGATAAAATAATACCAGACTGAGTCATATCCTGTTTGGAATGACGCCAAACTTTCCTGCCAAGGTAAGCCATTGTGGAATTAGAAGACATCTATCGTCGTGATTTGAATTTGCTGGTGGCGTTGCGGGTACTGATAGAGGAAAGCAGCGTCAGCAAGGCTGCGACCCGCTTGAACCTGAGCCAATCGGCAATGAGCCGGGTACTGGGGCGGTTGCGCGACTTGCTAGGCGATCCGCTGTTTACCCGTCAGGGACAGCACCTGATCCCGACCGAAAAAGCGTTGGAGTTCGACCGGGCGTTGGGCGAGCCGTTGGAGTCCCTGCGCCAGTTGTTGTCTCCGGTCGAATTTGACCCGCGTAGTTGTGATCAGACCTTCGCCATCGCGACGACTGATTATGCCATGCAGACCATTTTGCCGTTTGCCCTGCCGCGTATATATCAGGAGGCACCTGAGGTCTCGTTTGAGTTTCTGCCCCTGCAACATGATAGATTGGCCGATCAGCTGACCTATGAAGGGGCTGACCTTGCGATCTGCCGTCCGACCGGGCCGGTTGAACCACTGCGCAGTGAGATCTTGGGCCGCGTTGGTGTCTTGTGCCTGCTCTCCAAGCACCATCCGTTGGCCGATGAGGAGATGAGCCTGTCAGACTATCTCGCCCATCCCCACGCGATGATTGCAATTAGTGACGGGGTAAAAGCACTGATTGAGCAAGCCCTGGTAGGTCAGCCCAAACGCAAGATGGTCTTACGGGCCTATCACCTGGAGGCGGCATTGGCGATTGTCGATACCATGCCGCTGATCATTACCGTGCCTGCGGATTTGGCTTACTTGGTAGCAGAACGCTACGACTTGGTGGTCAAACCCTTGCCGTTTGCCTTTACACCGTTTGACTACTCGATGATCTGGCATCCGCGCTGTGAACATTCACCAGCCCAGGAGTGGTTAAGGGCGATAGTCAAAGAGGAATGTAGCCGCCTGATCGCCAAGCGTATTGATGATATGGGGCTGGAGTAAATAGTAGAAAGCCGGGATAAACCCGGCTTTAAAAACAGTTGTTATGTTCGCAATAGCTGTTAAAGCTTGATCACGACACGGCCGGTTACCTGGCCATTGGTAATGTCTTCTGCATACTGTGGCGCTGCATCAAGCTCAACTTCAGTACAAGCCTGCTCATAGAAGCTCTCTGGTAGTAGCTCAACCAGTTTTTCCCACGCAGCGATACGCTTTTCAGTTGGGCACATTACCGAGTCGACACCTTGCAGGCGTACGTTACGCAGGATGAACGGCATAACGGTTGTAGGCAAATCAAAACCACCGGCTAGACCACAAGCGGCAACTGCGCTGTTGTAGTCCATTTGTGCCAGTACTTTGGATAACACTTTGCTACCAACGGTATCGACAGCACCTGCCCATACTTGTTTTTCTAGCGGACGTGCTGGCTCTTCGAACTCGCTACGGTCGATAACACGGCTAGCACCAAGTTTCTCTAGCAGCGGACCATTTTGTTCAACACGACCAGTGACAGCCGCCACTTTGTAGCCGAGTTGGGCCAATAGGGTTACCGCGACCGAACCTACACCACCACTGGCGCCGGTCACTAGGATCTCACCGGCTTCTGGTTTGATATCGGCATCCAATAGCGCTTGTACGCAAAGCATGGCGGTGAAACCGGCAGTACCGACCATCATGGCTTTCTTGCTATCCATACCGGTTGGTAGAGGAACGAGCCAATCCGCTTTCAGGCGGGCACGCTGTGACATACCGCCCCAGTGGTTTTCACCCACACCCCAACCAGTGAGCACGACTTTGTCACCGGTTTGGTAGCGTGTATCTTCAGAGCTGACGACAGTACCGGCTAGGTCGATACCCGGCACCATAGGGAAGTTGCGGATGATCTTACCTTTACCTGTGATGGCCAAGCCGTCTTTGTAGTTCAGGGAAGAGTAATCAACATCGATCAGAACTTCACCTTCAGGAAGGTGGCTGTCGTCCAACTGTTCGATTGTCGCAATTGTTTTTTTCTCTTCTTGGTTTAGAACCAGTGCCTTAAACATAGGGATGCTCCGAATTAATACAAGCGTCTTAAGTGGTTATGAGTGTAGACCTGAAACAACTATGAATAAAATGAAAGTTAGTCATTTAATCTATGTAAAGTGCGCATGTTAGGTGTAGATCAAAAAAAGCCCGCCGGGGCGGGCTTTTTTATACGCAAAGATTACTCAACTCGTTCAAAAACAGTGGCAATCCCCTGGCCTAGACCTATACACATTGTTGCCAGCCCAAACTGGACATCGTGATGTTCCATCAGGTTGATCAGGGTGGTGGAAATACGCGAACCCGAGCAGCCTAGAGGGTGCCCGAGGGCGATGGCCCCACCATTGAGATTGACCTTTTCCTCCACTACATCCAGCAAACCGAGATCTTTGGCACATGGGAGTGACTGGGCCGCAAAAGCTTCGTTGAGCTCCACCATACCGATATCTTCAATGGATAGACCGGCACGTTTCAATGCTTTCTGGCTGGCAGGTACCGGCCCATAGCCCATGATAGATGGATCGCAACCGGCAATCGCCATCGCCTTGACCCGGGCACGAATAGTCAGGCCAAGGGCCTTGGCTTTGTCTTCGCTCATTACCAACATGGCTGATGCGCCATCCGATAGGGCCGAGGAAGAACCGGCAGTGACGGTACCATTGGCAGGGTCGAATACCGGGCGTAGTGCCGATAGTGACTCCGCGGTTGTTTCCGGGCGAATGACCTCATCATGGCTCAATAGGGTCAACCGACCATCCGCATCATGGCCCTCGGTTGGGTAGATCTCGTTGGCAAACCGGCCCTCGATGGTCGCGGCATGGGCTCGTTGGTGGGAGCGGGCGGCAAAGGCATCTTGCATTTCACGGTTGATGCCGTGCATCCGGCCGAGCATTTCGGCGGTAAGCCCCATCATGCCCGCAGCCTTGGCGACGGATTTAGATAGTCCCGGATGGAAGTCGACACCATGGTTCATTGGTACATGGCCCATATGTTCAACACCACCAATCAAACAGGTATCAGCGTCACCCACCATGATGGCGCGGGCGGCATCGTGGAGCGCCTGCATCGAGGAGCCACACAAGCGGTTGACGGTCGTCGCGCCGACTGTGTGGGGAATACCGGCCAGCAACGCCGCATTTCGGCCAACGTTGAAGCCTTGCTCGAGTGTTTGTTGGACACAGCCCCAGTAGATATCTTCGATACTGCCAGGGTCGACTTGTGGGTTGCGTGCCAGCAAGCCTTTCATCAGATGGGCAGATAAATCTTCAGCGCGTACATGGCGGAAAGCGCCGCCTTTAGAGCGTCCCATCGGGGTACGGATACAATCAACGATTACAACGTTATTCATTTTCAATTCCTCATCCTTAAGCCATGGTTACGCGTTGCTCGGTACTGGGTAGTAACGGCCGTTTTGCTCTGCTTTCTCACGCAGGCCTGCCGGTACTTCGTAAACGGCACCAAGGTGGGCATAGCTATCCGCCAACTGGACATAATTGGCAAGGCCGAGGGTATCGAGATAACGGAAAACACCACCACGGAATGGAGGGAAGCCGAGGCCATAAACCAATGCCATATCTGCTTCTGCCGGGCTGGCAATGATCCCTTCCTCGAGGCAGCGCACCACTTCGTTGATCATTGGGATCATCATTCGGGCGATGATCGCTTCGGCATCGTAAGGTGTCGCATTACCGGTTACCGGGGCAATTAAATCACCAACTTCAGGATCCGCCGCTTTCTTCGGCTTGCCCTTGCGGTCGATACTGTAGGCGTAGAACCCTTTGCCATTCTTCTGGCCGTAGCGTTCATTTTCGAACATCACATCCACACCGTCTTTGTAGTCTTTGCCCATACGCTCTGGGAAGCCTTCGGCCATCACGGCCTGGGCATGGTGCGCGGTATCAATACCGACGACATCCAAGAGGTAGGCAGGGCCCATTGGCCAACCGAACTGTTTCTCCATGACTTTGTCGATCTGCTGGAAGTCAGCTCCGTCACGCAATAGCAGGCTAAAGCCGGCAAAGTAAGGGAATAGTACCCGGTTGACGAAGAACCCCGGGCAATCATTGACCACGATAGGGGATTTGCCCATTTTGGCGGCATAGGCCACCACGCGGTTGATGGTTTCATCGGATGTGTGTTCGCCTCGGATGATCTCAACCAGCGGCATGCGATGTACTGGGTTGAAGAAGTGCATGCCGCAGAATTTTTCTGGGCGTTTGAGCGACTTGGCCAGCAAGTTGATTGGTATAGTGGAAGTATTTGAGGTGATCACTGTATCGTCGCCCACCAGGCCTTCGACCTCACTGAGCACGGCGGCTTTGATTTTCGGGTTCTCGACCACGGCTTCTACCACCACATCGGCCTCTTCGGCACCAGCATAATGCAGGCTCGGAGTGATCCCACCGAGTACTTTAGCCATACCAAGACCATCAATACGGCCTCGCTCGAGTTGTTTGTTCAATAGTTTAGCGGCTTCACCCATGCCCAAATCCAGTGAAGCGTCGCTGATGTCTTTCATCAATACCGGTACCCCTTTGAGGGCGGACTGGTAGGCGATCCCGCCCCCCATGATCCCGGCACCTAATACCATCGCCTTGCTGGTGGGTTGTCCGGCTTTAGCTGCTTGCTTGGCTTGGCCTTTGATGTATTGGTCGTTAAGGAAGATCCCGACCAGTGACTGGGCAACATCGGTTTTGGCGAGGGTGACGAAATGCTTGTTTTCAATCTTCAGTGCTTCATCACGCTCACTACAGGCTGCTTCCTCGATGGTTTTGACTGCGGCCATCGGCGCGGGGTAATGGGGACCTGCCACTTGGGCGACCATACCCTTGGCCATGGTAAAGCTCATGGTCGCTTCGATTTTGTTTAGCGCCAATGGTGCTTTTTTCTGTGCCCGGCGGGATTGCCAGTCTAGTTTGCCGGCGATGGCATCTTTTAGCATAGCCAGTGCCGCAGAGTGCAGTTGCTCTGGCTCGACAACACCATCCACGATACCGAGTTTGAGTGCATCGAGGGCTTTCTTGTCTTTACCGGCAGTAATGATTTCCATTGCCGAATCAGCGCCGATCAGGCGTGGCAGGCGAACGGTACCACCGAATCCCGGCATGATACCGAGTTTGGTTTCTGGTAGGCCAATACGTGCTTTGCTATCTGCCAAGCGTAAATCGGTCGCCAAAATACATTCACAACCACCGCCTAAGGCGTGGCCATTAACCGCTGACAGGGTCGGAACCGGTAAGTCTTCCAATTTATTGAAGATGTCGTTGGCATGGGTGACCCACTGCGACAACTCCTCGGCAGGTTTAGCAAATAGGCCAAGGAATTCGGTGATATCAGCGCCCACTACAAAGGCATCTTTGCTTGAGGTTACTAGTAGCCCCTTCAAATCACTCTGATGGTAGAGCGCATTGAGGGCTTCATTGAAGCTTTCCAGGGTTTTGAGGTCGAACTTGTTGATTGCGCCGGGTGCATTGAGGTTAAGCTCGGCGATGCCATCTTCCAGATAGCGAACGGATAGGGTTTCACCTTGGTAAATCATCTTCTATCTCCATGAGTTCCAGTCTGTGCCGGATTTGATTTAACTGGTTTGACCTGTCAGTAGGTTAAATAATAGTCTGAACCTGTTGTGCAACGATTACAATACCTATTTTAAACATTTGTTTAACTTTTGATGTGGGTAAAAGCATCGATGGATGTGGTTTTTGAGTCTTTGTACAGCCTTTTTGATTTATTTTCAGTTGCTTAATGGGTTATTGAAATGGAAGGGGGGAAGTGGTGTTATGTTGTTTTTTTGTTGTAATGAGTAATTTATAGATAGTAAGGCGCATAGTTTTATGCTCGGAGCGGTAGCTATTATTCCACCAAAGGATTTTGTTTATTCATTCCCTTTAGCCCTTGTCCTGTCCAGTAGATACAGCAACTACCGGTGATATGGTATCCTGAGAGATTCCATCAATAACAGAGAAATACGGCAGCATATGACCGTCAGTGAGCCTTACCTGATCCCGGCTAGCAGTGCGACTTTCGAAGAAGAAATCAAGAAAAGCCGCTTTATTACCTATCTGGCACACACTCCGAGCGTCGAGGCTGCCAAGGCGTTTGTCCAACACATCAAAGATAAGCACCATGATGCCAGGCATAATTGCTGGGCATTTGTTGCTGGGCGGCCCGAAGACTCGATGAAGTGGGGCTTTAGTGATGACGGTGAACCATCCGGAACGGCGGGAAAGCCGATCCTGGCCCAACTGAGTGGTTCTGGCGTTGGGGAGGTCACTGCAGTGGTGACCCGCTACTCGGGAGGAATAAAACTCGGTACCGGTGGTTTGGTCAAAGCCTATGGTGGCGGGGTTCAGCAAGCGCTAACTGTGCTACAAACCAAAGAAAAGTTAATAACTTCAGAACTGCTGATCAGCTGCGAGTATAATCAGGTATCGCTGGTGGAGTCATTGGTGGCAGAGTTTGCCGGCCAGCAGGTTGAAGCGGACTATGGCCAACAGGTCACTTTGGTGATTGAACTTGATCGTCGCCAGGTCGAGGCATTCAGTGCGACACTTTTCAGTCGCAGTGGCGGGCAGGTGAGTGCAGTCGATCGTTCAGAGCCGTCCTGTTAACTTTTCACTACTATATATGAGAGCCGATTAGGCAATGCAATTTCGTTCCATAATCCGGATTGTCGGGCTACTGCTCGCCTTGTTCAGTGTCACCATGCTGGCACCAGCCCTTGTGGCATTTATCTATCGTGACGGTGCTGGTCTGCCATTTGTCGTGACCTTTTTCCTCCTGTTCGCAGGCGGTGCATTGCTATGGGTGCCTAACCGGCACTATCGTAGGGAATTAAAGGCGCGGGATGGCTTCCTTATTGTGGTGCTGTTCTGGACCGTAATCGGCAGTGCCGGTGCTGTTCCCTTCATCCTGGCCAAAACCCCCGATCTCTCAGTGACCGACTCCTTTTTCGAATCTTTTTCGGCCCTGACCACCACAGGGGCGACCGTGATTGTCGGACTGGACTACCTACCTAAGGCGATATTGTTCTATCGCCAGTTGCTACAATGGTTTGGCGGTATGGGGATCATTGTATTGGCGGTCGCCATTCTACCGGTACTGGGAATCGGTGGTATGCAGCTGTACCGGGCTGAGATCCCGGGGCCGGTCAAAGACAGCAAGATGACACCACGTATTGCCGAGACCGCCAAGGCGCTGTGGTACATTTACCTTGCCTTGACGATTAGCTGTGCCTTGGCCTTCTGGTTAGCTGGAATGACAGCATTCGATGCCATAGCCCATAGCTTCTCGACGGTGGCTATCGGTGGTTTTTCTACCCATGATGCCAGTATGGGGTATTTCAACAGCCCGACGATAAACATGATCACCGTGGTGTTTCTGCTGATTTCGGCCTGTAACTTCTCATTGCACTTTGCGGCTTTTGCCAATGGTGGCATTCACCTGCGAACCTATTGGCGTGACCCTGAATTCCGGGCTTTCTTTGCATCCCAGTTGATTTTGTTCCTGATCTGTTTCGGCATGCTGCTCAAGCACCACTCCTATAACTCATACCATGATGCGTTTGATCAGGCGCTGTTCCAAACCGTGTCTATATCAACCACGGCAGGCTTTACCACAACCGGGTTCTCTGAATGGCCACTGTTTTTGCCAGTCTTGCTATTGTTCTCATCGTTTGTCGGCGGCTGTGCAGGATCGACGGGTGGCGGTATAAAGGTTATCCGGATGTTCCTGCTGTTGCTGCAAGGGGTCAGGGAACTCAAGCGATTGGTTCACCCGAGAGCGGTATATACCATCAAGGTCGGTAATAAAGCCCTACCACAGCGAGTTGTCGATGCGGTTTGGGGATTCTTCTCGGCGTATGCTTTGGTGTTTGTGATCTGTATGTTGGCCTTGATTGCTACCGGTTTAGACGAACTCACGGCATTCTCCGCTGTTGCGGCAACCTTGAACAACTTGGGCCCAGGTCTGGGCGAGGTGGCGGTGCATTTTGGTGAAATTAACGATCCTGCCAAGTGGGTGCTGGTCATCGCAATGTTGTTTGGTCGCTTGGAAGTCTTTACCTTGCTGGTGCTATTTACTCCTACGTTTTGGCGTAGTTAACAATTGATAAGGAAACATCGTGGAAAAAGTCTTATTGCTTCATTCAAGCAGCGATGGTCAAACCATCAAAATTTTGCGCCACATAGAGAAGACACTGGGCGAGGGGTATCAGTGTGAGTTGGCTGATGTCAACCAGCTGCCAGCCGTTGCTTTTGACCAATATGACCGCATTTTGGTTGGGGCTTCGATACGTTATGGCCACCTTAATAAAAAGCTGTATCAATTTATCGATCAGAACCTCGCTGCATTGAAGCAACATAAAGTTGGCTTTTTCTGTGTAAACCTGACAGCCCGTAAAGAAGGGAAGAATACACCTGAGACGAGTGTCTATATGAAGACGTTCCTCAAGAAGTCGCCATGGCAACCCGCTTTGCAAGCCGTTTTTGCCGGAGCATTGCGTTATCCACGGTACGGTTGGTTTGACCGAGTGATGATCCAGTTCATTATGCGCATTACTGGTGGTGAAACCGATACCAGCAAGGAAGTCGAATATACGGATTGGCAAAAAGTAGAGGCGTTTGCAGACCAGTTCAAAGCCTTTTAAGCTGGCTTTTTGATGGTTTTGGCTGTTTTTTGTTCGAACTGTCAAGTTTGGTTGTTTTTTTTAAAAAAGACCCTTGCCAACGTGATCGAACTCTCTATAATGCCACCTCACCGACACGGAGCACGGCAAATTAAGCCGGCAACGTAGCGGATTGTTCTTTAACAATTTGACCATGCAATCTGTGTGGGCACTCGTGAAATGATAGTCAACAAAAGAATTATCAATGAAACTGAGTGACCAATACGAAATAGCTTCGGCTATATCGGCACAGTCAATTCTTACTTAGAAATAAGTAATAACAGTATTCATTGAGCCAAAACTTTAATTGAAGAGTTTGATCATGGCTCAGATTGAACGCTGGCGGCAGGCCTAACACATGCAAGTCGAGCGGCAGCGACATAAACAATCCTTCGGGTGCGCTTA
>NZ_PYMB01000026.1 GCF_003026455.1 Photobacterium rosenbergii
CAGTTGCTCTACCTACTGAGCTAAGTCGGCACACTTAAAGTGGCTCCCCCTGCGGGACTCGAACCTGCGACATACGGATTAACAGTCCGCCGTTCTACCAACTGAACTAAGGGGGAATTATCTTTTAAATCATGTTGCTATCAAGCACCACAATATGAATATGGTGCCTCGAGGCGGAATCGAACCACCGACACGAGGATTTTCAATCCTCTGCTCTACCGACTGAGCTATCGAGGCAACGGAGCGCTATTAAACGGTTTTTCGTTCTTTTCGTCAACCATTTTTTTGAGAAAAATTTCAATGTTGCACTCGGTTGCCTGCTTTTTGCCCAGAAATGCTGGTTGTGACTATTTCATTGTCACTGCGTAAGATTTTTCCCTTGGTTAAACTCTTTCTGGAACGCGGTTACTTTCTCTAGGTAACGTCTTGCTTCGGCATTGCGGTGCTTATTGGTTAGCGCCCAGTAGACCTGATTTGGCTGCAAACTGTTCAGATCGTTCATAGCCCGCTTGCGGTCAGTTGTGTGGAAAGTATTGAGTACACCCCCAGTTCCGCCATTGTACGCAGAGATCATACTGTAATGCAGTGACAATGGATCACGGACATCCTTGAGGTAACGGGTGCGCAAGATGTAGAAGTAAGCTGTACCGGTATCAATATTCCTAGCAGGATCAAACAGGTACTCTGGGGTTGGTATGCCGGGTTTGTTTTTCACTAGCTTAAACACATCGGCACCGGCTGTTTTTGGTACCACCTGCATCAAACCATAGGCATTGGCATGGCTGACAGCATAGGGGTTGAAGCTGCTCTCGGTTTTGATAATGGCATAGATCAGGTCTTCGGCAATACCGTAGCGACGTGAGGCGTCACGGACAATATTGGCGTATTTGTAACTACGCTGGTTGGCGTGGTCGGCTACCATGGGGATTTCTACGTAGTAAACCTGATGGAAACGTTCCGAGCGCTTTTTCAGCTTGCCGTCAATCAAGTAATCGGCGAACCGGTTGGCACGCCAAGACCATTCGATAGGCTTTCCTTCGTTATCAAGCACCTGACCGTAAAGGAATGGCTTACCGCTCAATTCGATGGCGGAGTCTGAATAGAGGTCAACGCCACCGGGGTTATCCGGGGTCAGCAGCGTAGTGGTTATCGCTTCTTTTAGGTGCTTGGTCGGCTCGGTTTTCGCCACGGTTTCAACTATGACAACACCACGTTCAAAATCAACATGAGCGCGGCTCTGGTAACCATCGGTGTACTTTACATATTGGCGTTTGCTGGCAACCAGAGAGTCGTTATCCCCCCAATAGCGTTTTACTTGGCCATTGAACGAGTTCATCAACCTGTCGAGCGCGACAGTATCCTGGGTGAACTGGCCGGGCAGCGGGGCGAGGTTATTGGCAAAACGGTTAGTGGTGGTGTAGTCGACATCGTAGAGTTGTTCGATAAACTCCCGGCTACAGCCGCTCAATAGGAGCAGGGACAAAAACAGCGCGTGTAATTTCATAGTTCCCGAAATATGAAAAAGGCACCGTTTGCCTAGTTTTCTAACCAGTTACAAAAGATGCCTGAATGAATGACTAAGGGGCTTCCCTTGCATTAAACGACCGAGTTAAGGGGAAGCATTAGCGGAATTATTCGCTCGGCGGCGTGTAACCGTCGATGATCACGTCCTGGCCTTCGAACAAGAAGTTCACCATCTCAGTCTCCAGCAGTTTGCGGTGCTCTGGATCCATCATGTTCAGTTTTTTCTCGTTGATCAGCATTGTCTGCTTGCCTTGCCACTCTGCCCACGCTTCTTTCGAAATGTTGTCGAAAATGCGCTTGCCCAGTTCACCCGGGTATAGTTGGAAATCAAGGCCTTCAGCGTCTTTCTTAAGGCGGGCACAAAATACTGTACGGCTCATCAGGAAGTTCCTTCGTTATAAGGGTTTGCTTGGGTATCCCCAAGTCTCTTGGATATCTATTTATACCACGCTTGTACGCTTCTATCTATTCAGCTCGTAGCGTAAGCTCTCTAGGATCTGCTGTACAGGTGCAGCCAGACCTATCTCTGCTGGCTGGTTGAGGTTATACCATTGGCCGTTACCCGCTTCGCTGATGCAATCTGGTTGCTCTGACAGGCTTAGTTTCACCGGAACTATATCCAGGTGGTAGTGGCTGAAGGTATGGCGGAAGCCGATCAGTTGCTCCTGATCACGGATGATCTCCTGCTGGCCAAGGCGTTGTTCAATCACCGGGGTAAGATCAGCCTGATCTTGTTGTGGGAAGCACCACAAGCCGCCCCAGATCCCTGCTGGCGGGCGCTTCTCTAGCCAGACATATTCACCGTACTGGAAGATAGCAAACCAAGCTTGCTTCTCCGGTAGGGTTTTCTTGGGTTTCTTGCCGGGGAAGTCGGCTTGGCGGCCCAGAGCTTTGGCTTCGCACTGCTCGGCGACCGGACACAGCTCGCATTTGGGCTTGCTGCGGGTACAGATCATCGCTCCCATGTCCATCATGGCCTGGTTGTAGCGCTCTACACCCTGTGCTGGGGTATTGGCCTCGGCAATGTCCCACAGCTTGTTTTCAACCGGCTTTTTCCCCGGCCAACCTTCGACGGCATAGCAACGGGCCAAGGTCCGCTTTACGTTGCCATCAAGGATAGGATGGTGCTGCTTGAGTGACAGTGACAGGACGGCACCTGCAGTCGAGCGGCCGATACCCGGTAGGGCGATAACCTGTTCGATATCCGTTGGGAACTCGCCGCCATGATGGTCGACAATATGTTTGGCGGCCTTGTGTAGGTTGCGGGCACGGGCGTAGTAGCCAAGGCCGGTCCATAAGTGGAGCACCTCGTCCTGCTCAGCGGCCGCGAGATCGGCTACGGTCGGGAAGCGCTCGATAAATCGCTCGAAGTAAGGGATCACCGTGGCGACTTGGGTTTGCTGCAGCATAATTTCTGACAGCCAGACCTTGTAGGGGGTCTTTTGTTGCTGCCATGGCAGGGTTTTCCGGCCAAATTTGTCATACCACGCTAAAATGGCATCAGAGAAGGTATTGGTCACAGTTTCAAGCTCACTTTGCTGACAGCCGTCTTCGCCTGTCTTATTTTTGGCCCTGATTGCACCACAAAGTTAGGGGCGTCGCAATCGATAGACTTGCACTTGCGCTGTAACTTTGGATAATGCCGTTCCGTTTCTTTTTTGTTTGGATAGTAAGCATGAGCGAAGTTTCAAAAAAGTCAGGTGAGGTTACCCTGAACGAATTTACCGAAGACGGCAAACTAGTACGTAAGGTACGTAGCTTTGTTCGTCGCGAAGGTCGTTTGACCAAGGGCCAGGAAGCGGCCATGGAAAATAACTGGCCGACAATGGGTATCGACTTCGCTCAGCATATGCTGGACTGGAAAGAAGTGTTCAACAATGAAGGCCCTGTAACGCTGGAAATCGGCTTTGGTATGGGTGCCTCTTTGGTTGAGATGGCAAAGAACGCACCAGAGAAAAACTTTATCGGCATCGAAGTACACAGCCCTGGTGTTGGTGCTTGTTTGATGGGTGCAGAAGAAGCGGGTCTGACTAACCTACGCGTTATGTGCCATGACGGTGTGGAAGTGTTCGAGCACATGATCCCAGACGGCAGCCTTGACTGTGTGCAGCTGTTTTTCCCTGACCCATGGCACAAAGCACGTCACCACAAACGTCGTATCGTTCAGCCAGCGTTTGCAGAGATGCTACGTAAGAAGCTGAAAATCGGTGGTATCTTCCACATGGCGACAGACTGGGAAAACTATGCTGAGCACATGGTTGAAGTGATGGATGCAGCTCCGGGTTACCGCAACACGGCGACAGAAGGCCCTTACATCCCACGTCCAGAAGATCGTCCATTGACTAAATTCGAAGCTCGCGGCCACCGTTTGGGCCACGGCGTATGGGACATGAAATACGAGCGCACTGAGTAAGTTTTCAGGCGTATTGAGGCAAGGTATTGCCAAGCACCTTCAGGTGCACCAGTTGTTCGAAAAAAGCCAACCTCGTGTTGGCTTTTTTATCCTTGGAGAAAAGTAATGAAACCAACAGAGCAGTTGCTAAACGAGATTTTAGATGAAGTCAGACCGCTGATCGGCAAAGGAAAAGTGGCTGATTATATCCCGGCTTTGGCGGAGGTTCCGGCCAACAAACTGGGGATTGCTGTGTGTTATAACGATGGTGAAATTATTCAGGCTGGTGATAGCGAAGAAGGCTTCTCGATCCAGTCGATCTCCAAGGCTCTGAGCCTGACGTTGGCGATGACCTTGTACCAACCGGAAGAAATCTGGCAGCGGGTTGGCAAAGAGCCATCAGGCCATGCTTTCAATTCCATGATCCAGCTCGAGCTGGAAAACGGTATCCCGCGTAACCCGTTCATCAATGCTGGGGCTTTGGTGGTGTCTGATCTGCTGCACAGCCGCCTGTCTGCGCCGCAATACCGGATGCTTGAGTTAGTGCGCAAGCTCGCCCAGAACCCGCATATTTGCTACGACAAGGTTGTGGCTTCATCGGAGATGCAGCACAGTGACCGCAACGCTTCGATTGCATACTTGATGCGCTCGTTTGGTAATTTCGATAATGAAGTGATGCCGGTCCTGACCAATTACTTCAGCTATTGTGCGCTGAAAATGAGTTGCGTTGATTTGGCCAAAACTTTCAGTTACTTGGCAAATAAAGGGCTTCCTTTGGGTGCAAAAAAAACAATTATCAACCAGACTCAGTGTAAGCAAATGAATGCACTGCTGGCGACCTGTGGGTTGTACGACGGTGCTGGAGAATTTGCATATCGGGTTGGTATGCCGGGCAAATCCGGTGTCGGTGGTGGGATCATCGCTATCGTACCGGGTGAGATGACCATCGCCGTATGGTCGCCAGAGCTGGATCCTTCGGGTAACTCTCTGGCTGGCACAGCCGCCCTTGAATTGCTGGCCGAGCGGATCGGCCGTTCAATCTTTTAACGGGGTAACTAAGGCATACTAACCTTGGCCTACCCCGGTTATGGGGAGAGGCTTATGCTGTTGCGAGTTTGTGGGGTTAAATTAGCGGTTGCCGGGTTTGCCTTGTCATTGGGCGTGCAGGCCAATGAAGCGCCTGTGTGCCAGATGGAGTGGCACAATAGCCTGAGTATGCAGGACGGGGCGCTCAATCTGGAATTCGGTGGCGAGAGTTTCATGATCAAGCCCAGCGGACAACTCTATTTTGGTGTCCACAAAGTGATGCTTAGCGATGACCAATCTGCGCTGCTGGCTGACTACCACCGCCTTATGCTCGATGATTTACCTTACACCTTATCCCACTCACAGTTAATCGATCAGGAACTGTGTGATCGGGTGGCGATGCGCCAGGCTAAAGAAAGTGAAATCCAATCACAAATCCCCGCCCTCAAACGCTGGCAGAGTGTGACGCTCGATTGAGTTGCGCAATATACAATTCAACAGGACAAGATTTCAAAGACGCAGTGAAGACATCCTTGTCGCTCTAACCCGCCGTCCATGGCGGGTAAGCTTTGAAATCTTATCCTATTAAATTGCCACCGCTTTATTTGCAAAAGTAATCCGAGGTAGCCCTATTCATCCTCTTCGTCAACAAAGGCTGCTAGCAGGTCGTTGAGGAATAACTTACCGTGCTCGGTGATTTGCCACTCATCACCTCTGTCTTCGAGGTAGTTCTGCTCTAGCGCCCAATTGATCGGCCCTTCAATGCTTGTTAGTGGCAATCCGGTACGTTCGACATAATCTTGTTTCGGGCAAGCCTCAAGTAGGCGGAAGCGGTTCATGAAGAACTCAAACGGGCGCTCGCTGGCATCAACTTGGGTTTCCTGATCCAGATATGGCTTGCTTTGGTTGAGGTAGCCGCGTGGGTGCTTGACCTTGACGGTACGGGTAATGGTACCGTCGGCAAAGCTCAGCTTGCCGTGGGCACCGCAACCTATGCCGAGGTAATCCCCGAAACGCCAGTAATTCAGGTTATGGCGGCACTGGCGGCCCGGTTTGCTATAGCCGGAAATCTCGTACTGGACGTAGCCTGCTTCAGCCAGCAGTTTATGGCCTTGCTCGAAGATTTCCCATAGGTCGTCGTCATCCGGCAGCACTGGCGGCTTGGAATAGAACAGGGTATTGGGCTCGATAGTGAGTTGGTACCAAGACAGGTGAGGAGGCTCAAGGGCTATCGCCTGTTTGAGATCCGACAAGGCATCTTCGATGCTTTGATCTGGCAGGCCGTGCATCAGGTCGATGTTGAAGCTATCAAGCCCGGCTTCTTGGGCAAGGCCAGCAGCGGTGATAGCCTCACGACTACCATGAATACGACCAAGGCGCTTGAGTTTTTCATCTTGGAAGCTCTGGATGCCGATTGAGATACGGTTGACGCCAACTTCACGGTAGGCGTTGAAGCGTCCGGCTTCGACAGTACCCGGATTGGCTTCCATGGTAATTTCGATATCGTTGCTGAAGGGGATCCGCTGTTTGACGGCTTCGAGCAAACGGCCGATCTCCGGTGCGGAGATCAGGCTCGGGGTACCACCACCAATGAAAATAGAATGCAGCTCACGGCTCTGGCTTGCCAAACCGTACTTTGCTAAGTCGGTATCGAGATCTTCGATAAGCGCATCGATGTAGTCGAGCTCGGGAATATCGGTTTTCAGTGCATGGGAGTTGAAGTCGCAATAAGGGCACTTCTGGACACACCATGGGATGTGGATATACAGGCTCAGTGGCGGTGGTACTAGCATGATTTATGCTTCCTTCAGGGCAGCAAACAGCTTGGCAAGGGCTTTGCCGCGGTGTGACAGTTGTTTCTTGCGCGTTGGCTCTAGCTCGGCAGAAGAACACTGATCTTCCGGCACCCAGAAAATCGGGTCGTAGCCAAAGCCGTTTTCGCCGTGGGTTTCAGTGAGGATCTTACCTTCCCAGCTGCCATGGCAAACTAGCGGGGTAGGGTCGTTTTCGTGGCGCATCATGACCAATACGCAGTGGAAACGGGCAGTACGCTGCTCATCTGCAACGCCTTCCATTTCTTTAAGTAGCTTCTGCAAGTTTTCTTCATCAGAGGCATCAATGCCTGCAAAGCGGGCAGAGTAGATCCCCGGTGCGCCTTTGAGGTAGTCCACTTCTAGGCCTGAGTCATCAGCAATCGCTGGTAGGCCAGTTTCCTTGGCTGCGTGACGGGCTTTGATAATGGCGTTTTCGATAAAGGTGGTGCCGGTCTCGGCAACCGAAGAGACGTTGTAATCGCTTTGGGCGACCACATCAAAGCCAAAATCGGCCAGAAGGCTAGCCATTTCTTTTACTTTGCCCTGGTTACCAGTGGCCAGTACTAATTTGCTCATCACAGTTCCTCGCAATTAAGAGGGCGCTATATTATCTCACTGCCCGGAAAATAAAAGGGGAGCGCGAGGCCCCCCTGTCATTGCTATCGCTGATTGCGGTGAAATGCTTAGATCAGTCGACATAAAAAGTCTGGTCAAACTCGATGTTGCCACGGGTACCGTTGTGGGAGACATCAATGGAAAAGCTGAAGCGCTCTTCGTTGGCATGTTTGATCTCGGCGATGTAATAGATGGCATTACCTTCCCTGACTTCGCGAAAGGAGAGGTTTTTGACCGTGCCGAGTAAATTCTTGGCCTGGCCATTGAGCACTGCAGCCACAGCCGGTTTTCCCTCCTGATCCTTCTTTAGCACGGTGACATTGATAACCGCGGAATAGCGGCTGCGCTGAATGTTGTAGGTACTGGCTACTTCCGGGGTCAGGAAGGTCGACGGGAAGCTGGAATAGTGGACTTCGAGATTCTCTATATCTTTGAATTGTCCGGCACTGGCAGAAAAGCTGACGCTGAGGCAGGAAATGAATAGGGCAAATAGGCTGAAAAGACGAGTCATTTTATTATCCTTCTATACGCACCTCGCAGAGTAATCCCTGCACTGTTAGTGGGTATTGCTAATTCCATTATAGTTGTGACGAAAGGTTCTGATGAAAAACAGCCCGGCGTCTGGAAGGACGCCGGGCTGGAGGTTTCTTTCGCTTACAGCAGAGCCTGAATCGGCTCGGGTATTGCTTTCGGAGCGGTGATACGTACTTGTTTGTGACGCCCCAGCTCTCCTTTTTCGATATCGATTTGCCCTTTGGCGACCTTGAACTGCTTAGACAGGTACTTTGCCAAATGGGCGTTGGCCTTGCCGTCTACCGGCGGTGCGGTGATCGCGACTTTGACTTCATCACCATGTAGGCCAACCACTTGGTCGCGGCTGGCTTTGGGCTGAATATACAGTCGCAGGATCAGATCATCACCGTCGCGGTAAGCAGCCTGTTGGCTCATAGCTGGTACCAGATAGGACCAACGAAGTCACCGATTAGGAAGTTTGCGAACTGCAGGCCAATGAAAAGGACCAGTACACTCAGGTCCAAACCGCCCATTGCTGGAATAATACGACGGATAGGGGCTGTCATCGGTTCAGTTAGCTGATGCATTACGTATTCAACTGGGCTGCGGCCCTGGCTGACCCAGCTCAGGATTGCACGAAGTAGCAGTACCCAGAACAGCAGGCCACCGGCTGCTTTGAGCAGCGACAGGGCACCGATCCAGAAATACTCCGGCGTGAACATGAAGCCGCCACCCAATACCAATTGCAGGATAATGAATTTACCCATGCTCAGGACGTAGGCAAACAGCAGGGTGGCAACATCCAGTGAACCTATCGATGGGATGATGCGACGTAGTGGACCGACAACCGGCTGGGTCGCCTTGACGATGAACTGTGAAAACGGATTGTAGAAATCGGCACGCGCCCACTGGAGCCAGATGCGCAGCAGCACAACCATAATGTAGAGATCAAATAGGGTACTGACTAGAAAACCAATTGAATTCATATACTAACCTTAAAATAATTTTTCCATTTCTTCAGCGCGGGAAACGGCAGCACGCATTGCTTTAGCTACGGTATCACTAAGTTGGCATTCGTTGAAAGTGCGGATTGCCTCAGCGGTTGTGCCGCCTTTTGAAGTAACCTGCGCACGAAGCGTTGCCAAATCAGTTTCCGGGTTGGCGACCACCATTTCTGCAGCGCCAAGGGCTGATTGTTGAACCAGCATACGGGCTTGCTCGGCACTGAAGCCTTGCTTGATGGCTTCTTCCTGCATCGCTTCCATGAACAGGAAGAAATAAGCTGGGGCACTGCCTGCTGCGGCAATAATACTGTTAATGCCAGCCTCTTGCTCGACCCAACACACCTCACCGACAGCCTTCATTAAGTTTTCGGCAAATTGACGGTCGTTAGAGTTAAGGGAGTTGGATGCATAAAGGCCGCTCATGCCCTTACCAATCAGTGATGGGGTATTTGGCATTACGCGTACCAGGTTCAAGTTGGTGGCAAGCATTTCGTTGAGTCGCTCGGCACCGATGCCTGCCGCTATGGAGATCACCAACTTGCCGGAAAAGTCGAGGATCTGTAGTGGGCGGCAAACTTCTTCCATGAGCTGAGGCTTAACCGCAAGGACAATAACATCGGCGTCCGATGCTGCGCTCAGGTTGTTGTCAGTGGTGTGGATTCCGTAATCACGGGCCAGCGGCTCACGACGGGCTGAGCTTGGTGCTGTAGCGGTGATTTTGTCTGGCGCATAGCCGCTGGCAACAAGGCCGGCGATGATAGAGCGGGCCATGTTACCGGCACCAATGAAGGCAATCGAGCGTTGTTCCATGTTACATCCTCTGTGTATTCAAGGCCGGGAGGGACGTTGACGTCCTTCCTTGACGTTATAATTGTGTGGCTATTATAGCCAGCGCTTCGCTTACTGTTTAGCTGAATAATCGCGGGCACCAAAAATTGCGGTACCGATCCTGACTATTGTGCTGCCAGCAGCAACTGCGGCATCAAGATCACCACTCATTCCCATTGATAGGGTATCGAGTTGTGGGTGTTTGCCTTTGAGTTTGTCCATGGCCTCGGCAAGGCTTGAGAAGGCAGCAAGCTGGCTGTCGTAATCATCGGCTTTTTGCGGGATAGACATCAGGCCACGCAATACCAAGTTTGGCATCGCTGCAACTTCGTCTGCCAGTGCGGCGACTTGTTCGAAAGCGAGTCCCGATTTGGAGTCTTCACCGCTGGTGTTGACCTGAAGTAGGACATTGATCGGTGCCATACCTGCTGGGCGCTGTTCGCTCAGGCGACGGGCTATTTTGGCGCGATCTACCGAGTGGACCCAGTCAAAATGCTCGGCAATCGGGCGGGTTTTGTTGGACTGGATAGGGCCGATGAAGTGCCAACTGAGTGACGGGCCAGCCTCTTGCTGGGCAAAGTATTGGACTTTCTCGACGCCTTCTTGGACATAGTTTTCACCGAAAGCGGTGTGGCCCGCTGCGATTGCCTGCTCGATGGCTGCGATCGGTTTGGTCTTGCTTACAGCAAGCAGTTGCACTGTTTCGGCATCTCTACCGCATTTTTCTGCTGCCAGGCCGATCTGGTTGATGACCTGTTCAATATTTTGCTTGATACTATTCATAATTGATTCTGTGGGGAAAATTTATGGATATCACCGAACTACTGGACTTTAGTGTAAAGCATAACGCCTCTGATCTGCACCTTTCAGCGGGTGTTCCTCCAATGATCCGTGTAGATGGTGATGTGCGCAAGCTGAGCTTACCGGCTCTCGAGCATGGTGAAGTTCACCGTTTGGTCTTCGACATAATGAATGACGCCCAGCGACGGGAGTTCGAGGAGCGGCTAGAAGTCGACTTTTCTTTCGAGTTGCCCGATGTCGGCCGCTTTCGTGTCAACGCCTTCAAACAGGCAAGGGGGAGTGCGGCAGTGTTCAGGACCATCCCAATGAATATCCCGACGCTGGAGTCACTGGGTGTGCCCGATGTGTTCTACCAGATTGCGCAATGCCAACGCGGCCTGGTACTAGTGACAGGAGCGACAGGCTCGGGTAAATCGACCACCATCGCCGCGCTGGTGGATTACATCAACGAGAACTTCAACCGCCATATCCTGACCATCGAGGACCCGGTGGAGTTTGTACATACCGGCAAACGCTGCCTGATCAACCAGCGAGAAGTACACCGCGATACCCATAGCTTTCACAATGCCCTGCGCTCTTCGTTACGTGAAGATCCGGATGTCATTGTGGTGGGTGAGTTGCGTGACCGTGAAACGATTAGCCTAGCATTGACCGCTGCCGAAACCGGTCATTTGGTGCTAGGTACTCTGCATACCAGTTCGGCGGCGAAAACCGTAGATAGGATCATTGATGTGTTCCCGGGCAATGACAAGGCGATGGTGCGCTCAATGCTGTCTGAATCACTTCGCGCTGTGGTCTCGCAGAACTTGCTGAAATGTACCAGCGGCGGTCGTATCGCTGCCCATGAGGTGATGATGGCCACTCCGGCGATCCGCAATTTGATCCGCGAGGATAAAGTGGCCCAGATGTTCTCGATGATCCAAACCGGCTCAGCGATGGGAATGCAAACCATGGAGCAGAGTGTGAAGATGCTGGTGGCGCAGGGGTTGGTGGATACTGATGAAGGCCGTCGGGTGGTTGATTCAAGCTTTTCGCAGTTTTAATGGGGAATAGATAGCGATGACTTTGCAACATGCACTTAATGAGATGGTTAGCCGTAAGGCATCGGATCTCTATATCACGGTAGATTCACCTTGCTTGCTGCGTATCGATGGCAACTTACACCCACTAGGCGAAACGCTTGACCTCCATGCGGTCGAGAAAATGTTTACCGAGGCAATGGATAACGAACAGGAGGCGGATTACCGCGCTTCCAAAGAAGCCAACTTTGCCTTGGTAAGAGGCGATCTCCGTTTTCGGGTCAGTGCCTTTTGGCAGCGTGAATTGCCGGGAATGGTGATCCGCCGTATTGAAACCGACATCCCAGATTTTTTCTCGCTGAACCTACCAATGGATATGCAGAAAATGGCGCTAGCCAAGCGGGGGTTGGTATTGGTGGTTGGGGCGACCGGTTCGGGTAAATCCACCTCAATGGCGGCAATGACCGGCTACCGTAATGCCAACCGCAGCGGGCATATCTTGACGGTGGAAGATCCGATCGAATTTGTTCACAAGCACAATAAATGCATCGTTACCCAGCGTGAGGTGGGGTTAGATACTGAAAGCTATGAAGTCGCACTGAAAAACTCCCTGCGCCAGGCGCCAGATATGATCTTGATCGGTGAGATCCGTACCCCTGAAACCATGGAGTATGCGATGAACTTTGCCGAGACCGGCCACCTCTGTATGGCAACGCTGCATGCCAATAATGCCAATCAGGCATTGGAGCGAATCCTACATTTGGTACCGAAAGAGCGTCGCGAGCAGTTCTTGTTCGACTTATCACTAAACCTCAAGTGCATCCTGGCTCAGCAACTGATCCCGGACGCCCATGGTGTTGGCCGTCACGGCGCCTTCGAGCTTCTTATTAACACCCCGCGGGTCGCGGATCTGATCCGCCGGGGTGAGTTGCATGAGATCAAAGAGGCGATGGCGAAGTCAAACGAGTCAGGCATGATGACTTTCGATCAATCACTTTATGAACTTTATAGCGCAGGGAAGATCACCGAGCAGGATGCGTTGCACCATGCCGACTCCGCCAATGATCTGCGCTTGATGATCAAGGTTGGCAGCAAAAACCAGTTGAGCAACAACTCGTTGTCCGGCGTAACGGTAGATATGGGCTAGATCCACCCAGTATTCCTGCCATGAACCGAAAGCATTGGGGTTACTATGATCCTAATGCTTTTTTTGTTGATCACTTATCATAAGATATTGAAATTTAAGATCATTAAAATGGCTTGGATTTAGGTGTACAGGTAAATGAGCTTTCGGGTTCAAATAGTCCAAAAGCTGTACAAGCTGATCACCCCTTAAGCTTCGGGGGCTATGTGGCGTAGACAAGGCAAGATCTTAAAAGGCGATCGCTTTTTGCTGAATAGAGCGGAAAAAGCTGTACGTTTGAGTGGAGGGTAGTAGGGGGATGAAAATACCTAGGTTCCAGTCGCTGGAACCCAGGCTCTGCTTTTTTATCCGTACTGCTGTTCGAACCAGCTTTCTAGGATCACCACGGCTGACTGCGAGTCGATATTGCCTTTGCTGAGGTTACGGTAACCACCGCGATCGAATAGATCGGAGCGGGCTTCAGCTGTACTCAGGCGCTCGTCATGCAACTCGACCTGACAGCCAAAACGGCCATGGAGGCGGTTGGCGA
The DNA here is from genome assembly GCF_003026455.1 of Photobacterium rosenbergii. Taxonomy (GTDB): domain Bacteria; phylum Pseudomonadota; class Gammaproteobacteria; order Enterobacterales; family Vibrionaceae; genus Photobacterium; species Photobacterium rosenbergii. The sequence continues at coordinate 13,210 of NZ_PYMB01000026.1, forward strand.
ATTTTTTGGCCCGTGGGGTGATGGCCTCCAGTTCTCCGCCCTGCATATCCAGTGGCAGCCCGACAACCACCAAATCCGGTTGCCATTCTTTGAGAATTTTTTCAATGTCATCCCAATTTGGGACCCCATCTTTTGCCTTCAGGGCGGCAAGTGGGCTAGCGGTGCCGGTCAGCTCTTGGCCGATAGCAACACCGATACTTTTCGTACCGTAATCAAAAGCGAGTACGCTGCGAGATTGACTCATGCGTGTCCTTGTTCTGTGGAAAGGTGAGTAGCAGTGATACCTAGCTGGGCAATAGCCTTGTTCCAGCGTTCATTTATCGGGGTATTGAACACTACATCGGTGTTGGCTTCTGTTGTCAGCCAGACATTTTCAATGAGCTCTTGCTCAAGTTGTCCTGCATCCCAGCCAGCATAGCCAAGGGCAACCAGGAAATTATCCGGTGACTCACTGGTACCGAGTAGCGAGAGAATATCTTTGGAGGTAGTGATCGAGACCTCATCGGTGACATCGATACTTGAGCTCAGGCGGCCAACTCGGTTGTGCAGGACAAAACCGCGGTCGGCAGATACCGGGCCACCATTGAATACCGGTTGCTCAAGGCAAGAATGATCCCTTACGGGCAACTCGCGCTCAATTTCAATTTGGTCAAGCATATTGCCTACCGAAATCTCAATCGGCAGGTTGATGACAATGCCCATTGCTCCTTCGTCGTTATGCTCGCAAATGTAGACAACACTTCCTTTGAAATTAGGATCTTGCATCTTGGGCATGGCTACCAGAAAGTGGTTAGTCAAATTCATGGAAAGATACCTACAACCGATCGACTTACTTACAGTATGCCGACTAATTAACAGAATTGGTATTAAAGGGAGAGGATTTTAATGATTCACGCAGCCTAACCAGTTTCACCTTGGGCGTGAAATGATCAGGCTGCATTGAATTAGCGCATTAAGCGTTGATGCGGCGTTCGATAGCATCCATCAGCTTGCCAGTGATAGAAATATCAAAAGCAGCTTCGATTTCGCGGATACAGGTCGGGCTGGTGACATTGATTTCTGTTAGCTTGTCGCCGATAACATCAAGGCCGACGAAGATCAGCCCTTTCTCTTTCAGCACAGGTGCAACAGTTTCGGCAATCTTACGGTCAGTCTCGCTAATTGGGCGAGCTTCGCCACGGCCGCCTGCAGCTAGGTTACCACGGGTTTCGCCTTTAGCCGGGATACGGGCCAAGCAGTAAGGCATTGGCTCGCCGTCGACAACCAGAATACGCTTGTCGCCGTTGCTGATATCCGGCACGAAGGTCTGGGCCATGCAGTAGTTCTGGCCATGGTTGGTCAGGGTCTCGATGATCACAGAGACATTCGGATCACCTTTCATCACGCGGAAAATAGACGAACCGCCCATGCCGTCAAGCGGCTTGAGGATCACATCACCATGCTCTTGATGGAAAGCTTTGATTTTATCGGCACGACGGGTAACGACTGTAGTCGGTGTTAGTTCCGGGAACCAAGCGGTGAATAGCTTTTCATTACAGTCACGTAGGCTCTGTGGCTTGTTAACGATCAGAGCGCCTTCATCTTCGGCACGCTCAAGGATATAGGTGGCGTAGATGTATTCGGTGTCGAACGGCGGATCTTTACGCATCAATACCGCGTCCAGATCGGATAGGGCGATTTCCTGCTCGCTATGGAACTCGAACCAGCCGTTCGGATCTTCTTTCAGGCTGACGACACGGGTGCGGGCCATTGCCTTGCCTTGCTCCAGTGACAGGTCATTCATTTCCATATAGTGGATTTCCCAACCACGGCGCTGGGCTTCCAACATCATGGCAAAGCTGGAATCTTTCTTGATGTTGATAGACTCAATAGGGTCCATCACGATACCCAGTTTGATCATTGCTTTCTCCTAATTATTTCCTGGGGCATTAGCCAAGATCGCCGAAGCGGACTTGCAGGGCTGTGATTGCTGTCATCGCGGCTGTCTCGGTTCGGAGCACGCGCGGGCCAAGCAGGATTTCGTCGAATTTGTATTCTTCTGTCATGCTGATCTCCTCAGCAGACAAGCCGCCTTCCGGGCCAATCAACAGACGTACTTTGCTGACAGGCGCTGGCAGGGTATTGATAGAGTAGTTTGCGCGAGGGTGCAGGTTGAGCTTGAGGCCGTCATATTGCTCGGCGCACCAGTCTTCCAGTTTCATGATCGGGCGGATTTCCGGCACGGTATTGCGGCCACATTGCTCGCAGGCGGCAATGGCGATTTTCTGCCACTGCTGGAGTTTCTTTTCGAAACGATCGGCATTCAACTTTACGCCACAACGTTCAGAAATCAGCGGGGTAATAGTATTGACACCAAGCTCGACCGATTTCTGGATGGTAAATTCCATCTTCTCACCACGTGATACCACTTGGCCTAGATGGATATCCAGCGGGGACTCGACACTGCTTTCGTTACGAGCCTGGATTTCCACTTCCACACTTTTTTTGCTGGCATTGGTGATCACGGCCGGAAACTCGGCATTGCTGCCATCAAACAGTAGGACTTCCTGACCGGCCTGCATGCGCATGACACGGCCGACATGGTTGGCGGCATCATCGCTGAGCATAACGATTCCAGAGTTTGGTAATAACTCCGGGTGGTAAATTCGTGGGATTCTCATGGCTATCTCGTAACCCGTTGGTTGTATTCTGGCTGCATTATATCAACTCTCCGGCTGATTGCAGGCTGTTGGTCATACCTTGCAGGTACATGGATAAGAAATGGACGCACCAAGCGAGAAAAACAAGGGGGAAACGGAAATTTATACCCAGCTAGCTAAAATTAGGGTTGCCGCTATCTTTTGCCTGGTTGGTTTCGGGGGCCAGAAGTAGGGATTAACCAAGCAAGGGGTTATTGGCTATGTTGCTGGAAGGCCAAGGTGTGTCCGCATTGGCGGCAACGGTAGTGTGCTTGGCCCCGTTGGACCTTGTTGTGACGGCGAACCGTCATCTGGTGCTCACTGCACTGGCAGCGGTAGAGGAAAGTTTGGCCCTGTACCGAGCTGACATCGAAACTGTGGGTGGTACGCGGCGCAACCCCGAACACTTCCTGCATGATGACCTGCCATTCCCTACCGTGCGGCCTAACTTTGCCAAACAACTTGAATACCACCAGATGGGCGACCTCGTGCGGTACGACCTCATTGAGAAAGGCTTCCGGGTTCTCTTTCATGAGCACCGGATTGAACCGTACCTCCCAGCCTTGCAACCGGGCACTACCGGCAATTTTCCCGCGTTGGGTAAAGTAAACCTCAGGCATCACCAAGCGTTTGTTGAGGCGTCGGTTGGCTTGGGCAATACATTGTTTAACGCGGTCAATCACTTGTTGTTGCAGGACGGTCATTGTTGTTTCCAAGGCTTGCTGGTGGAGCAGGGGAGTATAGGTTGAAGAGCGGCGGGAGGGAAGACCGGCCCTAGGCACGGGGTCCTTGGAAAAGCGGGAAAAGCGGGAAGAGCGAAAGAATAAGAGCGAAGAGCTTGACGCTTTGTCACTATCAATGAACGCTCCCAGAACCCAGAACCCAGAACCCAGAACCCAGAACCGCTCCTTCAAAAACCAAAAAAGGAAGCCGAAGCTTCCTTTTTTCTATCAATCCCGAGCGCTTACTTGATGTTAGCGAAGTCGCGTAGGATATCGGCTTTGTCAGTTTTTTCCCAAGGGAACTCTTCACGACCGAAGTGACCGTATGCCGCTGTCTTCTTGTACATTGGCTTCAATAGGTCAAGCATTTCGATCAGGCCGTATGGGCGTAGGTCGAAGTGCTGGCGTACTGCTTCTACGATGATGTCGTGAGACACTTTTTCAGTACCGAATGTTTCGATCATGATAGATGTTGGATCTGCAACACCGATTGCGTAAGAAAGCTGGATTTCACAACGGTCAGCCATGCCAGCCGCGATGATGTTCTTCGCTACGTAGCGAGCTGCGTATGCTGCTGAACGGTCAACTTTCGATGGATCTTTACCAGAGAATGCACCGCCACCGTGACGAGCTGCACCGCCGTAGGTATCAACGATGATCTTACGACCAGTCAGGCCACAGTCACCCATTGGGCCACCGATAACGAAACGGCCGGTTGGGTTGATGAAGTACTTGGTGTCTTTGTTCAGCCACTCTGAAGGTAGAACTGGCTTGATGATCTCTTCCATTACTGCTTCTTGCAGTACTGGTAGCTCAATGCTGTCACAGTGCTGGGTAGAAAGTACTACAGCATCGATACCAACGATTTTGCCTTGGTCGTAGGCAAAGGTAACCTGGCTTTTTGCATCAGGGCGAAGCCAAGGAAGGGCACCGTTCTTACGTACTTTTGCCTGGCGCTCTACTAGGCGGTGAGCGTAAGTGACAGGAGCTGGCATCAATACGTCAGTTTCGTTGGTCGCGTAACCGAACATGATGCCTTGGTCACCAGCACCTAGTTCACGTGGGTCTTCACGGTCAACACCTTGGTTGATGTCTGGAGACTGCTTACCGATTGCGCTTAGTACGGCACAAGAGTTAGCGTCGAAGCCCATGTCAGAGTGGGTGTAGCCGATTTCACGAACGGTTTCGCGAGTTAGCTCTTCGATATCAACCCAAGCAGAGGTAGTGATTTCACCACCAACCATTACCATACCGGTTTTTACGTAAGTCTCACACGCAACACGTGCTTTCGGATCTTGCTCTAAGATCGCATCCAATACTGCATCTGAAATCTGATCAGCAATTTTATCTGGATGACCTTCTGATACTGACTCAGAAGTAAACAGGTGCTTCGACATGAGCGCTCCCATAAATATATGTGTTAGTTGATGTTCTCGGGCTCTTGAACCATGTTTGATGGTCACATACTTGCATACGGATATACGTTTGTATGTATAGAGCTACCTCCGTCTAGACGGCTATAATACTCTTTGTTGCTCGAAAATCAACTTGCAATCGATAGGGATATTGAAGCCAATCCATAAGCAAACGTTTTCCCTGTAACGCTTTTATTACAGTTAGTTGCCTTGTTTATTGAGGGGCTATTACCATCATTACCTTGATATAGAACTTATTTTTCTCAGGAAATCGTTTGCAGTTATAGCCCAGTCTTTGCGACAATACCCGCCCGCCGAACTGCGGCTTGCCTGAACCAATGACGGTGAGGGGAGCCGAATATTCAACGTCTACGAATTTCTGGAGCAGACATGTCTTCTCGTAAAGATCTTGCTAATGCAATCCGTGCCCTAAGCATGGACGGTGTTCAACAAGCTAACTCTGGCCACCCTGGTGCACCTATGGGTATGGCTGATATCGCTGAAGTACTGTGGCGTGGCCACATGAACCACAACCCACAAAACCCTGAGTGGGCTGACCGCGACCGTTTCATCCTGTCGAACGGCCATGGTTCAATGCTGATTTACTCTCTGCTTCACCTTACTGGCTACGATCTGTCTATCGACGATCTGAAAAACTTCCGCCAACTGCACTCTAAAACACCGGGTCACCCAGAATACGGTTACGCACCGGGTGTTGAAACAACAACTGGCCCACTAGGCCAAGGCATCACCAACGGTGTGGGCATGGCGATGGCTGAAAAAGCCCTTGCTGCTCAGTTCAACCGTGAAGGCCACGACATCGTTGACCACCACACTTACGTGTTCATGGGTGACGGCTGTCTGATGGAAGGTATCTCTCACGAAGCGTGTTCGCTTGCGGGTACCCTAGGCCTAGGTAAACTAATCGCGTTCTGGGATGACAACGGCATCTCAATCGACGGTGAAGTTGAAGGTTGGTTCTCTGACGATACGCCTAAGCGTTTCGAAGCTTACGGCTGGCACGTAATCCCAGCGGTAGACGGCCACGATGCAGACGCTATCAACGCGGCTATCGAAGCGGCTAAAGCAGATCCGCGTCCTACGCTGATCTGTACCAAGACGATTATCGGTTTCGGTTCACCAAACAAAGCAGGTTCTCACGACTGTCACGGTGCGCCACTAGGCCACGACGAAATCGCAGCAGCACGCGAGTTCCTAGGTTGGAACCACGGTCCATTCGAAATCCCTGCAGACATCGCTGCTGAGTGGGATGCGAAAGAAGCAGGCGCAGCCAAAGAAGCGGCTTGGAACGAGAAGTTCGAAGCTTACGCAGCGGCTTACCCTGAGCTAGCAGCTGAATACAAGCGCCGTGTAAACGGTGAGCTACCAGCACAGTGGGAAGAAAAAGCGAACGCTATCATTGCTGATTTGCAAGCTAACCCAGCAAACATCGCATCACGTAAAGCTTCTCAGAACGCACTAGAAGCGTTCGGCCAGATGCTTCCTGAGTTCATGGGCGGCTCTGCTGACCTAGCACCTTCTAACCTGACTATGTGGTCTGGTTCTAAGTCGCTAGAAGCTAACGACTTCTCTGGTAACTACATCCACTACGGTGTGCGTGAGTTCGGCATGACAGCAATCATGAACGGCATCGCGCTACACGGTGGCTTCGTACCATACGGTGCAACTTTCCTAATGTTCATGGAATACGCACGTAACGCAATGCGTATGGCTGCACTGATGAAAGTGCAGAACATCCAGGTTTACACCCACGACTCTATCGGTTTGGGTGAAGATGGCCCGACTCACCAGCCGGTTGAGCAGATGGCATCTCTACGCCTGACGCCAAACATGAGCACATGGCGCCCATGTGACCAGGTTGAGTCTGCAGTAGCATGGAAACTGGCTATCGAGCGTAAAGACGGCCCAACGTCGCTTATCTTCTCGCGCCAGAACCTAGCTCAGCAGGAGCGTAGCGAAGCACAGGTTGCTGACATCGCTAAAGGTGCTTACATCCTGAAAGATTGCGAAGGCAAGCCTGAGCTTATCCTTATCGCAACCGGTTCTGAAGTTGAGCTAGCGGTAGAAGCTGCTGCACAGCTAACTGCAGAAGGTAAGAAAGTTCGCGTTGTTTCAATGCCATCAACGGATGCATTCGACAAGCAAGATGCCGCTTACCGTGAAGCAGTTCTGCCATCAGACGTAACAGCTCGTGTTGCTATCGAAGCGGGTATTGCTGACTTCTGGTACAAGTACGTAGGTTTCAACGGCCGTATCATCGGTATGACGACCTTCGGCGAATCAGCACCAGCTGGCGAGCTATTCAAAATGTTCGGCTTCACCACTGAAAACGTGGTAAACACAGCGAAAGAGCTGTTGGCATAATAAAATTCTACCTTTTAGAAAAAAGCCCCTATGATTTATAGGGGCTTTTTTTATAAGGGGTGGATATGGAACATTCATCAGATGAGTCTAAAAGGTTACTGTTTTGGTTTATTGTTGGCGTAATCATTACATTTTCATTTGCATACGTAGATACCATTGACTTATTTTATGGCGAGCTATCTCGTGGGCAAGTTATGGGACGAGATTTTTTACATTCTTGGACTGCGGCTCGATTAGGCCTTGATGGTAACTTTACTGAAATATATAACACGGATAAGTTTATTAATTATGCCCCTCAGGTTGTGAAAGAGAGTGGTGTAGTATTTAACTTTGCATATCCTCCGCAAAATTTACTAATATTGCTACCATTTGGAGTCTTAAGTTATAATTCTGCTCTTATTATATGGAGCATTCTGGGGTTAACGGTATTCTTGAGCTCATTTTATATAGGCTCTGAAGACGAAAAAACCAACTTATGGCTGATTGTCTTAATTTTAGCACCTACAACTATTCTTAATTTTATATTCGGCCAAAATGGATTATTAGTGGCAGCACTGCTAATAGGTGGAGTTAGAGCATTAGATAAGCAACCTGTTTTAGCAGGTTTTCTTTTTGGTATATTGACGATTAAACCACATTTAGGCCTTCTTATTCCTATTGCACTTATAGCTAGTAATAATTGGAAAGCTTTCCTATCTGCTGTTATTACGACGATAGCCTTTATATCACTCACTGTTATCGTTATGGGAGTAGAGGTTTGGAGTGCATGGTGGGGAGAAGGTGCGTTAGCTTATGCTCGTTCATTTATTGAGAATGGTAAAGGAATGGGGATAATGATGCAAGTATCTCCATTTATAATGGTTAGAGAAACTTTTGGTAATTTAACTTTAGCTTGGATCGTTCAGGCTATATCAATGCTTATTTCAACAGTTATTATCATTTTCACTTTTAGGTCAAATTATGACAGTGCTATTAAAGGGGGGATTTTAGTTGTAGCGACATATTTAGTTAGTCCATATGTGCATAATTATGATATGGCCGCATTAACAGGTGTTATTGCTATATTAATATGTAGGTTTGGTGGTTTTTTTTCAAATTATCATAGCAGTGTTGTTTTTATTCTGGTTTGGTTTGCTCCTGTTCTAACAATGTATTTTTCGATGGTGGGTTTTTTTGTTTCACCTTTTATTGTTTTATATTTCTTATTTTTCTTAATTAAACATCCAATCTATAGTAAGTAATGATTTAATTTTCGATGATAATGTAGTTGGATATTTACAACAAAAGGAATCATTAAGAAGCCTGTTGTTTGCAGAAAAACTCGTCATATTGTTCTTTCTAGGTGCTGGACGCCCTTTAGGTATATTATATGACAAGGCTGTTCAGGGGAGCAACTCGGCATTTGCTTATTTATTTCGAACTATGAAAAAAAAAGCCCCGGCATGAGGGCTTTTTTATATAAAACGTGATCATTGTCACGCTATAGGTCAATGGTAAAGACCAGCAAAAATACAAGGTTTTCATTTTAAGTTAATGAAAATATAGCAATTTATTCTCTTGGGTGACTCTGCTCACATTTATGGTGATTATCAAGTTAGCTTGTTATACACTAACGCGGCTTATTAATTTTGTAGCACGGATATGACACTAAAAGTCGCAATTAATGGATTTGGCCGTATTGGTCGCAGTGTGCTTCGCGCACTGTACGAGAGCGGTAAAGATCATCACATCGACGTCGTGGCAGTCAACGAATTGGCTGAGCCTGAAGCTATGGCTCATCTGCTGCAGTATGACACTAGTCACGGACGCTTCTTCAAGCCTGTCAGCCATGATCAGGAGCACTTGTTTATTGCTCATGAAAACGGCGAACAGGACAGTATCCGTATCCTCCACCAAAGCGACATTCACTTACTACCCTGGAAAGACCTCGACATCGATATTGTCCTGGACTGTACCGGCATCTTCGGAAGTCGTGCCGACGGTGAAGCCCACATCAAAGCGGGCGCCAAGAAAGTGTTATTTTCTCACCCTGCTGCAAATGATATCGACAATACCATTATCTATGGTGTGAACCATGACTCGCTCAAAGCTGAGCATCACATTGTCTCCAACGGCTCTTGCACCACCAACTGTATTGTCCCTGTTATCAAGGTATTGGATGAAGCCTTCGGGATTGAATCCGGCACCATTACCACTATCCACTCGGCGATGAATGACCAGCAGGTCATCGATGCTTACCACAGCGATTTACGCCGGACCCGAGCTGCCAGCCAGTCGATTATTCCCGTTGATACTAAACTTCATCTGGGTATTGGTCGTATCTTTCCGAAATTTTCTGACAAATTCGAAGCCATCTCTGTGCGCGTACCGACAATTAACGTCACTGCGATGGATTTAAGTGTCACTGTAAAAACAAATGTGAAAGTTAATGACGTAAATCAATCACTGGCCGAGGCGTCTCGTTGTACATTAGATGGCATAGTGGATTACACAGAAGCGCCACTTGTCTCGATAGACTTCAATCACGATCCCCATAGCGCGATTGTCGACGGTACCCAGACCCGTGTAAGTAATCAGCATCTTATCAAGCTGTTGGTCTGGTGTGATAACGAATGGGGCTTTGCCAACCGGATGCTAGACACCGCCCTGGCAATGCAGGCTACCGATAAGGTTGCCGAGTAAATAGATGTAAGAATTATTGGGCTTGGCAGTGACGCCGGGCCGACAAAAACTTTGACTTTAAATTAATCAATGTTGAGAGGACAAACCATGTCTGTAATCAAGATGACTGATCTGGAACTAGCAGGTAAACGCGTATTCATCCGTGCGGACCTAAACGTACCAGTGAAAGACGGTAAAGTAACTTCTGATGCACGTATCCTTGCATCTCTGCCAACTATTAAGCAGTGCCTAGAAGCTGGCGCAAAAGTAATGGTTACTTCTCACCTTGGTCGTCCAACTGAAGGCGAGTACGCGGAAGAGTTCTCTCTACAGCCTGTTGTTAACTACCTAAACGACGCTCTAGATTGCGACGTTAAGCTAGCAAAAGACTACCTAGACGGTCTTGAGTTGAACGCTGGCGAGCTAGTTGTTCTTGAAAACGTTCGCTTCAACAAAGGCGAGAAGAAGAACGAAGAAGAGCTTTCTAAGAAGTACGCTGCACTATGTGACGTATTCGTAATGGACGCATTTGGTACGGCTCACCGTGCACAGGCGTCTACTCACGGTGTAGGTACTTACGCTCCTGTTGCATGTGCTGGTCCTCTTCTTGCTGCTGAGCTAGAAGCACTAGGTAAAGCAATGGACAACCCAGAGCGCCCATTGGTTGCTATCGTTGGTGGTTCAAAAGTTTCTACTAAGCTAACTGTACTTGAGTCTCTATCTAAAGTTGCTGACCAGCTAGTTGTTGGTGGTGGTATCGCAAACACTTTCATCGCTGCTGAAGGCCACAACGTAGGTAAGTCTCTATACGAAGCTGACCTAGTTGAAACTGCTCAGAAGCTAATGAAAGAGTGTGCAATCCCAGTTGCAACTGACGTTGCTTGTGCGAAAGCATTCGACGAGAACGCTGAAGCTGAAATCAAGAGCGTTACAGAAGTTGCTGACGATGACATGATTTTCGACCTAGGTCCTGAGTCAACTGCAGCTCTTGCTGAAATCATCGGCAACGCAAAAACTATCCTTTGGAACGGCCCTGTAGGCGTATTCGAGTTCAAGAACTTCGAAGCGGGTACTGCAGGTATCTCTAAAGCAATCGCTGAATCTGCAGGTTTCTCTGTAGCAGGCGGTGGTGACACTCTAGCGGCTATCGACAAGTTCGGTATCAAGGCTGACGTTTCTTACATCTCTACAGGTGGCGGTGCGTTCCTTGAGTTCGTTGAAGGTAAAGTACTTCCAGCGGTTGCAATGCTAGAAGAGCGTGCTAAAGCTTAAGTAATTTGAGTGCGGGAGTTCCGTCCAATAAAGAACTCCCGCCTTTTATCTGATTGTGAAAAAGGTCATGTTTTTGTAGAATATGGCCACTTCGCAAACGATTGCACAGATTTATATATTTATATAAGACAACAAGGCTAATAGGACTATTGTTATGTCTAAGATCTTCGATTTTGTAAAACCTGGTGTTATTTCTGGCGACGACGTACAGAAAGTATTTGAAGTAGCAAAAGAAAACAAATTTGCTCTTCCAGCGGTTAACGTTGTTAACACTGACTCTGTAAACTCTGTACTAGAAGCTGCTGCTAAAGTTAAAGCTCCAGTTGTTGTTCAGTTCTCTAACGGCGGTGCTGCTTTCTTCGCTGGTAAAGGCCTGAAACTAGAAGGTCAAGAATCTCAGATCATGGGTGCTGTAGCTGGTGCGAAATACGTACACGCTGTTGCTGAGTCTTACGGTGTGCCAGTAATCCTTCACACTGACCACGCTGCTAAGAAGCTTCTTCCATGGATCGACGGTCTACTAGACGCGGGTGAAGAGTTCTTCGCACAAACTGGTAAGCCTCTATTCTCTTCTCACATGATTGACCTTTCTGAAGAGTCTCTAGAAGAGAACATCGAAATCTCTGCTAAGTACCTAGAGCGTATGGCTAAGATGGGTATGACTCTAGAGATCGAACTAGGTTGTACTGGTGGTGAAGAAGACGGCGTTGACAACACTGATATGGATCAGTCTGAGCTGTACACTTCTCCAGAAGACGTAGCTTACGCTTACGAGAAACTAAACGCTATCAGCCCACGTTTCACTATCGCTGCATCTTTCGGTAACGTACACGGTGTATACAAGCCAGGTAACGTTGTTCTAACTCCAACTATCCTACGTGACTCTCAGGCATACTGTGCAGAGAAATTCGGTATCGCTGATAACGCTCTGAACTTCGTATTCCACGGTGGTTCTGGTTCTTCTCAGGAAGAAATCGAAGAGTCAATCGGCTACGGTGTTATCAAAATGAACATCGATACTGATACTCAGTGGGCAACTTGGGACGGCGTACGTGCGTACGAAGCGGAAAACCGTGACTTCCTACAGGGCCAGATCGGTAACCCAACTGGCGAAGACGCGCCTAACAAGAAATACTACGATCCACGCGTATGGCTACGTGCTGGTCAGGTTGGTATGGTTAACCGTCTTGAGCAAGCTTTCAAAGACCTTAACGCTATCGACGTACTATAAGTTACGTTTAGCTTAAAGTTTTGTAAAAAACCCGCTTCGGCGGGTTTTTTTTTGCCTGTCATTTGTTTGTGAACTCGCTCAAATTTTTGTTGGCGTTTTTTGAGCTGAGGAGTATTATCCGGCGCGAAAAAGAGCTACCAAGGCTCAACAAAATCAATAAATCACTGTTATAGTGGTGATTGCATAAGTAATTAACATAATTAAGCCTATGATTATTTGTGCTCCCGTGGCCTTTTTTACGGGAAAGGAAATAACATTTGCAGGATGAGAAAGGTATGAGTGAGAGTAGTGTTGCAGATACCGTAACGGATACCGTCACCGGTGTTGCAGATACGGTGGTGGATACCATTAAGGATAATGAATTAACAACAGGTGTGCTTAACGCTGGGACTTGGGTTGCCGACAACCAGGAACTGCTGATCCAGTACGGGGTAAATATCCTGTCTGCATTGGTCATCCTATTTATCGGTAATATCATTACCAAGAGCATCGCCAACGGCGTAGCCAAAATGCTGCGTCGCAAAGACATGGATGAAGCGGTCGTTGAGTTCTTGCACTCGCTGGTTCGCTACCTGCTATTTGTCATCGTGCTAATTGCTGCACTGGGCCGGGTTGGTGTACAGACAGCCTCTGTGGTTGCTGTAATCGGTGCCGCCGGTTTGGCTGTTGGTCTGGCTTTGCAGGGTTCGCTGTCAAACTTTGCTGCAGGTGTGTTGATTGTTGCCTTCCGTCCGTTCAAGTCAGGTGACTTTGTCGAGATTGGTGGCGTGTCAGGTTCGGTTGAATCCATCCAGGTGTTCTCGACTATTTTGAATACCCCAGACAACAAGATGGTAGTGGTACCGAACGCGTCGGTAATCGGTGGCCCAATTACTAACTATTCGCGTCATAAAACCCGCCGTATCGATTTGGTGATTGGCGTGTCATATGATGCCGATCTGAAGCATACCAAAGCAGTATTGAACCGTGTTATTGAAGCTGATGACCGTATTCTGAAAGACCCAGAACCAACGGTCGGTGTGCTTGCGCTTGCTGACTCATCAGTGAACTTCGCGGTACGTCCGTGGGTGAATACGTCAGACTACTGGGCGGTTTACTTCGACTTGATGCAGGCTATCAAGGAAGAGTTGGACAAAGAAAACATTGGGATCCCGTACCCGCAGATGGATGTTCATCTCAACAAGGTTCTCGAACAGAAGTAAGAGCCGTATCAAAAAAAATGGAGCCGCAAGGCTCCATTTTTTATGACAACGCTTATTCACCTGAACATCATTTCAAAGTCGCATAAATATATCCCTATAGCTCCAATCCTGGAGTGCCAGCCCAGACCGTCCATGGCGGATAGGCTTTGAAATGATATCCAGCAGAATAATATGATCTATGTATTTGTCAGTTAATCCATTGGTAGAGGGATCACTGTATTGGGAAGCTCTTCCAGCAGCTTATCAAGATCCGAGGCAGCAAAAGCAAAGGTCATGTCCGGCTTGCCGGGGGTGAACATCAAATCCTGATAGCTGTATACGACTGGGTCGACCAATAGGGTAATGTCGGCTGGCAGGCCGAAGGGGCACACTGCGCCCGGTGCGCAACCAATTTCCTCGATCATTTCTTCGTGGGTACAGACCGATACCCGCTTGCCCAGTACCTGCTTGACCAACTTGCTGTTGAGCCGACTGTCACGGTGGGTCAGCAGCAGGCAATGGCCGCCACCTTTGACCTTCATGAACAGGCTCTTGGTCGGGGCGGCTGTCCAGCCGAGTTCTTTACCGATCCGTTCGTCTGCCTCGAAATCAAGTATCGGCTCGTGCTGCCACTGCTGGTAATTGACATTGGCTTGGCTGAATAGCTCTAGGTTAGATTGGTAGATGTGTTCTATTTTCTCAGGCTGCATATTGGCTCCATAATCCTTGTGCCAGATGGATGGCGATGAAGAACATCATAGCGGCAACAGCTAGGTCAATTCCGCGCTTTACCTTGGGTTTTGATAATGTCGGGCCCAATTTTGCTGCCCCCATCGACAGGGTATAGAACCAGACGAACGAAGCTAGGATAGTACCGATAGCAAACGCGACACGGTCGTTGCCTTCAAACTGGCCACCGATAGAGCCCAGGATCACCACGGTATCGAGGTACATGTGGGGGTTTAACACGGTCACAGCCAATGCACCAAGGATCACAGCACGGCGCCCGCGGGCCAGCACCTCTTTATTTTTTTCCTGCTCGGATGGCTTGCGCAAGGCGCTGCTTAGGGACAGGCAACCGTAAAAGGTCAGGAACAGGATGCCGCCGATAGTCACGCTGGTCAGCAGGGTTTCATTGCTTGATAGCAACGCACCACCACCAAAGATCCCCAGGCTGATAAATAGGGTATCGAGAATGCTGCAGACCGTTGCGGTAGTAAGGTGGTGGTTACGCTTGATCCCCTGGTTGAGTACAAAGGCGTTCTGTGCCCCGATTGGAATAATCATCGATGCCCCTAGTCCAAATCCTTGTAATAACGCCCAAATGCTCATTTTACTGCTTACCTTATTGTTTGATTTTATTGCGACTCCCAGCGTCTGGGAGGTCAGTATGGATGTGATGGCGCAAGCATACTCCTGCCACTAACATTAAGTACAACTAATAAAATTTATGTAATATTAGACTTTCTAATGAAGTGGTTTCATGGCCATAAAACGGGGTGAAAAAGGATGCGGGGACTGGATTACCGGTGGATTGAAGCACTTGATGCGGTGATATCACAGCGGGGGTTTGAGCGGGCGGCAGAGTATCTGTGTATTACCCAATCGGCGGTATCACAGCGGATAAAGCAGCTGGAGAAATTGATGGCCCAGCCAATGCTGGTCAGGGAGCAGCCACCTCGGCCAACGGCGGCAGGGCAGAAAATGCTGGGGCTGTACCGCAGGGTAAGGTTACTTGAACAAGAGTTGTTACCCGAACTGACACCGGATGACAGCAGCCAGCCCTTATCTGTGTCTATAGCCACCAATGCTGATAGTTTGGCAACGTGGTTGCTGCCTGCGCTGAGCTCACTGTTGCGCTCGCGGCGAATTGAACTGAATTTAATGATCGAAGACGAAGCCCGCACCTTGGATAAACTTCGTGGTGGAGAAGTAGTCGGGGCGATCAGCATGGAATCGACCCCTATGCCGGGCTGTGTTGCTGATTACCTCGGTAGAGTCGACTTTCTCTGTGTTGCCAGCCCGTCTTTTGCTGATAAGTATTTTGCCCAAGGGGTAAACCGCGACACCTTGCTGGCTGCCCCCGGAGTGGCGTTTGACCAGCATGATGATATGCATGAGCGCTTTATCCATCAGCACTTCAACCTACCATTTGGCAGCGTGATGAAGCATACGGTGCGCTCATCAGAGGCGTTTGTCAGGATGGCGGTAGAAGGCATTGCTTATTGCTTGATCCCAAGGATCCAGATCCAGCAGGAGTTGGACTCGGGGTTGTTGGTGAACTTAACCCCCGATATTTTTCTGACCCGCCGGATGTATTGGCATCACTGGGCTCTGGAGAGTGGGGTATTGTCTGATCTGTCTGAGCAATTAACCCAATATGCAGGCCGGGTGCTACCTCAATAAAACAATGTACAAAAAATTTCTCATTTCAGGGAATTTTTTATCTCAGCCTGTTGTCATAAGGACAAAGCATGAAAAATAGACTCGGATAATAGGAATAAGACAGATGAAAAAACAACTTATCGCAGTGATGTTAGGGTTGGGTTTAATGGGCACCAGTGGTATCGCTGCGGCCTCGGTCAGTGTTCCGCATTTGCAGACAACGGGTAACGGCGAAGTGACGGCCCAGCCGGATATGGCAGTCTTTTCCGTGGCAGTAGAAGAAATACGCCCAACCGCCAAAGAAGCCAAGCAGGCAGTGGATAAAGCGGTAGCAGCCTTTGTTGCCCGTTTGCTTGATGAAGGTATCGCGCGTAACCAGATCCAAAGTGCGAATATCAGCCTCCAGCCACAATACCATTACCCGAAAGACAAAGAACCTGAGCTCAAGGGCTACCGTGCCAGCCGCCATGTGACGGTGACGGTCAATGAGTTGGATAATCTCAATACCTACCTAGATAGCGCGTTGGGCGACGGTATCAACCGCATCAATAACATTGAGCTCAAGGTCAGCAACGAAGACGAATATTTGGAGCAAGCACGCCAAGCTGCTATCAAGGATGCTATCGCCAAGGCTGAATCACTGGCCAAAGGTTTCGGTGAGTCATTGGATGGGGTATGGCAGATCTCTTATCAAGCTAGCCAACCTCGCCCGATGATGATGCGCATGGCGATGGACGCAGCTCCAGAGAGTGCAGTGAGCTATCAGGATACCGAAATTACCATCCGCGACCGTGTAGATGTGGTGTTTAAGTTGGAAGAGTAGGGCAGAGCGGGGCTATGGTACTAAGGTACTGTGGCCCTATGGGGTAAGAGCGCCCCTTGGGATCTATGGACTTTAGGCCGGTGCTATGGAAAGTAGAGGTGTTACGCTTCAGTATGGGTAGCTGGGAGCAATGGTTTTTTTGAATTACAGCTTGTAACAAAGCACAGTTCGGAGAGTCTTCCCACAGAACCACAGAACCACAGAACCACAGAACCACAGAACTACAGAACCACAGAACCACAGAACCGCAGCCATAAACCAAAGGAGAGCATTCGCTCTCCTTTGTCGTATAGGGCGTCGTTCGTGCTTAGTGCAGGATACGGGCGCGGATCGTGCCGTCGATAGCTTTAAGCTTGGTGAGGGCATGCTCCGAGCGCTCGGTCTCAACGTCGATAACTACGTAGCCGATTTCCGGGCCGGTTTGCAGGTACTGGGCTGCAATGTTGATCC
The DNA here is from genome assembly GCF_003026455.1 of Photobacterium rosenbergii. Taxonomy (GTDB): domain Bacteria; phylum Pseudomonadota; class Gammaproteobacteria; order Enterobacterales; family Vibrionaceae; genus Photobacterium; species Photobacterium rosenbergii. Next base: position 30,413 of record NZ_PYMB01000026.1, read on the forward strand.
CTTCCGAGGCAAAGATAGTGGTGATTTGGTTAAGGATACCTGGGCGGTTTTCGTGAATGTGCAGCAAGCGCGAGCAGTCTTTGTGCTCTGGCAGCGAAACTTCCGGGAAGCCAACAGCTGACAGGGTAGAACCGTTGTCTGAGTATTTCGCCATCTTACCTGCCACTTCCACACCAATGTTGGCCTGGGCTTCTTGGGTCGAACCACCGATATGCGGCGTCAGCAGCACATTGTCGTATTTTGTCAACGGGCTTTCGAACAGGTCGCTGTTGGTTTTCGGTTCAACCGGGAATACGTCGACAGCGGCGCCGGCAATATGGTTGCTTTCCAGTGCACTGCATAGGGAGTCAATATCCACTACGGTACCGCGGGCGGCATTGATGAAGATAGAGCCAGGCTTCATACGGGCAAACTCTTCAGCACCCATCATATCCTGGGTTTCCGGCGTTTCCGGTACGTGCAGGCTGATCACATCACACTTGTTAAGTAGCTCGGTCATGGATGGTACTTGGGTGGCATTGCCCAGTGACAGTTTGTTTTCGATGTCGTAGAAGTACACTTTCATACCAAGGTTTTCAGCCAGGATACCTAGTTGGGTACCGATGTGGCCGTAACCAATGATGCCCAAGCGCTTGCCACGGGCTTCGAAAGAGTGAACAGCGGATTTGAACCATTCGCCACGGTGCGCTTTGGCATTTTTCTCAGGGATACCGCGCAATAGCAGCAGGATTTCACCCAGTACCAGCTCAGCCACGCTTCGGGTATTGGAGAACGGTGCATTGAACACTGGGATACCGCGCTTGGCAGCAGCATCCAAGTCAACTTGGTTGGTACCGATACAGAAACAGCCAACGGCAATCAGCTTTTGTGCTGTGCTGAAGACTTCTTCAGTTAGTTGGGTACGGGAGCGGATGCCAACGAAATGGGCGTCTTCAATGGCGGAGAGCAGTTCGTCACCGGATAGGGAGCCTTTGTGGTATTCGATGTTGCTGTAGCCCGCCTGCTGTAGCACCTCGATTGCAGAAGGGTGGACACCTTCTAACAGCAGGATCTTTATTTTGTCTTTTTCCAGTGAAACTTTAGCCATTGATACTCATCCTTAACGCTGGGGGCTGAGGGGCTCATGGGAGCCGGGCATTGGCAGGAAAAGGAAGGAATAGATTTCCTGTGTACGGGCTGTCCATGAGCACCACATTCGTATTGCTTACATGCTGACAGTTAAGTTACCAAAAAATGACCAGAATGGGTAAGAATATTACAGGATTGATAATAAAAAACGGCATATATTATGCCGTTTTGAAAGTGGGTAACGCATAAAGCGCCTTTTGCCTTGTATACCAAGGCAAAAAAGGGGCTAGGCGATTACTTTTCGAATTTTTTCACGCCGTCAGGGCTACCAACAAGCAGTACGTCAGCACCACGGTGGGCAAATAGGCCAACGGTCACCACGCCTGGAAGGGCGTTGATTTTGTCTTCCATTGCTTTTGGATCGGTGATTGCCATGTTGTGGACATCAAGGATCACGTTGCCGTTGTCAGTCACACAGCCTTCGCGGTATTCCGGATCACCACCTAGTTTCACCAGTTCACGGCCAATGTAAGAGCGAGCCATTGGGATCACTTCTACTGGCAATGGGAATTTACCTAGAACATCTACCTGCTTGGTGTCATCGACGATACAGATAAATTGTTTGGCAATTGCTGCAACAATCTTTTCGCGGGTCAGGGCTGCGCCACCGCCTTTGATCATGTCGTAATCGCCGTTGATTTCGTCTGCGCCGTCAACATAAATATCAAGGCTAGACACTTCGTTGGCATCAAATACTGGGATACCGATTTTCTCAAGGCGCTCGGTTGAAGCGACAGAGCTTGATACTGCACCTTTGATTTCTTCTTTGCGGGTAGCCAAAGCATCGATGAAGTGATTAACCGTCGAGCCAGTACCGACACCGACAATGCTGCCTTTCTTAACGTATTCTAGAGCAGCCCAGCCAGCAGCTTTTTTCATTTCATCTTGTGTCATGCTTATCTCCTAGTGATGACAAACGTTGCGCGGAGCGCTGATTATAGCCAAATCACTGTCTGGCGTCAGTCCCTATCTGGCTCGATAACCGCAACCTTAGTTGGAGAAAAAAGACAATTCTATTAATAACATAGGGTTAAGTGGTGCGATGTGGCACAGAAAAACCAAACGTTTGCGTTGGTCGGTGGATAATCAACCGATATATTGGCTTGGCTTATAAGGTTAGCGGGTACTTACCAATGGAAGTGGTATGACGGGGTGATGATTTCTGGTAGCGGCACATCCCAAGCCTCGAAAGGCAGGCTGTCGACTTGTTGGCAATCATGGGCCAAGCCGACCGGGCGCGGGCCGCGTTGCTCACTGTGCCACAGGCTAAGGGTGCGATCGTAATAGCCGCCTCCCATACCAAGGCGCTGGCCGGTATTGTCAAACGCGACTAAGGGGGTACAAATAACATCCAGCTCTGGGACAGGTTTTACAAGCCGGATGTCCAGTGCAGGCTCTTGGATACCATAACGGTTGGTCGTCATGCGCGTTGTAGGTGTGTAGTGGAGGAACAGCAGATGCCCTTTGCAAAACGGGTGCAGGACCGGCAGGTAGACATCTTTGCCTTGTTGCCACAGCCACTCGATAACCGGCATCGTATTTAATTCGCCGTCATTGGCAAGGTATAAGGCAATGTGCTGGGCATCAAGGAGGCTGGTGGCCTGCTTGCAATGCTCGAGTAAATCCCGGGCTGCTAATGTCTGCTGAGCAGGAGTTAGCTGGCGCCTGCGCTCTCGTGTTTGTTTACGAAGTTGTTGCCGGGTGGCTGATGCAGGAACCGCAGATCTCATAGGTCGTCCAGTGACAATAGGTTCTGTGGGAAAGAAGGTTGATGGCTCTCAGCATGGAAAGTGCTGCTGGCTCATCTGAAAAGGTATGCCCCAAGGTGCCGTTGCGAATTGTGGCCCTTGAACCAGATGTTCAAGGTGGATCAGCAACATTAACCGTAGGCTTCTCGGTACGGGCCGAGCATGCTCAATAGCTAATCAAAGCTGATCCTGGGTTTTTGCTTATCGGCTCGGGGACGTTAATCCGCTGACGCACACCCCAGGGTCAATTCATTATCAACGCTTTGGCTGATATTGCAATGCTTTCTCCAATAAATCTTCCATCTCATTGATTCTATTGGATAGTTTTTCAGCATTGCGTTGTTGTTCTTGGCGTTCGCTATGCAACTCGTTACAAATGTTCAAACCGGTAAACATTAGCAGCTGTTCGGCGTTGGTGATCTTGGTCCGTTCGGAAAGATCTTTCAAGCGCTGATCAAAATCGGCGGCTGCTGCACGCAGGGCGTCTTCCTGGCCTGCTGGGCAATTCACCTTGAAGGTGCGGCCATATACCTGAATTTCTACTGCCTGGTTACTCATAAATGTTTAATCTGCTCCGTGCCAGATCGTCCAATTTGGCATTCCGCTGCGATACGCACTAGGAGGCCCAATATAGAAAAAGCCCTATCAACATGCAAGCGGGCCCGTCATGCTTTAGACCTAAATCTGTCTAATTAATCAGATATTAACCAGATTGAGGCAAACATCAGCCTCAGACTCTATAAATGCCGAGTGACTGATCTTTTGGTTAAGTGGTAGCATACCACAAAGACGATTTACACCCACGACAATAAGGTGAACAGCCCATGAGCGACGTAAAACTTCCAGCCTACGAAACCCTGGAGCCAATGCTGAAAGAGCAAGGCTTGGCCGTGACCCCGTCGGAGTTGCATGGCCTTCTCTGCGGGATGATTTGTGGTGGTATGGCTGTTGACGGAGAGCAATGGCTGGCACCGGTTAGCGACTATGCCAACCAAGGTGATGCGCTGACCGATGGCGCAAAAATGGTGGTTCGCTCGGTATTCGATGCCGCGTCGGCTGAGTTGGGCGGTTTGACCCAGACTTTGTTTACTTCGACTGCAGCAGAGTTGGCCGAGATGGAGTTTGATGTGGACCTGCTGTTGCCTGCTGAGGGGAGTGAACTGATGCTCCGCGCAGAGGCCCTGAGCGAGTGGGTGACCAATTTTATCTCCGGCCTTGGTCTGATGGGCATGGACAAGAAGCAATTGTCTGATGATGTGACGGAAGCCGTTGCAGCCTTGGAAGAAATTGCCCAATTGGGTATCGATGAAGATGAAGATATGCAAGAGCAGGCAATGCTGTTCGACAATGTGGTGGCTTATGTGCCGGAATGCGTGTTGACGTGTTTGGTTGGCCTGAGCCAGCGCGGTGATGTTGAAGACGAAGCAGCAGAAAAGCCAACTCTTCACTAAGTGCAGGATTGACAGTTAAGGGACGGATGTGAAGCAGTACGATGTCGTGATAGCCGGCGGTGCAATGGCCGGTGCAACCTTGGCAATAGCATTGGATAAACTTGGTGGCAGCAAGCTCAAGATTGCTGTTGTAGAAGCGGTGGAGCCGAAGCTGGATCACCACCCTGGCTATGATGCACGCAGTATCGCCCTGTCATTAGGCTCGGCTCAGTTGCTAGAGAGTATTGGCTGCTGGCAGGCATTATCAGCTGTAGCGACGGCTATTTCCCAGATCCATGTATCCGATCGTGGCCATGCGGGGATGGTTCACCTCGATGCCCGTGAGCAGGCTGTTGATGCCTTGGGGTATGTGGTTGAGCTGGCAGATGCTGGCCGGATCTTCCATCAAAAGCTGGCAAAGCTTGATCAGGTTGATCTGCTGTGCCCTTCGAGGATCGCCGAGATCGAACGCCACCAGAACGGTGTGGACTTGGTGCTGGACAATGGTGAGCAATTGCAGAGCCGCTTGGTAGTGGCAGCAGACGGTGCTTTGTCTTCAGTCTGTGACATGCTGGGGGTAGGCCGCAGTGAGCACGATTTCGACCAAGTGGCGGTAATTGCCAATGTCAGCACTGATGAGGCACATCAAGGGAGGGCGTTTGAGCGTTTTACCCCGCATGGGCCGGTGGCCTTGCTGCCAATGTCTGAGGGGCGGAGCTCCTTGGTGTGGTGCATCCGCCCGGACGTGCAAGATGAAGTGATGGGCTGGAGCGACGCTGAGTTCCTTGCAAATTTGCAGCAGGCATTTGGTTGGCGTTTGGGCCGCTTGAGCCAAACCGGTGTGCGTCATGCCTACCCGCTCTTGTTGCGTCAGTCCCAACGTTTGACCTCGCACCGGGTTGCCGTGGTTGGCAATGCAGCGCAGACCCTGCACCCGATTGCCGGCCAAGGTTTCAACCTTGGTTTACGTGATGTGATGAGCCTAGCCGAGGAAGTCTGCAAGGAGTGGGCGCTATCAGGTGATGCCGGGCATACCCGGGCCCTGAGTCGTTATCGCCAGCGCAGAGAGCCGGATCGTGAGGCTACGGTGGGAATGACTGCTGGACTGGTTGGTGTGTTCGCCAACGACAGCATGCCTTTTGTTGCTGGTCGTAACCTTGGCCTAATGGCGATGGACTGTGTAGATGTATTAAAAGCCCCGCTGGTTAGGCGGGCGATGGGACAGGTAGATAGATAATCATGATGCAAAGTGTTGATGTCGCTATTATCGGCGGCGGTATGGTCGGTCTTACTCTCGCGGCAGCCTTGGCAGATACCGAGCTGCGGGTGGCAGTAATCGAAGGCAAGTTGCCTGAGCCTGAGTTGGCACCGCTTCCTGATGTCCGCGTATCGGCGTTGAGCCGTGCCAGTGAACGAATCCTACGTCGTGTTGGCGCTTGGGAGGGGATTGCTGCCCGGCGGATGGCGCCGTATAGCAAGATGCAGGTCTGGGAGCAGGATAGCTTTGCAAATATTGCCTTCGATGCTGCGCGGTTGGCTCAGCCTGATTTGGGCCATATCGTTGAAAACCGGGTGATCCAGCTGTCATTGATGGATTGTGTCAAGCAACTGCCTAACGTAACCCTGCTGGCGCCGGAGCGTTGCCAGAGTATTGCCTTTGGCGAGAGCGAAGCCTGGCTGAGCCTGGAGTCGGGCAAAAACCTCACGGCTAAGCTGGTGGTAGGGGCTGATGGTGCCAACTCTTGGGTTCGTCAGCAGTTGGATATTCCCCTGACCCATTGGGATTATGGCCATAGTGCTTTGGTAGCCAATATCCGCTGTAGCGAAGCACACCAAGATACCGCCCGTCAGGTTTTCCGTCCGGAAGGGCCGTTGGCCTTCTTGCCTCTGGCTGAGCCGGATCTGTGCTCTATTGTATGGTCACTGCCGCCGGAAGAAGCCAGTCGTATGTGCGAATTGCCCGAGCAGGAATTCAACAAGCGTTTGACCACAGCGTTCGACAATCGCCTTGGCCTTTGCAAGGTCGAGGGAGAGCGTCAAGCCTTCCCGCTCAAGATGCGATATGCCCGTGACTTTGTCCGCGAGCGTGTGGCACTTGTTGGTGATGCAGCGCATACCATCCATCCGCTGGCAGGTCAGGGGGTAAACCTTGGCTTGTTGGATGCTGCGAGCTTGGCCCAGGAGCTAAAGCAATTGTGGCTGGCTGAGAAAGATATTGGCCGCCAGGGGCACTTGCGCCATTACGAGCGCTGGCGTAAAGCGGAAGCGGCTAAAATGATTGCGGCGATGCAAGGTTTCAGGGACTTGTTTGATGGTAGCCACCCAGCGAAAAAGTTGGTGCGAGACCTGGGAATGCTGATTGCCGACAAGGCGCCGGGCTTGAAGGATGAGTTTATGCGCCGTGCCTTGGGGTTAAGCGGTGAGCTGCCGGAGTTGGCTCGCTACTGACCATGGTGATCTGTTAGCAGACTATAAATGAAAACCGTCGTCAGGCGGTTTTTTTGTGCCTGCTATATTGTCTGCTTAGCCCGTTAAGGCTTTCAAAACAGAACCTTAATTTTATCTCTGTACTTTCGTTCAAGGAAATGACAAAAAATTGTTATCCAATTTAGTTATTTTCTCCTACATTAAATATCAGGAAAAAACAGAGCTGGCAGTAACCGGCCCAGGCATTATTTTTCAGCTTGTTAGCCATAACAAATACTCGCTTTTGCTCTCCCGTGCGATCACTGATACTGCTGGCCCATATTGAGAGTGGCGATAGGCAGGCTTTCATAAGGAAGTTTACTATGAGCGATATTCCCTCTGAGTTGAGATATACCAATACCCATGAATGGGTCCGCCCCGAAGGTGACGGGGTCTTTACCGTTGGGCTGACTGATCATGCCCAGTCGTTATTGGGTGATATGGTGTTTGTTGATTTGCCGGAAATTGATGCGGCGACTGAAGCAGGTGAAGACTGCGCGGTTGCTGAATCGGTCAAGGCGGCTTCGGATATCTACGCACCACTATCGGGCTTTGTGATCGCTATCAATGAAGATTTAGAAGGCTCGCCAGAGCTAGTTAATAGTGATCCCTACGGTGATGGCTGGTTGTTCCAGCTCAAGGTGGAAGACGAAGGGGAATTTGCAGATTTGCTCGATGCCGATAGCTACACGGATCTGGTCGATGAAGATGATTAGTCGATAACGTTTTATTGGCTGGTAGATAAAAGAAAAGCCCGTGATGGGCTTTTCTTTTGCTTGCGAGATTAGCAGTCCTTGAGGCGGCGAATTTCCTGATTGATTTCACTTACCGTTTGGTAATGCCGTTGCTGTGCCTTCACTGGTACTAGCAACTGGCCGTTATTGAACTCATAGCCGCCCCGACCGTCAATGTAGATCCTTCCACTGAATAAACGACTTACGTGCTTTGCGATCATCTTGGGCACGTAGCGTTTGAACATCCGCATAGTTAGCCAACCTTTCCTTTTGTTTTTGACGGTTTGAATTATAAAACAATGCGCATGATGCTTTTGTGATGTCTTCAGCATAATAGGGATGTTAAATAACTATATATTCAACGTTTCTTTTATATGTTACTGCCAAATTGGTGTTTTATTCTTTTGTTTTATGATCTGAATTAAGTTATTGAGAGCGAATATTATTCACGCTTTTGTGCATGTTATTCATTAAATTAAATACTTTTAGGGACTTAGAACGGTTATTTGATGAGTTGGGCAAAAAAGCATCGATTTTGGCGGTGAAAAAAGCGCCAAAAATGAAAGCAATAAAATGAAAGGCGTCGTGCTACATAGAGGAAAATGCTGATTGTGATAACTGGACTGATCAGCAAGAAAGCTGCTTTGGATCAAAGATTATTATTGGCATATGCCAATAATAACGTTTTTTAGCCATCAACATATTAGTGAGCTATGCCTAGACCGAAAATCCAGCGCCGGATCCGATGCCGGCCAGCTTACAGCTGTTTTAAGCCCAATGGAGTACCGATGTCGGCGCTAGAAGCTCTGCCATTGGCCGCCGATGAGCTCGAAGCATTGCGGTTAGTTGACCTTAATGGCCTCAGCCAGCAAGACGCTGCCCGTGAGCTTGGGGTTTCCCGCCAGACGTTGGGCAATATCGTGTCATTGGCAAGGCACAAAGTAGCAACCGCTCTGGTTAAGGGGATGGCGCTAGAACTGGACACTCAGGTCCAGTCAGATAAGGAAAAGGAGCCATCATGTCAGTAGCCATTGCTGTCACCCCCAACCATGAAGTTGCGGGACATTTCGGAAAAGCCGCCAGCTTTGTTGTTTTTGACGATCAAGGGCAGCAGATCGCCGAGTTAGTTAACCAAGGACGCAAAGCGGTAGGTTGCAAGCATAAAAAGCAGCTTCAGGCCCAATTGGCTGCGTACAATGTAAAAACAATACTGCTTGGTAATGTTGGCCAGCGCTCGCTAGCTCGTTTGCTAGGGGCAGGGTTTGAGGTATTCCGGGTACCCAATAGGACACCGCTTCAAGATGTCCTTGTCGGGAAAGCCTTTCGTGAGCCACTGCTATCAGCGGATCAGGGACGGCCTTGCAAACGAGAGAAAGGAGCTTGTGGTTGTGGCTGCGGCAGCAAGAAAACCGTGAAACCCGCTAAAATAGGAATGACAGTCAGCGGTAATACCAACTTGCAGGGACTGACCAAGATTGGAGGTTTCAAGCTATGACCTATTTGTTGACAGTGCTGATTTTTCTACTGGTCATTGGTGCGATGGCGATTGGCTGGGTTTTTCGTAAGAAAGCGATCCAGGGGAGCTGTGGCGGCCTGGCTAATGTCGGGGTTGATAAGGAATGTGGCTGTAAGGAGCCGTGTGACGAACACAAGCTCTACCAAATCAGTGAGCCTGAGTCGAAAAAGTGACCGACGATGGGATGGAAAAGCGCAGAGTGATCTGCGCTTTTTTTGTGGACGTTAACTGGCTTTGCGTAGCTCTTCGACCCGCTGGGTAACCGCATCCCCCACACACTGGCGTAGCCACTCTAGGCGAGGGTGGTTGGTGTTACGGCGCAGCCACAGCATATTGATATCAAAGTCAGGGATATCAACAGGGGGGCGGCACTGGCTCAGGTTATCGTGGAAGACATCGAGTTTGGCCATCAGGGTAGAAACAACGCATAACAGATCCCGTCCGCTCAATAGGTGGCGGATGGTTAGGAAACTGCTGGAGCCCACCGCAATCTGGCGCTGGAACCCTTGTTGCTGTAACTGGCTATCGACATTGGTCTGCAGTTTGCCGTCAGGGGACACCAAGGCTTGTGGCGTCTGGATATAGCGCGCCAGATCAATGGGTGAAGTTAGGCCCGTTGCCTTGGCGTCGAACAGGCAAACATGATCTTCGGTGTACAGGTATTGGCTGTCGAATTCATGGGGCAGGTTGGTCATTGAGCCGATGATCAGATCGATTTTCTGACTCTCGGTAGCCTGCTGGTAGTTGTTGCGATCGACATTGCAGAAGCTGAGTTGGCTGTGCGGGGCAGCCTGGCGGATCGCATCGAACAGTGCAGGGGCAAACAAAAGTTCGGCATAGTCGGTCAGGCCTATCCGGAAGGTGCCCTGATACTCGTCAGCAGAGAATTTGTCCGGCTGTAGGATCTCGCTGGTGACCAGTTGCAAGATATGCTCAACAACCGGGGTGAGTTCGATGGCTTTTTCGGTGGCGATCATCTGGTGGCCGCGGCGCTCGAACAAAGGGTCATCAAGTAGGGCACGCAGCCGTGATAAATTGTGGCTCATGGCCGACTGGCCGATAGACAATTTGGCGGCGGCCTTGGTGACACTTCGGGTTTCCATCAGCGCCGAGAAAGCGACCAGCAGATTGAGGTCAATGCCTCGCCAATTGATATTGTTCATGCCTCTCCAGTTTAACGACAGATATCAGCAAACAGCGGATCACACAGTACCAGCAGATCATCGGTAGCTAGCTCGACGCCCGCCATACGATCGCCACTGCTGATATTGACCAGGGTATGGGCGGTGATTTGGTGATCAAAAATAACGGGTAATGGGCGCTTGAGGCCAATAGGGGCAACGGTGCCTATCACCAAGCCGGTGACTTTCTCGACGTCGCTGGCATCAGCGCAGGTCATCCGGCGGCAGCCGAACATGGCGCGTACTTTTTTTGGATCAACTTGGGCCGGGCCTGGTACACAGGCCAGCACATGGAACCCTCCCATATCCCGCAGCAGGATAGACTTGACCATCTGCTGTGGGTCAACCCCGCGTTCGCGGGCCGCTTCCTCAATGGTTTTAGCGGGCTGGCTATGGGGAAGAAGGCGGTATTCCACGCCTTCTTTATCCAGGTAATGGGTAACCGGGGTATTCATAGCTTATTGGCTGTCATCCAGTGAGTATGGCAAGGCTTGCTGTTGCCAAACACCTTCGGTGCCGGCTAGGCGGAAAGTCGTGCCTTCATCCAGATCGCTTGGCAGAACCACCAACGCGGTAGCTTGGCCATCGTTAAACTGGTAGCCGGCGACAATGGTACCGCCTTTTCGCCAGTTCTCGCCGACGCTGCGCTCCAGGCTGTCACCTGCCTGCGGGCTGTTTTCTGCAGGGCCGCTGACGATGTACATTGCACGCTTGTTGATACCACGGTACTTAGCACGGGCTACTGTCTCCTGGCCGGTGTAGCAACCTTTGGTAAAACTGATGCCGTCCAGCGCCTGCAGGTTCACTGCCTGCGGGATGAACTCAAGCTCGGTTGCCGTATCCACGCGCGGGATCGCCGCAAGGATATCGTACAGATCCCACAAACTGTCATCGCTCAGGACGGCAGAATCAGCAAGTTTGTTGGCAATAACGCCTGCAGCCTCGGCATTGAGTGCGAGTAACCAGCGTTGGCTGTCGACCTTCACTGCAGTACCGCCATCGATAGCACGGACATCGCCTTCACCACCAAACAGTTGTGCGACCTGCGTATCGGCTTCGCTACCTGCAATACCCAGCAGGATATCGTTGCTGGCCTCGATATCGACCTTGGAGAAAATGGCGTACTTTTTCAGTTCAGGTAACTGGGTGTCCATGATGCTGCGACGCTGAAGGAAACCATAGCCATCATTATGGTGGAATAGGCGGAAAACTGTACGAAGCTTGCCTTTGGCATCGCAGTGGCCGGCCAATGTGCTTTGGTCAGCAGCAAGGCCGACGACATCACAGGTTACCTGACCGTGCAGGTATGATTTTTTGTCATCACCGATCAGGGTAACTAGTGCCCAGTTAGATAGCTCAATAAGAGCGAGTGAAGGCAGGGCATCGCCCGAAGATAGGGAGATACGATCAAAGTTGAGGTTTTCAGACCAGTTGCTCATAAGACTTCCAGTTGAGAGACGTTGAAAGATGATGTGCGATTAATTTTCTCTATGTTAAAGCGACTGCTGGAATTTGTCAGCATAATACCCAAGGAAGCGGGTCAGATATTGCGGGCAGCACTGGCTGAATAGGGCAAGCCTTGCAAAATCGATCCCAGCTCTCAACTTGAGGCAATGTTTGTGCTACCTCATGGTCGCTGGCCAGACAGGCTGCTAGTATGGTGGGCATTGTTAACGCCCGGGGCCATTGTTGTTTATTGATGCCTTTATCTGGCTGCCCCTGGATCAGTAATGAGGTTGTAAAATGTTGAGTGCAGACGAAAAAGCACGGGTTAAATGGGCATGCCGCCGCGGTATGCTGGAGTTGGATGTCATTATCATGCCGTTTTTCGAAGAGTGTTTCGATTCGCTCTCTGAGCAAGAGCAACTGGATTTTGTCTCCCTCCTGAAGTGTGATGATCCAGATCTGTTTACTTGGATGATGCAGCACGGCCGCAGTGAAAACCCGGCTCATGCCGCTATGGTCGATAAGATTGTCGCCCACAACAACAGCAAGCTTCGCTGATCTTACCCTAACACCCTCCTACCGATTAATCGGCGCGCTTGCATTGTTATATGCCAGCGCGCTGCTTCTATTGGCGCTCTGTGTGTTGCGCCAGACACTGCCTCTGCCGGCCTTTTTCGCCATCGCCTGGTGGTTGATAGATGAGTGGGGTAAACGTCTAGTAGATGTCTGCAATTTGGTAGGACGGTTGCAGATTTCTGGGCCGGGGGACATTCGTTGGCAGGGCCAAGTTTGGACTTTACGTACCGTTCGAATTCGTACCTCCCAGATTTTACTGTGGCATCTTGAGGGGGAGGGTGGCCGAAGGTGGTTACCGATTTGCCCCGATAGTTGTAATCACGCCGGCTATCGTTCGCTGGCGCTATATTCCCATCACTATCGGGCTATATCCGAATAAAAAAACGAGCGCTTGTGCGCCCGCTTTTTTACCCGTTATTCCTGCAATTGCTCTTAGGTTGTTATAGCTGCTCTGGGACCAATACCGTTGGTTTGGCCTCGCCCGACGTTTCCGGGTGATCGAGGGTATAGTGCAGGCCGAGGCTTTCTTTTCGCTCTAGGGCGCAACGGACCATCAGCTCGGCAACCTGAAGCAGGTTACGCAGCTCGAGCAGGTTGTTCGATACTTTGAAGTTGCTGTAGTACTCGTCGGTTTCGTCTTTGAGAAGTTGGATACGGCGCATGGCTCGCTCAAGACGCTTGGTAGTACGGACAATACCCATGTAGTCCCACATGAACAGGCGCAGCTCGTGCCAGTTGTGCTGGATCACGACTTCTTCATCAGAGCAGCTGACCTGGCTTTCATCCCAGCAAGGCAAGGAAGGTGGCAACTCGACGCTTGCCATTTTTTCGGCAATGCTTTCTGCGGCTGACCATGCATAGACCACACACTCCAGCAATGAGTTGGAGGCCATACGGTTGGCACCGTGTAGGCCGGTGTAGCTCACTTCGCCGATAGCATATAGGCCATCAAGGTCGGTCTGGCCCTGTTTGTCGACAACAACACCGCCACAGGTGTAGTGGGCGGCAGGAACAATAGGGATTGGCTCTTTGGTGATATCAATGCTGAAGGTAAGCAGCTTCTCGTAAATGGTCGGGAAGTGCTTGGTGACGAACTCGGCCGGCTTATGGCTGATATCGAGGTACATGCAATCGGCACCGAGGCGCTTCATTTCGAAGTCGATGGCGCGGGCAACCACATCGCGCGGAGCCAGTTCGCCCCGTTCATCGAAATCTTTCATAAACCGTGAACCGTCCGGGCGGCGCAGGTAGGCGCCTTCACCGCGTAGGGCTTCGGTGAGCAGGAAGTTACGGGCGTCTGGGTGGAACAGGCAAGTAGGGTGGAACTGGTTAAATTCGAGGTTGGCGACACGGCAACCTGCACGCCAGGCCATGGCGATGCCATCACCAGATGAAACATCCGGGTTGGAAGTATATTGGTAGACCTTAGAGGCCCCACCGGTTGCCAGTACGACAAACTTGGCTCTGACCGTCTCTACCGCTTCGAGGTTACGGTTCCAGACATAGGCTCCCAGTATCCGGTTCGGCTGGTCGGTATGGCCCAGTTTGTGGGTGGTGATCAGGTCAAGGGCATTATGGCGTTCCAGCACCTCGATATTTGGGTGGTTGTGAACATTATCCTGTAATGAATTCTGTACTGCCATTCCGGTGGCATCGGCAGCGTGAAGAATACGGCGGTGGCTGTGCCCACCTTCGCGGGTCAAATGGTAACGCGGCGCATCATCGCTGTCGCTTTCCTCGCGGTCAAATGGGACCCCGCCATCGATCAGCCATTGGACACAGTGCTTGGCATTCTCGGCAATGAAGCGCACTACGTCTTCGTCACATAAATGTGCACCGGCTATCTGGGTGTCCTCGACGTGGGAGTCGACACTGTCAGACTCATCGAAGACAGCGGCAATGCCGCCTTGGGCATAGAAGGTTGCTCCTTCGCTACGCGGTCCCTTGCTCAGGACGATCACTTTACCCATGGGTGCCAGTCGAAGGGCCAGTGACAGTCCTGCTGCACCACTACCAACAACAAGTACATCGCATTGATGTTCACGGTTTTCGTTCATAATGATTTCATATCCCTGTGGTAATCCCACTATCTTACCAAATTCCACTCATTTTGTTCATTTTTGACGGATGGTTCACAAATCACCCTTCATAAGCGATATAATGCACAAATCAGCGTTATCAAAGCGTGCATCGAGCAGTCATACTGCTTTAATACAATGGAAAAATCGCGCACTATTATTGAGAAATTATGTTTTCGTCGGGAACTTTGTCAGTAACCCCGGGTCTTAAATAGTGCTCACGCTCATACATTTTTATCATATTGTTTTGATTGAGCATGCCCGTCATAGCTAGGCGGGTTTGGCACAAGGTGTACTAGCAAGAAGAGTTTGTTTTTTGGTTTTTAGCCGGAACAACTGATAAAAGTGCGGGTGAAATTGATATAGGAGTACACGCTCGAATGAGCGAGCAGCAAACTGATCAGGTATTAATTGAGCGGGTACAGCGTGGTGACAAGCAGGCATTTAACTTACTGGTAGTGAAATACCAGAACAAAGTGTGCAACCTGGTTGCCAGATATGTCAGCAACTCTGGTGATGTGCCGGATGTCGCTCAGGAAGCATTTATTAAGGCGTACCGGGCTTTGCCTACCTTCCGGGGGGAGAGTGCGTTTTATACATGGCTGTATCGTATTGCTGTCAATACAGCAAAAAACTATTTAGTGGCTCAGGGGCGCCGTCCGCCTGCCTCCGATGTGGATGCAGAGGATGCGGAATATTATGAAAGTGGCAATGCACTGAAAGAAATTTCGAACCCTGAGAACCAAATGTTGTCTGATGAATTAAGGCGGGTAGTTTTCAGTACCATTGAAGGATTACCGGATGATCTCAAAACTGCGATCACCTTACGCGAGCTGGAAGGCTTAAGCTATGAGGAAATTGCAGAGGTCATGGGGTGTCCCGTCGGTACAGTTCGCTCCCGAATATTTCGTGCGCGAGAGGCGGTTGAAAAACGTATTCGACCTCTTACACAGCGATAGTGTTGGGCCAAACGGTGAAAAAGATGGCTGATAAAGAAAAAATCTCGTCATTGCTTGATGGCGAAGAGCTGGATCAGGGCATTATTAATGCATTGGCTGTCGATGAAGACAGTCAGCAGACCTGGCAGAACTTCAACCTTATTGGTGATGTGATGCGCGGGGAAGCACCGCAAAACAAGGAATGGGATATTGCGGCTAAGGTAGCACTGGCGCTGGAAGATGAACCTGCTCATACAGGTCAGATACAGGCAGAGCCTGCCTCTGTGGTTTCGATTGCCACGGCGCGTGAGGCGCGGGTTGAGGAATCTCAGCCGACACCTCAGCAAGCCAAACGTAAAATGCCGGCTTGGTTAACCCAATTCGGACAGGTCGCGGTTGCCGCAAGTGTTTCTCTGGCAGTGATTGTTGGTGTCCAACAATACAACGGCGGTGAAGAGTCTTTGACTACGTCGACAGGGGAAGCACAACTACCCGTTTTAGAAACTATTCCGTTTGCGGGCACTGCTGAACCTGTAAGTTTGACACGTGATTCTGTTCGCTCGAACCGCCATGCCGGGCCGAGTGAAGAGCAGGTGATGGAACAACGTCGCCGCATCAATGCCATGCTACAGGATTATGAATTACAGCTTCGTCTCAATGCGGAAGACGGTTCTATTGACCGTACTATGCTCGAAGTGAATTAATCGATGGCGGATAAATGAAGAGACTCCTGGTCGGTGTATTGACACTGGTCAGCCTCGCGATGCCGTGCCAAGCCTCTGCGGAAGAACCGGTTTCTTCTGCCGAGGCTTTGTTGCATCAAATGGACGAGGCTAGCCGTAAGCTCAGTTATGAGTTGTCGTATATCTTAATCAAGAAAAACAGTATCGAACCCCTGCGTTATCGCCATGCTCTGGAAGATGGCGAGACCTATGCACACCTTGTTTACCTCAGTGGCCCACCACGAGAAGTGATCCAGCGTGGTGATGAAGTTAGCTACTTCGAACCAGGTTTGGACCCGTTCACCATCGACAGCAACAAGATGGTGGCGCCCTTGCCGCCGATCATGAAAACCGACATCAATGAGCTGGCTGGCTACTACGACTTTATCTCGATGGGGCGTGCCCGAGAGGCAGGCGTAGCTTGTGATGTGGTACGTATTGCGCCTAAAGATGGTGCCCGCTATTCCTACCTGTTGTGGATTGATACTCGCAGCAAATTGGTGATGCGTGCCGACTTACTCGACCGTGACGGCGAGCCGCTGGAGCAGTACCGCGCGGTATCGTATGTCATCAACCCGAAAGTGGCCGATGTACTGAAAAGCTTGAAAACGGTTGAGCTACCCGCCGTAGTGCAACTACCTCCTCAGCCACAGGCCGAACTTGATTGGCAGGTGAATTGGCTACCTCAAGGTTTCGAGTCGATTTCCCGCAATCGTCACCGGCTGATGATGACCGAGCGCCCAGTCGAGAGCAAAATGTACAGCGATGGCCTGTTCAGTTTCTCCATTTATATCTCTTCGGCAGATAACTTTACTGTTAGGGAGCAATTGGTGCGCCAAGGCCGCCGTACCCTGCACAGCTATCTGATGAACGACAAAGAAGTCACGGTGGTTGGGGACATCCCTCCAGCAACAGCACGCCGGGTAGCGGAGTCTGTGGTGTTTGATGCGGCGGGGAGCCAAACCCCATGATGCGCTCCCTCGCTGAAGTGATTGCTGCCAAGCCCGGCGAGATCACTGTCAGCTGTCAGCAGCAAACGAGTTGCGGCAGCTGTGCTTCCCGCGATAGCTGCGGTACCGGCATTGTCAGCAAGGCATTGCCGGGACGCCAGCACCAACTCAAAATAGCGACCGATAAACCGGCCAAGGTCGGTGATGTGGTCGAAATCGGTTTGTCCGAACGCAGTATGCTTCATTCCGCCGCACTGGTTTATGTGCTGCCTTTGCTATGCTTAGTGCTAGGTGCAGCACTGGGCCAGTGGTGGTTTGTGGTGCTGGCTGGTGGCGGAGAGTTGGGAGTGATCCTGACTGCGCTTGGCTGTGCAGCCTTTGGTTTATGGCTGGCAAGGCGTCTGGCGGTGCGGGTTGAAGGGGATTTAGCCTACAAACCTCACCTTATTCGGGTACTGGGAAGTCCGGTTTCTGCAGAGTTGGCGATAAATGGCGCATCGAAAGATAGCGACTAGCGGCGAAATTCGGTAGAATCCGTCAACTTGATCTGTAGATCCCATTCATTTATTAATCACGAGTTAGTCACGCCAATTCATGAAGCACATTCGTAACTTTTCGATTATTGCACATATCGACCATGGTAAGTCGACCCTATCCGACCGTCTGATTCAAGTCTGTGGCGGCCTTTCCGATCGTGAAATGGCTGCTCAGGTTCTTGATTCCATGGATCTTGAACGCGAACGCGGTATTACCATCAAGGCTCAGAGCGTGACGCTCGACTATAAAGCCAAAGATGGTGAAACCTATCAGCTTAACTTTATCGACACCCCGGGACACGTAGACTTCTCATACGAAGTATCTCGCTCCCTGGCGGCCTGTGAAGGTGCGCTGCTGGTAGTTGATGCCGGCCAAGGGGTAGAAGCCCAGACATTGGCTAACTGTTACACCGCCATCGAAATGGATCTGGAAGTAGTGCCAATCTTGAACAAGATTGACCTACCAGCTGCCGATCCTGAGCGCGTAGCAGAAGAGATTGAAGAAATCGTTGGTATCGACGCCCTGGAAGCAACTCGCTGTTCAGCGAAGACTGGTTTGGGTGTTGAGGATGTTCTAGAGAACATCGTTACTGCGATCCCTGCGCCGGAAGGCGACCCTGAAGCACCGCTTCAGGCACTGATCATCGACTCTTGGTTCGATAACTACCTTGGTGTTGTTTCTTTGGTTCGTATCAAAAACGGTCAACTGAAGAAGAATGACAAGATCAAGGTTATGAGTACTGGCCAGGTTTGGGGTGTAGACCGTATCGGTATCTTCACACCGAAACAGGTTGATACAGATATCCTGCGTACCGGTGAGGTAGGTTGGGTTGTTTGTGGTATCAAGGACATCCTTGGTGCGCCAGTCGGTGATACCTTGACTCATGCCAAGCATGGCAGTGAGACACCGTTGCCAGGTTTCCAGAAAGTGAAGCCTCAGGTTTACGCTGGCCTATTCCCGGTATCTTCTGACGATTACGAGAACTTCCGTGATGCACTGGGCAAGCTGAGCCTGAATGATGCTTCACTGTTCTACGAGCCAGAAAGCTCTGCAGCATTGGGCTTCGGTTTCCGTTGTGGCTTCCTAGGGATGCTACACATGGAAATTATCCAGGAGCGCTTGGAGCGTGAATA
Organism: Photobacterium rosenbergii; assembly: GCF_003026455.1. GTDB lineage: Bacteria > Pseudomonadota > Gammaproteobacteria > Enterobacterales > Vibrionaceae > Photobacterium > Photobacterium rosenbergii. The sequence goes on from NZ_PYMB01000026.1 coordinate 48,996, forward strand.
CGACCTGGATCTGATCACCACGGCACCGACAGTAGTGTACGAGGTGAAGAAGACCGATGGCACCCAGATCTACGTTGATAGCCCGTCTAAGCTACCGGCTGTGAATGACATTGAAGTTGTCGGTGAGCCTATCGCCCGCTGTAACATCCTGGTACCGAGTGAATACCTGGGTAACGTGATCACCCTATGTGTTGAGAAGCGTGGTATGCAGGTGGATATGGTTTACCACGGCAACCAGGTTGCTCTGACATACGATATCCCGATGTCAGAAGTTGTTCTGGATTTCTTCGACCGCCTGAAGTCAACGTCTCGTGGCTACGCGTCACTGGATTACAACTTCCAGCGCTATGAAGAATCTGACATGGTACGTGTCGATATCCTGCTTAACGGCGACCGTGTTGATGCGCTGGCGATTATCACTCACAAAGATAATGCTCAGTACCGTGGTCGTGACCTGGTTGAGAAAATGAAGGAATTCATTCCTCGCCAGATGTTCGATATCGCTATCCAGGCGGCTATCGGCAACCACATCATCGCGCGTTCGACGGTGAAGCAGTTGCGTAAGAACGTTATCGCCAAGTGTTACGGTGGTGACGTGAGCCGTAAGAAGAAACTCCTGCAGAAGCAGAAGGAAGGTAAGAAGCGAATGAAGCAGATCGGTAACGTCGAACTGCCACAGGAAGCTTTCCTTGCTATCTTGCACGTAGGTAAAGACAAGTAATTATAACTTATTGTTATCTCTGGACGCTTTTGTGTTCACCTTGCTACCATTAGCAAAGACATTGATAACAAAATCAATGCAGCAGGCCCGTCTTGCTGCATTGTTATATCGAGTGGGCTGTAACGGCATACGCTGCTGCCGCCCGCTCGGTAATTGATATAAGTAGGGAAGATAATGGCAAATACTTTTTCGCTTATCCTGGTGCTGGCAACATTGGTGACCGGGATCATTTGGGCTTTGGATAAATTTATCTGGGCGCCAAAACGTCAATTGAAAATTGAAGCGGCGGCAGCCAATGCCGGCGATCAGGTGGATGCTAAAACCCTACAGGCCGTGGCACCGCAACCGAGTTGGGTAGAATCTGCCAGCTCGATGTTTCCGGTGATCGCGCTCATTATGGTATTTCGCTCATTTATTTATGAGCCGTTCCAGATCCCATCCGGTTCGATGATGCCAACCTTGCTGGTTGGTGATTTTATTCTGGTTGAGAAGTTTGCCTATGGTCTGAAAGACCCGGTTTTCCGTCATCAAATGATTGAAACCGGTGAGCCAGAGCGTGGTGATATCGTGGTATTCAAGTACCCGCCTCAGCCAAACATCGATTACATCAAGCGTGTTGTTGGCTTGCCGGGCGATACCGTTCGCTACAGTGCCCACAAGCAAATTTGTGTGGCAGCGAAAGGGTCTAACGAGTGTAAGCCAGTACCGTTGACAGAGATGACCGACAGCGAATTTAGCCAGGGTATGACCCGTTTGGTGCAGTTCAACGAGCAGTTGGGCGAGCATGAGCACCAAATCCTAGTTCATCCGCTTAAGCGTGACCGTACATTGGCTTATCAGCCACGTCCGGGTGTTAGCGAGTGGGTGGTACCAGAAGGCCAGTACTTCGTGATGGGTGACAACCGCGACAACAGTGCAGATAGCCGTTACTGGGGCTTCGTACCTGAAGCTAACCTAGTGGGCAAAGCGGTCGGGATCTGGATCAGCTTTGAGTTTGAACGAGGTGCTGACAGTGCACTTCCATCTTGGATTCCTACCGGTGTGCGATTCAGTCGCATCGGTGGCATAAACTGATCGGGAAAAAATGACCACTCCTGCAAACAGACTTCAGCGTAAGCTGGGTTACCAATTTAACAATCTAGACTTGCTGACTTTGGCGCTGACACACCGCAGTGCCAACGGGACACACAACGAACGCCTTGAGTTCCTGGGTGACTCGATCCTCAGCTTCGTGATCGCTGACGACCTTTACCACCGCTTCCCGGCAGTGGATGAGGGTGATATGAGCCGCATGCGTGCCACCTTGGTGCGTGGTAAAACATTGGCAGAGCTGGGTCGTGAGTTCGACTTAGGTGATCACTTGCTGCTTGGCCCCGGTGAGCTTAAGAGCGGTGGTTTCCGCCGTGATTCGATCTTGGCCGACTGTGTTGAGGCAATCATCGGTGCTATCTACCTTGATAGTGATATCGAAAATGTCCGTGGTATCGTGCTGCGTTGGTACCAGTCTCGCCTTGAAACGATCAAGCCGGGTATCAACCAGAAAGATCCAAAAACCCGCCTGCAGGAATGCCTGCAGGGGCGTCGCCAGCCATTGCCAGTTTATACTGTGACTAAGGTACATGGTGAGGCACACAACCAAGAGTTTACGGTGCAGTGTGAAGTGGCAGGTTTGGAGAAACCTGTTATCGGTAAAGGCGGCAGTCGGCGCAAGGCAGAGCAGGCAGCGGCAGAAATTGCACTTAAGCAGTTGGAATCATGACAGATAAGCAACATTGTGGCTTTATTGCCATCGTCGGTCGCCCGAACGTTGGTAAATCGACGCTCCTGAACCGTTTGGTCGGCCAGAAGCTCTCTATCACTTCGCGTAAACCCCAGACTACACGCCACCGCATTATGGGTGTTGATACCCGTGACGGTTATCAGGCGGTTTACGTTGATACCCCGGGTCTTCACATCGAAGAAAAGCGTACCATCAACCGTTTGATGAACCGTGCAGCTAGCAGTTCGTTGACCGATGTTGAGTTGGTGCTGTTCTTGGTTGACGGCACTATGTGGACCAAAGACGACGAGATGGTACTCAACAAGCTGGCCAAGTCGGGCCTGCGTACGGTGCTGTTGGTCAACAAGGTCGACAATGTCAAAGACAAACATGAGCTGTTCCCGCACCTGCAGGAGCTGTCGAGCAAGATGGAATTTGTCGATGTGGTGCCGGTATCGGCGAAGCATGGCACTAACATCGATGCGGTTGAAAAGATCGTTCGTGAACACTTGCCGGAATGTGAGTACTACTTCCCTGAAGAGTATGTAACAGACCGCTCCCAGCGTTTCATGGCATCAGAGATCATCCGTGAGAAGCTGATGCGCTTTACCGGTGACGAGCTTCCGTACTCTATCACGGTAGAAATCGAGCGCTTTGACTACAACCCGGATACCGACGGCTTTGATATCAATGGCCTGATCCTGGTTGAGCGTAAGGGCCAGAAGAAAATGGTGATCGGCAAGGGTGGTGACAAGATCAAGACCATCGGCCGTGAAGCACGTATCGACATGGAAGACCTATTCGAGCGCAAGGTTTACCTTGAGCTATGGGTGAAAGTGAAATCCGGTTGGGCGGATGACGAACGTGCCCTGCGTAGCCTAGGCTATATTGACGATCTATAAGGTAGCGAATGGAAGGGCTTCAGCGTTGTTTTGTCCTTCATACTCGTCCTTATAGCGAGACGAGCCTGATCCTCGACGTCTTTAGCGAGGACTCAGGCCGTCTTACCCTTCTTTCGAAGGGGGCGCGCCGCAAGCGCTCCAACCTCAAAGGGGCGCTCCAGCCTTTTACCCCACTCTTCATGAAATGGTCCGGCAAGGGCAGCATGCCCGTATTAACCCATGCCGAGCCGATCAGTATCGGCCTGCCTATGCGCAGCTATATCCTTTATTCTGCCATGTACGTCAACGAGTTGTTGGCAAGGGTGCTGGAAACCGATACCCCTTATCCTGTGCTGTTTCTGGATTACCTGAATGTGCTGCGTGAGTTGGCACAGGCGGAGAATCCAGAGCCTGCACTACGCCGTTTTGAACTGGCTTTGCTGGATCATCTCGGCTATGGTGTGGACTTCCTCCATTGTGCGGGCAGCGGCCTGCCGGTGGATGACACCATGACTTATAACTACCGGGAACAGCGCGGGTTTATTGCCTCGCTGACGGTCGGCCAGCTGACCTTCACCGGTGGACAACTCAAGGCGATTGCCGCAAGGCGGTTCGAGAACCCGGATCAGCTCCGGGCAGCGAAGCGCTTTACCCGTATCGCCCTGAAGCCTTATCTTGGCGGCAAACCATTAAAAAGCAGGGAATTGTTTATCCCTAGAGGAAGGAGTACCGGAAAATGAACAACATCTTACTCGGCGTGAATATCGACCATATTGCGACTCTACGTAATGCCCGTGGCACCCGTTATCCTGATCCGGTGCACGCGGCTGAGGTGGCTGAGCGTGCCGGAGCAGACGGTATTACCATCCACCTGCGCGAAGACCGCCGCCATATTACCGATCGCGACGTACGCATCCTGCGCGAGACTATCCAGACCCGCATGAACCTTGAAATGGCCGTGACCGATGAGATGGTCCAGATCGCGCTGGATACCAAACCGGAATTCGTTTGCCTGGTACCAGAGAAGCGTGAAGAGCTGACTACCGAAGGCGGCTTGGATGTGGCGGGCCAGCTAGAGAAAATCAAAGCGGCAACGGCAACGCTGAGTGAAGCTGGAATCAAAGTGTCTCTGTTTATCGATGCAGACCGTGCCCAGATTGATGCGGCAGTTGCCTGCGGCGCGCCTTACATCGAGCTACATACCGGTCATTACGCTGATGCCGAAACAGAAGAAGAGCAACAGGCAGAGCTGAAGAAGATTGCTGCGGCTGCAAGTTACGCTGACGATCAGGGTATCAAGGTCAACGCTGGCCATGGTCTGACTTACCACAACGTCAAGCCAATCGCGGCGTTGCCTGAACTGTACGAGCTCAATATCGGCCACTCTATCATTGGCCGTGCGGTGTTTGATGGTTTGGAAAAAGCGGTTGCAGATATGCGCGCTGAAATGCTGAGTGCCCGCCGCTAATGGCCATTGTTGGCCTAGGAACAGACATCGCCGATATCGAGCGGGTGGAGAAAGCCTTCGCCCGTACCGGCGATGCCTTTGCCCAGCGCCTGCTGGCCCCGAGTGAGTACGAGGTTTACCAATCCTTCAAACAGCAGGGCCGCTATTTGGCCAAGCGCTTTGCGGTCAAGGAAGCAGCCTCGAAAGCACTGGGCACAGGTATTGCCTGCGGGGTCACCTTCCACGATTTCACCGTGACCAACGACGAGCGCGGCAAGCCCCTGCTAGCCTTGTCGGGCAAGGCCGCAGAGCTAGCTGAAGCAATGGGCGTAAACCACGTCCACTTGACGATTGCCGACGAGAAGAAGTACGCAGTCGCGACGGTGGTGTTGGAAACCTAAAGCGGCACTGGGAAGAGCGGGTCCTAGGCTCTGGGGCAGAGCAAAGAGCTAAAAAAAGCGAGTCGGTTGACTCGCTTTTTTGTATGGCACTTGGACCTAGGAAGGGATGGCCCTTGGTCCTTGGAAAAGTAGCAAGAGCTAAATATAAGGGTGAAGAACTTGATGTCGAAGCGCTACTAGTAAACAGTTTTTGCACCTGATGTGACTCCCTAAAAGTAGACACCTCTTTATCAGGAATAAGAGGTGTTCATATGAAAGTTGTAAGTCGACGAAGTTTTTCTGATGAGTTTAAGCTTGCTGCAGTTCAAGAATCTATCGATT
>NZ_PYMB01000027.1 GCF_003026455.1 Photobacterium rosenbergii
AGGTCGTCGGTTCAAATCCGGCCCCCGCAACCAATTCTCTTTAGAGAATATGCGACACTAGCTCAGTTGGTAGAGCGCAACCTTGCCAAGGTTGAGGTCACGAGTTCGAACCTCGTGTGTCGCTCCAGTTTACAGTTCTCACGGTACTTTAACGGTGACACAATACGGACGCGGGGTGGAGCAGCTTGGTAGCTCGTCGGGCTCATAACCCGAAGGTCGTCGGTTCAAATCCGGCCCCCGCAACCAATTCTCTTTAGAGAATATGCGACACTAGCTCAGTTGGTAGAGCGCAACCTTGCCAAGGTTGAGGTCACGAGTTCGAACCTCGTGTGTCGCTCCAATTTCATTGCTGCCGCTGCTATAGGCAGGGGAACGGCAAAGCTACTACTGTGAAGTATTAGTTCAACTGCAACATTCCTGGGTTAATCGATTCTCGATAATCTTGTGTGTTGTCCCAATGTTCCATAACCGAAGTGTTATTGGGAACCATTATGAAGCGATCAGCTTCGAAAACATCATCGTAGATATTGCCCCTGCAGCCTTATGGCTGTTTATTTTTATCCTGCAATATCCAGATGCTCTGTTTAGTGTCAAAAGGCGACACAAGCTCTTTGAATGGTTTGATACGGGTAATGTAAATTGCCAGCAGGGAGCTGTGAATCGTATCTATCTTAATTTATCCCGACCAGCTTATGCCTGAATGCCTTGTCGTTCGTGGGTTTGAGCCTGTGGCGGATAGAAAATACTGAGATCGTGCACAGAGTTATCCACAAATATATCTTGTGGGTAAGTCGGTTGATTACGTGTGCCGATACCGTGTGAACAAGTCTGTATTTATCTTTTTATTCTTCAATAAAACAATAATCGATAAAAAAATACCCACAGTGTAAGGTGTTGTTTTTTATGGTCTTGGTTTGAGTTATTCAAGACTTATATACAACTTGATCCACTCTGTGGATGTTTGGATAACTTTTTTTGAATAGCTGGATTTGGGCTGTGTTTAATATTGGGAATAGCAGATAAAGAGACAAAAATGAAAATGTTTTCCACATTAGTGCAGAAGCCTGATCAAGCTCTCACTATGTGTGGATAACGTTGCAATATGCTAGCCGGGCTATTTTTCCAGCTAGGCATCGCGTGGTAGGCCTTTTTCCACGATTCGCACCAGCCGTTTGGTGCTAGCAGGTAGTACGCTGACAGCATCTTGTTGGCGCTTCTCGTGCTGTTTATCCTTCGCCCAGCAGATATGTTCATCCAACAAAGCACTTTCACCCTCTCTGGACTCCAATGCCTCGATAATGTCTGGGCTGTAAGGGGCATTTCCCATCGCAATCGTCAAATTTCGTAACCATTGGATGTGGCCGATACGGCGAATGGCAGAGCCTTCGGTATTTTTAAGGAAGGTTGCTTCTGTCCAAGCATAGAGTGTAGTCAAAGGCTGCAACTTTAAGCTGTCACGGCAGTGATAATCCGCTTCTTTTGTCACTTCTGAAGAGCGGTTAAACGGGCAAACGAGTTGGCAATCATCACAGCCATACACCCGGTTACCGATGGCTTCTCGGAATTCTTCAGGTATCACACCATCAAACTCAATGGTCAGATAAGAAATACACCTTCTGGCATCAACTACACCTTCCTCGACAATGGCTTTGGTGGGGCAGCTTGTCATGCAGGCAATACACTTGCCGCACTGATTTTCTTCAGGCTTGTCGATAGGTAGAGGTAGGTCAATAAGCAGCTCGCCAAGAAAGAACCACGAGCCTGCCTGCTGGTTAAGTAACAAGGAGTGCTTGCCTGTCCATCCCAGCCCGGCCTTTTCAGCCAGTGGACGCTCCAGAATAGGGGCGGAGTCGACAAATGGGCGGTAGCCGAAGGGACCGACTTCCTGCTCAATCAGCTGGCCGAGACGCTTTAGCCGGTTTCTAATCAGCTTGTGGTAGTCGCGGCCAAGGGCATATCGGCTGACATAGGCCGTTTCTGGATGGCTGAGGCTATAGGCAAAGCCTGCTTCGGGAGGTAAGTAGTCCATCCTTGCACTGATCACACGGACCGTGCCTGGGTGCAATTCAGCCGGTCTTGCGCGCATCATGCCATGGCGGGCCATCCAGTCCATGTCACCATGGTAGCCAGCCTCAAGCCAGCGCTGAAGTTGGGCTTCATGCTCGCTAAGATCGACATCGCTGATCCCAACCTGCTGGAAGCCGAGTTCTAGGCCCCATTGCTTGATTTTTTTGGTCAGATCGCGATAGTCGATAGTCATACTGGCTGTACCGGGCTTAATTGGGGGCGGAAGTTTACCACAACCACAGCAAATGTTGAGAGGATCATCATGAAGATCTTTACCTGATATTCGTGCACAGTAAGGTTATCGTTAAAATGGACAGTATTAGGAAGGCTAAAACTCAGCAGGCCAAGCGGCGAAGGGGGAGTATGTCATGAGTGCGGAACAATGGTCTGGCAAATTATACCGGGCTGAGCAGGTCCGTCTTGGAGAACGTCAGGCGGCGGCCCAGCAATCGCTAGCCATGTACCAGTTGATGGAACGTGCCGGTACGGCGGTCTTTCAAGAGCTTAAGCAGGATTTTACCTGCCCGTGCTCGGTGCTGGTATGCTGTGGGGGCGGGAATAATGGTGGCGATGGGTATGTTGTTGCTCGTCTAGCCCGGGATGCGGGCTACCAAGTGACGCTCTGGCAGATGGGGGATGCCGCAAAATTGCAAGGCGATGCGGCATTGGCGAGGGATGCCTGGCTGGCTACTGGTGGGCAGATATTGCCGCCGGCGGCGGTGATCCCGTCGTCGATCGATGTGGTCATTGATGCCCTGTTGGGAACAGGCCTCAGTGGCGAGGTGCGGCCAGAAGGGAAACAGCTGATCTCAATGATCAATCAGATCGCGCTTCCTGTTATTGCGATCGACATTCCCTCAGGGCTTTGTGCCGATACCGGAAAAGTCTTGGGTGAAGCGGTAAAAGCGCAATCGACCGTGACCTTTATTGGGTCCAAGCAGGGATTGTGGACCGCACAGGCGGCAGAATATGTAGGGCTGGTAAAGTTTGCCGGCCTGCAGGTCGCTGATGACTTTGAACAGATTGAACCACCTTCCGCCTGCTTGATCCAAGCCGGTGATGTTGCATCTTGCTTGCCCCCGAGATCCCGCAGTGCCCACAAAGGCGATCATGGTAGGATCATTTTGGCCGGCGGTGATCACGGTATGGGGGGCGCGATCCGGATGGCTTCAGAAGCCGCAGCACGATCCGGGGCGGGTTTGACGGCCGTATTAACGCAACCTGACAATGTGTTGTCAATTGTGACGGCGAGACCTGAAATAATGGCAACAGGTTGGCAGCAAACGGATAAGTCGGTATTGGTGCAGCGCCTAAAATGGGCTGATGTACTGGTTTTAGGACCGGGTCTGGGCCAATCCGATTGGAGTGAAGCGTTGTACCGCCAATTGGCTGACTCGGAAAAAAGCCTAGTCGTCGATGCCGATGGATTGAACTTATTGGCGCGTTCACCAGACTATAAAAATAATCGTATAATTACTCCTCACCCTGGAGAAGCCGCGAGGTTGCTTGCTTGCTCGGTACAAGAGGTGGAAGCCGATCGCTTTCGTGCCGTAAGGGCCCTTCAGCAAAAGTATGGCGGAGTCGCTGTACTTAAAGGGGCCGGGACTCTAGTCGATGATGGTAACCAGTGCTGGGTGTGTGCTGCTGGCAACCCTGGTATGGCGACTGGTGGTATGGGTGATGTGCTATCCGGCATCATCGGGGCTTTGCTAGGCCAAGGTTTGTCCCTGGCGGCTGCGGCCCGATGTGGTGTTTGGATCCATAGTACGGCAGCCGACCGCTGCGCTGCTGAGGGAGAGCGTGGTATGCTTGCCGGTGATTTGTTTCCTCATATTAGACAATTAGTAAATCCAAGATAAGAAGATAATGCATAGTATTGAAATCCTGCTTGCCGATGAGCAGGCGACGGTAGATCTAGGCTACAAACTGGCACATGCCTGCCAGCGTCAGACCACCATTTATTTGCACGGTGATTTGGGGGCAGGAAAAACCACATTCAGTCGTGGTTTTATACGTTCCCTCGGCCATCAGGGCAATGTGAAAAGCCCAACGTATACATTGGTCGAACCTTATGAGCTACCGCCTTGGCAGGTCTATCATTTTGATTTGTACCGCCTTGCCGATCCTGAGGAACTAGAGTTCATGGGGATCCGTGATTATTTTGCCGCAGATGCTATTTGTTTGGTGGAATGGCCAGAGAAAGGGGCGGGTCTGTTGCCAGAAGCCGATCTTGAACTGGACATGCGCTATCACGGTGAACAACGCAAAGTCACCCTGACCGCGAATAACCAATACGGTAGTGAACTCATTAAGCGCTTGGAGTTGTGTTGATAGGATGTCGTTACGGGCTTTTTTTCATGCTGTAGTTTTAGGGGCCAGTCTGTTTAGTTCACTGGCGATGGCAAATGAGCTGAAGGGTATCCGGGTTTGGCCGGCACCGGACGAAACTCGCGTGGTGCTGGACCTTTCCGAGGATGCTGTTTTTAGTTACTTCACCTTGACCAAGCCCGATCGCTTGGTGGTGGATCTCAAGCAGACAACATTGAAAACCAAGCTGCCTGTGGTGGTGAAGGACAGTGCAATCCTGACCAAAATCCGCAACAGCGGAGCACCGGAGAAAGGCACTTACCGCCTGGTACTGGAAATGAAATCGGGCATGACCCCGAATCTATTCAAACTGGCACCGACACCGGATGGGACTTATAGCCACCGTCTGGTGATGGACTTGCCACATGGCAAAGCTGCAGCAGTAAAGAAGCCTGAACCGGCATCAAAACCAAGTGTAACCAACCAACAGGCAATCTTGCCTTATGGTACCGATGACATCATTGTTGCTATCGATCCCGGCCATGGTGGTGAAGATCCGGGCTCCATTGGCCCAAGCCGCTTGTATGAAAAGAAAGTGACGTTGGATATTGCCAAGAAGGTGGCAGCACGGATCAATGCGACACCGGGCATGAAGGCGGTGATGACCCGTCAGGGGGATTACTTCGTCAACCTCAACCGACGGACAGAAATTGCCCGCCAGAAACGTGCCCATCTATTGGTATCGATTCACGCTGATGGTTTCCATAAGCCACAGCCGCGCGGGGCATCGGTTTGGGTACTCAATACCCGCCGTGCTAATAGCGAGATCGGCCGTTGGATTGAGCAGCATGAGAAGCAGTCTGAGTTGCTCGGCGGCGGTGATGTACTGTCCGGCGGCAATGATGACCAGTACTTGAGTATGGCGGTACTCGACCTACAGTTTAGCCACTCGCAGAAAGAAGGCTATGACGTGGCCAGCCGGGTGCTGAAAGAAATGAGTAAGGTGACCACCTTGCACAAGAGCAAGCCGGAACATGCCAGCTTGGCAGTGCTTAAGTCACCTGATATCCCATCGTTGCTGGTTGAAACCGGTTTTATTACCAACCCGACCGAAGAGCGGCTGCTAAACTCGAAGTCACACCAGAATAAATTGGCGGATGCGGTGTTCCGCGGGGTACTGTCGTACTTCAACGAGAAGCCGCCGGAAGGGACCTTGTTTGCTTCTCGCAATCAGGGTATCAAGCATAAAGTGACCAGCGGCCAGTCGCTGAGCGTGATTGCCAATCGCTACGGTACGTCAGTCGCGGCGATCAAGCAGGCCAATAACCTCAAGTCAAATACCTTGAAGGTAGGGCAAGTGCTGGTGATCCCAGGTCAAGCACCCGTTACGGCTCCGGCCGCTGCAGCTGTGGCGACCACCACCAAAACGGTGACCCACACTGTTAAGCGTGGTGATTTCCTTGGCAAGATCGCTAACCAGTATGGGGTGACTGTTGCCAGCATTCGGCGTGACAACAACTTACGCTCCGATGAACTGGCGATTGGCCAAAAACTGAAAGTATCAGTGGCGGCGCCGGTAACGAGACCGGCCCCAGCCGTTGCCTCGACGACCACCACCAAAACGGTGACCCACACTGTTAAGCGGGGTGAGTTCCTTGGCAAGATTGCGGGCCAATATGGTGTTACCGTGGCCAGCATACGCAGTGCCAACAAGTTGCGTTCTGATGAGTTGGCCGTGGGGCAAAAGCTGAAAATTACGGTGAAGGCGCCGGCCTCGGTGATCCATACCGTGCAGCGTGGTGAGTTTCTCGGTAAAATTGCTGCCCGCTATGGTGTGACCGTGAGTCGCCTGCGTGAGGCAAACCAGTTACGCACCGATAAACTGGCGGTTGGACAAAAACTTACTATCCCGAGTAGTTGATTATGCCTATTCAGATCTTGCCAGCTCGGTTGGCGAACCAAATTGCGGCTGGCGAGGTTGTCGAGCGACCCGCATCGGTAGTCAAGGAGCTGGTTGAAAACAGTCTTGATGCTGGGGCAACTCGAATCGATATTGATATCGACAAGGGCGGCAGCCGGACTATCCGTATCCGTGATAACGGTAAGGGGATACCGAAAGACGAGCTCGGCTTGGCTTTGAGCCGCCACGCAACCTCGAAGATTGCGACCCTTGACGATCTCGAAGCCATTGCCAGCCTTGGCTTTCGTGGTGAGGCGCTGGCCAGTATCAGCTCGGTCTCGCGCCTGACTCTTACCTCTCGTACCGCTGACCAGGAAGAAGCTTGGGCTGCCTACGCCGAAGGGCGGGACATGGAGGTACAGCTCAAACCTGCAGCCCACCCGGTCGGTACTACGCTGGAAGTGCTGGATCTGTTTTTCAACACCCCGGCCCGGCGCAAGTTCCTCCGTACCGAAAAAACCGAATTCGGCCATATCGATGAGCTGTTGAAGCGTATTGCGCTGAGCCGGATGGATGTCACCATCAACCTACGCCACAACGGCAAGGTGGTGCGTCAGTACCGTGCGGCTAATACCCAAATTCAGAAAGAACGCCGCTTGGCCGCAGTATGCGGGCAGGCGTTCTTGGATCATGCGCTGGCGGTTGAGTTGTCCCATGGCGATCTCAAGCTGGGCGGTTGGATTTGCAGCCCGCAAGGTGCCCGGGCGCAGAATGACATCCAGTACTGCTACGTCAACGGCAGGATGATGAAGGATAAGCTGATCAACCATGCTATCCGCCAGGCCTACGAGAGCAGCTTGGCGCCTGATCAGTATGCCGCTTATGTGCTGTTTATCGATGTCGACCCGCATCAGGTCGATGTTAACGTTCACCCGGCCAAGCATGAAGTGCGTTTCCATCAGGCTCGTTTGGTGCACGATTTTATCTGCCAGGGTTTGCAAAGCGCGTTGATTGAAGGGGCGGCGGATGATCCCGAGCAAGTTATGAATATCCCTGCGCCAAGGGCCAGTGCCCATGCGCCGCAGACCGCCTATGCATCTCCTGCATCAGGTGCTTCTTCATCACATGAACAGGGCATTGCTGAGCCAGATGCTGCCTTAGCTGCTATTGCACGCACGCCAGACTATCCAAACAAGGCCCCCGCGCGCGATTGGCTGTCCAGTGGCGGCTCGGCAGGAAATACCGAAAGCCAAGAACCTCGTCCTCAGCGAACCGAGCCATCAGGCACTTCGGCATACCGTGAGCGCTCTACGCCAACTCGCCCCCAATCCCAGGAACAGCATATTTATCGTGATAGCGATTATTCCTCAGGTGGATCTGGGAGCACGGGACGTGGTGGTAGCCGTGCACGTTATCAGGAAGATGGGCCGAGCCCGGAAGAGGTTGAGGCCTACCAGCAGTTGATGCGCACCGTGGAACCATCCCCTCAGCCTACTTCAGCTGCGCAGGTACCGGCTCAACAGCAAATGGCCCCGGCTATCTCCCAGCCAGAGACTCGGCAGGATGCTATCGATACCGCCAATGGGGTTGGTTTGGGCAAGGCGTTGTCACTGGTCGCAAAACAATATTTGCTGCTCAGCCGGGATGATGGTTTGGCACTCCTTTCTCTGGCCCGGGCACAGGGCCTGCGAACCAAAGGCCAATTGCGTTTAGCTCAGACTGAAGGGTTGAAGCCCCAGCCGCTGCTGATCCCGCATTCCATCCCCGTTGAGCCGAATATGGTAGACTGCGCCGAGCAACATGCGATGCTGCTCAAGCAACTCGGTATCCAGCTCAAGGCTAAGAACAAACAGCAGCTTATTGTCTTGTCGGTATGCCAGCCACTGCGCCAGCAAAATTTGCAGCAATTGATCCCGGCGCTCCTGGCTTACTTGGCTGCAGTAGCCGAAGATCCAGAGTCGCAGGGCTGGGATAAGCTACTGGACTGGCTTTCTGGCCACCTGACCGTGGCCACTGAGGCCTACACCTTATCGCAGGGTATCCAGTTGGTCACCGAGCTTGAACAGCTGTGGGGCCCACAACTCGAACACTATTTTCCAGACTTGTTGCGTCCGGTTGACGTGAGCGCAGCAATAGAAGCTTTTAATTATGACTAAGCCACTACCTCAGGCAATTTTCCTGATGGGCCCGACTGCATCGGGCAAGACCGATTTGGCGATCCGATTACGCCAACAACTACCTGTAGAGTTGATAAGCGTTGATTCAGCCCTTATCTATAAAGATATGGACATTGGCACCGCCAAACCGGATGCCGATGAACTGGCGCAGGCACCCCATCGATTGATCGATATTCGTGATCCAGCGCAAAGTTATTCAGCTGCGGACTTTCGCGCTGATGCACTGAAAGAAATGGCTGATATAGTTGCACAAGGGCGCATTCCTTTATTGGTTGGTGGTACTATGTTGTACTACAAAGCATTATTGGAAGGTTTATCACCGTTGCCAGCGGCTGACCCGGCGATCCGAGCTCAGATAGAGCAGGAAGCGGCGGACAAAGGCTGGCAGGCGATGCATGAGGAGTTGGTACGGATTGACCCGGTTTCCGGGGCGCGGATCCACCCCAATGATCCTCAGCGCCTTTCACGCGCATTGGAAGTTTTTCGTATTTCGGGTAAAACTTTAACTGAGCTTACGAAAACTCAAGGTGATGCCTTGCCTTACAGGGTTCACCAGTTTGCAATAACTCCCACGGATAGGGCTGTGCTACATCGGCGGATCGAGCAACGTTTTGAAAAGATGATCGAAGCAGGTTTTGAACAGGAAGTTCGTGCTTTGTATGAGCGAGGTGATCTGCACCCAGATCTGCCTTCAATACGTTGTGTAGGCTACCGTCAGATGTGGGAATATTTGGACGGGCAGTGCTCTTTGGATGAAGCGGTATTCCGCGGCATTTGTGCCACCCGTCAATTGGCGAAGCGTCAGATCACCTGGCTGAGAAGCTGGAAAGACCTGACGTGGTTGGATAGCAGTGACCCAGAATCTGCGTTACAAACCGTCACAAACTCAGTTAGATGTGATGTTTGATTAGCGTGTATACTGATTACTGTTTTGCGTATTTTTAATTTTGTTCGTTGCTAACTACAACTACAAACAAATAAGGAAAAGAAATAATGGCTAAGGGGCAATCTTTGCAAGACCCATTTTTGAACGCTTTGCGTCGTGAAAGAATCCCAGTTTCAATCTACCTGGTTAACGGTATCAAGCTACAGGGCCAGATTGAGTCTTTTGATCAGTTTGTGATCCTACTGAAGAACACTGTTAACCAGATGGTATACAAGCACGCGATTTCTACTGTCGTGCCTGCACGTCCAGTTAATCACCACCACACAGGTGACCGCCCAGCTTCGGCAGACCGTTCACAAGAAAAAACCGAAGAATAATATTCTTCATTAAGGAGTTGATTGCTTGTTTGACCGTTATGAAACCGGTGAGCAGGCAATTCTTGTTCATATCAACTTCACTCAAGAAGGGGAGTGGGAAGACCTAAGCGAATTTGAAATGCTGGTCTCCTCAGCGGGAGTTAATACGCTACGGGTAGTAACTGGTAGTCGTAAAACTCCCCACCCTAAGTTCTATGTGGGTGAAGGTAAAGCACAGGAAATTGCCGAAGCGGTTCGGGCTGAAGACGCCGAAATCGTCATATTCAACCATTCACTTTCTCCAGCGCAAGAGCGTAACCTGGAGCAAATTTGCAAATGTAGGGTACTGGACCGCACCGGTCTGATCCTCGATATCTTTGCACAGCGCGCGCGTACCCATGAGGGTAAGCTACAGGTAGAACTGGCGCAGCTACGTCACATCTCAACCCGCTTGATCCGCGGTTGGACCCACCTTGAACGACAGAAAGGCGGGATCGGCTTGCGTGGACCGGGTGAAACCCAGTTGGAAACGGACCGCCGTTTGCTTCGCGACCGAATCAAGACGATATTGCGCCGTCTTGAGAAAGTAGCCAAGCAGCGCGATCAGGGACGCCGGGCACGTAACCGTGCTGAAATCCCAACGATTTCACTGGTTGGTTATACCAACGCCGGTAAGTCGACGTTGTTTAACCGGGTCACCGATGCCGG
The DNA here is from genome assembly GCF_003026455.1 of Photobacterium rosenbergii. GTDB lineage: Bacteria > Pseudomonadota > Gammaproteobacteria > Enterobacterales > Vibrionaceae > Photobacterium > Photobacterium rosenbergii. Next base: position 10,402 of record NZ_PYMB01000027.1, read on the forward strand.
CGTTTATGCCGCTGACCAGCTGTTTGCCACCCTAGATCCAACCCTGCGTAAGATTGACGTGGCCGATGTCGGTACTTCAATCTTGGCCGACACGGTAGGTTTTATTCGTCACCTGCCTCACGACTTAGTTGCAGCCTTCAAAGCAACCCTGAAAGAAACCCAGGACGCCAGTTTGCTGTTGCATGTCGTCGATGCCAGCGATGATCGTTTCCGTGAAAATATCGAAGCGGTTGATGCGGTACTCGAAGAAATCGACGCCAACGAGGTACCAACCTTGGTGGTGATGAATAAGATCGATAATCTGGAAGGGGCTTCGCCGCGTATTGAACGTGATGATACCGGTGTACCCCAGAGAGTGTGGGTTTCGGCGATGGAAGGGCAGGGCATTGACCTGTTGTTCGACGCCCTGACCGAGCGCTTGTCGGGCACCATGGTGAAACATACCCTGCGATTACCACCGCAATTTATTGGTCGTTACCGCAGTAAATTTTACCAATTGGGCTGTATTGTCAGTGAGGAATACGACGACGATGGCAGCCTGAAAATCGACATTCGTTTGCCACTGGCAGAGTGGTCTAGGTTACAAAAAAGAGAAAGTACTTCGTTAGATGACTTTATCGTTGCTTAATGGACTGCTAGAGTAATAAAAAAACTGTCGTCATATCATATTGATGGAGTTCTATAATGGCGTGGAATGAGCCTGGTAACAACGGCGGCCGTGATAAAGACCCTTGGGGGAACAATAATCGCGGTGGTCGTGATCAAGGTCCGCCGGATCTCGATGAGGTTTTCTCAAAACTGAGTCGTAAATTCGGTGGCATTTTGGGGAATAAAAAGGGACCTTCGACTGGCGGCAGCGCTGCAGGTCTTGGGGTAATCGCAGTGCTGGCTGCAGCGGTATGGGGCTTTTCTGGTTTCTATACCATCGGCGAAGCGGAGCGCGGGGTTGTTCTGCGCTTCGGTAAATTCTACGAAATGGTAGATCCGGGTTTGAACTGGAAACCTACCTTTATCGATGAAGTCGAGCCAGTCAACGTACAGGCAATTCGTTCTTTGCGCAGCTCAGGCCTGATGCTGACCAAAGACGAAAACGTACTGAAAGTCGAAATGGACGTTCAGTACCGCGTGGCTGAGCCACAGAAATACCTGTTCAGCGTCACCAACGCGGATGACAGCTTGCGTCAGGCTACTGACTCTGCACTTCGTGCGGTGATCGGTGACTCGACCATGGATGAAGCCTTGACTACTGGTCGTCAGGTGATCCGTGCCAATACGCAAGAAGCTATCGATAGCATCATCCAGCGTTACGACATGGGTCTGTTGGTAGTTGACGTCAACTTCCAGTCTGCCCGTCCGCCAGAAGCGGTGAAAGACGCCTTCGATGATGCCATCGCTGCGCGAGAGGATGAGGAGCGTTTCGTTCGTGAAGCAGAAGCTTACAGTAATGACATCTTGCCGAAGGCAACTGGTCGTGCTGAGCGTTTGAAGAAAGAAGCGGAAGGTTACTCTGAGCGAGTGATTAACGGTGCACTCGGTGAAGTGGCACAGTTTGAAAAGCTGTTGCCTGAATACCTAGCTGCCACTGAAGTTACGCGTAACCGTCTGTACCTTGAGACAATGGAACGCGTTTACTCGAACACCAGCAAAGTGATGGTCGACTCGCAGTCAAGCGGCAACCTGCTTTACCTGCCATTGGACAAACTGGTTAACCCTGCCCAGCAGAGCAGCCAGCCAAAGAGTGGCTCGTCTAGCGATTACGGTATCGAACTTGAAAAAGTCGAGACCGCCCCAGTATCAACTGCTCCACGTAGTACCGATACTGGCCGTCAGGGGAGATTTTAATTATGCGTAAGTTAATGATCCCTGTGATTGTTGTCTTTATCGCGACATTGCTAATGTCAATGTTCGTGGTCCAAGAAGGCGAGCGCGGTATTGTGGTTCGTTTCGGCCGTATCCTTAAGGCGCCTGATTCGGATGTAGCAAAGATCTACGAGCCGGGCCTGCACTTCAAAGTGCCGGTGTTTGACCGTGTCCGTACTCTTGATGCCCGTATCCAGACCATGGATGACCAGGCTGACCGTTTCGTAACGTCTGAGAAAAAAGACGTGATCATCGATACCTACGTGAAGTGGCGTATTGAAGACTTCGGCCAGTACTACCTAACTACCGGTGGTGGTGATGTCTCAACGGCAGAAGCGCTATTGAAACGTAAGGTGGTCGACAGCCTACGTGCGGAGATCGGTTCTCGTGAAATCAAGCAAATTGTTTCTGGCCCGGATCGTGGTGGGCAGGTAGACAATAATGCTGTGGCTGAAGAAGATGACGCACCAGCGTCTGAAATCGTGGCTGAAGTCGCTCCTCGTAAAGAGGTTGAAGGCCAGCGTGATCAAATCATGGCCAATGTATTGGCCGACATCAAAGTCAGCGCGTTTAAAGACTTGGGTGTTGAGGTGGTGGACTTCCGAATGAAGAAAATCAACCTGCCAGATGAGATCAGTGAATCTATCTACCGCCGTATGCGCGCTGAGCGTGAGTCGGTTGCCCGTAAGCACCGTTCTCAAGGTCGTGAGAAAGCGGAAGTTATCCGTGCTCAGTCTGAGCTAGAAGTCGCGAAGATCATCGCGGATGCTGACCGCCAGGCGCGTGTTGTGCGTGGTGCTGCAGATGCAGAAACCGCTCAAATCTACGCAGGTGCGTTCAACAAGAATCCGGAGTTCTATAACTTCCTACGTTCTTTGAAGGCGTACGAGAATAGCTTCAACTCGAAGAACGACATCTTGGTGGTTGACCCGAATACGGAATTCTTCAAATACATGAAAGAGTCCAACGCGGTCGCTAACTAAGTACCATTAAGGTTGTGATTAAAAGGCAAGACTTCGGTCTTGCCTTTTTTATTGGGTATAATCCGGCCACCAACGCGAGGAGATGACAATGAGTAAGGCAATCTGGATGGCATTGGGGCTAGTGCTTGTGTTTGAAGGACTTGGCCCTTTACTGGCCCCGAGGGGTTGGCGAGAAATGGTGAGCCAATTGAGTCAGCAGGATGACAATTCCCTGCGCCGAATAGGTGGCTGCCTAGTGGTCGCCGGCAGTGTTATCGCCTATATGATGTACACTAGTATGTAAATTCCGCTAGCACGTTTGCGTGACAGCCTTCTTGCGGTTTTGTGGCTTATGGTCAAAAAATGACTGCAAGCCAACGTTGAAGGTGCTAGAATCCCTTTTTAACTACTGATAGACGAAGAAAGATGGCAAATAATGTAGTCGTTCTTGGCACCCAATGGGGTGACGAAGGTAAAGGTAAGATCGTAGATCTATTGACCGAAGATGCAAAATACGTAGTGCGCTACCAAGGTGGTCACAACGCTGGTCACACCCTAGTCATTGACGGTGAAAAAACTGTCCTTCACCTGATCCCATCAGGTATCCTACGTGACAACGTTAAATGTATCATCGGTAACGGTGTTGTACTTTCTCCAGACGCACTGATGAAAGAAATGGGCCCACTAGAAGAACGTGGTATCCCTGTTCGTGAACGTCTGTTCCTGTCAGAAGCTTGTCCGCTAATCCTTCCATACCACATCGCTCTTGACCAGGCGCGTGAAATCGCACGTGGTAAGAAAGCGATCGGTACAACTGGCCGTGGTATTGGTCCAGCTTACGAAGATAAAGTTGCTCGTCGTGGCCTACGTGTTGGCGACCTATTCGACAAAGAAGCATTTGCCGAGAAGCTTAAAGAAGTAATGGCTTACCACAACTTCCAGCTTGAGCATTACTACAATGCTGAGCCGGTAAGCTACGAAGAAGTTCTAGAAAACATCATGGCTCAGGCTGATATCCTGACTGCAATGGTTATCGACGTAACTAAAGAACTTGATGATGCACGTCTACGTGGCGACAAGATCATGTTCGAAGGTGCGCAGGGTACACTGCTTGATATCGACCACGGTACTTACCCGTACGTAACCTCTTCAAACACAACTGCTGGTGGTGTTGCTGCAGGTTCTGGCTTCGGTCCTCGTCACCTTGGTTACATCCTAGGTATTGCGAAAGCTTACTGCACCCGTGTTGGCGCAGGTCCTTTCCCGACTGAGCTTTATGACGGTCAAGACAAACAAGACCCTGTTGGTAAGCACCTAGGTGAAGTAGGTAACGAGTTTGGCGCAACGACGGGTCGTCTACGCCGTACCGGTTGGTTTGATGCAGTTGCTATGCGTCGTGCTATCCAGATCAACTCAATCACTGGCTTCTGCCTAACCAAGCTAGACGTACTAGATGGCCTGGAAGAGATCAAGATCTGTACTGGCTACAAGACGAAAGATGGCGAAATCCTAGAAGTTTCTCCAATGGCGGCTGACGCTTACGAGAACATCGAGCCAATCTACGAAACAGTACCTGGTTGGTCTGAAACAACATTCGGTGCTAAGTCTCTGGATGCACTGCCACAGACAGCGCTAGACTACATCGCTCGTATCGAAGAGCTAACTGGTGTTCCAGTTGACATCATCTCTACCGGTCCTGACCGTAACGAGACAATCATCAAGGTTCACCCATACGGTGAGTAATTGCTGATTGCAGTGCGTTAGTACTGTAGCGGTATTGATAGATACGAAAGCCAGCCCATCGGGCTGGCTTTTTTTATGGCTATCTTATTGATTACCTGCAGGAACATAACCCTTTAGAGATGCTGCTGATGTGGGGGTTAGTTCCAAAATTGACCTAACACGATTGCGTCAAAATCCTCTTTAGACTATGTCATAAAGCGTCGGTAAATTGCCGTTTTAGGTGTTTTTTCTCTAAAGTCTTCTGCTCTGCCGCCGATAACGTTAGCACGTTTGGAAAGAGATCTGTCCATGAGCTTACGCCCGTTAATCTTTGCTATTGCCTTGTGCAGCGCGATGCCTGCTTCCGCATTGGAAGAAGTGGGTGATGCTGTGCCTGTGTACAGCGAAAACGAGCTTAACCGGATGTTCGTTTCCAACAATCACTTGCAGCAGGTGCAGGCTGACGATTGCCAACTGGTCCAGGATATCGAGGCCAGGGCGATTCGGGTCGAGTCTCCCTCCTACCAGTTTCTCTATGGCGATATGCTTGCCTGGGGTGTGTGTGTTGAGCGTGATGTCGAGCTTGGTGTTCATTATATGCAGTCTGCGGCTCAGCAGGGCTCTCCAGCCGCGTTGGAGCAGCTCGGGCGGTATTACGCCCGTGGCACCTTGGTCCAGCAAGATCGGGAGCGGGCGATCCCCTACCTGCGTGAAGCGGCTGCGATGGGCAATGTTGATGCCCGTATCCAACTTGCCGAGTTACTGCTGAGTAATTACGGTAGCCCGCTCGATTTTGAAGACGCCTATCGCTGGTTGTATAACACGGTGACGGCAAGTCAAAGCAAACATAACAAGATAGCGAGCTTGCGCCGTGGGCTGGAAAACCGTATGCCAGCCAATGTGATTGCCAGGGCAAAACGACGGGACAGTTTCTGGTAGGAAATAGATTGGCTAGGGGCGAAGCCCTGGGGGAGATAAAAAAAGAGAGGCCGGGGCCTCTCTTTTTGCAATTAGATAACTTTGTGCGGGCCGAAGCATTCGTAGTGAAGTTGCTCCTCGGCAACGCCCATTTCCAGCAGTTGCTTGGCAACATGCTGCATGAAGCCAACCGGACCGCAGAAGTAATAGTGCATACCCGGTGTTACGACCAAGTCTTTGACTTTGCCAAGGTCCATCATACCGTCAAACTGGAAGTCCTCTGCTTGGCTGTCTGAGGCCAGTGGCTCACGGTACCAAGTATTGCTAGTAAAGTGATCATGCTCGGCAACCATGCGTGCGATGGTATGTTTGAAGGCATGGTGGCCACCGTTCTCGGCAGCGTGCAACCAGTGCACATTAGCCTGGTGACCTGTTAAGGTTTCAAGCATCGACAGGGTCGGCGTCAGCCCGACACCGGCAGAAATCAAGGCTACCGGAGTGGTTGCTTCGACATCAAGGAAGAAGTCACCGGCTGGTGGGGCAAGCTGGACTTTATCTCCCACTTTCAGGGTGTCATGTAGGTAGCTTGACACCTTGCCGCCTTCTTCTCGTTTGACCGAAATACGGTATTGATCGGCCTGTGGCGCAGAAGACAGGCTGTATTGGCGGATTTCTTGGAACTCGAAGCCTTCAGGCTGGAGATAGATCCCAAGATATTGGCCTGGCTGGTAGCCGGCAACTTCACCGCCGTCGGCAGGTTTGAAGGTGAAGCTAGTGATCACTGCGCTCTCTTGGGTTTTCTCAGTCAAGATGAACTCTCGGGTGCCACGCCAACCCCCCGACTTGCCTTCGTTTTCCTGGTAGATCTCTTCTTCACGCTTAATAAAGATATCTGCAAGTAGGCCGTAGGCCTCTGCCCATGCATCCAACACCTCTTGGCCTGGGGATAGTAGATCGTCAATGGTACCTAGCAGGTGGCTACCAACAATCGCATACTGCTCGGCGGTAATCATAAAGCTGGTGTGTTTATGGGCAATTTTCTCAACGGCAGGCAGCAGGGCCGGTAGGTTTTCAATATTGTTGGCGTAGGCACAGATTGCATTGAATAGCGCTTCGCGTTGATCGCCGTTGCGCTGGTTGCTCATGTTGAAAATATCTTTGAGTTCAGGGTTGTGGCTGAACATGCGATCGTAGAAATGTGCCGTTAAGGCTGGTCCAGTCTGGGCAATGACCGGGGCAGTCGCTTTGACAATATCGATAGTTTGGGAGCTGAGCATGACTTTACCTTTAATGGTGTATTTATAATATATGTTATAAGTTGTATCGTATCTGTATCTTTTAGTCAATAACCAGATTAAAATGTCGTCAGGAGGAGTTATTGTGCAACTGACGAGTTTTACCGATTACGGCCTACGTGCCCTTATATACTTAGCAACCCTGCCGCAGGGTGAGCTGGCGAGCATTACCAAAGTGACCGAGGTATACGGTGTGTCACGTAACCACATGGTGAAGATCATCAACAAGCTTGGACAGCTGGGCTATGTTGAAACCGTGCGCGGTAAAAATGGCGGGATCCGCCTTGGCATGCCGGCCGATAAAATTATAGTCGGTGATGTCGTGCGGGCTATTGAGCCGCTACAGATCGTCAATTGCAGTGAGGACTTTTGCCACATTACTCCAGCCTGCCGATTGAAAGGCATCCTGTTCGATGCACGCCAGGCGTTCCTCAACGAGCTGGATAACCACACCCTGTCAGAAATGATAGATGACAACCCGCCTTTGCGTGTCTTGTTGGACCAGCCTGAGCTGTAAAACAAAATCAATAACTTCAAATTCTCTCTGGGGAGCTAAATTTTCGACTTGGCTCCCGTCTGTTCACCTAGGGCGCGGATATACTTGAAGTATCTCTTCGCCAACTTGGATCTAATTATGTCAAAAGGTACTACCGATTTACCGGTCGATCCTTTTCGCGATCGCGAAGCATCAAACTACGAAAATCCTATTCCTAGCCGCGAAATGCTGCTGGAAGTGATTCGCGGTTATTCGACGCCAGTCAGCCGCGATCAGTTATTCGAAGAACTGAAACTTGAAGGCGAAGACCAATATGAAGGTCTGCGCCGTCGCCTGCGCGCTATGGAGCGTGATGGCCAGCTAATTTTTACCCGTCGTCAGTGCTATGCCTTGCCAGAGCGCCTCGATTTGATCAAAGGCCATGTGATTGGCCACCGGGACGGGTTTGGCTTCCTGCGCCCGGAAGGCACCCGCAGTAAGGAAGAAGACTTGCTGCTTCCCCACCACCAAATGCGTGGTGTGATCCACGGTGATTACATTCTGGCCCAGGTGGCTGGTACGGATAAACGTGGCCGCCGCGAAGGGCGCGTGGTCCGTGTACTGCAGCATTACGAAGGCCAGATTGTCGGCCGCTTCTTTATCGAAGACGGCATGGGCTATGTAGTGCCGGACGACTCCCGTATTGCCCAAGATATCGTGATCCCGAATGATCAGCGCATGGGTGCGCGAATGGGTAACGTGGTAGTGGTTGAAATCAACCAGCGAGCTACCCGCCAGTACAATGCCGTAGGTAAGGTCGTTGAGGTATTGGGCGAGAACATGGCGCCGGGGATGGAAATCGAAATTGCCCTGCGTACCCACGATATCCCCCATGAATGGCCGGCGGAAGTTGAGAAACAGATCCAGGGGCTCGGCGAAGAAGTTCCTGAGGAGGCCAAGCAGGGCCGTGTTGACTTGCGTAAGCTGCCATTGGTGACGATTGATGGCGAAGATGCCCGTGATTTCGATGATGCGGTCTACTGTGAGCGCAAGAAGTCTGGTGGCTGGCGCCTGTGGGTTGCGATTGCCGATGTCTCCCACTATGTCCGCCCGGATTCAGCACTGGATACCGAAGCCGTGCGCCGTGGTAACTCGGTGTATTTCCCTTCTCAAGTGATCCCGATGTTGCCAGAAGTCCTGTCCAACGGCCTGTGCTCGCTTAACCCGCAGGTTGACCGCCTGTGTATGGTGTGTGAGATGACTATCTCGGCATCCGGTAAGCTCTCTGGCTATAAGCACTATGAAGCGGTGATGAACTCCCATGCACGTCTGACTTACACTAAGGTCAGCAAGATGCTGGAAGGCGATGAGGAGTTGCGCGAGCGCTATGCACCGCTGGTGCCGCATCTTGAAGAGCTATATGGCATGTATAAAGTGCTCAAGACTGCACGTGAAGAGCGTGGGGCCATTGAGTTCGAAACTATAGAAACCCAGTTTATCTTCAATGCCGATCGTAAGATTGACCGCATTGTGCCGGCAGAGCGTAACGATGCCCACAAGATCATTGAAGAGTGTATGATCCTAGCCAACATTGCTTCGGCCTCGTTTGTCGAGAAGGCCAAAGAGCCGGCGCTGTACCGGGTACACGATACCCCGGGTGAAGAGCGCCTGACAGGTTTCCGCGACTTCCTTGGCGAGCTCGGTCTGCAGCTTTCTGGTGGCCTAGAGCCCGCGCCGAAGGACTATGCTGCCTTGGCGGCAATGATCCAGAGCCGCCCGGACCATGAGCTGATCCAGACCATGCTGCTGCGTTCGATGAAACAAGCGGTTTATCAGGCGGATAATATTGGCCACTTTGGTCTGGCCCTGAAGCGCTATGCCCACTTCACTTCGCCGATCCGCCGTTATCCGGACTTGACCTTGCACCGTGCGATCAAATACTTGGTGGCCAAGCAGGAAGGGACCAACAAGGACCGCTGGACACCGACCGGAGGTTACCATTACTCCTTCGATGATATGGATACCCTGGGTGAGCAGTGCTCGATGACCGAGCGCCGTGCCGATGACGCGACCCGCGATGTGGCTGACTGGTTGAAGTGTGAGTACATGCAGGACCATGTCGGTGACGAGTTCGAGGGGGTGATTGCCAATGTGACCGGTTTTGGTTTCTTTGTTCGCCTCAACGAGCTGAATATCGATGGCCTTGTCCATATCTCCAACCTGGCCAATGATTACTACCAGTATGATCCAATTGGCCAGCGCCTAATTGGTGATAGCTCCGGCCAGGTATATCGCCTCGGTGATACGGTGAAGGTCAAAGTGGCGTCGATTAATCTTAATGACCGCCAGATAGACTTTGATATCGTAGGCAGTAACCGCAAGCCGCGTGGGGCTGGCAAAACCGCCAAGAACCGAGAGAAAAAGCAACGCATGCGAAAAGCCGAGGGCATGCAGCGCCAGAGCATGAAGGTATACCGCGTTAAAGGTGGTGAGGCCGAACAAGAGTCGCGTTCGAAGTCGAAGAAAGAACGTAGCTCAGTGCGCCAGAAGCTAAAAGCCGGTGCTATCCCGAAACTTGAAGGCGACAAGGCACCGGAAGGCAAAGGCGGTAAGCAGGGCGGCAAGGGTAAGCCGTCCGCAAAGAAAAAATCGACCAAGGTACGCAAGAAGAAACAGCGTGCCGGGAAGAAAGAACGAGCAGCTAAGAAGAATTAATCCATGAGTAATAACATGATTTTCGGCATTCATGCCGTTAAAGCCGTTTTGGCGGCAGACCCTTCTCGCTTCATCGAAGTTTTTGTATTGAAGGGCCGTGAAGATGACCGTTTGTTGCCGGTGATCAACGAGCTACAAATGCTGGGGATCACTATCCAGCAGGCAGGGCGTAAGGCTCTTGATGATAAAGCCCAAGGCGCATCGCACCAGGGCATTATCGCCCGTGTCCGCCCTGGCAAGCAGTACAACGAGAATGATATCGATGACGTGTTGGCGGGCAAAGAAAACCCACTGTTGTTGGTACTCGATGGCGTAACCGACCCGCATAACCTAGGCGCCTGCCTGCGTAACGCGGATGCTGCGGGCGCGGTAGCCGTAATTGTGCCGAAGGACCGCTCGGCACAGCTTAACGCGACAGCAAGCAAGGTCGCTTGTGGTGCAGCTGAAGTGGTACCGCTTATCCGTGTGACCAACCTGGCCCGTACTCTACGTGCGCTACAGGACAAAGGTGTATGGGTCGTAGGTACCGCCGGTGAGGCCACTCACGACCTTTACCAAAGCAAGCTGACCGGTCCGCTGGCAATTGTGATGGGCGCCGAAGGCGAAGGCATGCGTCGCCTGACCCGTGAAACCTGTGATGACCTGATCAAAATCCCAATGGCAGGCTCGGTCTCAAGCTTGAACGTATCGGTAGCAACGGGTATCTGCCTGTTCGAAGCGGTACGCCAGAGGCAGTAAGCCAAATGTTCCTGTGGTGCTATGGCACTGTGGGGCTATGGTAAAGGAGCGGGAAGGCATCTACTCGCTTCCTTAACACGAAACCCTGTGAGTTAGAGAGTAAGCTAAGGTGCTTACTTGCCTAACTCATGGGGTTTGTTATTTTTCGAACCACAGAACCACAGAACCACAGAACCACAGAACCACAGAACCACAGAACCACATTTCATCACAAATTTCTCTTGCTTCAATTGTCCATTCTCTGTACTATTCTGCCTCCAAATTCTCGGTTATTTATTTTAGTTCCTTGCTTCTCTTGGTTAACCGAGCCAATCCGAGAAGCTGATTAATCCGTAAGGAGCAACCCATGCGTCATTACGAAATCGTATTCATGGTGCACCCAGATCAGAGCGAGCAGGTTGCTGGCATGGTCGAGCGTTACACTGGTGCAATCAAAGATTCTGGTGGTCAGATTCACCGTCTAGAAGATTGGGGCCGTCGTCAACTGGCTTACCCAATCAACAAACTGCACAAAGCACACTACGTTCTAATGAACGTTGAAGCTGAGCAGTCTGTAATTGACGAGCTAGAGTCTAACTTCCGCTTCAACGACGCTGTGATCCGTAACATGATCATGCGCACTAAAGGCGCTATCACTGAGCCATCTCCAATGATGAAGGCTAAAGAAGAGCGTGCCCCACGTCGTGAAGAGCGTGCAGAGCAACCTGCACAGTCTGAAGGCGAAGCTGCAGCTGAGTAATTGTTAAATGACCAATCGTCTGGAGTTATCTGGCGTTATTGCCAAAGACCCCAAACGAAGCCGGTCGCTGGCAGGTGTGCCTCATTGTCACTTTGTGCTTGAGCATCGCTCCTACCAGAAAGAAGCTGACCTACCACGCCAGGTGTATTGCTACATCAACGTGGTAGTAAGCGGGCAAGGTCAACAAGTTCTCACTCAAGATTTAGCTATCGGCAGCCACATTAAGGTAGGCGGTTTTGTCTCCTACCACACCGGACGTAATGGTCTAGGTAAATTAGTGTTGCATGCTGATCACATTGAAAAAATTTAGTTCAGGAGATAAGCCCATGGCACGTTTCTTCCGTCGTCGTAAGTTCTGCCGTTTCACTGCAGAAGGCGTACAAGAGATTGACTACAAAGACGTAGCAACTCTTAAAAACTACATCACTGAAGCTGGTAAAATTGTACCAAGCCGTATCACTGGTACTCGCGCTAAATACCAGCGTCAGCTAGCTCGCGCTATCAAGCGTTCTCGTTACCTAGCACTTCTACCATACACTGACAAGCATCAGTAATCGGTAGCGGTTTAATTAAGTTTAAGAGGACAAGATAATGCAAGTTATTCTACTTGATAAAATCGGTAACCTAGGTGGCCTTGGCGATCAGGTTAACGTTAAAGCGGGTTTTGCTCGTAACTTCCTTATCCCACAGGGCAAGGCAGTAATGGCTACTAAAGCTAACGTTGAAATGTTCGAAGCTCGTCGTGCTGAGCTAGAAGCTAAAGTTGCTGAGCAACTGACTGCTGCTGAAGCACGCGCTGAGAAAGTTAACGCGCTTGAAGCTGTAGTTATCGCATCTAAAGCTGGTGACGAAGGTAAACTATTCGGTTCTATCGGTACTCGTGACATCGCTGACGCAATCACTGCGGCTGGCGTTGAAGTAGCGAAGAGCGAAGTTCGCCTACCTGAAGGTGCACTACGTACGACTGGCGAATTCGAGATCAGCATCCAGCTGCACTCTGACGTATTCGCAACTGTTAACCTAAACGTTGTTGCTGAAGACTAATAACGTTTTGTGTTGATTGCTTAAAACCAGCCTCCGGGCTGGTTTTTTTATGCCTGAAAAATGGTGAAGAGGTGTATTGGGGAAGGGGGGACCTTGATGCTGAGCTTATGGGCCAAGCTGAAACGGTATTTTAGGCGTTACATCTTGAATAGCAGGTTGACCGTCATGGCCGAGTCACGTTTCTTCAGGCCATCTGGTACCCAGCTGTTAAGTTTCTGGTTGTTGCTGATTTTGATAGCAACAAAGTCACTGATGGCGGTGGTGAGGTTGAATTCTGCCTCCATGGTGCTGTTACTGTTACCGGCAATACCCGTAAGTCGTACACCCAATTCAACGGTTTTTGACGGCTTCCAAGTCATCTTGGCGTTGCCACGGAGGATCAGTTCGTCGACGGTTTCTTGCACGATAATATCATCGTCGTCGATTTCATCGAGGTTGGGTTCTTGGTGGCGGTAGCCCGGGCCGGCTTCCACTTCCATCTGGAAGGTTTCTCGCCTTACTAACTGGTAACCCAAACCGGTCGCGAAGGTAAAGTCGGTGAAGTAGGGACCATAGCGGTCATCAACGTAGTTGATGTTGCCCAGCACATAGGTCCGCTCATTGATCTTCATATCGCTCTGCAGTTCGACCTGTCCCTTGCGCTTGTCTTCCTCGCCGTCTTTTTCTGCCAGCAGGAACCTGAATTCACCGGTATGTCGATACTGGTTTTTGACATAGGTGCCCCCAAGGCGGGTATTGAGGGTTTGTGAGTCCGAGTTTCCCCCAAGAGACTGGTAACCAAGTTCAAGCTCGGTGCTCAGTGGTGGCGGGATCCGGGTTGGACGCTCATCACTGGTGGCGGCATTGGCATGGGTGCTGGCAAGCAGTACTAAAGCTAACAGGGTTCTTGCCAAGCGGCCTCCTCATTGGGTGAAACAGTAATTGACCAAACCCGGCATTCTAACCGATTTATGTCATCTTTTGGTCAGGAATCGTGGGTCGAATGTATCAAATTGCTCGCAGGGCTCTATTATGTCATTTCTGGAGGGAAAATCGCTATCAACGCTATATTGATAGATGGACTCGTTCTGAATTAAGGTATAATGCTCGGCTTAGTTTCCGGCAATCATTTCAATTCCTATGGCAGAGAATCGCAAACCGAACCCCAAAAAAGACTCCCAGATGGACGCGCTTAAGATGGCGCCGCACTCGCTGGAGGCTGAGCAGTCGGTCCTCGGCGGCTTGATGCTGGACAATGAGAAGTGGGATGTTGTTGCCGAGAAGGTGGTGGCCAAAGACTTCTACAGTCGCCCGCACCGCATTGTTTTCGAAGGGGCAGCAGCCTTGCTCGAAGCGGGTCAACCGCTTGACTTGATCACCTTGTCCGAGCACCTTGAGCGAGCAGACCAGCTCGAGGATGTCGGTGGTTTTGCTTATCTGGCAGAGCTTGCCAAGAACACCCCGTCAGCGGCCAACATTCTGGCCTATGCCGAGATTGTGCGTGAGCGGGCATTGATCCGAGACATGATCAGTGTGGCTAACGAAATCGCCGACGCAGGTTATGATCCCCAGGGCCGTGACAGTGAAGAATTGCTGGATATGGCCGAGAGTAAAGTTTTCGCCATTGCCGAGCAGCGTACTTCGGAAAACGAAGGCCCGCAGAATGTCGATACTATTCTGGAGAAAACCCTCGAGCGTATTGAACTGCTGTACCAGACACCGCAAGATGGCGTGACTGGGGTATCGACGGGCTTTACCGACCTGAACAAGAAAACCGCCGGCCTGCAGGGCTCGGATCTGATCATCGTTGCCGCCCGTCCTTCGATGGGTAAAACCACCTTTGCCATGAACCTGTGTGAAAACGCGGCCATGGAGCAGGAAAAGCCGGTGCTTATCTTCTCGTTGGAGATGCCATCAGAGCAGATCATGATGCGTATGTTGGCCTCCCTGTCACGGGTAGACCAGACCAAAATCCGTACCGGTCAGTTGGATGACGAGGACTGGGCGCGCATTTCGTCGACCATGGGTATTCTGATGGAAAAGAAGAATATGTATATCGACGATAGCTCGGGCCTGACGCCGACAGAAGTGCGCTCCCGTGCCCGCCGTATCGCCCGCGACCATGGCGGTCTCAGCCTTATCATGATTGACTACCTGCAGCTAATGCGGGTACCTGGCCTGCAAGATAACCGTACCTTGGAAATCGCCGAGATTTCACGCTCGCTCAAAGCGTTGGCCAAAGAGCTCAATGTGCCGGTGGTTGCCCTGTCGCAGCTTAACCGCTCGTTGGAGCAGCGTGCCGACAAACGCCCGGTTAACTCTGACTTGCGTGAATCGGGAGCGATCGAGCAGGATGCCGATTTGATCATGTTCATTTATCGTGACGAGGTTTACCACGAAGACAGTGCCCTTAAAGGCATTGCTGAAATTATTCTGGGTAAGCAGCGTAACGGTCCGATCGGTACGGTACGATTGACCTTCCAGGGCCAGTTCTCCCGGTTCGACAATTATGCCGGTCCGGCCTTCGATGACGAATAAGGCTATTTAAGCTTAAGATGCAGTACCGGTTTGCCGGGCAATAATGAGTAGGAACATAGATGAAAGCGGCAACAGCGTATATCAATACCGAGGCATTGACTCACAACCTGCAGCAAATTCGCAGCCAGGCGCCAAACAGCAAGATATTGGCTGTGGTAAAGGCGAATGGTTATGGCCATGGGCTGGAATATGTGGCGAAAAGCCTGCCTGATGTCGATGGCTTTGGTGTTGCCCGTATTGAAGAAGCCTTGACCTTGCGTGCAGGTGGCGTGGTTAAGCCGGTGTTGTTGCTGGAAGGCTTTTATGCCCCTTCTGATCTGCCCGTGTTAGTAACTAACAATATCCATACCGTGGTCCACTCGATTGAACAGTTGGAAGCTCTAGAGCGAGCGGAGTTGGATAGCCCTGTTGTAGTATGGCTGAAAATCGATACCGGTATGCATCGCTTGGGCGTACGTCCCGAGCAATATGCCGAATTCGTCGAGCGTCTCCATGCCTGCCCGAATGTGGCAAAACCGCTGCGTTATATGAGCCACTTTGGTTGTGCGGATGAACTGGCGAGTGATGTCACGCCACGCCAGATAGATGCTTTTATGGCGTTGACCGAGGGCTGTCGTGGCGAGCGATCGCTAGCAGCTTCTGCCGGGATATTGGCTTGGCCTGATAGCCACTTGGAATGGATCCGACCTGGGATCATTATGTACGGTGTATCGCCGTTTGCTGAACCGGCACGTGGTGCCGAATCCTATAACTTGAAACCGGTTATGACACTGACCTCAAGCCTGATCGCTGTTCGTGAGGTGAAGAAAGGTGAGTCAGTAGGGTATGGTGGGATTTGGACCAGCGAGCGTGATACTAAGGTTGGCGTTATCGCGATTGGCTATGGTGATGGCTATCCGCGCACTGCGCCTAATGGTACCCCGGTAATGGTCAATGGCCGTATTGTTCCAATGGCTGGCCGGGTATCAATGGATATGCTGACTGTTGATCTGGGGCCTGACTCTACGGATAAAGTCGGTGATGAAGCCATTTTATGGGGAGAAGGGTTACCTGCTGAGATTGTTGCCGAGCATATCGGAACTATTGCTTATGAGCTGGTGACTAAACTCACATCCAGAGTTGCCATGGCGTATCAGTAATTGGCTTACTTTTATCCAAAAACGACAAACGAATTAACTCATATACAATGACAAAAATTATCAAAGCCGCAGCAATGGTTGCGGCTTTTTCATGCTCAACGACTGCTTTGGCCGATAGTTGGCCGACATGGGATCCCGAGACAGCCTTCGTGCCTTTTGCGTTTTCGACGGATGCCATGGGGGTATCGGTTGGGATGGCCGGCTTGCTCAAAGGGGCTGGACAGCCTCAGGCGGCTTTACTGGGGGCAGGGGTATACAGTGAAAAGGGAACCTGGCTCACTTACCTTGGAGCCAGCAACTATATTATCAGCCAAGACAGCCGGTGGTTGTTTGGTGCTGAGTTGTTTGATGCCAGCTATAAACAGTTTGATTACTACCTTGGTGAAGCGTCGAGCAACGGGTCATCGGTTGATGACAAGGTGGTTGCGGATGCCAAAGAGTCGCAATATCGCTTGTCAATGAGGTACATCCTGCCATTGGGGGCCGGCGAGAGCCAGGGGATCAGAGCTGCATTGATGCCGGTCCGCAAACTGACTGGCCATACGCCGTGGGAAAGTGGTGTGAGTTCGTTGGAGTTTAGGCCGTTTTATCAGGGACGAGAGTTCGATGATTTGCCGACCTCCCAAATTGAGCCGGCTGACTTTAGTGAAGTTGAAGAAGTCTGGGGGCTAGAGACCCGTTTTGACTGGGATAACCGTAACAATACCCGTAACCCTACCGAAGGTAGCCAAAGCCAGTTTTCGGTGACCTATGATCCCGGTAGTAGTGATCGTCCAAGCTGGTGGAAATGGGAGTTTGAACAGAGCTGGTTCTGGTCATTCGGTAACCTCGGTGAGTTGTTTGACCAACAGATCCTCGCATTGAACATTTACACGGCTGATACCCCAAGCTGGAACAGTACCGAACAGGTCAATGGCACTGATACTTTCCGTCGGCCGCCGGCCTATGCCGGTAACCGTCTGGGGGGCTTGTACCGCCTGAGGAGTTTTTCCGGAGGCCGTTTCGTCGACAGGGCGGCGATGAGCTATAGCATGGAATACCGGGTGATGCCTGACTGGCAACCGCTGGAGGACTGGCCGGTATTTGAATGGTATGACGTACCCTGGTGGCAATGGGTGGCCTTCGTCGATGTCGGCAGGGTTGCCGACGAGTACGATTTGGCCGAGCTGCACAGTGACATGAAATGGAGTGTCGGTGGTGCGGTTCGATTCCAGGTTGAAGGGATCGTGGTGCGAACGGAAATGGCTTGGGGCAGCGAAGACAGCCTGTTCCGGGTAATGATCAACCAGCCTTTCTAGTTTTCCTTTCTTTTTTACAGGGCGGCGCAACTTGCGCCCCCTCTGTCCTATTCTCCCTGCAAGGTGATAACCAGGCGACGACTACCGCCATGGTCACGGTGCTCGCCAAGGTACACACCCTGCCAGGTACCCAATGCAAATCGACCGTTAGTGATGGGCATACTGATGCTGGTGCCAAGCATGGAGGCCTTGATATGGGCAGGCATATCATCATCCCCTTCGTAGGTATGTTGGTAGTAAGGGGCACGTTCCGGCACAGCCTGGTTGAAGTGGGCTTCCATATCACTGCGAACGGTAGGGTCAGCGTTTTCGTTAAGTGTCAGGCTGGCCGAGGTGTGCTGGATAAACAAGTGGGCAAGCCCGACGTTTATCTGAGCGAGCTCCGGAATTTGTTGTTCAATTTCATCGGTAATGAGGTGGAAGCCGCGGGCTCGCGGGCGTAGTTGGATTGTTTTTTGGTACCACATCGTTATTATTCCTTTTATTACACGAGCAAGAAACGTGTCATATAGTCAATATATGCCGGTTTCCTGAGCTTACCATTTACTCTCAAGTTTCGTGACCTGACGCAATGAAGGTAGGTATCCCTTCACGTCATAATTATTCATAAGTTGTAAAATTACAAAAATTTAGCTGACCTGTTAACTTGAGCTACACTAGGGTCAACAAAACGAACAACATTTACTAAGATCGGGGATCCATTGCTTGGATTATGCTGACAAGACTAATGGATTAACAATTAAAAATCAGGAACTTCATCATGTTGAAAAACATCAATCCGACTCACACTGAGGCGTGGAAAGCGCTAACTGCACACTTCGAAGACGCTCAGGACCTTCAGCTTAGCGAGCTGTTTGCCAATGACGGCGAGCGTTTCAACAAGTTCTCTGCCAACTTCGGCGATGACATCCTTCTGGATTACTCCAAGAACCTGATCACTGAAGAAACCATGAGCAAGTTGTTTGCTTTGGCTGAGCAGACTGAACTGAAAGCTGCGATTGCAGACCTGTTCAGCGGTGAGAAGATCAACCAGACAGAAGGCCGTGCAGTTCTGCACTCGGCACTGCGTAACCGCAGCAACACGCCAGTTATGGTTGACGGCGAAGACGTGATGCCAAACGTCAATGCGGTACTGGAAAAGATGAAAGGCTTCACTGCACGTATTGTTGACGGTGAATGGAAAGGTTACACCGGCAAAGAAATCACTGACGTGGTGAACATCGGTATCGGTGGTTCGGACCTTGGTCCTTACATGGTGACGGAAGCGCTGGCACCATACAAAACTCGCCTGAACATGCACTTTGTTTCTAACGTTGATGGTACTCACATCGCAGAGACACTGAAAGGCCTTAACCCAGAAACTACGCTGTTCCTGATCGCATCTAAGACCTTCACCACCCAGGAAACCATGACCAATGCCCACTCGGCGCGTGATTGGTTCTTGGCTTCTGCAAGTGATCAGGCTCACGTTGCGAAGCACTTCGCTGCACTTTCTACCAACGCGCAGTCTGTAGCGGATTTCGGTATCGATACTGACAACATGTTCGAGTTCTGGGACTGGGTTGGCGGTCGTTACTCGCTATGTTCGGCAATCGGCCTATCTATCAGCCTGGCTATCGGCTTCGACAACTTTGTTGAGTTGCTAGAAGGTGCCCACGCGATGGACCAGCACTTCACTGAAGCGCCGCTTGAGCAAAACCTGCCAGTAATCCTTGCCCTGATCGGCATTTGGTACAACAACTTCCACGGCGCAGAAACTGAGGCTATCTTGCCTTACGATCAGTACCTGCACCGTTTTGCGGCTTACTTCCAGCAAGGTAACATGGAATCGAACGGTAAGTGTGTTGACCGTGGCGGCAACCCAATTGATTACCAAACAGGTCCAATTATCTGGGGTGAACCAGGCACAAATGGCCAGCATGCGTTCTACCAGCTTATCCACCAAGGTACCAAGCTGATCCCTTGTGACTTCATTGCTCCGGCAATCAGCCACAACCCACTGAGCGATCACCATCCGAAATTGATGGCAAACTTCTTTGCCCAGACTGAAGCGTTGGCATTCGGTAAGAGCAAAGAGCAGGTTGAAGCAGAATTCCTGGCTGCTGGCAAAACGTTGGAAGAAGTGGCTGAGCTAGTACCGTTTAAGGTATTTGACGGTAACCGCCCAACTAACTCTATCCTGGTTAAGCAAGTAACACCGACGGTATTGGGTTCATTGATCGCGCTTTACGAGCACAAGATCTTCACCCAGGGCGTGATCTGGAATATCTTCAGCTTTGACCAGTGGGGTGTTGAGCTAGGCAAGCAACTAGCCAACAATATCCTGCCTGAACTAGGCGGTGCAGAGGCAGTAGCGAGCCATGATAGCTCGACCAACGGTCTGATCAATGCATTCAAACAGTGGCGCCAGTAATCGCTAGCTGATTGGAAGCAATAAAAAACGCCGCTTTGCGGCGTTTTTTTATGAAGGGCTTTTGGGCGGCATTAAGACAGCGCAACAACTTCGCTCGCTTGTGGACCTTTCTGACCATCTGTCACGATAAACTCGACATTTTGACCTTCATGTAGGGTGCGACGGCCCTGAGCCTGAATAGCACTGAAGTGAACGAATACATCTTTGCCATCAGCACCAGAGATGAAGCCAAAGCCCTTTTCATCGTTGAACCATTTTACGGTTCCAGTCAGTTTGTTCATGTTACGATCTTTCCTTTGAATGAGGGTATTTCCTTGCTTAGCCCCACGGGTAAGCAAAATGACGCGCGGGGGACATCAAATCTATAAGTGTCTTGATGCCTATCCAGCATATCGAGTCTAGATCGAATATATGACAGTTGGTAGTCTTTTATCTGAGATTTGTGGCAACTTCACATAAAAATCAAAGTGATAAGTTTGATGATAGGTTGCGGTAAGGACTTTCAACCAGCGAGGCCAGTTGAAAGCCTAAGGAATGGATGAAGTAAGATTATCCGTCAAAGCATATTTCGATAAAGGCTTTACCGTATTCGGAATCAAACGGCATGATAATTATCGCGCCATCACACTTGTGGGTAATAGTATGGCCGCGACCAGATACGACTGCCGGGGTAGCCATATCGAATTCGTAGCCTTTCTCTGCCAGGGTGCGCTTGGCTCCACCGGTCACCATGTTGGTGATTTCACCCACCATATCTGTGACCTCTTCATTGATGCTATGTGGGCGCTCACCCAGCATTCTTTGCATGATTTCTAGTGCAAGTCCCTCATCAAAGGTAATAGACATTGATCCTTTGGTTTTCGGGCCAACCATACCAATTAACCCCGATACATCGCCTCTGGCAATTTCATCTTTTTTGAGTCGGGGTTTCTGTGGAGCCAACTCCATCGACGCCATGGTTTTGAGAACATTCAAAAGTGACGCCAGGAAAGGGTTTACGAATTCTGCGCGCATAATCTAATAACGACTGTCTCTGTCTGAATAAAATAACTTACTTGTTTTTACACTGCTGGCAAACACCATGACTTTCAACAACATGGTTTGTGACTTCAAAGCCTCGTTGCTCTGCTCGCTGGCGAAGAAGCTTAGCAAGCTCTTCATCATGGCACTCTTCGACATTCCCGCACTGGCTACAGATGAGCAGCTGAGAACAATGATCAGCATGGCCTAGTAGACAACAGGCAATATAGCTGTTGGTTGACTCGACTTTGTGGACAAAGCCTTGGGCAAGGAGAAAATCTAGGGCTCGGTAGATTGTCGGAGGCTTCGCCTGGGGTTCGCTTTCACGTAGCAAATCCAACAGTTCGTAGGCACTGATCGAGCTATGATGCTCGATGATCAATGTCAGAACCTTCAGTCTTTGAGGCGTCAGTCTTACTCCTCGTTGCTCACAGAGCTGCTGGGCGGTTGCCAGCAACTGACCTTTATTTGCCATATAACCTCAAAATACAAGCGATAAGTACTCCATATTACCACACTCATTCCCAAAGTGACCTCTGTAATAACGTTTCCGTTATTTGTGCCGGAAAATTGTCGCCAAGAAGTGTTAGGTGTATCTATGATCACCATCTTGTCTTGCTTTTTGGTTTGTATGCAGCCTAAAGCTGTACGCTTTCTTTTTGTGGCTTTGGTTGCGCTTAAACTATTGATTTCATTTGTTTTTTGTTCTTGTTCAGCTTTTTGAGGTTTTTTCCGGCTGAGCTATTTTCATTTTTACTATGATGACCCAAAAGATAATCCGTTTTAAATCAATGGTTTATGTGTATTTCCAAAATGTTATTTTTCATTTGGCCTATCATGTTACTTAAGGTTATGCCAATTTGCTCATTATGTTCTTTTTGATGTTAGATTTTAGCCTGTGATGATCTATTTACCCAGGGTAATTGGCACATCATGATCTATTTAGTGGCTCTGTTTGGATCGTAATGATCTTTTTGCTTGTTTCTAAGTTGATGAGAACGCCAAGAAATGATGTACAGCGAAAGTGATTTTGTTCAGGGCTAAGCTGTTCGCACTTGTTGGTGTTTGGTGGTTGTAAATATATAGCTTTAAATATCAGTAATTTAAGTGCGTGTGCAGCTTTCTTGGTTTTATTTTGGG
The DNA here is from genome assembly GCF_003026455.1 of Photobacterium rosenbergii. Lineage (GTDB taxonomy): Bacteria > Pseudomonadota > Gammaproteobacteria > Enterobacterales > Vibrionaceae > Photobacterium > Photobacterium rosenbergii. The sequence goes on from NZ_PYMB01000027.1 coordinate 32,397, forward strand.
GTTGCTGGTACCCAAAAGCTTATTAAGCTGTACATTGAAATGGTGTTTGTAGTTAAGCCACTGTTTTTATTTTATTATTCTGTGTTATTAAAAATATACCTATGTTCTTTTTGCATTTGAGTGTTGCCGGATTCATGTTGATTTTTACAGTCTTGCTTGCCTAGAGTTACAGGCTAAATCAGATGCGATTTGGGATAGTGCTAGGAATAGGGTAGAATCCGCCTCCTTGCAGCGTTGTAAGATCCTTGGTTTGGGTGCAGCCCCTACCAGAAACGATAGATTTAGCGGTCGATAATGAGGTTTCCGATGACAGATACTGCTGTTGTAATGAACGAACAGTCTAACGATGAGCAAACACAGCTGGGCCAGTACCCGGATTGTCGTTTATCTATTGCGCCGATGCTCGATTGGACTGACCGCCATTGCCGCTATTTCCATCGCTTGATCAGTGAGCGTACCCAGCTTTATACCGAAATGGTGACAACAGGCGCCATTATCCACGGTAAGGGTGACTACCTGGCTTACAACGAAGAGGAGCACCCACTGGTACTGCAATTGGGTGGTTCAAACCCGGCGGAACTTGCACAGTGTGCCAAATTGGCCGCAGAGCGTGGTTACGATGAGATCAACCTCAATGTAGGGTGCCCTTCTGATCGTGTGCAAAATGGCCGTTTCGGCGCTTGCCTGATGGGGGAAGCAGAACTGGTGGCTCAGTGTGTTTCAGCCATGCGTGAAGTGGTAGACATTCCGGTATCGGTGAAGACCCGTATTGGTATTGATGAGCAGGACTCGTATGAATTCCTGACAGACTTTATCCGCATCGTCAGCGAAAAAGGCGGCTGTGAGGATTTTACTATCCACGCCCGTAAAGCATGGTTGAGCGGTTTGAGTCCTAAGGAAAACCGTGAGATCCCACCGCTGGACTACCCGCGTGTCTACCAATTGAAGAAAGACTTTTCACACCTGACCATGGGCATTAATGGTGGTGTGAAAACCATGGAAGAGATTGAAGCCCACCTTCAATATATGGATGGGGTAATGGTAGGCCGCGAAGCGTACCAAAACCCGTATTTGCTTGCTGAAGTGGACCAGCGCCTGTACGGCTTGGACAAGCCGGTGATAAAACGCCGTGAGATTGTTGAAGCCATGTTCCCGTATATTGAGCGTGAGTTGGCCAAAGGCACTTACCTCAACCACATCAGCCGCCATATGCTGGGTCTGTTCCAAAATATGCCGGGTGCACGTCAGTGGCGCCGCCACATCAGCGAGAATGCCCATAAGCCAGGTTCTGGTATTGAGGTGTTGGAGCAGGCAATGGCGAAGATCCCTGCTCACCTTGATGTCTAACCCTTAGAGGCCACAATGGTGAAAAAAGCCAAGTTGTTGGCGAAATAGACCAATATCTCGATGTTAAAGGCATACCGTTTTGCGGTATGCCTTTTTTAATATGCTGATATTTAAAGAGTAAACGCTATTTCAATAACTTGGTCCACTTTGTGCAGTACCTAAATCATTGGTGGCAGCGATATTGCCAATGACATTTATGGGATGCCAGAGGAGAAAGCGATGATCGAGTTTTTATTTTTGCTGGTTTTTGCCGTGGTACTGGTAGGTACTGGAGTGAGTATTTTGGGGCTGGCATTGGCGGTTGCCGCAGGGTTTGTAGTGATGGCGGTTGCTGGCATGATCGGGGTGATGTTTAAATTGCTGCCGTGGTTGTTGCTGATTGCCGTTGCAGTGTGGTTCTACCGTGAGCATAAGGCTGAACAAGCCCATAGAAAGCGCTATTACCGCTAACGGGCGCTTTCTCTATGGCCTAAAAATAGAATGTAAAAATTTGAAAAGAAAGTAGATGATTGACATTACAGGTGCAGTTTTCTTAACCGGCATCTGATATAGTCTGGCCGTTTTTTAATGTAATACTAATAAAGAGCGGAGACTCGAAATGAAAAAATTAGCGCTTTCTGCGGTAGCCGCTGCTGTCGCACTGTCTGCGGCAGTGCCTGCCCATGCAGCAACGCTTTTTGGGGTAAAAGCCGGTGCCGATGCTTGGTTTACCGATGCCAAAGTAAATGATAGCCGTAGCCAGTCTGACAGCAACACGTCGGGTTCTTACTACGTGGCGTTTGAGCACTTTGTACCATTGGTACCAAACTTCCGTCTACGTTACACCGATGTGGACAACGGTATTGTTTCCTTTGGCCAGACAGACTACACCGCTTACTACGAGATCCTAGATAACGATGCCGTAGCATTTGATATCGGTGTGACCATGAGCAAGTTCAACTCGGGCAAGTTCGATGGTCAGAGCTTCAGTGAGTGGCAGCCAAACATCTACGGTAATGTTGAGCTGGGTATTCCTATGACACCGTTGTCACTATTTGGTGATCTTAACTTCGGTAACTACGACAGCACTAGCACTGTAGATGGTCAAGCGGGCGTGAAGTGGAGCATTCCATTGGTTGCTGCTGATCTGAACCTACGTGCGGGCTACCGTGTGATGGACTACGATTTTGACTTCATCAAAGACGGCGGTGAATTCTTTGCCGATGGTTGGTTCCTAGGTGTAGAAATCGATATCTAAACGATTCTTTTAAAGCCTCGATTCCAAAGCCACGAGAAATCGTGGCTTTTTTGTTGCCTGTTTTCTCGGTTTTGTACCATTTTTATAAAAGGTGAAACTGGAAAGGGGCAGGGGCTTATGACGTTAACCGAGTTGCAGAACCTCTATACCAATAGCGAGATTGTGGAAGCCGTGATTGAACCATCTATCCAAGCGAATGGATGGATCGTTGAGTTCCGTCACCGTCGGGGCGGGTTTGTTCCCCTCACTGATGGCTCGGGCAGCGAAAAGTGCTACCACGATATCGACACCGCTACCGAGCGGGCATTCGAAGTCGGTTTTCACCAAGTGAGAATAGCCGATACCTTCTGAATTACTTAGAAAAACTGCAGCTGAGCCTGCAGTTTTTTTTACCCTTCACCCTTACAAATCGTTATAAAACATTCTTATCTATTCTTTCTTGTTATTTCCCTGAGTGGCTAATCTAACCCATACGCAATGTATAGGGATCGTCGTGTCATGTTACTTAAGGAACTTTCAGCTCTGGCCAGCCCGCTTAATGATCAGCAAATAGGTCAACTTCAGCAGGCTGCCGCCGAGTTATCGCCACAACAACTGGCGTGGATCAGTGGATATTTTTGGGGCCTCAGCCAAACACAGGTGGCTGGGCAAGCTCAGCCTTCTCAGGCACCGGCTCTTGCCGCTAGCGCACAGCCTGCCGGTAAGCTGACCATCATTTATGCTTCCCAGACTGGGAATGCTAAGGGGGTTGCCGAGCAACTGAAAGAAGAGGCCGATGCCAAAGGCATCAAGGCCGATATTTTTGCCGCTGGGGATTACAAGGGCAAGAACCTCGCCAAGGAAACCCATGTCATTATCGTGGCTTCCACCCATGGTGAAGGTGAAGCGCCGGATGATGCCATTGAGCTGCATGAATTCCTGCAGTCGAAAAAGGCACCGAAACTGCCGAATTTGCAATATGCCGTGGTGGGGCTGGGCGACTCCAGTTATGAGTTCTTCTGCCAGACCGCGAAAGATTTTGATGCCTTCCTTAGCAAACAGGGCGCGACCGCTTTCCACCCACGCCTAGATTGCGATGTGGATTATGAGTCTGCGGCAACAGCGTGGCGTGCCGAGGCGCTAGACAAGGTAGAGGAAGCCTTAAAATCAGAGCAGGGAGCTGCCGATGTGGTTCAGCTGCCGCTGGGCCAAGCTTCACCGACAGTATCAGCGTACAGTAAGAAGAACCCATACCCAGCAGCACTGCTAGCCAGCCAGAAAATTACCGGCCGACAGTCAGGCAAAGATGTCCGCCATGTGGAAATTGATCTTGAAGGCTCAGGGCTGACCTACCAACCGGGTGATGCGCTTGGCGTGTGGTATGACAATGATCCTGCCCTTGTTGAAGCAATTCTAGCTAAGACGGGGCTCGCCGCTGACCAGCAAGTCGATGTTGATGGTGAATCAATATCGCTGTGTGATGCCCTCATCAAACATTATGAGATCACGCTGTCTAATCCGCAGTTAGTCATCAAGTATGCTGAACTATCAGGCAGTAAAAAGCTGGCTAAGTTGGTCGAAGACAAAGACAAGCTGCGTGAATACGCCGGCAACACCCAAATTATTGATGTACTGGGTGAGAAAAAGGCTGCCTTGAGTGCTGAGCAGTTGCTGGGGTTGTTGCGCCGCCTCACCCCGCGTCTGTATTCGATTGCCTCAAGTCAAGAAGAGGTGGGCGAGGAAGTCCATTTGACTGTAGGGCTGGTGGAATACCACAAAGGCGAAGAAACCCGCCAGGGTGGAGCATCCGGTTACCTTGCTCAGCGCTTGGAGGAAGGCGACAGCGTCAGGGTCTTTGTCGAGCCGAATAACCACTTCAAACTGCCTGAAGATGATAATACCCCGGTGATCATGGTTGGCCCGGGAACCGGCATCGCGCCTTTTCGAGCTTTTGTCCAGGAGCGTGACAACCGTGATGCTGAAGGCAAGAACTGGTTGTTCTTTGGCGACCGTACCTTCACCGAAGACTTCCTGTATCAGGTTGAATGGCAGAAGTATTTGAAATCTGGCGTGGTGGACAGGATTGATGTGGCGTTTAGCCGTGATCAGGCCGAGAAGGTCTATGTCCAGCACCGCCTGTTAGAACATGCTGCCGAAGTGTGGCAGTGGTTGCAAGATGGCGCCCATATCTATGTGTGTGGGGATGCCACCCGTATGGCCAAAGATGTCCACGATGCGTTGGTGACGATCATCGAGCAGCAAGGTAAACAGAGCCGCGAACAGGCCGAGCAATACTTGAGTGAACTACGCAAGAGCAAGCGTTATCAAAAGGATGTGTACTAATGAGCGAGCAAAAACTGTCGGATAACGAACGCCTCAAGCGTGAAAGTAACTTCCTGCGTGGCACCATAGTTGAAGATTTGAATGATCGGATCACCGGTGGTTTTACCGCTGACAACTTCCAGTTGATCCGTTTCCACGGCATGTACCAGCAAGACGATCGTGATATCCGTGCCGAGCGTGCCAAGCAGAAACTCGAACCTCTGCATAATGTGATGCTGCGGGCGAGGATGCCGGGTGGGGTGATCACCCCCAAGCAGTGGTTGGCGATTGATAAGTTTGCCGAGGAGCACTCGCTGTATGGCAGCCTGCGTTTAACCACCCGTCAGACATTCCAGTTCCACGGTGTACTAAAACCGAATATCAAACTGATGCACCAGACATTGAACAAGATCGGTATCGACTCCATCGCCACAGCGGGGGATGTGAACCGTAATGTGTTGTGTACCACCAACCCGGTAGAGTCCGAGTTGCATCAGCAAGCCTATGAGTGGGCGAAGAAAATCAGTGAGCACCTGTTGCCGAAAACCCGTGCCTATGCCGAGATTTGGCTCGATGGTGAAAAGTTGGAGACCACAGACGAAGAGCCAATCCTAGGTAGCAATTATCTGCCGAGGAAGTTCAAGACAACCGTGGTGATCCCGCCGCAAAATGATGTCGATGTCCATGCCAATGACCTGAACTTCGTCGCGATCGCCGAAGAAGGCCAGTTGGTGGGCTTCAATGTACTGGTGGGCGGTGGCCTAGCGATGACCCACGGCGACAAGGCAACTTATCCACGCAAGGCCGATGACTTTGGCTTTGTGGCGCTGGAAAACACCTTGGATGTCGCGGCGGCGGTGGTGACCACCCAGCGTGATTGGGGTAACCGTTCTAACCGTAAGAACGCTAAAACCAAATACACCCTGGACCGAGTAGGGGTTGATGTCTTCAAGGCCGAGGTCGAGAAGCGGGCAGGGATCACCTTCGCCCCAAGCCGCCCTTATGAATTTACCGATCGCGGCGATCGTATTGGTTGGGTCGAAGGTATTGATGGCAAGCACCACCTGACGTTATTTATTGAAAATGGCCGTTTGCTCGATTATCCGGGTAAGCCGTTGAAAACAGGGGCTGCGGAAATTGCGAAAATCCACAAAGGTGATTTCCGTATGACCGCCAATCAGAATTTGATTGTGGCTGGGGTGCCTGTCAGTGAGAAAAGTAAGATCGAAAAGATCGCTCGCGATCACGGCCTGATCGATGATGGTGTGTCCGAGCAGCGGAAAAATGCCATGGCATGTGTCTCACTGCCAACCTGTCCATTGGCAATGGCCGAGGCTGAGCGCTTCCTGCCAGAGTTTGTCACCGACATCGAACAGTTGCTAGAAAAACACAGCCTGCCGAAGGATGACAATATCATCTTGCGTGTTACCGGTTGTCCGAATGGTTGTGGCCGGGCCATGTTGGCGGAAGTGGGGTTGGTTGGTAAGGCGCCAGGGCGCTACAACTTACACCTCGGTGGTAACCGTAACGGTACCCGAATCCCGAAAATGTACCGCGAGAATATCACGGTCGAGCAAATCCTGACTGAATTGGATAGCTTGGTTGGCCGTTGGGCCAAGGAGCGTGAAGCCGGGGAAGACTTCGGTGATTTCACTATTCGTGCCGGGATCATCGAACCGGTTCTGATATCAAAGAGGGATTTTTATGCCTGATAGCCAATACGCCGCGTTGCTGCAGGCCAGCAAGGTGGAACAAATCCTCAAGCTGGCTGAGATCAATGCCAAACTCGAAGCGATGTCTGCCCCGCAGCGTATTCGCTGGGCGCTGGATAACTTGCCACAGCAGTTTGCCCTTGCCTCAAGTTTTGGTATCCAGTCGGCGGTGATGCTCCATATGGTAACCCGGATCAAACCTGATATTCCGGTGATTCTAACCGATACCGGGTATCTTTTTTCGGAGACCTACCAGTTTGTCGATCAGTTGACCGAGCGGCTGAAGTTGAACTTGCATGTCTACCGCGCAGAGCTGAGTCCGAACTGGCAGGAAGCGCGATTCGGTAAACTGTGGGAACAAGGCCTGGACGGGATCAAGCAATACAACCGCATCAACAAGGTAGAGCCGATGCGCCGTGCCTTGGATGAGCTTGGGGTTTCTGCCTGGTTCTCCGGCCTGCGTCGTGAGCAGTCACAAAGCCGGGCTACTTTACCTGTGTTGGCGGTACAGAACGGTTTGTTCAAATTCCTGCCACTGATCGACTGGAGTGATAGCGATATTGAGCAGTATCTCGCCGAGCACCAGTTGCCCTATCATCCGCTCAAGGATGAAGGTTACCTGTCTGTCGGTGATACCCATACCAGCCAGAAATGGCAGCCGGGTATGAAGGAAGAGGAAACCCGCTTCTTTGGCCTCAAGCGCGAATGTGGCTTGCATGAGGATGATGTCGAAGCCGATGGCTCTGGTATTTAGCCAAACAGTGTGATTAATCAGAAAAAAGCCTTACCTATTGCTGGGTAAGGCTTTTTTACATCATGCTGACATCTAGGTCTTGCTTGCGCGGTATCTTTGCGCGCGATTTTTAGGGCTGTATCGTCTAGCCTGCGGCCTGCCAGATACTGCCAAGGTTATCGAGCAATCCGGCGCTGGCTCCCTGGTCGCCAAGGAATTGCATAACGACCGGAATAAACTGGCTCACCATACTAGGATCCATGCCGAGGGCACTGAATACCTGATTAATGGTGTCCATGTTCCCCAACAAGGCACTGGTACCCGGTGGTAGGCTGCCGGTCAGGGCATCAAGCCCCGGAATCATATTGGTCAATTCGGTTGCCTGATCACCGCCAAGTTGACTTGCTGCGATGGAAAGCAGAGCGCCTGCCCCACCTGCGGCTTGTTCACTTGAGACATCAAGTTGGCTGCTGAGTAAGTCGGTCAGTGGGTTGCTGATTGTCGAAGCCGCTTCTTCATCACCGCCGCCAAATAAGTCCGAAAGGCTGAAGGCATGGCTGGTTGTAGGCAAAATCAAACTGCCGACAAGCAGTAGTAGCCAGGTTTTGGCTCGGGCTTGGGTCAATAGGTACATCTTTCGCATTCCTCCGTGTAGGCGTCGACTATAGGGTGTCCCATTTAAGATTAGTCAGGAATGCGGGTGAGATACCAAATTCTGTGGCAAAAAATGAATTAAAAGATAAAAAAAGCCAAATTTTGGTTAGGATGGTCGTTAGATAAAGGGATTGCCGGATACAAAAAACGGTGCCGAAGCACCGTTTTTGTCATCAATCGCGGAGGCGATTAAAGGATGTCTAGTAGTTCTACTTCGAATACTAGAGCAGCATATGGAGGGATCGCTGCACCTGCGCCGCGCTCACCGTATGCTAGGTTCTGTGGGATGTATAGTTTCCACTTAGAACCAACAGGCATCATCTGTAGAGCTTCAACCCAACCAGCGATTACGCCAGTTACTGGGAACTCTGCAGGCTGGCCGCGAGAAACAGAGCTGTCGAATACAGTACCGTCAGTTAGCTGACCGTGGTAGTGAACACGAACTTGCTTGTCTGAAGTAGGGATTTCACCGTTACCTTCAACAAGAACTTCGTACTGAAGACCAGATTCAGTTACTGTAACTTCTGAGCGTAGTGCGTTATCTTTTAGGAACGCTTCGCCTTCTGCAGCAGCCGCTTGAGCTTGTTCTTGGCGAACAGCTTCTGCACGAGTGTGTAGATCGCGTAGTGCGTTGTTGATGTCGTCAACTTCGATTTCTGGCATGTCGCCAGTTAGAGAAGTCGCGATACCTTTAGCGATAGCAGCAACATTTAGGCCCTCTAGACCGCTTTGTGCTAGCTGCTGGCCCATTTGAAGACCGATACCGTAGCTTGCTTTAGTTTCAACTGTATCTAGTTTAACGTCAGACATGGTGTCATCTCTTTAGTAGAGTGAATAAAGCAGGCAGGATAACAGTTTCTCCCCCTAGGGGTAAACCATTGTAACAAGCTGTCGATGGATAGCGTGAATTTGATAGCGCTGGAGTGTTGTTTATGGGACAGGCCAAACGCCGTTCGAACAAAAAGAGTGAATTTACGTGGCCTCGTATCTCCTTGGATAAGGAGGCGTTGAAACAGGGAAGTACGGCTATCCGTGCTAAGTTTGCTCCGCTGGCAAGCAAATGGCAGCAGTTACCCAAATTGCACCGCCGTGCCTTGATGGTACTGGTGCCGGTGGTTGGAGTGTTGCTGATCCTACCCGGTGGTGGTGAAAAAGCTTCACAACCCACGTCTTCAGAGCCAGTTCGTCGTGAGCTGTCCCTGAACCTGGAAAGCAAGCAACCAGAGCGCGTTGCTGTGGGTGAAAGGGAAGAGCCGGTATCTCCGCCTCGCCCTTCCCGTATTACGCCGCTGGAGCCGGTCGAAAGTCAGCCTGTTGCTTCGAAGCCAACAGTCAAACCGGTGGAGAAAAACAGCACTTCCACGCAGTCGGCCAGTGCTGACTGGCAGCGCTATCAGGTGAAAAGCGGCGAGACCCTGGCTAACATTTTCCGGCAGCACAATTTACCGCTTAACGACCTCTATGCCGTCGCAGCCATCGAAGGGGACGACAAGCCCCTGAGCCGGATTAAGGCGGGTCAATGGATGCGTTATCGCCAGACTGCCCAAGGTGGCTTGGATGCGTTGCAAATTGAAGGGCGTAGTGGCGAGCCGATTTTGTTCTTCCGCCGCTCGGATGGCAGTTTTGTCCGCCGCACCCAATAAGCGAAAGACACAATCCTCAAAAAAGCCACTCCGGTGGCTTTTTTGCTATCTGGCTACTGTGGCTAATGTGGTCTTGGTTGCTCTGGCTACCAGGATTGTTATTTAGTGAGGCGCATATCGATATGTGGGATACCGTCTTCCAAGTACTCTTCTGAAAAAGCCTCGAAGCCATATCTTTGGTAATAATGCTGTAAATGCGATTGGGCGCCAATCTCGATGGTCTCTCCGGGCCACAATTGCTCGGTCATGGTGATGCCTTGTTCAAGCAGTTGGTTGCCAACTCCCTTACCTCGGGCCTCTGGGGCAGTAACGACTCGGCCGATACTCACAGCGTCATAGGTGGTACCTGCTGGTAACAGGCGGAGGTAGGCGACTAGTGTATTGTCTTGGTAGCCAAGTAAGTGGTGAGTACCAGCCTGTCTGTCATGGTCGTCCAGTTCTGGGTAGGCACATTCCTGCTCGACTACAAAGACATCGCAGCGCAGTTTGAGCAGGTCATAGAGTTGGTGGGTAGTCAGTTGGTCAAAGCTGAGGCACTGCCATTGCATGTCGTTCTCCTGATGGTACGTGTTATTCACTCTTCCCTGAGGATAAATTACCTCAAAGGCGTTGGCATTAACTTAAGGCAAGTTGGCTTAATTCGATTAACTTTCTTCGCTGAGCCTGGCGCGAATACGGCTCAGGCTGGTGGCGGTAATCCCTAGATACGAGGCAATCTGGTAGTCGGCAAGTTGTGCCTGCAATTCTGGGAAATGGCCGCAGAACAAGGTATAGCGCTCTTCTGGGGTATGGATAAGCATGAAGCGCTCTTTGTGCTCTTTAAATAGCAGTTGCCTTTCGAGCAACGCCATATAGAGGCCGGGACAATGGGTTTTCCACTGCTCGACGACTTCTAATGGTAGGGCGAGAATTTGGCTGGCCGACAAAGTTTCCAATAAGTACTCGGAAGGCTGCTTGGTCAGTAAGCTTTCAAAGCCAAGGATAAGTTCTTGCTCCCAATAGAACTCCTTGCTGAACTGGCGGCCCTCAGCCGTCAGGTAGCAAGCATGGCAGATCCCGTCGACAAGGAAGAAAGCATAGCTTGGCTGTTCCCCTTGATTAAGCAATATGTGGCGGGTCGGCAACTCCATCGGCTCTGCGAGTGAAAGGGATAGGTTGATAGTTTCCTCATCGGCACCATGGTCTTGTAGATATTGGGCTAGGGCTTTTTTCATTGTCTGCTCATAGGTTGTATCACATTGGCCGTGGTTTCATCATAACAAAAAAATACCGCAGCCGAGGCTGCGGTATGGTCAATGGTAATCAGCTAACTGACTTACTTTTGTAGGTCGATACGGTAAACCGCAAAGCCGATCTCGTCAGTACCGGTTTTCTCCATTGGGTACTGCGCCTTCTCCTTGATGAAGCTTGCCGCTTTGTCACCCGGAGACGTTTCGAATGTGATGTTTAGCGTTTTCTCACTCTTCAGTGGAGCGAAGTGCCAGTTGTTATCGGCACTTGGGGTGACTTCACCCTGCTCTTTGCTAACGCGGGTGATGTAGTCCGCCACAATCGTGCGGTTTTCATCTGGCGAGGCAAAGGCAATGAAGTCTTCACCGGTACCGGCAAACTTGCCGCTGTAAGCACGGTAGTTGTTGGTTGCGATGATAAATGGCTGCGCAGGATCTACCGGCTTACCGTTGAATGTTAGGTTCTGGATGCGTTCAGCCTTGTCGTTGATCAGTTTGCAGTCACCGTCATAACGGGCTGGCTGCGATACATCGATGCTGTAGTTCACGCCGTCGATCACATCGAAGTTATAGGTACGGAAACCGTCCCAGTTGATCAGACCTTGCTGCTTGTCGCTGTTGAGGTCAATTTGGTTGAACTGGCCAGCAGAACATTCAAGCCATTCTTTCACTTCTTTACCTGTGACTTTCAATGCCACTAGGGTGTTCGGGTACAGGTAGAGGTCTGCCGCATTACGGAAGGTCAACTGGCCGGATTCGACTTCAGTAAAGTTTGTTGGATCGTTACCACGGCCGCCGGCCTTGAACGGAGCTGCAGCAGACAGTACAGGAATACCGTCTAGGTCCGGGTCGCCCTGGATAAAGCGCTCAACATAATCCTGCTGGGCAAGGCTGACAATTTGGACTGTTGGGTCGTCCTGTACCAGTGCCAGGAAGCTGTACATGACATCGTTGGCTTTACCGATTGGTTGGTTGACGAACTCGCGGGTTCCGTCGTGCTCGGCTTTGACTGCCTCAACCATCTTCTCGTCGGCTTCTACGATAGCTTCGCCTTTGATCTTATCGAAGATAGGACGGGCTTCGGTCTGGGCGCTGGTAACCGTCCAGCTGTCGCCTTTTTGTTTCAGTACCAGATCAATCACACCTAGGTGATCGCCCCAGCGTCCAGGCATCACTGAAGGTACGCCGTTGATGGTGCCTTTTTCTACATCGGTATTTGGCAGGTTCGCAAACGCTTTGCTTGGGAACACCGCGTGAGAGTGGCCAAAGGCGATAGCATCGATGCCTTCTACTTCAGTGAGGTAGTATACCGAGTTTTCAGCCATCACCTTGTAAGGGTCAGCGGATACACCAGAGTGCGGGATCGCCACGATGATGTCGGCACCTTCTGCCTTCATTTGCGGCACAAACTTCTCAGCAGACTGTTTGATATCCTCAGCCTTGACCTTGCCTTCCAGGTGACGTTTGTCCCATACCATGATCTGCGGCGGAACAAAGCCGATGTAACCGATCTTAACTTCGTGTTCGGCACCGTCGGTGTCTTTGAAGGTGTGTGACTTAATCACATAAGGAGTGAACAGGTTTTTACCGGTTTTCAGATCGTAGACGTTGGCGTTGACGTATGGGAAGTTTGCACCAGCGATAGCTTTATCGAGGAAGTCCAAGCCGTAGTTGAATTCGTGGTTACCGATGTTACCTACTTCGTAGTTAAGTTGGTTCATCGCCTTGTAAACCGGGTGGATGTCACCGGCATCTAGCCCTTTGGCAGCCATGTAGTCACCCATTGGGCTACCTTGGATCAAATCACCGTTATCAACCAAAACACTGTTGGTTACTTCAGACTGGGCTTGCTTTACCAATGTTGCAGTACGGACTAGGCCGGTTTTCTTAGTCGGCTTGTCTTTGTAGTAGTCATAATCCATGACATTGGTATGGATATCCGTTGTTTCCAGGATGCGAAGCTTGATGGTGTCTGCTGTAGCCGGTCCTGCCATAGCCAGCATGCCACCCAAGATCGCTAGGGATAAGGGTTTGGCTGATAACTTCATAATTTTCTCCGTGAGTGTCGGTATAGGAAAGCGTGCATAAGGTAACAAAAACGCTCCCAAATTTGCGCAAAAGAATAGCTTTTATGTGTGATTAATCGCGTTTTTTTGCGCATTTTCTCATGTTGTCGAAAACGGTTGCCTCAGAAAGGAACATTTCAGCTACGCATAAGCCTAGGCCAAAAAGGTATAGCTTATGAGTAATTCGCCTATATCACTGTGATGAATGGTTTCATTCGTGACAATTGCAGGCTTTTGCCTAAATAAACTGATTTATTACTGTTTTTATCTAGGGGGCGAGAGATAAATTTGGGGGCGAACTTTTTGGAATAAAAAATGAAATTTAAGAATTTCAGGTAATAAATCACCGCAACTATAGTGCTTCTATCAATGGATTCTTAGGGGCACTCTCACATGGATTATCTGCCGATTTTTGCGGATTTAAAGCGCCGGCCGTGCTTGGTTGTCGGTGGCAATGATATTGCCTGGCGCAAAGCAAAGATGCTGCTCAAGGCAGGGGCTGACGTAAAGGTCATTAGCCCGGAACTGTCACCGCTTTTCCAACAAGCCGTCGATAACGGTCAGTTGACGCATGTGGCAGAGGAGTTTTCACCCCACCACCTAGACGGTGTCTTCTTGGCTATCGCAGCCACAGAGCGCAAGGCAGTGAATGCACTGGTTTATCAATCTGCCAATCAGCGTCAAGTATTAGTGAATGTGGTAGATGATACCCAGCGCTGCAGCTTCATTGTGCCATCTGTCATCGATCGCTCCCCAATAATCGTCGCGGTGTCGTCATCAGGGCAAGCGCCGGTGTTAGCTCGGTTGATCCGCGAAAAACTCGAAGCATTGCTGCCACAGCATCTAGGCAAGATGGCAACGATTGCCGGACGCTTCCGTTCCCGCCTAGCTCAAACCGTAACGTCTTTCTCTGCGCGCCGACGGTTCTGGGAGCAAGCCTTTAACGGACGCTTTGCATCTTTGGTCGCTGCAGGCCAGTTTGACTCGGCCGAAAAGGAGCTGGAGCAACTTAGTCAAGGTCAATCAAACCGTGGTGAAGTGGCCTTAATCGGTGCCGGCCCAGGAGATGCTGGCTTGCTGACACTCAGGGCATTGCAGTTATTGCAACAAGCCGATGTCGTGCTGTTTGATTATTTGGTTTCGGAAGAAGTGATGGAACTGGTTCGCCGTGATGCCGAACGGGTGTGTGTGGGTAAAAAAGCAGGCTTTCACAGTGTGCCCCAAGCCGAAACCAACCGTCTGCTGGTGGAATATGCCTCGCAAGGTAAGCGTGTGGTCCGTCTTAAAGGCGGTGACCCTTTTGTCTTCGGCCGTGGTGGCGAGGAGTTGGAAGTCTTGTTCGATCACAATATTCCATTTGAGGTCGTCCCTGGTATCACCGCCGCTGCTGGCGCGACAGCGTATGCCGGCATTCCTCTAACGCACAGGGATCACGCCCAGACTGCGATGTTCGTCACCGGGCATCTCAAGGCGGGCAGTGATCAACTTGATTGGCAAACCTTGGCGCGTGGCAACCAGACTCTAGTGATTTATATGGGCTTGATGAATGCCTCTGATATCAGGCTGCAACTCATCGAGCACGGCCGCGCAGCCTCTACCCCAGTTGCGATTATTGAACGCGGCACCCAACCCACCCAGAAAATATACAAAGGCCAACTCGATGAGTTGGACGAGTTAGCTCAACAGGCGGCTTCCCCAGCACTGATTGTGGTCGGTGAAGTGGTCAACCTATCAGAAAAATTACATTGGTTCGGAAAGCAACCACAACCTGCTCATCCTGAGATGGATCAGCAAGGTGCCGTGGTGAAACTGGCTTAGCATGGAGAGAGTAATGGACCCGAAACGATTTACCCACTTAAAGCAACTTGAAGCGGAGAGTATTCATATTATCCGTGAGGTTGCTGCCGAGTTTGATAACCCCGTCATGATGTACTCCATCGGTAAGGACTCCTCGGTCATGCTGCACCTTGCCCGAAAGGCGTTTTATCCGGGCAAGATCCCTTTCCCGCTGCTGCACGTCGATACCGACTGGAAGTTCCGGGAAATGATTGAGTTCCGTGACCGCACTGCTGAGAAGTACGGTTTTGATTTGCTGGTACACAAAAACCCCGAAGGGTTGGCGATGGGGGTTGGCCCGTTTACCCACGGTTCGTCCAAGCATACCGATATCATGAAGACCCAGGGCCTCAAGCAGGCATTGAACAAATACGGCTTCGATGCGGCCTTTGGTGGAGCACGTCGTGATGAGGAAAAGTCCCGGGCCAAAGAGCGGGTGTACTCCTTCCGAGACAAAAACCATACCTGGGATCCAAAAAACCAGCGCCCGGAGCTATGGAAAACGTATAACGGCCAGATTAACAAGGGTGAAAGTATCCGGGTATTCCCGCTGTCTAATTGGACCGAGTTGGATATCTGGCAATACATCTATTTAGAAGGTATCGAGATAGTTCCTTTGTATTTATCGGCAGTTCGCCCCGTTGTTGAGCGTGACGGTATGCTGATCATGGTCGACGATGACCGGATGAAGCTTGAGCCGGGTGAGAAGATCGAGCAAAAGAGTGTGCGGTTCAGAACCTTGGGGTGTTACCCATTGACCGGTGCCATTGAGTCCGAGGCCGATACGTTGCCGGGCATTATCGAAGAGATGCTGGTAGCGACTTCCAGTGAGCGACAAGGGCGGGCCATTGACCACGACCAGTCTGGCTCGATGGAACTCAAGAAACGTCAGGGATACTTCTAAGGAGAGAATAATGAATAGTGCAATTGAACAACAAGTGGCCGAGTTGGGGATTGAAGCCTACCTCGACCAGCACCAAAACAAATCCCTGCTGCGTTTTCTGACTTGTGGCTCAGTAGATGATGGTAAGAGTACCTTGATTGGCCGCCTGCTCCATGACTCCCAGCAGATTTATGAAGATCAGCTTGCCGCGATCCATGCCGATAGCCAGAAAGTCGGCACTACTGGTGATAAGCCTGACTTGGCTTTGCTGGTGGACGGTCTGCAGGCCGAGCGCGAGCAGGGGATCACCATTGATGTTGCTTATCGTTATTTCTCGACGAAAAAGCGCAAGTTCATTATTGCCGATACCCCAGGTCACGAGCAGTACACCCGGAATATGGCAACGGGCGCTTCGACTTGTGATGTCGCGGTTATCTTGATTGATGCCCGTAAAGGGGTGCTAGATCAGACCCGTCGCCATTCCTATATCGCCAGTTTGCTGGGGATCCGTCATTTCATCGTGGCAATCAATAAAATGGATCTGGTGGGCTTTGAGCAGTCGCGCTTCGAGTCTATCCGCGACGAGTACCTGACATTTGCCGAGCAGCTCAACCCGCAATTGAATATCAAACTGGTGCCGCTATCGGCGTTGGAAGGGGATAACGTGGTTGATCTCAGCGATCAAACGCCATGGTATCAAGGTGAATCCCTACTGGAGATGCTTGAATCGGTCGATATCAATGTCGATCGCCAGTCAGGCGACTTCCGTTTACCGGTTCAGTATGTCAACCGACCAAACCTGGACTTCCGTGGGTTTGCAGGTACCGTCGCCTCAGGCACAGTGAAGGTGGGTGATAGCGTTAAGGTACTGCCATCGGGTAAACAGTCACAGGTCGAGCGCATTGTCACCTTTGATGGTGATTTACCTGCCGCTTTTGCTGGTCAGGCAGTTACCCTGACGCTGGCCGATGAAATAGATATCAGCCGTGGCGATACATTGGTAGCCGCTGATAATGAGGCTGTACTGGGTAACCATCTGCTGGCTGATATTGTCTGGATGGCCGAGGCACCACTGGAGGTGGGGCGCCAATACGACATAAAAATCGCTGGCAAGAAAACCGTGGGTAACATCTCGGCCATTCGTCATCAGGTCGATATCAATAATCTCGGCCAGTTTGAAACCGCCAACCTGCCACTCAATGGTATCGGCCTGTGTGAAGTGACCTTGACCGAATCTATATCCGTTGACCCTTATCTCCATAGCCCGGATACCGGTGGTTTCATCGTTATCGATCGCTTAACCAATGTGACCGTGGGGGCAGGGATGGTACGCGAAGCGTTGGCTGGCGGACAAGATATTGCATCAACCTCGGTCTCTGCATTTGAAGTCGAGCTAAATGCCCTGATACGCAAACACTTCCCTCATTGGCAGGCGAAGGATATCAGTAAGTTGCTGGGGTAAGTGATGATGCAATGGGAACAAGGAATGGTTCTCGCCATGTTAATGGTGATAGTAACCTGCCTGCTGACAACAAGGATCAAGCCTGCTTATTTGTTTGCAGGGGCGGCCTTTATTGGCTTCCAGGCTGGGATGATTGACTTGCCAACTTTGGCTGGCAATTTTACTAATTCCTCATTGTTAACCTTGGTGTTACTGATCCTTGTTTCTATTGGCTTGGAAAAAACCCGTTTGATTAGTTGGGTTGGCAAGCAAATATCGAGTGGAGGGCAATCGACGGTAGTGGCAAAGCTGGGCCTGTCTACCGCTTTTCTCTCCTCCTTTACCAATAACACCGCCGTGGTGGTTTCTTTGATTGGTGCTATCAAACGAAATCAACGCCACGCCCCGTCACGCTTGCTGATCCCCTTGTCCTATACAGCAATCCTTGGGGGAACGTTAACCCTAATCGGTACTTCGACAAATTTGATTATTAATAGTTTTGTCGAAGACGCCGGATTACCCAGTTTAAGTTTCTTTGCCCCCACGACCATTGGGTTGGCAGTACTCGTGATCGGTTTGCTGATTCTGATCCCGTTAAGTTACCTCCTTCCTATTTATGACGAGAACTCACAAGACGACCTGCCCTACTTTTTAGAAGCCAAAGTGGTAGGTGGCTCACCGCTAGTCGGAAAAACGGTAGCCGAAAACGGGTTGAGGGCACTGCGTCGGTTGTTTTTGGCGGAAATTATCCGTGATGGAGAGACATTAGCGCCGGTATGCCCTGATACCCAGCTCAAAGCAGGGGACACGCTGCTATTTTGTGGTGACGTGGAAAGCGTAACGACTCTGCAGGAAATTAATGGCCTTCAGTTGTTTGGCCAGCATCATCTTAATGGTCAGTCAATGCTGGAAGTTATTGTCAGCCATTCAGCAGGGATCCGTGGCAAGACATTGAAGAGCGTTCAATTCCGTGAGCGTTTTGATGCGGTAGTGGTGGCAATTCGCCGAGGTCATGAAAGGCTGGCTGGTGGGCTTGGTAATATTGAGCTTCATGCCGGGGATACTCTGGTGATTGTGCCAGGAAAAACATTCAATAGTAAGAAGCAGCAGCTTAATCGTGAGTTTGTTCTGGTCAATGGCTTGGACTCCAGTGCCAGACTCGACAGTCAAAAGAGCTTCACGGTCCTGCTTGGCTTTATGATGGTGATTGCTGCCGCGTTACTGAATGTCCTGCCAATTATAAAGGGCTTGGCTGCGTATCTAGTCTTGCTGATAGCTTCTGGAGTGGTGACGTTTACTGAACTCAAACGCCGTTTTCCTATTGATATTGTCGTGATTGTTGGCTCAGCGTTGTCTTTGGCCCAGTTGATGCTCTCTAGCGGTCTCTCTGAGCGCATGGGTGAGATGTTAATGACGGGATTTGCCGATTGGGGAATGTATGGTGCATTGATAGCGGTATACCTATTGACCTTGGTATTAACCGAACTGGTCACCAATAATGCAGCAGCAGCTCTGGCCTTTCCCATTGCCTACAGTCTGTCTATTAGCTATGGCGTTGATCCTATGCCATTCATCATGGCTATTTTATTTGGTGCCAGTGCGAGTTTTATCTCTCCCTACGGATATCAGACCAACCTCTTGGTATATAGCGTAGGCAATTACAAACTGAAAGATTACTTGCGAATAGGGCTTCCTATCTCATTGGTTTACTCGGTTGTTGTATTAGCCTTGATTCCTCGTCTTTTCCCTTTTTAATCTAACTGTAAATGGAGTTATCTATGACGTCGGCTATTTCTACAGCCAACAATGACAACATCGTTTGGCATACACATAAAATCGACAAAGCCTACCGCGCAAAACAAAAGAACCAACAATCTTCTGTACTCTGGTTCACGGGGCTAAGCGGGGCAGGTAAGTCGACCATTGCAGGAGCATTGGAGCAGCGCTTGGCTGAGTTGGGTTATCATACCTATCTGCTCGATGGTGATAATGTTCGTCATGGCTTATGTCAGGATCTTGGTTTTTCTACTGAAGATCGCCGCGAAAATATCCGCCGAATCGGTGAAGTGGCAAAAATAATGGCGGATGCCGGGCTGATTGTGTTGAGTGCGTTTATTTCACCGCATCGTCATGAGCGCCAGTTGGTGCGGGATATGTTACCGTCGGGAGAGTTCTTGGAAGTGTTTGTTGATACTCCTTTGGATGAATGTGAAAGGCGGGACCCTAAAGGACTTTATAAAAAAGCTAGGGCAGGTGAGATCAAGCAGTTTACGGGTATTGATTCTGAATATGAGCAACCCTTGAATGCCGAAATCCACTTAGCGGCAGGTCATCATAGTGTCCAGCAACTTGTAGATCTCTGTGTGGATGCCCTCAAAGCTCGCAAGATAATTGAATGACAGAAGGAGTGAAGCGTGGGGAATCAGCTTGAGTCATTACATCAAATTGCCCTGGAGGCAGGTAAGGCAATCATGGCGCTTTACCATACACAGGTAGAAGTGACGGAAAAAGACGATCGCAGCCCAGTGACTGCTGCTGATTTAGCTGCGAATACGATTATCATGGAGAAGCTGGCACTACTGACTCCAGATATTCCTATCGTGTCTGAGGAGTCTGCACAAACCCCTTGGTCAGAGAGAAAAGACTGGCGGGCATTCTGGCTGGTGGACCCGTTAGATGGAACCAAAGAATACTTACGCAAGAATGGCGAGTTCACCGTAAATATCGCGCTGATTGAAAATGGACGTCCTGTGCTAGCGGTTGTCCATGCGCCTGCATTAGAGATAAGCTGGTTGGGGAATGGCAGTCAGGCATGGAGTGTAACTAATGATGAATGGAGCCCCATCAAGACTGAAGCAGCCCAGATACCGGTTATAGTAGGGAGTCGCTCTCACCCAAGTCCGCTGTTAGCTGACTATTTGGCGCAGTTCCCTCTATATAAGATGAAAGAAGCGGGGTCATCCCTAAAGTTCTGTCTTGTTGCAGAAGGAAAAGCGCAGTTCTACCCTCGCTTAGGGCCGACTATGATGTGGGATACCGCTGCCGGGCAATGTATCGCTGAAAGTGCTGGGGGCCAGGTTAAAACTCTTGATGGAGTCCCTTTGTCATATCATCGCGAAGATTTACTCAATCCATTCTTTGTCGTTAGCTACCTTTAATTTCCCAATCTGAAAAATTTCTTAAGGTTGTACCACTCTCCTATCATTTGTTGTCTACGCTTAACGGTACGCTGCAAAAAAGGAGGGTGACACCCACTGCTTGGCTGTTTTTTGTATTTATTCCGTTTTTACGCTCTTTTTGTCATCAGTTGGTAAAAAAAGTCAAAAAAAGCATTGCCAATAGTTCAAGCCTCCCTATAATGCCGCCTCACCAACGCAGTGACGGCTTATTAGTAAGCTATTCACAAATTGTGGATAACTTGTTGGTGAATGGCTCGGTAAATTTTATTGCCAATTTGGGGTTGACCTTGAGTTGGAAATCTTTAAAATTGCCTGCCTTGCTTGAGATGACGAGCTGAGTTCTTCAAAAGAACACGAATTGTTTTCTCAAGTGTTGTCAATAAAGGGTTTCGAAAAAATAATTTGAAATTTATTGTTGACATCAAAGGTTGCGCTGGTAAGATACGCAGCCTCGACCAACACAAGGTGTTGAGTCAACGTTCTTTAACAATTTGACCATGCAATCTGTGTGGGCACTCGTGAAATGATAGTCAACAAAAGAATTATCAATGAAACTGAGTGACCAAATCGAATCGTAAGATTCGGCACAGTCAATTCATTCATTA
>NZ_PYMB01000028.1 GCF_003026455.1 Photobacterium rosenbergii
GTCCGCTCCGCCACTTATTCAGACAAAGTTAAGTCTTTAAAATAACTACAGGGGTGTAGCTCCAATTGGCAGAGCAGCGGATTCCAAATCCGCGTGTTGGGAGTTCGAATCTCTCCACCCCTGCCATATTTAAGCCTCAGCAGAAATGCTGGGGCTTTTTTGCGTCTGTTGCTTCTTTGAAGCAATGTTGGGAGCTGGAGCGCCAGCCCGGTCGAATCCCGGGGTGCCGGCCCAGTCCCCCCTGCCATCTTCAAGGCTCTAGCAGAAATGCTAGAGCCTTTTTCGTATTTGCAATTGGCAGAGCAGCGGATTCCGCCAACACCAAAAACAGCGCGTGTTGGGCGTTCGAATCTCCGGGATGCCGGCCCAGTCCACCCCTGCCATATTTAAGCCTCAGTCGAAAGGCTGGGGCTTTTTTACGCTTGTTGCTTTTCAAAAAATACGCCCTCAAGTGAGGGCGTATTATGAATCAATAGTTTTTGCAGCTGACCGCTTCCGGGCGGCAGAACATTTCATCATGATCACTGATGCACTGGTTGACGACCTTAGCAATTGCCTTGCCCCGGCTGGATGAACGGCCTTTATATGTTTCGCCAAAGATGCTCATTTTGCATTGGTACATTCGGTCATGGCGATCGTAATCTTGTTTGTGATCAAGCTCCCTTTCAAGGCTATCTACCCGTTGGGTCAGCAAGCGAATTTGGTATTCCAGCTCTTTGATTCGCTGATCAGTATTATTGCTTGCCGCATGGGCTTGTGTGGTGACAACAAGGCTGAGTGCCAGTAAGGGCAGTATTTTCTTAAACATAGTATTGCTGGATCTTTAAATTGAACGGTGTTTTATTTGTGTTTGATGGTAGCAAAATATCACTTGATTTGAAATGTGAAACACTTTGAATGGGGTGGTTTGTGTACAGTGTTTGACCCGAAATTGACAAAAATAGCTGCGAAAAAGATGTGTTAGATGGTATCTTGTGGCTTTTTCAGGTTAAGCAAAATTGGAGTTACCATGCCGCACCTGCGTTTCAGAGCCGTTGAATTTGATCATGTGAAGGCGCTGTCGACCAAACTGGTTGACGATCTGCAGCCGCTTATGGCTTGTCCTCGTGAGGATTTTACCCTTGAGCATATCTCAACCACTTTCATTTTTGATGGTGAGGTATCCGATGCCTACCCGTTTGTGGAGGTGCTGTGGTTTGATCGTGGCCAGGAAGTTCAGGATCAGGTTGCTGAGCTTATCACCAAGGCTGTGCGTGCTGAACTTGAAGAGCCAGAACAGGATGTTGCGGTAATATTCTCAGCGCTGACGCCGTCAGCATATTATGACAACGGTAGTCATTACTGATACTCAAAGCGGCCAATAGGCCGCTTTCCTTACTGTGGTAGCTTGTTTTAAGTCAGTTGTTGGTTGGGTAGGTTAGATGTCGCGTTATACCAAGGTTGTAGCAGGATTGGGGGTTGTCGCAGGAGCCTTGGGGCTCAGCACGGGCTTGTCATTTGATGTGTCCGAAGTCCCTGAGGTCAGTGCCAATGTGTTGGCACCACAGTTCTCGTTCAACTGTATAAAAAGCGATGTGGCCATGCCGCTGGATAACGATGGTTCGTTTTCGGTTTCGGTGTGGAATATCTACAAGCAACAGAAGGACAACTGGCGCAGCGAACTGGAAAGGTTCAGCCAAAATAGCGGGTTGGTATTGCTCCAAGAAGCGAGCCTGACCGCTGAGCTAAAAGATTACCTGGACGATACCCAATGGAAAGTCAGAATGGCCAATGCCTTCAAGTTCCTCAATACCCCGGCGGGTGTGATGAACTTGTCTTCGGTTAATGCCAAGACGACCTGTGCTTACTTGGCTATGGAACCTTGGTTGCGCTTGCCAAAATCGGCTTTGTTGTCCGAGTTTGTGCTTTCAAATGGCCAGACTCTGGCGGTCGTTAACTTGCATGGCGTTAACTTTGCCCTAGGCTTGGAAGAGTACAAGGAGCAGTTCCATACTCTCAAGCGGGTGTTGGATAAGCATATTGGCCCGGTGATCCTAGCCGGTGACTTCAATACCTGGCGACAGGCAAGATTGGACGTTGTCGATGAGTTTGCCCGGAGCTTAGGCTTGGAAGATGCGGTGTTGCGCCGCGACCAAAGGGTGAAGGTGTTTGGCAAGCCACTCGATCACCTGTACTACCGAGGGCTAGATTTAGTAAGCGCAGAGGCACCGTCAACCGATGCCTCTGATCATAACCCGATCATTGCCAACTTTAGGCTGCAATAATCATTATCGGCCAGACGATCAGTGTCAGCAGCCATGGCAAGGCGGCAACAATGATACATTTGGCACGGTCAAAGTCAGTCCATGCGGCAACCGCTGCATAGCTAAGCGCGATATACCATGGTGCCAACAGAGGGGCGGTGGTCGCAAATGCCGACCAAGGGTGGTTGAGTGGTAGCTTCAAGAACCCGTTGAGGCTGTTGAGATCCGCTGCGTTTGGCAAGAAGTTGGCCGTATTGAACACCGCATTCAAGTAGCTGGCCAAGTCACCGATGACCGCTGGCAGCATAATAAAGCATGCAGCAGCCAACCACTTACCAAAGCTGTGCTTGTAGCTATTGCTCTTGGTAGCCAGGTTCAACCATAGCGCCAAAACAAAAATCGCGGCCGTCCGGCCAAAGAAATCACTGAACACTTCACCAGCTAAAAGCACTTCCTTAGTCAACCAGGCTTCCTGTACCTGTTGCTCGACGTTCGGAAGTTGCATCATCAGAGTTTGCTGTAACCAGTCCATGTCGACATGGTTGAAGTAGCCCCCCCAAAAGAAGAACGGACCAACAATGATCAACAAATAGGGAAGGAACGCCCATTTAGGGCGTTCATGGACGGCAGCAAAGCAGTCAATCGGTGAGCGGAAGGTATCGAGAACCGCAACAAACGGGTTTTTGGAAGGCGTCATACACTTACCTTGGTAACATCAACATAAAGCTTTAATTGCTGTCCCGGTTTCAGGTACTTCTGGCCATTGATCTGGTTCCATTTCACGACATCGGCAACTTTCACCTTATAGCGCTGGGCAATGGTACTCAGGTTGTCACCAGAGCGAACCTTGTAGTAAACCGTGCGGATCACACCACCTGTCTCACTCGATTTCCATAGGGTCAGCTTCTGGCCAACGCGAAGCGGCGAGTTCTTGCTGATCCCGTTCCATCGGGTGATCTGGTCAATAGACACTTTTTGTTGGCGGGCAATGGTCCACAGGCTATCGCCAGACTGGACAGTATAGGTTGTACGGTAACCGCTGCCGTGGCTTTGCTGGGTGTTGTTTGCCATGCGGG
The DNA here is from genome assembly GCF_003026455.1 of Photobacterium rosenbergii. Taxonomy (GTDB): domain Bacteria; phylum Pseudomonadota; class Gammaproteobacteria; order Enterobacterales; family Vibrionaceae; genus Photobacterium; species Photobacterium rosenbergii. Next base: position 3,320 of record NZ_PYMB01000028.1, read on the forward strand.
CAGCAACAGTCTCGCCATCTTGCATCGCAACCGGGATAAGGATGTGGCGGCCAACACGGATATTGGTGCCGCTCATATTATTGGCACGCTGGATCTGCTTGGTCGTGGTCTTATGTTTGCGGGCCAGCACACTCAGGGTATCGCCCGGTTTGACCTCGTAGCGGATCACTTTCATGCCACGGTGACCATTCTCTGCAAAGGCAGCATTGAACTTGTCGACCTTGCTGACTGGCAGTAACAGGTGGCTCGGGCCTTCAGGAGCGGTCGCCCAGCGGTTGTAGCCGGGGTTCAGGCGTTGGATCTCATCAAGAGAAACATTGGCAAACTTTGCTGCCATCGCCAGATCCATTTGGGTCTTAGGCTTAACCAGTTTCACTGCAGGTTCGTTGTCGATTGCAGGGATACTGATGCCGTACTTGTCACGGTTCTGGATCACGTCAGAAACAGCAAGCAGTTTAGGTACATAGTCGCTGGTTTCACGTGGCAGGTCGAGCGACCAGAAGTCAGTCGGTTTACCTGCTGCCCTGTTATTGCGGATCGCACGGAATACTCGGCCTTCACCGGTATTGTAGGCAGCAAGGGCGTGGAGCCAGTTACCGTCAAACTTACGGTTGAGGTATTCGAGTAGGTCCAACGCGGCACGGGTTGACTCCACTACGTCACGACGACCGTCATACCACCAGTTTTGCTCAAGGCCAAAACTGCGGCCTGTCGGTGCTGTGATTTGCCACAGACCCGCTGCCCGGCCATGGGAGTAGGCAAACTGGTCGAATGAACTTTCAACAATCGGTAACAGGGCAAGCTCAAGCGGAAGATCACGCTTTTCGATTTCCTCGGTGATCATATAGAGGAATGGTTCGGCTCGCTGGGCTACGGTATTGAGGTGGCTTGGGTGACGGAGGTACCAGTCTCGGTAGTGGATGACGCGTTGGTCATTAGGGATATCCGCCCTCAGCTGCATGCTGATGCGTTCCCACACATCTTGTTGCTCCTGAGGGGTTGGAATTTTCTTAGGGACAACGACCTGCGGCTTAGGTGTTGTTTTTGTTGTTGCTGTTGGGGCAACTTGGGCCGCAGGGTCATTATTTGTTGTGTTTGTTTTTTCTTCTACTGTATTTGTCGTATTAGTAATTTGGCAACCAGCCAGAAGTAGCGCACTCGCCAAAAAAAATCGGGTTTTCATGTGTCCAGCCTATAGCCAAAATAGTTGGAGATAATACTTGTCCAACCACCTTAGTTACAAGTGACACAGGTCAAAATTCGTCTTTCCAACGGCGCAGTGCAGCAAAGGTTTCTACATCGCTATCGTTAACTGCTTTATTTGCCACTGATTTTTTGATACTCAGCTGGTCACAGCGCAGGAAGGGATTAATCAATTTTTCTTGTTTCAAAGTGCTAGGGATGGTGCTAATCCCCTGTGCCCGCATTCTGCTGACTTCTTCGCGGTAACGCTGCAAGTGCGGGTTGTCCTGCTCTGCCACTAGAGCGAAGGCCAAGTTGCTACTGGTATATTCATGGGCGCAGTACACTTCGGTTTCATCCGGCAGGGCGCTTAGCTTCTGTAGCGAGTTGTACATTTGCTCAGCGGTCCCTTCGAACAGGCGGCCACAACCGGCAGAGAATAGGGTATCGCCGCAGAATAGCTTGCCGTCGCCAACGTAGGCGACGTGGCCTGCAGTATGGCCCGGTACACCCAGTACCATGAAGCGCTCGCCGAAGATTTCAACCTGGTCGCCATCGTCAACGGATTGCGATACACCCGGGATAGGTTCGGCTGAAGGGGCGACGATATGGATATTCGGGTAACGGCGCTTGAGTTCGCTGATCCCACCGATATGGTCATGGTGGTGGTGGGTGATCAGGATGGCATCAAGCTCCAGCTGCTCTTGCTCCAGGAACGCCAGCACCGGAGTGGCATCACCGGGGTCGACCACCACACAGTGGTTATCCGGACTGTGAATCAGCCAGATGTAATTGTCATTGAATGCAGGTATGCTTTTAATGGTCAGCATCTTTGTTTCTCCGGCTTTTTTTGCTATTGAGCATCGACTTAGTTTGGAATTGCTATGAAGCCAGCCCGCATACTAAAACATATCGAACCACCACACACCTGGTCACAAGTGGTCAATGGTGAATGGGCAGCAGAGCTACTGCAAGCCCAGCTAGATGAATGGTGGCCCAAACTGTTTGGCTACCATATGCTGAAGCTGGGTGGGCTAAGCTGCGAATTGGCCAGTGGCCATTGTAACATCCAGCATCAGATTTGCATTGATAAGTTCAACCCTCTGCATAATGTTGTGGCGGATCCCTTTGCCTTGCCATTTGTCGAGAAGGCCTTTGATGCCTGTGTGATTGCCCATCAATTAGATTATTGCAGCGATCCCCACCGGCTGCTGCGGGAGGTTGACCGGGTGATTGTCGACGACGGCTATATCCTGATTAGTGGTAATAACCCGGTTAGTGCGTTGGGAATGCGCGGCCTTTTACCATGGAACCGTAAGCGTTTTCCCTGGAAAGGGCGGATGTTCATGCCGATGCGGGTTAAAGACTGGCTAGGGGTTTTGAACTACGAAGTTGTCTTCCATGAGAACTTTGCGATATTGCCTGCCACCCGCCACCAAGCATGTTCAGCCTGGGTGGAAGGGATGGTATCTGATAGCTTATCGTCGGTAGGCAGTATGTACCTGATTGTCGCGAGGAAGCGGACTGTGCCTCTTAAGCCGATTAAACCGACGTGGAAATTGAGGCGGCAGTTGGCTCCATTAGGCATGAACTGCCGCACTAAGGCATCCCGCAAGCAGAAGTGCTAACTCATACTTTGGCTAGCTAGCCTGATAGCCGGTATCGTCTTTGTCTGGTGATTCGGCAGCTGTGCGGGCCAGTTCATCACAGCGCTCGTTTTCAGGGTGGCCGGCATGGCCTTTCACCCAGTGCCAACTGACCTGGTGGCGTTGGGTTTCGTTATCGAGGCGCTGCCAAAGGTCGGCATTTTTTACCGGCTTTTTGTCGGCCGTTTTCCACCCGCGCTTTTTCCAGTTGTGGATCCATTGGGTGATACCCTGGCGAACATATTGGCTATCGGTGGTGAGATCTACCTGACAAGGCTCTTTCAGGCTCGCCAAACCGACAATCGCAGCGAGAAGCTCCATACGGTTGTTGGTGGTCATGAAAAAGCCTTCGCTGAGCTCTTTTTCATGCTGTTTATAGCGTAACACGGTACCATAGCCTCCCGGCCCCGGGTTGCCGAGACAAGAACCGTCCGTGAAAATTTCTACCTGCTTCGTCATATTTGGTAGTATTCGTCTTAGTTAAAACTTTAGTCTGACACAATCGTTACTATGAAAGCCACTAATGAACGCATAATCGTATTCGATACTGAAACAACCGGTATGAATATGACCGGTCCTCACTATGAAGGGCACTGCATTGTCGAGATCGGTGCCGTGGAGATCATCAACCGTAAGCTTACGGGCAATACTTTCCACGTCTATATCAAGCCAGATCGCGAAATCGATGCCGAGGCGATTGATGTCCACGGTATTACCGATGAGTTTTTGGTGGATAAACCGACTTATGGTGACGTGCACCAGGAGTTCATGGACTTCATCCAGGGGGCTGAGTTGGTGGCCCACAATGCGCCCTTCGATATCGGCTTTATGGACTACGAGTTCGGTAAGCTTGATCCCTCAATAGGCAAAACAGAGGATTTCTGCAAGGTGACCGATACCTTGGATATGGCCAAGCGCCTATTCCCAGGTAAGCGTAACAACCTTGACGTGCTCTGTTCCCGTTATGGTATTGATAACTCACACCGTACCCTCCACGGGGCATTGCTCGATGCCGAGATCCTGGCCGATGTCTACCTGATGATGACAGGTGGCCAGACATCCTTAGCTCTTAGCAGCGGCAGTGAAGAAAGTGATGCTGGTGCAGAAAATGCGATCCGGCGTCTGGCTTCCGGGCGAAAAGCGCTAAAGGTTATCCGAGCTTCTGCCGATGAAATACAAGCGCATGAAGCGCGTTTGGATATTATCGACAAGAAGGGTGACGTGATGTGGCGTCAGTAAGGGTATGATGAAGCGATTATGGTTGCTATTGCTGGTGTGGCCGCAACTGTTGTTATGGCCAACGTTATCGTGGGCTGACGGCAGTACGGTGATGTCATGGCTGGATAATCGCTTTCGTGTAGATCCTACGGTGCAGCAGGTCTCTTTTATGGTCAAGCGCGACCAGAAGAGTAACTCCGTCGTATTGGTCCGCCCCGATGGTCAAAAGTATTACGCCTGGCGCCATCCTGACAACGTCTCTTGGTATGAAGAGACGGGGATGGATATCATCTCTATCGAGAACCCAATGCCCGGGCCGTGGCAGGCCGTTGGTAAGGTGAGCCCGAAAAATCAAATTACCGTCCTGTCCGATTTGAAGCTGGATGTCGACAACCTACCGGCAAGGCTCTATCAATCGGAAACCATCAAATTTACCGCCCGCCTGAGCCAAAACGGCCAACCGTTACAGTTGCGCGATTTCCTCGACCGTGTCAGCTTATCCGTGGTGTTCTATGAATATATCGAGAACCCCGATGAACTCCCTAAAGAAGCCTTGCCGATGCCTATTCCAATGGGGACCTTTGCCGATGATGGTCAGGGATTTGACGAGGTGGCCGGCGATGGGGAGTTTACGGTTGCCCTTCCTGTAGAGCTTCAGCCGGGGAAGTACACGGTCAAGGTCAGTTCCAGCAACGGTATTTTTCTTCGTACCTTCGAGCAAGAAGTGTTGGTTTACCCTCCACCGATCAATGCTAGTTTTATTCAGGGGCGGGGACAAGAAGAAGCTCACCAAGTGGTCATTACTGGCGAAGAAGGTACATTGAAGACCGGCTCGCTGGCTGCCCATATTGAGCAGGTTAGCTTTGAAGGTGAAACCACTATTAGCCAGCAAGCGGCTTTGCCTGATGAGGAAAGGCTGACGGTATGGCTACCTAATGGGAAGTTACCGGGGCGTTATACATGGTCGGGATGGCTCTATGCGACCGATAATTTCAGCGAGCGGGAACTGATTTTCCAGATACCCCAAAGCCATTTTGCAGTTCAGGCTGAATTACAGCTCGATCGTAACCTCAATGCTTTCCGTGAACAGCAAGAGGCTAAGGAGCGGCAGGCGGAGTTTGCCCGGTTAGAGGCAGAACGTCAGGCCAGTCGTGCCAAAGCAATAAAAGTTATCGCCCTCGCCAATGTTGTCGTAATTGTGCTGGTGGTCGTCGCTGCCGTGCTTTGGCGCAAGCGCAAAGTGAAGAAAGCGATGGAAAGTGCTGAGCTCAGCGTGCCTGGAAGCTAAGGACTACCTTACAGAATGAGACAAATAAAAAGGGAAGCCGGCAATGGCTTCCCTTTTTGCTTCATGTCGATATGGATTAAGCCGCTATTTCCTTAGGTGTCGGTTGGTAAGGCTTAGCAGCAAGCTCTTGAGGATCGAAGTCATCGACGTTGATCGTGCGAAGTCGACCTTCCTCGGCACGGCAGAGAAGCTCGGCTTCTTCAGGGTTGATGACATTGAGTTCAAGCCCTTTCTCGGCCACTTTGTCCAGCTGCATGAACGGCATTTTCTTACCTGTGGCTTTACAGACACGGTCGTAGATTGGTTCGGCAGCAAGGATATCGCTTAATGTCGCTTCGATCATACCCACTGCGTTGTTGGCTGTTGCTTCGAGGTACTGGTTGCGGCCAATACGGCTGCGGGTTTCGCTCGGGGTCTGGATGATCCTAGCCAGCTTGTGATCCAGTTTGTCGGATGGGCGAACACGGCCTAGGCCAAGCGGGAACACCATGGCACGAAGCAGTGCCGCGACAGGACGGTTAGGGAAGTTACGCAAGAATTCATCCAAGGCTTCCTGGGTTTGGTAAAGCGCATCTTGCAGCCCCCAGTGTACCAATGGCAGATCTTCGGCTTTCGCACCTTCATCGGTGTAACGCTTGAGTGTTGCCGAAGCCAAGTATAGTTGGCTCAACACATCACCTAAGCGGGCTGACAAACGTTCTTTGCGCTTGAGCGAGCCACCCAGTACAGCCATAGAGATATCTGCCAGCAGAGCCAGGTTGGCACTGTAGCGGTTGAGTTGCTGATAGTAACGGGTGGTTTGATCTTTTCTCGGCGCTGCCGAGCCGCGACCATCAGTCAGGCCGAACCAGAATGAACGGACCATATTGCTGATCACAAAGCCGACATGGCCGAACAGCGATTTATCAAATTCCTGCAGCGCTTTTTCTGCATCTTCGTCGTATGCCGCGTTGATCTCATTGAGGACATAAGGGTGGCAACGGATCGCCCCCTGACCAAAGATGATCATCGAGCGGGTAAGGATGTTGGCCCCTTCCACGGTAACGGCAATCGGTGCACCTTGGTAACCTCGGGCGAGGAAGTTACTCGGTCCCATACAGATCCCTTTACCGCCAACAATATCCATCGCGTCGATGACACTGCGCTGGCCACGGTGGGTACAGTGGTATTTCACTATTGCCGAAATCACCGAAGGTTTTTCGCCAAGGTCGATACCGGCAACGGTAAAGTTGCTGGCAGCATCCATCACATAAGCGTTACCTGTGATACGGGCCAATGGCTCTTCAATACCTTCCATCTTACCAATAGGCAGTTTGAATTGGCGACGGATGCGGGCATAGGCACCTGTTGCCAATGCAGCGGTTTTCAGGCCGCCAGTTGAATTTGAAGGCAATGTGATACCACGACCGACAGATAAACACTCAACTAGCATCCGCCAGCCTTGGCCAGCCATTTCTTGGCCACCAATGATGAAATCGATAGGCACAAAAACCTTGTCGCCTTGTGTCGGACCATTCTGGAACGGGATATTCAGCGGGAAGTGGCGGCGGCCAATATCGACGCCATCAATATCGGTCGGGATCAGGGCACAAGTGATCCCCAGCTCTTCTTCGTCCCCAAGAAGATGGTCGGGGTCGAATAGCTTGAACGCCAGACCAAGAACAGTGGCGACAGGGGCTAGAGTGATATAGCGCTTGTTCCAGGTCAGTTCCATACCCAGCACTTCTTCCCCTTGCCAGATCCCCTTCTTGACGATACCGAAATCAGGAATAGATCCGGCATCAGAACCCGCTTCTGGGCTGGTCAGGGCAAAACAAGGGATTTCTTTACCTTCGGCAAGGCGAGGTAGGTAATGATTCTTTTGATCTTTGGTCCCGTAGTGCTGTAACAGTTCACCAGGGCCTAGTGAGTTAGGTACCCCTACTGTCGATGACAATACGGCAGAAACACCGGTCAGTTTTTGTAGCACCAGTGATTGGGCATAGGCTGAAAACTCCAAACCGCCGTACTCTTTTTTGATGATCATGGCGAAGAATTTGTGGTCTTTCAGATATTGCCAGACTTCCGGTGGCAGGTCGGCCAGTTCATGGGTGACCTGGAAGTCATTGACCATACGGCACACTTCGTTGACTGGACCGTCAAGGAAAGCTTTTTCTTCCGTGCTTAGGCGCGGGGCAGGGATATCATGCAGCTTGTTCCAATCAGGAGCACCACGGAACAGGTCCGCTTCCCACCAAACTGTACCGGCATCAATGGCTTCTTTTTCAGTGCGTGACATTTCAGGCATCACTTTCTTGAATGCCTCGAGTGCACGACGGCTTAGCAGTGAGCGGCGTAGGGAAGTAATGTTTAGCGGTATAGCAATAGCAAGGAAAGCCAGCCAGCTGGACTGACCGGTAATATCAAGTAAGGTGCCCGCAGCCAGTGCCGCAGCAATAGCCAGGGTGAAGGTGCGCAGGTTTGCCCGGTGGTAAGCCAGCACACCGGTTATACCAATCAGCCCCAGTAGGTACACGAGTGTAACCATTTTCAATCTCCTTATTTGGGCGTTGCTTTATTATATTTTGGGTACATTTTATGCAAGGTAAGAGGTCTAACCACTTGTGATAAGTGTAATGTTGTTTTTAATGAAATGTAAAATAATTTTCCGTTCTGAAAGTGGGGAGTTACGTAAAGATGTCTTGTCACTGCTTGTAAAATAAGGGATTGATCGAGATCAGCGGGAAGGAAAAAAGTACTTGCGTTAATTCCTCATACAATTAAGATCCCGTGACATAGCTCACGTATTACTAGGATCTCGGCATCGAAGCCGGCATTTTCGTGAATCTTCAAGGAACGAGCAGGGCGACGCAAAGTGGCCTTTTCAGATTGTTGCCTTTCCCGAACTCCGACTGACAGTTGCCCGCCGGATCCCATTCTCGGGATGACGACTACTTACAATTCTTCATTTTCTTTTCACCAAACGGTAACAAGCCGCATTTGGCTTTTGGCGTTCCTGTTTGGCTGGTAAGGGGTTATTTCCGTGTTGTTATTTGATGCGTTTAGACAGGCGTGGCGTGACGGTTTCTCTCTTTCGTCATTAAGATCCGATATTGTTTCTGGCGTCACCGTCGGTGTGGTAGCTATTCCTTTGGGCATGGCTTTGGCAATTGCAGTCGGTGTCCCGCCGCAGCATGGTCTTTATACTGTTATCGTAGCTGGCCTATTGGCTGCACTGTTGGGTGGCTCCCGTTTTAATATCACCGGCCCGACAGCGGCGTTTGTGGTGATCCTTTTGCCTATCACCCAGCAGTATGGCCTTTCAGGCTTAATGCTGGCGACTATGATGTCCGGGGTGATTTTGTTACTCATGGGCGTCTTGCGCCTTGGTCAGCTGGTGGCCTATGTGCCGTATCCTGTCACAACAGGGTTTACTGCCGGTATTGGCCTCACGATTGCTTTCTTGCAGCTTAAAGATTTGCTTGGCCTTAGCGTCGCAACGAATCCTATTCATTTCCCGGAAAAGGTGGTGGCGTACGCCAGTGCCATGCCAACGCTGAACATGGCGGATGCGTTGGTGGGTTTGGTAACGATTGCTGTCTTCATCCTTTGGGCCAAGCTAAAGACCAAGGTTCCTGCCCACGTTGTTGCACTTTTAGCGGGCACTTTGGTGGCTTTGTTTGTCAACCAGATGGGGGATAACCATGTCGGCCTATTGGGTGAGAAATTCCATTATCAAATTGGTGACTTGGTTGGTCAGGGGATCCCACAGGTATTGCCGCAGTTAGTGATGCCTTGGCAGGGTGGTCATTTTTCATGGGATCTAGTGATTGAGCTGCTGCCAGCTGCATTTACCATTGCCATGTTAGGTTGTATCGAGTCCTTACTGTGTGCGGTCGTTGCCGATGGCATGACCGGGACCAAGCATAACCCCAATGCTGAACTGGTTGGACAGGGTCTGGCAAACATCGTGGTCCCTTTCTTTGGCGGGATCCCGGCTACTGCTGCCATTGCCCGTACCGCGACCAACATCCGTGCTGGGGCATTTTCGCCAATCTCTGCCATAGTCCATGCTCTGTTTGTACTGGCTGCAATGATAGCTTTGGCCCCGATGCTTTCTTATGTCCCTATGAGTGCGTTGGCTGGCCTGCTAATCATGGTGGCATGGAACATGTCTGAGGCGCCGCACTTTGTTCATACCCTAAAAGTGGCACCACGCAGGGATGTGGCCGTATTGCTTACCTGTTTCACCCTAACTGTTGTCTTTGACATGGTAGTGGCTGTGGTGGTGGGGCTGCTTCTAGCAGGTGTGCTGTTTATCCAGCGAATTGCATCATTGACCACCGTTAACAAGGTATCGGGTGGACACCCGCACCAGAATTTTGGCGAAGATGTTGTCGTGTATGATATCAATGGTCCACTGTTCTTTGCCGCTAGTGAAAAAGCCTTGTCGGTGATTGACTACACGGCACCGGACACCCAGGCGGTGGTGCTGGATTTCAGTGATGTCAGCACCATCGACATTACCGCAATTCATGCATTGGAAAATGCCATTGACCGGATCCGCGATTACCCGGTTTACTTGCTTGGTGTGGCTGCGCATATTGAGAAGAAGTTAGCATCAGCCGGTCTTCTGGCCGTGGATAATGTCGCTTGCTGTGGCTCTGCCGACTCATTACGTGAACATTTGGCGCTAAAGACTCACAATGTTCAATCTAAGGAGTCGACACTTCCAAGCGTTTCTTTGTACACTGCTAGTTGATAATAATTTTTGATAAGACAGAGAAGGTCCTATGTATCAAGACACCATCCGCGCCGAGTTGACGGAAGCGGCAGACGTCCTCAACCGTTTTTTAAGCGATGACAAGAATATTGCTGATATCGAAGCAGCTGCCAAACTTCTGGCCGAGTCGTTTAAGCAAGGTGGCAAGGTGTTGTCTTGTGGTAACGGTGGATCTCACTGTGATGCGATGCATTTTGCCGAAGAGCTAACGGGACGTTACCGTGAAAACCGTCCGGGCTACCCGGGGATTGCGATTTCAGATCCGAGCCACCTGTCTTGCGTGAGTAATGACTTCGGCTATGAGTCGGTCTTTTCGCGCTACCTTGAAGCGGTCGGTTCGCAGGGTGATGTTCTGTTTGGCCTGTCGACCTCGGGTAATTCCGGTAATATCTTGAAAGCGATTGAAGCGGCCAAGGCCAAGGGGATGAAAGTGATTGCCCTGACTGGTAAAGACGGCGGTAAGATGGCAGGCTTGGCTGATGTAGAAATTCGCGTGCCGCATTTCGGCTATGCTGATCGTATCCAAGAAGTACATATCAAGATCATCCATATCTTGATCATGCTTATCGAAAAAGAAATGGCGGAATAATCCAGTCTCGATGACTGGTGCAACAGAGGAAGGGCATAAAGGACTATGTGTGAATTACTTGGCATGAGCGCCAATGTGCCAACAGATATTTGCTTTAGTTTTACCGGCTTGATGCAGCGTGGCGGGAATACTGGCCCGCACAGTGATGGCTGGGGGATTACCTTTTACGAGGGCAAGGGGTTTAGGACCTTCAAGGACCCAAACCCAAGCAGCAAATCGCGTATTGCAGAGTTGGTACAGGAATACCCGATAAAGAGCTGTGCGGTGGTCAGTCATATCCGGCAGGCAAACCGTGGCGGCGTGAGCTTGGAAAATACCCACCCGTTTACCCGTGAGTTATGGGGGCAGTACTGGACCTTTGCCCATAACGGCCAGCTGACGGGGTACGACGAACTGGATACCGGTCGCTTCAAGGCGGTTGGGGATACCGACAGTGAAATCGCTTTTTGCTGGCTGCTCAAGCAGCTAGACGACAGGTTCCCGGATACGCCGGATGACTGGGAGGCCGTCTATCACCTACTGGCGGAGAGTTGCGACAAGCTGCGTGAGTTGGGCGTATACAATATGTTATTGAGTAATGGTGAGTATGTACTTACCTATTGCACTAACAACTTGCATTGGATCACTCGCCGAGCACCATTTGGCAAGGCCTCACTGATTGATGAGGATGTCACTATTGACTTCCATCAGGAGACGACGCCGAACGATGTCGTGACGGTAATTGCTACCCAGCCGCTGACCAATGATGAAAGTTGGCACAAGATGGAAGTTGGCGAGTTCAATGTTTTCCACTTGGGCGAGCAGGTCTTCAACCGCACGCTGTAATATCAAGCCAGATAAATAAAAAACGCGACCTTAGGTCGCGTTTTTTGTATCTGTACTGTTTGCTAACAATCCCGATCACTCATCGGTCGCATAGCCGGACAGGGGCAATATCAGCCCATCTAGTACCGCTTTTCCGTCTGTCATTACAACACGGTCTTGCAGGCACCAGTTGGCAACCATCGGGTAGATACGGTGTTCCTGCTCCTGCACGCGTGCCATTACTTCCTCGGCATCGTCACCGGCAAAGATTGGCACCTTGGCCTGGAGGATCACCGGACCGCCGTCGAGTTCCTCAGTAACGAAATGGACGCTGGTACCATGCTCGCTGTCCCCGGCATCGATAGCCCGCTGGTGGGTATTAAGACCAGTGTATTTCGGTAGCAGGGAAGGGTGGACATTAAGCATCCGACCCTCATAGTGACGAACAAATTCGCCGCTGAGGATGCGCATGAAGCCAGCGAGGATCACAAGATCGGGCTGGTAGCTGTCAATGCGCTCGGCCATGGCTTGGTCAAAAGCCGCACGATCAGCATAGTCAGCCGCAGAAAGATGCAGAGCATCAATACCTGCTTGGCGGGCACGCTCTAATCCGTAAGCGTCAGCCTTGTTGGACAACACCGCACTGATGCGGGCGTCCTTGATGATGCCTGACTCGCAGGCATCAATCATCGCTTGAAGGTTAGAGCCGTTGCCTGAGATAAGAACAACGATATTCTTCATCGCTTACAGGATCTCCACCTGCTCTTCGCCTTCGTTAGCGTTAGCAATGTGGCCTAGTAGCCATGCTTGCTCGCCTTCGGCATTTAGGATGCTGATTGCTTGCTCTGCCTGCTCTTTTGGCAGGGCAATCACCAGACCAACACCACAGTTGAAGGTACGGTACATCTCGTACGTGTCCACGTTACCAGCTTGCTGTAGCCAGTTGAATACCGCAGGCCACTGCCAGCTGTTACCATCAACGACTGCCTTGGCACCTTCAGGAAGTACGCGCGGGATGTTTTCCCAGAAGCCACCACCTGTGATGTGGGAAATCGCGTGAACATCACAGCTTTCCATCATCTTCAGGGTCGACTTAACGTAGATTTTAGTTGGCTCTAGTAGGTGCTCAGATAGGGCTTTGCCTTCTAGCTCCTGGCTTAGGTCAGCATTTGAAACCTCAATGATCTTACGGATCAGCGAGAAGCCGTTCGAGTGTGGACCGCTTGAAGCGACAGCGATAAGTGCATCGCCTTCTGCCACTTTGCTGCCATCAATGATGTCAGCTTTCTCAACCACACCGACACAGAAGCCGGCAACATCGTAGTCTTCGCCGTGGTACATGCCAGGCATTTCAGCGGTTTCACCACCGATTAGTGCACAGCCAGACTGGATACAACCTTCACCGATACCGGCTACTACGTCAGCTGCTGTATCAACGTCCAGCTTGCCTGTTGCGTAGTAATCAAGGAAGAACAGTGGCTCGGCACCTTGTACGATCAAATCGTTGACACACATAGCAACCAGATCGATACCGATAGTGTCGTGCTTGTTCAGATCCATTGCCAGGCGCAGTTTTGTTCCAACACCGTCTGTACCAGATACCAAAACTGGCTCTTTGTACTTGGTCGGCAGGCTGCACAATGCGCCAAAGCCGCCAATACCGCCCATCACTTCTGGACGGTGGGTGCGTTTTACCACCCCTTTAATACGATCAACTAATGCATTACCTGCATCGATATCAACACCAGCATCTTTGTAGCTAAGAGAAGAGTTATTGCCGCTCACAGGAGTTTCCTCAACGTATTAAAGTAAAAAAGCGGGGGTATGATAACAGCAGTCAGGGCGGAAAGGAAAACGTTTGCGTCAATATTTGTCACTGGGTGTTTCCTGAGCAAATAACAGCTGCACCCCTACCAGAGCGTAAATGGTCTAGTGTATAATAGTGCGATTTTTTGAAATTTATTTGCCAGGAGTCAGAGATGAAAGTCGTTGAGGTTAAACACCCACTAGTAAAACATAAGATTGGTCTTATGCGCGAAGGTGACATCAGCACTAAGCGTTTCCGTGAACTAGCAACGGAAGTTGGCAGCTTGCTGACGTATGAAGCGACTTCAGACTTCGAAACAGAAAAAGTTACCATTGAAGGCTGGAATGGTCCAGTTGAAATTGATCAGATCAAAGGTAAAAAAGTCACAGTTGTGCCAATTCTTCGTGCCGGCCTAGGCATGATGGACGGCGTACTTGAGCATATGCCAAGTGCCCGTATCAGTGTGGTTGGTATCTACCGTGACGAAGAAACACTTGAGCCAGTTCCTTACTTCAACAAGCTAGCATCTAACATCGACGAGCGTATCGCGCTGGTTGTTGACCCTATGCTGGCAACGGGTGGCTCTATGATTGCTACTCTAGACTTGCTGAAAGAGCAAGGCTGTAAGCAGTTCAAAGTTCTAGTGTTGGTGGCCGCGCCTGAAGGTATTGCAGCGCTTGAGAAAGCACACCCAGATGTCGAGCTATACACTGCCGCTATCGATGAGAAGCTAAACGACAAGGGCTACATCGTACCGGGTCTTGGCGATGCGGGTGACAAAATCTTCGGTACTAAATAACTTCTAAAGCACCGCTGAAAAAACAAAAAGCCGGATTGTTATCCGGCTTTTTTTATGTGCTCGATACCTAAACTAACCGGGTATGGGGTCATTAACACCTGGTACCCGGTTAACGGTTTATCGTTTATTTGTCTGACGCTTCCATTTGAGCATTATCGACCACATGGTTCTCACCAAGGTCATCCGGCAAGATAAGGTTCAGCAGGATTGCCACAATACCGCACAAGCTCACACCCTGTAGGCTGAACTCGCCGATACCGAAAGCCATACCACCGATACCAAATACCAGTGTTACCGCCACAATGACTAGGTTACGAGCCTTGTGCAAGTCAACTTGGTTTTTGATCAGGGTATTGAGGCCAACGGTGGCAATTGAGCCAAACAGCAGGATCATAATACCGCCCATTACCGGCACAGGGATGGTTTGCAGCACGGCACCTAGCTTACCGACAAACGCCAGAACCAGTGCTGTGACAGCAGCATAGGTCATGATCACGGGATTAAAGGCTTTGGTCAGCATTACGGCACCGGTCACCTCTGAGTAAGTGGTGTTTGGCGGCGCGCCGAACATCGAAGCAGCCATTGTTGCTACCCCGTCACCTGCCATGGTGCGGTGCAGGCCTGGTTTTTTCAGGTAGTCTTTACCGGTGACGTTAGAAATAGCCAGCATATCGCCAACGTGCTCAACGGCAGGGGCAATGGCAACTGGGATCATGAATAGCACGGCATTGATGTTGAACTCAGGGAAAGTGAAGTTAGGTAGCGCTAACCATGCAGCCTGCTGCACTGGTGTGAAGTCAACCACGCCGAAGCCAAGACTAACTAAGTAGCCTGCCACAATACCAGCCATAATCGGGACAAGCTTGAAAAAGCCTTTGGCAAAGACGCTGAAGCCGATGGTCACAAGCAGTGAAATCGCTGAGATCCATAAAGCAGCATCCCCGTTGACCAACTGCACTGCACCATCACCGGTTTTACCCAGCGCCATGTTGACCGCCGCTGGTGCCAGTCCCAAGCCGATAACCATGATCACCGGGCCAACCACAACCGGTGGTAGCAGTTTATGGATAATCGCTACGCCGCGCACCTTGATGATGGCACCCATACAAACGTAGATTACACCGGCCATCATTAGGCCACCCATGGTCGCAGGGATCCCCCAGGTTTGTACGCCATACATAATAGGGGCAATAAAAGCAAAAGAGGAGGCGAGGAAGATAGGGACGGAGCGTTTGGTGATGACTTGAAAGAGGAGAGTACCGATACCGGCACCAAAGAGGGCAACGTTAGGATCCAGCCCGGTAAGAAGCGGTACCAGAACCAATGCACCAAATGCAACGAAAAGCATTTGGGCACCCTGTAATATCTGCATCATGGTTGATTTCCACCCTGTCTGTAAAAAAAATCGCGGAATGTTATCACAGGGGCAACCGTTTACCTACGGCTAATCGGCAAAATGTGCCAAAAAAGGATCTCAGCATAATTTTGTGATGTATGTAATGAAATCTTACAGAACATTGACGTTGATTATTGTCATATAGCAAAGACTTATAAAAAGTTAGGAACAGAAAAATACAATTGAATGATTTTTTTGTGTTCGTAGCAGTTGCCCCGCAAGATATGTTCAATTTATGATCGGGCATTAACTTTAGTGATAATGAGTACTTTATGTTGCGTATTGCATTACTTTTCTTGGCACTTTTGGCTTTGCCGTTGAAGGCAGCCACGGTGACTAACCTTTATCAGGCGCAGGTTGCCTTGCCTGATACGGATCGCCAATCCGAACAAGCAGCCAGGAAGCAGGCCCTAGAGCAGGTACTGATCAAGGTATCGGGGCAGAGTGACATCGTTGAGAACGAAGTCGTTGCCAAAGCGCTTGGAAGCAGTAGCCAATACGTCAGCCAGTTCAGCTATGCCAACCGAGATGGCCAGCGCACCTTGCTGCTGACTTTTGATCGTAGCCGTATCCGTACCCTGCTGACTCAGGCCAACTCAACCTTCTGGAGTGAACAGCGCCCGAGTGTGTTGGTATGGTTGGTGGAAGATGCTAACCGCAGCCGTAACATTATCTGGGATCAGTCTAATAACGATTTAGCCAAGCTTATCCAGAGCGAAGGCGATCGCCGCGGTGTGCCCGTGATGATGCCAATCGGTGATTTTGAAGATGTCACGGCTATCAGCACGCCAGATATCTGGGGTGGCTTTGTCCAGCCGATCGCAACAACTAGCCAACGCTACCAGCCGCAAGCCGTGCTTGTGGTACGTGCCCGCCAGCAAGATGACGAACAAGTTGCGCTGAATTGGCAGCTTTACAGTGGAAATATCGACCAGCTTGCCCGTAACCAGGTCGCTCCATCCGAAGGCCGTAACAGCGGTGAAACGGTGACAGCGGTCGGCCAGATGGTCGATAGCGTGTCCGATATCCTTGGGGCTAAATATGCAGTGCCGCTAGGTGGCGATACCAGTGGTCAGTTGGCAGTAGTAGTTGAGAATATCCAATCATCGAAAGATTTCTTTACCTTGGAGCGTTTGATCACCAACCTGACATCGGTAGCCGGAGTGAATGCTTACCGTATTCAGGGAAACCGTGTTGAGTTTACGGTTCAACTGCTAAGTACTGAAGATGTGTTCCAGCGTGAACTGAGCCAGGACAGCCGCCTATCAGCGGTCACTGCGCCAGTGGCGGAGCAGTATGAACCTGCACCACAGCCAGAAGGTATGCTGCGAGCAACTGATATCTCGACTCAGGCCCCAGCAGATCAGCCAGCCCCAGAGGGTGATGAGTCATCAGAGGTAGATGTTTCTGGCACCGAACAACTGGATGGTGAGCCACAAGCTGTGAATACGCAGCTCGAAGTAAAGCCAGCCAAACAGGCAGCGGTCTTTAGCTGGTCGAATTCAGCGTCAACATCGGTTGCGCTGTAAGTGGCAGCCTAAGCAAATTATTGTGACATTAAAAAACGGTGGCCAAGGCCACCGTTTTGTTTATCACGCCTAACGCCTAACGCCTAACGCCTAACGCCTAACGCCTAGCGCTATTGCCCTTCATGGCGGGCCCTTTCCTCTTTTTCGACCAGGGAGAGCTTTTTCAGCTTGAGGCCCAACTCCCTGCCACGGTGGCGGGCAAACAAAATATTGGCTATGAAAGCTGCAGTTGTCAGTGATAACTCAATCAGTGCCAGCCAGCGCTCACCGTCATCGATCCACAAGATGGTCAGGGCATGGAGGAAATAGAACATCAGGATGAAGTTGGCCCAGGCATGAGTATAAGGCTTGCCCGCTAAAATCCCCTTGAGCGGAAGTAGCAAGGGAGCCATCCAGACCAGCGCCATTACCATGTTATTGAGGTGTGGGTGCGGGGAAAGGCTGGCTTGCCATAAGGCTACCCAAGCCAATAGGCCTAGGTTGCTGGAAACGGCGCTATAGCGTAGCAAGCGCGTTTTTTTCTGCATGACGGTCATGACTTCTATCCTTGTAATTTGCAGGCAGTTTCCGCCAGACGTTTACCACAGGCTTGGGCCAATTCACACTCTTCTGCACTCAACTGGCGCGATTGCTCATGGTTGAGGTGAGAAGGGCCGTAGGGAGTCCCTCCTGTTCCGGTTGTATGCAACGCCGGCTCTGAATAGGGTAGGCCGACAATCAACATGCCGTGATGCAGCAGCGGTAGCATCATCGATTGCAGGGTGGTTTCCTGTCCCCCGTGCATTGACGAAGAGGCGGTGAACACACAAGCCGGTTTGCCGATCAGGGTACCGCTCAGCCACTCGGCGCTGGTTGAGTCAATAAAATGCTTGAGCGGCGCGGCCATGTTGCCAAACCGGACCGGGCTACCGAGAGCCAGCCCTGCACATTGCTGCAGGTCGGTTTTGGTCACTAGCGGATCACCTGTGGCTTCAAGCTGCAGTTGACCGTCAGCGCCAAGCTCGGCGACAGTGCGCAATACAGCCTCGCAGCCAGCAACCTGCTCGATACCACGAGCAATTTGCCGCGCCAGCTGGCGAGTGGAGCCGTGGCGGCTGTAATACAACACGAGAATGCTATGCATAAGCGCCTCGAGAGATTAAAGGATGTCTAGGACTTGCTCTGGTGGGCGGCCCATGGCTGCACGGTCACCGTTAACGACAATAGGGCGCTCAATCAGTTTCGGATTGGCCGCCATTGCATCAATCAGTTGCTGCTCGGTGATGTCTGCGCCTCCAAGCTCCAACTCTTTGTACAGGGCTTCTTTGGTGCGCATCATCTCGCGAGCTGAGGTGTAGCCCAGCTGGCTCAACAAGGTTTGGATCTGCTCGGCTGAAGGGGTGTCATCGAGGTATTTGACGATGGTTGGGGTGATCCCTTTCTCTTCTAATAGCGCAAGGGTCTGGCGGCTTTTTGAGCAACGCGGGTTATGGTAAATGGTGACTGACATGGTACTTCCTTCTAAAAGGTAACCGGCGTGCTGGTCACGCCGGTTACAAATTGTTTTGATGATGTTGCCCCATTGTAGAACAGCTGTCATCAAGAAGGAATGCTAGGCTCCCTGTTCTTTGAGAGCGCGATCAGAGATTAGCAAAGCGCTGTCTGGCCAATCGAAGCTGATCTATCCGGGCATCATAGCGGGCCTGATCCAGTGAATTGACTTCAACAATTTGGCTAGCTTGGATATACATCTGGATAGCCTTTTCCCATGCCCCGCGTAGGGCAAGCAATTCGGCCCTGGCTGCGAGTTCGGCATCCCGGCGGCCATTGGCAGCCTGCGCCTGTGCTAACAAGTGCCAACCGTTAGGATCTTCCGGGTTGTCATAGGTATAGCGGGTAAGGATTGGGATACTCTCATTGTTACGATCCGCTTCCTGAAGGGCATTGGCCAGGTTCAGGCGTAATACCTTGTTGTTAGGGTTAGCCCTCTGTGCTGCTTCTAGGCGGTTGATGGCACGGTCATATTTCTTCTGATGCAGGTCGAGATCAGTGGCCGAGTCGATATAGAAACGGTTATTTGGCTCTTTGGCTAATAGCGGATCAAGCAAGGCATGGGCTTTCTCGTATTGCTCTGAATCGATATAGACCAGCGCCTTTCCGTAGGCGATAGCATCCTTGGTTACGGCATTGCTCCGCTTCTCCTGGCGTTCGAACCAGTCAAGGGCTGCACTACTGTCGATACCGGCATAGCGGGCGACGATCCGGGACCTTGCCAACTGGTAGCGCTTCGAGGTTGCGACTTGCCGGGCCGGGAATTGGTTGGCGCGGCTGCGGCTATCCGTTATACGGGACTCTGGCAATGGGTGAGTCAGCAACATTGGTGGAGGCGTACTGACATAGCGGTACTGGTCAGCGAGACGGCCAAAGAAACGTGGCATGGCCTGCACATCAAAGCCGGCTTTGGACAAAGTGGCTATACCGATCCGGTCAGCTTCTTTTTCATTGCTACGGGTGTAGTTGATTTGGCCCTGAGCCGATGCTGCCGTCGTCGCATGTATCGCTGCGATACCGGCTTCCGGTGATGCAATGGCTAGCATCATGGAACCAATTAGTGCAGCCAATGTGGCCGGTGATTTCCTCGCCTGATCTTCCATACTGCGGGCAAGGTGGCGCTGGGTGACGTGGGCGATTTCGTGCGCCACAACCGAGGCTAATTCACTTTCGGTTTTAGCATGGAGGAATAACCCGGAATGGATAGCAACATGGCCGCCGAAGAAAGCGAAGGCATTGATATCCCGGTTCTGGATCATGAAAAAGTTGAACGGGGTTCGGACATCGTTGGCGTTGGCGACGAGGCGGTGACCAAGATCACTAATATATTCGGATAGGAGCGGGTCGCTAATCACTGGCATACTAGCCCGGATCATTCGCATATAAGCGTCGCCGTATTCCATTTCCTTTTCAATGCTGAGCGTTGCCGCTGCCGCCGTGCCGATATCGGGCAGGCTGCTCAAATCGTTGGCCGGAGCCGCAATGCTAGTGCCAAGTAGAGCACTGATAAGAAGATAGGCTGGCGCCTTAGCAAATCGAAACATAGTAATAATTGATACCGCCTTCTGTTGCGTGTTCCTGCATTCGCACTACTGCGAGGCTAAATCTTTCCTGAATAACGCTGTTTTTCACTAAGGTCAGACAGCGAAACCTTTGACAGGTTTCTTTTTTGTCGTTCGAATGTCCTTTACAATAACCTGATGGATGATATTTGTCAGTATACCGGAATGGAACCTGTATTGCTTAATTTGACGACGGAACGCTGCCCGATGGCATTGCTATTGGCAAAAAGGGCGGCCCAGTCGCTTAATGTGGGCGACAAGCTAGAAATTCATATCACTGACACAGGGGCACGGCAGGATATTCCCCGCTACCTCTCAAACCATGGCTTTATCATTGATGTACAGTTGGACAACCGACAGGTACTTGAAATTATTGTGACCAAAAGGCAGTAAACATTTTATGCTGGATATGCTGACTCGCTGGTATAAGCGACGATTTTCCGATCCCCACGCCGTGAGCTTGGTAGCTATTCTGTTAGGTGGCTTCCTGACTATCTACTTCTTCGGTAACCTGATTGCACCATTGCTGGTGGCGATTGTCCTCGCCTACCTGCTTGAATGGCCTGTGATGCAACTGACACGCTTGGGGCTACCAAGAACGCTGTCAGTGATGGGTGTGCTGCTCATTTTTGCCGGTGTAATGGTGATGGCTGTATTTGGCCTGGTACCGACAATTTGGCATCAGGTGGGTAATTTGATTGCCGATGTGCCGAATATGTTCAATGGTCTGCAGGAATATGTATCGAGCCTACCTGATCGCTACCCTGATTTTGTCCAGCCGCATCAAGTCTCTACCTTTATGGTCACCCTGAGAGAAAAGGTGCTTGGGTTGGGTGAAAGTGCCGTTAAGGGATCGTTGGCGTCATTGGTTAGCCTAGCCACCCTGGCCGTTTACCTGATTTTGGTCCCTTTGCTGGTGTTCTTCCTGCTTAAGGACAAGGAAGAGATGCTCGAGATGCTCAGTGGCCTGCTGCCAAAGAACCGCCGCCTAACCAGCAAAGTTGGGGCAGAAATGAACCAGCAGATCTCAAACTACATTCGTGGCAAGGTCACCGAAATCTTTATAGTTGGTATTGTCAGTTACATCACGTTCGCACTGATGGATTTGCGTTATGCGGTATTGCTCGGGGTGTTGGTTGGTTTCTCGGTATTGATCCCGTATATCGGTGCTGCCGCAGTCACCCTGCCGGTGGCGATGGTAGGTTTGTTCCAATGGGGGATCAGCCCCGAGTTCTGGTGGTTGCTGGTGGCCTACGGCATTATCCAGGCCCTGGACGGTAACGTACTGGTACCAATCCTGTTCTCTGAAGCGGTTAACCTGCACCCGGTGGCAATTATTGTTGCAGTCTTGGTGTTTGGTGGCATGTGGGGCTTCTGGGGCGTATTCTTTGCTATCCCATTGGCGACCTTAGTCAAGGCTGTATGGAATGCCCTGCCGGCCACTGAACCGCCAATAGAAGAGCACCTCGAAGAATAGCGAGTACACCTCAAATTGATATCCACACAAAGGTCGCGGCAGCGGCCTTTTTGTTATTCGTTGGTTCCAGTATTTTCGGCGCAAAACTGGAGGCAGACAGCAATTGGGTTCGCTTTGCTGCTACAAAGTGTGCCCAGCATCAGGGAATAGCAGGCATTTTATTGAGCAATATATTAGCTGTGATTAACTGGATATGGGCTATTTCAAGGGCAGTGCTACGTGATGAAAACAGTTTTAATGACAGGATTAACCGGAACACTCGGACCTATAGTAGCGGCGCAGTTCAGGCTCCGTGGTTGGGAAGTCATAGAGTGGAACCATCACCATGTTTCTCCTGAGGATGAAGAGCGGAGTGAATCGTTCTGGCAAAGCCTTCATATTGATGCCGTGTGCCATATGGCGATGGGGAGTGAAGAGTGGGCGGGATGGCTTGCACAGCGGTGTGCCTGGCGAAAAATCCCTTATCTATTTGTCAGTACCGCAATGGTCTTTGATAGCGAGCAGGATGGCCCCTACGGAATTTTTCAGGATAGGAATGCAAAAGACGCATATGGGCAATATAAGATCCGTTGTGAAGAGGCGATCTGGAAGGTGAACCCCAATGCAATGATTGCCCGGATTGGCTGGCAGTTTCATGACGGGGGGGAAGGCAATAATATGCTGGCTCACCTAGAACAACAGAATAATGAGCATGGGGTTATCAGGGCAAGTGTGGGTTGGTTTCCCGCAACCTCACATATGGAAGATACGGCTTTCGCCTTTTTACAATTGATAGAGCGGAACGACGCCGGGCTTTATCATCTCGACAGTAATGCCAATGACCGTTGGAGCTTCTTTGAACTGGCCTGCGCCCTCAATAATCATTTCAAAAAAGGTTGGCGAATTATTCCAAGTGAAGATTATCACCATGATCAACGCCTGAAAGATGAACGAATAGCTTTGCCGCCTTTGAGCGCGCGCTTTAACGCCTAACACTCAGATGGCAATGTTTGACTTGCCACATTTTCGAACTCAGTTAGACAATGGCTAATATAAAAAAAGCGCCACTTGCAATAGGGCAAGTAGCGCTCTTCATAGATACCAGAGAGGGACGATTAGCTGTTCTCTTTCAGGTAAGCTAATACAACTTCATGGTGATCTTTGGTCTTGAACTTGTTGAAGACATGTTCAATCACACCGTTTTCATCAATCAGGAAGCTGATGCGGTGCAGTCCATCATAGACTTTGCCCATGAACTTCTTCTCGCCCCACACACCAAACTGATCAGCCACAGCGTGATCTTCATCCGACAGCAGGGTGAAGTTGAGGTTATCGCGTTCGATAAATTTCGGCAGGCGCTTGACGGCATCGATACTGATACCCAGCACTTCGACATTGAATTCGTCTAACTCAGCTTTACTATCACGTAGGCCGCAAGCCTGAACCGTACAACCCGGCGTCATGGCTTTCGGGTAGAAGTAAGCGAGGACTTTCTTACCTTTAAAGTCAGCCAGGCTGACAGGCTCGTCATTTTGGTTTTGCAGAGTGAAGGCTGGCGCAGGCGTACCGGCGGTCAAAGTCTTCATAGTGGATTCCTTATTGATTATGGCCGACGAAAGTCACGTTGCCGCTGACGACCAAGTCTTGGCAAAGTGCTTCAAATTCTTCTTGTAAGGTCATTAGGTTACAGCCTTCAGGCAGGTTTGTCCCGATCTGCAGCTGAAATCTATTGGGAGAGCCATCCTGATTGCTCTCCTGGGTATGGGCGCTGAGTGAAGCGATGTCGATTGCCCTAGAAGCAAAGAAGCGGGTGAACTGTTCGATCAAGCCTGGGCTGTCATTGGCCTCTATTTGGAAGTCAGCGGTGTAGGCAAAATGACGGTATTCGTGTTTGGTAGTGCGTTTCATCACTGTCAGCAAGTCATGCTCACTGGCCTTTAGCGGTAAGGTGGACTCAACTCGAGAAATGGCATTGGCAGAGCCTGACAGCAGCATGATTAGGGTAAATTCTTGGCCGAAGAGGGCCAGTCGGCTGTCAACGATGTTGCAGTTGCAAAGGGTGATGAGCCGGGTGACTTCATCCGAGATGCCCGGGCGGTCGGTGCCAACCGCTGTTACGACGAGATAATGTTCCATATATTTACATCACATTTTGAATACCTTCTGCATGTTAGCACAGACCGGTTAGCTGAAAAGGAATATCTCCTGCAGATGCAAAAAGTGAACGATTGCATATTAGACGGTGATTTGCCGCGCATTATTAGCAGCAAAAAAGTAGATGTAAAAGTGAGCTGTTGGCAAAGAGTTAGCTATCACTGATTTACATACTTCTGTCTTGAGTTTACTGTTACTGAAAAGTAGTATGGTTTGTCTTGGCCGCTTGATTATTCGCTTATCCAGCATAAATTCATGACGAGGCCAGGGATATATTTATTCAGGGGAGATGGACATGTTTTCAGGAAGCATGGTAGCGCTAATTACACCGCTCGACGAAGCCGGTGAAGTTGATTACGCCAGTTTGGCGTCACTTGTAGAATACCACATTGCCGCAGGCACCGATGCGATTGTCGCAGTCGGCACAACCGGCGAGTCAGCCACACTGACTGTCGACGAGCATGTCAAGGTGGTATTGAAAACCTTGGAATATGCACAGGGCCGCGTGCCGGTCATTGCAGGTACCGGGGCCAATGCGACGCATGAAGCCATCACCTTTAGCAAACTCTTTTCTGGCACAGGTGTTGCGGGTTGTTTGACCGTCACACCTTACTATAACAAGCCAACCCAAGAAGGCCTGTACCAGCACTTCAAAGCGATTGCTGAAGCAACCGACCTGCCTCAGATCCTATACAATGTACCTGGGCGTACTGCTGTTGACCTGTTGCCAGAAACCGTGGCTCGATTGGCGAAGATTGATAACATCGTCGGTATTAAAGATGCGACAGCTGATTTGTCCCGTGTCCAGAAAACCCGGGAACTTTGTGGCGATGATTTTATCCAACTAAGCGGTGATGATGCCACAGGGTTGGATTTCGTTGCTGAAGGTGGCCATGGTGTGATTTCAGTCACAGCTAACGTAGCAGCAGCAGATATGTCACAGATGTTCAAATTGGCGCTGTCAGGCCAGATGGATGCTGCTATTGATATCAACCAACGATTGATGCCACTTCACAAGCAATTGTTTGTCGAATCCAACCCTATCCCGGTAAAATGGGCGGCTCATCAGCTTGGTCTTGTCTCGTATGGTACGCTTCGCCTGCCATTGACAGAGCTGAGCGAATCTGCCCAACCAGTAGTAGCCGAAGCACTCAAGGATGCGAACGTACTGCTGTAATTTGCTAGAGCGTAGGAGCGCAGAAGCGTAATGAATTATAAGTATAAGCTGGTGGCGGCTGCCGTTGCAGTAGTAACACTGGCTGGTTGCTCTGATGGCGCCGAACGTCGCCGTCAGGCTAATCAGGATTTTAATTACCTCAATACCCAACCGTTGGAAAGCTGGACATTGCCTAGCGATGCCCAGTCAGGGCAGGTCAGTGACTACGACATTCCGGCTGGTGAGTATCAGGGTGCCATTGGCTCTGGGGTTGATATCCGCCCGCCGCAACAGGTACTGGCGTTGATCCCGGGTGCACGAGCGCTGCGTGACAATGATGGTGTGACCTTGGTGATGGTCAAGCAGGAAGATCTGACCGATGTATGGTCGGTGACCCGTAAATTGATTGCCGAGCAAAACATCGCCCTGAGAAGCCAGAGTGCCGATGTGCTTGAGACTGACTGGATCAGCTGGAACAACGAAGATGAGGATACCGAAATCGGTAGCCGTTATCGCATCGAAAAATCTGCCGATGGTGGTCGCTATAGCTACCGGATCATGCTGGTTGACTGGCGTGAAGGTGGTGTTGAGCAAACGGTTAGCGTTGAGAACAAAGAGCGCTACAGTATCCTGATGACCAATCTGGTGACATCTCGCTACGATGAACAGGAGCGTGAGCAGGCCCGTTTACGAGCTCAGGAGTTGATCAAGCAGATCCCTATCTCTATGGGACAGGACCGTAGCGGTCTGCCGGTGATTATTGCCCGTGCACCGTACAACGTGTTCTGGGAACGTCTACCAGAGGTATTGGGCCAACTTGGCTTCACGGTTGAAGGCCGTAACCGCTCGCAGGGTGTGGTCGAGGTACAGTTCAAATCGCCAGAGGATGAGTTCTGGGCAGATCTAGGCACTCAGCCGATTGAACTAGAAAACCGTGCTTATAATTTACAGCTAGGTGATTTGGGCAACCGAACGTCTATCAACATTACTGATACCGACGGCAAACCTGTTACCGAGCAAGCGTTGAATAGCCTTGCACCTGTAATGGCAGCCGCTATCGAGCGAGCCAACCAAGGCTAAGCCATAAAATAGATAGCAATAAAAAACGCAGCTGGTCCAGCTGCGTTTTTTTATGTGCGTAATAAGCCAATGCAGCCAAGTACCCCGTAGGGAAGGCACTTGGCTGTCATCTCATGCTTATTTCACTTCTTCGCCTTTGGCCTGCATATCAGCATGGTAAGAAGAGCGAACGAACGGGCC
Organism: Photobacterium rosenbergii; assembly: GCF_003026455.1. Taxonomy (GTDB): domain Bacteria; phylum Pseudomonadota; class Gammaproteobacteria; order Enterobacterales; family Vibrionaceae; genus Photobacterium; species Photobacterium rosenbergii. The sequence continues at coordinate 29,458 of NZ_PYMB01000028.1, forward strand.
ACATGCGGCATGGGTAAAGCCAAGCTCAAGGGCAATTTCTTTCAGCTCATCGAATTCAGCAGGCGGCACGTAGCGCTCAACCGGTAGGTGGTGGCGGCTAGGTGCTAGGTATTGACCCAGTGTCAGCATGGTTACACCGTGGGCACGAAGATCTTTCAGTACCTCGATGATCTCTTCTTTGGTTTCACCCAAACCCATCATCAGACCTGACTTGGTCGGTACTTCAGGGTGCATTTCCTTGAACTTTTTCAGCAGGTCTAGTGACCACTGGTAATTCGCACCAGGACGAGCCTTACGGTATAGGCGAGGAGCGGTTTCAAGGTTGTGGTTGAATACATCTGGCGGATTGTCACGCAAGATGTTCAGCGCGCGGTCCATACGACCACGGAAATCAGGTACCAGAGTCTCAATTTTGATCTCTGGGCTAAGCGCACGAATTTCACGGGTACAATCAGCGAAATGCTGGGCACCGCCATCACGCAGGTCATCACGGTCTACAGAAGTCACTACAACATAGCGAAGCTTCATGTCTGCGATCGTTTTGGCTAGATGCTGCGGCTCTTCGGCATTAGGCGGCAGTGGGCGGCCGTGTGCAACGTCACAGAATGGGCAGCGACGGGTACAGATCGCACCGAGGATCATAAAGGTTGCCGTGCCGTGGTTGAAACACTCTGCCAAGTTCGGACAAGAAGCTTCCTCACATACTGAGTGCAGCTTGTTCTTGCGCATCGCAGACTTAATGTCCTGGATACGCTTGCTGTCTGAAGGAAGTTTGATCTTCATCCACTCTGGCTTGCGCAGTACTTCTTTCGGCGCTTCCTCAACCTCGACATTACGGGTTGGGATCAGGGCCATCTTGTCGGCATCACGGTATTTGACACCTTGTTCAATTTTGATTGGTTTACTCATGAATTGCTTTCCGTTTTCCACTCAATGCTCTGGTAATCGAGCAGGTTGACCAGCTCTTCTACAAGTACAGGCTGAATTTCCGCTAGTTCAGATGGCCCATTCAATAACGCTGTTTGCGTCATTTCCATCCCTGCATAACCGCATGGGTTGATGCGAAGGAAAGGTGCCAAATCCATATTGATATTGAGTGCCAGACCGTGAAAAGAGCAGCCGCGTCTGATCCGTAGTCCAAGTGAACATATCTTCTGACCGGAGACATAGACACCCGGCGCATCAGGGCGGGCATTGGACTCAATCCCGAAATGGGAAAGGGTCTTGATAATTGTATTTTCAATATGCGTGACCAGGTCGCGCACACCCATTTTCTTTCGACGCAGGTCGACAAGGACATAGGCAACGAGTTGGCCTGGCCCGTGATAGGTAACCTGACCACCACGATCGCTTTGCACCACGGGGATATCCCCGGTGTTGAGCAGGTGCTCGGCTTTGCCTGCCTGACCTTGGGTAAACACAGGATTGTGTTCAACCAGCCAGACTTCGTCCGTGGTTTCCGGGCTACGTTCGTCGGTGAACTTATGCATAGCCTGCCAGATTGGTTGGTAATCTTGGCGGCCGAGGTTGCGAATTATAATCTTATTTTGCAATGTCACACCCATTTAGTCATTTGGCGAAGCCTGAAAAACTGACACCCCGCATGGGTGTTCAATACCGATTGGTATTATAAAACTTGGCGGCTGAATTTACAGCCGCCAATTTTATAGGGGATTAGGGTAGTGCTTACAACACGACACGGACAATGTCGATTTCACCCAGTTCTTTGTACAGGGTTTCTACCTGTTCAATAGAAGTTGCTGTGATAGAAACAGACACGGCACTGTAGGTCCCTTTGCCACTTGGCTTAACGTCCGGGGTGTAGTCGCCCGGTGCGTGACGCTGGATCACCTCAACAACCAGATCTGGGAGTTCAGGTTTGTTGTAACCCATCACCTTGTAAGTGAACTTACATGGGAACTCTAGAAGATCTTTAAGTTTTGGCTGCTCTTGCTGCTGCATGCTGAACTCCGAGTATTTGCATTCATTTTGCGATGTTAGCCGAGCATATTAATGGGTATAGGGCTTTTTCACAAGTCATCAGGTGGGCTCTCAAATGGACGAAAAAGAAAGAGGCAACCCAAGGTTGCCTCTTTTCTTTATTTATCGGGATGTTATATCCGCTATCGCTGAATTAGCTCAACCAGCCCTTGAATAGCAGCATGATGTAATCAATCAGGCGGCTGAACATGCTACCTTCTTTGATGTCATCCAAGGCTAGCAGCGGGTACTCGGCAATATCTTCATCACCGACACGGTAGTAAAGCTTACCGACGACATCACCTTTGCTGATTGGCGCTTTAAGCTCTTTTTCTAGCACAAAGCTTGCTGTCAAATCTTTAGTCTGACCGCGAGGAAGCGTCACGAAAGTATCTTCGCTTACGCCAAGGGAGACCTCGTCTTTGTCACCCATCCAGACTTTCTCGGTCACAAAGGTTTCGTTGGCTTTGTGAGGAGAAACCGTTTCAAAGAAACGGAAGCCGTAGTTCAGCAGTTTCTTGCTCTCTGCTTTACGGGCGTTCGGGTTACTGGTGCCCATTACCACCGCGATTAGGCGCATCTGGCCTTCGGTTGCGGTGCTAACCAAGCTGTAGCCGGCATTGTTGGTATGGCCGGTTTTCAGGCCGTCAACGTTGAGGCTTTTATCCCACAGTAGGCTGTTACGGTTGTACTGGGTGATACCGTTGTAGGTGAAAGACTTCTCTTTGTAGATCGCGAACTCGTCTGGCACGTCACGGATAAGGCCCTGGGCAAGTAGCGCCATATCATACGGCGTTGTGTATAGGTCAGGGTTATCTAGGCCATGGACATTGGCAAAGTGGGTAGAGTCCATACCCAAGGTCTTAGCCCAAGCATTCATTAGATCGACGAAAGAGTCTTCAGAACCCGCAACATGCTCAGCCATGGCAACACAGGCATCGTTGCCTGATTGGATGATGATGCCACGGTTAAGATCTGAAACTTTTACTTCGCTACCGACTTCGATGAACATCTTTGAAGAACCCGGGAAGTTCTTGGCCCAGGCATTCTTGCTGATCACCACAGTGTCATCCATGGAGATATTGCCACGGTTAACTTCTTGGCCGATAACGTAGCTTGTCATCATTTTGGTCAAGCTGGCAGGCGGGATTTGATCGTATTCTTTGTTGCCAGCCAGGATCTTGCCTGAATGGTAGTCCATTAGGACATAGCCCTTGGCAGCAATCTGAGGAGCTTCAGGTACTACAGCTGGGGCAGCCGCTGCTGTTGCTGAAGCCAGCAAGGTTGCCGAAATAGCAACAGAGCGAAAAAGTGCAGCAGATTTTTTCATGTTGGTTGTAACTTAATTTGTCGAATGTAAAAAACTTCACACACTATATCAGATTGTCAATATGAGACCAGCTTTGGGCTCGGATATGTTGTGCGGCAGGCGAATCTTGACATAAGTTTGAGTCAAAAAAATACCAGAGCAGGTGTTTGCTCTGGTATTTTTTTATGACAGCCAATTAGGACTTTGGTTCCAACTCGCGTTTGGATGTGATGATGAAAGCCTGTGGGTACTGTCCGGCTTTGGCTTTATCACGCTGGATAATGGCTTCATCCCGGTCGATGTATGGCCCGAGGCGTAGGCGATAGATTTCTGCAGAATCGGCTTTCTTGAGATCAACCGACGTGTCGAACTCCTGTTCCAGCTGCTTGGCTATTTGATCGGCTTTGTCGGCATTAGTTACGGCAGCCAACTGGACAAAATAAAAGTTAGGGTTGGCACTTTGCCACTCGTTCGGGTTATCCGGTTTGGCGACTTGGATCAGCTCGATTTTAACCGGTGCCGTACCGTGCTTGATGACATCTAGCCTTGCCGCCGCAGCCATACTCAGGTCGATGATCCGGCCGTCATGGAAGGGGCCGCGGTCGTTAACCCGGACAATGGCGCTTTTGCCATTGTTGGTGTTGGTGACCTTGACATAACTTGGCAACGGCAGCGTTTTATGGGCCGCTGTCATGGAGTACATGTCGTAGATCTCACCGTTGGACGTTTTATGGCCGTGGAATTTCTGGCCGTACCATGAGGCATAGCCTTCTTCAACGAACGGCTGATCACCCTGCACAATCTGGTAGTGCTCGCCGCGTAGGGTGTAGTCCTTGTTACCGGCCAGGCTCTTTGGCTCATAGCGAGGCTGGGCATCTTCGATATGATCCAATGTCGGAGACGATTCTGGTGCGACATCGTCGGCCAGATCGTAGCGCTCGTTGCTCGGCGTCGAGCTACATCCGGCAAGGATAAGAACAAGGAGTAAGGGTGATATGCGCATTTAGGTCGCCTTGGACAACATTTTTCTATGGGTATGGATAGACATCAGGATCCCGAAGCCAGCCATCAGGGTCACCATCGAGGTGCCACCATAACTGACTAGGGGGAGTGGTACCCCCACAACAGGCAGCAACCCGCTGACCATCCCGATATTTACGAAAATATAAACAAAAAAGCTCAGAACGATACTACCAGACATCATCCGGCCAAAGGCTGTCTGGGCACGGCTGGCTAGCAGCAAGCCCCGTCCGATGATGAACAAGTAGATAGCCAGCAGGCACAGCACACCGATCAGGCCCCATTCCTCGGCAATTACCGCAAAGATGAAGTCGGTGTGGCGCTCGGGCAAGAACTCAAGTTGGGACTGGGTACCTTGTAGCCAGCCTTTGCCGGACAGGCCACCGGAGCCGATGGCAATTTTTGACTGGATAATATGGTAACCAGCGCCGAGCGGATCGGATTCAGGGTTAAACAGGGTCAGTACCCGGGTCCGCTGGTAATCCCGCATCAGGAATATCCACAGTACGGGGATGAATGCCCCGACCAGCACTCCCGCTGCGCCAATGATTTTCCAACTCATGCCTGAGAGGAACAACACGAATACCCCTGATGCAGCGATCAGGATGGATGTCCCCAAGTCTGGCTGCTTGGCAATCAAGATAGTCGGGACGAAAATCATCACTAGGGCGATGACGATGTTCTTCAGGCTCGGTGGCAGCGGGTTATTGCCGATAAAGCGTGCCACCATCAGTGGTACCGCCAGTTTGATCAGCTCTGAAGGCTGAAAACGGACGAAACCTAAATTGAGCCAGCGCTGGGCCCCTTTAGATGCCTCACCGAAAAATAGGACGCCAAGTAGTAAAAGCAACCCGACCCCGAACAGGTAGGGCGCCCAGGTTTCATAATGGCGCGGAGAGATCTGGGCCAGAATAAACATGATCCCCAATGACAGCACCATGCGAATGGCCTGCCGTTCCATCATGGCGAGTTCCTGACCGCTGGCACTGTACATCACCATCAAGGCGAAGCCCATCAGGGTGAGGATTCCCATCAACAGCGGGAAATCCAGGTGTAAGCGGTCACTTAAGGTCCGTTTGTTGCCTGTCGCGGCCATGATACTCATTGCGCTACCTCGGCTAATTTCTTATCGACGATTTCTACCAGTGGGTCTGGGGTTTCCGGTTTAAGTAGCATGTGGTCGAAAATACGACGAGCTACTGGACCACCGTTGGAAGAGCCGCCACCGGCATTTTCCAACACCATGGATACCACAACTTCTGGCTTATCATATGGAGCGAAGGCGGTGAACAGGGCATGGTCGCGCAAGTGCTCTTCCAGCTCCTCGGCGTTGTATTCCTGATCTTCAGCTAGGCCAAAGACCTGTGCTGAACCTGACTTACCACCGGCTTTGTACTCGGTACCATAGAACGGACGGCGGGCAGTACCACGCGGGCCGTAAAGCACTTGGTACATCCCTTGTTTGGCGACATCCCAAAATTTAGCATCAACATTGTCGATAGGTGGGAAGTCGTCATAGACCGCAGGCTTTTCGACATCGTCATCAATTATGTCTTTGAGCAGGTGCGGGGCCTGAACCCGGCCCTGGTTGACCAGTACCGTGGTGGCTTTGGCAATTTGTAATGGCGTCGCTGTCCAGTAACCCTGTCCGATACCGACAGGAATTGTATCACCCTGATACCAAGGCTGGCGGAAGCGGGCTTGCTTCCACTCGCGGGTTGGCATATTGGCTTTACTCTCTTCATGGATGTCGATTCCGGTGTATTCACCGAAGCCAAAGCGGCTCATCCAGTCAGACAGGCGGTCGATACCCATATCGTAAGCAATTTGGTAGAAGAAGGTATCTACCGACTCTTCAATCGCTTTGTAAATGTTGACCTTACCGTGGCCCCAGCGTAACCAGTCACGGAACGGGCGGCTGTTGGAGTTTGGAATACGCCAGTAACCCGGATCATTTCGGGTAGTACGGGTTGTGATCACACCTTCGCTCAGCGCGGCGACCGCAATCATCGGTTTGACTGTAGAGGCCGGCGGGTAGATCCCCAGTGTTACTCGGTTAACCAGCGGGCGGTTTTTGTCGTTCAGCAATTCACGATATTTAGGGCCGGAAATGCCATGGACGAACAGGTTCGGATCGTAGCTCGGGCTCGATACCATGGCCAGCACTGACGAATCACGAGGATCCATCACCACCACAGAGCCTCGTCTGTATTTGATTAGCTCCTCACCGGTGTCTGGGTCGAGTTTACGCTCAGTCAGTAGTTCTTTGACATAAAGCTGCAGCTCAATGTCGATATTCAGTTTGATGTCACTACCAGGGATCGGCGGAACATATTTCAGGGTACGGATGATCCGCCCACGGCTGTTGACCTCGACTTCCTGGTAGCCGGAGGTACCGTGCAGCATATCTTCGTAATAACGTTCGATACCCAGTTTGCCGATATCGCGGGTTGCCTTGTAGTTGTTGATTTTGTCTTCACGCTCAAGGCGTTGGAGGTCACGGTCGTTGATTTTTGCTACATAACCCAAGACATGGGTCAGGGCTTCACCGTAAGGGTAGTGACGCTTGAGGTAGGCTTTGACTTCGACACCTGGGAAGCGGTGCTGATTGACCGAAAACAGTGCAACCTGATCTTCAGTCATCTGGTTGAGGATCGGAACTGACTTGAAACGACGGGTACGGCGGCGCTCACGCTCGAAGCGCTCGATTTGCTCATCGGTAACGCCCATCAATTCTTTGAGGCGGTCGAAGGTATCTTGCCTGTCTGGCACTTTTTCCGAGGTGATCTCAAGTGAATATACCGGGCGGTTCTCGGCGAGGAGGATACCGTTACGGTCATAGATCAGGCCACGGTTGGGCGCAACAGGGACAATTTTGATCCGGTTATCGTTCGAACGTGTCTGGTAGTCTTCATGCTCCTGGATCTGGATATGATACAGGTTAGTGAGCAAGACCCCTACCAGCACGACGATGCCGATAAATGAGACAAGAGCCCGGCGGAAAAATAGCGCCGACTCAGCCCGATGGTCGCGGATCTGCGTTCGCTTTTGTCTCATTGCCCATTATTCCCTATGGTACGGATGGTTAGCCGTGATGCTCCACGCACGGTACAGGCTCTCGGCCATGACGATACGTACCAGCGGGTGGGGTAGCGTCAGTGGTGATAGCGACCAGCTTTGATCAGCTGCTGCCTTACAGGCTGGCGCCAAGCCTTCCGGCCCACCGATCAGGATAGAGACATCACGCCCGTCCAGCTTCCAGCTTTCCAGTTGGCCGGCCAACTGCTCGGTATCCCAGCGCTTGCCAGGGATATCCAAGGTGACAATACGGTTGCCTTTTGGCACTGCAGCCAGCATCGCTTCGCCTTCCTTTTGCAGGATACGGGCGATGTCGGCATTCTTACCGCGCTTGCCAGCCGTGATTTCGACCAGTTCAAGCGGCATGTCTTTCGGGAAGCGGCGGCTGTATTCTTTATAGCCTTCCTCGACCCATTTCGGCATCTTGGTGCCAACAGCAATCAGTTGAAGCTTCATTGTCGGTTAGCCCCAAAGCTTCTCCAGTTGGTACAGGTTACGTGCGTCTTCCTGCATGATGTGCAGCATAACGCTACCCATATCAACGATAACCCACTCACCGTCTTCTTCGCCGCTGATCCCAAATGGCGGGTAGTCAATCAGTTTCGATTCCTTGTTAACGTGATCGGCAATCGAGGCGACATGACGGTTTGAGGTACCAGTGCACAGTACCATGAAATCAGTGATGCTTGATTTACCGCGAACATCCAATGTAACAATGTCCTGTGCTTTGATGTCATCTACTTTATCAACAATAAAATCGTGTAGTTCTTGAACCTGCAAAAGGGGGTCCTCTTTTGTGTGTTTGGTGTCTTTACTGTAGACCCAGATAGGACTGGGTCCCAATGTAGCGGCGCAGTATACCATGCTCAAGCTTGTTCAATACAAGTTAGCAGTAACTTTACATAGCCTGCGCCTTAGTTGTTCTTGGTGGTTAAAGCTTGCCCGGGATAGCAGTATGCACACCGCACATTTCAGCACACAGTGCCGAAAGGGCATCCCATGGCTGGTAGTCGAAGTCGGTTTTGACCCTTAGCTCCAATTCGGCCAACTGGTGCAGCAATTTGATGATAACCGGTAGAGGTAGCCGGTGAAGGGCACCGATGTAGACCTCCCGGCGGCTTTGCCAGATCCTGAAATTCTCGAAGATGTTATTGAGCGAAGTGCCTTTGCTACCCATCTCTTGCATTTTATACAACTGGGTCAGTTCACGCTGTAACGTGCGTAGCAGGATCACTGCTTCAACCCCTTCGCCTTGTAGTTGGCGTAAAACCCGTTGGCTGCGCTTGGCCTGGCCTGCTAGCACGGCATCAAGCAACTGGAATGGCGTGTAGTGGTTGTGGCGGCTTAATGCCTCCTCTAGGCGCACAATGGTCAGGTCGCCGTCGGGGTAGAGCAGTACCAGTTTCTGTAGGCTCTGGGCCAGCGCAAGTAGGTTACCCTCGTGCCACTGTGCCAACAACTGTACCGATTCATGGTCCGGCTTGAGGCCAAGCTGTTGGCAACGGCCTTGGATAAAGCGCGGCAAGTGTCTGGCTTCTGGTGTATTACAAGGGATATAAAACCCCTTGGCATCAAGAGCCTTGAACCACTTGGTACTCTCCTGCTTCTTGTTGAGGCGCGGGCCTTGTACCAGCAGCAAGATGTCCTCGTGAATGCTGTCTATCACTTCCTGCAGGGATTTGGCTTGCTGGGCATTGAGGCCATTTTCAGGCAGCTCAAGCTCAATGATCTGGCGGGATGAAAACAGGCTCATGGCCTGACAACAATCAAGTACCGTATTCCAATCGAGCTGGGCATCCACAGTAAAGCTGTGGCGTTCATCGAAGCCGGCTTGCTGGGCCGCTTGTTTGATGTTATCGGCAGATTCCAGTTTGAGCAGAGGCTCATTGCCACTTAGCAGGTAAGCTTGACGCAGCCCTTTTGATAGCTGCTGCGTCAATTGTTCCGGGTAGATCCTCATTGTGCAGACTCAACCTGCATCGCTGACTGGTTACTGTTGTCAGAGGCTGATACGCTTTCTGCCTTCACATCTAGGCCAAGTTCGGTGCTGACTTGCTCATCACTCTCGCTGCTGGCGCTTTGTTCTAGCAGGGCTTCGAGCTCTTCTTCTTCCATCTTATTGAAAACGGCTGTCAGACGGGCAAGCTGGCGCATGATCTGCTTGGCGGCCTGCTCACGCATTTCCTGCTCGATCATGTCTCGCTCGACAGATTTGGCTAGTGCAGTCAGCGGGTTATCAAGGAAGGTACGGTTGACTCGGGTAGTATAGCTTTGGCTACCTTTGCCTGGTACCACGATACGGTACTGTACGGTGTAGGTAAGCTCGTATTCGGCAGCACGGGCGTTCTGGTAAAGCGACAGAGTACGTTCACCGGTCGACTCGCTGATCAGGTGCAGGTTAGGCACCTGGGCCGAAGGCGCAACAGGCTCGATACCATGTAGCTGGAATTGGGACTTTACCTGGCGGTGCAGCTGGCCGTATTGGTCAAAGCTGGTCAGGGAAAGTTTGGCAATGTCGTCGGGTAGCATGTAGTTACCACGGAGGTGAAAACCGCAAGATGCAGTTGCCAACGCCATAAGGACAACAAAGAAGGTTCGGATAATGCTTTTTGCAGAAATGAAAGCTCTCACCGAGTCTGCTCCATGAAAAAAAGTGAAAACTGACCGGCTGACGCGGATGGTGCTAAAAAAGGGTGGGTGAGCCGGATTAAACTGTGGCTCCATACAGGAGCCACAGGTTAGGCACTGGGAAACTGCTTTAGTTCGATGCGAAATTAGTTAGCAACGATATTCAGCAGTTTGCCCGGTACGTAAATCACTTTGCGAATTGTTTTTTCGCTAGTGAATTTGGTCACGCCTTCATCGGCCATTGCCAAGGCTTCGACTTGTTCTTTTGTTGCATCAGCGGCTACTGTCAGCTTAGCACGCAGCTTGCCGTTTACCTGAACAACAATCAGTTTCTCGTCTTCAACCAAAGCTTTGTCGTCAGCCACAGGCCAATCAGCATGGTCAACGTCGCTCTGGCCCAGCGCTTCCCACATCTCGAAACAGATATGCGGAGTCATTGGGTATAGCATACGAACGATAGCTTTCAGTGCTTCGTCAAGTAGGGCACGGTCTTGTGCACTTTCTTGCGAGGCTTTGGTCAGCTTGTTCATCAGCTCCATGATAGCTGCGATAGCCGTGTTGAATGTCTGGCGGCGGCCGATGTCATCGCCCACTTTAGCGATAGTTTTGTGAACATCGCGGCGTAGGGCTTTCTGATCTGAAGTTAGAGCAGTTACATCTAGCGCTTCAGTTTCACCTTTGGCTGTGTGGTCGTGAACCAGTTTCCAAACACGTTTTAGGAAGCGGTTAGCACCTTCAACACCAGATTCTTGCCATTCCAGTGTCATGTCAGCAGGAGAAGCGAACATCATGAACAAACGAACGGTGTCGGCACCGTACTTATCAACCATTTCTTGCGGGTCGATACCGTTGTTCTTCGACTTGGACATCTTGGTCATGCCCGAGTGAACCACTTCGTTGCCTTCGTTATCAACAGCCTTGGTGATACGGCCTTTGTCGTCACGCTCAACCGTTACGTCGGTTGGGGCAACCCAGATTTTCGCGCCTTTGTCGTTGGTGTAGTAGTAAGCATCAGCCAGTACCATACCCTGACAAAGTAGCTGCTTGAACGGCTCGTCGCTGGTTACCATACCGCAGTCGCGCAGTAGTTTGTGGAAGAAGCGAGAGTACAGCAGGTGCATACATGCGTGCTCGATACCACCGATGTACTGGTCAACTGGCAGCCAGTAGTTCGCGGCATCAGAATCTAGCATCTCGTCAGCCTGTGGCGAACAGTAGCGTGCGTAGTACCAAGACGATTCCATGAAGGTATCGAAGGTATCCGTCTCAAGCAGTGCTGGCTGGCCGTTGAACGTAGTCTTCGCCCACTCTTTGTCGGCTTTGATCGGGCTAGTTACGCCGTCCATCACCACATCTTCAGGCAGGATCACAGGTAGCTGATCAGCAGGCACCGGGTGAACTTCGCCGTCTTCAGTGGTAACCATTGGGATTGGAGCGCCCCAGTAACGCTGACGGGATACACCCCAGTCGCGTAGACGGAAGTTAACGGTTTTCAGGCCTTTGCCTTCTGCTTCCAGTTTGGCTGCGATGGCATCGAATGCCGCTTGGAAGTCCAGGCCGTCGAACTCACCTGAATCGAACAATACGCCTTTTTCGGTGTATGCCGCTTCAGTGATGTCTAGCTCGCTACCGTCTTCTGGCTTGATCACAGGGATGATGTCCAGGCCGTACTTAGTGGCGAACTCGTAGTCACGCTGGTCGTGGGCAGGTACTGCCATTACCGCGCCTGTGCCGTAATCCATTAGGACGAAGTTAGCAACGAATACTGGTACTTCACGGCCGTTTAGCGGGTGAATCGCCGTCAGGCCAGTTGCCATGCCTTTCTTCTCCATGGTCGCCAGTTCAGCTTCGGCTACCTTGGTGTTTCGGCATTCTTCGATGAACGCAGCAAGCTCAGGGTTGTTCTCAGCTGCCGCTGTCGCTAGAGGGTGGCCTGCAGCGATACCGACGTAAGTCACGCCCATTAGGGTGTCTGGACGGGTTGTGTACACTTCCAGATCGTCGTGGCCTTTCACTTCGAACTTAAGTTCTACACCTTCAGAGCGGCCGATCCAGTTGCGCTGCATGGTCTTAACCATGTCAGGCCAGCCTTCAAGGCTGTCTAGGTCGTCCAATAACTCTTGGGCGTATTCAGTGATCTTGATGAACCACTGAGGAATTTCTTTTTGCTCTACCGGCGTGTCACAACGCCAGCAACAACCGTCTTCTACCTGCTCGTTAGCCAGTACAGTCTGGTCGTTCGGGCACCAGTTTACTGAAGAGGTCTTCTTGTAAACCAAGCCTTTTTCGTACAGCTTAGTGAAGAACTCTTGTTCCCAGCGGTAGTATTCAGGGGTACAGGTCGCGAATTCACGGTTCCAGTCGTAGCCGAAGCCCAGCAGTTTTAGCTGGTTCTTCATGTATTCGATGTTTTCGTAAGTCCAAGGCGCAGGTGCCGTCTTGTTCTTAACTGCGGCGTTTTCAGCAGGCAGGCCGAATGCATCCCAGCCGATTGGCTGCATAACATTTTTGCCCTGTAGGCGCTGGTAACGAGAGATCACATCACCGATGGTGTAGTTACGCACGTGACCCATGTGCAGTCGACCACTTGGGTACGGGAACATGGAGAGACAGTAGAATTTTTCTTTATTAGGGTCTTCACTTACAACAAAGGTCTTTTTGTTGTCCCAATGTTCTTGAACTTTCTGTTCAATGTCCTGTGGACGATATTGTTCTTGCATCGATGACATCCGGGATTTTGTGAGTTGAGTACAAACACATTCAATATAATCGACATAGAATAACTAAAGGTAAAGGTGTCAACAATAGCTGAAACCACTTCGGGGACGAATTGTTGGCCGATAATGGTGCCAATTACGCAGAAGGCAGGCGGATGCCGGTGAATTAGCGGATAGGAGGTGACCTATGGCAACAAAGAAAACGGATTATGAGGCGCTACTAGAGCAAGTGACGGAAACCCTCAAACACAGCCCTGATGAGCTAAAACACTGGGCAGAGGTGACGGAAAAGTACCGGCAGGCAGCCAGTGACATGACCAAGGATGAACTGGCATTGATTTCTGCTTACCTCAAGCGGGATGTGCAGGAATTCGGCCAGAATGCCGATGAAAGCCCAGCCCCGTTTGGCGACAGCCCGTTCTACCGGGTGGTAAAAGAAACGATTTGGGAGGGGTTAGCCGAAGCAACGGACAAAACCCAGATCGAATGGCATGAAGTGATGGGGGATCTCAAGCACCAGGGTGTCTATGAAGCTGGCGAGATAGTCGGCCTTGGCCATTTGGTGTGCGAAAAATGCGGTCATGACGAAGTGATTACTCACGTCAAAGAAATATCAGCATGCCTAAACTGTGGGCATACCCGGTTTACCCGCAAACCACTCTCCCCTTAGCTTTTTTCATTAAAGTGATAAATTGAAAAACGGGCCAATAGGCCCGTTTTTGTATCGAATGTTGCATGGATACGCACTGATTTAGTTTAGTGGCTCCACCGTTTCAACGACGACTGTCGTTGGCTGGGTCTCTGGTAGTTGTACGGGCTCTGGCAACTGTGCAGGTTGAGCTGCAGATGGGTTGTTAACTGGCTCGACACTGAATTTCTGGCCGGCGATTGCAGCTTCAACCATCATCCCGCCTTTGGCAACGGTGAAGACAGCTACACCATTGGTGTAGTCTGCATCGGCATAGTTATCGCCCGCGCTGGCACGGAAGCCTGAAGTCCCCGCGTTGGCCTGGGCACCCTCGGTCAAGGCAACGGCAGAGGCTGAGGCATCAAGTTCGAAGTTACCACTCATAAAGCGGTCGTAAGCGCGTTTGTCTTGGAAGAAGACAATCTCGCTGTAGGACTGGCCACCAAACTGTAGGCCGAAAGAGACTTGGTATAGCTTGGCATGGCCTGTGATCTGGCCGTTTTTGAAAACGGTACCGCTGCCGTAGGCACCACCGACCCAGAAACCCCCTTTACCGACTGACGGGAAGACCGCATAGCCATAGGCAGTATGAAAAAAAGGCTGGGTTTGCGAGGAGGCCTGGAATTGAGTCAGGGCCGCTTGGGTTTCAAGATCTTCTTTGGCGACTGAGCCTGTGGCGACACAGAGCATGGCGACACTGCATAGCATTGCAAATATTTTATTGATCGATTTCATTGGCATTCCCCAAGTAGACATTGTGCTGTTTTTATTCCAAGTTGCAGAAAGTGCAGTGGCACATTCGAAATCACAGTGCTTGGTTATATGGCCAATATATTAACAAGGTGAATGAAAAGGCGAAGGGATTACCTTCGCCTTTTGCGAGCATTGTCAGCGTATATTCAGTGTTGGTTGCTGTGAGGGTTAGTCGTGGTAGTTGATCTGTGGTTGCTCGTCACGGAAGCGGCCTGCCTGGCGGCGGATAAGGATCCAAGACAAGGCAACAGACCACAGCATGTAGATATATAGCGGCCAACTGCCAAGGGTAGTGTACGGTGTCATGCCGATTGTCGGTACGACTTTAGCCCTCAACACGCCGGTTTCGAACTGCGGGATCTGCTCAATGATTTTGCCTTTGTGATCGACAATGCCGGTCAGCCCACTGTTGGTTGCGCGGAGCAATGGCTTACCCACTTCCAATGAGCGCATCTGGGCAATTTCCATATGCTGGAATGGGCCGATAGATTTGCCAAACCAGGTGTCATTAGACAGGGTCAGCAGGAACTCGGTATCAACATTGACGTTACGACGTACTTGCTCGCTAAAAGCAACTTCGTAGCACAGTGCTGGTGCCAGTGAGTAACCGTTGGCCTCGAGGTTCGGCTGGATATAATCACCGCGGCTAAACGACGACATCGGCAGGTTGAAGAACGGTGCCAGCGGGCGCAGGATATCGCCAAACGGGACGAACTCCCCAAATGGCAGCAAATGGTGTTTGCTGTAGCGCTCAGCCTGATCGTATTGGTACGGGCCAACCGCATTGACGCCAAGGGTCAGGATGTTGTTGTAGAACTCGCCATCCTCATTCTGATCCAGCACGCCGGTGATCACCGTACTGTTGTTGTTGCGCGCGGCGGCATCTAGGTTCTGCAGGAAGGTGGTAACCTGGGTTTCTAGCGCAGGGATTGCCGCTTCCGGCCAGATGATGATATCAGCCCCCCAGTTTTCCCGGGTCAGGTCGGTGTACTTCATCAGGGTTGGCCAGCGCTGGCTTGGTAGCCATTTGATCTCTTGCGGCACGTTGCCCTGGATCATCGCGACATCTACGGTGTTGTCTGCATCAGGCTTGACCCATTGCTTTTGGCCGGCAAACAGGCCTAGGGCCAGGACAAACATTGGGACTAACAGTGGACGCCAGTTGCGGTAGTAGGTAGCGGCGACGAGGGCACCACAGCTAATCACGATGGCGAGGGTGATACCCTCGACACCCAATATCGGTGCAAAGCCGGCATATGGGCTGTCGATTTGGCTGTAGCCAAGCCACAACCACGGGAAGCCAGTCATCAGCCAGCCTCGGATCCAGTCGAGGATCAACCAGATCACCGGGCCGCTCAGCATCAGCTGGTGAAATGGGCGGCCACGGTTGAATTTGTTAAATAGGGCGCCGAACACGGCAGGGTAGAGTGCGAGGTAGCCGATGAGTAGGGCCATCAAGCCCCAACCGGCAATCCATGGCATTCCACCGAAATTGGCGATGCTGACGTGTACCCAGCTGATCCCGGTACCGAATAAGCCTAATCCCCAGAGAAAACCTATCAAGCCGGAACGCTTGACCGATTGGTTCTGAAGTAGGTAGAGGAAAATAAACAGGGAAAGGGGAGCAAGGTACCAATGGTGGTACGGGGCGAAAGATAGGGTGGCTAAGGCACCTGCTGGGACAGCCAGCAATGGCTGTCCCAACTTCTTAAGGGTATTTGTCGTCATTCGTTATGATGTTGTCGTCGGTTGTGGTGCTTCGTGAGGCACGGTCACTTGCAACTGAATAACCCGGCGGTTGTCGGCTGACGTTACCTTGAATGAGTAGCCCGCCAATTCAACGATTTCACCACGGGTCGGCAGGTGGCCGAAACTCGTCATGACCAGGCCGCCGACAGTATCGACTTCCTCATCGCTGAACTGGGTATGGAACATTTCATTGAACTCTTCAATGGTTGTCAGTGCCTTTACCGCAAAAGTATGCTTGCTTAACTGACGGATATCCTGTTCTTCCTCGTCGTCGAATTCATCTTCGATTTCGCCAACGATTTGCTCCAAGATATCTTCAATGGTGATAACACCGGATACCCCACCAAACTCATCCACCACAATGGCCATGTGGTAGCGCTCTTCACGGAACTCCTTGAGCAGGCGGTCAACACGCTTGCTTTCAGGTACAACAACCGCTGGTCGCAGTACTTTTTCCATGTCGAACGGTTCGCTGTTCGGCTGCAGGTAACGCAAAAGATCTTTGGCCAGAAGGATACCTTCGACGTGGTCTTTGTCGTCACTGATGACCGGGTAGCGTGAATGCTGGGCATCAACAATTAAATCAATCAGATCCTCTAGCTTCTGAGAACGCTCGATTGTGACCATCTGAGAGCGCGGGATCATGATGTCACGGACACGCATCTCGGAGATTTCCATGACCCCTTCGAGCATGTCGCGGGTGTCGTGGTCGATCAAATCGTTTTCTTCTGAATCACGGAAAACTTCTACTAGTTCTTCGCGGTTCTGTGGCTCGCCCTGAAACAGCTGGCCAATACGTTCAAAGAAGGACTTTCTACTCGGACCTTCAGAATTTTGTGAGTTATCTTCGTTCATTGTTTGTAAGAATTACTTCTCTCAGTTAAGTGGCTGTGCCACGGGAAATAATACGGTACTTAGATTGTACCGTATCAGTTTGACAACAATATCATGAAAAGGTTAATGCTTTTCTTCGGCATACGGATCGGCAAAGCCCATCTGTTGCATGATTTCCGTTTCCAAGCCTTCCATCTCTTCAGCTTCGTCGTCCTCAATATGGTCATAACCTAGCAGATGCAGACTGCCATGTACAACCATGTGTGCCCAATGGGCATGTAGAGGTTTATCCTGTTCCTTGGCTTCTTTTTCGACAACCTGTCGGCAAATGATCAAATCACCCAGTAGTTCCAGTTCAACCCCCGGTGGTGCCTCAAACGGGAAAGATAGCACATTGGTTGGCTTGTCTTTACCACGGTACTCGTGGTTCAGGCCATGGCTTTCTTTCTCATCGACCAGCCTAATGGTAACTTCGGCATCGGCCTGGAAAGGCGTGACTGCCGCATCCAGCCATTGCTGGAATTGGGCTTCGCTCGGCATACCGTCGGTGTTGTCGGTCGCAACCTGGAGATCAAGATAAATCGCCATTAGTTTGTTTTTTCCGTTTCCGTTTCTGTTTCTGGTGTCGCTGCAGGCACTGATACCGGCGCTTGCTTTGCCGCTTGCTCATCTCGACGGCGCTGCTCTGCCAGTTTGCGCTGCTTCTGATCTTCGCTCTCCCACACTTCGTACGCCTGGACAATACGCGCTACGACTGGATGGCGGACAACATCGTCAGCCTGGAAGAAGTTGAAGCTGATTTCATCGACATCAGAGAGTACTTCAATAGCATGGCGTAGGCCTGAACGAGCACCGCGTGGCAGGTCGATCTGGGTGACGTCACCGGTAATTACCGCTCGGGAGTTGAAACCAATACGGGTCAGGAACATTTTCATCTGCTCGACCGTGGTGTTCTGGCTCTCATCGAGAATGATAAAGGCGTCATTGAGGGTACGGCCACGCATATAGGCAAGTGGTGCAACTTCAATCACGTTACGCTCAATCAGCTTCTCGACACGCTCGAAGCCCAGCATTTCAAACAGGGCATCGTACAGCGGACGCAGGTAAGGGTCGACTTTCTGGCTTAGATCGCCCGGAAGGAAACCCAGCTTTTCACCCGCCTCAACCGCAGGACGGGTCAGCAGGATACGGCGGATTTCCTGACGCTCAAGGGCATCAACAGCGGCAGCAACCGCGAGGTAGGTTTTACCTGTACCAGCAGGGCCAATACCGAAGGTAATGTCATGGCGAACCATGTTGGCAATGTACTGGGCCTGGTTTGGCGTACGCGGCTTGATCACCCCTTTCTTGGTTTTGATCACCACTTCCTTGCCGTAAGGAATGCTCGACTCGGTCGATTGCTCAAGCACACCGGACTCTTTGATAGCCAGGTGGACCTGATCAGGCTCGATATCAGGAATGGTGTTGCGAACCGGGGCGGTATCGACATACAGGGTTTTGATGATATGGGCGGCGGCTTCGGCGGTGTGGGGTTGGCCGACTACGCTGAAACTGCTGCTGCGGTGGTTGATTTCTACACCCAAACGGCGTTCAAGTTGTTTGATGTTATCGTCGAAAGGGCCACAAAGGCTGGAAAGGCGATGGTTATCGGCAGGTTCCAGATTGAATTCAATAGTTATAACTTTGCTCAAGATTTGCCTCTCAATAGGGCCACCCGTCTGGGTGGCCTCGGGTTCAGGGCGCGTCCTACTTTGTTCAGACGGGCGTCTTACTATGGAGTATATACGCCAACACCCAATTCATCTTCTTTGCGTGTTTTCTCCATCACTTCGGCAGGAGACATGGCCACGCGTAGGTCCATTTCCGCTTCAGTGCGCACCAGATCACCACGTAGCGAGTTGGTGAAGACGTCAGTGATTTTCACGTCAACGAATTGGCCGATAAGCTCAGGTGAACCTTCGAAGTTCACGACACGGTTATTTTCAGTACGGCCACGCAATTCCATTACGTTCTTCTTCGATGGGCCTTCAACCAGGATACGCTGCTCGGTACCTAGCATCTGGCGAGAGAAGCGCATAGCTTGAGTATTGATCTGTTGTTGCAGTTCGTACAAGCGTTCTTTCTTCACTTGCTCAGGCAGATCACATGGGTAATCGGCTGCCGGCGTACCAGGGCGCGCTGAGAAGATAAAGCTGAAGCTGATATCGAAGTCGACATCGCGGATCAGTTTCATCGTATCCTGGAAGTCCTGATCAGACTCGCCCGGGAAACCGACAATGAAGTCTGAGCTGATAGTGATATCCGGACGCGCCTTACGCAGTTTGCGGATCTTCGACTTGTACTCGATTGCCGTATGCGGGCGCTTCATGTTGGCCAGGATGCGGTCTGAACCACTTTGAACCGGTAGGTGCAGGAAGCTCACCACTTCAGGGGTGTCTTCGTACACTTCGATGATGTCATCGGTGAACTCGATTGGGTGGCTAGTGGTGTAGCGGATACGGTCGATGCCGTCGATTGCCGCAACGAGGCGTAGAAGTTCTGCGAAAGTCGCAATTTCACCATCATGGGTGTCACCACGGTAGGCATTCACATTCTGGCCAAGTAGGTTAACTTCACGTACGCCTTGCTCTGCCAGTTGGGCGATTTCGAACAGAACGTCATCCAATGGGCGGCTAACTTCTTCACCACGGGTGTAAGGAACCACACAGTAAGTACAGTACTTAGAGCAGCCTTCCATGATAGAAACGAAAGCTGTCGGGCCTTCGGCACGTGGTTCAGGCAGGCGGTCGAATTTCTCGATCTCAGGGAAAGAGATATCCATGACAGGTGCATGATCGCTTTGCGATTGCTTGATCATCTCAGGCAGGCGGTGCAGTGTCTGTGGGCCGAAGATAACATCGACATACGGTGCACGCTGGCGGATTGAGTCGCCTTCCTGGGTTGCTACACAGCCACCCACACCGATCACTAGGTCAGGTTTTTTGTCTTTTAGGGTTTTCCAGCGACCAAGCTGGTGGAACACTTTTTCCTGGGCCTTTTCACGGATGGAGCAGGTGTTAAGCAGCAGAACGTCTGCTTCTTCTGGTTCTTCCGTTAACTCGAAGCCATTGGCTGCATTAAGAAGATCGGCCATTTTTGATGAATCGTATTCGTTCATCTGGCAACCCCAGGTTTTGATAAGCAGTTTCTTAGCCATGTCTAACTCTTCACTCGTAGTGTTTATTCATTGCATTTCACATTGCATGTTTCCGCTTTGGCAGCCGAAAACAAGGCCGCCTGCGGTAGCAAGCCGCGTATTGTACTGCTTTAAAGCCTGCCTGACTAGATCATCACCACCCCGAATATTTTGTGGTTTTTTATTGTGCCGCTACTGGTTTGAGTTTATTGAGGGTTTGCGGGCCGAGCTGGCGCATCTGCTGGCGTATCCAGCGGCTGCGCTGCTGAATATACGGCGTCATTGGCGCAGGTTGCATCCGGTACGGGTTTGGTAATACCGCCGCGAGCTGCGCCGCTTGCTGGGCATTCAATCGGCTTGCTGGGATCCCGAAAAAGGTCTGGCTTGCGGCTTCAACGCCAAATAACCCTGGGCCGAACTCGACGATGTTCAGATAGACTTCGAGGATCCGTGTTTTTTCCCACAGTAATTCCATCCACAGTGAGAAATAGAGCTCAACCCCTTTGCGCAGGAATGTCCGGGAGGGAAAGAGAAACAGGTTTTTGGCAGTCTGCTGGGTGATGGTGCTGCCACCACGGCTGGGGCCACCACTACCGGTTTGCTTGATAATTGTCAAAATGGCGTTGATATCAACACCATGATGATTAGGAAAGTGCTGATCTTCAGAAGCAATCACTGCCAGTTGTACGTTGGGTGATATTGCCTCAATAGGTACCCAGAGATGGGCAGCGCGCGGCGGGTAGCCTTGCGGTGGAAATATATTGCGATGGAGTTGCCAACCCCAGACGGGCGGGTCGATGTATTTGCCTGCCAATACCAACAGGAAGGGTAACACAAGGGCTAGCAAGAGTAGCCTGAGCAGCCAACGTTTGATAAATCCGATCATCCACCTTATCCCTGTGTAGGTTCGCGGTTATTAATCACTGATGCGCTTGTGAAATTTAGTTAGAATAAAGGCAAGAGCGCCAGTGTGCGCTGAACTTTTATCTTGAGCATAACAAATGGAAACCGGAATGGAACAGTTTGATGTGGTTGTGGCCGGCGGCGGTATGGTTGGGGCGGCAACAGCAATAGGTTTGGCCCAACAAGGGTTATCTGTTGCAGTATTGGAAGGGGTACAGCCAGCCCCATTTGACGCCTCGCAGCCGATGGATTTAAGGGTATCGGCCATTTCCCCACATTCTGTTTCATTGCTAGAGCGGCTAGGGGCATGGGAGGCGGTCACAGCCATGCGCCTATGCCCGTATAAGCGGCTTGAAACTTGGGAGCACCCTGAGTGCCGTACCCGCTTCAATGCCGAACAGATGCACCTGGATCGCCTTGGCTATATTGTTGAAAACCGAGTGATCCAACTGGCACTGTGGCAGCAGTTCGAGCTTTACCCGAACCTGACGGTGAAATGCCCGTCTCGCATGGTTTCGGCGACAGATAGTGATAATGGCCAGACGATTGTGCTGGAAGATGGCAGCCAAATTCAAGCGACTTTGCTAGTCGGTGCCGATGGTGCAAATTCTAAAGTCCGCCAACAGGCTGGGATTGGCATCACCGCATGGGATTACCGCCAGCACTGTATGCTGATCAATGTCGAAACTGCCTTGCCACAGCAAGATATTACCTGGCAGATGTTCACGCCTCACGGGCCGCGCTCATTCCTGCCATTGCCGGGCCATCAGGCCTCGCTGGTGTGGTATGACAGCCCATCTCGTATTCAGCAACTCTCTGCGCTGAGCCCTGAGCAATTGGAAGGACAGATCAAAGCCCATTTCCCGGCGGAGCTTGGCGAGTTCAAGGTGCTTAATCATGGCCGTTTCCCACTCACTCGCCGTCATGCCCAGACTTATTATAAGCCGGGTGTCGTGCTGCTTGGGGATGCCGCACATACGATTAACCCATTGGCAGGACAGGGAGTCAACCTTGGCTTCAAGGATGTCGATGTGTTGCTGCATGAAATTGAGAAAGCAGGGCAGGATTGGCCGCAGCAACGAGTACTCAAAGCTTATGAGCGCCGCCGCCGTCCTGATAACTTATTGATGCAAAGCGGGATGGACTTTTTCTATACCACGTTCAGTAATGATTTGCTGCCGGTGAAGTTTTTGCGTAATGCTGGATTGAAGTTGGCCGAGCAAGCCGGGCCTATCAAGCAGAAAGTATTGAAGTATGCGATGGGGATGTAGCGGGCTTTTTCTTGCTAATTAACAGTCTGCAGAAAGAAAAAAGCCGAATGTTTATTGATAAACATTCGGCTTAACAACCAGAGAGATACGATCATTGAGTTGGTTGTAAAATCTGTTGTCTAACTTTTTGGATGCTGATGTATATCGTTATCCAAGTGCCAGACATAAGAAAACCCACCAAAAGGTGGGTTTCTAAATATGGTGCGGAAGGAGAGACTTGAACTCTCACACCTTGCGGCGCCAGAACCTAAATCTGGTGCGTCTACCAATTTCGCCACTTCCGCGTACTTACCGTCTAATTTCATTTTAGCAATGAATCATTAATGACGTTAAGCAAAATATGGCAGGGCTACCTGGATTCGAACCAGGGAATGACGGGATCAAAACCCGTTGCCTTACCGCTTGGCGATAGCCCTGCAGTGTGCTCTTCTGAGCATGTTAGAGAGAATGGTGCGGAAGGAGAGACTTGAACTCTCACACCTTGCGGCGCCAGAACCTAAATCTGGTGCGTCTACCAATTTCGCCACTTCCGCATATATTGTAGCTGATCACTCAGCGTTTTCTCTAACATCAAACTGAACATCTACGATGGTCAATTTAAATAATGGTGCGGAAGGAGAGACTTGAACTCTCACACCTTGCGGCGCCAGAACCTAAATCTGGTGCGTCTACCAATTTCGCCACTTCCGCATACTTACCGAATTATCGTGAGATAACCGTTAAGTTAAATGATGGCAGGTCTACCTGGATTCGAACCAGGGAATGACGGGATCAAAACCCGTTGCCTTACCGCTTGGCGATAGACCT
>NZ_PYMB01000029.1 GCF_003026455.1 Photobacterium rosenbergii
GAGTGTCGCAACTATATCGATGGCTATTACAATATAGTCAGAAGGCATGGGACTAATGGTGGACTGAGTCCCATGATGTACGAACTTGGAAACTAACCCCCGTGTCTACTTTACGGGGGTCATATCACTGCAGCACCCAGCACCCAGCACCCAGCACCCAGCACCCCATTTATTCCCCCGGCATCCTATGCGGTGGTACATGGATCGTCAGTGGGTGGAAGCCTTTCATGACGATATGCCCTTGGTAGGCATCTTGACCATCGGCAGAAAATTCAAATAGGTAGATAGTATGCCAGCCCCAGCGGCCGTTGCGATCCCGCAGGCGGTGCTCCCCCCTTGCAGTATTGAGCAGTTGTAGCCCTAGGTGCTCGCAGCGCTGGTTGATGAAATAGTTGGCTAGTTCAGTCTGTCGTCGTTGCTGCCAGAACAGGTAGCCAACAACAGCCATAAGTAAAATACCCAGCAGGTTTTCCATATCAAAATATCCTTTTTCTCTCCCCGGCAGGGTGAGCCGGGGAAAGGTTCTCTAGAATTACTGAGCGTTTCTGGCGTGTTGCTGGAGCTTGGTGATGGCATCGACTAGTGCCGGGTCAGCCTGGCCGTGAAGAACCTGCAGCATGATCCCGCGTAGCATTGGCAGCATAACCAAGTCGGCAAATAACTGGTTGAACAGTGCCTGTTCGCCGGCCTCGGCAAGGCGAAGTAGGAAGGTGGTGGCGACTTGGGTATCGGCCAAACCATTCCAGCATCGACCGGCAATAGCGACTAACACCTCTGGATGGCAAAGTTCGGGTTGGGCCAGTAATTTTTCCAACTGTTTACGAAGCAGCGGCGCTCCAGCGCCTGACAGGGCACGGATCAAAGCTGCAACTAAAAACAAATCCGGGGTGTCGACAGTGATTTCTTGTTCAAGGCGTTCGGCCAAGCGAGCAGCCAATGGCTCCGGCAGTTGGCAATGCTCAAGGCAGCCAAGCAAGGCATAGAAAGGCGTCAGTGGCAGGTTGTTGATGGCTTTTCGCAGCAACGTTGCGTTGTTTTCCTGCTTAATACGGGCACAGACATCGGCTAGGCCCTGCAGGCCAACCCCTTGCCATTTGTCCCAGCCTAGATCGCCTGTCAGGTAATACTGGGCATGCTCGTAGTATTGACTCGCAGGTAGCGCGAGTTGGCTTCGCAACTGGGCATGGAAAATAGCCATCTTGTCATCGCTTGGCTTGAAGGTATAAGGGTTAGCAGCCAGCTTTTCCTGCTCTTCTTCAGTCGGTGTGCTGTTGAGGGTTGCCCCCATGGCTTCGATAACATATTTAATGAAATCACCGACAGCGGCTTGTTTGAGTAGGCCGCGCTCATCTAGCGGTAGGCGCAGAAACCAAATCCACGGTGGATTGCCAGTCTGCCAGAATGAGATAGACAGATGGGCATGCTGCTGCAGCGGCCATGGATAAGGCTGGCGGTTTTCTTCCACTGCCTTGAATTGCTCGACGTCGATCTCATTGACCCGGCGGCCAAGATCGAAAATCTTGTACTGGCAGCCAGCGTTGTCTAGGAGTTGGGTAAGGGTATGAAAATTATCCATTGGCAGTCTCAGTGCTCCTCAATCAAGGACAACGAGTATATACCAAACCCCATTGTGGTGCAGTTGCGATGACAATTTCTCGCTCGGCATCCACGAGGGTTACCTTGGGCTAGCGCTTGGGAGGTGGTATCCTTCGCCACCTTAATCCAGACAATCCTTAATTTCGAAGATAATCATTGTAGAGGTCCCGTGATGGATAAAGCCCGTCATTGCCAACAGTTATTGGAAAAGCTCGCCACGGTATTGCAAGAGAATGATTATTGGGAGGCCGAGCAACCTTCTATTGAGGCGCTCAGCAGTAGTCAGCCATTTGCCATTGATACCCTTCGCTGCGAGCAATGGCTTCAGTGGATTTTTATTCCCAAGCTCAGCCATATGATCGCTATGAATATGGCATTGCCTGCCGCCTTTGAAATTTCCCCCTATGTCGAGGAAGCGATGAAAGACGCCAAGGGCCTACCGGCTATCTTGGCGGTGACCCGTGAACTTGACCAATTATTTAAGAGTAAGTAGTGATGGAACTCGAGATCCTTTATCGCGATGAATATCTGGTTGCTGTCAACAAGCCTGCAGGTATGTTGGTGCATCGTTCTTGGCTTGACCGCCATGAAACCGTGTTTGTGATGCAGACCCTTCGTGATCAAATCGGTCAGCACGTGTTCCCACTGCACCGACTAGATAGGCCAACATCCGGGGTACTGTTGTTTGCCTTATCGAGTGAAACCGCGTCGTTGATGATGCCGATGTTCGCTGGGCGTGATGTGAAAAAGACCTACCATGCTGTGGTTCGAGGGTGGGTCAAGGAAGCGGCGGTACTCGATTACCCGCTCAAAGAAGAGTTGGATAAAATTGCTGATAAAGATGCCAATCAAGATAAAGAAGCCCAGTCTGCAGTCACCGCCTATGCGCCGTTAGCCAAAGTGGAAACAGATATCCCGGTTGGCCGCTATGCGACTAGTCGCTATACCTTGGTTGAGATGAAGCCAGAAACTGGACGCAAGCACCAACTCCGCCGCCATATGCACCATCTGAGCCACCATATTATCGGTGATGTGAACCACGGTGATGGCCGCCATAATAGGATGTTCCGTGACAATTACGACTGCCGCCGCTTGATGCTGCATGCTTCGCGCCTGCAGCTCCAGCATCCGCTGACTGGCGAAATGCTCGATATTCGTGCCGGTGTAGACGAGGCATGGATGCGGGTGATGGACGCCTTTGATTGGGCTCCGGCTTTGATGATGCCTGATGCTTCGTAACTTCTGCGACCAGTAACTTCAGCGCTTTGTAATGCCAGATAGCTAATAAACTTGCATCTAACCTCTTCAAAGACCACAGTTAATATTATCGAGTAGTTTGGGCACAAAGGATGGTGTTGGATGATGGCGAAAATAGGTGTGTTTGTCGGCTCGGTGTTCGGCGGGGCTGAAGAGGTTGCCCAAGAGGTAGAGCGCTATTTGGTTGAGGCGGGCCATCAGGTTGAGCTCTTTCTCGAGCCAACTTTGGATGAGTTTCTTGGGTACCAGCAGGATCTGGCGCTGGTGGTCTCGTCCACAACCGGTCAGGGAGAGATCCCCGATAACTTACTGCCTCTCTATCAGGCGCTTAATGATACTTTCCCTTTGATGCCCCAACTGCGCTACGGGGTCATTTCTCTGGGTGATTCCAGTTATGGTGAAGATCGCTTCTGTGGCGGTGGGCGGCAGTTTGATGAGTTGCTGCTCCAACTTCAAGCGAAGCCACTGGCTGAGCGGTTGGACGTCGATGCCTGTGTCAATTTTGATGCACTGGAAGTGGCGATGCCTTGGCTAGAAGGATGGGCCAAACAGGCTGATGCAGTCTAAGGTTCCAACGCCAACCCGCGAGAAATAGCGGGTTGGAACGGTATCACGGTCTGACACTTTCTGGCTTAATCTTCTATGAAAACCAGCAGAAGGTAGGGGCGATCACTTTAGCTTTTCTAGATCCGCCTCGATCTCGGCGATCTTATGGCTTACCACTTGCTCTAAGTGGCGTAAATCGCTAAGGATCTTTTTCTTGATATCGACTTCACTATGCTTTTTGTTAGTGATGCCATCGAGCTCATCGATGATAAAGGTCAGGGTGCGGTTGATTTCGGTAACTTCTTTGTACTCCCGGCTACCACTGTTCACCATCACTGACTTGCGCTGGCGGGGAAATTTAAACTTCACACTCTTGGCGAACAACTCTCCCTTCTGCTTGGCAAAGTAGATTTTTAAAATGTCATGGGCGGCTTCCTGCCGCAGGCTGTAGCGTTCAATGGTGTCTGGCTTTTCGACGCCGATGGCGGTGAGGTTTGGGTACATACTGGCCTCGTGTTTCTATTGTTATGTATAGGGTTAGGCGTTGTTATTGGTCTCAATTAACGGGATATTCCCAGCGGCTTGATAACGACGGGCCAGACTCGCTGGCCCTCCGTTTGGCTTGTAACTATTTCTTTTCTAGCCGCTCTATCAGTGCATCCCTCAGCTGCACTTGTTGCTCTTCGCTGAGTTGCTCACCGTCCTGGTTAGTCACGATAAAGAAGTCTTCAGCTCGCTCGCCGATAGTGGTGATTTTGGCTGCCTGCAGGCTGATCCCCTGGCGGGCAAACACCGAGCCCACACGGGCTAGCAGGCCTGGCATGTCCAACGCCACCAATTCCATCATGGTCTTCTTACCCGATTTTGTTGGTAAGAAATCAACCTTGGTTTTGACGTTGAAGTGCTGAAGTTTGTACGGCGGCCGCTTTTTCTTGCGATCGGACTTCATGTGAGTCAGGGCGTTGACTAGGGCTCGACGAACGGTCTGGTGGCGGTTTTCTCCCAGTGCTTTGCCGGTCGGGTCGAGCACCATGAAGGTATCAAGGGCAAAGCCGTCTTTGCTGGTCATGACCTGGGCATCGTGGACACTGAGGTTTTTCTTGTCTAGCTCTGACACCACAATGGCAAACAGCTTAGGTTTGTCCTGACAGTATACGAAGACTTCAGTACCGCCACGGGTTGGTTTTTGGCTTATCAAGATCAGTGGCTTGCTGTGATCCTCATGCTTGAGGATAGCTTCTGCATGCCAGGCGATTTGTTTGTGGGTATGACGCAGGAAGTAGTCGGCCTTGAAACGCTGCCAAAGCACTTCAATATCACGTGGAGCGAAGCCTTCGCTACGCAGCAGGGCTGATGCCATCTGTTGGTTGTGGCGGATCCGCTCGCGGATATCCGGTGGGTTTTCCAGCCCGCGGCGCAGGGCTTTCTGGGTCGAGTAGTACAACTCAGCCAGTAGAGTCCGCTTCCAGCTATTCCATAGCTCTTGGTTGGTAGCGCAGATATCTGCCACGGTTAAGCAGATCAGGTGATCGAGCCGCTCCTCGTCGCGTACTTCCTTGGCAAACTCGGTGATGACCTCAGGATCGTAGATATCGCGGCGCTGGGCAGTCACTGACATTAGCAGGTGCTGGTTGACCAACCATTTGACCAGATTGGCCTCGGGTTTGGACAGGCCGTGCTGGATACAGAACTCGTAGGCATCGACACCACCGAGCTCGGAATGATCGCCGCCCCGACCCTTGGCAATATCATGGAAAATGGCAGCCAGTAACAGGAGCTCTTTCTTGGTGACACGCGGGTAGACCTCACAGCAGATCGGGTGCCGGTCGCGGTTGGCCGGATCACTGAATTTGTTGATGTTCTTGAGTAGCCGGACAGTGTGCTCGTCAACGGTATAGACATGGAACAGATCAAATTGCATCTGGCCGACGATCTGGCTCCATTGCGGCAGGTAAGCAGAGAGGACACCATGGCGGTGCATCAGTTTAAATGCTCGTAGCAAGCAGTTGGGCTGGCGGACCAGTTCCATGAATTTGTCTCTGGCTGCCGGGATCTCTATCAGGAAGCGGTTGAGCCGGCGTCTTGCCGTACGCAGTTGGCGCAGGGTAGGGGCTGCAATCCCCTCAATCTGCGAGTTGCGGGCAATATGCAGGAACATATCGAGGATAGTCTCAGGCCGGGCTTGGAATAGCGCCGGCTTGGTCGCCTCTATCAAGTGGCCACGTAGCTGGAAGTCTTCATCGAGCACGACCGGCTCCTGGGCGCTTCCCTTGTTGAGGATCGCTTGGTCAAATAGCTGTAATAGCATTTTGTTGAGCTCGGCGACACGACGAAGGGTGCGGTAGAAGTCCTTCATCATCATTTCTACCCCACGATTACCTTCGCCTTGGTAGCCAAGTAGTTCAGCGACGGAGGCTTGGTGGCCGAAGGTCAGGCGGTTGTCGTAGCGGCGCAGCTCGCAATGAAGGGCAAAACGGATCCGCCATAGCGAGTCCTGGCATTCGACCAGTTCGCGGTATTCGGCATCAGTCAAAAAGCCAAATCGGCTCATTTCCAACAGGCTGGTGGCACCGAAATGGCGGCGGGCTACCCAGCTTAGGGTATGGATATCGCGCAGGCCGCCCGGGCTGGATTTGATATCCGGCTCAAGGTTGTAAGTGGTATCGTGATAACGGGCATGGCGAGTTTTCTGCTCATCCAGCTTGGCTTGGTAGAACTGTTCACTGGGCCAGAAACTGCCATCGTTCAAGCGCTCTTCTAGCTGCTGGTAGGTCTCTTGATTACCGCACAACCAGCGCGATTCTTGCAAGTTGGTGGCGACGGTCAGGTCGTCCTGGCCGATGTTGATGCACTCATCGATGGTACGCACGCTGTGGCCGACATCAAGCTTGAGATCCCATAGCAGGGTGAGGAAGGCACTGACGGTATTACCGGTGTTATCGTCAATAGGATCCTGACTCAAGATCAGGATGTCGACATCTGAGAGTGGGTGCAATTCACCACGGCCATAGCCGCCGACAGCTATCAAGGCCAGGGTTGGGTGATCGGCTAAGCCAAAATGTTGCCACAACCGCTCGAGCAGGTGGTCGATGTAGCGGGAGCGGGCTTCGACCAAATTGGTTACCGGGCTATGGGCCAGAAACTGGGCTTTCTGGTTGTCGGTAAACTGGTCGAGCTCTAGGCGTAGTTGCTCTGGCGCCATCGGGTCGAGCTGTTCGGTCTCTGGGTGAGAAATAGGATCTGTCATTGCCGTCCATGCATAGTCAATACTCTTGATATAACCCTATCATGGTCGGGACTGATAGCAATAAAAAAGCCGACCTAAAGGTCGGCTCAGCAGTTGATTAAGTCATGCTAGGCATGGCTTAGTTGTTCATTAGGCGTGGGATGGTGTCATCACCGCGTAGGGTCAGCACTTCACAACCTGTCTCTGTTACCACGATGGTGTGTTCGTACTGGGCTGACTTCTTGCCGTCACCAGTGTATACCGTCCAGTCATCCTGGGCATCTACGGTACAGCCGAACTTACCAGCATTGATCATCGGCTCGATAGTGAAACACATACCCGCTTTCAGTACGGTACGGTCACCGTTGCGGTAGTGGACTACCTGCGGTTCTTCATGGAACTCGCTGCCAATACCGTGGCCACAGAAATCCTTAACAATAGAATACTTGTTCAGTGGATTCTTCTTGTTATTGTCTTTGATGAATTTCTCAATTGCCGTGCCGATATCACCAACGCGGGCACCAGGCTTCACTTTACGCATGCCGACGTACAGCGCTTCCTGAGTCACGCGGCAAAGGCGCTTGTCTGCAGGGGAGACGTCACCGACCAGGAACATTTTTGATGTATCGCCGTGGTAGCCTTCAGGGCGTACGCTCAAGTCGGCATTTTCATCGTTCGGGACGATAACCGTGATATCAACGTTGATGATGTCGCCGTTCTTCAAAACAGCAGGCTTCATCTGGCCGTTGCTACCCATCTCATCCTGGCTTGCAGGGATGCCATGGCACACGATGTGGTTGATAGACGTACAGATAGATTTCGGAAAACCGTGGTAATCAAGCGGAGCCGAGTAGGCGCCTTTTTCCAACGCATAATCATGACAGATTTGGTTTAGTTCATCCGTCGTCACACCTTCTTTGATGTGAGGTTCGATCATTTCTAGCACGTCAGCGGCCAAACGGCCGGCAACGCGCATTTTTTCGATCTCTTCAGCCGTTTTGATCTTGATGCTCATTCAATCTTCTCTGTTTGATTGTTACTTCTTCTTTACATGGTAACAGTGAGGGGGCTGGATGGAAACCAAGATTCGGTACAATCGCTGAATTGAAGAGATTGGTGCTGGATTTTGGTTGCGAAAATATGGTATAAAGCGCGCCGTGATCGGGTAATTGGATTTCGATTCATTTACGCCGATTGCACTAAACTTTTATTAATCACTCACACATATCGGCACATCTTCCGGGGTGCCCAGCAGTTTTTCGCGAAGCTGTAACGCCTAAGGCGTTGTCTGGGTCGGTAAGATGGGATATGTGGACGCCTAACCCCATAGAGGAATATTCAATGGCAACTGTATCAATGCGCGACATGCTTAAGGCTGGTGTTCACTTCGGTCACCAAACTCGTTACTGGAACCCTAAGATGAAGCCGTTCATCTTCGGTGCTCGTAACAAGGTGCACATCATCAACCTTGAGAAAACTGTACCAATGTTCAACGACGCTCTAGCAGAAATCAACAAGATTGCTGCTCGCAAGGGTAAGATCCTTTTCGTTGGTACTAAGCGTGCAGCCAGCGAATCTATCAAAGAAGCTGCAGTTAACTGTGACCAGTACTACGTAAACAACCGTTGGTTGGGTGGTATGCTGACTAACTGGAAAACTGTTCGTCAGTCAATCAAGCGTCTAAAAGATCTTGAAACTCAGTCTACAGACGGTACTTTCGACAAGCTAACCAAGAAAGAAGCGCTAATGCGTACTCGTGAAATGGAGAAGCTTGAGAAGTCTCTAGGCGGTATCAAGAACATGGGCGGCCTACCAGACGCTATGTTCGTAATCGATGCTGATCACGAGCACATTGCAATCAAAGAAGCGAACAACCTGGGTATCCCAGTATTTGCAGTAGTAGATACTAACTCTAACCCAGACGGCGTTGACTTCGTTGTTCCAGGTAACGATGACGCAATCCGTTCTATCCAGCTTTACACTGGTGCTGTTGCTCAGACTGTTACTGAAGGCCGCAACCAAGACATCGTTGCTCAAGCTGAGCAAGACGGTTTCGTAGAAGCTGAATAATAGCCGCGCTCCTTTGAGCATCTTAAGTTACCTTGTGTAAACTAAGAATGGTTACCAGGGGCCGATCATGGCCCCTGATTTTTACACCAAGTATTCAAAACTGAGGATATAACAATGGCAACAGTTACAGCTGCCCTAGTTAAAGAACTGCGTGAACGTACTGGCGCAGGCATGATGGAATGTAAAAAAGCGCTTGTTGAAGCTAACGCTGACATTGAGCTAGCGATCGAAAACATGCGTAAGAGCGGCGCTGCTAAAGCTGCTAAGAAAGCAGGTAACGTTGCTGCTGAAGGTACAATCCTAATCAAAGACGCGAACGGTGTTGCAGCTCTTCTTGAAGTTAACTGCCAGACTGACTTCGTTGCTAAAGATGCAAGCTTCCTAGCTTTTGCTAACGAAGTACTAGACGTTGCTCTAGCTGAGCGCCTAGACGTTGCAGCTCTTCAGGCTAAGTTCGAAGAAACTCGCGTAGCGCTAGTTGCTAAGATCGGTGAGAACATCTCTATCCGTCGCGTTGAGTTCATCGAAGGCGAGAACATCGCTTCTTACCGTCACGGCGACCGCATCGGTGTTGTTGTAGCTGGTAACGGCGACGCAGAAACTCTGAAGCACATCGCTATGCACGTAGCGGCTTCTAAGCCTGAGTTCGTGAACCCAGAAGACGTACCTGCAGACGTTGTTGAAAAAGAGCGTCAGGTTCAGGTTGAAATCGCGATGAACGAAGGCAAGCCAGCTGAAATCGCAGAGAAGATGGTTGTTGGCCGCATGAAGAAATTCACAGGCGAAATCTCTCTAACTGGTCAGCCATTCATCATGGAACCTAAGAAGTCTGTTGGCGAAATCCTTAAAGAGAAAGGCGCTACAGTTTCTAACTTCATCCGCCTAGAAGTTGGTGAAGGTATCGAGAAAGCTCAAGAAATGAGCTTCGCTGAAGAAGTAGCAGCAGTACAGAAGGGTTAATCCTTCTTGCTAAGAACTCCAAAGACCGTAGCCTAGGCTGCGGTCTTTTTACAACTCCGTATCTATATTTGTAAGCCTGGAAGGTAAACTAATGACCACGAATCCTAAACCGACTTATCAACGTATTCTGCTCAAACTCAGTGGGGAAGCACTGCAGGGCGAGGAAGGTTTTGGTATTGATGCACAAGTTCTTGACCGCATGGCTCAGGAAATCAAAGAACTGATTGAACTAGGTGTACAAGTTGGCCTTGTTATCGGTGGTGGTAACCTGTTCCGTGGTGCAGGCCTAGCTGAAGCAGGTATGAACCGAGTTGTGGGCGATCACATGGGTATGCTTGCAACCGTGATGAACGGTTTGGCAATGCGTGATGCGCTACACCGTGCCTATGTGAACGCTCGAGTAATGTCAGCAATTCCTTTGAACGGCGTTTGTGACAACTACAACTGGGCTGATGCGATTAGCCAACTTCGCCAAGGCCGCGTAGTCATCTTCTCTGCTGGTACTGGTAACCCGTTCTTCACTACTGACTCAGCAGCATGCCTACGTGGTATCGAAATCGAAGCTGATGTGGTACTGAAAGCAACAAAAGTTGACGGTGTGTTCACAGATGACCCAGTTAAGAACCCAGATGCGGTTCTTTGTGATAAGCTAAGCTATCAAGATGTTCTTGAGAAAGAACTGAAAGTGATGGATTTGGCCGCATTTACGCTTGCTCGCGACCACAGCATGCCAATTCGCGTGTTCAACATGAACAAACCTGGTTCCCTACGCCGTGTGGTAATGGGTGAGCAGGAAGGTACGTTGATCTCTAACGACTAAGTCTTGCGAGTAAGTGACGCCACTTATTCTTTTCGGGAGCGCCTAGGCTCCCGTCTTTACCGAATCATTAAGGGTATTAATCGTGATTGATGCAATTAAACAAGATGCGCAAGAGCGCATGGGCAAAAGCGTTGAAGCGCTGAAAAACCAGCTGGCTAAAGTTCGTACTGGCCGTGCACACCCAAGCCTACTAGATACTATCTACGTAGAGTACTACGGTGCAAACACTCCGCTTAAGCAATTGGCTAACGTTGTTGCTGAAGACTCTCGTACACTGGCAATCACAGTGTTCGACAAAGAGCTGACGCAAAAAGTTGAAAAAGCGATCATGATGTCTGACCTTGGCCTAAACCCAATGTCTGCAGGTACTGTGATCCGCGTTCCATTGCCACCGCTAACAGAAGAGCGTCGTCGTGATCTGGTTAAGATCGTTCGCGCTGAAGCTGAGCAGGGCCGTGTTGCTGTTCGTAACATCCGCCGTGACGCAAACGCAGACGTTAAAGCACTGCTAAAAGACAAAGAAATCTCTGAAGATGACGACCGTCGCGCTCAGGACGATATCCAGAAGCTGACTGATGCAGCGGTTAAGGACATCGAAGTGATCCTAGAAGCGAAAGAAAAAGAGCTAATGGAAGTTTAAGGCTTAGCCTTAAGTTCGATTGCTTGATATGGTTTAGGGCGCTGTGCGTGCAGCACAGCGCTTTTTTTTGAGGGAGATGTATGGCAGAGCATACAATCGATACTGCACTTGGTACTGACAGCTTGCCAAAGCACGTTGCCGTGATCATGGACGGCAATGGACGCTGGGCAAAAGCCAAGGGCAAGCCTCGAGTGTTTGGCCATAAGGCCGGCGTTGAAGCCGTACGTAAGACTGTCTCGACCGCACGTCGACTGGGGATCCAGTGTGTCACTCTGTTTGCATTTAGCAGCGAGAACTGGCGCCGGCCCGAAGACGAAGTCTCTTTGCTGATGGAATTATTCATGACTGTACTCAGTCGTGAAGTGAAGCGCCTACACAAGAACAATATTCGCTTGCGAATCATCGGTGATACCCACCGGTTCAGCGAGCGCTTGCAGAAAAAAATCGCAGATGCAGAAGCATTGACCGCCGACAATACCGGCTTGGTGCTGAACGTGGCAGCTAATTACGGCGGCCAATGGGATATTTTACATGCTGCAAAGCAACTTGTTCAGCAGGCTGCTGAGCAAGGACTCACAGAATCAGATATCACTGAAGAAATGTTGGCTTCAGGATTATCCACAGCAGGCCTACCCGATGTCGATCTCCTGATCCGTACCAGCGGTGAGTGCCGAATCAGTAATTTCATGCTGTGGCAAACGGCTTACGCCGAACTTTACTTTACCGAGCAGCACTGGCCAGATTTCGATGAAGAGAGCTTTGCTGAGGCTGTTGCGTGGTTTGTTAACCGGGAACGCCGTTTTGGTTGTACTGGTGAGCAAATCCAAGCGTTAATGGATAAGTAACTTTTCGCTCGTCGGCGCTGACAGGATTATGTATTTTATAGGGCATCTGGCTATGGTCTCGATGCCTTTTTTACTGGTAATTGGATTACCCGAAACACCGTTGCCGTTGGGCACGGTCACAATAGAAAAATGAGAGGACGCAGTTTGCTTAAGCAACGTATTATTACCGCAGTCATTCTCGCTCCCTTAGTTATCGCAGGAATTTTCCTTTTGCCTTTTCCTGCTTTCATTGCAGCCCTTGCGGCTATTACCCTGCTGGGTTTCTGGGAGTGGACACAATTTGTTGAAACAAAATCGCGTCTAGCGGCGATGGCTCTTCCGGTTGCGGCCATGGTGGCTTCGCTGGTGGTTATGCCAACCGATGTCGAGACGCTGGCCTCACTGGCCGCATCTCACCAGTCGATGCTGCTGATTGGCGGCCTATGGTGGATTGTTGCCTCGGCATTGGCCATTAGCTACCCGGGTAGTACCAAGTTCTGGTCTTCGGCCCCTCCTCTAAAGCACCTCTTTGGCTTGCTGACCTTGCTACCTTTCTTCTGGAGCGTGTTAATGCTCCGCGCGGTAAATTACCTTGAGAACCCATATCATGGCGCCAAACTGGTGATGCTGGTGTGTTTCTTGGTATGGGCTGCCGATACCGGTGCGTATTTCTCTGGCAAGCGTTTTGGTAAACACAAGATGGCCCCGGCCGTTAGCCCGAACAAGACAATTGAAGGCTTGATTGGTGGCGCGGTACTGGCTGTCGCGGTAACTTGGGGCGGTGCGGCGTTGATGGGGATCCCATTTACGAGCGTGTCTAGCTTGTTATTGATTGCAGTGATCACTGTCGTCGCTTCTGTACTGGGTGACTTGGTCGAGAGTATGTTCAAGCGCGTCTCTGGTATCAAAGACAGCGGTAATATCCTACCAGGCCATGGTGGTATTCTTGACCGTATTGATAGCCTGACAGCTGCCCTTCCTGTTTTTGCCCTACTGTATTTATGGTTGGTGTAAGCCAACTTTCTATTTCATGCCGGTAGTGTGAGTCATTACTTACTTGTTTGCTACCGGCTTGAGTGCCATGCTCAATTGGCCAGTCAATGATTGTTTGTTGTTAAGTGATAGTATGCGTAAGTTAACGATTCTTGGTGCGACGGGATCTATAGGGAGCAGCACTTTGGCTGTTGCTGCACAGAATCCCGAGTTGTTTGACGTTGTAGCCCTCGCTGCGGGTAGCAATAGCCAGAAAATGTTTGAGCTGTGCTGCCAATGGCAGCCCAAGTACGCGGCAATGGCCTCGGAAAGTGCGGCTGAGCAATTGCGCATACAGCTCAAACAGCATGGCGTGGCAACCGAAGTGTTGGCCGGTGAAGCCGGAATGTGCCAGGTCGCGTCGCTTGATGAAATTGATACCGTGATGGCGGCGATTGTCGGTGCAGCGGGTTTGCTGCCTACTATGGCTGGGGTTAAGGCTGGCAAGCGTATTTTGCTGGCAAACAAAGAAGCCCTGGTGATGTCTGGGCAAATGTTTATCGATGCCTGCCGTGAATACGGCGCTGAGTTGTTGCCGGTAGACAGCGAACACAATGCCATCTTCCAGAGCTTGCCAGAGCAAGTTCAGCGCGCGATGGGGTATTGTGACCTTGATGCAGCAGGGGTGAGCAAAATCTTACTGACTGGTTCAGGTGGCCCGTTCCGTTATACCGATGTGAGTGAGTTGGCTGCAGTGACGCCGGCGATGGCGATTGCCCACCCGAATTGGTCGATGGGGCCGAAAATTTCTGTCGACTCAGCCACTATGATGAACAAGGGCTTGGAGTTCATCGAGGCCCGCTGGTTGTTTAATGCCTCGCGTGAGCAGATGGATGTGATTATTCACCCGCAATCTGTTATCCATTCTATGGTGCAGTACAAAGATGGCTCAGTGCTGGCCCAAATGGGGTTACCTGATATGAGAACCCCGATTGCTTGTGCAATGTCCTATCCTGAAAGAGTGGATGCAGGTGTTGCGCCGCTGGATTTCAGCCAGGTTGGTGAATTTACCTTCCTCAAGCCGGACTTTGCTCGCTACCCATGCCTGAAGTTGGCGATGGACGCTTGCTTTAGCGGCCAAGCGGCGACCACAGCGCTTAATGCGGCCAATGAAGAGGCCGTCGCGGCATTTTTGGATAATCGCTTGGGCTTTACCGATATTGCCAAGGTGAACAGCCAGGTATTGGAGTCTGCCTCACTGGTTGAACCAACCGACTTGGAAAGCGTTATTGAGCTAGATAGAATGACCCGGGTCTTGGCACAGGAAGTAATACGTAAGGTATCGTTATGACAGGAATATTGTGGAACCTAGGCGCATTTCTACTCGCCCTCGGCATATTGATTGCCGTACACGAATACGGGCACTTCTGGGTTGCACGCCGTTGCGGGGTTTATGTCGAGAAGTTCTCTATTGGCTTTGGTAAGGCCCTTTGGCGCAAAGTGGGTAAAGATGGCACTGAATATACCTTGGCGATGATCCCTTTAGGGGGCTATGTCAAAATGCTCGACGAGCGAGTTGAGCCGGTCGATTCAGATCGCCGCCATATGGCGTTCAACAATAAAAAGCTATGGCAACGCAGTGCCATTGTGGCTGCTGGCCCATTAGCTAACTTCTTGTTTGCTATCGTTGCTTACTGGGTTGTTTATCTGATTGGGGTTCCGGCTGTGAAGCCGGTGATTGGTGAAATCGCACCACAATCGATTGCTGCTGAGGCAGGAATTGAAAGTGGAATGGAACTAAAGACCATTTCAGGAATCAAAACCGCAGATTGGGAATCCGTTAATATGGCGATGATTTCCCATATTGGCGACAAAGAAATGGTGTTGACTGTTACCGAACCTGGTAACAGTTACGAAATCGAGAAGCAACTCGATTTGTCGAGCTGGTCGTTTGATCCGGAAAGTGAGCGCGTGCTTACTACATTGGGGATCACGCCATACTCGCCTAAAATTACTCTGGTCATTTCACAACTTGTGGAAGATGGAGCAGCAATCTCCGCCGGTTTGCGCTTAAATGACGAAATTATTGCAATCGACGGGGAAAGCGTGACCGACTGGCAGCAGGTTGTTGATGCGGTACGCTCTCATCCTCAGCAGGCGCTGGCGATGGAAGTGCTACGTGACGGTGAGCCTGTCGCATTGACGTTGACGCCAGGGTCGCAGGAGTCCGGCAGTGAGCTTGTCGGCTACGCAGGGTTTGCGCCGAAAGTAGAACCATGGCCTGAATCGTACCGCATTGATTTGCAGTATGGACCGATTGAGGCGGTAGGTAAGGCTGCTGAAAAGACTTGGCAGCTCGTCACATTGACCTTTGATATGGTGACCAAATTGGTGACCGGCGATGTGGCAATGAAAAATTTGAGTGG
Organism: Photobacterium rosenbergii; assembly: GCF_003026455.1. GTDB lineage: Bacteria > Pseudomonadota > Gammaproteobacteria > Enterobacterales > Vibrionaceae > Photobacterium > Photobacterium rosenbergii. The sequence continues at coordinate 15,338 of NZ_PYMB01000029.1, forward strand.
CCCGATCTCGATTGCCAAAGGTGCCGGAATGACCGCCGATTACGGTGTGGTATATTTCTTGGGATTCTTAGCCTTGATCAGTGTCAATCTGGGGATTGTGAATCTGTTACCGCTTCCGGTATTGGATGGTGGACATTTGATGTTTTTTGCCATCGAAGCGGTAACACGTCGTCCTGTTTCTGAACGTGTTCAGGATATAGGCTATAGAGTGGGCTCAGCCATTTTGGTTGCATTAATGGCTGTTGCGCTATTCAATGATTTTACCCGCCTTTAATAAGAGCGTTTTAGCAAGGAATAATCAGAACAGTAATGGCGATGAAAAAACTGTTGGTCGCAACACTATTGCTTGGCAGTAGTGTTGCGCAGAGTGCGGAACAATTTGTAGTAGACGATATCCGCTTTGAGGGCCTCCAGCGTGTGACGCTCGGTGCCGCATTGCTCCAGATGCCGGTAAGGGTTGGTGACAATGTCGATGAGGGTGATATTTCCGAGATGATCCAGGCGCTATTTGCGTCGGGCAACTTCGAAGATATCCAAGTTTTCCGTGATGGGAATACCTTATTGGTTCAGGTTCAGGAGCGCCCGACGATTGCCAGTATTACCTTCTCTGGCAACAAGGCGATCAAGGAAGAGCAGCTGACGGAAAACCTGGATGCCTCCCGCATCCGTGTCGGTGAATCGCTCGACCGTACCACCCTGAGCAAAATTGAAAAAGGGCTGGAAGACTTCTACTACAGCGTTGGTAAGTATAACGCGACAGTGCAGGCGGTTGTGACGCCGCTGCCGCGTAACCGTGCTGACTTGAAGTTCGTGTTCACCGAAGGGGTATCGGCTGAAATCCAGCAGATCAACTTCATCGGTAACGATGTATTTAGCGATGAGGAACTGCGCGGTAAATTCAAGCTTCAGTCTGAAGTATCGTGGTGGAACTTCTTTGCTGACAAGAAATACCAGAAGCAGGTGCTGGCAGGGGACTTGGAGACTTTGCGCTCAATGTACCTCAACAATGGTTACCTAAAATACCGACTTGATTCGACTCAAGTTGCAATCTCTCCTGATAAGAAAGGGGTATACATCACCCTGAAGGTTGACGAGGGCGAGCAGTATAAAATCAAGAACGTACAATTGCGTGGCGATTTGCTAGGCAAGAGTGCAGAGCTGGAATCTCTGGTTGCTATTGAAGGTGGCGACGTCTACAACGGCGCTGAAGTGACGGCTTTGGAAGAGTCGTTAAAGCGCAAGCTTGGCGAACTCGGTTATGCCTACCCACAGGTCAACACCATTCCTGACTTTGACGATGACACCCAAGAAGTCGCATTGATTGTCAATGTTGAACCAGGTAAGCGTATCTATGTCCGTAACATTGGTTTCTCGGGCAACACCTCAACTAAAGATGAAGTTTTGCGCCGTGAAATGCGCCAGATGGAAGGTAGTTGGTTGAACTCCCGTTCGGTAGAGCGTGGTAAAGAGCGTTTGAGCCGTACCGGTTTCTTCGAAACGGTTGATGTCCAAACTGTCCGTGTTCCGGGCACTGACGATCAGGTTGATCTGCAGTACAGTGTCAAAGAGGCCAATGCCGGTAACATCAACTTTGGTGTCGGCTACGGTACTGAATCAGGGATCAGTTTCCAGGCAGGTATCCAGCAGGATAACTTCCTAGGTACCGGTAATCGTTTTGGTATCAATGCGATGATGAACGATTACCAGAAAAACGTCAGCTTAGAGTACCGTGATCCGTACTTTACCCTCGATGGTATTAGTTTGGGCGGCAAGGTGTACTACAACGAGTTCGAGGCATCCGATGCCAACATCTCTGACTATACCAACCAGAGCTACGGTGCCAGCCTGACCTGGGGTTTCCCATTTGATGAACTGAACTTCTTCGAATTTGGTTTGGGCTACGATCACAACAAGATTTCCAATACTCAGGAATACGTCCAGATTGAGAAGTTCAAGTTAATCCATGGCTTCAACACTGGCGATAATGTTATCGAACTGGACGACTTCAACTGGTCGGTATCTTGGACCCGAAATAACCTTAACCGAGGTTACTTCCCAACCGCCGGTAACCACCAGCGTGCGACATTCCGCATGACGATTCCTGGCTCGGATGCCCAGTATTTCAAAGCTCAGTATGATGTACGCCAGTACTTCCCGCTGACTGAAGACCACGGCTACAGCCTATTGCTCCGTGGCCGGGTAGGTTACGGTAATGGTTATGGTACAACGGATAATGGCAGTGACCAGCTGTTGCCGTTCTACGAAAACTACTATGCCGGTGGTTTCTCGACCTTGCGTGGCTTCCGTTCTAACACGGTAGGCCCTAAAGCGATCTATGTGAATCCAGGCAACGGTAACAATAATACTTACGTTGGTTCAGACGATGCAGCCGGTGGTAACGCCGTTGCGCTGGCCAGTATGGAGCTGATCGTCCCGACGCCATTCGCGTCCGATGAGGTCCGCAACCAAATTCGTACCAGTGTGTTTGTCGACGCCGGTACGGTGTGGGATACGGAATATGATGTGCCAAGCAGCGCGGAAGGCAAGTATATTAATGATTATTCCGATCCGTCGTTGATCCGTGCGTCTTATGGTGCAGCCCTGCAGTGGATGTCGCCAATGGGACCGCTCGTATTCTCGGTTGCTAAGCCAATCAAGAAATACGAGGGTGATGATGAAGAATTCTTCACCTTCACGATTGGTCGAACATTCTAAATATTTGAGGAGATACCCTTTGAAACAGTGGATGAAAGCGGCTGGCCTTAGCCTTGTGATTCTATCGTCGTCATTTTATGCCCAAGCCGCAGAAGCCGCACAAAAGGTGGGTTATGTGGCAACGGGTCAAGCAATGGCGCAGTTGGCTCAGCGTTACAATGTGTCTGAAAAGCTACGTAACGAGTTCAAAGATCGTATCGATGAACTACGTGGCATCGAAGGCCGCATGAAGACCAAAGTTGACAAAATGAAGCGTGATGGCGAGCTGATGAGCTCAAGCGAGAAAACTAAGCTACAGCGCGAAATGCAGGCATTGGAGTCTAACTACAAGCTGAAGGCGCAAGCCCTGCAGGAAGATCAGCGTCGCCGTGGCGCAGAGGAAGAGCAGAAGTTGGTTCAGAAGCTGCGCACTGCGATTCAAGATGTGGCTAAGCGTGAAGGCTACGATCTAGTTGTTGATGCTAACGCGGTACTGTACGCAAGCCCGAGTGACGATCTGTCTTCGAAAGTGATTTCTGCCGTTAAGTAAGCTTGCCTTAACATCTCAGAAACTCTTCATATAAGTCGAAAGCATGGGGGATACTTTGGTAAACTTCATCTTTCGACTTGTTTTATTTTGGGCGGTTAGCCCCTAGCATACTGGTCTTACCAAGTGGAATGATATTCTGGGTCAACATAGGCGTCTCAATAATGGGGTCTGTCTGTTGAACAAGATAGAATTACCGGTTGGTATTAGGTATGCCAACACAGAATTAGAAAATATATAAGGTATCGAATGGCTGGAATGACTCTTGCTGATATAGCAGCTAAGCTGGGTGCTGAACTTCGTGGTGATGGCACAGTAGTTATCGAATCTATTGCAGGGATGGCAACGGCCAAAGAAGGCCAGATTACTTTCCTGTCTAGCAGTAAATACCGTAAGCAACTGGCAGAATGCCAAGCGGCAGCAGTGATGCTCAAAGAGGCTGATGCTGAAGGCTTTGAAGGTAACGCCTTGCTAATGGCAGACCCTTACTTGGGGTATGCAAAAGTGGCCCAACTATTGGATACCACTCCTGCTGCAGCGTCTGACATAGCGCCTTCTGCCTATGTTGACCCAACCGCTCAGCTTGGTGAGAACGTTTCTATTGGCCACAATGCCGTAATTGAGGCTGGCGCGCAGATTGGTGATAACGCCCAAATCGGTGCGGGATGCTTTATCGGCAAGAATGCCCAGATTGGTGCGGGCACCAAACTATGGGCTAACGTGACTATTTACCACAGCGTAGTGCTTGGCGAGCAGTGCCTAGTCCAATCGAGCACTGTGATTGGTGCAGACGGCTTTGGCTATGCCAACGACAAAGGCGAATGGGTGAAAATCCCACAGCTGGGCAGCGTTCGTATTGGCAACCGCGTTGAAATTGGTGCGTGTACGACTATTGACCGTGGCGCGTTGGATGACACTATCATCGAAGATAACGTGATTATCGATAACCAGATGCAAATCGCCCACAACGTGCAGATCGGATATGGTACGGCTATGGCTGGTGGTACCATTGTTGCCGGCAGTACCAAAATTGGTAAATACTGCATTATCGGTGGTGCATCGGTACTCAATGGCCATATTGAAATCGCCGACGGCGTGACCATTACCGGTATGGGTATGGTAATGCGCAGCATTGAAGAGAAGGGGATGTATTCATCGGGTATCCCACTTCAGCCGAATAAAGAATGGCGTAAGACAGCCGCTCGTACGATGAAGATCGACGACATGAACAAACGTCTTAAGGCTGTTGAAAAGCAACTGGAGAAAGGCGAATAAGCGCCTACCAGGAACCGTCTTCGCGGCCAAGTAAACTGGCCGCTTTGCTTTTCGGGCAAACCGCATTTTTAATTTTTTATACAGGAATTCAGTTTTGACTAGCGAAAATAAAACGCTGAATATTACAGAGATTCAAGAGCTTCTTCCGCACCGTTACCCGTTTTTGATGATTGATCGCGTAACCCATTACGAAGAAGGTAAAACCCTAACAGGTATCAAAAATGTATCTGTTAACGAGCCTCAGTTTACTGGCCACTTTCCAAAAATGCCGGTCTTCCCTGGTGTGATGATCCTTGAAGCGATGGCTCAGGCAACAGGCCTGCTGGCATTCAAAACATTTGGTGCGCCGGCTGAAAATGAGCTGTACTACTTTGCTAGCGTTGATAACGGTAAATTCCGCAAACCGGTTGTACCGGGTGACCAGTTGGTTATCGAGGTGGAATTCCTGAAGGAGCGCCGCGGTATTGCTATGTTTAATGGTGTAGCGAAAGTTGATGGCGAAGTGGTTTGTTCAGCAGAGCTGAAATGTGCAAGACGAGAGTTTTAATGATCCACGAAACTGCGCAGATTCACCCATCGGCGGTGATTGAAGAAGGCGTTAAGATTGGCGCCAATGTTACGGTTGGCCCGTTTACCTATATCGGCAAAGATGTCGAGATTGGTGACGGCAACGAGATCATGTCGCATGTTGTGATCAAGGGGCCAACCAAGATCGGTAATGATAACCGTATCTTCCCGTATGCCATTGTCGGCGAAGAGTGCCAGGACAAGAAGTACAACGGTGAACCGACTCGCTTGGAAATCGGTGATCGCAATGTGATCCGCGAAAGCGTCCAGATCCACCGTGGCACCATCCAGGACAAAGGTGTGACCATCGTAGGTAATGATAACCTGCTGTGCGTTAATGCCCATATTGCCCATGATGTTGTGGTTGGTAACCACACTCACATTGGCAATAACTCTATCCTAGGTGGCCACGTGACCGTTGCTGACCATGCTGGTGTCATGGCGCTATCTGCGATCCACCCATTCTGTACGGTTGGTGCCTTCAGCTATGTTGGCGGTTGTTCGGCAGTGGTTCAAGATGTGCCGCCATACGTATTGGCACAGGGTAACCACGCGACACCTTACGGTTTGAACTTGGTTGGCTTGCAACGTAATGGCTTTGAGAAGAAAGAGCTTCATGCCCTGCGTCGCGCCTACAAAGAAATTTACCGTTCAGGTAAAACCATGGAAGAAGTGAAGCCGGTATTGGCTGAGATGGCCGAAGAATGGCCGTCTGTTGGCTTGTTCCTGGATGCGCTGATCAACACCGAACGCGGAATTATTCGTTAACATGACGAAGCCACTTCGAATAGGAATTGTCGCCGGGGAAATCTCCGGCGATATTTTAGGTGCCGGCTTTATGCAGGCGGTGCGAGAACAGTATCCGGATGCCGAGTTTGTCGGTATAGCCGGGCCTCGGATGCAGGCCGAAGGCTGCGAGACACTGTTTGATATGGAAGAGCTGGCGGTGATGGGCATTGTCGAAGTGCTCGGTCGCCTGCCAAGGCTGTTCAAGGTCAAGGCTGAGCTGGTCAAGTATTTCACCGACAACCCGCCGGATGTCTTTGTCGGCATCGATGCGCCGGACTTCAACTTACGGCTGGAACGTAACCTCAAAGATGCCGGGATCAAAACCGTGCATTACGTCAGCCCGTCCGTATGGGCCTGGCGCCAGAAGCGGATCTTCAAAATCGAAGCGGCGACCAACCTGGTGCTAGCCTTCCTGCCGTTCGAGAAAGCCTTCTACGACAAGTTCAACGTTCCGTGCGAGTTTATCGGCCATACGATGGCCGATGCGATCCCGATGGAGACCGATCAGGCTGCTGCGCGCGAGTTACTAGGGCTTGAGCAGGACAAACGCTGGCTGGCGGTATTGCCGGGTAGCCGTGGCGGCGAAATGGAGCTACTGGCTCCGCCGTTTATCGAAACCTGCAAGCTACTCAAGGCGCAGCACCCGGATCTCGGGTTTGTGGTTGCGCTGGTTAACCAGAAGCGCCGGGCCCAGTTTGAACAAGCATGGCGTGAAACGGCACCTGAACTCGATTTCGTGCTGGTCGACGATACGGCGCGCAATGTCATGATTGCCTCTGATGCGGTATTGCTGGCATCTGGCACCGTGGCACTGGAGTGTATGCTGGTCAAACGGCCGATGGTGGTGGGTTATAAGGTTAAGCCGCTAACCGCATGGCTGGCCAAGAAAATGCTTAAAACCAAGTATGTGTCGTTGGCCAATATTTTGGCTGATCGCGAATTGGTGCCGGAATTGCTGCAAGATGACTGCACCCCAGAAAACTTGGCTGCAGAGGTAAACCGATTCCTCGACGCTGACAATACCGAACTGATGGCTGAATTTAACCGGCTGCACCAGCTGATCAAGTGTAACGCTGATCAGAAAGCGGCTGCCGCAGTCCTGCAACTAATTGATAAGTAACATGAGCAAAGAACTAGAACCGTTTGAGTATCCGGTAGCAACCTGCATTGCCGGCGTTGATGAAGTGGGCCGTGGCCCGCTGGTAGGCGCGGTGGTGACTGCAGCGGTAATTTTGGATCCGGCCAACCCAATCGAGGGGCTGACGGATTCAAAGAAATTGACTGAGAAGAAGCGCAACCTGCTGTTTGATGAAATCAAGGAAAAGGCGTTGGCTTGGTCATTGGGCCGCTGTGAGCCGGAAGAGATTGACCAACTCAATATCCTGCAGGCAACCATGGTGGCCATGCAGCGTGCGGTTGCCGGGCTTTCTGTCCAGCCTGACTTTGTGTTGGTCGACGGAAACCGTATTCCTGAGTTGCCGATGGCTGCACAAGCAGTGGTGAAGGGTGACCTGCGGGTTGCCGAGATCAGCGCTGCTTCTATTTTGGCGAAGGTAACCCGCGACCGCGAAATGGAAGTGCTGGATGCTGAATATCCGCAATATGGCTTTGCCAAGCATAAGGGCTATCCGACCAAGGCGCATTTCGAGGCTTTGGCTGAGCATGGCGCTATCGAGCAGCACCGCAAAAGCTTCAAGCCGGTCAAGCGTATTCTTGGCCTGGACTGAAGGCGGTTATAATCCTGCCAACCCGCGGGCTTTTGCATCCCTTTAAATCCTGCAGTGTCAAAAGATGGTGATTAGAGTCAACAGCCATGGTGCTTTGGGCTATAATCACCTTCTTGTTTTTTGAACAACTCTATTCTGGTTAGTCATGGCTGAACCTCGTTTTATTCATCTCCGTGTCCACAGTGACTTCTCTATGGTTGACGGCTTGTCCAAAGTACCGCCGCTGGTGAAAACCGTGGCTGGCATGGGCATGCCCGCAATGGCGCTGACGGACTACACCAACCTGTGTGGCTTGGTGAAATTCTACTTTGCTGCCCATGGTGCCGGTATGAAGCCGATCATCGGGGCGGACTTTAAAGTGATGTCTGAAGAGATGGGGGAGGAACTGTGTGATCTGACCGTGCTGGCTAGTGACAACGACGGCTACCAGAATCTGACCATGTTGATCTCCAAAGCCTATCAGCGTGGCCATGTCCAGCACCTTCCTGTCATCGACAAGGAATGGCTGGTGGAGCACAAGAAAGGATTGATCCTGCTCTCGGGCGGTAAAAGCGGTGATGTCGGCAAGGCGTTGCTCAAGGGTAACCAGCAATTGGTCAGCAAATGTGTTGAGTTTTATCAGACGCATTTTGCGGATGCTTACTACCTTGAGCTGGTCCGAACGGGTCGCCCTGATGAAGAAGCCTACCTGCATTTCGCCATTGAATTGGCAGAGCAAGCTGAACTGCCTGTAGTGGCAACCAACGACGTACGTTTCCTGACGCCGGATCAATTCGATGCCCACGAAATCCGCGTGGCTATCCATGATGGTTACACCTTGGCCGATCCTAACCGGCCGAAGCTATACAGTGAACAACAATACCTGCGCAGCGAAGAAGAGATGTGCGAGCTGTTTGCTGATATCCCGGAAGCACTGGAAAACAGTGTCGAGATCGCCAAACGCTGTAACGTGACCGTCCGCCTCGGTGAATACTTCCTGCCTAACTTCCCGACTGGGGAGATGACCATTGAAGACTTCCTGATCAAGGAGTCGCAAGAGGGCCTGGAACGCCGACTAAAATTCTTGTTCCCGGATGAGAAAGAACGTGCCGAGCGTCGTCCTGAATATGACGAGCGCCTCGATGTTGAACTCAAAGTAATCAACCAGATGGGCTTCCCGGGTTACTTCCTGATCGTAATGGAGTTCATCCAGTGGTCGAAGGACAACGGGGTACCGGTTGGACCGGGCCGTGGTTCGGGTGCGGGCTCGCTAGTGGCCTATGCACTGGATATCACCGATCTTGATCCGCTGGAATTCGACTTGCTATTCGAACGTTTCCTTAACCCGGAACGTGTCTCGATGCCCGATTTCGATATCGACTTCTGTATGGATAAGCGTGATCAGGTTATTGATCACGTTGCCGAGATGTATGGCCGGGATGCGGTATCTCAGATCATCACTTTCGGTACTATGGCGGCAAAGGCGGTTATCCGTGACGTAGGCCGTGTACTCGGTCACCCATATGGTTTCGTTGACCGAATCTCCAAGTTGGTACCGGCAGAGCCGGGTATGACGCTGGCCAAGGCTTTCGAGGCCGAACCGCAACTGCCGCAGGTGTATGAAGCCGACGAGGAAGTCAAAGATCTGATCGATATGTGTCGCATCCTCGAAGGTGTGACGCGAAATGCCGGTAAGCACGCCGGTGGTGTTGTTATCTCGCCAACCACAATCACTGACTTCGCACCGTTGTATTGTGATGCGGAAGGGGCCAACCCGGTTACCCAGTTCGATAAGAATGACGTGGAAACCGCGGGCCTGGTTAAGTTCGACTTTTTGGGTCTGCGTACCCTGACCATCATTGACTGGGCGCTGGGGATGATCAACCCGCGTCTTGAAGCGCAGGGCAAGGAGCCGGTTAACATCGCGGCGATCCCGATGGACGATGCCAAGTCGTTTGCCATGCTGCAGCGCTCGGAATCCACTGCGGTATTCCAGCTTGAATCGCGCGGGATGAAAGATCTGATCAAGCGTCTCCAGCCCGACTGTTTCGAAGATATGATCGCACTGGTAGCCCTGTTCCGTCCGGGTCCACTGCAATCGGGCATGGTAGATAACTTCATCGACCGTAAGCACGGGCGCGAGGAAGTATCCTACCCGGATGCGACTTGGCAGCACGAGTCACTGAAAGACATTCTTGAACCAACCTACGGCATCATCCTCTATCAGGAGCAGGTGATGCAGATCGCCCAGGTCCTGTCTGGCTACACCCTGGGTGGCGCGGACATGCTCCGCCGTGCAATGGGTAAGAAAAAGCCGGAAGAGATGGCCAAGCAGCGTGCCACCTTCGAAGAAGGAGCGGTGAAGAACGGCATTGACGGCGAGTTGGCGATGAAGATCTTCGACTTGGTAGAGAAGTTCGCCGGCTATGGTTTTAACAAATCCCACTCCGCTGCTTATGCATTGGTTTCCTACCAGACATTGTGGCTGAAAGCCCACTATCCGGCTGAATTTATGGCGGCGGTAATGACCGCCGATATGGATAACACCGATAAGATCGTCGGCCTGGTAGATGAGTGCCACCGGATGAAGCTTGAGCTTCTGCCGCCGGATGTGAACAAGGGCCTATACCGTTTTAACGTTGATGACAACGGTGCCATTGTCTACGGTATCGGTGCGGTGAAAGGGGTGGGTGAAGGCCCAATCGAAAATATTATTGCCGCACGCGAGAAGGGCGGCCACTTTAAGGACCTGTTTGACTTCTGTGCCCGTATTGACACTAAAAAGGTCAACAAACGGGTACTTGAGAAGCTGATTAAGTCCGGCGCAATGGACCGGCTAGGCCCGAACCGTGCCGCTATGATGGCAACGTTGGATGATGCTATCCGTGCTGCGAGCCAACACCATCAGGCCGAAGCCTTTGGTCAGGCAGATATGTTCGGGGTACTGACAGCTGCACCGGAAGAGGTTGAGCACGCTTATGCCAACATTCCTGAGTGGCCAGATAAAGTCTGGCTGGAAGGGGAGCGCGAGACACTTGGGCTTTACCTGACCGGGCACCCAATCAATGCGTATGTGCCGGAACTCAAGCACTATACGACTTGGCGTCTAAAAGATGCCCAACCAACAGGGCGGGACAAAGTTGTCACCGTCGCAGGATTGGTTATTGGCGCCCGAGTGATGACAACCAAGCGTGGTTCACGGATTGGTATTCTTTCCCTCGATGACCGTAGTGGCCGCATGGAAGTGATGTTGTTCTCAGATGCGCTAGAACGACACTTGGATTTGATTGAAAAAGATAGAATTTTGGTCGTTTCCGGACAGGTCAGCTTTGATGATTTCAATGGCGGCCTTAAAATGTCGGCCCGGGAAGTGCTAGATATCTCAGATGCGAGAGAAAAGCACCTACGCGGCCTTGCCATCTCGCTTACAGAGAGGCAAATTGATGAACAGTTTTTTGAACGTTTCAGCAAAGTGCTGGAACCGCACCGTGCAGGTACCGTACCTGTCAACGTGTACTATCAGCGCTCGAATGCCCGCGCTAAATTGACTCTGGGAACAGAGTGGCGTGTAACCCCGGCAGATCAACTAATCTCTGATCTCAAAATTTTGCTGGGTGATAAGCAGGTTGAGCTTGAGTTTAATTAAAATAGCCCATAGTTATCTGTTATAGATACCCAGAATTATGAGCAAAAGGACTGAAATGGTATGAGCCTGAACTTCCTTGAGTTTGAACAACCGATTGCTGAACTAGAAGCAAAAATCGAAGCACTGCGTGATGTTTCTCGCCGTGATGAATCTAAATCGGTTGATTTGGATAAAGAAATTGAGCAACTGGAAAAGAAGAGCCTAGAGCTGACCAAGAAAATCTTTGGTGATCTTGGTGCTTGGCAGGTGGCTCAGTTGGCACGTCACCCACAGCGCCCATACACGTTCGACTATGTCGAAAACATGTTTACCGAGTTCGATGAACTGGCTGGTGACCGCGCGTTTGCCGATGATAAAGCCTTGGTTGGCGGCATTGCCCGCCTTGACGGTCGCCCGGTGATGGTGATTGGTCACCAGAAAGGCCGTGAGACTAAAGAGAAAGTGCTGCGTAACTTCGGGATGCCAAAGCCGGAAGGTTACCGCAAAGCCCTTCGCCTGATGAAAATGGCAGAGCGCTTCAAAATGCCGATCGTAACTTTCATTGATACTGCGGGTGCTTACCCAGGTGTTGGTGCGGAAGAGCGCGGCCAGTCAGAAGCGATTGCCACTAACCTTAAAGAGATGGCCGGTCTTACTGTCCCTGTTATCTGTAACGTTGTGGGTGAAGGTGGTTCTGGTGGTGCACTCGCGATTGGTGTGGGTGACTGCGTGAACATGCTGCAGTACTCAACTTACTCAGTGATCTCGCCTGAAGGTTGTGCCTCTATCCTATGGCGCGATTCTGACAAGGCCCCACAGGCGGCAGAAGCGATGGGCATGACGGCTGATCGCCTGAAAGAGCTTGAGCTTATCGATAACATCATCGAAGAGCCACTAGGTGGTGCACACCGTAACGTGGTTGAGATGGCAGGGTCGTTGAAAAAGCAGATCCTAGCGACGTTGGAAGAGCTGGATCAGCTTGATACCGAAGCACTGCTTGAGCGTCGTTACCAGCGCCTGATGAGCTACGGTTACTGCTAATCGAAGAAGCCCTCTTTGCAGGGGCTTGCTAGACAAAGAATATAACGGGTCAGCCTTTGGGCTGGCCCGTTTTTTATTCAGGGTTTACCTTTACCAGGGCTGGGAGGGTATACTTTTGCAGTGTGTTATTTCGGATGTCGCTCAATGCTTTATGCCAACCTTGAAGCCAACCTTGAATCCCTTTCGGATCCTTCAGCCCGTTTTGTCCTTGCCCTAAGTGGCGGAATGGACTCACGGGTGCTGCTGCATTTGATGGGGCGTTACCTAGCACGGCACCCTGAAGCATCTTGCAAAGCGGTACATGTCCATCATGGCCTCAGCACTAATGCTGATCATTGGGCACAGCAATGCGCCGAGTGGGCGACACAGGAAGGGATCGGTTTTGTACTTGAGAAAGTGACATTGGCATTGGGTAACCGGACAAGCGTTGAACAGCAAGCGCGGGATGCCCGCTACGCCGCCTTACAGGGGCATATCCAGCCAGGTGATATCCTGCTGACCGCCCAGCATGCCGATGATCAGCTAGAAACTGTGTTGCTAGCCCTGAAGCGGGGAAGTGGGCCGGCAGGGCTATCGGCAATGCCTAAACGCATGGCTTTCTCTTCGGGGTGGCATGTACGCCCATTACTTGACCAGCCACGGACAGCCATTGAGCAATACGCGAATGAACATCAGCTTGGCTGGGTCGACGACGAGAGCAACAACGATGAGCGTTATGACCGCAATTTCCTGCGACACCAAGTCACACCACTGTTAACTGCGCGCTGGCCGGGGATCCGCAAGGCGGTTACCCGCAGTGCCGCACTGTGCGCAGAGCAGGAGGCCTTGCTGCAAGAGCTACTTGCTGAGCAACTTGATCAGGCCATGTCGGCCGACCAGAGCTTGGGTATCGCGTGTTTGCATCCGGATAAGCCTGGTAGTGAGCGGCGGGGCAAAGCGCTGCTGCGCCATTGGCTTGCGGTAGTTGGCGTAAAAATGCCGTCACAGGCGCAACTGGAGCAGGTTTGGCATTCTGTGGTCTTGGCCCAGCCTGATGCCAACCCTAAGGTATGTTGGGGAAAAGTCGAAGTCCGGCGTTTCAGGCAGCGTTTGCATGTTATCCAGCCCTATGAAGATGTATCGGGTACCGTGATAGCACTGAAGCTCAATCAAGCTTGTACTCTTCCCTCATCATTGGGAACCCTACTACTCGCGACGTCAGCGTCAGGGCAACTTCGCCAGCCAAGGCCTGATGAGCCTATGTCGGTGCGTTTCGAGCCTGCCGGGTTGGAAGCCCTGCCGGTCGGCCGGGTGGGTAAACGTAAACTCAAGAAGCTATTTCAGGAGTACGGTGTGCCGAGCTGGCAACGGCGGCGGATGCCATTGGTATTTTATGGGGATGAGTTGGCAGCGGTAGCCGGACTGTTTGTCGTCGAGGCATTTGCAGGCGAGGATTGTGACCTAACTTGGCACTACGAGCAGGAAAAAGTGGATTAATCGTTGAAAAAAGGCACAATTTAAAGAGCTGAGTATCTGTCGTGCCAGCAAAATATACCCGAGAGACAAGGTATACCCAGTCGTGGGGATAAATGGATAACAGAAAATAATAATGAGGACCTGATGAAGAAAGTTCTAGCTTGTGTAATGTTTGCTGCCATGATGGCAAGTCCTGCGATGGCATCGGGTGATCCCGTTGCTGGAAAAGCGAAAGCCGCAGTATGTTCTGCTTGCCACGGTGCTGATGGTGTCGCTGTGATACCGGGCTACCCTAACCTCAAAGGGCAGAATGAGCAGTATTTGGTTAGCTCGCTGAAGGCATACAAAAATAAAGAACGTACCGGTGGTATGGCAATGGTCATGCAGCCGCAGGCTTCTATGCTCAGCGATACGGATATTGCCAATGTTGCTGCGTATTTCGCCCAGATGAAATAAATCCCTGTTGGCAGGTTTGCCCCCGTAGGCAGTGAACTTGCAATGACCAGATGATGCGTCGCCCAGCCTTTATTTTTATAAGGCTGGGCGATTTTTTTATGAATGCATAACGTAAACTAATATTTCCATCTGGGTGATTATCTTTTATCCAAATGATTCCTCTGCTGTTGCGAAAAATTACAGAACACATTATTGTACTAGCACGCTGATACATTAATGTTGTTTAGGAGTCATTATGAGTAAACCATCCACACTTGGGGGCGCGTGCATTATCGCCAGTGTTTGTGTTGGGGCAGGCATGCTTGGGTTACCAAGCGCAGGTGCGGGTGCGTGGACGTTATGGAGCGTGATCGCCATTTCATTCACCATGATCATGATGACGCTTTCTGGCTGGTTATTGTTGGAAGCACTGAAACATTATGAACTTAAAGCTTCATTTAATACTGTTGCCAAAGATGTATTGAGCAAAAAGGTTAACCTAGTCAATAACCTGTCTCTATACTTTGTCGGTGGTATTCTACTGTACGCGTACATTTCATCGTCAGGTATGATTTTCAGTGAAATGCTGGGTGTCTCGCGTGAACTGGCGTCGGTATTGTTTGTTGCACTCTGCTCGGCCTTCGTTCTGCACTCTACCCGTGCAGTGGACCGAATCTCCATTGTGTTGATCCTGTTTATGATCATCAGCTTTGTGCTGGGTGTTTCCGGACTGGCGTCCAACATTAGCGTGCCGACTCTGTTTGCCCAAGGGGAAGCTGAAAGCTCTTATTCTGCTTACGCGTTGGCCCTGCTGCCTGTTGCGCTAACCTCGTTTGGCTACCACCACTCGGTCAGTACGATGCGTGATTATTACCAAGATGAGCACCGTGCTAAGAAAGCGATCCTTGGCGGCACTGTGATTGCCCTGACATTCTACCTTGGCTGGGTGATTTGTATCTTCGGTAACTTACCGCGTCAAGACTTCGGCCCGGTTGTGACGGCTGGCGGTGGTGTGGATGCCCTAATGGCAGCACTGACATCAGCGATTGATTCAAACAGCATCAAACAAGCGCTTCATATCTTCTCCATTGCTGCGATTGTTTCATCCTTTATTGGTGTTGGACTGGGTGTGTTCGATTACCTGGCTGACCTGTTTGGCTTCGAAGATAACAAGCAAGGCCGTCTAAAAACCTGGGGCGTGACATTCCTTCCGCCATTGGTGTTCTCGCTAGTCGCACCGTTTGGCTTTGTCGCGGCGATTGGTCTAGCAGGAGCAGCAGCAACGATTTGGACTTGTATTATCCCGGCGACATTGGCTAAAACATTGCGCCAACGCGCACCGGAGCAAGAAGGTTTCGTAGTTCCGGGCGGCAATGCAACGATTTATATCGTGATTGCCTTCGGGGTATTGACAGCCGCATTCCACATGATGGCCATGGCGAACCTACTGCCAGTATTTAACGGCTAATAAGCTAAGCCCGCTGGAATATTAGTTTCACAGATATAAAAAACGGAAGCCTCGGCTTCCGTTTTTTTGTTTGCGACCCCGATTTTGCAATCGCCAATCGCCAGAAATTACCTGAACTGTTTGGCTTCCGGCAGGTAGTCAAAGCCAGCACTGGCTAGCTTAGCAACGAGTTTGTCCTTGTCGATATCGTAGAATTTGACTAAGGCATCCAGATCGCCGAACTCATCGCGGATCTTCATGTTAACGATGCTCATCAGCATCACAGGATCCATCGTCTCGTATTTGTTCAGATCCATTATGCGTCCTCGTGATCGCTCATTAGCAAATTAGCTGCGGCAAAAGCGGCACGTTCACGAACCTCTTCTGGCAGCGTGTCGTTGGCAGCGATGTCATTCAGTGCTTTAACCGCACAGTGAATCGCATTGGGAATATAGCCTAGCTCACCACCACCGATTTGCGCATAGATCATACGAACTTGCTCGCAGCACTCATAAATTTTCATAGTTTGTCCTTCATAAACAGTGATTTCGGCAGCCGGCTGGGAAGGTGCAGCGGGCTGGCGAAAACATGCTTTTCAAGCTTCACTATACCAAAGACTGAGTGGGGACGGCAGGGAGATTTAGCGAGTACGCTTTTGTTTGTACAGATGACGGTCAGCGCGGTCGACCAGGGTGATATTAGTATCGCCTTTCTGGTAAACACTAAAGCCGCTGGAACAGCCGATTTTCAGTGTTCGCAAAGTTGAATCATCTGCCATCAGGGCATCGAGCCTGCGGATCACATGCAGGGCTGACGTATCGGTTGCCGGTTGCAGCAGAACCGCAAATTCATCACCACCGACACGGTAACAGCGGTCGGTAGCTCGGACTGATTTTTTCAACAGCAGGGAGAAGTGGCGGATCACTTTGTCACCGTCGGGGTGGCCAAAGCGGTCATTGACCTGCTTGAAATTATCGAGGTCAAACATAGCCAATACCAGACCGATGTTGCGCCTTTCACTCATGGCGAGAGCGTGATTGAGATCCTGCTCAAAGCTATTGCGGTTGCCAAGGCCTGAGAGGTAGTCACGCAGTGCCATATTTTTGACTCGGCGATATTCCAATGCGCAGGCGAGGGGCCCGGCAAACAGCCGATGATAGGTATGAAGCAGGTTAACTTCATCTTTATCTAGAGGATATGGGGTGTGGTATTGCAGCTTTCCTAGCTCCTGTTTATTGAAGCGTAGGATGAAGGTTTGCCGGTATTGGGTACTCTGCCCTTGGCGGACAAGGGTTGTGGTATTGTCCGCATTCCATATTAACCTGCTGATATCTATTTGTTTTTCAACTTCACGGCTGAATATATCGAATAGCAAGCTAATATCCAGCTTCCCCTGGAATTTTTGTAAAAGCAACAGGCGCTGATCAGCCCCAAGGGGTTTTGTCCTTGGTTTAGCATATTGGCTATCGGCCAGCTTGTCGTTCCAGTGGAGTGGATCCATATATGTGTCAAAAAATAAATAGGGAAGTAACTATAGGCAATTATTAAGCCATTTCAATACCTAAACAGAATTTATATTATTAATCATCTGATTTAATTAAGAAACTGCGAAGGGAGGCTTCTTTTTCCTGAGTGTCTTCATACCCCATTTTTATTAGGGCATGGATATAGGCCGGCTCGAAGAGAATATAGCTAGTGATTGCAGCGTCGTCTTTTGGGCTGATACCAATCAGTTGCATCAACCCCCGGGTCATGGGCGGCAGGTGACAGTAGTATTGGCGGGCCAATTGTTCAAATGATTGACTGGGGGAAAGGTGGATGTGTTCAATCTTTCGCAGCTTTTGCTTCGTTTTAGCCTCGGGCAGACTGTCAATCAGTGCGTTGATCCTTGATAGGTTTTCTAGGTCAGCAGTAAGGGTGTCACTGAAAATGGTATCCATCAGGTGGCCGCCTAATGCTGCTAGGCCGGGGGCACGGGTATGATCTGGGCTATCGAGTTTCTGGTTGATGAGGTCGATGATCAGTATTTTATCTGCCCCCATCTTCAGGGATGGGCGCAGTGGTGCCAGTTGGTGGATCGAACCATCCCCATAATAGGCTTGCCCGATACGGGTTGCTGGAAAGACCAAGGGAATCGCTGAAGAGGCTAGCAGATGATCGGTGGTGATCAGTGAGCGGCGGCCTTTTGATTTGGCCCTGTCCCACTCAGGGATCTCTGGCTGGCCCTGAAAAAAACTGACGGAGTGGCCGCTTTTGTAGCTTGAAGCGGTAATAGAGATACCATGGAGGTTCCCTGCCGCAATTTGCTTTTCCAGCCGGGAATAGTTGTTGACCTGGTTAAGCAGTTGGCGCAACGGGCGGCTGTTGAGCAAGCCAAAAGGGGGCCGTTCGTGATGGTGGGCTTGGAGGCGGGCAAACCACTGGCTGGCAAGGTAGCCGCTCATTCCCCTTGGTGTCGTGGCAAAGATACGCCGGCTGTGTAGCCGGGACCAAATCCACTCGAGCTTTTTGACGCCTAACCTGAAGCAGGAGGCATAGCAAGCAATCGAAGTGGCATTGATGGCCCCTGCCGAAGTGCCGCAGTAAATACTGAACGGGCTATGGTGCACCCGTGGGTACCATTCAGAAATAGCCTTGAGTACCCCGACCTGATAGGCAGCCCGCGCTCCTCCTCCGGTGAGGAGCAGGCTGATCTTTGGCGTTTCCCTGCCCATAGCGCTCCTTTCTTTTAGTTATATCTATAACTATATCCCTAATTTTCCTTATGGTGGAACATAGACTTAACACAAGGCTACTTGGAAGCTAGTATTTTTGCTTTCATTGCACAGGCAAGTTCGAAGTCATCAAGGGTACGGCGGGCGCTGGAGCAGGCCTCATTAAGCAACTCGGCGGTGCGAATAGCATTGAACAACATGTTGGCGGCATTTGGGTGTGCCTGCTCTATGGCAGAGTGAATGGCCCAACAGCGATCGTAAAGGCTACCTTGCTCGATGGCGGTTACCTTGTCAAAAGCGGGTTGGTCGATTTGCTTGAGCGTTGTAATGATAAAGTCAGTGACAGATTGAAGTGCTTTATCTGATTCGAGTTTGGCTTGTTGGCTGGTGTTACAGGCCAAATGTAATTGCTGGGCGTTTTCTGTATTCATTGGTTGCCTTAGAATGCGCGTACTTGCTAGGTAGTACAATATCCTTTGGCGGATCATTTGCCAATACAGAAAATTGAAACAAAAAGGCCTCCACGAGGGAGGCCTTTGAGAATTAAATCGTATTGCGATTAAGCCATTTTCTGCTTAATGAACTCAACGATATCTGCCACTGCAACACCTTCTTTGGTGCCGGCACGACGGTCTTTGTATTCCATCTCACCGTTTTCTAGGCTGCGGTTACCGATCACGATAGTGTGCGGGATACCGATCAGCTCGTGGTCAGCAAACATAACGCCTGGGCGCTCTTTACGGTCATCGAATAGCACTTCGATACCAGCAGCAGTCAGATCAGCGTATAGCTTCTCAGCCGCTTCCTTCACTTCAGCTGATTTCGCCATGTTCATCGGTACGATAGATACTTGGAACGGAGCAATCGCGTCAGGCCAGATGATGCCGTTTTCGTCGCTGTTCTGCTCAATCGCAGAAGCAACCACACGGGATACACCGATGCCGTAACAACCCATTTCTAGGATTACGTTCTTGCCGTCAGGACCCAGTACGCCACAGTTCATCTTCTCAGAGTAGTTTGTACCCAGCTGGAAGATGTGGCCCACTTCGATACCGCGCTTAAGCTGGATAGTGCCTTTACCACATGGGCTTGGGTCACCTTCAACCACGTTACGCAGATCTTCTACCTGACCCAACTCAACATCACGACCCCAGTTGATACCGAAGTAGTGCTTGTCGTCAACGTTAGCACCAGCGCCGAAGTCGCTCATTACCGCCACAGAGCGGTCAACGATGAACGGCAGCTTCAGGCCAACAGGACCTAGGGAGCCAGGGCCTGCACCGATCAGGGCGCGGATTTCTTCTTCGGTTGCCATCTCTAGTGGAGAAGCAACGTCTTTAAGGTTTTCTGCTTTAACTTCGTTTAGCTCGTGATCACCACGGATGATAAGGGCAACCAGCTCTGCGTCGATTTCGTCAGAAGCTTTAACGAATAGCGTCTTAACGGTTTTTTCGATTGGCAGGTCAAACTGCTCAACAAGCTCTGCGATAGTTTTCGCGTTTGGCGTGTCAACCAGTGTCATCTCCTGAGTTGGCGCAGCCAGTTCAGTCGCAGGAGCTAGTGCTTCTGCTTTTTCGATGTTTGCTGCGTACTCAGACTCGGTAGAGAAGGCAATCAAGTCTTCGCCGCTTTCAGCCAATACGTGGAACTCGTGAGAGCCGCTACCACCGATAGCACCGGTATCTGCCAGTACTGGACGGTAGTCAAGACCCATGCGGTCGAATGCCTTACAGTATGCTTCGTGCATCGCATCGTAAGATTTCTGTAGGCCTTCTTTGTCAATGTCAAAGCTGTATGCATCCATCATGCTGAATTCACGTGCACGCATTACACCGAAGCGTGGACGGCGTTCATCACGGAATTTAGTCTGGATTTGGTACAGGTTCAGCGGCAGCTGTTTGTAAGAGCTCACTTCGTTACGCACAAGGCTAGTGATCACTTCTTCAGCTGTCGGGCTAAGTACAAACGGACGCTCATGACGGTCAGTAAAGCGAAGTAGCTCAGCACCCATCTTTTCAGATCGGCCTGTCTCTTCCCATAGTTCGAACGGCTGAACCACGGGCATCAAAGTCTCAACAGCACCTGCATTGTTGATTTCTTCGCGAACAATGTTCTCGACCTTACGTAAAACACGCAGACCTGTAGGCAGCCAGGTGTAAAGACCTGAAGCCAGCTTACGGATCATACCTGCACGAAGCATTAGCTGGTGGCTAACAACTTCTGCGTCATTTGGAGTCTCCTTCAGAGTAGAAAGAAGATAGTTACTGGTACGCATTGATGGTATCCGTTTGTTTAGATGAAAATAAGAAATGTGGGGGACAGGCCCCAGCCACCTATATAGGCGGTAACCGCATATACTACCAGCCAATTGGCCGTTAGCCAAAGGGATTGGATAGCCACAGCGGGGAAAATGCCCCTAAATCGATAACCCTGGGTTATTTGCCACGTCTTTGTCGATTATTTGGTTATCGGTTTATCCAGTGCCGTCACGGTCACCACATCGTTGGCAACCGTGAACTTAACATTGTAGTCGAACAGGTGGACGGCATATTCCTTATTGTCTTCTTTGCCTTTCTTGTAGGCCGGACGTGGGTCCTGTGCGAGAACCTCTGTAATGACCATACGCTGGCGGGCCAGTTGTTTTCCTTTGAACTGGCTTTCTGCTTTTTCGCTAAAAACCACCGGCAAGGTTGTCGGCTCGCCATCGGCAAAGCCGCCATGGGCATGGGGCAGGCTATCGGAGTAGGGGATGTAGGGCTTGATATCCACGATTGGGGTGCCGTCGACCAAATCAACACCGCCCAGTTCAATGATGACATCGCTGCCTTGTTGACGGACCCCAATCAATTCGACCGCAGACATCCCGATACCGTTGGGGCGGAAGGTTGCCCGACTGGCAAACACCCCAACGCGTTCATTACCGCCAAGGCGCGGTGGGCGAACGGTTGGCCGCCAGCCTGCTTCCAAATTTTGATCAAACAAAAACAGAAGCCACAAATGGCTGAACTGTTCTAAACCGCGAACAGCCTCAAGGGCATTGGCCTCACCTTGAAGGACGATTTCAGAGCGTGCACTGGGAACCAACCCCGGTTGGCGCGGGACGGCAAATTTTTCTTTGTAAGGAGAGCGGACAATGCCGATAGGTTCAATTTGGTAGTGCATTTTGCTTCGCTGACTGGTGGCCTAGTTCATTTGACGCAGAAAATACCATAAAAAAGCAATTAGCGCTTGTTGATAATAGTTATCAAGTGCTATGTTATAACATATCTTTTGTGTTGTTGTGATTTGAGGAAAACAAAATGAAAGCTGGTATTCATCCAGAGTATCGCCCAGTGGTGTTCCACGACACCAGTGTTGATAAGTATTTTGTGGTTGGCTCTACGCTGAAAACCGATAAAACCATCACTTGGGAAGATGGAAAGGAGTACCCTTACTTCACGTTGGATGTTTCTTCGGAGTCCCACCCGTTTTATACCGGTAAGCAACGAGTGATCAGTTCGGAAGGCCGTATGGCTAACTTTAACCGTCGCTTTGGCCAGTTTGGCGGTAAGAAAGGAAAATAAGATGCAGGTATTGAGTTCGTTGAAAAGTGCCAAAAACCGCCAGCGTGATTGCCAAGTTGTCAGACGCCGCGGCCGTATATACGTTATCTGCAAGTCGAACCCGCGCCTAAAAGCCGTGCAGGGCAGGGTTAAAAAGAAATAATAAATGATAAGAATGGCTAGGTATAAAGCACGAAAGCCCCTCAATTGAGGGGCTTTCGTGTTTCTAGGTGGGGCTATTTGTTATTCGAGAAGGCCATTACCAACCCTTAACAACGCCACCTTGGAAGATTTCTTTTGCAGCTTCGTAAACGACGTCAGACTGGTATGCCTTGATGAATGTCTGGACGTTCTCTGCGTCAACGTTGTCTTCACGGGCAACAATCAGGTTCACGTATGGAGATTCTTTGTCTTCAACAAAGACACCGTCACGCTCTGGCGTTAGGTTGATGCTGCTCGCGTAGGTTGTGTTGATGATTGCTAGCTGAACATCGTCTAGCGAGCGAGGAAGTTGGGCCGCTTCAAGCTCGACAATCTTCAGGTTTTTCGGGCTTTCTACGATATCCAGTACCGTTGCAGTCAGGCCAACACCATCTTTCAGTTTTAGTAGGCCTTGTTGCTCAAGCAGAAGTAGTGAACGGCCAAGGTTGGTTGGATCGTTTGGTACAGCAATCTGGTCGCCGTCTTTTAGCTCATCGATAGATTCGATTTTGCTTGAGTAGCCAGCAATCGGGTAAACAAAGGTGTTACCGGCAACAGCAAACTTGTAGCCACGGTCAGTAATTTGCTGGTCAAGGTATGGCTTGTGCTGGAAGGCATTGGCATCGATAGAGCCTTCTTCCAGAGCCGCATTAGGTGAAACGTAATCGGTGAATGTGATCAGCTCAACATCCAGACCGTATTTTTCCTTGGCTTCCTTTGCTGCAACTTCAGCTACTTGCTCTTCAGCGCCAGCCATTACCCCAATTTTAACCTTGCTGTTATCAACCACTGCTTCTTTCTCACCACATCCGGTCAGTACTAATGCTGATGCCAGGCCGGCGACGGCGAATAGGTTCTTCAAATTAAAAGCCATGTTACTTCTCCTTAAAACTGGGGTTTTCCGTAATACTAGATGGAATATGTTTGTTCTGTTGTTTGTTATCGATGTTGTGTGTTTTCGTGCCGCTTGTTACCTGTGGTCGAAGCGTTTGACCAAGTGGTCGCCTGCTGACTGGATAAGCTGAACCAGGATAACCAGCATCACAACAGTAATGAGCATCACGGTACCGTCAAAACGTTGGTAGCCGTAGCGGATACCGACATCACCGAGGCCACCGCCACCGACAGTACCGGCCATTGCCGAGTAGCTTACCAAGGTCACAAGCGTAATCGTTACTGCATTGATGATGCCCGGTAGCGCTTCAGGTAGCAGTACCTTGCTAATGATCTGGCGTGGGGTTGCACCCATTGCCTGTGCCGCTTCTACCAAGCCGGTAGGGACTTCCAGCAGTGCACCTTCAACCAGGCGGGCGATGAAAGGAATTGCCCCGACGGTCAATGGCACGATAGCTGCTGCCGTACCGATTGAGCTGCCCACCACGAAACGGGTGAACGGGATAATTGCGACCAGCAGGATAATAAATGGGATCGAGCGGCCAATATTGGTCACGATGCCGAGCGCTTTGTTGAGTGCCGGATTGGCCAGCAGGCCATTCGCCTTGGTTAGGTGCAGGGCAACACCGACCGGGATACCGATCAAAAAGCCGATCAGGCCAGAGGCAAAGACCATGATCAGGGTTTGGCCTAGGGCGTCAATCAATAGATCAACCAAACGTTCGTTCTGGGTCCACCAGGTGGTGATTGAATCAAGCAACATAGCCCAATACCTCTACATTTACTTTGTGATCGCGAAGGAAGTTAATGGCTTGTTCTGCCGCTTGTTCGGTTCCGAAGAACTCGGCCAGCATCAGACCGAACTTGACGCCACCGGCGTAATCCATGTCTGAGCTCAGGATACTGATATCAATATTGAACTCGCGAGCCACCTGGGAAATCAGCGGGGCATCGACTGACGCACCGGTAAACTCAAGGCGGATCAGCGGGTAGCTGTTATCGACGCGGGTTTCAACCATCCGGGCACGGTAGTCTTCCGGAATGGAGAGATCCAGGGTCGAGCGGATAAACTCGCGTGCCAACTCCGTTTTCGGATGGGCAAAGATGTCGCCGACCGGACCTTTCTCGACCAGCTCGCCACCACCGATGATCGCGACTTCAGAGCAGATGCTTTTTACCACGTCCATTTCGTGGGTGATCAGCAAAATGGTCAGGTTAAGCTTGCGGTTGATTTCTTTAAGCAGTGTCAGGATCGACTGGGTTGTTGCTGGGTCTAGGGCGCTGGTGGCTTCGTCACACAGCAGCACTTTAGGATCAGAAGCTAGCGCACGGGCAATCGCCACACGTTGCTTTTGTCCGCCACTTAAGTTTGACGGGTAAGACTCGCTCTTGTCAGCCAAGCCAACCAGTTCTAGCAGTTCATCGACCTTGGCTTTGATAGCGGCTTTGCTGCTTCCGGCCAGCTCGAGTGGCAGGGCAACGTTGTCGAAAACAGTTCGGGATGACAGCAGGTTGAAGTGCTGGAAGATCATGCCGATTTTACGACGGGCCTGGGTCAGCTGCTGGTTTGATAGCTGGGTCAGGTCGGTACCATCGACAATGACATGGCCGCTGGTTGGGCGTTCAAGCAGGTTGACGCAACGGATCAGGGTACTCTTACCGGCACCGGAAGAACCAATTACCCCGAAAATGGTGCCTTGCTCAATGGTCAGGTTGATGTCACGCAGTGCGTGGATCTCCTTGGCCCCCTGATAGAAGACTTTATTGACTCTGTTTATTTCTATCATCGTTTTTCCCAAATCCTATACCGTGTTGATGACGGGCACGCCCATCAATGGCTGCGACCGGTATATTGTTATGTTGTGTATTGCATTTGCATTATTTTATTGATGCTTGAAGCCTGTCTGCCAATTGCATCTATGGCTTTGATGCTATGGGCTAACATAAATGAAGTCAATAGATATTTTTACGTCTGGACGTCTAAATGGCTTTATAGCCATATTGCCAGTGTGAGTATTATAGGTTGTTCTTCTTTATAGGGTTGAGAGAAACAGGTGAATCCCATTGCCAGCCGTGCCATAATTTGGGGCATAACGAATACAGCGAGACAGAGGGCTGACGCTTGGCCAAACCAGCAGTTTTTATTGACCGTGATGGCGTGATTAATATCGATCACGGTTATGTCCACACTACCGATGATTTCGAATATGTCGAGGGTGTGTTTGAAGCCTGTAAGAAACTTAAGGCGATGGGGTATATGTTGGTGTTAGTTACTAACCAATCCGGCATTGCCCGCGGCATGTTTACCGAGGATGAGTTCCTGACCCTGACCGAATGGATGGACTGGAATTTTGTCGACAACGGTGTCGAGTTCGACGGTATCTACTACTGCCCACACCACCCAACGGAAGGTAAGGGTGACTACCTGCAGGATTGCAAGTGCCGCAAGCCAAAACCTGGCATGTTCATCTCTGCCCGTGACTTCCTGAAGATCGACATGGCCGGCTCGGTGATGATCGGTGATAAGGCTGATGACATTAAAGCCGCTGCTGCTGCGGAAGTAGGGACTAAAATCCTCGTCCGCACCGGCAAAGCGATTACTGAAGAAGGTGAGCAATTGGCTGATACTGTACTCGACAGTGTTGCCGATGTGCCGGCTTGGTTAGCTGCACAGTAATCCAGCGCCCAACATTGCTTTGTTACCTAGGCCGCATTCGCGGCCTTTGTTTTATCTTTTTCCTGTTAAATCTCTCCCTCTACGCCATTGTTATTATAAAGTTAAATTAACCAGTCGTTTTTCGACGCTGTTTTATCGCCATTGGTAAATGGTGGTATCGAGGTTATGTACTTTGCCTGTTTAACATGGAGTAGTTAACACGTGCTGTCGTATTTCTTGCGTCGTTTAGCTTTGGTTATCCCGACGTTTCTTGGGATCACCATCCTTATCTTTGCTATTACCCGCCTTGTCCCGGGAGGGCCGGTTGAACGAATGCTGGCCAATATGCAGGCTCAAGGTGACGGGGCTGCGGCCATGACATCAGCTGGTGGTAACTCGGCGTTATCCGAAGATCAAATCGCCGAGTTGAATGCGTTTTACGGCTTGGATAAACCCGTCATAGAAGCCTACACCGACTGGATCGGGAAATTAATGGTATTGGATTTCGGTGAATCTACCCGTTATTACGAGCCTGTCTCCGATATGATTGCCGAGCGGTTGCCGGTCTCGCTGTTCTACGGCGGCATGACATTTTTTATCAGCTATTTTATTTCTATTCCTCTTGGCTACTACAAGGCCCTCAAACATGGCTCGGTGTTTGATTCTGGTTCATCGATATTAATTTTTATTGGTTATGCCTTGCCCGGCTATGTTGTCGGGGTACTGCTTATCACTCTGTTCAGCTATCACCTTGAGTGGTTCCCGATGGGGGGATTTGTCGGGGATGACTTCGATGATTACGAGACTTTTTTTGAGCGGGCCAAGGATGTGATGTGGCATGCCGTGCTACCGCTGATCTGTTACCTCATTGGTGACTTTGCCACCCTGACAATGACGATGAAAAATAACCTGATGGAAAACCTTTCATCGGATTACATCCGTACCGCAATCGCGAAGGGGTTACCGTTCAAGAAGGCCGTTCGTAAGCATGCCCTGCGCAATAGCCTGATCCCGATTGCCAGTCACTTTGGCAACTCCCTGCTTTTTTTCATGACAGGTTCATTCTTGATTGAGGTGATTTTTAATATTGATGGTATTGGCTTGCTTGGCTATGAATCGATTATTGAGCGTGACTACCCGGTGGTGATGGGGATTGTCGCCATCAATGCAGCCATGCTGCTGGTGGGCAATATTATCTCGGATATTTGTGTTGCCTTGGTCGATCCTCGAGTGAAGTTTGGAGCCTGATCATGTTGAAGTTAAACCCGCTAACACTAAAAAAGGTCAAGCGCTTCAAAGAAATCAAACGTGGATATTGGTCTTTCCTATTGTTGTCGTGCCTGTTGGTCATGTCACTGTTTGCTGAGTTACTGATCAACAGCAAAGCCTTGGTGGTGAAATACAACGGTGAATACAACTTTCCTGTTTTATCGGATGTTCGTTTGGCGACGGATTTTGGCCAGGCCGCTGCCGGTGAAACGGATTACCGGCAATTGCAAAAAGCGTTCACTGAACAAGGCGGTGACAATTTCGTCATTATGCCGTTGGTACCGTGGAATCCTTATGAGCAGGACTTCTCGGGTGATTTTCCGCCGACAGCCCCAAGCGTTACCGACAAGCACTATTTAGGTACGGATGTAATAGGCCGCGATATCCTTGCTCGTCTTGTTTATGGCTTTCGCACAGCGATGGGGTTTGCGTTGATCACTATGGTTATCTCCTATGCGATAGGAACGGCTGTCGGCTGTGCCATGGGCTTTTTCGGTGGCAAGTTTGATTTGTTTGTCCAACGCTTAATAGAGATATGGTCAATGGTGCCTTTCCTCTATGTGATCATGATTCTGGTGTCGATCACCCAGCCGACCTTCGCCTTGTTTGTTGCGATTAATGTGTTGTTTGGTTGGATGGGGATGACTTGGTACATGAGGACCATGACCTACAAAGAGTCGGCCCGGGAATATGTGATGGCGGCGAAAGCGCTGGGCGCTTCGACCATGCGGATCGTTTTTAATCACATTCTGCCAAATACCATGGTAATGATTGTGACGCTGGCACCATTTACCATCGCGGCAAACATTACCGCCCTTACCGCATTGGACTACCTGGGCCTTGGCCTTATGCCACCCACACCGAGTTGGGGGGAGTTGCTCCAGCAAGGCAAATCGAACCTGGACTCACCTTGGATAGTTACGTCGGTTGTCAGTGCGATTGTCTTGGTGTTGGTCATGGTGACCTTTATCGGTGAGGCGATACGGGCCGCCTTCGATCCGAAGAAATTTACCCGTTATGTTTAATCTTGGCTTGCAGTTGTCGGAATAAGGATATTGATAATGAAAAACATGCTCAACATTTCAGCTGTCGCGTTACTTACCGCACTCGGTAGTTACGTGCAGGCAGCAGAGTTACCTGCTGGTTTGACATGGGAGTCAAACATGGAAGAGCCTTTGTTTGCTTCTTCAAAAGCCAAGTTTGGTGGCACCTTACGTACCCATATGGCGAGCTTCCCACAGACGCTGCGCAGTGTTGGTCCGGATTCAAACTCTGGGCTGCGCCATTACTTTATGGATGGGGTACCGAAATTGGCTGCCCGTCACCCGAATACCGGAAAGTGGATCCCACAGCTTGCCCGAGAGTGGGCGTTTGGTGATGACAACCAAACGGTTTACTTCAAACTGGATCCCAAAGCCCGCTGGTCTGACGGCGAAATGGTGACCGCCGATGATTACTTGTTCATGTTGAAGTACTACCGCTCTAAAGATATCGTTTCGCCGTGGTATAACGACTTTTTCACCAACAAAATCCAGGATGTCGTAAAGTTTGATGACTTCACTATTGCCGTTAAGTCCGCAGTGAAACTGACCGATGATGAGTTGATGCTGCAGATAAACCTGCCAAGCAACGGCCTTCAACCTCGTCCTGAGCACTTCTTTAAGCCCAAAAAAGACGAGAACAATGACGGTATCGATGATGACTTCGTCCGCCGCTACAACTTCAAAAGTGAGCCGACGACCGGGCCTTATTACATGGATAAGGTCAAAAAAGGCAAGAGCGTGACCTTCAAGCATGTCGGAGAAGACTGGTGGGGGTACAGCAACCGTTACTACCAAAACCGCTACAATGTGGAAAAAGTCCGCTTCACCGTGATCCGTGATAGCGATATTGCTCGCAAGCACTTTGAAAAAGGCAATCTCGATACGTTCGGACTGGTACTGCCAAGCCTGTGGCATGAAAAAGCCAATACCAAACCGTACCAGGATGGTTATATCCATAAGTTTTGGGGGTTCAACCAGGTTGTACAGGGGGCGGGTGGATTGTGGATGAACACAGCCCAACCAATGCTGGATGACCGTAATGTGCGTGCGGGTGTGACATATGCGACGGATTTTGATGGCATGATTGCTAATGTGCTGCGAGGTGATTATTCGCGTAAGCCGCACGGTATGGGCTTCGGCCATGGCGGTTATGACCGTAGTGACAATAAACCGCCGGTATTCGATCCTAAACTGGCGGCAGAGTATTTTGACAAGGCAGGCTTTGACAAGATTGGTCCGGACGGTATCCGGGTCAACGAGAAGGGTAACCGGTTGAGTTTTGCGATTACCTATAGCTTCCAGCCTCATACCCCTCGAATTGCTTATCTCAAAGAGCAGGCAAAGCAAGCAGGTCTAGAATTCACCTTGAACCTGATCGATGGCTCTTCTGCTTTTAAATATGTGCTAGAGAAGAAACACGACTTGGCCTTCCTCAATATGAGTGGTGGGGAGATCCCGGCTTACTGGGAATACCTACATTCTGTAAATGCCAAGCCGCAAACCAACAACCATACCAACTACCGGTCTCCAGAAATGGATGAGTTGATTGATAGCTATAGCAAAGAATTCGATCTGGAAAAGAAGCAGGCCATTTCCCATCAAATCCAGAAAATCGTTACGGATGAATACCTGATTGTCCCTGGATATATGGTGCCATACACCCGTGAAGGGTACTGGCGTTGGATGAAGTATCCTTCTCCCGCTATGACAAAAAATACCGAAGTCATGTTCTCTGTGGTTGACCTGGCCACCTTCTGGATTGATGAAGATGAAAAAAAAGCCACGCAATCAGCCATGAAAAAAGGCAAAACGTTCGAGCCGATCACAGTGATCGATGATGCCTATAAGCTTTAAGGTCAGTAGCGTATGCAAGATGATGTGATTTTAAGTGTGCGTGATTTGGAAACGGAGTTCACCACGGATGATGGGGTCGTCAAAATTCTCCATGGCGTCAGTTTTGATGTCCGTATGGGCAGGACGTTGGGGATTGTTGGCGAGTCAGGCTGTGGCAAAAGTGTCACCGCAATGTCGATCATGGGCCTGCTGCCGAAACCCTACGGAAAAGTCGTGGGCGGTAAAATCCTATATCGCGGCACAGACTTGGTAACCTTGCCCCCCCAAGAAATGTATGCCATGCGGGGTAACCGTATCGCGATGATTTTCCAAGATCCGATGACCGCGCTCAATCCCGTGCATTCGATAGGTAGCCAGTTAAATGAAGTGCTCGAACTACACCGGCCAGAATTAAGTCGGAGGCAGAGAAGCCAGTACTCTCTTGAAATGCTCAAGAAGGTCAAAATTCCGATGCCGGAAAAAAGGCTAAAGGAGTATCCACATAATTTATCAGGCGGCATGCGCCAGCGTGTCATGATCGCCATGGCACTGGCATGTAAACCTGACATACTTATTTGTGATGAGCCAACAACGGCGCTGGATGTAACGGTGCAGGCTTCGATACTGGAGTTGATCTATGAGCTTCAACTGGATACTGGGATGTCTGTGATCTTCATTACTCATGATCTCGGGGTTGTGGCAGAGATCTGTGATGATGTTGCCGTAATGTATGGGGGCAAATTGGTGGAGTTTGCCGATATCTTTGAGTTGTTCGATAACCCACAGCACCCTTATACCGAGCGACTGATGGGGTTAATGCCAAGTTTGGATAGCGAACCCAAACAGCCCATAGAGATTAAACCTATAGATATCACCTTGTTCCCTGAATTTAAGGGCTAGGCTGAGCGACAAAGAGAGGATGTAATGACCGAGCTACTAAGGATAGAAAATCTCAAGCAGCACTTTGTCTCGGGCAAGGGGATATTCAAAAGAGGCTACACCGTTAAAGCCGTCGACGGGGTATCTTTCTCTATTTCTCAGGGGGAAACTCTCGGGCTGGTGGGAGAGTCAGGTTGTGGTAAGAGCACACTTGGACGGACGATCCTCAAACTCTATGAGCCAACCGAAGGTAAGATTTACTTTGAAGGCAAAGATATTACCCGGCTCT
This sequence comes from Photobacterium rosenbergii, assembly GCF_003026455.1. Taxonomy (GTDB): domain Bacteria; phylum Pseudomonadota; class Gammaproteobacteria; order Enterobacterales; family Vibrionaceae; genus Photobacterium; species Photobacterium rosenbergii. The sequence continues at coordinate 46,239 of NZ_PYMB01000029.1, forward strand.
CTACCAGAGAAATGCGTCCGCTACGTAAGGAGCTACAAATTATCTTTCAAGATCCGATGGAGTCGCTTAACCAGCGCCACACTATAGGTATGATTTTGGAAGAGCCTTTTATCATCCACAATATCGGCACACCCGTTGAACGGAAGCAATGGGTGAATGAGCTATTGGTGAAAGTCGGTTTGCCTGAAGAAGCCGCTAATCGGTATCCCCATGAGTTCTCGGGAGGGCAACGACAACGAATAGGGATAGCCCGGGCTATTGCACTTAAACCTAGGCTACTTATTTGCGATGAATCAGTATCGGCTCTCGATGTCTCGGTTCAGGCCCAGATCCTCAACTTACTGCTGCAGCTCCAGCAGGAGATGAACCTAGCGATTATCTTCATTTCCCATGATCTCTCGGTGGTTAAGCATATCTCCGATCGGGTTGCGGTAATGTATTTCGGCAAAATCGTTGAAATGGGCGATGCAAGGGAGATTTATGCCAACCCGCAAGCGGAATACACCAAGAAATTACTCTCGGCAATCCCTATCACTCACCCTAAAGATAGGAAACGTAAGAGGCGAACGGGTAATAGCTCCAATGTAGCGTAATGGGGTAATTGAAAAGCGGAGCGTTAATTACGCTCCGTTTTTCATTTTTATTTATTACTCTCTGTGTCATTCAAGCTGGTTTTTACTCAAAATAAATGGCTTTGGGTTAAAAAGTAATCGAACGGCTTGTTTGGGGCAATTTTTGTTGATTTAGGCCTTGTCAGGGTGAATCAAGTCTCTATAATGCCGCCTCACTGATACGGAGAACGGCAACTTAAGTCGCTAACCAATCAGTATTGTTCTTTAACAATTTGACCATGCAATCTGTGTGGGCACTCGTGAAATGATAGTCAAAAAGATTTATCAGTGAGCTGAGTGACCAAATTGATACTTCGGTATCAGCACAGTCAATTTATCAGTAATCACTGAGCCAAAACTTTAATTGAAGAGTTTGATCATGGCTCAGATTGAACGCTGGCGGCAGGCCTAACACATGCAAGTCGAGCGGCAGCGACATAAACAATCCTTCGGGTGCGTCTATGGGCGGCGAGCG
>NZ_PYMB01000003.1 GCF_003026455.1 Photobacterium rosenbergii
GTTCCCACATTGAATCCTCAAAGGGCTTTGTTAAAATAGTCACATAGCATTGCTTGAATATTTCATCTATGAAGAAGTTTGAATTCGTCGTCCAAGATATCCTCAGCAAGATTTACCAAGGGGTGATCACCGATAAACTGCCTGCAGAGCGTGAGTTGGCAGAGAGCTATGCGGTGTCCCGGTTCACTGTCCGCAAGGCGCTGAATAAGCTTGAGGCTATTGGTGCGGTATTCGTTCGTCAGGGGGCAGGGCATTTTGTCAAAGATGCCAACCGTAATAACCCGCTGGTTTATAACTCGATTACCGAAAACAGTTTCGAGGAGATGTCGTACAAAAAGGTCAGCCTTAACAAGAAGATCACCGACTCACACGATAAGAATTCATTTTTGAGTGATGAAAATGATTATATCTGGGCTATCAAACGCCTACGCTTGGTCAATGGGAAAATTGTACAGTTGGAAAGTACCAAGTTGCCGGTAAAACTCTTTCCCAAGATGAATGACGATATAATCGAGAGCTCGCTACAAAACCATACTTTGGATCTTGGCCTGCAAATCGATAGGTATTTAACCAGCTATAAAGCGATCAATGTTTCAAAAGAAGAAGCGGAACTGCTGGGCTGTAAGAAGGGCATCGCGGCAATGAAAATAACCAACCGGGGATTTCTAACCACCGGCGAAGTCTTTATTGTCAGTGAGGTGATCGATATTGATTACCAATGTACCTATGTGATCCCGTTTAATAGCGAAAATATTAAGTTCAGGGGAAAAAAAGAATAGCTGGTTATTTCACGGGAAATAACGCAGCTATTTTTGTGATAGGTCCGAGATCCTAGTTCCTAAGTTCTAAGTCCCAGGATCTAGGCTCCAGGATCTAGGTTCTGAAAACCTCTTTACGGCGTATGAATAGTGCCGTCAGGTAGGCGGCTTTGGGTCCACTCATGTGGGCGGTAAGTCACCGGGAAATCTCGCGCTGCTGCAACATCCATTTCTACACCAATACCGATTTCTTCTGAGGCGTACAGGTAACCGTTGCGTGGTTCTTGGGCATTAGGGAAAACACGCTGGGTATTTTCTTTGTATTCCACATGCTCCTGAATTGCAGCGTTATGCAGGTGAACGTTCATATGGGTATTTACCGCAGCACCGATCGGTGTCATATCTGGTGGGCAGTGCCATGCCAGACGAACGCCGAATGTCTGGCAAAGGTGCGCCAGTTTAAGGGCAGGGGTGATACCACCGATTTGTGAAACATGGCAGCGGATAAAATCAATCCGGCGGTTGATGATCAGCTGTTTCCACTCTTCAGGGTTGTTGAAAAGCTCACCTAGGCCAAGCGATACCGAAGTCTGGCTACGGATGTTATCAAGCCATTCGGTCTGGTTTGGCGGTAGGATATCTTCGATGAAGTATGGCTTGTATTGCTCAACTTCTTTAGCGAACTGGATAGCCTGGTTCGGGAACAAACGCTCGTGAACATCATGGAGAATATGGAATTGGTTACCGTATTTCTCACGGAGTTTCTTGAACATGGTCAGGGTGTTTTCGGTGTACTGGTCCTGATCATAATATGAGCCTTCGGTTGGGTTTTCCGTGGCATGAAGGTTCTCTGGCACACCGCCGTAGAAACCAAGCTGGCAACGGATGTGCTTGTATCCTTGCTCTAGGAAGCCATCAACCAGCTCATAGATCCCTTCCATTGTGTCGCTGGTGGCGTGGGTATAAACCGGGATAGCATCACGGGATTTACCACCGAACAGTTGGTGAAGAGGCATTTCGGCCAGCTTGGCTTTGATATCCCACAGTGCCATATCCACACCAGATACCGCATTGTTGATCACAGGGCCGTTACGCCAGTAGGCGTTGACCATCATCATCTGCCATAGGTCTTCAATGTTGTTCGCATCTTTACCGACTAGCAGTGGCTTGAGGTATTCATCTACCATGGTTTTGACAGCTAGCGGACGCTGTTGGAAAGTGGCACAACCATAACCTGTAACGTCTTGATCAGTATGGACGATAACAGTAATTAAATTATGACGATCAGGTTTAGTAATAATGCATTCAACATCTGTGATTAATGTTTTTTTCACAATGAAATTCTCATCTGAGCCGGAATCTATTTTTATATATACCAATTGGAAAACGGTTATTTCAACCCCTATTTTTTTAATAAATTTAATTGGTACGGTAACTTAGCTAAACCGGACCAAAAAACAGACCAATCGCAGAAAATTAATTGTTTTAGCGCTAAATGTCCTAATTTTCGTGATTTAACTCTCAGTTTCGTCCGTTGGATTTTCGATTTGGTTCTATATCATTTGTTTCATCAAATGGAACTTCCGGTGTTGAACAGGGTTAAAGATGTGCAAGTTAATGCACTGTCTCAGGGCCAGGAGGAAAAGAAAATAAATTCATACGGCGTGATTTTAAAAAGTGAGTTTTAAACTCAAATTAAATGAAATCATAAGTGATCAATTTATAAGACATATCTTAAGTGTGAATATCTTTGTTTTACAAAAGATGGCTATTCCACTAGATTTCTTTTCTTAAAGAGAGTTATTTAAATATGCAAATTAGTGAGTCGATGGGTGGTTTTGGAAAAAAGGCATCTGCATCATCTAAACAAGATGCAATGACTGAAAAACTATCGCTAATGATTGATGCGTTGGGTGGCATCAGCAACATTACCGATGCTACGCACTGTATGACACGACTAAGGCTTAAAATTGCCGACCAGTCGAAGGCTTCTGAAGAGACGTTGAAATCCATCAAAGGAGTTCAGGGTGTCGTTTTTGCAGAAGGCCAAATTCAAATCATCATTGGTGTAGAAGTCGAGAAGTGGCATAAAGCGCTGCAAGCTATTATGGCGGGTAGTGGTGCGGCTGTGAGCGATGACGACAAGCCAAAAGCAAAAGATGACGGCAAGCTATTCCAGAACGTTATGCGTGTGGTAGCGGGCATCTTTGGCCCGGTTGTTCCGGCTATTGCTGGTGCAGGTATGTTGATGGGCCTATTATCTGGCCTTATTGCGACCAATGTGATCTCTGAAACATCGGATACGGTTTACTTCTTCCGTTCAATCTCAGTTGCTGTTTTCTTCTTCTTACCTATGCTGGTGTCCTTCTCGGCAGCGAAGATGTTCCGTGTGAATGAGTATATCGCGTTGGCTGTTGCTGCTGCGATGCTCTCGCCACAGCTTGCTGACAAGGCTGCTGCACTAAAAGCTGCTAGCGATGCTGCAGAGCTGACTGTGTTGGGTGTGGTGCCTATCGAGCTGATGAACTACGGCGGTGCTATCGTTCCGGCTATCCTGGCAGTTTGGTTACTTTCAAAAGTTACGCCGTTAGTAGACAGTATTGTCCCGACTGTAGCGAAGCCAGTATTTACTCCACTGCTTGCCTTTGCCGTTACTGCGACAGCGACGCTAGCAGCTGTTGGCCCGCTAGGTATGTGGCTAAGTAATGGTGCAGGCTGGGTAGTAAGCTCACTACTTGAGATTTCACCAACGCTAACAGGCTTCATCTTCGGCCTAACACGTCCGATTACCATTGTGTTCGGTATCCACCACAGCATGACGCCTATCAGCCTGAATAACTTCGCCCTATACGGCAAGGATCTGCTGATGCCTATCATGTGCTTGGGTAACCTTGCTATTGCCGGTGCAACCCTTGCTGTCTGGTACAAGCAACGCAAGAGCGTATCGAAAGAGCAATCATCAATTACTGCAGGTTCTGGTGTAACAGCAATCCTAGGTATCACTGAGCCAGCACTATTCGGTGTTCTAACTAAGTACACTAAAGCAATGTTCACTGCGAGCTTGGCAGCAGGTGTGTTCGGTGCAATCTCTGTAACGCTTGATACGCACCTAACTAGCTACATTCTTTCATCTGTATTCAGTCTGCCAGCATACCTGTCAGCGGGTACACAGAACTTCATCCAGGCTGTAATGGGTGTGTGTGGCGTGTTTGCTCTGTCATTCGTACTGACCATGCTGTTTGTTAAGTTGGATGAAGAGTAAGGCTGGAGAAGCAATATTTAAAGCCTGAAAAGTCAGCCTGTAAAAAGATAAAGTCTCAACAAGCGTTAAAACCGCAGCCAGCAATGGCTGCGGTTTTTTGCATTTGGAAAATTGTAAATCCTTTTTTCCCTGTATTGCTCCTGTCAAACACCTTTGTAAGTATGGCTAGAGGACCAAGGACCAAGGACCAAGGACCAAGGACCAAGGACCAAGGACCAAGGACCAAGGACCAAGGACCAAGGACCAAGGACCAAGGACCAAGGACCAAGGACCACAAATTACACATGGAAGGGAGTTGTCATGTTATTAAAGAAGGGAAACAAGGCTGAAACCTTGAATAAGGGCAAGAGTATCGCTTTGGGAGCGGTATTGGCCACAACACTAATGTTATCGCCAGCGGTATTAGCAAGTGATTACGCACAATCGTGCAGTATCGATGGTTCAGGTATTGAACAATCGAGCAAACTGGTCATCGGTCAGAAGGAAACATTCTACTCTCCGGCGGCTAACCTCAATTTCCGCTCTCGGATTGATACTGGTGCAACCCGTACCTCTATTCATGCGACCAATATTGAAATAGAAGACTTCTCGCCGGATGCAGAAGAAAACATTGGCAAGATAGTGAATTTCATTACAGCGAACGAGTTGGGGGAGACGGTACACATGCGTGAGAAAATCACCCATGTCCGCCAGATACAGAACTCACTTGGTTCAGAGATGCGTTACAGCATCCAGTTGGATTTGTCCTTGGATGACCGCGCCTACAGTGTCGAAGTAAACCTCAAAGATAGGAGCTTGATGTCCGATAAGCTACTTATTGGCCGTAACCTGCTGTCATGTAACTATGTCGTGGATGTATCAAAAGCCTCTGTATATGGCGTATAGATAACCACTGGTTGATTCAACGAAATTTCTTCGTAAATTGCTGCGCTTCCATTTCCTAAATGGAAGCGTCTTTATTTCTACCCGTTTGGAATATCCGTAACCGAAGCCTTGTACTCTTTGGTAAAAGGTTTGCTGCTTCTTGGCGTGATTATCTCGGCTTTTACCTCCAATGGCGGCAAGATACTGCAGTACTTGGCCGGTGAGCCCATCGCTATGATCAAAACCGGTCCTATTCTCTATTACGTGGTTGCCATGGTGGCGATTTGTTGGGGCTTGTCGGCTTTCTATTATATCCAGAACAAAAAGTTGCAAGGCAATAGTTCGATGCTGGCCGTTGATCAGAAAGCGTCATTGATTGATGGCTTATTGTCTGCCTCAACAGGTGCGGTGCTGGTGGTGATTGGATACATCCAACAAGGCTCTTCGTGGGATTTCCTTTTGTATATCGGTGATGCCTTGCTTGTTGTTGTGTTGGCAATATCTATGCTTGGGCAGCCTGTTCGTATTATCAAAGAAGCCTTTGTCGAACTGGCGGGTGGTAAATTACAGAACGATCAACAACATCAGGCTATCGCTGAAAGGGTTAAACAGACGCTTACTGATAATGGGTTGAAGGCGGAATCATTGAACATCAGTAAAACGGGCAGTAGTTATTTGGTGATTGTCGGGTTGTCTTTAGAAGCACTCAGCATTGAACAGAGCGGCCAAGTTATGTCGGTGAAGGCCACACTTCAGGGTTTGTTGGCTGATGATCTGACTTTTGTCGATGTTGAGATGGTGTTGGTTTAATCTGGATAAAAAGCACAGGAATTAAGGATGAGGCGTCCTTTACCCTGTGCTTTCGGTTAAGCTGCAGCAATTAGCCGTCTAAGCCCATGAGCTCAGTGACATCTGAACCAGCTTGAATTAGCTTACGTTCTTGGTTCAGTTTGAACCAGTGTAGTGGTTTGCCGTTAGCGGCTTCATAAGTCATGGTATCGCCAGATACTGCAAGCCATGAACCTTCAGGAATACCAATCACAGACTGGTGAGGGTTCACCACAAGGAACTCTTCAATACGCTCGTCACGGGTTTCACCCATATGGCCTTCAATTGTCGCATCAATGTAGTGGGCATTGATCTGGAACGGGACAAAGCTAAGGGAAGGGGTGATAGCCGCAGATACGATACACATATCATTGGTCGTGCGGATTGTCGGGGCACTGATCACGGCACCAGCACTCCATCCGACATACGGCACACCACGTTGGGTCACAGCCTGTTGGATAGGGCCAATTAAGCCAAGATCATGCAATGTCTTATTCAATACCCAAGTATTACCGCCACTACAGATGATAGCGTCGGCTTGGCGTACGGCCTCTACAGGGTCTTCAGCGCGGTGAATACCTGTAACATTCACATCAAGGTGGCTAAGTGACTCTGCGACCATGGCGGTACGATCGTCGTGGCTGCTGCGAATAACCGCGTAAGGAATAACAAGTACGTTTTTAACTTGTTTGCGGGTGAAGACGTCTGTAATCGCAGGTAGGGCAAACTCCATCACCTTGGTGTTGCCAGCAATTTTGCCGTTACTTAGTAGTAAGAGATCCATCATATATTCTCTTGATTTGGGTAAAAGAGCTTAAGCATATATGAATCTCATTATCAGTAAGGTGAAGGGGAGCACAAAACTGTCCCTCCATCCTTACTTATTAGTGAACTAATCTAGGTGCTTGATCATAAGTCGCTTCGAGTTGAAGTTGAGCGGCTTCAAGCCCTACGAGCAACTCGCTGACTTGCTGGGTTTTGCCGTGGGCAACAGCCTCACGAATTTGCTTGTGATAGCCACGAACACGCTGGATACATTGCTGACGCTGAAAAATGCTGCGTAAACCTTCTGCCTGATCCATACACTCACCTCATTATTTTGCTTTGTTTGAAGCTCTTTATTAAGAGCTAGGGGGCTGTAAATATTTAACCAGCAAAATAGCGTTCGTTTTTCAGGGTATTGTCAATTCACTATCAATTTATTTTTAAATTATAATTTTTATAATCAGTAATCATGATTAATATTTAGACAAACTTCAGGTTAAATTCAGGATATCAATCATTCCAAGAATGGAAAGTTAGATTGCACTATGTAAGTGCGGGCGATCTAATACTGCGGTTTAACCGAGTTGTTCCAAGAGTGTTAAATCATAAAATTATTATCAAATATTATAATTATCAATAGCTTGTGGTTGGTGTTTTTATATGCTTGTTATTCTTAAAAAAACGCCTAATTTCATTTTGTTTTGCATTGAAAATCTTTATTTCAGCATTAACTTTTCGAAATGAGAGCGATATTTTGCCTTTGTTTTTCTCTCAAACTATTTCATATAGGGTATGCCTGTCTTCGAATATTAGGTAACTCAAAAATGAAAACAGCACAAGTGAAAAACCGCTGGCTTATTGCACTCGCTGCAGTTGGTATTCATATTTCCATCGGTTCAGTGTATGCGTGGAGTGTATTCTCAAACCCACTTCATGAAGCGTTTGGTTGGGATTTGCAGCAAATCTCATTAACCTTTGGTATCGCTATTTTCTTCTTGGGCGCATCGGCTGCTGTTATGGGGCATGTTGTTGAGAAAAAAGGCCCTCGCTTTACTGGTATGATTGCAGCGACCTTCTTTGGTGCTGGTATTGCCGGTGCAGGTATCGCGGTTGCGATGGAAAGTCTATACATGCTGTACCTTAGCTATGGTGTCCTGGCAGGTATTGGTCTGGGTATGGGCTATGTAACGCCGGTATCTACCTTGATTAAATGGTTCCCGGACCGTCGCGGTTTAGCAACTGGCCTTGCTATCATGGGCTTTGGTTTTGCTTCTATGATTGCAAGCCCGGTTATCCAGTCGCTAATTAGCGCGGTGGGTCTATCTTCTACTTTCTTCATCATGGGTGCGACCTACTTTGTTGTCATGCTTTCTGCATCCCTGTATCTAGAACGTCCGCCGGAAGGCTGGAAACCAGCTTCTATGGTTGAAAGCAAAGAAAATGGTACACCGGCTAAAAAGCCTGCTGCTGACCTTAACCAATCAAGTGCCAACGACGCCGTACGTACACCAACGTTCTGGGGTCTGTGGGTGATGATCTTCATCAACATCACTTGTGGTATCGCAATCATCTCTGCTGCGTCACCAATGGCTCAGGAAATTGCTGGTCTAACAGCAATGGAAGCGGCCACTATGGTGGGTGTGATGGGTCTGCTAAATGGTCTTGGCCGTCTACTATGGTCTGCTGCTTCTGACTACCTAACGCGTCCGTATACATTTATGCTGTTCTTCGTTATCCAGATCGCTGCATTCTTCATGCTGCCTTCGCTATCGAACGCAATTGCATTCCAGATTGTGGTGTTCATCATCATGACATGTTACGGCGGTGGTTTCTCGACACTACCTGCATACATCGGTGACCTGTTCGGTACTAAGCAGCTAGGCGCTATCCACGGTTACGTTCTAACTGCATGGGCACTTGCTGGTCTGTCTGGTTCTTCACTAGCGGCATTCGTTCGTAATCTAACGGGTAGCTACACCATGACTATGTACATCTTCGTGGGTATCTTGTCTGTTGCATTGGTGATTTCGGTTGTGATGAAAGCACACGTCACTAAAGTGCTACGTGCTAAAGAGCAAGAAGCGATGGAAGCAAAGCCAGCGACTGCATAATCTACAGGGTAGGGCAATTATGTGATACCAAACACGTTTTAATTGTCCTACCTCAATGTTGATGTAGAATCAGTTGGTTATAAACAAGAGATTCGTCACAAACAGTAAGTAGTATGAAAGCAGTAATCAATACACTTTACGAAGCCAAACTGGCTGAGCTTAAAGAGAAAATCGACGCAGAGAGCATTCCCGTTCAACTGACTATCGTTACTGTCGGTGATGATCCTGCCAGTAAGGTCTATGTGAGAAACAAGGTACGCCTTTTTGAAGCGCTAGAATTGCCTTGCCATCACATTGTCCTTCCTGAAGAAGGGACAACACAGGCAGATCTCGATGGCTTGGCCGCAAAGGCGGATCATCCGATTTTATTCCAACTGCCTCTACCAAATGGCTTAGAAGCACCCGATCTACCGGCAGCAGTCGATGTTGATGGGTTTGGTTCTGAAGCGTTGGGTCAGTTGGTATTAGGCCAGAATCCAGTGCTACCTTGTACGGTTCAAGCTGCTATCGATATCATCGAACTTCATTGCGGGGAGTTTAGTTTCCCTGGCTTGAAAGTTGCCATTCTTGGTCGTAGCAATATCGTGGGCAAACCGCTCGCAATTGAATTGATCAACCGCCAAAGCACGGTTTCAAGCTTCAATAGCCGCTCAGATCTGGCAGCGGTAGACTGGAATAAGTTTGATGTCATTGTGGTCGCAACGGGTCACCACGGTACGTTGGATAATTCCCAGTTTATCGAAGGCCAACTGATTATTGATGTAGGTATTAACCGCATTGATGGCAAGCTGGTGGGTGATATTAAGCATCAAGACGGTGTCTTATCTGCGGCAGCAATTACGCCGGTACCTGGTGGGGTAGGTCGCCTGACTTGTCTGAACGTTCTAGGTAATGCGGTTAAGCTTTGCCAAGCCAACTCATAGAGTGAGTTCTGCCTCAACACGAAAAGCGCTACCTTGGTGGCGCTTTTTTTATTCCTCTTATTCATACCTTTGGCATTACACCTACCGGTAGAAGCTATCAATAATGGCTACAGCCCAATTGCTGATATACCAAACATGATATAGCAGTGATACAGGTAGCGTGATTGCTGCTTTTTTCACCGCCTTTAGAATGCACTCATTACTTCACTTCAAGCTGTTGGAGACGATTTATGAGTCAATCTCGAAAGATAAGTAAATTCCATTTTTACGTTGTTGCAGTCGTGACAGCATTCTTCTCTATCTTTTCTGCTGTCGTTATGACCGAGCCAGGGCAGAGTTTGGACCTGCCTCGCAGTTGGACGGTAGCGTATTATGAGTACAGCGAGTACTTTGTTGCAGCCAACTTGTTGCTGTTGGGCTACCTATGGTATCTGCATTCAAAAGCTAGGTTGTGGACGAACCGGAAGATGCGCTGGGCAACCAAAGGGGTATTGGTCAGTATTATCACGGCCAACTTCCTGCTGAGTTTGCTGTTCCCACCTAAGCAAACCGATGCGGTTTATGTGACGGTTGCTGAGGCCAATAACCAACTGCGCAAAGAAGATATTATCTATGCAGTAGAGATCAATGGTGACGTTCGTGGTTATCCGCGTCAGTACATGGAAATACCTCATATCGCTGGAGACAATATTGGCGGCAAAGATGTAGCATTGACCTTTTGTGCCTTGAGTAATCTGCCTGTGGTTATCGACCAAGATATCGGTCATGGTGAAAAGTCAGATCTGGGTATCCTTATCCAAACGCACAATAACCTTGTTATGGTCGACCGTAACTCTGGGGATCTTATCCAGCAAATCACTATGGAGACCGAATTTGGTGAGTCAAACATCCAACAATATCCGAATACCATGATGACATGGGAGGCATTCCAGGAGGTTTACCCAGATGCCGAGGTTTTTGTTTACCCTTATGAGCGTTGGATGGATAAGTTACTGGTCAAAGCGTTTGATAAGCCGATGCAAATGCAGTTTGATCCCGAGCGTGGTCCTATCTTCCCGACGTTGGATTTAGCAGATGATAGGTTGAATGCCAAAGAGCAGGTGTGGGGATTTGATTACGCCGGCGAGCAAATTGCTTTTACTCATGACTTTGCCGTCCACAACCCAGTGTATGAGTTTGAAATGGCCGGTAAGCCCTATGTCATGGTGTACAGCAGTAAGTATGACATCGTGAATATATTTAGTTTGGAGAAAGACGGTCAACGAGTTGAGTTTAGCGAGATTAACTTTCAAGGTGAAACCGACTCTGAGTGGGGACGGTTAGATCAAGTACCGACAAAAAACGGCGTATTTTGGATGGTATGGTCTCATTGGTTCCCGGAATCTAAATTGATGAGTTGAAGAGAAAGGTAAAGATGAGAAGGGAGATAAAAAGGAAGTACAGTGTACTTCCTTTTTTATTGGGAGGGACCAATGGGCTACTGGGTGTTAGTTGATTCTTCAAATACCGACCTTACCAATTTTTCAAGCCATAGATATTTGGCACTTCGGAATTGATTGTTGTTGAAAGTCAGGGAGATTTTCATCGTCAACGTTTCTTCCAATCCCGCAAACTCGATAAAAGAGAAATCGTCTGCTGAAAGGCTAGCTAGTGATGTTTTCGGGCAGATACAAACCGCATTATTTTCGTTGATGTATCTCAACACGTTATTGAGATATTGGCTTCTTAGTTTGGGCTTAAGAACTGTTCCTTCAGGAAACAATTGCTGGATCAGCATGTACTGGTTATTCAAATCAGGCAAAATCAAGCCGGTTATCGGGTAGTCCAGCATAGAGGCAATAGGGACAGTTTTTCCTGCCAGTTCGTGGCTGTGTTTACATATCGCACCAATTAACGTTTCAGCGATTGGGACTTGCCTGAGAGCCTTTGGGACACCGGTTGGGTAGAAGCTTAGCCCGGCATCCAGCTCTTGGGTGATCAGTTGGTTTACCGTGGCGGCACTGTAATTATGGATTTCGATATCAAGCTCAGGCGCATCTTTGGTCAGGGCTTGAAAGATGGCATAGCCGTGACTTTCAGACAGGTAACTATGGAGCGCAATTCTAAATGTGCCGGTTAGGTCACTGGGTTTGAAATCGTCACCTTGTAGCGTACTGGCGAGCTGTGACAAAACCTTGGGTAACTCTTGCTCTAACCCTTGGGCTTTGGGCGTTAGCTTTAGTCCCCTTGGCTGCCGGATAAAAAGGGGATCATCAAAATGGCTACGAATTTTAACCAGTGCACGGCTGACAGCTGGCTGGCTGATCCCCAGCCGTTCGGCGGCCTTGCTGGTGTTTTTCTCCTGTAGAAGTACAACCAACACTTTCAAAAGGTTTAAATCGAAATTATCTAACTGCATTCATTATCCGTTGGCTCATAACTTTCTCCATCAATCCTAGCTGATGTTGGTTAGAACGGTTTGTGTGATAAGTAAGCGTTTTAACCCGGGTTAATCGATTACGTGCTCAATTAGATGCTTACTAGGGATATTTCCTTGACCATCACTTTTCAGAAGAGCAAAGTAGCGCCGAATGTAACAAAATGTAAATGTGGTCAGCTATGAAAAATATCACTCTTGTTGCCTCTGCAATGGCAGCGTTGGCGCTAGCACCGACTTCAGCCATGGCTTGGAACTATCAAGGTCATGTTACTGTGGCGGAAATTGCCTACCAGAATTTGGATGAAGCGGTGAAAGTGCAAGTGGATGAGCTTGCCGTTAAGGCTTACCAGTCGATGCCAAAAGATGTTCAGCATAAAATGGACAGCTTTGAAGGCGCGAGCCAGTTTGCCAAACTGGCGATGGTACCGGATCTGATCCGCAAAGTGCCGGCTGAGCAGATTTGGGAGCAAATGGGCGAGACGATTCCTGCATCACTGAATCAGTGGGAAGAGAAAGAAACCGGTGCATGGCACTACATAAACCAAACTTATCCAGCCAGCAGCCAGTGCGATTTTGTCCATACTCCGAATATCAAGTTAGTGGCAAGTTACCTGTTCGAAGACTTCAAGCATAATCCGCAAGCAGCGAGCTTAATGTTCATGAGCCATGTAACTGGCGACTCACACCAGCCAATGCACTCCATCTCCCAGAGCTTGAGCCAAAATGAGTGTGTGACGGATTTGGGTGCCAATAAGCATACTTTGGATGTACCGCAGAAAGACCTTCACCACCTATGGGACAGCGGTATGGGGATGCTGGATACGGAACACAATATTCACGACTTTGCCGCCTCGCTACAGCAAGACTTCCCGAAAGGTAATATGGCGCTGGGTGAAGTGGCTGACGTTGATTTGTGGGTCAAGGAAAGCTATGGGTTAGCCGACTTTGGTTATAGTGTCGGCAAAGACACCAAGCCGTCCGGGGAGTATTACCAGAAAGGAACTGAACTGGTAAAACAGCGACTAACCCAAGCGGGCTATCGATTGGCGGATGAGCTCAATAGCGCTTACACAGAACAGTAAATAGCATTAGTGTTTCTGTTGGTAGATTGATGTTATGAATCCGAGTGCGCTTAACAGGCGCACTCGGATTTTTTATGTTCGTTGTGGCTTTCTCATAGGCGTTGTGAAGAAGTTTCAAAACACATTTGGTGGATATTGTGGTTCAATACAACAAATAGCTAAGTTGTATAGGGCTGACAATGAAGAAACTAACCATACTAGATGGCGGAATGGGCAGGGAGCTCAAACGTATTGGCGCGCCATTTTCTCAGCCTTTATGGAGTGCTCAGGCACTTATTGAATCACCAGAGCATGTCTTTCAGGCCCACCAACGTTTTATCGAGAGTGGCGCTGAAATTATTATTGCCAACAGTTATGCGTGCGTTCCTTTTCACTTAGGCGAGGAGTTGTATGTGTCTGATGGCCCTCGATTAGCCGGCGAGGCTGCAGCGATTGCCAAATCTGCAGTACAAGAAAGCGGGAAGGATGTGCTGGTTGCAGGGTGTATCCCGCCAGCATTTGGCAGTTACCGGCCAGATTTATTCAAGCCTGATGAGGCTTTTGATATCTTTACTTCCCTTTTCAAAGCGCAAGATCCGTTTGCTGATCTTTGGATAGCTGAGACTATATCTAGCCTTGAAGAGTTAGCGGCGATCCAAAAGGTATTGGCTCAAACCGACAAGCCTTGTTACTACGCCTTCACCCTTGATGATGGTGAAGGGGAGGCGAGGTTACGTTCTGGCGAACCGGTAAAACTCGCGTCTGAACGAGTATGCAAAGCTGGTGGCGCGGGCATTTTGTTCAATTGTTCAGTGCCAGAAGCGATGGAGAAGGCGATTAAAGAGGCTAGGTCTGTCATGGTTGAACACGGGAAAAATATTGATCTTGGCGCTTATGCAAATAACTTTACCCCGATAAAGTCAGATCATCAGGCTAACGACACCTTGCAAGCGATGCGAGAACTATCCCCTGAAGATTATCTTGAATTCGCTAAGCGTTGGCGAGAAGCAGGAGCCACAGTCATAGGCGGCTGTTGTGGTATTGGCCCAGAGCACATCTATGCACTGGTTAAGTGGAGAGATTCACTTAACTGATCTGATGATGGAGTCATCATCATCCTTGTTTGATTCATTGAAAAGCGATACCCGCAACTTTGCAGGTATCGCTTTTTGCATTCAACCAACAGGCTAGTTTGATGGTTTCAATAGTTGGCCAAGGTAGCGAACCACATGGGCTGCGTCTTGTGCGGTGTGGGTGATCTTTTGGATGATCGCCTGTGCTCGCTCGTCATCTTCGTTTAGGGCAGCCTTAACCTTGGCGTTCATTGCCTGGGCATTTTCAAGCTTCTGCTTGCAGTCTTCAAACAGTGCCGACAAAAACTCCATATCGACTTCACCGCCCTTGATAAACATGTCTGCCGCAATTCGGTAAACGGTGTGGAACTTGTTGGCCATGTCTTTTTGGTTAGTCTGACCTTCTTTGGCCCAGTCTTCTGCCCAACCTTTAAAGATGATGGCAATTTGAGGGTTTGGAACAATGTTTACTTGTGGCATTCGAACTGTCCTTCGGCGTGTTACTGCATTTTTAACAAGGCAAGTGTAATGGAGGTCGCGGTATGGTTAAAGGGATTGTAGGGTATATGATTAATTAACGAGCAGGTGGTGATCATGCGTTAGCAAAGTGTCGTACTCAAATATATGTTTTATTGCCACATTTCCATCAGCGAGATTTTGGAGCGAGTTATGAGTCGAAGCCATTGCATAGAGCAGAAACAACTTGTTGATCAAACTTACCGCCAATCGGCTGTAGCTTGTTTATTGGGCATATGTGTAGCGACTATTGCGTTGTATACACCATCGATAAAAGCAGAAAACCAGTTAAGCGCACAGACGGAATGCGGTGCTTGGTTTGATCAGCAGTTTAATAAGCTGAACTCTACCGAATCAGTCAAACTGTGCGAGCAATTTGCAGGGCAGGTACTTGTTGTGGTCAATACGGCCAGTCAGTGTGGTTTTACGCCGCAGTTCGAACAACTTGAGGCCGTTTACCAAAAATACAAGGATAAAGGCTTCTCAGTGATTGGCTTCCCTTCCAATGACTTTAACCAAGACCGTGGTAGTGAAGAGAATACGGCCAAGGTCTGCTATCTCTATTACGGGGTGACTTTCCCTATGGTTGAAAGGACAAATATTAAAGGAAACAATGCCAACCCTGTATTTAAACATTTAGCTAATGAAACGGGAATTACGCCAAAATGGAACTTTTATAAATATATTATCGACAGGCAAGGTGAGGTGGTCGCTGTTTTTTCAAGCAAAACGAATCCAACCGATACTGTAATGATAGATGCAATAGAAAAAGCATTATAGTTGTTGTGATGCATATATTGGTGAAATAACCGTCGTTGGATAATCGTCATCGGCGGTTTTTAAAAACTTCATGTCTTTTGCCAAATGTAACTTATTTCAAATCTGTCACTTATTGTTGAGTGACAATGTAACGCAAAATTTCATCTTAGAGTATTGTTAATAGAAGTGAAAACGCGCATTGCATTTTTATCAAAGTAAATCAATGGTTTCATTTAAATGTTGCGAGCAGTATTTGTGTTGGTATGTAACCTTGTGCACTTGAGTCAAGAATTGAAGAAAAACTGCATTTCGTGTCAGATCAAATTGATATTTGTAACACTGATATATAAAAATAGTCTCGCTCAAATTGGTATCTCGATATTACATTCGAAATTATATTAATTAAATAATTATTCACTGAGCATAATACTATCAGTTGGAAAACCTAAGGCTGGATAGCCTCTGGTTTTTATTTATATCGGAGTTTACACATGACACGAATCAACACATTAGCCAGTGCTATTGCCCTGGCTTTGATGTCATCATCTGTTTCTGCACAGTTATTAATAACGGAATATGTTGAAGGAACGAGTAATAATAAAGCTATTGAGGTGACCAACCTTTCTGAATCTGGAATTAACCTCTCAGAATATAGCGTGAAGTTGGCAATAAACGGTGCAGACTCATTTGGTACCACCATCAGTTTGAACGATGTTAATTTGGCGGTAGGTGAAAGCTATGTCCTTCACCATAGCTCTGCGTCATCAGATATCAAAGAGGTGGGTGACCAAGCATCAGGCAGCCTGAGTTTTAATGGTGACGATGTCGTTGCCTTGTTCGATGGTGAAGAGTTGATTGACAGCTTGGGCCAACTAGGTGTGCGTGAAGACTTTGCCAAAGATGTGACCCTTCGCCGTGACCCTTCAGTGACGACTGGAAGGACGGATGTCGAGAATGAATTTGACCTTGATGCGCAGTGGACAACTTTTCCAACGGATACTTTCGATGGCCTAGGCTGTAGCGGCCTTGAAGCCTGTGATGGCACAACACCGCCACCGAACCCGTTCGTGTGTGATACTGAAAACCTTGTGCCAATCTATGATGTTCAGGGCGATGGTGACAGAAGCCCATTAGTACCAGAAGGTAGCTTCGAGAGCCCAGAAAAATACTTTGTTCGTGGTGTTGTAACCGCAAGGGGCGAGAGCTTGTACAAAGGTTTCTACCTTCAAGACCCTTACGGTGATGGTAACGAAAACACATCAGATGGGGTGTTTGTTTTCTTGGGTGGCGGCACTGCACCAAATGACATTCAGCCGGGAGCAGAAGTCTGTGTTGAGGCAACAGTCAAAGAATACTACGGCAATACCCAATTGGATGTTCGCAACAATGCGTTTAAGGTAGTTAGCACGGATAACCCAATTCCAGCGCCGACAGCTTTCCGAGTGAAGGAAGGTGAAGATCTTCATACCGCTTTGGAACGTCACGAAGGTATGCAGGTATTGCTTGATGCAGACAGCCCGTTGGTGATTACGCGTAACTTCAGTTTCGATTATGCCTCATACCGTAATAACCTGATGCTGGCCCATAACACACCGCTTTATAACCCGACGCACCTTTATGCCGCAGAGACAGAAGCTGCCAAGCAGCAGGCTGCCGAAAATGCGATCAGCCGTGTTTACGTTGAATCAGATTACAAAGCCAAAGATGGTGAAGTGCCTTGGTTCGATAACTTCAATCCTGTAGATGGTTATCTCCGTATGGGCGATAAGCTTAACGGCCTGACTGCAATGGTGGGCTACAGCTACGGTGAATACCGCCTTGTGACAACCAATACTATCAATAGTGGTCACTTGGGGCGTGAGCCTGAAAATGAAAGGACAGAACAACCGGTGACTGCTTATGAAAATGGGTTGAAGGTCGCTGGCTTTAACGTGCTCAACTACTTCACGTCTTACGCGAAATCAGGTAACCCGAACCCTATGTGTACTGAAGCATCGGTAGGGCCAAACGATAATTGCTACCGTGGTGCGCCATCGGTTGATGAATTTGCTCTTCAGCAGGCCAAGCTCGTCAATGCCATCGTCGCGATGGATGCTGACATCGTTACCCTTATGGAGCTTGAAAATAACGGTTTTGATGAGAACAGTGCGCTCGATTCATTGGTGAATGCATTAAATGATGAACAAACGGATAAGAAAGATCACTACCGCGCAGTAAAAGTGCATAAATCAGATCTGACGTTTAAAGATGAACCTGGCTTTGAAGGTGTTGAATACTTTGGTACCGATGCGATCACAGTCGGCATTATCTACCGTCACCATAAAGTGAAGGCGAAGAACAAAGCACGCCAGATCATGATGCCGGAACAGCATGCGCCACTTGATGATGGCGGTGTGAAAAGTGCTTACCAACGCCATGCGATGATGCAGAAGTTCAATATCCCTGGTGCTAAAGATGATTTGACCGTGATTGTTAATCACTTTAAGTCAAAAGGCTCTACGTGTTGGGAAGACGATTTCATTTTCGGGGAAGATGAAGACGTTCAAGGCAGCTGTAATAACTTCCGTGTCTCTGCAGCTAAAGTTCTCGGTGAAGCCGTACAGGACATCAAAGGCGATGTGCTTGTGATGGGTGACTTGAACTCTTATGGTATGGAAGACCCAATCCTTACGCTTACCTCCTTCGATGAAGCTGACCGTGGCGGCAAAATCTACACGGCGTCTTACACCACACTGGATGGAAAAGTGTTTGAGAACGAAGGGCAATTAGTCGAAAAGGGCTATGGACTGGTGAACCTGAAACACAAAACCGACTATAGCTACAGCTATGAAGGTGAGTTAGGTAGTTTGGACCACGCCCTAGCTAGCCCTTCTTTGGTGAATAAGGTAACTGCGGTTGAGGCTTGGCACATCAACGCTGCTGAAAGTAATTTGTTTGAGTACAGCAGTAAGTACACCGGTGATCTGGAAAAATCAGACAACATTTACTCGTCGTCTGATCACGATCCAATCATTGTTACCCTGGAATACAAACACAAGAACGGCAAAAAATAACGTTTCTTGATCTGAAGAAAAACAACCGGCCTTGTGCCGGTTGTTTTGTTGGGACTGTACTTTGGGGCTGTACTAAAGTTGATTGCATACGGAGTGTCTATAACAGTGAACAATTAAACAAGGAGCACAGAATGCGCTTAATGTTACGTTTTTCCATTCCGGCCAAGAAAGGGAATGAAGCAGTTGCCGATGGCACCTTGGGAATAGCCTTCAAGAACTTGGTGGAGAAGGTAAACCCTGAAGCGGCATATTTTCACTTAGATGATGGCTGTCGAGCAGGGACCATTATCTTTGAGGCAACCGAGCAACTATCAATGGCTGAAATCAATGAGCCCCTGTTTGCTATGTTGGAGGCTAAAATTGACATCCAGCCAGCTATTAGTCTGGATGAACTATTGGAAAAGCTATAATAACTTATTGATATATCATTTGCTTTTATCCGCTAGCATTTCGATTCTCACCGCTTTATAGAGCCGCTATGATGTTAATCGAACACTCATTAGGTGGAATTTGAATTGAACTCTTCTCCATTAAAAACGGCTTTGTATGTTTCTAGCGCCATGTTGGCTTTTGCGGGTAACTCGATATTGTGCCGCTTGGCATTAGCTGAAGGGGCTATTGATGCCGCAAATTTCACCCTCGTGAGATTGGTATCAGGGGCAATAACCCTTGCGGTGTTGACTATTGCCCTGCATTCCCAATCATTCTTCAGCCCGTTTAACTGGAGAAAAACCGATATTCTCGGGGCACTAATGTTATTTGGTTATGCTGCGACCTTTTCATTTTCATATGTGAATATGGCGACGGGCACGGGGGCTTTAATTTTGTTTGCGTCGGTCCAGTTCAGCATGATTGGGTTTCATCTTTTCAGCGGTAACAGGATGAGCCTTTGGGAGTGGGTGGGACTGGTTGTGTCCCTGGCTGGTTTTGGGTATTTGCTTATTCCTAATGCCACCCGGCCCGATATTGGGTCAGCCGTGTTGATGGCAATTGCCGGGATATGCTGGGCTGCGTTTACTCTGTTAGGAAAGCGCGAAAGTGATCGCCCCTCGCTGTTGACCATGTCAATAAGCTTTATATTGGCCTCATTGCTGGGCGGAGGCATTGCCATGACTGCTGGGATGTTTATGCCAATGCCATTTCAAACTGAGCTTATTTCATCTCGTGGTTTAGTGTTAGCGGTGCTGTCTGGCGCGGTTGCTTCAGGTATTGGCTATGCGATTTGGTATGCTGTCTTACCAAGGCTTTCTATATTGCGAGCTTCTGTCGTTCAACTTTCGGTGCCGGCAATCGCCAGCATTGGTGGCTGGATAGTTCTTAGCGAGCAAATCACTCTTTCCACCACAATCGCCACTTTGTTGGTTCTGGGCGGTATTGCCTTAGTGTTTGCAGCAAGAAGCAATGAGTAAGCTTCCTCATAACCGCTATCTAATGGTTTGTTTACTATTAGCTATAGCCTAATAATTAATTAAGTATTGTCTGTCTAGTTGTTAATAATCGTTTTGAATAAGATAACTTTCATCGATGTAGAGCTAGGAAACAGACATGAATGCGACAACACAGAGCCGCCCCTTAAACCAAGGCGTTGGCTTAACCTTACTTGCTGGTTTACCTCTTTTCACCCTCTTACCATTGGGTTTAGATATTTTCCTACCAGCGGTTTATCAGATTGGAGAGTTTTTCAATAACCAAAATGTCCCCTCGATGGCAATCAGTATTTATATGCTTTTTTGGGGGATAGGCCAGCTATTCTGGGGGGGGGGTGGCCGATACGCTTGGTAAAAAGAAAATCGCCCTTATCGGTTTGGTTATCTTCTCAGTAAGTTCGTGGATGATTTCTGGCATTGAGCAAGACGAATCCCTGCAATTTCTGGCCTACCGTGCCCTACAAAGCTTTGGCGGTAGTGCTTGTTTTACTGCGATTTTTGCACTGATCCGGATGCGCTTTGAAGGCGCAATGCTAAACAAAGCCTATAGCTACTTAAACGGTATCTTGGCGTTCGTACCCGTTAGTGCCCCTTTGATTGGTGCCTATATTGTCGAAAACAGTGCCTGGTTTACCCTGTTTAGCATAATGGCTGTGCTGGGCGTGGTGAGCGTTGTGTGGATTATGCTGACATTGCCGGCTGACAGTGGCCAACAAAAGAGCAATAACTCTGCAGGTACTCAACAAGGATTTGTGAAGCGCTATCTGTCGGTATTGGGGAATATCCGCTTTCGTACCTACCTATTTTTTGCACTGGTGGCCCAGACACTCTTTATCTACTTGCTGACAGTTGCTCCTATGTACTTGATGGGTAAGTTGGGCGTGTCTCAGATCTTGTTTGGTCAGATGTTTATGGCGATTGCGATTGTGTTTATGGTCGGCAGTTTCATTGCCCCGAAACTCAATCAATTAATGAATATTAAAACGATCATTGGTGTATCCCTAAGCTTGATTGTGTTGGGCGCGGCTTTGATGTTTGCCATGAGCGGTATTCACGCATGGTATTCATTAATCATGCCTATGGTGATTGTTGCAGTGGGCTGTACCATTTTGTTAAGTAGCAGCCCTGCTAACGCCCTTGCTGATTTTAAAGAAAATGCGGGTGCCGCTAGTGGCCTATATACCGCAACCACTTTTGGTGTAGGTGCATTGGTTTCTGCGCTGTTCACTAAACTGGTTGATAGCACGGATTTGGTTCAGGTCGCGATGGTTTATGGTGTGTCTGCTCTGTTGGCACTGGCGGTATTTACTATCAACAAAACACTAAGGGCAGATACCCAAAAAGCTTAAGGGAAATTGTCACCCAAGCAACAAAATTCAAAACACCAAGCAGCTTTGTTCAATCAAACTCATCGGTAACGGCTTAATCTTTGATTAAGCCGTTACCGACAAGAATTCCCACATCCGATAGGAAATGAGCACGATGAATATCAGAACGTTTTTCTTTCTTTTGCTTGCCCTGATGAGCACTCAAGCATCGGCACAAGACCCGCAGACACATAGGCAACACGCAGACACAATTAATGCCTTCTTCTCTCAATACTCACTCATTGGCAAATCAGATTCTGAAGAAAAAGGGATGGAGGCTTTTGCTGAGCAGCGAATGGCGTTGTTTAGCAAAGACAGCAAGACAATCGTCCATGATGATGCCCGTACAGAATATCAGGGTAGAGAAGGGCATATTCAATCGATAAAAGATTGGTTTGCTATCTACAGCACTCAAGATGACTTTGATTATGAGATAAAAGGCAATGTGGGTGGCAACACGGTAAAAGTTGAGTTGTATGGCACCCTGCAGCAATCATTACCTGATGGCGAGAAGACGGTTGCCCCTGATGCCCATAAGTGGACAGAATATTTCACGTTTGATGAATCAGGGCTGCTCGAACGTTTGCAGATTGATATGAACCTATTGAGCGACAGCTATGACAGTCATGCCCGTGAGTAGCTGAGCCGTAATGATGTTGCGAGTTTTGTCTACCAGTGGTTTGCCGGCTTCGACCATCAACGTGAATCAGGCTTCTTCCTACAAAAAATCGCAGAGCCAGTAGACATGTATTACCCAGATTTTCCGGTAAAGTCCTATGATGACTTCCTGCGCTGGTACAAAGGGGTGACCGATAATATCACTTGGAATGCCCATGATATTCAAAACTTGTCTATCTCAGGCAATCAGGATGAAGGGTGGCAGGTCAGTTATGATGTGGTTTGGAAAGCGACGGCAAAAAATGGCGACAAATACGATATGCGGGTACATCAGCAACTCAGAGTGGTTCTGCAGCAGGGGCAGCTGAAAATTGCCAAACTGCATGCTGAAGTTATTGAATAACCCATGACAAGTTTTAGAGGGTAGGTTATGTCACAACCAGTCGCAATCATTACCGGTGCTAATCGCGGTTTAGGTAAAGAAACCAGCCGCCAGCTGGCCTCGCTAGGGTATAAAGTCTTTGTTACTGCGCGAAAATTAGAAAGCGCGCAGCAGACCGTTGAAGATCTAGGTAGTAAGAATTTGATCCCAGCGCAACTCGATATTACTGATGCTGATACTGTTGGGAGGTTCGTGCACTTTGTAAACCGTGAAGCACAAAGCGTGGACGTGCTAATCAACAATGCCGCGATACATTATGATACTTGGCAGAATGTGGTCGATGCAGATTTAGAGACGGTACAACAAGCGATGGATACCAATGTTTTTGGTGCGTGGCGAATGGTACAAGCCCTGTTGCCTTTGTTGCGTCAAAGCCCGAAAGCCAGAATCGTCAATGTCAGTAGCGGGGCGGTTGCACTCCATAATATGGGGGGCTCGACACCCGCTTACAGCATGTCAAAGATTGCTTTGAACGCATTGACCCTGATGCTGGCAAACCAGTTGGGGCAGGAAGGTATTCCGGTCAATGCGGTTTGTCCGGGATGGGTAGCCACTGATATGGGTGGCACAGGTGGTCGTCCTATCGAAGAAGGCGCAAAAGGCATCGTATGGGCTGCGACAATGGATCAAGATGGCCCGTCAGGCGGCTTCTTCCGTGATGGTCAACGGATTGATTGGTAGGAAATATAAAGTGGCAAACGGCTATTTCACCCGAAGTAGCCGATACCTGACGCCCTCAATATGAAAGACTAATACCTGAGAGACTTTCATCTCCTCAACCTTCTCTAGCATATCGGCATCAAACTGTTTTTTCTTCATCCATTGTAAGGGTTGTTTGAAATTATCTTCGCTGACAACAAATGATTCATCTTGAAGCGTGCTGCTTCGGATATTGACGACCCACACGCGGGATTGGAAATCAAGGACATCAGCGGCGGCGGATTTAAAGCGTTGCCAAAGTGAAGTGGGTTTGTTCATTTCTGCATTAATCATTACGGCTCTGATGCAGCATAGTGTAGCTTGCATCAATAGCAGAGGCTAGAGGCTGAAAAACGCCTCTAGGTTTGTCTTCGGCTGCTTGCTACTTATCGAAATGGCTTTTAGTTTGAGGCCAACACAAACTTTGAAAATTTTGCTGTCGACGGGGCCATTTTTGATCCTCCGAAGGTGTATAGCATCAGACCTTCTTCTTCGTCATCAAGGGCGTCAGCGGTACCAACCACTGTCCATTTACCATTGACAGACTCGGCATAGGAAGCGGTTATCAAGCTATCACGCTTTTCGATTTTGACAACCACATCATCTTTTGAGTAATCGATAAGCTGCTGTACTGAAGGGTAACCGTCTTTCTCGATAACAAACACTAGCGACAGCCTGCCATTGAACATCTCTTTGCTGATCTTTATGTAGTTGTCGGTATCCCAAATAATGCCCAGCCCTGCTTGTTCGTAAGTCCGTTTAGGGGTTAGGTTAATAGCAACCTGTGCACTGAAATTCCCTTTCTCTTTAACGCTATCTGGCTTTAACGGATGGATAAACATATTGTCCACCTCCGATGAGCCAGCGCCCCAGATGTTTCCTTCAGAGACTTGGACAAGCAATTCTTGGTCTTCAATACGCCAGTTCACTGGGTTGTCATTGCGAATATGCCAGTTGTTTATTTCAATCATGGTCAGTTCCTGTGGGTTAATTCAATGAAGTTAAATCATGCGCTGGCGCAACTGATAAAAGATATCGTCAATATTCGCAGTACCAGATTGCTCAATTTTGTTTAATTCTCTTTGTACTGTATCAAAGTAAAGCTGGTTGCTCATATCGTCCAACTGGCTGTAATAGTGAACTCTGCGACCGAGAATGAAGTTCTGTTGTTGCTCTGGTTGTAATGCCAAATAACGATCGATAGTCGCAAGAAACTGAGGCTTATCTTCAGGCAATTTACCATTTAGCTCCATAAGTAAGTTGATGGAATGGTAGTTGCCATAGTTACCATTAACGCTTTCTAGAAGGCTAATCAGCTTTCTTTGCTCCTCGACCATTTCAAGCTCTGTCAGAGGAGTGAAATTACCATCTTCCACCATACTATCGAGTTCTGTTCCGGGCTTAACGGCCAGCGACAGAATACGGATTTCATCGGGGTCAATCTGATTGAGTAGGGCAGCTGTTTCATTCACATGCTGATCTGAAAGCTCTTTGCCACCCAAGCCAAGAATGATAAATGTCATCATCTTCATGCCTGCCTGTTTGGCGTATTCCGCTGACTTGAGGATAGACTTAGGCGTGATGCCTTTCTTCATCTTCTGCAAAACATCAATCGAACCAGACTCCATGCCGCAGTAAAGCATGTTGAGGCCAGCGTCGCAGATGGCTTTCATCTCTTCCGGTGACTTTTTCGTCATAGTTTGGGCTCGGCCATAAGAGCTGATTTGTTTTAACTCAGGAAATGCTTGTTTAAGTGTATTCAATACATCCAGTAAATCCTGCGTATCCATGGCGAACGAGTCACCGTCTTGTAGAAAGCAAGTATCGAATTTCCGGCCCTTATAAAAGGCTTTCGCCGCCCAGATATCTCGTTTGATGTCTTCGACAGGGCGGATGGAAAAATCCATTCCGTCAAACAGGGTGCAAAAACGACATTTGTTCCAAGGGCAACCTTGGGTTGTTCTGATCAATAAACTATCGGCTTCTGATGGTGGACGAATTGGCCCTTGTTGAAACTGAATAGACGGCATCTTGATTATCCGGTCGGTAAGGAATTAATTGGTTGTCATCATAAGCCTTGTCACTTAACTTAAAAACGGCGTTGAAATTGATATATTATCAAAAGAGATTTGATAATAAGTTTATTGAAGGCACGTATATGCTCATCCAAGATCTTGAAGTGGTGTTGAAGGTGGCGGAGTTTCGCAGTATTACTGCGGCAGCGACCAGTTTAGATATGCGGGTGGCAACGGCCAGTGCAGCAGTCAAACGAGTTGAAGCCTCACTCGGCGTTGAGTTGTTTGTTCGTACTACCAGGCAACTTAGGATCTCTCCTGCTGGAGAGCGCTATTTACCCCAGTGCGAACAAGCCTTGCAAATGCTTGAAAGTGCAAAGCTAAATGTACGTGAAGATCTTGATGATATAGATGGTGAAATTAGGATCTCCCTGTCGTCAGATCTTGGTAGGAATGTGGTGACCCCATGGCTGGATGCGTTTCTGGCCAATCACCCTAATGTCGCCTTGCGCAGTAATATCAGTGATAGCAATATCGACTTTTATCGTGACTCGGTTGATATGGCCTTGCGGTACGGCTCTCCCAATGATGCCAGTATGTATGGTTTCAAAATTTGTAATGTGCCTCGTTTGATGTGTGCGTCAGCTTCCTACCTTGAATCCAATGGGACTCCTAACTCGCTAGAGGATCTGAAACAACACAATGGTTTGTTCTACCAGCTTCGCGATATTGTTCAGGATGAGTGGCGGTTCAATGTTGGTGAACAGAGCCACAAAGTGAAACTAAGGGGAAACCGCTCCTCCAATGACGGGGATTTGGTCAGGCGCTGGTGTGTATCGGGGCAGGGGATTGCAATTAAATCCTGCTTGGATATGGCTGATGATCTTCTCAATGAGCGGGTGATTAACCTGATGCCAGACTACAAACCCACCCCGACCGAGCTATGGCTTGTCTGCCCGAGCCGCCAGTCGATTACACCGACAGTAAGAATGCTCCGTGATTTTTTGCGAGAGCAAACTCGTGAAGTGTTATTAAAACTGGTGGACGCAAAAGTGCTAGAAAAGAGTGTGTTGAAGTAGAACTAGCAAGACAGGAGCCGTAGAGGGAAATAAAGTTACGGCAGAATAAATAAAAAAAGAGGATGGCCTATGCCATCCTCTTTGTATTTTTCATAGCGGTTGATACAAATTAGTTCGCGCGGTTAAACGTTACTACGTTGTAGTCAAGCGGCTTCAGTGTTGGCATGTTTTCAGCGATGTAGTCGATAACAGCTTGTGCATCGGTGTTACAGCGGAAGTTGTCAGCCTTACAGTTAGGGGCTGCGCCTTCATAGTTCACCTTGAAACGACCATCGGCCTCGACGATGTTCTTCACTTTGAAGCCTGTCAGCTTGCCGTCAACATATGCAAGGTCAACACGGCCAGAAGATTTCTGCTGGGCTGTAAATAGCGGAGTCCAACCATCGTTACCTGTTGCGTTGTAGTTGTTGATAGCAACGTTGTAGGTCTTGTTGTCTTCGATTGGTGTCCAAACCGGTGCTTCAGCAGTGCCAGTCATCACTTCAACGTAATCTAGCTTACCGCTTTGGTAAGGCGTCGTTTCTGTGTACTGGTAACGGATGTGGCCACCGTATGGGAATTTACCTGCGTGAGAACCTTCAGGAAGGGTCGCAGAAACTGTACCGTCGATCAGCTCTTTGATGTCTTTACCTTTTACAGGTACGACAGACATGAAGTTAGAGAACGGTAGTAGTTCTAGTGAAATGTTACCTTCACGGTATTCACCCGCTTCAATGTTGGTACGGATACCGCCAGCACCGATCAGCGAGAAGTCAACTTTCATACCAGTGACAGCAACAACTTCTGGTGAGTTAGCCCAGTAGTACTGGCCTGCTGCCAGGATAGGGGCTACATCAGAACCGTGTGCATCTGTACCGCCGTCACCCGGACGACGTTCGTGGTTGATTTCTTCAGGAACCTGAGCGATTACCTTGCCGTAAGCTTCGTTAACCGCTGGTTTGTACTTGGTGTCGATGATCTGACGCATTACCGCTTCTTCTTCGGTAATGGTGATGTTGTCTTCCCCTTCGATGAAGCTCACAACGTTGGCGGTCTCATCAGCACTGAATTCGCTACCGGCTTCACGTAGCGGCGAGTGGAAATACTCGTCGTTACTTAGCAATACGTTAAGGCCGGCACAGTTAGTCACTTTACCGTTGGCGTCGAAGGTAACATCTAACTGACCGATAGCTTGCGCGTATTCACCGGCTTGAACAACACATGTCTGGCTCTGACCGTCAGGGTTCTGAACCATTTGTGCGTATTCGCCGCCATTATCGTGGCCTAGGTTGGTGAAGTCGCCCAGTAGGGTGTGTGAGTGACCGCCTACGATTAGGTCGATACCATTAACCTGTGATGCAACGTCTACATCGATTGCGTTACCGATGTGGGTAACCGCGATGATGTTATTGATGCCTTTGGCATGGAACATATCAACAGTTGCCTGCGAAGATTCCACCATGTCATGGAAAATTACGTCACCGGTATTAGGCGCGATGTTTGGCATGTCGTCTAGTGCGATACCGAAGACAGCAACAATATCTTTGCCTGCAGGAAGGTTATCTAGGTCAGTAACTTCTGTTTTCTGGTTGCCGTCGAAAGCGTAAACAACGTAAGGCTTGAGGTTGGTTTGGTCTTTCAGGTCGGCATCTTGGCTAGCGTCAATGTTAGCAGCTAGAACAGGGAAGTTGATGTCGCCAATGAACTGGTTAAGTTTTGCGTTGTTCAGGTCAAACTCGTGGTTACCCAGTGCCATGGCATCAATGCCTAAGCGGCTCAGTAGTTCAGCATTCATTGCGCCTTCATTGAGTTTGAAGTATGCGCTGCCTTGCCATGCGTCACCACCGTGAAGGAACAAGAAGCTCTGGTCATTATCTTCAGCCGCTTTCTTATACTCATCAGCCATCGTTTGCAAACGAGGGAAGCCACCGAACTCGTTGTAAACTAGCTTGTTTCGCGCCCAGAAACTGGACTTAACAGGATCGAAATTGGAATGCGTGTCGTTGATGTGGGCGACAGTAAGGGTAAAAGAGTCACCTGTTTCAACTGTAGACTGAGCACAACCAGCTAGCGCCGTTGCGACAGAAAGCGCGATAAGAGGCTTAGTAAACTTCATGGGATAACCTATTTATAATTATCTGTTGATGGATGAATGCTGTGAATACTATTCAACCACAGAGAAAAGCCTTATTACTGTAAGGCTTGCGCACTATATACGAGTTAAAACAGAGGAGCAATTACAAAACGGAGACATAAAACTTCGGTTATTGACCGCCAAGCAAACGATTGTGTGTAACGATTGCTTAAATTAGCGCAGGTTATTGAATATAAAGGAGCTTATAGGTGGCAGTTCAACGGCTGAATTTACGTATGAACTTGTAACCAAGTGTACTAGTAATTTATCCGGTGAATGTATTAATGTGCTTTTGCTTTTAAAGTAATCAATCGCTCAATTTTTTTGTGAAGTGTATTCAAACTGGGAAAAATATCCCATGAATAAAATGTCACAGCCTTGGTGAATTGATTTAGCGCAAAATATAAGTTGAGTGTTAAACACACCTTTATGTTAAAAGCATAACTACTTTAAAATCGATCGGTTAATCAAGATATCAATATACCGTATATAGGTTCTGTGTTAATGCGGTGTGAAAATAAGATAAACAAATAATGAATCATTGATGCTGATGTGTATTGCTTAAGCGGGTGATCACAAAATTTTGCTGGGAAAATCGTATTCCCTTGCCTATTTAACCTCTGAGTGGAAAAATTTCCCACATAAAGAAAAGCGCGGGAAATTACACCCATGAATAAACAAGAGTTCATTAATGCGGTCAATAAATTTGACTCCTATACGGCAGCGGAGAAACGTATTGCAGCGTATTTTATGGAACATTACACCATGCTGCCGTTTGCTAAAATTGATGAACTCTGTAAACAAATTGGCGTAGGGAAAGCAACCTTAGGGCGTTTTTTACAGCGTTTAGGGTTTAGTGGTTTTATTCAATTTAAAAAAGAAGTGTCTGACGATTTGGCACAAACGTTAACTACACCAATCGAACGCTATGAATACCATACTCATGATTCATCACAAGATACTATTGAGGGTTTATTAGCAAACCATTATCAAGAAACGATTGATAATGTGGACAAGACATTCAGCAGTTTACCTGAACAAGATTTTGAGTCAGCGATGAAATTAATGCGACATGACAAGGGTAAACTGTACGTGATGGGTAGTGCATCCTCTGAAGCATTAGCAACATACTTTTACCTATTGGCTAGGTACTTACGTAAAGATGTCGTGTTACTGAAAGTTGATATCTCAACCTTGCCGCATCAATTAGTGGATGTGACCAAAGACGACGTATTGCTGGCTATCTCTTACCACCGCTATTCGTCTATCACTATCAAACTTGTCCGTTGGTTCAATGAGTGCGGAGGCCATAACATCCTGGTGACTGATCAACCAGTGAACCCTTTTGTCTCTTATTGTGATGTCCAGTTTATTGTCGAAAGTGCCGGAAGAGGTTTTTTCAATAATCGCGCGGCAGGTTTTGCATTGATAGAAGCGTTTATCAAAGGGCTTTCGATGCACCAAGAAAAAGATAATCGATTTAAACGAATAGAAGGGTTATTCGACGAGTTTAGTGTATTTAAAAACTAGTACTTAAAAGTTAACACAAATATTTATATTTAATTAACCTGATTGAATCCTTATAACTAACTATTTTGTTATTCAGAATATCAATGTTGGGATAATCAGGTGTGGCATTACTGTATCCAAATTTTAACTCATATTTATTAAACCAATAAATCACATTTATTCTCTCTTGAAGGGGTTGTTAATGATTACATACTTAGCTCTACCATCAATATTTGGTGTCGGATATTTTATTGTCAAAAAATATAATACTCAGGCGGTATTATTTTTGGCAGGTCTAATGATGATTGCTCTTGGAGTGATAAGCGGTAATACCGACTTCATGCCAAAGGGTGGGGCGCATACTGGCTCTGTGGTTGTCGACTTTTTTGAAGTGATCAAGGTTATCTCATCCTCTACACTCGCCAAGTTGGGTTTGATTATCATGGCTGTGGGTGGTTTCTCAAAATACATGGGCCACATCGGTGCGGCAAATGCCATGGTGCAGATTGCAACTAAGCCACTGTCTTATGTAAAGAACCCTTATTTGGTGTTGGCGATGGCGTATGTTATCGGCCAATTGATCAATATATTCATTCCTAGTGCAACCGGTCTGGCGCTACTTTTGTTGGTAGCTATGTACCCGGTTTTGGTCGGTGTAGGCTGTAACCCGGCAGCTGCAGCAGCGGTGGTTGCAACAACCGGTTGCTTGGATCTTGGCCCAGCATCATCGGCAGCGAACAAGGCTGCAGAAGTGTCAGGTATTGATGTCGCTACATACTTTGCGAGTTACCAGTTGCCTGTCTCTATAGCGGCGATGGTGGTGATTGCGGTTCTGCATTTCTTCTGCCAGCGTTACTTTGACCGCAAAGACCAAGAGAACGGCGTGACTCACGAATTTAACCTTGAGTCAAAAGAGCAGCGTGAAGCACCTAAGTGGTTTGCTATTCTGCCTGTACTTCCATTGTTGCTGCTTCTTACCTTCAGTAAGTTTGCAATCACCTCAATTCGGATGGACGTGGTTACCGCTATGTTTATCGCGTTGTTTGTCTCTATGGTATGTGACTTCATCTATACCCGTGATGGTAAAACCGTTGCTGCTTCGTTAAAAGTGTACCTAGAGGGTATGGGTGGTGTTTTTGCTGGCGTGGTTACCCTGATCATTGCCGCTCAGGTGTTTGTTGTTGGCCTAAGCGCGATTGGCTTTATCGATTTGCTTCTTAACTCAGCAGCAAACTTGGGCCTAGGTTATTCAGCCATGGTTGTGATGCTGGTGGGTATTATCATTACTATTACCATGCTATCAGGGTCAGGTAATGCCGCATTCTTTAGTTTCTCCAACCTAGCCCCTGATGTGGCGTCACAAGTCGGTACGGCTGCGGCACATGTCGCGCTACCAATGCAGTTATCAGCGGGCCTGATGCGTTCGGCCTCACCGGTTGCCGGTGTTGTGATCGCCTGTGCGGCGGTGGCCAATGTCTCTCCAATTGAGTTGGCAAAGCGTACTGCGATTCCAATGCTTGGTGGATTGCTGACGGTAATGATTTGCTCACAGCTTATTGTGTAAGCAAGCCTAACAACGAAAACAATTAAGTTTACGGCAGAGTATTTCTCTGCCGTATTTTCGATTAAGATCGGAGCTGAAACATGAATATTGTCGATAGATTTATCAACTATACCCGTATCAATACAACGACCAGCCGCGAAAAGGGAGCCGCTGGCATCATGCCTTCTTCCCAAGGGCAAATGGAATTGGCGACCTTGCTTAAGGCAGAGCTAGAGGCACTAGGTATGGAAGAGGTCGTTCTACGCGATACCGCGATCCTTACCGCGACCTTACCGGCTAATACTAATAAAGATTTACCTACTGTTTCATTCTTTGCCCACCTAGATACCAGTGCCGAGCAAACCAACGACACCAAGGCCCAGATTGTTTCTTACCAAAGCGGTGATATCGTACTCAATGAAGCTTTGGAGATTGTGCTCAAGGAATCAGAGTTTCCTGAAATTGCCCAATATCAGGGACAAGACATTATTGTGACCGATGGCACCAGTTTGTTGGGTGCAGATGATAAAGCTGCGATTGCTGCCATCATGCAAGCGCTTCAGGTGTTGGTTGCAAACCCAGAGATTGTACATGGCCCGGTCAAAGTAGCATTCCTGCCTGATGAGGAGCAAGGTTTGCGCGGTGCCAAGGCCTTTGATGTTGAAAGTTTCGGGGCTGATTTCGGCTATACCTTGGATTGCTGCGGCATCGGTGAGTTTGTTCATGAAAACTGGAATGCGGGTAATGCGGTAGTGACCTTTACCGGCCAGTCAGCCCATCCTATGTCTGCTAAGGGTAAACTGAAAAACTCTCTGTTGATGGCGCATAAATTTATTGCCATGCTGCCACCGGGTGAAGCACCGGAATATACCGAGGGTAGGGAAGGCTATTACTGGGTCAAAGAGATGTCTGGTAACAGTGCCAAAACGGTGTTGAAAATGGATATCCGTGACTTTACCAAGCAGGGCTATGCCCATCGTATGACTTTCTTGCAGCAACTTGCTGATAGCTGCCAAGCATTATGGGGCGAGGGACATATCGATATCGAGCTGTCAGACCGCTACGAGAACGTTGCCAACAGCCTCGAAGGTGAGGCTGGCTTCCCTATTGAAATCGCCAAGGCAGCTTATCGACGTAACAATATCGAGATGAAAGCGATTCCAATGCGTGGCGGCTATGACGGCGCGGTGCTTTCTCAAAAAGGGTTGCCTTGTCCGAATATCTTTACCGGAGCCCATAACTTCCATTCTATCTACGAATACTTGCCTGTTAAATCACTTCAAGCTGCAAGCGATGTGGTGGTGGATGTGATTCGGATTACGGCTGAAGAATATGCAAAGTAACGCGTGATGGGGAGTCAACGCCTAGGGGCGTTATAAGCGAGTAAAGATGCTTTGTAACCGATAAAAAAAAGAGCCAGCGTTATTCACGCTGGCTCTTTAGTTTGTATTGTCAGAGAAGATTACTTGCTAGTAGCAGCTACTGGCTCAGTACCTTCTGGGTGCCATGCACCGTCTAGGTCATCTAGCTCTGGGAACTTAGAACGGTCGAACTCTGGCGTTTTACCCGCTTTAAGCTGTGTTTCGTAGTCTTTGATAACCTTGATAGCCAGCTTAGATAGCATCACTAGTGCAACAATGTTGATTAGCGCCATCATACCCATAGATGCATCAGCTAGGTTCCATACCACTGGTAGTGAAGCAACAGAGCCGAACATCACCATGATAAGTACGCACACACGGAAAGCGAATAGGCCTTTCTTGGTGTTACCGTTCAGGAACATCACGTTAGTTTCAGCGTAGCTGTAGTTCGCGATGATAGACGAGAAACAGAACAGTAGAATCGCTGCAGCCATGAAGTAAGTCGTCCAGCTACCTAGCTCGCTTGTTAGCGCTTGCTGAAGCAGGCTGATACCGGTTGCCGCGTTTGGCTGATCCATCACGCCACTTAGCATAATCATTGCTGCAGAAGCAGAACAGATAACGATGGTATCAACGAAAACACCTAGCATCTGAACGAAACCCTGAGACGCTGGGTGGTTCGGGTTTGGTGTTGCACTTGCCGCAACGTTTGCTGCAGAACCCATACCTGCTTCGTTCGAGAATAGACCACGAGCGATACCGCTTTGCATTGCCTGTGCAATAGTGTAAGCCACACCACCTGCTGCCGCTTCTTGCCAGCCAAATGCGCTCTTAACGATAAGAGCTAGAACTGCCGGAAGCTCAGTGATATTCATGATCACGATGATCATTGCGATTGCCAGGTAGCCGATAGCCATTACTGGAACAATTTTCGCAGATGCTGCTGCAATCTTACGTAGGCCGCCCATGATGAAGAAGGCAGAGAAGGCAACAATCACTACACCCATGATAGTTTCGTCAAAGCCGAAAGAGTGGCTTAGCGCATCTGTGATGGTGTTTGCTTGTACTGCGTTGAACACCAGACCGAATGCAATGATCAGGAACACTGAGAATAATGAACCCATCCAGCGCATGCCTAGGCCTTTTTCCATGTAGTAGGCTGGGCCACCACGGTATTGGCCGTCAACATCTTTAGTTTTGTAGATCTGAGCAAGTGTTGATTCGATGAAAGCCGTAGACATACCGAATAGGGCAATCAACCACATCCAGAAGATAGCACCTGGGCCACCAACGGTAAGTGCAACAGCAACACCAGCCATGTTACCAGTACCTACACGGGCTGCCATTGATGTACAGAACACTTGGTAAGAGCTGATACCGTTATCAACATCTTTACCGCTTTTTAGGACATCAACAGAATGGCGGAATTGGCGAATTTGGATAAAGCCGAGACGTAAAGTGAAGTAAATACCGACTGCTACCAGTAGGTAAACAAGGAGTTGGCCCCAAAGTACACCGTTAATTGCGCCGATGACAGCCTCAAGGCCATCGTTCAGCGAGGTCAACCAAGTTTCGTTTGTAACACTCATACTAATTTCCTGTATATGACACTCAACCATTTAAAGGCGGTTGAGCAAACTGAAACGTCCATTTACATGACAGTTCATGAATATGATTCTGAATTTATATTTTTTATTTACTGGAAGAATCCAGCCATGTGTAACTTGTTGAAGTTACATTTGTGAAACATAGAATCAGGTGTTTCATCTGTAGACGGGGCAGTAAGTTAGCACGAAATTCGCCTACATCAGCGTGATGTATGTCACGTTTTTTCAATGAGATTTGCGCAACTCAAGCTTGCAATACTTCATTCTGTATAATTAAGCCAGTAATTTCAATTGCTTAAGTTTGTGTAACTGTGTTTCTTACAGATGCTTAATGAACAATGTATAATTGATGATATTTTTGGTTTTTACTCTGCGTTAACC
Organism: Photobacterium rosenbergii; assembly: GCF_003026455.1. Classification (GTDB taxonomy): domain Bacteria; phylum Pseudomonadota; class Gammaproteobacteria; order Enterobacterales; family Vibrionaceae; genus Photobacterium; species Photobacterium rosenbergii. The sequence goes on from NZ_PYMB01000003.1 coordinate 34,554, forward strand.
AAATAACGCAGAATATTTAACCGTGATTTGTTGTGTGGATTTCAACTATTCTTAACATTTGAGAATGGCTGTGAAGGGATTGAATGGCAGTAATGAATAATATTTCATGAAATAGTTAAATAAAAACCGCCCATTAAAAGCGGTTTTAACCAGTTAAAATATGAAATTAGTGCAGTAAGGCAGTTTTGCGGTGTTGGTAGGTGGCTTGGTAAGCGTTGGTTTTTTCTTCACGCCGATTAGAAATACTGGTGCTTTCTTTATTTGCTTCGACGTTATGCCCTTCAAATTGATGCCCGCAGATGCACACATATCCCCCAGTTTCTGATATGAGATATTCTTCATCTTGGCCACATTTAGAGCAAGTTGGTAGATCTTGCATATTATTACCAATACCTTTTTTATGAATACAACGAGGGAGTTTTATACCCAATATCAGACTAATGCTTAGTTTGATTCGAATATAGTAATTCTACCGGGGTGTATAGAGTATCGGCTTAAAGGATTTTTTGGAGGAAACACGAAAATTATTAATATTGCAGCTAAGCAAGTTTGCAAATCCAAAAAAGAATGTATAAGGACGGAGTTAATGTGGCTATTTCTTAACCATTTTATTGAAAAAAGACCCGCCAGTTGGCGGGTCCTTAATACAAAATAGCTTGTGGTGGCTATATGCAGTCTGTATTAGAAAGAAGTACGCTTGTAACGACGGTACTCTGCATCCCAGAAGTTGTCGTTGATCTTCTCTTTAATACGCTCGTCGGTATTCTTAGGTGCTTTACGCTGCTCAACCGCTTTCTTAGCAACAGCGAATGCGATATGACGAGAAACGTTCTGGATCTCTTCCAATGGCGGTAGAAGGGCACCACTACCGTTAATGGCCAGTGGTGAGCACTCTGCTAGGGCACGGCTACTTTCCATCAGCATTTCATCTGTTACACGACGAGCACCTACAGCCAGTACGCCCAAGCCAATACCAGGGAAGATGTAGCTGTTATTACACTGGGCAATCGGGTAAGTCTTACCGTTGTGAACGACAGGCTCAAACGGAGAACCGGTTGCAACCAGTGCGTTACCGTCAGTCCAGCGGATGATATCTGCAGGAGTCGCTTCAACACGGCTGGTTGGGTTTGACAGTGGGAAGATAATTGGACGCTCGCAATGGGCATGCATTTCGCGGATCACTTCTTCACTGAATAGGCCTGGAACGCCAGATACACCGATCAGAACCGTTGGTTTGGCATTACGCATTACATCCAGTAGCGAGATGTTGTTATCTTCCGTATCCCACTCATTGATTGTTGAGCGCGTTTGTACCAACTTCTTCTGGAAGTTGATAAGGTTTGGCATGTCATCAACAAGCAGACCCCAACGGTCAACCATGAATACTTGACTGCGTGCCTGCTGATCAGTAATCCCTTCAGAGACCATCTGAGCAATAATCGCCTCAGCAATACCACAACCCGCAGAGCCGGCTCCCAAGAATGTCACACGTTGTTCAGACAGTTTGCTTCCTGCTGCTTTACATGCTGCAAGTAGTGAGCCCACGGTTACCGCTGCGGTGCCTTGGATGTCATCGTTGAAGCAACATACTTTGTCTTTGTAACGCTCAAGCAGAGGCATGGCGTTCTTCTGCGCAAAGTCTTCGAACTGAATAAGCGCATCAGGCCAGCGCTGTTTAACGGCTTGGATAAACTCGTCAACAAAGTTGTCGTACTCCTGGCCAGAAATACGAGGATGACGCCAACCCATGTACATTGGATCAGACAGGCGTTGTGGGTTGTTGGTACCAACATCTAGAACAACCGGTAGGGTGTAAGCCGGGCTGATACCGCCACAAGCTGTGTACAGAGAAAGCTTACCAATTGGAATACCCATACCACCGATACCTTGGTCGCCCAAACCAAGAATACGTTCACCGTCGGTCACAACAATAACTTTTACGTTGTGGCGAGATGCATTGTTTAGCATGTCTTCAATGCGATCACGGTTAGGGTAAGAGATGAAAAGACCACGGCCACGACGGTAGATGTTCGAGAAGTCTTCACATGCAGCACCAACAGTTGGCGTGTAGATGATAGGCATCATCTCTGAGATGTGGTTTTCAACCAAACGGTAGAAAAGGGTTTCATTGGTGTCTTGAATATTGCGAAGGTAAATATGCTTATCCATATCGTTTTCGAATTTCAAAAACTGCTTATAAGCACGTTCTGTTTGTTCTTCAATGGTTTCGATAGCTTCTGGAAGCAAGCCTTCCAGGTTGAAGAACATACGCTCTTCGACAGAGAATGCACTACCTTTGTTTAGCAGGGGAGTTTCTAGCAACGCAGGGCCGGCGTAAGGGATATAGAGGGGGCGTTTATCGTTATTCATGCAATAGACTCTGTTTCATGGGTAGTAAGGAAATGGGCTATCGTAAGATTTTCCATTTAGGCGCTAATCGTAGATCTACCTTGCTGATTATTCAAAGGGAAAGCGCAGAAATTTCGAGGTCTAGATCAAGTTTTGGAGGGGTTTTTTACGGTCATTAACACGGTAAAATGTTCGTGTTTGAAATTATGTTATTTATGTTGCTCCCTGTTTGCTTTCTTGGTTGTAATTTGTTGTTGTTTGTTTCTCATTATGGTGGATAAAAATCGCACGAAGCCAGGGGATTTATCATAGTTTGATTTTTGTTGATTGTGTTAACTTGTGGTTGCGTTTGTTGATTTTTATGGTTTACTTGGTTTTTCCTGTGATCACTTATTGTTGTGTGTTGAATGGCGTTCTCAACACATCTATGAGTTCTGAATCTGGATACAGCAAATCCGCTTGCCTTTCCAAGACAAAATCAAGGAAGGCCTTACCCTCACGTGACATGAAATGTCTTGGCGGGTGCACAAGCCATGATAAATTCATTATTGGTGCGTAGGTTGGGATAATTAATTGCAGAAGACCTTTTTCCACAAACTGTTTGCCAATGCGTCTAGAGGTAAAAAGTACCCCCTTATGCTGTGTCGCCGCTTCTATCATTAGCAATATACTGTTCACAGTAAGTGAAGATTTCGGTTGGATGATATTTCCGTTTTTACTCGTTACCTTGTCGAAAATTTGACCATTACTAAATCTATATACAATGAACAAATGCTCTACTAAATCTTCCAGTGATTGCGGCTCACCATATTCAGCAATATATTGGGGTGAGGCATATAAACCGAATGTTTCTCTCGCCATCTCCCGGGCGACCAAGTTTTCTTCACTGACTTTGTTCGATAACCGAAAAGCCATATCAATATTGTTTTTAATTAAATCTTGCTCATAGGGTGAGCTAATCACCTCAACGTCAATATTCGGGTGCAATGTCATAAAGTCCAAAACCAATTGAGCTTTATTGAGCATGACAGGCATGATCATGATTTTTAGTTTGCCCTGCAGATCATCTTCTGGTGTTTGTAGCGATAAAACGGTTTGGTCGAGATCCTTGATGATCGACACCGTTGAGATATAAAAGCGATTTCCAGACTCAGTCAGAGTGACATTCCTACTGTGACGATGGAATAATTTGATACCGGTATCTTCCTCCAACTGTTTGATCCTGCGACTAATGTTTGACTTGGGCAAGTCCATCCATTTCGCGCTTTCAGAAATCGAACCAAACTCCACAACTTTATGGAATAGCTTTATATCTTCAGTTTTCATATTACCAAGATGATAATGGTTGTAAGTTCTATTTTATCAGAGTCTGTGGGGTTTATTGTTCCATGAAATGAAACGATGGGTTTCCATATTGACGGTTTAATGAAACGAGTTCAGTTCCTATACTTTGCCGCCTTGTATGACAAAAGCAGGCGATGGTGATGGATGAATCATGCAAACATAAAATAGTGGTAAAAGTGAAGAGGTGCTGGTGGCAGCGTTTGCTCTACAAGAGTATATATCGCTGTAGCTACTGTAATGCGGAGTTCAAGCTTTGAGCTTGGATAGCAGAAGGACCCGTGAGATCGTGCAAAGGAAAAGCGCCAACCATCTTCGCAGTGTCAGGGATAGGTTTGTCGATCACTACCAAAGCTCTCAACCCAAACCCAAATCCCAAGAAAATAGAAAACGCCCGCATTCATAGAATGGCGGGCGTTTTGGTTTTATCCAAAAGGAAGCACAGTTACTTTATTGTCTCAACTTTCTGCTGTAGGGCGTCAAGTTGTTGCATCTTGCCTTGCAGGCCAAGGGATTGGTAATTGATCGACGCAGGGTTCATCAATTGGCCTTGCTGCATTGGGTAATCAGGCAGGGTCTTGAAGAAATCACCGATTACGTCCTGAATTGGTACGAACAACCACATGTTGTCAGCCATCCAGCGAAGGTACATACCAGACTCGTGTGGTGCTTTTTCGAATGGGTCAGCACGAAGATGGATGATCTGTGGCCAGTTCTGCTCGAAGCGAACAGCATCAGAAATGTTACCTTCCATCACTGCGAAGTTCAGTTTCCAGTCGTTCCAGCGAACTGCGTTTAGCTCACCGTTAGCTGAGAAGTAGAGTAGAGACTCACGAGGACCTTTGTCTTCTTTACCTTCGAAGTAAGGTTTGAAGTTGTAGCCATCGATGTGAACACGCCAATCTTTACCGTTGGCGGTGTAGCCTTCAGACAGTTTTTCCTTCACATCTGGCACACCAGCAGCATCCATCAGAGTTGGTAGCCAGTCTTGGTGAGCCATCATTTCATTGATACGTGTACCCGGCTCGATCACACCCGGCCAGCGAACAAGCTGAGGTACACGCATACCGCCTTCCCATGTGGTGCCTTTTTCACCGTGGAATGGTGTAGCACCGCCATCAGGCCAAGTCACGGTTTCAGCACCGTTGTCGGTTGAGTAAATTACGATGGTGTTATCGGCAATTTTTAGCTCGTCTAGCTTGTCGAGCAAGATACCGACTTGGTCATCATGCTCCAACATGCCATCGGCATAAATACTGATGCCCGATTTGCCTTGGTACTTCTCTTGTAGACGAGTCCAAACGTGCATACGGGTAGTGTTGTGCCAAATGAAGAAAGGCTTATCGGCTTTAACCGCTTTTTCCATGAAGGCGAGTGATTCTTCAAGGAACTCCTCATCAGCATGTTCCATACGCTTACGGGTCATCGGGCCGGTATCTTCAATCTTACCGTCAGCGTAAGACTTGATTACACCGCGAGGGCCGTAGTTCTTACGAAACTCAGGATCTTTCGGGTAGTAGTAAGTTTCAGGTTCTTCTTCTGCGTTAAGGTGGTAAAGGTTACCGAAGAACTCATCGAAACCGTGAGCGGTCGGAAGGTGCTGATCCTGATCGCCCAAGTGGTTTTTACCAAACTGTGCAGTCATGTAACCTTGCTCTTTCAGCAGGTCAGCAATGGTCGGCGCCCAATCAGGGATACCGTGAGTAGAGCCAGGCATACCAATGGTTAGCAAACCGGTACGGAACGGTTCTTGGCCGGTGATAAATGATGCACGACCAGCGGTACAAGATTGTTGGCCATAGTGATCAGTAAACAGTGCACCTTCATTGGCGATACGGTCAATGTTTGGGGTTTCATAACCCATCATGCCCTGGTTATACGCACTGATATTCCAGTAACCTACATCGTCACCGAAAATAGCCAAAATATTCGGCTTGTCTGCTGCAACAGCAGCGCTCGAGGTCGCGAGAACCCCTAGGCCGACAGCCAGTTTACTTACTTGGTTTGCCATAGTAACTCCGTTCAAATTTAGAGAGTTTTTTAATCAGCACGCAAGGTGCTTATTTGTTGTTGGTGGCTAAGTTACTGGCAATTAAGGGGCTTTGTCGCTTTATAGCAGTTATAACCTTTTGTTAATTACGTCAGCTAATGTTCTGTTTTATCGGGGATTTTAATTAATTTTGAGTAGGTCAGATTTGACTTCGACTGTGATGATCGTCACAGGTGAACACGCAGGCAAGGTTGGTCTTAAGGCACTGCTTCGGATTATTTTAATCGCAGAAAAATACTTAATTTTGAGTGGTACAGGTCGCGGAACTACCCATAGTGAGCTATTAATTTTTGTTGCAGGACGCCATTTTAACTTAGTGACTGAGGTTTATATGACAGCGAGAAAAGGCTTTAAAAGCCGAATAATGATACTTGCAACACTGCTGGTCGGTGCTGCAAGCAGTAGTATCGCAGCAGAGAAACCCAATATTTTAGTTATCTGGGGTGATGACATCGGACAAACCAATGTCAGTGCCTACACATTTGGGTTAGTGGGTTATCACACTCCGAACATAGACAGTATTGCCAAAGAAGGGATGATGTTTACCGATTACTATGGTGAGCAATCCTGTACCGCTGGTCGTTCAACGTTTATTACTGGGCAAACTGTTTTGAGAACCGGGTTGAGTAAAGTCGGGCTTCCTGGTGCTGATCTCGGTTTGCAAGCGGAAGATGCCACTATCGCAGAGTTGCTTAAACCGCTGGGTTATATGACCGGTCAATTTGGTAAGAACCACCTTGGTGATAAAGACGAACACCTGCCAACCAACCATGGTTTTGATGAATTCTTCGGTAACCTCTACCACCTTAACGCGGAGGAAGAGCCGGAAAATGTTGATTATCCTAAAGACCCAGAGTTTCGTAAGAAATTTGGTCCGCGCGGTGTGATCAAATCTTATGCCGACGGTAAGATTGAAGATACCGGTCCGCTAACCCGTAAGCGGATGGAGACGGTGGATGACGAGACCTTAGAGGCTGCGCTGGACTTTATGGATCGCGCGGTGAAAGCCGAGAAACCTTTCTTCGTCTGGTGGAACGCGACTCGGATGCATTTCCGTACCCATGTCAAAGAAGCGAACTCAGGCAAGACGGGGATCAGCTTTTACGCCGATGGTATGGTTGAGCATGATAACCATGTCGGTGAGTTACTGAAGAAAGTGGATGACCTTGGTATCAAGGACAATACCATCGTTTTCTATTCTACCGACAACGGCCCGCACATGAACTCGTGGCCTGATGCCGGTCTGACGCCATTCCGAGGTGAGAAGAATACCAACTGGGAAGGGGCATACCGAGTACCAGCCATGGTGCGTTGGCCAGGCAAAATTGAGCCGGGTAGTGTATCCAATGAGATCATGCACCATATGGACTGGATGCCGACTTTCCTTGCAGCCGCCGGTGATGACAAGATCAAAGAGAAGTTACTTGAAGGCCACCAAGCAGGCGACAAGAATTTTAAAGTTCACCTCGACGGGTACAACTTCCTGCCATACCTAACCGGTGAGGTGGATAAAGGGCCTCGAGAAGAAGTATTCTACTTCACCGATGACGGTGATCTGAGTTCGCTTCGCTACAACAACTGGAAGATCGTATTCTTGGAGCAACGCGCCAAGGGGACACTGCGTATCTGGGCAGAACCGTTCACTCCACTTCGCGTCCCTAAAATCTTCAACTTGAGGATGGACCCTTATGAGGTCGCTGACATTACCTCTAACACTTACTACGACTGGATGCTTGACCGTGCCTTTATGCTAGTGCCAGCTCAAGCCTATGTGGCCAAGTTCCTTGAAACCTTCAAGGAGTTTCCACCAAGGCAGAAAGCAGCAAGCTTCTCCCTTGATCAGGTGATGGAAAAACTGCAACAGCCAACAAATAAATAAGGTGCTGAATTAATATGATTATCTAGGGCTCTTCGGAGCCCTTTGTCGTTTTATAAACTATCTTTATTGCAGGGATACCACTGTTCAAGGATGGTTATGGCGCGATTTGTTCGTTTGGATTGGCTTTTCAAAATTAGCTTACGCATTTGTGCTGTTGGCAAACTGGCTTTCATTTTTATTCCGAGTTTATTATCAGGCCTTTTATCTTGGAGTGTGGCTTCAAAAACCTTGGATTATGTCGGTAGTGAAGCCTGTGCTGAATGCCACGCCGAGCAAACTAAAGCCTGGCAGGGTTCCCATCATGAAATGGCGATGAAGCATGCGACGCCTGAGTCAGTAATGGCTAACTTTTCCGATCAAAAACTCGAACACAAGGGTAAATCCAATCGTTTTTTCAAAAAGGGTGATGAGTATTGGGTCAATATAGCGGGTGCAGATCAGCAATTCTCTGACTTCAAAATTAGTTACACCTTTGGCGTTTATCCCCTACAGCAATATATGGTCGAGTTTCCTGATGGTCGTATTCAGTTAATTCCCTTTGCGTGGGATTCTCGTCCGCCAGAAAAAGGTGGGCAACGTTGGTTTCACTTATATCCCGACGCGACACCGGTTGATGAATTTTATTGGACCAACACTGGGCAGAATTGGAACTTTATGTGCGCCGATTGCCACTCAACCAACCTAAAGAAAAACTACGATACCAAGGCGGATACTTACCAAACGACATGGTCAGAAATCAATGTAGGCTGTGAAGCTTGCCACGGGCCTGCCAGTGGGCACATCGATTATGTCACAGAGCATGATGGTGCTGTGCCTGCATCACATTCCGCCGAACTGATGGGTTTTGAGCGTGACCTTACTGTGTCGGTTAAACAGTGGGTTGCAAAAGAAGGGCACAAAACGCTACAACCTGCTTCCATCGTTCCGACTGATCAAATACAAACCTGTGCGCAATGCCATAGTCGCCGTACCCAACTTAACGAGACAGCGGATCATGTCAAAGGCTCCTTCCTCGATAAATACCGACTCAGCTTGATCACTCCGGATCTTTATTATCATGATGGCCAAATTTACGACGAGGACTATGTATACGGCTCATTTCTACAATCCCGTATGGCTGAGAAAGGGGTAACCTGTACCAATTGCCATGATCCTCATTCAGCAAAACTGAAGATCCCTGAAGAGACGGTTTGTAGTCAGTGCCATGTATCACCGGAATACACTTCCAGTAAACATACGCTTCACTCGGAAGGGACGGAAGCGGCTAAATGTACTACCTGCCACATGCCCGAAACCACCTATATGCAAATTGATCCAAGACGGGACCATAGCTGGCATATCCCACGGCCGGATATCAGCAAGCACATCAACACCCCTAATGTGTGTACTGGGTGCCATGAAGAGAAAACAGATCAATGGGCTGACAAAACGCTTGCCAAGCATTTTCCGAACTCAACGTACCGCAACCAACAGCACTTTGGTGTTGCATTCTATGCCGACAGTATTGGTCATAAAGCCGCACCCGATGCACTCTCATACACAGCGCAAGATTCGAGCTTAAGTGACATTATCCGTGCCTCTGCAGTGTTACGTATGGCAGGAAATACCGGACAGAACACCTTGGTGGCGCTGGCAAGAGCGGTTAAACATGACAGCGAGTTAATACGATTGGGGGCAATTGAAGGCTCCGCCGGTTACGGTTGGCCGGAGCGCTGGCAGATATTATCTCCATTGCTGACTGACCCGGTATTGTCGGTACGAACAGAAACAGCGGCAACTCTGGTTGTGCACTGGCCTCAGATGAATCTTCTACAAAAAGACAGCCTGAACAAGCCATTGCAAGAATATATTGAAATTCAACAGTTCAATGCAGATAGAGGGTTTGGCAGAACGAACCTAGGTAATGTTTATCGTGCAATGGGGGACGTTGACGAAGCTGTCTCTTGGTATCAAGGGGCAATAGGGATTGAGCCATATTTTGCCAACAGTTATGTCAATCTGGCTGACTTGTATCGTAGCCAAAATGAAGAAGGCTTAGCCTTAGAAGTGTTGCAGCAGGGTATGAAAGCTCAGCCAAATGACAGCACGCTACCCTACAGCGCAGGGTTGGCCTATTTGCGTGCTGGCGAGATGCAACAAGCCAAGTCTTTGTTGAAAACGGCAGCTGAAATGGCAGAGGGTAATTCCCATTACTGGTATGTCTACGGTTTAGCGTTGGAAAAAACCGATGTACTGGCAGCAAGCAAGGCTATCAATACAGCCTTTGAACTCAGTGGTAACCCACAGCACCTTTACGCCCAGTGTGAGGTCTTGGCTCGAAATTACCAAACAGGAGAAGTGGCTGAGGCATTTGAAGGTTGTACCCAGCAACTTGGCAAGATGGTACCACCTGAAATAGTCAGCCAGTTGAAAGCTCTGATTAGGGGCTGATAGTAAATTCAAACCATGAAAAGTCCTGCGGCTGTAATGGCTAATATAACTAATAGTTATCGGGCTTATGGGTACGATAAAGGTCATAAAATACTAAAACCTAAGTAGGTGAGGGAATCTATGAACCAAGCACAGCAGGCAATGAATCAGCTGATTGAGCAAACTGAAAAAAGTGTTATCGGCCAGCGCCATGTCGTTGAAGCGCTGGTGATAGGCTTGCTGGCCAATGGTCATATTTTGTTAGAGGGCTTACCTGGAACAGCGAAAACCCGCTCGGTGAAGTCTCTAGCAACTCTTCTCAACACAGAATTTGGTCGAATCCAATTTACCCCTGATCTACTGCCTTCGGATGTGACCGGCACTGAGATCTATCAAGATCTCGATGGTAAACCGCAGCTTCACTTCCAACCGGGCCCAATATTCAACAGCATTGTCCTTGCCGATGAAGTTAACCGGGCGCCAGCTAAAGTGCAGGCGGCATTGCTAGAAGCTATGGCAGAAGGGACGATCACTGTTGGCGATACAACCCATCATTTACCAGAGTTGTTCATGGTATTGGCGACACAGAACCCGGTAGAGCAAGAGGGGACCTACCCGTTACCGGAAGCGCAGATGGACCGTTTTATGATGAAGGTAACGGTTGAATACCCTGAGGATGACGCCGAGCTAGATATCATTCGTTTAGTGCGAGGTGAAGAGCTGGGTGCCGGTGAATCTCGCACCGAAGGCCAGACACAGACGTATATTGAAACAGAACTTGTCCTTGATGCTCGTCGTCAACTACCGAATGTGACGGTCTCTGATTTGGTTGAACGGTACATTGTTGCTTTGGTGATGGCGACCCGAAAGCCAGAACGTTATCCTGATTCTAGCCTGTCAACGTGGATTGAAGTTGGCTCAAGTCCTCGGGCCTCTATTGCCTTGGATAAATGTGCCCGGGCATATGCTTGGCTACAAGGTCGGGATCATGTGTTGCCGGATGATGTTCGTGCTATGGCACCAATGGTACTCGGGCATCGTTTCACGCTTAGCTACGATGCGTTAGCTGATGGGATCAGCCACTTAAGAATTGTTGAAGAACTGCTAGATCATGTAGAAATCGGATAGTAGGGGGCACTATGGCAAAGCCAAATATTGCCCCTCAACCTGCTGGTCTTGATGGTCGTATTTATTGTGATTACTCCCGTTTGGTGCGTCTTCAGTCCCAGATAAATACGTTTAGCCTATTACCGCACCTTAAAGCCGGTAGCGTTTTGTCGGGCCGTCATAATTCTTTGTTTCGGGGGCGTGGGCTGAATTTTGAAGAATTGCGTCATTATCAACTTGGCGATGATATTCGTAATCTGGACTGGAAGGTGACGCTACGAACGGGCAAGCCTCATGTTCGCAGTTATACCGAAGAAAAAGATCGCAATGTCATTATCTGCGTCGACCAGCGCAGTCAGATGTTTTTCTCGTCAACTCAGGTGATGAAATCGGTTATTGCCGCAGAAATTGCTGCCATGTGTGGTTGGCGAGTGCTCAAAGATGGCGATCGCGTTGGTGTTGTTATCGCTTCAACTGACAAGATCTACCACAGCAAATCTCAACGTTCCCAGCATGCGTTTATGGCGCAGCTAAAGCTACTAGCCAAGGCCAACCAGCAACTCAATGTTGATTCTTCCAATAGTGACAAGGTGAGTTTTTCGCTGTGGCTTGAGCAACTCAAACGGATGAATTTATCCCAGTCGACCTTGGTATTTATTACCGATTGGCGAGACTGCGAAGAGCAGCACCTTGATCTGCTCAAACAATTCCAAATGCACAATGATGTATTGGCGGTGATGGTCAATGATCCTCTCGAGCAGACCTTACCGGATGACCTCGCCAAATCCAATTGGGTGGTCGGGGACGGGCAATATCAGCTGACGCTGGACTCACAGGAGAAAATTGCCAGTGCCAGTGCCAGTTTAGCTGAGCAAAGCTTGCTTACTCGCCAGTCACTTACTCGGTTGATGGCATTGAAAAGCCTTCCATTTATTGAGTTGGATACGTCTGGTTCCCACATTAGTCAGTTCCAGCGGCTTGTTGGGAGACAATAACCATGAGCATTGAACATTCGCCGCCGAGCACGTACATACTGCGTGATCTCCATGATGTCACCGTCCCTGATAGTGTCAGTTGGATGCCTCAGACAATTGGCTGGAAAATTCTCACCCTTGGTTTGTTGATTCTGGCAGTCTTCCTCGTTTATCGCCGGCTTCAAACTTGGTGGCAGAACCGTTATCGCACTGAGGCAATCGCTGCGATAAATAACCTCAACCTTAATGATCAGAGTTTTGAAGATAGCTTGTATTCGATTGTGAAAATTGTGCTGGTGTATTTAGACCCTGCCAATGGCAAGTTATTTGGAGCTTCATTACTGCGTCAGATTGACTGTTTGGGGGATGGTAAAGATACATTTGATGGCGTGCTCGGTCAGAAATGGACACAGTCTTTGGTTGATCCAGCAACGGTATTGAATACTGACGAGCGAGCAAGCTTACAACAGAAAGTATTGAATTGGATGATGGTACACCAAAACCAGAAAAAGCTTCGCATTTCGAAGGGAGAAGGGCGTCATGGTTAACTTTTCTCTGATCGATTTAGAGTTCATTCATCCTTGGTGGTTTTTGGCTTTACCACTACCACTGTTGGTTGTCTATTTTGTTCCAGCTTATCGCACCAAGCAGAGCGCGATTAAAGTGCCTTTTTTCAGCCAGTTGATAGAGGCGTTGGGTGAAACCCCTTCAACAGGAGCTAATCAGTTAATGCCATCTTGGTGGCAGCGTATGACCTTAGTGATTTCCTGGGTACTGATTATTACTGCGTTAGCCAAACCAACTATTTTGGGTTCTCCCCAAGTAAGGGAGAGCTTTGGTCGAGATGTCATGGTGCTGGTGGATCTTTCAGGATCAATGGCGGAGCAAGATTTTACCTCAGCATCAGGTCAAAAAGTCTCTCGTCTCGATGCCGTAAAAGAGGTACTGGCAGATTTTGTCAAAACCCGAGAGGGTGATCGTCTGGGTTTGATTTTGTTTGGCGACGCAGCATTTTTGCAAACACCGTTTACCGCCGATCAGGATGTGTGGCTGGCGTTGCTGAACCAAACTGAAGTCGCCATGGCAGGTCAGAGTACCCATTTAGGCGATGCGATGGGATTAGCAATTAAAGTGTTTGATCAAAGCCATCAGGAAAAAGGTGACGAAGATAGGGAGAAAGTCGCCATCGTGCTTACCGATGGTAATGATACCGATAGTTTTGTGGAGCCGATTGAAGCCGCAAAGGTTGCCAAGGCAAAAGGTGTGCGGATCCATATGATTGCAATGGGTGACCCTCAAACAGTTGGTGAAACGGCGCTCGATATGGACACTATCAACCGTGTTGCCCAAGAATCTGGCGGGCAGGCTTTTGTTGCTCTTGATCGTCAGGCACTGTCTGCCGCTTATGAAGAGATTGGCAAGCTTGAGCCTCAACTCTATGAAAGTTCAACGTACCGCCCTAAGCAAAGTATTCACCATTATCTGATTGCGGTTGTTGTTGTGATGTACTTGGTTGCATTCTCGTTGGCAACACTCAATCGACGAAGGAACAGTCGTAAGCATTGGAACTCTGGAGCAGAGTCAAAAGAAGCTGGCTCGGAGGGAAACCATGTTTGATAGTTTGAATCTGCAACAGGTGATATCGCAATTTCATTTCATTAGACCAATGTGGTTGTTGGCTTTTGTTCCTATGGGGTTTTTATTGTGGCTGCGGTGGCAGGAAGATAACCAGCCTTCTTGGAAAGATGTGCTGCCTGATCACCTGCGAAATGTGTTGACCATAGGGGAAAAAGGTTGGAGTAAACAACTGCCGCTTAAGTTACTGATGGCAATTATCGCGATTGCGATAGTGATTTGTGCCGGGCCGACTTGGCAGCGCCAAGCTTCACCTTTTGGTGAGGATAAGGCCTCTATGTTGGTGTTACTTGATAGCAGCGAATCTATGTTAGAGAAAGACTTACCCCCAAGCAGGTTAGAGCGGGCGAAGCATAAAGTGCGTGACTTATTAGCCCTTCGTCAAGGTGGTAGCACAGGTTTGGTGGTGTATGCAGGAACCGCTCACGTAGCTATGCCAATGACCCAAGATACCAAGGTGTTTGAACCGATATTAGCGGCCATATCCCCTGAAATCATGCCTGTCGAGGGTAAGTTCGCCGAACAGGCTCTGCCGCTTATCGACCAGTTACTGCAAGGTCGGCCCGGTTCAACAGTCTTGATGGTATCTGATGGTGTAACCCCAAATACTGCTACAGCTTTTAAAGACTATTTTGCGGATAAGCCTTATCAACTAATGATATTGGGTGCAGGTAACCGAGATGTCGTCAGTGATGCACCAGCAGATTTTGATTCACTAAAGCAACTTGCTAGCGATACTAACGGCCGATTCATTGAAGTCACTGTCGATAGTAGCGATATAGAGCAACTTAATCGCTCTGTTGAGCGTAATATGCAGCTCAACGGTGAATCGTCAATGCCATGGCAGGACATGGGTTATCAACTGTTGTTACCTATTGCGCTGGTAATGTTACTTTGGTTCCGCAAAGGTTGGTTGGTGCAATGGTGCTTGGTGATGACGTTGAGTGGAAGCCTGTTTATTACGCCTGTTGTTAAAGCTGAAACTATCGTTGTGTCAAAAGCGCAAACCACTGAGCCTATTGCAGAGGTGACAGCCTGGGATAGAACAACCCAATGGTGGTGGGATTTGTGGTTAACCCCAGATCAGCAAGGCCAGCGACTATTCAATAAAGGGGAATACCTAGAGGCCGCGAAGCATTTTGTTGACCCGCTAAGGAAAGGGACAGCTTACTACTATGCCAGTGAATACAAGCAGGCCCACCGTGCATTTTTACAAATGAACAATGACTTTGGCTTGTATAACGCGGCGAGTGCGTTAGCGAGGCAGCGGGAGTATCTTGCGGCCAGGGACTTATTGCAGTCTTTAGCTGATAAGGCATCCCTTGCTCCAACCTTACGACCGGATGTTGAAAATAACCTAAAGGTGATCAGTGGCATTGTCGAGGAGATCAACCGCACCAGTGAAAGTCAGGCTGGAACGACTGACGGGCCGGAAGAGTCCTTCGAATTGAGTGATGACAAACCTAGGACGGCTGATGGGGCCGATGAAAAAACCGCAGCAGAACTCATGATCAAAGACTCATTGAATGCCAACGAAATTTTGGGTAGTGACGAACTGGCAGATAAGTGGTTAAGGCGGGTAGAAGCCGATCCTAAGTATTTCCTGCGAGCTAAGTTTCAGATCCAACTCAATGAATCAAATAAAAGCGATTTTACCGGTGAGGTACAGCAATGAGAACGGGGTTAACTTCTTCACTGCCAGTATGGCTAGCAGTCGTTATATCGCTGTTGAGTTTTCAAAGTTACGCTGTCACTATTGATCGACTTGAGAAAAGCAACGATGTTGAAATACAAGCATGGTTGAGCGATGTGAATGAACAGGGCGATAGCAGGGAAGAATCAGAGCAGTCAAAGACACTACCAAGCTTTAGTGTGAATGAACAAATCATCCTATATGTGGAAGTCGCCACCCCACGCTGGTTTACCGGAGGCACCCGGATTGAATCGGTAGAAATCCCCAATGTGATTGCTAAGCAGCGCAACCAGCTGGCAACTAATTATACCGAGCGAAAAGGCGGGCAAACCTGGTCGCGCCAACGGTGGGAAATCACCTTGTACCCCGTTAAATCAGGAACGTTTACGGTGCCTTCTTTGGCAGTTAATGTGCAGGTGTCAGCACCGGATGGCTCTAACGTCTCTGGCAATTTGTATACCCAACCGATGAACTTTAACGTGAGTTTACCGTCTGGTTTGCTCAGTGATGATACACCTTGGTTTACTGCGACCCACGTTGATGTAAAGCAAGAGTGGTCACAATCAAGCGATGAGCTGAAAGTAGGTGATGCCATAACACGCAAAGTCACTGTCAATGCTCAAGATAGCCTTTCAGTGTTGCTGCCGAACCTGTTGAAAAGCGATTCATCGCCGTACTTCCAAGCCTATCCGCAACCTCATCGATTGAATGATACGCAAACACGGGGCGACTACCAATCGAGCCGCATGGAAGAAACGGTCTACGTAATACAGCAAGGCGGTGATTTCAAGTTACCAGAGCACCAGTTCCAATGGTGGAATGCGAAAACCAATAAATTAGAAACCGTCACCGTTGAGGGTAAGAGCTTTCATGCTCGTCATACACCGGCCTCTTTTGTGAAGGCCAATTTTCATTGGCTGGTATCTTTATTATCGACCCTGGTTATTGTTCTCATTGTGTTGCTTGGCGCTCGGCGTTATTTCCGGACACATCCAACCCCGCCTTGGCTTTTGTTTTGGCTGGAGGTTAGAAAAGGTGAGTGGTCGAAGGCAAGGGCACAGTTGTACCGATACTTACGTGTCTCAACCGATCATTTGGAGATGGGCAAAGCTGATAGTGATAAAGCTTGGTTGAAAACCAGTCTTCAAGTACAAACCGGTGCAGAAAAAGCTTACGTCTTCCATAAGATGTGGCAGATGATCAGCGGAAAGAAGGGCGCTCGTAATGGGTTAAGGCTACCTAAAGCGCTACCTAAGTTAGATAAGGGTCACAAGGAAGGCTAGTTTACTTTAACTTATTGAAAAATAATGCCTATGATAAATAGTATAAGAATGACGATAAAATATAGCGAAAGATGAAAAGCACTGATTTAAACCTGATTCCTATTTTTGTAGCCGTGTATGAAGAGCAAAGCCTTTCCAAAGCGGCTGTGAGGATGGATGTTAGCCAACCTGCGGTGAGTAAAGGACTAAAGCGCCTGCGTGAAATTTATGATGATCCTTTATTTCATCGCAACGCCAGTGGGGTGGAACCGACGGCGTTTGCCAGCGATATTTACCCTGCTTTAGCCGCTTCATTTAAGAACTTTAGTTCGACGCTTTCGGCTTCGCGGGAGTTTGATCCCAAAACATCAAAACGGATCTTTTCGATCGCCTGCGTTTCAGTAGCCAGTTACAGCATTGTACCTGCACTGATAGAGCAAGTGCGTTTAGAGGCGCCGAATATCGCATTCGAAATCCATCCGCTATTTACTGAAGACATGGAGTCGGATTTACGCTTACAGCGTTATGATTTAGTCATTGATTTACCGCCTCGTGGTCGAAGCTTACTGAAATCCCAAGTACTTTATTCTGAAGAACTTAGTGTCGTGTGCTGTAAGCATCACCCCCGTATAATCGACTCGATTACTATTGATCAGTTTTTAGCGGAAGATCACGTAGTGGTTGCCCGCTGGCATGCCCGTCGTAGCTTATTGAATGCCGAAGATATCCCAGAACTTGATCAGCGAAATATTATCGTAAGGGCTCCAGGTGCTGTTGAAATGTTGCCGATAATTGCCGGTTCAGACATGATAGGTATCTTGCCAAAATCAACCATTGAGTCTTTTTCGGAGCTTTATGACATCAAGGCATTACCTTTGCCGTTTGGTGAGAATATTTACGACCTTTGCGCAATTTGGCACCCCAGCCGGACGACTGAAACCAGTCATCGCTGGCTGAGGCAGTTGTTGTTTAAAGTGGTCAAAGTTTAGTTCAGCGTTAGGTCGACTAGTCTAATGCACGCTTCAGCCCTGACGTATATTCCGGATATTGTGAGATAGTATTGTGGCCAGCATTATCGATAATGATGACTTCTTGCAGTTGCTCGTCAAATTCGGCAATTAGCTGATCGGTTCGCGAGCGGGAAATTACCTGATCCCTTCCAGCAATGAAAATATAGGTTTGGGCGGTAATTTCTTTGGCTCTTTCCGATGATTGGTATCTGTCTTTGATAAACCAGGAAACGGGGAACATCCAATAAATGTCCTTGGCAACATTTTCAATGCTATCGAAAGGCGTTACCAAAATAAGCTTGTCCACTTGCCGGTTGGCTGCCACATAGCTAGCTATACCTGAACCAAGGCTACGGCCCATTAACGAGACAGATTGATGCTGGTTTTGTATCGCCTCAAAAATCTGCACTGCATCGTTATATAAGTTAGCCTCAGTCGGCGTCCCAGGATTGTTGCCATACCCACGGTATGGGATCAGGTAGACGGTATAGTTAGGGATAAACGCTTTGAAGAAAGGGATGTTGGCTTCGATGTTTTCTGCGTTCCCGCCATAGTAGATTAATGCCTTAGGTTGTCCTTCATTGACGACCCAGCCGGATAGCTTTTCACCATCTACAGTAAAATTGATGTTCATTTCACCATAGAAATTACTGGCAGGCTGTGGGTAGTAGAGGAAATGACGTTGTAGGGAACAAAAAGTCAGGAAGAAGAGGGCGTAACCTACCACTATGATAACTAAAAGACTTTTCATTCATGCGTCCTGCCTTGCCTGTGTCTATACCAATAATAGACGAACGCATAAATTACGATGTTGACTGTCAAAGCAGCAAAACCTAAAACGACTTGGACATCAAAACTAAGGGCTGGCGGGTAAATCACCGGAATAAGGTAGTGTTCGACAAACCCTCCTGGGTAACCTTCACCACCTGCGGCTTGGCGCAATTGGTTTTCCAAGGGTGTGAGAGGGCATATCCAGCCCTTGAAGCTAATCACGGCAACCCACAATGCCGCTGGTATATGGAGAAGCAACATATAGTTCCGCCAAAGTACCAGCAATCCTCCGAGTAAAGCGAATATGATAAACAGTAGGTGGAATATGACGACCAAATCAGCAAGGAATCGATACATCATAAGCAGCTAAGCCATCAGAGCTCGCATTGGGATCACTTATCCACGTCGCCTTCAACGCCTTCATGTGAAAGGTCGCCGGAGAGTTCCCAAACAAAGCACTATGCACAATCAAGTTTTTCATTCTCCACTCCATGACCTTCAGTTAACAAGAAAATCTTAGCCCACAAAACTTACTACCTGCCATAACTTCAATCTCAGCGATGAAAATGCCAGCTTCTTGCTTTGCCTTTCGAGCATAGTGACTCAACGACTTTTTCACATTTGTGTTGTTACTCTGGCTTGTAGTGCAAATGAGCTTTTGTTTGGAAGAATCCCATGAATAGAAATTTGTTGTTCTGCTTTGGCGTTGTGTTTGTGGCTTTGCTGCTTCCAGTCAGTATCTTCAATATCGGAGAAGCGACGCCTGAGTGGTCGTTGTTTTGGCAGGTACGTACTTATTTCGTTACCTACAGTGGGATGGTATCTATGATTTTGATGTCGCTGTGTATCATTCTCTCTGTTAAGCATTGGCCAGTAGTGAGGTGGCCAATAGAGAAATGGTTGGGCGGTCTCGACCAGCAGTACCGGCTACATAAGTACCTTGGAATTTCAGCTGCATTTTCGGCTCTGTTTCACTGGGCCAGCTTTTTGAGTGATGATTTTGCCATGGATCTGGGTTTTGTTACTCTTAAAGACGAAACCTTTCCGTTCTGGACATTGGTAGAAGCGCTAGGGGACCCTGCACAGCTCATCGGCGAATATGGCTTCTATTTTACCGCAGCCTTTGTCCTGATAGCCTGGATAAAGAAATTCAAACACAATGTATTTCAATTTTCACATAAGCTATTCCCTTACCTATATTTGCTGCTGGTGTTGCATATGGTGATGTTTTTCGATGCTAGCCTGTGGCTGACTTTCCCTGGCTTGGTACTACTTATGACCAGCACACTTGCAACTGTTGGCAGCTTACTGACTATCTTAGGCTTTAATGGAAAACAGAAGCGCTATCCTGCAAAAGTAGAGCGTTTCACACCCATGAACAATGGTGTGGAAGTGGTGCTTAAAGTCGACCCACAAAACTCGAGGGAATTTCAGTTTAAGCCAGGACAGTTTGCCTTTATTGGGTTTGGTGATAAAGAGCGAGCACACCCATTTAGCCTTGCCTCTGCCTGTCATCGTGACGGCACCGTTCGCCTACTTATCAAAGCGAATGGTGATTACACCAACGCGCTGATCAATAGCCTGAAGGTGGGGCAGGCTGCACAGGTTGAAGGTCCTTACGGCTGCTTCAATTTCGACGATGAGGCAAAACAGCATATCTGGTTTGCTGCAGGTATTGGTATCGCACCATTTCTTACCGCGATAGAAGCTGTCGGAAAAAATAAGACAGTGAGCCTGTATTACAGTTTCCGTGAGAAGGAGAGTGCTTTGTTAGCAGAGCTAAAGCAAAGAGCGATAGAGGCCGGTGTTGACTTGCATGTAAGGGATACTACTTCACAAAGCCGCTTTGCTAGTGAAGAAATTATCAGCAATGTCCAAGATATCAATCAATGCAGTGTTTGGTTCTGCGGTCCATCCGAGCTTGGCAAGCGACTCGAAAGAGATTTTGCCAAAGCAAAGCTACCTTCAAAAGCCTTTCACAGAGAGCTATTTGAATTTAGGTAAATTAGGTATTTGATATTTGCAAAGCCGTTGGGAGAGCAAGTTTCAGGCAATCTGTTGCTGTACAAAAACTGAACGATGTTGCTTTTGATTAAAATTAGAGTAAAAACTCAGATCTGGTGCAAAGATAATCCTTGTCAGCTTAGTAATATGGGGTTGTTGTTCCATGTTACAGCAGAGAAAGGAGTGAATAATGAGAAGTTTACCTTTGATTAGCATTATTTCGATAGCTGTGGCGACACCTGCGTTGGCAACGGATTTTTTTGTTGGGGCGGGTGTTGGTTGGCAGCAAGATGAAATAAAACGTACCGTTGAAAAAGACAGTGAAAGTGTGCATTTCCAGCTTCGGGCCGGGGCAATCCTTGAACAAGACCACCGTATCACTGCGGCCTATTCCTACAAGGATGATGATGTCCGAGCGGAAGGGGAGAAGTATAAGCACTATATGCACTTGATGACATTATCTTACGACTACATGATGCCGTTCGCTTTTGATGGGCGGTTGGCGGGATTTGTAGGCCCGACAATGGGTCTTTATAACAATAAATTTGATAACAGAAGCCGGACCCACTTCACCTGGGGCGGTCAAGTGGGTTTGCAATATCGCCTGCCACAAAACTGGAGTGTTGATCTCTCTTACCGCTATCTAGATATGGATGTTAACGGTAGCCAGCATGAGTTGGATGACACCCAGCAAATCACACTAGCAGTGGACCGCCGTTTCTAGCCTTACGCCATTGACTGCTTGCAGCGCCTGAGTTATATGATTAGCTCGGGCGTTTATTTTACCAGAGGTGTAATCACGTGCTCGTAACCAATTGTCAACGAAATGTACACCAGCAACGCAGCCATTACACAACTCCCTAACCAGAGTCTCTCACATTATTCCTACGCCAATATATTCAACTCATCAATAAAAAACTTGAACGAAATTGCTCAGTTCACCTGACGGCTCTGTTGACTCTCTGGGAATGTAAATAAAAAATCGAAACTAATTAGTTTTATTTTCTTGACAGCTTCAATAGCCGAGCCTACATTTAAATTAACAAAACGAAACGGTTTAGTTTCGAAATCAAAAAACAGTCAGAGAAGGAATACAACATGCTTAAATCAATCGCGCTATCAACTTTACTTGTCGCTTCAATGTCAGCTTCAGCTGTTGATCTCAACATCACAGATTCAGGCTCAGGTCTTCATATCAAGGCAACAGATCAATCAGCACCGGCAGCAGGGCTTAAGGTGAATGTAACCAATGTCCCTCAACTCAACGGGTCGTCATTTACCACTGATGAGAACGGCCGAGTCTTTATCCCGCTGTCATTGAATGCCAGTCGCTCAGTAAAGGTTGTTGCGACAGATGATATGGATATGTCAGTTGCATCAAGAACTGTTTTCCATAGCCACTCGCGCTAAAAACAGGTTACGCATTACAACTCATCAAATAACACTAGATAAAGGCTGCCACTGGCGACCTGTTAAAGAAGGAATACAACATGCTTAAATCAATCGCGCTATCAACTTTACTTGTCGCTTCAATGTCAGCCTCAGCTGTTGATCTCAACATCACAGATTCAGGCTCAGGTCTTCATATCAAGGCAACAGATCAATCAGCACCGGCAGCGGGGCTTAAGGTGAATGTAACCAATGTCCCTCAACTCAACGGGTCGTCATTTACCACTGATGAGAATGGCCGAGTCTTTATCCCGCTGTCATTGAACGCCAGTCGCTCTGTAAAAGTTGTCGCGACAGATGATATGGATATGTCAGTTGCATCAAGAACTGTTTTCCATAGCCACTCGCGCTAATCTCAGCCTTAAGAACCCTGCAAGGTTTCAAGGTTTCAAGGTTCAAGATATTAAGATTGCAGAGTTTTGATTGGCCATTGAATTAGATTACGAGGCATTAAACGCTAGCCGTTAATGCCTTTTTGTCGATCTAGACGTATGATTGCCAATAGGTTCAGGAAAAATAAACGGGTATCAAAGCGATGAGTGTACGAGAGGGAGCAGGGGAACCTGCCAATATTTCCACTTTTGACGAGTTTGCCAAGTCCGCAGACTACTCTTTGATGGATACGTTAAACCCAGACCCAGATGCCACGGAAGATGGTAACGACTTTTCCCCACGACAGGTATTCTCCGGGCATTATGTCCCCGTAAAGCCTTCACCGATTGCTGATCCTGTTTATATCAGCCATAGCCAACAGTTTTTTAGAGAGTTGGGGCTAGATGACAGCTTGGTATTGAGCGAAGGGTTCGCAAAGCTATTTTCAGGTGATATCACCGATGTGCCGGCACCTATGCGCAAGGTAGGGTGGGCGACTGGCTATGCGCTATCCATTTTTGGTAATGAATATACTGAGCAATGCCCATTTAGAACCGGTAACGGT
This sequence comes from Photobacterium rosenbergii, assembly GCF_003026455.1. Lineage (GTDB taxonomy): Bacteria > Pseudomonadota > Gammaproteobacteria > Enterobacterales > Vibrionaceae > Photobacterium > Photobacterium rosenbergii. Next base: position 57,424 of record NZ_PYMB01000003.1, read on the forward strand.
TATGGTGATGGTCGTGCGGTCTCGGTGTTTGAAGGTGTGTTCAACAACCAGCGATGGGAAATGCAGCTAAAAGGAGGCGGGCCAACACCATATTGCCGAGGTGCTGACGGTAGGGCGGTACTGCGCTCTAGTGTCAGGGAATTCCTCGCCCAAGAGTATATGCATGCGCTCGGTGTTCCATCGACCCGCTCACTAAGCTTATTCGTTTCACAATCCGAAACGGTTGATCGTCCATGGTACAGCGAGGGTTCCCGTTCGGAAAATCCCGATATTATGGTCTCCAATCCTGTTGCTATCTCAACTCGTGTCGCGCCTTCATTCTTACGGGTAGGCCAGTTGGAACTATTTGGCCGAAGGGCCCGTGTGGGTGATCGCCCTAATGCAATGGCCGAGCTGGAGATGATCGTCCTGCACGTTATCGAGAGGGAATACAAAGCGCAGATTGACGCAGATTTGCCTATGGCAGACAAAATACTCGCTTTAGCGACTGAGTTTCGCGACAGGTTAACTGACTTGGTGGCGAACTGGCTGCGAGTGGGTTATTGCCAAGGTAATTTCAATAGCGATAACTGTGCGGTGGGTGGATTCACCATAGATTACGGCCCATTTGGCTTCTGTGAATACTTTGACCCTTATTTCCAGCCATGGACGGGCGGTGGCCGCCACTTCTCCTTCTTTAACCAGCCACTGGCTGCCGAGAAGAACTTTGAATCATTCTGCTCCGCGCTAAAGCCGCTACTGCAATCAACCCCTGAAGCATTAGAGCAACTGGAACAGATCATCGAAGATTTCTCCACAGTGATGGAGGGTAAAGTTAGTAAAATGTGGGCTACCAAGCTTGGGCTGGAATCGCTCGACAGTGAATTGTTCACTCAACTTTTATCACTGATGATGAAAACCCACGTTGATTACACGATTTTGTTCCGCCAGCTTTCGAGTCTGCCCAAGGAGATTTCCGAGATATCAGATAGCTTCTATGCGGCGCCAAATGAAGAACTTCAAGAAGCTTGGAACCAGTGGCTGACCTCTTGGCGGGAGAAGTTTAATCCTGCAATAAGTCATGACGAAATTTCAAATCAAATGAAGCGGGTGAACCCAAAATACACCTGGCGTGAGTGGCTTATTGTGCCTGCTTATGACAATGCGAAGCATGGTGATTTTGCGCTTATCCATGAACTGCAACAAATTCTAGCCAATCCATATGATGAACAATCTGAATGGGTGGAGAGGAAATATAACCATCTGAGGCCGCTTGAATATTTCACTGCTGGTGGGGTATCCCATTACAGTTGCTCATCATAGTTGCTCTATTTGGAATCAACAGCATGCTGCTTTAGTACATCAATAGGGATTATATCCAAGGTACTCACTTCGCAGCTTGCTAATACAACCGGTGGTGCGCAACCGGCCTGCCATGCTTCTTTCCAGCGCTGGGCACATAGGCACCAACGGTCTCCAGGCGCTAAGCCGGGAAAATCAAACTCCGGCCTTGGCGTAGACAAATCATTACCCTGTGCTTTGGTAAAGGCGAGAAACTCATCCGTTACCAAGGCACATACGACATGAAGGCCTGCGTCGCTATGATCGGTGCGGCAATAGCCGTCCCTAAAGAATCCGGTCGTAGGCGAGCAGTTACAGAGCGCCAAGGGGCCGCCTAACACGTTAGTTTTACCAGTCATGGTCACACCTAGAATGATTCAGTTTCAGTGTTCAATACCATTGGTTGGACAAGATATTGTTATTCACTATAGGCTAAATGATCTTAGTGTAGTTGCTCTTGGTGTAGTTGCTCGCAGGGCTTAAGCCCGCAAGATTGACTGGTTTAACTCCTTTCATCATAGGCCTGACGTGCTAGTCTGATATCGCCCTGATGTTGTTCAGCCCAACAGACCAATTGGTAGAGAGGCTTAACCAAGTCGCGGCCCATTTCTGTTAGGCAATACTCGACCCTGACAGGGACTTCAGGGTATACCGTCCTGCTCACGTATCCTTCCCGTTCCAGATCCCTAAGAGTTTGTGTCAGCATGCGCTGGGATATTCCTTCCACCCTTGATTTGAGGGCATTGAATCTTTCGGTGCCATCTACCAGGGCAAAGAGAATAAGCATTGACCATTTATCACCGATTTGCGAGACGACATTTCGCACAGGGCAGTCTTCATTGTTATGGAAGATGCGTTTTTCAGGTTTGGCTTGTGTTGTCACGTTACATTCCTTTTGGATTTCTCACTCACATGGGTTACCAAAATGTGCCTATCACACCTTTTGGTGCCTTCTTGAATACTAGGTTACTAATAATTACCATGGTGATCAATGTATACCAAAGCGGAAAATCACTAGGAGTGAGTTATGCGTAAAACAATGGCATGTTTGATTCTTCTTGTAGTAAGCACAGTCGCCAATGCGAATAATAAAGATACCTTGATGGTCGATTTAGATTCTCTGCAAAAACCGAATTGGACCGAGCAGGAGTTGGCCAACGCAAAATTGGTCACTGATTTCGTACAGAACCTGATGAATAACCATAACTTCGACTATGTGCTGGAGCACTACAACGATAGCGCGTATGTTCAGCACAATAGAAACCTACCCGATAAAGTCACCGGTCTGGTCGGTTTTCTTACCGAGTTTGTCGAGGAATATCCAGATTACGCTTATGACGTGAAGCATATCTATGTTGATGGCGACTATGTGGTGTTTCACTCCCATGCCACGCTAAATCGAGACGATAGGGGTAATGATCGAAAAGGGATGAATATTATCGATACGTGGCGTATCGAAGAGGGAAGGGTTGTAGAGCATTGGGACTCGATTCAGGCACTCGATTTTTCTATGCGGCTATATTCCCTTATTAGTGGCGGTGAGATAGAAAATTCGAATGGCGTGTTTTAGCTGTTTAAACCAGTAAACTGAAAGCGGTTGAACTGCCTAAACTTGGCACCTTTTTTGACTATTTTTCTGTATCAGCAACAGAAACTCGTCAAGCACAACAATTCACCTTGATACAGCAGCATCTTGAACTGGGGAATTGAAGGGAGGTGGCAATATGCGAATCAATTTGAAAAGCAAAATCACACATGCCTTTATCGCTTTGGCTGTGTGTTTTACATCCGGTGCTTCAGCCAGTCAGGAACCGGCTGAAGTTGCTAAGCAAACCTTGGTATTTGGTGTGGTGCCACAGCAGTCAGCCGCTAAGCTAGCGGTACAGTGGGGGCCGCTGCTCAAGGTATGGGGCGAAGTAACCGGTTTGGACATTCGTTTCGCGACGGCACGGGATATTCCAACTTTTGAGCAGCGCCTTGCTGCTGGGGAGTACGACATTGCCTATATGAACCCGTACCATTTCACCCTTGTAAACCAAACTCCGGGTTACACCGCCCTGGCCCGTGCCAAAGACAAGCGTATCACCGGGATAATGGTTGCGAGAAAAGATTGGCAAGGCAGCCTTGATGAGTTGGACAATACATCCCTCGCTTTTCCTGCCCCCCGCGCGTTTGCAGCATCTATCCTGACCCAATCTGAATTGCGCCAGAAAGGGCTCTCCATTTCAGCTAATTATGTTGGCTCACACGATTCTGTATATATGGCAGTCGCAAGGGGACTGTATCCTGCCGGTGGTGGGGTGATGCGTACCTATAACAGCCTTGATGAATCAATTAAACAGCACCTTACCGTCATTTATCGCACCAATAGCTATACCCCCCATGCGATTGCATTTTCCAAAAGCCTCGATAAATCAACGACCCTAGCTCTGCAGCAAAGTCTGACAGCAGTTAATGAGCATGCTGATGCCCAAGCTGTATTCGAAAAGTTGAGTATTAAGGGCCTAGAACCTGCATTAGACAGTGATTGGGATGATGTCGTATCGCTCGATATCGAAATGTAACTATGCAGTTCGAGAAGGCTAATTGAGGCGGGGCTTGGTATGACATTACGGACAAAAACAATCATAGGTATCGCATCGATAGAGGCCTTGGTATTGGCGGTATTGATTTTTACCGGCCTGCAGTGGCTCAAAAACTCCAATGACAGCCGCCTTGAAACGGGTAGCAAACAGCTTGTCAGTGTCTTTGCCAGTGCTACCAGAGATGCCGTCCTTGCCACTGATCTTGCCTACCTAGACAGCTTTGCCCAATCGATCACTGCTGAGCATAACCTTGCCTACATCCGTATTACCGACCGCAATGGTTTGGAACTGACCCGTCATGGTGAATACCACAATGTGACTAACCATAACTTGCCCTCTGAGGTGACCGATGGTGTTTATGATGTTTGTAGCGAGATAGTCGTCGGCGGTCAGTTTTACGGTAAGGTGGAGATGGGGGTAAGGGTCGATGACTTCCAAGCTCTTATGTCACAAGCGACAAGAATGAGTTTGTTGATTGCGGTATTGGAAATGACCCTAGTTGCTATCTTTTCATTTGCACTGGGCACCTATTTACTTCGACGCTTGGAAAAGCTCAAACAAGGGGTAGAGCAAGTCGGGAAAATAGGCCCCGGTGGGCAAATTGCCATTACCGGTAATGATGAAGTAACAAGGGTCGGTGAAGCATTCAATCAGATGTCACTCTCATTGGCGTTGGCTCAGCAAGGCTTGGCGCAAAAGCATCAGCAACAAATTGAACTGACAGAAAAGGTAACCGAGCTTGCCCAAGTGGCAGAGCATGCCAGGGACGTCATTATTATCACTGATGCCAAAGGCTACATAACTTGGGTTAACCCTGCGTTTGAAGCGCTGACAGGTTACCAATTCGAAGAAGCTCTGGGGAAGCAGCCCGGTGATCTTCTTCAGGGAAGGGGGACAGACAAAGCGGCAGTTGCCCAAATGTCGGCTTCACTTGCACAAAAGAAAGCCGTTAAAGTCGAGTTGCTCAACTATACCAAGCAAGGTCACGCATACTGGGTTGAGATGGATATTTCCCCGGTGCTTGATCAAGATGGCGAGGTGGTTAGGTTTATCGCGGTGGAGCGTGATATTACCGAACGACGCAGGGTGAACAAAAGACTTGAAGGGGCACTTGAACAGGCGACTAAAGCGAACTCGGCAAAATCTGACTTCCTCGCCAATATGAGCCATGAAATCCGTACCCCAATGAATGCCATTATGGGGCTGAGTGAACTGCTACTCGATAAAGTGACTATCCCAGAGCAGCACGAAAAGTTGAAGATAATCAACCAGTCGGCTGAAAATCTTGTCACTATCATTAACGATATTTTGGATTACAGCAAAATCGAAGCGGGCAAGTTAACCCTCAATGATGCCCCGTTTGATTTGCGGGAAGTATTGGAGCAAGTTGTTGAACTCAGTGCCTATCAAGCCAAGAACAAAGGCTTGCCGGTAATGCTCGACATGCCATCAGATATCCATACCCAAGTGATTGGTGACAAAGGGCGTCTCAATCAGGTGTTACTGAACCTATTGGGCAATGCTGTGAAGTTTACCCAAAAAGGTCATATAAAACTGTCTGTTACCGAGGAGCTTTTAGGCCAGGGACCTCTGTTTCGGTTTACAGTCGAAGATACAGGGATGGGGATCCCTGAAGATCGTCTGCCATATATCATGGATAAATTCGAACAGGTAGACAACTCAGCAACCCGTGAGTTTGAGGGGACGGGGCTTGGTTTGGCAATCTGTAAGCACTTGGTGGCATTATTTGGTGGTAAGTTGCAGGTCCAATCTATACAAGATGTCGGATCGACGTTTAGTTTCACGATTGGCCTCAAACTGCAAGAAGATGTCGTTAGTGAGGGCATGGCGGAGCGGGTTGTCCAATCAACAAGTGCAATTCAAACGGAAGAGGAGGCCTTACCGGCGCTCAACGTTTTGGTGGCTGAAGATAGCCAGGTAAACCGAATGCTGGTCGAAGCTATGCTGGCCAATAGTCAACTGAACCTTATCTTTGCAAAAGATGGCCAAGAAGCCGTTGATCTATACCAACAGCATCGATTTGATATGGTCATCACCGATATCTCAATGCCAAGGAAAGATGGTTACGCCGTCACAAGTGAGATTAGGGCGTTACAACAAAGCAGTCAGTTTCCGTGGTGTCCGGTCATCGCCTTGTCAGCCCATGCCATGCTTGAAGAACAGGAAAACTGCCACCAACGCGGGCTGGATGACTATTTGACCAAGCCCGTTAAGAAACATGAGTTGCTGGCTATGATCGCGAAGTGGGGAGTGACTGCTGATAACGCTCGCGAATGTAGTTCACGATATGTTTGATTTGGCTTTGTGCGTGTCTGCGGCCGAGATAATAAGCGTACATATCCCGTTTGCGTGGCTGTAAAGAGTCGATAGGTAAAACCATCATCTTTTCATCTTGTACCATCGAACTGGGTAGTAAAGCAATATACTGGCCGGTCATGGCTGCATGATACGCCAGCCCCAGATCATCAACGATCAACCCTTGGTGTGGGGTGATCGTCAATTCATTCTGTTCATTGTCAAAAAATTTCCACTGCGTAGCAGGGCGGGTTATGACTGCTGGGAGGCTTTCTAGTTTCTCGGTAGATATGGGCCCTTCGGATAAACTATGCCTTTCCACGTAGGAACGATGGGCGCAAACGACGTAAGGAATATCCCATAATTGCAATGCAATCGCTGAGGAGTCAATTAATGGCCCAACGCGAAAAGCCAAATCTATTTCATCTTTGATCAGGTGCTTGTTGCTATTAGAAAGGGAGATATCCAACTGAAGGTCAGGGTGCTCTGCTGCAAAATCAATAAGCCAAGCACCAAGGAAATCAATTCCGGCACGTACAGGCATTGAAACGCTGAGCTTGCCTTTGAATTCAACCTCGGAATCGACCGCAAACCCAATTGACTGACTGATATTATCCAATAGACTTGCGCAATTTTGGTACAGCTCTTCCCCCCGCACGGAGACTTTGACTTCACGGGTAGTCCGGTGCAACAGCACCAACCCGAGGTTTTTCTCTAACGCTTCGATACGCCGGCTGACCGTACTGTGGGGGATGTCCAATCGTTCTGAAGCTTTTTTGAGGCTACCTTCCTCCACCACGGTACAAAAGACCTGCAAGTCATCCAAAACCCGTTTCATCCGATACTCCATGGCAAGTGAACTCAACGTTATTATCCCATTTTTGGAATTATGATGTCCAATATCGCTGATTTTCTCTCGGCTGCTGTGCGCCTATGATTTGAATCACAGACAGGCAGTGATTCAAATGCCAACACTAAGTATCAATTTTGAGGGCAGAGCCATGAAAGCAATCTTTCTTAATCAAACTGGCGGTAGCGACAAACTAGAATACCGTGAAGTAGCAACACCTGTTCTTCAAGAGGGACAGGTACTCGTAAAAATGCATGCAGCACCGGTTAACTTTATCGATACCATTATCCGCGAGGGCAACATGCCTCCGGGTATGATGCCGGAACTGCCATTTGTTCCCGGTGTGGAAGGTAGCGGTGTCATCGCAGATTCTAACCAGACTTCACTCAAAGATGGCACTAAAGTGGCGTTTCTCGGTCCGATTGGCGCCTCAACCTATGCTGAGTATACGGCGGTAGATGCAGATAAACTGGTTGTCCTACCTGATTCGGTTGACCTCAATGAGGCGGCGGTGCTGCCAGTGAATTACTTCACGGCTTATCATATGCTGCACAATGTTGCCCGAGTTGAAAGTGGCAAAACAGCGTTGGTGTATGCTGCATCGGGCGGGGTGGGGACTGCACTTATTCAACTAGCCAAACTTGCTGGGCTTAATGTTATTGCGCTGGAACGTAAGCAACACAAAGCAGACAACGCTTTAAAACTAGGTGCTGATCATGCCTTTGTTTCGGATGCGACGTGGGTAGAGTCGGTAACAGAGAGTACCGGTGGTCGAGGTGTGGATTATATCTTTAACCCAGTCGCCGGCGATACGATTGTTCAAGATTTTGAGGTGCTAGCACCATTGGGCCATGTCGTTGTGTTTGGCTTCCTAGCCGGAGCTGGCGAGACAAACTTGCATGCAGAAGCCATCAAGCATTTTAGCAAGGCACCGACAGTATCTTATTCTGAAATATATGCGACCTATTTCAACAACTATCCGTTGGTAAAATCGTCGATGGAATCCCTATACGCCCTGTTGGAACAGCAGAAGATCAAACCCGTTTATTCAACCCTGCCGCTGGTAGAGGCCGCTAAAGCACACGACCAACTAGAAAGTGGCACGGTGATGGGAAAAATGTTGTTGCTTCCTTAACTTATACACAAAGGGGCTCAGGGGCTTGTGATTCGATAAGCCCCCTATACCTTCAAAATTGCAAGCATCAACTTCAATGTTGTCTGTTTTTGAATGCTATCGCTGCCGTTAAGATCATTGCATTAAACCGTTCTTCACTTTTAATCAAAGGTTTTTGCTATGAGCACTTCGCAGTTAATTCTTGAGCTTTCGTTAATCGGCACCATGTTTTTGGTCACAGGTGTATTTTTGTACCGCTCGTTTGATATCAAAGATACGTTTTCAATTAAGGTGCAGAAAATCCTTACCGGTTTACTGGGTGCGTTTTTGTTAATGGCAGGTACTGTTAAGTTTTTTGACCCATTTACAACCATGTTTGCCAAACAAATTGCGTTGAGTGAGCTACCTTTGCCTGTTTTGTCCCGTTGGGCGGGGCAGTTAGGTGAAATGGCGGCAGGGGCGCTGTTATTGATCATTATGATTGGTGGTAAAAGAATGGACGGTGAACTTCGTGATAAGGCGATGCTATTGTCGACATTGCTGACAACAGTCATCATGCTGGTGGCAGTGTATGTTCATCTGCTGCCAAACGTTCCTGCGGAGGTCTTACCGTTGCAGTCAAAACCTCCGGTAATGACTTTGATCATCTTGGCATTAGCTTGGCTCAATGCTTATCTATACAAGTTGAATCGTTAAGTTTTTTAACAAAGATGAAAGCGCTTAAACGCCAACCTCGGTTGGCGTTTATTCGTTTGTGTCCGAACTCACAGCGGCCAAAAACTCTGCTGTTTGGCCGAAGCGGTCAAAGATCATATCCCTAAAAGCGACCACCCTGGACGCAATCAATTTCCTGTCGGCCCAAACCAGATAGGCCTTACCAGTAGGACAATCTACATCAGGCAATACCTGAACTAAATCTCCTCGTTCTGCATATCGTTCAAATGATGCTCTAGGCATCATGCAAATTCCAGCTCCCGCTAATGTCGCATCTATATTGAGCCTGAGGCTGCTTATGGCATATTTCGGCTGATAGGGAATACGTATCGATCTTCCGCTGACATTGAGCTCCCAGTAAGGCAAGTTATTCCCTGACAGAAGCCGGTGGGAAATCAATTCTTCCGCATTTTCTGGCATACCATGCTTCTCAATATAAGACGGTGCCGCAGCCAACATTAGTGGCGATTCGAACAATTGGCGTTGGACAAGATGGCTGGCATGGGGAGGGCTGGTCACAATTGCCAGATCAATTTGCTCATCAAAGAACCGCTCTGTTCCCGCACTGAAATGGATGGTAATGGTAATTTCAGGGTGTTGCTCCATAAACTCGATGGCCAACTTCTGTAAAAAATGATCGGCAAATGGCTCTGGGCATGAAACTCGGATCTCGCCTGTTAGAACAGGCTGGCTATTGGACAGCTGTGTCCACTCGTCATTAAGCTGAGAAAACAAAGAAGCGAAACGGTGATAATACTCGTCGCCCGCTGTCGTCAACTGGAATTGTTTGGCATTACGGTGAACGAGTTTTTCGCCGAGTTTCTCCTCAAGGCTAGCAACGGCTCGGGAAAGTGTCGGGGCTGAAATGTGTGTCTGTAAACTGGCTGCAGCAAATCCACCACATTCTACTGACTGGCAAAACAGGTAGAGGTTGGAAATATCTTTAGCTTTCATATTTGCACGCTTCAAATTCAATGTTGTCTATTTTTGATCGCTAAGCTCGAGCCTAGAATAGCTACATAAGTTAGTCAATCGGAGCGAGACATGAAGAAGTTCCCACGTAAGTTTCAATACCCACTGATGGTGTCTATGGTGTTACCTACGATGCTGCTGAGTATGCCGGCAATTATGGTCGCCAAAAGCCTTCCCGAAGGCGGCGTGTTTTTTGATGCGTGGCTCTATGCTCTTGGGCAAATGTTGCCATCTGCTCTAATACTTCTTGCTGTTGTTGCACCGACAGTCCGTTTATTTGTTACCAAAGTGCTTCTTGAACCTGAAGCGAAATAAAACAGTACTACTTACTGAATATTTGAATCAAAACTTGCTTGTAAAGTCAGAACGTTAAATTATCGAGGATATAACCATGAGCGATTTTAAACTGCATACAGTAGAAACGGCCCCAGCAAAAAGCAAAGCTATCCTAGAGGGAGCGCAGAAGCAGATGGGTATGGTTCCTGGCCTTTATTCGGTCATGGCTGAGTCACCGGAAATCTTGAAAGCTTATACCCAGTTGCATCAACTTTTCACCAACACTTCGTTTGATGCTGAGGAGCTAACCGTGGTGTGGCAAACCATTAATGTTGAGCATGAGTGCCATTACTGTGTGCCGGCCCATACGGGTATCGCCCACTCTATGAAAGTCGATCCTGCCCTGACAGAGGCGCTAAGAAACGATGAGGCAATGCCAACAGAAAAATTGCAGGCGTTGAAAGACTTTACACTCAGTGTTGTGAGAAACCGAGGCAATGTATCAGAGCAAGATCTGAATGCATTTTATGACGCAGGCTATGGCCAGCAACAGGTATTCGAAGTCATTCTTGGCCTTTCACAGAAAGTGATCAGCAACTATGTTAACCATATCGCACATACACCAGTCGATAAGGTGTTTGAACAGTTTGCCTGGAGCAAGTGAGCAAACGTACTGAACTTGAGTTCAATAGATAAAGTCATTTAGGTGAATGAACAACTTAAGCCTAATTATCTGATTTAAAGAGAGCCCACTTTACGTAGTGGGCTCATTATTATTCATCGATGTTGAAAATAATGCGCACTCGGAAGGGTATATACAGCAAGCAACACTAATAGAACTCATCTAAACAGGCGGTTTATTGTAAATTAAACGGGGTGACTACATTGATTCGACTGGAAGTATACGAAAATGTTGGCATGAGACCGTATGGTGCAAATACGCTGAAAAAAGCGGCTCTAGCATCGTCATCAAGGTTATGATCAATGACAGCCTGTATTTTCCGAGTTCTCAGGAGGTAGCGGTTATCATCATCCAAATCGTGTCCTATGAACGCATCAATAGGGCGATTCATTTCTTTAAATGCATCTAAAATGGCGCGATTACCCCCTCCGACACTGTATACCGCGCTAATATTCGAGTCTTCTATTAGCACTGCTTTTACCTGTTTTTTAGTGCCTACATTCAGTCCATACCCTTCACTTATTGTTGTAACCGGTAAATTTGGATAGTGTTCTAAAAAATGGCAAAACCCTTTTGCCCTTTGTTCTTCACCACGAAATGCATTGCTGCTTTGAACCAACAAAATACCGCTGTTTTTTTTACCTAGCCACTGAGTCAATAAAAAAGCGGCTGTTTCCCCTGCGGAAGTATTATCAATTCCTATGTAGTTCAATCGTTTGGATTGGGATATGTCTGTGACCAAAGTGACGGCTGGAATACCTTCTTTATGTAATATGTTCACCGCTTTCACTATCTTTGGATGGTCAGGCGCTTTAAGCAGCACACCATGACTGCCGCGTTCTTTTGATTCATAGATAACCGACGCCAAAGTATCGATATCAATATCTTGATACAGGAAATAACGTAACCGGACGCGAATCGGGGACATTTGAACAGATATGCGATTCAACGCCTCCCGGACTAGATGACTAAATCTCAAAGGTGTATGCATGATGACATCGACATAAAAAGTTCGTCCCTTAAGAGCATCCAATTTGTATTGGTCTTCCAGTTCTGAAATTGCCTGCTCAATACGCTGCTTGGTTTGCTGATGTACGCCGCTTCTGCCATGAAGAACGCGGTCGACAGTGGCAGTACTAAACCCAGCCTGAGCCGCAATTTGCTTGACGGTAAATTTCTTCATGAAGATTGTCCTTGCCGTTGAAGATTTCCTTGATGGACTTTTGATGGTTTTTCTTCTCGTTTCAAGATTACAAATGATTAACATAGTTGTCACTACCATTTTGCAGGAGGCACTTATGAACCGTGAATACCCGCACTTTTCGAGCAAGGAAACAGTCAGGCTAGAGGACTTTATCGATAGCTGTAAGCCGCAATCAATCAATACCTACCAACATGCAAAATCGACCCAGCAAGGCATTGTCATCTATGACGGTGGAAGCATTAGCCTAGACAACTGGCAAAGCGTGAAAGAAGAAATGGCTGATGTGTTCTTAAATGGCAGTGGTATCGTGGTGATCCAAGGGTTCTATGGAAATACCACCGTGGTTGATGACATGAGTAATATTTTTGAATCGATTCTCGCCGCTGAAAAAGGGTATGGAGAAGGTGATCATTTTGCTCAAGCGGGTGCTATGGCAAACGGACGCATTTGGAATGTCTTTCAAAAAAGTGCCAGCATTTCGCCTGCTGTGTTTGTTGAATACTACAAAAACCCATTACTCAAACTGGTTTCAGAAGCTTGGTTGGGGGTAAACTATCAAGTAACAGCCCAAGTGAACATCGTTAGACCGGGTGGGAGAGCGCAACAATCTCACCGGGATTACCATTTAGGCTTTCAGCATCCAGAAGCCTTAAGAGATTATCCCGTTCACGCTCAGAAGATGTCAGCAATGCTTACTCTGCAAGGTGCTATCGCCCACAGTGATATGCCATTGGAATCTGGCCCGACGAAGTTGCTGCCTTTTTCTCAACATTACCCTCTAGGGTATATATCCTGTCGTGAAGAAGAATTTAAACAGTATTTTGAAAGTAATTATATACAACTTCCGCTTAAAAAAGGGGATGCTGTTTTCTTCAATCCTGCTGTTATCCATGCTGCAGGACAAAATAATACCGCTGATTTACATCGCACCGCTAACTTGCTCCAAATTTCATCAGCGTTTGGTAAGCCGATGGAAACTATCGATCTTGCAAAGATTTCGCAGACTGTATACGCCTCTCTCGCTCATGATTGGCATGATGATGTGCTAACAGAGATAGAGAAAGATGCCATATTAACGGCATCATCAGATGGCTATTCCTTTCCGTCAAATCTTGATACCGATCCACCGATTGATGATCTCGCGCCACAAACAATGAAGCAATTGTTGCGGCAATCTTTAGATCAGCGTTGGGAGAAAGCTGATTACCAAGCTGCCTTATTTGCCCAAATTGAGAGAAGAAAGCCGGAATCAAAGTGTTAAAGAATAGTGGTGATATACCGAGTCTATAAACGATTCTGTCTAAATCGAGCGTCCTTGCTATGAGTATCAAAGCCCACTTCATTTGAAGTGGGCTTTTTTATTGGCGCTTCTTTACTTGTGATGAGCGGTGAGGGGAACTTGATGAAATTAAACTTTATGTTATAACATAACATAAGCAGGTTGGTTTAATGAGCACAGAGCTCAAGGGAATACGCAATGAGCAACATCGACGCTCTAATGGAGCATGCAGAGCAGAGTTGTAAGGCTCGGGGAAAGCAGTTAACAGTAAAAAGAAAGCAGGTGCTTTATGGTTTATTGCACTCCGAAAAAGCGCTGTCTGCCTATGAGTTGATAGATTATTGCAAGGAGCAATTCGACCAAAGCCTACAGGCTATGTCGGTATACCGCATATTAGAATTCCTCGAACAGGAGCATCTGGTTCACAAACTCAAGGTATCGAATAAGTATGTGGCCTGTTCTCATATTTTGTGTGAGCACGAACATGGTGTACCGCAATTTTTGATTTGCTCAAAGTGCAATAAAATCAGAGAGCTCACTATTGAGCAGGGAATGATTACCCACCTACAAGCCAACGCCCGCCAAGAAGGATTCACAGTTATCAGTCCGCAATTAGAAATCAACTGTGTATGCGATGAATGCATCAATTCGTAAATCGCGCCTTATAAATAGCGTCAAAAATACAATGTGAAAACCAGCTGCTATAGCTTTCAATACATGGAGATCAAAGAGAGTGGTGTCATCAACGCTAATTAAAAATGCCAAAGTGGTTAACGAAGGAAAGGTTATCGAAGCCGATGTGCGGATTACCGGTCAGAAGATAGAAAAGATTGCGAATGACATTTCAGTAAAGCATGAAGAGCGTGTAATAGATGCCAAGGGCAGCTACTTATTACCGGGAATGATAGATGATCAAGTCCACTTCAGGGAGCCAGGATTAACACATAAAGGTTCGATTGCGACGGAATCCCGTGCAGCAGTGGCGGGCGGGATTACAAGTTATATGGAAATGCCGAATGTCAGCCCTGCTACGACAACCATTGAGGCGCTCGAAAAAAAATATGATATTGCAGCGCAAAACTCACTGGCAAACTATTCATTTTATCTCGGTGCGACGGAAGACAACCTTGAACAGATCAAGCGATTAGATCCAACCAGGCATTGCGGGGTCAAAGTTTTTATGGGGGCCTCAACCGGAGACCTCTTGGTGGAGAACCCGCAGGCACTTGACCTGATTTTCCGAGATTCACCGGTGCTCATTGTTACCCACTGTGAGAGCGGCCCGGTTATCAGTCAAAATAGAGACGCTCTTCTTCAAACCCAATCTGAATTCACCATTGACGATCATCCCAAACTGCGTGATGCCGAAGCATGTTTTGCTTCATCATCTTATGCCGTAGGTCTTGCCAAGCAGTATCAGAGCCAACTTCATGTGCTGCATATCACTACCGAAAAAGAGCTGGCATTGTTTGAGTCGGGCCCTATTCAAAACAAGCATATTACTGCTGAAGCCTGTGTTCATCATTTATGGTTTTCTAATCAAGATTATACCCAGTTGGATAACCTGATTAAATGTAACCCCGCGATAAAATACCCGTCTGATCGAGATGCCTTAATTCGGGCACTGCACACCAACCAGATTGATATTATTGCTACTGATCATGCGCCTCATACGTTTGATGAAAAGCAAGTGCCTTATGATAAAGCACCTGCAGGTCTTCCTCTGGTTCAACATGCTTTGCTGACTTTACTAGACCACGTTGACCAAGGGCGGTTGAGCATTACTCAGGTCGTTGAGAAAACAGCACATAACCCTGCAATCCGCTATGCAATTGAAGGTAGGGGCTATATCAAAGAAGGGTATTTTGCAGATTTGGTGTTGGTCGATGAGCATTCACCGACAATTGTGACCCACGAAAATAGCCTCTACCACTGTGGCTGGACGCCTTTTGCAGGGCATCAGTTCTCATCGAGAATTAAAAGTACTTGGGTTAATGGCCAGCAGGTTTTCGATGGCGAAAGCGTTATTACCAGCAGTGTGCCAGCGATGGCAATGCAGTTCGAGCGGTGATAGCTTGATTGCAGCAATATTATTTACAAAGCATCAGGAAGAACAATAAAAGAGCGCATTATGATTAGAAGAAACCCAAACGGCCATTTGCCTGTTGTCTCCGAGACGGCATTTATTGACCCAACTGCCATCATTTGCGGCAAAGTCGTTATTGAAGATAATGTATTTATTGGCCCTTATGCTGTTATTCGTGCTGACGAAGTCGATGATAACGGTGATATGGAGCCTATATTGATCAAACGGGATACCAACATCCAGGATGGGGTTGTTATTCATTCAAAGGCGGGCGCTGCCGTTACCATTGGTGAGCGATCATCCATTGCCCACCGCTCGATTATTCATGGCCCTTGTACAGTAAGCGATGATGTTTTTATCGGGTTCAACTCAGTTGTATTTAGCACCGTGATTGGACAAGGCTGTGTGATCCGCCATAACTGTGTTGTCGATGGACTCGATTTGCCAGAGAACTTCCATGTTCCACCAATGACAAATATCGGCGCTGATTTTGACCTAAATAGCATTTCAAAAGTCCCACCAGAGTATTCCGCTTTCTCGGAATCTGTTGTCTCTGCAAACCATACCCTTGTTCAGGGCTATAGGAGAATTGCAAATGAACTCTGAAAATGAACAAATAATTGCTGTACCCACAAATATCGTGACAGGCTTTCTCGGGGTGGGTAAAACATCCGCCATTTTAAATCTGATGAAACACAAACCAGACAATGAGCGCTGGGCGGTACTGGTCAACGAGTTTGGCGAGATTGGTGTGGACGGCAGTTTGTTCGAAGGGCAGCGCAGCCAACAACAACAGGTGTTTATCCGTGAAGTCCCCGGCGGTTGTATGTGTTGTGCAGCGGGTTTGCCGATGCAAATTGCACTCAATCAATTGTTAGCTGAAGCAAAACCTGACAGACTGCTTATCGAGCCGACAGGGCTTGGCCATCCTAAAGAGGTTTTGCAGGTCCTATCTTCAGAGCATTACCAAAGCGTGCTGTCATTGCAAAAAACGCTAACCTTGGTTGATGCGCGTAAATTGTCCGATCCCCGCTATACCGGTCACGATACCTTCAACCAGCAAATCGCGATTGCCGATACTGTTGTGGGTAATAAAGTGGACCTATACCAAGCTAATGAAAAAGAACAACTTCAATCTTATGTCGAGCAACATGGCAAGCCGCACACCCAAGTGATTTTTGCCCAGCATGGAAATATAGATCTAAGCGAGTTTGAAGGTCCAACGGCTGCCAATGAACAACCGGCCCACCATCACCATCATGGTCATTCAAAACCGTTGGTTTCTGAACAGCCAATGCCTGAAAGTGGTGTGCTAAAAGCGACCAATGAAGGAGAGGGCTTTGTCAGTGTAGGCTGGCGTTTTTCACCGGATAAAGTTTTCAGCCGCCAAAAACTGGTTCATCTGCTGGTAGGCTTAACGGTAGAAAGGATGAAAGCGGTCTTTATCACCGATGACGGTGTATTTGGATACAACCTTACCCCGGATGGGCTTACAGAAGTTGAGCTTGATGATTGCATGGAGAGTCGAATCGAGCTGATATCCGATTCTTTGGGCGATAAACTTGAAGAACAGATTTTAAGCTGTGTAACTGATTAAATTTGCTATTACCCCTGATAGCTATGGCTAGCTGTCAGGGGTGTTTAGCACATCACCATTGTTGCTTTGTGCATCGAAGATGGTGATTCATCAAGATATGACTAATTTGTCGCGCTAACTTCCTTCAGTACTTGACCCGTTGCGCCACTTGGCAATGTTATGCCTAGTGCATTAGATAAGGTCGGTGCAATATCGTATGGGGTGACCTCTCGTGTGACTTTATTGGCTTCGACACCGTTGCCGGCAAAGATGACCGGTACATGGGTATCGTATCGCCAAGGTGAGCCGTGGGTAGACGCAATAGTAAGGCCATCCATATCATTGATGTAGGTACGTGGGGTAAATACTAGGTAAATATCGCCAGACCGCTGTGGATGGTGATTGTTTTTTACTAGTTGCATCACACGACTATCAGGTAGGGTGTTTTGCATGATATCGGTGCTGGTTACGGCGTGTTCTATCCCTTTTACTTTCTCCACCTCTTCTGCAACCGCCCGCTGGACAGCTTCGAGTGAGACACCTTTGTTCTTGATGACTTCATGGTTCAGGTAAATGTACGGCTGGGAGTACAAGCGGATTGCCTCTTCACCCAGACCAAATTCTTTGTTGAGTCTGCTCACCAATTGTTCGTTAATGATGGTGTCCTTGTTGAAATACTTGGCAGTGTTGTAGCCAAGGGCATTGACCGTAGGGGCCGCCTCAGGTACGCCGTGATCGGCAGAAAGTACGATAAGAGTGTTATCTAAGCCAACTTGCTTTTCGACATTACCCAAGAAAGTAGCCAGTGTCTGGTCGAGGCGGATCAAATTATCTTCGGCTTCCAGGCTGGAAGGGCCAAACATGTGAATGACATAGTCATTGGATGAAAAGCTGACGGCCAGATAATCTGTGAAGTTGCCTTGGCCCAATTTTTCCTGCTCAAGCAGTGCCGAGGCAAAATCAGCGGTCAGTTCGTCACCGGCAGGGCTCAATGTCAGCATGGTGCTGAAATATTGAAAGCTCGAAGGGCCATACGGGTGCGGGAAAGTGCGCTTGAAACCGGCAAGGTCGACTTTCTGATCTTGCGGACCTTCCTGCAGTGTGTACTGATCCCTTTCGAGGCTCAAATCCCATTTTTGCTTGCTGTAACGGGTAGGGTAGCCTTGGGCATTCCATTCCGTTACCCATGCCGGATAGTCCTCATAATAGTAATTACTGGTGACAAATTCCGATTGGGCCTTGGAGAACCAGAACGCTTTGCCCGAGTGACCGGCCAATGATATTGCGCCACGGTCTTTGACCGAAACGGAATAGATTTTGGATTGGCCATTACTGGCAATCGCTAACTCGTCACTAAACGTGGTTGAGAGAATAGGTACGGGAGAGCGGCCGTCAAGCTTGGCGGTTTTTTGGGTTGGGTCGATTTCTGTTGACTGGTTAACACCGGCCCCCTGGGTCAACATGGCGTAATCGCCATCTTCGACGTTATAAACCAAGCGTTCTTTTTGCCTGTCGTACCAAACGTTGCCGACCATGCCGTGCACACTTGGCGGTGCCCCGGTCGCCAGCGACACATGGCCGACAATGGTTTCGGTATTACCGTGCTGGTAATGGGCATTGGTGTAATATGCACCTTCGTCCATCAAATAGCGGAAACCCTTATCACCGAAATTGTGTTTATATCGCTCCAATAAATCGCCACGCAGTCCATCGACGGTGATCTGTAATACCAATTTAGGCGCCGGTTGGGGGGCCGCGACAGCATTAAATGCGATTAAACCCAAGCCAAGACATAACAAGCGGGGTACTGTTGCTATCTTCATTGATAGAGGCTCCATTATTATTTTTGAAAACAATTGAAGTGTAGAAGAGAAAATAAATGCTTTCGTTATAGGGGATTAATTAGCATCCCTGACTAACCGTAACCCCATGTCAGCCATGATGATGTTTTGGCTGGCGAAGTCACGGCGGTAGCTTTCCGATAAATCTTCATCATAGGCAAAGCTGCCACCACGGACCGATTTATGGGCAAGGCCAATGTTGGTATCTTGTGCGTTGTTCGGGTTATCGTTTGAACCATAGCGATAGAAACCTTCATCGTAGGCATCAATCACAAACTCGCCAACGTTGCCGGTCATATCGTAAAGGCCTAGCTCGTTAGGTTGTTTTTGGCCGACTGGGTGGGCACGGTTATTGGCATTTCCTGCATACCAGGCCACATCTTCGATATTGTTGGAGCCGCTATAGGTGTAGTTTTGGCTCTTGTTGCCTCCTTTGGCAGCAAATTCCCATTCGGCTTCGGTAGGGAGCCGGTAATTGGCACCCGTTAGGGTATTGAGTTGCTCGATGAAATAATTGGCCTGTTGCCAACTGAGGTTATTTACTGGTACATCGGGATCGCTGAAGTAACTCATTGAAGAGCCCATGACGCTTTCGAACAAAGATTGCGTTACTTCGAATTTGGAGATGTAAAAGCTATCGACTGATACTGTCCGGGCCGGTGATTCCGCTTTGCTCGCTGCTGTTAGGCTTGAGCCCATTTCAAATGACCCACCCTCGACCAAAACCATATCCGACTCAATCTGCTTCATCACAGGATGGGGTTCACTGGCAAACAGATCCTTGTTGAACCATGTTGTCGCGGCTAGCAAGGTGAGACCTGAGATTGTAATAAATGCAGCTCGCTTAACGGTAGGTGATGGCATAAGGAGTCTCCGTGAATCAACAAAAAGATGATTGAACTAGAGGAGACATTGTATGCAAATCTGCCATACCAAAAGGTTATAAGGGGTATAACAAGCACCTAGGTGTAGCACGCTTTATTATTGGCTTACTTAATTGTTTATAAGTAGGTGGAATATGCTGATTACTCAGGGCCCGCAACATAACGGCAAGGCATCGAAGCGATTACATGTGATGGCAAAACCCATTGGTGCGGCGTGCAATATCGATTGTACCTATTGCTATTATCTGAGTAAGCAGGATCTGCTGGAATATAAAAAAGGGTGCTCTCCGGTGATGGACGAGGACACCTTGGAAACCTATATTCGCCAATATATCGAAGGCCAGAATACGCCTGAGATCATCTTTTCTTGGCAGGGCGGTGAGCCGACCATGCTTGGTGTTGGTTACTTCAGAAAGGTGGTTGAGCTACAAAAGAAGTACAAGCCTGCAGGTGTGATTATTTCAAACGATCTGCAAACCAACGGCACCTTGCTCAATGATGAATGGTGTGAATTTCTAGCAGAGAACAATTTCCTAGTCGGGCTAAGCATCGATGGTCCCGAAATGCTTCACAATGCTTACCGTACCAACCGTGCAGGGCGAGGTACTTTCAAACAAGTCATGGCTGCCGTTGAGCTACTCCACAAGCACAATGTGAATTTTGCCACCCTGACATGTGTAAATAACCTGACTAGCAAGAACCCGCTAGAAGTGTACCGCTTCTTGAGAGACGAAGTGAGATCGCCACAGATCCAGTTTATTCCTATCGTCGAGCAGAAGACATTCCGTACTACCGCACCACAGAAATGGAATCCTCATGAGCAATTACGCCAAGGTGATAAGCGTTTGAACCCTTGGCACAAAAACTCAGTTGTCGAACCCTGGTGTGTGTCTGCCGAAGGGTGGGGTGACTTCTTGATTGCAGTATTTGACGAATGGGTTCAGCACGATATCGGCAAAGTCTTTGTGCAGTACTTTGAAGCCAGTGTTGAAACTTGGATGGGACGTAAGAACCCACTTTGCACCCTAGGCGAGATCTGCGGCAAAGGGTTGGCGATGGAACCAAATGGTGATGTCTTTACCTGTGACCATTATGTGTACCCTGATTATCGAGTGGGCAACATCCATCACCAAAAACTCGATGAAATGGCGTATTCAGAAGCGCAACAAAAGTTTGGCTTTGCTAAATCACGTTCATTAACAAGTCAATGCCAGCAGTGTGACTATAAATTTGCCTGTTTTGGTGAGTGCCCGAAGAATCGCTTTATCCGCACCAAAGAAGGCGAGCCCGGCCTCAACTATCTTTGTGCGGGCTGGAAGAAGTTTTTCTCCCATGCTGACAAAGCAATGGCTCTTATTTTACGGACCACTGGCCATCCAGTTGCCCACGGCAAGTATTCTGATGCTAGGTTGAATATCTCAATGCCGAAAATGTCCCCACGCCAGCCGTATTTCCCAACTCGGTTCTAATTTGGAGTCAGACAATGATGAAGAGAGCATTTGAGTTGGTATTGGGGGTGTCATTAGCGGTTTTGATAATAGCGATGCCTTCATATGCACAAGATGCGGCGCCAACACTTGATAGTGCAGAGCAACTTAACCCACAGCAACAACGACAAGCAAAGCAGATCCAGCAATGGGTAATGATTGCTCAAGATCGTAACCAAAATGATGAAAGGCGTGCTGATGCTTTGCGTCAATTAGCAAGATACCCGAACCAGAATAGCCTGGTGGCGGTGGCCCGTAGTCTTCAAGATGAAAACCCACGAGTACGGGAAGCGGCAGTGGTTGCGGCTGAGCCTTATCAGTTTGCTAATCGCTGGCGTATGCTATCGCCGCTGCTAAAAGACAGTGATCAGCATGTTCGCTTGGCTGCAACAATAAATTTGATTCGCAATTACGCGGAGATGACTCCAGAACAGCAGGCAGATATGGGAAAGCCTGCAAATGGTTTGTTCAAATACCTTAAAGGCAAATCCGATCCATCATCCCAATTGCTGTTGGCCGATGTATACCGCTGGTATCAGCAGTTTGATGATGCAAACCGAACCTACAACGCTTTGCTCGATGGCGATAAGCAAAATCCGCAAATTTGGCTGGGATTAGCAGACAACTACCGGGCTCAAGGGGAAGACCATCAAGCCAACAAGGTTTTGCTACAGGCACAAAAAGTACTGCCGGACGAAGCAAACCTGTTTTACTCCCAGGCATTGACTCTGGTCAGGCTCGAAGAGAAGAAACAGGCTGCCGATGCGATGGAAAAGGCCACCGAATTGTCTCCGGATAACAGCTACTTTTGGTATTTGAATGGAGTGCTTCAAGAGGCTTTCAATGTGGATCAAGCTACGGCCTCATTTGAAAAAGCCTATGAAATTTCCGGTGCCCCTGAGCAGTTATATGCCGTCTGTGACATTTACGTGAGGCATGGCAATCTCAAGGCTGACTCATGTTTGGAATCATTGGCCAAAGTCGCCCCCGCCTTTGTTATCGACGAACTAAAATCTAAACGGGGCTGATATGCCCCATAATTAATAAAATAATAAAGAGGGAGCAAATGCGACCATTAAAATTAGCAATGGCAGTGGCGTCGGTATTGGCATTGCCTGTTCAAGCGAGTGGTATATTCCTGCAGGAAGCAGTAACAGCAAATGCGGGTACAGCAGGTGCGGGAGATGGGGTTTATACCGGCTCAGCCGCCGCTATGTGGGTAAACCCAGCAACGATGAGCGGGATGGGCGAGAGCTTAACCACATTTAACTTGCTTGGATTTGATCTCGAAATGAAATATCGGGACAACGGCGATAACGGTGACGGTAAAGCGCACTCGGTATTGCCATCTGCCGGTGCATTCCATGCCCGCCAGGTCACCGATAATTTGCATGTGGGTATTGCCCTTGGGGCTGTAGGTGGTTCGAGCCTATCTTATGGCACTGAGTGGGCGGGAAGGGCCGCACTTGATGAAATTACACTTACAGCGATGCAGATAAACCCTGCAATTAGTTATCAAATCAACCCGCAATGGTCGGTTGGCGCTGGGGTGCAGTTAAGCTGGGCCTCATTGGAACAATCGACAAGCTTACTTGATATCGATAAAGATACCGACTGGGCATTTGGTGCCAACTTCGGTGTGATGTACCAACATGATGAGCGACTAGCAATCGGCGCTAGCTACCGAACTAAACTCGAGCATGAATTCGGTACCCGTGTTACTGGGCCTCGAGATGATGGTCTCTTTAACAGCCTTCAAACTGATATTACTGTTCCTGCTATTGCTGATATCAGTGTCAGCTATGCTGTTAATCCACAATTAGACCTTTTGGCATCAGTACAGTGGCACCAGTGGAGTGAGTGGGATAACACAGTGATGGATTTTGGATTTGGTTTTGAAGATGGACCAGCGACCATTGTGAGGGACTGGGATGATGTGTGGAAGTTTGCCTTCGGTGCCGATTATCAGCTAAATAGCCAATGGCGGGTAAAAGCGGGCTTTTCTTACGAGACATCACCGCAAGATGACCCAACTAAACAGTGGGTAGATGTGCCTGTTGGCGAGCAATATCGTTATTCAGTAGGTGCTGCAACCCAATGGAATGATGTAACTATCGATATGTTCTATGAGTACGCCGATCTGGGAGAGGTGGATATCCAGCGAAGGCTTCCACAGCTAGACGGTACATTCGATAGCCGAATTCACTTTTTGGGTGTGAGTTTTACCTATTAAATTAAACTAATCACTTTCAAATTAAAAAGCCAAATCATGATGATTTGGCTTTTTGTTTATTTCTCTCATGTCTTGTTAGTACCGATTTTCGAACTTGCTTTAGGTGCTGTTGTGCAAGTAGTTTGACTTTTTGGGAGTGGCTCATCACATATATTTCTAAATTTGAAAATGAATAAAAGGATTATATGAGTGATGATAGTGACTTTGATGATAGTCGAAATTCCTACAGGAATAGTGTGCCAGAAGGTAACTCAATAGCCTTCAAAGGTTTCGATCAGTGGCACCAGCAGTTTAGTCAGCCACTGGATTTTTTCTGATTGTCTTCGTGATGCCTTGGTGATGATAGCGACGGTCAGGTCGATATCGTAATCGGTTTGTTGATCTTTATCTGGTGCATAACGGAGTGTGTAGCAGGTATCCATTAACTGCGTAGTAAGAATATGATTATCTGTGAAAATTTTAGCCTTTATTGAAGGGTCCATCATCTCATAACGGTTCTCATACTCATTGACCCCCGAAATAATGTACTTAACGTATTCACCTTTAGTGTTACCTTCGAAATGTGCCCGTCCTTTGAAAAGTGGTTTTTGGTGTAACGTTTGAGGCTTGTTGTTCAAGATATGGATACCAATATCGACGATCTCTTCCTGAATCATGGTCTCGCTGAGCGGACTCCATTGCCGGATATCGATAACGGCGTCGGTTTCCTTGCGGATGGCATCAATAATATCTTTGCCGATGGTAATCAGGTATGGCTCGATAATATGCAGGGTAATTTTGTCGAGTAATTTGGGATCAAATTCTTCAGGCTCTAAGGCAATATTCACCTGGTCTAAAGCTGTACGCAGCCTTGGCTCAATGCTCATGGCATAACTGGTGGGAGATAACCCTTCAGCGGTTCGGACAAAGAGGGGATCATCGAGATCTTCACGAAGTTGCGCCAATACTTTTGATACGTAGGATTGTGACCGACCGAGTTTTTGGGCGGCCCGAGTCGTTGAGTGGGTTTGCATTAAAGCAAGAAAAACATGGAGCGCATTCAAATCATTCATAAATCGATAATTTTTGTTATTCCATGGATTGGATTATCCATTAATCTTAGACGAAATGAAAGCAGATTAACGTAGTCTCTCATTGGAATAACGGTAATTCCAAAGATAATTGTGCAATAGATATAATAAATGGGTCGGCAGAGAGAGGGATTGAATTCAGTTCTCGAATTCTATTTTTCTAATGACGGTCAATAATAACCAATATGCTAGGGATTTGCCTTTATGTTTCTGATGTAAGGGCTTTTTTTTATTTTTGATAGAAATATGCAATTACAACAACATATAAAGCAGCATAATGGAAGGTATCTTTCTCAGGCCATTATTGCTGTCGTGGTTATATCAATAATATTGTCCCAGGTGACAGGTTATTGGTTGGATGAAAGCCTTATTATCGACAAAGATATAGAAAGAGTACATGTAAAGTACCTTTTTCTCTATGGCTTTCCAGTTCTGGGTCTGAGTTTACTGATACTAGGTAACTTTTCAGGGCAATCAGTTGTGTACCATAAAGCCTGTATACTCATGATAGTAAGTATTGTTGCGACAATAAATACCTTATCTATTTCGATGTTCTCGGATATATCTATTATCAGTTTGATGATGATTACTTTGATTGCCAAACTACTGGTATTCTCACCGTTATTTTCGTTGTTTGTTTACAGTATCTATATTTTTCAATCAAATATGATGGTTGAAATCTTCCACGCCGACATGGTGCTATATGCAAATTATTACTTCTCATTGGCTGCAATGTTTATTTGGTTGAATTACATTTCAATAAACAACTATCGAAGTTTTGTTCGGGATTACAATCATGAGCAAAAGAAAAAGTCATGGATGGCAACAGCCATTATCCATAACAGGGAAATAGCAGCAAGAAATGTCATTCTCAATGGCTATTCATATGTTGATGAAGTTACAGGGTTACACAATAGGCGTTACCTCCAGCAGCAAATGGCGTTGCTGAATCAGCGTAGCTATCCATTACCGCTTGGCGTTTTGCTTATCGATATTGATCATTTCAAGCAGGTGAATGATGTCTACGGTCATGTCAAAGGTGATGAGTATTTGAAAAAAGTTTCACAAGCTATGCGCAATGTCTTTAAAAGAAAAAGTGATGTTATTGCAAGGTATGGTGGCGAGGAGATAGTCGTGATGCTGACTGGAATAACTCAACAAGACCTTGAAAATAAGGCAAAGCAAGCGTGTGAAGCTGTCAGGGCACTGGCCTTACAACACCCGCTACGTGAGTGTGTGAGTGTCAGTATTGGTGGGATATATGCCAGTACAGAGCATTACCCTGCCGAGCATTACTTAGATAGTGCAGATAACTGCATGTATGAGGTTAAGTCACGGGGCCGCAATGGGTATTTAGTGCAATCGTTGTAGCCATTCCTAGGCTGATTCTCATGGACGAATTGTCGTCAAATGACCTTCTTTGACGATGCAAAACCACATATTTTATGGATGCGGGATGGCAAACAACCGTTCTGACATCAATAAGTTGTGGGGTGGGGATGAAGACATGTATTAAATGGACACTTCGATTGACTGCGCCTAGTGTCATTACTATTTTGCTTGTGTTGTTGGGTATATACCTGTAACAACCAACAGTGATTAGATAAGAAAACGCGACCCTTGAGGTCGCGTTTTTGCGTTTAACTGACTAATCGACAATTAGTAGTGCCAAGGGAACTTGCTGAAGTCCTGGTCACGTTTTTCCAAGAACGCGTCACGGCCTTCTTGGGCTTCATCTGTACCGTAAGCAAGTCGCGTTGCTTCGCCGGCAAATAGCTGCTGGCCGACCAAACCGTCATCTGGCAGGTTGAAACCGTATTTCAGCATGCGCATAGCCGTTGGTGACTTGCTGTTGATCTCTTTAGCCCAGCGTAGTGCTTCTTCTTCGAGTTCGAAGTGATCAACCACCTTGTTGACCATACCCATTTCGTAAGCTTCCTGGGCACTGTAGTTGAAGCCGCAGAAGAATATTTCACGGGCACGCTTTTGGCCAATCATTTTAGCAAGGTAAGCTGAGCCGTAGCCTGAATCAAATGAAGCAACATCAGGATCAGTCTGCTTGAAGATTGCATGTTCTTTCGATGCCAGTGTCAGGTCACAGACAACGTGAAGGCTATGGCCACCACCAACTGCCCAGCCAGGAACAACGGCAATCACTACTTTAGGCATAAAGCGGATCAAGCGCTGGACTTCAAGGATGTGCAGGCGACCCATACGGGCAACGTCAGCTTTGCCGGCTTCTTCACCTTCGTACTTGTAACCGTCTTTACCGCGAATGCGCTGGTCACCGCCTGATGAGAATGACCACTGGCCTTTTTCAGAAGGGCCGTTACCTGTAATGAATACACAGCCAACATCTGACCACTGGCGTGCATGGTCTAGTGCCGTGTAAAGCTCATCGACAGTTTTTGGTCGGAAGGCGTTAAGGCAGTCCGGGCGGTTGAATGCGACACGCACTGTACCTTGGTCTTTGGCACGGTGGTAAGTGATATCTTCAAAGTCGAACCCTGGAACCTCTTCCCAAAGCTCAGGGTTAAAAATCTCTTTGCGGCTCATGATGACAATTGCCTGAAAAATTCAAAAGGTGATGTAAGGCTAGGGAGTTACAGCTGAATGTCAATGGTTTATGAAAGATTGTGACTAGAAGGCGATTGTTTTGGGTGAGGTGGGATATTTATCCATCAACAAAGTATGGTTTTAACGCGGTACTGGCCACCAGCCATGTTAGAACTGGCTGGTGGCTAATTTAATTACTCTACGTAAGTATCCAAGCAATGTAAGCATCCAAGCTATGCAAGAATCAAAGCTTAACGAGCATTTTGCCTTTGTTTTTACCTTCGAATAGACCGATGAAAGCGTCTGCCGCCTGATCAATGCCTTGGTAAACCGTCTCTTCGTATTTTATTTTGCCTTCGGCAATCCATTGACCCATTTGCTGTGCATATTCACCATAATGTGCCCAGTGATCGAACACGATAAAGCCCTGCATCTTGAGTTTTTTGATGATCAACATTGCCATGTTGCTTGGCCCCGGTTGTGGCTCAGTGGCATTGTATTGCGAGATCAAACCGCATACGGCAATGCGGCCATAGTCATTCATATTATTAAGGGCTGCTTCCAAGTGCTCACCGCCAACATTTTCGAAGTAGACATCAATGCCTTGAGGTGCCACTTCAGCCAGAGCTTGGGTCAGGTCTTCTGTTTCTTTGTAGTTGATGACCGCATCCACACCCAGTGAAAGTAGGTAATCCGCTTTTTCTTGCGAACCAACCGACCCGATAACGGTACAGCCATGCATTTTGGCGATCTGGCAGGCAATGCTGCCGACAGCCCCTGAAGCTGCTGAGACAAATACAGTATCAGAAGGCTGCAGGTCGGCAATACGGAATAAACCTGTCCATGCCGTCATACCCGGCATTCCCATGATTCCGAGGAATGTTTGCTCTGGAAGTGGGGTAGTTGGCAATAAAGTCAGCCCGGTGCCGTCGCTGACAAAGTGGCTGCGCCACCCCAGCATGCTGCTGACTTTACTGCCGACAGGGAAGTCTGGGTTATTGGTTTGGGTGACTTCGCCGATAGCACCGCCTTCTAACACTTCGCCAATTTGGAAAGGAGGGATGTAGCTCTTGCGATCAATCATGCGACCTCGCATGTATGGGTCGACAGACATCCAGGTATTTTGAACCAGTAGCTCTCCCTCTTTCAGCTCCGGCAGAGCCACAGTGACAAGTTCGAAGTTATCTTTAGAAGGTGTACCTTGTGGGCGTGATGCAAGGTGGACTTGTTGGCTGTTCATTATCAATCCTTATCAGCTGTTCTCATAAATACTTTATGCAAAAAAGGTTAGCGCGCAAACTATTTGCCTATTAACTTAATGATTGATTTGGTAACTTGCAATAGCTTTGCGAGAAAATAATTTGCGCGCAATGTATTTTGATCCTCGTTGAATCTGCTATCATCGCAACAGAATTGAACAATACAGATGGATTAACTCGGATCTTAGTATGGCCCAGAAGCTTTCTGACAATGTGTGTTTTGCCTTGTATACCGCGTCAAATGCGCTGGTGAGGGCCTATCGTCCTTTGCTGGATGAGTTTGATTTAACCTATCCGCAATATATCGTGATGCAGTCGCTTTGGTACAACGACGGTGTCAGCTTGAAGGAAGTCTCTAATGACACTCAGCTTGACTCGGGCACATTAACTCCGATCGTAAAGCGGCTTGAGGCAAAAGCGCTGTTAACCCGTAAAGTGTCCGTTGAAGATGAACGGAAAAAGGTTATATCACTGACTGACAAAGGGCGTTTGTTGCGTGATAAAGCGAAAGACTTGAAGGCGCAATTGGAGGCGAAGTCGAGTATGCAGCGAGAAGATGTCGAGACGCTCAGAAAGCTGTGTCTTGAACTGGCGGAAAAATTGGGCTAATTGCTGATTTGAATGATCTTTTCTTTTGTCTATTGCGTTGTCTTTTCAAACAAAGGAGAGCGCAATGGACAAACCTTCAATTCAAATTGTCTGGCTAAAAAGAGACCTGCGACTGCAAGATCACGCTCCATTGCAACAGGCATCCTGCAACAGTGATTTCCCTTGCCTGCTACTCTACATTTTTGAACCCATGCTGCTCGACAATGCCCATTACAGTGAGCGTCATTGGCGATTTGTCCAGCAGTCACTCGAACAGCTCAATGATCAACTTGTCCCATACGGTGGCAAGGTTGTGACTGTTAGGGGTGAGGCAACTTCAGTTTTCCAAACCCTCAAAGAGCAATTCAATATCCAGTGTGTACGCAGCCACCAAGAAATAGGGTTGCAATGTACTTTTGACAGGGACCGCGAAGTTGCGAACTGGTGCTCCCAACAGGGTATACAATGGTTGGAGTCCCCAACGGGTGCCGTTATACGTGGTGCTACTTCCCGAAACGGATGGGACAAACATTGGAAACAGTATATGAGAGCGCCGCTGGAAAACCCAAGCCTCGACACTTTATCCTTTGTGACAGATACACACTTACCACCTTACACACCACCTGAGCATTGGATAAATACAAACCCTAGCATGCAAGCTGGCGGCGAGATTTCCGCACACCATATAATGGATAGCTTTTTCGATTCTCGAGGTAAGGGTTACGCCTTTGGTATTTCCTCGCCTTCAAAAAGCGTTGACAGTTGCTCTCGGCTTTCGCCTTACCTTGCATGGGGGAATCTAAGCCTCCGGCAAGTCTATCAGGCTGTATTGGCTAACTGGAAAAAGCCAGGCTGGCGACGTTCCCTAGCTGCCTTTGCTTCACGTCTTCATTGGCATTGTCACTTTATCCAAAAGTTCGAGTCTGAAATAGACATGGAACAAAGGCCGATCAATCGGGGCTACCAGACATTTCCTTATGAGCAAGATATCAGCTCGAAATTGCATGCATGGAAAACCGGAACAACCGGTTATCCCTTGGTTGATGCGTGCATGCGTTGCCTGCTCCAAACCGGTTATATTAATTTTCGTATGCGGGCAATGCTGGTTAGTTTTCTTTGCCACCATTTGATGGTTGATTGGCGCAATGGCGTTGAACATTTAGCTTCCTTGTTCCTCGATTTCGAACCGGGTATTCATTACCCGCAGTTTCAAATGCAAGCCGGCGTAACGGGTATAAATACCATACGAATTTATAACCCGGTTAAACAATCGCAGGAGCATGATCCTGAGGGCTGCTTTATCCGTCACTGGGTGCCTGAAATTAGCATGCTGCCCAACGAACTTATCCATCAACCATGGCAACTGACACCGATGGAGCAGCAAATGTATCAACTGGTTTTGGGTGAAGACTATCCTGAGCCCATTGTGGCTATCGAGCACAGTGGCCGCAAGGCACGAGAACTCTATTGGAAGTGGCGCAAGAACACCATGGTCAAGCAAGAGGCAACCCGTATCCTGCAACTACACGTCAGGACAACTTAGCCATGACATGGTCTGTAAAACTTGCCACAATAGCGGGTATGTTGTTGATGCAAAACCTTTGCTATGTCTATCTCTCTACCTATTGATTCGCTTAAAGACCAGTTCCTCGAACGTCTTTCCCACACCCACCTTGTTGTTTCTGCCGAAACCGGTTCGGGTAAATCGACCCGTTTACCCGCTTGGGCGGCAGAGCAGGGAAGGGTGCTTGTTGTTGAACCAAGGCGAGTCGCGTGCCGTTCTTTGGCTGAGTTTGTCGCCAGCGAGAGGAACGAAAGTGTTGGTGAATCGATAGGTTATGCTATCCGGTTTGAAAATACGTACTCTGATAACTCCCAAGTCGTTTTTGTGACTCCGGGCGTGGCATTGCGGTGGTTGAGTGAAGATGGCCTCGCGGGTTTTGCCACCATCATCATTGATGAATTTCACGAACGCCGCTGGGATACGGATCTGTTGCTGGCGATGCTTAAGCAAAAGGATACCCACAAACTAGTAGTGACATCGGCAACGCTTGATAGTGAACGTTTAGCCTCTTACCTTCAGGGTGAATGCCTTAATGCCAAAGGGCGTAATTTTCAGGTGGCTGTCGAGCATCTCGCTTCAGATAGCCGCAACATGCCTGATATCCGGCATATCGAGAATAAAGTCAAAGAGGCGGTGCTCACAAGGTATGAGAACCATCAGGATATTTTGGTTTTCTTGCCGGGCCGAAAAGAAATCGCTCAATGCTTATCAACGCTAAAACAGGCTTTGAGGGAGCAAGTTGACCTTGGAGTCCTAGATATCATCACTTTGCATGCCTCTGTAAGTGATGATGAGCGCCACCGCGCACTGACTGAAAGTGATAAGCAGCGTATTATTTTGGCGACCAATGTTGCGGAAACCTCGCTGACTATTCCTGGCGTTACCTTGATTGTTGATACCGGATTGGAGCGCAGGACACACCAGCGCAATGGTCGAACAGTACTCGGTTTGCATGCTATTTCAAAAGCCAGTGCCGAGCAGCGCAAAGGTCGGGCAGGACGTGTTACCGATGGCACCTGTGTAAGGTTATTTGGTAAGGCTGCGCCGCTGGAGTTGATCACGCCACCGGAAATGCACCGCGAAGAACTGGTTGAACCTATGCTGGCAGCTGCCTGTTGTGGTTTTCCGCTAGATACCTTGGACTTTGTTGATACCTTACCCGAAAAGTCTTTATTGATTGCCAAAGAGAAACTTCTGCAAATGCAGGCGATTGATGATGAGGGCAATGCGACCGAGCATGGTCAAATTCTGTATCCCTTGCCGATAGATACTTTGTTTGCTCATCTGATCACCGCAATGACGGATAAAGCTAGCCGTGAGGCAATGGTCGATTTGGCGGCATCGCTGAGCGTATATCAGCGTATATGGCAAATGCCATCCGGCGAGGAAGCGCGTGAAAAGTTGGCACAGTGGGAGACTAAACATTGTGACGCGATGGCGCTTATTAAGTTACTTCGCGGCAGTGAACCCGAATGGCTGACTTTCGATAAAGAGGTGCTGGCAGAGGCGCGGATGCTATCAGGACAAATGCGCGAAGCACTTGGCTTACCGGCTCTGGAAGTGGCTTCGTCGGTGAAAAGGGATTCATGGCTACAGGCGGTAATGAAAGCCGCTCCCGAGCTTGTATTTGTTCGAAGGCAAAAGCGTCGGCAAGCATTGGGTAACGGGTATAGTGAAGTCAGCATTGGTCGTGATAGCCGGTACCCAGAAAGTGCTGAGGCCGCGGTTGTTTTTGATCAGTTTGCTCTACCGGGCAAAGGAGTGAAGCAGAATTTAGTATTGGCCACCTGTATGGCCCCAGTTTCCCTTGCGTTGATGAACCAGCTTGAGATGGGCGATGAGGCTTATGGCGAAACACAAGTCGGTGAGCAAGGCTGCTTGGTTGAAAAGCAAAGGGTTTATGCCGGGCGTGTGATCTATTCTGAGTGGGTGGCACCGCAGGGTGCCTCCGCCCATGACACATATATCGATATGATCCTCAATGGCTCAATATTGCCTGGGCTTGGTGAAAAAATCACAGCTGATATCCACCAGTGGAACTTGTATTTAGCCTTGGGCAACTATCAGGCGGATGTTTGCACTCGTGCTGCTGAGGCTGTCGATGTCCGTGAATGGTTGGGCGAACAGATTGAAGCGTTAGGGGTGGAATCAGCCGAAGATTTCGAACTATTCACGACGGATGATTTCATTTTTGATGGCATTCCGGAGTGGGAGCGAGCAGATTTTGATCAAGCGTTTCCCTACAAGGTAGCCTTGACCGATCTGACACTGCGAATCGAATATCACATACCGCGCAAATTGGTGCTGGCTATCCATGAGAGTGGTAATCGCAAGGCTGACCCAAAACGTTGGGAACTTCCACGTTGGCAAGGTTGGAAGGTACAGTATCGCAAGGCCAGCCGAACCATCGATGTGCGCTAGCAAAATCTATTACGACTGCTTTCCTATTTCCTCCATTAAAGCTCAATATGATTGTCACATTGACGTGCAATTAATGGTGGAGGATATAAAAGCGATCAGTACCGTTAGGTAATAAAGGTTGCTCCATCTTTTAGGGAGGACGGAATGCAGTTTAATTGGCATGAAAATGTGTGTGCAATGAAGCTATTGGGTTTTGATGTAAATGTTGAGCAATTGCAGGGTAAGCATACCTATTTCAAAGCCAAGGTAAGCGTCGGAAAACGTTACCCAGTGCGCTTAGCGGATATCAGCGACGAGTATCTAGAAGGTGTCATGGGGCAAGTTTTCGATGCAGTGGAAACCGCGCCGATGTCTGCCAAAGACATTTCGAAGCAAGCTAATTCATTGAAGTACAGCGGCTGTTTTGAAGGTTTACATGCTTTGATTCGAGAGAGTCAGATCTAGTTAGAGCTAATACAGCTCACTTGAAAGCGTAACTAGATGTCCCATATAAACCTGAAGCTGCCTGTCTTGCTTGGATATAAAGACAAGGGCAGCTCTGGTTTTTTCACCGAATAACGTTAGCTTTTGTTTTTCAGTTTAGCTTTCAAACCTTTCATGAATGTGCCGAAATGCGGGAAGAATTCTGCAAACAATGGATGTTTGCGATCCTTCATCATCATTGGGCCAAGCAGACGCAGAGCAACCCCAAGACGGGTCGAGTCGTTTTCATCCAATCCGCTGCCGTGCTTGATAGCATCGACAATGGCAAACATATCTTCACGATCTTCAAACTCGAACTGCATAGTGGCAGCATTGTCTTCATTGGTTCGTTCGATAGTAATACGGTAGTTGTGTTTCATATTTAGCTCCGGTGTTTTAGTCGGTTAAGTCGTTATATCAATTTGAAGATTTGGGGTTAGCTTTTTAGAAAGCGTTCAACCTTAGGCTTAATAGTCATTGAGATAATGGTGATCAAGGCCAAGCCAACAGGCAGAGCGGCAATAAAACCCTGCAACCAACTACTTGTAAAAAGCGCCATATCATCAAAACCGATGTTGTTAGCGGTAGTGGTGAAGGCCATCATGGATTCCATCACCACAGCCATATTCAGGCCCACTACCAGATTTCGTCTTTTCTCACTGGAATTGGGCATCAATTTGCCTATCAGCTTGGTGACTAAAGTCATCATCACCAAACCAAACGGCATCATGACTAATACTGTTTTCAGGAATGAGCTGAACCAGTCGGCAAGGAATGTTTCGGTGTAACCGACGTTCATATATGTCATCACACCAGTCAATGTGCCACCCATTAGGGTCATCATGCCTAGCACAACCAGTACCTTGTAGATCAATGGGGTTTTCATTTGATTGGGGAATGGGGCTGTCATCGTTGTTTCTGCAGTCATCGAGATTCTCCAGTCTTGAAATTTCGCTCAATTAAGTTGATAATGTCAACTATAGTGGTTTAGTTGATAATGTCAACTATATTTTTATTTGAGGAACACCGGATGTCAGAGTCAAAGTCACTCGAAAGTTTGTTTCAGTTAGTCCATATGCTTAAACGCCACATGCATGAGCATATCGAGCAACTGAATTTGAACATTACGCCAATGCACCTTCGCGTACTAAAAATTATCAATAAAAAACAATCATGTACCGCGATTGATATTGCCCAATTCTTAAACCGGGACAAAGCACAGGTAACGCGTTTGCTCAATGAACTGATTAAGCAAAGCTTAATTGAGAAAGTGCCGAATCCCGAAGATAAGCGAAGCCAACGTTTGTTGGTTACCAGCGAAGGAATGGCGATCTTGGCGCAGCTTGAGACTATCGATTCAAAGATGAATGACAAGATGATGAGAGGGATCTCTCAAAAGGAACTGGAAGAATTTGAGCGAATTACTGGGTTGATGACTGAGAATTTAGCAAAAAATGAGCATTAAGATAGATTTGAATGAATATTGACACTGTTTGTCATATTCAATTGCTTGAGTCAGTCCGTAGTGACTGACTTAGTAAAACATAGAGGTTGACATTACTTTACCTAAAAAAACGTTATTTTAAATAAATTAATGTACAGTGTTCATAACAGAAAAGAGGTCTGATATGAATTTATATCCGTATGCTGAAAGAAGTGTCTTGAATCCTTATACAGTGAAATCTATTGTCACAGCCATTGTGATTGTATTTGGCTTGGGCATGTCCTCGGGAGTTGAAGCAAAAAAATATAACCACAACCCTAACAATAAAAGCAATAAGGTTACCGTTGTGAAGGCTCCAGCAAAGAAAACGCCGACAAAGGTCGTTGTTGTTAATAAAAGATCGGCTCCATCACATAAACATTATCATCGAAATAGTTTACCTAAGATCGCAACATTTGCGGTTATTTCTGGAGTAAGTTATGCGATCGTTGATAACTTTTACTATAAACGTCAAGGTGATAGCTATATTCATGTGGATAATCCACGCAGATAGTGCAATAGAGCCAGAAGTCAGATATTTCTAACTTCTGGCTCTATTGCGAGTTTAAGCTAAGAAACTCTACAATGATATTGTGTTCTTCTTACCTTAAGTTCTTTACATGCTAACTTATGTTGCTGGCAGTAGAGTAGGTATGATCTCTGCTAACTTTTCAGCAAATTTCTTATGCTGGTCAACTTGCCAATGAATGCCTTCACGCTCACACGGCGTGATAAAGTTAGCTGCATCTAGAAAATGGCAATCTAATTCCTTTGCTCGTAATTCATAGTAATGAGCAAGCTCTTTAGACTTTGCCTCAGCGTTGGTAAAGCCTTCTTTTAATGGATCTACTTCGTATACATGGGCAGGTGAAACTAACAATACCTCTGGTGCTTTTGGCATAAATCCGTGCTTAAAGTTCTGCACAACCTGAACTAATCGCGCAGCACCTTTGGAGATATCGCTGGCAGTGAGATTGAAGCGAGATTTTAGGTCATTTGTACCCAACAAGATGACGACGAGGTCAGGGTGATGACTTTCTAAGCAAGGCAGTAGGTAATCGAGTCCTTTTTTTCCTGGCTCATAAGGGTCATCTAGCACTGTGGTACGGCTATTCTGGCCTTCTTCAATAATTCGGTAATCTGGTGTTAGGTACGACTGGAGTAGCATAGTCCAGCGTTCATCTGTGTTGTAACGGCGCGGTAGATCAGGAGAGCAGCCCCAAGTATTGGAATCACCAAAACATAAAATTGTTTTCATTTGTTCACACTAAGAATTATCAGAAAAACATTTGAAATATAATAATACAAATTTGACTTTGCCTTGTCATTAATTGCTTATTAATGCTTGTGAGCTTTCAGAAGGTGTTTTGTCTTATCAGCTTTGTCCCAAGCTATTCTGCACGGCTAATTTTGCCCGGATGTACTCTGAGTGGTCGACATAAATAAGCTCAGCAACTTGGCGGATCACCGCTTCTTCCATCGGGTCTAGAACACCATCGGCGTAGGCAACTTGCCACATGGCTTCAATGAGTTCGAAGCGTTGCTCGGGTTCTAATGAGCGGAGTTTACTGGTGAAATCATACAGCGAGACAGATGATTTACTTTGTAGAAGCGCTTTTTCCAATAGTGCGTCGGCATTCTCTTCACTGATATCTAGCAAGTGAACGAGCTGGTGGCGCTTAGCTTGGATTTCTCTTGGGTCATCACTGTGATCGGCATTTGAAACTTCACAAAGCAAGCATGCCATGGAAAGGTGGAGAGTTGGGGTATCGACAGCGCCGCCATCGGTGCCTTCATTCATCACTTGGCGGAAAATTGTACGCAATTGTTTGAACATGCTGAGCCTCAGGTTTCATTTCTATTAAGTATAAGACTCTTTAGTCGGGTAAGGAGTTCCTTACTCGTGGCTTAGTTGGATGTTTAGTCAGCAATTATTCAATATAGCGCTTAGCTGATATGCGTGGTTAACGTATGTGAGGGAAGGAAAAAAGTCTGGAGATGGTGCTCCAGACTATAATTACCAGTCTTGCTGGACTATTAACGACTGTTATTAGAAACGGGCGTTAATAATTGGGAATACTGGGATATCTTTGCTGACGAAAGTACCAGATTTGTCGTAGTTGATCAGACCAATCTGGACACCTTTTTCGATGCGGTCAGTGGCGTTGATGAAGCCAAGCTGTAGGCCGTTAAGGCTACCTGCGTAGTTAAGCGCGCCAAACTGAAGACCAGTGAACTGGCTGCCAGTGTAGTTGGCAAAACCAAAATCAGCACCTGCTGCCGTGTTGTCGTTCCAGTTAGCTAGACCGAACTTAACACCTGTAGAGTTGCCAGTTACACGGTTAGCGCCGAATAGGATACCGAAGCTCAAACCTTTGAAAGTCTGAGATTCAGCAAGACCAAGCATAGGTAGCTGGAAACCAGTAACAGATGGAGTCTGTCCGTATAGAAGAGAAGCGCGGAAACCGTGAACATTGCCGTCAGGTAGGTTGTTGCCTGGTACTGAAAGCTGTACAGGTTGGTTAGCAAAAGCAGGTGATGCCATCACAGCTGCCAGCGCAAGGCTAACTAGTGTCTTTTTCATTATTTTTACTCTATGTATGAAGTTGCGACAAAATAATACCTGAAGTCATATTTGTGCTGCAAATTATGTCATAACATTTGTTAAGAAATTGGGCTGTAATTCTCGTATGCCGCAAAACCACAGAGTTGTGGTAGAATTCGTCCAATTTTGTGAAATACCCAGCTGAAATATCAGGAATTCCATTGACTCAGTCGAATACTCCTCAGGCTAACGTTTTAAACAACGAAAAAACCCTCAAAGCTGCGATTAAAGATTGCATGATGCGCGATCAGTTTCGTTTGCACAAACGTGTGCAAGGAGCAGCAAGAATCAAGAAAGAGCAGGCAAGGCATGCTGTGTTTGACGAAATCGCGCTAGATATCGCCAAATCCATGCAAACCGTGCAGATGCGAGCAACCCAGCGACCGACAATCTCTTATCCGGAGCAATTGCCGGTCAGCCAGAAGAAAGACGAAATCGCCGAGGCGATTAAGAACAACCAGGTTGTGATTGTCGCCGGTGAAACCGGTTCGGGTAAAACGACCCAGCTACCAAAAATCTGTTTGGAGCTAGGACTCGGCACCAAGGGCATGATTGGCCATACCCAGCCACGTCGATTGGCGGCCCGCTCAGTCGCAAGCCGTATTGCTGAAGAGCTTCAGTGTGAGCTAGGCTCTTACGTCGGCTATAAGGTTCGATT
The DNA here is from genome assembly GCF_003026455.1 of Photobacterium rosenbergii. Taxonomy (GTDB): domain Bacteria; phylum Pseudomonadota; class Gammaproteobacteria; order Enterobacterales; family Vibrionaceae; genus Photobacterium; species Photobacterium rosenbergii. The sequence continues at coordinate 95,509 of NZ_PYMB01000003.1, forward strand.
CAACGACAAAGTATCAGATCGTAGCCAAGTCAAGCTGATGACCGATGGTATCTTGCTGGCCGAGATCCAAAACGATCGCTTCTTAAATCAATATGACACCATCATTATCGATGAGGCCCACGAACGTAGCCTCAATATCGATTTCATCATGGGTTATTTGCGTGAACTGCTACCAAAGCGCCCAGATCTAAAAGTCATTATTACGTCGGCAACTATCGATCCAGAGCGTTTCTCCAAGCACTTCTTCAATGCCCCAATCATTGAAGTTTCAGGCCGTACTTACCCTGTGGAAGTGCGTTACCGTCCGGTTTCCGAAGATGGAGACGATAGTGATCGTGACCAACTTCAAGCCATTTTTGATGCAGTAGACGAACTGTGCGATGAAGGCTTGGGCGACATCCTGATCTTTATGAACGGTGAGCGGGAGATCCGTGATACTGCTGATGCGCTAGAGAAACGTAACCTGCGCGATACCGAAATTCTGCCACTGTATGCCCGGTTGTCGGCAGGCGAGCAGAACCGAGTGTTCCAAACTCATGCCGGTCGCCGTATCGTGCTGTCTACCAACGTTGCTGAAACCTCGTTGACGGTACCGGGAATCCGTTATGTTATCGACCCGGGTACTGCGCGTATCAGTCGATACAGCTACCGAACCAAAGTACAGCGCCTACCGATCGAGCGTGTGTCTCAGGCGAGTGCCAACCAGCGTAAAGGTCGATGTGGCCGTGTAGCTGAAGGTATCTGTATTCGTCTTTACTCAGAAGAGGACTTCCTGTCACGCCCTGAGTTTACCGACCCAGAGATCCTTCGTACCAACCTTGCATCTGTTATCTTGCAGATGACGGCGATTGGCCTTGGTGATATCCAAGCTTTCCCATTTGTCGAAGCGCCGGATAATCGTAATATCCAAGACGGTATCCGTCTCTTGGAAGAGTTGGGTGCGATTAACACCAAAGCGAAAGATCCACGCAAACGCCTGTCGACAATTGGCCGACAGCTAGCCCGTTTGCCGATTGACCCACGTTTGGCGCGTATGGTGTTGGAAGCACCTAAGAACGGTTCTTTGCGTGAAGTGATGATCATCGCTTGTGCATTGTCAATTCAGGACCCACGTGAACGTCCTTCTGATAAGCAGCAAGCTTCGGATGAAAAGCATCGTCGTTTCTACGACAAAGAATCGGACTTCGTGACTTTTGTTAACCTGTGGGATTACATCCAAGAGCAGCAAAAAGCGTTGTCAGGCAACCAGTTCCGCCGCCAGTGTAAGAAAGATTACCTGAACTACCTGCGTGTCCGTGAGTGGCAGGATATCTACTATCAGGTAAGCCAAGTCGTTAAAGAACTTGAGTTCCGTATCAATGAGCAGGAAGCCAGCTACCAAGGTATTCATACTGCGATTTTGGCCGGTATGCTTTCGCATATTGGTTTGAAAGATCAGGAGAAGAACGAGTACCAAGGTGCGCGAAATGCACGCTTTAACATCTTCCCGGGCTCTGGCATCTTTAAGAAGCAGCCTAAGTGGGTAATGGTGGCCGAGCTGGTAGAAACCTCACGCTTGTGGGGCCGTATTGCCGCCAAGATCCAACCTGAGTGGGTGGAGCCTTTGGCTGAGCACCTGCTTAAGCGCAGCTACAGTGAGCCGCACTGGGAGAAGAAACAAGCTTCCGTTGCAGCCTTCGAGAAAGTGACAATTTACGGCATTCCTGTGGTTGCCAAGCGTAAGGTCAACTACGGCAAGATTGATCCGGTTATTTCTCGTGAACTGTTCATCCGTTCGGCGTTGGTAGAAGGGGACTGGGAAACCAAGCACAAGTTCTACCAACAAAACCGCAAGCTATTGCGCGAAGTTGAAGAGCTGGAGCATAAATCACGTCGTCGTGACATCTTGATTGATGACGATGAGCTGTTTAATTTCTACGATCAGCGAATTGACCACACTGTGGTTTCAGGCCGCCATTTTGATACGTGGTGGAAGAAAGCCTCGCGTGACAATGCCGAGCTGCTTAATTTCGAACGCGAAATGCTGTTCAAGGGCGATGCGAGTCATATCACCGATTTGGATTACCCGAACTTCTGGCATCAGGGTAACCTGAAGCTTAAGCTGAGCTATCAGTTCGAGCCGGGCGAAGACAGTGACGGTGTAACAGTGCATGTGCCGCTGCCTATCTTGAACCAGGTCGAAACTGACGGTTTTGATTGGCAGATCCCAGGTCTTCGTCAGGAGTTGATCGTTGCGCTGATCAAGTCACTGCCAAAACCTGTTCGTCGTAACTTCGTTCCTGCACCAAACTACGCCGATGCTTTCCTTGCGCGTGCAGAAGCTATGGCAATGCCACTGCTGGATTCACTTGAAAAAGAACTCAAGCGAATTTCTGGTGTGACGGTGTTGCGCGAAGACTGGAATCTTGATCAAGTACCTGATCACCTGAAGATCACTTACCGCGTGGTTGATCACCGTAACCGTAAGCTTCGTGAGAGCAAAGATCTTTACAGCTTGAAAGATGGCTTGAAAGAGAAGGTCCAGGAAACCCTGTCCAAAGTTGCCGATGATGATATCGAGCAGGAAGGGCTAAAGACTTGGAGCTTTGGCGAGTTACCAGAGCGTTACCAGCAAAAACGTGGCGGTTTCGAAGTGAAAGCTTACCCTGCGATTGTTGATAACAAAGACTCTGTCGGTATCAAACTATTTGAAACCGAAGAAGAGCAGCGTACCGCGATGCAGCAAGGCCAGCGTCGTTTGGTCTTGCTCAATGTACCTTCGCCGATCAAATACCTGCATGCCAACTTGCCGAACAAGTCGAAGCTGGGTCTATACTTCAACCCTTATGGTCGGGTTATGGATTTGATTGATGACTGTATTGCCTGTGGTATCGATAAGCTAATCGAAGAGAAGGGCGGTTTAGTATGGCAACCAGAGGCTTTCGAAACACTGAAAGAGCATGTTCGTGGTGAACTTGGTGATACGGTAGTAGATATTGCCAAGCAGGTAGAAGAGATTCTGACCACAGCATTCAACATCAATAAGAAGTTAAAAGGCCGGGTAGATTTGACGATGGCATTTGCGCTATCGGATATCAAGGCACAGATTGAAGGGCTGATTTTCAAAGGCTTTGCTACTGAGTGCGGCTGGAAGAAACTACCTGATATCCTTCGCTACATGCGTGCTATCGAGCGCCGTATGGAAAAACTGCCAATTGATCCTAACAAAGACCGTATGCACATCATGAAGATTGAGTCGGTGGTATCTGATTATAAAGAACTGCTGAACAAGATCCCTAAAGGTCAGCCTGTGCCTGAAAAGGTTAAGGAAATCCGTTGGATGATTGAAGAGCTGCGTGTCAGTTACTTTGCCCAGCAGTTGGGTACGCCTTATCCGGTGTCAGACAAACGAGTCCGTAATGCGATAAGCGATTGTTAATCTATTCCAGTTAACAATACTCTTGAAAATAGCAATCCAAGTTGGGTTGCTATTTTTTTTATCCTTACTTTCATATAGATAGGAAAATATTCTGCCGACGTGTATAGTGCGAGTTGCATATATTGGTTTACCCGACAACCAAGGAGTTAAGCGTGAAATGGTTATGGTTATTTTTGGCTGTATATACAGTCATCAGTATTGCTTTTTGTATTTCTCAGCTCGGTTATAAAAACGAAAAAAGTACGTGGTGGAAGGAAGTTATTTTGATACCGGCTTGTTGTATTGCTTACTTGGTGGGAGCGATAGGAGACCTCATTTGTTTTCTTACGAAGAAGAAAAAGTGATTACACGAAGAGTTTTAATCAGGAAACAAGCAAAAATATTTGGCGCTAATTGATAAAAATACAATCAGTCTTGCGATTAAGCTTGGCGAAGATTTCTTCCCAGGTTTGAAAAAAAGAGACTGAACTATGTATAAAAAAACTGCCTTTCAAAAATCATTAGTTGCATTGTCTATCGCAATGGCTTCTTCTTTTGCTGTTGCTGCGCCTATGTCCAATGAAGCTTCACCCAGTAACGCGACTGATACCAAAGCGGCAGAGCAAGTGATTGTCTTTCACAATGTGAATATCTTCAACGGTATTGAAAACAAGCTGCATAACGATTTCAGCGTTGTGGTGACAGGCAATAAAATCTCGACGATTCAGCAAGGAAAAATCAAAGCCCCAGAGAATGCTAAGGTGATTGATGGCGAAGGACGAACGCTGATGCCAGCATTGGTTGAGTCCCATATGCATCTCGCTTTGCCGAAAGGGTTACTGGGTACCGATGACATGCGCTGGAATGAAATCGCTATTCACGCTCAGTCGTTTGCAGAAATGTATCTGGACTTGGGTTTTGGCACAATTCGTGATGTCGGTGGGGCTGATGGTTCATGGACTGATATGGAGCGTGATGGTCGCCTAACTGAGGTGCCAAGGATCTATGCGTCGGGCGCTCCCATTGCGCCAATCGGAAGCCATGCAGATGTAGGTTTACAGTCTCGCCGTCTAAGTGATTCGCCTCAGAACTTGGAAATCTTGAATATCATGTCCAATTCTAATGGTGCGGAAGATATCAAAATGCAGGCCCGGTATAATTACCGCCAAGGGGCACAATTTACCAAGGTATTCCAATCCGGCGGCGTTTCTTCCAAGTTTGACCCTTGGCAGTACACTTCATTTACCGACGATGAACTAAAAGCGGCCGTTGATATTGCCACAAGCTACGGTTCATATGTCGCAACACATGCCTATTCGGATAAGGCCATTAAATCTGCATTGAACAATGGCGTGAAGACTATCGAACATGGGTTTACCTTCAATGAAGAGCAACACAAACTCTACAAGGAGCAGGGGGCATTTCTGGTTACCAATCTGACTGCATTTTCACCTGATTTAGCCAATGTACCTGTCGTCCAAGACCCGATGATCCAAGCCAAGTTGGAAAGTGCTCAAGCGGCATTTGAAGAGTATGTGGAAAATGTGCAGAAGCTTGATCCCGATTACCGTGCATTTAATACCGATTGCGTCGGAACGGCAGATATCTGTGCCAAACAAATTGCTCATGAGATTTACCTCAACGCCAAGTTCTTCGGCAACTTCAATGCACTGCGTGCCATGACATCCACGGGCGGGCGAATTCCTGCTGAGTTGATGGAAGATTGGATCAACCCATATTCAGACGCCAAGATTGGGGTGATTGAAGAAGGTGCTTATGCTGACTTGCTGCTTATTGATGGTAACCCGCTTGAAGATATTTCACTTATTGGTGGCCGCGAACAATGGTTCGAAAATGATGCGATGCCAGATGGCTCGCACCTAACCGAAATGGACCTGATTATGAAAGACGGCAAGATTTTCAAAAATACCCTGTAAGGTTATTCAGCCTTATTTCACATTGCGATATGTACCCAAGCTTCACAATCTGGCTTGGGTACAACTTCCCTCGAATATTTTTTCTCTAGCTTGATTCTATCTAGCCTTAAATGAGTGCCTGTATTATGAAAATTCATACCACTGCCAAAGGGGTAGGTTTGTTATTTGCTTTGGCAAGCCAATCGATTATTGCCGCTGACTTTGGTGGCCCTAATACTGTTGAGAATACGCTACCTAAGCCCGAGCAAACCAAACCTGATCGCACAAAGGGTAAACCACAACCGAGTTGGCGTGAAAAAGCGGCTGAACAGGGAATTACGTTGGGCGCTGATTACACCGTTTTTGGTGTTAGCTCGCCGGATGGCTCAAAGGGAAATAATGTCAATCGCGCATCGGGGGCTGCACGCTTTTATGGCTCATGGGATTTAATCAATAGGGGGGAGAAAGACAAAGGCGGTTTGGTATGGAAGGTTGAACACCGTCATGCCTTTACTGATAGCTCACCGAAAAATTATGCGTTTATTGATGATGTATCCGGTGGGCCTGAAGGCATAGGCTACGTTGGCATGATGGGTACACCGTTTAGTGACCAGGGCTTTCGTGTTACGAATTTGCACTGGAAACAAAAGCTCAATGGTGGCAAAACAAGTGTGATTGCGGGCTGGCAGGATGTGACTGACTATGTCGATACCTACGCTTTAGCGAGCCCTTGGACAGGCTTTACAAATTTAGCGTTCTCGACAGGGGCTGGTGCAATGGGGTTACCCGATGATGGTGTGTTGGCGCTGTCAGCAGGGCACATGCTTACCGACAATATTTATGTGATTGGCGGTATTGCCGATGCTAACGGTAAATCCGATGACATCTTGGACGGATTCAATACAGCGTTTGATGAAAGTGAGTATTTTACCAGTATCGAATTGGGTTGGACGGCATCTCAAGAGCAGATCTACACAGATAACGTGCATGTCACGCTTTGGGATTTCGGTGAAAATACCCTTCATAGCAATGCAACAGGCGAAGGTGGACGAGGGGTTAACGTGTCAGCCAGTTGGTTTGCGACTGATAGCATTATGCCGTTTGTCAGAGGTGGAATTTCTGAAGGTGATGTTGCGCTATACGATAAATCATTGAGTGTCGGTTTTGGCTACTTCGGATTAGGCAAGCCAGAAAATACCCTAGGCGCTGCAGTCAACTGGTCGGAAACTAACGAAACGGCCTTTGGCGGGGATGAACAGATCACTGCTGAGGTGTTCTACAACATGCAATTTGGCAAACATTTGCAAATTACCCCGGACATTCAATTTATCAAAGATCCCGCTTTCTCTAGCGAAGATAGTGCTGTGGTATTTGGTTTGAGGGCAAAAATATCTTTATAAGGGATGTGTTCACATCTACTATCGGATTAGTTAGTGGGTAATGGATACAATGATAAATGAAGACTGTCGATCCTAAGTTATTGCAAGTGTTCTCGGATGTTGTCGACCAAGGCAGTTTCACGGGGGCTGCAGATCTTAGAGAGACTGATGCTTCTTATGTGACACGTCAAATAAAGAAGCTTGAGTCACAACTGGCATTAAAGCTGTTGAACCGAACCACACGGGCTATATCGCTGACCCAACAGGGTAGGCAGGTTTATATTGTTTAAAGAGCAACACCAGTGATTTTATTTATATCGTTAGAACATGACGAATCGATTTTCCATAGACACACTACAGTTAAATCAAAAGCCACACTAAGGTTAGACCGTATTACTGTGACTTTGGGATGGGGTTGGGTTCTGTTGAGCTAATGCTCATATGGCATAAATGCGTCGTTAACACCGAGAAACCGAAATACAACGAAGCAAAGCAGGTAATGAAGTTAACCATAGTAATCAAAGTCACTCAGGAAGAGTTTGCTCTGCTGACCGATGATGGCGAGATTTCCGATGTGAAGAAGTTATGTAGAATGATTAATGCCTGAAAGGCAGACAACGTCAGCGATTAGAATAAAGGATCCAAGTCAATTAAAGACAGTCTGGCTATAGCCATTCAAGCCATCAAAGATGCCCAGGCAAGACTTTAGCAAAGCCCTCCTTAGAGGTTTTTTTATTACTTACTTGTCGTATGACGACCCATATAATGTCATGACCAAAAGACAAACATGAAGAGCAACATGAACAAAAACTACACGACCAACACCTTCGACAGGTGACTTTCCAGCATCAAGGACGAAAGGGCCTTGTCCACGATTAACACCCGACTACTTCGAATCACTCAGGGCAATTTTGGTGATGTGAGACCAGAAAGGGGAGGTTTATCGGAAGCTAGGGTCACTATCGGTAAGGGACACAGAATTAACTTCATGTACGGCAGGGATGGGGTGATCATCCTCTTGAACGGAACCAACAAAAGTAGTAAGCGTTTTCAGAACATTGCCATGCAAAAAGCAATAAGTCTAGCTAGGGAGTGCCGACAAAGTTGGAGTTAAGAAGATTCAAGCCAAGCCATCACATCTATATTTACAAGGAAGAGCTCTGGTACGCCATAACGGGCATGAAACCATGGCCTGCCAATCTATAGTTATCGCTCTGTGGGCCTCATGCAGGCTTGCTCTTGGGCGCAACCAAAACCAGAAAGAAACGCCTAGAAAGTAGCTGGGCGGTTAACGGTTGATTGTACTGTATAATAATCGTACCATGTACGACATTCAAGGCGGGACTGGAAACAAGACGAGATGAGTGAGTTTGTATATGTGCTAGATACCGGCACAGCCACCCAAGATACTGGCGCAAAGATTTACAAGATTGGCATGACGACCAATGATCCTGAAACAAGAGCAAGGCAGGTTTCATCGGCTACAGGCTCAATCATGGAGCAAGTGGTCGTTCACTCAATCGAAGTGGATGAAGGGGAAGCTCTGGCAATAGAGCAAAAATGTCACGAGAATTTCTCTGAATTTAGAGTAAACGACCGTCGGGAATACTTCAGCGCTCCGCTAAAGGAAATCATCAATTACCTCGATGAGTTTGATCAGGTTGGTGATGATGAAGTGATCGACCCGAGGGAAAAGGTTGGAGATTTCTATGTGGACATCATCGGTCGCCTTCATGATGCGTCAGAAGGAGCCAAAGAGTTCGGGTTTAAGGATATCCGCAACGAGATTAAGGAACTTGCTCGGTCGGTTGTTGAGCAGTACCAGCTAAGCGGAACCGAAGAGATAACTGATTTTGAAGACTACCTAGGGCGCCATGGCGACTTTCAGGTAGAAACGATGGAGAAGATCACCGCTATTCGCCAGAAGATGCTTATCAAGAACCAGCTTGACGACATTTTTAATGACGATGATTTCGTCGATGATCTGTTTGAGCCGCTACTAAAGACAACGCCGGTCATCAGGACTTACACCGAGGAAGAGCGAAATGAGAAGCCGAGAACACCACCAACTGAGCCATCAATGGAAGAAGTTTGCGCCAAGGTTGAGGCGGAATCAATCCCAGCATTGAAGGAAGCCAAACGTCAGGGTGAGGCGTTGGGAGCTGGTCTGGTTTTCTTGGTGGCAGCACTATTCATCATCAGTCGAATCGTTGGAGCTTAATAGGAAGCAAGACGAATGAACAAACCAGTAGACCTAGGTTACTTCTAGTTTAAAATGCCCTTTATGAAATATAGAATAGCCTTCTGATTGAAGGCGCTGCCACTTGGCGTTATTATTTCCCCTCAACCGTGCTCAACACTAATAAAGTGTTGATAATAATAATGAACGACGTAGAAATGGTAATATTAACTGGGGTGGTAATGACTTAGTCACTTTTCCGATTCCACCAAACAGCGCTATGGACGAAGTCTTGACCGAGGAACTTTGGCAAGACATGCTTGATAACCACGATCAGTGTTCTGAACATGGGAAATACCATGCTGCCTAATCAAAGCCATGGTGGACACATTCATCGAGGGTGAGTTTGATTGTCTGCCAAGCATTGACCAAGGCGAAATCCTAATATCACTCCATGCCGTATCAACTCACTTTGGCCCTGATGATCTTGAGCTAATCATGGAGATGGTTAGTCGATCTGAAAGCGAGGTTATCCATTAGTGGCTATGCATCATCGAATGGAGCATGGCCGATTCCCTCCGTAACTCAAGACCTGACATTGTTCACCATCACCTAGACGAGACCAAACTCTGTCATCTTAAGAAAGCCCTTCGTTCTGGAGAGTTGAGCAAGAAATTAGTCTGCCAAGCCACTAGCCTGACTTACTCCCAACAAAAAGACTGGATAAACGGAGGTGTAAAATGAAGCAGGTTAAGCGTCGTCGCCTGAGAAGATTTACGCCAAAGCTGAGTACCATTCTGGCGGTGCGAATATTTACCGATGGTACAGGCAAACAAACCTGATTGGCTACAAGCCTTGATAGCCTCTGTACCACTACCTATTTTGGTTTGATTTAAAAATAACCGTTGAACGCACTGTGATTATACCGTATTATGTACGCATAAAGGGCGACGAGAGAGCATCAATATTCAACATCCTAATAAAAATGCCTCAGTCCAGATCAGGCGGTCGGTCAAACGAGATTGTCTTCGAGCTGGATGGTGTAAAGAACACCTACCGAAACATCACCAACACCATGTTTGAACAGGCCCGAGAAATTAAATGGGTATCAGGGGATTCTGATAAACGAAATCACAAAAAGCTATACCGTTACCAGAGCAAAATTACTAACTGGAGCCTATTGGTTCTGTTAGGTAGGAAAGTTTTTAATAAGCTTAATACGTATCAAGTACGAAGTAAGGGGCGATGAACATATACACAATTGTTACCAAAAATGGTGAGACTAAGGCTACTGAGCCAACCACCGATGCAAAGCTGTACTGGGAGGAGAAGGGCTGGACCTACCAGAAGGACATCGAGGCGAAGGAGCCAGCACATGCAATTGATGCATACCTTCGAGGCTCTGATAGTGCAGAATCCACCATGACTCATGGGTATGCCCTAGAGGATGGAAAGTTGGAGCAAGTGGACTCCCATCGAATAGGGTATGGTGTTCTAGTCCTTGGTGTTGTTCTTGCTCTCTTTGGAATGTCTGAGCTTGGAGACTATCGCCCAGACATGGATATGGTCTCGTTTCTGTTTACTGGTTCTGCTCTTTGCGAAGTGGTAGCAATCATCATGATTATTATTGGCCACGTTAATAGCAAGACTGTTTAGGCACATAACATTCTCATCGACAAGCTTTGCAAGTAAGGACAAGACAATGAAGAAGCTACTACTAGCACTGTCAATTATGGCATCAGCTCCAACACTTTCAGCAGAAATAACCGAGTGTAAGAAAGGTAAAATTGCAGCGTCATCTGGTCTACCAATTCATTCTTTTTCCTTGTCAGGTGAGGCAAAGATTTGTTACTGGTCTGTGCAGAAAAACCCAGTTTCAAAGGCAGTTAAGGAAACAAAGAAATGAGGGCTTTGATTATCGCGGTGGTATCTGCTTTGGTGCTGTCTGGATGCCAGACAACCCCAGAAAAGCCTGATATGCCAGAACAGATAGCTAGGCATTTGGCATCGGTTGCAGGTGGTGCAAAGCGATGTTTCAACGAGGGGATCTTCTCCCCTGAATACGCAGCTCAAGCTCAAAGGAGCGTTGTTTACCTTGCTAACACTTGGAACATGACTCCAGAGGTTGGCGCTTTATACAACGAGACTTTTAACCATTATCTGACCGTACAAGCAACCCCTGAGCAATTGGCAGATGGCTGTCGAAAGTTCAAGTTTGAGATTGCCAACAGGAACAACGAAGCAGCAAGCCATTACAATCAAATGCAGGTTAACGCCCAGCGTCAACACGAAATGAAGAAAGCACACGTACAAGCAGCAAAGGAAGCTAACGCGGCCAGAACATCAATGCTTGGCGGTTCCGTTCAGTGCAAGAAAGTAGGCTCAATAAGTGGCGAGGTTAGAACTTACAACGCATTTGCCTGCCCTGTTGGCTGGTATCCAGCGCAATTTTAAGGGAGTAACAAATGAAATATCTACAAATCACACTGGTTCTAATTGCTTCAGCCGCTGCCAATGCTACAGCGTGGGGCGACTGCCGATATGGGGCGGAGGATATCCGCAAGATGCACGACGTCAAGAAGGTTAAAAGCGAAGTTGTTGAATCTAACCTGTTAACCACAAAGTGCAAGCACACGTTCATCGATAAGCGTGGTAAGAAGGTCGAGCGTATTACGATGCACACAAAGGGGAATCGAAAGTGAAAAGCCTAGTTAGCATCCTGATCGGGATAGGTATTTTTATTGGTGTTTCATTATATGCAGCTCACAGCACCAAGGAAGAGGCAGCAAAGCAAGTCCTAGCCAACACGATGGAGCGAGTTAACAAGGACGGCAAATGTTCCGCTGATTACATCGGTTACCGTGTAATCAAGAATATTGGCCCTGTTGACCACATAGCTATTGATTACATGCTTACATGCGGGACGCACAGCTCTACAGCAGAACTAGAGACTTACTACGCCGTTAATGGTGATCAGTGGTTTAGCAGCAAGAACTACCCAAAAGTAAAAGACTTTGCCACCCAGGAATAACAAAAAATGAAGACACTACCACTAATCACCATTGCTTTACTGGCCTCAACCACTTCCAATGCCGGGCTTGAGAAAGCAACGATAAGCAATATGGCTTATCACATCGTTTGCTCTGACACGATGTATGACCGGAGTATGTGGGACGAGGGAACATGGCATGAAGATACTGGCCTTGGTTACATGAAACGCGGACAAGAAAAGTATGGTGCCGGTTGGTCGAAACAGATTCAGCCAACCATCAACGATCAGCGCGACAAGTATCGGACCAGCCAGGATTACTTCGAGATGTGCCTTGGTGACTACGAACGAGCAAGTAAGTAACACGGGAGTGCATACGCTGCCGCCCGAAGGAATGGATGGCTAAACCAAGACACACATAATATCTAGCATAAACAATATATGAGTGATTGAGACCACAGCACACTACCACTGATATGTGATTGTAGATATAGACTTAATTGTAATAGTAAATGGTAGGGCTATTGGTGGTGCTGAATAAGTGGGGGAGCTATAGGCCAATAATAAGGGGGGCTCTAGACGGGGTGCCTACAAGGCGGGGCCTATATACGGCCCACTTTATATCGGGCCCTATAATAGCCAGCCTTTCAGGAAGGGGGCTATATAGGCGTGGGTCAAAAAAGTCCCTTCTGAGAGCCCTTTTCCATAAATCCGGTTTTTATCGCATGGCTATAAGCGATTTTCCTAGCAGGCTAATTACAGCCTTTTCGGAACCGGCTTTTTTACGCAAAACGCTACCAATAAGGCGATCGACCATTTCTGACACTTTTCTGTACTCAACAAAGTATACAAAGCAATTTTTGAACGTAGGATCATCAATAACGGCTTCCCAGCTCGAAAAAGCAATTCTGGAGAACCTAAATTTAGCTTTTTCGCCCTAGCGCCATAAACATCATCCAGGACACATTCAAGTATTGCATTTCGGGTTCTCGCGTAATGCTTCACGCCCATTCGTGAACATTCCAACACGTTGTTCTGCAAGTGTCGTGTAGCTTAGGTCTGATGGCCCACCTTCCAGCACCATTTCTAAGATGGTTTCATGAACACGAGCTTTCATCAGCTCAGCATGTTCTTTGCTCTTTTTGGCCATTTAGTGGCGTCCTCATCGAATAAAATTATCCGTACATCACACCATAAGTCGCGGTACGGTATTTGAAAAATTCCACCTATGAATGCTGACAAGCTCTGCAATCGACTTTCGTCCAGGCCAGAGAAAACTTGATCTCTGAGAATGGCGTCACGTTCAAGCCTTTGAAGGTGAAAGTGGCTTGCTTGCTGCTTATCGAGACTGCTGAGGTATTCTACAACATGCAATTTGGCAAACATCTACAAATTACCCCGGATATTCAATTTATCAAAGATCCCGCTTTCTCTAGCGAAGATAGTGCTGTGGTATTTGGTTTGAGGGCAAAAATATCTTTATAGAGGGTGATAGGCATTGTCTTTATGATCATAGTGTCGCAGACATATTATGTCTTACTGTGTACCAAATAGTGCATAATGGAGTTTAGATTAGTGTGAAATGAAGGTGTTTTCGTGGCGATTGAATTAAACAAACAACTGATGGCCTTTGTCGATGTCGTAAAGTTTGAGAGCTTTGCAGAGGCGGCAAAACATCGGGATATGCTGCCGTCATTGTTGTCACGAAACATAAAATCGCTGGAGGATAAGTTGGGTGTTGTGTTGCTCAAACGTACCACGCGCGCACTTTCCCTGACTGAAGCAGGAGAGGTAATTTATCAGCAGGCGCTAGTTCTCAAAGAGCTAGAAGACAAGATGAATAATTTCGCTCAAAACTATAGTACTGCTGAGACTGGCTTAGTCCGCCTGACTTGTGCTTCTCACCTAAGCCGAAATTTTATTCTGCCGACGATCCAAGAGATTCAGGCTGAATACCCGAATATTCGATTTGAGGTCGACTATGATGACAGGCGTGTCGATATCATAAAAGAAGACTTTGATATGGCCATTCGGATTTGGAAGCCCCAAGACACCTCGCTAATTGGCCAAAAGCTCCGCTCAACCAACCTCGTTATTCTTGCCAGCCCGGATTTCATCCAGCGCCATGGCATGCCTGAAACTATCGAACAGTTAGTTGCCTTACCATCTGCTTGTTATGCCAGGCTAGGTGTAGTGAGAGATAAGATCCAATACTATGACGCAGAAGATCGGATTCAATCGGTGTCTATGAACCCTCTCTACAAATCAAGTTCGCCTGAGTCTTTGATTCAAAGTGCATTGGCGGGAATGTATTACACCGTTGTCACAGACCAGAACCTCAGTGGTGAAATCGAGCGGGGTGAGTTGGTGCAATTATTACCGGATATGCGTTTTCCTTTTGAACCCTCTATGTATGCGGTTTACCCGAATCGGGATTTAAGCTTCGGGGCGAGGCTATTTGTCGATAAACTCAAGCAGCGTTGTGCTGAAATACCTGTTATTGGTAACTAAAAAGTACATAGTGAAATGAAATAATTGCTATTTTAGTGACTGATGCTTTCGCCTAACCTGTGCCTATTCCAATCGCATTCGGAGGCGAAATGCTTTTTTCAAATTACACACTGGGAAATACGGCACTGGCAAACCGTATGGTAATGGCACCAATGACGCGATCTCGTGCTTCTATTGACGGTGCTTTGAATGATGACATCGTAAAATACTATCAGCAGCGCGCAACAGCTGGCCTTATCATCACAGAAGGCGCTCCGATTTCAAAGGTTGGTCGCGGTTATGCATTTACACCGGGTATATATAATCAAGAACAAATTGATGGATGGAAAAAGGTAACCAGTGCCGTCCATGCCGAAGGCGGTAAGATCTTTATTCAGCTGTGGCATGTTGGCCGGGTCTCCCACCCACGGATCACCGGTGGGGAGCAGCCGGTGGCACCTTCGGCGGTAAAAGGAATCAATAAAGGCTTCGGACCTCTTCCTGAAGGTGGCTATGAATTTTTGGAGCAAGAAACCCCGCGGGCGATGACTAAAGAAGATATTGCTAGTACGCAAAACGACTTTGCTCAGGCAGCAAAGAACGCAATGGAAGCCGGCTTTGATGGGGTTGAGATACATTCGGCCAATACCTATTTGTTCGAACAGTTCATGTTACGAAGTGCCAATAAACGTACCGATGAATATGGTGGCAGCCAGGAAAACCGAGTACGTTTTTTGGTGGAAACTGTAGAAGCGGTAGCACAGGCCATTGGTGCAGAGAAAGTGGGTTTCCGTTTATCACCGTATCTCGTTATCGACGATCCTGACGTAGACCCTGAAATGCCGTCATTGGCACTGAAAGCAGTAGAGCAATTGTCTCAACACAATCTTGCTTATGTGCATTTTTCCGAGAATGTGGCGACTTGGCGTCCTGTTCCGTCATCATTCCGTCGCCAAGTGCGTGAAGTGTGGAAGAACCCAATTATTATTGCCGGTCGCCATACCAAGGAATCTGCCCAGGACATGCTAGATCTAGGATATGCCGATTTGATTGCGTTTGGTGAGTACTACATCTCCAACCCCGATTTGGTATATCGCTTCAAAGAGAACCTAGCGCTTAACGCAAATGACCGTTCTACTTATTACGGTGGCGGAGCTAAAGGCCTAACGGATTACCCAATATCCGATCCCGCTGTTAAGCATTTGCAGGTCTGATATATCCAACGTGCTTGAGGTGATTCGCCTTTGAATAAACCTTCCACCCAAGGGGT
The DNA here is from genome assembly GCF_003026455.1 of Photobacterium rosenbergii. GTDB lineage: Bacteria > Pseudomonadota > Gammaproteobacteria > Enterobacterales > Vibrionaceae > Photobacterium > Photobacterium rosenbergii. The sequence goes on from NZ_PYMB01000003.1 coordinate 111,129, forward strand.
GGGAGGCAATCGTTATTATTAGGCAAAAGCTAATAATTCATTAGGTAAACTGCGTCTTATTTTTATCAATATGAACGCCTATAGTTTGTTCCAAGTTAAAGGAAAAGTCAGCGACGAGGAACAACTAATGAGAAAGTTAAATACATTCGCAGCACTATTAATTTCACTGGTTTTTGCGGCATCAAGCCTGGCAAGTCCGAGTAACGTTAATGACCAAGCTATCGCTGATGCTAGTGAGATCAATAACGAGGCGCTTTGGGTTAAACCTGCAAATCCCATTGCTTCAGGCTCAGAAAACAGTGCAGCACTAAAAGTCGTTCAGGGTTTTTTCAACGCCTATGGACAAGGTGACATGGAAGCAATGAAACAGTTTGTCGCCGAAGATGTCGAGTGGCATATCCCTGGCCGTCATCCTTTAGCGGGAACAAAACGCGGCATCAAGGAGTTCACGGAGTTCTTTGCCAAGCTCGGTGAAGCCGGGTTCAAGGCGGAGGTGATGATTTTGGCTGCGAATGAAAATTACGTCATTGATGCCCATCGAGGCTTTAGCACAAATGCAGATGACAACATCGATATCAACTGGGTTCTGCTTTATCAGATTGAGGATGGCAAAATTCAGCGGGTGCAAAACTTCTCTGGTGATTTGTATGCATCTGACCAATTCTTCGAGAAGTTTTTCTCTAATTAATCTGTAGGTCTTTTCGGTTCTGTGTCTTGCAGAGCCGAGTTATCGACTTTAACGGTAGCAACTTATGCATATCTCAAATGAAATAAAACTGATTATACAGCGCACACTCCCATTAACCATGGGAGTGCTCGCTATTATGGCAGTGCAGCTGGTGGATACAGTATTTATTGGTATGTTGGGCGTCAATGCACTAAACGCTCAGGGGTTAACGCTACCGTTTTCATCTGTCATCATTTCCATTCAGGTCGGCATCGGCGTTGCGGCAACATGTCTTATTTCACGCTATGTCGGTGAGAAGAATCAGCCAAAGGCCAATAGGTTCGCGACCTTGGGTTTACTGCTTGGCACACTGGCTATTTCACTGCTGGTGCTATCACTATGGTTCTTTGAAAAAGCGCTATTTACTCTTTTTATCGATGATAAAGTCGATTCAGTACAAATGGCCGGGATACAACATCAGTTCAGTGCTTATTGGGGCATTTGGCTGATGAGTGCCTTGGCTGGAGCGGTGTTCTATTTCGTTTCTTCGGTATATCGCGCGAACCAGGATTCCAGTACCCCAGGTAAGCTATTGATTGCATCTAGCATACTTAACCTTGTGTTTGACCCTATTTTTATCTTTGTGCTTGATATGGGCATTGCCGGCGCAGCGTTGGCAAGTTGCTTGGCGTTTACGCTTTGTGCTGCTTATATGCTGCTCAAACCTATAGCGAAAGGGTGGTTTACTCTACAGATTTTTTATAAAAGTGCATTTGAAGATCTCAGAGTGCTGACCTCAAATGCTATCGCCACAACGGCGAATCAATTTTTACCGGCAATCAGCGCCTTGGTATCTATGTACCTGATTGCCCGTGTTGGACCTCAGGCTATCGCTGTCTGGGGAATAGCAATGAAGATGGAAGGTTTGTTGCTGGTACTCTCATTGTCATTAACCATGTCGATCCCCCCAATTATTGGCAGCTATTTAGGTAACCAGCAGTTTGGCGATATCCAACAGATCATAAAAGCGGCGACCAAATTAATATTGCTAATACATACGGTAATAGCTCTATTTGTGATGCTGTCTTCGGCATATCTGGTAGAGGTAATCGGTGGAGGGTTAGGGCTGGATAGGGATCTACATTTTGTACTTGTATTACTGCCGCTCAGTTACGGGCCTTTGGGATTATGTATGGTGATGGTGTCGGCATTCAATGCGCTAGATTTAGCCAAGCGGGCATTGGTTGTCTCCTTTATCCGTTTGTTTGTGCTGTTTATACCTGCGATTTACTTGGGCAGTCTGTTTGGCAATATTCAAAGTATTATTATTGCTGCAGCTATAGCAAATACCCTAGCAGGGTTAAGTGCATGGTATTTAATGAGAAAGCAGTGGCAGTCAACAGAAAAGACAATGAAGTTGATCGCTGCTTAATAAATTAAATTTAAAGGGGCAACACTCGTTTAATTGAGAGTCGAACGGTCATCAATATCAAACAGCGGGCGCCATCTTGCGTCCGATTAATTCACAATAGTATTTGAGACAAAGGTGATGAAGAAAAAGCTTCTGGCAACGTTAGCTACCGCAGTTATTGCACTGACAGTGTCATATGGCGCATTGTGCAACGATACCATTCATCTGGCGGCCTATCATGGCGATGAGGCACAGGTTATTGAACTGCTTAAACTCAACCCGAACCCTGATGAACGAGACTCATCTGGTGGAACGGCATTGCATGCAGCAATGTTTCAAGACAATGTGCAAATAGTACAACTGTTGATTGATGCTGGTTATGATGTGAATGCCGTTGGTCCCCGTAATGGTTATACACCGCTGCATGATGCGGTATGGGGTAACAATCTACCAGCATTAAAGTTACTTGTTGAAAACGGTGGTGATGTCACGATCAAAGGCCATGATAGCAATACTCCGCTCACTAAAGCGAGAGAAGAGGGCAAACAAGAAATTGTCGCCTATTTAGAGTCGCTTTAAATCTATAATGGGGAGTGCTATCCCCATCATTGACGGCGTTCTTCATTACTTCTTATCAGCATTTTCAATTTTTGACTTTTCCCAGCCCGATAGGTTGTCCCAGTCGTAGCGAGCGGTATGATTTTCTGCCGATACAGAGAAGGTGGTGATTATCGCTAGTACCGTAAATAACATTTTCATTTAGATAGTTCCTATTATATATCTCAGATTTATTTGCAAGTGATTGTCACAACAACAGAGCCATCACCAAGCGTCTTGGTGTTGTCGATGGTGTATGAAGCTGGGCATGTCCCGTAAGTTCGGTTAACCCAGGCAACATTTTGAATAATGATGTCATCTTCATTGCCGTGTCCTCTGAATGACTCCATGGCTGTGGCATTGAAGTGGATTGCTGTAGAAACTGAGCCGTCATCGCTTACTGTAGAATCGAGGTCAATCTCAGCGTATGAGGCGCAGCCTGATAGGGCAGTAGCTAAGACGAAAAATAGTTTATTCATTGGTTGTTGTTCTCTAGTTTTACATCTAAAGGTACTTAGTACGAATTTGGTTTGAAGATAATTTTATAGGCAGTGGTTGCTATTTCAATACCTGAAGGTGTAAAAAATATGAATCTATACTTTAGTGGTATTTGTAGGGTATAAGCGAGTGAGGCTGGGAATTTATGGCTCAAGAAACTTTAATATAAACAGATACTCATTAAGTATCTGTTTATATATGATAATTTCTGCTGCTCGTTATTGCTTAATGAGCTTGTCGGTTACAAATGGGCGATTTCTGGCCAGTAACCATAGCACACCGCCGGTGAGACCTACGACAAACTGAAGGATACCAAGGTTTTCAATCAGCGATTCGGGACGGATGGACACCAATACCATGCCTAGCGATCCGCAAATCATGCCACAGAACTGGATTAATGCGACAGCCGAGCCCGTATCGCTGTCTTGCTGGTCAAGCATCAAGTTCGTACCCGGTACACGCATTGTGATAACCATTAAGGTTGCTGGCGCTGCGATTAACGCAAATACCAACGGCGATGTATGACCGATGGTTACTGTTAATACGCCTGCAGTTGCGAGAAGGAAAAAGCACAGGGTGATGATCTTCTGGACTGGAATAAAGCGTGATAGCTTCATATAAATCGTTGGGCCGAATGAAGCACACAGTGCATTGAATGAGAATGCGTAGCTAAATTGTTGTTCGGTAAGTCCAAAGCCATTGATATAGATATATGAGCCGGCAGCTAGAAATCCCATCATTGCTATTGGTGTTATTGAGAAAATCACCAGCAGTGCAACGAATCTAGGGTTCTTCATTACGACACCAAGTCTTCCCCACGAGCGTAGGATCGAACCGTTGTACTTAGCTTCAAGCGTCTCTTTATAACAGAATGCGAGTACAGAGGCGAAGGCACCAAATACTGCCAGTGTAACAAACATCATCCGCCATGAAGCGATCTTCAACAGGAATGCGCCAAGAACCGGAGCGACCATCGGGGCTATAATGACCAGTGACATAATGGTCGCCATGATCTTTTCGCGCTCACGACCATCAAACAGATCTTTAACGATAGCAGTAGCGACTACGGTGACGGCACTACCAGCAAAGGCTTGGATAATGCGTGCGCCGATCAACTGTTCAATGCTTCCTGCCATTGCACACAAAATACTGGCAATGATGTACCCGCTGATCCCAACGAATAAGATAGGTTTACGACCAAACTTTTCACTCAGTGGCCCCCAGAATAACAAGCCAACCGCATAAGTGACGAAATAGCTACTGAGCGTAAGGTTTACCATGGACTGATTTGTGTTGAACACGTTGACCATTTGCGGCAATGCAGGTAGATACAAGTCAATCGTCAGCGGAGGGAAAGCGCTGATGATTACGAGGAAAAATAACGTACCGGATTTCCCCAGTATTGGTTGGGATTTTTTCAAATGGATGCTCTCAATGTATGACCGACAGGGCTTTATCAGTCACTTGGGTTGACTGGACGCTTTTGCAGTAGAAGCAAAATTTGGTTGATTATATCAACTATGTGATTGTCTGTATTGATTCGAATCAACTTGCTTGGTAATGCGTGTTCCCATCGAGATGCGGAGGTAGTTCGGGTAGCTTTAGTTTTTATAATAAATGGCGTTGTACTCTTCTCGACTGCATTGATACTCAATACCGTTTTTTTCACAGTAATAGGGTGTTTCCATTGAATCCATATCAGAAACAATTAGCCAAAAGAACGCTATTTGTCCGACACCGGCTAAAGCTAACAGTAAAGTTATTGCTATCAATATCTTAGGAAATATACCGCTCATGAAGACCTTTGTTGACGTGACTAATATAGGTGATGAGCGATGGATAGTATCAGGTATTAAGCACTGACTTCAAACGAGCGAGTTTTGACCTGCATCTTTTTGTCTATAACCCACTCAAATGCGGTTTCGTATGGCATAGGTTTAGCGTAATAGTAGCCTTGTCCTAATTCTATTTGGTATTTAGCTGCCAGATCATGGTGAATATCCTGTTCGATCCCTTCTAAAACGATTGTAAAGTTAAGCTCTCTAGACAGTTTAGCTATTGATCGTATAACGGCGTCTGTTTGTTGTTTAGTCGGGGCATCAAGGGTAAATGATTTATCAATTTTTACTGTGTCGAATTGTTGGCTAAGTAAAAGATCGAGTGAGGCATTACCGGTGCCGAAATCATCTAACTGAAGCGAGAAGCCAAGCTCATTCAATGTTTGCATTGATTGTAGGGCTTTGTGCTTATTTTTGAAAATAGCCGTTTCTGTTAGTTCTAGTGGGAAATGTTCTGGAGCTAGACCTTTACTGATTATTTTTTGATGTAAGGTTGTAATGAAATCAGCATGCTCGAGTTGTACAGCAGAAACATTAATTGATACAGAGAGTTTATAGCCTGCATCAAGAAGTCTTTTATGAAACTCAATAGCATTATCGATGACGAAATTCCCAACCTCAACAATATCCGTGGATTCTTCTAACAAGGGAACAAAGAGCTCAGGACTAATAAAGCTTCCGTCTTTTTTCCTCCATCTCAGCAATGCTTCGAACCCTTCAACTAAACCTGTTTGGATATTGATTTGTGGTTGAAACCATACATCAAACTCGTTGGCCTCTATTGCGAGTTTGAGTTGTTGGTTGATGACAAAGTCGTCTCTACTGAGGTTACCAATCTGGGTGGTGTATAATACGATACCAGAAGTTTCGACTTGGTGCTTTTTAGCGTAATACATGGCAGTATCAGCATTCGCGAGTAATGTATTAGCTTGCGCCCCATCTTCAGGGTAGGTGGCAATACCGACAGAGCAGCGAACTCTAACTGTCGATTTTGCAAGTTGGATAGGTTGACTTAATTTGTGTCGAATGGCCCGAGCTAAATTTATTGCACGTTTCTCGCAGTTGCTAAGGTAGAGAATTGCAAACTCATCACCACCGATCCGTGCGACGACATCATTGTCGTTTAATTGCCCTTTGATAAGGCGCCCAATACAGCGTAATAACTCATCACCCACAGAATGGCTGAGATTGTCATTGATTGACTTAAAGTTATCGATATCAAGGAACATGAGAAAAAGTTTCTCTTGTTCCCTTTTCTTTAAATCAAATAACTCGCTTAAGCGTCTGCGGTTAGGTAAACCCGTTAAATAGTCAGTACGAGCGAGTGTGTTAGCATTTTTCTCTGCCGTTCTTCTCATTTCGACTTCTGATTCAAGCGCGGCTTTGCTGACGGTAGTTGTTTTTAAGTCATAATACATAGACTCAATATCGCTGGTTAATTGGTACCACTCCTGGATATGTGACTTTCGGAAATCGATGACCTTATCGCCCCGCCCAATGCGATAGAGTAAATGTTTCACAATTTTAAGTGGTGCAATAAGGGCGGAATGTATGACCGCTAGCAGCAATATGGCTAAGGTTGTGATGATGGAAAAAATGATCCTTTGATTAGCAGTCAGTTTAGATAATTCACTGGTTGCTGTCTTTCTGATTTCCTTGATCAGTTTGTTTAGATGGGTGATTAGGTTTTGATTATATGTATTGAGGTTGATCGTTATCCAATGAGTATCGTTGCTACTGGTGGCACCTTGCAGTAATGAAAATTGCTTTCTAATTCTAAATATGTCGGCCTCAATACGTTTAGATATGGAGTGATCATTAAGGTTGGTAGACAATAATAACTGTTCATATTGTTGCTCGACACTATTGAGTGTTTTCGCCCACTTCTCCAAAGAGTCAGGTGATTGCCTGAAAATGTAATCGGCAACAAAGACATTTAACCTATTCGTTTCTTGTGTAAGGCGAAAGGCTTGTTCATCAATGTTTATAACTTCTTCCCTGATTTGGTTCTGTTTCTCAGAGACATAGAAGAGGGCAAAGATAAACCCTGTTAGTAGGATGACAAAAAGGGCGATGATTTGCTTGATACTAATCTTCATATGCAATCACCGTTTGTCGTAACGGGGCTATATGCTGTAATACATCGGGTCTTAACGAGGTAGATGAGGAAAACGACTTACCTTTACCTTCATCGACACCATGAGAGATGAGCCATTCCATTTGACGTTCAAGTAACGGGAGCAATGGTTGATAGAGTGACACTTCCCATACGCTGTCATTATGAAGGATACTCAATTGCTTAGGTGTGGTTTTTAAGCTTTGGCTCAGGGTTAAATTGACTTGTTCAGGTGCGATGTGAAATAAACTCTCGGCCTGAATCATGGATTTGACAAACTTGCTCAATATTTCATCAGCGACCCGGTCATGGGCAAGCATTAATTCATGCTGAAGGTAGACCCCAGGGAAGAAGGTTAGTTGCGCTTGGTGATCACTTTTAACCAGTAGATCGGCGATTAATGGCTCCCGTGTGGTAATAAAATCACACTCACCATCGAGAAGCCTGTCATTGAGTTCTGAGACTTTATAAAACTGGTAGGTAACATTCTGAATCGCGTTTCTTTCTACCAGGACTTGGCCGAAGAAATGAAGCGCAGATAAGTATTGGGTGCACAGGGTTTTACCTGCCATAGCTTGAATATCACCCAATGGTTTCATACTAGCGATGGCATTGAGATTGTCGGAATCAAAAACGGAAGCAACAACACGGTAGTCTGGTAAGGAATGTTGATTCGCTAGGTAGGCGATATCAGCTGTAAAAATGATATCAGCATCTACTTCATTGTTGATCACAGAGAGAATAGCCAATTTTCCACTGAGCTTTTCTTCAATATCAACGGAGATATTGTGCTGTTGAAAGTAGTGCTCACTATCAGCAATGCGTAATAGCCCGGTTCCAGGTTGTACGCCGGTGACAACAGAAACCTGAGATGTGTCTGTAGCTATATTTTGCTCTGGTTGATCGTCACTACAGCCAACCAATGTAATGAATAGAAATAAAGCGGCCACTACTTTCATTATTGAAACATCCTATTTGTTTTCAATTACCTGTGTGTAATGTTTTCTATTTCAATATTAATTTGACTTCCAATACCACTAATGACTGATTCATCAATAAGTTAAAGTGATAACTTATACTTTAAGGTTAGGACAGTTGCTCTAAAAGGCATAAAAAGATGTCCAGCTTTCTCTACACGGTTTCAATGAGTAAAGACCGAGGCATAATGGGACGGAGAGTGATTGCCTAAGACGGCATGGTAGTGGAAAGGGTTACTTTTATATAAAAAAACGGAGCCTCGGCTCCGTTTTTAGAAATACGCTGTTAGCGATTAACGTTCCCAGTATGCCTCTTCCAAGCAGTCTTCACGCTCTGGTAGGCCACGTGAGAGGCGAGGGGCGTGTTGGGTCAATACTTCATAGCTTACACGGTTTGAGTATTGGCAAATCTGGGAGAACGAAGAGTAACTTAGGAAATCACCAACGTGTTTACCTGAGTTAGGCACGTTCGCCTTGTGGAAACGGTTTGCAGACATGTCGTGAAGCAGTGCCGAAAGGGCAGCATCACCTGCGCCGTTGGTGTTTTTGATTTCAACCGGACCACCAAGGTATGGCGCGATGTGTGAATAAACACGGATTGGGTTTTCGCACGACGCCTTTCTCATTGGGCGGCTGAATTCGTACTTGTTGAAATCAGCAATCTGGCCAGGCAAAAGCGGAAGGGTAGATTCGCGCTTTAAATCGTCATCGGTGTAACCAGCCATGTATAGGCCTACAGGACCAGCAGTACAAAGGACAAGGTCAACCCACTCAAGGGCTTTATCTGCAGCAACAAGCGGATCTTTTTCACCGGTTAGTGCTTCAGCTTCCTCTTCGTTCATCGCAACACAAGTTACGTGTTCTTTTAGGAAGTCGATCCACCAATCTTGCATGCCTTCAATGACATACTTGGTACCTAGGGTTAGAACAACAGGTACGTTGTGCTTTTTAGCGTGCTCGATAGCCTTGAGTGCTGAATCCTTCATTGGATCGCCCGGCTTACCTCGTACCAAGTAGGAGGACAAAACCAGCGCAGAAGCATTTTCAAATGCAGTTTCAGGAACGAACTCAGGCTTAAGCTGATTCATTTCCCCTTCATTGATCGCAAAAGTGCGTTCACCGTCTTCGGTGATAAGGGTATAGCAGCGACCAATAGGGCCTTCAACAGGTTGCAAGAAATCTAGATCCATGCGGCTAGAGGTATTGCATAGGTAGCGGTAAGCGTAAGAACCGATTTTTAGGTCTTGGCTCATCACACCAAGAAGAATCGACTTGTCATCCGCAAGAACAGAGTAGTTGTGTAGGGTGTTACCAATGGTATCACCTGGGTACTCATGGCTGATAAGGTTGCGTTCTTTCAGCTCTTGGTAAAGCAATTCTGCTTTATCTTCAGCAAGTACCAGTGAATGGCCTTTGCTTAGGTTGTGGCGTGCCAGGAAGTCATCGTCGATACGCGCTTCGATATCTACGATAGTTTGGCCGACACCCACAAGGTGAGTACGAGATAGCGGATTTTCTTGCTGGATTTGAGCTACTAATGGATCGCGGGCATTAACTGGGAAGTAATGCTTTGATTTACGCTGACCAGGGAATTTCATGTTTGAAGGCTATCGGTTAAAGGGAATTTTGTTTCATTGTATCATAAAAATGAGATTTATATCCCACTTCATGACGTTAAGGTGACATTTTGTGATTGGTTGCTGTTTTTTTATTCAGAATAAAATGACTGATAGTCCTGAGAGGTATAAATGCTTATTTTACAAACAAAAAAACAGCCACAATATGGGCTGTTTTTAGGAGGGTAAGGTGTAACTATACCTTAAATTTCATATTGAGCTCAATAACTACAGATTCGTGCTCTTAGTGATAGGGCATTAAGCTGCCTTTCACAAAAAGCGCGAGTTAAGAGAGCAACTTGGGCTTAAAAGCCTTCTCGCCAGCAACAGGGCGGTTCACTGAAATTGAGCGGCCTTTCTTCATGCCTTTTTCATAGTCATCGGTTAGCGCATTCATGGCTTCTTGAAGCTGCTTCTTGAAGGTTTCACGATCAAGGTTTTCAAACTCTTTGTCGATGAAATTGGTCATGCGCTTGTCGTGGTCATCGTCAGTATTGAGTTCCGGTAACTTTTCCAGAGCACCTTCAAGCCAGCCAGCAAGGAAAGATGACACACGGCGAGTCACTTCGGCATTGCTGGTACCAGTGCCTTGGAAGCTATTTCTGAACTGGCCGGTCTGCTGATTCATTTCACGGTACATAACGTCAAAGGCAAAGGCGGCGAAGATAGCTCGTTCTGCAACACCGATAAACTCAGCTTGCTTGAGACCTTTATGGTTGGTAAGAACGCATTCCACACCAAACTTGCGGTTGATACCACGGATGATCTTCAAGATCTGTTGGCTGATGTCGGCCGGTAGCAAGGTCTGAGTTTTGGTTTTGCCCATCTGGATAAACTCAATATCATCTTGTTCAAGACCATATTTGAGCATCAGACGATGCGCCATCTTAATCGCTTGCGCGGCTTCATTGACGTTAGCAGAGTTACCCAGCTCGAGGCATTTTGCAATTTTCTTGAGCGCCTTTCGCTTTTGTTCAGACATTCGATTGCACCATGATGGAAAAGGGCACATATTTTAACGTGTTCGCATAGCCAGCACAATTCTCTTAAGCGGATACTTTATGCACTTTTTTTTCTTGAATTTATGCGGGCCTAGCGGTCGCTATGTATTCTCTGTATATCAGCAATTTGCAAGTACTTCGTCTTGAGTCTTGATTACGAGGTGCGCATAATAGGTTTAAGTCACTTCACAGTTTTTCTTTTGGGTATTTTTGCTATGACAGCGACCTACCAATCCGTTGATGTTCCTTTTGAATATCGCCATACCTGCTGGTTCTGTGGTGAGCCTTACTTTGAGTCGTTCGCCTTTTTACCTTCACCTAATTACGATCACCAGAAGCTACCTGTGTTGCTGCCTAGTTGCCAGGAGTGCTATGGCATTTGCAAAGGTGTCAAAGCGAGTGATTTAGAGTTGCTTCGCGACAAAGTAAAAGAGCAGCTCCACCGCAAGTACCAAAAACACCTGCAAATTGGGGTTAATTGGACCAAGGAGGAACTGGAACAGTCGGAGTTTGAAGGCAAGGCTTTAGAAGGTTTTCGCGAGAGTGCTTGGAAAATGTTTGAAATTGCCAAAGCCAGAGTGAATTACAACGGTTGGCCACTCACTATTGATGGTTTGCCCATCGCAGCACTCAGTACTAGTTTTCATGTTCAGTTTGACGGTATTACTTACACGAGTTTGAGCCACGCCGTAGAGCAATTGGCGAAGTCATACAATATTCCTCAGGAATACCTTGAGGAAGTGGTTGAAGTCGTGGGGCGTGACCGCCTTGCTTATGCCATCCGTTTTGCTAAAACGACCTATGGGTACTCGGTAGAAGAGCGTACGGCGAGCATTGATAGTTTAAAGGCTTTGCTTGCTGAAGAAGCCGCGTTGGCTATCCCTGAAACAAGTAAAGCCAAGGGGGTTGATGTCAACGTCGGTGATATTGCTGAGCTAATATTGCACCGGACAATGATTCCGCCCCATGCGACTCAGTGGGTTTTAAAGCAAGGGATTAAAACCTTAAATCAGCTTGCTGAGCAAGAAGATGCCTTTTTTGAACACTTTGGCGCTGATTCGGAGCTAACGGCATTTACGTATTTTACTGCGATGCAGATTTACCTTGAGCATCGTGAGCTTGAACCTGAGTGGGCAGAACATCAGGACCCGAATCGGCAGTGGTTTGATAAGCTATGAGTTAAACTAGCGATTTGAATGATAAGAAAAAGGCGCCAATGGCGCCTTTTGTTATTTGATGTAGTCTAATTACTGATTATGGCGAGACCATACCATAGTGCGGCCATTCTCATCGAAGGCGAGCACTTCATAAGGATCTTTTTGGTCGCTGTATTCCATGCCTGGTGATCCCATCGGCATACCAGCAACGGCTAGGCCAATCATGCGCTTAGGCTTAGACTCGATAAAGCGAAGAATATCTTCAGCAGGGACGTGACCTTCAAACGAATAGCCCTCAATTTCTGCAGTGTGGCAAGAGGCATATTTTGGACGAATGCCCAAGTCAATCTTAGTGGGCGTCATGTTCTCTTGATAAACCACATCTAGCTCGAAACCGTTATCTTCCATGTGCTTTACCCACTCCTTACAGCAACCGCAGTAAGGAGATTGATAGTTCGTTCCCTTGAAAGTTTGAGCAAAAGAGAAAGCGCTTGTTGTGATCAATGCTGTTGCAATTAGGGCTTTTGAAGACAATTTCATGATAATACCTGTCAGTAACGTATTAATTTAAATAACTTATGTTGCTTAATATGAAGCGTTTAGGTGCAGCCGAAATGGCTGAACGATCAGTACCTGGTCTTGAAAGACCAAACTAAGCAATGACAGGAGGACGGAAGATCATTTGATTGATCAGTGGTTGGCTCCCTTCTAGGTATTTATAGTGGTGGGCACCAACAAAAGGGGAGAAAGTAAGCTCATCGGCAAGAATGGCAATAGGGATTTGTCCGGAATGACATTGGTTGTCTTTACAACAGTTATCATCAGAGGTTGTTTTGACAATAGCGCAGGTATCGCCGGTATCAGAAACGGCAAAGCTCATTACTGCTCCCGTGCTGCAACAATGGGACATAACTGCCGCTGGGCTACAGCCGTGGCCGCTGTAGGGCGCTTGGCTGGCAAGTGCTGGAGATGCGTACGATGCTACTGAAACAGACAGCATCAGGAAGATGACAATTTTAGCAATCATCTTTTGTAAGCGCATAACAACCCTTGGTTTGGTGGACAAGCACATTATATCCATCATTTCTGGAATTGGACAATCTCAGTCTCAAGAAAGGGCACTATTTGGACAAAAAATGACAAGCCTATGAATGCCCGCTTGTTTTTTGTGAAATACCGGCCACCCCTTATGTGACGTGGGTTTGAAAGCCTTCAAGCCTTACTTTTCTCTGACAAAACAGATTTAAGGATCAGCTTAAATAAGTGCAACGAAAAAATACAAGTGCGCTAGGCACAGGGCGCAAGGAAACTAAGATGCAATATACAGAACAAGACCGTCAGGTACTTCATGATACTTGGATGAGCTACAAAGCAAAAATGCGAGTAACCCAGATCGAAATGGCTAAGCGCCTTGGGGTGAGCCAACTGGTCTTTTCTGACATCCTTCGTGGTAGTGTTCCTTTGGAGCACCGTTTTGTCACTCAATTCTGTAGCTATATCGGCGTCGATCCAATCCTGACTTTGCCTTCGCTTCGCAATCAGATGAGCGGTGATATGCCAAACTCGGTGACTCTGACTAATACCTTTATTGTTGATGGTGACATCAAGAATGTACGCTATGAAGGCAATCAACTGGTTGTAGAATACGTACATAGCGTTGAAGTGCATTAAACCCGTTTGTATTAACCCTTTGTGATGCATTCCGAGTCTGACACCTCTGCGGATAGTTTATTCATTAAATTATCGGCAGAGGTGTTTTTGTTTAAGCCAAAGACAATGAAAACATCAGCAAAAGAGGCAGAGCGAAAATGCTGAAGAAGTTACCGAAGAGCACCATTGATGCGACATTGTTAGGTTCAACGACAAAGCGCTCGGCATAAAGGTAGTTCATGACTGCTGGTGGTAACATAGTGAATAGCACCATCATTTGCAGTTCTAGCGTCGGGAGTGGAACAAAGAAGTAGATCAGTGAAAACGCCACAGCACCGGTGGCCAGTGATTGACAAGTACAAACCAACCCTATCTTTAGTCCTTCCAGACGTAAATGACACATTTGCGCACCTAACGACAGCAACATAACCGGTACAGCTGCTTGCCCAAGCAACGCAGTAGCGTCATACAATGGTTTCCAAACGCCCACACCACTGATATTGACAAGCAAGGCCGCACAGGTCGCAATGAATATTGGCATCTTAATCATCTGCTTGAAAGGGTTCCCATTACTGAGCATGGCCAAGCCGAGGCTACTGTGGACGCAAGCCGAGACCACAAACAGTAAAACCGCCGGGGCGAGTGCAGAGTCACCAAAGGCATAGGTAAATAGGGGGATGGCGAGGTTACCGCTATTGCGGAACATCTGGGGTGGCGCCCACGCTTTGTAATTGAGTTTGCTGAACCGGCAAACAGGTATCATGAGAATACCCGGGATGAAGACTGCAATGAGAGAGGCATAAAGTAGGGGAAGTTGTTCCACATCAAGGGGCATAGCCACTAAAGACGAGAAGACCAAGGCTGGGGTAAAGGCATCCATGTTTATTCGGTTGATAGGCCGGAAATCTGGTTTTAACCATCGACCAACGGCAAAGCCAATCAGTACCAAAGTGAATACGGGAAAGAGGATCCCTACAATTTGTTCTAGCATGCTATCCCTTATGCCAATATAGATTTACCCCAATCAAATTACCGTATTTCAGAGTATGTAGATAGGGCGTTATTGATAAAGAGTGAGGAAAAATTCTGATGAAAGGCTTAGCTAAGGCGTTGTGCTGAAAGCATTATTTTGCTGATCAAGACAAAGGTAGGGAATATGTGTCTTGATCAGCAAGGTACTTTCAAGGTTCTTTGAGGGTTTACTGACTGTGTGGGAAGTTTATTTACAAGCTTGCCTGTTTAACTAGCTTGTTCAGTCAGTTTACTTTGCTTTTCCGGCGAGAGTCCCCACTCAGGAATGCAAAGGTACAAACATGCCGCGCCGAAGATAGAGGCCAGCAGATCTGTCGGCCAGTGCATACCCAACCAGATACGGCTGATACCGACACCCACTGCCCATACAATAATGATGGTGGCAGGTATGATCTGACGACGCCTCAAGAAGAAACCACCCCAGAAAGCGACACAGACAGCGGTAAAAATCGTGTGGCCGGATGGTAGCGAATAGTTCGTTTCTCCCTGCCAATGACTAATACGCCAGTGGCTGACACTTTTGCTGGCTTCTTGCACGGCCTTATCTTTGTTTTCATTGCTCAGTGCATAGAAGGCTTGCGGGCTTTCGACAATGTGAAGCGCTTGTAGTTCATGCGTATATGGTCGAGGGACTTCAGTGATGTGCTTCATCACATTTTTGGCGACAAAACTTAATGCCAGCAGAAGAGCAAACTGAATACCTATTTTTATCAGTGACTTGCGTGGTAGTCTTAATACAATCGGAATGAGCATAAACACGGCGACTGAAACCAGAAAGCCTGGGTTGCCTGCTGAGTGTGTTAGGAGTGAAAACAGCATTCCGCTGGTATCAGAGACAGGCCCATTCAAGTTGGCTTGAGAATAAAATACCAATACCGCAGACAAGACAGTAGTCATTAACAGGAGTGCGATAAGGCCGGGTATTTTTTGTTGGATGAATGGACGGAGAGACATAATCAATACACTTCATAAAATGGAGACGGGATTCTATCAGAGTTTACTCGCGAAAAAGTAAAATAAGTGTCATAAACCGTTAGCCTAAGTTTAGTAAGGAAAAAAAATGAAAATTGCCCTAATCGGATTAGGCGATATTGCTGTTAAAGCCCACTTGCCAGTAATAACCCAAATGGAAAATGTGGAGTGGGTGTTTTGTACCCGTAACCCTGAACGCTTACAGCAGCTGGCCAAGAAGTACCATGTGAAGGAATCCTATACAGATTATCGTGACCTCGCTAAGGCTGGGGTAGATGCTGTTATGATCCACAGTGCGACGTCTTCACATCCTATGATAGCCGAGTATTTTCTGAAACTTGGTGTTCCTGTCTTTGTTGACAAGCCTCTGGCGGATAACTACCAGCAGTGCGAGCAACTCTATGATCTTGCAGAAAGTCATCAGGTTCCTCTATTTATGGGGTTCAACCGTCGTTATATCCCGCTTTATCAACAATTCTTGCCGGGCGTAACAGGCGATAACCAGACTACACCTCCACTATTGTCATTACGCTGGGAGAAGCATCGCCATGATTTGCCGGGGGAGGCGCGTACTTTCATTTTTGACGACTTCATTCACCCGCTAGACAGTATTAATGTTAATGCCAGCATTTCACCAGATGATACCTTTGTGACTAGACAATTTGTTCAAAGAGGCGGGCAAACTTTATTGGGTAGATTGGATGTGCAATGGCAGCAGGGGGAAACACTTTTCCATGCCTCTATGAACAGGCAGAACGGCGCGACAATGGAAACGGTATCGGCCAACTATCAAAATGTCAGTTACCGGTTTGACTCCTTTACCGAGGGAAGTTGTTGGCAGGGTAATAAAGAAGAGCGTCTGAAACTCGCTGATTGGACACCCATGCTGGCAGCCAAAGGCTTTCATGCCATGGCTGAACACTGGTTAGAGGTGGTAAGTGCAGGAAAACAGTCACAATCTCTTACTCAACGTAACCTGCATAGCCATCTGTTAGCGGAGCACTTGGTTAAACAAATGAAATGAGGTGAGTATTGTTGGCATTTTCATACTTCGAATTTGATGTAATTTTGAACCACATCACAAAAAATATTTCGTGTTCAAAGCATTTAACCCGGAGTGGGTAGCAAGCCTTATAACTACCTATAATAGTTGAGTATTTTGCTGGGTCGTAGATAAATGATGCTATGTATTTGAGTTGTCATTATAAAATATAAAGAAATATTTCACTGGTGTGGTGGGGGATGAGCTGTTAAAGTGCCGCCCCTCACACACACCGTGAGATTATTATGCTAAGCAATACCCTAAAAGGTAGCGACAAAAAAGTTTCAGTTCTAACTATTAGTTTCCTAGGACTGTTTCTCCTCTTCTCCCTCTACGATTTGCAATTAATCAGTCAGATCATTAATACCGCGTTTTCGTATTCGACAGCTGCATTTGGCCAGTTTTGGCAGTGGCTGATGGTAATTAACCTCGTTATTGCCCTCGTCATTGCGGTAAGCCCATATGGCAAGCAACGCCTTGGCGCTATAAATAGCAAGCCTACAATCGGTACATTCCGTTGGTTGGCAATGATCATGTGTACTCTGCTAGCAGGTGGTGGTGTGTTCTGGTCAGCGGCAGAGCCTATCTATCATTTCATGACAATGCCGCCAAGTTTTGATGGCGTTGAAGCGCAATCAGCAGCTGCAGTTGTTCCGGCTCTTAGCCAAAGCTTCATGCATTGGGGCTTTCTGGCATGGGCTGCACTAGGCACGCTAGCAACGATTGTTCTGATGTACGCACACCATCAAGGTGGGGTAAAACTTCGCCCTCGTGCTTTGCTATATCCTCTTGTAGGTAATAAGTTGGAGAACCATTGGGTTGGTTCTGTGATTGATGCATGTTCAATCATTGCGGTAGCGGCAGGCACAATTGGGCCGATTGGTTTCCTTGCCTCTCAGTTGGGTTACAGCCTTGAAGTCGTTGCAGGTATTGAAAATAATGCCTCTGGTCAAATGGTGATTTTGGCCGTCGTTGTGGCAATTTACTCGCTATCAGCATTTACCGGTATGGATAAAGGCCTTCAATGGCTGAGTCGTTTTAATATTGTCGGTGCGTTTGCTTTGCTGATGGTTATGCTGGTGTTTGGTCCAACCCAATTTATCTTTGAACATTTCGGACTGGCTTTTGCTTCTTACATCCAGCATTTGCCTGAAATGAGCGTGAATGCTGACAGCCCAGCGTGGAGTCAGTGGTGGACTTGGTTCTTCTGGGGCTGGTTTATCGGCTTCGCACCTATGATGGCCATCTTTATTGCGCGCATCTCTGAAGGCCGTAGTATCCGTGAACTGATTCTGACCATCGCAGTAGCAGCGCCGATCGTAACCAACTTCTGGTTTACTGTATTGGGCGGAACCGGAATTTTCTTTGAACTGCAGGTTCCAGGCAGTATTTCAGGCCCGCTTGCTGACTCAGGCTTGCCAGCGGTATTGCTAGCGTCATTGGCTCAGTTGCCATTCAACGAGCTTTTGATTCCGGCATTCTTGGTATTGACGACAACGTTTGTTGTGACAACGGGCGATTCAATGGCTTACTCAATTGCCCTTGTGGTTTCTGGCGATAACCAGCCATCAAAATCACAGCGTCTGTTCTGGGCATTGGCGATGGGCGTGATTGCAGGGGTACTTCTACTTGCTGGTGACGGCGGCTTGAACGCATTGCAGTCGTTCATCGTGATCACTGCAGTACCTGTTTCCATTTTGATTGCTGTGACGCTGGTTACTGGTCCTATTGCCGTTCTTAGGATGCAGGGCAAGAAGGCAGAATCACAAGCTAAAGCACAGCAAAGCTGGGACCAAACAGAAGTGGTCAGTCAGTCGTAAACTGATTTTACTTGATGATTTAAAGCGCAAGCCATTGATGTGGCTTGCGCTTTTTTTTGCCAAGACTCAGGTCTAAATCGGTCGGGGTTAAGTCAGTATTAAACCATCTTGATAAACCAAACCATCATCACGGTCATGTTTTAACAGCACTGGGCCATCTAGATCGACTAATGCAGCTTGGCTGGCAACAGGCAGGGCCGCCTCCATAGCAAGTGATGTACCGACCATGCAACCGACCATGACCTCCAGCCCTTGTGCTCGAGCCTGCTGTGCAAGCTTTATGGCTTCAGTTAACCCGCCAGTTTTATCTAGCTTGATATTGATCATCTCGTAGCAACCCACCAATTTTGCTAGATCATCACTGGTATGGCAGCTTTCATCAGCACACAGAGGGATAGGGTGAGGTATGCCCTTCAACAAATGATCTTTCCCTGCTGGAACCGGTTGTTCAATCATCCGAATGTTGTATTCATTCAGTGAGGTGAACAATTCGGTTAAAGGTTCATGTTCCCATGCTTCGTTGGCATCCAAGATAATTTCGCACTCGGGTGCCGCATTTCGAACTGCTGCAACCCGCTCGATGATGAGTTTGTCATCAAGTTTTACCTTGAGTAACTTTGCCCCTAAATCACAAAGCTCACTCGCTTGTTGGGCCATTGTTGACGGAGTGTCGATAGATACCGTCATAGCCGTGGTGATCTGCTGCTTGATATCAAACAGCGGTGCAGGGAAGTTTGTTCCTGCATTGAGCCGCCAAAGCGCACAGTCGATAGCATTCCTTGCCGCTCCGGCAGGCAATTGTGGTACGAGTTCTTGCTGAACCGATTTGGCTGATAGGTCTGGCTGCTGTGCAAGAGCATCACTAAAGCCTTCTATTTGCTTGATAACACTTTCGATGCTCTCGCCATAGCGAGCATAAGGAGTACATTCAGCTGTTGCACTACGATCCCCTAGCTTTACCGTTGCAACAACAACATCTTGATGGGTGCGGCTACCACGGGAAATAACAAATGGCCTTGCCAGTTCGAAGCGTTCATGACGAGCAGAGATTTCCATTGGCACTCCTTTAATGCTGGTGAAGTTGCTCGGCAATAGCAGAGACACCAAATCGAACCGGGTCGGTGACAGGCAATTGGAATTGGCTGGCAAGCTGTTCACAGTATGCCCGGGCATCTTCAATATCCAGTGCTGAAGTATTGAGGCAGATCCCAACAAATTTAGCTTCGGGATTGGTCAGGCGGGCAGCCATCAGGTTTGCTTCCATAACAGGGGCTAAATCCGGCATAGGCATATGAGGTAAGTGGCGAATGTGCTGACGTCCCACTTCGTGGCAAAGCACCAGTGCATCTGGCTGGGCGCCGTGCAAAAGTCCTAAACTTACGCCTGCGAATGAAGGGTTGAGTAGTGAGCCCTGTCCCTCGATGATGTCCCAGTCATGGTCATCAAATGCAGGACTGATAGCTTCAGTGGCACCAGAAATAAAATCAGCCACCACCGCATCAATGGCTATTCCTTTGCCAGAGATAAAAATGCCGGTCTGGCCTGTGGCGCAGAATTGGGCTTTTAGGCCTTGCTTGTTCATCTCTTTTTCAAGGGCGAGGGACGTATACATTTTACCGACAGAGCAATCTGTTCCGACAGTTAACAGCCTTTTACCTGCGCGGGGTTTTCCGTTTCCTACTTCCAAACCACCATCGAAGTGCCTGATGTCGAATAACTTACAATTATTGGCCCTGGCTTTCTGTGCCAATGTTGGGTTATCACCCAGTCGTTGGTGCATACCTGACGCTAAGTTAAAACCTATGTCGAGGGCGCGTTCAAGTGTCGTCAGCCAACTTTGCGGAATAAAACCACCTGAGTTCGCCGTTCCCAAAACCAACGTTCTTGCACCCTTGGCATACGCATCTTCTAAGGAGAGATCCGCTAGTTCAAGACTGACAGTCTCTGGTGTTAGTCGAAGCTGGCCGATACAGATTTCCGGTCGCCATTGAAGTATTCCCCTAGCCGTTTTGGCAGAGAGAGGATCTGTGACATCGCCGAGGAACAAGAGGTAAGGTTGTGGAATTTGCATGGTTCATCCTTGGTATTTGCTATCGTAATAACACCTTAAATCAGCTTAGACGCAAGCTCGAATACTTAAATGTTTCAACGGTATAACTTCAGGTTATAGTCGCTTAGTTGCTACAACTCCATTACTCAGTATCAGCTAGTTTAAAAGAAAAAGAGAACCGAATAGGTAATGTGTAATGCGTTTAGCAAAGAAAGTAATAGGCTTGCTGCTGGGGGTTACGACTTGTGGTTGCACAACCTATGGGAAAGTCGTCAATGAGCCTAAGCTTGCTTTGAATACAGAGAACACCTATTCACTCACGACAGCTGCAAATAGGGTTAATAAGGGGGAAATTACTGTCGCTATCGCCATGTCTGGCGGTGGAACACGGGCTGCAGCATTATCATACGGCGTGATGAAAGCGCTGAGAGATACATCACTAAAGCTCGAGCAACCCACAAAGCCTGTCCTGGAAGAAGTTGATTTTATCAGTTCGGTATCTGGTGGCAGTTTTACTGCGGCATATTACGGCCTGTATGGCGATAAGCTCTTTTCTGATTTTGAGGGAGACTTTCTTTATCACAGTATCAGTGATGATCTCTTTTCGCGTGTTTTAAGCCCGAAGACTTGGTTCACTACCGGGGGAAGGACCCAGCGGACTATCGATTACTATCAACAAAATCTATTTTATGGCGCTACTTTTGCCGATATGAACCGGCCAGATAAACCTATCGTGGTGGTTAATGCATCAGACTTAGGGGGCGGAATAAGGTTTTCGTTCCTTCAAGAATATTTTGATCTGTTGTGTTCGGATTTATCAACCTATCCTGTTGCCAATGCAGTAACGGCTTCCTCGGCGGTACCTTTGGTATTTAATCCCGTTGTCCTGAGAAACCATGAAGGTTGCGAGCAAAGCCAGCTTATTGAATTATCTTCAGATGATGATAGAAAGGCACATACCCGGCATACGGTCGAAGGGTTGAAAAGTTATCAAGATAAATACGACAGGACGTTTATTCATCTTGTCGACGGCGGTATTACTGACAATCTTGGGTTGTTGTCGTTTTATGATGTCATTGAAAGTTCAGGAGGCGGTGAAGCATTCTTTAAGCGAATTGGTGCAAAGCCATTGCCGCATTTTGTGATGATTGTTGTCGACGCCTCAACATCACCTGATTTTCAGATGGAGCGATCAACCAAAGAACCGACAATCAGAGAGACGTTGTCGGCGATGACAGATATACAGCTCCACCGCTTTAATGACGCATCTAAAAGCTTGTTTGCAAGAACAATGGATCGATGGGCAACGATTCTATCAACGGAAGACGTACAGATGTCGACTTACTTTGTTGATATCAACCTGCAAGATGTGACGGATATAAAGCAAAAGCATTATCTCAATCAGATCCCGACAGATTTGAGCTTGGATCCTGAACAGGTGGATGCCTTAATTGAAGAAGGGTATCAACAGCTAATGCAAAATGAGTCCTTTCAAGCGTTTCTCAGTAATTACAGTGCTGATGAAGAAGATCTTTAGCTTCATTTCTAAATGACGAGTGATTTAGAGGGGGAGTCGTTATATCTGCCTCCTTTAAGGAGGGCTTACTCGTCATTATGTCTTGGGATTTTCTGGTTGAAGTTTGTACTTATTGGCTGGCTTCTCAGCTAAGCCTGAGAGATCAGCTGTTACTTACGTTTTTGCTTGGTTTGAGATTTAACGCGCTTTGAAACAAGGTAGTGCATCGCCATAAGAGAATCGTAGTTCATAATATACCTCTATCATCAATCTGTAATAAAATTACCATTTAGTGACTTTATTGCTGCCACATGAAGAATAATAGTGTGATGTGGGTCACTTTTCAAGTGTTTGATAGCATGCGTGATTCGCCATGGTGTAATTTAATTACAAAAATTGAGGGTTCAACGATCAACAGGACAAATGATTGATAGAAAGCATTGTGTTGGTGATAATTGGGATAATCCTCTAGCGAAAATTCCCTTTTATCGGCCATCCTTTTGCTTAAGAGTGCAGAAGGATGGCAATTGTCTTGCCTCTAATCGCTCTGAGGCTTTTTTCACCGAAGCACTTAGGTCTATTGGCTATATTGTTGGTTGTACAGGGCATCAGTTGACGGTAATGAATCCGGCATCGGAACGTCTGTTTCTACCCAGCCTCCGCCCAGCACCTTGTACAAGGTGATTAAATTGAGCTCTTCGGAGAGCTTAGTATTGATCAGTTCTTGCTGGGCAGTATAAAACTCGCGTTGTGAATCGAGAACGGTGAAATAGTCATCAACACCTTCGTCGAAGCGGAGGTTTGATAAGCGGAAGCTTTCGCCTGTCGCATCGACCAACATTTGTTGGGCTGATACTTGATCTTTCAATGTTGCCTGGTTTGCAAGGGCATCAGCAACTTCCCTAAAAGCAGTTTGAATTGCCAGTTCGTATTGATTCAGGGCGATTTGTTGATCGGCGATTGATACATCTAACTGGCTGTCTAACTCACCCCAATTAAAAATCGGCAAAACGAGGTTAGGGGTGAATACCCAACTGCGACTATCCCCAGAGAAAAGATCATCAGCAGATGCACTCAGTAACCCTCCGGTTGCCGTCAGTGAAATTGTTGGGAAATAGGCAGCCCGGGCTGCGCCGATATTAGCATTGGCCGCGCGAAGCTGGTGTTCGGCGGACAGAATATCAGGCCGGCGGAGCAATACGTCCGAAGGCACCCCCACATGGACCGGCGCGAATCCGATATTATCGGAAAGCTGCGGGAGAAGGTGTATAGGTACCCGCGTACCGGTCAGTATGTTCAAGGCGTTGATATCGACATTGACCTGACTGGTAAACAGGGCAACATCCTTAAGTGCTGTGGCAACCGTCGTTTTGGCTTGTGATACATCTAGC
Organism: Photobacterium rosenbergii; assembly: GCF_003026455.1. Classification (GTDB taxonomy): domain Bacteria; phylum Pseudomonadota; class Gammaproteobacteria; order Enterobacterales; family Vibrionaceae; genus Photobacterium; species Photobacterium rosenbergii. The sequence continues at coordinate 134,480 of NZ_PYMB01000003.1, forward strand.
CCGGTTGCTACACCGCTGTTGAAGCTCTTTTCAGTCAGGGCTAATGAATCTTGCTGAACCCGAAGCGTGTCTTCAGCTAAACGTAACAAACGCTGATCAGCGATGAGCGTCAGGTAGGCTTCAACCACACTGCTGATAAGGCTGAGCTGGGTGTTTTTCCTTGCCTCAATAGTCGACAGGTATTGTTCGAGTGCTTGCTGTTCTAGGCTTTGGATACGTCCCCAGAAGTCGATTTCATAGTTGCTCACACCCAGGTCAACACTGTATTGGCGGCTAATGGTAGAGTTACCGTTATTGACGTTTTCCGATAAGCGTTGGTTGGCTCCGGATACACCGAGATCAATATTGGGCAGCCGATTTGCACGCTGGATACCATATTGGGCTTCAGCACGTTGGATATTCAATATGGCTATCCGTACATCCCGGTTATTGCGAAGGGCTAGCTCAATGACTTGGGTCAGCTTGTCACTTTGGATAAACGCCCGCCAGTCCTCATAGGGAGAGACCCTGCTGATAGAGGGCTCCAGACTTGATGTTTGATTATTAGATACACCTGGTACATTGCTACCGGTATAAATCGAGAAGTTGTTGGCACTCTCATCTACCGGCCATGATGTATCAATAGGAGCGACAGGTTGTTGGTAGCTCGGAATAAAGTTAGTGCAACCCACCAAGCTTGTGGCGGCATAGATACAGAAGGCCAGCGACGTTATCTTAGTCATTCTTGGTCTCCTCTGCAGCAGATGGTTCTTTATCCGGGCCGTAGAACACACGGGTGACCACCACAAAGAACAATGGCACAAAGAATATACCGAGGAAGGTGGCGGTGATTACGCCGCCTACAACGCCCGTGCCTACTGCATTTTGTGCGCCTGACCCCGCACCGCTCGAGATTGCCAGTGGAACAACACCCATCCCGAACGCCAGTGACGTCATCAATATTGGACGTAAGCGTATTTTGGCAGCATGGATAGCAGCTTTGAACATATCCTCACCCGAGTCATGGTAAGACTTGGCGAACTCAACAATCATAATGGCATTTTTCGAGCCAAGCCCAATCGTTGTTAATAACCCGACCTGGAAATAGACGTCATTATCGAGCCCAAAAATCAAGGTTGCAGTCACAGCGCCCAATATGGCTAACGGTATGATAAGGATGACCGAGAAGGGCACAGCCCAACTCTCATACAGTGCGGCAAGGCACAAGAATACGATGAGTATCGACAAGGCATAGAGCAGAGGTGCCTGACCACTGGATATTCGTTCCTGATAGGACATACCCGTCCACTCAAGCCCAACACCTTTGGGTAACTGGCTGACTATTTGCTCCATTTCCAACATGGCTTCACCGGTACTGACACCCGGCGCGGGTTCGCCCAGTATTTCCATTGCCGAGGTACCGTTATAGCGCTCTAGGCGTGGGGAACCATAAGTCCATTCGCCCTCGCTGAATACGCGCATTGCCACCATTTCACCGGACTGATTACGGACTTTCCATTCCATAATATCTGCCGGGTTCATGCGATAAGGCATATCGGCTTGGACATAAACCTGTTTGATACGGCCCCGATCGACGAAGTCATTGACATAGTTACTGCCCAGCGCTGTCCCTAATGTGCTGTTGATATCATTGATAGAAACACCGAGCGCACGTGCTTTTAATTGATCGATTTGAATATGGTACTGTGGCGTGTCGTCTAGCCCATTGGGTCGGACTTGGATGAGGTTAGGGTTCTGTGCCGCCATACCCAGTAATTGGTTTCTTGCTTCAGTCATTTTCTCATGACCAAGTCCTGCTCGGTCTTGGAGGAACATGTCGAAACCGGTGGCATTACCTAATTCCATAATGGCGGGCGGAGCGAAAGCAAAGATCAACGCTTGGGGAATTTCGGTGAAGGCCATCATTGCCCGCCTGACAATGGCACCCACTTTATCCTCATCAGCTGAGCGCTCATCCCAATCATTGAGGGCGATAAACATCATCCCGGTATTGGCACCAGAACCCGCAAAGCTGAACCCTGAGACAGAGAAAACAGATTTGACGTTTTTCTCTTCAGCGACCAAAAAGTGATCTTCCACTTTATCGAGGATTGCTAAGGTTTGTTCCTGTGTTGAGCCACTTGGCAGTTGCACCATACTCATCATGATGCCCTGATCTTCATCGGGAAGAAATCCGCTCGGTAGACGCAAGAACAGCAGTGCCATGACCGCACCAATACCTAAATAGACCAATAAAAAGCGGACACTTCTATGGGTTATGATGGTTACCGCAGAGGTGTATTTTTCAGTCGCTTTATTAAAGTTACGGTTGAACCAGCCAGCAAAGCCCGTCGTTTTGTGCCCATCTGTGGTTTTGAGCAGGCTGATACATAAAGTCGGTGTCAGGATGATGGCAACCATCACTGAAAGGGCAACGGCGGTAACGATAGTAATTGAAAATTGACGGTAGATTGCACCGGTAGAGCCCGCGAAAAAGGCCATAGGAATAAATACGGCACAAAGTACCATACCGATACCCACTAGGGCACTGGTGATTTCAGTCATGGATTTTTCAGTGGCTTCCCTTGGCTCAAGTCCTTCTTCCTCCATGATCCGCTCTACGTTTTCTACCACCACGATGGCATCATCAACCAACAGGCCGATAGCCAGTACGAGGGCAAACATCGTCAGGGTATTGATGGAATATCCCAGCGCGAGCAGTACGGCAAATGTACCGAGGACCACCACCGGTACAGCAATGGTAGGGATTAATGTTGCCCTGAAGCTTTGCAGGAACAACAGCATGACCAAGAATACCAAGAAGATGGCTTCGAGTAGGGTTTTAACCACTTCCTCTATCGAGATCTCGATAAACGGGGTTGTGTCATAGGGGTAGACAACTTTGATGCCTTCAGGAAAGAAGGGGGTCAACTCATCCAGTTTGGCCCGAACTGCATTGGCGGTTTCCAAAGCGTTCTTACCGGTTGCTAGGGCAATGGAGATCCCTGTTGCTGGCTGCTTGTTGTAATTAGAGACAGTTTGATAAGATGCCGCGCCTAATTGGACCCTAGCGACATCTTCCATTAACACCTGAGAGCCATCAGGGTTGACCTTGAGCAAAATTTTCTTGAATTGATCAACAGTTTGCAATCGCGATTGGGCGGTAATCGTGGCGTTTAGCTGTTGACCGGGTACGGCTGGCGCTGCACCAAGTTGGCCAGCAGAGACCTGGGCATTCTGCTCCTGTATAGCCGCCACGATATCCGATGGCATCAAGTCATAGTTTTCCAGTTGGTATGGGTTAAGCCATATCCGCATGGCATATTCCGCCCCGAACAACTGGGTTTGCCCCACGCCATCCACCCGGCTCAGCGGGTCAAGCACATTACTGGAAATATAGTCTGAGATATCTTCATTGGTTAAGGATGGATCATCAGAGACAAAGCCAATCACCATCAGAATCGAATTACTGGCTTTCTCAACTTTAACCCCTTGGTTTTGCACCTCAAGAGGTAGTAATGGGGTTGCAACAGAGAGTTTGTTTTGCACCTGAACCTGGGCAATATCCGGGTCTGTACCTGCCGCAAAGGTTAGGGTCGTGGTGATATTACCGAAAGAGTCCGACGTTGAGGACATATAAAGCAGGTTATCAAGGCCGTTCATCTGTTGCTCGATGACCTGAGTCACTGAGTCTTCAGCGGTTTTCGCTGATGCACCAGGGTAGGTGGCAGAAATCTGAATTGCAGGTGGAGCAATAGTCGGGTATTGGGCAATAGGCAGCAGGATGATGGAAATGACCCCTGCCAACATCACCAAAATCGCAAGCACCCAAGCGAAAACAGGTCTTTGTATAAAGAAATGAGCCATGAACCCGTCCTATTTACTTCGAAGGATTGTTAGTCGTTTTAGTGCTAATTTCATGGGACTTGCTAACTGGTGCACCGGAGCGAACAAACTGCAAACCGTCGACAATGACTTTATCGCCAACACTTAGCCCCTTAGTGATGAGCCACTGGTTATTAACGAGTCGGTCGGTTTGAACGGTTTTCACTTCCACTTTGTTGTCTTGCCCAATGACACTTACCTGAGCCTCTCCTTTAGGGGTGCGGGTTAAGGCTTTGGCTGGAATCAAAATGGCTTTGTCGACCACCCCTCGTGGTAGGGAGGCCCTGACAAACATGCCAGGTAGCAGAATCTGCTGAGGGTTTGGAAAGGAAACCCGCAGGACAAAAGAACCGGTTGTTTCATCAATATTGATGTCAGAGAAAAGGATCGTGCCGGGTTGGTCATAAGTGGTGCCATCTTCGAGAGATAACTGGATGTCACTTAACTCAGCATCATTACGCTTGAAAGCGCCTTGGGCCAATTCACGCCTGTATTGCAACAACTCGGTACTAGAGGCGGTAAGATCGACATGCATAGGGTTATAAGTTTGTACTGTTACCAAAGGGGCAGATTGATTAGCCGTCACCAACGCCCCTGCAGTGACTGAAGAACGTCCAGCCCTGCCATCAATAGGGGCGTTGACCTTGGTATAGTTGAGATTGATTTTGGCATTTTCAACACTGGCCTTGGCACTGGCAACATCGGATTGTGCCTCTTGGTAGGTTGCAACAGCATCATCATAATCCTGCCGTGAAACTGCCTTTTCCCGGACGAGGCGACGGTATCTATCAGCACGATTTCTCGCAGTAGCCAGATTAGCTATGGCCTTGTTGAGATCTGAGCGGGCTTGATCGAGCGAGAGTTGAAATGGCGCTGGGTCGATTTGATAGAGGGGCTGACCTTTTGCCACCATGGTTCCTTCCTCAAACAATTGCTTGAGGATAATTCCACCCACTTGAGGGCGAACTTCAGCTTCATAGGAGGCTACCGTTCGGCCAGGCATTTCATCGCGGAGCTCGACCGAATTGGTTGCGACAGTGACATAACCAATGTCATATTGCGGCCCTTGCGGGGCGGTAGCTTGTTTGTCTTCACAGCCTTGAAGAAAGGTGATGCTTAACAGGACTAAAGACAAAGAGAACGGTTGTAACAGTTGCTGCTTAACACTGATCATTACGCCAACCTACCTTAAAGCTACAAACTAAAAGCGTGATTAAGCCTTGCTCTAATCATAAAGAGTAATGAATAGCTTATTCAGGTTTGCGACGGGACAGTGTCTTATCTTTGCGCAGGATTCTCTTTTAAGTACTGACAAAGAAGCTCAATAAACTGATTAGCCGTTGAAGATAAAGGGGAATGGTCGGCAAAAAGTAAACTGATAGTGACAGGGATATGCTCTGCTAATGAGATTACCCTGACTCTCTGTTGGTAGTTATTTGCTGTCCAAGGGTCAACAATCGTGACGCCCATGCCCTGAATGACTAACTCCGCAGCGGTAGAGTACGATCTTACTGATAGCTGAAAGTGGTAATCAGGGGTGTGTTTTAAGATGGCATGCTTAACGGCAAGCCCTAGAGGGTCACGCGCATCCAAGCCAACAACAGGGGCAACATTAAGAAGTTCAGGTATTGTTATTGAGTTTGAAGGCCAAGACTGATTGTTTGCTAGCAAGGCGGCCATTTCGGCCTTTTCTAACTCTTGGCTGGTTATCCTTGGAGGTGCTGTGTGACCAAAGCTAATCGCAAAATCGAGTTGGTTTTCCAATAATGCATCACAGAGCTCATTCTGATTTCCTGTCGAGATTTCAGCTGACACTGGCGATACTTGACACAACTTAGCTAATACCGGGGGAATGAGACTGGTTGAAAGAATTGGTGGAGCACCGATACGAAGATGGGAGTGCCCTTTCTGCAGTTTACTAGTAAGGGATTGCAGGTTACCTACTTGACGATAGAGCTTTTCAGCCTCAGGCAATATGACTTCGGCTTGTTTTGAAGGGATAAGTCGACCTTTGTTACGATGGAACAGAGGAAAGCCAAGCTGCAGTTCTGTATGAGCGAGCACTCGAGTCACGTTTGGTTGTGAAACGTGCAGTAATTTGGCTGCTCCTGACACACTGCCGCTCTTCATTACAGCGTAAAATATTTCAATTTGACGTAAGTTCAAAATCCAGCCTCATCTATCCCTAAAGTGGCGTGTCACATAAATCATTTCATCCAAAATAACATATATCTCAGTGAGTTGAATCATTATCTAATTAAACCAACAATGTATTTTCATGAATGATGTGAAGGGAAATGGATTGGGGTAGTCAAAGTAGTGACAATAAATTGTCGAAAGTTGATGGTAGTGTCATTTTATTGTCCTGTTGTGGTGCTAAGTTATTAATATTAAAATTAATAGGTGGTTTTCTATTAATTATATATTTGTCATTTTTTGCCATATCAAAATGATTGGCTATATTGATTATATATTTACTTGTCAGGTAACAGTCTTTTTATAATGATCCCATTGTCGCAATTGTCAGCGTTAATTTGCTGCGAAAATAGAGAGCGTGCTTTTCAAGTAAAGCAAATGTTTGTTAAAGCAGGCATTGTTAATGTGGATGTTATTGATTTTAATCAGCTTAAAATCAACCGTAACATTCATGATGTCTATTTCATCGACTATGAATATCAATATCAGAAAAAGGTCTCTGACTACATTGTTGAAAAAAGAAACTGTTCATTCTTTAAGCGCTATCCACTTTTTTTACTGGCGTTAACAGAGTTAGCAAATGAGTTTGATTGCAACAGTGCCCGTTCTCTCGATGCTGACCATGTTGTTACTGGACTATTGAGTTATGAGCACTTTAATACATTGCTCAACCGGTTATTAAAACACAAAGCGTTTTATGAAAATGTTTTTCAAAGTGCTGGACATAACTTAGATAAATTCACGACAAGTGTTAGCCAATACAAAAACAAGATTAAAAACCCTCAATTGCTTAATCTTTCACTGCTATCACTCTATAAGCAGCAGATGAATAATGATTTTCTCAACTTATATCAACAGCATGATAGGGCGTTGATAGAGCCAAGCAACATTATTCACTTTACTGATTGTTGCCCAGAACCAAAGAAAAGTATTTCGGCTTTGCAATGGTTATTAAAGAAGGATGAACTGCCTTTTATCGTGCACACCCGTTTGGCGGAAGAATACCAAAAGCTCAATAATATCGAGGCTATTTTCCAGCATAGGTACATAGCGTTTGATACCAATCCGGCCAGCCAACAGGCTTTTATTGAGCTAGTAAGATGTTTGGTTGATCAAGGAAAAGTCGAGTCACTATCATCGGTTTTGACCAAACGGCTTAAATATATGCCGTGTAAACTTGAAGACTATTGCCAACTGGCCATTGAGCTTTCAGAAGCCTTTCTTTTTTCAAGCATACAAGTGAGTAAAGCCCAATATAGAACATTGTTTGAACCTGTTTTGAGGAGCCTGTTCAAGCGTTTACCTGCAGATAAACGTGAAGAACTTGCTGCTTTAGTTAACATGCTCAAAACGCTTCATATCAAAAAGGCGGGGAAGGGACTGAAGGCTAGGGCGATGGCGTTAGACACCTATCACAATGATGTCATGCGTAAGCGAAAATGTTGTTTGCATTTGAGCCTTGTTTCACTGAGAGTTTTGGCAACTTTCGGTGAAATGAAGTCATGTATTTCCCTTGTTAACAAGCTGAATGCGCTAGAGTCTCAACAGCAAAATTCTGATTTATACAGGTGGGCATCGAAACCTTATCGTAAACTGCAAAAGGTTTATATCTGGCTTAAAAAGTTACCTAAACTTGCCCCTCGTGAACAGCAAGCTCAAGTCATAACATTGGACGTAGTGGAAAAATATTATCCTTATTCTTTTGATATCAACTGCATGATCTTAGCAGCACTTCTTACGGTTGATGCATCAAGCAAACAGCAGGCCTTGCAAGTTATCCGAAGGCTAAAACGCAGTAACTATATCATCCGCCATCTCGATCTAGAAACAGAGATCATGCGCAGTAAAACATACATGGATGCCTTGCAAAATCATCCCGTCGCGCGGTCTGCTTAAATAGGTTTCTATTAATGTAAAGAAACCCGGCATTTTGAGCCGGGTTGAGTTTATTCGTTCAAAGGGCATTGCGAGACTATTTGTCAGCAACTGGCACCATAATATGAACATAAGGGGTATCTTTCCACATTACATATGGCCCACCAGAAGAAGGGTCGTCGGTAATACCCTCCAGCATCGCCTTTGGTACAATAATCATTAAATGTGGACCGGTTTCGGTGTAATCATCAGCATTTTTAGGATCAGGGTGATAAGGATCTGAGTTACTGACACCTGCGCCCCTGTCACCTTGCAGCATGTAGGAAATACCAATTTTTGTTGCGGTAAAATCTTTCTTGTTGATCATTGCTGTTAGCATTTCCATCCATACCGCATCATTACACATAGGCATGCCGTCATCCGGGAAGGTATCAGGCATACATGTCCAGCCATTAGAACCTTCAACAACGACTTTGCCATCGACGACAATGGTGGCTTCATCACTGATTGAAGCTGGAGCGGCAGATTTGGCCCTACCGATTTTTTCTGTCATCAAATCTTCAGACATCTTGCTGTCTTCAGCCATTGTCGGAATGGCAACTAAACTGGTTGACAGAATTGCTGATACACACAGAGCTGATTTTAGAAGATTAACCATGATTATTTCTCCACCTAGTCTGAAATCATCATCATGGAATGAGTTGTCACACTTTTATGACAACATAAAGTATAGGGTCTTATGGGCAATCAATCGGTGAACATGCTGGTGGCTGACAGGCAAGAGGTAATAAAAAAGCCGTCGTAAAGACGGCTTTTATAAATAAATCATTGAGTTGCTGACAACTCATTAATCACGCAGCAATGGCAGAGAATTCAGCCTTACGTGCATTGAAGCGCTCAACTAAATCATCGATTGCGGCTTGATCGTAGGGTTTCAAGCCACTCATCAACATGCGCTTACGACCGGTACCGACCACTTCACCATTTTCTTTGAAGTGGAAATTCAGTGTAACGCTACCACGTTTACCTTCTACTTCAATTTCAGACTCAGCTAATTCTACAGTAGGGCAGGTCAGATCTAATCGGTCAAAGCTGATTTCCATGCTCTCATAGATCACCAATGGGCGCGCTGTGTTGATCATGATGTCTTTAGATTTCATTAAAGGCACCATGATGTGTGGGAAGTTCATGCCCGAGAACTGTACATAGCTCTTGGTAACTTGCTCGATAAGTGCTTTGTCTGTGGTGATATCACCTTCACGAGTAACGTGCAGATACTCTTTATCGGCGTCATCGACAATAGCGAAATCATTGAAGCAACTATGCTTTGCTTTCAAGCCGATGCCATCGTTGATCATGCCTGCAAATTCAAAGCGCATCTTTTTACTGATGCCCGCGCGGGAAAGAACAACAGAAAACAGAAGATCCCCAGGAACGCAGAAACGTTTGTTATCTTCATCGTGAATGGGATTGAAGTCGCCAGCGACTTTTTTTGCAAAGTGACTCGCTTGCTCACGGGTAAAGCTGAATACACCATTCTCTTCTAAGTAATATGAATCTAGAAACATGCCTAACGTACTGATAGTGGGTTAATTAAACTGTCATCTATTCTACCTGATATCTTCATTATAAATGGTCCAGCCAGTGTAGCTGGCGAGGGATGAAAAGAAATCAGATGAAAGTGACACAAAACACTGTATAGAGATTAGTCGAATATTATACCAAATCACTATAGTTGATTACATTTGTCACACTTATGAAAGCAAGTATAGCGTGCGAAAATTTTTTTAGTGCAACTCAATACATAATTTTGTACTATTGATGAAAACGACAAGGATGACAATAACATACAAATCCTAACGAATAATGATATAAAGTCGTTTATTGCCTTTCTGATAAGCAATGGTTCAGTTTTGTCGCAGAGCCGGTGTGAAAGGAAGGAACAGACAGGTTGTCAATTATTGACGAACAATGGCTAGGGTTACTTTATCTGAGCAATTCCAAGATGCTGAGTACGGGCTATATGCCAAGAACTCAGCACAATAAACCATCTTCTAGACGTGTAGAAGCTCAGGAAAAATAAAGTAGCACGGAAGCTGCAAAAAATAAGCACTCAGTAAACGGTGGCTTAAACACCGTTTGCTGAGTGCTCATAATATTGCAGCGTACTCTCTCAGGTTGGTAGTCTCTGTAACTGTTCTCAACAGTGCAGAGACCAAACCACCATCATCTCTTTCTTTAGATCCGGTTTTCCAACGGGATCACGCGCACCTTCTCACCAATCTCTACCCCTGGTTGCTCAGGTAGGATTTCAATCAAACAGTTGGCTTCACTCATTGAGCGAAGGATGCCAGAGCCTTGCTTGCCAGCACTTCTTACTATTAGACGGCCGTTAGCATCAATACCAAATATCCCTCGGCTGTATTCAGTGCGGCCAGGGCGGGAGCGCAGTTTTTCTTCTGCAACAGCGGTAAAGAAAGGTGCTTGCCAATTAATCATACCTTGCAACTTGCGGATAGCGGGTTCTACAAACTGCATGAACGCAACCATAACGGCAACAGGGTTACCCGGAAGGCCAAAGAACGGCGTGGTATCAATATGACCGAAAGCGAGAGGGCGTCCCGGTCTCATATTGATACGCCAGAAATTAATTTGGCCTAGTTTATCCAATACGGTCTTGATGTAATCCGCATCACCAACTGAAACACCACCTGAAGATAAGATCAGATCGGCTTGCTGACTGGCAGTTGTTAGGGTGCTTTCCAGTGCCTGTTCACTATCTTCGATGATGCCAAGATCAATCACCTCACAGCCAACTTTTGTAAGCATGGCATGAAGGGTGTAACGGTTGGAGTCGTAGATACAGTTTGGCTTCTGCGCTTCGCCTGGATGTTGGACTTCATCACCGGTAGAAAAGATAGCGACTTTAACTTGCGGTCTTATCATCACCGAGTCCAGTCCCAGTGACGCAATCATACCCAGTTCAGGCGCAGTGATTTGAGTGCCTGCTTGAACCGCAGCTTGGCCAATAGCAAGGTCCTCACCGGCTTGGCGCACATTTTGTCCTGCTTTGATAGCGCCCATGGCCAAGTCAAAGGTGACGCTGTCACCAACTTGGCTAGCTTGCTCTCGCATTATAATCGTATCTGCATTATGCGGTACGGGAGCTCCTGTCATAATTCGGACGGCTTCACCGTGATTCAAAGGCTGGTCATAGCAATGGCCAGCCATCACTTGGGCAACGACCTGGTAGTTTTCTCGGCCTAGATCATCACTGCGAATGGCGTAACCATCCATCGCGGAATTGGTGTGTTGTGGCACATTGACGGGTGACAAAATATCACTTGCGACAATTTGTCCCAATGCTTGTTTTAATTCAACCGTTTCCTCGGCAGAAGGTGCGACAATCTGGCTCAGGATACGATCACGGCCTTCGGCAACAGACAGCATTCCTGATGGGTCAAGGTCACTACAGCTCAGTGATTGGCCAGAATGTTTGTTGGTAAAGTCAGCGACGAATGCAGTGAGTTTGTCGAGATCATTGATATCCAGTTTTGGTAGGTCAGTCTCAGCAGGTGTGTCTGACGCGACCGCAATGATGTTGCCATCTTCAGGAAACAGCCATGGCTTACCAATTTCTGCGCGATGAAGCTCAATTTTAGGGAAGCTCAGCTTTTTGAAACCTTCTACCAAGATCAGATCAAGCTCGTTGAGATTAAGTTGGGCAATGAGTTGGGGTAGAGTGGCTTCTTCTTCTGGCGTTTCGGTAACCATGGCACGGCGATAGCGAGAAGATATTAGCATTTGCGCTGCGCCTGCCTTGCGCAGGCGGTAGGAGTCTTTCCCTTCTTTATCGATATCGAAATTATGATGTGCGTGTTTGATTACCGCGACACGGATACCGTGTTCAACAAGTTTAGGCAGCATTGCCTCGAGTAGCGTTGTCTTGCCTGTTCCGCTCCATGCGGCAAAGCCCAGCATTGGCAGGGAAGATTGAATTGGGTTCATAGTGCTTGTCCGAATTGTTCTAGTTCTTCTGGCGTATTTAGATTGACGAAGGCATTTGGTCTATCACTGAAATCGACGGTGATCATATTACACTGGCGATAAAGCAGGATGATTTTACGATCGCCATTTTCCAAAAATTGCTCTAGTTTTGGCAAGATACGACGGTTTACCAGCGTGACAACCGGTTGGATATGTTCGCCATCGTGAGCGACAGCAATATCGGTATTGTTATCACAAGCTTTGCTCATTCTGTCGACGAGGTCTGCTGGTAGGGCGGGACAGTCGCAAGGAACAAAGCCCACCCATTCAGTGTCGAGGTGGTGGAGCGCGGCATGCATACCGCCAAGAGGCCCCGGGTAATTTTTGATGTGATCACCAAACACAGTACCATATTGACGGTATGTGTCTTGGTTCCGGTTGGCGTTGATAGTAATCGAAGAAGTTTGTGTGCGAAGGGTGTCAATGACATGTTCAATCATTGCTCGGCCTGCGAGCGTTACCAGTCCTTTGTCATTACCACCCATCCGGCTGGCTTGGCCGCCAGCCAAAATGACCCAGCTTGTATTATCCGGCGTAGGCATATTTATTATTGTCCTCGTCAACGAGCTGCAGATCAGCACGTTCAATGAGTTGGGAATCTGAAATCGTCCATTGGCGACGGCACAGTTCTGTTAGCGCATTCTTTTGGTGACTGGTGATTACAAGGCTAGTGCCTCGCGAGAGCAAGTCTTTGCACAACACAACCAGCCTGTCGGTTGATTCTTGATCAAGGCTGGCACTGGATTCATCCATCAATAGTACCGCAGGTTTAGTCACCCACGCGCGAGCCATTGCAACGCGTTGTCGCTCACCACCAGAAAGAACAGAGATGTGTTCATCGGCCAATGTTTCTAAGCCTACCATACGAAGGGCATTGATCGCCTCAGTACGTCGGTTGCGGCGATCTCGAACGATGAATTTAAGACCATAGCAGACATTATCGAGGACAGTTCCATCAAACATATAAGGGGTTTGATGCATATAAACAACGCCATTATTGGATTGGGCGCAGAATAAACGCCTCAGGATAGACGGTTTGTTTATATTGATAGAACCTGTTGATGGGCGCTGCAAACCACTGAGGACCTTTAATAAGGTGGTTTTCCCCACTCCGTTGTCGCCACTGAGGTAGACGGCATCCCTTGGCCCAAGCACAAGATTAGGAATATGGAATAAGAGCCGGTCTTTGAATCTAACCGATAGGTCTGTGGCCTCGATAGAGAGTTGTGTCATCAAATTCTCCGGCTTAGTTAGTGCGAAGGTGGGCTTTGCCACGCGCAACAGATAGGAAAAAGTTTAGTCCTAATGCCAAAATCAGCAGCACCATTCCTAAGGCAACACCTTGTGCAAAGGCTCCTTTGGAGCTTTCCAATGCGATTGCAGTTGGAATATTCCGTGTTGAGTTGAGGATATTACCACCAACCATCATGGAACAGCCAACTTCAGTGATCACTCGGCTAAATGCTGCAATGATAGCAGCCAGTAGTGGAAAGCGGCTTTCCCACATCAGGCTCATAAAGGCCCTGGGCAGGCTTGCACCCAGTGTTAATGAGGTCTCCCAGGCTCGCTTGTCACTGTTCTGAAATGCGGCGTGCATCATGGATACCAGAATCGGTAAGCAGATAAGCATTTGCCCCAAAATCATTGCCTGCTGGGTAAACAGCATTTTCCAGTCACCCAAAGGCCCAGCTCGAGACAGAAGCATGTAGAGCAACAGGCCGATGACCACCGTTGGGATTGATTGGCAGGTGTTGAATAAGGACAAAATCAGCCAGCGCCCTGGAAAACGGCCATAGGCGAGGGCGAAGCTGATCAGCAGTGCTGGCAATAGCACAATGCCTATTGCCAGCAGTGAAACCGAAAATGAAACACCAACGATCCCCCACAGGGCGGTATCACCGCTAAGCAGCAGTTGGATCGCTTGGTGAGTGGTTTGCCAAATATCCATTTACTGCGCAATAGCATCCGCGACGAATAGCTGCTCACCGTGTCGCTTGTAATCGTTAATCATGGTTTGCGCTTTCGGGTTTACCAACCAGTCACTGAAAGATTTGGCACCTTGGTAGTTAATGTCTGGGTAACGGCTTGGGTTTACTAGGATCACCTGATATGGGTTGAACAGGCGAGAGTCACCCTGCAGGACAATTTTAAGATCAAGCTTGTTCTGGTAGGCCAGCCAAGTACCTCGGTCAGTCATGGTGTAAGCTTGAAGCTCAGAAGCCATGTTCAATGTCGGGCCCATACCTTGGCCAACTGCTTTATAGCCACCGAAGTTTGGTTCCATTTTTGTCTGGGCCCAAAGGTTCAGCTCTTTCTTATGGGTACCTGAATCATCACCACGGGAGACAAAGGTTTCATTCTCATCAGCAATGGTTTTTAGCGCAGTGGTGACATCTTTGATTTCGCTGATATGGGCAGGGTCAGATTTAGGGCCCACAATGACAAAGTCGTTGTACATCAATTTACGTGGCAGTACCCCAAAGCCTTTTTCAACAAAAGTCGCTTCTGCTTTTGGTGCGTGGGTCATCACTAAGTCAACGTCACCGTTTTCACCCATCCGCAAAGACTTACCCGTACCTGCTGCAAGCACTTCAACTGTGTAACCTGTGTCTTTTTTAAACTCAGGTAGTAGGTAATTCAATAGGCCAGAGTGATATGTACTGGTAGTTGTTGCCAATCGCACCGTCATATTCTCTGCAGCTTGAATTGCTGCTGAAGAAGCAAGGGCCAAAACAATAAGAGTGGTTTTCAATAGTTTCATAGGTCTTCCTGACTGAACGTCATTTTGTCATTTATTTACGCAAGTGAATCGAAGCTCTCTTAATAGAGATATTCTTCATCGCTATGAGCGAGTCAATAAGCAAATCAAATGCCAACTTGAACATGTTGCGTATGATACCTCTAGGTGCGTGTATAAGATAATGATTTAAAACAAAATATTTATCAGTCTTCACATTATTTGAAAAACATTTTGAAACATCTTTGACAGAGATAATGAGAGTGAGACAAAATGTCCCACCACTATAACCATAATGTATTTAAGTTTATATGTCTGAAAATACGTCAGTATCATGGTCTGCGGTCTCGATTTTGGTCGTCGATGATGAACCGGGAATGCGTGCCATTCTAAAAAAAGCCTTGAGCAAACAGTATGCACAAGTTGATGTTGCTGGAAGCATTGAGGAAGCAGAAGAACTCCGTAAACGCTGCCATTTTGACCTGTTGATTGTTGATATCAACTTACCGGGGCGTTCAGGCATAGAGTGGCATGAGGCTTTTGACCCGCAAACACGCCGCAGCGATGTCATCTTCATGACAGGTTATGCCGACTTAGAAACAGCAATTAAGGCACTGCGCGCAGGTGCTTCAGACTTTATTCTCAAACCTTTCAATCTTGATCAAATGATGCAATCGGTACAGCGCTGTATTGAACGTCGTTTGATGGAAAGACAAAACTTTGCCCTGCAACGCGATGTCGAGCGCAGCTATCCGGTTGATATCATTGGTGACGCACAAAGTACGCTATCAATGAAAAAGCTCATCGCCCAAATAGCCCCTTCACAAGCAGCCGTTCTGGTAGAGGGTGAGTCGGGCACGGGTAAAGAACTTGTTGCTCGTGCACTTCATCAACTGAGCCAGCGAAGTGGCCCGTTTGTCCCGTTAAACTGTGGTGCCATTGCGCCTGATTTGCTTGAAAGTGAACTGTTTGGCCATGTCTCAGGGGCTTTCACCGGTGCGAAAAAGGGTCGTGAGGGTCTTTTCCGTGTGGCTAACAACGGTACATTGTTCTTGGATGAAATTGGTGAAATGCCATTGTCTATGCAGTCATCCTTACTGCGTGCCTTAGAACAAAAAGCCATTCGCCCAGTGGGTGCTGAACGTGAAGTGCAGGTCGATGTGCGAATTGTAGCGGCAACTAACCGTAACCTTAAAGAAGAGGTTGCCGAAGGGCGCTTCCGCCGTGATTTGTATTACCGCCTTAATGTACTCACCATCGAGCTCCCTTCGTTGCGTGATCGCCTTGATGATATTCCTGCGCTGGCGCATCACTTTACCCAGCAACTTGCCAAAGATTTAGGCTCCAAACCGGTCAGTTGGACTCATGAAGATATTGCTGCCATGCAGGCTTATGATTGGCCGGGGAACATCCGTGAGTTACGCAACATGATGGAGCGTTGTTTGCTGCTGGGCAAACCACCTGCTGATTATTGGCGTGAATTGGCGGGCGATGCTCCTTTGAATGCCAATCCCGAAAGTGACACTGTCACTAATGTGGTTGAAGCTTCTGAGAACCAAATCTTGACGGCTGAAGGTGGATTTCCCCAGCCATGCCGTTGCCAGAGCGAAGATGACACCACATTCTGCTATCCAAGTGATTGGACACTCAAGGAAGTTGAAAAAGCACACATCATGCAAGTGGTCGATTCCCATGAAGGGAATAAGTCGGCGGCGGCAAGGCAGTTGGGTGTAGCGCGTAAAACGTTAGAGCGTAAATTCAAGGAATGGGCTGACGAAGTCCTAACGGCAACAGAAGAATAAGGCCAGTTATGAAGCAGTGCATTGCGATTTGGGTTCGGCGTTTTCGGACTATGGTGCGTTATCGGCTACTCTTGCTGACCTCTGTACCAATTTTTATTACGTTGCTGGCACTGATTGCCCTGACGATGTACTGGACGGTGATTTATACCTGGCAGAATGCTTTGATGAATGTGCGGGCTGATTTGGCCGTGGCTCATCACAGCATGGAGCTGTTGCAAAAAGAGCAGAGGATGCGTTTGGGCTCTTTGACAGAGTCTTATCAATTTCAAACCTTGCTAAAAGAAGATCAAAGTCAACTGATCGATTGGGTCAAACAACAGGCGGGCCAGTACGATTTGGATTTTGTCGTTATCCATCCGGCCTCTGCGTTGGGTGAGTTTCCTAAGGCCAACCGTCATCTACTACAAGAAGGTCAGGAGCAGACATTTTTTCAGCGCTTAGCTTCCTATGAGCTAGATGCACTTCATCCTGATCTTCCCGCACGAGCACAGATCCCGCTGTTAAGTGAAAGCACCTTGGTATCAGACGGGCTGATCAGCCGAAGTTTAATACCGATTTTCAATCAGCAGGGTGACTTGCAATGGATAGTCGACGGCGGAATATTGCTAAACAACAGTACCCAACTTGTCGATCGTATCCGTGACTTGGTGTACGCGTCGGATACTTTGCCAGAAGGGAGTATCGGTACAGTCACTTTGTTTATGAGTGATATTCGTGTCAGTACAAATGTGCCATTGGATAGTGCCCAACTTAATGGTCGGGCTGTAGGCACGCGTGTTTCTGATGATGTGAAAGAGTCGGTGTTAGAGCGGGGGGAGATGTGGGTCGATCGTGCATTTGTCTATGATGATTGGTATGTCTCAGCCTATGAGCCACTGAAAGACTATAACGGCAATATTATTGGAATGCTTTATACCGGGTATCTCGAATGGCCGATGATAAAAATCTACCTGACCAATATTGTAGAGCTTGGTATCGGCATTGTTTTAGTGCTGTTGATTTCCGGGTTGATTGTCTATCGCGGCGCCAGAGATTTGTTCAGGCCGATTGAGAAAATGCACCAAGTCGTTTCAGCCATCCAGCTAGGGCTTGATCGCCGAATTGGCTGTTTGGATCTAACGCGGGGCCATGAGCTACAAATCCTTGGTAAGCAGTTTGATACCATGCTCGACCAGTTAAATCAGCGCAATGAAGTGATTAAACAGGCCTCCTTGCAGCTTGAAGATAAAGTACAAAGGCGTACTCAAAGCCTTAGGGAGAAGACCGAGGAACTTGAACAGCACATTAAATTGTTAAACCAGGCCCGTAGTAAGTTGGTCAGTAATGAAAAGTTGGCTGCACTGGGTGAGTTGACGGCAGGCATTGCCCATGAAATTAACAATCCTACAGCGGTTATTTTGGGTAATGTCGAATTGATGCAGTTTGAACTGGGTGATGAAACTGAACGGGTTCGTGAAGAGCTGGAAGCGATTCATGAGCAGATTGACCGTATCCGCAATATTACCCGAAGCCTGTTGCAGTATAGTCGTCAAGGCGGTGTCCAAGATGAAGTGACTTGGCAGCATTTGAATCCAATTGTTGAGGAAAGCCTGACCTTGGTGAGAAGTGGTACCAAGAAATTTGATGTCGAAATCAAAACAGAGCTTAACGCGCGGTGCAGTGTCGAAGTCAATCGTCACCAATTACTTCAGGTATTGGTTAACCTGCAAATGAACGGCATTCACGCAATGGATGACAAAGGCACCTTGTTGGTCAATACAGAAGACTGGCTGGATGAGGGTGGTAGGCCCCTTGGTGCAGTGGTAAAGATTACCGACCATGGCTGTGGTATAAGCGAAGACAACATAGAGCGGATATTTAATCCTTTCTATACCACAAGGAGAAGTGGTACGGGTTTAGGGTTGTCGGTAAGCCAAGGTATTGTCAGTGGGATAGGCGGCGATATCGAAGTTGAGTCGGAACTAGGCAAAGGTTCGGTGTTTACTGTGTATCTTCCAGAAAAAGCCAACAGTGAAAACAAGATGATTGTGGACTTAGAGACCATTTAAAGGCTAAAGATGCAAAAAGGGCATGTTTTAACATGCCCTTTTTACTTTAATGAACGCTTTAATAGTAAAAGTTTCATCGCTACTTACCGTTAGGTGATTACATGAGTACGAGGCCAACAACCATGAATGCCAAGCTAGTGAATACCGTACGAGTGATGATGCCTGTGTGAGTTGGATTGATCATTTCTTGGTGCTGCATATATTACCCTTTTATGACAATTGGAAGATCTTTGTGTTTTTCTTTTCACTTTTTCATCATAGATCAAATTTCTTATATTTGAAGCATTAATTGAAAGAATTGTGCACACTGTCAATTTGTATGACGTATGCCGGAAGTGCATAAAAATTTCGGGTATTATTTTTTGAGTGTCTATACTTGCAGAAAAGGCCAAGTTACGGATGACGCTATGAAAATTGCAGTATTATCATTAGGAGCCTTGCTTCAGTTTTTTGCTCTTTATATCGCTTTTTACTCGGATCTCTACGGGAGCATCTATTTAGCAACATTAATCTCGGTTGTGGCAATGGCATGTGTTTTGGTGGTTCGACATTTAGTTGCTCCAGTGTGCCTGATGGCGGGGATATTGATTGGCCTGTCGCTGTCACATAATGAGTCGGACTTGAAAACACTGAATGTGCTTGAAGGACAGGTTTTGGCTTGGCTTGAGCCTGAGGGGCAGATCCCACCTCAGTACAACGAAACAGAAACTGAAATCACTCACTTAAACATTTCACCTATTGAAGCCACCACGCTCGCGAAGGAAGAAACCTTGGCAGCTGTCAATTCGAACTGAATAGTTTAGAAAAGCCGCAAGCGTAGTAATTTTGCTTGCGGCTTTTTTCATTTGTTAATTATGTCAGAAGCTAAAGGCTAGTCATTACTGGTTAGATGAGGGATCAATAACTTTTGACCCGCAAAAATGGTGGCGTCGCTGAGGTTATTAACCTGCTTGATGATATCCACCGAAATGTTGTTGATGTAAGCCAGTTGGTTCAGTGAGTCGCCTGCTTGGATATCATAAACTTCATAGTTTTGTTTGGCGTAAGTGCGAGCATTCTTATGCTCGAAGAATTGGGTTTTGTTCTTCATCGGCATCAAGATTTTATTGTCTTTATTTTTGCGGGTATAGCCCGCGGTATAGCCGGGGTTGAAATGGTATAGCTCTTTACTCGACAAACCTGAATAGGCTGCCACAGTCCCTAATTTGACCCTTCGACTTATGGTTATCTCTTCTAATACCGGTTCAGCCTTGATTGAGTGAAGCGGGATGTCGTAGCGATAACCGTGGTGCTTAACCAAATCCGCCATGGCAAGGAGTTTAGGAACGTAGTGGCGGGTTTCCTTGGGAAGTTTGAGGGACCAGAAGTCAGTCGACTTGCCTTGTTTTTTGTTTTGCTTAATGGCCGTCCTAACCCTGCCACCTCCAGTGTTATAGGCTGCAATGGCATGCAACCAGTTACCATCAAATTTATCATAGAGGTATTCCAGTAGATCAAGGGCTGCATCTGTTGAATAAACAATATCGCGACGCCCATCATAGCCTTTGATAATTTCTAACCCGAATGTCTTACCCGTAGGCTCTGTAAATTGCCAAAGGCCTGCGGCTCCTTTGTGGGAGTAAGCGAATTGGTCAAAACTACTTTCGACGAAAGGTAATAGTACCAACTCAATAGGCAAATCACGGGCATTGACCTGCTGGTAAATGTAATAAAGGAAAGGCTCTGCCCGGGCTGTGACTTTTTCTACATGGTAAGGGTTGTTGACATACCATCTTTTGTAATAGCGGATTGTACGATTGTTAGGGACCTTCATGTCGAGTTCGCTGGCCAGTAAGTCCCATAGATCAGGCTCTTGATCTTCTGCTTGTTCCGAAGTGTCGCTAGCGGCGATATTTGGATGAAAATCAGCAGGGCTTGAAGTTGGCGCGTTAATATCAGGAGTCTGGTCTAAGTTGTGATGGTTTGAGCCTGTAGCAATATAGCTGCCTGCAAACAAACGTTTATCAACTTCACATTGATGATCAGCATCTTCTGGTAATGATTGAACAGAAGCGGTTTGCGCGCTTAAGTCTCCTTGATTAACCATTGGGATTGATTGACATCCAATTGTGAAACTTATGAACAAAAACAAAAATATACTTCTTATGATCATAATAAATCATCGCCAGTCAAAAATTTATTGTGATATATGTCATTATTTTGACGTCTTGCTTTATGTTAGCAGTGTTCGGGTAGATTGGAAGTTAGAGACCAAGGTAAAGCGCATGATAGCCCGATAATATGGGTTCTTATCCGAAATGAGACAAATTTCACATTATTGCGCAGTAACGGCTAGGCTTTACGATACTGATAGCGACTTGGATAGACGTATTTATGCAAAGCACAAATTTTCCGGCCGGTACGGTATTGAGAATACGTTGTAGTACTTATTGGCACTACGGTATCGCAGACGGGAGAGGTTATGTCATTCATAACTCAAAGAAATGGCGTCGGGTTGAAAGGGAGAGTGAGCTGGAGTTTTCTGAAGGGCGCCGGATAGAGGTCAGTGATATTAGTGGGCCGTATCCACGGGCTGCAGTGCGTTACGCAAAATCCAAGCTGGGGCGGACCTATAACTTATTTAGCCAAAACTGTGAGCAATTTGTCCGCGAGGCACATGGCCTGCAGATTGAATGCACCCAGTTCCAGCGTTTGGTGGTGGCTGCAGCTGGGGGGTATATGACGCTCAGTGCTCCTTCGACAGTGATTAAAATGGCAGGGGTTGGCTTACTCTTGGGCGCTGTGCTAACTTCGTCTGAAAAGCAGCCGTACCAAAATGCTGTCAAAGGCGCCAAACTGGCAGTTGGGGCTAGCTTGATTTTGCCTACTTTGCTTCGTCGCTTGCTCTAGTTTCGGCTGTGATTGATGCAAATATGACAGGTGAGGCATATTCCTATCTGGTATCTGCAACAAATTTCAAAATGTTAGATCTGAACCACAGAAATTTTTGTAGTTAGGCCGTATGTTAACAAAAGGTGACTGAGTAAATACACTAATGCGCGAGAACTTCTGTGACGATTTTAATTGAACGCCATCATGACCGAGCTCATGATGACATTACTACGATGAGTGAAAAAATTGCAGGTCAACTTGAACAGGAGTATGGCCTTACTTGGTCCTGGCAAGACGATAAAATGCATATCAAACATTCTGCTGCAAAAGGTTATTTGCACGCTGAAGAAGGGAAGATTACGATTCAGCTCCAGCTTGTTGGCTTTGCTGCCGCCTTCTTTGCATCTACTATTGAAAGCCATATTACTGAACAACTCGACAAGCATCTCCTGGCGAGTTAAGTCAAAATAATTTTAATTATTTTTTAAAAGAGCTCGTGACGAGCTCTTTTTTTATCCCTCTGATTAGCAAGCTGTTTCCAAGCCTCTATTGTGACAATCCTCACAAACATATTCTCTCTCGCGATAAAGTGTTGTTTTAGGGAGAACATTCTAATTGAAATTCGTAAATTACATACAAGCAGTCAGGCAATACCCACTGGCTGGCACTATCGCAAAAGTTATGGAGGGGACACTGATGGGGATTTTTAAACAGACTGCGGAAGAATCAAATAAAGAGCAGATTCGTGACGCAATGGTTTACAACATTTGGTTAGCGGGCCTTGGTGCTTACGCCAAAAGTGCTGAAGAAATGAATCAGCTTTCTGATAAAGGCAAGAGCCTTTTTGATGAGTTGATTGAGCGTGGTCGTGCAGTTGAGTCGAAAACGAAAGAGCGAGTACACACAGCACGCAGCCAGACTTCAGTGGCAATTGAAGAACGCATGCACAACATGGTTCAGAAATTCATTGGTTTGGACAACGAGCGCCTAGATCGTGTTGATGACAAGATCGACCAGCTAACTGCCAACATTGAAGCACTGGTAGAACGCCAGAAAGCACAAGCTGAGAAAAAGCCGGCTCCACGTAAGCGTACCGCTGCGAAAGCCACTGAAAAAGCAGCGCCTGCAGCCAAGAAACCAAGTGTTGCACGCCGCAAAACAGTAAAAGCTGCACAGCCAGTTCCAGCGGCTAAGCCAGAAGCTGAGAAAAAAGAGGTCGAAGCGCCGGTAAAGCCACAGACCGTAGCGGCAACTAGCGCTGTTGCGGAACCAAAGGCTAAAGCTGAAGACAAGCCTGCGGTAAGTACAAAACCTGAAGTGGTGTAAGCATAGCTTCCAATAGATATGCAGCCGTGAGTTAAATCGAGCGTGCTTAAAGCAAGATAACGCAAGAGGATATGATTATGAGCAACAATACAGTAGTGAAAGCGGCAAAAAATGTCGTTGAAAGTGGTGAAGGCATTGCACGTAACATTTGGTTAGCAGGCCTTGGTATTTACAGCCGTAGCTTGGAAGAAGCCCAGCAGCTTAACGAGAAGTCAAACTTGATGTTTGATGACCTAGTTGAACGCGGTAAAGAAGTCGAAATCCAAGCGAAAGAGTGTATTGGTAAGAACACGGAAAAAGCGACTGAAGAAGTAGAAGCAGGTATGAATGATCTGTTCTACCGCCTAAGTGGCGTTGACCGTGAGAAGCTTGAGCGTATGGACGAGAAAATCGACAAACTGACTCAAGCCGTTGAGAAATTGGCAGAAGCAGAGTAACTGCCAATACGGAGCTACGTTTATGCCAGCCAGA
Source organism: Photobacterium rosenbergii (assembly GCF_003026455.1). GTDB lineage: Bacteria > Pseudomonadota > Gammaproteobacteria > Enterobacterales > Vibrionaceae > Photobacterium > Photobacterium rosenbergii. Next base: position 157,717 of record NZ_PYMB01000003.1, read on the forward strand.
CAATAAGTAGCTCCGGGCTGACCAACCGTTCCCAGTCTGCAGGTTGTGAAGCCTTTAGGTTGCGCGTGGGCCATGCACGCGCACCTTTTTTGCTATTTTTGCTGCCTTTATTGGCAGAGTTTTTTTGCACCCTAGAAAAACAGTTGTTTTAACCTTAAATGACAGAAAACTAGGCACTTCTTAAAGAAAAGCATCATTTTTTTGCTACCAGATATTGACCAAACCCCTTGTTTAATTCTAACTTTGTAAATGAATTGTAAAAAAGGTGGCGTATATGGATAGTTGGCGTAATAGGGCTTTCAACAAGGTTTTATTCCGAATTATGCGGCAACGTCTTGCAAACTGTGAATCAACCGAAGAAATGCGTGATCTCATTTTATCTATTGATAACTATGGGCCTTTCATTGCTGCACCAAAGGGGATGGAGATCACACCAACCCGCTTCGCCGACGTGTCTTGCGATTGGGTCGATATGCCCAAGAGTAGCGGTAACAAGATTATCCTTTACTTCCATGGTGGAGGGTTTTGCTTTCACAGCCCAAAGATCCACAACGCCTTCTTAGCGCGCTTAGCTAATCACACCAGCTCGCGTGGACTTATGGTGAATTATCGATTAGCGCCCGAAAACCCATATCCTGCGGCCCCAGATGACTGCTTTGCAGTGTACAGAGGGTTATTGGTCAAAGGCTACCACCCACACCAAATCTTCTTCGCAGGGGATTCTGCAGGTGGTAACTTAGTGCTGACGACGATGCTTAGGATTCGCGAAGCCAAATTACCGCAGCCTGCTGGTGGTATTTTGATGTCGCCAGTGTCAGATATGGCTGTGACTGGGGAGTCAGCGTTTAAGAAATGTAAGGATGACCCATTTTTTGATTTAAGCACCTTACTTTTGATGCGTAATAACTACATTGGAATGCAAAACCCCTGTGACCCTGATATTTCCCCGTATTACGCTGACCATCGTGATTTACCGCCAACCTTTATAACATCGGGCACCGAAGAGTTGCTAATGGATGATGCCATTCACCTTGCCCAGAGGATGGGTGAGGCCGGTAACGATGTCACGATCAACGTGGTTAAGGGCGTTCCTCATGTCTATCCGCTTTTTTATCAATTAAGCGAAGCTCGGGACGCGATGAAGTTGATGGCTGGCTTTATCAAAGAGAAATTCAAAGAAGCGGGTGAGTCGATTGATAAGAAAGCCAGTTGAGTTGGTTTACATAATTACGATGTAAAAAAAGAGCCCATTTAAGGGCTCGTTTTATTTTAATCGCTGTGAATTTTTCGCTCACAATTATTAGAGCTTAGTTTGTTAAGGTTGAGAGCTTCTGCTTTTGGTAGTGCATCGCAGATTCCGACACCTTGCCGCTATTGCCACTTTGTAGCCATTTCTTGATCCTACCAGCATCACCAACAGGCGTCAGTTTGCCATAAGCATCTAGCGTAACAATCAGTAACTGTCGGCCTTCCACATGGGTGACCATAGCCAAGCAATGCCCTGCAATATCCAAATAACCTGTTTTACTCAACCCGACATTCCATTTCTGGCCCCTGACAAGCGCGTTGGTGTTGGTGTAACCCAGCTTGTAACGTGGTTTTTTGAAATAGGCGGTATGCACAGGTGTTGTGCTGTATTCTTTGATTTTCGGGTATTTGTAGGCAGCTTTTACCATTTTGGTGATATCAGCAGCGGTAGACACGTTATTGGGGTCTAAACCCGAGCTATCGACAAACACCGTGTCTTTCATATCTAGGGATTTTGCTTTGGCGTTCATTGCTTCTATGAAAGCATCATAACCACCAGGGTATTGGCGGGCTAAGGCTGCCGTAGCGAGGTTTTCTGAAGACATAAGGGCAATATGAAGGGCTTCCCCTCGACTTAGCGTAGACCCCATCCTGATACGCGAATAACCATTGTAGATCTTTTCTTTGTCTATCTTTTCAAAGCTGATTGCTTCGCCCAAGGAAAGTTTGGCATCCAGAACGACCATCGCGGTCATCACTTTAGTCAGTGAGGCAATAGGCATCACGATGTCAGAGTTCTTCTGGAAGAGTGTTTTGTTGGTATCGAGATCAGTTACGTACGTACTAACTGAAGCTGTCTGGATGTTATCTGTATTGAGCTTACTGGCATGAACTGTTGATATGGACATGGCCAGGCAGATGGCAAATAGCCGATTGAGTTGGCGAAACAAAACCACTCCTTGTTGATAAAACGATGTATAGCAATACAGACAAGGGTAGCTTGGGCTAAGGAGTTGGTAAAGTCAGTTTATCGTTAATTGGGTAGGCGACTGGTTGTCGCTCTGCTGCTAGGGCTCTTGATCTTCCCAGCCTTTGTCTTCCCACCATTGGTACATACAAAATACAAACCCAAGTGCGCCAATAGTTATCATCATCTGGAGAGCCAACTCGTTAAGTAAGTTAGGCTCAAAGGACGAGGCCATGATGGCGACGGTAGCAAATGCATAGGCTAGGTACCCCCATGAACTGCCCCGATAGAACTGTAGGATTTCTAAGGCGATAAACAACACAGATGAAACGAAATAAAATCGGTAGAACTTACCAATGATGTCGGTATAGAATTCGCCAGCAAACCTGACCATCAACCAATGGAAGCATGTGTAGAACACAACAATACAGATTGTTGATTCTGATAGGCTTTTAAAAAGTTTGATGTTCATTTTGGTCATCCATCTATGCTACTTGTCAATTTTTAGCACAATACAGACAGAGATACTTTTTCAAAATGTAAAAGACTATTTTAATTGGAAAACAAATTTACGATATGAGTAAGTACGATTCAAAGTAACCATCCATTAATAGTGTTGATTATTTTATTCATCAAGCAGGCTAATTGTTTTTAATTATTAAAATTGTCACTTAAATTAATATTGTTGGGAGTAGCTTAAGCTGTAGTTACACAGCCTTTTGGGGTTTATTTTCTTGATAAGTATGGAAAAATTTCCATCATTCGATGTTTGGGTAGGCGGGTTGGGATTTATGGAAGGTAAAATATTGAGATGTAAAGTCCCTTTATGGTGATTGTGAGTTTTCTCCTTAAATCTTATGCTATCTGGCAGTTACTGATAACGTCTATCATTCTTATAAGAGATATCCATGAAAAAGCTATTATTGGGTGCTGTTTCTGCCACTTTATTTTTCCCTCAATTTTCTATGGCAGCCGAAGAGGTTAATGTTTATTCGTATCGGCAGGCTTTCTTAGTTGAGCCTTTATTTAAAGAGTTTACCGATGAAACTGGCATAAAAGTGAATGTGAAATTTGCTAGAGAAGGTTTTACTGAAATGCTTAAGCACGAAGGACGCTTGAGCCCTGCCGATATTATATTAACCACAGATGTAGGCCATTTGATTGAGTTGTCCGATGAAGGCTTGGTTCAGCCAGTTAATAATGACATTGTAAATAAAAACATTCCAAGCCAGTACCGAGATAGCGAGGGTGAGTGGTATGCACTGACACTGCGCACCCGAAATGTCCAGTCTTCAAAAGGCCGTGTCGGTCGGTTACCAAGCGACTTTGATTATATGGACTTAGCCGATCCGAAATGGAAAGGAAAAGTCTGTACCCGTTCTGGCAAGCACCACTACAACATTTCATTGGTATCCTCAATCATTGCCCACCATGGCGAAGAAAAGGCAAAGGAATGGCTGGAAGGATTCAAGGACAACCTTGTTCGCAAACCACAGGGTAATGATCGCGGCCAGATTAAAGCGGTGAAAGAGGGGCTATGTGATATTGCCGTTAGCAACAGTTATTACTTCGGGATCATGATGGCAGATGAAAACCAGCGCAGCTGGGCAGAGTCTGTATATATTAATTTCCCGGGCCAAGAGCAAAATGGTACTCACGTCAATGTCAGCGGTATGGCTATGGCCAAGTACGCTCCGAATTCAGAGAATGCCATTAAACTGATGGAATTCTTGTCTGATAGTAAAGCACAGGAAATGTATGCCGCTGCGAATTTCGAGTATCCAGTTAAACCCGGCGTTCAGCCAACAGAACTAGTGGCCTCTTGGGGGGAGTTTAATGCTGATGCGCTTCCTCTTGAGCAGATTTCTCAATACCGTCCAGTAGCGGTAAGGCTGCTGGATGAAGTGCAGTTTGACCTATAGAGCGCCAAGGTTAAATTCCATTAGTTTGAAATGAAAAAACACCCCATGTAGATATGGGGTGTTTTTGATTATCATTGTTAAACCAAAATCTCTATTTGCTGATCACGTCACTAACTCTTCCACCAAATCTTGATGGGTAAAGAAAGGGGACTTCGCATTCTCTGTGAGATATGGCTCAACCATCGAAATGAGACGTAGGACACCAGAGCGGGCTAGGTCGCTTTCGGTATAATGATCGTCAAGTAGCGTTTGGTAATTCAACCAGTTCAAGCTGACAAGCAGTAGGTTATCAGCCAGAAGTGGTAAGCTTTGCTCATCGCACTTTAGCTTACCCAGTTCGACGAGATGTTTTAGCATGTCATTGCACAAATGGCGTAGCTTGAGGATCAGGGTTCTGATCTTACGCTTGATTTGCGGGTTCTGGCCGTTCAGGCTATCCAAGTTTCTGAATAGGAAACGGTAATGGGTAAACAGAGCCATTACGGTGTGCATAAATGGCCAGTAGTCATCAAAGTCCTTGACCTGGCTTGCGTACTCATTGCTGATGGTTGTCAGGGAGTTTTGCAGCTCATTAACGAGAGTCGCAATAATTTCATCTTTACCACGGAAATGGTAGTAAAGGTTACCCGGGCTGATCCCCATCTCGGTAGCGATGATCAGCGTACTAACTTGTGCAACACCATCACGATTAAACAGCTCAAGACTAACTGACAAAATCCTATCTTTGGTTTTCATCATCTTTTCCTTGTTATTCGAGCTTCACCTTCGACATAACCATCATTAGCATATTTTGGCTATGCCGAAGGTGATGGGGGGAGCATTATTGCTCTTCGGCAACCAATTGCGGCAGGACTTCGCGCAGGAACTCGTACTCACCCTGCATCTGCTCTTTCATATCACCGCAAATGAAGGATACGAGAGTGCTTCCTACCAGTGGAATAGCTGACTTCACATCCATAGTGACATGGTTGGAAGTGGCAATCCCTGGGCGAGTGGCTGGCTCGCTGAACACCATCTGGCCTTCGATTGTGGCAGGCACGCCCAAGATTTCGATTTGTAGCTTACAGACCAATTGCTCATTCTCTTGCCAGTGCCAAGATTCTGTTTGCTTAATGGTGTTGTAGCTGCCCAGCAGGCTTTTTAGCACAGCAGGTACATTGGCTGGCATTTCGCGCTGGGTTTCCACTCGGAACCCATCTTCAGTCTCTTCAAGCGTAGCGACACGGACATTCTTGGCACCCAGTTTCTGGTACTTTTCAGTAATGAGGTCTTCTTCACTGAAATAGCGCAGTAAGGTATCAAGATCTTCTTTGTAGTCGTGGATTACTGAAACTTGCATTGCTTACATCCTTACATGTGTATTTCGCGCATGATGCTATTAATAGCTACTACATCAGCAGAAGGCTGCTTAGGCTCTGCATCTTCACCATCGTGCTTGCCATGGTCTGGGTTGTAACCCGTCGCCATCAATAACTCACCCAGTTTCGGATAGACACCATGGATAAAGGCGCCAAGTAGGCCTAGTTTGGTAGCAATACGCTTCGGACGTTCAATAATGGCTTTGATGATCAAATCTGCTGCTTCTTCTGGAGAAAGTAGCGGGATACCACCTTCCGCTTCACGGTAGTGATCAGAGATCATGCGGGTTTCAACCAACGGCATGTTGATGGTTGTGAAATCAATGCCTTGCCCACCTAGCTCAGTGCTTGCTGTGCGGGTAAAGGTGTCCAGTGCTGATTTCGATGCAGCATAAGCAGAGAACAATGGCTGGTTAGTCAATACCGCAATGGATGAGATATTGATGATGTGGCCTTCTCCAGCTTCGATCATTTCTGGCAGGTTGCCAAGAATCATGCGCAGCGCACCGAAGTAGTTGATCTGCATGGTACGTTCGTAATCGTGCAGACGGTCTGTTGCTTTCTCTACCGAACGGCGGATAGAGCGGCCGGCGTTGTTGATTAGGATGTCAACTTTACCGTGGTCGTGTTTGATCTGCTTGATGACTTCCTGAGAAGGCGCATCTTGGCTCAGATCACACTGGTAGATGAAGGCATGGCCACCCAAACGCTCGATTTCATTTCGTGTCTGCTGCAGTCGCTCAAGGTCACGGGCAATCAGAACTAGGCGAGCTTTGGTTTTGGCAAGCTTGATCGCAGTGGTGTAACCGATACCTGAAGAAGCACCAGTGATCACAACGACTTTATCGTTAACGCAGCCTTGCAGTGTTTTCTCAACATGCAGTTCAGGGTCTAGGTTACGCTCCCAGTAGTCCCAAATCTTGTCTGCGTAGTCGGCTAGGCGAGGGCAGCAGATGTTACTGTCTGATAGCGCGTTTAGCGTATTGCTGCAATCAAACTGGGTTGGGTAGTTGAAGTAGCTCAGTGCGTCCTGCGGCATGTCCATTTCTTTACTGATAGCATCAATAAAGCGTTTTAGCGCAGGAACCTGACCCAACTGAGACCAGAAGTGGGATGGGATCATGCGGAACACACGCATGTCCAAACGCATAGCCATACGCGGCGCGTGACCCGCTTCGGCAAACAGGTTAATCACTTCACCTGAACGATACGGATCAGGGTCCACGATATGGAAACACTGGTTGTCTAATTCAGGTTTATGAGAAATATGGTCAATAGCATCGGCAACATAGTCAACCGGTACTAGGTTCAGGCGGCCGCCTTCAAGACCTAGAAGAGGAGCCCATTCTGGTAGTGCGCGGCGTAACTTCTGGATGATCTTGAAGAAGTAGTATGGGCCGTCAACACGATCGGCTTCACCTGTCTTCGAATCACCGATGACAATACCCGGGCGGTAGGCACGCCAAGGAATAGTTGCTGTCTCTTGGACAAGTTTTTCAGCGTTATGCTTGGTAGAGAAGTAAGCATGCTCAAGGCCAGTCGCCTCGTTAAGCATATCTTCGCGGAACCAGCCACGGTATTGGCCCGCAACAGCAATTGAACTGAAATAGTGGAAACAACCAGCATTAATGCGCTCGGCGAAACGTAGCGTATGTTCAGTGCCTTCAATATTGGCGCGCATCATATCTTCTTCGCTAGCAGTCAGATCATAGATGGCTGCTAGGTGGAAGAACTGATCAATTGTTCCTGTGAGTTTCTTGGTATCTTCAGCTGAGATGCCAAGGTTTGGTTCGGTAATCGAGCCCTTGATGCAGTGGAACTTGTTCTTAGGCAGATTATGTTTTTCTAACAGAGCTTCCAGTCTATCTTCAGAAATTTTGTCATAGGTGAGTAGGTAGATATCACCAGGACGTTTAGCCAGACGTTGTAATAACTGAGAACCGATAAATCCAGTTGCGCCGGTAATGAAATAATTCATGACCACTCCTTACGCGGTATTTATTTTTACATTCAATTGCAGAGTAATTTACTGGTCAGATGACCGACTTCAGTGTGCATCTGGTGGCACAAATCCTCAAAGCAAATCCTAGAAAAATGTGGCCTAGATCAATATTCAGCAAGGGTATTTTACGTTTTAGAGTAATTGCTCACGTTTTTTGTTTTTGGGTTTCATTTGTCACATCCGACCAGTGATAAATATCGAATATATGACAGGTATTAAGTATTAATAAATGTATATAAGTGAAAGATTTACCTTCGTTGATTTTATTGATTGGTTTATCTGTAAAAAGGTTAGATAACAGTATGAATGCTAACTAAGGAAGGCGTTCTGCAGGAGTAGATAAGGTGAAATGCCATTATGATTGCAAAACCGTCCAGCTCTTATAGGTTGCTGTCGTATTGATAGCTTTTATTTGCGGGGAAATAATGAGTGGAATTTTATTTTGATGGCAATTGATGAGGATGAAAAAAGGGAGCCTCAATAGCCCCCTGATGTATGGGTATGAATGGTTACTTGCCACTCCAAACCTGTTGACCGCTCCGGCTAAAGTTATAACCGCCAAGCTGATCACCTTTGCCCTGGATCGCGTTATCGCTCAAGGCGTGAAGTAGCTTCTGCTGGAGATCTCTGAAATAGATATTTTTGGGGATAACAAGCTCAAAGGCTTCAGTACACAGAGGAATAAATCCGAGGCCAAATTCTCCGGCGGTACTTTGGCTGGCACAACCCACATCGGCTTCACCCCTTGCAATGCTTGATGCGAGTTCTCTTTCACTATTACAGGTTCCTATGCTCGTTAACATCTCAATCGTGAAGGCGTGAGTGTGTAACCATTCGGAGAGTGCCCGCATACTGCCGGCTCCTTCCTGACGCATCGCCCAGCGCCAACGAGAAGACAACAGTTCCTGAGGCTGGATGGAGCGGTTATTTACACAGTCAGCGATTTCTTGAGAAACCACTAAACCTTGCTGGCGTTCGAAGGCATGGATAAGCACCCAATTACGATGACCGCTATATTGTTGGAGTAAGGCGGGATGGCGTAGGGCGGCTTCTTCTGCATGGCCCCAATGGATGCAACACATATCGACATGGCCTTTGCTGAGCATTGCTAGGCCCTGACGAGTACCTGTAGAGGTATAACCAATGAGTGCAGTGCTGCCAAGTTTGTTCGCCATGTCACCCACAACCATCTGCAACAGCGGGTCATCGGACCCTGCTATTAATAGGCGATCATTCAAAACCCCATTGTGGCATGACTCGAGCAGCCATTTGTCTAGCAGCGCTTTAGGAAATAACCATTTGCCGGTTACCTTGGTAGCTGGCAGTAAACCGTCGTTGGCAAGGGCGTAGACTTTCTTTTCATTTAAATCGAGATATTCGGCTACTTGCTTGGCATTCATGAAATCGGGATAGCTGCTTTCCATTACTTGTTACCACCATGCTGGTGGTTTGTGTGTAGCTGATCAGTTTCACCTTTATGATTGGGTTTGTGTGCATCTTCAACAGGCAGGCTCCCAGTTTTACCTTTTACATCAAGGATTAGGTTTTCCATCCCGTTATACACCTGGAAACGGTGGCCTTTGGCGCGCGCAATCATGGTGATCCCCAATTTTTGGGCAAGCTCATAGCCCATCTGCGTTGCACCTGAACGAGAGAGCAAAACGGGGATCCCCATCTGGGCGACTTTAATGACCATCTCAGAGGTTAGGCGGCCAGTCGTGTAGAAAATCTTGTCGGCACCTTGCTCGCCTTTGAGCCACATTTCTCCAGCTAACGTATCGACTGCGTTATGACGACCTACATCTTCGACAAATGACAAAATCTCAGTGTCTTTACACACGGCACAACCGTGAACGGCACCTGCCGCTTTGTAGGTTTCGTTATGGTGGGTCAGCGATTCAAGCAAACCGTAGAGCTTAGATTGGGGAATGCTCGGCTTAGGTAGCTGGATACCTTCCAGCTTTTTCATTACGTTGCCAAACATGGTCCCTTGTCCACAGCCTGAAGTCACCGTTTTCTTACCTAGCTTCTTCTCTAGGCCATCGGTATTCTCGCGGGTAATGACGGCAGCGGAGTTTGTCTCCCAGTCAATAATCAAAGATTCGATAGCATCTATATCTTCAATAAAACCTTGGTTTTTGAGGTACCCCAACACGAGCGCGGAAGGGCGTTCACCTAAGGTCATTAGGGTCACAATCTCCACCCAATTGAGATAAACCGTAAGGGGATGTTCGCAGGCAATTTCTTTTTCCATCATATCGCCATACTCATCCATTACCTGGACAGTCATCGTCTGGTTAACTGATGAATTTGTTTTAATTATTTTTGGCAATTGGCTCATCAAAATATCCTGCTGTTGATGGTTGTTGTTCGGCATGCAAAGGAGATCTTCCCGTTGGATGTGTTCATGTATACGCAACACTTTCTGGAACGTCTACTTTTAAAACATAGATTAAGTCGTTGTCAGATGTATTAGCAAACATCATTCCAACTTATTTGTTTCTGGAAATGTCATCTCTTTGGAAGTGCTTTTATAAAGTTGGTCTGATCCTTGCTTTATGGGGTTATCAATCAGATAAGCCCGAACCGAAAAGCTAAGGAGTGAGTGTGCCTGAACAATATAAAAATGAGTCATTGTGGCCGATAGCATTTCGTCTGGTATCAGAAGAAAAGCAAGTTGGTCGTTGGACAACACTTTCTTGGTCAATTGAAGACGTTTGCTTATACGGCGATGATGAAAAAGCGTCGCTAGCTACCAAGGATGATGGCTATGTCATGCCTTTGGAATTACATCGCCATGAGCGTTCAGACTATCGCTTTAACCTCAGCTCCCGTGATCCTCACTTATTCCTTGTTTGTGAGGAAGAGAACGAGCAGCTATCTCCACTATTGATTACGGCAGCTCAAGGGCTGGCAAGTAGTTATATGGATGGTGATTATCAGGTTCTTCATATCAAAGCACCTTTGCAGATTCAGGCTTGGATGGAGGCTTTTATCGGTCGTCACGGCGAGCAAATAGAATATCGCCGTAAACGTTGTAAAAACAAAGAGCAAAAAGGGCGTTCTAGTGGCAACTAATTTCTTCCAGCGTTGGTCCCAACGCAAAATAGAGGCCAAGGATGAAGGCGAAGAGCAATTAGAACAAGGCGTTATAGATCATGTTCTTACCGAGCATGAAGCGTCTGATCAGAATCTCGATAACGATGAACTCATTTCATCCGAACCGGAAATCTCAGCGAGTAACGAGGTTGAAGAGTTTGCGGGAAAAGATATTGGCTCTGAGCCTCAAGACATTGTTCCTGAATTAACCCTTGCTGATGCGGCAAAAGTTACGTTTGATTCCGGTGTCTCAACGTTTATGAAGCAAGGGGTTGAAAAGTCAGTGAAAAAAGCAGCCCTACGTAAGCTTTTTCACTCTGATGAATTCAACTACATCAGTGATATGGATGATCACACGGAAGATTTTTCCAACGTGCCTGTGCTTGATACCAAAGTGACTCAGCAGCTTCGCCAATGGGTGAATGAGGTTGCGGAGACTGCGGAGGAAGCACTTAATGCTTGTACAGAAACTAACACTTCAGAGGCAAACAACGTAGAGATAAGCCCTGAACAACTTGTTTCAAAGTCGTCAGGTACATCAGAGACTGATTCAAAAGATTCGGTAGATGTTGAAACCGGCCTTGCTCTCACTATCCCTACTGAAATAACGAGTGAAGAAAAACCGTTTTCTGATGGCAAGTTAGTGAAAAGGTCTTAGTAAAACCTAACGGCAACAAACGAAATGGGACAAAAAGGGAAAAATACCCTTAAAAACGATCGGGACATTTTGGCGCATTGGTCATCAAGGAGTGGGACAAATTGTCGCTAACCGGTTTGGTCAAACTGTCCTAAAGAGATTTTGGCTCCCTATAAGTCATTTTATTCCGTGAAAAGTTGGATCGGTTATTGCTCTATTAAAGAGTGTGAAGCGAAGAGATTAGAAAAACCTTTTCTAAACAATACGTTTCAATCGCCACTGACTAACGGTGACGAGTAGACAGGAATAATAATGTTAAATAGTACACTAAAAGCACTCTCCGCTACCAAAGAGCAAAATGGTGAAGCGAGACTGACTGCCATCAATGGTACTGTCGAGCTTTCTAATTTGATCCCACCAACGGTTTCTTATGAAAGCCGTGGGAATGTTTTGCTGGTGGGTGAAGAAGACGTTATCACGGCACTTGAGGCACAGTTTACTTCGCTAAATTCGGTAACCCTACTTGCCACAGCGAAGGCTGAATCTAAAGATAAAGCCAATACCAGTGTTAAGCGTAACAATCTTTATTTTGCATCTAAGGCAACGGTAAAAGGTTACCTTGGGGCATTTGAAGTGTCTTGTGATGTTGAAAGTATGTTGACGACGGTCAATCTGGCAAAAGTGGCTATTGGCCGTGATTGCTTTGATTTGATTGTGGATATGACTGATACAGGCTTAACAGAGGTTGAGATTTCTGCTCCGGGTTATTATGCCGTTGGGACAGGTAAAGCGAAATTGGCCAATGTCATCGAAGATCTGCCTGAGATGATTGGGACTTTTGATAAGCCTAAATACTTTCGACTAAATCCTGATCTTTGCGCACATTCTTCTCGTGGTGTGACCGGATGTGAGCGTTGTGTTGATGCTTGTCCTGCTGGTGCATTGTCCAGCACAGGCGACCGTATTGAAATCAATCCATACCTTTGCCAAGGAGTGGGTACGTGTGCGACAACTTGTCCGACTGAGGCAATCTCATATGCGTTACCTGATCCGGCAAATACTCAGCATTTCGTTTATCGATTACTAGAAAACTATAGAAAAGCAGGAGGCGAAAAACCAACCTTGCTTTTCTATGGAAACCGTGATGAAGAAAACGTAAATACGATCATCGCTGATCTTCCTGAGTCTGTTATTCCTGTTGCATTGGAAGAACTGGCGACAGTTGGTATTGATACTTGGTTCAGTGCATTGGCCTATGGTGCACATCAAGTGCTTTTGGCAACAAAGACCTCTTATATTCCTGACACTATCGATCGTGTACTGCGTGATGAATTAGCAACGGCTCAGTCATTTTTGGCTGAAATGGGCTATGACATTGAACGTATCGCTTTATTTGATTTTTCAGAGGCAAAAGCATTCTCTGGTTTTGACTCTGCACTATTGAATGTTGCTACTCCATTGGAAGGCGATAAACGCGCGAAGCTGTTTGCGGTTCTTGATGCCCTTTATGAAAACGCGGCGGTAAAACCAGAACGTACTGCGGTAACTGAAAATGCCCCATATGGTTCCGTTGAGTGCAAATCTGAAGATTGCACATTGTGTATGGGCTGTGTGTCTGTATGCCCGACGCGAGCACTTCATGCCATTGGCGATCGTCCAGGTCTTTTGTTTATTGAACAAGATTGCGTGCAATGTGGCATGTGTGAAAAAGCGTGTCCTGAAAAAGTGATTTCCCTTAATCCGGGTTTGACTTGGAATGCACAGACACGCCAGGAAGCACAGGTTCTGCATGAGGAAGAAGCGGCTTGCTGTACCAGTTGCGGTAAACCATTTGCTCCAGCTTCTATGGTGAAAATGTTGACCGAGAAGTTACAAAATCACTCTCAGTTTCAGGGAGAAGCCATTCGTCGGTTGAATATGTGCGAAGACTGCCGTGTTCGCGATATTTTCTCGACGATCGTCGATGATCCTGAAAGTCAGCTAAAAGTGTAGGAAAAGCAAATGGAATCAGTACTTCAAACTCAACAAGAAGATAGTGCACTGCGTGTTGAAATTTATGGCTTGTTAGCACATTTGTTTCGCAAAGCACCGGATCAAACTGTTTTGGATTGGCTTTCTGCGCTCGATGTTGAAGCGAATCAAAATGCTTCTTCATCTAACACAATGGCTGCTTCATGGCCTGTTGTTAAATTGGCGGCACAGACCTCAACCGTTTTAGCTGTTGAAGAGGAATATCAAGATCTGTTCATTGGTATTGGTCGTGGCGAGATCGTTCCATTTGGCTCTTGGTATCTAACCGGTTCATTGATGGAAATGCCTCTTGCTCATCTCCGTCGTGATCTCATGCAATTGGGCTTTGCCCGTGAAGAGAGTGTCAAAGAGCCGGAAGACCATATCGCCGCTTTACTGGAAGTGATGGCAATGCTGGTGGAAGGGGGAGATAAGCACTTACAGCAAGTTTTCTTCAATCGCCATATCGCAACTTGGTTCGAGCGACTATGCATTGATCTAAAGACTGCCAATAGTGCTGTGTTTTATAGCGCGGTTGCCGAATTAGCTTTGCAGTTCCTGCTGGTGGAAAAAACACGATTGGTAGAGGTGAACTAGACTTTACCTAATTTTCATTTTTGTGACGACGTAACCGCTACCTAGCTATGTAATGAGAGTGCTCAGAAAATAGCTGGAAGAAGTCTTTTAAGTCGTTATTTATTTTACGAAAAACTTAGCAAAAGAATTGATTTTCGAAACGAGTAGATCGGATTCGAAAACACGATAAGGAGCAAGCTTTTATGAGTGAGCAGAACAAACCTATTCATAAAGAGAGCAGTCATAAAGAGACCAGTCAAAGCCGACGCCAGCTACTGAAAAATATTGGCCTGAGTGTGGCGGCTGGTGCTGTGGTTGCCGGTACAACAACTGCAGTTCAGGCGAAGATTGAACAGCCTGAAGGCAATAAAGATGACAATACTACTGGCTATCGCGAAACCCAGCATATTCGCGATTACTACGAAACCTTGTAAGGCGGAGCAATAAATGAAACTGATTAAACGTTCCGATAACGTAAGCAAGGACGAAAACCAGCTAGGTATTTCGCGTCGTTCCTTTATCCGTAACTCTTCACTGGCTGCTGCTGGTGGTATGGCTGGTGCAAGTTTGTTTGCGCCGGGCATGATGAAAAAAGCCGAGGCAAAGGAAGTCGATCCTAAAGCGCCGGTTGAAGTGAAGCGTACGATTTGCTCCCACTGTTCTGTTGGCTGTGGTATTTATGCCGAAGTGCAGGAAGGGGTCTGGACTGGCCAAGAGCCAGCCTTTGATCACCCATTCAACGCTGGTGGCCACTGTGCGAAAGGTGCAGCACTTCGCGAGCATGGACATGGTGAACGCCGTATCAAATACCCAATGAAGTTGGTTGACGGCAAGTGGAAGAAACTGAGTTGGGAGCAGGCTTTGGATGAAGTCAGCCAGCAGGTCAAGAAGATCCGCGAAGAGTCGGGTCCAGATTCCGTTTACTGGTTGGGTTCTGCAAAACACAACAACGAACAAGCTTACTTGTTCCGTAAGATGGTCTCGCTATGGGGTTCGAACAACGTTGACCACCAGGCGCGTATCTGTCACTCCACAACCGTTGCCGGCGTAGCTAATACCTGGGGTTACGGGGCGATGACCAACTCGCTCAATGACATGCACAACTGTAAGTCGATCCTGTTTATCGGCTCAAACCCTGCAGAAGCGCACCCCGTTGCGATGCAGCATATCCTGATCGCCAAAGAGCGCAACAGCTGCAAGATTGTGGTTGCGGACCCTCGTCGTACCCGTACAGCAGCGAAATCTGATCACTATGTTTCTCTGCGTCCAGGCTCAGACGTCGCCTTTATTTGGGGTGTGCTATATCACATCTTCAAAAATGGCTGGGAAGACAAAGAATTCATTCGCCAGCGTGTTTGGGGGATGGATGAAGTACAAGCAGAAGTAGCCAAGTGGACCCCGGCTGAAGTAGAGCGCGTGAGTGGCGTGCCTGAAGCCGATGTGTACCGAACTGCCAAAATGCTGTCTGAGAACCGTCCAGGCTGTGTGGTTTGGTGTATGGGTGGTACCCAGCACACCACAGGTAATAACAATACCCGTGCTTACTGCATCCTTGAGCTTGCCCTTGGTAACATGGGTAAATCAGGCGGTGGAGCCAACATTTTCCGTGGTCACGATAACGTGCAGGGTGCAACAGACTTCGGCGTTTTGTCTGATAACCTTCCGGGTTACTACGGCCTTTCTGAAGGTGCGTGGAAGCACTGGGCGAAAGTGTGGGATGTAGACTACGAGTGGCTGAAGGGCCGCTTTGACCAAAAAGAATACAGCGGCAAGAAACCGATGAACAATGCCGGTATTCCTGTGTCGCGTTGGATTGATGGCGTGTTGGAAGACAAAGCCAACATTGAGCAGAATGACAACATCCGCGCCATGTTCTATTGGGGCCATGCGGTGAACTCGCAGACCCGTGGTACTGAAATGCGTAAGGCAATGGAAAAACTGGATATGATGGTCATTGTCGACCCGTACCCAGGTGTCGCTGCGGTAATGAACAACCGTAAAGACAACGTATATCTGCTGCCAGCAACTACACAGTTCGAAACAACGGGGTCTGTAACGGCAACCAACCGCTCGGTGCAGTGGCGTGATCAGATCATTGAACCGCTATTCGAATCAAAACCTGACCACGAAATTATGTACCTGCTTTCTCAGAAGTTGGGTCTTTCTGAGCAGCTGTTCAAACACATCCGTGTAGAAAATAACCAGCCTGTGATTGAAGACATCACCCGTGAGTACAACAAGGGTATGTGGACTATCGGTTACACCGGTCAGAGTCCTGAACGTCTGAAAGAGCACCAGCAGAACTGGCATACGTTCCATAAGACGTCCTTGGAAGCCGAAGGCGGCCCTGCAAACGGTGAAACTTACGGTTTGCCTTGGCCTTGTTGGGGGACTCCAGAGCTGAAACACCCAGGTACTCATATTCTTTACGATACGTCGAAAACCGTTGCTCAAGGTGGCGGTAACTTCCGTGCCCGTTTTGGTGTAGAACGTAACGGTGAAAGCCTTCTTGCAGATGACAGCTTCTCCCTTGGCTGTGAACTTGAAGATGGTTACCCGGAATTTACCGACAAGATGCTTAAGCAACTTGGTTGGTGGGATGATCTGACTGCAGAAGAGCAGGCGCAAGCTGAAGGTAAAAACTGGAAGACTGACTTGTCTGGCGGTATTCAGCGCGTTGCCATCAAGCACGGCTGTATCCCGTTTGGTAACGCTAAAGCGCGTGCTGTAGTTTGGACATTCCCAGATGCAGTTCCGTTGCACCGTGAACCGCTGTACACGCCTCGACGTGACCTTGTAACAGATTACCCAACGTGGAATGACAGTGAAGCCATGTTCCGTCTGCCAACGTTGTACAAATCGATCCAAGACAAAGACGTGTCTGGCGATTACCCAATCGTATTGACTTCCGGTCGATTGGTTGAGTATGAGGGCGGTGGTGATGAAACCCGTTCTAACCCATGGCTGGCAGAATTGCAGCAAGAGATGTTTGTAGAGGTGAACCCGAAAGATGCCAACGATATTGGCTTCAAAGACGGTGAGATGGTGTGGGTAGAGGGCGCTGAAAAGGGCCGTATCCATGTTAAGGCCATGGTAACGCCTCGTGTGAAACCGGGAATGGCATTTATTCCGTTCCACTTCGGCGGTAAGTTCCAGGGTGAAGATCTACGTGATCGATACCCAGAAGGTTGTGCCCCGTTTGTTTCGGGCGAAGCCGCCAACACGGCAACGACTTATGGTTATGACCCTGTTACCCAGATGCAGGAAACCAAAGTCACCCTCTGTAAAATCTCTAAAGCGTAAGGAGTCATTCTGATGGCACGTATGAAATTTCTTTGTGACTCTAAACGTTGTATCGAGTGCAACGGTTGTGTGACAGCTTGTAAAAACGAAAACGATGATGCGCTTGAGTGGGGTATTCAACGCCGTCGCGTCGTGACCCTGAACGATGGTCTACCGAATGAAAACTCAATCTCGGTAGCCTGCATGCATTGTAGTGACGCGCCATGTATGGCGGTGTGTCCGGCGGATTGTTTTGTTCAAACAGAAGATGGCATCGTTCTGCACGATAAAGATCTCTGCATCGGTTGTGGCTATTGTTTGTTTGCCTGCCCGTTCGGTGCACCGCAATTCCCACAGCAAACCGCTTTTGCAGAGCGTGGCAAGATGGATAAATGTACTTTCTGTGCAGGCGGTCCGAATGTTGAAACTGGCTCGGTAGAAGAGAAGCAGAAGTATGGTGCTAACCGTATTGCTGAGGGCAAACTGCCGATGTGTGCTTCTCTGTGTTCAACCAAGGCACTGCTGGCTGGCGATGCAGCGAAAATCTCTGATATCTACCGTGAGCGTGTTGTTGCTCGTGGCGCAAAGGAAGCGGGTTGGGCGAGTACCGAAGACCTTGCATATGATGCAGCCAAGGTGCGTAAGGCTTAATTAAGCCCAGCAAACGACAATGAGGCAACCTCAATGTTGGGGGTTGCCTCAAGGTAAGAGATTTAAACATAACTGTTGAACAAACAGTCGGGAGTAATATGACTAAGCGAATTCAACATTGGTTCTTCTTGTTATCAACCGCTTTGGTTTTGATGTTTTCATTATCGGCGGCAGCAAGTAACGAAACCAGTGCTAACTCTGAATCTGAACGCTTGGGCGAGTCTGTTGTAAGGCATGAAGTCATTGGCTTTGCCGGTGCTGACTATTGGCGAGCCGTCAAAGATGGTCAAGAAGGCTATACTACTTCGCAATCTCCAGAGCACGGTGTGCTAATCAGTGTCCCGGGGCAGACCTGGTTCATTATGAAAGAGAAGTGGATGTCACCGCTGGGCGCACTGGCCATTTTCGGTAGTCTGGTAATGGTTGCGTTGGCGTATGTGGTTGTTGGCCCATTAAAGCTTAGCAAGCCCAAAACGGGCCGTAAGATCAAGCGCTGGAGTCGGTTCGATAGGGCATTGCACTGGAGTTTGGCGTTTACCTTTTTGACCTTGGCATTTAGTGGATTGACGTTGGTTTATGGTAAGTATTTTATCAAGCCTATCGTACCCACTGAGTTGTGGGGCTGGGTGATCTATGCCGCTAAGCAATATCACAACTATATTGGTCCACTATTTGCGATTTTCTTGGTGGCAGTACTGATTAAGTGGTGGCGTAAAAGTATTTTCAACAAAGTCGACATGCAGTGGTTCATGAAAATGGGCGGTATGGTCGGTAAGCATAAGGGTAGTCACCCATCAGCTGGGTTCTCAAATGGTGGTGAGAAAGCTATCTTTTGGCTGTTGATATTCTTTGGTGCTTTCATTGTTGTCAGTGGTTTTATTCTCGACTTCCCACTATTCGGTCAAACACGTCGTGATATGGAGTTATCGCATCTAGTGCACATGCTATCTGCATTGGTGCTGATCTGCGGTTTCATCTTCCACATCTATATTGGTTTGTTTGGTATGGAAGCTGGCCTTGACGGCATGATCACCGGTGAGGTAGATGAGACATGGGCTAAAGAGCACCACGACTTGTGGTACGAAGAAGTCAAAGACTTGCCTGAGAACCAGCCTGGCTATGATGAGAAAGTCGAAGCCGATAAGAAGGGCAACGCCGCACAAGATAACGCCTAATATTCATCTCTAATTGTAAAACCGGTAGCGAACACTACCGGTTTTTTTATGTCTTAAAATTCAGTATGATAATGTCAATGCGCACGACATTGTTCCCACCTTATCGCGATGATACCAACCGCTGTGAATGTCGGCACTGATAACTCTCAATCGAGATATTACGTAATCAAACCATTACTCTAATGCACTATAACTTATTATTTGTTATCTATAATTAGACTAATGTCGTAGACGTTTTACTTATAACCACATGAAAACAATGGTATAAAGCTATATAGAGTATTGAAGAAAGGACACGGCCATGCTTTTCCCATATCGAAATATTGTTGTATTAACCGGCGCAGGTATTTCTGCGGAGTCAGGCATACGTACGTTCCGTGACCAAGACGGGTTATGGGAAAATCACCGCATTGAAGACGTGGCAACGCCTGAAGGGTATTATCGAGATCCAGCTCTGGTGCAAAATTTCTATAACCAGCGCCGCCAGCAGTTAGAAAGTGGAACAGTTTTTCCTAATGATGCCCATAAAGCACTGGCTAGGCTTGAGCAAGAGCTGGATGGTAAGGTCACCATAGTGACTCAGAACATTGATAACCTGCATGAAGCCGCTGGTAGCAAGAATGTAATTCATATGCACGGCGAGCTGCTGAAGGCCCAATGTAGTGAAACAGGTCAATCAGTAGAGTGGAGTGGGGATATCTCGCTTGATGATCACTGCCATTGCTGCCAGATGCCTGCACCAATGCGTCCAAATGTCGTTTGGTTTGGCGAAATGCCAATAGGTATGGACCGTATTCACGACGCTTTGCTTGAAGCAGACCTGTTTATTTCAATTGGTACCTCAGGTGCGGTTTACCCAGCTGCGGGCTTTGTTCATGAAGCGGCGATGCATGGTGCCCATACTATCGAGCTTAATTTAGAGCCAAGTGAGGTTGAAAGTGAATTTGCTGAGAAACGTTATGGTCCGGCGTCTATGCTAGTCCCTAACTTTGTTGATGAGATACTTGGTTAGAAAATAATAGTTAGTGAATTTAAATAGGGCGCTTTGAGCGCCCTTTTTTCATCCAAATATTAATTTACTGATTAGCCTAAAATCGAAGGCTCTGTGATCTTAATATTTGTTGATATAGCCACATGCTTTACATGAATACTTGTATTTCACACGTAAAAGTTTATCTAAAAGTGTTCTGTGAATACGAATTAAAGAGCCATGGCGCTGGCAGTTTTCACAATGCATATAAAACCTTGTTGCATGGAATTTAAAATAACTTGTTGCAATGATTAGTTAAGCATTCTTCAAAATATCAAGAAGCCTTTCGTTCAGTATCTCCATATGTTTTCTTTTCGTATCTTTGAGCCTATCTTGCGCTTTTTCTGAGATTGACTGGTTTAGCGTTCTTCGAGTCTGACTATATTGTTTTTTATACACGGTAATTACCTTGAGCTGTTTTCATGTAATCTTATTTATCTTATTATCTCATCATAATGATGATGCTTGATTCGTTTAGACATTGTACGCATTACATTGCTTTGATCAATCAGTCAGAAGGTGGTGAGAGCATCTTTCATTTTTTAATGTTTATTATCTCTAAATATCAATCACTTAATTTTTGGGTGATTTATAGCTCAAAGTTATACAACTGGAGATAATAGGTCAGATTTGACACTAATTAGGTAACGACATTATGGCCTACTGACAATCCTGTCGTCTCTGTACATGTTTGTCTGAAACTATCTCGATGCATTTTGGGGTGATAATGTCAGGATAGAAACCTAAAAACAACGCCCGCGATAAGCGGGCGTTCTAAGTTTTATCTAATAAAGTATGGAGCTGTTATAGAGCATTATTAGCTTTGGTATATTTAGAGTTGACAGGCGTGTTAATTGAAAAAAACTTCGCTTTAACGTGATCATATGCCCAGTTATAGATAATCGCATAAATCAAAAAGAAGAGTACGATTCCTATATCGAGAACAAAGACAGTCCAGAAGTCTAATTGTAATACCCACATCAATACGGGAATCGTGACAAATATTAGCCCGCCTTCGAATCCAAGGCCATGCAGAATTCGTGTTTTAACAGTTCTGCTTAAACGGTCATCACCTACAAACTTATCAAATATCACATTGTAGACGTAGTTCCATGCCATCGCGATTAAAGACATGACCACACTAAGTCCACCGACAACGGCGGGGTTATGCCTGGTAAAAATCGTTGCGGCTCCCATCAATATCACAAGAGCAAACACCTCAAACATTACGGTGTGCAAAATACGTTCTTTAATAGTCATCATTATTTTCCTGAGCTAATGCAAGTTGTTTTGTGCGTGTAATGTATCTTTATCTGTGATTAAATCTAGTTAGTTACCATCACCTTTACTGATAGTATGTATAATCTTGAACAACTCCAGATGTTTGTCACTGCGGCAAAGCTCGGGTCTTTTTCGGCCTGTGCCAGACAACTGGGAAAAGTCCAATCTGCAGTGAGTCAGGGGATAGCAAACCTCGAAATTGATTTCAATGTCGAACTGTTTGATCGCTCTACTCGCAAGCCAACGCTCACAGAGCAAGGTCAGCATTTACTTCGGTTTGCTGAAGCTACGTTACAACAGAGTTTTGAATTACAAAGTGCAGCGAAGGCGTTAAGTGATTATCAGGAAACTGAAGTCACCATCTTAATTGATGATAATTTGCTGATAGATAAACTCAGTACAATTGCCGATGAGTTTAGTCAGCATTTTCCTTCGACAACGTTGAGTACTATGCTGGCAAGTAGTACTGATGTTCCCAACTTGTTACTCAGCGGGAAAGGGGATCTTGGGGTAATGCTAACTGACATGGTGTACTTCAAAGAGCTGGATGTACGGTACATTGGCAGTGTTAAGTTTGTGCCCGTTGCCAGCCCTGACCATCCATTATCAAAACATGACAGTGTCACGCCTGCCGATTTAATACCATACCGCCAGCTAATGGTAAGAGGCGAGAGCGGTAAATCTATGGCTTATATGCCGCCGATATCGTCAACGCATTGGTGGACGAACGACCACCATGTCTTGATCCAATATGTAGAAAAAGGTATTGGTTGGACCTACCTGCCAAGTCATGAAGCTAAACAGAGAGCAAATATGGGAAGAATGAAAATCTTGCCTGTTACCTTCGATCATAAGGAATGGCAAGTTCCGGTAGAGTGTGTCGCTCCGAAAGGGAAGTCTGTTGGCCCTGCGGTCAAATGGCTAAACACAGCGATGAATGGATTGCTCGATGATATCTAAGTGATTAAAACTCGGGCCGTAGCTCGAGTTTTAAAAGCATAGGTAAAGCTAGCTACGGCAGGGCTCTTTGTCCATACCATGTCCGCACCATTCAATATCAATCAGTGGTTTCCTTGTAATGGGATCACACTCTATGACAGCACTCCATTTTTCTCTAGCCAAAGCAAGTTTAGCTAGGTCATCACCCCTTACAAAGAAGAATAAGCTTCCTGCCTCATCTGTACTTGCTGAATCCGCTTTTACCCAGATGTTTTGATTGCAAGCTATCTTGGTCTTAATGCACCAAAGTCGTTTAGGTTTGCCCACACGATTGTCCTGCGCTTTTAGTCGTTAATTAGTGAAATTATTTCAGGAAGATAAGTTATGGCTATACATGCTATGGATATTTTCAAAATCAGGTTGATCACTTCCAAAATTGTTTTTGATTTCAGAAGCCGAGTTTCTAGCATGATCTTTTCAGCTTCTAATGCTTCCTTTTCATCGACCGGTCTACCGCAGCAAGTGCAGTTATATTGGGTGTTATTCATATGGCTAGTTGTAACCTTTAATATCAATAATTGTAATCATAATGGTTAGATATTCTGATTCATTTATCAAAACAGATCAAGTCAACTCGTTGAAAAACTGTTTTGTACGGGGAGAAGGATATCAACTCAGGAAGGTCTGAAAATAAAAAAACTCGGGCCGGAGCCCGAGTTTTAAAATATAAAGAAGAGGGGATTACTGACCGGCTTTAAGCTTCTGGTAGTACTCTTCGTAAATAGTGTTTGCGCCATTGACGCTGTCTTGCCATTCACCTGCATCCATCACTTCTTGAGGTGGGTAGATGCTTGGATCGTTAACGAAATCAGCGGGTAGTTTGTCTTTCGCAGTCGCAACAGGTGTTGGGTAGCCAATCTCCAAAGCGATTTTAGCTGCATTTTCAGGGCGAAGTAGGAAGTCGATCATCTGATGCGCCGCATCAACATTCTTGGCGTTAGCTGGGATAGAGATGCTGTCCATCCAGAAGATAGCACCTTCTTTTGGCCATACGATGTCGATTTCTGCACCTTCCTGGCGAGCCATATAGGCAGAGCCGTTCCAAAGCATACCCAGAGACGTTTCACCCGCCATGTATGGGTTTGCAGGGTAGTCAGAGTTAAATACCAATACATTTGGCATTAGCTTCTTAAGCTCTTCGTAGGCAGCCTTAATCTCTTCAGGATTTTTGGTGTTCGCAGAGTAGCCAAGCTTACGAAGTGCGATGTGAAAGAACTCACGCGCATCATCCATCATCATTAGCTGACCTTCCCATTTCGGGTCCCATAGGTCTGCCCAGCTTGTCACTTCATCTTTGTCCATCATATCTGTGTTAACACCGATACCGGTCGCACCCCAGATGTAAGGGATAGAGTAATCATTCTCAGGGTCGAATGGCTTGTGCAGGAAGTTTGGATCGATTTCATCAAAGTGGCTTAGCTTTGACTTGTCGATTTTTTGCAACATATTTTCTTCACGCATTTTCGATACGTAGTAGGT
This sequence comes from Photobacterium rosenbergii, assembly GCF_003026455.1. Classification (GTDB taxonomy): domain Bacteria; phylum Pseudomonadota; class Gammaproteobacteria; order Enterobacterales; family Vibrionaceae; genus Photobacterium; species Photobacterium rosenbergii. The sequence continues at coordinate 181,433 of NZ_PYMB01000003.1, forward strand.
TGATGGAACCACTAGATCGTAACCGTCACCATGGGTTTTCAGCTTTGCGTACATGGTTTCATTCGACTCGTAGGTCGAATAAATCACTTTAATGCCCGTTTCTTTCGTGAACTGTTCCAGAACTTCTGAAGGGATATATTCAGACCAGTTGTAGAAATATAGCTCTTTGTCTGCAGCTGTTGCCATGTTCGAAAACATTGCCATTGCGCAAACACCACCGGCCATTAAAGAAGACCATTTTTTCATTGTTATATGCTCCAAACTAAATGGGATTTTGAGAGTGTTCTCTAGCGAATGTACTAATTATGGATGAAAATCATCACGGTGAAGTACTAACCGCTTCTCCTGCAAGGTGTCGTTGTGCTTAGCCCTTAAGCTAAACGTCGGATGTATACCCAAATTTCTTGGGTAGTAAAGTTCTGTAAAAAGCACTGATAATACAACGCTTTTAAGAGCATATTATAACAGGGAATAGAATGATTATGATATGGAATATCAACGCCTAATAACTGTCTGAACTATTAATAGTCAATATCAGTCTGTTTTGGGTATAAAAAAAGGCAGCTAAAGAGCTGCCTTAGAATCAATTTAAGCGGAAATTACTGTCCGGCTTTTAGTTCCAGGAAGTAATTCTCGTAACGGATGTTCATTTCGCCTACTGCATCCTGCCACTCACCACGATCAAGGTCTTCTTGAGGTGGGAATAGAGTAGGGTTGTCTTTGTATTTAGCGTTAGAGGCTTCAACAGCAGTTAGGTAACCCGTTTCTTCTGAAATCTTGGCTGCGACGTCAGGGCGCAACAAGAAATCAATCATCTTGTGGGCTGCTTCAACATTCTGCGCGTTTTTGGCAATGGCTAGACTATCAACCCAGAAGATACCGCCTTCTTTTGGCCAAATTAGCTCAATAGGCAAGCCTTCTTTCTGAGCAGCGGCTGCTGAACCATTCCACAGCATACCTAAACCGACTTCACCGGCAAGGTAAGGTGCTGCAGGGTTGTCAGAGTTGAATACCAATACGTTTGGCATCAGTTTTTTCAGTTCTTCGTAAGCTTCATCGATCTGTTTAGGATCGGTGGTGTTACCTGAGTAACCTAATTTACGCAGAGCAATGTGGAACACTTCTCGCGTGTCATCCATAAGCATTAGTTGACCTTCAAGCTCAGGATTCCAAAGGTCCGCCCAACTATCGAAATCGGCAGGGTCGTACATGTCAGTGTTGACTGCCAAGCCTGTCATTGCGATAACGTGTGGGATCGAGTAGTCGTTGTTTGGGTCAAAAGGCTTATCCAGATAATTCTTATCAAGCTCTTTGAAGTTGGTTAGCTTTGATTTATCGATTTTCTGTAACATGCCTTCATCGCGCATTTTAGCAACGAAGTAAGTTGACGGCACAACCAGGTCGTAACCTTGGGGGTGGGCTTTTAACTTAGCGTACATAGTCTCGTTCGACTCGTAAGTCGAATAAATCACTTTAATACCAGTTTCTTTAGTGAACTGCTCACGTAGTTCCGTAGAAATATACGGACCCCAGTTCATAAAGACTAATTCCTTGTCTGCCGCATTGGCAACGTTAGAAAACATTGCAGCAGCGCATGCAGTACCGGCTAGAAAAGCGGACCATTTTTTCATTAGATTATCATCTCCAAAACCCTTTTAGGGTGTTAATACAAAACAAGTGGCCCGAAGGCCACTTGCTCGTTCTTTGGCTACAGCCAAATTTAAAGCGGTGTTGCTAGCCTTATTTGATCTTTTCTCTAGCGAGTAGCTGAGAGCTGACAACCAGAATCAAAGATACAATCAGCATAATTGTAGCCAATGCATTCACTTCTGGTGAAATACCCACTTTAACCATGGAGTAAATCTTCAAAGGCAAAATTTCGTAACTCGGGCCTGTCACGAATGAGCTAACAATCACGTCATCCAGCGACAGGGTAAAACTTAATAACCAACCGGCGGCAACAGCAGGCTTGGCCAGAGGCAAGATGATCTGCTTCAGGATAACCCACTCACTAGCACCTAAATCACGCGCTGCTTCTAGCATTTTTACATCAAAGCCTTTCAAGCGGCTATAAACTGTCACCACTACAAATGGTAGGCAGAATGTAATGTGCGAAAGCAACAAGGTTAGGAAACCTAGTTCAGCACCGACCAAGATAAACAGTGCCAGCAGCGAAATTGCCATAACGATATCCGGGGACATCATCACCACAAACAGCATGCCGTTGACAAAGTGCTTGCCACGGAACTGGTAGCGGAAGAGGGCAACAGCCGTCAAGCTACCAATAATCGCTGCAGCAGTCGCAGAGAACACGGCAATGTTTAAAGAGTGCCATGCTGCCTGCATCAAGCTGTCGTTATTGACTAACTGGTGATACCACTTGGTGGTAAAACCGCCCCATTTCATGCCGAACTTACTAGCATTGAATGAGTTAACAATCAGGATAATGATTGGTGTATATAGGAAGGCATACACCACAGTCATAAAACTGAATTTAAATGCGCGTCCCATTATTCAAGCTCCACTTTACGGTTAAGCAGTTTGCCTGCCCGGTAGTAGGCGTAAAGCATGACTGCCATCGCGATCGTCAATGCAATACTGGTTGCAGCACCGAACGGCCAGTCGCGGGCGTTCAATACCTGGCTCTTAATTACGTTACCGATCAGTAGGTTCTTCGCGCCGCCCAATAGGTCAGACACATAGAACATACCAAGGGCAGGTAGTAGCACCAGTAGACAGCCTGCAATGATGCCTGGCATTGTCAGTGGAAAAATCACTTTCACGAATGTCTGGAACTTGTTCGCACCCAAGTCACGAGCTGCTTCAATATAGTTGTGATCAAGCTTCTCAATTGCCGAATAAAGCGGTAACACCATAAACGGTAGAAGAATGTAGACCAGTCCAACCATCACCGCATACTCGGTGTACATGATTCGCAGCGGCTTATCGATTATGTCTAGGTAGAGCAGGGTATTGTTCAAAATACCTCGGGTACCCAGCATAATCTTCAAGCCATAAGTACGGATCAATGAGTTGGTCCAAAACGGCACAATCACCAAAAACAGCATAAACGGACGCCATTTCTCAGGCATCTTTGCAATCGCGTAGGCAAACGGGTAGCCAATCACCAAACAAAGTAGTGTGGCCACCAGCGCCATGTAGAACGAGTGCATCATGACCTTGGCATAAAGCGGATCGAACAACCGGATGTAGTTGTCCAATGTAAAGGTCATTTCAATCAGGTTTGCATCATCTCGGGTCAGAAAACTGGTCCCGATAATCATCAGGTTGGGAATAAAAACAAACAGCAATAGCCAACCAACAATGATGGTTATGATGATGTTTTGAAGATTAAGCTTCTTGTTCATCTGCCAGCACCACTTCCCAGCTTTCAACCCAAGTAACCGCAACTTTTTGATCCAGAGAGTGGTCCACATCAGGATCATCTTCGTTGAAGAATTCACTTACCATGACAGACGTGCCCGTCTCCAGTTCAACCACTGAGTCAAGCGTCATACCCTTGTAGGTACGTTCACGGATATAGCCAATGATGCCTTGTGCTTCGTCACCATTGTTGATCTCTTCAAGACGAATATCTTCAGGTCGCAGCAATACCTTAACCTTGTCACCCGGGCTAACTGGTAGCTTGCAGTGGATCATGGAAGGGCGTCCTTCAACATTCGCCAATACACGGGTTTCATCTAGGCGCTCTTTGACAACAGCATCAAACACGTTGATTTCGCCAATGAAGCGCGCGACAAATAGGTTTTCTGGCTCTTCGTAAATTTCACGAGGAGAACCATCTTGCTCAACGTTACCAGAGCGCATAACAATGATACGGTCTGACATCGAAAGGGCTTCTTCTTGATCGTGAGTAACGAAAATGAAGGTAATCCCCAATTTACGCTGCAGTTGTTTAAGCTCGATCTGCATCTGCTTGCGAAGTTTGTAGTCCAACGCAGACAGAGATTCATCTAACAACAATACTTTTGGCTTGTTCACAACCGCACGTGCGATAGCGACACGCTGCTGCTGGCCACCTGATAACTGGTGAGGCTTACGTGGGGCAAACTTTTCAAGTTGCACCATGCGTAGCGCATCCATTACACGCGGTTCAATCTCGCTTTCGGCGACTTTTTGCATACGCAAACCGAAGGCAACATTTTCAAATACCGTCATGTGCGGAAATAGCGCGTAACTCTGGAATACAGTATTTACGTTGCGCTGTTCCGCCGGAATTGCTGTCACATCTTTGCCGGCAATAACAACCTGTCCCGCATCGGCATTTTCAAAACCGGCGATAAGGCGAAGTACAGTTGTTTTACCACAGCCAGAAGGGCCAAGGATGGTTAGGAATTCACCATCGTTTACATTCAGATCGAGACCAGTGATGATCTGCTTGCCGTCGAAGCTTTTGCTCAGCCCTTTTAGCTGAATCACCGGTGCTTTAGTTGTTTCTGCAGCGTTCAATTCTACAAGTTCTCCACCCAGGGGTTTCATAGATAATCCCCCCAACTATTAGGTTGAATTTAGGGGGCGCATAATAGTCCCCTAACCGTGTAATTCAAAGCGTTTTTTTCCAATTTCTCAGACTATTTTTACACTCACATATCTTTGTTTTATGACAGTCAATATAACGAGTTAACACTAAGTAAAATTAAGCTTATAAATCAATAAGTAACCTAGGTTAATGCTGAGGCGTAACCTATTAATCATAGTGTATTCAGACAGGTTGGTTAATTCGCCAACAAAAATCACACTATGGCAGCAGAGGCTGTTTTACTACCAAAGTTTCTCTATCGTGCCTAACTAGCGTACAATCACTGGCCAAGTGTGTAATAGTTAGTGAAATACAAATGAATAACAAAACATTCCAAGTTGGCGGTTCAATCGAAAGAGCATTGAAGGGTGAGAGCGAACTTCAGTCTCTGTCAGTGCTTCAAGAGGCCTGGAAGATCACAGCCAAGAATTTTCTGACTTTCTTGCCAGCTGTTATTGGTTTGTTTCTGGCCCAAGTTGCCTTGCTTCTTCTTGGACTCCAAGTTCAATTAGGCAGTGCTGCAACATTCTTCGATGCCATTATTACTGGCGGGGAGATATCTGCTTCTGTCATTGAGGCGGGCTACATGGCAAATTTCTGGTCTGATGTTTTGAGCGCACCGCTATTGGCAGGTGTGAGCTTGATGGCATTGAACCATGCGGTAGGTTTACCGAGCAAACCAAGTTACTTGGTTAAAGGCTTCCCTTTTGCTTTGGTGTCTATTATTACCGTTTTGCTAAGTGCATCCCTGCAGGGCATAGCCAATGCAATTTTCCCGATTCTGGGTATGCTGCTTTCTATGGGTTTTAGCCTAGCCATTATGCTGGTATGTGAAAAACGTTTGTCACCATTGAAAGCAATTCAGTTTTCACTGGTCGCAACTTTACGTAAACTATTGCCGATGACAGCAATTTTCATTGTCATCCTAACAATGTTTATTATTTCATTTGCCACTGCTGGCATCGGTTTAATTTGGACAATCCCATTCTTCTTCAATGTGAAAGCCATTATTTACCGAAACCTATTTGGCGTGTCGCTGCATGTCACAACGGTTCAGAAAGGCCAAGACGATAACGACCAAAACCAGCAGGGGGATCCAAAGGTTTTTGACGCGTGATAAAAAATATAACAACCAGTAAAGTTGCCATTCTTGCATTTGTCAGTGGATTGACAGCATGTGGTGAAATACCTTCTCAAAGCTCTAGCGATGAGGCCCCAGCGGCCTCATCACAAAGTTCCAAGCCTGATTTCTCCCAAATAGCCGATGTTAATCAAAAGAAAGCTGCTTTCTTTGATTTTCTACGTCCTGCGGTTGAACATGAAAACCAACGGGTTGAGAAAGAGCGTCTCTTCTTAGAGGCTATCAAATCAGCCGTCTCCTCCGGTGAGGCGCTTTCAAGCGATCAATTTAACTACGCAGAAAAGTTGGCTGACACCTATAAGGTCACACTCAATGAGCAGGGAGTGACCGCCGAGTGGTTGACTGCCATGTTAAACCGAGTAGATGTTATTCCAGAATCACTTGTTTTAAGCCAGGCCGCCAATGAATCAGGGTGGGGAACATCACGATTTGCGGTGGAAGGAAATAACTATTTTGGTCAATGGTGTTATCGTAAGGGCTGCGGTTTAGTCCCTAACGCCCGAGATGATGGCGCGAGCCATGAAGTGGCTGTCTTTGCATCACCGTATTTGTCAGTGCAAGCGTACTTCATGAATGTTAACACCAATCGAGCTTATCAGGACCTGCGTGATATCCGCGCTGCCCAACGATTGACCGGAGAGGTGATTGAAGGGACTAAACTAGCAGAAGGGCTGAGCCGTTACTCAGAACGTGGTCAGGCATATGTCGATGAGATACAAGCCATGATCAAGCATAACAATCAATATTGGCGCCAAGGATAAAGGATGAAGTTGACCTATTGGCTTTTGGCTGGCTTATTTGCCAGTACATCACTCTATGCTCAGGAAGCAGCAGCGCAGAACATAGAAATGCGTTACAGCACACTCTACAGCAAGCTCAAGCAGAATGTGAAAGAAGGGCATGATGATGTAAAAATTGCATTGTTCCTTCTTAACCAGCAAGACGGCAGCGTCTGTCAGATCCATGAAGGGTCTATGCGCAAGGACAAGCATTTCGAACAACTTGTCATTCCAACCAATAACGAATTGTCTGTTCCCGTCGACAGCAACTTGCGCCAGGCTAACCCTGATGTCACTTTCGTCATCGATGATGGCATTACCTGTGATGTGTCTATGCAGGTCATTGCGAAGAAAGATTACGGTACGTCTATAGATCAATCAGAAGTTGCCAAGCTCGTCCCTCAAATGAACCAGATGCTGTCTGATTTAGGTGGCATGTTCTCCGGTTGGTTCATGCCGGACGTTGAAGGTGTTGTTGTTCACTTTGGTAATGGTGAGACACAAGTTATCGAACTTTCCTCCCTTGCCGATGACCAATCAGTCAGTTTTGCACAGCCAGCAGTAAAAGTGACACCTTGGATCCCTCAAGCCTGATTTAAAACATCGCCTCAATAAAGAAAGCCCGGATACTAATCCGGGCTTTTTATAAATAGAAGGAAAGTTAAACATTTAAATCACTATTTTTGGCTTTGATTCTGATACCTCCTTTTTGATGTTCGGTCACTTTGATTCCATCTGATGTTTCGTAAGAGATATACAACTTGGCGTTGTCATTGCACCACTTCGACACTTGAGAAGTAAGTAAAGAGTTGGGTAAGTAACGAGATTGGCAGCATTGAGTAAAATTAAGCTTCGCCTGACGCTTGAACTCCGAAGCAATACGAGGGTAGAACAAATCTAGCTTTTCATTTCCATCTTTATTGCAGAAGTGTAAGTTTGCTTTTAATTGTCCTTTTCTATATCTCAGTTTGAGCTTGGCTGGAATATTATCGTTGATAACAGGTATTTGAACATCCAAAGTTTTTTCAATGGGTTCATGCGGTAGAAATAGATTTGTCAGCATAAGACCTCCTTGGTTTAAATTCATCTTATGCACTATTTGAGAAAATATTTTCTACCAATGTCACACATACTGAATGGCGGCTAAATAAGATGTGAGTTCTATAGCGGCTGATCAACATTTTACATTTCCACACACTTTAACTTCGGCTTCACCGAGGTGACGATCAGGCTCAGTCGAATTATTCATCGCCAAAGTAGCTTGCATGTGAATCATTCACACAGCATTAACTCACGAAGACGGTCTTGGCAGTTTATAAGCAAACTAATTGTTGATTTGTTAATCAAAAATACCGAGTTTGGTGTGATTTGCGTTAAAAAAATTGGTCAGTGCTCTAACTAATCTCCACTTAATGCACAAAAAACTGATTCATCGCAATTCATTTAGTTGCTCCTATCAGGATACTTGCTGGGAATATTAACTGAATTGATCAAAATGAGTGGGACATGGATAACTTAATTGAGCGTTTTCTACGATACGTAAGCTTTGAAACTCAATCTAACCCAGCCAATGCCCACTGCCCAAGTACTGAAGGGCAGCGTGTATTAGCTCAACAACTGAAAGAAGAGCTCGATGAGCTCGGGCTTTCAGATGTCACACTGGATGACAATGGTTACCTGACTGCACGATTACCTTCAAACGTGGACTACGACGTACCGGCAATTGGCTTTATTGCCCATATGGATACAGCGCCAGATGCGTCAGGCAAAGATGTGAAGCCTCAAATCGTTGAGAACTACCAAGGCGGTGATATCGCCCTTGGTATTGGAGATGAAGTACTTTCACCTATTCAATACCCAGATCTGAACAAGCTACACGGCCATAACCTGATCACCACTGACGGTACCACTCTACTAGGTGCTGATAACAAAGCCGGTATTGCCGAAATTATTACTGCGGTTGCTCACCTAAAAGCGAAGCCTGAAATTCCACATGGCGATATTTGCATTGGTTTTACTCCAGATGAAGAGATTGGTCGCGGTGCCAACCTGTTTGATGTAGAAAAATTTGGTGCGAAATGGGCTTACACTATCGATGGTGGCCCAGTGGGTGAATTGGAGTACGAAAACTTTAATGCCACTTCTGCAGATGTTATCTGTCACGGTATCAATGTTCACCCAGGTACAGCCAAGAACAAGATGGTTAACGCCATGAACATCGCAGCGCAGTTCCAGTTGATGATGCCGGCTGAAGAAACACCAGAATGTACAGAAGGCTACGAAGGCTTCTACCACCTTAAATCTATGGAGCCAGCGGTTGCCCGTACCGAACTTGGCTACATTATCCGCGACTTCGACCGTGAAGGCTTGGAGCGCCGTAAAGCCTTCATGCAAGCTAAAGTCGATGAACTGAACAGCCAGTTGAAGAAAGGCCGTGTTGAGCTTGTTTTGACTGATTGCTACAACAACATGCGTGAAATGGTTGAGCCTCATCCGCACATTATTGAGTTTGCCAAGCAAGCGATGATTGAATGTGATGTACAGCCATTGATCAAACCTATCCGTGGTGGTACTGATGGTGCACGTCTGTCATTTATGGGACTTCCTTGCCCGAACATTTTCACCGGTGGCTACAATTTCCATGGCATCCATGAATTCATCACGATTGAAGGAATGGAGCAGGCTGTTAAGGTTATTGTGAAGATTGCCGAGAACACTGCGAAAAGTACGCAGGCTTAAGCTTACCTCTTCAACCCTGTGTGTAGGTAAATGTAATACCCAGCAAAGGCTGGGTATTTTTTTATCTGATGCTTAAATATGAACAAGTCCTTAGTGGTTGCTTTAAAACAAACATGCTAACATTGTCCATATATGGACAAATGGAGTGGTGGTAATGAATACAGCCCAAGCCAATCAATCCCAGCAACTTGCTCAGGCGGGAAATACCGTCTTGCCCGTTGTATTTAACATTCTTGATAAATGGTCATGTAGTCAAAGTCAGCAAATGGCACTGCTTGGATTAAGCAGCCGCTCAACGCTGAACAAGTACCGTACGCATCCAGAGTCAGCCAAAGTCTCGAAAGATCTATTGGAAAGAATGAGTTATATCCTTAATATCCATAAGTGCCTGCGCATCATGTTCACTGCGGAAGAGAGTGTATATAACTGGGTACAAAGACCGAATAGCCATCCATTCTTTGCTGGTCGTTCGGCGATGGAAATTATGTGTCAGGGAAAAGTTGTTGACCTTTATCAAGTCGCGACACGGCTCAATGCGTGGCGAGGCGGACAATCATAAATGGACATTAAATTCAATGATATGAACAAGGCGTCCTTTTCTGAGCAGCTTTGCTACCGATTGATTCCTTCGAAATATCCGCCAATCAACCTGTATGAAGATGTCGCAGACCCGGATCAGCTCGAAGCGATCTTTGCTATTGAAGCCATAACCAACCCAAGGCTTGCCGAAGAAACCGGTGATTTCGGCCGCATACCTCCAGAGGAGAGGTTAGTCGGGATCCCGCATTGTAGCTATGTGATGGCGGCGTTTACCCATGTAAACCCAGATGGCGCTCGGTTCAATACATCAGATTTCGGTGGTTATTATGCTTCACCTGAAGTGAACACCGCGATAAAAGAAACCGTTCACCATATGGAGCGGGTAATGGGCTATACCAATGAGCCGGCCCAGGATATTCAGATGCGCTGTATTGATGCTTGGTTCAACGCAGAGTTAGTAGATTTACGCGAACAACACCTATTAGATTCTACGCTCTATCACCCAACCAATTACATCCATTCTCAGGCACTAGCAAGTGAAATCAAAGTCGAAAAAGGGGATGGGATTGTATACCAATCTGTTCGGCACCAAGGCCATGATTGTTATGTTCTGTATAAACCTGTGTTGGTAAATAAAGTCTGTCAAAGCCGACACTTTACCTATAAGTGGAATGGTGACTCGGTGAACTCGGTCCTTGAACTTAGCTTAATGTAATAACCAAAGGCACTTTCCAATCAGTGCCTTTGATGTTTTTATCTACAACTTTGGTTGATTCTTCACTTCTGGGTGTTTGTCTATTTCATCAACCATCCAATCGTTTAGGTGCTTTAAGATGGCGAGTACGGCGTGGTCTTTGGTTCCTTTTTCATCTCCTACAATATCTAACTGCTGCTTGGCATGGAGGCCGGTTTGGTCTTCAGCAATATGTAGCCAATCTGGATGCCAGTAAAAGCTCTTGCCTTGTTTGGTGATCCAGTTATGCACCCCAGATTCTTCACCTTTGTAATCGAGATCGCCAGCCGTATATTTCATTGTCAGCCTCCTAAAGCTAAAGATGTAATGAGTATAAACCGGATCAAGATAATGCGGGCTGGCGCAAAATGGTAAGTGGTGTTTTTTTGTACTGGTAATCTACCGCCATCAACTAGCGATGAGGAAAAGTTATGTACATTATGAGCAGTATGTCTGAAGCATCATCGAACGGTATCAACGGCACTTTACAGCTTATGAAGCTTGAAGCCCAAGAATGGAAGTTACAAGCCGAAGAGTTAAAAGTCAGCCTAAAAGTGGCTGAGTGTAAAGTTGCGCAGAGCACATCGCTTTATAGAAGGGCTAAGTCCATCGAGGGATTGCAAGGCATCAAAAACGCAACTTTAGAGCATGAAAGGCTAGAGGCCCAACTAAAGTACGCGTTATCAAAGCTAACCACAACAAGAGCACAAATCACCTTTTTGAAGAAAGCCGCTAATATTTAGCGGCTTTCTTTTCCATTGTATCCTGCTTGGTATTGCTTCAAGCTTCCTTATTTGAGGTAACGCTGCTCAAGGTGCTGCTTGAAATACTTGGCATTCAGCCTTTCACCAGTTGAATCAATCAGTAACTGATCAGTAGAGGCGGTTGAAGCACGTTTCCAAACGTGACGGTCAAGCCAGTTGAAGATCGGTTGTAAATTGCGTTCACGAACAAGGTTATCAACATTCATCTCTTTGTTGATGGCTGCCATGAATTGCGCCGCATACATCGCGCCTAAAGTGTACGATGGGAAGTAGCCAAAAGCACCGAAGGTCCAGTGAATATCCTGCATACAGCCGTCTGTGAAATTGCCCTTAGTGGAAACCCCTAAATATTCGGACATTTTCTTATCCCACAATTCAGGGATATCTTCGATTTCAATTTTGCCCTCAATCAGATCCCGTTCAATCTCATAGCGCAGAATAACGTGGGCAGGATAGGTGGCCTCGTCGGCATCAACACGAATGTATCCTGGTTTGACTCGGGTGTTGAGCAAGGTCAGGTTCTCAGCTGATAAAGCTGGGTCATCATTGCGCTGGAATGTCTCAGCGGCAAGCGGGGCAAGGATATCAATGAACAACTCGCTACGTGATAGCTGCATTTCAAAGAACAAGCTTTGTGATTCATGGATCCCCATGGAACGGGCTTTACCTACCGGTAATCCAGCCCACTTTTCAGGTAAACCTTGCTCATAGCGAGCGTGGCCTGTTTCATGAATTACGCCCATCAGAGCGGATGTAAAGTCGGCTTCATCATAACGGGTAGTAATTCGGACGTCAGTAGGCACACCGCCGCAGAAAGGGTGGATACTTTTATCCAGTCGGCCGTGGTTAAAATCAAAACCAAGCTTGGTCATCAATGAACGACTTAAGTCTTGTTGTTGCTCTACTGGGAAAGGACCAACCGGTTGAATTGTCACATCTTGGCTCTGACGTTCCATAATTTGTTGGATCAAATCAGGTAGCCAGCTTTTTACATCACTGAATAGCTCATCAAGTTCGCGGGTCGTCATGCCAGGCTCGTACAGATCGAGTAGGGCATCGTAACGGCTCAGTCCTGTTGCCTCAGCACGAATTTGCGCTTCCTGCCGAGCCAGTTCGACAACATCCTTTAGGTTCTGGCTGAAGCCTTGCCAATCATTCTTTTCACGTTGAGTACGCCAAGCATGTTCACATTTAGAGCATGCTAAAGATTTCTGCTCTACCAGTTCAGCCGGTAAAACATTAGCCTGTTGCCAACTGCGCTTCATTTCATGAAGGCTGATTACCTTTTCAGCATCTAACTCTTCACGCCCGGCTTGTTCAAACCAGTCAGAAAGCTGTGGTGCAGTTGAAAGCTCATGCTTGATAACGGCAAGCTCTGCAAGTGCTTCAGAGCGAGCTTGGTTACCTCCCTCTGGCATCATGGATGCCTGATCCCAGCCACAAATGGCTTCAAGGTGTTCAAGCCGAGAAATCTTCTTATTATGCTGTACTAGTTTTTCATAGAAAGTCATTGTCATTCCTTTATGTCGACTTATCTCTGCCTGAGAAAATATTGCTTTACTTTATCCTAACGGCATTTTTACGCGTGCGCTATGCCTGAATATTGGATTGCAGGTATGAATTGAAGCGATCAGCATTGAAATACGCGAAGTAAAGCAGGAAAAGTTGCTTGAAATTTTATATCTTGGGTTAAAAAATACACTAACTTAACTGCCAGTTGTAACGGATTTTACAATAACGTAAGACTTCGTAAAGCTTACAAGATTTCGTTCTTAGGTTAGATATACTGCTCCCAATAACACCATCGACGGCGAGAATAATGAATATACAACTGAAACACTCTTTTCGCACCTTAGCTGCAGGTACACTTTGTCTTTCGGCCTCTGCCTTTGCTGCACCTACAGTCATTCCCGATGCACCGGTACTGGGTGCAAACGGCTATGTCTTGATGGATTACCATACTGGTCAGGTTCTTGTTGAAAAAAATGCCCATGAGCAACTTAATCCAGCGAGCCTGACTAAGCTAATGACAAGCTATGTTGCTGGCCAAGAAATGAAAAGCGGCAACATCAGCGAAGAAGATCTGGTGGTGATCAGCCGCAATGCGTGGGCACGTAACTTCCCAGATTCGTCAAAGATGTTTATTGAGGTAAATACCGAAGTAAACATGATGGATTTGTACCGTGGCTTGATTGTTCAGTCGGGCAATGATGCCAGTGTAGCAATTGCTGAACATGTGGCAGGTTCTGAAGGGGCATTTGTTAGCCTGATGAACTCTTGGGCCAAAAAGCTGAACATGAACAACAGTTCGTTCTCTAACCCACATGGTTTAGATAGCGATCAACTGTACTCAACACCATACGATATTGCGTTACTTGGCCGTGCGCTGATCAAAGATCTCCCGAACATCTACTCAATCTACAGCGAACGCTCGTTTACATACAACAATATCACTCAGCGCAACCGAAATGGTTTACTGGCCGACCGTAGCCTGAATGTTGACGGTATGAAGACCGGCTATACCAGTGGTGCCGGCTACAGCTTGGCCAGTTCGGCGACAGAAGGCGACATGCGCTTGATTTCTGTTGTTATGGGCTCAAGCAGTCCGAAAGCACGTGAAGCGGAGAGCAAGCAGCTATTAAACTACGGCTTCCGTTTCTTCCAGACTGTCTCACCGCACAAGCAGGGTGATGAGCTAATCAATGAAAAAGTGTGGATGGGTAATACCGACACCATTTCTTTAGGTACGATGGAAGACACATACGTGACCTTGTCACGTGGTGATGTGAGCAAAATGAATGCAACCGTCGAGTTGACTTCAGAGCTAACTGCTCCGATCAGCGAAGGTGAAATCGTAGGTAAAATTTTCTATCAAGTTGATGGTGAAGACGTAGCCGAAGTCCCCTTGGTTGCATTGGAATCAGTCGAAGAAGGCGGACTCTTCAGCCGTTTGATCGACTACATCAAGCTGTTCTTCATTGGCTTGTTTAAGTAACTAAAAAGCATCCGTGTTAAAGCCGCATCATTCGATGCGGCTTTCTTTTGCTATCAGGACAAATTACTTTACGAACAAAGTACTACTTCAACTATGGTTAACGACCAAAGTGAGTATGTATGTCATATCGCGCTTTAGGCTAAGACAAATATTTCAACTGGCCTCAAAAATCCGTATAATCCACGCCTTACGAAAATCCAATCAGGAAATCAACCGTCGATACTGTCGGCAGTGTGAGAAATCGCAATGAATCAAACAGACACTAGAAAAGAAACCCTTGAATTCAACAAGCTTCAGAAGCGCCTACGAAGAAATGTTGGTAATGCCATTATTGACTACAACATGATCGAAGAAAATGATGTTGTTATGGCATGCATAAGTGGTGGTAAGGATTCATTTGCGATGCTAGATATCCTGTTGAATCTTCAAAAAGCTGCACCAATCAAGTTTGACGTTGTTGCTGTTAACTTGGATCAGAAGCAACCTGGTTTCCCTGATCATATTCTGCCGGACTACTTTGAAACGCTGAATATTCCTTACTACATCGTGGATAAGGACACCTACTCAGTAGTCAAAGAGAAGATCCCAGAGGGTAAGACCACATGTGGCCTTTGCTCACGTCTACGCCGTGGTACGCTGTACTCATTCGCTGAGAAAATTGGTGCGACGAAACTGGCTCTAGGTCACCATTTGGATGACATTGTAGAAACCATGTTCTTGAACATGTTCCATGGCTCTCGCCTTAAAGCGATGCCACCAAAGCTACGCTCTGATGATGGCCGTAATGTAGTTATCCGTCCGTTAACTTACTGCCGTGAAAAAGACCTGATCAAATACGCAGAGCACAAGGAGTTCCCAATTATTCCTTGTAACCTATGTGGCTCTCAGGAAAACTTGCAGCGTCAGGCTATCAAGGCAATGCTGATTGACTGGGACAAAAAGACCCCAGGTCGCGTAGAGAGTATTTTCAAATCAATTCAAAATGTTAGCCCAAGCCAACTGGCTGACCGAAACCTGTTTGACTTTGTTAACCTACCGCTGGATCGCGAAGGCGAACGTGAAGAGTACGAATTCAGCGAAGCGGTTGTCTCATCCACTAACATTGACGAATCAATGTTTATTGATGTGACCAACATCTAATCAAAAAGAAAGGGAGAATAGCTTTTATTCTCCCTTTTTTACTGCTGACAGCAGACACTTCATATCATTTTCCATCAAGAACATCCCACAACACGACATCGAGGGCATTAAGGCTCTGTGTATCAAAGAAACAGCCATATTGCATATTTCTTTTCGAACCGTCAGCTTGTACAAACTGAACACGATCGCCAATATATAGAAGATTTTGCTTGTCCTCACTGCTGAGGGTTGATCGATTAAACAGCGGATGTTTGAAGCGTATTTTCCATTCGACACCGTATTCTGCAAACTTCTCAATTAATGGCTTACACTCTGATTCTGCGTAACTATTATGCCACTTAGACCAACATTTTGGACTCTGCTGGCAGGCTAGAGAAGGAGAGGTATCTGAATCATCAACTACGAGCAAAAATACTAAGAATAAGGATACCAGAGTTAATGCTGTCAACATCCTGTAAAAGAATGTCTTGTTTTTCATAGTTATTTATAACACCTATATTAAAATCCCATTCGTTCTTTTCATGTGTCTGATACACATGGCTTTTACTTTTTTCGCTTGTATTTTCATTTCCATTTTTCTGATATTTCTAATGTTTGACTGGGTCCATTTTTCAAGTGTCTCTCCACGAATATCAGAGTAGGGTACTTTGATAGATTGACTGTCTAGCTTAATCTTACTGACACTTTTAATAAGTAAATATGATTCAAAATTATCAATAAGATCAATAGATAAGGTAATTGAGTAATTAATCAATTTCCCTGTAAGAATATAACCGCATGTATTCTCAAATAAGCAATAGACTTGTGAGAAACCACGAACCCTAAACTCATTAAGTGCCTGTTCTTTATCCATGAAACAATTTCCTGCATATTTTAAAAAATTACTCGCGCTAAACCTTAAGAAAAATAGCAATTCTATCAATCACTTATTTCTTTCTATAACGCTTCCAATAACCACGCTCAAACTGCATTTCGTTGTATTTGACTTCACGTAATTTGATTGGTAATTTGTGATATCGGTTCATATTATTCTTAAATTGAACTTCAACAATTGCAGTTAATGAAAGGTGGCCTACTTCTATCATTGTTTTGCTAAAAACTTTGTGAACATAAATTGCAAAATAGTCTTTTTCATCATAAATCCTGCCCATGGCTATCCTATAGCACCTATAATTTTCAATTAGGCCATTCATCTACTGCTATTCTTTCATGACGGCTATTCTATAATAGTTTTTGATTGATAAAGATTATTAATGATGAAAACATGAAATTACTGCTCATTTTTCGTGATATGCAAACACCTAATGTTTTTACTATAACTATTCACTTGATAAGATTTTAAAACTAAGAATCAATAAAAATAAAAAGCAAAGTTATGATTTCTTTTTGATTAATGGAATTAAATAGATAGTAAAATGACTTTAATAAAATTATTTATAATTAATGAAAGTCGCTAACTACTAAACCACTTAGGCAAATCTTATAACGATATATATTCTAGCAATGAAAGTTCTCACACTAGAGTTGCTCGCCTTTTTTCGTTATCAATTTCATCTTTGTTGGCTACAAACACATGTTACATACAGTGGATATTCGCCTATAAATCAGCATAGTATATGTATGTAGGCAAACTATAAATGGAAAGCAAATGAATTTGAATACACTAGATCTAAACCTCCTCAAAGTCCTTCTAGTGTTATTGGAAGAGAAGAATACTCATCGGGCAGCCGATCGGCTTGATACAAGCCAGCCAGCTGTGAGCAGGGCACTTGGACGTTTACGAGAAGCATTGGATGATCAACTGTTCGTTCGTCATAACCGTGGCCTGAAACTTACTCCACGGGCAGAAGAACTCGCATCCGTATTGCCAGGTATTTATACTCAACTTGAAAAAGCTCTGGAGAGCAGGCAGTTTGAACCAAGTCAAATGGAAGGGCGCTTTCGAATCGCACTCAATGGTTTCTTGATAGAGAGCTATGGCACCGAAATCTATCGTTTATTTAACCGTACTTGTCCTAATGTAGAACTGGAACTATACAGTTTTGGCTCCAGTACTATCACCCAACTACAAGATGGCCGTTGTGATCTAGCCATTACTTACCAGCCCCTAGACACCCCTAAAGATGTGTACCAGAAGAACATTGCCAAGAGCCAAATTGGTTTCATTTGCCGCCGTGGGTTTGTCCAAGAAAATCAGCCGATACCGATTGAAGAGTTAGATAACTATCGCTGGGCAGGTATGGTTGTACCTGGCTTCAATCAACAAATGGAGCTTGTGAAAAGGTATGCCAAACTACGTGAGAAACCTGCTTTTCGAAGCCAGCATGCTCACCCAATCTTACAAGCGTTGCGAACTGAAGACATGCTGTTTATTGCCCCAAGAGAGCTATACAAAATTGTTGATCAACAAACCTTTCAGTTTGTGGAAATGGATGAGGCAGGCCAACCTGAACGACGAGACATTCTGGATGTTGTGATGACGTATAACCAAAAGCACTGGAACACCGATAAGTACCGTTGGCTAGAGCAAGAAATCAAGCAACTACGGGTAACAAACAAGTAAAGCGCTATACAAGATAAGCAACCGAGATGCATTTTTAGTATTAAGCTGGCATTCAGAGATGCGTATTTGATATATCACTAATCCATTTCTGCCATGGGATTAAGACAAGCATAACCCTACAATGTGTACATCAAGTGAGGGAGTTCAAACCTCACAAAGAATTGTTCAACACTCTCAAGGACAGAGGGTACTGATAATAGACACAGAGGTAGGTTATGAAAAAATCAGCTTTCGTTATCATCAGCGCTTTGGTTCTGTCTTCACAAGCAATGGCAAATGATGTACTGGACTACCACCTTTCAACAACCGGTGAGCGTACAGCTCCTACAACACACTTGATTCAGCAGGCGAATACTCCGGCAATGAATGTGATGGAGGCCCAGTTAACCACTTCAGGTGATGCTTCAATGCCTGCTGGCCATATTGGCGATGCCCGAGTGAATGATTCAAGCCATTCAGTCTTTGAGTATCACTACAATACTGCTGACTAATTTACAAAGTCGAATCCTTTAAAGGGCTGATATGTGCTAATCAGCCCTTTTTCATTTCTGCTATTTATGGTTTGAATAAAGCTCACAGTTAATCATAGAGAAACGTAGGGGCTTGAATTTAGATTGGATGTAAGTCGTAATCGGTTATAATGGCGAAAGACAACAAATCATTATAAATCAATATTATGCTTACACCTTCAATGATTCGCCGTTCAAAGCCGCTTCAAACAGCGCTTATTGCACTTTGCTTATCAAGCTTGGCAGGTTGCTCTTCTTCGCAATCACAGCAGTTAGGTATGCGCAGTAGCACTGTCACCAAAACACCACAACAAATGAGCAATCTTGAAATCTGTGAAACTTACGCCTTTGGGCGAAGATCCACCCAGACTCGAGTTGCCATTGCCAGTGAGTGGAATCGACGTAATATTAGCCACGCTTACTGTAATAAGATTCGGAATGAACTTTATCTGACATCACTGCTGAAAAAACTGGCAAATGCTGAAGAAAAGCCTGCAAGCAACCAAGTACAGCCGGTTCAGCCTATCGAGTTACGTTAGTGCGCACATCTAGAAAACTATCATTAAAAAAGCCTCTTGCGAGGCTTTTTTAATGAGCATAGTGTTTGTTTTATGGAAGGTTAGGACTTAAGGGGCTAACGTACCCCTCTGGTTTCAGCGCCAATAAATCACAATTGAGGCTATCAATAGTGTGCTCGGCGGTATTACCAATAAACACTGCAGATAAACCTGTTCGCCCAGTCGTGCCGAGAATCACTAGCTCAGCATCAATATCTTCGGCAACCTGAGGAATGATATCTTCCGGTAACCCTTCAAGCACATGCGTCTGTTCTTCAGGTAAGCCGTGCTTATGTCGTAGCGCCTTCATTGATTTGAGATGATGTCCCCTGACTGCATCAGTATATGAAGCCGGGTCAAACTCAGGCAGTTCAATGGTGATGTTAACCGGCGTGGCAGGGTAAGCGTTAACCAAGTTAACTTCCGCACCTAGTAAATCGGCGACAGATTTAGCCTCGTCAACAATCGAGTCATTCAATTTATCGTGGGTTTCATCATCCGCAGCAAGATTAACGCTAGCCAAGATTTTTCCGTTCTCTGGCCAACTATGATCTTTCACCATCAATACCGGACAAGGGCACTTTCTCAGCAGGTGCCAATCAGTCGGTGTGAAAATCACAGAGCCAATCTTATCGTGGTCATGGGTCGCTTTGATAATTAAGTCATGATGATTACTGAATACCTCAGCAATAATGGCTTCATAAGGACGGTTGTGCCAGACAACCGTCAACTGAATATTAAAGCCGTCATCGGTATACGGACGGATGAGATCTTTCAACCATTCCTCACGCTGCATAACAACACCACGCCGCATTGCTTGCCGTTCATCGGCAGAGAGCATAGATGTCATCTCATACGAGAAGTCATAGATTGCCAAGAAAAGAGTAATTTTTACCTCGTCAGAGCGACGAGCAAGGTGAATAGCGCGAGACAATGCTGGTTGATGATCCTGCGCTGGATCGGCAACAACGAGTATATTGCTGTATTTGGTCATAACTGCCCCCTTACACAAACCGTGTTGGCATCTAAACCAGTCTCTGTTCCCTTAAAGGAATGATATCTATCTGTCACTTTCGGGCAGAGAAACATTCAGAGTTATCTTACCAAAATCAGTTGCTTGTTATGAAAATGTCACAAAAAGCGTCTTTGGTTACTAATAACTTTAACGTAAAGGGTAAGAATAGGGGAGTAACGGCGGGAAATTAATATAAAAAAAGTGATACGGCTCGCGTATCACTTTTTATAATCATTCACTTAGGCGATTAGCTTAGGCAATAGTGTTTTTATTCACACCGGCAAGCTTCGCAAGTTCTTCGTGGTTAAGGATAGTAATGTATTTACCCTTAACACTCAGCATTTCAGATTTTTGGAAACGACCTAGCAGACGGCTGATTGTCTCAACAGTCAGGCCAAGGTAATTACCGATATCACCACGAGTCATTGTCAGGCGGAACTCACGAGGTGAGAAGCCTCGCTGTGAGAAACGTAGAGACAAGTTGTACAGGAAGGCTGCCAAACGCTCTTCAGCGTTCTTCTTAGATAGCAGCAGAATCATTTCCTGATCACCTTTAATCTCGTTACTCATCAGACGCATGATTTGCTGACGAAGTTTTGGCATTTTCCCTGACAGATCATCGAGAATTTCAAATGGAATCTCGCAAACCATTGATGTTTCCAAAGACTGGGCAAAGCTCGGGTGCATCATTTCGTTGATGGCATCAAAACCCACCAAATCACCAGCCAAGTGGAAGGCAGTGATCTGCTCATCACCTTGCTCAGTAATGGTGTAGCTCTTGATTGTACCCGAACGAATTGCGTACAGTGACTTCAGTTCATCACCCGCTTTAAAAAGCTCTTGTCCTTTCTGGATTGGCTTTTTGCGTTCGATAATTTGATCTAGCTGATCTAGCTCAGACTCATTCAACGTAAATGGAATACACAACTGACTGATGCTGCAATCCTGACAATGGATCGCACACCCGCCTGATTGGATACGTTTGGTTGTTAGTTTGTCTGATATCATAAGCCTGTCTAACCAATTTGATGTAGGTCAATATTTTAACATAATATGAATCATTATGACGAGTATTAAAAAAGCCTACATTATTTGTTTGATTGCGATATAACCAGTATGAACCCCGTAGGCCAATAACAGCAAGGCACTCGCTCTCTTAAAGTAAAGATTTTTAAGCCACTTCTGCAGCTGGTTTGCCATAGTTCCCACCGCGATCATGGCAGGTAGGGTGCCTAAACCGAATGCTAACATCACACTAGCACCTGAGGTGGCACTGCCTGCAACAGCGGCCCAACTCAATGTGGAATACACTAAACCACATGGGAGCCAGCCCCATAATGCCCCGAAAGGAATTGCGGCGAGGGGGCTGCGTAACGGTAGCAGTTTTGTTGCCATTGGTGATAGAAAACGCCATAGCCCTTTGCCCATCACTTCAATTTTACTCACACCATGCCACCATTGGCCTATGTATAAAGCGAGTAAAATCATCATAGTAGCGGCTAGTAACCGTAATGATGCCAATGCAGTAACCTGACTACCATAGCTGGCAAGGTTAGCAAAAGCACCACCGATAATCGCTCCGGCAATCATGTACGATGCGATTCTGCCGAGATTATATAACACTAAATATGGCCAACGGGAAGTATGTTGGTTGTTTTGTACACCGAGGGTAATAGCAGCAGAAACCCCGCCACACATGCCCAAACAATGGCCAGCCCCCATCAAACCTATGATGAACGCCGCATAGAAATCAACGCTTACCATGATCACCACTTATCTCATCAGCAGCGCGTTCATTCTTGTTTTCAGTCGGCTTTGACTCATCTTCGTCAAACAAGATGTCATAGCCTTGGCGTTCAAGATCTTCAAACTGTTCAGTACGAACAGCCCAAAGAAAAATCCCGACAGCTATACATACGAAGACAATCGCAATGGGGATTAACAAGTAAAGACTAGCCATTTTCTTTTAATAACCTTAAAGAATTTGAAACAACAATGATCGAACTTCCCGACATACCCACAACAGCGATATAGGGTGCGACAAATCCAGCGACAGCCAGCGGTAGGATGATCAAATTGTACCCAAGCGCCCAAGCGAGGTTTTCCCGGATGATTTTACGTGTCTTTTGTGCCAGCTTTCTGGCACGTAGAATACGAGATAGCTGGTCGCCCAGTAATACCATATCTGCCGATGACTTGGCTATATCGGTACCACCACCCATGGCAACAGAAAGGTGTGCACCTGCGAGTACAGGGGCATCGTTGACACCGTCACCAATCATTAGGGCCACTTTGTTTTTGTCCAGGCTTCTGAGGTATTCCAATTTGCCTTCAGGAGAGACACCTGCTTCAAGGTTATCGACACCCAGTTTATCGGCGACTACCTGTGCGGATGCTGAATGGTCACCGGTCAGCATAGTCACTTTAATGCCTTCGGCTTGGAACTGCTTGATAAGCTCAGGGCTATCTTCGCGAATAGGGTCATCTAACATAAAACTAGCAACCAGATCGCCATCGCAGCTCAGCCATACCTGAAATCGGTTATCACACGCTGCCAGCAGTTGCTCTTTATTAGGGTTCAAGGCTAAAACAAATTCAGCTTTACCAATTCGCCATTCTTGACCATCTATGCTCCCAGACAAACCGCTGCCAATCTCATTCTCAACGTCGTTGAACAAAGGTTTATCGCTACGGTAAGCAGAAAACGCCCTTGCAATAGGGTGATTGGCAAATCGCTCCAGTTCTGCTGCAACTTGTAATGACTTCTCTTCAGAGTACTCATTGAAAGTCTGGGTTTGCACTAGGCGAATATTACCTTCAGTCAACGTGCCGGTTTTATCGATCACTAGTTGG
Organism: Photobacterium rosenbergii; assembly: GCF_003026455.1. GTDB lineage: Bacteria > Pseudomonadota > Gammaproteobacteria > Enterobacterales > Vibrionaceae > Photobacterium > Photobacterium rosenbergii. Next base: position 204,301 of record NZ_PYMB01000003.1, read on the forward strand.
TTGACGTTACATAGCGTTTCCAGCACATGGCCGCGGCGCAATAGGATCCCCAAACGCCCAAGGCTTGAAGTAGAACAGGTGAGAGCCGTTGGGGTAGCAAGGGATAGGGCGCACGGGCAAGTGGCTACCAAAACAGCTAAGGTGATCCACAGGGCATCTTCAGGGCGATGCTGATACCAGTAAAGCCAAGTGCCAGCTGAGATGATTAAAATTGCTGCAACAAAGTAGCGTGCGACAATATCTGCAACCTCTGCCACCTTAGGTTTCGAGCTTTGTGCTTCATCTTGTAAGCGAACAATATTTGAAATGAGTGAATTCTGGCGGTCTTTGGTTACCTTGAGGGTAATATGGTTATCTCCATTGATTGTACCTGCATAAACCGTATCACCCACGATTCTTGGCACAGGCATAGATTCGCCTGTCACCATAGATTCATCGATAGCCGTTTGGCCTTTTAGAATTTCACCATCAGCAGGTAAGCTTTCACCAGGCAGCACCGTGACAACGTCACCCACTTTTAATGTCTTGGCAGCGACCTGTGAGCCGTCTTCCAATGTTGCCATTGCCGGGACCAGCTTTAATAAGTTGGCACTGGCTGCAGCGGCGTGGCGCCGTGCACGCATTTCAAGAAATCGACCAAGCAACAAGAAGAAAGCGAACATAGAAATCGACTCGAAGAAGACTTCGCCTTTTTCCATTACTGTTGCATAAAGGCTTGCCACATAGGCAAATAACATGGCAATTGAGACGGGAACATCCATTCCTAATGTTTTTGCCCGCAGGTTACGCCAAGCATTGAGGTAGAAGGGCAATGCCGAGTAGAGCATGACTGGAGTTGCGAATATCAGACTGACCCAGCGGAGGTAGTTTTTGAACTCGGCATCTAAGTCACCGAAGATTTCAAAATACAATGCGATAGCCAGCATCATCACCTGCATTGTCGCAATGCCTGCAATACCTAGTCGGTAGAGGTAGCCCTTCATGGTGCGGTGGTATTGCTGCTCTTGTGCATCAGCTTCAAAAGGGGCGGCTTTGTAGCCTAAACGGTGGATAACGCCCAAAAGGTGGCTGAGCTTAACCGTGTCTGGGTCCCAGGCTAATAGTGCTCGGTGCGTTGTTGTATTTACTTTAATGGATACAACGCCAGCTTCGCGCATCAACTGCTTCTCAATAAGCCATGCACAAGCGGCACAAGAAACACCATCTAGTGATAAAGACGCTTCTTTGCAATTTTCGTTGTCACGGACAAACTCTTGCTGGATTTCATCGTGATCGTAGAGGAGGAGAGATTGCAGTTGCTGCGGCACCAAGTCCGCTTTCTCTGCCGGGGCAGTGCGGTACTCGTAGTAAGAGGTAAGGCCGCTATCCACAATGGTCTGTGCTACCGCTTCACAGCCTGGACAGCACATTTCACGGATCTGGCCGAGAATTTCTACATGATGATGGCAATCCTGTGGAACAGGATCGCCGCAATGGTAACAGTCTTTCGTCATTCCTTAATCTGCCCGTACAGCGAAATCGGGTCGGATGTTGGCAGGTTAACACGTCCTTGTAACATCCAGTCTCCATCAAACGGCTCAAGCTCAACAAACCATGGACCTTCAATAACCTCAGGAGATTCAAAGCGATAAGTCCCTGATAAATCGGCGCTCACCATTTGAGTAAAATCTTTATTAGCTAGAGTACGGTGTGTGAATGTCACACGCAAATTTGGATAGTTATCTAGATCACCTTTATTGAAAAAAACATTGATGTCTTTGTCACTAACAGCAACTTGCGCTTTCAAATTCAAGGCATCGGCAACACGAAGGCGGGATAGGTCGAGGTTAATCGCCTTGCCTTTCTTGTAATAGTCTTCAGCGACTAGGTCGACTTTGTTTTGAGAAAAGATATAGACAGCTGTCAGGCTATAAACAATTGAAGTAGCAGGGATGGCAAAAACGAACCATGGCCAGAACTGCTTATACCAAGGTTTACCCATATTGATTACCTATGTCGCTTAGAGGGATTTAGCCCCTGAAGATAACAGGGGCTAGTCGTTAAGTCTCGGAAATTTGTACAAAAAACTCGATCAAATTGTAACCGAGTGTTGTATGAATTGTTACTTAGAAGTGTCTTGGCTTAGGTTCCATACATAGGCTGAAATAACCTGTACTTTCTCCTCGCCTAAAATATCTTTCCAAGCAGGCATCACACCCTGGCGGCCGTGAGCAATGGTTGCTTCAACCGCACGGCGTGAACCACCGTATAGCCATGTGTTGTCAGTTAGGTCCGGCGCACCAAATGCAGGGTTACCTTTACCATCTGTACCGTGACAGGCTGCACAGACCACGAACTTCTGCTTACCAGCAGCCGCTTCTTTGGCATTCACACTTCGCCCAGACATGCTTAGTACATAGCTGGTCACTTCTGTTACGCCATCTTTACCAAGGCTATCAATCCAGCCAGGCATGACACCTTGACGACCATCCATGATGGTTGTCTTGATGGTTTCGGCTTCACCACCATACAACCAAGCGCCATCTGTCAGGTTAGGGTAGCCAAGCTGGCCACGGGCATCCGAGCCATGACATTGCGCACAGTTCTGCAAGAACAAACGTTGACCGACCTTAATTGCTTCTTCACTCTCAGCGATCTGAGTGATTGGCAATAACGTGTTGCCTGAGGCATCGTAAGCTAAAGTTTTGAATGTTTCACCGAAGCGGGTTTCGGCGTCATCCAACTCTTTTGCATACTGGTTCAAACGCTGCTCTTTCTGGGCATTGGCAATTGCCAGTTTGGATTCTTCGATTGAACGAACAGTTTGATCAGAACTCGTCCAGCCCAAGAAGCCCTTGTAGTTACCTAAACCCGGGAAAAGGAACAGGTAAAGCAGACCGAAAATAATGGTGCCCCAAAACATGTAGGACCACCATTTAGGCAGTGGGTTGTTGATCTCACGAATACCGTCGTACTCGTGACCCATATCCTCACCTTCTTCAACACCCATTTTGTCCTTGCTACACCAAATCAGTAGGGCAGCAATACCAGTTAGGGTACCCAGCGTGATGATTGTTATCCATAGACTCCAAAAAGTAGTCATGCTTCCTAACTCCTGTCATTCTCACGCGTTGCCGTGTCTTGCTCCTCGTCTGCAAAAACAAGATTTGCAGCCTCATCGAAACGAGATTTTTGGCGTTTACTGTAAGCCCAGAGGACAATACCAATAAAGCTACCGAACAGTATCAGTGTCCAAATGCTATGAATGGTTCCAATATCCATGGTGCCCCCTTATTTCATTGCGTGACCGAGTGACTGGAGGTAAGCAATGATTGCATCCATCTCAGTCTTGCCTTTCACTTCTTCGCCAGCGTTTGCCACTTGCTCATCGGTATAAGGCACTCCGAATTGGTTCTTGAAGATTCCAAGCTTCTTAGACGTCAACTTGCCATCAAGTACGTTTTCTTCAAGCCAAGGGAAACCAGGCATGTTTGATTCAGGAACCACTGCACGAGGATCACGAAGGTGAACTCGGTGCCAGTCATCTGAATAACGGCCGCCAACGCGAGCTAGATCAGGACCAGTTCGTTTTGAGCCCCATAGGAATGGGTGTTCCCAAACACTTTCGCCAGCTACAGAGTAGTGGCCATAGCGCTCAGTTTCAGAACGGAATGGGCGGATCATCTGGCTGTGACAAACATTACAACCTTCACGGATGTAAATATCACGGCCTTCCATTTCCAAAGCAGTGTATGGACGAAGGTTCTCAACCGGCTCAGTCGTTTGGTCTTGGTAAAGCAATGGAGTGATTTCTACCAAGGCGCCAAAACTGATCGCAATCACGATAAGGATTGCAAGAAGGCCGACATTTTTTTCTACGATTTCATGACGATTATTAGCCATTGTCGGTACTCCTTATGCTGGTTGCTCTGCGGCTTTAAGGCTTTCTTTTGGCGCAAGAATTGTCTTGTATGCGTTGTATGCCATTAGGAACATACCCGCCAAGAAGATTGCACCGCCTACGAAGCGAACGAAGTAGAATGGGTAAGAAGCCTGTAGAGACTCAACAAAGCTGTAAGTCAATGTACCGTCGGTGTTTACCGCGCGCCACATCAGACCTTGCATAACCCCAGAAATCCACATCGCAACGATGTAAAGCACTGTACCGATTGTTGCTAGCCAGAAGTGAACGTTGATCAATTTAATTGAGTACATACGCTCTTGGCCGAACAATTTAGGGATCAAGTGGTAAACCGCACCGATAGAAACCATTGCAACCCAACCTAACGCACCAGAGTGAACGTGGCCGATAGTCCAGTCGGTATAGTGAGAAAGGGCGTTAACCGTCTTGATTGACATCATTGGGCCTTCGAAAGTCGACATGCCGTAGAAAGACAGGGAAACGACTAGGAAGCGAAGGATAGGGTCATAGCGCAGTTTATGCCATGCACCTGACAGCGTCATGATACCGTTGATCATACCACCCCAAGATGGAGCAAATAGGATCAAAGACATCACCATACCCAAAGACTGAGTCCAGTCAGGTAGGGCTGTGTAATGAAGATGGTGAGGGCCTGCCCAGATGTATAGAGATACTAGCGCCCAGAAGTGAACGATAGACAGACGGTATGAGTAAACAGGACGTCCTGCTTGCTTAGGTACGAAGTAGTACATCATCCCCAAGAAACCCGCTGTTAGCAGGAAGCCTACCGCGTTATGTCCGTACCACCACTGTATCATGGCATCAACAGCACCAGAGTAAACCGAATAGGATTTAGTCATGGATACTGGGATAGCCATACTGTTAACAATGTGCAGAACGGCAACGGTTAGGATGAAGGCACCAAAGAACCAGTTAGCCACATAAATATGTGATGTGTTCCTTTTGATCATTGTACCGAAGAAGACGATGGCATAGGCTACCCAGACAACTGCAATGGCGATATCAATCGGCCACTCCAGCTCTGCGTATTCTTTACCAGAAGTCCAACCTAACGGCAGCGAAATCGCCGCTGATAGAATGATAGCTTGCCAGCCCCAGAAGGTGAACGACGCTAATTTCCCACCGAAAAGTCTTGTTTGACACGTACGCTGTACTACGTAGTAAGACGTAGCAAATAGCGCACTGGTACCGAATGCGAAAATCACTGCATTTGTGTGCAATGGTCGTAAACGGCTATATGTCAACCAAGGAAGGTCGAAGTTTAGTGCCGGCCATACCAGCTGAGCGGCAATCAATACACCAACGCCCATTCCAACAATTCCCCATAGGATAGTAACCAAGGTGAATTGACGAACGACCGTATAGTTGTAGTTTTGTTCAAGCTGCTTTACTTGGCTCATGTTGCATGCTTCCAATTTTAATTGTTCAACTACACTCTTTTTCCTTGTGCGAACAACAAGTTGTCGCAATACCACCCAAAGCTTCAATAATCACTGTGTTATTTTTTTAAACACCCCAGTAATTAAATTGCTATTTTGTTGTAAAAGTGGCATTTTCAGTGCCATATACTACTTTAGATAACTAATGATTGACAGGGTCAAGCCCACACAATGTTTACGGTTAAGCAACATTTATGTGAAAACTTTGACCTCTGTAACATGGGAAGCACGTAAAATCATGGCTGCAGAAAAGCTCACCAAAGGCAGATTAATCCAAATTCTTTTTCTTTTAGCTGTATTGATCACAGCATTTGTATGGAGAACAGTCACCTATAAGAATGAACAAGCTGAAAATAATACTGCAACAACATGCCAATTATCAGCAGAAAAATGCCTCTCAAATAAAAGCGGTAAACTGTTAAATATCTCTTTGATGCCGTATCCAGCAAAAGCGAATCAAGAGCTAACGATACAAATTGATAACAGAAATGTTAAACCGAATGCCTCTGTAGAAGGGGTCAGCATGTATATGGGCACAATTCCCGTTACTTTTGAAGAAACATCAGAAGGTTGGCTAGGGCGCTTTACGGTCCCTGAATGTATGCACGATGAAATGGAGTGGGCAGTTAACATTGAACAAGGTGATGAAAAGATAACTGCAACTTTCTTGGTGAAAAAACAAGCAGAATAAGCAGGTTACATACAGACATTATAAATTATAGGGTTTAGACCTTTAAACCCTATAATTTACGCAATTTACTAAGTGATTTGTTAACTATAATAAACCTAATTTTTGAGTGAGTTACTCACTGTAAATCATTTTTTTTGTCATCCCGCCATCAATCACAAAGTTCTGACCAGTAATAAATCCAGCCTCTTTTGAGAGCAAATAACCGACCATTGAAGCGATATCATCGACATTACCGACACGGCCAATCAGATGCTGTTGGTGATCAGCCTCACGTAATTCCTCATCAGAAGTATGAATCCAACCGGGAGATATACAGTTAACCCTTACCTCAGGGCCTAAGCTGGTAGCCAACGCATGAGTTAATGAAACAATCCCTCCTTTAGTAGCACTGTAAGCTTCAGTATTTGGCTCGGATTGTAAGTAACGGGTGGAAGCAATATTTACAATGCACCCATTTGTCTCTTTAAGTAATGATAAAGTGTGTTTTGCCATCAACATAGGGGCAGTCAAATTGACAGCTAGCGCGTTGTTCCAATCGTAAAGATCAAGCTCCTGTAACGGGGCGTTGTAGGGGTTTGCTATCGCCGCATTATTAATAACGGCATCAAGTCTACCGTGCTGATATTTTATCTCTTCAACTAGAGATTCAATTTGCTGTTCATTGGTAACATCAAGGTGTTTGAAGCGAATCAAAGGGTTCTCTGAGACCAACTGGAACCCTGCATTTTCGTCAATATCAGCAGCAATAACTATCGTATTTTTAGACAGGTAGTTTGCAATCCCTCTACCTATCCCGTTTGCCCCGCCAGTAACCAGTACAACTCTGTTATCCATCGTTCCCTCATCTTCCATATAACTGAGATCTTACACCCAAATACCACCCCAACGATTAGGGATATATCTATCATTAACGGTCATTACGTCCATAACTTTAATTAATTACAATAAAAAAGCAGACACCCGATCTGATGCATGTAAGAATACCATCCAGTAGTTTCAAGAGGCTTACAATTCCATTTGATCATTTATTTAAACCATAATTTATTGATCGTATGCCAGTACATTATCTTGAGCTCAGGTAGGTATAAGTAATAATTCAAATCAATCGATAGAAAAATTCCCCATGGATATCGCTACAAGCTTTTCTTCACAGGCAACAGCATCTTATGCTATTCAAGAAGCCATCACTCAATTACAAGCAAAGCTTGCTAACCCTAAATTGATCCTTGTCTACTTTTCAGAAAAATATGACGTTGTCACTTTTCAAGAAGCATTAGCCGTTGCTTTTCCTAATGCACAAATTTTAGGGTGTACATCCTGCCAAGGCGTGATGACAGAAGGCGGTTATCACCATGGCTTGGGTGTCGCACTATGGGCTATTTCAGATTTTCACGGTGCATACGGAACAGCAATTGTCTCGACCAACAATTCTAAATATGACATGGCAAGGCAAGCTCTACTAAAGGCTATTGCTAACAGCGGTCGTTCCGGAGAGTTACCGGCATTAATCGTACTGCACGCAAGCCCAGGGCATGAAGAGGAAGTCATTCAGGGAATAGAAGATGAGCTATGCACGTCTGTGCCAATCATTGGCGGTAGTGCTGCCGATGACAATATCCAAGGGAATTGGAAAATTTTCACCCAAGAACAACACACGCAAGAAGGGGTAGGAATCAGTGTAATATACCCATCTTGCCATATCAGCTATTCCTTTCACTCAGGCTATGCCAGTACAGGGCTATCCGCAAAAGCGACCAAAGTCGAGGGCAGGGAGCTCATTGAGCTCGACAATAAACCGGCTATTGAAGTCTACCAAGAGTGGATGAACCAATCGTTAGATGATGCAGAAAATATTATTGGCAACAGCAGCTTAAACCCGCTCGGCCGCGTTGCTGGTATTGTACATGATCTCCCTTATTTCAAATTAGCACACCCATTAAAAACCACGGAGCGTGGTGGTATCACCTTATTTGCCAAAGTTGAAGCAGGCGAAACTCTTTACTTCATGCAAGGCACAGAGGAGCGATTGATTACTCGGGCGGGACGAGTGGTGAATTCTGCAAGTAACATTTACGCAAATGAGGCTCACCTCAACCCAATCGGTGGGATTACAATTTATTGTGCTGGTTGCATGCTTAGAGTACAGCATCGCATGGAAGAAGTGGCACAGTACGTTAAAAGCGCAATGCAAACGGCTCCTTTTGTTGCTCCATTTACTTTTGGTGAGCAGGGACAGTTTGTGGGCGGGGAAAACGCCCATGGTAATTTGATGATTTCAGCTGTTTTGTTTCATAAGGATTAAGCAATGGCGAATTATGAATCTGAAAAACTACAAGAAACATTGCTTGATTTACTGCGGACAAGAGAGCGGGAAAAGCAATTACGTGAAGAAAACACTGCGATTCTTGCAGGTATTGCCGCAATGGCAGGGGCTAACAATAAACGTCAAGTTTTCAATAGTTTGCTTTCTGTATTGCGCAAGTATATCGGATTTGAGCATGCTTTGGTGCTCACCAGAGAAGACGAAACAGCACCTTTGCAAGAGCTTGTGACAACGTGCCGTTTTTTTGAATCCAGTATCTGGCCCATAGGCAATACGTTTATCCGCTCGATGAACGGAGACAGCATTGCGCTTTATGACCCAAGCCAGGTACACGAGTTCCAAGAGTTATCTCCGGAGATGGTACAGTTCTGCCAATCTGTGTTGTTGACAGGTGTAAAGGTAAGTTCTGGAGATGCGCTATTGCTCTTTTTTCATTCGAAAAAAGGGCAGTTCACTCCAAATTGCCGCAGGGTACTTGAGCGATTCAGACCTCTACTGGAGCGCGCAATTATCGATATTGACTACCGTGAACGTCTTCAGTCACTAGTCACTGCACGCACTCAGGAACTCACGCATAGCCAGCAGCGATTCAAAGATTTCGCAAAGACCGTTGGTGATTGGTTTTGGGAAGTCGATACCGATTACCGCTTTACATATATATCGTCACCGAACTTAACCAACCATACTGTGGATAGTAACTGTATCCTCGATATATTTGGTGAGGCTGACCAATACAGAGATAAACTGAAAACCATCTTCGAACAACAACTCGCTTTTGAAGATCTAGAATGGCAATTGCCTGATGATGAGGGCGGACTGTGGATCAGTTTAAGTGGTACACCATATTTCAACAAACAAGGCCACTTACTTGGATATCGAGGTACGGCCAAAGATATCACTAGTAGAAAGCGCCAGATTGAAGAGATTAAAAAGGCAAGAAGACAAGCAGAAGATGCAAACAAGGCAAAATCTGAATTTCTGGCCATGATGAGCCATGAAATTCGCACGCCACTCAATGCTGTTCTTGGCTTATTGGATATGCTGGGTGACTCTGGACTCGACAACAAGCAGCAAGGCTGGATTAATCAAATGGATCAGTCAGCGCAATTATTGCTGACTATTATTAATGATATCTTGGATTTATCTCGTATTGAGTCAACCAGCTTTGAGCTCTTCAATAGTCAAATCCGCTTATCTGACTGTATAGATCTGGTCGTCACTCAGCTAGACGAGCAAGCGAAGAAGAAAGGTATTCGGCTTAGCAGCAACATCCTAAGTGATGTACCACAGCAGATCATCGGTGATAAGAACCGAATCTCTCAGGTGCTGTTTAACCTGGTAGGTAATGCCATTAAGTTTACCAATGAAGGTTCAGTCTCTGTTGATGTAAGTTGTACCGATAGCAAACTGTTTTTAAAAATCAGTGATACCGGCATCGGCATTTCACCAGAAGCGCAAAAGCAGCTATTTAAACCATTCAAGCAAGCAGACGGAAGTATTACCCGTAAGTATGGCGGAACCGGTTTGGGGCTGGCGATTAGCCAACACTTGATCACCAAGATGCAAGGTGAAATTCAACTGGAGAGCCAGTTGGATGTAGGCAGTTGTTTTACAGTAAGTTTGCCTTTGAATAGCATTGAGATGGCTAATCAAGAGACGGATTTGCCAGCGCTGGATGTCGAGCACTTACCAAAATTGAATATCCTTGTAGCGGAAGATAGCCCAACAAACCAGTTGGTGGCAAAACTGATGCTAGAGAAACGTGGCCATAAAGTAACGATTGCCAACAACGGCCAGGAAGTGTTGGATATTGATGAGAACTGCTTTAGCAAACTCGACATTATCCTGATGGATATCTCGATGCCTATAATGGATGGCATAAGTGCGACAAAGACTCTACGAGAGAACGGCAAGACAATTCCAATTATCGCGTTGACCGCCAATGTGATGAAATCGGATCAACTGGCATATTTTGAAGTAGGTATGGATGACTTCATTGCCAAACCAATCATCGCAGGTGAACTCGATAAGATTCTCGCTAAATATCAGATGTTGATAGCCACTCAGCATTCTTGAATCTACGCACTAAAAACCGCCGAGCTTTAAACACTCGGCGGTTTTTCTTTAGGCTTGATGAAATCAAGCCTAGTAATTAACACCATGTTTTGAAGTACCATGCAAACTGACCATTTGCAGCAGTACTTAAAAAGAGGTGTTAATTACCTATTTTATGGTAAATAGACAATACTGTTAAATTGTACAGTACTTTGAACAAGAACATCGTTGGAAGAAAAAGCAGGGGAAAGTGGTACATAATGAGATATGAAAGAACACAGGTTTATAGATACCTTATTTAACATAAGGTACATAATGCGCACTCAGATATAATCCCAGATAGAGATGTCACCATCAGCCCAGACGCCAAAAAAGTCATGGTAAACGCATGAATCCCTTGGCAATTAAGCTTTTTTGCAATGTCCTTCCATAACTGTTTTATCTTCGGGTTTTCGTTACGGTCGCTGTGACATCCCAGTAAGGCTTCCTTCGGATCAATGTTTGCGTGTTCTGCCATGAAAACCGCTTCACTATCAGAGATATAGCGTTTGCCTTTGCGCATTTCAGAGATTCGAGCTGGCGTTACATTCAAGTCATGGGCAATCTGCTTGTCTTGTACGTAGTTCATGGCCGATTTATAGCTGTCTAACAGATAATTTGCATACATAGAAAAATCCTCCCTAGGCATATCATAACCCTTTATTTCCGATTTTTCGGAACTTGTAATTCCGCTCAATCGGAATTAGATTGGACTCCAACTTGTTTACGACATGATTTGAGAGCCTTATGACGGCCCAGCAGCTCTACTACGAAATCAACGACGACGGCTCTGGTTTTGCCTTTATTGACGGTGAACCTGAGTACTTCCGCTCGTTGTCGGAGCTGCATCAAATCGGACAGGAATTTTACCCTGCGGGCTACGAACTCCACCAAGTGACCGCAGATAATTGGCAATCACTTTACGACTCGGGGGTTTTTGATAATGGCTGCAATTATTGATTACCTGTCCTTCACTTGGACACCCGAGGAACTCGCTCAAATCTTCGACCTCGCCAAAACTGGCGCCACCATCAAAGCTATTCGTGGTTTTGAGTTCAATGAATATGGTGACCGCGTAACGAATCAATCTCTTGATACCGCTGCCATTGATTACAAAGCCGCTGTCCGTGCAAAGCTACGTGATACTGAGTTTGCCATCGGCTCCGACTCGCGCAAGTTCCATGAGATTAAACGCGATCTGCTCGATCATTTCGGACTGAACACTCTCGACTGTCTCTGCCACGGTGAGATCGATCGCTTCATAAACCGTTTGAATCATGGCCTCGGTAAGTTTGGTAATGACTGGTCTTTCTCGCTGCGCTCCGGTGGTTTCTCTGGTTATCCTCACTCTGCCAACATCTTGGTTAACGGCCAACAAGCTGGTCTTTGTGCTTGGGGAGCTAAAAACCACGGCTGTTATGTTTCGTTCTCCGGCACCGGTACGGCTGTTTTGGATTTGAAAGAAGTCCATAACGTCTTGCACCAACTACCAGGGTCAAAGATCACCCGCGTTGATATCGCTTTCGATTCTTTGGATGGCAAATACAACATCCAAACCGCGCGCAAGATGGCTGAACACGGCCAGTTCATTACTCGTGGTCGTCCGGCATCTTACTGCTATATCGAGTCGGGCCATCTATCTCACCGTGTGAGCTACCAGAAAACATCTGGCAAAGATGAATCCGTCAAAAAACGTTTTGGTTTTGTGGCTGACAAAGGCAAATCGTTTTATGTCGGTACACGTGATGCGGGCAAGATGCTCCGCGTGTATGAGAAAGGCAAACAACTGAATTCTGAACATCAGGATTGGGTCCGTTGGGAACTCGAACTTCGGGCAAAGGATCGCGTGTTGCCGTTTGATGTATTGCTCACGCCGGACAAGTATTTGGCAGGTGCATACCCTGCCCTTAACTTCGTAAGCACCGAGGAACAATGCGCCATTGCGACCCATAAGCGCAAATGGTTTACCAGCGTAGATAACGCCGTTCGTAACGGTGCAACCCAGTGCGGCAAGTTGGTTAACTTCATGCGTCACTGTATTGGCCTTGAAGACAGTCAAATTATCAAGCTGCTGACTAACCATCTGGAAGACCATGAAATTCCTGACCGATTGAACTTGCCTGTGGTCGACGATACGCCGCAATCAGTTGGGATCAAGTTGCAATGTTTGCGGCTGATTGATCCGGACTCTCACGATATTTACTCCCTAGCATAATGAATAAGGAAATCGACAATGACGACACTTACAGTAATGGTAACGGGCGCGGTACTCGGCTCGGGTATCTCTAAAAAATCGGGATCGCCCAAGCCGTACCAAATGGCGAACGTGATGTACTTGGCCCCATCCGAATCTTTCCAGAATGATGACCACAACATCCAGCGTTGCGGTATGCAGGAAAAGCAAATCCCGATGGTGTTTAACCAGAATGTTTACGCGCAGTTCGCCCAGCTCTCCTACCCGCTTCAACTCCAGCTGATCCTTGAGCCGGACCCAAGCAACCCGACCCGTAATGTGGTGGTCGATTTCAAGGAGTAAAGCCGATGCACAAGGATGTGCCTGAATTTTACCTGCCGCTTCGTTTTCAATGTGTGTTCGTTCGTTATTACACAATACAGGTACAAACTGGAAGAGAATTACCTATTTGGATATATGACCGATATGTCCTGCCATTTTTGAGGTAACTATGTATATCCCAGTCTGCACGGTCGAGCTTATCAATGGCGATTGCCCTGTAGGCTGGACAGTTAAATATGTCGCGGATATTGCACTGTCGGCGTCAGATTTAAAAACACTGATTGGAACATCTTTAATTCCATTGGTGACTGCATTTGCATTTAGGCAAATACGTTTATCTATCTCTGATTAATAAGGATTGTTATTTATGAAGAAGTCTAACTTTGTTTTACTTGCGCTCGCTGCAACAACCGTTGCTTCTCCTGCAATGGCTGAAGCAATTGATGTATCAGGTGCCGTTGCAGTTATTGGTGGTATTACTGCCGCTGTTGCTGCGGTCGGTGCAGCTAAACTTGCTCCGGCTGCAACGGCTGTTGCCTTCAAGTGGGTTAAAGGTGCCGTCTTTGGTTAATTGATAATTCTCATTCATTTCAATTAAGGGTGGCTTTCTGCCGCCCTTTTTTATTGGAGGCATTATGTTAGACCAATCATGGGTGTTGGGCGGATATTGCATGGCTATTTTTGTTCTGTCTATGTCGCTCTTGTTGTCCGGTGGGCGCAATTAAGGTGATAACTATGCGATTATCTGTTTTCTTTTTATTTTTTATTAGTTTCAATGTTATTGCTTCTGAGAATATTCAAATATCAGGTACATGTACTATATTACGTACAAAATACACCAATAAAACATTAAATTGGTGTGTGTCGTTAGCTGAAAATAATCCACGGTGGTGGGGGTCACACAATACTGAACATAGTATTACCGTACAACAAAAATCCTTATATTATTATAACCTTTTTTCCAGCAGTGGTTTTAATGCTGGCGATTTTAGGGCTACGTCTTTTTGTCCTGAAGATATGACTTTGTCTCCTAAAGGTGAATGTGTTCCTCAAGACTCAGTGAATTACTGTTCATCAGAGCAATTCAATCAAGACAAAATATCTGCAGAACAAGACTGTATTAATAGCTTACCTGAAAACCATAATATGAACTTTTCTGCATCCTGTAATGCTGAAACGGCCTCGGCTAATTTTCAATGTGATTACATCCCTCTTGATGACTGCACTGGCCCTGGTTGTAACGATTCAGAAGATGATGACATTGATAGTGGTCTTCCAGATACTGACGATTCAGATAATGATGGTGTCGGTTCAGGCGATGGCGATATTGATTCGGGTCTTCCTGACGGCGGGGATTCAGATGATGATGGTAATTCAGATAGCGGAGGTGGTTCCGGTGGTGGTGATGTTGACGGCGGTTTACCTGATGGCGGTAATAACAACGCTCCTGATTTTTGCCGTGATAACCCAGATGTATGTTTGTACCCACCGGATGATCCAGCCTGTATTGAGAATCCGGCCCTGTGCGATGTAGAACCGACCGACGATATTATTGCGGCTATTCAACAAGCGACAGCTGCTATAAAAGACCAACACTTTAATACTAACGTTGCAATCAAAAAGAACACCCAAGTTTCTAATAATATTGCTAATGATATTTTGAGCTCATCAGAACACGTAAACAAACAAATCAAAACTCTTATTGATACCAATATGGTGAGTAATGACCTAGCCATTGAAGGAAATGATTTAATTGAGAAGAATACCATCAATGTCGTTAAATCAATCAATGATGGCTCTGGGGATATTGTTGATGCCGTTGATAAAGGCACGTCTGAGTTAAAAGAAATTAAAAAAGAAGTTGTGGATTTTGCTCAAGAAATGTCTAAAGGATTTTGTGAGCGGAATAAAGACCACCACTCGTGCCAGTCTAAAAAATCCGATATAACAAAATGCGCCACCTTTACATGTGAAGGTGAACCTGTATTTTGCAACCTACTGCGAATTGAGCACGAAAAACAATGTTATAAACCAAACTTTAAAGACATTGATGCTGGCATAGATTCCATTATTGCATCTGGTGAAAATGCTGAATTGATTAACCCAGAGATTCTGGATTTCTCAAAGGCCGATACGAAGTATTTAGATGGTGGTGTTAAGTTAGCAGCTAATTGCCCTTCACCAATCCAAGTATCTGTATTGGGTGAATCATTGAGTTTTAGCTATCAGCCATTATGTGACTTTGCTAAATATCTTCATCCTCTAATCATTTCTCTGTCTTGGGTAATAGCTGCTTTTACTGTTGGCCGTGGTATTGGTAATTTATAGGAGGCTTTATGGGTTTTATTGTAAATTGGATTGCTTGGCTTGGTGCTTCTTTCCTCCCTAAATTAGTTCCCCTTATCAAAGCCATTGTTATCCATTGTGCTATTGCGCTCGGCTTTTCACTCGTCGTTGTTGAAGGTGTTAATCAAGGGTTCGATTACTTTGTGAATAAGATTGATGCCAGTTTGGGTGGTATGCCTTCTGACATTGTTGGCATGATGGGATTACTCGGGTTGGACCAATCCATCAATATTATCCTTACCGCTCACCTATTTGTACTTGGCCTTAAAGGCTTGTCTTCTCAAAAATATCTTCCTTCATGGCGCGGTACGGGGAAATAAATTATGGAATATGGTGTATCTGGATTACCCGGTGCAGGCAAAACGCTTAATACTATCGACATGGTTACGAGTGAATCCAATTTCTCTGGCCGTGAGATATACTACCATCGCATCCCACTGCTCATGCTCGACTTTGAGGTGTGTAAATCTTTCCAAGGTTGGTTCTACGGCTGGTATCTGCATAACAACAACAGCAATACAGCACTGGTGCGTAAGGTTCAAGCCATACATAAGAAAGAGGATCGCTTCATTGAACTTGAGGACTTTCCTTACCTCAAACAAGATCACAATGAGTCGAATCCGGTTGAGATCCTACTGTATTGGGTGCGGCGTGTTTACTCCAAAAAACGCCTAGCCGAACTCGATGAATATATCGCTATCAAGCAGATTGATGAAACCGCCCTAACCTTTGACCAACTCAAGCCGCTCAATTATCACTGGACGCATTTCGATAATCCAAAGGCTTGGGTCGCGCTGCCCAATCAGTCAGTGATAGTCATGGATGAAATTCATCACTATTGGCCGCCCAGAACGCGGGGAGATGTACCCAAGGAACTCGAGGCAATTTCAACCCATCGTCATACAGGTAAGGATCTTGTTTTCATTACCCAAGACTTTGCCAATGTGGATATCTTCGTCCGGCGAATGATGAACTACCATACTCACTATGAGTTCGCCGGTGCTGACCGTGTAGCGTGTTATAAGAAGAAAAAGTATATCGACATCAGCAACCCATTCGAAAAGAAAGCCGCAGATAAATCATTAGTTAAACGCCCTACTCATCTTTACGGCTCCTACTACTCAACAGAGCTTGATACCAACAACAACAAATTAAGCAAAGGTGCTAAGCGCGGGCTTATCCTTGGTGGGATCTCTATCGTCGTCTTCTTACTGATGCTGTTTGTTGGCTTCCCCTATGTCTCTACACTTTTCTTCAGTGATGATCACCCAACAGAAACCGAGGTTGCAACAAGCAACGAGGTAATCATTCAGCCGAATCATGCTAATAACTCTGAAATATTAGCGTATCAACCTAAAGTCAATGCAATGCCGTGGTCGGCCCCTATCTACAATGGCGGTTTAGACCCCGCCTCTTACCCTGATTTGATGTGTTATCAAACTGCCACCGACTGCCGATGTGTTACCCAGCAAGCTACGGTTTATACCTTGGAAATGTCGAGCTGCCAAAGTATTGCCAATAACGGTTTGTTCGACCCACATATTGCGACGGCTAATCAACGGATAAACAAGAAATCTGAATCTAAGGGATTGTTCAAATGAGAATATTCATCTTACTAGCGATATTGCTTACCCCAGTAGCTCAAGCAACGGTTGCCGTTAATGCTGCTGGTAAAACACTTGATCAATTTTTTGTTATGGCTTCGGAAGTGTTTGCCAAAGCAGTCATTGTGGACCCAGCTGTCAATGGCACCCTCAAGGTTTATGGTGTTTCGCATGGCAACTTCCAAAGGCTTTTTTACAGTATCTTGAGGTCACACAACTTGAGCTATATGGAAACCAATGATGTGCTGCGGATTTACCCAAAGACTGACATAGCCCTGTCCAACTTAACCAATAGGCAATCACTGTTTGATTTCATTGCCTCGTCAGTCTCTGGTGTTTATATCTCCGGTAGCATGGCCTATCACGCAGATAACAAAATTAGATATGAGTACGCTTTTGTTCAGTCAGGAACGCGGGACACGTTCAGGCCAGAACATATTGGATTGAAAATTACAGCCATACATTCCTGCCTAGCCCAGCTAAGTTTCGATACTTACAACACGTTTATCACTTGTGAACCATATAGGAAACAAGTACCAGGGCAAGATGAAGAGTCTCCTTCTATTCCATCAATCTTTAAAGAAAGTTCTGAACAAAAAAATGATGATTTGTAGATATCAATAAAAATCACTTTCAAACAATTACTATATGAACATCCTCTGTCAAATCTTAGGGGATGTCTTGTTTTTTATACATCAAGAACTGTTAAATAAGTCAAAATATAAATTGACTTATAACGTAAGCACCGGGTTTTATAAATGAATGAGCAAGGTAACAACCCTTATGTTATTGAAAGGCGTAAAAGAATCACTCGTCTTCTTTGGGGGGTGATTGTAATATTAACAATGACATTAATAACAGTTACATATATATCAGTAATAATAAATCCTCCACGGTTTGAAAACTTTCCTTATCGGGTCTTAAATTCGGAAGATGCTAGTAAGGGAAGTGATAAATCTGACACAAGTAAAAAGATTGGAAGTAGTTCATCCAAAGAAAAACAGAATGAATCCCCTTCAAAAAATGACCATCTAGTTCAATACATTGCATATCTTACTTATGAAAAGATTATATCTTGGGTTGGAATTATTGGGGGAATATTCTTTATTGTAGGTGGTATTAGCATGTCCATATTAGGGTTTGAAATATGGAACATAAGAAAATCACTTGAAAAAACGCTGGAAAAAGCACTATTTGAGCAAGATAAAATTGAATTTCAAATGAAAAGTAATAAAGAGAATTTTCAGAAAGTTACAGAAGATACAACAAAGAAAATTGAAGATTTAGAACAACAAGGTGAACGGATTGCAACTATTCGGGATAAGGCACTTCAAGATATCGAAGATTTGAAGAAGTTAGTATCGATAAAGCAATGTAGAAGTAATGATAAATCATCAGAAGGTTTTGTTAAATTTGGTGATGTTGGTGAGGACGGTAAAATTGTTAATACGCTATGGACAAGAATTAATTCGCCAATTGAAATGAACGTACTACCTGAAATGAACTCAAAACTGAGGGCTAATACATGTGTATTCTTAAGAAGTGATTTGCCAGAATTAACTACTAATGATGTTAAACTAGCAAGCCCCAAAAGAATAATTGAAAAAAACTGTTTTGTTGAAGTATTAGAATCATATACATTCCAGATTAGCCCTAAGAATGTTCGAATATGGCTGCACGTTAAATTAATTTTTCCTGAGTGTTGAAAGCCAATTAGCTCATGAAAGGCTCTTCATGCAGGCACAGCGCTCGCGCTGCCGCATGAAGGCCACCTACTCTTTTAATCTGATCCCGCAGGGATACTAAGCACCTCAATGATACTTATCGATCATGGTAAACATTCAGTGCGGAGCTACCCATTGAACTTACAGGAGACTCGAATCCTCCTTCCTGCTAAGCCCATAATGAACGCCCAGCAAGTACATAATCATAATCTGAAGTAGTTATGTGACGGTTCAGACTTAACCCATGCCGTCTTACAGCGAACGCAGTAGTACGTTCTTCTTCGGATGTCATAACGAATCAAGCCTCTCCCGCAGTATGCGTTACACAGCTCAATCAAATCTGGATGCTGCTTTTTGATGATTTGGCTATAAAGCCTTGGATTATCCATAAACACCACCACTGTATAAATAAACAGTACCAGTATAAATCGTGTATTTTGGTCATTCCAGCACAATTTTTCGTCGAAACAGATTGCGCTCCATCACGTTCTTAAAACTGCCCTTTTTGGTAACTAACTTTCATGACTCAAAGGTATGATTTTGGCAACACTTAGGTGTAGAATTGACAGAATTATGACGTTAAGTGCTTGAAACCTCGGTTTTAGAACGAAAAATCGGCTATTTAACGTAATGGATATAATGTTCACTATGGAATTTAGAAATGATATCTGAGTTTATTGCCACCGAAGGCTTAAAATTTGTTTTAACTGAGTTGAGCTCATATCTTAGAGATAAAGCATCCCATTTTAGAACACAAGACTTACCTGATTTAGAAGCTGTCTATCAACGGGCAATAAAGGTTGAGGATGTAAAAACAATTTGGCAAATTGACAAAACAGTAAATCTCAATGAATTTTATTACCCTTCTAAGCTGAAGTTTAACAATAGCGTTTTAGATGTTGAAAATTTATCTTCTTTTCCACCGAAAACAAAAATTGTCATTCAAGGAACTGCTGGTCAGGGAAAATCCATTTTATTGCGGTATTTAGCGGGTAAAGAAATTCGCCATGGTAGTAAGATTCCTTTATTTATCGAATTAAGGAAAGTGACTAAAAGGCAGCCATTAGAAAGCCTAATTATTGATTCAGTTAAGTCAATTGGCATCGATGTGGATTCATCTTCTTTAGAGGAATTGTTTAAGTCAGGGAAAATAGTATTACTTTTAGATGCTTTCGATGAATTACAAGAGGATTTAATTATTGACTCTCTTTCATATATCGAAGTTTTATCTGTAAGACATCAAGACCTAAAGATAATTATAACAAGTCGTCCTGACGCTGAAATTCAAAAGGTTGCATCTTTTTCTGTTTGTCAATTAAAGCCACTATCAGCATCTGATTTTAAACCCTTATTAAATAAATTTTACTCTAATGACCCTAGTGAAGTTGATATTATAATAAAATCTATTCATGAAAGTGATTCAGGTATATCTGAATTGTTGACCACTCCATTGTTATTAACATTACTAACAATCACCTATAAAAGTTATAATAAAATTCCTGAAAAACCGCATGAGTTTTATGAAAAGCTCTTTCATGTTTTGATTAATAGGCATGATGCAACAAAGCCAGGTTTTAAGCGTGACTTCAAATCAAATTTGAATGAAAAGCAGCTTGAGGATTTATTTTGCGCATTCTCTTTCTATTGCATGCTAGATAAAAAAACGTCATTAACAAATACAGAAGCATTACATTTAATATCTAAAGCATCAACTATTTCATCTTTAGATTCAGTTAACGAGAGTTGCTTTCTAACTGATTGTATTAAGAATACTTGTTTAATAGTTCAGGAAGGCTTTGAATATCATTACATTCATAAAAGTATTCGTGAGTATCATGCTGCCAGTTTTATTAAAAACAGCCCTCTTGAACTCAAGGGGAAATTTTATAAGGTAGCAATTTCAAACAATAAATATTATCAGCAAGAGTTAAACTTCCTTAAAGTCATAGACGAGCATTACTTTAACAATTTATTCTTGATTCCATCATATGAATATATTTATGAAATATTAAATTGGGATGGAGAAAAAATAAACCCTGATGCATCTTTATTTGATAACGTTGAGATTAAATTCAACATGAATAAACTCTCTAGCATTCATGTCGGAAGTCTATCTGTATTGGCTGATTCATATTTCCCACTTTCCACTCTGATATTTCCACCTATTTTTCAGGTGTTTCTCAAAGATGATAATTTTGAAACAGAAGAGTCAAGTATTCAATTACGTGATCTTGAAGATAATTATGGATTCATTGAAAAAACGATAATGACATTAAATCAATGGGTAATTGATAGCCAAACAACATATCAATCTGCTAAACAACAGGTAAATGTGAAAAAAGATATCATTTCATCACTTACATTTTGATATAAGCATACCCCGTCTAGTAATACGGGGTGAAAGTTTTTCCTTTCGATGATCCCAACTTGGTCGTAGAACTTGCTCTTTGGAAACAACTCCCAAACTAAAAGCGAAGTGCTGCGGCCAACTTCTACCAGTTGTACTCTATCCCTACCATTCTTCAGTTGGACTAAGTTCGATGTCTAGTCAGAAAGCTTGCCCGGTTTGCGGCCAAACCGAATTGTTGGTTTCCAGTACCTTGATCATCTGTCGCTGTGGTGCAGCATTTTTTGAGGCAGAAGAGAACGGCCAGCTCGCTGACCATTCTTTGTTATGTTCGATTCAATACTCGGGCTACGTGCAAGATTGAAGATTTAGTTTTCTGATCACTATCTGCATTGATCTCCAGAAGTGCGTTTCCTGCGACAATTCTATTAGGAGTTAAGGACCAACTATTTGGTGTGATTAGCTGCCCTTTTTGAATTCGCCAACCTCTCCATTCATCACCTAGCGGGTCGAGCTCTAACCCGCTATACATTCTCATGAGCCTACGACACTCTGGCGGGATTGGATTTCCAGCGTCCCAGCGCGTGATGGTTCTCACACTTTTAAAACATAATTCTGCTGTCTCTTCTATACTCAATCCGCATTTGAAAAAACGAAAAATGTAGTTTTCAGTTAGTTTATGATGTTTTGGCATTCAATGCTTTCTCTGCAAAGAAAGGATTCTAAACTGCTGATTTAACAGAGTTATTGATCCTTAACATAACACGGCATAATGCGCACTCGGATTGTAGCCACAAAGCTAAAGTGTCTCTTTTCTACAAAGTGAAAATGTCCTGTTTTTCCTATGTTGATCAGACCTTGTCTGGTCTGTGTGAGATGAACTGAAGATGTTGGTAACCATGAATGATAAAGAGATTTTACGCCTGAGTGCTATCCGTGATGTGTGTGAACACCGTATTCGACGTTCCGATGCAGCACGTATCCTTTCCCTCAGTGTTCGCCAGGTACAACGTTTAGTGACACGCTTTCGTGAGTCCGGTGCTGCAGGCCTTGTCCATCAGCGCCGAGGCAAACCGTCTTCGAATAAAATCAACGATAACGTCCGTTACCGTTGTTTGAGTCTGATCAATCAAAAATATCCTGACTTTGGCCCAACGCTAGCCCACGAAAAACTCACCGAGCGTCACGATATTTCAATTTCATTGGAGACGCTACGCCAATGGATGATCGCCGATGGTCTTTGGGTTCCCCATGCCAAACGTAAGCCGCGAGTTTACCAACCTCGCCACCGGCGTGATTGCCTGGGTGAACTGGTTCAAATTGACGGCTCCCACCATGACTGGTTCGAAGGTCGCAGCCCCAAATGCTGTCTGTTGGTATACATCGATGATGCTACTGGCCGCTTGATGAACCTGCGCTTCAGTGAAACTGAATCAGCTTTCGACTACATGGTGGCTACTCGTGAATACCTTGATCAACATGGCAGACCTACTGCATTTATAGTGATCGGCATGCAGTTTTCCATGTCAGTAAACGGGATGCCCACACCGAACGCTTGACCCAATTTGGTCGTGTACTGAATGATCTCAATATCGAGCTGAACTGTGCCAACAGCTCACAAGCCAAGGGCCAATGGCCGCGTTGAGCACACGAACAAAACGTTACAGCGTGATGTTTTGCGCCCAGTTCCATAATGCCCTCTGTGATGGACAGACGTTGATTGTTATTAACGGTTTTGGTTTCGCTCAGTAATGTCACACACAAGCTTAAACCCTTGGTTGGTAGAGACTCTCCGCAAATGGATAATTGCTTATAACTAAATTATTGAAAGTTGTTCCCAAATCAAAATCCATATTCGCTAAATTCTTCATCAATTAACTGCTCAAAATCACGTAAATTGGTGAATAAATAGGTAGCAAATATTTCAGCATCTAGGACAGTAAGCATTTGGTTTGATTGTTCAAGGTAAGATAAATAGCGAAGTAACGCCCAGCGGGTTGAATGATAAGAAGTTAACAATTCGAGCCCCTCCTCACCAACCTCAAGTTTGATTTGATCGGCAATATTATCCAGTGAGCTTAGTAGTTTATACCCATATTCAATGGCTTGTTTTTCTTCCATTTGGCAATTGTAAAACTGCATAAACTCACTATTTATAATTGGCTTAATCATGACTTTACACTGCCAACGAACAAATCAATGATGGTACTCAACGCTTCTAACATATTCATTGAGTGTAGGTCATACTTTCTCCCTCGCCTCAAAATCTTGCCGTGGTAGTCCGTCGCCTTACCTGCTATGGTAGTATGTTCGGCCACTTCTTCGCAGAACACCTTTAGCGGTTTCTTGTACCACACAGGTATGATTGATTGTCCGGGATTCAGTTCAACAAAAACTCATATTAAAAAGCTACAGTGTCACCTCTAAAAGCATAAAGTGACACTGTAGCTTCCTGCTTAACCTAAGGACCGACTCTATTTTCCTTGCGCCTTCAGCCCATTGAAATACTCACCCCAACTGATGTGCTGCCTACCTGCGGCGAGTTCAAAATGGCTGGGGTTATCTGCTGCGCCTTCTTGGATACCCTGGTAGATCCCAGCGATCACTGTTCCGATAAAGTCCCCCAACTCTGCGATGCGGTCCTTACGATACTCTTCGACGCTCATTGGTACATAATTCAGCTTGGTGCCGAACGCGAGATTTAAATAATCTGCCAGTTGATATTGCGTGAGGGCCTCACCGTTTAAGTTGTAGGTTTGCCTGTTGTGTTTATCTTCGGTCAGCATTTTTGCATAGGCAAAAGCCAGTTCTTCGCGTGTGGTATAACCGCACTTGCCATCACCGGCACAGTTATAGATCTGACCCAGTTTCTTATAGCTGTCGATATATTCAATGTCTGGTTCGATATAGATCCCGTTGCGCCCGATCACCCACTCTAGCCCGCTTTCGCGAACGTCTTGTTCGGTCTGGCGGTTGCTTTGAATTACCGGAGAAAATGCAGTGCCGACCTCAGCACCTTGGACGCTGGTATACACAATCTTATTGACGCCTGCTCTCTTCGCCGCTTTTATCACATTACGGTGTTGCTCTATACGTTTGTCCGGGGCATCCATCCCTGAAACAATTAACAGCGTATCGACTGAAGCCAGCGATTCCTCAAGTTGTTCAGGCTGGTTGTAATCACCAGGTCTAACTTCTACTCCAAGGTGTTTTGCTTTGTCCGGTGTTCGAGCAAGTGCGATAACGTCATCTTTAGATGTGAGCTCTACAGTGGCTTTGACGATGGCAGCCCCTAGTTGTCCACTTGCTGCAGTTACGGCTATTTTCACAGACGATTCCCTCATTGGTGAAATGACAAAGCCCATGCACAAAAGCACAGAGTATTGAACGATATTAGCCTAAAAAGGCATTTTGCGAGATGCCCGTTGTCACACCCAATAAAGATAAAACAAAACGTTACAGGGTCGCTTTATTTTATGGCTAGGTGCAAAGATGTGGACTATAGACTGGATATTGGTTAATCCCCTTTCTGATAACTACGAAGCGCTAGAGTCGCTGATAAAAGCAAAAGGTTAGAGCCTTAGGCTTTCCCTTTGATTCCGAGCATCTAAGAGGATTGTCGTTTCTGTTCTATCTATATGGATAATTTTTTGAGTTATGTAACAAAGCATGTAACAGCGTTCAAATGGTTAAGTTATTGGTTTTGATCACCCATAAAATTATAGTGCACTAGAGGGTGATAATTTGTGGAAAATATTATAAATCATATAGATATCGATATTAACAACTTAATTAATATGAATTATCACCTTCAAATATTTCAATTGAGCACACTATTACTTAGTCTCCTCATCGCTTTAGGAGATTAATACAATGAAACTAACTTTACCGCTACCGCTTTTTGCCCTTGGTTGCGCCATTACAACCTCTGCCATTGCTGGCCCTGTTGAGCTACAACAGAACTATTCTTACGTTTCAGTAGGCTACCAATACTCCCTATTCAGCGAGTATCTTCCAACGGATATTACCGGTAAAGTCTTTACCTTTTACGATAATATGTCTGGTTACTACGCTCGTGCCAGTATCAACCCTGTTGATCAGTTCTTCCTTGAAGGTCGCTACGATGACGTATCACGTGACCGTCTCGGTTTTAGCCACTCATTAGTTGGCCTTGGTTACTATATGCCAGTTGGCAAGAACAGTTCGGTATACGCCCTATTAGGTGCAGAGAAACTCACTGCAGAAATGGACCTATTCTCTGATGCATCACTTAGCTATTCAGACACTGCTTTTACTGCAGAGGTGGGTGCCAAATTCAATCTAATGAAACGCTGGACGGCAGAGCCGGCAATTCGAGTTGCGACATTTGACGAACCGCTTTACGAGCTGCGCTTAGATAACCAAATTCACCTTACCGAGGCGTGGAGCATAGAAGCGAACATTGCGCATCGAGCGATGGACCTAGGTACATCACAATTAGGTGAGCTTCCTGTACTTAGAGAAATGAACTTCCGGTTAGGCGCTCGCTACCAGTTCAATATATTGTAATTCAACGATAATTAATATTAATTAACTGCACACTTGGGTTTTCTTCTTGTTGTATATGCTAAGTTTCGAACGCTATACAATAACAAGGAGATCCAAATGCTAAGTAAAGTCATACCCGCCCTACTATTCGCTTTAGCCGCCGCGCCGACAAGTGCCGAAGTGACACTCATTAACCCTTTTCATGTGCCTAAATCTCATGAACAAGCGGTACTCGATCACTGGGAGCAAGCCAGAGATTTTCTTGTTACTCAGCCTGGCTATATCTCTACCTCTTTACATCGCTCTATTCAGCCTAATAGTCAATTCCACTATATCAATATTGCTAAATGGGAGTCTGACAGCCACTTCAAAACGGCTATTGCCGAAATGAACAAGACACTACCGCCATTGAAGATCCCTAGTGTTGAATTTTACCCTGCTCTGTATGAAGTTATCAGAAACTAAAAGGAATTTAGTATGAAGCTATTGAAGTTTGCTCCGCTTGCTCTTGGGTTAGCGATGACAGCTACACAGGCACATAGCGCAGCCTATGGCGTCAGCCTCGAGTGGAAAACAGATGATGCCCTAACTGTATTTGAAGGTATGAATGCCCAACGCAGTGAATTCGCTAAACTGGTTGAGCAAGGTGTTATTCATGATCTTTTCGTTCGCCACTCCACGGTGGATGGCAAACAGTTCCCAATCATTAACTTTGTAATGGAAGCTGACTCAGCCGATCAGGTATTAAAACGCCTAGAGCATCTTCCTTTCTTTAAAGATGATGTTGTCAAAATCGCTGATATTCGCGACATAGGTACAAAGTGGTTGGACAAAGAAATGATCCATAACACTTATTCTTTAGAACTGACTTGGTTAGAGCCACAGCAAAATCTACTTGTTGATCAGATCCTTGGCAAAGACCTGCAAAAGGTTGTTAATTGGAATGCACAAGGTGTCGTTACTTCTGCCTATCTCAGTATTCAAGATTTTGACGGCAACATGAAACAGCCTACCTACTCTATTGCTGTTCAAGCTCGAGATGAAGACCACGTACAAGAAATGGCCAGAGAGCTGGAAGCAGTCAAGACAGAAAGTGCTTCATACAGCATCATGTACCTTGGTTATAAGTTAAACATTTAACTTTTCAACGGCCGAGCTTGACTCTAAGTTCGGCCACGTAAAATTTCACTTTCTCAGTAGCTACATTCAGAAGCTAGATTTTTACCCTTCACAACATTGTTTTGAGCTATTCATTCGCCTAAAATCCCCTGCTCAAAGTGGTGAATATGAGGAAAATTATGCGTGACATGACAACACCGGTTTTACTTGGGGATTTTAAGATAGACCCTGTAACACAAGTACTGATCCGCACCACTGATAACCAAAGTGTGAAACTTTCCCGATCTGAATCTTTGATCATTTGCATGCTAGCTAAGCAACCCAACGTTGCTGTTAGCCGTGATGCCTTATTGGAAGATTGCTGGACAGGCAAAGTTGTTACCAATAGTTCTTTAACCGTTGCCATCAAACATATTCGATCTGCCTTCTCAGAGCTCGGAGCTGACGATGTCATTGTGACTGAACCTAAAAAAGGCTATCTCATTCGTCTATCTTCTGTAGAAGAGTTAAAGTTAGCTGAAAACAACGTGAGTAATGCTGTTGAAAAACCACCAGCAAACGACCTAACCAACAGCCACATAAGCCATGCCACACCCGATTCACCGTTAAAAACAAGTATAACGAAAGCTGCTGTATTCTCTCGTCTCACCCTACTTTCTAAACGTTACCTCGTAACTGCTTTCTCCTTTACCCTAACTATTACCACGCTTTCACAGATGGCGCTTTTCGTTGAAAGCACACGAATAGATAATCACCACGTTCTTTATGACGGCCAAATAATGCCACCAGCCGTTATTAATGCAATCAAAGCATTTCCAAATCCAAAGTCAAAATTCATTACATACCCCCTAGGTGGAATTTGTGATGACTATCAACTGATTGTCATTGATAACAAAACAGGCTTTATCGATATCACCTCTCAAATTGAACAAGGTAATTGCCGTGGGTAAAATCATATCTAAAGCCGCATTAGGCGTAGTTTTGGGGCTGATAGTAACAATCAGTGTCGGAATTTTTTCGGCTTTAACAACCAAAGGGCGATATGTGTTTGAATCCAGCTATCCCGATGTTGGCCATGAACGCCTTTCTACTGTGCTCACCCATGGAAAAATCAAAATGCAATTCTTGGGTTATAACGCGTCTGATAAGATCACTATTTCCAAGCAGTTCTACGGATTATTCCTACGCTATGGCTCCCACTACCTCGTGATAGCAAAAGAGCAAGATACGGCCGACAATAAGCAATCTCTTACCGCGCGTAGCTTTTATATTATCGAATCAGCAGATAAGGCTGCTTTCATTTCTGATCAGCGCGGTATGTATATCACCAAAGATAATCGTCCACTTTACCTAAATAGCGTGTTACTAGGGAAACCACTCGCAATCTGATCCCCCCTCGTTTAGCATGACGCTTATTAGCATAAGGCTGTACCCATAAGGTACAGCCTTTTTCTTGCATCTTTATATGCCTCTAAAGCCTTATATTTTGTACCGATAAGATTGTTTGCATTTCATACAAAAATAAAATTATAGTGCGTCAGAGCTAAAGGTATAAAGATAGGGATCACATATTGATTTATACTTAACCAAGTTGATCGTTAATTTTCCCTATCATACTATGTAAGCAAGCACATTTTAGTTCGTTGGATGCACAAGTGCTTTTGTTGTACTTAGCAAGATCACGATGAGTTTAAGGAAAAACCGCTATGAATAAGTTTCTCATCATTGAAGATAATAAGATGATGGCTAAGATCCTAGCCGAGCTGCTAAGAAAAAGCGTCCCAATCCAGAAGCTGCTTTATGCCCCTACGGCACAGCAAGCTTATAATACGTTATTGAAGACTACTGTCGATTGTATCTTCCTAGATTTGAATCTATGCAAGCCTTTAGATGGGATCGAGGTATTGCAATATATCAGAACACAATACCCTTCTATGCCGGTGGTGATTGTAACAGGTGACAGTGAAATTGAAACTGTTAAGCGCGTTATCTCCCACAATCCCAATGACTATTTGGTAAAGCCTCTTTCAATGCAGAAAATTCATCGTTGCCTTGAAAAACTAGGGATTTTCCAGTCAAGTGATTCCTAGACTCCGTTCTTGTTTTAATTTTACTGAGCTAAACCTCACATCCTCGCCTACGGTTGTTTGAATCGTAGGTTTCAGCTTAGTCAGAGGCAATCGCACTATTTGTTATTGCTTAAACGATAGTTTTGCGCCGTCAAACATCAGCTTATTCATTAGCTCTCTCACCGCCTGCTGCCCTGATTGATCAAACTCAATACCAAGTTGTTTGTTCACGCCTAACTGCTGATGGTTACAGACTTTTCCTGATAAGGGATAGATCACATCCGTTTTCGGGTGTATCACTTCTACCGTTACAACATTATTGATCTCAATAGTTGGCCCATTCGCTTCAATAAAGAAACTACATCCGGAGGTCGAAAGATCTTTCAGTAAAACATTCAACGTACGAGAAGGCAGCACAATTTTCCCTTCTAGATTCACAGCATAACGTGGCTCTTTTCTAAGCTGTACTACATCAATCTGCGGCGGTATATCAACAACTAACAGCGGAACAGGCTCGGTAAGAATATGACTGATCTGAGTGCGGACATTAACCAATGCCCCTTCGCCTTTTTCAGAAACCGCTTTAATGGTCATCCGGTAGCCGATCTGGAAAAACTGCTCTCGCTCTAGTTTATTGACCTTAGGCAGTTCAATAAACAACTTATCTCTACCATTTGTACCAATAAAGACCGAGCTCACTTGATACAACCGCCCTATAGGCGTTTTAACACTAAGTGTGACTTCACTGCCGTGAGTAACTTCCATCAATCCAGGTAATGAAGGTTTTGATTGCTCTCGAGTACGACTCTCCATCGCTCGCCGTTTAATCTGGCTTAGTTGTTGACTCACTATTCTTCCTTACAGCCATTCACTCACTTTATAAGTGAATTCTAATCTTTGTCGAACAATGACTACAATAGTCAGTAGAAGCAAATTATCGTCAATTAGCAACAAGTTGATATATTCATGCCAATTTAAAGAAAAAATCGTTGTTAGTCTGATAGCAAAATTTATTATCAGCAAATATATCCCCTGCAGGGAAAGCCATCAAATTTATTGACAGGAATATTAGTTGATACATAATGCTATCTTTTAAGCGTTATTCTGCACATGGCAATTACAATAAGAGATATCGATCAGCACTATTACATGATCGAAGAATTAAAGTCGATTACTGAGAGCAACGTCACAACGAAAGCCTTAATTAAAGGCGGCTATATGGCGGTTGAGCTTGGCAAGCAATTAGAACAAGAAAAGGAAAAAAGAATAAGAGCCGAGCAAGCACTGAGTGAGCTGCAACAAAAAATCCAGCATTATCTGTCTAGCCACCAAGCCCTGGTTGATATTGCTGCCTCAAAAACACAGAACACGAAATAACCTATTATCCCCCAGCAGCCATCCATTGCTCTGGAACTCGAACAGCCGTTAGCTTAGCCCTTACGGCTGTTTTATTATTGGCGATCAGTTCACACTCAAGTTCTGTATTACGCTCACCTACATCAACCACACTCGCCTTTAAAACAATCTCTGCTTTAATTGATACTGGGCGAAGATACTCAAGCGAAAAACGCCCTGTCGCAAACCATATTGCCTCTCCTTCACCAATCTCCCTCCCAGCACGCCGATAAGCATCAGCCATTGCCGTACAGATACAATGACAATCAATCACTGTGGCAATAACCCCCCCATTGAGGAAATGTGTTGGTGCGGCGCAATGATAAGCTTGAGGTGAAAACTGACACACCGCCGTTTCGTCCCCAGCCCAGAAACTTTGAATGTGAAGGCCATGTGGATTTTCTCCACCACAACCAAAACAATGATTTCCCTTAATTTGAGCCTGAAAAGACAGGTGACCTGCGCGATTCCCCATAGTGTGGCTACCTAATTACTTATATCTCTTATAGATACAAGTATATATGGCCTATCAAAAAGCCTCGGTGAAACTCTCTTTCTATTTCACCACCAGCTCAGTGAACCCTGTGGAGTCGTCTTGTTCACGCGTGAAGGACAGATTGGCATATTCCACTAAACAGACCTCTGCAGTAAAAGAAACGATCGAGCCATCTTGTAGGTGCCCGCCATAAACTCGGCCCGTTTTATCGGCCACTGAAATATGCAAATGCACATGATCTGGGGTTAATGTCCCACTGAGGGTCAAAATTTCCAATGGCCCTTTCAGTTCTAGGCTTTCAGACTCATTAGCAAGCCGTATAGAGGCGTGGGACAGACAACCGACACAACTTAATAGTGACCCTGCTTTAATATCTTTTTGCTTCACATAGGCCAAAATAGAATGCTTTAAGTCAGCGTCAAGCGTTAAGCGAAATGCGTGTGGTGTGAGCATCTGGTTTACCTTTATATCCTGGTACAAAAAAGCCCTCCATTGTGGAGAGCTTTGATAGATTCAATGAAGATTATTGATGTTAAGCACGTCTTCCGCGCTTCTTCGAGCCGCCACTATAAGGAAAGACATTGTGGATGCGCTGTTTTACCTTTGAAGGCACCGACTTTGAAAACACCAGCTTTGTTGTAAAACGGGTCTTATAAACCTTTACCTTGCCAGAAAACGGCTGTTTATGCGCAATATCTTTACAGCCAGCCAAAAAGCCGTTCGGGATTTGACCTTTCTGTTGAGTGAGCTTTCCATCTTCGAAGGTCAACACCATGATCGGCCGATCTTTAAACACAAAAACAAATATAATAACGGCAAGGGCAATCACGTATAGCACGAATTCCATGCTTGGCTCCTTTATCAAGTTCCTTTTCTCGCCCAGTTCTACAAAAATGCGTTTTTAAAAGTGTTTAGTAGAACTAACTGTATTCAAAAGCAACACTAACAATGAATTAACTGGGACACCTAAGTCCTATTTTACAACATGTTAGTGGTTCTCGCCTGAGGCAGATTAACAACTCTGGCAATACGCCCAATACTGAGTGCGATTATTCAAAGTCTAAAAGCTCATGGAGGTCATGCTTCAAGTCCATCACCTTCTTACTCGCCACTTCTGTCTTGTTTGATTCACTCAGGAGATATTCAATGGTGTCAGACAGAGTGGAATCCAGCTCTTTGGACTTTTCCGCCAATTTCTCCCAAACCCGATAGTCGAGATCAATGGATTTCTTGCGAGTATGAACTTGCTCAGCATTGAAGTGACGTTTACGTTTAGCACGGATAGCTTGTTTGAGCTTTTTATCTAGCTCTGGTGACATATGCTTGTCAATCCATTTGAGCACCTTGGTTGGCTCATGCTCAATGGATAACAGTTCATCTACCGCAGCTTTCGCTTCACTGGTGTCGATATAACCGGTGATCGCTTCACCTTCTTTCCATTTTTTTACTAGATAATTCCATTTCCATCCGGCTTCAAGGTTTTCAAGCTGCTGATATTTCATAGTCGTCAGAGATTCTCGATAAGTCTAAACTTAAGTAGTGACAGTGTAACTGTTAGACCTCTAAAGCTCAATTCCATTTTGAACTTTAAGCGTTTGTTTTTAAGTCGATCTCAACAGGACTGCAAATGAAGTCAATTACATTACACACTAAGCTATTATGCGGCCATTGATTCATTTATACTGCTGACTTTTTCACACTAACGAAATAAAGCACACGCCCATGCATGAACAAAACTGGCGCTCGATGACTCCAGACTACTCTCAGTACCAAGCCATCCTTGAACAGTACAATGATCTCCTTCCCGCAACGACTGGAACCTTACAAGATCGTCTATCAGATGCTGTGCGCCGGTTTACTGCAGTTGAACTTCAACCACGTGTATTGCGAATTACCGCACCGGATAACAAGGTGTACCGTGATTATGTCATTGAGCTGATTTCACAACAAGCCGAGGCCAAAAACGAATCCCCGGTCATCGTCGCCGGCGAGAACGTGACGGAGCTAAGCCTGTTCGGTGCTGTTTACCCTCCAGTCGAAGAAAACAATATCAACAAGCAGCAAGTCAAGCATGGGTTGGTTCACCAAGCCCACAACGGCTACCTGGTGCTTTCTGTCGGTGCAATCCTTGCCAACCCTAGCCTGTGGCCACGCCTCAAGAGCATTTTGATGAACGGGACGCTGGAATGGCAAGCCGCCTCCAAAAAGAGCCTGTACCCTCTGCCACCAGCAGAGCAATTGAATATCAAGTTAGTACTGATCGGCGATCGTTACTTAATGGCTGAGCTTGAAAACGCAGAGCCGGATATCTCTTCAGGCTTTACCATGTATGGTGAGTTCGAACAGGATTTGGTGATCACCAAAGATAACCTGCCGCTATACCTTGCTTACCTAAAAGCGATTATCGATAAAGCCAAGCTACCAGAACTTGCTGATGCTGAAGCACTTGAAATGGTGCTAAAAACGGGCGCACGTTACGCTGAAGATCAAGCCCGAGTACCGCTTTGCCCTATCTGGCACCAAAGCCTACTCTGTGAGGCAGCCCTTGAGTCACAAGGCAATAAGATAACCGCGCAGCACCTAAAGGATTCTATTCAGGCACGGGAGTACCGTGAATCTTATCTGCCTGAGCGTGCCATTGAAGATATCCACCATGGCCAAGTAGTAATTAACTGCCAGGGCGAAGAGGTTGGTCAGGTTAATGGTCTTACCGTTGTTGAAGTACCGGGACACCCTCGCGCTTACGGTGAGCCGGCACGTATTTCATGTGTTGTTCACTTTGGTGATGGCGATATTTCAGACGTTGAGCGTAAAGCCGATCTCGCGGGTAATATTCACGCCAAAGGTATGATGATCATGCAGGCATTTATCAGTACTGCATTAGATTTAGACCAACCTTTGCCATTTTCCGCCTCTATCGTATTTGAGCAGTCGTATTCTGAAGTTGATGGTGATAGCGCCTCGCTAGCGGAACTGTGCTCGCTAGTTTCTGCGCTTTCGATGCAGCCAATCAATCAACAAGTCGCTGTTACTGGCGCTGTTGACCAATTTGGCCGTGTACAGGCTGTCGGTGGCATTAACGAGAAAATCGAAGGGTTCTACAAGGTTTGTGCGTTCCGTGGCCTGACAGGTAACCAAGGTGTCATATTACCGAAAACAAACCTGACTAACCTATGTCTAAATGATGAGGTGTTAGATGCCATTAAAGCCGGACAATTCCACCTATGGACGGTGGAGAGTGTTGATGACGCACTACCTCGATTAACCGGCCAAGCCTTCCGCAGTGATGATGAAGAAGCAGAAACGCTGTTAGCGAAAATTGCTGAACGCATTGATATTTTCCATCACGGAGACATGGAAAAACATATCGGTTTGCTATCCCGAATTCGTAACTGGTTGGTCCAGAACTGATCCGAGTTGTCTGGCGTACATGTGTAAGCTAAATTGCCTCCATACTTTTTAAGGAGTTTTAAAGTCTGATGAAACGCCAGCAATCTTATAATTACGACGAACTAGTTGCATGTGGTAAAGGCGAACTATACGGCCCTGCTTTCCCTTCCTTGCCATCTGACAACATGCTGATGATTGACCGTATTGTAGAAATCACCGACGAAGGTGGTGAGCACGGTAAAGGTTTCATCCATGCAGAATTAGATATCCGCCCTGACCTATGGTTCTTCGATTGCCACTTTAAAGGTGACCCTGTAATGCCAGGTTGTCTTGGTCTGGATGCAATGTGGCAGCTAGTAGGCTTCTTCCTAGGTTGGGCCGGCGGTGAAGGTAAAGGTCGTGCCCTTGGTGTAGGTGAAGTGAAGTTCACTGGCCAGATCCTACCAGAAGCGAAGAAAGTGACTTATGAAATTCAGCTTAAGCGCGTTATCAACCGCAAGCTAATCATGGGCGTTGCTGATGGCCGTGTCTTGGTCGACGGTAAAGAGATTTACGTTGCTAAAGATCTGAAAGTTGGCCTATTCAAAGATACGTCTTCATTCTAAGCCAATATTCAATATGAATTACCAAAGGTCGCCAATGGCGGCCTTTTTTGGATCCTAAGTTCCTGGTTCCTAGATCCTAGTTTCTAGGAGAATCAAATACTTTGGTTTTAGCTTCCCTAGGATCTAGAGCCTAGCCACCTAGGACCTCACATATAGAAAGAGCCCCTGTTCCTAAGAGGGGCTCAATAAGGGAGATATGAAGGGAGGTTTATTATTTAAACAGGCCAGATTGCAAATCTTCTCTTGCTTCTCGCCAGCCACCTAGCCAGTTTGTACGGGCCTCTGTCGATTGGTACGGACAGTCTTCACTGGAACGACCATTTATGCCAGCCTTATAGCCTTGAGATTGTGCGCGCTCCAGACGATCCCGCTTTTGTCTCTTCATAAGTTCGATCCTCATCCTTATCATTTACATTCATTACTATTGCATAATGATGGAGATGTTGTGTCTCCACTATTAAGAATTAGCTAAATAGAAGCGGAGATCAACTGTCAAAATAAAACAGGCTCACAAATTGTGAGCCTGAGTGTAATTTAACCAATTTTGACAAAAAATTACTTTCTTCGACGGAACCCTAGCAAACCAAGGAAACCTAATGCCAGCATACCCAGTGATGCACCCTGACGCTCCACGCTGCTCTCAGCAGTAGGTCGAGGTTCAATTTTTGGAGCCACTTCAGCATTCTCATCAATTGGAATCAACTTAACAGCTACAATGCGCTCTACATCAGGCTCACCGCCCTGACAGAATGACTCTTTAGAGAAATCGTCGTAGCCATCTTCACACTTGTAAGCCGTTGCAGAAATAACGCCAGCGTCATTAATGCCTGTTGCTTCAAAGATGCGGTACTTATTGGCTTCATCAGAGTACTGACCACCATTGGTCAGATCATCTAAGAAGTATGCCTTCTCTTCTTCATTCAGAGTATTCGACCCAGGGATTGGCTCCATGATATAGGTGAAACCACGCTGACGACGAAAACGACCATTAACCTGATTGACGGACTCTGCATCCAATCGGCCTACAATTTGATTATTGTTGTTAATCGCCGCAGGATAGCCATTTGAACCAGTAAAGAACAAATTAGATTTTGACGAATCCAAGTATTGAGCATTATCACCTGTGTTATTGTCATACACAAACATACGCTCAGCATAAGAACGGTTCTCAGCACGGAAGTTCTTCGCGACACCAACCACTATGTTATTGGCGTTAATATCTGTTGCTAGCGTATACGTCAGAACACGGTCACTACTTCTTTCAAGTTCGAGACCTGGAATTAGCTTACGGGTAAACGGAGGTGTTTCACCATTGATATCACCCGTCAGCTCCCAAACAGATGCACGCATTGCATAATAATCATTGTCATAACGATCTGTGGTATAACCAACAACTACGGGTTGGTTGTTAACTAACTCAATCGCACGCGCACTCGCTTGGAAGGAACGATCGTTTTCATCAGGATCTAGCGTATTTAAATTATTTTCAGCAAGCAACTTAGCTGCAACGTTACCTGATGAACCATCTTTTAATGACCAAAACACACCATCATTGGCAAATACAGAGAGTTGACACTCTTTAGTACCGTAGAAACTATCTAGACCTTCAGTAAAACTTGTTGGGCAATTTCGGAAAGCCGAGTCAGAAAATACTGGATCACCCGAGTTATAGTCGTCTGGTACTTTATTATCTGAATCACTAAAATTACTTCGATCATAAGATGCGCTGCCAACGACCAACAGCTGACCATTATACTCAACCGCATCCCAAGCTAAAGACTGGCCAGCTGTCTCAGTAAGCTTATCACCTTCAACTGGGGCAAGGGCGAACTTGTCCTCGGGGTTACCGGAACTTACTAGGTTCACGAAGCCACGCTTATTAAACTGACGAGCATTTCTCGAGCCGTCAGTAAAGTAAGCGCCACTGGAAATACCCAGTATATATTCGGTTAGTTCGCCACTGCCATCCTCTGATAGATCAACTGCACCTTTTCCATTGATGACACTGTTGGTCGTCTTATGTTTTTCTGAGTCAACTATTTGACCTAAAGCAGATGATGCTGAGTAGGTGCTTTCATCATCAGCGAAAGTAGAGACTTCAACTAGAGTATTAAGTTCATCAGCTTGATTATCTTGATCTAAGTTCTCAACAACAGCTGTCGCATTGGAAAAATAATTATCTGTCCAAGCTTCATATTCACGGACTAAGCCACCAAAACCAATTCTATTGCTAAGACTATTGGTGTCGTAACCCTGCCCATAGAATTGTGTTCTAGCCCAATCTTGGCAAGTATTCGGGCCGAGGTAGCTGTTACAGTAATTTTCCAAGCGCCTTACGTCATTAATACGCTGGAGGTTATCGAGAATAAACGGCACTTCGTCACGATAGTTAATACCGTCCGAACCAAAACGACTTTCGCCGAAGACAGAGTAGTTATTTACGTTACAGTTTATACCTTTAAAGCAATTGTCAGAGTCTTCTGGGTTAGCTTCGTTAACATTAGAAGCTGTAATACCCTGCCCGTAAAAGCCCAAACGACGAGATAATTCGGACTTATCAACCTCGTTATAATAATCTCTACTGTCAATCGCATTTTGAGTTTCTGTACTAGGTACAACCTCAACCACACGGTAAACAGCGGCATTGGCGCCTGTTGCACCGGCTACCAATACGGCCAGTGCAGACAGTTTTAAAGTCTTATGTTGCATTAAGCTTCCTTCTGCATTGCTTCAAGCTCTTCCCAACGTTCAAATGCCTGCTCAAACTCTGCTTCAGCTTCCGCTAGGCGGTTTAGTGTGCCTTGAGTGTCATTTTTTACGTCCTGGAAGAAAGCAGGATCGTTAATCAGTTCCTGCAATTGCGCAATTTCGTTTTCCAGTTCTTCAATTCGTAGCGGCAGGCCTTCCAGTTCCTTCTGCAACTTGTAAGAGAGCTTCTTACCTGTTTTAGGACGGGCAGCCTGGCGCTGCTTGTTCTCTTCTTTCTTTTTCGCTGCTTCAATTTGAGCAGCCTGCTCTTTCGCAATTTGACTTAGCGAATTAGCGCGTTGTTCCTGAGCATCATGGTAGCCGCCAACGTATTCGTCAATGACACCGTTTCCTTCAAAAATCCAGCTTGTTGTCACTGTATTATCAACAAACTGACGGTCGTGGCTTACCAACAACAAAGTACCCTGATAGTTGGCAAGAATTTCTTCCAAAAGTTCCAATGTTTCGATATCTAAATCGTTAGTTGGTTCATCAAGCACCAATAAATTATTAGGCTTAAGGAAAAGTTTCGCCAACAACAGACGGTTTTTCTCACCACCAGATAGTGCTTTCACCGGTGTACGCGCACGTCGCGGGTGGAAAAGGAAGTCCTGAAGGTAGCCTAGCGCGTGGCGAGTACGGCCATTAACCGTGACTTCCTGCTTACCATCGGCAAGGTTATCCATGACTGTTTTTTCAGGGTCTAGCACTTCACGGTACTGGTCAAAATAAGCGACTTCAATCTTAGTACCACAATGGAAGTGACCCTGTGACTTCAAGTCACCCAGCATGATCTTGAGCAGCGTACTCTTACCACAACCGTTAGGGCCGATAAGCGCGATACGATCACCACGCATCACATTGAAGCTGAAATCTTTGATGATTGACTTGTCGCCATAGCTATAGCTGATGTTTTCTGCTTCAAAGACAATCTTGCCCGAACGCTGTGCTTCCTGAAGCTGCATATCGGCTTTGCCCACCACTTCACGGCGCTCGCTGCGTTCACGACGCAATTGCTTCAGGGCCCTTACGCGACCTTCGTTACGAGTACGGCGAGCCTTGATACCCTGTCGGATCCAGACTTCTTCTTGCGCTAGCTTTTTATCGAACTCAGCGTTCTGCTCGGCTTCTACCCGCAGTAGCTCTTCTTTTTCTTCAAGGTATTTATCGTAATCACCCGGGAAAGAAACCAGCTGGCCACGGTCAAGATCGACAATACGCGTTGCCATAGAACGAATAAAGGCACGGTCGTGCGAGATAAACACGATTGCGCCTCTAAACTCTTTCAGGAAGCCTTCGAGCCACTCGATAGTCGATACATCCAAGTGGTTAGTTGGCTCATCAAGCAACAGGATATCTGGGTCACATACCAGAGCACGGGCCAAAGCGGCCTTACGCTGCCAACCACCCGACAAATCTTTTAGCAAGGTTTGCGGTTGAAGCTGCAAGTGTTCCAGTACCGAAGTGATCTTGTTATCAAACTGCCACGCATCAGCGTGATCGATCTTCTCTTGTGCACGATTCAATTTCGCAAAGTTTGACTCTGATGGATCGCTGGTAATCAAGTCCAACAAGCGGTGGTACTCTTTAAGTACCTGACCAATTTCAGCCAAACCCTCTGAAACAAAATCAAACACGGTCCCTTCCGCATCTCGCGGTGGATCCTGCTCTAAACGCGAAACACGCAATTCTGACTCGCGTTGAATACTACCATCATCAAGCAATACATCACCGGCAATCACTTTCATCAAAGTGGACTTACCCGCACCGTTGCGGCCTACCAAACAAACACGTTCGTTGGGTTGTAGAAGAAACTCTGCTTTATCTAGCAGTGCATGATCGCCGTACGCCAACTGGGCGTTACTGATATTAATTAATGCCATTGTTGTTTAACCATTGAGCCAGCTCGTCAGCATCAAAAGGCCAACCGAGTTCAGGGCTATTTGAATCTGAATCAGGATTGAGGATAGAAAGCACAGGAATTGTGACGCCGTAACGAGAAAAGAGCGCATCATCAAAGGCGATATCCACCACCTGAACGCGCTCTTCGACACCGGCTTGTACGAGCAGGCTGTAAGCCTGCTCGCAGAGATGACACCCTTCTGTGCTATACAGAGTAATTAGCACTTAACCTTCCTTGTGGGTAATGATCCAGCAGTTATGAATCTGTTTGTTGCGACTAAAATCCATTGGCAACGTTTTATCAGAAATGTTCTTCGCTTGTAAGCCAAGCTCTTCAAGTTTCTCGAAGTCCATCTTGAAATGGCGCTTGTTGTTTGAGAAAACAATTTCACCATTTGGACGAAGCATACGTTTCAAGTTCTCAAGTAGCATGATGTGATCACGCTGAACATCGAAACTCTGCTTCATACGCTTGGAGTTAGAGAATGTCGGTGGATCGATAAAGATAAGGTCAAACTCACCATCGGCTTCTTGCAGCCACTGTAAGCAATCCGCCTGAACAAACTGGTGCTGACGGCCAACCTGACCATTCAGTTCCATGTTCTCCTGTGCCCAACGCAGATACGTGTTAGACATATCAACTGTTGTCGTCGACTTAGCACCACCACACGCTGCATGACAAGTAGCCGAACCCGTGTAAGCAAACAGGTTAAGGAAGTCTTTTCCTGCAGCCATCTTGCCTAACTGGCGACGAGTTACTTTGTGATCAAGGAACAGACCCGTATCTAAGTAATCGTATAGGTTAACCTTAAGATCAACACCGTACTCATTCACTACCATATGACGTTCTGCACTAGATAGCTTCTGGTACTGGCTCTTACCTTTTTGGCGCTCACGCACTTTCAAGATGACCTTGTTGTTCTCAACACCGGTTACCTGAATAGTGGCACGCATGATATCCATCAGACGGCGACGAGCTGTCTCTTCAGGAACAGACTTAGGCGCTGCGTACTCTTGGATAATCAAATAATCTTTATATTTGTCAATCGCTGCATTGTAGTTAGGCAAGTCTGCATCGTACAAACGGTAACATTCAAGACCTTCTTTCTTGGCCCACTTGCCCAGCTTGGTAATGTTCTTTTTCAAGCGGTTGGCAAAATCTGGCGCAACTTCGGCCTCTTCAATGCGGCCTTCTGCTTCACCTTCAACATGCTTAACACCACCAGCAGTGATCAAGTAAGTTTTCAGTACACAATCCAGTGCACCGTTACGTAGCTTAAACTGCTTGTCTGCACGCATACGCAAGCAGCTTAATAGCTCATTGGAAGATGAATAGATAGACGCTGTCGAACCTGCAAACGCAAGCTTCAAACGGTTACCCAGTTCACTGTATAGAGAGATCAACTCTGGAGTTGTACCCAGACGCTCACCATATGGAGGGTTACATAAGATAACACCTTCAGAGAAACCTTCTGGACACGTCAGTTGAGTTGCATCACCGTATTCAAAATCAATCAGGTCTTTAACACCTGCACGGCCAGCATTGTCACGGGCAATACTCAGCACGCGGCGGTCCATTTCACGACCAAAGAACTTAGTCGTTACCTTGCTTGGGCCACGGCGAGCTTTCACTTTGGCTTCAGCGTGAATTTCTAGCCAACCCTCACGGTCGAAATCTTTGATCGCTTCAAAACCCCAGCGCTTGCGCTTGATACCCGGTGCAATATCAGCCGCAATCAGAGCAGCCTCAATCAACAATGTACCAGAGCCACACATTGGATCGAGCAACGGCTTTTCAGGTGTCCAGCCAGATTTCATTACCAATGCTGCAGCATGAGTCTCACGCAGCGGTGCTTTACCCGATTCACTACGGTAACCACGTTGGTGCAGGCCACTACCCGCCATATCAAGGCCCAGTACACCTTTCTCACCTGAAAGGCGCATATGAATACGAAGCTCAGGGCGCTCACGGTCAATGCTAGGGCGACGCAAATCTGCCTTGGTGAAGCGGTCGACAATGGCGTCTTTCACTTTCATCGCACCATACTGGCTATTGCGGATTTCACGGTTAGTACCATTGAAGTCAACGATGATACGGGTATCACTGCCAAAATAGTTCGGCCAGTTGATTGCTGCCGCGCCTAAATACAGATCCATGTCATCACGAACGTTAAATTCGCTCAGTACCAAAATGATTCGTGATGCGATACGTGTCCAAAGACAGCAGCGGTAAGCTATTGCTTGTTCAGCTTTAAAACGCACGCCAGCATGGACAACCTGAACGCTTTCAGCGCCAAGTTGCTTAAGTTCTTCTGCAAGGAGGTTCTCAAGACCTCGTGAAGTGATAGCTAAATATTGATTCATGGAGTTCTTTTCACACTTATGTTGCGGTGAATTATAACTGAAAACCCCGTAAATACCTTGTCATAAAAGGCGTTTACTTAGCTATTTAGCTAAAAAAACAGCAGTCAAATGCCTGTAATGCCACATTACCGTTTCCTAAAGGCGAACACCTTGGCTTTTCAAGAGCGCCCAGAGTTTCCATGTGTAAACAATCAACAAAATCAAATTGTGCACAGCTGTAAACAACCGATCAAATTTAACCCACCATCACACACCAATGCATTGTTTACATCAAGAAACAAAAACAACAAAACAAGCAAAATCAATATCTTAATCCCAGGCCATAACATAAAAACTCCAGCAATCAGTATGCACTCGCTTACCTCACACCCCATTTAAACTAAGTACCAAGGAAAGGAACACATCTAACGCCCCTATAATTTCCCAAATGGAAATAGTAATTGTTGGGACTTAACCTCCATCACAGGTATCATTAAATACCACTGTAAATAAATTACAGAAAGGCGGAAAATGAGGAATTTACTGATTAAGCACTGTGTTTTCAGGTGCAAAATTATGGTGTTTTTTTATGCAAAGACCGCAAAATGAGGCAGAAAAAAAGTGATAAAAAGTTAAAATAATTAGACCCACATCACTTGCAATGGCGCTTTATTAAACAAAAAAATTAAGAAAAACGTCGCTTTTGTCCTTGAACCGCATCTCATTCCCTATTGAGCTTGCTCCCAGATTTAGAAATTTCCTGCAAGGATCTCGACAAAGAACAATCTTTATTGCTGATTTAATCACCTATCCAATACCATCTTCAATCTGTCTGAGTAAACCAGGTTCCAGCAGCGAATAAGAGACAATCTGAAATAGCCTGCTGATAATCAAAAGGCGTAATATGGCAAAAGGTATATTAGTACCAGCTCTACGAAATACTCTGCTGGCCATGACGCTACTAGGGAGAATAAGAACGCATTGGAGAGAACTAGTGAAGGTAACAAGAAAAATTACAGCACTCTTAAAGTGCCTCTGGGACAAGGAATCAGAAGAATTACAGATATAATGGCGACAGCGAACTAACGCTTTAAGACATCAACAAATCTACAGAATAAGAAAGAAGTGATAGAACAATAAAGATAATGGAATTTAGAGTGCAGAGAAATGCGCTGTAAAACAGCTACTAGCGCTATTCAGCGCCATAAATTTCCATTTCTCTAACCAACAAGGGCAAGCGTGATAGGCGCTTCTACAGCCCCTTCATAAGCCGTCATTCGATCGTTCATGACCTTAATGGTTTCACAGAAAGACATCTCTTTAGCAGCATTGAGTTGCAACGAGTCAGTATCAGCCATCATGCAAAGGCTAGCAGTGCCACTGTTTTCAATAATTAGGAACTGGCCTTCACCAAGGTCGGTATTTAGAGTGACAATGTCACCTAATTGAGGTGAATGGTCACCACTTTGCTGGTTAAAGAACCAACTTTTTGGCATTAGGGGCTTGTGGAAGCGACTTGCAGCAACAGCATTAAGGGCAAGTTCTGCTTTTCGCGGAGCAGAAAGCTCCAGAATGGACATCCCTTCGAGGAAGGATTGATAGGCAGATGCATCGTCAACCGTGAACGTTGAACGAGCAAAGGCACAAGGAATTAAGTTTTTAGTAGGAACAGCTACCCGGAAAACCATGTCGTCCCCAAGGTCCAACATTAGAGCATCGTACTTCTGGTCGTAATACCACATCCATGAGTTATTGGGTTTCAACATAAGTACCGCTCCATATCCGTAGTCCGTTACAAAGCTTATCCACTACAACAAAGAAAACTTTAGAGCAAATTCTACTGCCCTATTTGCAAATAAAAAGAGGAAGGAAAATGGGATTTTCAGTATAAAAAAACTGAAAGTTTGACAATATTGCTATTGATAAGGTGCCCGTCATGAAATCGACATAAAAAAAGTGCCTGCAAAAATACTCCTGCAGGCACTCAGTATCATATGTCTTTCTTTAGTTACTTCACTTGCTTAGATATTAGTGACGATATCTTTTACAAGTTTAGGGCCGTGGTAGATGAAACCAGAGTAAATCTGTACCAAACTAGCCCCTGCTGCCATCTTTTCACGTGCAGATACGGCTGAATCAATACCGCCCACACCGATAATTGGCAATGCGCCATCTAATTCTTCCGCCAGCATTCGAATGACTTCGGTACTGCGGTTCTGTAGTGGACGACCGCTTAGGCCACCAGCCTCATCGCAATGCGGCATGTCTTTTACCAGAGAGCGATCCAACGTGGTGTTCGTAGCAATAACACCATCGATGTTATTTTTGATCAATGACTCAGCGATCTGCTTGATCTC
The DNA here is from genome assembly GCF_003026455.1 of Photobacterium rosenbergii. GTDB lineage: Bacteria > Pseudomonadota > Gammaproteobacteria > Enterobacterales > Vibrionaceae > Photobacterium > Photobacterium rosenbergii. Next base: position 248,257 of record NZ_PYMB01000003.1, read on the forward strand.
ATGATCTTCTAGATCCGGCGCGATCTTTAACGTTAGAGGTACATACTTGCCGTGTTTTTCAGCCAGCTCTTTCTGCTTCTCTTTTAGTTGAGCAAGCAGATCATCTAACATTTCACCGTACTGAAGTGTACGTAGACCTGGAGTATTCGGCGAAGAGATGTTTACCGTGATATAGCCAGCATGCTCATATACCTTATCCATACAGATAAGGTAATCTTCTGCGCCCTTCTCAATCGGCGTGTCTTTGTTCTTGCCGATGTTGATTCCGATAACGCCGTCGTATTTGGCTTTCTTTACATTCTCAACCAGGTTATCTACACCCAGGTTGTTGAACCCAAAGCGGTTAATAATGCCTTCAGCAGGAATAACACGGAACAGACGAGGCTTATCGTTACCTGGTTGTGGTCGTGGAGTTACGGTTCCAACTTCTACAAAACCGAAACCCATCGCGCCAAATGCTTCAATACATTCGCCGTTTTTATCAAGGCCAGCAGCTAGACCAACAGGGTTTTTGAATTTGATACCCATCACTTCAACAGGACGATCAGGAACGTGTTGGCGATAGAAAAGATCAAGAGGAGTGCCAGTAAAGCGAGAAAAGTTCTGAATAGCTAGATCGTGCGCTTTTTCTGCATCAAGCTTGAAAATAGCGGATCGAGCGAGGCGGTAAAGCATTGTACCTCCTAATAAAAGCCCCGTATAAACGGGAGGATATTATTCACACTTTGCCGCATTATTTCAATCACTAATTTCAGTTTATATTGAAAAAATCCCCCTATCCCCTTAAATATACGGTTAGATAGTTGAAATAGTTACTTTTATTTCCCACCCCAAAAAGCAAACGTTTATATCGTGTCGTTCAAGGCAGAAAAAAGCCACCATTTCAGCAATGGTGGCTTTTACATCTTAATATCATGAAATTTAAAGCCCTAATATAAATATTATTACCATAGGGCTTATTTTCAGCATTATGCTACTGTTTGGCAGTTCAAATTCAACAACATAAGCTCACGAAGTGCTACAGAGAACTTGGCAAATTCATGGGTAGTTCCCACCTTGAACTCTGCCAACACTGTATTCCAACGTTGAATTGCTGACTTATGCTCATCCATCCAGTTTTCAATCAAGCTTTCTGCGTCTGGTGCCTCTAGCCCACTACTGATTACCGCGAGTGTTAACTGGCGTTGCTGCCAATCCAGATCTTCACGGAACGATGCTCGGGCAAGTGCCTGCCAATGGTTCTCTACCGGCTGGTTATGTACCTGCTTGAGGAACCAGTGCAGTGACAGATCTGCCCCGACAACGAAGTAAACACGGGAGATGAAATCAAGATCCTGATCAGAATCCGTTGCAATCTGTGCGATGTCCATCGCCGAGTACAGGCTGCTTAAGCGAGCAATATTATGTGCCAGATCATCAGGGATCCCCTGATTAATCATCACATCTGCCTGTTCGTTGTGCTCCTGCACCTCTTCTGTTACAAGGTAACGTTCGAGGTTTTCGCGCAGCTTGTTCACAATTGGCTGGTAGAAGGCAATCAACTGCTCGATGCCCAGTTTTCTATCACGGTTACGCAAGATCCAACGTGTCGCCCGGCGTAGCATCCGGCGGCAACGGTAGAGCACTTCATACTGTACTTCTGCAGGGATAACGTTATCCAAAGCTCGAACTTGATCAAAGTACTGCTCGAAGTTGAAGACTTCACGCCCTACCGAGTATGCAGATGAAATCTCTGCAACCGTCGCCCCAGTCTCCTCTTGAAGGCGGGTAACGAAGTTACAACCCATTTCGTTAGACATCTGATTGGCCAATGAAGTAGCAATCAGCTCCTTACGCAATGGATGGTGTTCCATGTGGCTACGGTATTGCTGTTGCAGTTCTTTCGGGAAATAGGCAGGCAGCAGACGGGCATGATAAGGATCATCAGCCACTTCCTCGGTCACCAATTCCTCTTTCAGTACCATCTTACCGTATGCAACCAGCACCGCGAGTTCTGGACGGGTTAAACCCATTCCTGATTTTTCACGTTCAGCCAGCGTATCGTCGTCAGGTAGGTATTCCAAAGCACGATCCAGCTTACCTAATTTCTCAAGGTGATGGATAAAGCGGATCTGTTCTTTGAGTAACTGCACCTGCTGTTGCTGGGTAACAGAAATCGATTCGCTCTGACAATAAGCATCATCAAGTACAATCTCACCTACTTCATCTTCCATACGCTCCAGCAGTTCATTGCGTTGCTTGTATGTCAGATCGCCACTGGCTACCAGTGAGTTGAGCAGGATCTTAATGTTCACTTCGTTATCCGAACAGTCAACCCCACCGACGTTATCGATAAAGTCGGTATTCACCAGACCGCCATTCTTCGAAATTTCGACACGGCCGAGTTGGGTCAAACCAAGGTTACCCCCTTCACCAACAACACGGGCACGCAACTCACTACCGTTGATACGCAGTGCATCATTGGCACGGTCGCCAACATCGGTATGGGTTTCCGATTCAGATTTAACGTAAGTACCGATGCCGCCATTCCACAATAGATCCACTTCCATTTTCAGGATCAAACGGATCACTTCGTTTGGTGGCAGACTCTGCTTACGCGTGCCCAGCAGTTTCTGGATCTGCGGTGTCAGTTTGATTGACTTACTGCGGCGGGAGAAGATACCGCCACCTTCCGAAATCAGCTTGGCATCGTAATCTTCCCAGCTAGAACGAGGCAGGTTGAACAAGCGCTCGCGCTCTTTCCAGCCTTTCGCCGCATCAGGATTTGGATCTAGGAAGATATGCATATGGTTAAAGGCGGCAACTAAACGGATATGCTTGGATAACAACATACCGTTACCAAACACGTCACCTGCCATATCGCCGATACCAGCACACGTAAAGTCCGTTGTTTGGCAGTTGATGCCCAACTCACGGAAGTGACGCTTAACCGATTCCCAGCCACCTTTGGCAGTGATCCCCATCTGTTTGTGGTCATAGCCGTTAGAACCACCAGATGCAAAGGCATCACCCAACCAGAAGTTGTAATCTTCTGATACCGAGTTGGCCAAATCAGAGAAAGTTGCAGTCCCCTTATCAGCCGCTACAACCAAATACGGATCATCTTCATCATGACGGACGACATTGGCTGGTGGGTTAAGCTCACCATCAATAATGTTGTCTGTGACATCTAACAGAGCACGGATGAAGCGCTTGTAACAACGCTGGCCTTCAGCCCAAATTTCTTCACGAGTCGATAGCTGTGGCTGTCGCTTACAGACAAAACCACCTTTCGCACCTACCGGCACAATCACGGTATTTTTCACCTGTTGTGCTTTAACTAGGCCAAGGATCTCAGTACGGAAATCTTCTTGTCGATCCGACCAACGTAAGCCACCGCGGGCTACTTTACCGCCACGCAAGTGAACCCCTTCAATATCCGGTGCATAGACAAAGATTTCGAAGAACGGTACCGGCGCTGGGATCTCAGGGATCTCAGATGGGCGCAGTTTGAGTGATAACCACGGTTTCGGCTTACCGTTGGTATCAAGCTGGTAGTAGTTGGTACGTTGGGTCGCAAGGATCATTTCCATGTATCGGCGAATGATACGGTCATCATCCAAACTCTCTACATGCTCAAGCTTATCATTGAGCTTAGCGATCAACGTCTTCTCTGCCGCTTCAGAGTGCTTACGGCTTGGGTCGAAGCGAAGCGAGAACAGTTCAACCAGCGATCGAGCCAAATCACTGTGGCTTGATAGTGTTTCTTCAATGTAGTGCTGGCTGAATGGGAAGCCTACTTGACGCATGTAACGGGCAAAGCTTCGCAAAATGGTAATTTCGCGTCCGGTTAACCCAGCGCACAGTACCAAGCGGTTAAAGCCGTCACTTTCTAATGCACCATGCCAAATGGCCGAGAACGCTTCTTGGAAACGATCACGGGCTTCACCCAAATCGATCCCAATACAGGCGTTATGCAGCATGGCAAAATCAAGGATCCAGTAAACCGTTCCGCTCTTGGTAATCACTTGGTATGGCGATTCCCCAATCACACGAAGACCTAGGTTTTCCAACATCGGCATGACATCAGAAAGATGGATAGGCTCATCGCGATGGAACAGCTTCAGTTTCACAAAGCGTGAATCACTGGCCTCTTCCTGCGGGCGGTAGAACAGCATGCCCAACTTGTTATCTTCGCTAAGGTTCTCAAGCTGTTCGATATCCGCCACAGCAGAACCTGGCAACATCTGTTCTTTATAGGAGCGAGGGAATGCGCTGCCATAGTTTTTCGCCAGCGATGTACCATTACTTTCGCCAAAGTTAGCGATAAGCGATGCACTCAAGCGATCATCCCACGATGCAGCGGCTTCAACGAGATTATGTTCGATAGCTTTGATATCCACATCAAAATTATTATTATCTACTCGCACGATGTAATGCGTTCTCGCCAGCGGACTTTCTGAGAAGAAGGTGGTGAATTCGACATCCTGTTCTGATGCAAAGTAGTCTTTGAGCACTTCCTGTGTCTTGCGGCGTAGCTCAGTGTTGTAACGTTCTTTGGTTACATACACCATGCAAGAGAAGAAGCGACCGAATGGATCACGGCGAACGAATAGACGCAGCAAATCCCGGTCTTGCATCCGAACCACACCACAGCCAACGTCCAACATCTCTTTTTCGTTGGCCTGAATAAGCTCGTCACGTGGGTACGTTTCAAGTAAGTTATTCAGGGCCTTCCACGAATGGGAGCCTGCTGGATATCGGCTTTCTTCCAAGATCCGCGTCACCTTGTTGCTGATCAGCGGGATATTCATGGTCGACTGGTGATAAGCCGTCGATGCATACAGACCGGTAAAGCGGTGCTCACCGATTACATTACCGTCTTTATCGAAGCGCTTGATACCAATGTAATCGGTATAAGCCGGACGGTGGATTTTCGACTTGCCATTGCTTTTTGTTAGGATAAGCAAGTCAGGTTTGCGGGCTTCAATGCGGGCAGACTCGGGAAGCTGTGACAGGCGAAGAGTTCTGACTTTATTGGAATTGCTTAAAAGCCCTAGCCCCGGCTCATCGCACGGGCGCAATTCATAGTCACCTTCAATCGGTACAAGATCGTACTTGTGGTAGCCCATGAAAGTGAAGTTGTGATGAGTCACCCAGTCCAAGAAAGCAATCGCTTCTTCTCGGTGCTCTTTATTTACGGGAAGATCTGCTTTCTTAAGATCTTTGACGATCTTCTGCATCTTGGTTTGCATCGACTGCCAGTCATTTACGACAAGATCAACATCTTCAAGCACTTGTTCTAGTTCTTTTTTTAGTACTTCAAGCTCTTTCTTGTCATTTAGACGGTCAACTTCGATATGGAATAGCGTCTGTAGGTCGCCATCTTTACCACACGCCTCAGTAATCGTGCCTTCCCCATTTCGTTTAAAGAAATACGGACCATTTAGCATCATGTGGCTGGTAATACCCAAACGGGTTAAGGTCATTCGAACAGAATCAACAAGGAAAGGACGATCCGGTGTAATGATCTCGACCACTGTATGGGGGGACTGCCAACCGTAGCGGCTTAAGGTTGGGTTGTAGACACGAACAGAGATCTGGTCTGGCTTATTTTGTACAAGGTGATGCCATAAACTCAGTACAGCACCATAAAGGTCAGATTCATTCCGTTGAAGCAGATCATCATCTGCAAGTTGTCCTAACAATCGCTGAGCAAACACTTCTACTAATGACTGCTGGGGTGTCTCAATCTTGTCCTGGATTAAGTTATACACTTTCTCAAGCAGTACCGGCACTATAGGGTCAGGTGCGGTCATAGCAATGCTCCATCGTTATATATTATCAATCAAGTATAGAGTTTTTATATAGCATCCAACGGTTGGTTATTGGGGAACATACCGTCGGAAGACGCTCTCCTGCGTGACTGCTATTGTAGGGTGTTTTGTTGCGAGATGGTTACGTTAATTACTCTAGGTATGCAGGAAAAAATCGAATATGTGACTAATGTAGATATTTTGGCTGGCGGGATAATCTGGGGTTGGTGAAATTAACATCAAGATAGCGCTAAGCCGATGTAAATTGGTATAACCATTTATTTTTAAGGTTATTTTTCTTAGTGCCAAAGATTATTAAATCTAATATCAAAACTATACGAAATAGGTATAACCCTACTTCACGGGTGAAAGGTTTTATATGCTTGCCGAAAACAGATGTTACATTTTCATCAATTTCCGATTACATGATTTGCTCTATTGCCTGAAGCTTGTTAGCGTCAGAAACCGTGACCCGAAATCGCCCCCGAATACCAATTTGTGTCAAGAAAGGCCGCATGCGTGACGCGGGTAATTGCAGACGCAGACCGTTATCTGTCATTACCAATACATTGCTCGCTGCACCCGAATAATGGTGGAGGAATTGCTGGTAAGTAATGTGCATCGAGAAGGTATAAGATTTCATATAAGAGTGTTCGTTATAACTGTTTCGTTTCAGAATGTATGATGTGGGCAAAATAAGGGGCAAGCTAGCTTGCCCCTTTTCTAGGTGTTCTTCAGCTTAAAGCTCAAGCGCTTTCTGTACTTTCTCGAACAGGTCTTTTGCTAGGTTGTCTAGCTGAGACAGTTTTTCAAGCTCTGCACGCATGAGTGCCTGGCGCTGCTCGTCATACTGGCGGTACTTCAAGAACGGTTCAATCAAACGCGAAGCAACTTGCGGGTTGCTAGTGTTCAAAATTGTCAGGATTTCAGTCAAGAACTGATATCCCGACCCGTCTTTGGCATGGAAACGTACTGGGTTGTTGGCACAGAAACTTGCTACCAAACTACGAGTACGGTTAGGGTTCTTGATATCAAAGGCTTTATGCTTCATGGTGTCACGCACATTATCAAGTGCGTTCTCTGCTGGGTTTTTACCTTGCAGCATAAACCACTTATCCATCACCAAACCGTCATGGGTCCACTTATCACTAAAGTCTGCCATTTGCTCGGCACGACAAGCCAGTTCTGCATTATTCGCCGCTGCCATTGCCGCCATGGTATCTGTCATATTGTCAGAGGCTTCGTACTGCTTAGCCGCTAGGCTATTACCTTGTTCGGTAAATGCTAGGTAACCCAAACAAGTATTACGCAGCGAACGTTTTGCCATTGCTTCATGCTCGATAGTATAAGCGGCTTGAGTTAAGGAGTGGTAAATAGCACTGAACTCATCTTCCATGGCCACTGCAAGCGCTTTTTCAAGCTCACCGACAACCGTGTTGATCGCATCAACATCGACAGTTTCATACCAACCCGCCACTTCGTTTTCACTTGGCAGCGTCAGCATTTCTGCAATAAAGGCAGGATCAAGTTTTTCATCCAGCAACACACCACGGAATGCATCAACCACAGCTTCTGGCAATTCAAACGCTTCACCCTTTTGGCAACGAACAACATTCTGTTTGATGTATTTAGCCAATAGGATTTGGCCTGCATCCCAACGGGCAAACTCATTGCGGGCATGAACCATCAGGAAAGTTAGCTCTTCATCTGAATAGTCGTACTCAAGGATGACTGGTGCTGAAAACTCGCGCAGCATTGAAATAACAGGTTGTTCTTCAATACCTTCAAACACGAATACTTGCTCAGCTTCCGTCACATCCAACACATTGTGCACGGCTTCGCCATTACACTGTAACGGAAGAACGTTGCCTTTTGCGTCATAAAGCTCGATATCGAACGGGATATGTAGCGGGTGCTTCTCTTCCTGACCTGGAGTTGGTGCCGTGTGCTGCTTAATTGTGACGCGGTAACTCTTTTCATCAGCGAGGAATTCTGTCTCAACCTGCACAACAGGTGTACCGGACTGGCTATACCAACCACGGAACTTCTCAAGGCTAATGCCAGAGGCATCTTCCATTGCCTGAACGAAATCATCACAGGTTGCCGCTGTACCATCGTGGCGTTCGAAGTACAACTTCATACCAGCCTGGAAGTTCTGCTCGCCAAGCAAAGTGTGCATCATACGAATCACTTCACTGCCCTTCTCATAGACGGTCAGGGTATAAAAGTTATTCATTTCGATAACTTTTTCTGGACGGATTGGATGAGACATCGGACCGCGATCTTCAGAGAACTGCGGGCCACGCATTATACGAACATTGTTGATACGGTTCACTGGGCGAGAACCTAGATCTGAAGAGAACTCCTGATCACGGAAAACGGTCAGGCCTTCTTTCAAGCTGAGTTGGAACCAGTCACGACAGGTCACGCGGTTACCGGTCCAGTTATGGAAATACTCGTGACCGATAACAGCTTCAATACCTTGGTAGTCGGTATCGGTTGCCGTCTTCGCATTTGCCAATACGAATTTAGAGTTAAAGACATTCAAGCCTTTGTTTTCCATCGCACCCATGTTGAAGAAATCAACAGCAACGATCATGTAGATATCAAGGTCGTACTCTAGGCCGAAACGTTCCTCGTCCCACTTCATTGAGTTAATCAAAGAGGTCATCGCATATTCGGCACGATCAAGGTTGCCTTTATCGACAAAGATCTCAAGGTCGACATCACGACCACTGACCGTTGTGTACTTATCGCGTAAGACATCGAAGTCCCCTGCAACCAAAGCAAACAGGTAACTCGGTTTCGGGAACGGGTCTTCCCACTGCACCCAATGGCGACCATTTTCTAGGTCACCGCTATCAACTCGGTTACCGTTACTCAGTAGATATGGGTATTGCGCTTTGTCGGCGATCACTTTGGTGGTGAATCGCGCCAGCACATCAGGACGATCTAGGTAATAGGTGATACGGCGGAAACCCTCTGCTTCACACTGGGTGCAGTATGCACCGCCTGACTTGTATAAGCCTTCCAGTAAAGTGTTTGCTTCAGGGTTGATTTCAGTTTCAATCAGCATATCGAACGAGGCTGGTAAACCGTTGATAGTTAAGCTACCTTCGCTCTCTACATAGTTAGTCCAGCTCTCACCATTGATTTCAATTCGAACCAAGGTTAGCGCATCACCATCAAGCTCTAAGGTTGTCGCACCTTCCACCTGCTGCTCAACCTTGCTAACGGCCACTACGTGTGTAGCAGTGTCATGCAGGTCAAACTCAAGGGAGAGATCAGTAATCGTAAATTCTGGTGCTTTATAATCTGAACGGTACTTTGCCGTTGGCTGGATAGTTGGTTGATCGGCCATGTTAATTCCTTATTTTTCCGCCATATAGTGTCGCGGTATGTTTCCATTATTCTGCGTTAAGCCAGAGCAGACAAGCTTATTACTTAGTTTTGGCGATATGTTTCTCAATTGCCCGTCCACACGGTCATTTTATGCACATCCGAGCGCTAATTTTGCTGGTTGTGCTTTGAAGACTAGCTTATCATCTTTACTATACTTAGCTTACAAGCAGTAATGGTTACCTAAATTCCGCTTTACAGCAAGATCACCGCACACGCAAAGCGTTAACAGAACGCCTCTAAAAAACACAAAATGTCCTCTGTAGGCTTGTCGTTTGCGGCATTTACGCGTATCGTACTGCCCCTAAATTTTTCAACGATCTGAAACATTTTGAGACAACCTAGACTCAAAATAGGGTAAAATATCCGGATTGCAAAAAACAACCAAATTAGTTATGAATCATTTTGGACACAATGGGATCATCGACTCCCTGCTCGATACCGATGCATACAAACTGCACATGCAGCAAGCCATTTTTCATCAATACCCCAATGTTGAGGCTGTTGCCGAGTTTCATTGCCGGAGTGACGAAGATCTCCGTCCGTACAGCCAAGAGATTCAAGAGCATATTGACAGGCTAGCTGATCTTTCTTTCACTCAGGAAGAAATTGACTACCTGTCTACGTTGACCTTCTTCAAGGCTGACTTTCTGGAGTTCCTTGCGTCATTCAAGCTCGATAGCAAGCAGGTCAGTATTGATACATCGGGTGAGCAACTAGCCATCACCATTACCGGTAAATGGATCGATATTATCCTTTGGGAAGTGCCATTATTGGCGATCATCTGTGAAGTTCGCTGCCAACGTTGCTACCCTGAAGCAACCGTTGAAGATGCACTCGGTTCTTTGAAACTGAAACTGGCTGACTTCTATCAGAGAGCCAAAGATGAAAATATCGACCTTGATGCCTTCTCTTTAGTCGACTTTGGTTCACGCCGTCGTTTCTCACGTAATGTCCACCATGAAGTGGTTGATTACCTGACAGACCACATGCCAGAATTCAAAGGTACGTCTAACTACCACTTGGCACGTACCCGAGGTCTAACGCCAGTTGGTACTCAAGCCCATGAATGGTTCCAAGCCCATCAGCAACTCGCTGGTGAATTGGCTGACTCACAACAGTTAGCACTAAACCGTTGGCTGCAGGAGTACCCTGATTCCTTAGGCATTGCCCTAACCGACTGCATCAATATGGATGCCTTCCTACGTGACTTCGATCTTCGATTATCAGAGCGTTTCATCGGTTTGCGTCATGACAGTGGTGACCCAATTACTTGGGGTGAAAAAGCGATTTCTCATTACGAGTCACTGGGTATTGACCCGAAAACTAAATCGTTGGTTTTCTCTGATAGCCTGACGTTAGATAAAGCACTCACCATCTATAAGCACTTTGCCCATCGCATTAATATCAGCTTCGGTATAGGTACCCAGCTAACGTGTGATTTACCTGGTGTGAAAACATTGAATGTGGTGCTGAAACTGACCGAATGTGAAGGCCGACCTGTCGCGAAGATTTCTGATGAGCCAGGTAAGAGTATTTGTCGTGATGAGAACTACCTATCACAGCTAAGACAAGCATTTAAAATTGTCGGCTAGGCTGATATAAAAGCTAAAAAGCGAGGTATTCACCTCGCTTTTTTTATTCACTGTCAGAGAGTAAGTAACGTTACTCCCTTCTCATTACCGCTTCCATTCCAAACTGTTTGTTACTCAGAGTTAGCGTATTGCTACCAAGACGGAATTGGCTATCTTGCTGGCCATCTTCATAAATCAGCACAATACGGTCATCTTCAATGAAATAGATACCACGGTGTTCTTTCTTCTTACCATTCTTTCCCGAGACTTCTGCAGAGAACAAGAAGTCAGGACGCAGTGATAAAGCGATTTCTGAAACACTTTCACCCACATCTTGTCCTGAAATCTGGGAAGAACGCCATTTTCCTGGTAGATTTTCTGGCGCCAACTTAGTAAAACGGGCACCATCAAGTAAGAATTGGTTGTAGCTTAACATGTAGCTATGCTGTTGCTCTGGTTGCCCATTGGATAAGAAAGTGACTGTCGATTCATCAATATCGTAAGTCCCATCCCACTCTTCAACATTTCCATCAGTCTGAAGGAGACGAATCACGAAGCGGTAGTTAGATTTGAACTTAATGTTCATAGCGCGATAGTTCGCGCCTTCGCTTTCTACCCCCTCGTCGCTATTACTGAACCAGTACCAATCTCCCAGCAATAATGGATAATCAAATTCTGTTAAATTTGAGGCTCGTGCATGAACTGCAAATGTCGATAAAAACAGGGTTACCGCAAGAATTACATGTTTCAGCATAGCATTCCCCTAACACCAGAATTGATCACCTACTTTTAACCCTAGTCGGCTATCAGCCGCTAGCATGAAAAAGTTGGAGGGGATCAGCGCTAATCTATACCCTGTCTCAGGGGTGAAACACGTAGAATCCCATAAAGAATATCGAGTTACCCTGTAGTTAGGTTACCCAATAAAAAACGGCACCTAAAGGTGCCGTTTTCAAAAGGTCTTGCCTATTCTCACGATCTAGCTTTGCGCTCTCGCTAAATCAGATGTAATAGCAACCGCTTCTTCAAGGTAAGCATCAGGCGCTTCATAGTCTTTTGGAACATCATCCAATGTTGCAAAAGCTTTTTCACCTGCCGCTTTCTGTCGTTGGTTCAACCTTGCCAAACGATCTGCGTCTTCCTGATCTTGCTCTGCAATTCGCTTCTTCTCATTCAGAGAAATAGTATTGATGTCTTTCTCTTTGTGATACTTGGCAATGTCATCTTGGATGAAGCCGAACTCCATATCCTTGCTGATACGCTGATCATGCTTCGTCTTCAATGAAGGCAGAACAGCAGAGAAGTTATAGAGCTTCTGATAATCCGCAGCCTTGATGCTATCCCAAGGCAATGCATTATCTTCAACGCTTTCACCCGTTTCAGAAGGATCAACAGCCGTCGGGAATGCAAGGTCTGGCACTACACCAAGATTCTGGGTGCTACCACCATTGATGCGGTAGAACTTCTGAATAGTGTATTGGACATGACCCAATGGCTTATCGAACAAGTCATAGATATGGTTCAGCGAACGGTGTTGCTGTACCGTACCCTTACCAAATGATTGCTCACCGAGAATAACTGCACGTCCGTAATCCTGCATCGCTGCGGCAAAAATTTCTGATGCCGATGCGCTATAGCGGTTAACCAGAACAGTTAGTGGACCATCAAAGTAAACACGATCATCAGAATCGCCATTTACCTTCACTCTTCCGTAGCTATCACGCACCTGAACAACCGGACCGCTGTTGATAAACAACCCAGTAAGTGCTGTCGCTTCGGTAAGCGCACCACCACCATTGTTGCGTAGGTCGATAACCACACCATCAACTTGCTGGTCATTCAGTTTCGCCAGTTCCTTCTTGGTATCCTCAGACAAACCGACATAAAAGCTCGGGATTTCAATCACCCCAATTTTCTTACCGTTTGCTGTTTCTACCGAAGATTTAGCTGCACGATCTTCTAGGCGTATTTTGTCACGAACAATAGTGACATCGTAACTTTTTGCGTTATTCCCCTCTGGAAGAATCTCCAGAACAACTTTACTGCCTTTAGGCCCTTTGATGAGCTGTACGACATCATCCAATCGCCAGCCAATCACATCGACCATTTCTTTGCCGTCTTGAGCGACGCCAATGATTCTATCGCCTGCTGTCAGTTTCTTCGAAGCAGAGGCTGGGCCACCCGCCACCAATGAGCGGATTACAGTATAATCATCAACCACTTGCAGCACAGCACCAATACCTTCCAAAGAAAGGTTCATCTCTGACTGGAACTGCTCTGCGTTACGCGGTGACAAATAACTGGTATGAGGGTCAACTTCACGGGCAAAGGCATTCATGTAGATCTGGAATACATCTTCGCTGTGAGTTTGAGTTAGGCGCTTAAGGGCGTTGTTGTAACGCTTGCCTAGCGTCTCTTTAATCTCGTCCCACTCTTTACCAGCGAGCGTTAAATTCAGTGCATCGTATTTGACACGTTTACGCCAAATTTCATTAAGCTCGTTACGATCTTTAGGCCAATCCATTTCGGAACGGTCTAACACCATATCTTCATCGGCATCAAAAGTGATTTCACGATCAAGTAAGGTCAGCGCGTATTGGTAGCGGTCATAGCGACGTTTCAGCAAGGTATTGAAAATATCGAAAGCCGCCGACGTGTCACCCCTTTTGAGCTGATCGTCTAACTGGTCTTCCCATTTTTCAAACTGCCGAATATCGGAAGCAGTGAGGAAGCTTTTGTTGAAGTCCAGCATCTCGATATAGCGCGTGAAGACACTGGAAGAAAATTCGTCATCAAGTGAAAATTGCTTGTAATGTGAACGAGTAAAGCGTGAAGCTACTCGTTTACTAGCTGTCGCATGCTGTTTTTCTGGAGCCAGCTGCGGTAGATCACTTAACGTGTATGTCGCCTCTAGGGCTTGTGCTGAAGCTGCTAGCATCATGCCAGCAGCGATCAGTGAGAAACGGAATCGACCTTTCATGCGTCGAGCATTCTCCTTTACGAACGCAGGTGCTCCGCTTTAACTACCATGGTTAGACCATTTGATAGGCGAACACGCACATCGTCCTTATTAATTTCAACGATAGTTGCCGGCATGTTTCCGTTGCCCATGTTAACACTAACGTTCTTGCCAACGACGACTTCATCAGCAGTCAGTGCACGGGTCGTTTCTGCAGGCTTTTTATTTAGCTTAGTCGTTTTTTGTTTAGTGTTCTTTGGTTTAGCAGTTTTTGGACGAATTTTTTTCGCCTTCGCTTCACCATCCTTGCCAGCAGCCGCTTTTGCTTCTGCTTGCTCTTTACGACGCGCGCGTACTTTAGCCTTGCTTTCTTCAAGTGCTTGTTTCGCGTGATCTACGTGTTCTTGTTCTAATACACCACAATCGTTGCCATCAAGGTCAACGCGGTTTGCACCCGCTTTCACACCGTGAAGATAACGCCAGGAAGAAGTGTATTGACGCAGAGCGGTACGCAGTTGAGTTTTACTTACTTTAGGGTCTTCGCTTAGACGCTCAGCCAAATCTTGGAAGATACCAATCTTAAGTGGCTTCGCTTCACCTTCAACAGTAAAACATTTTGGGAAACGCTCAGCAATGTAGGCAATGACTTCTTTACTGTTCGTTAGCTTTTCAGAGTTTTCCATGGACTTTCCTGACAAAAGCGAGTTTCCTCGCCGTTAGTACTTTAATCAAAAAGAAATTGTTCCGCTATTATAGTTACCTAACGCCGAAAAACCACCGAAAGCATGCAATTAGAGCCTTTTTTGTAGTTCTTCTAACAAAGAAACTAGTCCATCTTCGTCGGATTGACTAAATCTTGATAAGATTGGGCTATCAATATCCAATACACCGTACAATTCCCCTTTCACCGTGAACGGGATAACAATCTCAGAGTTACTCGCCGCATCACAGGCAATATGCCCTTCGAATTGATGGACATCCTCAACACGCTGAACACGGTTCTCAGCAATCGCCGTACCGCATACACCACGCCCTACAGGAATCCTTACGCAAGCCGGTTTACCCTGGAATGGACCCAGGACAAGTTGGTCTCCTTTTAAGATATAAAACCCAACCCAGTTAATCTCTTCTAACTCCATGGCCAGTAAGGCACTAATATTAGACATATTAGCAATGAGATCAGTCTCACCCTCAACCAGTGCGATCGCTTGTTTCGTCAGCGTTTGGTAATTCACTGATCCAATTTCCATGGCTTACTCCTTTTATAGCCGCTAAAATGGCTTCTTTATCAATAATGGGAATCATTATCATTGTGAAAAACAATTCAAACCAAATGATTAACTGGTCTTGGCTGCTAAAGCAAGCGAAAAATCATCGTCCCCGCTTAATTGCAGCCAATATTATTGCGCTCATTGCGACCCTTATCAGTGTCCCTATTCCACTGTTAATGCCTTTAATGGTCGATGAAATCTTGCTCGACAAGCCTGCAGGCGGCATCGAATTCCTAAACCACTTTTTACCTGATTCCCTGCAACAGCCTACTGCTTATATTTTGCTGGTACTGCTTTTTGTTGTCTTGATGCGTGTCGCAAGCCAAGCACTAAACATCCTGCAAAGCCGTCAGTTCACCTTGGTTGCCAAAGATATTACCTTCAACATGCGACAACACCTGATCGACAAATTAGGCCGTATCAGCATGCGTCAGTATGAGGAACGTGGCAGCGGCGGTATCACTTCCCACCTTATTACTGATGTCGAAACCATCGATAAGTTTGTCGGTGATACCCTAAGCCGCTTCTTGGTGGGTTTCCTTACCGTAATTGGTACAGCAGCCATCCTGTTATGGCTGAACTGGCAACTTGGTTTGTTCATTTTATTAGTGAACCCTATTGTGGTTTATGCGTCCAAGCTGATGGGTAACCGAGTAAAAACCCTAAAGAAAAAAGAAAACCAAGCCTTTGAACGCTTCCAGCAACGCTTAGTGGAAACGCTAGACGGTATTTACCAACTGCGCGCCGCAAACCGTGAGCGTGATTTCCTGACCCAGCTAAAGTCAAATGCCGACGATATCCGTCATGATGCTGACAAATATGCGTGGCAATCTGAAGCGGCCGGCCGCATTTCTTTCTTACTGTTTCTCGTCGGCTTCGAGCTCTTTCGTGCCATGGCCATGATTATGGTGCTGTTTACTGATCTCAGTGTCGGTCAGATGTTCGCAGTATTCGGCTACCTCTGGTTCATGCTCGGCCCTGTACAGGAACTACTAGGCATCCAGTTTGCTTGGTACAGCGCATCTGCGGCTATGCAGCGCCTTAATGGCCTTATCGCTATCGAAGAAGAAGTTCGCCCAGTACAAAAAGTCAATCCATTCAATGGTGACCATAGCCTTGATATTGAAATAAAAAACATCCATTTTGCCTATGATGAAGATAAAGAAGTCTTACGTGGGATGAGTTTGAGTATTCCTGCGGGTAAACGTGTTGCATTGGTCGGCTCTTCCGGCGGCGGCAAATCAACCCTAATCCAGCTCCTACTTGGCATCTATCAAAAAGACGCAGGTGACATACTGGTTAATGGATACCCAATAGAAGATGTGAGCTACGAGGCACTACGCAATAAAATGGCAGTGGTCCTACAACAGCCTGTATTATTTAATGATACTATGCGCCACAACCTGACATTAGGTGGTGAATACACTGACGAGCAACTATGGCAGGCACTTGAGATCGCCCAAATGACCGATGTCACCCAGCGCTTAACTGAAGGGTTGGACACAGAAATAGGCCGACAAGGTATTAAATTGTCCGGGGGACAACGACAAAGGCTTGCTATTGCCCGTATGGTGCTGACCAACCCTGAGTTTGTTATTCTGGATGAGGCGACCTCAGCATTAGATACCGCAACAGAAGCGGCATTGCATACGGCCCTAAATCAATTTCTTGCAAATAGAACAACGCTGATTGTTGCTCACCGTTTATCTGCGGTTAAACAAGCTGATGTAATCTACGTGCTTGAAGATGGGCAGGTTAGCCAAAGTGGTACGCACCACGAGTTAGTGAACGAAGAAGGCTTGTACCAAACATTGTATGGTTCTGTACAATCTGCTGAAAATCAAAATGATTCGATGACACAAGTACCTGTAGCCAGAATGAACCTAAAATAATAAAATACCGTTCATTTAGATTAATACTTTAAAGGAATAAACGTTAATGACCACAGCGAGACTATGCCCCGGTTGCGATTTACCTTTGCTTCCGCAGGTCGCTGAACAGGGACAAAGTGCGTATTGCCCACGTTGTAACACCCGGTTGTACCGAGGTGGTCATTTCCGTTTTTCCAGTGAACTGGCGATTGCCCTAGCCTGTCTTATCCTTTTTATCCCGGCGCATATTTTTCCCCTGATCACTATCCGCCTATTCGGGGTCATGATCCCGGCAACGCTAACTTCTGGCACTTTCTCTCTTGCGCCTAACTTTCCAGCCGTCGCCTTACTTATCCTATTTTGTAGTTCTATTGCCCCTTTACTGGTTTGTGGTTCAGTCTTAGGTGCGCAACTTGGTTTGCGGTTCCGTCGAATCAAATTGTTTCGCCGCTCACTTTGGATTATTGAACACCTCAAGCACTGGGCGATGTTCGATGTCTTCCTTGTTAGCCTGGGAATTTCTTGCTTTAAAGTTCAAGACTATGCGGACATCTTTGTCGGCCCCGGTTTATATTCATTGGTGCTACTACAACTGCTAACAGCCCTGCTCCTAACCCGTATCAGTATCAACCGCTACTGGGAAGCATGGCAGCCAGAAACCGAGCACAAGAAGTACAGCCATGCGAGGCACTGCCATCATTGCCACATGACGCAAGATGAGCATGAAAACTGTGTGCGATGCGACTTCCCGCTTCACAAGCGCATGCCCCAGTCTATCCAGAAAACCTGGGCATACCTCATCGCAGCGACGGTCTTCATCTTCCCTGCGAACCTATATCCGATTTCAATCTTTCTTAATAATGGCAAGCGGGTTGAAGATACCATCTTCTCCGGAGTCGCCTCGTTGGTGAACTCAGATATGCTCGGCATTGCCATCATTATTTTCATTGCCAGTATTGTTGTGCCAGTTGCCAAAATCCTTGGATTGGCCTTCATCCTCTTGACCATCCAGTTCAAGCGCAGTGTTAATCACCTTCAGCGCATGAAGCTATACCGCTTTATCCAATGGATCGGCAAATGGTCAATGATGGATCTCTTTGTTATTTCGATCATGGTAACGTTAATCGACCGTGATCAATTGCTCGACTTCACCCCAGGCCCTGGTGCTATTGCCTTTGGTGTCGTGGTGGTGCTGACAATGCTTGCCGCTGAAAGCTTGGATTCTCGTCTGATATGGGACAACTATGAACAACGGACCAAATAATCAACAACCTACACCGGTCAATATAAAGCGCGATCGCGGGATTTCCCCGCTATGGATTCTCCCCGTGCTAGCCTTGGTTCTCGCAGGATGGCTGGTTTTCAAAGCCGTCAATGAGGCCGGTGAACGGATCAAAATTCATTTCAACGATGCTGCAGGCTTAGTGGCAGGACGGACGACAATCCGTTACCAAGGGTTAGAAGTGGGTATCGTCCGTGACGTGAACCTATCAGGCGATCTTAAGAGTATTTATGTCGAAGCGGATATCTACCCCGAAGCCGTACAAACCCTTCGTTCAGGGACACGCTTTTGGTTAGTCAAACCTAAAGCCTCTATCACAGGTATCTCAGGCCTTGATGCCCTCGTCTCCGGTAACTACATTGCATTGCAGCCGGGTGAAGGGAAATTTGCCAATGAATTCGACGCCCTTGATAACCAACCTGCCGATACGCCTGTTGGCGAAGGCTTAAAGATCCAACTGCGTGCCCCCCATTTAGGCTCAATCAATATTGGCTCGCAGGTTCTCTATAAGAAAATCCCTGTCGGTGAGGTATACAACCACAGCCTCAGCCAGAACAACAAACAAGTCATTATTGATGTCTTGATCAAGCCGCAATACGCCAACTTGGTGACGAACAAAAGTCGTTTTTGGAATGTCAGTGGCATGAGTGCCAACATTGGCTTCAACGGTGTTGATGTTCAGTTTGAAAGCCTATCAGCCATGATCAGTGGCGCGATAGCTTTTGACTCCCCCGATAAAGGATTACCTATTGAACCTGATCACCTCTTCCGCCTTTATCCTGATCTGAACACTGCGGGTCGAGGGATCGCCATTACTATCGACCTGCCAGAGAACAGTAACATTAGTGCAAGTGGCGCACCGATTGTGTATCGCGGCCTGCAGATTGGTCAGATTTCCGATATACGGCTTGATAAAGAGCGAGGGACCATTGTCGCTCATGCGGCCATTGAGCCTATGATGAGTGATCTGCTAACCACAGGTTCAAAGATGCTGCTTGAAGAAGCCGAACTCTCTCTCAATGGTGTGAAGAACATAGGCAACCTTCTGCGAGGAAACTTCCTGACCCTGATCCCGGGTAATGGCGAAACTAGCCGTCAGTTTGTTGCGATTAACCAAGATGAACTTCAGGAGCAGCAGCCTGGCGTTGCCTCTTTTGCCCTCTATGCAGATGATAGCTACGGCATCAAACGAGGAACTAAACTCAAACACCGAGGCTTGGAAGTTGGCCGTGTTAAATCGGTCAGGCTTGATGGCTCTAAAGTTCGCTTCAATGTTATTGTTCAGCCTCAATATACCAAGTTAGTTCGCTCTGGTAGCCGCTTCTATATTGATGGCGGTATTCAAGCCAATCTGAGCAGCCAAGGGCTTGATGTCTCTGTCCCACCTGCCGATCAACTGATCAGTCAAAGCATCAGCTTTACTAGCGGGGGCTCTAGCAAAGTGCTCAGCCAATACCCGCTTTACAAGAGCCGTCAACTTGCCACCCTAGCCGCAGAAAAAGCCAAAGGGTTTGCAGCGATTAGTTTGTATGCCGATGAGCTTCCACCTATTTCAGAAGGCAGCCCTGTCCTATACCGCAACATGGAAGTGGGTGAAGTAGCTAGCTATGAATTAACACGTGACGGCGTCACGATAAAGCTGAAGGTCAATAATAAATACCGCCACCTTATTTCAGCAAACACAGTATTCTGGAACCGCTCTGGCGTAGAAGTTGAAGCTGGGCTTGATGGCGTTCATGTCAAAGCGGACCCAATCAGCACCCTAATCAAAGGTGGTATCGCTTTTGATGAGCTTGAGGGTGTCACCAACCGCAATGGCAACCGTTATAAGCTTTATAAGAGTTATAAAGAAGCCAAAGATTATGGCCTATTAGTGACCATGATTGCAGCTGATGCAAAAACCATAAAGGTCAATACTGATATCCGTTACCAAGGCGTCAATGTCGGTAAAGTGGTTGAAACTGAACCTGACTTCAATACTGGTAAGGTTATCGTCAAAGCTCGCCTGTTCCCGAAATACGCCGAGCTACTGGCAAAAGTTGATAGCCAATTCTGGATTGTCAGCCCGAAAATCAGCATCACTGGGGCCAAGAACCTAGATACACTGCTTAGCAGTTATATTGCTGTCACGCCGGGTAAGGGTCATTACTCACAAAGCTTCACACTTGGCAATGCCCAATTGCAGAACAAAGGCTTGAGCGTGATTTTGGAAACTGAAAAACGCAACTCGATCAGCGAAGGCACGCCGTTGCTATACCGCGATATCCAGGTAGGCGAAGTGGTGAAAGTGAGCCTGGGTGAACTGGCCGACAGGGTCATTATTGAAGCCCAAGTTGAACAGGACTTCAGCCACCTCGTCCGCACAGACAGTGTGTTTTGGAATGTCTCCGGTATCGACGTCACCATTGGCCTGACAGGTGCAACTTTACAGAGCGGGACGGTGGACAGCCTGATCCGTGGTGGCATTGCTTTCGCCACACCGGAAAGCCAGCCGCTTTCTCCGATTGCCAAGAGCGACAGCCACTTCCTGTTGCACGATACAGCCAAACCAGAATGGAAGACCTGGCGAACAGCCATACCGAAACACTAACTCATGGTATAAAAGGAGCAGCAATGCTCCTTTTTTATTTTGAAATCTGATCTGATGAACTCAGACTTAACCACAAGCCCATCGCCAAGCATCCTCCTTTTACCTATCTACCTACAAATGTTAAACTTACGCCCCACTGCTAGATAATCGAGACATTCCCTTGCATCCTAATATCCATATCCCAGACGCATTCATCGAGCAAATTCGCCAAATCATGCCAGAACACCTGAGCATGGATGAATTCATTGCTATCTGTAAAACCCCTCTGCGTCGTAGTATTCGTGTAAACACCCTAAAGATCAGTGTGGAAGACTTTCTCAACCGTGTTGCTGACAAAGGTTGGACCCTCACGCCTGTTCCTTGGTGTGATACCGGATTCTGGATTGAGCGTGAAGATGAAGAGTCGGTCTCGCTAGGCAATACCGCAGAGCACATGGCGGGCCTGTTCTATATTCAAGAAGCCAGCTCTATGATGCCTGTTGTCGCGCTTTTGAAAGATAACGACAAGCTTGATTGCGTCCTTGATATGGCCTCTGCACCCGGTTCAAAAACGACTCAGATTGCCTGTGCAATGAAAAATGAAGGGGCTTTGGTTGCTAATGAGTTGGCAGCAAGCCGCATCAAAGTACTCCACTCGAACCTGCAACGCTGTGGCGTTTTCAATGCCGCCCTTACCCACTTCGACGGCTGTGTATTTGGTGGTTGGGCCCCAGAGTCTTTCGACTCTATCCTCCTAGATGCTCCGTGCTCAGGAGAAGGCGCAATTCGCAAAGATGACGATGCAATGGCTAACTGGAGCTTGGCATCTGTGGAAGAGATTGCCGCTGTTCAGCGTGACCTGATCATTAGCGGTTTCCAAGCCCTGAAACCCGGCGGCGTAATGGTTTACTCCACCTGTACGTTGAACCTCAGTGAAAACCAAAAAGTCTGCCAGCATTTGAAAGACACATTTGGTGATGCTGTTGAGTTTGAATCACTGTCTGATTTGTTCGATGGTGCAGATAAGGCCCTGACTAAAGAAGGCTTCCTACATGTCTACCCGCAGATCTTCGACAGTGAAGGCTTCTTTGTCGCTCGTATCCGCAAACTGGCTAGCGTTGAATCACCGGCGGTCAAAAAGCGC
Source organism: Photobacterium rosenbergii (assembly GCF_003026455.1). GTDB lineage: Bacteria > Pseudomonadota > Gammaproteobacteria > Enterobacterales > Vibrionaceae > Photobacterium > Photobacterium rosenbergii. The sequence continues at coordinate 270,121 of NZ_PYMB01000003.1, forward strand.
AAAGGTAAATTCCCATTCAGCCTAGCAAGTAGCAAAGATAGCCAAGCCATTACCCAAGCATTCAAACAAGACATTGACTTGGATATTCCTGCTGACAGTGAAATCTGGCTACGTGACAAAGAAGTCTGGCTGTTCCCGGCAAAACTTCACAAGCTTCTTAGTGAGATTCGCTTCCAGCGTATCGGCATCAAGCTTGCCGAGCAGCACAAGAAAGGTTACCGCTGGCAACATGAGGCAATTATGACCTTGGCCACGGGTCAAGAGAAAACCGCCGTAGCACTAGATGCTGCGCAAGCTAAAGAATGGTTTATGGGACGAGACATTCGTCCAGAAGACCTATCCGGTAAAGGAGAGGTCATTGTTACTTACCGTGACTACCCGATCGGTATTGGCAAATGGGTCGGTAACCGCATTAAAAATGGATTACCTCGCGAGCTGGTAAGAGATACCAACTTATTTGACATCTAATTTCCAGTTTATGAGCAAGTATTTTATCGCTGTTACTACTAGCATTAAGTAACTGCAACATAATTGCTCAGAGAACAGGACATTTTTGTTAAGTATCAGAGATGAATAACATTCTTAGTGGTAAAACTGGCAAATCATACTGCTTGAACTAACATTGAAAGTGTAATTGATCTCCATTTACTAACCAGTTAGCGCAAGGCTCTCACGAGCCATTCCCCTAAGCCCGAAACAGGAGTCGTTTCGGGCTATTTTTTGTCTATCTCACTTTAGACAAGTATCAGCATCAACTTGTTGATGTTTTTGTTTAAACCCCAAGCAAAATTCATCCACCAAATCACCAATAAAAATAAAAACACACAAAATCAGTATCTTATACCGCAAATCCCCCATTCGATTTTTTCGAATATCTTCACCGGTTTTTTCCGCTATCTTCTTATGCTGTCCATTCGTATAGTTAGTTCCAAGCCAAACGGCAATGCATTTCAAGGAGCACACTATGTCAAACGTTCTAGTACTAAAATCAAGCATTCTCGGTGACTACTCACAATCAAACGGTCTTATCGACCACTTGGTAAATTCGATGAACACCACCTCTATTATTGAGCGTGACCTAGCCGCTCAGCCATTGCCGGTTCTGGATGGTGAAATTGCTGGCGGTCTTCGCGGTGGTGACAACCTCAGCGAGAAGCAGCTTAAAGCCATTGCACTTTCTGATCAGCTAATCGATGAGATCAAAGCCAGCGATACCTTGGTTATCGGTGCGCCAATGTATAACTTTTCTATCCCGACTCAGCTTAAGAACTGGTTCGACTTGATTGCCCGTGCTGGCGTAACTTTTAGCTACACAGAAAATGGTCCTGTTGGCCTACTAACAGGTAAAAAAGTGATTGTCGTAACGACTCGTGGCGGTATGCACAAAGGTGGTGACACTGACATTATGGTGCCTTACCTAAAAACCTTCCTAGGTTTTGTAGGCCTAACCGATGTCGAAGTGGTCTACAGCGAAGCACTGGCAATGGGTGATGAAATGGCTGCGAAAGGCATTGCCCAAGCGAAGTTAGAACTAGAGACCCTAGCCCAATAATCTTTATAGAAGAGTCAGGCAGTGCCTTCTCGCGGCACTGCCCCACATCTTGCCTTACCCATTCTCGCTACTGTGTTTAACTGATGGGTAAGGCTTTTTTATTCTCGATTGTCGAAACAGCTTATCTCACTCTAGAAATCAAACTGCACATACACCGTGTTATAGTTACTTCCACCTTTGATACGCCCAAACTGGGATGCGTTCTCAAAGATTGCTGAACGATGGTGTAAGCTGTACCCAAGCCATACGCCATCCAAAGGCTTATGGTTAAACACATCACCGAGATTGACATCAAACGAGAAATCTAAATAGTTCAGAAGCTTACTCGGCTCATAGCCTTTACGGTCCATTTCTGACTGCTCGATGTAAGTGATCCGATTAACGTACGACAAACCTTCCGCTACCCCGAATCGCCACTCTACCGGCCAGTTGAAGGTATAGTAGGCTTTTATCGCCATCACATACTCTTGGCTTGAGCTTTGAACGTCGGAATGCCAGTGCCAAACAAAACCTGGGGTCAGGTAGATATCCAGCGGTAAACCAAACAATTCATCCGTTAAAGGGTGACCATAGAAGAATGAGGTCAGCTGATTATTAAATTCGTCTTTTTCCCCATTACCCCTGAAGATCTCGCCCATATTCGACGGTGTTGCCCAGCCGTGAGCAATCCTTAAGTACGGCTTATTGCCAATACTGGCCTTCCTAGGCTTCTTGGCATCATTGAAGAAACCAAAGCCAAGATAGCCTTCCCCTTGCCAGTTATCACTGATCAATTCAGCATCGCGGGTATTGCTATCAAAGTAGCGGGCATATGCCCCACCTACAATATACAAGTTCGACGTGACATGGTAACTAAAAGCAGATCCCAGTTTAACATCCACACCCGAATCAATATCTTCAAAGTTTAAGCCATAGTAATAGCTGTTGTAATCACTGTCTTTCCAAATCAGAGAGGCTTTGGGAAGGAAACGCCAATCATTATATTGATAGTCCCCTCCGATAGAGAGTTGTGAGCTAAACCTGCCATCAGGGTCAGACAGTAATTCGAAATCAGTATAATAGTTTTCGTCCCAATGATATTTGTATTGCAGACCGTAATCAGCCGTGTCGCCGCCTATCTCATTCTGAAAAGAAGAAGGGATATCGATAAAGTGCATTCGAACGAGGGCGTTCACTTCCCAGTCTTGTTCACGGTATAGATTGAGGCCGCCTTCAGTTCCATTGAGGAACAAACGGTTTCCCTGATAGAACATCATGGGCACGAAGGTGGAGACCGTAGAATCCTCAACAACAGACTCTGTCGCATAGGGAATTGAAGCGCTGCGCATCACAGCAGCTAGCCCCCACTTCTTTTCCTCATCTCTTTTTTGCCTCAAATCATCAACCGAGATAAAACCGAGTGGTTTTTCATTTTCATTCGCTGGATTTTGCTGTTCTGTTTCTGCCGCAATAGCAACCAATGGCAAGCAAGCGATGAATGCAAAATGTTTAGACAATCAATAACCCTCAAAATAGCAGGAACTGTAATTATTGTTTTTTAAGTTTATACCTATTTTTAACCATATTATTGTTGCCTCATGGTAAAAAAAGCATAAAAAAAGCCCGATATTGATCGGGCTTTTGTAAAACAGTTTCAGAATTACTGGTGAGAAGCGATCTCTGCTTTCTTCAATTCTTTAACGCTCTTGCTCACTTCACGACGCTCTTTAGAAAGCTCAGCGCTGATGATAATGTGGTCATCTACACGATCTTCGTAATCGCCTTTCATGTTCTCAACGATTTCAACGATCTGATCATGAGTCATATCAGCTTTGATGTAATCAAGTAGGTTTTCAAGCAATTCAACACGCTTACGGTTGTCACGAATTTTACGGTCGTTATCTAGGATCTCACGCTTTAGCTTGTTCTTACGACGAGTTTGACGAACTAGCTCTAGGATAGTGTTCATTGTTTGTCCTTATATGAATCTACAAAACCTAACTGCACCCGTTATAGCAGAAACTTGTATTGCCACTCAAGTCACATTTTGAGCAGTTAAACCAAAACAGGCTGCTTCCTTGACTTATTTCAGTTTCGGTAAAGGTATCCACTGGTGGCTTCGAGTCGCCATCGACTTAACGCTGGTCATCCCACAGGTATACACTTGATACATCACAAATTGATGAAAGTAGAAAGTAAGATTTAGTTAAACTTGTGAGACTATTTCAGTGGAGATTCAGGTTATTAGAAATCCTGTGAAAGTCACCACAATTTTCTTATTTTTTTATTTGCAATTAGCCCAATGCTGCCTAATCTTTGAATTGACCAGTAATGTTTGGCGTTGATACAACATTGACTTCTGAATCGCTTCATCTAGCAATACTATTTTGCAAGTCCAACTGGAGCAAAAAGATTCAATTGTTACCTCGGTTAAATAGTATTGGCATATGTACAGATGTAAGTTATTCAGGAGACAACATGTCTAAAGCAACAGGTACCGTTAAGTGGTTCAATGAAGAAAAGGGTTTCGGTTTCATCACACAGGACAACGGCGGTGCTGATGTATTCGTTCACTTCCGTGCGATCACTGGCGACGGCTTCAAAACGCTAGCGGAAGGTCAAAAAGTTAGCTTTGAAACAGAGCAAGGTCCAAAAGGCTTACAAGCTGCAAACGTAGAAAAGATTTAATTTCTCGTTTTCACTTGGACAAAAGGGCTGTTTAAGCCCTTTTTTACGTTTTAAATTAACCCCTTAGTTGCACATATATCACCCACCTACAATTTTTCGCTTTATTTTCGACCTTTCACTCTAATTTGATGCTAAATACGCCAAAACAGTGATAAGCTCTTGTATACCCTCAGTAAAACAATGGCTTCAGCACAATCCAAATCACACTTTTCGATATAAATAATTAAATTTTAAAGTAATTGCTTGCCACCTACCCTCTCGTGTGGCCTAATGTGCTTGGCCTGAAATGCAGACCTATTTATGCAACAAATTGAAATAGAAAACTTCGTTACACCGCTTCATCGAGCGACGTTGTCCTGAAGAGCTCAACATTCTTTTGTCCATAAGTAATTCATTATGATGGCTTAAGTACGCAACAAGCGTTTATTAATTATTTTATTCAGGAGACATCACATGTCTAAAGCAACTGGTATCGTTAAGTGGTTCAACGACGAGAAAGGTTTCGGTTTCATCACTCAAGACAACGGCGGTGCTGACGTATTCGTTCACTTCCGTGCAATCGCTGGTGAAGGCTTCAAATCTCTAGCTGAAGGCCAGAAAGTATCTTTCGACATCGAACAAGGTCAGAAAGGTCCTCAAGCTGCTAACGTTGAGCGCATCTAATTCGCGTTAACGTGAAGAATTTCAAAAGGGTGCCCTAGGGCGCCCTTTTTTAATTCAGGCCTTTTCAATCTCTTATCTACTGCACTCACCATTCTTTCCGAAATCTGTCAGATGTAACATTTTTGACATAAATCAGATAACAAAATTCGATCAAGCACGCTTTTACTTCCCTTTAACCATACACTGAAGCTAAGTTGTTCTGTTTTCAGGGATCCAAGCACATGGAAGAACGTCAAACTCTTCAAACACAGTCTATCCGGCGCCTTCTTATTACTGGGGCAATCGGCATACTGTCTCTTCTACTCGCTTTTTTTATCACCGATCATGTTATTCATGATAAATACACCCAGCTTCAATCTTTGCAGCACAAAATTATAAAAGCCTCAAATAGCATGCTGATGATACGCCGGCATGAAAAAGATTACCTCGCCAGAGTAGATTCAAGCTATTTATCTAAAATGGAAGGTGCTTACTCTCAACTGAAATCAGAGTTGTTAAGCATTAATCAATCGCTCGATGAACATGGCATTACAACTAGCTACTCAAACCAGCAAGCCATTGCTGATGTGGATAGCTATTACCAGCAATTTGCAGCGATGAGTCATACCGTACACAATATATTCGGTGAAAAAGGATCGATAAGTTTAATCGATCAATTAAAAGATACCGCCCTTGCTTTCGAGCAAAATCTGATTGGTATAAACGCGCCACAAATTGATGCCCTCACCCTCACAACAAAGGATTTGATGTATCAGTTCTTCAATGACTTTGACAGTAATCTGCTGCCCGATATCGACAATAACCTCACTGAAATTCAAAAGGCACTCGAAGCGGCACCTGAGTTACGTTTCTCAACCACCAGCTTCGAGGAATTTAGCCAGGCCTTTTATGTATTACAGCATACATACGAAACATTCGGCTACTCCCATAACGATGGCATGCATGGCGCACTTCGTAATACCATTCATTCCCTTGAAGATACCTTAAATAATCTGTTTATCGAGACACCGAAACAGATCGCTATAACCATGCACCAATACGAAAATTACAAAAAAATGGTCGCTCTGGCCCTCTGTATTGCTATTGTTCTCGTTCTACTTTATGTCATCCGGCAAACCCATCGTTTAGAGCAGGACTTGATAAATGCCCGTGAGCATGAAAAACAAGCAAATAAGGCCAAGAGTGCTTTCTTAGCGAATATGTCGCATGAAATTCGAACGCCGCTCAATGGCATTCTCGGCATGACGGAAATATTATCGGACTCGAAACTCAGCGCCGTTCAAAAAGACTACCTATCCACGATCAATGCTTCCTCACAAACCTTGCTGATGCTCATTAACGATATTCTGGATTTATCCAAAATCGAATCAGGCCATTTGGAGATAGCCCCGCATACCTGTGCCCTAAAAGAAGTGATTTTTGACACAGCGGCCCTTATCGCACCCAAAGCCCAACAAAAGAGCATTGACTTGGTCGTCGACATGGATACATCCCTGCCCGACTACATAAAAGCAGATGAACAAAAGGTCCGCCAAGTATTAATGAACCTTGCCTCCAATGCCATTAAGTTTACGGACTCAGGCGCGATTACTTTTACGGCCAAACAAATCAGCCACTCCTCATCACACACAGAGGTGTTCTTCTCTGTCCAAGATTCAGGGATCGGCATTGATAGTGACAAACAGGCCCACATCTTTGAGGAGTTTAAACAAGAGACAAGCCACACATCCTCTCAGTATGGCGGAACAGGTCTTGGCTTAGCTATCTCCGCCAAGATCGTTGAAATGATGGGTGGAGAAATCCAACTTGAATCGCAAAAGCACGTAGGCAGCACTTTCTCATTTACACTGTCATTTCTGCATGACGAGCAGACCATTAATCAAGTCTCTAGCCTGCCAGTGCTGTATTTGGCAGAAGAGCACAATACTTTACTGGTCAGTGAAATACTTCGCTTTGGTTATCAACTAACGCATTGCCACACTGTCGATGAGGTTCTTGCTGCTAATAGGCCCAATGCCATCGTGATTATCGATAAACCTTGCTTGTTACCACAAGCCAACAGCACATTGGCAAACTTCAGCATTGTTTATGTTCGCCAGAACAATGAGATAGTAAATGATACGGCGAGTAATATTGTTGCCCTGGTTACTGCTCCTCTGTTTGGTATGCGTCTAAACAATATGCTGAAAACCGCATTTGTTACTCATAACCATGCCCCCGAAGTGGTTGCAAATTCTTCGAGCATAGCCATCACTGCTCCCGAGTTCACTCCAAGTGGCAAGCAATCCATTCTTGTCGTTGAGGACAATAAAGTTAACCAGCAAGTTGTCTGTATTAATTTAAAGCGCATTGGATTTGATTACCTGATTGCAAATAATGGTCAAGAAGCTGTTTCCCTCTACCAACAACACCATGGCGATATTGGGCTAATTTTGATGGACTGCATGATGCCAGTTATGAACGGCTTTGAGGCCACGCAATCAATACGGGAATGGGAACAAGAACAAGGTTTGAAAAACACGCACATCATCGCGCTCACCGCTTCTATTCTTGATGATGATATCCAGCAGTGCTTTGATTGTGGCATGGATGATTACCTGCCAAAACCATTCAAACGAGATGTCCTTTTAGAGAAGCTGAAAAAACAGGTCAACATAAGTTCGTCACCCACTCTTATCACGGGCTAATACAACCTATAAAAGCAGGCGCAGGCCTGCTTTTACTCTCCTGTAAATGGACTCACCAGTGGTAAATACCTCCAACTTATTCCGAACTCAATTTTGAGTCAGCTTTATTAAATATAAGAACTACACTCCCTGCATTTTACAACTTTGAGAAATTCTCCTAATTTTTTAACACTATCTCTAAAACTTAATTGGAGCTTCAATATGATTCGGCCGGTACTGCCATTAGTTATGACAACCGCTTTTATCTCCAATGCTTATGCGATAGAGCCTATTCCCACAGAGAGTGGGTTTTCTGGCTTTGTAAATGTCGGTGTCGGCGGAATGAGTGTTGAATCGAATACCTTAGCCCAATTTGGCTCTGTTGATTTAAGTAACAGCACAATTAACTCAATCGATGGCTCTGCTAGCAGTGAAGATTCCGCAATACCGGTTATTGCTGCTGAGGTTGCATACACTTTCGCCAACTCTCGCACACAAGTCTTTATTGGTAACCAACTCGAAGACTATATCCGGTTTGACTTCTCGACGCTTGCTGGTATCCGGCAAGAAATAGGTAAAGCCGGTGTGTTAGGTGCCAGCTTTCTATATACCCCGCTAGCCACAGAAGTATGGTCAGATCCTTTCCTTACCGGGTCCCCGAGAACAAAAACGGATCGAACGGCTAACGGCTATCGATTAATCTGGGATCGGATGTACGGCACAGGCTTAGAGCTCAGATACTCTTACCGTGATGTTGATATCGATGACGAACTAAGCGGTGAATCACAAGGCTTAGAGTCTGAAGACGTAGCCTTACTTAACCGCAATGGTGATCTTCATCGCTTCACAGCACAATACACTTTCACTTGGGACTCACCGAGACACCGCCTAGTGCCTCTGTTCTCTGTCGTCGATCTGGATGCCGACGGTGATGCAATGGCTTATGATGGTTACTCACTCGGCGCAAACTATATCTACTCGATAAATCGTTGGCGTCTGGTAACAAACGTCTATATTTCAGAGTTGTCCTTTGATGAAGGGCATCCATTGTTTGATGATAGGAAAATAGACAGCAGCCAATTTGGCGCAAGCTTATCGGCCTTTTACGCCAGTCCATTTGGCTGGAAAAATTGGCTAGCAAACGGCACAGTGGCTTGGTTCGATCAAGACAGTGATGTTAACTTCTATGACTCCTCGGTAGGCCTATTCAGTGTTGGCTTGCTCTATCGCTTCTGATTTCCCTATTAAGCAAACCGCCCTATTAAGTTGCCGGATAACCTAATTTAACTCGAGTTATCCGGCATTATCTTTAGCCTCTATTATCAATATTTTGTTTAAACTGTTTCGCTAGCCAATCTCATTATCAATTTTTTTAAAGCTGCTATTATTCATAGCGTTACCGAACTGCTCTGCTGGATGCCACGCATTCTTCCATCCAGCATGTGATTACTTCACCAAGGAATACAGCAATGCAAAAAGTGATTCTTGTTACCGGCTCAACCGACGGCATCGGGTTTGAAACAGCGAAAATGCTCGTATCTCAAGGCCACCATGTTCTTCTGCATGGCCGTAACCCTGCCAAGCTTAACGATGTGGAAGCACAGCTCAAGCAGTTACAAGGTAACGCAAAAATAGAAACCTATGTGGCTGATTTGTCCAAACTGTCAGAAGTTGACGTGCTCGCGAAAGAAATCACAGCAAAACATAACTTCTTAGATGCTTTGATTAACAACGCCGGTGTCTACAATGCACCTGTTGCAACCACCGGTGATGGTTTTGATGTACGCTACGCAGTGAACACCTTTGCCCCATACCTACTGACAAAAGCGTTGCTACCACTGCTGGGACAAAATGGTCGGGTGATTAACCTCTCCTCTGCGGCCCAAGCACCTGTTGACCTATCAGCGCTTGCAGGCGACAAACCACTCTCTGCCGGTGACGCTTATGCCCAAAGTAAATTGGCTATCACTATGTGGTCTCGCAGCATGGGGCTTGCGTTGAAAGAATCTGGCCCGATGATCGCGTCAGTCAATCCCAAGTCACTGCTTGGCAGTAAAATGGTAAAAAATGCATTTGGTATTGCTGGTAGTGATCTTAGTGTCGGTGCAGATATTTTGGTGCGCGGTGCACTGTCTGATGAATTTGCTAATGCCCACGGTCTGTACTTCGACAACGACATCGGCCAGTTTGGTCAACCGCACCCCGATGCATTGAACGATCAAAAAGTTCAAGCCGTAATGACAGCGATGGACTCCGCACTGGCGAACTTTCAGTAATCTCCTTGAGCTTTCGCTATTCGCTTGATCTCTCGTAAAATGCCAAGCCCATGATCTGATTAGGTCATGGGCTTTTTGTTTGCCTGTTATTTCCAAGCAATTATCAAGATTATCTATAAACTGATTCACCAATCACACCAATTATCATCGTTAACATAGGTTGTTATCCTGCTTCCACAATACAGCACTCACCTGTGAGGGGTGCTAACCCAAAGCAAGTTGGAGACTCCCTATGCACTACGAGGGCAAAATCTATCGTCCTTGGACTGAAGCAAACAGCGTATTGATCCAGACGACTTTAGGCTGCAGCATGAACCACTGTACCTTCTGTAATATGTTCAGCGACAAGCGCTTCCGGATTCGGGATATCGACGATATATTCCAAGATATAGAATCTGCTAGGCGCTTCTACCCCCATGTCGAATCTATCTTTCTTATCGACGGCAATGTCATGGCGGCACGCACCGATTTTCTGCTCAAGATTTTTGAGAAAATCAAAGCAACCTTTCCCGAGTGCCAAAAGATATCCTTGTACAGTGGGTTGAACGATCTCAGACGTAAATCCCCATCGGAACTCAAAGAGTTAAAACATGCAGGGTTAAGTATGGCTTATGCGGGATTAGAGTCTGGTGACAGAATAGTTCTGGAGCGGATCAAAAAACGCATGACTCCAGAGCAAGCACTTGAAGGTATGGCGCTGGCTAAAGAAGCCGGTATTGAAATGCTGCTATCGTTTATCTTTGGTTTAGGCGGGCGTGAGCGCTCAAAAGAGCACATCGTAGAAACCACAAAGTTGCTCAACCTAATGCAGCCAGAACAAATTGCCCCTATGGCTTTGGCTATCCAACCGGGTACGGAATTGGAAAAAGAAGTAAACCGTGGAGAGTTTATATTGCCGACCCCATTGCAGATCCTCGAAGAAGAAAGGTACCTGCTTGAGAATCTGGATTTCGAAACGATGTACTGGGGCGATCACGGTAACAACATCGTATCTCTAAAAGGCATGCTACCAACCTACCAAAAGCAATTCCTTGGACAGGTTAACAATGCGATTGCCACCAATCCAATCACCCAAGAAAACGTTATTCAAACCTTTTCTTGGTAAGCCAAAACCGGCGTTGGGTGTTGTCCCCCAATGCCGGTTCAATCAGGAAAGTATTAGCTCACACCTGTATCCCAATATGGTGGACTACCGTAATAGTCGTTGAAATAATCGATAAAGGCTCTGACTTTCGGGGCGAGTAGACGAGAGCTTGGATACACGGCCCAAATTGCCGTGTCAGAAACTAAGGGGAAGTCTTTTAAGATCTGAACCAGCTCACCGCGCTCCAATTGCTTGTAGACACTCCAAGTTGAATTAATGGCAATACCCAGCCCATCAGTACAAGCATCACGCATCGCATCGCCGTTATCCGTTCGAAAGCTACCTTTGGTTTTCACACTGATCGGGCCGTCTTTGCTATCAAACACCCAAGTGGTCAGCCCGGCCAAATTCACGCATTGATGATCGTTCAACTCGTGCGGTGTCTTAGGTTCCCCATGTGCCTCGAGATATTCTGGAGAGGCACAGATAATACGATTATCTGGCGCGAGCTTGCGGGCGATAAGTGTAGAATCTTGTAGCTCTGCATCACGAATAGCAATATCAAAACCACCTTCAACCATATCGACGATAGTGTCGCTAAAGCGAAAATCGACGGTTAAATCAGGGTAACGAGCTAGAAAGCCTTTCAAAGCAGGAATAAGGTGCATACGACCGAACGAAGCTGGCGCTGTAACGCGTAATGTTCCGACAGGCAATGCACTCCCTGCACCAACAGAAGCCCTTGCCGCTTCAACACTTGCCAAGACTTCTTCGGCATGTGGCAAAAAGGCTTGTCCTTCTTCAGTCAATGACACTTTACGTGTCGTGCGGTGAACCAATCTGACCCCAAGCCCTTCTTCAAGCTTATTAATATGGGCGCTTGATACTGCCGGAGACAACCCTAGTTCCTGCCCGGCCATACTGATGTTATGGGTCGTCGCCAGCCTTACAAACAATTTCAAATGTTCAATATTCATCGGGTATTATCAATGTATTTCGAATAATTGCGATAATTAACTATCAATTATCAATCCCAAAGCGGGTAAAGGCAAGACACGCTATTTCAACCTAATCGCCGAAAGCGCATCAAATAGAGCGCGTTTATCGGCTTCGGAGAGGTATTTAAGCTCAAGAGTCTGAGAGAACGCATTCCAATCCTTTTCTGACAACTGCCCACCCGCATTCAAATATGCAAGGACCTCTTGATTGATTTGCTCTCCCAAGGTAATTAGTGCTGGCCTCACAACCGTTTTCAGATCTCTCGGTTCACGGTTTGTTGGCGTATTAAGCAAATCAGCCCGATAACGATACTGGATCGCTTTAGCCGCTGAGATCTGGGCCCGGAAGAAGCCTTCAATACTCTGGCTATCCAGCCCTACTTCTGCTGCTGACTCTGATGCTTTGCTGATAACGACTTCTTCACGTGCAATATCTTCAATGGGCAAATTGTGATTCGCTTTATAAAGCCCCACATCTTCCATGTAACTTAACCGCTGGGCGATTGCACTAAACAACCCACTGGCAGAAGGTGCTGCCAATGCTTGAACGGACACCATACATAACAAACCCACCAATATTGATTTAACCATCGCTATTCCTTTAATGTTCAATGAGTAACACATCAAACTAATGGTATTCGCCGTAACTATGCATTTCAATGCTTATTGAGCCACTTGCCGGATATAACAATGAATCTCTGAGCTAGCATTTGACCCGAGGAATATCCCGCCACCGGGTGGTATATTGTGGTGAAAGGAGTTCCCGCCGCATCGCCCATTTCGGATTAATCCCCTGCGCAGCAAGGAACAAGCTATCCCTGCCATAGCGCTGGTTGAGGCTATCAAATACCTTCATCAATGCCGGGTTGGATGCAGATTCATCGAAAAGGTCCCCTTGAGCATGTTCCCCACAAACCAAATCAATCAAACCGACCCCGATTTTGTAATATCGCACTCCCGGCGCATAGATTTGATCAAGCATTGAGGCAACGGCAGCAGTGATCTGGGTACTGTCATCGGTAGGGTACGCAAAACGATAAACTTGCTTGAAGCCCTGCGGCCTTTCGTCATAAGGCGAGTTCGAGGCAAACACCATCATCACACGGACAAGAGAACGTTGTTTTCTCAACTTCTCAGCAGCAACGCCCGCATGCTTACATAAGGCTTGGCGTAGGCTATCAGAGCAGGTAATACGCTCTCCAACGCTACGGGTCGAGAAGATCTGCTTCTTATCAGCCCGAGTCTGATCCCAGCCTTTGCACGCCTCGCCATTAAGTTCACGGACTGTCCGCTCGACCTCAACGTTGAATGACTTCCTCGCTTGCCCCGGCTTCATTGCCGCTAACTGCAATGCTGTATTGATCCCCATGAACTCCAAGCGCTTGGCAATCCGGCGGCCAATCCCCCACACATCCGAGGTTTTCAGTTGGGCCAATATAGCCAAGCGTGGCGATTCGGAGTCGATAACACAAACACCTTGATAGCCCTGAACCTTCTTGGCAGCATGATTCGCCACCTTGGCAAGCGTTAGCGTCGGCCCTATCCCGACACAGACAGGCAAACGGCACTCGCGCCAGACCGCCCTTCGTAGCTGCTGGGCATGATGCGATAAGTCCGGAATCGCTTGTCGGCATTGGTGAAATGCCAGGAAAGATTCATCAATGGAATACACATGCTGCTCAGGCGCAAAACGGCCAATCACCTCCATCATTTTGCTGGAGAGATCGCCGTATAGCTCATAGTTCGACGAGCAGGCGATCACACCTTTCGCTTCACACAGGCCACGCATTTCAAAATAGGCTTTGAATTTTTCTACCCCAGCCTCTCTGGCCTGCCGATTAGCGGCGACAATACACCCATCGTTATTCGACAACACAACCATGGGCTTGCCGCGCCAATCCGGCCTAAACACCTGCTCTGCCGAGCAGTAGAATGAATTAGCATCTACCAACGCGTACATGGCACCTCCGGCTTACACTTCCGTGAGCATTGCCTCTCATAAAGACACTCATCAACTTTCACCAAAGATCTGACTCCTACGGTGGCAACGAATTGAACGCGTCACCACCCCTTCTAATGTGAACTGATCGTGCTGAGAGACAAATACCGGCATATAACCCGACGCTGCCGACAATAGCCGTCGCTGCTTGGTATCGATCAACTTGCAGACAAACTCCCCGTTAAGGTTCGCCACCACCACATCGTGATCTTTCACCTCGATATGGCGGTCTACAATCAGTACGTCACCATCGTAAATGCCAACCCCTTCCATACTTCTACCTTGGGCCAAACCAATATACGTAGCACTGGGGTGCTCCACCAGCAACTCATCCAACGACAAAGGAAGCTGCAGATAATCAGCGGCAGGGCTCTCGAATCCGGTGATCCCCGCACTGGCATAAAATGGAATAAAGTTCATAATTCACGAGATACTGTTTATTTATACAGTATCATTGTTATCCTAGACTCAGCAGCGGTCAAGATGCACCTTGATCAATAGCTGCTTTTATAAACACTACGGCTTTCGAAGCGAACGATAGGAAGTAAGATCATGTGTGGAAGGTTAAACATTCTCGCTAACATGCTGAATAATCAGGTATCTGATGAATTACGAGTGCGCTACAACACCACCGACAATCCTGATCTCTGCCCTAGCCAAATCGTTACCACACTCTGCAAAAATTTTAGCTCTCGCTCTAATACCAACGGCCTGCAGCAATATGAAATGACATGGGGGATAAAACCCGCATGGGCGAAAAAACTACTGATCAACGCACAAGTTGAAACCGCAATGGAAAAACCCACCTGGCGCAACGCAATGCAGCACAGGCGTTGTATTGTCCCATGCTCTGGCTGGTTTGAATGGCGGGATGAAAGCGGCACCGTCAAGCAGAAATACCTTTTCAGCCATGCCGAAAGCAAGCCCTTGTACATGGCTGGGCTATGGTTCGAACCAAGCGAAGGAGTGCAGCCCGAACTGGTCACCCTAACTACTGCAGCCAATGAGGTTTGTCGGCCTTATCACCATAGGATGCCGCTGCTAATAGCAACGAGTGATGTTGGTAGTTGGCTGGAAAATGGGTTGTTTACCTCCCAACCGACAATTCAGGTAATGGCAGTATGAGGCAAGCAAGGCGTTCAAATATCAATATCTTGATCAAATTAACACTAGAAGCACTTTCATACCCCAAGCGAATAAGTCATTGCTAAGCTATCTGTGTAATGATTTTTCTAATTGACATTAATTACACGGAATTTGCTGAATAAGGGATTGCAGATGAAAACTCAAATCGTGACGGCCTCCTTTCTCGCCTTGAGTAGTCAAGTTGCTGCCGACAACCGTGTACCTTTCTTCGATAATGACCCAAGCACAGCATATGCCCCTGCATATACCTTCGAATATAAGCCAATCGATAAGGATGTCTTAGAGATATGCGGTGACTGGGGTTATGTAGTGACTAGCAATGACTTGAAGTCATTTTTTAATAAACACCCTGATCTTACTGAACGATTGCTATCAATAGACAACTCCCTTACCCAAAAGAAACTTGTTAGGCTTTGGGCTGAAAATGATGGCTTTACGCATATATTCTGTGGTGAAAGAGAGAAAAATGGCACTCTGGGTGGGTTACATTACGCCCCCAGATATAAAGCCCTCTTTGACCAAAACCATATTTCAATGTGTAAGTTGGGAACAACCAACTGCTTTGACCCGTCCAAAAACGAAATTGTAGAAGATAAAGGCATATATTCTATCCCCGTAAGTTACATAAAACCCGATGGTAGAGAAGGCCTGAAGCCAGTGAACGGCTATAACCTGGAAATGAACGCCGATGAGATCCTCTATGAGGCCACTCGAGGATACTTCAAGCTAAATGGAAGGAAAGGATGCTTCCTCAATATTCCTGAAACCAATGATTACCCCGCCCATACGGCAGTCATCGTCAGTACCAGAAACAATGCCATTACAACCTTCTACTCTGTTGGCCCCAACGGAAGAAAATATAATGCCCGCCGGTACAACACTAAAGATTGTGAGTAATCTAAAACGAGTGCAGGTTCGACGACCTTACTCCCTTTATGGTGAACCAATTTCGAGCCGTACTTAGCGCCAATCCTTAGCCCGGCTGCCTAATTTAGCCATGCCCCTCACCCTAATTCTTTGTTATCATTAAGCCAGATGACACTTTACCCGTGTGAAGATAATAATGAGCAACAACGACAATCAGCCAACCCTGTTTTGGCTGGATTATGAAACCTTTGGTGCCAATCCGGCGCTAGACCGCCCTTGCCAGTTTGCTGGTGTGCGTACCGACATGGACATGAACATTATCGGTGAGCCGCTGGTGATCTACTGTAAGCCTCCTGTGGACTACCTACCTTCACCTGAAGCTTGTCTTATCACGGGGATCACGCCGCAGGAAGCGCATGAGAAAGGCTTGTCAGAGCCAGAATTTATTGCCCGCATTCACCAAGAGCTATCCAAGCCGAATACTTGCGTGATTGGCTACAACAATGTTCGCTTCGATGACGAAGTCACTCGCTATACCCTTTACCGTAACTTTTACGACCCATATGCCTGGAGTTGGCAGAACGGCAACTCACGCTGGGATCTATTGGATATCATGCGGACGTGTTACGCGCTGCGCCCGGATGGCATGAACTGGCCGACCAACGAAGATGGCCTTCCGAGCTTCAAGCTTGAACACTTGTCTGTTGCCAACGGTATCGAGCACGCTAATGCGCACGATGCTATGGCTGATGTGTACGCCACAATTGAGCTTGCCAAAATCGTAAAACAGAACCAGCCGAAGCTGTTTGATTACTTCTTCAACCTACGCAATAAGCGTAAGCTGCAAGAGCTGGTTGATATCGTCGAGATGACGCCATTGATGCATGTTTCTGGCATGTTCGGTGTCGAGTGCGGCAATACTAGCTGGATTGTACCAATGGCGTGGCATCCGGATAACAAGAATGCGGTGATTACCGTCAACTTGGCTATGGATCCTACTCCACTTATCGAGCTGTCTGCCGATGAGTTGCGTGAGCGTCTATACACCAAGCGGGTAGATCTTGGTCCAGATGAGCTACCAGTCCCCCTCAAGCTTATCCACCTAAACAAGTGCCCTGTGCTTGCGCCGGCTAAGACCCTTCGTGCTGAAGATGCAGCCCGGATCGGTATCGACCGTGAAGCTTGCTTGAAAAATCTGGCAACTTTAAAAGCACACCCGGAAGTACGCGAGAAGCTATTAGCTATCTACAGTGTCGAGCGTGAGTTCGAAAAGAACGACAATGTCGATGCCATGCTGTATGACGGATTCTTCTCCAACGCAGATCGCTCTACCATCGATATTATCCAGAAGACACCAGAAGAAGAGCTTGGCAAGCTAGAGCTGAATGTCAGCGATAAGCGAATCAAACCACTGTTGTTCCGATACCGCGCCCGTAACTTCCCGATGACGCTGGATTACCAAGAACAACAGCAATGGAAACATCACTGCCAGGATTTCTTTGAAGAGAACCTGCCAAGCTACATGCAAAACCTCGAGGACGTCGCCATGGAGCACCAGTCGAGCGAGAAGAACATGAAGATCTTGAAAGCTGTCTACGATTACGTACAAACACTCGTATAAACTAGGCAAAACAGAAAAACAGCGTTTCTTCGTTAGTTAGCTGATTTCCTGTAAGAAAAATTAAGCCCCTTGCGCGCATCCCGCCAAGGGGCTTTTTAACAGCTACGATTCTTTGATGTGAGATTGCGCAACATCGGATGTGCACCAACACTAAATAGTGATGGATCTTTTAATTGTCATTCATGGATTCGAAGGTTGAATTGTAGTGATTGATATGACAACACAATC
Organism: Photobacterium rosenbergii; assembly: GCF_003026455.1. Classification (GTDB taxonomy): domain Bacteria; phylum Pseudomonadota; class Gammaproteobacteria; order Enterobacterales; family Vibrionaceae; genus Photobacterium; species Photobacterium rosenbergii. The sequence goes on from NZ_PYMB01000003.1 coordinate 287,888, forward strand.
TTTAACACGCTGTTTCCGGTTTCCTAATGTCGACTTCGAGCCAGATGTCCACTTGTTGGTATGGCGCGACAAGACAGAAACCCCACTCACCTTACATGAATCTCGCCTGCTCGAGGCGCTGTGTTATTGTGCTGGCGAAGTGATCAGCCATGAGCAACTGCACAATAAAACATTCAGCCAACTCGATCCTTATGAAGATAGCGGCAACCATCACTACGATCTCAACACAGTGCTTAAGCCCCTTGCGGCTAAACTCGACCAGCACGGCAAAATGGCAATCGATATCGAAGTGGTTGCCCCCTATGGCTTCAGGGTGCCATTGCCGGAAAAAATGTGTCGATTGGTCCATGAGCCTGAAAAAACAGAAGAACCAGAGACTCCCCCCATACAAGAGCAAGACGACCAAGAATTTCGCTCTGCCACTGAAGAAATCGTCAAAACCAGCGTTGTACACAAAATCTCTGTCGCTGTGTTGGCATTAATGGCGCTCGGAGTCATTACGGCCTCTTTTATGGGCTATTTATAACTGGGAAAATCCAAAGCAACTAAGTGTGGCTTAGATCACATTTATTTTGTATGATAAATGAGTTTCTTCACCCACACCTGAAGGGCTCATGGCATATCTACGTTCTTTCTTCATTATTTTTGCCTGCCTCATGTTAGGCAAAGGCATTCAACACCTTACAGGTTTAGCTATCCCCGGTAGCATCATTGGCATGCTGATTTTGTTTACCGCCCTCTCTATGGGGCTTATCCCTGCTCACTGGGCTATGCAAGGCTGCCACCTGCTTATCCGTCATATGGCGCTGCTATTTGTTCCTGTCGGCATCGGCCTAATGAACTACCTCGATCTTCTTACCAATAACACCCTTATCATTCTGCTTAGCACTATCGGTAGTAGTGTGGTGGTATTTGTCGTCATTGGCTTAGCAACACATTATAAGGAAAAGCAATGATTTGGCTGCTGACCACCTTGGTCGTCTTCTATACGGCTCGTTTTATCTCCAAGCATATCCAGCATCCGATCGTTAATCCGCTTCTTATCTGTCTGCTTGTCATTATTCCACTGCTAATGTGGCTCGAAGTGCCGTACGAAACCTATTTTGAGCAAAATAAGTGGCTGAATGCACTATTAGAACCCGCTGTCGTGGCTTTGGCTTTCCCGCTGTACGAACAGTTGAGCCAGATCCGCAAAAAGTGGAAGGTCATTTTCTCAGCTTGCTTGATTGGTAGTGTACTTTCGATGATTACCGGAGCAGGTATTGCCTTAGCTCTAGGAGCAGATGCCCAACTTACGGCTTCTATCTTACCGAAATCTGTCACAACCCCCATTGCTATGGCCGTTGCAGAGCAAGTTGGCGGACTGCCTTCTGTTGCCGCTATTATGGTTATTATTGCTGGCTTATTTGGTGCGGTATTGGGGTATCCCCTGTTTCGTCTCATCGGTGTTAAAGCCCCCATTGCCAAAGGTTTAACCATGGGGACGGTTTCCCATGCCTTGGGCACGGCAAAAGCGGCAGAAGAGAATTACCAAGAAGGGGCATTTAGTTCACTGGCACTGGTCATTTGTGGGGTAATCACTTCAATTTTGGCACCTTTATTGTTTCCGCTCATCATTGCTGTGTTTAGCTAACTTGTGCTAGTAATCGAATACAAAACTAAATCACTGATAATATTCTATAATTTTTTTAGAACCTGTGTGACCCGACTCGCATTAATGCAAACCATGCAACGATACATTGGTAAATGTGATCAAGATCACCCAAATATACAATTACCAAGCCTACAATGTTTCTCCATACACAAGACGGAGTGAAAACTCATGCACACTAAAGTAATGGATGCTTTAGGCGCTCTACCCGCTGATCTAGCTTCTGCCATCAAACCTGTGTTAGAAGCCGAGAATTTCGATGCCACCTTAAGCCCTGAGGTGTTTGCTCAGTTAATGTCGAAGACCAACATGACTGACAGTGAACTGCGTGTTGCATTACTTCCGCTTGCCGCTGCTTATTCTGTTGCACCTATCTCTAACTTCTATGTTGGCGCGATTGTACGTGGTCAATCTGGTACGCTTTATTTCGGTGCTAACATGGAATTCGTTGGTGCTTGCCTTTCTCAAACGGTCCACGCAGAACAATCCGCCATCAGCCACGCTTGGGTGAAAGGCGAAACCGGTATTTCCGACATCACCATTAACTACAGCCCTTGTGGTCACTGCCGCCAGTTCATGAACGAATTAACAACCGCAAAAGAGTTGGTTGTTCAACTGCCTGAACGTGAGGCAAAATCATTGCAGGAATACCTACCAGAGTCTTTTGGCCCTGCGGATCTGAACATTACCGATGCACTTCTTACCCGAGTGGACAATGGTATTGAAACTGAAGCTTCTGAAGAGTTAGTTCAGCTAGCATGCCAAGCAGCAAACCGTGCCCATGCCCCTTACACCAAGAACTTCAGCGGTGTAGCACTGAAAGCCAAAGACGGTAAAACCTTCATCGGCATGTATGCTGAAAACGCTGCGTTCAACCCTAGCCTTCCTCCTTTGCAGGTTGCATTGATTAATATGAACATGGCAGGTTACCCTTTGGCTGAGATTGAAGAAGCAGCACTGGTAGAAAAAGCGGACAGCACTATCAGCCATCTTTCTGATACGCAAACCACATTGGAAGCGTTGAACCCAGATATCCCGCTGTCTTATGTTGCAGCGTAAAGCTAACTGATTTTAAAAAACCGCCAACTGGCGGTTTTTTTGTATTTATGCGTTTTTTTGCCATTGTTGAGTGCTGTCTCCTACAAAGCGGTTTTCTCTTGCTACCGGTAGGAGTATGATTTTCAGGTTATAAACTCAACCAATCATTATTGCATGTCACATCAACACAACCCGATCCAAGGGGCCAGCTGGATGATCACTGCCGGCCTGGCTTTTGCCATCGTAAACAGCCTGGCACAGTACCTGAGTATGATCCTTCATATTCCATCAACAACTGTCGCACTGTTCCAATATTTCATTGCACTAGTTGCCATCTTTCCCTGGCTACGCACCCTTGGTCTTCGTAATGCGCTGCGCACCCAGTATTTTGGTCAACACTGTTTTCGCGTATTCCTAGCTGTAATTGGTATTCAGCTTTGGCTTTGGGCATTGGCCTACCCTGTTCCTATCTGGCAAGGTATTGCGCTACTGATGACATCGCCACTATTTGCCACTATTGGTGCTGGCATATTCCTCAAAGAGAATGTCGGGACCGCTCGCTGGGTGGCGACACTTGCCGGTTTCACCGGTGCCATGATCATACTAGAGCCTTGGTCCGACGGTTTTAGTTGGGCAACGCTACTGCCTGTTGCAGCCGCGTTTTTCTGGGCTTGCTACTCACTCATGGTCAAAAAGATGTCGGCCAGTGAATCGCCAACGACGATTGTGGTTTACCTACTTATCCTTATTACACCTTACAACCTATTCCTTGCTGTTCCCGAATTTACTCTGCCGCAGACAGGTTTAACCTGGTTGTTACTCGGTGGCGCAGGCTTACTTACAGCTTTAGCACAATGGGCCATCGCCAAAGCCTATGCCGTTGCTGATGCGTCTTTTGTTCAGCCATTTGATCATGCCAAACTACCGCTTAATGTCCTTGGTGGGTGGTTGGTATTTGGCTGGGTACCGCCCGGAAGGTTGTGGTTGGGCGCTGCCATTATTATTGCCTCTGTTGCTTTCATTACCCAATGGGAAAACAAGAAAGCGGCTGTAGCAAAAAATTAAAACCGCAAAACTAGGCAGCCGTAAAACCATCCTATTCTTCAAACCATATCCCCGATAGGCTTTCTAACGCTAAGCTATCGGGGATTGTCTTATTCGCACGACAATTCTCACTTCATCCCCGTCTACACTCACCCTAACCAAATAGATGTGAGGTTTACGGAATGTCTTGGCGTGCTTTAGCTTTCTCGTTTATTGGTGGCACCCTGCTATCACTCTCTTCGTTATTACAAGCGCAATCATTTGTCACTATTGGCACAGGTGGGGTGACGGGCGTCTACTACCCAACAGGCGGTGCAATATGCCGATTGGTCAATAAAGACAGAAATAAGCATGGGGTAAGATGCTCGGTTGAATCAACAGGCGGCTCCATCTACAACATCAACACCATCCGTGCAGGCGACCTTGACTTAGGCATCGCTCAGTCAGACTGGCAATACCATGCTTACAACGGCACCAGCAAATTTGAAGACAAAGGCCCATTCAAATCACTGCGCTCCTTGTTTTCGATTCACCCAGAACCTTTTACTGTTGTCGCGCGGGCAGATTCAGGGATCAAAAACTTTGACGATCTCAAAGGCAAGCGGGTGAACATCGGTAACCCGGGCTCAGGCCAGCGAGGTACGATGGAAGAGTTGATGGAAGCCTATGGCTGGACGGAGAAAGATTTTGCACTGGTGGCAGAGCTCAAAGCCTCAGAGCAATCCAAAGCCCTTTGTGATAACAAGATCGATGCGATGGTCTATACCGTCGGCCACCCAAGCGGAGCAATTAAAGAAGCAACGTCAGCCTGTGAGAGTGTCATCGTCAATGTCTCTGGCCCTGTCGTCAATAAGTTGGTCGAAGAGAATAGCTTTTACCGCAAAGCAACCGTGCCTGGCGGCATGTACCGTGGTAATGAGAATGACGTGCAGACCTTTGGCGTTGGTGCCACCTTTGTCTCATCGGCAGCGGTGGATGAAAAGATCATCTATGAAATTGTAAAGTCGGTATTCACCAATTTCGAGAACTTCAAGAAACTCCATCCAGCTTTTGCCATCCTGACTAAAGAACAAATGGTCACTGACGGCCTAACAGCACCGCTACACGATGGAGCAAGGAAGTATTATCTGGAAGCTGAGCTAATAGAAGAGGAATGATACTCTCGCCCCATACAAACAAAAACGAGGAACTCGTCTAAACGAAGCTCCTCGTTGTTTGTGTTGTACACTAATCACTTTAGAAGCGAATGCGGAAACCTAGCTGGCCTTCAAGGTCTAGATCGACATCTTCGACTACATACAGAGTCGGGCCAACTTCACCGTAGAATTCGAAGCTGTTTACAGGCACTTGGAAACCGATACCGCCACGGACACCAAGTTTGTTGTACTTGTTGTCAACGTACTGGGCACCCACAAAGGTGTATAGGTTGTTCATACCCGGATCTTGGGTGAGTGAACCTAGGTTGAAGGTCTTATCAAAGGCCAAACCAAAATCATCAATACCCAGAGAAAAGCGTAAATCATTGTGCTTGTACTGGATACCCGACATCGGGCTACCAAAGAAGATACCAACAGCTTGAGATGCGTGAGCCGAAAACGGAACTGCCATCATCAGGCCGAACGCTAGCAGATATTTTTTCATGATGTAATCATTGTCGTTGCTAAACAAAACTGCGGCTAATCTAACGGTAAAGTAGGTTGAATTCGACCCTCGCACGTGACTAATGACATAACTTTGACAATCATGACAGAATATTGCTGTGATTTTGTTGTCACCAAAATCCCTCTGCTAAACAGGTGAAAACACCACCAGCCTGTCGACGTCCCAACCAGTTATTAACTCGTAATTTTTTAGTCATTTACCCTACACAGAAATGTCATGACAAATCCAAGGCAAACGTTTGCGTGAACGCAAAATTGCTGTATGATCCGCACAAGTTTCACGTCACCTCCAGTAAGGAATTCCCATGTTAGGATCTGCAACCCGCTTGAACGCTACGCGTGTACTTCTTCTTGGCTCTGGCGAGCTTGGTAAAGAAGTGGCTATTGAATGCCAACGCCTCGGTCTCGAAGTTATTGCCGTTGATCGTTATGCCGACGCGCCAGCGATGCACGTTGCCCACCGCAGCCATGTTATCGACATGCTTGATGGTGAAGCCTTGAAGCAACTGATTGCTGATGAAAAACCTGATTACGTTGTCCCTGAAATCGAAGCCATCGCCACCGATACACTGGTCGCGCTGGAGGCCGAAGGCTTGAATGTTGTTCCTACAGCCAATGCCACCAAGCTAACCATGAACCGTGAGGGTATCCGTCGTCTTGCTGCAGAAGAGCTTGGCCTGACTACCTCCCCTTACCGCTTTGCTGACAACTACGACGATTTTAAAGCCGCTGTCGAGCATGTGGGTATTCCATGTGTCGTGAAACCAGTGATGAGCTCATCAGGTAAAGGGCAGAGTGTCATTAAGTCACAAGACGATATTGAGAAAGCCTGGAACTACGCTCAAGAAGGCGGCCGCACCGGTGCGGGTCGTGTGATCGTTGAAGGCTTCATCGACTTCGATTACGAAATCACTCTCCTAACCGTTCGTGCGGTAGACGGTACACACTTCTGTGCACCAATCGGTCACCGCCAGCAAGATGGTGACTACCGCGAATCTTGGCAGCCACAGGTCATGTCTGAAGAGGCTATCAAAGCGGCAGAACATGCTGCTGGCGAAGTGGTCAATGCTTTGGGTGGCTACGGCATCTTTGGTGTAGAGCTATTTGTGAAAGGCGATCAGGTTATCTTCAATGAAGTCTCTCCTCGCCCACATGATACCGGCATGGTAACGCTGATTTCTCAGGAACTGTCTGAGTTTGCCCTGCACGTCCGTGCATTCCTAGGCCTTCCAATTCACACCATCCACCAATATGGCCCTTCAGCGTCTGCTGTAGTATTGGGTGAAGGTACTTCAGGGGATATCCGCTTCGACAATATTGCCGCAGCCGTTGCCCGCCCGAATACCCAGATCCGCCTATTTGGTAAACCTGAGATCAATGGTCGCCGCCGCCTAGGTGTTGCGCTAACACGTCGTGAAAGCACAGAAAGCGCTGTTGAAGATGCTATCGCGACAGCCGCTGATATCAAGGTTGTGTACTAGATAGCGCCTACCAAACTATCAAACAACAAGTTTGTCTTTATCTGAAAAAGGAGCCATCAGGCTCCTTTTTTGTTATCCGTGGTTTATAACCTTGTTTCTCGTATCAAGAAACCGTAATCAACCATGCCTCTTCTGCAAAACGCGTCAAACCACGCTGACGGCGTGGGTGTGTCTCATCGGCGTCATCACGGGCCAGATGACGGATATCACATCCAGAAAATAGGGATTCAATTTCATCTTTAACAACAGAGAACGGAGGACCATCCATTTCATGCTGCGGGTAATCCAAAGTGATCAACAAAATACGGCCGCCCGGCTTCACCATAGAGAGTAACTTCTGGACATAGCTTTGGCGCATTTCTTGTGGCATTGCGATCAGTGCCGCACGATCGTAGACGATGTCGACTGGATCAACCTTGGCAGTGAAGTAGTCACCACAGTGAATGGTGATTTCATCAAACTCATAAATTGACTGGCCGTTCCCCATCGGAATAACCATCGGGGTATAAAAATGTTCGGCAAAGAAAGCACGAACGGCAATCTCACTTAGCTCGATACCCACCACTTTATCGTGCTTGGTCGCAAGCCAGGTTAAATCAACCGACTTTCCACACATAGGAACCAGTACAGAATCCCCTCGCGTAGGCTGTACTTCCTGCCAGTATTTCTCAAGCATTGGGTTAGTGTCATCCAGGTGGAAGCCAATTCGATTTTCTGCCCAGCGGCTATGCCAAAACTCTGCATCCATTGATCATTTTCTCTTTTATTTAGACTGACTGAGGGCTTTATATCAAACTTGGCTAGATATGGCTAATCCAACCACCACACCCAAACAGCGATAAATGGGGCTGTAACGCCTCTAGAAGAGCTTTCACTACATAAGACTACACAAGGTATAGGTTAGTGAAGATAACCACCCACAACGACGCACACAAAACAACCACAACGCACAGCAAACACCCAATGCACAGGTACAAAAAAAGGTGCCGAAGCACCTTTTTCTGTTAACTGGATTTCAAAGGCAAACCCAGTTAATACCAATCTGGTATAAGTCATTGTTCTTGGGATTACGCCGGAAAAATGATTGTCATCGCCTTAACGAGCATCCATTTTAAACAGTAACACCGAACAACGATTTATGTAGCGTGGTATAAAATCTGTTCTTCAATTTTCTTTTATGAGAGTCATTGAATAAACGATAAATGCTACCGAATTAAGAAATTCGGAATAGCTTAATCGAGTCACGGCGAACAGTCACACCACGGAAAGTTACCGGCTCAAGCAGCGTCATCAGTTGCTTTGAAACGAAAAACTTACCGCCGTAGCTACGATCACCACCACGATTTACCCAATCTGCAAATTCATCTGCCAAGCTGAACATAGAGTTTCCAACAAGCAGAACCAACACTTTAGCGACTTCACTGTCATTCTGTTTATTAAACTCCGCGTCGCGAACTTTCTTACGATATTCTTCGACGATTCTTTCTAGGCACTCAAATCTGCTCATATACACCACCACAAAAAAAGAGGTGCGGATACTACTGCTCATAAACGCTGAAATCAACCCACCAAAGGCCTATTCTTGGTAGAAATTTGTAATTTTTTCGTTCTCTTAACATGATTCGGGGCATTTATAAGGAAAATGACGATTTATGTCATATTTTTCACCTTGCCAATAAGTTACATTTAAAATATAACTTTAGTTATATAGCCTTGATTCCTAGCAAGAGAAATGACCATGAGTGACCACGAAATAGACGCTTCTGTCTTAATCGGGAGCCTAAAAACAGAGTACAAAACCATCGAGGCGATGGTGAAGATTTACTGCAAGGATCATCATGGAACAAATGGGCTGTGTGAAGAGTGCGTCGACTTTTTACACTATGCGCTGACAAAGCTCGACCGCTGCCCCTACGGCGAAGGAAAACCCACCTGCAAATTATGCCCAATCCATTGCTACAAAGCGGATTATAAAGAGCGTTCCCGAATCATCATGCGCTATAGCGGACCCAAAATGCTCATCCACCACCCTATCCTTGCTGTCCGGCATTTAGTCGCAGGCAAGAAGCCGGTACCGGTAAAACCAGCACCGAATGCTTCCAACAGGCACAAACGTAAGCTCAATCAGCAATAGCCTATTAATTTCTGTAGTAATCGACAACTTGAATCGTGCTTGGTGGATTGTTGGCTTCCAATGATAGCTGAAAGCTTTTTCCGCCCTGCATTTCGACAGTCGAACCTCCACGCCCGGTCACGCTGACTCCCTCAATCTTGTCAAAGGAGCGGGATTCGCTGTAATGCATCGTCACGGTCAGATCGACGTCTTTGTTGGACGACAGTTCAAATTGGCAGATACCGGTTAGACAGTAAACATCCAGGTTACCATCGTGATAGCTGACGTTATCAACATTCTTTAGCGGCTGGGCGGTGATTTTTAGCTCTTCGCCACACCCAGTCAACATCACCGCGCCAAAGGCGACGGCCAGTAGGTATTTCTTCACACACCCTCCATTATCTCGTGTGTTTTCATACGGTAAATATCACACCAATTGGCCGGGGAGTACAAGTGCCAAGTTCATAATCAACGATTATTCAACGGTCATCTGTCCTATCACCTTCATGGGTTAGCACATCAACATAAAAAAGCGCCAGCTTAATGCTGGCGCTTCAAGGTTACTGATAACTATTGGAAGGATTAATGCTGAGGAGTCAGTGACTTCGTCTCTTCTTCCTTCTCCAGTTCCTCACCTTTACGGATCAGCTTGGTGATCACTTTAGACAAAGCAAGGGTAACGAAAGCCATGACTACCGCAAACACCGCAAGATTGAAGAAATAACCCGCGTAGACGTTTTCGATGATCTCTTGGGTCAGTTCAACATCTTTTGGTAATGCGATACGGGTTGAGATAACAGCCGCAAAAATACCACTGAGTGACAAGGCAACCGAACGCAATCCCATAGAGAAAGCGGACAGGTAACGTGGCACCATTTCAAAAATAAACCCGGCACCCAATGCACCCACAATCAACTCAGCCAGTGATTGGAAGAAATGCACCCATAGGATCCAGTCAGCAGAGATCTTGCCACTTTCACCGACGAAATTAGTCGACAGCCCAAGCAAGGAGAATGCAATTGCGCTGAACATGAACGCTGCGGCAAACTTCGTCGGGATTGACGGAGAAAAGCCTTTCTTCTCTAGCCAGTCGTAGACAAAAATCACTGGGCCACCCAAGACAAAACACCATAGTGGATTGAAGGCAGCATTTGATTCAGGACGGATAGGGATCAGGCCGAATAGGTGATCACCCATTAGGTTTATCGCATAGATGTTCATTGAGGTTAGCATCTGACCGTAGTAGAAATAGAACACGATCATGATGAAGATAAGGATCAATACCCCACACATTTTGTATTTGAATGCCGTGGTCGCGCGGGTAATTTCAAAGATGAAATAACCAATCGCACCTACACCCAATGCGTAAAGCAGGTATTTACCTTCATCTAGGTTGGAGAATACCCAAAATACCAAGCCTAGCATTACCGCTGAGCCCACGACGAATGCCCCCCACACTTTCATCGGTACAGGACGGCGGTCAATATCGTTACCTACCTGCGTGAATCGATCACGGAACAGGACAAACAAAACAAGCGTGATAGACATTAACCCAGATGCAATATAGAAGTTCCCTTTATAGGCAAGGAAAGCCACCATAAACGGGAACAGGTACTTTGAAGAAAATGACCCGAGGTTGTTGATCGAATAGTTGATGGTCAAGCCCTGCTGGAAAGACTCCCGGTTATCTGCTGAATATGAATTACCTAACAGTACCGTCGGGCTCGTTGCAGAAAGCCCCCGCGCATAACCGATAAGGGCTATCGCAAAGATACTCAACGGAACATTAAGCGTGCTTGCCCCCATACCAAGGATGAAAAAGCCAATTGTGTAAACGGTGTAACCAATATAAACCGCCCTGAACGAGCCAATATACCGGTCAGCAACGAAGCCACCTACCGCTGAAAAAACAGGCCCGACAGCCCCGAATGCCCCCATCATCATGATGGTTTCAGCTTCACTATAATTTAGCTCTTCGAGGAAAAAACGGGTAAGAAGAACATAGGTGCCATAGAATGCAGCGCCCCAAAGAAACTGCCTGAAGATAAGAACTCTAGCAATGAAAGGGAATCTAGAATTTGCGTCTTGCATATTATACTCCTTTAATATTATGCGCTACCTAAACTAGCAATTTACAACTGATAATTTCATGATCAACAGCAACTTATTCAACAAATCACCTATGGATAATGCATTTTTTTGCATATATGTGATATTGATATAAAAATTAACAGTAAAGCACTGATAAAAAAGAAGAATAATAATCAACCCGTCAAACTTAAACCCGATTAAAACCCAAATTTGTATGATGAATATTGTATTTTAATTACTTCCTGTTTATTTATTAACCAAAGCAGCTCTAAGAATTAGAATTAATAATCCTATTTCGTTAAGCAGAATAAAAAATGGCTAGCGAATACTAGCCATTTATAGAGTGATAAAAAGGAAGAAGTTTAGATACTCAAGCCGAGCAGCGTATCCATAACCCTGCTCTATACAAACTTAATTCATTACTGCAGTTGCTTATAAAACAGTAATGTCGCATCTAAATTGCCAGTCGCACTGATCGCAAATGCAGGAATTTCACCAGCAAATTGGAAGCCCATCGCGGAATATAGTTTAGACGCCACATCACCCTTACGGGTATCCAACACTAATAGGCTCCGACCCAATTTTACTGCAGCATTTTCAGCTGCAACCATTAAAGCCCTACCACACCCTTTACCTCTTTGTTGTGGAAGCACCATTAACTTTTCGATTTCTGCCCGGTGGATCCCATTGGCTTTTTGGCATAAAGCCAATTGCACTACGCCCACCAGCTTGTCGCTTTCTCTAGCAATAAATAGACGTCGCTCCCCTTTAGTGAGCTCGTCTTCAACATGATGCCAATAAGAAATGGCTTCCACTTTCTTTAAAGGGGGTAAAAAACCGATCGATGCGCCCTCGTTAACACATTCAATCAATAACTCAATCAGCCCTTGCTCAACATCTGCAGTCGTGACGATTTCCTGAACATCCATGTGACCTCCTTTCCTCTTTATCCCAATAGGCATAAATACGCCAATAACTATCCATGCTTTCAGCACTGCAATGTAACAACTATATATTAATACATTGTGATAAATGGTCTGTCACATTATTATCGGTGTCGTACACATACCCAACAGGATAAAAATAATGAAAGGTATTCTTTCTGTTCAGTCACATGTCGTTTATGGGCACGCAGGAAATAGCTCAGCCGTTTTTCCACTTCAACGCATGGGCTTTGAAGTTTGGCCAATTCATACTGTTCAGTTCTCAAATCATACCCAATATAAAGAAGGTTGGACGGGGCGCGCTTTCGCTGCAGAAGATATCACCAGCCTAGTATCTGGTATGGAAGCGATTGGTCAGCTAGAGAACTGTGAAGCTGTACTTAGCGGCTACCAAGGCAGTGCAGAACAGTGCCTAGCGATTCAAGACACCGTCCAGAAAGTAAAAGCGGCTAATCCGCAAGCTTTGTATGTCTGCGATCCAGTCATGGGAGCGCCAGATAAAGGCTGTATTGTCGCGCCTGGTATTGCCGAGCACCTTATTAATACTCTGATGCCAATGGCAGATATTATTGTGCCAAACCAGTTTGAGCTCAGCCAGTTTGCAGGCATGGAAATCAACTCTCTGGAAGATGCAGTAAAAGCTTGCCAGCTTGCATTGGACAAAGGCCCGAAAATGGTGCTGGTTAAACACTTGCACAGCGTTTCAAGTGAAAAATTCTCCATGATGTTGGCAACTCAGGAAGGTTGCTGGCTAGCGCAACGCCCTCACCTTGAGTTTGACAAGCAGCCTGTTGGCGTTGGCGATCTTATTTCAGCCCTATTTACCGGTCAGTACCTAGCTAAAGGTAGCGCCAAAGACGCTTTCAGCCATTGTAATGATGCGTGTTATGCCGTCCTGAAAGAAACGTCAGACCGAGGTGAATGGGAGCTACAAACCATCGCTGCACAAAATGAGATTGTTGAGCCTGCGGAGCACTTCGCGCTGGAAGCCCTGTAATCACTGGCTAATACCCTCTAAAAATTAAACGCAGAGTGAATCCCATTTCCTCTGCGTTTATTGGGTTATACCGTTACTTTTCACTCTCAGGCAACAGATTGCGGTACCCGATTTTTAGACAAAAGCCGTTCAAACAGTTTAGCTGGAAGTGGCTTACTGAAGTAATACCCCTGCCCGTAATCACACTCTTTCTCCAAAAGGAAATCTGTATGCCAGCGGGTCTCTACCCCCTCGGCAACAACATGGATATTCAACGCTTTCGCCATCGCAATAATGGCACCGACTAGTTCTCGGTTAGGTTCATTTTGATCAATATCTATCAAAAATGACCGGTCAATTTTTAACTTATCGAAAGGAAACTTTTGCAGATAGCTCAGTGCTGAATACCCCGTACCAAAGTCATCAATCGTCAACTCTACTCCCTGCTTTCTTAGGTTATTTAGCAGAGTAATGACATCTTGCGTATGGTTAAACAGCAAACTTTCCGTCACTTCAATGTCTAGCCTGTTCGCTGGTAAACCTGATGAACGTAAACCTTGTTGAATTTGGTCGAATAGCTTCTCGCAATACCTAAATTGCACACTCGAGAAGTTAATAGAGATCTTGATAGGGATAATGGATTGCCAACGAGCAGCTTGGTGGCATGCTTGATTGATGGCGATCTCACCCAGTTTATGGATCAAACCATTCTTCTCAGCTAATGGGATAAACTCTTCGGGAGAGATAAAGCCTAGTTTTTCATCATTCCAGCGCATCAAGGCTTCTGCCCCTACAATCTGGTTCGTTTCCAAATCAAAGATAGGCTGATAATGCATTTCTATATTATTGTTACTAATGGCCTGACGCAGACGCCCATCTAAATCCAGGGAACGTTGAGTATCCGTCAGCATACTGTCTTCATAAAACCGATACGCATTCCGTCCATCTTGCTTAACCCGATACATCGCGGTATCTGCTGCTGCCAAAAGCTGGTGGGTATTGTCTCCATCCTGAGGATAGACAGACATACCAATACTGGTGGTAATAAAGAACTCTTGGTTATTCCAAATAAACGGGCGCTCAAATAATGATAAAATTGACGATGATAATGACTGGGCAAATTGTTCATCACTGAGCTCAGGAATTATAAGCAAAAACTCATCCCCCCCTAAACGAGCTAATACGCTTGATCCCCTCAGCACCGAAAGCAGACGTTGACTACTTTCCGTAAGAATATAATCGCCTGCTAAGTGACCTAACGTGTCATTAATCTGCTTAAAATTATCCAGATCAATGAACATGACTAGCACCTTGGTATCGGTTGCTATCGCATTGGCTATAACGAGTTCTAACTGCTCGTTGCCGAACTTACGGTTAGGTAAGCCTGTTAAAGCATCATGAGAAGCTTGATAAGCTAATTTTCGCTCAGATAGTTTTCTTCGATCAATCTCTTCAACTAGCCTTTCATTTTGAACAGCCAGTACCCTTTGCTGTTTGTGGGACTCTTCAAATTTCGTTTTTAATATAATGTTGGCATTATTAATATTAAAAGTATAAAACAAGCCAATAATCACCGGCACTGCCAAAAACGAAATACCGACAACAAACCAACCAGATGTAAAAATATCTTTTTCATTAATTGGAGAAAACCACCCTTGTAGTTGATATGGTGTGTTTTCAATCGGCAACTCATAGAAAATAATATTTGAATTTTCAAAAGGATCATCTTTTATCGAGTTCCAAACCAAAATATCATCAGCACCCGTCGATAGCAGCATTTTACTTCTACTACCTTCATACTCTTGGGCCGTTAACTGCTCAATAATCACCGTTGTATTGATATCAGCGATCAAATAAGCCACAGGACGACCTGAGTAATATACCGTTTTGAATATTTCACTGTGGGGCTGCTCAAGGTCATGGCGGGTATGTAACACATGGGTCTCTTCGGATATATCTTCGAATCGCGTTACATCAACGTGTAAACTGATTTTATCAGCGGTATCAACAATTACCGTTCCATCATAACTTGCCAATATAAACCGTTTATATACCGGAATTTTGTTAATTAGCTTATTTCTAACCAGTTGATTAAGCTCATGATCAAGCGTCATCAAACTGGCCCCAAGCCCATACTCCATCGACATGCCCGACGCTAAGTTGGCAAAGAAAGTTGTCATTGCACGGCTTGTGGTAAAATCTGAAACTTCTTCACTCGATACACTATAGAAGTACTCAAGCATACTGGCATAGCTCTGTACTTTAAGTGTTAACTCACGATGCTGGGACTCTTTCAACCTTGTTTGGCCAAGGTTGGTCACTGCCAAAATCAATATCAGATATGCCGCCAGAAGTACTGCGGCAAGAATGATAAGGTTACTACTTGACAGTTTTTCAATCCATTTCTTCATAAATCAGTTTCATTGCTCTTAGTAAAGTAGTCGCCATAAAAATAAAAGACTGACGGATAATGCTTTTCTATAAGCTTCTGATATGTCCCATCATTTCTAATCTTAGTTAAGTATTGATTAAATGCATGACGTAAATCGGGGCTAGTTTTCCTAAAAGCTGCAGCCATACGTTGATCTTGTGAGACCGGTCCAATAACTTTGATCTCACCAGGCCACTTTTCTAAAGCAATTAATGTATCTGCCACATCCAATAACGTGGTTTCTGCATCGTTATTTAATATGGCCGGAACCATTTCGTTCAGTTTGCGCCCGGGCTCAGGCAGGATGATATTCGCACCTGTGTCATACAGGTTATACAAATTAGGATCGAGGCAAGAATGCTCCATCGCCAAAACGTCTTTATTATTTATTAAGCTTTTTACGATATTAATATCTTTATTTACATCACCTGTTGGTTTTATTGGCTGCAAAGGGGAATCGGCCCGTGCAACCAACCAAACAGCTGAGGGAAAATAGTCAGCGGAAAAATCTACGATCTCTTCACGCCAATCGAGCACTGTCGCACCATTAGCAATGATATCACCCTCAACCTGAGTTTGTTCGCCCCATACAAACTCATTATTTGCATAGAAGGTATTTTGGCCCGTCAATTTTCCGACAACATTGTTCCACTCGGCAGGTACATACTCGTATTTAACCCCTATTGACGAGGCAAACCCTTTAACCAGTTCAACATCCAATCCGCTTAGTGACTCGAAATCATCCGTTTTGATATAAGAGACAAAATTTGCGTAAGGGACACCAATATGACGTAAAACACCCCTTTCTTTGATCTCAGCGAGATCATCAGCGTTCACGGTTGTGCTGACCAGTAAACCTGTTCCCATCAATACAGTCGCAGCCAATGCATGTGTCAGTTGTTTTGCTTTTTTCATCTATTCAGCCTCTCATCCATGAAATGCGAAATACGCCCAACTAAAGCCGGGCGTTGATTTGATTAAGCCATTTGTGCGTAAAGGTGCTCAATCGCCTTTACAAGTCCTTTTACATCTTTTTCATTGTGGAAGAGATGCGTAGAGATACGCAATGCATACGTTGAAGCCGCGTCATCTTTGTATAGTTTGAAGTCAGTAGTACGGATGATGTAGCCGTAGTCTTCTCGCAACCTATCTCTAAATTCGGTTAGCAACTCACCATCACTGACATTGAACGGGAATGGGTTGAATGTGGTCAAGCCGCTGTCGAGACCTTCTACATCGGGTGAAAATATAAGCGCTTGAGGTAACGCTTTACTCAGCAAGTTCTTGCAAAGTTTACTGAGAGACAATACTCGCGACTCGATACGGTCACGACCGATTTCATCCCACATCTTGCAACTGTCAGCCAACGCTTGCTTAGCCGGGTAATGGTCGTTACCTATATACTGCATCTGCAGTTGGGTACCAAGATAGTCAGCATGTGATAGCGAGGAGTTGATATACCAAAGCGGGTTTTCACACTCTGGCCAATACTCATCTAAACGGGAAGCGTTGTCGCGAACATACAAGATCCCTGTAGCCCCCGGGCCACACTGCCATTTATGACCCGAACCGGCATAGAAGTCACAATCGATATCATGGAAATTCAGATCCATCATGCCAATGGTATGCGCTCCATCAACCAAGGTTGGTACTGAATATTTTTTCGCGAGTTTACAAATTTTCTTCGCAGGAAGGCGGGTTCCCGTCTTGTAGGTAATGTGCGAGAAGACAATCAACTTAACATTGCTATACGCATTGAGCGCTCTTCTAAACGCTTTTACGTAGTCTTGTTCGCTCACACTTTCAGTACCGGTATAAATTGGTAGCTCTACTTCAACAACCTCTACACCAAAACGCTGTTTTACAACATTCAATGGTGACGACGCGGCAACATGCTCATGGTGTGTGGTTAAAATGACATCGCCTGGCTCAAAGTGAAGGCCATTGATAATCGAGCACATCCCATCGGTTGTATTGCGGCTCAAAATGATCTCGTGTGGTTCCGCACCAAAGCCTGCCGCGACAGATTCAACCATCTCTGAAACATACGGCCAACCACCGAACTTCCCATCCATATCCCATGGATACTTCGCGACAGTTTTATTGTTCTCATGGAAAGCTTGCAACACAGGCTTTGGCATAGAGCCTGTTGTGCCGATGTTCATGTAGGTTGAATCTTTATCAAGAATAAACTGCTGTCTAACTTCACGCCAAAACTCTTCATCACCACTTGTTAGGTTAAGTGATTGCCAATCAACTGGTTCTTCTGAAGCTGAAGCTTGGCTACTAAATACCGCACTGCCTACCCCTGCAACAGCTAGCCCTGTCGTGGTTTTCAAAAACTGTCGGCGATTAAGGTTTTTCAGATCTGACTCTGAATGACTCATTTTTAACTCCCTGTGTCGTGCACTTAAAAATCGAGAACAATTAACAATTCAATCAATAAATCACAAAATATTGCTAAATGTAATTATTCTTTTCAGAAATACCGAGCAATATCAAACTATCCCTGTGCAAATACTCGATTGAATTTACAAAACAGCCATACCTAAAAGGTAATGTTCAATTTTTTGCACAACTCAATAAACGAATAGACCAAAATTAATGGTGAGCCTAATAGATGTTTCATTTAGCCCACCTCTGCTTCCAATTTTATTCCATTATCAGCATACAAAAACGCCCTGCACAGGCAGGGCGTTAATAACACCAGTACTCCACAATTTACTATCCAGAAGTCAGTTGGTAGATAAGTTCAGTTTCATTCATTCTCTTTTTCGTTGGAGCAATAGCCTTCAAATGCCTCTTCGGTGTTATCAAAACCCTCTTGTTCTGCTAACTCCCAAGGTCGTTCACATTGTTCCGTTTTCGCACACCAACTGTATCCTGCAGATTGTTTACACCCATGCTCATCCTCATCTGCACCAACCATGGGTTCAGCAGAATCATTACAACCAAGCAGTAACATACCACTAGACAAAACCAGCAACACGCTAGCCAATGATGTTGAATAACGGCGCACCATAACAACTCCTCCGCATAGAAATGAAATGCCCTATCCAAATAAACTTAGTGCATGATGGTAAATATGTTAGCGGGGTTCTCCTTCTGCTCCATTATACCAACGACACTTTTTTCACACGGTTTACGCTAAAAACATATACAAGAGCAATACCTCACCCACTTAATACGCAGGCAGACAAATGAAACGTAGCCGAGTAAACCTTATCATCACTGCAATCATCTTACTGGCTAGCAGTATGGTTTACGCCATTGTGGCGAATTACCCATATACAGCAGTGGATATTGAGAATGGTCAGTCTCAGTACCTTGCAAATTGTGTTTTCTGTCATGGCGATAAAGGTCATGGTGACGGAACCGTTGCTATCGCATTGGAAGTAAAGCCCGATAATATTTTTGACGAACTAAAGAATCCGTTTAGCCTAAAGATAGAGCTTATCCAGTCTGTTCTCGAGGGAGATAATGGCCAGGAAGGAAAGATGCCAGCTTTTGGTCATACCCTATCGAAAGAAGACATCAATGACATCTTCGCGTACATAGAAAGTGTTAACGAGTAGCAGTCAATTCGCCGACCAACATGTTATTTGTTTAATAATCAATCAACCTCAACAACCGCCTTTATTAAAGCGTGATAGGCGTAGCAATTTCTATCTTTTAGGATTGCGAGAAGAACGGTCTAGGCTTATCGTTTCTTTGTAATCAGTCACTTAGTGATGCGAGCATCGTATAATGGTATTACCTCAGCTTCCCAAGCTGATGACACGGGTTCGATTCCCGTTGTTCGCTCCAAAATACTTAGTTACTGATGAGTAAGATGACATGCGGTGGTGGCGGAATTGGTAGACGCGCTAGCTTCAGGTGCTAGTGTCCGCAAGGACGTGAGGGTTCAAGTCCCTCCCTCCGCACCAATCTTACTTTTCAAAGCTTCCCCCCCATTCTCGTTTAACTTGTCACAATCGTAAGTTTGCTTTCACGATCAGAGTGCTAGTCTCTACCCTAATTCAACAAGTAATAGCCCGATAGCACAACCCAGGTAGTGACAATCAACCAATAGACAACAGGGTTACTGTTGCGCTCTACATGCTCCAAAAAATGGGTCGACCCACTTTTAATGTCCGGTATCACCCAAAGCAGGAAAAGCACACCCCACACCCAGTTCATTTCCGTAACAACAGCCAGTGCAATGACAACCAGCCCAAGCACTGCCCGCCATTTAAACTTATAAGAAAGTATTTTATTTAACAGGCCACTTTGCCCGACACCCAGTTTGCGATTTTTATTTGCTACTGCACCCTGCTCAACCAGATAAAAAGCTGCACCTTGCGAGTCATAGGCCAAAACTGCACGTCGCTCGCCCAACGGTTGCTCGGCAACAACTTGGCCACCGCTCTGCTCAATATGCTTTAACTCAGCATCGAGATCGTCGACTGCAAAGTATACTCCCCAATATTCTTTATCCCCTTTGATGTCATTGCTAGTCACCTGAATGCCTGCGATAGGCTCACCCGACACAATCACGTTGTAGCGTCCTACCTCATTGGTTGCTCTTATCTCCCAATCAAAGACATGCTGATAAAAAGCTTCTACCTTCGAGAGATCAGAAATATGCAACTCATGCCAAATCCTTTGTCCATGTTGGACAGACTGGCTAAGCTTTCCGGCTTGGCTAACACCCAGATCACTACCGTCATAGCAGGTGAAGCCCGCACCTGAAGGGTCACGGATCAGAGCAATCATGCCACCACCAGCCGCAAGTTGTGGCTCAACCTCAACTTTCGCTCCATGTTGCTTCGCCAATTCAACAGTTTTGTAGATATCACCGACTTGAATGTATGACATCCAAAATGACGGCATCCCCATACGCTGGAAATTTTCTGGCATGGTGTACAAGCCCGCAGTCGCTTCCCCTTTCCCTTCGCACAAGGCATAACCCTCGCCCATATCCTGGTAATCCCAACCTAGGCACTCAGTGTAGAAATGTTTAGCTTCTTCAAAGTCAAAAGTAGATAGATCGCACCAGGTAAAGGTATTGGTCATGTTAGCTCCTTGCTTGATGAACAAATGAAGATTTGACTGCGCCCTGAGTGAGAACAATCAAGCTAAGTCTCTTAATTTTCTTGCTGGGTTCCCTGCATAAATGCCTTTTTCGATAATATCCTTGGTCACGACGCTACCCGCCCCAATCACTGCTCCCGAGCAAATTCTCACAGGCAAAATAGTCGCATTAGAGCCAATGGTAACCTTATCTTCGATAACAATACGCCCCCAACTTTCAGGGTCTGGGTCCGGCTCCCCACTTTTGAACAAATCGTTGGCGAACATCACGCCGTGGCCGATAAAGCAATCAGCACCAATCGTGACATACTCGCAAATAAAGGTGTGAGACTGCACTTTTGTCCTTTCACCTATAATTGTATTCTTCTGGATCTCGACAAAAGGCCCAATAAAGACATCGTTTTCCAAGGTACAACCGTACACATTTGACGGTTCAATAATAGTGACGTTGTCACCGCATTCAATATCAACAACTTTAGCCTGTAACAGTCTTGGCTGAGACATCACACTCACTTAATACCTTAATTCAAATAAAAACTAGATTACTGCGCGCCAATTAATATTGTAACGCTTCGAATAGAAACGCGTTAAATTCGACTCTATATGTCTTGATGGATGCTAAAAATTTTGGACAAGTAACTGAGTTAATTCCTTCGCTGATACTTCCTTGCACCCTGAAGTATTTTGTCCGCTCCACAACGGTGAGAAGTCTCCGACGCCTTGCTTTTCATACAAGGCTCGCAGTTGGGTCATTTCAATGGAAGCAAAAGGAAACTCAGGGGCATCTTCACGAAGACACCCTAGTTCTGCCATAGCCCTGTTCACAATACCTCTAGCTGGCCTACCAGAAAATATATTGGTTACAGCGGTAAGGTTTGAGTTCTTATCTTTAAGTGCCATACGATGGATAGGTGAAGTTCTGGCCTCGTTACAAAGTAGGTACGCAGTCCCTACCTGAACATATTCAGCACCTAACATCATAGCAGCCTCAACCCCTTCGCTCGAAGCGATACCCCCGGCTGCAATAACCGGTATATTTATTTTGGCTACTATTTGAGGTACTAATGAAAAAAGGCCCAACTGACTCGATAACGCTTCTGATAGAAACATTCCCCGATGCCCACCGGCTTCAATGCCTTGGGCGATAACCGCATCAACACCTTGTGATTCCAGCCATATGGCTTCATCGACTGTAGTGGCTGTGGATATTACCCTTGTCCCCCAACGCTTTATTCGAGCCAATAAGTCTTTCTCAGGAAGGCCAAAATGAAAGCTGATCACTGGTGGTGAAAAAGGTTCTATCGCATCAGCCATATCATGATTGAAGGGCAATCGACTCGCAGCACTCGACTGACTTGCACACAGCGTCCCCACCTTCGTAAAGTAAGGCTTGAGAGTCTCCTGCCACATAGCCTGTCGAGCTGGATTGAACTTCGGCATCTCATGGCAAAAGAAGTTAAGATTAAAAGGCTTATCAGTAGCAGATTTAATCGACTCTATTTCACTAATGATCTTTTCAATACTCAGCATACCGCAAGGCAAGGAGCCCAAGCCACCGGCTTCACTGACCGCAATGGCCAAACTACTGTCTTGTACTCCAGCCATTGGAGACTGAATAATAGGTAAAGTCGTTCCAAATAAATCCCTTTCCATGGCCTTCCTTATTAAATCTGGCTCATATTGATAGGAATTATCATGCCATTCTTTGGTTATAATAAACGTGCTACAGTTCACTCTGTTATAACTGACCTGTTATAAACATTCGCATCTATCGCACTAAGCCATTCCGGTTTTGGTTTAGGAATGGAAGACAAAACAAAGCCTCCTCAGGAATCAGAGAGAGCATATTATTGATGTAATTTCATCTCGGTTTCTTTCTATATATCGAGCATCTTCAAGGTATGCCAAATGATGACCGTCACAGATATTTTGGGCAAATGATATATTGCCTTTCTCAGCTTCACTCACCATAAAAGACACTAAAGCGTTCAATCGCTCTATCATTGTATCGATGAGCTGTAGACGATCCTCCTTGGCTAAACCGTAAGCATCACAGAATAGTTTTGCTCGAACTGACTGCTCGACTAAATCACCCAATGCATCGTGAGGGTGTGTTTTAAATGGCGCCCAGCAATACACAGCATAAGCGACATCCCATACCCTTGGCGCTGGATGGGCCGTATCGAAATCAATAATCCCTATTACGCTTTCTCCATCCAACACCACGTTATAAGGCGCATAATCACCATGGCAGATAACCTCTTGTGGCTCCCGGCTTGGTAGCATCCAGCACAAATCAGCATTTTGTGGGCTCTGCACCCAACTTACCGTTGCATCATGATACTGCCGCAGCAGATAGCCTGCAGATGAAAGGGCTTGCTGGGTGGCAACTGGCCCGACTAATGGATAGTTATATACTTCACCCTTAATGTAAGAGAGCATTTCATAACCTTCTTGGTTTACCCCAAAAACAGTCGGTGCCGCATGAAAAGCTTGGGTTTTAAGGTATCTGAGTAACTTATGTACAGCAGGCGTCCACTCTTGAGTGGGCCGATATACAATATCTTTCAATCGATAGATTTGACCTTCTCGGCCACCTTGTAACTCTTCCATGATTTTCCACTTGAATTTAAACTCAGGTTTTAACCGACTTAACTGCGATTAACTGTTGAGAGTAATGTACCAGCCCCTATGAACACACCACCTGTGAGTTTATTGAACATCTCCGCTCTCCCTGAAGCAAATACCCAGTTTGAAGACTTGGATCCTAGATAGGCATAAAAAAGTAACCAAGTAAGCTCTAACACTGCAAATGTGATAGCAAACACCAAATATTGGAAAAAAAGCGCTTCTGACGGATTGATAAATTGGGGAAAAAGCGCGGTAAAAAAGATAATCGCTTTAGGGTTACTGGCTCCGACTATAAAACCGCTCATATAGTGACTGGCGAAATGGCTTGGGCCTGTAACTGCTGGTGATGGACTTTCAAAATGAGTGCTTTTAGATGTAAACGACTTAATGCCAAGGAAGATCAAATACCCTGCACCTACCCACTTGATCAGATTAAACACCACCTCAGAAGAGGCAATAATGACTCCCAGTCCAGTAAAGGATAACGTCAATATAGACGTAATAGCAGTCAAACTACCCAAAGCGGTATATGCGCCAATTTTCCAGCCTGCCGTGACTCCCTTAGTCATACATAATAACGAGCTTGGCCCTGGTGACGCGGTAAGAACCAGCACTGCAAGTACATAGTAGATCCATATCTCGAAGGTCATATGGAAACTCCTTTTCCATAAAAGTACGATTAAAATATCACGTTAGCTTATGTATAGCTTTTTCTCCAACTTATAAAGCAGATTGTTTACCGTTATAGCCCGATAGGCCTCTTTCTGTGGTGTCTTTCTTGTTGTTTTAACAAAGACGTGAATAATAACAATATCGCCTTCTTTGCTTTTTGCGAAAAGTACCCTTATCGATTCTTTTCCAGCATCGACTCTTAACTTATATATCGTACCTTTGTATTTCCAAATTTTTGGTTTCAGTACTTTTAGATTCTTACAAGAGTAAATATCACCATGCTCAACATAAGTATTTAACTTGTTAAAGAGGCTAATACGAAGCTCATGAGACATGGCGTTAAGTATCAAGGGCACTGAAAGCGCTGTTTCAGTGTCATCAACAATAAAGATTTTCATATTGGTACAGCACCTGTTTTTACACGATGATAAACGTGAAGTGCGGACGCATATAATCAATTCTATTGAATAGGCTGTTTGATTATTTCAGCTTGATTCTCACCATGAAACATCACAGATAACATCTATTTATTGCAAAGAATAAGTCAAGCCGATCAACTTTGTAACTAATCAGGTCTAAAATCAGAAAGATAACCTTAAACTTACAAGGCTAAATACATGTCACTTCCAATCCTTTACTCTTTGCGGAGGTGTCCTTATTGCATAAGGGCAAGGCTCGCAATATTAATGGCTCAACAACCTGTAAAGGTACGTGATGTAGTTACCCGCAACTTACCGGTTGAGATGCTCCAGGCCTCACCAAAAGGAACAGTGCCTGTATTGGTGATAAATAAGTCAGAAGTGGTCGATGAAAGCCTAGATATCATGCTTTGGGCCCTTAAGCAAAATGACCCTCTTAATTTGCTGTTAAGTGATAAGCCTCTTTCTCATCAAACCGAGATGATTTCATTGATATATCGTAATGACAATGATTTCGTCCCTTCACTAGATAAGTACAAGATTGCCGCTCGTTATCATCACAATAATGCCCTGACCTACCGTCAGGAGTGTGAGCAATTTATCAGTACTCTTGAATATCATTTAGCCAAACAAACCTTCTTGATGGGTGAGCGTCCAAGCTTGGTTGACTACGCAGTATTGCCGTTTATCCGACAGTTCTCGCGAGTTGATAGAAAGTGGTATTTAGGCGCTCCTTACTCTCATCTCGAGCGATGGCTTAATACACATTACCAGAACCCGCTTTATTCCAAAGCTATGACTCAATACCCTCGATGGCTCGATACCAAGCAAGAGTTTTTGATAGGGAATGTTTAGTGTTGCAGACAGGATAGCCAGTTTTAATTTAGAAAGGATGCATTGACCACAAAGGCAGCCAATGCAGTGTTTGTTCGTTTAGGCTTTCTTGACGTACTTAGCAGTAATCATCATTTCACCGGCACCATCGACTTTACAATCGAGTTGGTGATCTTTGCCGTCTACGATGCGGCGAACAACGGCCTTGGTACCAATCTTGATGACCAATGAGCTTCCTGTCACCTTGAGGTCTTTCGCCACTGTGACCTTATCGCCTTCAGCCAACAGCGTTCCATTGGCATCTTTAATTGACAAAGCCTCTTCTTCGGCAAGTTCAGTTGGGTTCCATTCATAAGCACATTCTGGACAAATCAGATGGTTTTGATCTTGGTAAACGTACTCTGACTGACAGTTCGGGCAAGGAGGCAAAGACATATTTTTCTACTTCTAACTAACAACACAATCAGCGTATGGTAATAGTTCTTGGCACCTTTAGCGAGCCAATTCCATTTACTCAAATGAAAACATACCGTTAAAGTGATTTAAACGACCCAGCAGCCAATCTGCCATAGGCAATCAATTACATGAGCATTGTTACGAAGGCTTCTTAGCCGAGAACAGAGCAACACAGCCAATCAACTCCACTTTTACGTCAATGAAGTATTCATTGAGTGATGCCACCAACGCATCGAGCTCGTCGTTGTGGTTACTAAAGATGCCCTTTTTATTGTAAATACCCATCAGTTTTTTGGCGAAAAAGTTCTGTTTTGTCCCTTTGCCCAAGATGGTACTACCAAACAGTACACCGCCATCGTTCAATTGGCTTTTCAAATGGCCAAACATAACGCCTTTTTCATTGAAACTACCGGGCAAGCAATGCAGCAAGTAGTTAACACTAATTGAATCAAACTTTTCGATGTTTAAATCAAGTGGCTCGAGTACATCTCCACAGTAAACTTCGGGTTGAAAATGGTGGATGGCTTTGGAGGCTGTCTCAAGGCTATTTTCATTCAAATCCAGCAGGGCAATTCGCTTTGTTGTTTGAGGCAAACAGTTCTTCAGGTAGTAACCGGAGCCAACCCCGACATCCAGGTGATTAGGTGACACCAGCGTTGAAAATTGCTCTCTAATCAACTTCGTCGGGCATTTCCAGAAGTAGTGGTTTGATACACCTAATACCCAAAAATCATAGATTGACAGCACTTTCTTCGAGTAGACAGCCTGTCCAGCCATGGTTTCTTCTTTATTCATATTATTTTCATATATTTATCGATTATTTGGCACAAAACTATACGAAATAATGCTTCTAACAAATCTTACCGGAAGGGATTATTCAAAATTCGGAACTAAGTACACATTGTGATAACAACTTCGTGAGATTTTGTTACATGCCAACACTGTATAAACATACCACTCAAGTCCGTTCATCCCCCCTAATCACGGACTTGAGTGGTATGACTTCTAAACCAACACAATTGAATTGTGGTATTGTATGACATATATCACAGCGCTATGAATTCTATCAGTTATATAATCAGCCTACCCCCAATCACGATAATGATACTGATGAACACAACAACACTCATTCATGACACTCTAAAACGCCTTGCTGCCCACGCTCCTGAGCAGCATGCCCAAATTCGCCAAGCCTTATACGAACAGCTAAGTCTGCCATTTAACAAACAGCTAGACCTGTATGTAAATGTGTTAGGGCCAATCAGCTCGGGGAAAATAACAGGGTGTCACAATATTGAAAAAGCTGCCGAGTTAGCCTTCGAAGTGCTAGAGAGGCCAAGCCATTAAATCTCCCGCAACATGGCCCTACTTCGAGGGCCATGTTCATCATGACCCCTGCTCGAAAGCCACCAGATTTTCGAAAGCTATTTTAAAGTACAGCTCATAGCTATTATGTTCCACATAACCAAGGTGCGGTGTTGCGGTAACATTAGGCAAAGAAAGCAACGGTTCATCACCGACAGATGCAGGCTCTTTATCAAACACATCTACCGCGGCCCGCTTGGTTGGTACAGCAAGAAGCTCATTGTAGAGCGCAGACTTCTCAACAAGTTCAGAACGACTGATATTGAGAAATAGAGAATCCGGCTTCATTAGCCTCAAGTCACCTGCAGTCACACACTCTCGCGTGGCATCATTTAGACGCAGGTGAAGTGAAACAATATCTGAATTCGAAAAGAAATCGTGCTTGGAAACCGCTGATTCAAAGCCATGTTCCTGGGCTAACTTGCGAGACTGCTCACTGCCCCAAACCACAACTGACATTTCAAAAGCTTTGGCATATTGAGCAATTTGCTGCCCTATTTTACCATAACCCCAGATACCTAGTTTCAAGCCTTTGAGGGTACGTCCAAGCCCTAACACGCCTGAGTTTTGCCATTGGTTATTTTGAAGGTTAGAAGCATAAGTTGGGATATGACGACTTGCCGCCATGAGCAAAGCCCAACACAACTCTGAAGGTGCTATCGGAGAACCGCGCCCCTCCAAGACTTTGACCCCGTATTTTTCACACAGGTGGACATCTATATGATTACTGACTTTGCCCGTCTGGCTAATTACCTTAAGCCGTGGCAATTGAGAAAGTAGCGACTCCGTAATGACCGTTCTCTCACGGATTAACACAAGGGCCTCGGTGTCTTTGAGTTTGGCCACTAACTCTGACTCAGTCAGTGTTTCATTAAGCACGGTGACCTCATGCCCAGCCAATAGCTCGAAACAATCCAAGGTTTTGACGACATCCTGATAGTCATCCAACACTGTTATTTTCACTTCACCCTCCTTGTTGATAGATACCGTGTGTTATTACTCCGATAAGATAGAACCCAATTCCAGTATGACAACGCACGCCACGCTTTGGGGATCTTGCAAGTTTCAACGGTTATCCATGTAATACTGGTTTGCGATAGACTTTCGTTACTTCACCCGAAGGTTGATAAGCATCTTCTATGCGGGTCCAACCAAATTTCTCGTACAAGCCATCATGATCCGTTGTCAGGTAGAGATGTGTGTACCCGATAGACTTAGCAACATTACTTGCATGTTCAAACATAGTTCCACAAAGGCGCTTCCCCCTGTACTCGGGCTCAATAAATAAGGAGCTAAACCACGGGTAGAGATCGTGCCTGCTAACAAAGTCATTAATAATTAAGCCAAAGCAGCCGACAATTTGATCGCTATTAACCAGCACATAAAATTGTGGGATGGCATCTTCTGACTTGCTTGAGTTGAGCATTGCATTTTCAAAGTATGGGTAATTTTCTTGGGAGCCCCACTTGGAGTGGATGTATTTTGCGCACTCCAAGATACCTTTCGGGTAATCATTGACGTTATATATTTTGTACATCTTAAGTCCTTTTAATCCATACCTAACAGTTGCTGATACAGTTAGGCATCACCTAGAAACAAGGCACTTTCAATTGACCTCATCATTACTAATTACCCGCCTAAGAGGTGAGCAAAGCTAACCCTGTTATGTTTCTACTCTTTACACCAAACACTTCGTATAGCAGCACGACTAAAACCTACTGATTTACAGTTCTTACTGCTAGTACTGTTTGGCATTACGTCAGTTAATAGCACCTGAATACCTAACGAGATTGAATCTTCTATTCGAGCTTTGAGTAAAGCAGTTTGGCAGCCCATAGAACGAAAATTCTCTTGGGTGTACGCATTAGCTAATATCGCATGCTCATGTTCGATAAAACTCGTTGCCCAAGCACAAGGCTTACCGTTTATTCTTGCCACATAGCAACGGAATGTATCGGTACAATAGAAAGAGCGCTTCTTTTGCCAGATATTATCGGTACACTCTAAACCTGAGGTTTTGAGTAAAGCCAAAAAATCATCAACTTTGCTGTGGTCCCAACGTTCAACTGATACTGACTCTGAAATGTCTGTGGGTGCAACATAACTTGATGCCCGTAACTCAAGAAACTCATGTTCATAAGCGGGTGCAAGCCCACAGTTTGATAGCCAGGCTTTCAACTCATTTGTATCCGCTTTGGGCTCAATAGAAATCTCAGGCGAAATGCCATGATTAAACCGCTTAAAGTGATTCTCTAAGTTTTCTGGACTACTTACATCATGAATGATTATCTGATTATCGTACCTACGTGTTTGGTCGACAAAAACAGAACATCCTCCTGCTTCAAGGATAGAAAGATCACTTGGTAGGTCTGTTGATAGCGTTCGCTTATTATTAAATTGGAAATACGAACTATATACGTCTCTTACTCTTTTATCTTGCATCGTTCCCTCGATACTAAAAACTCAACCTTGAACTTAAAATGATAAGCGTTGGAAACCTGCCTAATACTTTTTATGTGATACTTCCTGCATCGTATATAATTTGGAAAAATAGATACATAAGAGTACTTATGCTAAGACAATTACAACTTACCGATAAAGCAAAAATGCTTGAGCTTGTGAACAAGACACAAATTTTTGCTCCAGAAGAAGTTTCATTCATTGCTGATACTTTTGAAGGCGAATCTAGTGAGGCTGTATGGTTCGGTAAATTTGAAGGCGAGCGAATGATTGGTGTCGCATACTGCGTGCCAATGGAAATGACCAACGCTACATGGAATGTACTCATGCTACTCGTTGATCCTGAACATCACCGACGTGGAATCGGTAAAGAATTGATGCAACTAATGGAAAGTACTTTGACCCAAAAAGGGCAAAGACTTCTTATTGTAGAAACCTCGAGTACAGACGACTTTCGAACGGCAAGATCATTTTACCGTGCAATTGGCTACGCTCAGCAAGGAGCCATAGAGCATTACTACGATGATGATGACCACAAAATTACGTTTATCAAAAGGCTGTAATGTATTTGAAGCTATGCTTGGGGCTGTCGTATAAGGCCGCGTTAGGTAGTGAGCAGCGCTACCACCCAACCTAAACTAGGCGCCTTAAACACGAAACCCAACGCGGAGACGAAAATCCCAAGCGTTGGGAATCACTCATAAATGCTTTGTTATAAATTTAAACTAACGGCGCAAATACTGAACCTTGTTCAGGCGTGAAAAGCCTTTGGTACAATTTACACGCTTCTGTATCTGTCATAGAAGAAATGTAATCAGCTATTACACGATCCAAACTCGTATCTTCAGATATTTTTTCTTGGACAATTATTGGTAAAAGCGCATATGGTTTAGACTTGAGCGCTGAGAAAATATCTGTAATTATTTTTTGACCTTTAAACTCCAATGTTTGAACATTAGGTTGAGATATTACTTGCTCATAAACAAAGTCTTTAAATGAACCAAGTATCTCATGGCGCTCACTATCCATCGTACACTGAAAATCCAATAGCGGACTTTCAAATTTATCTTGTTTACTAATTGTTGTCCCATTTACAAGTACATTTATAATATTGCTAATAGCAGCCTTGGTATCTTCTAAACGACCAGACGCCAACTTATTAGAAAGGTAATTTTTATTGGTGTTACCCCAACGCTTAGTAACTATTACAGATAGTTCCTCAAGCTCATGAGTTAATTTTTCGCAGACTTCATCTCGATGTAGGAGTTGCATAACTAGAGCATCTTCGAGGTCATGGATACCATATGCGATATCATCGGCACACTCCATGATAGTGGTGTCAAACGATTTAAATTGAGACTTCAGCTTACCTTTCACTTCACCGACAGAAGTGAATAACTCCTTATCTCGATCAGAGAATGGGTTGAGCACCCAGTCCAGCGTATCACTTTCTGTGTCATGAATACATTTGGGAGGTGACCATTGACCAATATCTGTTGTAGATATTTGTTCTGGGTTTGGATATTCGCGTTTCAACTGACTGTATAACACAGGATATTTAATTATTCCTAACAAAGTCCTACGTGTAAGGTTATAGCCAAAATCACTAGAATATTCACCTAGCTTACTTAATATTCGAAATGTTTGGCCGTTCCCCTCAAACCCGCCATCCTTATGCAGAAAATAATTGAGTGTTCTTTCACCATTATGCCCAAATGCTGGATGCCCTAAATCATGCGCCAAACAGATAGTTTCTATTAAAGGAATTGGAGCAATCCATTTTTTACTTGAGCATTCTCTTTGTTCCGCTATAAAGTTAAGGCGGTGAGTTATGGAGTTCCCTACTTGCGCAACTTCCATTGAATGGGTTAATCGAGTTCTAAAAAAATCGCTTTCACCAACACCATGCACTTGGGTCTTAGATTGAAGTCGACGGAAAGCCACAGAGTTAATAACTCTACTCTGATCTATTCTGTATAAATACTCATGTCTCGTTTCTGAATTACGCTTTCTATCACTTTGACGTGTTACCCATTCATCCATAAATATACCCTTTGGGAATACAAAAAAAACCAATTCTATCAGATAATAACCTAGTTGCACTATAAACTAGTTCAAAAGTAGGACTTTCTACTGCGTTTTTACTAGTGTCGGTTGAGGTGATTTATAACGCCAAATTTAGGTGTGAACAACGCTGCCACCCTATCTAAACCACTGTGCCATAAACACTAATCTGACCTGAAGTGAGAGCGATGAGCGTTGTAAATCACTCTTAATTTTATTGTTATGTTTATGGGGGCAATGCTACTAGCCACAAGACAACAAACAGTATATCACTCCATAAAATTCATTATAATTGAGAATTACTATGTTTGATAAAGTGATAGACGTTGAAAAGTTTTTAGATGCTGTTGATAACCCTATCATGCGCGGTGTTTTAGCTGCAGGTGGGACAGCAGCGTTAATTGCTGCAACAACAGCATTTGCTCCAATTGGTGTTGTTGGCGCAACTGGCTGGACACTAGTCTATTGGGTATTTGGCGGTACTATTACTTTGGACGCTGCAAGAAGAATGTGGGATGTATATACGAAAATGTCTACTGAAAAACGCGAACAGTTTGACAAAGAAATGGATAAGCTAAAACGAATGCTAGATGATGAAGCGATTTCAAAAGAAGAATTCAATGAAATGGCAAAAAATCTATACGAAAAATACGCCGGCTAAGCAGATAAAAAGTAAGTGTTTCTGCACTTACTTTTCCTTAAACTTCCGCGAGTTAAAGTAACGAATGACATGGACTCCCCCTCATCAGGCTCTGCCACACTTGGTAAGTCTGACTACACTCCTTGGAGGCCACCATGTCGCAATCAATTTATGGCATTGATTTAGCCAAACATTCGTTCAGTATCCATGGCGAAGATGAACATGACAAGGTACTGATCCATAAATCAATAACTCGTTCAAAAGTCCTTTCTACCTTTGCCAATATATCGCCAGCTATTGTAGGAATGGAGGCCTGTGGTACTTCTTACTATTGGGCGCGTGAGTTAGCTAAGTTAGGCCATACAACGAGAATCATGGCGTCCAAATATGTGGCGCCTTTCAGAACGGGTGCCAAGAACGATCTCAACGATGCTGTAGCGATTTGCGTAGCTGTCACCCGCCCTTCAACGCGCTTCGTCAAAATCAAATCTCCTGAGCAGCAAGCTATCCTGTTGCTACATCGCGCTCGTGATAACTGGGTTCATGAGCGAACAGCGTTGCTTAACCAAATAAGAGCAATGCTGGCCGAGTTTGGCATCATCGCACCGAAAGGCAGGCACGCATTACAAACCGCCATTCCAGAAGCACTTGAAGATGCTGAAAATCAATTGCCTGACCTAGCAAGGGCTATCCTCTCCGATAGCTACGATCACTTACTCAGCATCAACCAACGTATTGCCGACCAAGAAAACTGCTTTAACATGCTTGTTTCTCGTAGCCATAATGCACAGAAAATAATGAAAACTGCAGGTATCGGCCTTATTACCGCCACTGCCATTATCGCCAGTATCGGTAAAGGTGAGCAATTTGATAAAGACCGAGGCTTTGCTACTTGGCTTGGGCTAGTTCCTACGCAATACTCAACCGGCGGTAAACCCAGACTTGGCCTAATCACCAAAAAAAGCGATAAATACCTTCGGACATTACTAGTTCATGGTGCTAGAGCGTTCATTTCCGCCAACGGCAACAGGACCGAACGCTTGAGTTTATGGTGTAAAGACCTAGTCGAACGACGGAGCTTCAAGCGGGCTGTTGTTGGGCTGGCCGCAAAGAATGCACGAATCATATGGTCGCTGCTAAGTAACGACACCGAATATCAACCACTATAAAACCAAACTGTTTTCTAACGGAATAGCTGACTTCACCGGGTCATTGCAATAGCCAATGATGATGTAAGGTTCAGATCTTTTGCGGGAAAACCTGATAATGCGGCGGGCACTGTAGATGCCTTCTAACGAATGAGGATCCGCAACCGCGTAGTGTCAATAGGGGCATGGCGTTAAAAGCCAATAAACAGACCGAAGTAGAGCGGCAGTCCCAACCTTCCATTCTCTAACACTGTTGTTGACAACCGGGGGAGTCCATATAGCCCTGTTAAAGGGTGAGCGACGCAATACCGAAGCCGCCGCATACCACCTTGATCACTATAAATTCAACGCATAGTAAAAATGCCACGTGTTGCGAATCCCTCTTGAACAGTTTGTTATACATTTGTCCAAACCTTGGGATCGGACTTGAAGCCTTCTTTCTCTAGTTTTTCCAAAAAACTAAATGTTCCTGGAGCAGATTTTTTAACCTCGGACCAAATTTCAGAGAACAAGACTCTATTAATATTTTCTTCAATTCCACTCGCCTAGTCCTTCCAGCGGCGCTCACTTATACGCTTACTGTGCCTATGAGCAATTTGCTCGTTACACAAGTCGAGATAGTTAAACACAATTTCGCGTGCTTTTAACTTTTCAGGCTCAGGCAGGTCTTTACCAAGAAGCGCATCAACCGGGATTGCGTAAATTAGATCTCTATATTGTTGGTTAAATGAATCTTCAAACGTTACTTGAGCGAGCTTTTTGCTTTCGCGTATCTGCCAAGTTGCAACACCAACGCCAATTGCTGTCGCTATTGAAGCAATATTCTCTAAATCCATAACTTCCTCGAAAATGTATAACAGCTTTATAGATTGAATTTCGCACATTTATCTTTCAACCTATCATACTCAATAATGTATGTGCGAATACCCTATAGCACTGATTTTATTTCAACTAATCATCTACATGAACCTGTGACGCAAGTAATATGTTGGAAATTTCAACATATTACTTTCTAATTTTTATCTTTCGTCCAACTATCAAAAGCTATGCAGTACAATGTAAAGCCATTGAACTTTTGTGAATCACAGCAAGAAAGCTAAATGCAAATTAACTCTTTTAAGAACACCGCATTAGTTTATTATTTCTATTTATTTGCGTCGTCACCACATCCATAAATCAGCACTCAATAAGGTGATTAAACGGGCCTCCAAGCAGGCTAATCTCAAAAAAGCAGTAACATGCCACACATTTAGGCAATCTACCGCCCTTGAGACCTAACCCACTAATGCGATGTTTTACTTGCAGGGATATAACACCTGTTTACCTATCTGATTTATTTGAGCTTTTTCACCATCATATTGAAATATTGGTTATTTTCACATCTAACAAAGAACAGTGGCTAAGATCGCGCACTTTTGACTCGTTTCTTCCTTCTAATAGATACATACCTTGCCAGACGTATACCTTCATTATTTTGCAATCACTGTATAACCAGTACTGTATATACAGGTGTTTATACAGTAGTTGATACCTGTATACAGTACTGGTTATGGCTGAATTTTTGTGCTCTCAATCAAAATGTACTTGTTTAACAAAACATTCAACTCATTTTGATTACAATAATTTATACAACAAAATCAATATTTTAAGTGAAAAACAGTGGCCAATTTCATCTAGATTACGTCACGACATCCATTTCTTCATATAAAAAACACTTGCAACAGAGTCTGATTAACACTACTGTATAGACATACAGCATGTACAAATAAACACTGTTTGAGGATGATGGATTATGGCGGCTTACTTTGAACACCTAAACACAGTTTCTGCTTCTCAGGTCTACAAAGCGACTTTTAACACGACAGCCGAGGACGCTTCCTCTTCTCATACAGTAAGCTGCCCTATCGAGGTTTCTTTTAATGATGAAAGCCAAGCTCAGCTTGCTTACTTCTTGCGTATCCTCAAGCAGGCCAGCCAGCAAAACCGTTGGATCATGTTCATTGGCCAGAATGCACTGATTGACAAAAACTTGCTGAAAAGCGCCGGTATCAATTTGAACAAGGTTCTGGTGCTAACCAATAAGAAAGGCAAAACCGATCAGGAATTGATGGAAAAAGCGTTACGCAGCGGTAACTGCAGTGCCGTTATTGCAACGGGAGACATCCAACACTTTGCAAGTTATGCCATGCGCGAAGCGTCTGATACCGGTGCAAGCTATGCTTTTGTGATTAACCGTGACGAGAAATCGCAGATTACTTACCACTGAATTGCGCCAGCTATCACAGACTTATGCTTCGAAACCGATAGATAATTCTTTCCTATACTTACAAAGCCATCAGCAAACCTGATGGCTTTTTTGATCCAGTACAATGAATGGTGCAATTAACTATTTATTGCGTGATCTGCATCACTTTAGAAGTGCAAAACAAGAAAAATCCATCATAATACGCCTGAAAATTATAAAAATTCAGTCGTTATAACCGGATGTAAAAATGGATAAAAAACTGGGATTAGGATCGCTAACCGCTTTGGTCATCGGCTCAATGATTGGTGCGGGTGTATTCAGCCTTCCTCAAAACATGGCTGCTGTTGCCAGTCCCGCAGCAGTAATAATCGGTTGGACAATCACAGGCATTGGGATGATATTCCTTGCCCTTGCATTCCAACACCTATCACGACTTAAGCCTGAAATCGAAAGCGGTGTCTTTGGCTATGCCCAAGCTGGCTTTGGCGATTTTATCGGCTTCTGCTCGGCCTGGGGATACTGGCTCAGCGCGATGCTGGCTAATGTCTCCTACTTAGTCATCGTCTTCAGCACATTGGGTATGCTGTTTGACAGCCCCGATATGATGCTATTCGGAGATGGTAACACCTGGCTATCGGTTATTGGCTCATCTGTACTTCTTTGGTTGGTTCATGCCTTGGTTTTGCGCGGCGTGCAAACTGCAGCAATGATCAATCTGGTCACCACCTGCGCCAAGTTAATCCCGTTGTTCCTGTTTATTTTCTCTGCCCTCATCGCTTTCCATTGGGATACCTTCGTTTTCGATTTCACTGGCCTGCATTTTGGCGAGCAGCACGATTTACTGTCACAAGTAAAAGGCACCATGTTGATCACTGTGTGGGTATTCATTGGTATCGAAGGCGCAGTGGTTGTTTCGAACCGAGCCAAAAACCGGAAAGATATCGGTCGTGCTACCATCCTTGGCCTACTTACAGCATTAACTATCTACGTGTTCGTTACTTTGCTTTCGATGGGTGTGGTAAGTACAGAACAACTCGCTACCTATCAGAACCCTTCAATGGCTAAGGTACTTACTGAGATCCTCGGCCCGTGGGGCAAATACATCATCGGTGGTGGCCTACTGATTTCTGTTTGCGGTGCATTTCTCAGCTGGACCGTTTTGGCTTCTGAGGCTCCTTACTTAGGCGCGAGAGATAAGATGTTCCCTATCAGTTTTGCTAAGCAAAATGAGGCGGGAAGCCCGGTCAACTCACTGTTACTGACCAATAGTTGTATTCAAGTCAGCCTTATCTTTGTCATGTTTGCTGGGAGCACCTACGACACGTTGCTTGCTATCGCATCAGAGATGATCCTTGTGCCTTACTTCCTTGTTGGGGCATACACGCTGAAGCTGGCCATTGAGCGCAAAGATCGCGGCTCGCTGTTTATCGTCGGGCTATGTGCCAGCCTTTACGGGTTGTGGTTGTTGTATGCGTCTGGGCTTAATTATTTATTACTATCAGCCCTGCTCTATGTTCCCGGCCTGTACTTCTACGTAAAGGCCAAACGAGAGCAGCAAACCCGACCATTCGTTGGTAAAGAAATGACAGCAGCTAGCTTACTGACGGCAGCAGCCTGCGTTGCGGTGGGAATGCTTTGGAAAGGTATGATCTAAAAATGCAAAAGCCAGCTTACGCTGGCTTTTCTTTAACTTGAACAACCTGTTGTTAAACTCAAAAAACGAGGTATTTAGAGCATATGCGCTCTAAGTACTTCACCCTCATCGTCTAACTTGATCATCTTGCACGCTGCTTTGCTTTCTATCTCAACGAGCTGCAATTCCTCTAGCGCATAAGGAAGCTTGATCATCAGCTCATCAATATGCTCTGCTCGCGCAAGCCTCAACAGGCGAATCAAGTTGTTCGTATCACTTATGTTTGTTGAAAGCACTTTCAGTGCCTGCAACTGCAACTTCTCTGAGTCTGTCATTCCGTGTGGCATTGAAGAAGTCCATGTAATTTCAAATGCTGGAATTAGCGCTCTGAGCGCATCGACAAGTGTTACTCTCTGTTTGCATGATGCTGACAAGAACGTTGTGTAATCAAAAACAACATTGTCTGGATTTGAGAATTCAACTGATGTTTCCATATTCATCCCTTTAGAAACATAACCACTGTTGCTAATAACTCATGTGCACCTGGCTAAATATACCGTTAGCTAATAACCACTATACGACGAACTTAAGTATGAGCTATGTCTAATTTATGAAAATATGGCGTTGATCTGCTTTTTGCAAGCGAAAAATCAAGGTGGAAATAACCGCAATACAATTGATTAACATCAATAAAACCTTAAGCACATAGTGATCACCATCTTGATAAATATAAAAATTTAATATAGCTGTAATTGATAAATTTAATGATTTACCAAGGCAATAAATTAAAACAAATCCGCAACATTACAGCAATAAAAAACCGACATTTTATGCCGGTCTTTTTTTTGAGTTTTTTAAACTAAAAATCAGAACTGATAATCTGATGGAATAACAACCACCCCTTTTGGTGAAATAACAAATCGCTCGGCATCTTGCTTGGGATTAACGCCAATCTCAAGGCCTGGAGGTATGACAACATCTTTATCGATAATGCAGTTCTCGATATGTGCTCCCTCTCCTACCACAACTCCCTCAAACACGATGCTGTTAATTACCACGGCGGCATTCTCGACTTTAACCTTGGGAAACAGAACCGAGTTTTGTGCAGAACCGCCCTTAATCGCCACCCCATTGGAAATAATCGAATTAATGAAGATCCCTTCATTCCCCGCCGGCGACGATACCGTTCGCGCAGGTGGCAACTGCTGCTCGTAAGTACGGATCGGCCACTCTTTTTGGTACAGATCCATCGGCGGATAGTATGACAGCAAATCCATATTGGCCTGATAGAACGAATCAATCGTGCCGACATCTCGCCAGTAAGCATCTTGACTTACCCGACCTGCCGAGCCGCCAAACTGATAGGCATAAACCCGTTCACCGTCGATCAAGCCGGGAATAATATCTTTACCGAAATCATGGCTGCTTGCCGGCGATAGTGCATCTTTTTCCAACGCTTCTTCCAACGCTTTCATCGAAAAGATATAGATCCCCATCGAAGCCAAGCAGGCTTCAGGGTTATTCGGGATAGCCTGAGGGTTTTCTGGTTTCTCGGTAAACGAGTAGACCCTTTGGTACTCATCAATTGACATAACACCAAAAGCATTGGCCTCTGCTTTTGGTACTTCCATACAAGCAACCGTTAAGTCTGCCTCATTCTCAACATGCTGCTTAAGCATTGGCTCGTAGTCCATGCGGTAAATATGATCACCGGAAAGTACAACCACATATTTAGCTTCGCTGCGGGTCAACAGATAGAGGTTCTGGTAAATAGCATCAGCCGTACCCTGATACCAGTTCTCACCGGTTCTCATCTGCGGTGGGACAGCAGTAATGTACTCGCCCAATTCCGGGTTGAAGATAGACCAGCCATCACGCAGATGTTTTTGCAGGGAGTGCGATTTATATTGGGTTAATACCAACACCCTGCGCAGTCCTGAATGCAAACAGTTAGTCAGGGTAAAATCTATAATCCGGTATTTTCCACCAAATGGTACAGCTGGCTTGGCTCTATGGTCTGTTAAAGGTGACAACCTAGACCCAACTCCACCTGCCAAAATTACGGTAATCGCTTCCTTTTTCATACTCTCCCCCTAGCGCAATGTCAGACAAAGAGTTACCAGCAATATGCACGCCACAAATCGATAAACGTAAGATATTAATAATATTGAAATAAATCAGCTGCTCTAGTGTTTTAACAACGTCTTGCACCATGTTGGTGAGCCAGTTTGGGACAATTGCACAAAAAAAGCCCTTTTGGTGTATGGCCGCACCAAAAGGGCAACTTATACCTCATGCAACGACAAGCACTGCTGTGTTGCCCAGGTATTGTTCATTCAAATTTGTTGTTATATAAACTGTTTTACTGCTGACATGTCGGCAGTTACGCTTATGGGCGCTCGCCTGCTGCTAAACGACGCTCGATATCGGCAACAACTTCTGGCAAATCTGCGATTGTATCTATCTGGTAATGTGCACCAGAATGGGCAAAAGCATCGATGGCTTTTGCACGAGCACCAGCAAGTGTCGCTTCGTCTGCTTGCTCAAACTCTGCTTGGGTCAGGCCAGCTTCATTACCCGACAACAGCAACGCAACTGTCCACATACCTGCGTTCAAGCCCTCGGTAATTCCAGGTACAGAGTCATCAATCTTGATGCACGCTTTCACATCAGTGACAGCAAGTTCAATCATATTCTGGAGGACCATATACGGTGCAGGGCGACCACCTGCTGCAAGATCATCCGTTGCCACTGCGCAATCAGGGCTGTATCCGTTTTCTTTTGCAACTGGGATCAATGCATCAAGTACGACACGAGGGTAACCCGTGCACGAACCAATCTTGATGCCCTCTTCGCGAAAGCCATCGATCACTGCTTTAGCGCCCGGGATCAAATCAGCATGCTCGCCTACTTTAGCAATCTGGAGCGGCATAAAGGTTTGGTAAATTTTATCGATGTCTTCTTTTTGCATCGGCTGGCCGAACTTGTCCTGCCAACGCTGGCTAACTTCAGGCAATTCACCCACTGCTTTGATGTGGTCCCACTTGCCTAGGCCCATAGGTACACGAGCTTCAGCCAACGAAATATCAAAGTCATACTCGCGGCGGAACGCTTCAACAAAAATGGTGGTTGGTGCAAACGAGCCAAAATCAACAACGGTACCGGCCCAATCAAAAATTACTGCCTGAACTTGCTTAGTCATTTTTTCTTCCTTTTGAATCTCTTTGTTTGCTGGCAGCACCGTTGGTGACCAGCAAAATATCAATATGGTTTATTAGAAAGTGATTATCTTTAACTACTGGCTTTGTACTTCGCTGATTGCTTGCTCAACCATGTCCATAGCGCGCGCCAAGTCTTCACGATCAATGATCAACGGCGGGCTAAGCTGCAATACGTTACCCTGTGACACTTTGAAACTCATGCCTAACTCAAGGCATCGATACATAACTTGCTCGGCCTCTTTCAACGCCCGCTCTTTTGACACACGGCATGTCACGAGCTCAACGCCCCATAACAAACCAACGCCTCGAACATCCCCTATCAGTGGAAATTTCTGTTTCATTCCTTCCAGACGATCGCGCATATACGCTTCGTCATTTTTGACTTTGGCCAACAAGTTCTGCTGTTCAATCACTTCAATCGTTGCAAGTGCCGCAGCACAGCCAATTGGTGATTTTTCGTGGGTGTAGTGACCTAATGAAACATGCGACGCCGTGTTGTACTTATCTTTGGTGATCATAGCGGCAATCGGTACGACCCCACCGCCCAGTCCCTTGCCAATACAAAGGATGTCCGGCTCGATACCAAACTCCTGATAGGTGAACCAGTTTCCGCTGCGGCCCATGCCATTAGGAATATCGTCAATGATCAGCATGACATTATGCTTGTCACAGATCTCACGGATACGCTTCCAATATGCTTTACTAGGTACCTGCACATCGGTGTTGCGGATACCCTCGGCAACAAAGGCTCCGATACCGCCTTCTTTTTCGATAACGTATTCGAGGTAATCGGCATAGTGCACATCGCTTCCATCATTGGAAGGGAATGCACCACGGTAGCTCACTGCAGGTGGGATACGTTCGACACCCGCCATAAGTGGCCCCATTCCTTCACGGAAACACGCTTCTCCGCCGACAGAAATAGCATCGAGCGAAGCACCGTGGAATGAATCCCATAAAGAAACGACTTTGTAGTTTCCAGTCACATATCGGGCAAGCTTGAGCGCCATGCCAATGACCGAGGTGCCGCCGGGTGCAAAGAGCACTCTATCCAGATCGCCCCCTGCAATCTCAGTCAGTTTCTTAGCACAATCAATGGCTGTCTGGTTGGTAAAACGTCGCGGCGAGAAAGGCAACTCTGTCAATTGCTGCTGGATACGACCAACGACATGTGGGTGGCCGTAACCTAACTGGTGGACATTGTTTC
This sequence comes from Photobacterium rosenbergii, assembly GCF_003026455.1. Taxonomy (GTDB): domain Bacteria; phylum Pseudomonadota; class Gammaproteobacteria; order Enterobacterales; family Vibrionaceae; genus Photobacterium; species Photobacterium rosenbergii. The sequence continues at coordinate 329,386 of NZ_PYMB01000003.1, forward strand.
CATGGAAATCCATGTATTTTTTGCCCGCGGCATCTTCAATGTAGATACCGTGTGCGCCAACCAATGCATCTAGACATGGCGTCGACATCGCCTGATGCAAAAATACCTGACTGTCTTGTTCGAGCATTTGCTGTGTTTTTTGATCGGCAATACTGTTCGTCCACGCCACACGGGCCGGAGTAATATTAGTATCGCCTTCGCTACGCAATGATTGGTCGGTCAAGGCTGAACTGTTCGATTGAGAGGTCGCTAGCTGTGTCATCACGCTTCCCTTATGCCCAGTACATTGCTGATTCGATAGCATCGATCAAACGGTGCATATCTTCATTGTGTACATCGCCAATGTTGCCGATACGGAAGCAATCAGCGTTTGACACTTTACCTGGGTAGATAACAAAACCTTTTTCTTTAAGGAGGTTATAGAATTTTTTGAATTCATACCCTTGCGCTTCTGGTGAGTAGAAAGAGGTGATAATCGGTGAATGCAACGACTTATCCAGCAGGCATTTGAAGCCAAGCTTTTCCATCCCAGCAACCAAGATTTGTTGGTTAGATGTATAGCGTTGATAGCGTGCTTCTACTCCACCTTCTTCATGTAACTCTTGCATAGCCTGGTGGAAAGCTCGAACGGTATGGGTTGGAGAAGTAAAGCGCCATTTGCCATGGTTTTTCTCCATGCACTGCCATTGATCAAAAAGATCCAGCGACAACGAACGAGCGCGGCCTTCGCACTGTTCCAGTTCAGCTTGCTTGGCAATGACGAAACCGAAGCCCGGTACACCCTGAATACACTTGTTTGCAGAGCTGATCATAAAATCGATCCCCAGCTTTCCGATATCCAATGGGATACCACCAAAACTCGACATCGCATCTAAAATCATGATTTTGTCGCGTGACTTAACCACATCGCATACCGCTTCAACTGGGTTCAACATGCCTGTGGTGGTTTCACAATGCACCATTGCGACGTGGGTAATACCCGCGTCGTTATCAAGATAGTCAGCGACTTGCTGCGCTGCTGGCTGGGCAACTTCACCAAGCTCAATAATGGTGTGCTCGATGTTCAGGTACTGTGCAATCTGGCCAATACGTTCACCGTATGCACCGTTATTGACCACCAGCAACTTGCCACCTTTAGGAACAACCGTCCCGATTGTCGCCTCAACCGATGCCGTACCACTGCCTTGCATGAGTACACTTGTATAACCTTCAACATCTGTAGCCAGTTCCACCAACTGCTTGCGGATCACTTCTACAATGCCTTTGTTGTATTCGTCATCCCAAGTACACCAATCTTTCAGCATTGCTTCGCGAACAGTGCGGCTCGTTGATAGTGGACCAGGGGTAAGTAGCAGATATTGATTATCCAAGTTTTCCATTGTCTTGATTCCAAATTGGACTATACCAGATGCGATGAACTATAACGATGTTAGCAGAATGCTGTAAATCCCCTCTGGTTATAATTAACAAAAGCTTCATATTATGTATTTTTTTGCCTCCCTCCTTTATTTACTCTTGAGTTAATACTGTCAAAAAGAACCCATAAAACTGTTAGCAAACTGAAATATCGCAATCATCTAAGTGTCATATTTCCTGCCTAGCATCTTCCGTGTCGAAACAGTCTGGTACAGACCAAGCTGCCAAATTATTACTTTTGCTTGGTTACCCAAATATTCATGGAGATGACAAAATGAAAAACCGTTGGATGATTGCCCCTCTTACTGCAATTGCTGCACTTACCGCTTCTTCTGCATTTGCCGCTGAGGAACTGACGGTATATACCGCTTTCGAAACTGACATGTTGGCTAAATTCAAAAACGGTTTTGAGCAAGCTAACCCAGATATCAAAATTAACTGGGTACGTGACTCAACCGGTATCATGACGGCAAAATTGTTGGCAGAAAAAGGTAACCCTCACGCCGACGTTGTATGGGGCCTAGCAGGTTCTTCTATGGCGCTTCTAAAAGAAGAAGGTGTACTTAAGCCATACACCCCAGAGGGTCTGGATCAAATCCGTACCAATTTGGTTGACCCGCAAGATAACAAGGCATGGTTCGGTAACGATGCGTTCTTCAATGCTGTCTGCTTCAACGAAATTGTTGCCGAGCAAAAAGGCCTATCGAAGCCGGAAAGCTGGGAAGATTTGCTAAAGCCTGAATACAAAGGCCACATTGCAATGCCAAACCCTGCCTCTTCGGGTACGGGTTATATGCAGGTTTCAGCGTGGATCCAGTCAATGGGCGACGATGCAGCATGGCAATACATGGAAAAACTAGATAACAACATCGCCCACTACACCCACTCTGGCTCCAAGCCTTGTGTACAGGCGGGTATGGGGGAAGTTGCTATCGGTATTTCAATGGCAATCCGTGGCGCGACACTGAAAACCCAAGGTGCACCAATCGATATCATCATGCCTAAAGGTGGCGTGGGCTGGGAAGCTGAAGCTGTTGGTCTGGTCAATACCGAATCTGATGCTGCCAAGCGCCTGGTTGACTGGTCTATCTCAGAAGAAGCGAACAAGCTATACAACGAGTTCTACCCGGTTGTCGGTCATACGTCTATCAACGCAGAAGTGAAGAACTACCCAGATGTAGAGAATGCGATGGTTGATATGGACTTCGGTAAGATGGCGGTGAGCCGTGAAGATGTATTGAAAGCTTGGTCTGACAAGTTTGATGCGAAATCTGAGCCGCGTTCATAAGTAACATCAAATCATAGTATTTAATTCGCTAAGCGTGACGGTAATGCTGTCACGCTATTTTTGTTTTATACCTAGTTAAATATGTGATGTATCAATATATTTAATTTAACGGTATTAGAGTTGGAAATATGGCTGCCTAGCCGTTCTAACCTCTTGGCTTTCCAACCCTTCTTGTTGCTCATTTTGAGCATCTAGCTTCGCCAGTTCTTTTTTCATCTCCGACAGTTCACGCTCCATATAAGATATATTTCGAATCAACATTTTTCTTTCCATGATGCTTTGCCTCAATCAAAAAATACAAGAATAGAATAAAAGGTCTAGACCTATATAGAATATCAATCTGACAAGGTGATAATGTGGTATCCCAACCAAATTCTTATTTATCACATCAAAATAATGCGATATTCAGTACGGGTTAAGTATGTATCAACAGAAATTTTTTTCCACCATACCTGATTCTTAATATCGTAAACTCCGTGTCATTTATTTGTAACTGACTGCAACTATGTTTGGTATATACCAAATAAAGTGAGTTAGAACCATGGAAACGTATCTGAAGATTGAACATGTCAGCAAGCAATATGGACAATTTACTGCGCTGGACAACATTTCCCTCGAGATCCCAAAAGGCGAATTTGTTTGCTTCCTTGGCCCATCAGGCTGCGGTAAAACCACCTTGCTGCGTGCCATTGCTGGATTAGATCTGGCGTCTTCAGGCAAGATCAACCAAGACGGTAAAGAAACCACCTTCCTTGCACCGGAGAAGCGTGACTTCGGGATCGTGTTCCAGTCCTACGCCCTGTTTCCGAACCTAACTGTTGCTGAAAATATAAGCCTTGGCTTGCGTAATCAGGGGAAAGACAACAAGACCGTTACTGACACCGTCAATCATTGGCTGAAGGTTATCGGCTTGCCAGACTCGGGCATCAAATATCCCAACCAACTTTCTGGTGGCCAGCAGCAGCGTGTCGCCCTTGCCCGTGCCTTATCATTATCACCAGGTTTGTTACTGCTTGATGAACCTTTGTCTGCTTTGGATGCAAAAGTGCGATCCCACCTGCGTGAAGAGATCCGCCGCCTGCAACGCCAGCTTGGTATTACCACCATTATGGTAACCCACGATCAGGACGAAGCTCTCGCCATGGCAGACCGAATTGTGGTGATGAACCACGGCGTTATCGAACAAGTCGGCACGCCGCAGGAGATTTACGAAAACCCAGCTTCTCGCTTTGTGGCCGACTTCGTTGGCAATATGAACTTTATTCCGGCTTCTGTTGTGAGTGATAACCAAATCCGCATCGGTGAATCACTACTGCCTAAGCCTTGTGATGCACTCAAACGCGGCGAGCAAGTCGAATTGGGCCTACGCCCCGAAGATCTGCATTTTCTGGAAGTCGGTAACAAAACAGAGTCGAGTTTCCCTGTTCAAATCGAAGAATTGGAGTTCCAAGGCACCTTTGTTCGTGCCGAATGCAAACTCCAAGGCGAGTACAAAGGCAATATGTTGAAAGTCGATGTACCTATTCGAGAGTTGCGCGAACTCCAGTTAGAGCGTGGCCACTTCCATTACGTGAACATGTCCAAAAAGCACACCCACATCTTTCACGCACAATAAAGCGCATGGATACCGAGATGAATGCTATTACCAACCCAATAACCAAAGAGCGCTCGGTGGCAGCACGTCAGCCTAGCCTTATGCAGCGCCTTACGGTATTTAAGAACTCACTGAGCCGAGACAACATCACATTAGGTGCGATTCTGTTTTTGCTGCTGATCGTCATGGGGATCTTTGTACTTGGCCCTATGTTTGCCATGCTGCAAAAAAGTGTCATGAACAACCAGAGTGAATTTGTTGGCCTGCAAAACTTTGCCAACTACTTCTCTTCGCCGGCATTGTGGCAGTCTTTGAAAAACACTATCAACATCGGCCTGATCGTCACCTTTTTTGTTGGCTTTCTGGCCTTTGGTTATGCCTATGCCCTCACCCGAAGCTGTATGCCTTTCAAAGGCTTGTTCAATGTACTCGGTGCCGCGCCAATCCTAGCTCCGTCGCTACTCCCTGCTATTAGCCTTATCTACCTGTTCGGTAACCAAGGTATCGCCAAGGATATGCTAATGGGCAACTCCGTGTACGGCCCTATTGGTATTGCGATCGGTTTGATCTTCTGGACTTTTCCGCACGCAGTGATGATCCTGACCACATCGCTAAAGACCTCCGACGCAAGGCTTTACGAAGCAGCTAAGGCGCTGAATACCTCACCGTTCAAGACTTTCTTCATTGTCACGTTACCAGCGGCAAAGTACGGCTTAATCAGCGCGCTGATTGTTGTCTTTACCTTGGTTGTTTGTGATTTTGGTGTGCCTAAGGTTATCGGCGGCAGCTACAACGTATTAGCGACTGATATCTTTAAGCAGGTTGTCGGTCAGCAAAACTTCTCAATGGGTGCGGTAACCAGTGTTATCCTCCTGGTTCCGGCTATCCTCGCATTTGCTGTTGATCGCTGGGTGAAGAAAAAGCAGCAGGGACTGTTCGATTCACGCTCTGTGGCTTATACGCCTGAACCAAACAAGTTGCGTGACGGCCTTTGCTTTTTGTTTTGTAGCGTGATTTCACTGTGTATCCTGACCGTTATCGGTATGGCTATCTACGGCTCGCTGGTTACCTTCTGGCCTTGGAACCTGACGCTTAGCCTGAACAATTATAACTTTGCCCAATTCAGCACGTATGGCTGGGCACCGTATTTCAACTCTATCAAGCTTGCCAGTTTTGTGGCGGTATTCGGTACGGTAGTCATCTTCATTGGTGCGTACTGTGTTGAAAAAGGCCGTGCCTTTGCACCTATCCGTAACCTGCTGCAAATGATTGCCATCATTCCAATGGCTGTACCGGGTATGGTGTTGGGCCTTGGGTATATTTTCTTCTTCAACAACCAAGCTAACCCAATGTCGGTGCTTTACGGAACCATGGCTATCCTGGTGATCAACACAGTGATCCACTACTACACCGTCGGCCACATGACGGCACTGACAGCGCTTAAACAATTACCAGCAGAAGTTGAAGCCATTTCAGCCTCAATCAAAATGCCGCAGTACAAGGTTTTCTTCAAAGTTACCCTGCCTGTTTGCTTACCGGCAGTACTTGAAATTGCGGTATATATGTTCGTCAATGCAATGACTACAACTTCGGCGATTGTATTCCTGTACGCAACCAACACCATGCCGGCATCGGTGTCGGTACTGAACATGGATGACGCAGGCCAAACTGGCCCGGCAGCAGCAATGGCTGTGATGATCTTGCTGACGGCGGCGCTGGTTAAACTCAGCCATGTCGGCACAATTCAAATTATCGAGCGTTACACCCAGGCCTGGCGCAAACGCTAAGTGTTACCAGCTACAAAGCATTCACAAGTGTGATGTGTTTCACTAAACGGTAATAGAATTATTATAACGTCTATTACCGTTTATTCTTTTTATACAATAAGTTATAGATTTATCCATACGTAGCTACGATGAAGCTGCGGATGACCACTGATAACAGGATATAATGTTAATCCGATTAGCTCCCTCAAAAGCTAGGGGTTAATCGAATTTGCATTTACATAGGGTCAATTGTGCAATATTTAAAAATCATGGAAGCCATCAACGAGCAGATTGATGCTGGCCTTCTTGCTGCAGGCAACAAATTACCTGCCGAACGCAAACTCGCGGAATCATTCAATACCACAAGGGTCACCCTGCGTGAATCTTTGGCTCTGCTGGAAGCAGAGGGAAAGCTATATAGGGAAGATCGCCGTGGTTGGTTCGTCTCACCGATACCACTTAGCTATGACCCGACCTATACCACCAACTTCCCACAAATGGCCAAAGAGCAAGGTCGCTTAGCCCGCACTGAGCTCATTGATGCCAAGCTTATGCCAGCTAGCCGGCGAGCAGCATCACTACTTAAAGTGCCGCCGTTGTCAGAGGTATACCGAGTCGACCGGTTGCGTTTTCTTGATGAACGCCCAGTGGTGGTGGTCACCAACTTCATTTTGCCAAAGTACTTTCCAGACCTGCTAGAGAAGTCTTTCACCTCTTCACTGACTACCCTTTATCGTGAAGAGTATGGCGTGATCTATTCGAAAACCCGTTACCGGGTCAGTACTACATCATTGCTCGGAGATACTGCGCAGCATTTGAGGGCCACAGCAGGAAGCCCTGCGATGTTGGTCGAGCGTCTCAACTACGATCAACATGACAATGTCATTGACTGTGACTTGGAGTACTGGCGCCACGACGCGATTTGTATTGAGTCGATGGCCCAGCTGTCAAAATAATTTCTTAGGTTAAGAGTCAGAACAAAAAAGCCTGAATAACCGATGATATTGCAGTTCTTGCTTATCCGGATATTCAGGCTTTTGAGTTTTAGTACGATTTCTTACAGCGACAAAAACTACACTTTCGAGGTCTGTTTAGGAACCACTTTCGCTTTGGCATAACGGTACACCAACCCAACAATGGCCGAAATCATCAGCGTAAAGCTCAGCATCACTAAACCTTTGGTGAGGATCTGCTGGTATTCACTTAGCATCGGGCTGAGCATGATCCACTTACCTACCAACAGCAAGATCAAACACCAGATCAGGGAGCTCATTGCACTGATCACTACCATTCGCCACGCGCTCAACTTGGCAATACCCATCAGCATTGGCGTAAGCACCCTGACAAAGGGAACAAAGCGCGAAATGAACAGAGAAAGGAAGCCATATTTATTGAGTAACCGCCTTGCTTTTGGCAGTGCGTCATCAGGTAACATACGCTCTAGCCAGTCCACAAACCGGGTCCGGTGTAACACCCTTCCCTGCAAGTAGCCCATAAACCCACCAAAGGTGGCAGCGAAACACAGAGCCGCAACAGTCGTCGGGAAATCTAAGATGCCAAGCCCAATCATCCCCCCGGCAAACAAGACCAGGCCGTCACCGGGCAGCGGCAAAAACACAAAACTCGATTCCAATAGCAAGATTATCGTCAGCAACAACAAGAACCATTGCAATGAACTGACTTGCTGTAGGGTTTCAAAATCGTGATGCCATATAGCCAATAACATCTCTTGCATATAATACTCCAACTTGTAACTACCGGCTTTCCCGGCCTAAGAGCTGCCTATGAACTAACAAGCCTAATCAAGCTTGCTGGTTTAATGGCGAGCGTTTCCAAAGATCAAATCCACTAGCATTCGGGAGGCTAGATTCCCATCTTGGTTGAACCGCATTTCAGCCAAGGTATTTTCGATGTAGTCATTGACTAATACCGATGTATGGCTGAAGGGTGAACTCGGCCAACTATGCAAAATCAGTAGAAATGTGATCGCAATCAGGGCAATCACCCTCCAGTTCAACAATGCACTTTTTACCTGCGGGGAAGTCCAAGCACGTTTCATTGTCATACCTATATTTTTTGGGCCTCTGCTATCAAGCAGCCCGTAACAAACAGCAGCGATCAAACCAGATCGGCTACTGATAAACTCAGATAACTAAAACAAGATATAGACTAACGGCTTAGCCGAAACGATGGCTATAAAGCAGGTTCCCCTCTTTCCAACCGGAAAGACGGTTATGGTTGTGGGGAATGTGCCCAACCCAGTGGGTTTGCAAGAGGGGCAAAGCCGTTGGCTTTAACGCTTGGGACAAATAGGAAGGTGGATGAAATTCATGAACTTGGGAAAAAACGGGTTTGACGCCCATCCCGGCGTAATGGTCAACACTTTTTAACCGTCTTAACGCATTGAAAATATAAGTCTCATGGCCTTCATCAAAGGCAGAGCGGTCGTCATCCTGGGTGATAATTGCCGAGTCACTGGTTTGCACTGGCCACTGCCATTTAGCCAGATGGCTTGCAAAATCAGTCGTGACAACCGGGCTTAATACCTTGTCATTAAACGACTCAATAGGCTGCGCTATCGCAGTGTTTGCACACCACAATAAAATAAGCAGACAAATTGTGTAGAGACGCCTAATCAACATACAACTTACCCAAAATAGAGACACAGAACATTATAATCTGTGCCAGCAAACTGGGAAGCGTTAAATAGCAGGTTGTGTTACAAGTTATGTCTTTTTAAACAAGTAACTTGGCAAAAATCAAATAAAGAGCCCTTAGGATCTTTATGTATTTCCATCAGGTAAGAATAAGCTAAGCAGCACTACCCTTTGTCTGCTTTCCCGGCGGCATCAGCAAATTTAGACAGTTGCTTATCCAACCAGGTAGGTTTTAGGCCAGCATCTTCCGCCGCTTCCTTACGGCGAATAGCATTGCGCACCATCATTGCACCGGTCCAGCGAATAGGCTCTGGCGGGAAATAGCCTTTCGGGCCGGACACAAGACCGCATTCAGTCCATTCATTTTGCTGTTCTAACACCATTGACGATAAGATTTTACCGCCAATCCAGGTTTGCGCGACACCGTTACCGGAATACCCCAAGCCGTAAACAATGTCTTTATTCTTCTTGAGATGGCCGAAGAACGGCATCCCGGTCACCGAGCGATCCGAAGCCCCGGTCCATGTGGCAGCGAAAGACTGCCCTGACAGCGAAGGGAAAAACCTGTCGAATGCACGCCGAAGCAATGGCTGGTAACGACTAGGTTGATCAAATACCTTGCTGATACGGTTGGCAAATGAGAAATGGTTGCCGCCTTTACCTAGCATCAACCTACCATCTGGTGTTGAACGGTAGTAATGAACAAAAGTTCGCGAATCAACAACTGTCTTGCCGTCCTTGAGACCCATCGCCTCTAGCTTTTCTGGCACTGGCTTGGTGATCGCCATATCAGAAGAGACTAATACCACGCTGCGCTTGAACTCAGGGAATTGCTCGACCATCCACGCATTAAGTGCCAACACCACTTTCTTGGCAAAGATATCTGCTTGCGGGGTGGTAATAGTAATAGGGATTTCGGTATTGATATCCTCCATAGGGGTATTCTCGAAAATTTTCACCCCTAGCCTCTCGGCGACACGCTTCAAACCACGAGCAAGCATTGCTGGCTGTACACTGGCTGCTGCAGGTGAATAATACCCTTCACTATGAACACATGAACCGGCATCAAGCTGGACCTTATCTTTTTCCCATACTTGCCAACTATTGATATCCTGCTGGTTCAAAGCTTGAAGGACCCCTTCCATCGAGCCCTCTTGTGCGCTGTTGGTGGCGGTATATAACGTACCATGACGACGTAACTGGGCATCGATGTTGTGCTCTTTACAGAACGCTTCGATTTCGTAAATGGCCTGCTCTGATGCAGCAACCAACTTAGCCGCTTTCTCTTCACCATAGAGCTTTCTCATCGACAAGTATTTGGTCGACCAGGTCAGCATACAACCACCGTTACGGCCAGAAGCGCCACTACCACAAAGCCCTTTATCGATCACAACAACATCAAGATCTGGCTGCTGCAACTTTAAATTAATGGCCGTCCACAGACCTGTGTATCCGCCGCCGACGATACAGACATCGGTTTGAATATCATTTTGAAGTACATTGGGTTGAGCTGATACTTCAACTCCCATCGCCTGAGCAAACCAATACGGTTGGAAGTTATCTTTGTCCTTGAGCATTATTCACCACCTGATTTGGTATAGACCAAAGTAATGACGATAAATTAGCGCCCATCTGTGAAAGCTTTATGACAAACACCGCAATCTGACAAATTTTGATTCATAGCCAAGTCTTGTACCAATTTCAGCGCTATTCCAGCCCTCTCTTCCAGCTAATCTGGTTATCTAAATCAATAGCTTGAGTTATATTTTTTATAATGAATTTATTTTTTATGTATTCGGTGTAAATTATCACTAGCGCATTACGAAATTTGCTTTTAGAATGCGCCTGCTTTGGGGAGTAGTCACCAATTGTTCGTCTGTCGTCATCTCGAAGTCTTGTACTTCCGGCAGCCGAGGGTGGATTTGTAGCATTCGTTCTACACCATCCTGACGAGACCAACGCCATTAATCATGCACATCCGTGCTGGGTTGTCTTTATTTGCTTAATCGCAAAGATGTAGCCCATGACATTAATGCGCGAAAGGTCTGGTTTCCCCTGATCCTTCCCCTTTCGCGCACTCGATCGTGAAAGGAGTAATCTATGAGCCTTTTGAGCTATGAAGGGTTCGCTGTTCTAACCATCTTTATGTTGGCGTTGGACTTATACCAAACCCGTGGTGGCAAGGTCACCATCAAAAAAGCCGCTCTTTGGAGTGTGTTCTGGGTTGTGTTGGCTTTGGCCTTCAACGTGGTGATCTACCTGTACTGGCCTTTAATGGCACCGGATAGCAGCTATACCAACAGCGAAGCAGCGACAGCCTTCCTTACCGGCTATTTGCTCGAAAAATCATTGAGTGTCGACAACCTGTTTGTCTTCGCTTTGATTTTCAGTCAGTTTGCCGTGCCTGAAGCGATTCGTCCTAGGGTGCTGATGCTTGGTGTTGTGGGTGCGCTGATCCTGCGCGCAATCATGATTGCGGTAGGTGCTGAACTGCTAACCCAGTTCCACTGGATCTTGTATGTGTTCGCAGCATTCCTGCTTTACACCGGCTATAAGCTATGGCGTGAAGACGAGGAAGAACAAGAAGACTTCTCCCAGTCACTCCCCGTGCGTCTGGTGAAAAAATGCTTCCGGGTGTCTGATGAATACAGAGGCCATAGGTTCTTTGTCAAAGACAGCAAAGGCTGGATCGCAACTCCACTGTTGATTGTGATTGCGGTAATTGCTTTGACCGATGTGATGTTCGCACTGGATTCAATCCCTGCAATCTTCGCGGTCACCAAAGAGCCGTTCCTGGTGATGACAGCTAACGTGTTCGCATTACTTGGTTTACGCTCGCTGTACTTTGTACTCGAAGGTATGCTGACCCGTTTCTGCTACCTACGCCCGGCATTGGCGTTCATCTTGAGCTTCATCGGTATCAAGATGCTGCTAATGGAAACCAACTATGCGATCCCAACACCAGTTTCCCTAGGTGTGATCGTACTGACTATCAGTGCAGCTATTGTCGGCTCGCTATGGAAAACCCGCGAGCTAAAAGCGTCATAACAAATTAACGAGCATTAAAAACCTAAAAGCCGCTCACAGCCTGTGAGCGGCTTTTAGGTTTTTAATGATATTTCATTGATTAGCGCAATGGCATGTCTCGAGTATCTTTGTAAATCTCACCGCCTTTGATCACCACTTTGATGTTCTCTGGGTCGGCAAGAATATCAAGATCGGCCACTGGGTTGCCCTTGACAAATAGCATGTCCGCAAATGCCCCTTGGCACAACACCCCTAGCTTAGCTTCTGGGTATGGGTCCAGTAGCCCAGACATTTTTAATAACTCTCCAGTGTCTGATGTGGCTTGCTTGATTCCCCTAAATGAGCCGAAATACTTCTTGCGTGCCGAGAACTCCATATTCTGCTTAGCATGGACTTCCGGGGTGCCAACCAAATCAGTACCAAACGCACATTTCAGACCGTATTTGTCCACCAACTCTGCCTGCTTGAGCAATCCTTTACCGACACGCTCCGTCTTTTGGTACAAGATTTCACTGCCGAGTGGAATTTTTCGGTTGGCTATCAGTTCAGCTGTCGCGTATTGAGGCACTACCCAAACATCTTTATCAAGGCACATGCTAGCCACTTCGTCATCCATGAAGGTGGCATGCTCAAGCGATTTCACCCCTTCTTCAACCGCAATCTTCATCGCCGGTTGGGCATGGATATGGCTGCAGACATAGGATCCGTAGTTAGTTACTGTCTCTATGATGGCGCGAAGCTCATCACGGGTGTACTGGATCGTATCCAGCGGATCAAACAAAGATGAAGCGCCGCCTCCACCGAAGACTTTGATCTGCGACGCGCCTTTGAAGATCTGATCACGAGTGCGTTTCAGGCATTCAGGCACACCGTCAGCCAAAATCAGGTGCTGCTGGCGCATAAAACTCGAATCTTCAATCCCTTGATTAAAGTTAGAGCGCTGGACCCGGTTCTGACGGTAATCGGCATGACCACAGGTTTGCGAGATCCCTGCGTAGCTTGGGTAGATCCTCGGCCCCGGCACAAAGCCATTATCAATACTCTGCTTTAGACCATAACAATTGCTGCCGACATCGCGTACCGCCGTAAAGCCACGCTCAAGCATCTCCTTGGCAATCACCGCAGAGCGTATCGCGACTTCTTCCGAGCTCATTAAGTCGATCTTGTCGAAGCTATCAGACAGAGCAATATGCGTATGGGCATCGATAAGTCCCGGCATAACCGTATAACCAGCAGCATCAATGATTTGATCAACCTCTTCTAGCACAGCCTCATACTGGTAGATTTTGGTAACAACCCCATCCTCCACCAGCAAACTGCAGTCATGGCGCAACGCTTCGTTCTCACCATCAAACAAGGCGGCATTTTTCACTAATACTTTCATCTCTTCTCCCATCACTGACATTTAAAACCCACAACTTACAAGCGATATTCAACATTCAGCGTGCTCTACCGCTTTGGCTGTCTGCTGGTTTTCTTTGTTGAAAAGCTCATTTTCGATTTCAAAAGCCGCGATGATTTTCTCGGCCGATTTGTCGATGTCCTGCTGGTCGGTATGACAACTCAACACCGAGAACAACATGGTTTTTAACCCTTTATAGCCTGAGGTAGATGGATAACAGAAGCCTTCCTGCTGCAAGCGGTGCACCACACGCTCTGTAAGCTGATTGCGTTGTTCCTCAGTACCCGTTCCGAATTGCGCAGAGAAGCGGTTAGATACCACATCATTGAGAATGGTGATCCCCTCTACTTCCCGTAATTTATCTGCCATGCGCTGGGCAAGTTCACAGCAATTATCAAGATGCTGAGCAATGCCAGATTTACCCAACGCTTTAATTGCCGCATACACTGGTACGCCTCGGGCCCGGCGGGAGGCTGAAATGCCAAAGTTGATAGCGTTTCGGTCCGGCTTCGCCATGGCGTCGTTGAGATAGTCTCCCATGTTGCTGCCGCCCATGGCACAGGCTAATGCTGTTGCATCTTTGACTATCACTAAGCCGCAGTCATAAGGCATGTTGAACCACTTGTGGCCATCGGTATCAATGGAGTCTGCACGTTCAACTCCCTTGACCAGATGCTTTTGCTTATCACTGGCTGCCGCCCAAAGCCCAATCGCCCCATCCACATGCAGCCAAGCATTTGGATGGTTCGCAACTGCATCAGCCAGTGCATCGAACGGATCAAAGGCGCCGGAATCAATACAGCCAGCTTGCGCACAAACAAGTGTCGGACCGTCACAACGAGACAATACCTCAGGGATATGATCGGCAATGATCCGTAGGTTACTGTCGGTCGGAATAGTATGGATATCTTCGAGGCCAATGCCGATCATAGATAGTGCACGCTTGATCGTTGAGTGGATCTGGTCACTCACCACAACCTGAATGCGCGGTGCACCATAAAGCCCCTGCTTGACCACATCCCAGCCGGCACGTTGCAACAAGGTATTACGTGCAGTGATCAATGCGGTATAAATGGCTTCCTGCGCGCCAGAAGTAAAGCCCAGCCCTGCATGTTTTGAGAGGCCTAGCAACTCAAGTACCCACTCTGCTGCCGTTTCTTCAACGATAGCCATCGAAGGGCTAGAAACGTAGTAAGGGACATTCTGATCCCAAGCGCTTACTAGCCAGTCAGCGGCCATGGAAACTGGGAAAGAACTGCCAATGGCGTAACCAAAGAATCGTGATCCCCCTGAGCCAATCAACCCTTGTTCCACATTAACGGCAAGCTGGTTGAGTACGGTATCAGGACAACTAGGAGCTTGCGGCAATTTACCGCCTATGGATTGCCGTAATGTATCGGATGTCACATGTTTATCAACCGGTCGCTCTGGTAGTGACTCTAAGTAGGCTACAGCGTGATCAAATGATTGACTAAGTAACTGACGATATTGGTTAAACTGATGAGACATAGCACAGCTCCTCTTCGTTTTCTGCTATGCTATTACGTTACTTCCCCTCCCTTTCTGATATTTACCAATTCGCGCCAAAAAAATATTAACCACATAAAAACTGGCAATAATTTTCTTTCAAGATCAAGATATAAGCACAGAATGGTAAACTGGTTGAATATAAAAGTCCCAACATTGTCCCAATCGCTGGTAAAAATGATTTATCGGTAAGGTAAAAAGATTTCATAATAAATAAACTCAGCCAGTCCCGTTTATATTGATGCATTTTTTCCACATGTTTTAAAGGCTTAGTCATCTTCCTGCGTTTAATCTTGTTTTAGCACGCCATACAGGCGGTATTTTGCTACAAATTTCATATTTTCGGCTTCTATCTTCAGAAGTAATATCGCACCAAAATCAACTTTGTTCTCATTGTGAGGTATTTGTGGCATCAACCGTTAGTATCGAAGCGGGAGATAAGTGGTTTTACGATGGACTAAAAGAATACCTTTTAGAAGGACGCTCCGTGCCATTTGGGAAAGAGGCACACCACTATCAAACCCAGTCTGGATATAATCTTGGCCTCTGGGTGAATCATATTCGATTAATGAAAAAGACAAACCTATTACGGGATGAGTTCATTGTCGCCTTGGAGGAAGCCCACTTCGTCTTTGACAAAGAGATGTATCAATGGAATCTTGGCCTCAAAGCATACCAAGAGTATACAAAGCAGTATGGCCGTACCACAGTACCAAAAGGATACATAAGTGCAGATCATTTCCCTCTAGGTAACTGGCTCTCTAAGGCGAGGAGTGAATACACCAGAAATAAGTTAAGCCAGACGAAATCTAAGTCTCTGTTCCTCACCAACTCAAATTGGTTTAAAGAGGAAATGACCCTTTCATGGGAGGATAGCTATCGCCAACTTCTGCGCTTCAGAGAAATGAAGGGACATTTGAATGTGTGGTCAAGTTATGTAACTAGAGATGGATTCCGGCTTGGGAAGTGGGTGTTTGAACAACGGGAGCTACAACGTCGTTCAATGTTGCCAGAAGCCCAATATAAAGCCCTCAATGATATTGGTTTCAATTGGGTAGACAGTTTCAGCGACATTGTAAAACGCGGTTCGACATTCACAAAAGTGGATCTACCACCGCCACTTACCAAGCCTGCCACTCCCAAAAGGTTTGAACTTGAGGATAAATTGGTCACCTACGTTTCGAAGCCGAAACCAAAGACAAAACTCAAAAGTGAATGGAATGAAACGCCAAACATATAACCATATAAGCCTTTTCGCTCTCAGTAACACCTCTCGCTGAGGTGTTACTTTTCCTTGAACACGACGGCTTGTGTCGTGTTATTGGATTTCATTTCTGTCACTATCTCAAAACACTGCCCTGTGACTGAACGAATTAAATTAAGCGTAGGTAAGAGATAGTCTTGTTTTACGTTGTTAAAATAAACCTCGTTGGATGCAGCTAATATTTGCTCTAACCTAACCCTTTTAATAGTTTTAATATTCGTATTTTCCGGCCGATTCACAAGGTCACAATAAAGGGCTATGCAGCCAACACTATCCGTTTCAATTAATGGCAGTAAACTTGGCAGCCGACGAGATTGCTCTCCGAGATCGTTGACGACGAGATCGTTAAAAGTAAAGGTGGCCTTACTATCTAATCCCAATGCAGAGGAGATGAACATGTCCACCGAAAGGGCAACAAAAACCGCTTGGTTATAGTGGTTAATCTTATCAGCAACTATTTGGCTTGTAATACGGTCAAGCGCACTATCAAACCGTAATCGCTTATGAGCAAGGCTAATTTCAGAAGATAAGCAACCTGCAAATTCACCGAATGCTACCGTTCCAGAATGACCATTGTAATTTCTCAAGGCCAATAGAAACAGAGCAGCAATATCAAGATCAAAATCTGTAAGTTGAACTGGCAAGTCAAACGAAGACTCAGTCATGGTAACCTCCTCTAGTACCTATTATTAGGATAAAGAGCGGTTAGAAATGGGAGTGTATCGAATGTGGAGCTATCTTGAAGATGAGTCTATATGGGAAGTGAGCTTTAAAATAAAACAACGCCAATGCTCTAGGGAGCATTGGCGTTTAAAGTAGCTAACAGAGGTTACTCTACTGGCGCCCAGACTTTGTAATCAACGTCCACATCTTCCTGTGCGTAGACTACCAAAGGAAGCTTTGAATTGTAGCGCAACAAATCACTGTGGAACTGCAGTTCTGTATCTGCCGCTTCTTTCTCACATGCCATCATAGTGCTGGCATAGTTAGTTTGTTTTTCCAGTACATAGTAAGAATAACCCCACCCTTCCAGTGAACGTCGCTCAATATCCATCGGCAGCGCTTTGATGTTGCAATCTACCTTCATAACACTGTTAGCGACAAGTTGAACACGGCGGTCTAGGTTCTCATTCTCAACTGCATCGAGCTGGATAACATGCTTGGTAAAGCCTGGCATTTCAGGGAACATATCAGCATTATCACTCGCGAAAACGTGAGGGGCTGAAATCAATAAAGCTGCAGTCAAAAGTGTCTTTTTCATTGTTATTCCTATTATTTTGGATTGCCCTAGTTTTACCATCTTATCCTGAACCTTGGCTGTTCAGTGCCACTTACAAGTATTTTTCTATCGGGAAAAGCTGTAAAAATCGCGACTTTACTCGATCCCACTGGCTAGTATCAGGCTCGGTCTCCCAGCTTTTTGTACCGGAATACCACCTGACGCTGCCTTCCTCTAGACTCAGGTGCCAACTGTTTTCCTCTTCCATCGCCACCTCTATGTCGTCAGCCAATGAAGCTGCAATACTTTCATTTTCGATGACTAAAATAGATTCGGTATTAAGGTACGTTGAACGCAAATTAAAGTTGAAGGAGCCAACCCCTGCGATTTGCCTGTCAAAGACAACAGACTTTGAATGCAGGCCATAAGGCGTTGTGGGTGCGCATTTAGCAGTATCTTTTGTTGATTGCTCACATAACTTGGTATCAGGTTTTAATTCAAACAACTGCATACCATTCTCAAGCATGTCCTGACGCCTTCCTGCATAACCCGAATGGTTAGTGATAAGGTCATTGGAGACCATAGAATTGGTCAACGCCCTTACCTCAACACCATCATTGGTTAGATCTTGAAGACTTGCCAACTGGCCATCATCGAAAACGAGATAAGCCGATTCCACAACAATTTCTTGTTCAGACTTCAACGCTAAATCCGCCAAAGCTCTGGCTGTCTTCTTGGGTGTGTCGGTATTATCAACATCATCTGGGACAGGTTGGTCGGCGATGTAGCGCGCTTTGACCCAAGTGATCTCCCCCATTAACTCCTTTAGAAACTGATAGGCAACCTCGCTTCCTTCAGGCAATGCCGGGTAATATTTGTAACGAGGAGCATAAACCCGATCTAACGCCGCCAGTTCAATAGAGGCTTCCCCGCCCAACATACTGACAGGGTAAGACCAACGGCTATCCCAATATTCAACAAAGCTCGTTTGGATATCATTGACTACATCCCCCATCACCAACACATCGCGATCGCGGAAATTAATATCATCAGAGAGATCAAAGTACTCATCGCCGATATTACGCCCTCCGACAACTGACATCGCCCCATCCACGGTGAAAGATTTATTGTGCATACGGCGATTGAGGCGGGAGAAATCACCCAACACATTGAGCCACTTTGCAACTCCACGTCGGGTCGGAATTGGATTAAATACACGTATCTCTATATAAGGGTGTGAGTCTAACGCTATTAACAGGTCTTCTCTTTCGTTTAGGTTTATGTCATCAAGCATGACACGCACTTTGACACCGCGATTCGCAGCAGCAATCAAGCGGGTAGCCAAGTATCTGCCCGAATCATCTGAGTTCCAAATGTAGTACTGGATGTCGATGCTATGTTCAGCCGTTTCAATAAGGGCTAAGCGCTGGGCCAAGGCGTCCCAACCGGTATCTTGCAGTACAACGGCACTGTTAGTTGGCGTTAAACCTTCAGGCTGATAAGTCTCAACCAATGCCGATAAAGTGCTAGCCTGCTGCGAAGCCTGTGACTCAATGGGGTGCTCGATTTCATCGGATATAGATGCGCAACCATGCAGAAACGTAAAAATAAAAATGGTAAGACTAATGCGTTGCAGCAAAGACATGTATAAATGATCCTTTTTCTATTTCTTGTAACCCATACTGAGTTTTTCAGCTGACATCTAATTAAATGCACTGAAATATTTGGGCTTTATCCATGAAGAATTGTATACCAAGAAAGGCAATGAGAGATGAACAAAAGAAGAGTGAGGTCTGTATTCCCCCACTCTAACCAACAAAACTGAAGATACATAAGATAAAAGGAAGGCTTGCAACGACTCGTGCGGCTTTTATCGCATTCTCCTTCAGCCGTTCGGATTGCATTTCAATATCCAACAGCATCTTTTCCTCAGAGGGTGACTGTTCGATAAAAACCGTCTTCTCAACCTTAAGCATCGCTTTTTGATTGATTTTTTCTATCGCAACTTTTGCCTTAATGTCTCCCTCCATTAAGGCTCGTTCAACTAATTGATCAACTTTGTTGCTCAGCATCGCCTAGTCCAACCCTATACACAGAGATTACTTGGATATGGCTCTATTGCCGGTAATTTTTCACCGTTGAGTACTTCAGTTTAACCGGCCGCTTAATTGGCCTGTCATAGCCATAAATATCTTCTCGCAATTGTAGCTGATTATTCTCATCAACCCATGCGGTTACGTAAGTCACATCCACATCAAGTTTGCGCGGTAAAGTGATGGTATCAGTACTTCTATCACTGACTAGCTGTTGGTAATTGCGCCAACTTGGCCGCTGCTGGTAGTCCAACACATATTCAGCCAGTTCTGCAGCCTTTTCTACACGCACACACCCAGAGCTTAGGTTGCGCTTGGCCTTGTTAAACAGGCTTCGTGTCGGCGTATCATGCAAGTAGACAGAGTAATCATTGGGCATTAAGAATTTCACATTTCCAAGCGCATTCCCGCGACCCGGCCTTTGCATAAATTCATACGGAAATGTATGGGGGTTCACAGTGCTCCACTCCACCATTTCAGGAGAAATCTCAGTACGATCCCGCCAGCTGCGGATCATGGTTAAGTTCTTCTGCTGCAAATAATCCGATGATGCCTTCATACCGGGTATCACATCTTTCTTCTTAATTGTTTCCGGAACATTCCAGCGTGGGTTGACCACCATGATATTCATTGAAGAAGAAAACAGATTCGTTGGCCGTGTTGTCTGCCCTACTATGACTTTTGACTCAAAAACGACTTGCTGATTATGGGTAATTTGCATTCGGTAGTCGGGAATATTAACCCGGATACTTGGGCGTTCATCACCGGTAGCACCCAATTGGCTGCGATAATGATTTAGAGCAATTAAACGGGAAACTTCTTGATAAGGCAGCGCAATTTGCCTAGACGTTGAGGGGCCAAGGATGCCGTCGTCCTCTAAGCCATTTCTTAACTGAAACCGCCTGATAGCTTGGTTAACAACACCACTATTTGAAATCGTCTGTTGTTCCCTCACGATTAAGTAATCATCGATATCGATATCACCATAAGTGTTCAACACATCAAGTAAATCATGGCCATCAGGTATAGATTGTCCTTGTTTGATTAAACCTCGCTTAAGGGGTTGATAACTGTGAGAGGCCAAATCATTGAACGATTCAGCAAGGTGAATCGCCGTCTTGGTTGATGAGGGCAGCAAAAGATCGGCATAGACCTGATTTAAAAATCGCGTCTGCTCCAATTCAAAGTAGCCATAGCTTGTGGAGAAAATGGATATATCATCTTTATGCAAAGGCTGTACAGTTTGGTGTCGAAATAGGATTGTTGGCTTATTTTCAATATTTTGCTCTATGGCCTTAAGAGCCAAATAACTGTCTGTAGCAAGGATATCAAACCCACGCTTATCTTGGCGGGCTTCTAGCCTTTTCAACTCAGATAAACGTTGGTTAGCCCCAGAAAACAGACCAGAAAGATGCAAAGCAGAGAGTTTGGTGTATAAACCTTGTCGTAGTGCGGTATCATCCCAAATCGGTAAAAAGCCATTGTTTACATAGATTTTCTCGGTAAGTTCGGAAAAGCACACTGAACTGCCTGCGTCTGGGCAAATTTGTTGGGAACTGTAGATATCAACGGAGTCAATCAAAGAATAGTCCAGCCTGACATCCGTGTTAACAGGCTGTGCACTGATGGCATTAACATATAAAAAGCCGCCTAACAAAAAGGCAGTGTTTACTGATGGCATTTTTTTTCTTTTATTAGCGCAAAACATCACGAATTCCCGATCAGATAAGCCTAAGCTGCTGTTGCTTCCTGCATTGCAGCATCAAACAAATTCGTTTTGCTTCATCCTTGTTATATCAAGTTTTAGTCAAAAAATTGACAAAACAGCAACTTTTTGACCGCATAATTTCACAAGAATATGACTTACTTTTATTTAAGCACTTCAAATGACATGCTTTATTTTTCTTACAGGGACCAACAAAAATTTCGTGATCAAGCATACTTAATTTCCATATAGGAAATTAGATTTTGACTTCTTTTCACTTCAAGAAATCGTTCTGACCACTTATGTTATTAACCATAATTCAAACATGGTTAATAACATGAGCATTCAAGAAAAATTCAGACAGATCATCAATGATCCGACGCTTTCTCCCAAGCAGAAGAGCCAATACCTTGCGTTAGAAGCCGATGCCAGCCTGCCCTACCTCGAAGTTTCGGAGTCGGTCAAAGCCGCCATTGAAGACAATATCATGTGTGATATGTTTGAAGGCAATGCTCCATTTAAGCCTCGCTACGTACTGCCTGATTACGCCAAGTTTCTAAAACAAGGCTCTGAATATCTGGAATTGCCTCCTGCACAGAATTTCGACGAAGCGCTTAACCATCTCTCGATCATTTATCATCATGTGCCATCGGTAACAAACATCCCGGTTTATCTCGGCCAACTCGATGATGTATTGCTTCCATACGTCGAAGAATTAGACGCAGAAACGATTTACCGTAAATTGCGCCTGTTCTGGATCATGCTAGATCGCACCCTGCCAGATGCTTTTATGCATGTGAATATCGGCCCGACTGACAATGTGATCTGCCGGACAATTTTGCGTGTTGATGCCGAGCTCAAGCAAGTCGCTCCTAACCTGACCTTTATGTATGATCCTGAAATCACCCCAGACGATCTACTGCGACAGGCCAGTCACAACATCTGCGAATGCAGTAAACCGCATATTGCGAATTATCCTATCCATGCCAAGGCTTATGACAATAGCGGTTTTGGTATCGTGAGTTGCTACAACTCTCTACCTTTGGCGGGCGGTGCAAACACCCTGGTTCGTATGAACCTTAAAGAGGTCGCCAACAAAGCATCATCTACTGATGATTTCTTTCGCACGGTCTTGCCAAATTACTGCCAAACCATGTACGAGCTAATTGAAGCCCGCTCTGCTTACCTCCATGAAGAGTCGGGTTTCTTTAACAGCTTCTTGATTGAGGAAGGTTTGATTGATGAAGACCGATTTGCGCCAATGTTCGGCATCTATGGCATGGCTGAAGCGGTCAATATCTTGGTTGCTAAAGATGACCTTGACGGACAATACGGCCACCAGCAAGGTGCTAATGAGCTAGGACACCGAATTTCCAAAACCTTAAGTGACATTGTCACATCCACACCAGTGAAATATGGCTACCATGGTCGTGCCCTACTTCATGCCCAAGGCGGTATCAGTTTAGATGAAGATGTCACTCCGGGAGTACGTATCCCTTATGGTACTGAGCCAGACCCAGTTAGCCACATCCAAGCGCTAGCTGAACACCACCAGTACTACACATCGGGTATCAGCGACATTTTGACCATTGATGAAACCGTCAAATCAAACCCTGAAGCTATGTATCAATTGTGTAAAGGTGCGCTGGCTATTGGCTTTCGCGAGTTTACCGCTAACGTACACTCTAACGATTTGGTCAGGGTGACAGGCTATATGATCAAACTGTCTGATATCGCTAAGTTCAAGGAGCAAGGCTCTCGAACCAACACCACAGGTCTCGGTGCAGAAGCCGCAGAGAATACCGGAATCCTCAATCGCAAACCACGAGTTGTGAGTCATGAGCAAGCGCCGCGCTACTGCGACAGTCAGTAAAATCCTCAATTTCTCGTGTGTCGACGGGCCTGGCAACAGGCTCGTTATCTTCATGCAAGGGTGCAACTACCAATGCAAGAATTGCCACAATCCACACACTATCGGTATCTGCAACCATTGTGGAGATTGCGTTAAACCCTGCCCGAGTCATGCATTATCACTGAGCGAAGGCAAAATACATTGGGATGCTGCGCTATGTACCCATTGTGATCGCTGCTTAGAAGTTTGTCCTAACCAGTCCAATCCCAAGACCCAGTTGATGGGCGTTGAGGACATTTTGCAGCTTGTCCGCAAGCACCAGCTGTTTTTATCAGGGATCACTGTCAGTGGTGGCGAGGCAACACTCCAGTTGCCTTTCATTGTTGAGTTGTTCAGTGCAATCAAAGCCGATCCAACGCTACGCCACCTGACCTGCATGATCGACACTAACGGCAGTCTCAGCCTGACCGGATGGGAGAAAGTACTGCCGGTATTGGACGGTGCCATGGTTGATTTAAAAGCTTGGCAGGAAGAAACCCACGCTTGGCTAACCAGTCGCAGCCATCACAGGGTCATACAGACTATAGATATGCTCGCAAAACACGATAAACTGGAAGAGGTCCGCTTGTTACATATACCGGGTATCACAGACTTCGAGCAAGAAATTGATGCCCTAGCCCATTTCTTGGGCTCACTGCCTCAGAGGACATCAGTAAGGCTCAATGCGTTCCAGCATCACGGTGTTGCCGGGGAGGCATTACAATGGCAGACATGCAGTCAAAAGCAGATTGAATCATTAGCCAATGCGCTTGGCCAAAGAGGCATCGACACTCTTTATCGAAAGCCCATTGGATAATTTTTATTAAATCTAGCCTTTTGACTCAGACTCATGCGATACCGCAACGATCTGTTCATACAGCCAACGCTGGGCAGGATCGTTCATACTCGGTTGGTGCCAAACTAGGCTGTAGGACACCTCACCATAATTGAATGGCAGTGGCTTGGTGATCAATTCTCTTGCCTGTAGCGCGACATCCGCCCATTGGCGTGAACAAGTGAACAGCAGGTCACTGTGGTGACACATCAAGGCAGCACCACCGAAATCAGGTACGTTTACCGCAATTTTTCGTTTTTGGTGTTGCTGGGCAAGCTGAAGCTCAAAAAACGGCACATTCAAATCGTTATCAGTTATGCCGATATGACCGTAGCTCAGGTAGTCATCAATCGTCAGGGTTTTCTCTGCCAACGGGTGATTGGGGTTCATTAAGCACACCATTTCATCATCCAGCAAGGTTTCCCATACTAGGTTATTCTGGGTGCTCGGCGGCTGGCTTTTATCATGCGGTAGGATAATAAAATCCAACTGACCTTTGGCAAGGCTGTCAAAGCCCATATTGTCCCGCGACCAAATCTCCAATCGCATACCCGGTGCTTGCTCCAACACCCTGGCACTGAGCTTGGCAGCCAATAATTCGAAAGTACTTTCGCGCATCGCCAGCGAAAAGCGACCTTGATATGACGCCGGGTCAAAGGCTTCCTGCGTCAGCATCTGGTTCATTTCGTTAATCATCTGGTGCACGGTCGGCCCTAGACGTCGCGCGAGAGGCGTAGCTACTAGCTGGTTACCATGACGGTAGAACAACTCATCATTAAGGTTGTCCCGCAGTTGGGTCAGAGTTTTACTCACAGAGGAAGGGCTCAGGCATAACCGCTCAGCACTGGCAGTAACACTAAGCGTGTCCAGCATCACGTGAAGAGTGATGAGGTGCTTCATGCTGATTCGAGACAGTTTAATTAAATCCATAAGCCTTAATATCCAGATGAGATGGCAATAGCTACAAAAAAGCCAGTAGATTACCTACTGGCTTGTTTCATAATAAATTATTCTGGATGAGCGTCAAATAAAGATTAACGCAGACCGTTCAGAAATTCAGCGCGAGTGGCAGGGTTTCGCTTGAAAATACCGCCCAATGCTGTCGTTGTCGTGGTGCTAGTGGCATCCATTACACCACGTGCTTTCACACAATAGTGGGTAGCATCCATTGTCACTGCCACATCATCGCTTTCCAGCAAGGTTTGAAGAGCAACAAGGATCTGCTGTGTCATACGCTCTTGTACCTGTGGACGCTGAGCGAAGAAGCGGACAATACGGTTAATCTTTGACAAGCCAATGATCTTACCGCGAGGGATGTAAGCAACGGTCGCAGTACCGTCAATGGTCACCAAATGGTGCTCACAGGTACTGGTCAAGGTAATATCTTTAACACGAACCATTTCATCACAGTTCATCTTGTTTTCAATGACAGTGATCTTAGGGAAGTTGGCGTAATCTAGGCCAGAAAACACTTCATCAACATACATTTTCGCGATTCGATGGGGAGTCTCAATCAAACTATCGTCGGTTAGATCCAGTGAAAGAAGTTCAAGGATCTCACGCATGTGATACTCGATTTTTTCTTTCTTCTCTTCGCGGCTTACCACCTTATCAGTCATTGGGGTTTCTAAGCCACGCTCAACCAGTGCTTGGCGCACCTTCAATGCAGATTCGCTTAATGCAGTCATTCTTTTCCTCCAACCGGCTGGGCTTAAGGCAAACATCAAGTACTTTAGATACTTATATGTATAAATCGTGCCCAAATACGAGTGCCAGCAAACTTTAAGACGGAAGGATACCCGTAATTGATCAAAATTACACTACAAAACTAGTCAGGTATTAGTGCTAGTGGCCTTTTTTTGTCATAATTACCCCACTAAAACCTATAACGACAATAGACGGATAACCTATTATGGGATGTTGTGACACTCCAGGCTTAATGCCAGTCGAAACCGCACTGACTAAAATTCTTGACCAAGTTGAACCGCTGAAAGACGTTACCTCAGTTGCTCTTTCGGAGGGAATGGGCTTGGTACTTGCTGAAGATATTTGCTCGCCAATTAACGTACCGCCTTTTGCGAACTCGGCGATGGACGGCTACGCCCTGCGCATTGAAGACTTGGAAAACACCGATACCTTACGTATGGCAGGTAAATCGTTTGCCGGTATCCCTTATGACGGTGTTTGCCAGCCTGGTGAATGTATTCGCATTATGACCGGGGCCCAAATGCCAGAAGGTGCCGATACCGTTATCATGCAAGAAGAAACCGAAGTCGACGGCGACAACATCCGTTTTACGGCTAAAGTTTCTCACGGTGAAAACGTCCGCCCTATTGGTGACGATGTTCACCAAGGGGATGTGGTTGTCGCCAAAGGTAACCGCATTACCGCACGTGAAATGCCCCTGCTAGCTTCACTGGGCATCGCGACCCTGCCGGTATACCGCCGCCCAGTTGTTGCATTTTTCTCTACCGGCGATGAGCTACGTCCTGTTGGCGAGCCTTTGGAAGCTGGTCAGATTTACGACAGCAACCGTTACGGTATCCGCGCACTGCTGGAAAAATTCGGCTGTGACGTTATGGATCTGGGCATTATCCCAGATTCTCCTGAAAAACTCCGTGAAGCATTTGATAAAGCCACCACCGCAGATGTGCTGGTGACCTCCGGCGGTGTTAGCGTGGGTGAAGCGGACTACACCAAAGATATCCTTGATGAACAGGGTGAAATCGGTTTCTGGAAAATTGCAATGAAGCCAGGTAAGCCGTTTGCCTTTGGCACAATCAAAAATACCTGGTTCTGTGGCCTTCCGGGTAACCCTGTCTCTGCGATGGTAACGTTATACCAATTGGTCCAGCCAATGCTTGCCAAACTGTCGGGCCATAGCCAATACCAAGCGCCGCAGCGCCTAAAAGCCAAAGCAACCACGGTATTCAAAAAACGTCCTGGTCGCGCTGATTACCAACGCGGTATCTACCAAATTAACAGTGAAGGCCAAGTTGAGGTCGCGACAACGGGTAACCAAGGTTCAGGCGCATTTAGCTCCATGCACCAAGCAAACTGCTTTGTGGTACTCGAGCAAGAGCGTGGTCGTGTGATGCCGGGTGAAGATGTCACGATCGAACTTTTCAACCACGCCATGTATTAATCAATGATTGTGTCCGCTCTATTCGGCGGACACAACACTCTCAATTTAGAACTCCCTACAGGAATACACAGTGGTAGAACTTACCGACGCAGAAATGCTGCGCTATAACCGCCAGATTATTCTTAAACAATTTGACTTTGACGGACAGGAAGCACTCAAAGCCACTTCCATGCTAATCCTTGGTGCTGGTGGATTGGGCTGCGCATCAACCCAATACCTTGCTGCGGCAGGTGTTGGCAAACTAACGTTGATTGATGACGATAAAGTTGAGGTTTCCAACCTTCAGCGACAGGTTCTGCACAACGACAATACGGTTGGCATGTTGAAAGTTGACTCAGCCAAGCAAGCCCTGCAACTAATCAACCCGAACACCGTTGTTGAGACCGTTGCCAAGCGCCTTGATGACGATGCGCTGAAAGCGCTTATCGAACAGCATGATATGGTGCTGGACTGCTGCGATAACGTAGATACCCGAAACCAGTTAAACCGTTTGTGTTTCGAGACCAAAACACCGTTGATCTCTGGTGCAGCTATCCGTATGGAAGGCCAAATCAGTGTTTATACCTATCAAGACAATGAGCCTTGCTACCAGTGCCTGAGTGCTCTATTCGGCCAGCAAGCCCTGACCTGTGTTGAAGCCGGGATCATGTCTCCGGTAGTTGGCATTGTCGGTGCGGTACAAGCAATGGAAGCCATTAAGGTCGCCGCTAATATGGGGCAACCGTTGACGGGTAAAATCCTAATGCTTGATGCGATGACAATGAACTGGCGCGAAATGAAACTAGGTAAGCAAGCTAGTTGTCAGGTTTGTGGTTAAAACCCAAAAAAAGGAAGCGTCCGCTTCCTTTTTTGCTACTGCACCAAAACATCGAAAATTGGGGTGATCCTGAGCTCGACTCGTCGGTTAATTTTACGCCCTTCCGTTTTCACTTCCGAGCAATTGTAGGCAAAACATCTATCCCCTTTTAAAGTGTTAATTTCTTTCCCTTCTGCTCCACTTCCCCGTACCGGTCGATTACCACCAAGAAAGCTATGACCGCAGACTGTCTCTATCGACCACGTCATCATTCATCAAATGTATGAGTTTGTATGAATCGCCTGTCAGAGCAATGAATAACATTAAATTAATGCTACTATCCCAGAAACATAATGAACAGTGTTTTATAGTGCAAATATAATGAAAAAAATGGGACTAATCGCGTGTGGTTTGAGTGCATTGCTACTGGCTGGTTGTGCAACCCCGTATGATACCGATCGTGACTCTTTTTGGTCATTCGGTAAAGGCTTTGAAGTGACTCCCCTAGCACAAGATACTTGGCAAATCAGCTTCATCGGCAATGAAAACACCGACCGTACCCTAGCGAGAAACTACCTTCTTCACAAAGCAGCAGAACTTGCTCAAGGTGCTGGCTACCCTTACTTCGCTCTTCGTGGTGAGCAGAACTTCCGAGATCAAACAGGCAGCTCCTCTGGTATCGGTTATTCCAGCAGCGACTTCCTATACGGTATCGGCAGCACAATTTCAGAAACCACTGTTATGGTTGAGGTGATCGGCATGAACGAAAAGCCAGCAGAAAGCAGCCTTCCCGTTTACGAGTCTGACTTCATCTTGAAAAATGTTGATGTGAATTCATAATTCACCATTCAAAAAATCAAATTCATGTCATTGTCGGTTCTGTTGCCGGCAATGACCTGTTATGAACAATATTTCATCATACTCGCAAGGTCTCTGACATAAAGATTCAGATAATTTTGTATTAAGTATCGGTAAGAAAGTAGTAATGAATAAATTGTGTAAGGTTGGTATTCAAAACAAAAAATTAAAGCATTGCTAATACTGCACGCTAGAAAAAAGGGGCACCAAGGGATAGTGCCCGCTCCCAAATGGGTAAATTTATTTTAGCTATAACACAAAATATATGTCGACTCTAGGAACGGTCTGTCTTTATTGGAAATTGGCCAACGTCCAACAAAACAGTGTAGCTACCCGTCCTTAACAACAGGATTAATATTACTGCCTCAATGTAGCACGAACAAATTGTACCTATCTATTAATCCAATAGCCCATACCTTCCTTATTTTAATTCTGGGTTACGCCGATGAAGAATAAGTCATGTTGATCTCTGAAATGATAAACCCCTCTCATTTATCACTAAGATTCTTTACCCTCCCAGCATTCAAACTAAGCTTCATTAAAACAACAAGTTAAACTTGAGCTTAGAGGTCTGCCCAATGCACGACATACTGACTGTTAGCGTTACCGTTTTTATGGGTTTCTTCGCCATCATGAACCCTATCGCTAACACCGCTGTATTTATCGGCTTAACCAGTAATCAAACCCACCAGCAGCAAAAGGCGACGGCCTTCAAAGCCCTGTTTACCGCCTTTTGCATTGTTGCGGCTTTCAGTTTGCTCGGAAAAGGGATCTTCCAAGTCTTTGGGATCACCCTGCCGGCACTGCGCATTTCTGGGGGGATTTTAGTGTTCTTGGTGGGTTACCACATGTTACAAGGCAGTAGCTCTTCAATGCACAGTGAACAATCAGAGGGAGACAGCAAAAATACCCCCCCAAGTGAAGGTCAGGATGTGGCGATATCACCACTCGCACTACCAATACTTGCAGGGCCCGGGACCATAGCAACAGCCATGAACTATTCAGCTGCTGGCGGTTTCTTAAGTATTGCTGTCACTATTTCAGCCTTTGCTTTGTTGTGCCTTATCAGTTTAGTTTGCTTTATTTATGGCCAAAAACTGGTGAGCTTGCTTGGAGAGAACGGCATCAGTATTGTTACGCGACTGATGGGATTGATCCTTACCGTGATCGGCATGCAAATGGGCATTCAGGGAATACATGATGCAAGAGAATTACTTAATCAAGTACCCAAATAGCTTTACCCCACGAGCTCTACCCTGTAATCGCTTTCCCTAATCAATGCGCTTGAAATAGTGGCCAGGCGTTGTACCGAAGTGCCTTTTGAACAAGCGGTTGAAGGCACTCAAACTAACGAACCCAACATCAAGCGCGACTGATGTCACTGATTGTCCACTCGCAAGACGCTTCAAGGCTTGAAATAACCTTACCTGATTTCGGTATTCAATAAACGACATGCCCATTTCTTGCCGAAATAAGCGACTTAGCGTGCGGCTACTAATATTCAGACTCTTTGACCAATCGCTGAGTGATTTATTTTCCGCTGGCTGGGCCATAATCGACTCACACACCATAACAAGCCTTTTATCCTTAGTAAGCGGCAAACTCAGTTCTGCTTGATCGGCGATCTTGAGTTGATCTAACAGCACACCTACCAACCTTTCTTTCTCGCCAGTATTTCCTTGCTCAAACCGCCCGGTAGTCATATAAGCAATGATCTCGCCTAGTAAACTCGAGACATTCACCACAGTACTGCTATTAGGAAGATGGGGTGAGCAATGAGGCTTGAGGTAAACATTCCTCATTTCAGCAAGCCCGTACATTTCAACCTTGTGGCTAATCCCTGCTGGTATCCATACCGCCCTTTGCGGCGGGATCACCCACAAGCTTTGCTCAGCCTCAACCACCATCACACCACTACAGGCGTAGACTAACTGGCAATAATCATGGTTATGCCAACCTATGGTATATCCATCCGGATAAGTTTTCGGCACAACCACAACAGGTATGTCCGCTTCTGGGAAAAAGATGTCGCGTTTCATCAACCTTGTGTCTCATATGGGCAATAAGTTGTCATGATATAGGCTATGAGACAAAGCGGTGCTCTGTAAACTGATTTCTATCATTTAACAGCTAGAAGCCGAACCATGCACAAATACCATTTCCAGCTCATGAATTTAGGCCATGCGCTGAACCACTTTTTCATTCTGATTTTTCCAACGGCTATATTAGGGATTCAACAAGACTGGGGAATGTCTTACGACGAATTATTACGACTGGGTAGCTTGGGCATGCTCGCCTATGGGTTAGGTTCATTGCCCAGCGGCTGGTTGGGCGATCGCTGGAGCAAAAGAGCCATGATGCTACTCTTTTTCTTTGGCATGGGGATTGCCGCTATGTTTACCGCGCTCGCACAAACCCCGTTTCAGCTATCGATCGGGGTAATAGCTATTGGCCTGTTTGCTTCTATTTACCATCCCGTCGGCATCGCCTTAGTTTTCGCTACCACCGAAAAGACAGGCCGGGCAATTGCCGTCAATGGTCTGGCAGGTAATATTGGGCTTGCCTGCGCAACTGCAGTGACAGCTTTCCTGACCCAAACCATTAACTGGCAATCATCTTTTTTTATCCCGGGCATCCTTTGTGTACTCACTGGTATGGTTTATAGCAGAGTGTCAAAGGATGTGTCCTACCAACAGCAGAATAGAAAACAACAATCATCGGTGAGCCAAAACCAACTACTTCGTTTGCTGTTGGCAATTGCTATCATTGCCACATTCGGTGGGCTCGTTTTTCAAACTATCACGGCGGCACTGCCCAAGATCCTGCAAGACACCTTTACCCTGCCACTCAGCCAAATTGGCTTACTCGCGACAGGTATTTTCACACTGGCGGCCTTCGCCCAACTTATCATTGGCGAATTGATCGATCGCGTATCAGCGAAACAACTATTATTTTGCGTGGTAGGCGGCCAAACCTCTTTTCTGTTACTGGCCTCAGTCACATCAGGATGGACGCTTGTACTTTGTTTAACTGGACTCGTTTTCAGCACCTACGCTCAGATCCCTATTAACGACTGGCTCATTGGCAAAAGCACCTCCGATAAATGGCGCTCAACTGTTTATGCTGTGAAATATATGCTGAGCTTCACTACCGGTCCTATAGCCTACTGGTTGATTGCCTATAGCTATTCAACCCCAAGCGAAACTACTAACCATTTCTCTTCCTTGTATTGGCTTTTAGCTGGTGTCATGTGCCTATCGGTGGCAGCAGTTGTATTCATGCCTGGCGAGAAAACGTCCAGTGTAAAGCAAAGTACAAGAAGTGTTGTTCCTAACCGCTAAGCACTAAAAAGCCGGACAATCGTCCGGCTTTATATTCAATGGCAAATTGAAAGCGGCTTACTGCATCAAATATAAGTCGCGGGTGTAACGCGCTTCAGCCGCATTAGTTTTAGAATAGCCACCGACCTTGGTATTCTTCAGCACAGAGCGCGTGTAGTGATACAGCGGAATAGCTGGCATCTCTTCTGAGAAAACCTGCTCTGCCTGCTGGTAATACTTGTTACGCTCATCATTACTTGGCGATTGAATAGCTTTCGCCATTGCCTCGTCATAGGCATCACTCGACCAGCGCGAGTAGTTCATGCCCGTGCTTTCGAAATATGACAAGAAGGTTGATGCTTCATTGTAATCTCCTACCCAAGCATAGCGGGCAACGGTAAAGTCTTTCTGGCCCAGTTTCTGGAGGAAGGTCTTCCACTCTTGGTTAGCCAGATCAACCTTGGCTCCCAATGTCTTGTTCCACATTGATGACATGACAATAGCCAGCTTCTTGTGGGATTCAGACGTGTTATAAACTAGCTCGAAAGAAAGCGGGTTGGATTTGTCATACCCAGCCTCTGCCAGCAACTCTTTGGCTTTCTGGTCACGCTCTTTCTGCTTCAACTCACCCCATGCTTGTTTCGGTGGTACAAACCCGTCAACTGAAGGAGGCGTGACACCATAGGCTGGCACCTGACCCTGCCCAAGGATCACTTTAGTGACAACGTCACGGTCAATCGCATATGCCAGCGCTTTACGAACTCTTGGATCATCAAATGGCGCTTTGCTTACATTGAACAGGTAATAGTAGGTGCCCAGTGAAGGCATGGTCAGCAACTCATCCGGACGCTGTTTCTTGATCGCATTGTATTGCTCTAGCGGGAACGAAGAAGTGATGTGGATTTCACCGGTTCTAAAGCGGTTATATTCAGCCGTCATATCTGCGATAGGCAGGTATGTCACCTTGTTGATCACTGTTTTATCGTTGTTCCAGTATTGCGGGTTTCGCTCTAACACAATACGTTCGTTGAGCGTCCAGTTCGCGAGTTTATAGGCGCTACTGGTGACGATATTTTCAGGTTTAGTCCAAGCGTCACCGTGGGCTTCGATAGCTGGGCGGTAGACCGGGAAGGTTGACTCGTGGACCATCATCTTGACGAAATACGGAACGGGCTTATCGAGAGTGACCTGGAAGGTTTTATCATCAAGCGCTTTTACGCCGAGCTGATCGACCGGCAGTTTGCCTTCATTGATTTTATCGGCATTCAAAATATGTGCGGTGCTGTAATACCACGCATACGGCGCGCCCGTTTTAGGGTCTACCACCCGCTTGAAGCTGTATTCAAAATCGCTGGCGACAATCGGCTCACCGTTTGACCATTTAATGTCATCGCGCAGATGGAAAGTGAAGACTTTACCGTCCTCTGATTGCTCCCAATGAGTCGCTAAAGCAGGGATGATTTCACCATCCGGGCTTTGAGTAACCAAGCCTTCGAACATATCAGCTATGACACGGGCGCTCGAGGTATCTGAAGAATAAGAAGGATCTAACGTAGGGACTTCATCGCCATTACCACGCACTATCTCCTGAACCTTGGCTAACGACACTTTGGCGGGGACATCTGCTGCCCAGATAGGGCTTGTCGTTAACATAGCGACAGCTGCGGCGATCACTGTTAGCTTACTTCCTTGCATAATCTATCCTTGTGATGTTTGTAATAAAAGGGTTAAACCGCTTTTAACATACACATATATTCACTTGGTTGATATGCTACCGCTCACAAAAAAGCCGGTGACAAACACCGGCTTCTGAATCAATATCGCAACCATTTGCTGGTTAATTATCGTTAAGGCGAATTCCATCTCGTTCGATGACGATAAGGCCTTTCTTGTAAAGGCCACCAATGGTCTTCTTGAACGTTGCTTTACTGGTGCGGAACTCTTTGAAGATCGCATCCGGTGATGACTTATCACTCAGTGGCACGAAACCGCCCTTGCGTTCAAGGGTCGTTAAAATTTTATCGGCCAAGTCATCAACCTTTGCCTTACCCGCTTTTTGTAGCGATAGGTTAATTTTACCATCTGGGCGGATCTCTTTGATGTAGGCTTTTAACTTCTTGCCCGGGAACAACTTACCGAATGATTCGGTCTTGAACAGCAGGCCCCAGTGCTGCTCTTCGATCACGGCTTTGTAACCCAAGTCGGTCGTTTCAGCGATCTGAACCTGCACTTCCTGGCCCACTTTGTAGTTAGCCGGTGTTTTGTCCAAGAAGCGGTTGAATTTGGTAGAGCCAACAATACGGCCTGATGCTTTATCGGTGTAAACACGCACCATGATATCCTGGCCTTCTTCTAGGCGGCGACGTTGCTCACTAAATGGAACGAGCAGATCTTTCTCTAGGCCCCAATCCACAAAAGCACCCACACCACAGATACCCACAACACGTAACAGGGCAAAGTCACCCACTACGGCATAAGGCTGCTTGGTGGTGGCAATAATGTCATCTTCAGAGTCGAAATAAACAAAGACTTCCAGCTTATCCCCCAGCTCAGTGCCAGCAGGAACACAAGCTTTAGGCAATAGGATATTGCCAAAGTCTTCACCACCATCTAGGAAAACGCCAAAATCTACCAGCTTGACGACTTCTAGCGTGTTGTATTGTCCAATTCTAATCATTCTTTCGACACTCTCTGGGTAAATAAAACGGCTTGTTTATCTCACAGCCGATAGCATGCGTTAGTCCGTCATGCCTTCATCGTAACATCAGGCGGCGCATTATACGTGATGTTAACCCAATACGCCTGACCTATCTTTCATTTTTTGCTTACTTTTCACTCTAATAAAGCGCTAAATACCAATTAACTCTGCTATTAACTGACTAATTCATCTAAAATTAATTTTAATTCCAATAGTTAACGCTACATTTACAGCGTTGCATATCCAGTTCCCCCATCCCTTGAGAGGTAATGTAGTAGAGTGATCACAGTTGAAAAAAAAGACGGGCATAAGCTAAAAATCTCCCACGTCATCCCTGAAACAACTAACCGTCAACTGGATCTCTTTATTTTTGTCCCCGGCGAACTGGGCCTCAACAGCAATATCATTGCTGAAGATGAATTTTTCCATAATGCCATTCAGGGCAAACGAACCTATTACAGTGATGTGAACCATTTGCCGCTGGTTCACAGCCGACTTGCCAGCCGTGGCAAGCTCTCGACTGAACAATACCGTTTGAGCTTGAGCCTTTATGCCTATCAGTATGCTCTGGCGCTGGAAAAAACTACCCAGCAGCTTCTTGATGTCAAAGAAGAACGCTCCCGGGAAGAAGTCGAGGAAGTGGCCCAGCTTACCATGCGCATCCTCAAGCGACTTCGCCGAAACATCCCGACGGATAAAAAGCTGCTCAAGTATTACGAGAACGTTGATAATTACCTGTCGTGGTTTACCGAGCAACGGTTGCTTGAACTCGTCGCCCACCTACCTCGTGGCAATGATTACAGCGAGATAAAATCACTACTTTTCGAGGTCTGCGAAAAGGAATCAGAACACCGCAGCAAACACAACTACAACTCCTCCAAGGCAATGGAAGATCCCACGCGGATGTCGAACAAGATGCGCCTATTGCGCCGCTTGATTGAATACCCTGTCACCATGAAGGAAAAAACCAGCGAACTGGGCCAGAATACCCGTAAAATCGTTACTGGCTTTGCAGCGGGTTTCGTGATGATTTTCGTTACCTTGATGCTTATCAAAGCTCGAGGGGTGCTTGGCGATATTACCGCTTCTTTCATTTTGGTACTGTCGGTTATCTATGCCGCCCGTGAAGTTTTCAAGGATGACTTAAAAACCATTCTTTGGCGCTGGGTGCGTAAAGGTAAGCCAAAGTGGCGCAAACAGTTTTTCGATGTGAACTCCAATCAGTTGATTGGCCGACAGCTTGAGTGGATGGAATACTGCGCCTTTAAGGCTCTGGATAAAGAGATCAGAAAGATTCGCAAGCACAAGGTATCCCAGCATGAGGAAACGGTCTTGCATTACAAGAGCACAACCCGGATGTCTCCGACTAAGTTCCTCACGGGTTACGAACAAACCCGTGAATCCATTATGTTGGATCTCCGCACCATCACCCGTTTGATGGAGAAAGGCTCGCAGAAAATCTACCAGCTCAAAGACGGGCAAGTTTCCAAAGAATCAGTAGAGAAGCGCCACCTGATCAACTTGGTAACCCGCGAAAAAGTGGATGACAAGACCATATCGATCCAACGCTGGAAAGTTATCATGAACCGTTCGAAAATTGTCGATATCGAGCCGATTGAAACCTACAACGGGGAATAACCCTACACTCTCTCCGTTGTAAGCCTGCGGACAGTTGATACGCTTAAAGGGAAGCCATTGTGATGATCCCTCTATGAAAAAACTGTCCGAGCTTGTTTTCAGCAACACCTACAGCGCCCTACCAAGCAGCTTTGGGGCATTTATCCAACCGCAGCCGCTTGATGATCCTTTTCTCGTCAGTGTGAACCCACAAGTCAGTGAAATGCTTGAGCTCGATCCCGCTCAGGCAAACACCCAATACTTTGTCGACCTATTTACTGGCAATGATGATCACCCAGCGATGTCGCCTTTCGCCATGAAATATACCGGTCATCAATTCGGCCAATACAACCCCGACATAGGCGACGGGCGGGGCTTGTTGATGGGCGAAGTACAGACCTCAACTGGGCAAAAATGGGATATTCACCTTAAAGGCTCCGGCCTTACCCCCTACTCTCGTCAGGGCGATGGCCGGGCGGTATTACGCTCCAGCATCCGTGAATATTTAGCTAGCGCAGCTATGGCTGGACTCAACATCAAAACCACCCACGCTTTGGCAGTGCTTTCAAGTAATACCCCCGTATATAGAGAAACCGTTGAGCGGGGTGCAACCCTTATCCGTGTCGCAGAGAGCCATTTACGCTTCGGCCATTTTGAGTATTTCTTTTATAGCCAACAGCACGGCGAACTTAAAATGTTGGCCGACTACCTTATCAAACATCATTTCCCTGACATCGACTCACAGCTAGATGATGCAGATCGTTACAACCAGATGTTCAAAAAGATCGTCAACCTGACCGCCGAGATGATTGCCGACTGGCAATCGGTAGGATTTGCTCACGGAGTAATGAATACCGATAACATGTCAGTACTTGGCCTGACGTTTGATTACGGCCCATACGGCTTTCTTGATGACTACCAACCCGGCTTTATCTGTAACCATTCCGACTATTCCGGCCGGTACGCATTCAACCAGCAGCCAACCGTTGCCTTGTGGAACCTTTCTGCCCTTGGTTATGCTTTAACGCCGTTGCTTGCTAAAGAGCAGATAGACCACGCTCTCGAGCAATACCAACCAATCCTGCAAAAGGCCTACAGTGCCAATATGCGCGCTAAACTCGGCCTTAAGGAAAAGCTTAAAGAAGACACAGCGCTATTTTCAGCTATGTTTGATATGCTGAAAACGCAAGGCATCGACTACACCCTCTTCTTTCGTACCTTATCGTCCATTCCGCATTGCGAACTCAAAACTTCGGGCCATTTGTTTGAAGACCTATCCCAAGATATTGGCCCCCTGAAATCATGGCTTTCTTTATATTCAGAACGACTTGAGAAAGAGGCATTGGCGGATAGTGATCGACTTGATCTGATGCGATCCACCAACCCTAAATTTATCTTAAGAAATTACCTTGCCCAACAAGCTATCGAACATGCAGAAAAAGGTGATTTCACAATGATCGAGCAACTGATGGCAGTACTGCAAAGCCCCTTTGATGAGCACCCAGAGTTGTCTCATTTTGCCGAACGTCCGCCAGAATGGGGCAAAAAGTTAGAAATTAGCTGCTCTTCATAGCACTTATTTACTGGCACCCTAGCCGTTGAAACCAAAGTGCTGAGACATAGTTCACGAAACAAATAAACACTCTCCCCAGCTAAACGATACCTATCAATTCCGATAGGTATCTCTGGTAAAGTCGCTCAAAACGTTTTAAGCAGTAGTAACCATGTCAAACAACCGCATTGCCAGTTTCGAAGTCGGTAGGCTTATTGCCCTTCTCGGCGTTATCGCTATCCATAGCCAACTTTTCATGACAGCCCCCTTAATCAACGGTGAACCTTGGTTAGGGTTACTTATCAATCAGCTCAGCCGTTTCGCAGTGCCACTTTTCTTCATCCTGGCCGGATATTTCATCGCACCGAAGCTTGTAGCACTTCCGACAAGTACTCTTAAGCAGTACAGCTTACCGTTACTGAAAGTGTGGCTGGTTTGGAGTGTGATATTTTTCCTCGTACCATTCAACCTACAACTGGCCTTGGAATCAGGCTACCTTGCAGAGCGCAGCGGCTATTGGCAATACCTCCTTTCCCAACCGCTCAATACCCTGTTCGAGGGAAGCTTGGTGCACCTTTGGTATATCCCCGGCTTGGTCTGCGGCCTTTTGGTGATAACCGCTTGTTGCTATAAAAAGAAACTCAACCTGATCTTGCCGGTTGCAATTGCACTTTATCTATTTGGTCTAGCGGCGGGCAGTTACGCACCACTGACTGGTATCGAGTCGCCGCTGTTTACCCGCAACGGACCATTCATGAGTACACTGATGCTGACAATTGGCTTCCTGATCCGGCAGAAAGATTGGCAACTCAGTTTTAGCAAGGCTTTGATGCTTGCCCTTATAGGAATGGGGATGCACTTAGTTGAGGCGCTGTACTTAACGCGATACGACGTGCCGTTCAATATGCATGACTTCTTAACCGGAACACCACTCTGGGCGACGGGTATCTTCTTCATGCTTAAGCAACGCCCACAATTTGGTCAAGCGATGGCAAAACTTAATATCAGCAAGCACGTACTGGGTATTTACCTCATTCACCTGCTGATTATTATCTACCTCATGCGCTTATTACCAATGCTAGGCTTCACAGGCTACGCCAACGACATTCTGCGTTTTGTGCTTACCTGTTTCATTAGTTACGGCCTAATCGCGCTTATTAATAAAACGCCACTTAGAAACTGGCTCCTGAGATAAAAAGAAACCCGGCATACAGGAGAGTATGCCGGGTTATAAATTTAAGTATTTACCCTTCTTTATTACTGCGTGATCACCTTAGACACATTGTGCTCAAGCAACCACAACTGTAAGTTTGGTGCTTTATTGATGTAATGGCTGACCACATCACAGGGTTTATTCGTCGAGGATGCAGCTTTCAGAGCATGATCAATAAGTGCCAAAACCGCTTCATTTTGATCATCATGCAGATATTCGAGAGATGGATGAGTTTGATCCAACCCCAATGCAAACTGAGCCAACTGATCAATATCGACCACAAGCCCGTCAAAGTACTGCAGGAACTTTTCTGCCATTAAAGCATTGGCCGGCAATTCAGCAAGCAAATGAACCCGAAGGCCATTTGCACCACGACACAAGCCTTGTTCAGCAAGTAGATCAATCGCCGTAGCCGATTCACTGAAAGTACGGACAAACGGAATAACCAATTCAATATTCGCCATTCCCTCGGCAATGCGAGCGCGTTTGATAGCCTCGCACTCAAGTTCAAAAGCTTTACGAAACGCTTTATCAGCCCAGCGCGAAACACCTCGCTTACCAATGAGTGGATTAACCTCTTGAGTTTCAAGCTCTGAGCCCAATAATGCCAATCTTTGATGAGAGTCTGCTCCTGCCAAGCGTACCTTCAATGGCTTTTCTCCCGCTTTCTGGGCGGCAGAAATAAGCTTCGCAGCCAATGCAGAGACAAAAAACTCAGCAGGGTTATTGTCTGTCTTTGCCAATAACTGCTGTTGGACATCTTCTGGCAATTCCGCTGGGTATGCGGCCGCGTATGGGTGAATCCCTATTTCTTGTAATAGATCATCTACGGAGACCAAGCCTATATCAGCCTGTAAATTAGAAAACTGGTCAGAAGATTTGAGAATTTCTGAAAACTGTAGACCTGACTGAGCGCTATTTGTCATAAACCACCATAACTGCTTTAACTTGGGTTTTAATCAATCAGGAAGAAAATATAGGGATAGATACGAGCACCAAGGCTTGTGATTCCGTTTGTATATCGACTTCCATTATTACCCATAATGAATGGGTAGATATTCACATAGACCCAACATACTGACTCAATACGCTTGACGCAAGTGGGGAATCAGAAAGTTTTATCGCTTTGATTGATGAAACGCGTTGTCTTATCCGCTTATCCATTTTTCAGCTCTGGCTGTATACCAGCAAGGTATTGCTTTACCCACTGGACAAAATGGCAGCAATCATTGATCTATCTTGAGAAAAGGCGAAGTAAAACAGAAAGCGCTAGAATAAAAATCTAAGTGATATCACAAGTTTGGTTTATTCCTGCCGACTTTTGGGCTATCTTTACGCGTCAATAATTTTTGTTATACCGAGATAGGCAACACTATGCCAATGAAAACAGATGAACTCCGCACCGTTAGCCTTGGGCTTATGCCAACGCCAGCTGCGGTAGAAGCTGCTTACCCAATCACAGATGAAATTGCGGAGCATGTCGCCCACTCTCGTCGTCAAGTTGAAGCGATTCTAACGGGCCAGGACTCCCGTCTTCTTGTTGTCGTTGGTCCTTGCTCTGTCCACGACCCTGATGCAGCCATCGACTATGCAAAACGCCTGCATGCCGTCCAAGAGAAATATAAAGATACGTTATTCATTGTGATGCGTACCTACTTCGAAAAGCCACGTACGGTTGTTGGCTGGAAAGGACTGGTTTCCGACCCTAACCTAGACGGTAGCCTGGACCTAGCCAAAGGCCTTCACACTGCCCGTAAGTTGCTAGTTGATATCAACGCATTGGGCATGCCAACCGCCACTGAATTCTTGGATATGATCACAGGCCAATACTTGGCTGATTTGATCAGTTGGGGCGCAATCGGTGCGCGTACGACCGAATCTCAAATTCACCGTGAAATGGCGTCTGCCCTATCTTGCCCAGTCGGCTTTAAAAACGGCACCGACGGTAACATCAAGATTGCGATTGATGCTATCCGCGCCACTCGTGCGTCACACGTCTTCTGTTCACCAGCGAAAAGCGGTGAAATGACGATTTACCGTACATCAGGTAACCCGCACGGCCACGTGATCCTCCGTGGCGGTAAAATGCCAAACTACCATGCAGAAGATATTCAAGCGTCTTGTGATACTTTGGCATCCTTCGACCTACCGACCCGTTTGGTTGTCGACTTCAGCCACGGTAACTGCCAAAAGCAACATAAACGCCAACTTGATGTCGCTGCCGACATTTGCCAGCAAATTAAATCTGGTAGCCGGTATGTTGCTGGTATTATGGCTGAAAGCTTTATTGTTGAAGGCAACCAGCCAGTTGATACCGACAATTTATGCGCACTAACTTACGGCCAGTCAATTACTGATCCATGCATTAACTGGGACGATACTGTCACCATGCTGGACATGCTTTCTGAAGCTGTAGGCAGCCAACAATAAAACCAATAGCCGGGCCAAAGAAGGCCCTGCTTATATTACAATTACATCAACATACAATTGGGATTACGCACATGCCATCTTTTGACATTGTTTCTGAAGTCGACTTCGTAGAGATCCGAAATGCGGTAGAAAACTCATCTCGTGAACTAGACACTCGTTTTGATTTCCGTGGTGTCGAAGCTAGCTTCAAGCTAGAAAAAGAAGTCGTTAAAATCACAACGGAATCAGATTACCAGCTAAGCCAGTTGGTCACTATCCTTCGTGGTAACCTAGCTAAGCGCCATGTTGATGCGCAATCAATGGATCAGAAAGAGACAACCCGCACAGGTAAGTCTTTTGCTTGTAATGTTGAGTTCAAGCAAGGTGTCGATACTACCGTTGCCAAGAAAATCGTTAAGATGATCAAAGATGAGAAGCTAAAGGTACAAGCTTCTATCCAAGGTGATAAGGTTCGTGTAACCGGTAAGAAGCGCGATGACCTACAAGCAGCTATGGCTTTGGTACGTGGCGCAGAACTGGGCCAATCATTCCAGTTCGACAACTTCCGCGATTAATTCATTAGCCTGAAGTCATACAAAAACCGCCAGCAGGCGGTTTTTGTCTTTTAGCAACCACCGAATTTTCTGAAAATCTTCAAACCATCAGTTTCTGTTTCACTATCTTGGTATTGCATTAATTGTATATAGCACTGATCAGCTTTGAACCTTTCACCATCTCTCTCTTCACCGAAGTAAATAAACGTCCAATCGTCATATTCACTCACTGTTAATCCGTCAATACTCATTGCGCTATGCAAGTGTGTTGGCTTTACGCTTATGTAATTATCTCGTACATAGAGATCGGTACCTGGGATATTTTTCTCTTTTCCCGTACCATCCAAAATCCCTGCCACTTCCGCTTTTGCCATCACAATCTCATTGGCTGCATAAAATGCAGCTTCAAACCCTTTAAGCACCGCAATTCTGGCATCCGCTTGGCTGTTCATGAATTTTGGAGCTGCTGTCAATGCCAACACACCAATAAGTACAATGACAACAACCATTTCTATCAGAGTATACCCCGTCGACAGATATTTATTACTACATTGAATATTATTCAAAACATATTCCACTTGTCACATATGTAATTTAAATGAATTATACTGAATGCTGTTAGTCAATCAATCTTACAGTCAAAAAAATGACGATATAATTCCTTATTACTTAATTTCCACTCTTAAATTAGCCATCATTCAAACTACTCCTTTTTGACTAGTTAAAAATACATCTAAAGCACCTCTCTGATAATTGTACCTACACCACATATCAATCTGGTCAAATAACACACAACCGGCGCTCATGATTACGTTTAATGCCTTTTAACATTAACAATATTTAATACATTTTCACCATCAGACATAAAACCTCATAACTGGATATTTTATGGTTTTAAACAAGTGCACGAATATTGTGCAAACAGACGCCTAAAAGCGAAAAACCATAGTTGTGCTACGGATAATCCCCTATACTTGCCCGCGTCCTATTTAGGGTTCCAATTGTCATTATTAAAGGTTTTAATAAGTTAGAGATTTAGAGCAGTCATTACCAAGTAGCATTGTGCATGCATGGAATTAGCGCTTTTAGACCCAGGACGTCACCATAATCACTTTACCGTTTGAAGTGATTCTCTCCCACAATTCGCTCCTTACTTTGTTCATCTGAACTGCAAATAGTTGTTTGCAAAACTGCTCTTACTCCTTTACTGACGTTCCATCAGTAAAGCAGGGAAGATACACAGAAGAGAACCCTTTGAAGGCTATATAAACTATACCTATAAAGGAGATGTCCATAATGGACACTGTGAAAAACAATACCGTTCATTCTCAATCAACCACAAAAGCCAAGCTTGGCTGGAAAAAAGCCGATACCCTTTGGGTACTTGGTCTTTTCGGTACTGCTGTTGGCGCAGGTACCTTGTTCCTACCAATCAACGCAGGTGTTGGTGGCCTGATCCCACTATTGGTAATGGCTGTACTAGCACTACCAATGACCTACTTTGCACACCGTGGTATGACACGTTTCGTGCTATCAAGCTCCAACCCTGGTGCCGACATCACTGAAGTGGTTGAAGAACACTTCGGGGCCGGTATGGGTAAAGTGATCACCCTACTTTACTTCTTTGCTATCTATCCAATTCTATTGGTGTACAGTGTTGCCCTAACCAATACGGTTGAAAGCTTTATGATCAACCAGCTAGACATAGTTCCACCAGCACGTTGGATCCTTGCTCTGCTACTGATTGTTGGTCTAATGGCGGTAGTTCGCCTAGGTGAAGAACTGATTGTAAAAGCAATGAGTATGCTGGTATTCCCGTTCGTCGCGGTTCTACTAGCTCTTGCTCTATACCTAGTTCCTGAGTGGAACGGTGAGATTTTCAATCATGTTGTGCCTGCTGAAGGTGGTATGACGTCTGTCTTCATGGCGGTATGGTTGATCCTTCCGGTTATGGTCTTCTCATTTAACCACTCACCAGTGATTTCATCATTTGCCGTTGCAATGCAAAAAGAACACGGTGAAAACGCCGAGCCTCAAGCACGCCGTGTACTTCAGCGCGCCCACATCATGATGGTTGTGACTGTGATGTTCTTCGTATTCAGTTGCGTACTTTCCCTGTCTCCGGCTAACCTTGCAGAAGCAAAAGCACAGAACGTATCTATCCTTACGTACCTGTCTAACCACTTCAACACGCCAATGATTGCTTATGCTGCACCTATTGTGGCTATTATCGCGATTACTAAGTCTTTCCTAGGCCACTACCTAGGTGCAAGCGAAGGCTTGAACGGTTTGATTGTAAAAGTTGCACGTGACCAAGGTAAGAAAATGGGTCCTAAAGCACTGAATACTTTCACAGCAGGCTTCATGCTTATTACAACTTGGGCGGTAGCAACTATCAACCCAAGTATCCTGGGTATGATTGAAAGCCTAGGTGGCCCAATCATCGCAATGCTGCTATTCATCATGCCGATGTACGCAATCAAGAAAGTACCGGCAATGCGCAAGTACTCAGGTGCAATCAGCAACGTATTTATCGTTGTTATCGGCCTGATTTCTATCTCAGCGATCTTCTACTCTTTGGCACAGTAAGCCATATAGTCGAACATGCAAAAGGCCATCTCTGGATGGCCTTTTTTTATTCCTGCCCCTAACTCATTCCCCTGCCAATTAAATCCATTCGATTTTTTTAAACATCTTGTTCGCCAATGCCTACTGTTTGTCACGCTAAAGTCTGCTTACACTGAAACCATAAATAAATCAGGAGGCAAACATGGCTATTCGACAAATACAGTCCCTTATTCCCGCCCATCCTTCTTCCGATGGTGACGGCGTTCGTATCCAACGAGTCCATGGCTTTAACAATGCGCAATTTTCGCCTTTTTTGATGATTGATGAATTGAAGTCAGAAAGCGCAGCTGACTATATTGGCGGTTTTCCCCCTCACCCCCAC
Organism: Photobacterium rosenbergii; assembly: GCF_003026455.1. GTDB lineage: Bacteria > Pseudomonadota > Gammaproteobacteria > Enterobacterales > Vibrionaceae > Photobacterium > Photobacterium rosenbergii. The sequence continues at coordinate 374,182 of NZ_PYMB01000003.1, forward strand.
CGCGGCATAGAGACGCTGACATATATGCTTAAAGGCCACTTCCAACACAAGGATCATATGGGTAATGTGGGCGAACTCAATGATGGTGGCGCGCAATGGATGTCTGCTGGGCGCGGGGTGATCCACAGCGAAATGCCAATCATGACAGACGGCGAACTGCACGGCTTTCAGATTTGGATTAACCTACCGGCAGCAAAGAAAATGCAGCCCGCAGATTACCATGACTTCCAGCCAGATGTGATCACTCAGCACCGTCAGGACGATGGTAGCCTTGTGCGCGTTATTGCCGGTGACCTAACCATCAAAGGAACAACTCTTGCTGGTCCACTGCAGCAAACAGGGGTTCCAGTAACCATTGCAGACTGGCAATCAGAGCAAGCCGGTAGCCTTAACAGTTGCCTTAACCCTGATTTTCAGGCCATGCTCTATGTCTACAAGGGCGCAATAAATATTGAAGGGAAAGAGGTAAATGCAGGTAATCTTGCCATACTCGGTAAAGGTGAAGGCTTAGCGATTTCAACAGATAAGCAGGCTGGCGTATTGTTATTATCGGGCCATCCAATAGACGAGCCCATAGTACATTACGGCCCGTTTGTGATGAACAGTATGGATGAAATAGAGCAAGCCATACAAGATTACCAACAAGGTACACTGGTATAAGCTTCATCCACAGATACTAATTGCCGACTTACCTGTATCTTCTGCGTAAGTCGGCATTTATATATGGTTAGTCTGGATCTGAGCCTTTCATTTTCTCTTGAGCAAGCAACTCAAAATATTCCTTAGTCAGCTTGAACACAACTGGGCTCAACAGCAATAACGCTATTAAGTTCGGGATCGCCATCATGGCATTGAGGGTATCTGCAAGTAACCAAATAAATTCTAGCGAACTGGTCGCCCCAATTGGCACCGCAATAATCCATAGCACTCGAAATGGCACGATTGCCTTTACCCCAAACAAATATTGGATACATTTTTCACTATAAAAGCTCCAGCCTAATATGGTAGTAAAGGCAAAAATAGACAGTGCGATGGCAACAACATAATTCCCGATCCCCGGCAATGCAGAAGCAAATGCCGCTGAAGTCAGAGCAGCGCCGGTTTCACCACTGAGCCAACTTCCCGATACAACAATCGCTAAGCCAGTAATACTGCAGACAACAATGGTATCAATGAAGGTACCGAGCATCGCAACTAAACCCTGCGCAACAGGGTTTTTCGTTTGAGCGGCAGCGTGGGCGATAGGCGCACTGCCCAACCCCGCCTCATTGGAAAAAATACCCCTTGCAACACCAAAACGGATGGCGGCCCATACCGCTGCACCAGCAAAACCACCTTGTGCTGCAACCGGCGTAAACGCACTAGTCACGATTAAGCTAAAGGCTGCCGGTATTTCAGAGATATTCATAATCAGAACGATAAGCCCTGATGCGATATAAAACGCCGCCATCAAAGGCACCAACTTACCGGCAACATCAGCAATACGCTTGATCCCGCCCATCAGTACCAGCCCGACTAAAATCATCATCACCAAGCCTGAAATCATTGGTGATATGCCAAAGCTTGATTCAACCGCTGCAGCAACAGAGTTTGACTGTACCGTATTACCAATGCCAAAACCTGCTAAGCCACCAAAAATGGCAAATGCCGTTCCGAGCCATGCCCACTTACTGCTCAAGCCATTTTTGATGTAATACATCGGGCCACCAACATGGTTGCCATTGGCATCCGTCTCACGGTATTTCACTGCGCATACCGCTTCGGCAAACTTGGTCGCCATCCCAACTAATGCCGTGCACCACATCCAAAATAATGCGCCTGGGCCACCCAAGAATATTGCCGTTGCTACCCCGGCAATATTACCGGTACCAATCGTTGCAGAAAGAGAGGTCATCAAGGCATTGAACGGGCTTATCTCCCCTTTGGCTTCCTCTTCTTTTTCAGGGATCCTACCCGTCCAAAGTAACTTAAAGCCGGCTCCAATTTTCGCAATCGGCATTAGCTTCAAGCCAAGAGTAAGATATATACCTACCCCGAGGATAAGTACCAGCATGGGGACACCCCACACAAAGCCATTTATGGCTGAGATAAAATTCGCTAATGACTCCATCCTTACCCTCTCTTTTATAGTTTCATATCAAAAAAACATAGGCGTCCTTGTCTATAACTTCAACATAGAGATGAACAATGTTGCTAAATACAAAAGCTGAAAAGATAAGTAGATACAGCCCTGAACCTAACCTTTAGATATAAAAAAAGCTTCCAGAGGAAGCTTTTTATTCACATCAAATAGCTCTATTAGTCATACAATGATGGTTCACCTTCAGGGCGTGTTTTAAAGCGGCGGTGCAACCACATATATTGCTCAGGCGCTTCCATAATTGAACGCTCAACTGCTTTATTCACATAAGCGGCAGCGGCATCTGGATCGTTGTGAGGGAACGCATCCAACGGTGGGAAAACTTTCAGGGTATAACGACCGGAGTCGGTATTACGCACCATAGCAAACGGAACAACTGCGCAGTGTGAAGCATCAACCAATAGGCTAGTACCCGTGGTTGTACAGGCCTTCTCTACCGCAAACAGAGGCGCGAACGTCGAACGGCGCTTACCATAGTCATGGTCAGGGGCATACCATACCCGCTCGCCTTTACGAAGGGCACGCAGCATACCTTTCACATCTTTACGATCAATCATGTATTTGTTTGAACGGATGCGGCCATTAAACTGGAAAAAGTCAAAACAAGGGTTCTTGTTTGGTCGATAAACACCTACACCTGGCGTTTTCATACCAAAAGCACGAGCGCCAAGCTCTAGGTTCAAGGAGTGAACAGCAACAAGCAATACCCCTTTGCCTTCAGCTTCAAGCTTATGGATGTGCTCCAAGCCTTCATAGGTCACGTGGCGTTCCACTCGAATATCAGGCCAGAACCAAGCCATACCGGTTTCAAACATTGCCAAACCAGTATTATCAATATTCTTCTTCATCAGCACATCACGTTCTTCTTGCGACATGTCTGGAAAACAAAGCTCCAAGTTGCGAGCAATGGTCTTCTTGCGCTTCTTAATAATGCGCATCGCCAAGCGCCCAAGCCCTTGCCCCATTCGAAACTGAATAAAATATGGCAACCAGCTGATGAGGTACATCAAACCAATCATCAGTAATGTTAGCCAATATCGAGGGTGTAAAAGCGATTTAGTAAACGTAGGCGCTGTAAATTTACTCATTAGCGATGATATCCCTTTATTATTTTTATTCCGCACTCACATTATGACTCATTAAAGCATGCCTTAGTGGAAGATCTATTTACGGAAGTTATATCGAACACTGCATTCTATTGCGTGGGGATAGGCTATGCAAGTGGCTGAAGTTTTGTACCGTTAATTTTCAGTATTCATTAAGCCAGTGAGTAGAGATAAGGCGATTGTCGTAGCAAAACTAAGCAACCAATGAGCGGTAATGCATTGATGACTAAAAATATAGCGCAAATATGGATGAAGGGATAAAGAGGAAAGTGGCTTGTTGATTCCAAGCCACTAAGGGTCTACGCCGAGTTTAAGGGTGGTGCTATTGCGACATTATGCTGCGCGGGAGTTCAACTCAGTTCTCGCTTTCTGATATAGAGAAACTTCACCTTCTGGCCGGGTTTTAAAGCGTCGGTGAAGCCACATATACTGACAAGGCGCAGCAAGGATTGATCTCTCAACCGCTTTATTAACAACAATCGCCGCTCGTTCAGGTTCATTACGTGGAAATGCCTCCTGAAGCGGTTCAATCGTAATTACGTAATCACCAGAATTAGACTCACGCACCATTCTAAAGGTCATCACCTCACACCCGCTGCCATCTACCAATAAGCTTGTACCTGTTGTCGTGCAGGCTTGCTCAACGGCAAAAAGTGGAGCAAATGTAGAACGTCGAACACCATAATCATGATCTGGGGCATACCATACACGCTGCCCCGTACTCAGTGCATTGAGCATACCTTTTACATCTTTACGATCGATTAAAGTACGGTTTGAGCGGGCTCGACCTCGATATTGCACAAAGTCAAAACAAGGATTGTTGTTAGGGCGATATATGCCTGTACCAGATTTATGGATACCAAATGCCCGTGCAGCCAACTCTAAGTTTAATGAATGAACAGCAATAAACAGCGCACCTTTACCTTCAGCTTCGAGTTGTTCGATATGCTCCATGCCCTCAATGCGAACGTGGCGTTTCACGCGGGCATCAGACCAGAACCAAGCCATACCAGTTTCAAACAAGGCAAGGCCCGTATTGTCAATATTGGCCTTGATAATTTGCTCCCGTCTCTCCTTTGTCATATCTGGGAAACAAAGTTCGAGATTTCGCTCAATGGTAAAACGCCGCTTCTTCATTATTGTCAAAGCCAATCGGCCAATCCCCTGCCCTAAACGACGCTGAACAACATAAGGCAGCCAACTTAGCAAATACATAACAAGGATTAATAGCAGTGTTGGCCAGTAACGCGGTCCCAACAGTTTCATTGAGAAGCGAGGTGCAGCATATTTGCTCATAAAAAAGGTATCGCCGTAGGTAATTTCAGAAATATTTACCGCCTCTAAATGACGCAGTAAATCGCTGCGAATTCTACCCTTGATAACCTTACAAGCACAGTAAAATTATAAGCTTCAAGCCATTATTTGGCTGCAGCACGCAAAACAATAAGATTCATGAATAATCTGCTGTACTTTAGGGCAATTGAACAATAAAAAGCACAGATAAAAAAAGGGCCAAAATCGACACAATGCAATAAAAATGTCAATTTTGGCCGTTTAATTTTACTAATCAATCCTACACGCTATATCTATAACTAAATGCAGGCTTAAAACCCTTCAACACCTTTCATATCTGGTAGGCGATGAGCAATACCTTTATGACAGTCGATACAGGTTTTCGAACCATCAGCCAGTGAGCTTGAGTGTTGAACTGAGGCGCGTTGTGACTGCTGCGTAAAGTCCATATAGCTAAACTCATGACAGTTACGGCACTCAAGGGAGTCGTTTTTCTGCATCCTGGTCCATTCTCGCTCCGCCATATGCAAACGGCGGGCTTCGAATTTCTCTGGAGTAGAAATTGCCCCGGTTACCCAAGCCCAAACCTCTTTGGAGGCTTGCATCTTACGGGCCATTTTATCCGTCCAGTCATGTGGCACATGACAATCAGAACAAATCGCCCTAACCCCTGTACGGTTAGTGAAATGAATGGTTCCCTGTATCTCCTGATAGACATTATCCTCATGGCAACTAACACAGAATGGCTCTGAGTTAGTAAACTCCATCCCAGTATTAAACGCCCCCCAGAAAATCACCCCAGCGATAAAACCACCGAGTGTCAAAAAACCAAGACTAAAATACTTTGCCGGTGAACGGATTAGCGCCCACCATTTTTTCAACCATTGCCACATACGCTTCCTCCCTTACTTCTCTTGATCGAGCAGCGTATCGAGATCGGTAAATGAGGTACCAACCAATGGTTTAGCATCAGTCTGTACCACATGACACTGCTCGCAGAAGTAACGCCGTGGCGAGAGCTCTGCAAGGAAGTTACCGTCTCTATCCATATAGTGAGTGACACTGATCATTCTCGCCTGGGTTTCTTCCACTCGACTACGTGCGTGGCAGGCCATACATTTGTTCGCATTCAAATCAACTTGGTAATTATCGATCTTATGTGGGATCACCGGCGGCTGCATTGGGTAGTTTCGCTTAGGGATCCTATCGTCGTTAATGGTTTTGTTCATCATTGGCGGTTTAGGTTCACCGTTAAGAGCATGTTGCCGGGTCGTCGCTAGCTCATCTCCTCTAATCGCTTCAGTCGCCGCAATGACAACCCCTGTGGTAAACAACATCAAAAGCACAGCAAGTATTCTGTTCATGATTAACCTCCTATGCCTTTACCACTTTGACAGCACACTTTTTAAAGTCTGTCTGTTTGGAAAGCGGATCGGTTGCATCAAGTGTTACCTTGTTGATCAGCTGGCTAGAATCAAACCAAGGGACATACACCAAGCCTTTCGGTGGTTTATTTCTCCCCCTAGTTTCAACTCGGGTAATGATCTCCCCCCTTCGTGAGATCACTTTCACCGCATCACCGCGCCGCATGCCTCGTGCCTTTGCGTCATCTGGATGCATAAACACCTGGGCGTTCGGGTAAGATTTGTGTAGTTCAGGGACACGGCGGGTCATTGAGCCTGAATGCCAGTGCTCAAGTACACGACCAGTGGAAAGCCATAGATCGTATTCTTCATCCGGGCTTTCTGCAGGTGGCTCATAAGGCAGGGCAAAAATAACCGCCCGGCCATCAGGTTTACCATAAAACTCATAACCGCTACCCGGCTTGACGTAAGGGTCAGAACCTTCCTTGAATCGCCACAGGGTTTCCTTTCCATCTACAACCGGCCAACGTAACCCCCGTACTTCATGGTAAACCTCAAATGGCGCCAAATCATGGGCATGGCCACGGCCAAACTGGGCGTATTCTTCAAACAGCCCTTTCTGCAAGTAATAGCCGTATTGTGTTGATTCGTCGTTGCTGTGCCCTTCTGTGATATCTTCCAGTGGATACTGGTTGACTTGACCGTTGGCAAACAAGACGTCATATAACGTTTTGTCTTTGTAGTCTGGGTTCGCATCAAGCAGTTCTTTCGGCCACACTTCATCCGTTTTGAAGCGTTTAGAAAACTCAACCAATTGCCACAGGTCAGACATTGCCTCTCCCGGTGCATCGACCATCTTGTGCCACAGTTGGGTACGACGTTCTGCGTTACCGTATGCTCCCTCTTTTTCCACCCACATAGCGGTTGGCAAGATTAGATCGCCAGCCTGTGCCGTGGCTGTAGGATAAGCATCGGATACCACTATGAAATTGTCTGGATTACGGTAACCTGGCAGGATTTCTTCATTGATATTTGGTCCGGCCTGGAGGTTATTGTTAACCTGGATCCAATACGCATTGATCTTACTGTCTTTGAGCATCCGGGCTTGCAATACCGCATGTGCCCCGACTTTCTCAGGAATCGTGCCATCAGGCAGTTTCCAGATTTTTTCAGCGACTTTACGGTGTTCTGGGTTGTTCACCACCATATCAGCAGGCAGGCGGTGAGAGAAGGTACCGACTTCACGGGCCGTACCACATGCCGATGGCTGACCTGTCAGCGAGAATGGGCTATTGCCCGGAGTAGATATTTTACCGGTAAGCAGGTGGATGTTATAAACCAGGTTATTACACCATACCCCTCGGGTGTGCTGGTTAAAGCCCATAGTCCAGAAAGAGGTCACTCTAGTATCTGGGTCAGCATAGAGTTCAGCAAGTTCAATGAGTCGTTCAGGTTTCACACCAGACATCTCACTGGCTTTTTCAACCGTGTACTCCGAGACAAACTCTTTGAATTCCTCAAAGGTCATTGGGTCAGAGTCACCGCTGTCAGGGTTCTTGGCTTGTTGCTGAAGCGGATTTTCAGGGCGTAGTCCATACCCAATATCGGTTGCACCTCGGCGGAAGTTAACATGCTTGTCGACAAAGTCTTTATTCACTTTGTCGTTGGTGATGATGTAATTGGCAATGAAGTTGAGGATAGCCAAATCAGTTTGTGGTTCGAACACAATCGGAATGTCAGCCAACTCAAAACTGCGGTGTTCAAAAGTAGAGAGAACTGACACTTTCACATCGGGGTTAGACAGTCTGCGGTCCGTGACCCTCGTCCAGAGTATCGGGTGCATCTCTGCCATGTTTGAACCCCAGAGGACGAAAGCATCAGCTGATTCGATATCATCGTAACAACCCATTGGCTCATCAATACCAAAAGTACGCATGAAGCCTACTACGGCAGATGCCATACAGTGTCGAGCATTCGGGTCGATATTGTTTGAGCGGAACCCGGCTTTCATCAGCTTAGCAGCAGCGTAACCTTCATAGATTGTCCACTGTCCTGAGCCAAACATACCAATCGCTTCGGGCCCTTTTTCTTTCAACACCGCTTTCCATTTTTCGGTCATGATATCGAAAGCTTGATCCCAGCTAATCGGGGTGAAGTCGCCTTCTTTATCGTATTTCCCGTCTTTCATTCTCAGCAGGGGCTGAGTCAGGCGATCATCACCGTACATGATCTTCGATAGGAAATAGCCTTTCACACAATTGAGGCCGCGATTAACAGGCGATTTAATATCACCATGGGTGGCGACAACCTTGTCATCTTTTACACCCACATTTACCGAACACCCTACACCACAGAATCGACAAGGTGCTTTCTCCCAGGTGATCTGGGTTTTCGATGCATCCGTAACTACATTACTGGCTACAACCGGTATCGAAATACCTGCTGCTGCAGCTGCACTGGCCGCGGCCTGTGCTTTGATAAACTTACGCCGGGAACATTTCATTGCTTCCTCACTCAACTATTGCTTCACGGTAAAGACAATCACACAAGCTGTTGATTATTTTTATTACTAGCCTGTCACTACCTGTAAAAACCAAACAAAAAACCCATAGCCACCAACAACGGCAACAGCAAGAATGGGAAACAGTACAACGGTAATAAACAGAAAAGCCTTCAACTCAGAACGGTGCTGGTTAGCATCACTCATCTTATTCTCCAAATTTGATGGATACCTATAACTCTAGCTAGCTTCAGAGAAATTGATAACTTGATGAGATCAAAAACCTTAATTGAGAATGAGTCGTATTAGTTGAATCAAGATTTATTAGTGCAACGGTAATGGTTTTAATGCTAGTGTGATAGTTAAGAGGTTGTTTAGAAAGGAGTCATGGAGTGACTATCAGCAAAACCAAGTCTAGTTTTTATCGACGGCTTTATGTTGCCCACCTTATTGATTCAGGTATAGCAACGGTGCCGGGCATTTTGGAGTATACCGGCATGCCACGAAGGACCGCGCAAGATACCATCAAAAGCTTGGCTGATCTTGATATCGTTTGTACCTTCAAACAAACGAAAGGCGAACGTAACCGGAGTGGAAAGTATGAAATAGAGGATTGGGGGGCGATCAACAAAACGTGGATCGCCGAAAATATTGCAGATATAAAAGGGGTACTCAATTACCCTTGATCCCTGCTTACCTTGTTGGTTACTTTTTCTTTTCCATCATTGCTTTGAGATCAGCAAAAGGATTGAATGTCGCAGCTTGGTGATCATCTTCACCCGCTTTAACTACACTGCCCATCTGGTTGTCGTGCTCAGTGTATTTTTCGTGCTCATGATCATGGCAGAACAAACAGAGTAGTTCCCAGTTGCTGCCATCTTCAGGGTTATTCGTGTGGTCATGGTCAACATGGTGGACCGTCAACTCTCTTAGGTTTGAATAGACAAACTCACGGGCACAACGACCACAAACCCAAGGAAATAGTTTCAGCGCTTTTTCACGGTAGCCTTGCTCTTTACGAGCATACGCTGCACTGGTTCCATAAAAATCAGAAGACATTCTCTCACCTAAGATTGATAGATTTCGGCGCTAGTCTACCGAAAATTCGCTTGAGGCGCTGCTAAACAATAGCAAATTCATGAATAGTCTCACTGAATGAAACACTCAGGCGACAAAATGGCAGCTATGTTTATGCAAAAAGCAGCGCAAAAACAGTGTATCATTTTATAAACGACCAAATGACAGAGCAATGTAAACCTTATTTGGTGTTAAATTAAGCGATAAGGTAGCTAAATGCTTAATAGAGGGCAAAAAAATACCCCCCTTAGATGTATTGCACCTTGATTATGATAATATTCGCCCTAATTTGTGAATTAAACTCTCACTTTATAGAGAAGACGACATATGGCTTTTGATTTTTCTGAATTAACTGTGGACTTATCGGCAATGCCGACAACGATTGATATGGGACATGCTTGGTTGGGCGGTTTGTTGCTCGTCATGCTGGTACTTTATATCTCGAAGAAAGGTAAACCTGTCGAAGTCGAGAAAGTTGTTGAGAAAGAAGTCGAGAAAATCGTTGAGGTTGAAAAACCTGTCGAGAAAATCATCGAGGTCGAAAAAGTTGTCGAAGTTGAAAAGGTAGTCGAGAAGATTGTCGAAGTTGAGCCTAAGCTAAAAACTTCTACACCTGACGCGGCACTGCAACTTCTATCACTGCTTCAACAAGAAGCACGTTTTATCGACTTCATGCAAGAAGACCTTAAAGGTTTCAGCGATGCTGAAATCGGCGCTGCTGCCCGCGTCATTCACGAAGGCGGCCAGAAAGTGCTATCAGAATACTTCAGCTTTGCCCCAGTACGTGCCGAAGAAGAAGAAACACGTATTACATTACCAAAAGGCTTTAACGCTTCTGAAGTGCGCCTAACAGGTAATGTCGTTGGCGAAGCACCATTTACCGGAACCCTAATCCACCGCGGCTGGAAAGTGACTGACATTAAACTGCCTAAACTGGCAGAAGGTCACGATGCGAAAATTGTTGCCGCCGCTGAGGTAGAACTGTGATGCAAGAAATTCAAGAACACCGTTACAGTGTTGGTATCGACTTAGGTACCACCCACTGCGTATTATCTTATGTAGATTTGCAAGACGAAGACGCCAGCGTCAACGTTATGCCAATTGCCCAGCTAACGACGCCGGGCAACGTTGAAGAAAAGAGCCAACTGCCTTCTTTCATGTATCAGGCCCATGAGTCTGAACTTGCGGAAGGTGATACTGCCCTACCTTGGTCTGCGCAGCCAAACGCGATTGTTGGTGCTATGGCTCGTAACCTAGGTAGCAAAACCCCGATTCGTTTGATTGCTAGTGCAAAAAGCTGGCTATGCCATGGTGGTGTCAACCGCCGTGATGCCTTCCTGCCATTGAACAGCCCTGACGAAGTCACCAAGGCTTCACCGCTAGAGGCGACCCGTCAATACCTTGCCCACCTAGCAGAAGCTTGGAACCACCAACACCCTGAAACGCCGCTTTTTGATCAGGACGTAACAATTACCGTTCCTGCATCCTTTGACCCTGCAGCTCGTGATCTTACGGCTGAGGCGGCACGAGAAGTTGGCTTCAAGCACATGACACTGCTGGAAGAGCCGCAAGCGGCCGTATACAGCTGGTTGAGAAACAACGACGATACATGGCGTGATCAGGTCACTGTCGGCGATGTGATCTTGGTGGTTGATATCGGTGGTGGTACGACTGACCTTTCATTGGTTGCTGTAACCGAGGAAGAAGGTAACCTGACACTTAACCGCGTTGCTGTTGGTGACCATATCCTGCTTGGCGGCGACAACATGGACCTTGCTTTGGCCTACCGCTTGAAGATGAAGCTTGCACAAGAAGGCAAGCAGCTTCAACCTTGGCAGATCCAAGCCATCACACACGCTTGCCGTGATGCTAAAGAAGCACTGCTAAGCGATGCTGAGCTTCAGGCTGTGCCGATTGTTGTCCCAAGCCGTGGCTCTAAACTGCTTGGCGGCACTCTGCAAACTGAGCTTACTCAGGAAGAAGTTCAGCAGACGCTGGTTGAAGGTTTCTTCCCTCGCAACACTGTTGAGCAGCACCCTGTCGAGATGCAGCGTGGTGCATTGACCCAAATGGGCCTGCCATACGCTCAAGATGCTGCGGTTTCTCGCCATGTTGCTGGCTTCCTAAGCCGTCAGTCTTCGGCTGTCGATGAGCTATTCGAGAAATACGACCAGCTTCACGAAGGCTTTATCCGCCCTACAGCTATCCTGTTCAACGGTGGTGTGCTGAAATCAGATCTACTGTCTGAGCGTCTGCTTTCTATCATCAATAGCTGGCTGACAACAGCAGGTAGCCCTGAAGCAAAACTTCTTGAAGGTCTGGATCTCGATCTTGCTGTTGCAAGCGGTGCGTCTTACTACGGCTCTGTGCGTAAAGGCAAAGGCGTACGTATTCGTGGCGGTATCGCAAGTAGCTACTACGTCGGTATCGAGAGCGCTATGCCTGCAATCCCAGGTATGGAACCACCACTAGAAGCACTCTGTGTTGCCCCATTCGGTATGGAAGAAGGAACCCACGCCGACGTACCTAGCCGTGAGTTCGGCCTGGTCATTGGCCAACCTGTTCAGTTCAAGTTCTTCGGTTCAACAGTGCGCCGTGATGACCCAGCAGGTACTCACCTTGACTGGTGGCAACCAGAAGAACTAGAGGAACTTCCTGCTATTCAGGTCACTCTACCTGTATCTGATGGCCGCACTGCAGGCGAAATCGTTCCAGTTCGCCTGGCCTCTCGTGTCACTGAGCTTGGCAGCCTTTGCCTTGAAGCGATTCCGACCGATGGCGGTCAGAAGTGGCAAGTCGAATTCGACGTTCGCGAGAAATAACACTTTGTTATCTAAAACGGCGCCTCAGGGCGCCGTTTTTATTTGCGTTTAGATAGGACATTTTCTTTTTTTGAAATCAAAGATTTGATCATAAAGATAGCACCTTCATTAATGCACTCAATCCCCTTTTGGGATACTATCGAAAACCTTAAAAAGTATTAAAACAACACGTCTGGAGTGATGCATGACTTCTCCTCGCTACCTTGTCGGTATTGATCTCGGTACAACACACACCGTTGTCGCCTACACACCGATTTCAGATAACCTAGAATCAAGCCCAATACAGATTTTTGAAATCGACCAGCTTATCGCCCCGGGTGAGGTTGCACGTAAACCACTTCTTCCTTCATTTCGCTATCACCCAGCCGAAGGCGAAATTGATCCCGCTTTAATGGTGCTACCTTGGGATATCGAACCTGTCGCAGGGGATATTCAACATGCGATTATCGGTGAGCTCGCAAGGGAAATGGGCGCAAAGGTGGAAGGCCGGCAAGTCGTCAGTGCCAAAAGCTGGTTATCACACACCGGCGTTGACAGAACCGAGGCCATCCTTCCTTGGTCGTCCAATGCAAGTGTCGAAAAAGTCTCTCCTGTTATCGCAAGTGCCAGCTACTTAAACCATGTTCGTCAGGCATGGGATTACCATCACCCTAGTGACAAACTCAAAGATCAGGAAGTCGTGATCACAGTTCCTGCTTCTTTTGATGAGGGAGCAAGGGCGCTAACGCTAGAAGCGGCGAAACTGGCTGGCTTTGGCAATATTCTACTATTGGAAGAGCCTCAAGCTGTCTGTTATGACTGGTACGCCAAACACAAAGATAACGCCGAAGATATCCTCAAAGATATTCCATTACTCATGGTCTGCGATGTAGGTGGTGGTACGACCGACCTTAGCCTGATCAAAGTCGGTACCAAGGATGAAAAGCTCACTCTTGACCGAATTGGTGTTGGTGACCACCTAATGCTAGGGGGTGATAACATTGACCTTGCCCTCGCCCACCTTGCCGAGCAACGCCTGCATGGCGGTAGCAAAAAGTTAAGTGCCTCTGGTCTTTCGAAGCTGATTCAACAGACACGCAAGGTTAAAGAACAATTGCTGTCAGGTAACGCTCCTGATACGGCCAAAGTCACTATGCTGGGCAGTGGTTCGCGGTTAATCGGCGGGTCGAAAAGCATTGATATGACTCGCGATGAAGTCCATCAAATCGCCCTTGATGGCTTCTTCCCCCAAACTGACTTCAGTGACCAACCAAGCCACCGTCAGGCTGCAGTGATTGAGTTCGGTCTTCCATATGCAGCCGACCCAGCTATCAGCAAACACCTAGCCCAATTCATTAGCCTGCATGATTCAGTCTGTCGTGAGTCCCTAAAAGGCAGTTCACAAGCACCGCAAGACGACCAACCAGCCATTCCGGTAGCAGTATTGCTTAACGGTGGTGTCTTCAACAGCCCGCTGCTATCTAATCGAGTGCTTGATACTTTCTCTAACTGGAAAGGTGACAGCGTCACCCAGCTTGATAATCCGCATCCAGACCTTGCTGTCGCCTATGGCGCAGTCGCTTACGCCAAAGCTCGTCACGGTGCCCAACTTAAGATTGGCGGCGGCTCTGCCCGTTCATTCTTCTTGGTACTTGAAAATAAAAAGCGCCAGAAGCAAGGCCTCTGCCTATTACCTAAAGGCATTGATGAAAGCACTGAAATTCGCCTGAAAGACCGCAAATTTGCACTAACACTAGGTGAGCCCGTTAGGTTTAACCTTGTGTCATCTACCGATGACAGTCACACACAAGCAGGTGAAATATTCACGGTTGATGAGGAGAGTTTCGTATCGTTGCCACCATTTATTGCAACGCTTGACAGTGATCGTGATCGGGCAGAGCTTGCAGCTAACCAAAAAGATCGCGAAGAAGTCACCCTCGCCTGTCAACTGACAGAAGTGGGTACACTGCAACTAGAGTGCGTGAGCATCCATGATGACAACAAACGCTGGAAAGTAGAATTTGCCATCCGTAAGGATTTAGCAAAACTCAGCCGTGAGGGCGACGACTCTACCCTTGCGCAATCTGCCTTACCAGCACGCATGGATGATGCGATTTCGCTAGTGAAACAAGCTTACGGCGGCAGTACCAAGAACAATGATCCGAAAACCATCAAGACCCTCCGTAACCAGTTAGAGAAAACCCTCGGCAAACGTGACGATTGGGAAACCCCGTGCCTCAGAGAACTCGCCAATGCATTGCTAGAAAGCAAGAAAAGGCGTCGCCGCTCTGATCTCCACGAGCGGAACTGGTTGAAACTGACCGGCTTTACCATGCGCCCGGGCTTTGGCTACCCATCTGATGAATGGCGAATGGAGCAAATCTGGCAGTTGTACCAACATGGCGTCCAATCAAACACTAGTGCTCAGACATGGAGTGATTGGTGGACGTTCTGGCGCCGGGTATCAGGCGGGCTAAGCCAAGAGCAGCAACTTGTTATCTACAAAGACATCGCGAAGTACATCAACCCTACGGCAAGCCGTAACAGCAAACTTGCCAAAGAGATGCAAGAGCGAAGCTATGAAGATATGGTTCGCTTGGCGGCTAGCCTTGAAAACCTGCCGTTTGACAAAAAACTTCAGCTAATCGAATGGATTTTTGGCCGCCTACAAAAAACCCAGTACTCGCAGGCACATTGGTGGGCGATTGGCCGTATTGCCACACGCAGTCCGTTTTATGGTAGTGCTCACAATTTGCTCACCCCGCAGCATGTTGCCTACTGCTTGCCGGAGCTTATGGACTTCGACTGGCGTAAAGACTCGAACATCGCTTTTGCCGCAGTAATGATGTGCCGGATGACTGGAGACCGCACTTTGGACATCGATGAAAAGAATCGAAATGACGTAATTTCGAAGCTAAAATCGAGCAAAGCGCCAGAAAGTTGGATAGAAATGGTATCGAGCGTCAAAGTGCTGACGGAGAGTGAAACTAAGCGCGTATTCGGTGATGCACTACCAACAGGATTACGCTTAATCGATTAAGGTTCTGTTAGGGTTCAGCTGGTAATCTCATCAATCATAAATGAGAACTAACTTTTCTTCCTTAGAGATTTCCTCTGGGAATGTTTTTTGCCTAGCGAGTACACAACACATGAACCGTTCACAATATAAAATTATTGCACAACGCATCTTCAAATCTGAAAACCAGCGTATTGCTGTTGAAGCTGTGATTTTCGAAGGCCTATCTAGCTATGAAGCAGAGAAGCGTTTCGATGTGCCTAAAGGTACCCTTTCACGCAACGTACGTAAGTACAAGCGTGAGGTAGAGTACCTAAACACTGTTGTAGCGGCATAGTTAAACCCGCTCGAATCCATAATTAAAAAAACGGAGAATGACAACATTCTCCGTTTTTTTATATCTGAGGGTAGTACTTGGACTACATCATCCTTAGCATATCATCCCGCCCTCTCAGCCAGCAGCTCATCAAGAACAAACCCACTCCAACCAACAACATAACCAGATGGGAAAAAACACCGAAACCAGCAAAAACGCTCAAGGCAGACGATCCCGTCAAAATTGAGAACGGTAAGCCATAAATCTCTGAAAGCACATTGCCGACTTCGCTTGAGCCTGTCGCCTGAAACATCGCAATTTTAAATAAGATCACCACTAAAATCGCTGCAAGAAGTGGGTAGCGAGTAAGCTGTGACAGTGCCATAAACCCTGCGCCAAGGGGAAACAACGCAATACTCATTAATCCCAACCGACCTAGAAACTCAAACCAATGAGAAACTAAATTGGCAAAAGAAATCCCCCAACTCGCCATCAGGTCTTGAGTTAACCAAATGGTTGCCATTATCCAGATAATAAAATCGGCGGCCAGCATCAAGATAGATGCAATCAACGGGATGACTATTAGGGCAAAAACCATTTTGGCCGCTACGGCCTGATAATCTGAAACCGGCATTGAACGCCAAAACAGCAAGCTTCCCTCTTGCTTTTCTTTGCGTAGTGTTTTGGGTACGTATATAAAAAACAAAACTAAGTAGACAACACCAGCCACAACTTCATTTAGTTTGCCGATAAGGCCCGCAAATGTTCCTTGAGCAATCCCCCAATCAATGATCCCTTGCCCACTTGATTGAACGGAGAATGAGACATTGTCTCCTTGCATGACAAAAACAAAATTGATAATGGCAAAAGCCAGCAATAAAAGCGGAAGCCGAACGACAATACGGTGTTCAATCAGCTCTTTTTCCAGCAGAGTAAACCAAGCTCTCATGCTTCCTCCTGCTGCAGCGCAATAAACACTTCGGACATGGAAGGCTCGCTGACCTCGCCTAACGCTACAAGCTTATCTGCTTTAACATTTTCATATATATACATAGATTCTTTTACCCCTTGCTGAATATATAGGGGCCTTGCAGCTTCAGCTTGGCGCTTGTTTTCTTCTATTACACAGACCTTTTGAAAACGGCCCATTATCTCTTCAACCGTACCAGCAGCTACTGATTTCCCTTTCTTTAAAATCAGCAAGTCTGTCAGTAGATGAGCGACTTCTTCAATTTCATGGCTGGCAATAACCATTGAACGCTCACCTTGCTTCAGCCAGTCCATCAACTGATTATAGAAGCGCTCTCTGAACATCAAATCCAGACCTAACGTAGGTTCGTCCAATATCAACAAACGGACATCAGCAGACATAACTAAAGCTAAATGGAGTTGTACCTTCATTCCCTTTGAAAGGCGGCCAATCTTAGTCGATGACTTAATGTCGGTTTGAGATAAATATTTTTCTGCTAAAGCAAGATCGAAATTAGGGTGTACACCAGCACTATATTTAATTATCTGTTTTACTGTCATCCACTCTGGAAGAACAGCAACATCGGAGAGATAGGCCAAGTCACGTACTACTTTAACGCGCTCTTTCCTTGGCTCGAGACCAAAAACACTTAATGCTCCATCGTAGTCATGAGCACCGAGTAAACATTTAATTAGCGATGACTTACCAGCACCATTATGGCCGAGGATACCTAACACCTGCCCCGGTTGAATGGTAAGATTAATGCCCATTAACGCTCGAAACTTACCGTAACTTTTTCCAAGCTGTTGCGCTTCTACCAACGTATCCACTATTTAACCTTTTCAGCTAATGTTATTTCTTACATAAGCATACTATCAGGAACACATTCGCCCTAATACCGTTAATGTGGATACGAGTATATGTATTTAGAGACAATGCACGCTGTGTAGTAACAGTGTGCATATAATATAAAGAAAGAAATGTGCCAATTGATTGATTGACACATTTAAGAGGCATATAAGGGGTTACTCTAAGTCAAATAGAGTAAAAGTTCTGAAGCTAGGATGTTCAGAAGACTTTAAATTAGCTTAACCACACTCTACCGAATGCTGGCTAATATCTACAATTAACAGTTAGAAGCGCGATTGTTATTCTTCGAATTGATCAACCAAATCTTCAGGAACGACACCATCTTTTTCCATAAGGGCCAAGATTTCCATCATTCTTACCTGGCGGGCTTCTTCTTTAAACTCATGAAGAACAGCAATAAGGTTGTTAATTTTGTGTAGAGGCATGCGTTTAATCACAGCCTTTTGGCGACCCGGTACTTCATCAGCAAAATCAATCAGTACTTGGCGGTAGTCAACACGCTCTTCTTTTACGACACCGGTTTTTGTATCAACTTTAACGGTTTTCGCTTCAACACTATTAAGCATTGCTGATAAAGCTTTTTCAGCAGCTGCAAAGTTATCCATCAATATTACCTCTTAAACTGAATATCAAGCAGAGTGATCACAAGCAATTATATGAGCTTTTTCGTGATGTCATGATGATACGCAAATAACATTCTAAAATATTGTACCTTGCATCAAGGCAAGAGAATTCTTGTCATATTGAACCACATCCAATGCAGCACAGAAGTTGTTAGAAGCAATGAGTGGCAATAGTTAAGGAACTACTAAGGGTAGATGCGCTGATAATACCTCTTGTTAGAATCCTTGTGAACATAAATTTAAGGAAATTATCAAATATTCAGCAATCAGAAGGGTTTGATTGCATATTGTCATTGTGGACTAGGGTGAACACTTTAGCAAATTGATTCGTCACAACTAATTCATGAACCTTTGAGCAACAGGCCCAATCAAACGGCAAAACAAAATTCCCAAGTAAGAAACAATAACTTTCAATATCTTAGCTTGTACTTCAATTCCCTACTTTGGGATCACACTTTTCTACTATCACTTTGTTGAGACCTTAACGATAACGTTTGGTTTCAGGTTATTCAGGGTTTTATTGTCCTGCACTTCAGTCATTACGCAAAAAAAAGCATCCAGGCAATATCCTTATCTCCCCTTCACAGCACTACGTTATCAAAGCATGAATAAGCCTAACGGAAAATGGCTTCAAGTTAGCATCGAAAACGCTAACCCATCGATATACCGAGTGAAGCTATCGCAAGAATGCTGGCACCAGGTCCAACCACTAGCCCTTTTCTAGTAATTGTCCGTCTCGTGTAACAATAAAGGATTGATTACTTTTAAATCAGATAGATAGTTTTATCACGAATAATGAGAGGCAGGTTTTATTTTGGATTAACCGCCTATTGCATTCTTTCCTTTGTATTGTAGAATTTAAAACGATTCTCAGCTAAAGCAATGAATATAAAGCCTTTTGGCGGACATTAGCGCAGTTTGGTAGCGCACTACTCTGGGGGAGTAGGGGTCGCTGGTTCAAATCCAGTATGTCCGACCAAAAGGCTTTTGTTTTTCCCGCCATCTGACCCACAGCACCCTTGCAAGCGTAATCATTATATTAGGCGCGTATTTGACGCTGATTTTACACAACAGACTCAATCGATTAGGTTAAACTACTGAAACGCAGAATCGTATTTTTTCGCTATTAGCAACACAAGGGAATTAGTCGCACATGTACTATCTTGACAGCCAGAGAGGCATTTTTTCTCTGGCCGCATTTTCAGCCAAGTCAGATGCCGAGACGTTATGAAGATATTGAATATCATACGTTTCAGTGCAATAGGCTGTATTCTCGTCATCTCAAGCATATTATTGATCGACAGATGGTTCTCCGATCAGGCTTCATCTCGTATTTTTGACAACACGCAGGCCACCCCTGCCCGATCTATTGGTTTAGTCTTAGGGACAAGTAAATACATTGCGAAATCCCTTAACCCCTACTACCAGTATCGAATCGATGCCGCTTTGCAGCTTTATCAAGAAGGGAAAGTCAATATCTTGCTGCTAAGTGGTGATAATGCCCATCGTTCCTACAATGAACCATGGACGATGAAACGTGACTTGTTGAGGTCTGGCATACCAGAGCAAGACATTGTGTTGGATTATGCCGGTTTTCGAACCCTCGATTCAGTAGTAAGGGCTAAGAGTGTTTTTGATGCTAACCACTTTGTCATCATTACTCAGCGCTTTCACTGTGAGCGGGCCCTCTTCATTGCAGACCGAAATCAAATTGATGCGATTTGCCTTTCTGTCCCTGAGCCAAAAGGCTTAGCCGGGCTTAAAATACGAACCCGTGAAGTGCTTGCTAGGATCAAAGCGCTTATCGATGTGTATATCCTTGATATGAAGCCTAAATTTGCAGGCCCGAAAGAGCCGATTGAAAAAGAGCCCATTGAGTTAGAAGGTCCGAACCTCCCTACTTGACGCTCAATACTTCTCTTAATAAAAATACATACCCAGTCATGCGCTGGGTATGTATTTTTATCACATCATGATTGAGCTTTCTCTTATTTCAAAGTAGAAGTGCCATTAGTTATAACCTGGCTTGCTTTGGATAAACTCCCAAATGACTTAATAAATTTTGCTCTTACATTACGAACATGTACCTGTGCATCCTGCCTTATACGCTTCCTGGTTCCTTCCTGTTTCATACTTCCTGCCAACAATTAATAATCAAAACTATATCACTGGCGCTTATGATACCTTTAGCATAAAGACAGGCAACAAGCATAAACGAGAACACGCAATCTATGAGAGCGATATCACAATGATTGATACCAAAAAGTAAAAAGCCAATTCAGCGATATTTGTATGATATTTATTAATAAAAATCAGAAATAAAAATGGGTACTTTTCTACACATTCCCACTTAATAACCTCACAATTCATTCAATCAAATCGTCAAACGACCAACAATTAGACACACAGGCATTAACAAAATCAAAACAGTTGATAACATTCATCTCGAGTCACCTTAGTGCAAAAGATTGCATGTGATAACTATAATCAGATGAAAGGAAACAACTATGACAGCCTTGACTATGACACTACGCAAGTGGCTGTTTGACCGGAACAGTATTATTCTGCTGGCAGACATCGCCCTCTTTACCCTACTATTAAATACCTTACCTTTTGAAAAAGAAGTGGTTGTTGGTCTTAGTATTCTTGCTTTCGTTGCAGTACTTTGGCTGACAGAAGCACTGCATGTCAGCATTACTGCGATTTTGGTCCCCATCCTTGCCGTCGGCTTTGATATTTTCCCAACGCCCGCAGCGCTGAGTAATTTTGCCAACCCTATCATCTTCCTCTTCCTTGGCGGCTTTGCACTTGCTGCGGCGCTGCACAAACAAGAGCTAGATAAAGCCATAGCTGATAAGGTGCTACTCATCGCTCAAGGCCGTATGTCGGTTGCTGTATTTATGTTATTTGGTGTTTCAGCAGCCCTTTCAATGTGGATCAGTAACACGGCGACAACCGCAATGATGCTTCCGCTGGTACTTGGTGTACTAAATAAAGTTAACGCTAAGAGCGAACGCAGTACTTATGTCTTCGTACTACTTGGTATTGCCTACTGTGCAAGTATCGGTGGTATCGCAACAGTTGTTGGTAGCCCCCCTAATGCTATTGCAGCAGCAGAGGTTGGCTTGAGCTTCACTGAGTGGATGGCGTTCGGTCTACCTGTCTCGATTGTATTGTTACCGATTACCGTTGCTCTGCTTTACTTCATCCTGAAACCAAACCTTAAACATACCTTCGAATTAGACCACAAACCTGTTGAATGGAATAACAGTAAACTTGCCACTCTAATTATCTTCGGTATCACGGTTATGCTGTGGATCTTCAGCAAGCCAATCAATGGCATGTTGGGTGGCTTCAAGAACTTCGACACCTTGGTTGCCCTGTCAGCTATCGTTATGCTGGGTGCATCTCGCGTAGTTCAATGGAAAGATATTGAAAAATCAACAGATTGGGGTGTGTTACTACTGTTCGGTGGTGGTATCTGTCTAAGTAACGTATTAAAAGCGACAGGCACCAGTGTATTCCTAGCGCACAGCTTGAGTGGCTTCCTTGAGCAAGCAGGTCTGTTCTTTACCATCTTGGTTATCGCAGGTTTCGTAGTATTCCTGACTGAATTTGCGAGTAACACAGCGAGTGCGGCACTACTAGTTCCTGTCTTTGCGACTGTTGCAGAAGCACTTGGCGTATCCCCAGTTATTCTGTCAGCGCTAATTGCCGTTGCTGCTTCTTGCGCATTCATGTTACCGGTTGCGACACCACCTAACGCCATCGTGTTTGGCTCAGGTCACATCAAGCAATCTGACATGATGAAAGTCGGTATTTACTTGAACATTCTTTGTATTGCGGCCCTATCAGCACTTGCATATCTGTTCTGGTAATCACTAGCCGTTCAAGTATTCAAAATCAAAAAGGGTGGTCATTGACCACCCTTTCTTTATTGGCTGATTTACATTTCATCTGCCGGGAAACGGACACCTATAATGCCCCTTGCCTGCGTAGTAATAGCGCTGACTATCTGGGTACGTAGCAGCCCATCATGGTTAACCACACCGGCCTGATACAAACGGGCAAACTCTTCTGCTTCGTAACGCATCGCATTTTCATCTTGTTCAACGCTTAAGTCGACCACAGGCTCATCACGGCGACAAAGCTTAACCCCATGACATTCAGATATAAAATCAATCAGTAAGGTCCCCTGCTCTCCTTGGATTTCACTCGGGATAACCCCATCACTGACTTTTGAGTGAGCAATAGTGACATCAAAATCTTGATAGTGAAGCACTAACGTACCGTGGGCATCTACCCCGGAATCGAGCAAACTTCCTTGCGCCGTCATACTGCTTGGCTCACCAAACAATGCAATGGCACTGCTCAGTGGATATACGCCAATATCCATTAAGGAGCCGTTGGAAAACGCCGGGTTAAAGGTATTGGGATTCTCACCATTAAGGTATTTTTGGTAACGTGAAGAGTATTGGCAATATGAAAAGTAGGCTTTACGGACACGGCCAAGTTTAGGTAACGCTTTTTTAATCACTTCAAAGTTAGGCACATAGGTGGCTTTCATCGCCTCAAACAGCAGTACCTGCTTTTCAACAGCAAGCTCAACCAACTCCTGAACTTCGGTAATATTTGACGCCAGTGGTTTCTCACCAATGACATGTTTACCTGCATTGATAAACACTTTAGCTTGAGGAGCATGCAGTGAATTAGGGCTCGCGATATACACCGCATCGATCACATCACTGTTTGCAAGATCGTCCAACGAGTCATAACATTCTACTTGACCATACTTACTGGCAAACTCCGCCGCTTTTTCCAGTTTTCTTGAGTAAACCGCTGCCAATTGATATTGCCCAGTCGATAGTGCCGCACTGATAAAGCGATCCGTTATCCAGTTAGTACCGATTACACCCAAACGAATCATTGGTTATTTCCTTATGGTTATTAGCTATGCACAGTGTAACAAATAGTGACTTCTGACATAACCTCAAGTTCTGTACAGAGAATAACCGTAACCCTTGTGTTAACAGTCAGTTATAGTTTATTTTGGTTTAGCCAAATAAAAATACGAGTGAAGTTATGTACTACGCGGAAATTACTGGATGGGGAAAGTGCCTCCCCCCTACAGAGCTCAGCAATACCGAGCTTAGCCAATTTGTTGATACTTCTGATGAATGGATTCGAACGCGTACCGGAATAGAATCTAGACGCATTAGTCATGTGAATACCTCTGAACTTGCCCGAGTCGCAGGCGCGAGAGCACTCGCGGCTGCAGGTGTCGATGCCTCAGAGCTCGATTTAATCATTATTGCCACCTGCTCTCCTGATACCCTAGTCCCGAATATTGCCTCTAAAGTACAGCTTGACCTTGGTGCTACCAAGGCTGCAGCCTTTGACATGAACGCTGCTTGTACTGGTTTTCTTTATGGTTTGGAAACAGCCACCAAAATGATCCAAGCCGGGAACTACCAGCACGTATTAGTGATCGGCGCAGAGCGCCTTTCATGGTACCTAGACTGGAGCCAACGAGATACTGCCGTGCTTTTCGGTGATGGCGCAGGGGCTGCTGTTTTAAGCCGCTCCACTCAAATGTCAGGCTTACTTGATGCCCAGCTAGGTTGCGATCCTGAAGGTAGAGACGTGCTGGCTATTCCAGAGTTCGGCACAGCCATGGACCGCTTCAATCCTGATGCCGGCCATTTTGCCTTTAACTTTGTGGGCAGGGAAATCTTCCGCCGCGCTGTTCGCGGTATGGGAACTGCGGCCAATACTGTGTTGCACCGTGCCAACCTAACGCAAGACGATATAGATGTGGTTATTCCCCATCAGGCAAACCAAAGGATCATTGAAGCCCTGTGTGATCACGCAAAGATCCCTCAAGAAAAAGCGTTTATCAATATTCACCAGTACGGCAATACCTCCGCAGCTACCGTCCCTATTGCGTTATGCGAAGCCGTTGAACAAGGCCGAATTAAACCTGGTGACACCATTTTATCTGCCGCTTTTGGTGCGGGGTTAACTTGGGGGGCATCGGTTATCAAGTGGGGTCAACGTGTCACACCAGTAAATGAAACCGATATCTCACTGCCAGAATGCCACCAAACAGCAACTGAGCTACTAGCAAACGCAATCAAGCATTGCACCAAATAATAAAGAAATAGAGCCCCTTAATAAAAAACCAGCAATCATGGTTGCTGGTTTTTCTCAATAACTTAAGGCCCTATCACTTCCACAACTCGATTTCGCCCTTGTTGTTTTGCTTTGTACAGCGCATTGTCTGCCCGCTGTATAAAGACCTCAATATCTTCACCAGAAAGGTATTCAGTAACCCCGATACTACAGGTAATGGGAAGCCGATTCGTCCACTGATAATTTTCAACAATTTCACGAACCATTTCTGCGAACTCCCGAGCTCCACGTAGGTTCGTAGCGGGGCAAAAAATAATAAACTCCTCCCCTCCCCAGCGAACAACCACATCGGTTTTTCTGGCGCGTAAATTTAGAACGCGCCCAAACTCTTTCAGCACTTCATCGCCACCATGATGCCCCAAGGTATCGTTGATACGCTTGAAATAATCAATATCGATATAAACCAAAGACAGCGCATGGCAGTTGCGTTGCGAAAAGTCGACAATATCCTTTAACCACCGATCGACGGCATGGCGATTTTGAGTCCCTGTCAGGTTGTCGGTAAATGCCATCTCTTCAAAAGCCAAAGATTGCTGGTAGAGTTGCTGGTTCACCTGTTTCAAATAATCCGCTTTGGCTCCCATCTCATTAACTTGCTCAGCCAAACGGCGACGCTCTGCCACCAAAAAATAGATAGCCGTTAATATCCACATCAAAATATTAACCTTAAGCAGCGCCGTCTCCGATAACCAGTGGCCATAAAACACCAAGCGGTTTAACTTGAGTGTGTAATGTGCAGGCTTGATATGGCTACCCGTCGCAATCTCAATTTTTACTATGTTGTCAAACTGAGGGCCTGAGTTTTCAATAGGGACTTCGTATTCGGCGATCCACCACGAGAGAACCTGAAAGGATTCCAGAGGAATAACCTTAATGCCGTTGTCTAGCCCTGGAGCATATTCAATGGCATTGAATTTATATGAGACAGGATCCGCTTCAGTCGAGTAGGCTGGATCAAAGTTGCGAAGGTACACCCGAAGTCGTTCACCATCAACTGGGCTGAAATAATCAACATCAATGCCCATAGAGTGAAAAGATGAAAGGTCCAATGCCGCGAGATTATTGTTGAGCTCTAGAGATATCTCGCAAAAAGGCCATTTCCCCTCTTCGCCAATATCACAATTCAGTACGACCGACTTTCCATTAAAGTCGATAAATGATTGCGTATTTCCTCCCTGTGTACTGTCATCGACACTAGAATAAAGGACATTTCTAACGTCAACTTCAAGTGTTTTCTCAAACCCACCCAAAAGATGGAGAATAGTCGTTAACGATGAAAACGTAAGCAGGAGGTAAGCTGCTAGTCGTATACGTCGTCTTAAGTTATCCACTGAGTACCTATGAGAATGAAGTAAGATGAAACGGGTGGGTTACCACAAGAAATAAGGCGAAAAACAGTACCAGAAACTGCTTCCATCACCAACATCATTAGTTCACCAAGCGAAAAAACCCTTTATAAATAGCGCTTCAGTCACAAGCTTTCACTAAAATAATCTACTTCAGAGTATATTTTGACACAAAAAAAGCACCACATTGCGTGGTGCTTTTTGTACTTATTTCTCGGGCGTCATTAACCGTTATTTTCTCTGACGGTGACGGCCTCTGTTTTTATGAATTTGAGATTTCGCCTTGGCACGGCGCTTGTCACTTGACCGTCCACGTCGACGGTTCTCTGGTGGTTCAATCGTTGGATCGGGTTCATAACCTTCCAACCATTGCTGCGGCAAACGTGTATCTAACAACTCTTCAATTGCACGCAACGCCCATTCTTCATCGAGGCTCATCAATGAAATGGCATGCCCAGTTTGCCCTGCTCGGCCAGTACGACCAATGCGGTGAACGTAATCTTCTGCCTTAAAAGGCATCTCATAGTTAACCACATATTCCAGTTGCTCTATATCTAGGCCACGGGCAGCCACATCGGTAGCAACCAGCACCCTAGCCTTGCCGGATTTAAAATCATCAAGAGCTCGTTGGCGGGCACCTTGGCTCTTATCGCCATTAATGGAAACAGCCTTGATGCCATCCTTGCCCAACTCTTTAGCAAGTTCATCAGAACCCTGCTTAGTTTTGGTGAACACCAATACTTGTTGCCAGTTACGTGAACCAATTAAGTACGCCAGTAATTCACTTTTACGATGTTTATCAACCGGATAAACCATCTGCTCAACCGTAACAGCCGTGCTATTGCTCGGTGTGACTTCAATTAGCTTTGGATCATCAAGAATATCATAGGCCAGCTTTTTCACCTGCTTACCAAACGTCGCCGAGAAAAAAGATGTCTGACGCTGGGTATGCATACGCTTAAGAATACGTTTGATGTCATCGATAAAGCCCATATCCAACATCCGGTCTGCTTCATCAAGAACCAGATAGTTGACCTTACGAAGGTCGACCGTGCGGACGTGGGCATGGTCAAGCAGGCGACCAGGTGTCGCAACAAGGACATCAACACCGGACTCCAGCGCCTTTACCTGTACCTTCATACTTGTGCCACCATAAGCAACGGCAACTTTCAGTCCAGTCTCATTAGCATATTGGCTCATGCTATCGAAAACTTGTTGCGCAAGCTCGCGGGTTGGAGTCAGGATCAACGCTTTGACCTGTTTGGCCTCAGTCGCGTTAGAGTTGTCTTCCAACAGGCGATGTAATAATGGAAGCCCAAAAGCAGCAGTCTTACCCGTGCCGGTTTGCGCGCCAGCAAGTACATCATGGCCTGCCAAAATTTCGGGAATAGCCTGTGACTGCACCGGTGTTGGTACTTCGAAACCGAGTGAAGAGACATTTTCAACGAGTTGGCCATTCAGCCCCAAGGATTGGAAAGACATGCGCAATACCGACAATTTTCAAAAGAGGCGGGATTTTAGCAAAAAAGTCGCGTAAGTGTGAGATAAAAAAAGCACCGTTAAGACGGTGCTTTATAGTTAGCGAATAGTGTTAGCAGAGTGGTAAATTACTTAATATTCAGGAATGCAGCACCACGAACACCGCCTGAGTCGCCATGTTTGGCCTTGATGATTTTCGGGCACTTGGCAACAGAAAGCAGGTACTTAGGAATACGCTTTGGCATTTCTTCGTAAATCAAATCGAAGTTTGACAGGCCACCACCCAACGCAACGACATGCGGGTCGTTGGCTGAAAACAGGTTGGCAAAACAGATAGCCAAAAGCTCCATGAAACGTTCTACGTGCTCTACTGCCTTGGCTTCACCCTCGGCATGTGCCTTGATGATCTCGATGGCTTTCTTCTCTTCGCCGTAATAATGGGCATAGATCAGCTCGAAGCCACGGCCAGACAGGTAGCTGTCCAAACAACCTTTCTTCCCACAACCACAACCTAGCAGAGGGGCATTTTCACCAAGATGGAACCACGCATCGATTGGTAGGCGCGTATGGCCCACTTCACCCGCAACGTGGTTACGACCAGAGAAAACTTTGCCTTCATAAATGAAGCCGCCACCAAACCCCGTACCAAGGATTAAACCCAGTACTGATGGCTCATCTTGCAACTCTTCGTCCCAAGCTTCTGACAGCGCAAAACAGTTAGCATCATTCTCGATTTTTACTGCACGACCAATCTTGGCTTCAAGATCTTTACGCAGAGGTTTGCCTTTAGCAGCAGGTACATTAACTGTAAGTACTGTGCCATCATCGGCATCTTCCATACCAGGTAGACCCAAGCCAATAGTGCCTTCACGCCCAAACTCAGCATCGTATTTGCTTACCAAGCCAGCAATAGTCTCAACCAGTAGGTCATAGTTATCGGTTGGTGTTGGTACACGTTCAGTCGCTACGCGCTCAAGTTTTTCGTTAAACGCACCGAACTCAATTTTGGTTCCACCCACATCAAAGCCGTAGTACATCCTGCACTCCAAAAAAATAAGAAAAAAACAAAACTGAAAAAATTATCCACATATCTACACCTACAGACTGTGACGAGGTGCAGATTTAGCGGGGATGTATGGTGCTATCTATCGCGTTTGCTGAAAGAAACATCAAAATGTTGCATAATTTTAACCACAACATCATACACTTGCACAATGCTACGACTTAGGCGTAACTCGCCATATATTCACGTAAGTGGATGATCGCATTATCATCAGGCAAGGCCCGGTTCATCTTGCCTGTCATGTAGTTTTCACGAAAAACATCAAACCACAAATCCAATACATCTGCATTCTTTTGTTCACCGAACAGGTCAATAATCCGCGCCGCAACCTCAGCAGTACCTAACTGATTTTCTTTTGACGCTTCTCGCACTTTATAACGAGAAGGTTTCTCTGGGTTAATTGACAATACAGGGAACCGATTCAAATAGGGGCTCTTACGAAACATCTTCTTAGCCTCTGCCCAACTGCCATCAAGCATGATGAATAATGGACGCTTACCCGGCTCCATCGCCACCTGCTCAGCAACGCGCTCCGGCGCGGCATATTCTGCAGGGAAAACGACGTATGGTTGCCATTGTGGGTCTTCAAGCAAAGCTAACATGTCTGGGTTTGGCTCTGTCCGAGACCAAATATAGGCATAAGTATCTTCAAATAAGTCGGCGATTAAACGGCCAGTATTACTTGGCTTAAGGATCTCATCGTCATACATCACCAACAGGAAAGCGGCGTTAGAGGAAATTTCAGGTTTGCTGGAGCAGATACATAAGTGTTTTCGTAACATGCAGAATAAGCAGCGCTCTACTTTACCTCCACGGGCGAGGAATGGACGAGTAGAACGAGCAAGACGCTCATCATATAACTTATGGACAGCATGGATTCGCATAGCAGCTTTACCTAAAAACAAAAAACGCCAGCATTTTACTGGCGTTTGTGTTGATTACAATGAATATTCGCTGTTATGACTGTAATCGGTACTTAGACAACAAGTCCTGCTGCTGGTGAGCGACATCCGATACCATACCGGCTTGCTCCACCAGCGTCTTAAGCTCTCGGCTATTTGTCTGTGCTTTCAACGAAACCTGCTCAACACTGTGTCCGACTTCAATGGAGGCATTTTCCTGCTGCTGAGTGGCTGCAGCAATCGCGATCACCTTGTCATTGATACTGGCAATCATCGATTTGATCTGATGGATTGATGCTTGGACTTCACTACTCAAATCTATCGAAGAGGTCATCTCCTCCCGACTGACAACCATAGCATCATTCACATCCTGGGCTGCCTTATGGAGCTCATTGATGGTGTTGCGTATAGACGCGGTCTGCATATTGGTTTCACTGGCCAATTTACGGACTTCATCAGCAACTACGGCAAACCCCCTTCCCTGATCTCCCGCACGTGCGGCCTCAATCGCTGCGTTTAGTGCTAGCAAATTAGTATTATCAGCAATCGCACTGATCAGTTCGACCACTTCAGTGATTTTATCAACATGGCTATCAAGCTCTTTCATGCGAGTCTCATTCACTGCAAAACGCGCATCCAACTGCCGTAGACGAGACGTGCTCTCATCAATAATATCAACACCTTGCTGTGCCATATCATTGGCCTGCTTAGCCTCTTGCTCTGACTCGTAGGTGCTGGCAACAATTTCTTTGATAGACACTTCAAGCTGAGTAATCGCTGTCGCAATGGCGGTGAGTTCGTCGCTCTGATCTTTGATTGCAATGCGCGATTGGGACGCCGCCTTCTGACTGGTTTCTACAGCCGTACTCAATTGGTGGCTGTTTGCGACAAGTTGCCCCAATGTCTGGCTATTATTGAGGTTCGACTGATTGAGCAGCCCTGCCAAAACGGCAAACTCTTTCGGGGCATCCTGAGTGGCCTTAACGGTTAAATCACCGTTACTCGTTGCCTTAACGACACGGTCAATTTTTTGCAGAGAACGTTTTACCGATTGGCTAATCCAGACACTGGCAATAATGGCGACGACTAAGCCTGCAATACTGAAGGTAATAAATAATGCCATCGCATTTTCACTCGCCTGCATTACGCCAGTTTCACCTTGTTCGACTAACCTATTGGCCCCATCTGTTAACGTGTTAATTTGCGAAGCCATAGAGCCAATTTGCTGCTGCGCGTCTTGTACTTTTACGGCTTGTTCTTCCTGCAACCCTAATGTCTGAAGCTGCAAGGCAATGATACCGTTGTCATTGAAAAGCTCTGTCACCATCGTAAAAGGAACAACAACACTCGTATAATCAGAGATGCTTGGATCAAGGCGATTCATTTCACGCCACGCATATTTCATTCCCGACAAATTAGTACTTTGCAGGCTTCGAACAATACCTTCCGCTTTCGACAAATCCCTCTCGAGCATCAATGCCATTAGATGGCTTGCCATTTCTAGTGAATGGTTCACGAAATTAGTCACATGGTTGAGGCCTTCCAAATCATTAGCAAACACTTCTGTGCCGACCCGACTCATCTCTGCACGTACAGAAGAAACGGCGTAATTCATCATCGCTTTATCGGATTCAATTTTATTTTGATTGATCAAAATATCTTGTTGCGATTGATAAAGTACTGCGGCCGTCGTCCCCACCTGTTCAGCCTGAGCACTCAAGATGCTTATATCATTCGTTAGCCAGCCTAATCGGTTATTGTCAGCTAGGCGCTGCATTTCACCAAAGGCTACAGCCATTGTTTTCTGTTCAGCCTCAAAAGCCTGAGAAGCCCTATCAAGTTCATCAATCGAGGAACTATTAATTATTTCACTAAGGTGCTGTGCGGACTGTAACGATGCCCGAACAATAACACTACTATTCATCGTCACAGGTAGCGCCTGATGGCTGAGTATCTCAAATTCCTGGGCAACATTTTTCAGGCCATTATTGCCAAAATAAGAAAGTAAACCACCGGTCGCGACCAGTAGCATAAAGACGATTTGGATTGAGGCAACGATGGAGAGGCGTGTTTTGCCCCGCAGCTGGTTTTTCATGCTGATCATATCCCTGATTAAGTTCAGCCAGTATCTTGACGGTCTGTGTCACCCATAAAACAGAAACATATTAGTTTAATGTCACTATTTCATCGTATTAATGGCACGACATCTTGATGGCAAACTTACTCAATAAATATGACAATTAGATTTCAACTATCAATTTAATCAATAATATCAATAGGTACGGCTTATTTTATTGCACTACAGATTAAATGATGTACAAAAAGAATAATAATATGGGTAATAAAAAGGAAAAAAGCAGCATTAAGCTGCTTTTTATTTAACTTGCGTTTTGGCTTATTGCACTATCGAATAGGTTTTTTACCAAGCCGACATAGTCCTCAAGGAAGCGGACTTGCTCATTGGTTGGGCAACGATTCCACGCACCGGCGAGTACCTCATTCAAATCTTCCATTACTGCGTCGGCTTCCTGCATTAACTTGAAACGGAAATCAGCTTCAAGGTCAGGGTTTTGCGAAAAAACAGTCATTAAATTGGTCGCGATCATATCGGTCACCACGTCTTCCACTGTCTCGTTACAACCTTCCGTTTCTGCATTTTCAAACAGCGACAGGTGCTCCGTAAAGTACTCAATGAGTGCATGATAACCTTCAGATTCAACAACCATAATCTAATCTACTCTTCCAATGAACCACATTCAGACTGAACCATTGATCTTGATAATCAGATAGTTAGCCTAAGCATAATGAGCAGTCATTTTATGACAAATCAGACCAATAAAATAGGCGAAATTAAAATTTTCGGCTTAGCCAGCTATGACACATCAGGCATAATAGCGGATTGTTCCGGCGTTGATTGATACACGGTACACTGGTTTCGTCCATGCCTTTTTGAGTCATATAACGCACTATCTGCACACTCCAACCACTGCTCATGAGACTTCATCCAAGGTGCCCATTCGCAAACGCCCAAGCTGATAGTGACATGTATATTACGAATATCCATTTTGACCAGTGACTCTTCGACACGTTTGCGTAATCGCTCAGTAAAGTACAAGGCTAATTCTGAACTAGTACCGGGAAGAATGACACCAAACTCTTCACCACCGTATCGCCCAGCGATATCTGACTGACGCTTTGCTCTCTTTAGTAAACTGGAAATAGATTTGATAACTGCATCACCGGCAATATGACCATAAGTGTCATTGACCTTTTTAAAGTGGTCTATGTCGAACATAACCAAACTCGATACCGCTTGAAAGTAGTGACAATGCTCAAATTCAGCCGATAAACAAGACTCCCAGTGACCACGATTATAGAGTTGGGTTAGTTTATCCGTAATGCTCAAGTGGGTGAGTTGAGCGTTACTCTCTCGCAAATGGGTTTTGCTCTTGGCAATATCTGACACATCGGTAATCGTTAAGCAAATATGCCGGTACTCCCCATCCAATGCCTTGAGCGGTGTCAGCGTCATGTTTTGGAACATGGTTGCCATGCCACCAGTTACTGGGCTGAAATTGGTGAAATTAAAGATATAGGGCCTATCTTCCCAGCAGGTAAATGAACGTGTTCCCAACTTAAATGCCGACTGAATTTTCCTTTTCAACCAAGCTTCGGGGAGATCAGGAATAGCTTCAAATAAGTTCATCCCCATAATTTGGTCTGCGCTTATACCACTATATGCCTGCATAAAGGTATTCCAGGTCATGACCCTAAATTCCCTATCAAGCATTACTACACCGGCATCGATATTGTCGATAACCTGCGCGGTCAAGTGAAAATCGGATAAGCTCTCTGGATAGTTCACTGTAATGTCTCCATAAATCGTTTAATCACTTGCGTGGAGTTGTGATCCATCATCAGCAACACATCACAGGCTATATCCATTTTTTCAGACTGATAGCTGTACTCAATAGTAAATAGTTGGTCATTGGGGATTTCTGTAATCCCCCTAACCATATACTCTTCAAGGCAAATAGGTTGTCGAATAGAAAAAGGGATATTCATCTGTTCAGTCAAAGAAACTAAAAACGAAGAAACCATCAAATTGGCGATATCAATAATGACTTCGCCCGGTTTAGCATCAAAGGTGCCAAACCCCAAGCGCTTACCAAACATGCTGATATCTTCACCGTATAGGCACACAAGAGCCTCACCGTGGATACCTCCCCCGACAAACCGTTGAGCAACGGCAGTAGAGTCAGCACGTTGGATCTGATTACTGATCATCATTTCAAGTTCACCGCTGCCCAACATTGCAACATTAGGCAATGGCATCGTAATAAACTCGCCGCAATGATCAGATATAATTGCCGCTCCTCTCCCTAAAGCAATATTGGCAACTTCTTTAAATTGATATAAATAATCATTTTCTCGTGCAACAGAATTCCTTTCTCGCCTATTTACCTCTGCTTGAAAATCGCATTTTGGGATTAAGCTTATCCCTAACTTTTTTAGCGTGGCTTTTATTTGTGGTCTAGTGAAAGGTTTAGCTAGAAAATATTTAGCACCAGCATCAACACAGCGCTCAATAGCCTGCTGCTGCACGTCTGCTGACAGTACAATAATCTCGGTTGGGTAACTGTTAACAGGCAGTTCTTGTAACACGCCAAAGCCATCTAGTACTGGCATGGTTAAGTCAAGAAACATCATATCAATATTATTCTGGGCAAGATGCTCCAGCGCTTGCTGTCCATTCTCCGCGAATAAAAGCGCTATGCCTTCATATTCGCTAAAAAACTTTTGCATCGCTCTATGAACCAGCCGTGAGTCATCACAAATTAAAACAGTCTTGTTATATGACACCAAGATATGACCTAGATTGCTTACCAACTTGATTATGATAACGGCTTTATTTGAATTTTATATTTTTAGCTGTATTAAAATATCGACAGAGTGACATGGATCGCTTTTTGTCACTGATTCAATACCATTATTGACACTCTATTAATTCAAACACTTAAGCTTATCAACATGCCTTACTTATTAGCCTTAACATAAGCAGGGTTTTTTGACATTTGATAAACAGGTATGATGAAAAGACTATAAATCTAAAGGAATTTATTACAATGAAAGTAATCCGCCTCGTGCTTGGCAAGCTCATTTTATTGCTCAATGCCGTTTTTTCTCCCAAGCCTCAGCAACGCAGCACTGAAGAGCAACAACGCATCGACAAAGAATTGGAGTCGATGTCGCTTTACCAATTTGAGTCCTGCCCTTTTTGTGTCAAGGTTCGCCGAGCAGCGAAGAAGATGAACCTACCACTAGAGACTGTTGATGCCAAAAAGCCTGATAATGAGCAAGCCCTTATCAATGGCGGCGGTAAGCGTAAAGTGCCTTGCTTACGTATCGAAGATGAAGCTGGCGATGTTACCTGGATGTATGAATCTAACGATATCATCCAGTATCTAGAGCAACGTTTCGCCTAACTCTGCCAATACCACAAGGGTATAAAGCCGTGGCTTATGGGTTGAAAAAGTGAACCAGCTCAAGCCCCTAAGCCATAGGCTGTGCAATTATCTGCTTTTAATGTCACACTTTTCATTCTTATACACAGCAGCACTCTAGCCTAATGAAAAAAACCAAAGTCATCACTACCGACGATATCTTACTCAAGCTTTGCCAATCATTTTCAAGCGTCCTTTCAGCAGCAACCGACAGTCAAGTTAGTTACTCTGCAATGGTACAAAAAATCAATAAGACCAGCCTAAAGCCAGATATTGGGTGTTTCGTTCTTTTTGATGGTGGCTTTACCGGACTGGTAGTCGCCAACTTTTCTCATCAGGCTGCTTTAGAGCTCTACCAAGAATACATGCTCAAAATGGGCATATCGGCAGATGAACTGGCTATTCACCATACGTCAGACGAGGTCGCCGATGTCCTTGGTGAGTTGATGAATCAGGTAGTGGGCGATTTCACTAGTAAAATTCGCCGAGAACTTCAGGTATCAATCACTCAAAACCAGCCCAAAATGCTAGCGCTCAACAAACAGGTTTTACTGTCTGTTGATACTAACCTAGACCGCCCTCAGGCGCGGCGCGTCAGTTTTACAACTGATAAGAACAACATTTTCTACCTTGAACTGGCCATGGACAAAACTGAGTTCATCCAATTGGAAGAGTTTGACCAAGCTGAAGACTGCGATCCCGACAGCATTATCGAAGCCGCGCAAAGTCAGCCTCAGTCAAAAACTGAAACCAAGGTAGCAGAGGTTGATCTAGACCTTCTCGACGAACTCGGCATCTAACCCTTCACATTATCACTTCTACTCCGCCCCAACTGGCTATTTGACCTCTTGGGGCAACACCACTCACTGATGAAACATATGCTTCCGCTCAGCTTTGCTAGACTGAGTTAAAAAAAGGTTTGAGGCTGTGTTTATGTATCGTCAGCGTTGGTGCTCACTTATTCTAGGTGCGGTTCTGTGTACCCCTTCTCTCTTGCACGCAGAGAAGATCAACTATAGCGAGCTGGAAAACGGTGACTCGATTACCATCCCCTTAGATCAACTCCTGCCAACCCAGGCTGTCCTCGATTACGATCAAATCTTTGCCAACCTGCAGCGATATAAAGCTGATCTCAAGAATATGTATAACGACCTGTGCAGGGTTAACGGTGCCAAAGGTGTTAAAAAGTGGGATGACAATTCCATACCGACCGATCCTGAAACCTATCAATGTACAGGAAAAGCAGGCCAAGATACTGATGTACTGAGTACCGTTGTTATTGGCCCAGAAGAAGGAGTGCTTTACCTGACCGAGGGTCTTACACTGCTATCGACATTCTGGGATATGCCCAATGGTGGAACCAGCGTACCAATCACCGTTAAAGTCAATCACAACCTATTGGGTTCCGGCGATGATTTCTGGGCCGAAATGAACAATGACAATGAGGTTTGGTTGGTCAATGAGAAAGGGAAAAAGATAAAACCCGATGACCTGCCTGAATACATCGGCATGAAACAGCTAAAGCATGATAAATACCTCTCATTGGTGAATTTCCTTAATGGCATCAGTTACAAACCACCCAAACCTGATGGCAAAGACAACAAAACCGCTTCAATCCCTTTTCTGGCTCTCAATTGGGCGCTGGAACTGCGCCAGCATATGAAAATCACCGATTACGATCTTAACGATCCGGAAGAATACGCAACTGCCCTAACTGAAGCCGCCACCATTATGGTTGATCTTCCCGATGATGAAGTGATCGGAAAATCCAAGCGCAGTGCAAGTGAAATGGGCCAATTAGATCAGGTCGACAGCAAAGCACTTGAAGAGTTGGTTACCGACGAAAATTCAGCGTTTGGATTAGCCCTTGCCTACCGGGTGGAAAAGAAAGAGAAATCAACACCTAAAGCGGTGCTCGAAGAACAAGAAGCCCAGAAAGAGAAAGAAGAGCAAGAAAAACAAGAGCAGGAGAAAAAAGCTAACGAAGAAAAAGCTAACGGCGATAAAGACGCTGAAGATGGGCAAGACAAAGAGAAATCAGACAAGGACGGTGAAACGAGTGAGTAGTCTCACCGCCCAATCATACTGCGCGTTAATGTAACCGTTACTTACGGTGATTCTTCGCCAAAAACGCATCAAGCTTATTGGCAAAGTTCTGCCTATCGGCCTGACTCAATGGCGCAGGGCCACCGGTTTGTACACCAGAGCTTCGCATTGTTTCCATAAAATCACGCATTTGAAGGCGCTGCTTAATGGTATCTTTGGTGTACATCTCACCACGAGGATTCAAGGCATGGGCTCCCTTGGTGATCACTTCATCGGCAAGCGGGATATCGGCCGTTATGATCAAATCGCCCGGCTCTGCTTGCTGAACAATGTAGTTGTCGGCTACATCAAACCCAGATTCGACCTGAATTGACTTAATATGCGGTGAAGGTGGTACGCGAATAAACTGGTTTGCCACCAAGGTCACAGCCACCCCTACCCGATTCGCGGCACGGAACAAAATTTCCTTAACGACATTAGGACAAGCATCAGCGTCGACCCAAATCTTCATTTTTCTTCCTTCTATGTATTGAACGCAGTTAGCTTCATTACCGTAATATAACAAAAAGCCGCCTCTACTCGGCGGCTTTTATCACAATATGTATCCAGTAACGTGTTTAGCCGTTCAGGCCTTTCTTCGCTAGGTACTCGTCATAGGTACCGTGGAAATCTTCAACACCGTCTTTGGTAATTTCAAGGATACGTGTCGCAATCGAAGATACGAACTGGCGGTCGTGGGAAACGAACATCAGGGTGCCCTTGAAGTTTTCAAGCGCCAGGTTCAATGACTCGATCGATTCCATATCCATGTGGTTAGTTGGTTCATCCATCAGTAGGATGTTTGGCTTTTGCATAATCAGCTTACCAAACAGCATACGACCTTGCTCACCACCAGAAATTACTTTCACAGACTTCTTGATGTCATTTTGTGAGAACAACATACGGCCAAGAATACCACGAACAGTTTGCTCATCGTCGCCGTCTTTCTTCCATTGACCCATCCACTCAAGCAGTGTCATGTCTTCTTCGAAGTCAGCACTGTGGTCCTGAGCGTAGAAACCAATGTTATTGTTTTCTGACCACTTCACCATGCCGTCCATCGGCTCCATTGCACCAGCAAGGGTATTTAGAAGAGTCGACTTACCAATACCGTTCTCACCGATGATCGCGATACGCTCACCAACTTCAACCAACATCTTCACACCGTTGATCAGAATGTTGTCACCGTAGCCTTGCTTCAGGCCTTCAACTTCCAATGCGTTACGGAAAAGCTCTTTTTCCTGATCAAAACGGATAAACGGTGATTGGCGGCTCGATGCTTTCACTTCATCTAGCTGAATTTTATCAAGTTGCTTCTGACGAGATGTCGCTTGCTTCGCTTTAGATGCGTTAGCAGAGAAGCGGCTCACAAAGGTTTGTAGCTCAGCGATCTGTGCTTTCTTCTTGGCATTGTCTGCATGCAGGCGCTCACGAGCCTGTTCCGCAGCAATCATGTACTCATCATAGTTACCAGCGAATAGGCGAAGTTCACCGTAATCAAGGTCAGCCATGTGCGTACAAACACTGTTTAGGAAGTGGCGGTCGTGCGAGATGATGATCATGGTGCAGTTACGCGCCAATAGAACTTCTTCCAACCAGCTGATTGTATGGATATCCAAGTTGTTGGTTGGTTCGTCAAGTAGCATGATGTCTGGGTCAGCAAACAGCACCTGAGCAAGAAGAACTCGTACTTTAAGGCCTGGCGCAACGGCGCTCATTAGGCCAAAATGCTGCTCTTCAGGAATACCAAGACCAAGTAGAAGTTCACCTGCACGCGCTTCAGCTGAGTAACCGTCCATTTCGGCGAACTCAGTCTCAAGGTCGCCTACACGCATACCGTCTTCGTCAGACATTTCAGGCAATGCGTAAATGCGGTCACGTTCTTCTTTGACTTTCCAAAGCTCTTTGTGGCCCATGATTACAGTATCAACCACTGAGTATTCTTCATAAGCGAACTGATCCTGACCTAACTTTGCCATACGTTCGTTAGGGTCAAGTGAAACAGTACCTCCTGACTGCTCTAGTTCGCCGCCAAGGATTTTCATGAAGGTTGACTTACCACAGCCGTTCGCTCCGATTAGGCCATAGCGGTTACCACCACCAAATTTAACTGAGATATTCTCAAACAGTGGCTTGTCGCCGAACTGCATTGTGATATTAGCTGTTGAAATCAATGTACTGTTCCAATAATGATGTCTATCAAGCAATAAAAAAGCCGCCATTAAAGACGACTTCCTCACCATGTACGCGGAGTATAACAGCTTTTGTGAACTTCATCACGGGTTGATTTCAAAGGCGAATAGCACCACACCGTTACCCCGTCACTAGAAATCAAAAACCTACCTCACAAAACCCAACCTCAGAATAGAAACCAGTTGAATATAAACCAAGTTCTTAGGACAATACTATTAAGAACTGAATGTTACCCTTCTCGCTTAATCAATTAAGCATCATTAACAATTAGGTGAAATATAAAACAAATACGCTTATTTTATTGTTAATTTGTTTTTATATTACTTTAATTACATCAAAGCCATTTACTGATATTTCATCATTCATCTCGCGACATGTTTTGTTACAGTGCTCAATATGACCTAGGTCTCAACAAACATGACGTATTCCTTCTTTCAATAACTCTTTTCAGTAAGATTATGTCAGGCATTCGTTAAATCAATTTCTAAGTTTGAAATCAGTTTGTCTATTTCCATTATGCTAGCGTCAATCACATCTTCGTTTTTGCAGTTAAGTTAGATGTCAGATGCAGCAAGGAATTCATGGATCTATGCGTTGCAGGAGCAACATTTGATACAGGGATGTTAAATAGATTCAAGGTTGTTGGTGATTTTTATTTAATGACGCTCATATACATATTTTGATTATCAACCATCAACATTCTGTACCTATTTATTTTTGCGAGAATAAACATGATCATCCCATTGCTATCGCTACCCATCATATTTGGTGCGGGTTATTTGATTGTTAAGAAATACAACACGCAAGCCGCGCTATTTGCAGCTGGTCTATTAATGATCCTTATCGGTGTCGCTGCCGGTAATAGCGATTTCCTGCCTTCTGGTACTAATTCATCTGGTGCCATTGTTTTTGACTTTTTCCTTGTTATTAAAGCACTTTCATCATCCACGGTTGCTAACCTTGGTTTGATCATTATGAGTGTGGCGGGTTTCTCTAGTTACATGAACCACATTGGTGCCGCCAATGCCATGGTACAGGTTTCAACCAAGCCGCTTTCATTGATCAAGAGCCCTTATGTTGTTCTTGCTCTTACCTACGTACTTGGCCAGATCATCAACATCTTCATCCCATCTGCTGTTGGCCTGGCAATGCTACTCCTTGTTGCCATGTACCCAGTATTGGTACGTATCGGGTGTACGCCTGCTTCTACAGCGGCTGTACTAGCCACAACGGCTTGTTTGGACCTTGGCCCAGCCTCAGGAAACTCGCTGAAAGCTGCGGAAGTTATCGGTATTGATGCTGCAACTTACTTTGTTAACCACCAGATCGTTGTTGCCCCGGTGATCATGGCTGTCATCGCGGTTCTTCACTTCTTCTGCCAGCGCTGGTTCGACAAGAAAGATGCAGAAAATGGCGTCACTCACGAGCTAAAAGAAGTTGAGCAAGAAACGGTTGAGGCGCCTAAGT
Source organism: Photobacterium rosenbergii (assembly GCF_003026455.1). GTDB lineage: Bacteria > Pseudomonadota > Gammaproteobacteria > Enterobacterales > Vibrionaceae > Photobacterium > Photobacterium rosenbergii. Next base: position 414,489 of record NZ_PYMB01000003.1, read on the forward strand.
GGTTTGCAATTCTTCCTATCCTACCACTACTGATGCTACTGACATTCAGTAACTTCGCTATCTCTTGGATTAAAGTCGATGTTGTAACAGCGATGTTCACTAGCTTGTTCATCGCAATGGTATGCGACTTCATCGTTAACCGTGACGGCAAGAAAGTGGCGGCTTCATTGAAGATCTTCCTAGATGGTATGGGTAAAGCATTCGCCAGCGTTGTATCGCTAATCATTGCTGCACAAACCTTCGTTGTCGGTTTGAGCACCATTGGTTTTATCGGCATGTTGCTAGGTGCAACATCGACTGCCGGCCTTGGCTACCTTCCGATGATCATTGTTATGGTCACTATCATCGGTGCAACAGCACTGCTATCAGGTTCGGGTAACGCGCCATTCTTCAGCTTCTCGGATCTAGCTCCGCAAATTGCTGGGACACTAGGCGTATCTACAGCCGCCTTTGCTTTACCAATGCAGTTGTCTTCAGGCATCTTCCGTTCATTCTCACCTGTTGCCGGCGTTGTTATTGCTTGTGCAGGCGTTGCTGGTATCTCTCCAATTGAACTGGTGAAGCGTACCGCTATTCCTATGATGGGCGGCTTGGTTACCCTTGTTGCTATGAGTGCTATTATCGGCTAATGCTGATCAGCAACCAACATTCAAAGAAAAAACGGGCTATCTAGCCCGTTTTTTTCTGACAATTTTCAGACACTTCGCTTTGTATTGCCTTCCTTTTCGAACTAAGTTTGATACAGACGTTTGCTAAAGGATGAGCGATGTTAAAGTTATCCCCCTTATTTACCATACTGCCAATGGCTACCTTTCTGCCGGTATCAAGCTATGCTGCACAAGACTGCCACAGTATTACTGACGATACCGAGCGGTTAGCTTGCTATGATTCGCTTTCTCGCTCAATGAAAAGCCCTTCACTTACTACAGATGGACAAGCTGCAGATAAGCAGCCAGACGATTTCAATCTGGATGAAATGTCCATTAGCGGAATTAGCCATTACTTTAACCAACGAGAACTGTTTCGTTTAACGCCCCATGAGCCCAGCTATATTTTACCGGCATCTTATAACGACAAACCTAATGAAGAAATCTGGCAACAGCTTAGGCCCGGTTCAGAAATGGATAACCTCGAGGTCAAATTTCAGATAAGCGGCAAAATAAAGCTCTGGGATAACCTGTACAAAGATAACTGGGATGTGTGGTTTGGCTATACACAAACTGCATGGTGGCAACTCTATAATTCAGGTGAATCCGCACCGTTTCGAGAAACTAACTACAGCCCTGAAGTTTTTGTCAGTTACTATTCCAATTATGACGTGTTCGGCTTTCAACTGATTGCCACTGATTTTGGTTTGATACATCAATCCAATGGTCGCTCTGAACCGCTATCCCGCAGTTGGAACCGGATATATGCCAATTTTGAACTTACCAAAGGCAACTTCCTGTTATCAATCCAGCCTTGGTACCGACTACCAGAAGATGCTGATGACGATGACAATCCGGACATTGATAAATACCTAGGTTACGGCAACTACCGCTTGAGCTATAAAAATGATGGGCATTTAATGAGTATCCTGTTGCGAAATAACTTCCGCACCAGCGATAACAAAGGAGCTGTTGAGCTAAGCTGGGCCTTCCCTGTCTACGAGACCGTTAAACTCTATTTGCAATACTACAACGGCTATGGCGAAAGCCTTATCGACTATGACCATTACACCAACCGAATCAGTCTAGGTCTGTTGATTTATGATTGGATATAACGGTTAAGCCAGCCTGAACCCCCATTAATTTTAATTGAGTTTAAGTGAACCACCTCCAGCAGTAGACTTTAATTACTGAAACGGAGGTGGTTATGCACGAATTAGATGAATACTGTGAAAAAATTGAATTTAACCTTAATCAAGCCGAAGCCAAAGCATTAGGTTTTAAGGAAAGGTCCAGTCATTCTCATCATTATATTCCCCCCCTCCTAACCTTTGCCTTTCTACTGCTTTTCTTTTTTTGAGGTTTCGATGGAAATGAATATGTTCAAGCGCCTAAATGATCTCTGGTCGTCTGAATTTACCGGACTACTAACTCTGTTTTTAGGCGTGTTGGCCTTAATGGTTTGAAAAGCAAATAAAACAAGCACCTAGCATTATCCTGTTGATTTACGTTTTCGCTAGGGCTGCGTTCTATATGATAAGGAGTGAATTATGAGTTACAAAAACATCATGTTAGCACTGGATTTCGATGATAATACCGAGGCCGTACTAAAAAAAGCCGAAGAAGTCGCTACTGCATTCCCAGACGCCAAACTCAACATTATTCATGTCAACATGGATTTTGAAGATTACGATTTTGGTATTTTGGATATTAATCTCGACGACTACGAAAAAAAAGAATTACATGCATCTGTTGATGAGATGAAAAAACAGATCCAAAATATGCAAGTCGCAGTTGATAAATATCTAGTATGTTGCGGTGTGGTTGAAAACGAAATTCGCTACAGTATCAAAGAGCACAATGTTGACCTATTACTTATGGGCCATCATAAAACCAACGCATTCACTCAAATATTTTCTGAAGCCGCTGCGCTGGTACGCAATATGCCATGTGACCTTCTATTGCTAAAAATATAATGGGCAATATCAGGCCATTTAGTCACTATTCGTTACTCGCTAGATGACCAAATAAAAAAACGGGCTCGAAAGCCCGTTTTTCTCTATCCGGTAAGGATTATTCCCAGTCTAGGATAACCTTGCCTGACATCCCAGAACGCATAATGTCGAAGCCTTCCTGGAAATCATCAATCTTGTAGTGGTGAGTGATGATTGGCGTTAGATCAAGGCCTGATTGAATCAAACTTGCCATCTTATACCAAGTTTCGAACATTTCACGACCGTAGATACCCTTGATGATCAAACCTTTGAAGATCACCTGGTTCCAGTCGATGCCCATGTCTGATGGTGGAATACCTAGCAGGGCGATCTTACCACCGTGGTTCATGCTAGTTAGCATGCTGTTAAATGCAGAAGGTACACCAGACATCTCTAGACCAACATCGAAACCTTCAGTCATGCCTAGCTCAGCCATAACGTCTTCTAGCTTCTCTTCAGCAACGTTTACTGCACGGGTAACGCCCATCTGACGTGCAAGATCCAAGCGGTATTCGTTCACATCAGTGATCACAACGTGGCGTGCACCAACGTGCTTAGCAACTGCAGCTGCCATGATACCGATTGGGCCAGCACCAGTGATCAGTACGTCTTCACCAACAAGGTCGAAAGACAATGCAGTGTGTACTGCGTTGCCGAACGGGTCAAAGATAGACGCTAGGTCGTCAGAGATACCTTCAGGGATCTTGAATGCGTTGAACGCAGGGATCACTAGGTATTCTGCGAATGCACCTTCACGGTTTACACCAACACCTGTAGTGTTGCGACAAAGGTGGGTACGGCCACCACGGCAGTTACGGCAGTGACCACATGTGATGTGACCTTCACCCGACACACGGTCGCCAATTTCAAAGCCACGGACTTCCTGGCCAATGCCTACAACTTCACCCACATACTCGTGACCAACAACCATAGGGACAGGAATTGTCTTTTGTGACCACTCATCCCAGTTGTAGATGTGTACGTCTGTACCACAGATAGCCGTTTTCTTGATGCGGATAAGTAGATCGTTATGGCCAAGCTCAGGCTTGTCCACTTCGGTCATCCAAATGCCTTGTTCAGGCTTTAGTTTCGAAAGTGCTTTGATTTTCATTATTTGTTCCTACTGCAGGGTAGAATTGCAAGGGCTGATACATTGCCAGCCCTTTGCCCTTGAACTACTGGGAATATGGGCTTAAATGATGCCCATGTCTTTGCCCACTTCAATGAAGGCATCGATAGCTTTGTCTAGTTGCTCTGGAGAGTGAGCCGCTGACATCTGAGTACGGATACGTGCTTGGCCTTTTGGTACTACAGGGAAAGAGAAACCAATAACGTAGATACCTTTCGCAAGTGCACGCTCGGCAAATTCAGCCGCAACTTTTGCATCACCCAGCATGATTGGGATGATAGCGTGGTCAGCACCGCCCATAGTGAAGCCAGCCGCTTCCATACGTGTACGGAAGTGCTCAGAGTTTGACCATAGGCGATCACGTAGGTCACCGCTTTCTTTCAGCAGGTCAATAACGCGAATAGAAGCGTTAACGATAGCTGGCGCAACAGAGTTAGAGAATAGGTACGGACGAGAACGCTGACGTAGCCAGTCGATGACTTCTTTCTTACCAGAAGTGTAACCGCCTGAAGCACCACCCATTGCCTTGCCTAGGGTACCTGTGATGATGTCGATACGGTCAACCACATCGTGGAACTCGTGCGTACCGGCACCGGTTTTACCCATGAAACCAACAGCGTGAGAGTCATCAACCATCACTAGTGCACCGTACTTGTCAGCAAGGTCACAGATTGCAGGTAGGTTGGCAACAACGCCGTCCATAGAGAATACGCCGTCAGTTACGATAAGCGTATTGCGGGCACCCGCTTCTTTAGCGGCAATCAGCTGCTGCTCAAGCTCTTCCATGTTGTTGTTCGCGTAACGGAAGCGCATTGCTTTACAAAGGCGAACACCATCGATGATAGAGGCATGGTTCAATGCGTCAGAGATGATCGCATCTTCTTTACCAAGAATAGTTTCGAACAGGCCAGCATTGGCATCGAAGCAAGATGTGTAAAGAATAGTATCTTCTTTACCTAGGAATTCAGATAGTTTCTGCTCAAGCTCTTTGTGGATGTCTTGAGTACCACAGATAAAGCGAACAGATGCCATACCGAAACCGTGCTTATCCATACCTTCCTGACCTGCTTTGATTAGCTCAGGGTGGTTAGCAAGACCAAGGTAGTTGTTGGCACAGAAGTTAAGTACTTCTTCACCCGTGCTGATTTCAACAGCAGCTTTTTGCTGAGATGTAATTACACGCTCAGATTTGTACAGACCTTCAGCTTTTACTTCTTCTATTTGCTGTTTGATTTGATCATAGAATGCGGCAGACATGATGTTCCTCACAATAATATCGTTTGCCAGTCGCCACCGATTGACAACCAGCACAAATACGCGTGTAAAACGCCTATTTGAGCAATATTTCCATTTATAGATTAGGTGATTTACCTGCAATTAATGCAATTTCACAGGATCTTTGAACTACAGCCATTCTAATCAAAGAGTATTCAGACTATTATCCCCTCTCGTGGAAAAGGTCTCGTGAATTATGGACACAAATAAACTAATCGCCTTAATGCCTGAATTGGCAGTCTTTAAAATAGTTGTTGATGAAGGCAGCTTTACTGCTGCAGCAAGAAAGCTTGGTGTCACCCCTTCGGCTTTGAGCAAACAGCTTTCCCGATTGGAACAGACCTTATCAACCAAACTGCTCGAACGTACTACCCGCAAGCTAGTAATCACGCAGTCGGGCAAGGGTATCTACGATCAATGCTGTGCATTGCTAGAAGCGACCAAGCAAATTGTCGAGTTCACCAGCTCAGAGCACGAAACGCCTTCAGGCTCAGTTACTGTAGCAGCGCCGAAAGCTTTCTTGAGTATCGTCCTGCAACCTATGGTTCTGCCTTTCTTGACCCAATACCCTGATATCGAGCTAAAACTCAAAGCTAGGGATGGTGACATAGACCTTATTTCCGAAGGTATCGATGTCGTTTTTCGCCTCACAGAAAAACCCACCGAAGGCTTGGTCTTGAAGCAGCTTGGAAAAGTCAGTTTGAGCTTATGTGCTAGCCCAGATTATCTTGAGCAACGAGGTACACCTACTCACCCGACGGAACTGTTGGACCACGACTGCCTCTACTTGGGTGAAACCACAACCGACCATATCTGGGATTTCGTCAAAGATGGCGAGATGCACACTATCCCCGTCAAAGGGCGCTACGCGGTCAATCATTCCCAAATGCGCTTACGCGGTGTCATGGATGGCTTAGGGATAGGCATTTTCCCAGACTTTGTTATCAAACAGGCCCTCGAAGAAAACGAGGTCAAGCCGGTATTGGAAGATTGGACTATCAAAGGTAATTACCAGGGGGATATCGCCTTGCAATTCGCCCAAACCAAATTCATGCCAGCACGTCTCCGTGTGTTTATCGACTATGTTGCTGAGCATATGGCAAAGTACACCGTTTCCTAACCCTTATAGTGGGAGTGTTCCCTCCCGCTTCCCCTGCCCTCCGGCACTTGGTATATACTAAAAGGCACAACAATGAGACAAGATTTGCACCTTTGATCCAATCCGACAAGTATGTCGTTAGTTATTGGCAGCAGCGTTGAATATTACCCAGCGCCATCACCGGCTTTCCACCGTACCACTAGGAAGGAAGACGACAATGAGTAAGCTGTTTCAAAATCTGTTAGCGACGATCGTATTGGTATTTAGTGCAAACGCACTCTCCTATCCTATGGGATCCATGCACTGGAACCATCGCAGTATTCTCTACTTCGCCCCCGAAAAAGACCAACACGTCAATACCTTCATAAAAGAATCCTTGATGCATGATTGTATGTTGCAAGAGCGGGATATTGTCGTTGTTGTGATGACCAAAGATGGTTTCAATAAGCCTTCGGATGTTTTCAGCCCAGAAGATATCGTCAGGTTAGAAAAGCTCTACAAGGTATCCCGAAACGAACATACCGCTATCCTGATTGGTAAAGATGGTCTGGAAAAATACCGCTGGAACGAGCAAACCAATTGGCAGCACATCACCCAGTTGGTCGACAGTATGCCAATGCGCAAAAAAGAAATCGCATATACCTCAAACAGCCGCTGCTCTATCTAGCAGCGGTAAGTCATTTCTCCGCAAAAATACGACATAACAGACATTTCACTCTACGCCCCCGCCTACGCCTGAATTTTTTGAATCGGGAGGATTCATTTTTGCAATAAAACCATTATGGTATTGAGAACATCGACTTCTGAGGGCGGAATAACAATGACGACTAAGCCTTTTTTTTACCACGGACAGGACAAGCAATGGGTAACAGTGTCAGAGAATACCCTAACTCTGACGCTAGCTAGCGAAGCAGATACCCTCATTTCCACCATCTTCATTCGTTGTGAGCCAGACAATGAAGAAATGCTCATTGATATGGAAAAAGGGAAAACCGATGGCAGACTCCAATACTGGCATGGTCAAATCCCACTGAATAAAGACAAAGCGTTAACTCATTACTGTTTCAAAGTGATGCAAAATAGCCGCCAGTGGTGGCTAGACAGTAAAGGGATCAACCCTCGTATGCCGGGCCGAGAGTCCCATTTCAAGTACAACGCCCAGCACCAGCCTCCTCAATGGGTCAAGAACCAAGTCTTCTACCAGATCTTCCCTGACCGCTTTAACAACGGGGACCCATCAATCAGTGTGGTAGATAATGAGTACTACCTAAAAGGCGATGAAAAGCCGACTATCGCCAAAAAATGGGGTGCGCCGGTCTCAGATTCTCATGACAGCAATGGGCCGAATGAATTTTATGGCGGAGACCTGAAAGGTATCGAAGATAAGTTGGACTATCTACAATCTCTAGGGGTCACAGCGCTTTACCTAAACCCTATCTTCCAAGCTCCAAGTAATCATAAATACGATACCACCGACTACACCTGTATCGACCCGCATCTGGGTACCAACGAACAGTTTGGTAAGATGGTAGACAACTTGCATCAGCGCGATATGAAGATTGTGTTGGATGCCGTCTATAACCACACTTCGGTTAATCACCCTTGGTTTAACCGCTATCAACAACCGCAAGAAACGGTGGGCGCATTTGGCAACCCAGACTCCCCTTTTCGTGACTATTACCAATTCGATGGCGAAAGTAACAACTACATTGGTTGGAAAGGGATTGATTCGCTGCCAAAACTCAATTTCTCAAACCCTGAAGTACAAGACTATATCTATGCTGGTGAGGATGCCGTCATCAAGCAATGGCTCCGCCCACCTTACAACATCGACGGCTGGCGCTTTGATGTCATCCATATGCTGGGCGAAGGTGTGGGTGCGGCGAACAATGCCCATTATGTCAAAGCCTTCCGTAACGCGGCGAAATCAGTAAACCCGGAGTGTTATGTACTGGGTGAGCACTTCTTCGAAGCCACCAACTGGCTCGAGGGCGATCAAGAAGATGGCGCAATGAATTACTATGGTTTTGCCCATCCAGTGCGCGCCTTCTTTGCCAACAAAGATATTGCCTACCATAACTGTAAAATTGACGCGGCCGAGTTCGCCGAATGGTTGGAAGAAGTTCGTGGCAAAGTGCCGTGGCATAACCAGTTAGCCCAGCTCAACCAGTTGGACAGCCATGATACCATGCGTTTTTTGACCACCCTAAACGGTGATCAAGACACTATGAGGCTAGCCCTGTTGATGCTGTTTACCTATGTGGGTACACCATGTATTTACTACGGTACCGAGGTTGCGCTAGAAGGCGGACATGATCCAGACAACCGCCGCTGTTTCCCGTGGGAACGTACAGAATCGCCTAACTCAACCTTCGATTTTGTCAGTAAGCTTATCGAGACACGAAAGTCCCATTTGGCGTTACAAGAAGGTAGCATCCAATGGCTGTATGCAGAGCAACAACAATTGGCTTATGCTCGTAAGCTGGAAGGAAAGCAATTAATCACCCTGATTAACAATAGTGACTCATCCAAAGCGATCACTCTACCGATTTGGCAATTAGGCTTGCCGGAGGATAAGGTGTTAACCGACCTGTTAACTGGCGACGAATGGGAATGCAAAGACGGTGAGCTAAACATCACCTTAGCTGGTAAAGAAGGCTTATTACTAAGCGCATAACACTGAGTGTATGAGCAACATTGCTCTCTACATAAGAACTTAATCAGGCCCTTATCATTCGCCATATTGATAAGGGCTTTAACTTACCGCATCTGCACTCAACACACTAAGCAAAGTACTGAACAAATTAATTTTGATAATGGGCTTTGCTAAATATGCATCCATTCCAGCATCAAAACATTGTTGCTTTTCGCTTTCCAACACGTTGGCCGTTAGGGCGATAATTGGGAGCTGCGCACAATTTTGCTTTTCGCGGATTTTTCTTGTTGCTTCTAATCCTCCCATTACGGGCATTTGGCAATCCATTAAGATGAGATCCGGTAGGTTTTTATCTAGGTAGTTAACCGCCTCTTCACCATTGTCGACCACATCAATATTGCACAGCCCCATAGATTTGAGGAATGCAATCACGAGTTGTTGGTTGACGTACTGATCTTCAGCCACGAGTATCCGACAGTGAGAGAACTTGGATAAGTCACAGACTTCATCACTACTAAGAGCAACCGACTGGGGCTCAGTCGTATTCAACGCTTTTTTTAACCTCAAGCGGAACGAGAACTCGCTCCCGACGCCTTTTTGGCTAACCACCTTTAATTTGGACCCGAGTAAATCACAGAGACGACTCGACACTGCAAGCCCTAACCCCGTACCGCCATATTGACGAGAGATAGAACCGTCAATTTGACTGTATGCATCAAATATTTCCTCACATTGACAATCGGAGATGCCGATCCCGCTGTCAATCACCCTGATACAAACTTCAATTTCATTCGCCTCTTCACGCAACCAATCGATGCTGACCTTAACAAACCCTTGATCTGTAAACTTAACCGCGTTACTCAGTAAATTAGTCAATATTTGCCGTAGGTGCTGCCCATCGGCATGAACATCGCAGCGCTCTTCTTCCGGTAAGTTCACCTCAATTTTCAATCCTTTCAGGCTAGCCTCTTGCGCTACAGAGTTAACGCAAGATTGAACCAAACGAGATAAATTACAATCACTTTCACAGAGCTCAACCCGGTCGCTTTCTAACCTTGAAAAATTAAGCACTTCATTGATTAAGGTGAGTAAAGTGAAAGCGGAATCCTTAATATATTCGACCTGCTGGTTTGATTCCCGACCAAGGTTCTTTTGCTGTAGACATTGAATGAAACCGAGTATGCCATTCATAGGAGTGCGAAGCTCATGGCTCATATTTGCCATAAACTCAGACTTTACCTGATATGCCTTTTTAAGTTGGATTGACTGTCGTTCCAACGCCTCATTGAGCTGCAAGAGCTTGTTATTACGATAAAATAGCTTGGAGTCGACGGATTGGATTTGTCGTGCAAGATGGCCTATTTCAGAATCTTTGTCGGTCAACTCTTGCAGGGTCACCTGGCCTTTCCCAACTAAGGAAAGTTGTTCCGCCATTAAAGCAATTGGGCGTGTTACCCGTGAGTGAAAGAGATAACCTGCTACCAAGACGAATATAGTCAGTGGGAGAAGTAGATTAACCAGAATAAACACTGATGATGGTGGGCTTTCACTGCTAACCAATAACATCAACATTGCAGTCATCAATAGCAAACTCAAAGATACAACCCCCATCAAGATTAAGAACTTGCGGGTCAACAATTGGCGATATAGCCCTAATAGCGAAGAGGACAATAAAGAGGAAATTTTCTCAGATGCGGTTACTGCACGTTTATCCACCATCTTACTCCTGTAAATCTTATCGACGAAAAGTCCTGACTATTTTAAGAAAGCAAGATGCGCACCAATAAATAACAAACATAAGCATCTGTTTTTAATAAATAAAATAATAATCAAACTCCCAGTTACGGATAATCACCAATTTGAGAGTCAAATTGCTAACACTATTTGTTATCGCTCAAAAATAAGTCTGAACATTTTTTACGGGCCACAGAATCACAGCAACAAAAAGCTTGCGTTACATCACTGTTTCAACTTGCTCAAGATCACATTTCTAACCCGTTAATTTTACTAGGATAAAAACCGCGCAAACGTTACACTCTTCGCCATAAAATCTATAACAAAAAAATTACAAACCGCTCTGCGGTCTCTTCCCTAACGTGAAAGGTCCTAACTAACGATGAGTCCAGAAAAATACCTTCTAGACTGGCAAACAAGCCAAACCAATGCTGAATCTATTTCCCCGCTACTGGGACAGCTATACCGACAGAAAGGCGTTGAAGTCCTAATGTTCGGCAAGCAGATCGTAAATACCTCAGTTATCGATATCGTTAAATCCCACCGTCTTTCCCGCCGCTACACTGGCTCTGAATTGTCGCCAGCCCAAACGCTGCCTTTGATCCAAACACTGGCAACCCTTGATCTATCACCATGCCGAGTCGATGTTGGCCAACTTGCACATAGCTACTGGTCTACCAATGACGATGAGAACAATATCAGTGACTTCCTACAGACCGCTTTACTGGAATCACTAAACAGCACGCAATCTGTTGAAACCCGTGATGTGGTGCTTTACGGCTTTGGTCGTATCGGTCGCCTACTTGCAAGACTGCTGGTAGAGAAAAGTGGCCAGGGCTACCCGCTTCGCCTCAAAGCCATTGTGGTTCGTGGCGGTAAAGATGGCGACTTAGAAAAACGTGCGAGCTTACTACGTCGTGACTCGGTACACGGCCCGTTCAACGGCAGCATTACCGTTGATGAAAACCGCAAAGCAATCATCGTCAACGGCAACTATATCCAGGTTATCTACGCCAATAGCCCAGCCGAAGTTGATTACACCGCGTTCGGTATTCATAACGCACTTGTTGTTGATAACACAGGTATGTGGCGAGACCGAGAAGGACTAACCCAGCACTTAGGCTGCAACGGCGCAGAAAAAGTGCTACTGACTGCACCAGGTAAAGGTGACCTGAAAAATGTCGTATTCGGGGTCAATGAATCAGTCATTCAAGAAGATGACACCATTGTCTCGGCAGCCAGCTGTACCACCAATGCTATTACGCCAATCCTGAAAGCGATTAACGATAAGTACGGCATTGACTCCGGTCACATCGAAACTGTGCACTCGTTCACCAATGATCAGAACCTAATTGATAACTTCCATAAGGGAGAACGCCGCGGTCGCTCCGCTTCGCTGAACATGGTTCTGACCTCTACCGGTGCAGCGAAAGCAGTTGCCAAAGCGCTACCTGAACTGGCTGGTAAGCTAACTGGTAATGCGATCCGTGTACCGACCCCGAACGTCTCAATGGCCGTCGCAAACCTCAACCTAAACAGCGTGGCTGAAAAAGACGAGCTTAATGCTTACCTGCGTGACATGGCACTTAACTCGCCGCTGTCTGGTCAAATCGACTACACAGAATCAACCGAGATTGTTTCATGTGACATCGTTGGCTCCCGCCATGCCGGTGTGGTCGATGGCGCAGCGACCATCGCCCAGGACAAACGCTGTGTGCTTTATATCTGGTACGACAACGAGTTTGGCTACAGCTGTCAGGTTGTTCACTGTATGGAACAAATGATGGGTGTACGCTACAAGACTTACCCTGAAGTGAAATAGAGTTTGCTAATCACCTCAAGCTACTGACGAGAGTGGGTAGCTTGAGACTATTTCCCTTCCACCACTACAACAATAATATTCCTAGCACTTTTGCCGCCTGTTTCCTGGCGGCTTTCTTTTTTCAACCATATTGTTTAGGTTGCTTAAATTGCGTAAAGCGTAATACCCTCAAGAAGCGGCACTTCACTTCGGACTCGTTTGAAATGAGCTACTTCTCAACCTTTCTCGTCTACTTATTTTATGGCCTTGCCTTCTTTTCTATTGGCTGCGCCATTTTGTTTCGTAACTTTCGCTACAGTAAGCTCACCATTTCCCATAGCTTGTGGGCGCTTGCCGCCTTCAGCTTTGCCTATGCCTTCTATGAGTGGTCTGAGCTATACATCAACCTGTTTGGTGACCGAATTCAAGAGCCCAAATCCACCTACGTGGAATGGTTGCGGCTGAGTAAACTGAGCCTGGCTTTCCTGTTCCTGCTCCTGTTTGCCTGGATGGTCACGGTAGTTCAGAGTAAAAGGATTCGCCAAATAATGAGAGCGGTGTTGCTTATAGTATCTGCCGTTTATTTGGCTGTTTTTCTCAATGGCCTGTCTGGCCCTTCGTTGAGCAAAGAGGCTATCACGAGCTTGGAGGTCTACGCCCGATTCATCCTTGCCTTTCCGGCAACACTCATCGCCGGTGCCTGTATGATCAGTTACGGTCGCCAGCTAGCCGATGACAAAAAAGCCTACGGTCGCTACTTCCGTTACACTGGCTACACTTTTTTGTTTATGAGCCTGAGTGCAGGTGCCTTCCCTGTCGAAATGGACAGCAGTTTCTTTTACTTGCGTGTTGGTGTTGCCTACCTATTGCTATTGTTCCTCTACCTCGCGCTCAATGTCTTCGATAAAGAAAAAGCGCGTATGGTAGAGTCCCAGCTCCATCAAGCGTATTTATCTGATAAATATAAGGCTATCGGCCAACTGGCCTCCGGTGTCGCGCACGAAATCAATAACCCCCTAGCCTCATCGACTCTTTCTCTCGATATGCTAGAAAACCGCTTAACTGAGCAAAAGCAATTGGATTTGGTAAAAAGAACCCGGTTAGGGATAGATAGGGCTGCAACAATTTGTACTGCCCTGCTCAACTATTCTCGCTCTGCGGAGGAAGTGACCCAAAAAACATTCATTAATAAAGCCGTCAGTTCCGCTCTACAATTACTGGCCCATAAAGCGAGGGGCTATAATATTTCCATTTGCGGTAATGACACTATTTATTTATTCTGCAACCCAATAAAACTTGAAGAACTGGTTATCAACTTAGTCAGTAATGCAATAGATGCTTCAGGCAAAAATAAAGACATTATGATAAGGTTCGAAGAAAAGGTTATTGATGGGTATGAATATATTCTCTTAACAGTTACCGATAACGGATGTGGAATGGATATACAAACACAAAATAAAGCAGTTGAACCTTTTTTCACCACCAAACCTATCGGTCAAGGAACAGGATTAGGGTTGGCTATTTGCGCGCAAATTGCAGCAGACCAAAAAGGAACGCTTGCGATTAACAGTTCAAAAGGGGTTGGCACTACCGTCACCGCAACACTGGCCAAGGAGATCTAACATGAGCCATAAAATCCTCGTGGTCGAAGACGATCAACTACTGAGAGAGAACATCACCGATATTCTCGAAGATGCCGGCTATGATGTTTACTCAGCAGAAAGTGCCGAGCCTGCAATGGCATTGTGCCAAGAACATATTTTTGATCTTGCCATCCTAGACTACTTACTGCCGGGCTTGACCGGCACTGAAGCGATATCCAATTTGCGCCAGTTCAACCCAAACCTTTCCATCGTACTTATCACAGCATTTGCAACGGTAGATATCGCGGTTGATGCCATGCAAAAAGGGGCGAATGACTTCATTGCCAAACCCTTTAACAGCACTAAATTACTGATGACCGTAAAACGTTGTATTGCTGAGAAGGCTTTTTTCCCTGAAGACAGCGAGTTGAACCTCGACAAAGTTTATTCGGCACTCTCTAACCCGATCCGTCGCGAAATCATCAAGCAACTCACTGATAATAAAGAGTTGAAGTTCATGGAAATCTTCCATTTACTGGATATAGAAGACCACACCAAACTTAACTTTCATATCCAGCAACTTAAGAAAACAGGGCTAATTACTCAAGATGACAATCGAATTTATCGTTTGTCAAAAGCAGGCGCACAAATTTTCCGCCATCAAGTTAACCGATAAACGACTCACAACCCCTACCGCTTGTTAATTTAACTCAGAATAATAAAAATCAAATCAAGATAACCTCAACTATCAGATATTAATCATCTGATAGTTGAGGTTATCACACCTTAATAAAAGTCATTATATTCATTAAAAAATCTATTTTTCAATTCATTTCAATATAATTTCAACTCCATGATCCTGACTGCAAAATAAATCAAAAATATTGTTTAGCTGAGTTAGCTTACATATATTCCGCTTTTAACTGATGATTATTGGTATATTCAGGAACGCCTAGATGGTTTTTCTCTCTTATTTCGTTGTCTCATTTCTTGCTGTCATCGTCTTCTTTACCCTTTCGCTAACCAGTGAAAGTCGCTGGAGATATATGTTTTTCATGCTCTCATTCGCCTTTTCACTCCTTATCCTTTTCCTGATGATGACTTATGACTCAATGAATGCGCTCGCTGCCAGCACACTTAGTGCCAATTATCGACAGACAGCTTTGACTACTTACTAAATACTCTATGAAACATAAGCTTATGACATACCGATCGCACTTTATTGCCCTGCCTGTAGTGGTGGGTATATTGGCATTGACTGGGTGCAAAGACAACGCAACCCAAGAAGAAGATGCACCTCTCAGACCCGTTAGAATCACCGCGGCAACCAACAGCCCAGTTGACTTCCAACACCGCTTCGCCGGCACCACCGTATCAGCCTCAACAACTAACCTTAGTTTCCAGGTATCCGGCACCATTGAGTCATTTCCGGCAAAAGCCGGCACCCGACTGCGTGCCGGCGATGTCATCGCAACACTCGTTGATGACGACTTGCAGCTCGCCCTAAACAAAAATGAAGCTTTGCTTGAGCAAGCAGTCACCAATGCCAAAGCCAGTACATCCCGCTATCAGCGCATGAAAGAACTCCACACCAAACAACTGATTTCTGAGATGGACTATGACGTAGCAAAGGCTGACTATCAGGTAGGCCTGGCCAAAATCGATCAGGCTCAGCAAGCTGTCGATTTAAGCCAACAGCAAGTTCAATACGCCACCTTGCGAACCAGTGAAGAGCATTGCTCAGTCACCCAAACCTATGTCACCGAAAATGAAAATGTCTCCGCTGGACAGATGATTGCCGTGATGAGTTGCGGCAATGTGATGGAAGTCAAAGCCAATATCTCAGAAGCGACAGTCTCGAGCCTGAGGATCGGACAACCTGTCGAAGCCATTATTTCAGCGGCCCAGTCACAGCCTGTCGATGCCCATATCAGTGAAATCGGTCTGAATACGGGCAGTAACGGTACCTACTTTGTCACAGCGCAAGTTGACACCCGCAACACGAAGCTGCGCCCCGGCATGGCAGCAGAGTTGCTCATCAGCCGTGACTTCCTAGTCAATAATGACAGCCTTTGGGTGCCGATGAACACGGTCAATGAGTCTAATGGACAACGCTATGTCATGACCTTTGAGCCAGAAGACGGCAATCGTGGCATCGTTCGAAAAGTAGCAATAGAAACCGGTAAGTTTGTCGCAGGCTCAATAGAGATCACCCATGGTCTGGTTGAAGGCCAGAAAGTCATTACGGCTGGCCTCAATCAAATCTATGACGGCCAGGAAGTCTTGATGCTCGTCGAGGATAACCGATCATGAATATCACCCAGCTGGCCTTGCAAAAAAAGCAGCTAATGGGGCTTGTTATCCTCGCGGCTGTTATGCTCGGCATCACCTCATTTCTTTCCATACCGCAAGCACAGGATCCGGGCTTTCCTATCCGAACCGCACAAGTGATAACCTCGTTTCCCGGCGCATCACCCGAACATGTTGAAGAGTTGGTGACCGACAAACTGGAAAAGGCTATCCAGGAGATGCCTGAACTCGACAGTGTCAACAGCCTGTCGAAATATGGTGTGTCAATCATCACCGTCGACATCAAAGACAGCTACAAGGAGCTTCGGCCTGTTTGGGACTCACTCCGTCGCAAGGTCGACGGCGTGCAAAACGAGCTACCTGCTGCCGCAGGGCGTTCATCGGTCAATGATGAATACGGTGACGTCTACGGTATAGTTATCTCGGTAGTTGCCAACGACTACCATTACAGCGAACTCAAAGATATTGCCGATCAAGTACGAGATGAGTTCTTGCGCTTGCCGCTGGTTGGCAAGGTCGATATCTACGGTGCTCAAGAAGAACGAATTTTCGTCGAATACGAAAATAGCCACCTTCAGGAGCTTGGGATTTCTCCCAATTACCTGGCGCAATTTCTAGCCAGCAAAAATACCCTGTTAAGCGGTGGAGAGTGGCATACCGAGCATGAGGTCATGAGCATTGAGCCGAGCGGTAACCTTGAGTCTGTTGAAGCGCTAAAACGCACCTTTATCCCGTTGCCAAATACCCACGAAGTGCTTCCGCTCGGCAATATTGCCAACATCTACCGGGGTTACGAGACGCCGGCTCGCTCTATGGTAACGACCAATGGTGACAACAGCCTTGCACTTGCCATCGCCATGATTGATGGCGGAAACATCGTTAAACTGGGCGAGCAAGTCGATGAGTTGCTTGATCAACTCGAGCAAACCTATCCATGGGGGGTAAATTTCGAAATCATCGCTTACCAACCCGAACTGGTAGAAAATACCGTCGATAGTTTTGTCAGCAACCTATTCCAGGCCATCGCCGTAGTGTCTGGTGTTATGCTTGTCACACTGGGGCTTCGGACCGGCCTGATTGTCGCGAGTTTGATCCCGGTAACCATCGCCGCCACTATCGGTATTATGTACTGGTTGCAAATCGGTCTTGATCAGGTCTCGCTCGCGGCCTTGATGATTGCGCTTGGTATGCTGGTCGATAATTCCATCGTCATGGCAGAAAGTATCATGACCAGAATGGAGCGTGGGCAAAAGGCATTTGATGCGGCAATTGATGCCGCCGGTGAACTCAAGCTATCTTTGCTGACCTCCTCCCTCACGACCTCAGCGGCCTTCCTACCGATTTTCCTTGCCGAGTCAACGACCGGTGAATACACCGCCCCGCTGTTCAAAGTGGTTTCTATTACCTTGTTGGCATCTTGGTTTTTCTCGCTAACCATGATCCCTATGTTGTGCCTGCTTTTCTTGAAGATAAAAAGACCGGCGGAGAAAGCAATATCATCTCAAGAACCACAAGATTCCCGCTTCGAAAGGCTTTACAGCCAAGCCTTGTCTACCTTGCTGAGATATCGATACCGGACTCTCTCAGTGGTCGTAGTGGCGTTTGGTATGGCAATTTACAGCTTCAGGTTTATTCCTGTTATCTTCTTCCCGCCGTCAGAGGATCCAACTTTCAAACTGGAAATAGAGCTACCCGTTGGCTCTCCGCTCAGCAAAACTGTCGCAGTCACAGAGAGCATTGATGACTACCTTGAAACACTCAAAGCTGACCCAGAACTAGCGAGTGAAGGACTGACAAACTGGGCGGCTTTTATCGGCAATGGAGGTCCTCGATATGTACTCTCCCACACCTCCAAGCCAGCAAGTCCAAACTATGCCGTCTATTTGTTGAATACCACCAGCGGTGAAGTGGTTGATAAGCTAATGGCGGATATAGACCGGCATTTTTTCAGCCAATATCCCGATGTCGTTCACAGCACCCGGAAGATTGAAAATGGCGCGGCTATCAAGAACCCTATCGAGGTCAGGATCATGGGCAGTGATACCGAGCAGCTTTTCAGCCTAGCCGATGCGGTCAAACAGAAACTCAGCATGATTAACGGTGTTCGTTCTATCAACGACGATTGGGGCAATAAGACCAAGAACCTATTCGTTAATATCGACGAAGCCCAAGCCCAACGCTTGGGGATCAATAATGCTGATATTGCGCAGGTTATCCAAGCCAGCACCACAGGTATCCAGATTTCTGAGTACAGGGAAAACGAGGATATTATCCCCATCATGCTCAAGGCCAGCTCTCAGCAATACAACGGAAAAGATCTGCCTACTAGCATGAACGTGCTGACCCACACGCTTGATTCTATTCCGCTGGGCCATGTCGCCAAAGCCAACTTGGAGTGGCAGCCAGCATTAATCCCGCGCCGCGACCGAATGAAGGCCATTACCGTTTCGGCAAGTTTGGCGCCAAACCTTACCGCCGCCGAAGTCAACAAGCAGCTAAGGCCTTGGCTCAATGAGCAACAAGATAGTTGGCCGACAGGCTATCGCTGGGAGCTAGGGGGAGTGGCGGAATCATCTGGCAATGCCAACAAGTCAATTTTTGACAAACTGCCAATTGCTGCCGTCATTATCTTGATGTTGTTGATGGCACAGTTTAACTGTATCCGTAAAACCAGCATCATTCTGATGACAATCCCATTAGGGTTAATCGGCGTTGCGGTAGGTTTGCATTTGGCCCAATCCTACATTGGTTTTATGACCTTGCTTGGCATCATTTCACTGGCCGGTATCGTGATTAATAATGCCATCGTCCTTATCGACCGGATTGATATTGAAAGGCAGGATGGGCTTGGGCATTACGATGCCATTGTTGAAGCAGCAAAGCGGCGTATGCGCCCTATCCTACTGACAACGGCAACGACAGTTGTTGGTATGATCCCGTTGTGGCTTGGGGGCGGTATCATGTGGGAACCAATGGCAATCGCCATAATCTTCGGCCTGCTAGGCGCTACCCTATTAACATTGGGGGTAGTACCGGTGCTCTATGCGGTATTTTTTAGAGTAAAAGCGAAGTAGAGCAACGGCTGCATATTTTATCACTCAAGCTGGATCTGACGTTGGTCAGATCCACTGCTGTCTTTTGCCCTGAAGCAATATTTTAAGGCGTTTTGTTTTGGAGTTAGTGCCCAGTTTTGAATTGAATCTGGAATAGGTTAATTGCAAAGGGCCCAGATTTTTTATCTGCAATCAACATCCCAACTTGTCTAATATCCCTTGCGGCAAGTGCAGGTGCATCGGTAATAAGCCGGCCTCTGAACACAGCTTGAAAGTTATTGAGATCAAAAACCTTTTTCTGGCGTTGCCCACTATTATCAGTGGAAAACTCGTGCTTGTAGGTAATTCGATTCCCGTTCTTCCATGTCGCAAGCCTCAGTTGGTATGTACGACCATCGCCGATAAACTCCACTTCAACTTGCTCTACCTCGGCAGGCAGTGATTCTATTGGTCGGTTGACCGAACTAAAACCGCCATTGTTGGCTAGCGACAACTCCCCCAAAAACCGACTCGACTGACCATCAAACGTTAGCTGCCCCTGTGAAATTCCCCCCATCACGTTGTCGTTAGTGGCTTGCCACCGTTGGTATTCGCTAGGTCGTGTTAAGTCGATCATAATGGTCCCTGATGCAAAGGTGTTGTGGGAGAATGGGAGGAAGGCGATGAGCAAACTACAGAGCTGTATCATTAACTTGATTTTGTACCGCAAGCGTGAAAACAAATAGCCCATTCATCCACCTAATTTATACTGGTTATCCATTTTGTCACCATGGGAACAAATATAATCGAACACTCTGAGAAACTCTTTTGTGGTGAGTCTATTATCCATGTGTCACTCCTGTTTAGGATTCAAAGCGAACAAGGCTTGGTTTATCCAACACTACTTTCACAAATTACGATTTAGCACGTCTCTCCGATCACCTTTACGACTAAAGACTTCAATGAATACAAGCAGGTACTCTGCTTTACTGGGCATATTCCATCATCCTTGATGCCATGTTGAGCCTCGATTGTATTGCTAACTCAGGTGGAAGGTTACGCTCCCTATCGGGAGAATTCTATGACTGACTTTGACTAAGTTCATGATCCTTTCCAAGTTATCTTGCGTTTAAGTTAGACCTCAATCTGTGAGAATCGACAATGAACCATAATGCGATCATAAAGATTACCAATCTCAGGCTAAGAACTTTTATCGGCTTTAATGACGAAGAAAGGCAGAAACAGCAAGACATCATTATCAATGCTGAAATTCATTACCCTGCTAACAATTTGTGCCTGAGCGATGATGTTGAAAATGCACTTAATTACAAAACCATCTGTAAAAGCATTATTCACCATGTTGAAAATGGGAAGTTTCTATTACTAGAAAAACTCACCAGTGATGTGCTTGGTTTATGTATTGACCACCCATGGGTGACTTACGCCCAAGTGACAATTGATAAACCCCACGCATTGAGATTTGCCGACTCGGTCTCTCTGACATTGAGTTATGTCGCCGACAAAAACGTAAGTGAGTAGCATGATGAATATCGAAGCGAAACTAGTCAAACAAGCTCTAATCCAGCAAGGGCTGGAAACCCCCATGTTACCCAACGAAATGAACCCTGAGCAGAAATATGAGCGCATCAAGGGGTTGCTGACTGAAGTAATTGGAGTATTAGGACTAGACCTAAGGGATGATAGCCTTGCAAGAACGCCTCACCGAATCGCGAAAATGTACGTCAACGAGGTATTTTCAGGTTTGGACTACGATAACTTTCCCAACATATGCGTCATTGAGAACAAAATGCGCGTTGATGAAATGGTCAAAGTATCAGATATCAGCCTCACCTCCACTTGCGAACATCACTTTGTCACCATTGACGGTATAGCCAAAGTGGCTTATCTGCCTGAGTCGAAAGTGATTGGCTTATCTAAAATCAACCGGATTGTGCGCTTTTTCGCTCAACGCCCCCAAGTACAGGAGCGTTTGACCCAGCAAATTCTGGTCGCTGTTCAAACCTTAACGGAAACAGAAAATGTTGCTGTGACCATTGAAGCCACCCATTACTGTGTGAAATCAAGAGGTGTGATGGACGTTAATTCAAAGACCACTACAACGGCACTAGGTGGCCAGTTCAAAACCAACCCTCAGACCCGCGCGGAGTTTCTACAATGAACCAAGTCGTCGTCATCACCGGGGTTGGTAAGCGCCTAGGTTTCCAATTGGCCCAAACTCTTCTGCAAGAAGGTTATGATGTTGTGGGCACTTATCGCACTGAGTACACAATGCTGAGTGAACTCAGAGAATTAGGCGCTGAATTGCATCAGGTCGACCTTTACCAACAAGAGCAGGTTGACACCCTTATAGCGACATTATCAAAGCGCTATCCAACAATTAGGGCCATCATTCACAATGCCTCAGATTGGATGCCCGATCCAAAAGGCAAAAAGAACGCACAGACAAGTGCCGTTGAAGCCATGCAGAAAATGATGGCGATCCACGTCGCAGTCCCCTATCAAATCAACTTAGCATTACAAGACCAGCTCAGGGAGAATGGTCATGCTGATGTTATTCATATTGGCGACTACGTGGCAGAGAAAGGCAGTAAGAAACACATCGCTTACGCCGCAAGTAAAGCGGCTATGAACAACCTAACCTTGTCATTTGCCTCACTACTTGCCCCCGAAGTCACAGTAAATTCAATTTCACCCGCACTGCTCAAGTTTAATCCTGAAGATGGTGAAGGTTACAAACAAAAAGCGCTCGCCAAAGCACTACTGCCAAGAGAAGCTGGATTCGAGGAAATCATAGAGGGCGTTAAGATGCTGCTAAACAGTCATTTTATGACTGGCAGGAACCTACAGTTTGATGGTGGGCGTCATTTAAAATAAAAAAAGCTTCTCTTGCAGCAATCCAACAAGAGAAGCAAAACCAATGATGATAAATTTTAATTGCCTTAAAGCTTAATCAAAGCATGTGTATTATTTCAGATATAAATAATTTAACTAGATAATATTCACTATCAAAAACTGATAAATATATTACTGTTGTTCACATTAACTTCGATAATTTATTTTATTACTTTATAAAGCAAAAGCTTAGGCTGTTTATTTTAAACCATCATTTGAGCAGTACGCGCATGCTCGATAACGTGATCAACTTTCTGGCCTTCTGTTGTAGGCTCATAATATGGTAGAGATTCCATACCACTCTGAACCGAAGAACAACCAGAAACAAGGCCTGAAATTAGAATAGATACAAGTAAAAACAGCTTTTTCATTTCAACTAACCAACAAATAATACGTAAAATTATAATTTGTGCTTTTAATCATTTTTAATGAGCACATGAATACCCTGACCCAAAAAGCCAGAATTAATACGATGAGAGTAATTTTTCGCCGCGAATTGTATGGATTTTGATCAGCCATTACAAGCAAATTTGCTCTTATATATTTAACCGGTCAAACATTACGCACAAGAATGCGATTTGCTTATTTTTTGACCGCGCACGTTTAGCATTCAATATGAATCAATCATCTTATAACTATTGGGTTTCGAAACAATAAAATACATCAAGATAAAAAAGCCCCGAACATTCAATGTCCGGGGCAAAACAACTATAAAGAATGGAATTTAATAAGCTTTTCTGAAACCTTATTGAAAACTGGGCTGCCGGTCGGTAAGCCGTGCCCAGCATCAATATCGGTTTATCGGCGCATTTGCTTTTGACTCAGTTCAACAGCA
Source organism: Photobacterium rosenbergii (assembly GCF_003026455.1). Lineage (GTDB taxonomy): Bacteria > Pseudomonadota > Gammaproteobacteria > Enterobacterales > Vibrionaceae > Photobacterium > Photobacterium rosenbergii. The sequence continues at coordinate 437,497 of NZ_PYMB01000003.1, forward strand.
CGAAGCTGTGCCATCGCTTTTGCCAAATCCATCTGTGCCTGTGCGAAGTTCACATCATCTGCATGCTTAACAATGTTCTCTTCGGCTGCACGGCGCGCTTCGTCCGCGCGGGCTTTGTCGATGTCCTTCCCGTGCATCGCCGTATCGGCTAGCACGGTTACTACTGAAGGTTGTACTTCAACAATCCCGCCAGAGATGTAAAGGATTTCTTCAGGATCCTTTAGATCGGTAACGAAACTCGCCACACCTGGTTTGATCCGGCTCAGCAAAGGAGAGTGGCCCGGGCGAATACCCAATTCACCATCGAACCCTGCAATCGCCAGCGCATGGGCCGGACCAGAAAACAGCGGGCCTTCGGCACTCACAATGTTGAGCTGGAACGTATTCTGAGTAACGCCAATTGCCATAACTTCCCCCTTTAGATCTGCTTCGCTTTTTCAATTACTTCATCGATATTGCCGCAGTACAGGAATGCCTGCTCCGGAATATCGTCATACTCACCGCTTAACAGCCCCTTAAAGCCCTGGATCGTTTCTTTCAGTGAAACAAACACCCCAGACTGGCCAGTAAAGACCTCTGCTACGTGGTATGGCTGAGTCAAGAAACGTTCAATCTTACGAGCACGAGCAACGGTTTGCTTGTCTTCTTCTGACAGCTCATCCATCCCCAAAATAGCGATGATATCCTTGAGCTCTTTGTAGCGTTGCAACACGGTTTGGACACCACGTGCGACCTGATAGTGCTCCTGACCCACAATCAGCGGATCAAGTTGGCGTGACGTTGAGTCCAATGGATCAATCGCTGGGTAGAGGCCGAGTGCTGCAATGTTACGTGATAGAACCACGGTCGCATCCAGGTGAGCGAAGGTGGTTGCAGGTGATGGGTCCGTCAAATCATCTGCTGGGACATAAACAGCCTGGATCGAAGTGATCGAGCCTTTCTTGGTCGAGGTAATTCGCTCTTGCAGTACCCCCATTTCCTCTGCCAGTGTCGGCTGGTAACCCACCGCGGATGGCATACGGCCCAGCAAAGCTGATACTTCGGTACCGGCTAGGGTATAGCGATAAATGTTATCGATGAAAAGCAGGACGTCACGACCTTCATCACGAAAACGCTCAGCGATCGTCAAGCCAGTAAGCGCAACACGCAGGCGGTTACCCGGTGGCTCGTTCATCTGGCCGTACACCATTGCAACCTTGTCGAGTACCCCGGCTTCTTTCATTTCGTAGTAGAAGTCGTTACCTTCACGGGTACGTTCCCCTACCCCGGTAAACACTGAAAGGCCTGAGTGCGCTTTAGCGATGTTGTTGATAAGCTCCATCATGTTGACGGTCTTACCTACACCAGCACCACCGAATAGGCCGATTTTGCCGCCTTTAGCAAACGGGCAAATCAGGTCAATAACCTTTACCCCGGTTTCCAGCAGTTCGGTACTGTTGGCCTGCTCTTCATAGGAAGGAGCCTCACGGTGGATGGCATACGTCACGTCTTCACCAATTTCACCGCACTCGTCAATCGGCGTACCCAATACATCCATGATCCGTCCCAATGTCGCTTCACCAACAGGAACAGAAATTGGGGCACCCGTGTTCTTTACGGTCAGACCACGACGCAAGCCGTCTGATGAACCCATCGCAATACAACGAACAATGCCGCTACCGACTTGCTGCTGGACCTCTAATACCAACGATGCATGATCGCCATCAATAATATTCAGCGCGTCATACACACGCGGCACACTGTTCTGGTCAAATTCCACATCAACGACCGCGCCGATGACTTTGACAATTTTACCCGTACTCATTTGTTATCCTCGGAATTTCAATTACACGGCCTGGGCACCCGCCACAATTTCACTCAGCTCTTGAGTAATTGCGGCCTGTCGGGCTTTGTTGTAAACCAGTTGGAGATCGTTAATCAGGGTGCCGGCGTTGTCTGTTGCCGCCTTCATTGCCACCATCCGGGCGGCTTGCTCGCACGCACTGCTCTCTACCGTTCCCTGATAGACCTGCGATTCGATATAGCGCAGCATTAACTCATCCAATAGCGCCTTGGGATCTTGTTCATAGATATAGTCCCAGCGACCTTTTAGCTTCTCGCTTTCACAGTCATCAGCCTGCGCCAATTCTGGCCGTGGTAGCAGTTGAACGACTTGTGGCTTTTGAACCATGGTGTTCACAAACTCGTTGTACACCAGATAGAGGCGGTCAATTTGCCCTTCATCATACTGCTGTAGCATGGCTGTAACCGGGCCAAGCACTGCTTCCAGTTTGGGTTTGTCACCCAGGCCAGAGGCCTGAGCGACAACATTACCGAATCGATGGAAGAAAGAGATGGCTTTGGAGCCAATCAGCGTTGTATCAACGCCAACCCCTTTGTCACGCCATTGCTGCATTTCTGCCAGCACTTTCTTAAACAGGTTGTTATTCAAACCACCACACAGTCCCCTATCCGAGGAAATGATGATGTACGCAACCCGTTTTGCATCCCGTTCTTCGAGATATGGGTGCTGGTATTCCAGCGAACCCGAAACAACATGGCTAATGACCTTACGCATGTTGTCTGCATAGGGACGCGTTGCTGCCATGTTGTCTTGCACCTTGCGCATTTTGCTCGCGGCAACCATTTCCATCGCACTGGTGATCTTCTGGGTGTTCTGGACACTACTGATCTTGGTGCGAATTTCTTTTGCGTTTGCCATTTTTCGCTCCTGTCTACCTCATTGCTATGCCGCTGTGCGGCCTTCCCTGCCGATTAAAACGACTGAGTGTCCATAAAGGTCTTCAACAGTTGGTGCAGGCTGGCTTCAATCGCATCGTGGTAGTCGCCCGATGCGTTGATTGAGGCCAGCAAATCAGGTTGGGTACTCTTAGCAAAAGCCATCAGCTCAGCTTCAAACTCACCAATTTGCGCGAGTGTGATGCCATTTAGGTACCCTTTCTCGGCGGCAAAAATCGCGATGGCTTGCTCGGCAACTGACATTGGCGAGTACTGCTTCTGCTTCATCAACTCGGTTACTTTCTCACCGTGATCTAGCTGTTTGCGAGTTGCATCATCCAAATCAGAAGAGAACTGGGCAAAGGCTGCCAACTCACGGTATTGTGCTAATGCTGTACGGATCCCGCCTGATAGCTTTTTGATGATCTTGGTCTGGGCAGCACCACCTACACGAGATACCGAGATCCCTGGATCAACCGCCGGACGCAGACCTGCATTGAACAAGTGGGTTTGCAAGAAGATCTGACCATCGGTAATCGAAATCACGTTGGTTGGTACAAATGCAGACACATCACCCGCTTGTGTTTCGATAATCGGTAATGCGGTAAGCGAACCGCTCTTGCCCTTCACCTCACCGTCGGTAAAGCGGGACACATACTCTTCATTAACTCGAGCTGCACGCTCTAGCAAACGAGAGTGAAGATAGAAGACATCACCAGGGAAAGCTTCCCGGCCCGGTGGGCGCTTAAGTAGCAGGGAGATCTGACGGTAGGCGACGGCCTGTTTGGACAAATCATCGTAGACAATTAAGGCATCTTCACCACGGTCTCGGAAGTATTCTCCCATGGTACAACCGGCATAAGGAGCCAAGTATTGTAGGGCCGCCGCTTCTGAAGCTGAGGCAACAACGACGATGGTATTTTGCAGAGCACCATTCTCTTCAAGCTTGCGAACTACGTTTGCAATGGTCGATGCCTTCTGGCCAATTGCGACATAGACAGAGTAGATACCAGAATCTTTCTGGTTGATGATGGCATCAATGGCCATCGCTGTCTTACCGGTTTGACGATCCCCGATGATCAATTCACGCTGACCTCGACCGATTGGCACCATAGAGTCGACCGCCTTATAGCCAGTCTGAATAGGTTGATCAACAGACTTACGATCGATAACCCCAGGGGCAATAATCTCAACAGGTGCAAAGCCGTCATTTTCAATTGCACCTTTACCGTCTAGCGGTTGGCCTAGGGTATTCACAACTCGGCCCAATAGGCCTTTACCTACAGGTACTTCAAGAATGCGACCTGTGCCTTTTACTTTCATGCCTTCTGCTAGGTCAGCATATGGGCCCATGACTACCGCACCCACCGAGTGACGCTCTAAGTTCAACGCCAATGCATAGCGATTACCCGGTAGTTCAATCATCTCCCCTTGCATCACATCGGCTAGACCATTAATGGTAATAATGCCGTCACTAACAGAGATAATGGTGCCTTCATTACGAGCTTGGCTGGCTACGTTAAAGGTCGCGATCCGTTGTCGGATAAGATCGCTGATTTCATTTGAGTTCAATTGCATTTCTAGTACCTAATTACGCCTCTAGGCGGCTAGCTAGTCTGTGAATGGCGCTTTTCAGCGAACCATCAATCACCAACTCTCCGGCAGTGATTTTCATTCCCCCAACCAGTGACGGATCAATCTGGCATGTCAGGGCGACAGTGCGGTTTAATTTCCGCTCTAGGGCTTGGCTCAAGCTAGCTTTTTGCTGTTCATCGAGTGGTTCAGCCGTAGTGACACAAGCCTCAACAGTGCGTTCAAAATCAGATTTAAACGTCTGGTAGAGTTCGGCCACCTGAGGAAGTACCTCCAGCCTGCCATTTTCAGCCATCAGCTTGACCAGGTTTTGCCCATGTTCATCAATCAAGCCATCACAGATAGCTAGGAATGATAGGGTAAATGCCTCGTGAGCATCTGGGCCCTGCATATCGAGAGCTTCGATCTGGCTGGCAACAGCAGGGGCTTCAACAACTTCTTTCATCACTACCAACATTTTTTCCCACGCTGCTAGCTGGGACGCATCACGGGCATAGTCAAAGGCCGCTTTTGCGTATGGGTAAGCGATGGTTTGTGGATCGGACATTATTGGCCCCCTTGCTACAGCTCGGTAATGATCTTATCGACCAAAGCCCGGTTAGCGTCCGTATCTAATTGACGGCTGATTAGCTTCTCTGCACTTTCAATCACCAAGGCTGTCATCTCATGGCGTAATTCTTCGCGGATACGATGACGCTCAGCTTCCAATTCCGTCTGACCTTCGGCAATAATGCGCGCTTTCTCTTGCTCAGCCTCTAATTTGGCTTCGTCGATGATCTGTGTACGACGCTTGTTACCCTGCTCAACCAAACCACTCGCTTGTTGCTTAGCTTCTTCCAGTAACTTTGCGCCATTGGCTTTGGCCAATTGCAGTTCTTTTGCCGCAAACTCGGTTTGAGATAAACCTTCGGCGATAACTCGCTGGCGCTCATCAAGCAAAGCCGTCAAAGGAGGCCAGACGTATTTCATACAAAGCCAGACAAAAATCACGAATGACAGTGCCTGTCCCAGCATGGTGGCATTTAAGTTCATTCCATCCTCTCTTTTGGTAACCCAATGTTAATTAATCGAGTGATTGAATGACTTATGCCACCGCGAAGATAATGTAGAGGCCGATACCCACACCAATCATTGGTACCGCATCAACCAGACCCATCATGATGAAGAACTGAGTGCGTAGCATTGGGGTCAAATCAGGTTGACGAGCGACACCTTCAAGGTATTTACCTGCCAAGTTACCAATACCGCTTGCAGCACCAGCAGCACCAAGACCAATTAGCAGTGCACCCGCAACGTAAAGAACCGCACTAACAATATCCATGAAAAACTCCGAATTAGATTATGAAAAACGTAACTTAAGAAAATAAATTTAATGATGCTCTTCTACAGCCATTCCCAGGTAAACAATGGTCAGTACCATGAAAATGAAAGCCTGCAAGAACACAATCAAGATGTGGAACAGTGCCCACGGCACACTCAGCGCCCATTGCATCCACCACGGCATCAATGCGATAAGAATAAAAATCATCTCACCTGCATACATATTTCCGAACAGTCGCAAGCCAAGTGAAATGGGTTTGGAAATGAGTGTGACTAATTCCAAAATAAAGTTCACTGGGTACAACAGTGGATGTGTAAAAGGTTGCGTCGTTAACTCTTTAATGAAACCGACTAAACCTTTATTTTTTAGCGTATAACCAATAATAAGGATGAATACACCAAGTGCCATAGACATAGGAACATTGACATCAGCAGAGGGTAAATCCCTGAAATGCTCCAACCCCAGAACACGTGCAAGCATTGGCACGTAGTCAACAGGTAATAAGTCAATGGCATTCATTAAGAAAACCCATACGAATATGGTTAATGACAGAGGGCCTATCAATTTATCTTCTGTTTTAAATATTTCCTTTACTAGGTTATTAACAAATTCAAATGTGACTTCAATTAAACACTGCAATCGTCCAGGAACACCACTTGTCCCTTTTGTTGCAACATACCTAAACACACCAATAAATGTTAAACCTAACACCCAGACCATGAACATGGAGTCAAGATTAATACTCCAGAATCCTTCGCCTGCAGTAAGGAATGTCAGATGGTGCTCAATATATTCATGAGCAGTAGTAACGATTTCCACCTTACGTCATCCTAAATTGAGGTTTATTAAGCATAGGGGTTAAACAACTTCCCAGATAAGTCAGCGAGTAAGTCATCAGCATCACTACCTCATTGATTTCAAAAATCTTTGAAACCAACAACATAAGCAGAGCTGTGTACGTCCATTTGATGACTTCATTAAACCAAGCCAGTTGGTTGATGTTACTTCTTTTATTACGCTTAACTTTAATAGCAACAGCTAGTAAACCTAATAAAGATGGAACAACAGCAATGACTACACCGATTAATGCTGACTTAACACTCAGATAATCACTCGATACAACTTCATGCAAAACAACAATTGCACCAATTATAGATTGTGCTAAGAGCAAAGATTTCACAGCGGAAATAATATCAGAGCACGGAGAGTGACCTTCCATAGATATATCCTCTTACGTTAATTAATATGTATGTATATACCTCCTGATATATTCAAAAGAATTTAATCCTTCGTGCCGAAATGTTTTTTTAACTTAACACATTTTTTTTGAATGTCACCCCAAAATTATTATTTTTTAAATATTTTCTTATTCCCACAAATAAAACACATTCCAATATTAAACATCCAAAGTTTTATAGCAGCTTACATTTCAAATAATGAACAATAAGAAAAAACTTTACTAAAGACATTATTAACACTCAGAAAGTTAGAATATTTAAATCAATTCCAAAAAAATAAAGCCGTGAAAACTTACGCTTTGATAAATATGATTAGAACATCAAATTTTGCAATCATTGATTTTCAATTTTGGTGGTTGATTATTGTGGCGTATAGGAGGAATATGCACTTGACTCGTGAATAAATATTCAAGAAATATCCAAACAAAAATACAATAACTACAATAAAATCAAACCTTTCCAGTTGGAAAAAGTTGAAATCCTGCCTTGCAATCGTAGTGAGCTGGCAAGAGAAAGTTGCGAAGATGTAGATATGAGAAAGACCAAAGCGATGTTCGTTGACGAGTCACGGGCTTTTCATAATGGAAAATACTCTTATGAAAATTTCGTGTATATAAACGCTAAAACCAAGAGTTTCATCACCTGCCCTATCCATGGCGATTTTGAACAACGCCCTGATGCCCATCTCGCAGGCAGGGGTTGCCCACAATGTTCAGGTAAAAAGAAGCGGACAAAAGAAGAGTTCGTTGAAAAGGCGCACACTGTTCATCAGAACAAATACAACTACGAGAAGTTCGTTTACCTCGGCTCGTTAGAAAAAGGCATTATTATTTGTCCAATACATGGTGAGTTTGAACAGCGACCAAACTCTCATCTCGCAGGTAAAGGCTGCCCACAATGCTCACGGTCTAGTCCGGTGACTCAAGAGCAATTTGTTCAACGTGCCAATGCCATTCACCATGGTAAATACCGATACGATAATTTTGTCTATGCCGGAGCGCTAACCAAGGCAACCATTACTTGCCCGTTACATGGGGATTTTGAGCAGCGACCAGATACCCACCTTCGCGGGGCAGGTTGCCCTGTATGCGCTAAACATAACCGAAAAAAAACTACAGATGAGTTTGTGCTCCAAGCACTACGCTTACATCGACAGCGCTATAGTTACGAACATTTCAAATACGTGAATGCCCGAACAAAAGGTAAGATTACCTGCTCGATTCATGGTGTTTTCGAACAGCACCCCTATAACCATTTAGCGGGTAACGGTTGTCCCCATTGCGCGTCAGAAAGCCGCCAGTCACCAATAATGAAGCCATTGTCATTTGCAACCTTTAAACCATTAAAGGATTACCCATTGGTTGCATTGTGTTTACGGGCTCTGCCATCGCGTTTAATGCAGATAACCACTTAATCAAGAATGCCGGCCAATAAAAAAGCTCGCTAAATAGCGAGCTTTTTCATTATATCAGCCTGTCGGTTATGACTGTTCACCCAAGTGCAGCCAGGTCTCAACCACAGTATCAGGGTTTAAGGAAACCGAATCGATCCCCTGCTCCATCAACCATTGTGCTAGATCATCATGATCGGATGGGCCTTGGCCACAGATACCGACATACTTACCGGCTTTGTTTGCAGCCGTAATAGCCATTGCCAGCATTGCCTTGACGGCTTCATTACGCTCATCAAACATATGGGCAATTTCGCCGGAGTCTCGGTCAAGGCCAAGTGTTAGCTGGGTCATGTCGTTTGAGCCGATAGAGAATCCATCAAAATACTTGAGGAAGTCATCAGCCAAAATGGCATTCGATGGCAATTCGCACATCATGATCACCTTAAGGCCATTCTCACCGCGACGCAGATCGAACTTCGCCAACAGATCAATGACCGAGGCTGCTTCGCTGACGGTACGGACAAACGGGATCATGATTTCAACGTTCTTCAATCCCATCGTTTCACGAACGCGCTTGATAGCTTCACACTCAAGGGCAAAGCAATCTTGGAACTGCTCGGAAATATAGCGTGACGCACCACGGAAACCGATCATCGGGTTTTCTTCCGTCGGCTCGAAGTTCACACCACCGACCAAGTTACGGTACTCGTTTGACTTGAAGTCAGACATACGCACGATAACGCGTTTTGGCCAGAAGGCCGCAGCCAATGTTGAAATCCCCTCAGTCAGTTTTTGGATGTAGAACTCAACCGGATCAGGATAACCGACAATACGCTGGTCAATTTCAGCTTTGAGCTCATCCGATTGCTGGTCGTAGTTCAGCAAGGCTTTAGGGTGGATACCGATCATCTTGTTGATGATAAATTCCAACCTTGCCAAGCCTACCCCTTCGTTTGGAATACAGGCAAAGTCGAATGCCCTATCCGGGTTACCGACATTCATCATCACTTTCAGTGGCAAGTCTGGCAGATCGTCTACCTCAGAGCGGCGGATTTCAAAGTCCAACTCACCTTCATAGATGTAACCTGTTTCACCTTGCGCACAAGAAACCGTTACTTTCTGACCGGTTTGTAATAGATCAGTGGCGTTACCACAACCTACAACTGCAGGGATACCCAGTTCACGGGCAATAATCGCAGCATGACAAGTACGGCCACCACGATTAGTCACAATCGCTGCCGCTTTTTTCATTACTGGCTCCCAATCAGGGTCAGTCATGTCCGCCACCAGCACATCGCCAGCTTGTACCTGATCCATCTGAGACAGATCGGACACGACTCGAACCTCGCCACTACCGATACGTTGACCAATCGCGCGGCCTTCGATAACCGCATGCCCGGTATCGTTGAGGTGGAAACGCTCCATCACGTTGGCATCATCTCGTGAACGCACGGTTTCTGGGCGGGCCTGAACAATCAGTAGCTCACCAGTGATACCGTCTTTTGCCCACTCGATATCCATTGGGCGGCCATAGTGCTTCTCGATGATCAGCGCTTGCTTAGCCAAAGACTCAATTTCTTGGTCAGTTAGGGAGAATTGCGTTTGCTCTTCTTTGTTGGTATCGAGGATTTCTACCTGTTTACCCAGCGAAGTGTCGTCGGTGTAAACCATCTTCAATAGTTTAGAGCCGATGGTACGGCGCACTACGGCAGGGTTCCCCGCCTGAAGCGTTGGCTTGTGAACATAGAATTCATCAGGGTTTACCGCACCCTGAACAACCATCTCACCAAGACCCCAAGAGGATGTGATAAATACTACTTGGTCAAAACCAGATTCAGTGTCTAGGGTAAACATTACACCAGATGAGGCTTTATCAGAGCGTACCATGCGTTGGATACCCGCCGATAGAGCAACACCCTTATGATCAAAGCCTTGGTGGACACGGTACGAGATTGCACGGTCATTAAATAGCGAAGCAAAAACGTGTTTAACCGCTTCGATTACCGCGTCAATACCACGCACATTGAGGAAAGTTTCTTGCTGGCCTGCAAATGAGGCATCAGGTAGGTCTTCTGCTGTTGCCGATGAGCGAACAGCCACAGACAGCATCTCGTCACCCTGAGCCAGTTCAAGGTAACACTCGCGAATATCCTGTTCCAGATCCTGTGGAAGCGGTGCTTCTAGAACCCAATTGCGGATAGTCTCGCCAGCTTGCTGCAAGGCATTTACATCTTCAACATCAAGTTCATCAAGAAGTGTATAGATACGCTCATTGAGCGAGTTAGCTTCCAAGAACTGATTAAAGGCATGGGATGTTGTCGCATAGCCATTAGGGACTTTTACTCCCGCATTAGCCAGATTCGCCACCATCTCGCCTAGAGATGCATTCTTACCACCGACTTTATCAACATCGTTCATTGACAAAGCATCGTACCAAACAACATTCTGTTGCACGGCAATTCTCCTTATTGGATTCAACAGTTTAAAGCAGGTAACCCATTAGTAAACGATTGCTTTTTGCTGCAAAAAAAAGCGAAAAGTGTCAATTTTCAGAGCAAAACGCTAATCATGTCTCCTTATGTGTACTTTACTGACAAATAATCCGTCAGCTAAGCACAGTTACCCTGTAGGTTTTTGTTATAAATTTAATTGCTAAAATTCTGTCAAATCTTTTTCATTTTCAATTACTTGAAAACGTATATCTATATGCGATACAGCGATATACACACATACATAGACATTTTCTTATTCGAATTACAGATACATAACCCTTAAAGTCATACCCTGTAGCACCGAATTGCTATATTCAGTTTTCCACCTCTCATAAAAATTATCTAGCAAGTTATCAAAAAAATTTGAAGCACATCAGATTTTTGATCTGGCTCAACATTGGTAGGCTATGTGCTAAGGCTAGGACCAAAACCAACTTATACTTTACATTTCAACAACTTAACCATCAGCCAACTCTGAAATCACTAGATAACTCATCAATGATGGATTTATCGACAATTTCAAATTCGGTTAAGGTACCGTTGAAGCTCTGGCTCCCCAAATACAGTTTTGTAAAAACCTCTAAAACAGGATGTGACCGAGACAAAAACAAGATTGCAGCAAAGTGTGACAATGAATCTGGAAACTTGTTTATCAGATGATTATATTGAGTGCACTTATGCTTTTGGCTAAAAATAATTTCAAGGGTTAAAATTTTCATGCAATCCAAGTCCAATTTTCGTGACGTGTTCTTCGTATCTGACGGGACAGCTATCACCTCTGAGACCCTTGGCCACGCGGTCCTTGGCCAGTTTGATATCACAACGCGCCAAACCACCCTACCTTTTGTAGAAAGCATTGAACGTGCCAACAGTGTTAAACAGCAGATTGATAGAGCCTATGAAGAAACTGGGGCGGAACCTTTGGTGTTCTACTCCATCGTCCTTCCAGAAGTAAAAGCAATCATCGAGCAAAGCAAAGCCCACTTTTACGATGTACTTAATGCGCTCGTCGCCCCATTGAGTGAAGATTTACGGATGGCACCACAACCGCAGTTACAACGCTCGCATAGCATTGCCAAAGATGCCGATAGCTATCAAGACCGTATTGCAGCGATTGAATACACCCTGGCCCATGACGACGGCGTCTCTCTCAATAACCTCGACCAAGCCGACATCATTCTATTGGGTGTCTCCCGTTGTGGTAAAACACCGACCAGCCTCTATCTTGCAATGCAATTTGGGATCAGGGCAGTCAACTACCCCTTTATTGCCGAAGATATGAGCAAACTGCGCTTGCCGAAGGCCATTGAACCCTACCGGTACAAAACTTATGGCTTAACTATCGATACCGAGCGATTAGTTGAGATCCGCCACGAGCGCTACGCCAACAGCCACTATGCCAGTATTGAGCAATGTGAGAGTGAACTCAGCAAAGTGGAGGCAATGTTCAGGCGAGAGGCAATCCCTTACCTGAATACCAGCCGCCTTTCGGTAGAAGAGATCGCCACCCGGTTGCTTGATATCAGCGGTCTAAAACGCAAGATGTGCTAACACTTTTGAGTTATTTGTCTCAGTGATCATTTATCGGCGAGTATTCTGTTTTTTGCTACTCGCCCTCTTCATATGGACGGATTATCACTAACACATCGCAAATTCTCAATGATGAGAGATAAAAAAACACAACAATTCAATCACTTATTAATTTCTTATTTTTCTCCCTATTATTCATCAAAAAATTATCAATTCTTGAATATGCTTAATTTGAGCTTCAGAAAATATAATAACGAGGTTCCAAAATGATTAGGGTTGCGCTTACAGCATTATCAACAGTTTTTTTATTTGCGTGTGGTGGAGGATCTTCAAGTGGTTCATCTGAACCTAACGTTGTCACAATGGATGAAGTCAGTGTTAGAACACTTGGTATAGATCTAGTCAATATATCTGGCGCAGCTGCAGACTTCTTTGTTAAAGAGTCGAGTGGGTCTAGCCCGTTATTTGACGAAAATAACAAAGTTTCATCAGTACCAGATTTTAATTCTTACTATCACTCGGTAAGTTGGACGACAGCTACTCCAATGAAACTTGATATTGGTACTATTGATACCAACACCCAAACAGCAAACGCTTTATCTGAAGATATTTTACTGAATAACAAAGAAAAATTATGGGCTATTGCATGGAGTGACGAAGGTGACCTTACCTTGTCTACCGGTATTCAAGAGCCCTCTCCTGTTGAGGATAAATATCGCTTAAGGTTGTTCGCTGTAGAAGACGTTACGGTAACAGTTAATTCTACTGCCTTCTCAGTAACAAATTTATCTAAAGGTAATTTTTCAAACCAATTACTTGTAGATAATTGCAATAAAGAGCTTATTTTAAGTGCAAACCAAATAGATATATGTGAATTAGAAATCGGTAAATCTTATTTACTGATTGTTGATGGGGAAGATGTGCTATTAGCAGCAGAAGAAAAATAAAACAATAAATTTAAAACAATAACTTTAGGGTAAATTATAAATATAAAATGCGCTTTTTATAACACGCAGGGAACGTCTACATAATATACGTCTGTCTTAACAGAGATACTAAAAAAATCTTATTTCATGGAAAGATAACTCTGTTAACCTGTTGAAGGTTTTGGGGCAAACGCAAAAAATACCGTAGGCAGCGGTGGCATCAGCCCCGGCATTTATGCCGGGGCTTTCTTTATCTAACAGAAGTCACTCAACCGTTATTTTGCTTCAGCAACTGCCATTTGCTCTTCGTCAGATTTCTTCAAGAATGCATAGGTCACACCGGTTACCACTGTACCTGCGGCAATAGCAACCAAGTACATCAACACTGGTGTAATCGCATTCGGGATGAACAGTACAAACAGACCACCATGCGGAGCCATCAACTTAGCACCGAATAGCATTGATAGTGCGCCAGTTAGTGCACCACCCGCCATACAGCTTGGGATAACACGCATTGGATCGCGGGCTGCAAACGGAATCGCCCCCTCAGAAATGAAGCATAGGCCCAGTACAAAAGAGGCTTTACCTGCTTCTGCTTCACTGGCGTTGAACTTACGCTTCGCGAGGAAAGTCGCCAAGCCCATACCCAGTGCTGGAACCATACCCGCTGCCATTACTGCTGCCATAGGCGCATAAGTCTGAGAGGCTAGCAGACCAACCCCAAAGGTGTATGCCGCCTTGTTAACCGGGCCGCCCAAGTCGAAGCACATCATACAGCCAAGAATGATACCCAGTAGTACTGCGTTTGCTGAGCCCATGTTATTCAAGAAATCAGTCAGGCTAGTCATTGCAGCCGATACTGGACCACCGACGACATAAATCATGATAAGGCCGGTGATCAAGCTTGATAGCAAAGGAATGATCAAGATTGGTTTCAACGCTTCCATTGATTGCGGCAATTTAACATGCTCTGCCACAAACTTCGCGCTGTAACCCGCCAAGAAACCGGCAACGATACCGCCAAGGAAACCTGCGCCAGTCGAACTCGCCAACATACCGCCAATCAAACCCGGCGCCAGACCAGGGCGGTCAGCAATCGAGAAAGCAATGAAGCCAGCCAGTACTGGAACCATCAAGGCAAACGCGGAACCACCACCGATAGTCATCAGTGCAGCAGCTAATGTCCCCTCTTGTTCGAATGCGGTAATACCGAAGACAAATGAAAGTGCAATAGATAGACCACCAGCAACCACAAGTGGCAACATGTGTGACACACCTGTCATCAAGTGTTTGTAGGCACCGGTTTTCTCTTGCTTAGCTTCACCCTCAGACGAAGAGCCAGCTTGGTGCTGATACGGTACTGCCGTCGCAAATGCTTTTTCAAATTCTTCTGTTGTTTTCTTTAGTGCTGCGCCTGTACTGGTTTTGTACAGCTTCTTGCCAGCAAAGCGAGAAAGATCAACCTCGATATCAGCGGCAATAATCACCAAATCAGCGGCAGCGATTTCTTCAGCCGTCAACTGGTTCTTTGCGCCTACAGAGCCACGGGTTTCAACCTTGATTTGATGGCCCTGACGCTTACCTTCCTCTTCCAAAGCTTCTGCAGCCATAAAGGTGTGTGCGACACCGGTTGGGCAGGCAGTGATTGCCACAATTTTCTTGGCAGAAGAATCGCTGCTATCTACTGCTGCAACAGAGGTGACTTCAGTGAGCACTGTCGCTTGGCTAACAGCTTGTGAAAGTGTGGCTTTCGGATCAGCCAGTACATCTTCGATAGCAATCTGAGACAGCTTTTTGCCTTTGAACCGGGTTGTATCTACCGCTGTATTTGCGGCGACAACAATACAATCAGCCTCATCGATGACAGTTTGGCTTAGCGTCTTTACCGGTACAACTGAAGACTGGCACTCTACCGCTGCTGTCCATTTAAGATCTGCTGCTGCCTTTTCAATCAAGCCAGCGGCAATAATGCTATTTGCGATACCGCTTGGGCACGCTGTTATTACTGCAATTTTCATTTCAACACCCTCTGATCCGAATCAGCTCTTCACGTTATTTACTTGGACACTTTCTTTTACTTTTAGCACTTGGTTGATGTCTTCAACCCCGACGCCAACCTGGCTGACCGCCAGTGCCGATAGTGCTGTGGCAAAGCCCAATGTCTCTTCTTTATTCCACTGATTCAGCTGTCCCCAGCACAAACCAGCAACCAATGTATCCCCTGCACCCACGGTGCTCACGACGTTCATTTTGGGTGGTTGAGAGCGAAGCCAACCTTCGCTGTTTAGCCACATCACACCTTCAGCGCCCAGTGAGACCACCACATTGGCAATTCCTTTGGCTGACAATTGCTCTGCCGTTGCCAGCAATTCCTGCTCTGAATCCAGTTCTCGGCCCGCCCAGTCAGCTAGCTCTTCATCATTTGGTTTGACCAACCAAGGTGAGGCGTCTAGGCCCGCAGCCAATGCTGCTTTGCTGCTATCAAAGAAGACTTGCTTGCCATTATCATGTAACCATTGGATCCAAGAGGCACATTGCTCAGGGGTAATGCCGCGAGGAAGACTACCGGCAATCACAAATACGTCATGGCTTTCAGCCAGGCTTTTCATTGTGGCTTCAAAAGAAGCTAAATCCTGTTCACCCACTTCCACACCGGGGAAGTTGATATCACTGACTCGGCCATCTTGCTCAACCAACTTGACGTTAATACGGCTAGCACCTTTGACACGCACGAAGGCATCTTTGGCGCCCAACTCTTCAAATAACTGGCAAAATGGTTCTTGGTTATCCGCCCCAAGCAAACCTGTTACAGTCACGTCTGCGCCTAACTCAGCCAGCACCTTGGCAACGTTGACGCCTTTACCTGCTGGGTGCAGCGTTCCTGTATTAACAAGATTGACGGTGCCTGGGTTCAGTGACTCAAGGCTACCTGTTAGGTCCAATGCCGGATTGAGTGTTACCGTGACAACTTTCAGCGGTGAAATGTTTGTTTGAGTCATAACTATTTACCCTCGCCAAGGCCGTCAGCAATAGCTTGGCCAATTGCTGCCAAGGCTTCATCAGCGTCATCGCCTTGAGCAATGAACTGTAATTCGTGACCTTGTTTAACACCCAATGCAATCACTTTCATCAAGCTCTTGGCATTGACCGCTTTGCCTTCGCCGTTAAGGTTGGCGACCAGAATGTTACTGTTAAATTTCTTAGTAACGCTAACCAGCATCGCGCCCGGGCGGGCATGCAAGCCGTGTGGGTTGCGGATCTTGAAGACTTCGGTATTACCTTCTAGCGCTTCTTCGGTTAGCAACGTCACGACCTGATCCGCAGCGGCGTTGAACAACTTATCCGCTTGGTTCTTGAATAGCAGCTGTGCCAAATAGTTCATGTTGTTCACATGGGCACCATTACACGCGGCCACGAACAAAAGACCTTTTACTGGTGAGCCTGCTTCTTCAAAAGGTTCTGCCGGTGTAACAAATGACAAAGCTGTACGGCTTACGCCTTTATGGCTTTTGGCAATCCATAGGCCTTGGCCAAGGTGCGTTGCACCAGAGGCAATCGCATCTGCAACCGTATCGTTGCTGGCTGATTGGTGATTTTTCACCAAACCAGCGGCGACTGCGGTCAACTGAACAAGGTCAGTGGCTGGGAAAGCAAGTTGAACGTAGCTCTCATCAAAATCAGCTTCTAGTTGCGCTTCACCATTAAGGATGGCAATAAGGCCCTCAGCACTATCACTCGTCTTCAGTTTGTCCTCTACGCCATCAGCAGAAAGCACCTTCGTCAATTGCTTTAAAATGCCTAGGTGTTCATCAGATTTAGCCGCAATACCGATAGCAAGATAAACCGTTTTGCCATCTCCCCAGTTAACGCCCTGCGGAAAATGATGAACCCTGACACCCGTCTCTTTCACCAAACCTCGGGTGTCGGTTGTCCCGTGTGGGATAGCAATACCGTTGCCAAGGAAGGTTGAGTTCTGCGCTTCACGATCAAGCATGCCGTTGACGTAGCCGGTTTCGACCAAACCTTGTTGCTCAAGACCCGCAGCAATCGCCTTGATGGCTTCCTGCTTATCCGCTGCTGATTGTTTAAGCTGAATATCTTTTGTTGAGAGTGACAGCATGTGTTTACTCCAGTTTCGTTAAACCTGGTGAAGACCGATAGCCTTCTCTCCCCGTCTACACAAATATAAACCTAAATGACCAACTTGATACCTTGCTGACTGAATCGATTCAGCTATTGGTCAAAATAAAATTCCAGCACAATCTAGTTCAAAATTATATCGATGCTGAAACCATTCAGCTGACATGCTGAATGGTTTCAGCTAATATTGCAAATGTGCTCTGAAGATCATGAGTGTTTTTATGATCCGCCGCACAAAACAGTGGCTATATCCCTAGGTAATCGGGATATAACGCGCATATTATTCACCGAGCCTGCCTCTTTCTGTTCTAGGTGTGAACCAGTAGAATGAAGGCGCCCGCTAACTGTAACCAACAAGAATCAGAATGAAGCTAGATGAAATAGCAAAGCTTGCCGGCGTATCGCGCACCACTGCCAGTTACGTGATCAACGGCAAAGCGCAGAAATACCGGATCAGCGAAAAGACCCAGCAAAAAGTCATGGCTGTTGTTAATGAACACAACTATCGGCCCGACCACGCTGCTACATCCTTGCGCGCAGGAAGCAGCCGTTCATTTGGTTTGATCATTCCTGATCTAGAAAACAGCAGTTACGCCAAGTTAGCAAAACTGCTTGAAAGCAATGTCCGCAAAGCAGGCTATCAACTGATCATCTCGTGTTCTGATGATGATGCTGACACAGAAATGAAGGTGGCAGAAACTTTGCTTAGCCGCCGTATCGATGCCCTGATTGTGGCCAGTGCCCTACCCACCGAAAACGATTTCTATCAACGGATTCAAAATGGCGGTGTACCCGTTATCGCGATTGACCGTGCGATGAATGATGAAATGTTTGCCAGTGTGATCAGTGAAGATCTCGATGGTGCCTTTGATCTTACCCTGAGCTTGTTGGAAAAAGGGGTCGAGAGCATCGGTCTAGTTGGTGCGGTCCCTGATCTAGGTGTATCCAAAGAGCGTGAACAAGGCTTTCTGTCTGCTATCCGCTCGTACAGCAGCCAAAAGCAGGTAGCGGAAGCCAATACCTTGATTGCCAATGGCGATCACTTCAGCCAACAACAAGGGCAGCAGCAAGTACAAAGCTGGATTGATAAAGGGTGTATGCCAGAGGCAATTCTTGCCACCTCTTATACCCTGTTTGAAGGCGTTCTTGACTGTTTGCTAGCTAACCCTGAGCTCATGCAAAAGACTCACTTAGCCACCTTTGGTGATAATCGCCTGCTAGATTTCTTACCAATTAAAATCCAATCACTCCCTCAGCAATTTGAACTGATTGCCGATAACGCACTGGAACTGGCCCTTAACGCGATTGCTGGCCGCTATCGTACCGGTGTGGAAGTGATCCCTCGAAAAATTAAGCGCCGATAGTCCTTCGCAGTCCCATAAACAAAAGCCCAAGCTGTTTTGCTTGGGCTTTCTGTTATTGGCTTAGTCAATGTCGCGTCATGATGTATAGCGTTTCACCGCAACCTTGCCAAGGCGATACAAGCGCTTCGCCTGTTGGGTTAATGCCTCGCTTTTGTGCTCTAACCTCCGGCGGTTAAGCTGGGTATTCACACCCTCTTGAAAAGCAGCCAATAGCGCCTCAGCAAGGCTATCCATATTGTAAGGCTGCTCATCCGGCGGCATAGCGACAACGACAGCATCATCCGGCTTTAGCTGCTGTGAATTAAACGTCAATGCCGCTTTGATTGTTTTGCCTTTTGCAGATTGCGCGTTGTCTAAATCATAAGGGGGTTGCCACTCCTTAACAGGCGTTAGACGATCCACCTGATTGAGCACCATAATGATCTTCGGCTTCTTTCGGCTACGGTTCTCTTCCTGCACGTAATACTCATCGAGTTGTTGACGCAAAATCGCATCACTCTTTCTCGCAGGCTGGTTGGCCTTAAGTACCCAAAGCACAATATCACTTTGCGCCATCTGTTTGACCAACAGCTTGTTTGTTGAATCACTCCCATCGATACCCGGCAAATCCACCAGATGAATAATATCAATGCCATCGACATAACAGCGGTGAAGGACAATGTTTTCGGTTGAGGGAATAGCACTGACCTCTGCGACGATATTGCCAACAAAGGTATTTACCAGCGACGATTTACCCGCACTGACCTGACCAACGATAGCAACCCGAAGCGGTTCCAACTCCTCGGCAAACTCACTATCCGCTTCACTACTCTTCAACTCGCCTTCAGCCGCTTTGTAGCGGCCACTGTATAAGTCGATTGCCACAGACAAGACTTCCTGAAGCAGTACTTTTTTCAATGTAAACTGTACTTCCTCATTTACCTCATCAAATAAACGACCGAGTAATTGCCCCCTCGCCTCAGCAATCAAGCCTGCAGGTGTCACCGCCCGGAACACCCGGTACACATCGTAAACCTTTTTCGCAGCCCCTAGTTTATCTTTATGCTGATAGCCTTGCTGGAAGTGCGACAGTTTCAAAGTCTCTGCAAATGGCACATGGTTAAGTAGAAAGTGGCGGTAGCGGTGACTGACTTTCTCCAGCATCAGAAGAAATTCTGGTGCAGTAAATGACAGGGCTTTCGTATCACGCTCTGGATAATACTGGCTGGCAACCTCCATAGACAACGCAAGGGCATGATCCCTGAGAGCCGTCCAGCTATCATCTTTAGAAAGGTAACCTCCTATCTCGGGGTTCAAAGTATCCCAAACTTTGCGGTCAAACTCCCCCCATTCACCAGATGGACCGACTTCATAGTCGCCTTCAAGTTGCCCTGCTTCACCAGCAGCACTTCGCCGAGTTTCACCGGAAGCGTTTCGCCGAATGTGCCTAAACCAAATAGCCCCCGCAACAACCATAAATGATGACAAAGCAATAAGCGCAGACAAGAACAACCAATGGTCATCCTCGATGATCTTCACCAGGCCCCAGCCCGCCAATACCAACACAGGTATGATCATCGAAGCCAAAAATAAAGGGACGAAGCCTGCCGAGAAACGGCCCATCAGGCTGACACTACTGATTGTCTTTTTCATGGCTTTCCTTTGCCTGCTTCAAAGCTTGCTCGAAGATATGACGAATATCTGTTTCATTAACCGGCTCTCCCCGGCTGATGTGATAGAGGTACTTGCATCCAGCCCTACCAATGGCGTAAGTCATACCAAAACTGATAGCGACAGCAACGGCACTTCCGACTGTTTGCCCATAAACCGGAATAAACTTCGCCAATTGGCGAACCCCAAGTTTAGTGGCATATTTCAACGCAAAGCTACTGCCCAACAAACCGGCAAATTCGGTGAACCGCTTTCGATTCCACTCTACCCCATATTGCCGGGCCAAGCTGTGCAGCATCTTGCCCTGAATAGCAGGAACAGACACTAATCCGACACCGGGCAACGCATCTGAAGCGGCAGCACTGCCCGCATACCACATAATCTCTTGTTGTAGTTTGAGAAAGTTATTGTGTTCCGCATCACCATGCTGTTTGGCTTGCTGCATTAACTGAATGATTGGCAGCAGCTCAGCCAATTGTGTGTTTAATGCCGATAGCCCAAACAGCTCATTATTATATCCTGCAACGCTATCAGCCGATTCTTCATGGAAATCGACATGAACCGACATCAAAGTGGTTCCCCAGACTTTTTCCACTTGATCCTGATTATAACGAATAGCCTGAAGTCGCTGCTCAGGGTCGATAATGGACAAACAAGCCGTATGAACCAGCAGCACACTGTCTATCCGGCCATCTTTTCGGATCTTCTTGAGTGCCGCTAACACATCACTTTGCTCTGGCTCTTCAGCTTTCATGACAATAACCAAAGCATGGCTTTGAGCCTGGCAAGCTTCAATGTCATCAGATGGGTCGTAGTCTGCTTCTGACAGTCCACGGGTATCTAGGAAACGTAACACCGGGTTTTCTTCAGGAAACGCGTATTCGACAGCCGTCTGGGTGCAAGGCTGAAAACCATTGCCTACCTCGACAAGTTCGTTGCCAGTAACGGTTGCAACAAGGGTCGACTTACCAGCTCCCGTTTTGCCCAACAGCCACAAGGTAGGTAGGGATGACTCCCACTCCTGATTTGCAGCTTGAAGCGCAGGGTCCTTATCTGGGTTGATATACTGGTATATGTTTTTGAAAAATCGCTGCATGCCTATGGTGTAGCCTATTGATTTTTATATTCACGGATATAAAGGTGACAATACCATATTCAACTGAATATTTAGGGGCAATTAACAAAAAGTGTTGAGAAATAGGTCAGTCAGCCCTCGTGGTCTGAGGGCTAAAAGGGTCAACTTAAAAACAAATCCCGCTGCAAAGAGGCTCCTGGCTTGCAGGCATAGTCGGAAAAGTCTGTAATACCTTGGTGTTGCAACACCTCCTCATCAATAAAGAACCTGCCTGTGCACTCTTTAGCGTCTCTAGTGATAATCTCATAGCATGCATCAGCCATGATGGTTGGATGACGGGAGTGCTCCATGATTGTCTTGCCATTCTTCATATGGGAAATAGCTGCGGTGGCAATGGTGGTTTTCGGCCACAACGAATTGGCAGCAATACCATACTCTTTCAGTTCGTTGGCGAACGTCATAGTCATCATCGACATGGCATATTTTGAGCTGGTGTAAGCGCCATAGTTTTTGAACCACTGCGGACTTAAATCAATTGGTGGTGACAGGGTCACGATGTGCGGGTTGGAGGATTGACGTAAATAGGATAAGCAAGCCTGAGTGAGTAGGTAGGTGCCGCGTACGTTGATAGAAAACATCAGGTCGAAACGCTTGCTGGGGGTATTTTCCATGTTCTGCAAATGAATACTGCTGGCATTGTTGATGACAATATCGATACCACCCGTTTGCTCGACAACCTGATCTACCGCATGTTGAATAGCAGCCTCATCGCGGATATCCAATACAACAGGGATCGCCTTCCCCTTTCCCTCCTGATTGATTTCATCTGCTGCCGTATAGATAGTTCCGGGTAGTGTGGGATGAGGTTCTGTCGTTTTCGCGGCGATAATCACTGTTGCCCCTTCTTGTGCACAGCGCTTGGCTATCGCAAAACCTATCCCCCTTGAGCCTCCGCTGATAAAAACGGTCTTGCCTGTTAAGGAGCTTGACTGCTCAGTGAGTGGTTCACTGTTATTCTCTTCACCCGCCTTTACCTTAGGCATAGAGATAGTGTTTACCATCACTTCCAATTGGTTTATTGCCCTTCTTGCTTTATCAAAAAAATTACCCATTACCTTCAATCCTTTAGGCTTATGTTCAATCAAGTATAGAGTAATTATTCAACTTGCAAGCAAAGAAAAGCTGGAACCTAAATGCCTCGTGGCATTCAGCATTCCAGCTCTTTAATATTACCGTTGTATCAGTTATTCAGCATCAGGTTGAGCAGCCGAGGGAGCACCAGTGTCATCCTTACTGACGACTTCTGACGTACCTACTTCCTCCTGTGGCATCTTCATCCAAGTGGTGAATAACTCGTACCAAATTGCAAGGATAACGGCGCCAAGGAACAGTCCGATAATACCAGCGGAGATCATCCCACCAATGGCACCGATCAATATAACCGGCATCGGGATCTCCACACCCCGCCCCATCAGCATCGGTTTCAAGATATTGTCTGATAGCCCAGCTAGCAGCACCCACACGGTGAATATCGTCGCAGGGGTCGTGTCCATATATGAGAACACATAGATGATAACAGGCAATACGATTAGCAAAGCTGGCAGTTGGGCAATGGCAAGAATGAATACGACAAAGGTGATAAGCCCTGCTGCCGGGATCTTAAATACAAACATGGCGGCACCAATCAAAATTGACTGGATAAACGCAACACCGACCACACCGAGCAATACACTACGGATAGTCGCTGCAATTAATCCCGCCCACTCTTCCCCGTGCTTGCCCACTACACGAACAGAAAC
Organism: Photobacterium rosenbergii; assembly: GCF_003026455.1. Classification (GTDB taxonomy): domain Bacteria; phylum Pseudomonadota; class Gammaproteobacteria; order Enterobacterales; family Vibrionaceae; genus Photobacterium; species Photobacterium rosenbergii. The sequence goes on from NZ_PYMB01000003.1 coordinate 460,736, forward strand.
TTGCTTCACGGCAGTAGCCATTGACTCAGAGTGAGCCATAAAACCGGCGGCGATCAACAACGAGATAATGAACATAACCACGGTTGCCAAACCACTCCCTAACGCGCCAGCAAACGCCGATACAGCAGCCTTGACCTCTTCTGAGTACTTCATCAACGCGGATTCCATATTGGTGGCAAACAAAGCCCAGGTGCTATGTAGCTTTTCACCCACCATGGGAATTTCAGCCACTCTCGCTGGCGGCCCCGGTAGCTTGACAGTTTCGCTCTGAAGGAAGTTAGTCAGAGCAACCACACCATCAAAAACGGAGCCCATCACAATGACCAGCGGTACGACTAAAATAGCAATACCAATCAATGCTAGGACAGTAGCAGACAGCCCTCGCCGCCCTTTCATCACCCCTTCTAGCTTCAATGTCAGTGGCATCAAAGCTACCGCAATGATTGCGCCCCACAGAACCGGGATAACAAATGGTTTGATAATGTCGTACGTCCATACCAGCAGAATGACTAACAAGCCAATCCGGATAAATGACTCCAACATATTATTGACAAATATCTTGCTCTTGTACTTTTCAAGTTGTTTATCCATCGTTGTTTTCCTGACTGTTTTGGCTGGCGCCGACCAGGCTGGCTACAACAATTGCCATATAGAACACACCAGCAATCGCTTCCAAATACACAATGACCTGAGCAACGGGAGAGATTGGGCTCATATCGCCGTAGCCCAATGTGGTTAAGGTGACAAAACTGAAATAAGCAGCATTGGAGAAGTTATCTCCCCAGTCCTTAGCTTCCAAACCGGTGAAGGACTCAGGGGAAAATTCCAATATCAACAGATAAGCGATAGCCCACATCAAACCGAGCAATAAGAACAGCGCCAATGAGCCTACAACCTTATTGTTATCAATCGTCCCGGTGAACAATATTTGCCGCATGATCGATTTGAACGTGCCGAAAAAGAAAGTCAGCATCAATACCAACATAGCGACATCGACTTGCTTGAACGCAAAGAGCTCCTTAATCACTATCAGCCCTACCCACGCGAAAACAAGGCTTATCAGAAACCGGTACCACCCCGAATCAAACCGCAAACTGACCAGGCAGACGACAAACGTCAACAAGGTGATCCCTTGCATGATCTTGTCCAACCAAGTGATATGGAGCACTTGATCCAATGAGGAGCTCACCAGCAAAATAATCAATGCGATGGTGAGGTAGTAAAAGTTATTTTGTTCAGTGATTTTCTTACCCATTTCCCCATCCCGCCACGTAATGAAATATCAAGTTATTGAGTTTGTTCTGATTCTGAGCTTTGCTGCTCTTCCATCACCATAATCGACGCCGTCATACCAAAGCGTAAACTCACGCCGTCAGGTAAAGAGGCCAAAGTGATTTTCACCGGAATACGCTGGGCGAGCCGGATCCACTGGAAAACCGGGTTAACGCTCGGCAGTAAGTTATAGCCCACCGCACCATTTTGTGGGGCGATACCCCACCCGACAGAATCAACCACAGCTTCGATGGGTTGCTCTGGATAAGCCATCAAGGTCACCTTGGCTTCATCCCCTATTTTGATATTGGCCAGTTGGTTCTCCCTGAAATAACCAAAGACCCAGAAGCTATTAACATCCACCAGCGCCAGCAACGGTTGGTTGGCTACCGCTTGGGTCCCTTCACGAATATCCAGGTTGGAAACATAACCATCTACCGAGGCAAAGACTTGGGTAAATTCCATATTCAATTTAGCGGCTTCCAATTTTTGCTCAGACACCTTTATCTGGATCAACGACTCCTCATAGGAAATCTGGCGGCGGGTAATGTCTTTCAGCGACACCGCCCCCCTGTCTTTGCGTTGAATATCGAGCAATCTGTCCAGTTCTATCTTCTTGCCTTTGGAGCTTATTTTGGCCCGCTCTAATGATGATTCGGCCTGTGATAGCGTGTTCTCATAGGTCGTTGGATCAATCTGAAATAGCAGCTCGCCTTTGCGAACAAACTGGTTATCAACCACCGCCACATAAACCACCGGTCCAGAAACCCGCGGGGCAACTTTGATAATATTTGCCCTGACCTGTCCATTGCGGGTCCAAGGGTTATCAAAATACTCTTGGTATTTTTGGTAACCAAAGTAAATGGCTCCACCAATGATGATGAGGTTAAGCGCAATCACGAATAGCTTTTTTATACTCTTCATTGGCACACCTAAAACTGGATAAAGTAAGCATCTATCGCCACGGAATAGAGCACCGTAATAGCAATGAATGTCATCGATGGATACGCAATCAACCTTGATAAGCGGGTCTTATTCAAAATCACCACAGTTATCCAAGTCGCTATTACTGACAAGATGATGACAAGCAAAAAGGGTGAGTAGTACACGTCTCCCCAGGACAGTTCGTGTGGTACTTCCATTTATGGTCCTCCTGGGTAGCTTTGCTTGGCCGGGTCAATAGGCTCACCAAACGGCGACTTCGCCTTGGGCACCTCGCTCGGCGCTAAAACCGGCAACTGCGTTTCTTCGAGCATCTCTCCCCAATCACTGCGGCTCTCCATCTGTGAGCGAATTGCATCATTGAGGTATGAGCGCCCTGTCTCCGCCTCCCAACCTCCACCCAATGACTTGTAAAGCGCCACGACTTGATTGGCGACATTCCCTTTCACAACCGCATAGGCATCCTCGCTTCTGGTCATCTTCTCTAGTGAGTTGAGCAAGCGCTCGAAGCTAATCTGGCCATTCTCATACTGGGTCAAAGAGATGTTGTAGGCCCGTACAGAAGCATCTACAGAACGAAAGGCCAACTTCTTCTGGACTTGGTTGAGTTGGTATGACTCTAAGGCGTTAGTGACTTCTTGTACTGCTAGCAGCACTTGTTTGTTGTAATTGGTTAATGTCTCTTGGAAGCGTGCGTCTTGGGCGCGGATTGAGCTTTCTACCCGGCCGTATTGGAAGATATTCCATGAAAATGATGGGCCAAGTGTTAAGTTTAGTGAGTCACTGAAACTAAAATCGTTACCGGCCGGTACGGTGCTGTTGAGGCCAATAACCCCAAACAATGAAAATTGTGGATATAGGTCAGCTTCCGCTATACCTATTTGGCTACTTTGGGCATGGGCCTGAAGCTCTGCAAGTTGTAAGTCGGGCCGACGCAGTACCAAGCCCGCTTCAATCTGGGTACTGATGGGGACCGTAGCCGGGATCAACGAGTACTGATCATAATCGCTCGTCAACCGACTGTTTCGCGTCGCTTCGTATTTGTTGTCAAACGCTTTTACCTTGGCATTAATCCAAGGGCTATCAAGCAGCACCATGGCTTGTTCCGGCAAAATACCAAGCAATACAGCAATCGCGTTGCGTGATTGCATCATCCCGATTTTCAAACTCGGCAATGCCGACTCAGTATTATAAAGCTGAGTTCTCGCCTGTTGGACATCAAGCTCGGTGACATCCCCTGACTCATATTGGATCTCAGTGATCCTTTCAACCCGGCGCTGGATCTCTATATTGCGCTCGGACAGCATTACCCTTTCTTGGAATGTGCGGTAATTAATATAGTTACGGGCGACTTCAGAGGTGATAGTGACCAAAATATCGTGATAAGAGGCAATAGAGGCATACAATGTCGCTTCAGCTGATTCGACACCTAGCGCATAGCGCCCCCAAACATCCAATTCCCAAGCGGCATCAAAACTTAATGAGGCATTGTCGAAGGTATTTTCATTTTGATAGATCTTCGCCACACTGCCCGAGACATTTTGCCGTTGCGGATATTGGAACGACTCGGCCACACCGACTGCCGCACGCGCCTGAAGAATACGCAAACCAGCCGCTTCTAAATCTAGGTTCTGCTGGCTGGCTTTCTCCACCAACTCATTGAGTACCGGATCGTTGAACTGCAGCCACCAGCGAGCCGTTTTGGTCTTGCTCCGTTCAAGGTCCCATGTTGTCCATGATGTTGGCAAGGTCGCCGGCGCTACCCCTTCAAATTTCGGGCCCAGCACTGTACAGCCTGACATGACAAGCAAAGACACCACTGTTATACAAACGCTGATCTTACTTCTCACGCACCGCCCCCTAAAACCGCTTCATCTGCAGTTCGCCCCAAGCAACTTCATCACTCACCTGCTTGCATTGGAGTAATGATTCAAAAATATTTTTCTTCAAGTTTAGGAAGATATAGAAACCAGCAATGTCTGAATTCGAATACTTCTCTAACTCGAGATGAGAAAAATATTGATCCAACTTAGCTTCCAACGCTTGATAGTCTTGTTTCAAATGTTCGCTGTTTAGCGCTTCAACACCAGAAGAATCCAGCTGCCACAATGCCTGTGACAATGCAGGAACCACCGTATCCCGGTTACCTTGTTTGGCCTCGACAAGGAGCGGATTATCATCCAACTTCTTGCGAGCCTTAATGAATGTCATCAGGTGATGGTGGAACAAATCGCATTGGTCGATGTAACTCGCAAGTTGCTCGGCGGTGACTGACGGGTATGGGTCTGTTTTGAACTTAGATCCCCAGACTTGCATTTTTTTTAGCGCAACCACCATGGTCGTTATCCGCCAGACCAACTGTAATTTTTGCCACAGCGACATTTTGTCAACCTGCAGCAAGCGGATCACCCCTGTCGCATGGCGGAAAAACCGTTCCCGAAATACCAGCAGCAAATGTTCAGGACGACTGGAGAATGGCAGGTAATACGAGATCACCACAGACAACACGGTCATATAGAACAAGGTGACAATGGTGAGAGTGATACCAAAGTGATAAACCATGTTGTTGTCGATACCTAGGGTAAACATGCCCAGTAAGAAGAAGATGGTTATTGGGCCTTTGAGTACATAAAAGCCGATAAAGGTATAGGTAAAAATAAATACCGCCAACTCTGCTCCTAGAGTCAGTTGTGGTAGGAGAAACACATAGGCGGGAACAGAGAAAACAAAACCCAATGTAAATAGGATAAATAGCATGACAGGGTGGAAAGGCAGGAAAGAGAGGATCGAGACAAACAAGGTACTGAAAATAACAAAGTTATAGCCGCCGGGCGGGTTAAACTGAATCCAAAAAGCACCAGCAACCCAATAAGTCACGAACACCTTCACTGCCGATTTGGCATTTTCAGCATCCCACCAGTTAAAATTGGGCTTTGCTTTTAACGGCGGTAAATCAAAACCGACATTGCCGGTTAGTGAATCAATACTGCTGATGCAGCTTTCAAGCTTGGTCAATCTCTCTCTAAGTTGATTAAACAAATAGCCCGATGACAATGCTTCTCCTCGATATAAATGACCTTCTTGTTTCAGTTTCTCGCCATTATATTCAACATCATCCAATGCCTGAGGAGCATGGGCGTCTTGCTTTTCCCAAGCATCAGGCAGCCTATCGAAAAGCTCGATCACTTCTGATCGAAGTTCATTAAAGTTACGCAGGTAATCGACTGGGTGCCCCCCCGATCGTGAATGATCCTTTGCGGCAAACAACAAGAGTTCAGTGATCTGGCTGAATAAGGCAACAGTCCCATCCCACTCTTTCTTATAAGCCGAAATCTCACTGCATTCGCTGTTTAGGGCCTGATATCTGGTTTCAAAAGCTTGCTGGGCGGCAAACAATGCCTTACTCAATTCCGCTAAGCTTGGAGGCGTTTCCTCTTCTTCCTCCGCCTCTCCCTTTTCACCAAGGTTAGGCTCATGCTGGGCTTGCTCTTCTGGTTTATCCGTATCCAGTTCTTGTTGTGAGACCGGCACCTGCATCTCTTGTTGAGCTTCAGGGGTTTCCTCAGGCGGTTGGCTCATCGCTTCAAACAGCGCCCTTTGTGCCGAAGCTAAACTATCACCGAGTTGCCGGAGGTTCTGCTCAACTTTTGGCGGGAATAAGAAAACACCAACCAAGGTATACACAACAACGCCGAACACCGTCATAAAGGTGCGATCTAAACCGTAGAGAAATGCCCCTTCAGGGTCACCACCGTTATACATCATGAGGATCATGACACCGGTCAGCATAAATAAGGTCGGATCGTTAAGGTAGGCAGACCGGATATAGAAAACAACGACGATTACCAAAGAGACTGCGAACATATACAGCAATCTGTCTTGGGCGAAAAAGCCGACTAATATCAAGCCAATAATACCCCCCGCGATGGTACCAAGCACACGCAATGTGCCTTTAGCCAGCGACTCGCGGCGGCTACCGGTGGAGGCGATTAACATCACTGTTGTCGCAGCTGTTGAAGGCTGTGTCCATCCTAATGCCATTGGGATCATGTACGCGAGAGTTAGACTGACTGCAACCCTGAACGCAAACTTGAACTTGTCGCTCAGACAAAATGGGATCAGCCAGTTCCCCAATTGGAAAACCGACAACCTATCTCTGATGCGAAGTATCTGAGTATTGGTGTTGCTCAAGCTGCGCCCCTAAATCTCGCCCCGTAAAGACGGTTATGCCCCTGTTGGCATAATTAATAATCCTAGGAGGTTTTTGATAAAGCGCAGCAAAAATTTGTCTTATCTCTCGAACTGTTAGGCCTCTAAAACAGTTCATGCAACATTGAGACGCCACTCATATCTGAGTCATTTCACTGGGTTCAGAAAACAAGAAACGGGGAGAGTGCTGTTCAAGCTCTGCTCTTGAACCATAGCCCCACAATACGCCAGTTGACTGCAGACCATTGCGATGGGCAGCCGTCAGGTCGACATACCGATCACCAATCATCAACGACTTTTCTGTTATCACACCTTTCTCTTTGAGCACTTGTAGCTGTTGCCACTTCTCGATCCCGACATCACCACCATCAACAAAGTCAAAGTGCTCATGCAAATCAAACAACGCAAGGATCTGGCAGGCAAAATCAGCCCGCTTGGAAGTACACACTCCCATTCTATATTTACCTTGTTGTTTAAGCTTATCTAGGGATTCTCTTATCCCAGCATACAAGTGATTCTCCGCATAACCGATTTCGGCCGTTTCCAGATACAAAAAGCCCCAGTGTAATACTGGGGCTCAAATCAATTACTGGTTATCGACGGCTCATCTATTGGCTCTTCCACCAATGGCGGTTGCTGTAGTGCATTCACCGCATTGAGCAATAACTTCACCGCCGGTAGCATACGGCTCTCATCAATATCAAAGTCACCATTATGATGCCCTGCTGTTAAGTCAGAGCCGACAAGGCAATAAATCGCCTTACCACCACGGGACTGAACGCGATCGACCAAATAGCCGGCATCTTCACTGGCGCCGAAATCTTTCTCTCGAACTACTTCACTAAAACCACTTTCAAGGCCAATACACTCAAGCAGTTCGACGAGTTCAGTGTCATTTTCTAGGCCAATCGCTTCGCCCTGAGCACACAGTTTTACTTTCACTCCGTGCATCATGGCTGCTGCCTCAGCAATGTTCTCGACTTGCTGGAACATATAAGAGTTCAAAGCACGGTTCTCACCACGGGTTTCACCTAGAAGAACAGCACTGGCCGGGATGACATTTCGGCCGTCCCCAGCGTGCATCTGCCCAACGTTAATGCGGGTCATACCGTCTCGGTGACGCGGAATCGCCAACATTTGACTGACTGCCGTACAGGCCGCCGCCAAGGCATTCTGGCCTGCATTTGGCTCAATACCCGCGTGGGCTGGTTTCCCCGTAAAGTGAAGGTCAAATTTAGAACTGCATAAAAAATGCTGGGGATCGCAGACCAAAGTACCACTGGGTACATTCATACCGATATGGGCGGCAAAGAAATAATCGACATCATCCAACCAACCACTTTCGGCAATCGCCTTACCGGCACGACAGCCCTCTTCAGCAGGTTGGAACAGAAGCTTGATCTTACCTTTTAGCTGATCTTTATTTTCAGCCAACACCTCAGCAATGCCCAAACCAATTGAAGCATGGGCATCATGGCCACATGCGTGTGCAACACCAGGGGCTAGCGAAGCAAAGCCTAGGAAACGGGGACGGTGTGCGTCCTCTTCACTTTCCATCACTTCAACGGCGTCAATATCAAAGCGCAACGCGATAACAGGACCTGGCTTACCGGTATCCAATACCGCACCTACCCCGGTGACCCCATCCATATGAGCCAGATAAGTAATATCAGCGCCCCAACTGATCGCGCGTTCTTGAGCTTCAGCGACCAACACTTCATCACGCCCCATTATCGAGGAGCGAAGAATGATCTCATCGCTGAAATGCAGCGAATAACCTAAGTTTTCGAGGTGACTAGCGATACGGCTAGTCGTGAAGAATTCTCGCCATGCGGCTTCCGGGTAGCGATGGAACTCCCGGCGATGATTCATCAAACGCTGTGACAACGTCTGCTCATCGAATTGCAAGTTACTTGACACTATTTGTTCCTAATCATTTTTACAAAGCTCGTTGGGCTCAGTAGCCTGTCAGCTCCATAAATCCTTGTCCTGTGTGACTTCCCGAAACCCTTATCGGCCCTTCCCAATATGAGAAGATAAACGGAAGCCATTGCTCCTTTCGGACCACATCCACTTTAAGCTCAATGCCTTGAGAAGGCACTTTTACCTGCCACACAATAGGATACGTTTTACCGCCATAGGTTGAAAACGTTATTGGTGACAATTGAAGATCTTTCGCTGATAAAACCTCTGTTTTACCATCAGGCCAGCTTAGCGAACCAAAATAATATGGTCGCACATCTTTTTCCCTGATCTGGTACAGCATTAATGCACTTCCGTCGTCTAGGTGAATAGAGAACCAATCCCAACCCTGTTGGTTCTCAGCCAGCCCGCGGCTACTCCACTCGCGGTCATACCAAGCATCACCACTGACGGTAAACTGCTTGCCATCCAGTTCCAGCCGCCCTTCTATGTTCAAAAATGGCGCACTGTAATAGTAAGAAGCTATGTCTTCCGTTGCGTGTTTTTTACTGTAGCCTTTATCACCCTGAAACACGATAGCGCCGGTTTGTTGGATAGCAAATTTTCCTGCCATACCACTGCCATCCGCAAATGATAGCACCCCGGGAAACGGGGAATCAGAATAAGAACGCCACTCCCAGTTATCCAACCATGCTCGGTATGGATGGCCTAACACCCCCGCTTGACCAATGCCACCGCGGGCGAAACGCTCAGCTGACCACACTTTGTCTTTGCTGGTTACGACCAAATGGGCCATGTAACGCTGAGGGCTTTCCCAGCCACGTCCTTCTTCAGTGGTTGAGCGAAAGCGGAACAAAGTCCACTGCAAGCCAAACTGCTCGCCATCTTCGGCTTGTAAGTTTGCAGTCAGGTACCACCACTCGGCACGGAAATCAGGATGCGGCAAATGATCGCGGGGAAATTCGAACTGATAGCCCGGCACGACCGGAGCAAACTGCGCATTATCAGGGTTCGTCATCATAGAGACAGATGGACTATCGCTGATTTCTTCTTGATCGTAGCTAAGCAGAACCAGTACGGTAGCAACAGCAATGACCGAAATAATCAAATACCAACGAGGAAAGCTCGCTCCCTTCATCAGAACGACTCCCTAAGTGACATAATCGCCGACTGTTTTACCAAGCGCCAAACAGGCCATGCACCGGCCAACAACAATACAACCAAAGCAGAGCCCAAAGAGAATAAATAATTAGTCGGGAAATACTCTATCGGCATTGTCCAGCCAAATGAGTACTTCAAGACAACATCAATCAGCAACTGAGCCAGCACCAACCCTAGCGGCAAAGCAATCAGTGCTGTCAGAAGGCCGATCATCAATAACTGACCACCGCCCAACAAAGCGAGTTCCCGTCCGGTCATCCCCATGCACCGCAACAACGCAAACTGCCGCAGACGTGACGTCTCTCCAGCAACGGTAGCGAAGAACAAACCACAAACCGCCACAAATAGCGTCAGCTTGCCAAGTGTCGCTGTCACAATGAAGGTACGGTCAAACACATTCATCGCTTGGAGCATCAACTCATTGTTATTCCTGATCCTCTCCGGTGGTAGCCGGAAGGTTTCACCAAGCGAACGGATCATTTGCATTGCCTGCGAATGGTCATTGAGATGAATGGCTAAGCTCACCTGCCCTTTATAAGGCCAGACTGCTTTCCAGCGTTTCTGAGACATGATGATCTGCCCATACGGGTTACCATAGTCGTAGAAAACACCCGCAACCAACCACTGCTTATTAAGCGGTGGAGGAAGGTCGATAACTTGCCCAGGCTTAAGGTTTTGTTTCAGCGCCATAGATTCGCTGACCAGAATTGCCCTGTCGTGATGAAGCTTCTGCCAATAATCTGGAATAGCCACTTTTACTGCCAGCGCTTTTTTCTCATCCGCTGTTCCGCCAATACTTACAACCTGCAACGTACCCGCTTCAGTCGGCAGCATTTTTCGCCATTGCCACCAAACCTGTTTGACTTCATCTTGGTTTTCCAACCATTGTGTCATTCTCGGTGCCATGTTGACTGCTGGACGAATATAGATATCGGCAGCCAAACGTTGCTCTAACCAGGTTTGAGTCGTATTCCTAAAGCTCCCAACCATGGTTTCCATGCCAATATTCGATGCCAACGCCAACATGAAGGCCATTGAAGCCACACCACGGTAGCTCAAACTTGCTGCTGCATCGGAGAAGAACCAGCGCAAACGTGCTGAACGCACAACAACACCTAGCAAACGGAAAAGCTGCCACAGTAAGAATGGCATCGCGAGTGCCGAAGCAATCAAAATACAGGCGATAAGGACAAAACCGGCCTTTTGCCCATGCGGCAACTGGTAGACAGCTATCGCCGCACCAATGAACATACACGAGAAGATCGCTTGCAGGGCAAATTCGCGACCACTGAAACGTACAATGGACATTCGGCTTGATAACCGAGCAGGCTGAGTACGAATAAGACGAACCAGTGGCCAGCCACAGGCCAGCAGACAGCCACCGACGGCAATCAGTGCAGAGGCTAGCCCCCACTCCCACTGCCAACGAACAATCAAGCTGACATTTGCCCCATAGAGGTCATTGAGCGTCTCGGCGACCGAAGGCAACAGTTTTTCAGCCAACAACAAGCCAAAAAGGTTACCACCAACCAACCCAACGACTATCCAAACTATGAGTTCCAAGCTCAAGGCACGAACCAATTGACCAGAAGACACTCCAGCCTGTCGCATCAAGCCAACTAAAGGTTGACGCTGGGAAAACGACAGTGACATCGCCTGGTAGAAAATAAACAGGCCAACCACAAACGCCAACATCCCCATCGCAAACAGGTTGAGGTGGAAGGCGTCAGTCAAGGGCTCAAGCCCTGCGGTTTCTTGTTTTTCCAGCTTGAGCGCGGCAGGTAATTTATCTTGTAGCCGGCTCAGCGACTGCGAGTCTAAATCACCACACAAAATGGCCGTTAAGCCGGAGCCTGGCTGAAGTTGCCTAACCAAAGACATATCTGCAATTAAACGAGGGCCTTTTATCCGCTCTTCATTGACAACATGAAGAGGGCCAAGGGTCCGACCTGATTCCAGTTTCAGCATCTGGCCGTCTTCAAACCCCATATAGTTGGCAAGCTGATCACCCACCAGTACGGGGTATGGCGGCTGCATCAAAGACAGCATCTGTTGCTGATCATCGTTGCCCGACATGGTGCTTCGACGGAAACTGGAGAACAACGCAATAGGATCAACGCCAACAACTTCAATGCTTCGACCGTTTTCCAGCACAATACGCTGCTCTTCCAACGGCACACATTGATTGAAACCATCTCGGCGAAGCTGCACATAAAAGCCTTGTGGCACTTTCAATGCAGGTTGGCTGTGACGAATGCGATAAGGAAAAGGATTTGAAAACAGGAGTTCGCCGTCACGGTAGCTTTCTCGAGCTTGTTGGTTAACCCCCATTACCCCGACTAGCAAAGCAATGCCCAAGGTTAGCCCCAGCCATACAAGAACAATTTGAAGAGGGTGACGCTTGTAATGTCCCCAGAGCGCTTTAGCTACGGGGCTTGACATGCAAATGCCCTCCTTGCAGGCGAATGCAGCCATTCATATGGGCGGCAACCTGTTTACTGTGCGTCACTAATAGCAAAGTACAATCCAGTTGTTTGGTAAGGTTCGTTAATAAGTTAATCACGGCAGCAGCATTTCGTTCATCCAGGCTACCGGTTGGCTCATCAGCCAAAAGAATTTGCGGCTCCATGTACAGAGCCCGGGCAATCGCAGCCCGCTGCTGCTGGCCACCCGACATCTCTTCCGGGTAACGGCCGAGCAATGGCATCAAGTCCAAAGCTGCAATGATCTGCCGCCAAAGCGCCGGTTTTTCAGGCAACCCTTTAAGCTGACGACAGAAACGAATATTGTCTGCCGTAGTCAATGTTGGCAGTAGATTGAATTGCTGGAAGACCAAACCAATGTTGTTACGACGAAAAGCGGTTCGCTCACGCTCTGAAATGGTGTGAATGGGTTTATCACCCAGCCATACCTCACCTGAATCGACAGTATCCAACCCTGCGATCAGGTTCAGCAAAGTACTCTTGCCAGAGCCACTTTCCCCCATTAGCGCCAGTTGTTCACCTTGCTTTAAATTCAGTTCTGCACCCTGCAATACTGAATGGTACTCGTCGCCATCCATATAGCCTTTGCAAAGGTCAACCAGTCGTAACATTGTTATCCCCAGTGATAGGAAGTCTTTGAACTGAAATTTACAGTAAACCAATTGTTCTATAAAGCCCTTTACGGAACATCGATATAAAATACACCTAATGCGTTACATTCGATCTACATTTCCGTCAAAGCCAGAACATGCCCCTCACAAATTCCCTCTACACAACCCCGTTTGCTGTTGTATATTTTTATTGTATACCTTTGTTTGGAAACCAGTCTTTGTTTCCGACGTTTTTATCCCGCTACATGGAGCAGTCAGTTTATGGACAAAACAGTTTTAGTTGTCGGTGCATCTGGTTACATTGGTAGCCATCTTGTGCCCGAATTGGCCAGCGCAGGCTACAAAGTCAGAGCGACAGGCCGCAACTTAAAATTGTTGGAAAAACGAGGCTGGCAAGACATAGAAAACGTCAGTGTTCATTATTTGGATCTCAACGAAGCAGATAATCTTGCTGAACTTCTCGACGGCGTGGACAGTGTCTTTTTCCTTGTTCACGGTATGAACCATGGGCATGATTTCATCGATATTGAGTTGGAAGCTGCACATAACTTCAGTGATGCCCTCAAAGCGTCTGCCGTCGAGCGCGTCATTTACCTAGGAGCCCTGCAACCCTCTGATGGTGAGCCTTCCGATCACCTCCAGGCTCGCAAAGCCACCGGTGATATTCTCAGGGACAGTGGAAAACCAATCACTGAATTACGAGCCGGTATTATTGTCGGCCCTGGCTCAGCCGCTTTCGAGGTGATGCGAGATTTTGTCTACCACTTCCCGCTGCTCATCACTCCTAAATGGGTCTATTCAAAAAGCTCCCCCATCGCCCTGCGCAACCTGCTGTATTATTTGTTGCAGTTGCTCAATTTCAAACCGACCAAGCATCAGATCATGGATGTTGCTGGCCCGGAAAACATTACCTATGCCCAGCAACTAAAAACCATTGGCGAACATATCGGTAAAAAAGCCAGGATCTTAGCCGTTCCTTTCCTGACACCCAAATTTGCAGCGAGGTGGCTGCACCTAGTCACTTCTGTACCAACTAACATTGCCCGGGCACTTATCGGGGGGCTCGGGCATGACTTGCAAGCCAATGGTAATGCCCTACAGTCCCTTATCCCCCAACGGCTTCTCAGCTATGACGAATCTGTAGAAGAAAGCCTAGGGCACGAGAATGAAGTCGTCAGGAGTGATATTTGGGGGTTTGATCCTGACGCCCTTGCCCGCTGGCAGCCTGGCTTCGGTTATTACCCTAAGCAAGCGGGGTATCGACTCAAAACCGATGCCACTGCCGAGCAACTTTGGCGGCAGGTACAACTCGTCGGAGGCAAAGAAGGTTACTTTTACGCCAATTACCTATGGCGGATAAGGGAATGGATGGACTTTGCCATCGGCGGCGATGCACTCAAACGCTACCGCCGGGATCCTGAGCAACTTGAGCTAGGCGATAAAATTGATTCATGGAAAGTGATCAACATAGTACCAAACCAATTTTTATCTCTGCTATTTGGTATGAAGGCACCGGGACTGGGCCGGTTAGAGTTCACTATCGAAGACAAGGGCGACCATCGTGAAATCGATATTCGAGCATGGTGGCACCCGGCAGGTTTCTCTGGCCTGCTCTACTGGTTTGCCATGATGCCAGCCCACCTATTTATTTTCAGGGGTATGACCCATGCACTGGTCGAGCGCTGTCAGGCCAAGGCACAAGAAGGGAAAACCGAGACGGTTTAAGGTTAATCCCATAGAGGGGCATCATTATTGGTTTCACCCTTCACGTTTTCCTATCAATAAGGGCCGGTTTGATTCGAACTATGGTATTTGTTTCTAACTGGCCCTGCCATACCTGCTCCAGACAAACATAGGCTTGCTCTGCAATTTCCTCGACGGGTTGGGCAACGGTAGTCAACTGGTAGCCCTGCCAATCCGCTAGAGGAACATTGTCGCACCCGATAACACTCAACTGACCGGGTATAGCCAAGCCTAACTGCTGTCGGCAGTAATCAATTAAACCCAATGCCAATGCGTCGGATGCACAAAACACCCCCTCCAACCGACCCAAAGCCATGCTTTCCTGCTGCGCGATGTCATAACCAGCACGATAGCCATAGCGGCCTGCTTCCAAGCGAACAATCTCGCTGATACCACTCTTGCAAAGCGTCTCGTAAAACCCCTTAAAACGTTCATTCGATGCTTGCCCATCGGTTCTACCGGCAACAAACCCAATACGAGAAAGCCCTTTTTCAATAAAGTAGTTGGCAGCTAGAAAGCCGGCATAATAGTTATCGGTTTGTACTGAAGGACTTTGTCCTGCAGGGTCCGAGCGTCCCAACGTAACCAAAGGGAGGGACAATTTCTGGCACTGGGCAACACTTTCGATAGGTAATGAACCCATTACAGCAATCACGCCATCAACCTGATAACCAGACAGCCTCATTAATGCCGCCTCCAGATCTTCGGCTTGTTTTACATTGAGCAACATAGGTTGCTTACCGTAGCGCTGCAGCACAGATGATAATGTCTCGAACAAATGGGACTGATAAGGATTGGAGAAATCACTTATCAATATCGCGACCAAATTCGATCGGGCCTTTTGTGCAGGTGTACTCAAGGTCCTAGCAAAAAAGTTGGGCTGATACCCCAGTTTTTGTGCAGCCTTCAATATCTGATCCCGTTTCGTTGCATTAATGCTTGCCCCTTCGGTAAACGCCCGGGATACCGCTGAACGCGATACCCCGACATATTCCGCAACATCCGATGCTGTAACCTTTTTATTCATGGAAGATTAAATAGTCCTTCTTTTCAATGCCTTTAAAAATATATCCATCTTCAGCAACATCCAACCCGATCTTCGATTGTACCTGTGCCTTCAATACCTCACGACATTGTGAGTCAATATGATAAAGCCACCATGAACTTCCGGGCTTGCGAGAATAAGCCTCTATTTCCTGCCAAGAGCCGTGGCTAGGATGGCTTGCCAAGGTCTCGCATTCAACGAACACCCAATCGGACTGTGCAGCCAGATTTCTTCCCTGCTCCAGAAGTTTACCGTCACCGGAATAAAATAGCGCCTGCCCCGAGGGCAGCCTCAATTGCACGCTAAGGTTTGACACCGCATGTTGAGTCGGAGCGACTTCAACCGCCCAAGGACCGATCACCTCGACACTTAGGCTGTCACACCAGTCAACCTCAAACCCCAGCGCTGCCAGTGGCCAATAGGCAAATTCAACCAAAGGCTTTAGCACCTCCCATTGGGTTCGCTGCGCAACAATAGTCAGCGGCCTCTTGCGCCCTTTGGCATCCATCCAGTTAAGCAGCGTCGTCAGCCCCGAACAATGATCGGGATGGCTATGGGTTATATAAATGGCATCTAACTGATTCGGCTCCAGCAAGCCATCCAGAAGTTCTTTAGGCACCCACGGCCCGCAATCAATCAACAGCGAAAAATCGGACTGCTGCACCAGCAAACTGGCATTAGTCCGTTCGCTGTCATAGGCATCACCGCTACCGACAACCCGGAAAGAAAAGTCATGCGGCATTGGCAACCTCTGACCTTTCGATCCTTTGTTCTTTCTGATCAAAATAATGGCAAACCGACTTCGACAGGCTCAATGGTAACTTGTCACCTTGAGCGTATGCGTTTTCGCTTTCAACGACAAAGGTTTCTCCGGCCAATTCACCGTAATACAATCTGGCATGGCCGAGTGGCTCAACCACATTGATGGTCATTTCGCAATCATAAGCGGTTGGATCTACGACTATCTGGTTCGGTCTAAGTCCGATACTTTTCACTCCTTCGGGAATTGGCATATTCGGTGCAATCATACCCAGAGCAGTATGTGGCAGGAAGTTCATCACCGGTGTACCGATAAAAGCGGCAACAAAACGGTTTACCGGGCGGTTGTAGAGTTCTTCCGGTGCGCCAACCTGTTCGATGTTACCTTTGTTGAGTACCACAATTTTATCGGCTAGCGTCATCGCCTCAACTTGATCATGGGTCACATAAACCATGGTCGCATTGAGTTGCTGATGGAGTTGCTTGAGGTAGACACGCATTTCCCCTCGAAGCTTGGCATCGAGGTTAGATAATGGCTCGTCAAAGAGGAATAGTTCAGGGTCACGGACTATCGCCCGTCCAATAGCAACCCGCTGCCGCTGGCCACCAGATAGTTTCCCAGGAAGGCGGTTCAATAGCGCCTCGAGTTGCAGGTGACTGGCTGTCTCTTTGACTTTTTTGCTAATGTCTGACTTATCGACACCAGCCATTTTCAACGGAAAGCCCATGTTCTTCTCGACGGTCATATGTGGATACAAGGCATAAGACTGGAACACCATAGCCACTTCCCGCTCTGAAGGGTGAATCCCATTAAGGCACTTACCATTTAGCTTGATCTCACCGCCACTGATTGACTCGAGGCCTGCGATCATCCTCAGCAAGGTCGATTTACCGCAGCCCGATGGCCCCACAAACACCACAAACTCACCGTCATTGATCCCCAGATCAACACTTGGGATCACCAAATTGTCGCCGTAAGCTTTCTTCAGGTTGTTAATTGCTAATTTCGTCATTTTCTTCTTCTCTTTATTTCAAACCCATCGAAAAGCCACGCAGCAAATAGCGCTGCATATAGCCCGCCAGCGCCAGCATTGGCAGCGATGAAACAATTCCGGCAGCCATTAATTCACCCCATGCGGTACCGTCTTCAGTCATGAAGTTAGAAATGAACAGCGGGATGGTGAATTTATCCGGGGTATGGATGAACAGCAGCGAAAACAGAAACTCATTCCAGCCAAGGATCATGGCGAAAATGGCTGTAGCCACCAAGCCAGGTGCGCATAGCGGGAACACGATATGCGCTAGGCGGTTAAACAAATGGGCGCCATCCATTGCCCCTGCCTCCTCGATTTCCAGCGGAATATCGCGGATAAAGCCAAGCAGCATCCAAATACAAAACGGTAGGGTATACACTTGATAAGCTAGGATAAGACCCAGTTTACTGTTGAGCAGGCCCAGCTGATTCATTAATGAATACAGAGGGATAGCAACAACAATTGGCGGCATCATTTTAATCACCAATACCAACAGCAAAAACACATTATCGAGCTTGGCTGGAAACTGGTAACGGACCAGTGCATAGGCAGTAAAGAAGGCGACAATCACAGACACCATGGTTGCCGAAAGCGCAATCAATACCGTGTTGCCGATCAATATTTGGAAATCACCCTCCCATAAGGCCTTAAAGGCCTCAATACTCAGTTGGGATGGCAGCAGTGAAGCTCCCGAACGCAGGATTTCTCCCGGTGGTTTGAATGCCGTACCGAACATCCAGATGATTGGCAAAAGAAACAATCCCACTGCCAGCCAAACCAGCACCGAATGGACAAAACGGTTCATGCCTTACCTCCTTGCAGTGCTTTGCGGGCATAGAACAGGGTCATGGCTAAAGAGATGGCCAACATCACCAAGGCTGCAGCACTTGCCATCCCAAGGTTGAAAAAGCGGAAGCCATACTTGTAAACAAACATCGACAAGGTTTCAGTCGCATTGCCGGGCCCGCCCCCTGTCATGACATAGACTTTATCGAACAACTTGAAGGTATCGATCGAGCGAAGCAACAGTGCTAGCATCAGTTGCTTTTGTACCAAAGGCAAAGTGATATAAACAAAGTTGCGCCAGCCTTTGGCCCCATCAACCATTGCAGCTTCACCGATATCCTTCGGTATTGACTGCAGGCCAGCTAAGATGATCAAAAAAGCCATCGGCGTCCATTGCCATGTGTCAACCAAGGCGATGGCATAAAGAGCAAGATTAGGATCAAACAACCATTCTTGGGCGGGTAACCCAATACCCACCAGTACATTGTTCAGTAGACCAAAGTCATAGTGATACCAAGAACGCCAGATAGACGAACACACCAAGGTCGATAACATCATCGGGTAAATTATCACCGGTAAAGCGAATTTGCGGCCCGGAAACTGACGTTGAAACAACAAGGCCAAATAAAGCCCCAGCAAGACCTGAGCAATAGAAGCAACAAGGGTGAAAACAAAGGTATTCTTGATTGCTGATATAAAGAAAAAATCTTCCAGTAGCTCGGTAAAATTAGCAATGCCGACAAACTGATAGGTTTGATTGGCGTAATCCACCTCACCAAAAGCGTTATAAATCACACTCAAGATGGGATAAACCGTCAGCAGCCCCAGAATGACCAGAGCTGGAGCCAGCAATAAACCCAACTGTTTACGGTTTTCAAATAACATAAGACACCTTAGTAACCTAACACCCAATCGCTGCCCCGCCACGAGGCAGCGACAGGGGTTAAATTACACTTTGATAATGCGTTCAATACGACGCTGTGCTTGGTTCAGGGCTTGCTCGGCGGTCATCTGGCCCATCATGGCCATTTGCAGGAAGTCTCCCAATACGCTTTCCACCTCTGCCCAGTTATGAATGCGAGGGCGGGCCTTGCCCGTTGTCAGGGCTTTTGCCTGCTGCGGGTACCAACGGTATTTCTCCACAACCTCTTCATCCAAGTAGACGCTTTCACGTGTTGGCGGCATACCGTGTTCCAGTGCTAGTGCTTTCTGGATAGCTGGACTTGTTGCAAACTGCAGGAAGGCTTCTGCTTCTTTTTTGTTGTTCGAATCTGCCGGAACGGCCAGCTGCCAGATACCCAGCATAGGTGCAGGCGCACCAACCTCGGCAGGCGGTGCCGTAATTTCCATATCACCGACAACATCCGACATGTCAGGGTTATCGAGATTTGGCACCCATGCCGGCCAAACTTCTATCGCCATTGCTGCAGTACCTTTTTGCAGCGAATCCCGAACTTCATCCGCGTTGTACACATCGACACCTCGCGGGGCGTACTGCTTCATTGCCAAGAATGTTTCAAGCGCTTGCTTGGCTTCGGGAGTATTGAGCGTTGCTTTGCCATCGCTACCTACCACATCGGCACCGTAGCCCCATAAAATTGGCAAGAATCCTGTCACGATCGGGTTCCCCTTCACGCCACGGAAAACCACACCGCTGGTCTCGGATGCGGCATCGATTTTTGCAGCAGCCTGAAGTACATCAGACCATGAGTTTGGTTCAGCCAGGTCAAGGGATTCAAAAGTCGCCCGGTTCCAGGCAAACATTGCCACATTACCAACCATCGGCATCGCGTAGAGATCACCAGATGCATCAGGGTAGCGGCCAATATCAAAAGGGGCTTTGACAAAATCGTTATCAACCACTGCCTCGGACAAAGGAGCTAGCCAACGGTTGGCCATGAACTCCGGCGCCCAGGTGTCATCCATCAAGACCACATCGTAATTACCCGTCTTTTCTCGCATAGACAACACAATACTCTCGTAGAGGCCATTGTTTGGTCGCTGAACCAAGGTCACCTTTGCATCAGGGTTTTCCTTTTTGTATTCGTCGACAATGTACTGCATGGCTTGGCCATAACTACTGTCGCGACCCGCGATAACGAGTTCTCCGGCAATAGTGGTGAATGATGCTCCGATCATGGCAGTCGCCAGTAATGTGCGTTGCAGCATGGAATTCGCTCCTTGTTCCGTCTTCAACTAAACGGCATTGGTATGTGAGTGTGTTTTGAAATCTTGCACGCGCGTGCAAAATCAATGCACACAAAGTTAACGGCGGAACATGTCACTTACATGAAGCAATGGTGAAGGTTTTACGAGAGGCAATGGATACAAAAACGGGAACCGATAGGTTCCCGTTTGGCATTACTGTAATGATGTGCAGGCAGCGTTAGCTTACTGATTGCTTGGCAACTCAGGCAAATGAGTACCTGCGTTACACGGGAACAGCTTGTACTCGCCGTGGTATTTCACAATCGATTTATAGTCCGTCACTTTGTAAAGGAGCATGCCTTGGGCATAGGCAAGATCAATCAAGGCACGGATATCACCGCGAACAAACAAGGACAACGGTTTGACCATCTCCCCTGCCTCGTCGAAAGCTGCAGCATACTGGGCTGAACACACAACAAGCGACGCCTGACCATCGGTATGGTGGGTCACTTTACGGTTAACCTCATACTCTGTGGTAACCAGCCAGTCTTGCTCATCCAGTTGCTCGTAGAGTGCTTTTAGCTGGGCATCATTCAAGTTATTGGCTTGGATTGTGTCAGCGGATTCGCCATCTTGAGGGATCCCTTCATAGCAAGATTTGATTTGCTCGAACTGGTTCTTGAGCTGGGCATTCTTACCCATGCTTCGCGCCTGTTTCTGCCAATCAACCAGTGTCTTGCCAACCACATGGTCATAGCGCTGCTGCTTGATAACCTTGGTCACCCAAGCATTGAGGTACAGGGTCTCGCTTACTGGGTTTTTCGGGGTTTTCCCAGCTTGCTGTGAGTCTGACAGCTCTTGCAGACCTTGTGATACAACCTTATAGATTTCTTGATAAAACGTAGCCATTGATAACCTTTATGCTTCTCGTGAAAGGAACCAATAAAACAAGGCTGAAAGTACTGCACAGGCAGCCATTGTCATTGCCATCGGCCACGGCGTGTTGTTGTGCATCAATGCCACCAGCCCGCCGACAACAGTACCCGTACCAAAACGCAAGGTGCCCGCCAACGATGAGGCCGTACCCGCCATATGAGGATAGCGAGCAAGTAAGCATGCCATGGTGTTACTGCCGATAATTGAGATGGTTCCGACAAATAGCATGACAGGGATCACTACACCCCACAAGCCCAGACCCAACAGCTGGCCACAAACCAAGCCAAGACCGGCGATTAACTGTACAGTCAGGCCAAATCGTAGCATCCAGTGTGAACCAACCTTTTTCACCATTCGGCCATTGATACTGGTCATCAGGATCAAACACACCACATTCAGGCCAAACAACAAGCCAAAGTACTGGGTACTCACATGGTAGATATCAATGTAGACGAATGAGCCAACGGTCAGGAAGGTAAACATACCGGCAAAAGAGAAGCCGCTACTGAATACCAGCCCCACCGCCACCGGTGTGGTCAACATCTTGGCGTAGTTACGTAACGTCGAGCCAAGATGGAAAGGCAGACGTTTTTCCTTTGGCAAGGTCTCGGGAATTCTAGTCGCAACCGCCAAACCGATCACAACGGCAAACAAGGCCAATACCCAGAAAATCGAGCGCCAGCCGAACCACACAGCCAGAAAACCACCCAGCATAGGGGCAATAAGAGGGGCAACTGTCATCACCAAGGTAATAAATGACATCATTCGTGCGAAATCTTCACGCTCGAACATATCGCGTACCAGCGCTTGGATAATCACCGCAGCCGCTGCTCCAGCAAAACCCTGGGCGGCACGGATCCATGTCAGCTCGATAATGTCTCCAGAGACAGCACAGAATACGGCAGCAATGGCAAACAGAATAATGCCGACAATCAAAATAGGCTTACGGCCATAACTGTCAGCAAGCGGGCCATGAATTAACTGCCCGATAGCAAAACCGGCGGTATAGGCAGTCAACGTCGCCTGAACCAAACCCGGATTGACCATCAAATCCTTCGCGATCGTTGGCATCGCCGGAAGATACATATCAATGGCCAGCGGTGTGAGTGCACCAATTGCCCCCAATATGATAATGAGTTGAATACTTAGTTTCTGGCTGTCTGTCGCAGTCATGTGTTCTCTGTAGTGCTGGGAAAAGTCAAAGACTTATATTGTACGATGAATTAACTGAATACACTCTTTCCCCCTAGGAAATAGTGCGTTTCTGTCATGTCATAGGGTTTGGGCTGAAAATAATGGTGAAAAGTATAGAAAGCAGAGGGATCACTAGCATGATCCCTCTTCGGGTAATCGCAGAAAAAGTGTTACTTGGTAAAAGAGGCCACTTCTTCAGAAGTGAGTGCGCGGTATTCGCCCGGTTCGAGATCTTCATCTAACTCGACGCTACCGATTTGTTCGCGGTGCAAGGCTTCCACTTTGTTACCGACTGCGGCAAACATACGTTTCACTTGGTGGTACTTGCCTTCTGAGATAGTGATCAAGGCTGCTTTCTCATCGAGGATTTCTAGCTTGGCAGGACGAGTCAGATCCTTTTCGCCACGCAGCTGCACACCTTCGGCAAATTGCTCAACGGTTTCCGGGGCGATAGGATCAGCTGTCTCTACGTAATAGACCTTTTCACAAACATGGCGTGGCGAGGTAATACGGTGCGACCATTGTCCATCATCGGTAAGCAGCACCAAACCAGTGGTGTCACCATCCAGACGGCCTGCTACGTGCATTTTTTCTGGGCTGACAACGTCGAGCAGGACAAACACTGTCGGGTTGAAATCATCAACATGGGAGCACACAAACCCTGACGGCTTGTTCAGCATAAAATAACGTGGACCTTCAAAACGTAACGTACGACCGTTGAACTCAACGTCGCAGTCATCGGTCACTTTCTGGGAACCGTTCTTAACAATCTCGCCGTTAACTTCAATTTGTTTGTTTTTTAATAGCTTACCGGCTTCTTTACGGGTAATTCCAAGTGTCGTGCTAAGAAACTTATCAAGCCTCATGGTTGGCTCCAGATGGTACAAAAGCGCGTATCATATCAAGTCTAGCGCCCTTGGGCATTATCCCTTTCTTGTTATGGGCTAAAATAGAAGCATCTGAACAAAGAATCCACGAAGCGCCTCTTCGTGAAACAATTTGATCCCAAAAGTTCAGTGCAAAATCTCAGAACGTAACTAACCTCAAAGTCTCGAACATTTTTCGATGTATCTTTAAAATTCAATGGACGTATTCAGGCAATAGTTACGTATAACAAGTATCATCTACGCATTGGTTATACCGACTAACTGTGAAGGTTACGATATGAACATCTCACTTGTTGCGCCAAGTATTTCATCAATGGATATGCTACTCAGTTTGGTTGAGGAGCTTTTTGACTATGAAGTACTGCCAAAAAAGAAAGAACAAACTCAACTGGCTATCCAGCATCTGCTTACTAACCCTGAGTTAGGACAAGCTTGGTTTATCGAAGTCGATAACGATGGTGAAAAGCTTATTGCTGGCCACATCATCATCAGTTACAGCTTCAGCCTCGAGCACGGGGGGCGCGTCGGGTTAATCGACCAGTTCTACCTCAAGCCGGAATGGCGCCAGCAAGGGATCGGCACGGACCTTATCCCTCAGGTAGAAGCACATGCCGCCTCCGCCGGGGTCCATGCGCTATCCCTTGAGGTAAATATTGGCAACAAGGGTGCACGTAAGTTTTACGAAAAGCATGATTTTGTGCCTCGCCGCCAATTCTGTATGATGACCAAAATCATTGCTCCACAAGAAGTCCCGTTAAACATCGCTTCTTAAGCTCTTATTCTGTATATCACACCCGCTGACAAGCTTTTGTTGGCGGGTGTTTTCTTTCATCCTCCCTACCTGTACACTTACACAGTATTTTTTGCTCTGGCCACTACACCCTTATGTATACGCTTCGCCCTTACCAGCAAGACAGTGTCAATGCGACCATCCATTACTTCAGAAAGAACGCCACACCTGCAGTACTAGCCCTACCTACCGGGGCAGGTAAAAGCTTGGTCGTAGCGGAGCTTGCCCGTATTGCCCGAGGCCGTGTCCTGGTGCTAACCCATGTGAAAGAGCTGGTTGAGCAAAACCACAGCAAATACGAAAGCTATGGCCTCAAAGCGTCGATTTTCTCAGCAGGTCTGGGACGGAAAGAAACGGATAAGCAGGTCGTCTTCGCCTCGGTACAGTCTATGGTGAATAGCCTCGACCAGTTTGCCAATGAGTTTTCTCTACTGGTTATCGATGAGTGCCACCGTGTCCCCGATGATGAAAACAGCGCGTACCGCCGGGTGATTTCCCATGTCCAGAAAATCAACCCCGGCATAAAAATCCTTGGCCTCACCGCCACCCCTTACCGTCTTGGAATGGGCTGGATTTACAAATACCATACCCGTGGGCAAGTCCGTACCGAGCAAGAGCGTTTCTTCAGGGATTGTATTTTCGAACTTCCTATCCGCTACCTGTTGGATGAGGGCTTCTTGACCGAGCCTAAAATGATGGACATGGCTGTGATGGGTTATGACTTCTCCCAACTTAAGCCCGGCAACAATGGTCGCTACAAAGAAGCAGACCTTGATAGCGTGATTGAGCAGTCTGGCCGAGCCACCCCGATGATCATCGATCAAGTGATTGAATATGCCAAAGACCGCCGTGGAGTCATGATTTTTGCCTCTACCGTCAACCATGCCAAGGAAATTATGGGCTACCTTGAAGGTGAGAATGCTGCCTTGGTTATTGGTGATACCCCACTTGACGAGCGTGACCGTATTATCGAGCAGTTCAAGAAACGGGAGATCAAATACCTAGTCAATGTGTCGGTGTTAACCACCGGCTTTGATGCCCCCCATGTCGACCTCATTGCTATTCTGCGCCCGACTGAATCCATTAGCCTTTACCAACAGATTGTTGGCCGAGGGCTACGCCTTTTCGAAGGCAAAAAAGACTGCTTAGTGTTGGAGTATGCGGGCAACTGCTATGACTTATACCAACCTGAAGTCGGCGACCCTAAACCAAATAGCGACAGTGAAGTTATCATGGTGCCCTGCCCGGCCTGCGGTTTCAAAAACAGCTTTTGGGGCAAACTCGATCCTGCCGGGTTCCTAATTGAACATTATGGCCGCCGTTGCCAGGGATATTTCGAAGATGACGATACCGGTGAGCGGGAAGAATGCGGTTACCGGTTCAGGGCTAAATATTGCGAAGAGTGCGGTGCAGATAACGACATCGCTGCAAGGCGCTGTAATGTCTGTGATGCAGTGATGGTTGACCCTGACAAAAAGCTGCGTGATGCCCTGAAACTCAAAGATGCCATGATCATGAACTGTCATGATCTGCGCCTTGAACCCGGCAAAAACAAATTTGGCAAACCCCAGCTCAAAGTCATTTATATCGGTGATGAAGGTGCCGAAATTAGCGAAGTGTGGCCTCTGTCGACCAAAGGGCAAAAAGATAATTTCATGAAGAAATTTGTCAATCCGCATCTCGCCGATCGCCACCGCCCCTTCACCGACACTGCCCCAACCAAAGTGGCCAACAACGAGCATCGCTTCCGTCCGCCGGAAATCGTTATTGCCCGCAAGAGCGGCCGCTTCTGGGCGATTCGCGACAAGCTATTCGACTTGGATCAATATCAAAGCAAATAATAATCAAACACTTAAGCCGTGCAACAGCTTACTTTTCGTTACACGGCATCGATTAAATTACAAACTCAAATATTAACTTACTCTTTCAATGGCTAAAGCTATCTAGTTGTTTAGTTTCCGTACAAGGAAACATAGATATGACTTTTTCAATCATTAGAATGCCCCGACTCATAACACATAATAATGAATCAGGGGTAAAGCATTGAAATTTAATAAGGTTATTTTTCCGCTCCTAGCAATTGCCACGCCATTGACCACCAATGCAATGACAGCATTTGATACTCGAAGTGTTGGTATGGGAGGTACAGGGGTCGCCTCGGCAAACTATCTAACATCCAGCTTCCATAACCCAGCCTTAAGCGCTGCCTATGGTGAGCGCGACTCATTTGGCATGATTCTTCCAATGGTTGGCGCCAGAGTTCATGATGGTGATAACACCATAGATAAACTTGATCATTTCCAAGATTTGGATGACAACCTTGGCTCAGACCCAAGCGAGGAGGCTCTAGAACAGTGGCGAAATGCACTCCGTGATCTGGACGATGGGACCGTGAATGCTGAAGCAAACTTAGGGATGGTTTTCGCTATCCCAAACCGCTACTTAAGTACAAACTTTTTTGTTAAGTCACAAGTTTCAGTAATAGCGGCATTTGATGTTGATGAAAATGACTTAACCTTGGATGACCCTTCAAATGCAGAACTCAATTCGCGAGGACAAGCCATTGGTGGTGCGACCGTCGATATCGGTTTTACCTTTGGTAAAGAGTTTGAGCTAAACGACAAACCGCTATATCTAGGTATTTCGCCAAAGTACCAACGCATTCTCGCCGTCAACTACATAGAAGCCGTCGATGATTTTGATGACGAAGATTTTGACTGGGCTGATGAATACGTTGAGAAATCAGCTTTCAATGTTGATATCGGTGCCGCATACCAACTCAATGATAAAACAATGGTTGGTCTAACAGGCCGCAATCTTATCAAACAAACTCTCAAAGCCAACCCTCAGCAGGGTATGGATGCAACCTATATTGTTAACCCCGAATACGTGCTAGGCGTTGCGCATAACCGAGGTTGGGTAAACCTTGCCGCTGATGTTGACCTAAATGCCAAGAAATATTTCAAAGAATATAGCTACAAAACCCAATATGCGCGTCTAGGTGTAGAGTTTGATGCTTGGGGCTGGTCACAAGTCCGTATGGGTTATATGCACAGTATGACTGACTATGCCGATGACTTAGCTACCCTTGGTTTGGGCTTCCGCCCATTTGGTTTACTGGGTATCGACTTGGGTGCACAGGTTGGCAAGGATGACAATTACGGCGTCTCTGCCCAAATGACCCTGACATTCTAATATCCCCAAACTATCCCTATAAAAAAGGTCTAGCCATGTTGGCTAGACCTTTAATTTAGTCATTACAGAATTAGAAACTGTAATCTAGGTTGATACCCCAGTTACGGCCAGGCTGTGTACGGCGGTCGATACCCTCCGTCGATGCTGTTGTACCCTCAAGATCTTGGTACTGCCAGTACTTCTCATCAAAGGCATTGAACAGGCCTGCTCGTAACGTCAGATCCTGAGTTGGACGGTAGTAACCGGTCAAGTCAACAACCGTGTAGCTTGGCGCCTTAAGGTTATCGCTATCTTCCCACTCATCCTTAGCAGCAACAGAAGTAACAGTCAGAGCCGTACCCCAGTTCTCTGAAGGGGCATCGTAGCCAACGCCAGCAACAGTGGTGAACGGCGCAATCGTATCAAGCGTGTCACCTGTTTCTTTATCTTCACCATCCAAGTAAGCCATCGACAGGCGAGCGTATGTCCCCATTGGCACACCAAAGGCTTCATCTAGCCATAGGCTACCTTTGAACTCTGCACCATAGATACGTGCTTTATCGATGTTCTCGTTAGTCGTCACATCGATACCGTTTACTTCCTCAGTCTTTGACTTAATAAAGTTATCGTAATCGTTGTAGAATGCTGCCAGCTCAAGTGCACCCAGACGATTGTTTGCACGCAGGCCAATTTCATATGACTGACTTTCTTCCGGTTTC
This sequence comes from Photobacterium rosenbergii, assembly GCF_003026455.1. Lineage (GTDB taxonomy): Bacteria > Pseudomonadota > Gammaproteobacteria > Enterobacterales > Vibrionaceae > Photobacterium > Photobacterium rosenbergii. Next base: position 488,552 of record NZ_PYMB01000003.1, read on the forward strand.
AGATTAGGGTTAGAGACAATCTTGTAACCGTGTGCGGCATTGTCTTTATCGTAGTAAAGCTCATAAATTGTTGGAGAACGGAAACCTTCACTGTACTGAGCATATGTACTGAAGTTGTTATTCCAGTGATAAACAGCACCTAGTCGGGTCGTTAGTGCATCGCTGCTGTGCTCTTCAAGGCCAGAAGATGAGTCCGGCTTCGCCTTGTAATCATCATAGCGAAGACCTGCTGTCACAACCAACTTCTCATCCATTAGGAACATCTGATCTTGTACGAATACAGCCCACTTCTCCTGATCAGATTTTGGAACCTCTGTGGAGCCTGGCTGATTGGTGCCTGAATCCAAAAAGTAATCGGTGTAATCCAGTTCAAATGATGCGTCAGACGCTGCAAGACCGTAAGTCAACTCATGGCGACTTGTTGCCAGTTGCAGTTCTTTTTGCATTTGAACATCAAGCTGCAAACTTTCATCCGTACCAGATCGGGAGCGGTTACGGTTGCCATAGGTATCGGTATGATCAAAGTTATTATGTTCTGTTTCACTCTTAGACCAGTTTAGCTTCCACTCCAAGGTGTCAAATGCGACGTTTCCAGCTAGCCATTCATGCTCGAAACCAAGGCGTAAGCGATCATCCTTATCATCACCTTTAACGTTGGTGTAGACAAAGCCCGGCATAAAGCCACCACCACCGTCGTAGCCTTCACGGCTCAATGTGGTTACCTTCTGATCGCGTGTGTAAAACTCACCGGTTAAACCAACGCGGTGATCTTCATTGATCTGATAAAAAATCTTACCAAGCACATTATGCGATTCATAACTCAGTGGATCTGCAGCACCACGCTCAGGTCCATTGATGTTTGCCCCATCACCGTGGGTTTCAGTTTCATTACCGTCGCGATAAGTGTAAATCACCATGGTTTCAACATCGCCGGTGCGATTTGCAACTTCGACGGTTGCTTTATATTCATCATTAGCACTGGCGTAACCTGTTTTTAGGCCAACGTGGGTATCATCACCAGCACCTAATAAATCTTCCGGGTTCTTGGTGCGCATCAACACCGTGCCGCCAAGGGCATCACTTCCGTAAAGTGTTGAGGTTGGTCCCTTATTCACTTCAATCGCAGTCAGTGTATCAACTTCAAACGTATTGGCGTTTTTACGCATCACGTCAGCACCAGGATTGTAAGATGCAGGCTGCTCCACTCCATCTACAAGCACCTTCACTCGGCTGCCGCTCATACCGCGAACGGTAAAATCTTCCATACCAAATCGGCCTTGGCCATTTACCTGTACACCCGGTTCGTATTTCAGCGCTTGCTTAACATCAGTTGCCAAGTTTTGTTCGATATCTTCAGAAGACACTTTCGATACTGACGATGGGATATTTTTGATGCTTTGCTCAGAGCGAGTCCCTGAAACAACGACTTCATCAAATACTGAAAACTCATCTTGAGCGTGTAGTGAAGGTGAAAGCGCAAGTACCACTGAACTTGCTACTAAAGTAAGCTTGTAACTCATATTCCCTGCTTATTTATATTTTAGTTGGTAACGAAACTGGCAAGGATTATTACAAATACAAACGAGAATTACTATCATTATCATATATATTTTTCTTTTTAATTGGATGCAGGATGAGTTTCGTCCAAATTAGCGTTTAAGGCTGACTTTCTATAAAGTCTTTTGTTATAGTTTTTCGCCCCTATCGCAAACGCTCGGCTTTTATGCTGAAAAGTGCCTTTTCATGCTAATCGGCTAATTTTTAAGTCATTGAATAAAAGGTATGATTTTTTCACTTGCCGCATACTAGGATCGCTGCTAATATTCGCGCTCGTTTTTACGACATTGAGTAAGGTCGCATTACTCAGTGAATTTAATTGAAAGAGTATTTAACATGAAATTTGAAGCAGTAGTACGTACTGACCTAGGTAAAGGTGCGAGCCGCCGCCTACGTCACGCAGGTAAATTCCCAGCAATCGTTTACGGTGGCGAAGCAGCTCCTGTATCTATCGAGCTAAACCACGACGAAGTGATCAACCAGATGGACAAGCCTGAGTTCTACGAAGGTATCGTTCTAGTGATCGACGGTCAAGAAGTTGCTGTTAAGCCACAAGACATCCAGCGTCACGCGTACAAGCCAAAAGTTGAGCACATGGACTTCAAACGCGCTTAATAGCCGTTGATTCATACTCAATATTAAAAAGCGCCTTTATGGCGCTTTTTTTGTATCTGCTTGGGCAGACAACAAAAATGGCTGGTAATCAATCACCAGCCATTTCCCTTGGTATTACACACTATCCAGGCGACTATTCATGCCTCAAGGCTTCAATAGGGTCGAGCTGTGACGCTTTGTAAGCAGGATAAAAGCCAAACCCTACCCCAATCATGGCGGTTGCAGTAATGCTCACTAATATAATCATAGGCGACACCACCATCTGCCAACCTAAACCATGCTGAAGCACCAAGACCGCAAGCAGTGACAAGACAATACCAATAAAGGCCCCGAGCAAGCATAACACCACACTCTCAATCAAAAACTGAGTGAGGATATGCTTAGGTTTCGCACCTACTGCCATACGTAAACCAATCTCACGGGTACGCTCCGTCACACTGACCAGCATAATATTCATCACCCCTATTCCCCCCACCAGCAAAGAAACACCAGCAACCCCTGAAAGCAACAAAGAAAAGACCTTGTTGGCCTCAGCGCGGGTCTGCAGCATGGCTGTCAGGTTCATAATGGTAAAGGGACTTGGCAGGTGAGAGGCGACACGATGCTTTTGCAGCAGCAGTCGCTCGACCTCTTCCGCTACCATATCCATGTCTTTTTCGTCCTCGACCGACAATGTAATGCGGCTGACACGGTTAGCATTATTGTCATTACGGCCAATTACCCGGCGGTTAGCGGTAGTAAGTGGCAAGATTATCAAGTCATCCTGGTCCTGGCCGCGAATATCTTGCCCTTTTTCATCCAAGATACCGATGATCCTCAGCGGCACTTTATTGATACGAACCACTTCATCGAGTGCAAGATCGGGATGGTCAAACAACTCCTTGGCAACAGTTGTCCCAATCAGGGCAACCTTGGCATTGCGGCGCAAATCCTCATCGGTAAACGCCATGCCCTGAGAGATTTCCCAGTTACTGGCTGTCAGGTAGTCTGCATTGGTACCCTGGATGGAGGTATTCCAGTTCTGGTTGCCAAAAACTACCTGTGCCTGCCCTTGTACATTCGCACCTGCAGCAATCACTTCCGGGATCTCAGCCTTGATTTGCGTAACATCAGACATAGAAAGTCTGTTGGTTGCCCCAGCGGCAGACGATGCCCCGCCACTGCGGATAGCACCCGCCCTAACCATCAATAGGTTGGTGCCATGGCTCTCGATCTGTTTCTCGACTTCTCGCTGGGCCCCCTCACCAAGGGCAAACATAATCACCACAGCACTGATACCGATAATAATACCCAGCGTGGTCAGGATAGAGCGCAACAAATGTGTTCGCAGCGACGTTAATGCCGTTATCAAGGTCGTCATGCGATGGCCTCCAGACGGTTCTGCTGATCCTTGACCAACTTGCCGTCTTTGATGTGCAAAATACGACTGGCCTGCGCGGCTACCTCATTGTCGTGGGTAATAATAACAATCGTCTGACCCTTGCGGTTAAGCTCTTTGAACAACTCAACAATATCTTCACTGGTTTTACTGTCCAGTGCCCCTGTCGGCTCATCAGCAAGTAAAATATCCGGCTGATTAATCATTGCCCTTGCAATCGCAACCCGCTGCTGCTGGCCTCCAGAGAGTTGATTTGGGTGTGAACCCAGTTTATCTCCCAAGCCAACGAGTTCGAGACAGTATTTCGCCCTCTCGTCGGCATCCACGACTTTTTGCTCCTGATACATCAAAGGCATTTTGACGTTATCCAATGCGCTGGTACGTGACAGCAAGTTAAACTGCTGGAACACAAACCCAATATGGCTTTGCCGAACTTCAGCCAGTTGGTCTTTGGTCATTGCAGGTGTCGGATTGCCAAGGATCTCGATGTCGCCTTGCTCTGGCGTCATCAAGCAGCCAATCACATTCATCAAAGTCGATTTTCCCGACCCAGATGGCCCGATAATCGCCACCATCTCACCTTTAATGATCTGAAAACTGATATTGTCCAGCACCTGAAACCGCTCTTCACCAACAGGAAAGCTATGGCTCAGCGCTCGACAAGTAATAGCGGCGTCCATTAGTTATCCCTTACCTGAGTGACGATTTGCATACCAGAAATATCTGGGCTCAATACCGATGAATAACTGTCATCGCTCACACCGAATTCTGCCTGGATAACTTCAAGCTCACCGTTTTTGAGTACCAGCAGCGGACCTACCTTGACCTCACCGTTGCGGATCCTTCTTTGCAGCTCACGTTGCTCGGCTGTCAGAATCGAAGACAGTACTTTCTGCATTTGCTGGCGCTGTTGTCTCATTGCCGTATTTGACTGCCCGCCCTGACCTGGAGACGCAGTTGGCATCGCTTTTTTCAGTTCGGTTTTTTGATCATTGGTTAAATTAAGATGTTCGAAGCGGGAAAGGAAATCTCCTCGCCCCCCTTTCTGCTGGTTACTCGGCGCGTATCGGCTGGCGGCACGCACCGCAGCATTACTGACTCTTTGAGCATCACGGATACTTTCAATGGAAATATCCAGATTTGCCGTCATTCCCGGTAGCAAACTGTTGTCGGCGTTACGTGCCGAAACAATAACGATATAACTGATCACGCCGCTATTATCTTGGGGAGCCTTACGGATCTGGCTCACTTTGCCATTGAATTGGCGTTCAGGGTAAGCATCAACAGAAAATTGCACCCCCTGATCCAGCTTCACCAAGCCAATATCAGATTCATCGATAAATGCTTCGATTTCCATCTCAGACAAATCTTTCGCCAGTGTGAAGAGCTCCGGTGTGTTGTAGCTGGAAGCCACGGTTTGACCGGCTTCAACCGTCCTGTTGATCACAAAACCTGAGATAGGTGCAACGATACGGGTACGGTCCAAATCAATCTGCGCTTGCTTCAAACTGGCTTCGTTCGCATCGTTAGTCGCTTTAAGGATGGCTAACTGCGAAGCGCTTTGCTCCCAGTCAAGCTTGCTCAGCTTGGAGTTAGTTTCAATCTCATCAAGCGCATCTTCAGAGATACTTTTGTTGTTATAAAGAGTGCGGGATCGCGACAGCTCCCTCACCGAGCGCTGGTAATTGAGCTTTGCACGCTCTATTACCAGTTTTTGGGCTTCAATATCAGCTGTACTTTTGTCCCTTAGCGCTTGGGCCTGTGCTACTTTTGCCGCGAAATATTCAGGATCGATCTCCGCCAACAATTGGCCTTCTTCTACGGTGTCATTGAAGTCCGCATGGATCTTAATAATCTGCCCTGATAACTGGGCGCCGACAACAACATCATTAACAGCTGTGAGCGAGCCCGTGGCACTCACACGGTTACTAACATTACCAATTGTCACCTGTTCGGTACGAAAAGTTTGGGTAGAAGAGCGTTCCAAATTGAAACTATCAGGGGAAAGTGTATAGAAAGAAATGGCACCTGCCGTTGCCAGTGCAGCCACAGTCACTGCAATTTTGGATCGCTTGGTTTTCATCTAAAAAGGTTCCAATATTTTTTATTGTATTGAAAACCTTAACAACTGTAGGTGCATAGGAGAATGGGATTTACAGTGTTTTACTCACCAATAAAGAACAGAAACACTTACGATAATGGATAAGCAACCGTTCTCAGAAGAGTTCCTGTTGCGGAGATGCGTCGTTACCTGAGTCATCTTGCCTAATTTGCTGAGCTTTAGCACGCATGACTCTCTGGTAGCGCTGTTTACAGAGCCTAATAACATTGCGTTTTTGTTCATTGGTCAATTGCTGCCAATAAAAGCGTTCATCTCGGCTACGAAAACACCCTTTGCAATACCCTCTGTTATTCGCCTGGCACACCCCAACACATGGGCTTGGAATCGTGAAAAAGTCGAGTTGTTCCATTCTTCTCCCCCCACAGTTCGTAAAGTGATAACTATTAATGATAATAATCCCTTAGGGCTTATTACCCAAATTCAAAGACCGAAATATAGATATAGAGATAATTTAGGATATAAGACGAATTTTCTCACTAAAAATGAATGCTCATTCACAGCCTTGTACTTTTGTTGATAATTTTGCTAGTCTCTTGTGGTTATCAGGATCGATAGCACTATCTCATTTGCAGTCAAATCGTCTTTTTCCAACGACTGCTGTTCAACCAGGAGGGAACCATGGATTTCTTTGTACCATCGGCATCTAGCCCGCAGCAAGCAGAAGCAGTATTCAACTCAATCGCCAACCACGTTTCTGCACCAGAGCAAAACCAACGCATTTACAAACTTGTTTGGCAACATGAAGGTGCCGAGTGTTCTTGTGAGATTGGCAAGCCACTTCCTGAGATTTTCAGAACCGACGAGACCGTACTAGCTATTTTCGAGTGCGATGAAGTATACAAAATCTGCACACCAAACCGTGGAGCGATCGCATTTGATCCTATCCATGCGATGAAGACCTCAGTATCTAGCGTCGAATACTTCGGCTAATCACGCCAACCGTCAGATATAAAAAAACCGCATTCCCATGCGGTTTTTTTATTGCTTTTATACGGTGACACCCGCTTCGGCGAAACTAGCCATATTGTTGTAAAACTCAGCCGCAGCTTTGAGCAAAGGAACGGCTAACACCGCACCGGTTCCCTCTCCAAGACGCATTGAAAGGTCCAACAACGGCTTTGCATCCAATCGCTCCAGAGCAATACGGTGGCCCGATTCATGAGATTGATGGGCAAAGATAAGGTAATCGCGGCAACGAGGATCAATTTGGTTTGCCAGCAATGCTGCCACCGTGACAATAAAGCCATCAACCAAAACAGGTATCCCTAGTTTCGCAGCCGCAAGGAAGCCACCTACCATTTGTACAATTTCAAACCCGCCCAGCTCGGCAAGCAATTCAACTGGCTCTGAGGTCGTACATCGGGCGACACCTTGGCTCACTAGGCGCTTTTTCTTCTCCAGTTGCTCGGTTGAAACGCCGGTACCATAGCCGACACAATGCTCGACGGGTTCACCCGTTGCTGCCGCCAATAGCGCCGCTGCACTGCTGGTATTACCGATCCCCATTTCGCCGAACATGATCAGGTTACAACCTTGGTTGATCACTCCTTCTACCACTCCCTGACCCAATGCCAAGCCTTGCTCTACTTGCTGCTTAGTCATGGCTGGCTCCACCGCAATGTTAGCCGTTCTCTCACCAAGGCGTTGCTTTACCAATAATGGTGAATCCTGCTCTACCGGTAATAAGATACCGCAATCAACCACCTTGATCGCCACATCATTGGCACGGCAGAAACAGTTAACTGCTGCGCCTCCGGCCAAAAAGTTCAGCACCATCTGCTGGGTTACCGCGCTCGGGGCAATACTCACCCCCTCCTCAGCGATACCGTGGTCGCCAGCGAAGACCAATACAGTAGGTTGTTCAATAGTGATTTTATCTACTGCCTGTGTTCTACCTTGGCTCTGAATTAAAGCTAACTGATGGGCAACACTTTCCAACTGGCCCAAGGCACCCAAAGGTTTGGTCTTTTGATCAATACGCTGTTGGATCTCAGCGCTAAAACGGGCGTCAAACATGCTATTTCCTTGCTGTACTTAAAATAATCCCAACTGCGGTGCAGTAATGTCATCAAAGTGCTTACCGATGAAAGGCAAGATCCCGTCAGCGACCGGCCGCAGTTGTTTATCAATGTAATGTTCGTAGTCAATTGGGCTTTGTTGCGCTTCAATAGGCTCCGGGCCATTGATGGTAATCACATACTCAATCCAACCGCCGTTCTGATATTGCAGCGGACGCCCCTGACGTTGGTTCATTTCATCGGCCATTCTTGCCGCCCTGACATGAGGAGGGACATTTTTCTGATACTCTGAGAGGTTACGGCGTAATCGCTTGCGATATACCAGCACCTCATCATATTTACCTGCCCGTGTTTCTTCTACATATTGTCGAACGTACTCTTCAACTTCCTGATCATGAAAGACACGATAGTAAAGGGTCTGCTGGAAGGTCTGAGCCAAACGCGTCCAGTCAGTCCTTACCGTTTCCAGACCCTTGTAGACCATTTCCTCTTCGCCATTGTTGATCACCAAACCCGCATAGCGCTTTTTGCTGCCCGTCTCCTGGCCTCGGATCGTTGGCATCAAGAACTTGTGGTAGTGCGTCTCGTATTCCAACTCCAGTGCTGATTCAACACTGTACTCATCACGCAAATGCTCAGTCCACCATTGGTTAATATAAGCCACCAGCGCATGACCGATTTCATCAGCTTTGTCGGCTGAATGGGCATGCTTTAGGGAGACAAACGTCGAGTCGGTATCGCCATAAATGACCTCGTAACCTTTAGCTTCGATCAATTCACGGGTCATTTTCATGATCTCATGTCCCCGCATGGTGATCGAAGAGGCCAAGCGATGATCAAAGAACCGGCATCCCGAAGATCCCAGGACACCATAAAACGAGTTCATGATAATCTTGATTGCCTGAGAGAACGCTTTTTCACCATCACGCTTGGCTTGATCCCTCGCCGCCCAAAGTGATTCGATCATTTTTGGTAGAAAATGCTTGGTACGGTGAAAACGACCGCCCCTAAAACCGGCAATCGCTTGCCCGTCCTCTTTGCCTTCTTCTTGTAGCAAGCCTTCGACCAAACCCAGTGGGTCGATACGGAAAGTACGAATAATAGAGGGATACAGTGATTTGAAATCCAGTACCAATACCGATTCGTATAAGCCTGGCTTGGAGTCCATTACGTAACCGCCCGGGCTGGCTATCCAATTTTCGCTGTCCAAACTTGGGGCAACATAGCCGGCACGGTGAAGCTGTGGCAAATACAAATTGGTAAAGGCCGCCACCGAACCGCCTACCCTATCTAGCTCCACTCCTGTCAGACAACTTCTCTCGATGGCAAAATCGAGCAAGTGGGTATGGTCAAAGATGCGTGACACTAACTTACAGTCTTGTAGGTTGTACTTGGCGAGCGAGACTTTATCTTCACGAAACATCTGGTTGATTTCAGCCATCCGGTCGTGAACATTGTTGATCTCCTTTCCTTCACCGAGCAGCTCGCGTGATACTGATTCCAGAGACCAAGAGCGGAAATTGTAGGTAGCAGTTTTTAGCGTATCGATACCATCCAATACCACCCTACCAGGAATGGAAATAAACCCTTGGTTAGGGTTCTGGCTAGACTGACGCCAATGAGGCGGCTGCTTTCCCCTCCCCATCCTCAGTGTGATGGCATTCCATTCAGCGCGTTTAAGCAACAGGCGGAAATCAAAATCAATGACATTCCAACCGATAACAATGTCGGGATCAAACTCGAGGAACCATGCTTCCAAGGCAAGCAACAAGTCTTTCTCGGAGTCTACCCACTGGATCCAGTCATGAGTTGCTTGATCGCAAGACGCATCACCGACCATGATGACCCGGCTATCTTTATGACAATGCAGCCCAACAGAATAGAGTACCCCTTTCTCTGAACACTCTATGTCCAACGACACAACAGAAAGCTGGGGTTTATACTCTGCGGTTTTGGCTTTAACCTGATGGTATTCTTCAAAACCAGATCTCTCGACACGTTCGCCTGTGAAGGCGATACCTCCACAGATAAACCTCTCCATTAGAAAACGGTCAGCCAAGCGAATATCAGATTCAAAGGCTTCTATACCCGCAGCCGCAAGTACCTGAGGTAGTTGGAGGCTATCTTTTATGGAATGGCTATAACAAGCGACCATAACGTCATGCTGAAAGTTTTTCAGGGTCAGTGACTTGCATTCGACGCGGATACCGGCCTTGTGGAGCTCAGCTTGCACTGATGCTTGGTCTTGCTGGCGGATAAAGCACACGGGTTTATCATTGCTCACCACCAACCTCGCAGGCCCGCTCTCGGTGCTCACCCAAAGGACAATTTCTGTTTGGCCGCGTACATCACGGCTTTGCCTTGTTAATACAAAGCCTTTTGACTGAGTTTGCAAAAAAACCTCATTTACTTACTGGTAAACGCTTAACCAATCTTACGTTCAATCTTATCAAATTCAGAGACGATCCACTGTCCAAAGCCATTGATCATAAAAAGCACTGCTTTTTTGGGTACTTGCTGACCCGAATCAAGAAGAAACAAGCGCTCAATCGACACTTCGTGTTGGGGGTAATACAAGAGAAATTGCTGTGCAGCTTGCTCCAGTGATAAGGCTAGCTTTCCAGAGCGATGGAAGACCAGAGAATAGCAAGACCAAATCATCTTTTTAGCGACCTCCTGACAGAAGCCCAAATAATGAGATACAACCCGGGTGGCCATGATTTTTCGACGATAATCATTCAGTTGATCCACCAAATCATCATTCATTGCTTTGCCAATATCCCAACTCGGTTCGAAGCAACCAAAACGACTAGAAAGATCATCGCCATAAACACACGTACAGCAATGTTTAAGCCAGAACCCCCACTTGAAAATCATTGCAATATCAAGTACCTCCCGCTTCAAAATGATAGTCATATTGATCGCTGTTACTTGCGGATACTGACTTTCAACTCGGCTAGTGATGCTAGTTAGTATCGCTTGTTCAGACACTTCAAGCGGCTTTGACACCACCATAGTCACATTCAAATCTGAACGTCCGGGAAGAGCCTCAAGTCGTGCAACACTGCCTGCTATATAAAGGCTATGTAGTCCTGAAAAGCAATGCTTGAGCTGATACACCAATTCATCAACAACTACATCGAATGCAGGTTGAAGTGATGGCGGAGAAGCGAAAGCAGGTAAAGCACGAGTCACAGGTTTTCCTCTTAGTATAAAGCTGCAGTGATCTAAAAATACGTCAAATCACTTTTCTACAGATTATACCAAAACATACCCTTTCATTATCTATACCGAACACTAAGCGAGCAATTAATGTACAGCTCATGCCAGATAATTGGCAAGTATATAAATCAAAGCGACAATATAATGACCACGCTAAAAAATGTTCATAAAGCGACACATTTCCATGTAATTGCTCATGAAACTATTATAGTATTCGCGTACTTTTTCGCTTCCACTCAATATAATGAATATAAAGAATCAGTTTTTTATTTTTATTTGCATGATATTCATAGGCTTAGTTACATTCTTTGCCTACATTAATGCGTATGCGCTTGAAAAGTCAGAGTACACGGCGAAAGTATTAATGTCATCAATAGATGCTGAAATCACCACAATCGAAAAACAATTAAACACCATAACCAAGCTATATCCAGATTGTAGTGAAGATAGTCAACAAGCTCTTGAAAACATAACACTAAATAATAGTGTTCTTAATGAGGTTATCTTCATAAGAAGCCACTCTGTAATATGCAGTGACCGCAGTACAACGCTAACCAAGGAAGAAGTCGCTGATTTAGAAATAGCAAATCTAGAACCCGATGAGCATTATGCTATATATAAAATACATGATAAAAAGAATGGGAAAACTGCTATTTTCTTTATGATGTATGTAGACTCGGGTTGGTATCAAATACGTTTTGAAAAAAACTATTTAGAGCTGTGGTTAAAAGAGATATCCAGCCATCATGAAGTGTATTCCTACATTTACGATAAACATCGTAAATACTTTGCTAACATTGACGATGTTAATTCCCGGGAGTCCATATTTTATAAAACGATGAGGGAATCCTCTCGTTACCCTGTGGGAATTTCTGTCGGCTATACCAAACCGCTATTGTTTAATCTTATTTGGACCTTTTTACCAACGGGTATCTTATTAATTGTCGCCAATGCGTTCGGGATAACACTCCTTGTCCATTGCTTTTTCTTTAAGCGGGTTCCTTTGTATGCGGAAATTCAAAAAGGTATCCACAACAAAGAGTTTTACGCCGAATACCAACCTATCGTGTCTGCACAAACTGGCCAGTGGATCGGCGCAGAGCTACTCGTTAGATGGCTTCACCCGAAAAAAAGAAAAGTCATGCCAGATGAGTTTATTCCGGCCGCTGAAAAGTCAGCGCAGATAAATGAGATTACACTTCAACTGATTGAGCAAGCTGCCCAAGAAAAGGCGAAGATGGTGATGATAGATAGCCCTTTCTATTTATCAATCAATGTAACAGCCTCTATGATTGCGTCCCCTACCTTTGTTGGTTCGGTTGTCGAACTGCTAAAGCGCTACCCGTTATTGCAAGATGGGGTTGTCATGGAGTTCTCCGAACGTGAGAACTTTTCAAATACTGATGTCTCACAGTTACAAAACGGCATGCAGGCTTTACGTGATCACGGAATAAAATGGGCACTCGACGACTTTGGGACAGGCTACGCCGGACTGTCAACGCTACAGGCTTTGAGCTTTGATATTATTAAAATTGACCGTGCCTTTGTTGCCGCTTCCGTCACCGACTCGGTGACCCACTCTATTCTCGGCAATATCGCTCAAATTGGCCATACGCTAAATTGCCAATTAATCGCTGAGGGTGTTGAAACCCAGGAGCAAGCACAGCATGTGAAGTCACTGAAGATTCAAAGCTGCCAAGGTTTCTTCTACGCGAGGCCTATGCCGTTTGAACGTTTTTTAGCTAAATTCAAAATACATTCAACACCTGCATCAGAAGTCAGTCATTCTGTGCAGGAAATTGTTGGTGTTTAGCGATAACCGTGATAATTTTCGATTTTTACCAACAGAAAGATATAGTCCATGCCAAGAGCTAGTGAAATTAAGAAAGGTTTTGTCATTGTTACCGGCGGTAAAACGTTGTTAGTCAAAGATATTGAAGTTACAACACCTGGCGGCCGTGGCGGTACAAAAATCTACAAAATGCGTTGTACCGATCTAGCAACAGGTCACCGCGTTGACGAGCGTCTAAAAGCAGACGACGTTGTAGATACTGTTGAGATGACAAAGCACCCTGTGGCTTACTCATACGCAGATGGCGAAAACATTATCTTCATGGATACAGAAAACTTCGATCAGTACACCTTCAGCGCTGAAGAAATTGCTGATGAAATGCTGTTTATCACTGAAGAAACCCAAGGCCTACACGTTATCCTAGTGAATGAGAAAGCTGCTGGCCTAGAGCTTCCATCTGCCGTTGAGCTGGTTATTGAAGAAACTGACCCATCAATCAAAGGTGCTTCAGCTTCTGCCCGTACTAAGCCAGCACGTTTTGCTACTGGCCTAACAGTACAAGTGCCTGAGTACATTTCTACCGGTGAGAAAGTCAAAGTCAACGTTCAAGAACGTAAGTTCATGGGCCGCGCTGACTAATATTTCGGTACACAGCCAATTTTATAAGGGAAGCATCTGCTTCCCTTTTTTATTGCTCAAATTAGCCAAAACAGCTGAAACTTGCACCTTCATATTGCTTGGGTATACTTCAGTTTCAATTAACAAATGACAGATAGAGTTCATGGACACACCAAACCTAATTTCTTACGACGACGTTATCGATGCTGCCTACGATATTTTCCTAGAGATGGCTGCTGATAACCTCGAGCCTGCCGACGTCTTGCTATTCACGATGCAATTCGACGAGCGCGGTGCTGCAGAACTGGTTGAAACAAAAGATGACTGGGCTGAGCACGTTGGCTTTGACGTTGACAAAGAAGTGTATGCCGAGGTGCGCGTTGGTCTGGTAAATGAAGAAAATGACGAGTTGGACGATGTCTTTGCCCGTCTTCTTGTAAGCCGTGATCCTGACAACAAGTTCTGCCACATCTTGTGGAAGCGAGACTAAGCCAGAGCAAAGTTTAGAGAATTGAAAAGGCGGAGCCCATTAATGGCTCCGCCTTTTTCTTTGGCGTTAACTACACCAGAACCGGAGTATCATGGCGGTTACTATGGCGTACCCAAAGCAAACTCAGAACAACCAAAATAGCCATCACTGTCATTACAGCACCTAAGCTGTACTGATCTTCTGCTCGCATCATGGAAGCTGCCAGTGTTGCCAAACCTGCACCGAGGTTCTGCAGCCCACCTAACACAGCACCTGCAGTTCCGGCATGATGCGGAAACGGCTGGATAGCTGCCGTCGTTGCTGCAGGAAACAGTACCCCAGCACCAATGAAGTAGACAAAAGCACCTCCAATCAAAGAGCTAACCGTTACCAAACCAGCCATACCCGGGATGAAAATAGCCAATGCACCTGCAATGATTGCCAGCATACCCAAATACATGACACGGGTATTGCCAAGTTGCTTAGCCAGCACTGCTGACAACCAAGAGCCTGCCAAATAGCCCGGTAAAGGTAGGATAAACAGGATACTTACCGTTTTGGGGTCCAGCTTAAGCACACTCCCTAACAATACACCTGCCGCTGCTTCGAAAACGGCGATACCTGCGAAAGTAGCAATAAGGCACAGAACGTACCCCTGAAACCGGCGGTTACCAAGTACATAACGGTAACTGACCCATACACGTTCATTGCGGCGGTTCTCTTTCGGCAGTGTTTCATCAAACTTGAACATCATTGCAATGGTGACTAGCGTACCGAAGATCAATAAGAACCAGTAGCTTGCCTGCCATTCAAACGCTGAAGAAAGATAACCACCCAGCACAGGCGCGATCAAGGGTGAGAAAATCACACCCATGCTCACCAAACTGTTAGCGCGATGAAGCTGATCGCCGTCAAAGCAATCACGGGTCACTGTACGGCACATTGCCCCACTACAGCCCGTACCCATCCCTTGGACGAAAGTAGCAACGAGGAACCACTCAAAGCTTGGTGCAAACAGTGCTGCCAGTGAGCCCACTAAGAAAATGACCATACCAATAATGATCACTGGCCTACGGCCTACCCTGTCTGACAAAGGACCATAGATAAACTGCGACAAACCATATGGAATCAAATATGCCGCCATCACCGCCTGTAAATATGCCGATTTAACCGAGAAAAAATCCGACATCGCCGGAATAGAAGGCACATACATTGTTTGGGTCATCTGACCCACAGCTGCAAGAATGATTATTAGAAATAACAACCTTGCCATGCTTGAAGAAGTTGATTGCTGTTTCACAGCCAATATCCTCATGACAGAAAAATATTTTGGGAAACTGCGCCATCTTTGATAAATTTCATTAACAAATAAAACTTAATGCTATTTTTTGGAATTAGCGCGGGATATATACTCGAGGAGTTAAGGTAAATTAGATTCAACTCCTAATTTGATGATCGGAATCTTATAGCTGAACTCTAATCAAGGCAAGCAGTTAGCAATGCTTGCTGCACGATTGTTTATTATCAATTGCATTAGAAAAAGTAATGAAAAATCGAAATGTTTTACCTGCTGGTTTTCTATCCATTGTTAACTAGCAAGGCTATCACCCCTTCTCGAGTGAATAAAATGCCAAATTTTAAGCAAAAAAAACCCTGCATTAGCAGGGTTTAGAAATCATTGATTTTTAGGTTAATCAAAGTGGAAACGGTGCTTACCGTGGGCCGCTTTGGTTTTTAGGTAATTTTCATTACCATCTTTAAGATGCGCCTTGGTACCCACGACTTCACTGATCACAATACCTAGAGCTTCAAGCTCTCGAATCTTTTTCGGATTATTAGTGATCAAGCGAATTTCTTTCAAGCCTAATGCCGTTAACATATAAGCCGCTTCAGAGAAGTCACGCAGGTCATCACCAAATCCAAGGTGGTTATTCGCTTCATAGGTATTCATGCCCTGGCTTTGCAGCTCATAAGCATCAATCTTGTTATAAAGGCCGATCCCGCGACCTTCTTGGCGCAAATACAGCAGTACCCCGCCCTGCTCACCCATCTTTTCGATGGTCTCATCTAACTGTTCACCACAATCACAACGAGAAGAATGGAAAACATCACCTGTTAGACATTCAGAATGCATACGCACAAGTGGTGGTATAGAACGCTGATCGGCATTTTGGAAAATGACAGCGACATGTTCTTTGCCAGACTCTAACCCGTTAAATGAAAGCAGTTCAGCAGGAATATCGCTTCTTTGACCGACTTTAAAAGGCACGCGGGCCCTTACTTTAACCATGTTGTTCCTAAGTACTTCTACAGCCAAACCAGTAGCAGCAATCAACTCGATATGAGCCTAACGGTTAAGGCTAGAGGCTTACTGTTTGACTGACTATTCTTTACACAACACCCAGCGGTGGAATACTCGATAGTAAAGCTATCGCTAAGGCATTACTCTATTACTCGGGTTGATAGCCCATAATGATATCTAAAATTATCGCACTAAAACAGCATAAAGGCACAGGTTGCTGGTTATCAGAGCAATATTGGCCTCACCCCATAGGTGATGTTATAACATAACATAAAATAAGGTAAAACCATAAATTTCTTACGGATTAGATGACGTAAAGCCGTAGAAAGCTATTAACTTTCGGCTTTGGAATAGGCTAATCGACACCAAGGTAAAGCACACCACACCGGCCATAATAATAGACATCCGTAACCAGTCGTCCCCCATCATCAAGCGCACATTAACCATGTCGTATGTCACCTGCAGCCATTTCAGCGCGACAAGACCCAAGCTCAACGACATTACATAGGGTATCCATCGATGACGTATTAACAGCAATAAAGGATAAACGAGTAAAATAATACAAGGCAGCATGGCACCAAAGCGTAAGAAGTGTGCGGCAAGCAACCAGAAACTCATAACAATAGGGACAATTCGAAAGAACATAATACGCCTCCATTAAGAGGTATAATGTATACACCTTTAGTGTCTATTTATAAAGCTATATCTATACTCTCAGTAGGTTAATGATGGCTTAGAAAGCATATAAGCATTTAGGTGCAATTTTTTTCACTCACTCAATACATTCACGCTGTAATATCTAATTGAGTTATGTTTCAATAGCGGCCTTTTTGACCGACTCGATACTGATTAGATGGACAAGACTCTTTGGCTGCGCTGGCGATATCCTATCCTAGTTTTTTTTCTGGGTGCGATAGCTATTGTTTATTCGTCACAACCTATCAGCCTTGTATTGTTCAAACATGAAGTTGAGAAACGGCTTGAGAATATCCACCTCTTCTATCAAGAGAGATACCTCAACCTCGGCCAAGAATTAGTTGAACTGGCAAAGGAACTCCGATACACATGTAACCAACATGATATTGCTTTGCTGCGTGATACCATTGAGCAATCATCAGGTATCCAGTTGCTAGAACTGCAAACCCCTACAGGGGATTGTTCCGTTTATGGTAAGAATGTTCGATTAATTAAAGATTTCGATGACAGCTCTGCCAGTATCCACCACGAAAACGACTTGTTCAACTACAGTGTCAGCCCCTATCACAACCATCGCCTGAAGGTTCAATATAGGCTTCCTGATGCAAAATTAACCCTGATCACAGAACCGGTACAGAACGTCTTTACCCAAAGTGAAGTGTGCTTTGGCTGCACGGCTATGACACTAGGCCGTGACGGTGAAGAAATCGATGTATTCCCAAGACTCGATAAAAAGCAATATACCCATATAGCGAGCAAATATTTCGGGCCAAACTACGCATTCAACGTTTATGCGACGGAAAGTGGCATTACTTACGTTACCGAAAGTGACTTGTTCATCACCCAACTGTTGCTCTTCTTTATGCTGTTATCAGCCTGCCTGATGATCGGGCTGTACCGCACCCCGGAGCGAACCCTAAAAGAGATGATCAGCTATGGCCTGATGAAAAAAGAATTTATCCCCTACTACCAACCCATCGTTGATAGCACAACCGGAGCCATAACGTGTTGTGAAGTGTTGATCCGCTGGCAACGCTCTGACGGTGAGCTAATTTCTCCTAATCAGTTTATCCCAATTGCTGAACACAATGGCCAAATAAAGCTGCTTACCAACTATATCATTGAGCATGTCATCGATCAGTTTGAAGGTGAGCTCATTGCTGACAGTCAATTTTATATCAGTATTAACGTCACCCCGCAGCAGTTGGAAGACGATGAATTTCTCAGTACCACAATCAATTTACTCAAGCAAAGAAATGTACCTGCTCACAGACTAGCATTCGAAGTGACAGAGCGGATCCCGTTTAGCGATCTGGCTAAAGCCAGGCGCATCATCCAGCACCTAACTGACTTCGGTATCTCCATAAAGCTCGATGATGCCGGAACGGGTTATGGCGGATTTAGTTACCTGCAGAACCTGCCAATTGATACGCTAAAGATCGACAAAATGTTCGTCGATACCATAGGCACCAATGACATAAAGTCTAATATTCTTGACTCCATTATCCTATTTGCTAAGCACGCAGGCTTAAAAGTCATTGCCGAAGGTGTGGAAACCAAAGCACAGGTGGATTATTTGCATCAAAGGGAGATCTACTTGATGCAAGGCTATCATTACGCCAAACCAATGCCGTTCAATGAATTTAAGCAGTATTTACAACAAGATCTGATGATATCGAAGCGCTAAATTAGCTGCGATATTAATCAACCAAACATTTTTTGCGCAACTTCAATTGTTATTTCTGACAGAAACTCTAAAATTGCGCGGTTACATTCCTAAAGCACCTGCCACTGAGCAGGTCCAGGATAAATTAATTAGTCTTGCTGCTTACTAGCAGTGATTGACGCAGTAAAGGAAACGACATGATTCAAGTAGTTGGTCACAAAAACCCTGATAGCGATAGCATCTGTTCAGCACTTGTTGGTGCTGCTCTTCTTAAAGCTCGTGGCGTTGAAGCTAAAGCTGTTCGTCAAGGTGAAATTAACCGCGAAACTCAGCACATCCTAGCAACTGCAGGCGTAGATCAGCCTGAAATGTGCACTGGCGTTGCTGGTGAGAAAGTTTGGCTTGTTGACTACACTGACTTGGCACAAGCACCAGACGACATCGCAGAAGCTGAAATCGTAGGTATTGTTGACCACCACCGCCTAGGCGACGTGATGACAGTTAACCCACTTGAAGCATGGATTTGGCCTGTTGGTTGTACTTGTACCATCATGTTCAACCTATTCAAGATGGAAAACGTAGAGATCACTCGCGAATTGGCTACGCTAATGATGTCTGCAATCCTGAGCGATACTGTTGGCTTCGCTTCTCCAACTTGTACTCAAAAAGACAAAGATGCTGTTGCTGAGCTAGCTCCGCTTGCTGGCGTTGAAGATCTTGACCAGTTCATCAAAGATCTTCTGATTGCAAAAACTGACATCCAAGGCCTATCTGCAGCTGAGCTTGTAGAGAAAGACCTAAAAGCTTACCCGTTCAAAGAGCGTAATGTTGTTGTTGGTCAGATCGAGCTTGCGACTCTAGAGCAAGTTGAAGACATGATCGCAGATCTTGAAGCAGATCTTCAGCGTCGTTGTGACGAAGAAGGCCTAGCAATGGCTGCTCTGATGCTAACTGACATCACCACCAGCACTACCCGCCTTCTATACAAAGGTGAGTGGAACGAAGTGCTAGATGCACACGCTAAAGACGGCATGCTAATGATGGAAAACACCCTTAGCCGTAAGAAGCAAGGTTGGCCATGGCTACAGCAAGTACTTGCTTAATCGCCAGTACTTCTGCCAATGAAAAAAGGAACGCATCAGCGTTCCTTTTTTATTACAAGCTCTCTTACAAACCGATTATTTACTACGTTTTACCGCTGAAGTTTCATTAAGAATGTCGGCAAAATGCGAGACAAACTCACGGCCAATGAGTTTCCCCTCACGGTAGTCTATTTCCAAATCATCCTTACTGCTCAGCAATGCCCTGCTCTTGAGGCTTTTTTCCGGCGCGATCTGGATAATCTGAAGGCCTTCCGGGGGTGACAACATAAACTCATGAGCACCTTGGTATGTGGAGTAGTAGCGGTTTAGCATATCGATCACCTCTAGACGCTTACTATTACCAGTAAGCGCCAAGAACCGCTCGATATTATCTGCCGAAAGTAAACTCCACCCTTTCCCTTTGCTCTCGATTGTCTGCTCACGATCGGCTTCTAGTTGCTCTGGCGATGCTAACGGATCTTTATCTCGCCAGTTTGATTTCCAGCCCTCAAACTTCGTCGTCAGTTCACCGTGGAGAGATTTCACTTTATCTAGAGACTGATTAAGGCTCAGGCGCTCAATATACTCAGGCAGTGCCGTTTCTACTTTGCTGCGCCAATCATCGAAGCGGCGACCTTCACTACCCGGCAGCAATACTGGCTCGGTTCTGACGACTATCACCAAATCAGCCCCTCGCTGCCACGCCTCCTTGACGGGAACTGCGGCACTAACGCCACCATCAACCCATTCCAAGTCATCAATATTGACCGGTAAATTATAAATTACAGGTATCGCACACGATGCACGAAGTACTTCGCACCAGTTATCTTGATACATCGGCATATAGATATCTTGCAGGGTATCCTTTCGCGTTGCACAAGCTAACGCCGTGCGATGCTTTAGCACATCACGAGCCTTCAAGACATCAAGCGGAATGGCGCCATGTGACCGGACCTCTTCCAGGGCCCAGTCAAGGTTCATTGATTTCTGTTGGCTCAAATACTTATAGAGGTTGAAAAACTCATTGTCAGTGGTGTAGTTAACAATGAATTCATATCCAAAGCGAGGCTGGCGGCTAATAAAGGAGGACAGGTTGAGTGCGCCGGCAGAAGTGCCGATGTAGAGTTCGAAGGGATCAAAGCCACTTTCCAAAAAAGCATCAAAAACGCCAGCTGTAAAAATACCGCGCTGCCCGCCTCCCTGTACAACAAGCGCTATTTTTTTCTGTTTCGCATTCAGTAGCTGGCGCGAAAAGTTGTTAATTAAAGGTAAATCGAATGCCTTAAGGCTAAACGGTAAATGGTTTGTCATACCCCTGACTCACAAACTACAAAAATCCATCCCGGCCAGTATACCTTCCTTAGTTTGATAAAACTTTAATATCAACGACAAAATTTTGCTATATTAATAACTTACGCAGTAACTGAAACGAGACCAAAGCCCATAATGACGGTCATAGTGATGATTGCTGTTAACACAGCGTACTTAAATTCAGATTCCATAATAATTCCCTACTCCATTTGGGCGCTTAACAAACTGTTAACTCTATTTTAGGGAGAGTTCAAGATTCTGGCTAATGAAAAAGCAATAATTTAAGAAAGCTGTCACACTAAACATTATATTTGCGCTATGGATAATGGTATGAAAACTGGACATTTGTTTATCATTGCCGTGGGATTAATAACGGCATCGCACTCAGCTACGGCCAACACTATCTATGTCACGCCTTATGTTGGATATACTTTTTCAAATGGCATTACTGATGATAACGGCATCGAAATAGAGCCAGAAAGTGACCCGCATTATGCCATCAGTATTGAAACCGATTTAGACCAAGGCCGTGTCGGCCTGTTTGTCAGCCACCAGCCCACTGACTACGAGACTTTCTCAAACTCCGGCTCACTCACGTACGTACATTTTCAAAGCTCATTACGTTTCGATACGTTTACACACTTTGATACCTACCTAGGTGCAAGCATTGGTACGACCATTATTGATGCTGACTGGAGCGACAAAGATATGGTGTTCTCTGGGGGCTTTTTAGGTGGTGTTGAGTACAAATTTACACCAAACTTCTCAGTGCTGCTTGAGGGGCGTTGGTTGGCCAACCTAATGGATGGTGATACCACAACTATCTGTAACCTGCCTGAAGGTAACCAAACTTGTAGTATCAGAGTCGACTCCGAATGGCTAACCCAATTCCAAACTAATCTTGGCTTTACCTTCTCATTCTAAGTATCTCGGCATCAGTTCGGCTTCATATCCGATATCGTATTCCGCACATTAGCCTCCAGCGCTAATGTGTGGAAAAACTGATTTTCTGCCATTATCCAGAGATTACCGTTAAGTTTGTAAAATAATATTTCCCTCCAAGCATTTTCCATCTCGGTAGTTTTTTCCCACCTCTTCGCAGAAGATCACAGTTTTCTTGTCTGGAATCCAAAGCAAAACCAACAATTAACAACTAGCCAATTATATATTTACAACCCTACTCTCTATTGCTTTACATATTTACTCTAGTTAATCTCGTCCCATCAGCGTGGTCTTACCTTTCAATTCACACGCTAAGTATAGATATTAATTGGAATAATTCTCTGACCAATCCTATTCCTATAGTGATTTGCAGTACATAAGGAGATGTATATGAAACGAGAACAATGGGGCTCTCGCGCAGGGTTTATCCTTGCTGCAGTTGGCTCTGCAATTGGCCTAGGAAACATTTGGCGTTTCCCGTATATGGCTTACGAAAATGGTGGTGGCGCCTTTTTTATCCCTTACCTTTTTGCCATGCTCACCGCCGGTATCCCGTTTATGATCATGGAGTTCAGCCTTGGCCATAAACTACGCGGTGCCGCGCCAAGGGCTTTCTCCAAGCTGGGTATGAAGTTCGAATGGCTAGGTTGGTTCCAGGTATTTATCGCAGCCATTATCGCTGTTTACTATGTTGCGATTATCGGCTGGGCAATTTCCTACCTAAGTTACTCATTCACTCAAAGTTGGGGGAGCGACACCAATGGTTTCTTCTTCGGTGAATACCTCAAGCTGGGTGACAACACACCAAGTCAGCTAGGCAGCCTGCAAAGCCATATTGCCATTCCGATGGCTATTGCATGGGCGATTACCTTTGCCGCTGTCTTTACTGGCGTCAAAGGCGGTATTGAACGCGCCAGTAAAATCATGATGCCTCTATTGTTTATCATGGTGGTTGCACTGATTGGACGCGTAATCTTCCTACCGGGTGCTCTGGATGGCCTGAACTACCTATTCCAGCCAGATTTCAGCAAGATTATGGATGCCAAGGTATGGTCAGCAGCTTATGGTCAGATCTTCTTCACCTTGAGTGTGGGTTTCGCCATCATGATTGCTTACTCAAGCTACTTGCCTGAGAAATCTGATATCAACAACAACGCTTTCATGACGGTACTGATCAACTGTGGCTTCTCTATCACCGCAGGTGTATTGATTTTCGGCGTGTTGGGGTACATGGCACAAGAGCAGGCCAAACCGATCACAGAAGTTGTTTCAGCAGGTGTGGGCTTAGCATTCGTCACTATCCCGGCCGCTATCAACTTGCTACCGGCTCCGTTTATCCTTGGCCCACTATTCTTCTTGGCACTGGTTGTTGCAGGTCTTAGCTCGCACATTTCAATTATCGAAGCGGTAACCTCTGCCATCATCGATAAGCTGAAGATCACCCGTAAGCTTGCGGCCTCTTTGGTATGCGGTATCGGCTTCATTGTATCCATGGCCTTTGCCACCAATGGCGGCCTACTGTTGCTAGATTTGGTTGATTACTTCATTAACAACGTTGCACTGCTGGCCAGCTGCTTGGTTGAGCTAGTGGTTATTGCATGGCTGCTTAAAGTGTCTGACATCCGTAGCTATGTAAACAGCATCTCGGAATTCAGCATCGGAAAATGGTTTGAAATCTGTATCCGCTTCCTGAGCCCGGCAATGCTAGCGGTTATCCTAGGTACTAACCTTGTGAACACCTTCAATGATGGCTACGGCGGCTATGAAGCCTCTGATCTACTGATGCTAGGTTGGGGTCTGGTTGCAGCAATGTTTGTTGTTGCCGTTATCATCAATGTTTCGTCAAAACCACAGCTTCAGCAGGAGGCAAAACTATGACCACTGGTGCGATTATTATGATGCTTTTCGGCTTGGGCATTACATGGGGTGGCGCAGCGTACTGCATCTCTGTGGCAATGAAGAAGCAATAGACAAAGGCTAAGCAATCAAAAAGGAGGCATTTCGCCTCCTTTTTTTGTTCCGAGGAAGCAGTAAATATGTTAACAATGATGCATTCCCATAAAGAATTCTTTTCCTTATGGCAATCAGATAGCTACAATCGGATGTCATATGATGGCAAATGAAAAACAACAGCTTAAAAATAGAGCAAGCTATCAGATCAGATTTATCTGTTGAGCCCAATGAAAATAAAGAATCAAGGATTTGAAATGAAGTTAGCAGCATTAGTACTCTCAGCGGCACTCATCCCTTCTGTCACTTTGGCTTCTTCATCCAGTTGCGAAAGTGATAAATACCACCAATACATTGACGCTTCGCTCAACTGGTATGAAAACCTCGTCGAACTGGCCGTAGAGAAAGAACCTAATCTCAAAGATGTGGGGGATTGGTTTCTAGAAGGACGTAAACACCATTTCGAACTCAATCGCGATGCCTTCGATTGGTATCTTGCCAATGACAAAGAAAAGCTCGCCCTATCCCTACCTGTTGAGTCTTGGCTAAATCTCACTCAGCAGGATGTCAAAGCCCTATCTGAGCAAGACTCAGAATTAGGCAAAGCGGCAAAACTGGCTTTTGATGACCGCCAAAGCAAGCCACACCCGCAAAACTACGCATTACGCAGTGCTTTTGCTGAACTGTTAACCCATCCGGGCAACATTGAAAAACCACTCAATGCCTATAACGAAAAAATGGCTGCGATTGCTGAAATGGAATGTAAGTAATCGCACTGAAAGTGGCTCAATATAAATTTTATATAAATTGGGCTACTTTCTTATTTTTTTCAATTGCATACCTCAATTGATTCATAGAAGATTAACGGTTTTTTGCTACAGTCAATCCACCCTTTTTCGCCATGAATCCCTTTGATTAGGAAGGACCCAAGATGACAAAACGGTACGCTAACGCATTATGCATTCTTCTCCCAGCGGCTTGTTTATCCACACAAGCGCTAGCCAACCAGCCACAGCCTTGGTCTGCCGGTTTCAATGCTGATATCTCTGTGTTAGCTGGATACACCCAAAGCACCTCTCCCTTTAACACGGATGGGAGCAGTACCATATCTGACTTTGGCAAAGCAGATAGTGAGAGCAATTTTCTGGTTGCCCCTCTGGGCACTATCAGTTACACCACCCAAGATTTGAATAACCAAATCTATTTCGGTACCAGCCGCTCCGATCTAGCGTTTGGCCGCTTCCACCTAGAACTGGGCTACAAACGCAAGTTAGAAGATAACAGTACGTTAGTCTTCAGTTATGTTCCCGGCCTTATTTCAAGTGAAACCTGGCAAGACCCATATTTGCGTGATCAGCCTCGTGCAAAAACAGACAGCAAAATAAAAGGGCTACGTTTCCAATACAACCAGATCTTGGGAAGCAACTTTTCTCTTGAGTTGTCCGGTGGTAATCAAGATATTGATGATGAGAAAAGCGGACAATCTTACAACTCTGAGACTCAAAAATTACTCAATCGTCAATCAGATATTTACTTTGCTGAGCTAACCCACTTCCAACCATTGAGCCGAACCCAATTCTTGCGTACTGCACTTAACTACACCCGTAATAATGCAGACGGAGACGCAATGGCCAGCGACGGTTACGGCGCAGAGATTGGTATCGTTCAGGCAATCAACAAAGCTAGCTTCGCCCTAACCTTCAGTTATAGCTATGTTGACTTCGATGAACAAAACCCTATTTTCACCCGTACCCAACAAGATGACCGCTGGGGCGTGTTCCTAGCATCACAATACAACGAGCCTATGGGCTGGGAAAACTGGAACCTAGTCTCGCTAATAGGCTATAACCAAAGTAACTCAAACATCACTTTTTATGATGAAGAGAGCTTACTATTTACAGTGGGTATGAATTACCGTTTCTAATTTTTTTCGACAGCGGCGGCAAATTGCATTAAATTAGCTGCAATTTGCCGAATAGTTACAAGTTATTAATCGTTATGGCAGTAGTGGATAACAAAAAAGCCGATGCTACCCAAGAGTCGCTGCATCGCATTTTTACAGTGCCGGAAGCACCCGAATCGACCCTAGGTCGAATCGAAAAAGAGATTTCAGAGAACCTCAATGCGTTCTTACAAACGCATATTGCTGCCCGCGAAAAGCCTTTGGCAGAAATCGAGAAGGACTTCTTGTCCGCCGATATTCCCGAGGCTCCGAGCTTTGTTTCTGATCATACCCATTTCCTTTTGGACAAGCTGGTCGCACAGTCCGTGCATACCTCTGCGCCGACGTTTATCGGTCATATGACATCAGCCCTGCCCTACTTCTTGATGCCGCTGTCCAAGATCATGATAGGTTTGAACCAGAACCTAGTTAAGATCGAGACCTCCAAAGCGTTCACACCGTTGGAACGTCAAGTATTAGGCATGCTGCATAACCTAATTTACAGCGAGGATGATGCCTTCTACCAACAGTGGATGCACAGTGCCAACCACTCCCTTGGGGCATTTTGCTCTGGCGGTACTATTGCAAACATCACCGCCCTCTGGGTAGCGCGAAATAGCGCCCTCAAGCCGGATGGTGACTTTAGAGGTGTCGCGCAGGAAGGCCTGTTCAAAGCCATGAAGCATTATGGCTATGAAGATTTGGTTGTGCTGGTTTCCGAACGAGGTCATTACTCGCTTAAGAAAGCCGCAGATGTCTTGGGGCTTGGTAGGGATTGCCTGATCCCTATCAAAACCGACAGCCAGAACCGTGTTCGGGTTGATGAGATGCGCAGCAAGCTTGAAGAGCTCAAGCAAAACAATATCAAAGCCTTTGCCATTGTCGGCGTAGCCGGCACAACGGAAACCGGTAATATTGACCCTCTTGAGGAGTTGGCTGATTTGGCTCAGGAATATGACTGCCATTTCCATGTCGATGCCGCTTGGGGTGGTGCGACGCTGATGTCGAACACCTATCGCCCACTGCTAAAAGGGATCGAGCGTGCAGACTCTGTCACCATTGATGCCCATAAGCAGCTATATGTGCCAATGGGTGCCGGTATGGTCATCTTCAAAAACCCAGCCCTGATGACGGCTATCGAGCATCATGCCGAGTATATTCTGCGTAAAGGCTCCAAAGACCTTGGTAGCCATACTCTGGAAGGCTCACGAAGCGGTATGGCGATGCTGTTATATGCCAGCCTTAATATTATTAGCCGCCCGGGCTATGAAATGCTGATCAACACCAGTATCGAAAAGGCCAAGTACTTTGCCTCTTTGATTGATCAAAATCCAGATTTTGAGCTGATTTCAGAGCCTGAACTGTGCTTGCTGACCTATCGCTATGCGCCAGCTCGTACGCAAGAAGCCTTGCGCCTTGCCGATCCGGCTCAACGTGAAGAGTTGTTGGCTGCCCTTGATGATATGACCAAATTCATCCAGAAGCGCCAGCGTGAATCTGGTAAGTCGTTTGTATCTCGTACCCGTATTACGCCAGAGGCATGGGACCGCAGGCTAACGACCGTTTTCCGCGTAGTCCTTGCCAACCCGCTAACCACAGAGCAGATCCTCAAAGACGTACTGGATGAGCAAAAAGACATAGCCAAGCAGAGCTTGATCAGCTTCCCTAAAATCAACATGCTCACCGAGAGTATTCTCAATCAGCAAGTCGCACTCTGAATGCACTCGCAACGAATAAATGTATGATTGCAAAGCCTGGCGAAAGTCAGGCTTTTTTACTTCAATGACCCCTTCTCGCAGTATATGCCTTAAAAGCCGATTTCATATTTCTTCACAGCCTGCTTCAAAAGCCACCAGCCGCCACAAAATAATTTACACCAAGCACTTAACTGCTTGAATAAACACCGCCGCAAAGCTTAAATACTAACCAAACAGTCATTTCATCTAATACCAACGGCCAATCTAGAACTCTGATTCACATACAAATAAACCCAAAATGCGCAACCAAGTTTTAACTTTTAACCATTAAATATAAAATAACGGGTGAATGTCTTATTATTGAGACTCTTCTAACTATTCATAACGCGTAACAAAAATTGATCTAAATCAACAAGAGTGCCGGTAAAAGCGATCAAAAAAGGCCGATACCCTATGGATATCGGCCTATTTATTACAAATTATTTCAGCGCATCAGTACATCAATGCCGGGTTATCAGTCACCCGCAAACATGTAACCTTCACCATGAACCGTAACAAAAATCTGCGGGTTTTTCGGGTCAACTTCCATCTTTGAACGCATGCGTCGGATAAGTACGTCGATAGTACGGTCATTCGGCGCTTCTACCCGGTGACTGAGCATATTGAGGATGCGCTCGCGGCTAAGCACAACATTCGGGTGGGAAGAGAATGCTACCAGCAATTCATACTCAGCTTTGGTCAATTTAACCGGCACACCGTTATGAGTCAGCGCGCGCTTATTAATATCAAATTGCCAATCCCCAAAGCGGATAATGCTGTCTTCCTGCATCTCAACAATGGTTTCATCACGTGCTTTTTCGACAAGAGAGATACGCCACAGCAGGTTTTTGACCCTTACTAAAAGCTCACGCAATTCAAAAGGTTTTGTCACGTAGTCATCGGCACCCATCTCCAAGCCGACAATACGATCAATGCTGTCTGTACGCCCTGTAACCAGGATGATACCCACTTCTGAACGGCTTCTCAGTTCACGCGTCAGCATCAGGCCATCTTCGCCAGGAAGGTTAATATCGAGCATGACCAGATCGATCTTTTCACTGGCCATGACTTCGCGCATTTGGGCGCCACTTTCGGCCTGACTGACTTTATATCCCTCGTTCTCAAAGTACCCAACCAATTTGGTACGGGTAACAATTTCATCCTCTACTACAAGTACGTGATGACTCATTTCTTTCTCTTTATGTCTTATTTACTGTTCTATAAAACGTTAGCACAGGAGGCAGCTATTCACAATTTGTCATAATCCCGCAAATCCTGTTCACTGCCGCCATTAACCTTATTCACATCGTGGAATTAAGATTACCTCATAAAAATTTATACGTCACCGTAGTTTACGGCAGACATTCATTCTAAATTGGAATCTTCCACTATGAAAAAACTTTGGCAAATGTTGACTAAGCCTAGCAGCAAGTATTCGATTCTTGCGCTGGTCTTGGTTGGTATTGGTATCACTTTGGCGGGTGTTGTGACCGTTCATAAGAGTTTTGAATTCGCATCTACAACAGAATTCTGTACTTCTTGCCACACAATGGAACAGAACTACGAAGAGTACAAACAAAGCATCCACTTCAAAAATGCCTCTGGTGTTCGTGCCGAGTGTGTAGACTGTCACCAGCCAAAAGATTTGCCAGGCAAGGTTCAGCGTAAACTTGGCGCATGGAAAGACGTATACAACCACTTCATCACCAAGAAGATCGATACCCCGGAGAAACTGGAAGAGCATCGTCTAGAACTGGCGACGGCTGTTTGGGATCGCATGAAGAGCCAGAACTCCAAAACCTGTAAGAGCTGTCACTCTTACGATGCAATGGATCACAGCAAGCAGTCTGCACAAGCCGCTTTCGAAATGAACAAGGCCGCCGCAGAAGACATGAACTGTATCGAGTGTCATAAAGGTATTGCCCACGAACTGCCAAACATGGCTGGCGGCTTCCAGAAAGACTTCGAAGAGCTTCAGGCAACAGCTAGCTCTCAAGGTGCGGTAGCTGAGACTCTATATTCACTTAGCGAGAAAAATATCTTTGCCGTTGCTGATGCAAACAGCACAGTATCAGGCAGCCTACTACCTGCTTCAGAAGTGACTGTCCTAGAGCGCGACGGTGACATGATGAAAGTGAAGATTGATGGCTGGCTAGAGAAAGAAGGTCGTGGCCGAGTTCTGACTGAATACATGGGTAAACGTGTATTCAAAGCAACAATCCGTGGCGAAGTGAAAGAGTCAGAGCAGCTTATCGAAGAGCAAACAGACGCATCGACCAACATTGTATGGCAGCACGTTTCTGTTGAAGGCTGGATCACCAAAGATGACATGATTGATGACATCCAACCTATCTGGAACTACGCAGAGGGCATGTACGGTTCAACCTGTACGGCTTGTCACGCAGCACCGGCACCTGGCCATTTTACTGCAAACGGTTGGATCTCAAGCCTAAACGGCATGAGCGCGTACTACCGTCTAAGCAAAACTGAAGAGCGCACCCTTCTGAAGTACCTTCAGAACCACGGTAGTGACACCGGCGGCGCTGGCGCACATTAATTCCTAATTAGCAGAGGGGAAGCCCCACTTCCCCTCCCAAGCAAAAGAATTTAAATTTAAGGAATTGCTCAATGGCAACTCAAATTCTAAACAAAGGCATATCTCGCCGTCGTTTCCTATCAGGCATGGTTGCAGCAAGTGCTGCATCAGTGGTTGGTACTAGCCTACTTGCGCCGCGTAACGCTATGGCTGCCACCGAGACCAAAGCAAACTTCTCTGGTGAGGTGCTATCTGGCTCCCACTGGGGTGCATTCCGCGCCAAGGTTGAGAACGGTGTATGGGTTGATACCGTACCGTTCGAAAAAGACAAGCACCCTACCACGATGATCGACGGTGTCCGTGAAGTGGTTTACAACCCTGCACGTGTTAAGTACCCAATGGTACGTCTTGACTGGTTGAAGCACGGTTACAAGTCTGACACCACCCAACGTGGTGACAACCGCTTCGTTCGTGTGCCTTGGTCACAGGCTTTGGACTTTTTCTACCATGAGATGGAACGTATCCAGAACAACTATGGCCCAAGCGCACTTTACGCTGGCCATACCGGTTGGCAGTCAGTAGGTAAACTGCACTCTGCTGGTACCATGATGATGCGTGCAATCGGCCTGCACGGTACTTTTCTTGCTAAAATGGGTGACTACTCAACGGGTGCAGCGCAAGTCGTACTCCCTTACGTTGCCGGCGCAATGGAAGTTTACGAGCAGCAGACCTCTTGGCCGCTAGTTCTCGAGCACTCAGACACCATCGTGATCTGGGGTTCTGATCCGATTAAAAACCTGCAGGTTGGTTGGTTGGTTCCAGACCACAGCCCGTACGCTTACTTCGATCAGCTTGCCGAGAAAGTGAAGAACAACGAAATCAAGGTTATCTATGTTGACCCTGTTGTCTCTGATACCCAGAAATTCGTTGGTGGTGAACAGGTTAAAGTGAACCCGCAAACCGACGTTCCTTTGATGCTGGCTATCGCCCATACGCTTTACACCGAGAACCTTTACAACAAAGAGTTCATGGCTGACTACACCACAGGCTTCGACAAGTTCTTGCCTTACCTGCTTGGTGAAAAAGACGGCACACCAAAAACACCTGAGTGGGCCGCGAAAATCTGTGGCATTGACGCAGATACTATCCGTGAACTTGCTCGTCAGATGGCTTCTGGCCGCACCCAGATCATCGGTGGCTGGTGTCTGCAGCGCATGCAGCATGGT
The DNA here is from genome assembly GCF_003026455.1 of Photobacterium rosenbergii. Classification (GTDB taxonomy): domain Bacteria; phylum Pseudomonadota; class Gammaproteobacteria; order Enterobacterales; family Vibrionaceae; genus Photobacterium; species Photobacterium rosenbergii. The sequence continues at coordinate 519,732 of NZ_PYMB01000003.1, forward strand.
GAGCAGTACGCGTGGATGCTGGTTGTTGTTGCTGCAATGCTTGGTCAAATTGGCCTACCGGGCGGTGGCTTCGGCTTCGGCTGGCACTATAACGATGCAGGTTCAGTAACCTCTGCTGGCCCACTGATGTCTGGTTTCAGCGGTGTGACTGGTGTTGACCCGATCCATAACGGCTCATACAAGGGTTACTCAAACTTTATTCCTGTTGCACGCTTTGTCGACTGTATTGAAAACCCTGGCAAAACTATCGACTGGAACGGCCACCCGGTGAAGTTCCCAGAAATGAAGATGGCGATATTCTGTGGTAACAACCCGTTCCACCACCATCAGGATCGCAACAAGATGATCAAGACCTGGCGTAAGCTGGAAACGGTTGTCTCTGTCGACCACCAGTGGACTGCAACATGTCGTTTTGCCGATATCGTTCTTCCTGCTACTACTACGCACGAGCGTAATGACATCGAGCAGTACGGTAACCACTCTAATGCCGGTATCATTGCCCTACCGAAAGTGGTTGAGCCAATGTACGAAGCGAAAGATGATTTCGATATCTTCCGTGAGCTTTGCCGCCGCTATGACCGTGAGGAAGCCTTTACCGAAGGCAAATCACAGATGGAATGGATTGAACAGTTCTACAACGGTGCTCGCCTGCAAGGCCGTGGTATCGGTGTACGTATGTCTAACTTCAAGAAGTTCTGGGAAGAAGAAGGTTTCATTGAGTTCCCGGCTGGCACCGAGTGGGTTCGTCACGAATCGTTCCGTAATGAACCTGACCTAGAGCCACTTGGAACAGCGACGGGCCTTATCGAGATCTACTGTAAGACCATTGCTGACATGGGTTACGACGACTGTCAGGGCCACCCAATGTGGTTCGAGAAGAAAGAACGTAGCCACGGTGGTCCTCGTTCGGATAAATTCCCGCTGAATATGCAAAGTACTCACCCGAAACATCGCCTGCACTCGCAGCTATGTTCTTCTACCGAGCACCGTGCAACTTATGCGGTTGCTGACCGTGAGCCGGTATATATGAGCGTCGAAGATGCCAAAGCACGCGGCATCAAATCTGGTGATCTTGTCCGCGTATTCAACGACCGTGGTGAAGTATTGGCAGGTGCCGTTGTCTCTGAAGACTACATGAGTGGCGTTTGCCGTATCCATGAAGGTGCATGGTACAGCCCTCTGGAAGGCGGTAAGCCAGGTACAATTTGTACTTACGGTGATCCGAACGTACTGACTCAGGATATTGGTTCTTCGAAACTTGCCCAGGCGACATCAGCCGCCGCCGCGCAGGTAGAGATTGAGAAGTACACAGGTACTGTACCAGCGGTGACAGGTTTCCATGGTCCAACCGCCGTAACTGACATTAACCCTCTATTCCCAGCAATGGATCTAGACTAAGTTAATATCAACTAATACCCAGTCAGGGGCTCAGCCCCTGACTGATTTTTACTTCTATAACAGTGTGTTTAAAGAACCTATTCACGTATAATAAGTAGATTAAATACATCAATATTCTACCTGAATATGTTTTTAATACGGTGAGCACAGCACCGTATGCCTTGATTTGGAGTGATCATGAAAGAGTTTATTGCTTTCAACGAACAGCGCGCAGAAATTTATTGGTGGATGTCATCCCTTTTCGCTCGTGAGCTGACCGAGCAGGACATCGAACAGTACCGTGGTGGCGATATGGTCACTTTCTTGTCAGGCTTGGCAATGACCCCTGAGCTTAAGCAGCCGGTTGAAGCATTCCGTGATGCCCTAACCCGTCTGGAAAGCCGTGAAGACGCCCAGCTAGAGCTTGCCGCTGATTTCTGTGGTTTGTTCCTGAGCACACCTAAATCCGGTGCCTTACCTTATGCCTCTATGTATGTCGGTGAAAGCGGCCTGATGAATGACAAGCCAGCACAAGACATGAACAAGCTGATGGAAGAGTACGGCATTGCACAGCGTAAAGAATTCAACGAGCCTGCCGACCACCTCGCAGTTGAACTCGACTTCATGGGTAACCTGATCATCATGGCCAACCAGCAAGGCTCACAAGAGCAGGCTGAGCCACTCATGCAAGCTCAGTTAGACTTTATTAACACTATGCTACTTAACTGGCTGCCTGCATTTGCCGCTGAAGCGAAACAGCGTGACCAGTTCGGTTTCTATGCAGCTGCCACACAAGTGCTTATCGCATTCTGCCATTTGGACGCTCAGTTCCTAAAAGGCGAAGAACAATAAACCTGACTGGCAGAAGCCAGCGTATCAAAAACACTATCTTCATTTGCCGGCATATGGATTGCCGGCTTTTTTGTACTTAGCCTTCCTTACAAAGCCCATATTCAAAGGCAGCCTTCTGCTTGTTCAGTTCTTATCCAGCATACATGACACAATACTGACATTCTGCTTTGGGAGCTTTTATACATTGCAGACATAGCGAAGATAACCACCGATAAAGGTTAAAATATGCAAAACAGCAAAACGCGTACCCAGCAACAACCTAATTCAGTATTCAACCTAATGAAATACGCCCTTCCTTTGATGCTAGTGACTTTATTCGCATTCAGTCCTGCTTCGAAGGCAAGTGATGCAGCAACCGATACAGTTGCAAGCCAGAAAGAAGTGACTCACCGTATTAATGCAATTCAGCGCGACCTGACCAGCATCCGCCAGCAAACACTGCAGGCGCATCCAGAGCTTGTTGAACAAGCTAAAGCCTTTGAAGCGGCCTACAAAGAGAAGGCCAAAGAGATTGGTTACAACCCTGATGATTTCGTTAGTCAGGCTCAAGAGATCCAAGACAAAGTACGCAATGCTGAAACCAGCGAAGAAGAGCGTGAAGCTTTGATTAAAGAGTTCGCAGCCGCTAAGCGCCAACTAGCAGAACAACGTGAAAGCATCCTTGCCGATGAAAAGCTAATGGCGATGCAGGAAAAACTTCAGGCTGATACATTTGCAGCTATGAAAGCAAGTAACCCTGAGACTGAAAACCTGATCCAAGAGCTTAATGGCCTACTTGAATCTCTTCAGTAAGGAACAACCCATATATTCATTAAAACACCGCAGCAATTCGCTGCGGTGTTTTTTTATCGACCATCTTCATAGTCACTCATGTTGATTCCCATCTGTTCGGCAACTTCCGACCAATAAGGCTCAGCTTCGCATACACAACAGTCACACCAGTTGGCTATGCCTTCATGCATGCTCATTTTTTCCTTCGGAGCTAAAAGTTCTTTGTCTGTATGGGAGCTACTTGGGGCTTGCACTTTTTCCGCCATAACAAGGCACCTTCGTTACTATCCTTATCCCTAATATTATAGTGAAACACGGCTTATACCTTGTGGCTTTGCTTGCCGCCTTTGACCACAAAACAACATATAGTGCATAAAAAAACCGCCGTTATCTGGCGGTTTTAGGAAGTTCAACCTGGCCTGCCGACCATTACAATTCCATTGGCTGGTTAGCCTTAAGGAGTTTCATTCCTTGGATATGCTGGATGAACCACTTCACAATGGCAAGCAAAGCGATAACAAGGCCAACAACGGGAATCGCCTGCAAGATTTTATGTAATACAGGGCTGTATACCCAATACTCCGCTCCTGCAATGATCCCCGTAGTGGTTGCTGCGGTTACACCTAACACCACAAAGAAGGTGAAGAAGTAAAAGAAGGTACGGATGATGGTGTAGTAGTGGCTGTAGCTAAGCTCATCAGTGCCCTTGTTCAGCTTATACGCTGAGTAAATCACAGCAATGATGCCTGAGATCATTAATGTCAGTGGAGTAAGGAAACTGGCAATATAGGCAAATCGCACTTCGCGGCGAGGATCAGTAGACATGACTTTATCCGTTGATAATTATCTTTATGCTAATTATCACACGTATTTTTGCGCTATCAAGTTTGGATAATCAAGACGCTGATCACGATCAAGCCTATCCGCTATTGTCTGTTATAGTCACTTATAATGACAGATAAAAAAAACAGCCTAGGTTGAGCGGCCTAGGCTGTTGGAAGTTAAAACTTTATTTTACATTACAGCTCTTCAGTCGGCTGAGTCACTTCGCTACCGTCTTTGATTCGACGGTGACCTTCTTGCAAGTGAACGGAATCGACTAAATCATCTCCACTTACCTGAAACGCTTGACCAAAGCCTTTGACGAATAGTCCTTGAGTCGGTTCGAAACGGAACATCTTGAAATCTTCTAAGCCGCTTAGTCCATCGATGATCTCACCAAAACGCGACTTCAACTCTTCAACTGCTGCCAGCCATTTCTCGCTTTCACGCTCAACCACAACGACGTTGGCTTCAAAAGTTAGTCGCTTACGGGCATAGATGGTTTTAGATGACGCCTCATCTTCAATCATCATCAAAGAAACCTGCGGATTCTCGAGTAAATTGCGAGCATGCTTAGCAATCTGACTAATCAGCACGTAGTAACCGTCATCAAGCAATGCAAACGGTGCATAACTCACGTTTGGCTTTCCATCAGCATCAACGGTCGCCAACTGGATAGTCTGGCAAGACTGGCGAAATTCTTTAATTTCTGGACCTAAACGATTTTGAAGGCGCTCTTGCTTTACAGCATTCATTCTGACTTTCTCCGGGATATTATTATTTATTTGAATTTAGTTTTAAGTTCTTGGAATTTTTCAATTTGCTCTGGGAACAACTGACGTTTCTTATCGCGGCCCAGGTAAACCTTGAACACACACTCACCGCCTTTTGCAAAGAAGCCGATGAAGTAGCTTTCTTGCCCCATAAATGGCTTGCTTACCAAAGCAATGTCAGTCACGAGATCAAGACGTAGGTGACCGTGCAATTCACCTTCTTTACCCATTAGATTGTAGTAACCACGTGCCTCTTTACCTTTAGGGAAAGGCGCTTTTACTTCAAAAATAGAGGCCATTGAGTGAACAATGGTCGTAACTGGGCCCCAGTTAGGCAGTTCTTCAAGAATCGTTTGGGCTTGCTCACCTGGCAGTGCAACCACCAACTCTTCAGGGAAAGCCATCACGACTTCACCTTCAGTTACACCTAAGGTTTCGGCAATCGCCATTGCATGAAGTTTAGGTTCAGCGGCAAGTTGTTCTGCAACCTGAGCTTTTAGCGATTCAAATGAAATTTTTTCAAACACGTTTTATCTCCAGGTACTTCAATGTACGAATTTTGGTTGGTTATTTCTAATACGTTTATGCTGCGACTTTTGCCATCGCATGCTGTTGTAAAACTTGAATCATCGACTGAGCCAAGGTCACAGACCAAAACGTTCCCGCTAACGTCAAGGATAAGTACTGACCATCTAACTTAACCAAGCCATTCTTTTGCCATGCTTCAAAAAGCGGCTTGCAAAGAGCAAAGATGTCTTGCGAGAACTTCTGCTGGAAATCTCGTGCAGATAGGAAACCACGATCAAAGCTCGCTTTGATCTCTGCATGTAGCACAGCCTGAGGGCTAGATTTCGTCATCATAGCAAGTGGCAGTTGCTCGGCTTTAATTGCTTCGATATAGGTGTCCAAGGTCCGATGCTGCATGAAGCCAAATCCGCCAACGTTACCGCCAGCCCCGGCTCCTAACGGCAGCACTTCGGCAGATGTCTTCGCCAAGCTGTTGTATATACTCCGTTCGCGGTTGTCTCGCGCCCAGTGGTTTCCGCTGAGTCGACGTAAGTGGTGCTCTGCCATAAAGTTTACGCCATATTCAAACATTGATGCTTTGGTCGGCGTATCAGCAGGCTCTGGCAGGCGCCCTTTCTCTATCATGCCTTTCATAGGCGTGCCGCCCATCTCGATCAGCTGATAGAGATCGACACCATGTGCGCCGCTGTCCAAGAAATCACTCAGATCTTGCTGCCAAACATCCATATCTTGATAAGGAAGGCCAAACAACAAATCGATGACAATGGGGGCTTCATTGGTTGCACTCAAAGATTGGATCCGCTCCATAACTGGCTCGCGGTCATCCAGACGTTTGGCTTTTCGACGTACCGTTGTGTCAAAGCTTTGCACACCAAACGAAAAACGGTTAAACCCGCCTTCTAGAGCACCTTCGAACATACGGTCATCGAAGCGATTGATTCGTCCTTCGAGGGTAATTTCACAGTCTGTCGTCAATGGGAAGTGAGCTTTCACCATTTTGCCCAGACGGGTCACTTGTTCAGCGGTTAGATCAGTTGGTGTTCCGCCCCCTACATATACTGCACGGAAAGGTGCAGCCTGAGTCCAGGGCATTGCCGCCTTTGCTTTCAACTCCACCATCAGTGCTTCGAAATAATCATCGATCAATGATTGGCTAGATGCATACTGAAAAAAATTACAGTAAGTGCAACGCACACGGCAAAATGGGATATGAATATAAAGACAACGACTATTAGGGCTGTCCGGCACTGTTGATAGTGTTTTTCGCGCTAAATCTTGTCGCTCTTCCTCTGCGATCATGGCCGACATACCACCGGCATGTGCCGAACGCTTGTTAGCAAACGCATATCGAAGTGGATCGGGCGTGTGCTTTCCTACCACCGCTTCGGTCAGTAGTTCCGGCGCCAACACAGCAGATTGTAATGCTTGTTTTTCAATCATCGACTTATTCGTTGAGCTAGATACCTAGCCCCTCCTCAACAGGCTGAAACCTGTCAGTTTTACTCACTAGAGCAACAGTACTTTGCTGTTAACTTCTAGCACCACGTTGAGCAAACGTGCTTGACTACTTTCTGTTGGGCTATGCCCTATTTATTGAGTGAAATGATAACCACTCTTATTTGCAGGCAATCATAAGCACCCTTAAATAATATTGCAAATGATAATTGATATTATTTCGATTACATGGATAATGATAACCATTCTTGATTTGGACAGCTAATTGATAAGTTGCTTTTTATACAATTTCTCAATAGTTACAGACAGATAAAGCATTATTTTGCATGGTTGGAGAGAAACAGTGAACGCGAAGAGATATGCCATTGCAGGTGTTGTATCAGTACTTGCCCACAGCCTATTGCTTTCAGCTGTGCCTAACAAAATGGTGATGGCGATGCCGGTTGGTACAGACTCAACCAAAGTATCGTTGAATCTCGTCTCGGCACCAGCTCCTCAGCCCACTGAGCCCGTTGCAGCCGAGCCAACACCTCCAGCGCCGGTCGAAGTGCCTAAAAAAGTCGTTAAAGAAGAAGCCGCGGTTAAAAAGCTGGTAAAGAAAAAGCTGCCTGAGCCTAAACCCGAGATAAAAAAGGTCACTAAGCCTGCACCGAAAAAACCAGTTGAGAAGAAGGTCGAACAAAAGGTCGCAAAGAAACCAACACCTGTTCAGAAGCCCGTTGAGAACGATAAGCCTAAAGCTATTGAAGAAGTGATTAAATCGCCGGCACCGGCTCCCGCTCAGACCGCTTCAGGAGTAAATAGTGAGCCTCAGCTCGTGACAAAACCAACGTTCGCCACCCGGCCGAGCCCTGTTAAATACCCTCGAATAGCAAAACGTCGTGGTATTGAAGGACAAGTACTGGTTGAGATTTGGATTGATGAATCCGGCAAGCAGGTTAAACAAAATCTATTGAAGTCATCAGGTACAGAGATCCTTGATGATGCAGCCCTAGAGGCTATCAAGCGCTGGCGTTTTTCTTCCCATATTGTTGATGGCCAAGCCATTGCCCATCGCGTACAAGTTCCTGTCCGCTTTAAGCTGGACTAGCAATTAATTGGATTCACTCATGGAAATGTTTCACTCCCTACAAAACCAATTCGGCCTAATGACAGCGCCTTTGCTGCTCTGCTCGGCACTAACGCTAATGATACTCATCGAACGTTGTATACAGGTATTGCTATGCACTGGCGTGGGCAGAAGTAAAATTGATGCACTGTTAGCTAAACAAAGCCGTACGGATGAAGCCGGACTCGACCAGCTAGCAACTTCACTGAAGGAAAAGCGCCCTTTACTGTTCAAAGGTGTATCAATGCTGATTTCGCACCGTCATTTTGCCAAACCGTTGCGCGAAGATGCGGCTGGTATTTGGCTGCAACAAAAACGCTCACAGCTTCGTTCTGGGTTACGCCTACTTGGTCTTATCGGCGTCATCAGCCCCCTACTTGGCCTACTGGGTACGGTCCTTGGCTTGATTGAAATGTTCAAAGGTATTGCAATGAGCTCCGGAGCCGTTACCCCGAACGATCTTGCTGATGGCCTTGGTCTAGCCATGCGTACTACTGCTGCAGGCTTGATCATTGCCCTGCCTGCCATCACCGGTTCACAACTGTTAGGCCTTTGGGCTGATAAAGTAACGGCAAAGCTTGAGCATAGCCTTAACCACTGCAACCTGTGGCTGGAAGGGCTTTCACTTGATACCAACTGCCAACCAAAAGCCGATAAGGTAGAGGCTGTATCATGATTCGAACTCATCAAGGCGTTACCAGTGATGATGAGCTCAGGCCTGACCTTACCCCACTGCTCGACATCATATTCATTGTCATGGTTTTCCTGCTATTGACTGCGAGTGTGAAGCTGCAGTCCCTAGATGTCGAACTGCCTCAGACAGAAACGCGGGCACTGCAAGAAACAGAATCAGATCCTATTACTGTCAACATCACCTCTGCGGAACCCTATTGGGCACTTCAAGGGGAAGAAATTGACAGCTGGGATGCCTTCAAGACCGCTCTTCTCAAAGAAGTAAAAGCCAACCCTGATAAGCCCGTCGTGATCGGTGCGGATAAGGCTGGCTCGGTTGAAAACATGCTAAAACTCCTCGCTTTTCTTCAACAAAATGAAATCAAGGCGACACAGTTATTAATGGAAGAGGATAAATCATGAAGCGTATTGCTCTAGCAACCGCATTAATACTCGCTGCAAATTCATCATATGCCAGTGAGCGCATCATCAGTGCAGGGGCAGCGATTACCGAAATTATCAATGCCATGGGTGCACAGGAACAACTCGTTGCCGTTGATGTAACGAGTAAAACAATGGTTGAAGAAGATATGCCGGTTCTTGGCTATCATCGCCAACTCTCTGCCGAGAGCCTAATCGCTTTAAGCCCTACCCGCTTGCTTGGCTCGAATGAAATGGGGCCTAAAACTACATTGGATTTGATTAAACAAGCAGGCATCAAAGTGGACGTCGTCAACTCCGGTGAAACCGTGGACGATCTTATGACACGTATCGAGCAAGTCGGCGAGTTGACGAAAACTGAGCAGGAAGCCCAAGACCTCAAGGTACAGGTGCAAGAAAAAATTGATTCAATCAACCAGAACCTAGCGAAACACAGCGATAAGAAAAAAGTCTTATTCCTAATGATCCACGAAGGCCGCCCAGCCAATGTTGCAGGCCGAAATACGACCGCTGACAGCGTTATCCGCCTTGCAGGTGCCGTCAACCCAGCAGCCGATGCCGTCGATTCTTACAAGCCAGTTTCCCTTGAAGCTATGGTTGAAATGCAGCCTGATATCATCCTACTGAGCTCTCGTACTCTTAGCCAAATTGGGTCTGCTGATGACCTACTCAAGAAGATGCCTTTACTCTCTGCGACACCTGCAGGCCAAAACAAAGCGGTTGTAACCATTGATGGGACAGCACTGATTGGCGGCCTTGGCTTGAAAAGCCTAAGCGAAGCAGAACGCCTGAACCAAGTGTTTTACAACTAATAACGGTTTGCCGTTCAATTAAGCAAAATAATTATGATGCAGTTACAACGAATTCCAGCCAGCATCGTTTTCCCAGTTGGCCTGACGTTTCTGGTGTTTGCTATTACCTCCTCGATTGCGGTCGGGCCGATGGATATCAGTTTCGCTGACAGCTTCAAAGCACTATTGCCTGTCCAATTGGATTTACCTGCCCATATTGAAATCGTTATCCATCAAATACGTTTGCCGCGTACTTTGCTTGGTATGGCCATAGGTGCCATTTTGGCACTGTGTGGCGCAGTCATGCAGGGCCTGTTCCGTAACCCGCTGGCGGATCCCGGCATCATTGGGGTTTCAGGTGGTGCGAGCCTTGGTGCCGCTCTTTCCATTGTTATCTTTGCCCCGCTGGCGGCTAGCTTTCCGCTGCTACTGACACTAGGCACTGTCCCAGTTTTCGCCTTCATCGGCGGTGCCGTCAGTACCTTTTTGGTCTACCAGCTCGGTACAGATAAAAATGGCACCTCGGTCACCATTATGCTTTTAGCGGGTGTTGCTATCGGCGCTTTATCCGGTGCTGCGCTTGGCCTGATGAACTACTATGCAGATGATCAGGCATTGCGTGATTTATCTTTGTGGACAATGGGCTCCCTCGCTGGAGCCACTTGGCCGGGGATTGCCCTTGCTTATATTACTCTGCTTGGCCTGCTGTTCTCTTTCGACCGCAACGCCAACGCCCTCAACGCTTTTTTGCTAGGAGAAGCAGAAGCCAAGCACCTTGGTGTGAATGTCCAGCGCTTGAAGCGCATGTTGATCCTACTATGCGCTGCAGGCGTCGGTATTGCCGTATCGCTAACCGGTGTCATTGGCTTTGTCGGACTGATTGTCCCTCATATTGGCCGTATGATTTCAGGACCGAACCATAAAACCTTGCTACCTCTATCAGCCTTGCTAGGTGCCCTTATTTTGCTAGTTGCCGATATGCTTGCCCGTGTTGTTGCGGCTCCTGCAGAGTTGCCTGTTGGTATCATCACAGCCCTACTTGGCGCACCATTCTTCATTTACTTATTGATCAAGCAAAGAGGCAGACTGTCATGAGCCAGTTAGCCAACTCAGTGCAATTACAAGGCGCAAACAGTGATATTGCCATCGAGGCACGTAACCTATCGCTCAGCCTAGGTGGTAAAACCCTACTGGATGACTTTTCGCTTCAAATCAAACGCGGTCAACTGACTGCTTTGCTCGGCCCTAACGGCGCTGGCAAGAGTACATTGCTGAAAGTGATGTGCGGTGAGGTTGAGGCAAAAGGTGATGTTGACCTTTTCGGTCACCGCCGACAAGACTGGCAGCCAGGAAGACTGGCTAAGCATCTTGGTGTCCTGCCTCAACACAGCTCGCTGACCTTTGCGTTCACCGCACAAGAAGTTGTAGAACTAGGGGCATTGCCGCTTGAACTACCCAATGCGAAAACCAAACAGATCGCCCACCAGAAAATGGAAATGGTTGGCGTAACCGACCTTGGGCCGCGCCTCTACACAACAATGTCTGGCGGTGAAAAACAACGGGTACATTTTGCCAGGGTACTGACACAACTCAGCCAAGCGGGTGAAAACTGCATCTTAATGCTAGATGAACCTACATCTGCCCTTGATCTTGCCCACCAGCACAACGCGTTGATTGTGGCCAAACAGATGGCACAGGCGGGAGCTGCCGTCATCATAGTGATTCATGATTTGAACCTCGCGGCCCAATATGCAGACCGACTAGTAATTATCAATCACGGCAAGATACAAGCAGACGGTACACCTCACCAGGCACTGACGGCTGAAACCATAGAGTCGGTGTACGGCTGGCCTGTTTGTATTACCCGCCACCCTGTCGATGGCTACCCCATCGTGCTTCCGGCCGCAGCCTAAAAAGCACACATCAAAATGGAATCCAACGGGGCCAAAATTTGGCCCCGTTGCCTTTCTCGCAAGCAGAAAAGCGTATGTAGACCACGAAAATTGCAATTTGAGATAACAAGCATTGCACTCTAGGCCACACTAAGTAAAATGTGAACGCAAGCGATTAAACCATGCAACATGTGCGATATGCACATTATGCTGGTACGCAGCAAAACCGACAGGATTAAGCCGCCCATTTGAGATGCGGCCATTTGTCGTTTCTGCTTTTTGTACCCAACAGAAAAATGAGCTACTCGAATAGAAGACGGTGAACTAGTTCATTTTTCTGTTGAGTAAATGATTAATTTATAAGGTTCTCTGACCTTTATTATTAGAAGAATAACTATGGCAACGATTAAAGATGTTGCACGTATGGCTGGTGTGTCTACAACGACAGTCTCTCACGTGATTAACAAAACTCGCTTCGTCGCAGAAGCAACCCAAAAGAAAGTGCTGGCTGCGGTAGACGAGTTGAATTATGCACCTAGTGCAGTTGCACGAAGCCTAAAATGCAACACAACAAGAACCATTGGTATGTTGGTGACTAAATCAACCAACCCGTTTTTTGCAGAAGTCGTCCATGGCGTTGAAGAGTTTTGCTACGGTGCAGGCTACACCCTGATCCTTTGTAATACCGAAGGTAACCTGTCTAAACAGCGTGATTACCTGCGCATGTTGGCCGAAAAGCGTGTTGATGGCCTTCTTGTTATGTGTTCAGACCTAGATGAACAACTGCTAGGCCTGCTTGAGCGCCAAAAAGAAACGCCAATGGTGATTATGGACTGGGGTCCAGAAAGCCCGCATACTGACAAAATCCAAGATAACGCCGAGCTTGGTGGATATGTCGCAACCAAGTTCTTCATCGAGCATGGCCACAAAGCCATTGGCTGTTTGACTGGTCACAGTGAGAAAACAGCGTGTCGTGAACGCCTGAAAGGTTTCCGCAAAGCCATGAGCGAGGCTGGCCTAGAGGTCAAAGAAGATTGGATTCTTGAAGGTGACTTCGAGTGTGAGTCAGCGGTAACTGCCGCCAAACAAATCATTGCGATGGAAGAACGCCCAAGTGCGATTTTCTGTTTCAACGATATTATGGCAATGGCGATGATCAGTACCTTCCAGCAGGCAGGTATCAACGTACCTGAAGATATCTCTATCATCGGCTACGACAACATTGATTTGGCGCCTTACTTCTCACCGCCGCTTACCACTATTCACCAGCCAAAACGTCGTTTAGGCAAAAGCGCAGTCGAAATTTTAATGCACCGAGTCAAAGACAAAGAACATGCAACCCAGGTTTTCGAAATGGTGCCTGAATTGGTGATTCGTAACTCGGTCAAAAAAATGAACTAAGTAACCGACAGCGTTTACTTTTTTAGAATCTAAGCGGAGGCCTATGCCTCCGTTTTTTATGGCTGCTCACTTTTGTTTTGGGGTGAAAATTTCTATTCACGAGCAGATTTAGACGGCAATTTCTGGAATCAACATCACATTTCCAAAGTTGCGATCAAGTTCAAAAATATCATCTGAGATATTCTTAAATTGTCACGAACAAGGCAAACCTATCGAAAGGTAGGGACGCAAAGCTTCCGGCCTAAGAGTCGTCAGGTTTTATTAAATCCGTCAACTTATGGTAGCGGGGTTGCCGATGGATATAGCAACTCGTGTCAAGAAAGTCTTACTTTTTCCTGACAGTGTAATGTATTGATATTTGCTATTCTTGAATCCTCGCTCTGTTGTTAGGTGACCCAAGAAATTTTCACCGAGAAGAAGCATGGACAAACCAATTTTAAAAGAATCTTTACGCCTATTTAGTTGTTTCAATAACGTTAAATCGCGTTCAATGTTTGGTGGCTTTGGGATTTTTGCGGGTGAAACAATGTTTGCACTCGTCGTAAATGACAAACTTCATCTTCGTGCTAACGCAAAAAACGAACAAGAATATAAAAAGGCAGGGCTTAAACCGTACATATATAAAAAACGTGGCTTTCCAGTTGTAACAAAACATTACGCAATTCCTGATGAATGGTGGAATGACACCGGAAAGATCATTGAGCAGGCTACTCGTTCTCTTGATGCTGCAAATGTTGATAAAGAAACAAAAGAAAAAGCATCACCAGACCGAATAAAAGACCTACCAAACCTTCGTCTAGCAAATGAAAGAATGCTCAAGAAAGCGGGCATTTGCACTGTGGACGAATTGATGGAAGCAGGCTCTATCAATGCCTTTAAAGCATTGCAAGATACCCATCAAGGCAATGTGAGTATTGATTTGTTATGGGCGCTAGAGGGAGCTATCTGCGGCCAGCACTGGTCGGTTATTCCTAAAGATAGACGCTCCGAACTGCTAGCAAAATTAAGCTAGCAAAAACAAAGTGCATATATATAAAGAGGCCTTTACGGTCTCTTTTTTATATTTATTCCGTCAATGATAAGTGTCAATAATCAATCATTCCATTGACAACTTTTTGTCAATTTTCGTTAAATATTGAATTATCTCACAACACTGTTTATAAATCGCTCAACACCCTTTTATTGCAAACTCACGCTTGTAAAATATGTTTCAAAATAGCACCAGGGGGTAATTATGAACTGTTCCAAACCTTTTCCAGGACAGAGCGATCAAATGTTCAAGGATAAGTTTGGCAAGTGGCCGCGAATTATGCGCTTACTTGTTTTGTTTAGCCTGCTTCCTCCCCTCGTCGCTTTTATTCTTGTACAGAATAACATCACCACCTATCAGTCACTTCACAACTTACTGGTTTCTATCGCTAGCTTGAATGCGTTTTTATTGTTTTGGGGCCTGCTGCTGAAAATCAGGGCACGCAAGTACTGGTACCGTAATTACCATATTGGCAAAACTATGCTGCTTGCCTTTGTCCCTTTGATGGCCTGCGGCTATATTGTGCTCACTGAACTCACCTCTGATAAGGTGATCACTCAGTCAAAACCACAAGCTGTACAAATATCGGTCAACTAACCACTTTTTTCTGCCCACAGTGAAATAATTTGCTTCCTAGTAAGGTCTTTGTCTCATAACTATCTGATAATTTCGGTAATAATTACCGCCGCTATCCTGATAGGCTCACAGTAGCATAACAAAGAGACAAGGGGTCACCGTGCGCATTTCCGCCAAAGAAAACTACTCACTATTTATCAAGCCACTGCTATGGCTACAAAAACGCCACTACGGCAAAGTTCTGAATCCCGCTAAGTTGTGGGGGCGCCGCCCTACGCTATTTTGGCTTGTTGCCGGCTTCTTTGGTTATTTAGATCGCCGCTCATCCCCATTAAGCCCAGTGCTTCGTTCGTTGGTTTGCGTCAGGGTTTCCCAACTAAATGACTGTGCATTCTGTGTTGATGCCAACGGTATGAAGCTTGCTGAGCGCTGCGATTCTGTCGAGAAAATCAAAGCACTCGCAAACTGGCAGCACAGCGAACTTTTCGATCAACAAGAGCAAGCAGTTCTGGGCTATGTTGAAGCGATGACAATTACTGGTCAGCGTGTTACTGATGAAATGCTTTCAGATTTAAAACAATGGTTTGATGAAGATGCTATTGTTGATTTAACCGCACTGGTCGCTTTCCAGAACCTGTCGGCAAAATTTAACACTGCACTTGATGTACCTGAGCAAGGTTTCTGTTCACTTCCGATCCAGCCCGGTGAGCAGCAATCCACTGATGCCCCTACTCATACGGACAAATAAGGAGCAAATTATGGACAGAAAAAAACTGCTGGTGATCAGTATTGTTGTATCCCTGATTGCTGTTTGGTTTGCGTTTGATCTTGGCCAGTACTTTACCCTAGAACAAGCCAAGGCACAGCAGATCGCATTGACTGACACCATCCATGCCAAACCTTTCCTATCAAGCATGGTTTACTTTGTCCTGTACATTGTTGTCACAGCCCTGTCTTTGCCAGGTGCTGCAATTATGACCTTGCTCGGTGCCGCCTTATTCGGTTTTTGGTGGAGCCTGTTACTGGTTTCCTTTGCCAGCACGATTGGTGCTACCCTCGCCTTCCTATTCAGCCGCTTTATCCTACGCGACTGGGTACAAGCGAAGTTCGGTCACCGCCTGTCAGCGATCAACCGAGGCATAGAAAAAGACGGGGCCTTCTACTTATTCACACTACGTTTGATCCCGGTCTTTCCGTTTTTCATCGTTAACTTGCTGATGGGCTTGACTCCGATTTCTACACGCATGTTCTATCTGGTTAGCCAGTTGGGTATGCTTGCAGGCACCGCCGTATATATCAACGCCGGTACTCAACTCGGCCAGATCGATACACTCAGCGGCATTATATCCGCTCCTGTCTTGGTATCCTTGGCTCTGTTGGGGGTTTTCCCGCTTGTCGCAAAAGCCATCATGCAAATTATAAACAAGCGCCGCGTTTACGCTGATTGGGAGAAACCAAACCATTTTGACCAAAATATGGTGGTGATCGGTGCTGGCGCCGGTGGTTTGGTCAGTGCTTACATTGCAGCCGCAGTTAAAGCCAAAGTGACCCTGATTGAACGCCATAAAATGGGTGGTGACTGTCTAAACACCGGCTGTGTCCCTTCAAAAGCCATTATCCGTGCCGCCCATACCATGGCTGAGATCACCCGTGCCAAAGATTTTGGTATCGAGACCGGTGAAGCCAAGGTGGATTTTGCCAAGGTCATGCAGCGTGTCCACAACGTCATTGGTAAAATCGAACCCCATGACAGCGTCGAGCGCTACAGCAAACTGGGTGTAAACTGTGTTTCAGGTGAAGCAACTATCCTGTCGCCATGGGAAGTCGAAGTAAACGGAGAGCGTATTACAACCCGTAACATTGTGATTGCAACCGGTGCCCGACCTCTGGTACCTGGTATCCCCGGCTTGGATAAGGTTAACTACCTGACCTCTGACTCTATTTGGTCTTTGAAAGAACAGCCTAAGCGACTTTTGGTTCTGGGTGGTGGTCCTATCGGCTGTGAGTTAGCACAAAGCTTCCAGCGCCTAGGTAGCGATGTCACCTTGGTCGAAATGGCGGAACAGCTCCTTATTAGGGAAGATAATGATGCGGCTGGTTTGGTGAAGTCGAGCCTTGAGCAAGATGGTGTAGACATTAAAACTGGCCATAAAGCGGTTAAATTCGAATCTATTTCTGACGAGAAAGGTAACGAACAACAGCGTGTCTTGCTTGAAACGGCAAACGGTGAATCACTGACTATTGAGTTTGACGCCGTCATGCTCGCCCTTGGACGAGTTGCCAATGTGCAAGGCTTCGGCCTTGAGAAACTGGGTATTACAACCTCTGATCGTGGTACTGTGGAAGTTAATGAATACCTTCAAACTAAGTACCCGAACATCTTTGCCGTTGGCGATGTTGCCGGTCCATTCCAATTGACCCATGCCGCTGCTCACCAAGCATGGTATGCCGCCGTCAATGGGCTATTCGGTCAGTTCAAGAAATTCAAAGCTGATTATTCAGTCTTGCCAGCAGCAACATATACCTCACCAGAAGTGGCCCGTGTCGGTATCAATGAAAAAGAAGCCAAGCAACAAGGTATTGATTTTGATATTGTTACCTACGGAATTGATGACTTGGACCGTGCTATTACCGATGGTGAAGATCATGGCTTTATCAAAGTGATCACACCAAAAGGTAAGGATAAAATCCTTGGGGCGACCATTGTTGGTCATAATGCCGGCGAGTTGCTTGCTGAATTTACCCTTGCAATGCGCCACGGCCTAGGTCTGAATAAAATCCTCGGTACCGTACACCCTTATCCAACCATGAGTGAAGCTGCGAAGTACACGGCTGGGGTATGGAAACAGGCTAATGCTCCACAAGGACTACTCACTTTGGTTGAAAAATACCATGGCTGGATGCGCAAAGATGAGCAAACAGCAGCTAGCGAGCAACAGCCTGTATCAGAAAGCAGCGTTGAAATAGACACTGTTGAAACATCACCAAAGCGCAGCAATGAAGGTGCGCTGAGCGAAAAATAGGGATGAAAATTAGGATCATGAAAAAAACACTCCTGGGGCTGGCGCTTGCGCTGGCCTCTGGCCTTAGCACGGCACAAACGGCTCCCGCACCAGAGCAGAGCTGGGATGACATCGTTAAAAAAGCTGATGGACAAACTGTCTACTTTAATGCCTGGGGGGGTAGCCAAGAAATTAATGACTACCTTCGCTGGGCAGGCCGTCAACTGCAAGCCCAGTACGGTGTCAGCCTCAAACACGTTAAAGTCGCTGACATAGCTGAGACCACCCAGCGTTTGCTGGCAGAAAAAGCGGCAGGTAAAAACCAAGGCGGCAGTGTTGATCTGGTTTGGATCAATGGTGAAAACTTCCGTTCGATGAAACAAAGCAACCTGCTACATGGCCCATTTACCCAACAACTACCCAATTGGCAGTATGTTGATACTCGCCTACCGATCGATGAAGACTTCACCGAACCAACAGTGGGCCTTGAGGCCCCATGGGGTGTCGGTCAATTGGTTTTTATCCATGACAAAGAAACCCTGAACAACCCACCAAAGAATTTCGCCGAGCTTTTGAGTCTGGCAAAAGCCTTCCCGGGTAAGGTGAGCTATCCACAGCCCCCAGAGTTTCACGGCAGCAGCTTTCTCAAAGCCGCATTGCTGGAACTGACTAATGAACCGGATTCACTCTACACTGCCATAGATAGCCAAACAGAACGTCAGCGTTTTGAGCAGGTGACTGCGCCATTGTGGCAATACCTCGACCAGTTGCACCCTGTCGCTTGGCAGCAGGGCAAGCGCTTCCCGTCGGGTACCAGTGAAACCATCCAGTTGCTTGATGATCAGCAGTTACTGTTGGCGATAACGTTTAACCCTAATGCTGCCAATGCCGCAATAGAAAATGGCAACTTGGTTGATACGGCCCAAACCTATGCCTTTGAACAAGGAGCACTGTCCAATATTCACTTTTTAGCCATTCCATGGAATGCGCAGGCTAAAGCGGGGGCTCTGGTCACCATCAATTTCTTGATGAGCCCAGAAGCACAAGCGCGTAAGGCTGATGCCAAAATATGGGGGGATCCATCTGTACTGAAACCCGAATCCCTAGCTAACAGCGGCGCGCAAGGCTTTTCGTTGTACAAGTCTATTCCCGAGCCACACCCAAGTTGGTTGACCGCCATTGAACTGGAATGGCAAAAGCGCTACGGCAGCTAAAATTAAAAGGCTAAGCCTAAAGGGTGGGAGCTCGCTTCCACCCAATGAGTAATTTATGATTCATCTATTTTTTATTTTTGCCCTTATTCTTTGTTTTTTGCCCCTATTGCCGGGCATTGTCGGGCTGCTACTCCCTTCGCTGTCTTACATCCCGACATTAGGTATTGATAATATCAGCCTATCGGCATTCTATGATGTTGCCATCTGGCCGAACCTGACTGCATCAGTAGCCTTAAGCTTGTCTACAGGGCTTGGCAGCACCCTACTCGCGCTTTTTTTTACCTATACCATCCTAAAGCGCTATTGGGGAACCGCGCGCTGGCAAAAACTAGAACGTACTCTTTCCCCCATGCTAGCAATGCCGCATGTTGCCTTTGCTATTGGTTTTGCGTTGCTATTTTCTCCTACCGGTTGGGTTTTCAGGCTAATCGACACACTGGGCATATCGGATATGGCGGGTATAAGCCTTATCCAAAACAACCTGACTCAAGATAATTACGGGATTGGCCTGATGTTGGCACTCGCCATAAAGGAAACACCCTTCCTGCTGATCATGAGTATCCCTATTCTCAAGCAACTCAATGTAGAGCAACTCAGTAAGGTATCTGCTAGCTTGGGCTACAGCCATTTTGAAACGTGGCGGAAAGTCATCCTGCCACAGTGGCTTCCCAAATTGCGCCTCTCCCTGTTTGCCGTTTCTGCTTATGGCTTATCCGTCGTCGATATTGCATTGATTTTGGGCCCAACACGCCCTTCAACCTTGTCAGTCCTTGTATGGCAGTGGTTTAACGATCCCGACCTTCAACTACTTCCCCGTGCTGCTGCGGGCGCATGCCTGTTACTGTTCATTACGGCTGCAAGTCTTGGTCTTATCAGGCTCATCGAATGGTTTGGCTTCAAGCACCAGCGAGGATGGATAACCAAAGGCGCCAAAGAAGCTAAACGAAACCAGCAGAAACCTAGGCGTCACCTGGCGTTATACAGCCCATTCATCGTTATTCCCATTATGATCGTCCCGCTTCTGGTCGTCTGGTCTTTTGCCCAGCGGTGGCGTTTCCCTGATTTGTTACCGAGTCGGTACAGTGACCGATTCTGGCAACAAGAACTGCCAACGGTGACCGATCTAATGGGCACTAGCCTATCACTGGCCATTGTGTCCAGTACGGTCGCTTTGCTTTTAGTCATTGCATGCCTTGAATACCGCCAAAAATACCAGCGCGCAATTCCTGTATGGCTTATCGCAATTCCGTTAGTGACACCGCAACTCTCCCTGTTGTTCGGTATCCAAATCGTGACGTATATGCTCCCCGGCCAGCACTACTGGCTATGGGTCAGTTGGAGCCACTTGATATTTGTCTTCCCTTATATGTACCTAGCCTTAGACGGAGCATGGCGCAGTTATGACTGTCGGCTTGACCAATGTAGCAGGAGCCTTGGCTTAACCGCGTGGCAAACCTGGTGGCGGGTCAAGCGCCCCCAAGTCCAGCCCGCTATTATATTTGGCCTAGCTATCGGGATCAGCGTCAGTCTCGCACAATATCTGCCAACCCAAATGCTTGGAGCAGGACGCATCAGTACAATCACCACCGAGGCTGTTGCCCTTGCAAGTGGCCAAGATCGCAGGGTGATGGCGATATATGGCTTGTTGCAGGGCATATTACCTTTTGTTTTCTTTACTCTGGCTATTGTTGCAAATCGCCTGAGTTATCGCTGGCGATACTATCGCCAGCATTCGCGACAAAACACTCATATAACCAATAAATCAAAGGAGTACACTCACGGATGACTTTATCTGTGAAAAACCTAGCAATCCAGCACGGTGAAAAAGCCCTGTTCTCACCGGTTAGTTTTGACGTCAGTCCTGGCGAGGTTTTTACCTTAATGGGCCCAAGCGGTTGCGGGAAATCAACATTATTAAGTGCTATTGCCGGACATCTTGTCACAGACTTCTCTTTTTCCGGCGAAGTGACCCTCAAAGGGACAAGTGTGATGGCATTGGCACCCGATCAGCGCAAGATCGGTCTGCTGTTTCAAGATGACCTACTTTTCCCCCACCTAAGCGTGCTGGAAAACCTTATGTTTGGCATTCCCCGCCGCTACAAAGGTAAAGAGCGTGTAGAGCGTGCCGAAACAACGTTAACAACGATTGGTTTACCTCAATTAGCCAGCAAACAGCCTAATGAGATATCTGGTGGCCAACGAGCGAGGATAAGTTTGATGAGGATGCTGCTTTCAGAACCACAAGCTGTTCTACTGGACGAACCGTTCAGTAAGCTCGATAAAGCCTTGCGCAATGAATTCCGCCAGTTTGTATTTGATCAAATCCAAAGCCGTCAGATCCCCGCGATCATGGTTACCCATGATCATGATGATATTCCACCTCAAGGCCGGGTATTGAACTGGCCTTGGACAAACGCAGTTCAGGAACAACCAACATGCTAGACAGATATGCGATCAAAGTGATCCGCTGGCCGCTCACTACCTTTTCTGCATTGCCTGATAAGCTAGGCATTACCGCTAATCAGGTCACATTAGCAGGGTTTGTGATTGGTTTGTTTGCCCTCCCCGCCTTGGCACTGGAGGCTTACAGTTGGGCATTGGGCTTTATTATCATCAACCGGATCTTCGACGGTCTGGATGGGGCTATCGCTCGCCGGCAAGGTATCACCGACTGTGGCGGTTTCCTTGATATCACCTTGGATTTTCTTTTTTATTCTATGGTGCCGTTCGGTTTTGTATTAGCCAACCCCGAAGCCAATGCTGTCGCGGGCGCTTTCCTCATTTTCTCATTTATCGGTACCGGTTCCAGCTTTCTTAGCTTTGCCATCATGGCTGGCAAACGTAACATTGAAAGCCCGGTGTATAAGCAAAAATCACTTTACTATATTGGTGGTTTGACAGAAGGGACTGAAACTATTGCTTGTTTTGTTCTGTTCTGCCTATTCCCTGCCCACTTCGCGACTATCGCCTGGGTATTCGGTACGCTGTGCTGGGTAACAACAACGACACGAATCTGGGCTGGGTATCATACGCTCAAAGAAGTGTAGCCTGACAATTGATGACGGCAGCTGACAATGTATTAGCTGCCTCATTTTACAATTTACGATATTTTCCTCCGGCAAACTTTTTTCTCTTTACAATTTATTGTTCATAAAGCGAGCACCTCTACAAAGCCTACCTCCCGACAGCAACATATCAAACAGCGTTTCACCCCATCTTTTGTAAACCTTTCATTACAGTCAATGTACAGCATAAATAACCTCACCTATTCACAATTAACTTATTTTCTTTCGCGAATTATTCGTCAACTATTCACCTTGAGATTAAAACAAAGCCAAAAACATTCACCAAAACTGTAAATCAAGCTGCACGCTAAACACCTTCCAATCACTTCTCATAAAATGATAATCACTAGTATTTGGAAAAGCCTCTAGGTACAGTTGCCATGTACCCGGCAATAGCAATCACTATTCAGACGCCATTAAAAAACATTAATAACTGAGAAAGTATATGAACAAAAAATTAACCACTGCCGCTGGTTGTCCAGTTGCGCATAACCAAAATGTCATGACTGCTGGCCCACGAGGCCCACAGCTGCTGCAAGATGTTTGGTTCTTGGAGAAGTTGGCTCACTTTGACCGTGAAGTCATTCCTGAGCGCCGCATGCACGCCAAAGGCTCTGCTGCTTACGGTACGTTTACTGTTACAAAGGACATTACCAAGTACACCCGCGCTAAGCTTTTCTCTGAGATTGGCAAAAAGACTGAGCTATTCTGTCGCTTCACCACGGTAACTGGTGAACGCGGTGCTGCTGATGCTGAGCGTGATATTCGCGGTTTTGCCCTGAAATTCTACACAGAAGAAGGTAACTGGGATCTAGTAGGTAACAACACGCCGGTCTTCTTCCTACGTGACCCGCTAAAATTCCCGGACCTAAACCACGCAGTTAAGCGTGATCCGCGTACTAATATGCGTAGCGGCGTTAACAACTGGGATTTCTGGACGTCACTACCTGAAGCATTCCACCAGGTAACAATCGTAATGAGTGATCGCGGTATCCCTGCGACATACCGCCACATGAACGGCTACGGCTCTCATACATTCAGCTTCATCAACTCTGACAATGAGCGTTTCTGGTGTAAGTTCCACTTCAAAACGCAGCAGGGCATCAAGAACCTGACTAACGAAGAAGCGGAAGCAATCATTGGTAAAGACCGTGAAAGCCACCAGCGCGATCTGCTTGAGTCTATCGACAATGGCGATTTCCCTAAATGGACCATGTACGTTCAGATCATGCCGGAGCTAGAAGCAGACGAAGTTAACTTTAACCCGTTTGACCTAACCAAAGTATGGTCACAGAAAGACTACCCACTGATCGAAGTGGGCGAGTTCGAACTAAACCGTAACCCAGAGAACTACTTTGCAGAAGTTGAGCAGTCTGCATTCAACCCAGCAGCTATAGTTCCTGGTATCGGTTTCTCTCCTGATAAAATGCTTCAGGGCCGCCTATTTGCTTACGGCGATGCGCAGCGTTACCGCTTGGGTGTTAACCACCACCAGATCCCGGTAAATGCCCCACGTTGCCCAGTGCACAGCTACCACCGTGACGGTGCGATGCGTGTAGATGGTAACTTCGGTTCGACTATCGGTTATGAACCTAACTACCACAAAGAGTGGGCAGAACAGCCAGATTACTCTGAGCCACCACTGCGCATCAAAGGCCAGGCCGATAACCACGATCACCGTGAAGACGAAGATTACTTCACACAAGGTGGCGATCTATTCCGCCTGATGAACGAAGAGCAGCGCCAGACACTACTAAACAATACAGCGGGTGCCCTACAGGGCGTGCCAGACTTCATTGTTGAGCGTCACCTTAAGCACTGTTACCTAGCTGATGAAGCCTATGGTGCAGGTCTAGAAGCGGCGATAAAAGCGCTGAAAGAAGACTAACCATGATGGGTTCGCTGAGTGTTCTCAGGCTACTTAGTGTCGACTGGCTAGTCATCTACTACTAAGCGATAAATAAAAAACCGCTACCTTTGGGTAGCGGTTTCTTTTACTGAATTAACCTTTGTACTTATGAGCTTTAAGCCTGAACAGGTTTTGCATCAACCATATCTGCTTCAACATCATCTTTATTAAAGCCATCGTGCAAGCGGTAGTAACGCTGGTAAACAAAACCACTCACAGCCATAAGGATTGCTGGCAGACCAACCATCATAAAGTGAAGACCCATAATGGTATCAGCCGTCTGCTCGACATTTGGTACATAACCCACAACAGACAAGCCCACACCCACAATGAAACCACCCGCTGCACCTGCAAACTTAACTAGCATGGTCTGGACCGAGAAGATAACACTCTCACTGCGACGACCTGTTTTGTACTCACCGTAGTCAACCACATCAGCAAGCATCACAGTCTGAAGTGCGTTGGCAATGCCCACACCGAACTTGATTGCAGCACCGGCAAGGCCAATTAGGAATGCGTTGCCCGGGAACATTACGCCCATCACAAGCAGGACAATACAAGACAGAATCGGGAAGCCACATGCCATTTGCCATAGATGCTTACGAGGTAACTTAGCCGCGATGCGAGGGAACAAGAACACACCTGCAACTTCCGCCGCACCAGCAACCATCATGTAGACCGGGAACAATTCAGGGTTACCCAGTGCGTAAGAGAAGTAGTAGATTGCAAAGCCACCTACAAGCAGGTTAGCAATCTGGAATGACAGTACGGTACCGATCAACGCTTTAAGTTGGTCGTTCTTACCGATAATCACCAATACATCTTTGAAGCTAAATTTCTCTGCCGGCTTGGCGTTGGCTGGCGCTGCTTTCTCTTTAACATTACGGGCAATCAGGAATGCACTCATCACGAACAGAACAGCAATCAGCATTGCAACGTTGAAGAAGCCGTCACCTTGGTTGCCTTCACCCAGCACACCAACAATGTGCAGGCCATAAGTACCCGTGATAAACCATGCAAGGCTTGCAAACAAACGCGGCCATACCACTAATTTCTCACGCTCTTGGCGCTCACTTGAAAGCGCAGGGATCATTGACCAGTATGGGATATCCATAATGGTATAAGTCAGGCCCCAAAGGATGTATGCGGCAGCAGCATAAAGGTACAGGGCTGGGCCTTCAAACATATGGGTACTGAACAAGCCAACCAATACGATAGCGTTAAGTAGCGTACCAATGACAATCCATGGGCGGAACTTACCGAACTTAGAACGGGTGTTATCAACAATCACCCCCATCATAGGGTCAGTAACCGCATCAATAATTCGGGCTGCAAGGAAGATCGTACCCACAAAGGCAGCAGACAGGCCCGCTACATCCGTGAAGTAGAACATCAGGAAGATGTAAATTGGTGCACACGCGAAATCTTTACCGAGTGCGCCAAGACCATATGATAACTTGGTTTGTAGTGTGATTTTGTCAGACATGTTTTATCCTTCAGTCTGTTCCACACCCCTTCCCTAACTAAAAGGGTGCGTACAGCATTTATTTAATTTTTTGTATCCGTCAAGCTCTGGGCTCAAAAGGTATATTAAGGATCTACAGAAGGATAACTGTGATCTAAGCCCCACCCATGGAAACGTTTCCATGGGTTCCATGAATAGAATGCCAAAGTGCGATTTTGATCACTTAACACACCGTAGCAGCAAAAAATAGCGATATAACATACTGCAAAAGGATAAAAAAATGGGACCTATAAGGTCCCATTATATCAGTTAGATTTTACTAACGAGGATTACTCAGCAATTAACCTAATTAGAATCGCACTCTCGGCATCGAGGATAGGCATCGCTAACCCAGCCTTGTGACACCACTCCCCGCTCAAAGACACGGGTTGCTTCGTCCATGCAGGCTGTTGGTTCACCAAGCCTTCATGGAAGTTAACTGGATGATCAAGCACGGATATCTTATAGACTTTGCTGGCATCCAGTTCAGGGATCCTCAACGCACCACTCAAGGAGTTTGTCGGCATAGCTAACTGGGCCACCATCACCAATGCCTCATTGCCATCTTGGCTGATCACCGCCTTGGCTAACTGGCCATCACTGTCGTCAACCGGGATACGTACCGATTTGCCGCTATGAAGCAAACTTCGGAACTCCTTATGCAGCTTGATATAACGCTCAAAGCCAGCCTTTTCTTCAGCCCCCTCCCTCACCGGATCTAGCTCGATACCCATATGGCCAAACAATGCTGTTAAACCACGAAAACGGATATCATGGGTACGACGGGTACTGTGGCAATGGCGCGCACCGATATGGCTTCCCATCACTTCTGGTGGGAAGAAATAGCTAAAACCTCGCTGGATCTGTTGTCGTTCCAACGCATCATTGTTGTCTGACGTCCAGAAACGATGGGTCCGCTTAAGCACCTCGTAATCAATCCGGCCGCCACCAGCAGCACATGACTCAATTTCAACCTCAGGATGGCGCTCACGGATCTTTTCGACTAATTCATAGTAACGCTTGACCTGATTGTTACCTGCAGCCCGGCCCTGATGGCCCGGTTGGACAATCTCACGGTTCATGTCCCACTTGATGTAAGCGATATTAAGGGTCGATAAAAAGTGATCGAGCCTTGCCAATAAGTATTCAAAAGCATCATCATTTTGCAGGTTTATCGCATACTGATTACGGCCCGTTGGCTGCTCATACCCATCGACAGCAAGCAACCATTCTGGGTGAGTACGGTATAAATCAGAGTCCTTGTTAATCATCTCCGGCTCAAACCACAATCCGAATTCCATGCCCAATTCGTTCACATGGTTTACGATGCCCTCAAGCCCGTTAGGATACTTGGCTTCATCAAGATACCAATCACCCAAAGCCGCTTTGTCGCCATTACGCCCTTTGAACCAACCATCATCAATAATAAAGCGCTCAACGCCCATTTTTGCTGATTCTGTCGCCATCTCTTTGATGTAATCAGGATCATGATCAAAATAGATCCCCTCCCACGTATTGAGGTGGATAGGACGGGCTTTCTCACTGATTTGTGGGGCTAAAATAGACTCACGCACATGACCGTGAAACTGCTGGCTCATCCGGTTCAACCCATTGGCACTATGTGTGGCATACAGGACAGGCGTGACTAAACTTTCCCCCGGTTGTAGTGACATCTCGCCCGGCAGGTACAACGCTTCGGCCTGAACAACCCGACGCCCGTCAGCCTTAACGTCAACCCGCATACGGTGGTTACCACTCCACGCTAAATGGAAGCCCCAGACATCACCATCACACTCGCCAAACCCTTTGGTACCTGCAATGAAGGCCGGATAATGTTCATGTGACGTACGGCCACGGCGATTCTCTTGCTGGTAGCCACCTTGCAGCAGAGGTTGGCGTACTTGCTGGAACTCTTTTACCCAACGGCCATAATAGGTGAGAAGCTCATTGGCACGCTCTGGCAAAGGAAGCGTATTGGCCAGACGGTTCACCTGATACTCCCCGTCGCCAGTATTGGTCAGAGTCTGCTTGATTTGGATAACATCGTTGCTATCAACTTCCAGATGCACTACTAATGACAGACCAGCAATAAGGTCCTGATTTTCCACAATCAGGCTCCCACCCTCATGATGAACTGAAGTAATGCTAAATGCTGGCGACCAATGTTGCCCATTGCGGTGGCCTTCAAGCGCCGGACTACCAAAGAGGCCCCGCGCAAGTTCTGGGTGCAATGAAACAGGCACATCATTATCTAACCGGCCATAAGGGACTGGGCGTTTCAAGGCAATATCTGCCCCTTGGGGTAGCTCGGCTAATGCTTCTCCCCAGTAAATCACTTCAGCGATTTCTCCAATCTCGACGATCATTTCAGACTGTCGACCTTTCAGACGAATGATTTGCTTATCCATTGTCATGGTTTCCTATTAAGCATGAAATTTCACCTGATCATAATGAAATACCCAGTAGATACTGTGAGCCAACCCGCACACTGGAAACGTTTCCATTTAAAGTCAGATCTGAATATACGTTTTACGTAAGATAATGCTTCTAAACAGAAAGGCATCTCAGTGCGAGAAAAGAGATCAGGAATAGTACGGGATCTGACGTGACCCCGTAACTCGGTGAGCATTCAAATATCTTTAGCCCAGTAGCAGAAGTCCTGAAAGTTAAACTATGCGCGTTAAATCTGGGCTAATAGGTTGAAGAAGCCTTGTCCTTCTTTTCT
Organism: Photobacterium rosenbergii; assembly: GCF_003026455.1. Taxonomy (GTDB): domain Bacteria; phylum Pseudomonadota; class Gammaproteobacteria; order Enterobacterales; family Vibrionaceae; genus Photobacterium; species Photobacterium rosenbergii. The sequence continues at coordinate 547,640 of NZ_PYMB01000003.1, forward strand.
GAAGCTTGCTTCTTCATTTCGTTGCATTCAGTTATCAGAACATGTTTGTGGATAAGCTTGCCATCGATCACACAAGGAGGGCTAGGAATACCACCACTGCCAGAGCCACCAGCCTGAACAGAAACACTGAACAACATGATACCTAGCAAACCAATTAGCTTTTTCATGTTAGGGTCCTACAAATGTAAAAAGGCACTTATAAGGATAGATGACTTAAAACCGATAGGCCGCCCCAACACTAAACTTCCAACCAAGATCATTTTGCACCAGTGGGCTGTTGCTATCGTGGTATTCCAGTTCCAGCTTAGAAACGCCCAGAATATGTCGGCTTATATCATAGAGCGCTGTAAAACCGCCTTTGTAGACCCATGTATCATCAGCTTCGAATGCCGACAATCCAGAAGCACTGGCCTCGTTGGCAGAAACACTATAGATGTGTTGGGAGAGCTTATCATCACGGTAATTCAGCTCGACATAAGGGGCAATGGTCAGCTTATCCAAGGGGGTATCAAAAGCCCTACCTAAATGTAGTTGTAGTTCATAACCATTGTGCTTATCGGTCACATCATGCAAATAGGTTAGCCTTGCCCCTACTGTGCCAAGGGTAAGCCCCAATTCCCCACTACTGTCCCTGTTTTCTATGCCACTTGGAATATCGGTGAAGTCATCAGATACTTCTGACAAGCGTATGTTGCCAGAAAGGCCAAACCAAGGCGTCAGGGCTAAGTTGGCCAAGCTACCGTCAATGAAGCCATAGTCACTTTGATGGAAGATATAAGGTTTCACGCTGAACTCACTACCATCACTGGAAAAGACCGACTCCCCTATCGCTGCTCCTGCCCCCAAAAATGTGTAATGTTTATATTTTTCCTGAGGCTGAAAAATTTCTTGTGAATTGGCTGCTGCCGACGAAACCAATACCCCAAAACCTGCAATCAACAATACCGCTGAGTTATGCATAGCGCTTCTCCTCTTTAAAGTAAGTAGAAACGCCATTGCCGATATTTATTTCAAAATACCTAAAAACAATTCACCTAATGCCAGCCAAAATCATTCATTTTCATATTTAGATAACCGTAAACGCTGGGTTAATCTCACTTATATACGGGAAGATTATTCTTTCCGGTTGGTATACTCCGAACGAGCAAAACCATAATAAACAATTGAAAATATTAGTTAAAAAACACATCCCCATAGTAAACCAAAGCAAAAATCACCAGCAAGATCGTCATCATATTGACGAATTTACCTTATAAAATCAGAAATATATCTCTGCCTTGACAATTATTGTCACTCACCTTTAAAGCCATGCAAAACATACAGACAACTCTATATTGGTGTATGAACTGCCTAAGCTTCAAACTTTAGCGACAGTTATCACACCTTCACTGTTCGAATGTGCATTAATGCTATGAGATTGATATTTTCTAACCTGCTGACAATGAAGTAGGTTCCAAAAATGATTACTGTCACTTTAGTCGATGACCACATTGTGGTTCGTTCGGGCTTTGCACAATTACTCTCTATAGAGCCTGATATTCAAGTGCATAGCGAATACAGCAACGCTAAAGAGGCATTGCGTGGACTTTCAGAAACAGCAGTCGATGTAGCAGTTATTGATATTTCAATGCCTGATGAAAGTGGTCTGATATTACTGGAAAAACTGCGTAAGAAGCACCCCGATTTCAAGGCGATTATTCTCAGTATCTACGATTCTGCTTCTTTTGTTAGCAAAGCCATTGATGCAGGAGCTTATGGCTACCTTTCCAAACGCTGTGGCCCGAGCGAACTTGTCACAGCGATTCGTACCGTTGCAAATGGTGACAGGTACCTCTGCGCTGATGCGCTAGTTAATTTAAGCAATGCATCTGCCGGACCCGATGTGCTGCATGATCTCACCAAGCGCGAGCGGGAAGTGTTCGACCATTTGATTTTGGGAAAAGATGTCAAAGAAATCGGTAGTGAGCTCTTTATCAGCCATAAAACAATTCATGTTCACCGGGCGAATATTCTTAGCAAGCTTGGGCTTTCCAACAATGTCGATTTAATTCGTTTCGCCCTGCACCACAAATTGCTCAATGATGAGCCAGTATGAATGAGATCACGCGACGGCAACATCTGCCCCGGCTTATCCTAACCCACGCATTTACGTATGCCTTCAGTTTGGTTGTGTACTCCATTAGTTGGTTTTGCCTGTGGAATATCAGCCGGTACCTCGTTCCCGACCTCTTATTAGCAGGACTCTTCCTTCCGACTGGATTAAAACTGGCCGTCTACGCGCTCAGCCCCCGCCGCCTCTGGCCTCTATTTACCTTAGGCGAGATAGGGCTTATTGCCCTCATGCTGCCAGTCATCAACGATGACAGTACACTCTACCTGCTCATGCTGTTCTCCATTTTCAGCCATAGCTTGGCCATCGCTTTTCAGCCTTATTGGCGAACGCTAGACGTTTACTGGAAGCAGTTGCTAGCACTGTGCGGTTTTGCATTCGCTTATGCCAACCTCTGTGGCCTCGCCCTCTTAATGGTTTTCAAACCTCTGGGGATGACCATTGACTACGCACTGGAAGGGGCTGTCTCAGCATTGACTGGCGGCATTCTCTTAATGCCTTTTTTCTTTTTGCTGTACGACTACCTCCACCGCCAAATATGGCAGCCTTTAAGCCCGACTCTCATCCATCAGGAAATTACGCTGCGCGGCTCTGCATTGGTGTGGTGCCTCGTCTTTTTCAGTATCGGCCTTGCGGCAGAGCTGACCTTCCTTGAAGAGATGAAGTCCCTTTCATTGCTGCTTTTCCTGCTACCGAATATCTTTATGGCCTACCGCTACGGCTGGCAAGGGGGGGTACTTGCCAGTGTGATGAACAGTATCTTACTCGCCACCGCACGGCAGATTTCAGGTTCATTTGAATCCGACCTTGAGCTTCAAAGCTTTATTGCGACTCAGGCACTAATTGGATTAGGGTTGGGTATCGCTATCAGCCGCCAATACCTGCTCTCCCAGCAGTTGAAGAAAGCCAACGCGGATTTGCAGACCGAACTGCACAATAAGAACCAGCTGGCCAAACAGCTTGTTCACGTAGAGGAAGATATCCGCAAGTCTGTCGCCCGGGAGCTTCATGATGAGATAGGTCAAAACATCACTGCGATACAAATTCAATCTATGCTGGCAAAAAGGCTCGCTGTCAATGAACAAGCAGAGAAAATAGCCGATACCACCCATGAGCTGGCAATGCGGATCCATACATCTACCCGCCAATTGCTCAAGCAGTTACGTCCACAGGCGCTCGATGAAATGGGCCTCGAGGCTGCAATCCGCCAGTTAGCAACAGAAATGCGCTTCAAAGAGCGACATGTCGATTTCAAGCTCAATTTCGGGATTTTGGCAGACAGACTAGACGAAGTCACAGCCGTTACCCTATACCGAATCGTTCAGGAATTACTTAACAATATCTGCAAGCACGCCCAGGCAACTGAAGTTCAGCTCTCCCTGATGCCAGGTAGCCAATTTAGCCTCGAGCTTCGTGATAACGGTATTGGCCTACCCAGTGACTGGCGAGACCGAGGTCACGGTCTAAAGGGTATGGAAGAGCGTGTTCAAGCACTAGGCGGGCAAATGACGATTCGAAGCAATGAGCTCGGCTGCCGTATAACTGTTAACTTACCCACAAAATCCGATACCACTTAGCCTCAACTAGGAAATTTTCCTAGTCATTTATGAAACTGTCTCATTCTTTTCATCCACATTATCAATAACATCAACTTCAGCACTTAAGGAGAAGTGATGACGTTTGCAGTCGCAACTAGCCCTAGCCAAGTTAACGAAAGCTACCGCTACTGGCGTCTTCATTTGATGGCCGCGATGTATATCGGTTACGGGGTGTTTTATTTCACCCGTAAAAGCTTGAGTTTTGCCATGCCCGCAATGCTTTCGGATCTCGGGCTGAGCACTGCCGATTTTGGTGTACTCGGTACCCTGTTCTACATCACTTATGGCGCATCGAAATTTCTGTCCGGTATGGTCAGCGATCAGACGAAACCGAACTATTTCATGGGGCTAGGCCTCATCGCAACCGGTGTCATCAACATACTGTTTGGACTTAGTTCATCGCTCTCTGCCTTCATACTGCTATGGACACTCAACGCGTTGTTCCAAGGCTGGGGTTGGCCACCCTGTGCAAAGTTACTGACCAGTTGGTATTCACGTTCTGAGCGCGGCTTTTGGTGGTCAATTTGGAACACTTGCCACAACTTGAGCGGTGCACTTATCCCAATTTCTATCGGGATCATCGCAATCAGTTGGGGATGGCGGTTTGGCTTCATCTTGCCGGGCCTGCTCGCCATCATCGTGGGCACAGTGTTGTGCTTTCGGCTAAGGGACAAACCACAAACCTTGGGTTTGCCAAGTGTTGGCGAGTGGCGTGATGACGAGTTGGAAAAACGGCACGAAGATGAAGGTAAAGGGCTGTCATTCAGGCAGATATTGAAAACCTATGTCTTGGGTAACAAGTATATCTGGCTACTGTGCAGCTCATATTTGCTGGTCTACGTGGTGCGCATTGCTATCAATGACTGGGGGAATTTATACCTGACCGAGCGTCATGGTTACCCGTTAATCACGGCCAATACCACAGTATCGATGTTTGAAGTCGGCGGCTTTCTCGGATCCCTGTTTGGCGGTTGGGGATCAGACAAATTTTTCCGTGGTAACCGAGCGCCGATGAACCTGATTTTTGCGCTGGGTATTTTCATCTCTGTTGCAGCGTTATGGCTAACACCGCTCGATAACGTGTTGGTGCTATCGGGTTGTTTCTTCTCCATCGGTTTTTTCGTCTTCGGACCGCAAATGATGATAGGCATGGCCGCAGCGGAGTGTTCACACAAAGACGCTGCCGGGACCGCGACAGGGTTTGTCGGGTTGTTCGCCTACTTAGGAGCTGCGCTAGCTGGTTATCCGCTAGCAGTGCTTATAGAAAGATTTAGCTGGGAAGGTTTCTTCGGTGTCATCACGCTGTGTGCAGCGTCGATTGGGCTGCTGATTTTACCTTTCGTCAAAGCACAACAACGGGCAGGGATCGCCGTTAACTAAAATTATGATTCCTCTCGTTGTCACTTATCCAACCCTACACGTTGGAAACAACAAGAGGAAATAATAATGAAAGTTAGAACTAAACGCTCGCTACTCGCCGCCTGTATTCTGGGTTCAATGTTTGCAGCTCCACAGGTTATGGCTGACGGTCGATTAGTCGTATATTGCAGTGCAACCAACGCAATGTGTGAAGCGGAAACTAAAGCTTTCTCTGAAAAATACAATGTGAAAACGTCCTTTGTCCGTAACGGCTCAGGCAGCACACTGGCCAAGATCGAAGCCGAAAAGAAAAACCCACGTGCCGATGTCTGGTACGGCGGTACGCTTGACCCTCAATCCCAAGCTGGCGAAATGAACCTGCTTCAAGCCTACCCTTCCCCACAGCTTGAAAACATCATGCCGGACTTCCGGGATCCTGCTAAACGCAAAGGTAACTACTCTTCTGCTGTTTATATGGGCATTCTTGGCTTTGGCGTCAATACAGAGCGCCTTGCAGAAAAAGGCTTGCCAATCCCACGTTGCTGGAATGACTTAACCAAGCCGGAATATACCGGGGAAATCCAGATCGCCGACCCTCAAAGTTCAGGAACCGCCTACACTGCACTGGCAACTTTCATCCAACTTTGGGACGAAGACAAAGCCTTCAACTACTTTAAAGCGCTGGACAAAAACGTTTCCCAATACACTAAATCAGGTGTGACCCCTTCTCGAAATGCAGCTCGTGGCGAGATTGCTATCGGCATCGGCTTCCTGCACGACTACTCACTTGAGCAATCAAAAGGTGCCCCTCTTGAGTTGATCTCACCTTGTGAGGGTACCGGGTATGAAATCGGCGGTGTCAGTGTTATCAAAGGTGCCCGTAACCTTGATAACGCGAAGAAATTCGTTGATTTTGTACTTTCAAAAGAAGGCCAGGAAACTGCGTGGCAGAAAGGCCAATCATTCCAGATCTTAACTAACATCAAGGCCGAGCAATCACCAAACGCCTTGAACCCTGAAGATCTCACACTGATCAGCTACGACATGGACAAATACGGTTCGTCTGACGAACGTAAACGTCTGATCAACAAGTGGGTCAATGTCGTCAAGATGGGAGAGTAATCCCCTTTGGGGCTGCCTGGCAGCCCCTGTCCTGCACCACCAGACAAGACCAACACAGCTCTACATTTCAGGTACAGACAATGAACGAACTTGCCGCACAAATCACGCCAAGTACCATAAAACGCGACCCTGTCTTCTATTGGGTATTAAGCCTGCTGGCAGCTTTTATTTTGCTGCCGGTCTTTGCTCTCGATTGGGGACTGTTTGAATCCACCTCAGAAGAGTTTAGGGCAGCGATGGGCTGGAGTAGCATGAATATCTCATGGCTATGGTTCGCCCTCCCTGCTGTTTTATTGATCCGCCCTGCCCAAGTGCAGGATAAATATGCCAAAAACCGACACTACTTCGACATCGGCTTCAGTGCTTTCTGCATGTTGTTTGTAGTGTTCTCTTCTTGGTATACCGCGCAAGGAATGGGTTACGCAACCATCGCCCTGTTTGTTGTCCTTGGCGCAGTCATGACCTTGGCTTTCTCGAGGCTAGAATACCTTGGCGGCGATACCTTTGTTATTGGCTCGCTCATCGCAATCGTGTTGCTGATCACCACATTTATTATTTTCCCGAGCATCGCCATCTTTGTCCCTATGTTCAAAGATGACATGGGGAATTTTGCCGCTTGGCAATTTCTCGAGATCCTTGGCCGCGCCCAAATCATCCAGATCATCATGAACTCAGTCATGCTGGGTACATCTGTGGGTATCGGTGCAACCTTCTTCGGTTTGGTCTTTGCTATCTACACCACCCGCATCGCCAAGCGCAGTGCTTTTATTGCCCGAATCTTCTCTATTTTACCTATCGTTACCCCGCCATTTGTAGTCGGATTGGGTGTCACACTGATGCTGGGGCGCTCTGGCTATATCACTGAATTGATGGTGGATTGGTTCGGGCTTACCCAAACCAACTGGCTGTATGGCTTTACCGGCATATGGATGGCACAGGTACTGGCATTCGCGCCAATGTCGTTCATGATCCTTGATGGTGCGATGAAGTCGCTGCATCCTTCACTGGAAGAAGCGTCTTATACCCTGCGGGCCAATCGCTACCAGACCTTCTTTAAAATCGTTATGCCGCTGCTCAAACCGGCATTGGCGAACAGTTTTCTAATCATCTTCGTCCAGTCTCTGGCAGACTTCAGTAACCCACTGGTGCTCGGTGGCAGTTTTGACGTACTGGCCACCCAGATCTACTTCTACATTGCCGGTGCCCAGTTAGATTACGCCTCAGCGAGTACCCTTGGCGCAGTATTACTTCTGTTCTCGCTGGCTATTTTCGTCGTGCAGTATATTTGGATAGGCAAACGCTCTTACGTCACCATCTCCGGTAAGTCTTACCGGGGCGATGTCCAACCACTACCTGCGACATTGAAGCACAGTGTATCGGGCCTGTTGTACTTCTGGATGGCATTCAACATCCTGCTGTACGGCAGCATTATCTACGGTAGCTTTACCGTCAACTGGGGGGTTGATTACAGCTTGACCTTCGCCAACTACATTAACTTGTTCGGTATGGGTATGAGCGAAGGGGCCTGGCCATCACTGATCACCACTATGACCTATGCCGGTATTGCCGCACCACTTACTGCGCTGTTCGGGCTATTGATTGCTTACATTGTCGTGCGCCAGCAGTTCCACGGCAAAAAGGTAATCGAATTTGCCACTATGTTGTGCTTCGCAGTACCGGGAACCGTTGCCGGTGTGTCCTATATCCTTGCGTTTAACGATGCCCCTGTGTACCTAACCGGTACTGCCGCCATCGTAGTTATTTCCATGGTGATGCGAAACGTCCCGGTGGGGATCCGCTCTGGTGTCGCCGGTCTCGGCCAGTTAGATAAATCATTGGATGAAGCCTCGTTGAGCCTGAGAGCCAACTCGCTGAAAACCATCACCCATATTTTATTGCCTCTACTTCGCCCGGCGATTCTATCTACGCTGGTATACAGTTTCGTGCGTGCAATGACCACAGTGAGCGCCATTATCTTCCTGGTAACGCCAGAAACCCGGGTGGCAACCTCTTACATCCTCAACCGGGTAGAAGACGGTGAATACGGTATCGCCATTGCCTACGGCTCCATACTGATTGTTGTGATGCTGAGCATCATCCTTATTTTTGATTTCCTTGTCGGTGAAGCGCGCATTTCGCGTTCCAAAGCCAAAAACGACGCGTCTTAACTGGAGAATAAATTCATGGCAACTGAAAACTTTGTAGTGCTCAAAAACGTCTGTAAGCGCTTTGGCGATAAAACCGTTATCGGCAACCTCGATTTAAAGATCAAAAAAGGCAGCCTAGTCACCTTGCTGGGGCCATCGGGCTGCGGCAAAACCACGGTACTCCGCCTTGTCGCGGGTCTGGAAAAACCCACCAGCGGCCAGATTTTCATTGATGGCGAGGATGTCACCAACACCTCTATCCAGCATCGTGATATCTGTATGGTATTCCAGTCTTATGCCCTGTTTCCCCATATGTCCCTGCACGAAAACGTCGGTTATGGCTTGAAGATGCTTGGCCTTGATAAGGCTGAAATCAAAAAGCGTGTCGATGATGCGCTCAAACTTGTTGATTTGGAAGGTTTTGGCGAGCGCTTCGTCGACCAGATCTCCGGCGGTCAGCAGCAGCGTGTTGCACTGGCAAGGGCACTGGTGCTCAAACCCAAGGTGCTGCTGTTTGATGAACCTTTGAGTAACTTAGATGCGAATTTACGCAGGAATATGCGCGAGACCATTCGCGATTTGCAGCAGCGCTTCAATATTACATCGCTTTACGTTACCCACGACCAATCCGAAGCCTTTGCGGTTTCTGACACTGTTATCGTCATGAAAGATGGCGATATCATGCAACAGGGTAGCCCGACAGATTTGTACAAGCACCCAGCTTCAATGTTTATGGCCAATTTCATGGGTGAAGCTAACATGTTCGAGGGTCACTTTAACGGAGAAACCATAGACATCCACGGCTATAGCCTGCCTGCAGCCAAGGGCAATGTTTCAGGTATTGGCCCAGGCGACTACCAGATTGGCGTTCGTCCTGAAGCCATTTTACTGGCCGAACATGGAGAGCCTTGCCAACAATGCCGGGTAACCAGTACCGCTTATATGGGTTCTATGTATGAAGTCGTGGTGGAGTGGCAAGGGCATGAACTTCTGTTGCAATTAAACTCCGCACAATTTGATACTAGCTTTACCGACCATGCGTACCTAACGATTAACCCGAACGGTGTGTTCCTATTACCCCCAGAAACAAACTAAGGTTTATCGTCTAGTGCAAGCCGCTCATTAGAGCGGCTTTTTTATTCTGCGGGAACAGTAATTGTTTGGGACTGAGGTAAGTGCTCTACGCACAAATCTGAGTAGGTACATCAGCATCACTGTACTGACGAATAGAAAGGCCTTTTTCGTTGAACAGGTGCAGGTTGTGGTTATCCATATACACCTTCACCTTGTTGCCGGTAACGACAGGCTCGTCAGTCGGTAGATGGATTTTAAAGCCATCGACGCCTGCATACTGACCGAATAAATAGGTGCTATTACCTAGCCTTTCAACCACATCAGATTGGAACTCAATTCCAACAGTGCTTTCCTCACTGCCCTGTGGTTTGAGGAAGATATGCTCAGGGCGGATCCCCACTTTGACCGCCTGGCCGGCTTCAACACCATCAGTATGGGCAGCAATGGAAACAGATTGTCCATCGGGCAAGGTAAGTGTCAGAGATTGATGCTCTTTTTTTGCAATCATAGCCGGGATAAAGTTCATTTTCGGCGAACCGATAAAACCGGCGACAAATTCATTTGCTGGCTGATAATAAAGCTGCAGTGGTGAGCCTACCTGCTCTACCCTACCATCGCGCAATACCACAATCTTGTCGGCCAGTGTCATGGCCTCGACCTGATCATGGGTGACATACACCATGGTGTTACCCAATTGCTTGTGCAGCCTGGCAATTTGGATTCGCATTTCAACCCGCAACTCTGCGTCTAGGTTGGATAACGGCTCATCGAACAAGAAAACTTCCGGATCGCGGACAATCGCACGACCAATAGCCACGCGCTGCCTTTGACCACCAGACAACTCCTTCGGTTTGCGCTTGAGCAGCGCCTCGAGTTGGAGAATATCACTGGCATGCTTCACCCGCTGCTTGATCACCTCCGGTTTCTCTCCCACCATCTTGAGACCAAAGCCCATGTTTTCTTCCACTGTCATATGCGGGTATAACGCATATGACTGGAACACCATCGCAACACCACGCTCAGAGGGTTCAACATCATTCATGTTGACCCCGCCAATAGAGATATCACCTTCGGTAATGTCTTCCAAGCCGGCAATCAGCCTAAGCAAGGTGGATTTTCCACATCCTGACGGACCAACGAAGACAGTAAACTCGCCATCTTCAATAGTAAGATCGATACCGTGGATAGTTTGTACTTTTCCAAATCGTTTCACTGCGCGATTTAGGGATATACCAGCCATATAATTTCATCCTCTGAGAGTACGGACGTCAGCAAAGGCCATTTAGCAAACAACTAGAACGTTATTTACGCTACCCGATTGTAACGCCACAGTAAACGTTTCCAGCGCAATAACGCTCAACTTTTTAACATAGTGTGAGCTGGGTATACCTTGCCGCATTCACATAGCGCAATAGTGACAGGGGACGCATTTCATCTCTTTAAAACAATATATTGGGTTGAAAAATCTACATATTAGCCTTATGCGCGAGAAAGATACCAAGCTATTTATTACCCATACTATCCAGATCCATGTCACACATCGTAAGTAATATCACCACCATTTATGGAAACGTTTCCTTGATCACGTTTTATTAACACCATTGTCGATATCGTAACCACGCAAATCACTTTGCGTCATCAAACAGCTATCAAAACAACACCTAGAACATACAGAACAACTTGGTAAGCACGCTTACCAATGAACCGAGATCTCTGCATACATGGAATCGGAGCCTAGTATGATTCATTCTTCTTCAGCAGAAGCGACAATAAATAGAGCCAGTGACTCTAAACAAAAAAGGAAGCGGATTATTCCTATTTCTTTAGTGCCGTGGGTCTTTCTTGCCCCGGCGTTGGTGCTATTTGCAATATATGTTCTCTACCCCATTATAAATAGCTTCAACCTCAGCCTTTACCAATGGGACGGTATGGGCGAGAAAGTCTGGGTGGGTTTTGAAAACTACATCGAGTTATTTGATTCAGAAACCTTTTATACCGCACTGACCAATAATTTGTTGTGGCTGGTGATGTTTATGCTTGCCCCACCAATTGGTCTGGCTATCGCACTATTTCTCAATCAGGAAGTGAAAGGAATACGTTTGATCAAAGCGTTATTCTTTTTCCCATTTGTTATATCCCAAGTCATTGTTGGCTTGGTATTTACTTGGTTTTACGACCCTAGTTTGGGCCTGTTAAATAGTATTCTGGCATTTTTCGGTGCAGAGCCTATTGCGCTGTTATCGAGTGATCAGTATGTCACCTACGGCATTATTGCTGCGGGCCTATGGCCGCAAATTGCCTATTGCATGATCCTCTACCTCACCGGGCTCAACAACCTAAACCCTGAACTGATTGAAGCAGCCCGACTCGATAACGCAAAGGGATTCAAGCTCTTAAGGCATATCATTCTGCCCCAACTATCACCAGCGACCTTCATAGCAGTGGTAGTAACTGTGATTGGTGCCCTGCGCTCATTTGACTTGGTTGCCACCATGACCGCTGGCGGCCCTTGGGGAAGCTCGACGGTGCTAGCTTACATGATGTATGAGCAGTCAATCTTCAACTACAGAATGGGTTACGGTGCCGCTATTGCTGTCGTGCTCTTCCTGATAATGGCTATCTATATCGCCTTTTTCTTAACTCGCATGTTAAGGAGTGAGAAATAATGTTTCCGACACCTATAAATAAATCATCGCGGACTATCAATATTGCCTACCGGGTAGCACTGCCTTTTTCAATTATTCTATGGCTATTACCACTTCTGGCTATATTGCTGACCTCGGTCCGCTCGATTGAAGATATCAACCAAGGAAACTATTGGGGTTGGCCCACCAGCTTTAATTTAATCGAAAATTATCAGATGGTGTTCCAAACCACCGATATGGGACAATATCTGCTTAGCTCATTGATTATTACGCTACCTGCCGTAACCGGTGCTGTTGCCCTTTCGACTCTTGCGGGTTTTGCATTGGCAAAATATAAGTTCAGAGGCAATATTTGGCTGCTGGCTATATTTATTGCCGGTAACTTTGTTCCCTTCCAAATATTGATGATCCCTGTTCGTGACCTCACTATCAGTGCAGGGTTATATGACACCCACCTTGGGTTAATCATTTTCCATGTCGCTTTCCAAACGGGTTTCTGCACCTTGTTTATGCGTAACTTCATCGTCAGCTTACCCAATGAATTGCTTGAGGCTGCACGGGTTGAAGGCGTCAGCGAGTTCAAGATTTTCTGGTACATCATCTTGCCACTGGTTCGCCCTGCCTTGGCAGCGCTGTCGGTGCTGGTCTTTACCTTCATTTGGAACGATTACTTCTGGGCACTGGTACTGGTGCAAAGTGAAGAAGTCCGCCCGGTCACCGCAGGGATCAGCGCCCTACGCGGCCAATGGTTGGCTTCCTGGAACTTAATTTCCGCCGGCGCCGTATTGGCAGCCCTTCCGCCCGTCGCTTTGTTCTTCGCGATGCAGAAGCATTTCATTGCTGGGTTAACCCTAGGCGCGACCAAAGGTTAAACGGACATACAACTACCCTACTAATAAGGATAAATGATGAAAAAACTACATAAGATCATCACCGCTACCACGTTGGCGATGAGCATGGCATCGGCTTCTTTTGCCTCTGAGCTTATTATCAACTCAGATCAAGCCGACCCGGCGCCAAAGGCCGTTTTTGACAATATGGTTGCCCAGTTCAAGCAGGAAAACCCGGATATTACCGTCAAATACAATCTGTACGACAAAGAAGCCTATAAAACAACGCTGCGTAACTGGTTGGTCACCTCACCACCCGATGTGGTTTTCTGGCATGCCGGTAACCGTATGAAGACCTTTGTAGACCGTGGCTTGCTGGAAGATGTCAGTGACGTATGGCAAGCCAACAATATGTATGAGGACTTCACCAGTACCATTCCTGCCATGACGGTTGACGACAAACAATGGGGCGTGCCGTTTACCTATTACCAGTGGGGCATTTACTACCGTAAAGATATCTTCGACAAGTATGAAATCAGCGAGCCTAAAACGTGGGATGAATTCCTTGCCGCGTCCGAAACATTGAAGCAAAACGACATTGCCCCTATCGCCATCGGGACAAAATACCTTTGGACAGCAGCAGGCTGGTTTGACTATATCAACCTGCGCGTCAACGGGTTGGACTTCCACCTTGATCTAATGGATGGCAAAGTTCCTTACACCGATGAGCGTGTTCGCAATACCTTCAATACTTGGCGCGAGCTGATCGACAAAGGTTACTTCCTAGAAAACCATGCGGGTTACTCTTGGCAGGAGGCCCAACCGTTCTTGTACCGTGGGGAAGCGGCTATGTACTTGATTGGTAATTTCATAACCCCTAACTTCCCTGAGGAACTGGAAGGTAAAATGGGCTTTATGCAATTCCCAGCTATTAACCCTGAGATTGCAATGGCCGAAGAAGCCCCAATTGATACCATTCACATCCCTAGCAAGGCCAAAAACAAAGACAATGCCCGTAAATTCCTAGCCTTTATCGCACGCGCTGAGAACCAGACCAAAATGAACGAAGCATTGCTTCAGATCCCGACTAACAATAAGTCTATGGTCACTGACGATGTGTTCCTCAACAAAGGTATCGCCATGCTAAACAGCGCATCTGGGACTTCACAGTTCTACGACCGTGATACTGATCCGGCAATGGCACAGGAAGGAATGAAAGCGTTCCAGGAATTCATGGTCCACCCTGACCGATTGGACCGAATCCTCAAGCGCCTGGAGCGAACCCGTGCTCGCACCTTCGACAAGTAACTGATACTGGTGAAATCGATACCACACCAGTAAAAATGCGGTGTTTTGGGTTGTAATTCCATTCAAGGAGTTTCACATATTACTTGAATTCACACTAATAGCTGACGTATTCTGTGACTATTGTGATTCAGAGTGAAACGTTATCCTTGGGTTCCTAACTCAAAACACTCATAGATAGCTTCTTTACTTGGCTTACCGAGCAATCTGTACTGCTTGGGAAAGAAGTTTGTTTCCATTGATCAAAAAAGCCCAACCCATTGTTTTGTTGGGCTTTTTATTTCCTTCTCTTCACCTCCAGCCAACCTATCTGTAATCGTTTCCGGTTCATTAAAGTTACCCACTGTGCATTTTATCATCAAAAACAGCCGAAATACGCCTTTAATGTGAGCTAAATTACAGTTTTATTAATTGATTTAACTTTCTTAGGTAAAATACGCCACACCTCACTGTAAACGTTTCCAGAGCAATGCTAGGATCGCTCTTGAGTTAGGACCCATACATAAAAAAACAAAATGATGGAGACGTTTCATGAAACAGAAGATGCTAGCAAAAGCAGTCGGCATAGCACTGATAATGGCCCCACTAGCCAGCCAAGCTGCCGTAGAGAATATTCAATATTTTGGCTATGCCAAATGGGGAAATATCTACACAGACAATGATGACCATAATGGTGGTAAAGGTGAGCGTAACGATGTGATCCGCGCCAGCGAAGGTTATGGTAACTACCGCTTGGGTAATGAGCTTAACTGGTGGGAAGCCGGCTTAAAGGCCGATGTGTGGCAAGACGGTGATGCTTACTTCGATACTACCCTTTACCTAGGCAGCGGCGAGAGCTGGGGTGATGTCAGCATCATCCAGTTGTGGTCAGCCGGTCATGGGTTAATAGCTTCACAGCCAAATGCCATTCTTTGGGGTGGTGAGCGCTTCTACCGCCGCCACGAAGTCCACATGGTTGATATTAAATACTGGGATACATCAAGCACAGGTATTGGTGTTGAGAACTGGGACCTTGGTTTCGGTAATGGTCATTTAGCCTGGATGGCACCAGATTCAACCTCTGATGGTCGAAGCTTGCATAACATTGACGCCCGAATCAGCGACATTGCTATTAGTGACACCGCCGATCTAACTTTTGGTGTCAATTACGTTTTCACTCAAAACTCTAGCTATGATGAGCCAGATATCACCACTTCTGGTGCCATGCTATCGGCCCTTTATCGACAAGCTTGGGACTATGGTTCAAACACTTTAGCTTTCCAATATGGTACCGATGCCCTTGCTGGTGGCTTGATGAGTGCTGAAGGTGGTCCAGCTAATGGCAAAGCGACCAAATACAGCACTGGAGTTGACCACGACGGTTACAGCTGGCGCGTGTTCAATCATGGTGACTTAAACATCAGTGAAGACTTCCAGGTAATGTATAACATTGCTTATCAAGACAAAAATCTTGATAACGACAATGGCGATAAGTGGTTCAGTGTCGGTGCCCGCCCTCAGTACAGCTGGACAGATTATATGGCAACGGCTCTGGAAGTTGGTTATGAAACCGTCGAAGCACAGAACGGTGCTGGTACCAATGACATGTTCAAAGTCACCATTGCCCAAATGTTCCAAGCCGGTAAAGGCGTCTGGGCTCGTCCAACACTTCGTGTGTTCGCAACGTACTCTGAGACTAATGATGAGTGGCAACGGGAAACAGGCTTAGATTCTGACGGAAATGCTACTCGTAATGCTTACGGAAATGCACAGAGCATTGGTAAAAAGTCGACTGATGAATTCACCTTTGGCTTCAATATTGAAACTTGGTGGTAATAACCCGCTCGCACAAACTTGACTAAAAATGGTACAGGCCTTTTGTGGCCTGTACCCTAAGGATAAAGCATGAAGAAGAATCAGTTGGCGACCATTCTGCTGAGCCTGAGCCTAACCGCTTGCAGTAGTATCCCAGACACGGCACTCAATACCGACCTCAACCAATCGGCTTGCTGTGAATCTATTGCTGCGCTTTCAATCCAACCGTTGGCATTAGATAGCCAACAGTATGTGATTCTCGATGGCAATGGTCAGACCCTCCCTATTGCCCCAAATGGCAATGATGAATCAGACCGCTCGCCAGCCAAAGCTTTTGTCTTGCCGCAAACGGCTTCTCCATTCATGCTGACAGTCAAAGCTCCAATTAAAAACAACCAAGTTATCGCCCCGGCCATTAACATTTACGACAATCAATGGCAGTTGATCGAACAGTACACCACAGAAGATTTTCATTACTTCACCAGTAGCCTAGGTGGTCTCGAGCGCATTGAAGGTAAGTTTATTCTCAGTACGCAACTTAACAACATGGCTTATTTGGTGATCCAGCACGATCCTGCACAGATAGGCAATCAGCTGGAACGTATCCACCCAGAACAAGAATTTGCCGAATCACAGAACATTATCGGCAATAAACGTCTTCCGCTTTATGCGACATTGTCGCCGGTCGGCGTAGTTGAAATCACCACACAGCAGCATTTCGGCAACCCTGTGGTTGACCTGCTTTCGAGCTTAACAACGAAAGAGGCCTCAGCTGCAACTGTATCAAAAACAGCACCGACTACTGCATCAGAACCTATTTCAGCAACACCCAAACTGACTGCATCTGTTGACACAGACAACTGGCACTATTTCAAACAGCAAATTGATGAAGCAGTAGATAGTGGAAAGCTTAAACAAGCCGTTGATTGGGCCAGCAAAGCCGAGTCAGCAGGCCATGAACAGGCCAAAGATTACCTGTTGGACACATTGGCCCAATAACAGCCAATTCAAAAAGCACAAAGAATAACTAGCCGCAGGGCACCAGCTATCGCCGTGCGGTACAGCAACTAAAATTTTCAAGATTAAGTAAGATCAATATAAGTAGGATAACGATGACGGCATTTTCTAACATTATTCAGCGCCGAGACTGGGAAAACCCTCAGTCAGTGAACATCCATTGTTTGTCTGCGCATAGCCCACTGGCCAGCTACCGTGACATTGAAAGTGCACGCGATGCAAAAAATGCCCAGCGCCAATCATTGAACGGCGAATGGAAATTCAAGCTTTTCGATGCCCCGGAGCAAGTCGACGGCGAGTTCGTGACTCCTAGCTTCAATGATCAGGCTTGGGACAATATTCCAGTCCCTTCAAACTGGCAACTGCAAGGCTATGACAAACCGATTTATGCCAACGTAAAGTACCCGTTTGAAGTCAACCCGCCTTTCGTGCCGAAAGACAACCCAACAGGTTGCTACCGTACAAGTTTCGTGGTTGATGAAAGCCAGCTAGAGCAAACCTACCGTATTATCTTTGATGGCGTTAACTCCGCTTTTCATTTGTGGTGCAACGGCCATTGGGTCGGTTACAGCCAAGATAGCCGCCTACCGGCAGAATTCGACCTTTCCCAGTACCTTGTTGCTGGAGAAAACACCTTAGCAGTAATGGTGATCCGCTGGAGTGACGGTAGCTACCTAGAAGATCAGGATATGTGGTGGCTAAGTGGTATCTTCCGTGATGTAACCTTATTGACCAAGCCTTCGCAGTGCATTGAAGATGTATTTATCACGCCAGATCTTGATGCGTGCTACCGTGATGGCAGCTTATCTGTAGTGACCCATATCAATGCTTCCGCTGATCATCAGGTACAGATCCAGCTATTTGACGGTGAACAGGCAATTACAGAACCCGTGGTTGACCGTCCGAACAACCGCCGTATTGACGAACGCGGCAGTTACAACGACGTGGTATTCCAAACTGTTTCGGTACGCGAGCCGAACAAGTGGAGTGCCGAGACGCCAAACCTATACCGCTGTGTAGTCTCTTTACTTGATGCCGATGGCAACCATATTGAAAGTGAAGCCTACCAAGTTGGTTTCCGTAAGGTCGAAACCATCGGCGGCCAACTTTGCCTCAATGGTAAACCACTTTTGATCCGTGGTGTTAACCGCCACGAACACCACCCAGATCTTGGCCATGTCATGACCGAAGCGGATATGATCAAAGATATCTGCTTGATGAAGCAGTATAACTTCAATGCTGTCCGCACCGCCCACTACCCGAACCACCCTCGTTGGTACGAACTGTGTGACGAGTACGGTTTGTATGTGTGCGACGAAGCCAATATCGAAACCCACGGTATGGAGCCGATGAACCGCCTGTCGGCCGACCCTATGTGGGCACACGCTTACATGAGCCGCTATACCCAAATGGTACAGCGTGACAAGAACCACCCATCAATTATCATCTGGTCGCTGGGCAATGAATCCGGCCATGGCAGTAACCACAACGCCATGTATGCTTGGTCGAAGAACTTTGACCCATCCCGTCCGGTGCAATATGAAGGTGGCGGTTCCGATACGACTGCAACCGATATCATTGCCCCGATGTATGCCCGTGTGAACACCACTATTGCCGATGAAGCCGTGCCAAAGTGGTCAATCAAGAAGTGGGTCTCCCTACCTAATGAGAACCGCCCATTGATCTTGTGTGAGTATGCCCATGCAATGGGGAACAGCCTCGGTAGTTTCAACGAGTACTGGGATGCCTTCCGCGACTACCCTCGCCTGCAAGGCGGTTTTATCTGGGACTGGGTGGATCAAGGGATCAGCAAGTTTGATGACAAAGGTGATCACTTCTGGGCCTACGGTGGTGACTTTGGCGATACCATCAATGACCGCCAGTTCTGTATCAACGGATTGGTGTTTCCTGACAGAACCCCGCACCCGACTCTGGAAGAAGCCAAGCACTGCCAACGTATGATCACTGTCCAGCTTGATAGTGAAGAGCAACTGGCAAACTGTGTGGCATATACCCTTACGGTAACCAACGAGAACTTGTTCCGTGCCACTGACAATGAACAACTAAAATGGTCCCTGCTTGAAGATGGTCGTGAGATTGCCTCTGGTGAACAAACACTGGATGTGCCTGCCGATAGCCAAAAGACCTTATGCATCGATGTTGACTTAAAGCCTCGTGCTGGTGCGGTTTACCACCTCAATACTGATATCAAGCTATGTGAATCAACGCCATGGGCAGAAGCCGGACATATTGTTGCCAGTGAGCAGTTTGCAGTGACCAACCGTAACTCCTTAGCTTACCCTACTTTCAGCCAAAGCAAGGCCCCGTTGGCGACTGAAGATGATCACAACATTCTGGTCAGCAGCAAAGACGGTAAACACAATTGGAGCTGGAATAAAGCGAGCGGATTGCTGGAGCAATGGTCAATTGAAGGCAAGCAACAGTTAGTATCTTCACCTATTGATAATTTCTTCCGTGCCCCACTGGATAACGACATCGGTGTGAGTGAGGTAGATTTCGTTGATCCTAATGCCTGGGTATGTCGCTGGGATGCCGCAGGTATCGGCAAGTGGGATCGCGAGTGCGTAGATTGCCAAGTGAATGCCCTTAGCCATCAAGTAGCGGTCACTTCAACGTTCGTATATACCTTCAACGGCAATGTTCAGGCAATCACTGTTTGGACTTACACCCTGGACAGCCAAGGCCAAACCAAGGTTGATGTTTCGGTAAAACTTGCTGATGAACTACCACCAATGCCGCGTATTGGTATTGAACTAGCTCTGCCGCTTCAACAAGAACAGCAGCACATTGAATGGCGTGGACTAGGCCCATTCGAGAACTACCCTGACCGACTATCGGGTGCGCGTTTTGGCCAGTACACCCAAACGCTAGAAAGCATGCATACTTCGTACATCTTCCCGACAGATAACGGACTGCGCTGTGGCTGTAAATCGCTATCTATTGGCCGCTTAGGTATCTCTGGTGATTTCCAGTTCAGTGTTAGCCGTTACAGCCAGCAGCAACTGGCGGTAGCGAAACACACCAACGAACTTGAGGCCGAACAGCAAATTTACCTGCGTATCGACCACCAGCACATGGGTGTCGGCGGTGATGACTCTTGGAGCCCAAGTGTCCATGACGAGTTCAAACTGACAGACAAGCAATACACCTACAACTTGTGCATTGAGCCAGTAGGCGCTTAATAAATAAACCAGCCTTACCAAGGTAAGGCTGTTCACATATTTGTGGCCTCACCTCTGGTGGGGTCATACTCCCCTACCATTTAAAATTCAACACTCTGGCTCATTAAATTACTTTGATAATTCAATGCACTGTTGCGCCGGCGCGTATTTCGTCAGCTGTAACATCGGTTTGGTCTTCAGGCAACCAAACGACAAAAGCTCCGTTCTCACCGATAAAATCATCCCAACCGCCGTTCAATACTTTCGACTCACACAGCGCCTTGATTTCCTCTTTGCTTTTACCGAGCTTGAGAACGGCTTGATCGAGTGTGAAGGGTTTTATCCAATTGGTTTGAAATTGCGAGGCTGACATGTCTGGTTTTCTCGTTCGACTGTTGATGGTATAGGGCTGCCAACGAGCTATACCCCAAATACCGATGATTATGCGTCGCAACAATACCAATTCCCTTCGTTTAAGATCAACCAATCGACGAGCTTGTTAGGAGTAATTCCGCCTGATTCTTAAAGATAAGACAGCGAGCACTATTTCACTGATTCCAGCCATGAGATTTATGACCGTTTAGCATGGTCCTTATCCCGTTGCGGAAACTGTTAAATTCCAATACGTGCTCGCTGTGGAGCTGGGAACTCCTGCCCCCATCTGGAATTTACCTGTTTTGATTTTCGAAACACGGTAATACATCTTGCTCAAAATATGGCTCTTGGTTTACCCAGAACATGTAGTCAACATCCAAGAAATTCTGCGCGAATGAGTGCAATGCCGGCACAATAATTTTCCGCTCTTTAACAACGGTTGTATTGTCCGTTTCTCCAATATAGTTCCCGTCCTGGATCGCAATACCCAATGGGACGCTATATTCATTTTCATGCATCATTGCCAAAGCATGATTTAGTTGTCCCCGGCGGCGCATCATTAGATCTGGCCCACCAAGACCGACACCAATTTGCTCCCCGTAGGCATAGATTTCTTTAAGGTAACCTTTATCCTCCCACGGCAACCATTCACCAGGCATAAAATTGGCATATTGCATGGTAGAGCTTTGGGTAAATGACTTGCTCAAAGCTCGCATATTGGCTTTTATGCCTGCAACATAACCTGACTCCGAGAATGTAGGATCAGTCTCTGAATCAGCTGCCGCTGCGGTCTCTTGCAGGTTAATGCCCTCGATTTTCCCGTCATATGATTTGCCAAGTTCCACGATTAACAACGCAAACCGATGCTGCACCTTCGGGTTCCAGCGCTTGGCACTCCAGCCATCTTGCTTGCCGTTGTCATAAAACCTTGGCACCGAGCCACCATCGAACTCATCGCTATTTAGGTAATCGGGTACCCCTCGGAATTCAACGCTGAAGGTCGCATCTTGAAGTTGTATGAATAGCTTTTTGCCATGGGCTTTTAGGTACTGATAGTCCTCTTCGATAGCTGAGAAGTCGTACTGGTCTTTTTCCGGTTCAAGCAAAGCCCATGGGTACATGATTTGTGCCCCGGTAAAGCGCTCACTGGTGAGTAAAGGGTGGTCTTTTAGAGATGCTCGGTCACCGGCGAAATACACAAAGTGCTTCATGTCGTCTTTCGCTAAGGGGCAAGTAGCATCGAGATGATTCTTATATTCATCTTGGTATCTATCTGCAAGGTTTTCCCATTTCGCAACCGCTGGGGGGCTCAAAATTAGTACTGCTGAGATACCTAAACTTAACGAGATCCTAGTAAGCATTGCCATCAATCCATTCAAATCAAGTGATTGGCACAATATACCTTTCCCCAGTCTTCGAAACCACCTGCTTCGTCACCACATTTATTAGTACAAATCTCAATAGCTTCGACTGGCACTGTTATAGTTTATAAAGGCAAATTAACGCCACTAAAAACGGGATAAGTTATGACATTAGATTTCAAAAAGTCAGCTACCGCTTTGGCTGTCGTACTGCTCACTGCACCGGCCCTCACAGCCGAACCTACCTCTAAAGTAGTTGCCGTTGATGACATTGAATGGGGCTACCTCAACCCGTTACGTGGCGAATTGAGTCCCGGAGCCGCCGACCTGTGGGGGGATAGAACAGAAGATACGGCTACAGGTATGCTAGTCCGATTCCGGAAAGGTTTTGAATCACCTCCGCATATCCACAACATCACCTATCGTGGCGTAGTCATTGACGGCCTGATGCACAATGATGACCCAACAGCTGAGAAAATGTGGATGCCAACCGGTTCATTCTGGACCCAACCTGCAGGTGAGGATCACACTACTGCCGCAAATGGCGAAGTAAACCTTATCTATCTGGAGATTGATGCTGGCCCTTACCTTGTGAAGCCTTCGAAAGAGAAATTCGACAACGGCGAGCGTCCATTGAACCTGCACAAAGATAACATCGTGTGGCTTAATGACAGTGACCTACACAACCTAGAAGCTGACGGTGTACAGTCAACCTACTTATGGGGAAATACCGCTGCGATTAATGGCTCAATGGTCAAATTACCTTCTGGCTTTGAAGGCTCTATTTCGACAGAAGCCAGTGAGTTCCGTGCAGTTGTTATTTCAGGAGAGATTAGCTATGACTCGAAAGACTTGGAAACAGCAGTGAAACTAGGGGCTGGCAGTTATATCGAGTCTGAGGGGAAATTTACCCACGAAATTACCAACTCAGGTAATGAAGCAGTGACAATATATATCCGTTCAGATGACAAATACAACGTAAAATAATACTTCCGCTTAGATACAATTAACTCATTACCGGCCTAAATGGTCGGTTTTTATTTCTCCTAACGCTTTGTATTCATAGTGCTTTGATAGGTTTTGTAAACGTTATGAAATACAAAAAGGAGCGCTAAATCACAAAATACCCTGATTATGTGTTAAGGTAGTCGCCTCGGGATTAGGTGTAAATACATCGAAGAGGGCCCAGTCAAGGTCATGGAAAAGACCCGCCACTCGAATGATATTTACATACTAATCAGTCGATTAATAGACATGGAGTTGGTCATTACATTCGGGGTTCGAATGTACAAGCCTCTTAATTATGGGTTTTAAATCAAATAAATACAGCATAGATTCAACAGATTACCAAGTAGGTCAGGACAACGTAACCAAATGGGGTATGGATGTCCACAACACCGTTTTTACCGTATCCGCGGGCTTATCCATTCTTTTTATTGTTACACTTTTAATCCTTTCACCAGCAGATTCCAAAGCCGCAATTGATGCCGTTAAGGCCGCTGCCCTTTCGAAGTTTGACTTCATCTTCATGTGGGGCGCAAACATACTGCTACTGTTTGCCGTTGTTATTGCTTTCTCACCTTTGGGTAAAATTCGCTTAGGTGGCGATGACGCGACTACTGACTTTTCGACCCTATCATGGATCTCCATGCTATTTGCTGCAGGCATGGGCATCGGGCTTATTTTCTGGGGGGTCGCAGAACCAACAGCATTTTTCACTAATTGGTTTGGCACGCCGCTAAATGTCGAGCCATATACTGCCGAAGCGAGAGAGTTGGCACTAGGCTCTGCCGTCTTCCACTGGGGCTTCCATGCCTGGGCCATTTATGGCATGACAGCACTCTCACTGGCGTACTTTGTGTATAACAAAGGTCTACCACTTTCGATGCGTTCCGTTTTCTACCCACTGCTTGGCGACAGGGTATGGGGAAGAATCGGTGATGTGATTGACGTGTTGGCCGTACTGGTTATTTTGTTCGGCCTAGCAACATCACTGGGGCTGGGTGGCTCCCAGGCCGCAAGTGGCATCAGCCATGTATTCGGCCTAGAGAATAGTTTATTCCTTCAAATTTTGATCATCTTGGTCATTATGGGTCTGGCCATTATTTCTGTCGTCCGTGGCATGGATGATGGTGTAAAAATGTTGAGTAACCTCAACATGATTATCGCCTTCCTTTTCTTGGGCTTCCTCGCGGTGCTGAATTTCACCACAACCTTCGACTCGCTGTTTACCGCTGTCACTGGTTATGTGAAAAACATTATTCCGCTAAGCCAAAGTGCTGGCCGTGAAGATACAACCTGGTTGCACGGTTGGACTGTATTCTATTGGGCTTGGTGGGTCGCCTACGCACCTTTCTTTGGTATGTTTGTTGCCCGTATTTCAAAAGGCCGTACGATCCGCGAGTTTTTGGTCTGTGTACTGGTTGTTCCAACACTGGTTACAACTGCGTGGATGTCTTTCTTTGGCGGCATAGCCATCGAGCAGGTTATGGATAAAGTTGGCCTACTCGGTGCAGAGCAAGGGATCACCGACGTATCACTAAGCTTGTTCTACATGCTAGATGCGTATTCAATCGGCAATATCCTTTCTCTCATCGCGGTTGCATTGATCATTGTCTTCTTTGTAACAACTCTGGATTCAGGATCAATTGTTGTCGATAGCATGACGGCAGGTGGTAAGTTAGAGCTACCTATCAGACAAAAAGTCATTTGGGCAGTTATCTCTGCCACCATTGCGATGGTGATGTTGTGGATTGGTGGTACTGACTCCATTCAGGCTCTTCAGTCGATTACCATTATCGCGGCACTACCTTTTACGATCATTCTGATCCTAGGTTGTGTAAGCCTGGTGAGAGGCTTGTTTACCGAGATTGACCAAACCAAGGCATCTCATAAAAAATCAGCTTAAGAAACGAGGGACTTATCGAGCTAGCATCTCGTTAACTTCTTTCTAAGCAAAAGAGGCCTCACGTGCAAACGTGAGGTCTTTTTTTTGTTTTGACCAGCAGGCGTCGCATTTACCAGTTTATTATCGAACATCACTTTGGCATGCCCTTCTCACTTGCCGATGGCCTGCCCACAATAGGCTTCCGTATATTTTTCACCCTACTTGAAAATGAGTAGGGTGATTCAGGTTGCAATAATTAATTCATTCCTTGAAAAAACACTGACTGGGGTTTGTCTTATCCCTCTAACCATTGTTTAATGAGCCAGCAGTAAAGAAAGAGGGCTCTATGGCTACCATCAAGGATGTCGCAAAAGAAGCAGGCGTTTCCGTCGCCACAACTTCAAGGGTGATAAACAACGCACCACACACCAGCGAAACGGCGATCAAGGCCGTTAAAGCGGCAATGGCAAAACTCGGCTATCGCCCCAACGCCAATGCAAGAGCACTGGTGAGCAAATCAACCAACACCATTGGCGTTTTGGTCAATGATGTCTCAGCCCCTTTCTTCGGTACCATGGTAAAAGCCATAGATACCATCGCCAACCAACATGAGAAACAGTTGCTGATCGGCAGCGGTTATCACGACCCGGTAAAAGAGCGCAATGCGATAAACCTGCTCATCAACAGCCGCTGTGAATCCTTGGTCATCCACAGTAAAGGACTGGACGATCAAGAACTCATCGACCTAGCCAACGAAATACCTGGGCTTGTCATCATCAACCGCATCGTACCGGAAATTGCCTCACGCTGTATTTCTCTCGATAACCGCAAAGGTTCATACCTCGCGACTGAATACCTCATCCGCCACGGTCACAAACATATCGGCTACCTATGCTCTAGCCATAACATTGAAGATGCCAGGGATCGTAAAGCCGGCTATCTGGAGGCGCTCAAAGATCATGGTCTGGAAGCTAACGAGGAATATATCGAGTACGGTGAACCAGATGAGTTGGGTGGTGAATATGCGATGACAAACCTCCTGTCAAAGAACTTGCCCGTCACGGCTATAGCCACCTATAACGACTACATGGCAGCAGGTTGTTTATCCGTTCTGCATGAGAATAATTTGCGTATTCCTGAAGATATTTCAGTAATCGGTTTTGATGATGGCGATATTGCCCGATACGTTCATCCAAAGCTCACAACCATTCGCTATCCAATCCAAGTAATGGCAGAACAAGCGGCAAAACTGTCTTTGCAACTGGCAAGCGAAAATAAAAATACCAATCAAGCAAGATTGTATAACCCAACATTAGTGCGTCGTTTATCAGTCGGTGTCGCACCGCTGTAACCCTGATCTAACTAACAAAACAAACGTCCTAACAATGAGAGCCAGACAAAAATGTTTGGCTTTTTCACGCCTCAAAAATGCCTAAAATTACCCACCTAGTAATATGGCAAACCCAACTCCCCTTATGGGACTTGATGTCTAAAAAAGTCGGCCCGCAAGTATAAGCAAAATAACGCAATTAACGTCAAATCAGATTTTTGTTGTGACTTATTTGTCTTAACTATCACTATTTTGAACTTTTCCACAGGCGTATCTTGAGACAGTCTCAATGATCAACAAACAAAGAAAATTCACACAAAAGCCATACTACGATGTAGGCATTTAACCACACCTTTTTTTCTCAATAGTCAGAAATACGCCAGTAAAGGCCGAATTAGTCTTTAGTTGCCAATCAATAAAAGAAACTACATTTCATGGAGAAAACTATGTCTTCTAACTTCAAGTTGGCAGCAACTACTGCGGTACTACTATCTACTCTTTCATTCACAGCAACGGCAGGTGACGATAAGCTTTTTGCTGATATAACTCCTCTAAATTGGGCAAATGAACTTACATGGGACTTTGAAGCTCTAAACAGAATTGACGAAGATACACCAAGTGAAAGACGATTTATCGTTGGGGTCGGAGCACTAGATCCTAATGATGAATATGTTGATAAGTTTGGCAATACTTTCACTATCGTTGATGATGTTGATGAGGACTGCGAAGACCCCGTTGATGATGAAGGTGTTTTGATTACTTCCTGTGAGCTAGCTAACCCTTTTATTGTTAAAGTTTTCAGAGGCTCAAGCCTAATCCTCAAAGAAGAAATAACCGAGGCTATCTGGGAGGATGGCTTCCCTGAGTGTGGTGGAGCTGAACTTGTATTAAGAACTGATAATGGAGATCCTGTTCCTGTCGTCCAGGATGGCGATAAAATTGTAATCCAATTGCAAAAAGCCAAACCTAAAAAGGTTGGACAAGGTTTCTTCTCTGAAGATGAACCTCTTCCCGGCGAAGCAATTGAAGGCTGCCCAGAGCCAGAAGTAGAAGTTGAAGACGAAGGTTGATCTAACAAAGTCTCATTTTCTAAGTGCCGGGTTCTTCCCGGCACATCACCATTGTAAGAAATATAAATAAAACCACTCCCCCTTTCTTTCTCCTACATTTCCCCCTAGAATTGCCAGCCAATTTCGATTTGGTATGTAAACATGAACCGCAAGAAGAAAATTAACGAAGCGCTAAAGAAAAAGCAGAAGAAAGCAAACGCCAAGTTGCACCGTAGCAACAAACCGCGCTATATCTCTAAAGCCGAGCGTGCCAAGATGGAAGCTGAAGCCCAGCAGGCTGCCGAACAAGCACAAGATGCAAGTGCAGTCGAAGGCAATGCAGAAAGCATTGATAGCAATAAACCTGCTGAATAAGCCCGAATTTTAAGCGCCTTACCTAGCGCATCCATTCGCGATGGAGCTGCTCACTATCACCCAGATAATCGAGCAGCCATTCAATTGCTGGGTTTTGGCTCTCTTTGTTCCATGCCAAACAACACGGGCTCACAGGTGGTTTTACTGCTAACTGCTTTTCCACCAGCTCGCCACTTTCGATAAGTGGTAATGCCTTGTGCTCAGGCACGACACAGATCCCCAGCCCCGATTTCAAACATGACATCGCACTGTGCCAGTTCGGCACCATGATCCGTCGCTGGTTATCCATCAACCATGTCACACGCTTAGGCAGCACCCGTGAAGTATCTTCTAGGCAGATCGCTGGATACTCAATAAGCTCTTCGGCTTCCAAAGGATAATCGGTTTGCGCAAGTGGATGATCAGGGCTTATTACAAAACGCCACTCTAAAACCCCCATGTCTCGATAATCGAAGTGACCACTTACTGGTACCGCCGCAGTTGCACCGATAGCAATATCTGCCCTGCCATCGGACAAGGCATCCCAGACACCATTGAATACCTCCATCGTGAGGTGTAGTTCCATATCAGGGAATTGGCGGTAAAAGTCACGAACTAGGGTATTCACCCGGCTCTCACGAACCACAGTGTCCAGCGCAACAGAAACACTCTGCGACCAGCCGTTAGCCACCCGTTGGGTTTGCATTTTTAGCTGCTCCATTTGCTTGAGCAACGCCCTTGCCTCCTCGACAAAGAACTCTCCGGCAGGTGTTAGCTGAACTTGGCGATGGAGCCTGACAAACAAATCGACTGCCAATCGCTCCTCGATCACCCTGACGGTATAGCTAATGGCACTGGGGACTTTGTGCAATTCTTCAGCAGCTGATGAAAAACTGCCACGCCTTGCAACGACATCAATTACTTGTAAATCATTATAAGAAAACATTTTGCTGTTCCATCTGAATCGTTCTGAGCGCCTTTCGCCCCGGTCAAAGCCGCTGCATTTAGCAGCAGAGTTGTAACTTATTGCTGCCAAACAACACAAACTGATTGATATTAAACCTAGCGCATTGCACTCGGTATAAACACATAAGATTGGTGAAGAAACACTCACATCAATTTTTTTGAAAGCAATGTTTAAATTTTACCGTTTCACACTATGAAAAACCATGTATAGACTTGCCGCAAAGCACAAAACAGTTAATAGAAATAAAGTTATGACAAATCAACCTTCAAAAATGACCATTATTTGGTTTGCATGTTTAAGTATGCTGGGCTTCCTAGCAACCGACATGTACCTCCCTGCTTTCGAAGTTATTCGAGAGGATTTTGATACATCACAATCACTTATCGGCCTAACATTGAGTATTTTCTTGTTGGGTATGGCACTTGGCCAGCTGATTTATGGCCCGCTGTCTGATCGTATTGGCCGTATCAAAGTGTTGTTGGGCGGTATGACACTATTTAGTATCGCTTCCGTTTTCTGTGCATTTGCACCGAACGTTGAACTGATGCTGGTTGCCCGCTTTGCACAGGCACTTGGTGCATGTAGCGCAACGGTTATCTGGCAGGCTGTTGTGGTTGACCGTTACGAAGGGAAAGTCTCTGAGCGCGTTTTCGCAACCATTATGCCTTTGGTAGCCCTGTCTCCAGCGCTAGCTCCGCTGGCAGGTGCAATGCTTGAACACCAATTCGGCTGGCGCAGTATTTTTGTTGCTCTCGTTGGTTTTGGTGCAGTTTTGTCGATCATGACATTGAAAGAAACTGAAAGCGCTAATTTGACTAAAAAACAGGAAAAAGTCTCTGTGCAATTGCGCCGTGATTATGCCCAGATCCTTAGTTCAAAAAAATTCATTGGTAACATGATTATCTTTGCTGCTTGTTCTGCTGCATTCTTTGCTTACCTGACAGGTTCACCATTTGTAATGGCGGCAATGGGTTATTCAGGCGCTGATATCGGCCTTAGCTATGCACCCCAGACTGTTGCCTTCATTGTCGGTGGTTACGGTTGTCGTGCCCTATTGAACAAATATGACAGCCAGCAACTACTTCCTTGGATCCTGAAGTTGTTCTTTGCCAGCGTTGCAGTCATGTTCATGATCTCTGTACAGACTGAACCAACAACGATTTGGCCTATCCTAGTACCATTCTGTTTCTTGGCTGTGGCTAACGGTGCCATCTACCCGTTGATCATCAGCAAGGCACTGGAAGATTTCAAAAACTGTAGCGCAACTGCTGCCGGTCTTCTGAACTTCCTCCAGACCATGGTGTGCTTCGCAGCAAGCGGCTTGGTATCAGCATTTGCAGTGCACGGCTTGATCACAGTAACGACAGCAATGTTTATCACAGGCTTCGTCGCTGTTATCGGTTACGCGTTTGTGGTTAAAGCCCGCCGTGAAGAATCAGCGGCAATGGCTCAGACCGCATAATTCCAAACTGAACTAATCGCTAAACATCTAAGGCCACTCTCGTAGTGGCCTTTTGTATTTACCGCCTTTCCTTCAAGTGACTTCATCATCTGCTCTATGGAAGTCATATCAATCCCGCACCC
>NZ_PYMB01000030.1 GCF_003026455.1 Photobacterium rosenbergii
ATTTAAGTTATCGTGCTGAACACACGGTGATTTGAGTGGAGCGGTAGTTCAGTTGGTTAGAATACCGGCCTGTCACGCCGGGGGTCGCGGGTTCGAGTCCCGTCCGCTCCGCCACTTATACTAAGCCCAAGCAGAAATGCTTGGGCTTTTTTACGTTTAGCCTTCGGCAAAACGTAAGGTCCTAGGAGAAACTGGAACGGGGTCCTAGGAAAAGCAAAAGAAGAGCTTGATAGTTATTGAGTGAGCAGTGAATGCTGTAGGACCCAGGACCCAGGACCCAGGACCCAGGACCCAGGACCCAGGACCCAGGACCCAGGACCCAGAACCGCTTTTCCTTCCCCCCCATTACCCGCTAAAATACCTTTCAGATTAAACCTTATTCGTAACCCTATTTATATCAAAGGTATGGCTATGACAGCGCCCCAGAATGACACTACCCATGTAGACAGCGATCAGCTTACTGAGATTGCCATTGCCTATTACCAGGATGGGGCGACCCAGGAAGAAATCTCCAAGATGTTCGGGATGTCTCGGGCCAAAGTCGGTCGCTTGCTCCGTCGGGCAAGGGATGAAGGGGTGGTGGAAATCACCGTGAAATACCACCCAGTGTTCAGTGAAAAGTTGGAGCAGCAGCTGGTCGAGCGCTTTAACTTGAAGCGTGCCTTAATTGCCTTGGATCAGCCTGATGACGAGAGCCAGCGCCAGCAGGTTGCCAGCTTAGTGTCGAGCTACCTGTCATCGATTTTGACCGATGACATGGTGGTGACTGTTGGGCAGGGAAGAAATATTGCCTCGATCGCTAGCCATGTTGGTGTCGTTCCCCACCGTAACTGCCGATTTGTATCGGGTATTGGTGGCACCCACCGTTCGGGTAATGCCATCAATGCCGACCATGTTTGCCGTCTGCTCGCCAAGAAATATGACGGCATTAGTGAAACGCTTTATGCGCCAGCCTATGTCGAGGATATCAAGGTTAAAGAATCCTTTATGAAAAACGGTACGGTCAAGGAGACTCTTGATCGCGCAAGGCGTGCAGATGTCGCTCTGGTGGGAGTGGGGGATATGAATGAAAACAGCCATATGGTTAAACTTGGTTGGTTTACGCCCCAGGAGATTGTCGAGGCGCGGATCCGAAAAGGTGTGGTAGGGGATATTGCCGGCTATGACTTTTTTGACAGCCAAGGTCGCCGTGCCGATACCATGATGAGCGACCGGGTTATTGGCCTAAGCATGGAAGAGCTCAGGCATATTCCAACAGTGGTTGTTACTGCTGCCGAGAACAGTAAAGCATTGGCACTGCTGGGTGCACTACGCTCCGGTGTGGTTGATGTGTTGGCGACCAGCGTCAGCAATGCCCTGACCATTTTGAACCTCGATCAGCAGATGAAGTAACGATCGAGAGTCGGATAATAGATCCAAAATGATCAAACTGCCTGCGGGCAGCTTTTTTGTTGCTTGCTATGCTCAAAAGTATGCGGATAAAAAAGTGACAAAAGGATCAGGTAGGCATGAGGTATTTTTTTGCCCTTCTGCTAGGGGTTGCGATAGGGTTGCCTGCTGCGGCAAGCCCGTGGGAAAAGGTGAAAGCGCCGTCAGTGGGTCAGTCTGAGTCGATTGGTACCTACAATAACGGTTGTCTGGCAGGGGCTGAGCCTTTGCCTTTGGAAGGGGAAGGCTATCAGGTGATGCGATCGCAGCGCGGTCGTTATTACGGCCACGAATCGATGATCCGTTTTCTCCATGATTTATCTAAGAGCGTCCATAAATTGGAACTAGGGCAGTTATTGGTTGGTGATATTGCTATGCCGAGGGGCGGACGTTTTTCATCGGGCCATAATAGTCATCAGACCGGACTCGATGCGGATATTTGGCTCAAATTGAGTGATGGTCCACTCAGCGAAGAAGAGTTGATTGATGTCCAGCCTTTGCCGATGGTCCACATCAAGCAATACAAAATAAACAAGAAAAACTGGGGGGATAAGCAAGCCTTGATGGTCCAATTGGCCGCAGCGGATGAGCGGGTTGCCAGGATTTTTGTCCACCCGGTAATCAAAGAGCAACTGTGTCAGCGGGAGTGGAAAGATAGAGATTGGCTCCAGAAGGTCAGGCCGTGGTGGGGGCATTATTACCACTTCCATGTCAGGCTAAATTGCCCGGATGGCGACAGCAATTGTAAAGCGCAGCCCACACCACCACCGGGTGATGGTTGTGGGGCAGAGCTAGCATCTTGGAAGCCGCAACCCAAACCTAAAGCAAAGAAAGAAAAGGTCGCCAAGGTGAAGAAAAAGCCCAAACAAAAACCGTTACCGCCAGCACAGTGCATGTTGTTGTTGCGCACACCAGCCACAGGTTAATGCCACTGTAAGCCTAAAATACAGATACAAAAAAAGCGCCTTTCGGCGCTTTTTCTTTTATGCCAATCCTTGAAGGGTGACAAACTTTTCGAACAGGGCTTCATCTGTCTCGACGTTGTCGGGATCGGTAATGATACAGTTGGTGATCGGACACACCGACTGGCACGTCGGCTTGTCGTAGTGTCCCTTACACTCGGTACATTTGTCGGGGTCGATCTCATAGATTTCGGCCCCCATGGTGATCGCCTCGTTCGGACACTCGGGATCACACATGTCGCAGTTAATGCACTTAGTGGTAATAAGCAGTGCCATGGTGATTACTTACCGTCTTTTGGTGCGTGTGGGTTACGGGTGTTCTCACCTGAGTTTAGATTACGCATCAGCAAGCCGTATTCCAGATCCATATCTTCTGGTACTGGGATAAATACGAAGTGGCCGTTACCCTTGGCGTCTGTTACTACTTCAGATTTGCGGTTTTCCATTGCTTCAAGGGTGAAGATAACGTTGCCCTGTGGTGTCATTAGCTCAAGGCTATCACCGACTACAAACTTGTTCTTCACTTCGACTTCAGCCAGATCACCACGGCGTTTGCCAGTGAACTCACCGACGAACTGCTGGCTGTCAGAGATTGAGTAGCCGTAGTCGTAGTTCTGGTAAGCATCATGGGTGTGGCGGCGTAGGAAGCCTTCGGTGTAACCACGGTGTGCCAGGCTCTCCAGGGTACCCATCAAGCTTTCGTCGAATGGCTTGCCAGCAACAGCGTCATCAATTGCTTTACGGTAAACCTGTGCAGTACGGGCACAGTAGTAGAACGACTTAGTACGGCCTTCGATTTTCAGCGAGTGAACGCCCATCTTGGTTAAACGGTCTACGTGCTGGATAGCACGAAGATCTTTTGAGTTCATGATGTAGGTGCCGTGCTCGTCTTCGAACGCTGCCATCTTCTCTTCTGGACGGTGCGCTTCGCTTAGCAGTACGACTTCATCGGTTGGCTTGCCGCGGCCGATAGTCGTCTCAGGACGCTCGTCCTGTACTTCGATAGCCTGGGCATCGCTTGGGTTGAACTCTTCAACGATCTGGCCTGCATCGTTTTCAGTGCCTTTTTCCACTTTGTATTCCCAGCGACAGGCATTGGTGCAGGTACCCTGGTTAGGGTCACGCTTGTTGATGTAGCCAGATAGCAGGCAGCGGCCAGAGTAAGCCATGCAAAGTGCACCGTGGACGAAAACTTCCAGCTCGGTCTCAGGGCAGTGCTCGCGGATCTCTTCGATTTCTTCCAAAGAAAGTTCACGAGAAACGATCACACGCTCAACGCCGTTTGCAGCCCAGAACTTCACGGTAGCCCAGTTCACGGCGTTCGCCTGAACAGATAGGTGGATCGGCATTTCAGGGAAGTTCTCACGCACCATCATGATAAGACCTGGGTCAGACATGATCAGTGCATCTGGGCCCATTTCCACAACAGGCTTCAGATCGCGGATGAAGGTTTTCAGTTTAGAGTTATGTGGCTGAATGTTACATACCACGTAAAGCTTCTTGCCTTGGGCATGAGCTTCGTCGATACCGATTTTCAGGTTTTCGTGGTTGAACTCGTTGTTACGTACACGAAGACTGTAACGTGGTTGGCCGGCGTACACAGCATCTGCACCGTAGGCAAACGCGTAGCGCATGTTTTTCAGGCTGCCCGCAGGCGATAACAATTCAGGTTTAAACATAGCTCTTATATTCCAGTGTCTGATTGCAAATCAGGCCGTATCGCAGGGGGATACGGAGTTGAGGCGGGATTTTACTGTGATCTACCCCTCAATAGCAATGTTATTGCCGAATTAGGCAAACTTTCGTCACTGGTGAGTGTAAACGGCTGATAAGGCGGTTTTCCCTATAGGGAGTCACAGTGGGTTTTGTTGGTAATGCGGGGGTGTTAATAGGGAGGAAAAGTGGCACCCAAAGTGAGGTGCCACAACAGATAAGGTTACCGGTTAGGCTTTGGCTTCAAGGCCACCAAGTACTTCGAACAGGTTCGGCAAGAAGGCAGAGAATTCGCCAGCCATCAGCGATAGGTCAGCATCGATACGCAGGGCCATCTCGTCGCGGTCGATATCATCATTCTGCTCTTTTAGCTCATCAGAGAACTTTAAGCGCTTAATGGACAGATCGTCTGCCAGTACGAAATCGATACGGTCCTGCCAGTTGATAGATAGCTTGGTCACTAGCTTGTCGGCTTCGATGTGAGCCATGATTTCATCGCTCGATAGGTCCTGCTGCTTACAGCGGATCACGCCACCATCTTCCAAGATAGCTTTTAGCTCGGCCTCTTCGCCAATGGTGAAACCGTTAGGCGAAGTGTTTGAGCGTACCCACTCGGTCATGGTCAGCTCGGCTGGTTTTTCTGGTGTTACCGGGATAACAGGCAGGCTACCGATAGATTTACGCAGCAGTGCCAGCAGATCTTCGGCTTTCTTGAAGCTACCTGCATCAACCAGTACATAGCCTTCTTTTGGCATGATCAGAGCGTAAGTCTGGCTTTTGCGACTGAAGGCGCGTGGTAGCAGGTCCATCACGATTTCATCTTTGATGGTGTCCTTTTCGCTTTTCTTAAGCTTACGGCCTTGCTCGGCTTCCTGGGCTTCAACTTTTTCGTTCAGTGTTTCTTTGATCACTGACGCTGGCAGCATCTTTTCTTCTTTGCGCGCACAAATCAGGATGTTGTCACCAATTACATGGGTAAACATGTCGCCGTGCTTACCCAGTGCATGGACCCAACCAAATTTCTGCTGATCTTGGCTGCCACACGGGGTAAAGCGGAACTCTTCAAGTTGCTTCTCAAGTTGATCAGGATTGAGGTCGATCTCGCGGCTGAAGCGATAGGTAAGTACGTTTTTAAACCACATCATGGCTGTTACAAATCCTTGGTTGTGCATTTGGCTGTCAATCTTATTGCATTGGTTAGCTTTTGTCTTAAGTTTTCGTGCTCTGCTGCTTGGGCAAAACATAAAGTGCGGTACAATCCAAACAAGTGTTTCCATAACGGCATATCGACCGCAATGAAGATCCTCCATACTTCCGACTGGCACCTGGGCCACCAGCTGCACGGCTATAACCGCGATTTCGAGCACCAGGCATTTCTTGACTGGCTGGCGCAGACCCTTGAGCAAGAGCAGGTCGATGCCCTGCTGGTTGCGGGTGATATTTTTGATACCGCCAATCCACCGGCCAGTGCCTGGCGGATGCTATACCGCTTCCTGGCAAGGATGGCGAAGAGTATGCCGGAGCTCAATGTAGTGATGATTGGTGGTAACCATGATTCGCCGAGCAAGCTTGATGCGCCGCATGAACTGCTGAGAGCCTTTGATTTGCATATCGTCGGTGGTATCCACCGCCAGGTCGATGGTGAGCTGGACACCGAGCGGATGTTGGTCCCGCTGACCAATAAAGCTGGTGAGCAAGCGGCATGGGTGTTGGCTGTCCCTTTCTTGCGTAGTGCTGACCTGCGTACCGAAGATCTCGATGAAGAAGACGATCGATTGATCAAAGGGGTGGAAACCCTCTACGGTGAGGTGACTGAGGCAGCGCGTCAGATCCAGACGCCGGATCAGGCCCTGATCGGTATGGGCCACGCTTATATGGCATCGGGCAAACTGTCGGAAATGTCAGAGCGCCGGGTACTCGGGGGTAACCAGCACGCGTTGCCTGCCTCTATTTTTGCCGATGATATGGCCTATGTGGCGTTAGGACACCTGCATTTGGCCCAGCGTGTGGCAAAGAAAGAGCAGGTTCGCTATAGCGGCTCCCCGCTGCCGCTGTCTATGTCCGAGCGAGGCTACAACCACCAGGTTGTCATGGTTGAGCTAGATGGTGCAGCAGTTTCCGGTATTGAGTCGGTTTCGGTGCCACGGGCCGTTGATATGCTCAAGGTACCATCATCACCGGGCCCGCTGGAGCAAGTGCTTGAAGAGCTCAAAGCGTTGGATGTCGATGAGCGCCCACGTGAGCAGCAACCATTTTTGGAAGTGCATATCCAGTTGGATAAACCGCAAGCCTTGTTGCGTGAAAAAGTGCTCGAAGCGCTTGAGGGTAAGGCTGTAAGGTTGGCCAAAATCACCCCACATTATCAGCAGCAACAAGCTCAGAATGGTCTTGGCCAGCGTCGTCTGTCAGATGTCACGCCCCAGCAGGTCTTTAGCTTGAGCTGGAGCCAGAAATACCAAGGCGAGCCGGATGAAGCCATGGCTGCAGCTTTCGAGAGCCTGTTGATTGCCGTGGAAGACAGCGATGCTGTTGAGTCGTAAGCCAGAACAAGAAAGAGAATAACGATGAAAATCTTAGCGCTACGTGGTGAAAACCTGGCTAGCTTGCAGCAGCCATTTGAGATTGATTTTGCTGGCGGCCGTTTGGGTGATGCGGGTTTGTTTGCCATTACCGGAAAGACCGGTGCTGGTAAGTCGACCTTACTTGATGCGATTTGCCTTGCGTTATACGACCGCATTCCCCGCCTGCAATCCAATAAGAAAAATGATGCGGAAATTGGCCGGGATGGCGACAACGGCCGGATCAAAGCCAATGATGTCCGTAGTATTTTGTCGCGCGGCAAAGCAGAAGGTTTTGCCGAGGTGGATTTTGTTGCCAATGATGGCAGTCACTGGCGTGCCCATTGGCATGTTCGCCGTGCCCGGGGGCGTGCCGATGGCCGTATTCAGGCCTCGGAGCAATGGCTGGAAAGTTTGGAAACCGGCCAACGTTTTGCCGGTAAGAAAGCCGAGTTGCAGGCGGAAGTTGAGCGCTTGGTGGGACTGTCGTTCGAGCAGTTCCGTCGTGCAGTCATGCTGCCACAGGGCGAATTCGCCGCTTTCCTGAAAGCCGGTGCTGATGAACGCGCCGCTTTGCTTGAGCGCATGACCGGCGGTGAGATCTACGGCCGCCTATCGATGGCCGCCTATGAGCGGGCTCGTGAGGAAAAACAAAAGCTTGAGGCCTTGCAGGGCCAGCTAGGCGATATTGAACTGCTAGATGATGAGCAAAAAGCCCAGCTAACCGGCCAACTTGATGCCCTCAAAGTTCAGTTGGGTCAGTGGGAAGCTTCTTTAGCGGCGTTGATCCAGCACCAGCAGGCACTGCAAACCCAAACCCGGCTGCAGCAACAGCAACAGGAGGCTGAGCAGGCACTGGCTCAAGCCGAAGAGCAGCTTAAAGAGGCCGCTCCGCGCCAAGAGCAACTCAAACAGATTGCCAAGGTCCAGCCGGCCCGTAGCGATTTTACTTTGCTACAGCAAACCCAGCTTCAGCTGAGCAAATTACAGGCATCTATTGCCAAGGCTACAGATGAGTTGTCTCGGCACAAGCAGGGCCTGCTTGAGGCGGATAATCGGGTGCAGGGTACCAAGCAGGCACTGGTGAAGGCCAAGCAGCATTGGGATGAGCTGGAGCCGAAGCTTAAGCAGGTTGCCTTGCTCGACGAGCAATTGGCAGCAGGTCAGCGCCAGCTGGCTGAGCTTGATACGGACTACCAGCAACAGCTCAAGACATTCAATGAGCAACAGCAGGTAGCAGAGCAGAAAAAACACCAGCGCCAGCAATTGCAGCAACGCCACCACCAGTTGGCTATAGTGCTTGAGCAAAACCGTGAGCTAGCTGGTGTTGCTGAACAGTACCAGCCGGTACTGGACAACTTAGATCAGTATTTGTCTGCCCACCGCACCTTGGCAACATTGTCGCGTGAGAAACAACAGCTGCAACTTGAGCAGCAATCCCACGATCGCAATGCTGCAATGTTGGAGGCACAACAGAAAGAGGTTACCGGCCAGCTTGACGCGGTGACCAAGGTGCTTGAGGAGCTTAAGGTTGAGCAGCAAGAGCAGGCGATAGCCGATAGCCAGAAACAGTTTGCCAGTAAGCAAGCAGAGCTTGATACCTTGCGTCAGGCAATGTCGGGCACCAAAGAATGGTCAACCTTGCTCGAGCAGATGGAGAAGCTCAAGGTCGAGCATCAAGAGCTGAGTCAGCTCAAGCAGCAGGTAGAAGCCAGGCTGGAGGCGCTGTCGCCGGAAATGGAACAGCTCATGGCCCGCTACCAAGAGGCCGAACAGCAACTACAGCAAAGCATGGCGGTGGTGAACCTCAGTGAGTACCGCAGTCACCTGCAACCTGACTCGCCTTGTCCATTGTGTGGTTCGCTTGAGCATCCATATGCTGAACAACACCCGGTTGTTGAAGGCTTGCTGCACAGCCAGCAGCAACGCTTGCGTGAATTGCAGCAGCTATTGCAAAACGGTGAGGGCGAAAGACGCCACCTGCAACAGCAGTTGCCACAGTGCCAGCAACGTCTGGCTGTGATCGATAACGAACTGGCTCGCTACCGTGCCTACAGCGACCAAATTGTCAGCCAACTATTGGTGATGCTTGAGGAGGTTGAACTTTCGACCCCATTGACGGCAGATGCTGAAAGCCGCCACCTGAACGATCAGTTGGTGCAGTGGCAGCAGCAAGCGGAGCAAGCTTATGGTGAGATCAGGTCGCTGCAGCAGGGTATGGAAGCAGCCCAGCAACAGTTACAGCAAGGCCGACAGTTACAGTACCAGCGCCAGCAGTTGCAACAGGCAGAAGCCGAAATCAAAGAGCATGTTCACCAGCAAACGCAAGCCAATACCCAGCGCATAGAGCGGTTGCAGTCGATTGATCAGCAGAGCCAGACCCAACAGGAAATCCTGTCTTCCCGTGGCGAAGCGCTGAACGAGCAATACGGTAACAGCCAGTGGCTGGATATGTTACGCCAGCACGGTGCCGAGCAGTATATCCAGCAGCTCAAACACCAAGTGGAGCAGTACCTGTCGAGCCATAAGGCCCAACAAGAGGTAGAGCGTGAGCTTAATGAGTTAGCTCCGCAACTTGCAGAGCTGGAAGCGAATATGGCAGCCAGCTATAAACAGGCGCTGGAAAAGCAGCAAAAGGCTGAGCAACTGCAGCAGCAGGTTCAATCCTTGTGGCAGCAGCGGGTAAGTTTATTTGGTGAGCAGGCGGCGGATGCGATTGAGCAGCAGGCTAAAATTGCCGTATCAGAAGCCCAGCAGCAGCATGAACAATCTGAGCAGGCCCAGCGCCAGGCGGGTGAAACTATGGCTGCTGCCTCTGCCGCTTTGGCAGGCCTTGAGCAGCAGGACAAAGAACTATCTGCGGAGAACCGTCAGGTGGTGCATAACTGGCTGGGCTGGCAGGAAAAATTGGCGCTTAACGAGCATCAGCTTATGCAACTGCTAAGTAAGGACGAGGACTGGCTTGAGCAAGAGCAGAACGCGCTAAAGGCAATGGAGGATACCCGTACCGAAGTGGCAACACGGGTCCATGAGCGTGCCCGTGCGATTGAGCAGCACAAAGCCTTGGCAGAACAAGCTGAACAGTGGTTTGCCGGCCATGATATCAATACCGAAATACTGGCTGAAGATGACACCGCTGTGCGCCAGTTGCGTGAGGGCTGGAACAGCGAAAAGCTCTCTTGCGATGAACAGATATTTCAGTTGCGCCAGCGTCTGACCATGGCCGAGCAGGCCTTGCAGCAGGCTGGGGAGCTGACCGATAAAATGGCAGTCCAGCAGAAGCAAACTGAGTTGTGGCTGCAGATGAGCGAGCTGATCGGTTCGGCAACCGGGAATAAGTTCCGCACCTTGGCACAGGGCCTGACTCTTCAGCAATTGGTGATGCTGGCCAACGAGCACCTACATGACCTTGCTCCGCGTTATGCCCTGCAACCGGTGCCGAACAGCCCATTGGCCCTTCAGGTGGTCGACCATGACATGGGTGATGAGGTCCGTAGCGTGGAGTCGCTATCCGGTGGCGAGAGCTTCCTGGTGTCGCTGGCGTTGGCGCTCGCACTTGCTTCGCTGGCAGCGGATACCCGCCAGCTTGGTTCGCTGTTCATCGATGAGGGCTTCGGTACGCTCGATCCGGATAGTTTGGAGATGGCACTGGCCTGCCTTGATGCGCTGCAGGCCGATGGCCGACAGATTGGGGTGATATCCCATGTCGGTACCCTGGTCGAGCGTATTGGCGTACAGGTTGCGGTCGAAGCCCAGGGAGGCGGCCGTAGCCAGATCAGGGTCAGGGGGTAAGACGGTGGCCTGTTCGTTAAAAGCAGGCTAGCCAATT
Organism: Photobacterium rosenbergii; assembly: GCF_003026455.1. Taxonomy (GTDB): domain Bacteria; phylum Pseudomonadota; class Gammaproteobacteria; order Enterobacterales; family Vibrionaceae; genus Photobacterium; species Photobacterium rosenbergii. The sequence goes on from NZ_PYMB01000030.1 coordinate 10,491, forward strand.
ATCTTTTTTATCAATACGTTGCATTTAGATGCAACAGAGTGCTATATGACAGTATGATATACGTTCAGTTACGTATTTCTCCGCGAAAGTCACAAAAGTGTCATACTTAACACACATAATGGCGCTCGAAAGACAGCAATTAATAGGTATTGATTACGATGGTAAGACGGATTCTTGTTGTAGAGGATGAAGCTCCAATCCGCGAGATGCTTTGCTTCGTTCTTGAGCAGAAGGGATATCAGGCGATTGAAGCCGAAGATTATGACATGGCACTGGAGAAACTGTGCGAACCGTATCCAGAGCTGATTTTGCTCGACTGGATGCTGCCAGGTGGCTCAGGAATTAATCTTATCAAGCACTTGAAGCGTGACGAAATGACCCGCCAGATCCCGGTAGTGATGTTGACTGCCCGTGGTGAGGAAGAGGATAAAGTACGTGGCTTGGAAGTGGGTGCGGATGATTACATCACCAAACCGTTCTCGCCAAAAGAGCTGATGGCACGTCTGAAGGCGGTCATGCGCCGTGTATCCCCGACTTCTTTGGATGACGTGATTGACGTTCAGGGCCTCAAGCTTGACCCAGTATCGCACCGCGTGACATCCAATGAACAACCGCTGGATATGGGGCCTACTGAGTTCAAGATGCTTCACTTCTTCATGACCCACCAAGAGCGTGTATACAGCCGCGAACAGCTGCTGAATAACGTTTGGGGTACCAACGTGTATGTTGAAGACCGAACTGTTGATGTTCATATCCGTCGTCTACGCAAAGCGTTGGAAACCGGCGGTCACGATAAATTGGTTCAGACGGTGCGCGGAGCGGGTTACCGTTTCTCGACCCGAGTATAGTAGTAACAATCAAGCAGGCGCACGGCGGGTAACGCGGTGACGGAGTAATAAATGGTAGAACGGCTGTCGTGGAAGAAGTTAGTCTGGGAACTACTCTTTTTCTACTTGCCTTGGATCGCACTAGGGTGGGTATTTGGTTACATGCCCTGGTTCTTGCTGGTCGCAACTTGGATCCAGTTAATCTGGCATTTTCATAATTTATTGAAGATGTCCAACTGGTTATGGAAAGAGCGAAGCCTAACCCCCCCTTCGGGATCGGGAAGTTGGGAGCCTCTTTTCAATGGGATTTACCGTTTACAGCAACGTAACCGACGCCGTCGCAAAGAGCTGGCAACCTTGATCCGCCGTTTCAGAAACGGTGCGGAGTCCCTTCCTGATGCTGTTGTTGTCTTTCGCAGCGAAGGGAACATCGTATGGTGTAACAAGCTTGCCCAGCATTTGCTTGGTTTCCGTTGGCCGGATGATGCCGGCCAGCCGATCAGCAACTTGCTCCGTAGCCCGGATTTTGTCCGTTACCTGAGCAAGCAGTCGTTTGAGACACCACTCGAAATCACTTCTCCGCTTAACTATGACCGCACACTCGAACTGCGGATCATGCATTACACCGAGGGTGAATACCTGATGGTGGTGCGTGATGTGTCGCAGGTTAAGCAGCTTGAAGGTATGCGACGCAACTTCTTTGCCAACGTCTCCCATGAACTTCGTACGCCAATGACGGTGTTGCAGGGTTACTTGGAGATGTCGAAAGATCCCGAGATGCTGGTGGGGCCTATGTGGGATAAAGCCCACGGGGTCATGACCGAACAGTTGACCCGGATGAACTCCCTGGTCGAGCAGTTGCTGACCCTGTCTAAAATTGAGGCGGCACCGAATATCGAGCTGGAAGAAACGATTGATGTCCCAGTGATGCTCGATGTTTTGGAAAAAGAAGCTATTTCACTCAGTGGTGGCGAAGAGCAGTTGTTTACCTTCGAGGTAGATAAATCGCTCAAGGTGCTGGGGGATGAAGACCAACTGCGCAGTGCGATTTCCAACTTGGTTTACAATGCGGTCAAGCACACCCCGGCAGATGCCGAGGTGAAGGTACGCTGGTACTTGACCTCCGCAGGCCCAAGGCTAGAAGTTACTGACCAAGGGCAGGGCATCGAGCCGCAGCATATTCATCGACTGACCGAGCGCTTCTACCGGGTCGACAAAGCTCGCTCGCGTGAAACTGGCGGTAGTGGTTTGGGACTAGCGATTGTTAAGCATGCATTGAGCCACCATGACTCACACCTCGAGATAGAGAGTGAAGTTGGAGTTGGCAGTACCTTTGCCTTTACCCTGCCACAGCGTTTGATTGCTAACGCAGCATAAAGCGAACCTGAAAAAATATGCTAAAGTATTGAGCGGCCTAAAGGCCGCTTTTGTTGTTTTGAGGAGTCATGAAAATCGAATGATAAACCGGATCAGGCAGGCCATGGCCCGATGGCAAAAAATCACCTCTTACCTTGTATTGCCACTGTCTATCTTGGCCGCAACTGGCCCGGCGCAGGCAGATCACAGCCCGTTGCCTCATTACGTCAAGGTCAAAGGGATCTCCGGTAACTTATCATCGGTCGGCTCCGATACGTTTGCCAATCTAATGACCTACTGGTCGGAAGAATTCAAGCGAACCTATCCAAGTGTGAATATCCAGGTTCAGGCCGCAGGCTCGTCAACCGCGCCCACTGCCTTGATCGAAGCGACCGCCCAGTTTGGACCGATGAGTCGGCGGATGAAGGCCAGGGAAATTGCGGCATTCGAGCAAGAATACGGTTACAAGCCGACGGAGATCCGGGTCGCAATCGATGCCTTAGCGGTATTCGTCAACGAGGATAACCCACTGCAGGGGCTCGATTTTACGCAGTTGGACGCTATCTTTTCCCAGACGCTGCGTTGCGGTGGGAACCAAGCGATCACTCGCTGGGGGCAGTTGGGGCTGACTGGCAGTTGGGAAAAGCGCAGTATCCAGTTGTTCGGTCGTAACTCTGTTTCCGGTACTTATGGTTACTTCAAGCAGAAGGCCCTGTGTCAGGGGGACTTCCGTAACAATGTCAATGAACAGCCAGGCTCGGCCTCTGTGGTACAGTCGGTTTCGACATCCCTCAACTCGATTGGTTACTCTGGTGTGGGCTACCAAACCACGGGGATTAGGGCTCTGCCGATTGCGCGTAAAGGCAGTGACTATGTCGCACCGACGATTGAGAATGCCGCGAGCGGTCGATATCCATTAGCTCGTTACCTGTATGTTTATGTAAACAAGCACCCTGATAGGCCACTGCCGCCGCTCGAAAGTGAATTTATCCGCTTTATTTTGTCAGACCAAGGACAGGATTTAGTGAAGAAGGATGGGTATGTGCCGCTTCCCGCAGAAGCGGTGAAGCAAACCTTGCTGGCACTGGGTCTAGAGTAGCAAGCCATACAAATGATAAAGCCGGAGCGATTGACAACGCTCCGGCTTTTTTATTTGCCATTGGCTGTGTCTGTTACTGCCGAGACAGAGATTAGTCGCTCTCTGGTGTGAGCACTAACTCCCAACCAGCCTTGCGCCAATATTCTTGCTCTTGGCGTAAATCGGCGGCTAACAAGCGGTTACTCTCTTCCCAGTCTTCAGTCAGCGTTAGCTTCCATTTTTCCTTGTCAGCATCGACAGTAATTGCCGGTAGTGGCTCATCACTACGCTGGCCGTTAAGGGCAACAGCTAACCTTAAGGTGCGGATCAGCGGGTAGAGGTGCTTGCGCTTGTAGATACTCAGCTCTGGCATTTCCTCAAGTTTCAAGCTCTTGCGCTGGAAACGCACCAAGGTGGCGAGTACGGTTTGTTGCTCGAGATTAAAACCTGGCATGGTGCTATGACGCAGTAGGTAGGCGGAATGGCGGTGGAAGCCCGGGTAGCTGATACTCAAACCGACTTCGTGGAGTAGGGCGCCCCAGCTAAGCAGGGTTGCCAGTTCGATTTTAGTTAGGCCGGGTTGCGGCTCGATTTGGTTGTAAAGCTGCTCGGCGGTTGCCTTGACCCGGTTGGCCTGGGCAATGTCCACATTGTACTGCTTGGCCATGGAACTGGCGGTTCTGACTCGGATATCGCTGTGGCGGAAACGCTCTTCCATTTCATAGAGCAACCCTTCACGCAGTGCCCCGTCCGAGAAGATCATCTCTTTAATGTCCAAAGACTTGAACACGGCACTGAGGATCGCGACACCTGCAGCGAAGACCGGTTTTCGGTCATCGCTGAGGCCAGCAAAGTCGAGGTCATCGGAGTGTTTGACCTTGAGGATGGCATCATATAGTTGTTGCAGGCGCTTGGCGGTGATCACCCCATCGTTATGGCCTTGCCCGATCAAAACTTCGCGGATTGCCTTGATGGTGCCGGATGAGCCGATCGCGGTCTGCCAACCCATACGGGTGTACTTGCTGGCGATACTCTCGAGTTTTTGTTGTGCGGCAAGTTGGGCCGTTGCCATGTTTTTGCTACTGATCTTACCTTTAGCAAAGTAGTTCTTGTTATAGCTGACACACCCCATATGTTTGCTGTAAGCCAGTTGCGGGGTGAAGCCATCACCGATCACCAGTTCGGTACTACCACCCCCAATATCGACAATCAGCTTTTGGCCATTGTCTGGTTGGGTATGGGCAACGCCTAGGTAGATTAGACGGGCCTCTTCGGTGCCAGGAATTATTTCAATCGGGTAAGGGATCAGGGCTTCTGCGCGTTTGAGAAAGACATGGGCATTGTTTGCCTGCCGTAACGTGTAGGTTGCAGCAATACGGACATTTTCCGGTTCAAAGCCCTGCAGGCGTTCAGCAAACATGGCCAAGCAATTCAAGCCGCGCTGGATGGCGGCCTGATCGAGGTTTTGATGTTCATCGAGCCCTGAGGCCAGGTGAACACGTTGTTTGTGACGGCTGATGATTTGCAGGCTTTGCCCGACGATACGGGCAACCACCATATGGAAACTGTTCGAGCCAATATCTATCGCAGCGACTTCTCTTGGGCGTACAGGTTCTGTCATGTATTAGAATCGCTCTTTAATTTTTTCTTCAGCTGCTTTTCTGACTGTTTGAGGTAATCGTAAATCGCAATTTGTGAGCGGATCTTACGTCTATTGCCTCGAGGTACGTACTTATTGGACATTTCTTTATCAATAATACGCGCCTTCACGGTATCAGAAAGCTGGATATTGAGTATGTCGATAATCTTCGTTTTCAGCTCCGGATCAAAAATCGGGCAGCCGACTTCGATACGGTTGTCGATATTCCGGGTCATCCAGTCGGCAGAAGAGATGTAAACATCAGGCTCACCGTTATTCTCAAATACCACTACACGCGGGTGCTCGAGGAAACGGTCGATGATACTGATAGCCGTAATGTTTTCGCTGATCCCTTTAATGCCCGGGATCAATGCACACATACCGCGGATAATCAGTTTGATCTTAACACCGGCGCTACTTGCTTGGTAAAGCAGGTTAATCAGGCCCTTATCGACTAGGTTATTCACCTTTAGTGTAATACCGGATGGTAAGTTTTGCTTGGCGTGTGCAATCTCCCGGTCAATCAGGTCATAAAGGCGCGAGCGGGAGTTACGCGGCGATACAATCAGGTGCTTGAATTTCACCGGGCGGTAAGGGTTTTGGATGTAGTTGAACACCATCCTTACCTCGTCGGTGATTTCGGTGCGGCAGGTCATTAGCGAGAAGTCAGTGTAGATACGCGCTGTTTTCTCGTGGAAGTTGCCGGTCCCAAGGTGGGCATAACGTACCAACTCATCGCCTTCCTTACGGGTAATCAGGCAAAGTTTGGAGTGAATCTTTAGCCCAGGCACACCGAACAGAACTTGCACCCCAGCTTCGGTCAGGCGACGGGCCCATTCGATATTGGCCTCCTCGTCGAAGCGGGCTTGCAGCTCCACCACCACCGTGACTTGCTTACCGTTGTTGGCGGCATCGATCATCGATTCGATGATCTGCGAGTTCTTGGCTACGCGGTAGATGTTGATCTTGATGCTGCGTACTTTCGGATCATAGGCAGCCTGGCGAACCAACTCCGTCATGTGGCCAAAGGTATGGTAAGGGTAGTACAGCAGGATATCCTGTTTCTTAATGGCATCGAACGCATTGCGGCCATTAACAAACTGGGCGCTCTCGAGCGGCGGCAGTGGTTTATTTTCCAGATAATCACGGCCAACATTCGGGAAGCCGATGAAGTCCTTGAAGTTATGGTAGCGGCCACCCGGAATGATACTGTCGTAGCTTGAGACTTTGAGCAGCCCACACAGGACATCAACCATATCGCCAGGCATATCGCGCTGGTAGACGAACCGTACCGGCATGGCGGTCAGGCGTTGGTCCAAACCCTCTGACATCTGCTCGAGCAGGCTGTGCTCTACTTCCTGGCTCAAGTCATATTCAGCATCACGGGTCATCTTCATCGCATAAGCAGACAACTCATCGTATTCGAACAGGCCACTGAAGATGTCATCAAGACAGAAGCGGATGATGTTATCAAGGAAGATAAGGGTCTTGCGGCGCTTTCCCTTGGCTTCAGGAAGCTGGATAAAACGGGGTAACTGGTCGGTTGGAATTTCGATCAGGGCGTAACGTTTGTTAACGCCTTGGCGCATCTCCACGGCGAGGTACGAATATTCATCCTTGAGGAACTGCAGCAGATCGATATCGTCAGTCAGTAAGATAGGCGTGACGTGAGGCAGAATACGATTGCGGAAGTGCTTTCTCAGCCAGACTTGCTGGTGGTCATCAAGCTGCTGCTCATTGACCAGAAAAATATGGCGCCGTGCCATCTCTAGTAGGATTTCATTGTATAGGGTATCGAAATCCTGGTTGAGCTTGAGCACCCGGCTTTGGATTTTGCTCAATAGCTCCTTGGCCCGATCATTGCCCCCTTGCTCTTCATTGATCAGGATACGGCGTTTGACATCCGCAAAGCGTACTTTATAGAACTCATCGGTATTGCTCGAGTAGATACCGAGAAAGCGGACCCGTTCAATCAGCGGAACTGATTTGTCGGCAGCTTCCTGCAGTACGCGCTCGTTAAAAGATAGCCAACTTAGTTCTTTGTCGGTGTAAAGGGGTTCTGCGCTCATTGTCATCCTACTTACTAGTGGTGCATGAAGAGGGATCAGTTATCGTCGATGTCGATGGTGAGATCGTCTGCGATCTTCTCTAGCTCTTCTTGGACATACTCAATACTCAAATCGCTTGGCAGCTCCAACTGGAAACGGGCAGAGAAAATCGGATAGCCCCAGTTAGGTGCGCTGTCGGAATGAGTTTTGAGTTTGTGAATATTTATCCCAAGCTGGTTGAGCTTGGTGGTGACGTCTTTGACAATACCTGAGCGATCATTACCTGTGACTAGCAGGTGGTGAACGACAGAAGTTGGCAGGGTTTTGCTTTCTTCTTCAACTATCTGGACTTGAAGGTCATCAAGTTGTGAGAGTGCGCTGCTGAGTACCCCGACATATTGGTCGGCGACTTCAACTTGCAGGATACCGGTAAATTGACCAGCTAACTTGCTGAGGCTACTTGAGAGCCAGTTTCCTTGGTTCTGGTAAACCGTGTCAGACAGGGTTTCTACTAAGCCTGGGCGATCTTGGCCGATGACAGTGATGATCAAATGCTTCATAACGATGTCCTTATACCGTGAGGCGTCATTGCCTATTCTGTATAGGTTATTATGTGAGCATCAACACGGCCTGTCTAGGCTTATAGACCGATCAAGGTATTGAATTTTTTACGAAATCACATAACAGAATAATAATTAAATTTCATTTCACTTTTATGTCATTTATGACTAAGGCGCAGCCAATCCATCGCAATGATCCAATTCTGGATCGTGTTGTTTTCTACACTTTTGGGATAAGTGAGTCCGACATGACTGAAGGGGTAGTCTTGTCATATAATTGTCATATTAGGGAAATATTATTAGTAAACGTGTAAATTTATTGAGGTAATGATGGCAAAGGCCGGTGCGATTTTGATGGGAGAGAGTCCTGGCCGTAAGGTAAAAGATAAGTTGGCCCGATATGGCGTAACTGCCGGTGGTATCTTTGTCCTTGTTACCCTCATTCTGATCTTTTTCTATCTCTTGTATGTGATCCTGCCGATCTTCTCATCGGTCAAGGTGACCCCCCAGCAGCAATTCACTACCTCGTTTGATAATCAAACGGCGGATATCCGTGTCACTGACAATAACAATTACCTGTTCAGGCTTGCTGAAGATGGTTCGCTAAGCGCAATTAGCCTTATCCCCTCCCGTGCGGGGGAGATCCTCGGTGCGGCAGACTTGCTTGGTGATGTTGCCAGTGTAGGGCGCACCCTGCCTGCGGACAGGTTATACGCATTAGGCGGAATGCAAGGTGAGGTCGTGATTGCCAAGCCTTCGCTATCAACGTTTCGTGGAGAGAATACACTCTCGTTGGATTTCCCATTGGGCCAAGAGCCTCTTCAGCTTGATCCTAAAGGTCTGCCTATTGTGAACTTGGCAGCCTCTGTTCGTGGCCAGCAGGCTATCGTTATGGGGTTTACTGCTGACGGTAGGGCTAGAGCGGCACTGTTTTCCGAAAACGGTAATGTGCTTGGCGGCAATGGCAATGACTGGCAGTCATCTACCTTTGCCGTTAGCGGTTTGCCTGAGGTGGTCGATGATATTGCGGTGACGCCCGATGCGCGTACCGCTTATGTCCTTGCCGGGGACAAGCTGTATGTGGTGGCGTTCGGTAGCCGCTCGGGCTGGGTACGCGAGGTGGTCGCGGTTGAAGAGCCGGGCAGTAAGGCCCAGCGATTGGCGCTGCTATCTGGCGCAAACTCCTTGCTCATTAGCCACAGTGATCAAACGCTCTCCCAGTGGTTTGAGATCCGCAAGGACGGCAAACGCACTATGGTACGGACCCGCGACTTTGCTATCGGTGAAAACCCGGTCAGCAATTTGATCCCAGAATATACCCGCAAAGGTTTTTTTGCCCTTCAGCACGATGGGCAGCTATCGGCTTTCTATACCACGGTAAAAGGGGCGATCTATCGCGAATCGGTTTTTGACAACCAGTTGCCGCAGCAAATCGTGATTTCGCCGCATGCCGATCGTCTGGTCACACTCAATGGCAATGACTGGCAAGTCTACAATGTCAAAAACCCCCATCCTGAGATTGGTTTTGCCTCGTTGTGGCAGAAAATTTGGTATGAGGGCTACCCAGAGCCAGATTATGTCTGGCAGTCGACATCAGCCAGTGATGAGTTCGAACCCAAGCTGAGCTTGGTACCTCTGGTTTTCGGTACCTTGAAAGCAGCCCTCTATGGCTTGGTGTTTGCGGTGCCGTTGGCATTGGCGGGCGCTATCTATACTGCATATTTTATGTCTTCACGGATGCGTGGCATTGTAAAACCGACCATTGAACTGATGGAAGCGCTGCCGACCGTTATTCTTGGCTTCCTTGCCGGTATTTGGCTGGCGCCGATTGTTGAATCCCATCTGGTTGGCATGGTGGCCTTGGTCGTGATGTTCCCGCTGGGAATGTTATTGGCAGGTATTGGTTGGTCCTTGCTTCCGGGCAATTGGCGCAGCCGGATCCCAAGTGGTTTCCATGTCCTATTACTGATGCCTGCCATTGTCCTGATTGCCTATGCCTGTTTTAGCTTGAGCCCATGGCTTGAACAAACTTGGTTTGCCGGTGATGTCAGGACATACCTCAGTGATGAGTGGGGGATCGGTTACGATCAGCGTAATGCCTTGGTGGTAGGGATCGCAATGGGGATCGCCGTGGTGCCGACCATTTTCTCTATTGCGGAAGATGCCATTTTCTCGGTTCCGGGCCACTTGACCAGTGGTTCACTGGCGCTGGGGGCCACCCATTGGCAAACACTGACACGGGTAGTATTGCTAACTGCCAGCCCGGGTATCTTCTCTGCGATCATGATGGGGCTTGGGCGTGCAGTCGGTGAAACAATGATTGTACTGATGGCCACGGGCAACACACCGATCATGGATTGGAATATCCTTGAAGGGATGCGGACCTTGTCGGCGACCATTGCCATTGAGATGCCGGAAAGCGAAGTGGGGAGCTCCCATTACCGGGTGATGTTCCTGGCCGCTTTTGTCCTGTTTGTCTTTACCTTCTTGTTCAATACCGTCGCTGAGCTCGTCCGTCAGCGCTTGCGGGAAAAATACAGCTCGCTCTAGTGGCCTCACAAGGCATGGAGTCGCTTTCGGAAGTCATAAATTTAATGAAAAGCGAAATTAATGAGTAATAGTTTTAATGAGTAGTGCTTTAAATGAATAGGTGGCTGAAATCAGGCGCGCCTTGGGTATGGCTGACCGCTGGTGCGGTTAGCGTTAGTTTGATCGTGGTACTTGGCTTACTGCTATTGATTGGCTGGAAAGGGCTGGGATACTTCTGGCCAGCACCAGTCTACCAGTTTGAAATCGAGCAAAATGGCTATCAAAGCACAGTCATTGGTGAGTTATATGAGCGCAAGACGGTGCCTGTTAAGCAACTGGCCGAAGCTGGTATTGATACCTCTGGTTTTGAAGGTGAGAAAACCTTCCGTTATGTGATTAAAACCGGTAACCGTGATGTGCTTGGTAGTGACTTTGTCACTGTCCTTGAGCCACATATCATCAGCCAAGAGCCAGCTAAGGGCGTGGCGGTTATTGAGCGGCTCAAGAATGGCCGGTTCTATGGTTTCCCTGTTGGTTTAACGGATGATGGCGTTGAGATCCCTTTGCAAGAGCTTGAATCTAGCTTGGAGCAAGCAGAGATTGTCCGTGATTTAATTCATCAGATCGAACAGACGGATCTGGCAGAGCTCAACCGGCAGTTTGAGCAACTCAACGCCAAAACGCGCCAGCAAGGTGATTCCGGGCAGTTCATTGGCGAGCGGCAATTGCTGGAGCAGCGTTTTGCCCAAATTGAGCAACAGCTTTTAACCCTCCATCAGCAACTTAACCGTGATAGTGTCATCGTCCGTGAAATGACAGGGCAAGAGATAACGTTGCCTATCGAGCAGATATTGGATATCTGGTATCCCAACGATTTAACCACGGCAGGAAAACTGGGTCATTGGGCGAGCCAACTGGGCCATTTTGTCAGTGATGATCCCCGTGAAGCCAATACCGAAGGTGGGGTATTCCCGGCCATCTTCGGTACTGTGTTTATGGTTCTGTTGATGAGTGTGATAGTGACCCCGCTGGGTGTTTTGGCGGCCGTCTACCTTCATGAGTATGCAGGCAAAAGCACGTTTACCAAATTAATCCGTGTTGCAGTCATTAACTTGGCCGGTGTGCCATCAATCGTATACGGCGTCTTTGGTTTGGGGTTCTTTGTCTATATTGTCGGGGCACAGATTGATGATGTGTTCTTTGCTGATCAACTTCCTGCACCGACGTTCGGGACACCGGGTATTTTGTGGTCGGCATTGACTCTGGCTATTTTGACTTTGCCAGTAGTGATTGTGTCGACCGAAGAAGGCTTGGCAAGGATCCCAAACTCGATCCGCCATGGCTCGTTGGCACTGGGGGCCACGCAGGCTGAAACCCTGTGGCGGACAGTATTGCCGATGGCAAGCCCCGCTATCATGACCGGACTTATCTTGGCGGTAGCCCGTGCGGCAGGTGAAGTAGCCCCGTTAATGCTGGTGGGAGTCGTGAAGATGGCACCGTCATTACCGATAGACGGCCAATTTCCTTACCTGCATTTGGATCGAAAATTTATGCATCTCGGTTATCATATATATGATGTTGGTTTTCAAAGCCCGAATGTGGAAGCGGCCAGACCGCTCGTCTACGCCACATCATTTTTGTTGGTGACAGTGATTGTCGGTTTGAACCTGACGGCCATTGGTATCCGTAACCATTTGCGTGAGAAATTCCGCTCCTTGGAGCAATAGTGAGATTCAGGAAAAAGTATGTTTTCAATTAATTCCCCAATTGGCCTGTTTGAGCCTGTTGATTTGTCAGCGTTGCCAGAAGAAAAGACGGCGCTGTCAATCGAGGGGTTGGATCTGCACTATGGCTCTCATCAGGCACTTTATGACATTAACATGCGCATTGCCAAAGGGCAGGTGACGGCATTTATTGGCCCGTCGGGCTGTGGCAAGTCGACCTTGTTGCGCTGCATCAACCGGATGAATGAGCTGGTAGAAGGTTGTAAGGTCGATGGCAAGGTGATGCTCCATGGCCAGAATATCTACGATAATAAAGTGGATGTGGCTTCACTTCGTCGCCGTGTAGGTATGGTATTCCAGCGCCCGAATCCTTTCCCTAAGTCTATCTACGAAAACGTGGTTTATGGCTTGAGGCTGCAGGGAATCAAAGATCGCCGGGTCCTTGATGACGCGGTAGAAAGCTCGCTTCGAGGTGCCGCTTTGTGGGATGAAGTCAAAGACCGCCTGCACGAAAATGCCTTCGGTCTGTCTGGCGGTCAGCAGCAGCGTTTGGTGATTGCCCGGGCTATCGCGATTGAGCCGGAAGTCTTGTTGCTTGATGAGCCGACCTCGGCATTGGATCCGATCTCGACCCTGACAATCGAAGAGTTGATTAACGATCTGAAAACCAAATATACGGTGATTATTGTTACCCACAACATGCAACAGGCAGCCCGCGTGTCTGATAACACCGCCTTCATGCATATGGGGGAGTTGGTGGAGTACACCAGTACCAACGATATTTTTACCACCCCGAAAGAGAGACGCACCGAAGATTACATTACGGGTCGATACGGTTAAGGAGTAAGTAATGTTAGATAATTTGAGCCTTGGCCGTCATATTTCCGGCCAGTTTAACGCCGAGCTGGAAAGTATCCGTACCCATGTATTGGCCATGGGCGGTTTGGTCGAGCAGCAGCTGGCTGATGCCCTAAAAGCGATGCACAAGCAGGATATTGAGTTGGCACGCCGCGTTATCAAGGATGACCACAAGGTTAACGCAATGGAAGTGGCCATTGACGAAGCCTGTACCCGCATTATTGCCAAGCGCCAGCCGACTGCGAGTGATTTGCGCCTGGTGATCGCGATTATCAAGACGATTACCGACCTTGAACGTATCGGTGATGTGGCTGAAAGCATTGCCAAGGTCGCGCTGGAGAACTTTACCAACAAGCAATACAACCTGTTGGTATCACTGGAAGCATTGGGCCAGAGTGCCGTTCGTATGCTGCACGAGGTACTAGATGCCTTTGCCCGCATGGATGTCAAAGCGGCGATTGAGGTTTACCAAGAAGATGACCGGATTGACCGCGAGTACGAGGCGATTATCCGCCAGTTGATGACTTACATGATGGAAGATCCACGTTCGATCCCCAATGTTTTGCAGGTGATGTGGTCGGCACGCTCGATTGAGAGGGTAGGGGATCGTTGCCAGAATATCTGTGAATACATCATCTATTTTGTGAAGGGTAAAGATATCCGTCACACCAGCCAGGAAGAGCTGGAAAATATCCTTAAGTAACGCTACAGAGGGCGGTGGTTGTTATTGAATCCGCCCTAGACAACAGCAGCTTAAAATCGATATTTAATACTCATTCCGTAGCTACGGTAGTAATTATCTTCGTCAAACATATCAGCCTTTTGGAAGTTGAAGTAACCCATAACATCAATGTTTTTTGTTATTTCCCGACCTAATTCAAGGCCATATACCCCAGTTATGTCATGGTCACGATACTTGCGGTAGCCCTCACCACGAACATAATACTCCCGGCTCTCCTCAACGCGACTCACCCCGATGACAGCAGCGATATAGGCAGGCTGGTATCCTAGCGCCAAGAAATGGTACTTAGGTTTTATGACTGCGTTATAGCTGTAAGTTCTATAGTGAACGGCGGTAAAGCCCTGAAAGTAAAGTCCGTCACCTAATTCGCTGGCACTTAGCTCCACAGCTAGTGAAGTGCGTGGAGTCATAGCAAAGTTATAGCCTGCAGCCACGCCAAATTGGGCTGGCAGGGTAGATTTGCTGTAATCGGTAAAACCGAGATTCAGAGCAGCATATGGGCCTTCGACTGAACTAGCAAAAGCACTGGCTGAGAGAAGGCTCGTAATTAGCAATGCGATACGTGATTTCATAGTGTTGGCTGTTTATGTTGGTGAAGATATAGGGAGAGCTTGGCGATGCTATATCGCCAAGCTTGTCAGGATTAGAACTTGTAGTTGGCACCGATGTAGAAAGAGCCGTAGTCAGAATCCATTGACTTGTAACCGCCTTTGATAGAAACGTTGCGGTTGAAGTCATAGCCGGCTTCGACACCTAGAGATAGAACTGTGTTGCTTTCAGAGAGTTTATAGTTATCACCTTCGAAACTGGCTTTGAACTCTTCTTCAAGGTTGTGTAGGCCTACTTGGGCACCAGCATAGAAGTTGTCGTTGAAGTAGTACTTCGGCTTGACGTTGATGCCATACGAGTAGGCTTTTTGTTTAAGTGTTAAACCTTCTTCAGAGAGGCTATCCTCACCAAAATTACGGTATTCACCTTCCACACCAATCACAACTTGAGGTGACACTTGGAAGTCATAACCCGCCACTAGACCAACGCCGGTATCAAAAGAGTCTCCATCAAGGCTGTTTGAGGCAATGTCAGCACCGATGTAAAAGCCTTCTTTTGATGCCAGAGCTGGAGCTGAAAGCAGAGAAGCGATGGTTAGAGCAAAAATCGTCTTTTTCATAATAGGTCTCTAAATGTTGTGTTGAGTGTTGGTTCGCACAGATAAGAACGTTACCTCTTCCGATGCGAGAAATATTAAATTGAACACCGTACACAATCTAATTAGTTTGGTTGATATGGCTAATTAGCGGAGCTTATTGCACGGTGTATTATTCTTGGCCAGTAGTAGAGGCTTGTCGAGTTAGTTGAACTTGTAATTCACACCTAGGTACAAGGTGCCAAATTCGGTGTCATAACCGAGAACATCGGCTGTTACGACTTTTATCCCGCTTCGGAAGCTGATATTGCGGTTAAGGTCGTAACCCCCTTCGAAGCCATAGCCAAAGCCGTTGGCGGTATCTTTGCCGCCCAGTACGTTGCTACCTATTGTCAGCTTTTCTTCGTAAGTAACCCGGTGTAAACCGACCATGACTGCGCCATAGATATTGTCGGTGAAGTAATATTTTGGCTTGATGTTAATTCCGTAATAAGAGGCACTGGCATCGGCACTAATACTGGTACCTGATGTACCGTCAAAGGCGCTGTCGCTGCCCATATTGCGATATTCGCCCTCGATACCAACAACAACCTTGGGCGATAGTTGAAAGTCGTAACCGGCAACTAGACCAATGTGACTGTCCAGGTAGTAGGAGCCGACATAGTTGGAGCCAATGTCGGCGCCGATATAAGCACCAGACTTGTCTGCAAATGCTTGTGAAGAGAAAAAAGCGGCTAGAGTGAGCGAAAAGAGTGTTTTTTTCATTATTTACCTGCTGCAAAGAATCTGACTTTTGGGTTGCCGTGCTTTCCTTGCCAGCGAGGTAAATACTAATTTTTGCTTTGCTATTTATCTAATTACTAAACCTTAACTCTGTTATTCATGCGATTTATTGCAATTGTTTACACTAGCTCATGGTGTAATTGTTTGATAAGGCCAAACAGCCACTGGGTGAGTGGATCTTTGTGTTTGGATTGGTGGTAGAAGCAAACCGTAGAAAAATCAGCGACAGGAAAATCTATATGTGCATCTATTTTCCTAAAATCTGGGTCGTCATCTGGCACCATTATATCCAAGGTCGGAAATAGTAGATCGGTCTGTTTGACAATTTGAAGAATGGTTTCAGGTGAGGTCGAACGGAAACTAATGGTTGCTGTTAGGTTATGGTGGGCAAAATATTTTTCAATATCAGCTGCTTGCTCACTACGCTCGGGCACGATCAAGCAAGCAAAACCAGCATCCTTTGCATCAATGACACTCATTGTTGGTTTATCAAAAGGGTGATCCCTGCGGACAATGACGACCCCTTTATCGCCCGGAATGGCTTGGCGGTATAGCTCCTTGCTGGTGTTGGCTGTGTCATAGTTCAAGGCTATTTGGGTGTTGCCGTTGAGAAGTTCCGGGAAAGTAGTCGCACTCCAGTTGGTGATTTCGACCTGGCTGTCAGGTGCTTGCTGCTGAATAAGTAAATAAAGCCGGCTGCCAAAAGCATGGAGGTACTGGGGGGCGAGGGCGATTCGTATTTTGCCGGTAAGCTGGCGAGGGTCAAATTCCTGATTGCTGTTGACAGCCTTGAATAAATTATCGAGAGCAGGTGATAATTCTTGGCAGAGCTGTTCCACGTAAGGGGTTGGCTTAAGACCTGTTCTTGTTTTGGTAAACAACTCATCATCAAAATGCAGGCGGAGCTTTTGCAGTGCATGGCTGACTGCGGGCTGGGTAACGAACAGGCGCTCCGATGCCTTGCGCAGGTTCTGCTCTTGATAGATAACCAGCAAGGTTTTTAGTAGGTTGAGATCGAGATTGGCTGAGAGATCTTTGGCCATTGCGCATTCCTGACTAATTTACTCATCAATCAAGATATCACAGCTTGTAGGTGTCAAGTATCAGCATTAAGGCAGAAATGGCAAAAAGACCCCTGAAGAAGAGAAACAGGGGCGAGTACCAAATGGCCAAGTATTATGTTGTTACTTGAAACGAAAGTTAATGCCAGCCTCTATCGTGCTGTCTGATGTTATTTGCTCGCCTGGACGGGCTCGGTATTCCCCGTAGGTGTATTTGATATATGGCTCAACCCACTTGGGTTTAAACGTGATAGTCACGTCGTGGCTGTTGATGTTGTCATTGATGATGTCCTGCGAGAAGCGAGCACCAGACAGCAGCCTATCATGGTTGAAACTGTAGCTAGTGTTTAGCCAAGGGGACGGGCTGTAGCTAACACCGACTGTGGTTTTCCATTCCCTTTGGTCAAACCAATCAAGATCGAGCATCGTCTTGGTTTTTCGCCATTCATGTGATGTGCTGGCGTAAAGCATGACAGTTTCTGTTAGAGCCGTGCCGGAAAATACCCCGGCATCGTAAATATCGATACTGTCAGCGCGTCCATAACTGGCAAAGGCCTCGGTGTAAATTTGCCCCAACATCAAGCCGTAACCCGTTCCGATCTCCAGGTACCCCGTAGAGTCGATCTCAGCACTCACATTGATTTGCTCTGTGACCTGCAAGCTGCCTGTTACAGTGCCAATCCAATTATCACCTGTTTTGGAAACTTGAGCACCCAATTGAGCCTCGTTGGCGATTGAAAGGTGGCTAGCTGCAAGAGAGAGCCATACGGTCAAAGCGTAAAAGAAGCGTGTCATAAGGTTTACCATAAGAGAAGAAAGCCGCCCCATAAGGCGGCTTGGTTTACTGTAGTTGGCTTATGAACGCTCTACCTTGGCCTTGATAGCGTCGCGCAGGTCACGAGACTTAGCTCGGAGCTGGGACTTTTGCTCGCTAGATAGGTTCGGGCGTTGCTTCAGTGTTGGTCGGTTTTGCCCTGACTTATCGACCGATACCATTAGTCGTCCGTTATCATTCTGGAGAATAAGTGAGTTACCCTGCCATCCAGTAATGGTGACATAGCCTTTTTCAATAGCTGAGTTATCGACTTTGGCAATAATTAGCCCATTGTCTACGGAGCGGATGAAACCGTTATCATCGACGTAAACAGGGCTGCTTTGGCCGTTAATATCGACGGAGCCATTCTCAGTGTTAACTACGATTTGGTTGCCATTGTTACCTGTGACAGTAATGACTTTTCCGGCATTTCCTGCCTCAACCTCGATATCACCGTGGCCTGTTTCTTTCCCATCACTAATTCCTGTGCCCCAATCCGGTGTATCGCCAAAATCTGGTGATAGACCACCTGTACCGCCACTATCTTCAATCTCCCAGCGGCCGTTACCATCAGTGTTGATAACAATGTACTCACCGTCCTTTCCAGTGCTCAGGATGTATTGGTTATCACCGTTTTGAGTGATATTGCCGAAGTGGTGGTCGGTACGGGCACTGGTGATATTGCCTTGTTCATCAACCTTTACGACTCCGATTGGTGCCCCAGACTCATCGCGCAGGATCAAATGGCCAGAAGCAAGTACGACAATGGATTCACCTGAATCAGCAGAGATTACGCCTCGTTCGGTTTCAGGGTTAAACTGACTTCCACCTTGAATATTGCCAGTTGCATCTTGTATTGGGGCATCTATACCAGGCCTTTCAATAGGGTGGTCTTCAGGAGGGAGTAAACCCCAGCCATTGTCAGTGCCATCAATACCAATCACATTGCCGTTATTATCGTAAATAAGGCCATCGTTCGGCTTTTCTTTTTCAATCGGGTTTTCAATGCCAGCACGCGGGTTATCAAACTCAGGATCAACCGTATCGTTTTTCGAGCCAGACGATGATGAACAGCCAGTTAGAATTGTTGCAGCCACTAATGAAGCAATCAGTTTAATTTTCATTGGATACTCTTAATTAGAACGTGTTGTCATTTGCCCGTTAGCAGAACGAGGTAGCAAAGGTGTTGGCTAGAGGGCAGTTATTTTTAATAAATGAGATGCCATGGAAGCGATGTTTGCCATGCTGCCGTGTTGACGGGGTGAATAATAAACACCCAGCATGATGAGCTCTAATCAGAGGTTGTTATTTAGCCATTAAGTGAAAGTTATTAATTATGGTTGCTTATAAAGAGATTAAGCATTGCTTATGAGCAGGGCCGAGCGGAAGCCCACCAGAGAAGTGCGGGCAAGATAGGAGGGCTAGAGGGGAGTTATTGCTCTCCTGTTGTATATTCTTGCAATGACTCCTCGATTAAGCCTAACAGCCAGGTTATGAGTGGACTTCGGCGGTTACGCTGGTGGTAATACGCCATCAGGGGGATTTTTAAGTCTTGGTTGTTTATTTTTAGTTTTAGGCCGCGCAGTTGATCCCTTTCTTCTTTCGGAAGAAAAGAGGAGGCCGGAAAGAACATATCTGTGTGTTTAATGATATCTAAGATAGCCATGGGCAACTCTGAACGAAAAGCCGTTCTAATAGTAAAGCCATGAGAACGCATCACTTTCTCGGCAACGGGAATATTTGAGTTCCAGTCAGAAATAATAATGCTGGCGGCCTCTAAGCCATCGAGATCCTTGGGGGTGATAGTCGTTTTGCTAAGAGGGTGATCTTTACGGACATACACAGTGAACTTATCGTCACATATCTTTTTTTGGATCAACTCCTTCGGCGCATGGTGGATCTCAAAGTTCACGCCCAGGCTTATCTCACCATTGTTGATTTCTTCAAGGGATGTCGGTGACCAGTTATGGAGGTGCAGGTTGACGTTTGGCGCAGCCTGACGAATTTTCAAATATAGCGGGGTGGATAAGTAAGTTAAAATATTGGGAGTCAGTGCGAGTTTCAGTGTGCCTTCAATCTGGGATGGTGAGAAAGTATTGCCCGCATTAAGGGTGCTCGATAATTCATCGAGTAACGGGCTAATATTTTCGGCCAGTTCGATACCCAGCGCAGTAGGCTTTAGGCCGTGGCGGGTCTTAACGAATAGTTCATCGTCAAAGTGGCTGCGTAGCTTCTGCAGTGCTTGGCTAATGGCCGGTTGGCTGACGAACAACCGCTCTGAGGCTTTACGCATATTGAGTTCTTGCGAAAGGATCACAAAAGTACGCAGCAGATTGAGGTCGAGGCTCGCATAGAGATCTTTGGCCATGCCATTCCTTGTCTTTGGTATTTAATAAAACATTATTTTATTTAACCAAGCTTAATCGCCGTTAAACAAGTCAGGCACAAAGGTTTGGTTCTCTTCTGGGACTCGGATATAGCCTTCCTTGTTGACCTCAGGTAATTCGATATCAGGGTATTCAATATCTTGGTAGGGGATTTGGCTCAGTAGGTGGGAGATACAGTTGATCCGGGCTTTCTTTTTGGTATCGGCATCAACGACCCACCAAGGGCATTGCTTGGTATCTGTATAGGCAAACATCCGATCTTTGGCCGCGGAATAGGCGGCCCAGCGGCTGCGGGACTCCAAGTCCATCGGGCTGAATTTCCAGCGTTTGATCGGGGTGTTGATGCGTTCCTTGAAGCGCTTTTCCTGCTCTTCGTCGGAGACGGAAAACCAGTATTTGAGCAGAATAATACCGGAGCGTTTGAGCATCCGCTCGAACTCGGGACAGGAGCGAAGGAACTCTTCGTATTCGCCGTCGCTGCAGAACCCCATCACGTGCTCGACACCTGCCCGGTTGTACCAGCTGCGGTCAAACAGCACCATTTCGCCTTCTGCCGGTAGGTGGGCAACATAACGTTGGAAGTACCATTGGGTACGTTCACGATCAGTAGGTTTGGCCAGAGCGACAATACGACAAACACGGGGGTTGAGCTTTTCGGTGATGCGCTTAATGACGCCACCCTTACCGGCAGCATCGCGGCCTTCGAAAACCACTACTACCTTCAGTCCCTCTTGTTTTATCCACTCCTGCATCTTGACCAATTCAATCTGCAGGCGCTCCAGTTCAGCTTCATAGTCGCTTTTTTTGAGTTTTTTCTTTGGGGGGACGAAAGGCATAGGGAGTCTCTTCTTTGTTTTAGTTTGATAACAAAAGAGTAACCCTAGAAGTGAGCTTTGACGAATGGGAGTGGTAAATGGTTGAGCTGGCGAGCAGTTTTTTTAGGGGCAAGTTGCCCCTAATCATGGCGGGAATTTCTGATTCTTAAGCTTTTGCTAGGGCATTGCGAACAGCGGCTATTTTTTCGGGGGCAGTGACAGGAATCGCGAAGTCATCGATATCGGCATTGCCCATATGGGCCGAATTGGCATAGTTTTGCATTAGGGAAGGACGCGTCGATTTGCCAGACAGGTGTACTTCTTTGACACCTGTCTGCTGGACGATTTGAGCAACATTGCCTGCATTGACTCCCGCACCGGCCATAATCGCGAGGCGATCGCCACAGTATTCCACCATTTGTTTGAGCATAGGGATACCATCAAAGGCATTGGCTTTGAGGCCGGAAGTAAGTACACGCTCGCAGTTGTGCTGCATAATGATATCCAGTGCAGCCATCGGTTCTAAGCATTGGTCGATAGCTCGGTGGAACGTCAGGCCCATCCCATCCGCAGTCCGACAGAGGTCGGTCAAAAACGCTTTATCAACTGTGCTGTCATCGTTCAGCGCACCAATCACTATGCCATCGAGTCCTGCTAGTTTTGCCTGGTGGGCATCTGCCAGCATGATTTCTTTATCCTGGCTGGAGAATAGGAAGTCCCCCTGACGAGGCCGGATCATAGCATAAACCGGTACCTTGGCGTGTTTGGCGGCCAATTGCATTAACCCGGCATTGGGAGTTAGGCCGCCAAGGGCAAGAGAGGAACAAAGCTCGATACGGGTTGCTCCGCCTTGCTGAGCAAGGTGCAGGGATTCGATGTTATCGATACAAACTTCAATATGATCAATGGTCATAGCAACAGCTAGAGAGTGGGTTGAGGTGACAAGCAGTGTAGACGATATTGGGTAGGGAGAATATTGAATAGATCAATATTCTAATGGGCGATGGGCGATGGGCGATGGGGATAAAACCCCAGATATAAAAAGGGCCCGGTGTATCCGGGCCTCATTATTTTGTCTTTGGCTGACAATTGGCTTTACGCTTTTGCGTTTTTACCTTCACACCGTTGAGCGTGGTGTGATTGCTAAATTACTTAGCTAGGTCTGCAGTGTGCTCAGATAGGTAGTCAGCAACACCTTTTGGAGATGCGTCCATACCTGCTTTACCTTCTTCCCACTGCGCTGGGCAAACTTCACCGTTCTTCTGGTGGAAGTTTAGAGCATCAACCATACGTAGCATTTCGTCGATGTTACGGCCTAGTGGTAGGTCGTTAACTACCTGGTGGCGAACAACGCCTTCTTCGTCGATTAGGAAAGAACCACGGAAAGCAACGCCTGCTTCTGGGTGCTCAACGTCGTAAGCTTTACAGATTTCGTGCTTAACGTCAGCGATTAGTGGGTACTTAACCTGACCGATACCGCCGTTCTCAACAGCAGTGTTACGCCATGCGTTGTGAGAGAACTGAGAGTCGATAGAAACACCGATTACTTCTACGCCTTTCGCTTGGAAGTCTTCGAAACGCTTGTCGAAAGCGATTAGCTCAGAAGGACATACGAAAGTGAAGTCAAGTGGGTAGAAGAATACTACTGCTTTCTTACCTTTAGTGAATTCTGCAAAGTTGAAGTTATCAACGATTTCGCCGTTACCTAGAACAGCTGCAGCAGTAAAATCTGGTGCTTGACGACCTACTAGTACCATGTTGGTGCTCCTAAATATTGTGTTTGTCGCCTACCTTTCCGGTCGGCTCTCTGTTGGACGAGACAAACTATAACGAAACTGGTAAATTCAAAAAAGCGGAATAAATAGATTGATGTAATCGAAAATTACGATGAACAAGTTTCCTTCTCTAAAACAGTTGCACTATTTAGTTACTTTATTTGAAACCCGTCATTTTGGCGAAGCCGCCAAGCGCTGCTTTGTCAGTCAGTCGACATTGAGTTCCGGGGTACAGAACCTTGAAGAACTGATTGGCTGCCAACTTATCGAAAGAGATAACAAATCCCTCGTTTTCACTTCAACAGGCGAAGATGTTGTCGCACGTAGCCGCGAGTTACTGGCGAGAAGCCAAGATCTGATGGAGCTGTCCAATTGTACCGGGGATGGCATGGAAGGCCAGTTAAGGGTGGGGTGTATACCGACCATTGCGCCATTCTTGTTGTGTGATCTGGTTCAGGAAGTGAACCGCCTTCATCCAAACCTTAATCTACTGTTGCGCGAAGATACGACCACCAACCTGTTGGCTGCATTGCGTAATGGCGAGATGGATGTCCTGATCTTGGCATTGCCGGTAGAGATTAATGGTATGCACAGCCGGGTTGTGGGGCGGGATGCATTCAAGATGGTTATCAGCCGTAACCAGGCCGAGCAAGTCACTACGCCCTTACGTTATGCCGATCTGCCTGATGAATCGGTGTTCTTACTGGAAAAAGAGCACTGCCTTACCGATCATGCGGTGTCAGCCTGTAAGCTAACGACCAAAGAGAAGATTAACCCGTTTACTGCTACGAGCCTCCATACCCTGGTACAGATGGTGGCTAATGGTTTGGGGACAACCTTCATCCCGCAAATGGCGATTGACCACGGCTTGCTGCACAACCAAAACCTCGTGGTGGTTGATCCGCCAGGTCAGGAGGCATACCGTAAAATTGGCCTTGTCTGGCGCCCAACCTCCAGCCGTACCCGTACTTTCGAGCGTCTTGCCGATATTGTTGAAGAGCTACTGTAAGCACTTCATTCTGCCAATTTTTCTTTTGTAGCCGCTTATTTAGCGGCTACTTTGCTTTATTTCCCTTACGTAAATTAAGTGCTGAGGAAAAACCGCCTATCTCAGCATAATGTTCTGTATGCTCACCCCTTTCTGGTATATCGCAATTACCTAGTCGAAAGAAACTGGCTTCAATTTGTAGGTTTATTATGTTTCGCATTAAAAATAAATGAAACCGGTTGATTAAGGGTCTATGCTTTTTGTGTATAAAAAATGACCAATACGGTAACTCTAATGTTTGTTTTTTAAGCGTATTACTGCTTCTAAAAAATAACCTTTCTGTTTGAAACGCAGATCAGGACAAGTGTTTGAATTTGAATTTTCTGTAATTTAATTACGTAAGTAGTTACGAAATGGCGGGAAAAAAGTTATTGGCAATAAAACCGAGTTTTTACCTGAAATTTGTTTCAATTTAGTGTTTTGAGTTATTGCTCTACTTTTTATAACTTATTGTTTTTTATCGCTTTGGTTGTGGTGTTCACTCCTCGGTTAAATTGCTTGCCCTTGCAATTGGGCGTATGTTGCGGCAACGTAAATAGGGCGTTAAGGCCAAGTTTGTTTTGAGTGAAGATAAAAGTGGACTTGGTTAGGGTGGTGATTAAGTTACATTCGTAAGGGAGCGTTAAAAATGGAAAACGACATGTCTACTAACCATGAAGTGAAGCTTTCACTACAAACGCCGCTAACGGCAGAGCAAGCAGATATCCTAAATGATGAGGCTTTGGCTTTCTTGGAGCGCCTAGTGCAGCGTTTTGCCGGACGTGTCCCTGAGCTTCTTGCTACCCGGGAGCACCGTCAACTTGCTATAGATGCAGGCAGCCTGCCTGATTTCCTACCTGACACTGCTGAAATTCGAAACAGCGAATGGAAGGTCCAGAATATCCCGCAAGACTTGCAAGATCGCCGGGTGGAAATTACTGGCCCGGTAGATCGCAAGATGGTGATCAACGCGCTCAATGCCGATGTAAAAGTCTTTATGGCTGACTTCGAAGATTCTTTTGCGCCGGCATGGGGAGAAGTGCTGGCCGGCCAGCAGAACCTGAAAGATGCGGTCAACGGTACGATTTCCTATACCAATCCTGTATCTGGCAAGCATTACCAACTCAATGAAGATCCCGCAGTATTGATCTGTAGGGTGCGCGGCCTGCACTTACCGGAAAAGCATTTGCTTTGGCAGGGTGAGCCGATTCCTGGCTGCTTGCTTGATTTTGCTCTCTACTTTTATCACAACCACAAGGCACTGCTTGAAAAAGGTAGTGGCCCTTACTTTTATATCCCTAAACTACAGGCTTATCAGGAAGCAGCGTGGTGGAGTGAGGTATTCAGTTTTACCGAAGACACGTTCGAACTGCCGAGAGGTACCATCAAAGCCACAGTACTGATTGAAACGTTGCCAGCAGTATTTGAGATGGAAGAGATCCTCTACAGCCTCAAAGAACATATCGTTGGCCTTAACTGTGGTCGATGGGATTACATCTTCAGCTACATCAAGACACTGAGGAACCATCCAGATCGTATCCTGCCGGATCGACAAGTAGTGACAATGGAAAAACCTTTCCTCAACGCCTATTCACGCCTGTTGGTGAAAACTTGTCACCGCCGAGGTGCCTTTGCAATGGGCGGGATGGCAGCCTTCATACCGTCGAAAGATCCAGAGCGGAATGAATGGGTGCTCAACAAAATCCAAACCGATAAGTCCTTAGAGGCCAACAATGGTCATGACGGCACTTGGGTTGCCCACCCAGGGCTGGCCAGTACAGCCAAAGCCGTCTTTAACGAAGTGCTTGGTGAGCGAAAGAACCAGCTTGATATTTCACGCAGTGACGACGCACCCATTACCGCCGACATGCTGCTTGAGCCTTGTGAAGGGGACAGGACCGAAGAGGGGATGCGCCACAATATCCGCGTAGCGGTACAGTATATCGAAGCATGGATCTCCGGTAACGGCTGCGTGCCAATCTACGGCTTGATGGAAGATGCAGCAACGGCAGAAATTTCACGTGCATCTATCTGGCAGTGGATCAAACACGGTAAGAC
Organism: Photobacterium rosenbergii; assembly: GCF_003026455.1. Classification (GTDB taxonomy): domain Bacteria; phylum Pseudomonadota; class Gammaproteobacteria; order Enterobacterales; family Vibrionaceae; genus Photobacterium; species Photobacterium rosenbergii. Next base: position 35,716 of record NZ_PYMB01000030.1, read on the forward strand.
ACTGAGCAATGGCGATGTGGTAACCAAAGCCTTGTTCGAGCAGATGCTTAAAGAGGAAATGGAGGTGCTAGAGCAAGAGCTTGGCAGTGAGCACTTCCAGCAGGGTAGGTATAACGAGGCCGCAGTGCTGATGTCACAATTGACCACCAGTGATGAGTTGGTCAACTTCTTGACACTGCCGGGCTACGAGTATCTGCCTTAAGCACTAAGTCGGAAAATCAATAGAATTAGTAACACCAACAAAGCCAATAACGAGAAAGGGCCCGGATGCTTAAGCCTATCGGGCCGATATAAAAGTCAGTTTACCAATAACAAAATGTGATGCGGATTATCGCCAAATGAAACGAGGGACATCATTATGACATTGACTCGCCAGCAACAAATCGAAGCATTGGAAAAGGATTGGGCGGAAAACCCACGTTGGAAGCATGTAAAGCGTACCTATACCGCAGAAGAGGTCATTAACCTACGCGGCTCGTTTGCCCCGGCAAATACTATCGCCCAGCGAGGAGCCGATAAGCTGTGGGATTTGGTCAAAGGCAGTGCCAAAAAAGGCTACGTCAACTGTTTGGGCGCACTGACTGGCGGCCAGGCGGTACAGCAAGCCAAAGCGGGTATTGAAGCCATTTATCTTTCGGGTTGGCAGGTTGCCGCTGATAACAATACAGCCTCGAGCATGTATCCAGACCAGTCACTTTACCCAGTAGATTCAGTACCTGCTGTGGTTAAACGTATCAATAACTCGTTCCGCCGTGCTGACCAAATCCAGTGGTCAACCGGCAGCTCTCCGGAAGAAGGTATTGATTACTTCCTGCCAATCGTTGCCGATGCGGAAGCAGGTTTTGGTGGGGTGCTGAATGCCTATGAGCTGATGCGCAATATGATTGATGCCGGTGCAGCAGGTGTACACTTCGAAGATCAGCTTGCGTCGGTCAAGAAGTGTGGCCACATGGGCGGTAAAGTGTTGGTGCCTACCCAAGAAGCGGTGCAGAAGCTGGTAGCGGCTCGCCTGGCGGCGGATGTGGCAGGCACGACGACCTTGGTGATCGCCCGTACCGATGCCAACGCGGCGGATCTACTGACTTCAGACTGCGACCCATACGATAAAGACTTCATTATCGGTGACCGTACTCAGGAAGGTTTCTACCGCGTGCGTGCCGGTATTGACCAGGCAATCGCCCGTGGCCTTGCTTATGCACCATACGCTGATTTGATTTGGTGTGAAACCGCAACACCATGTTTGGAAGAGGCACGTAAGTTCGCAGAAGCCATTCATGCCCAGTACCCGGATCAGCTGTTGGCCTACAACTGCTCGCCGTCTTTCAACTGGGAGAAGAATCTGGATGCCGAAACCATTGCCAAGTTCCAGCAAGAACTGTCGGATATGGGCTATAAGTACCAGTTCATTACCCTAGCAGGTATCCATAACATGTGGTTCAACATGTTCGAGCTGGCTCACTCTTATGCTCAGGGTGAGGGCATGCGTCATTATGTTGAGAAAGTTCAGCGTCCAGAGTTTGAAGCTGCCGAGAAGGGCTATACCTTTGTGGCTCACCAGCAGGAAGTGGGTACCGGTTACTTCGACAAGATGACCAATACTATCCAAGGGGGCAACTCGTCGGTCACAGCACTGACAGGGTCGACCGAGGAAGATCAGTTCAAATAACCCATAAACCCAAACCTCCTAGTAATTGTTATAACCTATTTTGATTTTTGAGCGCCTAATCGGGCGCTCTTTTTTTATCTGCGTTTGTGGGGTTTTACGGGTTAGGCTGATAGCTTTTTGCGGCTGTTTCGACTTGCGGGTAAATCAGGAAAAATTGTTGTTCAAGTTGGTCGTAGTTAGCCATCAGGACAGCGGGGGTTAGGGCGAGCTGGTGGAGCCTCGGCCGGCGACTGGCCATTCGAACCAGAGCCGTCTCCAATGTTTCGGGATATTGGTATTGCAACAACCAGTTTTGCTGCCACATCCGGTTCATCATCAGTAGGTAGGCTTCAGGCATGTTGTGCTGATATGGCTCAACCTCGGTGCGAGCAGTGTTGACAAAATCATTCAGCGAATGGGGGTGAAAATGCTGCCAGTGGCGGGCGAGGAAGTGATCCCAGACCATATCGAGGGCAATACCACTGACTCTTCGGGTATCCGCCCCGAATAATTGCCTGCACTGCCTAACTTCCGGCATGGCATCAATATAACTGTCGACGAAGCGGTGGAGCTTGATCCCATCTGCGATGTCTTTATCGAACTGCCGGTAGGGATCGCCCCTAACGAAATCGGCAACAAGGTTGCCTGCTAGGTGGCTGTTGCATTGCTGGGCGAGATGGAGGTGGGCCAGAAAGTTCATGCGTTAACATAGTCTGCTGTGCTTTCTGGCGCAGGCTTGAAGTAAATTTCAGTAAGCTGATTGAGCATCGTTTTCAAGCGGTTCGACCTCTTCTTGTAACTCTAATAAATTAATAGCGATAGAAACGAAATCCGTATCGGTGATGATACCCACTAATTTATTGTGGTCGACAATAGGCAAACAGCCAATCTGATGTTTTTGCATATACAGTGCCGCTTCTTTGAGCCCTGCTGTCGGATCAACACTCATTAAGTTGCGGTGCATGGTTTGCTCGAGGGGAATATCCAAAGCGGAGATAAAAGTGCTCTTGGAGATCTGCTCAAGGCTTGATTCTTGGGCTGACAGGATATCCCGTTGGCTGACGAGGCCAACCAAATGGTTGTCTTTGTCGGTGATAGGGACGTGGTGAATATGATGCTTGGCCATGAGTCGTTTGGCATCAGCCAACGTATGGGATGCGGTCAAGGTATGGGGGTGGGGCGTCATCATATCGGCAACGGTAAACATAAAGCCTCCTCAATAACGGTGAGTTATTTGTTGTTATTGCCCATTAATCCGGGCTTCTCAGTGTATTTTTTCTGCTTCTTATATGAATGTAGCCAATCTTAACTGCACGACCTATGACGCCAGTCAAAGAACGTGTAAGTTATTTGACTGTGTCTCATATGTTTCTCATAAGTTAAATTTAAGAATGTGTCGTATACTCATTGAAATGATGCTGTAGAGGAATGAGTCAATGCGTAAGCTGCTGTTTATTTTGCTGTCTTGGGCGATGTGGTTACCATTCTATGCTCATAGTGATGACCCCGTTCCCCAACCCAAAATTATTGGTGGTATTGAATCTGGGACCAATGAAATACCTTGGCAGGCTTACCTTAATATGACATTTGTTGAGGGCTCCCAGGACAGGACTTTCATTTGTGGCGGGGTGGTCATCAGTGAAGATGTAGTTTTGACAGCAGCCCACTGTATGCGTAATGGTTCTGAAACTGTCAGACCCGAAAATGTGCAGGTATGGGCAGGCATCACCAGTATTTTCAGTGCGGGCTCACTCAACTCTGTGGCAGTAAGTGAAATTGTACTTCACCCTAATTACAACTCATCCCGGTTTGCCAACGATATAGCCATTCTCAAATTATCCAGTACGCTTCCTGATGGTGCGCTTCCAATTCGCCTTGCTACTGCAGGTGAGCAGCAACGCGCCGATGAAGCCTTCGCTAATGGTTGGGTAACAGACGGCGAGCGACAGCCTAACTTATTAGTATCAGGCTGGGGCAGTACCGATGCTAATGATTCCAGTTCTGGGGCGACCCGGTTGCAGCAGACATTGTTATCAGGCGTACCGGACAATATCTGCGACTCTATGTGGGGAAGCAATATCAACAGCAGCGATTACGCTATCTATTTATGCGCAGGCTCGGTGTCGCCGACTTTAGGCCGAGACAGCTGCTTTGGTGATTCGGGTGGCCCATTGGTTTGGCAGGATCCTTTACGGGCATCGGACAGTGACTTTGGTTTGCGTCTGGTTGGCTTAGTCAGCTTCGGGGAAGGGTGTGCAGGGCGGTTGCCAGGTGTTTACTCGGAAGTTGCCAGCCAAATTGGCTGGATAGAAGGGCAGATAGGCCCGGCGTTTCTGTCCCAGGCTACATCAGAGTTTTCGGTCGATCCTTTCCTTGCTAACTACGATGGGGTGGGTGCTGCGGTAGAGGGAGGCCAGTCTGTCGCGGGTGGTGGTGGCAACAGTGGCAGCAGCGGAGGCAGTATAGGAATAGCCGGTATGCTTATGCTAACAATGGTGATGTGGGTCCGTCGCCGGGGCATGGCCTAGCAGCGGGTGATCTTTGCTTGATATTGCAGTGAGGCGGCATATACTAGCTGCCTGCTGTAATTTAGGGCCCTAATGATGCAAGTTTCTGATTTTGACTTTGACCTTCCTGATGAGCTGATCGCTCGTTACCCACAACCTCAGCGTACTGCTAGTCGATTGCTGCAGCTAACCGGTAATACGGGTGAGCTGGCGCACAAAGGTTTTAAGGATGTCCTTGATTTGGTTGAACCGGGTGATTTGTTGGTATTCAACAATACCCGTGTTATCCCAGCGCGTTTGTTTGGTCGCAAGGCGTCAGGCGGTAAGCTAGAAGTGCTGGTTGAACGTATGCTGGATGACAAGAGTATTCTTGCCCACGTACGTGCGTCAAAATCACCGAAGCCGGGTAATGAACTGTTCCTTGGCGATAATGATGAGTACCAGGCGGAAATGGTTGCTCGTCATGATGCATTGTTTGAAATCCGCTTCAACAGTGACAAGACAGTACTGGAAATTCTGGAAGAAGTGGGTCATATGCCGCTGCCTCCTTACATTGACCGCCCTGATGAAGATGCCGACAAAGAGCGTTACCAGACGGTATACAACGCCAAGCCGGGTGCTGTTGCTGCACCAACTGCAGGTTTGCACTTTGATGATGAGCTAATGGCGGCGCTGAAAGCAAAAGGTGTGAACTTTGCATTCGTTACTCTTCATGTGGGTGCGGGTACTTTCCAGCCAGTTCGTGTAGATAATATCAACGACCACCACATGCACGCCGAGTATGTTGAAGTACCAGAAGACGTCGTTAAGGCAATTAACGAGACTAAAGCCAATGGTAAGCGTGTGGTTGCGGTGGGTACGACATCCGTACGCTCACTGGAAAGCGCTGCTCAGGATGCCAAACAGAAAGGCACTGAGCTAAAGCCGTTTTTCGGCGATACAGAAATCTTCATTTACCCAGGTTATGAATACCAGTTGATTGATGTACTGATCACTAACTTCCATTTACCGGAATCAACCCTGATCATGTTGGTCAGTGCGTTTGCCGGTTATGAGCATACGATGAACGCTTACAAGCAAGCTGTTGAAAACAAATACCGTTTCTTCAGCTACGGTGACTCGATGTTTATTACCCGTAAAACTGTGTAATTACACGATTCATTGACGAAGTCAGTGTCACTTAAGGCTGCATTTGCTAAAATGCGGCCTTTGTATTTTTTCATCTCTGGATAATTAAGTTCAGACGATGGCAAATTCATCCACTAGGCTTTAGGGCGGAGTGGAAAACCTGCTAATGCTTTGGCAGGTGATATTGGGCATGGTGGGCTTATTGCCTGCTGGTGCCATTGTTATGCCCCTGACCTTAGCAGGATGGGGGCGTTGATGTCAGATTGTTTCTCTGGCTGTTGGAGGCTTTGTGAAATTTGAATTAGATAAAACCCAGGGACGTGCCCGTCGTGGCCGTCTGCAGTTTGAGCGCGGCACGGTAGAAACCCCTGCTTTCATGCCAGTTGGTACTTACGGTACGGTTAAAGGCATGACACCGGAAGAAGTAAAAGAAACCGGTGCGCAAATCCTACTGGGTAACACTTTCCACCTGTGGCTACGCCCAGGCCAGGAAGTCATGAAGATGCACGGCGACCTGCATGACTTTATGCAGTGGCAGGGTCCTATCCTGACCGATTCAGGTGGTTTCCAGGTATTTAGCTTGGGTGACATCCGTAAGATCACTGAAGAAGGTGTTCACTTCCGTAACCCTGTGAACGGTGACAAGATTTTCATGGACGCTGAGAAGTCGATGGAAATCCAGAAAGACTTGGGCTCTGACGTAGTGATGATCTTCGATGAGTGTACGCCGTACCCAGCGACACACGATGAAGCGAAGAAGTCGATGGAGATGTCACTACGCTGGGCACAGCGCAGCCGCAACCACTTTGACAAACTTGGTAACAAAAATGCGCTATTTGGTATCGTCCAAGGTAGTGTATATGAAGACTTGCGAGATGTTTCTGTTGAAGGCCTGACAAAAATCGGCTTTGACGGTTATGCGGTTGGTGGTCTTGCTGTCGGTGAGCCGAAAGAAGACATGCACCGCGTACTTGAGCACACCTGTCCTCAGCTACCTGAAGACAAGCCGCGCTACCTAATGGGTGTGGGTAAACCAGAGGACCTGGTTGAAGGTGTTCGCCGTGGTATCGACATGTTCGATTGCGTAATGCCTACTCGAAATGCCCGAAATGGCCACTTGTTTGTGACCGGAGGTGTGATCAAGATCCGTAATGCGAAACATAAAACGGATACAACCCCTCTCGATCCGCACTGTGACTGTTACACTTGTCGCAACTACTCGAAGGCGTATCTGTACCACCTGGATAAATGTAATGAGATTCTGGGTGCGCGCCTTAACACAATCCACAACTTGCGTTACTACCAGCGTTTGATGGAAAGTATCCGCAAGGCGATTGAAGAAGATCGTTTCGATGTGTTTGTAGAGGAATTCTATGCACGTCGTAACCGTGAAGTTCCACCTTTAAATGACAACAAATAATCGAGGACGTTAGTAAATGAGTCTGATTTCTCAAGCACACGCAGCAGCGGAAGGTGCCCCACAGGGCGGCGGTATGCAACTATTTATCATGCTTGGCCTTTTTGCCGTAATCTTCTACTTCATGATTTACCGCCCACAGGCAAAACGTGTGAAAGAGCACAAGAACCTTATGTCTTCTATGGGCAAAGGTGACGAAGTGCTTACCAGCGGTGGCCTTGTAGGTAAAATCTCTAAGGTTTCTGAAGAAAATGACTACATTGTTATCGGTCTGAACGACACAACTGAAGTGACTATCAAGAAAGACTTCGTTACTGCCGTTCTGCCAAAAGGCACAATGAAGTCTCTATAAAATTTGCTTAAAGGATCATAGCAGTGCTAAACCGTTATCCCTTGTGGAAGAACCTGATGGTAGTGTTCGCGCTACTTATCGGTTTGCTTTATGCGCTTCCCAATGTTTACGGCGAAGATCCAGCAATTCAAATCTCCGGGGCGCGTGGCGCCTCGGCAGATATGTCCACGCTGGATGCCGTCACCGAAGATTTAAAACAAAATCAAATCTCTTATAAATCAGTCGCTTTCGAAAACGGTACTGTCCTGGTCCGCTTTAACGACACTAATACCCAAATTAGTGCTCGCGATATTCTTAACGACCAGCTTGGCGATGATTTCATCGTAGCCCTTAACCTTGCCCCTTCTACTCCAGCCTGGCTTGAATCCATCGGCGCCAACCCTATGAAACTGGGTCTTGACCTACGTGGCGGTGTGCATTTCTTGATGGAAGTAGACATGGACGCAGCAATGGATAAGTTGCTCGGCCAGCAAGAAGAAACGTTCCGTACTGAATTGCGTGAAGCGAAGATCCGTTACCGCGCGATCAGCAAGACCGATGAAGCGGTGGAAGTTCGCCTGCGTAATGCAGAGCAGCTTGATGAAGCTAAGCGCGAACTACAGCGTCTTCACCCAGATATGCAGTTTGTCGACACGACTAGCGGCTTCCTGCTAACTGCGACATTTACTGATGCCCGTCTTCAGGAAATTCGCAACTACGCAGTTGACCAAAATATTACCATTTTGCGTAACCGTGTTAATGAACTAGGTGTTGCCGAGCCTTTGGTCCAGCGCCAAGGTGCTAACCGCATCGTGGTTCAGTTACCGGGTGTGCAAGATACTGCGCGTGCCAAGGAAATCCTGGGCGCAACTGCAACTCTTGAGTTCCGTGAAGTGGATAACTCAGCTGACCTAGCGGCAGCGGCATCTGGCCGTGTACCAGCGGGTAGCGAAGTGAAATTCACCCGTGATAATCGTCCTGTTGTGCTGAAGAAGCGTGTGATCCTGTCAGGCTCACACATTACCGATGCAAGCTCGAGTGCTGATGAATATGGCCGCCCTCAGGTAAACATCTCGCTTGATAGCGAAGGTGGTAGCAAGATGACAGCCTTCTCACGTAATAACGTGGGCAAGCTGATGGCAACTGTCTTTACCGAATATAAAGACAGCGGTGATCGTGATGAGAGCGGAAAAGTTATCCTGGAAAAACACGAAGAAGTGATTAACCAGGCCACTATCCAGACGGCGCTTGGCCGTAACTTCCGTATTACCGGTATTGATTCGCAGGCAGAAGCCCACAACCTGGCGCTACTATTGCGTGCTGGTGCCCTGATTGCACCTATCTCAATTGTGGAAGAGCGTACCATTGGTCCATCTATGGGCCAGCAGAACATCGACATGGGTATCCAGGCAATGATCTGGGGTATGGTCGCAGTAATGCTGTTTACGCTGCTTTACTACCGCCGCTTTGGCTTGTTTGCCAACATGGCCCTGCTAATGAACCTTGTTTTGATTATCGGTGTGATGTCGATGATCCCGGGTGCGACGATGACCCTGCCGGGTATTGCCGGTATCGTTCTGACTGTAGGTATGGCAGTTGATGCCAACGTACTGATCTTTGAACGTATCCGTGAAGAGCTTCGCGAGGGCCGCAGCCCGCAGCATGCGATTCAGCAAGGCTACGCCAATGCATTTAGCACCATTGCCGATGCCAACATCACTACCCTTATCACCGCAATCATTCTGTTTGCAGTGGGTACGGGTGCGATTAAAGGTTTCGCTGTTACGCTATCAATTGGTATTTTGACTTCCATGTTCACGGCTATCATTGGTACCCGTGCACTGGTTAACTTGGTTTACGGCGGTAAGCGCGTCGATAAACTGTCGATCTAAGGAGACGCTGACATGTTTCAGATAATGAAAGCGGATAAGGCGATCGACTTTATGCGCTGGTCGAAAGGCGCATTTGTCCTTTCGATTATTATGATTATCGCTGCAATCGGTACCGTGACGACCCAGAAACTGAACTGGGGCCTGGACTTTACCGGTGGTACCCTGATTGAGGTTGGCTTTGACCAACCGGCAGATCTGGTGCTGATCCGCGAGTCGTTGGAAGATGCGGGCTTTGGTGATGCCATCGTGCAGAACTTTGGCACGGCACGTGACGTCATGGTTCGCCTTCAGCCGCGCGAAGATGCGCAGGGTGAAAAACTAGGCAACCAGATCATCGATGCACTAAGAACGGGTACTGGCCAGAATGTTGAAATGCGCCGTATCGAGTTCGTTGGCCCGAATGTGGGTGACGAACTGGCAGAAGCGGGTGGCTTGGCTATCTTGGTCTCGCTGATCTGTATCTTGCTATACGTTTCAATGCGATTCGAATGGCGCTTGGCTGCCGGTGCGGTACTGGCACTGGCCCACGACGTTATCATCACTATCGGTATTTTCTCGTTTACCCAGATTGAGATTGACCTGACTATCGTGGCAGCCCTGCTGACCGTTGTCGGTTACTCACTCAACGATACCATCGTGGTCTTCGACCGTATCCGTGAAAACTTCCGTAAGATGCGTAAAGGCGAAGCGGTAGAGGTGATGAACAATTCTATCACCCAAACGCTAAGCCGTACCCTGATCACCTCGGCAACGACATTGTTCGTGGTTATTGCCCTGTTCTTGAAGGGCGGCAGTATGATCCACGGTTTTGCCGCAGCCTTGTTGATCGGTATCACTGTTGGTACGTACTCGTCTATCTACGTGGCTTCGGCACTGGCGCTGAAACTGGGTATTGCCCGTGAGCACCTAATGCCGCCGCAAGTAGACAAAGAAGGTGAAGAGTTTGATGCTATGCCGTAAGGCGAAGCGATAGAACTGTATCTAAAAACGGAGCCGATTGGCTCCGTTTTTGTTTGGGGCGGGGAAGAGCGGTTCCTAGATGTATGGACTCCCTCTCCCTGAGGAGTTACGGTCTTAATCCGACGAAAGATTAGCCAAAAGGAGTCCATACATGAACGACCTTAATACATTGGCCATCGACTTAGCAAAGAATGTTTTC
>NZ_PYMB01000031.1 GCF_003026455.1 Photobacterium rosenbergii
CATAATCAGCAAAGAGCGATGTAAAACAGGTAAGACCGACCAGTAAAAGCTAGAGAGGGCCTAAGGTGCTTAGATACCGCTTCCTAGAGTTAGCTTACTGGTGCGACTACATTTTAGGGCGGGGTAGTTCCCCAAAAAAGCCCGTATATAAGTGCGCATCTATACCTTGTTTTAGTTTTGTTTCTTTGTTGATTTCCCAAGGGAGTCCATATAAGGCCCTCGTTCCCTCTTTTCCCAGAACCTCGCGTTTTCCGAAGGCCAAAACGCGAAAAGGGCTCGCAAAAATGCGAGCCCTTCGAATGTGGCGGAGAGATAGGGATTTGAACCCTAGATACGCTATTAACGTATGCCGGTTTTCAAGACCGGTGCTTTCAACCACTCAGCCATCTCTCCGTAAGTGCGGTGAATATTATGGGATATTCCGACCGCTGTAAACCCTTGGTAAAACCAATTGACCAAGTTATCAACGATTCATGCAATCTATCGACAAAGCTAATAATAAACAACCACTTGAGTGATTAATTATCACTCTGCCAATAGGCATAAAATTGCTGTGTCAAAGAGGGAATATTAGGTCTGTGAAAAAGTGATCTGACAACGTGATTTTTCACTAGGGTGGAACCTTCAACATTACCCCTGTTTGGGTGTGGAGAAAAGCAAGTTTTCATAGTTTTTGCACAATTTTGGGATGTGTCACAAAGTCGATTTTAACGTCTTAACGTCAGCAAAATCGTTTGATAAAGATAAGTTGATTTCGACGCAGGGGTTCTTTAGGAGGTTAATGTGTCTATCAATTCTATCGATCACAATGAAATTTCTGATGTGTCTTCAAAGTGGGATTTCAAAGACGAAACGGCTTCACACATCTCCCAAAACAAACGCCAACAGGCAGAAGCGCGCCGTCGCATTGAGATGCTTCGAGATATTCGTGCCAGCGGCCTAACTATCGAGGAAGCAAAAGAACTTGGGCTAATCCACTAGGGGATATACCCATTGATTAATAACCGATAACGATAATCGACCATCAAATTAGAGGTAAACCTAATCGATAGATTATTTCTATCAATAGAATCTGTTAATCCGGCTTTGCTATTACTTGGGTAGTCGTTAAATTAGTAAGAAATAATACTTACTGGAACCCAAATCATGACAACAATGACTACCCGCTGTCCTCACTGCAAAGCGATGAACCGTATTCCTACGGAGCGAGTGAACGAGATCGCAACCTGCGGTGCCTGTAAAGATCGCTTGCTAGACGGTATGCCAATTGAAGGTACTGCTGACAATTTCCTCTCTCTTATCCAAAGTGATAAGCCTGTTGTCGTCGACTTCTGGGCCCCGTGGTGTAACCCTTGTATTGGTTTCGCACCTATTTTCGAAGATGTTGCCAAAGAAAGAAATGGCGAAGTTCGCTTTGTCAAAATTGATACTGAAGCCCAGCAGGCATTAGCAGGCCAATACCGTATCCGCAGTATCCCAACAGTGATGGTATTCAAAAATGGCCAGATGGTCGATACCATCAATGGTGCCTTACCAAAAGGCCAGTTTGATCAGTGGTTAAATCAAGCCTTAACCAAGTAACTCCGACCTGCCGTTCAAAAAAAACCACAAGCTAAGCTTGTGGTTTTATGTTTGAAGCCATTTCGAACCTGAGAAATTTACACTTTAAACTGCTTAAGCTGATCCCCCAGTGTCGCAGCAGCTTCACTTAATGACTGGCTTTCAGAAGCCAAGTGCTGGGCAGCCTTGTTGATATCATCGGTCGCGGTATGGATCAGGTTAACCGTATTGTTCACCTCTTCAGTTACCGTGCCTTGTTGCTCTGCAGCGGTAGCAACCTGCATGATCATGTCATTAGCGCTTGTCACCAAGCCGGCAATGCGATTAAGTTCATTTTGAACTTGCTCGGTATGCTGAACACTGTATTGTGTTTGCTCGGTGCTTTCCGCCATGGATTGCACGGTATTAAGTGTACTTTCGGTCAGCTTATCAATGGTTTCCTGGATCTCGATGGTTGACTGCTGGGTTCGGCTGGCAAGGTTGCGCACCTCATCAGCTACAACAGCGAAACCACGCCCCTGCTCACCGGCTCTAGCCGCTTCAATCGCCGCATTGAGCGCCAGCAGGTTTGTTTGCTCTGAGACGCCTTGGATAACTTGGGTGACATTGCCAATCTCTTCCACACCGTGCTTCAGTTCGCCCACACGCAGATCGGAATTTGCGATACCCTCGGAAACATTGTGAATCGCTGACATTGCCTGCAGCATACGCTGGTTGCTCGCTTCAACTTGGGAATTAATTTCCGCGGTAGAGCTCGATACTGTTTCAGCATTCTGTGCAACATCACTGATCGTGGCGCTCATCTCTTCCATTGCAGTCGCCAACTGGGCAAGTTGCTGATTCTGCTCTGTAATTGATTGAGCACACTGCTCACTTGCAGCGGCAATCGTGCCAGCCATACTCACTGATTGCTGGGCATTGTGGCTAGCGGCTTGCAATGTAGTACGCATAGAGGACGAAGCCTGATGCAAGGCATCGGCAATCTGACCGATTTCATCCTGGCGATCCATGGAGAAATTTTGAGTGAGATCCCCCTGCTCCAGTTTGCGAACCCGTTCTGTCAATAGCTGGATCGGCTGACTGATGTCAGTACTTATCCAAAAGCCTAACCCAATCAAAAGTGCAATGAACACCACACTTACCCCTAACTGGAAAACAATCCCGTCAAAGAAACGCTCTTCGATATCCAGCAGGTGCACGCCCGTGCCAACAACCCAACCCCACTTGGCAAAGTTCTCGACATAGGAAATTTTTTCAGAAACCTCACCGCTCGGTGCTATCCAAGCATAATCCAAAAAGCCAGCACCAGAGCGACGAGCAATAGTCGTCATTTCCAGCCAATGCTGTTTACCCGATGCATCCGTTACGGCTTGCATCGATTGCCCCTCTTGCTGTCGACGAAGCGGGTGCATCACGAGAGAATTATCGGTCGCAATTACCCAAAAATAGTTATCGCCATCAAAACGCATCGCGGACAACGCCGACTTGGCTTCCTGTTGTGCTAATTCCTGATCTAATGGGTATTTATCCGAATAATATTGCACTAAGGAAATAGCGGCTTTCACTTGTTCCTGCATTGACGCTTTGCGGTCTGCAATATCGCTCTGAAAGCTTTCATTAGCCTGAAAAACAGTATTAAAAAGCATTAATATGGCTGCAATGGCAATTAATGCCAATAATTTGGCTCTTACCCCATAATGCCGAAGTAGGTTCATAGCTCCCTCTTTGGTTAGATTATTATTTTCCAGATATTATGAACGACCAAACATGTCTATTTCTTACAAATATTCATAAAGTTCATAATCTTAGTCATCAATATTGTAAAAAAGTATAAATTTACAAAGCAGTATTTTGAGGTAAGCCGATCTTTTCAACATTATCACTCAGATATTATAGGAATGACCGTTAACGAATTTTGCACCGTGACAAAAAACTATTTGGTAGAATGAAGGCATCCATAGAACTAATAACGATACAAGGATGAAAATAGTGAGCAAACCAGCCAAAAATCCGACGTTGAGCCAAATCAACGTATTTCCCGTTAAGTCAATTGCAGGTATTAGCCAATCGCATGCCTGGGTTGAGCAACAAGGCTTGAGTTTTGACCGACGCTTCATGGTCGCAAGACCTGATGGCAGCATGATCACGGCACGGAAACACCCCCAGTTGGTCAAAGTGTCGGCAGCACTATTACCCCATGGCTTGGTGCTTAACTATCCTGAGCAGTCATCATTGAAACTTCAATACAGCGACTTTGCGATGACGGAGTCAGAAGCGACCGTATGGAGCGACACTTTCAATGCTTACCTCACCACCGAAGAAGCGAATAAGTGGTTCAGCCAAATTATCGGAGAACCCGTACATCTTCTGTTTACTGGCGAGCAATCTCAACGCCTGAGAGCCAAGATCAGCCAAAATGTCAGCTTTGCCGACGGCTACCCAATGCTCATCATCAGTGAGGCGTCATTGGATGCACTCAATGAAAGAAGCTCACAACGCCACACTATGGATCAGTTCCGCACCAACCTCGTGGTATCAGGCACCGAACCCTTTGCGGAAGATGGCTGGAAACGGATTCGAATTGGAGAAGTAGAGTTTGAATCCGTGAAGCCTTGCTCCCGCTGTATTCTGACGACGGTTGATCCTAACACAGGCGAGTTCAGCCAGTTGAAAGAGCCACTCAATACGCTGTCTTCTTTCCGTTCAGACGGCAGTGGCGAGGTGTACTTCGGCCAGAATCTCGTTGCCCTTAATGAAGGCCTGATCAGAGCCGGAGATAAAGTCGAAGTGCTCGAAACCAAACCCAAAGAGATTTACCCTGATAGCGGCACTCAGTCCCTTACCTTGACTTGTGTCGAGCGTGAAGAGATTGCCCGAGACTTCTCTACGTTTTGGTTAGAACCCGCAAAACAGCAAGCATTGCCAACTTACCAACCGGGACAACACCTTCCTATTCAGGTAGAAATCAACGGTGAATATGTTGCCCGTCGCTATACCCTATCCTCTAGTCCTTCTCGTCCCGGCCGATTTGGGATCTCGGTAAAGCGGGTTGACGACGGTCGGATTTCCAATTGGCTACATGACCATTTCCAAGTTGGTGACACCTTAGTGGCCCAACAGCCAGATGGTAGCTTCCATTTAGGCCACCACACCGACAAGCTATTGTTGCTTTCTGCCGGAAGTGGTGTCACGCCAATGATTTCGATGTTGCGCTACCTTGCCGACCATGATCTGGTGCGGGATATCATTTTCTATCACCAATGCCGTACCCAAGCTGATATTCCTTATCTTGAGGAATTGAAGACGTTAGAGAAGCAATTCCCTCAACTTAAAGTAATGATTGCCCTTAGCCGACCTGACAAAAAATGGAAAGGCTTATCTGGCCGTCTTGAAGCATCGCATCTTGAAAAGCTTGAAGCATTGGGCGAACGTCAGGTCTTTGTCTGCGGGCCAAACCGCTTCATGGATGATGCCAAAACATTGTTGTTGAATGCCGGTCTTGATGCAGCGCAGTACCACCAAGAGGCGTTTGGACCACTGACTCGCGAGGTCAATAAGACCAAAGAGGTTACTATCAGCATCAACGGTAACTTATTCAGTGGCGATAACCAAAAGACGTTGCTTGAACAAGCTGAAGCTGCTGGGCTCAATGTCTCCAACAGTTGCCGGGCCGGATTCTGCGGGGCGTGCAAAATGACGTTGGAGTCTGGTGAGGTGGATCAACCTGATGTACCAGCCCTGCTTCCGGGCGAGAAGGAATCAGGTAAGGTGCTGGCCTGTTGCTGTGTGCCAAAAACAGATGTAGAGCTTGTCGACTAGGCTTTCAATACGTACAAAACAGCCACCTTTCGGTGGCTGTTTTTCTATCAATTACTGCTTACGCAATACGTAGTGGCTCGCCAGATCACCCTCTACGCGGTTGCCTTCTTTGTCGAGGCGGAACAACTGGTTCTCACCAACGAAGTATTGAACAACATCAGCGCCAGCACCCGGTAGGGCGATAGTGTTACCTGCGTTGTTCCAGTTGAAGGAACCTTCATATTCAAAGGTGCCGTCTTCCTTGCCCAGATACACCTCGGTCAGGTTAAAGGTGCCATCTTTTTTGACCACCAGCTCAGTCTTGATACCTTCACAGTCAGCACAAGGCAGGATACCGGTGTACGTTCCATTCCAATCAAGCGCATTGCGGGCGCTGTGGGCCGAGTCAGCAATAGGCTGTGTGATTTCTGGCAGTTGTGTAGGGACCGCTCCCGATTGTTCAACCTCTGGCAAAGTCACCGGTGTCTCTGTGGTTGAAGCGCCACCAGTTTCGGTTGGGTTTTCAACAACCACTGCAGCTTCAGTCTCTGTTTGAGATGGGGATTCCGGTGTGGCTTTTTGATCACATCCCGCCAGTACGAAGCCAGCCACAACCAGTGCAAGTAAGGTCTTTTTCATCTTGATTTCCTTAGTTAGCATTCTCACTTAACTTGGTAGCTATTGTAGTGCGCGGATTGTGGGCGCAACGTCATCGCTAGGTTAGAGATACGTCAAAACCACCGTAAGCCAATGACTCACGGTGGTTATCACACCTAATTGATGCTTTTTTAGTTGTTTATTTAGTCGGATACAGGCTTGAGCCTTGCGGTAAAGTGGCGCAGTACCGGCGGCTCATACTCGAATTCCAACCCACGAATTTCACTTGCCCGCTGGTAAACGGCAATAAGCGCATCAGCGACATAATCCATGTGATCATTGGTATAAACCCGGCGTGGGATCGTCAGCCTCATCAGCTCCAATGCAGTCTCTTTCTGTTTACCCGTTTGCGGATCACGTCCCATTAGCAGCGAGCCGATTTCCACAGCTCGAACACCAGACTCTAAATAAAGCTCATTACACAAAGCATGAGCCGGGAATTGATGAGGGGGAATATGAGGTAGCATTTTCTTGGCATCGACAAACACTGCATGCCCACCGGTTGGGTATTGGATAGGCACTCCCCCCTCACGCAACCTATCGCCCAAGTATTTCACTTGGCTAATACGGTAATGGAGGAAGTCTTCATCTGCCGCCTCATAGAGACCTCGCGCCAAGGCTTCCATATCCCGCCCAGCCATACCACCGTAGGTAACAAAGCCTTCCATCGGCACACAGCGGGTTCTAACTGCTTGGAACAAGTCCTCATGATCTTTGATACAGCAAAGCCCCCCAATATTAACCATGGGATCTTTTTTCGCAGACATCGTCAGGATATCGCCGTACTGATACATCTCGCGGATGATCTCGAGAATAGATTTATCCGCATAGCCTGCTTCGCGCTGTTTGATGAAATATGCATTTTCACAGTAGCGGGCGGAATCAATCACCACCGGAATATCATTCTTCTGCGCCAACTCATACACCGCCCGCATGTTTTCCATTGCAACAGGCTGACCTCCCGAACTATTGCAAGTCACCGTAGTGATGATGGCGGCAATGTTTGTCGAACCGTATTTTTCAATCGCAGCTTCCAGCTTTTCAAGGTCAAAGTTACCTTTCCAATCATCGTACGTAGAGGTATGGAAGGCACTTTCAGCCAGCAAGTTAATGGCTTTCCCACCGCTCATTTCAATATGGCCTGCCGTCGTATCGAAGTGGAAGTTGGACAAGAAAATCGCCTCTGATCCCCCCCTTATGCTGCGCATTCTTTCAATCAGGCAAGGGAATAGTATTTGCTCGGCACCCCTCCCCTGGTGGGCTGGCACGGTAAGTTCGTAACGGAAGAAATGCTTAACCGCCTGACAGAGGTTGTAATAGTTGCGGCTTCCGGCGTAAGACTCGTCCCCCATCATTAGCCCAGCCCACTGGTTGTCACTCATCGCCCCAGTGCCCGAGTCAGTTAACAGGTCAATATAGACATCTTCGCTGCGCAACATAAAGGGGTTATAACCCGCTTCGATTAAAGCCTGACGACGGTCTTCTTCATCCGTCATTCGAATACGTTCTACCATCTTGATACGGAATGGTTCAGGGATCCTTTTCATCTCTTTACTCCAAATTACCACCAACATTCGGCTGTCAGCGGCGAAATACAAATAACTCAACGGTGTGGAAGCCACACTGATGTCATCGGTTTACATGGATTAAATGGCCCGGTATGCCGAGCAAAGAGACTACACAGGGAAGTCGTTAGAGAGGCGGAAGTCTTGGTTAAACCATGCCGACATCATCAAGGTGATGTCAGGCGTCACCACAGCAGATTGGCAGGTCATATTTGCTTTCCTTCACAAATAAACAAGGGTAAGTATTGCCTATAACTCTACTTGATTATAGACAATACCTAGCTTACCTAAACTCTTGCTACTGATGCTGTGACAGAGGTAATAATTAATAAAAATCACAGGTTATAAGTTCGCTATAACTTATCAGCTTCAACCAGCTTGATATTGGTCCAGTTACTATCTGCACTGGCAATATAACCTGCAGTATCTTCTAGCCAGCGCTTTTGAACCGATTTATCCAAATTGAGATACAACTTGCCATCTACCACTTTCCAGGCTTCAGGATCGGTATCAAACTTCTTGTTCATAGCCACACCGAAAGCACAGTAGCCACCGTATTGAGGGGCGTATTCCGTAGGATTGGCTTCGAAGCGCTCCTGGTTATCTTTACTCGCGAAATGATAGGTCGCCCCTTTGTAAGTCGCACTGTAATCACTCTTTCCGAGCTTGGCCTGCTGCTCGGTGAAATAAGCCACGGGATCATAGCCTTTAATTGCCAGATCATTCTCATCAGCATTGATATCGATATCGGCTGCCAACGCTGTCATCGAAAAACTCAGCAATGCAACGGCTGAAAGGCTTCGTAGTGTTGAGGTATATGTTGTCATGGTAACTCTCCGCATGATTTGAGGACGTAAGGTAAATCTAGCGGGAACTACCGACCTACAGGGGTACATTAGTCCTATACTTAATACCAATAGTACGGATTATAGTTTTAACCCAGCGCGTAAATAAGGAAATACCATGGATCACCTCTCCCAACTGATGCAGCACTTCTCGGTAAAAGCAGGGGTTTTCTACACGGGTACGCTTTGCGGTATTTCACGCTTTGATGACCCAGCCATCTCTACGGGCCACCTCCACCTACTAAAACGCGGGGGGCTAACGATAATCGACGCCCACAACACGCATCACCAGTTCGACAAACCGATCCTAGTCTTCATCCCTCGGCCATCGGCACATTCGCTCCATCCATATGGTCTCCCTGCAAGCAAACTTCCTGCAACTCTCCCCGGTGAAGCAATCAGCACTGAGCTCGTGTGTGCCACGGTAGATTACGGCGCAGGGACGGATAACCTATTTACTACAGCCCTCCCCTCATTGATGGCAGTCTCACTGGATCAAGCCAGCCCCCTATCCGCGATTGTTGAACAGCTTTTCTCTGAGGCATTTTCCCAAAGCGCGGGTAAAAAACTGATTATCGACAGGTTGTGTGAAATATTGCTGATCCTGCTCATCCGCCAAAGTATCGAACAAAAGACGCTTGATGAGGGCATGCTTGCTGGCTTATCCCACCCCAAATTGGCAAAAGTACTCGAGTTAATCCATAACGAGCCTGAAAAGACATACTCAATGACACAACTTGCCAGTGAAGCTGCCATGTCGCGCACCGTTTTTATGGCGTCTTTCAAATCTATTGTCGGTACTACACCAGGTGACTACCAAATGCGATGGCGAGTGGAGTTGGCACAGAGCTTACTCAAAAAAGGGAAAAACCTAGCTTATGTCGCCGAAGCGGTGGGATACAGTAACCGCTCAGGCTTTGCCCGTGCTTTTCGCAAAGTGACAGGCGTGTCACCCACCAGTTGGCTCGCAGAGCAATAAGCCTTAGCTTGGGTTGAGTGGATATTAGAACTGATAACATCTACTCCAACAGAACCGCCTAAACTCAACAGAAAAGTGCCTATCATCAGGTACTTTTCTATTGAGGCTATTTGTGACTTTTTACTTTGCGAGGGTGTATGGATATTGAAGGTATTCGGTTGTTTGTCCTTGCTGCCGACATACTCAATATCAGTGCAGCGGGAAGGCAACTCGGCCTCGCTCCAGCCGTCGCTTCGGCAAAGTTGGCAAAACTCGAACACCAAATCGGAGCCGATCTTTTACACCGCTCTACTCGCAAAGTAGCTCTCTCGGCTGAAGGGGCTAAGTTCCTGCCTTTTGCCAGGGAAATCATTGCACAAGAAGATGCAGCCCGAGCCATACTGAGCAACAGTACCAAGGAGATATCAGGTACATTGCGCTTTGCTGCCACCAGCACATTTAGCCAACTGTATATCGCCCCGATTTTGCCTGAGTTTCTTGCCCGCTATCCTGGTATCAACCTTGAGTTAAAAATGTCGGATACTAAAGTCAATCTAATTGAAGGAGGGTTCGATCTCGCTTTGCGTAACTATGCCATCGAAGACAGTAACCTCAAGGCCAGAAAACTGGCTGATGATAGACGGATACTGTGCGCCTCACCGGAGTATCTTGCCCAATTCGGCACACCTCAAACTCCCGATGATCTCACCAAGCATCAGTTATTAGTGTTTATGCGTGACAGTGCAAGGGAACTAACGGCCACAGAGTTGTCGACCACAGAACTCGAACACTCCTCGTGTTCATTCCCTCCCAAGCAAGCCAAGAGCCGGGTCATTTGCGACGATGGTTCCACCATGCGGGTAGCAACCATGGCAGGCGTAGGCATTTCCATGAATGCCTATTGGAGCGTCCACAATGAGCTGAAAGACGGTACATTAGTCCATGTCCTGCCCAATTATGAAGTAACAGACCAATCAGCTATTTGGTTGGTTTATCCAAAATCGAATGTGTTACCAGCAAAAGTACGGGTCTTTATTGACTACATACTGGAAAAAATAGGTGATCCGCCTATTTGGGAAAGGTAGGAAAGTCTGTCAAATTAGTCATTTATACAGAACACTTATCGCACATCACAAGGCAGCATTATTGTATTACATATCAATAAATTATATGCCTTTTAGCTATTCTGAGACATCTTCGACAATATTTTTTTCTGTCTCGAACTATGCTGGGTTTATAGCCAATGACCTTGAAGTGAATTGGGTATTTCTATTCAGCAGGAGGGCGTCGTGATGAAATACAAACATATCCTAGTGGCACTGGAACTATCCGAAGAAACCAATGTGCTAATTGATAGAGCTGTTTTTCTAGCCAAACTGCTCAATGCAGAGGTCTCTTTTGTCCACATTGACGGTACTCATGGGGAAATCTACCCAGAGCTGATTGATATCAAAAAATCCCCAGGCGAAACACCTCTGGGTGAGCCTAAAATGGAACAACTCAGGGCCTTTGATACCAATACCGATTATCCAATCAAGCACTTCCTGATCGGTACCGGTGACTTGAGTAGTAAGCTACAAGATATTATCCAAGAGAATGGTGTAGAGCTCATCATCTGCGGTCACCACCATGACTTCTGGAGTAAAATCATCTCCTACTCCAAACACCTAATTAATAAATCCCCTGTTGATATCCTTGTCGTGCCAATCTAAATCTGGCAACAGGGTATTAATCACCCAGAGCCGGATCAGTATTCCCCTGCTGATTCGGCTTTTTCACACCTTGAGCGCCTAAGGTTACCGCCGCTGGCAAGAGGTACAGCCTCGACAAGCAGACCGGGTATGCGGATCCAGCCGCCCCCTTTGCACCTTACAGTAGGCGTTTTTCAATGCCCGGCGGGCAGAGAACCAATCATCCGGCTTTGAAATCAATAAGTAGCCGTTGAATCGCTTGACCAATTGGGTGCGGTACTCATTGATAAACTTACTGTCGAAGTCAATTTCAAAGTACTCCAACGCCTGTTCAATCGACGTGAAGGTGGCTATTTTTTGCAGGATATCGTTCTGGCTCATCAATAATTACGGCTATGGGCTATGGGCTATGGGCCAAAGAAAAAGTCAGTGTACGTTAACAGCAACCAATATTTATTGATACAACACGGCGTTTGCCTGCATTAGCCTGTGTTGTTGCGGTTGATTATATAGAAAACCAATATTCTCTTTTCCATTATCTCTAATTTACTGAGAGTCATTCCTCTCCTAATTTTTAATTTGTGCAGGAAACTTCTTTCAACACACTTGGCTGCACGATTCTGATATTCATTCGATTCAAACACTTACTGCAACATTGGATGCTGAGATGAGGAGTAACACGATGGAATATAAGAATTTCACGACGTTTACCGTCAACGTCGAGGAAGGTATCGCTTGGGTAACCATAGATTTTCCGCCTGTTAATGTTCAGGGGCAGGAAATGCTCGCTGACCTTAACAGCCTGGCATTGCGGCTAGAACGTGACCGAGAAGTCAAAGTCGTTGTGTTCCAATCCGCCCATCCTGAAATCTGGGTTTGCCACTACGATACCAACCTTCTACGTGATATGTCGAAAGATGCTGTCGCCCGTAACGACGCCAAACTCCTCGATTTGCAATCCGTGTTGGAGCGCATAAGCAAACTGCCTCAAGCAACTATCGCCAAGCTTGAAGGTTTTGCCCGAGGTGGCGGCCATGAGTTTGCACTGGCCTGCGATATGCGCTTTGCCGCTCGCGGTAAATACAAATTTATGCAAATGGAAGTGGCTATGGGTATCTTGCCTTGCGGTGGCGGTGCCTCACGTATGGCGCGACAGGCGGGATTAGGCCGGGCTCTGGAAATTATCCTCAGTGCCCGTGACTTCGATGCCGATGAAGCTGAAGCCTACGGCACTATCAACAAAGCCCTCGAGCCTGATGAAATCGGCGAATATGTTGAAAACCTCGCCAAGCGTATCGCCAAGTTCCCGGCTGAATCTATCAATGCCTGTAAACAAACCGTCTATGAGTCTATCGACAGGCCGATAGATGATGCACTTAAAGCCGAAGCCTACTGGTTGTATCAAGCCACCAGCAAAACCGCTGCTATTAAGCGCTTCACCTGGGCCGATGAACAAGGCGCCCAGTTTGATATTGAAAACCAGCGCAACTGGGAGAAGTTGGTGATTGATATTCAGGATATTAATGAGGATTAACAATCTCTAGTTCGCTTTTTGGCTGCGGGCATTTATTTTTTGCTGCGCAGCCATTACTTCTCTGAGTAATACCCAAACCTCAAAACATCATCAAATATGAATAACTCATATCCATAGTTGTTGCTTATTATTTCAAATATACTCTTCTCTAAAATGACCAATATACATTCATTGAAACAAAAACAACCCGCAATATTAGTTAAACATCTCTGCTAGATAATGCCGCTCTGATGTTAAGTCTTGAAATAAGGGAGTATTCAGCATGGCTAAGCTAACTTTCATCTTTGAATTTCTTTTCTGGGCCTTGCTCATCATAACCCTCTACAAAATCGATTTAAGCTCTTACCTTCTCAACTTACTGATCAATCTATAGTAACTACTCGCCCATACCACAATGGTAAATCTTGGCATACCAAGGCTGCCATACAAAGCCTAATTTAATCAATAGCATACAACCCTTCAAAAATGAATATCTCTTAAACATAGTTTTATCACAAGGTGCTATTTACCATAAGCCCCATCAAAACAGTCGTATTTCACACGCAGCGGCTAAAAGAAAACAACCTCTATATAAATAAAGTTAATTCCGGAGACAGCAGCAATGAAGTTAACACTTCCAACCTTGCCCAATTACAAACTATTGAAAGTCGCGATTAGCCTAACGCTATCCGTCGTAATTTTAACAGGTTGTAACGCAGAGCCAGAATCTGAAATAAAGGCAACTGTTGTCCGCCCGGCAATGACAGAAATTGTCACCTTTTCCAATACTTCAGAATTGAGCTTAAGCGGCACGGTTCAATCTGCGCAACGAGCTGACCTTTCTTTTCGTTCATCAGGCCGCTTGGTCGAGATATTGGTTAAAGAAGGCGATGAGGTTAAAAAAGGCGATCTACTGGCTAAATTGGATCCCAAAGACGCTGAAACCAACCTAAACTCAGCTCGTGTTGAAATGCGCAACACCCAAACCGAATACCAGCGTGCCAAATCAATTTTTGAATCTAGCCAAGCTATCTCGAAAAGCCAACTTGAAGAAATCGAGGTCCGTTTCCGTTTAGCAAACCACCGTCTAGATGAAGCTGAGCGTAGGTTGGAAGAAACGCGTCTGCTTGCACCGTTCGACGGCATGATCAGCCGTAAGCACCGCAACACCCATGTGTTGGTACAGGCAAATGAAGCGGTTTTGTCTCTCCATAACCTATCCAATATGGAGGTGGTCATCGATGTCCCAGAAAGGCTGATGCTTAACGGCGATCAGCAGCAAACCAACGTAATGGCACAAGTGCCAGCATTATCGGGCAAGCAGTTTGAACTGGCTTTAAAAACCTACTCAACCAAGCCAGATCCTGTTACCCAAACCTACGAGGTAACAATGGGTTTTGTTGATCTAAAAGACACGACGGTTCTGCCTGGCATGACGGTTCGAGTTATCCCGGGTGAAAGCAATCAAACACTATCGTCTTCTATTTCGGTCCCACTATCAGCCGTGATCCCTGATAACCAAGGCCAACAATATTTATGGGTAGTAAACAGTGATAACCAACTAGAAAAGCGCTTCATTACAACAGGTACGCTGAAAGGAAGCCGAGTAGAAGTCACTGCCAACTTACAAGTTGGTGAGCAAATTGTAGTGGCAGGCACAGCAAATCTATCTGAAAACATGACGGTAAGACCCACTCTGATGGAGGCTAAATAATGAATATCGCTCGCTACACATTAGCGAAACGCACCAGTGTTTGGGTCTTGATTGCCCTGACCTTGATCGGGGGCTACCTCAGCTACCTCAAGCTTGGCCGCTTTGAAGACCCTGAGTTTGTGATCAGGCAAGCCGTCATCGTGACGCCGTACGCAGGTGCCACTGCACAAGAAGTCGCAGATGAAGTCACTGATGTTATAGAGGGAGCAGTACAGTCATTACAGGAATTGGATGAAGTGACATCGGTCTCCAAGCAAGGTATGTCCGAAGTCACTGTTGAAATCAAACGCAGCTTCTCTAAAACCGATGCCGAGTTGCAGCAAGTTTGGGATAAGCTGCGCAGGAAAATCAATGATGCCCAGCGTTCACTGCCACCGGGAGCCGGACCATCTATCGTCAACGATGATTTTGCTGATGTTTTTGCCCAGTTCTATGCGGTAACCGGTGAAGGCTACTCCGACAAGCAATTGCAGGACTATGTTGATGAGCTAAGGCGAGAGCTGGTACTGGTGCCAGGGGTATCGAAAACCACCACTATGGCAGAAAAGCAGGAAGCGATTTTTGTCGAAATCGCCAGTGCGCGCCTAGAGCAGTTTGGCCTCTCTGCTGAGCAGGTCTATCAGGTGCTGCAAAAGCAAAATATGGTCACAGTGGCAGGTACGCTGGAAACTGAATCTATGCGCGTTGCTGTTGTGCCGACCTCAAGCGTGCGTACCTTTGATGATCTGAAAAACCTACAGATCGGTATCGGTGAAAACAACACCATTATGCGCCTTGGTGATATTGCAACGGTTACCCGTGGCTACCAAGAGCCAACATCCGTGCTGATGCGTTACAACGGTATGCGAGCCATTGGCCTTGGGATCTCAAATGTTGCTGGCGGTAATGTGGTCGAAATGGGTGATGCAGTTACTGCTCGTATTGCCGAACTGGAAAGCCAACGACCTGTGGGCATTGAACTGCATGATGTGTCGATTCAGTCTGAATCGGTAAAAGCATCTGTCGCCGATTTCATCAATAACCTGATTGCTGCAGTTGTCATTGTCTTTGTTGTCTTACTGCTCTTTATGGGTGTGCGCACCGGTATTATCATCGGCTTTGTTTTGGTACTGACAGTGGCTGGCACACTGATCGTCATGCTGATTGATGACATCGCTATGCAGCGCATTTCGCTGGGCGCTTTGATCATCGCCTTGGGTATGTTGGTTGATAATGCCATCGTAGTGACCGACGGCATTCTGACTCGCTTGCAGAAAAACCCAAATGCGAATCGCGAGGAGATTTCAGCCGAAATCGTTGAGGAAACCAAGTGGCCGCTACTCGGTGGTACCATCGTGGGGATCTGTGCCTTCAGTGCTATTGGCTTGTCGCCTTCAAACATGGGAGAGTACGCAGGTTCACTGTTCTGGGTGATCCTCTACTCGATGTTCTTGAGTTGGGTGTTGGCCATTACCGTTACCCCGTTACTGTGCCATGACTTTATCAAGGTCAATGCAAAGAAGAGCAATGCCAAGCCGGGACGAGTCAGTAAGCTTTACCATCAGGTACTGGTTAAAGTACTCAACAACCAGAAAACCAGCATCATGGTGGTGATTGCGGTTTTCGTTATGGGTGTAAAAGCATTCGGCTATGTCCCTCCTGGTTTTATGCCAGAGTCACAGCGGGCACAGTTTGCGATTGATGTCTTCCTGCCGCAAGGCTCAGATATCTCGCGCACCGAAAGCATCCTGCTAAACATTGAAAAAGATGTAAGGGCCAAAGATGGCGTCACAAACACCATCAGCTTTATCGGCTCTGGCGGCCTACGCTTTATGCTGACCTACTCAGCCGAGCCTGAGAACCCGAGTTATGGCCAACTGTTGGTTGATGTCGATGACCACAACATTATCGAAGCACTTGTAGCCGACCTACAGGTTGAACTTGGGGAACGCTACCAAGATGCCTCGATCAATGTGTGGAAGTTCATGTTGGGCCCAGGTGGCGGCAAGAAAATTGAAGCGGCATTCAAAGGCCCTGATAGTGAAGTGCTTCGCCAGTTGGCTGAGCAGGCAAAAACCTTGATGAACGACAACCCAAACCTAATTGCTGTACAAGATGACTGGCGACAGCAAGTGCCAGTGTTGAGCCCAGTGTTTTCAGCAGAAAAAACGCAGCAGTTCGGTTTAACGACTCAGGAGCTGAACAGCGCAATTGAACAGACCTTATCGGGCAGGCAGGTCGGTGTCTACCGCGAAGGCAACGACTTGGTACCCATTGTTGTACGTGCGCCAAAAGATGAGCGCAACCATGAGCGTGCGATTGAAAATACGCAGGTCTTTAGTTCAAATGCTGGTAGCTTCATCCACTTAAGCCAACTGATCGAATCAAACGATCTAGTATGGCAAGATGCCATGCTAAGACGTGTGGACCGCATTCCGACTATTATGGCGCAGGCTGATCCTGCTCCAGGTGTGCTGACAGCAACTGCGTTCGAGTCAATCAAGGCAGAAATTGAAAACATGCCATTACCGGTAGGCTACCAGCTTGAATGGCACGGAGAATACAAAGAGGCTAAAGAAGCTGATGAAGGCCTGATGATTTCGGCACCTTACGGTTTCGCGGCGATGGTGTTAGCAGTGGTATTCATGTTTAACGGTATCCGTCAGGCACTGGTCATCTGGTTGACAGTCCCGTTAGCGGTCGTTGGCGTAGCCGTTGGCTTGATCATCTTCCAGACGCCGTTTGAATTCATGGCCACATTAGGCTTCCTGAGCTTGGTCGGTATGATGGTGAAAAATGCGATTGTACTGGTTGATCAGGCTGACAATGAAGTACGTGCGGGTAAGGCGCCTTACAATGCCATCATTGATGCAGCGATGAGCCGAGCTAGGCCGGTGATCTTGGGTGCGACCACCACCATTCTTGGTGTTGCGCCATTGCTAATTGACCCGTTCTTCAAGAGCATGGCAGTGACTATAATGTTTGGCCTGCTGTTTGCGACGGTTCTGACCTTGGTTGTTATTCCGTTGAACTATGCGCTGTTCTTCAAGATTAAGCCAATGACAGCAGAGTAAACTTCTAACGAGAAAAGATGAAATATAAAGCCTGAGCAGTGCTCAGGCTTTTTTATTTATCCGATTAGCACCACTAACCTTAATTTAATGAATCCAGCTAAAAAGTGAATATCTGATAGTCATTCACTTAATTAACCCTCTCTATAAAATACCAAGTAAGGCAACCCCCAATATAAAATACCTTTAATTAGGGGTTACGAAGGCAATGGATATGTCCCCAAAAATAAATAATGAGTGTTAATCCATATTAACGCTCGGATTACCTATCTATTCATATATGCGCGAGCGTTAACGATGAAATATTATTATTTACTTCCATTGTTATTTACTTCAATGGCTATAGCCACTTCTCATCCTCCTTCAGTCCCGTACTCCGACAAGGAAAACTGGGGGGTGGGTATGGGCATGCGCAGCGCAAACATTATCTTCGATACCAGCGACAATGTGGTTCACGATGTCATGCCGTTGCTATTTTACCAAGGCGACAACTTCTACCTTGATGGCGCTTCCGGCGGATATCGGTTTTACCAAAGCGATAATGTCTCTGTCGGAGCACTTGGCAGGATCCGTTTTTTTGATATCCCCAAGCGCTACCAGAATGATGTACAAGGCACCCAGTTTGATCTTGGCGGTAATATCACTTGGCACTACTCCCCGCAGCTTGATTTCAGCGCGGAGGTACTGAGTGATAAAGATGGTCGGGTCTATTCCAACTTCACTGGCGAATATACCTTTGACCACCCTTCTTGGCGTATCAGTCCTTACGCTACCGTAACGGGTAAAACCTCGAGATTCAATAATACCTACTATGGTCTCAATACCGAGGACATTGGCAGCGGGTTCAGCTATAGCGCCGGTGTCAGAGGTCGCTACCAGCTCTATGAAAACCTTTATGCAGTCGGCCAAACTAGCGCCACTTTACTGGATAACAAGACCTACAACAGCGATCTCGTCAACTCTAGGGCACAATGGGAAACCTACCTTGGCCTAGCGCTATTCAATACCCCAGGGCAAAGGACGCACTCACAACTCCCGACCAACTCGTACCTGCGGGTTGCCAGCGGTGTCGCCACTACCTCCGGCGTGTCAGACCTTTTGATACTCGACAATAAAACCGACCCATACCGCAACACCATGACCTCGGTATTTTATGGTCACCCGATTGCTGACACCGTGTTTGGCTGGCCATTGGACTTCTACCTCACACCGGGTTTTGTCCAACACCATAAATCCGACGTACAGGGCAGTTTTGGCGAATATGTCATGGCTATAAAGGCTTACTATACCTTCAATTGGCCCACAACATGGCGCTTCGGCTTTGCAGAGGGGATCTCATACAGCACCCAAATCAGCCATATAGAAAGGGAGCGGTTGGCCGAGAAAGGATACAAACCCAGCAAGCTGATGAACTACTTGGATTTCTCTTTTGATGTCAATGTTGGGGATATGCTCAACAACAAATCACTGTCGAACATGTGGTTAGGCTATAGCCTGCATCACCGTTCGGGGATCTTCACCCAGACTTCAGCTTTTGGCAGGATCAAAGGAGGCAGTGATTACAATAGTCTTTATATACAATGGGACTTTTAATACCTGTAACATGCGTTGCCAATCTCCTTATTTACTGATAAATTCCGCACGTTTTTTATCAATTTCAGCAAGGAGGTTTCCGATGATTATTTCTCAACAAACTCAATGTAACGAGCGTCCTTACGTCATTTTAGGCTGATTGAAACTCCTAAAGAATATGTAAGGACGACAAACAAATTTATTGTCGGAATTACAAACATGTACAACAAACTCAATGAAACAACAGCCAAGCCAGTTGTTTGGTCTGCATACACCGCCGATGTCCTGTGGGCAGATAGCCATATCGCCAAACATATGTTGGCCTACCACCTTAACCCAGAGATCGAGGCGGCGTCCCGTTCGTTTGATTTTATCGATGAGTCGGTAAACTGGTTGGTTTCAACCTTCGACCTAGGTCAATCATCCAAAACCATCGATTTTGGCTGTGGTCCGGGCTTGTATACCCAGCGCCTGAAGAAACAGGGAATAGGGACCGTCATAGGGCTCGATTTCTCGCAAAACTCCCTCGCTTACGCAACGGAGCAAGCCAAACTATCGAACTTAGAAATCGAGTACCATCTGGGGAATTACCTGGATTACCGTGATTCGCGCCGGTTTGACATGATCACCATGGTGATGTGCGACTTGTGTGCACTAAGCCCAACGCAGCGAGCGGTCTTACTCGGCAAGTTCAAGTCCATGCTGGCTCCAAACGGGGTGATTGCCTTGGATGTCTATACCGCGACGAGGTTTGAGAAACAAACCGAATCTCAGACCCTTGCCAAAAACGCAATGGGTGGGTTTTGGAGTGCCGAAGACTACTGGTGTATCCAGTCCTCCTTCACTTACGATGATGACCTTGTCACACTGGACAAATATGTCATTAGTGAAGCGCAAAGAGAGTGGACGGTTTACAACTGGCTGCAGCACTTCACGCTCGACATGCTAAAAGCAGAGCTTGAACCTCATGGGTTGGAAGTTAAGTCCACCTACAGTGACTTGTGCGGCAAGCCTTTCGCCAAGAGCGATGAGATGGCAGTGATTATCGGCCACAAGTAACTACGATATAAACAGATTAGGGGCGATTGCATCGCCCCTTTTTCGCATTTTTAACTCACAATTGCTTGGCTTTATAGCTCCTGCATCAACTGGATATAGTTTCCGCAGGTATCGTCTAACACCGCAATCATGACTGGCCCCGCTTCTCTTGGAGAAATCGAGAATTGAACGCCTAGCCCTGTCAGCCGTTCGTATTCTTTGTTGATGTCGTCGACAGCGAAGGATGTCCAAGGGATCCCTGCTTCTTTCAAGGAACTTTGGTATTGCCTGGCTGGCTCAAAGGCCATGGGCTCAAGCAATAACTCTACCCCAGATTGCTCTTGTGGAGAGACAACGGTTAACCACTTGTGCTCGCCTAGGGGGACTTCTGCTTTCTTAATAAACCCTAAAATATTGGTATAGAAGTTCAATGCTTTGTCTTGATCTTCAACCGGAACGCTAGTGAGGCAGATTTTGATCACTGATATTCGCCTTTGCTGATTTGGAATACCTCAAAGATAGCCAAACCATCGCCCAAAAACTTATTCCAGATTGCTTTTATCCCACTTTTGTCTGTCGTTTTTGAAACTCTCTTGGCGAATACCCCGTGCACTTTTTAAAGACTGAGGAGAAAGTCGTTAAGCTTTCATAGCCCACGTCATAGCAAGTTTGGGTTATGGGATTTCCTTTCCTTAACAGTGCCTTGGCTTTTGAAATACGCATATCTCGCAGGTAGTTTCTCGGCGTGACCCCATACATCTGCTTGAAGATTCGCACATAGTGGAAGCGAGACATAAAAGCAGCTTCAGCTAAGTCGTTTAACTCAACCCTTTCCGAGTGGTGCTTCTCCATAAACGCTTTGGACTGCCTAATAAGGGCGTTCTGTTTTGGCCGTAGTGGTATCTCGCTGTATAAGCGATCAATCTCTTGCTCATAGTATGTCTTAGGGGGAGATGGCATCTGGCTTCTGCTGTTATGAAGAGGTATGGTTTATTTTAACATGTTTAAATCCAACAATGGCTTCTCCATCATCGCATGAAGGTGAGTAACTACTTTTACTTTCAAGCGTTATGTTATACGACACATAATGAGTATTTTGAGTTACCGTAGAACAATGGATTTAACTTTAATCAGGCAGGTTTAGTTTCAATACCCTAAGGACATTTCCGCCCAACACTTTTTGGGTATCTTCCTGAGATAAACCTTGAGCTAGAAGTGCTGCTGTAATCATGGGTACCCCGGTTGTATCAAACGGGGTGATAACATTACCATCAAAGTCAGAACCTAACCCCACGTGATCAATCCCGGCCACTTCGATGGTATACAGGATAGCTTTAACTATCCCTTCTATGCTGGTGTCACAAACTGCACTTTTCCAGTAACCGATCCCAATAACACCACCGTTTTGAGCAACCGCATGAATTTGTTCATCAGTAAGATTACGCTTTCCCGGACAGGTGCCTTGCACGCCACCATGAGACACAACAACAGGTTTTGTTGCCAATTCGAGTGTTTCTTTAAAGGCTAACGGGGATGCATGAGCCAGATCGATGGTAATTCCGAGAGACTCCAGTTGTGGAATTAAATCCTGACCCAATGTAGTGAGGCCGCCTTTTTCTATTCCATGCGCTGAGCCAGCAAATTGGTTATCAAAATGGTGAGTTAACCCCATCATCCTGTATCCAGCTAGATAAAACTCATTCAGAGCATCACTTCCCCCCTGCAACGCGTGCATACCTTCCAGTGAAAGCAAACCTTTTACACCACCAACAGACAAGTCTTTTTTCCTAAGTACTAACGTCAGCTCCGACTGTTTCGCCAGTTGGTTCAACTCAGCAGCCTGAACTAAGGCACGCTGCTTCGGGCTAAACCAAGTGATAGGAGAACGCCATGAACTAATAAACAGCAGAGGCAAGATATCTGAATCATTGCGTGTTGAGGAATAATTTCGAACCTTAGGTACCTTAGTCACAACCCCAAACACCTGAAGATCAATCCCTCCCTCAATTAGACGAGGTATATCAATATGCCCAAGCTTGTTCTTTTTCCTAAGATCTCTGCCCCAAAGCAACGGATCCGCATGTAGATCAGCAACGAAAGCTTGCAGGTGGAATCGGCGATTTTCATCAGACACCGAATAGGGAGGAGACTCAAGTACATTGTTATTCTTGCCATCCACACTCTTTAAGATGATAAACCGAAGCACCAAAAGTACGATTACAACCAGTGCAATCAAACTAATGGAAGCAGTAGTCAATAAATGGCGTTTCATCTGCATCTACTTTGGCCTTCAATCGTTAAGTGGATATTCACATAGGTTGCTCGCCATAAATAGTCACCAATGCTGTTCTGAAATACTGCTATTTGTTGTCTTAAATAACTTTTTGCTCAGCAAATTGCCTGAGACGACAACTTTTTGGCAGATATTATTTGTATAGTTCAACTACGGCCAATCATCCCTTATAAGTTGGTTCTTATAAAGAAACACTCAGAAGAAACTATTAACAAAACCATTAATAATCAGCGCATTGGCAATATCAATAAAGAATCCGCACACCAACGGGACAATGATGAAAGCCTTGTGCGCAGCGCCATGCTGCTGGGTTACCGCGGTCATGTTCACAATCGCCGTGGCCGTTGAACCCAAAGTGATCCCGCCAAAGCCCGAACTGATCACTGCGGCCTCGTAATTCTTACCCATCGCACGGAATACCACCAATAGGGTGAACCCAACAGATAGAATCACCTGACTGATTATCACAACGCTCAAGAACAAGAGTGAACTCTGCAATTGCCATAACTGAAGCCCCATCAGGGCCATAGTCAAAAACATTCCCAGGCAAATGTCTGAAATCAGTGTTTGTCCCAACTGGGCATTCTGGCTGGTCTTTTTCTTAAGCACCACCGATTGGAAATTACCGATAATGATCCCCGCCAATAGACAGGCTACGAACATAGGCAACTGAAGGCCCAGCGACGCCATCGCGATATCGACAAAGTAGCCGAGCATCAAACTCAAATTGAGCATCAACCACGCATAAAGATAGCCAAAGTGATCCAACTTAACGGTTTCATTATGGCAAACACCAATATCCAACTGATGGTCAGTGTTAGCTTCTAACCGGTACTTTTTAATCAGGTAGTTAGCGATAGGCCCGCCCACTAGACACGCCGAGATAAGCCCGAGGGTATTGCTGGCAATGCCAATCTCAGCAGCGCCTTCTAACCCCATCTCCGCAAAGGATGGCGACCATGCCATGGTTGTCCCAACACCACCAATCAAGGAAATAGAGCCCGCCATTAAGCCCAATAAAGGCTCGAAACCAAATATAGAGGCAACACTTACACCGACAATATTCTGCAAGCCGATATAAATCACAGCGAGTAGTGTTAGTACCAACAGCGGCTTACCACCAGATAAGAGTGTTTTGATATTGGCACTTAGTCCAATACCGGCAAAGAAGTACAGTAATAAGGCATCCCTTGCCTCGAGTTCAAATTCAATCGTGGTATTAAAGAAGTAATAAATAACAGCAACAGCAATGGCACAAGTAAAGCCACCGATGACTGGCTCAGGAATACTGTATTTTCTTAGTAACTCAAAGCGCATGGTGGCAAACTTACCAATGAATAACAGGCAAATTGCGAGCGTAAAAGAAACAAAACCATCAATCACAATAGTCTGCATAATTTCCTAACCTAAATAATTTTCTAACCAAAATATTTTTCTTACCAAAACAGTTTTCTAACTTAAATTAATAAGCGAGATTGAATGCCCCGCTCTAGGTAATATTCACTAACACGTTGAATACTCATCTTTTAAATCAATCAGGTTGTGCTATGTTAGTAACAGATTCATATTGGAAAATGGCCATGGAGTAGACAGCGCAGATGAAAACCAATCTTGAGGATCTTGACCTTAATCTCCTAAAGCTACTTCGCGTGGTGGTAGAAACTCGCAACACATCGATTGCTGCAGAAAAACTCGGTATTTCTCAAACCAGTGTCAGCCGAGGATTGGCAAAACTACGTGAAACATTCGGAGACCAGTTATTTATTCGCAAGGCCCATGGTGTCGAACCCTCAGAACTGGCCGAGCGACTCGCAGAAGCCGCAGAGAACATGCTGACTCCCTTCGCCAATGTGCTTGACTCCTACCAAAGCTTTAATCCGCTTGAATATAGTGGCAAAGTCGTTATTGCCCTCGAGTTAAGTCTCCTCGAGACGTTTGGCCAAGGTATTTACCGGGCACTCAATGACGCGCTACCCAATGCGAGCCTCGAGCTCATTTATTGGCAAGAAGGCTCACTGCAAGACATTCTCGATCGAAAAATCGATTATATGGTCCACTATTCACCTTATCCTCTGCCTCAAGACCTTTATGCCCATCATCTCAGTAGCCTGAAAATCAGCTTGGTTGCAAGGAAGGATCATTCTATCCTCAGTCAAACCAGCGACCTAGAATCTATCGCTCATCTTCCGGTAGTAAAGCTCGTTTCCGATGCTGTTAACGTAAAGCGTGACGCCTTTGATGAACTTTATTTAGAAAAAGGGTTTACGCCGAAAATTGCACTCAGAACGCACAGTATTCCTGTTGCTATCACAAAACTTGAGAGTTCCGATGCCATCAAGTTCAGTAGCAGTTACCTCATGAACCTGAGCGATAAGTTAGCCTGCTATCCATTACCTAAAATGCCAGCGCATTTGACGGAGTTCAGCATTTCAGGCAGCTATCTTCAGTCCAAACGAGGTTACCCACTCAACCAGCACCTGCACCAAACCATGCAAACCTTCTTCGATAGCGTGGTGCAGCCAGATATGACCCAATAACTTCTCATTCAGCAGGTAACCAGCGTTATTGAGTAGTTACCTGCTTTTTAATAGAGCCTCAATGTTCAAAATTGATAGCTCATACCCACTGTCATCAGGTATTCCTCACTCTCATAGAAATCAATGTTTGAGGTGTTGAAATTTGCCCCAGCCAATGAAACCAAACTCCAGTTTTCCCAGCCGGCAAAATCAGCATACTCATAGGCTAAAAAGACTTTGTAGCGGTTGTCCGTGCGTTCTTTGTTGAAAATAGGGTTGTTACCCTCGTAATCTCGATACGCATAACCGCCCGTTAGCGCTAAGCTGTGTGCATCGACAGACGTAAAATACGTCACCTCTGCTTTGTATTGATCAAATGTCTCCGCTTTACCCTTGGCATCGCGGTGGGTATACGACACGGAAGAGACTAAGCCTGAGCGGTTACTGAGCATCGTTTTGTGTGAGCCTTTGATATAGTAAGTATCATGGTCACGGCGTAACGCCTGTTCTGTCACTTGCTCGTCATCCACCTCTGCGGTGGCATACGCCATATCGAGCGACATACCCGAGTTATTAATATTATTAAGCTTCACACGAAACGCATGGCCTTCAATATCTGTTTTTTGTCG
The DNA here is from genome assembly GCF_003026455.1 of Photobacterium rosenbergii. Lineage (GTDB taxonomy): Bacteria > Pseudomonadota > Gammaproteobacteria > Enterobacterales > Vibrionaceae > Photobacterium > Photobacterium rosenbergii. Next base: position 25,400 of record NZ_PYMB01000031.1, read on the forward strand.
ATTACTTCCTGTTTGATATGGGTTAGCCCACACCTCACCCGAGACGACCGTTGGCAAGAAGGCTGCATCCAGTTGGGTTCCATTGGCAAAATCGTATTGGTAGCCGACCTCAAAAGCCAAGTCACCCACCGCTAGGTCATCCCTTGAGGTACCCAGGTAAACTCGCTGGTTATTATCATCACCCAATCGATAAGTCAGGCTTCCGAGGGGAGCGGCAATAAAATCATCGGTATGGGAACCTTTGCTATTCAAGTCATTTAAACGAGCATTACCATCAGTACTCAAGTTCGAGTTCGTCGACATATACCCCGAAGTCACTATAATTTCACCACTCAACCGAGAAGGCTCATTAGCAAAAGTCATTGCCGAGAAACCTGTAAGCGCACCTGCTGTATATAGAAGGTAATTTTTCATCATCATCTCTATTTATATTAATTTTCAATAGACGGAAATAATTTCTGGTGGCAATATTAAGCAACCAGCATGAGATGACTACGTTTAACAGATATTCATTTCTGGTCACTACATAAAAAAGCCAGATAAGAACTGTCATTTACATCGATAACAATTTTGAATTTCTCTTATTCATGGTAGATGTATACAGGTAATGCTAGCTTTATTTCAACAACATACTGACAGTAGAGAATAAAAAATGTCATTCTATGGTTCACTTGAAAAAGATAACAGCATTAACATTTACATCAACGACCGCCTTTATAATATTGATGATAAAGGCCAAGGTAAGTGTGAAATAATATTGGTTGACAAGTCCCACTCAAAATTCCAACAAACTAATGATGAGATTTCATCGAAGAGAATCATTACAATGGATATTACGCCAGCTTGGGGAATGAATATAAATGACTTATCCATTTCCAGTTTATTTGAGCTTGCCAAAGATATACACCTCCTCGCAGATATTTATTGGATTGATAAACTTAAAATTAATGACTTGAGTAATAACGTTCAATTGAGTGAAATTTTGGAGTCAATTTTTCACAAACGACTACAAGATGAATTAGCGCTTGATTACTATTAATCAATCTAACGTATTCACTCCTCGCAACTCTTTCCCCTTAATGCCAACTTACCCTCATTCGTTACGTTGGCATTATCCTCGCGAAATCTTCCCCAAACACGGCTTCTCCCCAAGCTAAATTGCTTAATTATTGTACATTATTAGCGACGTAGCGCAGGGGATACCTTTTCATGGAGCCATTCAATCAAGCTCTAAAAAGTCCCTTATTCCTTTAAGGACTATTTTATCTGAGAAAATGTAAAAAAATTTTTTCAAAGTTCGATATAATGGTACCGATAATCTTGTAGAGATTTGGATAGTACGTTAATGAACCAAACCCAGCAGTTGCTAGATGTTAGTACCAACGCTTTATTGCACCTCGAATTTCAGAAACTGGACAAGCACCTTACCTTAGCTGAAAGAAATAATATTTTAGTTAAGTACTTCAAACGTATAGCTAAATCCAATAGATACCGAGCAATCAAAAAAACAGCTAAACAGTGGATCAATGTTGGCCGACACCCTGAAGGTGATTTGGAAACCACACTGAGTAACGAAGTAGAGCAACTCACCCAAACTTGCTCCACCGACTTGTACCGCTTTGTCGGTTTGGTTGATGACATTGAATCTCAGCTGAAAACCAAAGTGCAGTATTCACAAGCGCACAAAATTGACCTGAATGCCCGCTATGGGAAGGTATTGGTCTGCGTGGTGGATGAAGATTTGAAGGCCAGTTTCGACGAAGAAGGCTTGATGACTAAATCGACCCAGATTCTGTTCATTGGTAGTACTGATGACAAAGACACTTTCTCGGCTGTTATCGATAAGTGTGATGACTTCCAATCAGTTATTGCTTACGAAGACGAAAGCCACCTTCGCGTTGAACTGTTCAGACTTTAGTGCTTTGCCCTAGATACGCAAAAAGGAGGCATGACTGCCTCCCCGTTTATTGCTTTGAATAATCACCAAGAGTTTTATTCAACCAGAGTTAGTGAATCGAGGATCCCCTTACCGCTATGGATCCCCCCTTCATTTTCACTGGCCGGTTTGCTACGAATTAAATACCCCGCATAACCATCAAGCTGAGTCGCCGGCTCACCATTAAAATAAGCGGTGAATAAACCGATTTCACTGACCAAATCCTCAACCAGCGTTTGTTCTGCATCACGCACAGCAATAGTAGGTACTTCGCGTTCATGCGGGTACAAACGTTGCATCAGCGCCCAAGCATCATACTCCTGCGGGTTTATCTGACTGAATTTGTCGGTGATGTCTTCACCAAAGACACAGTGGCCACCTCCTTCACCTTGGTTTTTGAGCACCCACTCATGTTTAGTGGCTTGGGTCTTAAACCACTCGATCGTTGCGCTATTGATTGGCTTCATCTCAGCCAGCACGCTCTTGACCAACTGCGCTTCTTCAAGGCTCAGCCCCCACCGTGCATAATCCTCTGCAGGCATCATAGTCAGTAGCATCTGCATCGATTTACTGGTTGCTAATTGCTGGCTAATCGTGGCATTGACCGCAACATGGTGCTGTTCGATGAACAGTCGTGTCTGGCTCAAAGTATGGCAGCAGATAGGTTCATTAAGCTCAGGTGCACAGTAGTCTGAATACTGATAGCCAGCCCGAAGATAAACCACATCCACAGCACCAACTCCATCAAGCATCAGGCGCTGACCATCGCCTGTGGAAAGTTGGTTACTCAGTTGCTCAAAGGTACGACGAACAGTGCGCAGTCCCAACTTCTGTAGTGCAACTTCAAGTAAATGCTGATCATAGACATTGTCTTCGTTCTTCTGCACCACCATCAAAAAGGTCGGCTTTCCTTGTTCATCAAAGTCAGCCCGGATCTTTTTCGCAGATGTGGCAATAGCAAAGGCCAACTGCTCAAGCCCTTGGTTTTGTGCTGGAACGGCATTGCTGTCTTCTAGCCAATTTTGGTAAGTCTCTGGCCACTGGCTTTGCATATAAGCATGGAACTCTGTAGCCCTCTGGCCAAATGGCCCCATTCCAGCAGCGATACCGTTGAATTCGATTACTTTCGCCCCATGTTGGCGATCATCCATAAAATCGGTTCGCATCAATAAGAGCGGTTGGCGGGCAGGATAGCGCCTGTCACTAATATCACCATGGGCCTGTTGATGCAGCGACATCAATCGGCCGAAGAAAGGATCCGCTTTGGCCATGTCACCCAGTGATCGCTGCAAGAAGTCATGATCTTCAGAAACCTGACTGATTAGCTTGGTGATCAACGGGGTCACTTTCAGCAAGTGTACATAGACATCACGCTCCATTGTCATCGGCGCAATACTGAAAGGACAATGCCTTGCGGTATTATCTGCCTGCCTGAAGGCCACACCATGCATGATTGCCCACTCACAGGCATCTTCGATGATTTGCTGAGAAAGGAAACTGTTCTTCGCGAGAACCGGCTTTGCGTTCGTCATACTTTTTCTACTCTTACACTCAATGATTGAGACGCTGCAACAGCGGCCTCTCAACCTTTATATGCACAATTAACTGCTATTTTTTCAGCCTATTAAGCGGCCGACGCTTCAGTCATTTGATTTTGGGTCAAACCTAATGAACTGCTCAGGTGTTCGCTTTCTTCCTGCGCCTTTTGGGCAAGGTATAAGTCGCGGTAATCCCCCTCTTGGCCAATCAGCTCATCGTGGTTGCCACTTTGCACTACGCGCCCTTTGTTCATCACCAAAATTTGGTCGGCATTCTGAATGGTCGACAAACGGTGGGCAACGGTGATCACAGTGCGGCCATCCTGAATATTCTCCAGCGCTTCTTTGACCGCTTCTTCGGTATCACTGTCAATATTGGCCGTCGCCTCATCAAGCAAGAAAATGTTCGGGTCATGAGAGATCGCCCTTGCCAAGGCCAGCAACTGTTTTTCTCCGACGGATAGCGAAGCACCACCGTGACTAGGTTTATGCTCATAACCACCCGCAAGCTGTTTGATAAAGGAATGTGCCTTGACTTGCTTGGCTGCAAATGTGGCTTTATCGATATCCAACGCGTCGTGTGATAAGTCAATATTCTCCAGCACCGAACCACTAAATATGGTCGGGTCTTGAGATACCAAGCCAAACATCTGACGGAGCTGCGCGTCTGGTAGAGAGCCAATGGGCTGACCACCCACCAAAATCTCCCCTTTCTGATGCTTATAGAAACGCATTAGCAAATTGATCACCGAGCTCTTGCCGCTGCCAGTGTGCCCAACAATAGCGGTAAACTTTCCACCTTTGGCTGTAAAGCTCACATCAGACAGTACTGGATTATCCTTTTCATAGCCGAAGTCTACATTGCGGAACTCGATATCATATGGCTCAGTCACGTCAACAAAGGCTTTCGAGTGATGCTCCCGCTCGGACTCATCATCCAATAACTCAAACACCCGCTTGGAAGCGACCGTTGCAACCTGCAATTTACGCAGTTCCATCGAAAGCTGCCTGAAAGGGTCAAAGAAACGCTCAATATAATTGAGGAATGCGTATAGCGTCCCGACTTCAACAACGGTTGTCAGCGAGCCATTAGCAAACCAGGCAACAATACCCGCCGCAGTCAGGGTGGAAACCAAGCGTGTAAGCGGCAGTAGCATCAGGCTGTCAATGGCAATGGACCGGGTTCTAAACTGGAACCAGCGCTGGTTTTCCTGCTCGAACTTCTCGGCAAACGCTCTTTCCTGCCGGAAAGCCTGGAGCAGGGCCATCCCCTGCAGTGACTCGTTGATCTTGCCATTGATATTACTGATTTGGGTACGGATACCGTCGAATACCGGCATCGAGATCTTGCGATATAAATGAATGGTCAACAACAGCACCGGGATCAATACAAGGCTTAGCAACATCAAACGCCAGTCCAGTATGGCGATGGCAATAAAGATGGCGCCAATACGCAAGCCGCCCTGAATAATAGTCGGGATAGTCGATACAAACATGTCACGCATCGACTCGGTATCATTGGTTATATAAGAAACCAACTTCCCCGCCGGTAGCTTGTCAAAGTTTCTAATCGGGAAATTCAGGACATGGCTGAACAGCTCTTTTCTGACATCCTTTACCACCAATAAAGCACTGTGCCGAAATGTCACCGCTTGCAAATAGGTAAAGAGCGCTGATATGACATAAAACAGCATCACCAAGCCGGTTAACCATGCCAAGTGCTGCCATTCAAACTGCTGCGGAACAATGACATCATCCAGGATGATTTTTGCCAGCCATGGAATGGCCATTTCAGCACTCACCGCAATTGCCAGCATCACAAATGCCGTAAGAAAGCGGAGTTTATGAGGCAGCGAATACGCCAACAATCGCTTAAGCATGGAATTCTCCTACTGATTGACCTTCGGCGATTTCTGCCGCTTTTGTATCGCTCTCTAATTGAGAGCGATCACCTTGCTGGTACTCTTGCTGGTATTGGCTTAACTGACTCTGGCGCTGATAAACCGTGGAATACCAGCCTTGCTTAGCAACCAGTTCATGGTGCGTACCCCGCTCTTCAACCTGACCGTCATTGAGCACTAATACATGGTCCGCTTCTATCAGGTTGGTCAAACGCTGGGTAACCAATAAAACGGTTTTGTGCGCGTAATGTGCTTTCAAGTTCTGACGAACAATGACCTCCGTTTTCATATCCAACGCACTAAAAGGATCATCAAGCAAAAGAATATCGGCATCCGACAGCAGAGCCCTTGAGAGAGTCAGGCGCTGGCGCTGTCCGCCAGATAGATTGCTTCCCCCCTCTCGCAATTGGGTATCAAACCCATCAGGCATCGCCTCTATTTCCGCTTTGATCCCTGCCATCTCGGCCACGAACGCTATCTCGGCCTTCGTCGCATTGGGTTTAGCTAACGCAATATTTTCGGCAATAGTGCCAGAGAACAAAAATGGCTTTTGGGGCACCCAAGCTACCTTGCTCCGCAATGATTCAAAGGTCAGGCTATCAACTGGGTGGCCATCTATGCTGATAGTCGATGAAGCTGACAACGGGAACTGCCGTAACACCAACTGCAACAAGGTACTTTTGCCGCTCCCCGTTGGGCCTGTGATTCCAACTAATCCACCGTTTGCCACATCAAGCTGAATATCTTCCAATGCTCGGCGGTTTGCACCCTGATAGGAAAATGAGTTTATGCTAATTGCCAAGTTGAACTTGGCACCATTAGGCAGAACTGTCTCCCCTTCAATAACATCTTCTTGTTCAGAGAACAGCGCCTCCAAACGCTGCCATGACGTACTGCCACGCTGAAAGACATTGAACTGCCAACCAAACTGTAGAAATGGCCCCAGCAATTGACCCAAGTAGAGTGTAAAGGTGGTAAACAAGCCGACAGAGATACTGCCTTGGTTTATCAACCAAGCGCCGTAACCCAAAGAAATCACAAAGGACAAGCCATAAACCAACTGGATTGTCGGCCCGAATGCCGCATCCACTTTGGCTACCGCTAAATTCGCATCCAAAGTTTCATCAAGAGTCTGCCCAAAACGTTTTTCTTGGCGTCGACCGATACCATGAGAGCGAACCGCCCTGATCCCCGATACTGTCTCGCGAGTTTCTTCATTGAGATGCGAAAAAGCTTCCTGAGCACGACCAAAGGCTTTATGCAGCTTGGTGCCATATCGGCTAGTGACAAGGACCAGTAAAGGAAACGGTAACAATGCCACGGCAGTCAATTCGCCGCTGACCACAAAAATCATACCGAAGATAACGGTGAAGCCAGCAATTACTGAATCCACCAAAGTCATGATCCCCATACCTGTTGCTTCTTCAACCGCGTTGAGATCGTTTGTCGCATGCGCCATCAAATCGCCGGTACTGCGACGGGAATAAAACGACGGTGACAATGTCGAAAACTTCTGGAATAAATCTCGGCGCAACACCTTAGTGATCCCAATTGCAGCACCATAAAGTTGGCTCTGCCAGACATAACGCAGGCCGTACATGGCGATAGCGGCAGCGACAATACCGCCAAGGTGCACCATCAATACTGACAACGTCAGATCACCTAAGCTGATACGATCTACAATTCGGCCGATGAGCCATGAAGGCACCAAATTCAACAATGCCACAACTTGCAACACCACTATGGCAATTAAGTACTGGCGGGCAAACATTTTTATGTAGCCCCGCAACTTCCAAAGAATATTCATGTGCTATTTCACTAAGACCTCTAGCTTGCATACATTCGCCTATAAACGGCTTAAATGCCTTACGGCGTGTTTTCTACGTCTGACACTTTCATGTCGCGCAATAATTTCCAATTATCCAGAAATATCGATTTAAAACAAATATTGTCAGTGTTGGGTACAACGACAAAACCAAATGCACCTTAAGAAGACGAATGAGGAAAGAAAAAGACGAAATAAAATGAAGAAAAGTGAGCCAGTACTAAATCAGATTTGTCATCAGCTTGAAAAACAGTGGGATATGAAGAAAGTGAAATTAAGCAGACTGAGTTACGGGAGCTTTATCAGCCAACAGACGATCAAGTTCTGCACTGGCATGCCAGTCATTAACTTGAGTTGCTCCGTGTTTCACGGTATGTAAATCGGTATTGGGAAAGACATAAACATTATGGTGAACACCAGGTTTTACCGTAATCACTTCACTCTCTGACACCTCTTTGATAAGAGATTTCCCATCCTTGAGCTCAGCGAAGAGGATTCTGCCTGATTGAACAATGTACGTCTCGTAAGTCGAGATATGATAGTGGCTATTCTGCCAAGCACCATCAGCATTAGGGTAACGAGTACGGATATAACCGGATCCATCGCTGGCTTTCATTCTGTGGCGCGACTCCCCGTTAGCCATCACTTCACTGTTAGTATGTAAAGTATCAAATGAACCTGAAAGTGAAGGGGCTTTTATCATAGGGGGTGGAGAGGGTGTTATGTACCGCGATTCAAGAACCGCGGTACGAAAAATAGATAGGCTATAGGGAAATTAGTCTGTGGTTAGGGCTAATAATCTAGCCAGTCATTGAAGTCTACCCAAGATAAACCTAGGCTTTTCATCTGCTCGACGTAAAGTTCATACTCGGCACATTGCGCATCTCGTTCAGGATTGCGCCAGTTCTTGTCTTCTTTCAAACTCATAAATCCATCCTTGAATCCAAATGAAGGTTGAAACACCTACTGTCAATTCACCCTAACACTAAATATCAATGTTGCAAACAAAAAACATAGGATGCCTAAAAAACTGAATAACTCGCTGCAAATCAACCACTCAGAACATATTGACTGAATTTATGCCATTTAATAGCGCTTAGTATTGACCTGTCTATAACTTCACAGTTTATGCTGCTACCATCAATTTTGAGGAGAGATAAAAATGTACTACGGCATCTATGAGAAAGGCCAGTCCAAAGCCATTATCGAATTATTTACCCAAACCTTCTCAGATTCAGAAGGGCAAAATGAAGGCAAAGTGATTGGCCAGTTAGTCAGCGAATTGCTGGAATCGACCAAGGGCGAGGATATCTTCACCTTTGTCGCCAAAGACGAAACCGAGATCCTTGGCAGTATCTTGTTTACCCGCCTGACATTCGAGTCAGACAAAACGGCTTTTTTACTCGCTCCTGTTGCCGTTAGCACACAGAGCCAAGGTAAGGGAATTGGACAGGCGCTAATCAAAGCGGGGTTGGAAGCCCTCAAGCACCATGGGGTAGATCTTGTTTTTACCTACGGCGATCCGAGCTTCTACACCAAAATCGGCTTTGAGCGTATTACCGAGCAAGAGTTCAAAGCACCACTTCCCCTGTCTTACCCGCATGGATGGATGGCGCAATCACTGACGGAACGACCACTTGAAGCAATAGCAGGTAGCTCATCCTGTGTTGAGGCTTTTAACAAGCCAGAGATGTGGTAACAAGTACACGCTCAGCAAGAGTTTTGGCCGAGTCATTGGGCTAAAACTCTTACATTTACCGCTTACTCAGCCTATAAACACCCACACGCACACTCTAAGATCACATTTTTTTGCAATTAAATGTATTTACAAGCTCGTCATTTAGCGTTAGTTTGACATGGTCTGCTACTCAGACCGATGATGATTTTCGAAGTATACACCTCACTTCTCGCCAAAGTCAGATGCACCCCTAGAAGATTATTCCTATTACCATGCCACTGCCGTGCTAAGTTGCGAGCACTCTGCAGTGATGAGTCAGTGAGCTAGGTGACCTCCTGACGAAAACACCAATAGAAAGGTCAATGAGTAAACCGGGTCAGTACACGCTGATAGCCGGCAGGACAAGCGCTGTTTTCAGCATTTGTACTCAATTTGATAGCCACAAGCTCAACGCAAGTTCCCGCATAAGCAATAAAGAGAATGCTTGCCGGGACAGAATGCAGAGTTTGGGCCGAAAGGAAAAATTATGATTTCACATACAGGCATTATCCGCAGCTACAACCCAATCAACCGTACCGGTCTAATCACTTGTGATCTTGGCGGTGACATCCGTTTCTGTGGCGCCAACATCACTAGCCAAGGTAAACCAGCATCAGGTAGCTTGGTCGAGTTCATCATGGATGACTCAAGTAAAAACCTACAAGCAGTAAAAATTAAATTTATTTAATTTTGGCTAAACAATATACAGCGCCCTTTTAAGGGCGCTGTTTTATTATCTACTCCCCACCAGCAAAGTCGCTCACCTATTAACCAGTTGTAAACCACTCTTTCCGCTATTTTTCTTGTCACCCAAATGCGTTGCGATGCATTATTAACCATCAATACCAAACAACACACATATACTCTGTCAGAGCAATGTTAAGAATCACTTTTTTCTGCTTTCATCAAATGAAGCTTAGCTAAGCCTTAAAAAATCAAACATACTTCACAAAACGAATATCTTTTACGCAAGAAAACTGATTTTTTTGGGATCGAGGAACCTTTTTAACACATGCAATGTCTCTTTATGGCAGACTAGCGCTTCTTTAGGGATGCATAGTTATAGTCATTCAAAAAATATTCATGGTTATGGGCCATACCAACAAGGCGCCATAACCCGAGATAAAGAACCTTTATCAAGAAAAATCAGCAAAAACGACGAGTTCTTTTACCATGTCTACGCAAAACTCGACGCTTTCTCGAAAGTGGATGTCGACCAAATTACTGGGGATCGCTGGCTTCTCGCTACTGACGATTGCAGCGCTCCTGACACAAACCAGCACTAATCAGCGCACGGTTCCACTAAACCTTGCGATTAACTCAACCCCTTGGTCGCCAAGCGATCAAGCCGATCAACCTGTTTATGAGCCGCCTCGCTACGCCTACACCATCCAGAAAGGTGATACGCTTAGCCAGATTTTCTCCCGACTAAATATTCCTCTACAGTCGATTCAAGAGCTTCAGGAAGCCGACCTCAACCATTTGAAGATTGATACGCTGCAACCGGGCAATACCTTGCGTTTTTGGGTAAATACAGCCGAACGTAAGCTCAACCGCCTGGAACTGACATTTAGCCTTGCACAAAAAGTCGCCTACCAGCGACTGGATGACAACAGCTTTGAAGTTGAGGAAATCACCATTCCTGGCAACTGGGATGACGTAGTAGCCAGTGGCGAGATCCACGGCAGTTTCTCTGTTTCGGCACAAAAAGCAGGACTGAACTCTACCGAAATCTATGAAATCACCAACCTGCTACGTGAAAAGCTGAATTTCTCTCGCGATCTGCGCGCTGGCGACAACTTCGAAGTCGTTGTTTCCCGCCAGTCAGTTGATGGCGAAATGACAGGCCAGCATGAACTGCGTGCAATCCGTATTCATAGCAGAGGCAGGGCAACCACCGCTTACCTACACAGCGATGGTAACTTCTATGATTCCAAAGGCGAGAGCCTGCAGCGTGCGTTCTTGCGCTACCCATATGAGCGAAACCGTACTTACCGCGTTAGCTCCAATTTCAACCCTCGCCGACTTCACCCAGTCACGGGCCGTGTTTCACCACATAACGGGGTAGACTTTGCCACCCCAACTGGAACCCCTGTTATCTCAACCGGTGACGGTGTCGTAACCCAGGTAGTTAACCACCCATATGCGGGTAAATATGTCGTTATCCAGCACGGTACTAACTACAAAACTCGCTACCTACATAACAGCCGGATCCTTGTTCGCAAGGGGCAGAAAGTATCTCGGGGTCAACGTATTGCCCTTGCTGGAGCGACTGGACGGGTAACCGGGCCACATATCCACTATGAGTTCCATATTCGTAACCGCCCTGTGAACCCAATGACAGCCAATATCCCTATGGCTTCATCGGTGCCAAGCAAAGAAAAAGGGCAGTTTAAGGAAACCGTAGCGCTGTATGACGAGATGATGGATAACCCAAATCGCTCGATGTTCAGTATGGCCGATACCGATCCTGATCCTAAGGCTTAATCAGAGCCTGACCACAAACGAACAAAGGGGGAAGCATGCTTCCCCCTTTGTTTATGAGCTCTTTGAAAGTTAGTGCCTACTATCAGTAAATAGCTTCCACTTCATAGAAAACCACTCTACCGCCAATATGTACTTCTGCCTCTTCCCCTAGCGTTAAGCCCAGCAAGGCTTCACCTATTGGCGAAGACGGAGTAACAACAACCACCTCGTGATTATTTAGCTTCAGCTTGATGCCTCCCGCTGCAGGGCCAAAGAATATCCACTTTTCCATATCGTCTTCATCAAGAAGATGGACTAGGCATCCCAACACGATTTCATCTAATGACTTTGGGAGTGTAGCTTTGAGTTGATCGTAAGCATTAATATCTGCCAGACACTCGGCAACACGCTGTGATTGTCCATGGGCTAAATATGCCGCCTCGATAGCCAAAGTATCATATTGGGTCTCCGCCACACTCTGATCATCGGTTGCCGCACTGTGAGCCTGATCAGCGGCATGCATCGCCCCTTTAAAGGCTTGCTGTAAATCGTCAAGAATAAGATCAATGATCTGAGGTTTATGGCTGGAATTCATGTTGTCGATGTATTTATTGAAACTAGATGGAAGTGAAAGTGTAACTTGGATCACTGCTTAGTTATATATAAACCTTAACGCAAAGATGGTGCTCCTTCATCACTTCGGAATACCTTGGAAATCCAAATTACTGTCATACTGAGCCAGTTTGTTGCTCTTACGACTGAGCTTACGAAACTCCGTCGGCGTCATTTTCATATAACGCTGGAAGGTTTCATAGAAGCGACTGTTCGAATTGAAACCGACCGTCAATGCGATATCAAGAATAGTCCGATTGGTATCAGCCAATAATGCACGGGCGTGGTTAATGCGCATCGAGGTAACGTATTCCTTGATTGTCATCTTCATCACGCTTTGGAACAAATTCATCGCATAATTGGTATGCAAACCAACATGCTCGGCGATATTCTTTACGGTGAGCGGCGTGTCATGATTACAAGCGATATATTCCAAGATTTTCTGAACATGGAACTGCGAGTGTTTGGAGAGTCCTTTCATACTCCCTTTGTTTTCCATGGTGTGGGTCAGCTTCTCCCAACCCGTTAAGCACACCCTTTTTAGCATCAGGGACATTTCATCGGCAGCTAACTGACGAAAACCTATGTCTTTGCTTTTGCTTTCTTCCATCCAAAACGCAATCTGCTGCTCGGTCACCAAGTTTGGCAACGCAGACTGAACAACCGTGCCATGGGTGATCTGATTGAGCAGGCTTTCATCTAACGGCCAAGCCAAAAAGTAATGGATCGGAATATTCAAGATCCCCATGTTACTCGACTTCCCTGGCTCGATTAGCTGGTGCGGTGTAGTGGCCCAGAAAATCCCAATATGACCATTATTGATGGTAAACGGGTGATCATTGATGACATAGTCGACATCATCACCAAATGGGATGTTCACTTCAATTTGCCCATGCCAATGATAACAGGGCATATGATGCGGTTTACGGAGTTCTATATGAATAGACTCATAGGAAGAAAATAGGCTTAGCGGCCCAATAGCATCGGCATCAGAACTATCTTGCGGGTTCTCATTCTGGGCAATTGATTTAACCATGATTCCTCTGTATGCCGGTCGGTAAAACAGAAGCGAATATACGATACTCCAGATATCCCTGCCGAGAATAAATCCACAAACTGTGAAGCCTAGCCCAAAGCTAATCGAGAACCGATAAAGGATACCATCATAAAAAAAGGCCATCAGAAGGTGTGATGGCCAAAAGTGCTAAATTGATACGATACCCAGTTACCTAGCGTGGTTGGGTATAGATATGTCTTTGGAAGAACAGAGCAATTTATACCTGTTGCCTACACCGAGGTAAAACAAGCTTTTTTAATCCGTATCTTTGTTATTTTTCATCGATGTAGTTACCGGAGGCCAGCAGCCTCAAAACGATATTCACGTTATCGCTTAATTGACACCCCAATCACCACCTTTCACCGCGACCAAAACGGTAAACCAACTGGCCTGAAAATAAATCATCGTTGGTTGACAGTTTCCCACTATAGAAGTGTACCCAATCGGCTTGCAACGCCCAGTTACTGTTTAGCTGGTAGTGCAAACCTAACCCGCCGTTGACCTGGAAGGTCGTGGTGTCCCTGTCTTTTTCCAACAGGGTTTCGCCTATCCCTGCATTGATATAAGGGCGTAAATCATCATCAGCAAGGAAATAATATTGGAAATCAAAACTGTAATTTTCATAGGTGATGCTCTCACCCGTTGTCTTGCTGTCGGTATCAATGCGGGTATATTGCAGGCGAGACGACAAAGATGGCGTGTAATACACACCCAAGGTAATCATCGGTGCCCAACTATTTTCGATCCCCCACTCATCATCCAAATCCAGATAACGGCCACCAACCGATATACCGACAATTCCGTAATCTACCGGGTCATGAGTGGTTACATTGCGAACCCGGGTATAGCTGCGACGCATTGCAGGACTGGTCTCCCCCTCACCGAATTGGAAGTTCATATTAACGTTGAACTGGCTATCGGTCTGGCCATTAGGGAGAGCAACATCTTGAAAGCCGATATACCCTGTGCCGGCCTTCACCACATCACGCCCCATCAAATGGTTTACTCCTCGGCCAAGGGTATCTACAGGATCAAGCAGGAACAGCGCCGTGTTACCCATCCACTCGGAATCCCAAACTTTTCCCCCTCCTTGGATAATTTCACGCTCTTTGTTGAAGGCCCACTCACCATATACCCAGCCAAGCACTGGAGTAACGACCAAGTCCTGCACCGCCGGCACCTCGGCAAACGCCTCTACGCCATACTCCCAATAGAAAGTCGACATCATAAAGGAATAGACAAATGCATCCCACTGCCGGTACCCAGACTTTCTCGCGATTTGATAATACACCCCACCAAAATATGGATGACCTATGTAGTTGATGTACCATACATCCCTATCCCAGACCGGCCCTTCCCTGACGTTGTCCCACCACTTCTCCAGCAAGCGGTCATCACTGGTATCCCAATTCGAAATGTCTTCCGGCAATAAGGCAATAAACCCCGCGACACCGACGCCATACCAAAAGATCGATTTAGTCTGCGACCAGAGGCGATCGATATCTTCACCGTTTTCACCTGAGAACAAGGCAACGTTATAGGGTGAGTCATAAACAGAGACCTGACGCGGTACTTGCTCCCAGGTCGTATTGGTATAGGGTGATTTAGAATATTTTGATGAATGGATTGGCTGCTCTAGAGCATTATCTGAGAGAAAAAGAGGCTGTTGCGTTTCAGTTTGGGCTTGCCCGACATCATCATTCCCACTTTCAGCCAATGCTATTGATGATGCCAATGCTAACCCAACTGCCACTGCTAATCGCATTTTAACCTCCGTCCAAAGTAACCTTGGTCATAAGATCGAAACAAGCCTATGTATTGGCTATTAATTTCAGACACTTAAAACCTGCACATTTGAGTATAGTTAACACAATTAAAAGAAATTAAATGCTTACAATAGATTATCAATTCTCAGATCTGTCGCACAAAATTACGGATCCAATACCATTTTCCCCACCCCAAATATCGCTACATCTGTCGCCAACTTTCAATGCTACTTTTCAATTCATGCTAGCCTTTAACAGGGTGTTTTAGCCCTCACAAAATGGAAGGAATTGATATGAAACTCATCGCCAAATCGGCTGTACTCATTATTTCAGCCATTGCTTTAGCCTCTCCATCAGTCATAGCGGCGCAACTCTCTGATGCCGAATTACAAGCCGCAATGGAAGCCAAGCTGACCGAACAATTAAAAGATCAAAAAGTGGCGGCGCATACTGCTGAGTTCATCATGAACAACTTGCTTACCTGGCAGGGTGAACCGCTTCCACTCGATCAAGCCGATAGCATTATTGCCTATGCCTTCGGTAACCGAATTGCCGAGAACGGCAACCAATCACCGGGCCCGATGAACAAAGCCTTGGCTGATACCGTGGTGGAAATCTATGAAAAAACAGGTAAACCCATCTATGCCCAATGGGAAATTGCCCAAGAGATTGGCGATCGCGTTGATGCCAAAGATCTCACCGCGATATACCCTAAAATTGGTTCTGATGGCACCATCATTTACTTGAGTACCATTGGCGTTGCCGAAGAGATTGTTAAATTGGCCGGAGGCACCGAGAAGCTAGGCAAAGCCGTTGTGGTCGGCTTCTATGAACACAGCCTGCGTACCATCAACACCACCAAGGATGCAGGTATAGAAGCCTATGCGCCGGAGGGTATCGAATTGCCCCATGACTATGATAAAGAATCAGGGCAACCTTGGACGCGCGATGCACTGATTTTTGTGATGCATGAAATCCGCAACAGGGGAACCAACGAACGGACTAGGCTGATTGAGCAAGCCTATCAAGATTAATACGTCGCGTATGTCACTCACGCACTCAACGGTAAAGGGTCGTGCCTAGCATAAGCCACTAAACAAAAGCACTAACGTGCTAGGACACCCTTGATTTACATTGTAAAACCAGAATGCGAATTCCCTAAGCCAATCCGTTCAATCATCTAATTTTGCATCCACTGACAGTTATTGACGAGTATCGAAAAACAGTGATAGGTTAATGGCATGCAAATGATTATTTCCAAGCCTTCTATCAACCTTTCTTGGTGGCACTCTCTTTTCTAGGAGCGGTGCGGAATAATCATATTTGTTCAAAGCCGCCGGATGGCAGGCTACGAACAAATAATCCTCTTGTCTCCGGCGTTTATTTATCAACTCGCTTTATACCGGAGACACGCAATGCACAATACCCCAAACGATCCAGCGACGACAGCACCCTTAGCGGCAACAAGTGGTAGCAACGCCACCACAGAACAAAAGATCCTGACAGGCGATCGCGCGACAGGACAACTCCATATCGGCCACTATGTTGGGTCTTTAAAACAACGGGTTGAACTGCAGCACCTCAACCAGCAAACCATTCTGGTTGCTGATATGCAGGGCCTTACCGACAATGGTAACAACCCAAGCAAGGTCGCAGACAATATTCTCAATGTAGTGGCAGACTACCTCGCTGTCGGGATTGATCCCTCTAAAACCACCATCTGCTTGCAATCTGGTATTCCAGCCCTTGCTGAGCTGACCATGTACTACAGCAATCTGGTCTCTATTGCCCGCCTAGAGCGCAACCCAACGGTAAAAAATGAAATACAGGACAAGAATTTTGGCCGTGTTATTCCCGCAGGCTTCCTCACCTATCCAATCAGCCAAGCGGCAGATATCACTTCATTCCAAGCTCAGTTGGTACCTGTAGGTGATGATCAGTTACCTATGCTCGAGCAGACCAACGAAATCGTCAGGAAGATCAACTCACTGGCCAATAGCCAGATACTGCAGGAATGCCAGCCTTTACTGAGCAATATCAGCCGGTTGCCAAGCCCCGATGGCAAAAGCAAAATGTCCAAATCCTTGGGCAATGTGATCGCACTTGATGCATCGGATAAGACCATCAGCCAAGCAGTAAAAGCCATGTATACCGACCCGAATCACCTCACTATCGACCAACCGGGGCAGGTCGAGGGCAATGTAGTGTTCACTTATTTAGATGCCTTCCATCCAGACGCAGAGTATGTCGCTCAATTAAAAGAACACTATCAACGTGGCGGTTTGGGCGATGGTAAAACCAAACAGATCCTTGCCGACTGCCTGCAAACGCTAATTGCGCCGATACGTGCCCGCCGTCAGGCTCTCATTGCGGATAAAGGATATTTGATTGAGGTACTGAAGAAGGGGACAGGGCAAGCGAGGGAAGAATCGCAACACACTCTCGATAAAGTAAAAGCGGCATTTGGACTGAATTTGATATGAAATAAATAGCCATACTCTGATTACTCAGAGTATGGCTACATACCATGATTAGAAGATCAACTTTCTAGATACTGAAGCAGTTCAGCAGGCTGACACAGTTTTAATGCAATCCTTCTCAAGTATTCGGCGGTCGTTGCATCCCCACCAAGACAACGCTGAATTAACGCAAGGATAGACTCTACCTCAACACCATCATGGCTTAACGATGCGATCCACTGATACTCAACGGCATCGATATCTGAGATTGTGTCCCTTCCAATAGATAATTTACCCATCACTCACCCTCAGACATAAGTATTTTCAAATCCAGCTCAAAGAAGCCGGATGGTACAATGAGTAAAATATCAAAAAAGTATGAACGCAATTAGCAAACTTACAAAAAATTACAATATATCAATCATTTGAGAGCAAAAAGCTGTAGCCAAAGTGATTGATTGCGACTATTGAGCAATGTCCAGCAGGTTGTTTTTCACGCCATTGGTCCGGAACCAACCAGCAATACTAAAGCGTTCCATATTGGTTGGCAGTACTTCATGGGGAAATTGCTCAGATAAGAATACGAATAATCGACCAGACTTCGGAGCAAGCTTCATCAGCTCCCTATCTTCCAAATCGTAAACCACCAGCTCACCGCCATCTTGCTGTTCCCAAGTGTCATTCATATAAAAGACCGTGGTTAGACGGCGGTTTTCATTTCCGCGGAAACAATCGAGATGCTTTTGGTAAAAATCCCCTTTCTCATACTTGGCAAAATGGGCCTCATACTCAAACAGGCCGAGATAAAAATGCTTGTTAACTTCACGGCGAATAACTTCCATCCGCTCGAGAAAATCTTGCACCGCAATGCCTTGTTCGGCAGCCAGCCAATGGATTTTGTCACTACGAATAGAAGACTCACGGGCCACTTCATCATTGCGGCCAATTCGAGCCTTGGTCCATGTTTCAGGTAAGCAAGATTTCAGGTCATTCACTTGCTTTTGAGAGAGGAAGTCATCCCAGACGAAGTAGCCTTGGGTCGCCAGCGCATCAATTAACTTCTGCATCACGTTTTCACATTATTAGAAAAGGATGCGGGTTATATCGCCGATAACACTTAGCGACAATTCAGCTTATTAATGCTAACGATAAAAATAACTGAAGGTTATACGATGGGCGTTATTTCCAACCCATCTTCCAGCGGTTACTGTCCTTGAGCTCACGCCAGTCGAGCTCATACATGCGATGGTTGATCACCGCCTGAATAAGGCAGTAAACCACCTTTTGGTTGTCATCGTACTCGACGTCAATCACCATAAAATGCTTCTCACGCCCTTCAACCTCCACCTTGGTCCACTTGCTACCATACAGTGATTTGGGGTGTACCCTGTTCATGGCAATCTCCAATAAATCTGTTTTACCTCGATACGTAATTTAAGGGAGAGCGGATTAATTCTCAAGGGGAAGGCGGGTCCTGGGTCCTGGGTCCTGGGTCCTGGGTCCTGGGTCCTGGGTCCTGGGTCCTGGGTCCTGGGTCCTGGGTCCTGGGTCCTGGG
>NZ_PYMB01000032.1 GCF_003026455.1 Photobacterium rosenbergii
GGCGACTTCCAGGAAAACAACGAGTACGCTCACGCGTCTCCAGTTGTTCGCCGTCTAGCTCGCGAGTTCGGTGTTAACCTGTCTAAGGTTAAAGGTACTGGCCGTAAGAACCGTATCCTGAAAGAAGACGTTCAGAACTTCGTTAAAGAAGCACTTAAGCGTCTTGAGTCTGGTGCTGCGGCATCTGGCAAGGGCGACGGCTCTGCACTTGGCCTACTACCATGGCCGAAAGTTGACTTCAGCAAGTTCGGTGAGACTGAAACTAAGCCTCTATCTCGCATCAAGAAGATCTCTGGCGCTAACCTGCACCGTAACTGGGTAATGATCCCTCACGTTACACAGTGGGACAACGCAGATATCACTGAGCTAGAAGCATTCCGTAAAGAGCAGAATGCTATCGAAGCGAAGAAAGATACTGGCATGAAGATCACTCCGCTTGTATTCATCATGAAAGCGGTAGCGAAAGCGCTAGAAGCCTTCCCAGCGTTCAACTCTTCGCTGTCTGAAGACAACGAAAGCTTGATCCTGAAGAAGTACGTAAACGTGGGTATCGCTGTTGATACACCAAACGGCCTAGTTGTTCCTGTGTTCAAAGACGTGAACAAGAAAGGTATTTACGAGCTATCTGAAGAGCTAATGGCAGTGTCTAAGAAGGCACGTGCTGGCAAGCTAACTGCTGCTGACATGCAGGGTGGCTGTTTCACTATCTCAAGCCTAGGCGGTATCGGCGGTACTGCGTTCACACCAATCGTGAATGCACCAGAAGTTGGTATCCTGGGTGTATCTAAGTCTGAAATGAAGCCTGTGTGGAACGGCAAAGAGTTCGAACCACGCCTACAGCTTCCTCTGTCTCTATCATACGACCACCGTGTGATCGATGGCGCGGAAGGTGCTCGCTTCATCACATACCTGAACGCGTGTCTGTCTGACATTCGCCGTCTGGTACTTTAAGGTTTCCTAACCCAACCTCCATGCCTGCAAAAGCGGGCATGGAAGTGTTGTGTAGCTCACAGGCTATAGCAATTTACTTTTCAGTTTGTTAACACCTCTGTAAAATCGTTAGCCAGCTGAAACAAAAAAAGTAGAACACGAATACTTAGCCTGTTAGGGATAAAAGACTTACAACGAGGTCATGATGAGTAAAGAAATTAAAGCCCAGGTAGTGGTGTTGGGTTCAGGCCCTGCAGGATACTCTGCGGCATTCCGTTGCGCCGACCTAGGCCTAGACACGGTTCTAATCGAAAAATACAGCACGCTAGGTGGTGTATGTCTAAACGTGGGCTGTATCCCATCTAAAGCCCTGCTTCACGTTGCTAAAGTAATCGAAGAAGCTAAAGCGATGGCCGATCACGGTATCGTATTTGGTGAACCACAGACTGATATCTCTAAGATCCGTCTATGGAAAGAAAAAGTAATTAACCAGCTAACTGGCGGTCTTGGCGGCATGGCTAAGATGCGTAAAGTTAACGTAGTTAACGGTTACGGTAAGTTTACTGGTCCTAACACTATCGTTGTGGAAGGCGAAGAAGGTCAAACGACTATCAACTTCGACAACGCTATCGTTGCGGCAGGTTCTCGTCCTATCGAGCTACCTTTCATCCCGCACGAAGACCCACGTATCTGGGACTCAACTGACGCGCTTGAGCTGAAAGAAGTTCCTGAGAAGCTACTTGTAATGGGTGGCGGTATCATCGGCCTTGAAATGGGTACGGTATACCACGCGCTGGGTTCAGAGATCGACGTGGTTGAGATGTTCGACCAGGTTATCCCTGCTGCTGACAAAGACATCGTTAAAGTCTTCACCAAGCGCATCAAGAAGAAATTCAACCTGATGCTAGAAACCAAAGTCACCGCTGTTGAAGCGCGTGAAGACGGTATCTACGTATCAATGGAAGGCAAGAAAGCACCTGCTGAGCCAGTACGTTACGACGCTGTTCTTGTGGCAATCGGCCGTGTACCAAACGGTAAGCTGATCGACGCAGAGAAAGCGGGTATCGAAGTTGACGAGCGCGGCTTCATCAACGTTGACAAGCAGATGCGTACTAACGTTGCTCACATCCACGCTATCGGTGACATCGTTGGCCAGCCAATGCTTGCTCACAAAGGTGTGCATGAAGGCCACGTTGCCGCTGAAGTTATCTCTGGTAAGAAGCACTACTTCGACCCTAAAGTTATTCCTTCAATCGCTTACACCGAGCCAGAAGTGGCATGGGTTGGTAAGACCGAGAAAGAAGCAAAAGCTGAAGGCATCAACTACGAAGTGGCGACATTCCCATGGGCAGCTTCTGGCCGTGCAATCGCTTCTGACTGTGCAGACGGTATGACGAAGATGATCTTCGACAAAGACACTCACCGTGTGATCGGTGGTGCTATCGTAGGTACTAACGGTGGTGAGCTGCTGGGTGAAATCGGTCTAGCGATCGAGATGGGCTGTGATGCAGAGGATATCGCTCTGACTATCCACGCTCACCCAACGCTACACGAATCTGTTGGCCTGGCTGCAGAGGTATTCGAAGGTTCAATCACTGACCTTCCTAACCCGAAAGCGGTTAAGCGTAAGAAGTAATTCTTGCAGCTTTGAAAGATATGAAAAAAGCGCCCTAGGGCGCTTTTTTGCGTTTGGGAAGGGAAGATCCTAGAACCTAGATCCTGGAAGGAGCACTAATCGGGCCAAGGGAAGGCAAAGTCTGAATTAAGAATTTCATACGTCAGTTTTGACTGAGGTTTCCCCCGAGCCCAGCCTCCCCAGAATCTAGGAACTAGGATCCAGCCCCCTATTTATGGATACGCATACCCC
The DNA here is from genome assembly GCF_003026455.1 of Photobacterium rosenbergii. GTDB lineage: Bacteria > Pseudomonadota > Gammaproteobacteria > Enterobacterales > Vibrionaceae > Photobacterium > Photobacterium rosenbergii. Next base: position 2,798 of record NZ_PYMB01000032.1, read on the forward strand.
TCGCCATCCACCGCAAACACATCGGTAACAGGGCTGATACCAGTATCTGCGAACATTACTACCATCAGCAGCGATTGTTGCTGCTTGCCGATGGTTATTGTTTGGCTGAGCTTGCCGTTGTCGGTGACCTTCATCAGCAGCTGGGAGTCCGGGTTAGGGACCGGGTTGCTGTCACTCCCGCTCCAGTCTTGGTAGAAGGCGATGTAGGCGCGCTGGTCGGTCACGGCGCTGACATCAACGTTGACTTCAAGTTGTTGGCTAGTGGTGAAGTCGTAACCCGGGGCAACCTTGATGCTCGCCATAGTGACCGGTTCTTCCTCGCTGCTTCCACTCGCATCGGCAGGAGAGCTACCCGAAGAGGCACTGTCTCCACCTCCGCCACCACCGCCGCATGCAGTAAGTCCCATCGCCAATATCCAGCCGCAAAGTAGTTGTTTGTACTGTTTCATAACGGAAATCTCCCTTTATTCCAAGCCGTAGATATGTTGGCTGACACGCTTACCTCGGGTGAACCAGTCAACATGGTTACCTGAAGTGGCGTAATCAAAGAAGCGTGGGTAGGCCAGTAACATATCGACCTGCTCCAGTGGGTGGGACCAGCTTTCGGTGATGATAAAGCCCCAAGGCAATCCATTTTCAGTGCGGTATAGGCTGCCAAGGCCGCTATCGCTTCGGTCATCGTAATTGCCCATCAGCTCCAGGCTGGCGTTGCCGAGTTGGGTTGGCTCGTAGTCGTCGAGGTGGATCTCCAATCCACGGCCAAGAGAAGTATCAGCGCCATGGTGCAGGCCATCCACCGCGAAAATAAAGGGGTCAAATGGCGCTGCCGGCAAGGTCCAGGATTTCACGCCAGCGTCCAGTGGGATGGTGACCGAGAAGCTGAATTTCTCTACTTCCTGGCAGTTTTCACGGGTGCGATGGAATCGGCAGCCCGTTTGGACATCGGCATTGAGATCGTTGGAGATAATCAGTACCGCATTGCCTTGACCAGCTTCCAGTGGTGAGTCGGCAACCAAGCTACCGTTGCGACTGAATAGGATGTTGCCTTCATCAACCGAGTTGCGGGCAAGCAGCGGCAGGTGGATGCCAAAACCATTGTGGTAGTCGGCGCCGAGTGCCTGCAGGGTACCGTTGATTTTGATCTGGCGGGTATCGCTGTTTTGGTCGGTTTTAATTTCGACCTGATAACGCATTACCACATCATTGAGGTCATAGTCGCCTTCGCGTGGCCAGCTGTCTTCGAAGGCAGCAGTGAAAGGCCCGTAGCGGAAGGTATTGAGCTGGTCATTTTCCAATGTGACTTGGTAGTCTTCCACCTCGCCGTCAGGTGCACCGCCAAAGGCTGGTAGGCTCTGCGCGCTGCTGAAGCGGAATCGGGCCCAGGTATCACCGGCGGTAATGAAGTCGGGCACATTGACTACGATGGAGTTCATACCGGCTGACAGGGCTTGGCCGGTGCTGATCTGCTCGCTGGTGTCATTGAAGTCACCGTCTTTGTTCCAGTCAATCCAGGCGTTGAGGAAACCACCTGACTGGTTGGCAGTGACAGTTATCATCGCCTGTTCGCCGTTTTGTAGCGGGGTGATGATAACGCCATCTTCGTCATCAATACCGGTTTCATCATCGCTGGTACCAACAACTGACTCACTATCTGGCGCAATCCCACCAAGATATAGGCTATTGTTGCTCTGATCGTGACGGGCACCGTTGTTGTCAACTGAGGTCTGGTAGGAGTCGGGGGCGTCGCCAAGGTCTATCGCTTCGATGGCGACGGGGGCAGAGGCACAGCGGACACCGTCATTAAGGCCGGATTTTGGCCCAGCGGCAAACTGGGTGGCGGTAGGGTTAATATTGTCAGGGTCTGAGACATCAATGGTAAAGATGATCCCGTCTTGGTTGCGGCTGAAATAGAATTTGCCGCTGGCCTCGAAATAGGCTGCACCGAATGTCCCTGTCACACCGGCATTACCCAGGATAGTCTTGCTGCCATCGTTTGGGTTGATGCGGTAGAAATAGCCTCGTTTGTTGTCGACCGCATAGATGTTGCCATCTTCTGGGTGGAAGGCGAAATCTGTTAATTTCATACTCGAATCACTGCCCTCTATCTTGCTTGCCTTGAGGTAGTCAGGACTGCTCTCATCGAGTGGGATAGTGTAGAGACCCGAGCGGTAGAGGTAGTAGGTGTTGTTGGCGACATCTCCGACGTAAAAAGGTGAGTCTGGCAGGCCCGTCACCGGTAGGTCGGTAGCAGTGAAATCATTTCCGACCCTGACCACTTTCTTGTTGGTGGTATTAAAGGCATAGATAAAGTTGTCGGTTTCGTTGTAGCCCGCTGCGTTGAGGTTACCCACTTGGCCAATATCCGTTTGTAGGGTCTGGTATGCACCGGTCAGCAAATTGACGCCATATACGTTGGTTTGCTTGTCCTGCATTAGGAAAGCAGTGTAAGGACAAGTATCAAAAGCTGCACTGTGGCCGTATTGGCTCCACAGCAAAAAAGGCACGACTGAAAGTATAATTTTTCTATCCATTGTAAAAATCCCCCTATGACTGGTGGATATGAATCAAATTTAGTGCCAGTTATTTAAGCCTTTGTTTTTGTTGGTCTTTGTTCTTGTGGTTGGCTTGGGGATAGTAAGTTGCTGCAAATTTTAATTAATTTATCGGCGAAGTTATTTTTAGTTTGCGACGCATTCTGTCGGTGAAGAGGGGAAAGAGTGGCTAGGTTGGTGGCAAAAAAAGGAGAGCGGTGTGCTCTCCTTAGGACAAAAAAATGCAAATTATCGCTGTAACTTACACAACCCAGTGCGTTACAACTTGAAGGTGCCGACCATATCATCCAGGCGCTTGGATAGGTCACGCAACTCTTGGCTTGATTGCGCCAGCTGGGAAGCCGTATCTGCAGTGCGCTGGGTCGTCTCGTTGATATCTTCAATGTTGCAATTAATATCGCTAACCACGGTTGACTGCTCTTCCGTTGCCGTTGCTACCTGAGTGTTCATGTCTGAAATCAGGGTGATACGATCAGAAATCGACAATAGGGCACCTGAAGCTTCATCTGCCGCTGAGACTCCGTCGGAGGTCAGTTGACGGCTCTGTACCATGGCATTGACCGCATTACTTGCCTCTTCTTGCAGGCGGTTGATCATTGCTTGGATTTCATCGGTCGAATCTGCCGTGCGGCTAGCGAGGCTGCGGACCTCATCGGCCACAACGGCAAAACCTCGGCCTTGTTCACCGGCGCGGGCTGCTTCAATGGCGGCGTTGAGTGCCAGCAGGTTGGTCTGTTCGGAAATACCCCGGATCACATCAAGGATGCTGCCGATCGCTTGGGTATTGCTGGCGAGCGATTCAATCACCTCGCTGACCTGAGTAACATCATTGGACAGCTGGTTGATGGTGTCACGGGCTTGGCTGACTACCTGCTGGCCGCTCTGGGTTTCGTTCTCGGCATTGTGCGCGGCATCGGCTGCCTGTGCGGCATTGTTGGCGATCTCATTAACCGTAGCACCCATCTCGTTAATCGCCGTCACGACCTGAATAGTACGGTCACGTTGGCTGTGGCTGGTATCTAGGGTAATTTCCGCCTGATGGGCGACAGATTCCGCAGCTTCACGCAGGCTGTTCCCGGTTTCGGCCACTTCTTTCACTGAATAATGGATCTTACCGATAAAGCTATTGAAGCCTGATGACAGCTGGGCAATTTCATCGTTGCCTGCTACTTCAATACGATGGCGCAGATCCCCTTCACCTTCACCAAGATCCTTGAACATTGCCGCTAGGCGTGCAATTGGCTGGGTGATGTTGGTACCTAACCAGATAGCCAGCAAGACAAAGACAGCCGCGATACCTGCCGTCCACAACATGATTTGCTGACGAGCTTGGTTGAGCTCGGCAAAGGCTTCCTCAAGGGGCAGCTGGGCCACAACATACCAATCCATGGATGGGATGTAGCTGGTGGCCACCAATACATCTTTGCCATTGATAGTGTGCTGGACAATATTGAAATCGTCTTTAGCCATCAAACTTGCTGCTGCCTGGGCGCCATAGAGGTTCGATAGCTTCATTTTACCCATTACGCCTTTGTCTCGGTGGATTTGGACTAGGCCTTGGCTATCGGTAAGGAATACAAAGCCGCTTTGCTCCAATTGGAATTGGTTGATAAAGCGCACCATCTCACCTAGCGACTTAGAGAGTCCGGCCATGCCTTTGCCATGTAATTGCTGGTAGTTAACGAATAGCTTCATATCGCCGTTATTCTCGCGGAATACACTTAATGAACGTGCTTGGCCTGATTGGGTGAAGTTATAGAACCAGGCATCTTGCTGCGGGGTCAAACGACGTAGAAAACCGTTCTGGTTCCAATAATCACCACTGGTACGATCAGCAACTGAGGCATCGAACAATTGGTATTGGTTTTTGATATCATTCAGCCGCTGGATGATTTTGTTTTCATCGGCTTGCGTTCTACCATCATGATAAAGGTCGGTAATAAAACGGCTGGAGGCCAACTGCTCGGCAGCTGCCAGCATCAGTGACACTTCTTTATCAATGGTATTGCGGATTTGTAGCAGGGTAGCGGGAAGCTCCGACTGCATTAACCGGTTTTCGACCACTTGCCTAGATTGTTTCTGGCTAATAATGCCAACTAGCAAGGTAGAAGCGAGAACCGCAAGGACCATAGCTAGGATCAGCTTTTGTTTGATTGTGAATTGGTTGAACTTCATAGTCTTTATAGTTTTGTCTGAAGATGTGAACGAAAATGCGTTCACGGAATAAGTAGCCCATGACTCAAGAACAGCCATTTGCGGCAACTCACAGCGTGTTATGTTATCTGCACTCCTGTTGCAGAACTTTAGTGCTAAGTATCACATTTTTGTGCTTGTTCAGCGTAACTTTTTCTTCTTTTGCGTTTGCCAAAGAACGCCCTAAGGTTGGGGTGGTGCTGGGCGGTGGCGGAGCCAAAGGTGCCGCCCATATCGGTGTGCTTAAAGCGCTGGAAGATCTCCAGATCCCGGTGGATTATATTGCCGGTACCAGTATGGGGGCCTATGTTGGCGGCTTGTACGCTACCGGGATGAGTGCTGATGAGATTGAAGCCCTGCTAACCAGTGTCGACTGGGAACAGGGCTACCAGGACAGGGTGAAACGCGGCGACCGCCGGGTGCGGGAAAAGCAGCAGGAAGACCGATACCAGGTAAGCAGCGAGTTGGGCTTTGGCTTTTGGGAGGTGAGGGCACCGAGAGGGATCGTACAGGGCCAGACGATGGGCGAGATCCTACGCTCGACATCAGGCAACCTGCCGGTGTTCGAGAATTTTGACCAACTGGTGATCCCATACCGCGCGGTGGCAACAGATATCGAAAACTTAGAGCCGGTGGTGCTTGATAAGGGCGATTTGGCTGAGGTGATGCAGGCCAGTATGTCTATCCCTGGCCTACTTCCACCCAAAGAGCTCAATGGCAAGTTGCTGGTGGATGGTGGCATCACCGACAACCTGCCGATAGAGGTCGTGCGCAACATGGGGGCCGATATCATTATTGCGGTTGATATCAGCAACGAATTCAAAAAGCGCGATGAGCTCAGCAGCTATTTTGCGGTGATGGACCAGCTGACAGACTTTATGGTGCGTGATAATGCCGATCGTCAGATTGCGTTGCTGTCGGATGAAGATTTCCTGATCAGGCCGAATATCAGGGGTATTAAAACCGCCGATTTTGCCCGGATGCCTTTGGCCTTCGAAAGCGGCTATGTCGAGGTGATGGCAATGGCCGATGAGCTTGCCCACCTTGGCCGCAGCACCTGGTTCCAGAACTATATTGACCAGAAACAGCTTCGCCGACGCCAACTTGTCCCGCTCGACGAACTGGTCGTGGACGAGATACGGCTGAAGAACAACAGTAGCTATTCCGACGATGTGCTGCTGCGACGCCTGCAACTTGAGGCAGGCAAGGTGATCAGCTCTGAAGAGCTTGATGAGAGTGTGCGTAGCCTCTATGCCTTGGATCGCTTTGAGCGGGTCGATTACCGGATAGAGCAAATCGATGATGAGAATGTCATTTTGCTCGATGTCAGGGAAAAAAGCTGGGGACCGAACTTTATTGACTTCCGTTTTGCCCTTGAGGATGATTTTGAAAACAGTACCGATTATTCCTTCGGTATAGCGTTCAATGTTACCGGGCTGAGCCGGGCCGGGGCTGAGTGGCGTACGGAGTTGGAATATGGCTCGGACAAGCGTATTGCCACCGGGCTTTACCTGCCGTTTGTCAAAGACAATGATTGGTTTACCCTAATAAGCGCCGAGTACAAGAATACCGATTACAATATCCCGCTCAATGAAGACGAGCCTGTTTTGGAAGACATTGATTCCTTCTTTCCTGCCACCTATACCGATACTGTTTTTGATGCATCGTTTGGCTGGCAACCAACTCTTTGGCAGGAATTCCGGATTGGCATGCGCTACCTAAGTGGTGAAACTGAAGTGCTGGGGTTCCCCGAGTTTGGGGTGCAAAAACGTAGGAGTCAAATTGGCTATATCCGCTACAGCCTTGATACCCTGGATGATTTTATGTTGCCCAAGCAGGGTAATTTGTTGGAGCTTGAACTGGCTGGGTCGGAAGACGTTGCCCGCAGATTTGGGGTTGAGCTCGATGATTTTTCTGTTCATATCGATGCAAACTGGAAGGGTGCTGTGACTTATGGTGACCATACCTTCATGGGCAAGCTGGAATATGGCCGGATTCGCTCGGACCTTGACCTGAGGCTTGACCCTAAAGAGTTGGGGGGCTTTCTCAACCTGTCTGGGATCCCGAAAAATAGCCTATCGGGTAACAACAAACTCTTTGGTGCAGCAATTTACCGCTACAACCTGATGGAGCAGGATTTTGGCCTATTCAAGTCTTCGGTCTTCTTCGGTGGCTCGTTAGAGTACGGCGGGATATACAACGATCCCGAACTGGATTTCAAGGATGTACCGCTTTACACCGCGGGTAGTTTGTACTCAGGTATCACCACTCCGATGGGACCACTGATCTTGGCCTATGGGCGTACCGAACAGTCAAACCATGCATTTTATGTCTTCTTTGGCGGGGCGCTGTAATTTAACAGGCTGATATCAAGGTAAAAAGCCAACGGTGAGCTCAACAGTTGCTTACATTTATTCAAAATTTGTGAATGTTGTAAAAAACGACCGGATTTTAATATTACGTTAAATCTGGTATGCTCGATGAACGGTTTTGGTCTCCGTTGGCTGAAATAGTAACATTTCTTATGTGACAGAAGGAATAACAAGCCCTTCCAGCATGCTAACGGCAGATCAATCACTTCCAAGGATGTTTGGCCATCGCGGCCAAACCTAAAATGAGGAATATGTCGTGCTTGAAGCCTACCGTAAACACGTCGAAGAACGTGCTGCAGAAGGAATTGTTCCAAAGCCGCTCGATGCTGAGCAGGTTGCCGCCCTGGTTGAATTACTGAAGACTCCACCAGCCGGTGAAGAAGCCTTTCTGCTAGATCTCCTGGAAAATCGTATTCCCCCTGGTGTAGATGAAGCCGCCTATGTGAAGGCGGGTTTCCTTGCTGCACTAACAACAGGCGAAGCGCAGTCCCCGATCGTCAGCAAGGAAAAAGCTGCCGAACTACTGGGTACCATGCAAGGTGGCTATAACATCGAGCCGCTGGTGTCATTGTTGGACGATGACGCCCTTGCACCAATTGCGGTTAAAGCGCTGTCTCATACTCTACTGATGTTCGATGCCTTCTATGACGTCGAAGAAAAAGCCAAAGCGGGCAATGCCTTTGCCAAGCAGGTGATCCAATCTTGGGCTGATGCCGAATGGTTCCTGTCTAAACCAGAACTGGCAGAAAAAATCACCCTTACCGTATTCAAGGTCACTGGCGAAACCAACACTGATGATCTGTCTCCGGCACCAGATGCCTGGTCGCGCCCTGATATCCCGCTACACGCCCTTGCGATGCTTAAAAACGAGCGTGAAGGTATCGAACCAGAGCAGCCAGGTTCAATCGGTCCTATCAAGCAAATTGAAGCACTGAAAGAAAAAGGCCACCAACTAGTTTATGTCGGTGATGTAGTCGGTACGGGCTCTTCCCGTAAGTCGGCGACCAACTCGGTATTGTGGTTCATGGGCGATGATATCCCTAACGTGCCTAACAAGCGTGCTGGTGGTTACGTACTTGGCGGTAAGATCGCGCCAATCTTCTTCAATACCATGGAAGATGCCGGAGCATTGCCAATCGAGGTCGATGTGACTGCGCTGAACATGGGTGATGTAATTGATGTCTACCCATACAAAGGTGAAGTCCGCCGCCACGGTAGCGACGATGTGGTTTCTACCTTCGAGCTGAAAACCGATGTATTGATTGACGAAGTGCGTGCCGGTGGCCGTATTCCTCTGATCATCGGCCGTGGTCTGACTGACCGTGCCCGCCAGGCTCTGGGCCTTGCATCTTCTGATGTGTTCCGCCGTCCGGTTGCCGTTGAAGATTCAGGCAAAGGTTACACCTTAGCCCAGAAGATGGTCGGCAAAGCGTGTGGTGTTGAAGGCGTTCGCCCTGGCACATATTGTGAGCCGAAAATGACAACGGTTGGTTCGCAAGATACCACTGGTCCTATGACCCGTGACGAGCTGAAAGATTTGGCTTGTCTAGGCTTCTCGGCTGAACTGACTATGCAGTCGTTCTGTCACACCTCGGCTTATCCTAAGCCGGTTGATGTGAACACCCACCATACCCTACCTGATTTCATCATGAACCGTGGCGGCGTGTCGCTACGTCCGGGTGATGGTGTTATCCACTCATGGCTGAACCGTATGCTATTGCCAGATACCGTAGGTACTGGCGGTGACTCGCATACCCGTTTCCCATTGGGTATTTCGTTCCCGGCAGGTTCTGGTTTGGTCGCGTTTGCGGCAGCAACCGGTGTTATGCCGCTTGATATGCCTGAATCTATCTTGGTTCGCTTCAAGGGCGAGATGAAAGAAGGCATTACCCTGCGTGACCTTGTTCATGCCATCCCTTACTACGGCATTAAACAGGGTCTATTGACCGTTGAGAAAGCCGGTAAGATCAATGAGTTCTCAGGCCGCGTACTGGAAATCGAAGGTGTTGAGCACCTAACGGTTGAGCAGGCGTTTGAGTTGTCCGATGCATCTGCCGAGCGTAGTGCGGCCGGCTGTACCGTTAAACTTTCTCAAGAGTCGATTGCCGAGTACCTGAACTCGAACATCGTGATGCTTAAGTGGATGATCTCTGAAGGTTATGGCGACCGCCGTACCATCGAGCGCCGTATCACGGCGATGGAAGAGTGGTTGGCAAACCCTGAGCTGATGGAAGCCGATGGCGATGCCGAGTACGCGCATGTTATCGAAATCGATTTGGCTGAAATCGACGAGCCAATCTTGTGTGCGCCAAACGACCCGGATGATGCTCGCCTGCTGTCAGAAGTTCAAGGCACGTCTATCGACGAAGTGTTCATCGGTTCTTGTATGACCAACATCGGCCACTTCCGTGCGGCAGGTAAACTGCTAGAGAAGTTTGGCGGTACGCTTGATACCCGTCTGTGGGTTGCACCACCGACCAAGATGGATAAGGACCAACTGACCGAAGAAGGTTACTACGGTATCTTCGGCCGTGCAGGGGTTCGTATCGAAACGCCGGGATGTTCACTGTGTATGGGTAACCAGGCCCGTGTTGCCGACAACGCAACGGTGATGTCGACATCGACCCGTAACTTCCCGAACCGTCTGGGTACCGGTGCCAATGTGTACCTGTCTTCAGCAGAGTTAGCGGCAGTAGGCGCAATCCTTGGTCGTATCCCGACCAAGGAAGAGTACCTGGAGTACGCCAAGCAGATTGATGCGACGGCAGCGGATACCTACCGTTACCTCAACTTCCACCGCATGGACCAGTACACCAAGAAAGCGGATGATGTGATTATCCAGCAGCCAGCTTAAGGCTCAGTTGCTACTAATAAAAACGCCTCCATTTGGAGGCGTTTTTGTTTAGAAGGCGCTGTTGGTTGCCTGATATCAAACAATATTTTAAAAATGCGTAAATACGTCCATGTAGCTCCGACCTGGAACGCCAGCCCGGTGCTTCCATGCAGGTAGGTTTTAAACTTTTGCTTAGATATCAGTTTTAACTTATGGCCTCACCTATTAATTATGCGCTTTTTTCTTTCGCCAAAGCCTTGGCTTTGCGGCGCTTGCTGAGCCAGAAATGCTCAAGGCCGATACGGCCGCCGCCCTGTACCATCAGGGTCAAATAGACCAGCGAGTAGATAAAGGCCAGTTCTGCGCCCGCCCAACCTTTCAGCATTCCCACTGCGTAAGTTGCCGTACCCATAGTAAACAGCAACACCAACGCGCTGATACGGGTAAAGGCACCCAGCATCAGGGCGATAGAACCCAGTACTTCAGCCAGCATTGCCAACACCAAGCTCGGGGTAGAGCCGATACCGAACGGGTCGATAAAGGTGGGGGCCAGTTCGCTGAAGTTCATGATTTTGCCGATACCGTGGGTCAGCATTGCGCCACCGATGGCCAAACGGAGCAACAGCAGAAGCAGATCTTCGATGCGGTGAGATCCGTTGCGGCCGGATAGGAGAGCAAGTAGTTTGTCCATGACAGGATCCTTTAAAGAATAAAGAGGAGCTTGCTCTATTAGACTACGGCTGACATGACTTTAATCTGAATGGCGAAGATCAATGTGTGGTTCTGTGAGGAAGCTAACACCTTTGGGGTAGAGGCTGGGCGCGTGGCGAGGGGTAATAGGCTAGAGGCTAGAGTGATATGACCCCCGTAAAGTAGACACGGGGGTTAATTTCTCAGTTCGTACATAAAGTAAGTGAAGCGGGGACAAAAAGTAAAGCCGACACAGATGTACCGGCTTTTGATATTAGTTTGCTAATCGGAATGGCTTAGCGCTTGCCGACTGTCAGCATGGCGGCAACGTTGCGTGCGGTCATCTCGACGTTGAACGCGGCTTCTTCCATTGCTGTCTTCAGCTCCATAGCACGTGGCGTTACGCTAAATACTGCGTCGATGCCGTGGTCGTAAACTGCATCACAGTCTGCTGCCAGGCAGCCGGCAATACCAACTACCGGGATATGGAAGCGCTTGGCTGTGCGGGCAACACCGATTGGGGTTTTGCCGTGTACGGTCTGGCTGTCGATGCGGCCTTCACCGGTGATCACCAAGTCAGCATCTGAACAAACATCTAGCAGGTTAACCGCATCCATTACAATGTCGATACCCGGGCGAAGGCTGGCATCTAGTAGGCCAAGCAGGGCAGCGCCAAGGCCACCGGCAGCTCCGGCGCCAGCCATGTCTTTCACATCACGGCCTAGTTGGACCTTGATGATGCTGGCGTAGTGGGCCAGGTTAGCGTCAAGCTGCTCGACCATTTCTGGTGTCGCGCCTTTTTGTGGGCCGAAGATATGCGACGCGCCTTTCGGGCCACATAGTGGGTTGTCGACGTCACAGGCTACTTCCAGTTTCACGGTTGCAAGGCGTGGGTCCAGATTGGTCTTATCGATGGTTGCGATACGGGCTAGCTCGGCACCGCCGAAACCAATCTCTTCACCGTTTTCGTCAAGCAGGCGGATACCCAATGCCTGGGCCATACCGATACCACCGTCGTTGGTGGCACTGCCACCAATACCAACGATGATATGCTCGACACCTTTGTCTAGAGCGGCTTTGATAAGTTCACCGGTACCGAAAGTCGTGGTTTTCAGCGGGTTGCGTAGCTCTGGCTCAACAAGGTGTAGGCCAGAGGCTGCAGCCATTTCGATAATTGCGGTGCGGCCATCGCCCATTACACCGTAGAAACCTTCTACCTGCTCTCCTAGAGGGCCGGTAACAGCTTGCTCGATAATAGAACCATTAGTGGCATCAACCAGTGACTGCACGGTGCCTTCACCGCCATCAGCCATAGGTAGTTTATGGTACTCCGCTTCCGGCAGGACTTGGCGGAAACCCGCCTCGATAGCCGTTGCCACTTCCATGGCTGTCAAACTCTCTTTGTACGAATCTGGGGCAATAACAATTTTCATGACTATAAATCCTTAAACGAAGAAACCGAATACACCGAAAATGAGGGTTGAGACGACGGCAATCATCAGGCCGACTGCTGATTCGTAAGGGATCAGCTTGAGACGCTCTTTGATATCCATATGAACAGCGCCACCCGTGGCATGGAAGAAGCTGCCGTGAGGCATGTGGTCCAGTACAGTTGCACCAGCGTGGATCATCGCCGCACCGGCTAGTGCTGGTACGCCAAGCTCAAGGATGGTGTGGCTAAATACGCTAGAAGCAACGGCAGTACCGGCAGTGGTTGAAGCGGTAGCCAGTGCCATCATCGAACCAGAGATTGGGGCTAGCAGGTAAGATGGCAGGCCAGATGCAGTTAACAGGTCAATTAGGCCGTCTTTCAGGCCAGAGTTGGCAATGATGCCAGCCAGTGTACCGGTACCTAGTAGCATGACCGCAACAGGTGCCATACGGGTTAGGCCAGACACCGCAAAGTGGTTGGTATCGCGGAAGCGGCCCATGACAACGGCACCAACCAAGCCACCTAGCGGTAGGGCGATTAGCGGGTCAACATTGATACCGGCAATAGGGCGAAGTGCCAACAGGGCAATAGCGATAAGCGGGGCAACAATCGCAGCGCCGAATTTTGGTAGGCGGCTGTGGTCGATTTTGACGACTTCGTGCTCGGCAACTTTGCTACCACGGTTAACTAGCTTTTTCGCAATGAAGTAGGCGAAAGCCATACCGCAAAGGCCCGGGATCACACCGGCAGCCATGACAGACGTCAGCGGGACATTGAAGGCATCGGCTGCAGCAATGGCATTTGGGTTCGGCGACATGATGTTACCGGCCTTACCGCCACCGACCATGGCAAGCAGGATAGCCATTTTCGATAGGTCTGCACGGCGGGCAATAGCCAGTGCGATAGGAGCAACGGTGATTACCGCAACGTCAACGAAGACGCCGACAGCAGTCAGGATCATGGTTGCGACAGCCAGTGCCAGCAGGGCACGGGTTTCACCGACTTTTTTGACGATGGTTTCAGCGATAGAGGTCGCGGCACCAGATTCAATCAACACACCGGCAAGTACACCGGCTGCCAAGATACGCAATACCGCAGTGACAATGCCTTGTGCACCGCCAATCATTAGGTTTACGGTATCGGTCAGCGATACGCCACCGACGATACCACCGACAAGGGCACCGATGATCATGCCGTAGGCTGGCGGGACTTTTTTCAGGATCAGGCTAATGGCCACTACCAGCGCGGCTAACGCGCCCAGTGTTGATACTTCTACCATGTTCTATTCCACGTCAAAATTAAAAAAGAAAAAATCAAAATTCCTAACTGCGGTGGAATGTACTCGGGCAAGCAGCGTTTGGCTTTAGGCGAGGTGACGAAAAATCATCACCTCAAAATCATATTTTTGTGCAAGTGCACAATTTAAGGCTTTTTTGAACTAGCAGGAGAGGGCGAGGTATAACCGGGTTTTATCGGATAAGTTATTGATGTTTAAATTTGTTTCTTGTTCGATGCGATCAAGCCTATAACGCAGGGTATTGCGGTGAATATGGAGCGTTTCGCACGTTTGAGCTAAATCACAATTCTGAGCAAAAAATACCTTCAGGGTCTTTAGCAGGGTGCCTTTAGGGTCATTTGCTTTGAGGGCTTCCAGTGGTTGCATCAGTTGTTCATAGCGCCACGGGTCATCTTTGAGGCTGCTTAGCAGAACAGGCAGCAGGTGATCTTGGTAGAACAAAACACTCTCTTCATTGCTCCCTGCCTTGAGGGTCGCCTGGGCAGTTTGGAAAGAGCGCGACAGTCCTTGAAGCCCGGGAAAATAGTCGCCGAGGGCAATTTGGATTGAGAAATGGCTCTCTTTGGCAACCCGCCGCATGAGTTTGTTGATCCGCTTCTGCTCGATAGAACGCGACCAACCTGAATCTTCCAGTGTGATCGGTTTGAGTACCACTATCTCATTGAGCGAGACCGAATGGATCCCGACGAGGTTATCGCGCTCGGGGTATTCGAGCAGGTGGACCATTTTCTGTAGGTGTTCAAGGGATAGCGATTCACCAGCGGCAGGGATTACTTTGACCAGGGCGGCGATGCGCGGCTGGGCCAGATCAAGATCCAGCTTCTGGGCGATGGAGTTTAATTGGGCATCATTGAGTTCGGTATCTTTGATCAGCTGCAGTACCAACTCTTCGCGGTGGCGCTTGTTCCACTGCACCTGCGACATCAGCGCTTCTTGCTCGACGATCAACTCGGCGGTCATCTTGACCAGCTCACCATAGTTACGCACCTGATCCGGTGTGCCGGAGATCCCCACCACACCTATAATTTGGTCGCGGAAGACAATTGGCAGGTTGATCCCGGGCTTTACCCCTTTAAGTTGCAGCGCGGTGCCGGGGTCGATTTCAACCACCCGGTTATCGGTGATCGCCAAGATAGCCCCTTCATGGCGCTGGTTGAGGCGGCTAGGATCGCCGGAGCCAATGATCCGGCCATATTCGTCCATCACGTTGACCGAGTGCTTGATGATTTTCATCGCCCGCTCGACGATTTGGCGGGCAATGGTCGCATTGAGTTGCATTTCTGTGTCAGATCCTGAAAATGTGCGCTCTTGCGCGAAGGATGGCAGAACGCCGTCCGCTCAAACAAGTGTACCATCATTGCACATTAGATCACTGACATCACACAGAGGATAGCTATGGATTACGACTTTAAGAAAAATACCCTGGACGGTAGCTATCATGCGGTTTTCTCAATGGGGCATGAAGCCCTGGGCCGTTGGCTGGTGGAAGAGATCGGCAAGGACTTCGATAAGATAGATACCGTGATGTCCCAGCTTGGTGCATTGAAAAACAGTACCCAGGAGTGGCGAATTATCGGTGACGAGCTGACCTTGAGCCTGCAGGACAATGAAGCCGTGGTACAGGCTAACTATCTGTTTTCTGAGGATGACACCGAGCTGGAAGATAACCTGGATTTTTATGATGAAGAAGCGGTGGCAGTGTGCGGGTTTGAGGACTTTGCACAGGTTTTGACGGCATGGCGTGCGTTCGTTACCCGTTTTTGATCTCTGACGCCGGCGAACGGCTAAAAATGCTTCATTTTAGTGAAAGGGCTGCACCATTAGGGTGCGGCCTTTTTTGTATCAAAATCACATTATATTTTAAGTTGTTGAAATTAAAGAATTAAAAAAGTTGGCACGTTGCTTGTTTGTTATTGAACTGTGATTGAGAAGGAATTCTGTTTTCGAGGAGCAGGCAATGAAATTAATCAACGCAATAATCAAACCATTCAAGTTGGACGATGTACGTGAAGCGCTAGCAGATGTTGGTGTAGAGGGGATGACAGTCTCAGAGGTCAAGGGTTTCGGTCGCCAGAAAGGCCACACCGAACTGTACCGTGGGGCTGAGTACCAGGTGGATTTCCTACCAAAAGTGAAGCTAGAAATTGCGACTCAGGCAGAAAACCTAGAAGCCATTATCGAAGCCATTTCAAAGGCAGCACAGACCGGCAAGATCGGTGACGGCAAGATTTTTGTTTACGACCTAGACCATGCAGTACGTATTCGTACCGGTGAAACGGATTTAGAAGCGTTATAAGAATTAAGCGTAGGGGACGAAGATTATGGAACTAGCAACGACTGTAAGTGAGCTGCGTTACGCACTCGATACTTTTTACTTTTTGATTTCTGGTGCACTGGTTATGTGGATGGCAGCGGGCTTTGCCATGCTGGAAGCCGGCTTGGTGCGCTCGAAGAACACCACTGAAATTCTAACCAAGAACTTCTGCTTGTATGCCATCGCTTGTACCATGTACCTGATTGTTGGCTACAACATTATGTATGTCGACAATGGCGAAGGCGGCTGGCTACCATCGATTGGTGCCTTGATTGGTACTCAGGCAGAAGGTGCAGACCACTCATTGGAATCTGATTTCTTCTTCCAGGTAGTATTTGTTGCGACGGCTATGTCTGTTGTATCGGGTGCAGTTGCCGAGCGTATGAAGCTGTGGTCATTCCTCATTTTCTCTGTCATTTTGACTGGCTTCATCTACCCACTGGAAGGTTACTGGACTTGGGGCGGCGGCTTCCTGTCTGAAGCTGGCTTCAGTGACTTCGCTGGCTCAGGTATTGTTCACATGGCAGGTGCTGCTGCAGCGCTAGCGGGTGTGATGCTACTGGGTGCTCGTAAGGGCAAATACGGCAAGAACGGTGCGGTCCACCCAATCCCGGGTTCTAACATGCCGCTGGCAACACTGGGTACCTTCATCCTGTGGCTGGGCTGGTTCGGCTTCAACGGTGGCTCACAGCTGATGGTTTCTGACTTCGAAAACGCAACAGCAGTTGGCCAGATCTTCCTGAACACCAACGCGGCTGCGGCAGCGGGTGCCATTGCTGCACTGGCAGTGTGTAAGACGACTTGGGGCAAGGCTGACTTGACCATGATCCTCAACGGCGCGCTTGCTGGTCTGGTTGCCATTACGGCGGATCCACTGTCTCCATCGCCAATCGCTTCTGTGATTATCGGTGTGATTGCTGGTGCACTTGTGGTCTTCAGCATCATCGGTTTTGACAAGATTAAGATTGATGATCCAGTCGGTGCTATCTCGGTGCACGGTGTGTGTGGTTTCTTCGGCCTGATGGTTGTGCCATTCAGCAACGGTGATGCGACCTTCGGTGCTCAGCTTCTGGGTGCGGCAGTCATCTTCGGTTGGGTATTCGCGGCAAGCTTGGCGGTATGGGCTGTGTTGAAGTACACGGTAGGTATCCGAGTAACAGAAGAAGAAGAGCTGGCGGGTATGGACCTACACGACTGTGGTATCGACGCTTACCCAGAGTTTGTGAGTGTGAAATAAGTAACATATATTTAGTTCACACCTTTAAAAAAACGCTGCCGAAAGGTGGCGTTTTTTGTTTTTTCTTGCTTTTGCGCATTGTTTTGCTTTTCGTCTACAGTATAATTGAGCGATATTGATAACCGTTATCATTACATTTTGCGTTTAAGGGAAGGATTATAATGAAAAAGCTGTTGGCATCGGCAATTCTAGTGGGCTTGGCGGCTCCTCAGGCGGCAATCGCGGCTGAAGAAGTGAATGTTTACTCTTACCGTCAGCCATTCTTGGTTGAGCCAATGTTCAAGGAATTTACTGCTGAAACGGGCATTAAAGTAAACGTTAAGTTTGCTAAAGAAGGTTTGGCAGAAAAGCTACAGCAGGAAGGTCAGTACAGCCCTGCAGATGTCGTATTGACAACGGATATCAGCCGCTTGGTTGAGCTTTCAGATAAAGAACTAGTACAGGCTGTTGATAGCAAAGTGATTGATGCCAACGTACCTGCACAGTTCCGCGATAACGAAGACGAGTGGTTCGCGCTAACGCTACGTACCCGTAACGTTTACTCTTCTCGTGACCGTGTAGGCCGTCTACCAACTGATTTCGATTACGCTGATCTGGCTAAGCCTGAGTGGAAAGGCAAAATCTGTACGCGCTCTGGCAAGCACCCATACAACATTTCTCTAGTTTCTTCGATGATTGCTCACTACGGCGAAGCTGAAACTAAAGAGTGGCTAGAAGGCTACAAAGCAAACCTAGCTCGTAAGCCGCAGGGTAATGACCGTGCGCAGGTTAAAGCCGTTAAAGAAGGTCTTTGTGACCTAGCTATCGGTAACAGCTACTACCTAGGCAAAATGGTTAACGATGACAAGCAGAAGTCTTGGGCTGAAGCGGTATACATCAACTTCCCAGGTCAGGAAAACAACGGCACTCACGTAAACGTAAGTGGCATGGCAATGGCGAAATACGCGCCTAACCAGGAAAATGCCCTGAAGCTGATGGAATTCCTGACTGGCGACAAAGCCCAGCAGATGTATGCAGAAGTTAACTACGAGTACCCAGTCAAAGAAGGCGTTAAGCGTTCTGAGCTAGTGGCTTCTTGGGGTGACTTCAAAGCAGATGAAGTTTCTCTGGATAAAGTTGCCGAGTACCACAGCACAGCTATCAAACTTCTAGATGAAGTGAAGTTTGATCTGTAATTGGTTACAAAAAATGGGGCGTAATGCCCCATTTATTGCTCAAGGCTAAGTACTTTTTCCAATAAGTTGTGGTAGTTTCTCCCCTCCTGTAGCAAGGTTTTCCCCCTAAGTCGGGAATGAGCGGCAGGAGAAGTGCACCGGTGCCACTTCTTGATTGCAAAAGGTACTAAGTAGTTAGCAATGAAAGAAAAATATCTCTTCTGGCGGACCAGTGGTTGGGGCTTTTCCCTGCTGCTGGTTTTGCCTATTCTGGCCATTTTTTACACCGCCCTCGGTGAGACCGATGACGTCTTCTCCCATCTGATGGGAACAGTGATGTCGACCTATGCCGCCAATACGTTTTGGCTGGTGGCGGGTACCCTGATTTTGGCTCTGCTGTTTGGCTTGCCTGCCGCTTGGATCATGGCGATGTGCCGTATTCCCGGTGAGCGGGTACTGCAGTGGGCGCTGGTGCTTCCTTTGGCCATGCCGGGCTATATTATCGGTTATATCTATACCGATTGGTTCGATTATGCCGGCCCGGTTCAAATTCTGCTGCGTGATATTTTTGGCTGGCAGACTATCCATGACTACTGGTTCCCGAATATTCGCTCGCTGGGCGGTGCCTGCCTTGTCCTTGCATTGGTGCTTTATCCATATATTTACCTGCTGGCCCGTGCGGCGTTTATGGAGCAAAGTACGAGCCTGTTGCAATCAGCCCGTCTACTTAAGTGCAGTCCGCTAGATAGCTTCCGCCGTATTTCCCTGCCGCTGGCCCGTCCGTCGATTGCCGTGGGGATGTCCCTAGTGGCGATGGAAACCTTGGGGGATTTCGGTACTGTTAGCTATTTTGCTGTTAACACGCTGACTACGGCGGTCTACGATACCTGGCTTGGTTATTCCAACCTTAATGCCGCTGCCAAGATTTCGGCCATCATGCTGTTGGTGATTTTCGTGCTGATCAGCGCCGAGCGTTTCAGTCGCCGCAAACAGAAAATGTTCCAGCAGGAGTTCGAACATGGTGATGATATCCGTTACACCTTGTCGGGATGGAAGAAGTGGGTAGCTATGGGTTGGTGTTGGGGCCTGATTGGCTTTGCCTTCCTATTGCCTCTGATGCAGCTTTGTTACTATGCCTGGCATTACTTCGGTGACAGTTGGACCAGCCAGTTCCAGCAATACAGTATCAATAGCCTAAAAGTCTCGCTGATTACTGCTGTGTTGGCTGTCGCCCTAGCGTTGATCGTGAACTTCTACCGTCGACTAGATGGCCGCAGTATCACTGTGGTACCGACGCGGATTTCATCTTTGGGCTACGCTGTACCGGGTACAGTGTTGGCTATCGGTGTGATGATCCCGCTAACCAGTGCTGATCACCTGCTTAACGATTTCACTATTGCCAATGGGCTAGGTCGGCCTGGACTGATTTTCTCCGGCACCATGTTTGCCATTATTTTTGCCTTCGTGGTGCGCTTTGCTGCGGTGGCTGTGGGGAGTATCGAAAGTAGCCTGGCCAAGATCCCGCCGTCTTTAGATATGGCATCCAAAACCATGGGTTATGCGTCGATGGCGATGCTGCGCCGCGTCCATCTACCTTTGATCCGCCGTGGTTGCTTGATTGCCGGCCTACTGGTGTTTATTGAGTCGATGAAAGAACTCAATGCCGCCTTGCTACTTCGCCCATTCAACTTCGAGACATTGGCAACCTATGTCTATAATTTCGCTTCTGACGAGCAGCTTGAGCTGGCTGCCTTACCGGCGATCCTACTGGTCATTGTTGGCCTGATCCCTCTGGTGATGGTTAACCGTTCTTTGGAGCAGAAACACTGATGACTCACGCATTATCTGTAAGCAACCTGACTTGTAAATATAACGGTCAGGCCGTATTGGAAAACTTGTCCCTGCCAGTCAAAGACAATGAAATTGTCTGCCTGCTTGGTGCCAGTGGTTGTGGTAAAACAACCTTGCTAAAGGCCATTGCGGGCCTGCTGCCGCTGGAAAGTGGTGTTATCCATATCAATGGCCGAACGATTGCTGATGAGCACACTTGGTTGCCGCCTGAAAAGCGTAACATCGGGATGATCTTCCAGGACTATGCCTTGTTCCCTCACCTGACCGTTGCGGAAAACATTGCTTTTGGCCTGCGTGATTGGAGCAAGGAAAAAGTGACGGCCAAGATCCAGCAAATGCTCGAATTGGTACGTTTGACTGGCCTTGATGACCGTTATCCGCACCAGTTATCTGGCGGCCAGCAGCAGCGTGTGGCTATTGCCAGGGCATTGGCCTGCGAGCCAGATTTGATTTTGCTTGATGAGCCGTTTTCCAATATCGATACCCAAGTTCGCCATGGCCTGATCAAAGAGATCCGCCGTATCTTCAAGGCGCAGGGTGTGACCGCGATTTTCGTTACCCACAGCCGCGAGGAAGCCTTTGCCTTTGCCGACCGGATGGCGGTAATGAACAACGGGGTGATCGAGCAATTCGGTACCGCGACTGAGCTTTATTACCGTCCGAGTAGCCGCTTTGTTGCCGAGTTCCTTGGTACGGGCTCATACTTGCCGGTAACACTGGCTGATAGCCAAACCTTATCGACTCCATTTGGGGCAATTAACGTCAATAGTGCGCCGGCTAGCAACGGCGATGCAGAATGGCTGCTTCGTCCGCAGAACCTCAACGTTCAACCGGCAGAAGATGGAGCAGGGGTGATCACCGAGCAACTGTTTATGGGTGACATTTGCCGTTATACGGTCGAATTCCAAGGCCATAGCCTGATTGTTAACTCGCACCTCATCCTGCAGATTGGTGAGCGTGTAGCCGTCACCCTGGAGCCACACGACCCGGTCGTGTTTGCCGCGGCTAGCTAACCGTTGAGCTAAATGTACTGAAGAAAAACAACAAGGCCGGTCATCATGACCGGCCTTGTTGTATTGGGTGCCAGTAAGGCCCGTTATTTTCTGAAAAGCGCTTTGATGTGATTGTCTGCCAATGCCTGCATCTCTTCCCGCTCCGGGGAGATATTGGCTTGCAGGTAAACAATGTAGCACACCCCCTGGAACTGCCAGGCGAGGTCATGAGCAGAAAGGTTGCCCGGAAGGTTGGCCTGTTCGAACTTCTCGGCAATTTTTGAGAAGTTATCCTGGTTGCTGCTGACAAAATGGGGCCAGATGTCTTCCCGCACTGATGTGCTCCACTCGAACCATACCTTCAACCAGTCTTTTTGTTCGACCACTTCATCGATCAGGTGGTAACAAATAGCCGTTAGCTGCTGCTCGAAAGGCTGATCACTGGCTAAGTTCTCGTCCACCATAGCCTTGAAGTGCTGCTCAACCTGGGTCAAGACTTCTTCGACTAAGGCTTCACGGGTCGGGAAGTAGTTAAAAACGGTGGCCACAGAAACATTGGCCATATCGGCGATATCTGCATGTCCTGCACGGCCGATGCCGCGTCGGGCAAAAACATCCAAAGCGAAGTTGAGTAGCTGTTCTTTACGTTTTTCTGGGGATAGACGGGTCCTTGTTCTTTTCGCGATCGTATCCATGTCTCTGATTCCTAGCTCAATTGTCATTATTTTGGTTATGATTTGTACACGCGTTCACTTTACAGTAGCAACTAGTTATATTCAATCATGTTTTATTCATTCTGTATCATATAATTGACAGGGTCGATAAAATAACTATTACTTTGTAGTGGTGATAGAATAAGGCTCCGTTTTACCGCAAGCCGACAGGCGGCAGGTCAGCCGTACTGATGGAGATAAAGATGAAACATACCATTGAAGTAATGATTTCTGAGCAGGACGTTCAGGCACGTGTAACAGAGCTGGGAAAGCAAATCACTGAACATTATAAAGATTCCAAAGATCTGGTCATGGTGGGTCTACTACGCGGCTCGTTCGTATTTATGGCTGATCTGGCTCGTGCAATTGAACTGACTCATGAAGTCGACTTCATGACCGCATCAAGCTACGGCAACACGATGGAAAGCAGCCGTGATGTGCGCATCCTTAAAGACTTGGATGATGACATCAAAGGTAAGGACGTTTTGTTGGTTGAAGATATTATCGATACTGGCAATACCTTGAATAAGGTGCGTGAAATCCTGTCGCTGCGTGAACCAAACTCAATTGAAATCTGTACCCTGCTGGATAAGCCTTCGCGCCGCGAAGTTCACGTAGACGTGAAGTGGGTGGGTTTTGAAATTCCTGATGAATTCGTTGTTGGTGTAGGTATCGATTACGCCCAGAAGTACCGCCACCTGCCATATATCGGTAAAGTCGTTCCGCTGGAAGACTAATACTGATTTTAAAGCATTAAAAAAGCGACTGGTCGACAGTCGCTTTTTTGTATTGGATACCTGAGTGATTAGCCTTTGTGAGGCAGGATCTCGGCCATTGCAGCGTTGTATGAGGCTTCAAGCGACTCACGGCTAGTGGCAGTTACACCAAGGTTACGTAATTGGCCATTACCAATACCGTAAATCCAACCATGGATCTTCACTTGCTGGCCACGCTCCCATGCTTGCTGCATGATGGTCGAGTTACCTAGGTTGTAGACCTGATAAGCGACGTTGAGCTCGCAGAGTTTGTCGTCCCACTCTTCACGAGGCAATTGGGCAAGATCATCTCGGTGCTTCATGAACAGATCACGGATATGCAGTAGCCAGTTGTTGATAAGGCCAAGTTGTGGGTTTTCGATAGCGGCAGTCACACCGCCACAGCCATAATGGCCGCAGACAATAATGTGGCGAACTTTCAGTACGTCGACGGCGTACTGGACCACTGACAGGCAATTAAGATCGGTGTGGATGACCTGGTTGGCCACGTTTCGGTGAACAAAGAGCTCGCCGGAATCCAATCCGGTTAGGCGTTCGGCGGGAACTCGGCTGTCGGCACAACCGATCCATAGGTATTCTGGGTGCTGGGCTTTCGCAAGATGGCTAAAGAATTCCGGATTTTCATCCTTGATGTTCTCTGACCAAGCAACGTTATTTGCGAATAGCTGTTTAATATCTGCCATGATGATGCCTTTCTCTGATATTTTATACCCGCAGTTCAGGGAAGCTCCCTGGTGCTGGGGAAAAACAAATTTACATAGGTATCAGTCCTGCTGTCAGTCCTGAGACCTATGTAAACCGGATGTAACTATACACAAGCTGTCTCGATATCAAATCGGAGTAGTTGTCCGAAGAAAGTTTCTAACATTAAGATCGCATTTTATGAACGCTTTGGAAATACAAAATTTAAACAAAACCTATAAAGGTGGCGTTAATGCACTGAAAAATATGAGCCTATGTGTTAAGGAAGGCGACTTTTTTGCGCTTCTAGGCCCAAACGGTGCTGGTAAATCAACCACAATTGGCATTATTAGCTCGCTGGTAAACAAAACCTCGGGTGAGGTGAAGGTGTTCGGTTATGACCTGGATACCCAGATCGTTGAAGCCAAAAAACAGCTGGGCTTGGTGCCGCAGGAATTTAACTTCAACCAGTTCGAGACCGTTGAGCAGATCGTGATCAACCAGGCCGGGTATTACGGGGTTGAGAAGGAACTGGCGAAAGAAAGGGCGAAAAAATACCTATCCCAGCTCGACTTGTGGGGCAAGCGTAAAGAGCGTGCCCGTAACCTGTCGGGCGGGATGAAACGCCGTTTGATGATTGCCCGTGCCCTGATGCATGAGCCACGCCTACTGATCCTCGATGAGCCAACTGCCGGGGTGGATATTGAGCTGCGTCGCTCGATGTGGGATTTCCTACGTGAGATCAACCGCCAAGGGGTGACGATAATCCTGACCACCCACTACCTGGAAGAAGCCGAGATGCTATGTCGCAACATCGGTATTATCAATCACGGTGAGCTTATCGAGAACACGTCGATGAAAGCGCTGCTTGGTAAGCTCGAGGTTGAAACCTTCATCCTTGATGTCAAATTGAACGGTAATAAACCCGTACTGGAAGATATCAACTGGAAGCTGCCGGATAACCATACCCTTGAAGTGGATATCAACAAAGGGGATAGCCTCAACCATGTGTTTAGCCTACTGACAGAGCAGGGGATCGACGTTATCTCTATGCGCAACAAGGCTAACCGTCTAGAAGAATTGTTCGTGACGCTGGTGGCTAACAGCAAGAGTAAGCAAGGAGTCCAATCATGAATCGGCAGTACTGGATTGCCTTCAAAAGCTTGATCACCAAAGAAGTCAACCGCTTTGCCCGGATCTGGGTACAGACCATGGTGCCGCCGGCAATTACTATGACCCTGTACTTCGTGATCTTCGGTAGCTTGATCGGTAGCCGGATAGGTGAGATGGGCGGTTTTAGCTACATGGAATACATTGTACCCGGCCTGATTATGATGTCGGTGATCACCAACTCCTACTCCAATGTAGCGTCGTCGTTCTTCAGTGCCAAGTTCCAGCACAATATCGAGGAGTTGCTGGTGGCGCCGGTGCCGAACTACATCATCATTGCCGGCTTTGTCGGTGGTGGGGTCTTGCGCGGCCTTGGTGTGGGTGTGATTGTCTCCGTGGTTTCCCTACTGTTTGTCGACCTGCAAATCGCTCATTTTGGCGTTATTGTCGCCACCGTATTGATGACCTCTGTGGTGTTCTCGCTAGGCGGTTTGATCAATGCTGTTTTTGCCAAGACGTTTGATGATATCAGTATTATCCCGACCT
This sequence comes from Photobacterium rosenbergii, assembly GCF_003026455.1. Lineage (GTDB taxonomy): Bacteria > Pseudomonadota > Gammaproteobacteria > Enterobacterales > Vibrionaceae > Photobacterium > Photobacterium rosenbergii. Next base: position 27,541 of record NZ_PYMB01000032.1, read on the forward strand.
TCGTGCTGACACCGCTAACATACTTGGGTGGGGTGTTCTACTCACTGAGTTTGCTGCCGGAGTTCTGGCAGGGGGTGTCAAAGCTGAACCCAATCGTCTACATGGTCAATGCCTTCCGTTACGGCTTCCTTGGCGTATCGGATGTTGGTATCGGTACGTCGTTTGCCGTATTGGGCGTGTTTACCGTTATCCTTTACAGCATCTGCTATTACCTGATCTCGCGTGGTATTGGTCTGCGTTCATAAGTTAGGTATCCCGAAAACAAAAATCCCGGCCAAGGCCGGGATTTTTTTATTACTGGAATGCTGCTTATTCTTCTGTTGCTGCAGCTGTTGCAGTGCTTAGCTCAACCACCTGGTTGTCGATAAGGCGGGCTTTGCCGAGGAAGGCAGACATCAGGATCACGGCCTGCTGGGTCTCTTCACTGATAGGCTGAAGGCTGATGGCATCGCGGATATAGATTTCATCCGGTTGTAGGCCGGCAGCGCGCAACTGGTCGTTGGCATCAACCACGATTTCGGCGTAGTCGCTACGGCCGCCGCGCATCTGGCTGCTGATCCAACGCATAGTGCGGGCCAGTACTGGCGCACGTTGGCGCTCATCAACGGTTAGGTAACCGTTGCGTGAGCTCATGGCCAGGCCGTCCATTTCACGAACAGTGGCAACGCCGACAACTTCGATATCCATCGCAAGGTCGATCACCATCTGGCGGATCAGGGCTAGCTGCTGGTAGTCTTTTTCACCAAAGCAGGCAATATCCGGCTGAACAATGTTGAACAGCTTGGTCACAATCGTCGAAACACCACGGAAATGACTTGGACGCAGGGCACCTTCAAGCATGGTCGATAGACCCGGGACTTCAACGAAAGTCTGGCGGTCCAGGCCTTCCGGATACATGATGTCCGGGGTTGGAGTGAAGACCAGTTCAACGCCTTCGTTGTTCAACTTGGCAAGGTCTTCTTCCATGGTGCGCGGGTAGTTGTCGAGATCGTCTGCCTTGTCGAACTGCATCGGATTGACAAAAATGCTAACCACAACCACATCTGCCATTTCACGGGCCTTGCGGACCAGTGTCAGGTGGCCTTCATGCAGGTTTCCCATTGTCGGTACGAAAGCAATCCGACGGCCTTCACGGCGCCAGCTTCGGATTTGCTCGCGGATCTGGGCAATCTCGGCGAATGTTTGCATTTTTATTCCTTATTCAAAGGTATGTTCTGGGCCAGGGAAAGTGCCGGCCTCGACATCTTCTAGGTATTTGGTGACGGCTGCGCGCATCTCGCCGGTTTCTGCCAGGTAGTTCTTGGAGAAACGAGGGATATAGTTAGCTGAAATCCCGAACATATCGTGCATGACCAAGATCTGGCCATCAGTCACATTGCCAGCACCGATACCGATCACCGGTACCTCAACGGCCTTGGTGATACGCTCTGCCAGGCTGGCCGGTACGCACTCCAGCAAGATAATTTGTGCACCCGCGTTTTTCAGCAGGATAGCATCTTTTACCATCTGCTCAGCGTGGTCGGAGTCACGTCCTTGCACTTTGTAGCCACCAAAAATATTGACAGATTGAGGGGTTAGCCCCAAATGCGCACAGACAGGCACAGCACGTTCGGTCAATTTGGTCACAGTTTCTGCCAACCAACCGCCGCCTTCGAGCTTCACCATGTTGGCACCGGCACGCATTAGTGTCGCGGCATTCTCACAAGCCTGCTCTGGGGTGGCATAGCTCATAAATGGCATATCGGCCATCAGCAGTGAGTTTGGACTACCGGCACGAACCGCACGGGTATGGTAGGCAATATCCTCTACCGTTACCGGAAGGGTGTCAGGCTTGCCTTGCAGTACCATGCCTAGTGAGTCGCCGACCAGCATCACTGGTACGCCTTGCTGTTCGAACAGCTGGGAAAAGCTGGCATCGTAAGCGGTAACCGAGGCAAATTTACGACCTTCCTGCTTCCATGTCATCAGGTCGTTGATAGTGATCTTTTTCATGTGTTCTCCCTTTAATCCTGAGAAATGGTTACTGAGACCAGATGCTCAGCCCGTTACGGTCTACCTGCTCCAGCAGTGTTTTAAGCGGAGTGTGGTCGGGTAGTACCAGCTCAGGGGCAATTTCCGCGAGTGGGTAAAGCACAAACTCACGGACTTTCATTCCGTAATGCGGCACTGTCAGGCGCTCGCAGTGGTGTTCAAGGTCGCCGTACAGGACGATATCGAGATCCAGGGTACGTGGTCCCCAGCGTTCGGCCTTGCGGACCCGGCCATGCTCTTGCTCGATGGACTGGGTGCAATCTAGCAAAGCCAGTGGGCTTAGCTTGGTCTCGACAGCGATGACGGCATTGATGTAGTCAGGCTGGTCCTGCGGGCCCATTGGTGTGCTGCTGTAGAGTGAGGACACGGCTACAACATTGAGATCGGGGTGCTGCTTGAGCACCTCGATCGCACTTTGGGCCTGGGCGACAGGATCGGCAAGGTTACTGCCGATAGCAATATAGGCTAGGGTCATGACGATTTAGCCTGTGGTTTCTTGCGGCGCTGTTGCGGGCGGCGACGGCGACGGCGAGGGGCGCCAGAGCCACCTTCGTTGATCTGCTGCACCATCTTGCTGCGCTGGTTGCGGTCACCGTGCTGGAACTTGTCCCACCATTGGGCCAACTCGGCAATGTCTTCACTTTCGAAATTACCACGCATCTCCAGGAAGTCGAAGGCGGCGCGGAATTTCGGGTGCTCCATCATCTTGAAGGCACGTTTGCCGCTGCGGCGGTTGAAACGGGTCTGCTGCTGCCAGATATCACGGATAGTCGTGGTAAAGCGACGCGGGATAGCAATCGTCTTGACCTGCTCATCGAGAATATCGTTAGCGGCGACCATAAAGGCGTCATAGTAGGCCAGGCCGCTGGCAAAGGCGACTTCCTCGGCACGGGTAACCAGCGGGTACCACAGCATGGCTGCGAACATGAAGGCTGGGTTAACACGCTTGCCGTCGGCAATACGCTTATCGGTTGCCGATAGGATGTGTTCGATCATCTGCTCGGTCTGGCTGCTGTGATCTTCAGTGAAGTGTTCAGACAGAAGCGGGAACAGTTGCTGGAACAAGTTGTATTCGCGCAGCAGTTTGTAGGTCTGTAGACCGTCACCTGACTGTAGCAACTTGAGGCTTTCTTCGAACAGGCGGGCAGCCGGAATGTCCTGCAGCAGGGTCGACAGCGGCTTGATAGGATCTGCTGTGTTCGGTTCGATATCCATGTCCAGCTTGGCGGCAAAGCGCACGGCACGCAGCATACGCACCGGGTCTTCGCGGTAGCGGGTTTCCGGATCGCCGATCAGGCGGATGATACGGTTATCAAGATCTTCTACCCCGTTGACGTAATCGGCAACGCTGAAATCCTTGATGCTGTAGTAGAGCGCATTGATGGTGAAATCACGGCGCTCGGCATCTTCTTCGATGCTGCCGTAGACATTGTCACGCAGCAGCATGCCTTCCTGGCTCTGGGCCGAGACATTCTTCTTGTCCTTGATGCTCGGCTTGGCATCGGAGTGGTGGCCACGGAAGGTGGCGACTTCAATGACGTCTCTGCCGAACAGAATATGGGCCAAGCGGAAGCGACGGCCAATCAGGCGACAGTTGCGGAACAACTGCTTGATTTGCTCCGGTGTCGCGTTGGTGGCAATGTCGAAGTCTTTTGGCTGTTTGTCCAACAGGAGATCGCGAACACCACCACCGACCAGATATGCGTCATATCCGGCTTTATTTAGGCGGTAAAGGACTTTCAGCGCATTCTCGCTGATATCTTTACGTGAAATACCGTGCTCTTGGCGCTGATAAACTTGCAAGGCGAGTTCCTCATGGTCGAGATCACTTGCGTCTCGATTCAGTACCTTACGGCAAAAGCTGGCGACTCGATTAAAGATAATACACCTCATTTATGTGGGTCGGATTCAACAAACAGCCGCATATCATATATCACAGCAGGCCATTTTAGAATCCTAGCGCTTGTTTCCCCCGCATTTTGGCGGCAATTTGCGGGCATTTCGGGGGCAGCAAGGCGGTTAACGTTTAGCTGGGCGACAATACTGCAGAAGCTTGGTTTCAACCGTGTGAAGGGTCGAAAGTTATCGCTGTGGTTGCCGGCAGGTTAGCTATCTGCCAATGGGCAATTCCCCAGCACAAAATCTCTCGGGTTGTCGAGCTAGCCAGATCTGTTGGTGGCTGCAAGCCTAAGAATCGCATCGCTTCGACCAGCGCCGGTCTTGGGTTGGCCTTGTCGATGGCCGGGGCATGGTTCTGCTTCGAGAGCTTGTTGCCGTTTTCGGTCACTGCCAGTGGCAAGTGCAGGTAACTCACTTCAGGTTGACCGAGCAGCCGATAGAGGCCTATCTGGCGGCCGGTTGGCTCAATTAAGTCTGCGCCGCGGACAACCTCAGTGATCCCCTGCTCAATGTCATCCAGTACTACTGCCAGATTATAGGCGAACAGGCCATCGCGGCGGCGGATAATGAAATCCTCTTCGGCCAGTGGTGCCGGGATATTGATATGGCCATGCAGTAGGTCATCGAAGACTAATACGGGCTCATCGACCTTGAGGCGGATGGCGTGTCCAGCAGCCTGGAGCTGCTTGTCACGGCAGTTACCCGGATAGAAGCCCCCAGCTTGCTTGATTTGCTTACGGGTACATTGGCAGTAATAGGCCTGTTGGTCGGCCAGCCAGGCATTAATCTGGGCTTGGTAGGCGTCGTGACGCTGGCTTTGGTACATGATCCCACCGTCCCATTCGAGGCCATAGGCTTCGAGGGTATGTAGGATATCATCCGCAGCACCGGGCATTTCCCGAGGCGGATCCAGATCTTCCATCCTAACTAGCCAGGTGCCTTGCTGGGCTTTGGCTTGCAGATAGCTACCCAAGGCAGCAACCAGTGAGCCGAAGTGCAGGGGACCTGATGGGGATGGGGCGAAACGGCCAATATAGTGCTTGTTTGTACTCATAAGAAAATCAATCAAAACGAAAAAGGGAGCTAGCGCTCCCTCTTGACTATCATGGTGCTGTACGAATCGTACTAGCCTGCCATCTGCTTTTCTTTGATTTCAGCCAGCGTCTTACAGTCGATACATAGGTCGGCTGTTGGACGGGCTTCCAGACGGCGGATACCAATCTCGATACCGCAAGATTCACAGAAACCGAAGTCATCATCTTCAATGCGCTGAAGGGTTTTCTCGATTTTCTTGATCAATTTACGTTCGCGGTCGCGGTTGCGAAGCTCTAGGCTGAACTCTTCTTCCTGAGCGGCGCGGTCAACGGGATCTGGGAAGTTGGCTGCTTCGTCCTGCATGTGGTTTACAGTACGATCAACTTCTTCACGTAACTGGTTGCGCCAAGCACCAAGAATCTTACGGAAGTGCTCTAGCTGAGCTTCACCCATGTATTCTTCGCCAGCCTTTTCCTGATAAGGTTCAACCCCAGCAATAGCCAGGATGCCTAGCGATTTTTTAACGTTGCTCTCTGGCATATAGCATCTCCTAATATACCTAATAACCGTCACTGGTTAAATTTGGGCGGTATCTATAGCAGAAAGGGAGTGGTGTGGCAATTGCTGCATATATTCAATTTTATACCAATGTGAAGAAACCATCACTTTGCGGTACTTACTGGTTGAATTTTATGCGATGCGCGAGGTAGAGTTCCGTTGGGTTCAATACCGCCTTGTAACACAGGATCTCTACGCCAGCCCGCTCTGCTTGTTGTATTAATGAAAAGTAGTCCGGGTCTATATGGTGTGCCGCAGATACTTTTTCAATCCCTGAATGTAAAATTGCGAAAAAAAGTATGGCACGTTCACCGTTTTGTGCCACTTCAATTAATTCTCGCAGGTGCTTTTGCCCCCGGGTTGTTACTGCGTCCGGGAAAAAACCTTGCCCTTCCTTTCCTTGGTCCAGCAGAGTGACACTCTTTACTTCAATATAGCAATCAGGTTTTGATTCGTCTTGTAATAAAACATCTATCCTGCTGTTTTCACTACCATACTTAACTTCGGTGCGAAGTGATGAATAGCCTGCCAATTCTGTGATGACATTCTTGTTAATGGCCTCGACTACCAAGCGGTTGGCCTGTGCGGTGTTGACGCAGATAGTATGCCCTTCTTTAGTTTGAGAAAGCTCCCAGCTGTTCGGATATTTCCGCTTTGGGTTATCAGAAGTGGAATACCACACGGTATTACCCGGCTCGGCACACCCTGTCATAGCACCGGTATTGGCACAGTGGATGGTGGTGGTTGAGCCGTCGGGCAAGGTGATGTCGGCGAGAAAACGCTTGTAGCGTTTGATGAGGGTGGCTGATTGCAGTGGTGCGTTGAACTTCATACCTTGTCCTGTTGTTTTTCTTGCTATTGGCTGCCGAGGGGCCATTTACCAAGCTGGAGGTATTGCACACCTTGGCGGCCGTTATGGCTGACTGGTTTGGAAATATACAGGCCAAAACTGTTGAAGTGAAAGTCTATTTTGCCAACCTGTGGCAATGGTTCGGGGCGTTTTGCTACGGATTTGGCAAGGGTGACATGGGGTTTGTAGGGGCGTGATTCTTGCTCCAAGCCACAATGAAGGGCCAATGCTTTGAGTTGCTGCGCCAGTGTCAGCAATGCCTGCGGCGGCTTATCTGGCGCAACCCAGATGACCTTGCTGCGTTTCCAGTAGCCCAATGTATCTAAATTTAAAGAGAAAGCCGGTGGCGGCGTTAGTTGTCCGGCAGTTGCCACAACCTTTGCTGCCTGCTCGTCAGTCACCATACCGAGAAACGCTAGCGTTATATGGAGGTTGTCGGTGATGACTGGGCGGCCGAATATACCGCATTGTGCCGAAAGCCTAGCGAGGTGTTGAAAGTCATCGCTGCTGCTATCGGGCGATAATGCAAAGAACAGGCGCTGTTTTTTCTCTTTCATATGATTAAGTAAGCTACAATGGCCAAGCCTAAATTGAATATGACACAAGGTGTTCCCATTGTCACAACTGCCTATTGATGACGTGCTCCCTGCACTGCAGACCCAACTCGATGCCCGCGCACAACTGATCCTCAAAGCCCCTCCCGGGGCCGGTAAATCAACCCGCTTGCCTTTGGTTTTGCTACAGCAGGAGGCAGTTGCTGGCAAGATAGTGATGCTCGAGCCGCGCCGCCTGGCAGCCCGGAATATTGCCCGTTACCTTGCCTCACAACTCGGTGAGCAAGTGGGAGAGACGGTAGGTTTAAGGGTTAGGGGGGAAACCCGTGTCAGTAACAAGACCAAGTTGGAAATTGTTACCGAGGGGGTCATGACCCGGATGTTGCAGCAAGATCCTGAGCTGACCGGGATCGACCTGTTGATCTTCGATGAATTTCACGAACGCAGTATCCATGCTGATACCTCACTGGCGCTGGCGCTGGAGGTGCAAGAAGCATTGCGTGATGACCTCAAGTTGCTGGTGATGTCGGCCACGCTGGATGCGGATGCCCTGACAGGGCTACTGCCTGAAGCCGGTTACATTGAGTCTGAAGGTCGTAGTTTCCCCGTTGAATTACGGTACAAGAAGCTGGCGGAAAATACCCACCTTATTGACGCGACAGCAAGAGAGGTATCAACACTGCTGGCTTCGGAGTCTGGTTCGATGTTGGTCTTCTTGCCGGGGGCGGGGGAGATCCGCCGTTTAGCAGAGCAACTGGAAGGGCATCTCGGCAATGATGTGCTGGTGTGCCCTCTCTATGGCCAGTTGACCGGCAACCAGCAACAGCAGGCCATTACGCCTGCACCGAAAGGCAAGCGTAAGGTGGTGTTGGCGACCAATATTGCCGAAACCAGTTTGACCATCGAGGGGATCAGGATGGTGGTGGACTGTGGTTTGGAGCGCATCGCCCAGTGGGACCCGAAAACAGGGATCAGCCGCTTGGAGTCGGTCCGTATAGCCCGTTCTTCTGCCGAGCAGCGGGCAGGCCGTGCCGGCCGCTTGGAGCCGGGGATCTGCTTGCGCCTATACAGCGAGGACATGTTGGCTCGTCAACCAGCAACGCCTCAGCCGGAGATATTGCGGGCTGATCTGACTTCGCTCGCGATGGAATTAGCCCAATGGGGCTGTCAGTCTGCCGCTGATCTACATTGGCTGGACTTACCGCCTGTACCTGCCTTGAAGCAAGCCCATGCGCTACTGGAAGGCCTAGGTGCTATGGACGAAGGTGGTAGGCTGACCGAGATGGGCAGCGCGATACAAAAACTGGGTGTTGAACCCCGCCATGCTGCGATGTTGTTGTTGGCCCAAAAACACGGGAACAAGGCAATGACGACTGCCGCGTTGCTGGTTGCCCTGCTGGAAGAACCGCCTCGGGGCAATAATAATCCGGACTTACACTTCCAGCTTAATTTGGTTGAAAGTGGCAAACAGGCAAGGAGCAAGGCTTACCTGCAGCGGGCATCACAGCATTTGGCAAAATTGGGTGCCAGCAAGGCTGCAATTAAAGTTGCTGGTGAATGGGTAGCCCCTTTGTTGGCTGCAGGCTTCCCTGACCGTATCGCTCTCTCTCGCGGCAAAGACAGCCGCTATCAGCTTGCTAATGGCCAAGGGGCTATGATGATGCCGGATGAACCGCTGGCTGACGAAGAGTTGCTGGTGGTGGCTGATATTATCAAAACCCGCCAAGGGGACAGTAGGATATTTTCAGCTGTTCCAGCTCAGTTATCTGAATTGCAAGACACACTGCCACACCTGTTTGTTTGGCGTGAATGGCTCGATTGGGATGATAAGAAAGGCCGCCTGACTGCAGAGAAGCACTTGTGCTGTGGCAAGCTAATACTTGAACGCCAGTTGATGGGGGAGCCTGACCCGGCCAAGGCCAGCGAAGCTTTACTCAATGCAGTCCAGCGCAAGGGGCTGGGCATTCTGCCGTGGAACAAGAATAGCGAAGGGGTGCTGAATCGCGCCCGCTGCGCTGCCGAATGGCTGCCAGAGTTGGATTTACCTGCGATGGGTGATGAGGCACTGCTAGCCGCGGCGGATGAATGGCTGCTGCCATACATGAACGGGATGAAAACCCTCAAGGCCCTTGAACGGGTTGATCTGCTGGCAGCACTGGAAGCACGATTGGGGTGGGATAAAAAACAGCTGCTTGATCAGGCGCTGCCGACCCATTACAGCGTACCGACAGGCTCACGCTATGCCATTCGCTATCAACCCGGGCAATATCCGGTGCTGGCCGTGAAATTACAGGAAATGTTTGGTGAGAAAGCCTCACCGATGATTGCCAACGGCAAGGTGGCGGTGGTGCTTGAGTTGCTGTCGCCGGCTCAGCGGCCATTACAAATTACCCGTGATTTGGCAGCCTTTTGGCAAGGAGCTTACCGCGAGGTGCAAAAAGAGATGAAAGGGCGTTACCCTAAACACCCGTGGCCGGATGATCCTGCGAACCATGAGCCGACCAAAAAAACCAAGAAATACATGTAGAAATAGATGATCATGATGACAGAGCAAGCAAGGCGTTCGGTGGCTTCAGCACCAAAACAGCAGGCTCCCAAAAAGCCGGCACCCAAGAAGCCCGCAGCGGACAAGGACGGTACCAAGAAACCGGTACGCAAGCGTAAACCGGCTGCGGCAAGCAAGGCTAAGGCAACTACTAAGAAACGTCCGGCCAAATCGACCCGGAGCCGTAAAAAGAGCCCCAAGGGGAAACGGCAGGGGCTGCCGGGCTGGTTCAAGTGGCTGCTTGGTTTTGGCCTGAAGTTATCTGTTGCCATCCTTGCGGTACTGCTGGTGGTTGGTATCTACCTCGATAATATTGTCCGTGACCGTTTTGATGGGCAATTATGGAGTTTGCCCGCGGTTGTATATGGCCGGGTGCTGGACCTGCAACCGGGACAGGCTATTACGTTGGAGGAAGTCCGGCGCGAGCTGGATGTCTTGCAATACCATAAAGTACGAACGCCACAACGCAACGGTGAGTATTCATCGTCTTCGACCCGTATAGAGTTGATCCGTCGCCCGTTCGACTTTTCCGACGGCTACGAGGCAGCGCGGCATATCATGCTGACCTTTGATGGCAGCGAGCTGAAAAGTATTCAGGAGGCTGGCTCCAAGCGTCAGCTTGGCTATTTGCGGATAGAGCCAAAGATGCTGGGGATGCTGGAAACCGGAGAGAGCGAACAGCGCTTATTCCTCCCGCGGGAGCAGTTCCCTGAAGTGCTGGTTGATGCCTTGCTGGTGACAGAAGATCGGGATTTCTACCACCACGATGGTGTTTCGCCTCTGGCGATTGCCCGCGCTATGGTGGTCAACTTGAAGGCGGGTAGGACAGTGCAAGGAGGGAGTACCCTAACCCAGCAACTTGCCAAGAACATGTTCCTCTCACGTGAGCGCTCGTTGTGGCGGAAGGTGAGGGAAGCTTATATCGCCATCATCCTCGATTACCGCTACACCAAAGATCAAATTCTCGAAGCCTACCTCAACGAGATTTACCTTGGGCAAAATGGCGGCAAGGAAGTCCATGGCTTTGGCCTGGGGGCGAGGCTGTACTTTGGCCGTCCGCTGCAGGAGCTGAGGATTGACCAGCAGGCATTGTTGGTAGCGATGGCAAAAGGTCCTTCTTACTACAACCCATGGCGCAACCCTGAGCGTGCCAAACAGCGCCGTGACCTTGTCCTCAGGCTGATGATGGACAACGGCACCCTATCTGGGGAGGATTATGAACTGGCTGCCTCTAGGCCGCTGGATGTCCAGTCCCGGCCAATGATTGCCCGCCGCCAGCCAGCCTACTTCCAGCAGCTACGCCGTGAATTGCAGCAGCGGGTTGGTAATAATTACACGCCAGGTGTTGGTTTGCGTATCTTCAGTACCTTAGATCCCCTATCGCAGAAAGAAGCCGAAGAAGCGGTGGTTAGTATGGTGCCTAAGCTGAAGCAAAAGGCAGGTGTTGGACTTGAAACCGCTTTGGTAGCAGCCGATCGAAGAACTGGTGAAATTAGGGCGATGATTGGTGGCAGTAACCCGGGCTATGCCGGTTTTAACCGGGCATTGGATGCCAGCCGCCAGATCGGCTCTTTGGTCAAGCCAGCGGTGTACCTGGCGGCATTGCGCCATCCTGAGACGTTTTCGCTTGCCACTACAGTTGAAGATAAACCCATCATGCTCAGTGGTAGCAAGGGGAAAAACTGGCAGCCACGTAACTATGACCGCAAGTTCCGGGGAGAAGTGCCGCTGTATTACGCACTGGCAAAATCTCTCAACGTCCCAACGGTTAACTTGGGGATGCAGGTTGGGCTTGATGAAGTGATTGATACCATGGTCGATCTTGGCGTTGATCGCGGTGAAGTGCCTAAGCTACCTTCTATCCTGCTGGGAGCCTTCACGCTGACACCGTTTGAAGTGACTCAGATGTACCAGTCGGTTGCCAGTGGTGGGCTCAAGGCTGACCTGACAGCGTTGAGGGCCGTTGTTGACCAGCAAGGCAACCAACTTTACCAGTGGATGCCAAGGGCTAGCCAGGCTGTCCCTGAGCAAGCGGCTTGGTTGACCACCTACGGCATGAAGAATGTGGTTTCACAAGGGACTGCACGTTTCCTTCAACCACAATTTGGCTGGGCAGCCTTGGCCGGCAAGACAGGTACCACAGATAAGAACCGTGATAGTTGGTATGTCGGTGCCGATGGCCGAGAAGTGGTCACGGTTTGGGTTGGCCGGGATGACAATAAACCGGTTAACCTGACAGGATCGGCAGGTGCGTTGCGTTTGTATGGTGATTACCTCAAACGTCGCCAACCAGAGCGCTTGGCACTGCAATGGCCGCAGAAGCTGACGACAGCCAAGTTCAGCCAGATGCCAAATGGTACCTTGGTGAGGGACTGTGCGGGCCAGCATTCGCTGCCAATGTGGGATCAGGATGGCTCGGTTAAGGGTTATTGCGACGGCAGCAAGCCTGAAGGTTGGATCAAAGAGATGTTTAGCTGGTAAGCCGATTGGCTGATAGCTTTAAATCAAAACGCCCCTGTTTCGGACTTCCGTGACAGGGGCGTTTTATTTTTCTAGAGGGAAGTTAGTCATCGGGATCGAAGTAGAAAGAGATCCGGCTGCGAGGATTGAGGTAAGCATGGACTTTATCCGGCAGCTTACTTGGGTGGATAACCTGTTCGATGCACAAGTGACTCTCTTCCAAGTCAATGATCGGTGCTTCGTTTGACGGAACCGTTGGGTCATAAAGCAAGATATTGGGCGTCAGTAGGCTCTCTGAGTTGACCGAAATCACCAGCCCCAGTTGTTGGTTTGAAAGTTGGACCACGCTACCAGGTGGGTAGACACCAAGTAACCGGATAAGCAGCGCCAGATAATCATTGTTGTATTGTTCTTTTTTGTGCTTGAACAAGTAGGAGAGGGCGCTGTACGGGATCCTCGCTTTCGCTGGGTCCTGGGGGTGACAGAGATTGTCGTAGGCATTGACCACCGCAACAAGCTGAGCTTTGGGATCGATCTGTTCTGCAGTGAGCTGTTTAGGGTAGCCGCTACCGTCAAGCAGTTCATGGTGCTGGCTAAGGATAGGTTTGGCCTGCTCGGGGAAACTATCTGATAAGTTGGCTAAATCGACGCTGTACTTCGGGTGGAGCTTTAAATAGTTCTCTTCTGGCTCGGTGAGTGGTGTTGTCTTGCGGATAATGGCGGTCGGCACCTTAAGTTTGCCCATATCATGGAATAGGGCGCCGATAGCGATAGTTTTGATGTCTTTTCCATCCATACCACTGGAGCGGGCCAGCATCATTGACATGATGGCGACATTGAGTGAATGGCTGTAGATATCTTCGTTCTCACTGCCCTCGTTCATCAAGTGCAGGGCAACATTGTCAGATTCAAGCAGGGCGTCGACCATCTCTTCGACCAGCATCTCTGCCTCTTTAACGGCCGTGACCGGGCGGCTTTTGATCTTTCCTACTATCGAGCGTAGTTGTGCCATCGAACGGGAGAAGTTTTTTTCACAACGTTGCAGTTTGCGCTTGTAGCTCTTCAGCTTCTCTATACGGCCTTGTTTCTCTTTCCATAGCTTATCTGCTTGCTGGTCGAGGAAACGGCTCTCATGCTCGCTGATAGCCTCCAGGGCATTGTCTGGATCAAGGGGTTGAGACTCACTCTTTTCAGGGATCAGGAAGACATGCTTAATCCCTAGGTTTTTAATCAGCCTAATTTGCTGGTTATCTTTGATTTTGAAATGGTTTAGCAGGAAAGGGTGATCGGTCCATTGCACAGGCAGCTTGATATACAGGCCTTCGGTTAAGCGCTCTACAGAAAGTTTGATACTGGCCATGACGTCCGTGCAACGTATTGAAAATAGAGTGCAATTCTACCTAACCGAGTATATTTTCCCAATATGACCAAGGTTGCGTAATGTTTTGGAGGTAAACGACAGGCGAAAAAAAACCTCATCAAAGATGAGGTTTCAAAGGATGGTGCCGACTACCGGAATCGAACTGGTGACCTACTGATTACAAGTCAGTTGCTCTACCTACTGAGCTAAGTCGGCAATTTATTCTTATTATTCAAGCTAATGAAAGCTTAAATTGAAAGTGGCTCCCCCTGCGGGACTCGAACCTGCGACATACGGATTAACAGTCCGCCGTTCTACCAACTGAACTAAGGGGGAATTATCTTTTTTACATCATGTTGCTTATTTCAAGCACCACAATCGAAATATGGTGCCTCGAGGCGGAATCGAACCACCGACACGAGGATTTTCAATCCTCTGCTCTACCGACTGAGCTATCGAGGCAAAGCAAGAGCGGTTAAGACTCTGCTTGCACTTACCGAGGTAAGTAAATAAATGGTGCCGACTACCGGAATCGAACTGGTGACCTACTGATTACAAGTCAGTTGCTCTACCTACTGAGCTAAGTCGGCACACTTAAAGTGGCTCCCCCTGCGTGACTCAACGCGGGCGGCTAGCTCTGAGACAATTACTCGGTACGAGTAACGTCGCAGCCTACAGCTAGAATCCAAGTTTAAGTCATTGACCTAAAGCGTGGACCAAATTTGGCTCCCCCTGCGGGACTCGAACCTGCGACATACGGATTAACAGTCCGCCGTTCTACCAACTGAACTAAGGGGGAATTATCTTTTTACATCATGTTGCTTATTTCAAGCACCATAACTGAATATGGTGCCTCGAGGCGGAATCGAACCACCGACACGAGGATTTTCAATCCTCTGCTCTACCGACTGAGCTATCGAGGCAAAAGCAAGAGCGGTTAAGACTCTGCTTGCACTTACCGAAGTAAGGAATAAATGGTGCCGACTACCGGAATCGAACTGGTGACCTACTGATTACAAGTCAGTTGCTCTACCTACTGAGCTAAGTCGGCACACTAAATTTGCTTCCCCTGCGTGACTCAACGCGGGCGGCTAGCTCTGAGACAATTACTCGGTACGAGTAACGTCGCAGCTTACAGCTAGAATCCAAGTCTAAGTCATTGACTTAAATCGTGGACCAAATTTGGCTCCCCCTGCGGGACTCGAACCTGCGACATACGGATTAACAGTCCGCCGTTCTACCAACTGAACTAAGGGGGAATTATCTTTTAAATCATGTTGCTATCAAGCACCACAATATGAATATGGTGCCTCGAGGCGGAATCGAACCACCGACACGAGGATTTTCAATCCTCTGCTCTACCGACTGAGCTATCGAGGCAACGGGGCGCATTAAAAAGGTTTTCGGCCTTTTCGTCAACGGTTTTTTGAGAAAAATATACTGACTTTGCCTTTTTTGCTCTGATCGCTCGGTTTTTAAACTTATTGTCAACATTAAACGGCTTGTAGCCATGTTATTCGCCATCTAAAAGGGTGCGGTTTTCTCGGTCAAGAGCGCGCGATAGAGCCGGACGACGACTAACAAATTGTCGGTATTTTTCGAGTTTCAGCGGTAGTTTCTGATCAAACTTGACTGCCCAGTTAAGAGTATGGGCCAGTAAAATGTCTGCGACCGTCGGAAAGTGCCCCAATAGATACTCATCACCCTTGAGGCGGCTCTCTGCTACTTTCAGGGCTTTTTTGAATTCCCAGGCTGCTACAGCAAGCATTTCAGGCAGGCGGATTGACTCCGGCAGGGCGAAGCGGTGTTTCCCCATACTCCAAAGAGGTTGTTCCAACTCGGTAATGACATAACTTATCCACTCATGGTGGTTGGCAGATTCCGCTGTACCGGGGGCGGGAAGCCAATGATGGCCGTATTTTTCAGCTAGGTAGAGGCAAATTGCCGAAGACTCGCAGATGGTCACTTCATCGTCAGTCAAACAGGGGACTTTTCCCTGCGGATTTAGGGCTAGGTACTGGGGGGAGCGATGATCATTCTTGGCAAAGTTGACCAGACGGTATTGCCAGTCGAGACCAAGTTCTTCAAGCAGCCAGGAGACACGGAGCGAGCGGGTACGTGGGTAGCCATAAAGAGTGATCATCTTACCTTCCTTGTTTTTTTATTGTTTGCTGTCATTAAAGTTAGCAAAAAACAAACAGCCTGCATGCTACTGGCCGTGGAAGCGTGGCGAGATATTTCGTTTGTCCTTTTTCAGAGACACTGCTGCAGGAGGGAGATCGCCGGTGATCAGGTATTGGCGGTATACACCTTACAAAGAGACATAACGGAGTTACCCATGTTCTGGGTGGGAATGTTCAATAGGGTATGGGTAGATACGAAAAGCCGCGTGAAATGACGGGGACGCCTAGTTACGGCTTTCTCTAGATAAAAAAAAGCCAAGTCTTTCGACTTGGCTTCTTAATGTGTCTCCCCCTGTCGGGACTCAACGTGGCCGACTAGGTCTGAGACAATGGCTTGGCACAAGCCAATCGCAGTTAGATACGAAAAAGCCGCGTCAAATGACACGGCTTTCTCTAAAGTGGCTCCCCCTGCGGGACTCGAACCTGCGACATACGGATTAACAGTCCGCCGTTCTACCAACTGAACTAAGGGGGAATTATCTTTTTACGTTATGTTGCTTTTCAAAAGCACCACAACTTAAATATGGTGCCTCGAGGCGGAATCGAACCACCGACACGAGGATTTTCAATCCTCTGCTCTACCGACTGAGCTATCGAGGCAAAGCAAGAGCGGTTAAGACTCTGCTTGCACTTACCGAAGTAAGTTAATAAATGGTGCCGACTACCGGAATCGAACTGGTGACCTACTGATTACAAGTCAGTTGCTCTACCTACTGAGCTAAGTCGGCACACTTAAAGTGGCTCCCCCTGCGGGACTCGAACCTGCGACATACGGATTAACAGTCCGCCGTTCTACCAACTGAACTAAGGGGGAATTATCTTTTACATCATGTTGCTTATTTCAAGCACCATAACTGAATATGGTGCCTCGAGGCGGAATCGAACCACCGACACGAGGATTTTCAATCCTCTGCTCTACCGACTGAGCTATCGAGGCAAAAGTAGCGATGGTAAGTCTCTACTTTCTCTTACCGAAGTAAGAATAATAAATGGTGCCGACTACCGGAATCGAACTGGTGACCTACTGATTACAAGTCAGTTGCTCTACCTACTGAGCTAAGTCGGCACACTTAAAGTGGCTCCCCCTGCGGGACTCGAACCTGCGACATACGGATTAACAGTCCGCCGTTCTACCAACTGAACTAAGGGGGAATTATCTTTTA
>NZ_PYMB01000033.1 GCF_003026455.1 Photobacterium rosenbergii
GTTAGCTTACTGGTGCGACTACATTTTAGGGCGGGGTAGCTCCCCAAAAAAGCCCGTATATAAGTGCGCATCTATACCTTGTTTTAGTTTTGTTTCTTTGTTGATTTCCCAAGGGAGTCCATATAAGATCCTAGGAAAAGAAAGAGCATGGTTCGAGGAAAAAAAGGTCCTAGTTCCTAGGAAAAGGAAAAATGGGGGCCTAGGATTAACTGGCTCTAGGAAAAGCGGGTAGAGCGAAAGAACAAGAGCGAAGAGCTTGACATTGATTAGCTAAGAGCAAACGCTTTTGCAGCACCCAGCACCCAGCACCCAGCACCCAGCACCCAGCACCCAGCACCCCTCAAGGAACTAGGAACTCAAATCTAGGATCTCAGAGACAAAAAAACGCCCCGGTGATTTTCATCACCGGGGCGTTTGATATTTTTCTTTAGCGAGAATTACTTCGCTAGTGCGTCGCTACCGTGTTCACGGATTTTGCTTAGCAGAGGCTTAACTACGCGTGCGTTACCAGCAACGATGTTGCCAGTCACAAGGTGGTTAGTGTTGCCAGTGAAGTCAGCACAGATAGCACCAGCTTCGCGAGCGATTAGCTCACCAGCAGCAATTTCCCATGGCTTAAGACCTAGGCGGAATACACCGTCAACACGGCCAGCCGCTAGGTAACATAGGTCTAGGGCAGCACAGCCAGACATGCGCATATCGTCACACTCTACGAATAGAGCGCTCTGGATTTTCATGAAGCTTTCTGAGTGCTGCTTGGCAGCAAACGGTAGGCCTGTAGCCAGAGTTGTACCAGTTAGGTCGCGAGGCTGAGATGAACGGATACGCTGGCTGTTTAGCTGCGCACCTGCGCCACGTGTTGCTGTGAAAAGCTCGTTGCGTGCTGGGTCGTAAACCGCTGCCACTTCAGTGCGGCCGCGCATACGTAGTGCAACAGAGATTGCGTAGTGAGGGTAACCACGAACGAAGTTCTTGGTGCCATCCACTGGGTCAATGATCCACTGGCATTCTTTGTCCTTGCCTTCAATCGTACCGCTTTCTGCTGCAATGATGCAGTGATCAGGGTATGACTTACGGATAGTGTCGATAATGATAGCTTCTGCTTCGTTATCGATGTTAGTAACAACATCATTGCCTTTGTTAGCTACTTCAATAGCTTGTGATTTTTCTAGAGATTTAATGACATGGTCACCAGCCTTTCGTGCAGCACGAATGGCAATATTCAGCATAGGATGCATAGGATCTTCCCAACGGATGTTAAAGAACTAAAAAGCGGCGGCGAGTATATCAGAGCTAGGGCAAAAGGGAAGTGGTTATTTTTTATTCGTACGAATGAAGCACGTTACGGTGGCGGGATTTTGCTCGGTTAGTGAGGGACAAATCGTTATTGGTATAAAGTTTTTACATGTTTTCACCATTTTTAAAATGCCTGTGTTAAAATCTGTCGGTTCGATTGATAGAGTTGAAAGTAGCACCTCCTATGTTAGAAAAAGTCAGTGTCGTTCTCGTAGGCACCTCACATCCCGGCAATATCGGTTCAGCTGCCCGTGCGATGAAAGTGATGGGGCTAACCAACCTGGTTCTGGTAGACCCTGCCTGTGAAATAGATGAAACAACCTACGCACTGGCGGCGGGTGCTTCTGATATCGTTGAGCAAGCGAAAATCGTGTCTAGCCTTGATGAGGCTATTGCTGATTGTGGCTTGGTGGTTGGCTCAAGTGCCCGTTCCCGTACACTGGAGTGGCCGCAGTTGGATCCCCGTGAGTGTGGGATCAAAACCATTGCCGAAGCACCTACCCATAATGTCGCTATTCTGTTCGGCCGCGAACGCACCGGTTTGACCAATGAAGAATTACAGCGTTGTCACTGCCATGTATATATTCCGGCTAACCCTGAATATAGTTCGTTGAATTTAGCGATGGCAGTACAAACGGTGAGCTATGAAATCCGCATGGCTTTTTTGGAATCGGAAAAATTCCAATCGCAACAGCAGGTTGAGGAATACCCTCGGATGAAGGAGCTGGAAATGTTCTATCAGCACCTTGAAAATGTTGCGACCAAGACCAACTTTATCAGTAAAGATAAGCCATCAATGGTAATGACCAAGATGCGTCGCCTGTTTTCCCGGGCAAGACCGGAATCACAGGAGTTGAATATCTTGCGTGGTATCCTTTCTTCAATAGAAAAGTCACTCTCTCGCCCAGAGAAATAGACACAAACTCTGAATGGCTAAAAGCCTGACTAAATTACTCAGGTAAATACTTGACCGTTTTAGTCAGGTATGCGACACTCCCCCCATAAACAAACGTGGGTAGCGGTGTGTTATGAGATTGACATCAAAAGGAAGATACGCAGTCACGGCCATGTTAGACGTGGCTTTGCACTCTCAGGATGGTCCGGTTCCTCTGGCTGATATTTCAGAACGTCAGGGGATCTCATTATCCTATCTAGAACAGTTGTTCTCTCGCCTGCGCAAGGCTGGTTTGGTAGCCAGTGTTCGTGGACCGGGTGGGGGATATCGCCTCGGCGAAGATGCCAACGACATTGCTGTCGGTATGGTGATCGCTGCCGTCGATGAATCCGTAGATGCGACTAAGTGTCACGGTAAAGGAGACTGTCAAGGTGGCGTGCGTTGCCTGACACACACGCTATGGCGTGACTTGAGCTCCCGTATCAGCGGCTTTTTGAACAACATCACTCTTGGTGAGTTGATGCAAGACAATGACGTACAAGAAATTTCTGGTCGCCAGGACCAGATTCTAACTAAGTCGTCATTTGGACATAAAAATACACACGACAACACCTCAATCGGTGTCGATGTTCGCTCCTAGAGACCAGACGTCCGTGTTTTCGGAGATGAAGATGAAACTGCCAATATATTTTGATTATTCCGCTACTTGCCCAGTAGATCCTCGCGTTGCAGAAAAAATGGTGCAATGCATGACCATGGATGGAAACTTCGGTAACCCGGCTTCTCGTTCTCACCGCTTTGGTTGGCAGGCTGAAGAAGCGGTCGATACCGCTCGTGAGCAGATTGCTGAGCTGCTAAATGCAGACCCGCGCGAAATCGTATTTACTTCAGGTGCAACTGAGTCAGACAACCTGGCTATCAAAGGTGCAGCCCACTTCTACGGTAAGAAGGGCAAGCACGTGATCACCTGTAAAACAGAACACAAAGCGGTGCTTGACCCATGTCGCCAGCTAGAGCGTGAAGGCTACGAGGTAACTTACCTAGAGCCTGAAGCAAATGGCATTATCGACATGGCGAAATTGCGTGACGCTATGCGTGAAGACACGGTGCTAGTGTCAATCATGCACGTGAACAACGAAATCGGTGTTATCCAAGACATCGCAGCGATCGGTGAGCTATGCCGTGAGAAGAAAGTGATCTTCCACGTTGATGCTGCTCAGTCAGCGGGTAAGCTACCTATCGATGTTCAGGAAATGAAAGTTGACCTGATTTCTCTATCTGCGCACAAAATTTACGGTCCAAAAGGGATCGGTGCCCTATACGTTCGCCGTAAGCCACGCATCCGTCTTGAAGCACAGATGCACGGTGGCGGCCATGAGCGTGGTTTCCGTTCCGGTACTCTAGCGACTCACCAGATTGTTGGTATGGGGGAAGCATTCCGTATCGGCAAAGAAGAGATGGACAAAGACTACCAGCACGCCCTTGCCCTACGCGAGCGTATGCTGAAAGGCCTTGAAGGCATCGAAGCGATGACCATCAACGGTGATTTGGAGCAGCGTGTACCTCAGAACTTGAACATCAGCTTTGCATTCGTTGAAGGCGAATCGCTACTGATGGCACTGAAAGATCTTGCGGTATCATCTGGCTCGGCATGTACATCAGCTAGCCTAGAGCCATCATATGTTCTTCGTGCCCTTGGTTTGGACGATGAACTGGCACACAGCTCAATTCGCTTCTCTTTCGGTCGCTTCACGACGGAAGAAGAAGTAGACTACGCAGTTTCACAGATCCGCGGTGCGGTTGAGAAACTACGTGACATGTCTCCGCTTTGGGATATGTACAAAGAAGGTATTGACCTAAACACGGTCGAGTGGGCACACCACTAATCTTGCGGTCATCACGTATTCGAGGAAACTGTCATGGCATATAGTGAAAAAGTTATCGATCATTATGAGAACCCGCGTAACGTAGGCTCATTTGATAAAAGCGACAAAAATGTAGGTAGCGGCATGGTGGGTGCACCTGCCTGTGGCGACGTAATGAAACTTCAGATCAAAGTGACTGAAGAAGGTATCATTGAAGATGCCAAGTTCAAAACGTATGGCTGTGGTTCTGCGATTGCCTCAAGCTCACTGATCACTGAGTGGGTAAAAGGTAAGACGCTGGACGAAGCTGCTAGCATCAAGAACTCAGCGATTGCTGAAGAACTTGAGCTTCCACCAGTAAAAGTTCACTGCTCAATCCTTGCGGAAGACGCAATCAAGGCTGCAGTTAGCGATTACAAGAAGAAACACGAAGATTAATTCTCAAAGGGTTGTTGTATGGCCATAACGATTACTGAAGCGGCAGCAAGTCGCGTAGCTACTTTCCTAGAAAACCGAGGAAAAGGCATCGGCCTACGGTTGGGTGTCCGGACTTCAGGTTGTTCAGGAATGGCCTATGTACTGGAATTTGTTGACCAGCTAGATGAAGGCGATCAGATCTTTGAAGAAAAAGGTGTGAAGATCATCATCGATGCCAAGAGCATGGTATATCTGGATGGTACCGAGTTGGACTTTGCCAAAGAAGGTCTCAACGAAGGTTTCCAGTTCAACAACCCTAACGTGTCCAGCGAATGCGGCTGTGGTGAAAGCTTCAACGTATAATCGCTGAGCCAATTGAACCTGATTGCTGCCTTTTCTAAAGGGAGAGTCAGGTTCAATTATTTTCAGACTCAGTTTTTACAGAAACTCACGCGCTATGAATCATTTCGAACTCTTTGGGCTACCTTTTCAGTTTCAGCTGGACGGTAGCCTTCTTGCAACACAGTTCCGCGAACTGCAGCGTCATTTCCACCCAGACAATTTTGCTACGGCATCAGAACGCGATCGTCTGATGGCGGTACAAAAAGCTGCGCAAATCAACGATGCCTTCCAAACGTTGAAAAACCCTATCTCCCGTGCAGAGTACATGTTGTCGGTTAACGGCGTAGATATCCGAGGTGAGCAGAAGACGTTGCAGGATCCTGCCTTCTTGATGCAACAGATGGAGCTGCGTGAAGAGCTGGAAGAGATCCCTGAGTCGAACGATCCAGAAAGTGCGTTGTTTGATTTTGAACAGCACGCCTCAACCCTGTACAAGTCACAGTTGGTTGAACTTGAGCAATTACTTGTTGATGAAAACTGGGAAGTGGCGGCAGACGCCGTGCGCAAGCTGAAATTTATTGTTAAGCTGCGTGAAGAAGTCGAGCGCTTGGAAGATAGCCTGCTTGATTGATTTTGCCCAAGCCCGGTATAAACACCACAGGAACGAAAATGGCACTGTTACAGATTGCTGAACCCGGTCAAAGCGCTGCGCCGCACCAACATAAGTTGGCGGTGGGTATTGATCTGGGCACTACAAATTCTCTCGTGGCTGCAGTACGCAGCGGCGTTCCGGAAACCCTGAAAGATGAGCAAGGTCGTGCGATTTTGCCATCGGCGGTTCATTACAGCGAAAGCGAAGTGGTTGTTGGCCATGATGCCCGCGATATCGCCCAGCAGGATCCGGCCAATAGCATTATTTCTGTTAAGCGTATGATGGGCCGCTCTCTGGCGGATATCCAAGAACGCTATCCGCAGATGCCATATCAGTTCAGTGCAACGGACAACGGTTTGCCACAGCTGATCACCCGTGGCGGTGAAGTTAACCCAGTTCAGGTGTCAGCTGAAATCCTCAAGACACTTAACCAGCGTGCACAAGATACTCTGGGCGGTGAACTAGAAGGTGTGGTTATCACTGTCCCTGCCTACTTTGATGATGCCCAGCGTGCGGGTACCAAAGATGCGGCGAAACTGGCAAACCTTAATGTTCTGCGCCTGCTAAATGAGCCAACGGCTGCAGCAATTGCTTATGGCTTGGATTCAGGCCAGGAAGGTGTGATTGCTGTCTACGACTTGGGCGGTGGTACATTTGATATCTCTATCCTTCGCTTGTCGAAAGGTGTGTTTGAAGTGATGGCAACCGGTGGCGATTCCGCGCTGGGCGGTGATGACTTTGACCACCTGCTAGCGGATTGGATTGCCGAGCAAGCCGGTATCACTGAGCGTGATGCGATTGCCCAGCGTAAATTACAAGATGCGGCGCAGGCAGCGAAAGAAGCCTTGTCTGATGCCGACGAAGTGCTGGTCGATGTGCTTGGCTGGCAGGGCACCGTTACCCGTGAGCAGTTCGATGCCTTGATCCAACCTTTGGTGAAAAAGACCTTGATGGCTTGCCGCCGTGCATTGAAAGATGCTGACGTCAGCGCAGAGGAAGTTATCGAAACCGTTATGGTGGGTGGTTCGACCCGCGTTCCTTTGGTTCGTGAAATGGTTGGTAACTACTTCGGCAAAGAGCCGCTGACTTCTATCGACCCTGATCAGGTGGTGGCGATTGGTGCCGCTATCCAGGCTGATATCCTAGCGGGTAACAAGCCGGATGCAGACATGTTGCTGCTGGATGTGATCCCACTGTCGCTAGGTATTGAGACCATGGGCGGCATGATCGAGAAAATCATCCCACGCAACACGACTATTCCTGTCGCGCGTGCCCAAGAATTCACCACGTTTAAAGATGGCCAGACAGCAATGTCAGTGCATGTGGTACAGGGCGAGCGTGAAATGGTCAGTGACTGCCGTTCACTGGCACGCTTCACACTACGTGGTATTCCTGCGATGGCTGCAGGTGCTGCGCATATTCGCGTGACCTACCAAGTAGACGCCGATGGTTTGCTATCGGTGACCGCGATGGAGAAGAGCAGTGGCGTACAGTCTTCTATTCAGGTTAAGCCGTCTTACGGCCTGACTGATGATGAAATCGCGACGATGATCCGCGATTCAATGACCTTTGCCCAGGATGATAAAGACGCCCGCGCCCTTGCCGAGCAACAAGTGGAAGCGGACCGTGTTCTGGAAGGGTTGATTGCAGCGCTGGCTCAGGACGGTGAAACCCTACTGAGCAAAGAAGAGCGTGACGAGCTGGAAGCCGTAATGATGGAACTGGTTCAATTGCGTCAGGGTACTGATCCGCACGCGATTGAAGCTGGAATTAAGAAAACAGATAAGGCAAGTCAGGAATTTGCATCTCGCCGGATGGATCAGTCTATCCGCCGGGCCCTGGCTGGTCAGTCGATTGATGAGGTTTAGGCATGCCTAAAATTGTTGTATTACCCCATGATGAGCTATGCCCGGAAGGCGCAGTGTTAGAAGCGCAGGAAGGCGAGACAATCCTTGACGTGGCTCTGCGTAACGGTATTGGCATTGAGCATGCGTGTGAAAAATCCTGTGCATGTACTACCTGCCACTGTATCGTTCGTGAAGGCTTTGATTCACTTGAAGAAAGTGATGAGCTGGAAGATGACATGCTGGATAAGGCATGGGGATTGGAGCCTGAATCACGTTTAGGTTGCCAGGCCAAGGTTGCCGACGAAGATCTTGTTGTTGAGATTCCCAAGTACACCTTGAACTTGGCGTCGGAAAACCACTAAAACCCGATACTTATTGAAGCCCTGATGGTTATACCCTCAGGGCTTTTTTTATGCCCGAAAGATCGTTGTTTGTAGTGCTACGTTGGCTAAACTAAAAAGGCTAGAGGCTAGAGGCTAGAGGCTAGAGGCTAGAGGCTAGAGGCTAGAGGCTAGAGGCTAGAGGCTAATTTGAAGAGGAGAGAATGATGGGCTTGAAATGGATTGATTCACGGGACCTGGCAGTTGAACTGTCCGAGCTGCATCCGGATGTTGATCCGGAGAAGATCCGCTTTACCGACCTAAGAGAGTGGATTTTGGCGTTGGATGACTTTGATGATGACCCAAAACATTGTAGCGAGCGGGTATTGGAAGCGGTGCAAATGTACTGGATTGAAGAAGCGGACTGATCATTTGGGTTGTTTATTTCCCTTCTTGTAGACCCACCTCCTTATGATCTTGCTCTTAGTCTCGTTGTAAACAGCTTGTTTCTTGGCTGCAACCAAGGCAGAGTAAGATAAATTCTGAAAACTGGCTGATAGGCCATATTTTCAACTGTATTGTCCTCCCCTTAGCGGGAGAGCAGCTCGGAACGTGCTGAAATCGCTGTGAAACCCCTTGTAATGCTAAAATGAACCCCAATAACAACTGTTATAGCGGGTAACATCATTGTCATTCATTTGTTATCCAGATGCATGCAAGATAATGTATTCAGGCGTTAGGCACGCCCTATCTCATCTCGTTACCGCGCCATAGCTGCGGGGTAACATCAATCCAAGGAGTAATTCATGTCTGCCAAAATGAGTGTGCTATTGTCTGCGGAAGCAGCGGGTGAACAATGGGGCAAGAACGCCCTGGTAACCTTTGAAGCTGACGGTGCGGTAGTACACCTGACAGAAGAAAATGTGCTGCCTTCTTTGCAGCGTGCGGGCCGCAAACTGGATTCACAAGGTATCAAGAAGGTTGAACTGGCTGGTGAAGGTTGGGATCTCGAGTGTATTTGGGCATTTGTCCAGGGCCACCGTAATGCTAAGCCGGGTAATGAAGTTAGCTGGAGCGGCCTGTCAGAGGCAGATGAAGCTGAACTTCAGGCACGCCTGATGGCAACCAACTGGGTACGAGAGATCATCAACCAGTCGGCAGAAGTGGTGCGTCCATCGCAGTTGGCTTCTCGTGCGGGCGAATTTATCAAGTCGCTTGCCCCGGAACATGTCACTTACAAAATCATCAAGGGTAACGATCTGTTGGATGAAGGCTGGAACGGTATCCATACTGTTGGCCGTGGTTCAGAGCGTTCGCCAGCAATGCTACGCCTTGACTATAACCCAACGGGCAACGCCGAAGCGCCGGTCCATACTTGCTTGGTCGGTAAAGGGATCACCTTCGATTCTGGCGGCTACAGCATGAAACCATCGGCGGGTATGACGGCGATGAAAGCGGATATGGGCGGCTCTGCGTTGGCAACAGGCGCACTGGCACTGGCCATCGCCCGTGGTACCAACAAACGTATCAAGTTGATCCTATGCTGTGCTGAGAACATGGTATCTGGCCGTGCTTTCAAGCTTGGCGATATTATTACCTACAAGAACGGCAAAACGGTTGAGGTGCTTAACACCGATGCCGAAGGTCGTTTGGTATTGGCGGACGGCCTTATCTATGCAAGCAGCCAGAACCCAGAGTTGATCATTGACTGTGCCACCCTAACCGGCGCGGCTAAGAATGCGTTGGGCAATGACTACCACGCGCTGTTTAGTTTTGACCACGGTCTGGCACAGAAAGCGCTGATGGCAGCAAGTGATGAGAACGAAGGTTTGTGGCCGCTTCCTCTGGCTGATCACCACCGTGCAATGATGCCTTCTAACTTTGCTGACCTGAGTAATATCTCTCAGGGTGACTTCATGCCAGGTGCAAGTACTGCTGCCGCATTCCTGTCTTACTTTGTTGAAGATTACCAGAACGGCTGGATGCACATCGATGCCAGCGGTACTTACCGTAAGTCTGCAAACGACAAATGGGCTGCCGGTGCGACAGGTATGGGGGTACGTACACTAGCCAACATCCTGTGTGACCACGAACAAGACTAAAACTAAAAAGACTTATTGCTGCCGCCTAAGGGCGGCAGCTTTTTTCAGGAAGAAAGTATGTTAAAAATTTCATTATCGTCAGCCCAATACGAAGGTGTATGGGGTGACAAAGCGCTGGTGGCGTATGAAGCTGACGGCGCGGTTATTCATTTTACCGGTGATTTCCCATTGCGCCGTATCCAACAGGCTGCCCGTCAGTTGCAGTCACAGGGGATCACTGCAGCTAGTCTAGAAGGTGAAGGTTGGAGCTATGAGCGCCAATGGGCGTTCTATTGTGGTTTTGCCACGCCAAAAGCCGAAGTGGTATTGCGTTGGGCCTCGATTGACGAGGACGAACTTGAACTGCTCAATGCCCGCCGCCGCAGTGCTGACTGGGTGCGCAAAGTGGTCAATGCCACGCCGGAAGATATGTATCCTGAAAAACTT
This sequence comes from Photobacterium rosenbergii, assembly GCF_003026455.1. GTDB lineage: Bacteria > Pseudomonadota > Gammaproteobacteria > Enterobacterales > Vibrionaceae > Photobacterium > Photobacterium rosenbergii. The sequence goes on from NZ_PYMB01000033.1 coordinate 10,163, forward strand.
GCGGATGAAGCGGTATCTTTCTTGTCTGCCATTGCCGGTGATGCCCTTTCCCATGAGGTCGTTGTGGGTGATGCATTGGCTGAGCAAGGCTGGATAGGGACCCACAGTGTTGGTCGTGCTAGCAGCCGGCCACCTGTGATGCTGACCGTAGACTTCAATCCGACCGGTAATGCCAATGCTCCGGTTTCTGCTTGTTTGGTCGGTAAAGGGATCACGTTCGACTCTGGTGGTTACAGTATCAAACCAAGTGCCGGTATGGTCACTATGAAGTGCGATATGGGTGGTGCGGCCACTGTAACGGCTGCCTTGGGGTATGCTATCGAGCAAGGTTTGCGCCAACGTGTGAAGTTGATCCTGTGTTGTGCCGAAAACCTGATTGCTGGAAACGCCTATAAGCTTGGTGATGTGTTAACGTACAAGAATGGTCAGACGGCAGAAATCGTTAATACCGATGCTGAAGGGCGTTTGGTATTGGCTGATGGTTTGATAGCGGCCAGTGAAACCAAAGCGCCACTCATTATTGATGCCGCGACACTGACCGGCGCTGCGATGATGGCAGTGGGTACTGACTACAATGCGTTGTTTGGGCTAGACAAGGAGTTGGTGTTCAAGGCACAGCAACTGTCTGATTTAGTTAACGAGCCTGCATGGCCGTTGCCGCTGGAAACCTGGCACCAGTCGAACTGCCCGTCATACTACGCAGATACCGCTAACAGCCGAGTGCAAAAAGGTGGCGGTATGGGCGGCGCATCTAATGCTGCCGCTTTCCTGTCGCGTTTTGTTGATACCGACAACTGCGGCTGGGTCCATTTTGATTTGGCGGCTTGCTTCCGTGACAGTGCCGATGCCCGCTGGGCGGCAGGTGCAACCGGGGTAGGTGTTGCCAACATAGCAGCGATGCTGCTTTAGAAGATTTAAGCCTGAGGGGAAATATAATAATGACAATTGAAAGAACATTCTCAATCGTAAAGCCAGATGCCGTTAAACGTAATTTGATTGGCGCTATCTACAACCGGATTGAAAAAGCAGGCCTTCGCGTGGTGGCCGCTAAGATGATCCACATGGATGCCGATAAAGCTAAAGGCTTCTATGCCGAGCATGAGGGCAAGCCATTCTTTGATGATCTAGTGGCGTTTATGACGTCTGGTCCTGTAATGGTGCAGGTACTGGAAGGTGAAAATGCCGTTGTACGTTACCGCGAGCTAATGGGTAAGACCAACCCAGAAGAAGCCGCTTGCGGTACGTTGCGTGCTGACTATGCCCTGAGCCTGCGCCATAATTCAGTACATGGTGCTGACAGCCCGGTCTCTGCCGCACGTGAAATCGCCTATTTTTTTGCTGATGATGAGATTTGCCCTCGCGGCTAAGTCAGCTAAGTCATTCAATCAGTCAAAATAAAACGGGAAGCTATACGCTTCCCGTTTTTATTTGCCTGACAGTCGTAACCACGCTTGTTAACAAGTGGAATCTCACCGTCAAAGCCTGTACAATTTCGCGCCTTATAGCCAAGTGACTCCAGGTCTTCCTCGCTGAATTTAGCGCCTTGCAGTTACTTGGCTATAAAACCAAACTGATTACAGGCTGGTGGAAAATACCACTTGCCGTGGGTTTGGTATTCAAAGGTCCTGTCGTATACCGCGAATGGTATGCCCAAGGCACAGATAACGTCACGTAATTTAAAGAGGCAACAACCGATGACAACTGTTAAAACGAATCTGCTGGATTTTGATCGCAAGGGGCTGCGTAAGTATTTTGCCGAGGAGTTGGGCGAAAAAGCCTTCCGTGCGGATCAGATTATGAAGTGGATTTATCATTTCGGTTGTGATGATTTCGATCAGATGACGAACATCAACAAGAAATTGCGTGAAAAGCTAAAGCAAGTTGCTGAAATCCGTGCGCCGTATGTATCGGAAGCGCAACACTCTAGTGATGGTACTATCAAGTGGGCCATGAAGGTTGGCGATCAGGATGTAGAGACGGTCTATATCCCTGAAGATGACCGCGCGACGCTGTGTGTATCATCTCAGGTGGGTTGTGCGTTGGAATGTAAATTCTGCTCAACGGCCCAGCAAGGCTTCAACCGTAACCTACGTGTGTCGGAAATCATTGGTCAGGTTTGGCGTGCAGCCAAAGAGATCGGTGTAGAGAAAGAAACTGGCCGTCGCCCAATTACCAACGTGGTAATGATGGGTATGGGTGAGCCTTTGCTTAACATGAAGAACCTGATCCCAGCGCTTGAAATCATGCTAGATGATCTAGGTTTCGGCTTGTCCAAGCGTCGTGTAACAGTTTCAACGTCGGGGGTTGTATCAGGCCTTGATCAGATGACCGGCAATATCGATGTTGCCCTGGCGATTTCTCTGCATGCGCCGACTGATGAGCTTCGCTCTGAAATTATGCCAATCAATGACCGCTGGAACATCGATGATTTCCTTGCCTCGGTACGTCGCTACATCGCATCGTCGAATGCCAACCGTGGCCGAGTTACTGTGGAATATATCTTGCTCGACCATGTTAACGATGGCATGGAACATGCCCGTCAATTGGCAGAAACGTTGAAAGATACCCCTGCGAAAGTAAACCTGATCCCATTCAACCCTTACCCAGGTTCGCCGTACAAAAAGCCGAGCAACTCGCGTATTGATCGCTTCATGAAGACCCTGATGGAGTATGACTTTACGGTGACGGTACGTAAGACCCGTGGCGATGATATCGACGCGGCATGCGGACAATTGGTAGGCGATGTGATTGACCGCACGAAACGCACCCAAGCTAAGGCTCAAAACGGTGAACAAATCCCGGTAAAATCAGTCTAATAGACGATTACCTTGCTGGGGTGGGTGACTAGCTTGCCCCAGTTACACTTTGATATGGATATTAAGGCGGGATTGGGATGGTTCGATGGAAGAAGTGCCTATTATTGTGTAGTTTATTGGCCGGTTGTGTTACCGTCGATGAGTCTGGAAATACCCCACAGAGCATAAACAAGGAAGAGGCTGCCGAAGCCAGAGTGACCCTTGGGCTGGGATATTTGGAACAAGGACAATGGCAGCGGGCACGAGATAATTTCGAACTTGCCCTGCAGTATGCCCCGCAATATTACCGGGCGCTAAATGCCATGGCCTATTACTACCAGCGGGTGGATGAGCCAGAGTCGGCGGAAAAAATTTACCGTCAAGCTCTGAAATATTCACCAAAAAATGGCGATGTAAGAAACAACTATGGTGTATTCTTGTGTAGTCAGGGACGCTATGATGAGGCGATCGACCAGTTTGAGAGCGCCATCAAGCAACCATATTATTACCTGACTTCGGCCAGTTATGAAAATGCGGCGTTGTGTAGCTTAGAGCAGGGTAACCAACCTCAGGCTCGGGGCTATTTTGATAAAGCTTTGGCTTATGACCCATATCGAGCCAAATCTATGCTGCAGCTGTCGAAGTTGGATATTGAGGCGCAGAACTTCAAGGAAGCTCGCGTCAGGCTGTTTAAATTTAACAAGAGATACGGGTACAAAGCCGACAGCTTATGGCTGTTGATCCAGCTTGAGCAGCAAGCTGGCTATGATAGCCAAGCGGATAAATATGCTGGCATTCTCAAAGCCCAATACCCGGACTCTCTGCAATATCAAAACTATCTAGCCAATGAATACTGAACAGAACGAAGAACGATCAACAGAAGAAATCATTCTTCCAGGGGATATGCTGCGTCAGGCTCGAGAGAAGCTAGGCTATTCACAGAAGGATGTTGCAAGCCGATTGAGGCTCCGCCTCTCGGTGGTCAGTGATATCGAAAATAACCAATTCGAAGAAGCACAACTCGCCACGTTTACCCGTGGTTATGTGCGATCCTATGCCAAATTTGTCGGTCTAGATGAGGCCGAGGTTCTGGCGAAGCTAGATCAGCAAGGTCATGCTCAACCTCAAGAGCAGGAAATGCAGAGCTTTTCGCGTCGCACCAAGCGTGAAGCGCACGATAACCGAATCATGCGTTTGACTTGGGTGCTGGGCGCACTGTTTATTGGCCTCACCGGTATTTGGTGGTGGCAAAGCTTGCAGATGAGCCCTGAAGCGGAATTCACTGCCGCTCCGGCTGAGGTTCAGGCGCTGGATGAGTCAATTGCCAATGCTGGTAATGGTTCAAGTACTTCGGTCTTGACGACAGTGTCTGAGTCGGGTGCAGAGGAAACTGCTAGCGTTTTGACTACTGTTGAAGCCGAGCCGGTCCAGTTGCCAGAAATTGAGCCCGAACCGCAGGCAAGCTTTGAAGACAGCTTCACCGAACCGCAAGAACTGGCAGATACCGATGTCGACAGTGCCGACAGTTTGGCGGCAGAGCAGTTGAGTGACGTGGTATCGGAAGACGAAACCGTAGTCGCAAGTTCAGATCTTGAATTGAGCTTTACCGGTGATTGCTGGATCGATATCCGTGATGCTAATGGCCGCCGTTTGGATACCGGTATCAAGAAAGCCGGTGATGTCCTTAAACTGGATGGCAATGAACCATTCCGCGTGGTGCTGGGCGCACCGAGCGTTGTAACCATGAGCTATAAAGGTGAACCTGTTGATCTGAGCAGGTACCCTGCAGGTAAAGTGGCGCGATTGAAACTGCCGCAGTAAAGAGTAGATGTAATGCATAACGAGTCTCCAATTAAACGCCGTCAGTCCACCCGAATCTATGTCGGTGATGTGCCAATCGGTGACGGTGCACCTATTGCGGTGCAGTCCATGACCAACACCCGTACCACCGATGTGGCTGCGACTGTTGCCCAGATTAAAGCGCTGGAAAATGTCGGTGCGGATATCGTCCGTGTCTCTGTGCCTACTATGGATGCGGCCGAGGCGTTTAAGCAAATCAAACAGCAAGTGAATATCCCGCTGGTAGCGGATATCCACTTCGATTACCGTATCGCCCTGAAAGTGGCGGAATACGGTGTAGACTGTCTGCGTATCAACCCGGGTAATATCGGTCGTGAAGATCGTATCCGCGCGGTAGTGGACTGTGCTCGTGACAAGAATATCCCAATCCGTATCGGTGTTAACGGTGGCTCGCTGGAAAAAGACATCCAGCAGAAATACGGTGAGCCGACACCGGATGCCTTGGTGGAATCAGCTATGCGCCATGTGGATATTTTGGACCGCCTGAACTTCGACCAATTCAAGGTGAGTGTTAAGGCGTCTGATGTGTTCTTGGCAGTAGACTCTTACCGCAAACTGGCTCAGCAGATCAAGCAGCCACTACACTTGGGTATCACTGAAGCCGGTGGTGCGCGTGCCGGTGCGGTAAAATCTGCTGTTGGCTTGGGTATGCTGCTGTCGGAAGGTATCGGTGATACGTTGCGAGTATCGCTAGCGGCCGATCCTGTTGAAGAAATCAAAGTGGGCTTTGATATTCTGAAATCCCTGCGTATCCGCTCTCGCGGCATCAACTTTATTGCCTGCCCAACTTGTTCACGTCAGGAATTCGATGTTATTGGCACAGTGAACGAGCTGGAGCAGCGACTGGAAGACATCACAGTACCTATGGATGTCTCCGTGATTGGTTGTGTGGTTAATGGCCCGGGTGAAGCAGAAGTTTCCCACTTGGGTATTGCCGGCGGCAACCGTAAAAGCGCGTTTTATGAAGATGGCTTGCGCCAGAAAGAGCGTTTCGATAACGACAATGTTATTGAGCAGCTGGAAGCTAAAATTCGTGCTAAAGCGTCAATGCTGGACACAGCAAACCGCATTGATGTGACAGAAAAATAACGAAATTGACAAGAATCGCCCCGACTCGCGTTGGGGCGGTTCACTATTTGCGTTATAACCTATATATTCAACTCCATTCCCCATCGGTTAACGAGAATAAACGTGGCGAAACAAATTCAAGCAATTCGAGGCATGAACGACTGCCTTCCAACCCAATCTCCGCTTTGGCAGAAAGTGGAATCGACCATTAAACAAGTTGTGAGCGCGTACGGTTACAGTGAAGTCCGTATGCCTATCGTTGAATCGACGCATTTGTTTAGTCGGGCAATCGGTGAAGTAACGGATGTTGTTGAAAAGGAAATGTATACATTTGATGACCGCAACGGTGACAGCCTGACTCTGCGTCCTGAAGGGACTGCAGGCTGTGTACGTGCGGGCATCCAGAATGGCCTGCTATACAATCAAGAACAGCGCCTATGGTACACCGGTCCAATGTTCCGTCACGAGCGCCCGCAGAAAGGCCGCTACCGTCAGTTCCACCAGTTCGGTGTGGAAGTGTTCGGTCTGAATGGTCCGGATGTTGACGCAGAGCTGATCATGATGACAGCCCGCATGTGGCGTGAGCTAGGTATCGACAAGCACGTTCGCCTTGAGCTTAACTCTATCGGTTCGCTAGAAGACCGTGCTAACTACCGTGAGGCACTGATAGCATTCCTTGAGCAGCACATCGACATCTTAGATGAAGACTGCAAGCGCCGTATGCACACTAACCCGCTACGCGTACTGGATACCAAGAATGCTGCTATCCAGGAAGTATTGGTAGACGCGCCTAAGCTGTCTGACTACCTAGGTGAAGAGTCAAAACAACATTTTGCCGGTTTGTGTGAACTATTGGACGCTGCAGGCATCGAATACCAAGTAAATGAACGTCTTGTTCGTGGTTTGGATTACTACAACCGCACTGTATTTGAGTGGATCACTGAAAGCCTTGGCGCGCAGGGTACGGTATGTGGCGGTGGCCGCTACGACGGCCTTGTTGAGCAACTTGGTGGCAAAGCGACACCAGCCGTGGGCTTTGCGATGGGTCTTGAGCGTCTAGTGCTTATGATGGAAACCCTAGAACTGACTGATGTACGTCGCCCAGTTGACGTCTACATGGTAACCGCTGGCGAAGGCACTATGATGGCGGGCATGAAACTGGCCGAGAAGCTACGTGAAGATGTACCTGGCTTGCGTGTGATGAGCCATTTCGGTGGTGGTAACTTCAAGAAACAATTCAAGCGTGCTGATAATGTTGGCGCGGCAGTGGCACTGGTATTGGGCGAAAATGAAATCGCTGAAAATACCGTGGTAGTTAAAGATCTTCGCGGCGGTGAGCAAACCACGATGGCGCAAGACGATGTGGCAGCAAAGCTGGCCGAATTGATTTAAGAGAGGACAGGAAGTGGACGGCAATATCACAGAAGAACAACAAGTTGAACAGATAAAGGCTTGGTGGAAAGAAAACGGTAAAGCCGTTGTTCTCGGTACTGTGATTGGTTTGGGTGGTCTGTTTGGCTGGCGTTATTACCAGTCGGAAGTTCAATCAGCCAAGGAGCAGGCATCTGATGCATACACCCAGGTGGTTAACCGTCTGGAAAGCGGTAGCGAATCTGCCGTTGCAGATGTGCAGGCGTTTATCGCAGCTCATGAAAGCAGCCAATATTCTGTACTTGCATCATTGCAACTGGCCAAAGCGCAGGTGGAGAATGGTGATTTGGATGCAGCCGCTGAACAGTTGAGCTGGGCAATTGCTAATACCCAAGATGTAGCGATTCTACCTATTGCACAAACCCGCTTGGCTCGTATCTATGCTGAGCAGGACGCCTTTGACAAGGCGTTGGCTGAATTGGACAAAGTTACCGCTGAAAGTTGGGCTGCGAAAGTTGCTGAACTTCGAGGTGATGTCCTACTGCAAAAAGGTGAGACCCAAGCTGCGCGCGATGCTTATGTTAGCGCACAACAACTTGGTGCTTCTCCTGCCTTGCAGATCAAGCTAGACGACTTGGCACAATAAGGTAGAGCGCGTATGCAGAAGGTGTTGAAGCAAGCTATTTCGGTTGCCTTGGCTGTCGGTATACTTGCTGGTTGTGCCAGCGAGGAAGACACTATCCAAATGGCACCGTTGCCGGTGGTTGAAAACACGTTTACTCCAGTACAGGGATGGAGCAGCAAAGTAGGGGATGGCGTCGGCCATTTCTTCTCTAAGCTCACCCCTGCGGTAGGTTACGGCAAGGTATTTGTCGCTGACCGCAACGGCCTGGTTAAAGCGCTGGATCCCGATACGGGTTCAGAAATCTGGCAGCAGGATCTTGAAGGGGATATCTCAGCAAGATTAGCCGGTGGTATCTCGCTTTCTTACGGCAAGGTGTTTATCGGCTCGGAAAATGCCGAGGTGATTGCCCTTGATGAAGAAACCGGTGAAGTAGCTTGGCGTCAAACAGTAGAAGGCGAAGTCCTGTCTAAACCGTTGGTTGATGAAGGCTTAGTTGTTGTTAATACTAGCCGTGGTATTTTGCAGGCGCTGGATGCCAACACCGGTGAAAGCCGCTGGCAACTTGGTAGTGAATTGCCGACACTGACTCTTCGAGGTGACAGCTCGCCAGTTTCTATTTCTGGTGGTGTCTTCTGGGGACAAGCTAATGGTCGTTTGGCTGGTGCTTTGATGGGCAACGGTCAGATGCTGTGGCAACAGCCTATCGGTTCACCGAAAGGCGGTACGGAAATCGACCGTTTGGTTGATGTCGATGCCTCGCCGGTTATCGATGGCGAGCGCCTGTTCGCGCTTGGATTCAATGGTAGCTTGGTCTCGATTGATCTGCGTACTGGTCAGGCGGCATGGAAACGTAATTATTCCTCGGCCACTGATTTTGCCATTGATGGGAGTCAGCTATATTTGATCACAGATAAAGACCATGTTGTTGCGGTTGATACCCGAAGCGGCACGGAGCTGTGGTCTAACAACCAGCTGGAACACCGTTTGCTCAGCGCTCCTGCTGTGATCAATGGTTATCTTGTTGTTGGTGATAGCGAAGGCTACCTGCATTGGATCGATCCATACTCGGGTGACTTTGTTGCCCAGCAGGAAATAGACGACAGTGGTATTGCGGTCCCACCAGTCCGAATGAGCGATGGCTACTTAGTGATCACTCGCGATGGGCGTATTAACAAAATGCAAATGCCTTAATTTGCCGCTATAATACGCGCCATTATTATTCTCGGCTCCTGCTGTGGACACAGTCAGGGGCCGTTGTTGTTATATCCGTTCGCGATATTATTGTCGGATGAAGGTGCAGGCTAGTGGCCTGACTGGAGGCAAGAATGAATGGAAAATATGTCATTAAGACTATGAAAAGTAAGAGGTACTTATGATTCCTGTTGTTGCCCTTGTCGGGCGCCCAAACGTGGGTAAATCGACGTTATTCAACCGTCTTACCCGTACAAGGGATGCGCTGGTAGCTGACTTTCCTGGCTTAACAAGGGATCGTAAATACGGTAAGGCTGAGCTCGAAGAGCATGAATTTATTGTGATTGATACCGGCGGTATCGACGGTACTGAAGAAGGCGTCGAAACCAAAATGGCCGAGCAATCACTAGCAGCGATCGAAGAAGCCGATGTTGTTCTGTTCCTGGTTGATGGCCGTGCCGGTCTGACGTCTTCTGACGAAGCAATTGCTAAACACCTGCGTAGCCGTGAGAAACCAACCTTCCTAGTGGTAAACAAGATTGACGGTATCGATGCAGATAGCGCTTGTGCCGAATTCTGGAAGTTGGGTATGGACGGTATGTACCAGATCGCTGCAGCACAGAACCGTGGTGTGACGGCGCTGATGGAGCGTGCTCTGGCACCATTTGCCGACGACCTTAAGGCAAAAGCTGAGGAAGACGGTGATGAAGTCTTCATCGAAGATTTGACATCGGTAGAAGATATCGAGAAAGCTAACCTGTCAGAAGCGGATGCAGAAGCAGCCTATAAGCGTCTGCAGGAGCAACCGATCAAGATGGCGATCATTGGCCGCCCGAATGTGGGCAAGTCAACGCTGACTAACCGTATCCTCGGTGAAGAGCGTGTGGTTGTTTACGATATGCCGGGCACCACGCGTGACTCTATCTACATTCCGATGGAGCGTGAAGGCCAGGAGTATGTGCTGATTGATACAGCGGGTATCCGTCGCCGTAAGAACATGCACGAAGCCGTTGAGAAGTTCTCGGTGATCCAGACTTTGAAAGCGGTAGAAGATGCCAACGTTGTGCTGTTGGTTATCGATGCACGTGAAAACATCTCTGATCAGGATCTGAGCTTGCTTGGCTTTGCCCTGAACGCAGGTCGTTCATTGGTGATTGCCGTGAACAAGTGGGATGGTCTGGATAACGAAGTCAAAGAGCGTGTGAAGTCTGAACTGGACCGTCGTCTGGGCTTTGTGGATTTTGCCCGTATTCACTTCATTTCTGCCCTGCACGGTACCGGTGTTGGCCACTTGTACGAATCCGTACAGGAAGCTTACCAGTCTGCGACTAAGCGTATCAGTACCTCAATGCTGACGCGTATTATGCAGATGGCACAGGACGATCACCAGCCACCTATGATCCGTGGCCGCCGTGTGAAACTGAAGTATGCGCACGCAGGTGGTTACAACCCGCCGATTATCGTTATCCACGGTAACTTGGTGAACGAACTACCGGGCTCGTACAAGCGTTACCTGATGAACTACTACCGCAAGTCGCTGGAAATGATGGGTACGCCAATCCGTATCCAGTTCCAGAGCAGCGATAACCCGTTCGAAGCCAAGAAGCAGAAGCTGACCGTTTCTCAGGAACGCCAGCGCAAGCGTCTGGCAACGGCACTGAAAAACCGTGACCGTGATAGTTAATTAAGCTGTCAAACCGTATAGACAAACCCGGCCCCTTGGCCGGGTTTTTTGTTTGACACCAAGCATCAGAATAAAATTTCAAAAACGCTGATAACATCCATGTTGCTCCGACTCGCCGTCCTTGGCGAGTAGGTTTTGAAATTTTATCCTAATACTCGGAGTTGTAATGTCTGTAATTGGTTTTCACCAGTCGATAGGTAGGATTTTTGTTATTATCGACTCTCCACCGAGCAGTAAGGATATCCCTATAGTGACCAGCGCGACTCAGGTTCTTTTCCCAGAACGTATTTACCAATGCGAAGCCAACATTCAATTGATTGCCGCCCATCCGGAACAAGGGTGTTATGTTGTTACCGACCGTACGCCTTTCCACCCGGTAAGCCATATCTGGCCAGATCATCCCGCAGATCGCGGAACAGTGGTTCTAGAGAGCCAAGTGCATGAGGTAGTTGATTGCCTGGTCGGTGCCGTAGAGCAGGAAAGCGGACAGCTTTATGTTGGGGCTGATATCCCGGTTAAGCGTGATGAACCGGGATGGGTCTTTGTGGTTGTACACCATTTGGCAGAGAGTATCGAAAGCTCGGTTGGCACCAAGGCAACCCTAAACGTGGACGAGCAATACCAACTTGCCCTGAGCCGGGGACACAGTGGGGGCCACCTGTCATCGTTGGCCCTGAACAAGGTGCTGCACCATGACTTCTGGCGTAAAGATGCCTCACGCAAGGATGAGCTGGGCCATTATGACTTCCATAGTTACGCCCAGACAGAAAGCCGGGTGACGGAAGATTGCAGCACAGATACTTACCGTATCGGTAAAACCCTGCGTAAGCGAGGGCTCAATGCTGCTGACATGATCGCAGCCTTACCTACGATAGCCGATCAAATCAACCAACAGCTTGCTGCCTGGTGTGAAGCAGGCTTCCCGGTGGACATGCGTAGGGAAGGGGAAGCGCTCACCGACTCCCGTTACTGGCGCTGTGATTTGCAAGAGGGGGTAGTGGTAGAAATACCTTGTGGAGGTACCCACGTCACTTCGCTAGCAGAATATGCGGCGCTGCGGGTTGAATTCCAGCTAATCAATGAACAGGAACTCGTCATGATTACCCATAGCCAACCGGCTTGATCGGCTGGCAATAAAAGGGTAAATGTCATTATGTGCGTTAAAATCATTTAATATCAATTGCTTAACTTTGTTTTTGATGTGCTAGTGGCAGTTATTTGATCCTTTTGTTCTGGTTTTATTATTTGCTGGATCGTATCGCTTTTATTCGAAAGTGATAGGTTTAAATATCGTTTAAAATTGAAAAACAGAACATGTAACTTATGCTTTCGGGATGTGTATTGATAAATGTTCTTTTGCTAGCTGATCGCTGATCACGGTGGCTTTTGTCGTTGATCAACAGTTTGAAGTACGATCAGGGTACGCAATCGTGATGGGCTCATACCCATGTTTGTCGTTACTGAGTTGGATCAAGAGAGCAGGGCACTCGGTTAAGTTATCATGGGAACAGTTGGATTAAGGGAGAGATTATGAGCCAGAACATTTGCCCAAGCTGTAACCAAGAGCTCGAGTGGCAGGATGGGAAATACCATTGCGGACAATGTAGCCAGACGTTTATCAAGCAGGCATATTGTCCTGATTGCGATGCTGAACTTGAAAAGCTGCAGGCTTGTGGAGCAGCAAGCTATTTCTGCAACACTTGCAATGAGTTGAAGTCTAAATCGCGGGTCAGGATCCACTTCGATAAAGCTTGAGTAGGGATGCCAGCGACTTCGATAGCTTGAGTCCCGTATTGTGGATACAGGGCAAGAAAATGCCGCCTAGTGGATAACACTTGGCGGCATTTTTGACTTTGAAGTTATTCTGGGGATGGCGACGAACCCGAAACAACGGAGTGGATTTCTCCGTCGGCAAGTGTTGTCCTAAGGTTATCACCTTGCTTGACTTGCTCTGCGCTGCGGATGACCTGCCCCTTGGTGTTGCGGGTAATTGAGTAACCACGCCCTAGGGTTGCCAGTGGACTGACTGTTTCCAACTTTTCTGCTGCCAAGGCCAGTTTATGGCTAGCATTGAGCAAACGTCTGTCCATGCCGTCTTGCAGCCTTTGTTGCAGGCGTTCGAGCCGGTTCTGCTGTGCCTGAACAATGTTGGCTGGTGAGTTCAAGGACAGTTTGTAATTGTTGCGGTCGATGTTCTGCTGGTGGCGGCTCAAGCGCTGCTTCATTGCTAGCTCAAGCTTGCCGGCTAACTCATCTAGCTGCTGTTGCTGTTGGTTGAGGCGGACCTGTGGATGCTGGCGATCAAGACGGTGCTGCAACCTAATTGTCTGTGCTTGCTTACCCGCAAGGTAATGGCGCATAGCATGCTGAAGTTGTTGTACTTTCTGGCTGATTTTCTGAGTTTGAAAACCCATGTCACGACTGATCAGCTCTGCGGCAGCCGAAGGCGTCGGGGCGCGGACATCGGCGACGAAATCCGCAATAGTGACATCTACTTCGTGGCCGACAGCACTGACAATCGGGATCTGGCTGGCGGCAATGGTCCTTGCCACAATCTCTTCATTGAAGGCCCATAGATCTTCTAGTGAGCCACCGCCACGACCGACAATCAGCACATCACACTCACGGCGGGCATTGGCCCGGCCAATAGCTTGGGCTATTGAAATTGCAGCTCCTTCACCTTGGACAATTGTCGGGTAGATGACGACGGGCAAGCTAGGGTCACGGCGCTGCAGGACATTGAGGATATCGTGTAGTGCGGCACCGGTTTTTGAGGTGACAATACCAACTCGCTGCGGCTGCTCCGGCAGTGGTTGCTTGAGGGTTTGGGCAAATAAACCTTCGGCAGCTAAGTTCATTTTTAGCTGCTCGAACTGCTGTTGCAGGCGACCATCGCCTTCTGGCTGCATACTCTCGATGATCAACTGGTAGTCACCACGAGGCTCGTAAAGTGACAGGCGAGCTTTGACCAACACCTGGGTACCGTTGGCGGGTTTGAAGGTCACACGGCGGTTGCTGCCCTTGAACATGGCACATTTGACCTGTGCCCGGGAGTCCTTGAGGGTGAAATACCAATGGCCGGAAACGGGCATGGAAAGATTCGACAGTTCACCGACCAGCCACACGACACCCATTTCGTTTTCAAGGATCAAACGGACTTGGGCATTTAGGCTGGAAACAGTATAGATACGGTCATTGGTCTGGTTCTGTTGAGCAAATAACGTCACGAGACAAGATACCTGTTTTGGAAGGCTGAAAGTGAGCGGCTGACAGAGGCTAGGACGAGGTTAAAAGGGCCTAGGCAGATCTATGGACAGATCTTGGTCGTAATATGCTGACCGCAGCACCGGATACTTAACCGATATATACTACACATCAAGAGTTTTTTGTCAATTAAAAAAATTAAAAAAAGTCTAGCCAATCGATTGCTTCCTCCGTATAATTCGTCCGCAATATTTTATCCTTCTTTAAACCTTTACTTGGTGTGAGATATTGCAATGTTACGAATCAAACAAGAAGCTTTGACTTTCGATGATGTCCTGCTGGTTCCAGCCCATTCAACCGTACTGCCTAACACTGCCGATCTGCGCACCCGCCTGACGAAAGACATTACGTTGAACATCCCTATGGTGTCTGCGTCAATGGATACCGTGACAGAAGGTCGCCTGGCAATTGCCCTTGCTCAGGAAGGCGGCATTGGTTTCATCCACAAGAACATGTCTATTGAGCAGCAAGCCAATGAAGTTCGCATGGTGAAAAAATTCGAAGCCGGTGTGGTTTCTGAGCCTGTAACCGTAAAACCTAACAATACGATTGAAGACGTGAAGCGTCTGACTATCGAGAACGGTTTTGCTGGTTACCCTGTTGTTTCTGATACCAATGAGCTTGTTGGTATTATCACAGGCCGCGATGTTCGTTTTGTTACTGACCTTTCGCTTAAGGTTGAAGAAGTGATGACGCCAAAAGACAAATTGGCATCAGCCAAAGAGGGCGCATCACGTGAAGAAGTTGAAGCTATCATGCAGCAGTACCGTGTTGAGAAAGTACTGCTAGTCAACGATGACTTCCAGCTTCGCGGTATGATCACTGCTAAAGACTTCCAGAAAGCAGAGCGTAAGCCTAACGCTTGTAAAGATGAGCGTGGTCGTCTTCGCGTAGGTGCCGCTGTTGGTGCTGGTGCTGGTAACGAAGAGCGTGTTGCTGCTCTGGTTGAAGCTGGTGTTGACGTACTGCTTATCGACTCTTCACACGGCCACTCTGAAGGTGTGCTAGCACGTATTCGCGAAACTCGTGAAGCTTTCCCTGATCTACCTATCGTAGGTGGTAACGTGGCTACCGCTGAAGGTGCGCGTGCCCTTATCGAAGCTGGTGTAAGTACGGTGAAAGTAGGTATCGGCCCTGGCTCTATCTGTACAACCCGTATTGTTACCGGTGTAGGTGTTCCTCAGGTTACTGCGATTGCTGACGCTGTTGCTGTAGCGGACCAATACGGTATCCCAGTTATCGCTGACGGCGGTATCCGCTTCTCTGGTGATATGTGTAAAGCAATCGCTGCAGGTGCATCTTGTGTGATGGTAGGTTCAATGTTTGCAGGTACTGAAGAAGCACCGGGCGAAGTTGAGCTGTACCAAGGCCGTGCTTACAAATCTTACCGTGGTATGGGCTCACTGGGCGCTATGTCTAAAGGCTCTTCTGACCGTTACTTCCAGACAGACAACGCTGCTGACAAGCTGGTTCCGGAAGGTATCGAAGGCCGTGTGGCATACAAAGGCCACATGAAAGAGATCGTACACCAGCAAATGGGCGGCCTGCGTTCAAGCATGGGCCTAACGGGCTCGGCGACAATCGAAGAACTTCGTACTAAAGCTGAATTTGTCCGCATCTCAGGTGCTGGCCTGAATGAGTCTCACGTACACGACGTGACGATCACTAAAGAAGCACCTAACTACCGCTTGGGTTAATTTTCATCAGCTGCATTAGCATCTGACGAAAACGTTTGCCTAAACGCGAAACTTGTATAAGATCGGGGGCGTTTTAATGCCCCCACCTTTCCATTATTTTTTGAGACAGCTCGAATGACCACGACCACAAATATTCATGACCAGCGTATCCTGATCCTGGACTTTGGTTCCCAGTACACCCAGCTTATTGCACGTCGTATCCGTGAAATTGGTGTTTACTGTGAGCTATGGAGCTGGGACGTTGATGAAGCGGATATTCGCGACTTCAACCCTAACGGCATCATCCTTTCCGGTGGCCCGGAAAGTGTGACTGAAGAAGGTTCACCTCGCGCACCGCAATATGTGTTCGAAGCCGGTGTGCCTGTATTTGGTGTTTGCTACGGCATGCAGACTATGGCAGAGCAGCTAGGTGGTAAAGTTGCTGGCTCTACCGAGCGTGAGTTTGGTTATGCTCAGGTCAAAGTAGTTGAGCCAACTGCTTTCTTCAAGAATATCGAAGATGCGATTGCCGACGACGGTAAAGCGCTACTAGACGTATGGATGAGCCACGGTGACAAAGTGGTAGAGATCCCGTCTGACTTCGTTAAGGTTGCTGAAACCGAGACCTGTCCTTACGCGGCAATGGCGAACGAAGAGAAGCGCTTCTACGGTGTGCAGTTCCACCCTGAGGTAACACACACTCGCCAGGGTATGCGTATTATCGAGAACTTCGTTCTTAACATCTGTGGCTGTGAGAAGCTATGGACGTCTGCCAACATCATCGACGATGCGGTTGCCCGCATCAAAGAGCAAGTGGGTGACGATGAAGTTATCCTTGGCCTATCTGGCGGTGTTGACTCATCAGTCGTTGCGATGCTTATCCACCGTGCGATTGGCGACAAACTAACGTGTGTATTCGTCGACAACGGCCTACTTCGCCTCAACGAAGGTGAGCAGGTAATGGAAATGTTCGGTGACCACTTCGGCCTGAAGATTGTTCATGTTAAAGCAGAAGACCGTTTCCTTGCTGCCCTTGCCGGTGAAGCTGAGCCAGAAGCCAAGCGTAAGATTATCGGCCACGTATTTGTTGATGTGTTCGACGAAGAATCGAAGAAGCTGTCAAACGCGAAGTGGTTGGCACAGGGTACTATCTACCCAGATGTGATTGAATCTGCGGCTTCTAAGACGGGTAAAGCGCACGTTATCAAGTCTCACCACAACGTAGGTGGTCTACCAGATGACATGGAAATGGGTCTGGTTGAGCCGCTAAAAGAGCTGTTCAAAGATGAAGTGCGTAAGATTGGCCTTGAGCTTGGCCTGCCTTACAACATGCTTTACCGCCACCCGTTCCCAGGTCCAGGCCTAGGCGTACGTGTACTGGGTGAAGTGAAGAAAGAGTACTGTGATTTGCTACGTCGCGCGGATGCTATCTTCATCGAAGAGCTACACAAAGCCGACCTGTACCACAAGGTTTCTCAGGCATTCACTGTTTTCCTTCCAGTTCGCTCGGTAGGTGTAATGGGTGACGGCCGTAAGTATGACTGGGTTGTATCACTGCGTGCGGTAGAGACTATCGACTTTATGACCGCGCATTGGGCACACCTGCCATACGACTTCCTAGGTAAAGTTTCTAACCGCATCATCAACGAAGTAGACGGCATCTCCCGTGTTGTTTATGACGTATCTGGTAAGCCACCAGCAACGATCGAGTGGGAATAATCCTCACAGGAATATCAAGCAAGGTTTAGATACCAGCGATAGAAAGGAGCACCCATGGGTGCTCTTTTTTTTTGGCTACACTGTAGTCATGCGAAGCGGTATGTTGCTTGGTTGTGGCAATGTTTAAAAGTGCTGAAATAGTCATGAGGCTGCCCTTTTATACTGGGAGTAGCATTATCTTGCTTTTGGGTGATACCAGTGGTGTTTTTAATTGTCTGTAGGCCTTCAGGGAAGGGGATAAGAAATAATTTATATAAATGAAAGTATTGTTGTGCTTTGGGTGCGGGGTTGTAATGTGCTTGTTAGATAAATGTTTTGGATTAATATTTTATTACAATATGGTATTATGAATATTCCTGAATGCATGGTGTATCGTGCGTTTTTGTTTGAACTTTTCATTACAATTCACCGCAGAATTTTTCGTAGCAGAAAAATTGGATTGACGGCGATACAACGACAACCAAGCGCCGCAAATTTACAACATCACTAATGACCATGGAGTTCCCATGAGCAATCAAGCTGTCAATAAGACACCTAATGAATCGCCGAGTGCGATGAATAAGTTTCTTAACTTTATTGAGCGAACAGGTAACAAGATCCCAGATCCTGCTTTGCTTTTCTTCTGGGGACTGATCCTTGTATGGGTTCTGTCTGCAGTTTTCTCTCAGTTCGAATTTGGTTTAATTCACCCAGTTTCTGGCCAAGCAGTAGAAGTTAACAACCTACTGACCGGCGAAGCGTTCGCAAACTTCCTTGCGACTATGGTGAAGAACTTCACTGGCTTTGCACCTCTAGGTATTGTTCTTGTGGCAATGCTAGGTGTGGGTGTAGCTGAAGCATCTGGCTTCATCAACACTGGCCTTAAGAAAATGTTGAATGTGACACCAGCTAAATTCATCACACCTGTGTTGATCCTGGTTGCTATCGTATCGCACACAGCTGCTGATGCGGGCTATGTTCTGGTTATCCCACTAGGTGGTATCATCTTCCACGCCGCAGGCCGTCACCCTCTAGCAGGTATTGCCGCTGCATTTGCCGGTGTATCAGGTGGTTTCGCTGCAAACTTCATCCCTTCAGGTATCGACCCTCTATTGGCAGGCTTCACTCAGGAAGCGGCACAAATTCTTGACCCTGAATATGTTGTAAATCCACTTTCAAACCTATTCTTCACTGGCCTGTCTTCACTGCTTATCGTGAGCATTGGCTGGTACATCACTGACCGAATCATTGAGCCGCGCCTATCTCAGACGCCAATCGATGAAGATGCTGAAGAAGCACCTGACATGGGCTCTTTCACCGAGCTAGAAAGTAAAGCTTTCTCTCGCGCGGGTTGGGCAATGATGGCGGGTATCGCTGTGCTATTCCTAGCGCTGATCCCTGAGTCTTCGCCACTGCGTTCTCCAACGGGTGAAATCACAGCTTTTGACGCGCCGGTTATGCAGTCAATCGTACCGCTTATCTTCATCCTGTTCGTGATCCCTGGTGTGGTTTACGGCCGTGTTGCCGGTACGTTCAAGGCAAGCGATGACGTTATCAAGTCTATGTCTGCGACAATGAGCAGCATGGGTAGCTTCATGGTTATGGCGTTCTTCATTGCCCAGTTCCTTGTTGCCTTCACCCAGTCGAACCTAGGTACGCTGCTTGCGCTTTCTGGCGCTCAGTTCCTACAGGCGATGAACCTACCGGGCCAGGTGACTATCGTTGGTATGATCCTGCTTACCGCTTTCGTTAACCTGCTAGTAGGTTCTGCATCTGCGAAGTGGGCACTGATCGGTCCTATCATGGTTCCGATGCTAATGGCTGTTGGTATTTCTCCTGAGTTGACTCAGGCGGCTTACCGTGTAGGTGACTCAGTATCTAACATCATTTCTCCAATGATGGTGTTCTTCCCGCTGGTTGTTGTATACATGCAGCGTTACGTGAAGAGCTCAGGTATTGGTTCCCTGGCTTCTATGATGATGCCTTACTCGATTGCGATGCTAATTGGCTGGACAGTGTTCCTATTGGTTTACTGGGCAATCGGTATCCCACTAGGTATCCAGGCTCCTTACACTTACAGCATGTAAGCCTGACAATTACCAATAATTTTAAAGCCCCGCATTGCGGGGCTTTTTTATGCTGGCAAAGCAAGTGTTTGTTATGTCCTCGTGGAATATTGTGTTGTTAAAAAGTAGAGCGGTATTGTCTATATCAATAATTACATGTTGTTTGATTGTTAATTCTGATTTTATTGCATTAATTGAAATTTAATTTTGCAAAACTTAAATGCTGTACTAACTAGATAGTACGGAGTTTGATTGTTGTTTAGTTGCTACTGTGTGGGGTTTTATTCTTTTCTTGGTCTTTAGGTTGGTTTTTTAATCTAAAAGTAAGTGTCTGCATTGGTTTTACTCAGATGAAATGATTTGTTACTTTCCTTTGAAAATACAACATCAAAAACTCAATCGGTATAGTAAGGAAGTTCGATTATGAGTGAGACCATTTCAAACCCGCCTTCGCAGAAAGGCATCATCGCGTTCATTGAGCGTGCCGGTAAAAAAATCCCGGATCCTGTGATCATCTTTATGTCACTGTTCACCTTCTGTCTGGTACTGACTGCTGCTATCGGTGGCCTTCAGTTCGAAACAATGGGTGCCGACGGTGGTGCAGTTACCCATAGCATTAAAAACATGCTGGCAACCGAGAACGTCCGCTGGATGTTTGATAATGCCCTGCTAACTAACTGGCTATCATTCGGTGGCGGTGTACTGGGTGTGATCCTGATTGTGATGCTAGGTGTAGGTATCGCAGAAAACTCTGGTCTCCTATCAGCAGTTATCAAGAAAGTGGGCCTTCGTATTAACGATCGCTACCTACCTCTGCTAGTTATCTTCCTAGGTATCATGAGCTCAATCGCAACTGATGCTGGTTACCTGATCCTTATCCCTCTTGCTGGTCTACTTTATGCGGGTCTAGGTAAAAACCCATTGATTGGTATGGCGGCAGGCTTTGCCGGTGTATCTGCAGGCTTCAGTGCTAACCTAATCCCTGCAACGCCAGTTGACGTGATCTTGGGTGCTAACGCACGTATTTTCGCAGAATCTCAGGGTATTCCTTTTGAAACGGCGGCGGGCGAACCGATCAACCCGGCGACGATGCACTACTTCTTTATCTTTGTGTCGACCTTTATCTTGGCCGGCCTAGGTGCTTGGGTGACGACCCGTTTTGTTGCGCCTCGCCTTGAAAAAATGTCTTACCAACTACCTGAAGATCTAAACCTGGATGACTTCAAGGTAACGGATGCTGAGAACAAGGGCCTTCGTGCTGCAGGTATTGGCTTGGTACTGGCACTAGCGGCGGTTGCTGGTCTGGCGATGGGCCCTCTGGCAACTTACACGAATGAAGCTGGCCGTGAGGTAACCCCTTACCTAGATAATGTTATCCTACTGATTGCAATGGTATTTGCGGTTGTCGGTATCTTCTTTGGTGTAGCAACGGGTAAATTCAAGTCACTACAGGATGTTGTGAAGGCGATGGTTACCCAGATGAACACCATGGGCTACATCTTGGTGCTGACGTTCTTCTGTTACAACTTCCTGGCGCTACTTGGTTTCTCTGGTCTAGGTACTTATGTGACCTACCTAGGTGCGACCTTCCTGAGTGCACTAGGCTTGCAGCAGTTCCCAATCCTACTGATCATTGGCTTTATCCTGACAACAGCGGTTATCAACCTGTTCGTAGGTGGCCTGACATCGAAGTGGATGCTGCTTGGCCCGATCTTCGTACCTATGCTGTACCAGGTAAACCCGAATATGACCCCGGATCTTGTGACTGCGGCTTACCGTGTAGCAGATTCTTCAACCAACATCATCACACCAATGATGAGCTATGCAGGCGTTATCCTAGCCTTCATGCGTAAGTACAAGCCTGAGCTGTCGTTCGGTGATGTGATTGCGATGATGGTGCCTTACTCGGTTGCATTCCTGACGGTCTGGACCACGGTACTGGTTGCATTCTTTGCCTTCAACATTCCATTGGGCTTCTAAGCAACGACTGATTGATATGAAAAACCCCGCTTCTGCGGGGTTTTTTATATGTGGCAAATACCACCTTGTTCAGGGGCACTACAAACTCTCAATCACAACAGGTGCTGAGCATGGAAGCGCAGGTGGTCATCGATGAAACTGGCGATGAAGTAGTAGCTGTGGTCGTAGCCTTCTTGCATACGGATCTCTAGCGGGTAATCAACACTTTGCGCCGCCTCTGCCAGAGTAGTCGGCTTGAGTTGCTCTTCAAGGAAGCCGTCTTGATCGCCTTGGTCAACAAGGGCAGGAATAGGCTGCTGGTTTTGTTTGAGAAGCTCTGTGGTGTCGTATTGTAGCCAGTTGGTTCGGTCGTCGCCTAGGTAACCCGCCAGTGCCTTTTCACCCCAAGGGCAGTTCACCGGGTTGCTGATAGGGCTGAAAGCCGACACTGAGCTATAGCGAGATGGATTGCGTAGGGCAATCATCAAAGCGCCGTGGCCGCCCATTGAGTGGCCGCTGATCGCACGCTTGTCATTGACTGGGAAGTGCTCCTCAATCAAAGCTGGGAGTTCATTCACCACATAGTCGTACATTTGGTAGTGACGGTTCCAAGGAGCCTGGGTCGCATTGACATAAAAGCCTGCACCTAATCCGAAGTCATAGGCCCCTTCAGGATCATCGGGTACCCCTTCACCGCGCGGGCTGGTATCTGGGGCGACAATGGCGATGCCAAGCTCTGCTGCCAAACGCTGCGCACCGGCTTTTTGCATGAAGTTTTCATCGGTGCAAGTAAGGCCCGATAGCCAGTAAAGCACAGGGACCTTAGCACCCTGGGCGATTTGTGGCGGCAGGAAAATTGCGAAGCGCATATCACAATTCAACACCGATGAGTGGTGGGTATATTGCTTGTGCCAGCCGCCAAAGCTTTTGTTCCAGCTTACGTTTTCGATAGTCATTAGCGTCTCTTTCGTTGCCAAAGTCACTAGGCTCCCGTAGGAGCCTAGTTATGCATTTTACTTGTCGTAGTGGATAACAGAACGGATGCTCTTGCCTTCATGCATCAGGTCGAAAGCGTTGTTAATGTCATCTAGGCCCATGGTGTGGGTGATGAAATCATCAAGCTTGAACTCACCCGCCATGTAACGTTCTACAATTTCTGGTAGCTCAGAGCGGCCTTTCACACCACCAAACGCAGAGCCACGCCATACACGGCCAGTGACTAGCTGGAACGGACGGGTAGAGATTTCCTGACCTGCACCGGCCACACCGATGATTACAGATTCCCCCCAACCTTTGTGGCAGCACTCGAGGGCAGAGCGCATCACGTTGACGTTACCGATACACTCGAATGAGAAGTCGACACCGCCGTCAGTCATTTCGACGATCACTTCCTGGATAGGCTTGTCGTAGTCGTTCGGGTTGATGCAATCGGTCGCACCAAGCTCTTTCGCTAGGGCGTATTTGCTCTCGTTGATATCAACACCGATAATGCGGCTAGCACCGGCCATTGTGGCACCGATGATGGCTGAAAGGCCGATACCACCCAAGCCAAATACAGCAACCGTATCGCCTTTTTGTACTTTGGCGGTTTTCAGTACTGCACCCATGCCGGTCGTTACACCACAACCAAGCAGGCAAACTTCTTCCAGTGGTGCTTCTTTATTCACTTTCGCCAGTGAGATTTCTGGCAGTACTGTGTACTCAGAGAATGTCGAGCAACCCATGTAGTGGAAGATTGGTTGGCCATCTTTGTAGAAACGGGTAGTGCCGTCTGGCATCAGGCCCTTGCCCTGAGTTTCGCGGATCTTCTGGCACAGGTTAGTTTTACCTGACTTACAGAATTTACATTCACCACATTCTGGGGTGTAAAGTGGGATAACATGGTCGCCCACTTCAACACTGGTGACGCCTTCGCCTACCATTTCGACAATACCGCCGCCCTCGTGGCCAAGGATCGCCGGGAAGATCCCTTCTGGATCATCTCCAGATAGGGTAAAGGCATCGGTGTGGCATACGCCGGTTGCGATGATGCGGACTAGCACTTCGCCTTTTTTCGGCAGCATCACATCAACTTCTTCTACCGATAGTGGCTGGTTTGGACCCCATGCAATTGCCGCTTTGGATTTGATAAATTGCTCAGACATTTAGTTTCTCTCTTATATTAGGTGGGCAAGGCCCTTTGCTGTTCCTACGGTTGCTTTAACAGTAGGAGAGATTTTTAACTAAGGCGCAGAGATTGTTGGCTCCGCTTCCTCGTTGTGATGGGCTTAGTATATTTATTTCTTTGGTGATGATAATTACCCTATAATGCAAATAACTTTTTCTGTCAGGTAATAATGGTGAAGTATGTTTTTATGGGAAGGGGTCAGTGAGTTTGTCGCGGTCGCGGAAGCGGAGAGTTTTACCGCCGCAGCCAAACAGCTGGGTATTTCCACTGCCCAGGTGAGCCGCCAGATCAGTGCACTGGAAAACCGCCTCAATACTAAGCTGTTCTACCGGACAACCCGTAAGGTGTCGCTGACCGAAGAGGGGACCATCTATTACCAGCACTGCCGCCGGCTAATGGATGGGCTTGAGGAGGCTGAGCGGGCGATAAGTGATCGGCGTGATACCCCGCAGGGCAGTCTGAAGCTAACCGCACCGGTGACCTATGGTGAGCAATACATCATGCCACTGGTGGTTGACTTCATGCAGCAGTACCCTGAAATCGATGTGGTAATGAATTTGACTAACCAGACAGTGGATTTGGTTGAAGGTGGCTATGATCTGGCCATTCGTCTCGGTAAGCTCAGTAGCTCGACTATGATGGCAAAGCGACTTGCTAACCGAACCCAGTATGTCTGTGCGTCACCTTCTTACTTGGAAAAGTATGGTGTTCCCCATTCACTTTCTGAGCTCCGTCATCACAATTGCTTGGTGGGTAACTATGATCATTGGCGCTTTCAGGAGTCGGGCAAAGAACGCAGCGTCAAAGTTGATGGTACCCTTCGTTGTGCCAGTGGCCATGCATTGCGTGATGCCGCCTTGAAAGGATTGGGTTTGGTGCAATTGCCTGACTATTACATTAGTGATGACTTGGAGAAGGGCGAACTGCTGACAGTACTGGATACCTTCCGGGAGCCGGAAGAGGGGATCTGGGCCCTGTATCCCCATAACCGCCACCTGTCTCCCAAGGTACGTTTGCTGGTGGACTTCCTTGCTGATTCTTTATCGTAGTGCCTCGCATCCTGAAAGCATTTGGGTATAATCAGCGGCCTTAAGCCACAGAGAGTAAATGTTCCATGACCGAGCCATCCACAACACATGCCCTTCATGAATATAGCGATGAAGATTTCATGCGCCGCGCCATGGAGCTCGCAGCCCGTGCCGAGGCTGATGGTGAGGTGCCGGTCGGTGCGGTCGTGGTTTATCAGGGGCAGGTTGTCGGTGAAGGTTGGAACCGTTCGATTACCCAGCATGATGCGACCGCCCATGCTGAAATTATGGCATTGCGCCAAGCTGGCCAGGTATTGCAGAACTACCGCCTAATAGATGCCACCTTATATGTCACCCTTGAGCCATGCCCGATGTGTGCCGGTGCGATGGTCCACAGCCGGATTGGCAAAGTGGTCTTTGGGGCCCACGATCTGAAAACCGGGGCGGCGGGCAGCATCATGAACCTGCTGAGTTACGAGCAGGTCAATCACCATGTGGCTATCGAGTCAGGGGTATTGGCCGAGGAGTGCCGTGCCCAGCTACAGGCTTTTTTTAAACGCCGCCGGGCCGAGAAAAAGGCTGAGAAGAAAGCCCGCCAACTAGCTGCAGGCAAACCTACCTGATCCTTCCTTCATGGCCATATTCGGCGGGGTCAGATCCCCGCTGCACTATTGATGATATAGCTGCGCTGGCGCCACAGTATTTTCTTTCTTATGTTGGCATTGAGCCGCTTACGGCGGGTGGCTGCAGACGCCATTCGCTTACGCATCTTGCTGATGGCTTTTTTCTTTGAAAAGTGCATAGAGCCTCCTCCTTTAGAACTGCTCGGGGTGCGCTGTCAGAACTAGTATCTCCGATCGCCGCTCTTTCTCTAACGATAAGAGTCACGCTTTGCGATCATTTCTTTCAGCTAAGCACAAGAAGGTGTGAGCAAGATCCCCCTGCTAGGGCAGGGGGAGGATAAGGTGAGTTAATTGCTGGCGGTTTTGTTAGGTGTTGCCGCGTCGGGGGTTACCGGCGCTTCGGCACCATCTGTTGGCTGTTGGGCAAGATCGCTGGTCGTTGGCACCGGCGAAATGGTATGCAGGCCATCGATCAGCTCGATATCCTCGAGCTGCGGCTCCTGGCTGTGGGTTTGCTCGTAGCCGATGATACTCTGGTAGTAGCGGCGGATATTCTCGACATAGTGCTGGGCTTCGTCTCCGCGAGCATAGCCGTAACGGGTCTGCTTGTAGTATTTGCGCTGGCGTAGCAGCGGCAGCCGCTGTTTTACATCGCTCCATGCGTCAGGGTTACCGCCTTGCGATTGGGTCAGGCGGCGTGCATCCATCAAATGGCCAAAGCCGACGTTGTATGACGCCAGGGCAAACCATACTTTTTCGTGCTCTTCGATGCTATCCGGAATTCGGTTGATCATCTTGCGTAGGTACTCGGTACCACCGCGGATGCTCTGCTCCGGATCGAGTCGGTTTTTAACGCCTACCGAACGTGCTGTCGGCAAGGTCAGCATCATCATACCGCGAACACCGGTTGGTGAGACGGCACGTGGGTTCCAATGCGATTCCTGATAGGACAGGGCTGCAATCAGCCGCCAGTCGAATTCGTTGGCATACTGCTTGAACAAACCTTTCCACTGCGGAAGCTTGCTTTCAACCGCGCGCAGGAAGGCGCGGGTATCAACGTAATCAAACTTGTCGACATGACCTAAGTATTTTTCCTCCAGCTTGGCTAGCTCACCACTCTGCTGGATTTCACCGAAGAACTCGATCAGCAATGCATACAAGCTGTCGTCATTGCTCTGGTTAACAAACCACGCGATCGGTTCATCTTCGGTCAGCTCAAGGGCGGTGGTGACATCCGGCAGGATGCGCTGGTTTAGGGCGATATCCACCGAATCAGCGAGGGTATAGTCAAGCTCACCCTCCGCAACTTGGCGTAGCAACTCGTCACTGTCAATCTCTTCCAGTGCTTGCCATTCAAGGGTTGGGTGGTCCAGTTTGAGTGCATGTAGGGTCTTTTCATGGCTGGAGCCGCTTACTACTGCAAGTGTCCCTTTGTTCTCGGCCAGGTCTTCTATACTACGAGGGCGCCATTGGCCTTTTTTGTAGACGACTTTCTGGCTGGCGTAGTAATAAGCCGGTGCGGCGCGGAACTGGGCCAGGCGCTCATCGGTCATCGTCAGGCCGGCGGCAAGGATATCGACATCGCCGCGCTCAAGGCCTGGGAAAAGGCCTGATAGAGTGAACATGGCCTTCATTTCCAGTTTCACACCAAGCTTGTCGGCAAAACGGCGGGCCAACTCGTAGTCCAGCCCGGTAGGGCCTTCGTTACCAATATAGTAAGAGAGCTGGTTGTTGAGCGTACCTACGCGCAGTACGCCTTCCTCGCGGATCCGTTCAAGATCGGACTGGGGTTCTTCTTGCCACAGGCAACCATTGAGGACTAAAACGCTCAATAGTAAGGCAATGAAATGTTTGATACTTGAATTCGGTCGAAGAATACTCAACGAGGTACGCCCTTGGTAAAATTAGGACGTCCTTTATACCAAAGCTTGACCGAACCGCAAAATAATCCCAGCGCTTTGACGGCGTGTTTGCTGTAGCAAGACACATTTCTTAAGCCTGAAATCGTAAAAAAATGTGATTGGTTGGGGTAGTGTGACCAATATCTCACTGGTTTTTAGTGCTGATTGAAAAAAAAACACGCAAACGGTTGCGTCAGGTGTTACGTCACAAAAAAAATTCCCTTATACTACGCCCCATCATGAGCACTTCGCCTCACCAAGGGTCTGGTACGCGAGGTGACATTGACGTAATTAGCCCGGTAAAGCGCCGGGGGTTAGGCCAATATCACCTTCATTAAACTGCTAATCGAGAGACGTAAGCACATGGAAATTTTGCGTGGTTCACCCGCACTGTCTGAGTTTCGCGTAAACAAGCTAATTGAGCGTTGTCGCGAATTGGATCTGCCTGTGTCAGGTATTTATGCTGAGTTCATGCACTTTGCAGACTTGTCTGCGCCATTGAGTGCCGAAGAGCAAGAAAAGCTGGCAAGCTTGCTAACTTACGGCCCTACGATTGCAGAGCATGAGCCTTCTGGCTTACTGCTACTGGTTACCCCGCGTCCGGGTACAATCTCCCCATGGTCATCTAAGTCTACCGATATCGCCCATAACTGTGCCCTAGCACAGATTAAGCGTCTTGAACGTGGTACGGCATACTACATCGAGACTTCTGCTGAGCTGTCTGCCCAGCAAGTGGTAGAACTGAAAGGTCTAATCCACGACCGTATGATGGAAGTCGTCTTTACCGATTTTGATTCAGCAGCCGCGCTTTTCCAAGTGGCTGAGCCTGCTCCAGTTGCAGACGTTGACCTTATGACAGGTGGCCGTAAGGCACTTGAAGAAGCGAACGTAACACTGGGCCTTGCACTTGCCGAAGATGAGATTGACTACCTAGTAGACAGCTTCGTTAACAAGCTAGAGCGAAACCCGACTGACATCGAGCTGATGATGTTTGCCCAGGCAAACTCCGAGCACTGCCGCCACAAGATTTTCAACGCAGATTGGACAATCGACGGCGTGAAGCAGGAAAAATCCCTGTTCAAGATGATCAAGAACACCTTCGAAACGACGCCTGACCACGTTCTGTCTGCCTACAAAGATAACGCAGCGGTAATGACAGGTTCGAAGGTTGGCCGTTTCTTCCCAGATCCAGAGACTCGCCAGTACAACTACCACAATGAAGATGCGCACATCCTGATGAAGGTTGAGACGCACAACCACCCAACCGCCATTTCTCCTTGGCCGGGTGCTTCAACAGGTTCAGGCGGTGAGATCCGTGACGAAGGCGCTACCGGTATTGGTGGTAAGCCTAAAGCTGGCCTTGTCGGTTTCACAACCTCTAACCTGCGTATCCCGGGCTTCGAGCAGCCATGGGAAACGGATTTCGGTAAGCCAGGCCGCATTGTTAACGCTCTGGATATCATGCTAGAAGGCCCTCTGGGTGGCGCGGCGTTCAACAACGAATTTGGCCGTCCAAACCTTCTTGGTTACTTCCGTACTTACGAAGAAAAAGTGACATCACATGCTGGTGAAGAAGTACGTGGTTACCACAAGCCAATCATGATTGCTGGTGGTATGGGTAACATCCGTGACGAGCACGTTCAGAAGAAAGAGATCCCTGTTGGTGCGAAGCTTATCGTACTAGGTGGTCCGGCGATGAACATCGGCCTTGGTGGCGGTGCAGCCTCTTCTATGGCATCAGGCCAGTCAGCAGAAGATCTGGACTTTGCTTCGGTACAGCGAGAGAACCCAGAAATGGAGCGTCGCTGTCAGGAAGTGATCGACCGTTGCTGGCAGCTAGGCGATGCTAACCCAATTGCCTTTATCCACGATGTAGGCGCAGGCGGTATTTCGAATGCACTGCCAGAGCTTGTCGACGATGGTGAGCGTGGCGGTATCTTCCAGCTTCGTGACGTGCCAAACGATGAGCCGGGCATGAGCCCACTTGAGATCTGGTGTAACGAATCACAAGAGCGTTACGTAATGGCGGTTGCGTCTGAGAACATGGCAGCGTTCGATGCTATCTGTAAGCGTGAGCGTGCACCGTACGCCGTAGTTGGTGAAGCAACAGAGAAGCGTGAGCTGAAACTGGAAGACTCACACTTCGACAACACGCCAATCGATATGCCGATGGACATCCTGCTTGGCAAAACGCCTAAGATGCACCGTGATGCGAAAACATTGAAAGTTGATAGCCCGGCGATCACTCGTGACGGCATCGAAATCAACGAAGCGGCAGACCGTGTATTGCGCCTTCCAACCGTTGCTGAGAAAACATTCCTGATCACTATCGGTGACCGTACTGTGACCGGTTTGGTTGCCCGTGACCAGATGGTAGGTCCTTGGCAGGTGCCAGTGGCTAACTGTGCGGTAACAGCAGCAAGCTACGACTCATACCATGGTGAAGCGATGTCTATGGGTGAGCGCACGCCTGTTGCCTTGCTAGACTTTGGTGCTTCTGCACGCCTAGCTGTGGGTGAGTCCCTAACTAACATCGCCGGTACTGATATTGGTGATATTAAGCGCATCAAGCTATCTGCAAACTGGATGTCTCCTGCGGGCCACCCAGGTGAAGACGCGGGCCTATACGAAGCAGTTAAGGCTGTTGGTGAAGAACTGTGTCCAGCACTTGGTTTGACTATCCCTGTTGGTAAAGACTCAATGTCGATGAAGACTAAGTGGGAAGAGAATGGTGAGAACAAAGAAGTTACCTCTCCACTTTCATTGATCATCACTGCCTTTGGCCGTGTTGAAGATGTACGCAAGACGGTGACGCCACAGCTTCGCACTGACAAAGGCGACACATCCCTAGTTCTTGTTGACCTTGGTAACGGTAAGAACCGTATGGGTGCAACCGCACTGGCACAGGTTTACAAGCAACTGGGTGACAAGCCTGCTGATGTCGACAACGCCGAGCAGCTAAAAGGCTTCTTCGATGCGATGCAGACCCTAGTTCGTGATGACAAGCTTGTGGCTTACCACGACAAGGGCGATGGCGGCCTGTTCGTTACACTGGCAGAGATGGCATTTGCCGGTCACTGTGGTGTGAAAGCGGACGTTGCTGGCCTAGGTGACGATGTACTGGCTGCACTATTTAACGAAGAGCTAGGTGCGGTTGTTCAGGTTAAGAACGACGACCTTGACGCGGTTAAAGTGGTATTGGCTGCAAATGGCCTTGAAGCTTGCTCGCACGTTATCGGTAGCGTTGAAGCTTCTGACAGCGTTGTTATCACTGCTGGCGATGCGGTTGTTCTTGAGCGCTCTCGTACTGAGCTTCGTACCATCTGGGCTGAAACCACGCATAAGATGCAAGGTCTACGTGACAACCCAGCGTGTGCCGACCAAGAGTTTGAAGCGAAGAAAGACAACACGGACCCAGGCCTTAACACCAAGCTAAGCTTCGATATCAACGAAGACGTGGCTGCGCCGTTCATTGCTAAGGGTGCTAAGCCTAAGATGGCTATCCTGCGTGAGCAGGGTGTTAACTCACACGTTGAGATGGCAGCTGCCTTTGACCGTGCTGGTTTTGAAGCAACAGACATCCACATGAGCGACATCCTGACAGGCCAGGCGGTATTGGATGAGTACCACGGCCTAGTGGCATGTGGTGGTTTCTCTTACGGTGACGTACTGGGTGCGGGTGAAGGTTGGGCGAAGTCTATCCTGTTCAATGGCCAGGCTCGCGAGCAGTTCCAGGCATTCTTCAACCGTGACAACACCTTCTCGCTAGGTGTGTGTAACGGCTGTCAGATGCTATCGAACCTGAAAGAGCTAATCCCAGGTGCTGACCTGTGGCCACGCTTCGTTCGTAACGAATCTGAGCGCTTTGAAGCACGCTTCAGCCTAGTTGAAGTACAGAAGTCTGATTCTGTGTTCTTCAACGGTATGGAAGGCTCTCGCATGCCTATCGCGGTATCTCACGGTGAAGGTCGCGTCGAAGTACGTGATGCCGACCACCTAGCTGCGATTGAAGCATCTGGTACAGTTGCGGTGCGTTACGTGGACAACCACGGTAACCCAACTCAGCAGTACCCGAACAACCCGAACGGTTCGCCAAATGCGATTACGGGTCTGACAACTCAAGATGGTCGTGTGACTATCATGATGCCTCACCCAGAGCGTGTATTCCGTACCGTGGCTAACTCTTGGCATCCAGATGACTGGAGCGAGAACAGCCCATGGATGCGCATGTTCCGCAATGCTCGCGTGAATATCGGCTAATAAGCTAATCGCTTAATATTGATGAAAAAAACCGCTCCCAGTGAGCGGTTTTTTATTATCTGTATCATTTTTGGGAAATAAAAGTAGCAACAAATGCAAGACTATGATTAAGCTGAACTTATCCACCTGGTGAATAATCAATGTGGCATACGCCCAAAGCCGGTACTGGAGGTGCAATGATTTTCTTCGATCTGGACAATACCCTGCTTGATCATGATGGGGCGGAACAAGACGCCATTCGTGATTTTGCCAAGCGTTACCGTGATGAAATTATTGATTGCCCAGAAGGTATTGAGGTGATGTGGCGGGCAATTACTGACGAAAAGCGCCAGCAGTGGCGGGCCGGAAAGCTTAACTTCGAGGGGCTGCGCCGGGCGAGGATCAGTGCCTTGTTTCGCCGTCCGCTCAGTGAAGAGCTGGCAGATAAATTGATAGCCGAGTACTACGCAATCTACCGCCAATACTGGCGTCTATTTCCCGATGTTCAACCTGCGCTGGAAAGGCTGAGAAATGTCTCTCCGCTTGCCATTATTACCAATGGCTTTACTTATCATCAAGAAGCCAAGCTAAAGGCGACAGGGATCCGGGAGTTCTTCTCGTATCTGGTGATCTCCGAGCAAGTGGGGGCGGCAAAACCCGATCCGGCAATTTTCCAGCATGCATTGAAGCAATCTGGTAAATCAGCCGCTGAGTGTTGGTATATCGGTAATCACCCGTTCAATGATGCTACTGCAGCCAGTGAGTTGGGGTTCAAGGCGGTATGGCTCAATCGGTACAAGCTCGATACCAAGGTTTCAACCAGAGTGGTACGAAGCCTTGAAGGATTGGTTGATCTGGTTACCGTGCATTACTAGTTGAGGAGGGAACCTATTGCTAAACCGAGGTCTAATTAAGAGGAGCAAAATTAAACTAAGAATTGATTGAATAATTGTTGTACTGGTTAAAATAC
Organism: Photobacterium rosenbergii; assembly: GCF_003026455.1. Taxonomy (GTDB): domain Bacteria; phylum Pseudomonadota; class Gammaproteobacteria; order Enterobacterales; family Vibrionaceae; genus Photobacterium; species Photobacterium rosenbergii. The sequence goes on from NZ_PYMB01000033.1 coordinate 42,348, forward strand.
CCGCATAGAATATGCGCTTATTTTTGCGGGCTCTAAATGTCATTACCTCATGGAAGAGAGACAATAATGGATGTAACACGTCGTGGACTGCGTTTGGCCACCAAGGGCCTTGCAGTGCTAGTAATGATTTGCCTGGTAAGATACGCCGACAGCTTCGCCTTGATTTTTAGTCTGAATCAGGTTGGCATCGTGCCAAGTTATATCGCTATCTTGGTCCTACTCTCCGGTATCGGTGCGATACTGGGCCTTAGCCGCGGAAACCGCTGGGGATTCATCCCGCTTTACTTTTTTATTCCCGCGATCACTATGTTTTTCAACTATAGCCTGATCCCTTATCTCCCTCAGTTAGTTGCCCCTGAGTTTCGTGGCATGGCCGTTTTTTTCCTCAACAGTAGCGTACTGCTTTTTGCTGTCCTGCTACTGCTGAAAATGATGGACAACGATGTCATATTCTCGGTAGAAAAATACTGAAACGCTGATCTTTCAGTGCCAGGCTTTTGATATACTTCAGCTTAAATTAAACAGGTTTTTGGCAGTTTCCCCAAAAGCATCTGCCAGCAGTACCTTGCTCAGCAAAGGATGATGAGAATGAAAAAAATTGAAGCCATCATCAAGCCGTTCAAGCTTGATGATGTCCGCGAAGCACTAGCCGATGTTGGTATCACCGGTATGACAGTCTCTGAAGTCAAAGGCTTCGGTCGCCAGAAGGGCCACACTGAGCTATACCGTGGCGCCGAGTACATGGTCGACTTCCTGCCTAAAGTGAAGCTGGAAATCGTCGTGGCCGATGAAGTGGCCGACCAGTGTGTTGATACCATCATCGAAACCGCCCAAACCGGCAAGATCGGCGACGGCAAGATCTTCATGTTCGATGTAGATCGTGTGGTACGTATCCGTACCGGCGAGGAAGACGAAGACGCGATTTAAAACCGTCTCTGTTATCGCTGTTTCATTCTCTTTGCCAGAGAATAACAGCGATGACAGAGCGGACCTAGGAAGAGCGGGTCCTAGATTCTAGGTAAAGCAAAAGCAAAGAAATTGCTTGATGTTTTATAGCCTTTTCAACATTCTGCAGCACCCAGCACCCAGCACCCAGCACCCAGCACCCAGCACCCAGCACCCAGCACCCAGCACCTGATGTGACTCCCTAAAAGTAGACACCTCTTTATCAGGAATAAGAGGTGTTCATATGAAAGTTGTAAGTCGACGAAGTTTTTCTGATGAGTTTAAGCTTGCTGCAGTTCAAGAATCTATCGA
>NZ_PYMB01000034.1 GCF_003026455.1 Photobacterium rosenbergii
CTCCAGCCGCTGCTGCAACACCTGCTGGCCACCAGGTTCTGTCGCCAATGGTAGGTAGCTTCTACCGTGCGCCAAGCCCAGATGCGAAACCATTTGTTGAAATCGGCCAATCTGTCAATGCGGGTGATACCCTATGTATCGTCGAAGCAATGAAGATGATGAACCAGATCGAAGCTGACAAAGCCGGTACGGTTGTAGCTATCCTGGCAGAAGACGGTGATGCCGTTGAGTTCGACCAGCCGCTAGTTATCATCGAGTAACCGGGGCCTTTTATGCTAGATAAAATTGTAATTGCTAACCGAGGCGAGATTGCGCTGCGTATCCTGCGCGCATGTAAAGAACTCGGTATCAAAACCGTCGCGGTGCACTCAACCGCTGACCGCGATCTCAAGCACGTACTGCTGGCTGACGAAGCGATCTGTATTGGTCCTGCCAAGAGTACCGAGAGCTACCTGAACATCCCGCGCATTATCAGCGCAGCGGAAATCACAGGCTCGGTGGCTATCCACCCAGGCTATGGTTTCCTGTCTGAAAACGCCGATTTTGCCGAGCAGGTTGAGCGCTCTGGCTTCATTTTCGTCGGCCCGAAAGCAGACACCATCCGCATGATGGGTGACAAAGTTTCTGCTATCACCGCGATGAAAAAAGCTGGCGTTCCATGTGTACCAGGCTCTGACGGTCCACTTGATGACGATGAAGCCAAAAACAAAGCCTTTGCCAAGCGTATCGGCTACCCGGTGATCATCAAGGCATCAGGCGGCGGCGGTGGCCGTGGTATGCGTGTGGTCCGCAGCGAAGCTGAGCTTATTGAAGCTATCCAGATGACCCGTGCCGAAGCGAAAGCGGCCTTCAACAACGATATGGTTTACATGGAGAAATTCCTAGAAAACCCACGCCATATCGAAGTTCAGGTACTGGCTGACGGCCAGGGCGGAGCTATCCACCTTGGTGAGCGTGACTGTTCTATGCAGCGCCGCCACCAGAAGGTTGTGGAAGAAGCACCAGCGCCAGGTATCACCGAAGAAATGCGCAAGTACATCGGTGAACGTTGTACCCGTGCATGTATCGAAATCGGCTACCGCGGTGCCGGTACCTTCGAATTCCTGTACGAGAACGGCGAGTTCTACTTCATCGAGATGAACACCCGTATTCAGGTTGAGCACCCAGTGACCGAAATGGTTACCGGCGTTGACCTGATCAAAGAGCAGCTGCGTATCGCCGCTGGCCAGCCTCTGTCGTTCACCCAGGATGACATCAAGATCAAAGGCCACGCCGTTGAGTGCCGTATCAACGCCGAAGATCCTGAGCGCTTCCTACCTTGCCCGGGTAAGATCGAACGCTTCCACGCTCCAGGCGGCATGGGCGTACGTTGGGAATCGCACATCTACACCGGCTACAGCGTTCCACCGTTCTACGATTCAATGATCGGCAAGCTGATCACCTTCGGTGAGAACCGTGACGTGGCAATTGCCCGCATGAAGAACGCCCTTGGTGAGATGATCATCGACGGTATCAAGACTAATGTTCCTCTTCAGCAGGAAATCATGGCGGACGAGAACTTCCAGCACGGTGGTGCCAATATCCACTACCTCGAGAAGAAACTCGGCCTTCAGTAAGGTTGATACCTTCAAGTAAAAAGCTGCTTCGGCAGCTTTTTTTATTTCTTTGCACCGCATTTGCCCTCCCTTCCTAGCGCTCCCTGCTAACTTTTGCCACAATAGCCCCCTTATATTTGTATGAAGAATGAGCAATGGGACACACCTGCGCTGCCCCCTTGCTGCCCATCAACCGGAAACAACACCATGAAAACGCTGTCTGCGCGCTATCGCCAGGCCCACAAGGAGGCCAAATGGGCTGTTGGCCTCGCTCTGGCCTACTTCGCCTGGTGGTATTTCTCGGCCTATGCTTTTGCCCCTAATGGCATAGACGAAAGCCTGCCTACCCTATACTGGGGATTCCCGTTATGGTTCCTACTGGCCTGTATTATCGGCCCGATCCTGTTCACCGTGCTCTGTGGCCTGATGGTGAAATATATCTACCGCGATATGTCGCTCGAGGTCGAGCAGGAGGCCGGTGATGAATAGCCAACTGCTGATCCCCCTCGTCTTGTACCTGATGGCCGTGTTCGGCCTTGCCATCTACACCCGTCGCCACCGCGGTAATGGCAGCGGTTTTCTCAACGAATACCTAGTCGGTAACCGCAGCATGGGCGGCTTTGTCCTTGCCATGACGCTAGCGGCGACCTATGCCAGTGCGAGCTCATTCATCGGTGGGCCGGGAGCCGCCTACAAAATGGGGCTGGGTTGGGTGCTGCTGGCAATGATCCAGCTACCGGCAGCCTGGCTGACCCTTGGGGTGCTCGGCAAGAAATTTGCCATCGAATCACGCCGCCACAACGCATTGACGCTGAACGATATTCTCTATGCCCGCTATAAGAACCGTGGGGTGGTGATCTTCGCCTCGCTGGCACTTCTGCTGGCATTTTTCGGTACCATGGTGGTGCAGTTTGTCGGCGGTGCCCGATTGCTACAAACCGTCACCGGCCTGTCCTACCATCACGGCTTGATCCTGTTTGCCGCCACCGTCGGCCTCTACACCACTATCGGTGGCTTCCGTGCCGTGGTGATGACCGATACCGTGCAGGGGATCATGATGATCATCGGCACCATTGCACTGCTGGTCGGGATCGTCCATGCCGGTGGCAGCATCGGTGAGATGATGGGCGAACTGCACCGTATTGACCCGGCACTGGTGACCCCGTTCGGCCCGGACAACTTCCTCAGCCAACCTTTCATGCTCAGTTTCTGGGTTCTGGTCTGTTTCGGCGTTATCGGCCTGCCCCATGCGGCGGTGCGCTGCATGTCTTATAAATCAACAGGCTCCTTGCACAAAGGCATGGTGATCAGCACCGCGATGGTCGCCTTCCTGATGCTCGGTATGCACCTTGCCGGCGCACTGGGCCGTGCCATCGTGCCGGACATCGCCAGCCCGGATCAGATCATGCCGACCCTGATGATGACGGTACTACCGCCAGTCGTTGCGGGTGTATTCCTAGCCGGTCCGATGGCAGCTATTATGTCGACCATCGACTCCCAGCTAATCCAGGCTTCAGCTACCCTGCTCAAGGATTTGTACCTCAACTACATCAACCCGAAAGCCGCTGAGGGGCCGGAAGCTGAAAGCCGCCTGCCGAAGTTATCGCTATGGGTCACCGGTATTTTCTCGCTGCTGGTCTTTGTTGCCGCGATCAACCCGCCGGATATGATCATCTGGCTCAACCTGCTGGCTTTTGGTGGGATGCAGGCCGTTTTCCTGTGGCCGCTGGTTTTGGGCCTGTACTGGAAAAAAGCCTCGGCGACCGGTGCCTTTGCCTCTATGGTTAGCGGACTGGCCTGTTACATCGCCCTATCGCTGCTCAAGCCCGATTTAGGCGGCATCCATGCCATAGTACCAACCCTTGCAATTGGCCTTGTCACTTTCGTCCTGGGAAGCCTAGCAAGGCCGGTTCCACAACAGACCTTGCAACAGGTCTAAAACAACCTCCAGATAGCACCTTCGGGTGCTATCTTTTTTTTAACTGGCTAAAAATCATGCTAGACTCCGCATCCTTGAATTTAGCTAACCTAAAAGCGAAATAACCATGCCTTGGATTCAAATCAAACTGAACGCGACGGCTGAGAATGCTGAAGCTATCGGCGATATGCTGATGGAAGAGACGGGCGCAGTCTCGGTTACCTTCCTTGATGCCCAGGACACACCTGTTTTCGAACCACTACCGGGTGAAACCCGCCTGTGGGGCGATACCGATGTGGTCGGCCTGTACGATGCAGAAACGGACATGAACTTTGTCCTTGAAATGCTCAACAACAGCCCGCTGATTGCCGACGATTTTGCCCACAAAATCGAGCAGTTGGAAGACAAGGACTGGGAGCGCGAGTGGATGGACAACTTCCACCCAATGCGTTTTGGCCGCCGCCTGTGGATTTGCCCAAGCTGGCGTGAAGTCCCTGAGCCGGATGCGGTCAACGTGATGCTGGACCCGGGCCTTGCCTTCGGTACCGGTACCCACCCAACCACATCACTTTGCCTTGAGTGGCTTGACGGCCAAGACCTGACTGGCAAAACCATCATCGACTTTGGTTGTGGCTCCGGCATCCTGGCCATTGCAGCCTTGAAACTGGGCGCAAAGAAGGTGATCGGTATCGATATCGACCCACAGGCTATCCAAGCCTCCCGCGACAATGCTGAGCGCAACGGCGTGGCAGAAAACCTAGAGCTGTACCTACCTCAGGACCAGCCTGAAGGTATCCAGGCAGACGTGGTTGTCGCCAACATCCTGGCTGGCCCGCTACGCGAGCTATCGCCGGTGATCAAGAGCCTGGTCAAAGACGGTGGCCTACTGGCGATTTCTGGCGTACTGGAGAGCCAGGCGGAAGATGTCGCGACCTACTACAGCGACGAGCTGACGCTTGACCCAATTGCGGCCCGTGAAGAGTGGTGTCGCATCTCTGGGCGCAAAGCGTAATCGACTTTTTCCTCTTCGATAAACAGTCAATTGATTGAAAAAAGTACAGTTTTGAAAATCAAAACCTAAATGCTCAATTATTGGCCTTTTCAGGAGGGGAAAAAATGCGTAAAATGCGCGCCCTTACTGGCATAGTCAGGAATAGACGTTTGAAGATCGGTCCTTATCAACTTAACAACCAGCTGATAGTCGCCCCAATGGCAGGTGTGACCGATCGGCCATTTCGCGAATTATGCCTGCGCTACGGGGCAGGTATGGCTGTGAGCGAAATGATGTCGTCTAACCCAGACCTGTGGAAAACGTCCAAGTCCCAGAACCGCATGGTACATGAAGGCGAGTCAGGGATCCGCTCGGTGCAAATCGCCGGCGCTGATCCCAAACTGATGGCCGAGGCGGCGCAGTTCAGTGTTGAAAACGGTGCGCAAATCATCGATATCAACATGGGCTGTCCAGCCAAGAAGGTCAACAAACGCCTGGCAGGCTCTGCCCTGCTGCAATACCCAGATCTGATCGAAGATATCCTTCGAACGGTGGTCGATGCGGTTGATGTCCCGGTGACGCTCAAAACCCGTACCGGCTGGGATCTTGAAAACCGAAACTGTGTCGATATTGCCAAACGTGCCGAACAATGTGGCATCCAGGCATTGGCCCTGCATGGCAGAACCAAGACCTGTATGTACAAAGGCGAGGCAGAATACGATTACATCAAGGCAGTGAAAGAAGCGATCTCGATTCCGGTGATTGCGAACGGTGATATCGACTCACCGGAGAAGGCACGCTTTGTACTGGATTACACCGGTGCCGATGGCTTGATGATTGGCCGCCCTGCGCAAGGTCGGCCGTGGATTTTCCAGGAAATCCACCATTACTTAACAACTGGCGAACACCTGCCGGCTCCATCATTCGATGAAGTTGGTAGCATCATGCTGGGCCACGTCCAGGAGCTCCACCGTTTCTACGGCGAGTATCTGGGTTTGCGTATCGCACGCAAGCATGTGGGCTGGTATTTGAAAGAGCATGCCCCAGCAGGTGATTTCCGCCGGACCTTCAACGCACTCGAGGATGCCCAACAGCAACTCGATGCGCTGCAAGGCTACTTCGACAACGTTGCATAAATACGAGAAGAGCTTACAGAATATGTTCGAACAAAATCTGACTTCCGAAGCATTGACAGTAACTACTGTTACTTCACAGGACCAAATCACACAGAAGCCACTTCGTGACTCTGTTAAGGCGTCACTGAAAAACTACCTGGCTCAACTAAACGGTCAGGAAGTCGATGATCTGTACGAGCTAGTGCTTGCTGAAGTTGAGCAGCCACTACTGGACACCATCATGCAGTACACCCGTGGTAACCAAACCCGCGCGGCAACTATGATGGGTATCAACCGCGGTACTCTTCGCAAGAAACTGAAAAAATACGGCATGAACTAATCAGCCGCTTTCGGTTATCTGATTGCGAAAGCCCAAACCAGGCAACTGGTTTGGGCTTTTTCTTTATCGGCCCTTCCCTTCTCAATATTAAGACTGCCCATAATATCGGTTGAACCATACTGCTTCTCTGTACGTTAAAAGCTTGGCAATCACTACAACGAGGCGATAACGATGAAATCCATGCTCTGTGTATTCAACCGCTCACTACTGTTTGTTGTTATGCTATTTTCCGGCATGGCAATGGCAGGCCACCACGAAGCAAGCGAAGCCGAAAAGAACCTAGTTCAGGTCGCCGCCAATAACGATGACTTCCAGACCTTGGTCATGGCAATCAAAGCGGCCGATTTGGTTGGCACTCTGGAAGGTAAAGGGCCATTTACAGTACTAGCCCCAGCTGATGATGCTTTTGCCAAACTCCCTGACGGCACGCTTGCTGCGTTGCTCGAACCAGAAAACAAAGAAAAACTGCAGGCTATCCTTACCTACCATGTATTGCCTGGCGCCATCTCTTCAGAGGAAGTGGTCAAGCTAAAACTACCTGAAACCGTCCAAGGCAGTACCGTCGCGATTGAAACTGATGACGATGGCAAGGTGACTATCAATGGCGCGAACGTCATTTTAGCTGATGTGCCAGCAAGCAACGGCGTCATCCACGTCATCGACACCGTATTGCTGCCACCAGAACCAAAAGAATAAGTGCCAGCGACAACAACAAAAAAGCCAGCAAAACATGCTGGCTTTTTTAATCTCGCTTTAAAGAAAATAAGCGACTAGAGGTAATCACACAGGTAGGCAGTTGGCTCGGACACCTTCACATCAAACGAAGAGTCACCCGGGACTTCAAAATCATCGCCGGCATAGTAGGTTTCCCACTCGATATGGCCGGGTAGTTTTACCGTCAGGGCACCCTTGACCACCGTCATACGCTCCGGCGCAGCAGTACCAAACGTGTACTCACCCGCAGCCATTACGCCAACACTGGCGCGCTCGCCAGATGTTTCAAACCCCAGGGATTTAACCTGGCCATCAAAATACTCATTCACTTTCAACATGACTTTCCCTATCAATAACAAGGCGATACTTTGACGCTACCACAACTTCACCGACTGCCCAATATAATTTGTCGATTGGGCGCTAATTTAGGTTAATGCTCGGGGCAACTGGCCCGCCCGCTGCAACAGCGCTCTTCACTCTGTTGGCCCGTCTGCGACTCATCGTCCCCCAGCGCTTCGAGGATAGAGCAGTGGCTGGCATCGTCATCAACATGGCCGCAGCAGGCATCATTAATTTTCTTCAGCGCGTGACGGATACGTGACAACTCCGCCATCTTGCGATCAACCTCATCTAACTTAGCCTGGGTGATCGCCTTGACCTCGGCACAGCTATGCTGGCTGGCCTCGAGACGGATATCCAGCAACTCCCTTATTTCATCAAGGCTCAGACCCACGGCCTTGGCCCGCAGGATAAAATGAATCCTAGATAAGTCGTCCTCGCTATAAAGCCGGTAACCGCTATCACTGCGTCCAGCAGGGACCAATAAACCGTTCTTCTCGTAAAACCGCAAGGTATCACTACTGACCCCACAGTGCTTAGCCAGCTGGCCAATCAAATACATACCGCCCCAACCTTCAGTGATCAGCAAACAACAAAAAGCAAACGTTTGCGTAGTGGTGGAATTAATGTAAAATATGCCGCGTTGATCACAATACATCAACGGCAGCACAGTGTGTATCTTCGATTCTAGCCGAGGGTATTTACCAAAATCCAGTCACTCACCCGCTGGCTTTTGGCAAATAGTCCTCCGTGTTTACAAAGAGATGGTTGCAATGGAAAACGCTCGTCCTATCCGCCGTGCGCTAATTAGCGTGTCAGACAAAACTGGTATTGTTGAGTTCGCCCAGGCGCTTGCCGATCGTGGTGTCGACATCCTGTCCACTGGTGGCACAGCCCGCCTGCTTGCCGAACAGGGTATCAAGGTGACTGAAGTTTCCGATCACACTGGCTTCCCTGAAATGATGGACGGTCGCGTAAAGACCCTGCATCCAAAGATTCACGGTGGTGTACTGGGCCGTCGCGGCACTGATGATGCCGTCATGGGCGAGCACGGTATCGCTCCAATCGATATGGTTGTTGTGAACCTATACCCATTCGCAGCTACAGTTGCCAACCCAGATTGCACCCTGGAAGATGCGGTTGAAAACATCGATATCGGTGGCCCGACAATGGTTCGCTCTGCCGCGAAGAACCACAAAGACGTGACAATCATCGTTAATGCCCACGACTACGATCGCGTCCTGACCGAAATGGCAGCCAACGAAGGCTCACTAACTCATGCAACCCGCTTTGACCTAGCGATTGCAGCATTTGAGCACACTGCAGCCTACGACGGCATGATCGCCAACTACTTTGGTACTATGGTGCCATCATACGGCGACAACAAGGAAGGCGATGAGGAATCTAAATTCCCACGTACTTTCAACCAGCAGTTCGAGAAGAAGCAGGACATGCGCTATGGCGAAAACAGCCACCAGGCTGCTGCCTTCTATGTAGAAAGCAACCCAGAAGAAGCATCGGTTGCAACAGCTCGCCAGATCCAAGGTAAAGCCCTGTCTTACAACAACATCGCAGATACTGATGCGGCGCTGGAATGTGTGAAAGAGTTCGACCAACCAGCTTGTGTGATTGTAAAACACGCCAACCCTTGTGGTGTAGCGCTGGGTGACAACATCCTTGAAGCCTACGACCGCGCATTCAAGACTGACCCAACATCTGCATTTGGCGGCATTATCGCATTCAACCGTGAACTAGACGCTGCTACGGCAACGGCTATCACTGAGCGTCAATTCGTTGAGGTGATCATTGCACCGTCTGTTTCAGCTGAAGCAGTTGAAATTGTTGCAGCCAAGAAGAACCTTCGCCTACTTGAGTGTGGTGAGTGGACAACCAAGACAACCGGCTTTGACGTGAAGCGCGTTAACGGCGGCCTACTTGTTCAAGACCGTGACCAAGGTATGGTGTCTGAAGCTGACCTTAAGGTGGTCTCTAAGCGCCAGCCAACAGAAGAAGAGTTGAAAGATGCCCTATTCTGCTGGAAGGTAGCGAAATTCGTGAAGTCTAACGCGATTGTTTACGCTAAAGGCGATATGACTATCGGTGTGGGCGCAGGCCAGATGAGCCGCGTTTACTCAGCGAAAATTGCCGGTATCAAAGCGGCTGACGAGAATTTGGAAGTTGCAGGTAGCGTAATGGCTTCTGATGCCTTCTTCCCGTTCCGTGACGGTATCGATGCGGCTGCTGAAGCGGGCATCAAATGTGTTATCCAGCCAGGTGGCTCGATGCGCGACCAGGAAGTGATCGATGCTGCCGACGAGCACGGCATGGCGATGATCTTTACCGGCATGCGCCACTTCCGCCACTAATCACGCAAGCCCAGGGTACGCCCTGGGCTTTGTCATATTTAGATTTCGCCTTTGAATATCAGATGATATGCCAAAGGCTTTCATGATTTTAATGCAAGCCATTTTCTAAGTTCAGGTAAATGGCACAGCAATAAGGGATTAAGATGAATGTATTGATTATTGGTGCCGGTGGTCGTGAGCACGCGCTGGGCTGGAAAGCCGCACAAAACCCAAACGTTGAAACCGTTTTTGTTGCCCCTGGCAACGCCGGTACGGCTCTGGAGCCTAAACTGGAAAACGTTGCTATCGGCGTTGAAGACATCGAAGCTTTGGTCGCCTTTGCTAAAGAAAAAGCAATTGAGCTGACCATTGTTGGTCCGGAAGCACCGTTGGTTATCGGTGTGGTTGATGCTTTCCGCGCAGCTGGCCTACCAATCTTCGGCCCTACTGAAGCTGCAGCCCAGCTAGAAGGCTCTAAAGCCTTTACCAAGGACTTTCTGGCCCGCCACCAGATCCCAACCGGCGCCTACGCCAACTTCACCGAAATCGAGCCTGCTTTAGCTTACGTTCGCGAGCAAGGCGCGCCTATCGTGGTTAAGGCTGACGGCCTAGCTGCCGGTAAAGGTGTTATCGTTGCGATGACCCTTGAAGAAGCAGAAGACGCTATCAAAGACATGCTAGCGGGCAATGCCTTCGGCGAAGCAGGTAGCCGAGTGGTTATCGAAGAGTTCCTGGAAGGCGAGGAAGCGAGCTTCATCGTGATGGTTGACGGCGAGAACGTCTTACCAATGGCCACCAGCCAGGACCACAAGCGTGTTGGCGACAAAGACACTGGCCCTAACACTGGCGGTATGGGTGCTTACTCACCGGCACCCGTTGTTACGACGGAAATCCACAACCGCATCATGGAAGAGGTTATCTACCCAACTGTACGCGGTATGGCGGCAGAAGGTCACCCTTACACTGGTTTCCTTTACGCTGGCCTGATGATTGCTGCAGACGGTACGCCGAAAGTTATCGAGTACAACTGCCGCTTCGGCGATCCTGAAACCCAACCAATTATGATGCGTATGGAATCGGATCTGGTTGAGCTTTGCCTAATGGCAATTGACGAGAAGCTGGACCAAGCAGAATCCAAGTGGGACCCACGCGCCTCAATCGGTGTGGTCCTGGCCGCTGGCGGTTATCCGGCAAGCTATGCCAAGGGCGATGTGATCAGCCTGCCAAGCACAGACGCGGAAGGCCAGAAGATCTTCCATGCCGGCACAGCAACCAACGCCGAAGGCGAGATCGTGACCAACGGCGGTCGCGTATTGTGTGCAACAGCCCTAGGCAACTCGGTATCTGAAGCCCAGCAGCGTGCCTACGAGCTAACCAAGCAAGTCAGCTGGAACGGTATGTTCCACCGCAACGACATCGGCTACCGTGCCGTTGCTCGAGAGCAGCAAGACGCCTAGGCGCCCACGCTGACTCTGTGCTATCAAAAAACGCGCCCAAGGGCGCGTTTTTTCATTCAGGCCATCACATAGGCCCAACCCCACAGGATCAGTTCGTCAGCAGAACAGGTGCACTCAGGCAGGCTGGCTGGTTGTCGGTTAGCATCAACAGCGTATTTGCCGTCAAGGTGCCTCGGCGGACCTGGCCGATCACTGCCATATACCCATCCAACTGAAGGTCCTGCAGTTGCTGCTCTAAATATTCAGGTAATTCGGGCTTGAAGTTCACTTTGAGTTGGCGCTCATCACCACAGCGGTAGAACTGCCCCTGCTTCCAGAAACCCTGCACCAGTGACAAATCATCCTTGCGCTGCTGCTTGACCACATCCGTACCATGCTTGGCCTCTTGGACCAACTGCTGGAGTTGGTCGCCGCTAAGCGGGATAAGCTCGTCACCGAGGGTATAGCGCTGAAAAACAGCATTGCCTAAGGTGTCGTAACGTACATGCAGGGAAAACGGCTTAATTTGCTGCTCGTCGAGCTGCCTACCTTCACGCTTTATTTCACGCAACTTGCCATCGCGCCAACGGTAATCAGTGCGGTAATCACCATAATCACCGGCCATTACGCGGTCAGCCAGACTGACGGGACGATTTTGCTGTGAGGTAAACCAATAGATTGACGTGCTATCACCGAGGCTCTGGCCACCGGTATGGGTCACGACTGGCGTAAGGTTGTTTTCGGGGACTGTTGGATTGGAGGCGCATCCCGCTAATAGCGAGAGGGTAAGAAAAGTCAGTAGTCGCTTCATGGAAAAACTCCGCCAGATAGATACCTGGCGGAGTATAGATTATTTCACTGAGTCTTTCAGTGCTTTACCAGCAACGAAAGCTGGTACGTTGGCTGCTGCGATCTGGATTTCCTGACCCGTTTGTGGGTTACGGCCAGTACGCGCTGCACGGTGGTTTACTTTGAAAGTACCAAAGCCGATTAGTTGAACCTGGTCACCTTCTTTAAGCGCGTCAGTGATACCGTCTAGTGTAGACTCTAGAGCAGCTTTAGCTTGAGCTTTAGAAAGATCCGCTTTTTCAGCGATCAGGTCAATCAGTTGGGTCTTGTTCATTAGGTTTCCCTTCTAAGGTTTTTTCTTAAGACGCATCAACTCTAATTCAAAAGAAGCCCGTGTGGCAAAGGTTTGTCAGCCTTGATGTGGTTAGGTGCGGGCTCTTTAACCATAAACTGAGCGCAAGTTCACAAAATGTTACTAATATGAGGGGTGAAATAGTTGTATTTATTCGCTTCAACACCGATTAATATAGGCGTAATCCGTTAATTATTACTAAGGTAAGCATGATACTCCTTACGATTTACATCGCTGTTGCGATTGGTGTTTCGTTTATTTGTTCAGTCCTGGAAGCTGTTCTTCTCAGCATCTCCCCTAGTTACATTGGTACCCTGCGCCAGCAAGGCCACCCAGCAGCAGACCGCTTGGCTGCCCTGAAAGACAACATTGACCGCCCGCTAGCGTCAATCCTAACCCTCAATACCATTGCCCACACCATTGGTGCGGCAACAGCCGGTGCTCAGGCTGCAGTGGTATTCGGTAGCCAATGGCTAGGTGTTTTCTCCGGCGTACTGACGATTGGTATTTTGCTATTCTCCGAAATTATCCCGAAGACAATCGGTGCAACCTACTGGCGTCAGCTAGCACCCGCTTCGGCATCGACCCTGCGCTGGATGGTTTGGGCCCTAACCCCGTTCGTCTGGGTTTCCGAGCAGATCACCCGCCGCCTATCCCGTGGCCATGAGGCTCCGAAAATGCGAGACGAGCTATCAGCGATGGCCATGCTGGCCAAAGAGTCGGGCGAACTGGCTGAAGGCGAGTCCAAAATCATGACTAACCTGCTGCAGTTCCGCGATGTCAGCGTTACCAAAATCATGACACCGCGTCCGGTACTGTTCCGTGTGGATGCCGAGCAGCCGATCAACGAGTTCCTGTCGCAGCACAAAGACAGCCCGTTCTCGCGCCCGTTGGTCTACAGCGAGCAGAAAGACAATATCCTTGGCTTCGTCCACCGCCTTGAGCTGTTTGCCGAAAGCCAGGCTGGCCGTGGCCAAAAAGAGCTAGGAACCCTGATGCGCCCGCTGCCGGTCATCATGAACAATGCCAGCGTGCCAAAAGCGTTCGAGCAGTTAATGAAAGAGCGCTCCCAACTGGTCTTGGTCGTCGATGAATACGGCACAGTCCAAGGCCTGGTGACCATGGAAGATATCTTTGAGCACCTAGTGGGTGAAGAGATTGTCGACGAAGCCGACAAAAACACCGACATGCAGCAGTTGGCTTACCAGCGCTGGGAGAAGTGGAAGAAAACCCACGGCGTAATCGAAAGCAAAGACGACGAATGATCTCACCAGCGGTAAATAGCCGCACTTGCTAACCGCATAATAACGAAAGGGGCCTAATGGCCCCTTTCTCTTTTCTCAACACATCACTACTTTAATTCAAGGTTGTACCGCCAACACAGGCCGTGTTGCCCTGCTCGCCACAACACCTATCGCCACCATCACCAAGCTAGGGACCACCCAGCCTGCATAATCGTTATAAAGCGGTAAATATTGCGCTAACCAATGATCCATCTCTGCAGGCATCTTGCCTAGGATATGCAAGGCATCCACACTGCCGAAGGCCAGTGCCGTGATTATCGCAGCCATCACCGCCGGAGTCGCCAAGCGGCGGCGCAACGGGGCAACGACCAACAGGGCAATGGCAACGGGGTGCAGGGCCACAACCACCGGCAGGGTGATCGCCAACAGCTGATCCAAACCAAGGTTGGCCACAAGCCCAGCAACGATCATTGTTACCCATACACTGCGCGAGTAAGTCACTGGCTGGAATGTACGGCTGTAAAACTCGCTCCCTGCGGTGGTAACACCAATCGCAGTGGTCAAGCAGGCCAAAATCATCACGACGCCCAAAAGGACACTACCCAAGGTACCGAAGTGGGTCAGGGTAAATGCCGTCAGGATCTCGCCACCATTGCCGAAAGACGACCCCAGGCTGGCACTGGTTGAGCCAATATAGGCCAAAGACAGGTATACCAGGGCCATCGCCACGGCATACATGACTGCAGCCATTAGGGTGTATTTGGCGGTCGCTTTCGGGCACTCCACACCCATTTCGCGGATTGCTCGGAAGATGATCCAGCCAAAGCCAATCGAACCCAGCGCATCCATGGTCATGTAGCCTTGGGTCAGCCCCTCGGCAAATGCTTTGTCCTGATATGGCCCGACTGCAGCCAAGGTTTCACCTGCCGGGGACATGAAGGCAGTTACCGCCAGCACAGATAGAATCACCACCAGCATCGGGGTCAGCCACTTGCCAAGCGTATCGACCAACTTGCCAGGGTAAAGTGCAAACACAATCGCTGCCAAACAGAATACGACAGTGAACGGCAGCAACGCCGCCTCGCCAACAAAGGGGGCAAAACTAAACTGGTAGGCAACAGTAATGGCTCGCGGGATCACAAAGGCAGGGCCAATTACGATAAACACCATCACCCAAAAGCCAGTGGCAACAGGCTTGGGCAGAGCCGCTGTCAGGTTATCGGAGCCATTAACCAACGCCACCATCACCAATGCCAGTGCTGGTAGACCAACCCCAGTTAGCAAGAATCCCGCCATGCCGGAAATAAAGTGTTCTCCGGCCTGTAAGCCAAGGAACGGAGGGAAGATCAGGTTGCCAGCACCAAGGTACATAGCGAAAGTCATAAAGCCCAAGGCGGCGATGTTGCGTGCACTTAACATAGTTATCCTCTACCGCGTCGGCTTGAAGGAAACTAAGGGAAATTCAGGTGAGAACATTGACCTATCAGCTTCGCTTCAAGCTGACAGGAAAATTGAGATGCGGCCTGTCAGCCCCGGATAAGACCCAGAGAGAGCAGGAGGAGCAGGCTAGCCGCAACGACTTTGAAGCCCTTGCAGGAAACAGCAATGTTGATAGCTGATACTGGCATAACTCGTCCTAGCTGACAGGAAAAAACTGGAAAACAAGCTGTTTTCCGCGACACCTTTGTTATAAACGCCGGTAGCGGAACAATACAAGCAGAAAAACAAAATAAGTGGAATGGATTGCCACCTGCAAACAAACCAGGATAAATCACTTAGAATTAAGCCACTAATTAATATTTAAAACTTCACAAATCCATTACACCCCCGCCGGTGACCGCTATAGCTTTATCCCAGTAGGAAATTGCCAAGTCCATCAGGCACAAAAAAAGGCCCCACAGGGCCCTTCTCTATTCAAAGCAGGTCGCTTATAACTCGATACCGATATTACTGACCGGATCTTCGCGTAATTCCTGACGCAGACCTTTGATCAACTCGATATCACGACGCTCAGCTTCTTTCAGCGCACGGAAAATGGCCCATTGCATGTCCCACTCGGCACATACCGCTTCATTTTCTTTCTGGTTTTCATTGGTGATTTCAACACCGGTCTGGGCCAACTCAAGATCCGCCACCGTCGCAGCAGACAGCGAGCTCAGCTTCGCCAATGTTTCCAACATCAGGTCACGGTCCAGCATGGCATGAAGCAAATCAGCCAGTGCCGCACAGGCATCAATCGCTGGGTTTACCGCATACAGATCGTAGTCTTCTGCATTCGGTACCAACTCTTCGAGTTTCTCTAGCTGCTTCTCGAAGTTAATCTTAGCCGTTTTTACGGTCAAAATTTCCCAGATACTGTCCAGAATCGAACGGTATTTCTGCTCATCCGCGAACTCCGTTTGCTGACAGAAGAACGCATAGTTGGGATACATTCGTTCACACAGTGACACCATAAAGGTAATGTGTTGCCATGGTTCTAATTTTTCTAAACGGAGCTGAACTGGATTCTTTAGCATGGGATAATCCGCAATTGTGATTTGCCACGGATCTTACTTGTATACCCCTGCTACTGCAATACATGGAACGCGGATAACCCCGTGCCAGCACCAAGGAGCGAAGATGCATAAACTGATGATTGTCTCCCGCCAGCAAACGGCCTATGAAACCCTGCTGGCCGAGCAACCAATAGCCGGGCTGACACTAACCCAGCAACCCAAAGAAGCCACAATTTTGCTGGCCGATCCACCAAAGGTCGCACCGCTGCTCGACGAGTTTCCGGCCCTTGAGTGGATCCAATCAACCTTTGCTGGCATCGATGCCTTGACCAAAACAAACCTACGTCAGGACTATAGCCTAACCAATATCCGTGGTTGCTTCGGCCAGTTGATCAGTGAATACGTTCTGGGTTGGACTATCGCCCACCAGCGCCATTTCAATACCTACCAAAGCCAACAGCAGGCCAATCACTGGCAGCCCCACCCTTACACTTCCCTCGCCGGCAAGACGATGGTGGTACTGGGTACCGGCAGCATCGGTAGCCACCTCGCCCGCTCAGCTAAGGCCCTAGGGCTTGAGCTTATCGGGGTCAATCGTACAGGCCAATCCGGTGAGCCTGCTTTCGATACTATTGTTCCACTTACCAAGCTCAATCAGGCGCTTGAAAAGGCAGACTTCCTGATTTCGACCTTGCCGGCGACGGCTGATACCGACGATATACTCAATGCCACCAGCCTGAACCATTGTCGCCAGGCAGTGTTGTTCAACGTTGGGCGGGGCAACGCCCTGTGCGAAACTGGCCTGCTCAGCGCCTTAGACAGCGGTGCAATCGCACACGCTTTTCTTGATGTTTTCAAACAGGAGCCACTCCCCCAAAGCCACCCGTTTTGGCGACATCCTACTATTACCATTACCCCGCACATTGCCGCGGAGAGTTTCCCTCACCAAGTCATGGCTATTTTCCGCGATAATGCCCAGCGTTGGCTCAGCCAACAACCGCTGCGTTATGCCATAGACTTTCAGCAAGGCTACTGATGCCTTTCACGGAGCTTATATGAGTTCTTCAGCCGACAAGCAACAACTTGATAACCTGCTCGATCAAGTACGCCAGTGCACGATCTGCCAAGATCATCTCCCACTAGGCCCAAGGCCGGTCATCCAAGCCGCCAGCAACGCTCGCTTGATGATCATAGGGCAGGCACCGGGTACCAAGGTTCATGACACCGGGATCCCGTGGAACGACCCTAGCGGCGATCGTCTCCGCCGCTGGTTGGAGCTCGACCGCGAAACCTTCTACAACCCCGAACACATTGCCATCATGCCGATGGGATTGTGCTACCCCGGTCGTGGAAAATCTGGCGACCTGCCCCCACGTCCCGAGTGTGCACCACAATGGCACCCACAAGTCTGGCCGCTATTACCTGATATCGGCATGACCCTGCTAGTTGGCCAGTATGCCCAGCAGCGCTACCTCAAGGACAAACCCAAGACACTGACCGAAACCGTCAAAGCGTGGCGCAACTGGGCGCCAGAATTCATCCCGATGCCGCACCCTTCGCCGCGCAACACCCTGTGGCTGAAGAAAAACCCGTGGTTCGAGGAAGAGGTGGTTCCGTATATCCGCGAGTATGTCCACCAGCATCTCGAGAAGATGTGAAACGTCGGTGCTGTGGTGCTGTGGTGCTGTGGTGCTGTGGTGCTGTGGTGCTGTGGTGCTGTGGTGCTGTGGTGCTGTGGTGCTGTGGTGCTGTGGTGCTGTGCAAGATGATGTTCACTTCATACCTGTAAATAAACATCCCGCTACAGCTATTTACTGTCTAGTTACTTCCAATCAAATAGACATAAAAAATCCCCGAGATTAACCCGAGGATTTTTGTTTTCTAATACGATAGTGCGACACTTACCCCTCAGGGCCTTAGAACCATAGCGCCGCTTTCGACCGCTTTTATTTGTGGTATGGCTTTGACAGCTCGTGTACCGCGTCAACGAACACGCCTGCGTTCTCTGGCGGCACATCCAGGTGGATACCGTGGCCTAGGTTGAACACGTGGCCAGTACCGCCATCACCGAACCCTTCAAGGATAGTGGCAACTTCCTGGCGGATACGCTCAGGCTGGGCGTAAAGCATTGATGGGTCCATGTTGCCCTGCAGGGCAACTTTATCGCCCACACGCTTCTTGGCATCGGCAATATTGATGGTCCAGTCAAGGCCAACGGCATCACAGCCTGTGGCAGCGATCTGCTCTAGCCACATACCACCGTTCTTGGTAAATAGTGTCACAGGCACACGGCGGCCGTCGTTTTCACGGATCAGGCCATCGACAATCTTGTGCATGTAGCGCAGCGAGAACTCGTTGTAGTCGCGCGGGGTCAATACGCCACCCCAAGTGTCAAATACCATTACCGACTGGGCACCGGCCTTGATCTGTGCGTTCAGGTACTCAACTACGCTGTCTGCCAGTTTATCCAGCAACAGGTGCAGGGTTTGCGGCTCGGCATACATCATCTTCTTGATTTTGGTGAACGCCTTTGAGCTACCGCCCTCAACCATGTAGGTCGCCAGTGTCCAAGGGCTACCTGAGAAGCCAATTAGTGGCACTTCACCTTGTAGGTCCTTGCGGATCTGGCGAACAGCATTCATCACGTACTGCAGTTCACCTTCAGGATCTGGCAGGCCAATCTTATCGACGTCAGCCTTACAGGTGATAGGACGTTCAAATTTCGGTCCTTCACCGGCTTCAAAATAAAGTCCCAAGCCCATCGCATCAGGGATGGTCAGGATATCGGAGAACAGGATCGCCGCATCAAGCGGGAAACGGCGCAAAGGCTGTAGTGTTACCTCACTGGCAAGCTCAGCATTTTTACATAGCGACATGAAGTCACCGGCTACACTGCGAGTCGCGCGGTATTCAGGTAGGTAACGCCCTGCCTGACGCATCATCCATACCGGGGTGCAATCGACTGGCTGCTTCAATAAAGCGCGAAGGTAGCGGTCATTCTTTAGTTCGCTCATTTAGGACTCCATGATTTTATTATGCGCGTATTGTATCACTCCGGGCGGTCAACAAAAGGGGCCATTTGTTAACCGGATCAAGTTTACAGTAACAATCTGGTCACCAGATTTGCGACTTCCTGACCTATCGTGGTACAAAATCTGCGCGCTAGCAATAATAACAATGACTTTGCTCGTAGAAGGCAAAATAACTGCACCTTACCCCTCCTCGCGGAGGGTTTTTTTATTCTGGCTCGATGGCTGTTAGCCTTCATCCCCTTCCATTAATACCAAAGTCTGCTCAATCAACGCCCTGGCAATCGTTCCTGGCGGGGCGAGATCCGGTAAAGTCTCTTTTGTCGCCCAAATCGCATCGCTAAGTTCTGCATAATCCGGGTTCAGCTCACCACTTTGGTAGTCCGCCAAAAAGCCCATCATCAAATTGGACGGAAATGCCCAGGGCTGACTACCGAAATATCGTATGTTAGTCACAACTATCCCGGTCTCTTCCAACACCTCTCTGGCAACACACTGCTCCAATGTCTCCCCGGCTTCGACAAAACCTGCGACGACCGTATACATGCCGGTTTTGTGGCGCGGATGCTGGGCCAACAGGATCTTGTCCTGTTTCCGTACCGCGACAATGACGCATGGTGATAACCGTGGATAGTGGTGGCTGTGGCATCCCTGACAAGCCATAGCAAGCTCAGCATGGACCATCTGACATTCGCTACCACATTGTGGGCAAAAGCGCTGAGAGTGCAGCATATGCGATAACTGGATAGCCCGCCCGGCAAGGTTGAACAACTCACCGTCGATGGTCAGCAGTGCCCGTAGGCTATCAAACCCGGCTTCATCAATACCCTCTGGCGCTTCGAGCCAGTAAACGGGGAAGCCTTGGTATTGGCCAACCTCCACCACATTTTCAAGATCAAACCCTACTTCGCACGGCTCTTTGAGTGGAAGTTGTTGATCCTCCAAGAAGAGCTGGCGATCTTTGACTATGCACCAATAGCCTTTTTCTTGTTTTTTTAACATCAACGTCACATCCATCCTTGCAGGGTATCGTTTTTACTGGCAATCTAAAGTTAATACGGAAAAGGATCCGTAATTCAAGGTTCTCTTTTTTAAGAGATTAACAGGTATTGTTTCCAGTACCCTGTCTCGGTACTGTAGATCATGAGGGCATGGTCATGTTAAGTAAATTCGAGCAAGTACAAAAACAATGGGGCGGCACCAGTGACGTCATTGACCACTGGCTGATGTCTCGGCAACAATTGCTAATCGATTACTGCAAGTTAGCTGGACTTCCCCCGTTTGAAAGTAATAACCGCCAACTTCCAACCACTTCTCAACTCCAACTTTTCAGCCAACAATTGGTCGACTATATCTCCGAAGGCCACTTCAAAATCTACGATATGGTCATGGAGCGCTGGAATGCGACGGGCTATTCACCCACAGAAGAAATTTCCCAACTTTACGCACAAATCACCCAAACCACCGACCCGTTGCTGAACTTCAGCGACAAATATACCGACATGGGTGAAGATGATGAGCTGCCAGACTTTGACAGCGACCTATCTGCCATCGGCGAGCTGATTGAAATCCGCTTTGCCCTTGAGGACAAACTGATAGAACTAATCAGTGAGAGCCTAGCCTTCCCTCCGGGCGCCTAGGCCACATTACCTGTCCTCACCTGCCACCAGCCTGATCCACCGATCAGGCTGGCCATTCTTTTATACGCCTTATTCCTGCATCCTGCAAAAGCAAAGCCCAGTATTTCGCTCACTCGTAGCCACTTCCCTTCTCCCCTTCTCATACATTAATCTGCTTTCTGGCAGGCCCTAGCCCAAATCGCAGGCAATAAAAAAGGGCACCCGAAGGTACCCTTTTATTCAATGCGTTAGCTGACGATTAGTTTTCGTCGCTTAGGCCTGCGTTCAGTAGCGCAGCAAGATCTTGCGATGCCTGCTCTGCATCTACCTGTGGTGCAACTGGCTCAAGCTCTGCATCACGCTGGCGCTGACGGTTCTGGTGGTACGCGAAACCGGTACCAGCAGGGATCAGACGACCAACGATTACGTTCTCTTTCAGGCCACGTAGGTCATCACGCTTACCAGAAACTGCAGCTTCTGTTAGTACGCGAGTTGTTTCCTGGAACGATGCTGCCGAGATGAACGACTCAGTTGCAAGCGACGCTTTGGTGATACCTAGTAGATCACGCTCAAACGTTGCTGGTAGCTTGCCTTCAGCTTCTAGCTTACGGTTCGCGATAGTGACGCGAGAGAACTCAACCTGCTCACCAGGTAGGAACTCAGAATCACCAGAAGACAGGATAGTTGCCTTACGTAGCATCTGACGAACGATAGTCTCGATGTGCTTATCGTTAATCTTAACGCCCTGTAGACGGTAAACTTCCTGAACCTCGTTCACGATGTACTCTGCAACGGCGTGAACGCCACGCAGACGTAGGATATCGTGTGGAGCCTCTGGACCATCGGCGATTACATCACCCTTCTCAACCTTCTCACCTTCGAATACGTTCAACTGGCGCCACTTAGGAACCATTTCTTCGTATGCGTTACCTTCTGCAGGTGTGATGATCAGACGACGCTTACCTTTAGTCTCTTTACCGAACGATACGGTACCAGTGATTTCAGCAAGGATCGCAGGCTCTTTAGGCTTACGTGCTTCGAATAGGTCAGCAACTCGTGGTAGACCACCGGTGATATCTTTCGTACCGCCAGATGCCTGTGGGATACGTGCTAGCGTATCACCGATACCAACCATTGCGCCGTCTTCTAGCTGGATGATTGCTTTACCCGGTAGGAAGTACTGAGCTGGCATTTCAGTGCCGGCGATCATTACATCGTTACCGTTTTCGTCAACCAACTTAACGGTTGGACGCATGTCTTTACCTGCACCGGTACGCTCTGCAGCGTCTAGTACGGTAATCATAGACAGACCCGTTAGCTCATCAGTCTGACGAGAAACAGTCACACCATCAATCAGATCAACGAACTGGATACGACCAGCTACTTCGGTGATGATTGGCATTGTGTGCGGGTCCCAGTTAGCAACAACTTCACCAGCTGTTACTTCTGCGCCGTCACCTTTAGTCAGGTGAGAACCGTATGGCAGTTTGTAGTTCTCTTTCGTACGACCGAATTCATCGATAACGCTCATTTCTGAGGCACGAGAAGTAATTACTAGCTTGCCTTCGTTGTTGGTTACGAACTTAGCATTGTGCAGTTTCAGAGAACCTGTGTTCTTAACCTGAATGCTGTTCTCAGCCGCTGCTGCAGATGCCGCACCACCGATGTGGAACGTACGCATCGTCAGCTGTGTACCCGGTTCACCGATTGACTGTGCTGCAACAACACCAACCGCTTCACCTTGGTTCACTAGGTGACCACGTGCAAGGTCACGACCGTAACAGTTCTTACAACAACCGAAGTCATTCTGACAGGTAACCACAGAACGTACTTTCACCTGGTCAACAGAGTTCGCTTCTAGGATCTCACACCACTTCTCATCAAGAAGCGTGTTACGAGGCGCTAGAACTTCGTCTGTACCTGGCTTGATAACGTCTTCTGCAACCACACGGCCAAGAACGCGATCACCAAGTTGCTCTTTAACGTCACCACCCTCGATCAGAGGCATCATGGTGATACCTTCGTGAGTGCCACAGTCATCAGACGTGATTACTACGTCCTGAGCAACGTCTACTAGACGACGTGTTAGGTAACCGGAGTTCGCAGTCTTAAGTGCGGTATCGGCTAGACCCTTACGAGCACCGTGAGTAGAGATGAAGTACTGAAGTACGTTCAGACCTTCACGGAAGTTCGCCGTGATCGGTGTTTCGATGATTGAGCCATCCGGCTTAGCCATCAGACCACGCATACCCGCTAGCTGACGAATCTGTGCTGCAGAACCACGAGCACCTGAGTCGGCCATCATGTATACGCTGTTGAACGATTTCTGCTGCTCTTCTTCGCCGTCACGGTTGATAACAGTGTCGAAAGACAGGTTATCCATCATCGCCTTAGCAACCTGCTCGTTGGCTGTTGCCCAGATATCGATAACTTTGTTGTAACGCTCGCCCGCGGTAACAAGACCTGACTGGAACTGCTCCTGGATTTCAGCAACTTCAGCTTCAGCTTCGGCGATCTTGGTGTATTTCGCTTCTGGTACAACCATGTCGTCGATACCAACAGAAACACCAGATAGTGCCGCGTAAGCAAAACCTGTGTACATGATCTGGTCAGCGAAGATAACAGTATCTTTCATGCCCAGCTCACGGTAACAGGTGTTAAGCAGTTTAGAGATCTGCTTCTTACCTAGAGCTTCAGTGTTAACAAGGCTGTATGGCAGACCTTTCGGTACGATTGTCCATAGCATTGCACGACCAACAGTCGTATCAACCAGCTTGGTGTCAGCAACTAGGTTGCCTTGCTCATCAGCGTGGTGTTCAGTGATACGAACCTTAACGCGAGCGTGTAGCTCAGCATTACCTGTACGGTATGCTTTTTCAGCTTCAGCAGGACCTTCAAGGTACATGCCTTCGCCTTTCGCGTTGATCTTTTCACGAGTCATGTAGTAAAGACCCAATACAACGTCCTGAGAAGGTACGATGATCGGATCACCAGATGCTGGTGAAAGGATGTTGTTGGTAGACATCATCAGCGCACGTGCTTCTAGCTGTGCTTCCAGAGTTAGAGGTACGTGTACCGCCATCTGGTCACCATCGAAGTCGGCGTTATATGCCGCACACACTAGTGGGTGAAGCTGAATCGCTTTACCTTCGATTAGTACTGGTTCGAATGCCTGGATACCCAAACGGTGCAGTGTTGGTGCACGGTTAAGCATTACTGGGTGTTCGCGGATCACTTCGTCCAGGATATCCCAAACAACCGCTTCTTCGCGCTCTACCATCTTCTTAGCAGCTTTGATCGTTGTCGCCAGACCACGAGTCTCTAGCTTGCCGTAGATAAATGGTTTGAATAGCTCAAGTGCCATCTTCTTAGGAAGACCACACTGGTGCAGGCGTAGGTATGGACCTACGGTGATAACAGAACGACCTGAGTAGTCTACACGCTTACCAAGTAGGTTCTGACGGAAACGACCCTGCTTACCTTTGATCATGTCAGCCAAAGATTTCAGAGGACGCTTGTTCGAACCTGTGATAGCGCGGCCACGGCGACCGTTATCAAGCAATGCATCAACAGACTCCTGCAGCATACGTTTTTCATTACGAACGATGATGTCAGGGGCTGCTAGGTCCAGTAGACGCTTCAGACGGTTGTTACGGTTGATAACGCGACGGTACAGATCGTTCAGATCTGAAGTTGCGAAACGACCACCATCTAGCGGTACCAACGGACGTAGGTCCGGCGGAAGTACTGGCAGTACAGACAGGATCATCCACTCTGGGTTGTTACCTGACTGTAGGAATGCTTCTACCAACTTAAGACGCTTGGTTAGCTTCTTACGCTTGGTTTCAGAGTTAGTTTCTTCTAGCTCTTCGCGCATCAGCTCGATTTCAGCATTCAGGTCCATATTGCCCAAAAGTGCTTGAACGGCTTCTGCACCCATCTTCGCGTCGAACTCGTCGCCCCACTCTTCAAGTGCATCCAGGTACTGTTCTTCAGACAGCAGCTGGCTACGCTCAAGGTTGGTCATACCTGGTTCGATTACCACGTAAGATTCAAAGTAAAGTACACGCTCGATGTCACGTAGCGGCATGTCCATTAACAGACCGATACGAGATGGCAGTGACTTAAGGAACCAGATGTGGGCTACAGGAGAAGCTAGCTCAATGTGACCCATGCGCTCACGACGCACTTTAGTCTGAGTTACTTCTACACCACATTTTTCACAGATAACACCACGGTGCTTCAGGCGCTTGTACTTGCCACAAAGACACTCGTAGTCTTTTACCGGGCCAAAGATACGTGCACAGAAAAGACCGTCACGCTCAGGCTTAAAAGTACGGTAGTTGATGGTTTCTGGTTTTTTAACTTCACCGAAAGACCATGAACGGATCATGTCTGGTGAAGCAAGACCGATTTTGATTGCATCAAATTCTTCAGTCTTGTGTTGTGCTTTCAGAAACTTAAGTAAGTCTTTCACATTCGGCTCCTGTGAGGAGTTGACCCATAAAGGCGCCAGTCTGCTGGCGCCTTCATATTTATACCGGAGTAACTAATAAATCTTGGTATGAACCGAGGCTTATTCGTCTTCCAGCTCGATGTTGATACCCAACGAGCGGATTTCTTTCAACAATACGTTGAACGATTCCGGCATACCAGGTTCCATACGATGGTCGCCATCGACGATGTTCTTGTACATCTTCGTACGGCCGTTAACGTCATCCGACTTAACAGTTAGCATTTCCTGTAGGGTGTATGCGGCACCATATGCTTCTAGTGCCCACACTTCCATCTCACCGAAACGCTGACCACCGAACTGAGCTTTACCACCCAGCGGCTGCTGAGTAACAAGGCTGTAAGAACCGGTAGAACGGGCATGCATCTTGTCATCAACCAAGTGGTTCAGTTTCAGCATGTACATGTAACCTACAGTTACAGGACGCTCAAACTTGTCACCAGTACGGCCATCAAACAGAGTCAGCTGACCTGATTCTGGTAGGTCACCCAATTTCAGAAGTTCTTTGATCGACGCTTCTGGCGCACCGTCGAAGACAGGTGTCGCGATTGGTAGACCGTTACGCAGGTTACCGATCAGAGTACGTACTTCATCATCGCTTAGTGCGGCAATGTCTACGTTCTGGCGCGTGTCGCCCAGATCGTACACTTTCTGCAGGAAGTTACGGAACTGGTGTAGTTCCTGCTGCTGCTTAAGCATCTCGTTGATCTTGTCACCGATACCTTTCGCTGCAAGACCCAAGTGAGTCTCCAGGATCTGACCGATGTTCATACGAGACGGTACACCCAGCGGGTTAAGTACGATGTCTACTGTCTGACCTTTTTCGTCGTACGGCATGTCTTCAACAGGACAAATCTTCGAGATTACACCCTTGTTACCGTGACGACCCGCCATCTTATCACCAGGCTGGATACGACGCTTAACAGCTAGGTAAACCTTAACAATCTTAAGGACACCCGGTGCTAGGTCATCACCCTGCGTGATCTTACGGCGCTTGGTTTCAAATTTCTTATCGAACTCAGCTTTCAGCTCGTCGTACTGCTCGGCTAGCTGCTCAAGCTGGTTCTGCTGTGCTTCGTCATCAAGAGTCTGTGCGAACAGCTTCTCGCGGTCCATTGAAGACAGTTTGTCTTCGCTGTAACCAGCGGCAAGAAGAAGAGTACGAACACGTGCAAGAAGACCACCCTCAAGGATCTGGAATTCTTCAGTGATGTCTTTCTTAGCTTCTTTCAGCTGCATCTCTTCGATTTCTAGCGCACGCTTGTCTTTCTCAACGCCGTCACGGGTAAAGACCTGAACGTCGATGATAGTACCAGACACAGAGTTAGGTACGCGTAGAGAAGAGTCTTTCACGTCAGACGCTTTCTCACCGAAGATAGCACGTAGTAGCTTCTCTTCAGGAGTTAGCTGAGTTTCACCCTTAGGTGTCACCTTACCAACTAGGATGTCGCCACCCTTAACTTCAGCACCGATGTAAACGATACCTGACTCATCCAGCTTAGATAGCGCTGCTTCACCCACGTTCGGGATATCGGCAGTGATTTCTTCCGCACCTAGCTTAGTATCACGCGCCACACAAGATAGCTCTTGGATGTGGATAGTTGTCAGGCGGTCTTCCTGTACAACACGCTCAGATACAAGGATGGAATCCTCGAAGTTGTAACCGTTCCAAGGCATGAACGCGATACGCATGTTCTGGCCAAGAGCTAGTTCACCAAGGTCGGTAGATGGACCGTCAGCTAGTACGTCACCACGAGCAACAGGCTCACCCGGCATCACAGTTGGACGCTGGTTGATACATGTGTTCTGGTTAGAACGGGTGTACTTGGTCAGGTTGTAGATGTCGATACCCGCTTCGCCTGGTACCAACTCGTCTTCGTTAACCTTGATAACGATACGAGAAGCATCTACTGACTGAACCATACCGCCACGTTTAGCTACGGCTGTAACACCGGAGTCAACCGCTACGTTACGCTCGATACCTGTACCTACTAGCGGCTTGTCAGCACGTAGAGTAGGAACTGCCTGACGCTGCATGTTCGCACCCATAAGGGCACGGTTCGCATCATCGTGCTCTAGGAACGGGATCAGAGAAGCAGCCACCGATACAACCTGGTTGGTTGCAACGTCCATGTACTGGACATGGTCACGTGGGTGCAGACCTGATTCACCCTTCTGGCGGGCAGTGATCAGTTCGTCAGCGAAAGAGCCGTCTTCGTTAAGCGCGGCGTTCGCCTGAGCGATTACGTAATGGCCTTCTTCGATAGCAGATAGGTAGTCGATTTCTTCGGTTACCTTGCCGTCGATCACTTTACGGTATGGAGTTTCCAAGAAGCCGTAAGGGTTACACTGAGCAAATGCTGACAGTGAGTTGATCAGACCGATGTTTGGACCTTCCGGCGTTTCGATCGGACATAGACGACCGTAGTGGGTCGCGTGTACGTCTCGAACCTCAAAGCCAGCACGCTCACGAGTCAGACCACCTGGGCCAAGCGCCGAGATACGACGTTTGTGAGTAACTTCTGACAGTGGGTTGTTCTGGTCCATAAACTGAGACAGCTGAGAAGAGCCAAAGAACTCTTTTACTGCCGCAGAAATTGGCTTGGCATTGATTAGGTCTTGAGGCATTACTGCGTCTAGATCGCCAAGGCTTAGGCGTTCTTTAACAGCACGCTCAACACGTACCAGACCAACTCGGAATTGGTTTTCAGCCATTTCGCCTACAGAACGAATACGACGGTTACCAAGGTGGTCGATATCATCAACTTCACCTTTACCGTTACGGATATCGATCAGACGACGCATTACATCGATGATGTCTGCGTGGTCTAGGGTACCCTGACCTGTAGACTCTTCACGACCTAGCGAGCTGTTGAACTTCATACGGCCCACAGCTGATAGATCGTAGCGATCTTCAGTGAAGAACAAGCTTTCGAAAAGCTGTTCTGCTGCTTCACGCGTTGGTGGCTCGCCCGGGCGCATCATGCGGTAGATTTCTACCAGTGCGCTTAGACGGTCAGTCGTGCTGTCGACACGGATGGTGTCAGACATGTACGGACCGAAATCTAGATCGTTCGTAAATAGAACTTCTAGAGATTTGTAACCTGCCTGAGATAGCAGAGCTAGTGTTTCCAGGCTTAGTTCCTGGTTAGCTGCTGCGATCAACTCGCCGGTTTCCTCGTTCACGTAATCACGTGATGCGATTTTACCCACGATGTATTCAACAGGGACTTCGATGTGGTCAACACCGTCTTTACCTAGCTGGCGGATATGGCGAGCGGTAATACGGCGGCCTTGCTCAACGTAAACCTTGCCGTTGGCTTCGATATCGAAGCTGGCGGTTTCACCGCGTAGACGCTCAGGTACCAGTTCCATCACAAGAGACTTGCCCTGTACTTCGAAGTTTACTTTCTCGAAGAACATGTCAAGGATCTGCTCGGTGGTGTAACCTAGCGCGCGCAGGATGATTGAAGCAGGAAGCTTACGACGACGGTCGATACGTACGAATACGTTATCCTTAGGATCAAATTCGAAATCCAACCATGAACCACGGTATGGGATTACGCGTGCGTTATAAAGCACTTTACCTGAGGAGTGGGTCTTACCCTTATCGCTGTCGAAGAAAACACCCGGGCTACGATGTAGCTGGGATACGATAACCCTCTCGGTACCGTTAATAACGAATGTACCGTTATCTGTCATGAGCGGAATTTCGCCCATGTAAACTTCTTGTTCTTTAATGTCTTTGACTGTGCCAGCTGGCGCGTCTTTATCGTACATGACAAGACGAAGCTTCACACGAAGTGGTGCAGAGTATGTTACGCCACGAATCTGACATTCTTTAACATCGAAGACCGGCTCACCGAGACGATAGCTAACGTATTGCAGCTCGGAATTGCCGTTATAGCTCTGAATTGGAAAAACAGAACGAAAGGCAGCTTCTAGACCGTAATGCCCTTCTGGATCCTGCTCGATGAACTTTTTAAAAGACTCAAGCTGGATCGACAGCAAGTATGGTACATCCAAAACTTGTGGACGCTTACCAAAATCCTTACGGATACGCTTTTTCTCGGTATAAGAGTAAACCATAGGTTCCTCAGATCGCTGATAAGTGATCCAAACTGCTCAAAACGAGGAGCAGTGACTAATAACACTGTTTTTGTAGGAACAGCTCCGCGAGAGCAGGACTGTTTTTTGCATGGAGAGTGGTCGCAAAACAATGTGAAAACACCACTACCCTACAGCGCAAAAAGGCCGGTGGCTTTTTAGCCACCAGCCATTAGCCAATTAAGGCTAAGAAATTAAGTAATTATTACTTAACTTCAACAGAAGCACCAGCTTCTTCTAGCTGAGCTTTAAGAGCTTCAGCTTCAGCTTTGTCTACAGCTTCTTTAAGTGGAGCTGGAGCGCCGTCTACTAGAGCTTTAGCTTCTTTAAGACCTAGGCCAGTCGCGCCACGTACAGCTTTGATAGTCGCAACTTTGTTAGGACCAGCAGCTGTTAGGATTACGTCAAATTCAGTTTGCTCTTCAGCTGCTTCTGCAGCTGCGCCGCCCGCTACTACTGCTGCTGCAGCTGTAACGCCGAATTTTTCTTCCATAGCTTCGATTAGCTCAACAACCTGCATTACAGACATTTCTGCAACTGCGTCTAGGATTTGCTCGTTAGTGATAGACATAACAATTCTCTTTAAAAGTCAACAATTAGTTTAAATAGCAATCAGTGAAAAGCAAGGGCTATTAAGCCGCAGCTTCTTCTTTCTGATCGCGAACAGCTGCGATAGTACGTACCAGCTTACCAGCAGACGCTTCTTTCATGCACATCATTAGGCGTGCAATCGCTTCGTCGTATGTTGGTAGAGTTGCTAGTACTTCAACGTCAGCAACAGCGCCTTCGAATGCAGCTGCTTTGATCTCGAAATCTTTGTTCTCTTTAGCGAAGTCTTTGAAAAGACGCGCTGCAGCACCTGGGTGCTCGTTAGAGAAACCGATCAGTGTAGGACCTACGAAAGTCTCAGTAAGACATTCGAAATCAGTACCTTCCACTGCACGACGAGCTAGTGTGTTACGAACAACTTTCAGGTAAACGCCGTTTTCACGAGCTTGTTTACGTAGAGAAGTCATCGCACCCACAGCAACGCCACGAGAGTCAGCAACAACTGCAGACAGGGCACCATTGGCAGCTTCGTTGACTTCAGCAACAATTGCTTTTTTGTCTTGAAGGTTCAATGCCATTGGATTTGCTCCTGGATTAAGCCGGGTTCCCCCGGACAATACACCACTCACTGCCAGTATGGCAGGAGAGTTTTTACGGCGCAGATCCAAGAAAGATATTACATCAATCATGTTCTGGCACCGTCTACGTAGGTGATATTAAGTCAGCTCTAGGAGTTGACGCCTACGGTCTTTGACGAAGGCTGTTACCGAGGCAACAGCCTTAGCCATGAATTCGGAAGCGGCAAATTATACACTAATTTGCCGATTCTGCAAATTACTGTGCGTTAGTTTCCAGAGTATTCTGGTCTAGCGCTACACCTGCACCCATAGTGGTAGAGATGCTAACTTTCTTGATGAAAGTACCTTTAGCTGAAGAAGGCTTAGCTTTCTTCAGAGCAACTAGAAGAGCTTCTAGGTTCTCTTTTAGTTGAGCAGCGTCGAAGTCCACTTTACCGATAGTAGTGTGGATGATGCCGTTCTTGTCGTTACGGTAACGAACCTGACCCGCTTTAGCGTTCTTAACAGCTTCAGCAACGTTAGGAGTTACAGTACCAACTTTAGGGTTTGGCATTAGACCGCGTGGACCAAGAATAGTACCAAGCTGACCTACAACGCGCATTGCATCTGGAGATGCGATAACTACGTCGAAGTTCATCTCGCCTTTCTTAACCTGAGCAGCAAGTTCTTCCATACCTACTAGGTCAGCGCCAGCTTCTTTAGCAGCTTCAGCGTTTGCACCCTGAGTGAATACCGCTACGCGGATTTCACGGCCAGTACCGTTTGGTAGTACAGTTGCACCACGAACGTTCTGGTCAGATTTACGTGCATCGATGCCAAGGTTAACAGCAACGTCAACGCTTTCAGTAAATTTAGCAGTAGCTAGTTCTTTAAGAAGAGCAACAGCTTCGTTGATGTCGTACTCGCGGTTAACATCAACTTTCTCGCGAATTACGCGCATACGTTTAGTAAGTTTTGCCATTGTCTTAACCCTCTACCACTAGACCCATTGAACGAGCAGTACCAGCAATCGAACGCTTCATAGCTTCGATGTCAGCACCAGTCATGTCCGCAGCTTTAGTTTCTGCGATCTCTTGGATCTGAGCGTCA
Source organism: Photobacterium rosenbergii (assembly GCF_003026455.1). Taxonomy (GTDB): domain Bacteria; phylum Pseudomonadota; class Gammaproteobacteria; order Enterobacterales; family Vibrionaceae; genus Photobacterium; species Photobacterium rosenbergii. The sequence continues at coordinate 31,158 of NZ_PYMB01000034.1, forward strand.
GTTACAGTACCAACTTTCTCAGTGTTCGGACGGCCAGAACCAGACTTAACGCCAGCAGCTTTCTTAAGAAGAACAGCAGCAGGTGGAGTCTTAGTGATGAACGTGAAAGAACGATCGTTGTATACTGTGATAACAACTGGAGTCGGTAGACCTTTCTCGATTGAGTCAGTCTTAGCGTTGAACGCCTTACAGAATTCCATGATGTTCACACCGTGCTGACCTAGTGCAGGACCAACCGGTGGACTTGGGTTTGCCATACCAGCTGCAACTTGCAGCTTGATGTAAGCTTCTACTTTTTTAGCCATTGCTATTTACCTTAATTTGGGTTCAAACGTCTACTCTCTAGAAGTAGACTCCCCGTCTAACGAAAGGGCGCGAAATTATAGTCCAATTCCACGCCCTTGACAACTAAAACTGACTATTTATTGATCAGCTTTTTTCAACCTGGCCAAATTCCAATTCTACTGGAGTGGCACGGCCGAAGATCGATACCGATACTTTCAGGCGGCTCTTGTCGTAATCGACTTCTTCCACCACACCGTTGAAGTCAGCGAACGGTCCGTCAGTAACACGAACAACTTCACCTGGTTCGAACACAGTTTTGTGTACAGGTGATTCGCTTGCTTTCTCAAGACGGTTAAGAATAGCATCGGCCTCTTTATCAGAGATCGGAGCCGGACGGTCAGATGTACCGCCGATGAACCCCATTACACGAGGGATACTACGTACCAGATGCCATGTCTCATCGTTCATCACCATCTGTACCAGCACATAGCCAGGGAAGAACTTACGCTCGCTCTTACGGCGCTGGCCAGCACGAACTTCTACAACTTCTTCAGTTGGGACAAGTACTTCTTCAAAGTACTCTTCCATGCCGTGCATTTTAATATGCTCACGTAGGGATTGTGCTACACGACCTTCAAAACCAGAGAAGGCCTGTACTACATACCATCGTTTTTTTGGAGCTTCGCTCATGAACTCTTACCTCACACACCGGTAACTAGGCGGACTAGACGGACCATGATGCCGTCGATGCCCCACAAGGCTAACGCCATAATGACAGTGACAGCTAAAACGATAAAGGTTGTCTGCGTAGCTTCCTGACGAGTAGGCCATACTACCTTGCGGACTTCCATGCGCGATTCGCGGGCAAACGCAATCGCGGTTTTACCTTTTGCTGTAAGTGCGGCAACACCACCCGCTGCAGCCACAAGGACAACAACAGCAGCGGCGCGAAGCACTACAGAAACATCACTGTACAGGTAATTACCAACCACAGCGGCAGCTAGCAGAGCAAATACAGCGACCCACTTAAGGCCGTCCATACCGCCGGAGCTGCTTTGGTTTTCGGCATTCGCTTTCATACAACCAACCTGTAACTAGTCTCAATATAGACGAAAATAACCCCGCATTTGCGAGGCTGATAATGAAGGAAAGCACTAAGGCCTTAATTACAAACAAAAAACTTCATCATAATAAAAAGTTTCTCTGCAGGCTTGAGCAAAAAATATGCAAAACCAAGCAACAGCGCAGAAAAAGGGCATCAAATGATGCCCTTTTTAGTACCTAGTCGTCAAATATTATTCAACGATCTTAGCTACAACACCAGCACCAACGGTACGGCCACCTTCACGGATTGCGAAGCGTAGACCTTCGTCCATCGCGATTGGAGCGATTAGAGTAACAACCATTTGGATGTTGTCGCCAGGCATAACCATTTCAACGCCTTCTGGTAGCTCGATAGTACCAGTTACGTCAGTTGTACGGAAGTAGAACTGTGGACGGTAGCCTTTGAAGAATGGCGTGTGACGGCCACCTTCGTCTTTAGACAGAACGTATACTTCTGACTCGAAAGTAGTGTGCGGAGTGATAGAACCTGGCTTAGCAAGAACCTGACCACGCTCAACTTCGTCACGCTTAGTGCCACGTAGAAGAACACCAACGTTCTCACCAGCACGGCCTTCGTCAAGAAGCTTACGGAACATCTCAACACCAGTACAAGTAGTAGTAGTGGTCTCTTTGATACCGATGATTTCTACTTCGTCACCTACAGTGATGATACCCTGCTCAACACGACCAGTTACAACAGTACCACGGCCCTGGATTGAGAATACATCTTCGATAGGTAGGATGAACGGACGGTCGATCGCACGCTCTGGCTCTGGGATGTAGTTGTCTAGTGCTTCAGCTAGCTCAACAATCTTGTCTTCCCACTCTTTCTCGCCGTTTAGAGCGCCAAGAGCAGAACCCATGATTACTGGGCAGTCGTCACCTGGGAATTCGTACTCAGAAAGAAGTTCACGAACTTCCATCTCAACTAGCTCTAGAAGCTCTTCGTCATCAACCATGTCACACTTGTTCATGAACACGATGATGTAAGGGATACCAACCTGACGGCCTAGTAGGATGTGCTCACGAGTCTGAGGCATTGGGCCGTCAGTTGCAGCAACAACTAGGATACCACCGTCCATCTGCGCAGCACCAGTGATCATGTTTTTAACGTAATCGGCGTGTCCTGGGCAGTCTACGTGTGCGTAGTGACGAGTTGGAGTATCGTACTCTACGTGAGAAGTAGAGATTGTGATACCACGCTCGCGCTCTTCTGGAGCGTTATCGATAGATGCGAAGTCTTTAGCTTCACCACCGTATACTTTTGACAAAGTAGTACAGATAGCAGCAGTTAGAGTAGTTTTACCGTGGTCAACGTGGCCGATAGTACCAACGTTAACGTGCGGTTTAGTACGTTCAAATTTTTCTTTAGACATGGATAGTCCCTCTAGGCACGGTATTTGGTGGCATTACGACCACACAACCAATCATGGGTTTTGTAGAGTATATATCAAAAGAAAAGAAGTCACTTGAGGAGAGAGTGGTGCTGATAGGCGGATTTGAACCGCCGACCTCACCCTTACCAAGGGTGCGCTCTACCGACTGAGCTATATCAGCACACAAGAAGTGTGGAGCGGGCAGCGGGAATCGAACCCGCATCATCAGCTTGGAAGGCTGAGGTAATAGCCATTATACGATGCCCGCAAAACTCGTCACTCGATAAGCTATTCTTTACTTAAGAAAATGGTGGAGGGGGACGGATTCGAACCATCGAAGGCAGTGCCGGCAGATTTACAGTCTGCTCCCTTTGGCCACTCGGGAACCCCTCCAGAATTTTTTTGCACTTTCACTCATCTAGGAGAAAGTGGTGCCGACTACCGGAATCGAACTGGTGACCTACTGATTACAAGTCAGTTGCTCTACCTACTGAGCTAAGTCGGCGTAAGTGCTGCGCATTCTAGAGAACTATCCCTAGCCTTGCAATACCTTTTTCCCGATTTTTTTATATTTCGAGTTTTGTTGGTGAAAATTCACTCATCACCGACATTTTGCATACAAAGCAAGGCCTTCCAGCACTAAATCCGAGCGATGGCAGAAGTCTTTGCCCCAGTGCTGTGGCAGGTGACGAACACCGCCTCCGCAGAGGATCACTTTAGGTTCGGTTTTCAGCTTCTCGCGAGCTTGCGACAAACCATACTCAATCAACCCCACCAGAGCGGCGCGACAACCGTTTTTCAAACCATCAGCAGTATTGTCGGCAAACGTAAGGGTATCGCTATGCTCACGGTCGGCAAAAACCTTGGTGGTATTTTCCAATACCGACTTCATCATCAGTTGGTAGCCAGGCGCTATCCAACCGCCGAGGTGCTTGCCCTCTTCCGTCATAACATCAAATGTCAGCGCAGTGCCGATATCCACGATTACGGTCGGCGCTTTGAATTCCTGGCGGATAGCCACCAGCGTCAGCCAGCGATCGACACCTAGGTATTGGTACTCGCTGTAGGCATTCTTTACACCAAAATCTTTTCTCAGTGTCTTTACCTGCATCACGGGGATATTGGCTAACTGCGAGATCCGCTGTAGGGAGTTATCAATTTCTACCGGCCCGACGCTGGCGAATACAATCCTTGTGACTCCGTTCTCCAGTAAGGGCTCCAAAACCATTTCCAGTTTTTTGCTCGGGTAGCGCCCGAGCAATGTGAAATGACCATCTTCAAATAGTTGGGCAACTTTTACATAGCTGTTGCCCGCTTCAATCAAAATTTGCATCAACAACCTCTAAGGCTGATTTCACCACCGAGATAAGGCGTTACCCCCTGCTCGGTTTCCAGTAATAACGCCCCCTGGTTATTGATCCCGCGAGCAATCCCTTCGACTTCGCGGTTTCCCATCAATAACTTTACAGGGCGGTCCAAAAAGTTATCCAGCCTATTCCAACGGGACGTAAAGCCTTCCATCCCGCTTTCTTCATAATCTTTCAAGGCATCGTATAAGCGATTTACCAATGCCGCGGCAAGCTTATTCCGAGCAGGCAAGCTATCGCAAGCCTCACTCAGGTTGGTCCATGATTGCTCGATCGCCTCGCCTTCTGACTCCGGCATAGCGATATTGAGCCCCATACCAATCACCAGATGGGCCGCTTCCCCAGCCTGACCTGACATTTCTACCAGGATGCCTGCCAACTTCTTATCCTGGTAGTAAAGATCATTAGGCCATTTGACCTTGATCCCTTCAGCGCCGAGCGATTCCAATGCTTCAGCGATAGCGACCCCGACTACCAGGCTCAACCCCATAGCCGCAGCAATACCCGCATCAAGCCGCCAATACATGGACAGATACAGGTTGCTACCAAATGGCGATAACCACTGACGTCCACGGCGCCCCCGGCCTGCCTGTTGGTATTCTGCTAAGCACGATGCCCCCTTGGGCAACGTACCGATACGGTCGAGCAAATACTGGTTGGTCGAGTCAATCACCGGGATCACTTCTAGGCTCGGGCACTTTACCTGAGCCAAGATTGTATCGCAATCAAGCAGTTCCAGTTTTGTCGCTAGGCTATAGCCTTTGCCCTGAAGCCGGAAAATATCAATCCCCCAGCTACGCAAAACCTTAATATGTTTACTGACTGCCGCCCGGGAGATCCCCAGGGCTTCCCCCAAGGCCTCGCCTGAGTGGAATTGCCCGTCTGCCAACTTAGCAATCAGAGCAAGCCGTGTGCTGTGCTCTTTCATCGAACAACCTCTGCCAGCTTCGTTTCTTTTGCCTCCGCCATGAAGCGGACTTCGTGCTCCAGTTCAATACCGAACTTCTCTTTCACGCTGTCCACCACAAATTGAGCCAGATGCAAAACATCATCTATTTGGGCATGGTGGTAATTTACCAATACCAGAGCTTGTTGATCATGGACCCGCGCCCCACCAATCTGGTGTCCTTTGAGCTGGCACTGATCAATCAACCAACCGGCAGCAAGCTTTTCCATGCCGTTGGATTGAGGATAATGCGGCATCGCAGGATAATGTGCAAGTAGGTGCTCAACAACATGACTCTCAACCACTGGGTTTTTAAAGAAACTCCCAGCGTTACCTAGCACTTTTGGATCGGGCAATTTAGCTTGGCGGATGTCACAAACTGCCTGCAGAATCTCGGCAGCCGTCACTGATGTGGGTTCAAATTTCGCTAGCGGGCCATAGGAGATCACCGGTTTCCATACTTTTGGCAATCGCACCCCTACAGCAGTAATCGCATGGGAGTTTTTTAGCTCATGCTTAAAAATCGAATCGCGGTATCCGAACTGGCACTCTTGTGTACTGAGGCGGCGGGTTTTGCCTGTAGTAAGTTCCACCGTATCCACGTAGGCACAGACATCCTTGAGTTCTACCCCGTACGCACCGATGTTCTGTATCGGTGATGAACCGACACAACCGGGGATCAGGGCTAAGTTCTCCAGTCCCGGCATGCCATCTTCAATCGTCTTAGTCACGAGTTGATGCCAATCTTCCCCGGCACCGACATGTAGCAAGAAATCTTCGGCAGTTTCTTCCACCTCTATGCCCGCGATCCGGTTCAGCACCACTACACCGGCGAAGTCTTCGCAAAATAGCATATTGCTACCTTGACCAAGGATCAGCTTAGGCATGTCACGGTAGCTTTCGTCTTGCCAGATAGACACCAAATCCTGCGCCGTTTCGGCGATGACAATTTCTCTGGCCTTCACGTCGAGGCCAAATGTGTGAAACGGGGCTAGTGACCTATCCTGCAAAACTTTCATGCGACTTTTGATCCATACCTTTATACTAGGGGGTGCATTTTAACTGATTCATCCTTTCTTGGCAGTGTTTTCCCTATGAGCAAGCTTAGTTTCCACCCGCTAGAGCCATTACGGTTCCCACTTATCAACCGTTTTTACAAAACACATTACCCGGCCGGGAAAGCCAAGAAGGATGAAGCCATCTGGATAGGTGAGGATAACAAGGGGATACAGGCCTGTGTCAGGTTCAAGCAATTTGAAGACTTCCAGCTCCTGACCGGTATGCTTGTCCATCCTGATTTGCGTTCACAAGGCCTAGGGGCAGAGTTGCTCGCAGCCTGTCAGAGCCAGACTATGGTAAAACCATGCTACTGCTTTGCTTTTAGCTATTTAGAGTCGTTTTACCAATCTGCAGGTTTTGTAACGCTTACAGACAACCAATTGCCAGAAGCGTTACGTACAAGGATAAACCGCTACCGACAAAGCGGTAAAACACTGACACCCATGCTCTATGATCAAAGTAGCAGCGTGAAATGAGCCATACGTGACCCATGCCAAGCTTGCAGTACATAGACTGTGGTGTTTTTCTGATATAATCGCGCTCTTAACTAACCGATTCATCCTTATTAAGGTCGCGTAAACGAGGCGATAATGGATTCAGCTATTGCTAACAAGCAACGCATTGAGCAACTGCCGTGTATTGCACACAAGCCAGAAGATTTAGAGACCCTTCTCGATGCAGGATCGTTCCGTGAACGTCTCCACCAAGAAATCTCCAATGCCAAAGCGCGTATTTATCTAGTTGCGCTCTACCTACAAGATGACGACGGTGGACGTGGGATCCTCACGGCACTGTATGAAGCCAAGCAGGCTAACCCTGATCTTGATATCAAGGTTCTGGTAGATTGGCACCGGGCCCAACGTGGGCTTATCGGCGCAGACAAATCTGACGGTAATGCTGCGCTGTACCGTGAGTTCTCCGAAAAGTATGAGCACCAGATCGAAATTCTTGGTGTTCCAGTTCGTAACCGCGAAGTCTTTGGCGTACTGCACCTCAAAGGCTTTGTCGTCGATGACAAGATCATCTATAGCGGCGCAAGCCTCAATGATGTCTATCTAGCCCAGCACCAACGCTACCGCTACGACCGATATCACGTGATCCACAATGGCCAGCTTGCAGACAGTATGGCTAATTTCATTGTCGACACTCTGGTCAATAGTGATGCCGTTAACTGCCTCAGCCAGGTTAACCGTCCTGATACCCGAAACCTTAAAGGGGCAATCAAGGAACTGCGTCACCAGCTGCAGAAAGCCAGCTACCAGTTCGAACCGGAAGAAGTAGCAGATACTGAGGTAGGTCTTACTCCGCTGGTCGGTCTTGGCAAGCGCAAGAATAAGCTCAACCAGCATATCTGTACCCTGATTGCCAGTGCCCAGCAGGAACTGATCATCTGTACTCCTTACTTCAACTTCCCGCGTAGTGTTAGCCGAGAAGTGAAAAGGGCACTACGCCGTGGCGTAAAGGTGACTATCGTCGTTGGTGACAAGACTGCCAATGACTTCTACATTCCGCCTAGCGAACCGTTTAAGACGATTGCAGGGTTACCATACCTGTATGAAGTCAACCTGCGTAATTTCGCCAAGCAGAATGAAGGAGCGATAGCCCGTCGCCAGTTGGCTATCCACCTCTGGAAGCATAACGACAACAGTTTCCACCTCAAGGGGATTTGGGTTGACCGCAGCTACATGCTGATCACCGGTAACAACCTTAATCCGCGGGCTTGGAAGCTAGATCTAGAAAATGCCATTCTGGTTCACGACAAGCAGCAGTTGCTGGCCGAGCAGAAACAAGGTGAGATCGACCGTATCCTTGAACATACCCAGCTTGTGGGCAGCTATAAGTTTATCGATAAAATCGACGTATACCCTGCGCCGGTGCGTAAGTTGATCAAACGTATCCGCCGGGTTAAAGCCGATCATATCCTAAACCAGATCCTGTAAGAGAGACGACCATGACTATTGCTGCTATAGATGTAGATCCTCAAAAGACCTTTACTCCACTATGCCCTAACGAGCTACCGGTAGCCGAAGGTGACACTATCGGCTCGGAGTTAAATCGCCAAGCAGCATTAGCTAGCGTTCGTGTACTGACGAAAGATGCCCATCCACACAATGCGGTATGGGTTGTCGACTCACACGACAAGATGCTCTCTCCTTTGGATCACCCCAATGCCGATTTAACCTGGGTCAGCCATGCTGTTCCAGGCACAGTAGGATTTGAAACGATCCCGGATCTTCCCGCGGTGACAGAGTATGATCATGTCATCTGGAAAGGGATCGAGCCTGATCTTCACCCCTACGGTGCCTGTTATCATGATCTTCAAGAGAAGCTAAGCACTGGCCTCATCGAGTGGTTGCAAGCCAAAGCGGTCAAAACAGTCTTGGTTGGTGGGTTGGCTACTGACTACTGTGTTAAAACCACAGCCTTGCAGTTACAAACATCCGGCCAATTCCAAGTGATCGTCAATCTCGCAGCATGCCGTGGTATTGCACCCGATACTGTTGAACAGGCTTGTATAGAGATGAAAGCGGCTGGGATAAGTGTGTGTGATAGCACAGAGGCCGTTAAAGCCCTACTGTAACCACAATCCCTCCCTTCGCTTTTTACTAAACCCAGCCTTTGGCTGGGTTTTCTTTTTCTTGGGGTTCTGTGGTTCTGTGGTTCTGTGGTTCTGTGGTTCTGTGGTTCTGTGGTTCTGTGGTTCTGTGGTTCTGTGGTTCTGTGGTTCTGTGGTTCTGTGGTTCTGTGGTTCTGTGGTTCTGTGGTTCTGTGGTTCTCTCTATCTGACTTTCTGTCTTTCTTTCTCTCTTTTACTCTTTCTAGTCTTCTTTCATACTCTTATT
>NZ_PYMB01000035.1 GCF_003026455.1 Photobacterium rosenbergii
TTTAAGTTATCGTGCTGAACACACGGTGATTTGAGTGGAGCGGTAGTTCAGTTGGTTAGAATACCGGCCTGTCACGCCGGGGGTCGCGGGTTCGAGTCCCGTCCGCTCCGCCACTTATACTAAGCCCGAGTCGAAAGACTCGGGCTTTTTTACATCTGTCGGATATGGTTCGCCTTGCAGGCGAATGAGTCCCGCTTGTACGCAAGCCCGGCCCTCCGCCACTTATTAAGAAGCCTCGCTGGAAACAGCGGGGCTTTTTATCGTTTACAGGTTTTAGATTGGACTCTCACGAGCCTTCGGCTTGAGTCCCGGTCGTGCGCGACCCCGGCCCTCCGCCACTTATACTAAGCCCGAGTCGAAAGACTCGGGCTTTTTTACGTTTTGGCCTTCGGCAAAACGAAAGGCTCTGGGAAGAGCGGGCCCTAGGTTCGGGGAAAAGAATAAGAGCATAAGAGCTAAAGCCTTTCTTTTCCTGAAGGGCTGTAATGTAATCCCAGTCCTTTGCCACTTATACTAAGTCCGAGTCGAAAGACTCGGGCTTTTTACGTTTTGGCCTTCGGTAAAACGTAAGGTCCTTGGAAGAGCGGGCTCTGGATTTGGGGAAAAGCAGAAGATCAGAAGCCTCTTGTTACCTGCATAACCTCAGCTAAATCTCCACAAGCCTCATGTCTTGTAAAGTATGCGAACCCATCGATATATACCCAATTGGAATCGACCCTGAGTGCAAAACATGCAATCAATAATTTACTTTTAATATGAGGTGATAAATTATTGTATTTAATGGTTTTTATGATAATTTCCATGGCTTTATTATGCGTGTGGTTGCGCGCTTTTTGATTTTAACTCATGGATAAATATGGACATAAAAACTAAACGCTGGCTGGCAGTGCCGATGTTGAGTGCTGCGCTGATGGCATGTGGTGAAGGCAGTAATAAGGCTAATAAAGATGCAGAGGTTGCAGATGATAAGTTGGTAGTGAATACCCAGTTTGCAGCGACCTATCTTCAGACAATTGAAAAAGCACAGCCGACCCCCGTTGCATTCAAAGCGAGTCAGCAGACCCAAAAAGTGATGCAGGCGAGCCAGTCAAAAAGCTATGACGGTAAACTGCAGGTAACAAATATCCTCAGTGGTGAGCAGCAAGAATTTGATTGGCCGATGACCCAGAAGGTGGACAGCGAAGGCAACGTCGAGACGATTTCACACCGCGCCTTAACCTTGAAGCCGGGTAGCTATGACTTCCTATTGATGGCAACGGCTAAGGACGCCAAGAAAAGCCAGTATGTAGCAGAAGCTCTAGGTGAGGAAATTGTTGATGGTGAAACACCTGAAATTAATTTTGTCTTGAAGCCTAACCTAGGGGATATCATCAGTGACTTTGACGAAATCCAGTATGCTTCTACGCTAATATTCTCCTGGCCGGCAGAGGAATTAGTTTCTTTATCCAATCCTCAATTTGGCTTGTCGCTTAATGGCTCCGATGAAACGGTCTATACCATCAATAAGGAAACGGGTATCGCAGAGGCCTTGATCTTTGTTGAGCCGGGAGAGCACACCCTAGCAATGCGTCTATATGATGGCGACTTGATGGTGGGTAAAAACCAAGACGAGAAGAACACCATTAACTTTTCTGAAGGCGAAGATGCCAAGATGGATGTGATCCCGCTGCAGGCTGATGTCGAACTCGACTTAGGCGAGCTAAAGGACCAAGGCACTTTTACCTTCATCGTACCAAAGGAAGTCGTAACGGAGGTTGGTTCAGCCGACCAATTGGCGTTGATCGTACGTTTGGGTGGTAATGGCGCACCGTTGCAAGAAAAACAACTGGATGTCTACGATGATAACGGTACATATAAAGCCAGTGCACTATTTGAGACCGGCGGTCAGGATGCTGTTAGCGCTTACTTGGCTTTCCATGAAATGAGCGAAGCGGCAAGTCAGTTTGATGGTGCCCCGTTTGCCAAATGTGACACGTCAATCAACGTTGTCCTGAATCAAACACTAGGCTGTAAGCTTGAACTCAAGCGCGAAAGTATTATCTCTGGGCGTGTACTGGGTACATTAATGCTGAGTGTGTTGGATCAGTATTCTCAGCCAGCGATTGGTGCAAAAGTTTATGTTGATAATGATCTTGTTGGTCTGACGGGCGATCAGTATTCAACGGGGTCTATCAAGCTACACTTGGTAGCGGGTGAACATGAGATCAAAGCGGTACAAGAACAGTGGACAGCAGATAAAAATGTGGAGGTTCAGCCTCTTTCTGTAATGAATGAACTGTTACGCCTAGAAAGAAATAAAGAGCTTGGTGATGGCCACTTTAAACTAGTTCAAGAGATTAAATTACCGGAATGGAATGATCATGCAGCCCTTGCTGATGCGAACGGAGACGGATTCGCCGATTATTGGTCAGTATCAACTGATAGCAAATCAATCAATATTTTATTCAATGATGGCAAAGGGCAATTTAACGGGGTATTTAAGGCCATCCCACTTAACTACCAGGCTAAGGAAATTATTATCGGCGATATTAACGGTAATGGTTGGGAGGACTTCGTTGCTCTGAGTGGCATGCAAGAAGATGAAGGGCTGAACTACCATCAAGTGTATTTTAATGATGGCAAGGGTGGTTTTACCGCGGGACAAAAATTTGCAGTGGTGAAGTCAGACTCAACTACATCAGGATTAGGCCAGTTAGTAGATGTTAATAATAATGGGAAGCTTGACCTTGTCGTTAAGCAGAGTCGCTATGGCCTAAACATATTGCTAAATAATGGAGATGGAGAGTTTTCGTCGACAGAGCAGTTGCTAAAGACCTCACATGGTGATCAGTTCGTCGTCGTAGATATCAATAACAATGGTTATAAGGATATTATCGCAGAGGATATTTTCATTAATGACGGTGGGGCTGTTTTCGAACACCTGTCTAGTTCGCCAGGTGGAAGCAATGGTCAAATAAAAGTTGCTGGAGACTTTAATGGTGATGGTTATGTTGACTTATTCGTTGGGAAATCTTCTGGAGATATTAAAAACGCACTGTATTTCAACGACGGACAAGGAAACTTTGTATTAAGCCAGCAAGATTTTGGCCGTAATACTCGCGCAGCTGTTACGGCGGATATGAATAGCAATGGTGCCTTAGATATTGTTATCGCGACTTCTGTTGTTGGAACTAATCAATTACATCAATATATTAATGATGGTACTGGGCAGTTTGAGTTGTCTGTGATTGATGAGAGCCGTAGTTCAGATATCTTGCTCGCAGATGATCTTGACGGGGATTATGACGTCGATTTAGTTTCGTCGTGGACAAATGATGCACATATTTACTTAAATCAGCCAGCGACTCACTGATATAAAATGGCAGCCTTGGCTGCCATTTTTTTGATACGAAAATCCTAATATCCCCGGTCAACTAGACCAAAGCTCGAATTCCCTTCACCGTCCATACAGTCATCCGGGTAGCCGGGGTTGATCACCGTACCGACCGTTTGTTTCCCCGCGCAGTAGTCAAACCGTCCTTTGAGGTAGCCGGCACGGTATTTTTCGTAGTCGATTTCAGCATAGCCACCCCGTTTGCCGATATCTACTTCAGTCAGTTCCCGGTAGCCTTGCTCCCCATGGTAGGCCCCCAACTCTTCCCATTGCTTGTTTTTCGCCAAATCGGCTTCATACTGGCTCGAGCAGGCCCCCAGCAATATAGCCGATACCGCTATCAAGCATACTTTCAGTAACCTAGCCATGGTGACCCCTCAATTTAAAGAACTGAGTTAATTATGGTTTATCCGTTGAGAGTTGCCACTGCCCGGCGGCCGCTTTCGCTCATTGTGCCGAGCATGGCGAGTAATAATCCTAGGCCTGCCCCAATGACCATAATACCGCCCAGGTGCCAGGCTTCGCTGATCCCAAGCTTTAGCAACCCATTGCTGAGCAGGGAGGCAAATACCATCTGGCAGGCGCCTGATAAGGCTGAAACGGTCCCTGCCTTGTTGCCGTAAGGAACAAGCAGCAGCGATTGGGCGCACGGGAAGGCAATACCGTTGGCCATTGCCATCAGGAAGTGGCCGCTGACCATCCAAATAGGTGAAAGTGGGGCAGCTATCAGCACTGAGCCGGCAACAAAGTGCAGCAGTGGAGAGAGCATTAGCATTTTTTGTGTGCCCAATCGCGGGCGCAGCCGCTGGCAAACCAGACCACCGCAAAGTAAGCCGAATGCTGGCCCCATCGCCCAAAGGGCGTAGCGCTCAGAGCTCATGCCAATTTGGACCTGCATGATAAATGGCATCATTGAGATAGACAGGACAACCAATGCGAAGTTAACCCAGCCTATGCCGGCAAAAGACAGGAAGTGGCGCTCTTGAATCAACGACAGGTAGGACTTTGCCAGTTGGCTGACTGACGGTGGGCGCTGGGTTGTTGACAGGGTTTCACTGAAGCTAAGCAGTAGTAATAACCAGACCACCGCGATGTAGCCGAGTAAGATAACAAAGACAGTCAGCCAGCCAAAGTGATGGTTGACGATACCGCCGATAACCGGTGCCATAATTGGGGTAAAGGCCGCGACAATAGCGAGCCAAGTCATCGCTTTGACCAGATCTTGCCGTTGGTAACTGTCACGGATTGTTGCGCGGGCAAGTACGGCCACGCTGCCTGCTCCCATTCCTTGGATGATCCGTCCGATCAGTAACCAATGGAAAGATCCTGCTTGTAAAACCCCGACAGCCAGCCCTGAGGCAGCAATCAATAAACCAGCTAGTAGTATAGGGCGTCGACCGAAAACGTCTGATAACGGGCCGTAGACAAGCTGTGAGACACCGAAGCTGAATAAATATCCGGAGACTAGTAGCTGGACCTGCTCGGTTGAGAGAGCAAGGGAATGGGCGACAGCGGGTAGCGCAGGAAAGACCAAGCCAAGGCTTAATTGACCAATGCTAACAATCAAGCATGCAAGTAATAGTGGTTTCCAATTAAATCCGGCCATCTTCCCCTCCAATTGTGTGACATATAAATTATGCCCTCTCAGGTGGGGAAGGTTAAGCAGCGCGGGCTCAATGGATTATTTCCCAAAGGGAACGAGTATTTATTTACTTGTTGATTGTGTAGGTGAACGGGTTAGCAAAAGAAAATTTGCTACCGCTGGTCTGTACCTTGCCCTGCTTCATGGCGACCAGAACTTCTTTTTGGACTTTGACTAAGGAGAAGAAGCGGATGACCATAAAGACGATAAACACCGGCATAATGATTTGGGTAACTGGCATAATATGCAGCACCATCTCATTTATCAGCCACACCGCTAACATCAACAGCATGACATACAATGAATGGGGTTTAAGGACAATTTTTACTTGGCTATCAGTCTCTTTCCGTTCAAAGAAAAATGACATCTCTCTCTCCTTGTTGTTGTTTGCCGTTACCCTCTCATAAATGCCGGTAGTTTGGCAATCTGGTAAGGAGACTTTGTGACTGATCGAGTCTGCCGTTTTGTTACAGCTAAATAACGGTGGAGATAAAACTGGCAAGCTAGGTAAGAGTGGAGACAGGCTCGTGGGCAAATTTACACGACAGGGGAAGCATCTATTGTGCTGGTATGAAATGAAAAAAACGCCTCAAAAGAGGCGTTTTTTATCGGCGATTAGTTGTTGCTGTGCAACTCGCTGTTCAGCTCAACGGCTGATTTGTTTGCCAGGCACTCAATTTGACCTGTCATTGAGTTGCGGCGGAACAGAAGATCAGATACGCCAGCAAGATCGCGGGCTTTCACGACTTCGACTTCCTGGCCGTTTTTGTCCAGCATACGTACCTTAGAGCCAGCAGTTACATATAGGCCAGACTCGATTGTACAGCGATCACCCATAGGGAAGCCAAGGCCGGCGTTTGCACCTAGTAGGCTATTTTCGCCGATAGAGACAACGACTTTACCGCCACCTGATAGGGTACCCATGATAGAAGCACCGCCACCGATGTCAGAGCCGTTACCTACTACAACACCTGCAGAAATACGGCCTTCAACCATGCTTACGCCAGTTGTACCGGCATTGAAGTTGATAAAGCCTTCGTGCATAACCGTTGTGCCTTCGCCCACGTGCGCACCCAGGCGAACACGAGATGTGTCAGCAATACGCACACCTGTTGGTACCACGTAGTCCACCATTTTAGGGAACTTGTCGACACAATCGACAGTGATAGCTTCACCGTTCAGGCGGGCTTCCATTTGGCGCTCTGCCAACTCTGGAAGATCGATTGGGCCTTGGTTGGTCCAAGCGATATTGTGTAGAAGACCGAAAATACCATCCAGTACTACGCCGTGTGGCTTAACTAGGCGGTGGGAGATCAGTTGTAGCTTCAGGAAGCCTTCAGCAACAGACGCTGGCGCTTCGTCAGCAGCAAGGATCACAACAACAAGTGGCTGTTCTGATGCGGCAGCTTTAGTTGCGAAGTTAGCACTGGCTTCTTCACCTGCTGCGCTGAAAGCAGCTGCAAGATCGGCGCACTGGGCAGCTGTGACTTCGATAGCCTGATTACCTTCCTTGTAATCAACGATAGCGGCAATCGCATCAACTAGCGCGTCAGCTGGGTTCAGGATTGGGGTTGGGAAAAACGCTTCGATGATTTTGTTATCGCGGTTTTTGGTTGCAGTACCAAGGGCTAGTGAAAAGCTGGCCATTACTGTTGGTTCTCCATGTCAAAGTAATTTATGCCGTGTATCGGCAAAGTGTGATGAACCCATCATAAAGACACTTGCGTCGATATTGAAGGGGGGAGGGGGCAATCGGTGAAAAATGATGAAATTATGACAATTGGACAACGCTCCCGCTGTCGATAAATTCAACCTTGGTATATATGGCTATGGGCAATAAAAAACCTCCCTGAAAAAGGAGGTTTATCATGAAGAAAACGAGTTGGCTTAGTTATTAAGCCGCAGCGTCATCCTTTTGCTCAGCAACAAGCTCAGGCTTTACTGCTTTTTTCTTTGGAGCCGCTTTTTTCTTTGCTCCAAGTGCAACTAGCACTTCTTCACGTTTCTGCGCCAAGAACAGCGAAAGCTCTTCTTGCTTGGCTTCATCCTCGAAAAGCTCACTTTCGCTTAGCAAAGTAAACATCTCGTCCGCCATATCTAGCATCTTGTCGTATGCGTCGGCTTCGGACTTAGAGGTGAAAGTCATCTTTTCTTCTCCGTTGCGCTCAACTACATATTTGACGATAACAGCCATAGTCACCCTCTCCCGAAATTGATTTACTGGCTGTTTATACAGTAGCATTAAGGGCTATGTCCAGTGATAAGCGTGTTAATGTGATGGCAAGAGAAAAATTTTCGCAAATATATGCCCGAGCCGCGGAGCGCAAGGGCGGAGAGGCTGTGCTAGAAAGCATGTTGGCGACCCCATTGTCAGCTGAACAGCTTGAGCAGATCGGTGATGACCGTTGGTTAGCCGCCTTTACCCAGAAAGTGTTCCAATCCGGGATCAGCTGGCAAGTAGTTCGAAACAAGTGGCCAAACTTCGAAGAGGTTTTTTTCGGTTTTGATATCGAGAAGATGCTGTTGATGCCAACCGAAATGTGGGAGCGAAAAGCGACCGAACCGGCCATAATCCGCCACTTGGCCAAAGTGATGACCATTCCCGAAAATGCCCATATGATCCACGCCGCAGCGGTGGAGCATGGTTCTTTCTCTTCTATGGTAGCGAACTGGCCGCAGGACGATATTACCGGCCTTTGGCGTTACCTTAAAAAGCATGGCAAGCGCCTAGGCGGCAATACGGGCCCCTATACATTGCGAATTATGGGCAAAGACACGTTTATCCTAAGTGGGGATGTTGAAGCCTATTTGCGCCAAACGGGCATCATTGATGGGGGGCGGGATACCCAGAAGTCGCTGACGGCGGCGCAGAGCGCTTTTAGTGAGTGGCAGCAAGAATCTGGCCGACCGCTATGTCAGATCAGCCAGATCATTGCATTTAGCTGTGGTGATAACCGCGTTTAGTCCCCCGCTGTTTCAAGGCTGGCTTGGCATAACGGGGAGTTCCACTGCTGGCAGAACTCAATAAACAGTTTCAGCAGTGGGCTTTGGTACTTCTCTTTGTGGTAGAGCAACCAGTACTGGCGATGCATATCAAGCGGTAGCGACAGAATCGTCAAGCGGTTATCTTTCACTGCATGCTCAACAGCGCGGCGGGAGAGCAAGGTGAGGCCGAGGCCTGCTGCCGTGCAGTTGATAATGGCTTCGGTGTTGTTGAGTTCAAAGGCTTGGTGCCAGTTTTCTAGCCTTGGTGCCAGTCGACCGAGGAAATATTCTCGGGTACCAGATCCCGGCTCGCGCAGGATCCATTCGCTGTGTTCAAGATCGCTCAAGCTCAACTGGTCAATTTGGGCCAATGGGTGATCGGGGTGGCAGGCAACGACCATTTCATCCCCAAGCCAAGGGATCACTTCCAAATTGTCTGCCTGTACCTTGCCTTCGACCAAACCGATATCCAGCTCGAACTCACCAAGCATATGGCAGATCTGGGCAGTATTGGCAATAAATAGGCTCTGATCACAGTGGCTTGAATCTTGGCGGAAATCCCGTAGCAGGAATGGGGTAACCTGGTTGCCAACGGTATCACTCGAACCAATTTTGAGCTTACCGGTTACTGGGCCTTCTTGACTAAATAGCTGCTCAATATCCTGGCTTCGTGCAAGCAATTCATCAGCTAATGGCAGTAAGCGTTTGCCTTGCTCGTTGATCAACAGGCGGTTATTGTTGCGGTCAAACAACTTATGGCCAAGCTGCTTTTCCAGCTCGGAAAGCGCCATACTGACGGCGGGCTTGGAGAGAAACAGTTTGTCGGCGGCGGCGGTGATTGTCAGCTCTTGAGCGACGGTGACAAATACTTTCAATTGACGTAGGGCGATATTCATCGGATTAGCTCTTGTTCTGGTTTTCTTAACTACGCATTAAATATATTCAATTATCCTAAACTATAAACAGTCGTTACACTACCCGGGTGTTCAATAGTAGTGACGTAACAGTCCTTGGGGGAGTAACGAAATGATTACAGTAACAAAGCAAAAAGTGCTGGGCGCTCCAACTCCAATGGCTGGTCTAGCACTAGGCATCGGAAGCCTTGGCTGGTGCTGGGAAAACGCCGCCGATCTTGGTGGACGAGGACAACTCATTGGGGCGGGGATCGCTAGCGTTTTGTTAGTGGTACTGCTGTTTAAGTTCCTCATTCACCCTCGGGCTTTGTGGCAAGATATCAGCCATCCGGTAGTGGGCAGTGTGGTACCCACTTTTGCCATGGGGACCATGGTGGTGTCCAAGGCGCTGGGTATTTACTACCCAATCGCAGGGCAGGCGCTATGGCTAGCGGCCGTAGTACTGCACCTTATTTTCTTGGCGCTGTTCACTTATCACCGTGTAAAGGATTTTGAACTGCACCACATGGTGCCAAGTTGGTTCGTACCACCAATTGGCATTATTGTTGCCGACGTTGCTTTTCCTGGCGGTGAATTGCGCCCATTGGCAGAGGGCCTGCAATTGTTCGGTATGGGGATCTACGCCGTCATGCTACCTCTGATGGTATACCGTTTGATTTTCAGCCATGAGATCCCAGACGCCGCAAAACCAACGATTGCGATTATGGCAGCACCTGCCAGTCTGTCTCTGGCTGGGTACCTAACGGTGACCCAAGCACCATCCCCAGTTGTGATTGCCTTGCTTGGTGGAATTGCAGTACTGATGACCTTTGTGATTTATTTGGCGCTGGTTCGTTTGCTTCGCTTGTCATTTAGCCCGGGTTACGCTGCATTTACCTTCCCATTGGTGATTGGTGCCACAGCAATGTTTAAGACAGCAGCGTGGATGACAGCTCAGGGATACGATATAGAGTATGTAAACCAAGTATCATCATTAGCCCATTTGGAGTTGTATGTTGCTACTGCAGTCGTAAGCTATGTGGCGCTTCGCTACGCGGCATTCTACCGCCCAGTCTCACAGTTGTTGCACTGCCTGACACCAAGCCGTGCGTAAGATCGCAACCTTCAGTTAGGTGTTACAAAGCCATCTGATTAAATGCCCAGCAACGCTGGGCTTTTTACTGATTTGAATTTGCAGCTAATCCATTGATGGTAGACAATCAAAGGTAATTTCCTCTACCGGTGAGTCACCTACGTGTTTACTGTCTATCACTCCAACCATCTGGATCTTCTAAAATCCCTGCTTGTTGAACTCGTCCGTCTTGAACCCCTCGATAACCCGTTCGAACAAGAGCAGATCTTGGTGCAAAGTCCTGGTATGTCACAGTGGTTAAAACTGGAACTGGCCAAGTCTCAGGGGATCGCGGCCAATATCGAGTTCCCGCTGCCAGCAACTTTCATCTGGAATATGTTTACCAAGGTGCTGAGTGATGTGCCGGCGCGTAGTGCTTTCAACAAAGAGGCCATGACCTGGAAATTGCTTCAGGTGTTGCCAGAGCAGTTATCGCTACCAGAGTTTGCACCGCTGGCCAATTATTTGAGTGATGATCCCAACCAGGTCAAAAGCTATCAGTTGGCAGAGAAAATTGCCGATATCTTTGACCAGTATTTGGTGTATCGCCCGGAGTGGATCCAGGCTTGGGAGTCCAATACCATTGATCCTGAGTTGGTGGAAGAACACCCTTGGCAACCTTTGCTTTGGCAGGCGCTTTATGATCATACCCTCGCGCTTGGACAGTCGCCGTATCACCGAGCCAACCTGTATGACAACTTCATCGAAACGCTCGAGGGGTACTTGCAAAGTGGTTCGCCACTGCCGGAGGGGCTACCTAAACGGTTGTTCGTATTTGGTATTTCGGCCTTGCCGCCTCGCTACCTAGATGCACTAGCTGCATTGGGTAAGCATATCGATGTGCATTTGATGTTTACCAACCCCTGCCGCCATTACTGGGGCGACGTCCGGGATCGTAAATTCCTCGCCCGGTTGGCAGCCAAGCAGCGCCAACAACTGCAGTGGTGTGCCGATCATAGCGAGCATGGCGCAGTGATCTCTCCGCTTAAAGGGGATATCGAAGCCAATGTGGTTGATGAAACCCATGAAGGGGCGGTGGGCAATACCTTGCTGGCATCGCTGGGCAAGTTGGGCCGAGATAACCTGTACCTGCTGTCGGAAATGGAAGCTTATGAAGTCGAGGCATTTGTCGATATCGAGCCTGACTCACTGCTCCATGCGGTTCAGGCCGACATCCTTAACCTCGATGATCGGATCAATGATGAAATCACCGAATCAAGCCACCACAAACTGGCTATTGCCCCTGACGACTCCTCGCTGAGTATCCATGCCTGCCACTCGCCAATGCGCGAGGTAGAGGTGCTGCATGATAACCTGTTAGCGATGCTGGCAGACAATCCTGAGTTATCGCCTCGAGATATCGTGATCATGGTCGCTGACATCAACAGCTACAGCCCATACATCCAAGCGGTGTTTGGCAATGCGCCGGGTGATCGCTATATCCCATTCTCTATCTCGGATCGCAGTGCTGATCAGGAAAACCCATCATTACTCGCGTTCCTTCGCTTATTGGCATTGCCGGAAAGCCGTTGTCAGGCATCGGAGTTATTGGAATTGCTTGAAGTGCCGGCCGTCATGGCCCGGTTTGGCTTTGACAGCGACAAATTCGAGCGGGTGAAGCTGTGGATCGAGGAAGTCGGGATCCGCTGGGGGTTGGATGACGACACCGCTGAAGAGTTCGCCCTGCCGCGACAGCAGCAGAACACTTGGTTGTTTGGTTTGCAGCGTATGCTGCTGGGCTATGCCATGCCACAAGAAGCGGGCTTGTACCAGGGCGTGTTGGCTTATGAAGAAGTGCAAGGGCTGGATGCCGAATTGGCCGGTCAGCTTGGCCTGTTTATCGAGACCTTGATGCGCTATCGCCAGCAGTTGGCCCAGCCACAACCGATCACCGGTTGGATTGCGGTACTTAACCAGATGCTTGATGACTGCTTTGCGGTAGATATCGATGGTGAGCTGGTATTGAGGATGATCCGTGACAAGCTCCAGCAGCTTGAGCAGCAACTGGACGATGCCGGGTATGATTCGGATATTACGCCTGCTGTGATGCGTGATTACCTCAACGGCAAACTATCTGGTGAGCGGGTTAGCCAACGCTTTTTGGCCGGGCAGGTCAACTTCTGTACCCTGATGCCAATGCGTTCGATCCCGTTCAAGGTGGTGTGTCTGTTGGGGATGAATGACGGTGTATACCCACGTTCTATCCCGCCGGAAGGATTTGATTTGATGGCGGGCCGTAACCGCCATGGTGACCGCTCCCGTCGGGATGATGACCGTTACCTGTTCCTTGAGGCAATTCAGTCAGCCCAGCAGGCGTTGTATATCAGCTATGTAGGCCGCTCCATCCAAGATAACAGTGAAAAAGTGCCGTCGGTACTGGTCAGTGAGCTACTTGAGTATTGCCAGCAAGGTTATTGCCTTGCCGGTGATGAAGCCTTGCCGGTCGATGAATCGGCAAACCGGCTGGTGGCGAGCCTCACCCAAACACACCCGCTGGTGCCGTTTAGCCCGCAGGCGTTTAGCGGCGGCAGACACAGCTATGCTGCAGAATGGTTACCGGTAGCCAACCAGGCCTTTATCGAGCCGGAAATGTTCCAGTCAGCCCCGCTAGAGCCGGATCTTAGTGATGACCGGGCCGAGGGGATCCTAGAGCTGGCAGAGCTATCGCGCTTCTGGCGCTTGCCTGTGCAGTATTTCTTCAACCGCCGGTTGAAAGTCTTTTTCGATGGTCAGCAGGGCGGGCCGGAAGATGATGAGCCGTTTGCGCTCGATGGCTTAGGTCGCTACCAGTTACGTGAAGCCCTGTTAACAACATTCCTTGATTGCCAGAGACAACAATCGCAAGGCCAGCAAGGTCTGAGTCGCGATCAGGCGTTTGAACAGTTTGCCCGCTACCAGCAGGCTGCCGGCGGACTGCCGGTTGCCCAGTTTGGTGAGCTGGAGTTGATTGAAGAGCGGGGGCAGATAGAACAACTGGCTGATAGCGTGGTTCAGTATATGTCCCAGCCACTGCCAGATGTCGAGGTCGATTGCGTGGTAACGGTTGCCGGACGTGGGATCCGTCTGCAAGGTTGGCTTAAGCATATGACCCAGCAGGGGCTTGTCCGTTATCGTCCCGGTAAAATCCGAGCTCAGGATATTCTGGCTTGTTGGCTTGACCATCTCTGCTTGGCTGTCATGAAACCTAGCCAACCGACTTACCTGATTGGCATCGATGGAGCCTGGCAGCTCGAGCCGGTTTCTGCCCAATATGCCTTGGAGCAATTGGGTGTGTTAATTGAAGGCTATGACAGTGGTTTGACTCAACCCCTACCGTATTTCCCGCGTACTGCCCATGCGGGTATTCAAGCCTGTATCGATAAGAAAGGTCAGTGGTGTGACGATGATGCCACCTTGTCAAAGGCAGAGGGTAAAAGGGCGGAAGCCTTTAACGGTGGCTATATGTTCGACGGTGAGGGCAACAACAGTTACATCTACCGGGTATGGCCGCAATGGGGCGACGAACTGGCTCAGCAGTTACAGCTGTGGGAAAACCAGATATTGAAGCCTGCAATGAAGCAGTTGCGAGAGGTTGAACAGGGCTAATCGTACTGAGGATAAAGCAGGGGAGGTGTAGCGTGGCCGCCAGCAAATCATTATTGATTGTAGGGTGTTCGCTGTACGGCCACCGGTCCAGAGGTTGACCAAATTTCGTGGCTCAGATACTAGCGGACCAGATAGGCGGAAACCGTGAAACGTCTCTCATATTGATAGATGGGTTAGCGCTGAAATTCGATATATTTATTTGAATTCGTGCTAGATCACAAAAAATAATTTTGGGCGGGCTGGGTTTTGTAATGAAACTGTGGCCCTGTTCACTGACAGGAATCGGCGTATTCTATGACTCAACATTCACTTCTCATTACTCCGGAACCGCTGGAGCCGATGTGTTTTCCCCTTCACGGCAACCGCTTGATTGAAGCATCGGCCGGTACCGGGAAAACATTTACTATCGCTAGTTTGTATCTACGCTTGCTGCTTGGCCATGGCGATAACAGCACCCGTTTCCCCCGTGAACTGACCGTCGATCAGATTTTGGTGGTGACTTTTACTGAAGCTGCGACGGCAGAATTACGTGACCGTATCCGGCGCCGGATCCATGATGCCCGTTTGGCCTTCAGCCGTGGCAGCAGTAATGATCCCGTCATTAAGCCTTTGCTGGAAGATATCAAAGATCACAAATCAGCGGCAGCAATTTTGCTGCAGGCTGAGCGTCAGATGGATGAAGCGGCGATCTTTACCATCCACGGTTTTTGCCAGCGGATGTTGACCCAGAATGCCTTTGAGTCAGGCAGTTTGTTCAATAATGAATTTGTTACCGAAGAGAGCCATCTCCGAGCACAGGTGGTCGCTGACTTCTGGCGCCGAAACTTTTATCCGCTGCCGCGTAGCCTGGCGGCTGAAGTACGCAAGCTATGGGCTGCACCCGGTGCATTGCTTTCGGAGATCAACCGGTTTTTGTCTGGCGCCGAAATAACGGTACGAGCGCCTGAGTTAGCAGGCAGCCTCGAGCAGGTTCATGAGGAGAACCTCCAGCGAATTAACCACGTTAAGCGGTTGTGGTGTGACAGTGCCGGTGATCTGCACGACATCATTGCCAGCTCAGGTGTGAACAAGCGCAGCTACACCAAAACCAGCTTACCGAAGGCGCTGGCAGAAGTGGGAGAGTGGGCCGAGCGGGATAACACGGGCTACCAGCTGCCAAAATCTTTGGAGAAGTTTGACCAGCAGGTGCTGTTTGACAAGACCAGTAAGGGCCAGCCACCGGAGCATCCAGTATTTGTGGCGATTAGCGAACTATTGGCTAACAAGCCCAATGTACGTGATCCCTTGTTGGCTCATGCGATCAAGGAGTGCCGCCAGTTGTTGCTCGAAGCCAAACAACGAAAAGGTTGGCTATCGTTCGATGACTTGTTGACCCAGTTGTCTGCGGCCCTCAGCCAAGATGAAAGCGGCTTGTTGGCGAGCCGTATCCGTCACCTCTTCCCGGTGGCGATGATCGATGAATTCCAAGATACCGATCCGCTGCAGTACAGCATCTTCAGTACGATTTATGGCGAACAGCATTTAGAACAAGTGCTGCCGGAAGGTGAAAGCAGCCCTTGTGGCTTGTTTATGATTGGCGATCCCAAACAGGCTATCTATGCCTTCCGTGGTGCCGACATCTTTACCTATATCCAAGCGCGTCGCCAGGTGACCGCCCACTATACGCTGGGTACTAACTGGCGCTCGACCGCTGAAATGGTCGGTGCGGTGAATCGGATCTTCCAGCATCCGGATCGTCCGTTTATCTACGATGAGGATATTACCTTCCTGCCCGTTGATCACAGCCCCAAAGCCCAAGGCAGGGGTTGGCAGCTTGATGGCGTGAAACAACCGGCAATGTGTTTTTGGCACCAAGAAGCTGAGGAGCCTATTAAAAAAGGTGATTACCAGCAGGTGATGGCCGAGGCGACCACGGCAGAAATTCAAAAAATCCTGACCCTTTCCCAGCAGGGCAAGGCATCACTGGTGGATGGTGAGCAGAGTCGCCCGATCCATGCCAGTGATATTTCGGTGTTGGTGAGAACCGGCAGTGAAGCCGCATTGGTGCGCCGTACCTTGGCTGATCAGGGCATTGCCAGTGTCTATTTATCTAATCGTGACAGTGTGTTTGCCTGTACCGAGGCGATGGATATATTACGCTTCTTGCAAGCGGTACTGACCCCAGAAGATGATCGCAATATGCGAGCGGCATTAGCTTCTAGCCTGTTTGGCCTGACGGCACAGGCGCTTGACGCGATGAACACCAGCGAAAGTGTCTGGGAGCAGTATGTGTCGGAGTTCCGCGCATACCGCAAGCTATGGCAAACCCGCGGGGTATTGCCGATGTTGCGATATATGCTGGCCCAGCGTCAGATCCCAGAGACCTTGCTGAGCCAGAATGGCGGTGAGCGCCGGGTGACTGATATTTTGCACATTGGTGAGTTATTGCAGCAGGCGAGCCAGACCCTGGACAGTGACCATGGCTTGCTACGCTGGCTGGCTGAACATATCGAAGAGCCGAATGGCAATGCCGATGAGCAGCAGTTGCGTTTAGAATCCGACAGGAATTTGGTGCAGATTGTTACCATCCACAAGTCTAAGGGTCTTGAATATGACATTGTGTTCCTGCCTTTTGTTTGTAGCTACCGTGAAGCGAGTACCGCGTTGTTCCACGACGAGCAAAGCCAGCAATCGGTGTTGGATATTGCGGCCAACGAAGAGAGCATGGAACTGGCTGAAAAAGAGCGGCTGGCTGAAGACTTGCGCTTGCTGTATGTGGCCCTGACCCGTGCGGTTTACGGCTGTTATATCGGCATGTCGCCAATTCGCAACGGGTTGAGCCGTAAGGAGCCGACAGGCTTGCACCGCTCAGCGATCGGTTGGTTGGTGCAAAACGCCCAGGAAGGGGGCTTGATAGATTTAACCAATGCCATGAATTCATTAGCTTCTCAATCCGAGGCTGTGGCCGTATTGCCACCTCCGCCCCTGCCGGATACCCCTTGGCTGCCGGTCGAAGAAGAAAAGCCGCAGCTGTCTGCGTCAGTGTTTGATAAAGATATTGACCGGAGCTGGTGGATCACCAGTTATTCGGGGCTTATCAAGCAAGGCCATAGCCACCATGATGCATCTTTCGAGCTGCCGGGGTTCGATACTGATTCGTCGGGCGATGAATCTCTGGGGGATGAGGAAATTGAGCCGGCTAGGTCGATCTATACCTTCCCGAAGGGGGCAAGGCCGGGTACTTTCCTGCACACCTTGTTTGAAGAAATTGAGTTTACCGCCCCGGTCGACAGCCCAGAGACGACAGAGAAGATCTTGGAACTGCTCCGTCTTGAGAACTACGACGAGGAGTGGCTTCCTGTATTGCAGGCCATGATCAGCGATGTGCTAGCGTGCCCACTTGATGGTGAGGCAATGCGTTTGGGTGAGCTTGCCCCATCCCAGCGTCTTACCGAGATGGAGTTCATGTTGCCGATCAACCTACTCTCGGCCCCATTGCTCAACAAGGTGATTGCCCGCCACGATAATTTGTCGGCCAAGGCCGGCGAGTTGGGCTTCGCTACCGTTAGCGGCATGCTGAAGGGATTTATCGACTTGGTGTTCGAGTACGGTGGCCGTTACTACGTACTGGACTGGAAATCGAATTGGCTCGGTGACGATCCGAGTGTTTACCGGGATGGCATGCTGGATCAGGCGATGGTTGAACACCGCTACGATCTGCAGTACCAACTCTATGCACTGGCGTTGCACCGCTTCCTCAAGGCCCGTAAGGCCAACTACAACTATGATGACCACTTCGGTGGCGTCTATTACGTGTTCTTGCGAGGGGTGAAAACCGGTAGCGATAGCGGTATTTTCCGCGCCAAGCCATCGCTGGCCTTGCTGACTGAAATGGAGCGCTTAATTGACGGAGAATCCCCAGATGCTTAATCACCTTGAAACCCTTGTCCGTCAAGGCTACCTACGTCCGCTGGATCATCAGTTTGCCAAATTTGTCGCCCAAGGTGATAAACAAGCGGCAGATCCGCTGGTGGCAATTATTGCGGCGCTAGCGAGCTATGAGCTAGGTCAGGGTCATGTTTGCCTGCTGCTATCGCAGGTTGATACCGCCAGGTTGTTTGGTTTGCCGGCCAAACTCAGTTTACCGTTGGCTGATGGGCTGCCAGAGTCACATTTATGGCAGGCACATTTGGCCCAATCGGAGGCTGTTTCTGATGGTAGCCAGCCTACACCGCTGGTGATGGATGGCGACAGGGTTTACCTCAACCGCTATTGGCAGTTTGAGCAAATGGTCGCGAACCAATTGCGGCTGCGGGCACAAAGTGGCGAACAAGGTTTGCAGCCTGAATTGATGGCGGCCAAGCTCAACGAATTGTTTGCCCGTGACTACCGTTATCTGTTTGCTGCTTTGCAGACGTTGGCGCAGTCTGGGGGCACCCCAGCGGACAGGCAGCGTGAAGTCTGTGACAAGTTGGATGTTGTTACACCCCAAGTGTTGGACTGGGCGGCAATTGATACCGTACTTCTGTCGTCTGGTAGTGTGGATGAGTTAGCGGCACTTGATGCCTTAGTTCCTGCGAGTAGTTGCCTCAATTGGCAGAAGGTCGCAGCCGCTGTCGCGCTAACCCGCCAGTTTGCGGTGATTTCAGGCGGCCCGGGTACCGGTAAAACGACAACAGTCGCAAAGCTGCTGGCAGCGCTTGTTACTCAGGCTATTCAACGAAATGAGTGTGATGAGCAAGGCGTGCTTCAGCTACCTGATATCAAGCTTGTGGCTCCAACGGGTAAGGCTGCAGCCAGATTGACTGAGTCGATAGGCTCGGCGGTGGATTCGCTTGCGGTAGACGATACGGTCAAACACAATATTCCGACCCAATCGAGCACCATTCACCGTTTGCTTGGTGCTATCCCTAACCGGGTTGCCTTCCGCCATAACCGAGACAATCCACTACACCTGGATGTGCTGGTGGTCGATGAAGCCTCGATGGTCGATTTGCCCATGATGGCACGTTTGCTTGATGCACTTCCTGCCCATGCAAAACTGATTCTGCTTGGCGATAGGGACCAGTTAGCATCCGTTGAAGCGGGCGCAGTGTTGGGTGATATCTGTGGCTTTGCCGAGCAAGGTTACACTTCAGCGCAAAGCCAGTTGCTAAGCAAGTTGACGGGTTTCCAGTTCCAGCAGGCACAAGCAACCCCAGCAGCGGTTGCCGACAGTCTGTGTATGCTGCAAAAGAGTTACCGCTTCCATGCCCAATCGGGGATTGGTCAACTGGCCAAGGCTATCAACAGTGGCAAGCCGTATCAGGTTGAGCAGGTTTGGCAGCAAGGCTTTAGGGATATTCAGCACTATCCGCTAGGCAGCGAGACTTATCAGACCATGATCACCAATGTGGTGAACTTCTACAGCGATTACCTTGAAGCGATTGAAAAGGGTGGGGCGCCAGGCGAAGTGCTTAAAGCCTTTGCCCAGGTTCGATTGCTCTGCGCCGTACGGGAAGGTGACTTTGGTGTCGCTGGCTTGAACCAGCGTATTGAACGGGCATTGGCGCGCAAGGGGAAAATCGCCCCCGGTGAGGATACTTGGTATGTCGGCAGGCCGATTATGATCAGCCAGAATGATCATGGTTTGGGGCTCTACAACGGTGATATTGGGATTGCCATGTACGACAGTGAAGCAGATCCGGTGACGGGTAAACGGCCGCTTCGGGTCTACTTTGAAATGCCTGACGGCACCATTCGGGGTGTGTTGCCAAGCCGGTTGCCTGAACACGACACGGTTTACGCTATGACGATCCACAAATCACAGGGCTCGGAGTTTGCCGATACCCTGATGGTACTGCCGCCAGATTTTAGCCCGATCTTGACGCGAGAGTTGGTGTATACCGGGGTAACGAGGGCTAAGTCCAAGCTCTATATGTTTGCTACCAAGGATGTGCTCAATCGATCCGTAGCAATGAGGACGGAACGGGCGAGTGGTTTGGCGAACTTGCTGCTCTGATTGGGTAGAATGGCTATTTATGTTTAAAAACACCAGCATTTTGCTGGTGTTTTTGTTGATGCGTATGAACCATACCATGATTGAGCGAGAGGGTGAGTAGGGATAGATTCATAGCTTCATCCATATATAAGCCGATGTTTACCCCTGCCGGTAAGTTTGCATCGCAATTAATAGTTAAATATCTATATTAATTATTTATCAATTCTTTTTTTAATTTATTTGATATTTTATTACCCGCTGTGTTTATACTGTGAAGGTATATTTGTGGTGTGGGTTAAATGTGTCATAAATAACTCTTTTTTATCTCTTTTTAACTCTATCCATTCTTGTGAAATGTTTTGTTACATGTTTTATGTGTAATAGAATGAATAAACTAATAGCTTTTATTTGACCTTAATTTGAGCGCTGTGATTTTTTTATAAGCGAGTTTTGGTGTTGGTCATTATTTATAATTAATGGTTGGTGATTATTTAAACGCCGCGTCTTGATTTTGAGCGCCAATAAATTGCCGGTGCTATTTATAAATCTTATTTTGTTTTTTGACATAAAAGCGTGATGGTTTTATAAGTAATTTTTTGTGATTAACACTCTTTGTAAAATCTAAGAACGACTTTAATTATGCTAATGACAAATTGGGTGGCGAAAGCCAAGTCGGTTGTTATCTCAATTGCAGCGATAGTTATCTCTATTGGTGGTTGGAACGATACAGAAACTGTCCTGTTGAATACATATCAAAAAATAAAAACAAATTTCACCCATGAGAACGAATATCAGTTGATTGAAAAATTAACTGTCGGTCACTCATTTGACTATGTAAGACAAACAACAGGATTTCCACAGGCGGTGAAAGCATCAACCATTGATCGTGGAGTGAAATTTAATTACTTCTATTTTGATAAATTCTTATTAAGCATTGCAGTGAAGGAAAATCGTGTTGCTGCTTATGCCATTCAGGCACTTCAAAATGACTTTATGGCCCCGATCCCTTACACCGAATATACGCTATATGAATCATCCTTAGCTGAAATAATTAAACAGCCGGATAAAAACTATATAGAGAGTGGCAGCGTTAACTTTTATCTCGATGCGATTGAACTTGGTCGGGATGCTTTGTTCCATCAATTGATGGTGGGTATGTATAGTTATACAACGAGTAATGCACTGCAAACCAATACAATATCAAAGCTAGATGATGCTTATTTATTCGATAACACACAGGAAATTAATTCGAATTTGGGTTTAATTAGATCGAGTGAGGTAAATACCTTTTCTATCTCTGAATTACCTGACGATATCGTGTTAGAGATGATGTTAACAAAATTTGAATTTATGTCTTATTTCTCTTGAGTATGGATACCGGTATGAAGAAGCTCTCCCTTATGATCGCGCTGGCCCTATTGCCAACAGCAGCTGTTTCTGATTCTTTTAAGGACCTCGATAATGCTGTCACCGAGTTAAATAAGCCTGCCTATATCGAACGTGCAGAATTTCTAGAGTGGCACTCTAATCACTTAGCTGAATTTGCTAATTGGCGTAAGGAGTACATAAAAAAGTGGGATGGAGAAAGAAAGGACTCCATTCAAACTTGGGGAGATACTGTAATTGATAGTGAGCACTTAGCCGTTGAGGTGAGTGCAGATAACACTAGCCGGACCATTATCGACTTTGAGAAAGAAACCGTTACTTTTGAAGTGCTTGTGGATGAGGGGTTGGAGCCGAAGGACATCACAACTTTGGTCAGCCAACACGTTGAACAAGCTGAGCAGCTCGAGTCGTTGTTGGGAAGCAATTTGCTATCGGCTGTGACTTATGAGGAATTAAGTGAACGTGATCTGGATTATTCCAATGAGAAAGAAAAGACCGCATTAAGGGAGATCTTGGCACAAACGAACCAACAGCTCCAAGAGATGGAGAAAGAGGTTGAGCTGTTGGCTGAGACATCTGGGGCCGAAGTGGATCCTAAGTTGGTCGATCAGCAGAAACAAGAGTTAGTCGATGATGCTCTAACACGAATGCAAGTACTTAATAACATCTATGAAAAGCAGCGTGAGCGAGTGGCAGAAGACAGCCGTTCCGCGAAAATAATGACATATCAGGTGCGAATGCCAAGCGAAAGCTTGGAGAAGCGAATTGCACCATATTTAGCTGATATATATAAACAAAGTGAAGCATTTGATATAGAGCCTGCTCTGGTGTTGGCCATTATGCATACTGAGTCAAGCTTTAACTCTCGGGCTCGTTCACCCGTGCCTGCATTTGGCTTGATGCAGGTCGTGACGACAAGCGCAGGACATGATGTAAACCGTATTGTTCATAAGGTTGATAAACCGATGAATGAAAATGACCTGTACCAGCCAGATTATAATATCGAAGCAGGAACGGCGTATCTGGATATTCTCAATTCACGTTATTTGAAGCATATCAACGATCCACAAAGCCGGGAGTACTGCGTAATTGCAGCGTATAACACAGGGGCGGGCAATGTCGCCAAAGCATTTGGCGAGCGCAGGTTGGCAAATGCGGTTGAGAAAATAAATACCCTTTCCCCAGAAGACGTCTATCACACTCTGATTAATCATTTACCTTATGATGAAACGGTAAATTATTTAAAAAAAGTTACTGATAGAAAAGCAATGTACCGCGAAGAAAAAGGTGCAGTGTAATGCGTGCATTGCTTATGGGGTTGGCTTTTATTAGCCAGGTAGCACTCGCTGCTCTGGAGCTACCTGTTGATACAGAGAGTGAAATATTTGGCTTGGGTATAGCTGCAACGGAAGCAGAAGCCGAGCGGGCGGCGTTGTCTTCCGTTGCGCTAAAACTCTCAGCAAATATTCAGGTTGAGCAGAAAGAAAATTTAAAATCAGTCGATGGGCAAATTTCATCATCATTTGAAGAGTTGGTGAATATATCTTCTGGAAAATTAGTTTTTCCTGCATACCGTGTTATTGCGCATAGCGAGGGCCTTGATGGTAATAAGCAAGTTGTGATATCGCTAGGGAAACAGCAGCTTTTAGATTTTTATGACCATTACCTGTTGATGGAATATCAGCAACTCAGTACAACCCTCGTTGGTTTAAACAACTTTAAACCGATTGATGCGATCCCGTTTTTATTGGATACCCATCATAAACTGGTCGCAAATGAACGTATTTTGACCGTGATTGCAGGTTTAACACCTGACGGTGTTTCTCCTCTGCTTCAGAAACAACATATTAGTTTATATCAGCAGACTCAGGCTTTATTGCACCGTGGTGGCTGGCAAGTGGTGAGCGATAGCAGAAGCCATGCTTTGGCAGAGATGCTCTCGCAATCCATCAGTGAAAATAAGCTGTTAGTGCAAAGTGAAACAAATTATCAATTCGTACTTTCTACCCGAGAGCAAAGTGCAAAGAAGGCTAATCAATTTCGCACCAAATGGAATATACAAATTGAATTACGCCAGCAAGGCCAGTTGGAATCAATAAAGTCGTGGAAAATTGCCTTAATCAGTGAGCCTGAAATAACTCATGAAGCAACAGTTGATTCTCTTGCTGTCCAACTGGCTGAAAAGTTGGGTTCAAATATATTATTTACACTGTTAGGAAACGTAGAAAATGAAAATTAAAACACTATCAATTGCCCTAGGTAGTCTTCTGCTGTCTGCTTGTACATCCACTGTTGGAGTCTGGGATGACCGTGATGAAATTTTGAATGAACTAGCCAACCGCTGTGCTGAGCATTCAGAAACTTATACATCGGCAACGCCAACCATTGATACTGGCTCCCGCGCTGTTTTAACGATTGTCCAACGTCAATGTGCGGTGAAATCCCAGTACCGAAATATCCGTGCAAACCACAAGGATGTTGAACAATTTTTTGCGATGCATAATGACTTAAGCAATGAAGAAGTTGCTGAGCGCTTGGCTAGCAACCCTGAAATGCAGGCCAAGTTTAATCAATACACCGCTGCCCAGGATAAGATCTTTTCTGAAAACCTAGAGTTGGCAATCCAGTTGGGAGTTCAAGCTGCAGAGGTAGGTTTGTTATATGCTGAAAACGCACAGCAAATTGCAATTCTTGAAGCGGCCGCGATTTTAAATAACGCGATTGAAGACTCCGAAGAAAATAATACGGCCATTGCGGCGAAAGAAATGAAGGAACGTGTTGATTTAATTGCGGAAAGCAACAACCTGATTTTGGCTGAAAAGCGGTTTATCGATGATATGAAGGCTGCAGATGCTGCTATCAAGGAACGTATGGATGGTTAATCGCAATCAATTCCTTGTTACAGCGGTTTCACTTGTAGTACTGGCCGGTTGTCAGAGCACTGGCTCACCTCAATCTCGTATGCAAACCAATGCCTTTAAAGGGGCTTCTGGTTATGAGTATGGCAAGTCGGCAGAGCAGTTTGCTGATAATGACATTGAGCTGCCGGCGTATTACAGCACTGCAGGGCTCGACAAATGTACATTTGAGGTCAACAACGAGCACCCTGATTGCCCACTGAGCAAGAAGGTACTGCGCTTGTACATGAATGATCCCATCACGACAAACAATGATAACCCGAATGACTGGTTGTCGTCGTTACGAGCCTATGACAACCGCAGCTTACTCAACCAATTTGAAAATCAGTTGGTGGGCCTGAATCGCTTCCGCATTGTGACGGGTGATGAACGTACTGCATCCATTTTAGGCGACGCCACGCAAGGTATGTCTGATGCCGAACTTGCGCGTCGTATGAAGGGGGGAGTGCTTCACCCTGACTATGCGATGACGGTTGATACGGTCAAAACCGGTGAGTTGGTAACCGGCGGTTCGACGAATCTTGCTGATTTTAGCCTAGATTTTACGTTGGGATTCCTGGACCCCTACACCAATGAAAAGTTGAGCTACCCGAATGTAGGTAAGATCAAGGTTCGGACCGGTGACGTCAAGCCAATGAGTGAGATGCAGTTCTGGATGCAGTCTGGAAAAATTGAGGGCGGCTTTGATATTTACGATGCTAATGCAGTGTCTGCCGTGCTCAACGACATGTCATCCCGAGGCTTTGGTATTGCATTGAGCCGGATGCTGTCAGAGATGCCAGCAACTGCGCAGGTGCAGGGTATTCGTGGTGAACGAATTTCATTAGATCGTGGCCAGAACGCTGGGATTTTGCCCGAAGAGACAATGGTCATCTTCGAATATAGTTATGGCTTTGCCGAACCCATTGGAGTAGCAACGGTAAACCCGAGCGATATTGAGTCTCAAGGTCGTATCGTTCGCTGGAAAAATTCCCAAGATGCCAAGCGTATTCGTGGTGAAGCTAAAGAAGGGATCTATCGCCCAGCGAGTGACGCCAAACTGTTTGCTGTGAGTGTGGGGACGCCAAAGAGTTTCCTTGAGCACCGCATTTCAGCGAGTGGTAGCTTGTAATGACTAAATTAAGACTGGCGCTGGCAAGCGCCATCTTATTCGCCGGCGCTTTACCTGCAGCGGAGATATCTCACCCTGAACAAGGGGGAGTCTTGGCGTTTTCTTCTTGCTCTCGTGGAAGGGGGGCTGCTGCTATTGATGAAGCCACTCGTTTGGCTGCTAAAGGCGTTACTGCTGCCTACCAAGGTGCGCGTGAGAACTTGTCAGCGACCGAGGCGGAAGAGTTTGCCAACTTACCTGAGCTGCCTGAGTTACTCAAAGCGGTAGAACAGACTCCGGAGCGGGTACAAATTGGCGAGACCTTTCTTCAGGGGAGTGAAACCTGTGTTGCGGTGAGCTTACCGTTGTCCATCGAGGCTTACCAAGATGATGGAGATTGGAGCTGGGACTCTGCGGAAGATGATCTCATTGTGAGGGTTAAGGCTACAGCCAAGGCCTCTAATGGCTTGCCCGCGATTCAGGCTGCAGAGCTTGCTGCCTTACAGCAGGCGGTATGGCAAGGGTTGAGCCTTATTGTTAATGACCCGTCGCCGTTTGTTCATTTAAAGGCTTTACCCAAGCCGTTTGTGAGCGAGTGGATGGTATTGGAGCAGAGTGAACACCAAGGCGTTGCCACTGTTGTCATTAATGCCGAACTGGACATGGCGGAGTTGAGCCGGGTTGCCAGCAATCCCTACCTAGCCGCTGGTTCTCCGCGTTTTATGGTCCATGCCGAGCAGGCCCATTTTGCGGCTCCTATTATGGCCGTGCTGACCCAGCAAGGTTTCTCAGTGACACAAGACTTTGATCATGCAGATATCATTGTTCGGGTATCTACTGAGTTACAAGACTCAGGAGAGTATTCCCGACTGGCTTTGTCATTGAGCTTGTTGGATAAAGCCTCTGCCCGTTTAGGTGAGTGGCACAATGAACCGGCAACACTAAGGCTACCAACCCGTGAGGGGATTGGAGTGCGCTTATTTGGTGCTCATTTAGCATCTGAAGATAACCAGTTAGCAATATTGTCCATGATGGAAGGAGGCTTAGAGCAGCTTAGCCAGATTGGCGGCCGCTACAACAAGGTGAGTTTTCCTCGCGACGCCTTGATAAGCCATAGTCAACTGCAGCATCTATTGGATCAGCATAGCTATATTTATTCTCCGCAATTATCGACGGATGGTCGGCAAACCGTACTGGCATTTCGTACCCGTATGGCGAACAAAAGCTTGATGGCAGATTTTATCCCAAGCCTATTGGCGATCATGGAAAGCCCGCTCGCAGTCAATACCGTCACTAATAATCAAATCATTATTCGTTAGAAAGGAAAGTCATGAAACGTCAACTAGGAGTTTCTCTGGTTTCTGCCCTGCTGCTTTCAGCTTGTGCAGCCAGTGAGAAAGAGGCTGAGCAACTAGATACCAACCATGGTTTTGATGTCCCAGAGTGGGTCATGGTGCCTTCTGTTCCTGGCGGGTTGGCTGCAGCCAGTTGCGTCAATGCCAGCAATAACTTCAACATTGATAAACGCCATGCAGAAGCAGGGGCTCGAAGTGCGTTAGCACAAAGTATCAATGTGAAGGCCAGCGTTATGGACCGTTCCTATTCACGGCTGAACCGTAGTGAATCCGGAACACAAACGGGTGAAACCTTTGAAACTGTAGCCAAAAGTATCTCTGAAGTTCGTATGCAACGCTCACAGATCACCAATGTAGGCATGGGCAAGGTCAATGGCCAGAGCCAGGTTTGTGCAATGGCAGTGATCGATGAGTCGCTTGTCGCGAGCCTCTTCGATGATGTTGTTAAACAGGCCGGTGTGCCCATTGATCCCCAGGATGAGGCGGCGATGTATGAGGAGTTCCGTACCCAAAAGGCCATGTCTGAATTGGAGCAGGAACTTGAGCGTTTAATGCAGTAACAGCAGACGAGGTAGAGGTACGCCGTGTTCGTACCTCTATTGCCTATGTATTATCTTGAATACCTTAAAAGCCTTTATCTGTCTTTTTCAGAGATCCAGCAGCATTTTTTCCAGATAACGGTCACGGTACTCTCGTTCTGTATTATTCCCTGGTTAGTAAGAACAGCGCTAACTCGCTTTCTTGATTTCAGGGCGAATAAGGAGCGAAAGGGCTATGAACGGAAGTTTATTCATCGTGCCCAATACTTTGTTGGTTTTGTCTTTTCTATCTTCTGGTTTAAATATTTTGATGCCTACGGCTGGTATAGCAAATTGGCTGAGGTTGGGGCTGTTATATTTGCAGTGCTAATGTTGCACTCGGTGCTGGATTTTCTTGAAGTACGCTTCAACGGCCGACAAGGCAGCAATGAAATACCGATAAAGCCATTCGCCGAAATTATCAAACTCGCAAGTTTTGCGATGATGTTGATGATCATTATCGTCATTTTATTGGAAATATCACCGATGGCCTTTATCAGTGGTATTGGTGCGATGTCTGCTATTGTCTTGCTATTATTCAAAGATAGTATTCTTGGTACGGTAACGGCTGTAAAAATCAATGTTCACCGCCTAGTGAAAAAAGGGGACTGGATAGAAGTCGACTCGTACGGAGCTGATGGTGTGATCAAAGATATTACTTTGAGCGTGATCACCGTTGAAAACTGGGATAAAACCACGTCGATTATCCCAACATATGAAATTTTGAATGTAGGGCTAAAAAACTGGCGCAGCATGACGGTACAAGGTCGACGAATCAAGCGTGATGTTGCTATTGACGTCAACAGTATTAAATTTCTTGATATGGATAAGGTTAAGGCTCTGTCCCAAGTCCCATTAATTAGTGACCAGATACATGATTTGTGTGCTAAGCACCAATTGAAAGTCAGTGGCGATAATATCAGTAAACGTTGTCTGACAAATGCTGGGTTATTTAGGTTATATGTTGAAGCTTACCTGCGTTCTCGTCATGACATCAACCAAGAGATGACCTTGATGGCTCGCCAATTGGCTTCAACCGCTAAAGGGGTTCCCTTAGAAGTGTATTGCTTTACCAAGAATACAGACTGGAATCACTTTGAGTCAGTACAAGCTGAAATCTTCGAGCATTTATATTCTGTTTTGCATATTTTTGAATTACGGGCATACCAAAATCTAATGGGAAATTATCAACATTCCCTGCAGAAATAAAATAACAATAGATATATAAACCATTCACTCCCTTTCTATTTATAGATAGGGGGAATATTACTAATCAATATTAGAGTAAAGTTTTGAAGTATTTACTATTTACTGTCCTTTTCTGGGCAGGGGTGAGTCACGCCTATCAGTTTAATGAACCATTAGAAAATCACTTTAGCCAGGAGGACTATTACTCCAAGCAACGAGCCCCTGAGATCACGATTAAAAAAAGTGACAAAGATTGTAGCGGGGAATGTCGTTATGACATTAATATCGGCAATGGCCATTACTACCAAACCCGAGCAGGCAGCATTAAAGAAATTGCAAGTGCCAGATATGGCTCGAGAGCTTTTTCGTATGTCAGGGTGCGATATGAATGCGAAGATGGCAAGAAGTGTAATGAACATACGATGTATTCGACGTCGGGAAAACCGGTTTCGTTTAAAGGCCCGAATTGTTCAAAAGCCCTCGATCGCCATGTCAGCTATAAAGGCGAGTTGATGTGCTTGTATCGTGACAATCTGTCTTTCTATTCAGGCCGTTCAAACTGGAAGGTAGACCTACCTGCAACGCCTATTATGGGGACAGGGGTAATCAATAATAACCTTGCCGGTTCGACATCAGTGGCATTTATCGGTGCAGATGACTACAAACTCTATACGTCAAATACCTACGATAAATGGCATGAGGCCGAGACAACCCTGCACCGACGCAGTGATTTTTCCGGCATTCTCGATACCCATCCCATTAACCGTAACTATACCGCTGTTGGGGTGTACGAATATGTCAATGTATTCAACAAGGGCGTGGACGTTTACTACTTTGGCCCTGATGGGTTGATATCCAACGGTACCTTGGCTAATAGTCCGGAATTTAACTATGGTTTTGAAACCAATGTCTTCGGTCAGGGTAATGATGTATTCATTACTGCCCAAAACAGCTCTGAACGAGAGCTCCAAACCTATAAGCTCTCCCGCCGTGAGCTGACAGGGTTGGAAAAGGAAGATAATCCTTATTCCCGTTATGCCTTGGTCGACTTGATGTTTGGTTACGGTATTGCCCAAACGAGCTGGGAAGTTAATCAGAAAATAAGTATTGATTCAAAAACGCGTGCCAGGGCAAGTTTTGATATGAACGATAGCTTATTACATAACTACTATGCACAGGGACGGGTCGGCAATACCCAAGCAACAGTCCACTACTTGACCAGTGAAGCGAAAAATAGCGACAGTGATTTGGTGTCCAAGGGAACGGAGGCACTCAATGCGGTTGTTGATTTCAACGGAATGTTTGGCGGGGCAACGACCCTTCGCCTTGAGTTGGAAAAAATGGCGTCAGGGGGCGTTGTCACCTATTCCGACGATATGACGGAAATCCCGGTACAGGAGGCATTTGAAACCGAATATAACTCCCTTGCGCTTTACCTCATGTTGGAGCAGGGCCTGTATTTTGGTCTTCACAGCTCCAATTACCTTGCCCCTAGCGCAGTAGGTTTTGAAACCAAGTCTGGCAGTTATGCTGGTTCGGCTTTCGATCGTGATTTTGATATTGATCGTTACTTGCTTGTTGTTGGGTATGATGAGGCCAGCTATGGTAGCCGCTATGAGACCAGCTATAACCGGTTCTATATTAATGGCGAGGTTGGGGTTGGCCTGAACAAGCTCAATGTCAGCCGAGGTGCCTTCGAAGAGGCTGTGGGCCGTGAGGAAGGGAAAATTCAAGGTAAATATGCCCTGGCGTTAACCTCGACGCTAGAGCTTGGCTATACACTGCAACACCGCAGTACCACACTCCGAGGTCTGGGCTACTCGTTACAGGCCGGCTACCGGGCCCGTGGCGACTGGACATTCCAGTCGAAGCCAAGTAGCAGCGACAAAGATGGTTATTACCTGGTTTATGATCGCGCCGACCTGTGGCATGGCCCGTTCATTCAATTTAATGCCATCTTCTAACTCAAGAACAAAGCGCTAACTCTTAGCGCTTTTTCATTATTACAAATCCAAAATCAAAATCTTGGAGCGGCGCTGGAAGTTATACAGCGCCTTCTTGGCGACCGGTAGGCTCTCGACGCTCGATTCGCTGAAGCCTTGCTCACGGAACCAGTGCAGGCTGCGGGTCGTGAGGACAAACAGGTGGGCTAGGCCCATCCGTTTGGCTTGTTGTTTGAGTTGGCTGAGTAGCAAGGCACCACGGTCTCCGTCGCGGAAGTCGCGGTGAACGGCGACACAGGCCATTTCAGCCATACGCTCATCAGGGAATGGATACAACGCCGCACACCCTATGATCAGGCCGTCACGCTCAATGATGGTGAATTGTTCGACTTCCTGCTCCAGTTGTTCCCGTGAGCGGCGGACCAAGATCCCGTCCTGTTCCAATGGGCGGATCAGCTCAAGGATCCCACCGATATCATCTATTGTTGCCTGGCGAACCTGCTCGGCACTTTCCATCACAATTTGGGTACCGATGCCATCGAGTGAGAATAGCTCTTGGATCAGGGCACCATCTTCTTTGTAGCTGATCAAATGGCTACGGGGGATCCCTGCCCGGCAAGCAGTAATAGCACCTCTTAGGAAGCGGCCTGTCCCCCGTTCTTCTTGTTGCAGTTCGACCAAGCGCTGCAAGGCTTGTTCTGCTTCAATAGGGAGCATTTCAGAGACCACACCCCCTTCGCTATCTAATACCCCCTGCTCGGAGCAAAAGCCGATGAGCTTGTCGGCTTTTAGCTTGATAGCCAGCTGGGTTGCGATTTCTTCCGACGTCAGGTTGAAGCACTCACCGGTGACCGAGCTAGCAATTGGCCCCAGTAACACAATGGCTCTTTGGTCAAGCTGGCGGTGGATAGCTTCGGTATCTATTCGGCGGATCCTGCCGCTATGGGCGTAGTCCACACCATCATCAATGCCTAAAGGTTGGGCAATAACGAAATTACCGCTAACGATATTAATTTGTGAGCCCGCCATCGGCGTATTGTTGAGGCCCATTGAGAACCTTGCCGTGATATCCAACTGGAGGTGGCCTGCGGCTTGTTTGGCTATTTCCAGTGCCCGCTCGTCAGTTACCCTTACTCCCTTGTGGTAGGGGGTTGGGTAGTTCATTTGCTCGGCAAGGTTGGATATCTGCGGTCTTGCGCCATACACCATTACAATACGCAGCCCAAGGCTGTTAAGCAGGGCGATATCATTGACGATATGGGAAAAATTTTCATGGGCGATGGCTTCCCCGCCAACCATGATGACAATGGTTTTGCCAATATGGGCGTTGAGGTAAGGGGCCGATTGGCGGAACCCTTTGACCAAGGCGGTACTTCTGAATTTCACGGCTGGCTTCCTTGTTGCTGTGTGGCAAGTATGCAGGCTTATGCCTCACGATGAGGTCATAAGGATGTTATTAATGATTATGCGATTTATGTCAATAAAAATTCACTGGTGACCATATTCTTGGTATGCAATATCCAGATAAAAACTGGGGAGAAGATCTCGTTATTTGCCTTGCTAAGCAGATAAGTACCGAAAGAGGCGTGCTTTGGGGTATATTGGCTGGGAAACGCGCTATGTTATAAAGAGTTATGGCCACAAAGCAAAAGACCTCCTTGTTTACTCACCGACTGATCAGTTTTGCCATGGCAGTAGCCGTTACCGGCGCAATAGCGTTGGGCTTGTTGCTGGCAGGCTTGTTTGATAGCGCAATAGCACAAGATAAGCATTTGCCGGATATCAACGGTGTCTGGACTGAGCAAGATGTTGCCCCTTATGCCGCTGACAGTTTTGAAATCCGCCCTGAAGGTGTTTTTGTCAATGGTCGTCAGGTGAATACCCAATATCAATGGGATGGCAGCAAACTTGAGTATCTGCGTGGTGATGACCTTTATATTTACTCTTACCTTTCTGGCCGGTTGATTCGCCAAAGCCCAGCCCATTATATTTCCACTTTTTCACGTCAGAAGATGGACCTACGTCCATCAAACTAGTTCATGGGCGGAGTCGGCAGCCTGCGTAGCAACTGGTTTACCGGGATCTGCTTGAGCGCCACCTTTCTCATAATATCGGCAGTATCCGTACTCCCACCTAAACATCGCTGGATTGCGGTATTGACTTGGTGGGGTGAATTTCCCTCGCTAACCAAGTTACGTATCCATTGGTATTCAATGGAATTGATGTTTAACAGGGTGTCCTTGCCTATCTTCAATGGTTGGTCCATGTGACGCCTCCATTCGAACCTTAATGACATTTCTGTGACGTTTTTATTAACTACAGGATGACTATGACACAAATATGACAGTGGTGGCATATCCGTGTGTTTAGGTAAATAATGCGAAGCAATTCAGACAAACTGCTGACAAAGTTAAGAAAAAGATCGGCAAAATAGTTTTTCGGGGGTAACCACTTGTAGGCGGGAGTGCCTCAGTTGGTTACACTGATGAAAAATGGGATTCCAAATAAGACGATATAGGATTGACGGTGTTTCGAAAAGCAACGGTTGCTCTATTAATTATGGGATTGGTGGGCTGCGCCAAGCCCACTGATCGTGGTCAACAATACCTTGATGGGGAGTTTGATCAGGTACTCAACCAAGTGGCGGTTGTGGAATCAGACAAGCCAAGAGATTTCAGTGAATTTCGCAATCAGATGGAGAAGGTTATCGAACGCTCTCCATCGATGGCGGCGACCTACCAACCCCTTTACCAGCAGATAGAAAACTGGGTCGCGGCGGGTAGTGAACTGTCTGATCTGGGAACCTATGGTATCGAAGTTGCCCAGATGGGCGGCGGGGATGGCAATGGCAACGTGATGTTTACCGGTTATTTCTCGCCGGTGATTGAGTTGCGCCATCAGCCGGATGAGGTCTTCCGTTATCCCGTTTATGGTATGCCCGAATGTGAGGCGAAGTGCCCGAGTCGGGCTGAGATTTATGCGGGGGCCTTGGAAGGCAAAGGGCTTGAGCTAGGCTACAGCGCCTCTATGCTTGATGTGTTTATGATGGAAGTACAGGGTAGCGGCTTTGTCCATTTTGATGACAATGACCAGCTTCAGTACTTTGCCTATAGAGGGAAAAACGGCCATCGTTACGTCAGTATTGGCCGTATCCTGATCGAACGTGGCGAAGTACCGCGTGAGAAGATGTCGCTCAAGGCAATAGACGAGTGG
Source organism: Photobacterium rosenbergii (assembly GCF_003026455.1). Taxonomy (GTDB): domain Bacteria; phylum Pseudomonadota; class Gammaproteobacteria; order Enterobacterales; family Vibrionaceae; genus Photobacterium; species Photobacterium rosenbergii. The sequence continues at coordinate 33,241 of NZ_PYMB01000035.1, forward strand.
GTCAGCCAGCAGGACGAGGATACAGTCCGCGAGTTGCTGGAGCAGAATCCGTCTTATGTCTTTTTTAAACCGCAAGATAACCTCGATGTGATGGGGACCGCAGGGATCCCGTTGCAGGCGCATGCCGCGGTAGCAGCCGATCGCGACTACCTGCCGATGGGCAGTGTGCTGCTGGCAGAAGTGCCCCAACTCGATGAAGCCGGGAACTGGAACGGGAAGCATGTGCTTAAATTGCTAATGGCACTCGATACCGGCGGTGCGGTGAAGAAAAACCACCTTGACCTATACCATGGTATGGGTACTCAAGCTGGAGTGGACGCAGGCCATTACAAACACTTTGGCCGGGTCTGGAAGTTGGGCCTCCAGGGTACAAAGACCGGGCAACCATGGGTTACCCCATAATGGATTGGCAGGTATAGCTTGCTTGTTTGGCTTCGGCTGACTGGACAATTTCCCAAAGAGTGCGTATAAATCGCACTCTTTCTTTATGAATGTGTGAATCAGCGCGGAACAGCCATGCGAGAACTAGATACCCCAGCATCAGACAATTACAACCAACGTTTCGGCGGGACCCGTCGCCTGTATGGTAACAGCGAAGTGGAAATCTTCCGTGCCGCACATGTGTGCGTAATTGGTATTGGCGGTGTGGGCTCATGGGCCGCAGAAGCACTGGCTCGTTCAGGTATCGGGGAGTTGACCCTGATTGATATGGATGATGTTTGTGTTACCAACATCAACCGCCAGATCCATGCCATGTCGGGCACGGTAGGCCAGAGCAAAATCGAAGTGATGGCTGAGCGTATCAAGCTGATCAACCCAGAGTGCAAGGTCAACTTGATTGACGACTTCATTACCCCGGAAAATGTGTCTGAGTACATCGACGGTCGCTATGACTATGTGCTGGATGCCATTGATAGCATGAAACCGAAAGCGGCACTACTGGCTTACTGCAAAAGCAATAAGCTTAAAGTGATCACCACAGGTGGTGCGGGTGGCCAGATTGACCCGACCCAGATCCAGATTGCCGACTTGACCAAAACCATTCAGGATCCGCTGGCGAAAAAGCTGCGTGACACTTTGCGTCGCCACCACAATTTCCCGAAGAACCCAAAACGTAAGTTTGGTATCGATTGTGTGTTCTCGACTGAGCAACTGAAGTATCCACAGGCTGATGGCTCGGTGTGTGGTGTGAAGTCGACAGCGGAAGGTCCTAAGCGAATGGACTGTGCTAGTGGTTTCGGTGCCGCGACGATGGTGACCGCGACCTTTGGCTTTGTGGCGGTATCTCGTATTCTGCAAAAGCTGGTGGATAAGCACTTACAGAAATAAAGTGCGGATACCATTAGATAAAAGAAAAGCGAGGTTCAACCTCGCTTTTTTGATATTACCTGCCGAAGGGTGCTTTTCTTACCCTTCAGCCAATGCTTTGATCTGCTCCACGATTGCCTTGAGTCCGTTGCCTCGGGAAGGACTTAGGTGGGCAATCAGGTTGAGTTGCTCGAAATAACCATCGATATCGAACGATTGGATCTGCTCGGCATTCTTGCCTTCATAGGCGGCGAGTACCAAGGTGATCAGGCCGCGGACAATACGTGCATCGGAGTCCGCTGCAAAATGGAAGCTGCCGTCTGCCTGCTGCTGGTGGGTCAGCCACACTTGGCTTTCACAACCGCTGACCTTGAGCTTGTCCTGCTTAAGTGCTTCCGGCATTGCCGGTAGTTTCTTCCCCAATTGGATCACATTGCGGTAGCGATCTTCCCAGCCGTTGGCTTGGCTCATTAGCTCGACAATCGCCTCGCAGGTAATTTCGGTACCAAAAGGGTGGCTTGGCAGCGTCATAATCTCTCCTAAAGCAGGCTGCAGGCTTTGTGCAGCGCAGCAATAAATTGGTCAATATCTTGTTCGGTATTATACAGGGCAATCGATACCCGTAGTGTGCCGCTGACGCCAAGGGCATCCATCATCGGATGGGCGCAATGGTGGCCGGCGCGCAGCGCAATACCTTGTTGGTCGAGCAAGGTGGCAATATCTTGATGGTGCACACCTTCAACAACAAAGGAAAATAGGCTCGCATCTGATTGTAGGCCGACTACCTGCAAATCTTCGATATCTTGTATCCCTTCGATAGCACGCTGGCGTAGGGCGTGGATATGCTGCTCGGCTCCTTCCCGGTCGATATTGCCCAGCCAGTTGATGGCTGCGGCCATGGCTAGGCTACCGGCGACATTGGGCGTACCGGCTTCGAACTTACCCGGCAGGGCGGAGAATGTGGTGCCCTCAAAACTCACCTTTTCCACCATCTTACCGCCACCGTGCCAAGGCGGCATTGCCTCGAGCAGCGCTTTCTTGCCATACAACACGCCAATGCCAGCAGGGGCAAAAATTTTGTGGCCAGAGAAGACATAGAAATCGGCATCGAGTGCCTGCACATCGACAGCTTCGTGGGCAACGGCCTGAGCGCCGTCAATCACAGTGACAGCCCCAATATTGTGTGCAGCCTGAATAATGGTCTCGACCGGGTTGCGGGTACCCGTCACATTGGTGACATGGGCAACGGCCACAATCTTGGTTTTAGCTGTCAATAATTGGGAAAAAGCCTCTATATCCAAGGTGCAATCACCATGCATTGGGATTTTAACGACTTTAGCCCCAGTCTGCTCAGCAACGATCTGCCACGGTACGATATTGGCGTGGTGTTCAAGCTCGCTGACCAGTATTTCATCGCCTGGTTGCAGGGTGTTACGGGCATAAGTTTGGGCGATCAGGTTAAGGGCTTCGGTTGCCCCACGAGTCCAGATTACTTCTTTGCTGTCAGCGGCGTTGATGAAGTGCTGGACGGTCTCTCTTGCTTGCTCAAATTGTGCCGTAGCGGTTGCGGTAAGGGTATGGCTACCACGATGGACGTTGGCATTGTGGCCACTGTAGTACTGCCGGATTGTCTCAATCACCTCAAGCGGCTTTTGGGTAGTGGCTGCACTGTCGAGGTAGACCAGTGGCTGGCCATTGCATTCTTGGGCCAGGGCAGGGAATTGCTGGCGAATACGCTGGATATCAAATTGGGCAGTCATGGTGTGTCACATAGCAAAAAAGACAAGGGGGAGATCATGCGGTGAAAAAAACAATAGGGCAAGTATTTCTCCGGTTGCTTCAATTATAAGTGGTGGGACGTTGGCTCGTCGAGACAGGCAAAGAGTATGCAGCGAAAGATGTGAAGAGCTAAGGGTAAAAAAAAGGCACTGCGTTGGGGCGCAGTGCCAAGAATTAATTTTGACAGACAGGTCAAAAATACAGGAAGTAAAATTGGTAGATTGACTACCTATCCGGCATAACCCGGACAATATGCAAACACAACATCGCAACTGTGCGGTCGGCCAAAAGCCTGAGGGCTAAAAACTTGGCCTTGCTCACCGTTGCGGGGCAAATCATATGGTTTATGTAGCACTTGAACAATGGACAATTTATAATGTTTCCCATAAAAAAAACTAATGCAGGAAAAGTATGTCTAGACGTCTCCCCCCACTCAATTCACTAAAAGTCTTTGAAGCGGCGGCCAGAAACCTCAGTTTTACCCGTGCGGCAGAAGAGTTATTTGTCACACAAGCTGCTGTAAGCCACCAGATTAAAGCCCTTGAAGAATTTTTGGGGCTCAAATTATTTCGCCGTCGTAATCGCTCTTTATTGCTAACTGAAGAGGGTCAAAGTTACTTTCTTGACATAAAAGACATCTTTTCTGCAATCTCAGATGCCACGGATAAGGTCTTAGAACGCGGCGCGAAAGGGGCACTAACCATTAGTTTACCTCCTAGTTTTGCTATCCAGTGGTTGGTTCCTCGCTTGGCCGACTTTAACGAGCAGCACCCGGATATTGATGTGCGGATCAAAGCGGTGGATCTGGATGAAGGTTCTTTGACGGAAGATGTCGATGTGGCTATCTATTATGGCCGGGGCAATTGGCCGGGCTTGCGGGCCGATAAGCTTTACCAAGAATTCCTACTGCCGGTTTGCTCGCCGATGTTGTTAAACGGCTCGAAGCCGCTACGTACCTTGGAGGATCTGAAACTCCATACTCTTTTGCATGATACTTCGCGCAAAGAGTGGAAAAACTATGTGCGCCACCATGGTATTGAAGGCACCAATGTTAACCAGGGGCCAATCTTTAGCCACTCGACCATGGTGCTGCAGGCCGCAGCACACGGTCAGGGGATTGCTTTGGGTAACAATGTATTGGCGCAGCCTGAACTGGAAGCTGGTCGCTTGGTTTGCCCGTTCGATGAAGTGTTGATGAGCAAGAATGCTTTCTTCTTAGTCTGTCAGGAGCGCCAGGCCGAAACCGGACGTATCCAGGTTTTCCGTGATTGGGTGTTGGCAAAAGCCGCCCGCGAGCAGGAAGACATGCCAGATGTGGAAGACGAGCTATAACTGGGGAGATCGGAAAGACTATGACTGAATACATCATTGATACCCCACCGAGCGGGGAGTATAGCGCGACGTTCTTGTTTGCCCACGGTGCTGGGGCTGGTATGGATCACGAGTTCATGGCTGATATTGCCAAGGGCTTGTCCCTCAAAGGGATCCGGGTGATACGGTTTGATTTTCCCTACATGGTAAAACGCCGTGAAGATGGCAAGAAGCGACCGCCGGACAGGCAGCCTAAGTTATTGCTCGACTTCCAACGCCATATTGAGGCTTTTGCTTCGGAAGGCGACTTGGTCATTGGCGGCAAATCCATGGGGGGGCGTATGGCGAGCCTGATCGTGACCGATATCGCCAATGAGTCGCCGGATGTGGTGAACTGCCAAGAGAAAGTCAAAGGCGTTGCCTGCCTAGGCTTTCCTTTCCACCCGCCGGGCAAGCCGGAGAACTTTCGCGGTGAGCATTTGAAAACTATCACCTTGCCGACCCTTATCCTGCAGGGAGAGCGCGATACTTTTGGGACCCGCAGCGAGGTTGAAGGGTGGGATTATGCCCAAACGGTTGACGTGAGTTTCTTACCTGACGGCGATCATAGCTTTAAGCCGCGCAAGGCTTCGGGCCACACTGAGCCTGGCAATCGCCAGTTGGCGGTGAAAGCATTGGCGGCATTTATTAACGCATGCACAGCCAAGGAGTAAGGCATGGGAAATCAACTAAGCCGATGGATGCTGGTGTTTGCGGCATTGAGTGGTGCGGTGACGGTATCGTTGGGGGCGTTTGCTGCCCATGGCCTGAAGTCACAGTTGCCACCGTATTTGCTCGGGGTGTTTGAAACTGGCGTTCAATATCAGGCATGGCATACCTTGGCAATTTTCGGTTGTGCAATATTGGCACGCATTCTTCCGTCAAAAGGGGTATTATACGCAGCCCTGTTTTTTGTGGCGGGGATCATACTCTTTAGTGGTAGCTTGTATGCGTTGGCACTGACGGGTATCAAGTGGTTTGGCCCCATCACCCCGATGGGAGGCGTCTGTTTTATCATAGGCTGGGTAGCGCTTGCAGTGGCTGCCTGGCGATCAGCTTGAGGGTTGAGAGTGAATCAAGTTCTGTTGTACTGCCGTCCCGGTTTCGAGAAGGAATGTGCCGGTGAAGTTCAAGACAAAGCAAATGCACTGGAGTTGTATGGCTTTCCTCGCGCAAAAAACAATACTGGCTATGTGTTGTTTGAGTTTTACCAGTCGGGCGATGCGGACAAGTTTATCCAGTTGCAGCCTTTTTCCGAGCTGATCTTTGCCCGCCAGATGGTCGCGGTAATGCCGGTGCTCGAAGATCTGCCGCAAGAAGACCGCATTTCTCCAATCATGGAAATGGTGGCAGACTTCCCTCGCTGTGGTGATCTGCGTGTAGAAACACCGGATACTAACGAAGCCAAAGAACTGTTGAAATTCTGCCGCAAGTTTACTGTGCCGCTGCGTCAGGCGCTGCGTAAATCAGGTGCGATGTACGCCAAAGACAACCCGAAAAAGCCGGTCTTGCACCTGTGTTTCATTGCGCCGGGCTGCTGTTTTGTGGGTTACTCCTACACCACCAACAACTCGCCATTCTTTATGGGGATCCCGCGCCTTAAGTTCCCGTCGGATGCGCCAAGCCGCTCGACGCTGAAGCTTGAAGAAGCATTCCATGTATTTATCCCACGTGAAGAGTGGGATGAGCGCCTCGCTGCCGGTATGTGGGGCGTCGACTTGGGGGCTTGCCCTGGCGGTTGGACTTACCAACTGGTGAAGCGCTCGATGTTTGTCCATGCGATTGATAACGGCCAGATGGCACAGAGCCTGATGGACACCGGACAAGTTAAGCATCATGCGGTTGATGGCTTCAAGTTCGAACCACCCCGTAAGAACGTGACCTGGATTGTCTGTGACATGATCGAAAAGCCAGCGCGAGTGGCTCACCTAATGGGTGACTGGCTGATCAAAGGCTGGGCTAAAGAAGCGATCTTCAACCTCAAACTGCCAATGAAAGGCCGTTACGATGAGGTTCTTCAGGACATCGAAAACCTGAAAGTATACCTTATCCAGAATGGGGTGAAGTTCAACCTGCAGGCCAAGCACCTTTACCACGACCGTGAGGAAATCACGGTACATATCCAGCGCTTGGATAACCGCTCGCCGCACTAGTGTCAGGCCGAGTCATAAAACACCACCTCCGGGTGGTGTTTTTGTATTTGTCGGATAGAAAATATGGAGTGGTAATCGGTCCTAGGAATAGCGGGCCCTTGGTGCTTGGAAAAGCAAAAATCAAAAGCTTGAACAGCGAGGGTTTTGTAAATTCTGCTCTGAAGTGACCCCCTAAAAGTAGACACCTCTTTATTAGGAATAAGAGGTGATTATATGAAAGTTGTTACTAGACGAAGCTTTACCGACGAATTCAAGCTTGCTGCAGTTCAAGAATCTATCGATT
>NZ_PYMB01000036.1 GCF_003026455.1 Photobacterium rosenbergii
ACCGAAGATGTCACCAAACACATCACCGAAAATGTCACCGAAGTCAGCACCGCCGCCGAAGCCGCCGCCACCGCCCATACCGCCTTGCTCAAAGGCTGCATGGCCATACTGGTCGTAAGCTGCTTTCTTCTGAGGATCCGTTAGGATTTCGTATGCAGTCTTAACTTCTTTGAATTTCTCAGCCGCCTGCTCGTCACCCTGGTTACGGTCAGGGTGGAACTTCATTGCAAGGCGCTTGTAAGCCTTTTTGATATCACGCTCTGACGCATCACGACTTACGCCCAGAACTTCGTAAAAATCTCGTTTTGACATACTTATCTGTCACCTGCCTTAATACAGCTACGGGCGCAAGAGTAAACTCCAACGCCCGCGCTCAACTAAGAATAAGAATTAACTATCTTATTTCTTGTCGTCTTTAACTTCTTCGAACTCAGCGTCAACTACGTTGTCGTCTTGCTGCTCTTGCTGTGGTTGTTCGCCACCAGCTTGTGCCTGCTGTGCTTGCGCTTGCTGCTGAGCGATTTCCATTAGCTTCTGAGAAGCTGCGATTAGCGCCTGAACTTTAGCGTCGATCGCTTCTTTGTCTTCGCCTTTACGTGCTTCTTCAAGCTCGTTTACAGCCGCTTCGATAGTCGCTTTGTCTTCCGCAGGAAGAGCATCGCCTGCTTCTTCAATCTGCTTGCGAGTACCGTGAACTAGCTGGTCAGCTTGGTTACGTGCAGTTACCAACTCTTCGAACTTCTTGTCCGCTTCTTTGTTAGCTTCTGCTTCTTGAACCATTTTCTCGATATCTTCGTCGCTCAGACCGCCAGATGCCTGGATAGTGATCTTCTGCTCTTTACCTGTGCTCTTATCTTTTGCAGATACGTGCAGGATACCGTCGGCATCAAGGTCGAAAGTTACTTCGATTTGAGGCATACCGCGAGGTGCAGCGTTGATACCTTCTAGGTTGAACTGACCAAGAGACTTGTTGTAGCCCGCTTGCTTACGCTCACCCTGTAGAACGTGGATAGTTACCGCGCTCTGGTTGTCTTCAGCTGTTGAGAACACCTGGTTCGCCTTAGTAGGGATAGTGGTGTTTTTCTCGATTAGCTTAGTCATTACGCCACCCATGGTTTCGATACCAAGAGATAGTGGAGTAACGTCTAGTAGAAGAACGTCTTTAACGTCACCAGCAAGAACACCGCCCTGAACACAAGCACCAACCGCTACGGCTTCGTCTGGGTTCACGTCTTTACGTGGCTCTTTGCCGAAGAACTCAGAAACCTTCGCCTGAACCATAGGCATACGAGTCTGACCACCAACCAGGATAACGTCAGTGATGTCGCCTACAGATAGGTCTGCATCCGCTAGAGCAACTTTTAGTGGCTCTAGAGAGCGCTGTACTAGGTCTTCAACTAGAGATTCTAGTTTCGCACGAGTCACTTTGATGTTCATGTGCTTAGGACCAGTCGCATCTGCAGTCACGTAAGGTAGGTTTACGTCAGTCTGCTGTGCAGAAGATAGTTCGATTTTCGCTTTTTCAGCAGCTTCTTTAACACGCTGCATCGCTAGCGGATCGTTCTTAAGATCGATACCTTGCTCTTTCTTGAACTCGTCAACCAAGTAGTTGATCATGCGGTTATCGAAGTCTTCACCACCTAGGTGCGTGTCACCGTTAGTAGAAAGAACTTCAAACGTCTTCTCGCCTTCAACTTCGTCGATTTCGATGATAGAGATATCGAAAGTACCACCACCAAGGTCGTAAACCGCGATAGTGCGGTCACCGCCCTGCTTGTCTAGGCCGTAAGCTAGAGCAGCAGCTGTTGGTTCGTTGATGATACGCTTAACTTCAAGACCTGCGATACGGCCGGCATCTTTAGTTGCCTGGCGCTGTGCATCGTTGAAGTATGCTGGAACTGTGATAACTGCGCCCGTTACTTCCTCACCTAGGAAGTCTTCAGCAGTTTTCTTCATTTTCTTAAGTACTTCAGCAGAAACCTGAGGAGCAGCCATTTTCTGGCCTTTTGCTTCTACCCAAGCATCACCGTTGTCAGCCTTAACAATTTTGAAAGGCATGATTTCGATGTCGCGCTGTACTTCTTCGTCTTCAAAGCGACGACCAATTAGACGCTTGATTGCGAATAGCGTGTTTTCAGGGTTTGTAACCGCCTGACGCTTAGCTGGCTGACCAACTAGAGTTTCACCGTCTTGGGTGTAAGCGATCACAGATGCCGTTGTGCGCTCACCCTCAGCATTTTCAATTACACGTGGCTTGTCACCATCAAGTACTGCTACACAAGAGTTAGTTGTACCCAAGTCAATACCAATGATTTTACCCATCAGGCTCTCTCCGAAATTCATTTAGCTTACTTGCCAGCCCGTTACCATAACGCCGCTGACAACGCGGTTTCACCCGCAGAAATTGATTTACGATGTCGTATGACTACTAGATAAGGGCAGCCAAATTGTTTTCAAGGGTGACATCGAAAAAAAATTAAAAAAAATTAAAAAAGCCCGCTCGAAGCGGGCTTGTTTCAGTCAACGTCCCGCTTAAGCTTGGGTATCGATGTTGCCAGCCGCAGCCTTAGACACCATTACCATCGCTGGGCGAACCACACGGCCATTTAGCTCGTAGCCTTTTTGCATCACCAACATCACGGTGTTCGGCTCGTGCTCGGCACTTTCCTGGATAGACATCGCCTGGTGGAATTCTGGGTTGAACGCTTCACCGATTGGGTTTAGCTGCTTAAGGCCGAACTTCTCAACCGTGCCCATCATGGTCTTCAGGGTTAGGTCAACACCTTCTACCATTGGTTTGATTGCTTCATCGTTCTTGTCTGCCATTTCGATAGCACGTTCCATGTTATCGATAACCGGCAGCAGCTCTTCAGCAAACTTATTCAGAGCAAACTTACGTGCCTTGTCTACTTCCTGCTCGCTGCGGCGACGCATGTTTTCTACGTCAGCACGGGCGCGCAGAACGCTGTCTTGCTGCTCGCGTACTTTGGCTTCGCTAGTTAGCAAAGCAGCTTCAAGCTCAGCGATACGGGCTGCCTGCTGCTCTTCAAGGGTCATTTCAACCACTTCTTCCTCAGCAGATTCAGTTTCAACCGCTTCAACAGTTTGCTCTTGCTGTAGCTGTTCGTCCTGTACTTTTTTCTCTTCGTTGCTCATGCTTTCGCTTCTCCGCCAAGATCATGGTATTCAATGGAGGATAGAATAATCTGCTCTATCCAAAAAACTTGTATATGCGCATATTATGGGGATGAAGTTCAATGATTCAAGCCGATATCGCTCACAATGCGCGACAAGTGTCTAATCCTGACGCTATACTGGTTCTCTCTTTATTTGTCGGATCATGGACATGACACGCGTTTTCCAAACTATCGCGATAATTGGCAAACCCCGTAACCCCGAAGCCCTACAGACCCATATGAGCCTCTACAAGTGGCTGGTCGAAAAAGGCTATGACGTACTTGTTGACCACCGCTTGGCCAATGATCTGTCATTACCCAAAGCGGCTTTTTGTGATTTGTTGACCATTGGCGACAAGGCCAATTTGGCAATCGTGGTTGGCGGTGACGGCAATATGCTGGGTGCGGCAAGGGTACTGTCCCGCTTCGACATTGCAGTGATTGGTGTTAACCGTGGTAGTCTTGGCTTTCTGACCGACCTTGATCCCGATGCCTTCGAGGACGAACTAGAACAGGTACTCAACGGCGAATACGTGGTCGAGAAACGCTTCCTGCTCGAAGCAGAGGTTCACCGCCATGGCATGATCAAAAGCCGCAATGCCGCGCTAAACGAAGCCGTGCTCCACCCGGATAAAATCGCCCATATGATTGAGTTCGAGGTCTATATCGATGATACATTCGCTTTCTCGCAGCGCTCGGACGGCCTGATTATTTCAACGCCAACAGGCTCAACCGCTTATTCCCTATCCGGTGGCGGCCCTATCCTGTCATCGGAACTCAATGCAATCTCCCTGGTGCCGATGTTCCCGCATACGCTGTCTTGCCGTCCGTTAGTGGTCGACGGCAACAGCCGGATCAAACTGATGGTTTCACCAACCAACGGCAGTACACTGGAAGTCAGTTGCGACGGTCAGGTATCACTGCCAGTCAGCCCGGGCGATGAGATCCATATCTACCAGAGTCCTGAAACCCTAAGGCTGATCCACCCTAAGAATTACAGCTATTACGAAGTCCTGCGCGGAAAGCTGGGCTGGTCAAGTCGGTTGTTCTAGACAACCCCTAATTTAGCCTCTATCGGAGCCAGCCCTAAGGGTTGGCTTTTTTATTGCCAATTTTCATAACGTTAACCTAAATCAAGCTTTGTTTGAAAAATTTCATCAACAGTACTTTACTGTATGTAGATACAGTATATACTGTATGAAAAAACAGGTGTTGATTTAAACAGGTGAACACATGCTGGCTCATATGACGATCTCAAACTTTGCTATTGTCAAAAACCTTGAATTTGAACTTAAACCGGGAATGACCACAATTACCGGTGAAACGGGTGCAGGTAAGTCCATTGCCATCGATGCACTTGGCTTGTGTTTGGGTGATCGCGCCGAAGCTTGCATGGTTCGCCCGAATGAAGACAAAGCAGAGATCTCTGCTGCCTTTTCATTACTCAACAACCAAGCTGCCCGCCGTTGGTTGGAAGATAACGAATTGATTGATGGTGACGAGTGTATATTGCGCCGCGTCATCACCAAAGAAGGGCGTTCACGAGGCTTCATCAACGGCAGTCCGGTGCCTGCTTCACAGCAAAAAGCGCTGGGTCAACTGCTGATCAACATCCACGGCCAGCATGCCCACCAGCAACTGATGCGCCCTGACTACCAGCAACAAATGCTGGATCAATACGCCGGCCACCACCAGTTGATGGAAAAAACGCGCAACCACTATCAGCGTTGGCGACAGGCCAACAACGAATACAAGCGCTTGGTTCAGAATCGCGAAGAGAACGAAGCGCAGAAGCAATTGATCCAGTATCAAGTCAAAGAGCTCAACGAGCTGGCACTTGCCGAAGACGAGTATGCCGAGATCGAAGAAGAGCACAAACGCCTATCCAATAGCGGCGAACTGGCAGTATCGAGCCAAAATGCTCTGTCGATGCTTTATGACAACGAAGATTGCAACGCTCTCAACATGCTGCAGTCTGCATGCCATGAAGTCGCCAACCTTGGCGAAATCGATGCAAACCTGAGCGCAATCCCGCAAATGCTGGAAGAAGCCATTATTCAGGTACAGGAAGCGAGCCAGGAGCTGCGCAGCTACCTTGATAACATGGATATGGACCCACAACGTTTAATGTACCTAGAAGAACGTCTGGCCAAGATCATGTCGCTTGCCCGCAAGCACTATGTAATGCCGGAAGACCTATACAGCAAGCATCAAGAACTCCTCAAAGAGCTCGAGAACCTTGATTGTAGCGATGAGCGGCTGGAAGAGATTGCGGAGAACGTCGAAAACCTGCGTCAGAAATTCCTGGCAAGTGCCGAGAAGCTAAGTAAGAGTCGCCAACGCTATGCCAAGGAGCTCGACAAGAAGATCTCCGACAGCATGCACCAACTCAGTATGGAAAACGGCGTGTTCAAGATTGATGTTCAGAGCGATGCCGAAGGGATGCTCAGCCCGCTGGGTTTCGACACCATTACCTTCTTGGTCTCGACCAACCCAGGCCAGCCATTGCAGCCGCTAGGCAAAGTGGCATCCGGTGGTGAGCTGTCACGTATCTCGCTGGCTATTCAGGTGATCACGGCACAGAAAGTCGAAACCCCTAGCCTGATTTTCGATGAAGTCGATGTGGGTATCAGTGGACCAACAGCAGCAATTGTCGGCAAGATGCTACGCACCCTAGGTGAATCAACCCAGGTAATGTGTGTCACTCACTTGCCACAGGTAGCCGGTTGTGGCCACCAGCAAATGTTTGTAGCCAAGAAATCCAGCGCAGGCCAGACTGAAACCAATATGTTCCCGCTGACGCAAGAAGCCCGAGTCAACGAGTTGGCGCGCCTACTAGGCGGTAGTGAAATCACCGAACGAACACTGGCCAACGCAAAAGAACTGCTTGTTGCGGCATAAATAGAATAAACTTAATGGGCAGTGCAACTAAATGGTTGTACTGTAGTCTCAATTACAGTTTTTTTCTTTACTGCTTTTTTACTTCTGCTCGGGTGTTGTTTATCATCGCTGCAGAATAAAGCGAACTTGCCGGGATGCTATGAGTTGGAAGAACCTTGCTGCCGTTACTTTGGCGGTCAGTTTATTGGGTGGCTGTTCAGTCGTTGAACGACTGGTTTACCGAATTGATATTAACCAGGGTAACTACCTGGAGCAGAAGGATATCGACACCCTTCGATACGGAATGAACAAAGAGCAGGTACAGTTTGTCCTTGGCTCGCCGATGCTGGTAGAACCTGAGTACCCGGATACCTGGTACTACGTGTACTATCACAAGCCGGGTCATGATGAGCCACAACAGAAAAACCTGATCCTGAAGTTCAATGCCCAGAATCAGCTAACCAGCCTTGAAGGGGACTACGAGAAAAGCCCTCAGTTCATGGAGCAATTCAACTAAGGTTGCTTTGCATTACTGGTTACCAGAAAGCAAAAAGCTCGCCGATGGCGAGCTTTTTCATTTGTCCGGCTTAATCACCGGCAGGATCTTATTCGCCCTTGGCAGCCAGAGCCTCTTGCTTGGCTTGTTCGGCACGCTTGCGGCGGATTTCTTTCGGATCAGCCAATAGCGGGCGGTAAATCTCAATTCGGTCGCCGTCATGAACCGTAGCGTCTAGCTTTACATTGCGGCTGTAGATCCCGACCTTGTTCTTTTTCAGATCTATCTCTGGGTACAATGCCAATACGCCAGATTGCTCGATGATCTGCTGCACCTGCATATCCGGTGTCACTGTCACGCGGATCACTTTCTGTACATCAGGCAATGCGTAGACCACCTCAACGTGGATCAGCTTTTCTTCAGAAGTCATAAATTTCTCGCGCACGCTGGGTAAAGGCAGATACCATATTATTAGTCAGGTCGCGGAATACCTTACCAAACGCCGCTTCGACCAAACCATTGGTAAATTCAAAGTCCAGCTTGAGTTCAACCTTGCACGCTTCAGCATCAAGCTCGGTGAAGTGCCAACCACCAACCAAGCGGCTGAACGGGCCATCAACCAGCTGCATGGCAATCACACTTCCGTCAGTCAGTTCATTGCGTGTCACAAATGTTTTCTTGATACCGGCCTTAGACACATCAACCGCAGCCATCATATGCTGTTCGGAGCTTTCTAAAATTTTGGTACCAGAGCAGCCCGGCAGGAATGCTGGGTATGATTCAACATCGTTAACAAGTTCAAACATTTGTTTTGCACTAAATGGGACTAGTGCAGAACGGCTGATCTGAGGCATAGCTTCTCCTTACGGTTAAAACGTGCCGCCTGTCCTAGGATTTGTGCACATTGCAGGTGAAACCCTATGACAAGGACAAACCCAATGATACCATTACTGGGCTAACAGCCAAAATAAGCGTGTTTATTGACTTCATCTCATTGATTTATAAATAGACACTTTCGACCAGCTAGGCTTTTTCGCCGCTGGGACAGCAACATTTAAGAGTATTTATGGCCAAGAAAAAACCAAAGCAAAATAGCAATACTATTGCCAAGAACAAAAGCGCCCGCTTCGAGTTCGCTATCAGCGACGAGTACGAAGCCGGCATGGAACTCCAGGGTTGGGAAGTAAAGGCTATCCGCTCTGGCAAGGTAAACATTTCAGAAAGCTACGTGTTCCTGCGTAACGGCGAAGCTTTCATCTCGGGTGTACAGATCACCCCGCTGAACGCCGCATCGACCCACGTAGTGGCCGACCCTACCCGTACCCGTAAGCTACTGTTGAACCGCCGTGAGATCGACAAGTTGCTCGGTGCAGTTAACCGTGATGGCGAGACTATCGTCGCCCTTTCCATGTACTGGAAGGGTTCATGGGTTAAACTAAAAGTAGGTACGGCGAAAGGTAAGAAACTACACGACAAACGTGCCGACAAGAAAGACAAAGACTGGGCACGTGACAAGGCGCGTATCATGAAGAGCAGCCTACGTTAATCCCTTTCCCGCCAGAGAGTTGATGGATTTTCATCCATAAGAATCGCACTGGCAGGGAATTGTATTGACGCTAGGTGAAATTCTGTTACCATCGCCTTAACTCTGGGGCTGATTTAGGATTCGACAGGATCACGAAGGCTTGTGGAGCATGCCGAGGTGCGGTTGGCCTCGTAAAAAAGCCGCAAAAAAATAGTCGCAAACGACGAAAACTACGCACTAGCAGCTTAATAACCTGCTAAGAGCGCTCCTGCCCTAGCTTCCGCTTGTAAGACGGGGACCAACAGGGGTTCAAACCCAAACAAGATAGCGAGGGAACTTTCGACCAGAGAGGTGAACCGCGAAATAGAATTCTGGTATGTATTGGCATGGCGTGTCTTTCCGCAGTGCTCTTACGAGAATATAGAAAGACTAAGCATGTAGCGCCATCTGTTAGACTGATTTTGGACGCGGGTTCAACTCCCGCCAGCTCCACCACATGTGGGTTCGGTTCGAACCATAGAAAGCCCGAAACGCCTGATTAATCAAGTGTTTCGGGCTTTTTTAATACCTGTAAGGTTCGGTTTAGTCCGGCTATGCCCCTTCACTGTAGTATTACTCGTGGTATTACCGCATTTATCAGTCGAAGATTGGTAATACTACGTGATGCAAGTCCAGTTCTTGATCATTCGAACCATAGATTTAATGAATGAGCCTCTTTTCTGGCTAGCCTAAAAAACAGGTCAACAATCACTCAAAAACAGCCAAAGCTCACAAACCGAACAGCCTGCTCAAAACTCCACCATTTTAGTTGCGTGGAATCGCGATTTCTACAACACCTACAACATCTACAACACCAACTCTCAAACCCGCGTCATTACTGGGCTGAGCGTGTTGTAACTCTATACAACACACCTACAACACATCATTTTCTAGTGCCATCCAATACATAACCCACATCAATAACACCATCGAACAACGATATTTATAAATTTGCTGACATTTAATAATTTCACCTATCCTGCTGCGGTAATACTACGACCAGTAATACTACGATTAAGATCAGCACGGGTTACAACATGCCAAGAAAAACATTCGCACTTACCAACACTCAGATAAAAGCAGCCAAACCAAAGGACAAGGTTTATCTACTATCAGATGGCGACGGTTTACAGCTACGGGTAAAACCTAATGGTTCTAAGTCATGGCAACTCAACTACTACCGTCCAAATGACAAGAAGCGAACAACGATAAGCTTTGGCATATACCCAACGGTTACGCTCGCTGAAGCTCGCAAGCGTAAAGATGAAGCCAAGGTTTTAATTGATAAGGGGATAGACCCAAAGCAGCAACGAGAGACTGTAGCCGTAACACTAGAACGTAAAGAAAGCAGCATTATGAAGAATGTTGCCGCAAAGTGGTTCGAGGTGAAGAAAAAAAGCGTCACTGCTGACTATGCCGACGATATTTGGCGTTCGCTAGAAATGCATGCCTTTCCTACTGTCGGTGATATGTGTATTGATGATGTGACTGCACCAATAATGATTGATGCATTAAAACCACTAGAGGGCAAAGGATCGCTTGAGCAAGTTAAGCGTGTATGCCAGCGTATGAATGAAATCATGGATTTTGCAGTTAACACTGGCGTCATAGACCACAACAGGCTGTCAGGTATCAGGGCTGCGTTTCAATCCCCTAAAAAAAACAACATGCCAAGCATCGAACCAAAGAACCTTCCTGAATTTATGAAGGCACTAAGTTATGCCAACATAAAAATCGTTACACGGTGTCTTATCGAGTGGCAGATGCATACCATGACAAGACCAGGCGAAGCTGCCTGTATGACTTGGAATGAACTAGACCTAGAAAACAACCTTTGGCACATTCCAGCAGAAAGGATGAAAAAGAAAATCGCTCACACGGTACCACTTACCAATCAAGCCATTGAAATATTGGAACGCATAAAGCCTGTCAGTGGTCACAGGGAACATGTTTTTCCAGCAGATAGAAACCCTAAAACACATACGAACACCCAAACAGCAAACATGGCAATAAAGCGCATGGATGGCGGCAAGTATAAAGGTGTATTGGTCGCGCACGGCTTGAGGTCTATCGCCAGTACAGCTCTCAACGATAGTGGTGAATTCGAGCCAGATTTGATTGAGAAGGCTTTGGCTCATCTTGATAAAAATGAAGTAAGGAGAGCTTATAACCGTGGGGACTATTTAGAGCGTAGAAAGAAAGTAATGGAATGGTGGTCTGATTATATTGATGCAGCTTCAAATAGCACTTGCCTTGGCTAGCCTAAATATTACTAACACACTTAAACAAACAGCGAAAATTAAATAACCGCCAATTAGGCGGTTTATTTTTATTATATACAAATGTAAATACTGTGAGAGGCATCCGGTATTTTTAAAAAACACACAAATATAATATTTTCAAGTCGTTAAAGTTTACCACCAAGTTTAAAAACAACTTCAAGCATAAGAACATAACAATATTTATTGCGAAACAACAATCAACACCATCGCCTGTTAAGAATATGCCTTGATATCGCTCTTTAAAAAACAGAAAAGTACACTATTAAAGAGTAATAATGCATTGTTATTACGCATAATAAATATAAAAGGAAATATCCATGAGAGATACACATAAAATTAGTGCAGAAATTAAAGCTGCACATGATGAATTGACTTCATTAGTAAGCAAGGCAAATGAGGAAAAACGATCACTATCTGAATGCGACGAATACAAAGTATTAAAAGAAAAATACGATGTTTTGAATGTTGAATATAAGAATACAAAGCTAGCAGAGGATGAATTACGCTCGATGCCAGCTACTTCTGTGCCTTCCAACAGCACCGGTGAAAAGCGCGAACTAGGCCTATTCGTTAAGAAATCAGAAAACCGTTACCTTGGTCTTGGCGATACCGCTGGCAGTGCCGAGCTAGCCCGTTCTACCACGTACAGCAATGAGATTATCGAGGCTGTAAACAAGCAAGTCATAATGCGCCAGAAAGCCAACGTAACAAGCGTTTCAGGCTGGAGTTACAAAGACACTGTAGGTGTTGGCTCTGTGGCAGCTGGCTTTGTTGGTGAGGCTGAGAACTACAAAGACAATAGCAACCTTGGCATCAAGCAGCGCGAATACAAATTGCATAAGCTAATGGCCTATCCAAAGACAACTGAGGAAACTATCGACCAATCAGATATTGTTAACCTTGAGCAGTGGCTACTAGAAAAAATTGCAGAAGGTTTTTCAGAGGTTGAGGATTATGCGTTCTGGTATGGTGATGGTGTTGGCAAGCCTAAAGGCTTATTAACTTATCCGATCTACTGGTCTGGTGAATGGGATAAAATAACGCCTGAAAACGCAACTGATGTTATTCAGGGCATATCTAGCAGCGGTGGTGATGCAACAAATATTAAATCATATATCAATACTGATCGCGTGCTATGGCGCGCGCTGATGAGTCAACAGACAAAGTTAAAAGCAAAGTACCAGCCTAATGCTGAGTGGTACATGACTAGCGTTTGCTGGGAGAACGTCAGGATTGTTTCTGATGCCAATGACCGACCTCTTATTGGCAACCTAGAGTCTGGTGATGGCTTTACATTACTTGGCAAGCCAGTAAATATCATCGACAGCTTCTTGCCAAAAGATCAAATGCTGATCGTCTATGGTGACTTAAATCAAGCCTACCAAATCGTTGATTCAAGCAACCCGATTAAGATTAACCGCGACGAAGTAACCGAACCTGAATACGTTAAATTCCCTACCCGCACCTATGTTGGCAGTGGCCTACGTAATGGTGAGGCTATCAAGCTAGTATCTATTCGCAACTTTGTAGCTGAAGTTCCGCCAGAGCCGGATCAACCAACCGACCAGGAGGAGGCTGCATGATGAAATACCAACCTAAAAAAGTGTATGACCGTGGCAACCGTCAGCCCTCACCACCTAAAACAAAGTGAGGACTTATGGCACGATTACAGGGGATTGCGATCCCCTACTTCTCAAAGTCAGAGAACATAGGCTGGATAGAAACCATTGAGTCAGGTGCAATAGACCTACAACAAAGCGGTGATGTTCTTGCTGTTTACTACCACAAAGAAGAAAACCTGCTAGCCAGAACAAGCAGCGGTACTTTAAAGCTAACAGAAAAGCCGGAAGGGCTTTATTTTGAAATAGAGCTACCAGATACAACACTTGCAAATGACCTAACTGAACTAATACAGCGTGGTGATTTGAAAGGTGTTAGTTTTAATATGACGGTGCTGGCTGATAGGTTCGACTTTACAACCGAGCCACCAAACAGGGTAATTCAACATGCAGTAATCAGCGAAATATCAATTGTTCCAAAACCAGCATATAGCGCAACTTATGTTGAGGTGGTGCAATGATTAAATTTATTAAGGGATTATTTAAGCCGGAAGAAAAACGGAGTAATAGTTATAGCGAACGCAGTTTTGATGTTTCGCCATTTCATCATTACCTTGAGTCACCCGAATCAATACCAGCAGTAAATCAGGCAATTCATGTTATTTCATCATCTATAGCAGCATTGCCACTATATTGTTCACTATCAAAAGATATCGACTTGATATTAAAAAAGCCAAACGAGCAGCAAAGTTATTATGAGTTTATTTTAATTTTGGTTCGCTCAATGCTTATTAATGGAAATGGCTATATAGAAAAACAGTATGGCGCAAATGGTCGGCTAATTGGCTTATATGCCCATAACTATAACTATGTCAGTGTTGAGCGTGTTGGAGCCCGTTACAGATACCGTGTAACGAATGATTTAGGCGGTCAAAGGGTTTTACTTGATAGTGAGGTATGCCATATCCGATATATCTCATCAGGCGGCATTATGGGAGGTTCTCCTGTTAAACAGTGCAGGCGATGCATTGAAACGGCACTTGGGATTGAGATTAATGCCAAAGCTTATCAAGACAATGGCGCATACCCGCGTATCATCATGGAAACAGAAGATAGCTTCAAGGGTAACTACGAAGCACTAGATAGACTGAAAGGTGATTTAACAGACGCGCTGAAAGGGCCTAAAAGGCGTGGTAAAACCCTCGTTCTTGAAAGCGGCCTGAAAGCTAAGGTGTTAGATGTTGATATGGTTCAGCAAGACTTTGCCCGTATCTACCGCTTATTCAATGTTGATGCTATCGGGCGAATATTCAATATCCCCCCCATGCTTATCAATGACCTAACGCATGGTACCTACACCAACAGCACACAGCAGGCTAAGGCGTTCCATGACCAGACGTTGAGGCCAATACTACAAATGATTGAGTCAGCCTTATGCCTATCACTTGGCTTGCCCACTGACAGCTGTATACAATTCGATGCAAGCAGCATGCTAAGGATGAGTCAGACTGAACGCTACCAGTCTTATGAGACAGCTATCAGAGCAGGCTTTATGACACCGGATGAAGTAAGGCAGATAGAAGGGATACGGGCGCTTTTGGAAGCGAAAGGGGCCTAATGTTGTTATTGCTGGCTTGCTAGAAATAATCACGAAGATGGGGTGGTTTATTCTAGCAAGCAGCGACCTAAATTTGTGTATTTCCATGAATATATAAAAAGGTTGGATCAGTCTTTTAACATATCCAGCTTAGTTCGCGTGATCTCGTTAGAATTTGAATCACAAATCTAAATTAAATCTGGATGTTCACACAAACTGATAAGACTTTATTGGGTCACAAATGACACATTTAATATCCCTAAAAAGAATAAAAAACACGTATTCAAGTTGAATTTATACAGCCAGTAAATAGCAAAAAAAATAACGATCAATTTTTGATCAAACAAAACAACGCACGCACAAAACCTCTTGCAATATTAATTTTCAACAAGCTAACATTAGCTTGTACATACAAAGGTATACACATGAAAAAGATTAAAAAAACCATTACTAGTAAAGTAACCTCCGACATCGAAACCAAAACATATAACTTCCGAGCCCCTGTCGCATGGGCTGAAAAGATCAGCAAACTTGATAAGACATTAAGTGAAATTGCTCGAGAGGCTGTGCGTGCTGCAATCGTTGATTCAGTGACAGGTACTAATCAACGAAACTTTGCTGCCCGTGACGAAATCATCATTTCACTACTAGAAGAAGCCGAAAAGTATCGAGTTAAAAATGAAGAACTACGAGGAAAGGTGCATGAATTAGAGCTAACCATTCTAAAAATGAATGGCGATGAGCTAGCAGCAGAGCTATTGGAAGATTAAAAAATAAAATCCAAGTTGGCTACTTATATACTTGAGGGGTATATTTCAATGTGCATAAAACTAATAACAATAAAAGAAGCCAGAGAAAAATTCGGGCTATCGAAAACAACATTCTACGACCGTATAAATAACGGATTGTTGCCGCCACCAATTAGCATTGGCGGGCGTTCTGTACGTTGGATTGAAGAAGAGATATCAGAAGTGATTTCTGCTTTGGTATCTGGCAAGCCAGAGAAAGAAGTCAAGCTGCTAGTTAGTCATTTAATTAAGTGTCGAGGCTAGAGTGATGTTTGTTTCTGATGTTTCTGTTGCCGCTAGAGGTCGCTGGCAAAGCATATTTAGCAGCGTTGGTATTGATGTGCCTGCGCAAGGAAAACATAGCCCTTGCCCTATCTGTGGCGGTGATGATCGCTTTCACTTTGATGATCAAGATGGACGTGGGACAAGCTATTGCCGTGGTTGTGATAAAGGTCGTGATGGGCTAACGCTTGTTATGGATGCAAAAAATATCAGTGTCACAGAAGCCGCAAAAATGGTTTCTGAGGCTATGGGACAAAACACAACAAGTGGAGCATTGACGGTTAAGCAACATGGTAACCAAGCAAATGCAGAGGCAGAGCGTCTTGCAAACTCTGTTGTTTGGGGGGAAAGCGACTATCTGAAAAGCAAAGGGATAGATAGCGGGTTCCATACCTTGGCTAGCAACTGCACGACGATGATTGCAGGAATGCTCTTTGAAAGTGGTAGCTTGTACTTACCAGTTTATAGTGCTGATAACCTTGATACCCTTGTCGGTGCCCAACTTATCAACAATAAAGGGGAAAAGGCCTTTTTAAAAGGTACCAAAAAGAAAGGATCAATTTGCCAAATCAAGAATGGGGATGACATTAAATATGTTGTGATTGGTGAGGGTCTAGCTACCGTACTAACTGGAAGTTTATTGCTGGGTTGCGATGGGATTGTTGCCTTTGATGCTGGTAACTTGCCAGTAGTCGCTAGCCAGATAAAAAAAATGTACCCGTCTAGCTGTCTTGTTTGGTTGGGGGACCGCGACAAGAATAGCAAAGGGTACAACAAAGCTAGTGAAGCAGCCGAAATTGCTGGCGGTATTGTTTTAATGCCAGACTTTAACCAAGACCAATACGGTGATTGGAATGATTACCATCAACTGCATGGTGATGATAACACACGCGAAAAAATGATTTCATTGCTCGAACAAAAAGAATCCGAGTTAAAGCACGACTTGGACACAAAACGTTGTGTAATTTCAGAGTTAGACAATGATACAAATTCATATGTTGTTGACATAACAAAGCATGATGAAGAAAACCTGATTTTTAAGCTTGCGAAGTCAATTGCTAATGCTGCTAAGTTTCCTGAGCAGACAACTGCACTTTGCACGCTAGCTATCTTTTCTTCTGCAGCTAGCTCTTGCTATGCAGTTGACTATCAAGATGGTGAACCACTATCGATAGGACTGTATGTTGCAGCTGAGCAGCCAGCAGGAACAGCGAAAAGCAGGGTTATAAAGACAAGCCGCACACCAGTTCAAAAAGAGTTCTACAAGGCAACATGCAAAGCTAATGAGGCCATTGAAGAACAAGCAGAACAGGACGAAAACACAGGAACGCATGAACCTTTAACTATGTTCGTAACCAACGCAACAAGCGCATCATTAGATGGGCTACTGCGTAAAAACAACGGCTTTTTCAATATCGCCAGTGCTGAACAAGGTGCAGTTTCGTCTGTCCTCGGTGCTAGCCATGAAGGGGCTGGTGACAATGATGTTTTACTATCTGCCTTTACTGGTACTGATTACGTTAACTCACTGCGTGCTAGTCGTGATGGTTATGCTGGTATGCCTTGGGGGTCAATCACGGTACTTGCACAGGATGGAACAATTAACACCATACTGGACAAAACTGGCAGCCAAGGCATTGCAGAGCGTTTTTTGATGCTTGCGGAACCAAGCTATATTGGTAAGCGTGACTTTTCGGTATCTAACTCAATAGACCATGCTTTGTTAGATGCATACACCAGCCTGGTCGGTGATATGGCAACATTAAACACAGCTTTAAGCCCTAGCTCTATCTCTGAACTTAAACGCCTCCAAATTTGCTTGTCTGGCTGGGAGTGTATTTCAGACTACCGAAACAATGTTGAACCTCTACTCGCAGATGGGCAGAAGTACAGCCACGCCATACTGCGAGGGGCATTTTCAAAGTGTGATATTCAGATCATGAAAATTGCTGCCCTACTCCACTTGGCTAGCGGAAAGGACGATTCTGTATTAATTGGTGGGAACACTGTAAAGGCTGCGATTGGAATCGTTAACGAGCTGCTGTTAAACCTATACAACATCCTTGAGGCAAAAGGCATTGTAGGTATGAAGGCTGAATATATCGCGATCCTGAAGGTATTCGACCGTCAAAGCCAAAGGACTGAACGCCAGATAATCCAGTCGCGAGGGCGTGTTGAGCCGTTTTCATCACTCAATAACAAATCTGACGCAATAAGGAACGCGATCAACGAAATGATAAGTGCTGGATTGCTAGCCAAAGTGAAAGATGGCAATGGTGTTCACCAGATTGTTCCAGCAAGCTAACTTGCTTTAAAGCCGCCCCATTAGTGGGCGGTTTTTTGCGGTAATTTTGATAACTCTTCGTGGAAATTATTAAGTGCGAGCATCAATTGACAATGTTTTTTTCTTAACTGCATTGATGCTTTTTGATTATCAACAATTTCGTCATCAGGGTTTTGAATGTGCCAAAGTTCATCTGCAAAATCTGAATCTGCTATCAGATAACGAACTAAAGATTTTTCACATTCTGGCAGATACATACGACAGAGCATTGTTATCCTCATCCTTGCTTCTATCGAGCTGGTTTCCGCTTCGCTAATGATTTCTAGCCCTTCAATATATTCACGCATTTCAATCGTACACTCACCTAACTCTTTTATCTTTTGATTTACATCGATGAATGTATTTCTAACATCAAGGAGAAGCTCAAAAACCTGTTCAGCCTTTTCAAGTTTTTCCTTTCTAGTGTCATCAGCACGTTCTTTCTCATGCTGTTTTTTTTGTTCCTCAAATCTGGCAGCTATATCCCTTTCCGAACGTCTGTGAAGAAATAGCTGAGTGATCAAAACACCGCTAACCGCTACTATTGCAGCGGCTAGCTGGGCAAGTGGCCCCATCAAGTTGTTCTCTACAAGATAACTAATTATCCCACCTGTTGATTCGATATCAGCCACCACCACACTCCATATAAAATTTACCGCTCACAATAAACTTCAAAGAAATCACTTTCAAAATCTATCTTGGGTCTAAGGTATTGGTTTGCTATCGCTTTACCTGCCTTGGACAATGAAAGCGTACCATCTAATGTACCGTCACTGCTATGAACAAAATCACTACCTATTAGCTGACTTAATGAACGCTGGAAATTATTCTGACACAACCCAATATTGGCAGTGTGAAACTCGATAAAGCACCTCTTATGCCATTCAGTGGACTTGTACGATGGCATCTCAAAGAGATCACGCCAGCCTTGCTTATCCCCTTCCACGGCTAGTACACAACAAATTGCCCGATGGAACTTTGAAATTCTTTGTATCTCTTTCGCTTCTTGGGTCATATCACACCTTCTAACCGGATATTTCATTAAGCACGTTAATGTGGACATGTTTCCTTCATTAATGGGGCTAATGTGCTGAAAAAAAGCACATTAAACTGGTTAATGAAAAATACCTGACAACAATAACAACGTGAAAAATAGCTAGCCAAGAAGACTTTCACACTTTTAACTATCTGATTTTATCTAATTTCAAATGGTGTTGTAGGTGTTGTAGGTGTTGTAGGTGTGTTGTAGGCAGGCTACAACAAAGCAAAAAAAGGAAAAACCCTTTAAATACATGCATATAAGTACAATATAATAATAATATATATATATTGTTGTAGATGTTGTAGGTATCTACCATCTCTTTGATTTTTATTGGTTATATTTTGAGCACGCTTGAGTGGTGATTGCTCGTAGTATTACCGATGGTATTACTCATACTCTGGCTAGCAATAAAGAACCCTGCTGTAGCAAGGCTTGGCGGGAGTTGAATCAGATGACGCCAGCCCACCAAACGTTTGGAAAGGGCGGTAATCGAAAGATTACCGCCCTTTTTGTATTTGCTGATTAAGGCTGCGATTTAAACGTTAGCCGAGCGAAATGAAGCAGATCTAACGATCAATCTTTGGCGAGTAAAGCGAATAAGCGGTGATCTGCCCGGCGACAATCGCCGAGAACATGAAGATGGCAGATAAGCCGATGTTTGGAATAGGCAAGATAGATTGCTCGAAGACGGATTGGCTGGCGCTGATCAGCACCCGGCTACCGGGGACTAGAATGATGATCCCCTGCACAATATAGATAGAACCGGTGAGGTATAGCAGTTTGGCTATTTTGGTGCCATACAGGGTGATCAACACAGTGGTCACCCAGGTGCCTACCACCCAGTCGCCACCGAAGCCCAAGTACATCGGACCCCACATCCCCAATACTGCAACCGGTAGTCCGAGCAGAATATCTTGCGGACGGGCATTGAAGATCACCCCGATCGAGGTAGAGATCAACACTAAGCCAAACACATGCAACCATAGCGGGATTTCATTGGTATACGGAATGGTATCCACCGGCCCCCACCATGCTTCGCCGATGTTCAAGCCAATCATCACCCCGATAAACAGCTTGAGCAGGGTCAGCATACTCTGGCCAAGCAAAGCCGTGCCAGAGACCAAATCATTGAATGCCAAACACTCCAAAGAGTTAGCTATCGACAGCCCGGGCACAAACAAGACTATGGAGGCGATACATAGCGCCCAGACAGGCACATTGATACCCAGGCTGACAATGAATGCCACAAATAAACCGGTTAGCAATGCCGCGATAAATTCAGCCGCAATAGCGCGGCGGCCATGGCAAACCAACTGTACCAACCACACCATGAGCCCCAGTATGGCGGCATAGCCCACAGCCTCAAGGGTGCTACCAACTAGCATCAGATAGGCTGGAGGGATTCCCATATTGGCCAGTGCCACGACCCATTTGGGGTAGTGGAAATCTTTGGCTGTTTTTTCTTTGCTGGGTTGATGAATACGATCGATGGTGTTGGCGAGCAAGGCAAGATTGATAGAGGCCGGTTTGTGGCGCTTCATGACCACGGTATCCCTCTTACCAAGGAACTGGTAATTGATCGAGGTTGGCATAGCCTGCACCATGACATCCGCACCATGTTTTTGGGCATAGTGCTGGGTATACTTTTCCACCTTGTAAGGCGGGCATCCACAGCGATGCAAGGTATCCCCAATTTCTACCACTTTATTGATTATATATTGTGATGCCATAGCCAGATTAGAGTGAGTCAAAAACGCAGTAAGGTAACAAATATGTGGCTCAGATACGAGTGAGTATAGTCTCAGAAATCGCATTCTACCCACACTAATTTACCGACAATCACTTTTATCACACTTACAGACTTAAGTGATTGATAATTATATGCTAACAATTTCACAAAAGCGTTATCACGCCATTTCAAAAGGGCTTTAATTCACTATTCAATAAGTAAAAAAACAAAGCAAACATCAGCTTCCACTAAAACTTGGCAATATTGCCACATTTATCACTTTCTGACGGGCCCCACCAATCGCTCTATGTAATGTGGGTTTTAATTTGTAATCATTCATTACCTACTTTAAATCATTGAGCAAAATCATAGTCATAGTGCCACCACTTCCATAGGCTGTATCTCCAATAACAGAAAAGCCAATGGACAGGTCAATGAAATCCACTATCACACCCATCAAGGCACTAATGCCTATCAAGCCGCTGCTCTTTACAGCAGTGGTTATTATTGCCACCTCTTTCTCTATTTTCCCACTACAAGCGCAGGAACTGGATGAAGTCTTAGAGCAACATAATGTAAAGGTGATGGAAGAAGTTGCCGCTATCGAGGCCCAAATGGCCATGCTTTATGACAAAGATGAACTGAGTGAAGAAGAGACCGAACAACTCTTTGTACTGGAGAACCTGATGGATGAGTTTTACGAGACCCTGATGTAACCCTCTTGGTTAGCGACAGGCTTCAGATCTTAGATATGCCGACTTGAAGCCTTATCCTTAACGACTCCCCCACACTTCCCCAACCCTGACCGCACAACTCCCCAACAAGCCAGAACAATCATCTTAACATTTGAAGTTTTATAGTGATTACCCCCACGATATTCGTGGACAGATCAAGGTTAGTTCAGTCAGTTCACGTAATATAGCAGCCATTACGGAGGTGCTTTAAATGGCAAATATCAATCAGGACCGCCTGGTCCAACACTTTATTGAACTGGTTAAAATCGACAGCGAGTCGCGCAACGAAAAAGCGATTGCCGAGGCGCTGGCCGAGCAGCTAGGTGAAATGGGCTTTGATGTACAAAAGCTACCTGTTCCTGCTGAGATCTCCAACGGCTTCAACATTTACGCCAAACTAGAAGGCAAGCTAGAAGGTACTATCCTACTTAGCTGCCACATGGATACCGTGACCCCTGGTAACGGCATCGAGCCTATCATCGAAGACGGTATCATCCGCTCGAAAGGCGATACTATCCTAGGTGGCGACGACAAATCAGGTATCGCAGCTATCATGGAAGCAGTTCGCTGCATCAAGGCTGATGGCCAAGAACACCAGACGATTGAACTGGCGTTCACTGTTTACGAAGAAGGGGGCCTGCACGGCTCACAGAACTTCGACATGAGCAAGGTTGAGTCACTAACCGGTATCGTATTCGATTCTGGCGGCCCGATCGGTACTATCATCACCACGGCACCGGGCCAGCAGAACCTGAAAGTAAACATTACAGGTAAACCTGCCCACGCTGGTCTTGCACCGGAAGAAGGTATCAACGCCCTGACTGTTGCGGCTGATGCCATCACCAACATGAAGCTATCTCGCATCGACGAGGAAACGACAGCGAACATCGGTGTGGTGAAAGGTGGCCAGGCGACCAACATCGTAATGCCGGAGCTATTCATTGAAGCAGAAGCCCGTTCACTGGATGACGACAAGCTACAAGCACAGGTCGATCACATGGTGAGCACGTTTGAAGCAGCAGCTGAAAAGCACGGCGCAGAAATCAACATTGCCTCAAAGCGTGCTTACAACGCTTACCGCATTGCCGATAACGACCCACACGTTGAGAAAATTAAAGCCGCTTTCGAAGCCAACGGCGTTGAGCCTATGTGCAAGCCAACAGGCGGCGGTAGCGATGCAAACATCTTTAACAGCAAAGGCCTAAAGACTGTGAACCTGTCTACCGGCATGGCGAAGGTACACACGACAGAAGAGTTCATCAAAATTGATGACATGGTAGAGATCACCAAATTCTTGTACACCTACCTAACTCGCTAATCTCCTTCAAAGAGGAAGGTTCGCCTTCCTCTTTATCCCTAAAAAGCATAACCCTATAGCCATATTGTTTATGCTCGCTAGCTATCTTCGCCTCAACAAACGCCACTCACTAAACCACGCCAACTTACAATCCCAATACATAACCTTATTCAGTAGGTTTATTATACCTACCACCCTGTTAATGCTCGATTTAAAAATGAAACCAAACCTTTATTTTTCAATAACATAAAATTAAAACAACAACCTAAAAACACCGATATCTGCCAGTAAACCCTTGCCGTAAAACCCCACAAAAAGTGATCTCGGTTCAACAAACCCACCATCAGTCTTATTTTATTTTGCGAATTTTGTTCCCTTTTTTGCACATCTGAAAAAAAACTGATATTCCCACAACGAAACCAATCGCATTTTTTATACCCGCCAGATCCCCCGTTTGCTGTTAGCAGTAAAATCAATATGACATTTAAGAATGCGTTTTTGCATCAACAAGATTTGAGCGGGAAGCTAGTGAGTATGGAATATTTAGAAAGAATCAAACGATTAGCGAAAGTCCAGGGGATCAGCCAAAAGCAACTGGGTGAAGCCCTTGACCTCCAGCAAGGTACAATGAGCCGTAAACTATCAGGTAAATACGGTATCGAAGTCCGTGAGCTTGAGAAAATTGCCGAAGCATTGAGCACCTCAATCAGCTACTTATTAACTGGGCAGGTTGATACCGGCACCCAAGCCACTACGACAATCAACAGTAACGAGGGTCAAGGAACCACCAGCACCTATATCCCAATTATCCACCGCAAAGATTTCACGTCCTTTCGTAGTGGGTCATCAGTGGATGTGATCAGCAAGCGCGCCATTCCACAGCACCTACTGCGCGAAGACTGCTTGGGGCTACTGGTTGATAACGAAAATATCTCGCAGTGCGCGCCAGTAGGTAGCTACGCCCTTGCCACAAAGACAGCAAATTACCGCCCTAAACAACCGGTATTTGCCTCTGTTCGCGGCAGCGAGCCCGATTTCTATCACATGACACAACTGGCAGACGGGGTGGTATTTTCGACCTCGCAGCCGGATTTCCCTAACTTATTTGTCAACAATGATGAGTTTCAGATCCACGGCTACATCATCCAATCAGACTGGGCTTACGACCGTTAATCCATGCGCTTGAATGCCGCTCCTGAAAAGCAACCTTTAATACGATATGGCGGCGTGACATCACGCTGCCAAGTATTAGAATAGTAAGCACTCAGATAATGGATGTTTGCTATGCCCAAGATAATTGTCGCCTCAACCAATCCCGCCAAAATTTCTGCCGTCGAAGACGCGTTCAAGCACACCTTCCCAGATAGCCAGTTTTCTATCGAAGGGATCAGTGTCGACAGTGGTGTCCGTGACCAGCCAATGTGTGCCGATGAAACCTTGCAGGGAGCAAGAAACCGCGTCAGCAATGCACGCCAAGCTGCACCTGACGCAGACTATTACGTGGGCCTTGAAGCCGGTATTGACGGCCTATTCACCTTTGCCTGGATGGTTATCGAAAGTGGTGACAACCGGGGAGAAGCCCGCTCAGCCTCGCTACCACTGCCTCCTCAAGCACTGGAGAAATTACATCAGGGTGAAGAGTTGGGCGATGTGATGGATGAAATGTTCAACCAAACCAATATCAAACAGAAAGGCGGTGCCATTGCGATGCTGACCAACCATCTGTTAAGCCGCAGCTCGGTATACCAGCAAGCGTTGATCTTGGCGTTGATCCCGTTTATCCATCCGACATTGTTCGCAAAATAAATTAAGTGATACCACTATGCTTTCAAAGCAAGTGTAGGGATCTCGCAGAAAACAAAAGGCCCCAAGGCTGTAGTAGCGCTAGGGGCCTTTTCAGTAACTGTCCTTTCGGTGATTACGCGTTTGGACTTTGCTCTTTGAGCAGAGCAGACAGCCACGCCTTAGTGTCTTCGTCATGATGCTTGAGTTCATTCGAACCACGGGTGATTGTTGCCACGCCCACGCCAAGCAGTTCACTGATTTTGCGCTGGCTACGCTCACCGTTAAGCAGTTCATGCAGAATATTCACTCGGGACAATAACACCGACCTTTCGTCGGGCGTCAATAGCAGCCTCAGCAAGGTATCGTCCTTGTGCTCGGTCGTTGCCTGACGCAAGATATCAATCACCTGCTGCCACTCGGTAAATTCCGGGGTTTCTTGAATATTCGACATGTCATCCTCATTTGATGTACTCGTTCTCGAGTACTGATTCTATCCCTTTAACCACCGACAACCTAGCCCTTGGCAAAAAAAAGCTAATACTTGGTGCTGAGCTCATTCTCCGTCAGCAATGGCACCGGGCTTTTAGTCAAATCACCATAGTAGATCTCGAACATCAACAGATTCTGGACATATCCCCGAGTTTCATTGAACGGAATCGCCTCGATAAATGCATAGACATCCAGTCGACCATCTGTGCCTTTGCGCCAACGGGTCACCCGGCTCGGGCCTGCGTTGTAAGCAGCGAAGGCAAAGATCCGGTTGTTGTCATATTGCTCAAGCATCATTTTCAGATAACCACTGCCAAGGCGAATATTGACGCCGGGATCAAACAGGCTGTTTTTTCCTTCGTAGTTGCGCCCTAGCTTCTTAGCCGTTTCCTTGGCGGTGGCCGGCATCAGCTGCATCAAACCGCGGGCACCAACCGGCGAGACCGCCTCGATATTAAGCGCACTTTCCTGGCGAGCCAATGCCATCATGGTGGTTACCGGCAAATCACGTTTCTTGCTAAAGAAATCAAACCACCACTTATGGGCAATAGGGAAGCGCAACTCGACGTATTCCCACAACTGCCCGGAAATAGTCGCCTGTACCGCGAGATGATGCCACTTATTGATAGAGGCATAAGAAGCCAAGGCTACAATCTGATCGTTATCCAGCCCGCGCAGCAAATAGTGCCATTCGCGGTTTGCCGCTAGCAGCTTATCGGTGGCGATAAGCTCTTTGACCCGTGCCAGGGTCTGCTCGTATTCCTTCACATCGGTACGGTAATCACCCGCGGTTTTCACCGGATAGGTGATCGGTTTCCCCAGTACAGTCGCAGCTGCGGCGCTGTAGAAATCGCGCTGACCCAAGATCTGATTATACTTTTCTTCAGCCAACGCCTTGTCACCGTCACGCTCTGCCAATCGGGCTTGCCAAAACGTCCAACGAGTCGTCTGCTTGGCCTTGTCGGGTAGGCGGTTCACCCACAGTTCAACTTCTTGCCACTTGTCTTCGCGCATAGCTTGGCGGATACGTCGCTCAAGCAAGCTGATATTGCTACTTTTCGCCAACGCATTATCACGCCATTTCTGAAGCTGTTCATCATCCGTCGCCATCAGCCTACTGGCGGTATAGTCTGCCAGGGACTGGCGCTTAGCTTCCTCAAAATGCTGGCCCTGTACGGCATTGTGATATTGCTTCACCGCTTCCTTCACATTACTGCGGGCCAACTTTTTATAAGCCAGTTCTGTGAGGTTCTGATTGAAAGGTGTCACTTTGCTGCGCTTGGAGAATGCCGCTACACCTTGGGGCTTGTCGAACAACTCCATTACCGCCTTGCCTGACTGCTTGCTCTTGGCCCCCAACTGTTTATTGAGGTAGTTGAGCCTGCCTCGGCTCCCCTCTCCGTAAACCAACAGCATACGGTCGAGAACGAGTGCATCAGTCCGCTTACCTGCTTTCTGCCAAGCATTAAGTAGCGGATCACAAGCGTCAGGAGTCGATTTACCTGTTAGCCACAAAGCTTGCGCCCCCTGCCAAGCTACATCTTTGTTACCGAGTTTGCTCTGGGCATAGTAATAATGGCAACGCAATACTTGGCTACGCGGCGGCATAGGCTGAACTTCAACAAAGCTCTCCCAGCGTTCCGTTCTTGCTAGGTGGTTGAGATAGCGATCCTTGACCGTGGTACTGAACGGCAAGGCTGAGAATTGCTCAATGAACGCCTCAACTTCACTGGGAGAATTGGCATACAGGGTTTGAATAAACTCACGGTAATCCAGATAAGGCGTCAACGGGTAGTCATCCAAACTACCGCGAAGTTTTTTGTACGCCGTCTCATCATTTTCTTCCAAGGCGACTTGCGCCTGCTCGTAGCGTACACGCTGTTGTTCAAGAGTTGATGCCTGCATCAATGGCGATAGCAGCAAGCCAACCGACAGCACAAGACCTGAAATTACTTTAAGGTTTTTATTGCTATACACAGCACCCTTCCATTCGTTGTCCATATTCATTCAGGCCAAAACCTGTGTGTTTTATTGCATATAAATTCCATCACTACAAGCCTCTGCAACGTGCAGGGCTGGCGCCAATAACCTTCAGGCGGCCCAATATTGAGCGTAATACCAAATTGTCGATTTTAATAATCGCGATTGCCGGCGACTAACAAAAATTTAACACCGCAATGTTGCAGGAAATCGCAAGGTAAAATGTCACCCGTCACACAAAGATTCGAGCAGAGTGGTACCTTAACGCTCAGTTGGGGCACTAATTATGAACATTGCTGTTAAACTTATGTCCAGAACAGGTAAAATACCCCCTTTCATTTAGTTTAGAGATCGCAAACGGATATGGCTGAATACGTCTATACCATGTCGCGCGTGGGCAAAATTGTCCCACCTAAGCGTCAAATCCTAAAAGATATTTCATTGAGCTTCTTCCCTGGCGCCAAGATTGGTGTTTTGGGTCTGAACGGTGCTGGTAAATCTACCTTGCTACGCATCATGGCAGGTATCGATACCGATATCGAAGGTGAAGCACGCCCACAGGCTGGCCTTAAGGTAGGTTACCTACCTCAGGAACCAGTACTGGATGAAGAAAAGACCGTACGTGAAGTGGTTGAAGAGTCAGTGGCTGATGTGAAAGATGCCCTGACGCGTCTTGATGCTGTTTACGCGGCATATGCTGAAGAAGGCGCAGACTTCGACAAACTGGCCAAAGAGCAAGGTGAACTAGAAGCCCTGATCGAAACCAAAGACGGCCACAACCTAGAGATGCAACTAGAGCGTGCAGCTGACGCCCTTCGTCTGCCAGAATGGGATGCGCAAATCAAACACCTATCAGGTGGTGAGCGTCGCCGTGTCGCTATCTGTCGCCTACTGCTAGACAAGCCAGACATGCTGCTGCTTGACGAACCAACCAACCACCTTGATGCAGAATCTGTGGCTTGGCTTGAGCACTTCCTGGTTGACTACAGCGGTACCGTTGTGGCGATTACCCACGACCGTTACTTCCTAGATAACGCTGCAGGCTGGATCTTGGAACTTGACCGTGGTGAAGGTATTCCATGGGAAGGTAACTACACCTCTTGGCTTGAGCAGAAAGATGCCCGTCTGAAGCAAGAAGCCTCGCAAGAGAAAGCTCGTCAAAAGACCATCGAGAAAGAGCTTGAGTGGGTTCGCCAGAACCCTAAAGGTCGTCAGGCGAAATCAAAGGCCCGTATGGCGCGCTTTGAAGAGCTGAATACAAGTGATCACCAAAAGCGTAACGAAACCAACGAGCTGTTCATCCCGCCAGGTGAGCGCTTGGGTGACAAAGTTATCGAGGTGAACAACCTGACCAAGTCATTTGGTGACCGTGTTCTTATTGATGACCTATCGTTCAGCATGCCTAAAGGTGCGATCGTCGGTATCATCGGTGCCAACGGTGCGGGTAAATCAACGCTATTCAAGATGCTAAGCGGCACAGAGCAGCCAGACTCAGGTTCTATTGAGCTTGGTGAGACTGTAAGCCTTGCGTCTGTTGATCAGTTCCGCGACAGCATGAACGACAACAACACGGTTTACCAAGAGATCTCCGAAGGCGCGGATATCATCAAGATCAACAACTTTGAAATCCAAGCGCGTGCTTACTGCTCACGCTTCAACTTCAAAGGCAGCGATCAGCAAAAACGTATCGGCGACCTGTCTGGTGGTGAGCGTAACCGTGTCCACCTTGCCAAACTGCTTAAAGCTGGCGGCAACGTACTGCTACTCGATGAGCCAACCAACGACCTTGACGTTGAAACGCTACGTGCACTAGAAGAAGCCCTTCTAGAGTTCCCTGGCTGTGCCATGGTTATCTCGCACGACCGTTGGTTCCTTGACCGTATCGCTACCCACATTCTTGACTACCGTGACGAAGGCCAGGTTAACTTCTACGAAGGTAACTACACCGAGTACACGGATTGGCTGAAGAAAACACTGGGCGCGCAAGCGGCCGAGCCACACCGTATCAAGTACAAGCGTATTGCTAAGTAATTCGCGCGTATCTCCAGATACAAAAAGGGCTGCATCATGCAGCCCTTTCTTTTATCGAATATTTTGCCCTGTGCGAAAACGACTAAAGCGCCTAGTACCCGAAACTAGAGTGCCACGCGTTCGAACGCCGTAAGGGCTTCTTGCAAATCTTCCACAGCAATGATTTCGATCCCCGGGATTTGTCGGCTGGCATTGGCCTTAGGGACAATTGCGCGGGTAAAGCCTTGCTTAACGGCTTCGCGGATACGCTCCACACCATTGGCTGCCGGACGGATATCGGCATTTAGGCCAATCTCACCAAACACCAGTACATCCTGCGGTACTGGGGCATTTTTAAAGCTGGAGAAAATCGCCAGCAAGACTGCCAAGTCCGCTGAGGTCTCTTCTATTTTGATCCCACCGACACAGTTAACGAAGATATCCATATCCGACAGCATGACCCCACCATGACGAGCCAAAACCGCTATCGACATCGCCAAGCGGTTATTATCGTAACCGACGGTTAGGCGACGTGGATTCTCAGTCACCGAGTTGTTACACAGAGCCTGAATTTCCACCAGCAACGGCCGGGTACCTTCCCACAGCGTGGTACATACCGAGCCAGCATGGTTCTTGTCCGAGCGGCTTAGGAAAATAGCAGATGGGTTCTTGACCTGCTTCATTCCCGTTTCCGTCATGGCGAAGAAACAGGACTCGGAGTCAGCACCAAAACGGTTCTTCGAGGTCCGCAAAACACGGAACTTCTCATCAGCCGTCGATGATAGGGCAAACAGGCCATCAACAATGTGGATAAGCTGCATTGGGCCGGCCACGTTCGAGTCTTTGTTGATGTGGCCGACAATCATGAAGGTTACCCCTTCAGTTTTGGCAAAGCGGGTCAGAGCCGCTGCCGATTCCTTGACCTGGCTTGGGCTACCAGCTGCCGAATCATTATGGGCAACCGTCATGGTCTGGATCGAGTCAATGATCACAAACTCGGCTTTCTGTGCCCTGATATGTTCGATGATCGCTTCCACCGACGTCTCGGCCACTACATTGATATTGTCGAGGTTCTGGGTACCCAGTCGCTTAGCACGCTGGGAGATCTGGTGGATCGATTCCTCACCCGAGACATAAAGAGACGACTTGGTCGCAGCAACAGAACCAATGCTCTGTAGTAACAAGGTCGATTTACCGGCGCCAGGATCACCGCACAACAACAGCACAGAGCCCGGCACGATACCGCCGCCAAACACCCGATCCAGTTCGGAAATCCCCGAACTGTAGCGCGGCAGATCTTTGCTCTCGACCTCCGATAGCTTCTGTACCTTAGTGGCAGAACCTGCGTAACTGCTGGTCGCGCCAGCCGCTCCGCCCCCCACCGCTGAACGGGTTTTAGGAACTGTGAACTCAGTTATCGTATTCCACGCTGCACACGCGCTACACTGGCCCTGCCAGCGGGGGAAGTCTGCGCCACAATCACTACACACATAGGCCCGCTTGGTTTTTGCCATGATTCACCTTGATATAATTTGGTTAAACACATCTTGGAAACAGATGTAGAATAGAGCTTGCCTGTAGGTTGAAGAAAAGCTCAACTCATTAGGAAATATGCCGATAATAAACGAAGAATGAGATAATCAAAAATAACTATGGTGCTAGACGATTACAAAGGACTGATTGAAAGGCTGATCCCTGTCTACGATAGCGAAGATTTCGACGACGTCTTCCAAATGATGACCGAAGGCGAGGACGGCCCAACCCGGCTGCAACTAAAAATGGAATTGCACCGTATCATGACACCATGCATGAAAGCGGTTGATCTGCGCGGACGCGTTCAGGGCGAATGCCGCCCCTACCAACTCAATGGCCGTGAACACTGGCTTGATGACGTTGCCATCAATACCTACCACAAACGGATAAAAACCTTCGGCAACCAGTTCCGGGTAGGCCTATACGAAGCACTGATGAACACCCGCAATAACTTCCGGGTTATGCACCAGCAGGGGAAAATGCAACCTAAGCCGGCCCCCAAAGTAGAACAACAGCCAGACAATCCATTGGTTGCCCCATTGATCCGGTTTGGCCACTACCTGACCCGTAACGAAAACCGCTGGCAAATCGCCACGCCTGTCAGCTTGGAGCTTCCCCTAAGCCAAGTCGTCAACGGGATCAGTGCCGATTTATCGTATTCCGGTGCCAAGTTCAAAGTCCCTGCCGCATTCAACTACAAGCTCGGTATGACGATTGTTGTCCGCTTCCCCAAACTGGCGGAACAACTGGGTGATGCTCGTTTGGTCAAGGGGATGAGCTACCGTATCCTGGGGATTGATGAAAACCCGGATAACGACAGCTACAAATGGCTGCGATTAAAGCTATTGAGCGATAATGCCCTTATCAAATCCGTCATTGATTACGGCCTCAGCCAGTCGCAAAACCGGACAAGGCATAATTACGAAGACAAGATTATCCAGATCCGCACCCGCGGTTACGAGCACTGCTTTCTCAAGCACAGTACCAGCCTACCTGTCTTCTTATCTGGTACCGAGCTAACCTATTGCTTATTGACCCAATACAATCGCCACATCTGGTCGCATTGGCACGATGAAAGAAACCAGCCGGTGCTCAACCAACTGATCTCTGCTGATCGTCTAGCCAGCTTGGGTAAAGCCGGACTTAAGCAATCTAGCACCCTGCTCTACAGTTTCAGTCATGAGCACGATGGCAAGACCTTCTTCTATTCCGCTGCCCTACCAGAGATGAATGCTGAACAGCGCCGTCTGTTTTGGCATATCGGCGCACAGCGAGACAGCTGGCGGGTAATGCGCCTTAGCCTTCAGCCTATCGATCAGGAGGATATCGAAAGCCTAAAAAGTATCGCTCCGGATATGGTCGATAAGCTTAGTTCACTGACCCACGTCGGTGTATTGCAGGATCTAACCAACAAGGAAGCCCAACAGGACTACCGCTTGAGTATCAAGCCGCAGCTTCCGAGCAAAACCTTGCAGGCCTTCCGTCATCCCCGTAACCCGGTGGCTTCGGCCAAAGCAGTATACTTTGACCCAAGGCCGCAACGAAAAGAAGACAGGTACCTGTTTGATACTTCGATTGTTCTCAATACTGATAACAGTTCACCTGTCACGGGGCAGAGTATCGACTTCTCAACCCGTGGGCTGAATATCAAGCTTTCAGCACCGGTAGCCCTGAGCCGTGGCGATCAGGTGCTGGTGTCATTCCCTGGGCTGCAGAAAAGCAACAAGAACGCACCTTTGAATCAGGTACCCTATAGCGTTGTCAGGGTTAGCCCGGACTACAGAAATATCCAGTTAACCACAGGCTCAGGCACCCTTGCCGCTCAAAGTGAGCACTTCCTGCGCAAGCTTATCCTTCACAATGAAAATAAGTTAGTGATGGCGGAGGAAAAGCTGCCACAGGGGGAGCTCTTGCTCGCTATGCACCAGATGCTACTGACGAGGCTCAAAACGGTCCCTTACTTTGCCGAGAAGGTTGACCATAAAATCCGACTGAAAGCGGTCGGCTGTAATTTTCCCCCTCCGCCCCAGATCAAGTTGTTCAGCCAACTGGCCGATGGGCAGGAGTGTTCGCTCGAGCCGCTATTTCGCAACCGGATCAAACAAATGCTGGCTGAGACCATGCGCCCGGTTGAGATAAACCAGCCCTATATCCATGAACTCTATCTTGCGATAGAACAAAAGAGCGGCCAAACTCCGAGGGTAGAGGCCAAACTGTTAGGCGAATTCAGAACTATCGAAGAGCGTATCGCCTATATCAAGCAGGCGAAATCTACGGGCAGCTTTATGGCGCTGAGGTTAACCGCAGCACCGGTATTGAGCCCAATGACGGCGCTGATAGGCAAGGAGTTAGGTGATCTCGCCCGACTGGTGTTACACCGGGCCAGAGCCTTGGAGCAAGAACTTAACTCTGTGATTGGCAGCGGTGAAATTCAAGATGTTACCGATGAAGTGTTAATCCGGCTTGAGATCAAGTGATTGGCTAATCCATAAGAATAGCTCTGAGCTACTAGCCCAGAGCTATTTTTAATCAGTCATGCTTTGATTACTATTGGCTTAGAGCCCGAAAAGCTACCAACCCACTTGCTGTGGCAGCAATGACGCCGAAAGGACACAGATCAACCCACCAAGATCGGCGTAACGAATAGCGACAGGCGCTTCGTCTTCCACTTTTGGCTTGGCATGATAGGCAACCCCAAGGCCCGCAGCATTGATCATCACTAGATCATTAGCACCATCGCCAATGGCCACAGTATTGTGCGGGGCAATGTCATACTGCTCGGCTAGGCTTCTCAATATCGACGCTTTCGCTTGGGCATCAACCACCTCGCCCAGTACCTTGCCAGTCAATTTACCATCGACAATCTCCAGCGTGTTCGACTGGGCATGGGCAAGATCAAGCTCCTGCTTAAGGTGATCAGAAAAGTAAGTAAAACCACCCGATGCAATTGCCGCCTTCCAACCATAATGATGCAAGGTTGCCACCAACTCTCGTAGCTCAGGCATAAATGGTAACTGGCTTTTGACCTGTTCAAGGATCGAGGCATCACTACCCGACAATGTTGCCACACGCTGGCGCAGGCTTTGCTCAAAATCAAGCTCACCCTGCATAGCCCGCTCCGTGACCTCTGCTACCTGCTCGCCGACACCGGCCAATACCGCAATCTCATCGATACATTCGATCTCTATGGCTGTCGAGTCCATATCCATCACCACAAGGCCAGGTTCGCGCAGGTCGGGAAGCTGGCTCAAATCGGCAATATCAAGCTGTGCATGGGAGACACATTGCTCCAGCAACAGCGAGTAAGGTGTTGCCAACAGCAAACAATCATACTGACCAACTTTCCACGCGGCAGTCAGTTCTAGCGATTCGCCATAGGCCTCTTCGATTGCCTGGATCGCGACAGCATCAATAGAGCGACCATAAACCAAGGTCGTGGAACGCTGCCGGTCAAGGTTTGTCGCTGACACCACTTCCGGGAACCGTTGGAGTAACGAGGTATGTTTCCTAATCTTGAGCACTTGCAAACCATCCATGTTAAAGTAAACGCCTAATTATCCAAGTGACTTCAAGATGCAGGATTTAGCATGAACCGAGCATATTGAAGTCGCTTGATTAAACAACTTACCCTATTGCAAATTACCAGGGCAAGCCCAAAGATGAGATTGGTCTTGAATGCACCGCTGATATGATGAAGAAAAAACATACCCAATTCCAAAAAGCCTGGCGGCTATTCATCCTGTTCGGCTGCCTTGCGGCACTGATCACCATGGTTGAATACGGCTCCAACCTGGCCAAGCAAAACTACCGTACCTTGAGCGATCAAACCCAGCAACTCTCGCGTTTGGTCGTACGCCAAGCGGCCGATACCGCAGCGGCTGATGTGATTGAGAAAAACCAAGACCGGCTGCAACTGTTGGTCGAACAGTTGGCCAAAGAGCCATTACTGCTCGATGCCAGTATCTACGATCTGGAAGGCGTAACACTGGCCAAAAGCCAAGATGCCCTGCCGCTACCTCAGGTAACCGGGCTATCAACACCGCTCGCTGTTGCCAGCTATGGCCGCCAGCAGTTGATTGAGCCAATCATGAGCCAACACCAAGTGGTGGGCTTTGTCCGCATCACCCTTGAGCATGACAAGCTGATAGCCGAAACCATGGCGGATATCGATGCCATCACCAACATTATCCGTGCCTTGATTGCCAGTGCGATGGTGATCGGTTTCCTGCTAGCCATGACCTTCGGCAACCGCAAGGAAAAATGGCACTTCCCTATCTTGCTCAGCAATGACAAGAGCGACTAACTCGGTTAGTGATTGCGAACAAGGACTTAACCGCAATAAAAAAGGGCTTGCCAGTGGCAAGCCCTTTTTAATGTCATTGTTCTGCCGCTGTTACGCTTCGTCAGCGTCGCCCAGTAGAACAGATTCCAGTGCGATTTCCATCATGTCGTTGAAGGTTAGCTGACGCTCTTCAGATGTAGTCGCTTCGCCACGTAGGATGTGGTCTGAAACCGTACAGATAGTTAGTGCTTTTGCACCGAACTCAGCCGCCAGGCCGTAGATACCTGCAGCTTCCATTTCAACACCTACGATGCCGTATTTCTTCATGGTCTGGAAGAAGTCGAAATCTGGGTTGTAGAATAGATCGGCAGAGAAGATGTTGCCTACCTTCACGTCTACGCCTTTCGCTTTTGCTGCATCAACCGCATTCTGTACCATGCCGAAATCAGCCAGCGCTGCAAAATCGTGGTCGCCGAAACGGATACGGTTAACTTTTGAGTCAGTCGATGCACCCATACCGATAACAACATCACGCAGGTTCACGTCATCACGCACTGCACCACAGCTACCCACACGGATGATTTTCTTCACGCCGTAGTCTTTGATCAGCTCAGTTGCGTAGATAGAACAAGAAGGGATACCCATACCGTGACCCATTACAGAGATCTTACGGCCTTTGTAAGTACCGGTGTAACCAAACATGTTACGTACATTACACACTTCTTTTGCGTCATCTAGGAACGTTTCTGCAATGTACTTGGCACGTAGCGGATCGCCCGGCATCAGTACTACGTCTGCAAAGTCACCCATTTCAGCATTAATGTGAGGAGTAGCCATCGTTATTTCCTTTCTGTCATCTGTTGGTTTTTTTGCATTACCAACTCAATGTAATCTTGTCTTGCAAACACTGTTTCGATCTAGGACAAATATAGACCGAAACAGTAAAAAGAATCGTACTTTTGGGCAGGATTCACCTGCCTATGCTTGTTATAGGAATGACTTACCGTATTCCATGTCAGAGATACCGAAATACTCTGCCAAGCTCTGGCCGATATCGGCAAAGGTGTCGCGGCGGCCAAGGGAGCCTGCAGCGATTTTCGGGCCTGATACCAAGACAGGAATGTGTTCACGGGTATGGTCTGTACCTTCCCATGTAGGATCACAGCCGTGGTCGGCTGTTAGGATCAACACATCGTCTTCCTGCAGCAGTTCAATGATCTCAGGAAGTCGCTTATCAAAGTATTCCAGCGCCGCTGCGTAACCAGCAACATCACGGCGGTGGCCGTAGGCTGAGTCAAAGTCAACGAAGTTAGTGAAGACGATAGTGTTGTCACCCGCTTCCTTGATTTGCTCCAGTGTCGCTTCAAACAGAGCCGGGATACCTGTAGCTTTGACTTTCTTGGTGATACCGCAGCCCGCATAGATATCAGAGATCTTACCGATTGACACTACGTCACCCTGTTTCTCGTCAACCAGTTTCTGCAGTACAGTTGCTGATGGCGGCTCAACAGATAGGTCTCGGCGGTTACCGGTACGCTCGAACTGGCCTTTACCCGGGCCAATAAATGGACGGGCGATAACACGACCGATATTGTAGTCTTCCAGCTCCTCACGAGCGATTTGGCATAGCTCTAGCAGGCGATCAAGACCAAATGTTTCTTCGTGACAGGCGATCTGGAATACCGAGTCAGCCGAGGTGTAGAAAATTGGCATGCCGGTTTTCATGTGCTCTTCGCCCAGGTCATCCAGCACCTGAGTACCAGACGCATGGCAGTTACCCAAGAAACCTGACAGGCCTGCACGCTCAAGGATGCGGTCGGTCAACTCTTTCGGGAAGCTGTTTGCTTTATCGGTGAAGTAACCCCAGTCAAACAATACTGGAACACCTGCGATTTCCCAGTGACCAGATGGCGTATCCTTACCCGAAGACAACTCTGCAGCATGGGCAAAAGCACCCGTGATTTCTGCATCGGCATCTAGGCCCTCAGGGAAGTAGCCCGAAGACTC
Organism: Photobacterium rosenbergii; assembly: GCF_003026455.1. Taxonomy (GTDB): domain Bacteria; phylum Pseudomonadota; class Gammaproteobacteria; order Enterobacterales; family Vibrionaceae; genus Photobacterium; species Photobacterium rosenbergii. Next base: position 35,836 of record NZ_PYMB01000036.1, read on the forward strand.
TTCACAAGCCTTGCCCAAACCTAGCTTGTTAAGGTTTGGTAGGTGTAGCTTACCGCTGCGCTGACCGTTGTCCGCTTCACCACGGGCACAAGCTTTAGCAATGTGGCCTAAGGTGTTGGAACCTACATCGCCAAACTTAACGGCATCTTCCGTAGCGCCAATACCGAATGAATCTAGAACAAGAATAATAGAACGTTTCATGATGACTCCATTAAACATCTTCTGGGCGAACACGACGGTAAACTTCAGGTGTCGGCTCAGGTTTCTTATCAAAAATAGTAATCGCAGCACGCACTGCCTTGGCCGCTTCTTCCCACTGCGCTTCATTACGCGCGTGGATCACAGCAAGAGGTTTGTCGCCATTCGCTTCGTCGCCAAGGCGGATCATGTCACTCAGGCCAACGGCGTAGTCAATAGTGTCAGAAGCTACACGGCGACCGCCGCCCATACCAACAACAGCCATACCCAGCGCGCGGGTGTCCATAGCAAACGCGTAACCTGTGGTTTCAGCGTATACCGGCTTAACCAAATCAGCCGTTTCTAGGTAGTTGTCGTAGTTGGTCATGAAGTCTTCTGGACCACCCAGGCCGGCAACCATCTTACCAAAGCACTCAGCCGCTTTACCGTTATCCAGTACCGCCTGAAGTTTCTCGCGTGCCTGCTCGATATCTGTTGCTAAACCACTGTTTACCAACATTTCAGCACACAATGCCATGGTCACTTCAAATAAGCGAGGGTTACGGAATTCACCGGTTAGGAATTGCACGGCTTCGCGAACTTCGAGTGCATTACCAGCAGTCGACGCCAGAACTTGGTTCATGTCTGTCAGCAGTGCCGTGGTCTTGGTACCCGCACCGTTTGCTACAGCAACAATAGATTTTGCCAGCTCTTCAGACGCTTCGTAAGTTGGCATGAAGGCACCAGAGCCCACTTTTACGTCCATCACAAGAGAGCCAAGGCCAGCAGCCAACTTCTTCGACAGGATAGAGGCCGTGATCAGCGAGATATTATCAACCGTCGCAGTCACATCACGGGTTGCGTAAACACGCTTGTCAGCAGGTGCAAGATCGCCCGTCTGGCCGATAATTGCCACACCTGCGTCTTTGGTCACCTGACCAAACACTTCGTTGCTTGGTGTAATGTTGTAGCCAGGGATAGACTCTAGTTTATCCAGCGTACCACCTGTGTGGCCAAGGCCACGGCCAGAAATCATCGGTACGTAACCGCCACACGCTGCCACCATAGGGCCAAGCATCAGTGACGTCACATCGCCCACACCACCGGTTGAGTGCTTGTCGACAATCGGGCCATCGAAGTTCATGTGATCCCAGTCGATAACCATGCCTGAGTCGCGCATTGCACAGGTCAGCGCCACACGCTCGTCCATGGTCATGTCGTTGAAGTAAATCGCCATCGCGAAAGCGGCGATCTGGCCTTCAGACACGGTATCTTTGGCGATGCCCTGAATGAAGAAGTTAATTTCGTCAGCAGTTAGTTCAATATTGTCACGTTTTTTACGGATGATTTCTTGTGGTAAATACATGGTATTCCCCAATGATATTCTTTATGTAGGGTCATGACGTTTTACCTGAATATTTGATGATTCTCAGGTACAGGTAGCCCGTCCTTTTTCCATAACCGGAGCAAGGCAAGAACCAAACAGTAAAACATCACGGATAAGTTGTGGTCGGTGACCTAAAAGTAAGGTGGCAAAACTGCCACCTTACAGGAATAGAATTAGTAGCCGCCTTCAGCTGCTTTTTCGCCTTCACCTAGGGTGTGAAGCAGGTTAGCTAGCAGGCTTGATGCGCCAAAGCGGTAGTGCATGTTGTCAGCCCACTCAGCACCAAGAATGCGGTCAGCCATATCTAGATACTGTTGTGCGTCTTCTGCAGTACGCACGCCACCAGCAGGCTTGAAGCCAACAGTTTTCTCAACACCCATGTCTTTAATCACGTTAAGCATGATTTCAGCGTATTCAGGCGTTGCGTTAACTGGCACTTTACCGGTAGATGTCTTGATGAAGTCAGCGCCTGCTTTGATTGAGATTTCAGAGGCTTTCTTGATTAGCTCTTCAGTTTTCAGCTCGCCAGTTTCGATGATCACTTTAAGCATGATATCGCCACACGCTGCTTTACACTGCTTAACCAGCTCAAAGCCAACTTCTTCATTACCTGCCATTAGGGCACGGTATGGGAAAACGACGTCAACTTCGTCTGCACCGTAAGCAACAGCCGCTTTTGTTTCAGCAACAGCGATTTCGATGTCATCATTACCGTGCGGGAAGTTAGTTACAGTCGCGATGCGTACTTCTGGTGTACCCTGCTCACGAAGCTGCTTCTTAGCAACTGGGATAAAACGTGGGTAAATACATACGGCCGCTGTGTTGCCTACCGGGCTCTTCGCGTTCTTACACAACTCGATCACTTTTGCATCAGTGTCGTCGTCGTTCAGAGTGGTAAGATCCATTAGTTTAAGTGCACGTAGTGCAGCCGCTTTCAATTCGCTCATGACTATCTCCAGTCCAATTAGTTTCTACCAAGCTATTTCTGCTAAACAGTTACTCTACTTAGCAATAGATGCGCTTGACGGTATTCATTGCGCCACCGCCAAACGGCCCGCTTTCGCAAGCAGTATCCCGACAACCAGCCATCAGTCGACGGGGTTACGGACTTGATTCCTTGAAGACTCAGGTAAACAATGCACGCGCATTCTCCTGATTGATATCCTTTTCACCGCGTGGGAAGTGACGATAAGGACTTCCCAGCAAATGCGCTGTTCTGGCCTTGCCTAGCGATAGGTAACATCATGACGATGTTGGCCAGAACAGCGAAAATCAATTTGTGATGGTGCCGCTCTATAATACCAAGCAGGCCTTGTTGCCACCACGAAATATACGTTTCCTACTGTGGACAATGTGTTTACCCAACGCACAAATTTGGTCAGGTAAAAAACCGCTCGACGATCCACTGATAAGCAATCCCCCCGGCATAGACACCGAAAATGCCCATCACCCCGGAAAGCACCGGCGGAGCCGGTATCGGCAGTTTAATCGCGGAAAACAAGACGCCAACAATAAACCCGGCGACCAGCGCCAGCAGTACTTCACTCATAATCATTTCTCTGTCTGGAAAAGCACAAGAGAAAGTGTAGTCTGCCCCGCAATGAAAGTAATGGTAGCAAAGGGTTTTGCCAGAAACCGGAGCGCAATCGATTTTATGGCATCAAATAGAAACGATGAGGGGGATGTTTACTTTTTCTGTTGATTAGAGATCCTAGGGGGAAAGAGCGATCCTAGTTCCTAGAAAATTGGTCCTTGGTCCTTGGTCCTTGGTCCTTGGTCCTTGGTCCTTGGTCCTTGGTCCTTGGTCCTTGGTCCTTGGTCCTTGGTCCTTGGTCCTGCAGGCAGCATTCGTTTATAGCTATGATACGTCAAACTCTTGCTCTTGCTTTTGCTTTTGCTAGAACTAGGGCCCGCTTCTCCCAGGAACGAGGATCTTATATGGACTCCCTTGGGAAATCAACAAAGAAACAAAACTAAAACAAGGTATAGATGCGCACTTATATACGGGCTTTTTTGGGGAGCTACCCCGCCCTAAAATGTAGTCGCACCAGTAAG
>NZ_PYMB01000037.1 GCF_003026455.1 Photobacterium rosenbergii
CAGTTGGCCGGTGCTATGGTCGATGTCGATGTCAGTGACCAATCCCAGCAGCAAGCATTTGAGCAGCCGGCCGAGAGTTCTCTTGTGATGCAGCCGATAGCTGAAGGGACCGACTGGCATGACTCAACCGATCTCTTATCAAAGGCGGACCAATACCGTCTCACACGTATGGTGTAAGGAAAATAAATAATGGCTAGAAACAATGTAATGGGCACAAAAGTGATTATTGCAGCGATGGCTGCCTCGGCGCTGATTGCCTTGTCTTCGATCGGTACCTACGCATTTATCGTCAATGATAACTCGTCCGAATTCAGTATTTTTGCTCGTGCCGACAAGGCCAACCGCGCCCACTTTATGAATTTGGATAAGTTTGTCATTTCTGTCGATGGCGAAGAGCGTACCCATTACCTGATGCTGGAATTGGCACTGAAAACCAACTCGCTCCAAGCCCATGATGAGCTGATTGAATTCAAACCGCTAGCACGCAATGTCTTACTGAAGATGTTTAGCCAAAGCACTTATGAAGACCTGCGCAAAATGAATGAAATCGATAGCCTTCAGCAACAGGTGATGGGGCAATTGCGTCAGGTGTTGGCCATCAATGGTTACAACCACCAGATTGAAGAAGTGTTGTTTACCAAGCTCGTGCTGCAGTAAGGGAAGGGAATCATGTTAGAAGCACAGCAGTTACCGTTAGAGGATGAATATGCCCAGTGGCATAACCAGCCGTCGCAAAACAACGAAGAACAGATTTTGCGTCAACATCTCGGGTTGGTGAAGCGGATTGTCCAACAGCTACATCATCATGCCTCTGGTTGTATGGGGCTTGATGATATGGAGCAGATAGGCCTGCTCGGCTTGTTGGAATCAGTGCGTCGGTATGGCGAGATGGATGACAACTTCCGCTTCTTTGCTGCCCGCCGTGTTCGTGGTGCCATCTTGGATGAGTTGCGTCGTCGTGACTGGCGTCCTCGTCAGTTACGTCAACAGGTACATGAACTGAATAAAGTGACCAAACAACTGACCAAGCAGCTAAAACGCCAGCCTTCCGAGCAGGAGTTGGCGGCGGCACTGGAAATCAGTTTGGATGAATGCCACCGACTCCTGTTTGCCGCTCAGGCTGAGGAGCTTTATAGCCTTGAGCAGTTGTTTGAAGCTGATAGCTCAAGTGTCGATTTCGGTGAGAATGACAGCAACATGCAGCAGATGATCAATGATGACTTGCTCAAACATGTGCTTTCACAACTGCCCAAGCGTGAACAGCTTATCCTCGATTTTTATTATCAAAAAGAACTCAGCCTCAAAGAGATAGCCATCGTCATTGGCCTCAGTGAGGCCCGTATTTGTCAGCTCCATAAGCAGGCAGTAAAGCAACTCAATACCATGATTAAGAGCATGTTGTAGGAGAAGTATTATGCAAAAAATTATCGGTGTCTTAATCATTGTGCTCTGTGTATTCGGTGGTTTTGTCCTTGCTGGGGGATACCTCGGCACCATGTGGCAGCCTGCAGAATTGATGATTATTCTCGGCGCTGGCGCAGGTGCACTAGCTATCGGTAACCCGCACCATGTGATTGTCGATATGTGGCACCAGGCCAGAGGTGTCGTTGCCAAGCGTGACGAGCGTAAGCTTTACCGCGAATTACTATCGTTGATGTATCACCTACTTGAGCAGGTACGCCAAAACGGTATGCGAGTGCTAGATGAGCATATTGAAGAGCCTCATCAGAGCAGTTTGTTTTTGAGTTACCCGGAAGTGCTGGAGTACCCGAAGCTGGTCACTTTTATTACCGACAATTTCCGCCTGATGGCAATGGGTAAAATCAGTGCCCATGAACTTGAAGGTATGTTGGAGCTCGAGCTGGAAGCTATTGAAGAAGAGATGATGGAACCGTCCCATTCGATGCATCGAATTGCGGAGGCTATGCCGGGCTTTGGTATTTTGGCGGCGGTTATGGGGATTGTGATCACCATGACCAACATCGATGGTGACATGGCGCAAATCGGTATCAGTGTCGCCCACGCCTTGGTGGGGACATTCCTCGGTATTTTCTTCTGCTATTGTGTTTTTGATCCATTGAGTTCGGCCATGGGCAATCAGGTAAAACGTGAACTTTCGGCTTTTGAATGTGTTAAGGCAATGATGGTGAGTTACACCGCCGGTAAACCTGCGATTGTCGCCGCCGACTCGGGCCGGAAGTTAATCATGCTGGATGTGAAGCCGACTTTTGCCGAAATGGAAGGTTGGGTGACGCAACAGGTGTTCCAATGATCAGAGGTAATAATACCGACACCATCATCATAAAAAAACGCCGAGGGCGGGGAAGTGATGCCCGCCATGGTGGGGCGTGGAAAGTCGCTTTTGCCGATTTCACCTTGGCGATGATGGCGTTTTTTATGGTGATGTGGGTGCTGCAGGTCACCACTGACGATGAGAAAAGCCGGATTGTCGGCCGACTCAGTGGCGGCCAACAGAATGTGATCCCCAATGATGATATGTTCATGGAAAATAGCCCGTTTGTGGTCGACTTGGGTGGTGCATCACTACCCGGTATGCAGAGTGAACAGCCAAGTAACCCTTATAACCTGGGTAACTCCCTGACAATTAATGTTGTTGGCGGTGATGGCGATAGTTTTGGTGGTTTGGGAGAAGAGGGACCCTCTCTCGTTGCTGGTCGCTATGAAACTCATGAAGACATGGTGGTACTGGGTGAACACCTAAAAGGTGTCAGTGATTTCCTATCCGCCAGTAGCCAACTAACGGTTGAAGCGGTGCCGCAAGGGCTTCGGGTGTTGGTAAACGATGACAATGAAAAGCCGATGTTCAAACTGGGTGGGGCAGAGCTGACGCCGTTTTTTGAAGATTTACTGCTGGCGATTGCTCCGACCTTTGCCACCATTGAAAACCCGATTATGATCTCGGGCCATGCGGATGCCAGTGGGTTTAGCCGCAGTGCTGCGGGCAATAACTGGTTGTTATCAGGCCAGCGTGCTCAACGGGCGAGAGAAGTGTTGGAGTTTGGCGGTATGCCAAGCGATCGAGTGGCACAGGTGATAGCAATGTCCGATACCATGTTGCTGGATCTAGATGCCCCTTATAGCCACCTTAACCGCCGGATAGAAATTTTGGTGTTGACCTCGGACACCGAACAGCAACTGCAGCAATTGTTTGGCCGTGATGGGGACGGATCCTCTTTGGAGGCAGCAAAGCAGGCTGCCTATGCCAATCAGCCGATCAGTTAAAGCCATCAATTTGGCTTAATAAGAAAAGATAAGTCCAACGTCAGCGCTAGGTGGACAGTCCAAGCCAGCTCCTCACCAAAGAGGGGCTGGCTTTTTTACGCCTGTTATCAAGGCTTGTTCTGGATAAAAAGAGGGGGCAGATAGTTTATCTGCCCCCTCTATATAAAGTCTGCCTAGTTAACTAGCAGGCTTGTTTAAATCATCAAGGTTGAAGAAACAACACCGATAAGGCCCGCGCTTGCCAGTACTGTTACGGCTTTCTCAGCCATACGGCCATTGCTTTCAGCCGCTTTACCGAACATCGCGAAGACAAACGGGTGAACCAGGAAAGTCATAGCAAAGGTAAAGGTGATAAGGCTAGCGGCTGCTGAACCGAACATCCCTTCCTGCACTGCGGCAAACAGACCGAAGTGGGACAGGCCAGATGCTGCCGACATTGATGCATGCTCCAAAGACATACCGGCTAGGCTTAGCAGCGTAAAGCTACCGAATACCGCCATGATCTGCCAGCCAAGGGAGAATAGCATTAGGCCTTTGACTTCTGTTTTCTCACAGCCGTTGGCTGAGCGTAGGTTTTTCAATGACAGGATGACAAACACGGCACCAGCTGCTAGTAACGGAAGCGTCCAACCGACCATTAGAGAGCCACGTTCTGCACTTGCTGCCAGAATCGTAAAGACGAAGATATGGCCAGCAAACGGGATGTTGATCATAATCGGTGCGCGGGAAGCCGCAGTACGACCGAAGTCACCAGCAGTACAAGCACCGGTCAGGCCAGAGTGAGACAAGCCGCCAGCTAGGCCAGGTGCTAGGTTACGGACGTGGTTTGATTTGCCGACAAAAATCAGTAGCGCTAGGCCACCAAACATCCAGAAGATCTGACCCGAGAAACCGTACACGATAACACTTTGTAGGCCTGGGATACCAAAGGCTTCAACCATGTGAGAACCACCAACCAGGAAGCTACCAGCAAGTACTAGCGGAATACCGGCAAACAGCAGTGCATTCATTGTCGGGCCATGCTTCCACTTAGGCAGTACTGCGCCCAAACCAGAAGACAGGATCATCGCAAAGAAGATTTGCGGAAGACCAATCACTGACGACACAACGTTTGACAGCCAAAGCGAGAGGTTCAGTACCACAATAATCGCAACTACTTCAAACAAGCCCTTGCGGATGTACTGGCCTTTGTTCGAGATCACGGCCTTACGGTCAATGAGGATAAAGGCTAATGCTAAACAGATGTACGATAGCAGTAAGAAAGAGTCGCCAAGGGCAAAGTCTGTTGTGCGGTCAGAAATCAGCACATCAGCAGTCTGGATACCGATAAGTAGCAAGAAGGCACGGATAATATACGTAAGCTGTGTGCTGCTTGTACCGTGTACGACCTCTTGGGCTGAAGGGGAGAAGAAATCACATTCTTCATCAAAGTCTTTTTTAGACAATAGACGGCGGATTTCTTGGCCACCAACGAAGAAAGAAGCGATCAATGCAATCACGGTTGTCTGGCCAATCAGCGCAACAATAGGGAACTGTTCCAGTCCCGGTGTCGCCATATCACTGTGAACCAGCAATGAGCCTAAAGCTAGGCCGAAAACAACGATAACTAGCAGCGAGGAATATTTTGTTCCTGCGACCAGAGTACGGGCAACCAGTACCATAATTGTTAGGGCGGCTATCGCGATAACAAAATGGTTAAAAGCATATAGATGGGAAACTTGTTCCATTTTAACTCCAAAAACTCTTTCGAACTGCTCACAGGCACGCCTCATGTGCTAGGCACATAAAGTGCTAACAATGGGGTCAGTTTGGCTGTGGGCGAGTGATATGTCCGTTACTGATTAGGTAACTACCTGTGGGGCAACATTTTCTGCAACTGGCGTTGGCGTCGTTGCATCGTTGAATAGGGCACGAAGGGCTTTCAACACTTCCTGGCGAGATACCACACCGACATATTTACCGTTTTCCATGATCGGTAAAATCTGCGGTTTGTTCACCTTGATAGATTTAGCTCGCTCTTCCAGCGATAAGGTTGTCATTTGCGTTGCGTAGCCCATTGCTGTTGTTGGGTATAGTTGTTCCTTGTCCAAAGCAAGAAACTCAAGAGCGTCTGTCAGGCGGTCTTCGATATCCATCGTGACCAAATCGGTTTTCATCAAGCTGCCTACTGTTACATCTTCATCTGGCAGGTAGTCTTGGCACCACATTTCTACCATGATGTCGTGAGCAGATAGGAAACCCACTAACTGGCCGTTTGCATCGCAAACAGGTGCACCGTTAATGTGGTTTTTAGACAAAACATCAATTGCCGCAGGCAAACTTGTTTCGATACTCAACGTCGGGGCTTGCGTATTTACAATGTCTCTCACTGTAAGTAAAGCGCTCATAACAATCTCCTAAAATCAAAATCAACACTGTTTTAGTAACTCGCCAAGAGCCGTAAAGGGGCTCATTGAGCTGTTGACGGGAATGTTACTCAGCACCGGTGCATTAGTAAAATTGATTTTATTTAGAGTGTCATTCAATTTTAATGATACTTTGTTTGTAAATGTTTCAGAAAATGTCGCCTGAAAATTCAATCAATTAAGATGATAAGGAGAAATAGGCTTTTATTAAGTGGGGTTATTTGCCGAAGGCTGGTGTGGAGGTCTATCTTTATCTGGCTGCAAGCCGTATCAGGAATACTGATTTTAGATGCGGCCTCTGATAAGTAAAAATGAATCAGGATATTATCCTTAAAAAGAGGTGATTTCAAATATGTAATACCAATGGGCAATTGCTTACAGTTTTTAAGCTGCTGAAAGGGAAATTGCCACTAATGGATAAGTTGTTCGCATTACCCGGCAGTTAAAACTTGATACAATATTGGTTGTTTATTTAGCTATCAGGTTTATTGATTGGCAAAAGTAACTGGATGTTTCGGCAAATATACCAGTGACTTGGCCTTAAAAATGATAACTATCGACATCCAGTCCCCCTGTTGTATATCTAGGAGTCAAAGTGCGTTATTCGTTGAAACAGTTATCAGTGTTTGATGCGGTCGCTGAATTAGGCAGTGTTAGCCAAGCAGCTGAACGATTAGGGGTGACCCAGTCAGCGGCAAGTATGTCGCTAAGCCAATTGGAAAAGCTGCTGGGGCGAGACCTTTTCGTACGTCAGGGCAAGGATATGCGCTTGAGCCACTGGGGCAACTGGTTAAGGCCGAAAGCACGCCGCTTGTTGCAAGATGCTGAACAGATTGAAGCGGGCTTTTACGACCAGCACCTATTCAGTGGCAGTATTACCATCGGTGCCAGCCAGACGCCGGCGGAGCACCTAGTGCCGGAGCTTATCAGTATTCTTGATACTGACTTCCCAGAAGTCCGTACTGGGCTGGAAGTGAAAAGTAGCCAGGGCATCATCGAAGGGGTGCTGAATTATAAATACGACATCGGCATTATCGAAGGCCGTTGTGATGATAACCGTACCCACCAGGAAGAATGGTGTCGGGACCACCTAGTCGTCGTCAGTGCTGCTCATCACCCTTTTGCGAAGAACTCTCGAGTGAGCCTAGCACAGTTGGAACAAGCCCAGTGGGTATTGCGAGAAGGTGGGGCGGGAACGCGTGCTATTTTCGAAAGTGCCATGGTGCCGCTGATCCCGGATCTGGATGTTTGGCGTGAATATTCCCATGTACCGGTTATCCGCTCCATGGTTGCCAATGGGCACTACCTAACTTGCCTACCTTACCTTGATGTCGCTCCGTATATCGAGCGGGGTGAGTTGGCCGCACTGAATGTGCCTGAACTAAAAATGGACCGCGCAATTTCCTTTATTTGGCGCAAAGAGATGGGCGATCATCCGTTGTTGGAGTGTATCAAGCGCGAAGGCCACCGGATGATGAAGAACCATAAGCTAAAGAGCGTTTGACATCGCGATGCCATCTTTCTAGTTAGGAAGAAAGCCGTGTTGGTCGTAACTGGATCAGCGAGAACAACTGGATCCGATAGATAAGCCCATCAAAATAAATGACCCAAGTACCGCCTAGCGACTTGGGTTTTTTATATTCAATAAGTTTCATTTTTATTGATAGGCACCATCCAATTAACTAATAAATCAATAAGATGCCTTTTTACTCACCAAACCGATTATATTTGTAGTGGAGACGTCGTTTGATATGGAGGCTTGGTGGTAAGAGTTGATGTATATCCACTTATAAGCAATAAAGTGCCTATCAATTTTTCTGATATAGCCTTTTAGTTGCCTTGTCTCATTTTGCCTGAAGATATTTTGTTTTCGCCAAGATCAAAAAAGGAGAACCGTCGTTCTCCTTTTAATATTCAGTATCCGAATAAGTGTTAGTAAATCACTTTTGCCTGCGTATAGCTGCTGATGATTTCTTTCACTTTCTCCATCACTTCTTTTGATGGTGGTGAGACGCCTGTTAGTGGGTAGTCAAAGCCCATCGCTTCCCACTTGTGCTCGCCAAGCTGGTGGTAAGGCAGCAGCTCGACTTTCTCGATGTTGTCCATATCCTTGATGAAATCACCCAGTAGATGGGCAGAACGCTCGTCATCGGTATAGCCTGGGACAACAACGTAGCGGATCCATGTTTTTTGGCCGCGCTGGTGCAGGTAACGGGCAAAGTCCAACACGCGTTTGTTCGGTACGCCGACAAGGTTTTGGTGGATACTGTCATCTAGTTGCTTGAGATCCAGCATCACCAAATCAGCAACATCAAGGACTTCGTCAACAACATCAGTATGTTTGCGGATATAGCCGTTGGTATCTAGACAAGTGTGGATACCTTCATCTTTGGCTGCACGGAAGAAATCACGCACAAACTCTGGCTGCAGCATAGCTTCACCACCTGAACAGGTGACACCGCCGCCCGATGAGTTCATGAAGAAGCGGTATGATTTCGCTTCGTCAATCAACTCTTTAACCGTGATCTCCTTACCATCATGAAGATCCCAAGTGTCTCGGTTGTGGCAATACTGGCAGCGCATCAGGCAGCCTTGCAAGAAGACGATGAAACGAATACCTGGACCGTCGACGGTACCACAGGACTCAAAAGAGTGGATTCGACCTTTTACTGACATTACTTAGCTTCTCCGCTTTGGGGCGTGTTTTACCTGTCATTTTATTACAAAATGGACAGTCAAAGTAGCTAAAAAGCACCAAAAAAGTAAGGATACTACTCAAGATATTACAACGAGGCGCAATGTTGCTTTTCATTCCAATCATGGTGCCATTGCTTCAATTGCTCCACCGGCATCGGGCGCCCGATAAAGTAACCTTGGGCAAAGTGGCAACCCATTTGGCGTAGGGCCTGCCATTGATAGGTACATTCTATCCCTTCAGCAATGGTGCTCAGTGACAAACGGTTGGCGAGCAATAGGCTGGCTTCGAGAATGGCGGCTGCGGTTTTACTTTTGGGTAAGGCCTGAATAAAGCTCATATCCAGTTTCAGCGACTCGAAAGGCAATTGTTCAAGCTGTTTCAATGAAGAATAACCTGTTCCAAAGTCATCAATGGACAGTTTGAAACCGTACATCCCAAGCCTGGATGCGGCTTCTAGGCTTGGCCCGGTATGCTCAATAGCGTCTGATTCGGTTATCTCGAATGACAGCGTTTGGCTTATGGTCGGAAAACGTTGCTGCAGGGTGATCACTTGGTCGACGAAACCTTCGCTAATCAGGGTACGGGGAGTGATATTGACCGCTACTCGTCGCCCTGAAAAGGCCGGCAAGTTTGAGACAACATGATGAATTGTCATCATTGCCAATTCATGTTCCCTGCCCATTTCTTCAATGACAGATAGGAACCGGGCTGGTGGCAGCAGGCCCATATCGGGATGCTCAAGCCGGATAAGGGCTTCGTTACCACGCCACTCACCGGTGCGGATATCAACAATTGGCTGGTAATAGGGCACCAGCCATTGATGTTCGAAAGCCATGTTTAACACTTGTTCAGAAAGCACATGGACTGAATGGGGGGCTTGTTCCGGTTGCGGGGTGGACAAGTACTGTTTCGCTAGCCCCAGCAAGGATTGAATATGTTCATGCCGGGCTGGCTTTTCAAGGCACCCAATGACCTTCAGCTGGTAGCTTTTACACATTTGGCTGACAGATTTAATTACGTCTGGGCTAGCTGCACTGGAAATGATGATAGCGCCGTTGAATGACAACTTGGCCAGATGACTCAAGAAAGTGATACCGTCCATCTCTGGCATGTTTAAGTCACACACCAGTACATCAGGTAGCGTGATGTTGATTTGCGCCAAGGCTTCCTTTCCTGTTGAGGCAACACTGACACAACTGTCAGTTGCGGCACGTTCAAGTTGGTTACGCAAAACCTGTTGCTGAAAAGGGTGATCTTCAACGAGTAGTATGTTCATTAGAATTGTTTTACCTGACGTTTTAAATCATCGATCATTGTGTATACCGGCTCTAGTGATGAGGGTACGACCTTATCCGTTGTGGCCAGCTTTTCAATGGCTTCGCAGTGATCGGCCATTGCACTGTATTCCATCATTCGTGCCGCCCCCTTCATTCTGTGGCTGACCAACCGGGTTGCATCGCTGTCACGGTTGCCGATAGCAAGAGCAAGCGTTTCCAAGTCATCTAGGCAGCTAGTTATATACTCTCTAATGAAGTGTATGCCTGTCTCTAAATCGCCAAACATTGCTGTGATTTTGCTGATATCCAGTGGCCCTTGTGGTTGCCCTGTTAACTGGGCCTGTCGTTCAGCGTCGGTAGTGTTGAGTAAAGGCTGACTATTATCGGCTTTATCCCGCGAATTCTCTCCTATCCAAAAGTTTAGTTTATAAGAAAGCGTTTGCATAGTGGCAGGTTTGTTCAGGTAATCATCAAAACCATATTGTTCAATATGGGTTTTGGCATCGCCTGCCGTGTTGGCTGTCAACGCAATGATGGGGAGTTGGTAATACCGGGCTTTTTCGTCGCCAGGCTCGTTTTGTTTTTTCCGTATTGCTTTCACTAGCCCATAACCATCTAACTCTGGCATGTGACAGTCTGTGAGTAACAAGGCATAGGGAGCAGTTTGAAGTGCCTTTAATGCCTGCAAACCGTTCTCGACAATATCAGGGAAAAAGCCGAGCTGTTGTAATTGTTGCTTGATGATTTGCTGGTTGATAGGGTGATCCTCGGCAACCAGAAGCAAGCGGTTTTGGGCGATGGCTGTTTTCCTATCCATGTTGCTACCTGTTATTGGCTGTGCCTGTGCAGGTTGGAGCGGGACTTGTGTTGGGGTATTGGCAAGAGCGTGCAGTATTTGCTGAGGAACCAGCGGGCAACGACCGATACTCCAACCCTGTAAGCATGGCACTGCAGACAGTAGGGGGCTATCAGCCAAAAAGATGAACCTTGCCATAGTGCTTAGCATTTTGCTATCGGACTCTATATCTGTCTGCCAACTTTGGGGTAGGAAAATGACATCATACTGCTTTGTAAGTAGCTCTTGGATGACATGAGATGAAAGATCTTTGTCATCAAGGGCTTCTACTTGGCAGTGCCAGTATTTTAGGTAACTATCAAGCAGTGCCCTGTCATGCTTTTCGATGCCAATAAGCACACAGCGCAAACCGAGTGATAACAGGGGTTGCAGGGCGAGGCGTTTGGCCGGCAGGGTAAAACTAAAGCTTGCACCTTCACCTAACGCACTCGTAGCGGTGATATCACCTCCCATAAGGTGGACCAGTTGGCGGCAAATAGACAGGCCAAGCCCAGTGCCATTGAAACGTCGCTCACTGCTGGCATCGGCTTGTTCGAATGGTTGAAATAGCTTGCCGAGATCTTGTTCACTGATACCGATACCGCTATCAGAAACCGTGATTTTCAGGGTCTGTTGTTGCTGTGTCTGCTCGATGACATCAACGGCAAGGGTGATCTCTCCCTGCTCGGTAAACTTGGTTGCGTTATTGAGCAAATTATTCAGGATCTGCTTGATACGAAGCGCATCGCATTCTAACTGGTCATCAATATTGGGGGCCAGCCAGAGCCGGAACTGAAGGCCTTTTTGGTTGGCATGGATGATATGTGGCTGGATCAGTTCTGAGATCAAATCGGGTATTGCACAAGGGGCAGGGGATAGGCCCAGCTTACCCGCTTCGACTTTGGAAAAGTCCAAGACGTCACTGACGATATTGAGCAGGTTTTTAGCCGACAGCTCAAGGTGGTCGTGTAACCCCCGCGCATGGGTGTTGTGCCGGGTATGGGGCTCCAATAACTCAAGCAAGCTCAGAATACCGCTGATCGGGGTGCGTATTTCGTGACTCATCATTGCCAAAAAACGGGATTTGGCTTGGGTTGCATTTTCCGCCTCGAACCGGGCTCGCTCCAACTCGAGTTGTTGCTGTTTCATAGCCGTTATATCAATAAGAATACTGGTCCATTGCCAGCCCCCACTGACTTCAATCACTTGGCTGCGGATTTCCAGCCAGCGTTGTTGGCTAGCCGCAGACTCAAGCTGCAACTCAGTCTGCCAATAGCCATGCTTGACGGCGCGTTGGATGTCACCAAAGAGTTTCTTGTGATCACTGCGCTGGCGAAGCAGCGCGGTGAGTTGTTGTGGGTCGGCCTTGAACTCATCTGCCGTGATCCCGGTTAGGTGGCGGATATTTTCACTGAGGAACAAAATACTGATGTCATTGGGATCATCACTGCGTTGCAAGTGCTGCATTAAAATCCCATCAACATTATTGGTTAGATAGGTGAGCTTTTCCTCTATCGCCTTACGCTGTTGAACTTCGCTGGTGAGTTTTCTGTTCCAGTAGGTAAAGGTGGCAATAATCACACCGATAAGCCCAAGCAGCGAGAAGATCCAAAGTGCGAGCCTATTGGCGGAAATACCGCTATTTAAGGTTACTGTGCGCCATTTATGTTGAATATCCGTGAGCTTTCCCGGAGAGATATTGGCCATGGTTTTGTTGATGATACTGGTCAGCAGCATATTGTCTTTGGCAATAGCAAAACCAACCGGCAGGCTGCTGTTATCCAGATCAGAGGCAATCACCCGGAGCTTACCGAGGTAATCTCCCTGTAGCAGGCGCGATGCACTGGAAAGAGAGATCACGGCATAGTCAGCCTCACCCTTGATAACGGCTTGCAGGAGGGGCTCGTTATCACTGTAGATAATAATCGGGTTGCTGCTGTATTGCTCACGGATCAGGACTTCACCGAACTTCTGCGCCACAACAGCAATTTTGGCGGATTTGCGGATAAACTCTTTGGGGTTATCGACCGCTGTTACCATGACCCATTTTTCTTCGCTGTAGGGTTGGGTGCAATTTAACGATTGAAGCCTTTCTGGGGTACACGTGACCGCTGCAACCGCATCTATACGGCCTGCATTCAGTTGGGCAAGGATGTCACTGAAGTCACTGTTTGCGATGGGGACCAGAGTGAGGTTGAGTTTCTGGGCGAGGATCCGCAATACATCCGATGATATGCCGCCAAGTAGTCCGCTTTTATCGGTAAATTGGTAAGGGAAATCATTGGGGTGATAAGCGACCTTGAGGGTTGATCGTGATTGGACCCACTGCGCTTCTGTTGGGGTCAGGTGTAATAAGTCCTGATTGGCGATTAGCTGTTGCTGTTTATCCGATAGCCAGGTGTCATAAATGTTGTCGAGTCGCTGTTGGGGAATATTTTCCAGCCCTTTATCCAGCATTGTTATCAGCTCGGTTTTTTCTTTATGGGCAGCGATATATAGCCGCTCGTAGGGGACATCCTCAAGGTAGTTTATCGAGTATGGCTTACCCGTCTTGTGATGGTTCTTCATGTCATCAAGGGTAATCGCATTTCCCACATAGGCATCAGCCTGTCCCTGTATTACCGCATTGAAAGCCAATTCACTGGAGGGCATAGGGGCAATGATTGGCTTATTCCCAGTCATCTGTCTGATCTGTTCGTCAATCGCAAAACCTTCTTCGATAGCAACAATCTTATGATCCAACTGGTGAATGCTGCGCAAGTTCTTGGCTTTACTGATAGCCGCCATGGGGATAGTGACCAAAGGTTTGGAAAACAGCATGGTCTGTTGGCGGTTGAAGGTCGAAGATACGCCAACCAACAGATCAATTTCATTGTTATGGAAGGCATTAAGAACATCAGAAAAAGTGGGGTAGACGAAGGTGTCCGTTTGATAGCCGCTCTGTTGGGTAATTTCATAGACAAGGGAAGGGAGCAGGCCTGAAACATGACCTTTGTGGGAGACAAAGGTGAATGGAGCCCAGTCAAAAGCGGGATAGCCGATACGCAGGGTTTTCTCCGTGGTTAGCATCGGTGCTGTTTGGGGAGGAGCAGCCCAAGCATTCGTTACAGCTAACCATATCAACAGTGTACAGAGCTTTTTAATCACAGCTGAAAGGCTCCTTGAGGTTGAAAGCCATACACTGCGTGTTGAGCAAGTTGTTTTGTAAGCGGCATGTTTTTCTTTTTCTTAATATGAGCCTGGCTTGTTCCAACCAGTACCGACTTTATGAATTTAATGATTAGGCGTGAATGGTAAATAAAAATGCATGCTGTTGCAATACGCCGTTTGGTATATTGAGAGTTAGCTAGGAGGGGGCTTATCTTATTGATAGTACAGATGTGGAGATAACAAAAAAGCCGATCTTTGCAGATCGGCTTTTATTATCATTGCCAATAAAGGCTATGCACTAGGCTCTATGGATTATAGAGACTCAGTGAAAGTACGAGCGATAACGTCTTTCTGCTGTTCAGCAGTTAGAGAGTTAAAGCGTACAGCGTAACCAGATACACGGATAGTTAGCTGAGGGTACTTCTCTGGGTGCTTAACTGCGTCTTCAAGAGTTTCGCGGTTAAGAACGTTAACGTTCAGGTGCTGACCACCTTCGATGCCAGCTTCGTGGTGGAAGTAACCATCCATTAGGCCTGCAAGGTTAGAACGCTGAGTATCCTGCTCTTTACCTAGTGCGTTAGGTACGATAGAGAAGGTGTAAGAGATACCGTCTTTCGCATCAGCAAATGGTAGTTTACCTACTGAAGTTAGAGACGCTACCGCACCTTTTTCGTCACGACCGTGCATTGGGTTAGCACCTGGTGCGAATGGAGCACCTGCTTGACGACCGTCAGGCGTGTTACCAGTCTTCTTACCGTATACCACGTTTGAAGTGATAGTCAGGATAGACTGAGTAGGAACAGCGTCACGGTAAGTCTTAAGCTTACGGATCTTGTTCATGAAGCTAGTAACAAGCTCACAAGCGATGTCATCAACGCGAGCGTCGTTGTTACCGAACTTCGGATAGTCGCCTTCGATTTCGAAGTCGATTGCGATGTTGTCTTCGTCACGTACTGGCTTAACTTTAGCGTACTTGATAGCAGCTAGTGAGTCAGCAGCAACAGAAAGACCAGCGATACCACAAGCCATAGTACGGCGAACGTCACGGTCGTGTAGAGCCATAAGCGCTGCTTCGTAGCTGTACTTGTCGTGAGAGTAGTGGATTGCGTTTAGTGCAGTCACGTACTGCTTAGCTAGCCAGTCCATGAAGCTGTCTAGGCCAGCGTAAACTTTGTCGAAGTCTAGAACTTCGTCCATCATTGGCTCAGTCTTAGGACCAACCTGTAGCTTAAGCTTCTCGTCCACACCGCCGTTGATAACGTATAGAAGAGTCTTAGCAAGGTTTGCACGAGCACCGAAGAACTGCATGTGCTTACCGATAACCATTGGCGATACACAACAAGCGATAGCGTAGTCATCGTTGTTGAAGTCAGGACGCATTAGGTCGTCGTTTTCGTACTGGATAGAAGAAGTATCGATAGATACTTTCGCACAGAAACGCTTGAAGCCGTCAGGTAGCTGCTCAGACCATAGAACAGTGATGTTCGGCTCTGGAGAAGGACCCATAGTGTATAGCGTGTTTAGGAAACGGAAGTTAGTACGCGTTACTAGCGTACGGCCGTCAACACCCATACCACCCATAGATTCTGTTGCCCAGATTGGGTCGCCAGAGAATAGCTCATCGTACTCAGGAGTACGTAGGAAACGAACCATACGTAGTTTCATTACGAAGTGGTCGATCATTTCCTGAGCTTCAACCTCAGTGATCTTACCTGCCGCGATATCACGCTCAACGTAGATATCTAGGAAAGTAGAAGTACGGCCTAGAGACATTGCTGCGCCGTTCTGAGATTTAACTGCTGCTAGGTAACCGAAGTATAGCCACTGGATAGCTTCTTTCGCGTCAGTTGCAGGGTTAGAAATGTCGAAGCCGTATTTAGCTGCCATTTCTTTCATCTGACCTAGTGCACGGTGCTGCTCTTGAAGTTCTTCACGAAGCTGCATAGTCATCTGCAGATCTTCGCCAGACTCTAGTTTCTCTTGAGTAGAGTGGAACTGAGCAACTTTTTCCTTCATTAGGAAGTCGATACCGTACAGTGCAACACGACGGTAGTCACCGATGATACGACCACGGCCGTATGCATCTGGAAGACCAGTTAGAACACCAGATTTACGACACTTAAGGATGTCTGGAGAGTAAACGTCGAAAACGCCTTGGTTGTGCGTTTTACGGTACTCAGAGTAGATCTTAGAAACCTGTGGGTCTAGAGTACGACCGTAAGCTTTGCAAGAACCTTCGATCATGCGCACACCGCCGTTAGGCATGATTGCACGCTTAAGCGGAGCTTCAGTCTGAAGACCAACGATAGTCTCTAGATCTTTGTTGATGTAACCTGCGTCGTGAGCAGTGATGGTAGAGATAAGAGAAGTATCGAAATCAACAGGAGCGTGAGTGCTGTTTTCCTGCTTGATACCTTCCATTACCTGATCCCAAAGCTTGTTAGTTGCCTCAGTACCTTCAGTAACTAGGAAAGACTCATCACCCTCATATGGAGTGTAGTTTTTCTGGATAAAGTCGCGAACGTTAACGTCGTTCTGCCATTCGCCTTCAGCGAACCCTTCCCAAGCTTTAGCAAATTGCTCTGCCATGACATACCTACCTTTTTAGTAGAAAAAACACGTACTGCGGTGACTGTTGAGCCAGCCTCACCAAACGGTGAACAGTACACTTTTATTAACAATAATACGGATAACCAAAAAACGTGTCAGGATAGTGATGTTTTGGTTATTCGTATTAGTGCTAAAAGCACCAATTGATAGGGCAGTGCAAGCACTGCCCTCATTGCTTGTTACAGTAGTGCTGGAATGCCGTATTGGCCTTCAAGCATACCTACTGCCAGCATGGCAACAAAACAGATGATCAGTGCGCCAGCCGGGATGATGACTTTGTCCATCATTGATAGCTTAGAGGCACGCTCTTTGTTACCGATCAGGCCGTTGTTATCCAGCAGCATGGTCAGTGCCCAAGCTAGAACTGGGTTAGCAACGATAGCTGCGAATACACAGATACCAGCAGCTTGTGAATCTTTGGTGTCTTTCACCATCTGCACACCCGCTTCAAGAAGCGGTAGGAATACACCTACAAGCAGTGCAATACGCATTACTGGTGGCCATACTGCTACGTCCATTGGGAAGCCAAGGATCGCTACGATGATACAGAAAGTACCTAGTAGGATCGCACCCGCTGGAATCGGACGCTTCGCAATACCGGCTGGGATAATGTAAGTACCCCAAGATGAAGTGATGTTACAACCACCTACCGCAGTACCCACCATCTGGCGCAGCGAACAAGTTGTCATAGTGTCATCAACGTCCATCAGAACGCGGTCAGTACCTTTCGGGTAGTTCAGCTCCTGGAAGATACGGTGACCCAGGAAGTCTGGCGACCACATTGCTACTGCAAGAATCGCGAACGGTAGAGAAGCAATGAAATGCTCAATACCTGGCAGGCCAAGCATCCAACCTTGCTCTGTGCTACCCCACCAGTACACTGGGTTTAGGTTCGGCAAACCCGTTTCGGTTTCGAATACTAGGTCAAAGCCCGCACCAAGTGCAAGGGAAACCAATAAACCGGTTACTGCACAAGCAGGAATCGCCAGCCAACGCTTGTTCACTTTGGCAAGGTAAGCATAAAGAATGATGTTTACCGCCAGTACTACCAAGCCGATGTAGCCCAAGCTACCTTTTGCTACGTCAGCACTTTCAAGACCCACAGCCCATGACTGGATGTCACCGATCTGGCTCATTGCCCCGGTAAATCCGAGGAAGATAAGCAGACCACCGGCCACACCCTCACTGGTGAGGTTGACCAGTTTCGAGCCCCCTTTGAAGTAACTCAGCAATAGGCCGAATACACCAATCAGGATAGCCAGTGCCAATGGGTGGGCGCCTGCCAGTGCAATGGTACCGATCAACGGGATCATTGGACCGTGGTTACCCGCCAGGTTGGCGCGTGGGTTAAAGAAGCCCGAGGCAAGAATACAGAAAAGAAGTGCTGGGATGAGCATCTCTACACGGGCCACTTCGATAGCGAAGGTTTTGCCCAACTCAACGTGATCCCAAGCGGCTGTCAGGCCATCAGCCCATGACATAGCAACTGATGAGTACATCGCGATAATGGCAATTGTACCCGCTAGTGCCGGAACCAAATCTTCAAGCTCAAAACGGAAGTCACGGCCAGGAAGGTTAAGCTTCCAGCGGCGCGGCTTCATAATTTTCAGCTCATGATCAAGATAGTCTGAGCGACTAGCGAAGTCAGATGCAGGGCGGTGTAGCTCCTGATAACTTCTTTCCTGTGATGACATAAGTGCCTCGTTCTACATTTAAGATAATTTTTTATTTATATGTTGGTTGAAACTTCCTCAACATATCTGCAATTCATACGAATTTAAGCCAAGCAGTTGTTAAGTGTAATTTAATTTCACCAATTTTGGCTGCAGTGTACCGCTTGTCCATTTTTATGGAATTGATCTCGATCACTCTCACTAAAATTTTGTAAGAAAAAAACCAAAAAAAATTGAGCGCAAAGTGCAATTGTTACTAATTATGAAAGAAACTTTATAACAAAAGCAAATTCGCGAAATGTGATCTCGGTCGTTTTTTGGTTTTTATATCATTGTTTTTAGTGTGGTTTTATTCTTGATGCGCAAGAAGTCTGGGTTACATGGGCGTTACCTAAAAAGTAGCAGGCAAGTCACAGCATTTGAATCGGAGCATTCAACTTTTTTTGAATGAATGGTGAGAGAAGATGAAAAGCGAGTATGTAAACAAAGTACAAAATTGCCCAGATTGAAGGGGAACAACCTGGGCGGTTTGTACACGTGTGGTTAGCAGTATTTTGCCTTCTTGGCTGCTTGCAGCTTATGGTAAGACTGCAACAGTTGTTGATGAGCAGGGAACTGGCTCATGGTCAGATTGCCAGCAGTTAGCCCATAGAACTGAACACTGCCTTCAATCGAGCCCCAGGCGGCTGCGACTGTTTCACTGCCGAACCGGCTCTCGAAGTCAGCTTTGCAATCAGCCGGATCTTGCTCTTCTTTAATAGCTAGCTGCAGGCTGTCGATGAGGCAACGGAAGAAATTCATCCGCTCGGCAGAATACATGGAGGTGTTAAAGGCCACAGACCACTTGGCGAAGTCCAGAGCCAACTCGAGATCGCCTCCCGCCAAGGCAATCAAGCATTTTAGCTCACCGACTCGAAGGGTTTGCCATGCATCTCCCGATAGGGCCTCCAAGCCTAGCATTCTGTGAAGCAGGGCGTCGTCATCAAACTCCTCTTCGACAATATGGAACATTTCAGCGAATTGCTCTTCATCCCACTCAACCGCAGGAAGCGCCAGTAGTACCTCGCGCAACTCCAGTGCAACGTTGTTGTTGGCTTCAATCAGGTCGTCTACCGGCGCTACCTCAGACCAGCCCGGCACGATGATACGGCAGCAATCGACCCTAAGGTGATCATAGTCAGCGATGTAGACATCGGCACCCTCGGCGTGTAACAGGCCCATCAAATGATTGAACTGCTCTTCAGAATTGCCGCCAAAGCTCCAATCTGCTAATTCAGTGGCAGATTCGGTCTCCAGTTGGGCTGAAGCGATGAGGCCGGTTGATTCAGCCAGAAGGCTTTCAGGTGTGAAGTGCTCATTGCCCGCTTCGCCAACCGTTGATGGATCCATTAGCGCTTTGAGCTCATCAACATTGTGGTCCTGAACCAGTTCAGTGACAGCGCGCTCAAGGGCAAGCTCAATACTTGTGTGGGCCGCAAAAGAGGCCAAACGGATATTGCTGTCTTGGTGGCTCAAGGCTACACAGACCACAGGGTATTGACCGCCAAGGGAAGCGTCGTAACCTTGAACATCAAAGCCATGGGCTTCAAGGGCGTCGATTGACTCTTTAATCGAGGTAAAGCGGCTCAGTACCGACTCAGGAATGGCTGGCAAACGGGTCTGTTTGGCCAAGATGCGGTTTTTGATATGGCGCTCGATGATTTCACAAAGGGCGTGGTTGCGGGCTTCCGCTTTAGAATTACCGGCCGCAATTCCGTTGGAGGTATACAGGTTGCCAATGATGTTGACCGGCATATTGATGATTTCGCTGTCATTCTGGCGCTCGAACGGCAGGGTACAGATCCCGCGTGCCATATTGCTAGATTGTAGGTCGATCAGATCTGTGCCCAATAACTCAAGAGTTGGGTCATAGAATTGCGTTAGGCGTTCATCCAAGATGCCTTCAGGTGGCAGGTTTTCCTCAAGATCGATTGGGAACCATTTTTCATTGGGGTAATGAACAAACTCACCGGTGGCAATGGCTTCGCCGAGGTAGCGGTTGGCATAGAAATCATTGGTTGCCAAGCGTTCGATAAGCTTACCCAGTGCTGACGCCAACGCGGCGTCTTGCGATGTTCCCTTACCCATTGTGACGTTCATTGGCGCATCGGCATCTTGGATCTGCACAGACCAGACATTGGGGATCGGGTTGTGCCAAGCGGCGTTGTCAATGTTGGCAAGGTTGAAGTCATGGGCTGTTAATTGGGCTTGGAAACGCTCGATGGTGTCTTGCAGCGCGGCGTCTTTACCAGGGAATAAGGTTTTCATTATCGATCTCGTCATATGACAGGAGGGTGAATGGCGCGAAGTATAACCAATTATAACCTCGATGCCTAAATGTGACAGATATCAATAATGTCCCTCAGCTTGGAAACATTTTGTCGAGATTTTGACCGCAGTCCCACCTTGTGAGGACGAGCAGTGAAAGTAATCACATTTATTCCCTACGGCTTGTAGCAGAATGGATTGGTCAGATGAGCTCCAACCAATTAATAATTCTGATTTAAAATATAAATTCACTACTTTTGTCGGTGTGTGTTCGTGTGTGTAGGCAAAAGTAGATGAAGCAAAGAGGGATACGATGAAAGCAACAATAGCATCAAATATCGACGCGCTGCGTGATGACTATATTGCCGCAGTGAAGCGTTTGGTGGCGATTCCCAGTGTCTACCAGCAAGATGACAGCGGTAAGCCTTTTGGCAAGCCGATTGATGACTGCCTGGATGAAACAATGCGGTTATGCCACGACTTGGGGTTTGCCATCTATAAGGATCACAAAGGTTATTACGGTTATGCCGAAATCGGTGATGGCGAGCAAATGATAGGGGTGTTGGGCCATTTGGATGTGGTGCCAACCGGAGAGTTGTCGGCATGGCATTCCGATCCGTTTAGCCCTGAAATCCGCGACGGTCGATTATATGGTCGCGGAACGCAAGATGACAAAGGGCCAACCTTAGCCGCGATTTATGCGGTCAAGGCACTGCTAGATAGTGGTGTGGTGCTCAATAAACGCATCCGCTTTATTTTCGGCACCGATGAAGAAACCCTGTGGCGCTGTATTGACCGCTACTTGGAAAAAGAAGAAGTCCCAAGCTGCGGCTTTACGCCAGACTCTGTCTTCCCATTGATCCACGCTGAGAAAATGCTGATCCAATCCTGGCTTCATGGCCCGGGCGATGGCTTGTTGGCGCTAGATTGTGGCGGTGCGCTCAATGCCGTACCAGAAGTGGCGAAGTACGAAGGTCCATTATGGGAAGAGTTGGCAGCCAAACTGGATGAATTAGGTTACGACTTCACCGCCGAAGATGCCGAGGTTACGGTGTTCGGCAAGGCTGCACACTCGGCAGCCAGTGATATCAAAGGGGTCAATGCGATTGCCCGTTTATGCCTGGCACTAAGTGGTATCGGTGTGACCCATCCTGCGATCAAGTTTGTCGCTGAGCAAGTGGGCGAAGATGCCAACGCAAAAGAGATCTTCGGCCCGGTTGAAGATGTCAGTGGCCGGTTGACCTTTAACGTTGCCCAGCTTGAGGTTAGCGAACAGGTGAGCAAACTCGGGATAGATATCCGGGTACCGGTAACCTTCGAAAAAGCGGACTTTGATAACGATATTCAGGCTGTCGCGGAGCAGTACGGTTTACGCTACGAGGAATTTGATGTGCTACCTTCCTTGTATATGCCTGCAGAAAGCCCGGTGATCCAAACCCTGATGAGTGCCTATCAAGAAATCAGCGGGGATATGGTCAGCGAGCCTATGACATCCGGTGGGGCAACCTATGCCCGTGCGATACCGAACTGTGTGGCTTATGGGGCAATTTTCCCTGGCCGCGACAAAGTCGAGCACATGCCGAATGAATATTTGATTATTGATGACATGCTCAAAGCAATGAATGTGTATGCCAACGCGATTTATCAGCTGCAGGGAGTAGAGCTATGACCACGACTACAGAGGCTGGCAAAATGAAACGATCTTTCAAAATGCCGACTGTTTATACCATTCTTTTTTCCATTATTGCCCTTGTTGCTTTGCTGACTTGGGTTATGCCGGCGGGTAAGTATGACTACCTGGTTAACGGCACCGATGTGGTGATTCCTGCTGCTGAAGTATTGGATTACGACGGCGGTGAGCGGTTACTTCCTATCCCGGGGACCTATCAGGAGTTGGAGTCTTCACCTCAGGGTGTGATTGATGTGCTGATGGCACCGATCAAGGGCTTCCACAAAGCCGTTGATGTGGCCTTGTTCGTACTGGTTATTGGTGGTTTCCTTGCCGTGACCATGCGTACCGGTGCTATGGACTCCGGTGTGGCGGCGATTGTACGTAAGTTCCGTGGCCGTGAGCAAATGATGATCCCGGTATTGATCACCTTGTTTGCGCTGGGTGGTTCTACTTACGGGATGGCCGAAGAAACAGTTGCCTTCTGGGCAGTGATACTGCCGGTGATGGCGGTCGCTGGCTATGACCGTATGGTGGCTGCGGGGATCATCTTGTTGGGTTCTGGTGTCGGGGTGCTGGCTTCAACCGTTAACCCATTTGCGACCGGTATTGCTTCTGGTTTTGCGGGCTTGCCAATTGGTGATGGTATCGTGCTCCGTGTGGTCCAATTGGCTATCTTGATTGTGTTGGCTTCATGGTATGTCATGCGCTACGCATCGAAAGTCAAAGCAGACAAAGCGAATTCAGTGTTGGCGGATATCGAGTTTGATGATGAATTTTCTCATGTCAGCGAAGATACCGGTGAGTTCACCACTAAGCAGAAATGGACCATGGGGATCTTCTTCGGTGCATTCCTAGTGATGATTTACGGTGTTATTCCATGGGAAGACATGGGTATTACCGCGATCCCGACCTTATGGTGGTGGTTCGATGAGCTATCAACCCTATTCCTAGCATCGGCTATTCTGATTGCTGTGATTAACCGTATGCACGAAGGCGAGTTCATCAAAACCTTTATCGAAGGTGCCAAGGACCTGATTGGTGTTGCATTGGTTGTGGCTGTTGCGCGTGGTATCTATGTTGTCATGGATAACGGTGTGATCATCGATACTATCCTGAATTGGGCTGAAGGTGTGGTTACTGGCCTATCATCCGGTGTGTTCGTTGTGGTGACTTACTTAGTACATATCGTGTTGAGTTTCTTCATTCCATCGACTTCTGGTTTGGCAACGGTTTCTATGCCGCTGATGGCTCCGCTGGCGGACTTCTCGGGCATTGGCCGTGATTTGATCATCACTGCTTACCAATCAGCAAGTGGTTGGATCAACATCTTTGCCCCAACGGCAGGTCACTTGGTTGCTGGTTTGGCCTTGGCGAAAATCCCTTACGAGCGCTTCTTGAAGTGGGTAATGCCGTTTGTGGTCATGGTACTGGTGGTAACCGTGGTACTGCTGTTTGCTGGTGCTGCTATGGCTTAATCGGCCTAGTTGTTATAAGCGGTTCTATCATCAAAAAGGCGAGCCTGATGGCTCGCTTTTTTTATTGGGTTGGTAACCCCTTACTCAGTTTGAGCTGCCTGCTCTTTAGGCCGCAGGCTCAGGACATGTAACAGGCGCTCGGGTGCCTGGGGCCAAATTAATGGGCTGGCGACGGGGTTGTCCTTGTTAAACCAGCCTTCGAAGCGGTTGGTGTTGTACTGGTAGAATTCCACTGTGTTATAGAGTGGGACAGTGACCTGCTGGTTAGCAATGATCTGGTTGAGATCCCGGATGATTTGGTGGCGCTGTTGGTTGGTTTCGGCAATCGGGAATTGTGTCAGCAACCTATCGACTTGTGGGTTTTGGTAATAATGCATTGCATAGCGTGGGTAGTGGGGCGCCTGATAGGTGCTATTGAAAGCCATATCAAAATATTTAAACGGAGTTGGGCCTTGCGGATAGTTAGTAATAGCCAACTGGTAATCCGCATGGGCAAGTTGATCGTTGAACTGCTGGAAGTCAGCTTGGATCGGTGTGGCTTTGATACCGACCCGGATCAGCATTTCACTGATTAGCTGCGCAGTCGTATTGAAATCAGACCAACCGTTGGGCGTGAGAATAGTCAACGCCAGCGGTTTTCCCCCCGGCAACTCGCGCCATCCGTCCCCATTGCTGTCGACAACATCGATACTGTCGAGCAAGTCCTTCGCCAGCATCGGGTTGTAGGTCATAAAGGGGAGGTATTTCTCGGTGATGATCGGGTCGGCCCATGAACGGAAGCGTTCGCTCATTCCTGATGCATAGCGCGAAGGCTCACCTTGGCCAAAAGCGGCAATATCAATCAACAATTGGCGTTGCAGGGTCATTGAAACGGCTCGGCGGAATTCGACCTTGCTGAACAGCTCACGGGTAGCGGGATCGGCGGTTTTAAAGTTGAACATCAGGCTGACGTTGCTGGCTGGTGGCAGCCAGTACTTGAAGTCGGGTGAGTACGAGGCGTAGTGGCGTTCGATATCGGGAATAAAACTGCCGGTCCAGTCAAACTCACCTTTGGATATACGCGAAATAAAATCGTCGTTGGTGGTGACTTTGGGATAGCGCAGGCAATCGATGTGCAATTTCTCTGCCTGCCAATACGCAGGATTAGCACATTGCAGGTAGCCGTTTTCGTCCAGCTCTTTGATTTCGGTAAACGGCCCGGTGCCAATAGGCGTTGGATTGGTAAAATGCGCGTAATTATCAATCGCCTGCCATTGGTGCTTGGGCACGATTGGGAGCAATACCAGCGTGTAGGCAACCAAGGCGTTGGGCTTCTTTAACCTGAAGTAGACCTCGTTTTTGTTGCGCTTTTCTATCGACTCTACCCATTGTCCAATGCCATGTGAGTCAAGTTCTGGATATTTAAGCGCGATGGAGAAAGAGAAAATCACGTCATCGGCGCTGAATGGATTTCCATCAGACCAGCGCACCCCGTCCCGAAGCGAAAAACTGATCCCCATTAAATCCTTATCGAGTTGGTAGTGAGTCGCTAGGCGGTATTCTGGCTTGTTATTTTGCAGCGTATTGAAAATCACCAGGGGCTCAAACATAAACTCATGCGTTGTAGGCATGCTACCTTTTGAAAAGGGGTTAAAGTTGGCGGTTACCGCATCTTTATACTCCGGCACAACGGTAAGAATTGTTACAGATTGTGGCTGGGCGGAAAATGCATAGCTAAACGGATAAAATGTGCTAAAAACAAGCATTAACACCTTGATTGCGTGCTGCTTTGATGACGTTGAATTTATTGTAATTATTGATTTAACAGACATATTTCATCCGGCTATGTGTTTTTCCAATTAAATTACCCCAAGCAGGTAAATAGTTCAATGTAGGTGAAAAGTCGCCATATTGACGCTTTATTCTAAAAACTTGACTGGTTATTCTTGCTTTGTGCTAGTTAATGAAATGTTGCCAAATTTTATTTCTAGTGATACCGTCGATAAAAGTGTTCGCAAAACAGGCAATCTTTTGCTCATTTGGGCACGTTGAATCCCACCATTGAAATATGCGGTGAAGGGATATTGGTAATTCACGGAGTAACAGGAGTTGGCGCACATGGCAGGTGAAGTGGCGCTTGATGTAAGGGATCTGCATAAGTCTTTTGGCCAGAATGAAGTCTTAAAAGGCATATCGTTAACGGCCCACCGTGGTGATGTAATTTCAATTATTGGCTCGTCCGGTTCTGGGAAGAGTACTTTTCTGCGTTGTATCAACCTACTTGAAACACCGACTCAGGGCGAGATCTGGGTTAATGGTGAATTGATTAAAATGAAAAATAATCGGCAGGGAGAATTTCTTCCTGTTGACGAAAAACAAGTACAGCGCATTCGTTCACGCCTAGCAATGGTCTTCCAAGGTTTCAATCTATGGTCGCATATGACAGTGCTCGGCAATGTCATTGAGGCACCTGTGCATGTGCTCGGAGTACCGAAAGCTGAGGCCATTGAACGTGGTGAAGCATTACTGAAAAAAGTCGGCTTGTATGAACGCCGCAATTATTACCCTGGTCACCTATCCGGTGGACAGCAGCAGCGTGCCGCTATTGCCCGTGCTCTGGCGGTAGATCCTGAAGTGATGCTGTTTGATGAACCGACGTCGGCCCTTGACCCAGAGTTGGTGGGAGAGGTGCTTGGGGTAATGCAGGATTTGGCACAAGAAGGCAGGACTATGTTGGTGGTGACCCATGAAATGGCCTTTGCCCGTGATGTGTCTAACCAGGTGATGTTCTTGCATCAGGGCAAAGTGGAAGAGCAAGGCGATCCGGCCAAGCTATTCTCCAACCCTGAGTCTGAGCGTCTCCAGCAATTTATTTCATCGATTTATTAATCATTAAATAAGCAAACTTGCGATCCATGATGACCTGTTTGGGGATGGGGAGTCAGCAAGGAAAGGGTCGCAGCAATGACATGCAAACAACAGACTAAAAAAGTACAGCAGGAGTAAACAATGAAAAAATGGATTTTGGCGGCAGCCGTTGTAACAGCTTTAGGTACCACAGCCGTACAGGCAAAAGAGTGGAACACCGTGCGTTTTGGTATTGAAGGTGCTTATCCTCCATTTAGCTGGACGGAGCCAAACGGTGAGCTTCGCGGTTTTGATGTGGATATGGCCAACGCACTGTGTAAAGAGCTGGAAGCCAAGTGCCAGATCGTTTCTCAGGATTGGGACGGTATCATCCCATCGCTACTCGCGCGTAAGTACGATGCCATTATCGCTGCTATGTCTATTACCGAAGAGCGTAAGAAGCGTGTTGATTTCACTGGTAAGTACGCCCAAATTCCTAATAAGTTTGTTGCCAAAAAAGGCACTGAGCTTGACTTCACCAAAGAAGGCCTGAAAGGCGTTAAAGTCGGTGTTCAGCGTGCGACTACCCATGATAAGTACCTGACAGATAACTATGGCGGCGCGGTTGAGATTGTTCGCTACGGTTCGTTTGATGATGCTTACCTTGATCTGAAAGCAGGTCGTATCGCAACAGTTTTGGGTGATGCTTCAGCACTTGAAGAAGGTTTGATCAACAAGCCGGGTGGTGAGGGTTATGAGTTTATTGGCCCGTCGCTAACAGATCCGAAGTGGTTCGGTGAAGGTATGGGTATTGCTGTTCGTAAGCAAGACAAAGATCTGACCAAGCAGCTTGATGAAGCGATCAAGTCTCTGCGCGAGAAAGGTATTTACCAGCAAATTGCTTCTAAGTACTTTGCTTACGATGTTTACGGTGACTAATCAGTAGAAACTTTGCTGTGATCCCAAAGGGTTCTGCTTTGGGATCACTCTCCTAAGCAGTAAGAAGGAGCTTCCTTTTGATTGATTTGAAAGGTTATGAGTGGTCACTGGTGGAAGGGGCATGGATCACCCTACAGGTCGCTCTATTATCACTGGTGCTGGCAATGATATTGGGCATGCTGGGCGCGCTGGCCAAGCTATCTCCGTATCGCCCGGCAAGGGCCATCGCCACCTTCTATACCACGGTGATCCGCGGTATCCCTGATCTGGTTCTAATGATGCTAATCTTTTTCGGTGGGCAAATGCTGCTCAACGACAGCCTCTACCGGATCAACGAATTCCTTAACGAGTATTTCACGTCATCGGATCCCAACCATGAGTGGACCGCCTATTTACCCGATTATGTTGAGATCAGCCCGTTTATCGCTGGGATCCTGACGATTGGTTTTATCTTTGGTGCCTACATGGCTGAGACTTTCCGGGGCGCTATCCTCGCCGTCGATAAAGGCGAGCTTGAGGCAGGTAAAGCTTACGGAATGAGCAGCTTCCTTTCTTTCCGCCGGATCCTGTTACCGCAGATGATACGGCATGCTTTGCCTGGCTTTGGTAATAACTGGCTGGTATTGCTCAAAACCACAGCACTGGTTTCTGTTATTGGCCTTGATGACATGGTCCGTAAAGGGGCACTTGCCGCCGGTACAACCCAGATGCCATTTACTTTTTACATGGCAGTGGCGGTTATTTTCCTTCTTTTCACTTCGCTCTCGACCTCCGGTCTCAAGTGGGCGGAGCGTAAATTCAGCATTCACACGAGGTAGCTATGGACTTCAGTATTCTGGCCGACTCGTGGCCGATTTATTGGCAGGGCTTGTACACCACAGTTTGGATGGTTGCCGCTGCACTGGTGATTGGCTTGGTGATCGCCATTCCTATCGGGATTGCCCGCAACAGCAAGATGCCGTTGGTATATGGCCCTGCTTGGGCATTTATCTACTTCTTCCGCGGTACGCCGCTGCTGATCCAGTTGTATTTGATTTACTACGGGCTTAGCCAAGTAATTGTTGTACAAGGAACACTTTGGCAAGATGCATGGTTCTGTGCGCTGGTGGCCTTCGTACTCAATACCGCCGCTTACACAGCTGAAATTGTGCGTGGTTCCATCAACAGTATGCCAAAAGGTGAGATTGAGGCAGCGAAGGCGTATGGCATGAGCCCGGCCCAAGCTTTCCGTCGTATTATTCTGCCAAGTTCGCTGCGACGCGCCTTACCGGCCTACAGTAACGAGGTTATCTTCATGCTGCATGGCTCGGCAGTAGCAGGTATCGTGACCATTGTTGATTTGACTGGGGCTGCGAAAATTGTCAACTCCCGATACTATGCGCCATTTGAGTCATACCTCTTTGCCGGTATGTTCTACATGGTACTGACATTTGTCATCTTGTGGGGTTTCCGCAAGCTTGAGGGACGCTTTATGAGACACATGCGTCCATTGTCGTAGGGTTCAAAAGCGGACGTAATGGACAATCGAAGCCCAGCCAATTGGCTAGGCTTCGTTTTATGGGTTAAAAGCCATTGCTTGTGTTTAAACCGCGATATCGTCGTACAGTGATGTGGATGTCAGTGCTGCCACTTCGTCGATATACTGGCGGATACGGGTTGGGAACTGGACCCCTTTCACCACGGTCAGGTTGCGCAGTGCCGGGAACAGGTTGACGTCATCATAACTCAACACATTGTTTCGCTCTGATGGGAGTTGTAGCCACGACAGCTTAGCGAAAGAGGCATTGAGCTCTGTTAGGTATTCATCTGACTTGCTAAAGGCATCATCGAAGTCCTGCTCGATCATGGCTGTTTTGTTCTTGGTAAACCAAGCCTTGGCTTCTTCGCATTGGAATTCAGGCAGGTCGACCTTCATCCAGCGCGGGTAGAGCAAACGGCTGCTGTATGGGCGGGCGATATCTGACCAAGTGCTGATGTTGTCATCGTTGCTGCCGGTTGCCAGAACAGGATTGCCATCAATAGCATCGATGTAGGCAGCGATGTCGAGGCTTTCAGCCATGTAGTTGCCATCTTCTTTTTGCAGAATAGGCACTAGATTGGCACCGACTTTGTCGATGCGGGCGTCCACATCATGGTTTTGCAGGTAAACCAGTTCGATGTCGGCTTTTTTCAGGCCGGCTACCATCATGGCTTTGATACAGAAAGGGCAGTGATCAAATACAAACAGTTTCATCTTCTTTCCTTGTGAGTCAACGTGTGCAATGCATTGCCAGCAAGAGGAGTTCCCCCCTCTTACTGAGATAAATGTCTTATCCGCTTTTATTTGAAAGTGGACCAAATAGGCGCATGATCAGACGGCTTTTCGATACCGCGCAGTTCATAGTCGATACCCGCTTCAATGCAGCGCTCAGCCAGTGAAGGCGTTGCCAATACCACATCAATGCGCAGGCCACGGTTATCAACAAAGCCTTTCGAGCGGTAGTCAAACCACGAGAACTTGTCATCAACGTCTGGGTGAAGCTGTCGGAAGGTATCGACAAAGCCCCAGTCCATCAATGTTTTGAGCCATTCGCGCTCGATAGGCTGGAAGGAACATTTACCGGTTTTCAGCCAGCGCTTGGCATTGATTGGGCCGATACCAATATCCAGATCAATTGGGCTGATATTGATATCACCCATCACAATCACTTCTTCGTCATTGTTGTGGTGGTCGTTGAGGTAAGTCATCAGATCGGCGTAGAATTTCTCTTTAGCCGGGAACTTGGTTTCATGGCTAATATTGTCACCTTGTGGGAAGTAGCCATTGAGTACTGTTACCTTACGGCCATCTTCCTGTTCGAAGGTTGCCATGATCATCCGGCGTTGGGCTTCTTCGTCATCAGTTGGGAAGCCTTTGCGTACCTCGACCGGTTCCTGTTTGCACAGCATAGCGACACCGTAGTGGGCTTTCTGGCCATGGTGGTAGACTTTGTAACCCATAGCTTCGACGTCTTCGATCGGGAAAGCTTCGTCGTGGACTTTGATTTCCTGCAGGCCAATCACGTCTGGCTGGTGTTTATCGATCAAAGCTTGCAGTTGGTGTAGGCGAGCACGAAGGCCGTTGATATTGAAGGAGATGACTTTCATTGATTTTGGTGTCCTTGATGGTAAAGGCTTCTTAGGCAAAACCTGCTGTAATTCATCGATGTTACCACCATTTAGCGCAAATTGGCGGGTGTATGTGTGACAAAGTACATTTGTTGTCCAGTACCTTTCAGATCACTGTCAGGTTCGGAAGTGAGTGACTGATTGGAAAGTGTCAGGGGTAACCCCCAAAGGCTAGGTGTGTCAGTTAACCTTTGGAGGCTGGGTGCAAGAGGGGGTTAGTTAGTAGCTGTCGTCATCTGCGCTTTCTGTTTCATCGTCCATTTCAGTCTCTTCGTCGCTTTCGGTTTCCTCTGGGACATCCGAACTGTCACTATCATCCATAGCTTCAGTGCTGTCCCCAGTTTCAACTGCACTATCCGAACCTTCAGTGGTATCCATAACTTCAGCACTCTCCTCTGGCTCCGGAGTAGAAGCCGGTGGTGCCGGGTCACCACAACCACTCAGTAGAGATGCCAAAAGGATAAAAAGGCCAATCGTCAGTTTGTTCAACATACACATCGTCCTCACGCTGGATAGGCTTTAGAAGATTAAGCCATGTGGTTTATAAGGTTAGTGCAATTAGGAGTAAACCGCTGCTTGAAGTCACCTGGGGTATACCTGTCATTGTGCATATTACGTGACCTTGTCTAAGCTCAATCAGGTACTTTCCAAACGATAGATAGCGAGGATAAAGCATGGGATTTATTTCGTGGATCATATTGGGTTTGATTGCCGGTGCATTGGCGAAATGGTTGATGCCAGGTGATGATGGTGGTGGCTGGCTTGCCACGATAGGGCTGGGTATTGCGGGCGCGTTTGTCGGTGGCTGGGTCGGTTCTTTCATTGGTCTAGGTGCCGCCACTGGAGTTAATTTCGGGAGCCTAGTGACGGCGACATTTGGTGCCTTGATTCTGTTGTTCGTCTACAACAAGTTCATCCGGAAATAGCTGAAAAAGCCTTGAGTTGAACTTGTTCAAGGAACTTGATGATCTTGTTCGGTTTGTGCCCCCGGACTTCTGGCTAGCTGCTACCTATAATCGATGCATAGCAAACAGTTTTTCAATTTAGGTTGATGGTTTAGGCGAGGAGCGGCAGATGGGTAAGTTAGTGAAGGGTGTGTGGCACGACGTCTGGTATGACACTGAAAATAACAAGGGTGAGTTTGTCCGTGAAGATGCGGGGTTCAGAAACTGGCTCACTGCAGATGGCAGTGCCGGCCCCAATGGTGAACCTGGCTTCAAGGCTGAATCAGGTCGCTACCACCTTTACGTTTCATTGGCTTGCCCATGGGCACACCGCACCTTGATTTTCCGTGCACTCAAGGGCTTAGCCCCACACATTGATGTCACTGTGGTTAGCCCAGATATGCGCAGCAAAGGTTGGG
This sequence comes from Photobacterium rosenbergii, assembly GCF_003026455.1. GTDB lineage: Bacteria > Pseudomonadota > Gammaproteobacteria > Enterobacterales > Vibrionaceae > Photobacterium > Photobacterium rosenbergii. The sequence continues at coordinate 31,621 of NZ_PYMB01000037.1, forward strand.
AGTTTTCGCAGCCTGAACCGCTTTACGGTTTTGAGTGCCTGCACCAAATCTATACCAAGGCCAAGGATGATTACACCGGTAGGGTGACAGTGCCAGTTTTATGGGATAAGAAAACCGAAACTATTGTCAGTAATGAATCATCTGAGATCATCCGGATGTTCAATTCCGCGTTCAATGATATTACGGGCGATCAGCAAGATTTTTACCCCACGGAGCGTCACCAAGATATTGAACAGTGGAATGAATTTATCTATCCCAATATTAACAATGGGGTGTACCGCTGTGGGTTCGCAACGACACAAGAGGCCTATGAGGCGGCATTTGACAGCCTTTTCAGTGCATTAGATAAGTTGGATAGCCATTTGGCATCTAGCCGTTACTTGGTTGGCAATAGGCTGACTGAAGCAGACTGGCGCCTGTTCACGACCTTGGTGCGGTTTGATGCAGTTTATGTCGGCCACTTCAAATGTAACCTCAAGCGCATTGCTGATTACACGCATATTCAGGAGTACCTCAAAGAGTTGTACCAATATCCTGACGTCGCGGCAACGGTCGATATGTACCATATCAAGCGCCATTACTACTTCAGCCACAATATGATTAACCCGACAGGAATTGTCCCTAAAGGTCCGGAATTGGATTTACTCACACCACATGGTCGTGAAAAGCTAAGCTAATTTTAGCCTTGCCGCTCTATCTACCCAGTGTTTTCTGATTCAAGGAAACGCTGGGTTTGTTTTTTGTAGGTAAGGGCCACTTTGTGTTGCTGCGGTGACGCTTTCTTGCTGGTCATTCCTTCTAACACCTGTTTGCGCCAGGTTTCTAGATCTCCGGGCAGAGGCATCGAACTGATGGCCTTCAGACTGTTCTTAATATCGGCTTCATTGCCAATGTTTAACTCCAGCATACATTGGAGGTAACCCAGGTTCGCTTCGCTGCAAAGCGGGTATTCATGGACAATGTTCTGGTAGCGGACAAAGGCTTGTTGCGGGGATGTTGGCAATAGTCTGTAAGCCTCTTTCAATTGGATCTCAAGCTGCTTGATCCGCTCGGCAAGGTGGGTTTGCTGTTTGATATCGTTAAGGCGATTTTGGCTATGACCATCGAAACGGTTGCGTTTTTCTATCGCCTGCATGCAGGTATTGATTAATTGGGTTTCACCAAAATGCACCAAAAGCGGCAGGGTGTCAGCGATTACAACGGAAGGCAGCTTAGGGATTTTATCGAAGAACAGGGATAACCCTAGTAGCATCCTGCGTTTGGCCTTTAATGGCTGGGCATTACCTAACAATAAGCGGCTCATCACAATATGACTGTAGGTGGTTAAAAATGGCTCTTGCGCTGCCATTACCCTTGAGTGGGCCCTGTCATTGATCCGCTTCAGTTCTATTTTGAGTCGCTGCCGGTTGGCAAGGGATGTTTGGGTGAAATACAGCTGCTCGAAGATCGCCATATATTCAGCCAAACAGATGATCCAGTCGACATCAATGATCGGCAGGTGATTAGCAAGGCTATTTCCCGCTTTGATGACTTGATCACTCCGGTCGAGATCTGCCGCCAATTGTGCAACCTTTAGGGCACGGTGGCTAATACTGGGTGTGAGTTTCAGCGCTTTTTGTGCTGACTCCAGCGCATCATAGTAGGCTTTGTCTTGTTCCTGGAAGATGGCTAGGTAGTCATAAAGTTCAATGTGCAGGGGGGATTGCTGAAGTTGGCACTCCAGCAAATGAATAGCGGCCTTAAGCTGGTTATTGTGCTGGAGGATCTTTGCCAGGATCAGGCTGAGCTTTGGCGATGGGTGGTGTTTTTTCAAAATATTGGCGTACTTCTCAGCTTGTAGCCATTGCCCATCTTCGATCAGTAAATCCAGCAGTAACCCTTCAAGTTTGTGATGATAGCCAGCATGCATCAATTGCTTTTTGCAAAGGGTAATCGCTTTTTTGCGGTCATGGTTAATCATTGCCTTGTATACAGGAGTTCGCAGAGCACATTCGTGGAGTGTTGCCATTAGCTTGGTCTTGACCATTTCAGCTGTTATTGGCTTGGCCATAAAGCTATCTGGCTCTACCGACATACTGGTCAAAATCACTTCGGCAGAATGGTCGCCGGAAATCATAATGATGCCGCAGTAGGGAGAAATCAGTTTTTTGCGACGTAGGAGGTTGATTAACTCTGTACCTGTTAGTGGCCCTTCAAGATGGTAATCAATAAGCAAGAGATCAAAGGCATTATGCTGGCAGTGTTGTTGGGCTTGTTGGTGATCAAGAGCAGTATCGACATGGGTAAGCCCGAACTGCAACAAGATAGATTTAAGCATCGTGGTAGCGAGGCGCTGATCGTCGACAATCAAGGCTTTCACTGCGTGCAGGGGCAGTGGCTGTATCTTTGACTGGCTTTGATTATTTGGCATTTCCCTATCCCAAACCATATGCTACTGATTGAATCATAGGCATACATAAGCCACATAGCCAAATAAGTCAGTCAGGTTTGTGATTTAGAAGTAAAACTTTGATCTTATTGGTGGTGTGGATGTTGCTTCGAAAAAGCATAGGCAAAGGGAATGAAAAAAGCCAGTAGCTTGCGCTACTGGCTTGGAATGATGGTGGAGGGGGACGGATTCGAACCATCGAAGGCGGAGCCGGCAGATTTACAGTCTGCTCCCTTTGGCCACTCGGGAACCCCTCCACGGGGTGTTGCAATTTGTATTGGCTTATTCAGCCAGAAAACCGCTAATGCCGTTTTCAGTAATGATGGTGGAGGGGGACGGATTCGAACCATCGAAGGCGGAGCCGGCAGATTTACAGTCTGCTCCCTTTGGCCACTCGGGAACCCCTCCACGGGGTGTTGCAATTTGTATTGGCTTATTCAGCCAGAAAACCGCTAATGCCGTTTTCAGTAATGATGGTGGAGGGGGACGGATTCGAACCATCGAAGGCGGAGCCGGCAGATTTACAGTCTGCTCCCTTTGGCCACTCGGGAACCCCTCCACGGGGTGTTGCAATTTGTATTGGCTT
>NZ_PYMB01000038.1 GCF_003026455.1 Photobacterium rosenbergii
GAGTGTCGCAACTATATCAATGGCTATTACAATGTAGTCAGAAGGCATGGGACTAATGGTGGATTGAGTCCCATGATGTACGAACTGAGAAATTAACCCCCGTGTCTACTTTACGGGGGTCATATCAGGGGAAAAGCCTAAGAGCTAAAGCCTAAGAGCTAAAGCCTCTCTTTACCTGAAGGGCTATAATGTAATCCCAACCCTCCGATATGAATTTAAAGCCCTGCTATTGATAGCAGGGCTTTTTACGTTTCAGGCCAATGGCTATTGGCTTGGGGCTAGAGGAAAAGCGAGGAAGCATGGCCATTGGAAAAGCGGCTAGAGGCTAAAGGAAGAGCAGCAATCAAGAGCAGGATCTTGACATGGTTAAGTTTTTTCAGACAATCGCCCATCGCCCAAAAAAGAAAAAGGGTAGCGAAGCTACCCTTGCCGCGAAGGCTTAAAGCCTGCGAAATGTAACAGCTATGCGCATGTTACTTTAGGACTCAACGAGTTTCCCCTGCGCTAACCAAGGCAGTGGTATGGCTAACGCTGAGAAAGGGGGAAGCGTTAAAGGTTGAGGAAAGCCTTCAATTGACTGACAACCTTTTCTGCCTGTTCTTGATCCTCCATTTCAGCAAAAAGCCTTAACAAAGGTTCAGTGCCGGAGAAGCGGGCTAGCGCCCAACCACCATTCTTAAAGTAGACCTTAGCGCCATCGGCGTAGCTCACATGGTCAATTTCCCATTCGAAATCAGGTAGCTCTTTGTTGATATAAATCTTGTCATAAAGCCGCTGGCGTTCTGCTGGGCGGAAAGTACAGTCACCTTCTGCGGTATAGGCAAAGCCATACTTGCCATAGATTTCATCAAGCATTTCTGACAGCTTCTTGCCTGTTACACTGATCATCTCGACCAATAAGCTCGAGGCAAATACCCCATCCTTACCTTTGATATGGCCGCGGATTGTGAGGCCACCAGAACTCTCGCCACCAATGAGGGAGTCATCGGCTTCCATTTGTGAGCTGATGTGTTTGAAGCCGACAGGGACTTCAAAGCTTTTCTCTCCATGGTCTGCCGCTATCTTGTCTAGCAGGTGAGTGGTAGCGATGTTGCGCACGACGGAACCTTTCCAACCTTTATATTCAAGCAGGTAGTAATACAGCAGCATCAAAACTTCGTTAGGGTGAATGAAGTGACCTTTTTCATCAATGATGCCCAGACGGTCGGCATCACCATCGGTGCCAATACCAATATCGTAACCTTCATGGGCAACAAGGTGTTTTAGCCGGTAGAGAGTTGCTGCACTCGGTGATGGCATCAAGCCGCCAAAGGCTGGGTTCTGGCCATCATTGATCACATCGACATCGCAGCGGCCGGTGATCAACACGGTTTGCAGGGCATTCTTGGCAACACCGAACATAGGATCAATCAGTACCCGCAAGTTTGCTTTCTTGATCGCATCAATATCGATGAAGTTAATGATGGAATCGACAAAGTCATTCATTGGATTGATCAGGGTGATGAGTTTGTCTTCAAGTGCCTGCTCGAAGTCTACTGATTTGACGTCCTTGGCGGTGAGCTTCGCAACCTGCTGCTCAATTTTCGCTGTAATGATTTCATCGGCGTCTCGGCCTCCTTCAATGAAGACCTTGATACCGTTGTAGTCGGCTGGGTTATGCGAGGCGGTAATGCAGGCTGAGTATGTTGCACCCGTCTCTTTGGCTTGGAACATGACGATTGGGGTCGGAACAAACTTATTGATAAAGCTCACTCTGATCCCGTTTGCAGCCAGTACTTCAGCAAACCAGGCGGCTGCCTTGTCTGACAGAAAACGGCGGTCATAACCAATAACAAAGCCGTTATCAGTTACCTGCTCGGCAACCATGATATTTGCAAGCCCCTGGGCTGCTAGGCGAACATTGTCTTTGGTGAACTCTTCCCCAATAATGGCGCGCCAGCCACCGGTTCCAAATTGAATCATGATGGAACTCCTATTCTCTCGTAGATAGACGGGGCGCAATAGGCGCCCCAAAATGTGTTAACCCATAACGACCGTAACAGTGTTAATCGTACCTTCTGGCTGAACTGGAATCGTGCCATCAACCGCCTCACCGTTGAGGCTGATAGAGTGGATCCCTTTGCTTACGCCATTCGGGTTCTCGACCTTTATCTGGTAGGTCGCACCACGCCATTGTCGAGTCACCTCGAATCCCGGCCAGTCGGTAGGAATACATGGATTAACCGTTAGCCCAGCAAAGCCGGTTTGGACACCCAAGATAAAGTTGGTCACGGCAAAGTAAGCCCAGCCGGATGTACCTGTCAGCCAAGGGTGGTTTGCACGGCCATGATCCTGGTGATCGCGTCCCATAATGAATTGGACGTACGAGTAAGGTTCGGCGATACGCTTTTCGATAATGTCATTTTGGTTGTACGGGTTCAGTGCATCGTAGAACTTCATAGCCTGATCGCCACGGCCCAGTTTGGCTTCTGCTACCCATGCCCAAGGGTTTGGATGTGAGAAGATTGCGCCATTCTCTTTGACGCCTTGGTAGACCCGGGTAACAAAACCAATGTCATCATTCGGTGTAGCGAACGACGGGGCATTGAGGTGCAAGCCGTATTCGGAGAATAGGTTTTCGTCGACTGCATCCATGGCTTGCTCGCCGCGCTCTTGAGAGGCAAGGCCCGACAGAACGGCAAGTGTATTGGATTCAAGGTGGATACGTCCCTCTGTCTGCTGAGCGGTACCGATCTTCTCGCCATTTTTGGTTAGGCCACGGATATACCAACCGCCTTCTTCATCCCACAGGTGCTTTTCGCAGGCTTCGCGGACGTTAGCAGCCATTTCTGTGTACTTCACTACGTCATCATTTCGGCCACGGTATTTTGCGAGCTCGATAAATTCTTGCAGTGCCCAGAAGTGGAGGAACGAGACCATGGAAGACTCACCGCCACCGAGGTTCAGGCAGTCATTCCAGTCGGCACGCAAGCCCTTACAGATCCCTGTCTGCCCAACATACTCTGCCGAGAAATCCAGTGCGGCCTTCATGTGTTCATAGACGGTGGCATCGCCGCCATCGGCATAAGGGATCACTTCATCAAAGAAGTTCTCTTCGCCGGTTTCCATCACATACTTACAGATGGTCGGGATCAGCCAGAGGTGATCGTCAGAACAGGTATCTTCGATACCGTGGATCTTATCTTCGTCGCTCGGTGTCGGAACAACTGTCGGAGATTTGGAGGGTTTGACATCGGCTTTTTCCGGATCGAACCAGTCAGGATCAAACAAATGCAGGCCATAGCCGGCTTTTACCTGGCCACGCAGCAGGTCAACCAAGCGCTTGCGGGTCATCGCTGCATTGGAGTGCGGGACGGAAATCGCATCCTGAGCGGTATCACGGTAACCCAACCCGGTACGGCCACCCACCTCAATAAATGAGGCAAACCGTGACCAGACGACACAAGTCTCAGCTTGGTATAACGTCCAAGCATTGATCATGGTATCCAGACCTTCATTCGGTGATTTAACCTGGAACTTAGCGCAGCGCTCATCCCAATGGGCTTTGATCCCGGCAAAGGCTGCATCGACTTCTTCCAAGTTCTGGTATTTGGTTCGCAGGCGTTCGCCATTACCTTTACCGATCCCTAGGATGTAAGCAAAGCGTACTTCTTCACCCGGTTGGATAGTGAATTGCTTGTGTAGCGAGCCACAATGGTTGTAACAAGTTTGGGCTGAGTTTGAACACTGGCCTTTTTCGACGGCAATTGGGTTGGCCTCATCACGGTATAAGCCGAGGAAGCTATCACGCTGGCCATCGTAACTGTCTGGGATAAAGGTAGAGGCTAGGTAGTAGAAGCCTTCGAAATCATTGGTGTTGTAGTAAAGGTCGTATTCTATGACGCCTTCTTTGTACTCGGTCCCGGCTGAGTAAAGCGACATCTGATGGTTTTGGTTGTCAGATTGAATATGGCTGAACGAGAACTCAACGAACGAGAATGCACTGATAGTACGTGGTTTATCGGATGTGTTCTTGATAACGACATCCCAGACTTCGGCATCTTCGCCTTTTGGTACAAACAGCGTTTTGGTCGCGGTAATACCACGGTATTCACATTTGAACTTGGAGTATGACAGGCCATGGCGGACCTCATAGGTCGCCTCATCTAGACTTTTGGCAACAGGCTGCCATGAAATTGACCAGTAGTCGCCGGTATCATCGTCACGTAGGTAGACATAATGACCTGGGCGATCAAATGTCGCATTTGGGCGGAACTTGGTGACTCGGTTGTATTCCGGCGAGTTATAGAATGAATAGCCGCCGGCGTTGTGCGAGATCACGGTACAGAACTTTTCTGTTCCCAGGTAGTTTGTCCAAGGTGCAGGCACATCAGGACGGGTGATCACATACTCTCTATTGTCGTTATCAAAAAAGCCGTATTTCATGGTGGTTTAATCCTTTTATTGTAATCGTTGCCCTGCGCCTTACTCGCAGCGACGGTAATTGATGCCTACTTTGTCTAAATAAGCGAACTGGCCGGCGAGGCGGGCGGAGAAATCAGGCCAGTTGCGTTTTTCTGGTGCCGTCCAGCCAATTTCAGCAATGGCTAGCAAGCGGGGGTAGATCATGTATTCGAACCGACTTTGGCTGTTGATCAACTCACACCAAAGGGCGCACTGAATACCTTTGATATGATGGCGGGCCGGATCATTGGCGGGTAACTCGGAGAGCGGGTGGTATTGGTACACCTGCTCAAGCGTTAGCTTGCCTGCCCAATCAACACCGGCTTCTTCGGCGGAGTGGCCTTGTGCCATATCAAGGTATGTAGCCTGACCCGGTTGCATAACGACGTCATAGCCGGCTTTGGCACATGCGAGGCCCGCTTCTTCGCTGATCCAGGAGAAAACAATGGTGTATTTACTCACCTTGTCGCCGTGGGTTGCCTCTTCCCAGCCCATCATGCGTTTGCCTTTGCTGGTAAGGTGGTTTTCGACAAAGCGTAACAAGTGGCCTTGAAGTTCCTTGGTATCCTTATAACCCTGCTCGTCCATCAAGGCTTGGCAGGCCGGGCTATCTGCCCATACGCCCTTGGGTACTTCATCAGCGCCAATGTGGACATAAGGAGCAGGGAAAAGCGCACAAACTTCATCAAGCACATTGGTGAGAAAGGTATAGGTCCCTTTTAGTGCTGGTGACAGAACATTATCCTGGTAGCCCTGAATGCTGCGGTATACAGAGTGATCATTGGGATCGATCAGCAAGTCCGGCAGTGACTTTATTGCAGCACGGCAGTGGCCTGGAATATCAATTTCAGGGATCACCATGATGCCACGATCGGCTGCATAGCTGATGATGTCTCGAATGTCTTGCTTGCTGTAATAGCCGCCATAGCGTTGGCTGATAGTGGTAAATTGCGGCACGATGGTTTCATTCGGCCCCCGCCAGGCCCCGATGCGTGTAAGCTCTGGGTAGGCATCAATTTCGATGCGCCAGCCTTCGTCGTCGGTGAGGTGCCAGTGGAAAACGTTGAACTTGAATCGTGCCAGTTGGTCGAGCAAGAACTTGATACGTTTTACTGGATGGAAGTGGCGTGCGCAGTCCAGCATCATCCCACGGTGTTCAAAATGCGGGGCATCACAGATTTCGACCATAGGAACACGGTATGCCGCATCAGCTAAATGGCTGGGGCCTGCAGGGATCATCTGTAACAGCGAGGCTGTGGCATGACAGAACCCCGCCTCCGAACTTGCAAGTAGCCAAATATCATCTTGCTCAACCAGTAACTGATAGGCACCGGTTGCCATTTGCTCCCTTAGTTGGAAGTGGATGTTTCCTTCTGGGCTTATGCCGACGTCTTCGTGCAGGAGGTTTTCTAGTTCAGCCTGTAACCAGCGGCTGCAGCCTGCTGCTATGTGGGGGCCCTGTGAGATAGCTGTATGCTGATCGAGAGTAAAATGTCCAGCCAGTGCCTTGAGTTGCTGCGGCGCCGGTATGATTGGCAACTCCACAGTAGGCTCTAAAGGGGTAGTGTGCCTATCCCGGTGAGGCTGCTGCAGGCCCAAAGCGGTTATTTCTACAGGCTGGGGGGTGATGAATGATGCTTGGCCATCACTGCAGATAAAGGCATCAATAATCCCATCATCAAGTAGGGTAAATGGCTGGGTGCCAATGGTGAATTCCGTATAGAAGTGGCCATTGGGAAGGAGGGGCGTATTATGATCTGGGGTTAAGACACAATAGCTGCCGACCTGCTCCATCTGACCGTGGGATAAGCTGGCATGGTTTATCCAACGACCCATCGTAAAATGCAGTGCCCACTGGAAAATAGGCTTATCCGAGAGGTTGTGAATAGTCAGCGCGAACCGGGACTCTGCTGGTTGCTGATCGATGATGACTAAATCAAGACGATAACTCATAGCGACCTCATAATGGATAAAGGTTGTGGCTGCTGCGAGCCATCGCGAGTGCGCCATCCATCGCATCGCCCATTGGTGTGGCGACACGCTGTTGCATTGGCGGGATCAACCAAGGTTGGATCCGCTCAGCAATGCTCCCCATCAGGCAGATCTGCTCGGCGCCGCGCTTGACCAGTGCTTTCATCCACATTTCTATATCGGCCGCTGTTTGGTTGAGAAGCTCTATCCCGAGGGAGTCACCACGGTAAGCTTCGGCGAAGATGGCCGGGGAAAACTGGCCGTAATCACATGGTCGGGCTGACTTTGACCAACTGACAATAGCATCGATATCGTGGTTGAAATGGCTGAGCACATGTTCTGCTAGTGGCGTGATAGGACGGATCCCATCATGGGCTAGTAGTGTTTGCTGAATGAGGCGAAGGCCCATGACGGCCCCACCGCCCTGATCGGAGATTGGGAACTCGCGCCCGCCGACTACGTGTTGCTCTGAATCCTTGAGTAAAATCCCACATGATCCTGTGCCAGCAATTAGGATGGCACCATCGCCACCCCCCCAAGCACCTAGGCAGGCGCCGTAGGCATCGGTGTTAAGGGTGACTGCACCAAACGGGTGTGGCTGGGCCATGAATTCATACCAAGCTGACTGTTGCTCGGCACCAGCTAAGGCTAGGCCGACCGACATGGAGGAGTAGCTCTCTTCATTGAGGCCGGCAATTGTCGCTGCGGTAGCGATGGCATCGATGATGGAAGCCATTGCAATATCGGCCCCCAGCAAAATATTGGCACTGCCGGTTTTGGCTTCGCCCAAGATGTGCCCATTGATGTCTGTTATCCGGGCCCGGCAAGATGTACCACCACCGTCAACACCGACGAAATAGCGAATAGGATCAGTCATTGTGTCGCTCCTTAAATTGCAGCGTTACAGCTAATAAGTACCAAGTTGCATGGGGTATCCACTGCTCCCCCCAGCGCCAGTTCTGGAGGATATCTTGGTGGTGTGGAGCTGGGTTGAAGGCAATATCTTGCTCGTTGTCAAAGCCTGAGGTAATACCGTTGCAGACTCCGCCCCGGGCATTGAAAAAGCCTAGTTCCGGGAGGTAGTCCGGGTTATTGCGGCCGTGGCCATCAAGCATCGAAATATCAAATGGGTTAAGGCCCAGCAGCCAGTCGAGCAACCGTTGGCCATAAGCTTTGAGCTGTGAGCGCAATGGCTGGCAGCTTGGATAGCTTGCCGCGAGGAATGCCATACTGGCCAATGAGGCTAAGCGGGCATTTTCTCCCTGCCACCAATAACCGGTTTCGTTTTGGTGAGGGATAAAGAACATCGCGGTTTTTTGGCCATTTACCGGTTTGGCGTATTGCCGTGGGTAGCCAAAAGGGTTGTTGACTTGCTGGGTAATATCGAGCTCAAAAGTGACCGCATTAGCGACAATATCGCCTAGCTGCTCTTGGCGTTGTGGATCTGTCTCGATAGCTAAATACTTGAGCAGGCTGATCACCGGCAAACCGGCTTCTGCTGCGTGGAAGTACGGGCGACTGCCGTCATTGTTGGCAGACCAGTAACAGTGCTGCTGGTCATCGCTATGCTGCCGTTTGGCTAGTTTCTCTGCCCAGTCCCGAGCCTGGGACAAATAGTCGGCATTGCTGGTGGCACGAAATAACTCCACCGCTGCCAGCAGCGCACAATACTCATCGATGATATTTTCGGTACCGTCATCAAGGTATTGCTGGTTGTGCTCAACCAAGTGCCAGTAACCTTGTTCTGCTGCCGTCAGGTAGCTGTCACTGGCGGTCGCTGGGTAGCCGATATGTTGTGCTGACGGGCTATGAAGGAGCCTGCTGGCAGCCGCCAAGGCGGCGATGCTAACCCCGGCCCCCTGGCGGAAGCCTGCTTGGAAGTCGTCAGATTTATCGCCACTTTGATGGGCGTAGCTGCAGATCTCACGTTGCTCGGTTTGCTTACTCCATTTATCAAAAACCGTGGTGTAGAAGTACCCGCTTGGTGACTGCATCTTGACCAGGAAATCGGCCCCGTAAAGCGCTTCTTCTAGTAAGCGTATCCGGCTAAAGTCTGCAAACGCCTGCTCGTCTGCCAGTGCTTCGAAAGCGGTCAGCATATTCCACACCACCATAGGTGTTTGTTGTGGATTGAAATAATTGCTGAACGAAAGGTGGCTGAGGTATTTGCTAACGTCACCGGAGGCGTCATACCAACCGCCGCTAACATCAACTTTTGTATCGCTGCCTAGAAGCGGAATAGAGCGGTCGGCTAGTTCAAACTTGCCGCCGCAGCGTTGGGATTTAAAGTAGTGCAAGACATCGCTGAAAGTGCGAGTCATCAAAAGTCCCTCGGCGATAGCAAATGGCGCAGACAAGGTTTCACCAACACGTAATAGGTAATTCCCGCACTCAGTGAGTGCGGAAAAATCGACAGTGTAGGTAAGCCCGGTGTGCCATTGATCGACCGGACCACAGGCCTCAAGAGGCAGCTGCAAGATAGGTTGTTGGCTTTGGGCACAGAGAAGCTCCGCATATTGAATGCTAATGGGAGTGGCCGTTTGGACGACTGCTTGCTTGTGGCCAAATTGCTCATAACCTAAGTGATTGATTAACAGCTGCATGATCCCTCCATCAATTCTCGTACAGGTAACAACGTACGAAATGGTTGTCGGAGAGTTGAGTCACCCCCGGTAACTGCTCGCGGCACTGGTCGGTGGCATGGGTACAGCGACCGGCAAATGGACAGCCGAGGCTTTCTGGGGTCCACAGCGGGATCTCACCCTTGTTGCCCTTGAGTTTTTCATGGATCGATTTCTTCGGATCCGGGACCGCAGAAACCAGCAGTTGGGTATAAGGGTGCTGCGGGTTGTGGATGATCTCTTCGGTATCACCCCATTCAACCATGTGGCCGACGTACATAACGGCGAGGTCTTCAGCAATGTAGCGAGCCGTGGCAATATCGTGGGTAATGTAAAGCAGCGCCATTTCGCGCTCGAACTTCATCTCTTCCATCAGGTTGAGGACACCGGCGCGGATCGAGACATCAAGCATTGAGGTTGGCTCATCAGCCAGTACGACCTCTGCACCGACAGCGATATTCCTGGCCAAGTTGACGCGCTGGCGCTGGCCACCTGATAGCTGGTGCGGGTATTTCGCTGCAGTCTCTTTGGGCGGGATCAATCCAACCTGTTCTAGCAGGTCATAGACCTTTTCTTCAAGCTCCTTTTTGTTGCCTTTGCTGACTTTGTTATGGATCAGCAGAGGACGGGCAACGTGATGGAAAATAGTATGGGTCGGGTTCAGTGAGCCGAATGGGTCTTGCCATACCATCTGGATCCCCTGGCGGTACTGCATCAAGTCGGCTTTCTTCTCGATAGTGGCAATATCGCGGCCGTAGTATTCGATCTGGCCGGAGGTTGGGGCGTACATCTTGGCAATCATCTTGGCCGTGGTGGATTTGCCCGAGCCGGATTCACCGACAACGGACAGGCCGCGGCTTTTGTACATCTTGAATGATACGTCGTTGATGGCGCGCATCATGGATTTCTTCAGCGAGTTGCTGTTGACCGGGAAGTCCTTGACTAGGTTCTTCCCTTCAATAATTGGTTGTCCGGTTGGCTTGCTCATAATGCTTCCTATGACTTAATCCTTAACTGCTCTTGTTGAATAGGTGGCAGTTACTAAAACGGCCTGGTTCCAACTGGCGGAGCTGGGTTGCGTGGCTGAAGCAAGCGTCGTGGGCTTTGCTGCAGCGGGCCTGGAAGCGGCACCCAGTCGGCACTTCCAACAAGTTGAGCGGGTTGCCCGGGATCCCTGTCAGGCGGGTTTTCGGTCCGGTCAACGGCGGGAAAGAGCTGCCCAGCCCTTCGGTATAAGGGTGGAATGGGGTCTCCAGAATTTGTTTGGATGGCGCGACTTCAACCAGTTCACCGGAGTACATGATGCCGATGCGGTCGGAGAACTCGACCATCAACGACAGGTCATGGGTAATGAACAGGATTGAGAAGCCGAATTCTTCTTTGAGGGCGTAGATCTTCTGCAAGATTTCACGCTGTACCACTACATCCAGGGCAGTAGTCGGCTCATCCATGATGATCATCTTCGGGTTCAGGGCCAGCGCAATGGCGATAACGAGGCGCTGGCGCATACCGCCTGAGAACTGGTGCGGGTAATCACGCAGTCGGCTTGGGTGGATGTCCACAATCTCCAGCAAGCCTTCGGCGCGGCGAACCGCTTGCTGACGTGTCATCGCGGTATGGCGCATGATCACATCGCAGAACTGCTCTTCCAATGTCAGGACGGGGTTGAGGGCGTTCATCGCACTCTGGAACACCATGGAGATTTCACTCCAGCGGAATGCTGACATCTGCATGTCGTTGAACTTCAGGATGTCGCCGTGGCCGTCAAAGAGAACCTCACCACCGGTGATGAACGCTGGCGGCTTATGAAGGCGCATCAGCGAGAAGGCAACGGTCGATTTACCGCACCCTGATTCACCTGCCAGACCAAAGATCTCGCCTTTGCCAATATCGAAGCTGACGTTGTTTACTGCTCGTACATCACCGGCATCGGTAATGTAGTCAACGCACAGGTTGCGGATAGAAATTTGTGGATCAGTCATTATTTCTCTCCCCCTTCAAGGGCTGGCTGAGGCGCGATGTTTGCCTGAGCTTGTTTCTGGTTTTCTTTTGCCATGTTCTTCCAGCGGCGCATGCCTTTGTGGGAACGCAGCTGCGGGTTGGCGATTTCATCTACAGCGAAGTTCAGCATTGCTAGGCCTACCGCGATGAATGTCAGGGCAATACACGGTGCTAATAGCTCCCACCATGCGCCGACCAGCATCGACGATGAGGTCTGGACGTTGTAGAGCATGATGCCCCAGCTAATTGAGTTAGGGTTGCCAAGGCCTAGGAAAGACAGCGTGGCTTCGGTCATGATGGCAAGCATCACAGAGCCGATGAAGCTGGCACCCACAATGGAAATCAAGTTAGGTAGAATTTCGACGAAGATGATGCGGACTGATGATTCACCCAACACCTCTGCCGCTTTGACGAATTCTTTCTCACGCAAGGACAGTGTCTGTGCCCTTACCACACGGGCCCCCCATGCCCAGGAGGTCATCCCGATCACTATGGCGATAGTCAGGGGGCCTGCCTGACCGATAAAGGCGGCAATGACGAACAGCAACGGGAGCTGGGGGATGACCAGCATGATGTTCATGGCTGCCGACAGAATGTCGTCGACGCGACCGCCGAAGTAACCGGCAGAAACCCCAATAACCGTTGCCAGGAAGCACACCATGATGCCGGCACCGAAGCCAACAGCGAGAGAGGTACGCGCCCCGTAAACAACCTGTGACCATACATCACGGCCCATGCGGGTTGTTCCCAGTACGTGGTCTGCATCTTTGGACATACGTAGGGTACGCTTGCTGTCAGCCAGGTTGGTCGCAACCCACCCGTCAGGGCTATTTTGCGCGGCTTTTACTACAAAAGCCGGGTATTCATGTGGGTTCCCCGTTCGTTTGTCGGGTGCATGTTTGGTAATAACCGGGGCAAACAAGGCACCAAAGATGAAGGTCGCGATGATAGCAAGGCCCAGCATGGCTTTGGCATTGCCTGAAAGTAGTTTGATTAGTCCTTTCATGATTATTTGCCTCCCTTACGTAGGCGAGGATCCAGAGCAACAATAAGAAGGTCGGCCAAGAAGTTGAAGAACAGCATGAACATCGTCATGATCAGCAACTGGCCCTGTAGTACTTGGTAGTCCCGGGTGTTGATTGCATT
This sequence comes from Photobacterium rosenbergii, assembly GCF_003026455.1. Lineage (GTDB taxonomy): Bacteria > Pseudomonadota > Gammaproteobacteria > Enterobacterales > Vibrionaceae > Photobacterium > Photobacterium rosenbergii. The sequence continues at coordinate 12,183 of NZ_PYMB01000038.1, forward strand.
GAGCAGAACTGTCCCCAGGCCCGGGTAGTTAAAAATCATCTCGATTATCAGCTGGCCACCGATAGCCATACCAATAGCCATTGATAGGGCAGTCACACTTGGCAGCATGGCGTTACGGGCGGCGTACTTGAAGACCACACGGTTTTCGCTCAGGCCCTTGCCTTTAGCCATTGTGATGTAGTCTTCGTTCAGCAGGTTGATCATGTTGTTACGCATATTGATCAGGAAGCCGCCGATCTGGATGATGGTGGCACAGAACAAAGGCAGCACTGCGTGGTAGCCGACATCCAAGTAAAAATCTAAGCTTGTCCAGTCAGGTGTTGTGCCTGGGGTATAGGCATAAGTTGAAGGGAACCACTTGGTGCCAATCGCAAAGGTGTATAGTACGAGCATTGCGACGACCACCGGCGGTACAGCCTGTACAACCATCATTCCAGGGGAGATGAACGCATCATATTTACTACCGCGCTTCCAAGCGGCGAAGATCCCTAGGGTTGACCCAATGCAGAAGGCGAGGATAACAGCGGTACCTGCCAAAAATAGAGACCACCCAACAGCACCCCCCAACACATCGTTAACCGTTTGTGGGTAAGTTTGGATAGAAATACCTAGGTCCCAAGATAGGATACCTTTTAGGTAAATAAGGTATTGCTGGTAAACAGGGCCATCGACAAAGCCTAATAGCTCTTTCATCGCAGCAATACGTTCTGGCGTCACCTGAACAGCTGCATTGGCAAACATCATGGTGACCGGATCACCCGGCATGGCCCGGGGGATGATAAAATTGAGGGTTACTGCGAACAGGAGCGCAATAAAATAAAAGCCAAGTCTGCGTATAAAAAATCCCATAACTCACACCTTAAAATATCCAGCTTCTACAACCAGATTTCAGACACACTCTTCCCTGACCCATGGCCATTGCTATTTCTAAGGGGGAAGGTTGAAGGGGCGGTGCGCAAGGTGCGCACCGCAAATTACGACAATTACGATTTAGGTTTTAGATCAAGTACTTGAAGTAGGCGCTCTTGCGTATTGGTGATAGGCATTGGACGTCCTTTCGGATTGTTCTCGTCCCACCAACCGGTAAAGCGCGCAGTGTTGTACTGAGAAGTGTAAGCACCTGACATGACAGGGATAGTTACCTGGTTCTCAGCAATGATCTTCTGGATAGCGTGAGCCATCTTCATCTGCTCATCGCGGTCAGCGGTTTTGTAGAATCCGCCTAGCAAGTTATCCAGTTCTTCATTCTTCCAGTAGTGTAGGGCGAAGCGCGGCATGCCTTCGCTAGCCTGGAAGCGAGAGTGGTAAGCACTATCCCAGTAAGTGTAAGGGTCTGCACCGTGGAAGTAGTTGGTGTATGCAACGTCATAGGTTGCATCTAGCATGGCCTGGTTGTAGACCGAGAAATCAGGTGTGCTAGCTTTCGCCTTGATACCAACTTCTTGAAGCATCTCAACACTTAGCTGAACAGTATTGTTGAAGTCAGTCCAGCCATTTGGTGACTGGATAGTCAACTCAATGCTCTTACCGGTAGGGGTTTCAACATAGCCGTCACCGTTGGTGTCTTTGAAGCCAGCCTTTTTAAGTAGTGCTTTAGCATTGTCGACATTGTAGGTCATGAAAGGCTTGTACTTCTCATGTACCGTCTCGTCAGACCAAGAAGCAAATGCCTGGCCTAGACCTGATGCGTAATCATTCACCACACCACCGCCGTAGAAAGCGATATCGATGATAGTTTCACGGTCGATAGCCATGGAGAAAGCGCGGCGGAATTCAATGTTGTTGATCGCTTCGTGGTTACCCTTATTCGGCGAGTTGTAGTTCAACATGAATGCCTGCGTACCACCTGCAGGGTACCAGTACTTGTTGTCTGGGCTTGCTGCTGCATAGGTGCTGTCGACATCAGGGATGAAGGCGTAGGTCCAGTCAAACTGGCCACTCAGTACCTGGCCAAGGAATTGGTCGTTACCACCAACCTGCGGTAGGCGTAGACAGTCAACGTCTAGGTTCGCGTTATCCCAGTAGTTAGGGTTGCGGCATTGGGTGTATAGCTGAGGTGTGAAGGTATCAATCTCGGTAAATGGGCCGGTACCGACTGGGTTTTCGTTGGTGAAGCGAGTTGGATCTTCGACTTTGCTCCAAACGTGCTCAGGAACCACAGCAACTTTTGAGATCAGGTAAGGAACATTCGAGTTCGCTTCTGCTAGGCTGAAGGTCACTTTGTCGCCTTTGGCTTTGACGCCTTTCAGGCGGGCATTGATCCCGGTACGATCAAGCTCTGGGTGCTTTTTCAGCAACTCAAAGGTAAATGCCACATCCTTGGCAGAGAAGGTTTTTCCGTCAGACCATTTTACGCCGTCGCGAATTTCGAAGGTGACTTCCATCAGGTCGTCAGACATGTAGTAGTCTTTTGCCAGGCGCATGACCGGCTCATTACCCTTAAGCTCGTTGAATACGACTAATGGCTCGAAGATAAAGTCATAGGTTGTATCTAGCTGAGTCTGTAGGTAAGGGTTAAAGTTACGTACAAAAGTTGGATAGAACTTAGGCACCATAGTTAGCTCGCTGCGCTCTGCAGCAGTCGCCACTGGGGCGGTTAACATCGTTGAAGCGGCTGCGACAACGGCGAGTGCTAACTGGGTTTTCTTTATATTGGCAAGCATAGCTGTTCCTTACTCTTTGCTTTTAGTTTCACTTATGGAAAAAGCCCCGCCTTCACGGGGAGGAAGAACCTACTTTGTTCAAGCTGAGTAACGCACCTGGACAAATGGCCTTGTAGGCTCTGTGTGCCTTAAGGAAACTCCTGATTGTCAAAACGGTCAATCAGGCTGCCCGTTAAAATCGTTAAATTCGCTTTTGCCTCCGTAAAAAACGTTAATAACGGACTGTGATCCGACGCTTGCCGGGGAGCTAACTGTGCTTTGGATCCCAGTCTCTAATTTGTCGTTTCATACTGATAAAATTCACACCTCCATTAAAGTTGTTATATAACAGTGGTTTACGTTGCTGTTGTTTTTCGTGCAATGTAACGGGAGGGAAATGGCCTCTTAATTCCCTGCGGAAAATTTATCAGTGCAGTTTGTTGTGATTACCTTCTCATAAACTGAAACTTTTCGCTGTGTAGAAGGAGAATGGCGATATTTGGGCGATTAATTGGGGGATTTTTCACCGCTGTTTTGGCTTAAAACAAAGGTGTTTTTTGCAGTTTCGAAGGGATAATTCGGGGCAAAAAAAAGCCTGCAGGAAGCAGGCTTTGATAGGGCTGGGAGCAGTGGCTATTGGTTGATGATATGCTGAAGCTGGTCTTTCATCGTCACTAGCTCGTTATGCGTTGTGGTGTTGCGGGGGCTTCGCTCAAGGACAAAATCTATGGTGCTGAGTACCGTTCGCCAGCGTGGCGTTTTCGGTAGGGTTTCCAGATGCAGGTATTTGTCCAGCGTGCGTGTCTGCAGCGTGCTGCGGTCGAGGTAGACCCGCCATAACCCGCTTTCCTCTGCCAGCTCAAACTTGGTCTTCTGGGTCGACTCTTCCCATTGCTTCAATGTTGTCTTCATCACTTCGACAAGCATCTCGCGCAGAGTTTCATTCTTGCTCTTGCCATCGCCTTCCAGCTTATCTGCGATTGAGCTGAATTCATCCCCTAGGTGGCGGAGCTTTTGCAGGTTGTCTTTATTGCGGTTAAAGGCAAAACCGGAAAGCACCTCGACGGCATTTTCCAGCACCTCAATTCGATGGCTGCTGGTTTGCCCTTGGTTGTCAAAGATAAACATCCGCTGTAGGCCAGATTCCTCGGGGAGGTTAATGACATCGGTATTGAGTGATCTCAGGCTGTCACCAATCTTGAACATCAAGCTACCATGGAAGTGATGGCTTTGGCTGATATCCTGTGGCAGGTGTGTAGCCAAAATATCTTCGATATGGTGCCGTTCAACTTGTTCTGGTGAACGGTTGAAGAGTTTGCCCGCAGCATTATTGGCATAGCGTATGCGGCCACCGCTTTGGACACAGAGGATAGCTTCATTGGAAGACTCGAGTAAGCCAAGCAGGCGGTTTTGCGTTTCCAGTAGGCTATTTTCGACTTGTTGCCTGCGCTCTATTTCTTCGGCGAGCCGCTGGTTTTCTATAAGTTGCCGCTCAGTCTGGCCCGCTTTGAGGTGGGCGCCGATCCTTGCTGTGAGCTCTTCCTTATTGAACGGTTTGGTGAGGTAATCATTGGCACCGGATTCAAAACCACGGATCCTGTCCTGCACCTGACCAAGAGCAGAGAGCATGATGATCGGAAGATCGAGCATGCTGTAGCGCTGGCGCAATGTCTCACAGACCTCATAGCCGGACATTTCAGGCATCATGATATCCAGTAGCATCAGCGCTGGCTGGTGGCTTTCAACCATTTTCAAGGCTTGTGGACCGCTTTCTGCGGTGATCACCCGGTAGCCCTCAAGGCGTAGGAAATTATTCAGCACCTGAAGGTTTACGGGTTCATCATCGACAATCAGCAGCAGTTCACCCTCTGGGTTTTCCTCGATATGGTCGAGCTCGCAGGCCTGGGCTTCCGGTGATGGGATCTGGAAATGAATGCTGCGGTTGGAGAGATCGCTGCTGGCAATATCAGCGTCGGTCGCTAGGTTCAGGGTAAAGCTAAAGGTTGTGCCGATCATCGGTTGGCTGCTGACGTACAGGCGTCCTCCCATCAATTCAATCAATTGACGGCTGATCGATAGGCCTAGACCAGAACCCTGGCGGTAGTTAGCTGACTGGGTATTAGCCTGGATCAATGGCTCGAAAATATGCTCGAGCTGCTCTGCCGGGATCCCTTGGCCGGTATCGACGACCTGAATCCGAAGTTGGGATTCTAGGATGGTCGCGGAGAGAATGATCTTACCCTCTGAGGTGTACTTGATGGCGTTGCCAACCAGGTTATAGAGCACCTGTTCAAGCCGTTGCTCGTCGCCCTGCACGAGTGGCAAGTCGTTAGGGATCTGGTTGATGATGCGAACGGGTTTGCTGCCGAGCAGGTGGCTTGATAGTTCCAGCACCAACCTGGCGGCGGAGGCGACATCGACCGCATGGTGCTGGATATCTAGATCGCCGTAACGCATCTTGTGGTAGTCAAGTAGATCGTCGACCAAGTTGGTTAGACGCTGGCCGCTGTTGATCATGATTTCAAGCTGGCGGCGCTGTGAGTTTTGGACCGGGCCGTTGACACCAGCAAGCAGTGACTCGGCAATACCAACCATACCATGGAGCGGGGTACGCAGTTCATGGGAGGTGGTGGCGAGGAATTCATCCTTGAGCTTATCGGCCGTTTGCAGCTCTTTGTTCTTCTGTTGGATGATTTGCAGGTTTTGCTCTAGCTCGTTGTTTTGCTCGCGGATCAGGGTCATTTTTTCCCTTACCGAGGCCTGCATGCGGGCAAAGCTGACTGCTAGGCGGCCAATTTCATCACTGCGCTCAGTGCCCTCTATTTTCTGATCCATATCACCGGCGGAGACTTGCTCTGCTGCCCAAGTGAGGCGGAGCAGGGGAGCGGTGATAGAGTTTGACAGCCAGTGGGAAGCGATAATCACCAGAACGATGGCCGTTAGCATGGCAACGAAGAAGATCACTTCAAGCTGGCGGATCCGGGCAAAGGCTTCTTCTTCAGGGAGCTCGACAACCAGCGCCCATGGGCTGTCCATAATGGTCAGTGGAGAAAAGGCACTGAGCACTGGGACACCGTTAAAATTAGCAAAGCTGCCTACACCGCTGTCACCTTCAAGCGCCCTGTTGATGCTGTTACTGGAGAATGATGCTGGGTCTTCGCTAGAGGTTGGTAACCTGGAACGGTGATCCTGCCCGACGAGCAAGGTTTGGACGGAATAGGAGTTATTACCGGTATCACTCAGGAAATCACGGATAGACTGGTTACTGAGCTTGAAGAACACATAGCTGTGTAGGTACCCCTGCTGGATGATAGGTGCGGCAAACCAAGCGGCAAGATCGGCCTCGCCCTGAGACTGGCTGAAGTCGGTAAAGGCAACCGGGACTTGATCTGTGGCACTTTCCGATTGTTCGGTTTTTTGCTGGATAGCTGAGAACGTTTGGCTTAGTGCTGGATATGCTTGTGCCGAGAGGGGCAAATTAATGCCGAATATCTCAGGGGTATTGGCGGCATAGACAATATTGCCATTGATGTCCACTAGCAAGATATCACTGAACGAAGAGCGTTTGAGGTATTCCTCATAGGCCCAATTATACCGTTTGTACATCAGCCGGTAGCGTTCATGGCCGACGTAATTGCCGGTGTCTTGTTCCCCAAGGGACTTGTTCGTCAACGTTTCCGTGTAGTACTGGCTTCTGCCTGTTTTGTGCAATACCTCTGAGATGTCACCAAGCTGGTGGTAGGCACCGACCAGACCATAGAAACGGCCACCACTGGCGTTGGCCAGTTCTGAGCGGGCAAAACTCTGTACCTCCGACTCCCGGCCGACAAAGAAATTGTTGAGTTGTTTTTTCTTGTTATCGAGCAGGGACGCTAAGTGATTGGTGCTCTGTTCCGCCAGATCTTTGGTATGGGAGTTGAGGAAGAATAGGGCCGACAGTATCAGTGGGGTAATACTCAATACTAAAAAAGCCAGCATTAAGGTGTGCTGGAGACGCTTTAAACGGGTAGTCTGCTGCATTCCGGTGCCTGAAATTACCTGTGGGACAAGCTGCTATCAAGGTAACACCTTGATGTTATTGATATAGGTGTTAATGGCTTCCGTAAAATTGTCAAAAGTAACGGTTCAATGATGCGGAAAATTCACCATAACCATCAGTTATACTGAGTTTTTTTGTGGAAGCAAGAAAGTGGGGGCGGAAGCGTGTGCCGACACACAGATTTGACGTATTTACCGTCAGTCGTGGATAAAGGATTAAACAAAACAGGCCGTTTTGTCTGAAAAGTTGGGCTAAGACCGGGTGTTACCCGGCCTCGAACAGTCATTTTTTTGCAGTGTAAATACTAAATTTATTGTTTTTAGCCGTGGTTTCGCAGCTGCCTAGGCTTTCCTCGATAAGAGGTGGGTAGCGCAGGAAACTATTGGCAACAATGATTAACTGGCCTTCGTTTCTAAGGTACTGCGGCGCCTTGGCAATAAAGTCTTCAGTCGCGGCGTAGAAGGTTTTCAGCCCTGCATGGAATGGCGGGTTGCTGATCAGGTAGTCGTATGGGCCCTTAAGCGATGCGTAGACATCGGTGGCGGTAAAGGTCGCCTCAAGCTGGTTTTCCCGGAAGGTTTCCTCTGCAGATGCAATGGCCAACGCACTGATATCACACAGTTCCAATTCGATCGATGGGTTGTTGGTTTTCATTACCGCACCAATAACGCCGGCACCGCAACCGAAATCTAGCACGCGGCCTTTTAGTGAAGGCAGAGTTTCTAGCAGTAGTTTTGAGCCTTGGTCGAATTCACCGTGGCTGAATACACCTGGCAGTGAGCGGATCGTTAATTCAGCACCTGCGATGTTCAGCGGGTAGCTGCGGAACCAGTCATTGATGTCGAAAGCTGGTGCCTGGGTGTCACAGCGGCCCCAGAAGAAGCTGCAGCGGCGGGCCGAGTCATATTTGGTCAGCTTACCATAAGGTGCGAACATCTTTTCTGCACTGCGCACACCACTGCGGTTTTCACCCACGACACAGATTTCAGTCTCCGGGCCAAATTTGGCCAGCAGCATCGCCAGCAGGTATTCGGCTTCCGCTTTGGCTTTCGGCCAGTATAGCAAGATCATATCGATATCAGCTTCTTCGCTGAACTCAGCGCCGAAAGCGGTGTGGATATTGCTGTAGGCAGCCATACGGCGGGCATAACCGTAATTGGTGGTAAAGATCGTTACCGATGCCGCAGTCTGTGAGAGCTCATTGGGAAAGTTGTCATCGAGCTCACCAGCCACAAGGACTTTGCGGTTCTCAAAAAACTCTAGTTGGCGGGCAGCAACCTGACTAGCAGTACTGTATGACATAACGACCTCAAGAATGGATGAAAGCTGTGTTGGGGCGCGAATTGTTCCACAAAATAGCGGATAAGAAAAGCCGGGCTGGGGCAGGTGCCCCAGCCAAACAGATTAATGGTGGTCCTGATGTTGCAGGAAGTCCTGGAATTCGGCTTCGTAGAGTTTGAACAGTACCAGGGTAACAGCAAAGATGATCGGGCCGTAGATCAGGCCAATCAAGCCGAACACATGCAGACCACCAATGATGGAGAAGAAAATCAGCAGGGTACTCATCCCAGAGCTGCCTTGCATCAGCAGTGGACGCAGGAAGTTATCGATAGAGCCGACGACTACCGCTCCCCAACCTGCCAAGAAGAGTGCCCATTCCCATTTGCCTATCAATAGCAGGTAGATACTGGCGGGTAGCCAGATCAGCGCTGTACCGACAACGGGAATCAATGAGGCAAACGCCATCATTGAACCCCAGAACAAGCCTTGGAACCCTGCCATCCACATAGCAAAACCACCGGCAAAGCCTTGGGCAAGGGCGGTGAGGAAAGAGCCGAGTACCGCAGACTTGGCCACTTGCTCAACTTCATTGAGGACGGCGTCTTCCTGGCTGCGAGAGAGTGGCAGTACGTGGCGGATGGTCTGGACGATCTTGTCATGGTCGCGAAGTAGGAAGAACAGCACGAACAGCATCAACATAAAGTTGATCAGGAAGTTGGTGGCATCTCCCAGCAAGCGGGCACTGACATTTAGCAATTGCGCGCCGAACTTGGAGGAAGCCGAAGCCACTTTCTGGACCATAACCTGAGTATCGACCGGCTCGAACGGTGAGTACTTTTCAATAAGCGAGAGAAGCTTGACCACATAAGGGTGAGCGAGCACCTCCTGCACCCCGCCGGAAGTTAACCACGTATAGCTCTCTTTGGAAAAGGTCGTGCCCTGGTGGATGATTGAGCTAAATACCACCAGCATCGGGATCACTATGATGAAGGTCAGTAAGGTGCAGGACAGTACCGAAGACAGGTTAGGCGAGCGAGGCAGCACCCTATCCAGCTTTAAATGCAGCGGGTAATAGAGCAGTGAGATGATAAAAGCCATCACAATAGGGCCGATATATGGCTCAATCAATGTGTAACTGGCATAGGCTGCCAGTGCCAACGCGGCAATAAGCATCCAGTGGCGAGATTCAGCTTTGAATGGTTTGGGCACTTTGCATCCCTTCTCGATAGTTTTAATGAGGCTGATGTTGCTGTCTGGTATTATGATTGCACCACATTGCTTACGAGGCAATCGATAATATCTATCTGATTTTCCAGCGAGGAGGTATGACGATGGGGTGTTGTGACTGCGGCTGTGAGACCAAGAACAAAAGGCGGGTCCCGCTAGCGGTTTTGGTCTTGGCGGCACTGGTCGTTTTGGCGCTTGTCTTTTGGCAGTGAGGCGCAGAGTCTATTTTAGACAGGCCAAAAAGCAACAAGCCGCTCACTGAGCGGCTTGTGTTTATTGTGCAGGTTGCCTGCAAACAGTTACTGCGGAGCTAAATTACGCTGCAGCTTCTTCTGCTAGTGTCTTGAAGGCATATTCAGCTGCACCTAGTGTGGCTTCAATTTCCTTGTCGCCATGGGCTAGTGAAGTGAAGCAAGCCTCGAACGCAGAAGGTGCAAGGTAAACGCCTTTTTCCAACATCAGGTTGAAGAAACGCTTGAAGCGCTCGATGTCGCACTTAGCAACATCATCGTAGCAGTTCACCGCTTCTTGGTCGGTAAAGAAGAAGCCGAACATCGCACCCACCTGGTTGGTTTTCAGTGGGATACCGTATTTATCAGCCAGAGACTGGAAGCCTTCAGCGAGGCGTTGGGTGGTGCTGGCAAGCTGTTGCTCGTGGCCTTCTTTGGTCAATACGCTCAGGCAAGCGTGGCCTGCAGCCATGGCAACAGGGTTGCCTGATAGTGTCCCTGCTTGGTAAACAGGGCCGGTTGGGGCAACATATTCCATTACTTCACGGCGGCCACCGAAAGCACCAACAGGCATACCGCCACCGATCACCTTACCAAGTGTTGTCAGGTCAGGCTTGATGTTGTAGTAACCCTGTGCGCCACCGTGAGATACACGGAAACCTGTCATCACTTCATCAAGGATCAGCAAGGCACCAAACTCGTCACAGATCTCACGTAGGCCTTCAAGGAAGCCCGGTACTGGCGGAATACAGTTCATGTTGCCGGCTACTGGCTCGACAATGATACAAGCGATCTGCTCTGGGTGCTCAGCAAATGCCTCGCGTACAGAATCTAGGTTGTTGAAGGTGCAAGTTAGCGTGTGCTTGGCAAAATCAGCAGGAACACCTGGCGAACTTGGCTGGCCAAGGGTCAGGGCACCGGAGCCCGCTTTCACCAATAGGCAGTCGGCATGGCCGTGGTAGCAGCCTTCGAACTTGATGATCTTGTCACGGTTAGTGAAACCACGAGCCAGGCGGATAGCACTCATGGTCGCTTCGGTACCCGAGCTTACCATACGAACCATTTCCATCGATGGTACCAACTGGGACACCATTTCAGCCATGGTGATTTCCATCTCGGTTGGGGCACCAAAGCTCAGGCCCTGCTGGGCTGCATTGATGACTGCATCGCGGATAGCGACATGGTTGTGACCAAGGATCATCGGACCCCACGAGCCAACATAGTCAATATAGGCTTTGCCATCGGCATCGAAGATGTAGGCGCCGTCTGCGCGCTCGATAAATAGCGGGCTGCCGCCTACGCCTGCAAAGGCACGGACTGGTGAGTTAACGCCACCAGGGATCGTCTGTTGCGCTTTGGCAAATAAATCAGCTGACTTGCTCATTGTGATGTCCTGTTATTGAAGATTGTCCGATTTGAACTGTCGGCATTGTACCTAGGCTAATGGGGGCTTTCAATTGGGTGCTTAGGGAACTATGGGCTAGCGCAATGCATTGCAGGGCACAAAAATGCTGCGCAACACTGCAAAGCTAGTTTTCAACATTGAATATGTAAAAAAAACAACCAGTCAGCTATGCTTTCCAAAGGTGTATCCACCCCTTTCTATTGTTTCCCGGCTCCGGGATGACTTCATATTTACGGCATTGTTGATGACAGAGAATAACCAAGGCACCCCTGCGCCTGAAAGACTGCAGCCGAGCGGGCTGGTCCGGCGCTTTTTATCCCGTGACAAAACCCCTGTATCCGTCCTTTTCCTCTCCGCGCTGGTTGGCCTTGGGGCAGGTTTGTTGTCGACCTTGTTTGAGATTGCCGTGCACTGGGTATCTGAGCAGCGTACGGAATGGTTGCGTCATGAGATCAGCAATATGCTGCCATTATGGTTGTCGGCCTTCTTGATCAGTGCCCTACTGGCCTTAGTGGGGTATTACCTAGTCCATCGTTTTGCCCCCGAGGCGGCGGGTTCAGGGATTCCGGAGATTGAAGGGGCGATGGATGACATCCGCCCTGTACGCTGGTGGCGGGTACTGCCGGTTAAGTTTATCGGTGGCTTAGGGGCGCTTGGCTCTGGCATGGTATTGGGCCGTGAGGGGCCCTCGGTGCAAATGGGCGGCAATATCGGCCGGATGGTCTCCGATTTGTTCCGCCTCAAAGATAAGGAAGGCCGCCACGCACTGCTTGCATCCGGTGCGGCGGGTGGTTTGGCTGCAGCATTTAATGCCCCGCTGGCGGCCATCATGTTTGTGGTTGAGGAGATGCGGCCGCAATTTCGCTACAGCCTCATTTCGATTAAGTGCGTGATGATCTCGGCCATTGTGGCCAATATCGTGTTCCGCAGTATTTCTGGCCAGCAGGCTGTGATTACCATGCCGCAGTATGATGCGCCGCTGTTGCGCTCATTGTGGTTGTTCTTATTGCTTGGTATGGCCTTCGGTATTTTCGGGGTGGTATTCAATAAGCTGGTCACCATGACCCAGGATATGTTTGCCCGTATCCACCGCAATAACCGCCGGCGTTATTTGTTGACCGGCACCCTGCTCGGGGGGACTTTCGGTTTACTTTTGTTATACATCCCTGAGTTGACCGGTGGCGGGATCAGTTTGATCCCAAGTGCGACCAATGGTGAGTATGGCATCAGTGTGTTGCTTCTCTTGTTCTTGGCCCGGGTGGCGACCACCTTACTGTGTTTCGGCTCGGGGGCGCCCGGAGGGATATTCGCGCCAATGTTGGCACTCGGCACCCTGTTCGGGACATTTTTTGGCGCGGTTGCCCAGCAATTGTTTCCTGAACTAGGCTTGCAGCCAGGTATGTTCGCCATTGCAGGGATGGGCGCGCTGTTTGCGGCAACGGTGCGGGCCCCGATCACCGGTATATTGCTGGTGATCGAAATGACCGACAATTACGATTTGATCTTGCCATTGATCATCACAACCTTGGGCGCAACCATGCTGGCACAGGTACTTGGCGGTAAGCCAATTTACTCCCAGCTCTTGCATCGGACCATAGAAAAGGAAAAAATGGCAAACAGAGAGCAGTCTACAGTGGTCAATACTTGAACGAGATAGTCAGGTATTAGATAATCACAGCCATGACCGAGAGTATTTGAGAGGTTTTTAATGAGCGATGCTAATCTGCCGCTGAATTTTTCTGATGTTGCAGCGAACAAAGTGAAAACGCTTATTGCCGAGGAAGAGAATCCGGAGCTGAAGCTACGTGTTTACATCACCGGCGGTGGTTGTAGTGGTTTCCAGTATGGTTTTACTTTCGATGAGAAAGTGAACGAAGGCGATACCACGATTGAAAAAAGCGGCGTCACACTGGTTGTTGACCCGATGAGCCTGCAATACCTGATCGGTGGCACGGTTGATTACACAGAAGGGCTGGAAGGTTCCCGTTTCTTTGTAAACAACCCGAATGCGACAACCACTTGTGGTTGCGGTGCATCGTTCAGCGTCTAATTGAGTCATCGGTGATCGGGTAGATTACCGCTGCACAGGCGAATAAAAAGCCGCTCCCGAAGGGGAGCGGCTTTTTTGTTGTGGTTGGCGGTTAGGTGCGATTGCCAAGTAGCGGGCTGTTGTCGGCTATGAACTGGCTGAAGTGGTTCAGCTGTGCCATCCGCTCTTTGGCATACTTCTGGAATTGGGTCTTTTCCTTGCCACTGAGCGAGCGGGCTTGGGGCAGCTTAACCGTCCTCGGGTTCTTGTGTACGCCGTTGACCAAGAACTCATAGTGCAGGTGAGGGCCGGTGACCCGGCCAGTACCACCTAGCGTACCAATGGTTTGCCCCTGTTTGACGCGCTGGCCTGTTTTGACCTTGCGTTTTGTCAGGTGGAGATACTTGGTAATGTAGGTCGAGCTGTGGCGGATGAATACATAGTTACCGTTGAACTTGTTGTAGCTCGACTGCATGACCACACCGTCACCGGCAGCCCAAATAGGGGTGCCGACTGGGGCAACGTAGTCTGTACCCCGGTGAGGGCGGACTTGCCCGGTAACCGGGTGTAGGCGGCGCGGGTTGAAGTTCGAGCTGACATAACGGAAGTTAATCGGTGAACGGAGGAAGGCCTTGCGCATGGCCTGGCCTTTCTCGTCATAGTATTTGCCATCTTCACTGCGGATGGCGGTAAAGGTCTGGCCCAAATTGGTAAAGGTTGCAGCAAGGACATTGCCGCGACCGATAGGCTCACCTTCCACCAGGCGCTCTTCAAATAGCACCGAAAAACTGTCACCGGCACGGATATCTAATGCGAAGTCGATATCCCAGCCGAAGATCCCAGCGATTTCCATGATTTGGTTGGCTGTTAGCCCGGCTTTATCGGCGGCATTCCAGAAACTAGAAGTGATCACGGCTTGGGCAAAGTTGAGCTGAAGGTCTACGTCTTTGCTCTCTTTGTTCGAATAGAAGGTATCAGCAGTACGGGTGATCACCAAGCTGTCGGTCGCACTCTGTGGTTGGATCAGCTGGACTAATTGATTGTCTTCATCAAAGCCAAAGCGCAATTTGTCGCCCGGACGAAGGCTGGTTAAGGTTTTGGTGCCTTCATCGGCATTGACCAAGCGGTAAAGGGTCGCAGGCGATAACCCCACTTTGTTGAATACCACCGCCAGGCTTTCGCCAGATTGCACCTCGTGCTCTTTCCACTTAAGAGCGGGAACCATGGGTTTCTCATCACCTTGCATTGGCCGAAGTTGGTCGGTATCAAGGGAGATTTCCAGCGGGTAGAGCTTGCCGATTTCGAATTTTCGCTCAGGGTGTCCACTGCTTCCTGAACTCGGCCATAATATTAACACCACGAGCAGCGTGCTGATCACGGTGATGAGAGTCTGGTGCATCCTTGGCAACCGGCGGAGTATCGGTACTTGCATGTGGTGTTTTTTTGCGATTTCGTAAAAAATAAGACAACCCTTAGTCTAACTGGTTTCAAAAAACATCGCTATTCAAGTAAGATTGAGGATTATTACTTTTTTGCCAATTCTGTGGGAGCGAACAAGAATGGCCAGCATTGAACAAGCTTTAGCTGAAATTAAGCGTGGTGTGGATGAGCTGATTCCGGAAGAGGAGCTGATTGCCAAGCTAAAAGAGAACCGTCCTCTGCGAATCAAACTCGGTGCCGATCCAACTGCACCGGATATTCACCTGGGTCACACGGTGATCTTGAACAAACTGCGTACGTTCCAGGAGCTAGGCCATGATGTCACGTTCCTGATCGGTGATTTCACCGGTATGGTAGGTGACCCAACAGGTAAAAATACGACCCGTCCGCCGCTAACTCGTGAAGACGTTCTGCGTAATGCAGAAACTTACAAAGAGCAGGTTTTCAAAATCCTAGACCCTGCCAAGACCAAGATTGAGTTCAACTCGAGCTGGCTGTCAGACTTAGGTGCAGAAGGCATGATCCGCCTAGCTGCAAACCAGACTGTTGCCCGTATGCTTGAGCGTGATGACTTCAAAAAGCGTTACAACGAAGGCCGTCCAATTGCGATCCACGAGTTCATGTACCCACTGCTTCAGGGCTATGACTCTGTAGCCATGGAGACTGATGTTGAGCTAGGCGGTACCGATCAGAAGTTCAACCTACTGATGGGCCGTGAACTGCAAAAAGCCAATGGCCAGAAGCCACAGGTTGTTCTGACTATGCCACTACTGGTTGGCCTGGACGGTGTGAAGAAGATGTCTAAGTCTGCTAACAACTACATTGGTGTGACAGACGTACCAAGCGAGATGTTCGGCAAGATCATGTCTATCTCTGACGAGCTAATGTGGAACTACTTCGAATGTCTATCTTTCCGTCCGCTGGAAGAAATTGACCAGTTCAAGGCCGACATTGCTGGTGGCCGTAACCCTCGTGATGTGAAAATCTTGCTGGCGAAAGAAATCATTGCCCGCTTCCACAGCGAAGCCGATGCCGATGCAGCCGAGCAGGAGTTCATCAACCGCTTCCAGAAAGGTGCGATGCCAGATGAAATGCCTGAATTCGAATTCGAAGCCGGTATTGCGATTGGTAACCTGCTGAAAGACGCTGGCCTTGTTAACTCCACCTCTGATGCGATGCGTATGATCCGTCAGGGCGCTGCGAAAATCGATGGCGATAAGATTGAAGATACCAAGCTGATCCCTGAAGCGGGTACTGCGGTCTATCAGGTTGGTAAGCGTAAGTTTGCCCGTGTGACCCTGAAGTAATCCACTTCTTCCTTAGACAGTAAGAAGGTGCCCTGTTGATACAGGGCACCTTTTTTTATTCCCGTCGTTTCTGAAGGAGGCTTAACGACTCCCTTCAGGCAGCAAGGCGCGCGAGCAATGAGTCAACTGAGGCTGGGTATTCGGGATAAGGGAAATATTGGTAGAGGTAGGCGCAGCTGTATACCAATTTGATGTCGTGATCATCAACGCTGGTCTGCACCTGCTCAAGCCATACCTGCCATTGGACAAGGGAGGGAGTAGGTAGAGGTTGAAACTTGCCGGGCGATATAGTGTCAGCTCTTGAGGCACAAAGGGCTGCAATGTAGGCTTGCCAGAAGTAGTTTACCGCCAAGTCTTTATGTTCAATCAGGGGCATGAGGGTATGCAGTGCTTGCAAGCCGGTCACACCATGTAACAAGGTAAAGTTACCGGAAGCCATATAGAGCTGGATGCTGCTGTGGGCGATGAAATCCAAGTTGACTCCAGCAGGGTTCGCCGAAATCTCATGGTATTCAAGGGTGGTGATAAGCTCGTCGATTCTGTCAACGATGTTACCAGGCTGGAAAGGGTAGCCATTGAAACGTTCGAAAGCCATTTTTAGCTGCGTCTCACCCCGGTATTTGGTTGTGACTTGCAAGGGCCCGAGCGGCTGGAATTCACTCGCCCAATAGGCAAGTGCTATCGCTGTTTCTTCCTTGTCTTGTATCTGAACGGCATAGCTGAGACGGATAAGGGCATGGAAGGCTGCAGTCGCGACTCCTGGCAGCAGTTTTGGCAAGGCATGGATGACGGCTTGTTCGAGCCCCTTTTGTTCAACCAGTTGGCGATATTTGGCCAGGAAGTCGGGAAAGTGTTGTTTGTTGCCCAAAACAGCAATGCTGCTTTTGGGTGTCGGTGACAATTGGCGGATGGGTTCTAGCCTTGGCGTATAGTCCCGGTAGAATGCCTCTAGTTGTGAGTCAGTCGCACCACAGAATGAAAGTGCGGCCAGCGCCATAGGTAAATGGTTGGATAAGCCATCTTGGTAGCTGGGATCAAATTGTTGTCCTTGCCTAATCAGTTGCAAGGCTTTAAGGGAGATAGGTTGAAACATGTTGCGACCTCTTGTTAGAGGCGGTTATCAAGCCATGGCTTGAACAGCAAACCGTTACTCGTTATATCGGAAAATTGTACTGTGAGTGTTACTGGCTGTAGTCATTGCGCTGGCTGCTGTCTTGGCTCAGGTATTCGATAAATTCCCACTCAATCCCATTGGGATCCCAGAAATAAACCCGCTTGCGCCAGGGGTGCGACGTCTCCATCTCATTTTCTTCGTAGCCAGCTGCCTGCAGGCGGGCGCGGATCGCTTCGACATCTTCACTCACCAAGCCGATATGGTTGATACCGCTGTCTACGTATGGGGTACGGTCGACCGATGTCCGCTCGACGACTTCCTGCAGCGCGAGGTAGCTTTGCTCTGTCCCGATATGGCACCAGCGGTAGCCATTACCCTCGCCGCAGTGACGGACAGCAAAGGCCGGTAGGGCGGTCTGAATGAATGCGATAGTGTGGTCAATGTTACCGACGGTGATATTGGCATGTTCAACGTAGGGGGTCATAGGCACCTCTTTTCTATTAAATAAAGTTTTTTGCTTATTTAAATATAGAGTGCGAACGAGTTAAGTAAATTTTTTTATTTATTTAATGGGTTTGAGACACAAAAAAACCGCCAGTGTGGCGGTTTTTATGCAAGAGCACGAATCCTTGCGCCCGACAGCGGGAGGTCGATCAGTGCCTCAAGGCGAAAGTTGGCAGGGAAAGGTGCCAGCGTATCGCAGCCAGGCGAATAGTGAGTGTCGTGATGATGCCTGCCACGGTAGCGACGGCAGCATCGACATTAGCGGATAGGGCTACGGTATGGACAATGCCGCCGAGGATACAGGCAGTAGCGTAGACCTCAGTACGTAGTACCATCGGGATTTCCCGTGCTAATACATCACGAATAACCCCACCGCCACAGCCGGTCATCACCCCCATGATCACTGCAACCATAGGAGTCGCACCAAAACGCAGGGCCTTCTCGACACCAATCGCCACGAAGACTGCAAGGCCAATGGCATCAGAGACCGGTAAGATCCACCAAGGCATTTGGCGTGGGCGGCGTATCGCCAGCATGCTGACTAGGCAGGTAATGAAAATCACCCATAAGTAATTGGTATCGGTGATCCAGAAAACAGGTGTCGCGCCAAGAGCCATATCGCGGATGGTTCCCCCTCCAATGGCGGTAACGCTGGCCAGCACCACAACCCCGAACGGGTCCATCCGGAGTCTGCCTGCCAGTAATACACCCGAAGCGGCAAACACGGCCGTTCCGAACATATCGAGAAGATAAATGAGCATTATGATACCTGCTGAGTCATAGAATATAGGGCGATCGCGCAGATTGTACGACGAATAAACTGGCTGACAACTCGCTGCAATCGCTTTGTGAGGTGACTCACATTGATTGTTGTTGGCTTGTTATCAGCCCTCCTACGGACAGGCGATTTAGTTATAAGGCCGAAGCTTAAAGTGGCAATTGATTGTCAAGGGGACACGGTAAGTTAACGGATTGCAGCAAAGCGGATAACCAGAGTTGTACTGATGCCGGCCAGGGTTGCAATGGTGGAGTTGATAGGTATGGAAAGTACTACGGTATGGATAACCCCTCCCATAACACAAGATGTTGCATATAATTTGGTACGTAATGCCATCGGGAGCTCATGAACAAGTAGATCTCGGATTATCCCTCCGCCACAACCGGTTACGACTCCCATGATCACTGCGACCATCGGGGAGGCACTATAACGTAGGGCTTTTTCGACACCTATAGCAACAAACACAGCAAGCCCGATTGCATCTGCCAATGGCAGGAGTTTGGGGGACATTGTTCGGGGGAGGTGCAGGGCAATCATGCTGATTAGGCAGGTAGTGAAAATGACCCATAAATAGTTGGTATCATTGATCCAAAATACAGGAGTCGCTCCGAGAGCCATGTCTCTGATTGTCCCGCCGCCAATAGCGGTTACACCGGCAAGTACGACAACACCAAACGGCTCCAACTTGAGCTGGTTTGCTAATAATACCCCGGAGAGAGCAAAAACCGCAGTTCCAAACATATCAAGGAGATAGAATGGCATCGTGTTACCTAGTATTAATTAGGTGGTAGTGTTGAGTGTAGGGTGAATCAAAAGGCAGGCCATTCCTATTTTCACTATCGTGACATGCTTCCAGAAGTTACTCGCTTGTTACATGTGCCTTTCACGAACTTGGTCCAGGTACTGGCAGATTTCTTCAGCGGCCTTTATGGTGCGTGGTGTAGGCCGGTTTAACCAGTCTGATGTCACAGTAAAAATATGCTGCTTTTCCACTGCGGGTAACTGCTGGCGCCACTTGTCCCACACCGATTGATCGGCGGCAGCATGCGAAGTACCGAAAATCACCTCTGGCTGGCGAACAATGACTTGCTCTTGTGAAACCTGCGGGTAGGCGGCAGCACTGTTGGCAAAGATGTTTTGCCCACCACAAACAGCAAAGACTTGGCTTGGCCAATTATCGCCGGCGACGGTGATTATTGGGCTGTTGCTGAGCTGGTAGAAGTAACTGACGGGCTGTTTTTCCTGATGTGTCAAACGAAGGCTCTCTAGCCGCTGACGAAAATCGTGAGCATTGCTTTGGGCTTGTTCGGGTGTGTCGGCAAACTGGCCGAGTTGCTCAAGGGTCGTAGCAATGTCTGCTAAAGATTTAGGGTTGGAATAGAACACCTTAAAGCCGAGCTGCTCCAGCCGGGTCATTTCACGGGTCGGGTTACCTCCTTCCCAAGCGAGGATCAAATCAGGCTGCAGGGCAACGATGCGCTCCATTTTGATGCCACGGTAGTTGGCAACCCGCTCGAGGGATTTAGCCGCTTCTGGATAGTCACTGTAATCACTGGCAGCGATCAATTTATCCCCCAGCCCTGCTGCATAGGCCATCTCAGTCGTGTGGGGCGAGAGGCTGATGATTGTTTTCACTGGCTGGGCAGAGGTAACAAAGGCTGGGAGTAACAGTAGGAAGAGGGCAGCGAAACGCACTTAAACAGCTCCTTGTAGCATGAGAAGTAGCAGGCTTTGGACAGTAACCCATGCCCATAGACGTTGGTTAGCAAGGCGGTTGAGTTGGCTTAGGTGCAATGCTGCAGGCGCAATCCTGCCACCGAGCTTGGGCCGCTCCATCTTGGTTTGATCGTAGATAGCCGGCCCACCTAGCGATAGCGACAGTTTGTGTCCGGCCGCAGCCAGTAGCCAGCCGGGGCCCGGTAGTAACCAGCTCTCGCCCTGTTGTTTGAGTCCCTTTAAAGCGACCTGAGCGTTGTGGCCGATAGTCAGGATAAGGGCAAACAAGCGCAGAGGCACGATATCGAGGATAGCGAGAACTGTAGTTGCCGGCTGGCCAAAATGACGGAATTGCTGCCTACTGGGTGACCAGCAGCGGCTGAGTTCAACGGCTAGCCGATATAATATTGCGCCGATACCGCCGGCCAGGGCATACCAAAATAATACGCCTGCCACTAACCGGCCATAACCGACCAGCATGGTCTCGGCCCCTGCCTTGCCTAGACCGAGTAAGGAGAGGCTTTCTGTGTGGCGGTTGACTTTGCCTGCCAGCAGCGCTCGGCACTGCATTTTATCTTCACGGCTGTAGGCGCGGACAAACTGTTTGCTGAACTTGTGCAAATTGCGCCAATCCAGGGCAACCCAAAGTAGCAGAAGATGGAAAGCCGTATCGATCCAGACCAGTTGGTAGAGGCAAATAAGGACAATCAGGACAGTAAGCCACAACAAGGACCACGACAGCAGCCCTGAAAGGCGCTTTTGCTGCGGGGCATCGTTGGGTTTGTTGACTTTACTGGCGATGGAGAGCGCGAGCTGGCGCCAAATCTGTAGCGGGTGTAACTTGGAAGGGATCGGCAACAGCCATTGCAATGCCAGTGCACCCCACAAGGCGAGTAGGGTGCTGTTACCGGCGATACTTGCAATGGCGTCGGTCATCTTACTGGTTCAGTAGGTCAACCATTTTAGCCACCATTACTGATGAGCTCTGGGCTGCCACAGGCAGGAACTCTTCAAAGCTCATTGGCGACTCTTTGTCTGCTACATCGGAGATGGCGCGGACTACAACGAACGGTACGTTGAACTGGTGGCAAGCCTGGGCAATGGCCGCAGCTTCCATCTCTACCGCAATTACTGACGGGAAGTTGTCACGGATGAAAGCTTGCTTTTCTGCCGAGCAAACGAAAGCATCACCAGTACAGATCAGGCCGCGAACTGCGTGGGTATCACCCATGGTCGCCAGTGCCTTTTCGGCAACGTCCATCAGTTTGGCATCAGAAGCAAAGGCTGCTGGCTGCTGGGCCATCTGGCCAATTTCGTAACCAAATGCTGTGACGTCGGCATCGTGGTAACGCACTTCTGTTGAGATCACGACATCACCAACATTCAAGCTGCTATCGAAACCACCAGCAGAGCCAGTGTTCAGCACAACATCCGGCTGGAAGATTTCAAGCAATACCGCACTGCCTACCGCTGCTGCTACTTTACCGATGCCAGATTGAAGTAGAACCACATCATGGCCGTTAAGCGTACCTGTGTAGAAAGTACAGCCTGCTTTGTTGTGAGTCTCGCAGTTAGCCAGTTGGTCTTTAAGGATGGCAACTTCTTGCTCCATCGCGCCGATAATGCCGATTTTCATCAATACAGTCTCTTGTTAGGTAACAAGCCCCCATAGAGGGGGCGTGGGGATAGGCGGATTGTAACATGGCGGGCGGCTACATTGCCAAGTCGCCAGCCGGTTAGTTACACATCAATAGCTATACATCTAGGAAGTCGAGGATACCGTCTGCGGCGCGGCGCCCTTCGTCAATGGCAGTAACGACCAAATCCGAACCACGGACGGCATCGCCGCCGGCAAATATCTTCGGGTTGGTGGTCTGGAAGGCAAAGTCGCCACCCTCCGGGGCCTGGATCCGGCCCCATTGATCCAGCTCGACGCCGAATTCGGCCAACCAAGGCATAGCATGGGGTTGGAA
>NZ_PYMB01000039.1 GCF_003026455.1 Photobacterium rosenbergii
GATTGGGCGAGGTGCTGGCTGATGGCGGCCCCCAGGCCGCCACTCCCACCCGTTACCAGAGCGAGTTTGCTCATGACAACGCGCCCTCCTCGTCCAGTTTCTTGTAACGGCGAACACGGATATCTGCTTGCTCTTTATGGCCGGCAAAACCTTCCAGTGCACATAGACGAGAGCAGTATTCACCGACTTTCAGCGAAGCCTCTGCAGTGACGCGCTGGTAGGTACAGGTCTTGATGAACTTACCAACCCATAGGCCACCGGTATAGCGAGCCGCTTTCTTGGTCGGTAGGGTATGGTTAGTACCGATACACTTGTCACCGTAGGAAACATTGGTTTCACGTCCAAGGAACAGCGCACCGTAGTTAGTCATATTCTCAAGGAAGTACTGTGGGTCGCGGGTCATTACCTGGACGTGCTCAGAAGCAATATCATCAGCAACTTCGACCATTTCTTCGTAGCTGTCACAGACAATCACCTGGCCGTAATCATCCCACGCCTTACCAGCCACTTCCGCTGTCGGCAAGATTGTCAGCTGACGTTCGATCTCTTTGATGGTCTCAAGGGCAAACTGCTCTGAGTTTGTTAAAAGGACCGCAGGAGAGTTGTAGCCGTGTTCAGCTTGACCAAGGAGATCAGCAGCAGCCAGTTCAGGATCACAACCTTGCTCATCAGCAATAACCAATGTTTCGGTTGGACCTGCAAACAAGTCGATACCCACTCGGCCAAACAGTTGGCGCTTGGCTTCAGCAACAAAAGCGTTACCAGGGCCAACAATCATATCAACAGGCAGGATTGATTCGGTTCCCAAGGCCATTGCACCAACGGCCTGAACACCACCAAAGCAATAGATTTCATCGGCTCCGGCCATCGCCATTGCGGCTACGATGGCAGGGTTCGGCTCACCGTTGAATGGAGGAGCACAGGCAATAACACGTTTAACACCGGCAACTTTGGCAGTCAGGACACTCATGTGTGCAGAAGCAACCAGCGGGTACTTACCGCCAGGGATGTAACAGCCAACACTGTTTACCGGTACGTTCTTGTGGCCTAGCACAACACCCGGCAGCGTTTCGACTTCAACATCTTTCATTGAATCACGCTGGACCTGGGCAAAGTTACGGACCTGCTCTTGGGCAAACTCGATATCATGGCGCGTCGCATCGTCCAGGCTATCGATACAGGCCTGGATTTGCTCCTCTGACAAGCGGAACTGGGCTGGTGACCAGTTATCAAATTTTTCCGATAACTCGCGCACAGCGCTGTCGCCACGCTGTTGGATATCCCCAAGGATCCCCTCAACGATACCGCGTACCTTTGCGTCATTGGATGCTGAAACTTCTTCTGTGATGCCTTCTTTCAGAAAACGAGCCATGTATGTTTCTCCTTGCTTCACTTTTGATTACGTATGCATTGTTATGAAAAATTTTTTTATGGTTCTGACTTTATTCCAGCTGGTTGGATAGGACTAAACAACCAAATGACTACGAATGCAAAATACATTAGACAAAAAATTTACAACAAGCAAACAAAAACATCACCAAACCAAAGATATTTTTTTATCCTACTGATTTAACTGAATTTAAGTTAGTCATACCAGATCGTAGGCAGTTATAACCAGCGCTATTGACCCGATTAAGTCGATGTTTTCACCTCACCATTGTTGCCAAAAAGTTAATTTAAGGATATTTATCTTGCATACCTTTCCAATACAAAAACCAAGTAACAAGGAACCGTTATGCGCTTTTCATCACAACTTCAACAACCAGTACAACTTGGGACTTTCGTTAAAACCCCGCATCCCCATATCATTGAAGTATTAGCTCTAACCGAGCTGGATTTCCTGATCTTGGATGCCGAGCATTCGCCTTATGACAGGGCTTCCTTGGATCTCTGCATCATGACCGCACGGCTATCAGGACTACCTGCACTTGTCAGGATCCCGGATGCGGCACCGTCAACCATACTCAATGCCCTAGACTGCGGGGCAACGGGTATCCAGGTGCCACATGTCTGCTCTGCCAGCCAAGCCGAGGAGATCGTCAAGCGCAGCCACTACGGTGAAAATGGTCGTGGCTATGCCGGCTCAACCCGTGCAGCCAACTATGCGACCAAGCCAATGGCCGAACACCTTGCTACGAGTAAAACAGCCACCACTGTTGTTGCCCAGATAGAGGACCCTGAAGGCGTCGACAATGTCGACGCTATTGCAGCCGTCGAGGGTATCGATGCCTTGTTCATCGGCCAGGTCGACCTTGCCGTAGCCTATGGGGCTCCCTCGGTACAAACCGATGTGGTAAGGGACGCCAGCTTGAAAGTCATTGAGGCCGCCAAGCGAAACAACAAACCGGTAGGCATGTTCGTCGCTGATGCCAGTCAAATTTCTGCTTGGAAAGAGGCCGGGGTCTCTTTCTTTGGCCTGGCGTCTGAGCATAAAATGATTATTGATGGATTTAACCGACAGCGCGCCGCCTTGTAAGGCGCGAAGTTTACACTAAGGAGGTCGTTATCAAGGCCAAAGTCACCTCGGTCGATGTTGCCAAAATGCTGGGCGTTTCCCAATCTACGGTATCAAGGGCATTCAACCCCAAGGCCAGTATTAGCGAAAAGAAACGCCAGATGGTGCTCGATGCGGCAAACAAGCTGGGTTATACCCCCAATGCCATCGCAAGAAGCCTGATCTCCAACCGTTCCGGGTTGGTTGCCATCGCCCTCGATAGCGAAAGCAACCCGATGTACGATTTGCAGACCCGTAAACTGGCCAGTGCCATCCAAAAACGCGGCGGGCAGGTTGTACTCTGCCCGATCGACAAGGATGATCTGGATTTGGCCATTTCCCGTGCCATCGAGTATCAGGTCGATGGGCTGATCATTGCCACCAGCCGCCTGACAAGCCGGGCATTTGCCCAGTGTGAAAAGTTCGGCGTCCATTTGTGCCTGATCAACCGCTACATAGAAGGGGTGACCGCCAACAGTGTTGGCTTGGACAACCTCCATGCCGGTATCCAGGCTGCCGATTACCTACACGGTAAAGGGTTCGAGCGGATGATATACATTAGCGGTGATGCTGGGTCGATGACCAGTGAGGAACGCTGGAAGGGGTTCTCCAAGCGGCTAAGCGAGCTTGGCCTACCGGCCCCCGATTACATCCAGTGCCAGTATAACTTTGAGTCAGGCCTCGCCGCAGCCAGCGAGATCCTTGCCAAGCCCCACCAGCCCCAAGCTATCTTCTGCGCCAACGATATCCTCGCCCTCGGGGTAATTGACGGCCTGCGTCAGGCAGGTAAGGCAGTCCCCGGTGACTATGCCGTAATGGGCGTCGACGACATCCCGATGGCAAGTTGGCCCGGCTATAGCCTGACAACCATCGCCCAACCGCTGGATCAGATCACCCAACTTGCCGTCGATGATTTGCTCTCGCGTATCCAGCAAGAGCAAGAAGCGAGCGGCGAGTACCTGATGCGCCAGGGTGTGGTCATCGAACGAAGCAGTACCCTAGCCTAAGACCCTCCCTAAATCCTACCCAAACCAGCGTGTCATGCGCTGGTTTTTCTTTGCCTCAGCAAAAGCCACATCACACCTTGCTACATTTATGTTAAATAAATGTTGACTTTAATTACCTATGATTTATTTTTGGATTCGTATGCAAAAAGATAACAATTATTCAACACAACCAACCCTACTAATGAACTACTGTGATGCATAACAGTATTCAAAGGAGATAAAAATGCGTAAGTTTGTCTCGATCGTCTGCTCAACAATCCTTTTCTCAACCACTTTGACTGCGAATGCAAGCACGGTCATCCGTCTCGGCCATGACAGCCAAGAAACCTCCCCGGTTCACCAGTCCATGGTCTATTTCGAACAAGAACTCGAGCGCCGCTCCAACGGGGAAATCGAGGTCGAGATATACCCTGCAAGGCAATTGGGTGATGTGAGGGAAACCACCGAGATGGTTCAGCAAGGCAACCTCCAGATGACATTCGGCGCATCCATCCTATTGGCGCCTTTTGTCCCAGAGTTCAACGTGCTTGATGTGTTCTACCTGTTCCGCGATGCCGATCACGCCCACAAGGCACTCGACAGCGATGAAATCGGCGGTCAGTTACTAGGTGCTATGGAGAGCAAGGGTTTCCACGGCCTTGGCTTTATGGAAGTCGGCTTCCGCAGTATCACCAACAGCCGCAAACCGATTGAAACCGTTGACGACCTCAAAGGGCTTAAAATCCGTGCGGCTTCCAACCCGACCCAAATCAGCGCCTGGCGCTCTATCGGTACGGCCCCAACCCCTCTGTCATGGGGTGAGATCTTTACCTCGCTTCAGCAGGGCCTAATTAATGCCCAGGAAAGTGGCCTCTACTCCATTTATGCAGAGCGTTTCTACGAAGCCCAATCTTACCTGTCACTGACCAACCACATGTATACCAACTACGTGTTGTTTATGAACAAGCCGTTCTGGGAGTCCCTAAGCGCAGATCAGCAGAGCCTAATCAATGAGGTCACCGTTGAAGCCATTGCCAAGCAACGCAAACTTGCAGCCGAACTGAACAGCAACGTTATTACCCAGCTAGAGGAAAAAGGGATGGCAGTCAATGAGGTACCTCAGGCTGTGCGTGATCAGATGAAAACCCAGATGAATGCGGCTATCTATGACTCACTGCGTGAGCGCACAGGCGAACAGCTATTTGACCAAGTTATCTCTGCAGTCGAAGCCCTGTAACCACCAGCTTTAAGGGAAGGATCCTATGCCGTTAGTCCGTTGGTTGGACAAGCACTTCGAACCCACGCTGATCATTACTGCGATCAGCCTGATGACCGGATTGCTCTGTCTACAAATTGTGTTGCGTCTGTTTGACGCAACCATTCCCTGGGCCGAAGAGTTGGCCCGTTACCTGTTCGTTTGGGCGATGTACCTCAGTATCAGCTACTGCATCAAGGATGACCGCCATATTCGGATCCGGGTATTGGTCGACTTACTGCCCAAGCGGGGCCGTGAAGCGGTGTTGGTTCTCGCCGACCTGATCTTCATGGCATTTTCGATGTCCGTCGCTTGGTTTGGCTACCAGGTCGTTATGCGGAGCCTGGCACTGGGACAGATAGCCCCGGCGCTGGAAATCCCGATTGCCGTACTCTACTGCTCCGTCTTGGTGGGTAGTGTACTGAATATAATCAGGCTTTCATCGAGCATCTGGCGGCGTGTCGCCTTGATCCGCGGTAACCGGGAATCTTACCAGGAGGTTCAAGGATGACATCAGCGTTGTTGTTTGGGTCATTTGGCCTGTTGTTAATGATTGGTGTGCCGGTCGGCATAGCACTGGCCGGTGCCAGCATGATCGCTATATTGAGCCTGCCCTTCCTCAATATCGAATTTCTGGTACAGGGCCTCGCGACCGGACTCGATTCCTTCCCGCTGCTGGCCGTGGTGCTATTTACCCTCGCCGGTAACTTGATGAGCCAGGGCGGTATTTCCAACCGCTTGCTGCATGTTGCCGAGACATTCTTCGGTCACTTTACCGGTGGCCTCGGTATTGTTGCCATCGTAGCCTGTATGTTCTTTGCCTCAATCTCGGGCACTGGATCGGCTACGGTGGCGGCAATCGGCCTCACGATGATCCCGAGTATGGTAAAAAAAGGCTACGACCGCAGTTTTGCCGGCTCGCTTATTGCCTGCTCTGGCGGCATAGGGGTGATCATACCCCCTAGCGTTGTGATGATTGTCTATGCCATCACAGCTGAAGTCTCGGTAACCTCTATGTTTATGGCAGGTATTGTGCCGGGTATTGTGGTCGGTGTCGTCCTTATTGCCTATTGCGTTATAGTCTCAAAGCTCAAGGGCTACTCTGGCAATGAGAAAAAATACTCATGGCAAGAACGATGGCAGGCGATCAAGGACGCAATTTGGGCGATGCTGTTACCGGTGATAATACTCGGTGGGATCTACTCGGGGATCTTTACCCCTACGGAGTCTGCCGCTATCGGGGTTGCCTACGGCATGTTCTTCGGCGTATTTGTCTACAAGGAACTCGATGCCAAGAAAATCCGCAAGATTATCCTTGAGTCCTCGTTGTTGGTCGGTGCAGTGCTGGTCATCGTGGGGGCTTCCGTAACCTTCGGCCGGATCCTGACGCTTGAAAGACTACCGACGGAAATTGCCCAGTTCATCTTGTCCCTGACCGAAAACAAGATAGCTATCCTGCTAGCCATTAATTTATTGTTACTGGTTGTGGGGACATTCATGGAGACGCTGGCTGCCATAGTCATCTTGACGCCAATCTTGCTGCCGATAGTAACCGCACTGGGTATGCACCCAGTCCACTTCGGTATTGTCATGATCGTCAACCTGGCAATTGGCTTTGTCACCCCGCCGCTCGGGGCCAACCTATTCATGGCAAGCCAGGTCGGCAAAATCCCGATAGAGCAGCTCTCCCGTGCCATATTGGGCTGGATAGGCGCAATGATTGTCGCACTGGCACTTATTACGTTTATTCCCTCCCTCTCGCTCGCACTACCGGGCTTGTAATAAACCATACTGCAAGGGGACATTCGTCTCCTTCTTTTTGTTGCCGCATGCCTGAAAGGCAGCATTTTCATCCACCAACCACCTACCTCTGCCATATATCCAGCATTTTCCCCATCATCCCGCCTTAGCACTCCTTTGCACGGAATATTATATTGCTCACTTATGCAATCACTTTTCAGGATAAAAAAACACCACTTGTTAAAAATCTGATCCGCGCCACGCATTTTCAATCGTGCCAAAAACAGTTTATTGACATATCTGCAACATCCGCTAGTTTGAATACGTAACCAAAAACATAACAACTTATTAACTTGTCAGACTGATAGGAGGTATTTATGGCCATGGCCGGCTTTGATCCAAGATGGCGTGATTTTCCAGATTACATTCTTGGTATTACCAAGGAGATTTGGGAAGACCGGGGGCTGCATACCCTCCACCATTACTATTCACCCGATATTATCGTCCGCTCCCCAAGCGGTATCTCAACCGGTAATGAAGGCGTCATCAGCGCTACCATGGCGACACTGGCAGAGTTCCCTGATCGTACCCTCTTTGGAGAAGACGTGATTTGGAGCGGCAGCCCAGAACAAGGCATGCTTTCCTCTCACCGTATTACTTCGACAGCTTCCCACCTAGGTGACGGGGTTTACGGCAAGGCCAGCGGTACCAAACTCCGTTACCGCATCATTGCCGATTGCCATGCTATTAATAACCAAATCAATGACGAGTGGCTGATCCGCGACCAAGGCGACATCGCCAAGCAACTGGGGCTGAGTGCGGAAGAATACGCCCGCCAGTTAATCGAACGTGAAGGTGGGGTTGAAAAGAGCCCATTCCCGTTCACCCCGGCTCAAGATATCGAAGGTCCCTATCTTGGAATTGGTAATGACAATGAATGGGGAAGCCGGTTCGAAGATACCCTGCGCAAATTGATGAATGCTGAGTTCTCAACCGTTACCAATGACTATGACCGCGCCTGTATGGCGGAATACCCTGGCGGCACCTCAGCCCTTTCCCACCATGAGGTTGACCAGTTCTGGATGCAACTCCGTGCTGCGTTTCCCAATGCCAAATTTACTGTCCATCACCGTATTGGCCGCGAAGATCCAATGATGGCGCCCCGCGCTGCTATCCGCTGGTCGCTGCAAGGCAAGCATGAGGGCTATGGTGCCTTTGGCAAACCTACCGGTGCCGATGTGTATGTGATGGGGATAAGCCATGCAGAATATGGCCCGTGGGGCCTGCGCCGCGAGTTCACGCTATATGACCAGACAGCGGTATGGAAGCAAATCCTATTACAACAGGGATAAACCGCCACTCAGCCTTTAAATCCACATTAAAAAGACAACAAGGGCCAATAGGCCCGCCCAGACTCAACACTGTAAGGATGCATAATGTCACTGAATATCATCGAGAAGTTCTACCAAAATTACTTCACTGCCAGCCAGTCCGAGCAAGCAGAGGTTGCCAGCAACGCCCTTAATGCCGATGTTAAATGGTGTGTTGCCCACCCTGTCAATGACCTAAACGGCCCGCAGGCTGCCGACGAATCGTTTCTCGCCCCGCTCAAGCATGCCCTGCCCGATGCGGAGCGCCGCCCGTTGATTGTGATGGATGGTGAATATGAAGGACGTACTTGGTACAACTCGACCGGTTATTTTGTCGGGACATTCGAAAACAGCCTGTTTGGCATTCCGGCCACTGGGAAAACCCTTTATCTTCGCTATACCGAAATGGTCTGCGTCGAGAACGGCCAGATCACCGAGTCTTACCTTATCCCCGACTTTATCGATGCAATGAACCAGGCCCGTGTCAATCCGATGCGCCGCAGCCTTGGCCACGATGGATTGGTCATGGCACCGGCCACCGCCGATGGTTTCAACCACGGTGAAGTGTGTCCCGATCGCAGCGAAAAGAGCAAGCAACTGGTTGAGGATATGTTGGGATGCCTTGGCCGCTTCGATGGCAAAGATCTCTACTCGATGGATCTGGAAAACTACTGGCACAGTGACTTCATGTGGTACGGCCCGGCAGCTATCGGTACAACACGGGGAATAAAAGGTTTCCGCAACCATCACCAAGCCCCGTTTGTTTTCGCCTTCCCAGACCGCAGCGTCGACATCGAGCTGAATATTTTGGCCCAAAATGACTACGTAAGCACAGGCGGCTGGCCGCACATGCACGGCACCCATACCGGACATAGCGGCTGGCTGGGATTGGCCCCGACTGGCAAGCATATTGAGTTGCGGGTCATGGACATCTGGCGCCGTGACGGTGAACTGCTCAAGGAAAACTGGGTTGCTATCGATATTGCCCACATTATGTTTCAGTTGGGCTATGACCTGTTCGGCCAGATGAAAGAGCAACTAGAGGGCCCTGCTTATGCATGATTTCGGACTATTAAACTGGACCATTCTCGGCGGTTACATTGTTCTCACCCTGATCCTAGGTGCCGTCATCGGTAAAAAAGTCACCTCAGCAAAGCAGTTCGCCCTCGGTGACAAAAATATCCCATGGTGGGCAATTGGTATCTCGGTCGTCAGTACCTATGTCAGTGCAATGTCGTTCCTCGGTGGCCCGGCATGGTCATACACCGAAGGGTTGTCGGTCATTGCCATCCACCTCAACTACCCGCTGGTGATCTTTTTCATCGTGTCGGTGTTTATGCCGTTTTTCTACAACAACGGCCTCACGTCTATTTACGAGTACCAAGAGCGCCGCTTCGGCAAAGCGTCCCGGTTGACCCTATCGATTATCTTCCTGATGAAGCAGGCGTTGAGTTCGGCAGCTGTACTGTATGCTACCGCTATGATCCTAGAATTCATCACCGGTATCGATGTGGTCTACTGCATCATGATTGTTACTGCCATCGCGCTGGTATACACCGTCATGGGGGGGATTGCCGCGGTTATCTGGACTGACGTTATCCAAGCCTTCATCCTGTTTATCGGGGCCTTCATTATCATCGAAGCGGTATGGAACGGCATGCCTGCTCCTATGACCGAAGTGCTTGCTGATCTCAAGGCCCAGGGCATGACCGACGCGCTCAAGACCAATATGGATCTCAGCCAAGTCACCACCGTTTGGGCTGGGGTGATTGCCATGACCATGTTCCACACTACTGTCTATGGCGGTAACCAGATGATGGTCCAGCGTTGTATGGCAGCAAAAAGCATGGGCGATGCCAAGAAATCTATGCTGATGATGGGCTATGTCGCCTTCTTCATCTACTTCTTGTTTATCGTATTGGGTGTGCTGTTCAATGCTTACTACGAAGGCAAGCCATTTGAAAACGGCAATACCATTATCCTGCAATATGCCAGTGAATACGGCGTACCGGGCTTGATGGGTATCATTGCCGCCGCCATCTTGGCTGCCAGTATGTCTAGCCTCGACTCAGCGTTCAACTCGATGGCAACAGTGTCAGTTGCCGACTTCTACAAGCGCTTTTACAAGCAAAACGAATCAGAGGAGCACTACCTCAAAGTATCTCGCTTCTTCACCGTTACTTGGGCCCTGTTGGTTATCATCCCTGCCTTGATGTTTGCCACCAGCACAGGTTCGGTACTTGAGGTACTGAGTAAAGCCGGTTCGTACTTTGTTGGTGCCAGCTTCTGTATGTTCGTCCTAGGCTTCTACTCCAAGCACATTACCGAAAAAGGCCTGTTGATCGGTGTCGCAGCCAGTTTCCTGGCTATCTGGTATGTTGCCGTTGCTACCGATATTTCGTGGCCTTGGTACTGTGTGATCGGTGTTGTGGTCAACAGTGTGGTGGCTTGGGTTGCCAGCCTTGCACTAACTGGCAAGCAAACCGAGATGCACCGCTACACTGTCAAGGGCCAGCAGGATGAGTACCAACGCCTGAACAAGCCAACCATGGACAATGGCTGGTATCTGGTACCGGGTAAAGTCGATAAAGCAAGCTATGGCCTGCTTGTGATGTTCGTCGTCTCGCTTGCCTTCTTGTACCTATTCAATGCCCTGATCGACAACAGCAATGCGCTAGTTATCTTTGGCTATGCCTGTGCCTATGTCTTCGGTGGTAGCCTGGCATTGTCACTAATGGCATTGAAGTACCGCTCGTTTACCGGCAAGAGCTATGTGGTGGGTACTGCCAGCACCATGACCCTGATGCTTGTCATGCTGTCACTGTTTGATATCTCAGGCTTCTGGTTCTTTGCCGCAGGCTTGCTGCTTAGCCCAGCCTCAGTATGGGCTGCCCAGAAAATGTCATCAGCACCGGTTACAGAAGCCGAAGGTGACGTCAGGGAGTCAAAAACAGCCTCTGCCACTTCACGCTAGCGCAAGGCGGCCCAGCAGGGCCGCTTTTGCAATCAATATTCAGCCATGCAAGTAATAAAAAACCCAGCCAATTGGCTGGGTTTTTGTTGTTCTGTTTGAACGTCCGCGTAACGGATTAACCGATGTGAGTCACGTTGTTCATGTACTTGCGCAGTACTTCAGGGATACGGATACGACCGTCAGCTTCCTGGTTGTTCTCAAGGATAGCAACCATAGTACGGCCAACCGCTAGGCCAGAACCGTTCAGGGTATGAACTAGCTCAGGCTTCTTCTCGCCCTTACGGCGGAAGCGAGCTTGCATACGGCGAGCCTGGAAGTCACCACAGTTAGAACAAGAAGAGATCTCACGGTACGTTTCCTGTGCAGGAACCCATACTTCTAAGTCGTAAGTCTTCACCGCGCCGAAGCCCATGTCACCAGTACATAGGATCACTTTGCGGTAAGGTAGCTCAAGCAGCTGTAGTACTTTCTCAGCGTGGCCTGTTAGCTCTTCCAGTGCGTCCATTGAGTCTTCAGGACGGGTGATCTGTACTAGCTCAACCTTATCGAACTGGTGCATACGGATAAGACCACGGGTGTCACGGCCGTAAGAACCCGCTTCTGAACGGAAGCAAGGTGTGTGCGCTGTCATCTTAACAGGCAGGTCTGCTTCTTCAGAAATCGTGTCACGCAGCATATTAGTAACTGGTACTTCTGCTGTCGGGATCAAAGACAAGGTACGAGGCTCTTCGTCGTTCACTTTCTCAGTCAGTGGCTGAGTGTGGAACAAGTCAGCACCGAACTTAGGCAGCTGGCCAGTACCGAATAGGCTGTCAGAGTTCACAAGGTACGGTACGTACATCTCGGTGTAGCCGTGCTCGTCGGTGTGCAGATCCAGCATGAACTGGGCGATTGCACGATGTAGGCGAGCGAACTGGCCTTTCATCACGATGAAACGTGCGCCAGACAGCTTAACTGCGCTTGCGAAATCAAGACCGTCAGCCAGTTCACCTAGGTCAACGTGGTCTTTCACGTCGAAATCGTAAGACTGAGGCTGGCCCCAGCGAGAGATTTCTACGTTCTCGTTTTCGTCTTTACCGGCTGGTACAGAATCGTCCGGCAGGTTTGGAATAGTTTGTACGATAGCGTCTAGCTCAGCCTGAAGCGCAGCAAGTGCTTTTTTCGCGTCGTCCAGCTCAGAGCCTAGGTTACCAACTTCAGCAAGGATACGCTCAGCTTCTTCGTGATCGCCCTTCGCTTTCGCTTGGCCAATGGACTTCGATCGGGAGTTACGCAATGCCTGAAGCTCTTCAGTTTTGATCTGAAGTGACTTACGTTTTTCTTCTAGGGAACGTAGTAGCTCTACATCAAGAGTGTAACCACGGCGCGCTAATTTTTCGGCTGTTGCGTCCAGCTCAGTTCGAAGTAATTTAGAATCTAGCATGCTAATCCTGTGCTCATAATGTTCTAAAGTGCACACTATTTAGTCAAATTGGTGACTAAATAATTTATAATTCAGAAGGCGTTAGGCAACCTAACGCTGATCCCTCAACAATACCCAAAAAGCCCTATTATTGATAGCGCTTTGACGCGCTTTTTGCATCTAAAGAAGCAAGATAATCTAACTTTTCGGATATTTTAGTCTCTAAGCCCCGATTTGTCGGCTGATAGTAGCGAGTGCCCGCTAACTCAGGCGGGAAATAGCTCTCACCTGCCGCATAGGCACCCGGCTCGTCATGGGCATAGCGATACTCCTGCCCGTAACCCATTTCCTTCATCAGCTTGGTTGGCGCATTGCGCAAGTGATGCGGAACTTCATAATCAGGATAGTTAGCCGCGTCCAACTTGGCCTGTTTAAATGCCGTGTAAACCGCGTTACTTTTCGGCGCACAGGCCAAATAGACAATCGCTTGTGCAATTGCCCGCTCACCTTCATAAGCGCCGACCCGGGTAAAACAATCCCAAGCAGACACTGCCACCTGCATCGCCCGTGGGTCGGCATTACCAATATCTTCCGAGGCAATCGCCAACAAGCGGCGGGCAACGTAAAGCGGATCACAGCCGGCCTGGAGCATACGGGCATACCAATATAGGCCGCCGTCCGGACTCGAGCCACGGATTGACTTGTGAACCGCTGAAATCATGTCGTACCACAAATCACCTTTGTTATCGAAACGGGCAATCTTTTCGCCGGCGACTTCAGCCAGCAGTGCCAGGGTAATTTGCTTGTTGCCATGCTTGTCCTCATCTGCCATGTCGATCAGTTGCTCAAGATAGTTCAGCGACATACGGGCATCACCGCCAACTAGCTCGGCCAAGCGCTCTTTGACCTCATCGACAAACACTAGGTTACCCTCAGTAACACCGCGCTCTTTGTCGTTAAGGGCCTGCTCAATGACTTCAAGGACTTCTTCAGTTTCAAGTGATTTGAGCTTGTAGACCCGGGCGCGCGACAACAATGCGTTGTTGAGTTCAAAAGAAGGGTTTTCTGTCGTTGCGCCAATGAAGGTCACGGTGCCGTCTTCGATATGGGGCAAGAAGGCATCCTGCTGGCTCTTGTTGAAGCGATGGACCTCATCGACAAACAAGATAGTGCGACGGCCGGCCATTTTGTTATCACGGGCCTTGTCGATTGCCGCTCGGATATCTTTCACCCCCGAGGTCACCGCAGACACTCGTTCAACTTCAGCATTGGCATAATGGGCTGCTACCTCGGCCAATGTCGTTTTTCCGGTGCCCGGTGGTCCCCATAGGATCATCGAATGTAGGTGCCCCGCTTCAAGGGCGCGCCTCAGCGGTTTGCCTTCCGCCAGAATGTGTTTCTGGCCGATGTATTCCTGCACGGTACGTGGACGCATTCGGGCCGCCAGCGGACGGAAATCCGAAGAAAAGTCCAGGCTGAAATTACTCAAAATTACCGCTCCTCTCTACCAACCCAAACCACTGCCGATTCAGTTGGCCTAAAAACAAAATTAGGTGGTACAAGCGTACCACCTAAATCAATCAGTTCACTGCTGGCAGGCTAGATACACTGCCAACTAATTTGGTGCGCAGGCTTAGTTGCGCTGATCATCCAGCTCTACGCCTTGTGGCGGCGTGAAGGTGAACAAGCTGGCCACAGGCGTTGCCTTGTTGAATTTGGACAGCTTGAAGTTGCTGCGCTGGCCGTCTTGTTCGACTACAGAAAAGCTACGAACCTCACCTGACTTAGCGACAGTTACAATAAACTTACCCATTGAAGAGGCACCGCTTTTCGGTGTCAGGGTAAAGGTATCTGCGGTCTGCGATACATTGTAGTTGGCCCAATCAGCCGCACTGTTGCGGGTCAGCAGAACAAACGGGGTTTGATCTGTGGCATCGTTGAGCCACATTGCCGTTACCTGCTCGATGAACGGGCTGTAGTACCAAAGTGTCTTGCCATCAGAGATCAAGATATTCTCATCCGGTGTTTCCGTATTCCAACGGAACAAGTTTGGTCGTTTGATGGATACATCACCGGTACCTTCTACCAGCAGACTCCCCTCAGGGCTTACGACGGTTTGGGTAAAATCGGCACTGAACGCATTTACTTTACCTAAACGGGTGCTCAGTTCCTGCTGCGGGTTAGCCTGGGCCTGACCTGCCATTAGCAACGGACCAGCAACCAACATACTCAAAAGCACTTTTTTAATCATTCTGTTAAACCCTTTTTAAATGCCTGCCCTTTGATCGTAGCAGGCATGGTCATTACTGTTGTCTTGTGTTCTATCACGGTTAATCGCGAGGTGCAGGCGGTGGTGCCAATACTTCACGGTTACCGTTGTGGCCCGGTGCACTAACAATACCGTGTGCCTCAAGTTGTTCAACAATACGCGCGGCACGGTTATAACCAATCTTGAAGCGGCGCTGGACGCCGGATACTGAACCGCGGCGTGACTCAGCAACAAACGCTGCCACTTCGTCAAACAACTGATCCAAATCGTCATCACCACCTGTCGGGGTTTCACCCGGCAGTAAGCCTTCAGCGCCCTGATCCGCCTCAAGGATGCCCTCGATGTACTGTGGTTTGCCACGGGCTTTCCAGTCGTTCACCACGTTATGGACATCTTCATCCGAGGCAAAGGCACCGTGAACACGTACTGGGTGGTTGCTACCTGCTGGCAGGTAAAGCATGTCACCCATACCAAGTAGGGATTCTGCACCGCCTTGGTCTAGGATGGTGCGTGAGTCCGTTTTAGTTGAAACCGTAAACGCCATACGGCTCGGGATATTGGCCTTGATAAGGCCGGTGATCACATCCACCGATGGACGCTGGGTTGCCAGCACCAAGTGAATACCGGCGGCACGCGCCTTCTGCGCCAATCGGGCAATCAGCTCTTCGACTTTCTTGCCGACAACCATCATCAGATCGGCGAATTCATCGACGATCACCACAATGCTTGGCATTTTCTCCAGCAGCGGTGGGTACTCGTCCATGCTGTCACCTGGCTTCCATAACGGATCATGGATTGGGTGACCGGCCGCTGCGGCTTCTTCCAGTTTGGCGTTGAAGCCAGCCAGGTTACGTACCCCACATGCTGCCATTAGTTTATAGCGACGCTCCATCTCACCGACACACCAGCGCAAGGCATTGCTGGCATCTTTCATATCGGTAACCACTTCGGTCAACAAGTGCGGGATGCCTTCGTAAATCGACAACTCCAGCATTTTCGGGTCAATCATGATGAAGCGGCAATCTTCAGGCTTGCACTTGTACAGCAAGCTCAAAATCATCACGTTCACACCCACCGACTTACCGGAACCTGTTGTACCGGCAACCAGCAAGTGTGGCATCTTGCTCAAGTCGGCAACCACTGCCTCACCGGCAATGTCGTAACCCAGCACAATCGGCAAGGCGCTCTTTTTCTGCTGGAAGTTATCACTAGCAACAACTTCTGACATATAAACCGTTTCGCGGTTCACATTCGGCAGCTCAAGGCCAATATACGGCTTGCCCGGAATCACTTCTACCACACGTACTGCCGACGCAGACAAGGCGCGGGCCAAGTCTTTGGCAAGACCGGAAATACGGCTCACTTTGACACCAGGAGCCAGATCCAGCTCATAGCGGGTGATCACCGGCCCCGGGTATACCCCGACCACCTTGGCTTTGATTTTGTAGTCAGCCAGTTTGGCTTCCACCAGCATCGCCGTCTGCTTCAGCTCTTCCTCTGTGGTCGGCTGGACGTTTTGCTTCGGCGGTGCCAGCAAATCAAGCGTCGGCATCGGCGAGGTCGGCTTAGGTAAGTCCGCTTCGCGTTTCATCAAGAACGGGTTGTCCAAGCCCGCCGCTTGTGCCTGGGCCTTCTGGGCATCACGGATTTTCTTGAGGAAAGCTTCTTCGTCACTCAAGCCTTCTTCATTATTCTCTTCTGCCGGTGCGATTTCACGCTCTGCCCGCTCTAACTCGGACATACCATCCTGCACACCGATTTCGATATCATGTGCCGTTGGTGCGGCTTCAGGCTGAACCTCAGCTTCAGCGCTTTGCTCTTGGTACGCAGGCTGATGGTAAACAGGCTCCTGGTAAGCCGCTTGTTGAGAAACAGGCTCTGCGTGCAAAGGCTCTGATTCAACGACAGGTTCGAAGGTACCGGTTTGAGCAACATGAGGCTCTGTTGTAACAGGCTCGAAATGAACCTGTGATGAATGTGCTTCGGTTGACTCCGGAACAAAATCATCATTGTTAAATGACATGCCTGAAGACAGTTCCGCCTCTGGAACAATTTGTGGTTCTGGTACAGCTTGTGATTCAGATACCACTTGCGGGTTCACTGCCGCTGTTTCTGCTATGGCAGAAACAGTTGGCTCTGCAGTAGCAACACCTGCTGCCGCAATCCCCCCTACATTATCAATAGCAGTGTTGTCGATTGCTGGGTCAGCATCAGAAGTTTGGCTCTGCCCCTCATCGACATACACCGTGAAGTTCTCATCGATATCTAGCTGCCTTTCTAACTCAGCAATCGTCATGCCTTTGGCTTGCTGGGTAGATTGAACATCAACAACCTCTTCGACAATAGCCTCGTCACTCTGCGGCTGGACGCCCGCTTGAGGGGTTTCCGTCGCAATTGGCTCAACCGGTTTGGCTGTTTGCGCTTGGGTATGAACAACAGGCTGGCTCACAGGTTGCTCTATTACCACAGCAGCAGGCTCCGCGCTTGCTTCGGCTTGCGCAGCAGCAACAGTCGATGCCGTCACAGCAGTAGCAGGTGCTATCGTTTGTGTCTGGGCTTGGCGATGACGTTCAGGCATCACTATCTTCGGTTCGCTAGAGTCCATCAGTGGATCAGTTTGGAGCCCGACCCCATTGAGTAATGGGTCGGGTTGACCCGATTGGCCAAAGCTTGGTTCCTGACGGGCAAAGCGGCTTCTATCAACAAGCTCTGCAGATGCCTGGCTATTAGAAGCCAGCAGCACATCATCGGCATCGGGTTCAGATTCGGTTTGTTGCATCGCCAACTGACGGCCAAACTCGGTCTGGTGCTCATCTGGGATATCGGCTGCAAAAGGCGTTAATGTCTCTGATTTGTCAGAGCGAACCTTGTTGAGCAGCCAAGCAAGAGAGCCAAGCACCGTTTCACCAATGATATCGACAATGGTGAGCCAGGAAATCCCAGTAAACAGGGTAAAGCCCATCGCCCAGGCGAACATTAGAACCAGCGTGGCACCCAGCAAGTTAAACAGCGGCAATGCCATATTCGACACCACATCACCTATCACACCGCCAGAGGAGAAATACCAAATATCATCAAAGTTGAGATCGGCAAGCCCGCAACTGGCGACAAAAATGATTAGCAAACCGAGCAGGCGGGTACCATAAATCATGTAGTCCAGTTTGAGCGGTTGCTGGCGGCGGCGGAAAAGCACCCATGCAGCGAGAATAATGACGGCAGGTAACGGATAGGCCAGCGAGCCAAACGCAAAGAATAAGGTATCGGCCACCAAAGCGCCGAATGCCCCTGCTTTATTTTGTACCGGCCCTTCCCACGCGGTCTGGGACCATGAAGGATCAGCTGGGTCGAAACTTAACAACGCAACCATGATGAAAATCGCCGACAGAATGCCGATGATTAGGAAACTTTCCAGTAAGCGCTGTCCCCCGGAAAGGCGCATTTTAGGCTGCTTCTTGCCCTTTACTTTCCTCAAAAAAACACTCCGATGTAACAAATTGCTCTAACGTCCCCCCTTCTGCCCTGTAAGAGCAATGTTGGGGGAGATACGCTGAATCTTTTTTAACTATCAGAACAAGGACATCCCTGCTCGTTGTTATTATTATGCCAATGGCTAATGGCGTGTCAGGCGCCAGTAAAACTAATGCCTATCTTATACTAAATAGCGTCATAATTTGCCATTTTGATAAGGTGGATATCGGACGGGGTGGTAATTATTTGTCAGGATGTGCTGAAAATCCCAGCACCTTGGGTTAGTAATAGCTAACTTCGTCAATCTGTTGATTGCTTGTCGCTTTCACTACCGTTACGCCAGTAAACAAAACAAAGCGCCAGAAACAAAACAAGCGGCTGTCTGGCCGCTTGTTTGAACTACCCAATGAGTTTGGATGTATCTTATTTCAGTTGTGAAGCTTAACGCGTTTTGATCACAAGGTTGTTAGTCTGCTTCACTTCTTCCATTACCACATAGGTACGGGTGTCGTTAACACCAGGAAGACGCAGCAAGGTTTCACCCAACAACTTACGGTATGCAGACATATCTGATACACGGGTTTTCAGCAAGTAGTCGAAGTCACCAGATACCAAGTGGCATTCTTGGATGTCTTCAAGCTCTTGCACTGACTTGTTGAACTGCTCAAACACATCAGGCGCACCACGGTTTAGCGTGATTTCCACGAAAACCAATAGGGAGGCATCAAGATACTGAGGGTTTAGCAACGCGGTGTAGCCACTGATGTAGCCCTGACGCTCTAGGCGTCGTACACGCTCAAGACATGGTGTTGGAGACAAGCCTACACGCTTGGATAACTCTACATTTGAAATGCGACCGTCTTTTTGAAGTTCATTCAAAATGTTACGGTCAATACGATCCAATTCCTTGGATGGTTTTTTCTTGGTATCTACCATTTTTTATTCCACCTTCTTACTTCCTTGCAAAAAAATATACTACATCTTTCTATTTTTTAGAATCAAATACTCTGTTAGTCAAACTATACTGCCATTAGATCTGCATTTACATCCTTGTCAATAGCCAATCATACTGGATGCCAAGGGAGGAGCAGCATGATTATTGGAGTCCCCAAAGAAATCAAAAATCACGAATACCGTGTTGGTCTGGTAACCAGCAGTGTCCGTGAGCTCACATCACTCGGTCATCAAGTCCTGGTCGAAACCCAAGCCGGTGTCGGGATCGGGCTGTCAGACTCAGACTATGAGAACGCTGGCGCTACAATTATTTCTAACGCTAAAGAAGTTTTTACCAGATCAGAGATGATTGTCAAAGTAAAAGAGCCTCAAGCAGTAGAAAGAGCCATGCTGAATGAAGGGCAAATTTTATTCACTTATCTCCATCTTGCACCAGATTTTCCGCAAACAAAAGACCTGATTGACAGCAAAGCTGTCTGTATTGCTTACGAAACCGTCACCGACTCAGCAGGCAGATTACCGCTTTTAGCCCCGATGTCAGAAGTTGCGGGCAGAATGTCTATCCAAGCAGGAGCCCAAACGCTAGAGAATTCTAACGGCGGACGGGGTCTATTACTCAGTGGTGTCCCCGGTGTCGAACCGGCCAATGTACTCATATTGGGTGGCGGTGTCGTCGGCTCTAATGCCGCTAGGATGGCAGTGGGCATGCGGGCCAATGTCACTTTGCTTGACCGCAACGTCGATACCTTGAGGGCGCTGGATTGCGAGTTTAGAGGGGCTGTGAATTTGGTGTACTCGACTTCTGAGATCATAGACCAGCTGGTGCCTGAAGCCGATATCATCATTGGTGCGGTGCTGATCCCCGGGGCCGCTGCGCCCAAGCTGATTACCGCTCAGCACGTCAAGCAGATGAAACCCGGCTCGGCACTGGTTGATGTCGCTATTGACCAAGGCGGATGCTTTGAAACTTCGCACCCAACAACCCATACGGAACCCACCTATATAGTCGATAATGTGGTCCATTATTGCGTTGCTAATATGCCGGGCGCGGTGGCGAGAACTTCGGCCTTTGCCCTCAATAATGCCACCCTGCCCTATGTCATTAAGCTGGCAAATCTCGGTTATAAAAAAGCTCTTTTGGACGATTCTGGATTCCTTGCAGGGCTAAATGTGATACACGGTAAAGTGACATGTAAAGAGGTCGCCGATAGCTTTGACTTGCACTATACCGATCCAACGGTCGCGATTAGCATGCACTAGCACATTATTTATATATAACTTTTAGCTATCACTTATAGCAAATACATCTAAATAAATTATCATCGCTGCTGGGAATCCACCTCGGCAGCGTGACTTTACAGGGAAAAGGCTGCGCTACAATCCTCCTCTTTCCATAGCGCCTCAATTTACCTACAATCACCCTTCACAAGATCAAAAATCTCATTCAGCCTGGAGAAGTAATGAGTAACGTAAGACATTGTAAACTGCTCATCCTTGGTTCTGGTCCTGCTGGTTATACGGCAGCCGTTTATGCTGCACGTGCCAACCTAAACCCGGTAATGATCACGGGTATGCAGCAAGGTGGTCAGCTCACCACCACCACAGAAGTAGAAAACTGGCCAGGTGACGCTGAAGGCCTAACCGGCCCTGCACTTATGGATCGCATGAAAGAGCACGCTGAGCGATTCGAGACCGAAATCATTTTTGATCACATCAATGAAACTGATTTTAGCCAGCGCCCTTTCCGCCTAAAAGGCGACAGCGGTGAATACACCTGTGATGCTTTGATCATCTCAACCGGTGCCTCAGCCAAATACCTTGGCCTAGAGTCGGAAGAAAACTTCAAGGGCCGCGGCGTTTCTGCTTGTGCGACCTGTGACGGTTTCTTCTACCGCAACCAGAAAGTGGCAGTTGTCGGTGGTGGTAATACTGCCGTTGAAGAAGCGCTTTACCTATCTAACATCGCTTCAGAAGTTCACCTGATCCACCGTCGTGATACCTTCCGTTCAGAGAAGATCCTTATCAAACGACTAATGGACAAAGTTGAAAACGGCAATATTATTCTGCACACCGATCGTGTACTGGATGAAGTGCTGGGCGACGATATGGGCGTTACTGCCGTGCGCATCAAAGATACCCAATCTGATGCAACCGAAACGCTTGATGTGATGGGTGCCTTCATCGCAATCGGCCACCAGCCAAATACTGGCATTTTTGAAGGCCAGCTTGAGATGAACAACGGTTACATCAAGGTACAGTCTGGTACTGAAGGTAACGCCACCCAAACCAGCGTAGAAGGTATCTTCGCTGCAGGTGATGTCATGGACCACACTTACCGTCAGGCCATTACCTCTGCCGGTACTGGCTGCATGGCAGCACTTGATGCCGAGCGTTTCCTCGACGCGCTAGAAGAACAAAAATAATACTTATGGCCACCTTTCAAGGTGGCCTTTTTAGCCTTCACCTTTAAGCCGGCTGCCCTTAGCGGCTCAAGAATTTAATATGGATAAACAATTACAACGCGATTTAACCAAATGGTTGAAATCACAGAGTAAGCTGGCTAAGCGCTGGCTCATGCTCAGTGTCGGCCTGGGGTTCTTGTCGGGGTTGCTACTCGTTGGCCAAGCGGCTTTGCTTGCCCATATCCTGCACCAACTCATTATTGAACACACCGATAAATACCAGCTGGTTTCCAGCTTCGTCGGCCTGTTTGTCGTCGTCGGCCTGCGCGCCGCCTGTAGCTGGGGCCGGGAAATATTCGGTTACCGCTGCGGCGAACAAATCCGGCTGCATATCCGGCAACTGATCCTGCAACGTTTGCAACAGTTAGGTCCAGCCTATATCAAAGGCAAGCCTGCGGGTGTCTGGGCTAGCCTGGTACTGGAGCAGGTAGAAGAGATGCAAGACTTCTTCTCCCGCTATATCCCACAAATGTCGATTGCGGTGCTGGTTCCCCTGGTGATCCTGTTTGCCGTCTTCCCGCTAAACTGGGCTGCCGGACTTATTTTCCTGATCACCGCACCGCTAGTTCCTATGTTCATGGCATTGGTCGGCCTCGGTGCTGCTGATGCCAACCGCCGTAACTTCAAAGCGCTCCAGCGCCTGTCAGGTCATTTCTATGACCGCTTGCAAGGCTTATCAACGCTGCGTCTGTTCAACCGCGCTGAAGCCGAGGCTGAAAACCTCCACGCTGCTTCCCATGTGCTGCGCAAGCGCACCATGGAAGTGTTGCGGATGGCCTTCCTATCATCGGCAGTATTAGAGTTCTTCTCGGCGATATCAGTGGCAATCGTTGCGGTTTACTTTGGCTTCTCATTCATTGGCGAGCTGAACTTCGGCCACTACGGCGTACCAATCAGCCTATTTACCGGCCTGTTCATTTTGGTGCTGGCACCTGAGTTCTACCAGCCTCTGCGCGATTTGGGTACGTTCTACCACGCCAAAGCCCAAGCGATCGGGGCAGCCGAGTCCATTGTTGAGTTCCTCGACAGCGAAGCCGATGGCATGAGCCAAGGCCAAACCAACCTTGACTCCCCTGAGACTATCTCTATCAGTGCCGAGCAGTTGGAAGTACTGAGCCCTCAAGGCCAAGTTTTGGCAGGCCCGCTTAATTTCGATATTAATGCCCATGAGCAAGTAGCCTTAGTCGGCCCAAGTGGTGCTGGTAAAACCAGCCTGCTCAATGCCCTGCTAGGCTTCCTGCCATACCGCGGCAGCTTGAAAATCAACGGCGTTGAACTTAGCGAGCTTGACCACAGCCAGTGGCGCCAGGCAATCAGCTGGGTCGGACAAAACCCACTACTGCTGCACGGTACTGTCCGCGACAACATCACATTGGGCAACCCACTAGCGACTGACGAGCACATCAAGCAAGTTTCGCAGCAAGCCTATGCCGATGAATTTATCTCGCGTCTGGAGAGAGGTTACCAGCACCAGGTGGGAGACCGTTCCGGTGGCCTTTCTGTCGGCCAGGCACAGCGTATCGCCGTTGCCCGTGCCATGCTGCAAAGCGGTGCCTTCTGGATTCTCGATGAACCAACTGCCAGCCTCGATGCCAACTCTGAACACTTGGTACTAGATAGCCTGAAAAATGCCGTCAGTGGCCAAACGGCCCTTATGGTTAGCCACCGCCTAGATCAACTAGCCGCTATGGACCGTGTTTTGGTGATGGATAACGGC
Organism: Photobacterium rosenbergii; assembly: GCF_003026455.1. Classification (GTDB taxonomy): domain Bacteria; phylum Pseudomonadota; class Gammaproteobacteria; order Enterobacterales; family Vibrionaceae; genus Photobacterium; species Photobacterium rosenbergii. Next base: position 23,092 of record NZ_PYMB01000039.1, read on the forward strand.
AAATTGGTTCAGAACGGTCCGTTTGAACAGATCCGCCAGCAAGGCCTACTTGCTGAGATGCTAGCCCATACCGACAAGAGGGATCTCGATGCGTGATTTAATCCCTTACCTCAAGCTATACCGTAAACACTGGTTTGGCCTAACACTGGGTATGCTACTGGGGCTTGGTACCCTATTGGCTGCCATGAGCCTGTTGACCCTATCTGGTTGGTTTATTGCCGCTTCGGCAGTGGCAGGCCTGACTATCGCCCGGGAGACATTCAACTACATGTTGCCTGGTGCTGGCGTACGAGGTTTCTCGATTGCCCGCACGGCTGGGCGCTGGGGCGAGCGTGTAGTCAGCCACAACGCGACTTTCAAGTTGCTGGCAGACCTACGCTTGTTCTTCTTCCGCAAGCTGACACCGTTGATCCCGGGCCGCCAGACCAACTTGCGCGATGCCGACCTGCTCAACCGCTTGGTGGCTGATGTCGACGCCATGGACCATGTCTATTTACGCTTGGTTAGCCCATTGCTGATTGGCGTAATCGGCTTGCTGGCGATTACCGGCTTCTTAGCCTGGTTCGACCCAACCATCGGCCTGACTTTAGGTGCCATTTTGCTGGCCCTAATGCTGATCCTACCGGTCATTTTCTACCGTCTGGGTAAATCCAATGGCGAGACCCTAACGATGGCCAAGGCCAACTACCGGGTGAAGATGCTTGATTGGATCCAGGGCAATGCCGAACTATTGTTGTTCAATGCCGAGGACCGCTACTACCAAGCAGCCCTTGATGAACAGCAGTCGCTTCTCAATGCCCAGCGCAAGATGGCGAACCTGACCGGCCTAGCCAATGCTATCTTGATGGCAGCTACCGGCTGGACCCTAGTGTTGATCACCTGGATGGCTGCCGATGGTATTGCTGGCCAAGCTCCAGACCCGTTTGTGGCAATGGTCGCCTTCGCGACTATGGCGAGTTTCGAACTGATGATGCCTGTAGCTGGCGCGTTCCAGTACCTAGGCCAAACCCTGACGTCAGCCCGCCGCCTCAATGAGATCATTGAAGCAACGCCGGATACCCCGTTTGATCCCGATGGCCACACCGCCGAGGTTCAAGGGGCGCTGGATATTCAGAACATCAGCTATACCTACTACGGTAGCGATGAGCCGGTATTAAAAGATATCTCTTTGACTATCGGGGCGGGTGAAAAGGTTGCCCTGCTTGGTCGTACCGGTTGTGGTAAATCAACCTTGCTGCAGCTGTTGACACGTAACTGGGATCCTCAGCAAGGGCAGATCACCCTAGACGGTGTCTCGCTGCCACAATGGCAGGAAGCCCCTCTGCGCAAAGCCATTACGGTCGTCAGCCAGCGTGTCGATGTCTTCAATGGTTCATTGCGTGAGAACCTACTGCTAGCCAAACCAGCAGGCACTGACGAAGAGTTCTGTGATGTTTTGGAAAAAGTAGGGCTAAGTGCGTTGCTAGAAGGAAAAGGCTTAGATACTTGGCTAGGTGAAGGTGGCCGCCAGATCTCAGGGGGTGAGCGCCGCCGTATCGGTATTGCCCGTGCCCTGCTGCACGATGCGCCAATCCTCCTAATGGATGAGCCAACTGAGGGCCTAGACCGCCGTACCGAACAACAAATCATGAGCTTGTTGCTTGAGCACGCCAAAGACAAAACGGTGCTGTTTATCACCCATCGACTCGTCGGCCTTGAGCAAATGGATCACATCTGCCTGATGGACGAAGGTGAAATCATTGAACAAGGCAAGCACCAGAGCCTACTGAAGCAAAATGGCCGTTACACAGAGCTTTGGCAACGTATCTAGCCCAAACCTGATTTTGAGTATGCCAAAAACCAAAACGAGAGCCCGTTGGCTCTCGTTTTTTATTCAGCGGCATGAACAGTCGCAACCTGATGTTAAACCGGCATCGTCCAGTCTTCATTGATACAAGCTGTCAGGATATGGTCTTCCCACTTGCCGTTGATCAACAGGTAATCCTTAGCCTCACCCTCAATCACAAAGCCGCATTTTTTCAGCACAGCGGCACTCTTGGCGTTGCGGGGCATATAGGCTGCCATAATCCGGTGGAAACTCTGGTCTTCGAACATCCAGCGGTTCGCTGCAGCCAATGAGCGGCTCATCAAACCCTGCCCTTGGCAATCCTGATCAAGCGAATAACCCACATGGCAAGCATGGAAGGGATGACGCACGAGGTTGCTGTAATTTACCACCCCACAAATTTCATCACTGCTTTTCTGCTGGATCACAAAGTAGTAGGCCATTTTATGTTTGTGCAACTGCATCAATTGCTCCAAACGCCGATGCCAACCTGTTTCGGTAAAGAAAGCCTCTTCACGCAGCGGTTCCCAAGGCTGGAGGAAAGCCCTGTTACGTTGGTAGTATGCGGTAATGGCCGCGACATCTTTGGTGGTAATAAGCCTAACAACCGCATCACCAATATCGATTGACGTTGCCCGGGTGATAATAGAATGAAACAACAGCACATTATCCTTATGCGACATACAATGTTGAAACGTTAGCACAGCCAACCAGCGATGAATATACCCGGAAGATAAACTTATTTCAGGACAAAGATTTGGCCGCATGTTTGAGCTATCATTGTGATAGCCGCGCCGCGATTGACGCTAACCAACACAGTGATGACTATGTATTACGACCACCTTGATACGGTATTGGGAAAGATATACTTATTAGCAGACGAGCAGGGATTACGACAACTTACTATCGCTAGTGGCGGATTTTCCCCAGACAGCCACTGGGAACATGACCCGGATTTCATGGCCCCTTTTATCGCCCAGCTCGCTGAATACCTCGACGGAAAACGCAAACAGTTCACCATTCCCCTCGCCCCTCCCGGTACCGACTTCCAGCAACAAGTGTGGCAAGCCATCAGCGAAATCCCTTACAACAGCCACCGTTCATACCAACAAATCGCTACCCACATCGAGCATTCAACCGCCATCCTCGCCATAGGCATGGCAAAAAACGTCAACCCTATCCCAATCATTATCCCGTGCCACCGGGTTGCCACCGAAGTCGAGGCACAGCAAAGCTGCCGCTACGGCCAGGATCTGATCTGCCAGCTCAGGGAGCTAGAGCAAGGAAAGTTGAGGTTGTTGAAGTAGAAAGGATAGGTTCTGGGTTCTGGGTTCTGGGTTCTGGGTTCTGGGTTCTGGGTTCTGGGTTCTGGGTTCTGGGTTCTGGGTTCTGCCGGCAGAATTTGCCGAAAGCTTCGATACGTCAAGCTCTTGCTTCTGTTTTTCGCTTTTTCAAAGATCTCGTATCCTTTCCTAATAGCACCTGTTTCTACTTTTGCTTCTCCCAGGAACTAGGACCCGCTTTTCCTAGGACCTCAAAAAACAAAGGAGCCCTAAGGCTCCTTTGGTGTCTTATCCATCACTAAATCGACAGCTTAGTGCTTGCCAATCCCATACTCCCGCAACTTGTTGGCGACGGCGGTGTGTGAGACACCTAGCCTTTTCGCTAGCTTGCGGGTTGACGGGTAGCTGCGGTACAGGCTGTTGAGGATGCCTGACTCATAGCGCTTCATGATTTCATCCAGCGAGCCATCTAAGGTTTCTTCGCTGATCACGGTTGCCGATTCATTTTCCGGCAACTGGATATCATCAACACTGATTTCCGTCCCATCAAGCTGGGTCATCGCACGGAACAGAACATTACGCAACTGGCGGATATTACCCGGCCAGGCATATTGACTCAGGTACTGGGCGACCTCAGGGGAAATAGACGGTTTAGGCTGCTGCAATTCCTGGGCAAACTGGCTCAAAAACAGATCGGCCAACGGGACAATATCAGCGGTTCTTTCACGCAGTGGCGGTACGGTCAGTGCCAAGACATTGAGGCGGTAGTATAGATCTTCCCTAAACTGGCCCGTCGCGACCAATTCAGGCAGCTTCTTCTGGGTCGAACAGATCACACGAACATCCACCTTCATCTCCTTCTCTTCGCCTACACGACGGAACGTACCGTCCTGCAGGAAGCGAAGCAGTTTGATCTGCAGGTGCTCAGACATTTCGCCCACTTCGTACAGGAAGGCAATACCACCATCAGCTTGTTCGAAGATACCTTTCTTACCCGGCTCGGTGGCTGTTGCCGCCATACCAAATAATTCGGTTTCTGCCGCGTTATCTGGCATCGACATGCAGTTAACCAACAGGAATGGGTTATCACGACGCAGCGAGCGCTGATGACAGGCCCGAGCCAGCATTTCCTTACCAGTACCGGTCTCACCCTGGATGAGCAATGGGGCATCCAACATCGCCAATTTTTTAGCTTGTGACACCAACTGTTTGAAGCGGGAGGACTGGCCAACTAGGTGCTCAAAGCCATTGTCACCACTGAGTTGGCGCATCGCCAACGGCATCTTGGCTTCCGATAACGATTTAAGCAGGATCACCGCACTGGCCAAGACTTGCTCTTCAGTCTCGTCGGTGACATACACCGGCATGATTTCCATCATGTAATCAAGGCCGGATAACACCACCAGCTCACTGCGTCGGCTAGCCTTCTCTTTTTCTAACCAGTTGTGAACATTGAAACCGACAAAGGTCTGAATATGTTCACCGACAATTTCCTCACGGCTTTTGCCAAGTAATACTTCAGCTGCGTCATTGGCTAGATCGATCTTGCCTTGCAAGCTAACAGAGAAAAACGGATCAGGTAAGGCTTCCAGCAATGCTTTGAGCTCTTTGTGTTCACGCTCGCTCGGCATGAACTGGATCTTTCTGACATCTGTCACTCCGTCCAATTGGCGGATCTGCGACATCAACTGGCTGAACTGCTCAAACTCAACTTCTGGGCAGTTTAGGTAAATAATCCCAACCCGGTCAATTTCAATGCCCCGTAAGTCAATCTGCCGGCTCGCAAGGATATCCAGCAGCTCTCGGGTCATGCCAAGTCGGTCTTCGCAAAAGACTTGTAGCCTCATATTTATTATCTTCCAAGGTGTCAGGAATTGTTGACACTAGAAGTTTGCGCCTTCCCTGAAGTTGAGTCAAGTCATTGACGTCCATACCTGAGAGGTTGCGCACTATCAATCCATCGGCAGTGATATATCGCCATACTGAATAAAATGAATGAGGTCAAAATCGACCCAAAGACCAAAAAATAAGGCCCTCGCAGGCCTTATTTTTCTAGGTCGTCACCTAGTCCTGACGGTCTTTGTGGGTCAATCGCGTAAGCAGATCCTTGCGGATTTCGCTCAGCTTAGGTTGCTGCTCCGACTGCCATGGCAAAGGCCGCATTAAGCTAATTGCTTTAAGCCCCAAGCGCCCCGTTAGCAAGCCAACCCCGACACCTTGCGCGACCCGGGTGGACACCCTACCCGCCAAGTCCATCGAAAGCATGTCCATCCCCCCGTCGGCAATGACTTCAGTGGCGCCCGCTACAGCCATGTTAGCCAATACCAGTTTGACTAACTTGATCCGCGACCAATAACCTAACTCAACGCCATAGACCTTGGAAATCTGGTCAATCAAGCGGAAATTACGCCAAGCCACCAGCAGCATATCCGCCAAGGCCAACGGACTGACCGCGACCATCACAGCAGCTTCGCTGGCATATTTCGCCACCAGTTTACGCGCTAGCTTATCTTGCTGACCCAGCACCATACGATCATAGAGTTGCATCACTTCACGATCATTGTGGGTCGCGGCCAGAGAGTTTAGCCATTTATCATAGCCGGCATGCTCCTCCACTGCCTTGCCCTGTTTAGCTAGCTTGGTACAAAATGCCTTGGCTTGGCCAATACCATCAGCCTCAAGCAATGCCTGGGCCTGTTCACGCTCACTCTGGCGCTGCTTTAAACGGCGTAGGCTTAGAAGCTCACGGCCCAAAGCAGTAATACCTGCTCCGGCAATACCCGCGACAATCACACTCCAGCCAAGGGCTAGCCAGTCCCCGCCCTGATAAGCCGTCACAACATAATCCACCGTTTGCCAACCGACCATCGCAGCACCGGCAACCAGCAACCCTTTAAGCCAACCGGAGCGGCGCTTGGGTTTACTTCTCAGCGCCCTGTCGAGCTCAGCTTCGACATCGGCTTGGTCGATATCTGTGGTTTCTGGCAAGAACGTCTTCTCCTGCTCGGCAAACTGGAGTTGGGAGGTCAACTCCACCTCGGCGGTTGCCGGCTCAGGCTTGACTGGCTCATCAAAGACAATTTTACTTTTCAACGGCTCACTCATTGCAGTTTGTCCCCTAACAGGTACTCCATCGCCTTATCCATCCGGATATGCGGCAATGGCTCGTCGCTTTGCATTTCAAGCGGACGGAAATTAATAAAATCAAATCCGGACTGCTGCCAAAACGCATCGTTTGGCAATCGACGAGGGACTTCGCCGGGGAACAAGGTTTTCGCCTCCCCGTCGATTTGATGCCCCCTCAGCGCAGGGACCTGGCGACCGTGGTAATCCACAAAGCCCGGCTCAGTTGCCTGTATCGATGACAGGCTGACACAATCCATCTTGATCCCTTCAAACGACGCCGTCTGCCATGCTTCATTCACTAACTGCTGAAGCAGGCTGACCAGATTAGGATGCTGCTCCGGCGTCACGTGATCGGCTTTGGTCGCCGCGAACAGCACCTTGTCTATACGTGGCGAGAACAAGCGCTTTAGCATCGAACTGCGGCCGTAACGGAAACTTTGCATTAACTGATCCAGAGCCTGGCGCATATCATTGAAGGACTCCGGCCCAGCATTCAGTGGCTGTAGGCAGTCAACTAAGATGATCTGACGGTCAAACTTGGAGAAATGCTCTTTGTAAAACGCCTTCACTACATGTTGTTGGTAATAGCGGTAGCGGCTCTTTAGCATGCCCAAGTTGGTTTCATCACTGGCATCATTCCACTGCTGCTCAGTAATTTTCTCCAGCCAAACCATAGGGAAGAACTGCAATACCGGCGCCCCGGCCAACTCGCCCGGTAAGACAAAGCGACCAGGCTGCACCCAATGCAAGCCGCCCTCAGCTTTGCACTTGTACAAGTACTCGGTAAATCGTGCTGAGATTTGCTCAATCAAGGTTTCATCGGCTGGCGCTAGAGGGTCAAACTCCTCGGCCATAGCCAACCATCCCGTTGCCAACTCGGCACGCTTGCCTTTCAATATCTGGGCTTGCTGGCGTGACCATGTCATGAAATCCAGCTCCAGCAGCGGCAGATCCAACAACCACTCACCAGGGTAGTCGACAATATCGAGGTACAAGGTAGCGGTGTCCTGCAACAGTTTCATCGGCCCCCGCTGGGGCTTATATCGCAGGGCTAAACGGGTCTGGCTGACATCCCGGGTTGGCTCGGGCCAACTTGGAGGGGCCGAAAGCAACGCCCCCATCCCCTCTTCATAGCCAAATTTCGGTACATGCATGTCTATTTGCGGTACCCGCTTGGCACCCAAAAGCTGGCCATCCCTGACAGCAGTGAAAAGTGGCAACCTCGGATTGGTACTCACATGCATAAGCTGATTGACCAGTGAAGTAATAAACGCAGTTTTACCTGCACGGGACAGCCCCGTCACCGCCAAACGGACATGGCGATCTAAACTCCGGTTCACCAGTTTGTTCAACTCATTGCTAAATCGATTCATAAACTTTCCTGAAAAAATTCACTCACAGCGCGAAACGGCTCATAGCCAAACTATACGCCGGGCGTTATTAACCCTTGATGAACCATTACGTTCACCTATCACCCGATACCAATTCTTTGTGTCTATGGAGAGGAAAATGTTCCATGGCGAAAAAAGAAAAAGCAGGCGGCTGCCTGCTTTTGTGCGTACCTGCCCACTAGAGGTTACGGAATTCGCGATCCACCTTGAAGGCCGAGGAAGTCACATAGGACTCCATATCCCGCAGTTCCTGTTCCATCTTGTCGAGCTCAACTTCGACATTGTGCAGAATTTGCCCCGCAGGCTTTCCTGCTTGCCAAGGCTTCTGCTTGACATGATGTTCGCGGAAAATAGTCTGTTGCTGACTCCGCTCTTCCGGCATTTTCTCCAAGATGAAACACGCAGCGATATAGGCCACAGTGACAAAGAAACCAACTCCGAGTAAAAACGCTGACACAGTGAGGATCCTCACCAACCAGATTTCCATACCAAAGTATTCGGCAACACCGGCACAAACGCCACCTAACTTACCGTTTTTCGGGTCGCGGTAGAGGGTTTTACTCATGATTTGCGCCTCCATTGCGGCACTTCCGCATCTAGAATTCGTTCTAGGGTCACAATCCGCTCTTGCATCTGCTCTGCGCGAGCCACCAGCGCCTGCAGTTTCTGCTGATCATCACCAGACAGCCCTTCACTAGCATGCTTCTTGCTTCGGTAGTGAAGGATCAACCACAGCGGGGCAACAAAGATCATGAATACGACTAACGGCCAAACAATAAACCCCATAGACATTATTTCTCTCCTTTAATTCGCGCAGATTCAATTCATTAGATTGTCACAATAGCCACAACCATCATAACAACCAATTTCTGTTAAGGTGAATTACTCTTTGTCCTTGAGGTTGGCTTTCATGCGCTCAAGCTCTTTTTCGATTTCATCTTGTGCCTGTAGATCAGCAAATTCATCATGCAGGTTCTTGCCACGCCCAATGCTGTAGCTATCAGCTTCTGCTTCCATCTCATCAATACGGCGCTCGTATTGCTCGAATTTCGACAGTGCTTCGTCTACCTTGCCGGTATCCAACTGGCGGCGCACATCACGACGGGTATCAGCAGCTTTGTGGCGCATTACCAACGCCTGCTGGCGGGCACGGGTTTCCTGAAGCTTACGCTCTAGCTCAGCCACTTCAGCTGCCAGTTTTTCGATAGTTTCCTCCACCAGCTTGTATTCTTCGTGCAAAGTCAGCGCAACATCGTTCAGCTTCTGCTTTTCAATCAAGGCTGCACGGGCAAGATCTTCGCGGCCTTTCTGGATAGCCAGGCTGGCTTTTTCCTGCCAATCACGGCTTTGTGATTCAATCGCCTGAATACGGCGCTGCAACTCTTTCTTGTCAGCCAAAGCACGCGCTGAAGAAGTACGAACTTCAACTAGTGTATCTTCCATTTCCTGGATGATAAGGCGGATCATTTTCTGAGGATCTTCAGCCTTATCTAGTAATGAATTGACGTTGGCATTAACGATGTCGGCAAAACGTGAAAAAATACCCATAATTGTATCTCCTAAGTTG
>NZ_PYMB01000004.1 GCF_003026455.1 Photobacterium rosenbergii
ACAGCACCACAGCACCACAGCACCACAGCACCACAGCACCACAGCACCACAGCACCACAGCACCACAGCACCACAGCACCACAGCACCACAGCACCACAGCACCACAGCACCACAGCACCGATTTGTTATAAAAAAACCGCCCATTTCTGAGCGGTTTGATTAACTCTAGCGTCGAATACTTAACTTACAGCGAATACAGGATGTGCGAACCGTAAGACAAACTGGTCAGCAGGATGGTCTTCTCATCAATGATGTCCATACGGCGGCTTTGTTGGGCATCCATACGGTAGATCTGGTTGATGATCTTCAGGTGCTCAGGCTTGAAGTCCTCATTGGTGCCGGAAGTGATATCTTTAAACTCTCTCGGCTCGGTTAGCAGGTACTTACCACTGACATCCCAACTGCCAGATTCCGAAATATGAATCGTTAACGGCTGGTCATTATCGCTGAATAACCTCATCAAGGTGATACGCGAATATGTCTTATTCGGGAGGTAAACCACATGGCTAGTTTGCTCGACACGACGCAGCATACCGAGTTGTTCCAGTTCAGTTTCCTCAATACGGCTGACGGTTCTCGATTGCCACTCACGGGAGATCAGCAACTGTTCTTGTTTGTAGTCACTTGAAAAATAAAGCCAAGCACTGAACATGACAGATAGGCCAAGAAGGATGAATGCCCAATATTTGAAGATAAAGTGCTTGATTGACTGCTTGTGGGTATTTACTGACATATCGCGATATTGTCCTTGTGGCTAGTCAACAAACGAAGGGTGACATTCTCGGCGGGTTTATCATACGAGTGGACGTAGTTAACCCAAAGCTGGGAGTTTTGACCGCCGGATACAATCACCTCCATTGGGCGTTTATTATCTGAGTGGAAATCCAGATAACTTTCAACACACTGGGTGATCATACCTTCCCATTGGCCAAGGGGCGGGTGATTGGCAGGGATCAAGACTGGGACATCATCAACGACAGTGAATTGATCGAATGCGGCAGACTTAGGTGGCACGCTTAAGTTCACTATCACCGGTAGTAACAGAGCAATCAAAACTAACAAACCAGAAATAGCCGCCATCGGTAGCGGGCGTTTCTTAGCTTGAGGCTGTGGAGTTGGCGTATAGGTTTTAGGTGGTGTCGTTTGCTGGCTGTGTTCGAACAGCTCGCGTTCAACCTCTGACGGCTCATCTAATTTCTCAGCAAGTGCTTCGGCTTGCTCAGCACTAGCTGACGAGGCAATTTCTGACAAGGATTCAACCATCGCGATCATCTGGTAACCGCGCTTAGGTACGGTTTTGATGAACTCAGGTGACTTGGTGGAGTCTTTGAGTGCTTTACGCAGGGTAGAAATTGCCTGGGTCAGGCTCGAATCATCAACCTCAAAACCCTGCTCACGCCAGACAAAATCATGCAGGCGGGTACGGGTAATGATGGCTCCTGGGTCTTCAATGAGTAAGCTTAATGCTCGACTTTCGTTACTACCTAGTCGGGTAAGCTCATCATTTTCGTGTTGGTCAATTAAGCTGTTGTCGTATGGGTCAAACAAAAAGCGTTGACCAATTAGGAATTTACTTTCTAATTTATTCATTTTTAGCACCAAGGGTACACTATCTGCGCATATAATACGCACCAACCCTGAATCTCTTCTGAATATAAAAATTATAAAAAATGGCTCTGAAAAAATATCAAAAACATAAAACGTGTATTTTAGGTTGAAAACGCTACGTTTGACCATATGTATATAGGGAAATGTAAAGGGTAGCTGCAAGAGGCGGCTGTTTTAGATCCCCGAATGTTTATTGATACAAGTTTCGGAGTTGAAATGAGCGAACAAACTATCCACAACAATAAGGAAACCCGTGGTTTTCAGTCTGAGGTGAAGCAACTGTTGCAACTGATGATCCATTCTTTGTATTCCAACAAAGAGATCTTTTTGCGCGAGTTGATTTCAAATGCGTCCGATGCCGCCGACAAGCTGCGCTTCCGTGCGTTGTCTCAGCCAGACTTGTATGAAAATGATGCCGAGCTGGGTGTGAAGCTGTCTTTCAATGAGCAGGCTGGCACATTGACTATCAGTGACAACGGCATTGGTATGACCCGGGATGATGTGATTGAGCATTTGGGTACTATTGCCAAATCCGGTACTAAAGATTTCTTTGCCAAGTTAAGCGAAGATGAATCAAAAGACTCCCAGCTGATCGGCCAATTCGGTGTCGGCTTCTACTCGGCCTTTATCGTAGCGGACTCTGTGACCGTTAATACCCGTGCTGCTGGTGTTGCAGCGGATCAGGCGGTTTCATGGCAGTCAGGTGGCGAGGGTGATTACACGGTTGAAGATATCGAGAAAGAAAGCCGTGGTACTGACATTGTTCTTCACCTGCGTGAAGAAGAAAAAGAATTTCTAAGCGAGCACCGCCTGCGTGACATCATCGGTAAATACTCTGACCATATCGGTATCCCGGTTCATATCCAGACCGTAGTGCGAGATGAAGAAGGTAAAGAGACTGGCCGTAAGTGGGAGCAGATCAACAAGGCCCAAGCGCTTTGGACCCGCAATAAGTCAGACATTACCGAAGAGGAATACCAAGAGTTCTACAAGCATGTCTCCCATGACTTTGCTGAGCCACTGACATGGAGCCATAACCGTGTCGAAGGTAAGCAGGACTACACGAGCTTGCTATACATCCCGTCTAAGGCGCCATGGGATTTGTACAACCGTGACAGCAAGCACGGCTTGAAGCTTTACGTTCAGCGCGTCTTTATTATGGACGATGCCGAGCAGTTCATGCCGTCATACCTGCGCTTTATGCGTGGCCTGATTGACTCTAATGATCTGCCACTGAACGTTTCGCGTGAAATTCTGCAGGACAACAAGGTGACCCAGTCATTGCGTAAAGCATGTACTAAACGTGCTTTGACCATGATGGAACGCTTGGCGAACAATGATGCCGAGAAATACCAGACCCTATGGAATGAATTTGGCCAGGTATTAAAAGAAGGCCCGGTTGAAGATTTCGCCAACCGCGAGAAAATTGCCAAGCTGCTTCGCTTTAGCTCAACCCATGCCGAGACTGTTGAACAAACGGTATCACTGGCTGGTTACATCGAGCGAATGAAAGAAGGCCAGGACAAGATCTACTTCCTGACGGCCGACAGCTTCAGCGCGGCGAAAAATAGCCCGCACCTTGAACAGTTCCGTACTAAAGGCCTTGAAGTGCTGCTGATGCACGACCGCATTGACGAATGGTTGATGGGCCATCTGCCAGAGTTCGATGGCAAGCAGTTCCAAGCCATCACCAAAGCGGACCTTGACCTTTCTGCGTTTGAGCAGGAAGAAGAGAAAGAGAAGCGTAAGGAAACGGAAGAAGCCTTCCAATCTGTGGTTGAGCGTACCAAGTCCTACCTTGGCGAGCGTGTGAAAGATGTGCGCACTACGTTCAAGCTTAAGGACACCCCTGCGGTTGTGGTGACCGACGAGAATGAGATGGGCACCCAGATGGCGAAACTGCTGGCTGCGGCTGGCCATGACGCACCTGAAGTCCAGTACATTTTCGAGCTGAACCCTGAGCACCCATTGGTGAGCAAGATGGCCGATGAAGCGGATGAAGAAACCTTTGGCCGCTGGGTGGAAATGCTACTGGGCCAAGCCATGCTTGCCGAGAAGGGAAGTATGGACGATCCGTCCCAGTTCCTTGCTGCTGTCAACAAACTGCTGGTATAACGGCTGAATATACCGAACCGGGGCAGGGTAGGACTAAGGTCTAATCGCCTGCTACCGGTGTCAAATTGTATTCTGATACAGCATGTAATCGCTGCCCAGTCAGGGACTGGGCTTGCGACTGCGGCGTAATCAGTGTATTTTTCACTTCTTTGAAAACTCCATTCAAATCTAAAGGGGAACAAGATGCGCATCATTCTTCTGGGCGCTCCAGGTGCAGGTAAAGGTACTCAGGCACAATTCATCATGGAGAAATTTGGTATTCCACAAATCTCTACTGGTGACATGCTACGTGCAGCAATCAAGGCAGGTACTGAGCTAGGTAAACAAGCGAAATCCGTCATTGATGCTGGCCAGCTTGTGTCAGACGACATCATCCTTGGTCTGGTTAAAGAGCGTATTGCTGAAGACGACTGTGCAAAAGGCTTCCTGCTTGACGGCTTCCCACGCACGATCCCTCAGGCTGACGGTCTGAAAGAAATCGGCGTTGACGTTGACTACGTGATCGAGTTCGACGTAGCTGACGATGTGATCGTTGAGCGTATGGCTGGCCGTCGTGCCCACCTAGCTTCTGGCCGTACTTACCACACAGTTTACAACCCGCCTAAGGTTGAAGGTAAAGACGACGTAACAGGTGAAGATCTTGTTGTTCGTGATGACGACAAAGAAGAAACAGTACGTGCTCGCCTAGGTGTATACCACGAGCAGACTGCACCTTTGATTGCTTACTACAACAAAGAAGCAGACGCAGGCAACACTAAGTACCTGAAATTCGACGGTACTCAGCCAGTAGCCGCTGTAAGCGCAGAGCTGGAAAAAGCACTGGCTTAATTGCAAGCTGCTTAGCAAGTTCAGAGACGGGTTGGCCATTAGGTCAGCCCGTTTTTTTATGTGGCAGAAAAATGATCCAAATAATGTCGCATGTGGTATAACCGACTGAAAAGAAAACTGATACAGTTATATCTATTGACCAAAACCGCTGTAAGCGTGAAGGATGATATGAGCGAGCAAAACATCAATAACAATAACCAGACCCGCCCGTATGGGGTGCTGCTAGTGAATCTAGGTACGCCTGATGAAGCAACGCCGGCAGGAGTAAAACGCTTCCTGTCCGATTTCCTCCATGATCACCGTGTCGTTGATATGAACCGTTGGCTTTGGTGTCCGATCCTCCATGGTGCTATTTTGCCAATCCGCTCTCCGAAGGTCGCGAAATTGTACCAGTCGGTCTGGATGGATGGAGGTTCACCGCTGATGGTGTACTCAAGACGTCAGCAGCAGGCGTTGACCGAAAAGTTGGGTGTACCGGTAGAGTTGGGGATGACCTATGGTAGCCCAGCGATTGTTGATGGCCTTGATGCATTGAAAAAACAGGGTTGCGAACGTGTGCTGGTATTGCCTTTGTACCCGCAGTACTCACGTACTACGACGGCAGCAGTTTTTGACAAGGTGGCCAAAGTGCTGAAGGCGAGGGCGGATATTCCTGAACTGCGTTTTGTGAACCACTATTACGATCATCCTGACTACATTTCTGCACTGGCTGAGTCAGTGAATGACTTTTGGCAGCAGAACGGAAAAGCCGATTATTTGCTGTGCTCTTACCACGGTATTCCGAAACGTTATGCTGATAATGGCGATCCGTATCCTGAACATTGTAATGGCACCACGGCGCTGCTGGCTGAACAACTCGATATGCCACGGGAGAACATGAGCATGAGCTACCAGTCCATTTTTGGCCGGGAAGAATGGCTCAAGCCTTATACCGAGGGTACGATCCGAGAGTTGGCCCAGAAAGGGGTCAAACGCCTTGATGTGATTTGCCCAGCATTTTCAGTGGACTGTTTAGAGACGTTGGAAGAAATTGCCGAAGGTTGTAAAGAGGTCTTTCTTGAAGCGGGCGGCGAGAGCTTTAACTTGATCCCATGCCTGAATGATAACCCGGCCCATATCGACTTGATGGCTTCACTTGTGCAGCAGCACAGCCAAGGTTGGTAGTTCCTACCCCTACAGGAATAGGGTGTCGATATTGATGAACACCCTGTATGGGAATCTTGCCTGATTGACGATGGAGCTCTCACATTCTGTGAGAGCTTTTTCTTTTTTGTTCTATATTCTGTGATAGAATTCGCAAAAATTTCTCAACAGACAGCTCATTGACATGAAATTTCCAGGCCAACGTAAATCCAAGCATTACTTCCCGGTCCATGCACGTGATCCTCTTCTTAGTCAAACTAAGCAAGATAAGCGACTAACACGCACGCATATTGTTGGTATTGACCAGACTTTGGTTGATATTGAAGCCTGCGTTGAAGATGAATTCCTGGAACGCTATGAGCTAAGTAAAGGCCACTCGCTGGTTATCTCCGATGAGAAAGCGGAAGCGCTTTACCGCGAGCTAAAAGAAAAAGAACTGATCAGCCACGAGTTCGCTGGTGGCACAATCGGTAATACCCTTCACAACTATTCTGTGCTGGCTGATGATAAATCAGTACTGCTGGGTGTGATGAGTAAAGATATCGAAATCGGCAGTTACGCTTACCGTTATCTTTGCAACACCTCAAGCCGCATGGATATGAACCACCTGCAACCAGTAAATGGTCCAATTGGCCGCTGTTTTGCCCTGATCTCTAAAGAAGGCGAGCGTACTTTCGCTATCAACGAAGGTCGTATGAACCAGCTTGAGCCAAGCAGTATCCCTGAAGATGTGTTTAAGCGTGCTTCTGCGCTGGTACTGACGGCTTACTTGGTACGTTGTAAAGATGGCGACCCAATGCCAGCAGCAACCATGCAGGCGATTGAATACGCGAAAAAGCACGATGTACCCGTTGTTCTGACTCTGGGCACCAAGTTTGTGATCGAAGATGATCCACAGTGGTGGCGTGATTTCCTACGCGATCATGTAACCGTGGTTGCGATGAACGAAGATGAAGCAGAAGCACTGACCGGTGAATCTGACCCATTGATTGCCTCTGAAAAGACCCTTGAGTGGGTTGACTTGGTACTGTGTACTGCTGGTCCTGTCGGCCTTTACACTGCAGGCTTCACTGAAGATGAAGCCAAGCGTGAAACTAGCTTGCCTCTTCTTCCGGGTGAAATCCCAGAGTTCAACCGCTATGAGTTTAGCCGCCCGATGCTGAAATCAGAGTGCCAGAACCCAATCAAAGTGTACTCTCACATTGCCCCTTACATGGGTGGTCCTGAGCGTATCAAGAATACCAATGGTGCTGGCGATGGCGCACTGTCTGCACTGCTGCACGACATGTCAGCCAACCGCTACCACAAAGAGAACGTACCGAAATCAAGCAAGCACCAGTTTGACTTCTTGACTTACTCGTCGTTCTCACAGATCTGTCTGTACTCGAACCGAGTGAGCTATGAAGTGCTGGCTCAGCACTCGCCTCGTCTGTCCCGCGGCCTACCGGAGCGTGAAGACAGCTTGGAAGAAGCATACTGGGAACGTTAATCGACTTTCTTGGTTGATAATAAAAAACCGCCGATATCGGCGGTTTTTTGTTTTCGCGATTAGTTGATTAGCTATTAAGCTTGGGTTTTTGCATCGTAGGCTTCGTTGTGTACGGCAGCGACTGCACGGCCTGATGGATCCGCGCTGTTCTTGAAGCTCTCGTCCCACTCAATTGCCTTGGCACTTGAACAAGCGATAGACGGGCCGCCCGGAACACATTTCGCCGCATCTTCCAACGGGAACAACTCTTCGAAGATCTCACGGTACGCGTAACCTTCTTTAGTCGTTGGTGTGTTGTATGGGAAGCGGAATTTCGCCGTTTCAAGCTGCTGGTCTGACACTTTGGCTTCTGCTACTTCTTTCAAGGTATCAATCCAGCTGTAGCCTACGCCGTCCGAGAACTGCTCTTTCTGGCGCCAAGCGACAGATTCTGGTAGGTAGTGGCCGAAGCACTCACGGACAATATGCTTCTCCATCTTGCCGTTGCCACACATCTTGTCCTCAGGGTTCAGGCGCATAGCGACTTCCAAGAACTCTTTGTCTAGGAATGGTACGCGAGCCTCGATCCCCCATGCTGCCATCGACTTGTTGGCACGAGCACAGTCAAACATGTTCAGAGCCAATAGCTTACGGACGGTCTCTTCGTGGAATTCTTTGGCGTTTGGCGCTTTGTGGAAGTACAGGTAGCCGCCGAAGACTTCATCGGCACCTTCGCCTGATAGTACCATCTTAATGCCCATAGCGCGGATTTTACGCGCCATCAGGTACATAGGTGTCGATGCACGGATAGTTGTCACATCGTAGGTCTCGATGTGGTAAATCACATCACGGATGGCATCCAGACCTTCCTGAATGGTGTAAGTCAGTTCGTGGTGAACGGTACCGATACTGTCAGCAACCTCTTTGGCCGCTTTTAGATCCGGTGCACCTTCCAAACCGATGGCAAAGGAGTGCAGGGTTGGCCACCACGCATCAGACTCTTCGTTGTCTTCGATACGGCGGGCAGCAAACTTCTTGGTGATCGCTGAGATCACAGATGAGTCCAAGCCACCAGAAAGAAGCACACCATAAGGCACGTCTGTCATCAGTTGGCGTTTAACCGCGCTTTCCAGTGCATCGGTTAGGGCGACTTTGTCTGTTTTGGCTTCAGCAACAGCATCAAACTCCATCCAATCGCGCTTGTAGTAGCGGGTTGGTTCGCCAGCCTTGCTCCATAGGAAGTGGCCAGGAGGGAATTCGCTGATTGTCTTACACACTGGGACCAGTGACTTCATCTCTGAAGCAACGTAGTAGTTACCGTGCTCATCGTAGCCATGGTAAAGCGGGATGATACCGATATGGTCGCGGCCAATTAGGTAGGCATCTTCCTGCTCATCGTAAAGAATAAAGCCGAAAATACCGTTCAGGTAATCAAGCAGTTCTGGGCCTTTCTCTTTGTATAGCGCCAGGATAATTTCACAATCAGATTCTGTCTGGAATGGGTAATCCGGTGCGAATTCAGCACGCAGTTCTTTGTGGTTGTAGATCTCGCCGTTTACAGCAAGGGCATGTGTTTTGTCTGCATTGTACAGAGGCTGCTCACCGCTGTTCAGGTCGACGATTGCCAGACGCTCGTGAACCAGAATGGCTTTCTCTGATGAATAAATACCAGACCAGTCTGGGCCGCGGTGGCGCATTTTTTTAGACATTTCCAATGCAGTGTGACGCAATGCGGCTGCATCACTTTTGATGTCTAGGATCCCAAATACTGAACACATACTTCCTACCCCAAATTTAACTAATGTTGCTATCCATGAAAATTGTCGGAATCAGCGTGGCGGTGAAGATAACCTGTTGTGTTGGTTTGTTTCTTCTATGCGTTAGCACTTTGTTATGTGCTAGGCAGATCTCGGCCACGTCAGTGCTGTCCTTTCGTTAATTGTTAAAATTGCGTATTCGATAATAAATTGCAACCATCAATTTCAAATCAATAAACAAAAAGAGCTCTTACTGAATAAAATTTAAAATTATTGAGATTAACCGAATAAAAGTTAAAGGTGGGTGATATTTTGCGCATAAAAACAAACGGCAGCCGAAGCTGCCGTTTGATGTAGAAGGAGAGAAAATTAGTTGGACTTAATTTGTGGCGTCAAATGTTCGCACACATGGCGGGCAAAGCCACTACCGGCCTCATGGTAGATATTGAAGGCAGCATCGACCCCCAGCGCTTTCAGCTCTTCCTCTTCATCTCCGTATTTGGCGATGGCGGCAATTTGGCCCTGATAGTTCCGTTCGCGGATTTGCTCGAGGGCAAAACTATTGGCCTGGCTATGTGGCATTGCCAGTAGGATCAGCTTGATATTCTGCTTGGAAATCACCCGAGCCCAGAAATCCGGGTCAGTCGCATCACCATGGATAACATGGCGCCCTTGCTCCCTGTGTAGTTCTACAGAGTCTTCACGGGCTTCGACACCAATGACGTTATTGCCATAGGTTTCTACCAGCTCGTCGTAGGCCCCGCTGCCGATACGGCCCATACCTAGGATAAGGACTTGCTTGTCACCCAAGTCAATCAACTTATCACTGGCATTGAGCTTCTCTGGCTCGAACTCTTTGAGCCATTTAGACGCGTCTTTGTACAGCTTGTGCCCCAAACTGTTGAGCGGTGCGGCAACCAGGAAGGAAAGCGATACCGCAATGGCAATGGCAACCAGGAAGCTACCAGGCAACATGCCCATCTTGTAGGCAAGGCCGCCGACAATCAGGCCGAATTCACTGTAGTTGAACAGGGTCAGGGTGCCGAGCAGGGAAGTACGGACCCGGTAGCGGAATAGGTTGAAGATAACGTAGTAAAGGATCCCTTTGAGCGGCAGCATTACCATCAGCAGCAAGGCCATCAGCAGGCCGTCGAGCGTCGGTTGCTCTGCCAAACCAATATTGAGGAAGAAGCAGACCAGCAGTAGCTCTTTGAAATTAAACAGTGATTTGGACATCTCAGATGACTTGGGATGCGCCGCAAGCATCATACCCATGATCAGTGCCCCGAGATCACCTTTCATGCCAACGAATTCAAACAATCCAGCGCCGGCGACCAGCGCAAGGAAAACGCCATAAAGCACCAGCATCTCGCCGTGCCCAGCCCGGTCGAGGATCTTGAACAGCGACGGGCGCAGCAGTGGCAGGGCAAATAACGCAAGGGCGGTTATTTCCGGGATCTTACCGGTTGAGACGGTCAGGAAGATCACCGCAAAGATGTCCTGCATGACCAAGATGCCGATAGCCAGAGTACCGTAGGTGGCATTGAGCTCGCCTTTTTCCTGCAGTGCTTTAATGGCAAATACGGTGCTGGAGAATGAAAGGGCAAATGCCATCAGCGCAAGTTGGGTAACGTCGAGATCGGCCATCATGCCTATGCCAAGCTGCTTTAAAATCAGCAGGGCAAGGGTGAACACCCCTGTGGTCAGTAGGTTGTGCAGGGTGGCCCCGCCCCAAATCTCTTTGGCGAGCAGGGTTTTGACATCAAGCTTGAGGCCGATGGTAAACAGCAGCAAGGTGACACCGAGATCGGCCAATGTCGATAATACTGGCGTCGATTCATAGCCTGCGGTATTGAGTGCAAAGCCTGCAACGAGAAAGCCCACAAGAGGGGGCAGTTTGCACCGGAGCGCAATAAAACCAGCCAGAAAGGCGGCGATGATATAGATAAGTTCCATGTTAGGCTGACGTTCCTTTATGGTTCTTCGCCAGGCCCAAAAGTGGATTAATGAAATGTGAGGACTGGCTGCTGGATAGGTACCTCTATCAGTAAGGGTACTTTATTGATGGGCGGAATATAACACAAAGGGCAGTCTCCTGTCTGGAGCCTGCCCTTAATATTTTGTAACAGGATGAATAACTTAGAAAGCTATTTCACACTCGTAATGTGGGTTGGTTACTCTTCCAACAAGCGCTGCAACAAGACACCGTTGAGCATCGCGCGTTTGATCATTGAGAAAGCGCCGATGGTTGGCTGGGTGTAAAGCTCTGATTCAACAATTGGCAGGTCCTTGTTAAAGGTCGACAAGGATTGGGTTTCCACACAGCGGCGGATAGCCGGGAAGATCACATCCTTGGCCTGAGTAATGTTACCCGCTACGATAATCTTCTGTGGGTTGAACAAGTTAATCGTCATTGCCAAGGCTTTGCCAAGTTGGTTGCCCACTTTGATCAGTGCTTGGCTGGCAAGTTCGTCACCCTTGTTGGCTGCTTCACAGATAGCAGGCATAGTGACATCTTCTAGTTCCTGCAGCGAACTCGGGTAGCCCTGATCTAGCAGTGCTTGAACATGGCGGATAATCGCCGGATCAGCTGCTACGGTCTCCAGACAGCCGAAGTTACCACACTGGCACTTGTCGCCCAACGGGTCGATCTGGATATGACCGATTTCACCGACATTGCGGTTATAGCCAAGGAAGACCTGACCATTGACGATGATACCCGCACCGGTACCGTGGTGGACACTGACAAGGATAGAGTCTTTACAGTCTTTGCTTGAGCCGAAGTAATGTTCCGCCAGCGCCAAACCGCGGATGTCATTGCCAACAAAGCAGGCAACGCCATATTTTTCGGTAATAATTTCTGAAAGTGGCAAATTGTCGACATCGATATGCGGCATGTACTCAACAACACCGCTCTCTGGGTCAATCAGGCCCGGCAGGGTAATGCCAAAGGCAACCAATTCGCGAAGCACGTTCTGGTTGTCTGCAATGAACTTGCGGATATGCTCCAGCAAACCGTCAATAAGCTCTTGCTGGTTGGAATAGTGGAAAGGATGCGCAGTACCGACAATGTGCTTGCCACTGAGATCGTAAATGGTTTGCTCGATGTAGTTTCGACCAAGTCGAATCGCAATCGAGTGGAAAGGCGCTGACTCAGTCGTCAGCGAAATTGCACGCCGGCCTCCGGTGGAAGCCTGCTGCGCGACCTCTTTGATCAGGCCGCGCTCCAGCAGTTGGCGGGTGATTTTAGTAACACTTGCAGGTGCAAGCTGACTGACATCAGCTACCTGAATTCGCGATATAGGGCCTTGCAAGTCGATGAGCCGGTAAACAGCTGCACTATTTAGCTGCTTTACCAGATCAACATTACCAATTTGTCCGCCTGTCATAGTTAATTCTGCTCGTATTCGCCGTTAACAACAGTCGCCCGAACCTTGTAGTCACGATCAAAAATAGCGAGGTTTGCTACCATGCCTTTTTTGATGGCGCCCAATTTCTGTTCAACGCCGATAGCGCGAGCAGGGTAGAGGGTTGCCATACGAATCGCTTCGTCCAGGGCGATACCTGCATGTTCGACACTATTTTGAACCGCTTCGATCATAGTTAGTGCCGAACCACCTAGTGTGCCATTCTCATCAACACACTTACCATCTCGGTAATATACTTTCTTGCCGACAAAAATAAAGTGATCAATGTCTGCTCCTGCAGGTGCAGTTGCATCGGTAACCAAAACAAGTTTGTCGCCTTTCATGCGGTGGGCCATGCGAACGTTGGCATAATCGACATGGAAACCGTCAGCAATCACACCGGTATAGACCTCAGGTGTGTCGTAGATAGCACCAACCATTCCCGGTTCGCGACCGGCAATTGGCGTCATCGCATTGAATAGGTGGGTAGCGAAAGTAATCCCTGAGGCAAAGCCTTTACGGGCTTCAACATAAGTCGCATTGGTGTGGCCAGCCGATACCACAATGCCGGCTTCAACCAATTGCTCGATGTGGCTATGGTCGTTTTGTTCCGGAGCCAAAGTCACTTTGGTCACCACATCGGCATTTTCGCAGATGGTGTTAATCATCTCGTTGTCAGAGCGACGGATGTGGTCAACAGAGTGGATACCTTTTTTCATCACATTTAGGTAAGGACCTTCAAGGTGCAAACCTAGCGAGTGATTGTTGTATTGACTCTGGTAGTCTCGCTCTGCAGCAATGGCCGCTTTCATATCTTCGTCTGAAGAGGTGATAAGCGTTGGTAGGAAGCTGGTGCAACCTGATTTAAGGTTGGCACGGTGCATGGTGTGGATGGTATCGGCGTTGATTTCGTCATTGAGCATGACACCACCACAACCATTCAGTTGTAGATCGATGAAGCCAGGGGTTAGGTTGGCACCATCAAGATCTCGGATTTCGATATCCGTAGGCAATTCTGAAACAGGGCAGACAGCGTGAATGTTCACGCCGTCAATAATGACGGCGTGGTTATTCAGCACATCGCTACCGGTGAAAATACGGCAGTTGGTTAGCGCGTACATGAATAACTCCTTAATTACAGGTGCTTGATGTTTTCAGCTTCTAGCTCTTGGAAGTACTTAACAGTCTTCACTTTTAGCTCTTGTGTAGATGGCTCATCACACACAATCAGAGATTTAGGGTGAAGCTGAAGCGCTGATACTGTCCATAGGTGGTTCACTGAACCTTCAACCGCGGCTTGCAGGGCAAGTGCTTTGTTATGGCCTGTTACCAGGATCATGATTTCCGCTGAATCAAGTAGTGTACCGACACCGATTGTTAGTGCGTATTTAGGTACCTGGTTGATATCGCCATCGAAGAAACGAGAGTTCGCGATACGGGTATCTTCAGTCAGCGTCTTGATACGGGTACGAGAGGCTAGCGAAGAAGCTGGCTCGTTGAATGCGATGTGACCGTCGTTGCCCACGCCACCCATGAATAGGTTAATTTTGCCGTATGACTTAATTTTGTCTTCGTAGCGCTGGCACTCAGCATCAACATCTTCTGCATTACCATTCAGCAGGTTGATGTTTTCTTCTTGAATATCAACGTGATTGAAGAAGTTGTTGTACATGAAGCTGCGGTATGACTCTGGGTGGTCAGCCGGGATACCGATGTATTCGTCCATGTTGAAGGTAACAACATGCTTGAAACTTACTTCACCTGCTTGATAAAGCTCAATAAGGCGCTTGTAAGTTGATAGCGGGGTGCCACCTGTTGGTAGGCCCAAGACAAAAGGACGTTCCGCTGTTGGCTCAAATTTGTTAATACGATCAGCAATATAGCGAGCTGACCACAAACCTACATCTTTAGCTTCATTCAGTGGGATTAGTCTCACAGTGACACCTCATTCCAAAATTAATTTACAGTTAAATCATAGCGTGATATCGCATTTGTTTTGCATGATAAAATAAGTTTTATGATCGAGCTAGCAAAATCGCCTGCTAAATGCTCTTACTGGTGACTGAGATCACAAATGATGACGTTTTAATTTGCGGGGCGAAATAAAATTCTTAAACTGCAAGTAACTTAATCGGGTAACTAAAATAAGTTATCCAACATCGAATCTAAGAAAACCATAGGGGGAACTAAGGGTGAACATTCTTGGATATTTTCAAAAAGTAGGTAAAGCACTGATGGTGCCGGTAGCCACGCTACCTGCAGCAGCAATTCTGATGGGTATTGGTTACTGGATTGATCCAAATGGCTGGGGTGCAAACAGTGCACTTGCTGCCTTCTTGATCAAAGCTGGTGCCGCAATCATCGATAACATGTCAGTACTGTTTGCAGTGGGTGTTGCTTACGGTATGTCAAAAGACAAGGACGGTGCAGCAGCACTATCTGGTTTCGTTGGTTTCCTCGTTGTTACTACTCTACTTTCTCCGGGCGCCGTTGCTCAGATTCAAGGTATTGACGCAAGCGCAGTACCAGCGGCCTTCGGTAAGATCAACAACCAGTTTGTCGGTATCCTAGTGGGTATTGTATCGGCTGAGATCTACAACCGCTTCTCACATGTTGAGCTGCACAAAGCGCTAGCATTCTTCTCTGGTAAGCGTCTTGTACCTATCTTGACTTCTTTTGCTGGTATCTTCATTGCATTCGTACTGATGTACGTGTGGCCTACAGTATACGGTGGCCTAGTATCATTCGGTGAAGGCATCCAAGGTATGGGTGAGCTAGGTGCTGGTATCTACGCATTCTTCAACCGTCTACTAATCCCAGTGGGTCTACACCACGCACTGAACTCTGTATTCTGGTTCGATGTAGCGGGCATTAACGACATCCCTAACTTCCTAGGCGGCGCGAAGTCAATTGCTGAAGGCGTTGCGACTCCAGGTGTAACAGGTATGTACCAGGCTGGTTTCTTCCCAATCATGATGTTTGGTCTACCAGGTGCAGCTCTAGCTATCTACCACACAGCTAAAGCGAAGAACAAAGAGAAAGTTGCTTCTATCATGATTGCAGCGGGTTTCGCATCATTCTTCACCGGTGTTACTGAGCCGCTAGAATTCTCATTCATGTTCCTAGCACCAGGCCTATACGTTCTTCACGCATTCCTAGCGGGTATCTCTGTATACATCGCGGCTTCAATGCAGTGGATTGCAGGTTTCGGCTTCTCTGCAGGTCTAGTTGATATGATTCTATCAACGCGTAACCCACTAGCAGTAAGCTGGTACATGCTGATTGTTCAGGGTCTAGTATTCTTCGGCCTTTACTACGCAATCTTCCGTACGGTTATCGTTAAGTTCAACCTGAAGACGCCTGGCCGTGAAGACGATGAAGAAACTTCTTCAGAAGTAGGTGGTTCTCAGGAAACTGGTGAGCTAGCTAAACAGTACATCGTTGCACTAGGTGGTGTATCTAACCTAGAAAACATCGATGCATGTATCACTCGCCTACGTCTAACTCTGAAAGACAGCAGCCTTGCTGATGAGAAGACGCTGAAAGCACTAGGTGCAATGGGTGTGGTTAAGCTAGGTTCAAACAACCTACAGGTTATCCTTGGCCCACTAGCTGAAATCGTGGCTGGCGAAATGAAGAAAGTATCGCCAAACGAAGACCTATCAGCGGTAAAACTGCCTTAATGGCTTAGCCCTAAGTCATCGTTAACGAACCTATCGGCCTCCATTTGGAGGCCGATTTTTATGAAGCCCCGTCATGTAGCGGGGTTTTTTTATTCATATCGACAAACAATGTACACTATTTGTTGAGTCGGCCCCTATATTTATGGATCATAGGGGACTTAAAAATCCTGTAAGCACACGAGGTGTAATTGATGAGTGAATCTGAAGCTCGTCCAACTAACTTTATCCGCCAGATCATTGATGCGGATTTAGCAAGTGGCAAACATACAAGCGTACATACCCGATTCCCGCCGGAGCCGAATGGCTACCTGCATATCGGCCATGCGAAATCTATTTGTTTGAACTTCGGTATTGCTCAGGACTATCAGGGCCAATGTAATCTTCGTTTCGATGATACTAACCCTGAGAAAGAAGACATCGAATACGTTGAGTCTATTAAGAACGATGTTAACTGGTTGGGCTTTGAGTGGAGCGGTGAGATTTGTTACTCATCGAACTACTTCGATAAGCTGTACGGGTTTGCTATTGAATTGATTAATAAAGGCTTAGCGTACGTTGATGAGCTAAGTCCAGAGCAAATGCGCGAATACCGTGGCACCCTTACCGAAGCCGGTAAGCACAGCCCATACCGTGATCGCAGCGTAGAAGAAAACCTTGAGCTGTTCGAAAAAATGAAGAACGGCGAAATTGAAGAAGGCAAGATGAGTCTTCGCGCGAAGATCGACATGGCTTCACCATTTATGGTGTTGCGTGATCCAGTGATCTACCGCGTACGCTTCGCAACTCACCATCAGACAGGTGACAAGTGGTGCATCTACCCGATGTATGACTTCACTCATTGTATTTCTGATGCGCTAGAAGGCATTACGCATTCTATCTGTACGCTTGAGTTTATGGATAACCGCCGTCTATATGACTGGGTGCTGGATAACATCACCATTGATTGCCAGCCGCGCCAGTACGAGTTCAGCCGCCTGAACCTTGAGTACACGGTTATGTCCAAGCGTAAGCTGAACCAACTAGTGACCGAGAACCTGGTCAGCGGTTGGGATGACCCACGTATGCCAACTATCTCTGGTCTGCGCCGCCGTGGCTTCACTTCTGCGTCAATCCGTGAGTTTTGTAAGCGCATCGGTGTGACCAAGCAAGATAACACCATCGAGATGAGCTCGCTGGAATCTTGTATCCGTGATGACCTGAACGAGAATGCACCGCGTGCAATGGCTGTTCTGGATCCGGTTAAGGTCGTGATCGAGAACTTCGATGGCGATGCTGAAATGCTTGACGTGGCTAACCACCCGAACAAGCCAGAGATGGGCAGTCGTCCAGTCCCGTTCACCCGTGAACTGTACATCGAGCGTGAAGACTTCCGCGAAGAAGCGAACAAGAAGTACAAGCGTCTGGTACTAGGCAAAGAAGTACGCCTACGTGGTGCCTACGTGATCAAGGCTGAGCGTGTTGAGAAAGACGAAGACGGTAACATTACCACTATCTTCTGTACTTACGATAACGAAACGCTAGGCAAGAACCCTACGGATGGTCGCAAGGTGAAAGGCGTGATCCACTGGGTTTCTGCAGAGCAGGGCATCCCAGCTGAAATCCGTCTATACGATCGCCTGTTCACGGTACCAAATCCTGGTGCTGCTGATGATTTCGTTTCTGTGATCAACCCTGAGTCACTGACTGTGATGAACGGTGTGGTTGAGCCATCATTGGTTGAAGCCGAAGCGGAGAAAGCGTTCCAGTTCGAGCGTATGGGCTACTTCTGTGCTGATAGCAAAGACTCTTCTAAAGAGAAGTTGGTCTTTAACCGCACTGTTGGCCTACGTGACACTTGGGCGAAAATTGGTGACTAAGCGTTAAGCTTCTCCAAGCCTAATATGAAAAAACCAGCCGGAAGGCTGGTTTTTTTATTGGTATACAACAACAAACGTTAAGCTGGATGAGTGGCCAAGTGTTGAGCTCCCGGCCTTATTGTTTTTTACTTGGGCTTAATTATTTCTTGTCGTGTAGTGTGCTGTCTTCCTGGCAGTTGCCTTCGGCACAGTGACCATAAAGGTACAGGCTGTGGTTGGTAAGGCGAACATTGAAGCTAGCAGCGATTTCTTTTTGGCGTTCTTCGATGATTTCATCAGAGAACTCAATAACTTTGCCACAATCTAGGCAGACTAGGTGATCATGGTGATGCTGTGTTGCCAACTCGAACACAGATTTTCCGCCTTCGAAGTGGTGACGTGTCACAATGCCGGCATCATCAAATTGGTTCAATACGCGGTATACCGTCGCCAAGCCAATTTCTTCACCGATATCGATTAGCTTCTTGTACAAGTCTTCAGCACTGATATGCTGGCAATCCGGCTGTTGTAGCACTTCCAGAATCTTTAGGCGTGGAAGGGTTACTTTCAGGCCAGCTTGTTTTAGTGCGTGATTGTTATCTGACATTGGAGTTTCCTATTGGCTACCCGCACCCTCATGATACGGTAGTCTTTCTCTTCTTCCCTCATTATAAGTGACCACAAGGTAACAATAAACCTAAAAACAGGTCAATCTTGCTGATATCTAACTTTTCTTTTTGTTGCGCAAATGTTGTCAAAATGTTCGCCTGCGCGTTAGAATGAACTCATCGTACCAGCTATAAGGATATATCGCCGTGTATCGATTTTACCGCCCGGCAATCGTCAAGTTTGCCCTGAATCTATGGCCTCCCTTCTGGGGGGCGGGAATACGTATTGTTCGCATTTCTGAAGACTTTCGCGAAGTGCAGCTCAAGCTAAAGTTAAGATGGTGGAATAAAAATGCTAATCGTACTCAATACGGCGGTAGCATTTTTTCGCTGACCGATCCTGTCTATGCACTGATGCTAATTGGGATCCTGGGCAAGCAATATTACGTCTGGGACAAACAGGCTGAAATCCACTTCATCAAGCCTGGTAATACAGATTTATATGCCGACTTTTTGATTAGTGAAGATCTCCTCAGTCAAATCCTCAAGGCAACCGCAAACGGGGACAAATATTTTCCTGAATTTGTGGTGCAGGTAAAAAATACAAAGGGGGATGTGGTCTCTGAGGTGAAGCGCGTCTTATACATACGCAAAAAACCGCAGTATCGAGAGGTGCAAGACCAAGATGGAGAAGAAGCGATCGATGAGGGACAAGCGATATCTTAGTGGCTATATAAAAATTAGATGGATAAAAAAAACCGGGCTGGGCCCGGTTTTTTCAATCAATGAGTGGATTAGTCTGCAAGCTCAGCTAGACACATCTCATCGTAAATCTGGTTAACCCAGCTTTGTACGCGTTGTTCAGTCAATTCAGGTTGGCGATCTTCGTCAACACACAGGCCAACAAAGTGGTTGTCGTCAACTAGGGCTTTAGACGCTTCGAACTCGAAACCTTCAGTAGAGAAGTGACCGACGATAGTTGCGCCACGGCCTTCTACGATTTCACGTACTGTGCCCATTGCGTCACAGAAGTACTCAGCGTAGTCTTCCTGATCACCACAACCAAAGATAGCGACTAGTTTGGTTGAGAAATCAATTTGCTCTAGCTCTGGGAAGAAGTCATCCCAGTCACACTGTGCTTCACCGTAGTACCAAGTAGGGATACCTAGCAACAGTAGGTCAAAGTTATCGATATCTTCTTTGCTGCATTTTGCGATATCTTTGACTTCAACTAGCTTTTTGCCCAGTTGTTTCTGGATCATTTTAGCGACCGCTTCTGTGTTACCAGTGTCGCTACCAAAGAAGAGTCCTACACTTGCCATAGTAGAATTTACCCGTAATTAATGTTGACCGTTAGCTTACTTGCCAACGATAGAAATAGCCTTGTCAGGAGTATACCCTGACGGTCAGTGGTTGCGGTATCTAAAGTCAGTACGCTGATGCTTTTGGCAACCAATAACAGTATTCGTTCAGTTTTAGCCGATGCCTGCGCCTTCCCAGCTGATTTGGATCAGGCCTTTAGTGATAAATCCGGCACATCCAAGGAAAAGTACCAGCCAGACGATTTTTCGGCCAAAAGGCGGAACATTGCCTTGTTTTAGCACATCTTTGATGGCCATGCCGATAAAGAAAAATATCGCGGCAAAGAGCAAATCCAGCCCAATAGATTCAAGCAAATCCATGTGCTCATACAACATTTGTGTCTCCTTTCCACATTATCGTCATTTTTGAGCTAGGCGCGCACTATATCATAGACAAGGCCCGCCTGTTAACGCTAAGCGGCTTGCAAGAAGTTCAAAATGATGCGATTGACCGTTTCCGGTTTTTCAGCATGCAGCCAATGGCCAGTATTCGCCACTAGGTGTGCTTTGGCATTGGGGAACTGGGTACCGATCGCAGTGCGGTGCTCTGGCAAGATGTACTCAGAATTTTGCCCTTTGATGAACAAGGTTTTACCAGTAAATGGTGTGATGTCTTGCCAGCCCATAATAGTTGCGTAGTTGGCGATCAGCCCTTCGACATTGAAACGCCAGTCGAATAGGCCGTTTTCTTGGCGGGCGAAGGATTTTAGCAGGAACTGACGTACACCAGGCTCGATGACATGTTTGGCCAGCAGCGGCTCGGCTTCACTGCGTTTGCTGACAGTATGGCGGGAGACTTCACGCAGGCCATTGAACACGTTTTCGTGGCGGTGGACATGGTAGTGGACCGGGGCCATATCTAACACCAAAAGGTGGTTGATACGGGAAGCTGCGAGTTCGGTTGCTGCCATCGCCACCTTGCCGCCCATAGAATGACCAATCAGCGAGAAGCGTTCGATGTCAAGCTGGTCGATCACGGCAAGGACATCCTGTGCCATTTCGCGGTAGGTAAATTGATCACTATGTGGTGAGCGGCCATGGTTGCGTAGATCAACGCTGATCACTTTATATTTATCTTTCAATGATCTGGCCATCAGGCCGAGGTTGTCGGCACTGCCGAACAGGCCGTGGATCAAGACGATCACATCGCCTTGGCCATCGACTTGGTAATGAAGATTCACTGACTATTTTCTCTTGTAGTTAACGCTTTACCGTAGAGTATAACCTCGGATCACGTTATAATCCCTCGGTGATTTTTAAACGGAACGATAATGAACACTACGATGAAGACTATTGAGGTAGACGAAGAGCTATATCGTTATATCGCAAGCCAAACCCAGCACATTGGTGAAAGTGCTTCGGATATTCTACGCCGCTTGCTGATGATGCCTGATCAATCTGTAGCGACCTTGCAACAAGAGGTGGTTATGCCGGTACGTCCGAAAGGCGTAGTGGTGAGCAAAGATGCTGGCAACGTGGTACCAAATACCGATCGTGTCAAAGAGATGCGCTCATTGCTAATTTCTGACGAATTTGCGGTGCAGGAAAAAGCAATTGGCCGATTTATGCTGGTATTGACCTCGCTTTATCGTATTGATCCTCAAGGTTTCTCTGAAGCGGCTGCTATTAAAGGGCGTACCCGTATTTACTTCGCCGATACTGAAGAGAAACTGCTGGCTAGTGGTAAAACTACCAAGCCTAAGCAAATTCCGGATACACCTTTCTGGGTGATCACGAACACGAATACTGATCGTAAACGTCAGATGGTAGAGCAACTGATGGTCAAGATGAGCTTCGGTGGCGATATCATTGAAAAAGTTTGCGGTGAAATTTAACGGCAATATGCCAATTTAATTTTTACAAGGATACGTTAATGGCTATTCATCCTCGTGCGGGGCAGCGCGCCCTGCAAGAAGATATGCACAATATTCCCGCGTTGGTGGCGAATTATTTCCTGATTGAGCCTAGTGCTCAAAATCCGCAGCAGAAGGTTGCATTCGGTACTTCTGGTCACCGTGGAACTGCCGACAAAGGAACTTTCAACCAGCACCATATCTGGGCAATTGCTCAAGCGGTTGCTGAAGTTCGAGCGGCCAATGGCGTTACAGGTCCACTATTCTTGGGTAAAGATACCCATGCATTGTCAGAGCCAGCATTTACCTCGACGCTAGAAGTCTTGGTTGCGAACGGCGTACAGGTAGTGATCCAGCAAGGTCGCGGCTATACCCCAACACCAGGTGTATCGCATGCTATTTTGTGCCACAACAAAGCACATGATGCTAAAGCTGACGGTATTGTTATCACACCATCGCATAACCCACCTCAAGACGGCGGTATCAAATATAACCCTGTTCACGGTGGTCCGGCGGAAGGTGCACTGACAACAGCTATCGAAACCCGCGCCAATGAGATCATTGCTGCTGGTTTGGTTGATGTTAAGCGTGTATCAATTGAAGACGCTTTTGCCAGTGATTTGGTTGAAGAGCGTGATTTGGTTGCACCTTATGTTGATGATCTAGTTAATGTCATCGATATGGCTGCTATCCAAAAAGCGAACCTGAAAATCGGTGTTGATCCGCTAGGTGGTTCAGGTATCGAATACTGGCGCCAGATCGCAGCCCACTACGGCTTGGATCTGACATTGGTTGATGAGTCTATCGACCCATCTTTCCGTTTCATGTCGCTAGACAAAGACGGCGTGGTTCGCATGGACTGTTCATCGCCTTACGCGATGGCTGGCCTGCTGGCGCACAAAGACAAGTACGACTTGGCTTTCGGTAACGACCCAGATTACGACCGCCACGGTATCGTAACTCCTGCGGGTTTGATGAACCCTAACCACTTCCTGGCGGTATGTATTGACTACCTTTACCGTCACCGTCCAGATTGGGCACAGGAAGTTGCTGTGGGTAAGACCTTGGTATCAAGTGCCTTGATTGACCGTGTGGTGGCTGATCTTGGCCGTGAACTGTGTGAAGTACCAGTTGGCTTCAAGTGGTTTGTTGATGGTCTTTACAGCGGTGAGCTTGGCTTCGGCGGCGAAGAAAGTGCAGGCGCTTCTTTCCTACGTATGGACGGCACGCCTTGGTCTACCGACAAAGACGGCATCCTGCTTTGCCTAGTAGCTGCTGAAATCACAGCAGTAACGGGTAAGAACCCGCAGCAGTACTACGAAGAGTTGGCTGCCAAGCACGGTGCTTCTGAGTACAACCGCCTACAGGCTGTTGCTAACGGTGAGCAGAAAGCAGTACTTAGCAAGCTATCTCCTGAGATGGTGGCGGCTGAAACGCTAGCTGGTGATGCGATCACTGCACGCCTGACCCACGCGCCGGGCAACGGTGCAGCTATCGGTGGCCTGAAAGTGACCACTGAAAACGGTTGGTTTGCTGCGCGTCCATCGGGCACAGAAGATATCTACAAGATCTACTGCGAGAGCTTCAAGGGCAAAGAGCACTTGGCTTTGATTGAGAAAGAAGCACAGGAAATTGTCAGCAAGGTATTTGCCGACGCTGGCCTGTAATCTCACTAGATTGATTGTGAAAACGCCCGCTCAACTGAGCGGGCGTTTTTTTATGTCTGTATTTTGGGCTATGGGCTATTTCTTCATTGAAGAGTGTGGCCAGTGTTCGGGCATCACAAACCATATTTTGTCATCGGGGGCGATAGCCATTGTGGGGTTGCTAACTGTTGTCAGGACAGGCTCTTTGTCAAGTTGGTTGTAGCGGGGTGGGGCAATCCATTCTGGCTTGGCGATGGCCCTCAAGTTTAGCTTTGCCGCTTGCTCGGAGTAGCACCACAGTCCTTGGGATGCCTCTGCTGCAAGCTGGATCCCCGAGCCGGTATAATCGGCAAACGCGGGATAAAATACTCGCCCTTGCATGATAAGCCGGCGCTTGTCTATCTTGCCATATAGAGGCTGGTAGCTATCAATAAAGGCAGGGTGTTCAGACAGCATCAGCTGGTGGCCGAGCATCTTGTTAGCCTTTATATCTAAGTTGTCACGAGCGTTGGGGCCGGGCCAGCTGTCTTCAAATGCAAGGTAAAACTTGATGGCGACTTCCCAGTGTTCCACCAAGTTTGTCCGCAAATCTTTTACCAGAAAATCGACCGCGCCGAGCGTGCGTTTGTCGACACTCAATTGGATTTCTTCGGCAAGTAGCTCATAGTATGGATGATGCAGAATCAGCTGCTGCCAAAGCCATTGGTAGTAAAAGCCTAATCGGCGTCCACCTTGGTATTCGAGACCGAGTGGGATGATAGCGTCCCTAGCAAACTCATCCAGCCAACACTGGTTAGCAATGAAAGGGTGGCCACCCAAAAGTGGTGGAAGGGTGAGTACAGCATTGAAGCTGTTATCAGCATGATCACTAGCCGTAGTTTTATTGTAAAGAATAGACATTTCGCTATAAAACCCTTCTTTTTATAATGATATTGACTATGAAATAGCCTGTTTTAGAGTGTTGACTCTAGGTTAATTCAATAGATTAGAACAATAAGACCAGTATGTTGTTCTGCTTGGCCAAGGAGGCGTTATGTATACTCGCTATTCACCATTGCGTATTTTTGTTCGCCGTACGTTTGTTGTCACTGTCGGTGTGGTGACCTTTCCTGTCATGATGTTCACTGCAATGGAAACACGCTCACGGCTATATAGTTACCTGCACAGGGTATGGCTGAAAACCAGTACCAAACCCGTTTGGCTAACCCAGACTGAACTGGCAGCCCAGCATTTATACTAAGTATTAGTGCCTTCATCATTATGACCCGATAAAGCTGCCGACCGGCAGCTTTTTTGTCGGTACGATATATCATCAGCCCTGATGGTAGGGAGTAGGAAAAGGTCAACA
Organism: Photobacterium rosenbergii; assembly: GCF_003026455.1. Classification (GTDB taxonomy): domain Bacteria; phylum Pseudomonadota; class Gammaproteobacteria; order Enterobacterales; family Vibrionaceae; genus Photobacterium; species Photobacterium rosenbergii. Next base: position 24,662 of record NZ_PYMB01000004.1, read on the forward strand.
GTTCCTTGCCTTTGGGTATAGAATATCGCTATCGAGGTGAAGGAAAAAGACGATGAACAATATCCAACTTGAGTCAGTGCTAAACGAGCTACTGAGTCCCCATCAAATCAAAGATTACTGCCCGAATGGTTTGCAGGTTGAGGGTAAGCCTGAAGTTAAAAAGATCATTACAGGGGTTACTGCCAGCCAGGCATTGATTGACCGGGCTATCGAAGAGCAAGCCGATGCGCTGCTGGTCCACCATGGTTATTTCTGGAAGGGGGAGCCTGCAGAAATTCGCGGCATGAAATATCGTCGCATCAAAGCGCTTATCGAGAATGGTGTCAACTTGTATGCTTACCACCTGCCGCTGGATGTCCACCCAACGTTAGGTAACAACGCAAAACTGGCTGAACTGCTGGATATTGAAGTGCTAGGTGGTTTGGAAGAGGGTAATCCTAATTCTGTCGCTATTTATGGCCAGCTCGCTCAACCTTTAAGTGGTGAAGAACTCGCGGCAAGGCTATCAATTACCTTACACCGTGAACCGTTGCATATTGGCGATAATGCGCCAAAGGAAATAAAAACCTTGGGATGGTGTACTGGTGGCGGTCAGGACTTTATAGAACTAGCAGCTAATAAAGGTTTGGATGCTTTTATTTCTGGAGAAATTTCCGAAAGAACAGTTCATATTTCCCGAGAATTAGGTATTCATTATTTTAGTGCTGGTCATCATGCAACTGAGCGTTATGGAATAAAATCATTAGGCGAGTATTTAGCCGATAAACATAATTTCGACGTTAAGTTTATCGATATAGATAATCCGGTTTAACGGTTTTTTAACTAAAACAGTGGCATAAAAAGGCTTAATGCGAGCGCATTAAGCCTTTTATTTTGTGTTGTAAAATTTCATATTTCGATATTTCGGAGGTATTAATTCTGTTAGATCTGGGTCTAATTCATACTTTGTTTCAACTTCATGACTAACTTTATGCGATATTCGGTCGGAATCTTGATAATTGTCAAAGATCCATCCTGAACTATGGTATGGCCCTACGAAATATAATTACAACCCACCATTTTTTCGGTTAATTTAAATTTACTCGTTTAAATGAACTCGAATGCTTTATTCAGTAAGTATTCAGGGATGTGAAAAAAATTAATTGGCACGATGCCTTTAATAACGAGTTTTAAATTACTTTGACCTATTCAGCGAATGCTTTTTATCAGTTTGAAATTGTACTGATGTCGACTGAATGTATTTAATTGGAGATTCCCCCCATGACTAAAAAATGGTTTACCGAAACGGTTGCCAGTACTGTGTCCAATTTGGGTACGTCAACCGAAAATGGTTTATCTTCTGAGGAAGTGAAAAAGCGCCAGGAGCAGTTCGGCTCCAATGAACTGCAAGAACAGGCCGGTAAATCGGTACTGGAGTTGCTAGCGCATCAATTCAAGAACCCACTGATCTTCATCCTAGGGGTCGGTGCAATTGTTTCCTTCTTCACTGGTCACTTGATTGATGCCGTTGCTATCGGCGTAATCATTGTCATCAACGTGCTGATTGCTTTCTGGCAGGAATTCAAAGCCCAGAAAGGTATGGAAGCACTGCGCGACATGGCTGCCCCTATGGCGCAGGTCCGTCGTAACGGTGAATGGGTCGATATCCCAGCCCGTGAAATTGTTCCGGGTGATGTATTGAAAATCAGCACCGGTGACATTCTGGCTGCTGATGTTCGTATTATCGAAGCCAACCGTCTGTCTATCGACGAAGCGGCACTGACCGGTGAGTCAGAGCCTGTAGACAAGACATCTGATGCGCTGGAAGACGGCAATATCGGTCTTGGCGATCAGAAAAACATGGGCTTTATGACCACTATGGTAACTTCAGGTACTGGCCTGGGTATCGTTGTGGGTACTGGTATGCAGACTGAAGTTGGCCACATCGCTGACATGATGGCAAATACCGAAGAAACCAAGACACCAATGCAAGAGCGTATGGACTTGATTGCCAAATCGCTAATGATTGTTGCGTTGGGTGTTGTAGCTGTAGTGTGTGTTATCGGTCTATACCACGGCATGCCATGGCTGGAAATCCTGAACACAGGTATCTCACTGTCAGTAGCTGCTATTCCTGAAGGTCTACCAACAGTTGTAACTATCGTACTGACCATGGGTTCAACCCGTATGGTTAAGAGCAATGCACTGGCTAAGCAGCTTGCTGCAATCGAGACCCTAGGTTCAACTACTGTTATCTGTTCAGACAAGACAGGTACCCTGACCCAGAACCAGATGCAGGTAATGAAAGCCTACGATGCATCAGGCCGTAACTGGGAAGTAAGCGGTAAAGGTTTCTCTCCTGAGGGTGAGTTCAAGCCGCTAGCACACGGCACAGACGTAAAAGACAGCCCTGAGATGATGAAAGGCTTGGTTGTTGCGACACTGTGTAATGATTCAGAATATATTCAAGACGGCGACAAGTCTTCTGTACGCGGTAACCCAACCGAAGGTGCACTGATTGTTGCTGCAGCCAAAGCGGGTCTACAGCAGGCTGAAATGCTGTCAACCGGTGGCTACTCAATCGTTGAGAAATTCCCGTTCGACTCTGCACGTAAGATGGCTTCGGTTATCGTAAAAGACCCACAGGGTAAGCACTTCCTAGCTATCAAGGGTGCGCCAGATGTAGTACTACGCAATGCGTCAGGCTTTATGGTTAACGGCGATGTTGTGGCTTACCAGCCAGCAACGACGGAAGGTAACCTAGCGGTTGCTGCCAACCCTGCAGAAGAGATGGTTGTAAGCTACGAAGCGGCTATCCAGGACTTTGCTGAGCAGGCACTACGTACCCTTGCTGTAGGTTTCCGAGAGCTATCTGAGGATGACCTCAAGCGCGACCATACTGAACTAGAGCAGGATGTCACAATCCTTGGTCTATACGGCATCATGGACCCACCACGTCCAGAAGTACGCGCAGCGGTAGACAGCTGTTACGATGCGGGTGTTCGTACTGTAATGATCACTGGTGACCACGCTCTGACAGCAGCAGCTATCGCTCGTGACATCGGTATTATCCGCAGCGAAGAAGACCTAGTGGTGACAGGTAGCCAGCTAGATGACATGGACGATGAAGAACTACGTCGTATCTGTCCTAACGTTGCCGTATTCGCCCGCGTAACACCTGAGCACAAACTACGTATCGTACAGGCTCAGCAGTACAACAACGAAGTTGCTGCAATGACAGGTGACGGTGTGAACGATGCACCAGCACTACGCCGCGCGGACATCGGTGTAGCCATGGGTATCACAGGTACTTCGGTTGCTAAAGATTCAGGTGACCTGATCCTGCTGGATGATAACTTCAGCACTATCGTTAAAGCAGTACGTCAGGGCCGTCAGATCTTCGACAACCTGCGTAAGTTCATCCGTCAGGCACTGACTGCGAACGTAGGTGAAGTATCGGTTATCCTGTTTGCCTTCTTGTTCATGGGCCCAGAAGTTGCTTTGCCACTGACGCCGCTAATGATCCTATGGATTAACTTGGTATCGGATGGTCTGCCAGCACTAGCACTAGGTGTTGACCCAGAAGAGAAAGACCTGATGGAGCGTAAACCGCGTAAGCGTAACGAGAGCTTCTTCAGCGATCACCTAGGTACCCGTATTATTATCCGTGGTCTAGCACAGGGTGGTATGAGCTTCCTGGCATTCAACTGGGCAATGAACGCTGGCCTAAGCGCTAACTACGCACAGACAATGGCCTTTGCAATGCTAGTATTCTGTCAGCTATGGCACATCTTTGATTCACGTACGTTCAGCACGCTATTCCGCAAGAACCCATTCACCAACAAATCTCTGTTGGGTGCGGTAGCGCTGTCTGCATCACTGTCTCTAGGTGTGATTTACACAGGCGTTGGCCAGTTCATCTTCAGCACTGAAGGTCTATCAGCTGGTCACCTAATCACTGTGTTCCTAGCTGCATCTCTTCCAACGCTGGTTCTATCTGGCTTGAAAGAAGTGACCAAAATCAAGTTCGTATAATCACATACAGCTGATAATTCGTTAAATAAAAAGGGCCTTCGGGCCCTTTTGTTGTTTAAAGCAGGGACGAGGTTAAGAGCGATCCTAGTTCCTGGGAAAAGATTAAAAGCGAAAAGCTAAAATACAGTGCACTACTGATATTTAGATTTAATTTGCAGGGGCAAGATTTGGCTCTTAGTTCTTTCTAGGAACTAGGATCTCGTTACTAGGTTCTGCCGTAATAACAAAAAAGGCCCCCGAAGGGGCCTTTCATTTAGTGGTTGATGCTAATCGCTTATCACTCACGCTCATGCAGTGGGCTGAACTCGCGCTGGTTGTAACCAGTGTACAACTGGCGAGGACGGCCGATACGGTTGCCCGGATCGTTGTGCATTTCGTTCCAGTGGGCGATCCAGCCGATGGTACGGGACATCGCGAAGATAACTGTAAACATGGATACCGGAATACCAATGGCTTTCAGGATGATGCCTGAGTAGAAATCGACGTTCGGGTACAGTTTCTTCTCGATGAAGTACTCGTCCGATAGGGCGATACGCTCAAGCTCCATAGCAACATCCAATAGCGGATCTTGAATGTTTAGCTCCTGCAATACATCGTGGCATGCTTCGCGCATTACTGTTGCACGTGGGTCGTAGTTCTTGTAGACACGGTGACCAAAGCCCATTAGGCGGAATGGGTCATCTTTGTCTTTTGCACGTTCAACGAACTCTGGGATCTTGTCGACACTGCCGATTTCTTCCAGCATCTTCAAGCAGGCCTCGTTAGCACCACCGTGTGCTGGGCCCCAAAGTGACGCGATACCCGCTGCAATACAGGCAAATGGGTTAGCACCCGATGAACCTGCAAGGCGAACAGTAGATGTTGATGCATTTTGCTCGTGGTCAGCGTGTAGGGTAAAGATCTTATCCATTGCACGGGCCACCACAGGGCTGACTTCGTACTCTTCACACGGCGTTGCAAACATCATATGCAGGAAGTTTTCTGCATAGTCTAGGTCGTTACGCGGGAAGATAAATGGTTGACCGATAGAGTATTTGTAACACATTGCTGCTAGTGTCGGCATTTTCGACAATAGGCGGAACGCAGTGATTTCACGGTGGGTATCGTTATTGATATCCAGTGAATCATGGTAGAACGCAGCAAGTGCACCCACCACACCACACATAACAGCCATAGGGTGAGCATCACGGCGGAAGCCGTGGAAGAAGCTTGAAATCTGCTCATGCACCATGGTGTGACGCGTCACAGTGGTACGGAATGTTTCGTACTGCTCGCGGGTCGGAACCTCTCCGTAAAGAAGGATGTAACACACTTCCAGGTAGTCGGCGTTATTGGCCAATTGGTCAATCGGGTATCCGCGGTGAAGCAGAATACCTTTATCACCATCAATGTAAGTAATTTGAGATTCACATGATGCAGTGGCTAGAAAACCAGGGTCGAATGTAAAATAACCGTTAGCTCCAAGCTTACGTACATCAATTACTTCAGGCCCTTCAGTGCCCCCGATAATCGGCAGTTCGACGGGTGCTTTCCCTTCGATGTGAAGAGTAGCTTTCTTGTCTGCCATAACAATCTCCTTTGTTTTTTATAATCCTAATCCAAGGCGGATGTACATTTGTTGTACCGATCAGTGGCCCAAATGTCAATTTTTGTGCTTGCTTGTGTGCGCTTGTTAATAAGTTTGCACAAAATAGTGCAAATTTCTAAAAGCGTGTTAGAGGTCATGTAACGGGGTTTGTATTTGATTGTTGCGAGGCGTATACTCGCGGCAGGTCTCTGGTTCTGCCGCCGCCAGACGCAACTGCCAAAGTTATCAATAATTAGAGTAAGTTAGGGAAGGCACTGTTTTACATTTGCATGTAGAACATAATTGCAACCTAGGGTTACAGTTATGTTAACGCACTTGTTCGGCGTCAGTAGAAGCAGGGAGTGATAACAATAACATTGCTTCAATGGAGCTGAGTGGGCAATCACCGTGAAAGTAAATAAGCCAAGACCTGTCAACCTCGACCTACAGACGATTCGCTTTCCCCTTACAGCGATAGCGTCCATCCTGCATCGCGTCTCCGGCGTGATCACCTTTGTTGCCGTGGCTATCCTGCTATGGCTGCTAGGCCTTTCCTTATCCTCTCCAGAAGGTTTTGCGAGCGCTGCTGCTATCGTAGACAGCTTTTTCGTGAAATTGGTGCTATGGGGCATCCTGACGGCGTTGTTCTACCACATCGTGGTGGGTATCCGTCATTTGCTAATGGACATGGGATATTTTGAAGAAATGGAAACCGGGATCAAAAGTGCCAAAGTGAGCTTTGTCATTGTCGGTGTTCTGTCTCTGTTTGCAGGAGGCCTGGTATGGTAAACAACGTCTCAACAATTGGCCGCAACGGAATTCATGACTTTATCCTGATCCGTGCTACCGCCATCATTCTTACGCTTTACACCCTTTATATGGTGGGCTTCTTCGCCTTTGGCCCGGATTTGACCTTCGATACCTGGACCGCTTTCTTCGGCAAGTTGAGTACCAAGGTCTTCACTATGTTGGCATTGCTGTCGATCTTAATCCATGCATGGATTGGTTTGTGGCAAGTGCTGACTGACTACATCAAACCTGCCGCACTTCGAGCAGGTATCCAATTTGGTGTTGTTGCTGTTCTTTTTGTTTACCTGTTCTCAGGTTTCTTTATTGTGTGGGGTGCGTAAGTGAGCATTGCAGTTCGTGAATTTGATGCGGTAGTTATTGGTGCTGGTGGTGCAGGTATGCGCGCGGCACTTCAAATTTCTGAGCAGGGCCTGAAATGTGCGCTGCTTTCCAAAGTTTTCCCTACACGTTCCCACACTGTTTCCGCGCAGGGTGGGATCACCGTTGCGCTGGGTAACTCCCACCCGGACAACTGGCAGTGGCATATGTACGATACCGTTAAGGGCTCTGATTATATCGGTGACCAGGACGCGATCGAGTACATGTGTAAGAATGGCCCTAAGTCAGTGATTGAACTGGAAAAAATGGGCTTGCCTTTTTCTCGTTTCGATAACGGGACTATCTACCAGCGCCCATTTGGCGGTCAGTCGAAAGAGTTCGGTGGTGAGCAGGCTGCACGTACTGCGGCGGCAGCTGACCGTACGGGCCATGCTTTGCTTCACACCCTTTACCAGCAAAACGTCAAGCACAAAACGACGATTTTCTCTGAGTGGTATGCACTGGATTTGGTGAAAAACCAAGACGGCGCGATCTTAGGTTGTACTGCACTTTGCATGGAAACCGGTGAGATCTGTTACTTCAAATCGAAGGCAACCATTCTCGCGACAGGTGGTGCAGGTCGAATCTACGCCTCTACGACCAATGCCCACATCAACACAGGTGATGGTGTTGGTATGGCGCTACGTGCCGGTGTCCCTATGCAGGACATGGAAATGTGGCAGTTCCACCCGACAGGTATTGCAGGTGCCGGTGTATTGGTAACTGAAGGTTGTCGTGGTGAAGGTGGCTACCTACTAAACAAAGACGGTGAGCGCTTCATGGAGCGTTATGCGCCGAATGCTAAAGACTTGGCTGGCCGTGACGTTGTTGCCCGCTCAATGATGGTAGAAATCCGTGAAGGCCGTGGTTGTGATGGCCCTTGGGGTCCACATATTAAGCTGAAGATGGATCACTTAGGTAAAGATGTGCTTGAGTCGCGTCTACCAGGCATTTGTGAGCTATCCCGTACCTTTGCCCACGTCGATCCGGTCAAAGAGCCAATCCCGGTTATCCCAACCTGTCACTACATGATGGGTGGCGTACCTACGCAGGTATCGGGTCAGGCTATCAAGCAGAATGCGATGGGTGCTGATGTCGAAGTGCAGGGCTTGTTTGCCTGTGGTGAAATTGCCTCGGTGTCTGTCCACGGTGCTAATCGCCTTGGCGGCAACTCACTGCTTGACTTGGTGGTATTCGGTCGTGCGACTGGCCTGCACTTGGGCGAAACCCTACTGGCGCAAGCTGAAGCTCGCCCAGCCACAGATTCAGATATCGAAGCCTCCCTTGCCCGTGTTAACCGCTGGAACAACACCCAGAAAGGCGAAGACCCGGTTCAGATCCGCAAAGATCTGCAAACTTGTATGCAGAATAACTTCTCGGTATTCCGTGAAGGCGAAGCAATGGCAACCGGCTTGGAAGAGCTGAAAGTGATCCGTGAGCGCCTGAAAGAAGCGCGCCTTGACGACACCTCGACAGAATTCAATACCCAGCGTATTGAGTGTCTTGAGCTAGAGAACTTGATGGAAACGGCCTATGCAACGGCGGTGGCGGCGAACTACCGTACCGAAAGCCGTGGCGCCCACGCCCGTTTCGACTTCCCTGAACGCGATGATGAACAATGGCTATGTCACTCTATCTACAACCCTGAGACAGAAGAGATGTCCAAGCGTGATGTCAATATGACACCAATTCATCGTGAGGCATTTCCGCCTAAAGCGCGTACATACTAAGGGGAGGATAAAACTATGAAACTGAATTTCTCGATTTACCGCTACAACCCTGATGTAGACAACGCACCGCACATGAAGGGCTATACCCTTGAGGTCCCTGAAGGTTCGGACATGATGGTGCTTGACGCGCTGATCTTGCTAAAAGAACAAGATCCTTCTTTGTCGTTCCGCCGTTCGTGCCGTGAAGGGGTCTGTGGCTCCGACGGTATCAACATGAACGGTAAGAATGGTCTGGCTTGTATCACACCGCTCTCGGCACTGACTGACCAGAGCACGATTGTGATCCGTCCGTTGCCGGGCCTGCCAGTTATCCGTGACTTGATCATCGATATGGAGCAGTTCTATACCAACTACGCCAAAGTGAAGCCATTCCTGATTGATGAGGGTGCCCAGCCTCCTGCTCGTGAAAACCTGCAGATGCCGGAAGAGCGTGCCCATCTTGATGGTTTGTACGAGTGCATCATGTGTGCTTGCTGTTCAACGTCGTGCCCATCTTTCTGGTGGAACCCGGATAAATTCATCGGACCAGCTGGCCTGTTGGCTGCTTACCGCTGGCTAATTGATAGTCGTGATACGGCAACTGATGAACGTTTATCCGATCTGGACGACGCTTTTAGCGTTTTTCGTTGCCATGGCATCATGAACTGTGTAAATGTTTGTCCTAAAGGGTTAAATCCGACGAAAGCGATTGGACACATCAAGTCGATGCTGCTCAAGCGCGCGGTATAAATATAAGTATTATCGATATGCTGGCTTCATGATTCGCTCTCAGGAGCCAGCCTCAATTCCGGTCACCGAGCCGGGAAAATGGCGATAACTAGTGGTTAAGGGAAAACAATGCAGAACGGCGTTATGAAGGCTTGGCTTGAGTCTTCACACCTGGCTGGCGCCAATGCAACTTATGTAGAGGAACTCTACGAGTTGTATCTTAGCGACCCAGAATTAGTAGATGAAGAATGGCGTCACGTGTTCAGTGATCTGCCTGTCGTGAATGAGACCGTTGTTGAGCAGCCTCACTCGCGTGTTCGTGACTATTTCCGGCGTCTAGCGAAGGAAACAACCCATCTAAGTGCTACCGTCAGCGATCCAGATGTTGATGCTAAGCAGGTTAAGGTATTGCAGTTAATCAACGCATACCGTTTCCGCGGGCACCAGCACGCAAACTTAGATCCGTTGGGGCTATGGCAGCAGGAGCGAGTATCCGACCTCGATCCTGAATTCCATAACCTGACCGTCGATGACTTCAACGAGACATTCAATGTCGGCTCTTTTGCCATCGGGCAGGAGACCATGAAGTTATCAGAACTTTATGACGCGCTGAAGAAGACCTACTGTGGTTCGATTGGTGCGGAATACATGCACATTACTAACACTGACGAAAAACGCTGGCTTCAGCAGCGTCTTGAGTCGGTTGTTGGGCGTGGTTCTTTCTCCAAGGAAGAAAAAATGACTTTCTTGGATGAGTTGACCGCTGCAGAAGGGTTGGAGCGCTACTTGGGCGCGAAATTCCCTGGCGCGAAGCGATTCTCGCTCGAAGGGGGCGATGCCCTGATCCCTATGGTCAAAGAACTGATCCGCTACGCAGGTACCAATGGTGCCCGTGAAGTGGTTGTTGGTATGGCTCACCGTGGCCGACTGAACATGCTGGTCAACGTTCTGGGTAAAAAGCCGCAGGACCTGTTTGACGAGTTTGCCGGTAAGCATGATGAGACATGGGGTACCGGTGATGTGAAATATCACCAAGGCTTCTCGGCTGACTTTGCTACACCAGGCGGCGACGTGCATCTCGTGTTGGCATTCAACCCGTCGCACCTGGAAATTGTAAACCCTGTGGTGGTTGGCTCGGTTCGAGCAAGACAGGACCGCCTAGGCGATAAAGATGGCTCTCAGGTATTGCCTATCACTATCCACGGTGACTCGGCCATTGCTGGTCAGGGCGTTGTGGCAGAGACGTTCAATATGTCTCAGTCACGCGGCTACCGTGTTGGTGGTACGGTGCGTATCGTGGTGAACAACCAGATTGGTTTTACCACATCCAACCCGAATGATACCCGCTCGACCCAGTACTGTACTGATATCGCCAAAATGGTACAGGCACCGATCTTCCATGTTAACGCCGATGATCCAGAAGCCGTTGCTTTCGTTACCCGTATTGCCCTTGATTTCCGTAACACCTTCAAGCGCGATGTAGTGATTGATTTGGTGTGTTACCGCCGTCATGGTCACAACGAAGCGGACGAGCCGAATGCGACTCAACCGTTGATGTACCAGAAAATCAAGAAGCACCCGACACCGCGTAAGATCTATGCCGATGCCTTGACTGATGCAGGTACGGTGGATCTGGAAACCGCAACGTCGTTGATCAACGAATACCGTGATGCCCTTGACCGCGGTGAATGCGTGGTTAAAGAGTGGCGCCCGATGAAGCTTCACTCAGTGGATTGGGAACCGTATATCGGCCATGACTGGACTGTCGATTGGGACAATCAGGTTGACTATGGTCGCCTGCAAGAGCTTGCTCATCGAATTTGCCAGTTCCCAGAAAGCCACAAGTTGCAAAGCCGTGTGCAGAAGCTATACAACGACCGTATGGCGATGGCTGAAGGTGAAAAAGCGGTTGACTGGGGGATGGCAGAAACGTTGGCGTATGCCACCTTGGTTGATGAAGGTAAGCGTATCCGTATTACGGGCCAGGACTCCGGTCGTGGTACCTTCTTCCACCGCCACTCAGTGCTGCATAACCAGGGCGATGCCAGTACGTATATCCCGCTTGCCAATATCCATAACAAACAAGGTCCTTTTCAGGTCTTTGACTCGGTACTTTCCGAGGAAGCTGTTTTGGCTTTTGAATACGGCTATGCAACCGCAGAGCCAAGCGGCTTGACGTTATGGGAAGCTCAGTTCGGTGACTTTGCCAACGGAGCCCAGGTAGTGATTGACCAGTTCATTAGCTCCGGCGAGCAAAAGTGGGGCCGTATGTGTGGCCTGACAATGCTACTTCCGCATGGCTATGAAGGGCAGGGGCCTGAACACTCATCGGCTCGTCTTGAACGTTACCTACAGCTGTGTGCTGAGCAGAACATGCAGGTGGTGATCCCATCGACACCGGCTCAGGTATACCACATGCTGCGTCGTCAGGTTGTTCGCCCGATGCGTCGTCCGCTGGTGGTAATGTCACCGAAGTCCTTGCTGCGCCATCCGCTGTGTACATCCAGCTTGGATGAACTGGCAAACGGTACGTTCCAGCCAGCGATTGGTGAGATTGACGATCTTGATCCGAAACAGGTCAACCGCGTGGTCTTCTGTTCAGGTAAGGTGTATTTCGACCTGCTAGAACAGCGCCGTAAAAACGAGCAGACGGATGTGGCCATTGTTCGTATCGAGCAACTTTACCCATTCCCTAAAGAAGACGTTGAAGCTGCCTTGGCAGACTATCAGCACGTTACTGATTTTATTTGGTGTCAGGAAGAGCCTCAGAACCAAGGTGCGTGGTACTCCAGCCAGCACAATTTCCGTTCTGCACTTCCGGCCGGCGCCCAGCTTGAATATGCAGGCCGCCCGGCTTCAGCATCACCGGCTGTAGGTTACATGTCGGTTCACCTGAAACAGCAAAAAGCGTTGATTGAAGACGCACTAACAATAGATTAATAAGAACTGGAACAAAAAGGACAAAGCCGATATGACGATCGAAATTCTGGTTCCCGATTTACCTGAATCAGTTGCAGACGCAACAGTAGCGACTTGGCACAAGCAGCCAGGTGATGCTGTCACCCGTGATGAAGTTCTGGTTGATATCGAAACAGACAAAGTGGTGTTGGAAGTACCAGCACCGGAAGACGGTATTCTTGAAGCAATTCTAGAAGACGAAGGTACCACCGTACTGACTAAGCAGTTGATCGGTAAGATCAAAGCGGGCGCAGTTGCCGGTGAACCAACAAAAGATGTCCCAGCAGAAGCAGAATCGTCGCCTAACAAGCGCAACACTGCAGCGCTGGGTGATGAGACCAATGAAGCATTGAGCCCAGCGGTTCGCCGCCTGCTGGCTGAGCACAATATCAGTGCAGCCGATGTGAAAGGTACCGGTGTTGGTGGTCGCATCACTCGTGAAGATGTTGAAGCGTTCGTGAAAGAAGGTAAGCCGGCTCCAGCGCCTGCGGCACCTGCTGTTGAAGCGAAGGTTGAAGCACCGATTGGCCACCGCAGCGAAAAGCGTGTCCCGATGACCCGCCTACGTAAACGTGTTGCTGAGCGCCTGCTTGAAGCGAAGAACAGCACAGCGATGCTGACGACGTTCAACGAAGTCAACATGAAACCAATCATGGAGCTGCGCAAGCAGTACAAAGATATCTTCGAAGAGCGCCACGGTATCCGTTTAGGCTTTATGTCTTTCTACGTGAAAGCGGTTGTTGAAGCCCTGAAGCGCTTCCCAGAAGTGAATGCGTCTATCGACGGTGACGACATTGTTTACCACAACTTCTTTGATGTCAGCATTGCGGTATCCACACCGCGTGGTTTGGTGACGCCGGTCCTTCGTGACTGTGACAAGCTGAGCTTGGCTGAGATTGAGAAAGGTATTCGTGAGTTGGCTATCAAGGGCCGTGACGGCAAACTGACCGTTGATGAGCTTACTGGCGGCAACTTCACTATCACTAACGGCGGTGTATTCGGCTCATTGATGTCGACACCAATTATCAACCCACCGCAGTCGGCAATTTTGGGAATGCACAAAATCCAAGACCGCCCGATGGCTGTGGATGGCAAGGTAGAAATTCTACCTATGATGTACCTGGCACTGTCTTATGACCACCGTTTGGTTGATGGTCGTGAGTCTGTGGGCTACCTGGTTACCATCAAAGAGTTACTTGAAGATCCAACACGTCTGCTTCTAGACGTGTAACCCTGCAGGCAGGCTAGTGAGGCTCGACAGTTGGCCTGCCATTTTTGCAGTTACAATCGAAGAAGTACCGAAGAGTACTTCACATGGATATAACGATTCCCCAAGGGATATGAAAACGGATAGAACATCATGAATTTGCATGAATATCAGGCGAAACAGCTGTTCGCCGAGTACGGTCTGCCAGTTCCAGAAGGTTACGCTTGCGACACGCCACAAGAAGCAGCAGAAGCTGCAGGTAAGATCAGTGGTGACAAATGGGTCGTGAAATGTCAGGTACATGCCGGTGGCCGTGGTAAAGCGGGCGGGGTGGAACTGCACGACACCAAAGAAGGTATCAAGGGTTTTGCCCAGAAGTGGCTGGGTAAGAATCTGGTGACGTACCAGACTGATGCAAATGGCCAACCAGTGACAAAAATCCTGGTTGAAGAAGCCTCCAACATTGCCAATGAACTGTACCTTGGTGCGGTTGTTGACCGTGGTACACGTCGCATCGTGTTCATGGCGTCTACGGAAGGCGGTGTAGAAATCGAAAAAGTGGCTGAGGAAACCCCTGAGCTAATCCATAAAGCAGCGATTGACCCACTTGTTGGTCCTCAGCCTTACCAAGGCCGTGAGCTAGCTTTCAAACTGGGCCTTAAAGGTGACCAGATCAAGCAGTTCACCAAGATCTTCCTAGGCCTTGGTAACATGTTTGCTGATTACGACCTTGCCCTGCTAGAAATCAACCCATTGGTGATCACCGGTGATGACAACCTGCTTTGTCTTGACGGTAAGATCAACATTGACTCCAATGCCCTTTATCGTCAGCCTAAGCTTCGTGAAATGCACGATTCTTCACAGGAAGATGAGCGTGAAGCGCATGCAGCACAGTGGGAGCTAAACTACGTCGCGCTTGATGGTAACATCGGCTGTATGGTTAACGGTGCTGGCCTTGCAATGGGTACCATGGATATCGTCAACCTACATGGCGGACAGCCTGCCAACTTCCTTGATGTGGGCGGCGGTGCTACTAAAGAGCGTGTTACCGAAGCGTTCAAGATCATCCTGTCTGATACCAATGTTAAAGCGGTATTGGTTAACATCTTCGGTGGTATCGTCCGTTGTGACCTGATTGCCGAAGGTATTATTGGTGCGGTCGAAGAAGTGGGTGTAGAAGTCCCTGTCGTCGTTCGCCTTGAAGGTAACAATGCGGTGCTAGGAGCGGAAACCCTAGCGAAGAGTGGTTTGAACATCATTGCTGCGACTTCCCTAACTGAAGCAGCGGAAAAAGTTGTTGCTGCAGCGGAGGGTAAATAATGTCTGTTCTAATTAATAAAGATACCAAGGTGATCTGTCAGGGTTTTACTGGCGGTCAAGGTACATTCCACTCAGAGCAAGCGATTGAATACGGAACACAGATGGTCGGTGGTGTATCACCGGGCAAAGGCGGTACGACTCACCTAGGCCTGCCAGTGTTCAATACTGTGCGTGAAGCGGTTGAAGCCACTGGCGCAACAGCGACAGTTATCTACGTACCGGCTCCATTCTGTAAAGATGCGATCCTAGAAGCAATTGATGCAGGTATCGAGCTGATTGTAACTATCACAGAAGGTATCCCAACACTGGACATGCTTGATGTGAAAGTACGCCTTGATGAAGCTGGCGTGCGTATGATTGGTCCAAACTGCCCGGGTGTGATTACACCAGACGAGTGTAAGATTGGCATTATGCCTGGTCACATCCACAAAGCAGGTAAAGTGGGTATTGTATCTCGTTCAGGTACATTGACTTACGAAGCTGTTAAGCAGACGACAGATGAAGGTTTCGGCCAGTCTACCTGTGTTGGTATCGGTGGTGACCCAATCCCAGGCTCAAACTTTATCGACGTACTAGAACTGTTTGAAAAAGACCCGGCGACTGAAGCTATTGTGATGATTGGTGAGATCGGCGGTACAGCGGAAGAAGAAGCCGCAGCTTACATCAAAGATAACGTCACTAAGCCTGTTGTGTCTTATATTGCGGGTGTTACGGCGCCTCCTGGTAAGCGTATGGGCCACGCGGGTGCGATTATCTCTGGCGGTAAAGGTACTGCAGAAGATAAGTTCCAGGCACTGGAAGCAGCAGGCGTTAAAACCGTGAAGAGCCTTGCGGACATCGGTAAAGCACTGCGTGAAGTCACTGGCTGGTAAATCTTTACCTCCAAAGCGATACCGATAGACTCTAATGAAACCCGCCATTTGGCGGGTTTTTTATTGGGCTACACCTGATGGGATGTGTATATGCTTAGGAGAGGTAAGTGACCGGAGGGCTGACAGTGAGAAAGGTGGCCTTACTGCTGATAATCGCGTTAAGTTCGGCATTTAGCGTAGCGAAAGAAGACAAGGATGGTTACGAGACCTGCATTCTTGAGTATGTGTCTTTAGCTGAAAATGGTACATCAGCCAACTTGATGACCAACGCCTGCCATCGGCTCTATATCGATAACTTTATGCTATCTGATAAAGATGAGGCTTATTTCCAGTGCCTTCTCGATTATCTGCCTGAAACCAAGCATCTACGTACAGCCATGCAAGTGAAGAGCACGTGTAATAGCCGACATCGTAGTTTGTTTAATTGATAATAGAATCGTTATGTACGGCGGGGGATTAGGCAGCAGCCCGAAAGGGGCTGCTGTTAATATGTCTGCGAGGTTAAGCTTCGCTCCGTTTGAATTGGCTTAGCAGGAACAAAGCGGCGGCGGCAACAACAACGGAAGGACCTGCCGGCGTGTCATAGTACCAAGACATTGCTAGACCGCACATCACCGCAATCACCCCCAATCCTGAAGCCAGCGCGGCCATCGTTTCCGGGCTACGGGAGAATTTTCGGGCAGTAGCTGCAGGAATGATCAGTAGGGAAGTAATGATCAGGGCACCAACGAATTTCATCGCGACGGCAATGACCATACCGACCATCAGCATCAATAACAGGCGCATCAGATCAACATTCACGCCTTCGACCTGGGCCAACTCTTCATTGATTGTCATGGAAAGCAATGGTCGCCATAGGACTAGCAGCATGGTCATGACGATAGCACCACCACCATAGATCCATAACAGATCGGAAGGTGTCACGGCGAGCAAATCACCAAACAGGTACGACATTAAGTCGATACGAACATGATCGAGGAAGCTGACAGCGACCATACCAAGAGATAGGGCACTATGGGCAAGGATACCTAGCAGGGTATCTGTTGCCACGTATTTCTGTTTTTGCAAACTTACCAAGATGACAGCAAGGGCCATACAGCAAATGAGCAGTGCGAGGTTAAGGTTGATATTGAAGAGGAAACCAAGCGCAATGCCGAGCAACGAGGCATGGGATAGGGTATCGCCAAAATAAGCCATTTTTCGCCAAACGACGAATGAACCAAGGGGGCCGGAAAGGACGGCGATGCCAATGCCCGCGATCAGTGCGGGAAGCAATAAATCAAGCATTGTTGCTCTCTTGTTTTTCGTTATGTTGGTGATCATGCTGGCAAGGGCCAACAGGATTGCCAGATAAATCATGTTCGTGGTTGTGGTGGTGCTGGTATAGAGCCAACTGCTCGCACTGATGGCGACCAAACAAGGCCACATACGATGGGTGGTTGGTGATCATCTCCGGCTCTCCAGAGCAACAGATGTGGTGGTGCAGGCAGATAACATGGTCGGTTTTTGCCATCACCAAGTGCAGATCGTGCGAAACCATCAAGATGGCGCAGTTGAGTTTGTCGCGCAAAGATTGGATTAAGCTATAAAGCTCCAGTTGGCCATTAACATCTACTCCCTGTACCGGTTCGTCAAGCACCAGCAGATCTGGCTGTTGTAACAATGCCCGTGCTAACAACACACGTTGTGTTTCTCCCCCAGAGAGGGAGTGCATATTGCTATGGTGCAGGTGTTTGCCGCCGACTAGCTCCAGCGCGTCAATACGCTGTGATTCTTTGTAACGGCCAGCAAGGCGCATGAAACGATCAACGGTCAGCGGCAGTGTGCTGTTGAGTGAAAGTTTTTGTGGGACATAGCCGATTCGCAGCCCTTTCTGGCGCACAAGTTTGCCAGCCGTTGGTTTGGTCAAACCGGTAATCACTTTGACTAATGTCGATTTTCCGGCGCCATTTGGGCCAATCAGTGTTGTGATTTGACCACGTTCTATTTTCAGGGAAACCTGATCCAGAACGTGCCGTTCGGAAAAAGTCACGGTAACCGACTGTAATTCTACTAAGGAATTCATAAATTTATTTGCTTAGATAATTGCCAAAGTGAGATGTTATAATATAACATCTCTGTTAATTGTTGTAATCAAGAATTATTCAGGGAACCTATTATGCGCCGTTTACTCCTCACTTGCAGCACTTTAGGGCTTCTAGCTACGCCCGCATTGCATGCCGAAGAACTCAAAGTCGTTTCGACGGTCAAGCCTTTAACCATGATTGTCCAAGAGCTAACAGAGGGCGTGACGTCGACTGAGACGCTGTTACCTGCTGGCGCATCCCCTCATGATTACGCATTGCGCCCTTCAGATGTCCGCAAGCTTGATGAAGCTGACTTGGTGATTTGGGTCGGCCCTGAACTTGAGCGTTTTTTGACTAAAGTGATTGACGGCAAAGACAATGTGCTGACGCTTACTGCTCAAGAGAGTATTAATTTCCGTCATTATGGCGATGCTCATGATGAGCACGACCATGATGATCACGAAGGCCACGATCATGATAAACATGCCCATGATGATCACGAAGGCCACGATCATGATAAACACGATCATGATGATCACGAAGGTCACGACCATGACAAACATGCCCATGATGATCACGACGACCATGGTCATGATGACCACCATGGCCACAGCCACGAAGGTATTGACCCACACCTGTGGTTGGGCCCAGAACAAGCGGTTCAGGCTGCCCAGGTGATCACAGAGAAACTCATTAGTGTAGCACCGGCCAACAAAGAGAAATTTGAACAGAACCTAGCGAATTTCTCGGCAGAGGTTCGCTCTACTGTTGCTTCCATTGAACAAACTCTGACACCGGTTTCCGATCGAGGCTATTTCGTCTTCCATGATGCATACGGGTACTTCGAAGAGCATTTTGGTCTAAATAACCTTGGCCACTTCACTGTTGAGCCGGATCGTCGCCCAGGTGCCAAAACTTTGATTTCAATTCGTAATTCTTTGAAAGACCAGCATGCAAAATGTGTCTTCAGTGAACCACAGTTCTCTCCTGCAGTGGTTGACAGCGTTGCTCGTGGCACTGGGGTGAATATTGGTACCCTAGATCCGTTGGCGACAGAGATTGAGTATGGTCAAGGAAGCTATGTAGAGTTCTTGAATCAATTGTCGCAAAGCTATAGCCAGTGTCTGAAATAAGCATCAAGGCCGCCCGCGGGGCGGCTGCTGTTTTAGGGCAACTACCGCGCCCTCATCGTGTTGGACTAGCAATATGTTCAACTGTCGTTCTGGCTGCCACCTTGTGGCAGCCAGGTTCGTATGTGGCACAGGAACTTAACCACAGGGTGGAGATCAGTGTTCCTGCCAGTGGCTGGGAGCTTCTGTCAGAGCAAAATAGCGAGCCGTTGGGGGCCGTGGTTGAGAACAATGACCCAGCCTTCGAGATCCCGACCGATGAGCTAGGGCAGCAATTGACCCAGCATGCGCAGCGTAACCATCGCCATACCGTTGCCAGCGGGGAAACGTTGGGCGGCATATTTGGCCAATATGGCCTCCCGCTTGCCGATATGTACCAGATGCTCGAGGCCGAGCCTGCATTGCAACAGATTGGCGTTGGCCAGCGGCTGGAGTGGACTCTTGATGACAACAGCGCGGTTGAGAGCTTTACCGTTCATCGCAGCGCCAAGTTTACTGACCACTATCAACGTACTGACAACGGTTATAGCTACCAGCGTACTGAAGAAGCCGGGGAGCTTAGGCCGGTAAGGTTATCAGGCCGGGTGTCAGGCAGTTTTTATAATTCTGCACTGGCGGCAGGGTTGAACCCTAACCAGATTCAGGAAGTGGTACAGGCTCTGCAATGGCGGTTTGATTTTGGCCGTCAGGCCCGTCGCGGTGATCGTTTTGCTGTGACTGTAGAGCGGGAGTATATCGACGGCAAGGCCGTTGGCCGAGGAGAAGTCAAATCGCTGCTTTATCTTAACGGTAATCACGAAATCTTTGTCAGTCGGCACCACGATGGCCAGTTTTATGATGTCGACGGTAACAGCTTAGATCGCGCCCTTCGTCGTTACCCGACAGCCAAACGTTATAGAATAAGCTCTCCCTTCAACCCTCGTCGTAAGCATCCGGTAACCGGCAGGATATCACCCCATAACGGTACGGACTTTGCTACACCTATCGGCACGCCGGTGCTGTCAGCAGGAGACGGTGTTGTTGTGAAAGCGCAAAAGCACCCATTGGCGGGAAATTATGTGGTTGTCAAACATGGACGGGAATATGTGACACGCTACCTCCATTTGCACCGGATGCTGGTTAAGCCGGGAGAGCGGGTCACTATGGGACAGCGGATTGCGTTAAGTGGCAATACCGGACGCTCTACCGGACCGCATTTGCACTACGAGCTGATCAAGAAAAACCGTCCGGTTGATGCAATGAAAGTACCGCTTCCAGAGGCTGCTCCAGTGCCAGATGGCGAAATTGCCGAATACGGTAAAATTGCCCGTGAAGAAAAGCGTGTGTTGCAGCAAACATTGAATAGCTAGTTCATCAGCTATAACGTTTTCAACTTCATCAGGTTACAGGATCGGGTAATAAAAAACGCACTACGGTGCGTTTTTTTATGCATCTTGCCTCATTTTATAAATGTCGACTTATAATAGACCTGTCATTACTGCATAATACATAGGTATTTCATGAGGTTGGATGATTTTTTTCATTGTTATGATCAGGCGATTTGTATTATTAATCACGCTATTAGGGCTAGGATTGACGCCCTCGATGTCTGTAATTGCATCGAGTTACCTTTTTCGCTCTATGGTGGACCTAAACGGGCCAAGTAATTTGTCTGTTCGCAAAATCGTTGATGATTCCAACAAAGGCCTGTGGCTGGTCGATATTCGAGGCCAGTTGTTGTTCTTCGATGGCACTAATTTTAAACCTGCTGTTGAAAGAACCGGTAAGCCGGTCACCGGCGTGACGGATGTTGCCTTGGTGGACGATATACTATGGTTGGTGAAGGATAACCACGCCTACTCCTATTCCCCAAAAACCTCAGAGCTGCAAAGGCACAACATCAGCCAGGTGCCTATCGAGTCTGTAGCCAGTTTGGACAATAGCGCATGGTTTGCTAACCGGCGTGGGCTCTACCAGCTATCAGAGTTTGAGCCAGAAGCGAAATTTCTCCCATTTCCACACCCAATAAAGCTGGCGGGGCTACATGTGGCGGGTAATCATTTGTATGTTGCGGCTCAGCAAGGTGTGTATGAATACCTTTCATTCTCCTTACCTCCCACCAAACTGTTATCAGACTTTTATGTCACAGCTATAGAGCAAGACGAGCAAGGTGAAATCTGGTTTGGTACCCGGCGGGGCGTGATTAAAGGAAGAAATGGCTCGTTAACTCCCTTAGGGGAAAAGGCGAGTAGCCCTTCGGTCATGAGCCTGCAGGTAACGGCGCAAGGTATGTGGGTAGGCAGTACGATGGGGCTATACCTGATGGACTTGGGTATGGAGGAAAAAGTACACCTCATGCCTTCAGAACTCGACAAGTTTTCATTACCTGGTCGCCGGGTGCTTGGGCTCCATCAAGACCAGCAAGGCATGCTCTGGGTGTCGACGCCGGAAGGGGTAAGCCAATTACCTGCAGGTTCTGATTTACTCAAGCGGATCAGGCTGGGCAAAAAGGAAGGAGAGATTGATGCATCCTTTATTGGGGATATTGCCTATGGTAGCAATGGGCATTACTGGCTGGCGACAGATAACGGATTGTTTGAAATCTCCCCCTTTTTTGAAGTCTTAAGTCATATTGCAACTCTTGGCAAGATTAAACAGTTAGCATTGTCAGGAGAGGTCTTGTGGATATTAAAAGAAGACGGTATCGCAACTTATCATATCAGCCAGTCTTATTTACAAAATATTGATGTGCCAAAAGAAATTTCTGCTTGGTCAATAAGCCAAATTATGGTCGATCATTTTGGTTCGCTATGGGTTGGGACTGAGGATGGCTTATATCGCTACTGGCCAGAGTTTAGTGAGTGGATGCCCTTTGGAAATCACTGGTTGCGTGATCCTGAAGGGGGAGAGGTTGTTACCCGTATCTTGGAAGACAGTGAAAACCATGTATGGGTTGGGACAACCTTCGGCTTGTATAAATTTGATGCCGGAATGCTGCATTTTGTGCCGGGGAGTGAGGGCAAAGGAGGGGTTGTCGATATCTATGAAGATCGAATGGGTCAACTCTGGGTGGCTTCGAACTATGGTCTGCAGGTCTCTCAGGTACTGACTCCGCTAAAGCTGCAAGATGTTCAGCTGTCTTCTAATTTTGTCCGTCCATACTGTTTAGTTGGAGGAAGTAACGGCGTATGGCTCTCTTCCAGTAACGGCATGTCTTTCATGAATTACTATGGCGATCTGAAGCAGCACTTGAGCTTCAACAGCGGCTTGTTGCCTGAAGATGTCGGCTCACAGGCATGTTTGCAAAATAATACGAACGCCTTAGTACTAGGCTACCGCCAAGGACTATTGAGTCTTGATCATGACGCATTATTTGATGAATTCCCCCCCGATCCTGAGCTAGTGCTGAGCGCAGTATGGGTGGATAACGATATTTGGCCCTTATCTGATTCATGGAGCAAACTGAGGCGGTTGCCATATGGCTCCTCCATTGCTTTCAAGCTGGAGGCTATGCCATCCCGTTCGACTTTGTATCAGTATCGTCTGGTTGATGAAAATGCTCAGGCTGGCGAATGGCAGATAGCCACCCACCCATTGCTGCCTGTTGGTGTATTGTCTGCTGGGCAGTACACGCTTGAAGTTCGCAGGGTGAAGCCTGCTGACAATACCGCAGTTGAATTAAGCTATGTCTTCAATATCCAGCCAGCCTGGCGAATATATCAAGCCATAATAGGCATTTTGGGGCTTGCTGCCTTGCTACTAGCTGTAGTGCTATTTTATTGGCGAGGTAGGGTATTTAAAGATCAGGCACAGCAACTCAAACAGGCTGTATTTCAAAAGACAGCCAAAATTGAACTCCAGAAAAAGCAACTCAACGCGAGCAATGTTCACCTGCAACGAATATTGGACCTAAGACAGCATATTATGGCGCAGCTTTCTCATGAATTGCGGACACCGCTGCAACTGTCACTGGGTTTGTTGTCAGATCTGAGGTCCACTTGCCAAGCACCGAGTAAGGTCGATATTGCCGAAAAGAACCTTACCCATGCCCTGCATGTGGCGGATCAACTGCTTTCACGTGACGTATTTGCTCTGGTTGAGTCAGAGAAGGCATGTAAACAGCGAGTCAGCCCAATCATTCAGGCTTGTTGCATGAGTTGGCAAGTTGAAGCCGAAAAGAAACAGATAGCATTGTGCCTCGAAGAAAATATTTCCCCTGAAACTGCCATTTGCTTGGCGCCCTACCACCTTGAGATCATGCTCGGTAACCTGCTGTCGAATGCGATGAAATATACCGACAGTAAAGGGGGGATCACGGTTGCTGTGAAAGAGCTTGATCAACAATTGATTGTCTCTGTGAGTGATACTGGTCGCGGGATGTCAGAGCAGACCAAGGCCCACTTGTTTGATAGCTATTACCAAGAAGACCCTCAGCTCAATCCCAAGGCGGGATTCGGCTTGGGCCTAAGTACGGTAAAGCAATTGGTTGAACAGTACCAGGGTGCCATTTCGGTTATCAGTTACCAGGGCGTCGGGAGCGAGTTTATTATTCGGCTTCCCCTTGTGGTTGAGTCATTGGAAGCAGGGTATCCAACGGCTAAGCAAGGAGCGCCAGACCATCCCCAATGGTTAATGGTGATTGGGAATGAGGATGACAACCATAGTGAGTGGAGCAAGCGACTGTCCGAACATTATCATGTTACCCATACTCGGGGGGATTATGAGGACTTGATGCTAATTGAAGATACCCTCCCTGAGCTCGTCATTATTAACAGGGGAGTGCTCGAACCAAGCGATGAAGAACTGCTTCGGGGGATGAAGGAAGATTATTTTGGCAACAAGGGACCGGTGTTCGTCGCACTAACTACTCCTGAAGAAACACGCGGATCTCAACCGATTCGCTGGGCGGACTACACGCTTTCAAAACCATTAGAGGCGAATGTTGCGCTAGCTGAAATCGGTCGCTTACTCAGTAAAGAGTCTGCTGAACCTGATGGTGAGGAAGGGCCCCAGAGTAAGGAGTGGCAGGATAATGTCCACGCTTTTGTATCCAAGCAATTTCACCATTCTGGCTTTGGGAAC
Source organism: Photobacterium rosenbergii (assembly GCF_003026455.1). Classification (GTDB taxonomy): domain Bacteria; phylum Pseudomonadota; class Gammaproteobacteria; order Enterobacterales; family Vibrionaceae; genus Photobacterium; species Photobacterium rosenbergii. Next base: position 48,462 of record NZ_PYMB01000004.1, read on the forward strand.
TCTTCAGCAGCAAAAGCGCTGACTATGCCCGAGCGGACGTTCCAGCAGCGTTTTAAGCAAGAGTTTGGCTTGTCTTTTAAAGATTATGTCACCCAGTTCCGCTTTGAGCAGGCCGCGGTCATGCTTAAACAAGGGGATAAAGTCTCTGATGTCGCGCTGGCATGTGGCTTCAAAGACCCTTCATATTTCTGTGCAAGGTTCAAGGCCTATAGCGGGCAAACACCTAGTGAGTTTGCCAAAGGGGCCTCTACACTCGACTAAATTGCGTGGTCTGGTTATTCAGCCAGATCACGTTAGTAATCACCCTCCCGGTATTTTGCTAGGGAGTAGCTCCTGCCCGTTTCGTTATCCTTTCATCTAACCATTCTGCCTGTACAAGTACCAACTCTGTGTCGTTTATCTGTGTTTAACCACACAGTGATGTTAAGTGATTGATCCCTTGAATGTTTTCTTTTCCCCTTTAGCTGCAGGTGGTAACAAATCCATCAATAAGGCTGTAAAGCGTGCTGGATGTCAATATTGCAAACAATGAATGCAAAAATGAGTGGGATTTATTGATTTAAAACAACACTTAATGTGTTTCAATCTGTAACATTGAAAGTATTAATGCTAATTATTCTTATTTAGGGTAGCGGTTTAGAATGAAACTGTCAGAAATGTTATGCGGGGCTGAAGGAAGGGTAACCAGTTTAGCTGGCTTACCAGCAGCTACCCGTAAAAAGTTAATGGTCATGGGGGTGTTACCAAATACTCCTGTGAGTGTGATTCGTGTGGCCCCGCTTGGTGATCCTCTTCAGGTGCGAGTTCGAGGCGTGGATATCGCCCTGCGTAAACAACTTGCAGAAAGCATTGATGTGGAGGTGAACTGATGCAATACAGCATTCTGACAGTCGGTAACCCAAATAGCGGTAAAACGACTCTATTTAATGGCTTGACTGGCGCCAAGCAGCAGGTGGGTAACTGGGCTGGGGTAACCGTTGAGAAGAAAACAGGCCGTTATGACTGCGCAGGTGACAATTTTGCGCTAACTGACCTTCCTGGTATCTACAACCTTGACAGTGCCAACGACGTTAATAGCTTGGATGAAGCCATTGCTTCTCGCGCCATCCTAACCATGCCAGCGGATGTCATTATCAATGTGGTGGATGCATCGTGCCTTGAGCGTAGCCTATACATGACTCTACAGTTACGCGAACTGGGTCGTCCAATGGTGGTTGTGCTGAACAAAATGGATGTACTGGAGCGCCAACGCCAGAAACTAGACATTAAAGGGTTGGAAAAAGCTCTGGGCTGTCCGGTAATGAGCCTGTCGGCGAATAACCTTAAGCAAGTAGCAGAATTCAAAACCCAGTTGCACAAAATGCTGGCGCAGGGAATTGCTGTTAATGAGCTGAAGTTGGATTACGGTACCCAGTTTGAGCAAGCCATTGCCGAAACAGAAGCCTTCTTTACCGATGCCCAATTGAACAGCCGCGCGCAGGCTATTCGTGCTTTGGAAAATGATACCTTGGTGATCAACCAGTTGTCAGAAGAGCAAAAGAATCAGGCATGCAACGTTCGCAATACTTTGATGGTGGATGTTGACCCTGATATCCAAGTGGCTGATGTACGCTATAGCTTCTTGCATCAACTGTGCAGTAAGGTTCGCCGTCAAGAAGGCAAGCTGAGCCGTAGCCTGAGCGACAAAATTGATGCGGTGTTGCTCAACCGTGCATTTGGTATCCCCTTCTTCTTTGTTGTGATGTACCTGATGTTCATGTTCTCCATCAACATCGGTAGTGCCTTTATCGACTTCTTCGATATCAGTGCCGGAGCGCTTCTTGTTGATGGTGGGCATTACCTACTTGATGACCACCTTCCGGTGTGGCTGGTGACTGTGATTGCCGACGGTATCGGTGGTGGTATCCAGACCGTAGCGACCTTCATTCCGGTTATTGCCTGCCTATACCTATTCTTGGCGATGCTTGAAAGTTCAGGTTATATGGCGCGAGCAGCGTTTGTACTTGATAAAGTGATGCAGAAAGTTGGCCTGCCGGGCAAAGCATTTGTGCCATTGGTATTGGGTTTTGGTTGTAATGTACCAGCTATCATGGCAACCCGTACACTGGAACAAGAGCGTGAGCGCAAGCTTGCAGCGGCGATGGCACCGTTTATGTCTTGTGGCGCGCGCCTACCAGTATACGCACTATTTGCTGCAGCTTTCTTCCCTGAAAATGGTCAGAATGTCGTATTCGGTCTTTATATTTTGGGTATTGCCGCTGCGGTACTGACTGGTTTGGTATTGCGTCATACTATTTACCCGGGTAACAGTGATAGCTTCATTATGGAGATGCCAGATTATGAAATGCCAACATTGCGTAACGTTGGTATCAAAACTTGGCAGAAACTGAAGAAATTTGTACTGGGAGCCGGTAAGACAATCGTCGTTGTTGTGGCAATCCTGAGCTTCTTTAACTCACTGGGTACTGATGGGTCGTTCGGTAACGAAGATACGCCTAATTCTGTACTGGCAAAAACAGCCCAGATCGTTACCCCTGTTCTTTCACCTATCGGTGTGAAAGAAGATAACTGGCCTGCTACTGTTGGTATCCTGACCGGTATTTTTGCAAAAGAAGCCGTAGTCGGAACGTTGAATAACCTATATGCGCCAGCTTCGGGTGAAGAAGACGCTGAATATGATCTAATGGGCAGCCTTCAGGAAGCGGTAGGCAGTATCGGTGCCAACCTTGCTGACCTTAGCTATTCTGATCCGCTGGGTATCACTGTTGGTGAGTTGGAAGATAAAGCTGCAGCGGCTGAAGAGCAGGAAGTTGATGCGTCAATCTTCGGCAATATCCAAGCCCACTTTGTGAGCTCTGCGGCGGCAATGGCCTACTTGATCTTCATTCTACTGTACACGCCATGTGCCGCAGCAATGGGTGCCTACGTTCGTGAGTTTGGTCAGAAGTACTCAGTGTTTATTGCGGCTTATACCATGCTATTGGCGTATACCTTTGCGACGTACTATTACCAGATCGCTCATTTTTCTGATCACCCAGCAACAAGCATGTTGTGGATTGGGGTCTTCACTGCAATCAATGCTGGTTTGTTTATTACCTTCAAACGTAAAGGTCAGCAGATGCAAACCGAGGAGTTGGCAACACTATGATCCTACAGCAGCTGAAACAGTACATTGAGCAACATGGGCGTGCCAGCCGCAAGGCATTGGCAATGCGGTTCGGTATGTCGGAAGACGGTGTCGAGGCCATGCTGGATGTATGGATCCGCAAAGGCAAGTTGGGCAAGGAACTGGTCGGCTGTGACAGTGATGGTTGTTGTCAGGGTGCCAAGGAGATTTGGTACCGACCGCTAAAATCCGATGAGCTTTCTATCACCGTAATGCGGGGATAGCAGGCAATAATTAAAGGAAAGGCAACCTCAGGGTTGCCTTTTTTATACCTTACTCTGCGGCACTGAAGCCGTCGATATGGCCTAGCTCAGCCCTTAACTCTTCGGTTAATGCTTGTTGTAGGGCCTCGTCACGTTGGGTGCCGTCTGTATTGCCCCAAATCGGGCCAGGCCATGCCACATCACCTTTGAAGCGGGCAATGTGGTGTACATGTAACTGGGGTACAAGGTTGCCCAGCGCACCGATATTGATTTTGTCGGCTTGGTAGTCTTTTTCAAGTACGGCTGCTACTGCACTGGACTCTTTGATCAACTGAAGCTGTTCATCTTCAGGTAAATGGTGAATTTCACGTAGATCCACTTTTCTTGGTACCAGAATTAACCAAGGGCCAAGCGCCTCTTTAGAAAGCAATACCTGACACAGGGGAAGATTGCCGATAATTGTAGTATCTGCGGCTAGTCTCGGATGGAGTGTAAACGGCATGGGGTTATTCCTTATTTGTATTGTGTAGCTCACACGTTGGGATATTTACCTCCAGCCAAAATTTGGCTTTGGGGTAGGATAAAGGCATCAGGAGCTGCACTGATGACAGTAAGATAGTGTGAATATAAAGCAGTGGCAATGCTTTCTGCCATGGCAGTCAGTATTTTTCAGCAATGTATGGTTGATTGGGTTGTGATCAGGCAGTGGTATTGGATTGGCCGCTTTGTGGATTTAGCGGTAACGTGACGAAGATCGATGTGGGAGTGATACATGGTGGCTCAATATCAAGAGGTGCTGGATTTTTGGTTCGGCGAGATAGGTGAAGAGGTAACGGTCACTGATCGTAATAAACTATGGTTCCGAGGCGGGGAAGAAACCGATCAACTGATTGCACAACGTTTTCGCCACTTAGTGAGCCAAGCCGGGGCAGGGGAGCTGAGCCATTGGACAAAAGAGCCGAAAGGTACTTTGGCGCTGATTATTTTACTGGATCAATTTACCCGCAATATTTACCGAGGCCTTAGTGCCGCATTCCGCTATGACTCACTGGCTTTGGCATTATGTAAGCGAGGGTTAGCGAAGAACCAAGACTTGCAGCTGACACCTATCGAGCGGGTCTTTTTCTATTTACCCCTAGAACATTCAGAAGCGATTGAAGATCAGGAAGAGGCAGTCTTCCGTTTTGATCGCTTGCGTCAGGTTGTGACGCCGACGCATATCGATACGTTTGATAGTTTCTACCAATATGCTGTCAGTCATCATGATGTCGTGAAACGCTTTGGCCGCTTTCCCCACCGCAACGCTGCTTTCGGTCGGCTATCGACCCAAGAAGAACTAGAATGGCTTCATGGCGGCGGTCAGCGTTTCGGCCAGTAAGGTAACAACACAGTGAAGGCTGTCGTGGCTAGGAAATAGGTAAAACGCGGTTTCGCCCGAGTTGCTTGGCTTGGCTGAGAAAATGATCGGCTCGTTCTATCAGCTTTTCACTGTGCTCTGCTGGCTCAGAGGCGCTAATGCCGAATGAAGCAGTGACTGAATTGATCCGTTGGCCAGATTTCTTGTCCAGTACAGAGATCTTCTCAATGGATTTACGCATTGTTTCTGCTTGCTGGCGGGCCGATGGCAGTGATTTATGCGGCAATAGTACGGCAAATTCTTCCCCACCAAAGCGGTAGGCCTTGGCATAGTCGCGGCAGCACTCGGTCAGCCTTTTCGCCACCATCTTCAATACCTGATCTCCCAGTAGATGCCCGAACTCATCGTTGAAATTCTTGAAGTGGTCTATATCCAACAGGATCAGGCTAGTTGGGATCTGGTTATCGAGATAGCTCTGTATGTCCTGATCGAAGGCTCGCCGGTTGTAGAGCTTGGTCAGGGCATCCTCATTAGCCTGCTGCTGGCTTTTATTCAGCGCAGCACGCAAGGTTTGGATCTCCTGTTGGGCTGAATCCAGTTGCCCTTTGAACAAGCCGGTTGACTGGCGCATTTGCTGCGACTCGCGGATCAACTCACGGACCAGACCAATGGTCTCTTCCAGTGAGATCCCCTCTTTGCCAACTTGCTCAAGGCGACCAAAAGTTGTTTCCAGCGCATTGTGGAAACTATTGGTGTCTGACAGGGTGTCAGCCATACTGTGGGACAACTCCTGCATCATAGCCGTAAGGCTCAGCTTAAGCTGTTTGACATCATTACTGGTCTGGCTGGCAAGGTGGTCTTGATAGATGCTTTCGCAAAGGGTCGGTGTGCAGTGGCCGATTGAAGCAATACCGCTATCGAGAGCCATATTGAGCTGGGGGTTTTGTTGAGAGCTATAGGTATACCACAGGGCATAGTTGGTAGGGGTCGTGGGTACCTTGTGCTTAATCATCAGAGGAACGGTTTGTTTCAATAGCTCCGTTGATTTCGCAAAGCTGTCGTTATTCATACCTAACATCCATTCTTAGAGGTCATCTACACCAGTTGTTTTTATTGCTGAACGTGTTGGTTTTAGGTTGGTGTATTGCTTTAGGAAATAAAAAAGCCTTCTAAGGATACCTTAGAAGGCTTTGGATTATTAGAGGTTTATCGAATTATGTCAGCGTTTTATTACATGCGCTCAAGCGTTTCGATACCAAGAAGGTCTAGGCCCTGCTTGATGGTCTTAGCTGTCAGTAGTGCCAGCTTCAGACGGCTCTGCTTCACTTCTTCTTCTGCGTTCAGGATTGGACACGCTTCGTAGAAGCTTGAGAAGTTACCTGCTAGTTCGAATAGGTAAGAACACATCACGTGAGGGTGGCCTTCACGGGCAACAGTCTGTACTGCTTCTTCGAACTGTAGCAGTTTAGAAAGTAGTGCCTGCTCTTTCTCTTCGTTGATCACAACTGGGTGAGTCAGATCAGCAAGCTCAACGTCAGCGCGCTTGAAGATTGAAGCAACACGGGTGTAAGCGTACTGCATGTAAGGGGCAGTGTTACCTTCGAACGCTAGCATGTTGTCCCAATCGAAGATGTAGTCAGTGGTACGGTGCTTAGAAAGATCCGCGTACTTAACTGCTGCCATTGCTACTGTGTTAGCGATGTTCGCTTTCTCAGCGGCATCTAGCTCTGGGTTTTTCTCTTCGATTAGTTTCGCTGCACGCTCTTCTGCTTCATCCAGAAGATCAGCTAGGCGAACAGTACCACCGGCACGGGTCTTGAACGGACGACCGTCTTTGCCCAGCATCATACCGAATGCGTGGTGCTCTAGGCTGACTTCTTCAGGTACGTAGCCCGCTTTGCGAACGATAGTCCATGCCTGCATCAGGTGCTGGTGCTGGCGGGAGTCGATGAAGTAAAGAACGCGGTCAGCACCAAGCTGCTCGTAACGGTATTTGGCACAAGCGATGTCAGTCGTGGTGTACAGGAAGCCGCCGTCGCGCTTCTGGATGATAACACCCATAGGCTCGCCGTCTTTGTTCTTGTACTCCTCAAGGAAAACTACCTGAGCGCCGTCATCTTCAACAGCTAGGCCTTTTTCTTTCAGGTCAGCTACGATGCCTGGCAACATGTCGTTGTACATTGACTCACCCATTACGTCATCACGGCTTAGTGATACGTTCAGGCGGTCGTAATTACGCTGGTTTTGGATCATCGTAACGTCAACCAGCTTCTTCCACATTTCAGCGCAGTACTCGTCACCGCCCTGCAGCTTAACAACGTAGTTACGTGCACGCTCTGCGAAGTCTGCGTCTTCGTCGTATAGCTTTTTAGATTCGCGGTAGAAAGCTTCCAGATCAGAAAGCTCCATTGATACTTCGCCAGACTCTTTCTGTACACGCTCAAGGTTAGCGATAAGCATACCGAACTGGGTACCCCAGTCACCGATGTGGTTAGCACGGATCACTTTGTGACCTAGGTGCTCAAGAGTACGGACAACGGCATCACCAATGATGGTTGAACGCAGGTGACCAACGTGCATTTCTTTGGCAACGTTTGGTGCAGAGTAGTCAACAACGATAGTTTGCTGCTCTTCCTGCGCTACACCTAGACGTGCATCTTTCAGTGCGCTCTCAGCTTGCTCGGCAAGCCAGGTTTTGCTTAGGAAGATATTGATAAAGCCAGGGCCGGCGATTTCAACTTTTTCAGCGATACCGTCAAGGTCTAGCTGGTCGATAACTTTCTGTGCGAACTCGCGAGGGTTAGTACCCAGTTTTTTGGCTACGCCCATAACACCGTTGGCTTGGTAATCACCAAATTGCGCTTTCGCAGACTGGCGAACTGCAGCAGGGCTGCCGGCAGGTGCGCCTGCGGCTTCTAGCGCCTGAGAGACTTTGTCATTAATGAGTGCTTGAATGTTCACACGCTTATCCTTTAAATCGTTTGGAACGCCAAATGATAATGCACATTGGCGAGGCAAAAACGGCACCGTATTCAAGGGATATGACCGTCAAAAATAATCACGACCATTGGCCTATAAAGATAGCACCAAGTGATAATTTAATAACGTGAGTATTTTTGACGGGGCCGCCTCAGGAGTGGGTAGAGGGGAAACATCTTGAATACGCTGGTTGCATTGCCCTAATAATACCCACAAATTTAGGTGCTTTGGCAAGCCGTAAAGGCAATAGATTGCGATTTTTTTTAAATAATCATAGTGGGGTGAAAATTATGCAGGAGTCTAGCAAGCACAAGGGCTTTGCCGATGCTGAAAGGGCTGTTGTCAAGACGAAAACTATGGATAATTATGCGTTCAATCGCTCAGCGTGAATAATCGGAGAAAAGAGATGCACAAGCTTGAACAAAAGGGCCTGTTACCCGAGCAAATGTTGGCCGAGTTGCCAGCCTTTATGGCGAAAATTGAACGCCTTGCCGAACAGTTGGGCCTATCGCTTGCCGGTTACCAGGCTGATCACATCGCCTTGCGGGTCAATGATTGGGAAACAGCGGAACAATTGCACCAAGCGTGGTTGGCTTATGGCAAAGAATGGTCAACCAACGAAATCAATGGTCGCCCGATTGTGGTGATTGGCTTTGACAAGCCGCTAAGCTGTGGCCCATGGCAGATTGAGGCGCTGGAGTTGCCTTACCCGGGAGACAAAGCCTACCCGCAGGAGGGGTGGGAACACGTTGAGTTTGTTATCCCATCAAAAGCAGCCGATACCGAGGCATTGAAAGTCACGCTTGATGAGGCTTTCCCGCAATTAGCAGGGCAGTGGGGTGCATTGGCTGATAAGGGCATCAAGGCCAAAGCCAGCAGCCCGTCGGGTGAAAAAGAGCGTCTGTCGAACCCAACCTATGCTTTCAAGCATGACGGTGTGTGTATCAAACTGCATCCGCATTCGTTGAAGGACGTTATTGAGAGTGAAGCCGAGTAAAAAAAGACCTTACTCCCTCATTGAACTGATCGAACATGCGGTACTGGTTCTGCGCGAGTAGCAGGGTGAATTAGCAAAACCTACCCGCCAAGGACGGCGGGTCGGAGCGACATGGATGTCTTTATGCGTTTTTGATAATTTGCCCTGCTGCTTGGCGCCTAGTGTTGATGCTGATTACAAAATCACAGTCCGGTTGCCGTAGACAAACACCCGGTCGTCAATTACCAGTCCCAGCGCTTTGCTGAGTACTGACTTTTCGACATCTTTCCCCGCCCGCGCCATATCCACGGCACTGAAGTTATGGTCAACCGGAATCACGTTCTGGGTAATGATCGGGCCCTCATCAAGATCGTTAGTGACAAAGTGGGCTGTGGCACCGATGATTTTCACCCCGCGCTCAAAGGCTTGCTGGTAAGGCTTGGCACCAATAAACGCAGGTAGGAAGCTGTGGTGGATATTGATGATTTTATGAGGGAACTGGGCAACAAAGTTCGGCGTTAAAATCCGCATATATTTGGCCAGCACCACATAATCTGGGTTGTATTGCTGAACGGCTTCAAGCAATAGGGCTTCATGCTCGTCACGGCTAATGCCCTCATGGCTGATGTGGTGGAAGGGAATGTCAAATTTGGTAGCGAGATCCGCAAGGTGGTCGTAGTTACCAACAATGGCAGCAATCTCGATATCCAGTGTACCGTCAAATGTCTTAACCAAGATGTCCCCCAAACAATGGGCTTCTTTGGTCACCATAATCACAACGCGCTTGCGATCGGAACTGATCAGGCGGCGGTGGCTGCCTTCGGGAAGTGCACGGTCCAAATCATACAGGAAGGTCTCGTCATTGAAATAACCCTCAAGCTCGGTTCGCATGAAGAACTGGCTGTGGGAATGATCGACAAATTCGTTGTTGTGGACAATATTGAGTTGGTGCTTGTAACAGATGTTGGTGATTTTGCTGATTAATCCCATTGCATCCGGGCAGTCTGTCAGCAGGGTTTTCTTTTCCATGGTGCTCTTCCTTGAACTACTATTTTCAAATCGGTTTACATCTTGGCGTAAAAATCAGGCATTTGTGTAATCCGGTTTAATAGTATTTACCTTGGATTGCTTTCAGGGTCAAAGGCTAAATTTTGAACGGGAATAAATCATGGCTGCTAGCTGGGAATATTGGCATAATGACCGGTCAACCGACGGCAATGTCCTAAGTCCGTTATTCTAAAGCCCAATAGTTGAAACCCTAGAGACTCAAAAGTCTATGATAGCCAAGTTTTTTGCCTCCGGTGGTGCGCTGGATAAAGCCATTCCCGGGTTCCAGGCCCGCCAACCGCAAATTGATATGGCAGAAGCCGTGGCTGATGCCATTAAATCCGAGACCCAACTTGTCGTCGAGGCAGGAACCGGGACCGGCAAGACCTTTGCTTATCTGGTGCCGGCCCTTGTTAGTGGCAAGAAAACCATTATCTCGACCGGTTCCAAGAACCTGCAAGAGCAGCTCTTCCACCGTGATTTGCCGTTGATGGCTGATGCCCTTGGTTTCACCGGGCGGGTATCCCTGCTTAAGGGGCGCTCCAACTATCTGTGCCTTGACCGCCTGAGCCGCCAGATTACCGAAAGCCATGGTGTCCATACCGATCCGAAACTACTTAGCCAGTTGGTTCAGGTCAGGAGCTGGTCGTCGTCGACCAAAAGCGGGGATCTTGGCGATTGTGAAGACATTGCTGAAGATAGCCCAGTGATCCCGATGATCACCTCGACTAATGACAACTGTCTCGGTCGCGAGTGCCCGTCTTATGAAGAGTGTTTTGTGGTCAAGGCCCGACGCAGGGCGATGGAAGCAGATGTCGTGGTGGTCAACCACCATTTGTTTCTGGCTGATCAGGCTATCAAGGAAACCGGGTTTGGTGAGCTTATCCCGGAGGCTGAGGTGTTCATTTTTGATGAAGCCCACCAGATGCCGGATATTGCCAGCCAATATTTTGGCCAAAGCCTAACCAGCCGCCAGATCCAAGAGTTAGCCAAAGATGTCGAAATTGGTTACCGCACGGAAGCTAAGGATATGCGTCAGCTGCAAAAAACGGCTGACAGATTGCATCAGGCGGCAGCCGATATGCGCATTGTGCTAGGAGAGCCGGGATTTCGTGGTAACTGGCGGGAAGCCATTGCCAGCCCGACGATTCAGCGAGAAATCACTCGCTTGAGTGATGCCTTGGATCTGACCCATGAAGTGCTGAAGTTGGCACTGGGGCGGAGCCAATTGTTGGATACGGCCTTTGAACGGGCAACGCTTATCAAGGCAAGATTAGATCGAGTTTGCGATACAAGTATTACCGGTTACTCCTATTGGTATGAATGTACCCCGCGTCATTTCAGCTTGCATATCACACCATTATCGGTTGCCGACAAGTTTCATGAGCAGATGGAACAGCAAGGCGGGGCGTGGATATTTACCTCAGCGACCCTAGCCGTCAATGATGACTTCAGTCATTTCAGCGATCGATTGGGGCTCAAACCCAAACAGCAGTTTTCGCTGGAAAGCCCGTTTGATTACCAGCAGCAAGCATTGCTTTGTGTTCCCCGTTTTTTACCTGAGCCCAATAGCTTTGGTATTGCTGACAGGCTAGTGGAGATGCTTGCGCCTGTTATTGAAGATAATGACGGACGCTGTTTCTTCCTGTGTACCTCGCACCAGATGGTACGTGACTTGGCTGAAGGGTTCCGGGCTAAGCTCGATTTGCCGGTGTTGGTGCAAGGTGAGACAACCAAGAAAAAATTGCTGGCGGAATATCTCGAACGAGGTAATGCCTTATTGATAGCCACCGGTGCGTTTTGGGAAGGGGTGGATGTTAGAGGACAGGCCTTAAGCTGTGTTATCATCGACAAATTACCCTTTACAGCACCGGATGACCCGCTGCTGAAAGCGCGCATCGAGGATTGCCGTTTACGCGGTGGTGATCCTTTTGCGCAAGTACAGATCCCGGATGCGGTGATCACCCTCAAGCAGGGTGTTGGCCGACTGATCCGCGACAAGCAGGACAAAGGTGTTCTGGTGATCTGTGACAACCGTTTAGTTACGCGCCCTTATGGCGCTGTATTTCTTAACAGCCTGCCACCTATCCCGCGAACCCGGGATGTGATTGGTGTCGGGCAATTTTTATCTTCGGTGAATGGCCCGCAAGAGTCTGCCGCTCCCGAAGAACAGCATTCAGAGGCTTGAATGAGCAACAAAATCCTTGCAGTAGACACTGCTACTGAAAACTGTTCCGTTGCCCTGCTGGTGGGCGATGAGGTGATTTCTCACTGTGAATACGCCCCGCGTGAGCACACCACCAAAGTATTGCCGATGGTCGATAGCGTATTGGCACAAGCTGGCTTGAAGCTCAACCAACTAGATGCACTGGCATTTGGTCGTGGTCCGGGTAGCTTTACCGGTGTGCGTATCGGTATTGGTATCGCACAGGGCTTGGCTTTTGGTGCAGATCTGCCAATGGTGGGTGTTTCAACACTAGCGGCTATGGCTCAGGGGTCATACCGCCAGCATCAGGCAGAGCAGGTGATGGCAGCCATTGATGCCCGTATGAATGAAATCTACTGGGGCCAATACCGTCGCCAAGCAGATGGTGACTGGGCATTGCAGGGTAGCGAACTGGTTATCAAGCCTGAGATGTTGATCACGCAACTACCGCCGAGCGAGGGCCAGTGGTTAACGGCGGGTACAGGTTGGGAAAGCTATGCTGAGGCATTGGCACAATTACCAATCGAAACAGTATCAGGTTCAGTGTTGTACCCTGATTCAGCCGATATGGTGCATTTGGCCAAATATGCATTCGCACGTGGCGAGGCTGTTGCAGCCGAAGAAGCAAGCCCTGTGTACCTTCGCGATACCGTAACCTGGAAAAAACTGCCAGGCCGCGAATAATACACTTGCCTCATTGCCGTGTATGCATACTATTGTATTAGCATGCTCGGCAATTATTTGGATACTGGACGTTTCCTATGGTTTCTATTCAGCGCCTCCCCGTCACCATCCCCCAAACCCCGTCGAAGACGAAAATATCCCGCGCTTCCGTTCAGGATGCCAGTGAGCCCACTCCCGTCGCTAAAGCTGTCGCCCAATCTGTTCGTGATCCTGAAGTGCTCAATGCAGCACACTCCCATATTCAGTACGATCAACCTGAGGGAAAAAATCGCCAGGCATTGGAGAGCTATTTGGGTGTAATGCACCAGCAAAAGCGTGATGAACTCTCGATGTTGGTTGGGGTCGATGTATATGTTTAAAGCGCGGTTAGTTGCCTGAATCTCGGGGAATTGCGCGGATATTCATCATTTACAATGGAGTTAGCTATGTTTAGGAAGCTAATCGTTGGGTTGCTTGCTGCGACTATGATAGGCTGCGCCGCGGTGCCTGAGAGCCTGATGACCGACAGCGATAATCCGATCACCGATGTGATGGCATTGAGTGATCCTACCGGTCAGGATCTAGGGCAGGCTATTCGTCTCGGGGGCGTGATTGCTGCAATCGATAATGGTGAGCAGAAAACCCGTTTGGAGATCGTTGCTATGCCGATAGGCAGTGATGGTAAGCCCAAGTTGGGAAACAGTACCCAGCAACGGTTTGTTGCTTATGTCGACGGATTCCTTGAGCCAATAGAGTATCATCCTGGTCGGTTGATTTCTGTCGCGGGCCATGTCGATGGCGAGGAGTACGGCAAGGTCGGTGAATACAACTACCGGTTCCCTGTGGTTGCCGCTTCGGGAACACAGCTGTGGCAAGTGAAGCAAGAGGTTTGGATTGATGATTTTGACCGCTACAGAAGTTGTATCGGTCTGCATTGTTCACCAAGCCTTATTAATAAAGGTTTTTCCCGGGCCGAAGTCAGGGAACGGGTGACCAAGTAAATAATCATGTTTCCGATTGAATTTCAGCTGTCTGAACAGCGGTTGTCCGGGCTTGCCTCATTTCCTGTCGGGCATCCCATCGTCGACAAGCCCCTGTTAAGTGGTGTTTTATCACAAAAGCCAGTGATGCTTATGTTGCATGGTTGGCAGGATAATGCTGCCAGCTTTGCCCCTTTGTTTGGTCCGCTTGCTGAGCATTTCCATATTATTGCGATCGATTGGCCCGGCCATGGGCTATCGGCACCAAGGGCAGCTGATAACTTCTACCATTTTATCGATTATGTTGATGACCTCGCACAGTTGGTTGATTTATTAGATCAACCAAGAGTGACACTTGTCGGTCATTCAATGGGAGCAATAATTTCAGTCTGTTATGCGGCTGCCTTTAGCGATAAAGTGTTGGCGCTCAACCTCATAGAAGGTCTTGCTCCGCTATCAGAAGCGACGCTAAATACAGTAGATAGGTTGCGAAAGGGAATCCAAAGCCGCCAGCGTTATCGTGCTAGGGCGCAGCAGCGCCAGAGTCGGTCAATGGCGACACTTCAGCAGGCTGTGGATTTGCGCTGCGCGGTTAATGGCGTATTACCTGAGCAAATTCAGCCGCTAGTAGAGCGTGCTGTGTACCAGCAAGATGGACGTTGTTATTGGCGCCACGACAACCGCCTGCGGTGCGATTCGCTTTATCGGATGTCGCCTGATCATGCCGAGGCTTTGATTGCAGCGGTTAACTGTCCGGTATTGTCTATTGTCGGGCAAACTGGCTATCAGGCGTTGAAGTTGGAACAACCAGCATCTTCAGGATGGCAGCACCTAGAACAAGTAGTAGTCGCTGGTGGCCATCATTGCCATCTTCAGAGCCCTGTAAGGGTGGCAGAAGAGATAGTGTCGTTTAGTTCAAAATTTAATGCATTGGCCCAATAGGCCAGTGTTACTTGTATGTTAATTGTGCTGTAATTGTGGTGTAAACACATGTTTTAAATACCCGTTAGCACAGATAGGCATCATGCCAAAATCAATAAGGAGAGTGCAAAGTGGATAAGGTTTGGCTTAACCGCTATCCGGAAGATGTACCGGCTGAGATCAACCCGGACCAGTATCCGTCGTTGGTTGAAATGTTTGAACAGTCAGTACAGAAGTATGCTGATCAGACAGCGTTTATCAACATGGGTCAGGTTATGACCTTCCGCAAGCTGGAAGAGCGAAGCCGTGCTTTTGCTGCCTACCTGCAAAATGAACTGAAGTTGAAGAAAGGTGATCGCGTTGCGGTGATGATGCCTAACCTGCTTCAGTACCCGATTGCTTTGTTTGGTATTCTGCGTGCCGGCTGTGTGGTGGTGAATGTTAACCCACTTTATACTCCACGTGAGCTAGAACACCAGTTGAATGACTCTGGTGCCAAGGCGATCGTCATTGTTTCTAACTTCGCCCACACCCTAGAAAGCATCGTTAAAAACACCAGTGTTCAACACGTAGTGCTGACCAGCCTTGGTGACCAGCTATCACGCCCGAAAGGCACTCTGGTTAACTTTGTGGTGAAATACATTAAGAAGATGGTGCCTAAGTATCACCTTCCTCATGCCACATCAATGCGTATGGCGCTACGTAAAGGTCGCCGTATGCAATATGTGAAACCATTTATGTCTGGTGAAGATACGGCATTCCTGCAGTACACTGGCGGGACAACTGGGGTTGCTAAGGGTGCGATTCTTAGCCACCGCAACATGCTAGCGAACGTGATGCAGGCAAAAGGTGCCTATGGCCCGGTATTGACCGAGGGCCGTGAGCTGATTGTAACCGCATTGCCGCTTTACCACGTCTTTGCCCTGACCGTGAACTGCTTGCTGTTCATTGAAATGGGGGGCCGTAACCTGTTGATCACCAACCCACGTGATATCCCGACATTTGTCAAAGAGTTGCAGCGTTACCCATTTACCGCAATTACAGGGGTAAATACCTTGTTCAATGCGTTGGTTAACAATGAAGACTTCCATGAAATCGACTTCAGTGAGCTGCGCCTATCAGTAGGTGGTGGTATGGCTGTCCAGCGTGCTGTCGCTGACAAGTGGAAGCAAATTACCGGCAACTACTTGCTGGAAGGCTATGGCCTGACCGAGTGTTCGCCATTGGTTGCTGCTTACCCTTATGATCTAACAGACTATAATGGTTCTATCGGTTTGCCAGTCCCATCGACCGATGTGCGTATTGTTGACGACGAAGGCCAGGTGCTGGGTAACGATCAGACCGGTGAACTACAGGTTCGTGGTCCGCAGGTAATGCAGGGTTACTGGCAGCGCCCGGAAGCGAGTAAAGAAGTCCTGACCGAAGACGGTTGGCTATCGACCGGTGATATTGTCCGCTTTGATGACGAAGGTTTCCTGCACATTGTCGATCGTAAGAAAGACATGATCTTGGTATCGGGCTTCAATGTTTACCCGAATGAAATCGAAGATGTGGTTGCCCTTAATAGCAAAGTGCTGGAAGTTGCGGCTATTGGTGAACCGCATGAAATCTCTGGTGAGGTCGTGAAGGTATGCGTCGTTAAGCGTGATGCCAGCCTGACTCGCGAAGAGTTGCTAGAGCACTGCCGTGAGCACCTGACCGGTTATAAGATCCCTAAGATTGTTGAGTTCCGTGATGAACTGCCAAAGACCAATGTCGGTAAGATCCTCCGCCGTGCTTTGCGTGAAGAATCCAATCAGCAAACTCAGGATGCGTAATCGGATCCTCAATTAAAGATTAAAAATGCCGGCATCAAGCCGGCATTTTATTGGTGAGATAACTGTGAATTTTGAAATGATCACCAGCCGTACGCGGTTGGAAACGGTGTGCCAGCAGGCACGTCGTCAATCGGCAGTCATGCTGGATACCGAGTTTGTCAGAACCCGGACCCTTTATCCTAAGCTGGGTTTGATCCAGCTGTTTGATGGCGAGTCTCTGGCACTGATTGACCCGCTGGCTATCGACGACCTAGAACCATTGTGGGAGTTGCTGCGCGATCAGTCGGTGATCAAAGTCCTGCATGCTTGTGGCGAAGATCTGGAAGTGTTCCAGTACTACGCTGGTTGCCTGCCAGTACCAATGATTGATACCCAGGTGATGGCTTCGTTCCTTGGTTATGGGGTCTCTGCTGGCTTTGGTACTTTGGTCAAAGACTTCTTGGGAGTCGAGTTGGATAAAGGTGAAGCACGAACAAATTGGTTGGCGCGCCCGCTAACCGATCGTCAGCTCGATTATGCTGCCGCCGATGTTTACTACCTGCTACCGCTATACCAGAAACTGATGCCGTTGGTTGAAGCCAAGGGTTGGCAGGAAGCTTTGGCGCAGGAATGTGCAGGCCTAATGCTCAAGCGAGTGAAGACCTTGGATCCGGAAAAAGCCTATCTGGATATTAAAAATGCTTGGCAGCTAAACCCGAAGCAACTGGCAGTGTTACAAAAAGTGGCCAAATGGCGGGTACTGGAAGCGCGTAAGCGTGACTTGGCCCTTAACTTTATTGTCAAAGAACTGCATCTGTGGAAGTTGGCCCGTTACGGTATTAAATCCAAGGCTGTGATGGCCAAAGAAGGCTTCGATAACATGGAAATTCAGCGCCACGCTAACCGACTGCTGAAAATGGTTCATGATGTCGATGACATGCCAGAAGAACAGTACCCTGAGAAAATCACCCGCCTTGTGGATTTGCCAGGCTATAAGCAGAAAGTAAAACACATCAAAGATGTGGTAACCGCGGTTGAGCAGGAAACTGGCCTGATGTCCGAATTCTTGGCTTCAAAGAAGCAAATCAATCAGTTGATTTCATGGGCGTGGAAAAAAGAACGCTCAACGGAACAAATGCCAGATATGCTCAAAACATGGCGCAAGCCATTGTTTGAAGACAAAGTGTTACCGCTGCTTAAATAGAATAAGTAAGCGGTAAAAGAAAAGCCCCGCTCAATATTATTGAGCGGGGCTTTTTTGCAACTGACCCAGATTATTTCTCTTCGTCTGGCAGGGTGACGTTGAGCTCCAGAACAGAAAGATCTTCTTCTTTCTGGTCGAGGTTAACGGTAACCTGATCTGGGCTGATCTCAACGTATTTGCGGATCACATCCAGAATATCCTGCTTCAACTGCGGTAAGTAGCTAGGTGCACCCTGATCGGCAGAGCGGCGTTCAGCAACGATAATTTGCAGGCGCTCTTTGGCTACACTGGCAGTCGTTGGTCTCTTGGGGCGGAAGAATTCTAACAATGCCATCGTGTATTACCCTCCGAACAGACGTTTTAGGAAGCCTTTCTTCTCTTCTTCAAGGAAGCGGAACGGGCGTTCTTCGCCAAGCAGGCGCGCAACAGTATCTTCGTAGGCGATACCGGCGTCAGACTCTTTGTCAAAGATGACTGGCTCACCTTTGTTCGAAGCATTCAGTACGGCCTGGCTTTCAGGGATCACGCCAAGTAACGGGATATGAAGGATTTCTTCGACATCGCCGACGCTTAGCATTTCACCCAGAGTCACGCGAGCAGGGTTATAACGAGTCAGTAGCAGGTGTGTTTTCACTGGCTCTTCAGCTTGTTCAGCGCGGCGAGACTTGGAATCAAGGATGCCGAGGATACGGTCTGAGTCACGTACAGAAGAGACTTCAGGGTTGGTGGTGACAATGGCTTCGTCGGCGAAGTACAGTGCCATCAGCGCACCTGTCTCGATACCCGCTGGTGAATCACAGATAATGAACTCAAAGCCCATTTCTGCCATGTCGTTAAATACGCGTTCTACACCTTCACGGCTTAGTGCATCTTTGTCACGTGTCTGTGAGGCGGGTAAAACATAGAGGTTGTCGACACGCTTGTCTTTGATAAGCGCTTGGTTAAGGTTTGCTTCGCCATTGATGACGTTAACAAAATCATAAACCACGCGGCGCTCGCAGCCCATGATAAGGTCTAGGTTACGCAGGCCGATATCAAAATCGATCACCGCTGTTTTCTTGCCGCTCAGTGCAAGACCCGATGCAATAGCTGCACTCGAGGTAGTTTTACCAACGCCACCTTTACCTGAGGTAACAACGATAATACGTGCCATCTTTAAATTCCTTATTAAACGTTATAGAGCCATCTGCTCTATGTTCAAATTGTTTTCAGCAAGCGAGATAACGACATTTTTTCCCCAGAACTCTTGTTGGATTTTGTCGCTCAACCAGTAGTTCCCTGCGATGGAAATGAGTTCTGGCTGTAAGTTATGGCAGAATATCTTTGCCTCTTTCTGACCGCTAGCTCCAGCAATAGCACGGCCTCGAAGGGTCCCGTAGACATGGATGCAACCATCGGCAATGATCTCTGCTGCTGCACTGACATGTCCAAGCACTATTAAATCACTATTTTTAGCATAAATTTGTTGTCCTGACCGAACCGGATTTTTAATGATTTTTGTCGGTGTCATCACAGGTTCGGCGGCTTTGGCCTGCTTAGCCGCATTCATAATGGCGAATCCGGCCTCTTTTGCCTGCTCTTGCAGCGCACGTTGCTTACAGCCGCTGATGCCGACAGGGATCATGCCAGCTTCATGGACTTGGCTTTTTAGCAAAGCAAAATCGATGTCGTTACCGATCTGGCTGACATCAATGACGATGGGAGCTGCTGAAAAGAAATTAGGCGCTTGCTCAACTTTCTCTTTTAGAAAGTTGACTGCTTGCTGTATGTCGCCATCCACCAGGTGGAGGGCAGAGAGGGTAAAAGAGCCTCCCTTGAGTTCTGCAGATTTTGTCATGTGTGCTGATGACTTTCGCTAAATTAGTCGTCCGGGAACGTTATCTCTTGGGTAACTTGCATGTTATATTCCAAACCGTATATCAGCAAGCTATCCTTGCTTTTGCGTTGGAAATTCAGACAACCGTCTCATCAAGTAGGCGATCCCTGACTCGAAGGGGAATGATTCCAGTTAATTGTTGTCTGACAAAATAGCGAAATTAACGAACAGGTTACCGACAATATGTTGTGTGCAATTTACAAAAGTCCTAAAAAAGACAATACCTACCTTTATATCAACAACAAAGATGATTTCTCACCCGTACCTGAAACTTTGTTGAAAACATTTGGTACACCTCAATTTGTCATGGTACTTAAGTTAGATGAACGTCATAAGCTGGCACAGGCAGATATCGAAAAAGTAAAAGCGGAGCTCAAAGATAAAGGTTATTACCTGCAAGTACCGCCACCCGTGCCAAACTTATTGGAGCAATACAAAGCGGACAAATCCGCCAGCAGCCAAGGATAAACTATGCATAAGCGATTGATATCGGCCCTTGTGGCCTTAGGGTTAGGATTATCATCGGCAGTTTATGCTGATGAGGGGTTTGATAATTATGTCGAAGGACTAAAAGTAGAAGCCCGGGAAAAAGGAATTTCAGAGTCGATAATCAACTCTGCTTTTGATGGCATTACATTTGTTGAGCGCGCAGTAAAAGCGGATAAAAATCAACCAGAGCGAAAATTAACGCTGGATGAGTATATTCCCCGTGCTGTTCCTGCCTGGAAAGTAAAGCAGGCTAATGAGCTTTACCGTAAGCATAAGTCGACACTCGATAAAATTGGTCAGCAATATGGTGTGCAGCCAAGATTTATTGTTGCTCTATGGGGCGTTGAAAGTAATTTCGGCCGCCTAATGGGTAATTACAATGTTGTTGAAGCATTATCGACACTTGCCTATGAAGGCCGCCGCGAAGCATTTTTCCGTGGTCAGGTCATGGCGGCATTGGAAATATTGGATGCAGGTCATATTAGCCCTGAAGATATGAAAGGGTCCTGGGCTGGCGCGATGGGACAACCTCAGTTTATGCCTACATCGTTTTTATCTTATGCCGTTGATGGAAACAACGACGGTAAGATAGATATCTGGCAGACTGAGGCAGATGTTTTTGCTTCTGCTGCAAATTATTTAAAGAAAGCGGGCTGGAATGATGAATACACTTGGGGGCGTCAGGTTTCCATTCCTGCCTCTATCGATGAGTCATTGATGGGAGTAGAAAAGAGTAAAGCCCGTTCATTATCTGATTGGCAGACGTCTGGTGTTCGACGATTGAATGGCCAGGCACTACCCAATGTTGATATTGATGCGTGGCTTATTCAACCAGATGATAATCATGGCCGTGCCTACCTTATCTATGGTAATTATCAATCTCTGCTAAATTGGAACCGCTCACATTATTTCGCCTTGGCGGTTAGCCATTTGGCAGACCAGATTCGCTAATAGCGTTATATGACAATTAAGCCAGACCTCAAGGTCTGGTTTTTTATGCGTTTATGACAGTAACCTTACAACTAACAAGAGGATTAACCCTGTTAAAGGTAGGTATCAATTAAGCATTGGAAGGCGTCGATATAGGACTGCAGGTTAATTACTATGTGGGTGCTTAAAACATTATCATTAAAAATCAGTATCTTATGTATTTTTCTTGATTGTCATGAATAAAATAAAAAACCCAGCAATCGCTGGGTTTTTTTAGTTGTTCGTCGGAAGATTTGAATTATTTGATTTCAAACTCTTCTAGAGACTTACCTTCATCAAGTGCTTTTTTCAGTGCACTTGGAGTACGGCCTTGGCCTGTCCAAGTTTTCTCTTCACCATTTTCGTCAAGGAAACGGTATTTAGCTGGACGCTGTGCACGCTTAGCTTTAGGTGCTTTATTTAGAGTTGCAAGAAGCTCTTCTGGGTCAATACCGTCTGCTAGTAGCATTTCGCGGTATTGAGCTAGTTTCTCTGTACGTTCTTTTTCTTTAGCGATTTCTTCCGCTTCTGCTTCTTCACGCTCAGAAACGACAGTTTGTAGCTTTTCTAGTGCTTCTTGTAGCTGTTCTAGAGAATATTCACGAGAAAGTGCGCGAAGGCTGCGAAGGTTAAGTAGCGCTTTCATTGCATCAGACATTTTTTTAATTTCCTGTAGGTCCAAAACTATAAAATAATAATAGCAGTGCCAATTCAATAATTGCAATAATAATACTTTTAATACGGCGATGCCAAATAAAAAATGACGAGTTTATTTAATTTTTTGTGGTTTATATGGTTCATTTCTCATTTGTAATAAATTGTAATGCTCGGGATAAGTAAATATTCTTATCTAAAACCATTTCGTACTGATAAATATTTGCCATCAATTTCATATGTGAAAGCTATAATAAAATGCTTGCAAATGAGTGTTTTTTGTCCGCTGCCGCAAGACTATTCACTATTTTTGTCATTTTTTTCATCTTAACTTGTTGCATTTGGATATCTATTCCGTAGAATTGACCAGACCTAGACTAAGGGTAGAGGCGCATCGTCTATTAGTAGTAAATCGGAGGGTGATTCCGAAGAGGATTTACGAAAGGAGCCGATGCCGAAGTAAACGCGGATTATCAAGCCCGTTTGCTGGGGTTGTCACCGAACAGGGACAACACTGCCATAGTATATAATTACATTAACTATGGAGCGCTACTGTGGAGTCGGAAAAGGGTAACTTCTCTTCCTTATGCTCTTTCATACACGACAAGATGTCGTGTTAAACAGTAGATCTCCAACCAGGATCGGTTGTAGTCGAGATCATGAATATTGTAGATTTTTCACATTCCGCCATGTCGTTGTTGCCACCTTTGGTTGCACTTGGCCTGGCTATCCTTACACGTCGTGTTTTAGTTTCCTTGGGTGTTGGTGTCCTGTTGGGCGCATTCCTGCTGACTGATTTTTCAATCGGCGGTACCGCTTCTTATATCGGAACCACAGTGACTGGCCTGTTTATTGATGACGGTGCCATCAATAGCTGGAACATGAGTATTGTCGCCTTCCTTATCTTGCTGGGTATGACCACAGCATTGCTTACACTTTCTGGCGGTACTCGTGCTTTTGCTGAATGGGCACAGACTAAAATCAAGAGCAAACGTGGTGCAAAACTGCTGGCCGCTTTCCTTGGCGTATTCATCTTTGTTGATGATTACTTCAACAGCCTGGCTGTAGGTTCGATTTCACGCCCTGTGACAGACCGTTTCTACGTGTCGCGCGCTAAACTGGCGTACATCCTTGACTCAACTGCTGCACCTATGTGTGTATTGATGCCAGCTTCTAGCTGGGGTGCATACATTATTACCCTTATCGGCGGTATCTTGGTGTCGCATGGTGTAACAGAATACACTCCGCTCGGCGCTTTCATGCAGTTGGCTCCAATGAACTTCTATGCAGTTTTTGCATTGCTGATGGTGTTCGTGGTGGCTTGGTTCCAAATTGATGTGGGCCCAATGAAGAAGCACGAGCTAGAGGCGAGCCACTGCCGTGGTTTCGACGAGGGTGACGACGACAGCCGTGCAAAAGACCTTAATGACGAACTTGAAATTGAAGAGAGCAAGAACGGCCGCGTTGCTGACTTGGTCATGCCAATCGTAACCCTGATTGTGGCAACCTTCTTCTTCATGCTGTTTACCGGCTACCAAGCCCTTGCTGCAGATGGCCTAGCATTTAGCGTACTGGGCGCCTTCGAAAATACAGATGTTGGCATGTCTCTGGTATACGGTGGTCTGGTTGGCTTTGCAGCTGCACTTATTCCAGTACTGCGCCAGCGTATTCCGATGGCTGATGTCTCTTCGACATTGTGGATTGGTGCCAAGTCGATGTTCGGTGCGATTTTAATCCTGCTATTTGCGTGGAGTATCGGTACCGTAATTAGCGACATGGCGACAGGTAAATACCTATCGACGTTGGTTGAAGGTAGTATTGACCCTATGCTTCTTCCGGCTATCCTGTTCTTGCTTGCGGGCGTAATGGCATTCTCGACCGGTACTTCATGGGGTACGTTCGGTATCATGCTTCCAATCGCTGGTGATTTGGCTGCTGCAACCGACATTATGTTGATGCTTCCGATGCTAGGCGCAGTTTTGGCAGGTTCGGTATTCGGTGACCACTGTTCACCAATCTCTGATACAACTATTCTGTCGTCGACAGGTGCACGCTGTCACCACATCGACCACGTTGCAACACAGCTACCTTATGCGCTGTCTATGGCAGCGGTATCGACAATCGGCTTCTTGGTGCTGGGCTTTACCGGTTCGCTAGCTGTGTCGTTTATGACGGCAACCGTAGCGTTTATCGTAGCTTGTATCCTGCTTTCATGGCTATCGCGCCGTCCTCAGGAAGCAACTGCTAACGCGTAATACAGTCAAACTCAGTGCTAGTTTGATGATGAAAAAGCCTGTATTTGATACAGGCTTTTTTTGTTTTTGTGGTAAATCAATCAGATTGGCGAATTTTATCCATTTTAGCGTGATTTGGTAACAAAGAAGATGAGCTTGCTCCTTTCAATATGGAGGGCTTTTCTGTAGCATTCCGGCTGATTTTTTCACGCACCAATCGTATTACTAGGGAAGCTTAATGGCCCAGATGTATTTCTATTACTCGGCAATGAATGCGGGTAAGTCGACAACATTATTACAGTCATCATTTAATTACCGCGAGCGCGGTATGACACCGGTGATTTTTACCGCCGCGATTGATGACCGTTACGGCAAAGGCAAGGTCAGCTCGCGTATTGGTTTGCAGGAAGAGGCGGAGCTATTTAACGCCAGCGACGATCTTTATGCGCGTATGCAGGATATGAATTCGGCGAAAAAAGTCGACTGTGTACTGATTGATGAGTGCCAGTTCTTGACCAAAGAGCAGGTATATCAATTAACCGAAGTGGTCGATAAGCTACATATTCCTGTGCTTTGCTATGGTCTTCGCAGTGATTTCCGTGGTGAGCTATTTGAAGGCAGCCGTTATTTGCTGGCGTGGGCAGATAAGTTGGTTGAATTGAAAACCATCTGCCATTGTGGCCGCAAAGCCAATATGGTTATTCGCCAGGATGCCAGCGGCAAGGCTATTGCCGACGGTGATCAGGTCGAAATCGGTGGTAATGACCGTTATGTATCGGTATGCCGCAAACACTACAAAGAAGCGCTTGAGCGTTAATTCCATAGTACATGGCAATCTAATACGTATAGAATTTTGCTTATTGTGGTGTCCCAAGTAACAGAATGAAAATTTCAAAAACGCAAAAGCTGACATCCATGTCGCTCCAACTCTACATCCATGTTGAGTAGGTTTTGTAATTTTATTCTGTTACAGGGCAGTCCTTGAATATAAAAAGCCCAGCTACTCAGCTGGGCTTTATTATATCTAGAGGAAGGCGTTATTTATGGCGTTCCTGCAATTTAGCAGTGACATCCGACAGTGATTTGCCTTGGTCCTGCAGCAGTACCAGCAAGTGGTAAATCAAGTCGGCGGATTCACAGATCAGCTCCTCCTTGTCACCCGACGTTGCCGCAAGCGCGACTTCAACCCCTTCTTCACCCACCTTTTGCGAAATCCGCTTGGTGCCACGGGCATAGAGGCTGGCAGTGTAGGACGAATCAGGATCGGCACCTTTACGAGAAGCCAAGACCTGCTCAAGTTGATGAAGGAACACCAAGGCAGGTTGCTCGACCTGTCCTTCTTCAGCCGTATCATTGCTAAAGCAGGTAGGGGTGCCCAAGTGGCAGGTTGGGCCGATAGGGTCGACTTTTACCAGTAGGGTATCTTGGTCACAGTCCAGCTTGATGCTTTTTAGCTGGAGCACATTGCCCGAGGTTTCGCCCTTGGTCCAAAGTCGCTCTTTGGTACGGGACCAGAAGGTGACCTGTTTGGTTTCAAGGGTTTTGTTCAGGGCTTCATCATTCATATAACCCAGCATCAGTACCTGGCCGCTGGTATTGTCCTGGACAATCGCCGGCACCAATCCGTCTACTTTTTCCCAATTAATACTGCTTACAAGGCTCATAGTCGGATCTCCACATCTTGTTGTTTCAGGTATTGCTTAAGCTCGCCAATATTGATGATTTGCTTGTGGAATACCGAGGCAGCCAAAGCACCATCGACATTCGCTTTGTTGAATGCATCGGCAAAATGCACCATCTCGCCAGCACCGCCAGAGGCGATAAGCGGAACATGGCAGACTTCACGCACCATATTGAGCTGGGTGAGGTCATAGCCGTTACGCACACCATCCTGGTTCATCATGTTTAGGACGATTTCACCGGCCCCACGGCGCTGAACTTCTTGAACCCAGTCGCGGGTCTCCCAGCGGGTTGCTTTGGTACGGCTTTCGTCACCTGTGAACTGGTAAACTTGGTATTTGCCGGTGTCGGCATCGAAATAAGAGTCGATACCGACCACGATACATTGAACCCCAAATTTATCCGCCAGCTCGGTGATCAGGTTGGGATCCGCCAGTGCCGGTGAGTTAATCGAGACTTTATCGGCGCCAAACTGCAAGATGCGGCTGGCGTCCTCGGCAGATTTGATCCCGCCGGCAACACAGAAAGGAATGTCGATCACTTCTGCGACGCGGGCAACCCAGCTTTTATCAACCACACGGCCATCACTTGAAGCGGTGATATCGTAGAAAACCAGTTCGTCGGCACCCTCTTCGGCGTAGCGTTTGGCAAGTGGGACGATGTCACCGATGATTTCGTGGTTGCGGAACTGTACCCCTTTAACCACCTGGCCATCCCTAACATCGAGGCAGGGAATAATTCGTCTTGCTAACATTTATTGTCTCCTTGCCCTTATTCTGCCCAGCAAGCGAAAGCTTGCTCTGCGGTAAATTTGCCATCAAGCAGGGCTCTGCCGACGATAACGCCAGCGACCCCAGAGCCTTTCAGCGCTGCGATGTCATCGAGTGAACCAATACCGCCTGAGGACTGGAACTGAACTTGCGGGTATTGGGCACACAAATCTTGGTACAGTTCGACGTTCGAGCCTTCCAGTGTGCCATCCCGTGAAATATCGGTACACAGTACATGCTTAAGGCCAACCGTCAGGAAGTCATCGAGTAGGGCTTCGATGGTGACGCCCGAATCTTCCTGCCAACCGGAAACGGCGACATTGCGTTTGCCATCGGCATCAATATTGATATCGAGTGCCAGTACAATGTGCTCAGGGCCATACTTTTCCATCCAGCCTTTAACAAGTTCTGGCTGCTTGACGGCAGTCGAGCCGATCACCACACGCTGGGCACCGGCATTAAGTAAATCAGCGACATCTTGTTCGGTACGGACACCACCACCAATCTGGATATTGGCTGGTGTGCTGGCCAGAAGTTGACTGATCAAATCAAGCTGGCGGGCAGAGGTATCTTTGGCTCCGGTTAGATCAACCAAGTGCAGCCAGTTCGCACCGGCCTTGTGGTATAAGTTGAACTGCTCGGCAGGGTCGACTTTGTATTCGGTTACCTTGCCGTAGTCTCCTTGAAACAGGCGGACAACCTGACCTTCAATTAAATCGAGAGCGGGAATAATCATATCAAGTCCTTTTGGTGTCCTTACATTTCAAGAAAGTTTTTAATCAACTGGGAGCCAGCTTTGCTCGAGCGCTCCGGGTGGAACTGGACGCCGTAGTAGTTACCGCTCTGGACCGCAGCGGTAAACGGTTGGCCGTATTCGCAACTGGCAATCGTGCGTCCTGCTTCTGGCTTATCGAAAACAGGCATCGCATAGCTGTGTACAAAGTAAAAGTAGCTGCCAGCAGGAATGTCCTTGAACAAAGGGTGATCCTGCTCGGCGGTAACGGTATTCCAACCCATGTGGGGTAGGGGTAACTCGCCAGTTTGCATCTTCTTCACTGGCGCACCGCAAAGGCCAAGGCAGTTAACCTGCTCGGTGCCGCTTTGGCCTTGTTCTTCAGACAGTTCGCCCAGTAACTGCATACCGAGGCAGATGCCGAGCAGCGGTTTGTCGACCTGCTTCACGAGGTTGATAAGATCACGCTCTTCGAGGTTTTTCATCGCCTCGCTGGCAGTGCCCACACCCGGTAGGAACAGTTTGTCTGCAGCCAGAACAACGTCAGGCTCTTTGCTGACGGTCACGGCATAGCCCAACCGCTCAATGGCAAAGCGCACCGATGACACATTGGCACAACCGGTATCGATGATGACGACTTGCTGGTTAGATGCTGACATTACAATACTCCCTTGCTGCTCGGTAGTTCGTTACCTTCTACCCGAATGGCCTGGCGCAGGGTACGGCCAAAGGCTTTGAACAGGCTCTCGACGATGTGGTGATCATTGTTACCCGTCGATGAAAGGTGCAGGGTGCATGCCAGCGTATCAGTCAGCGAGCGGAAGAAGTGGGAAACCATTTCCGTCGACAGATCGCCAACTTGCTCGCGGCTGAAAGTCGCGTCGAATTTGAGGTAAGGACGTCCTGACAGATCCAATGCACACTGGGCCAGGCATTCGTCCATCGGCAGGCTGAAGCCGAAACGGCCAATACCACGCTTGTCGCCCAGTGCTTTTTTCAATGCTTCACCCAGTGCCAGTGCGGCATCTTCTACGCTGTGGTGATCGTCGATGTGGAGGTCGCCATCGACGGTCAGTTCCATGCGGAAGCCACCGTGGGTCGCGATTTGATCCAGCATGTGATCAAAGAAGCCGAGCCCGGTGGCAATGTGGTTGCCGCCAGTCTCATCCAGGTTTACCTTGACGCGGATATCGGTTTCCTTGGTCGTCCGCACCACTTCGGCGATCCGTGGGCGGGTGGTAAGATCTTTAACGATCTGTTGCCAGTCCATCGTCTGCGGATTGTACTGGATGCCTCGGATAGCCATGTTTTCCGCCAGTTGCAGGTCGGTTTGGCGGTCGCCAATCACAGCCGATGTTTCGAAATCGACCCTGCCTTGCTGGAGGTAGCCTTTGACCAAACCCAGCTTGGGCTTGCGGCAACTGCAGTTGTCTTCATCGAAGTGCGGGCAGATCAGGATATCGTCAAACTTCACCCCTTGGGATTCAAAGATCTCCATCATCATATTGTGCGGGGCATCGAAATCTTCCTGCGGGTAACTGCTGGTTCCCAGACCGTCCTGGTTGGTGACCATCACCAATTTATAACCGGCATCCTGAAGCTTCAGCAGTGCAGGGATCACAAAAGGCTCCAGCTTGAGCTTGTCGAGGCGGTCTACCTGAAAGTCGATTGGTGGTTCAACGATCAGGGTGCCGTCACGGTCGATAAATAAGATTTTTTCCTTGCTCACAGTGTTGTCCTTTCTCTTAATTTTGTCCTAGCTGCTCTCGGATGAAGGCCAGTGTTTTTTCACATTCGTCGCGGTTACCGATACTGATACGGATGCAGTTCTCGATCGGCGAGCGGCGCAAGATAATGCCGTGGTCCCACAGGGCGCTGAACAGGGCATCAGCGTCAGGGAATTTCACCAGCAAGTAGTTGCCGTAACCCTCGTACACGGTAACACCTTCCAGCATCCCGAGTCCTGCCTGAAGGTAGGCACGGTTGGCGCTGATATCCAATACTTGGAACTTGGTTTTGGCACGCCCTGCAGGGGAGAGTGCCTGTACCGCGATATCGGTCACCGGAACTGGGACAGGATATGGGGCAATGACTTTCAGGAGTAATTCAATCACTTCCTGGTTGGCAATGGTAAAGCCGCAACGAAGACCGGCAAGGGCGAAAGCCTTTGATAAAGTGCGCAAAACCACCAAGTTAGGGTATTGCTCCAGCATATTCGCCGTTGTTTCTTCGAGGCAAAAGTCGATGTAAGCCTCGTCAACGACAACTAGTGCCTTGCCCTGGGTCAGATCCAGCAGGGATTCGATATCTTGGCGCTTGATAAGGTTGCCGGTTGGGTTGTTCGGGCTGCAGACAAAAACCAACTTCACACCGTTAAGGTTTTCCCGGATACCCTCCAGATCCAACTGCCAATCAGCAGTCAGCGGAACGGTCTTAGTCGCGACGTCGAAGGTTTCTGCACTGATGGCATACATGCCATAAGTGGGTGGGCAATATAGAATGCTGTCTTGGTTTGGCTCGCAGAAAGCACGGATCAGCAGCTCGATACCCTCATCGGCACCGCGTGATGTCAATACCTGCTCAGGGCGCACCGAAGCATAATCGGCATAGGCTTCAATTAGCTCTGCAGGCTGGCAGGTACTGTAACGGTTGAGGCGATCGCATTTGATATTGTATTCGTTGGCAAACGGAGATTCGTTGGCATTGAGCCAGATATCGCCGCTGCCGCCAAGACGGCGGGCTGACTGATAAGGCGTCAGTTCGCGAACAGTTTTACGTGCCAGTTGCTCAATCTTCATGTTACGCCCCTTTAGTTACATCTTGTGCCGCAGCCAGTTTTTCTACCCGGATAGTGACAGCGCGTTTATGGGCATCAAGGCCTTCTGCTTCGGCGATAGCGACAACGGTTGGTGCCAACTCTTTCAGGCCATCGGCACTCAACTCTTGAACTGTCATGCGCTTGCTAAAATCAGCGAGTCCCAGACTTGAATAAGTACGGGTGTAGCCGTAAGTCGGCAATACGTGGTTGGTACCAGAGGCATAATCACCAACGGATTCCGGTGACCAGTTACCAAGGAAAATTGAACCGGCGTTGTCTAGTTGAGAAACCAGATCACGCGGATTGCGGGTTTGCACAATCAAGTGCTCCGGCCCGTAGTGATTGGAAATAGACACACACTGGGTCAGGCTTTCCGCCACAATCAAAATGCTTGAGCCTAGCGCCTGGCGTGCAATGTCTGCTCGCGGCAGGGCTTTTAGCTGCTGCTGGATAGCGTCGGCTGTGCGATCGGCAATGCTTGGGTCAGGCGTTACCAGCACTACCTGTGAATCAGGGCCGTGCTCGGCTTGGCTGAGCAAGTCGGCGGCAATGAAATCTGGATCTGCGCTGCTGTCGGCAATGACCAATACTTCGGACGGGCCGGCTGGCATATCAATTGCAGCACCACGGAAGTCATTACTGACCTGACGCTTGGCCTCGGTGACAAAGGCATTGCCCGGGCCGAAGATTTTATCAACCTTGGCAACGGATTCTGTACCGTAAGCCATAGCCGCAACCGCCTGCGAGCCACCGACATTGTAGATCTCGTTAATCCCACACAGCTTGGCGACATAAAGGATTTCATCGGCAATAGGTGGTGGTGAACATAATACGACCTGACGGCAGCCAGCGATCTGGGCTGGTACGCCGAGCATCAATACCGTTGATGGCAGCGGTGCACTTCCGCCAGGGATATACAAACCTACAGAGTTGATTGGGCGGGTGACCTGCTCACAGACTACACCCGGCTGGGTTTCCACCCGTAGCGTCGGTTGCTTTTGTGCTTTGTGGAAAGTGGCGATATTCTGATAGGCCTGTTGCAGCGCCTGCTTCATTTCATCGCTCAGCCTTTCTGAAGCTGCAGAGACTTCTTCGGCACTCACCTTAATACTGTCCGGCTTGATGCCGTCGAATTTCTCAGTCAACTCAAGCAAAGCTTGGTCGCCACGGTTACGGACATCACCAATGACGCCTTCGACAATCGCAGTGATGTTGGCACCTTCAGTGATCGCAGGGCGCTCAAGCAGGCTTTCTTGTTGGTTTTCGCTCAGGGATTGCCACACAACGGTTTTCATTGCTTACTCCATCATCTTTTCGATAGGCAGGACAAGGATTGAGCTCGCGCCCAGTTCTTTGAGTTGTTCCATGGTTTCCCAGAACAGGTTTTCAGAGCTTACAAGATGTACCGCAACACGGCTCTTGTCTTGTGACAGCGGCAATACCGTCGGGTCTTCGGCACCCGGCAGCAGGGCTTTGATTTGGTCAAGGCGCTCAGCGGGTGCGTGGAGCATGATGTACTTAGATTCTTTAGCTTGGATAACGCCCTGCATACGGGTTAGCAGGCGGTCAATTAGGGCTTGTTTGTCGGCAGACAATTCGCCGGTTTGCTGGATAAGCACTGCTTTGGAGCGCAGGATCACTTCGGCTTCTTTCAGGCCATTGGCTTCCAGCGTTGCACCGGTCGAAACCAGGTCACAGATAGCATCGGCAAGGCCAGCACGTGGGGCGACTTCCACTGAGCCGTTGAGCATACAGGTACTGAATTTAACACCTAGCTCGTCCATGTAGCGCTTTACCAGCTGCGGGTAGGTCGTTGCAATCCGTTTACCTTGCAGGTCTTGTGGACCGTTGTACTCGGCATCTTTGTCGATCGCAATGGACAGGCGGCAGCCACCGAAGTCTAGACGACGTAGCTTGATATAGTCGGCTGGCTCGCCACGGGCTTCACGTTCAAGGCCGACTTCTTCCAGCTCGTTTTCACCGATGACACCCAGATCAACAACACCGTCCATGATCAGGCCCGGGATATCGTCATCACGAACCAGCAATAGGTCGATAGGCATGTTTTCAGAGTGAACCACCAAGCGCTCACCCATCATATTGAACTTCACGCCGCAACGCTTGAGTAACTCTTGGCACTCTTTACTCAGGCGTCCTTTCTTTTGAATTGCAATTCGTAGTCGTTGTGTCTGCATTGTTTTAATCCCTGTACTCGATGTTGAGCCTGAAAACGAAAAAACCCTCGGAAGATATCTCTTCCGAGGGCCTTGTAATCTGTGCTTAGCGACCGCTGGAAGAGTTTTTTTGCGTCTTCCAGAGCGAGGCGTATCCTCCCGAAAGACTAATCAGGATGATGATGGTGATGTAGGTTTACCATTGGGATACGCATAGATATGTACTCTGTATAAATCATTATTAACGCTTGCTTGTGATTCACACTAACGAAGCTGGATTTATTTTGCAATAGCAATTTTACGGAATTTTTAAATTTTTATCAGGCTGGTATTTTGGGTTGGATAAAACCTAACCAAATGGGGGGTGTAAAGCGAAGATTGTAGACAGGTTTTTGCTTTTACGCTGAAAATGGGAAATATGTCTCGCAACAAGAAAGAATACGATTTGTTAACGATTGGTGGGCGTGCAGTAGTGTCAGGTGTGGGAAAGTTTATTCTGTTTAATGAATAATTTCGCCTAGGTGAAAAACTCCCCTAGATCACTAGGGGAGGGGAGCCGTGAAGTGGTGTGGATTGACCCGCCTTTTTAGCCACAGCACTTTTTGAATTTTTTACCGCTGCCGCAAGGGCATGGGTCATTGCGCCCGACTTTGTCACTGACAACAGGGGAAGGCTTGCTTTCTTCAACAGCGGGTGGCTCAGGGTATTCGCCATCGATGTAAAACCACTGGGGGTTGCCGTCCACTACCTCTTTGAGGAAACGTGAGCGTTCATGGAGGCAATATTGCTCGCTACCTTCCTGGTAGAAGGCTTTGAATTCGACATAACCCTCGACGTCAGTCGCAATTTCACTGTTGATCACTTCCAGTCCCAGCCATTGACTATTTACCGATTCTGCAATGGCTTCACGGTATTGTTCAGCCTCGCAACTTGGGTGATAGGTAGCCACAACATAGTCCACTAAGCCCAAGACATGGGCACTGTAGCGTGAACGCATGAGTTGTTCTGGGTGGGTCGCAAGGCTTGGATTTTGGTGGATAGGTTGGCAGCATTCCGCCAAAGGGCGTTGGCTGCCACAAGGGCATGACGAGATTGGTTGGGTCATGGTTTACTCGGTAACTTTTGCTCAAACACTGTGACCCATTTTAAAGATTCCATATAGGTCTCTGCAACGACTGATTCTTCGAGTTTTAGCGCCTGGCATAAGCGCTTGATGGTTTGCCAATCTGCTTGGTCATGGGCAACAGCCAAACGCAGGATCCCGCCCAGATAACCGCGGCGATTGATCAGGGCATGCTGAACTGTTTCGTCCAAGGGGAGTTGATCGATAAGCGCTTCAATGGGTTGATCCAAAATGCTATCGAGCAATGAAAACAGCCCGGTTAAAAAGGCTTCGTTGCTATCAATTGGAATCTGTAGGTGCTGGCTTAATTGCTCGCTAAATCGTGCTCGTTGTAATGACAGGAAGTACAGCGATTCCGGTTTGTTTTCAACAGCGTGAGAGGTGGCAACAAAGGTGACAAAACGCCTGAGCTTTTCCTCGCCGAGATAGATCAATGCTTGTTTGAACGAAGAGATCGGCTTGGCACGGGTATAAGTCATGTTATTGACGTGACGTAGCAACTTATAAGAGAGCGTTACATCCGTCGCAATGATCTTTTCGATCTTGTCAAAGTTGACCTCGACACGGCTGATTTCTTTATAGAGCCGAAGAGTTGTGAGTGCCGAAGGCTCAAGCGCTTTTTTGCGAACAATTTCTGGCCGGCTAAAAAAGTAGCCTTGGAAGAGATCAAAGCCAGCCTCACTGGCGGCAATAAACTCCTCGTAGGTCTCGACTTTCTCTGCCAAGAAAGTAATTTTACTGCCTTTTTCTTTTAGCCGACGGATAAAAAATCCGGCCTTCGCCAGCGGCGTTGCCCGCAGATCAAACTTGATAATATGAACAAACGGGATGAAGCGGTTCCATTCCGGTGTTGGGTTGAAATCATCCAATGCCAAGGTGTAGCCAGCTTGGTAGAGCTCCATGACGGCGGCCAGCAGGTTATCATCTGGTTGGCAGGTTTCCAGTATTTCGATGATGAAGCTTTTTTTCGGGAACAGCAGCGGTATACGGTTTATCAGGCTACCGTGCGGAAAATTGATAAAGGCTTTTTTACCGGAAGCAACGTCACTGTGGCCGGTGCTGAGGAAGTTGTCAGTCAGCAGGCGATGAGTGGCATGTTCTTCATCAACGTCAGGGAAACTGTTGTTTGGACCGTCTCGGAATAACAGCTCATAGCCGATGGTGTCTTTGTCCCTGTTTAAGACTGGCTGTCTGGCAAGATATGAATTCATGTAAGTAAATAATCGATCTTACGTTGGTGATGCCATTATTAATGTAGTTGCATTTGACGATTAATGTATGGCTTTTCGTACAAATTATGACAAAAATAAGCCCAATAAGACAGTGTTACATTTTTTTGCCTATCTACAATGATACTGAACATGGAATTATTCGTGAGCATAATGGATAATCTGCGGCTTTCCGAAAAAATTTTGTGTAACTCATGACCGTATTCACAATCATACAAGCGGGATTGCTTGTAGGTGGACTGGTTTTTATCGCTATGTTGCTTCTTTCATGGCGTAAAAATCGAGAGCAGGAAGCACAAACAAAAATCTTACCTATTGGCCTGATTGGCGGCTTTGCCAACTTCTGTGACACCTTGGGTGTCGGTAGCTTTGCTATCAAAACTGCAGGCTATAAACAATTTAAGCTTATAGACGATCAACTGCTACCGGGAACGCTCAATTGCCAGGCGGTGCTAGCAACCGTGGTTCAGTCACTGATTTTTCTGACTGCCGTGGATGTCGACCCGACGACCATGGTTTCCATGGTGCTGGCAGCCTGTTTGGGAGCAACCTTTGGTGCCCGTTTGGTTTCCAGTTGGGATCGCCAGTTGATCCGCTTGGTAATGAGTGGGGCCTTGCTGGTGGTAGCGAGCTTGATGTTGGCAGGCCAACTTAAGTTGTTCCCGCTCGGTGGCCTGGAGTTAGGCCTATCTGGCTGGAAACTGGCCGTCGCCATTGCGGGTAACTTCCTGTTCGGCGCGCTGATGACTGTTGGTATCGGCCTTTATGCCCCATGTATGACCATGGTTTACCTACTGGGTATGCACCCGTTGGCGGCGTTCCCAATTATGATGTGTTCGTGCGCCTTCTTGAGCTTTTTCTCGGCGGGTGGCTTTATCCGAATGAACCGCATCAACAGCCGTGCGGCGTTGGTGGTTGCGATTACTGGCCCAATTGGTGTAGTGATTGCAGCTTATCTGGTGAAGTCACTGGATCTGCATTTGCTGGCTTGGTTGGTCATTGGTGTGGTGCTGTATACCTCGATTACCATGTACCGTTCGTGGTCAAAAGAGCGCGCGCTTGCAGGCAACGAAACCTTGGTAGGCTCTTCCAAGTAGGGAGTAGTATCCCATCAACGGTGAAAAAGGTACGCATGGCGTACCTTTTTTATTGTCTGCGTTTGGCTGTGGCGACTGTGATTGGGTGTAACTAGCGTTAGTTAAGGCTGAAAATCACGTGTTTCCAGCTCGCAACCCTGCGGGGTACAAACCAATACAGAGCCATGATCATACCAGTCTCCGAGCACAATCCGGCGTGCGTCTTCGCCGTTGACAGACAGGGTATGTATATCAGGGCGATGGGTATGGCCGTGGATCATCTGGTTGACCCCAAGCTCTGCCATAACATGGACAACCTCCCCTGGGATAACATCCATAATGGCTTGGCTTTTAGCCTGGTTGGTCTGGCTGCTACCACTTCGCATCTTCTCCCCAATGCGCTGGCGATAGCTTAGTGGCAGGCGGAAAAACAACCATTGGATAAAGCGGTTGTGTACCTTTTTGCGGTAGCGCTGGTAGCCTTCATCCAAGGTGCACAAGGTGTCGCCGTGCAGGATTAGGGTCGGGGTCCCGTAGAGATCAACCACTGTGTGTTCAGGTAGGAGTTCGACGCCGGTTTCTTGGCTAAATCGCTTGCCTATCAGGAAATCACGGTTGCCGTGGATGAAGTAGCAAGGCACACCGCTATCGGTAAGATGCCGGAAGGCTGTTTTTATTTGCTGGTGGAACGGGGAATCATCATCATCGCCAATCCACATTTCAAACAGATCGCCCAATACATAAAGGGCATCAATGCCTCGTGCCTCGTTGGACATAAATTGAAGGAAACAGGCGGTGATATCAGGCCTGTCGGCACTCAGGTGCAGATCGGAAATAAAAAGTGTGGTCATAGGAGGGAAGGGTGGCACAACGGCCACCCTTTGTGAAGCATTACTCTTCGATAGTTACGTTGTTGATAACAACTTCTTCTACCGGTACGTCCTGGTGTACGTAGCCCCAGTTACCCGTTGCTACGCCTTTGATTTTGTTCACTACGTCCATGCCTTCAACGACTTCAGCAAATACGCAGTAACCCCAACCGTCAGGTGTTTCTGATTTGAAGTCTAGGAATTTGTTGTCGTTCACGTTGATGAAGAACTGAGAGCTAGCAGAATGCGGCTCCATAGTACGTGCCATAGCCAGTGTACCCACTTTGTTGCTTAGGCCGTTGCTTGCTTCGTTTTTGATTGGTGCACGAGTTTCTTTCTCTTCCATGCCAGAAGCCATGCCGCCGCCCTGGATCATGAAACCATCGATAACGCGGTGGAACAAAGTACCGTTGTAGAAACCGTCACGGCAGTACTGTAGGAAGTTTGCACAGGTCTCAGGTGCTTTTTCAGTGTTTAGTTGGATTTTGATGTCACCAAAAGTAGTGTGAAGCGTTACCATGAGCTTGTCCTTTAAATAGGTGTATATTGCTTTAAATATCGGATTCTATCTTACCCGGCCTAGCCGTCAATAATAACCGTTAGAGTTAGCAAACTCTGTGATAAATAGGCGAAATATTGACCTTTTGCTTAACTATAGAATATGTGTGAAAGCTTGGCACCATGGACTATGGTCGTAGAGGCTGAGCGATTGCGGCAGTATCCTTAGCGATATTGTTGCAGAATCGTCCCGATGGCGTGATTTTCCTTGCTATAGGCAGCCAATAAAGGTGTAATTACCCTCTTGAATTGTAACCCCACCAAATGAGTATTGAAGAGACATGTTGAAGATCTATAACTCACTGACAAGACAGAAAGAGGAATTTAAACCCATCCAGCCAGGTAAAGTTGGCATGTATGTCTGTGGGGTTACCATCTACGATTTGTGTCACATCGGTCACGGCCGTACGTTTGTGTCATTCGATGTGGTTTCGCGTTACCTGCGTTACTCGGGTTACGATCTGACATTTGTTCGTAACATCACCGACATTGATGACAAGATCATCAAGCGTGCAGCGGAAAATGGCGAAAGCTGTGATTCATTGACCGAGCGCCTGATTGGCGAAATGCACGCCGACTTCGATGCATTAGGCATGAAGCGCCCGGATATCGAACCTCGTGCGACTGAGTTCATTGCCGAGATTATCACTATGTGTGAGCGCCTGATTGAGCGTGGCTTCGCTTACGTGGCGGACAATGGCGATGTGATGTTCGAAGTGAGCAAGTTCGATGAATACGGCAAGCTGTCTAAGCAAGACCTTGACCAACTACAGGCCGGTGCTCGCGTTGATATCGAAACAGCCAAGCGTAGCCCGCTTGATTTCGTGCTTTGGAAGATGTCTAAGCCGGGTGAGCCAACTTGGGAATCTCCTTGGGGCGCAGGCCGTCCTGGCTGGCACATCGAATGTTCTGCAATGAACTCGGCTATCCTTGGCGATCATTTCGATATCCATGGTGGTGGTTCTGATCTGCAGTTCCCGCACCATGAGAATGAAATTGCCCAGTCTTGCTGTGCAACGGGTTCACAGTACGTGAACACTTGGATGCACAGCGGCATGGTAATGGTTGACCGTGAAAAGATGTCAAAATCACTGGGTAACTTCTTCACTATCCGTGATGTGCTGGGTCACTACGATGCTGAAACCGTGCGTTACTTCCTGATGTCTGGTCACTACCGCAGCCAGCTGAACTACAGCGAAGAAAACCTCAAGCAAGCCCGTTCAGCCCTTGAGCGCCTGTATACGTCACTGCGTGGCCTAGATACATCTGTTGCTGCTGCTGGCGGTGACGAGTTTATCGCACGCTTCAAAGAAGCGATGGACGATGATTTCAACACGCCAGAGGCTTACTCTGTGCTGTTTGATATGGCGCGTGAGATCAACCGCCTTAAAGCGGAAGATATCAATGCGGCATCTGCACTGGGCGCACGTATGAGTGAGTTGGCAGATGTACTTGGCCTATTGGCGCAAGAGCCTGAAGCTTTCTTGCAAGGTGGCCCTGATGAAGACGTCGCTGAAATCGAAGCGCTTATCCAGCAGCGTCTGGATGCCCGTGCAGCAAAAGACTGGGCAGCGGCTGATGAAGCGCGCGACAAGCTGACCGCAATGGGTATCATCCTGGAAGACGGCCCTCAAGGTACAACTTGGCGCCGTAAGTAAAGAATAACCTTCTTTGAATTAACTAAGCCGGAGTGAAAACTCCGGCTTTTTTTATGCCTTACAATCAAAAATTACATCAAGATCACCATTCGAAACTTATATGCTCAGTTTCGAGCGCTGTTGATCACACATAGCGAAAGTCATGCTACTGAAATATTAGCGAATCATTATTATGCTTTTACAAATCAAGACAATGACAACGCATTGACTAGGACATAATAATGAAAACAGCTTTCCTTGCTGCCATGATTGGCAGTGCCCTACTTGCTTCCCCAAGCTTTGCCCAAACCGGCACTAATGAAACCAGCAGTGATAAAGTGGTTGTCGCCCACCGCGGGGCTTCCGGTTACCTACCGGAGCATACCTTAGCTGCCAAAGCATTGGCCTATGCCATGAAGCCGGATTACATCGAGCAGGATGTCGTCATGACTAAAGATGACAGACTGGTCGTGCTGCATGATCACTACCTTGACCGTGTGACCAATGTTGCCGAGGTGTTCCCCGACCGTGCCCGTAAGGATGGCCGCTACTACGCCATTGATTTTACTCTGGCCGAAATCAAGCAACTGAGCGTGACTGAAGGCTTCAACATCAAAGAGGGTAAGCAGGTGCAGGGTTTCCCTGAGCGCTTCCCGATGTGGCAGTCAGATTTCAAAGTGCCGACCTTTGAAGAAGAGATCGAAATGATCCATGGCCTGAACAAAACCTTGGGTTATGACATCGGTATCTACCCTGAAATCAAAGCGCCTTGGTTCCACCGTCACGAAGGTAAAGACATCAGTGCTGCTGTACTCAAAGTGCTCAAGCAATACGGTTATACCAGCAAAGACAGTAAGGTGTATTTGCAAACATTCGACTTCAACGAGCTCAAGCGTATCCATGATGAGTTGATGCCGGCAATGGGAATGGATGTCAAACTGGTCCAGCTGATGGCTTATACCGACTGGAACGAAACCA
The DNA here is from genome assembly GCF_003026455.1 of Photobacterium rosenbergii. Lineage (GTDB taxonomy): Bacteria > Pseudomonadota > Gammaproteobacteria > Enterobacterales > Vibrionaceae > Photobacterium > Photobacterium rosenbergii. Next base: position 87,827 of record NZ_PYMB01000004.1, read on the forward strand.
TGGAATACGGTAAGGACGGTAATGCGCAGCCTTACAGCTATGACTGGATGTTCGAGCCAAACGGCATGGCTACGGTTGGCAAATATGCTGACGGTATCGGTCCTTGGAAGTCGATGGTGGTGTCTGATGAGTCAACCAAGGGCAATATCAAGCTTACGGGCTTGGTCAAGGCTGCCCATGAAGCTGGCATGCAGGTACACCCATATACGTTCCGATCTGATGAGGGGCGTATCCCGGCCTACGCCAATGACTTCAACGATATGCTAGATATTTTCTACAACACCGCCGATGTAGACGGGGTGTTTACCGACTTCCCAGATAAAGCGGTGAACTTCCTGCATAACTAGCGTTAGCGTGTTAGACACAAATGAGATTTGAAAACGGCACCCATATAAGGTGCCGTTTTTCTATCTGTACGATCAGTTAAATCTACCCTCTATTTTCAGAGGTGTTCAGGTAACTGAGTTCCGCATTTTTTGCAGAAGTTGGCATCGCTTTCGTGGCCGCTGGCCGAGCAGTTGGTGCAGCGGATCAGCTCACGCTGCGTTTTCATTTCTAGGCTGAGTTCTGCCGTGATGATCCCGGTAGGAACGGCCAGAATTGAGTAACCGAGTAGCATGGTAAAAGATGCAATGGCTTTTCCCATATCTGTTTGCGGCACAATATCGCCATAACCCACGGTAGTAATAGTGACAATAGCCCAATAGATACTGGTGGGAATGCTAGTGAACCCGTTGTCAGGCCCTTCAATGATGTAAAGCAATGAGCCCAGGACAGTAACTAATATCGCAACTGTGCTGAAGAATACCAAGATCTTACGCTGAGCCATCAGTAGAGAGCGCAGCAGGATATTGGAGTCTTTGAGGAAGCGTGCCAGTTTGAGGATGCGGAAGATTCGCATGACCCTGATCAGGCGGATGATAAGTAGGTAGTTTGATCCCGGGAACAGGAAAGCCAGATAGCTGGGTAGGACTGCAATTAAGTCAATCACCCCGTAAAAACTGCGTGCATAGGCCCACGGCTTGGGAGAGCAGTATAGGCGCAGCGCATATTCAATCGTGAAGAGAATAGTGAAAACCCATTCGAGAACCGTCAATGCTTCGCTGTATTTGAAATCAACCGAACGGATGGTTGATAGGATCAAGATAAGCTCAGAGCAGAGAATGGCGACAATTAATGCGATGTCGAAGTTTCGCCCAGCTTTGGTCTGGGTGCCGAAGATAATTTGATAGAGGCGCTGTTTACGGGTCAGGGTAACCAAAGCGATAGGTCTCATTAAATTACGATAAGTGTATAAATAATAAACCTAATTATTGCTGAGGGGTAAGCACTATTGTTCTTTTGTCGAGCGGTGTGACACAAGGCCGGAAGCTTTATTTAAAAGCTATCCGGCCATAACGAGGGTTGGAGACGGGTGACTGTTGTTGGCCCCTGCTTTGTTAAGCAAGGCCCGGGAACAAGGCACGCAGTCCGTTGGCTATAAACTCAATACCCAATGCGGCCAGAATCAAACCCATGATACGGGTAATGACGTTGATGCCGGTCTGGCCTAGGAAACGAACGATAATCGGTGCGGCACGGAACAGCAGCCAACAGCAAAATGCAAAAGCGACAATGGTCACTGCAATGCCTATCGTGCTGCTCATCCCCGGGTAACGTGAACCGTAGACAATAGTGGAACTAATAGCACCAGGGCCTGCCATTAAAGGCATGGCAAGTGGAACAACACCGATCTGCTCGCGGCTGATAGATTCGGATTTTTCCTGCTTGTTCTGTTTATCTTCACCGAGCTTACCGCTCATCATCGAAAACGCAATCGTCAGCAGCAGTAGGCCACCGGCAACGCGGAACGAGTCGAGGGATATACTGAACATATCAAGCAAAAGCTGGCCTGCCAGTAGCGAGACTGTCAGGATCACAGCAACGGCAAGGTTGGCTGTCAGGGCTGTTTTATTGCGTTCTTCCGGGCTCATGTGGCCTGTCAACGAGACGAAGATGGGCATAATCCCGACCGGGTTGACAGCAGCAATCAGGCCGACGAAAAACTGCAGAAAAATGGCTAATTCAAGTGGTTGCATATGGAGTTTAGTGCTAATTATGGGAGTTTAGAGCCCAACAGGTACCCAGTGTAGCCAAAGGTCGGAAAATTGTGTCACGGGAAAGCACGACAGAGTCAGCAAGGCTTGTTCTTCCAATGATCTAACCTTCGATTAAAACAGTATAAACCTGTTGATCGGCGATACTTTAAGCCAATTGTCTGACTTTCACCAATTAAAAATAGTTATATCTTTCCCTATTTAAAGTTATTTATGAATATCTTGTTGCGCTGGTGTAAATGCCCATGGTATGGGTTATTCTTTGGTGAGCACATTGCGTGCTACATTAATGAAACAAAACTGAATGCTGATGCTCTGAAAACTGTGATTTAGGTCTCGTTATTGTCTATATATGACAAATTGTGTAGCTTTATTACGTAATAATATGGCTTGATGTTTGCGTGATTTAGCTTCACTTCGCTGCACTTCAAGCGGTATGGTCACAAATCAACCGCTTAGGTTATTGTTTTTGGGTGATATGGGTCAAAAAATAACAAAGTGTAACTCTAAATGGTTACAAGTGATCTAAATCAATTTTTTTCGCGGTGTGAAAGAATATAATCAGTTTTGAAAGCAATTTACTAAGTATGTGTGTTACCGGTTTTTTGAGCAGGATCGCTCCCGGATAACCCAAAAGGATGTGAACGCATCCTTACTAAAAAGTTTTCAATCTTAAGTTAGGAGTTAACTATGCCTGTTACTAATATGGCTGAACTAGATGCAATGGTTGCACGCGTTAAAGCGGCTCAGAAAGAGTTTGCGACTTACTCTCAGGAGCAAGTAGACAAAATCTTCCGTGCTGCATCTCTAGCGGCTAACCAAGCACGTATTCCTCTAGCGCAACAAGCGGTAGAAGAGTCAGGTATGGGTATCGTCGAAGATAAGGTTATTAAAAACCACTTCGCTTCAGAATTTATCTACAACAAATACAAAGACGAGCAGACCTGTGGCATCCTTGAAGAGGATGACAACCTAGGTACTATGACTATCGCAGAGCCAGTGGGTATCATCTGTGGTATCGTACCAACCACAAACCCAACCTCTACTGCTATCTTCAAATCTCTAATCTCTCTAAAAACCCGTAACGGTATCATCTTCTCGCCACACCCACGTGCGAAGAACTCTACCAACGATGCAGCTAAATTGGTTCTAGAAGCGGCTATCGCTGCTGGTGCACCAAAAGACATCATCGGTTGGATCGACCAGCCATCTGTAGAGCTTTCAAACGCACTGATGAAGCATGATGACATCGCACTTATCCTTGCAACTGGTGGTCCAGGCATGGTTAAAGCAGCTTACTCCTCTGGTAAGCCAGCAATCGGTGTAGGTGCGGGTAACGTTCCAGTGGTTATTGACGAAACTGCAGACGTTAAGCGTGCTGTTGCTTCTATCCTGATGTCTAAGACTTTCGATAACGGCGTAGTGTGTGCTTCTGAGCAGGCTGCAATCGTTGTTGACGAAGTATACGACGAAGTAAAAGAGCGTTTCGCTTCTCACAAAGCTTACGTTCTATCTAAGGCAGAAGCTGAGAAAGTACGTAAAGTACTGCTTATCGACGGCAACCTGAACGCGAAAATCGTAGGCCAGCCAGCTCCAGCTATCGCTGAAATGGCAGGCGTTAAAGTTCCAGCTGACACCAAGGTACTTGTAGGTGAAGGTCTGGGCAAAGTGTCTTACGACGATGCATTCGCTCACGAGAAACTATCTCCAACTCTAGGTCTATTCCGCGCTGACAACTTCGAAGACGCTGTTGAGCAGGCTGTGACTATGGTTGAAATCGGTGGTATCGGCCACACATCTGGTCTTTACACTAACCAAGACGTGAATGCAGACCGCATCCGCTACTTCGGCGACAAGCTGAAGACTGCACGTATTCTTGTAAACATCCCTACTACTCACGGTGGTATCGGTGACCTGTACAACTTCAACGTTGCACCGTCTCTAACACTGGGTTGTGGTTCATGGGGTGGTAACTCTATCTCTGAGAACGTAGGTCCTAAGCACCTTATCAACAAGAAAACTGTAGCTAAGCGAGCTGAAAACATGTTGTGGCACAAACTACCTAAGTCAATCTACTTCCGTCGTGGTAGCCTGCCAATCGCGCTTGGCGACCTAGAAGGCAAGAAACGTGCGTTCCTTGTAACTGACCGTTTCCTATTCAACAACGGTTACGCTGACGATGTAGTACAGCTACTTAAAGCGCAAGGCATTGAAGTTCAGGTATTCTTCGATGTAGAAGCAGATCCTACTCTATCTGTGGTAGAGAAAGGTGCAGCTGCAATGCAAAGCTTCCAGCCAGACGTTATTCTAGCTCTTGGTGGTGGTTCACCGATGGATGCTGCGAAGATCATGTGGGTAATGTACGAGCACCCAGAAACACACTTCGAAGAACTAGCAATGCGCTTTATGGATATCCGTAAGCGTATCTACAAGTTCCCGAAAATGGGTAAGAAAGCAGAACTAGTATGTATCACTACTACTTCTGGTACAGGTTCTGAAGTAACTCCATTTGCGGTTGTTACCGATGACAAGACTGGTGCTAAATACCCTCTAGCGGACTACGAGCTAACTCCACAGATGGCTATCGTTGATGCCAACCTTGTGATGAACATGCCTAAGTCGCTAACAGCGTTCGGTGGTTACGATGCAGTAACTCACGCCCTAGAAGCTTACGTTTCTGTTCTTGCGAACGAATACTCTGACGGTCAGGCTCTACAAGCTCTTAAGATGCTTAAAGAATACCTACCATCAAGCTACGCAAATGGTGCTAACGACCCAATTGCTCGTGAGAAAGTACACAACGCAGCAACTATCGCTGGTATCGCGTTTGCCAACGCCTTCCTAGGTGTTTGTCACTCAATGGCGCACAAAGTAGGTGCTGAGTTCCACGTACCTCACGGTCTTGCTAACGCACTACTTATCTCTAACGTTGTTCGTTACAACGCGAACGACAACCCAACTAAGCAGACTGCATTCTCTCAGTACGACCGTCCACAGGCACGCCGTCGTTACGCAGAAGTTGCTGACCACCTAGGCCTATCTCAGGAAGGTGACCGCACTGCACAGAAGATCGAGCGTCTACTTGCATGGTTGGATGAGCTGAAAGTTAACCTAGAAATCCCAATGTCTATCCAGGCTGCGGGTGTTGCTGAGTCTGACTTCCTAGCGAAGCTTGACGAGCTAGCGGTTGAAGCGTTCGATGACCAGTGTACTGGTGCGAACCCACGCTACCCTCTAATTGCTGAGCTGAAAGAAGTTCTACTAGCTTCTTACTACGGTAAGGCGTTTGTTGAAGGTGAAACTTTCGAAGGCACAACGGTCATCAAGAAGAAAGAAGACCAGGAAGCTGTGAAAGCACCAAAAGCTAAAAAAGAGAAAGCAGAAGCTTAATCATTGTTTAGCTAGCGCACTTTAGACTACCTATTTAGCCCGCCATTTTGGCGGGCTTTTTTATTGGGTCGAAAAGGGGATAGCGTAATAGGGGGAATAAAGAAGCAGGAAAAATTGAGGAAGATTAACTGACTTCGGCTTCGATCATCCTGCCGTTGAAGTAGTCATTGGCAACAATATATTCGGCACTGCGGGCGATTTCGTATTGCAGTGGTGAGCTGAGTTTATGGTGGTGGTTGTTACAAGGGCATTCAATAGTGAGTGGCACGACTCCGCCAACACGGATATTGAACTCTGCTAACTCTTTGGCCCAGCTTTGGGTCAAGCCCGAAACAATGGCTTTCGAGCCCGAATGGACAGAATTGTGCAAACAATCCTCATTGGCTGCTAGGTTGATGATAACCCCATGGCAGTTGTGGTCGCGCATATAGTGAGCGGTCTGCTTGCCGAAGGTAAAGAAAGGCGTCGCTTTTTCATTCATTGAACGGCTGAATTGATCCACTGAAGAAGGACTTAATAGTGAAGGCAGGGCTGAGTCCACCCAACAGTTCACGAGTACTTCTATTTTGCCAAAATGCTGGTGGATATTATTGATGAGGGTAGCTATGGTGCGCTCGCTTTGATCCGGGATCAGATAGGATTGGCATGGTGCCCCGATGGCCTGACAAGCTTGCAAAGTTTGCCCTAGCGCATGTTGACGTTCATCGACCAAGGCCAGTTTTGCCCCTAGTGAGGCAAAATGGAGCGATAGGGCTTTACCCAAGGGACTCCCTGCCGCTGTGATGATAATGACTGAATGTGCGATATTCATAGCTCTTCCTATATTAGGCTGCCGACACATTGTTACTGTCAAAAAGCCAACTTACAAATCATAGACTTAGGTTACGCAGTCCCAGAGTAGCTGTCTGTGAATAATCCCCCAAACTTGCGACCTAGCATTAAAATGTTAGTGAACTGTGATCACTGTGCAGCATAAAGGTGACAAAGCTATGAAGGCGGTCACGAAATTAAATTCGTAATGATAATCATATCAACGTAATAACTAGCAAGTTAGCTCATTTTGACTTCAAATTTAGGCAAAATCACCCAATAGGATGCGTTCAGGCGCCGTACATTTCGGCGAAGCGTTTGGCTTGGACCAGTGACAGGTATAGATCTTGTGGAGATGCCTTGATGGTTGCATCTTCAGTGGGAGGCAACAGGCGGCGTTCATGGCCTGATAGGTTGTGGTACACCTCTTCTGGCATACCCTTGGTGCCTTGTGGCGGGTAGGTCAGAGGGGTTGGTTTGAGGCTATCGAGCAGGCGGGCATCGGCTAAGCCGCTTTCATGGAAAGCTTGTGCTTGTAGGGCGGCATTCTGGTAGCTGCTCTCTGTTGTCGACAGCGGCTGCGGCTCAGGGAGTTCAAAGTATGCGCGAAGCTCGCTTTCTGTTTTGCCTGCGGCAGGTAGCGCGTCAACGGGGGTGGTTTCCAGTTGCTCGGGAGAGAGCAGGGCGAGCATCAGGGCAAAATCGGCACGACGTCCCCCCTCAACCGCATGGCTGAGTTGGCTGCCAAGCTGAACTTCATTGATCAGCTGTGCTTTGTCGAGTGAATGGATTTGCATGGATGCTGTACCGAGAAAACCTACCAGTGTTATAGGGTTTGTATCGGTACAGCCGGTGATTTCTTTAATAAAAAATACGGCGAGACAAGTGAATGGTTACTCTTTCGCCAATTACTGCTTATGTGGGGGCTATTGCTGCTCCTGCAAGGAATTAACAGCTTGCTCCATACGTTGTAAAGCCTCAACCAATGTTTGGTGGCGGCAGGCAAAATTTAGCCTGACAAAGCCAGGGTGACCGAAATCTGCTCCGGGTGACAGCCCCACACCGGCCTGCTCGAAGAATTTGAAGGGGGAAGGGACGGGCAGTGCCGTAGCGTCAATCCAGGCTAAGTATGTGCCCTCGATGGGTTGAAGGGTGAGATAGGGCATGCGGTTAATGGCCTGTTCGACAGTAGTTTTGTTTTGCCTTAGGTAAGCAAGTTGCCTGTCGAGCCAAGGTTGGCCGTGCTCATAGGCTGCTTGGGCGGCAGTGTAAGCCAGAACATTAACATCCGGTACGATCCCGGCTTTGGTACGGATGAATTCCCGCCGTAATGTTGGGTTAGGGATGATAGCCATCGAGGCACCAAGGCCAGCGATGTTGAATGTTTTGCTCGGTGCGATCAAGGTAATAGATCGCTGTGCTGCATCCTCATTGAGGCTGGCAAAAGGAATATGCTGGCAGCCAGGCTCGAGAAGCAAATCACAATGGATTTCATCAGAGCAAACAATCAAATCCTGCTGTTTGGCAAAGTCAGCAACGGCTTCCAGTTCGTTTCTTCGGTATATCGTGCCACCAGGGTTTAATGGGTTGCAAAACAACAGCAGCCGCGTGTCAGGTAATAGCGCGTTTTCATCCAGAGACATCAACCAGCGTTGCCCTTCAAGCAATACCGGTAATTTGCTCAAAGAACGCTTTGCAAGTTTAGCCGATGATTTGAATGGTGGATAAATCGGACTCGGGCAAGCGACTCCTTGCTCTGCATCGCAAACGGCACGGACTGCCAGATTAATTCCGCAGACTAATCCCGGCAAATATACAATCCACTCTGGCTCGATATGCCACTGATACAGGCGCTGAATACGTTCGACGATGAGATCCGTCAGCGCCTTAGGGGCACTACCATAACCAAATATACCGTGATCGACGTGGTTATGTAGGGCATTAGTGATAGCTTCTGGCACCTTGAAGTCACTGTCGGCGACCCACATAGGGAGTACATCTTGGCCTTGGTATTTCTGCCATTTGATACTATTGCTGCTGGTACGGTCAATGTGTTGATCAAACAAGGGGTCGGGTTGAGGACTAGCTGATTTAGCTGGTTTAGCGGGCTGCATGAAGAATCCTTTGCGCAAATTAACTCGCCTATTATTGCCACATGAGCAAAAAATAAAAAAGCCCCAGCACATGGCTGGGGCTTGATATTTTAGGTTTCGAGATTAGCGCTAGAACTTTGATTTTACGCCAAATTGATCTGCAGCGTAGGCAACTCGCTCTTCCGGTGTCGGTGGCTTGGCTGGCACGCCTAAGTTTTCAATATGCTGTAAGCGCGGTAACAGGCCGGCACCATTTGCCGTCTGAATTGCCAGACCTGGACGCGCATTGAGCTCAAGTACCATCGGCCCATAGACCTTGTCCAGAACCATATCTGTACCCATATAGCCAAGGCCAGTCATTTCCCAGGCGCTAGAGGCGAGGGTAAGCAGCTTGTGCCAGTTCGGTACCGCGAGCTCACTTAGCAGGCGGTCAGTATCCGGGTGACGTTCGACCGGCTGGTCAAACTGAACCGCTCGGATAGCCTTACCGGTCGCGATATCAATACCCACCCCGACCGCACCTTGGTGCAAGTTAGCTTTACCGTCGGAAGCTGCCGTCGAGCAACGCATCATCGCCATTACTGGGTAGCCCTTGAAGACAATAACCCGGACGTCAGGCACACCTTCGTAGCTGAAGCCATCGAATACATCGTCGAACTGGATCAGGTTCTCGATCATCGCCACGTCATTCTTACCACCTAGCGAGAATAGTCCCGCTAAGGTGTTGGTAATGTGACGCTCGACATCTTGCTTGTTCATTTCGGCACCGGATGGTTTTACATAGATCCCGTCCTTGTGCTTGACCACAACCAAAATACCTTTACCACCTGAGCCTTGGGCTGGCTTGATAACAAAACCCGGCCAGTCCTTGACCATGTCGTGGACGCGCTTGACGTATACTTGGCTGTCGATAACCCCAATCAGTTCCGGGACCGTGGCCCCGGCTTGTTTGGCAATCAACTTGGTCTTGAGCTTGTCGTCAACCAGCGGATACAGGCTACGGTCATTGTAGCGACCGATGTAGCTGTGGTTGCGCTGGTTCATCCCCATGATCCCGCGCTCGCGCAGCTTGAACGGGGACGTAAACTGTGAAAACAGTGACATAGTTTAGTCCTCCGCTAATGGCTTGAAGCGGCGTAGCTCGCTCAAACGGTAACCCGTGTAGTTACCTAGCATCAGGATAAGCGCCAGGATGATCAGCTGAATACCGATAAAGTTGAATGTCAGGTGACGGATCAATGGGTTAGTCATCGCCAAGTAAACGAAGACCGCAGTAAGCAGCGAGCCACCACCTTGGATTAATACTTCCTTCGCCCCTTCCTCTTCCCACAGGATAGACATACGTTCGATGGTCCACGATAGGATGATCATCGGGAAGAAGGTGATAGTCAGGCCTTCTACCAAGCCAATCTTGAAGGCAACAACGGTGAAGACCGAGATAATCATGATAACCGTGATGATTACCGCAGATATCCTTGCCACCAGTAGCAGGTTGAGTTTGGAAAGATAACTACGGATCACCAAACCGGTACCGACAATCAGCAGGAAGCCAAGGATACCGGTAACCAGCTGGGTCTGCACAAATGCGACCGCTATCAGAACGGGCATGAAGGTACCAGAGGTCTTCAGGCCGACGATGATACGCAGGAATACCACAATCAGGGCACCGATAGGTACTAGCATGATGGTCTTGAACATGGCTTGTTCTTCAACCGGCAGGCTATGGATCGAGAAGTTCAGTAGATCTTCGGCCTGCACCTTCTCGCGAGTTGCCTGCTGCGGAGTGATATCCTGGGCAATAATCGAGAAGCTGATGTTGGAGTTACGACCACCGATCACATCTAGTAGGGAGTGACCTTGCTGGTTCCAAAGCAGGATGTTGTCTGGTTTGCCTTCTTGGCCGGTTTGCAGGTCAAACAGTTCCCAAACCTGACCGTTCCACACTTCAACCATTGGGGTAATGCTCTGGCGACGTCGGCCATCTTCCAGTTGCAGGCCACCAACGATACGGGCGTGAATTTTCTCTAGGGACAGTAGGTTGATAATCGCTTGCTCGCGACTCAAGCTGTTTAGCAACAAGGCCGCATTTTGGTTATTGCGGTCGTTGAATTGCTTGATTAACTCACGGGTCAATGTGACGTTGTCAGAAGACAGGCTGCGGGCTTGGTCGAGCAGGGCTGTCGCAGCGGTTTGCTGCGGGTTATCTAGGCTTACCGCAACGGTATCGCCTTTAGGCGGTACCATATTGAAGCTTGCCTGATCATCGACCAGCATTTGGGTTTTGTAGTAAAGGATTTGCTTGCCGGTCGCTTCGCGGATCGACCATTCTGCTCGGCGGCCTTTGTTGGTATCAATCAGCGCGACGCCATAACCCGGTGATGAGGTACTCTCATCAATTTGTGTGAACCCTTGCTGGGTTTCCGGCGCGGCCATAGAGACTTTTACCGGGTCACCAATAGCATCGAATTCAATTCGAGCCTCGAGCTCCCATAACGCGCGTTCTTCACCTGGCGTCCATGGCACCCCGTAGACATCGTGGCGGTACATACTCAGTGCCGCCCCTGCGATGACTAGCAGGGTAATAAGAAAATAAAACGGGATTCTTGATGTCATGACGTCCTCATCATTTGTTATTAGTTTTGTTGTACTTGTTGTTCATTCATTCCTTGAACAAACTTTTTACCTACGTCAACAAGCGCTATGTCTTTGAAAAACTCTCGCCCTAATAATACTGGATAGGTCATTTGTGTGCGATCTGCCAAAGTAAATTGTGCTTTTTCATGAAGCTGGCCGAGTTTTACCCATGCTTCGATGACAGGGCGACGGTTTACGCCGTTCGCACTGGCTTGGCGGATTTTGACCCAACGAACCACAGGCGCTTCGACAATATCGGCCTCACTCGGGTTTTCATCCGATGTGTGGTTCATATTAAAGCGTGCCCATTCTTTGCCATCACGCTCGAAAATCTGGATGTTGGTGGCACTGACCGATGAGGTCGTTGCGCCGGTATCAACACGGGCTTTGTAAAAGCTCTGGGTAGCGTCCAGCCACACCCATTCCTCTTCCCCTAAAATCACCTTGCCATGGGCAACGCGAGGGTCGTTATCAATGATGACAGGGATAGGAGCGGCCTCTTCTTCCTCTTCGGTATAAGCCAGCAAGGTAGAATCGGTGTAGCGTTGGCTCATATCATCAGAAAGAGTAGAAATTTGCCTCTCTAACTTATCAATATTAGCGTTTTGGTCATCAATTTGTTTGATCATGGTTGCAAGCTGGAAATTTACACGATCTTCCATGACGTTAATCGCTTGCATAGTTTGCTCATGGTCTTGTTGTGGCTGGGTAAGGCTACAGCCAGAAAGGACGGCAAAGGTCAGTAATGGTACAAAGCGGCGAAGCATTATATCTCCCGGAGGTACTTCTAATTTTTTCTTAGGCGGCAATATTTTAACTTACAAAAAGGGATGCGAACAGCACCCCCTTGTCAGTAGTTAGTCAGGATTTCGTGCGACTAGCACGGCACGCTTAGGTGCAGGGTAACCTTCGACCGTTTTTGTCGGGTCGTTAGGGTCTAAATATTCCGGTAGGGAATTGTTGGTCATCCAGTCAGTGGAGCGTTGTTCGTCGGTAGTGGTCACACACTCGTCGACAATTTTAACGTCAACCAGGCCACATTTTTCCATCCATACTTTCAGCGCTTTTGCTGACGGGAAGAAGTAGACGTTATGCATCTGGGCGTAACGGTGGGTCGGTACCAGTACATCGTTCTCGTCGCCATCGATCACCAGTGTTTCCAAAATCAGTTCGCCATCTTTGCGTAGCTGGTTCTTGAGTTGGATGATGTGATCAAGCGGTGAGCGGCGGTGATAAAGCACACCCATTGAGAAAACGGTATCGAAAGCCTTCAGCTCAGGTAGTTGTTCAATACCCAGCGGCAGTAGGTAAGCACGATCGTCCATCCCCATCAGGCGCTTGATGGCCTCAAACTGGATCAGGAACAGGTTTGAAGGGTCGATACCCACGGTCAGTTTGGCTTCTTCACCCAACATACGCCACATGTGGTAACCGTTACCACAGCCAACATCCAGCACGGTGCGGCCTTTGAGTGGTGAGATATGTGGTAAGACGCGGTCCCATTTCCAATCTGAACGCCACTCGGTATCAATATGGATACCGTGCATTTCATAAGGGCCCTTGCGCCATGGGTGAAGCAGGCGCAGCAAGCTCTCAAGGCGTTTTTGCTCGCCTTCGGCAATACCATCCTCATTACGCACGCTGACCGCATTTTTCAGGTCAATGATATCTGGCTTGTCGGTTGGGAATTTTTTAAGGGCACGCATCCAGCGTCCCATATCACCGTGAGCTTTTTCTTCCCAATCGCTCAATTGCTTTGGCAGGGTGTTTAGCCAAGGGCGCAGTGTTTCATGCTGGGCAAGGAGCTGGTAAAACTCAGCAAAAGTAAACATAGACAATAGAAACCTTATTTAATGGCAAACATCGAGCCGAAGTTGAAGCATTGGAACCAGACTTCTGAGCTGGTGAAGCCGATTTTTTCAAAGCGTTGTTTATGAGTATCGATGCTGTCTGGCAGCATAACGTTTTCGATGGCACTGCGTTTCTGGCTGATTTCCAGTTCGCTGTAACCATTGGCACGCTTGAAATCGTGGTGCAGGTCGATGAGTAGCTCGTGGGCACGCTCATCGTCGAAGATGTATTTTTCTGACAGGATCAAAATACCGCCTGGGCGCAGACCAGCATAAATTTTCTCTAGCAGGGTTTGGCGATCATCGGGAGCTAGAAACTGCAAGGTAAAGTTAAGTACCACCACAGAGGCATCGCTGATCTCGATATCGCGGATGTCTGCTTCCACAACCTGTACCGGTGTGTCTGAGCGGTAGGCATTAACGTGCAGGCGGCAGCGCTCTACCATGGCGCTGGAGTTATCGACTGCGATGATTTCGCAGCCTTCCTGCTGGATATGGCGACGCATTGATAAGGTCGCCGCACCTAGGGAACAGCCTAGATCGTAAACTTTCGAGTGCGGTTTGGCGAAGCGTTCAGCCAACATACCAATGGCAGAAATGATGTTGCTGTAGCCCGGTACCGAGCGCTGGATCATATCCGGAAAAACTTCGGCTACACGTTCGTCAAACGTAAAATCACCGATTTTATCTATCGGCGCCGCAAAAATATTGTCGTGACCGGCCATCTTCACGAACCTCATCTATAAAAAAAACAGGGATCCCAAATGATAAGTATGAACTTTTCTGCGCCTTCGGCGTCAATCAACATACTGGGGTGATCCATCACCGCTGAAAGGTCGCGTATTGTAGTGAAAATCCGGCCATTTGTCTTTAATGATTTTTTTCTGCTTTGCACTTCCCCTATAGCAAAATAGGGTAGGAAATCAGGTTTAGGATTTCCCTGCTCCAGCCGAAAGCCAGAATATGAAATGTAACAAAATGTTTGTTGCTGTTATGTGTAAAATCAGTACATATCCCGCCAATGGTGCATCAGACTGCTTATTAATAAACCTATAGTTGTTAAGGTTATGTTTTATCGGATAAATCAATTGGCCTTTACGCTTTTTTCAATTGGAAAGGTGGTTTCCTAGCTTTTATCTTCCCCGCATATCTAGGGGGAGTATAGGGGGAGTAGTAAATGCGTAAATTCTATTATGCGGTTGGTGTGGGCCTTGTCGGCTACCTGGCCTCGGTCTACACGGTCGATAAGTTTGACCAGCAACTGGCGGTAACCCGTTACCATGAAATTGCCAAGCAGGATATCAGCCCGCTTTCAACTGCGGCATTCGATGTACTGAACAAAAACGGCTGTTCATACTGCCATACTAGCGATAGTGAAATGCCATTCTATGGCAACCTTCCGGTTGCTAAGCAATTGATGGATAAAGATGTAGAGGACGGTACCCGCCACTTCTACGTTGATGCCATGTTAAATCAGGTCCGCGCCGGTGAATTGGTGTCAGAAGTTGACCTGGCTAAGCTTGAGTCGGTACTTGAAGATAATTCGATGCCGCCAGCTCTGTACCTGACTATGCACTGGCGTTCGAAACTCTCTCAAGAAGAAACTGAAACACTTCAAGCTTGGGTGAAGCAAGAGCGCTTGCGCCACCATACCGAGCAGCAAAATATAACGGCTGAATTCAAATACGAAGCGGTTCAGCCTATCCGTACTACTTTCGATGTTGAAACGGCAAAAGTTGAGCTGGGCGACAAGCTTTATCACGATACCCGTCTTTCAGGTGATAACACGGTCTCTTGTGCCAGTTGCCATGGCTTGGACACCGGCGGTGTAGATCGCCTGGTGACTTCTGTGGGTGTTGGCGGCGCAATTGGCCCAATCAACGCGCCAACAGTGTTTAACTCCGTGTTCAATACCCATCAGTTTTGGGATGGCCGAGCGCATGATTTGCAGGCTCAGGCTGGCGGTCCACCGTTGAACCCATTGGAGATGGCTTCTGACTCTTGGGAGCAGATCATCGAAAAACTTGAGGTTGATGATGAAATGAACGCTGCCTTTGCTGCCATTTATGCAGAAGGTATTACGGAACACAGTATTACCGATGCGATAGCCGAGTTCGAGAAAACCCTGGTGACGCCTAACAGTCGCTTCGACCAATTCCTACGTGGCAACTATGACGCACTGAGTGCCGAAGAACAAGAAGGCTATGCTCTGTTCAAAGAACACAAATGTAGTACTTGCCACGTTGGCGAAGCGATGGGGGGCCAAAGCTTTGAGGTGATGGGTCTTAAGCATGACTACTTTGCCTCGCGCGGCGGTGAGTTGACTGAAGCCGATTACGGCCGCTTCAACGAAACGGGTGATGATCGTGACTTGCACCGCTTCAAGGTTCCGACTCTGCGTAACGTTGCCCTGACGGCGCCGTACTTCCATGATGGTAGCGTAGAAACCTTGGCGGATGCCGTCGATAAGATGGCGTACTACCAGGTTGGCGTTAAGCTATCGGAAGCTGAGATCGGCAAGATTACCGCGTACTTAGAAACCCTTAACGGTGAGTACAATGGCCAGATTTTGCAGTAATAGCCACATTCTATAACTGCAAGATACAACACCCCGTAGTTTAAGCCTGCGGGGTGTTTTTTTATGGGGGTGTAGTCAGTTAGCCTCAAGAGTGGAAGTTAAAATTGATAGTACATATATTGTCGGCTAAGTGAAGGAATGGGGGATGCCTATAGGGTATTGGTGTTATCCTTTTTATAATAATAAAATGACGTAAGTTAAATATTATTAATCACAATCCCTACTGATAATACTCATTATATTTGCAATCTATCACAGGTCACACAAACATTATTTTTTAAATGTTATATATTGATTGTCATCAAGCAATGTTTACTGTCAAGTTGATGAATGTATAATTTTTCAAGATGATTGCACTGTAAAGGGATAGTATGGGATTAAATAAATTAATATTAGCGGCTGCTTTAACATTGTTACTTAGTGGATGTGAAAAAAGCCCAATTTCTCAAATAAAGAATTCTGACTTTTGCGATGGCTCAGACTTGTCTTTCGAAGATACGTTATCATTAAAATACAATGAGAATATTGAATGGGAGCAATTTCAATCAAGTAACGGTAATGACATAGTTGAAGTGAGAGCTAAGTCTAAGTCTGGTGAAACTTTCAGAATGCAATATTTAATTCAAGAAACCAAGTCAGGTAAAGTTGTGCCAAAACCTGGCTATATTGAGAAAAATGGTGAAAAGTCAAGCTTATTCGGTCTATTGTTTTTATGCATGTGACAGATTATCTGTTTTCATTCTTAGCAATTACTAAAGATAATTGAGATTTTTCTCTACGATTATCTAACTCTGTTCTATGCAGTTTTAAATTTGAAATAAAAACTTTTTGAACAGTAATATTTAAATGATCTAATTATGGAAAACAGAGACCTAATAGACTTAATCACTAATTATTATAGTTAATCTGACCTACTTATCGTTAGAATAGGTTTATGAATTGTGTATAAAAACGTTCATTTTTACTTTTATCGTTGTGATTACCTGAATCATGAAATTTGTTCACGGTAATCACTATAATTGATCATACTGAATCAATTCGATACGCTCGCCATCAGGCCCTAGAACAAAAGCGATGGTTGCGCTCATACCTTGGGCACTGACTTCTGTTGGCGGTGTCACAGCCATTGCACCAGCCTGTAGGGCTTGGTTGTATGTGGCGTTGATATTAGGGACGTTTAGACCAAAGTGATTGATCGGCTGCTGGAATGGCTGGCGCTGGTTTGCATCACCATCACCGAAAAGTTCAATGATTCCGCCGTTATCGTCTTGAAGCATGGCTCCATGCATGTCGACGGTCTTGGCATCCTCACCACTGCCCAAGGTCATGGTTTCCCAACGAGTTTTTAGTTCGAAGTTAAATGCCTTTTGGTAAAACGCGATGGTGCTATCGAGATCGACAACCCTCATAGCAACATGGTCAAGGCGCACGACTGAAACTGTATCTTCTTGGCTAATGGAGTCGGTTGATGCCAATGCGGGGTTAAACGTAACAAGGGCCGTGACAAACAGGGCAGTGATTATTTTCATGATGATTCCTTAACAATAATGTTGCTTAGGCAAAGGGGGAGTGCCCAGTGGCTTGTTAAGTTATCATCTGCCTAAATAGTGTTTAGGTCATTTGGTGACAGATCGCTGATACACCAGTGTTGTTATAACAAGGTGATCTGCGGATCAGGCTCAGCCTTTGGCAGTTCTACATCTGGTAGGTTTGTATCTGCCGCTTTTTGCTGCAGTAAGCGGTATAGCCGTGTTGCCAGTTCCGGCGCATGGTTGTTGTCCGGGGTATGGATGAACAGGTAAGGCTGCTTGCCGTCACGTAACCATTGGGGCAGGCGGACTAGCCAATTGGCAAAGAAAGCGTCGTTGCTAGCGTCATCGGGGTGGCCGATAAAGCGGATCATCGGGGAGCCTGCAGTGGCGATAGCATGCACCGGGACCTTAGGTTTTTTCTGGTGGGCGTCTATCACCGCTTCGGTGGTTGGCGGGGCGGCAAATACCGGGCGGCTATCCATGATAATGCGGTTGGCCCCGCGTTCGACCAGCAAGCGGTTGAGCTGTTTCTCTTCCTCCCCCTTGGCAAAGAATGCCGGGTGGCGTACTTCGACGCCCACAGGGTAGTTGGTTGGAAGTCTCTGCAAGAACTTTTCTAGAGCAGGTAGTGCGGTTGGGCCGAATTGGGCCGGCAGTTGGATTTTCCACAACCCTATTTTGCCTTCAAGCGGGGCCATGGTAGTAAAGAAATCAGCTAGCAGCTGATCACAATGCACCAGTTGGTTTTGGTGGGTAATGGTTTGCGGCAGTTTAAAGGTGAAACGGAAGTTGTCTCCCGTCGCCTCATGCCATTTCTTCACTGTCGGGATCCCCGGCGTAGCATAGAAGGTCGTGTTGCCCTCGACGGTGTGGAACACCTCGGCATACTGAGCTAGTCGGTCGCCTGCTTTACAGCCGCTGCCATACAAACTTTGCTGCCACTGGTTGTGGGACCACATGGCAAGGCCGAGGCGCACAGGGAGGTTAGCGTGGGTTGAGGGCATGGCGAGGCTTCCAAACTGGGTTTACTCGCCATTGTGCAAAGGGGTGTAGTGCTAGGTCAATCTTTTAAATCCTTGATTTAGGTTTTTTCCTTGATCTTACTGGGTACTTTTTCCTAAAGTGGTATTTCGCTTTATTTCCCCTGCATGTTCAAAATACAAAGTACTAGGCCATAGGTTGGCTGCCAGCTCAATGGTTCGCTGTTGGGGCGGATTGCCAATTAATTCTCGTGGATCATGTATGTTGACGGCGCTTGGGTATATAATGCCTCGTTATTTTTGTCTCTCGGCCTGACTAAGCGCGATAATTGCGCGATGTTTAACCAAATTGGCCGGGAAGGATTCAGTATGTGTGTGGTCGGCTGCTTGGGCAGTGCCATACGCACAGGAAAGTTAGTAAACAGATCGGGAATTTCATATGCGCACCCAATATTGTGGTCACCTGAACAAGTCCCTAGCAGGGCAAACAGTAGAGTTATGCGGCTGGGTTAACCGTCGCCGTGATTTAGGCGGTCTTATCTTCATTGATATGCGAGATCGTGAAGGTATTGTTCAGGTTGTTGTTGATCCAGATATGAAAGATGTATTCGAGATCGCTAACCAACTGCGCAACGAATTCTGTATTCGCCTAACTGGTGAAGTACGTGTACGTCCAGAAAGCCAAGTAAACAAAGACATGGCGACTGGTGAAGTTGAAATCCTGGCGACTGGCCTGGAAATTATCAACCGCTCAGACGTGCTACCGCTAGACTTCAACCAGAAGAACACTGAAGAGCAGCGCCTTAAGTACCGTTACCTAGACCTACGTCGTCCTGAAATGAGCGACCGCATCAAGCTACGTGCGAAAGCATCGAGCTTTGTTCGCCGTTTCCTAGACAGCAACGACTTCCTAGATATCGAAACACCAGTACTGACAAAAGCGACACCTGAAGGTGCACGTGACTACTTGGTACCAAGCCGTGTTCACAAAGGTAGCTTCTACGCTCTGCCTCAGTCTCCACAGCTATTCAAGCAGCTGCTGATGATGTCTGGCTTCGATCGCTACTACCAGATCGTTAAGTGTTTCCGTGATGAAGACCTACGTGCTGACCGTCAGCCAGAATTCACCCAGATCGATATCGAAACCTCATTCATGTCTGCCGAGCAGGTACGTGGCGTGACTGAGCGTATGATCACTGAAATGTGGCAAGAGCTACTAAACGTAGATCTTGGCACGTTCCCTATCATGCCTTTCGAAGAAGCAATGCGCCGTTACGGCTCTGACAAGCCGGACCTACGTAACCCGCTTGAGCTTGTAGACGTCGCTGACATCTTGAAAGATGTTGACTTCAAAGTGTTCTCAGGCCCTGCAAACGACGAGAAAGGCCGTGTTGCAGTTATCCGCGTACCGGGTGGCGCTAAGCTAACTCGTAAGCAAATCGACGAGTACACCAAGTTCGTTGGCATCTACGGTGCGAAAGGCTTGGCATGGATGAAGGTGAATGACCGCGAAGCTGGCTTCGAAGGTGTTCAGTCTCCAGTGGCTAAGTTCCTGAACGAAGAAGTGGTTGCACAGCTACTTGACCGTACTCAGGCTGAGTCTGGCGATATCATCCTGTTCGGCGCAGATAAGAAGCGCATTGTTGAAGAAGCAATGGGCGCACTTCGTCTGAAGCTAGGTACTGATCTTGAGCTGACAGATACCAATGCTTGGGCACCGCTATGGGTTGTTGACTTCCCAATGTTCGAGGAAGACGACGAAGGTAACCTTCACGCGATGCACCACCCGTTCACATCTCCTCTTGGCGTGAGCCCGGAAGAGCTGAAAGCGAACCCGGCTGCAACTAACTCTAACGCTTACGATATGGTTATCAACGGCTATGAAGTTGGTGGTGGTTCTGTACGTATCCACAACGCTGAAATGCAGTCTGCAGTATTCGATCTTCTAGGTATTGATGCCGAAGAGCAGCAGCTGAAGTTCGGCTTCCTATTGGATGCACTGAAGTTCGGTACACCTCCACACGCTGGTCTGGCATTCGGTCTAGACCGTTTGGTAATGCTACTTTGTGGTACGGAAAACATCCGTGACGTGATTGCCTTCCCGAAAACAACGGCAGCTGCGTGTCTTCTGACTGACGCACCAAGCCTGGCTAACCCAGCAGCGCTTGAAGAACTGGCGATTGCGGTCAACTTGGCGAAAGAAGAAAGCGCCGAGCAAGAGTAAGCAACAACCTTGATTAAGACTGGCCGAAAGGCCAGTCTTTGTTTTAGGGCTAGATTTACCCAACCTTTAATCTCAAGCCGATCCTGGCACTTAATTAAAAAATATTAGGTTGGTTTTTCGTGGAACATTCGCCATTTGGCGAGCAAGAAATTGGAGTGTGATATGGCAGGTCATAGTAAATGGGCCAACATCCGACACCGTAAAGCGGCACAGGATGCCAAGCGCGGTAAGATTTTCACCAAGCTGATCCGTGAGATCGTCGTGGCTGCAAAAGAAGGCGGTGGCGACATTGACAATAATCCTCGCCTGCGCGCAGCAATTGATAAAGCACTATCAAACAACATGACCCGTGATACGGTCAACCGTGCTGTCAGTCGTGGTGCAGGTGGTGAAGGCGACGACAACATGGAAACCGTGATCTACGAAGGTTACGGGCCGGGTGGTACGGCGGTAATGGTTGAGTGTATGACTGACAACCGTAACCGTACAGTATCAGGCGTTCGCCATGCGTTCTCGAAAGCCGGTGGTAATTTGGGTACCGATGGCAGCGTGAACTACCTGTTCGACAAGAAAGGCGTTATTTCCTACGCAGCAGGTCTTGATGAAGACGCAGTGATGGAAGCAGCTCTGGAAGGCGGCGCGGATGATGTTGAAACCAATGATGACGGTTCAATCGATGTTTACACTGCACCAGCAGATTTCGGCCCAGTAAAAGATGCGTTGGACGCCGCTGGCTTTGAGGCTCAGAACGCCGAAGTGACTTTAGTTCCGTCTACCAAGGCAGAGTTGGATGCTGACACGGCACCTAAACTATTGCGTCTGATTGATGCCTTGGAAGATCAGGATGATGTCCAGGAAGTGTATCACAATGGTGATATTTCCGATGAGGTTGCGGCTCAGCTGTAACGACTCAAGAGTATGTCTATTATTTTGGGGATCGACCCTGGCTCAAGGATCACCGGCTATGGTGTTATCCGCCAAGTTGGGCGGCATCTTGAATATCTCGGTAGTGGCTGCATTAGAACGTCTGTCGAAGATATCCCGGGTCGACTCAAGCAAATCTATGCTGGGGTGAGTGAGGTGATTACTCAGTTCCAGCCCGATGTATTTGCTATCGAAGAAGTGTTTATGGGCAAGAATGCCAGCTCGGCACTGAAACTGGGCCAGGCCCGTGGTAGTGCGATTGTTGCGGCGGTGAATGCCGACTTGCCGGTTAGTGAATACGCAGCCCGCTTAATCAAGCAGGCTGTGGTAGGTACCGGTGGGGCAGACAAGGCACAGGTACAGCACATGGTGTGCTCGGTACTTAAGCTTCCGGGTAAACCACAAGCAGATGCAGCCGATGCTTTGGCCGTGGCGATTTGTCATGCCCATACCCATAAAACACTGGTCGCTATGGCAGGTCAGGCCCGTGGCGCCCGTCGGGGACGTTATCGATAACTGCCTTTAATACAAAGCCTTATATTTCATAGTAAGATGCTTGCATAATGAGTGTTTGATCAAAAAAGCAGCCTTTGGCTGCTTTTTTGTTTTGTTGCGATATTGTTTCTTGGCATATATTGGTCGGAGGTCATATGACCAAGTGATGGTGATCGCTGCAGATCAACGCTAAAGAGCGAACAATAATAATTCAGACAGAATAAGGAACGGATTCCATGACGCCATTGGCTATTTGGCGTGCGCTATTTATGCCCGCAAACGCAAGTTGGCAGGGCGATGGTGCTCGCTACGTCGATACTTTTTTGTTTTTTACCCTCACCTCTTTCTTTGTCGGCATATATAGCCTGTTCAAGTGGTATAGCCATGACCACAGTGCATTGGTGATGACTTCCGTTTTGCTGGTAGTGCTTGAGTGCTTGGCCGGAATTATCTTTCGACTGAGCAAACAAGCAGAAGCGGCGTTGAACATCGGATTTCTTGGCATGGTGATCCATGCGGTCAATATTATTTACCAAACAGGTGGCATCGTAGAATCGACCCAAGCTTTCTGGCTACCGTTATTGATTGTGGCGTTTTATTTATCGGCAAGGCTGTTTATGGCTACCGCATGGTCATTGCTGGTTGTCATGGTATCCGGTTGGATGGTCAACAGTCACTTAGCCGGTCAGGTGTTCCCTAATGTTGAGCTTAACTCCTCGGCATTGGTGGTAGAAACCTGGTCTGGCTTTTTGCTACCCCTGGTTGTGATAGTGATGGCACAGGCATGGGCATCGCGCCAACGGCAGCAGGCCATTTCGCATGCTGAGTCTGCTCACCAGTCTAGTGAAGCAATTGCCGAGCAGGCTAAGCAGGGAGCGAGTCAGTTGGCTGAAGTGCTAGATAAGGCGAGTGGCAATGCAGCATCACTGAGTAATGTCTCTACCGTGATTGAGCAGCAGTCGACCGAGTTGCACCAGCAGGTGGGGACTCTCAACTTAAACTGTGAATCACAGGCCAGTGCTGCCGAGCAGATGAGCGAGCAGGTTAAGCACCTTACCCAAGGTATGGAAGCCTCCGATCAGTTTGTGACCGAGTTGAAACAGCGCAGCGATATTATTTACCGCCAGGCGGAAACCAGTTCTGAATCTCTTCAGGCTTCCAAGGAAGCAATCGCCCGTATCTTAAGCAGTAATGATGAAATCATGTCGGTCGCCGATGTGATCACCTCGGTCGCAGAGCAAACTAATTTACTGGCACTTAATGCCGCGATAGAGGCCGCAAGAGCCGGCGAGCAGGGAAGGGGGTTTGCGGTTGTCGCCGATCAAGTTCGTGAACTGTCAGCCAAGAGCAATAGCTCTGCGGTGGATATCCGCGCTTTGCTTGAACGCAGTCGCCGTGAAGTATCACAAGGGCAGGCGGTGATCGAAAGCAGCACCACTGAGCTAACGGGGATCATCGAACAAGTGAGCAGTATCTCTGGCGATGTGAGCCAATTGGCGGAAAATATTAGCCAGCAGGTCGAAGCGCTGAGGGAGTTGACGTCAGCCAGCCAGGCTGTGGCTAGCAGCGTAGTGGAAACCAATCAGGTATCTGATGCGGTAGCCTCGCAAGGAGCTTTGCTAGCAGAGCAGGTTGAGCGCCTCAATGCACTAGCCGAAAGCTTGAATCAGGTCGTGGGATTGCGCCAGCGTATGGCGTGATGTTTGGCTTGGGGTAACTATCAGAAAGAAAAAAGAGCTGGATATACATCCAGCTCTTTACTATCCTAGAGCCAATTTTGTGGATTGAGAAAAGAGATCTTACTGTGATTGGCCGACTACGTGGAATCATCCTTGAAAAACAACCACCTGAAGTATTGCTTGAGGTGAACGGCCTGGGCTATGAAGTCCAGATGCCGATGAGCTGCTTTTACGAGTTGCCGGAAGTTGGTCGTGAAGCGACTATCTCGACCCATTTTGTGGTGCGCGAAGATGCGCAACTGCTGTATGGCTTCAACAAGAAGAGTGAACGCGACCTGTTCCGTGAAGTGATCAAGGCTAACGGCGTTGGCCCTAAGCTTGGCCTTGCTATCCTATCGGCCATGACAGCCAGCCAGTTTGTCCTAAGCGTCGAGAATGAAGATGTGACAACCTTGGTGAAGATCCCTGGTGTCGGTAAGAAAACCGCCGAGCGCCTAGTGGTTGAAATGAAAGACCGTCTTAAAGGTTGGGGTGAGGGCGATCTGTTTACGCCAGCGCTGGATACCGCTGCATCGAATGCGCCGGTACAAGATACAGCCTCTCAAGCCCGCGCCGAAGATGAAGCGGTCAGTGCCCTTGTTGCTCTTGGCTATAAACCACAGCAAGCATCGAAAGTGGTGGCTCAGGTTGCCCAGCCGGAAATGACCAGCGAAGCCATTATCCGTGACGCACTGCGTTCAATGGTTTAACTGCTGTTTTTATTGATTGTGAATGTAGGTAAGGCTTGATGATAGAAGCAGACAGACTGGTCGCCAGTGAGTATCCGACAACGCGTGAAGAGGACATTATCGATCGCGCGATACGACCGAAATTGCTCGAAGACTACAAGGGGCAGGATCATGTCCGTGATCAGATGGAGATCTTCATCAAAGCTGCCAAATTGCGTGATGAAGCCCTGGATCATTTGTTGATTTTCGGCCCGCCGGGATTGGGTAAAACCACGCTTGCGAATATCGTCGCCAATGAAATGGGCGTGAGTATCCGCACGACTTCAGGCCCGGTGTTGGAAAAGGCCGGTGATTTGGCAGCGCTGCTGACCAACCTGGAAGAAAACGATGTGCTGTTCATCGATGAGATCCACCGCCTCAGCCCTCAGGTCGAAGAGGTGCTGTATCCAGCGATGGAAGACTACCAGTTAGATATTATGATTGGTGAAGGGCCTGCTGCCCGCTCTATCAAAATTGACCTGCCGCCGTTTACCCTGATTGGTGCCACCACCCGTGCTGGTTCGTTGACGTCACCGCTGCGCGACCGTTTTGGTATTACCCAGCGCCTTGAGTATTACAAGGTGGAAGATCTCAAAGGCATTGTCCAGCGCAGTGCAAACTGCCTCGATTTGTCGATGGAAGAAGCCGGCGCGTTGGAAGTTGCAATGCGTGCCCGTGGCACACCGCGTATTGCCAACCGCTTGCTGCGCCGTGTGCGTGACTTTGCTGAAGTCAAAGGCAATGGCCATATCTGCCCGGATGTTGCCGCCAAGGCACTGGATATGCTCGATGTCGATAGCAGCGGTTTTGACTATATGGACCGTAAATTGCTGATGGCAATTATCGACAAGTTCATGGGCGGGCCGGTTGGTCTAGATAACCTTGCCGCGGCTATTGGTGAAGAGCGCGATACCATCGAAGATGTGCTAGAGCCATACCTTATCCAGCAAGGCTTCCTGCAGCGTACGCCGCGAGGCCGTATTGCTACCCACCGTGCTTACCTGCATTTTGGCTTCGATGTGCCTGAGACGAAATAGGCTCGGAGCTTTATCGATTCAAGAAAAAAGCGAGGCACTGCCTCGCTTTTTCATATCAGTTTATCGTATCTAGCATGCGATACGCTTGGCTGTAGCGCTTAGGCTTTCAAGAAACCAGCGGCTTGCATCTTGGCAACAACGTCCGCTTTTTGTTCAGCTGTCAGTGCTTTTAGCGGAAGGCGAGGGTTGCCAGCGTCAATGTCGTGAAGTGCCATTGCTGCTTTGCCTGCTGCGACGCCACCATACTCTACCAATATACGGATCAGAGCGATAACATTGTCCATCCCGTCGATAACCTGTTGGTGTTCACCTTGGTGGAAGGCGTCGATAATGGCATTGAAATGTGGCGCGGCATAGTTGTAGGTACTACCAACAG
Source organism: Photobacterium rosenbergii (assembly GCF_003026455.1). Classification (GTDB taxonomy): domain Bacteria; phylum Pseudomonadota; class Gammaproteobacteria; order Enterobacterales; family Vibrionaceae; genus Photobacterium; species Photobacterium rosenbergii. The sequence goes on from NZ_PYMB01000004.1 coordinate 113,292, forward strand.
CACTGGTTGCGCCAACGGCAAGTGCACCTGGTAGGTGCTCATCAACACCAAATGGAATATCAAACTTACCATCGCAAGCACGGAGGCAGCGTTGGTATTCGTATAGGTCACCGCTGTTGAATTTCAACCCGTAAAGGTTAGGAATGCGGGAGTCGGCCTGAATTAAGAACTGCTCCATATCCAAATTCACCCCAGACATGCCCGAATGGTAGTAGTAGAAGCCTTTTGATGGTGCTGCTGCAGCTACTGTTTCACAGTATTCAACCAAGTCAGCCACAGAGCCAGGCTTAAAGAAACATGGACCAATCGCCGATGTTGCAAAGATATCCAATGTGTCGGCATGGCGGGTAAGCTCTAGGGTATCAACAATGCTGAGGGCACCGGTATGGATGATCAGTTTCAATTGGCCATTGGCAGCAGCCACCCAACGTTCTGCAATTGCTTTACGCTCTTCAACTGAGCAGTGGATCCCTTCACCTGTTGTGCCACAGATGTATGCCCCTTTTACACCATCTTTAATTAGGTGAGCGGCGATCTGATCAATAGCCGTGAAGTTAACGTCACCATTTGCCGTAAATGGAGTATGAGGAGCAGCGATTAGCCCGGTCAGTTTTTGCATAGTCAAATACCTATGAAGTTATACTTCAGAAAATTTATTAATAATGGAGTTTGGTTGTCATCTTATGGAGTAAAGTTTCATTTAGCAATCTCTATACACACGAAAACGCCTCGGCACATCGAAATTGTGATGAAGGTATCATCCTAGTAGATTGTAGCTACTGGGCTTGATGTCTGCCGAGCTAAGGCAAATATCAATGGAGCTTTACTTCACAAAGGTGATGATAAATGGGAGAATCAGCAAAAATACATGAATTTAAGCACCGTAGGATGGAAGAATGGTCGCAAATCACATACCCGTAAAATCAGGAAAAGTGCTTGATATGATGGGCAGCATGCAAGAGAGCATGACGCCTTCGGCCCGACGTATTTCTGAATTTGTGATGGATAATCCAGCAGGGGTTACCAAGCTTTCAATCGCTGAGTTGTCGCAGACGGTTAATGTTGGCGAGGCGACGATTATCCGTTTTTGTCGGATGCTGGGTTTCAAAGGGTTCCAAGATTTCAAAATGGATCTTGCTATCGAGCTTTCTAACCAAAATCAGGGTGACAAGTCGATTTTGGATACGGATATTACCGCTGGTGACGGTGCTGAGCTCATTGGTCAGAAGCTTCAAGCTACCATTAACAATGTGCTTTCCGAGACTTTGAACCTGCTGAATTTCGAAGCACTTGAAGCCGTTGCTCAGCAGTTCAGGGATGCTCGCGCTGTGTATTTCTTTGGGGTGGGGTCATCGGGTATCACTGCAGAAGATGCCAAAAACAAGTTCATGCGTATTGGCTACAATGTTGATGCCCTGACCAATAACCACTTTATGTATATGAAAGCGTCATTGTTGCAGCCGGGGGATCTGGCGATTGGTATCAGCCATTCCGGAAATTCGTTAGAGACGACTAAGGCCTTAATGCTGGCCAAAGAAGCCGGAGCGAGTACGGTCGCCTTGACCCATAATCCCAAGTCGGGGATCTGCAAACATGCGGATTGGGTGCTGCTAAACGGCAACCGACAGGGGCAACTGCAGGGAGACTCGATCGGAACCAAAATTACTCAGCTTTTCGTGTTGGATTTGGTTTATACCTTGCTTGTCAAAGACGATGTTGATGGCGCACAGTCCAAGAAGCTCCGCACCACCAAGGCCCTCGAATCGTAACCCCTCAATACATTTGGAAGGCAAGTCGGTTCCGGTTTATAAAGGGAATTGGCTTGCTCTCTTTCATCGATTGATAGGGCAATTGTGAAACTTAAATCCGCTTTATCCCCATTTGATAGACCCCTTTTATATCCAGAGCGGTATCTAACATGACGATATTGGCTTTGTAACCCGCTTTCAGCTTGCCGAAGTTGTCTTCGATGCCTAAAGCCCTCGCTGGATAAAGGCTTGCCATCCTTAATGCCTCTTCTTTAGTTATGCCAACATGCTCAATCAGGTTTTTAATACCATCAATCATGGTGATTGCAGCCCCTGCGATAGTGCCATCTTTATAGTGACATTTACCGTCGGTGACAAAGGCTTGTTGCCCCGCCATGTCATAACTGGAAAGGTCTGTTCCTGCTGGAGTAACCGCATCGGTAACGAGGAAAAGTTGCTCTCCCAGTAGCGCTTTGGCGATACGCACGGCAGGGTAGGCGGCATGGATACCGTCGACAATGATCCCCGTTGCCGGTTTATGTTCGGCAATATATCCCACGGCGCCGACTTCCCGTGAGGCAAGCGGTGTCATGGCATTGTAGAGGTGGGTAGCCATGCTGAGACCTTGCTTATCGACCAGTTGTTGGTAAGTGGCATTGGTATGGCCGATAGAGACTTTGATCCCCGCATCGGTTAGCACATCTATTGCTGTCTGCCCGACACACTCCGGTGCAAGCGTGATTACTTTGACCGCACCATGACGCTTGGCCAGTTGCTCTGCTTCTTCCTGCGTTAGTTGCCTGATGAAATCTGCATGGTGGGCACCTTTTTTCGCGACATTGATAAATGGCCCTTCTAGATGCAGGCCAAGCACGCCTGAACTTTCTCTAATTTCCATTGAATCAACTAGGCTTATCGCCTGTTGCATTTGTGGCTGTGGGTTGGTGATTAACGTCGGTAGGAATTGAGTGGTACCTGATTTCAGGTTGGTTTGGTTCATGATGTGTAAGGTATCGAGACTGATATCTGAATTGAACAACACCCCACCACAGCCATTAAGTTGCAAATCGATAAAACCGGCGGTTAGTAGTAGCCCTTTGACGTCGATGCAGTCAGTTGGTAACAACGGAGCCTGCGACATAGGCACTACACTTACGATAGTGTCACTTCGAATAATAACGGCCTGATCATCGAGCAGTGTCTCGCCATCAAAGACCGTTGCATGGATCAGCGCAACCGGTGTCTGGGAAGCATTGAAGTTTTCCATCATCCTTTCTTCCTAATTCTTTTGTTTTAAAGGGGTATTTCTCATTGTGGGGGACGACTCGTCATCAAATCGCGTCTGGTTTGGAGTATTCCTCCATTTTGAGGCGACTTTAAAGAAACTTAAATGTCCTATCGAGGGGTATTTATACCTTGAGCTAATAAGTGTGGTGTTGATCTCCTTTTTGAACAATCATGGTTGAAGTTTTGCTCCGTAAAAAATAAATTGAAATAAAACTTCACTATTATTTTGTTTCTTGGAGTTATGCTTTATGACAGTTTCTACTGTTAACAACACTGTTCTGGCAACGATGAAGCATGGGTTTGTGTCTTCATGTCAGCCAGTTGATGATGGTCCTATGGATTCGCCAGCCATCGTTGCAGCTATGGCACAGGCTTCTGTGGCTGGTGGTGCTTCCGCATTGAGAATTGAAGGGATCGATAACCTTAAAGCGGTTAGGCCGACGGTATCTGTGCCTATCATAGGTATCGTTAAGCGCGACCTACAAGACAGCGATGTACGTATTACGCCGTATATCGAAGATGTCGTTGCTTTGGCTGAGGCGGGAGCAGACATTATCGCGATCGATGCGACTGACCGTATGCGCCCGGTACCCGTTGCAGAACTAGTCGCTGCTATTAAGCAGGCTGGCTGTTTGGCAATGGCGGACTGCGCTACTTATGAAGAAGGGCTAAACAGCCAGCGCTTGGGCGTGGAGATCATCGGTTCGACTTTGTCTGGATATACCGGCGGTGTTGTCCCCGCAGAACCTGATTTCGCCCTCGTGACCAAACTTAATCAGGCTGGCTGCTTTGTCATGGCTGAAGGTCGCTACAACTCACCGCAGCTTGCCCGTGAGGCCATTGAGGCGGGAGCCTCTTGTGTCACAGTGGGTTCTGCAATCACCCGTATTGAGCATATTTGCCAGTGGTTTAGCCAGGAAGTGTCACTAGCTAAACATCCGGCGAGAGAGGCCATTTTATGACGACCTACCTAGCGGTTGATCTTGGTGGAACGAAACTGGCTGCAGCACTAGTCGCGGATGGCGTACTCAGTGCCCGCCAGCAACTCAATACCCAATCGGATAAGTCTACTGAGTTATTACGGCAAAACCTGGCCACCTTGCTCGCTTCATTTCACGATCAGGCTGATCAAGTGGTGGTTGCCTCAACTGGGATCATTCAGGATGGACTGCTTACCGCATTGAACCCGCAGAATCTAGGCGGTCTGGATCATTTCCCTATCAAAGCGGAGATTGAGGCAATTACAGGGCTTCCTACCCTGGTGCTCAATGATGCTCAGGCCGCAGCATGGGCGGAATACCACGCGGCGGGTGGGCAGTATGCCAACATGGCTTTTATTACCGTGTCAACGGGGGTAGGGGCAGGCTTGGTGATTGACGGACAATTGCAAATTGGTGCCCGTGGTATTGCTGGACATGCAGGTCATAGCTTGGCTGATCCCAATGGTCCCGTGTGTGGCTGCGGCCGTAAAGGCTGTGTTGAAGCCATTGCATCGGGAACGGCGATAGGTCAGCAAGGCAGCGAAGTCTTCGGTGAAAATTGCACGGGGCAGGAAGTTTACCAGCGTTATCTGGCCGGTGATGAAGCCGCTACGGCAATTGTCTCTCGCTCGGCGACTGCAATTGCTCAACTGGTCGCTGATCTCACCATTACCAATGACCTTGATGCTGTCGTGATCGGCGGTGGGGTAGGCTTGGCAGCTAATTACTTGGAATTGGTCGAAGAAGCTCTCAGCTCGTTGCCAGCGGTTTACCAACCCAAGTTACTCCCAGCTACATGCAGTACTGATGCCGGACTGATCGGTGCTGCCCTGTGGGCACAAGCCTGCAGCCAAAGATAACAACTTATAGACATTTTATCTCAACCTACACTCTTGAGAGGAGCTAGCGCATGGAAATGCATGCTTTTGGAACCCTGAACTATATCGTCTTGCTGGTTTATTTAGCGGCGATCATGATGGTGGGAATGTATTTCGCCAAACGGCAGAAGTCAGCGGATGACTACTTTAAGGCCGGTGGGCGGATCCCTGGCTGGGCTGCGGGGATCAGCGTATTCGCAACAACCCTAAGTTCAATCACCTTTATGTCGATTCCGGCCAAGGCTTACACGGAAGATTGGACCTTTCTGATCGGTCAGTATATTGCGATTATTATCCTGCCGTTCGTTTTCATCTATTACATCCCATTTTTCCGTAAGCTGAACCTGACATCGGCTTATGAATATTTGGAAAAACGCTTTGATGTGCGAATGCGATTGTTTGCTAGTTTGTCATTCATGCTGTTCCACATTGGTCGTATCGCGATCATTACGTACCTGACGGCGTTGGCTCTGATGCCATTTATCGATATCAGTCCGCTTACCATTGTCTTCCTAATTGGTGTGTTATGTATTGTCTACACCTTCATGGGGGGTATCGAAGGGGTTATTTGGACCGATGTGATCCAGGGGATCATGCTGTCTGCTGCCGCCGTGATGATCTTTGTGATGATCTGTTTCAATGTTGATGGCGGTATGACTGAAATCTTCCGTTTATCTGCAGAGGCAGATAAGTATTTCCCAGCCGATAAAATGGCGTGGAGCTGGTCAGAAAGTACCGTTCCTGTGCTGATGATTGGTTTCCTGTTCGCTAGCTTGCAGCAGTTTACCGCCAGCCAAGATGTGGTTCAGCGCTACATTGTGACTGACTCTGTTGAAGAGACTAAAAAAGCGTTGGTTACTAATGCCAAATTGGTCGCCTGCATTCCAGTATTCTTCTTTGCAGTCGGCGCGGCACTATATGCTTACTATACCCAGCATCCTGAGCTAATGCCGGAGAACTTCAACACTGGCGGGATCTTGCCATTCTTTGTAATTTCTCAGATGCCTGCTGGTATTGCTGGGCTGATCATCGCGGCAATTTTTGCAGCATCACAGTCAAGTATCTCAAGTAGCCTTAACAGTATCTCGGCGTGTTTTACATCCGATATCTATACCCGATTTGGCGGCGAGAAGAGCCCTGAGCAGAAGCTGAAAGTTGGCCGAATGGTGACAGTCTCTGCAGGTGTGTTTGGTGTGATTGCTTCTACGTATCTCATTATGTCGAATGAAAGTGAATTATGGGATGCCTTCAATAGCTTGATTGGTTTGATGGGCGGTCCAATGACTGGTCTGTTTATGCTGGGTGTCTTCGTACGCCGTGCCAATGCCAACAGTGCATTGCTAGGTGTCGTGGCAGCCGTTGCTACTATCTTGTGGGTACGTGCAAGCACAGATCTTAACTTCTTTTTCTATGGCGTGATTGGCACCTTGGTGGTTGTGCTGGTGGGCTTTATCACCGCGCCTTTATTTAAAAACAGCCACAGTGATGAAGAGGTCAAGGCGCTGACTATCTAACCCTGATTCAAATCGTTACAAAATTAATTCCCCCTCAAGGTCCGCGCCGTATTGGCCGGGCCTTTATTTTAAGAGAGTACCTATGATTGTTGGCCATATTGATCAGCGAGAGACGTTTTCCTATCTACCTGCCGCTGTCCACCGTAGCTTGGCATTTTTGTCTGGGACCAATCTAGAAACACTTCCCGTTGGCCGCCATGATATTGATGGCGACAAAATATTTGTCAATGTGATGGCGTTTGAAACCTCAAGCGCGGAAAGTAAGTTGCATGAAGTGCATCGTGATTACCTCGATATCCAATTCCTGATTTCCGGAAGTGAGCGTATTGGCTTCGCTGTTGCGAGTGAGGCACATACCGTTGAGAAGCATTACGATTCTGAAAATGATTTCTGGTTGGCCGGCGCCGTGAAAGGCGAGTCAGAAGTGCTACTTGAACCAGGCATGTTTGCGATTTTCCTACCTGGGCAGCCACATAAGCCGGGATGCACCATCGCAGCACCGCAGCCAATAAAGAAAGCGGTGGTAAAAGTGCATCGCAACCTATTTGAATAAAACGTTAAATCCGCGGTAAACAAAAACGAGGCCATAGGGCCTCGTTTTTGTTTTTACACCTAGCGCAACTATTTTTTGTTTAATGGCTGTTTCTATCGTTACAAGTCTGTGACATATCGAGCGAGGGCCACAGAAAGAAAATATTCTTCATTTAACAGCCGTCAGAGCGCTTGCTTGCTTCGTGAGCAGTTTCTAGCAGTTGCTTTTGTACATTTCAGCAAAGCTTGGTTGGTAAAGCGCAACGATTTTTTCAAAAATACGAGCCATATCTACTTCCTCAATCTAAATCAAAGTGGTTGGGGAAACAGCCTACAACCCGCCAAAAAGATGACTTTTACTCTCTAGGCGGCCTTATCTGTTTCTGGTGCTGATTATAGGCATTTTTAATTTATCCAAAAGCGAGTTAAATTTCACTTTCGCATAAATTTAACTAATCCGATTTTGATGGTGGAGGTCCATGTACCTACTGATTTGTCAGTAGTACGTATGAGATTTTGGTTATTGAATAACCAGTTAAAACATATTCAATCCTTTTTTTTCTAAGGATAAACACCTCGAATATGAAGGGATAAAACAGAATGTGAAGTGGCATTAATAGTCCCGTTCAAGATTTAGAAGAGTGGAGTTTTAATATTGAGCTTCCAGCTGTTTAAACGGTGCTTAATAGTTTGATCTGAGTCAATCAAGATGCGGGTGATTAAAATTTGAACAGGGTTTATTGATATTTATCAAAGCAAATTGTGCGATAAATCCATTGAGCCAAACGACGAATGCCAGTAATATTAGCAATGACTTTATTAGCTGTAGCTTAACAACAAATTAACTAATTTGGTACAGTATCGCAACATATCAGGGATGCCACTAATTATTTAAATAATGGCAACCAGGAAGGTGACAAATTGCGACTACGTTTGGCTACTTTTTGCTAAGCCCAACCATAAGTGCACTGTGTTGTACTGTCGTCAGTCAGCCTGGCGAAAGAAGGAGTTCTCAATGTTCACTGATATCGTCGAACTATCGCGGTTACAGTTCGCATTAACTGCGATGTATCACTTTTTGTTCGTCCCATTGACTCTTGGTATGGCGTTCCTACTAGCCATCATGGAGTCGGTTTACGTAATGACCGGAAAGCAAATCTACAAGGACATGACCAAGTTCTGGGGTAAGCTTTTTGCCATTAACTTCGCCCTTGGTGTTTCCACGGGGCTTACCATGGAGTTCCAGTTCGGTACTAACTGGGCGTACTACTCCCACTACGTAGGTGATATCTTCGGCGCGCCGCTGGCTATCGAAGCACTTATCGCTTTCTTCCTTGAATCTACCCTAGTTGGCCTGTTCTTCTTTGGTTGGGATCGTCTATCCAAGCGTCAGCACCTTGCTGTTACTTGGCTAGTTGCTCTTGGCTCTAACTTCTCGGCACTATGGATTCTTGTGGCAAATGGTTGGATGCAGAACCCTGTAGGTGCAGAGTTCAACTTCGAAACCATGCGTATGGAAATGGTTAGCTTTGCAGAAGTGGTACTTAACCCGGTTGCCCAGGTGAAATTTGTTCACACTGTCGCGTCTGGTTACGTAACAGGTGCGATGTTCGTACTGGCTATCAGTTCTTACTACATCCTTAAAGGCCGTGATATTGCCTTTGCTCGTCGTTCATTCGCGATTGCAGCAGCGTTCGGTATGGCGTCAATCCTATCTGTAATCGTTCTGGGTGACGAATCAGGTTACGAGCTAGGTGATGTTCAGCAAACTAAGCTAGCGGCTATCGAAGCTGAGTGGCATACAGAAGAAGCGCCTGCTGCCTTCACTGTGTTTGGTATCCCGAATCAGGAAACCATGGAAACCGACTACGCGATCAAGATCCCTTATGTCATGGGTATTATCGCTACGCGTTCTTTCGACACTGAAGTAACGGGTCTGCGTGACCTGAAAGCTGAGCACGAAGTACGTATCCGTAACGGTATGGTGGCTTACGGCTTGCTTGAAAAACTGCGTGCCGGTGACAAGACACCAGAAAACATCGCAGCGTTCGATGAAGTGAAACACGACCTTGGCTACGGCTTCCTACTTAAGCCTTATGCTGAAAACGTGGTTGATGCGACAGAAGAAGATATTGCCCGTGCAGCGGATGACTCTATCCCAACAGTATGGCCGCTATTCTGGAGCTTCCGTATCATGGTGGCATGTGGCTTCCTGATGCTGGGTATTATTGGTGCGGCATTCGTTCAGTCTTGCCGTCATAAGATCACCGAGAACAAGTGGGTACTGAAAGCAGCGCTTTACGGTCTACCTCTTCCTTGGATCGCAGTAGAAGCGGGTTGGTTTGTTGCAGAATACGGCCGTCAGCCGTGGGCTGTGGGTGAGATCCTGCCGGTATCGATGGCGGTGTCCAACTTGGCACCATCAGATATCATCACTTCTTTGCTAGCAATTATTGCACTGTACACAGTGTTCCTGATTGCTGAATTGTACCTGATGATCAAGTTTGCTCGTCTAGGTCCTAGCAGCCTGAAAACTGGCCGCTACCACTTTGAAACTACCGATGCACCACAGAATGTTGTTGCGCGTCAGGTTGAAGCATAATCAGGGAGAGTTGAGCAATGTTTGAATATGAAGTATTGCGATTTATCTGGTGGGTGCTGATCGGTGTGCTATGCATCGGCTTTGCAGTCACAGATGGTTTTGACATGGGTGTAGGTGTACTGTCCCGTATTATCGGTAAGACAGACAGCGAACGCCGAGTAATGATTAACTCAATCGCCCCGCACTGGGACGGTAACCAGGTTTGGTTGATCACCGCAGGTGGTGCCCTGTTTGCAGCATGGCCTTTGGTCTACGCAACAGCGTTCTCTGGCTTCTACTTTGCTATGATCATTACGCTAGCGGCACTTTGGCTACGTCCGATCGGTTTTGACTACCGTTCGAAGATTGAAGATCCAAAATGGCGTGAAGCTTGGGATAAAGCCATCTTCGTAGGTAGTTTTGTACCGCCAGTGATCTTTGGTGTGGCGTTCGGTAACCTGATGCAAGGTGTACCGTTTGAGCTGAACGAGTTCCTGATCCCGACTTACAAGGGTTCGTTCTTCGGTCTGCTTAACCCGTTTGCACTGCTATGCGGTATTGTGAGCATTCTGATGATCACTACCCAAGGTGCAGCTTACCTGCAGATGAAAACGACAGATGCCATCCGCGAGCGTGCTCGTCGCGTAGCGATGATAACTTCAGTTGGTACAGCGGTTTGTTTTGCCATTGCTGGCTTCTGGGCTCAGAGCATCGAAGGCTACATCGTGACCTCTGAAATCGCGACAAATGCGCCTTCTAACCCGCTAACGAAAGAAGTTATGCGCCAGACCGGTGCGCTGTTTGCTAACTTTGATGCTTACCCACTGCTGTGGATTGCACCTTTGCTAGCGGTAGCAATGCCTGTACTAACGGTACTGTGCTCTCGTGCGAACCGCGCAGCACTGGCATTCGTTACATCAAGCCTGACTATGGCGGGTGTGATTTTGACAGCTGGTTTTGCATTGTTCCCATTCATCATGCCTTCAAGCCTGGTTCCAAGCCACAGCTTGACCATGTGGGACGCAACGTCTTCTGAGCTGACCCTGAACATCATGACCGGTGTTGCAGCGGTGATGGTTCCGATTATCCTGGCGTACACCTCTTGGTGTTACTACAAGATGTTTGGCCGTCTTGATACCAAATATATCGAAGACAACAAGAACTCACTGTACTAAGGAGACAGACTATGTGGTATTTCGCTTGGATCCTGGGTGTGCTACTTGCTTGCTCATTCGGTATCATCAACGCGCTGTGGCTTGAAGCGACAGAAAATATGGATAAAGAGGAAACCGGTGAGTAACCTCGATCACTGGGTGAAGCGTGCCCACCAGTGGGTGGACTTCGGTCTACTACGCGTTGCGTCACTGCTGATGTCGATGGCATCGGCAGGGCTGGTGGTGTGGGAACCCACACTCTTCGCCCAGGCGATTGGCGGATTCGGACCGGTCATCTCGCCAGCCCTGATTTGGGCAACGTGTGCAGCTATGGTCTTCGGCGTTGGTTTTGTCCCTCGCCGTTGGTACTGGCAGGTGTTTTTCACCCCGTACGTTTCGTTGCCTATCTTGGCTTACATTTTGTTTTTGCGTTTAACGTAACAATTTGATTTCAAACTGTTCACGCTGATACAAAAACATACAATTGAAACAGCCCATTGCAATTGAGTAATGGGCTGTTTTTTTATATCTGGATAAAATGCCAACAGGTAGGGAGAGAGCAGGGCCGTTCAGGGAGTGACAGGATCATCAAAAAGTAAAACTCTGCCTGTTTACTGTTAATGCATGATTCCAATCTGGTAGCCAAGTTAGGTATAGTAAGCCCTTGGGCAAAAGCCTAGATACATTGGCACAAGTGATTGAACACCAAGGTTGGAATGATAATGACCGAAGAACACCCGTTTGAATGGCCTATCAGGGTTTACTATGAAGACACTGACGTAGGTGGCCTTGTCTATCATGCTAACTATATTAAGTTTTTTGAGCGAGCGAGGACGGAACTCTTCCGCTCCATCGGTGTCAGTCTTAACGACTTGTTCGCCGAAAAAGCCAGCTTTGTGATTCGGCATTTAGAGATTGATTACCTCAAGGGTGCCAAATTGGATGATCAACTTGTTGTACGGACCTGGCCTAATACTATACGCCGGGCGTCGATCGAATTTTGTCAGGTTTTAGTTAACACTAGCGGGCAAACCTTGTGTAGCGCATCGATTCAGGTAGCCTGTGTCCACCCCGATACGTTGAAACCTATCAAGATCCCAGAACATATTTTATCGGAGATAACTAAGTGACTGAACTTTCGATTTTAGATCTTTTCCTGCAGGCGAGTCTGCTAGGTAAGGTCGTTGTAATCATTTTGATGTGTATGTCCGTTGCATCATGGACCATGATCATCAAACGTTCCCAGGTCTTGTCACGGGCCAAAATGAATGTGGAGCGTTTCGAAGACCGTTTTTGGTCTGGGGTCGATCTGTCGCAGCTATACCAAGAGGTAGAGGCGCGCAAAGATAGCCTGACCGGAACTGAACAAATTTTCCACGCCGGTTTCAAAGAATTCGCCCGACTTCACCGCAACAACGGCAAAGCGCCAGAAGCGGTTATGGAAGGGACGGGACGTGCGATGCGTGTTGCCATGTCTCGTGAAGTTGAAGAGCTTGAAACCAACCTACCATTCCTTGCAACCGTAGGTTCGATCAGCCCATATATCGGCCTGTTCGGTACGGTGTGGGGGGTAATGCATGCCTTTATCGCGCTGGGTGCAGTAAAGCAAGCCACGCTTGCCATGGTTGCCCCGGGTATTGCCGAATCCCTGATCGCAACAGCGATCGGCCTATTTGCAGCGATCCCTGCGGTTATTTTCTTTAACAAACTGACCAACCAGGTGGCCAAGCTTGAGCACTCTTATGCCACATTTATGGATGAGTTTTCTAGCATCCTGCATCGCCAGGCATTTGCTGCTCAGCAGGAGTAACCGCGATGGCTTATCAACCGAAAAAGCGCAAGGTTACTTGCGAGATTAACATTGTTCCCTATATCGACGTGATGTTCGTCTTGCTGATTATCTTTATGGTAACAGCCCCTTTTGTCACCCAGGGCGTTGACGTTGATTTGCCGAGCACTACAACGGCCAAGACTGCAGCGGAACTGGTTGGTGAAAACAGCGAAAAGTCGCCGATTATCGTTGAAGTTGACCAAGATGGTCACCTTGGCATCAGTGTTGATGATCGCGAAATGCAACGTGGGTTGGGTTTAAATGAACTGCTAACCCGTGTTCGCGCCGAATTGCAGCTCAATCCTGAATCAGCGGTGCTGGTTGGTGGTGATGCACGTGCACCGTATGCATACATCATCGAAACCCTCGATGCCCTTAATCAGGCTGGTGTAGGGTCAGTAGGTCTGATGACCGAACCTCTAGAGCAATAAGTAGGCAGGCAGGATGAAGAAAAGAGAATACAGTGCTGCCTTCATTATTTCGTTACTTATGCATGGTTCACTGGTCGCAATGTTGTTGTGGGGAACGGATTTCATCATGACAAAACCCAAGCCATCGGGAAACATCGTTCAGGCGGTGGTGGTCGATCCGGCTTTGGTGAACCAGCAGGCTCAGCGTATCCGCCAGCAGCGCGAGGCGGCAAAAGCTGCCGAGCAGGACAGGCTGAAGCGTTTGGAGCAGCAAGCTGATGCATTGGAAAAGATGCGTCAGGAAGAAGAGCAAAGGTTACGCCAGCTCAAGGCTGACAAGCTGAAAGCTGAAAAAGAAGCACGTGAAGCTGAGCAGGAGCGCCAGCGAGTAGCTGCCGAGCGAGCAAAAGCGGCGGAAGAAAAACGTAAGGCTGATGAGGCTGCACGTATTGCCCGCGAGCAAGCTGCCAAAGCTGAAGCAGACCGCAAGGCGAAGCAGGAAGCGGCTGCGAAAGCAGAAGCGGAACGTCAGCGCCAGATAGCAGAGCAACGTAAGGCAGAAGAAGCAAAACGCCAGGCGGAAGCCGCCGCTGCGAAAGCAGAAGCAGAGCGCCAGGCACAGATAGCTGCCAAGAAGAAAGCCGAAGAAGAAGCCCGCAAAGCGGAGGCTGCCCGTAAGGAAGCCGAACGTAAAGCGGCAGAGGCCCGTGAACAACAGCGCCAGCAGGAAGCAGCACTGAATGATATGTTCGCAGGCCTTGAAGCTGAGTCTGAGCAGCGAGGCGGTGCCCGCGGCCAGTTTGTGGCGGACGAAACCCAGCGCTACGGAGCCATCTATACCCAGATGATCCAGCAGAACTTGTTGGTAGAGCAAAACTTTATCGGCAAGGAATGTGTGATCCGTATGCGTTTGTCGAGCAATGGTTTGGTACTTGATGCGTCGGAGGATGGTGGTGACAGTGCGGTTTGCCGTGCAGCGAAAGCGGCGGTGGTCAAAGTCAGCCAGTTCCCGATGCCGGAAGACCCAGCTGTTGTTGAGCAGCTTCGCAATATCAGACTAACAGTAAGCCCGCAATAAGGAAGGAGTAATGATGAAACGTTGGTTAATGGGATTGTGCGTGGCGCTGTTGAGTTTCAGCCAAATCGCACAGGCGGAATTGGAGTTGGTGATCACCGAAGGGGTAGACTCTGCCCGTCCAATCGGTGTTGTGCCTTTTAAATGGGAAGGTGCCGGCCAAATGCCGACCGATATCTCGGCCGTCATTGCTTCTGACTTGCGTCGAAGCGGTAAGTTTTCACCGGTGTCGACCAGCAATATGCCGCAAACACCTTCGAGCGAAGAGCAGGTTGACTACAACGCCTGGACGTCAATGGGCGTCGATGCTCTGGTAACCGGTACGGTAACCATGAACGAGCAGGGCAACTATGTCATCAACTACCAGTTGATTGATGTGGTGCGCGGCCAACTGACTAGCGGCCAGAGCCGAGGCTTGGAAAACGGTGAGCTGGTGATGACCAAAGATCACCTGCTGATCAACAACCGTGCAACGGTAAAAGAGTCGCGCCTACGTCACTATGCCCACCGTATTTCAGATATCGTCTACGAAAGGCTGACAGGTGAAAAAGGGGCATTCCTTACGCGTATTGCTTACGTGGTGATTGATGACAAGGCCCAGTACCCGTATCAACTGCGTGTGGCAGATTACGATGGTTTTAATGAGCGTCTAGTTCTGAAATCCCAGCAACCGTTGATGTCCCCTTCATGGTCACCTGATGGCAGCAAGCTGGCGTACGTGAGCTTTGAAAACCAGCAGGCACAGATCTTTATCATGGATATCTATAAGGGTACCCGTGAGATGGTCTCTTCGTTCCCACGCCATAACGGTAACCCGCGCTTCTCGCCAGACGGCAAGAAACTGGCGATGGTGCTGTCGAAGAGTGGTAGCTTGCAAATCTACATTAAAGACCTAGAAACCAAGGAATTGAAGCAGATCACCCGTGGTCGAGCCAACAATACCGAAGCATTTTGGGACCCGAGCGGTGACTCTTTGATATTTACCTCAGACAGAGGTGGTAACCCACAGATATATAGAGTAAATTTAGCTGACGGTTCGACTAAGCGCCTGACTTGGCAAGGAAGTCAGAACCTCGGTGGTCAATTGACGCCTGATGGCCGGTTCCTGGTAATGGTGAATAAGTCGGACTCTGGCTATAACATTGCCAAGCAAGATCTGAAAACCAATGCGGTGCAGGTACTGACCAAGACATTTTTGGATGAGTCACCAAGCATTGCGCCTAATGGCGGCATGGTGATCTACAGCTCGGTGAATAACAAGTCTAACGAGTTGTCGCTAGTGTCGATTGATGGGCGATTTAAAGCAAGATTACCTGCAACTAATGGCCGAGTAAGAGCTCCATCATGGGGACCTTTTCTCTAAGTTAGTCGCAACAAGCAATAAAAAAGGAAAATAAAATGCAACTGAACAAAGTTTTAAAGGGTTTGGCAATTGCGCTGCCAATGTTCACTCTAGCGGCGTGTAGTTCAAGTGAAAGCACTGATAGCTCAGCGGCGTCAGAGACTAATACAGGTTCAACAACTGAACAGTCAACCGTTGTGACTTCACCTGTAGAGCAAGAGCCAGTACTTTCTGAGCAGGAGCTACGCAGCCAGCAGCTACGTCAAGAGCAAACTGTTTACTTCAAGTTTGACAACGCTGAAATCCAGCCTGATTACCAGGACATGCTAACTGCACATGCTGAATACCTTCGCGACAACGCGGAAGTTAAAGTGATTGTTGAAGGTCACGCTGATGAGCGCGGTACCCCAGAGTACAACATCGCCCTAGGTGAGCGCCGTGCAAACGCAGTTGCTAAGTACCTTCAGGCGCTAGGCGTATCTGCTAGCCAGATCTCAATTGTTAGCTACGGTGAAGAAAAGCCTCTAGTTCTAGGCCACACTGAAGCTGACTACGCCAAGAACCGTCGTTCGGTTCTGGTTTACTAAGCCATAATAGGTAATTACGATGAACAGTAACACAATGCGAAAGCTCGCATTTACGTTGCTGGTTGGTGCGGCGACCCAGGTGGTCGCCGCACCTGCTCCTGTTACTGAAATTAGCGGTAACAGTGCGCAGGGCGGTAGCCTGGAACGTCTGGAAAGGATGATTGAGGCCCGCAACCAGGTGCAGTTGGATATGCAACTGCAACTGGATCAGCTGGCAACCGAAATGGATGAGCTACGAGGGATCGTAGAAAGAAACAGCTATGATCTTAGCCAGATGCTTGAGCGACAGCGCGAGCTATACCGTGAAATCGACACCCTGAGCCGTCAGCCGCAAGCCAAGCCTGCGGAAGAAAAAGCGTCTGAGAAGGCAAGCACAGAAGTTTACTCTGGTAATGTCGGGGAAAACGAAGCGTACGAATCTGCTGTAAACCTGATCTTGAAAGAGAAGGATTACACCGGTGCGATCACTGCATTCAAAGGTTTCCTCACCACTTACCCTGAATCAAGCTACAAGCCGAATGCACATTACTGGCTTGGTCAGCTTTACTTCACTCAGAACCAGTTACCTGATGCTGCAGAGCAATTCACCGCGGTTGCCAGTTTTGAGAAGTCCAACAAGCGCGCTGATGCGTTGCTCAAGCTAGGTATCATTGCAGAGCGTAGCAACAAGGCAGCAGACGCGAAGAAATACTACCAGCAAGTTATCTCAGCCTACCCGAACTCAACCAGTTCACGACAGGCACAAAGTAATCTTGATAAGCTTTAAGCGCTTGCTTGGATAGATATAAGAAGGCCGTTTATACGGCCTTTTTTGATCCATGCTATTTGAACGTTTGCGGTGTATAATGCGCGGATTGTACAAGGACAGCAATAGAGCAACCGAGCTATGAGTCTAACATTTGATCCCTCTGAAATGGTCTATCCGTTTCCACCTAAGCCAACCCCGCTAACTGTCGATGAACAGCAGGCGTACAAGGCAAAAATCAAGGCATTGCTAAAGGAAAAAGATGCAGTGCTGGTGGCCCACTACTACACCGATCCTGAAATCCAGGCTCTGGCGGAAGAGACCGGCGGCTTTGTTGGCGATTCTCTTGAAATGGCCAAATTCGGTAATCAGCACCCAGCGAAAACGCTAGTGATCTGTGGTGTGCGTTTTATGGGCGAGTCAGCCAAGATCCTGACCCCAGAAAAGCGTGTTTTGATGCCAACACTGGAAGCCGAGTGTTCACTTGATCTTGGTTGTCCGATTGATGAGTTCAGCAAGTTCTGTGATGCGCATCCAGACCATACAGTAGTTGTATATGCCAATACATCAGCAGCGGTAAAAGCACGTGCTGATTGGGTAGTGACCTCAAGTATCGCGCTAGAGATCGTTGAACACCTAGATAGCGAAGACAAGAAAATTATCTGGGGTCCAGACCGCCACCTTGGCTCTTACATCCAAAAGCAAACGGGTGCCGATATGCTGTTGTGGCAAGGCGAATGTGTCGTCCATGACGAGTTTTCGGCTAAAGCTCTGCGCGATATGAAAAATGTCTACCCAGATGCTGCAATCTTGGTTCACCCGGAATCACCGGCAAGTGTCGTTGCTCTGGCCGATGCCGTGGGTTCGACCAGCCAGCTAATCAAAGCCGCGAAAGAACTTCCTAACCAGCAACTGATTGTTGCCACTGACAAAGGCATCTTCTTCAAGATGCAACAGATGGTGCCGGGCAAAGAGCTGATTGAAGCACCGACTGCCGGTGCAGGTGCGACTTGCCGTAGCTGTGCTCATTGTCCGTGGATGGCGATGAATGGCCTTAAAGCCATTGAGCAAGGTCTACGTGAAGGCGGTGAACAGCATGAAATTTTCGTTGATGAATCACTGCGTGAAAAATCGTTGATCCCGCTGAACCGTATGCTGGATTTTGCGGCCCAGCTGCAGGTTAGCGTGAAGGGTAATGCGTAAAGCATCAATGTATTGCAAAAAGAGCGACCTTGGGTCGCTCTTTTTCTATGTGCTACAGCGGGTCTTGGATTAGACTCTACGTTTTAAGGAAGGAGATCTCGAATGGGACAGACAATGCTGACCGTCGCTTTGCCCATTGCGTTGGCATGGATGATGTATTGTGTTGGCCTGACACTGTCACTGGCGGATTTCAAACGGGTAGGACGTTATCCCATTGCAGTGCTGGCAGGGTTATCCGCACAATTGATTGGCTTGCCGCTGATTGCATTCGCCCTTATCCAGCTACTTGGTTTACCAGAAGTTGTTGCTGTTGGTTTGTGGCTACTGGCACTGGCTCCCGGTGGGGCCTCGTCGAATGTGATCACTCACCTTAGCGGCGGTAATACCGCATTGTCTATATCAATGACGGCAGTCAGTAGCCTAATCATTCCCTTCAGCCTTCCACTATTGCTTCCCATCGTATTGAGTGAAAGCCAACTGGTATTGCCATTGAAAACGGCTATTTTGCAATTGGTCATGGTCACTTTAGTCCCAGTATCAATGGGTATGCTGTGCCACCATATCGGGCGTGGAAAACGGTTTGAGATTTTTGCCAAATGGGCTGGGCGCTCGTCGATTTGGGTGTTGATGTTTACCGTTGCAATCACATTGGCGGCCAACACCAAGGTGTTCCAGCAACTCTTCTCAAGTGCGTCGATCGTGGCGATTGCCTTGTGTTTGTTGGGGATGGCATTGGGTGTGGTTGTTGCCCGTTTGCTAAGAGGTGGGGAGCAACTGACTAAGACGCTGGCAATCGAAGTTGGGGTTCAGAATGCCGGTACGGCCATTTTTGTCGCTGTGGTCCAACTTAAACAGCCTGAGTTAGCATTGACTCCACTGTTGTACGGAGTGTTGATGAACATTCCGGTGGCAGTGATGATCTATCGTCATCAGCGTGGACGCTTGCGTGCTTTCTTTGCCCGCGAGCCAAGTTGAATAAATCCCACCGAAGTAAAGGTGAGATAAAAAAGGCGGTCGCTCGGTACTGAGTGGCCGCCTTTCGTTTGTCTGCTATACCGTTATGCTTCAGCTTCGCCTTCGTTGACTAGCTGGTAGCCACGAATGGTCAGGCCGCAAAGCATAGTCGGTACTGAGGTAAAGATCTCTTCAAACTGAGCAAGGCCGTCAGCACCTTCTTGGGAAAGCGCTTCCATTGCGTTTTCAGGATCGTAAAGCAGGCTAAAGCAAAGCAGCACACCGCCAAGCAGTGCGTTGTTTTCACTCTCTTCTGGCATAATGGTTTCCCAGTCATCGCGGGATAGCTGCCAGCCTTGTAGTAGACCTTCAGAAAACTCGCGGGCATCGCTTGAGACCAACTCTTTATCATCTAGGGCACAACCTTCCGGCCATTGCCAGCTGCCTTCAAGCAGTGCTTGGCGGCTCTCGTTCCAAAGGTCAATAATAGCATTGGCGTAGCTTTCAAGCTCTTCTTGGCTAGTGAAAGGTGAGGACTCTTCGCCGCCCCACATGAAGGCAAGCCATTCAGATGGGTTGATAAGGTGAGGGGCCGCTGCCATTGCTGTCACAAAGCCACGGGTCTGAGCTTCGGAAAGCAACTGTTGAGCCAGTTGCGGGTTTTCCAGCACTGTGCGTAAAGATGAAGACATAATTCGCTCTCGTATATTTGGTATCTGGGTTGGTCCAACGCAACTTAGCCGCTGGAAAACACATTATTGAGGTATTGTAACAGGGTAGTGAAGAAGGTGGCACTGTTCACCGGTAATTCGGAAGCATTGCTGCAATAGTGAACACTCAATTGATTGTGCTATGTTTTTTGTTGACCTTAGCAGTCCCAGCCACTATAGTAACGACCCTGTTGAGGCGACATGCCTTGGCTGACAATTTGGTGAGGTGTCCGAGTGGCTGAAGGAGCACGCCTGGAAAGTGTGTATACGGCAACGTATCGAGGGTTCGAATCCCTCCCTCACCGCCATATTTTGAAAAGCCGCATTCGAAAGGATGCGGCTTTTTGCTATGTATCGAAATCCAAATTCTACGTTTGCCTGAAAAGACAATTTGGGCATTTTGTTTTTTGCTACGAAAACTCTTAGGCTTCGTTTTTCTTGTTGCCAAGGATCTGCGCAATCACAATAACTGCAACAGCGACTAAGTTGGCTGCGAAGATGATCTCCAACCACTGTGGCATCGAAAGACCGAAGAACTGCCATACAATCTTGCCGCAGTCACCCGAGGCTTCAAACATCCAAGGTACCCATTGGTTAAGCGGGGCCCAGGCTGGGAAATTAACATCAAGCGCACAGGTGGCTGACCACGGGAATTCAGGGAACTGGTAGCCGATGTGCTCTTGGGCTAGCGCAAGGCCTTGGTAAGAACTGTAGGCCCAACCGGCTAAACCTGCCCAGCGAATCACATTGTTCTTAGGCGCGATCATACCCAAGATTGCAGCAAAGCCGATCCCCATCATGGCAACGCGCTCGTAGATACACATCACACATGGGTCAAGCTTCATCACATGCTGGAAGAATAGGGCACAGGCTTCAAAAAAGACGATGAAAGCCAATAAGATAGCCCAAGACAGGCGGCTTTTCGAAAAAGTATTTAAAAAATACATACGGTGTTCCCGAGTAAAAGGTTAACTGCTAAATCGGCTGTCTAGAAGTGCTGAACATTTCAATCATTGAGCCGGTTTAGCACTTAGCCATTTAAAATAATGACCAAAATAATGCTAATTTCTGTCAGCAATAAGGGCTAAAAAATAAATATTAGCACCAATTAGTAACGAAAAATACAATAAAGCCCTGATGATTCAGGGCTTTAATACAGACAATCAAATATTGAAAAAATTCAATTAGTGGCCAACTACCGGTGCAATTTGTGAGGCGGCTTCTACTGTTCCCTGAGTGATCCAACCAAGGTCATAGAACCACTGAGTCATTGGCACCAATGTAAATTCGATACACGCAAGGCCAACCAGTGATAGCACGATGGTGTATGGCAGTGCCATGTATACCATGCGGCCGTAAGACAGGCGGATAAGCGGGGCCAGTGCCGATGTCAAAGCAAATAGGAATGCTGCCTGGCCATTCGGTGTCGCAACAGACGGTAGGTTGGTACCTGTGTTGATTGCAACCGCCAGCATGTCGAACTGATCACGGGTAATAATGCCATCAAGCAGCGCAGCTTTGACTTCATTAATGTAGACAGTACCGACGAACACATTGTCCGACACCATGGAAAGCAGGCCATTGGCAATGTAGAACATGGTCATCTGCATGCTACCTTCAAGGCTCAATACCATTTCGATAATCGGGGCAAACAGGTGCTGGTCGATAATTACCGCTACAATCGAGAAGAAGACTGCCAATAACGCAGTAAACGGCAGTGCTTCTTCAAACGCTTTACCCAGCGCATGCTCGTCAGTGATACCAGTGAACGAGGTAGCAAGGATAATAACGGTTAGGCCAATAAGACCTACTGCGGCAAGGTGCATCGCAAGGCCAACAATCAGCCAAACCGCGATGATAACTTGGACAACAAGCTTAGCGTAATCTAAGTTAGTTCGGCGTTTACGCTCTTCATTGTCGAATTCGACCAAGATACGGCGAACGTTCTCTGGCAGGCGGGCACCGTAGCCACAGATCTGGAACTTCTCGACCAACACACAGGTGACGATACCGCACAGGAATACAGGCAGGGTGACAGGTAGCATGCGCAGAATGAACTCACCGAATAACCAACCAGCCTGATCGGCAATGATTAGGTTTTGAGGTTCACCCACCATGGTCATTACACCACCTAGCGCGGTACCGATACCAGCGTGCATTAGCAGGCTGCGAAGGAACGCACGGTAGTTTTCCAGATCATCTCGGCTGACTTCCAGAATTTTGTGGTCCGACGTATGGTCGTGAGAAGCATGGGGTTCTTGGCCTGAAGCCACTTTGTGGTAGATGCTGTAGAAACCAATGGTCACACTGATCACCACGGCAATCACGGTCAAGGCATCCAAGAAGGCCGATAGAAAGGCCGCCATGACACAGAATGCTAAAGAGAGCAGGGTTTTGGAACGAATGCCGATCAGTATCTTGGTGAAGATATAAAGCAGCAATTGTTTCATAAAGTAAATGCCTGCGACCATGAAGATCAGTAGCAAAAGTACTTCAATATTGGCAACTAGCTCGTGTTTGACCATTTCAGGGCTGGTCATTCCGATAGCGACAGCTTCGATGGCCAGCAAGCCACCAGGCTGAAGGGGATAACATTTCAGCGCCATTGCGAGGGTGAAGATGAACTCGATAACGAGTAGCCAGCCTGCAACGAATGGGTCAACGAAGAAGAAAACAATTGGGTTGATGATCAGGAAAGCAATGATCGCGACTTTGTACCAGTCGGGTGCTTTTCCTAGGAAGTTTTTTATAAAGGCGTTCCCTAGCGAAATTGCCATTTGTTCGAGTCTCTTGATATACGCAAATACTAATAATTATGAGCTGCGTTGCTATCTTGCCTTTGAAGTCCGAGAGCAGGATAACCATTATGTTGTTGTTCTGGTTAAGTGTTCTTTTGAGACCCTCTAAGCTAAAGACCATTTCCTTGATGGTGTTTAACTTAAAGCAGGCAGCAGCATCCATTCAGCTCCCAGAGTGAAAACGTGCTAACTCTACCGCGTGATCCATCGCAGTCAAGTGCTTAGAGATGAAGGTTATTTAAGATTATGAAAATTCATCCTAAAACATGGCTTGCACAGGTATTCCTCACGTAGCCTTGAAATATATGCTTACAATTTTCATTTTACGTTGAGCTTAGTCAAACTTTGGTTCGACGAATCTTTGAGCGGAATTTCACGTGCTTGAGTTATACCGGGTGCATATCAATCACTACAAACTGCATGGTTATAAATAGACAACCGAGATACTTCTTTTAGTAATTAGGTAGGCATTAGGTAAAGACTGGTGGTATGATGAGTTAATAAAAATAGAGCAAGAAGCAACTGGAAAACTGATCAGATGGTTATAAAGGCTGATAGCCCAGCAACATTTGCTGAGAAATATATTATTGAGAGTAT
Organism: Photobacterium rosenbergii; assembly: GCF_003026455.1. Lineage (GTDB taxonomy): Bacteria > Pseudomonadota > Gammaproteobacteria > Enterobacterales > Vibrionaceae > Photobacterium > Photobacterium rosenbergii. Next base: position 136,217 of record NZ_PYMB01000004.1, read on the forward strand.
CTGGAATAATCACTTCCCGCAGGGCTCAATCCTTCCCGCAGAACGAGAGTTGTCAGAGTTAATTGGTGTTACTCGTACAACGCTTCGTGAGGTATTGCAGCGTCTGGCCCGTGATGGCTGGTTAACGATTCAGCATGGTAAGCCAACCAGAGTGAACAATTACATGGACACGTCTGGGCTTAGCATTCTTGATACCCTTATTACACTCGATGGCCAAGATGTTCAGGGCGTGCTGGAAGACTTGCTTTCTGCCCGAACCGACATCAGCAGCGTATTTATGCGCTACGCCATCAAAGGGAACCCAGAAGCGTCTTCTGCTTTGATCAATCATGTGATTGAAGAGTGTGAAGCCCTACTGAAAGCAGATAGCTTTGCTGAGTACATTGAGAACAGCGAAGATAAAGCTGTCTTGATGCAGGAAGTGAAGAAGATCGTCGATAAATACGGCAAAGATGATCCTGAATTGTGCGAAGCCATTTGTCGTGCCCGCGCATTCAATTACTTCGACTACCGTATGTTCCAGGGTATGGCCTCTAAATCAGGCAACACTCTTTACGTATTGACCATTAATGGTCTACGCAAAATTTACACCCGTGTTGGTGGCTACTACTTCATGTCTAAAGAAGCTTGTGAGCTAGCTCTCGAGTTCTACCGTGATATGAAATCTTACGGTGACAACAACCAACCAGAGCTGGTTGCCGATCGTATCCGCAAATACGGTCGTGAGAGCGGCGCGATTTGGTATGCTAACCGTATCGAAATTGCTCGTTACCTCTACGAAGAAGAGCAGTAATAGCGTTTTTTGCTACTCAACAAAACAAAAGGAGATGCCTCGGCATCTCCTTTTTGTATCTAAATATTAACAACTATGTAGCGATTATATCTCCGTGTTGTACTGAGCACGGTTAGGGCAAGTTCCCAAAATGTGGGAGCGGCCGTCCGGCAATTCCTCTTCCAGTGTTACATCAAAGCCCCATAGGCGGTGCAGGTGTTTGAGCACTTCCTGATGGCTGTTGGCTAATGGGATCCGGTTATGAGGTACATAACGCAGCGTTAGCGAGCGGTCGCCCTTCAAAGCGACATTCCAAACCTGGATATTCGGTTCATTGTTGCTGAGGTTGTACTGTGATGACAGTTTTTCCCTGATCATCCGGTAACCTTCCTCATTGTGGATCGCACTGACTTCAACGTAGTTATGGCGGTCGTCATCATTGACAGCAAACAGTTTGAAATCACGCATCACCTTAGGAGACAGGAACTGGCTGATAAAGCTTTCGTCCTTAAAGTTCTCCATTGCAAAATGCAGGGTATCTAACCAGTCTTTGCCGGCAATGTCTGGGAACCAGTATTTGTCCTCTTCCGTTGGGTTTTCACAGATCCGGCGGATATCCTGGAACATGGCAAAGCCCAAGGCATAGGGGTTGATACCGCTATAATACGGGCTGTTGTAGTCCGGTTGGGCCACCACATTGGTATGGCTGTGCAAAAACTCAATGATGAAACGATCCGTCACCAGACCCTCATCATAAAGATGGTTGAGGATGGTGTAGTGCCAGAATGTTGCCCATCCTTCATTCATGACCTGAGTCTGTTTCTGAGGATAGAAATACTGGCTGACCTTTCGAACTATCCTGACCACTTCACGTTGCCATGGCTCCAGCAAAGGGGCATGTTTTTCGATAAAGTAGAGGATATTCTCCTGCGGTTCGGCTGGGAATCGTACTTCTTCCGCTTCAACTTCCTCTTCCTGTGTCACTGGGATGGTTCGCCACAGTGAATTGACTTGCGTCTGGAGGTAGTCTTCCCTGGCTTTCTGGCGTGCCTTCTCTTCAACCATAGAGATCTTCTGTGGTCGCTTGTAACGGTCGACGCCGTAGTTCATTAGCGCATGGCAGGAGTCCAGTAGTCGCTCAACCTCATCGACGCCGTATTTTTCTTCACACTCGGTGATGTACTTACGGGCGAACAATAGGTAGTCGATAATCGAACTGGCATCTGTCCATGTCTTGAACAAGTAATTACCTTTGAAGAACGAGTTGTGGCCGTAACATGCGTGTGCCATAACCAGTGCTTGCATAGTGATGGTATTTTCTTCCATCAAATAGGCAATACAGGGATCAGAGTTGATCACAATTTCATAGGCGAGGCCCATTTGGCCGTGCTTGTAGCCCCGCTCGGTTTCGATAAAACGCTTACCGAATGACCAGTGGTGGTAGTTAATCGGCATACCAATACTGGAATAAGCATCCATCATTTGTTCGGCAGTGATGATCTCGATTTGGTTGGGGTAGGCATCAAGCCGGTAGTGGTCTGCTACCCGCTTGATTTCCTTGTGGTACTGATCCAACAAATCGAATGTCCAATCTGGACCGTCACTGAGTGTCTTAGATTTGGCGACTGTATCCATTGCACATTCCCCCTAAAGCGATGTTAACTGACTTGCTTTTTAAATAGCTCCCGGAATACAGGGAAAATGTCTTCCACACTCCTTATGTTCTGCATCGCAAAGTTACTGTGGCTGGCTTGTAGCGCCTCATATTCCCGCCATAGTGTTTGGTGTGCCCGGCGTGTGATTTCAATGTACGAGTAGTATCGGGTAACAGGTAGCAGCTCTTTGTCCAGCAGCTCTCTACAGCCCGGCGAATCATCCGCCCAGTTATCCCCATCTGATGCTTGTGCCGCGTAGATATTCCACTCGGCAGGGGAGTAGCGTTTCTTCACAATCTCATTCATCAACCGCAGTGCACTCGACACTATGGTGCCCCCAGTTTCCTGGGAGTAGAAGAACTCATGCTCATCCACCTCTTTGGCTTGGGTATGGTGGCGGATAAACACTACGTCGACGTTTTTGTAAGTCCGGTTGAGGAACAGATACAACAAGATATAGAAGCGTTTTGCCATATCTTTAGTAGCCTGATCCATCGAGCCCGAGACATCCATCAAGCAGAACATAACTGCCTGGCTGCTTGGTTGCGGTCGACGCTCATAGTTTTTGTAGCGTAGGTCAAAGGTATCAATGAACGGTACGCTGCTTATTTTCTGCCGTAGCCCCTGGATCTCATTTTTCACCCGCTCTTCCTCGAAAGGCTGAGCTGGTTCGGTGTTCATAAGCAGATCCAGCGTCTTCTCTAGTTCGCGAAGTTGACGGCGTTTGGCTGCTGTCATTGCAGTACGACGCGCCAGTGAATTCTGGAGCGATTTTACAATGGCAATATTGGCCGGTACGCCGGACGACTTATAGCCCGAGCGGAACGTTTTCCACTCAACAATCTTGTTGAGCTGGTTCTTCTCGAGGTTTGGCAGTTCCAGATCCTCAAAGAGTAAATCGAGATACTCATCTTTGGAAATTTGGAATACGAATTCATCCTGGCCCTCACCATCTGGGCTGGCCTGTCCTTCACCAGCACCGCCTTGGCCGCCCCCTCCTTGGGGGCGCTCAATTCGGTCTCCGGGGCTGAACTGGTCGTTGCCTGGGTGGACAACTTCACGTTGTCCACCTCGGCCTTGGTGAAAGCTTGGCTCGCGGATGTCACGGTTCGGGATAGTAATATCCTCACCGCTTTCCACATCAGTAATCGAGCGCTTGTTTACCGCATCAGCAATAGACTCTTTGATCTGTTGCTTGTGACGGCGAAGGAAACGCTGACGGTTTACCGTGCTTTTGTTTTTACCGTTGAGCCTTCGGTCTATAAAATGCGCCATAAGCTCTCCCCTTATTCATCCCATCCTACGCTTAGTTAAGAAGACTTACGCACACGGAGGTACCACTCGGAAAGTAGACGTACCTGCTTGCGGGTATAGCCTTTCTCCATCATACGAGCAACGAAGTCATCATGTTTCTTCTGCTCCTCGGTCGAGGTTTTGGCGTTGAATGAAATGACCGGAAGTAGCTCTTCGGTGTTAGAGAACATTTTCTTCTCAATAACCGTACGAAGCTTCTCGTAGCTCGTCCAGTTCGGGTTCTTACCGGCGTTACTTGCACGGGCACGCAGTACGAAGTTGACGATTTCGTTTCGGAAATCCTTCGGATTACTGATACCTGCAGGCTTCTCGATTTTCTCCAGTTCGTTGTTCAGTGCTGCGCGGTCGAACAACTGGCCGGTTTCAGGGTCACGGTACTCTTGGTCCTGAATCCAGAAGTCGGCATAGCTGACGTAACGGTCAAAGATGTTTTGGCCGTATTCAGAGTAGGACTCAAGGTAAGCAGTCTGAATTTCTTTACCGATAAATTCGACATACTTAGGTGTTAGGTAGCCCTTGAGGTGCTCAAGGTATTTCTCGGCCAACTCTTGTGGGAACTGCTCACGTTCAATCTGCTGTTCTAGGACATAGAACAGGTGGACTGGGTTCGCCGCCACTTCAGAGTGGTCGAAGTTGAATACGCGAGATAGGATCTTGAACGCGAAACGGGTAGATAGACCTGCCATCCCTTCATCAACACCAGCGTAATCACGGTATTCCTGATAAGACTTGGCTTTCGGGTCGGTATCTTTAAGTGTTTCACCGTCGTAGACACGCATCTTCGAGTACAGGCTTGAGTTTTCTGGCTCTTTCAGGCGTGAAAGCACTGAGAAGCGGGCCAAGATTTCAAGTGTCGATGGCGAGCATGGTGCCGCTGACAGCTCAGAGCTCTGCAGTAGTTTCTCGTAGATTTTGATCTCTTCGGAAACACGCAGGCAGTAAGGTACTTTGACAATGAAGACACGGTCTAGGAAGGCTTCATTGTTCTTGTTGTTACGGAATGACTGCCACTCAGATTCGTTTGAGTGCGCCAAGATGATGCCGTCAAATGGCAGTGCTGATAGTCCTTCGGTACCATTGTAGTTACCTTCTTGCGTTGCGGTAAGTAATGGGTGTAGGACTTTCAAAGGTGCCTTGAACATCTCGACGAATTCCATCAGACCTTGGTTGGCCTTACAGAGTGCACCAGAGTAGCTATAGGCATCTGGGTCATCTTGAGCGAAGTGTTCAAGCTGACGGATATCAACTTTACCGACTAGTGATGAAATATCTTGGTTGTTCTCATCACCTGGCTCGGTCTTGGCAATACCGACTTGGTCAAGGATTGATGGACGAACCTTCACAACCTTGAACTTAGTAATATCACCACCAAACTCATGCAGGCGCTTAGCTGCCCAAGGCGACATGATAGTGTTTAGGTAGCGATCAGGAATACCATATTCTTTCTTGAGGATGTCGCCATCTTCACCTTTGTCGAATAGGCAGAATGGATGATCGTTAACTGGGCTGCGTTCACCGTTAGCTGTTAGCACATAAACTGGCACCTTCTGCATGAGGCTTTTCAGTTTTTCAGCCAATGATGATTTACCGCCACCTACAGGACCCAATAGGTAAAGGATTTGCTTACGCTCTTCCAAGCCCTGTGCGGCGTGTTTAAGGTAGGAAACGATTTGCTCAATCGCCTCTTCCATACCATAAAAATCTTCAAATGTTTTATAGCGGGAAATTACGCGGTTGGAGAATAGTCGGCTCAAGCGTGGGTCTTGAGCAGTGTCAATCATTTCGGGTTCGCCAATTGCCATCAGCAGACGTTCTGCTGCGTTGACGTAAGCGCTGCGATCGTTACGGCAGATCTCAAGGAACTCTTGCAATGAAAGCTCTTCATCCTTGGATTCTTCATAGCGTTGACGATAGTGGTCAAAAATACTCATGGTATGCCCCCTGAATCGTTCTTTAATCAATTAGAAAGGACGAAAACACAAATCTTTCACATCCCCCATATCTTAAGACTAGACCTAACTGATTAAATTGCTTGACTGAGTTGTTGGTTTATAAACTAAATTTCCTTTTTCGGTGTTCCTTACAAGCTGAATATTTTTTGCTCATCAATCTACTATCCTCCTATAAATCCCGTTCTGCAAGAGCTAGTGTTTAAAAAAATTCACGAAAATGTTGATGGAATGTGATGCTGGTGGCTTGTGCAAATGGATAGTCATATATGGTGAAATTTATTTCCATTACAGAGCTATTTACTGAATGCAAAGGATTTCATTGATTAAAGATGGTGATAAATGGTGGCAGTAGAGGGCATGATGGCTTTTTTGCAAAAAAATGGACTTTCCATCGCGATTATTGCAAATAAGCTTGAAGTCGAGGTGGGTGAGGAGGGTCTAACGGTGTGCATCAGCAGTGTCAAAAAAATGCGAGCCGGAGTTATTTTGAGAGCTAAATCAAAATCTCTGGCTTAAGCTAAAAAAGTGCCGAGAGTTGGGGGAGCTGAATTAATGAGTATTTCTCGTGTTGATACTGTGTCGATACCCGTTTCTGATCAAAACCAAGCGTTAGCATTTTACCGGGACATGCTGGGATTTGAGTTGATCCGCGATCACCAAGCGGATCAGCATAAACGCTGGATTCAACTGGCCCCTAGAGGTGCTGAGACAACGATTAGCTTGGTCATGCCTTTTGGCGGGATGAAAGCCGGTTCGGTTCAGGGGTTAGTCGTGCAGACCGATGATATCCACTCGACCCATGATGAGTTATCGAGCCGAGGCGTGCCTCTGTCGGAGATTGTCACTTTAATTGGGGGACGGTTTGCGACCTTTGCCGATCCTGACGGCAATGGTTGGGTATTGATTGAAGCTAACACGCAGATGCTAGCTTGATGTGTATGAAAGATACCAGAGGGCAGGGCCGCTCCGGTATCAATTAGAGAAGAGTTACTTTGATTGCGCTGCAATAACGGTTAACGCTTCACACTGATTTCAGTGGCCAGGGTATGAGATTCACCTGGGGCTAAAGTGATGCTATTGCTGTTGTGGATAGTTGACTCGACACAGACCATTGTTTCGAAGCTATCGTCGGCCATATCAGCCATGCTAATGGATAGCTCTTGCCATGGGTTCCAAATCACTGCTGCATTGTGACCGCTATTAGCCACCGCAATTTGGCGACGCTGGTGGTCTTGGATCATCACCGTTGGCTCAGGTTGGGTGTAAACGCGGTCAACTTCACCCTCAAAGCTAAGTTGCTCACTGCCTTGGTAGACTTTCCCTGCCTGTGTGCTATCTTGGTATTCGCCGCCCATTTGGGTGATAGTGGTGTTGCGGATGCTTTCTACATTGAAATAAGTATGAAGAGCACCAGAGAAACTCCACTCAGTGTCGTCGGTATTGGTAGAAGTCAGCGAGACTTTTAGTGTTGTCCCAATTTCAAACGTCAATACATTGTTGAACTTGTGAGGCCATACTGCGCGGGTAGCTTCGCTATCTGCCAGTGTCAACGCGACAATCACACCTTCATCATTTTCACGGTGCTCTTTTAGCGTCCATTCGCTGTTACGGGCAAAGCCGTGCGAGGGTGCTGCCGCCTTGCCAAACCAAGGCCAGCATACAGGGATCCCGCCTCGGATAGCCTTCGCCGTATCGAATTCTGCTTTTTCGCTAAGCCAAATAACATCGTCCTCACCCTTTGGCTTGAACCAGACAAGGTGCCCGCCATGCAGGGAAATACCGGCTTCAGCCTGCTCATGGCTGATCTTTACAATCTTGATCCCTTGGTAATCACAGATAGTGACAGCATCGGATAAGGCCGCCACTGTTGGAAGAGTATTGAAATCCATCAGACTATCCTTTGGTTGTAGCAATGTATAAATGATTGCCACCTTGGTGTGAAAGTAACAGTCAATTTTACACTTATTTTTATTAAAAAAATAACGGCATCTATTAAAAATTATTTGTTAAATTTGTAGTTATTTTTTAACTGCGTTTTAGTGCTTCTTGGTTGTGAGCGTAAAAAGTACAGATACAAAAAAGGCGACACCGTAGCGTCGCCTTTTATCATCTAGCTAAAAGCTTACATTACTTAGAGATGTGAGCGATTAGGTCTAGAACTTTGTTTGAGTAACCGATTTCGTTGTCGTACCAAGATACAACTTTAACGAAGTTATCAGTTAGAGCGATACCAGCTTTAGCATCGAATACAGAAGTCTGTACTTCACCGATGAAGTCCTGAGATACAACCTGATCTTCAGTGTAACCTAGAACACCTTTCAGCTCGCCTTCAGAAGCTTCTTTCATTGCTGCACAGATAGCTTCGTAAGATGCGCCAGTTTTTAGGTTAACTGTTAGGTCAACTACAGAAACGTTAGCAGTTGGTACGCGGAAAGCCATACCAGTTAGTTTGCCGTTTAGTTCTGGAAGAACAACGCCTACAGCTTTAGCAGCACCAGTTGAAGATGGGATGATGTTCTGAGAAGCACCACGACCACCACGCCAGTCTTTAGCAGAAGGACCGTCAACAGTCTTCTGAGTAGCTGTAGTTGCGTGAACAGTAGTCATAAGACCAGACTCGATGCCGAACTTGTCGTTAAGAACTTTAGCGATTGGCGCTAGGCAGTTCGTAGTACAAGAAGCGTTAGAAACGATGTCCTGACCTGCGTAAGTGTCTTGGTTAACACCCATAACGATCATTGGAGTCGCATCTTTAGATGGACCAGTTAGAACAACTTTCTTCGCACCAGCTGTGATGTGCTGACGAGCAGTTTCGTCAGTTAGGAAGATACCTGTTGCTTCAGCAACAACGTCAACACCGATTTCGTCCCACTTAAGGTCCGCTGGGTTACGCTCTGCAGTTACGCGAACTGTTTTGCCGTTAACGATTAGGTTGCCACCTTCTACTTCAACAGTACCGTTGAAGCGGCCGTGAGTTGAATCGTACTTAAGCATGTAAGCCATGTACTCAACGTCGATTAGGTCGTTGATACCAACAACTTCGATGTCGTTACGCTCTACAGAAGCACGGAAAACAAAACGTCCAATACGGCCAAAACCGTTAATACCTACTTTGATAGTCATTACAGTTGCTCCACAACTTAATTTCTAATGAAAGATAACTGGTAGTAAAATTACAGAATCTAACGTGACGCTGCAAGTGAAAAACGAACTTAAATTGCGTAAGGTCAAAAAAAAGTTCGGATCTTTTTTACATTCCCACTACAACGCTGCAAATTCGTACAGAAGTTGTATGAATATCAATCATTGCTGTTATTAACTTTTAATATCAACACGAAGCTCATCCAAAATATGCTTAAATGAGCAGTGAAGATGTAAAATCCTTTCGAGCAGAAAGTATGTGCCACAGTTGACGCAAATGGCAACCATTTTTCAGAATTGATAACGTGAATAATATAAGAAGGAAGTATAATGTCAGCCAAATCAGATTCTTACTGGCGTGAAAAACTGACGGAAGAGCAGTATCACATCTGTCGTGAGCAGGGAACGGAAGCGCCGTTCTCGGGCAAGCTACTTCATAACCGCGAAACAGGTGTTTATAGCTGTACGTGTTGCCAAGCGCCATTGTTCCATTCAAACGGTAAGTATGATTCAGGTTGCGGCTGGCCGAGTTTCGATGCCCCTATTGAGCGAGATGCTATCCGCTACCTGGAAGATAACAGCCATGGTATGCAGCGGATTGAGATCCGTTGTGCCAAGTGTGACAGTCACCTCGGGCATGTTTTCCCTGATGGGCCGAAAACGACAGGGGAAAGATATTGTGTGAACTCGGTGTCTCTGATTTTTAATAATGAAGAGGCTGGCGGCGGCCAATAAGCTCAGCCTACTGTGCTTTGTTCTCAAGCCATCTTATGATATGGGCTTAAACGGAAACGCCCTGCTCAAAGATAGCAGGGCGTTTTTGTAGGCGCTTGAGCAAAGGTGAAGAAGCCGGAATACTCAATTGGCCATGCTGGCGTTGAATTCACCATTTCGAAGTGATTGGGCAATGCTGATAGCCTGACCGTCCAGTTCGCTGCGGCGCTCGGTACTCATTGGGTAAAACGCATTCAATTTGTCCTGGCTGGCAACTGGCATGGATAATTCGCTACCCACTTTCGCCCATAGGTAGGCTTTTTCTGTTCTCCCATTCTGATGAGATAGCGTCGCTAAACTTAGGATGATTTCCGGTTTAATCTTTGGCCGGCTCCCGTAAAGCTCCAGAGCATGTTCCAGCAACGCAACCGTCTTCTCCTGATCTTTGGTGGTATAGAAAGTCGCCAATGCTAATTGCATATCTGGGGTTTCCATTACCTCGCTGCCCTCAAGCCTCAGGAACTTGCGCAAAGCATCCTGATCACCTTGGCTCCAACGGAAATAAAGGATTTCTGGGTCGTTTGATTGTGCTAGTTCTTCGTTGAGGCGCTTTATTGATGCATACGCGCTGAGCATCGCTTGGGTACGGATGGTTTTGCGCTCTTTCAGCTCGGTAGGCTCGATACGTGCCGCGTACTCCAAACATTTCTGGTAGTCGTAGGTGTATTTCAGCTCTTTAAATTTCTCTTTATCTGTTGGGCTTTTTAGCACTTCATAACGTTGCCAAATGAGGTTGACCCGCTGAAGGCGGCATTGACCATCATTGAGGTTGGTGTCAGCGCAGAGTTGCGGTTCAGCTTGGCACAAACTGTCGGTAGAGCGGTGTCGCTCAAAGCAACCGCTGAGCAAGACCAAGCTGGCCATTAATAGGGTAAGTTGTCGCGCGGATTTTCTCATTTGGCTTATCAGTGAATCCAATAGCGTGAATCGTTGTTAACGAGTTTATCAAAATAGAAATAAAAGACTGAGGCGGGCCGCTGATTTTCAGCAGTGTGATCCCTAAAGCATTTTATCGACGTATTCTTGGCGAGCTTTAGAGGAAACTGTTATTACTGCGAGCAAGAAATGCTATTAAAAGGAAAACAAAACAGCCATGGATCTTGAAACTTTGCTTAACGCTATGACCCCAGAAGTATACCAGCGCCTTGCAACGGCGGTTGAAATTGGCAAGTGGCCAGATGGGACACCGCTTACGCCAGAGCAGCGTGATTCTTCCATGCAGGCCGTGATGCTCTACCAGTCCCGCCATAATGCTGAAGCGGCCCACATGACAGTAGAGAAAGGTGGGGAAATCAAATTCAAATCCAAAGCGGAGCTGAAAAAAGAGTTTGCCGGTGATAACCAGTCGGCGTCAGGGATGGCAACAGACGATATTGCCCGTTTTGAACATGACCAACTCTAAAGCAGCCTCCTGCCGCTATCCATCCCTTATTTGATGGTGCCGAGAACCACGGGCGGGCAATAAAAACCTGACAGCTCGTGGTCTTCTTCTCCCATTAGGTTTGCCACCCAGGGTTCTTGTTCGATGCGGGCCAGATAGCTCTCTAGCATCGGGTAATGGCTAAAACGTAATCCTGCCATCCAGCCACTTCGCATTACACTCCAGAGGCTAATTTCAGCCATCGACATATGGTCGCCAATATAACCTTGCTCCGGCAATTGCTCTTCTAGGTATTGTATTGCCCTTGGCAGGTGATGCTCGAGGCACTGCTCTACCGCTTCTTCATCGACCTCTTTGCCGAGCATTTTTCCTCGCAGAATTTTTTGATAGAACAGTACCCCGCCAATGAGGGAAGTGAGGCGGGTGCCGGCATACTCTTCCAACCAACGAATCTTAGCCCGGGTGATTGCGTCACCGGGGTATAGGGGCGGGACAGGGTATTGGTCGTCGAGGAAGTGGGCGATTACCGTTGAGTCCATGATGCTGTGCTGGTCGACTTCCAACACCGGCACTTTCCCCAGCGGGTGACGCTTTTGAGCGAGCTCTTTTTCGACGTAGGGGTTGAGGGGCTGAAGCTCATAAGTGATCCCTTTATAGGCAAGGGCCAGCATGATTTTTCTAACAAAGGGTGAAATCGAGGAGCCATGTAGGATCATAATGTACTCAGAGCCTTTCGCTGACGGGAATAGTCAAAGTGTAGCCGAGTAGTTGATTTTGAGGGCATGACAATAAAAACGGCAGCCTTAGGCTGCCGTTTGTTTTGCTTTCGTGATGCAAAGTGGAGGCTTAGTGGGTTAGTTCGCCACGAAGGTCTTGTTGCATCAGGCTGCGTACGGTTTCAACCGGAAGATCTTGGCTCAGCAGGAAGTGCAGTTTGGCCAATGCCGCTTCTGGGGTCATATCGTAACCGCTCAGGACACCAGCATCCGCCAAGGCACAACCTGTCGCGTAGCCGCCCATATTGACCTTGCCAGATAGACACTGGGTAAGGTTCATGACGATAACACCACGGTCGCTAGCTTCTTTTAGCTGCTCAAGCAGTTCTGCATTCTGCGGGGCATTACCGACACCGAAGGTTAGCAGGATCATCGCATTGACCGGTTGGCGCAGGGTATTGCGGATCACCTCAGGTGAGATCCCCGGGTACATGGTGATCACGCCAATCGGTTGAGGGGTAATATTATGGACTTTGAATGCCCCTTCCGGCTTCTTGTCGATTTCAACATTGTTGAGTTGGATGTTGATACCGGCTTCCAGCAGCGGTGGTAGGTTAGGTGAAATAAAGGCACCGAATCCGTCTGCATGGGCTTTAGTACTGCGGTTACCACGGATCAGTTTGTTGTTGAAGAACACAGTGACTTCGTTGATCGGGTAGTTCGCGGCAACGTGAAGGGCATTGAGCAAGTTGCTCTGGCCGTCAGAACGCAGCTCCGCAAGCGGAATTTGCGAACCGGTGACAATCACAGGCTTGTCGAGGTTTTCGAACATGAATGACAGAGCAGAGGCGGTATATGCCATGGTATCCGTACCATGTAGGATCACAAAACCGTCGTACTTGTCGTAGTTCGCTTTAATATCATCAGCAATGCGCTGCCAATCCGCTGGCGTCATATCCGACGAATCAATCAGGGGATCATATTCGTGGATGGTGAACTTTGGCATTTCTGCACGATGGAATTCTGGCATGCTTTCCAATTGCTGTTCCATAAAACCAGCAATTGGTACGTAGCCATGGTCTGACTTCTGCATACCAATTGTGCCGCCGGTGTAGGCGATGTAAATGTGTTTTCTTTCCATATGAAGGTACAGAATTATCGGTTTGGTGGGCGCATTATACGGGGTATGTAGCGTAAAAAAAGCCCGGCGTTGCCGGGCTGATCTCACTTTTAAAGATCCGGACAGTTTACACAGAAGGCATATTGCCCTTTTGGATCATTGAAGTTACCAAGGGTAGATAGGTCTGTTACAACTTTTTGTGTAACAGGTTGCATGGCTTCAGGCAACTCTCCCCAGACTAGCTGGTGGAAAAAGACTTTGGCTTCAGAGCTGAACTGTTGCATGAACATTTCTGCTGTACTCAATGGCTTAGCCATCCAGCGCACCTCGTAATCCTCACCCAGAGTTGCTAACTCGGCGGCACTGGCAACGGCATCATCAAAATCACCCAGTTCGTCGACCAGACCTAGGGCAAGGGCATCTTTACCAGTCCAGACTCGTCCCTGCGCAACGCTGTCTGCTTGCTCAAGCGTCATATCACGGTTTTGGCTAACCAGACCGATAAAGCGCTGGTAGCCGTTCTCGATGCCTAGCTGGAAGATCTCGGCAATACCTTCAGGCAGTTCGCGGGTTACACCGACACCAGAGAATGGGGTTGTACCAACACCGTCACTGTAAACACCCATCTTCTCCAGGCCTTTTTCGAAGGTGGTCAAGATGGCAAAGATACCGATCGAGCCAGTAATCGTGGTTGGCTGGGCCATGATTTTGTCAGCAGAAGATGAAATCCAGTAGCCGCCTGATGCTGCCACACTCGACATAGAGACAACAACAGGCTTGCCTGCCGCTTTTAGGGCATCAACTTCGTTGCGGATCACCTCTGAGGCAAAAGCGCTGCCCCCCGGGCTATCGACACGGAGAATGACCGACTTCACTTTGTCATCAAGGCGAGCTTCACGCAGTAGGGCCGCAGTGGTATCACCACCAACGTTACCTCTTTGTTGAGTACCATCCATGATGGCACCGCTTGCAACAACGACCGCAATTTGGTTGTCGCTAGGCAACTGTATATCACCAATGGTTGGCTGGTAATCGTAGTAGCTGATTTGGTTGAAGCTATGGTCATCGTTTTCGCCGAAAGCATCGATAAGTTGCTTGCGAAGCTCAGGGCGGTTTACGAGTTCATCGACCAAGCCCATTTTCTCGCTTAGCTTGGCAAAATCACCGTCGACGCTTTTCAACTCAACAACAAATTGATCCAGTTCTGGGGTCAGTGTGCTGGCATCGATCTGGCGGTTTTTTGCTACATCAGAAGTGTAAGCGCCCCAAAGTTGGTTTAGCCATGCGGTGTTGGCTTCACGGGCTTCGTCAGACATGCCATCTAGGGTGTAAGGTTCAACAAATGATTTGTATGTACCGACACGGAAAACATGGGTATTGACGTTCAGCTTCTCGAACAAGCTCTTGTAGTACAGGGTATAGCTGCCGTAGCCAGTGAGCATGACACCACCATCTGGCGACATGAACACTTTGTCTGCATAGCTCGATAGGTAGTACTGGCTTTGTTTGTAATGATCACCAATGGCATAAACCGGTTTACCGGACTCCTTAAATTCTTCCAGTGCCTTGGCGATGTAGCGCAACTTGGTCAGGTTGGTTTCGCTCATGTCGCGCAGGTTGAGTACTAGGCCAGTAATACGTTCATCAGTGGCAGCGGTGCGCAGGGTATCGACGATATCGAACAGGACGTTTTCTTGGGTCTGCTCATTACCGAATGCACTGCTGGTAAGGCTATCAAGCGGGCTGGTATAGCTGCGCTGCTCGACGATGGGACCCGACAGATCCAATACTAACGCAGCTTGCTCCGGTAGTTCTGGCTCTTTGCCACTCTCAGTAAAGGCGAAGAACAGCGCGCCAATGATAATGAGGAACAGTAAGTTGATGATCAGCTGACGGGTAAAGCTGATCAATTTCCATATCCAACGGAAGATTTTGCCAATTCCTTTAAAGATCACTTTCATGAAGTTTCCTGATTTTTCGCCAAGGCTCTGAGCCTGCTTATTTCTCAATCTATATAAGATTGGACGTAATAATAATGATTTAGTTCTGTATCTAAATGTACATGCTAACCGACTAATAAAGGAAATTCAGTAATTAATCGAAGTAGGCTAGTGGTTTAGCGGCACAAGTGGGAAGTACCTATCATCAAGATAATCCTGTGCCATGTCGCTACTTTTGGATACGTTTTTATCCATGGAGTTAGATCTAAATCAATATATTGTTGCGTTAATGTAAACGATTGTTTGAAATATGGTTGGTCGCTTCGTATACTGGTCAGACCATAACAACATAAAGAATGGAAGCCATGGACGATAAATCTTACCCTCATCTGTTATCACCGCTGGATCTTGGTTTCACTCAATTACGTAATCGTGTGTTGATGGGCTCGATGCATACCGGGCTGGAAGAATCCCGCGACGGGTTCAAGAAACTTGCCGCCTTCTATGCTGCCCGAGCCAAAGGCGGTGTTGGTCTTATTGTTACCGGCGGTTTCTCGCCGAACTTTCGTGGTCGTCTTCACCCGCTTAGTGCTGAATTCAGCTCTGGGCGTGCAGCGCGGGCGCACCGTGTGATTACTGACGCCGTGCATGATGAGGGTGGGAAAATCGCCTTGCAGCTACTCCATGCCGGGCGTTATGCCATGCATCCCTTTGCTGTTAGTGCCTCGTCTATCAAGGCTCCTATCTCTAAATTCACCCCGAAAGAGATGAGTACCCGGCAGATCAAGAAAACCATAGAAGCCTTTGCCCGCAGTTCTGAGCTTGCCAGAGAGGCTGGCTACGACGGGGTGGAGTTGATGGGTTCAGAAGGTTACCTGATCAACCAGTTCATCTGTAAGCGCTCGAACCATCGCTATGATGAGTGGGGCGGCAGCTATGAGAACCGGATGCGTTTTCCGATTGAGTTGGTCAAAGCGGTAAGGGCTCGTGTTGGCCGGGATTTTATCATCGTTTTCCGTCTCTCGATGCTCGATTTGGTAGAGCAGGGCAGTACCCATGAAGAGGTATTGATGCTCGCCAAGCAACTTGAGCAAGCAGGGGTTACTATCCTCAATACCGGTATTGGCTGGCATGAGGCAAGGATCCCAACCATTGCAACCCAAGTACCAAGGGCGGCCTTCGCGTGGGTTACTGAAAAGCTCAAGTCGGAAATATCTATCCCGCTGGTGACCTGTAACCGTATCAACACCCCGCAGGTTGCCGAAGATATCTTGGCGAGCAACCAAGCAGATATGGTTTCTATGGCAAGGCCATTTTTGGCCGACCCGGATTTCGTTATCAAGGCTGAGCAGGACAGGGCTGATGACATCAATACCTGTATTGGTTGTAACCAAGCCTGTTTGGACCATGTGTTTGTTGGCAAGCGGGCAAGTTGCTTGGTCAACCCGCAAGCCTGTTACGAAACGGAATTGATTTTGTCGCCTTCGGCCAGTCAGCGCCGAGTTGCGATTGTCGGGGCAGGGCCAGCCGGTATGGCAACGGCCGTTGCGGCGGCAGAGCGTGGCTTTAAAGTCGATTTGTTTGAAAAGAATGATCATCTTGGTGGCCAATTCAACTTGGCGATGCAAATCCCGGGTAAGGAAGAGTTCAAGGAAACTATCCGCTACTTCACCCGCCGCCTAGAGCAGACCGAGGTGAATGTGAAGCTCGGCCAAGCTGTGTCTGTGGAAGATCTGCAAGGTTATGATGAAGTGATAGTTGCCACCGGCGTCCAGCCACGCCGGCCGCCAATTCCGGGTATCGACCATGAAAAAGTGATTGATTACCAGACGCTGATACGTGACAAAGTCGAATTAGGTCAGCGGGTTGCTGTCATCGGTGCAGGTGGTATCGGGGTGGATGTCTCTACCATGTTGACCGAACCGGATCATCAAAGCTTGGATGACTGGCTCAAGGATTGGGGGATCGACAAGTCCATTGAGCATGCTGGTGGTCTATATCCGCACGAGGAATATGTTAGCCAGCGTCAGGTGTGGTTGATGCAGCGCCGCCCAGGCAAGATGGGTAAAGGGCCCGGCAAGACAACCGGTTGGATCCACAAGAAAGTTCTGGAAAAACGTGGGGTCGAACTGCTCAGTGGCGTGAGCTACGACAAAGTCGATGACCAAGGCTTGCACATCACTGTCGAAGGCCAGTCCCGCATACTGGATGTTGACAACATCGTTCTATGTGCTGGGCAAACGTCGGTAGATGAACTCTCCGATGCGCTAAAAGCCAAGAACATCAACGTCCATGTCATCGGTGGCGCTGACGTTGCCGGTGAAGTCGATGCCAAGCGGGTGATCCGCCAAGGTGTTGAGCTGGCAGCGAAGTTATAGAAGCAGAAACGAGTACCTAGATCCTAGTTCCGAGGAAGAGAGAAACTGGTTCTTCAACCTCTAGGAACCAGGATCTAGGTTCTAGGATCTCAATCTCCGAATCTCACACTTTTCCCATGGACTTACCGTATTAAAACTATGCTATCGTCTTAATTAGGATAGGTTTTAACGAGGTTGTTATGGACGCACTTACCTTATTGCTAAACCGCAGGTCACTACCCAAAATGGTAGAGCCTGCACCGCAGGGAGAAGCGCTGGAAGCGATTCTTCGTGCTGGCTTGCGAGCACCGGACCATGCTGGTTTGACCCCGTGGCGGTTCATTGTTTCTCAAGAAGATGGTAGGCAGAAACTCGCTGATATCTTGGTAGAAGCGGCCAACAGTGATGGGGCCGATGAGGCGACTATCGAGAAAGCAGGCAAATCGCCGTTTAGAGCGCCAATGGTGATAACGGTTGTGGCAAAGGTCTCTGAGCATGACAAGGTGCCGGTGATTGAGCAGCACCTTTCGGCGGGGTGTGCAGTACAAGCGATGCAATTGGCGGCGGTTGCCCAAGGGTATGCGGGGTTTTGGCGTACCGGCAAATGGGCTTACCACCCGGTTGTGCGCCAGGCATTGGGGGTAGAAGGTGATGATATGATTGTTGGCTTCTTGTATCTCGGGACTCCCGGTTGCCGTGATGCCAAAGCACCACATCGGGATCTGACCCAATTTGTCGAGTACCTGTAGCCTTATTGCTATGTCGTTTAGGTATACATTGCTAAATCAGCAGGGGGAGCCAATTGGCTGCCCTTTTTGATCCAAGTGGATGACAGGATCTGGTTGCAGGAGTAGAATCCATCGCTCTTGTAAATTTTTCGGAGCGTGTCATGGAAAATGTTCGCCTTACTCAATACAGCCACGGAGCAGGATGTGGTTGTAAAATCTCCCCTCAAGTTCTTGATACTATTCTTCGAACGCAGCTCGCTCCGTTTGCCGACCCTAACCTGCTTGTAGGTAATGAAAGTAAAGATGATGCGGCGGTTTATGATCTTGGCAACGGTACGGCAGTGGTGAGTACCACTGACTTCTTTATGCCGATCGTCGACGACCCATATGATTTTGGCCGTATCGCTGCAACAAATGCGATCAGTGACATCTATGCCATGGGCGGCAAGCCGATCATGGCTATCGCCATTCTGGGTTGGCCGGTAAACGTACTGGCGCCTGAAATTGCTCAGCAGGTGATTGAGGGGGGCCGCGCGGTATGTCGTGAAGCCGGTATTTCCCTTGCCGGTGGCCACTCGATTGATGCGCCTGAGCCAATCTTTGGCCTTGCTGTAACAGGCATTGTTGATACCGACCGTGTTAAGCGCAACAATCAAGCCGAAGCTGGCTGCAAACTGTACCTGACCAAACCTTTGGGTATTGGCGTGCTGACTACTGCGGAGAAGAAATCCAAGCTACTCGATGAGCATCGTGGTTTGGCCCGTGACTGGATGTGTCAGCTAAACAAGCCGGGTGCCGACTTTGCTAATATTGCCGGTGTAAAAGCGATGACCGACGTGACAGGTTTTGGCTTGATGGGTCACCTCAATGAGATTTGTGAGGGCAGCGGCCTGAAAGCTAGCATCGATTTTGCTCAGGTACCACACCTACCGGGTGTCTTTGATTACATCGCACAAGGTTGTGTACCAGGTGGAACCGAGCGTAACTTTGCCAGTTATGGTCACCGTTTGGGTGAGATGACCGAGCAGCAGAAAGCGTTGCTTTGTGACCCACAAACGTCTGGTGGTTTGCTATTGGCAGTTACAGCGGATGCTGAAGCAGAAGTGAAAGCATTGGCCCAGCAGCATGGTATCGAACTCAATGCAATCGGTGAGTTGGCAGCAGCTGCAGCTGACGAAGCGGTACTGATTGAGATTTGCTAAAGATGTCACGTCCTAATTGCCAAGATTTCCGTCAGTTGTTTATCAGCGATACCCCGTTGATGGACATGCGGGCGCCAGTAGAATTTGAACAAGGTGCTTTCCCCACCTCTATCAACCGGCCATTGATGCTTGATGAAGAACGTCAGGCGGTCGGTACATGCTATAAAGAGCATGGCCAGGAAGCGGCGATTGCACTTGGCCATGAGTTGGTTCATGGCGACATCAAAGCTGAGCGAGTTGCCCAGTGGAAAGCCTTTTGTGAAGCGAACCCAAACGGCTATTTGTACTGTTTCCGTGGTGGGCTCCGCTCGCGCATTACCCAGCAATGGCTAAAAGAGGCTGGCATTGACTACCCATTTGTTGAAGGTGGGTATAAGGCATTGCGCCGTTTCCTCATTGACACCATCGATGACGTAGCGACCAAGCCAATGACACTTATTGGCGGTAATACAGGCTGCGGCAAAACCATCATGGTCAATGAGCTCAAAAATGGTATTGATTTGGAGGGTGCAGCGAACCATCGCGGGTCGTCTTTTGGCCGTTACGTGACGGCACAACGTACCCAAATCAACTTCGAGAATGTTCTGGCAATCGCGATGCTCAAGAAGCAGGCTGCTGGGGTATCGCACTTTGTCTACGAAGATGAAGGCAAGATCATTGGCTCGGTCAGCGTACCTTTGGCTATCAACCAGGCTATGCAGCAGGCGCCGATTGCCATTGTTGATGATCCGCTTGATGTGCGCCTCGAGCGTTTGCTTGACGACTATGTGGTTCGGATGCAGCGTGATTTCTGTGCTGAATACGGCGAGCAAGATGGCTGGGAGCGTTTTGCCCAGTACCTTGAACGCGGCATGTTCAGCATTCGCAAGCGTCTGGGATACCAACGCTATGAAGAGTTGCTGTTGGTCCAACAGCAGGCTGTGAAAGCAATGCAAACAAATGGCGATGTGTCAGGCCACTATGATTGGTTGAGCTTGTTGCTTGAGCAGTATTACGATCCTATGTACACCTACCAGCTTGGCAAGAAAGCTGATCGTATTGTCTTCCGTGGTGAATACGCCGATGTGAAGGCATGGTTGGCGGAAAACTGCGCTTAACGTAATAGATCGTTTAGTCGCGGTTTACAGCGAAAAACAGCAAAGGCCTAGCTCTACTGAGCTGGGCCTTTTTGTTAAGGCTATCTCGGAATATAGGAACTGTATCTATATCCAGTGTTTTTCTTGTTCTCTCCGCACTTTTTTCTTATAGTTCAGCCAAGAGTTTCCAAAGCGAACCAACTGAATTTCAACCATGTCTCGTCTATATATTGCAGAAAAACCTAGCCTTGGCCGTGCGATAGCCGCTGTCTTGCCTCGTCCTCACAAGAACCATGACGGTTATATCGAGGCGGGCAACGGGGATATCGTCACCTGGTGTATCGGTCATTTACTTGAGCAAGTCGAACCCGATGCCTACGACGAGAAGTATAAGAAATGGAATATGGCAGACTTACCGATTGTACCGCAGCAGTGGCAGCTATCACCGCGTAAATCGGCTAAGAAGCAGTTGGGCGTAGTACGTAAGCTATGTAAACAAGCTGGCGAAGTGATCCACGCCGGAGACCCGGATAGGGAAGGGCAGCTGCTAGTAGATGAGGTTATAGATTATGTGAACCTTGCGCAGAGTAAGAAAGCGGCCATGCAACGTCTGCTGATCTCCGACCTTAACCCGTCAGCGGTAAAGCGGGCGCTTGGTAAACTGCGAAGCAACCGTGATTTTATCCCGTTATCGGTCTCGGCATTGGCCCGCTCCCGTGCAGACTGGCTGTATGGCATGAACATGACAAGGGCTTATACCCTGCTGGGCCAGAAAGGAGGCTACCGGGGCGTATTGTCGGTCGGTCGGGTACAGACACCAGTCTTGGGCTTGGTGACGCGCCGTGATGATGAAATTGCCAATTTTGTCCCGAAGTCATTTTATGAACTGTTTGCGCTTATTCCCTATCAGCAGCAAGAAATCCGCGCAAGGTGGAAGCCGAGTGAAGCTTGTAAGCCTTGGCAGGATGAAGATGGCCGGGTGATGAACCGCAAGCTTTGCGAGAACGTTGTCAGCCGTATCAAGGGGCAGCCTGCCGAAGTGACCGCTTCAGAGCGGAAGGAGACCCGACAAGCTCCGCCATTACCCTACTCACTATCAGCGCTGCAGATAGATGCCGCTAAACGGTTTGGCATGAGTGCTGCCGATGTGCTGGCCACCTGCCAGTCACTGTATGAAAAGCACAAGGTGATTACTTACCCGCGCTCGGATTGCCGCTATTTGCCAATGGATCACTACCGTCAGGCTACAGAGGTTTGTCAGGCTATTGCCAATACGGATAACCAACTCGGTAAAGCTGTGGATGGTGCAGATACCAACCTCAAGTCGAAAGCCTGGAACGACAAGAAAGTTGATGCCCACCATGCAATTATCCCAACCCCCAAGGCAGTTAACGCAGCAAGCCTGAGTGGTAGCGAGCAGAAGGTGTATCAGTTGGTAGCAAGGCAATACTTGATGCAGTTTTACCCTGCAGCAATATACAGTGAAGCCAAGCTGGAGTTCACTATTGCCGGAGGGCTATTTGTTGCACGGGGACGCCAGTTGATGTCGGCTGGGTGGCGGGCCTTGCTTGGCCGTGATGAACCTACCGACAAAGAGGCTGATCTGGCAGATAAAGTGCCGCCGCTCGAGAAGGGGACGGTCCTGACCTGCCGTGATGGCGAGATCCTCGATAAAATGACTGAACCTCCGAAGCCATTCACTGAGGCGACACTGTTACAGGCGATGACCGGGATTGCTCGCTTTGTCTCTGATGGTTCGCTGAAAAAAATCCTACGTGATACGGATGGTTTAGGCACTGAGGCAACTCGGGCCGGGATCCTTGATATTTTGTTCAAGCGGCAGTTGTTGATGCGCCAAGGCAAAAGTATCCATGCCACAGAGGCCGGAAAGGGGCTGATTTATGCCTTGCCTGATGAGGCGACTTATCCAGATATGACGGCTCACTGGGAACACCAACTGCAGGACATGGCTGATAAAAAGTGTGCTTATAAACCCTTTATGGATGCACTTGAGGGACAGGTAACCCAGCTGATGGAAAAGGTTAAAACCAGCGAGGTACCCCAGAGCCTTCGTGATTTGAAATCGCCTGAACCGTTCAAAAAACGACGTTACAGTAAAGGCAGCGGTAAGAGCAGCAAAGGAGCGCGTAAGTCATCGGGTTCTGGTGCTTCGTCTTCCTCAGCAAAATCGCGCTCACCTCGCCGTCGGACGACGAAGAAAGCGGATTAGGGAGTACGATAATTCGAGCCGTCATCACTGATCATAAATACCTGATTTCGGCCACTAGATTTAGCCTCATAAAGAGCGGCGTCGGTTAATTTGAAAAAGGCATCAGCCGAACTTTTTGGTGAGGGGGTCACCGTACAACCGCCGACACTAATCGTAACGATATTTGCTTGGCTGCCATTTTCGGGAGAGCTAGGTATGCAGAGGGCTCGAATAGCTTCCAGTGAGTGCTCTGCAGCGTATCGTGCCGCTTGCTGGTCTTGTCCCGGCAATAATAAAACAAACTCTTCACCACCGTAGCGGGCAAAGAGCGCCCCTGCTCGACGCTCTATAGGGGCTAATGTGGCCGCTATGGTTTTGAGGCATTGATCCCCTGCGGCATGACCGAAGCTATCGTTGTACTCTTTGAAGTGGTCAACATCGATGATCAGTAACGAAAGTGGTAGTTTATGGCGTTCGGCCCGTCGCCATTCCTCAGAAAACCGCTCATCAAATAGGCGCCTGTTGGCGACTTGGGTCAGCGGATCTTCTTGTGACACCTTTTCAAGCTTATCTTTAGCCTGCTGGAGGGCCTGGGTGCGCTCAGCAACCCTTAGCTCTAGCTCCGTATTGAGTTGGATGAGCTTTTCCTCAGCTTGCCGCCTGACAAGGTGCTGGGAAACGATGAAACCAAACTGTTTCAATAACTGGTGAAGGTGACCGGGTAAAGGCATCCCGCTCAATAGGTTATCGCAGGCAATCCAGCCAATCGGTGTATCTTCATCCCACAAAGAGATATACGCGCTCCAACCAAAGCCAACGACTTTCAAGTTATGATATAGCGGCGTGTTATCCTCTATGGCGAGGTACTCTCCCCTTTGTTGCAGTATATGGGGCGCAAACCATAAATCCGGTATTTTGGACTCAAAGTATTGCTCATTCACAGTGTTGCCATAGATATCGGTGCCATAGGTACCTTGCATCCGGTTACCGGGTTGAAATAAAAAAATAGCCATCCGGTCGATGCTGAGTTGCTTTTTGGCTTCATCGACAGCAATAAACAACATATTGTCGATAGAGTGGGCCCGCCATAGCTTGAAAGAGATGTCATGTAAGGCCTGTAGTTGTTTTTGTAAGTTGTGCTGTTCATGCTGGCGGATTTGCAATTCGCGCTCTGCGATTCGTCGCCCGCTGTGCTCGTCTTGAATAATGGCATCAATCATGGAAGCGTTAAGCTCGGAGGCGAGTAATGCCCCAAGATAACGAAAGTCACAGGCGCTTAGTTGTGAGGTGTCAACGTTTTGCGGAAAATCAACAATCATACAGCCTATGATCTGAGAGCGTCTTTCCAACGGAAGCGTTAGTCGACGAACGTTTTTATAGTCAACGAGGGTACATTTTTTCAGCCTAATGGCCTTGGTCACTTGGTGAAAAGGGAAAGTGTCGCTGTCTTGATATTCAACGGGAGGGAAAAAGTAATGGATACCCTCCTTTCCCACATTGAGCAAAGTCATCCAGTGTGACTTGTAAGCAACGACCAAGGTAGCGTCTTCCACTGAAAAGCTCAGTAGAAGGTTCCGGCATATTTGCTCGCAAGTGGTTCGTAAACCATGAGACTTCCCCGTCAAGTTAAGTACCCGATCATAGAAGTCTTGAATGTGTGTAGTCTGAGCCAAATGACCTTCCCAAAACATAGCTTGTGATGTAGCACAGAATTACTTCAATCCGTATTCGATACCGGTGGAAGCTTTTTGGCGGCAACGGGGTAACAGACTGCCTTCGAGGGTTATTTCATTGCTATTGTTACGATTTTTTTACTATGAAAGGCTAATGGATACAGCAAACTAACATTTTTATGTTGGGAAATTACTAAGAATGCGACGCATAACACAGGTGTGGTGTAATTGTCAATTCGCTCAGCGAGTGGTTATGGGAAGCTATAGCAGTATTACAGGAAGTCCCTGCGCGACTTATCTTTCTTGAACGCAAGTGGGAGAATGAGATCTTTCTATTACTGAAATTAGTGCCAGATATTTTGACTCAGTCGCACAGTGAAAAATTGTTTTTACCCGTTTCTTTTACTTTGTACATTCTCATGTCGGAAAGTTTTTTGAGAGAGTCTGAATCAACCGCATCATTTGGGAAATTGGCACCACCAATGCTGACACCAACAGTAACTTTGTCACCGCCAATAAAGATCGGGCTAACTGTTTCTTCAATGATCCTTTGGCATATTTTAACTACAATCGTTTTATCTTTTACGCCAGGTAAAATGATTAAAAACTCATCGCCTCCTATCCGGCAGCAACTGTCTGTATGGCGTGTGACTGCAAGCATTCTTTTCGCAACAGTTTGAATAACCTTATCTCCAACATCATGGCCGTACTTATCATTTATAAGTTTAAAGCCATCAAGGTCCAAGAATAGAAGGAAGCACATCTCTTGATTACGGTTAGCTTTATTTATGGCCGCTTTCAAACGGTCGTTTGCCACCCTTAGTGTAAGTAGCCCAGTTAAATTATCATGATTGGCAAGGTGTTCAATCTGCAGTTTTTGTTTGGAGATATTATTTAAAAGAGATAATTTCACTTCATTTAATTTTAAAATTGCGTCGATAGCAGCATAGCCAGCAATGACCATAATCAGAAGGTGTGATATCCATGTTACTGGCTGCGATAGGGCTATTTCGTGTTCTACTCGAGGCGTTAAATACCCGTCAGTAAAGAGGTAACCAATTACAGATACAACAGCTAAATATAAACCACTAATTATAAGCATCTCGAATTTAGTTCGCCTGATACTGGTGACAAGCAGCAAAAACATAAACATACTTGCGGTGTTAGCAGAAATACCGAACGTGAGTGTTGTCCCCAGACCAATCGTCATACTACATACAACCAGAAAGATTTCCATAACGAATATTGGTGTTTTGGCCCGCTGAAAAAAAAGGATTATGGCAGCAAGAAAAACTACGATATGTATGGAATAGATAGGCAGGAAGCCTGTTGTCACCCAGCGTGATAATGACAGCGGTGTTGCTAGAGCAACGAGTACAAGTAATGAATAAAAGATCCTACTAACTGATTGTTGCTTTATTTTTTTTAAGCGGCTGTAGTACTCCATTAAACTTGTCTATCCTCACAGGTTGAACGGTAGTTATGTTATATCAGACTCTCCTGCAGGCTAGTTTAGTCTGTATTTAGCAAAGTAAACTTGAGGCAAGTTTTTTTTGCCGAACAAATCGCATTAAATATTAAATGTAGAGCTTGGCTTTTACGCCAAGCCTCAATATACCTTTACCAAGGTAAATAATTGCCCTGATAATCCATAAACAAGCCTGAGTCGGCGGGCGTTAGGTTGTCTATCACTTTTTTCAACCCAAGGGCTGAAGTCTGGCTATCGATGAGGGCATTTGGCCCGCCCATTTCGGTTTGTACCCAGCCTGGGTGGAGGGCAATGGAAATGATGCCTTCTGGTAGCAAATCATTGGATAGGCTTTTTACCACTGAGTTCAGCGCAGCTTTTGAAGAGCGGTAGATGTATCCGCCACCACTGGTATTCTCAGCCGTGCTGCCGACTTTGGAAGAAAGGCAGGCAAGTACACCGGGTGTACCTTGCTTGAGTTGGGGGTAAAAGGCTTCTGCAATTTTCAGAGGGGCAATGGTGTTGATTTCGAATACTTTACGCCATTCATCTGCATCGGTGTTGCCAAACCCATATCCTTTGGGGCCGTAGTAACCGGCATTGTTGATAAGCAAATCTAAGCTCACAGATTCCATGGATTGGGCGAGGTGCATGATAGCTTGGTGATCAGTGACATCAAGTTCGGCAATAGTCAGGTTTGGAAAAACATCTTGCCGGTGGGTTAACTCTTCGGCATTGGCTATATCGCGGCAGGTTGCAAAGACCTGCCAACCGGCTTCAAGGTAAGCCACGGTTAACGCCAGCCCGACACCACGGTTTGCGCCGGTAATTAAGACGGTTTTGTTCATTATTTCTTCCTCGAAAACCCTAATTGCTTTGAGCTATAAGATAGCGGAAGTATCGAAACTAAGACAG
The DNA here is from genome assembly GCF_003026455.1 of Photobacterium rosenbergii. Classification (GTDB taxonomy): domain Bacteria; phylum Pseudomonadota; class Gammaproteobacteria; order Enterobacterales; family Vibrionaceae; genus Photobacterium; species Photobacterium rosenbergii. Next base: position 162,610 of record NZ_PYMB01000004.1, read on the forward strand.
GCGATAAAGGTGTACTCCGCTACATTTTAGGTGTTTATATTCATATACGGATGTTTATGACTTTTTTACTGAAGTTTGCGGGACTATCGCTTTTTTGTATCATTCTTTTGGGGTGTGCCGAGACCCGCCATGAGACGTTGTCTGATTTAGGGTTTACCCGTCCTTACCTGGATGGGTACCAAGATGGCTGCTTTAGCCGCAAGAACGAGCCATCGACTCATCTGGATGGATTCAGGCAGGACCCTGAAAGGATGGAAGCAGATAACAAATATGCCTATGGCTGGCATGATGGCTATGACCAATGCTATGCCGATAATAAAGAATATCTCTGAACAAGGTTTCCCTATACCGGGGCAAAAACAAAGAGGGCAGCCAAATGGCTGCCCTCCCTTCTAGATAATCAGTGTGGTTAGTGTGCCTGGTGGAAGCGCTTCATCTCGTGCATGGCCTGCATCAGGGTAGAGAGCTTGGGCTTGGCAGCATCCAATCGTTTGTAGTCTTGGTCATATACCAGGTAGTTGCCGTATTGATCGATCACCGTGGTGGATGTCGGCTGGATCATTACAATATCCCTTTCGTTGCCAGCTAGGATCCAGCGACGCTTGGATGAACCGGTAAACAAACTACTGCCGCTGCTGTATGCACTTGCTGGTGTCGTCGTATTGAGTAATGCTTCCATCAGCGTTGGCGCAATATCCAAGTGGCTGGTGAGCCTGTCACTGACTGAGGAGACACTTCCCGGCCAATGAATAACCAAAGGCACTTTGAGTTGGTATTGGCTGTAGTTGCTGTTCGCGCCCCAGCTGTTGCTGCCAGTCTCGTTGAACTCCGTACCATGGTTTGCGGTGATAATCACGATGGTATCGTCCAAAGCGTCCTGCTGCACCAACTGGTCAAAGATCTGGATCAGTTGCTCATCGATAAAATAAGCAGCATTTCGGTAACTGTTCTTCAGGATCAGGTTTGTGTCTTGTCCTGATATGTTGTTAGAGCCTAGTGACGGTTCGAATCTTGGTGTGTAGTCACCGCCTTCTTCGAAGTTTTGAACCGAGTTTAGCTCAATATAACTAAACCAAGGTTTGTCGCTATCTCTAGCTTCAAGCCAGTTTGCCCAGCTTTCCACGACCTCGGTATCTTGAGCGATTCCTGCCATTGCTTCGAGTGGTAGACCGCTGAAAATGGCTTCGGTATAAATCGGGTCCTGCAGCAGGTCATCGCTGCCAAATAAGCCAAACTGGTAGCCACGTTTTTCAAGAGTACTCACCACAAGTGGCTTGGTATTGCTTGAACGTGCGCTGTTGATATAACTACTCGGTAACCCATAGAACAAGCCGAAAATGCCTGCCGTATTCTCGTTGCTACTGCTGTAGTGGTTTTCGAAATTCAGATTCTGGCTGGCAAACGCTGATAGGTAAGGCATGGTGTCGGCTTCTACCATATCGCTGCGTAGGCCATCAATCATGACAACCAACAGGTTTTTGCCAGTGCCAGGATCGTCGAAGGCCATTTTTTCCAGCGGGTAACGCAGCTGTTCGCTGGCCTCTATCCCCTGGGCATTGAGGCGTTCGGTATATTCTTCACGGTCAAGCAAGCCATGCTTTTCCATGAAAGTTTTCGCCGTCATTGGGTAAGACAGCGGGAAATTAGAGCGTTGGGCAGTAATTGGGCGGTATAAATTGGCATCAGCCCAGATGTACATCAAGTGGCTGCTAATAAAGCAGATCCCAAAGACGGTAGCGATAGGGACCCCAACATGCTTGCGGGTCAGCTTTCTAAGCTTGCGCCACAGCCACTCGGATAGAACCAACTGGAGCAGGAAGATTACCGGGACAGTAATAAACAAATATTGCCAGCGGGCATTGAGTTCGGTGCGCTCTCCACTTAGGAGAAGATCCCAGACCAATGGGCTCAAATGGAGCTCAAGGGATTCATAGGCATGGGTATCAAGCAGCAAAGCGGTTAGGCCAATGGTGGCTACTAACACTGCAAACAGCCGCATTAGGCGTTGTGATGGGATAATGAAGCTAGCTGGGAACAGGATGAGGATATAGAACCCGAACACCAAAAAGCCGAAGTGGCCTACCCAGCTTGTCAACAGGTAGAGTTGGCCGAGCAGGGACGCCGGCCACTCAGAATGGGCAATATACCGCGTACCCAAAAGCATGGCAGCGATGATATTGAAAAAACTGAACCAGTGTCCCCAGCTGATAAGCTGAGAGACTTTGTCTTTGTAATTGTTACCGCTGGAGACCATAGATGTCAGTGTTTCCCAGTCCTATATAGCTCTGTCACAAGCAACAAGATTAATCTTCTTTGATGGAAGATTGCAGCGCGTGTGCAAATTTGTCTGCAATAGCTTTCCTTTGCGATGCAGGAACGTCAGCATTGATGATGTTAGTGGCGATGTTGCCTACGATCATCAGTGCAAGTTCTGCAGAAGCATCATGCTTCTCTAATACATCGAACATATCTTCAATGATTTGTTCAACTTTTTTATTGGTGTATTTTGAAGTAATTGGCATAGGAAGTCTTGTTTAATCTTGTTTAATGTTAAGGAAAGCGACTTATAATAACCTACACATTAGAATTACTGAAATTTTTCCATTATGAGTCTCACGCTTTCCAATGTCATTCTTCACCAAATTGTTAAGAATGAAAACGATGAATTGGAAATTCATCTACGAAAACAATCCCTTGAAAATAACACGGCAACAGAAGAACTGGTCTCCGAGCTTCACCGTGTATACAGCAGCAAAGGGGCCAAAGGGTTTGGCCACTTCTCCGACGATAGCGAATTTGGCCACTGGCTGAAACAGGCCCGTCGCGGTGAGTTGGACTTTCTTACATTTTCTAACCAATCAGCCCAGCGCCTGCAAACGGAGTTGGCGAAATACCCGTTTGCCGAAACCGGTACGCTGGTGATTGCTGAATACCAATCTTTGGCCACTGACTACTTATTTATCGGCCTACTGCCGACTTGCCACAGTATGAAGGTTACCGAGCAGCTTGATATCAGTGCGACGGACTACCTGGACGTCTCGAAGATGGATATTGTTGCCCGTATCGATTTGTCTTCATGGGAGACCGATGCTGACTCTAACCGCTACCTCACTTATATCAAAGGGCGTGTGGGCCGTAAGATCGCTGATTTCTTCCTAGATTTCCTTCAAGCGGAAGTGGGTTTGGATGTTAAAGAACAAAATCAGGTTCTGATGCAAGCCGTGGAAGATTTCTGTGCTGATTCAAGAATGGATAAAGACGAGAAGCAGGAATACCGCAAGCAAGTGTATGACTACTGCAATAGCCAGCTACAAGCTGGTGATGAAGTCACCGTTAAAGAGCTGGCTGCCGAGCTTCCAGAATCAGAAGACGGTACTGACTTCTATCAGTTCACTTCTCAACAAGGTTATGAGTTGGAAGAGAGCTTCCCTGCAGATCGCACCGCAATGCGTAAGCTTACTAAGTTTGTTGGCTCTGGCGGTGGGGTGACCATCAATTTTGATGGTATGCTGCTTGGTGAGCGCATCTTCTATGATGCTGATACGGATACCTTGACCTTGAAAGGTACCCCTCCAAACTTAAAAGATCAGCTGTTGCGTCGACTTAATAGCGACAGCTAACATATTGTAAAAAGGGCAGCTTTCTGAGTTGCCCTTTTTTTGTTGAGTGTTTTGTTGCATATTTTGGAAGCAAACTCTGATTTTGGTTGTACCTCTCTAATTTTTTTGCCTACAGTTTTTGTATGTCTTTTAGTACTTAAGTGAATACATTTCCATACCAAGGTTGAGGTGTTTTACCATTGGTGAAATGGAAAGGAGTGACCATGACAAACGCTTCCGGTAAAGGTTCTACTACCCCCAAGCCCTCTCGCCATTCTGCGGCAAGTTTGATTGGTATCTGCTTAATTGTCGTTGCGCTGCCGAGTCTTTATCTTGGCGCTACCATGCCCGGTGTTATAGGTTATTCATTGATAGCCATTTCTGTTATGGCGCTGGTGGCAGCTCTGGGTATTGGGTATAACCAGTTGGTGAAGAGCAAAGGAGATACGAAAATTGACTTGGAAGCTTCCTCTGAATCGGCGTTCGAGCTTAACCAATCTGTTGAGCCTGTATCTAAGCCATTAAGCTTATCTGCTGACGTGGAAGCCATGGTGGTCTTTGATACCGAATACCTGCTTGATACCATGGATGGCGACCGTGATATGGTCACTATGTTATTGGAAGTGTTTGTTGATGAGCACCTTGATGACGGCCATAAGATTGTAAAGGCCCTCCAGGCCGGAGATTTAGATCAGGTACAAATGATTTCGCATAGCTTGAAAGGGGTGTCAGCCAGCTTGGGCACTGAGCAAATTCATGCCTTGGCCGAACAGATTGAACACGAAGCAAAGAACCAGGCTAATAGTGAAAAGCTAGAAAACCTTGGTGAGTTGTTGAAGATGGTGTTCACACCTGCAGCATTGGCAATACAAGCTTTTATGGATGAAAGTGCGGAGATTAAGTCCCGCCATCCTACTCAGGAAGACTCTTCTCTGGGTGAACAATCAGAAGAGGCAAGCCATCATGAAGAGGTTTCTAATTACGCCGCTACTGAACTCAATGCAAGTAAGCAAGAGGCGACAATAGCAGAGCACTCCAGATTAGGTGAAGAACCTGGGGCAACGCTGTCTTCTGATTGGCTTGATGTGAATGCATTGCGGGAAGCGATGGATGGTGATGAGGACACTGTCTGTATGCTGCTGGAGATTTTCATCGAGGACAATGCCGGCAAAGGGCAGGTCTTGGTTGCGGCGGTTTCGGAGCCCGGTCAGCAAGATCATGCACTTAACATTGTCCATGCGTTGAAGGGGGTCGCGGCAAACCTCAGTGCAAGGCCATTACGTGAATGCTGTGGTGTGGCTGAGGCTAAATTTAAGCAAAATGAGCCAGTATCGGTTGAAGAATGTCGAGCAATAGAGCAAACCTTGAACCAGACCATCGCGAGTGCTGAGGCTTACCTTGCTAAGTCAGCAATAGGGGCATAGTACTTTTTGCTACGTCGTTAGACGTAAATCTTTTGGGGTACTGTAGGGAAAAAGCAAAGATTGTTAGCAGGATTTTATTTTGGTGCGTCGCAATTTAGCTGAGTGATTTGTTTGTTCGCTAGCCTGACTTGATCGAGATCATATAAATGCCGGGGTGGCAGTGGATAATAGCGCCACTATGATCTCTCAAACTTCTAGTCCAGCTCGTCAGCAGCGTGAGTTGGATACTGCAAAGGCGATGATTCGCCTTTACTGTAAAACGCTGCACCGTGGTGCCATTATGTGCCCTGAATGTGAAGGGCTAATTAAATATGTTGAACACCGCGTTGAAAAATGCCGACTTGGTAATGAAAAGCCAAACTGTATCCAGTGTAAAAGCCACTGCTACCAGCCTGCCAAGCGCCTGCACTTTAACCATGTGCTGCGATGGGCTATGCCGAAATTGGTATGGCGGCGTCCTTTGCAAACCCTAAAGTTTAAATTCGACTGCATGCGCCGTGGCGAAAGCGTCGAAACTTCCTCTTCTTCGTTGCAACAGTAACCGCTCTAGCTAAAACCATTAATAATGGTGTGCGCATCGGCGTAATACCCAGATCAGAGAAGGCTGCACCGAGAAGATGCAGCCTTTGTTCTTTTGTTCAGTAGGGAAATTAACGCCTATAGGCCCAGAGAAGCTAACCAAGTGGCAATACGATCATCCGTAAGTTCTGGTTGACGGTCTTCATCAAGCGCCAGGCCAACAAATTTTCCTTCTTTGACTGCACGGGAGTCGTTGAACTCATAGCCATCAGTCGGCCATTCACCGATTAGTGTACCGCCAGCCTCTTCCACCATTTCGGCCAACTCGCCCATGGCATCAAGAAAGCTATCTGGGTAGTCAATCTGATCGCCCAGGCCGAATAGCGCTACTTTTTTGCCATTGAGGTCGGCGTCTTCTAGTTCAGGGACAAAGTAATCCCAGTCTGGTTGCATTTCACCATAGTTGGCAGTAGGGGTACCTAGGATCAATAAATCATAGTCATCAAAGATCTCGCTGCTGTTGCCTGCAATGTCCTGCGCTTCTAAAGACAGCTTAGAAGCGATCTTCTCTGCCACTTTTTCTGTGTTGCCGGTATCGCTACCGAAAAAAATACCGATGTTAGCCATAATAGGGTCTCCTAACTATTTTTTGCGGCTGGTTGTTGGGTAAACCTTGCCTCCAGCCGCTTTGTGTTCTTGTTGAGTGCTGTATGAAATAAATGGTGTTATTCGCTTTTTTCTTGCGCTGGTTTCCACTGCGCCAACTGCTCAAGCAGTTGGTGTTTGTGGCTAACTTGCTGACGAAGTTGGGCGAGGTTCTGCTCGTAGCGCTGCGGATCTTTGCGCTTTATTTGGGTAAAGCGCGCTTCCCGGCCAATTAGCTCTTCGATATCTTTCTTGGCTGGCTTAGAGTCCATCTGCAGCGCGGCACGGCCTTTGGCAATCCGGCGCGGGTCAAAGCGGAACAGTGGCCATAGCCCCGAATCTACCATCAACTGCTGGTGCTCGACGCCTTCTGCCATGTCAAAGCCATGGGTAATACACGGCGAGTAAGCGATCACCAAAGATGGGCCTGGATAGGCTTCTGCTTCCTGCAGGGCTTTGATGGTCTGGTTCATGTTGGCACCCAGTGCGATCTTGGCGATGTAGACATTGCCATGCATCATCATGTTGAGCGCCAAATCTTTGCCTTGGCTGGTTTTACCCTGGGTGGCGAATTTGGCGACTGCCCCTGTTGGGGTAGCTTTTGACTGTTGGCCGCCGGTATTGGAGTAGCCTTGGGTATCCATGACCAGTACATTGACGTTATCGCCGCCGGCAAGCACATGGTCCAAGCCGCCATAACCGATGTCATAGGCCCAGCCGTCACCACCGACAATCCAGTTACTTTTCGCCACCAAGTCGTCGGCACAAGTGTCAAGCTGGCGCATTGAGTAAGGTAGAGCAGCACGCAAGCGGGTAAGGTTGCCACGTTGGCGGACAACGGCAGCTTCACTACTGTCGAAGGCATCTTCACGGATCTGCTCGATCAACTCTGCCGGAATAATATCGCGGGCATTTTCAAGCAGTGACAGGGCATTGTTACGCTTGCTGTCCAGTGCCAAGCGCATGCCTAAGCCAAATTCGGCATTGTCCTCAAAGAGCGAGTTAGCCCAAGCCGGACCACGTCCGTCACTGTTAACGGCGTACGGTGTGGTCGGTAAGTTACCCCCATAGATAGATGAACAGCCAGTTGCATTGGCGATCAGCAAGCGGTCACCGAATAGCTGGGTAAGTAATTTGACATAAGATGTCTCGCCACAACCCGAGCAGGCGCCAGAGTACTCGAACAGTGGCTGCAGCAGTTGGCTGGTGCGGGCATCGATACGTTTGATATCAATGCGCTCCACTTCTGGGAGTTGCAAGAAGTACTCATAGTTAGTGCTTTGCTGTTCGATAACCTCCTGCTTCGGCACCATGTTGATTGCCTTACGGGCTGGGTTGTCTTTGTCACTGGCAGGGCATGCCGTAGTGCATAGGTTACAGCCGGTACAGTCCATTGGAGAGACCTGCAAGGTATAAGCTTGGCCCTTGAAGTCACGCTGTTTATAGTCGGTATGCTTGAAACCGTCAGGGGCATCAACCAATTCACCCGGGGAAACGGTTTTGGCTCGGATTGCAGCATGCGGGCACACCAAGGTGCAGATATTGCATTGGGTACACAGATCTTCTTCCCATACTGGGACTTCCTGAGCAATGTTACGTTTTTCCCACTGGGTTGTTGCTGTCGGCCAGCAGCCATCAACGGGGAAAGCACTGACAGGCAGTTGGTCACCTTTGTCTGCCATCATCATGGCGCTAACACGCTTGACCAAGTCCGGTGCATTTTCACTGACGACCGGTGGGCGACGGAAAACACTGGTGACTTCATCCGGAATCGCCACAGACTGAATATGTGCAACCGCCGCATCTACCGCAGCATGGTTGGCTTCAACAATTGCTGGGCCACGTTTGCTGTAGCTTTTTTCAATAGCTGTCTTTAGCTGAGAAAGGGCGTCCTCAAGTGGCATCAAGTTGCTGAGGGCGAAAAAGCCTGCCTGCATAATGGTATTGATGCGGTTTTTCAGGCCAAGCTCCCGGGCCAGTTTAACTGCATCAATGACATACAGCTTCAATTGGCGGCCGATGATCACCTGCTGCACTTCCCGTGGGAGGTGCTGCCAAACACTGTCAGCATCATGGGGGCTGTTTAGGAGCAGGGTCGCTTTGGGCGCTGCTTTTTCGAACATTTCCAGCTTGTCGACAAACTGGAATTGGTGGCAAGCAATAAAGTCGGCCTGTTCAATCAGATATGGCGCTTCGACGGATTGACTATCAATACGCAGATGCGAGGTGGTGATCCCGCCTGATTTTTTTGAATCGTAGACAAAATATCCCTGCGTGTGCAACGGGGTATTCTCACCCAAAATCTTGATAGTGTTCTTGTTGGCACTGACGGTTCCGTCGGCACCCAAGCCATAAAACAGCGCCCGCAGACGCCCCGCAGGCTCAATGTCGATAGTATTCGGTTGAGGTAGGGATAAGTGAGTGATGTCATCGATGATCCCCACTGTAAACGGATGCCTGATTTGACCTTCAAGCATGGCGTTGAAAATGCCTGCCGCATGGGACGGGGTAAACTCTTTGGACGACAAGCCATAACGGCCACCGACAATCACAGGCATGTGCGGGAATTGCTGGTTGGCAACAGCCTGTTGTAAGGCCGCCATGACATCTAAGTAAAGCGGCTCGCCCAATGCGCCCGGCTCTTTGGTGCGATCAAGCACTGCGATACGAGCCACCGAAGTCGGTAAAACGGCAATCAAATGTGATAGCGAGAACGGGCGATACAAGTGAACGGTAATGACACCGACTTTTTGGCCGAGAGCTAGCTGGTGGTCAACGGCTTGTTTTACCGTCGATGACGCCGAGCCCATTACGACAATGACGTCATCAGCTTGTGGGTGGCCGTAGTAGTCAAACGGGCGATATTCGCGGCCAGTTAATTCAGCAAACTGTGCCATTTTGTCTGCCACGATATCAGGGCAGGCTTGATAGAACAGGTTTGAAGCTTCACGAGCCTGGAAGAAGGTATCTGGGTTTTGTGCGGTACCGCGGATGCTCGGGGCATCTGGGGTCAGGCCGCGTTCACGGAAGGCGTTGACTTGCTCGTTGTCTATCATGGCATGTAACGTCGCGTCATCAATCACTTTGATTTTGTTGATTTCATGCGAGGTACGGAAGCCATCGAAGAAGTGCACGAAGGGTACACGGCTTTCCAATGTTGCAGCTTGGCTGATAAGCGCAAAGTCATGGGCTTGCTGCACACTGCCTGCTGCCAGCATGGCAAAGCCTGTTTGGCGAACTGCCATCACATCTGAGTGATCACCGAAAATAGACAAAGCATGGGTTGCAAGAGTACGGGCGGCAACATGCATGACGAACGGGGTGAGTTCGCCTGCAATTTTGTACATGTTAGGGATTTTGAGCAATAACCCTTGCGATGAAGTAAAGGTAGTCGACATCGCGCCAGCCATCAGGGCACCGTGCACCGCACCGGCGGCACCGCCTTCAGATTGCATTTCAATAACGCGAGGGACTTGGCCCCAGATATTTTCTTTTTGCTGGGATTCCCATGTTTCGCAGGCTTCCGACATCGGGGAAGACGGGGTGATAGGGTAGATACCGATCACTTCATTACAGCGGTAAGCGACTGATGCGGCGGCTTCATTGCCGTCCATGGTGACAAACTGCGATTGGCTTTGTGGATGAGTAGACATGACTGGCTCCAATGGGCAAGCCCTGTTTAACAGGTGCAGGTAATCGACACAGGCAAACATGTTGCTGTGTTATTGTTTTAATTAAGGGTGGGCCGACCCCTAGTGGGTAGCAGAGGGCCGGCCCGAGGGCATGATTGCCGTTTTACACTTCAACCACGTCTAGTTGCGGTTGAGGGTTCAGCATGCGAGCCAAATCATCTTTGGCATTGCCAGTTAGCTGCAGGTTGAACTGCTGCTGCAGGAAGGCAAAGATATCTTCGTTAACAAATTCTGGCGGGTTAGGGCCAAGGTAGATGTTCTGGATACCTAGGTTGAATAGCGCCAGCAGGATCAATACCGCTTTTTGCTCCATCCAAGATAGAACGATGTTCACTGGAAGATCGTTGACAGGCACACCCATCGCATCGCTCAAGGCTAGTGCGATCATCACCGCACCGTAGCTGTCGTTACACTGGCCAAGGTCGAGGTAACGTGGGATCTCTGTGCCAGGAACGGTACCGAAGTCATGGTCGTTGAAACGGAACTTACCGCACGAAGATGTCAGGATAATGCAATCGTCCGGGATCGATAGAGCCAACTCGCGGAAGTAGTCATTCGGCTTACCAGGCTTATCACAACCGGCAACAACGAAGAATTGTTTGATCTTGCCTTCGTTAACTGCTTCAAGGATCTGTGGAGCCAAGCCAAGAATCGTCTTGTAGTTATGGCCTGTCATCAGGGTTTCTTCGCTCTCGAAACCTTCGATATCCGGCAGGCTCAAAGTCTGCTCAATCAATGGACCGAAATCATCTTCAAGCTGGCGGCAGTTATCGATACCCACAATGCCATAGCTGTATAGACGGTCTGCATAATCAGCACGGCCAGTTGGCGGGACAATACAGTTGGTGGTAACGATGATAGTCCCGTTCCACTTCTGGAAGAGTTGTTTTTGGTCGAACCAAGCTTTACCGATATTACCCTTAAGGTGGCTGTACTTACGCAGCTCAGGGTAGCCGTGGGCAGGTAGCATTTCTGAGTGGGTATAGATATTGATGCCTTTACCTTCGGTGGCAATCAAAAGGCGCTCTAGTAGTTCAAGATCGTGGCCGGTAACTAGGATACCTTTACCTTCAGCTTTGTTTTGTGGCACACAAACAGGAGTAGGGATCCCTAAGCGGCCATGGTGGGCTTCACCAAGACGAGACATCATCTCGCTACCGGCACCACCAATCTTCATTAGCTGTGCGATATGCTGATCGAAACTGAAGTTAACGTTAGTCAGCGTGAAGTAGAGTGTTTCGGCAATCACGTCATCAACTGACTTGGTATCTGCACCTAGATCATCGGCATGAGTACGGTAGGCAGAAAGGCCTTTCAGGCCGAAAATCATAATATCTTGCAGGCGGGAAAGGTTTTCATCTTTACCACAAGTACCTTGAGTTTTACCCGTGCTACCACAGCCGCCAGTCTGGGCCATAGAGCATTGGTGACAGAACATTGCTAAGTTCGACATTATTGCATTCCTTTAAAGGTGTATTTATATTGCAACTTATGGGACGAGGATAAGGGCAAAGCGCAGTAACGTCATTGATCAAGATCAGTTTTGCAGAAAACATCCATATTAAATGCCACTTATGTGGCACGAAGAGGGTTATTGTATCGAATTGTATTGATTGAGTTTGCTCTATTGAACGGTGTTTTGTATGTCTGTAGCCTATCCACGCCAACTTAAGTATACGGAATGGTTATGAGTGCCTCTCTAAAAGTAAAATCACAATTTGCCCAAGCACATATGGCAAAGGTACGTAAGAAACATTTGGAGGCATACCGGGCAAACAGAAAAGCTCTGACGTGCCCGAAGAAGTAAGCTGGAGGAAGTTGAGCTGAATGATTAAGTGGCAGAATGAAAAAGAGCGCCGCAGCGCCCTTTTGTCTAAAACGGTGAGTTAGTATTAATTAACCCGCGATTTTAGCTAGTACTTTCTTAAGTAACTGGATACGAGGCTCGATAGTTTCAAGCTCAAGGTATTCGTCAGCACTGTGGAAGCCTGCACCTGCAGGGCCAAGGCCATCAAGCGTCGGGATACCAAGTACCGCAGTAAGGTTGGCATCTGAGCCGCCGCCTACTTCTTGCCAAGTAATGTCGATACCCAGTTCTTTACCTGATTCTTCAACCAAAGCCATCAGTGCTTCTGTTTTCTCAGAAGGAACCATAGAAGGTTTGTGTGCTTCACGGTCAATGGTGATTGCTACGCCGTCAACGAATGGCGTTTCTGCCATCGCGCGGATTTTTGCATCAGCCGCAGCGTATTCGTCGTTATCCCAGAAGCGAACGTCAACAACAGCTTCAGCGTGGTCTGGAACGATGTTGGCACCTGCGCCACCTTTCACTACACCTACGTTTAGGGTCGTGCCGCTTTCGAAGTTGGTCAGCTCGTTAATCGCTAGGATCCAGTTTGCCATTTCAGTGATTGCACTGCGGCCATTTTGTGGTTCGTTACCGGCGTGTGCCGCTTTACCTGCAAAAGTCAGGCGGTAGCGAGCCATACCCTTACGGGCTTTTACCAAAGAGCCATCAGCACGGGCAGCTTCTGCCACCAGTACATTTTTTGCGTTAACCGCAACGCTCTTTAGCCATTTTTCAGAGTGTAGTGAACCGATTTCTTCATCTGGGTTCATGCATACACAGATAGACAGCTTATCCAGTGTTTCCTTGTCCATTTCACGCAGGGCGTAAACAACGTTCAATAGACCAGATTTCATGTCAGAAACGCCAGGGCCGTAAGCACGCTTGTCATCAAACGTCATTGGGCGAGCAGCAACAGTGCCAACAGGGAATACAGTATCCATGTGGCCGATTAGCATCACGTCAATTTGCTCTGCGTCAGGCTTGTTGCGAACTTCAAGACCTGTACCGGCAATACCGCAGTCAATGCGCTTAACGTTCCAGCCCAGATCAACATATTTTTGTTCCATCTGGTTGGCAATAACTTCAATGCCTTCTTTGGTTAGCGTACCGCAATCAACATCGATCAGCGGGCGTAGTTCTTCCAAGTAATCTTGCAGTGAGAAACTCATATTAGCTCCTGAGAGAAACCTTATAGGGTATGAATAGCGACAGGAAAAAGGGGGCAATATGCCCCCTTGAGGTAGTGATTTACACTAGGATGTTCATCACGAACATAGCAACGAATGCGTTCAGAACAGAAATCGCAACCATCACAGGGATGTGGCGGCCTTCTGTGCCGATAACACCTAGGATACGGCCAAGGTATTGAACCTGAGAACCCATTAGGTAGATTGCTGGGGCTAGGATAGCGATGTGGTTACCGTCAAGGATACCAGCATCAAACAGGGTGATTACTACACCAACCGCACCACCCATAGACATCCAGGCACCGATTAGTACAGCTGCAGCTTCACCAGGCAGGCCGAAGATGCCCATGATAGGTGAGAACAGAACGCCCATTGCGTCTAGTGCACCTGTCAGTGAAAGTACTTTGATGATCACGAATGCCATCAGTACGTTTGGAATTGTTGAGCTAGTCGAGATTGCCCAGCCTTTCTTCGCGCCTTCTACGAAGATATCAGTAACCATTGGTTTTTTAGTTGCTTGAGACATTATGCGGTCTCCTTCTCAGTAGAAACGTTGTTTTTCTTGTCAGTGGCTTTTAGGTATAGGCGGAAGATGTTCGCGCCAACAATCTTCATCACGAACATGATGACTACAGCCAGACCGATTGAAGAGGTTACTGCGTTGCTGCCGTCAGCATAGGTTAGGGTGAATAGCACCGCACCTGAAGAGAAGAAGTTAACAATGGTTGCACCGGCAGAGAACTGGAACATCGCAAACACATCGGTTTCGCGTTGGGTGATGTGACCGCCTTCTTGAAGCTGGCGGGTCATTGATGCGCCTGAGTCAGTGTTCTGTAGAGAAGCGATTAGCGCAAGGCCAGTATCACCTGGAAGGCCAACTAGTGGACGTAGTAGTGGGGTTAGCAGCTTACGAGCAGCGTCTAGGGCACCGTAGTGCTCAAGGACGTTGATCATACCCAGAGCGAACATAACTGTAGGGACAAGTGTTAGGGCAAACAGGAAGCCGTCACGTGCACCGCTACCGCCAGTACCGCGCATGGTCGTTTGGGTAACTTCAACCGCACCGTCTGCCGCTGCTGTTACCGTGTTTGCCATGGTACCGAAAGAGCCGTTTAGGGTGTTGAAATCAAATACACCGTACCACTCATTGGTTTGTAGTAGACCTGAAAAGAACACAAAAGCGAACGCTAGGGCAATATATGCACCTATCGTTACCTTTTGGTTTTTCTCTGCTGGATTGCTCATATGTAACCTCTTAGGAATCAAAAAGGCCGGTTGGCCAAAATAAGGAATCTGTAACAAATCTTCACAGCTTTTCACTGCAAATAGCGCTGTTACACAGCCCTCAAAATAAGAAACGAGGTCATTGTCCCTGATTTATCGGGGAAATAATTGACGGGGGTCAATATGTGCTACTGAATGCTAATCCGAATGGGGTAATGGCTAGTATTTGTGATCGTGATCTACATTAATATCCTATTCACAAATTTTAATATTAAAAATAGATGTTTTTAAGCATGATTAATTGTTTTTTTATTATTAATTAATCATTTCCATAATGTGGTTTAAGTGTTTTTATCGTGTGTTTTGAGGCTAAAAGGAATGATAAGTTAGCGTGTTAATAGCGCTTTGTTAGTATAAGTTCAATTAATATTTGTTTACAACTATATTGTTGACTACAGATCAAAAAAGAGCGCTCTAAGGCGCTCTTTGAATTAATCATAAGTGGCAGTTATGCAAATTATGCAGTTTGTTGCTGTCCTTGGGTGGATAGCGGAGTTGTTTCCTCAGCTTCTTCGCTCACTGTCGCTGTTGGTGGGCAGCGGTCAACGAACCAACCCATGTAAGACGAAACAATCGTGACGATGATACAAACGAAGCTCAACCACATGAACGGTGCATAGGAGAAGGTTGCGACCCCTAGGATACTTGCCATGTAGATACCGTTATCACTCCAAGGCACCATACCGGATGTCAACGTACCGCCGAACTCTGCATTTCGTGACAGGTTCTTGCGCTGGTAGCCAAGACGGTCATAGTTCTTGGCACAGATTTTTGGTGTCAGGATAAGAGATACATACATCGCTGAACCGAAAACGTTACCTAGGAAGGCCGTAGCAATAGTTGAAACCGAGAGGCTACCCGCTGAGTTGACGCGTTTTTCGAAAATCTTGGCAATAGTCTGCAGGACGCCAACTTTATCCAGTAGTCCACCGAAGCCAAGGCCGAATATGATCACTGCCACCGAGCCAAGCATTGATGACATGCCGCCACGGTTGAGGATTGCATCAATGAAGTCAACGCCAGAGTCAATCGAGAAAGGTGCCCAAGCGGTGTTGAAGGCAACAAGTGGGTCCATATCCTGAACCATTACCGCCCATACGATACCCAGCAATGAACCTAGCGAGATAACTGGGAAGGAAGGTAGGCGCAAAGCCAGAAGGGCAAGCACAATGATCACCGGGACAAAGGAGAATGGCGAGATCACGAACTGCTTGTCCATTGCAAGGATAACAGAATCAACCTGAGACATATCGACATTGCCGGCGTAGTGAATGCCAACACCGGTAAACAGGATACCGGTAATGATGTAGCTGATCAGGGCAATCGGCAGCATGCCTTTGATATGCTCCACAACTTCTACATTCGACATCGATGAAGCCAGAATTACCGAGTCTGATAGTGGTGATAGTTTGTCACCGAAGTAACAGCCAGATAGGACAGCACCTGCTGTCATTGGCGCAGGAATACCTAGGCCCTGGCCAATACCCATCATCGCGATACCGGCTGTACCCGCCGCACCCCAAGAAGTCCCCGTTGCCAGTGCTGTCATCGAACAGATCAGCATAGTCGCCAACAGGAAGATTGAAGGGTGGATGGCTTTCAAGCCATAGTAAATGATGGTTGGGACAATACCACCGGCAATCCAGGTACCAACGAGGGCACCGACCGCTAACAAGATAAGAACGGCGCCCAAGCCGTTAGCAATGCCTTTAGTCGCAGCGGTTTCTAGCGATTTGTAATCATGGCCAAGCTTGATGCCCAGTGCCATGATGACGAACCAGCCGATATAAAGCGCAAGCTGGATAGGTAAATCGAGTTTCGCAGTAAAAGAGAAAGCCAGCGCAAGAAAAATACCGAGGGCAATAAAGACCTGAGTCAGCGACGGTAGTTTCACAGTCTGTTTGTTCATACTTCTAACCTTGTGAGTTCGAGCCTGTAAATTGTGAATAGCCTTAGGACAGGTGTTATCAACCCTAAGGGATTATTTTCTAATAATTTTGATGACCATATTGGTCTGCTAAAGGGTAATAGCATTGATTCGCCGCTACTCTAGCGGATAGCTTTCGAGGTCACGATAAAAAATGTCTATAGATGTGATCTCATCCAAAATCATGCAGGAAGCCCTTAAAAAAGTACGCTTGTATTTTAATTTGTTGTTAAATTGACGTGCTTAATTTGTGCTTTGTATGTTTTTTGACTGTTCTTTCATATTGTTTCCATGTGTGTAATTCCATTAATGGGTAGATGATATCACCGCAAATAAGGTGATATTCTAGAATTAAGCATTGCCATTGCGAGCTGTGGTAGGTTATCAATGTGTGGTGAAATGATCAAAATAAGTAATGGTAAAAGTTAGTTGCTGATTAAATGGATTTTCACCTTTTGGCTTTATTATTATACATTTTGTTGGTGTTTGATGGTCATTTGAACGATTGTTGAGTGTGTTCTGGCCCGAAATTTCACCAAAAGTTATATGGTTTTTTAGCGTTCTTCACCGCAAGCTTTAATAAATGTCGGCGGTTTTGTTTACAGGGTGGTGATTTTTTTTACAGGAATTTTGCAACTTCTGCTTGAGTTTCGTGGCTGAAATTACTATAGATGGGGGTCTGCCTGTCGTTATAACTATCGCCTGTTGCTTGGTTAAAGGTCCTACCAGTAATGTTGATAGTTATACCGATAGAACAATGATCAGGGAGTGTAGTGCACATGATGAAAGTAGGATTAGTGGGTTGGCGAGGCATGGTGGGCTCTGTCCTGATGCAACGTATGGTAGAAGAAGGTGATTTCAATGTGATTGAGCCTGTTTTCTTCTCTACGTCCCAAGTGGGGATCCCAGCTCCGAATTTTGGTAAGGATGCCGGTGTCCTTCATGATGCGTTTGATATTGAGCGCTTGAAACAGTTGGATGCGATTGTCACTTGCCAAGGCGGTGGCTATACCGAGAAAGTTTACCCAGCACTACGCCAAGCAGGCTGGAAAGGGTATTGGATTGATGCGGCTTCTACCCTGCGTATGAAAGAAGAGTCGATTATCGCCCTTGATCCGGTTAACTACGAGCAGATGAAACAGGGCCTACACAATGGTGTAAGCACCTTTGCAGGCGGTAACTGTACAGTTAGCCTAATGCTGATGGCTGTAGGTGGCTTGTACCAAGCTGGTTTGGTTGAATGGATGACATCCCAAACTTACCAGGCGGCTTCTGGTGCAGGTGCGAAAAACATGCGTGAGCTAATCAGCCAGATGGGTGTAATTAATGACGCGGTATCTAGCGAGCTAGCTGATCCGTCGACATCTATTTTGGATATTGACCGTAAAGTTGCGGAAACTATGCGCTCTGAAGACTTCCCAGCTTCTGAGTTCGGTGCACCGTTGGCTGGCTCATTGATCCCATGGATTGATGTGAAACGCGAAAACGGCCAGAGCAAGGAAGAGTGGAAAGGCTCAGTAGAAACTAACAAGATCCTAGGCCTTGATAACAACCCAATTCCTATCGACGGGACTTGTGTACGTATCGGTGCAATGCGCTGTCACAGCCAGGCACTGACTCTGAAACTGAAAAAAGCCGTGCCAATGGATGAAGTGGAAGAGATTATCGCTTCGCACAATGATTGGGTTAAAGTGATCCCGAACGACCGTGATGTGACTGTCCAAGAGCTTAGCCCAACAAAAGTAACGGGCACGCTGTCGGTTCCTGTTGGTCGCTTACGTAAACTGGCAATGGGTGATGATTACCTCAATGCGTTTACTGTTGGTGATCAGCTATTGTGGGGTGCGGCAGAGCCACTACGTCGTACGCTGCGAATCATCTTGGCTGAAAAGCAATAAGATTAAGACTTATATAACAAAGGCCTGCTGATGCAGGCCTTTTTTATTGATGGGATTGCTAGCTTGCTGGTGCCTGGCGGTGACGGCGCCAAATCGCCAGAACATCTTTCTCTTTCAACTTGGCCATTGCCACATAGGCAACGGGTACCACGAAGAGTGAGAAGAACGTACCTGCGACCAAGCCGCCTACCAGTACCAGACCGATGTTCACCCGGCCCAGAGAACCAGGGCCGTCGGCAAAGGCCAAAGGCAACGAGCCGAGGATCATCGTTAGCGAGGTCATCAAAATCGGTCGCAGACGAGAGCGGGCACTTTCCAGCGCGGCTTTAATGGCGGTTGCACCCTGACGGCGCTGCTCGTTGGCAAACTCAACCAGCAAGATACCGTGTTTGGTGACTAAGCCTACCAGTGTCAGCAAGCCGATCTTCGAGTAGATATTCAGGCTTTGGTCAAACATCGCCAGGGTCAACAGTGCACCGACAATACATAAAGGAACTGTCAGCATAATGACCAGTGGGTCGATGAAGCTCTCGAACTGTGCAGCTAGGATCAGGTAAACAAAGATCAGAGCCAGCAAGAAGAGTAGTTGGGTACCAGCCTGCGAATCATCCAATAGCTTGACCGTGCCGTTGAAGGCGTAGTCCTGGGCACTATTTAGCAGTGATGGGACTTCTTGGTCGATGTAAGCTTTGATATCACTGGCCGTATAGCCCGGCATTAAGTCTGCGGTGATTTCAGCACTGTCTTTCCCCATGAACGTTTTAAAGCTCGATTCTGCTGTCGTCTGCTTGATAGTGACAAACTGCGACAGCGGCAGGCTCTGGCCTGAGTCTGAGCTTACATAAAGCTTATCGAGTACGTTAAAACTGCCGAGATCATGGCGGTTAACCTGTACTTGGATTGGATACGTGAAACCATCATCGGCCTGCAAGTCTGCCGCTTTGACTGAACCGAGGAAGGTCGATAGGGCATTAGTGACATCGCTGTAATTCACCCCTGATAAAATGATCGCGTTACGGTCAATTTCCAAATCATAGGTTAACTGATCACGAAGGGTTGAGTTCTTGACGTTAGTCACCCCCGGATACTGCTCAAGCAGGGTGGTTACTTTCTCTGCTGTTTTAGCCAAGCTGTCAGTATCACGATCGACAGTCGTCAACTCCAATACTAGGTTCGTTGCGATGCCAAGGTTATCTGCAGAGCGGACGGCAAATGACATGTCGTAGGCTGAAACGGTACGGCTAGCCTTTTCCGTGAGGCTGGCGATAACCTCATCTGCTGTTTGCTGACGTTCACCCCAAGGTTTGAGCAATACATGGTTGGTTGGCGTACCTTCAATGTAAGACAAGTTGGCTTCGATAGCCTTTTGGCCTGCCATGGCGCTGTTGAGTTCATCATTATGCGATAGGTGGTACTGGCGGCCCACACCGGTCGGTGCGGTTGATGTGACTTCGATGAAACCAGAGTCTTCAGTTGGTAGCAGTACTTGCGGTATTTTGATGAAGGCAAACCCTGAAAGTACTAATAGAAGACATGATAATCCAGCCATAACGGCTTTGCGGTTGAACCATTTCTCAAGCTCAAGCGTGTATCTGTCGGCTAAGCGGTTGAGCTGGTGGTCAACACGGGCAAACCACTTCGGGTGCTGGTTAACAGGCTTAATCAAGTAAGCGCTCATCATCGGGGATAAGGTGAGGGCCACCATGCCGGAGATGATCACTGCCGCTGCTAGGGTAAAAGCAAATTGACGAAACAGATCAGCCGTTAGCCCAGACATCAACCCGATAGGCAGATACACAACGGCTAGGGTGAGTGTCATGGCAATCACCGGGAAGATGATCTCTTTGCTGCCTTTCAATGCAGCGTTAAATGGTGTTTCGCCTTGTTCTATATGGCGATAGCAGTTCTCTACCACCACAATCGCATCATCGACCACCAATCCGATTGCAAGGATAATCGCAAGGATTGTCAGGACATTGATACTAAATCCAAGCAGTACCATAACCGAAAATACACCGATCACGCACACTGGGATGGTGATAATCGGTACCGAGGCAACCCGAAACGAGCCAAGGAAAAGCATGACCACAATGGAAACCAAGACAATGGCCTCCACCAAGGTCGCAAACCCCTCATCGATGGCTGATTCGATGAAGTCGGCTTGGTTGTAAACCATCTTCATCTCGATCCCATCAGGGAGCTTAGTTTGCATAGATTCTATAGCGGCTTTAACCCTATCGGCGACGATAACGGGATTTTCCGTTTTGAGTGGCAGAACCTGCAGTGACATGGCCTGGTTACCATTGACGGTAAGCAAACTTGGGGTCAGGCTTTCTTCACCCATGACAACATCGGCAATATCTTTGACCCGAATGATCTGGCCATTATCAACCCGGATGACGAGATCTTGCACATCTTGCAATGAAGTCACCTGGCTAACTGGGTTGATAGAAAAGTCCCGAGCTTCACCTTTGATGGTACCGGCAGTGAAGGTACTGTTGTAAGTACTCAATGTGCCAACGACATCAGCGGTTTTGATGTTAAGCGCTTTCATGCGCTCCGGCTTAAGCCACACTCTTACCGCTTTTGATGAGCCACCATACGGGCCCCACACACTGCCTACACCTTGAATGTGACGAAATTGCGGTACAAGTTGCTGGCTGATGTAGTCATACATCTCCTGCTGCTCAAGGCCACCGGTATTGACGAAGGTGATGACATTACTGGTGGTGCTGGTGTCTGATGAGTTATCCGTTACTGTCGGCTTGTCAGTCATACTCGGCGGAAAATCACCAATCGCCTCAACACTGCTGCGTAATTTGTTCATCAGGTTGGTGTACTCAACATCATCAACATCGTCGCTGAAGTTGATTTTCAGGGTACAGCTGCCCTCGACACAGTCGGTGGTCATGGTGTCGACGCTATCAAGCCCGGTTGCGGCGTCGATAAGTTTATCGGCGACATTTCGCGACATGAACTCGGCGCTGGCACCTGTGATATTGGCACTGACGGTTGCCGTGGCTGTCTGATGCTCTGGGAAGTATTGGATAGCTAGCTTTTGGAATGACAAGATCCCCAGAAGCACAACGGCAATACTCAATACAGAAGCAAAAACGGGGTGGCGGATACAGACTTCAGGCAAGCGCATTATCCTGCCTCCTTATTTGTCACGTTTGCGGCGTTGTCATTCGCTTTTGATAGCGCTTTTTCAGGCTGTTGGGAGGAGAGAACATTGACAGTGCTCTCATCCGTTAGCTTTTGCTGGCCGGTGATCACCACGTGTTCCCCTTTCTTTAGGCCTTGCTTAATAATGACGTAGCCATCATTGGTGTTGGCGCCCAGCT
Source organism: Photobacterium rosenbergii (assembly GCF_003026455.1). Lineage (GTDB taxonomy): Bacteria > Pseudomonadota > Gammaproteobacteria > Enterobacterales > Vibrionaceae > Photobacterium > Photobacterium rosenbergii. The sequence continues at coordinate 183,978 of NZ_PYMB01000004.1, forward strand.
CGACCTGTCGGCGCTGTGGCTGGCTGCCTTCAACAACCCATAGGTAGCGCTGCTCATTGTTGGCGAGGACAGCATTCTGCGGGACAACCAATTGTGCCTTGCCCCTTTGTAGTTGCTGGCTGACATTGGCAAACATACCTGGCGCAAGCACCAGTTCTTGGTTCTCGATGGTGGCATGGACCTCGACTCGGCCTGAGCTTTCATCGACCGCTGGGGCAATGTAGTTCACTTCGCCAGTAAAGGTTTGCTCAGGAAACGCAGAAACGGAAACATTCACTGTCTGACCAATCTGCGCCATGCCAAGATCTTCTTGGCTAATGGCATAGGTGACATTGACAGGGTCTAGCTTATACAAGCTGACCAACGCGGTTGAGGCATCAATATGGCTACCGATGGAATGGGTAAATGTCGTCAGTCTGCCATCGAAAGGAGCAACAATGGTGTAGTCTTTCAAGGTTGCTTCTTGTTGACGGAAGTCAGCGGCCGCTAAATTAACTTCCTCCTGAAGCTCGTCCATGTCCTGCGGTGATAGGGCGTCTGGTTGTTTGGCGAGTAGGTCACGGGTACGCTGTAATTTGGTCTTAGCCAAGTTGAGGGTACTGCGGGCTTTATCCAGATCCGCTTTGGCTTTGGTGCTGTCGAGTTCAGCGATGACGTCACCTTTTTTAACGGCATCGCCATCGTTGAAGGCGATCTTTTCAATTTTGGCACCGGCACTGAAAGTCAGGTTGGCGTTATCAAGTGCGGTGATTTTGCCTACTTCCTCTATCTTCTGGGCAATGCTTCGGGTGGACACAGGCTCCACGGTAACCGGAATCGCTGAGGGCTCAACATCATTGGCCATCACCATCGCGGGGGCTAGGCAAAGGAAAGAAGTGGCAATCGTCTTGCAGGCTGAATATCTGGTCATAGGAGTATCTTCTTGCTGAATACTCCCGCATTTTTACTTTCATCTGTTCATGGAATTGTCAGAAAAGCGTCAATCAAGCCTATGAAATACCTATATTTTATATTTTTTATGGCTTTTTAGAATGGCTCAGAAAGGCAATTCAGTGGTAAGACTAAAAGCTAGAGGCGAAAAAAAACGCCTGCCAAAGCAGACGTTTCATTCTTATCTCAACATCATTTGATGGTGAAATAGAGGGGAATTAAAGCTCGATTAAGCAGCTAGGTTCTTCGCAACGAAGTCCCAGTTAACTAGAGCCCAGAAACCGTTCATGTAGTCTGGACGTAGGTTACGGTAATCGATGTAGTAAGCGTGTTCCCACAGGTCAACAGTTAGAAGAGGAGTAACACCTTCTTCAGTTAGTGGAGTCGCTGCGTTAGACGTGTTAACGATGTCTAGAGAGCCGTCAGCTTTCTTAACAAGCCAAGTCCAAGAAGAACCGAAGTTGTTGATTGCAGAATCAGTGAACTTCGCTTTGAACGCGTCGAAAGAGCCGAAAGCTGCGTTGATAGCTTCAGCTACTTCACCTGTTGGTTCGCCGCCAGCGTTTGGTGCTAGGCAGTGCCAGTAGAAAGTGTGGTTCCAGATCTGAGCTGCATTGTTGAATACGCCACCAGTTGAAGTCTTAACGATTTCTTCTAGTGATTTTTCTTCTAGCTCAGTACCTTCGATAAGACCGTTTAGCTTAACCACGTAAGTGTTGTGGTGTTTGCCGTGGTGGTACTCAAGAGTTTCCTGAGAGATGTGTGGCTCAAGAGCATTTTTTTCGTAAGGTAGAGCTGGTAGTTCGAATGCCATTGCTCGATTCTCCATTTTGGTTAAGGGGCGTTTCCCTTGACATTGCTTCCAGTCGGCTAGGGCCAACTTATTATTTGAAACTGACTATTGTCACCGGATTACTATACCGTGAGGTATAGGTCTAAATTGTGACGGTGAAATCATTTTAGCAAGTTTTTTCTTTATTAAAAGATCTGAAAGGCAAAAAGAGGTGAAAAATAATATCCTTACTTTCTTTAGGCATTTTTTTCCTGCGCGTGACCAAGTAGAATGATGTCTGTGATAGTCAACTTATAAAGCAAAGTCGTAAGAGGAAGCTATGGAAACCATCGACAAAATTAAACAACAGATTTCTGAAAACGCAATCCTGTTGTACATGAAAGGCTCACCAAAACTGCCAAGCTGTGGTTTTTCTTCTCAGGCAGCACAAGCACTAATGGCATGTGGTGAAAAGTTTGCTTATGTCGATATCCTGCAAAACCCTGATATCCGCGCTGAGCTTCCAGCCTACGCGCAATGGCCGACTTTCCCTCAGCTATGGATTGAAGGTGAGCTAATCGGTGGCTGTGACATCATCATCGAGATGTTCCAGAAAGGCGAACTTCAGCCATTGATCAAAGAAGCCGCTGAGCGCCGTGACGGTGAAGCAGCAGAATAATCTGTTGAACGAATAGTGATTTGGTAGGCAGGTTAACACCAAGCATTACTAACGGTATTCGCAAAACACCTCGGGAAAGACAATTTCTCGAGGTGTTTTTGTATCGGCGGATCAGGCTGATTTCTAGCGCTAAGCGCATGAGTTGAGTGCCCCGCGCACAGAAGAGTCTACAAATGCTCACTTAAGGTTCTGAGCTCGTCTATCGCCGACAGGGCTTGCTCGATATTTTCAGCAGAGGCATAACGTTCAATTTCTGCCAGTAGCTGGGCCAGCGCTTCGCATTCCAGCATTTTGGATGCCCCCTTCATCCTATGGGCGATATCGGCAACCTGTAATTGATCGTGTTGTGCTAGGGCTGTCTCAAGTAATTGCAGGTCACGGTGATGCGTCTCCTTGAACTCTACTATCAACTGTTCTGTTAATGCGTGGTCATCGAACATGGCTACTAGCTTTTCTCGATCAAACAAGTAATCGGCACCGCTTGGCTTTCTGGGGCTATTGGTGCCTTGCTGCTCCCCGAGTTTGTTGTTTGTTTCACTTTCACTGTTAATCTCTAGGCCATCGTAGGCAAAGCTAATTAATTCATTGGGCTCTTCTGTATTTTCTTCAGCTGTATCAAGGCTTGCAGTGATACCACCAAACAAGGCACCAAAGTCATCAGCTAGGATGTCTGAGTCAGTGTTTATTGTTGCCTCTGTTTCTAGAGTGGGATGAAGTTTGGTTTCAGCTGTTTTGGGTGGAAGCCATTTCTCAATCAGGGTGCTTAACTGCTCGATGGAAACAGGTTTGACGATAAAGTCACTCATTCCTGCAGCAAAGCAGCGTCCATCTTCTCCCTGAACGGCATTCGCGGTGAGGGCTATGATTGGCAACCCCTCCGCAAGGCAAGAATGAGCAAAGCTTGAGCCCACCGTTGAAGCCAGTCTTGCTGCCCTTTGCTCGTTACTTTCATCGTATTGCTCAAACTGAGTGTAGAGCTCCCGGGCATGCTGTTCCTTTTGTCGTACTGTAGTCGCCAGCGTATAGCCATCCATTTCTGGCATGTGGCAATCTGAAAGCAGTAAGCCGTAACGGTTTTGTTCTAACGCCTGCAAGGCTTGTACGCCGTTGTCGACAATATCGGCCACTACACCCAATTTCTCCAATTGCTTGCCAATCACTTGCTGATTTATAGGGTGATCTTCGGCGACTAAAATCAATCGCCCTGACATCTCGGCGTGTTCACGACTCTCCATGACAACTTGCGTTACCGGTGACTCTAGGTGTTGGACTAAAGGGGCCACCCGCTGGGTCATCACATGGCGCAAGTTATCTGGGAACAGAGGATTGACTGACAAGCACCAGTGTTCATCCATAGGCTCTGGCGATAGCATCGGATTTTGATTAATGATGATCACCTTGGTCGTTGGTGCATTTTGCTCAAACCAAGTGGTTGGCAGTTTGAGTTGTTGCCACAACGACAGAGTCAAGAAAGCAAAGTCAGGCTTAACTCGAGCGATCTTGTTGCAAACCGTCGACGGGTTATCCAGTGTTGTAAGTTCAGTTGATAACCCTAAGTGTTCTAGGTAGCGGCAAAGCTCTTCCCGCTGGATAAAGTAACCAAATACGTTTGCTGTCTGGGTATGGAAGGCGGGTACTGATGTACCTTGTTCGTGGCTTAAAACTGGCAGCGGCAGGGTGATACTAAAGGTACTCCCTTTACCTTCCTCACTACTCAGCGCAACCGTGCCATTCATCTGCTCAATCAGCTTGTGGGCGATGGCTAAGCCCAGCCCAGTACCGCCAAATCGCCGGCTGGTGGTTTGATCTGCTTGGGCAAATGGCTGGAATAGCGCCAGTTGTTTGTCTTTGGGTATGCCAATACCGGTGTCTTTGACACTGAAACGGATACGCTGGCAGTCCTGCCCAGCAAACTCTTCTTTGGTTGCCATGATGTCTACCGCAAGAGAAATTGTCCCTTGTTGGGTAAACTTAATCGCATTGTTGAGGAAGTTATTGAGAATTTGCTGTAGGCGAATGTCATCGACTAAGTGGCATTGGGCCAACCGTGGATCTTGCCAATAGTGGAATGCCAACGACTTTTGCTGGGCATGGATGGATTGGGGTTGGATGATCCGCGCCAGTACAGTACCTAGCTCAACCTGTTCAGGGTTGAGATCCAACTTGCCGGCTTCAATTTTGGAAAAGTCCAGCACGTCATTGACGATATGGAGCATATTTCGGGCGGATTGGGTCAGGCCGCCATGCAGGTTCTTGGTTTCTTCATTGAGTTGCTGGTCAGCCATCAGTTCAAGCAGGCCGAGGATCCCGCTGATAGGTGTCCGTACTTCATGGCTGATGGTAGCGAGGAAATGAGATTTTGCCTCTGTTGCACTTTCAGCTTTTTGCCTTGCAGTATCTAAGGCCAATTGCTGCTGTTTGAGCAATGAGATATCGGTGATGACGGTATTCCAATAGAAACCCTTCTCCTCATGCGGAGTAATTCGGCTTTTGAATTGCACCCACATCGGTGTAGGGCTAGAACTCGCAATGGCTTGCTCATGATCCCAGTGTCCCTGCTGGCAGGCGTTGAGCATGCTTTGCTCTAGCTCTTGGATATTTTCAATTGCCATTTTATCAAGCAGCGTTTCTGGTGAACGAAATAGCTGTTCGGCAGAGACCTGCAATAGTTCGTTGATGCTTGCACTGACAAAGGTGAACTGGAACTGTAGTGGCTTGGCGGGATCTGGCTGGATATGTTGCAGCACAATCCCGTCAAGATTATCGGCAAGGTGCTGGAGTCGTTGCTCCGCTTTTTTTGCCCTTAGCTCTGCAGCTTTACGCTGCAGGATCTCTTTGGCCATTTTCCGGTTCCAGCCAATAATGCTGGCAATGACCACGATACCCAAGGTTGAAATCAACCCTGCCCACTTAGCGACTTCAAGCGGTGCTAAACCTTCTTGGTAGTCGAAGGTGAGCCATTGGTGTTCGAGCCTTGAGTATTCCTCTGATGGAATAGAAGCCAGAGCCTTGTTGATGATATTTAATAAAATAGGGTGGCGGTAATTGATTGCAAAACTCAGCGGCAACAAGTTATCCGGCAAGATCTGACCCTGCATACGGAACTGGCCGATGTAGTCACTTTGCAGCAGTGGGGAAGCATGATGGAGTGAAGTGAGGACCTGATCGACCTGTTTGGATTGCAGTGCCCGAAAAGCGGAATCTTGGTCGGGGAACGACTGCATTTCACAATCTAGACAGAGTGTTGCGAGTAAACTCTCTCCTGCTGTGCCACTGATTGTTCCTACTTGGCTTGTTCCCTGGCTGAGTAATTGGGTGAGTGCGGGATCAGCGTTGCCAAACAGGACCCAGGGTTCATTGACATAGGGCGCCGAGAAGTGCATTTGTAGCGCGTCTTCTGGGGTTTCCGTTAAAGCCGATAACATCATGATATCGCCATTGATAAATGCTTCGCGCAACGCTTCGTATGAGGGTTTTGATACGACTTCAAACTTCACGCCCAGCTCATTGGCAATAATCTTCAGTAGGTCGGCAGTGAGGCCAGAGTGATGGGACTGTTCGCTGATGAAATCATAAGGCGCCCAGTCGCGATGCACGCCAACAGTGATAGTAGGGTTAGCTTCGAGCCAACTTCTTTCCTCTTGGCTCAAATTGAGGTGCCCATATTGAGCAAACATATTGAGTTGGTCAGGTGTTAGCCATTGGTTATAGATAGATTTAATACTGCCAGCTTTAATGTCTTCCAAGGCAAAGTTGATCCTGTTGAGAAGCCGGTGTTTGCCTTTTGGGGTAGAAAAATGCAGGTGGTTAGTGGGTAAATCCGGCAAGATTGATAAAGTTAGCTGAGAGTCGCCCAGTTGCTTGATGAGATTAGACAAAACAACCGCATCCCCAATATACCCCTTGGCCTGTTGCTCTAAGATGCTGTTTATCGCGACTTGACTGTCTGGCACAGGGCGAAGTTGGGCCCAAGGTAGAATAGTGGGTAACAGTTCTTGCAGCGCAAACCCTTGTTCGATAGCGATGACCTCGCTGTCGAGCTCTTGGTAATGGTTGATTGGCTTATTGAGCGTAACTACACCACGACGCAAGGAAAAAATCGGCTCACTGAACGACATGTAGCCTTGCCGGTTGGACGTTGAGGTAACCCCAGCCAGTAAATCAAGCTCTCCCGCTTTAAACGCATTGGTGACTTCTTCAAACGTTGGGTAAAACACCACCTGATAGTCAAATTCAGCATGGTGGGAGACCTGTTTGAGGACATCCATGAGAAGCCCGCTGTAACTATCTGGTGAGGCTACGTATCCTTCCGCCGTGATGTTTTGCTCCAAGGCGGGGCTGACAAAAATATAGGGGGGAAGGTTGAAGCCAGGAAAGCCAACCCTGACCTGAGTTTTTTGGGGGATGGTTGGTTCTTGGCTAGCGACTGTACTCAAGGAGGTTAAGGCCACCCAACAGGCTAGGAGGAAAAAAGAAAAATATCTCGCCAATGTTCTGGGCTGCATACTTTACTTCCTTGTAAAGAAATGAGCATAAGCTCGCGGGTTATGGGCTAAGCGTACACCTAATTGGTTTCGTCGAGCACAATGCTGCCTTTAGGTTTTTCCGTATTGCTATCAACCGTGTTCTTTTGGTTTTGGTTGGCTTCATATAAGCCATTCAAAGCAATATCTTGAAGGTTGGCTAAGCCTTCACTAACGGGTGCTTGAGTTTTTTCGCTAAGTTGTTGGTAACGAGAAAAGTTGTTTTTATCCCCCAACCGGCTATACGCCCAACAAAGGAGATAAATGGTTTCGAAATCGACGACTTCCTTATCTTCAACCAAGGTAAGGATATGCTGAGCTTTATCGTTATCCTCATTAAGTAAGGCTTGGATCGCCAAGAGTGCTTTTTGAGGGCCTTTTCCCCGCAACCGACTTTTTGGATCATTACACAGACGGCTCCAAGCACCATCTAGTCGCCAGTTCTTTAAGGCGCTACTATCGTTTTTGCGCTGGAGTGCCATCAGGTCGGCAAACAGAATCATGCCCCGGCGCCCTGGCGTATCCCACATTGAATGGGGCAGCAGTTGCGCCGTTTTAATAAGCTGAGGGATCGCTTTTTCCAAATCGAGGTGAATAAGGTGAACCCAGGCGAGGGTCAGGGTTTGCTCGATATTGCCGCTGTGTAACTGAATATGCTGAAGAATAGACTCTTCGGCTTCCTCCCATTGTTCGGTAAAGGTACAGATAGTCGTTTTTAGTTTGAGCAAGCGGACATTGAACGGGTTGAAACGGATTAACTTGTTTACTTGTTCTAAAGCTTGTTGATAGTTTTTCTGCGCAACCAGTATTTCGGTTTGTTTCACTTTGGCTTGCAGTACATCGTGGACCTGCAGCAAGCCGGCCAGCATAGCTTGGGCTTCTTCATATTGCTGCTGCTCGGTCAGCAAATCAGCCACATACAAGATGCCTCCTTTTAATGCGGCAGTATCTGGTGCTTTGGCAAATAGCGGCTTTACACTTGGAAGCCCATTGTTGGTATAAGCCTGATGCAATATGTCGCAGTACTCCCGTTTCTGCAAACCGGCAGTAACGCGCTTGATAATGTCTTCTGAGCGGATGGGTTTTATCAGGTAACCGTCAGGTTCATGTTGCGAATAGCCAAAGAAAACCTCTTGGCTGTCATTACCCGTCACGATAAAAACCAATGCCCGGCGGGAGAGTAAGTTTTTAAAATGGAGGTATTCAAGTAGCTGCAAGCCTGTACTGCCTGTGCCCAGGTTATGGTCGATGAGAATAATATCGAACTTACGTTTGCTGCAGGCCTGCACTGCACCTTTGGCATTCGCGGTACTGATGATGTTGTTCATCGGCACACCTAACTTCATGAGCAATGCACGGGTAGCACTTTGAATGATGTTGCTGTCATCAATGATAAGAAAAGAAGATTGCGCGATCCTGTCCATATATCATCCGTGATATAAAACACCTTGAATAACTATAGAACAGAAAATGTCTAAATAACCATTTAATTTGGTTAGGGTTATTGGGCGAAAAAAAGGCCAGCCGGTTAACCGGCTGGCCTATTCAGACTGAGGGCCTAATACCTGTTTAATTCTGTATTAAAGCACCATAGAGGCAATCCAGCCGAAGGCAATCAACGGCAGGTTATAGTGGATAAACGTTGGTACAACAGAATCCCACACGTGCTCGTGCTGTCCGTCTGCATTCAAGCCCGCTGTTGGGCCCAATGTAGAGTCAGAGGCTGGTGAACCTGCATCACCGAGTGCGGCTGCAGTACCCACTAGAGCAACAGTGGCTAGCGGGGAGAAACCGAACGTCAGGCATAGCGGTACATAAATTGTTGCAAGAATTGGGATAGTCGAGAACGAAGAACCGATACCCATAGTTACGAGCAGGCCCACAACCAACATCAACAGAGACGCGAGTGGCTTGTTATCACCAATGATATCGGCCAGTGAGTTAACCAGCGTCTCAACGCCGCCTGTTGCTTTCATCACTGAGGCAAAACCCGCCGCCGCAATCATGATAAAGCCAATCATCGCCATCATGTGCACACCTTTGGTGAATACATCATGGGTTTCCTTCCACTTGATCACGCCACCGAAGGTGAAGACCATGAAGCCGATCAGTCCGCCGACAATCATCGAGCCGCTGTACAGCTGAGCACCCAGTGCCGCTACGATAGCACCCACAGCAATGTAGACGTGCTGCAAGTTGATTGTTTTGTGTTCAGGCTCAGAAGCAAGAATTTTCTCTTCTGAGTATTCACGAGGCTTGCGGTAGGAGAAGAAAGTCGCCACCAGTAAACCGAAGATCATGCCTAGCGCAGGCAGCATCATAGCAACCGGTACTTGGCCTGCCGTCACGTCAAGGCCGTTGTCGTGCAGGTTCTTCAGAAGGATGTTGTTAAGGAAAATACCACCGAAGCCAACAGGCAGAACCATGTATGGTGTTACCAGACCGAATGTCAGCACACAGGCAATCAGACGGCGGTCAATTTTTAGCTTGGCGAAAACGTGAAGCAGGGGCGGGATCACAATTGGGATAAATGCAATGTGAACCGGGATCGCATTCTGAGAAGAAATGGCTAGAAGCACAAGAATGATTAAAACAGAATACTTTACGCCCGTGGCAGCGGCTGCATTGTCATGGCCGCTGATACGCTTGATCACTTTTTGTGCCAGGACATCAGTAATGCCTGAGCGTGAAATTGCTACGGCAAACGTACCTAGCATGGCATAGCTCAATGCCGTGGTGGCACCGCCACCCAAACCGCCTTCGAAAGCTGAAATGGTTTCCGAAAGTGGCATCCCGCCAATCAGGCCACCAATAATGGCACTGAAGGTAAGCGCTACTACAACGTTTACTCGCATTAATGCGAGTAAAAGCATAACGCATACCGATATAACTACTGGGTTCATAAACTTAAGATCCGTCCATTGTGTTATGTCGTGAATTGCTTGAAGCTTGCACCTTATGTGCAATGTTTCTTATTTGTTTTGGCTGCTTTGCTCAAAGGAAATCAATTTACAACATGTAGAATAAAAATTCATGTAGTGAAGGAATTTTCTTTTATTGTGCTGCATGTCTAAGCCTTGTTACATAACCCTGTCTATACTGGTTTTCGTCATTTTGGTATGAATATTCGGCAGTAGTACATAGGTATTACTGCGTGATCTTATCTTGGCTGAGTTTTATGCTACAAATTTAAGCCCAGCCGACAACATGGAGTTTGTTATGAGTGTTCTAGTTGGCCGCCCGGCCCCGGACTTTACTGCTGCTGCAGTGCTTGGCAACGGTGAAATTGTTGATGCCTTCAACCTACACAGCCATATTGCGGGCAAGCCTGCTGTGCTGTTCTTCTACCCGCTAGATTTCACCTTTGTATGCCCATCGGAACTGATCGCCTTTGACAAGCGTTTCGCTGACTTCCAGGCCAAGGGCGTTGAGGTGATCGGGGTATCTATTGATTCCCAGTTCTCGCACAATGCATGGCGTAATACAGCGGTTGAAGACGGTGGTATTGGCCCGGTTCAGTACCCGCTGATTGCTGATACCAAGCATGAAATCTGCCAGGCTTATGATGTTGAGCATCCAGAAGCGGGTGTTGCTTTCCGTGGTTCATTCCTGATTGATAAAGAAGGTGTGGTTCGCCATCAGGTTGTCAATGACCTGCCGCTAGGCCGTAATATCGACGAAATGCTACGTATGGTTGATGCCCTGCAGTTCCACGAAGAACACGGTGAAGTTTGCCCAGCTCAGTGGGAGAAAGGCAAAGAAGGTATGGATGCTTCACCACAAGGTGTCGCCGCGTACCTGTCTGAGCACACTGCAGACCTATAAGGTTTGTTGTGCTAGCTCACTGCTGCAAAGTTTGGTAGTGAGTAGAGATAAAAAGAAGGCTAGCCGAGAGGCTAGCCTTTTTGGGTTTAGGTTAGTTAAGGGGTTTCAGGTGCGATTAAGTGTGAATCTTGAACAGTTATTCCTTTACCTTGATATGCAGAGAATGTTGCTACTTGGCGCTGCGCTTCTTTGGTTGCAAGTGCGCTATCTTTCGATTGAATGGCTATCACTGAGCTATGTTCTGCATTTGAATTCGAGTTGAAACGAGCCGCATGCCTAACTTCTCCATCATTATATGTACTAAGATCAGCAAGCCCGAGTTGAGTAATGAGTGGTTCTGTCCCACCAATAACACCAAATTCAGAGGTTTGGTTTGGAATAACTTTATCTTTATATGCTTGCATCACATAGACCGAACCGTTTACACCGCTTGCAAGGTTATATGGGTCCACCGTATCTAATACTGTCTGGGCTGCATAGGCGAATTCAGCGAATGTGGTATCAATTTTTTCTTTGGCTGTATCATCTAAGCTTTCATAGAATGTCGTGAAGCAAGCGCCACCATTTTCAGACGTGCCACAAGCAGCTATGTATGTATTTTCTTTTGCGCCGATCATTAGTGAATGTTTGATAGTCGGACCAAAGGTATCAGACTCAAGCAGGAGGTAAGGGATCCCACCGCCTGGATTTGCAAATGCGCCGGAGGTAAAGTTGAACAGGATATCAGCTTTAGGGTCTCCGATTAGATCATTCCCTAAACGGTATGTACCAATACCTGTAATGGCTCCAAGAGAATGACCAAAAAAGCTGACATCTGATTTAATATTAAAGTCAGCAATATCTAATACATTTAAATCTTTAAATACATCCTTACCAGCAATCTTCATTAAAGCGAGAGTAGTGCGAAGGCTAAGTCCATCAATGATGCTTTGTCGGATATTGTCACGGGCAACATTGAGGTACTCCAAGTTCATGTAATAATCTGCTGTCTCTGGAGTCGTAATTATCTTGTCTGATAATGCTCGTTCACCATGAAGCGGATGATCAATTGCAATGATGGCTTTAGGTGAAGCGGCATCAGAAATATGTTGCTCACCAAATAAATAGGCAGTTTCTTTTACCGATGTAATACCATGTTGGTAAATAGTAACACCCGGGTTGGCAACATTTGGGACAATCAGTAAGAATGGGACTTCTTTTACCGCTTTAATCTGCGGCAGAGGGCTATATTGGGTAATGACACGCTCCTCATCTAACTGTGAGCCGTCGGCAAGAATAACTTTTAACCCAATTAATTTAATGAACTCTTTACTGTCACCTGATAATAACTTGGTAATGTCGATACCATCCAAGGATTCCAAGACAGCAGCTTTATCCACATCAGAGCCTTCGCTCATGATATATTTTATTTTTGCTAGGCTAGGTACAGCACTTTGCCAAGGTGTTTTTCTCCAAGCTTCATTACTAACGTTGTCTTCAAGGTAATAAGGAAGGTTAATATTTCCTTTATAAACTTTAATATTATTGGATGTATATTTACCTGCGAGGCCTTTCAATAAGGCTTCATTATCACCAAGTAGAGCTTTTAATGACGGATTATTAATGAAGAATGTTTCAATGTCTTCAACTTGAGTAATGCTAGCTTGGTAAAGTGAATCAAGGTTTAAGTTATTAGGATTTGCTTGCCCTTTCCAAACATCTCCAACCTTCCCGCCAGCTATAACAGTACCAATAGTTTCGGCGATGACGGCTTTGGTGGTATCGAGTACATCGCCAACTGAACCGGTAGTAAACCAACTTGAGTAAATGATAGAAGTGGGGTCTATCTCCTCAGCTTTGGCGACAGTATCTTCAATTATATGAGTGAATCCTTGTGGCTTAATTAAATCCTCAATTGGTGGATTAACTGTTGTTTTTAAGGCAGCATATGAATTAGACATACCAACCGGTTCACCATTGCTATCAACGAGAGTGTTGGTAACTGCAAACATGTAATCGGATTTAGGGTTCAATGGCTTATTCGGAAATATTATTAATTTTCCATTTTGGGTCATAACAGAGAAGTCTGGTGTAGAAGTATCATTTCTCAGGATTTTGACAACAGAAGGAGTGCCTTCTAAAGGGCTAGTAGTCTCTATTAGGTAGACAGCTCCTTGGGCACTTATAAGATTTAGCTCTCCGTTAAATGGGATTACAATTGGTTGCGACACACTCCAGCCGTCAGTTTTACCTAGGGCGGTAGCTGGATCATTTAAATTGGTTGAGTAAAATCTATCACCAACACTACCATCGGTGGATAGTGTGGCGTCGAAGGTATCCATTGCCATAAAAGTAGGAAGGATTGGAGCTGTTAATACATCAAATTTTAATTGAGTGTCAGCCTGAAGGCTCTTGATTATATGATCTTCGTAGCTGACTTTATTTTCAACTTTGGCGTCATTGCCACAGCCAGCTATTGACAGCGAGGCTACAATACTAAGTGCTAAAATACTTTTTTTCATAATGGTGTTCCCTTAACTGGAATTTGTTTTCCTACCGGAATCAGAAGATATAGTTAATCTGCGCAGAGGTTAGGTACGCATCATTTTCGGCATGGAAGGTCTCGCCACTTTCTTTGAAGCTATTGCTTTTGCCGTAAAGGTAGGTAAAGCCAAAGTCGAACGTCATCTGGCTACTGTAGTTGTAAGTAAAGCCCGCTGAGTACCAGTAACGGTCGGTATCAGGGATACTTAGGGTTGATTTGCCTGCTTGTTCATCGAAAGCAAAGCCGGCACGAAGGGTCCAGTCAGGGTTTAGGTTATAGGTTGCACCAATGGAATAGCGAAAGTTATCGTCAAAGTCTTCTTCTTTAAGCAGGCACTCATTGTTTTTACATTGTTCACTTGTGGCACGTAATTCTTCGAATTTGCTCCATTGGATCCATTGCACACCGTAGTGAACCGCCCATTGGTTGTTTAACTGATGGAAACCTCCTATCTCGGCAATGGCAGGGGTGACGACATTAAGTTTGCCGGGGACTGTACCTGGCTGTTTACTGTCTAAAAATGCACCAATATAGTCTGTGAAGTCACCATCGAATTTCAGTTCTACTTCCGATCGATAGCTTAGGCCAAAACGGTTGTTTTCATTCAGTTCATATAAAAAACCAATGTTCCAGCCCCAGTCAATGGTGTCGCCTTCTAGTTTTAATAAGTTGGCACTTGGATCAGTCATGTTTAACCCGCCCTGATGACGAATTAACTCCGCATCGGCGTAAACCATATTGATGCCAGCGCCAATACTGAAATTGTCATTAATCCGATATGCAATGTTTGGATTTAAATTTAGGGTCAGTAGATCGGTAGTACCAGCATCTAGGCCGTATGTAAAATCCGATGGATATTCAGTCGCAAAGCCATAATTGGTAAACATGGCCAAGCCCCAAGCGAATTTCTCGTTAATCGGTTGGATAAAGTACCCGGCAGGTACGATAGCAGTTGGTGCTACATCGGTAGCTTTTTCACCACTACTTTGTGCTGTCACATCGATTTGCGGGTCAATGTATGAAATTGCGCCAGAGAATTGCATGCGGTCGAACATCATCATCGCTGCTGGATTACGAGCGAGTACTGATGCATTGTCTGCAACAGCTACTTCCCCAGAGAATGCGCGCCCGAGGCCGGAGGCAGAATGCTCGTTGACTTGGAAACCGGCGGAATGGGCATTGATACTGAGTAGCGCTGCGGATACGGCGAGAGCCGTTAGAGTAATTTTCTTAGTCATTATTATGCGTGCCTTTTAGAGTTGGTTACATCTTGTTCTTCGATCCATGAATGAAAAACGCAAAAAGGTGTTACTGAACCATGGGGTTTCGGAAGGGGCCCTTAACGACAGGGGAACAGCAAATTTGTTCACACGAAGGAAGCGCAATAACGATAAAATAGCCATGGGTTATCGTTCATGCGGTGATACCACTTGAAACAATATGAAACAGTCAGCGCAGTATACGAGCGGAATTTAGAATTGTTAACCTAGTGTAACGTATTGTTTTTGAATAAAATGCCTAATTGAGCAATGTTTAATTAGACTGCGTTTAAAACAATCAATTAATTTAAGTCGGGTGTTTGAATGGAAGTGTGACCAAGCCCGTATTTAAAAGGCTTGGTCGGAGGTCTGATGAGTTGTTTTTGTTTGAATTATTCGGTGTCGGTACTAGCTTCTGTTTGATTTTCTACCAGCGGCCAACCACCTAACTTTTTCCATTTGTTAACAATCTCACAAAATAGTTCAGCCGTTCTTTCAGTGTCGTATAGCGCAGAATGGGCTTCTTTGTTGTCAAATTCGATCCCGGCAGTAGCACACGCTTTGGCTAACACGGTTTGGCCGAATGCCAAACCACTCAACGCTGCGGTGTCGAAGGTAGCAAAGGGGTGGAAGGGGTTGCGCTTTAGTTTTGCTCGTTCGGAAGCAGCCATAACAAAACTGTGGTCGAAGTTGGCGTTATGGGCCACCATGATGGCACGAGAGCAACCCGCCGCTTTTTGCTCTTTACGTATCTGCTTGTAGATTTCCTTCAGTGCGGCCTCTTCAGATACCGCTCCACGCAGTGGGCTAAACGGGTCACGAATGCCGTTGAACTCTAGCGCTTCTTTATGGATTACCGCACCCTCGAACGGGGCGACATGAAAATGCAGTGTCGTTGCCGGTTTCAGCCAGCCTTCTTCATCCATTTGTAGTGTCACTGCGCAGATTTCCAGCAATGCATCTGTCTTGGAGTTGAAGCCGGCAGTTTCTACGTCAATGACGACTGGGAAGTAGCCGCGAAAGCGACTTTTCAAAGTATTTAGTTCGTTATCTTGGCTCATAAAACGGCAAATCAATGTAAAATAGTCGGCCATTATGTCAGATTCGATCGATGAGCTAAACCTTTCCCTGTTCTGTAGTAAAATCGTGCAACAGAAAGGAGTGATTAAAGTTTTTCTGGCGATTTCCGATACAATATCGAGCCCCACATTTCTCACGCACTGGCAGGCAGTGTGAAGGGCAGGACTGCAACAACGGGTGGAACCATGGCAATCTCGAATATTCATATTTGCGCACTAGCATCAATGCTCGGTTTGGTGATGGCCAGTGCTGCGAGTGCAACGCCTGTTTATGTTGCCCAACCGTCGCAGTCGGTGTGGAAGGTGGCTGTTGATACGCCGCTTGAGTGTAGGATGCTTCATACTATCCCCAACTACGGTGAAGCCCAGTTTACTTCCAAGGCCAGCAAGAAGATTAACCTCGATTTTGAGCTGAAGATGCGCCGCCCGATGGGCGAGACCCGTAATGTTAACTTGGTCTCGATGCCTCCACGCTGGATGCCGGGTGATGCGGCGCAGCGCATCACTAACTTAACGTTCTTCAAGCAATTCGACGGCTATGTCGGCGGACAAACTGCTTGGGTGATGTTGTCTGAATTAGAAACCGGACGTTATCCAACTTTCAGTTACCAGGACTGGCAGCAGCAAAACAAACGTATCGATGTTTCTCTGTCATCGGTTGCATTCCAACCAGCTTATGATCAGTTCAGTCAGTGTCTGAATAACTTATTGCCATACAGTTTCGAAGATATCGCCTTTACGGTTCTCCATTACGATCAAGGCAGTGATCAGCTGAATAAATCCTCGCAGCAGCGTTTGGCCCAAATTTCTGATTTTGTTCGCTACAGTGATGATGTCGATTTGGTTCTGGTCGCGACCTATACCGATGGCCAAGGTGGTAAAACAGCTAACCAGGCATTGTCTGAGCGCCGGGCAGAGCGCCTTGAGGAATATTTCATGGCAATGGGGTTACCGGAAGACCGGATACAGGTTGAAGCTTATGGTGAGCGTCGGCCTGTGGCGGACAACAGCACACCAATTGGCCGTAATAAGAACCGCCGGGTGGTCATTTCACTAGGACGCACGATTATCTAGACAACGTGAAGTTAGGTTCGCGAATACGGATTACTTGACTAACTTTATAGGGTGTAGTCGAGCATAGGTTGTCCAATATGAAATCGTTGTTGTATGTTACGCTTTTCGCGGCTTCTCCTTTGTTTGTTCAGGACTGTTTTGCTAAAGACTGCGATCCCGTGGCCAAAGTCGATGGTGTGCCTTATGAGGTTAGTACGGGGAAAGCTGAATCAATGGGCTTGAACCGGGCTGAGTCTTTTACTGTTTACACTGTATCGGGAAAATCGAAATTAGATCAGTTGGTCGATAGTAAGCTCAAAGAGAAAAACATTGAATATTACTCTGTCGCCTATGTGGTGCCGCGGAGTTATGACAACAATTACCAAGCGATAGTGACAGGCTATTACGATAAAGTTGAGTAGCTGAATTTGTTGAAAAAAGGTGGCTTAGCCACCTTTTTTTATGCCTTTTACCGACCTATGAGTCTTATTTTTGAAGCGAAGGCTTTGCTTACAACAGACTAAATTTATTGGGAATAATAACTAAGCAAGGTGGTGGCTATGAAAAATATCCTATGGATTATGTTGTTTGGAGCTAGCGCAGCATTCGCTAGTAATGATGTTGTCGTGGATAGTACCGCAGAAAAAATTTCCGAAGAGCTTGCCGCTGAGGTGAAATCCCAGCGAATAACTTTAGATCAGGCTAAAGAAATGGACCTTAACCGCGCTGAAACCTATGAAGTGGTCAGTACAGTGAGTGCAGATAACTTGGAATTGCAGATCGCTGAAAAACTAAAAGAAAGCATCATGCCTTACTATTCCATCGAGTATAACGACCCAACCAGTGACAATGAGAGCTATGTGGCTACAGTCACCGAATACTTCGGTAAAGTCGAATAAAGCTCCATGACAGTTAGTTTAAGCTGAAAAATGCCCGCTTTAGCGGGCGTTTGTTTTATCTGTAGGTAGACTCTATTTGATGCTTCAGTGATAGCCAATCAAGAGGCATCTGCTTACGTTGGCCGCTGTAAACCGGGTTGAAGAATACCTTCAGGTTCCCTTCGCTATTGCGAGCCTCAATGCGGGCAACGTCACCTTCACAGAGTGTCAGGGTAAACCCTGCCTCTTGGTTCTCAACCTTGTCGACAACCTTGCCGTTGAGCAAAAGCTGCCAGCTCAGGCTTATCGGACAGGCACCATTGAATTGTATCGTGGTATTGGCTTTAACATCTTCCCCCCACATCAGAGGCTTACCAGAGTGCATCTCCGTTAGCTGGTACTCAACCTCACACTCTTTGGTTATAAAACTGTTTCCGTGTTTAAGTGCTTGTTTTACCGAAGAGGGACTCTTGGAATTTGCCCAAAAGTGGGTGATGGGTTTGCCGGGACGGATATATTCTGATCTTGCCTTGGCATGAAAATCACTGCCGCCAACAGCAAAAATACGGTAACCGTTGTTCCAAAGCACATCGAAGGCTTTGACGCTCCTGACATCATCAATACTTATTTTATCTTCACGATAGGGGCGGCAGACTTCCATCGTGTCGAACAGAGATAAATCAAAGTTGTATCTGGCGCCGGTGTGGGGGTTGAACGGATGGTTGAGTGAGATGAGCGCGCCTTGTTGTTTTGCCGCCTTGATGCACAGCTCAACACTTTCATGGACGGTGCTAGCACCTTTGGTAATTGAGTGGATATCCAGTGGCTCTGTTAGGCCGATGAAATTGATATGGCCGTTATCATCTAGCGTGAGTTCGGTGGAGTAGGTCGGCTGCTGGTCATCACGTAAAGATCGAACTACAAGGTTATGATCGGTGATTGTATAGAAATCAAGGCCACCTTGGCGACACAGTTCGTCAAGGTGCTCCAGTGATTCGTTGCCATCAGACACATAGGTGTGCATATGAAAATCCCCTTTGTGCCATTTGGGCGCGCTGCTCTTCACTGCGCCGGGGGAACTGCTGAAATCAAATGCCATATTGAAACTGTCAGCATGGATACCTGCTTGATGGAGTGACACCCTGCCATACCCGCTGAGCGGGTGGAAATGGGAAAATACCATTTCCCATTCCCCAGTCTCTTCTAACACAGGCAAATGAAAATGCGCCAATTTAGATTTGAAGGTGATTGCACAGGTAAACTGGCCCGATGGGCTATACAGGCTGACAAGCACATGCTCAAACGGAACTTCAATCAATTCGATATTTAACGGGTGTCCGGCTTTGGCATAAAACCGGTAGGCCATCGATTTTGGGGCAAATGGCCCGAGGTTGTTCCTGATCGTTTCAGGGGCACTGAATCGAACGTCAACGGTGAGAGGTAGGGCCGGTGCTGTCACGGTATTCATAAGGTGGTCCATCAATCTTCAATATTATTGGCAACAAGGGTGATTAACTGAACGTGCTTTTCTTGTCGTTGAACATGATGCGGATATATAGGGCACCTACGACAGATGAGATAGCAAAGATAATGACCGAGAGCGCGGCTGCACGAGAGTAGTCCTGATAGACAGAGAATTCCTGGAACAGGTTAACCCCAAGCATTTTCACCGCATTTTCACCCATCAGGAATGGGGTAGTGAATGCGCCCATGGTGCTGATGAAGACGAATGTAGCTGCCAAGTAGATAGTATTCTTGATATGCGGGATCACAATCTTGAATAAGATATCCAGGTTCTTAAGGCCGATGTCGCGGCCCGAATCTATTTGGTTGTTGCTGATTTTGTATAGCGCGCTCATGAGCAATAAGGTGGCAAAAGGAATGTTGAACCATAGGTTCATGATAATGATCCCGGTATCGGTATGGAGCAATTGCGGCAGGAACCGTTCACCGGTGATTTGGTAGCTGATACGTGTAAGGCCACCGCCGTTGCGGATGACTGACATAAAAGCAAAGACGGCAATGACCCCCGGGACAAATTTGGGTAATAAGATGATCTTGCCAATCCAAAATGCATTCTTGGAAGAGGAGAAACGCAGGTAGACGGATAAAATCAGGGCGAACAGGATGGTTAGTGCAACCGTCCATAATACAATCGAGACGGTATAACGGATATTGGTCTGCACATTGCTATCAGTCAACAGGCTGATGTAGGTATCAAAACTGTAGCCGCCAGCTCCGTCCGAGAGGCTGGTGACAAAAGAGGAAAATACGGGATAGGCGACAAAGCATAACAAAATGGCCATTGCTGGCATCATTAGACATATTCCCAGTACTGCTTGTTTGTCAATTTTCTTCATTAGCTTATTCATGTCACATATCCCGATTGTTATTACTTGCTTAGAACAGCAATTTTGTTTGCCCACTGGCGCTTAAGTTGGTTTTCAAGGTTGCCCAGTGAGTAAGTGCGGTATTCACTGACTTCTAACCCGCTCAGTGAGTTAACGACGTCTTCATCTAGCTCGGAGTTAGCAATAACCGGAATGGCTTTTTGTTCTTTTACGAACAGGTTTTGCGCCTGTGCAGACACCACGTAGTCAACAAACTGCTTGGCAGCCCCTTGCTTGGTAGAGTCTTGCGGGATAGCGATAGAAACTAGGCTACCTGTGAAAGCGGGTTCTAGCTGGGTGATGGCAATAGTGTCAGGGATCAAACCACGTGACTTTTGGTCCAGTACCATATCTGCCCACATCGGTGTCATGTCAATCTCACCGATGGCCAGTAGGTCGAGCGCGCCTTGGTTTTTGAACGGGTAGTGGATACGGTTGGCTGTTTGGTACATGAACGGGTGCAGCTCTTCCAGCAGTTCGAAGCCCTGTGACCATTGCTTTGACCATTTCTCGTCACTGGAGGTCATCGCTTCTGTTGGTAACTGGTTGTATACCGAGCTAACAAGGAATGAATCACAAGCGCCGCCAGTACCCGGCTCACAGTAGCCGAAGCGTTGCGGGTTTTCTTTTATCCACTCGTACAGTTCTGCCGATGTTGTCGGGACATTTTTGACATCTTCTTGGTTGTAGGCAAGAACGACGGTTGTGCCACGGTAAGGGACGGAATAGCCCTTAGAGCCAGCGTTATCGGCAATCACGTTTTTCAGATTGGGGATAGACGCTTCGTCCATTTTGACTAGTGCTTTCGTTCCGGCTTGGGACAGGATGTTGTTTAGCTCCGACTGGTTCACTTCTAGGATGTCGATACCTGAGCTACGTCCTGCTTTGTGGGATGCAATCAGACGGTCAGCCCCCACCATTCCGCCGGTACCTGAAGGCAAGAACTCAAGGTTTACCTTGATATTCGGGTGGCTCTTTTCGAAATCTTGGATCACTTTGTCCCAAGTCGACTTAACATTGTCAGAGCCGCCAGAGTATAGGTTGATGGTTTCAACATTGCTCGCAAAAGAAGCGCCAGAAGCTAGCAGGCTGATAGCGACTGCCAAGCGAGAGACGGTAGATTTCATCGGAATATTCCCTTAGGTATCGATTAAATTGACATTGAGTTATGAATTTTCAGACCAACGGTTTCATTGGTTTGAAGGTTCGGATATTCGTTGGAGGTCATGGCCACACGAATTTCGCCGTATTGGGTGTCGAGGATTAGCTTTGAAAATAAGCCGAATGACATTTTTGACTGCACCACACCGGTAAAGTCATAGTTTTCCTCGGTAACTGAAATGTGTTCGGGCCTGAAGGCAATGGTTTCGGTGCCTTTTTCGATGAAGTTCATTTCACCGATAAACTCTGCAACGAAGCGGGTTTTCGGCTGATGGTAGATTTCATCAGGGGTGCCGACCTGCTCGATGTTGCCCTTGTTCATCACGATGATCCGGTCAGATAGGCTGAGTGCTTCCTCTTGATCGTGGGTCACGAACAAGATAGTAATACCGAGCTGGTGCTGGATCTTACGTAGCTCTTCACGCATGTAACGGCGGATCTTGGCATCGAGTGCCGAGAATGGCTCGTCCATCAGCAAGACCTTGGGTTTGAGCAGCAGCGAACGGGCAATAGCTACACGTTGCTGCTGTCCACCTGACAGCTGATCCGGGTATTTGTTGATATGGTCGTCCATCTTAAGGATGGCAAGCATCTCTCTGACTTGGGCCTCGATTTCCAGCTTGTTGATTTTTCGGATCTTGAGCCCCAGTGCCAGGTTTTCGAATACCGTCATATGTGGCCAAAGGTTATAGCCCTGGAAGACCATGGAGGTTGGTCGCTCATCGGGGGTTAGCCCCGAAATGTCATGGCCATCGATAATGACCTCTCCCGAGTCGATATCGTTGAAACCGCCAATGGCACGCAGAACTGTAGTTTTGCCGCAGCCCGATGGGCCAAGTAAAGAGACGAGTTCACCGTCGCTAACATGGAAGTTGACACCTTTGACGCCATCGCCACTTGAGAAAACTTTCTTTAATTCATGAACTTTTAGTTTATGAGCAGGCATCTTATATCCCTTTACTTTCGAACATTGATTTGAAAAGAACACTGCGCTTGGCAATGAAATACACGGCGGTTAATAGCAGGATAATTGGCACGATATACACCATGGCAAATGCCGCTGCTGCAGGCATTGGTGTATCGAAGATAATGCCGTACATTGCTGTCGGTAGTGTTTTGTAGTTAGGCATACCAACAAGGAGCGTACCGGTTGACTCTTCCAACGACTCTAGGAAGGTAAAAATAGTGGCAACTGCAATCCCCGGCGATGCCAGCGGTAAGGTGACCCACCAGAAGGTTTGCAACCGGCTAGCACCGACATCTCGAGCAGCTTCTTCCTGTGCCCGCTGGATATTTTTGAATGCGGCACTGGTTATCCAAGTCATGATGGTTAATGAGTTGATGATGTGGATAATCATTACACCGGTAAGTGTGCCGATGAGGTCAAATTTATAGAACACAACACCGATGCTGATGTACAAACCCATTTTCGGGAACGCGTTCGATAGCAGGAACGAGAACAGAAAGAAGTGCTTGAAAGGGAAAGACAAGCGGGCTAACGCATAGGCTGCTGGTATACAGACGAGCAATGACAGTGCCGTTGAAACAATAGCGATCATATACGAGTTATAAAAGGCACTCGTCACGCCATCACGCTCGATAATAAACTGGAACCAACGCAGGGACATTTGCTCTGGAACGTAGTTTCGCTCGAATGCATTAAACCGAAAGGCTTCCATAACCATATTAGTCAGCGGACTAATAAAGAATACAACAAAGGAAATAAGCAGGAGTAACTCCAACCAGTTGGTGTTCCTTACGAAGTAAAGTGTTGCTCTATAAAATTTCATCGTGCCAGACCAAATAAAAAAGTTCGGCAATAATGACGGTGAAATATTTATTTTTTGCTACATCAAAATTAAGTTAATGTTCTAGTAAAATGACAGCTTCAGATCTAATGATGACTGGTATATTATATTTTGACCCTAAATCGTTGTTTTAATGTGTTTATTTGAGCTGTTGTTTTTGTCTTATGAACACGAAAAATATCTTGGTTGAAATGAATTTAATATTTTTCAAATTATTAAATTTAAATGAATGGTCTTTTTCATTTAATGATTTTTTTAGTAATTAATTAAATGTTCACGTTTATCTCATTGACTTTGTGCTTTTGAAATTTCTCTGCAATATTGTAATGTGCCAATTAAACATCAATTTAATATGATGATAGATGGGTTATGGGGAGTTTTTAATTAAAAATGCCAGCATGAAAGCTGGCATTGTTTTGAGCTTCTGAACGAGAATTTAAACTTCGGTCTTCTCTTTATATTCACAAAGGTCTTCAATAATACAGCTGCCACAACGTGGTTTTCGCGCCACACAGGTATAGCGTCCGTGTAGGATCAACCAGTGGTGGACATCGACCTTGAACTCTTTAGGCACAACCTTGAGCAGTTTCTCTTCAACCTGATCGACGTTTTTGCCCATGGCAAACTTGGTGCGGTTTGAGACCCGGAAAATATGGGTATCGACGGCAATGGTCGGCCAGCCAAAGGCGGTGTTGAGAACGACGTTGGCAGTCTTGCGTCCAACCCCCGGCAAGGCTTCTAGTGCTTCGCGGCTTTCAGGGACTTCGCCACCGTGTTTCTCAATCAGGATCTTACAGGTTTTAATGACGTTTTCGGCTTTTGAATTAAATAGGCCGATAGTCTTGATGTACTCTTTGACGCCATCCACACCGAGGTCGAACATAGTTTGTGGTGTATTGGCAACTGGGTAAAGCTTATCTGTGGCTTTGTTGACACTGACATCGGTTGCCTGCGCTGAGAGCAGGACTGCGATTAATAGCTCGAAGGGCGTGCTCCAGTTTAGCTCGGTTTCGGGGTGAGGGTTCTCCGCACGCAAACGTTCCAAGATCTGGACGCGTTTTTGATTATTCATACTAACTTCCGGCGTTGTCTACTCAGCAACACCAAGCATGAAAGGGGCGTTTGGCGTTGAATGAGTATATGTAATTATAGTTTTCTGTCCTGCTGGCGATCCCTCACCAGCAGTTTTATTCATTGTCTTAATTGGTAGTCGTGACTCGAACCCGTTCAATGGCAGGTTTGTCCTGCGACTTGGCGGCTTTCTGTTCACGTTTACTATCAATAGCATTTTTTAGGGCAATCATAAAGCCAACACCGATAAAGGCACCCGGTGGCAGGATGGCTAGCAGGAAGCTGCTGTCGAAACTGAACACTTCAATACGCAGTGACGCGGCCCAGTCACCAAGTAGACGGTCAGCGCCGTCAAACAGCGTACCGTTGCCCAGAATCTCTCGCATAGCACCTAGTACGACAAGGGCTGCCGTCATACCCATGCCCATCCATAATCCGTCCAGTAGGGCAGGGACAGGATCATTTTTAGAGGCAAAGGCTTCAGCACGGCCGATGATGATACAGTTGGTCACGATCAACGGGATGAAGATACCCAGTGATTGATACAAGCCATAGGTGTAGGCATTCATCAGCAACTGTACACAAGTTACCAGCGAGGCAATGATCATCACAAATACCGGGATTCGGATTTCTGATGGGACCCATTGCCTGACCAGTGAAACGATCAGGTTTGAGCCAACCAAAACGGCTGTGGTAGCCAATCCAAGACCAAGGGCATTGGTAACTGTCGCAGAAACAGCAAGTAGCGGGCATAGCCCCAGCAATTGAACGATTGCCGGGTTATTGTTCCACAAGCCATTTTTCATCAGTTCTTTATTCATCATCATTACTCACCCTGACAGTTCAGTGGCTGTTCGAATAGTCGCTGTTGGTTTGTCTGGTAATATAGCGATACGTTCTTTACCGCGCCCACAACGGCTCGCGGGGTTATCGTGGCACCGGTAAACTGGTCGAAATCACCGCCGTCCTTGCGTACCGCCCAGCGTGAGTCCTTATCGCCGTCAACACGTTTGCCAGTAAAGCTGTAAATCCAATCACTGATACGTGTTTCGATTTTGTCACCAAGACCTGGCGTTTCGCTATGGTTTAGGATACGAACGCCTGTTACCGTGCCTTCCAGATCGAGGCCGACAATAAGCTTGATAGCACCACTATAGCCATCCGGAGCAATAGCTTCGATAGCCATCCCCACTTTGTTGCCGTCTTTCTCGGCAATATAGGCTGGCATTGGGCTGTCGGTACCTAAATACTGTTCGCTGGTAATCAAGGTACAACTTTTATATAGCTCATTATCATGGCTCTCTGCCGGGATAACTTGATTAAGTACCTTGAGCAGTTCTTGCTGCTGCTGTTGCTCAATTCGCCCTGCTGTGAGCAGGTTAGTGACCGAAACTAAGCTGGTGGCCAGAATGGCAAAAATAGCCAGGATGCCACCATTTTTTTTCATTGCATTGATCATGGTTGCTTCCTTAGTGGCCGAAGGTGCGTGGTCGGGTGTAGTAGTCAATCAGCGGCACACACATGTTAGCAAGTAAGACGCTGAAGGCGACACCGTCAGGGAAGCCACCGAAGGTGCGGATCAAAAAGACCAACACACCGATCAAGGCACCGAAGATCAAGCGGCCTTTGACTGTCGTCGAGGCCGAGACGGGATCGGTCGCAATGAAAAAAGCACCTAGCATGGTCGCACCTGAGAACAGGTGGAACAGTGGTGAAGCGGTATTATCAGGGCTGATCATAAACGCGATGGTACTGATGACGAACAATGCACCGAGCATGCCTGCAGGGATATGCCACTGGATCACGCGCATTTTCAACATGGTCAGGCCACCGAGCAAAAAGCCGAGGTTGACCCACTCCCAACCGATCCCGCCAATTAGGCCAAAAACAGGGCCAGAAAGGATCTCTGTTGCGGTATGGCCTGTTGTCAGTGATGTTTTTAACGTATCAAGCGGTGTCGCCATCGTCACGCCGTCGACCGACATACGAAGCTGGTGAACGCTGAAACCGTCAGGGGTGAAGCCCGTTAGGATTGCTGTCACACTATCAAGTAGGCTAACAGGTTCAGCCGCCAATGATTGCGGTGGGAGCCAGGTGGTCATTTGCAGTGGGAATGAAATCAGCAGAACGACATAAGCCACCATGGCCGGGTTGAACAGGTTTTGTCCCAACCCCCCATAAAGGTGTTTGGCGATGACAATCGCAAATAGGCAGCCAATAACACTTATCCACCAAGGTGCTAGAGGTGGAATCGAAAGGCCAATCAATACACCAGTTAACAATGCGCTATTATCACGCAAATATGGCATCAAAGGGCGCTGGCGTAGTTTTAGAATCACAGCTTCTGTAGCCACACATAATGATGCAGCCAGTGCGATTTGGAGCAGCACGCCCCAACCAAAGAAGTACCATTGGGCGGCAACGCCCAAGCCAGTACAAAGGATAACAGTACGCATTAAGCTGCTGGTGCTTTTGCGACTGTGGGCATGGGGGGAGCTTGCAATATTAAAAGCCACAGTTAGTTTTCCTCATTATTTTCTTGTGCTTCTTTCGCAGCTTTGCGTGCCTTAGCGCGGGCAACGGCAGCAGCGACAGCGGCTTTCTTCGGATCAACGTCAGCGTCGTCAGTTTGTTCCGTCTTAGCTTCTTCAGCAGGCGCTTCAGCAGGCGCTTCAGCTTGTGCTTGCTGTGCAGCCTTGCGTGCCTTGGCGCGGGCAACGGCAGCAGCGACAGCAGCTTTCTTCGGATCAACCTCGGCTTCGTCGGTTTGCTCTGGCTTGTCTTCTTCAGCAGGGGCTTCGGTTTGTGCTTGCTGGGCAGCTTTGCGAGCCTTAGCGCGTGCAACGGCAGCAGCGACAGCGGCTTTCTTCGGATCAACCTCAGCCTCGTCAGCATGCTCTGGCTTGGCATCTTCAGCAGGAGCTTCAGCTTGTGCCTGTTGGGCAGCCTTGCGCGCTTTGGCGCGTGCAACAGCAGCAGCGACAGCGGCCTTCTTCGGATCAGCATCAGCTTGTGTTGCGGTATCTTCGGTTGGCTGTTCAGGCTCGCCACCTGACTCCTGTGCAGCTTTACGCGCTTTGGCACGAGCTATAGCGGCAGCGACAGCAGCTTTCTTTGGATCAGATTCTGCGCTGGCCGATTGTTCTTCCGTTGGCTCTGCGTTCACATCAGCTTGCTGAGCAGCCTTACGGGCCTTAGCGCGGGCAATGGCTGCAGCAACAGCGTCTTTTTTGCTATCAGCGCTTTGCTCTGTTTGATTTTCAGCGTCAGTTTCAGTCTGTTCGGCGAGCTTGGCAGCTTTGCGTTCACGGGCTTGGCGCTTGCGCTCTTCACGCAGTTTTGCCATTTCGCTGTTATCAGGCACAGCGCTAGTGATCTTAGGTACTGCATTTGAGGTGTTAGCCGCCTCTGCTTGTTTAGCCTTGGCACGGGCAATGGCTGCGGCTACAGCAGGTTTCTTATCTGCTGTTTCTGAGCTAGCAGCGGCTTGTTTTGCTTTGACTCGGGCAATGGCAGCAGCCACAGCATCATCACCACCTTTTGATGCCATATCCTTGCGACGGTCTTCGGCTGCTTTCTTAAAGCGGTTTTCTCGTGCAGCTTTGTCGCGCTCAAAACGGGCTTGCTTGGCTTCGAAGCGCTGTTTGGCACGTTCGGCATTCGCGGCTTCTTGCTGGTTAGCCCAAATTTCAGCTTTGGCTTTGCGGTAGTAGTTAACTAGCGGGATTTCACTAGGACAAACATAGGCACAAGCACCACATTCGATACAGTCGAATAGGTTGTACTCTTCACATTTGTCGTAGTCTTTGTCCTTGGCATACCACTGTAGCTGCTGTGGCAACAGAGAGGTTGGACAAGCATCAGCACAGGCGCTGCATCGGATACATGCCATTTCATGGGTATGAAGGGGCAACTCACGACGTTTCGGCGTCAGGATACAGTTAGTGATTTTGGTTATCGGCACATTGGCGTGCGGCAGGGTGAAGCCCATTAACGAGCCACCAATAATCACGCGCGGGTACTTGCGGTCCGGCTTGTAGCCGTAATTATCTAGCAAGTAGGAAATAGGTGTTCCTAAGCGGGCAAAAACGTTGCCACGTTGTTTGAAAGCCTCGCCGGTTAGGGTGACGACACGTTCAATCAGCGGCTCACCATCAATAATGGCGCGCTTGACCGCAAACGCGGTACCGACATTCTGTACCACAACGCCAACAGCCGATGAGCGTGATTGGCTTGGCACTTCACGGCCGGTCAGGAGTTTTACCAATTGCTTGGAGCTACCCGAAGGGTATTTGGTCGGTATCACGCGGATGATAATGTTGTCTTGTGCAGACACACATTTTTCCAATGCCTTGATAGCTTCCGGCTTGTTATCTTCAATACCGATCAGGGTTAGCTTCGGCTTGACGATATGGCGAAGGATCCTGATCCCCTCGATCACTTCTTCTGCGTAATCCTGCATCAGACGATCGTCGGCAGTAATGTAAGGCTCACACTCCGCGGCGTTGATGATCAGGATATCGGCTAATCCGAGGCTACCTTGCAGCTTACGACCGGTCGGGAAACCTGCACCACCAAGGCCGGCAATGCCGCTTAGGCGGATAGCATCGATGAGCTCGGCGGGTTCAAGGGATTCGTAGTCAGCAATCTTGTGCTGGGAGCCCCATTGGTCTTCGCCATCACTTTTGATAACAACGCTGAGATCACTCAAACCTGAAGGGTGGGCTGTGGTTCTCTGTTCAATGGCCGTGACGGTGCCTGATGTCGGCGCATGGACTGGCACACACATGCTCATGTCACTTTTGGTCAATGGCTGACCTTTCAGTACTTTGTCGCCAACACTGACCAAGATCTCGCCTTTGGTACCGATATGCTGCTTGAGCGGAAGTACCAATTCGTCGGGGACGCCTGCATGAGTGATCGCAGTACGGTTCGACAGGGTCTTGTTCTCGGCAGGATGGATACCGCCTGGGAAGTCCCACAGCTGACCTTGTTTGATTTGTTCAATAATAGACAGCATGTTACTTCACCGTGCTTTCATTGTTATCGGCTGGAATGTTCACAACGGGGATTTGGTTCAAATCCCATTGCCAGCTCTCAGGCGTTGTTTCTACCGGGATCATTTCAATACAATCGGTTGGGCAGGGCGCCACACAAAGATCACAACCGGTACACTCATCTTTTATGACGGTATGCAGGGCTTTAGTCCCCCCAACAATCGCATCAACAGGACAAGCTTGAATACATTTGGTGCAGCCAATACACATATCTTCATGAATAAAGGCGACTTTCTTGATGCTTTTCTCCGCATCGTGGGCAGATTCCTGAACCTCGACACCCATTAAATCAGCGAGCTTTTCGATGGTCTGCTGACCACCTGGAGGACATTTATTGATGTCATCTCCGTTAGCGATAGCTTCAGCGTAAGGGCGACAGCCAGGATAGCCACACTGTCCACACTGGGTCTGGGGTAAGATAGCGTCAATTTGCTCGACGATAGGATCGGCTTCGACCTTAAAACGGATCGATGCAAAGCCCAATATCAAACCGAAAATTGCGGCTAGGGCTGCAATGGCAATCACAGCAATGATTAATCCACTCATGTTACAGTTTCACCAATCCAGTAAAGCCCATAAAGGCAAGTGACATCAGACCTGCAGTGATCATCGCAATGGAAGCACCTTTAAACGGAGCTGGTACATCTGCTGCAGCAATACGTTCACGCATGGAAGCGAAAAGAATGAGGACTAAAGAGAAACCAGCAGCGGCACCGAAACCATAAATAACCGACTCAATGAAGTTGTGGCGCTCATTGATGTTGAGCAGGGCCACACCCAGAACGGCACAGTTTGAGGTGATCAGCGGTAGGAAGATGCCCAGCAAGCGGTATAGGGTCGGGCTCGTTTTGTGTACCACCATTTCTGTGAACTGTACAACTACCGCTATCACTAAGATAAAACTTAGCGTTCTAAGGTATTGGATACCTAGAGGTACGAGAATGTAGGTTTCGACTAAGTAAGCACACACTGACGCCAGTGTAAGCACAAAAGTGGTCGATAGCCCCATACCAATGGCCGTTTCCAGTTTTTTGGAAACCCCCATGAAGGGACAAAGTCCTAAAAATTTAACCAGTACAAAGTTGTTGACCAACACTGTACCTACGAGGAGGAGTAGGTATTCAGTCATACCGCCGTAATACTATTTGCAAAAGATCCTTATATTATCTTCCTTTGTTGCACCTATAACAACTCCCCTTGAGCAGGGTTTTTCTTCTTCGGCGACCTTTTCGCCATTCATTGCTGCAAAGTTAATGCAACTTAATGCGCCATTAACATTTTTGTCCACTCTGGTCGTTTAATTTATCCATGATGTAGCGTGGTTATTCTTGCCAGTATATCTGGACAAACATGCAAAGCATTACCGAAGAAAATGCCTGTTTAGTTACTTCTTGTTCGTTTTGTAACCAACCGCGTTTTGATACGTAGAAATTTGCTTCATTGGTCAATTTGGTACTAAAAAATAGCTTGATTTCCTTCAGCCCAGACAGCACAAGGGTTTAGCCCACTTATCCACGGAAACTGTGGATAACTATGTTGATGGATGCTTGGAAACTAAGGTTCTCGTTCATCTCTATGCCGTTGCGGTTAAAATGTGACCAAGATCGGATATGCAATAAACCACTGTTATAGGTGGGGTGTTAGAGGAGAAAAATGTGCTGGGGATTAAAGATAGAGTGATTACTTTAGAGATAAATTAGATGCAACTATGCTGTGAATTGATATAAATCAAAACTTGGATAAGTTGTGGAAAGTTTCCTCAAAAGCATATTTTGAAGAAAAGGAATTAAGGCCAAGCTGACCGGAAGGTAAACAACATAGAATTGTTGCGTGGGCGGTGATAATACGCGGCTAATCAGCGGTGGTCAAGATTTATTATTATGATTAAGGGCATTCTTGTTTGTCATTTCCGGTGAGGGTTATTGACATAACTTTCAGTCGTAGGACAATGGTCAGCATACTGATCATCTAACCAGTACGGTTTTATATTATGGAAAAACCTTCAAGTAAGACGTTTAAACTTGCTTCCCGCTATTCTCCTTCCGGTGACCAGCCAACGGCTATCAATCAGTTACTTGAAGGTTTGGATTCAGGGCTCGCTCACCAGACGTTGTTGGGCGCAACAGGTACCGGTAAAACATTCACGGTGGCCAATGTCATTGCCGAGGCGGATAGGCCGACACTTATCCTGGCGCCAAACAAAACATTGGCGGCACAGCTTTATGGCGAGATGAGGGAGTTTTTCCCTGAAAATGCGGTTGAATACTTTGTCTCCTACTATGACTACTATCAGCCGGAAGCCTACGTGCCGACCACAGATACCTTCATCGAAAAAGATGCGTCAGTGAATGCTCACATCGAGCAGATGCGCCTCTCTGCCACCAAGGCCTTGATGGAGCGTCGCGATGTAATCATTGTTGCATCGGTATCGGCGATATACGGTCTGGGTGATCCTGTTTCTTATCTCAAGATGATGTTGCACGTGCGCCGTGGTGATATTTTGGACCAACGTGATGTGTTGCGCCGCTTGGCTGAACTGCAATACACCCGAAATGATGTCGCTTTCGAGCGTGGTAATTTCCGGGTTAGGGGGGAAGTGATAGATATTTTCCCTGCTGAATCTGAAAAAGAAGCGGTAAGGATCGAGCTGTTTGATGATGAGGTGGATTGCATCAGTATGTTTGATCCGCTGACAGGGGCTATCCTGCAGCGGGATCTGCCCCGTTGCACTATCTATCCTAAAACCCACTACGTAACGCCCAGGGAGCGGGTGCTGGAAGCCATCGATGGCATTAAAGATGAGCTCGAAGGGCGTAAAAAGCAGTTGCTGGAAAACAACAAATTGGTTGAGGAGCAGCGTATTAGCCAGCGAACCCAGTTCGATATCGAGATGATGATGGAGCTGGGTTTTTGCTCGGGGATCGAAAACTATTCCCGTTACCTCAGTGGTCGTGCCGAGGGTGAGCCGCCACCAACCTTGTTTGACTACCTTCCACCAGATGGCCTGCTGATTATTGATGAGTCCCATGTCACCGTCTCACAAATCGGCGCCATGTATCGCGGTGACCGCTCGCGCAAGGAGAATCTGGTGGAATATGGTTTCCGCCTTCCTTCTGCATTGGATAATAGGCCGCTTAAGTTTGAAGAGTTTGAGTCTTTGGCACCGCAGACGCTGTATATCTCGGCAACGCCTGGCAAATATGAGATCGAGAAATCTGGTGGGGATATTGCAGAACAAGTAGTCAGGCCAACGGGCTTGCTGGATCCGCAAATTGAAGTGCGTCCAGTTGCGACTCAGGTCGATGATCTCCTGTCGGAGATCAGGATCCGCGAGGCCAAACAAGAGAGGGTATTGGTCACAACCCTGACCAAGCGCATGGCAGAAGATCTCACTGAGTACCTGACTGAGCATGATGTAAGAGTGCGCTACCTGCACTCGGATGTCGATACAGTAGAGCGGGTTGAGATTATTCGTGATCTGCGCTTGGGCGAGTTCGACGTACTGGTTGGGATCAACTTGCTTCGTGAGGGCTTGGATATGCCAGAAGTGTCGCTGGTGGCGATCCTTGATGCAGATAAAGAAGGTTTCTTGCGCTCAGAGCGTTCATTGATCCAGACCATAGGCCGAGCAGCCCGTAACCTAGAAGGTAGGGCGATCCTCTATGCCGATAGGATCACCGGGTCAATGGAGCGGGCGATGAATGAGACCGAGCGTCGTCGTGAAAAGCAGATCGCCCATAACGAAAAAAATGGCATTGTGCCTAAAGCGCTCGAGACTAAAGTGTCGGATATCATGGAGCTTGGTGCGCCCGGTAAAGGTAATAAAGCCAACCGAGCAGCACAGCTTCATAAAGTGGCCGAGAAGAAAGGGACTTATACCACAATGTCTCCACAAGAATTGGAGACTGAAATCCTACGGCTTGAAAAAGACATGTACGATGCTGCCCAGAACCTGGAGTTTGAAACAGCGGCGGAGCTTAGGGATAAAATTCACACATTGCGAGAGCAATTTATTGCTAACAGCTAATCAGAGCCTGTGCATTTTGGCAACGTGGTAAATCGCAGGCAAAAAAAAAGCCAACCGATAATAGGTTCGGTTGGCGTCATTGTTTTAGTGAAATAATTCCACAAACAACGTCAGTTGGCTAGGTTGACTCTCAGGAAGAGTCAATTTTATTAAAGCAGTATGCGTGCCAACTTTTTATAGTCCTCTTTAGTTGTACTTTTTTAGGGGGTTAACAGCAAAATTAGCCGTCTATAGTAATTATTTGTGGACAGTAATTTGCATTTTGCAAACCAATGTGCGATTCATAATGCTAATAGCATGATGCTTGGCTATATTTAAGCGATTACTTAGAAAAAGTCGCACCATATTTTTTCTTTTGTTTACAATTAGTAAAGATTGATGGGACTTGGAGGGGCAATGGAAAGCAGAACAAACCAACGCCGTATTCTGATGGTTGAAGATACGGCCTCAGTCGCAGCGTTATATAAGTCATACCTCAATCCACTGGGCGTATCCGTAACCATTGTTGGTACGGGAACTGAAGCACTGGATTTTGTCAAAGACGTCACCCCCGATCTCATCTTACTTGACTTGAGATTGCCAGACATGGAAGGCATGCAAGTCTTAGAAGAGGTAAAGCGGGATAACCCGAGTATCCCCGTTGTCATCATGACAGCGCATGGTTCCATTGATGTTGCGGTCGAGGCCATGCGTTATGGCGCTAAAGACTTTTTGATCAAGCCATGTGAGGCCGATCGATTACGTGTCACGGTCAATAATGCCCTAAAGGACGAAGACAGAAAGGCCAAAGGCGAAACGTCCCAGTCAGCGTCTAAGCAATCAGGGGCTCAATACCAAGGCTTTATTGGTAACAGCTTGCCAATGCAGGCGGTTTACCGGGTCATTGAATCTGCTGCATCCAG
Source organism: Photobacterium rosenbergii (assembly GCF_003026455.1). Lineage (GTDB taxonomy): Bacteria > Pseudomonadota > Gammaproteobacteria > Enterobacterales > Vibrionaceae > Photobacterium > Photobacterium rosenbergii. The sequence continues at coordinate 217,916 of NZ_PYMB01000004.1, forward strand.
TAAAGCAACGGTATTTATTACCGGGGAAAGTGGTACTGGTAAAGAAGTGTGTGCAGAGGCCGTGCACGCAGCAAGTCCTCGTAATGACAAACCATTTGTCGCCCTCAACTGTGCAGCCATTCCTAAAGAGTTGATCGAAAGTGAATTATTTGGCCATGTGAAAGGGGCGTTTACCGGTGCGTCGACAGAGCGTCAGGGCGCGGTTGAATTAGCTAATAATGGTACGCTGTTCCTTGATGAACTGTGTGAGATGGATTTGGATTTGCAAAGCAAATTGCTTCGATTTATCCAAACCGGTACCTATCAAAAGGTGGGTTCTTCAAAAACCAGTACCGTGGATGTTCGCTTTGTTTGTGCGACCAATAGGAACCCATGGCTAGAAGTGCAAGAAGGGCGGTTCCGTGAAGATCTTTACTATAGATTGCATGTCATCCCTGTGACCTTGCCACCGCTTCGTGAACGTGGTGGCGATGTCATGGAGATAGCCCACGCCCTACTGGCGCTGATGTCAGTCGAAGAAGGCAAAAACTTCACCCGTTTTTCACCGCAAGTTAGCACTTTATTTGAACAGTACCACTGGCAAGGTAATGTTCGTGAACTGCAAAACGTTATTCGCAACATAGTTGTGTTAAATTCTGGTGAAGAAGTTACTTTGGAAATGGTACCTCCACCAATTAACCAAGGTGGCGTTAAAATTGCATCACATCAACCTGTTGCTTCTGGAAATACGCCTGAGGAATCACCTCAGCTACAGACAAGCACAACACAAATAATAGATAAATCGCAGGTTGAACCGCTGTGGATTGTTGAGAAGCGCGCAATCCAAGCCGCAATTGATGCTTGTGATGGCAATATTCCACGTGCTGCGGGTTTGTTGGAAGTTAGCCCGTCAACAATTTACCGTAAATTACAAACCTGGCAGGAAGCGCAAGGTTAGTTGTAGGGAGAGAAATACATGGCAATGACAATTAATGCTGAAACCATCAAACGTATGGCAGATGAAGTCGGCGAGGAAACATTGACATTACTCCTCAATGTATTTAGCGATGAATTGGAGCAGTACCAGCGACAGCTTTCCGATCAGCCTTCGATCAAGCAGGTTAGAGAGATAAGTCACGCCATTAAAAGTAGTGCGGCCAGCTTTGGTGCTGATGATCTTGCTGATATGGCGCAAGAGTGTGAGTCGCGTGTTAAGCAAGGACAGGATGAGTGGATCGTAGACCACCTGCCTGAGTTCAGGCAGATGGTTGAAGGGATGGCGGTTGAGTATAAGCGCCTAGCCAGCCATGATAATCCCGTGAATAGCCTGTTTTAACTTTTCCCTGTCGTGTCGCCATTGATGGTTATTCGATGCGAGTGAGGCAATGTGCTGGTTGTATCTCTCATCCAGCTCATCACGTTTGACATCGGTAAGTACAGTATCTATTTGGCGACCGCCCATCGAACGCTCACACCAATTGAGCATTTGTGATAGATCCATCATCCCTGCAGGCCCATGCTCTTTGTCCAAGTTGGTGACAAAGACAATCTTGGCTTGGCACTTCTTCAATGCCACTTCGATTTCTTTCAGTAGCAATGGCGGCATCACACTTGTTAGGAAACTGCCCGGACCTAACAGAATGATATCGGCTTGCTGGATCGCGACGACCGCTTCTTTGGTTGCTGGCACTGCTGGCTCAATATACAAACGCTGAGGGATATCAGACAATTCATCAACGCTGGTCTCACCGCAAATTACCTCTCCGCCTTTTGTCATGGCGGAAAGATCTGCAGGGTGCTCGGTCATCGGCACGATATGGGTTTTCACCTTTAGCATATCGCGGATCAAATTGATCGCTTCCAGAGGCCTTACTGAGAGGTTGTCCAGTGCTTTGAGCATCAGATTACCAAGGTTATGGCCGTTTAATTCGCCATTACCTCGGAAACGGTATTCGAAGATCATTGAGCCGACAGATGGCTCAGTAATAAGCTGGTTTATACAGTTTCGGGTATCCCCCCAGGCGATACCGCCTTGGCAGGCCCGAATACGACCGGTTGAACCACCGTTGTCAGTGGTGGTGACAATGCCGGTGACATTCTCGCCAAACTCAGAGAGGGCCGAAAGCATACGGCCCAGGCCATGGCCGCCTCCAATGGCGACAATTTTGGCTTCAGTAATACTTTTGTCTGTAGTGTGTGTCATCTTTGGCAGAAAAGTGTGAGCTAAGTTGGTTATTGGCAGTGTAACGCGTTAACCGCACTCAAGACAAAATATGTTACTGATGTGATATGCCAGTCACGGATTGTGGGCGGAGAGAGGATAAAAAACGCCCTCAAACTGGTTGAGGGCTAAATGGTTAGTACGGCAGTTGAAGCAAGTACAGCATTAGAGCAGTTGATAAGGAAAAGGGTTTAATGCGGTTTTTGCATGATGCTAATCAGATAGTCATATGTGTCTGAGCAGCTCGGTGCACTTAACAGCATCTGCTTTTCACTGGCTGGTACGGGCAGAAGCTCCAGCCAACGCTGACAAAGCCAGCTCAGATTATCAAATTGCTTTTTGTGGTGAAGTTCACCGAGTTCAGGGTGCTTGCTGAACATTTGCTTGAGTTTTTCAGCCAGTATTTGCTGGTCTTGGCGTACTTCGGTTTCTGGCCAAGGCGGAATGAACTGGCAATCGCCACAGAAAAAACCTTCATCGGTTTCTTCCATATGATCAATAGTGAAGTTTTCGTGCCCGGCGACAGTAACGATTAAGCAACCGTTGTTTGGAGACACGTCAAAGTCTTCAACGGTAACGCGGGTACCGATTTGGAAAAAATGATGGCCGTGTTCGTCTTGGTCAAACATACAAACACCAAAACTGTTGCCTTCTCGCATTGCGGCTTTGAATGCTGCCATCTGAGGCCCAGGAGCAATACGAAGAGGAATGCGTCCACCGGGTAAGACGTGGCGTTTTTGGAATAGTAGCGGTATGTAAGTATTCATAGTCTAATCCGGTTGCTGTTGTCTGATGAAATAGACATTGCAAATGGGATACCAAGATTACATACCGCCTAAAAAACGGTTTCTAGCGCGTTTGACTCTATTTATCGTTGTAAAATGCAAAAAAGTACCAATTCGCAATTTGCATTTTGCGAATTATTTTTGATTCGCAATAATTTTCATAGCGCTATCACTGGGTAATAGCTCCAAGTGGCTTTGCTCATCAAAGTACCAGCCCTTGATTAATCCTTTCTCCTGCATATCAATAAAACCATTAATAACTAATTTGGCTTGCTCACGGGCGTGTGCCGAATCGAGTCCCTCTTCGCGTTGTAAGTAGAGGGCAATATCATCGACTGTCGCAGATTCAATAATATTGGACATATATCCTCACTATTAGTAAGAAAATTTTCGGGTATTCCCTTTAGTAGTATTGTCGTGAAATCGGCTGAAAGGTAGAATGCAGCACGAAAAACCTGTGAGGTTTGCCTGTATGGCCATTCCTCTGATATTTTTATAAGTAATACGCTGTTGTGCGCATTTTGGTTTTATCCGGTGCTGTACAATTGCCATGCTCCGAGCTTTCTTCACTAAGTTCCTTTTCGCAAAGGGATAAGTGGCTAAAGCCAGTGACAGGTTGTCACCAGGGTCGATAAAGAAATGCATCGGCCTCCCGTACTTGGAAAGGTGTTCCGTGGCGAAACAATTTGAAGATAATTTTCATCGCAAGTTCTATTACTTGCGATTGTCGGTTACAGACGTCTGTAACTTTAAATGTACCTATTGCCTTCCTGATGGCTACCATCCTCAACAGAAGAAGAAGCCATCCTTCCTGACGCTTGATGAAATCGAGCGCGTGACAGGCGCGTTTGCCGAGTGTGGCACATCAAAAGTGCGCATCACCGGCGGTGAGCCAAGTCTACGTCGTGATTTTACCGATATCATTCGTACCGTTGCCGAGCAACCGGGTATCCGTAAAGTCGCTACTACGACTAATGGCTATCGCATGGCCAAGCATGTTCACGAGTGGCGAGAAGCCGGTCTTACCCATATCAATGTCAGTGTTGATAGCCTTGATCCTAAAATGTTCTACCAGATCACCGGTGAGAACATGTTTAATCAGGTGATGGAAGGGATCGATGCGGCATTTGACGCCGGTTTTGAGCAGGTCAAGGTCAATACGGTATTGCTCAAAGACCTCAACTCCCAGCAGCTACCGCAGTTCCTTAACTGGATCAAAACGCGGCCAATCCAGCTGCGCTTTATCGAACTGATGCAGACCGGTGAAATGGACGAGCTGTTCAATAATCACCACGTCTCGGGTGTCAGTATTCGAAATTACCTTATTGCTAATGGCTGGGTACTGAAGCTGAAAAGCAATAATGACGGCCCGGCGCAGGTCTTTTGTCATCCTGATTATCAGGGTGAAATTGGCTTGATCATGCCTTACGAGAAAGATTTCTGTAAGAGCTGTAACCGCTTGCGCGTCTCTGCGTTGGGTAAACTGCACTTATGCCTGTTTGGCGACCATGGTGTGGATTTACGTGATCTGCTTCAGCAAGATGAGCAGCGTGATGAGCTGATTGCCCGTATTCAAGGTGGTTTGGCTGAAAAAGCGGTGAGCCATTTCCTCGATGAGGGGAATACCGGCATGACACCAAACCTAGCCTCTATTGGTGGCTAAACGCCACCTTTTCAAATTTTCTTTTTTCTGTTTTGGGACAGACGGATGAACCAATTTACGCATATCAATGCTTCTGGGGAAGCTAACATGGTTGACGTGTCAGCGAAAAATGACACGGTTCGAGAAGCACGCGCTGAAGCTTTTGTACATATGGCGCCAGAAACTTTACAGTTGATCGTTTCGGGTCAGCACCACAAAGGCGATGTATTTGCCACCGCGCGCATTGCCGGTATCCAAGCCGCGAAAAAAACCTGGGATTTGATCCCACTTTGTCATCCATTGCTACTATCGAAAGTCGAAGTACAACTGGAAGCCATTGAATCAGAAAACATGGTTCGTATTGAGTCGTGCTGTAAACTGGCAGGTAAAACAGGCGTTGAGATGGAAGCGCTGACAGCAGCATCTGTTGCCGCTCTGACAATCTATGACATGTGTAAGGCTGTCCAGAAAGACATGGTGATTGGCCAAGTGCGCCTACTGGAAAAAACGGGCGGCAAGTCTGGGCATTTTAAGGTGGAATCATGATTAACGTATTATTCTTCGCTCAGGTTAAAGAGCTAGTCGGTACTGATCGCTTGGAAGTTGCGGCAGATTTTGCCACTGCCGAATCTTTACGCCAGTACCTTGCTGCCAAAGGTGACAAGTGGCAATTGGCATTGGAGCAGGGCAAACTGCTGGTGGCCATTAACCAAACTATCAGCTCTTTGGACAGTGAAATCAAAGACGGTGATGAGGTTGCTTTCTTCCCGCCAGTAACAGGGGGTTAAGCATGATTTCAGTTCAGTTTGATGATTTTTCTGTTGCTGAGGAATATGCTCTTCTTTCAGAAGGGACTGATGCCGGAGCAGTAGTTACCTTTGTCGGAAAGGTGCGTGACTTCAACCAAGGCGATGCCGTAACAGGTTTGTCTTTGGAGCATTACCCGGGAATGACGGAAAAGTCGCTGGAAGAGATTGTCGAGCAAGCCCGCGAACGTTGGCCTTTGCTAAAAACCCGAGTGATCCACCGGGTCGGTGATCTTGAGTTGGGTGATCAGATTGTCTTTGTTGGCGTGACCAGTGCCCACCGTGGTGCGGCATTCGAAGCCTGTGAGTTCATCATGGACTTCCTTAAAACCCGTGCGCCGTTCTGGAAAAAAGAGCAGACGCCGGATGAGTCTCGCTGGGTTGACGCTCGCGAAACGGATACGTCAGCAGCCGATCGCTGGAAGCAAAAATAATTTTGCTTATTTCTGGCACCTGTATCTTGCAGGTGCCAATATAATCACGCCACACGCCACACGCCACACGCCACACGCCACACGCCACACGCCACACGCCACACGCCACACGCGCATAAACTTTCTTTATTATTCAGCTATTTTTTCACCAATCTCTATGCTACTTTGAATTTAAGGGTATAAATAACCATTTAAAGTGAATGGTTATGGTTTTGCTGGCTTATTGGACTAAGCCTGATGCAATGCAAGCAATAGAAGGAGTACGCCTATGATCAGGAGCGATCGACTACTCTATGAACTTGAGCCAGAGGGTTTTGGCGGCCGCCACTGTGAATCTTGGGAAGAGTGGCAGCCGAAAGCCAATCAGGTTCTCCCTAATTTCCCCGACGATGTACTGAAGCAGTGGCTATATCGACACTGGAAGGGGGTTGTATGTAACTGGGGTTGGCTGGATTTTCAGTCAATGCGGTTCGAACTACAGTCCTGGACTAGTGAGCAAATTCAGTCACAGATCCGCACCCCTCATCAAGAGGTTGTTGATAAATTATCACGTCGTATGACCAACCCAATTTTTCAACGCAGTTGGCTTGTACAAGAAATGCAAGAGAAGGGGACTTGGCCACAAGCACCTATCGTTTTGAAGTATGAACGTGATATTCCTATGGTCAATGGCAAGTCGCTAAGAGCACCTTATAATCTTCTGGAAGGTCACCATAGATTGGCGTATTTGAATAAGATTATTGACCAAGGTGCATATCACCAAGATCGACATGATATTTGGATGATTCATATACCGCTTCATTAGGTATTGAATTAATCATTCACCCATCGTTTGTAAAGAAGGGAGCAGCTAACAAGCTGCTCCCTTTTTTATTAATCTGGTTTCTTATCTTATAAGTGGGATGTTGCCCGTTAAATACGTTCCACTTGTTAATGTTTTGTTTCATTTTTAGGTTAAAAAGTAACCGCTTGGTTGTGTTTCTTATATCTATTTTTTTATTTTATAAACTTCTTATTCCATTTTGTTATTGATAGATTTGAAATTTAGACTAGTGCCAACCTGAATAAAAGCTTAACGAGTTGCGGTGTTTTTTGAATAATAATGGCGGTTTTGAGGTTTTTTGTGATTTTTTATGTTGGCGTTTAGGTTGTTTTAGATTGGTGTTTTATGTTGTTTTGCTTTTTTGTGTCGGTTTTTTGCTCTGTTGATGAATTTTTTTGTTGTTGATATGTTTCATTTCGGCTCAGGACGAGTCAGCAAGATTAAAAAAATTATTACAGGTAAGTAAAAATGAAAAAAACACTTCTAGCAGTAGCAATCCCAGCAGTACTTTTCGCTCACTCGGCATCCGCCGTAGAAATCTTCCAAACTGATGAAGCTTTAGTTGACTTCTATGGTCATCTTCGTACAGAAGTGAAAAAGTTAGAGGATAAGGATGTCACTCTGAATGCTGGTTCATCTCGTGCAGGTGTACAGGCACAGTACGCCGTTACAGATTCGGTTGATATTTTCGGTAAAGTTGAGTTTGGTCTGAACTACGACACAGCGTCTGAAGATTACGCTATGAAAAACCGCCTGCATTATGCTGGCGTAGACACAGATTTTGGTAAGCTATCTTTTGGCCGCCAGTGGGTAATCTCAGATGAAATTTGGGGCGCAGATTACTCTTACTTCTTTGGTGGCTCTGCCCTTCGTCATGCGACACTTTCTGGCGCTCGTCATGACTCTTTGATCAAATATATTTATGAAGGCGAGAGTTTCATCTTCTCTGCAAACTACGGCCTACCTGAAGGTAGTGATGATAAACCTGATGTAAACCAAGAGTTAACAGAAGCCTTTATCGCAACGTCTTACGGTAACTTTAATTTTCACGCTGGTGGTGGTGTCAACCGGGATAAAGCAGTTGAAGTTGGTGAAGATCTATTAGATCTTCAAAATACATACTTTGAAGGTACAGTCGAGTATGCATTTGGCCCAGCTCTAATCGGTTTCACTTACTATAATGCGACCATCGAAAACAAAGGCGGTAATGAAGAAATCAACGAAGATGCATTCAGCCTTGCAGGTACTTACAGCTGGGCCGACAATGCTACGGCTTACGCTGGTTTTGAATACGTAGAGCAAGAGTCAGATCAATTACCAATCGATGGTGACGGTAAAGTGTTCTATATCGGTACCGACTACCACTTCAACAGCTGGTCACGTATCTATGTTGAATACGGCTACGGTGATGGCCAAACTCTAGGTTACACCAACAAGAAAAGCGACAGCTTTGTTAATGTGACTAAAGATGTTGACAGCCAAAGCAGCTTCGCTGTTGGTGCCCGCGTCTACTGGTAATCGCCCAAACGTTCATTGTCTTATTTATTTTTTGCCCGGCCATGCGCCGGGCTTTTTTATGCTGAAGTAAGAGTGAAATGACTACAAGGTATATAAAGGAGGGATTAATCGAATTTCTTTAACTGCTGGTAGCATTTGCGCTCGGCAGCATTGAGTTCCATCATCAACAGGTTGATATCGTTCTGCTGCTGTTTGAGTTTTTGTTGGCGCAATTGGATGGTCTGTAGCATGTGCTGTATCTGTGAGAGGTTCTGTGCACCAGAGTCATAGAGTTGGAACAGTTCCTGTATCTCTTGCAGGCTAAAACCCAGTCGCTTTCCTCGTAGAATGAGGATCAGCCGCGCTCTGTCATGCCGCGAAAATATCCTCACTTTTCCTTGCCGCATGGGGGTGAGTAGGCCTTGATCTTCGTAGAACCGGATGCTACGAAGGGTAACTGAAAACTCCTCGGCGAGTTGGGAAATGGTATACGCGTCAGTTGGCTTGTTGATATCCATAGTTTTCTTCCCTGCGGCATTATATTTTTTATCTATGATCGCTCACTGATCTTCGGGATCATTTCATAACAAGACCAAGATCACAAGTTTTTAACATGTGCTGACAGGCTGGCCGTTTAGTTATCATTGCTAACGAAGAAGTAAAAGAAAGCCCCTCGATGAGGGGCTTTGTGGACTTGTCTATCAAGTTGATACGCTTATTCCGCTTTTGGCTTGCGTGATTTTGGCACGTAGCCGTGGCGGACGCGGGAAGGGCTTGGACGCGAAAAACAACCAGCTGGTCTCATATTTTCTTTACTCTCAAGGATAACGGAACGGGAACGGAACGTTGGGCAAACTAAAGGTTTAGCCAACAAAACGATAGTAGCGTTAATAATTGGTGAGAGAAACGTATCAAAGTTGAAAAGTTCAGTTATGTGATAACTTAATCTATAAAATTTGTTTTATATTAGTTTTGGTTATTATAACCACGTTGTTAGTGTGGTACTTCAGGCAGGATTGCGGATCCTGTGCCATAGTTATTTTTGTGCTGAAGGTATGACAGCCGCAGCGGTGAAGAATCCGAGGCACAGAACAATATAACTTATGGGTCAATAGTGCTGTGGTTAACAGCGGAGGGTTCCATGAAGCATAAAAGAATGTCCAATCGTCGTATCAAGCAAATGATGGAAGACATCAACCACGACGGTTTGTTCGATGAAGCGATAAGTAACGATCAACATTCAATGGTGGAGGGTAAAGAACAATCAATAAATGAAGCCCCACCCAATATCAACATTGATAGCGATACCAAATAATTAAGCGCCGAAAGGCGCTTTTTTTATGGCTGAAAGTCATGTTTTTGCATTAATGTTATTGACATATTGGGGTAATGTAAAAAATAAAAGATATTTCTGCTGTATATTTATTCAATCTTACAATTATTTATTCAAATTTTACTTTTTTTTGGCTTATTTGGCGGATTTTTCTCTGGATGTTGGATTTTGTGATAGATCTGGCTGCAACAATTATGTCACCTAGTGGGTTGTGCTGGTGGCATATTGATTATTAAGAATTATGTCGGTTTTTGTAATCAAAATGTGGCAAATTACTTCAATGCCTGATAATGTTTTGACCAATTCTTCGGTTTGCTTTGTATTGTTTAGGATTAACGATACAAATATTGTGAGATGGCACCGACTGGAGAACGCAAGGACGTATTTAACGATGTATTGGAGCTAATGCATGTATAAGAATAAAATTACCCAGGCGATTCTTCTGGGTGCTGGTATGGCTGTAGCAGCCACTTCTTTCTCCACTATTGCTGCTGACGTACCGGAAGGGGTAAAACTTGCTGCCAAGCAGGAGTTGGTTCGTGGTAACGGTACTGAAGTTGCTTCTCTTGACCCACATAAAACGGAAGGTGTGCCAGAGTCACACGTTATCCGTGACCTTCTAGAAGGCCTAGTCAACCAAGACGAGAACGGTAACACTGTCCCTGGTGTTGCAGAGTCTTGGGAAACCACTGACAACCGCTCATTCACATTCCACCTGCGCAAAGATGCAAAATGGTCTAACGGCGATCCTGTAACTGCACACGACTTTGTGTACAGCTTCAAGCGTGCTGTCGACCCTGCAACAGCATCTCCTTACTCATGGTACCTAGAAATGACTACCATGAAGAACGCAGATGAAATCATCGCGGGTAAAGCAGACAAAGAAACACTGGGTGTCTCTGCAAAAGATGACTACACACTGGTTATCGAGCTAGAGCAGGCAGTACCATACTTCGTTAAGATGATGGGCCACACCACAGTTAAACCAGTTAACCGCAAGGTTGTTGAGAAGTTCGGTGATAACTGGACTAAACCAGAGAACTTCGTTGGTAACGGTGCTTACACCCTAGACAACTGGGTAGTGAACGAGCGTATCGTGCTTACTCGTAACGAGAACTACTGGGATAACGACAATACGGTTATCAACAAGGTTACGTTCCTGCCAATCGAAAACCAAGTTGCTGAAATGAACCGCTTCCTAGCGGGCGAAATCGACATCACCAACGAACTGCCAAACGAGCACTTCCGCCGTCTACAGAGCCAGCACGCTGATTCCGTGTCTATTTCAGGTAACCTGTGTTCTTACTACTACGGTTTCAACAACCAAAAAGCACCGTTTGACGATGTGCGTGTCCGTAAGGCCCTGTCTTACGCGATTGACCGTGATGTCGTGACTAAAGCGCTGCTTGGCCAAGGCCAGAAATCAGGTTACTTCCTGACGCCAGAAATCACTGCTAACTTCAACCCTGTTACGCCTGAGTACGGTCAGATGACCCAGAAAGAACGTAACGAGAAAGCGAAAGAGTTACTAGAAGAAGCAGGCTTTGGCCCAGGTAACCCACTGAACTTCACTCTGCTTTACAACACATCTGAAAACCACAAGAAGATCGCGGTAGCTATCGCTTCTATGTGGAAGAAGAACCTGAACGTAACAGCAAACCTGGAGAACCAGGAGTGGAAGACTTACCTAGATACACGTCGTCAAGGTAACTTCGATGTAACGCGTGCAGGTTGGTGTGGTGACTACAACGAAGCATCTAGCTTCCTGTCACTAATGCAGAGCAACAACAGTTCTAACGACCCTAAATACAACAGCAAAGCATATGATGCAATCATGGCGAAAGCACTGGAGTCGACTTCAGATGCTGAGCGTGAGCAGCTATACATCCAGGCTGAAAAACAGCTAGCGGAAGATATGCCAATTGCTCCTATCTACCAATACGTGAAAGCGCGTCTGGTTAACCCACAAGTGGGTGGCTACCCTGCGAACAACGCAGAAGACAAGCTCTTCACCAAAGATATGTACATCATTGCTGAATAATAACCAGCAAGAAGCATGATAATAAGCGCTGCTCTCAGGACGGGAGCAGTGCCCTTTCTGGTATTTCACGCCAGTAAATTTTCGACTGTCACAGACTAAATAGAACGGTGGAGTTTATGATTAAATTCATCGCAAAACGGATTTTTGAAGCAATACCAACCCTGTTGGTGCTAATCACAATTTCCTTTTTCCTGATGCGCTTTGCACCAGGTAACCCATTTTCCAGCGAGCGTCCGCTTCCTCCGGAAGTCATGGCGAACATCGAAGCCAAGTATGGCCTAGATAAGCCTGTATTCGAGCAATACACCACGTACCTTGGCAACATCGTACAGGGTGATTTTGGTCCTTCATTCAAGTACAAAGATTTCACTGTTAACGAGTTGGTGTCCAAAGCCTTGCCTGTTTCGGCGAAAATCGGTTTCTTTGCCTTTATTTTTGCATTGGTGATGGGGGTCACCGTCGGTACCATTGCCGCCTTGAAGCAAAACAGTTGGATAGACTACTGCATAATGTCGACGGCCATGGCCGGGGTGGTAATGCCGTCGTTTATACTCGCCCCGGTACTTATCTACATCTTCTCTATTAACTTGGGTTGGCTTCCAGCTGGTGGCTGGAACGATGGCGGCCTGAAGTTCATGCTGTTGCCAATGATGGGTATGTCACTGCTTTACGTGGCAACGTTTGCCCGTATTACCCGTGGTAGCATGATTGAAACCCTCAACAGTAACTTCATCCGCACCGCTCGTGCCAAGGGCCTGAGCTACGGCTATATCATTATTAAGCATGCACTTAAGCCTGCACTGCTGCCAGTTGTCTCCTACATGGGCCCGGCTTTCGTCGGTATCATCACGGGTTCGGTAGTTATCGAAACAATTTTCGGCCTACCGGGTATCGGTAAGCTGTTCGTTAACGCTGCCTTTAACCGTGATTACTCTCTAGTACTGGGTATCACTATCCTGATTGGTTCATTGACCATTATCTTCAACGCCATTGTCGACATTGTTCTGGCGTACATTGACCCGAAAATCCGTTACTAAGGAGCCCAACCGATGATGCTGACTAAAAAAGAAAATGTAGACGCGGTTGAGAAATTCTCCGAGCAATTGGAAATTGAAGGCCGTAGTTTGTGGCAGGATGCCCGTATCCGCTTTATGCGAAACAAGGCTGCAATGGTGAGTTTGACGATCCTTTGCTTGATCACCTTGGCGGTTATCTTTGGCCCAATGTTCAGTAATTATGCATTCGATGATACCGACTGGTATGCATTGCACGCCGCACCAAGCTTTGGCCCGGAAGGCCACTTCTTTGGTACAGACAGCCTTGGCCGTGACTTGTTCACCCGTACCTTGGTTGGTGGCCGTATTTCCTTGATGGTAGGGATCATGGGCGCACTGGTAGCGGTTTTGATCGGTACGCTTTACGGTGCAACCTCTGGCTTTATTGGTGGCCGTACCGACCGTGTGATGATGCGTATTCTGGAAATCCTATACTCGATCCCGTTCATGTTCTTCGTGATCGTACTGGTTACTTTCTTCGGCCGTAACATCATGCTGATTTTCGTAGCGATTGGTGCGATTTCTTGGCTGGATATGGCGCGTATCGTACGTGGTCAAACCCTGTCATTGCGTAGTAAAGAGTTTATCGAAGCGGCACGTGTATCTGGCGTGAGCCAGTGGCGTATTATTACTCGCCATATTGTACCGAACGTTCTGGGTATCGTAGCGGTTTATTCAACCTTGTTAGTGCCATCTATGATCCTGACAGAATCATTCTTGAGCTTCTTAGGCTTGGGTGTTCAGGAGCCAATGACCAGCTGGGGCGCGTTGCTTCAGGAAGGTTCACAAACGATGGAAGTCGCCATTTGGCAGCTGATGTTCCCAGCAGCATTCATGGTGGTTACGCTGTTCTGCTTTAACTATGTGGGTGACGGTTTGCGTGACGCACTGGATCCAAAAGACAGATAACAAGAAGACCTGGCCTACCGCCACGGAAGCAGGCGGTAGGGCATGGGTAGAAAGATTATAAGGAAATACTATGAGCTTATTAGATGTCAAAGATCTACGCGTAGAATTTAAAACTCAAGACGGCATTGTCACCGCGGTAAACGATCTAAACTTTTCGCTCAATCAGGGTGAGACCCTGGGTATCGTTGGGGAATCCGGTTCAGGTAAGAGCCAGACAGTATTCTCCATCATGGGCCTACTGGCTAAAAACGGCATGATCGGCGGCAGTGCTAAATTTGAAGGCCGTGAGATCTTGAACCTGCCAGAAAAAGAACTTAACCGGATCCGCGCCGAGCAAATCGCGATGATTTTCCAGGATCCGATGACGTCGCTGAACCCGTACATGAAAGTGAGCGATCAGCTGATGGAAGTGCTGATGCTACACAAAGGTATGGGCAAGGCAGAAGCATTCGAAGAAAGTGTGCGCATGCTGGAAGCGGTTAAAATCCCTGAAGCCCGCAAGCGTATTACCATGTACCCGCACGAATTTTCGGGCGGTATGCGCCAGCGTGTAATGATTGCTATGGCATTGCTGTGCCGTCCAAAGCTGTTGATTGCTGATGAGCCAACAACGGCATTGGATGTAACCGTTCAGGCGCAGATCATGGAGTTGCTCAACGAGCTGAAGAATGACTTCAACACCGCGATCATTATGATCACCCACGATCTTGGTGTGGTTGCCGGTAGCTGTGACAAGGTACTGGTTATGTATGCTGGCCGTACCATGGAATACGGCAAGATTAATGAGATCTTCTACAAACCATCGCACCCGTATACCGAAGGTTTGCTCAAAGCTATTCCTCGCCTTGATACTGAGGGCGAAGAACTACCAACGATCCCTGGAAACCCACCGAACCTACTGAGTTTGCCTGTCGGCTGTCCTTACCAGGAACGATGCCATCGTGTATCTAGCCGTTGTTCGCAAGAAGCGCCTCAATTGAAGGCATTTACTGAAGGTCGCTTACGCGCGTGTTTTTCTGATGTGGGGACGTGGTAATGGAAGCTCAAAAGAAAGTATTACTTGATATTCATGATCTGAAGGTTCACTTCAGTATTGCCCAGAAATCAGCATGGCCGTGGACCAAGCCACTAAGCCTTAAAGCCGTTGATGGTGTTGATATTCGCCTATATGAAGGTGAAACACTGGGTGTGGTGGGTGAATCAGGTTGTGGTAAATCAACCTTCGCCCGTGCGGTTATTGGGCTGGTTGAAGCAACTGACGGTAATGTGGTTTGGCTAGGTCAGGATCTGACTAAGCTGGATCACAAAGAGATGCGTGAAAAGCGCAAAGACATCCAGATGATTTTCCAGGACCCGCTGGCGTCATTGAATCCACGTATGACCGTTGGTGAAATCATCGCAGAGCCATTGAAAGCCTACTACCCTGAGCTTTCGGCTGATGATGTGAAACAGCAAGTTAAGGCCATGATGGCAAAAGTGGGTTTGCTCCCTAACGTTATCAACCGCTACCCACACGAATTTTCGGGTGGTCAGTGTCAGCGTATCGGTATTGCCCGTGCCTTGATCCTAAAACCTAAAATGATCATCTGTGATGAGCCGGTATCGGCTTTGGATGTATCGATCCAGGCTCAGGTTGTTAACCTGCTTAAATCGCTGCAGACAGAAATGGGCTTGAGCCTGATCTTCATTGCCCATGACTTGTCGGTAGTAAAACACATTTCAGACCGTGTACTGGTGATGTATCTAGGTAATGCGGTAGAAATGGGCGAGGCTGACGCACTATTTAGTGAACCTAAGCACCCTTACACTAAGGCATTGATGTCGGCTGTTCCTATCCCTGATCCGGATCTGGAGCGCAGCAAGCATATTGAGTTGCTAGAAGGGGATCTACCTTCACCGATGAATCCGCCTTCAGGTTGTGTATTCCGTACTCGCTGTCCGGTTGCAACAGATGAATGTGCAAGTAAAAAGCCGTCATTGCAAGGTGGCGATGTTCATGCAGTTTCCTGTTTGAACGTTCAATAATTCAAGCCTGTGACAGGCTTTGGGCGCGGTGTAAAAACCGCGCCTTTTTTGTTTATAAAATAGTAAAAAACTCAATAAATTTAATGGATTATACTATTGATGGTTATGTTAACTACATGCCACAATAAGCAAAATTCAGCGATTGGTCCACGGCTGGACACGTTGCATTTCATGCCATTTTCGAAAATGTAGTAGTAACAAGGATTGTTGTATGCGGTCATTATCCGTCAAATGGAAAATAGCCCTGATGGCCGGGCTAGGGCTACTGGCGACAGTAGTCGTATTAACAGGCCTGTCTTTTTATTTTGCCTCCCAGAATCAACAACTCGTTAGCGAGCAGGTTTATTCCACTCTTAGAGAAAAATCTCAACTCGTTGTCCAGGCCCAAGCTGAAAAGCAGAGCACCACAGTGCAGCAGTACCTTGATGAGGCGACTCACCGTGCCGAAATGCTGGCCCAGAGTGTACTGTTCCTAAAATTCAATGCTGAAGAGAATTACACTAATAGCTCGGAGTTGCGTGGATCTATTAGCGAGTTATTGCGACGCACCGTCAATGAATTCGAGAATATTCACGGTGCCTTTGTGGTGTTCAATCCCGATGCCCTAGACGGTGAAGACGGTAACTACGCCGGGGCCGATTATGTCGGCGCCAACGAACTGGGACGCTTTGCCCCTTATTGGGCGAAATCGCCTTCTGGCGAAGCCGAGCAGTTTATCTATACGGAGCAACAATTACTTACTAGCCAGGCGGTGTGGGCGCAGTGCATCAATAACCAAGCAAGTATGTGTGTGTCGGATCCGTTGATGGCAGGGTTTGGGCAACAAGCCCCTGTAGTCAGTACCATTACAGTTCCGCTCGTTATTGATGGCGAGGCTGTCGGGGTAATGGGCATTGATATCCAGCTTTCTCCACTACAACCATTAATTCAATCAGTAGACCAAGCATTGTTTGACAGTGCTGGCAATGTCAGCCTTATTAGCCAGAACGGTACAATCGTGGCTTGGGACCAGTTGCAGAGCCGAATCGGTCAGGTCTTTAATCAGGCGGACGGGTTGCCAGCAGATCTATCGCGTTGGCTGCAGGGTGGTGAAGAGCAAGTGCTTTGGACCAATGACCAACAGTCGCTACATGCCTATACACCGGTTCAGCTCGGGCAGGTGAACTGGGGAGTCGTTATCCAATTGCCGGTGGAGCGGGTATTGGCAGAGGCTATCGCCTTGGACTTAGCGATTACCCAGCAGCGTGACCAATCTACATGGGTCCAATTGGTAACCAGCTTGGTGGTTGCTATATCGGGTTTGTTGGTGGTTGTGCTTGCCGCATCTCGTTTGGTTGCCCCAATACGCCATGTTGCTGAAAGACTTGAAGATATTGCAACGGGGGAAGGGGATTTAACCCAGCGTTTGCATGTTGCACAAAATGATGAGGTGGGCCAACTGGCTCTTTGGTTCAACCGCTTCTTGGATAAGCTCCAAGCCACTATTGGTGATGTTGTGGTCGCAGTAAACGATGTGGGTACTACGTCTAGGCAAGCGGCTGAAGTCGCTAACCATACCCGGGATGGCAGCCAGGCCCAGTTCCGTGAAGTGGATATGGTGGCAACCGCATCGGAAGAGTTAGCACAGACGGCCGAGCAAGTTGTGGGTTATACCGAAACCGCTGTTGTTGCAGCGGGCCAGGCAGATAGCGCAGTGCGTGATGGTCACGGTGTGATCAAGCAATCAGCAGTTTCTATGGATAGCTTGGTAAACAGGATGGAGAATGCCGTGCCTGTTGCCAAGGAGCTTGAAACCAATAGTGAAGATATCAATCAAATCCTTCAGGTGATTGAAGGGATCTCAGAGCAAACAAACCTGTTGGCTTTGAATGCCGCGATTGAAGCTGCCCGGGCCGGTGAGCAAGGGCGTGGTTTTGCGGTTGTTGCTGATGAGGTTCGCCAACTTGCCAGCCGGACCCATGATTCGGTTGGGCAGATCCGTACAGTGATTGAAGTTTTACAACAAGGTACCCGCGATGTTGTGGTTGCCATTGAAGAGGGCAACCAGTTAGCGGGAGAGACGTCCTCTCAAGTTGGCCAGGCGGTAGTCAGCCTTGGTCAAATTACAGAGGCAGTAGCCTCTATCCAGTCGATGAATGAGCAAATTATGCATGCGGCGCAGGAACAGCAAGCGGTATCGGCTGAAGTGAACCGTAATGTATCGAATATCCGGGGCTTGAGTGAGAATATCCTTGAGCAAGCCGAGAAATCAGCTGGTATCGGTGAACGACTGGCAGAGTTGTCCAAACACCAGCAATCGCTGGCGGGCCAGTTCAAGGTATAGTCAATGTGCCGCCTCTCAAAGAATAGCGTTTATTGATAGGCGGTTTTTATTCGAACCGCTTCTATTAGCCCTCCAATCATATTAGATAGGGTATGGCTATATTAAATTGCTTTGTTGTCTGCCATAAATTGCCGGTGCTACTCATTAGGTAAACGCCGGAGGCATTTGGGTGTAGCGGGGCTGATTTCGTGAGACACATCTTAATTTACATGCTTTTAAAGTGATAGGTTGAAAATTCAATCTGTTACAACTAGTAAATGATAAGAGAATTTAGATGAAACCTGCGCCTATTAAAGACTTAATCACGTTTGATGACTTTGAAAAACTGGATATCCGAGTTGGCACTATCACCTCTGTTGCGGAAGTTGAAAAGTCCAAAAAATTAATGAAGCTGACGGTCGATTTTGGCGATCATGTCCGCACTATCCTTGCCGGGATAAAGCAAGAGCGTGAAAACCCGTATGAGATTGAAGGCAAGCAGGCATTATTCGTGGTAAACCTTCCGGAGCAAAAGATGGCCGGCGAGGTTTCACAGGGAATGCTCTTTGATATTGGCTATGCTGATAAGCTAACACCTTGCCTTGCGGTGCCGGAAAGTACTATCCCCAATGGCAGTCGGGCGGGCTAGGTAGGGTATTAAGAGGGAAAGTAATGATAGGAAAACTGGTTTTCTTCTGCGGCAAAATGGGGGCCGGAAAGTCAACGAAATCAAAGCAAGTTGCTATTGATAGAAATGCTGTCTTGATATCAGAAGATGAATGGTTGGCTGCGCTTTACCCTGGCAAGATTGCTACGCTCAAGGATTACGTCACTTATTCGAGTTTGTTAAAGCCATTAGTCCGAAAGCATGTACAACGTATCTTACTAACAGGTACTAACGTGGTCATGGACTTTCCTGCCAATACGCAAACCCAACGTGCTTGGTTTTCGTCTCTGGTTTTCGAGGTCGGTGCCGAGCATGAACTCATTTACCTGCAAGTGAGTAACGAGCAATGCCTTAAACAACTCGCACAAAGGCGGATTGAACAGCCAGAGCGAGCGGCATTCGATACCAAAGAAGTGTTTAACCAT
This sequence comes from Photobacterium rosenbergii, assembly GCF_003026455.1. Taxonomy (GTDB): domain Bacteria; phylum Pseudomonadota; class Gammaproteobacteria; order Enterobacterales; family Vibrionaceae; genus Photobacterium; species Photobacterium rosenbergii. Next base: position 236,860 of record NZ_PYMB01000004.1, read on the forward strand.
ATTACCCAGTACTTTGAAGAGCCGAGAAAAGATGAAGGCTTAAACATGATTGTGGTAACGGAGAACACATAGGGGCAACAACAAAAAGGCCAGCATGATGCTGGCCTTGTTTTATACGGTTATAACCGTGCGATTACAGTTTGTCAGTTAGCTTAACTGCGTCACCGATGTAGTTCGCTGGGGTCATTTCTTTCAGGCGCGCTTTCTCGTGCTCTGGTAGTTCCAGACCATCGATGAAGTTACGCATGCCTTCGCCGTCAACACGCTTGCCACGAGTTAGCTCTTTTAGCTTCTCGTATGGCTTTTCGATACCGTAGCGACGCATAACAGTCTGTACAGGCTCAGCCAGTACTTCCCAGTTTTGGTCAAGCTCAGCTTCAAGTGCAGCCTGGTTAACTTCTAGCTTGCTAATACCTTTTAGGGTTGAAGTGTATGCAATGATTGCATAGCCACAACCTACACCTAGGTTACGCAGTACAGTTGAGTCAGTCAGGTCGCGCTGCCAGCGAGAAACAGGCAGTTTCTGTGCTAGGTGGCTGAAGATAGCGTTCGCTAGGCCAAGGTTACCTTCAGAGTTTTCAAAGTCGATTGGGTTAACTTTGTGCGGCATCGTTGAAGAGCCGATTTCACCTGCGATTGTCTTCTGCTTGAAGTGGCCCAGAGCGATGTAGCCCCAAACGTCACGGTCGAAGTCAAGAAGGATAGTGTTGAAGCGAGCGATAGCATCGAATAGCTCTGCGATGTAATCGTGCGGTTCGATCTGGGTGGTGTATGGGTTCCAAGTTACGCCAAGAGATTCAGTGATGAACTCTTCGCTGAACTGGTGCCAGTCAACTTCTGGGTAAGCTGATAGGTGAGCGTTGTAGTTACCTACTGCGCCGTTGATTTTCGCAAGAATTTCAACGTTTTCGATCTGCTTGTACTGACGTTCCATACGGTATGCAACGTTAGCCATTTCTTTACCCATTGTTGATGGAGAAGCTGGCTGGCCGTGGGTACGAGAAAGAAGCGGTACTTCACGGTATTCGTTGGCTAGGCCTTTGATCGCATCGATAACGTTGCGGATTTCAGGCAGGATAACTTGCTCGCGCGCTTCATGTAGCATCAGTGCGTGAGAAGTGTTGTTGATATCTTCAGATGTACATGCGAAGTGAATGAATTCGTTCACTGCGTGTAGCTCTGGTACTTCAGCGACTTTTTCTTTCAGGAAGTATTCAACAGCTTTTACATCGTGGTTAGTCGTGCGCTCAATAGTCTTGATGCGCATTGCGTCTTCTTCGCTGAACTCAGCAGCAATGCGGTCTAGGAAGGCATTGGCTTCAGCGCTGAACGCAGGAACTTCCACGATAGCATCAGTAGCGGCAAGTTTTTGTAGCCAGCGGATTTCAACGATTGTGCGGTACTTTAGCAGACCAAATTCACTGAAAATGCTGCGTAGTGCAATCGTTTTACTTCCGTAGCGGCCGTCTACTGGGGAAACAGCAGTCAATGCTGACAGTTCCATGTTGCTCTCTCCTGATCAATTAAGGTTTAAACAAGGTGTAACTTTCACCCTTGCAAAAATGGCGCAAGGGGATGAAAAAGTGCCAACCTAAGGCTGGCACAAAATATTTTTTAGCAGCGGGCCAATAGGATTTTCGCCTGTTCGACCATCTGTTTGCGTCCGAAGATCAAATGGCGGCGTTTGCCACCGACCTGACGCCATAGCACCGCCGAGCGAATCGCGGCGAGAAGTAGAGCACGCACTTTGTGCTGCACACTTTGCTGCTGGAGCTGAGCTGGGGTACCGGTCACTTGGATACGTGGGCCCAATGGGCTGATGATATCCAGGTAGATACTGGCCAAATTGCTGATCATCTGGTCTTCCAGCAGCTCGAAATGATCCGTTTGGCGTTGGGCGGTACTGATACGGTCGCCAAGTTGCGCCATGCTGTCACGGCGGCTTGCCAGTTTGCGCTCTAGCGCCATTACACTCACTAGGTAGCGAGTGATCTCGTTGCCTGACGGTGTATTGTCGATTTCAGCCGCTAGCGCTTCGAGGCCCATTTTCAAGTTGGCTTCGTTACCGAAGATCTCGATGGTGTTAGACGGATTGGTTGCCATAATGCTGTTCAGGCTGGCTTCCAGTGCGTCATGGTCGCAATGGCCATCTCGGGCAATCTTTTGAACTAGCTTTACGGCCTGACAAATACCAGCAAAGGCAATAGTACGGTCATAAACAGTGTTTGCCACGTGCGTCAACTCCCTTAGATACGCTTTTCAATAATACCGCCGCCCAGGCAGACTTCACCGCTGTAGAATACAGCTGACTGGCCTGGCGTTACCGCGATTTGCGGCTCGTCAAAGATAACCTTGATGGTTTCGTCATCAACCGGGATAACGGTACAAGGGATATCTTGCTGGCGGTAGCGTGTTTTAACCGTGCACTTGAACGGTTCGCGAATTGGTTGGCGATCAACCCAGTGTAGTTGGGCAGCTACCAAGCCGTCTGATTTCAAGCGAGGGTGGTCTTTACCCTGGCCAACAATCAGAACGTTACGCTTTACATCTTTATCTACAACGAACCAAGGCTCTTCATTACCATTGCCGCCTTTCTGGCCACCAATATGTAGGCCCTTGCGCTGGCCTAGGGTGTGGTACATCAGACCCTGGTGCTCACCGATGACTTTACCTTCATCAGCCGTCTCAATATTACCTGGCTGTGCAGGTAGGTACTTGCTCAAAAATTCCGTGAACTTACGCTCACCAATAAAGCAGATACCGGTTGAATCTTTCTTCTTCGCAGTGATCAGGCCCTGCTCTTCAGCAATACGGCGTACTTCTGGTTTTTCCAGTTCACCCACAGGGAATAGGCTACGGGCAATTTGCTCGTGGCTCAGTGTGTACAGGAAGTAGCTCTGATCTTTGTTGTTATCAACACCGCGCAACATCTTTGGTAGTTCGCCTTCAGCGGTAGGGAAGCTGCGACGGGTGTAGTGGCCCATAGCAATGTAATCGGCTTCCAGTACTTCATCAGCAAAGTCCAAAAATGCTTTGAATTTGATTTCTTTGTTACAAAGAATGTCTGGGTTAGGTGTACGGCCTGCTTTGTATTCTGCTAGGAAGTACTCGAACACGTTGTCCCAGTATTCTGCTGCAAAGTTGATGGTGTGCAGGTGGATACCCAGTTTGTCACATACAGCTTGTGCGTCAGCGAGATCTTCGGCTGCCGAGCAGTACTCATCGTTGTCGTCTTCTTCCCAGTTTTTCATGAACAGGCCTTCAACTTGGTAGCCCTGTTGAAGAAGAAGGTACGCGGATACCGAGGAATCTACACCGCCGGACATGCCGACAATGACTTTTTTCTGGCTGTTATCTGACATTTTACTCTTCAGTCGTTAATAAAAGTTAAGGGCGCGATTCTAACAGAAACCATCTGGCCGAAACAGAGCGAGAGCGGAATCACACTTTAATAATTTTACCAACGTCATTCTTTCATTTGCGCAAACGTTTGCTTTCTGGTGGCAATGATAGATGAGGGCGAAGCAAAAGTGTAGTGTTTTTAGCGTTAAATTCGCAAAAAGCCAGCAGGAAAAGGTGAAGGGTTTGCCAGCGGTAAAATACTGCTGGCAAGACAGTTAGGAAGCGTCGATTTTGACTTCTTTCCATTCTCCCGGCGCGAGATCGCTGACAGTCCAATCTGCCATTTTGTAGCGGATAAGGCGCAGGGTAGGGTAGCCGATGTGGGCTGTCATTCGGCGAACTTGGCGGTTGCGACCTTCTTTTAAGGTGATGGCTAGCCAAGTGGTCGGGATATTTTTCCGTTCACGGATAGGCGGGATACGCTCCCAGACTTCAGGGCTTTCCATTACCTCGACGCCTGCGGGAAGGGTCGGGCCGTCTTTGAGGGTAACACCGCGGCGCAACTGTTCCAGCTCTTCTTCGCTTGGTGCACCCTCAACCTGAACCCAATAGGTTTTTGGCTGCTTGGATTTCGGTTGGGTCAGGCGTGCCTGCAGGACACCATCATTGGTCAGAACAAGCAAACCCTCACTGTCTTTATCCAGTCGGCCAGCTGGATACACGTCTTTTACCGGGACGAAATCAGACAGGGTTTTATCCCCCGGTTCACCGGTAAACTGGGTCAGAACGTTATAAGGTTTGTTAAATAAAATGATCTTTGTCGGGCCGCGGGGACGCTTGGGTTTATTTCGTAATCTTGATGGTCGGCGCTCATTATTGGCACGTTTGGGTTGACGCGAAGAGGTGTTTGGCTTCATAAATAGCGAGTTGTACAAGGGAAAAGTAAATTGACCCGGTTATTATACGCGAAAAATACAATGAGTGGCGTATCGATAAAATTTCAAGTATGATTTGCGCGCATCTTACAAAAAGATAACAAATGGACGCTAGGAGATTTAAATGGATAGTAAAGTAGTTGTACCAGCTGAAGGTCAGAAAATCACTCTGGATTCTGAAGGTAAACTGGTCGTTCCTAACAACCCTGTCATCCCTTACATCGAAGGTGATGGTATTGGGGTTGACGTAAGCCCTGCGATGATCAAAGTCGTTGATGCCGCTGTCGACAAAGCCTACGGCGGTGACCGTAAGATTGCCTGGATGGAAATCTACACTGGTGAGAAATCAACGCAAGTATATGGTGAAGATGCTTGGCTACCGCAAGAAACCCTTGATTATATTCGTGACTACAAAGTTGCAATCAAAGGTCCTCTGACTACTCCAGTCGGTGGTGGCATCCGTTCTTTGAACGTTGCACTTCGCCAAGAGCTAGACCTATACATCTGTGCCCGCCCTGTTCGCTACTTCGATGGCGTACCAAGCCCACTTAAGCAACCAGAACTGACAGATATGGTTATCTACCGCGAGAACTCGGAAGATATCTATGCTGGTGTTGAGTTCAAGGCTGGCACTGAAGAAGCTGATAAAGTTATCAAGTTCCTGCAAGACGAAATGGGCGCAACTAAGATCCGCTTCCCACAGCAGTGTGGTGTTGGTATCAAGCCTGTTTCTGAAGAAGGCACCAAGCGCCTAGTACGCGCTGCACTTCAGTACACTATCGATAACGACCGTGACTCGCTAACGCTGGTTCACAAAGGTAACATCATGAAGTTCACCGAAGGTGCCTTCAAAGATTGGGGTTACGAAGTGGCTGCGCAAGAGTTCGGTGCTGAGCTGCTTGACGGCGGCCCATGGATGACACTGAAGAACCCGAATACGGGTAAAGAAATCATCATCAAGGACAGCATTGCAGATGCGTTCCTGCAGCAAATCCTTCTGCGCCCAGCAGAGTACGATGTGATTGCAACGATGAACCTAAACGGTGACTACATCTCTGATGCATTGGCTGCTCAGGTTGGTGGTATTGGTATCGCCCCGGGTGCAAACATCGGTGATGGTGTTGCACTGTTCGAAGCGACTCACGGTACAGCGCCTAAATACGCTGGTCAGGACAAGGTTAACCCTGGTTCACTGATCCTATCTGCAGAAATGATGCTTCGCCACCTAGGCTGGACCGAAGCGGCTGATCTTATCATCAGCTCAATGGAAGCGGCGATCAGCAACAAGACAGTGACTTACGATTTCGAGCGTCTAATGGACGGTGCGACACTGCGTAAGTGTTCTGAGTTCGCAGATGACATGATTGAGCAGATGTAATTCTGTTTCATCATTGCGATAAAATGCAAAAAAGCCCAACTTAGGTTGGGCTTTTTTGTGTCTCTATTTTGCTACTGTTCGGATTAAAATACCTGTTTGTAACGGGTTCGTTAAATTTCAATGTTGCTGGTAAAGTGAAGAAGTATGCATTTATTATTCATTTTTGATTGTTGGCGAAATGGGCGCGGGTAGCTAGGTAAAGGGAGTAAAAAGTGGGGGGAAATAAAAAAGACGAGCCTTAGCTCGCCTTCAGAAAGAATCGTTAGGTGAAGTCTTCTATTTGACCGCTTCACCTTCAACGGGAATGATTTCCTTCGCATGGAACCCTTTTGGCCCAGTCTCCACTGTATAGTTGACTTGCTGACCAGCTTTGAGTGTACGGTAACCATCCATCTGAATAGTCGAATAATGGGCGAAAATATCGCCTTCGCCTGTTTCAGGGCAGATAAAACCAAATCCCTTAGCGTTATTAAACCATTTAACTGTACCTGTCGCCATGCTTACTTCCTTCTGTGCATTCAAGTTCCATTTTGCATTAGTCTGCATCTCCTTTTTAACACGACTTGCATACTAATGCTAATTTGATGCAGTTAATATCTACTACAAGTTACACTTTAGTAAAAAGAGTTAGGCAGTCAAGCTGTGCTTATAACATTTTGTTAAAATGTGGTGTTATGCGAAATTTTTGACATATTTCTGCATGCAATGGCTTTTCTGGCACGTATTTTATGCAAATGATGGCATTCTGGCGTGATCTCCCACTTTGGCTGGAAACGGTGGTAATTCGTCCGGATTGTCGGCTTAGTCATAGTCATCTCTGATTTGCTGGAATACAATGTGTGCATTAGTCTGAATATAGGGGTAGGAAAACGGTGGTCGGACACGCCTTGTAAACAGAGATGATATTTAACTCATTGTTTCTTGGTAGACTATTCCTATCGTACTGGTAAGTTAAGGTTATGAGTAAGTTATACGAGTGGATTATTCCCGACTCCGATGTATTGGAAGAAGAGGAAGTCCAGACAAAACCACCATCGATGTACAAAGTAATTTTGAACAATGATGATTACACACCGATGGATTTTGTGATAGAAGTGTTACAGAAGTTCTTCTCCATGGATCTGGAGAAATCAACACAGTTGATGCTAACTGTGCATTACGAGGGGAAAGCGGTGTGCGGAACCTTCACTGCCGAGGTAGCCGAGACCAAGGTGGCCCAGGTGATGATGTATGCGAGGGAGCATGAACATCCGCTACTGTGTACGATGGAAAAGGCATAGTCTTTTTCCGGCACGCCATATTTGAGTGGTATTTAGGGGAGGTGCCTTATGCTAAATAAAGAACTTGAAGCGAGCTTGAATGCTGCCTTTGCGCGGGCAAGAGAGAAGCGTCATGAGTTTATGACGGTTGAACATCTGCTGTTGGCATTATTGGAAAATCCAGCGGCGCAAGAGGCCTTGGTGGCCTGCCGAGCTAATTTGGATACGCTGCGCAAAGAGCTTGATTCGTTTATTGAACAAACGACCCCACTGATCCCAGTGGATGACGAAAGCAGGGAAACTCAGCCTACACTCAGCTTCCAGCGTGTATTACAGCGTGCTGTATTCCACGTTCAGTCTTCTGGTCGTAGTGAAGTGACTGGAGCTAATGTACTGGTTGCTATCTTCAGCGAGCAGGAATCACATGCGGCCTATCTGCTCAAGAAGAGCGATATTAGCCGTTTGGATGTGGTTAATTTCATTTCTCATGGCACGGTTAAAGATAGCGACAACGACGATATCAACGGCCCAGATGTGGGTGGCGAAGAGCCACGTTCAGAACAGGGTTCGGAAGATAAGCTAGAAAACTTTGCTACCAACCTCAACCAACTAGCCCGTGCGGGTGGGGTTGATCCATTAATCGGCCGTGATACCGAACTCGAGCGCACAGTACAGGTATTGTGCCGTCGCCGTAAGAACAACCCGCTGCTGGTGGGTGAGGCCGGTGTAGGTAAAACGGCGATTGCCGAAGGCTTGGCTTGGCGTATTGTCGAAGGCCAAGTACCAGAAGTGATCAAAGATTGTGTGATCTACTCTCTGGATATTGGTTCGCTACTGGCTGGTACCAAATACCGTGGTGACTTCGAGAAGCGCTTCAAGGCAATTTTGAAGCAGCTGGAGAAAGAAGAGCAAGCCATCCTGTTCATTGATGAAATCCATACCATCATTGGTGCGGGTGCGGCGTCTGGTGGGCAGGTCGATGCGGCTAACCTTATCAAGCCGCTGTTGAGTAACGGTAAGCTCCGCTGCATGGGTTCGACTACCTATCAGGAATACAGCAATATTTTTGAGAAAGAGCGTGCACTGTCTCGCCGTTTCCAGAAAATCGACATTATCGAACCTTCGCTGGATGACACCACTAAGATTCTGATGGGCCTCAAGCCGAAGTACGAAGCGCACCACGAAGTTCGCTTTACCAACAAGGCTATCCGTGCCGCGGTTGAGCTGTCGGCGAAATACATCAATGAGCGCCACCTACCGGATAAAGCGATTGATGTTATTGATGAAGCCGGTGCCCGTTGCCGCTTGGCACCAGCGAGTCGTCGTAAGAAGACCGTTAATGTCAGTGATATCGAGGCGATGATTGCCAAGATGGCACGTATCCCTGAAAAATCGGTTTCTTCCAGCGACCGTGATGTACTGCAGAAGCTTGATAATAAGCTGAAGATGCTAGTCTTCGGGCAGGATCCGGCTATCGATGTGCTTACCGAGGCGATCAAGCTAAGCCGTGCTGGTCTGGGCGCTGAGAATAAGCCTGTGGGCTCATTCCTGTTCGCTGGTCCTACTGGTGTGGGTAAAACTGAAGTAACGGTTCAGCTTGCACGTACACTGGGTATTGAGCTGCTTCGCTTTGACATGTCTGAATACATGGAGCGTCATACGGTGAGCCGCCTAATCGGTGCGCCTCCTGGTTATGTTGGTTACGATCAGGGTGGCCTGTTGACCGACGCGGTTATCAAGCATCCGCATGCTGTGGTACTGCTTGATGAAATCGAGAAAGCCCACCCGGATGTCTTTAACCTGCTACTACAGGTGATGGATAACGGTACGCTGACGGACAACAATGGTCGCAAGGCTGACTTCCGTAACGTGATTCTGGTGATGACAACCAACGCAGGTGTGACTGAGACAGTTCGCAAGTCGATCGGTTTGATCCAGCAGGATCACAGCCACGATGCAATGGGTGAAATTAAGCGTGTATTCACGCCTGAGTTCCGTAACCGCCTAGACGGGATCATCTGGTTCAACCATCTTGAGAAAGATGTTATCTCCCAAGTGGTCGACAAGTTCATTGTCGAGTTGCAGGCACAATTGGATGCCCGTGGCGTATCAATGGAAGTGTCGTCGAAAGCCCGTGAGTGGCTGGCCAATAAAGGCTATGACAAGGCGATGGGTGCCCGTCCAATGGCCCGCGTGATTCAAGACAACCTGAAGAAACCAATGGCCAACGAGCTGCTATTCGGTAGCTTGGTCAACGGTGGCTCGGTACGTGTTGATATCGTCAACGATGAACTGGACTTCCAGTTCAGCAGTGACTTAGAGCCAGCGCACTAAACGCAGCAATATCGCAAATAAAAAAACCGCCTCCGGGCGGTTTTTTTCGTTATGGGGCTAGAGGCCAGAGGCCAGAGGCGATAGGAGAAGAGCAGGTCCTAGGAGAATCGGGAACGAGGACCTTATATGGACTCCCTTGGGAAATCAACAAAGAAACAAAACTAAAACAAGGTATAGATGCGCACTTATATACGGGCTTTTTTGGGGAGCTACCCCGCCCTAAAATGTAGTCGCACCAGTAAGCTAACTCTAGGAAGCGGTATCTAAGCACCTTAGGCCCTCTCTAGCTTTTACTGGTCGGTCTTACCTGTTTTACATCGCTCTTTGCTGATTATG
>NZ_PYMB01000040.1 GCF_003026455.1 Photobacterium rosenbergii
AGCTAAGCGCTGCCTGGTGGCACCTGACGGCAATGGTGATCAGATTGCGCTGGTGGGGAAAGACTGCCATAAATCAGCGCCAAGCCTGATTGCTGTCTGTAGCCATTTGCATGGCCAAGGGGAGTTGGTGTTGGCCCAGTCAGAGGCCTCTGGCCCCATAGAAAGCGGCACACCTGCACGTGATATGCAGGATATTATCGGCCAACAGCAGGGTAAGCGGGCACTGGAAATTGCCGCGGCAGGAGGCCATAACCTGCTGTTTCTCGGGCCGCCGGGAACCGGGAAGACCATGTTGGCATCTAGGCTGTGTGATTTGTTGCCCCCCATGTCTATTGCAGAGGCCATGGAAACCGCTGCAGTTGCCTCGCTCACCCAGCAGCACATCCATGAGGGCAACTGGCGCCAGCGCCCTTTTCGCACGCCGCATCATTCCAGTTCGATGGCAGCCTTGGTCGGTGGCGGATCAGTCCCCCGCCCCGGCGAGATCTCCCTAGCCCATAACGGCATTTTATTTTTGGATGAAATGCCGGAATTTGAGCGTAAAGTGCTGGACTCGTTGCGCGAACCGCTTGAATCAGGCGAAATAGTGATTTCCCGCGCCACCAGCAAGACCACCTTCCCGGCCCGGTTCCAGTTGATTGGCGCCTTGAACCCGAGCCCGAGTGGCTTTTACGAAGGCAATCAATCGCGCACTAACCCGCAGGCTATCCTGCGTTACCTTAGCCGCTTGTCAGGCCCGTTGTTGGACCGCTTTGATATGTCGATTGAGATCCCGGCCCTGCCCCGGGGGACACTGGCAGATGGCGGTGACCGAGGAGAAAGCAGTAAAGTGATCTGTGGACGGGTACATGCTGCGAGGGAGGCCATGGTTGATCGCAGTGGTAAGGTTAATGCCCTATTGGGAACACGTGAGCTCGATACCTTCTGTAGGCTTGAAAAGCAGGATGCAGAGTTTTTGGAAACGGCCCTGCACCAGTTGGGTTTGTCTATCCGGGCTTACCATCGGATCATTAAAGTGTCCCGGACGATAGCCGATCTGGCTGGCAGTGAAGTGATAGAACGTAAGCACCTTGCTGAAGCGCTGGGCTATCGGGCGATGGATAGGTTGTTGCGGCAGTTGACGGCACAAGTTGTGTAGACGGTGAGCTAAGGGAAGAGCGCATATCGGGATAAAAACAAAAAAGGCCCGTAGGCCTTTTTGTCTTGCTGTGCTGATACCTTATTCAGGCTTATTTGGTCAGCAGGTAGTTAACTAGCTCGAAGTACTCGTCAACAGATTTAACCTTGCCGGCTTCAACCAGGTACTTGTTGTTAACGATAATCGCAGGGACGCCAGTTAGGCCACTGTCCTGGAACGCTTTGTTGAAGCGGTTGACCATTGAGTTCACGGCGAAGCTATTGAAGGCGCCATCGAAGTCCTCAGCGCTCACGCCCTCGTCCAGGAAGATCTGGCGTAGTTCGTTGTCGTTGCGCGGTGGCTTCTGCATATCATGGATACGGCCAAACAGTACCGGTACCATTTTGTCTTCCACGCCAAGTACCACTGAGGTCGCGTAGGCTTTGCTCATTGATTTACCCATGTTGCCGCCCATGAACGACACGTGGTTTTTTTGCAGCTTGGCATTGTCCGGCAGGTTTTTCTTCAGCTGCTGGATGATTGGCTCGAAGCTATTACAGTGTGGGCAGTAGAATGAGAAGAACTCGGTCACCACTGGGCTGCTGGATTTAGGCAGCTCAAGCACTTTGTAGTATTCCCCTTCGGTAAATTTTGCCGCCTGTACAGACAGCGACAGTAGCGCCACACTGGCAAAAGCTAGGATTTTCTTAAACATGGATCAACTTACTCCCTTAAAGCAAAGGTCTGAAATAACGAGGTTATTTCTCCGATTTTGTGATTAGTATTATTACCATTGTGGCATCAGTTGCAATGGCGGCTCTTGAAGGGCTGCCAACTGCTCCTTGAATGCCAACACTTGGCCTTCCCAGTATTTGGCATCGGCAAACCATGGAAATGCCTGCGGGAAAGCAGGATCTTCCCAACGACGGGCCAACCAAGCCATGTAATGTACCATTCTAAGACCGCGCAAAGGCTCGATCAGTTGCAACTGTTTTTGATCGAAATCGGCAAACTCACTATAAGCTTCCAGAATCGTGTCGAGCTGGGCTAGCTGATCATGGCGCTCGCCATTGAGTAGCATCCACAGATCTTGGATTGCCGGGCCGTTGCGGGCATCGTCCAAGTCGACGAACAGCGGGCCGTCACGCCACAGGATATTACCCGGGTGGCAGTCACCATGCAGGCGGATAGATTGCCAATCAGTATGCCATTGCTGCTCGAGTTCGCGGATCAGGGTATCGAGATCGGCAAAAAATGCATGTTTGAGATGGTCGGGGATCATCGCCGAATTTTCGAGGACCTGGCGTGGCTGGTAGAGGTACTCCTCGAGGCCGATGGTCGGGCGGTGGGTAAAGGTGGTGCGCTGGCCAACCTGATGGATCCGGCCAAGGAAGCGGCCTACCCACTCCAGTTGGTCGAAGTTATCGACTTCGAACTGGCGCCCCCCCATGCTTGGGAACAATGCTAGGCGATGGTGTTGGAACGGATGCAGGGTACGCTTGCCGATAGCAATAGGAGCGGCAACGGGGATTTCCTGCTCGGCCAATTCCAGCGTGAACTGGTGCTCTTCATCAATCTGTGCATCGGTCCAGCGCTGGGGGCGATAGAATTTGGTGACATAGCGGGCACCGTCTTCGGCGACAAACTGGTAAACCCTGTTCTCATAGCTGTTGAGCGGTAGCAGGCCGGATTCAGCACGGATGCCGATGCTATCGAGGGCATCGAGCAACAGGTCTGGGTTGAGATCGGCAAAGTTGAAGCCGTGTTGTTGTGTCATCGTGACTTTCCACTAGGTACAGATAGTACGCAATTATAACATCATAATAAGAAAGGGCCTTTGATGGCCCTTTCTTTACACTATTTTGCACAACAACTAGCGTAGCTCGCCGATGAACCGGCTCTCGGTATGGATCTGGCTGCCGTCGCTCTCCCGTGTCAGGGTGAAGGTGATATCGGCAATATTCCCCTGTAGCAGGTACGGGTCGACGCCGAGGCTGACAGGCAAGGTAAAGATCTCACCGGCCTCGACATTGATTTGCTGAGGGCCATACCACTCGATTTCCTCGATACCACTGACTGACAGGGTATAGAGGCTATCTTGCTGGGTTTTGTTGAGCACCTTGAGGGTATAGGTATTTTCTACCAACCCTACGTTATTGACCCGGAACAGCTGGCTGCGGTCCCGGATCACATCTAGCCCCATGGGTTGTACCGAAGCTAGCAGGTAGAAGAACAGGCCAATCATTGCGACCATCACGCCGCCATAACCGATCAGCTTCGGGCGCATGACATGGGTACTATGGCCGTCCAGCTTATGCTCGGTGGTATAGCTGATCAGGCGCTTGTCATAACCCATGCGATCCATGGTTTCATCACAGGCATCGACACAGGCACCACAGTTGATGCACTCATATTGCAAGCCGTCACGGATATCGATGCCGGTCGGACACACCTGCACGCACAGGTTACAGTCGATACAGTCCCCGAGGCCCAATGCTTTGTGATCTTTTTTGCGCGGCCTTGGGCCACGGGCTTCACCGCGGGCCACATCATAGCCGACGATATAGGTATCCTTATCGAACATCGCGGACTGGAAGCGGGCATAAGGGCACATGTGAATACAGACAATCGAGCGCATCCAGCCGGCATTGGCGTAAGTACAACCGGTAAAGAACAGTACCCAAAAGCCAGCCCAGAAACTGGTACCTAAGGTAAAGAAGTCGATGACCAGAGATTTGATCGGCAGGAAGTAACCGACAAACGTCAGCCCGGTGGCGAGGGCCACGGCGAGCCAGGCAATGTGTTTGAGGATCTTGCGGCCAATGAGCTTGGCGGTCGGTTTTATGCTGTCCTGCTTGCGGCGCTTGTTTGCTGGCCCCTCGAGTTTCTCTTCAAACCAGATATAGATGAAGGTCCAGACTGTCTGGGGGCAAAAATACCCGCACCATACCCTGCCGAGGAAGGTGGTGACGAAGAACAGGGCAAAGGCGGCAATCATGAACAGGGTCGCCAGCAGGGTGAGATCTTGCGGCCAAAGGGTGGTACCGAAAAAATTGAACTGTTGCTGGCCGATATCGAGCAGGATTGCCTGACGATCACCGTAAGGGATCCATGGCAAGCCCATGAACAGCAGCATCAACAACCAGCCCATACGTCGCCGTAGTTGTTGGTACACCCCTTTGGCGGCCCGGACATAGATCCGGTTGCCCGGGTTGAAGCGATCGCTGCCCCCTTTATGGGTTTTGGGGTTGAACGTTGGCGGGGTGACATCCTTTATCTTGATTTTCTCTTGGGTCATGACATTACTTTCCTTGGATGCTGCTTCATAGGCAGCGGCAGCCAGTACATTGCTGGCCGGTACATTTTAATTGTAAGAGATTGGTAAATAAATGTTACGAGGGGGAGTATATCCTAGCCGCGTGGAGGAGTACGCTAGCAAGGTCATAATTTAGGCAATGGATAGCCGAGAGTGTGAACTGGCTTGGTGCTGGTTGGGTAGCGTGAGGGAGCATGCTGGGCCATGGCAGCCCAGCAGATAGATCACTTGATGATGCCGCGGGCGCGCAAGATAGCGGTCTTGAAGTCGTCTTCGCAATCTTTGGCGATACCAGGGATCATTTCCTGTTTTTCGCTGTTGCGCATCTTCAGGTGGTAAATCAGCACGTCGTCGGTCAACTCTTCCAGTTTACCTTCGAACTTGGCTTCTTCAGCCAGTTTTAACAAGAACTGGACCAAGTTCATATCCGGCTCTTTGAGCCATTCTGGGTGTATTAGCTCGATCATTTCATTGACGCGATGGGTCTTCATAACAACTCCACTAAGTAAAGGCTGGTTAACTTTATAGTCATATTTTTATTGTGGGTAACGTTATAACAAAGCTGGCACGGATACAAATAGATGGATGGAAATAAAAAGGCAGCCCGGAGGCTGCCCTGAATACTCGCTTGGAGCTACGCGGCTTTTTCGCTGCGGTCGATGATATCAGCCGTTTTCGGGGCTGGGGTCACAGGCAGGGATTGAACAGCGGCTTTGGTTGTTTTGCTTTTTAGCGTTGGGGCGTGCGAGGTACTACGCAGGCGTGATGGACTGCGAGGTGTGCTGTACCTGACGAACGAGGCTGGGCGCATGATTTACCTATTAGTCAGGCGCTTCCGTGGCCAGAGTGAATACAATATTTCCGCATCTGTGCTGTTGGCTGGGCCGTTCCTCTGCGGGAATAAAATAGTGTTTAATTTTTCGCGGCGAGAATAGCAACAACCTATGATTAAGTCGAGTGATATTTGACCATGGCAAAAGTATTTACCTCTCATTTATTACCCATGCTTACGAGCGAATTGTTACCTGTCTCGTCATCTGTGAAGATAAGCCGTTTATCTGGTGCCGCTTTGTGGTCTAATGCAGCCGTGCTGGCAATAAGTGCCTGCCGAATTTATGGACGCAGGACAATAACAACAGCCTCTGGAGGGAGTTAATGGATCACGATCAGCAGCGACGGGTTACCAGCCGTAACTTGTCGTATAAACTGGCAGAATCAATCGGACAACAGATCTTGCGTGGCGAAACGGCACCGGGCGACATTTTGCCTGGGGAAGTCGAGTTGGGTGAGATGTACGGGGTGAGCCGGACAGCGATTCGCGAAGCGATCAAAATGTTGGCGGCCAAGGGGATGGTACTGCCCCGCCCGCGTATCGGTACCCGGGTGTTACCGAAACGAAACTGGAATTACCTCGATCAGGACTTGTTAGCCTGGCTCAATTTCGAGCAGCACGGTGAGCTGGTGGCAGAATTCCAGCGGGTCAGGATCTCCCTTGAGCCAGAGGCTGCAGCCCTGACCGCCATTAATGCCAATGAAACCGATCGCGAAGAGCTATGCCGTCTGATGGCAGAAATGCACGCTTTGGGCGAGCAATTTGATAAAGAGCGCTGGGTGGAAGTGGATACCCGCTACCACCAACTGATTTACTTTGCCTCGGGTAACCACTTCATCAGTCCGTTTGGCAACCTGTTCAAGGCAGTATTCGAGAGTTACTTCAGGGTGATTACCCGGGAGAAGCTGCTCAAGCTTGAACTGCACCAGAAAGTGGTCGACGGTATCATGGCCCGTGATCCGGATGCAGCCAGACAGGCCACCATCGAACTATTGCGCTAAACCGGAAAAACGAAGCAGAGGCTTCGTTTTTTTGTTTGTGCACCAGATCGCCAAGTCTCCCCTTGCAGCCACACAGTGTTCACTGCAATATAAGTATCATTTCATATTGAAGTGCGCATTTGGTTCTGTTGGCCATGCGTATGCAGCAAAGGAGATGCTCAGATGTCATTATTCCGCAAAAGCTTGGCCAGCCTGGGAATTGGCTCGGCTCGGGTCGATACTGTGCTGCCACAAGGCGTACTGATCCCCGGTGAACCCCTTGAGGTCGATGTACAGGTCCATGGCGGTAAGGTGGAGCAGCAAATCGACAATATTTACCTGTTCCTATGTTGCCACTACGAAGAAGAAGTGGAAACCAGCCGGGGTGACAGCCAACACCGCAAGGAAAAGGTCACCCAGACCTGCCGTTTGGCTGAATGGTCGTTGCCCTACTCGTTTGTCATTGGTGCCAACGAAGAGCGCCATTTTGATGTCAGCTTGGCGCTGCCTTTCAATACCCCCATCACCATTGGTGATTCCCATGTCTGGCTCGAAACCCATCTTGATATGCCACTGGCATTTGATGCCAAAGACAAAGATTTGCTGACCGTCAGGCCGGACCCCTTGTTAGATGGTGTGTTCTCGGCACTGGAACTGGCTGGCCTTCGGATCCGCCAGGTGGAATGTGAAGCGGCCAAAGGTTTTGATTTACCGTTTGTCCAGGAATTTGAGTTTGTACCGGTATCGGGCCCTTACCATGGCCGTTGGCGTGAGCTAGAGGTGGTGGCATTCCGAGATGAATCTGGGTTGCAGATGTGGTTCGAGATAGACCGCCGCCAACGCGGTTTCAGCGGTATGCTCTCGGGCCTACTTGGCCGGGGAGAGCTGGAGCGTTTTTGTGAGATCCCCGCCAGCTTGCATCCCCAACAAGCGGGAGAGCGGGTGCTGGCATTTCTAGATCAAACAACCTAGCGGGTGGAATTTTGCATGCTTTAACTGTGAAATAAGAACGATTCACAAAAAACGCCCATTTCAGCTTACACCTGTAAGCCAAATGTGCCATACTGCCAAATATATTGAGCATAAACTCTATATTTAGGATGACAGTAATGGCAGAGCAATTGGCAACAGAATCGGGGTATTCGGTCACCGAAGAGATGGCAAACAGTATTAGCCATGGCCTTGGCATGGTGTTTGGTATTATCGGCTTGGTATTGTTGCTGGTGCAGGCAGTCAGCAACGGTGCCGATGCACTCAGTATTACCAGCCTAAGTATCTATGGTGCCAGTATGATCCTGCTATACCTGGCATCAACGCTCTATCATGCCATTCCTTTCGAGCGGGCCAAACGGGCTCTGAAAACCTTTGACCACTGTGCTATCTATCTGCTGATAGCCGGTACCTACACCCCCTTTTTGTTGATCACCCTGCGTACACCGCTTGCCATTACCCTGATGGCGGTGATTTGGGCCATTGCTCTGATAGGCATCGCTCTCAAAATTGCCTTTGTTTATCGTTTTAAGCGGTTGTCACTGGCGACATACCTGACCATGGGGTGGCTATCGTTAATCGCGATTTACCCGCTGGCGATGACGCTGGCGACTGGTGGTTTGGTATTGTTGGCAGCAGGCGGGATTGTTTACTCAATTGGTGTAGTGTTCTACGTTAACAAGCGTATCCCCTACAACCATGCGATTTGGCACTTGTTCGTGCTGGGTGGCACTGTCTTGCATTTCTTGGCGATTTATTTCTACGTCAAGCCTGTCTAGGCATTGATGAACAAAGAATAAAAAAAGAGAGCCGGTTGGCTCTCTTTTGTTTTCTGCTCAGGCCACATCTCGGGCTAGTTACGCCAGAAAGCCGGGAAGAACACGACCAGCACGGTTAGGATCTCCAACCTTCCCATCAACATGCCAAAGCTCAGGGTCCACTTAGCCAGATCGGGCAAGGTGGCAAAGTTACCCGTCGGCCCTATTACATTCCCCATTCCCGGACCAACATTAGCTACCGCGGTAACAGCACCCGTGATGCTGGTGATGGCATCTAACCCTAGCATGCCAAGGATCGCGGCCACGACGACGATGGTAAGGACAAAGGTCAGGGCAAAAGCAACCACGGAGCGGACGATACCATCGGTGACCGGCCGGCCGTTATAGCGTTGGATGAAGACGCCAGAAGGATGGATCAGCTGCATCATCTGCTTGCGCAGCAGGGCGAAAGCGACCTGGAAGCGGAAAATCTTGATCCCCCCGGCGGTCGAGCCCGAACACCCCCCGACCAGCATGATGAAGGCAAAGATGATGGTCGGGAAAGGTCCCCAGGCGGTGAAATCATCAAGGCCAAAACCTGTGGTGGTGACCACCGAGATGATGTTGAACAGTGATACGCGGAAGGCGTCGATAAAACGGTAGTCCAACTGCCAGGTCAGCCACAGCGCCACGGCAAGCCCTGCGCTGAAAACCAACAGGGTAAACCCTCTTACCTGGGCATCGCTCAGCAAGGTACGGGCCTCACGCTTGCGCAGGGCCTGGACAAAAAGCAGGAATGGCAGTCCGCCGGCAAACATGAACACTATCGCTACCCAGTGGGCGCTGTTGGAGAAGTGGTTCATCGAGCCATCTGAAGTCGAGTAGCCCCCGGTCGATAGCGTGGTAAAGGCATGGTTGATGGCATCGAAGGTATTCATGCCGGTCAGCAGGTAGCCGAGGAAACACAGCCCGGTCAGGCTGAGGTAAACATTGACGATGTTCTTGGCCACACTCTTGGTCCGCGGTGAGCTTTTATCCGACCAGTCGGAAGACTCGGTCTGGAACAGGCGCATACCACCGACATTGAGCATCGGCAAGATTGCCACCCCCATGACGATAAAGCCGATGCCACCCAGCCATTGCAGTGTGGAACGCCAGAGCAAGATACTCGGGGCCATATTGTCCAGCCCACTGAGCACTGTCGAGCCGGTGGTGGTGATCCCCGACATGGTCTCGAAGTAGGCATCGGTGAAGCTGATATGGTTGATGAAGACGAACGGTAGGGCGGCAAAGGCACTGGCGATGGTCCACACCAAGGTGGTGATCATGAACATATCCCGCACGCTGAGCTTGAACTCGCTAGTGCGGCCGAATGTCAGGCAGAGGAAGGCCACCGTGTGGGTAATAATGACGGCAGTGGCGAAGTCGATAAAGCCCTCGGTCCCGGTGGCGAAGGCCACCAGGGTCGGGACATACATGAACAGGGCGATCTTAGATAAGACCAGCCCGATCACGAACAGAATGGGACGAAAGTTAACCATGATGGCTGCTACAGGAAGAACGGACTAGGTTGGAACAGGCGTTCGACGTCTGGGATGTATTTCTTATCGACCAGGAACATGACCACGTGGTCGTTTTGTTCGATCACGGTACGGTCATGGGCAATAAGGACTTCTTCACCGCGGACAACCGCGCCGATGGTGGTACCCGGTGGCAGTTTGATGTCACCGACGGCCTTACCGACCACCTTGGATGTTGTTGAGTCACCGTGGGCAATGGCCTCGATGGCTTCGGCAGCACCGCGGCGCAGCGAAGAAACGTTGACGATATCGGCCTTACGCACGTGGGTCAGCAGCGCTGAAATCGTGGCTTGCTGTGGCGAAATGGCAATATCAATAGTACCGCCCTGAACCAAGTCGACATAGGCGCCGCGCTGGATCAGTACCATGACCTTTTTGGCACCCATCCGTTTGGCTAGCATCGCAGACATGATGTTGGCTTCGTCGTCATTGGTGACAGCAATAAATACATCGATTTGCTCGATGTGCTCTTCACTCAGGAGTTCCTGATCGGACGCGTCACCGCAGAAGACGATGGTGTTTTCCAGCATTTCCGATAGGTTCTCGGCCCGCTCGGGGTTTCGCTCGATCAGTTTGACACTGTAGCTCTGCTCAAGGCGACGGGCGAGGCCGGCCCCGATGTTACCACCGCCGACAATCATCAGGCGCTTGTAAGGTTTTTCGAGGCGCTGCAACTCACTCATCACCGAGCGGATATGGTTGCTTGCCGCCACGAAGAAGACTTCGTCATCGGCTTCGATAATGGTGGTGCCACGCGGGCGGATCGGGCGACCCTGACGGAAAATCGCTGCAACACGGGTATCGACATGGGGCATATGCTCGCGCAGTGCTGACAACGCGTTACCGACCAGCGGGCCGCCGTAGTAGGCTTTAACCGCAACCAGGCCGACTTTGTCTTCGGCAAAACCGACCACCTGCAAAGCTCCCGGGTATTCAATCAGGCGTTCAATGTAACCGGTGACTAGCTCTTCCGGGGCGATCAGGTGATCAACCGGAACCGCATCGGATTGGAACAACTGGTCCTTCTCTTTAAGGTATTCCGGTGAACGGATACGCGCTACCCGGTTTGGGGTGTTGAACAGGGTAAAGGCGATCTGGCAGGCGATCATATTGGTTTCATCGGAGTTGGTGACCGATACCAGCATATCGGCATCCTGTGCCCCGGCTTCGCGTAGGGTACGGGGATGGCTGGCAAAGCCCTGCACAACCCGCAAATCATACTTGTCTTGCAGCTCGCGCAGGCGCTCAGGGTCCTTATCGACGATAGTAATATCGTTGTTCTCGCCAACCAAGTTTTCGGCAAGGGTACCGCCGACCTGTCCGGCTCCGAGAATGATAATTTTCATAGCATATGCCTGATTAATAGAATCGTTGTAGGTTACTACGCTTCGGGATAAGGGTCATGCAGAACTCTGCTCATTTAGAATAACTTAGTTTTCAGCGTTAGAAAGCGAACACGAAGATTTTCCCGCTTAAGGTCCCGAAATGTGAACAAAAAAACGGAACTTGATAGTCAAGTTCCGTCATCAGTTAGTTAGCTTGTTTTACGCATAACGGCATAGTAGAAGCCGTCCATATCCTGTTCGCCAGGCAATATCTGGCGGCCCGGTTGCTGGCGGTCGCTACCTATCAGTTCGGCATCCGCTGTACGGGAAAGGAAGGCTTTAACCTGTTCGCTGTTTTCCTGTGGGGTGATCGAACATGTCGCATAGACCAAGGTGCCACCTGGCTTAAGCTGTTGCCACATCGCATCGACGATTTCAGACTGCAGTTGGGCCAGTGCTTCGATATCATCGGCGCGGCGCAACCATTTGATATCTGGATGGCGGCGGATCACACCAGTGGCCGAACAAGGGGCATCCAGCAAGATACGGTCGAACTGCTCGCCCTGCCACCATTGCTCTGGGTAACGGGCATCGGCACACAGCACCTGAGCGTTTAGGTTAAGGCGCTGGAGGTTGTCATGCACGCGCTTGAGGCGATTGTCGTCACAATCAATTGCGACCACTTGAGTATCCGGCTGGCGCTCCATGATATGGGCCGTTTTGCCTCCTGGCGCAGCGCAGCAATCGAGGATCAGTTCGCCAGCTTGTGGCTGGAGGTATTCCACTGACAATTGGGCGGCAGCATCCTGGACTGACACCCAGCCATCGGCAAAGCCAGGTAACTTGTTGACATCGCATGGCGCATGGAGCTTGAGGGCATCAGGCGCTTCCGAATGGATATCGGTGCCGATACCGGCCTCATCAAGCAAAGCTCGGTAAGCATCACGGGTGTGGTGCTGGCGGTTAACACGCAGCCACATCGGCGCCTTGGTATTGTTAGCGGTAGTGATGCTATCAAGTTGCTCTGGGTAGCTTGCCTTGAGCAGCTTGAGCAACCAGCCTGGGTGACCGTAGCGACCGGCATCATGGCTGGTAGCCTGTTCATCTAGGGCTTCTTGCTGGCGTTGATAGTTACGCAAGATTGCATTGATCAGGCCGCGCAGCTGAGGCTTTTTCAGGTTCTTGGTGGCATTCACGGTCTCAGCCACAGCGGCGTGGGCAGGTATACGCATATAGCCTAGCTGGTAAAGTCCAACAAGAATAAGGTGGTGGAAGACACGTTGTTTGCCTTTGAGCGGTTTGTCCATGAGTTGTTGGGTAATCGACTCTAGGCGAGGAAGCCAGCGCAGGACACCGTAGCAGATCTCCTGGAGCAGCGCGTGATCACGCTCTTTGATATCTTGTTGGGCAGCCGGCAGTGCGGTAGAAAGCGACTGGCCCTGATCAACCACTTGGTAGATAACCTTGGCGGCTGCAGCTCTTACGTTCATGCAGATTTCCTGATGTGTTGACCTGCTCCCAGTGGCGTATCGCCGTGGCAGCGGGTTGAAAAAAGTAAGGCCAGTGCAAGCACTGGCCCTTGGAAGGTTACAGTACCGTGCCGGGTTCGAACCACTCGCGGCGCGAGTTCAGCAGATCGTGTGCCTGCATCGCTTTTTTGCCCGGCGGCTGGAGTTCGGTCAGGCGAAGTGCCCCTTGGCCGGTAGCAACCAAGATCCCTTGCTTGTCGGCGGCCAGAACTGTTCCCGGTGCTTTGCCTTGGTTATCGGCTTCAACATTGGCCTGCCAGACTTTGACATTTTGCTCGGCAACCACAAAGTAGCTCATCGGCCATGGGTTGAAAGCGCGGATGCAGCGCTCGATATGCTCAGCATCATCGGCCCAGTTGATGCAGGCCTCTTCTTTGCTCAGCTTCTTGGCGTAGTTGGCCAGCGCATCATCCTGTTTTACCGGTACGGCTTTGCCCTCGGCAATATCAGCCAAGCAATCGACTAAGGCAACAGGACCAAGCTCGGCCAGTTTCTCATACATCGACGTACTGGTATCAGTCGGCTCGATAGGCAAGGTGGCAATTTTCAGCATATCACCAGTATCAAGGCCGATATCCATCTGCATGATGGTCACGCCGGTTTCGGCATCACCTGCCCAGATTGAACGTTGGATGGGTGCAGCACCACGCCAGCGTGGCAGGATAGAGCCGTGGACATTGATACAGCCCAGTTTCGGGGTATCCAGTACCGCTTGTGGCAACAGTAGCCCGTAAGCGACAACCACCATGATGTCGGCATCAAGGTCGGCAAGTTGCTGCTTGGCTTCATCTGACTTGAAGTTTTCTGGTTGGTAGACCGGGATATTGTGTTCAAGCGCAATATTCTTAACCGGGCTGGCAGTTAGCTTTTTACCACGGCCAGCGGGGCGGTCAGGCTGGGTGTAAACCGCAATTACGTCATGCTCCGAAGACAATAACGCCGCCAAGTGACGGGCGGCGAAATCCGGAGTACCTGCAAAAACAATTTTCAAAGGTTTGCTCAAGGTAGCGTCCTTAAAATCTGGTGGGCGAATTAGGCGTTATTCGCGTGTTTTTCGTTGAAGCGTTTGATTTTCGCCAGTTTGTCCTGGATACGCTTGCGCTTTAGCGGCGACAAGTAATCAACAAATAGCTTGCCTTCAAGGTGGTCAAGCTCGTGCTGGATACAGATAGCTAACAGGTCGTCTGCCTCAAAGGTGAACTCTTCGCCGTCACGGTTAAGTGCTTTGACGGTCACTTCAGCTGCGCGCTGCACAAGGGCACGGGCACCTGGTACTGACAGACAGCCTTCTTCGATACCGTCTTCGCCGCGTTTTTCAATGATCTCTGGGTTGATCAGTACCATCGGTTCATTGCGTTCTTCCGACAGATCAATCACCACGATGCGTTGGTGGAAATCCACCTGGGTTGCTGCCAGACCGATCCCTTCTTCGTCGTACATGGTTTCCAGCATGTCATCGACAAATTTCTGGATCTCTGGGGTTACGGCTTCAACAGGCTTGGCAACGGTGCGCAGGCGCTCGTCAGGGAATGTTAATACTTGCAATAAAGACATAGATACTCGTTTTAAAAGACTGTACTGATAACAGGGATCGTTTAATTGTTCTAATTCTAGTCATTTTACAAGCCAAATCATAGTACCCCGTTATATCCCTTGGCTTATGGACCCTGTATTGCTGCACTTGGTGCCTCAATAGCCTGCAATCGCAGCATGAGAAAAGTGAAGCGGGCCGAAAACTCATCGATAGCTAGTGTACAGCGCTGGACTCAGGAGGGGCTCGGTGACAGCCTGACACAGTGGCTGGCAGCGGTTTGCCTGATTGTTTAGTGGTGGGGTGATGACAATATTGAAAACAGTAATTGGCAAGTGGGTATTTGGCGTCGTTATGGCTGGAATGGGCGTGGCGAGCCATGCCCAAGCTTCTGAGTTGTATGTAATTGATGATGCGCCCTCTGTTTATACGGTTAAAAAAGGGGATACACTCTGGGATATTGCCGGGTATTATCTTGCGAGTCCGTGGCGCTGGCCCGAGTTGTGGCAGAGTAATCGCGCGACGGTGGCCGATCCCCATTGGATATATCCCGGTGATCAGCTTTATCTCTATTGGGTTGATGGCCAACCCCGCTTGCAACGCAAGCCTCGCCAGCATTTATCACCTAGGGCTATAGTGTCGCCCAAGCCCGTCACGACATTGCCGGCGCAACTACTGTTGCCATATCTTGCCGAAGATAAGTTGCTGGCCAACAAGGATATACCTCATCTACCCCATGTCATAGGAGACAGCCGCGCCCAGGGCTACATTCCCCGTGGTGAAACGATATGGGTGGATAAGCCGCTAATCAAAGGGGATAAATGGGGGATTTTCCGCCCTCACCAGCAACTGCAGCGTGAGCTGGAGTCGGGTGAGTCCTCAAAGGTGTCGACGTTAAAAGAAGTAGCTCGCGGGGAAGTCATTGCCGTCACGGAAACCACCAGTGCAGTGCTGCTGACTGATGCCAGAAAAGAGGTGAAGCCCAATGATGTGCTCTTGCCCGCACCGTTACCACCTAGCAAGGCCGCGTTGAGTTTTATCCCATCCCCTTACCAAGAACCGACAAATACCAAAGTTGTAGCAGGGTTGGGGGGAATGGCATATATCGCCACTCATGAAGTTGTGGTGCTGGATCGGGGGCATCTTGATGGGCTTGCTGCTGGCCATGTATTCCATATCCTGCGCCCTGGCGCAACGTATATGGGCAATAAGGGAGCCTACGAGTACAGCAAACCAGAGAGCCCAATAATGTCCTCCTCCCTGACTTTGTCTCAGTCTCATCAGCTAAAGGACATCCCAATCGGAGAAGTGATGGTGATCCGGCCTTATGATTATTTCAGCCTGGCTGTGGTGACCAAGGCGACAGAGCCTTTCAGGACCGGCGTGCAGTTAGTACCGCCACGAACCGGCTAGTATTGGCAAGATGTCTTCTCTGACTGATTGGCTCATTTTGGCTTCTGCGCCCCAGTTAGGCGGTTATCGAATTGGCCGCTTGCTGGAGCGTATAACCCCGTCGGAACTGCTTGAGTTATCTAGCCGTGAGCAGGCCGAACTCGGGCTGACTGAGCGTCAACGCCAGCATATAACCAACCCGCCGAAAAAAAGAATAGATAGTTGCCTGGAGTGGCACTTGCAGCCAAACCAGCAGGTCATTGCTCTCGACTCCCCGCTTTATCCTTCTTTACTTAAAGAAATTCCCTCTCCCCCACCCTTGTTGTTTGTACGTGGTGATCCCCATTGGCTGCATGAGCCCCAGCTGGCTATGGTGGGAAGCCGTACCGCCAGTATTGATGGCTTGGAATTAGCTTATGAGTTTGCTGCGGCCATGGTTGCGGCTGATTATGTGGTGACCAGTGGCTTGGCATTGGGCGTTGATGGCCGGGCCCATTATGGCGCACTGAAAAATGGCGGTGTGACGGTAGCGGTATTAGGTTCTGGTTTAAACAAGGTGTACCCTGCCAAGCACCGTGATTTGGCGGCTTCGATTGTCGAGCAAGGTGCGTTAGTTTCTGAGTTTTGGCCGGATGAGCCTCCCCGGCCGCAAAACTTTCCCCGCCGTAACCGGGTGATCAGCGGGTTGTCGGTGGGCGTATTAGTGGTTGAGGCCGAGGAAAAAAGCGGATCACTGATCACTGCGCGCTATGCCCTTGAACAAGGAAGAGATGTATTTGCCATTCCTGGTTCGATCCATAACCCGATGAGCAAAGGTTGTCATGCACTGATAAAAAACGGTGCTAAATTAGTAGAATCTCCGGTCGATATCTTTGAGGACGTTGGGGTACTCACAGAGTGTGCAAAAAGTAGCCGGTTGGCACATTCAGTCCCCCATCCTGAAAATGAAAAATTGCCATTTACAGCGCTGTTGGCTAACGTAGGCAATGAGGCAACACCCGTAGATGTAGTTGCTGAACGCAGTGGATTACCCGTTCATGAAATCATGATGCAGTTACTCGAATTGGAATTGCAAGGTGTAGTCGCTGCTGTACCAGGTGGCTATGTCAGAACGAGGAGGGGCTAGTTATGATGGATATCCTAATGTACCTGTTTGAAACCTATATCCACAGTGATGCGGAGCTCATGGTTGATCAGGATGAACTTTCCGAAGAGTTGCTTCGTGCTGGTTTCCCTCAGGAAGATATTTACAAGGCGCTCGAGTGGCTTGAAAAGCTAGCGGCCCTGCAAGAAACCGAAGAAACCCCATACATGAACACCAGTTCCGTGACGGCCATGCGTATTTATACGGCGCAGGAAATGTCGCGGATGGATATCTCTTGCCGTGGATTTTTGACTTACCTAGAACAAATTCACGTGCTTGGCGCAGATACCCGCGAAATGGTCATTGACCGGGTAATGGCTTTGGAGACGTCTGACTTCAACCTTGATGATTTGAAATGGATCATCTTGATGGTGCTGTTTAATGCACCGGGCAATGAAAGTGCTTACAGCCAGATGGAAGAACTGCTGTATGGCATGGAAGATGGTTATATACACTAAATCCTTATGGGTCGGGTGTTATTGAAGATGAATTGAGTAGTATGTCTGGAAAAATTAACACCCAGTTATTCAGTGCCCATGAGCATGCCCTAGAGCATGACAACCAATGTCCGAAATGCGGCTCGCCGCTAGCGATGCGAAATAGCAAGCGTGGCCCTTTTCTTGGCTGCACCCACTACCCTGAGTGTGACTACATTAAACCCTTGGCGCAAAACGATGGCCACATCGTCAAGCACCTCGGTAAGCCCTGCCCTGATTGTGGCGAAGAGCTAGTACTTCGCCAGGGACGCTATGGTATGTTTATCGGCTGTAGTGGCTATCCGCAATGTCATCATATTGAATCACCAGAGAAAAAAGCCGAATCGACTCATGTTGCCTGCCCGCAGTGCCAGAAAGGGAACTTGGTCGAGCGCAAGTCACGATACGGCAAGGCGTTCTATGCCTGTGATCAGTATCCGGCCTGTCGTTTTGCAGTCAATGCCAAGCCGGTGGAAGGCCAATGCCAAGAATGTGGCTTTGGTTTGTTGATTGAGAAGAAGTTGGCCAGTGGTACCAAGCTGCAATGTGCCGATCGGCGCTGCCATGCCTACCAGGAACCAGTTAATGATGAGTCCTGAAGCTTGCCGCTAGGTATTGCTATTGCCTGTTGGGTGAAATGACGGACAGAAAAAAGCCAGCTTAACGAAGCTGGCTTTTTTGTTGGGCTATGGTCTAGCGCTTAAGGGCAGGAAATGCCACTGGGTCAAGGTGACCGGCAATGGTTGCTAGCACGCTGTCGAGTTGCTCTTGGGACTCGGCACAGACATTGATATGCCCCATCTTGCGACCTGGGCGTTTTTCCTTGCCATACCAATGGATGTGGCACTGAGGCTCGCTGAGCAAAGCCGCAGGTAGGCGGTCTTCGCCAAGGATGTTGATCATCGCTGTCGGACGTAGCAATGCAGTGCTGCCCAATGGCATACCCGCGACGGCACGCAAGTGGTTCTCGAACTGGCAGGTCTCGGCACCCTGTTGGGTCCAGTGGCCTGAGTTGTGCACCCTTGGGGCAATTTCAT
Source organism: Photobacterium rosenbergii (assembly GCF_003026455.1). Taxonomy (GTDB): domain Bacteria; phylum Pseudomonadota; class Gammaproteobacteria; order Enterobacterales; family Vibrionaceae; genus Photobacterium; species Photobacterium rosenbergii. The sequence continues at coordinate 18,008 of NZ_PYMB01000040.1, forward strand.
TGACCAGCAACTTACCGCCGACATCAAAGAACTCAATCGCCAGCACGCCGACATAATCCATCGACTCTGCCAGTGAGCGGAACATTGCCTCGGCTTGCTTCTGCAATTCTTCATTACCTGTCAGAGCAACAGATAGGCTCAGTACCCCGTCGGTATGGGTGTTTTCTGCCAGTGGGTAGACGGCGATATCGCCATTTTTGCTACGGGCACCGACTAGTGAAACCTCGCGGTCAAACGGCACAAACTCTTCGGCAACAATAGCCTGGTTGTCGGTCTGGGCCATGAATTCGGCCATTTCAGGCCAAATCTTGTCGGCATCTTCGCGTTGTTTCAGGCGCCACTGGCCTTTGCCATCATAACCTCCAAGGGCACTTTTCAATACCATCGGTAGGCCAATAGTCTCTATCGCAGTATCTAGATCTTCACGGCTGTTGATCAGGTGGTATTTGGCATTGGCAACACCGGCGTTGTCCAGCAAGGCTTTTTCCAAGCGGCGATCGCCACCGGCCTTGATAGCGTCAGTCGTTGGCAGGAACTTACCGCTCTGCTCACAGATATCGAGAATTTCATGGGGAATGTGCTCGAACTCTGCTGTGATCACATCAGAATAGGTGATTGCGGTATTGAGTCCTTTAAGCATGACCTGCTGGGTCAGCGGATGAACCACATTGCCGGTACCGACATCATAAGCGAAGACTTCAATGTTAAGTGGTGCGCCGGCCAGCGACATCATACGGGCAAGTTGCCCGGCACCAAGTACCAGTACTTTCATTACGCTTCCTCGGCCGGATTCGGGTTGGCCAGAACGGTGTCAGTTTGTTCTTTGCGGAAAGCATCGATGGCGGCCATCACGGTGCTGTCTTGGGTACCGATGATCTGTGCGGCTAGCAAACCGGCATTGGCTGCACCTGCATCACCAATAGCGAGGGTACCTACCGCCACACCTTTTGGCATTTGGACGATAGAAAGTAGCGAGTCCATCCCTTTTAGGGCACGGGACTGCACGGGTACCCCAAGAACAGGCAGGCTAGTGAACGCTGCGGTCATACCTGGTAGGTGGGCTGCGCCACCGGCACCGGCAATAATGACTTTGATACCACGTGCTTGTGCTTGCTCTGCATACTCTGCCAACAGGTGCGGAGTACGGTGGGCAGAAACAACCTTGGTTTCATAAGCAATGTTGAAGCGGTCCAGCATTTCAGCAGCGTGCTGCATGGTTGGCCAATCTGACTTTGAGCCCATGATGATCCCAACTTTCATCCCGATCTCCTTTGGGGTAACTAAACTGTGAGGTATTAATGCATGTGCCGCGCATTATACGAGTATTTTTTGTGAAGGAAAACGTTTGCGTCAGGTAAATTGCAACAATGATTAACGAGCATGGAGTTGTTACTAAGGAGTCGGTAATATAGGTAAACAGAACGTTAAAACTGACGTCAGTAAATTCAAAGAGGTACCTGTGGAGAACCTGAACCAAGTGGTTGCAGCCCTGCAGCAGCAGGATGTTATTGCCTACCCTACCGAAGCCGTGTTCGGTGTGGGGTGTGATCCCGATAGTGAAACCGCCGTCAATAAACTATTGGCACTCAAACAGCGCCCAGTTGAAAAGGGCTTGATCCTGATTGCGGCCAACTATGAGCAGTTGACCGCCTATGTGGATGACAGCGCGTTGAGTGAAGAGCAAAAAAATCGTATTTTTGCCACCTGGCCAGGCCCTGTGACCTGGGTGATGCCAACCAAGCCGGGTGTCCCGAGCTTCTTGACTGGTCAGTTCGATACCATAGCGGTTCGGGTTACAGACCACCCTTTGGTACAACAGCTTTGCCTTGCTTTTGGTAAGCCCCTGACATCGACCAGTGCCAACCTGACCGGCCAAGAACCGGGCCGCAGTGTGGCCGAAGTTGAAGCGCAGTTGGGCACTCGCCTGTCGGCAATTTTGCAGGGTGAAACCGGAGGGCGAGATAACCCTTCTGAAATCCGAGATGCCATTACCGGTAATATTTTCCGCCAAGGATAGGATACAGATAATGCAGCAAGTGAATAAAGAAGCCGTAAAAGCCTTTTTGTTAGATCTGCAAGACAGGATCTGCGATGCCGTTGCCGCACAAGATGGGCAGGCAAACTTTGAACAGGATGAATGGCAGCGTGAACAAGGTGGTGGTGGCCGTAGCCGCGTACTTCGCGAAGGGCGCATCTTTGAGCAGGCTGGCGTTAACTTTTCCCATGTGTTCGGAACACAGATGCCGGCATCTGCGACCGCACACCGTCCTGAGCTTGCCGGACGTAGTTTTGAAGCCATGGGTGTCTCTTTAGTGATCCACCCGCGTAACCCATATGTGCCGACTTCCCACGCCAATGTCCGTTTCTTCATTGCCGAGAAAGAAGGGGAAGATCCAGTATGGTGGTTCGGTGGTGGTTTCGACCTAACGCCGTTCTACCCGTTCGAAGAGGATTGCCAGCATTGGCATGACACGGCTAAAACGTTGTGTCAGCCGTTTGGTGATTCTGTCTATGATGAGCACAAGGCATGGTGTGACAAGTATTTCTTCCTGCCTCACCGCAATGAGACCCGTGGAGTTGGCGGCCTGTTCTTCGATGATCTCAACCAATGGGGCTTCGAGAAGAGTTTTGATTATATGCAGGCTGTGGGTAACGGTTATCTAGATGCCTACCTGCCAATAGTCGATAAGCGCTACCCTACCCCTTATGGCGAGCGTGAGCGTCAGTTCCAACTTTATCGTCGTGGTCGTTATGTTGAGTTTAACTTGGTATATGACCGTGGCACCTTGTTTGGCCTACAAAGCGGTGGCCGTACCGAGTCTATCCTGATGTCGATGCCTCCCCTTGCCCGTTGGGAATACAGTTACTCCCCCGAACCGGGTTCGCAGGAAGCCGACCTCTATGATAATTACCTCAAGCCACGAAGTTGGTAATGACCTAAAGGGTTTGAGTCATTGAATCGGCAATGATAGGGTCAGTAGCAATACTGGCCCTTTTTTATTGGTTTGATAACACGGAACCCCGGCATATGGATAAGTATGTTGTTTTTGGCAACCCGATTGCCCAAAGTAAATCCCCTTTTATTCACACTCTTTTTGCCCGTCAAACAGGACAGGACATGAGCTATGATGCTCAACTTGCTCCAGTTGACGGTTTCAAAGAGGCTGCGCAGGCGTTTTTTGCCGCTGGTGGCCGCGGTTGTAATGTCACTATGCCATTTAAAGAAGACGCGTTTGCTTATGCCAACCAGTTGACCGAGAGGGCCCGGCTTGCTGGTGCCGTCAATACATTAAAGAAGCTCGATGACGGTGTGATCCTTGGCGATAATACTGACGGTGAGGGGTTGGTGCAGGATTTGCTGCAGCACAGCACCTTGCTGGAAGGTCAGAGGGTGTTGCTTATCGGTGCGGGGGGCGCAGCTCGAGGTGTGGTATTGCCGCTATTGGCCCAGGGTGTTGGCTCATTAACGATTGCAAACCGCACGGTAGAAAAAGCCCAGGCGCTTGTTGAGCTTTTTTCTTCCCATGGCCCGGTCGAGGCGTTGTCTTTGTCCGAACTCGAGGGTAAAGAGTTTGATGTGATCATCAACTCGACATCAGCGAGCCTAAGTGGTGAGCTTCCGGGTATCCCTTCGAGCTTGATCCGTCCCGAAGTGACTTGCTATGACATGGTATATGGGGCTGAGCCGACCACGTTTAATGTTTGGGCCAAAGAGCTTGGCGCAAGGGTAACGCTCGATGGCCTTGGCATGCTGGTTGGTCAGGCCGCTGAGAGTTTCATGCTATGGCGGGGTCTTCGCCCTGGAGCGAGACAAGTTCAGCGCGAGCTTCGCCGCACCTTACAGAAATAAAGAAGACAATGAACCAAGATATATTATTTGCAGATATACAGACCTGGGACAGCGAACGTCAGGCCGTTAATTTTCCGGCCCAACAAGGCGGCGCATTGATTAACTGCTGGGTTAGCCGGGTATGGCTGGAGAATAAGTGTGGTCAGGCACTGGCTGACGAGGCGGCTGTCCTCGATGCATTTTCCCAGTGCCGCTTTGATTTGGAAGATATCGCCGAAAATTTGATTGAAGATGAAGATTTCAATCAAGATGGCGATATCGAAATCAATTGACCCCTACCCTTCTGCTAGGTACTCATTTTTCAGCCTGACATAGTTATCGGCTGAGCCTGATAAAAATGTGCGCTCTTTATCGGATAACGGGCGCGCTTGTTTTACCGGGCTGCCTATATATAGAAAGCCACTTTCGAGTACCTTGCCCGGGGGGACCAAGCTTCCGGCTCCGATCATTACGTCATCTTCAACGATAGCCCCGTCTAATACGATAGCCCCCATCCCTACCAATACCCGATGGCCAATCTGGCAGCCGTGTAGCATGGCTTTATGGCCGATAGTCACATCGTCTCCAATAAGCAAGGGGTGTCCAAGTGGATTATTGGCGCTGGTACGGGTGACGTGCAGGACGGTACCATCTTGTACATTGCTTCTGGCTCCTATCTTTATATGGTTAACATCGCCGCGGGCGGCGACCAAAGGCCAAATACTGGTATCTTCTCCCAGGGTAATGTCTCCAACAAGTACAGCCGATGGGTCGACATAGGCGCTAGAAGCGACATTAGGATAAGTGCCTTTATAGGGACGTATAGATGAAACCATATCGATGAGCCTTAAAATTTAAAGTTTATATCGTTAGATTAGCCTCTCAGCGGTACAAATAATATCGGAAAACGCGGCTTTTGTTTGATTAGTGCACAGTCGAGTCGAAAAGATGAATTTTTTTTGAAATTGCCCTTGCTAACGTGATCGAACTCTCTATAATGCCACCTCACCGACACGGAGCACGGCAACTTAAGCCGGCAACGTAGCGGATTGTTCTTTAACAATTTGACCATGCAATCTGTGTGGGCACTCGTGAAATGATAGTCAACAAAAGAAT
>NZ_PYMB01000041.1 GCF_003026455.1 Photobacterium rosenbergii
ACCCAGCACCCAGCACCCAGCACCCAGCACCCAGCACCCAGCACCCAGCACCCAGCACCCAGCACCCAGCACCCAGCACCTTTGTCTTAACCCCCTATTTTGTAACAAAAAGTGAGCCAGTCATGGTGACGAAATCGAGCTTTTGCCATGATGGTGCAAGTTTGGGCTTGTTGTTTCTGTTGGTTGAACTGACGTGAAATGACCTATGCATTTTGCTGCTTCTCTACAACAATGAGCAGCTTTAGCTTGGTATAACGAAATAGGTTTTCCTTTGAATGTAAATAGCCGCTCAGTAGCGCTACCGCTGTCGCCTCCCAGTATGTTTACCCTTATGATGCTGACTGGGCTATCGGCGATGTCGATCAGTATCTTCCTGCCTTCGCTGCCGCAGATGGCGGAGTATTTCAATGTGGAATACAGCGTGATGCAGTTTGCGGTATCTGGCTATATTGCCATGAATGCCGTAGTGCAGTTCTTCATTGGGCCTTTGTCGGACCGGTTTGGGCGACGTACCATGATGCTGTGGTCATGTGTGGTGTTTTTGCTTGCGACCTTGGGCTGCCTCCTAACTTCGAATGCTTACTTGTTTCTATTTTACCGTACAATTCAAGCTGTCATTGTTAGCGCTGGTGTAATCGCCCGCGCCGTTGTCCGTGATATTGCCGATGAGCACGAATCAGCCAGCATGATTGGCTATATCATGATGGGGATGTCGATGGTTCCCATGGTCGCCCCAACCGTAGGTGGTTTCCTGGGCGAGTGGATGGGGTGGCAATCTAGTTTTGTCCTGATGCTGGTTGCGGGTCTGGCGATAACGGCGTTGGCTTTCTGGGATATGGGGGAGACCGCGCCGCAAAGCCATTCTTCTTTGGCCGCACAACTCAAAAACTATCCAAGTATTTTGAAGGACTCCCGGTTTTGGGCCTATTGCCTGATCACCATGTTTGCCAACGGCAGCTTCTTTATATTTCTGTCTGGGGGGCCGTTGGTTGGCTCTGTGGTCTTTGGTCTGTCTCCGTCGGAATTCGGGCTTTATTTTGCCATCACGCCATTAGGTTATCTGGTCGGTAATTACCTATCTGGCCGTTTCTCAAAGCGGTTTGGGATGCAAAAAATGATTGCTGCCGGTATCGCTTTATCACTTGTTGGTCTGATAGCTATTTTGGTACTGGGCTTTGCCCATATGAGTACCGCAACTGTTTTCTTCGGCCTTATGGCTTTGGTTGGTTTGGGCAATGGCTTAATCCTTCCTAATGCTACGGTGGGCATGTTGATGGTCAAGCCAGAGATGGTAGGTTCGGCCTCTGGCCTCGGTGCGGCAATTATGACCGGAGGCGGGGCCGTATTGTCTGTCGGTGCAGGGTTCGCTGTCTATGAGGGGGCTGGCGTCATGCCAATAACCGGTTTAATGACAGCAACTTTTATCCTCGTTGTGGTGCTGTTTGGCTGGAGCCAAAAACTATCATCGGTAGCTAAATAACAAAACCCGCCATTAGGCGGGTTTGTATTATCGTGTCATTGTTGCTTGGTTGCGATGTTAGTGCTTACTGCGTCACAGCTTCCTGTTTAGCCTCAACACTCTTACCCGCTTGCTTTTTTTCAAAGCGTGAGATCCACCACCATGCAATGGCAGAGAATACCGCGGTCATGAACACATTGATGAAGAACGCACGGACAAGGTTAACGCCTGTTGGGAAGGCCGATGCCGTCATACTGACCACGAAGATAACGATAAGTACAGACACAATCGCCATACCGACATTGCGCGAACCCATGCGGAAGTCACGCGGGGTATCATCGTATTTCCAGCGGAACACGAAGTAGGCAGCCATGATGAAGATTGGCGGTAGCATTGCGGTACCCGCTGTCAGGTTGATGGCCTGGTTCATCATGTCCTGTACTGACTCAGAGCCGAAACCGTTAACGATAAGCATCACGAAAACGAAAGCGAACTGCCACCATGCGGCGCGGACTGGTACACCGTGCTCGTTAAGCTCGGTTGTCTTCTCACCGTAAACGCCTTTCGGGATTTCAGAGAAGTGGATTTTCACCGGAGCGGCGGTCCACATCATCATCGAACCAAACATAGCAATGAACAGTACGATACCGACAAAGCGGCCAACCAGAGACTGGGAAATCTCGAAGTAGTTCGCCATACCGGTAAAGATTTCAACCATACCACCGGCGTAGGTCAAATCTTCGCGGGCAACGAAGACGTTAACCAGCAGTGAGCCAACAGCATACATGGCACCAATTACCACACCTGCTGCAATGATCACTTTGATGAATGACTTATGGCCGCCTTTCACATCGTTGAGATATGCTGCTGCGGTTTCAGCGCCGCCTGCAGCCTGGAAGATCCAGCACATGATACCCAGCGTTGCCCAGTTGATCGTCGGGCTCATTGCTTCCATGGTGATTGGCTGAGCTGGGGTGTAGTCACCGCTCAATGCCATCAAGGCACCAAGGACATAGATTCCGAATAGGGCAAACACACCGTAAGCGACGATCTCGGAGATCTTACCCAGCCAAGAAGCGCCTTTGGTTGAGATATGGGTAGCTGCCGCAAACAAAACGATTGAGATTAGCGAGGTGACCATTGGCGAGAAGGTGTATTCGTAACCCAGCATAGCGTAGGACGCGTAGGCGATAACGTTCGGTAGTAGCGAGACGAACCAGAACAGGTTAACGAACCAGTAAAGGAAAGAGCCAAGGTAAGCTGCTTTGGTACCCAGTGGTTTTTTCAGCCAGTCGTACATGCCCGATTCGGAGTTCTTATTGGCCGATACAAATTCGGCAATAATGAACACGAAGGGGATAAAGTAGACCACGGTTGCCAGCAGGAAAATAGGTGCGGAGCTCAAGCCCAGCTCGATGTTGTTGTTAACGATGTTGCGCACGTTGAATACGGCCGCAAAGGTCATCGATAGCAACGCAAACTTGCCAATCGTGCCGCGTAGGGATTCAGACATTGTGTCCTCCGTTATTGTGTCTGTTAGGACCTGATGTTGTGTGGTTATACCTAAGTAACCTGGAGGTGCCCGAAGGTTACTTGGGTATAACAGCAGAGTGCTGCTGTGTCTATTTGGTCGTTCTGGTTGTGTTATCCGCGTTACGGTTATAGGCCGTGATTGCTAAGTGCTGTCTGGCTTTGTTAATGTGTTGGCAGAGAAAGTTGGATATTGGCTTTCTCTGCCAGGTTTATGGGTTACTGAGTTATCGATTACTCAGTCGCTAGGGTTGGCGCGGCTTCTTTGAGGCGCTCTTCCTCACCCAGTGATTTTTCGTACTGGCTGTACTTCCACCATGCAAAGCCAAGGAAGATCACGATGCCGCCTACGTTGTAGAAAATGATGGTCATGATGTCGGCGCCGGTCGGGAAGGTTGAGGCCAAGAACCCAACAGAGAAGATGCCGATAAGGACAGACACCACGGCGATACCCAGTTTGCGTGAGCCCATCTTGAAGTCGCGCTCCAGGTGGTCGAGTTTCAGGCGTAGGTTCAGGTAGGCCAGCATGATGAATAATGGTGGCAACATTGAAGCTGCAGCCGTCATATTGATCACGGTATTCATAAGGTCTTGTGCGGTGTCTGAGCCCAGTGTTGGGATAACCATCAGCGGGAAGACAATGGCGTACTGTACCCATGCCGCACGGGCCGGGACACCGTTTTCGTTCAGCTCAACGGTTTTCTTGCCGAAGATGCCTTCTGGGATTTCAGAGAAGAAGATTTTTACCGGGGTTGCTGTCCACATCAGTAGTGAACCAAACATCGCTGTGAAGGACACCAAGCCAACAAAACGGTTCATCAGAATTTCCGGTAGACCGAAGTAACTCGCCATGCCTTCGAAGACCTGTACCGAGCCGCCGGTATATTTCAGTAAATCGCTTGATACGAAGACATTGATAAGAACGGAAGCCACGGAATACAGGGCACCGATAATAATACCCGCCACAATGATCACTTTGACGAAAGACTTGGAGCCACCTTTGACGTCGTTGACGTAAACCGCGACAGATTCAGCACCACCGGCAGCCATGAAGATCCAGGTTGTAATACCGAGGAAAGCCCAGCTGAACTCAGGGATCATCGCCTCAACAGTGATAGGGTCTGCGGGTTGGACACCGCCGATTAATGCTGCGCCCGAAAGCAAGATGTAAGACATGGTCAGTAGCAGCATCAGGGAAGAGGTGACTGACGTGATAGGACCCAGCATTTTCGCACCGTTGGTTGATACATAGGTGGCAAAAGCAAACAGGATCATACTCAACGCCGTGGTGGTAAATGGCGTCAGGATGTATTCGTAACCGAGGAAGGCGTACGACGCATAGGCGATAACCCTAGGTAGTAGCGACGTAAAGAAGAACAGGTTAACGAACCAGTAGGTATAAGCAGAGATGAACGCCCAGCGGCCGCCGAGTGAGCTTTTCACCCAGGCATAAACCCCAGCCTCTGAATCTTTGTTGAGCGAAACGAACTCAGCAATGATCAAACAGAACGGGATGAAGTAAAAGAGCGTGGCCAGGAAGAACATTGGCGCAGAGGCCAAGCCAATCTCAATGTTGTTGTTGATGACATTATTGAAGCTGAAAACTGCCGCAAATGTCAGGGAGAGCAAGCCAAATTTGCCTATCGTATTACGTTTTGTATCAGACATTTTTATCTCCGAAGAGTCACGTTATATCTAGGGTCTGGAAGGGCGGCCGGCCGACGCCGGGCCCTCCCGTTATTATTTTTTTGAATGTCTTGTTTATTTATTTAGGAAGTAGCCGTCTTCGATGGTTACTTTCAGCACGACCTTGCGTACCCGGTTGTCACCGTGGAAGCGGTAGGCTTTGCTGTTGTCGAAGATGACCACTTGGCCTTCGTACAGCTCGCGGGTTTCGCCTTGTCCTTGCAGGTACTCGCGGTCTGTTTCGTCGCGGTAGGCTTCCACCACGCCAAGCGCTGACTTCTCAGCGAACTCAACGGTTTCGCGGCCTTCCAGGTAGTAATGGACGTCGAAGTAACGGCGGTTGCCTTCGAAGGTGGCGGTGTTGCAGGCAACACCGTCTTCAATCATGTAAACCAGCGAATCGCCGATGGAGTGCATCACGCCATCTTTGATATTGGCGATGTTTTCAATCGCTTCTACGCAGCGGTTCCATTTACGGCCATCGCGGTACACCACTTTGAATTGCTCTAGGCTCTCTAGCACGATCATGATTCTCGCCTCGTTTACTGGTTGTTTTGGTTAGAGGTTGCGGTGAAGAAGCGGTTGCCGAAGTCATGGCCAGCCATGGCTTGCGCGCTGCAGTCTCCCGCCTGTAATGGCATCAGGGTGAGGCCGTAACGGAACTCATCCATGTAGACCCGGTAAGAGTCGAGCACTTCACTTCCCCAAGAGTTGGAACCGAGGCCCATCAATTTGTGGTCAAGGTTCAGGGTGATGTAGCCACTCTTGGCCAGATCGATAGTGTGCTGGGCTTGATGGAGGTTCTGGTTGGTGTAGAACCATGCACTGAAGTTGATTTCCTGCTGCGGTTTGACCAGCAGGCCAGCACCGTGACGGTTGGTCAGCGCCGCCCAGCGAACGTGCTGGCGGTTACCGTTGTTTTGCGGGAACGGGTAGTTCTCGAACATGTCTTCAACAGTGCTCTGGTAGATATCAATCAGGTTGGCCTGTTTGCTGTCCTGGTAGTTTTCTTCTGGCCCGCGGCCGTAGTATTTCACCTGGTCGAAATCACCGTTGATCCCCAAGTCCAGGCCGATAACCGGAATGACATGTGGGTAATCGCCGTAGCGCTCGCCGCTCAGTTCAATGTTGAGCTGGCCTTCTGCATTTATCTGGTAGCGGTACTCACAGCGCATACCGAAATCAAACACCGGCGGTGCAATGATGCTGGTGGTTGTGATTTCAACCGAGTTGCTGTTGCTACCCACGTCGATAGTGCGGAAGTGCTCCTGCATAATTTGCAGGTGGGCAGGTTCCCATAGCCCTTCGTGTTCTTGTTTGTGGTTGTCGATCATCGGCTTGAAGAAGTTCAGCTTAGGCTCTGACTTGATAAGCTCTTCGCCGTTGACCACCCAGGAGGTCAGCTTGCCGTTGATTTTCGAGAAGGTCAGCGCAAAGTTATGACCGGTGATCACTGTGCTTAGGCGGTTTTCTTCCACCATCAAAGGTGTCGCATTGTGGTTTACAAAGCGCGCTTGGTTAGCCGTACTTTCTTTGAGCAGGTACTGGTAAACCGCAATTTCGTGGTTGGCGGTGCTGTATAGTGTGCGGCTGTCTTTGCGGACGGTGAAGTTGATGAATACTTCGCGCTGGTCCAGTTCAGGAATAGCAATCGTGATTTCACGGCTTGAGTTGGCAGCAAGGTCTTCAACCTTGAACTGAACGGTGCGCAGGGTTTCACCTTCGGCACGGACATCTGCAGTGATGGTGTAGTCGTTAAGATCAGAGAACCACAGTTTGTTCTCGATCAGGAACTTGCCAGCCTGCTCGTCGATGGCACGGATCTTCACTGGCGCAATGACTTGCTTGTACTCTTTAAGGCCAGGGCCCGGTGTTTGATCTGGGTAGATCAGGCCGTCCATACAGAAGTTGTAATTGTTTGGGTAATCGCCGTAGTCACCGCCGTACTTGTAGAACTCTGTACCGTTTTCATCACGGGCCAAAATGCCGTGGTCACACCACTCCCAGACGTAATGCCCCTGGATATGGTCGTGCTGGTAGAACACGTTCTGGTATTCGGTCAGGCCGCCCGGGCCATTACCCATAGCATGGGCATACTCACAGATGATGCGTGGCTTTTGGTGCGGATGCTCGCCGAAGTAGTTCATCAGTTGGGCACGGGAGTACATGGTGGAGATGACATCAACCACTTCCGCATCACGGTCTTCTTCGTAGTGCACCAAACGGGTGTCATCAATCGCCTTGGTGGCGGCATACATTGAGCGGATATTGCAGCCGTAACCTGATTCGTTACCCAGCGACCACATGATGATCGAAGGGTGGTTTTTCTGGGCGTGAACATGGCGTACTGCACGGTCAACAAATACGGTTTCCCACTCAGCATCATCGGTGATGCGGGACAGATCGCCGACATTGGCAAAGCCGTGGGTTTCAACATCGGTCTCGGCCATGACGAATAGGCCATAGATGTCACACAGTTCGTAGAAGCGAGGGTCGTTCGGGTAGTGTGCAGTGCGGACAGAGTTGATGTTGTGCTGCTTCATCAGGATCAGATCTTTTTCGATACGATCCATGCCGACGGCACGGCCTTTGAGATGGTCATTATCGTGACGGTTGACACCATGCAGCATTACGTACTGGTTGTTGATATAGAACAGGCCGTCGCGCACTTTGATATCACGGAAACCGACACGCTGCGGAATGATTTCCACGGTATTGCCTTTCTTGTCTTTGAGCGTCAGGACAAGCTGGTAAAGGTAAGGGTTTTCCGCAGTCCAATGGATTGGATTATCCAACTCGATGGCAAATTGTGTCTGGGCCTGCACCTGTGAATTAGCATTGATAACTAGGTGAGAGCACGCGCCCTCGGCAATGATCTGGCCCTTGTCATATAGCGCGTATTCAAGGGCAAAACCTGACGCTTGAGACGCAGACAGGTTTTCGATTTCGACGGCACAAGATAGCGTGGCTTGCTGGTAGTTCTCCGCAAAATCGGTGCGAACCGTGAAGTCCTGAACATGCACTTGTTCTTTACCGACAAGGTACACATCGCGGAAGATCCCTGCTGTCCACCACATGTCCTGATCTTCAATGTAGGTGGAATCGGCCCACTGCATGACACGGACAGAAAGTAAGTTGTCACCTTGTTGGACGTATTGGCTGATGTCGAATTCAGCAGTTAGGCGGCTGCCTTTACTAAAGCCGACATACTCGCCGTTAACATAGACTTCGAAGTAGGTCTCAACACCATCAAACTTGATGATGGTCTTCTTATCTTGCCAGTTGGCACCTAGTGTGAAGGTACGCTGGTAGGCACCGGTCGGGTTGTCGGTTGGGACGAACGGAACATCGATAGGGAAAGGGAAACCCTCATCGGTATATTGCAGGTCGCCATGGCCTTCCATCTGCCACATGTTAGGGACAGTGATATGGCCCCAGTCAGCCATAGGCTGCGAGTAAAACTCTTCTGGTACCAACAGCGGGTGGTTGAAATATTGGAACTGCCACTGGCCGCTGAGCAACATGAAGTTGCTGCTAAGCTCACGCTGGAAAGTTTGTGCGCTTGATAGGGAGTTGTAAGAGAAGAAGTATGCACGTGGTGCAAGACGGTTCTCATGTAGGTGAAGGAAGTTTTCCCAATTGTTCACGAAATGCCTCCGGTTCAATACCGATGTATTTTTCTGCCATGACCAGAACGTTGGTCAGGTAACTTGCAAATCAGTTTAGTAAAAGTTTTACTAAATAGAATCAGTAAAAACTGGATGCTTTAACTCGATCACGATTTTTACTATTGCTTTGCTCAATAGTGTGATGGTGATTAAGAAATTCAGTGGGGAAGGGTTTAGCTCGGTTGAGGAAGTGAACAACAGGGAAGTTTGCACGCTGGGCATTTATCTCAGATATTAAAAAAGCGCTTTATATCAGCGCTTTATAATACAATTGATCGTGACGGGAAAGCTTAATTACGCTTTGTGGTGTCACGCAGCTTTAGCTGGCTTGGGACATAGACTTGCAGCGGTAGCGTCCTATCGTCACGGATTTTCTCGACGAGCAAGTTGACCCCTTGAATCCCCATCATTTCTGAGTGAATACGAACGGTAGACAATGACGGAAAGGTAAACTTAGCGGTCGGGATATCATTGACGCTGATTAAAGCGATATCTTCGGGGATCTTGAGGCCGTGCTCGTGGATAGCTCGCAGTACGCCAATGGCAATAGAGTCGGAAGCAACAAACAAGGCCGAAGGGTAATCGCCGGTCGCCAGCATCTCTTTTGCCAAATCATAGCCGGAAGAACTGGTGAACTCGCCGCGATAGATATCTTTGTTGGACACCACCCCTTTGAGCTGACCGTATTCTGCAAAGGCCTCTTCGCGAATATCTGCGACATCCGGTAAATCCTGACCACCGATAAAGCCGATGCGTTGATAGCCCTGTTCAATGAAAAAGTCGGTGATTTCCTTGCTGACCCTTGCTAAGTCAATATCGACAGAATCATAAGGTGAGTGGGTATCACTGAAATCAACAAAGCAAATATTGTCGGAAAGGCTTTTTACTTTCTCAAGCACTTTTGAACTATTGCGGCCCACGAGGATAATGCCGCTAACCTTGCTGTTTTCATTGGCTATTTCACCGTTGTAACAGTTGGTTAGCTCTATGCCAAGCTTACTACACTGGGTCTCGATACCATAGCGGATAGAGAGGTAGTACGGGTCGTTGACCTCGGCTTCCTGCTTGTAGTTGTAAACAGCCATGAAGTGCTGTTGTTGCTTTTTGCTGGTTGCTAGGGCTTTGGCGTTGCTGGTTTTGTATTCCAGCTTTTCAGCGATTTCGAGGATTCGGTGCTTGGTTTCTTCTTTGACGCTTAGTGTCGGGTCATCGTTGAGAACCCGTGATACCGTCGCCAGAGATACGCCCGCTTCCGTCGCGATGTCTTTCAGTGTCGCCATTTACTTGTATCCATTGGCAAGGCTCACTCACCGTGAGCGGTCTATCAATTTTACTATTTTAAACATACTACAAGGGGGAGTTCTACGTTTTACTAAAATCATTTCGCATAAACTGTAGAGCTATACGGGAATGCTGGTGTGGATATGTGCGCATCGTACACAAAGGAGACAGAGGCGCTTGCCATCTGCATGACTTCTGGTAAGTTAAAGGTGTTTTAGTAAATTTTACTTGATAAGGAAATGCTCAATGGAAACTATCGCTTATTCAGATTTCGCCAAGTTGGAGATCCGCACTGGTAAAATCATTGAAGTCGCCCGTCATCAAAATGCCGACAAGCTCTATATTGTGCAAATCGATGTCGGTGAAAAAACACTTCAGACCGTGACTAGCTTGGTGCCTTATTACACCGAGGAAGAATTGATGGGTAAGCAGGTAGTCGTATTGTGTAATCTGGCAAAAGCCAAGATGCGTGGTGAAACTTCTGAGTGTATGCTGCTTTGTGCCGAAACCGATGATGAGTCTGAAAGTGTGTTGCTTACCCCTGAGCGCATGATGCCTGCTGGGGTAAAGATCGTTTAATTCGTTTTTACGGATAGAGTCTCGGCTAACACAGATAAAACAAAGCCTCGTCAGTGACAAGGCTTTGTAAGTATTAATCAGGATTATTTGCTGATTTTCTGCATGCTACTGGTCGAGGCGATATTACCTGATGTTGTCATCTTGGTGCGGATAAGCAAACCCTCATCCCAATCTGTGCCGGCAGGTTGGTATTCCCACTTAACAAAGAATTGGTCGTTGATGTCGCAAGCATCACCTGGCTTGTAATCATCAACATCACAAAAGCGCACAACGGTGTTTAGTTCGGTCAATGTGGCCTGAGACTCACGACCTGATTGGTTGAACCACCAGTAATCGATATCAGCCAGTTCTGCGTAAGTGTATGATTCTTCATCAAGGTCCACTGCTGCGTTACCGTTACACTCTGTACCTGAAACCGTCGCTCCCGTTGCGTCGAAAACAAGTTTCATTGTGGCGACTTCACCATTGTCACAGGTTTGCTTGTCTTCCCATGTCCCTTTGAAGTCAACGTAACGCTCTTCACCGGCCTTATCAACTTCATACCAGAAAGATACGCTCTCAGTCTGGCGGTATGATGGACATGAATCTATGTCTTGATCACAACCGGTACCAGACAATTGGTCTTTTTTCATGATTTCGGTATAAACGCCAGTCACTGGATCGTAAGAACCAGAGGCCGTCTCAATTTGCCAGAATTCAAGACCTTCATCTTTGTCTTCTTCATCAGCGTCGTCGACGAGCTTTTCTGCGCTGTAGTGGTTCAGCTCTTTAATGGTTGAAGCGGAAAGAGGCATCATTGTACGGCCTTCGATTTCAGCCCAAGGCATGACTAAATTTTCTTCCTCGGCTTCATATGGGTTGAGCAGGTTGTAATGGAATTTGTTACCTGTCAGAGTGTAATTTCCATCAAGGTTTCCGCCATGACATTCATTATCAGTGCCGTTTGAATCATGGACAAATTCTCCTCCCGAGGCGATACAGTTTAGGTACTCTGAAGCTGCGCCGCTTGAGAAAGTCGTATCATTAGAGCCTTCAAGGATGACCAAGTTTGCCTGTGTTAGCTGCAGGTCCATGAATGACATTCCACGGGTTTGGTGGAACAACTCATTCTCAAGCATCTTGTCAGCGTGGACGAAAGTGAAACCTTGGTTAGTTGTATCATACTGGGTAACGCTGATATTGCGGACAAACTTGCCGTCTTTCTTGCTGAACGGGTTGTCAGCATCAGAACCGCGAGCCATCGAACCGAAAGCATCTTCCATGTGGGCTAATGCTTCTGTTTCATCAGCAATCTCATTAGCGGCCAAGCCCAAGAAATCAAGGAAGTCGATGACTGTTGCACGAGAGTCTAAGTTGATAAAACCGATCTCTTCGAGTGTTTCTGCATCCGGGAATTTCAGTTCATCAGGGATAGAGATAAGGCCGTTACCAGCTGTGCCAAAATGGTTATCAATTGACTGCAGCAAAATCGCCAGGTTAAGTGCACGGTTGTATTTACCAGCTGCTTCAAATGGAGTCAGTACGTCCCTTGCTGAGGCGGCACCCACTTTCAGGCCGTTTTCGCCACCAATGTAGAAAGTTATGGTATCTGTCGACGTTGCATCAAACTCACCTTCTACACCTGTTACCCCACTCTTGCCAGAGCTTGTTGTGTAGTACATGCCTTCAACAGCGGCATCGATAAAACGACCGGAGATCTCAGTTTCGCCGCCACCATTGTCACCACCAGATGAACTGCTGCTTGAATTACAACCAGCCAAAATAGCGGCCATTGAAACGGCTAGTAGACTTAACTTTTTCACAATATTCCCTTTTGAATGATATAGAGTTATTTGTTACGAGCGATATTTTGCATATCGCTGTTTTTATTAAATATTTTCGTGGGAGTGTATATGAAACCAGATAAGTTGGAAGAGGAGATGGTGCGAATAATTTATATCTATAACAATGACTTATAGCGAGCAAAAATTAGCGTGCACGGAGAATTTAGATAAGAAATATTGATATTGGTTATGCTTTATTGATAACTCTTCTGATGATTTCGATTACATCTTGCTTTGGGCCGAATAAAATCTTGATGGAGTTGATAAGTGCTTGTATTTTAATGTTATTCAGCAGTGGTTAAGAAATTACTGGAACCGTGATCTCAAATAACAATTGTTGGTCTAGTTTACATTTGTTGCATGCGCAACACATTCTGTGTGTTTTATGTAATTTTATAGAGAAACAGGCATACTTTTTTCTTAGACATTTATATAAGAGCCTAATGTGGATTTCATTATTCAGTTGATTGAAAGGGACTTACTTCGGATTCGGGCGTTGCAATGCGCTCGGCAACTAAATCTCCCTCAATGCTACTTGGCGGCGGGGTTTGTCCGCAATCTAGTCTGGGATCACCTCCACGGTTACAGCGAAGCAACCCCGCTCAATGATGTGGATGTGGTGTATTTTGACCCAGGTGAAGACGATCCCAACCAATATCTGGTTTATGAGCGTCAACTGACGCAAATGCTACCGCTATTTAACTGGCAGGTGCGCAACCAAGCCTTGATGCACTTTCGCAATGGTGACAGTCCTTACCGCGGTACGCTGGATGCGATGAGTTATTGGCCTGAGAAGGAAACGGCGGTCGGTGTTCGGCTAGACAGCCAAGGGGAGTATGAATGTACTGCAGCGTTTGGTTTCGAATCCTTGTTGGCGTTGCAACTCAATCCCAACCCTAAGCGGCCACACTCACTGTTTGCCGAGCGGGTCAGGAACAAGAACTGGCTCGAGCATTGGCCTAAGTTGGTGGTAAATAATCAGATGCCTGACTAAGCGGCGAGTCTCGTTTTACCTTTCCCCAGATAAAAAAATCCCCTCAGCTGACGGAGCAGCGAGGGGCACCAAGTCTAGAAACTAGATACATAAAAAGGAAACATGTCTAATGAACGTGAACAGCACGAATAATACGTGCCGGTCAAAAAGTGTTCAATGATCCTTTTTGTAAAAGCTGTAGAGCTGAGGTTAAAAGCCTTATTTTGCAGTTAGCACCACTTTACCGACGGCTTGTTTCGATTCTAAACGCTGGTGGCCTTTGGCGACTTCCCAGATGCTGTATTGGCTTTCATCAATCAGCGGTTTGATCTGCCCTTCATCGACGAGCTTGGCGATATGGGTCAGGATTTCCCCGTGGGCTTTACGGTTGATGCCATAAACCAGTGGGATTGGCATCAGTACACTGTGAAAACTCAACCCTTTCAATGCTACTTGCAGCGGGTCACTGATTGGCAGGATAGTGGCTACTTTGCCGTTGTAACGGGCTGCCTTAAAGCTGTTTTGAATATGCTCTCCGGCAATGGTGTCAAAGATGGCATCAAAACCTAGTCCATCCGTCAATTGGTTGGTGTAGTCTTCAACCGATTGTTGTTCGGCATTGATAATGTGGTCGGCCCCCAGTGTCTGGGCTGTGGCGAGGTTTTTCTCCAGCGAGGTGGTGGCAACCGTTGCACCTAGCACTTTAGCCAATTGGATAGCAATATGACCGACACCGCCGGTGGCGCCGTGGATCAGCACATTGTCGCTAGGTTTGATGTGCATTTTGCTGACTAGGGCTTCCCAGGCGGTAATAGAAACCAATGGCAGTGCGGCAGCTTCACGCATGGAGAGTGACTTAGGCTTAAGTGCCATCAAATCAGCATCGACCAGCATGTATTCGGCCAGTGCGCCGTCTATTCCGACAATACCACCTGCACAGCCATAGACTTCATCCCCAACCTTGAAATGGTCAATGCCTTCACCTACCTCTACGATAATCCCGGCAACATCACCATGTAAGATCTCCGGTAGGTTGGCCGACCAAGGTGTTTCTGCAGAGCGAAGCATAGTATCAAGTGGATTAACACTCGTTGCTTTTACCTCGACTACAAGGTGTCCAGCCTTGGCTTTGGGTTTATCACGCTCAACTTGTTGGAATACATTGGCGTCGCCCAGAGAATCAATAATCATCGCTTTCATCGTTTTACCCTCGTTTGTTGAAGCAGGGCCAGTCTATTGTTTGCGATAAGTGCAATCCATGCATCAAAAGGCAAGTGTATTTTGCCTTTTAAGCAATGCATGCTTTGATAAAATGGTGCCTTGAAGAGGGGATAGTGATGATTAAGCGACTTCAATATTTCAATGCTGTGGTAGAAACCGGCAGCATTTCAGAGACAAGCCGGGTGTTCGATGTCCAACCGTCATCGGTATCGCGCCAGTTGGCGGCACTGGAAGAAGAGCTTGGGGTGAGGTTGATTAACCGCAATACCCGCACTGTTTCGCTCACAGAAGCTGGCAAGACTTTTTACAGTTACTCGCAGCATATTGTGGCGAGCCTTGATGAGGCTCGCAGGACGATTAATGATCTGCAGGATATCCCCAAGGGGAAACTGGTGGTCAGCTCAACGGTTGGCTACGGCGAAGCGGTGATCTTGCCATTGGTTAATGGGTTCAGGCAGCGCTACCCCGAGGTTGAAATCAGCCTTGAGCTTAGTGAGCGGGTCAAGGATTTGATAGAAGATAATATTGATGTGGCGATAAGAAGTGGAGAGTTGGCGGACTCGTCTTTAGTTGCTAGGAAGCTGCAAGATAACGATTTCATTCTTTGTGCCAGCCCTGAGTATTTGGAGACAGGTTCTAGCCTTTCCACCCCAGAAGAATTGGTCGATCACCAATGTATTCGATATGGATATGCAGGCTGGCAGCACTGGTATTTGATGGGGGAGCCACTTGAGAAATTAGCTATCGGCAATGGACTGGAGGTGAATACCGTCAATGGGCAAAAGCAGTTATTGCTCAGCCATTGCGGTATTGCACTGATTCCACATTGGGCGGTGGCTAATGAACTAAAAAGCGGACGGTTGCAGCAGGTATTACCTGACTATCATTTCAGCCCCCAAGCAACGCCAACGGCAACGTATGCGATATACCTCAAGCGGGAAATGGTCTCGCCGAAGGTACGGGTGTTTATCGATTACCTGATAGAGCAGATACACGGGGGCAAACAGAGGTTTTGAGCGCGGTAGGATTGGCTATAATCAGAGGGCATCGTGAACACTACTGTTAAGGGTGATGATTCTATGGCTACAGATTTTGACTCCTTGCTACCGAACCTCAAAGAGTTCTCAATACCGGATACGCCTTTCAAAGTCGTTGATCCAACAGCATTGCCTGAAGGTACCCGCCAGGCGTTTGATGAATTCTTGACCGGCTCGACCCTGCCGCAGGCCTTTTGTGCCTACAGTCATGACTACTCCCAGTTCTGCAAAAAAGTTAGAAATGGCGAGATCAGTATTGGGTAGTCATGCACAAATGAGAATAAAGGCCGCTAAGCGGCCTTTTTTGTGTCTAGTCGATGCCTACAGAGTGAAGTCGACGTTTGTTGTGCGCCCTGGATTGATGATGATGTTATTGATTGAGTCATAGATCTCAAAGCCATAACCGTTATCATCTTCATTATCGTATTGGGCGGTACAGGTATAACCCACAGCATAAGTACCCGCATACACATCACTGAAGCTAAAGTGTGCATTCATGCCTGATGGATCGGTAATGAGAGGAACGGCTACTGGAGCTGACTCTTGTGGGCGACGTTCGCCCTCATTTCCAAGGCGAGGGTCGTGGAAGCCTAGCATTTGGTTTTGTTCGGTAGCGCCACGGTAGAGGTATACTTCATCCTTAGCATCAAGGCCACTCTCATGACACAAGCTTTGGATGGTGTCGATATCAATAGTGCCGCGAATATGCCCTAACCGTGGTTCAATATCATCCACATGGACGATTTCAAAATCTTTTTTACCTAGGAAACGCCAACCCTGATTTCTGTTGTATTGAAGAGTTTCTTCGAGGTTAAACCAGAATGCCAGGTTGTTATATCCCTTTTGTACTGTAAATGGTTGGCTGACCAAACGACCGGTTGGGCGTGCGTTATGAGGCGGCTTGGCACCGGCACACGAACCTTGGCTTGGTGAACTGAGGTGGAGGTAGCTTCCGTCAATGTCACGTACGTGAGAGTCATAATCTACCTCAACTTGTGCACCAGAACCGCTTTCTCCATTGATATACAGGCACATTTCGTAGTCGCCTGGTGATAACTTCAGGTCTTGGAATAGTGGGTAGGCATTGCCACCGTTGGCATTCATGACATCGATCATGCGAAGTTCATTGGCTTCTTCTTCAAAGGTGATGTGGTAAGCCTCACATTCGCCAGTTTGATCGCAGGTTGCGTCATCACTGCCACTACCACCCACTTTTTTTAGGAAAACATAATTGAAGGCAATGACTGCTTCGTCAATGTCATCGAGACATTTCTCGTGGTTGCAGTTTGCATTGCTGTAATCACTGGTCTCGATTAGGTTCTTGTTTGCTATTACCGGTGAGTTAATTTGGTTGATCACACCAAAGTTCAAAGTTGCTTCTGTTGGAGTCGGTGTATTGTCATTGCTGTCTGAACCACAGCCGACAAGTAATGTGCTCAGTACCAAAGGTAGGAGTAACGTATTGCTTTTCATGATAATTCCTGCCGAATTTGTTTCGGCGGAATATATAGAATGGTGCAGATGGGTGTGTCATCAGATTGTCAGGCGCGTTTTGCTTGAGTAGGTTTTCACAAAATGGGGAAATATCGGCATAAATTATGCTGAACATATCTGTGTATTTCTAAATTCTCTGTAAAGGAGAAAGACAATGAAACTGTCCAGTATTGATATGCCAGCCGTACATGAGCTGCAAGCCCTTGGTTATACCAAGTCAGAGTGCATGAATATTATCGAGCGTGAAATCTACCGCCTGACGTCAGGGGACCGCTCTAAAATTGCTGAGATGTGTGATAGCCAGTGCCTGAAAAAGCAAGAAGCGGTCGATAAAATTCGCAGTCTCAAACGTACCCGTTTCTTCCAGTATATCCAACGTTTTGTTTTTCTATGAAAGTCTCAGTGTCTTGTGCGATAGCTACCTTTCCTTCCATTTTTGATTCCTATTTTGCAAACAGCAGATACCCAGCCGAACTAAAATGGTTTGGGTATCTGTGACTATACTCTCATCACGTTTGATGCGTGATTGAAGAGGTATCCCATGACTTTCCTTATCAGTTGGCAGTTATACCAAGGACGCCTACATCCGGTACTGGCCCATTTTGCTCAGATTAGCGAAGAGCAAGACAAGGCCGTGATGGGGCCAGATATCAAGTTAATTGGTCGTTGGCATGATTTGGTCAGCGGCACGGGCGTCTGTATTGTCGAGTCTGACAGTGCAGAGGCGGTCACCGCTTATGCATTGAAATGGAACAATGATATGGATATTACCGTTCAGCCAGTGGTGGATGATGCGATGGCCCGCGAGTTGGGAGAAAGGCTTACGCTATAAGGGCTAGATTACAGCGTAAGCCTGAGATAAAAAGCGCCTTCCTCATTCCGCTTCAGGAGAAGTGGTGACTAGGTGGGAAGAGGAAGGCTGAAGGATTGCTCGTAATGTTGTGCTTCCTGCCTGGTGTTCAACTGGCTTTGATGTAGCATCAAGATAGATTGGATTATCTTGGTTCCCAGCCCCATGCTGCCTTGCGGGGCCTGAGGATCAATATCATTTTCCAGTGATATGCCCAGCCCGATTGGCGCAGCGCTTATGGTTAACTGCACCGTACTTGAAGAGGGGGCATGTCTGATGGCGTTATCAAAAAGGTTGGTAAACAGCCGTTGCAATAACTGCCGATCGCCGAACACTGCATCCTGCTTTGGCAGCTTGATTGCCAGCTCAACACGTTTTCTGCTTGCCTCTGGCTGCATGGTATCTATCACATCTTGAAGAATATGACCGAGCTTTAAGGCTTCAAATTTCGGCTCTGTCATCACCGATTGCTGACGGGCGATATCAATTTGCTGCGATAACAATTCCGATAGCTTTTGGGCATTGCGCTGGGCGGTATTGATTAGCGGGTCGGGCTGGTCGCTTTGGATTTGCCAGGTTTCCAAATAACCGAGCACACTGGCGAGTGGTGTTTTGAGATCATGGCTAAGCTGGACCAGCAATTCGCGCCGCTTTTGCTCTTGGTGCTCGAGCTGAAGGAACTGCTGGGATATGGTTCTTGCCATCAGGTACATCTGTTTGGCGATAGGTTTTAACTCCGCTACATTGAGCATGGCTTCGGGTTTCAGGCGGTAGCCGTTTTTAGCCTGTTTGTTTAGATCTTGGGTGACTTGCCTGATAGGGGTGAGCAATGTCGACTTGGTTAGTTGGTAGACACTCAGGCTAAAGCCGAGCACAAGTACCAACGCTGCGGCAGCGACCCAGGCTACAGGGGAGTGAAGTATTGCATCGAAATCACTAAACTGCGCCGCCAAGGCACGTTGTTCGCTACCAATGACTACATAGAGATAACCGAGTGTTGTATCACCCTCCATAATCGGTGCGACTGAGAAAACTTTCTGGTGCGAGGTATTACGCGGATTATCGCCCAGAATAGGGAAAGGCTTACCGGAGAGGAAGGCGTTAATCGGAGTGAGGCTGACCTGTTGGGTCAGCACTTTACCTTCGGGGGCGGCATGGCTTTTGATATTGCCCTCATTATCGAGAAAGTAAATTTCAAAATCAGGACCAAGCAGCATCAAGGTGTGGAAAATAGACTTGAGTGCCTTGGGGTTGTAGTCGCTGCCTTCCATCAAGGGGCTGTCGTCTCGCATGTGCGCGGCAAGTTCACGGTGCAGGTTCTGTTGGGTGCGCTGTTCGACATAAGCCTGCTGATAGTTGAACAAGCTGCCAATGACCAGAATAGACAGGATGAACCAACAACCGGTGAGCAGCACGAGTCTGATTTTGTAATTCATTGCTTCTCCTAACCTCTTGTATTTGTGCTCTAGTTCCTGATATTTGGCCGTTTGCTTATCGGTTTTTAGGCTTCGAACTTATAGCCAACACCCCAGACGGTGTGGATGTATTGGTGATCATCGTTGCTAGCATTGAGTTTGGTCCTAAGGCGGTTGATGGTGCTACAGACAGTGTGGTGGTAGCCGGAAAACTGGGTCTGCCAAACAGCATCGAGTAACTCATCCTTGCTATATACCCGGCCTGGTCGCTTGGCCAAAAAATGCAGCAAGGTAAATTCGGTGGCCGTGAGCGAGATAGAGCTGTGCTTGAATTCAACCTGATGGGTAACAGGGTTGATGATCAAATCACCGAAGCGTAGAACACTTTCCATGCGATCGTCCGAGTTGCCTGAAGTAAGGTCCGGATCATTGACCGCCTCTTCTTTGCTGAAGTGCTGGCGGCGCAGCATAGCCCTGACTCGGGCTTGGAATTCCAGAACGCTAAAAGGCTTAGTCAGGTAGTCATCAGCACCAGACTCGAGGCCTTCCACCTTGTCTTTTTCGGCATCTTTGGCTGTGAGCACAAGTACTGGCAACCATGGCTGATTGCCTATCTGGTGCTGGCGGATCCCTTGGCACAAGCTTAAGCCATCACCGTCTTCCAACCCACGGTCGAGAACGAGCAGGTCGAATGGCTGTTCGGCCAATGCTTTTTTGGCTTGCGCCAAGCATGTGACGCGAACAACATCATGCCCTTGGAAGGACAGGTGCATATTGATCAGATCAGCAAGATCATTGTCATCTTCGACGATGAGGATCATAGCGGCGGGTACCTGTTTTTCGGCTAAGTTCATTGTCATGTCCAAACATCTGAAGGAGCGTACTCCCTCAGATGACCGGACATAACCAGATAACTTTCACTCAAAAATGAGAATGGGTGGGTTATCTATTTTACTCGGTGCGGGTGATGATCAGTTGGGCTGCCGGGTTCAGGAAACGATGGGTGGCATTAAGCACCGAGGTGTCCAAACCATCATCTTTGCTGATCACGCCGGCGTGGAAAGAGACACGGTCGTTATCATCACGCTCGCTGTTGAAGCCTTCACCGCCAGCAGCGGGACCCGGAATAGTATCTGCAGCTTCATCATTGGCTTCGGTACCTGAATCCCATACCGGCATCGCGATGCGAACACTCTCGCCCACAGCCAACGAAGCTAGGTCTGTTGCCGTTTCAGCCACAAAGCCATCGTTGGTATTAACCAGCATGCTCGCCACTGACAGGTAAGGTGATACTGAGGTATCCATCGTTACCGTAACGGTGTCACTGCTCGCAGGTAGGATCACGCCACTTCCCTCGACCTGTAGCGATATACCATTAGCCTGTTCGCTAAGTAGTGCACTGTTGTCCCCACTTTCTGCCAACATTTCCAGAGCTTCTGATGCCGGTTGGCCGATAGTGAACAGTTGATAGTCGCTGCTGTGGCCGATCACTGCCAATGGCGACAGCGGTTGGTTGGCAGCGGTGTTCTTGACCTCGACATTAAAGGTAGCGAGTGTTTCTTCTGGCGGAGTCGGGTCATCGTTGTCCGAGTCAGTTGGGCAACCGGCCAAGAGACCTACAGAGGCCGCAAGCAAGAGTAAGCGATAGTTTTTCATGCTGCCTCCTTACTTCACGGTAACGGTAACGACAGCAACCGGGTTGAGCCAGCGGTAGGCTGTACTGCTGATATCACTGAGGCCGCCTTCAGGGTCGGTATCACCGAGGTTGCCTGGGTGAATATGGACGGTGTCGTTGGTGACCGCTGTTTCTACCCCTGTACCGCCAGTGCCGAAGTTAATGAACGGTGGGTTAGGCATACTGCCTGCCAGTTCATCGTTGGCCTCGGTACCGGCATCATAACCATTGAGCCGGACGGTATAGGTACCCGGAGTTGATGGGATAGGCCAGCTATCCAAACCGACAAAGCCGTCATTGGTTGGCAGCAGCATGGCGGTGATAGTCAAGCTATCGGCATCGCCGGTATCCATGCTGGCTGTGGCTGAATCCCCAGGATTAAGAATACCGCTCGCAGGATCGGCAACCACCACAGCGCCTGCATTACTAGCAAGGGATGACAATGGGCCGATATCCCCGCCTTCAGCCATTAGCTCAATTTCAGAACCGGCAGCTTGACCGCTGCGGAACAAGAAAATATCGCTACTATGCGCGGCAACCAATAAAGGGGTGAAGTAAATGTTTTTGGTCGCATTGGTAATAGTGACGTCAATTTCTGCTGCTTGGGCTTGGCCAACGCTCATCAAAACCGCTGCTAAAGAGAGGGCCGTAACTGTTTTGTTCATTGTTCTTTCCCTGTGTTGGTGAGTTACCTTCACTATGGCGGGCAAATCTTGCAGGACTCTCCAAAAATTCTCACAAATTTCTCACAATAAGAACCGGCCCTCGGAAGAGCGGGCCCTAGGACCTAGGCAGAGCAAAAAGCAAAAACACTGCTTGACGCTTAATAGCCTTTCAACATCCTGTGCAGGACCCAGGACCCAGGACCCAGGACCCAGGAC
>NZ_PYMB01000042.1 GCF_003026455.1 Photobacterium rosenbergii
CCGCCGCCGTTTCCGTGACACCCGCCCTGAGAAAGGTGAAGACATGGAGACAATGGTGACAGACGCTGTCGGTCACGCGGTTGAAGAAGTCACCGATACCCTGAACGATATCGAAAATGTGGTTTCAATCGTTGAAAAACGTAAACCAACCGTTCGCCTGAAGAGCGGCGTTGCATCACCTGAAATGGCAATGGGCAAAGTATGGCCTGCAGCAGGCAAGCCAGCAGTTGCTGCTATCGAAGCTCCTGCAGAGGCTGAAGCCCCAGCGACAACAGCAGCACCTACTGCTGAAGTTGCTGACAAGGCGGCTCCTGCCCTAGGTGGTGTTGCTATGCCTGAGCTTGCTATGGGTAAAGCTTTCCCACTGCGTGCTGAAGTGACAGCACAACCAGTAGCTGAGACAGTGGTTGAAGAAGCTGTTGTCGAAGAAGCTGTAGCTCAAGAGCCAGCAGTAGAAGCACCTGTTGCTGAAGAGCCATCAGTAGAAGAGCCTGAAGTTGCAGAAACAGCAGAAGAGACTGTTGTTGAAGCACCTAAAGCGGAAGCAGAAGCTGATGTCGCTGCCGCTATTGCTGCAGCACAAGCTGCAATGCTGGGTATGCACGCACAGCAGCCGGCTGAAGAGCAAGCAGAAGAAGCACCGGTAGCTGCTACTGAAGCAAGCACTGAAGCGCCAGTAGAAGAGGCTAAAGCCCCTGTTGCTGATGTTGAAACGGCCACTGCGCAGATTTGTGCCACGTCTCCACGCGGCCAGCATGCAACAGCGGCCATGGCGAAAGCCCCTGCTCCGGCGGAAACTGCTGAAGCTGAAGTCGTTGCTATTGCACCGCTACGTGAAGCACGCTTCGCAGCGCGCCAAGCAGGTAGCCAGACAGCAACTAGCCACGCAACGTCAAGTGCGCAGTCTACGATGCCAAAAGCATAGTAAGCTAACGCTTGCAACCTGATAGAAAAGCCATGCATAATTGCATGGCTTTTTTTTGCCTGCTATTTCCCCATTAACTAGGCCCGCCCTTTGCAATGACTGCAACTTTTCACTAATAACATTACTGACATCAAACTTTCTTACACTAAGTAACAGGCAGGATGAATAATTCAGCTTGAAAGTTGAACTGAATCACAGATTTCTGTAGGATCCGCGGCTTTGTAGCCTTAATAGCAAAGCTACTCCAATCAATCACCAGAGTCAGATCAAAACCTATAAGCATGTTTGAATTCCCACAATTTTCACGACAATCCGTCAAGAATGACGTTCTTTCGGGGCTTACAGTTGCCCTTGCCCTTGTACCTGAAGCAGTAGCATTTGCCTTTGTCGCTGGTGTTGACCCAATGGTTGGCCTTTACGCTGCCTTCATCGTTGGCTTGGTAACGGCTGTACTTGGCGGTCGTCCGGGTATGATCTCTGGTGCTACCGGTGCTATGGCCGTTGTTATGGTCAGCCTAGTCGCAGAACACGGTATTCAGTACCTTTTTGCCGCCATTATGCTGGCCGGTGTCCTGCAAATCCTTGCCGGTGTCTTCAAGCTTGGTAAATTCATCCGGATGGTTCCCCACCCGGTTATGATTGGTTTCGTAAACGGCCTGGCTATCGTGATCTTCTTGGCCCAGCTAGGCCAGTTTAAAGTGCCTGATGCAACAGGTACCCTTCAGTGGATGCAAGGCTCACAGCTTTACGTCATGCTTGGCTTGGTTGCCCTGACCATGTTCATCATCCACTTCCTACCAAAGCTAACCAAAGCTGTACCTTCTTCACTGGTAGCGATTATCACGGTAACCGTGCTGGTTCACGGCCTTGGCCTAGATACCCGTACGGTGATTGATTTCGTCCGCTCAATGAGTGGCGATGCCAACGCAACCCTAGCAGGTTCGCTACCAACATTTGCGATCCCTGAGGTGGGTTTCAACATGGAAACCCTGCGTATTATCCTGCCATATTCTTTGATTTTGGCAGCCGTAGGCCTGATTGAGTCACTCCTTACCCTAACTGTTATTGACGAGATGACAGGTACTCGCGGCCAAGGTAACCGCGAGTGTGTGGGCCAAGGCGTTGCTAACGTGACGTGTTCTGTTTTTGGCGCAATGGGTGGCTGTGCGATGATCGGCCAGTCGATGATTAACATCAACTCTGGTGGCCGTGGCCGCCTGTCAGGCATCACAGGTGCGGTTGGCCTATTGCTGTTTATCCTATTCGGCTCATCGCTAATCGAAATCATCCCTCTAGCGGCTCTGGTTGGTGTGATGTTCATGGTTGTTATCGGTACCTTTGAGTGGGCCAGCTTCAAGATGGCCCGCAAAGTGCCTAAACATGACTTCTTCGCCATTATCTTGGTAACCGGGGTAACCGTTGCATTTGACTTGGCACTGGCTGTTATCGTTGGTGTGATTTACTCTGCGCTAGTCTTTGCCTGGAAACATGCCAAACACATTTACGCATCAAGCTATGTTGATGACAAAGGTTCAAAAGTCTATGCACTAGACGGCCCGCTGTTCTTCGGTTCGGCAGCTAACTTCCTTGAGCTGTTCGATGCTAAAAACGACCCTGCTGATGTGATCATTGATTTTGCCAAGTCACGTGTTGCGGACCACTCAGCAATCGAAGCCATTGATACGATTGCCGAGCGTTACGCTAACCAAGGTAAGACATTGCACATCCGCCACCTAAGCCCTGAGTGCCGCTCGCTACTGAAAAAAGCGGGTAACTTGGTAGAAGTGAACCTGATGGAAGACCCAACCTACAAGGTAGCCACCGATACGCTTGGTTAACCCCTCGGTTGAGTAGAGACAAAAACGCCCGCATTAATGCGGGCGTTTTTATTAGCAGGAATACATTACTTGTATCAGGGGCTGTTAAAGCTTATCAAGCAAACCATCTGAGGCTTCTTCGACTAAATCGAGAACATAATCAAAGCCGCGCTGGCCACCATAATACGGGTCAGGAATTTCCTCGACATCAGGCCGGCCAAATTCCAGAAACAGTGCGAGCTTACGATGGAGGTGGGTTGGGCAACTGCGCTTGAGGTCACGCAAGTTATCGTTATCGGCAGCCAAGATCAGGTCAAACACTTCAAAGTCGCCTTCTACCACCTGCCTGGCACGGATCCCCTCAAAACTATACCCCCTCGCCTCACCGGCAGAACGCGCACGGTGATCGGGCAGTTCGCCTTGGTGGTATCCTATCGTCCCGGCTGAATCCACCTCGATATCGAGCCCTCGCTCTGCAACCTTCGCTCGCAGTACCGCCTCTGCCGTCGGTGAACGACAGATATTGCCCATACATACCACCAAAACCCGTTGCGTCATTGTTACTCCTTAACCGCGTATGATTGCTATTAGCTTTGCTCGTTGTTCTTCGCAGTATAAGCGCTCAAACGGATAAAATGGACGATGTCCTGAGTAAAACGGTCAACTGTTTCTTGAATTTGCTCGAAGCGTAACATTTCGCGGTTATTTTCCAGCACATCTTTGGCCAATATGACACTGACACGCTCAGCAAGGATTTCTTCGGTCTGGCTATCCAGTAGTTGGGATTCCACCAAAATGCGGACATTTCGATCCCTAGTGCCAAGCAGGGCCTTGGCACCACCAATCAAAGCACCATAGGGCAAGATTTCAGTAATTTTGAGATCCTCCATATCGGTACTGGCACGGCTTATCTCAATACGCAAAATGGCCGTTTTATCTCCCGGCTTATCAACAATAGGAACCCCAGCAGAAAGCTCCTCTTCAAGCAAATGCTGTAGCCTCACCGAGACCCTTTCTAAAACCACTGGCGGGATCTGGTGTACCGTTTGGGTACGCTGGTGAAGCCCTACAGGCTCAATGATCAATTGCTGATAGTCTGATAATGCCACTTGCGGAGACACCCATTGCAAGCCATTAGCGTCTTTAATGTAGCTCACCTCTTCAAGTTGATGACTGTTTGTCGCCGTAATGACAGCCCTCTCATCTTCTGTAGGTAAACGACTTGAACACCCAGCCGATATCAAACAACACAAAACCACTAACCAACGCATAACTTTTCCCCGACGAATTGAGTTTACAGTATGATATGCGCATTAAGGCCTATTTACTAGTCGTCAAGATAACATTTAGCACTTTTTTGCCTCTGCTCTTTTTTGCCTCTGTACTTTGCTGGTATCTCAACAAAGGTTGAAGTAACGTATTGTCTTTCACAATTTAGCAAGGCCGCTAACCATGTCGCTCACTCTTCCGGCGTTAAAGCAACAAGGACACATTTTCCTAATTGCACTCGCTTTTTTTACCCGTATCCCAATTCCGGCAGATACCCCCTATTCCGCCGAACTGTTAAACAAGGCCAACCGATACTTCGCCTTAGTTGGCCTGATAGTCGGTCTAATCAGTGCGGTAAGTTTCTGGCTAGCCCATCTTGTATTACCAGTCTCTGTCGCCGTGCTCATTGCCATGGCGACAAGCCTGCTAGTGACCGGCGCTTTTCATGAGGATGGATTGGCTGATGTTTTCGATGGGTTCGGCGGAGGTTGGCAGCCGGAACAAAAGCTGGAAATTATGAAAGACTCGCGGCTGGGTACCTATGGAGCAGCGGCTCTGTTTGTCGTTCTAGCCATAAAGTGGTCAAGCCTGACAGCCCTTGCAGAAATATCCCCGGCCTTCACCGCTCTAGCACTGTTCTGCCTTCATGGTTTAAGCCGTGCTGTTGCTGCTAGCCTTATCTTCAGCTATCCCTATGTTCGCCTCGATGAACAAAGCAAGGTCAAGCCACTGGCCAATGAGCAAAGCCAACAAGATTTGTGGGTTTTAATTATCACCAGTTTCTTTATATTACTGTTTTTGCCACTGCCAATGGCATTCATTCTCACTACCGCTCTGCTACTGGTTCGTTATGCCTGTGGCCGCTGGTTTACCCGGCAACTAGGGGGCTATACTGGAGATTGCCTTGGCGCATGTCAGCAACTAGCTGAAATAACAGGTTATCTGATCATATTGGCAATGGTAGCCCAACTATAAAAAGGATCATCATGGTAGATCAAAACCAGAAAGACAGCCGCTACA
The DNA here is from genome assembly GCF_003026455.1 of Photobacterium rosenbergii. Classification (GTDB taxonomy): domain Bacteria; phylum Pseudomonadota; class Gammaproteobacteria; order Enterobacterales; family Vibrionaceae; genus Photobacterium; species Photobacterium rosenbergii. The sequence goes on from NZ_PYMB01000042.1 coordinate 5,032, forward strand.
AAGCCCGTCAACAAAAGGTCAAAGCGGAAATCGATGCCAAAGTCGCCTCTGCGCAAGAAGAGAAGGGGCTGTTTCTGATCATTACCGGTAATGGCAAGGGTAAATCCACATCCGGTTTTGGCACCATCGCCCGTGCGGTGGGGCACGGCCAGAAATGTGGCGTCGGCCAGTTTATCAAAGGCACCTGGGACTGTGGCGAGCGCGCCTTACTCGAGCAACATGATGTTGATTTTGCCGTCATGGCAACAGGCTTTACTTGGGAAACCCAGAATAAAGAAGCAGATACCGAAGCTGCCCAAGCCACCTGGGCGGAGTGTAAAAAAATGTTGGGAAGTGATAGCTATGATGTCATTCTTCTCGATGAGCTGACCTATATGGTGACCTACGGCTACATTGAGCTAGCCGAAGTCATTGAAGCCATTAAGAACCGTCCAGCATCGCAGTCGGTGATTGTGACTGGGCGTGGTGCCCACCGGGAACTTATTGAAATGGCTGATACTGTTTCCGAAGTTCGCAATGTCAAACATGCCTTCGAAAGCGGTGTAAAAGCCCGTAAGGGTGTGGACTGGTAACCGAAAAGTTAGTTTAAAGTAGCCACTTGTTGCTTGATGGTGGCTACTTATCCATCTCGATCTTTGTCACATTTTTTACTTGACCCTTGGCAAGAAAAAGCCAATATTTGGCTCATAACAGGTCTATTAATCAAGGCCAATTACAAGTCTTACAAGGGACACAAATGCCTTCACATTTACCAAAAAAATTCAGTGAGATATTCCTCAAACTATTCCATATTCTCGAAGCTATCTTGCTTGTTGGTATCACCTTGGCCACTCTGGCTGCCATGATCAATGAATTCATCGTGATCTATACCAACCGCCAGATTGCGCTGACGGATATCTTACTGATGTTTATTTACCTTGAAGTGCTGGCGATGGTACAGCAGTTCGTTACCAACGGGAAAATTCCCGTTCGTTATCCGATTTACATCGCAATCATGGCAATAGCGCGCTATATCACCCTCGGTATGAAAGAACTCGATGGTGCCTATATTGTCTGGCTATCGGTTGCCGCCTTTATCCTGGCCGCTGCGACCTTGCTCATCCGCCTCGGCCACCATTACTGGCCTTACGAAGATGCCGAAGAGCCCGGCTACCGTAATTCGCACGATTAAACGTAAAAAGGGAGTGAATATTCACTCCCTTTTTTAATATACGTTTATTCATGCTGCGATTGAGACTTCTTGGATTTGCCCAGCTTGTTCTTATAATAAGCCTCAGCTTTTTTGACGACTTTATCATGCATTTTTGCGCGAAGAGACTCAAAGTCTGTCACCGTCAAAACCCGTTTTAAACTGTTAATTTCTACCTCACCAATTTCCTAGATACACTCAACCATCACAGCAGCGGCTAATAACAAACCGCCAATCCCCAACAATATATGATACTTTTTAATCAATTATATACTCAATTAATTGCTTGGTTGAATATTTTTTATCGCGATTTACATAACTTTAATTACTTCATTCTTATTAATATACATAAAAAAGCCAGAGACCGAAGTCACTGGCTTATGTTTCAAAATGCACTTATTTGTTTAATTTATCTTAAACAATCACTTGCGCTATCGTATACCCAAACGCACAGGCCGAGACTACCCCAATCAAGCCCGGTACCATGAAACTATGGTTAAAGTACCATTTACCAATCTTAGTCGTACCTGTGACATCGAAGTTGCAGGTCGCGATATCCGATGGGTAGTTTGGAATAAAGAAATAACCATAAGTTGCAGGCATCAAACCAATCAGTAGTGCCGGGTTCAAGCCCATGGCCATACCGACTGGTAGCATCATACGGGCTGTTGCTGCCTGGCTGTTTACCACTACAGAGACAATGAAGAGTGCGAGTGCAAAGGTCCACGGGTAATCCTGAACCATCTCAGTAATACCGGTTTTAAATGAAGGCATGGCATATTGGAAGTAGGTATCACTCATCCAGGCAATACCGAAGATAGCAATAGCTGCCACCATACCCGACTTGAACACTACCCCTTCAGGGACTTTCTGCACATTAGTACGGGTTACCAATAAAATTAGGCCGCCAAAGGCCAGCATCATCATCTGGATGATCACCGACATTGGGATCGGTTTAGCACTGTCGCCAATAGTACGAATCTCAGGCACCATAGCAACAACGACAATCGATACCAAGGCTAAGATGAAAAGCAGTACCGCATGTTTAGCTGATGTCGGTAGTTTCTCGTCTAATGATGTCGCAGTGGTATGAAGGATTTTATCTTTCCATAGCGGGTCGCGCAGGCGGCGCTGGTACTCAAGATCTTCAGACAAGTCTGCGCCACGGCGTAAGCTGTAAAGTGACAACAAGATGGTACCTAGCAACGTCGATGGCACGGTAACCATCAGGATAGTCAACAGGTGAATACTCTCCTGTACGCCGGATAGCTGCGCAAGGTAGTAAACAACAGCCGCCGAGATTGGACTCGCCGTAATGGCTAGCTGGGAAGCAACAGAAGAAGCAGCCATCGGACGCTCTGGGCGGATACCGTTCTTCAACGCGACATCACCGATAATCGGCATAATGGAGTAAACCGCGTGGCCGGTACCCAGCATGAATGTCATGGTATAAGTCACTAAGGGGCCAAGGAAAGTAACACGTTTAGGGTTACTGCGCAGGATGCGCTCAGCCACCTGTAGCATGTACTTAAGGCCACCGGCCGCTTCCAGAATAGACGCACAGGTCACCACCGCAAGAATGATCAGCATAACAGTGATCGGCGGTGACGTTGGTGGCATCCTGAAGACAAAGACCTCAATCAACAAACCAAGGCCGGATACAACCCCTAAGCCAATACCACCAAAACGGCTACCTGCGTAAAGCACCAATAGGAGAAATAAAAACTCCAAGTACAGCATATTCGCTATCTCCCTATATCGAAACATTTACCCCATAAGGGGTAGTTAATTGAAATTGGGAGCATAATGGCAGTATGAAACTTGTAGCTAATTGATACTTATCAATTTCTACAAGTTAATTTCTGCAGGTGAATTGAAGTGTGAATAATAGCGTATAAACGCCGTACGCTAAGCGAAAAATAGCTACACAAAGCGTACTAGTGACAAACCAGGCATTAACCTAACCGCTACATTTTTATCGTGGCACAAATAAAAATAGCTGATGAGATAGTCAGTTACCTCTCATCAGCCATTACTGTAATTTTCAATTAACGAATTTAACTTATCGGCTCGCCAGCGGTACGGTAGGCCTCGGGCATTCGGAGACGTGGCATAAGTTCGCATCGATATCTTGGTTACCGAGCAGTCGTAGCCACAAGTTCGGGATCTGCGCTAACCTTCCTCTTGGGCTTTCGACCCTGACAGGGTCAATATTCGTCCACTCGCTGCCTTTTTCCGCCAATGCAAACTGGAACGCAAGCTGCTCCCCCATTCCCAACCGCAGGTCTGACGCCACCAATTTTGACTGGCGCAACTCATACTTAATAAACCCACCCGTGAAATGCTCGAGCATTTGTTGGTGCTCAGAAACAAGTAGCTCTGGCCAAGCCCCTAGTGGCTTTTGCAAAAAATCTATTTCAGCATCACCATCCAATACCGAGGATAAGCCTTCGTAATAATTATCTTCACCTTTTACCACCACTCGCCAAAGCACGGTATTAAATGGCGTTGGGGTAATAAAGACCGGCTGTCCGGCAAGCGGCGTACCCTCTAACTGCTGCTCAACCCTACTATCAATAATATTCATCGCACTGACCGACCAAACGATGTACAGCGTTGAAACCGCAAGCCCTGCCGTACAGAGCTTGGCGATACGATCACGCCATAATAAGCTCGCCAAAATCACGAGCAATAACGGGATAGTGTAGAGCGGGTCGATAATAAACAAGCTTGGCATAGCTACCGGCACATTGATCGGCCAGAACAACTGGGTGCCATACGCGGTCATCGCATCAAGTAACGGGTGGGTGATCAAACAAGCTGCAACCAGGAGCCAAAGGTGATTGAAACTAAAGCGGGTTGGCCGCCATTTTTGCCACAACCAACTCAATAGAAAAGAGAAAGGCAGAAGGACAAACAGCGAGTGGCTAAATCCACGGTGCTTCACCATGTCCGACACCGGATCACCATAGCTGATCATGACATCAAGATCCGGCAATGTGCCTAGCGCCGCGCCAGCTAACAAAATCTTTGGGGAACACTTCCTGCCTGCTACTGCACCGGCGACCACTGCCCCTAACGCCGCTTGTGTTACTGAATCCACAATTATTCCTTATTCATTTTGTGAGCCGCCACCTTATCAGAGCTATTAGTAGCTACGCAACAAGTTACAAAATTGTTTACATATGAAAAGGACTTGTTCTGAAAACTAGCTTTTGCTCGCAGATCGATAACGTAATATTCGCTACGGTAAATCAGGCAACACCCATCAACTTTGATAAAAGGAAGATGCAATGCCAACAAAAGTCTCGGAATACATGACACGCAAAGTCATCACTACCTCCCCAGAAACCGGTCTAAGAGAAGCCTTCTTTTTGATGCGCGACGAAAACATTCGTCACCTGCCCGTCGTCAATGAAGACGGCGAACTGGTCGGGATTGTGAGTGACAGGGAACTGCGCCGCCCAGGTTGGGTCGATGAATCTCCAGAAATCGGCCACGAATACCACCTGACGGATGAGTGGCACATCAGCGATGTGATGATCCGGGATATTGTCCATGTCCGTACCTACGACACCCTGACCAAAGCCATCAGTACTGTATTGGACTTCCATGTCGGCGCTGCACCGGTGCTGGACAAAACGGGCCAATTGGTCGGCATGCTGTCGGCTATCGATCTGTTAAAAGCCTTCCAAGATATTCTTGAAAGCCAGAAATCAGCCAAGAAGAAAAAGCAATTGGCTTAACCATAAAAAACATAGCCCTACCTCGCTGTAGGGCTTTCTAATAAACATTTCCCCTCTGCCTAACAAAACCTACCTTATATATCGTCTATCTTTACCAATGAACTCCCTCATTGAGTAAATAGCGATGACCCTAGCAATTACTGACTATGAACGGGTGTGGATTGAAGGACTAAACCAAGGTACGGTGTCGGGCGCAGATGAAGCCTTTGCAGCGACTGGAATTATTCATATTGCAGGCGCACCATCACCGAACCTTTCCGTTTCAGAGTTCAAAAAACTGGTACAAGGCTTGTTAACCGCATTTCCAGACTTGCACTTAACGGTTGATGACCAAATCGTTTCGGGTGATAAAGTCGCGACAAGATGGACAGCTGTCGGAACCCACACCGGGCCATTAGGTGATAACGCCCCAACCGGGCAACCGGTTAAGTTCGAAGGCTTGATATTGGACCGTGTCGTAGACGGCCGTGTCGTTGAACGCTGGGAGCAGTGGGACCAAATGGGGATGCTCCAGCAATTAGGTGTGGTGTAATGCTGTAAATGATCACGTGCTGTTTCCACTAGTACAAAGCAACCCAAACAAAACAGGGAGAGCAACTGCTCTCCCTGTTATTTCAGATGGATATCTCACCTGGGCGTTAGTTAAAAAGCCCTTTGAGCAGCTTATCTGCGGCCTTCTTGATATCCTCGTTTTCGGCTTTGTCACCCAATAGCTTCTCTAGGCCACGCTCCACTTCACGCTGTGCCTTCTGCTCTAGCTCATTGTTCTGCTTGAGTAACTGGGCAATATTGAGCGAGAAAGCCGGCTCACTCCAGTTGCCTTTGACATCAATCGGCACTGTCAGATCGGCGACTTCATCAATATCTTTACCGCCCTGCCCTTTACTGGTGGCAACCACAGAGGTATTTACCGCAAAGTCGATCGTTTCATCGACTAGGCTGGTCGAGCCATTGCCGTTGATACGCAGCAATGGAGAGTCGATATCAAGGTTATTGGTTGAGGCTACCCCTTTACCCAAGTTGATAGTCGAAGACATCGCTGAGAAATCTGTTTTCTTCTCTTCCTTGACGTATTCTGCCTTTTGCCCCTTCAAGGTCGCCCGGGCTTCACGGATCATCTCAGGGACATTGACGCCATATATCGCCCCGTCAGCAAAACGGATATCAATAGTACCGGCAATGTTTTCACGGATACGCTTTTCAGCTAGGCCTGTACCTGAAACATTAACAGTGATGTCACCAGTGCCGGCCAAGGTATCATTTTGCGCGACGTCCACCAGCAAAGGTTGAACTTGTACGCCTTTGATCTGCTTGGTAACACGGTAAGTGGGCAACTTACCGTTAGCATCGATTTTGGCTGTGCTATGAATAGTGCCTTGGTAAAGCTGGGCATCAAGGCCGCTCAGATCAAACACACCATTTTTCACCGTCATCGCCAGTGTCACATCACTCAAATGAGCGTTCGCAGCTTTGAATTGGCCAACCGCAAGTTTACCGGCCAGATCGAGTGTTTTCAGCACGCTAAGATCAGGCTCTTGGCCTTTTTCCTTACCATTTGTAGCACTTGAATTATCTCCGGCAGCACCTGCTTGCTGCACCTCTCCATCACTGGCCTGAGATGGAGCACTCTCACTCCCTGTTCCAAGGAAAGCATCAACATCGATGTTGTCTGAAGACAAATCAAAGCGGATCACTGGGATATCGGCCGACTGGAAAGAAGCATTACCGGCCAGAGCCAGTTCATCCACTGTCGCCTTGAGTGAAGGTAGCTCTGCCAACCCATTGTCTAAATGGTATTTGGCATCGGCCTCTAGACCAATTTTCATTTCAGGGCGTGGTAGGCTGGCACCTTTGGCATCAACACTCACCTTGGCGGCTTTCAAGTCAATGACTTTAACCGCTTCATCCACCATTAACTGGGTAGAACCCTGGGTATTGAAGCTCAAGTCCGGCACCTGGCCATCAATAGCAAAATCAATCGTTGACCACTCACCCAATTTGAAACTATCCAGCGAGATATTGGCATTGCGGATATCATTGGCCGCATCTTTTGCGCTGGCCTTCAACGACAAGGCTTTTAGCTCTGCGCCATCAAGCGCCTTGGCAATTAACAGCTCTGTCTGGCCTTCCGCACTGAAATTCAGCTCGCCAGTGTTACCGGCAATATTGCACTTGGCGGCAGTCCACTCTCCCGGCGCAAATTGGTCGAGGGAGAAATCAAGGCGCTCAACTTCCGTCTGGCTACCCGCTTTATCATCAATAATCAGCGCGCTAGCATTGTTAATTTCAACGCCAGCCAAGGTTATCTGCCATGCTTGTTGTTCGGTTTGAGAGCCAGCTTGTTCCGCCTCTACCGATGTTGATTCGGTCGCAGGTTGGTCTGCGTTATCACCAGCCTTATCTTGGCCCGAAAGACCATCTAGGTTGCTGACGCCATTTTCAAGTGTTTGAATAAACACTCGGCCACCCAGCAAACTGACATTACCGATTTCCAATTGCTGGGAGAATAACGGCATGACAGAGACGGACAGCTCCGCCTGTTCGAACTGGGCAAGGTTTGGCTCGGCAAAACCTTGCGGATTACGAAATTCTGTTTTGCCAATGTCAAACCCGATACTCGGGAAGAAGCGCCAACTGATATCGCCGTCAATCACCAAATCACGACCAGTTGCTTTTTTCACCTGCTCGGCAATCATCGGCTTGAACTGGTTGGGATCAACCAGTGCCACCAAGGCCGCAATACCAACAACCGCAACGACGATAATCGCCAGCAAAGCCATTATTATTTTTTTCATTACATCCCCATCTTTTCATCCATGCCCATCAATCGAGCCTAGCGCAAAGTACTCTGATCCCATTGTGGCATATAGCCCATGGACTTCAAATAGATAGAGTGTATAGCCAAAGATAGGTTCCTTTGTATTATCGAGGTAAAAAGTTTTCGCGGGGTAACAGTTTTCACTAGGTAAAAAAATAGGCAGCGTAGTGCTGCCTATTTTTTATTTTCACTTGTCATATCTGACATTAAGCACGTAGCAACTTGGCAATGTGTGCTTTTAGTACGTCAATCGCGATACGGTTTTTACCGCCACGAGGAACAATGATGTCTGCATACTGCTTCGATGGCTCGATGAACTGCATGAACATCGGGCGAACAGTCTTCTGGTACTGCTCAAGAACAGATTCCATTGTACGGTCACGCTCTGCAACATCACGCTGAAGACGGCGCAGCAGACAGATATCTAGCGGCGTGTCCATAAATACACTGGCGTGCATGATTTCACGCAGGCGAGGATCAGTCAGCAGCAAGATACCTTCCAAGATGATCACTTTCTTCGGTGTCAGCGTGGTGGTTTCAGTCATACGCGTGTGTTCGCTGTAGCTGTACTGAGGTACTTCCACCGCTTCACCGCGGATCAACTGCTCAAGGTGGTCACAAAGTAGGTCGTGATCCAAGGCATTTGGGTGGTCGTAGTTGGTCTTTACCCTTTCATCCATGCTTAGGTGGCTTTGATCGTTGTAGTAGCAATCTTCCGTGATAACACCGATCTGATGATCGCCTACTTTTTCTTTTAGCTCTTTATAAACTGTGCTGGCAATCAGACTTTTACCGGATGCAGAGGCACCTGCAATACCGATAATAACGCATTGGTGAGAGTGTTCAGACATATCAGAAAGCACCTGTAAAACAACGTGGCGTAGTGGACAAACCGTAACAAAAAGCCCACGTCCCATCACTAACTGTGTCGGGAAGTGGCTCAAATAGGCATAAATAAACCGCCTGATTATAGGCAGATGTAGGGGCAGATGCCAGTAAAAAAGCGGCATCTGCCACGTTTGCTCAGAAACTCTGCAAGTTTGACCAAAGCAATGGTTTACATTGTACGAATTGTGATCTGCTCAGCTACCGGTGTACCTTGCCAGTAGAGGCGGCTAGCCACAGAACCGGCGAGCTGGATGTATGCTTGCGCCTGCTCAGAGTCAGGTGATGCCGCCACTGTCGGCTTACCGTTGTCGATATCTTCGCGAATTTTGATATGCAATGGCAATTGTGCCAACAGCGGAACTGCATACTCCTGCGCCATGCGTTCTGCCCCCCCCGTGCCGAAAATAGGTTCATGATGGCCACAGTTGCTACAGATGTGATAACTCATGTTCTCAACAACACCGAGGACAGGCACATCGACCTTGTTGAACATGCTGACCCCTTTAATAGCATCAGCCAACGCCAGATCTTGAGGTGTCGTCACAACAACCGCCCCGGTAACGGGGATGTGCTGCGCCAGTGTTAGCTGGATATCACCGGTACCCGGTGGCATATCGATGACAAGGTAATCCAGATCCGGCCACCAGGTCTCAGCAATAATCTGGGATAGCGCTTTTGAAGCCATCGGGCCGCGCCAAATGGTCGCGCTGTCAGCGGGCACCAAATACCCGACCGAGTTGGTATATAGGCCGCATGACTCAATCGGCATCATCATTTTACCATCCGGTGACTGGGGCTTCTCATCGACGGTTCCTAGCATCATTGGCACAGATGGGCCATAGATATCAGCATCCAACAGGCCGACTTTGGCCCCTTGGGCTTGCAAACCTAACGCAAGGTTAACCGATGTGGTCGATTTACCCACCCCGCCTTTGGCCGAGCTCACCACGACAATATTCTTTACACCATTGAGTGGTTGCTTATCACCGGCGGCCAATGGCGCCACACGGCAGGAAATATTGAAATGGATGTCACTGGCAATATGATGAAGCTGCTGCTGGGTAATGATCCATTGCTCTAAAAGTTCTACAACTTGGCTGGCGGCAAAAGGAAAGGTCACCGATATTTTACCGTCAGCCGACACCGACACCACATTGGTCGTCTCGGCCCACTCATCGTGTAGCCAAGGGTGTTCAAACTGGTTCAACCAACGGCAAATATCTGCCACGCTTTCGAAACGGGTAATTGAGTCACTGCTCATGATCTTTTAGCGCTCCACATTTATTGTTTACCTACATCCTAACACCGATGCTTATTTAGCGCCCCATTTTACCGTGATTTACAGCAGATCCTCCTAGGCAAGGTGCTATCCATCAGGTAGTATTTACAGCTACGTTTTTATTACCCATCACGAGCGAAATAAGACATTATGGCTGCAAATCCAAGAAAAATTCTGGTGACCTGCGCCCTACCGTACGCTAACGGTTCTATCCACTTGGGCCACATGCTTGAGCATGTACAAGCGGATATTTGGGTGCGCTATCAGCGCCTTCGCGGCAACGAAGTTCATTTCATCTGTGCAGACGATGCACACGGTACTCCAATCATGCTTAAGGCCCAGCAGATGGGTATGGAACCTGAGCAGATGATTGCCGAAGTGAGCAAAGAGCACCAGGCTGACTTTGCTGGCTTCGATATTAGCTTTGACAACTACCACAGCACGCACTCTGAAGAGAACCGCGAACTGGCGTCATACGTCTACACCAAGCTAAAAGAAAACGGTTACATCACCAACCGTACTATTTCTCAGCTGTTTGACCCTGAGAAAGAAATGTTCCTACCGGACCGTTTCGTTAAAGGTACTTGCCCTAAGTGTAAGTCTGAAGATCAGTACGGCGACAACTGTGACAACTGTGGCGAAACCTACAGCCCAACTGAGTTGATCAACCCGAAATCTGCCGTTTCTGGCGCAACACCTGTAATGAAGGATTCTGAGCACTTCTTCTTCGACCTGCCTCAATTCGAAGGCATGCTGAAAGAATGGACCAAATCTGGTGCCCTTCAGGACGAAACCGCCAACAAGATGCAGGAATGGTTCGAGTCTGGCCTACAGCAGTGGGACATCTCTCGTGACGCACCTTACTTCGGTTTTGAAATCCCAGGTGAAACTGGTAAGTACTTCTACGTATGGCTAGATGCACCTATCGGTTACATGGGCTCATTCAAGAACCTTTGTGACAAGCGCGATGACCTGAACTTCGACGAGTTCTGGAACAAGGACAGCTCAACCGAGCTTTACCACTTCATCGGTAAAGACATCGTTTACTTCCACAGCCTATTCTGGCCTGCAATGCTAGAAGGCGCGGGCTTCCGCAAGCCGGACAACGTATTCGTTCACGGCTACGTAACAGTAAACGGTGCCAAGATGTCTAAGTCTAAGGGTACCTTCATCAAAGCGGGTACGTACCTAGAGCACCTAGACCCAGAATGCCTACGCTACTACTACGCAGCGAAGCTAAACAGCCGTATCGATGATCTGGACCTTAACCTTGAAGATTTCACCCAGCGCGTAAACAGCGATGTGGTAAACAAGATTGTTAACCTGGCATCCCGTAACGCTGGCTTCATCGCCAAACGCTTCGAAGGTAAGCTATCTGACAACTTTGCCGAGCCTGAGCTGTACGCTGAGTTCGTTGCTGCTGCTGATCGCATCGCAGAGCTATACGAAACTCGCGAGTTTAGCCGTGCAATCCGTGAAATCACGGCACTGGCTGACAAAGCTAACCAGTATGTTGACGAAAAAGCCCCTTGGGTTGTTGCTAAGCAAGAAGGCAAAGATCAGGAACTACAGGAAATCTGCTCAGTCGGTATCAACCTGTTCCGCGTTCTAATGACTTACCTGAAACCTGTTATGCCTCAGCTTGCTGAGCGTACAGAAGGCTTCCTGAACGAAACCCTGACTTGGGACGGCATTGCCCAGCCGCTAACTGGTCATGAAGTGACTAAGTTCAAGGCACTGTTCAACCGCATCGACGCGAAGAAAGTTGAAGCTATGGTTGAATCTTCAAAAGAAGATGCAGCCGCTGAAATGGCAGCAAAAGAAAAAGCAGAAGCGGCTAAGACCGAAACTGAGCTAAGCAAAGAGCCTATCGCAGACGAAATCGAGTTCGATGACTTTGCCAAGGTTGACCTGCGTATTGCCAAGATCGTGTCTTGCGAATCTGTGCCTAAGGCTAACAAGCTACTTAAGCTTGAGCTGGACCTAGGTGGCGAAACCCGTCAGGTATTTGCTGGTATCAAGTCGGCATACAGCCCTGAAGACCTGATCGGCAAGCACACTGTAATGGTCGCTAACCTTAAGCCGCGCAAGATGAAGTTTGGTATGTCTGAAGGTATGGTACTGGCTGCAGGCCCTGGCGGTGAAGATCTGTGGATCCTTGAGCCGCACGAAGGTGCCAAGCCTGGTATGCGCGTAATGTAATACGCCGGTCTTAACAGACACCAAAATTAAACCAGCTCAATAGAGCTGGTTTTTTTATGCCCGATAAAGACTCAATTTTTATTTCTGCGACGGAAGACAAGGCAAATCAATTTATAGTTAATAACACCCTTTACGGATAAAACAGATTTTCAAGCAGGACAACCTTACCTTCATTGTTCACCCAAGAGGGATACGCTGTGAATCGCGATAATGAAAACCTTAAGCACACACTGTCGAGTGCATTTACAGCTTCACTCATTCGCTTTTCCGTCATCGCTTTCATTGTTTTGGTATGTTTTTGGGCATTCTTACCCTTCCTGCCGATTTTAATGTGGGCGCTCGTGCTTGCGATTGCACTCTACCCTGCCCGTTTGTTCTTGGAAGCTAAACTGGGTTGGCCTGCTGCAAAAATATCGACACTTATTGCGATTGTCGGTGTGTTATTGCTCGGCATTCCTACCGCTATGGTGGGTAACTCCTTTGCATCTAAAATTTTCGGTGCTTACGAAGCTTATGAAACAGGTGCTCTGATCGTTCCATCCCCCACTGACAGTGTCAAAGAATGGCCATTAGTCGGTGATAAAATGCATGAAGCTTGGGGGGAAGCAGCCGCAGATTTACCTCAGTTCATTGAAAAGCGCCAACCTCAACTAAAGAGTTTGTCCACTTGGTTTGTCGACAGGGCGAGTGGCGCGGCGCAAAGTGTATTCCTAATGATTGGGGCCATTATTATCGCCGGTATTATGCTGGCCTGGGCCGAGCCTGCCACCCGCTCTATGCGACGGATCTTCATCAGTTTTTCCAACAACGAAATAGGCCCGGAGTTACATCAACTCACCACAGCGACACTTAGACAAGTTGCCATAGGAGTCATAGGTATTGCCTTTCTTACTGCCATGGTCTTTGGTGCGACCGTTGCACTTGCTGGTGTACCCGCAGCAGCGTTATTTACCTTAATTGCTTTGATGTTCGCCATTATGCAGTTACCTGTCACCATTGTGGCCCTTGTTGCTGTTGGGATCTTATGGTCAAGCGGGGAATCATCGGCCATACACAACACGATATTTTCAATCCTAATCATTGCAGCAAGTCTGGTTGACAACTTCCTGAAGCCAATGATTCTTGGTAGGGGGTTGGAAGTCCCGATGCCTGTTGTCTTGATTGGTGCGGTTGGCGGCATGATGTCAGGCGGCATATTAGGAATGTTTATTGGTGCTGCTTTTCTTTCTGCCGGATACCAAGTTTTCATGAAGTGGGTAGATTCAGAAAGCGAGAGCGCGAGAACTGACACAAAAAGCAACCAGCACAATAGTAATGAGTCGAATTCCTAGCACTTCAACGACACATCATTTTGTCAGTGCAAAACCTATTGCCTCACCCAAAGACGGTATTTGTCGAAAAAATCACCATGTGAGGATTTTCAGCCCGACCCATTTCATTAACTTTTTTTACATGTGTTAAAAGACAAAATAATGGTGATATCTAATTTTTCAGTTTTGAAAACTGCTAGGTAGATCGCAAAAAGAAAAAACAATTGCTGAAGCGAATTTTCATAGTGATATACGCATTTCAAATATAAACCATCACAATCAATTGGTTAGCAAATTAACGCTTTACACTCCTTTGCTATCGAATAAACCGATACCCATGATTTATCCGATAGATTGACTCGAATATCCCGATGTGATTGAAATCATTTGTTACAATTTGACATCAATTGAAACAACAGATTAGTACCAAATGAACTACATCCGCATAACCTTAGTAACTGTGCTTTGGATTTTTTCCCTGCCTTGGATGGGCAGGTAATTCATAAGCGGGCCAAAAAATGAGCGCAAGAAATTAATAGTTCTCATTGAAACACTCATCCCCCAGGCAGTTATCAAGGTATTGTGATGCCACAGAGTCTATTACGTTACACCAACATACTCAGTATCGTTGGTGATTTGATCAGGGTAGAAGTACCCAATCTCTCCTCGAGCAATGCGAAGGCCAAGTACGGCGATCTTGCGATGATTGAGCAAAACGGTGAAAACTACTCGCTTGCCCAGATCATCAAAATCGACAACGAAGAAGTCTCCCTTCAGGTCTTTGCTGGTTGTAAGGGTCTATCGACCAATGCCGCCGTTTGCTTCCTTGACCAACCGATGCAGGTTACCTATTCACCAAACATCCTAGGTCGTATCTTTAACGGTGCCGGGCAACCCATTGACCATGGCCCCGAGCTAGAAACAGACCCTAAAGTCGAAATCGATGGACCTTCAGTTAACCCGGTCCGCCGTACACTGGCAACCCGTATGGTGCGTACCAACGTGCCGATGATCGATGTATTCAACACCTTGGTTGAATCACAGAAAATCCCAATTTTCTCTGTTGCCGGTGAGCCGTATAACAAATTCCTGGCACGTATCGCGATCCAGGCGGAAGCCGATGTCGTGGTCTTCGCTGGCATGGGGCTTATCTATGATGACTACCACTTCTTCAAAACCCAGTTTGAAGAGGCTGGTGTATCTTCACGTACCATCATGTTCGTCAACCAAGCCTCGGATCCAACCGTAGAGCGCTTGCTTGCGCCAGATATGGCTCTGTCAGTCGCCGAGCATTTTGCCGTTGACGAAAGCAAGAAGGTATTGGTATTGCTGACCGATATGACCTCCTATGCCGACGCCATGAAGGAAATTGGCGTGTCGATGGACAAGATCCCAGCCAACCGCGGCTACATGGGTGACCTGTACTCGCAACTTGCCAAACGCTACGAAAAAGCCTGTGACTATAAAGGGGCTGGCTCTGTCACCCTACTGGCAGTGACTACCATGCCGGGCAATGACGTAACCCACCCGGTTCCGGATAACACGGGTTATATCACAGAAGGGCAGTTCTACCTTCACGATGGCGTCCTTGACCCATTCGGCTCCCTGTCCCGTCTTAAGCAGATGGTGGTAGGTAAAGAGACCCGTGAAGATCACAGCGCCATCATGAGCGTGATGATCCGCTTCTACTCCGACTCCGTTGAAGCCCAGCAGAAACAGGCTATGGCATTCGAACTGTCAGAGTATGACAAGAAGACGCTGAAATTCGGCAAGTACTTCAAGGATAACTTCATGACGCTAGATGTCGATATGAGCCTTGAAGATGCACTGGACTTTAGCTGGAAGATCCTCGCGGAATGTTTTGATCCGGAAGAAACCCTGATCAAAGACAGCCTGCTGGAAATGTACTGGCCTTATCCAGAGCAGTTGGATCTGGAAGCGGAAACAGCAGGGGAATAATCCATGGCAAAGGTAGCACTTAACAAAAGCTCGCTAAACAAGCAAAAGCGGAGTTTAAAAACTTACAACCGCTACCTGCCTGCGTTGGAACTGAAGCGTCAACAATTAATGCTGGAGCGTAAGAAAGCCGAGAGCGCTTTGCAACAAGCCAAACAGCGCGTCGCCGATTTGCGCGCCGTGGTTGAGCAAGCTATCCCGATGCTCGCGTGCAAGGAAATCAACGTCAACAACCTAGTCAAGGTCACTGACGTCAAGCTTGCCACCCAGAATATTGTTGGCTGCCGGGTCCCGGTCGTCGAGTCCATCGACGTTGAAGTGACCCCATACAGTTATCTTGCCCGCCCGCACTGGGTCGATAGTGTGGTACGTCAGCTGAAAGAAATGGTTCGTTTACGTGTTGAGCTGGCCGTTTACCAGCAGCGTTATGAATTGATCAGCGATGCCACCCGGATCACCAGCCAGCGTGTGAACTTGTTCTCGAAAGTACTGATCCCTGATACCCAAGAAAGTATCAAGCGGATTGGTATCTACCTATCAGACCAAGAACGCGCGGCTGTAATGAACGCCAAACTATCGAAGCAAAAAGTGCTGGCTCAGCAAGAGAAAACGCAGGGAGGCCAATCATGAGTATCAAACAGTTAAAACGGTTAACACTCGGTGGCCAAGCCTCTCGCCGGGAAGAAATCCTAATCGCTTTACAGGCGTTGGGATGCATGCACCTCATTCCTCTTAGTCAGGATGATGCCGATGCAAACCATGCAATGGCGATGCAGCAACCTTCAGACGCCAGCGAGGCACTCGCCTGGCTGAGCCGCGTCGAGCGT
>NZ_PYMB01000043.1 GCF_003026455.1 Photobacterium rosenbergii
CCCGAAGTACAAATCATCACCAATATCCCGCAAATCCAGACGCATTTATTTAAGGGGGGAATAATTATGAAATATTATGAAAAATTATGATCAGCAACCAACCAAGCCGTTCGCAAAACAAACACCAACAATAAATAAATAGTTAACAAGCAGGTCACAAGGGTCGCATTAATACAACATTAAATAAGAAAGCATTCATTTGCTTACGAGATAAATCTTGCTTTATTAGCCACTTAGCAAGAAAGAACGAAACACACCTTTAATGAGCTAGAAACAAATCACACATTTTATTTCGATTAATTAACAACCATAAAACATTACAATTTGTGACAATACTCACATTTTCTGTAATCACCTTATACTTTTGGGCTATTTCATTTAAAAAGCTGCGTCTAAATCAAATTTTCTATCGATATTGTTTCATAGAATGCCTCTAGGATTTCAAGGTTAAGTACGCTTCGGCGTACTTTTTTAAATTTTATCGTCTTACCTCCGGAGGATAGCTGTGAAAACAATTACCACAGATATCGCTGTAATCGGCGCAGGTGGTGCAGGTCTTCGTACTGCCATCGCTGCTGCAGAAGCAAACCCAGACTTGGAAATTGCCCTTATTTCTAAAGTTTACCCAATGCGCTCTCACACTGTAGCTGCAGAGGGTGGCTCCGCTGCCGTCATCAAGGATGAGGATAGCTTGGACAACCACTTCAACGACACCGTTGGCGGTGGTGACTGGCTATGTGAACAGGACGTTGTTGAATATTTCGTAGAAAACGCAACCCGCGAGATGACCCAGCTAGAGCAATGGGGCTGTCCGTGGAGCCGTAAAGAAAATGGTGACGTGAACGTACGCCGCTTCGGTGGTATGAAGGTTGAGCGCACATGGTTTGCCGCGGATAAAACCGGCTTCCACATGCTGCACACCCTGTTCCAGACGTCTATCAAATACGATCAAATCAAGCGTTTCGACGAATACTTTGTTGTAGACCTACTTGTTGAAGAAGGTGAAGTGCAGGGTCTTGTGGCTATCCACATGGCCGAAGGTGAGTTGATCTGCATTAAAGCGAAGTCTGTTGTTCTTGCAACAGGTGGTGCTGGCCGCGTTTACAACTGTAACACCAACGGCGGTATCGTAACTGGTGACGGCATGGCTATGGCCTTCCGCCACGGTGTACCTCTGCGTGACATGGAGTTCGTTCAGTACCACCCAACTGGCCTACCAGGTACAGGTATCCTGATGACCGAAGGTTGTCGTGGTGAGGGCGGTATCATCGTCAACAAGAACGGCTACCGTTACCTACAAGACTACGGTATGGGCCCAGAAACACCAGTTGGCCAGCCGAAGAACAAATACATGGAACTAGGTCCTCGTGACAAGGTTTCTCAGGCATTCTGGCACGAGCAGCAGAAAGGCAACACCATCAAGCACCCACTGGGTGACGTGGTACACCTTGACCTTCGCCACCTAGGTGAAGAGTACCTGCATGAGCGTCTTCCGTTCATCTGTGAGCTATCAAAAGCTTACGTTAACGTTGACCCAGCCAAAGAGCCGATCCCAATCCGCCCAACCGTTCACTACACCATGGGTGGTATCGAGACTGATAAGCACAACGAAACACGCATCAAGGGCCTATTCGCCGTTGGTGAATGTTCATCAGTTGGCCTGCACGGTGCTAACCGTCTAGGTTCTAACTCCCTTGCTGAGCTTGTGGTATTCGGTCGCCTAGCGGGTGAAGGTGCGGCAAAACGCGCTGAAGAATTCAAAGGCTGGAACGAAGCTGCTATCACTGCACAGGTTCAAGCAGTTCAAGACCGTATTGATGCCCTAATGGCTCAAGAAGGTGACGAGAACTGGGCTGATATCCGTACTGAAATGGGTCACTCCATGGAAGCAGGCTGTGGTATCTACCGCCAAGAAGACCTGATGCAAGCGACTATCGACAAGTTGGCCGAACTACGCGCTCGCTTCAAGAACATCAGCATCAAAGACAAAGGCAAGGTATTCAACACTGACTTGCTATACGCAATCGAAGTGGGTTACGGCCTAGAAGTTGCTGAAGCGATGGCTCACTCTGCTATCCAGCGTAAAGAGTCTCGTGGTGCACACCAGCGTCTTGACGATGGCTGCACAGAGCGTGACGACGTGAACTTCCTGAAACACACACTGGCGTTCTTCAACGGTGACGACGCACCTCGTATCGAGTACAGCGACGTAACAATCACCAAGTCTCAGCCAAAAGCCCGTCTATACGGTGCAGCGGCAGAGGAAGCGGCAGCGAAAGAAGCAGCCGAAGCGGCAGAGAAGAAAGGGGAGCAGGCGTAATGTCAGACAATCGCATCC
Organism: Photobacterium rosenbergii; assembly: GCF_003026455.1. Taxonomy (GTDB): domain Bacteria; phylum Pseudomonadota; class Gammaproteobacteria; order Enterobacterales; family Vibrionaceae; genus Photobacterium; species Photobacterium rosenbergii. The sequence continues at coordinate 2,339 of NZ_PYMB01000043.1, forward strand.
AAAAAGTAGAAATTCTGCGTTATGACCCAGCGAAAGACGCAGAACCATACTTCGAAATGTTCGAAGTACCGTTCAACGAAACCATGTCTGTGCTTGATGCACTAGGTTACATCAAGGACAACCTAGACAAAGATCTGGCTTACCGCTGGTCTTGCCGTATGGCAATCTGTGGTTCTTGCGGCATGATGGTCAACAAGGTGCCAAAACTGGCCTGTAAGACCTTCCTACGTGACTACCCGAACGGCCTGAAAATCGAAGCGCTGTCTAACTTCGCTATCGAGAAAGACCTTGTCGTTGACATGACGCCGTTCATCGAGCGCCTAGAAGCTATCAAGCCATACATCATCGGCAACGATCGCAAGCCTGAAGATGGTCCAAACAACCAGACGCCAGAGCAAATGGCGAAGTACAAGCAGTTTGCAGGTTGTATCAACTGTGGCCTTTGCTACGCAGCATGTCCTCAGTTCGGTCTGAACCCTGAGTTCATCGGCCCTGCAGCACTTACCCTGGCACACCGCTACAACCTAGATAGCCGTGACAACGGTTCTGATGAGCGTATGAAGCTGATCAACGGTGAAAACGGTGCATGGGGCTGTACGTTTGTTGGCTACTGTTCTGAAGTTTGTCCGAAGAGCGTAGATCCAGCAGCAGCGGTTAACCAAGGCAAAGTGGAATCTTCTAAAGATTTCGTTATCGCCATGATGAAACCTCAGGAGGCATAAGGATGAGCAATCGTAAACCTTACGTTCGCGAAATGAAGCGCACTTGGTGGAAGGATCATCCTTTCTACCGCTTCTACATGGTTCGTGAAGCAACTGTACTACCACTGATCTTCTTCACTATCTGCCTGACTTTCGGTCTTGGTAGCCTAGTGAAAGGCCCTGAAGCTTGGGCTGGCTGGCTTGAGTTCATGGCGAACCCAGTCGTTGTTGTACTGAACGTACTAGCACTGGCAGGTAGCCTGTTCCACGCACAGACTTTCTTCAGCATGATGCCTCAGGTTATGCCTATCAAACTGAAAGGCAAAACTCTGGACAAGAAAGTTGTTGTTCTATCTCAGTGGGCTGCAGTTGCTGCAATTTCACTGTTCGTACTAGTTCTAGTTTAAGGAGAACCACGTGGTTAATCTAAATCCTAAACGTTCTGACGAACCAGTATGGTGGGGTCTGTTCGGTGCTGGCGGTACTTGGTTTGCAATGCTGACACCTGTGACTGTACTGGTACTGGGTATCATGGTCCCACTGGGTATCCTAGACGCTGACGCAATGAGCTACGAGCGCGTTTCTGGCTTCGTAACCAGCTTCATCGGTGCACTATTTACTATCGCGACACTGGCCCTGCCAATGTGGCACGCGATGCACCGTCTGCACCACGGTATGCACGATCTGAAATTCCACACTGGTGTGGCAGGTAAAGTAGCATGCTACGCAGCGGCATTCCTTGTGTCTGCCCTAGCTGTGATTTTCGTGTTCATGATCTAATCGTGATTCGAAACAAAAAAAGCACCGCCTGGCGGTGCTTTTTTTATGCCTGTGACAATTCCAGCTCTAGGATAAAAGGCATAAAAAAAGGTCGCCTCGGCGACCTTTTTTACAACCGGAAGCAGATTACTTCACACGGCCAACGTATTCAGCTGAACGGGTATCAACCTTGATCACTTCACCGATAGCGATGAATAGAGGTACACGTACAACCGCACCTGTTGATAGGGTTGCTGGCTTACCGCCTGTACCCTGGGTATCGCCTTTCAGGCCAGGATCAGTTTCAGTCACTTCAAGCTCAACGAAGTTTGGTGGCGTTACTGCGATTGGGTTACCGTTCCACAGTGTTAGCGTACAAGTGTTGTTCTCTACCAACCACTTCGCGTTCTCACCTACCGCTTTAACGTCTGCAGCAATTTGCTCGAACGTTTCATTGTTCATGAAGTGGTAGAACTCACCGTCGTTGTATAGGTAATCAAGATCAGTATCGATTACGTCTGCAGCTTCAACGCTTTCACCAGACTTGAAAGTCTTCTCCAGTACCTTGCCTGAAAGCAGCTTACGGATCTTAACGCGGTTGAACGCCTGGCCTTTGCCTGGCTTAACAAATTCGTTTTCGATAATGACACATGGTTCATTATCTAGCATAATTTTCATTCCGCCGCGGAATTCATTGGTGCTGAAAGACGCCATTTTTATCCTCTTAACATCTTCGAGTTGTATTTAATGCCGCACATAATAACCCGAAACGCCTCATCTGTTGAGCAAAACTGGCTGAATGATCTTGCTAATGCGATATCTGATCCGATTCAACTGCTAAATAACCTGAAAATCGATCCCACCCCGTGGGCAGAAGGCTTGGCGGCCCGGAAATTATTTGCACTGCGTGTCCCTTTGAGCTTTGTCGATAGAATGGAAGTTGGCAACCCCAATGACCCGTTATTGCGACAGGTATTACCGCTGGCTGAAGAGTTCGAGGTTCACCCTGGCTACTCGCAGGACCCACTCGAAGAGCAAGACAACGCTATTCCCGGCTTGCTGCACAAGTACAAAAACCGGGCACTGATGATTGTCAAAGGCGGCTGTGCGGTCAACTGCCGCTACTGCTTCCGCCGCCATTTTCCGTATCAGGACAACCAGGGTGGTAAGCGCAACTGGCAAGCCGCGCTGGATTATGTGGCGACCCAGCCGGACATTAACGAAATGATCCTGTCCGGCGGTGATCCGCTGATGGCAAAAGACAGCGAATTAGCTTGGCTAATCGATGCCATCGCAGCCATTCCGCATATCAAGCGGTTGCGGATCCACTCACGACTGCCAGTGGTGCTACCATCCCGCATCACCCCGGAGCTGTGCCAAATGCTGGCCCAGAACCGCCTACAGGCCGTGTTGGTCACCCATATCAACCATGCCAACGAAATTAATGCAGAGCTTATACAGGCGATGCAGGCGCTAAAACAGGCCGGTGTCACCTTGCTCAACCAAGGGGTGCTGCTCAAAGGTGTCAACAACTCAGTAGACGCCCTGACCCAACTCAGCGAAGCGTTGTTCGATGCGGGAATCCTGCCTTACTATCTCCATGTTTTGGATAAGGTCCAGGGCGCAGCGCACTTTATGGTCGACGACCACACTGCCCGCCAGTTGATGGCCGGTTTGATGGAGAATGTTTCCGGCTATATGGTGCCCAAACTCACCCGCGAAATCGGTGGCCGCCGCAGCAAAACCCCGCTGGATTTGCGTCTCGAGTAACCTTTAATACAGCAATACCTTTCTGTTACCTACTGCAGTGCCGTTTTGCACTGCAGCCGTCTCTACCCCCCCCCTGCAAACGTACAGCAATACAACAAATAACCACCTTTTAGGTGCTCAAAACCAATCTTCAAGCCAGTACTTACCACAATTCATATAAGTTATTGTTTTTGAATGATTTATTACCGTGCAGCTTTTCGAGCTTTTTACCTTACAAGCTCACCACAACCCAAAAGGTCATTTTTTTGGCCAAAACATCCAACATGATCAGCAAATAACCTTGTGATCAGATAAAACCTGAACAAGTATTTGACCTATCATATAAAAACCAAATCCCAGAAATTAAGTGATTGATAATAAAAGACTTAATAATGCGTGCAGCTTTTCTAGCTTTTTACCAAGCAAACCCGCCACAATAAAAAAGAATATAGCAGGCCAAATGATAATGTATTGAGAAAATATTTTGATAGGTGCGATTAAAAAAGATCATCGCCAAATCGCTCGCTTTTTAAACCAAGTAAGCGCATAGTCGCGCTCCAATCTGCTGGCGAGGAAGGCAGCCAAACTTCACGCCCTGCAGGCAATCCATCACCTTATTAATGAGTAACGCAATGAAAATTGGCATTCTCTCCCAGAACGAAAACCTGTACTCAACCCGCCGCCTGCGCGAAGCCATTGAGCAGCGCGGCCATGAAGCTGTGATCATCAACGCATTGCGTTGTTATATGAATATCAACTCGGTCAAGCCGTCGATTCACTTCGAAGGCCAAGATCTGACTGGCTTTGATGCCATTATTCCGCGTATCGGCGCGGATATTACATTTTACGGCTGTTCGGTACTGCGCCAGTTCGAAATGATGGATGTGTTCTCGGTGAACCCATCGATTGCGATTTCGCGTTCTCGGGACAAGCTACGTTCGCTGCAGTTACTCAGCCGCAAGGGCGTCGGCATGCCAATTACCGGCTTTGCCAGCAAACCCGATGATGTGCCGGATCTGATCAAAATGGTCGGCGGTGCGCCGCTGGTGATCAAACTGCTGGAAGGCACCCAGGGTATTGGTGTGGTATTGGCCGAGACCCAAAAAGCCGCCGAGAGCGTGATTGAGGCCTTTATGGGGCTCAAAGCCAACATCATGGTGCAAGAATTCATTGAAGAAGCCGGTGGTGCCGATATCCGCTGCTTTGTTATCGGCGACAAAGTGATTGCCGCAATGAAACGCCAAGGCGCAGAGGGCGAGTTCCGCTCCAACCTGCACCGTGGTGGTAGTGCATCATTAATCCGTATTACACCGGAAGAACGCAAGACTGCCGTCGCCGCCGCAAAAGCCATGGGGCTAAGTGTTGCCGGGGTTGATTTACTGCGCTCCAACCGCGGGCCATTGGTGATGGAAGTGAACTCCTCGCCAGGCTTGGAAGGCATTGAAGGGGCAACCGGCAAAGACATTGCCGGCATGATTGTGGAATACATAGAGAAAAATGCCGGTAAAAAAAGCCGCCGCAATTCTCACCAGTAATCCCCTCTTGCCTAGCGGCATACATAGAACACCGATGAAAAGCAGCCCCCGGGCTGCTTTTTTCATCAACTTACATATCAATTACAGGAGCAGCAGCCATCATGTGGCTTGATATCACGCCCTTTGCCTGGCCAGCACTTTTGCAGTGTGCCATCTGCGGTACGGTGATTGGGGTCGAGCGCCAAATCAGGGGCAAACCGGTCGGGATCCGCACCTCGACCCTCATCATCATGGGGACCTACTTTTTCATTACCCTGGGTGAGACGCTATCAACAAACAACGCCGATATTTCGCGGGTCATGGCGCAGGTGATCACCGGTATCGGTTTTCTCGGCGCCGGCGTCATGATGACCAGGGACGGGCAAATCCATGGCGTTACCTCTGCAGCCGTTGTATGGATGCTGGCCGCCCTTGGGATCACCATTGGGCTGGGTTATGGTCAGACCGCTGTGATCATGACCGGTATCGTGGTGTCGATTTTGCTCGGTGTCGATAAGCTGGAAAATAGCCTACGAATCTTGCGTAAGGGGGTCCACGCCCACCTGAGCGACCGGCGTCAACTGAAGAAGGTCAAACGCCATCGCCAAGAAAGAGGTGAAATGTCTGGTGCTGGGGAAAGTGCTGCGGAGTTCGCAACTGCAGTGAGCGACTCCGTTTTAAAGGAAGCGGTGCCAGAAAAAGCGCCTATGAAGCAACAAAGTTAACAGCCCATCGACATGTACAGCGATGAGCATGTAAAGCTGCTTTTTGGTGAGCGTTTTGAACGCCTAGTTCAAAAACCTTTCCCACCAACGCTAAACTGCTGATTTAAATAAAATAAATTAGCGTTCAGCTTTTTCGGCTTTTTCCCTGACAAACTCAACCCTGTCGTTTTAGCCATTTTCCGGCAGGGCTCTGGGAAAAAGCCACTTTTCTTGTACAGCTTTCAATGTAAATAACAGCTAAAAGCAAACCAAAACCAATCTGCATTGAAAAACATAGATAAACATGATTAACTCATTGATGTTTAATAACTAAATTTGCGTACAGCTTTTCTGGCTTTTTACTAAGTGAGCTTAGGCAGCCCATTTGCTCTGGATTTCGCCATCAAGCACTTACGCTCAAGGAGGTTTCTCACCCAACCTTCTCCTAGCGCACAATGCGATCAGCTTACTAACCATTAATCACCAAAAAGCAGTACAATATCAGCACTGTTTGTTGATAACCACCTAAACACCCATAAGCTTTTGATATTAAAAGGCATTAATCACGTACAGCTTTCTGAGCTTTTTCTCTGGTAAGCTCGCGATGGGAAAAATACGTCCCACAGAGGAATATCTCCCTTGTTCCAGCCATAAAAAAACGGAGGCTTTCGCCTCCGTTTTTAAATTTTACTACTATCTCAGTGAGATAGGGGCATGTCGGGTAGCAGCGACGCATTACTGCGCCACCGCCCCCTAAGAACCGTACGTGCGAGTTTCCCCGCATACGGCTCAAGCCTTTATAAGCTCGTATTACATACGAACCAACAACTTAGGAACGAGACGTTCCATATTAGGAAGATCTTTCCACACGAATTTCTTCAAGAATGGCATTTTCTGGAAATTTACCATCGAACCATATCCAATACTCGTCATCTTCAGGAACCGCGGGCGATTCAACTAAATCACTAACTCGAAAGATTTGAACACCACAATCTAAAAGTACTTTTCTGGATAACTTTATAACAGTCCCTGATTCGTACTTTCCTTTGTTAAGGGCATATTTCTTTGCTACCTCAAAGTGAGGAGACGTTGAAAGGCCAGATGTAGGATCTCCATTTCCTCCGTATTCATGTGTATGAACAGTGTTAGCAACAGAGCAACCGAAAGTGAAATCACTATCGCCACATTGGACGTGTTCATCCCCAAATTCGGCCCCCGTTTCTAGCGGTGCATCAACATTACGAGGCGTCAGAGCCTTTTCCTTATTTATATAGCAGTTAAAGCCTCGATATAAATAGTCTTCGCTCATCACATCCTCTCTAACTAAATGACAAATATAGATTTATCCATGATACAACATTTCCGATTGCATTCACTGGCTACCACTTAAATGTATCTGCCTGTGGCAATTTATGTGAACTACCATCAAGTTCGTGTTGTTATCCGAGCCACCATCAACTCTGCGGATTATGTGGTGTACATCCCACTCTTCTTTCGAATTGAACTGCTGATGACATACAGCGCATTTGAAGTCTTGCCTTTCGACAAGTCTCCAGAGCTTCATGCTACCGACCAGAGATTTTTTCAGCCTCTGTACCTTCCGTTTCTCAAAGTATTGTTCATCTTCAGGTAGATAACAGTTAGCTGTCGCCCGAATCTTCACATGTTTATCAACTTTCACTTTTGCTGCACTTAGCAACCGATAGTAACCATCTTCCCCTATTGGCCGAGGAGCACTGAATACCCAGTTCCTATCACCTGCTTTCTTAAAGTACTTACTTTTAATCCAGCGTTTACGGCGATTGAGGTGGATGCGCTTGCACCATTGCCAAAGCATTTTCCAAATTCTGTAGTCCACATACTTAAACGTCTCGCTAGCACATACCCAACGATGGTAATTACACCACCCTTTAATCATGGGATTCAGTTTGGCTATTACTGCTTTAGCCGGAACTGTTTTATGGCTGTTAAGGTAGTCACGTATGCTTTTCAGAAATACCTTCACGTTTCTTTTTGATGGCTTAATCAACATCTTGCCATCGTATTTACGCAAATTCTGTCCTAGAAAATCGAACCCTTCATCAATGTGTGTAATTACAGTTTTCTCATTTGAAAGTTCCAGCCCTCGTTCGGCCATAAAGGCTTTCACAACAGGTAGAACCTCCTCTACCAGCAACTCTTTAGAGATACCGGTAATAATGAAATCATCTGCGTAACGCACATAATTGACCTTGGTTTTATAGCTCGCTTTGGTGTTCTTCTTCCCGAAATGGGATTCGAGCACCGCCTCCAAGCCATCCAACGCCATATTAGCCAGTACAGGAGAGATAATTCCTCCTTGTGGTGTACCAGCCTCTGTTGGATTTAACTTTCCAGACTGCATGAATCCAGATTTCAACCATTTCCTAAGTACAACCTTATCAATAGGAATGTTGGCAATAAGCCAATCATGGCTTATATGGTCGAAGCACCCTTTTATATCTCCCTCTAGCACCCACTGGGCGCTAGATTTTCGGCTGAGATTCACGAAGCATTGTTCGATAGCATCAGCGCATGAGCGATTAGGGCGAAAACCATAACTATTACGATCCGCTGTTGTTTCCGATACGGGCTCAAGAGCTAACAAGTACAGAGCTTGCATTGCCCTATCAAGCATTGTCGGTATTCCTAACGGCCTTAGTTTGCCATTGGCTTTGGGTATATAGACTCTTTTGAGTGGTCTAGGCTTATAGCCTTTTCGCTCAAGTCTATCTATCGCGTTCCATTTGTCCTTTGGGTTACTCCATGTTTCTCCGTCAACTCCCGGGGTCGATTTACCACGGTTTTCAGTAACACGCCTTACGGCAAGTGCTTTGGCGGCAAATGATCGGGTTAACATCCTTTGAAGCCGTTTGACCTTACGCCAATCAGACTTTTCCGTTGCTTTCGCGATTCGTACCTGTAGTCCTCTCACCGAACGGTGCATAAGCTCCCAGTTAATACTGTGCCATTGCTCCGCTTGATGGGAGGATGCAGATACTTTAACTTGCGCTAAAGTATGCACCTTGCTTTCCTCCATAAACATCAGAAATGAAACATCACAAGGTGCACTAAGCCCATAGGGCTTTGATTACCCTATGGGTTTCAATAACTCATACAACGTGAATTAAGAACTTACCTGCTTTCACGCGATTAAAGACCAAGCAGACGTCAGCACCGTTTCCGGTAGAAATACGTTGATTCCTTATCCAGCTCATTACAAGGTGGCGTTAGCTTTTTCTGCTCTCCTATTCCCATACATCCAACAGCTCCCCTCACAGGTTACCTGCCTAAAAGGCGAAAATATGGGGTTTCCGAGTTCCGCTTTCATTACATAGGTTACTTAGGTTCTATCTATCCACCGATGGCACAAATATCAGCGTATTCCCAGATGTAAGAGGAATAACTGGCCATACACCTTTTGGTCGAAGCGTTAGTCTCCAGTGCATTACCAAAGCACGTAGAGTCATCAATAGCCTTTCGCTCGTCGCGGCTGACGGTGTTTATCAATAGTTCACATACGTTAACCATATAACCTAGCCTAGCCCCTCTGCTGCCTACTATTGGCCGCATTCCTGTCAGTTGCTTTACAGCACATGACAACCACTGAAGTGGGGGTACATTGTCAGGAAGCTCCGCACACCGCGTTACCGCAGATGCACTATCCCTAGGCTACTATTGGCTGAACAATAGGTCTTACTAACCCTTCGCTGTACCCGTCCGAGTTCAGTTAAGGCCAAGACAATAATGAAAACAGCTTTGCACCGAATAGGTGGCTCAAGCTTTTAAGACACGAATCTTCCCGTTACCTCACAACACCTAAGTGCTGCTTCAACGTATATCCGCAAAATGCAGGATATAGGCTAAGACCTATACCGAATAATCAGACTCCCGTGAGGGAGACCGATATTCAGGCTTAAGCAAAGCCCGAATATCGGGTTTCAAAATGCTATTTCGGCGGGGGTAGTAAGCACCATGTCAGTGCTTACTATGGACGTAGCCCGCTCGGCTAGCTACCTACGCGACTCTCGTCGCACTACATCATGCCGCCCATACCACCCATACCGCCCATACCGCCCATATCAGGCATTGCAGGAGCATCTTTCTGAGGTAGGTCGGTAACCATCGCTTCAGTGGTGATCATCAGGCCAGCAACAGAAGCCGCGAACTGCAGTGCAGAACGGGTTACTTTTGTTGGGTCCAGGATACCCATTTCAATCATGTCGCCGTATTCGCCGGTCGCAGCGTTGTAGCCGTAGTTTGCTTCACCCGCTTTCACGTTGTTAGCAACAACAGACTCTTCATCGCCTGCGTTCTTGGTGATTTGGCGGATAGGCGCTTCCATTGCACGTAGTGCAACTCGGATACCTACGTTCTGCTCTTCGTTGTCGCCCTGTAGGTCAACCACTTTAGAAGCAGCACGGATAAGTGCAACACCACCACCAGCAACAACGCCTTCTTCTACCGCTGCACGGGTTGCGTGTAGGGCATCTTCAACGCGGTCTTTCTTCTCTTTCATTTCAACTTCAGTCGCAGCACCGACTTTAATCACTGCAACACCGCCTGCTAGCTTAGCAACGCGCTCTTGTAGTTTCTCTTTGTCGTAGTCTGACGTTGCTTCTTCGATTTGCTGGCGGATCTGAGCAACACGGCCGGCAATCATTTCTTCTTCGCCAGTACCGTCGATGATTGTAGTGTTTTCTTTAGTGATAGAAACACGCTTCGCCTGACCTAGGTCTTCAAGCTGAACTTTTTCTAGCTCAAGGCCGATTTCTTCAGAAATCACTGTACCCGCAGTCAGTACTGCGATGTCTTGTAGCATTGCTTTGCGGCGGTCACCGAAACCTGGCGCTTTAACCGCAGCCACTTTCACGATGCCACGCATGTTGTTCACAACTAGCGTTGCCAGTGCTTCACCTTCAACATCTTCAGCAATGATAAGCAGTGGACGAGACGCTTTCGCTACACCCTCAAGTGCTGGTAGCAGTTCACGGATGTTTGATACTTTCTTGTCGATTAGCAGGATGAATGGGTTTTCCAGATCAACGCTGCCCGCTTCTTGGTTGTTGATGAAGTAAGGAGACAGGTAACCACGGTCGAACTGCATACCTTCAACAACATCTAGCTCGTCATGTAGCGCCTGGCCTTCTTCAACAGTGATAACGCCATCACGGCCTACTTTTTCCATCGCTTCAGCAATGATGTTACCTACGGTCGCATCAGAGTTAGCAGAGATAGTACCAACCTGGGCAATCGCTTTGGTGTCTGCACATGGTACAGACAGGGCTTTTAGCTCTTCTACTGCCGCAACAACAGCTTTGTCGATACCGCGCTTCAGATCCATTGGGTTCATACCCGCAGCAACCGCTTTAAGACCTTCGTTTACGATAGCCTGTGCAAGTACTGTTGCCGTAGTTGTACCGTCACCCGCCGCGTCGTTCGCTTGTGAGGCAACTTCTTTAACCATTTGTGCGCCCATGTTCTGGAACTTGTCTTCCAGCTCGATTTCGCGCGCAACAGATACACCGTCTTTAGTGATAGTCGGTGCACCGAATGATTTGTCCAGTACCACGTTACGGCCTTTAGGGCCCAGTGTTACTTTTACTGCGTCAGCCAGAACGTTGACACCTTCTAGCATTTTGATACGTGCGTCGTTACCAAATTTAACGTCTTTTGCAGCCATGTCTTTCTTCCTTTCTTAATTCTTTATTCGAGGTGAACGGATTATTCAACGATTGCCATGATGTCGTTTTCAGACATGATCAGGACTTCTTTACCGTCGATCTTTTCAGTCTTCGTGCCGTAGCCTTCAGCAAAGATCACAGTATCACCAACTTTAACGTCCAGCGGCTGAACCGTGCCGTTCTCTAGAATGCGGCCATTGCCGACAGCCAGTACTTTACCGCGAGTCGATTTTTCAGCAGCAGAGCCTGTTAGCACGATGCCACCAGCAGACTTAGATTCAACTTCTTGGCGCTCAACGATAACTCGGTCATGTAAAGGACGAATGTTCATCGGTCGTCTCTCCTGATTTTGGTAATATCCATAGATTAATAAGGTAAACGCAAAACGTTTACTTTTTCTGATACATAAACATGTTGGGTCTTTTTTTGAGAACCCAAGTCCTGCAGCGCTATTTTTTCAAAATTTTCTGACAGAATTTTTGCCCGATCACACTCTTTGCATTAGGGTAAGCGGGCATTCTTTTCCCGAGACGACCATGGCAGACAACAACCAGCCAGATTTGACACGGGCTCAAAGCAGCAGGCCTGACAAACACGGGCTGCTCTCCGAGCCAATCCCAGATGTCCTCAAGCGCCTGACGGTACCGATGATCTTCGGTATGGTGGCGATTTTAATGTTCAATCTGATCGATACCTTTTTTATATCCCTGCTGGGCACCGAAGCGCTGGCAGCGGTTAGCTTTACCTTCCCGATCACCTTTGCCATCAACTGTATTACCATGGGGATCAGTGTCGGGATTTCCACCAGCATCGGCCGCCTGCTCGGTAGCGGCGATACCCGCAGCGCAGCTCGGCTGACCACCCACGGCCTACTGCTGGCCGTGATTATGATGGTACTTGCCTCGACGTTAGGTGTGCTGACTATCGAGCCGCTGTTTAGCCTGATAGGTGCGCGGGCGGACTTGCTACCTATCATCAACGACTATATGTCTATCTGGTACCTGGCGATTCCGCTACTGGTGATCCCGATGGCGGGCAACAGTGCTATCAGGGCTACCGGTGATGCAAAAACCCCGGCCAAGATCATGATCCTTGCCGGTGCGATCAACGGCGCGCTGGATCCCTTATTGATCTTCGGCATCGGGCCATTTCCTGAACTTGGGGTGAAAGGGGCGGCCATTGCTAGCGGGATCAGTTGGGCCTTTGCCCTAGCTGGCTCGCTGCATGTGCTTATCAAGCGAGAGAAACTGGTTGCGCCACCGCAGTTATCCCGCCTATTGAACGACTGGCGGCAAATCCTGCAAATCGGGACCCCGGCAGGGCTATCCAATGCCCTCAACCCGCTGTCAGGCACCTTGCTGATGGCCTTGCTAGCTATCCAAGGCACCACTTCCGTGGCGGCCTACGGTGCGGCGATGCGGATAGAGTCCATCCTGATCACCGTGATGATGGCACTAGGGTCGGCCCTGATGCCATTCATGGCGCAGAACCTCGGCGCTGACAAGCCGCTGCGGGCCTTTGCAGCCCTGTTTACGGCAATGCGCTTTGCCATTTTATTCCAGCTGCTGATTTTCATCATGATGGTGCCGCTGAGTTGGCCGCTGTCATCAATGTTCAGCCAAGACCCGGCGGTACAGTCGCAACTATGGCATTATCTGGTCGTTGTCCCGGCTAGCTATGGCCTGCAAGCGGTCTGCATGTTGCTGATCAGTGCCCTTAACGCGATGCACCGCCCGGTAGATGCCTTGATCTGGAACCTACTACGCCTGTTTGCCCTACTGCTGCCGCTGGCTTGGTTAGGCAGTACCCTTCATGGCACTAAGGGGCTGTTCGTCGGCATCGCCGTGGCTAATGCGGTGAGTGGATTGACCGCCTACCTGTATGCGGTTAGGCTGCGCCGCCGCTGGCATGCAGACCCCATTTCTTAGTGCATTTCCTCGCGCATTTACATGTCGCAACAAATATGAACAGCATTAACAAAAAAAGACAGCCGAGGCTGTCTTTTTTATGTCTACTATTGCAATGCGCAATGGCGCTTAATGAAGACGGGGCGAGTCATCGTCATTTTTCTTATCGTCTTTGCGCTCGAACTCGCCGTCAAACACATCACCACCCTGCTGACGGTCTTGTTCATTGCCACCAAATGGGCCACGCTGCTGGTTGAATGGGTCATGCTGTTCGAACCCTTGACCCGGGCCGAAACCAGCACTGAAACCGGCACCGGATGACATGCTTTGCACCTTGACCCGGCTCATCAATTGCTTGGCGAGCCAAGCACGTGGGCCCGGTAGCAATACCGCCATGCCCATCGCATCGGTCATGAACCCCGGCGTTAGCAGCAGCACACCCGATACGGCAAGCATCACCCCTTCCACGATTTGCTGGGCAGGCAACTCCCCTTTCTGCAAGCGGCTTTGCACCGACATCAAGGTCGCGATGCCCTGGCTACGTACCAGCGAAGCACCGACGACCGCCGTCACCAGAACCAGTCCCATTGTCGGCCACAGGCCGAGGAAACCACCGACCTGGATGAACAGGGCGATCTCGACAATCGGCACGACAATAAACAAAAACAGTAATATCGGAAACACAATTTTCCCCTTGCTGGTGGGCAGTAATTTGAGTCAAGTTGTAACACACCGGTGTCACACTACAAAAATCTCTTCGGCTTATAACAAATATTGGGAGCAGACAGCCATTTTTCAACTCTTTTCTATAGGGTTTCAATGTAACGATTGATTACAATAAAACTGCTGCGATTAATCCAACACCAATTTCACATTTTGTCATATTTGGTCATTTTTAATCATAAAGCGCAGGTGAGTTATTAACAGTATTTGTGAGCAAGATCTCGTTTCTGTGCAAATGTTTTCAGTCCATTTAAAAAAGTGATCTGGGTTATGTTTTTACCCCTAAAGGGGAGTATTATCGGCAGCAGACAATAGGTGTCAGGTACGATCATCTAGCCAAACTCTCTGCGGAATGGATTCTAAAGTTTCAGAATTGGCTCAATATTTGAATTTAATTAGCAGATTCCACTAAGGCTACGTCATGTCTCAGATGATTGATCTAGAAAAAAATGAAGCAATGGTAAACAACGTTGCAACTCGTATCGAAGAAGATCTACTAGGCGAACGCCAAGTTCCAGCCGACGCTTACTGGGGTATCCACACCCTACGTGCTGTAGAGAACTTCAATATCTCTAAAACTACAATCTCTGACGTTCCAGAGTTCGTTCGCGGTATGGTTTTCACCAAGAAAGCAGCTGCAATGGCGAACAAAGAGCTGGGCGTTATCCCATCAGAAGTTGGCGAATACATCGTTAAAGCGTGTGATGTGATCCTTGAAACAGGTAAGTGCATGGATCAATTCCCGTCAGACGTATACCAAGGCGGTGCCGGTACTTCTGTAAACATGAACACCAACGAAGTTATCGCAAACCTTGCTCTTGAGCTAATGGGCAAAGAGAAAGGCGAGTACGACATCGTTAACCCGAACGACCACGTTAACAAGTCTCAGTCGACTAACTGTGCTTACCCTACTGGTTTCCGTGTAGCGGTATACAACAGCATCATGACTATGCTTGAAGCTCTTGAGTACCTAAAAGGTGCTTTCGATGCGAAAGACAAAGAATTCGCTGATGTACTGAAAATGGGCCGTACCCAGCTTCAGGACGCAGTACCTATGACTGTAGGCCAGGAATTCCACGCGTTCGGCGTACTAATCAAAGAAGAAATCAAAAACCTTCAGTACACAGCGCAACTGCTTCTAGAAGTAAACCTAGGTGCAACCGCTATCGGTACTGGCCTAAACGCGGCAACAGGTTACCAGGAACTTGCAGTACAGCGCCTAGCTGAAGTGACTGGCCTACCTTGTGTACCAGCAGAAGACCTAATCGAAGCAACCTCTGACTGTGGTGCTTACGTAATGGTTCACGGTGCACTTAAGCGTACCGCGGTTAAACTGTCTAAGATCTGTAACGACCTGCGCCTTCTTTCTTCAGGTCCTCGTGCTGGTCTTAACGAAATTAACCTACCAGAAATGCAAGCTGGCTCTTCTATCATGCCAGCGAAAGTAAACCCAGTTGTGCCAGAAGTGGTAAACCAGGTTTGCTTCAAAGTCATCGGTAACGATACAACCATCACTTTCGCGGCAGAAGCGGGCCAGCTACAGCTGAACGTTATGGAGCCAGTGATCGGTCAGGCACTGTTCGAGTCTATCGAAATCCTGAAGAATGCGTGTATCAACCTACGTGACAAATGTATCGACGGCATCACTGTGAACAAAGAAGTATGTGAAAGCTTCGTGTTCAACTCTATCGGTATCGTGACTTACCTAAACCCATTCATTGGCCACCACGAAGGTGACATTGTAGGTAAGATCTGTGCTGAAACCGGTAAGAGTGTCCGTGAAGTGGTTCTAGAGCGTGGCCTTCTAACTGAAGAGCAGCTAGACGACATCTTCTCGGTACAGAACCTGATGCACCCAGAATACAAGGCTAAGCGTTACAACTAAGTTGTAACCAATAAACAGCCCGGCGGATTTTCAGGATGAGGATCCGCCTTTTTTTGCTACAGATTTCCCCCTTTTATTTTTTAACTTTAAGACAGGACAATCATATGGTTGGTGTAGAACTATTAGTCGTTCTCGCGTTCATTTTCTTGGGCGCCCGAATTGGTGGTATTGGTATTGGTCTGGCAGGTGGCGCCGGTGTTATCGTGCTTTCCCTGCTGTTGGGTATGCCAACAAGCCAAAGCTATATCCCAATTGACGTAATCCTTATCATCATGTCTGTTATCACTGCGATCGCTGCTATGCAGGTTGCCGGTGGTATGGATTGGCTGGTTGAACTAGCCGAAAACTTCCTACGTAAGAACCCGAAGCGTATTACTTTCTACGCACCTATCGTGACTTACCTGATGACCCTAATGGCAGGTACTGGTCACACGGCGTTCTCAACGCTTCCAGTTATCGCTGAAGTAGCAAAAGAGCAAGGTATCCGTCCTTCACGTCCGCTATCTATCGCTGTTGTTGCTTCTCAAATTGCGATCACCGCATCGCCTATCTCCGCAGCGGTTGTCTTCTTCTCTGGCATTCTTGAACCGCTCGGAGTGGGCTACCTAACCCTACTGGCTATCTGTATCCCAACAACCTTCATCGCATGTATGGTTGGTGCGTTCGTTGCTAACTTCCTAGGTTGCGAACTAAAAGATGACGTTGTTTACCAAGAGCGTCTGGAGAAAGGCCTGATCAAGCTACAGGGTTCAACCAAGCGTGAGATCCCTGCTTCTGCGAAGAAAGCGACCTTCATCTTCTTGGCTGCTATCCTGATTGTTGTTGCTTACGCTGCGGCTATCTCTGGCTCTGTTGGCCTAATCGAAAACCCAGCCCTGGGCCGTAACGAAGCTATCATGACCTTCATGCTGGCGGCAGCAGCGGCTATCGTATTCACGACTGGCATCGATGCAGCGAAAATCCCAGCGGCACCAACATTCCGCTCTGGTATGACTGCATGTGTGTGTGTACTGGGTGTAGCATGGCTTGGTTCTACGTTCGTAAACGGCCACGTTGACGGCATCAAAGAAGTGGCAGGCTCCCTACTGAGCGACTACCCATGGATGCTGGCATTGGTTCTATTCTTTGCTTCTATGCTGCTTTACTCTCAGGGCGCAACGACAACTGCGCTAATGCCTGCAGCATTGGCTATCGGTGTTGCTCCGCTAACAGCTATCGCTTCTTTCGCGGCAGTAAGTGCACTGTTCGTACTACCGACTTACCCAACGCTACTTGCAGCCGTTGAGATGGATGACACAGGTTCTACCCGTATCGGTAACCTAGTCTTCAACCACCCATTCTTCATCCCGGGTGTGGTTACTATCGCAACGTCTGTAGCGCTAGGCTTCGTATTCGGTGGCATCATCCTGTAATTGAGGATAATTGCTCCCTATCAAGGTCGCCTACGGGCGGCCTTTTTTATTGCCAGAGGCATGAGGCATGAGGCATGAGGCATGAGGCATGAGGCATGAGGCATGAGGCATGAGGCATGAGGCATGAGGCATGAGGCATGAGGCATGAGGCATGAGGCATGAGGCATGAGGCATGAGGCATGAGGCATTGTGAGCACCCACTAACAGCAATCAAGTAATAAATGAATTTAGTCAGGCAGTGTATGATTTAGGCGCACGAAAATAACTCGGTTTTGACAACCAAGCGAAGCGAAAATATAGGATATGAAAAGTGTGGTTCAGGATTCGAACCGAGAAGAAAGGTTACAATAGAAATTTAATGTCTCCGCCCCATCCTAGGGCGAAGACAGAGAACAAATACGGATTCCCGACGTATTTGCTCATTCCGGTGGTGACGTCAATCCCAACATCCCGACCGGATTCATGTCTCTTTTTGCTACAGAGCAGGCCAAGACAGGAAAGCCTGCCCACTAATAGTAGTCATTGAGGCAACTTGGTGATAGAGGTAAAAGCGTTATGCAGCGATGCAAAAATGGTATGAAGTTAGACGACCTGCGCACCCTGATTGCGATTGCCCAACACGGAAGTTTCAGAGCAGCCGCCAGTGCATTAGATATTCCCCCAACGACCCTGAGCCGCCGGCTCCAGCGGTTGGAAGATACCCTGGGTAGCCAACTGGTGATCCGGGTCAGCGACACATTGCGGCTGTCCCGGATCACCAGTTGGCTACCCAGGGTATCTTCCAAC
>NZ_PYMB01000044.1 GCF_003026455.1 Photobacterium rosenbergii
TATAGTCAGAAGGCATGGGACTAATGGTGGACTGAGTCCCATGATGTACGAACTTGGAAACTAACCCCCGTGTCTACTTTACGGGGGTCATATCAACCCAGCACCCAGCACCCAGCACCCAGCACCCAGCACCCAGCACCCAGCACCCCATCAATAGGTTTTGCTTATTGAATGTATAAACCAATACGAATGGAGCTAGGCCAACCGAGCCCGTATTATTGAGGAAAACCAAGGGGGAAGAGATTATGTCGACACAAAATATGATTGGCCTAGATAGCGTGAAGTCTGAAGAGCTAGCGGTTGAATTGAATAAACTGCTGGCAAACTACCAGGTGCTGTACATGAACACACGTGGTTACCACTGGAACATCAAAGGCAAAGAATTCTTTGAGCTGCATGTGAAATTCGAAGAAATTTATACCGATCTGCAGGTCAAAATCGATGAGCTAGCCGAGCGTGTATTGACGCTAGGCGCAACGCCTTCACACAGCTTTAGTGAATACCTTGAAGTGAGTGAAATCAAAGAGCACCTTAACGCCCATAGCGGTGATGAGTGTGTCGCTGGCTTGCAACAGGGGTTCCAAACCGTGCTAGGTATGCAGCGCAGCATTTTGTCCCTTGCCGGTGACGCTGATGATGAGGGTACTGCGGCTATCATGGGTGATTACATCCGTGAGCAAGAAAAGTTGATGTGGATGCTTACTGCTTATAACCACTAAGCACTGCAACACCAACGGGAATTAGACACAAAAAAAAAAGAGGTCGCAGGATGCGACCTCTTTTTTATGCGTCAAAACTAGGATCTAGGAACCAGGATCTAGAACTACTCTTATCCTGCCTGTGGTTTTAGCTCACCGCTGTAGCGGCCCGGTTTGTGGTTCATAGCCAATACTAGGTTCAGCATGAAAGCGCCGATGACCGAGAACAGCAAGACCATCGGGCTAACTAGGAAGAAAGATGCCACTAGGATGGTGATATCAATACCCATCTGCAGTTTGCCCGCCGACCAGCCCATTTTCTCCTGTAGGAATAGCACCAATACGTTGAAACCACCGAGGCTAGTTTTGTGGCGGAATAGGATCAGCATACCCAGTCCCATCAGCAGGCCACCGATTAGCGCGCAGTAAAGCGGCTCGAGGCGGCTGATTTCCAGCACATGGTGGAGGTTGTCGGTAATGATAGATACCAAACCGCCGGAAATCACACTGGTGATCGCAAAGCTCTTACCCATACGGAACCAGGCCATCAGGTAGAACGGGCAGTTCATCATAAAGTACAGCTGGCCAAAAGACAGATCGACAAACTGGCTGACAAGCAAGGCCAGGCCGGTAGTACCACCGGTGAGAAGATCAGCTTGCTGAAGAAAGAAAACCCCTTGGGCAACGATGAAAGTACCGGTAAGAATGGCAATGATATTTTCTTTCAGTGAATGATGATAACCGCTCAAGACAACACTCCTTATGTATAGAGGCGCCATGATATAGGGCATTGGTGACAAGCGTGATAGTCGGTGTGAAATCTGTCTATTGGTCGGTGTACAAATTATATTACGCTGTCGTAAAAAATTAATTTCAATCATTACTTGTAATGTGGGTATTTTAGTTTTGGTTACCCATGACGAGGGAGTGAACAACTTGAAAACAATTCATACCAAAAATGAAATAAATACCAATAAAAAGTCACATTAGGGGTATCTGATTTAGATCAAATTCTGTAAAATACTGCGTTATCTACAGGCGAGACGAAAACGTTTGCGTCCACGTGGCGCCTAGCTTTGCGGATTTTCCGTTTTTTGCCAATTTTGTGTGTTTACCGCCTCTTTGTCGGCACGGCCATTCACTGGCTTACCAGAGACAAAAAGGACTAAAACAATCTGAGTCAGGAGATACAGATGCTAAAGCGCGACATGAATATTGCCGATTACGATGCTGAACTATTTGCAGCGATTCAGGAAGAAACGGCGCGTCAGGAAGAGCACATCGAGTTGATTGCTTCTGAAAACTACACCAGCCCACGCGTGATGGAAGCTCAGGGCTCCCAGCTAACCAACAAGTATGCCGAAGGCTACCCAGGTAAGCGTTACTACGGCGGTTGTGAGTACGTAGATAAAGCCGAGCAACTGGCTATCGACCGTGCGTGTGAGCTATTTGGTGCCGAGTACGCTAATGTTCAGCCTCACTCGGGCTCTCAAGCCAACAACGCTGTGTACATGGCACTGCTCAATGCTGGCGATACTGTTCTGGGTATGAGCCTGGCACATGGTGGCCACTTGACTCACGGCTCTCCAGTAAACTTCTCGGGCAAGCTATACAACATCATCCCTTACGGTATTGATGAAGCCGGCCAGATTGATTACGCCGAAGTTGAGGCGCTGGCGCTTGAGCACAAGCCTAAAATGATCATCGGTGGTTTCTCTGCTTACTCTCAGATTGTTGATTGGAAGCGCATGCGTGAAATCGCAGATAAAGTCGGCGCGTACTTCTTCGTTGATATGGCGCACGTTGCTGGTCTGATTGCTGCGGGTGTTTACCCGAACCCAGTTCCGCACGCCCACGTGGTAACAACCACAACGCACAAAACGCTTGCTGGCCCACGCGGTGGCTTGGTGCTTTCAAACGGTGGCGAAGATCTTTACAAGAAACTGAACTCAGCGGTATTCCCGGGTGGTCAGGGTGGCCCTCTAATGCATGTTATTGCTGCTAAAGCGGTTGCATTCAAAGAAGCGATGGAGCCAGAGTTCAAAGACTACCAGGCTCGCGTGGTTGAGAATGCCAAAGCAATGGTCGGTGAGTTCCTAGAGCGCGGTTACAAGATCGTATCTGGCAGCACAGAAAACCACCTGTTCCTGGTTGATCTGATCGACAAAGGCATCACAGGTAAAGAAGCGGATGCAGCACTGGGTGCGGCGAACATCACTGTTAACAAGAACAGTGTGCCAAATGACCCACGCAGCCCGTTTGTGACTTCAGGTATCCGTGTCGGTACACCTGCAATTACCCGTCGTGGTTTTACGGTGGAAGATGCTAAGCAGCTTGCTAACTGGATGTGTGATGTCATGGACAACATCGACAATCCTGAAGTGATTGAAGCGACCAAGGTTAAGGTGCTAGAAATCTGTAAGCGTCTACCGGTTTACGCATAAGCACTGCCCCTTCTGGGTGACAGTTTTGGAACAAAAAAGGGCCTGCAGCTTGCGGGCCCTTTTTTTATGGCGTTTTAGCGCCATTTTCAGCAGAATTTTTATGGTAATAGTCTCCCACCGTTAATGAAATGAGTTACACTGGTGCGACGAAGTTGAGGAGGCAAGATGCATTGTCCTTTTTGTGGTGCCAATGACACCAAAGTAATAGATTCCCGTCTGGTGGCTGATGGCCATCAGGTTCGTCGCCGTCGCCAGTGTTTAGCCTGTAGCGAACGTTATACAACGTTTGAAACCGCTGAGTTGGTGATGCCACGGGTGATCAAAACTAATGGTAACCGTGACCCGTTCAATGAAGACAAACTGCGTGGTGGGATCCAGCGTGCGCTGGAGAAGCGTCCTGTCAGTGCTGATGATATCGAACGTGCGATCAATACCATCAAGTCGCGCTTGCGTGCGACCGGTGAGCGAGAAGTGCCATCGGAAATGATTGGTAATTTGGTCATGGAAGCATTGAAAGAGCTGGATAAAGTGGCTTATATCCGTTTTGCTTCTGTTTACCGCAGTTTTGAAGACATCCGTGAGTTTGGTGAAGAAATCGCTAAACTAGAGAAATAATTGATGCCGGACGTGATGCGCCGGCTTTCTAACCGATACTGAAGTCTCATGTTCTCATCTATCGACCACGCCATGATGCTACGCGCAATCAAATTGGCGAAGAACGGTCAGTTCACTACCACTCCAAACCCCAATGTCGGCTGTGTGATCGCCCACGACGATGAAATTGTCGGAGAAGGCTATCATTACCGTGCCGGTGAACCCCACGCCGAAGTCTTTGCACTTCGCGCGTCTGCGGATAAGGCGAAAGGCGCAACGGCGTACGTTACGCTGGAGCCTTGCTCTCATTACGGCCGAACTCCGCCTTGTGCCGAAGCACTGGTCAAAGCCGGTGTGAAGCGTGTGGTTTGCGCTATGGTTGATCCCAACCCGAAGGTTGCTGGGCGTGGTATTGCTATGCTCAAGCAAGCTGGCATTGAAGTCCAAACCGGCTTGCTCGAACAAGATGCTGAGGCGTTGAACCCTGGCTTTATCAAAGTGATGAAGACCGGGCTTCCGTATGTCCAACTCAAGCTGGCGGCAAGCCTTGACGGCCGAACCGCGTTGGCTAACGGCGAAAGCAAGTGGATCACTGGCCCTGCTGCCAGGGCCGATGTTCAACGTTACCGCGCCAAGGCCGGGGCTATTTTGTCGACCAGTGCAACGGTGTTGGCTGACGACCCTTCGTTGAACGTTCGCTGGCAGGAACTGGGTGACGAAGTACAGCAGGGCTACCCTGAAGCTGACTTGCGTCAACCTGTGAGGGTGGTGATTGACAGTAAAAACCGAGTCACCCTAGAGCACCGTTTAGTCAGCCTGCCGGGCAACACTATTCTGGCAAAAAAACAAGCTGACATGCAGACATGGCCGCAGGATGTTGAGCAACTGGTTATCCCTGAGGGCGAAGGGGTTGATCTTCATGCGCTTATGGTTGAGTTGGCAAAGCGCAATATCAACCATATCTGGGTGGAAGCTGGAGCCGGCCTGGCCGGTGGCTTGTTGCAAGCAGGTTTGGTCGATGAGTTGATCTTGTATCAAGCCCCCAAATTGATGGGCAGCGACAGCCGCGGACTGATGGATCTAAATGGACTGGTGTCGATGACACAGGTTCCCGAACTGAGCATCTCGGATGTACGGATGGTGGGCGATGATATTCGGATCACTTCCCGTATCAATAATCACATCCGGGCTGATTTACTCAATGCAGACAAAGAATAAGGTTTGACATGTTTACTGGCATTATTGAAGCCGTGGGTACAATTACTGCACTGACCCCAAAAGGCAAAGACATTTCTGTGACGGTGGACTCCGGCAAGCTGGACCTATCCGATGTAAAATTGGGTGACAGTATTGCAACCAATGGCGTGTGTTTGACCGTAGTAGAACTAACAGGTTCTGGTTATGTGGCTGACTTGTCTCTGGAAACCCTAAAGCGTACCGCATTTGTCAATTACCGTGCGGGACAGAAGGTGAACCTTGAGAAAGCCATGCTGCCTACCACCCGTTTCGGTGGTCATATGGTCTCTGGCCATGTCGATGATGTGGCGGAAGTGATTGAGCGTTCCCATACCGGCCGTGCGATTGAGTTTTGGCTGAAGGCGCCGGCACATTTGGCGAAGTACATTTCGGAAAAAGGCTCGGTAGCTGTTGATGGCATCAGCTTGACGGTCAATGCGATCCGTGGCGATGAGTTCAAACTGACCATCGTGCCACACACGGCTTCTGAAACCACGATGGAAGCATTTACCGCTGGCCGTAAAATCAACCTGGAAGTCGACGTGATTGCCCGCTACCTCGAACGTTTGATGATGGGCGAGAAGGCGGCTGAGCCGAAATCAGAAGTTTCTATGGATTTGCTGGCTCGCAGCGGGTTCCTTCGATAAACAGACAGAAGATTAACAAAAATTAAGGTATCGATATGGCTCTAAGCAGTGCAAAGGAAATCATCGAAGATATCCGCCTAGGTAAAATGGTTATCCTGATGGATGACGAAGACCGTGAAAATGAAGGCGATCTGATCATTGCATCGGAAAAAATCACCCCTGAAGCAATTAACTTTATGGCTCGTCATGGCCGTGGCCTGATCTGCCTGACTTTGACCAAGTCTCGCTGCCAGCAGCTTAAGCTGCCACTGATGGTGCAGGATAACACCGAGCAGTTCAGCACCAACTTCACCGTGTCGATTGAAGCGGCAGAAGGTGTGACTACGGGTATTTCTGCATCAGACCGCGCTGTGACGGTACAGGCGGCGGTAGCACCGGGTGCTTCGCCTGCTGATATCGTGATGCCTGGCCATATTTTCCCATTGATGGCCCAAGAGGGCGGTGTTCTTGCCCGTGCCGGTCACACTGAAGCCGGTTGCGATGTCGCGCGCCTAGCTGGCCTTGAGCCATCGAGCGTTATTGTCGAGATCCTAAATGAAGACGGCACCATGGCGCGCCGTCCAGATCTTGAGGTATTCGCCGAGCAGCACGGCCTGAAGCTTGGCACGGTTGCGGATCTGATTGAGTACCGCAACAACAACGAAACCACTATTGAACGTGTTGCGCAGTGCAACCTGCCAACTGAGTTCGGTGATTTTGAGATGATCACTTACCGTGACACCATCGACAACCAGGTTCATTACGCACTGAAAAAAGGCGACGTTGTTGACGGCGAGCCGACTTTAGTTCGTGTTCACCTGCAAGATACCTTTAAAGATATTCTCCACTCGGGTGCGACCCAGTGGACACTGCCATCAGCGATGAAACGTATTGCCGATGAAGGCGGGGTATTGGTGGTACTGAGCAAGGCAGAAAGCCAGGAATCTATCATTACCAAGGTCCAGAACATGGCCGCGCAGGAAGAAGGCAAGCCGGGTGTGAAACTGAACCCGAAAGATCAGTCGCGCCAGGTGGGTGTTGGTTCTCAGATCTTGTCAGATCTTGGTGTTTCTAAGATGCGCCTGCTGTCATCAAGTACTCAACGCTACCATTCGCTGTCGGGCTTTGGCCTCGAAGCGGTTGAATACATTTGCGAATAATCCAAGCAGGCCAGTGCCCGCTTTTGTTCGAAACATATTTCTATCAAATAAATCCCAAACATTGCCGGTATGAGGCGGGAAAGCGCTTGAATATGCCAATTGGTATAACGCATAAAGTGTGATAGACTCCCGCGGTTTCTCATACCGGAAAAGACATAGTCACAGGAAGGCCCATGAAGGTAATTGAAGGCGCCATCGCGGCACCAAACGCAAAAGTTGCTATCGTAATTGCACGCTTCAACAGCTTTATCAACGAAAGCCTACTAGAAGGCGCGCTAGACGCTCTGAAACGTCAGGGTCAAGTTAGTGATGACAACATCACTGTTGTTCGTTGCCCAGGTGCATACGAGCTACCACTTGTTGCTCAGCAGGTTGCTAAGAGCGATCGTTATGATGCTATTGTTGCGCTTGGCTCTGTGATCCGTGGCGGTACGCCACATTTTGATTATGTTGCCGGTGAGTGTAACAAAGGTCTGGCTCAAATTGCTCTAGAGTACAACACTCCAGTAGCATTCGGTGTTCTGACTGTAGATTCTATCGAACAAGCCATTGAGCGTGCCGGTACCAAGGCTGGTAATAAAGGGGCAGAGGCTGCACTAAGCGCGCTTGAAATGGTTAATGTCCTGTCCCAAATTGAATCCTAATGGGGGTTAGTGTGAAACCAGCCGCACGTCGTAACGCACGTCAGTTTGCTGTACAAGCAATCTATTCTTGGCAAATTACTAAAGGTAACGTTGCAGATATCGAGCAACATTTCCTTTCTGGCGACAACTTTGAAGAAGAAGAGCACCAGGCTGAAGCCCCGGCGCTAGCAGCACCACATACCGATGTAGCTTACTTCCGTGACCTACTAACTGGTGTTGTTCTGAACCATCAGGAACTGGATAGCAAAATGCGTCCATACCTGTCGCGTCCACTTCAGGATCTAGACCAGATGGAACTGGCGCTACTTCGTCTTGCAATGTACGAGATGATGAAGCGTGATGACGTACCATTCAAAGTGGTGATCAACGAAGCAATCGAACTGGCGAAAGCCTTCGGTGCAGAAGACAGCCACAAGTTTGTGAATGGTGTGCTGGACAAGGCAGCGCCATCACTTCGTAAGAAGTAATCACAATACGATTGTAAAAGGCCAGCAATGCTGGCCTTTTTTCTGTCTATCAAAAGAAGAATATGGCAAACGAATTTGATCTGATAGCCCGGTACTTCGAACACCAGGCTGTGAAACGAAAAGATGTACCTTTGGCAATCGGTGACGATTGCGCCTTGCTGGAGGTACCGGAAGGGAGCCAATTGGCCGTCAGTACTGATTCGCTGGTGGCAGGTACCCATTTCTTGGCCGAGGCCGATCCTGCTTGGGTCGCCCACAAGGCATTGGCATCAAACCTCAGCGATCTAGCGGCAATGGGCGCCACACCGGCCTGGGTGTCGCTTGCTTTGACAATGCCTGAGCCCGATGAAGCCTGGCTGGCAGGTTTCTGCGAGGGGTTCTTTGCTCTTGCGGAGTACTACAATGTCCAGCTTGTAGGGGGAGATACCACCAAAGGCCCGCTTAGCATTACGCTGACAGTACATGGTTTCGTGCCGCATGGTCAGGCTCTAACCCGCAGTGGGGCTAATTCAGGTGACTGGATTTATGTCACCGGCAATCTAGGCGATAGTGCGGCAGGTCTGGCGTTGTTGCTCGGCCAGAAAAAGGTAGACTCCTCTGAGCTTGAAGCAACTTTGCTTGAGCGCCACCACAAGGCAGAGCCGCGTATACTGGCAGGGCAGGCCCTGCGAGGGATTGCTTCGGCGGCATTGGATATTTCCGATGGCCTGATCAGCGATCTTGGACATATTCTGAAACGTTCTAGGGTGGCAGCAGAAATTGACGTTGATAAACTACCTCTTTCGCCAGAGCTGGAAGCCTTTGAGCCTGAGCGGGATAAAGCGTTGCAGCTAGCATTGGCCAGTGGCGAAGAATATGAACTGTGCTTTACTGTTCCGGAACAGAATAGGGGCGCAGTGGAAACCGCCTTGGTGCATAGTGGTGTAAAGGCGACTTGTGTCGGCCAACTGCGTCCGGGGCAAGGTATTACCTTGGTACGTAAAAGCCAGCCGCTGAACTGGCAGCTGCACGGATATGATCATTTTGCGGAGTAAATTGTGGCAAACCCGAAAGATAAGATTAACCTGAAAAATCCATGGCATTTCTTGGCGACCGGCTTCGGTAGCGGCCTGTCACCTATCATACCGGGCACCATGGGCACTGTAGCCGCGATCCCGCTGTACTTGTTGATGGCGCAGCTGCCATTTACGGTTTACCTACTGATCACCTTGGTTGCCGCTTTGATTGGTATCACCATCTGCCAGAAAACTTCTGACGATATGGGCGTGCATGACCACGGTAGTATTGTCTGGGATGAGTTTGTCGGCTTTTGGATCACTATGGCAATTGCCCCGGTAGTGAGCTGGCAATGGGTGTTGGCTGGTTTTGTCCTGTTCCGTTTCTTCGATATGGTCAAGCCATGGCCTATCAGCTGGCTGGATAAGCATGTCCACGGCGGTCTGGGTATCATGGTTGATGATATTCTGGCGGGCTTTATGGCAATGATTGCCCTGTGGGGACTAGGCCACTGGCTGGGTTGGTAAACAAGCTTGAATAAACCGAACGATGTTGAAGCCGCGCAATAGCGCGGCTTTTTTTATTTCTAATTCAATGGGCTAAGATTTAAGAGGCTAGGTGCTAGAGGTTAGGGAAAGGGAGGTTCAGGTGAATATGCTAAGGACAGTGGTTTGGTTGGGAGGGCTTTTATTGCTGTTGCCGGACGGTTTGGCTCAAGTTTATCCTTCAACTGGAACAGCTTGGGTGCTGCCGGGCAGCTGGCAAGATACCGTGATCGACGGTAAGCCTGCATCTGCAAAACAACTTAAGCTTTGGGAGAACCAGCATGCTGATGTAGTTTTTGGCAGTATGCAAGATAGGGCAATGAACCAGTCGATGAATGCGATGGGCTACATGTATGCCCACAAGTTCGATTGCCGCCCGGGCAAGCAAGAGGCATGGCTGAGCCAGCAGGCGTTTCGGTCAGGTGTTGATATCGAAGACGCTTATCTGCATTTTGCAGAAGACACCCAGCTTCTGGTGGATAAACCGAGTAGCGGGTTGGATCATTTGCTGGATGGACAACCTTATCATTTGCTCCTTGTCCGTAATAATCAATATTCGACAGCAAGGCTACCGATAGAGTTGCAAGCAGATGACCAGCTGATATTGATCTCATCATACCCGTTTGACTCTTTTGAGCTTAATGCTAGCGCCATCCCCGAGATATCCCGTCATGCTGCCGATGGAGCAGGGGCCGTTGGGCTCTGGCAGCCTCTGGCAGTTAGCTGGCATGATAAAACGAGCACCGATTCCCAGCTTGGCCAGTTTTCGCTTGAACAGCCCTGGCCGAGTGCCTTCCCTCGTTTTGAAGGACGGGAACTCAACAGTGGTGAGCCTGGCTTGGCCTCAGGGCTAAGAGTATGGATGCTTGAGTTATCTTGGGCGCAAGCTTCTCGGGTTGAGAGTTTGGCAATTGACCCATGGCTTGAAATGACCCGCAGTGAAGAGCAACTGGCGTTAGCAATTCCGGGTTGGGATCCAGCTAATGACAAGAATAACGATGGCTACATTAATGAGAGCGAGTTCGCTTCACGTGCCAACAGCAAGGCATCGGCACGCTTCCGCCATCAGGCAAGGCTCATACCTGCGGGTTACCTGTGGCCCGGGACTTGCTGGTATCGGGTCAATTTTCTCGATGGCGCAATCAATAAACTCCATGCCCAGTGGTACCAGCAAGACTGGCAGCAGCAGGGGCTTGCGGGAGCATACAATGATGACATGGCTAAACTGCTTGGGAGTAACCAATTTAAGGTGCTGTCAGGCGGTAAAATTGACGAGTTGCCGTATGTAGCCGGAAGTGAGCAGGCAGAATATGAGTATGCGTTGCAGCTTGCAGGCTTTCTCCAGCAGGTGAAATCGCTGACAGGTACCCAGTGGCTAGCTGCAAATATCTCCGAGCTCAATCTTTGGCATTATGCACCATGGCCACCAGAACTGCGGGAGGTGATAGATGTTTGGCTACGCGAACATTACCTCACGCCAGCTATCGGGCTAAATCGGCTTCAGCGGTATTGGGATAACTTCGCCCTAGCATCCCAACAGGACAAGAGCCTGATCATGGCCTCGACCAAAGGGGGGCGAAGCCAGTTGTCACCATCGAGCCTTTCAGCTTGGCAGACGGATATCGAAACAGGCTTGGCACTGTATTATCTATTCAATATCCCCGGTCAAACCTATTACCACAGTTGGAACCAGAGTTACCGGTACGGCAGCGGCCATACCGATACTGATAATTGGGCACAGCCGGGTATTGCCAAAAATATGGCCTACCAACCCACTGAGATGCTGGCGATCGATCTCGGTACCCCCGAGCCTGCACCGGGTGATGTCGAGCGGGTAGTGTTTGATAACAAAGGAAAAGAGGCCGATTCGGCGGATACAGCCATTGATGGGATTCCCCTTGAGCCCTCAGGCTGGTATTGGTTGCAACGAAGTGGTTGGTTTGGAGATTTTCCTGAACAGGGCATCATTGCTCGCCGCTATAGCAAAGGCTTGGCGCTTTACCGCGGGACAAGGGATCGTAACAATCCCGCTTTCTTTGATATCAAGCCAATCGAAGTGAGCCTCGATGGGCTCTACCAGCAAGTGAAATTTGATGGTAGTTTAGGGCCGCAAGTCAACACAGTGACACTTGCTGGGTATCAGGGAGTAATATTGCGAAGGGTTATGACCCAGAAGGCCAAAGAGCAATAGACAATTCCTAGTAGAGAGTACCCAGTAGAGAGCACCCAGTAGAAAGCACCCAATAGAAAACGCCCCAAGCAACAGAGGTTACTTGGGGCGTTAATTAGGATACTGCTGAACTTTGCTTTGTAATGGCTTAGTCGATATAAGCGCGGATCTGTTTTTCGATACCCGGGCCATCTATTTCCAGCATAGCGTGAAGCTCAGCTTGGGTACCTTGCTCGACAAAGCGATCTGGCAGGCCGATGTTCAGCACAGGCTTGAGCACCTTCTGTTTCATCAGGAACTCATTGACACCGCTGCCTGCACCGCCCGCAATAGCGTTCTCTTCTACCGTTACCAGTACATCATGGCTAGCAGCTAACTCAAGGATCAGCGCTTCATCAAGTGGTTTGACAAAGCGCATGTCAGCCACGGTAGCGTTGAGGTTTTCGGCCGCTTCCAGTGCATAGCCCATCATGGTACCGAAGTTCAGGATAGCCACCTTTTCACCTTCACGGCGAACGATGCCTTTCCCTATTGGCAATGCTGTCATCTCACGCTCTGGCACAATACCCGTTCCGCTACCGCGGGGGTAGCGCACTGCACTTGGACCTTGGTGCATGTGTCCGGTGTAGAGCATCTGGCGACATTCATTTTCGTCACTTGGCGCCATGATCACCATATTCGGGATACAACGCATGAAACTCATGTCGAAGGCACCTTGGTGAGTCTGGCCGTCAGCGCCGACAAGGCCACCACGGTCGATGGCAAACATGACAGGCAGATCCATAATAGCGATATCGTGGATAAGCTGGTCGTAGCCGCGCTGTAAGAAGGTCGAGTAAATCGCAACAACCGGATGGTAGCCACCAATGGCCATACCCGTTGCCAGTGTTACGGCATGCTGCTCAGCAATCGCCACATCGAAGTACTGTGACGAGTACTCTTTAGAAAAACGTACCATACCCGAGCCTTCGCGCATGGCAGGCGTGATCGCCATCAGCTTCTCATCTTGCTCTGCCATGTCACAAAGCCAATCGCCAAAGACATTGGAAAACGTCGGTTGGCTTTTCGCTTTTGGAATTGGGTTTTGGGTCAGATCAAATTTTGGTACCGCGTGGTAGTTGATCGGATCTGCCTCGGCTGGGGCATAGCCCTTGCCTTTTTTGGTCATGATGTGCAGGAACTGCGGCCCTTTGAGGTTACGCATGTTCTTGAGGGTTTTGACCAACTCTTCAACATCATGGCCGTCAATTGGGCCGATGTAGTTAAAGCCCAACTCTTCAAACATGGTGCCAGGTACAACCATGCCCTTGAGGTGTTCTTCGGCACGCTTGACCAATTCTTTGATGGGTGGCGCACCAGAGAGGACCTTCTTACCACCTTCACGGATAGTGGTATACAGGTTGCCTGATAGCAGGCGAGCAAGGTGGTTATTCAGCGCGCCGACGTTTTCCGAAATAGACATTTCGTTGTCGTTGAGGATCACCAGCATATCCGAATGCACACCACCTGCGTGGTTCATTGCTTCGAAAGCCATACCTGCGGTGATCGCGCCGTCACCGATGACACTGACGACCTTGCGGCCCATGTCTTCTTTTTCTGCTGCGATAGCCATCCCTAGCCCCGCACTGATCGAGGTCGATGAGTGACCGACAGACAGTACGTCGTATTCGCTTTCTTCACGCCAAGGGAATGGATGTACCCCACCTTTTTGGCGGATAGTCGGCATCTGATCACGGCGGCCCGTGAGGATCTTATGCGGGTAGGCTTGGTGGCCGACATCCCAGATCAGATGATCAAACGGGGTGTTGTAAACATAATGCAGAGCAACGGTTAACTCGACAGCGCCTAATCCAGAGGCAAAATGGCCGCTGCTCTGGCTGACGGAGTTCAGTAGGTAGGTACGTAGCTCGTCGCACACCGCCGGCAGGCTTTCTGCAGGCAGCAGGCGTAACTCATCTGGTGTGTTGGCCAACGCCAGATGAGGGTATTTCGAAATATCCAGTGTCATAACATTCACGGCGCTTTGCTGTTTTTAGTTATTGCGCTCGATGACGTATCGGGCAAAAACTTCTAATTGTTCTGTATTGTAAGGTATTGCACTCAATGCGTGTAGTGCCTGTTGGTACAGTTGTTGAGCTTTTGCCTTGGCGCCATCCAACCCGAGAAGAGCAGGATAGGTACTTTTTTCCAGCTCGATATCTGAACCTTGTGGTTTGCCCAAGGTTTCAGTATCACTTATTACGTCAAGAATATCGTCTTGGACTTGAAACGCCAAACCAATTGCATCGGCATAGGCATTGAGTTGGGGCAAAACGGCTAGGCCTTTTTCGCCTGCAGCCATCGCGCCTAGACGAACCGCGCAGCGGATCAGGGCCCCGGTTTTGTGGCGATGGATAGTTTCCAGTTGCTCAAGACCGACATGTTTGCCTTCTGCATCTAGATCAAGCGCTTGTCCCATGCACATTCCGCTAGCACCTGAGGCTTTGGCCAATTCGCTGATCATTGCCACACGGTTGGTTTCGCCATCAGCACTTAGCTTGCCTGAAGCCAGAATATCAAATGCCAGCGTCTGCAATGCATCACCTGCAAGGATAGCCGTCGCTTCATCAAACGCAATATGACAGGTTGGCTGACCGCGACGCAGATCATCGTCATCCATAGCAGGCAGATCATCGTGGATCAGCGAATAGGCATGGATGCACTCTACGGCCGCAGCCGGTGTATCGAGGTCGGCCACATCGGCGCCGAGCATTTCACCGGTCACGTAGGTCAAAAACGGACGGGCTCGCTTGCCACCGAGTAGGGTGCCGTGCTTCATTGCTTTAATAAGAGGCAAATCCGCAAAAGGCTGGGCGTCAATCCACTGGCCGAGTTGCTGGTTGCTACGTGCTTGGTAAAACTGAAGTGATTGCGACAGAGATGGCGTGTTATTCATTATTTGCATCAAATTTGGTCAGAGGTGCTTCGTCATCTGCTTGCAGTAGGATCTCAACACGTTGTTCGGCTTGAGTTAGCTTCTGCTGGCTAGTGCGGGCAAGAGCAATACCGCGTTCAAATTTTTTCAGCGCATCTTCTAGCGCAATGTCACCGGATTCCAATTCATTGACGATTGAGTCTAGTTCATCCAGTGCGGCTTCAAAGGCCATGTTTTCAGGTTTCTTGGCTGCCATAGTGATGTCGTTTCTTATATAAGTGCTCGAAAAATAGCGTAGAGCGTAATCTGGGTCAAATTATCTCACAGTAATCTGTGTCACAGACAGTAATTTTCATTTTTTATAGGTATAAGACTAAACCTAAGCAGCAATGTGCCGATAACTAGTTGCAGTTAACCACGTTGATGGTGATTGCTTCATATGGCAGTCACCCAAAGCGTGAATAATGAACGAATGCAGCCCTTTTGGCATTGTGGCTTTGAAAGGTCACTGGGGGCTAGATACAATGCTCGTTCGATTTTGATTTACGAGTGCAACGAACTGGAGACTACCAAGTGGATTTGGCGACCCTTATAGGATTAATTGGGGCATTTGCTTTTGTCATCATGGCGATGGTGCTAGGTGGCAGTTTTGGCATGTTCGTTGACACCCAGTCTATCCTGATTGTTTTGTGTGGCTCCTTGTTTGTTGCTCTGATGCAATACAGCGTCGGGCAGTTTCTCGGAGCGACCAAGATTGCCGTCAAGGCATTCATGTTTAAGAACGACAACCCTGAAGACTTGATTGCCAAGATTGTTGAAATGGCTGATGCCGCACGTAAAGGCGGTTTCCTTGCGCTTGAAGAAATGGAAGTGGACAACACTTTCCTACGTAAGGGCGTGGATTTGCTGGTGGACGGCCACGACGCCGATGTGGTGCGTGCAACATTGCAAAAAGACATTGCGTTGACCAATGAGCGCCATGAGCAGGGGATTAGTATCTTCAAGGCACTCGGCGATGTTGCCCCTGCGATGGGGATGATTGGTACCCTGATCGGTCTGGTTGCCATGCTATCGAATATGGACGACCCGAAATCAATCGGACCTGCGATGGCCGTTGCCCTTCTTACGACTCTTTACGGTGCCATCTTAGCTAACATGGTGATGTTACCTATTGCTGCAAAGTTGGGCTTGCGTAAAGACGAGGAAAAACTCAATCGCCGCCTGATCCTCGATGGTGTATTAGCCATTCAAGATGGCCAGAACCCAAGGGTGATCGACAGTTACCTGAAGAACTACCTCAACGAGAAAAAACGTACCATCAACGTTGACGATTAAGGAGGGGTGATGGAAGAAGAACATAAATGCCCCCCTCCCGGCCTGCCGCAGTGGATGGGTACCTTTGCCGATTTGATGTCGCTGCTGATGTGCTTCTTTGTTCTGCTGCTGTCATTCTCTGAGATGGACGTGCTCAAGTTCAAACAGATTGCAGGCTCGATGAAGTTTGCCTTCGGGGTGCAGAACATGCTGGAGGTCAAAGACATCCCCAAAGGGACCAGTGTGATTGCCCAGGAGTTTCGTCCTGGCCGCCCGGAGCCAACACCGATTGAGGTGATCATGCAGCAAACCATCGACATGACCCAGCGAACCCTGGATTTCCACGAAGGTGACTCTGACCGTGCGGGGGGCACCAAGCGTGATGCGGGTAAACTAACTGGTGGCCAGAGTGCTGAAATCGCCACCCAGCAGAACCAAAATAATGAATCGGAAATGTCGGAAGCCCAAGAGCAACTGCTTGAGGTGCTCAAGAAGGCGTTGAACCGGGAAATGGAAGAAGGGGCGATTGAGGTCGAAAACCTTGGCCAACAGGTGGTGATCCGTATCAAGGAAAAAGGCGCCTTCCCTGAAGGCTCGGCGTTCTTGCAGCCTAAGTTTCGCCCATTGATCCGTCAGGTTGCCGACTTAGTGAAGGACGTCCCTGGTGTTATCAGGGTCAGTGGCCATACCGATAATCAGAAGTTGGACTCTGAACTTTACCGTTCCAACTGGGACCTTTCAGCACAGCGGGCGGTATCCGTTGCCCAGGAAATGGAGCAGGTTGAGGGTTTCGACCATCAGAGGCTTAGAGTGGTTGGCCTGGCGGATACCCAGCCGCTAAATGGCAACCGCACTCCAGACGAGCGCAAAGCCAACCGGCGGGTAGAAATTTCTATCATGCAAGGTGAGCCACATTACAGCGAAGAAATATCCAGCCACAGTGCTGAGTAAGCAAAATTTAGCGTTATTTACAGGCCGTCTCCCTAACAGGAGGCGGCCTTTGTTTTTGGGTTGATAAGCAACTGACTAACGCTAAATGAAAATATGCCTACACTATATTTAAGTAGCTTGACTATATATCCTTGTTTCAGCAACAGCCTGCTTGCTGTATAATCCGCGCCTTTGATCCTTTTTGGTATTGTTTGGCCCAGTGTAGCGAAGCGTGTTATGAAATTTATCGTTAAACCCCATCCTGAGATTTTCGTAAAGAGTGAATCCGTACGTAAGCGTTTTACCAGAATCTTAGAATGTAACATTCGCATTATTCTTCAGCGTCTGTCTGATTCTATTGCGGTATACAACCGCCGCAGCCACATTGAAGTGGTGCCAAAAGACGAGAGCCTGCGTGATGAAGTGCTGGCTGTCTTGACCCAGACTCCGGGTATTCACCACTCATTGGAAGTTAAGCAAACGGACTTTACCGATCTGCACGATATCTACGAGCAGACACTGGCCCATGTAGGCAACAGCCTAGATGGCAAAACGTTCTGTGTACGCGCCAAGCGTACCGGTAAGCATGACTTTACCTCGATCGAGCTTGAGCGCTACGTTGGTGGTGGCTTGAACCAAGCGATTGAGTCTGCGTCAGTGAAACTGAAGAACCCTGATGTGACTGTGCGTGTTGAAGTTCAGAACGACAAGCTAAACCAGATCCTTGCCCGTCATAAAGGCTTGGGTGGTTTCCCTCTGGGTACTCAGGAAGATGTATTGAGCCTGATCTCCGGTGGTTTCGACTCGGGTGTATCTAGCTACCTGCATATTAAACGCGGTAGTAAGGTTCACTACTGTTTCTTTAACCTAGGTGGTCCTGCGCACGAAATTGGCGTGAAGCAAGTATCTCACTTCCTGTGGAAGAAGTACGGTTCATCCGCTAAGGTGAAATTTATTGCCATCGACTTCGAACCGGTTGTCGGCGAGATCCTTGAAAAGGTTGATGACGGCCAGATGGGCGTGGTGCTAAAACGTATGTTCATGCGTGCCGCTGGCATGGTTGCCGAGCGCTTTGGTATCGAAGCACTGGTTACTGGTGAAGCCTTGGGCCAGGTCTCGAGCCAGACACTGACCAACCTTCGTCATATCGACAACGTGACCGACACGCTTATCCTGCGCCCACTGATCAACTGGGACAAGGAAGACATCATTGATGTTGCGCGTGAGATCGGCACTGAAGATTTTGCCAAGACCATGCCTGAGTTCTGTGGTGTGATCTCCAAGAGCCCAACGGTGAAAGCGGTCAAAGAGAAGCTGGAAACCGAGGAAGCGAAGTTCGATTTCACTGTACTTGAGCGAGTGGTAACCGAGGCGCGTGTGATTGATATCCGTGACATCGAAAAAGAGAGCCAGGAACAAGCACCGGAAATCGAACTGGTAGATCAGATCGAAACCGATGCTGTCGTTCTCGATATCCGCAGCCCAGACGAAGAAGACGAGAACCCGCTTGAAATCGACAACGTCGATGTGAAGCACCTTCCGTTCTACAAGCTGGCGACCCAGTTCGGTGACCTGCCGCAGGACAAAACGTACCTGCTGTACTGCGACCGTGGCGTAATGAGCCGCCTTCAGGCGCTATACCTGAAAGAGAACGGCTTCGATAACGTGAAGGTTTATAGGCCGTAAAGGCGGGCACTGGGAAGAGCGGGCCCTAGGAGAAGCGGGAAGAGCTAAAGAAGAAAAGCGAAGAGCCTTGACTTCGATCAGCTAAGAGCAAACGCTTTTGCAGGACCCAGGACCCAGGACCCAGGACCCAGGACCCAGGACCCAGGACCCAGGACCCTGGGTCCTGGGTCCTGGGTCCTGGGT
>NZ_PYMB01000045.1 GCF_003026455.1 Photobacterium rosenbergii
GAATCGATAGATTCTTGAACTGCAGCAAGCTTAAACTCATCAGAAAAACTTCGTCGACTTACAACTTTCATATGAACACCTCTTATTCCTGATAAAGAGGTGTCTACTTTTAGGGAGTCACATCAGGACCAAGGACCAAGGACCCACTCTCCCAATAAATTCTCTTGTAGTTATTTTGCGCTCCACGTATAATCCGCGGCTCGGGTGTCGGCTGAATCAGAGATTGGCTGGCACAAATTAGAAACATCTTTGTATTAGGAATGAGTTATGTCTCTGAATGCAGAAACTAAAGCAGCAATCGTTGCTGAATACGCGCAGTGCGAAAACGACACTGGTTCTCCTGAAGTTCAGGTTGCTTTGCTAACAGCACAGATCAACCACCTTCAAGGTCACTTTGCTAACCACAAACACGACCACCACAGCCGTCGCGGTCTACTACGCATGGTTTCTCGTCGTCGTAAGCTTCTAGACTACCTAAAAGGTAAGAACCTAGATCGCTACCAAGACCTAATCAAGCGTCTAGGCCTACGTCGCTAAGATTGCTTTGAGAAAGGAGCCTTATGGCTCCTTTCTTTTTTCCGGTAATTTATCTCCATTCCACGAGTCGTTTTCGTCGACCTTGAGGTCGCGGCTAATGACAGTTCTTCCAGCGTTGAGAATTTTCATTAGTCGCGATACGTGAAATTGCGGTAAATTGCCTTACATCACATGACGCTTTTCCTTGTGTCAGATATACTTAACGGCGCAAATAGAAAGCGGAATAAATTTAAGGAAATTCACGTGAATCCTATCGTAAAGACTTTCCAGTACGGTAACCACACGGTTACCCTTGAAACTGGTGTTATGGCGCGTCAGGCGACCGCTGCTGTTATGGTTAGCATGGACGATACATCTGTATTCGTTTCTGTTGTAGGTAAGAAAGAAGCTGTTGAAGGCCAAGATTTCTTCCCGCTAACGGTTAACTACCAAGAGCGTACTTACGCTGCAGGTAAGATCCCTGGTGGTTTCTTCAAGCGTGAAGGTCGTCCATCTGAAGGCGAAACTCTGACAGCCCGTCTGATTGACCGTCCTATCCGTCCGCTATTCCCAGATGCATTCAAAAACGAAGTTCAGGTTATCGCGACTGTGGTTTCTGTAAACCCAGACGTTCAGCCTGACATCGTAACTATGATCGGTACTTCTGCTGCGCTTGCTATCTCTGGTATCCCGTTCAACGGCCCAATCGGTGCTGCGCGCGTAGGTTACATCAACGACCAGTTGGTTCTAAACCCAAGCAACACTGAACTAGAAGAAAGCAAGCTAGACCTAGTGGTTGCTGGTACTGACAACGCAGTACTTATGGTTGAGTCAGAAGCTGACCGCCTATCTGAAGAGCAGATGCTACAAGCGGTTGTTTACGGCCACGACCAGCAGCAGGTTGTTATCAACGCAATCAACGAGTTCGCAGCTGAAGTTGCTACTCCTGCATGGGAATGGGAAGCACCAGCAGTTAACACTGAGCTAAAAGCTCGTGTTGCAGAGCTTGCTGAAGCTCGTCTAACTGACGCTTACCAGATCACTGAAAAAATGGCGCGCTACGAGCAAGTAGGCGTTATCAAGAACGAAGCGGTTGAAGCGCTTCTAGCTCAAGACGAGACTCTAGACGAGCGCGAAATCCGCGGTATGCTAGGTTCTCTAGAGAAGAACGTTGTACGTAGCCGCATCATCGCGGGTAACCCACGTATCGATGGCCGTGAAAAAGACATGGTTCGTGCGCTAGACGTACGCACTGGCGTTCTTCCACGTACCCACGGTTCTTCTCTGTTCACCCGTGGTGAAACTCAGGCGCTAGTTACTGCGACTCTGGGTACCCAGCGTGATGCTCAGATCATCGACGAGCTAACTGGTGAGCGTAAAGATCACTTCCTGCTACACTACAACTTCCCTCCATACTGTGTGGGCGAGACAGGCTTTGTAGGTTCACCTAAGCGTCGTGAAATCGGCCACGGTAAACTAGCTAAGCGCGGTATTGCTGCAGTAATGCCTTCTGTTGACGAGTTCCCATACACAGTACGTGTAGTATCGGAAATCACTGAATCTAACGGTTCTTCTTCAATGGCTTCTGTATGTGGTACGTCTCTTGCGCTGATGGACGCGGGTGTGCCAATCAAAGCATCGGTTGCGGGTATCGCAATGGGTCTTGTGAAAGAAGGCGACGACTTCGTTGTTCTTTCTGACATCCTAGGTGACGAAGACCACCTTGGTGACATGGACTTCAAAGTAGCGGGTACTGAAGACGGTATCACTGCACTGCAGATGGATATCAAGATCGAAGGTATCACTAAAGAAATCATGCAGATTGCCCTGAACCAAGCGAAAGGTGCGCGTACGCACATCCTTAGCGTGATGGACGAAGCAATCAACGCTCCTCGTGAAGAGATTTCTGAGTTCGCTCCGCGTATCCACACGCTGAAGATCAACCCAGAGAAGATCAAAGACGTTATCGGTAAGGGTGGTGCAGTTATCCGTGCACTAACGGAAGAAACTGGCACAACTATCGAAATCGAAGACGACGGTACTGTGAAGATCGCTGCGACTGAAGGTACTGCTGCGAAAGAAGCTATCCGCCGTATCGAAGAGATCACTGCTGACGTTGAAGTTGGCCGTATCTACACCGGTAAAGTTATGCGTATCGTAGACTTCGGTGCATTCGTATCGGTTATCGGTGCGAAAGAAGGTCTTGTTCACATTTCTCAGATCTCTCAGGAGCGCATCGAGAAAGTGGCTGATCACCTAGAAATGGGTCAGGAAGTTAAGGTTAAGGTACTGGAAATCGACCGCCAGGGCCGTATCCGCCTGAGCATGAAAGAAGCACAAGCTGAACTGAACCCAGCACCAGCTGGCGAAGAGAAGCCAGAAGCATAAGGCTTTTTGCTAAAAGCATGATATAAAGGGGCTATTCAGCCCCTTTTTTTATTTTATTGAGAGCTCACCGGAAAATCCCTCGCAATAATTGCCCCGGAGAACGCGGTTGCGTCTCTTATGGGCTACCATGGTATATGCTAGAGATAGACGTGTCTCACTCAGGGAGAACTGCATTGATTGCAAATAGGATAAAATTCGCGTGCCTGGCGCTGGTCTTGATATTGTCAGGCTGTTCAACACCCAAATCCCAATGGACTCAGCCGCCGATGGCTGTGCCGTTCCAGCCGACTATCCAGCAACAGATCCAGCTGGCGAGGATCGATCAGCTACTTCAACGTGACGATCTGGACAGTGAAACCTTGGCTCAGGTGTATTACGAGCGTGGCCTGCTGCACGACAGCCTGGGCTTGCGTGACCTGGCCCGTTTGGACTTCAACCAGTCGCTTTCTCTCAAACCCAACCAACCTGATGTATTCAATATTCTTGGGGTTTACTTTACCCAGGGTGCCCACTTTGATGCGGCCTATGAAGCGTTTGATTCTACCCTTGAGCTGAATGTCCGCCACCCATTTGCCCAACGTAACCGTGGTATCGCCCTTTACTACGGCGGACGCTATGAATTGGCGTTGGAGGATCTCAATGCCCACTACCAACAGAACATCAATGATCCTTACCGAGTGATTTGGTTGTATCTGACCGAGCTTGAGCAAGATCCTGCAACTGCGGCCGAGAAACTGCGCAGCCGCTACAATGCTGCCACCGACAACAATGACTGGGGTTGGCAGATTGTCCGCCTATACATGGACGATGTTAGCGAATCTGAGTTCCTGCGCCAGATTGCCACAGAAAGTGAAGATAATGATGTGCTGGCCGAGCGTTTGACTGAAGCGTATTTCTATCTGGGTAAGCGCTACCACCACAACAAGGATTTCTCATCAGCCCTGATGCTCTACAAGCTGACGCTTGCCGGCAACGTATATGAGTTTGTTGAGCACCGCTTTGCCCTGCTCGAGCTAAACCGCCTGATGGCAGAAGTCAGTATTAACCAGCCTATCGCCCCACCGGCTGAGCCGGAAGAAGAAGCCTAAGCTCGCTTCGCCTTTGAATAGATAAACAAAAGCCGCGGTCTTCCGCGGCTTTTCTCGTTCAAGGCTGCTGCTATGGCACGCAAGCATGACTGCTGGGTTACTCTATGTTGAGTCCCGCTAGGTTGTGCCAGTAGCCGTTGCAGTGGTGTCCGCCTTCCAGTGGGTGCTTGTGCTCGCCATGTTGGTTGGCACGGAAGGTATCGACCAGTGAAAGGGTATCGATACCCAGCGGGCTGAGGCGCACCACATCCACCAAGCCTGCCATACCCGGCTGATCGTTGATCAGGTTGTAACAGTAACCTGACTGGGTCTGGATACCATTGAGGGTAAAGACTTTCTGCTCTTCCTGGCTGTTGACGGTGATCCCTGTCGGGTACTTGATACAGCAGGTTTCGCAGTCGTCCTTGGCACGGTCTTCGGCACGGGCGGTGAAGCAGCGCGCCGAGTAGGCTAGCGGCAGGTAGCCATAGCTGAAGACTTCGGTTTCGAATTTGTCGCGGATCCCCATCTGGTCACACTCATTGTCAACGTTCTGTAGCCATTGGCGAGATAGCTCAACCGGCATACACCAGCGGATCATGCCCTTTTTCAAAAAAAGGTTGAGGGTCTGGGCGTTATAGCAGTTCACGGCCGGGCCAACCACAAATGGCACCTTGTGCTCATGCGCCAGTTGGATAGCCGATACATCGTTGGCTTCAATCGCAAAGTCACCGTTATCAATGTATTTCTTCATCACATTGACTTCGCTTGGGGCTTCAAGCAATGCCATGGTCGACAGTACTACCTGCTTACCGCTGGCCGATAGGTCTTTGGCAATATCGAACCAGTGGGCCGGTTTCATCTCGCGGCGCTTGGAGCAGACTGTTTCGCCAAGGTAGATAATATCGGTGTTGGCGTCTTTGGCTTGTTGGTAGAACGCCTCGACATCCATTTTTGGCCAGAAATACAGTAGGGGGCCAAGTGAGTATTTCATTATTGGCTCCTTATTGCCATTTACGGTGGTAGGCACCGAGGGTGGTTTGTTTACCTTCCGACACATTACCGAGACAGGCATTCCAAGCTGGGTCAACACTGTAGTTTTCAGGTGATGCCAGATAGCGGTCAATCGCGGCACGCCAGGTACGGGTGACCTGTTCAACATAGGCAGGGCTACGTTGGCGGCCTTCGATTTTCACTGAAGAGATATTGGCCTTGAACAGCTCAGGTAAGATTTCCAGCGTATTAAGGCTAGTAGGCTCTTCAAGGGCGTGGTAACGTCGGTCTTCCCCGTCTAGGTTAACATCGAAGCGGCCCTTGCACAGCGTCGGGTAGCCCGCATTCTCACCATGGGCATAGCGGTCAATCAGCACTTCGTTGAGGCGGGATTCCAAGCCGGTAGGGGTTTCCTGCCAGCGGACAAACTTAGCCGGCGAGCAGGCACCAACGGTATTCGGTGACTCGCCTGTCATATAAGACGACAGGTAGCAGCGCCCTTCCGACATAATGCACAAGCTACCGAAGGCGAACACTTCCAGTTCGACATCCGTATTACGGGCAAGCTGTTTGACTTGGTGGATAGACAAAACCCTAGGCAGCACCACTCGCTTGACATTGAAGTTCTGACGATAGAAATCAATGGCAGCAGTATTGGTCGCTGAAGCTTGCACCGAAAGGTGAAGTTCAAGATCCGGGTACTTGGTGGCGGCATACTCCAATACCGCGATGTCAGCCACAATCAGTGCATCAACACCCATAGCCGCGGCATTGTCGACCGCATTGCGCCAGCGGTCGAAGCCATCAGGGTGGGCAAAGGTGTTGAGGGCAACATGCAGTTTACGGTCGTGATCACGCACGTACTGCACAGCTTTTTCGAGTTTACGTCCTGTAAAGTTTAAACCTGCAAAGTGGCGCGC
This sequence comes from Photobacterium rosenbergii, assembly GCF_003026455.1. Lineage (GTDB taxonomy): Bacteria > Pseudomonadota > Gammaproteobacteria > Enterobacterales > Vibrionaceae > Photobacterium > Photobacterium rosenbergii. The sequence continues at coordinate 5,885 of NZ_PYMB01000045.1, forward strand.
ATTGGTGTCGTCTTTGAAACCGATATATACCGCGTCGGCGCCGTTATCAATGGCAGTTTTAAGCGCGGGTAAGTTGCCCGCGGGGCAGAGTAGCTCCATATTATTTTTATCTACCAGTGTGGGAAAGAAAGTAATAAGAGCAAATATTAGGGGGCGGGCTGCCCGCGTGTTTTGATGTCAGGCAGGTTTTGTTGATTTAGGACAACTTATTTTCCACTTTTGTAGAGCCCAAGATTCATTATTGGTAGCTATTCAACTAATGGTGATTATGCTTGTGAAGCGTGGCTTCCAGCTCATTTTTCGGTAATGGCTTGTAGAAGTGGAAGCCTTGGATGGCATTGCAATCGAGGTTGGACAACAGGGTAGCCTGCTGGCGGGTTTCAACCCCTTCGGCGACCACGCTCATGTTGAGGGACTTACCGAGGTTGATGATGTTCTCGATTAGGGTCAGCTGTTTGGGAACATCCTCGATGTCCTTGATAAACGCACGGTCTATTTTGAGTTCGTCCAGCGGGAAGCGGGCGAGATAAGACAGTGACGAGTAGCCGGTACCGAAATCATCAATCGAAAGTGAGAAGCCGAGCTTTTTGATGGCATTGAGCATTTGGATGGTATGTTCACCATCACTCATTACCGCACTTTCGGTAAGCTCGAAGGTAATATCGTTGGGGTTGACCCCGGTAGCCCTGCGAAGTTTGTCGACAAACTGGATGAGGTTAGGGTTACCGAACTGCTGGGGGGACAAGTTGATCGCAACCTTGCCCGGCAAGAGGCCTTGGGTTTTCCAGTAACGGACCGTGGTAAAGACCTCGCGCATCACGACTTGGCCTAACTGTTCGATAAGCCCGGACCGTTCGGCGACCGGGATAAACTGGGCTGGGCTTATGTAGCCTTCAACCGGATGTTTCCAACGCACCAATGCCTCGGCACCGTTAATTGAGAAGTCCCGAGCGTGGACTTTAGGTTGATACCACACCTCAAGGCCGTTGTTTTGCAGCGCTTTTTGCAGTTCGATTTCAAGCCATAGCTGCATCCGCGCTTCTTTGTTCATCTCTTCACTGAACTTGACGGCGCGGTTGCGGCCGCGATTTTTTGCCTCGTACATGGCCGTATCGGCATTTTGTAGCAAGATGCGGGCGTCGTTACCGTCTCCCGGATATTGCACCATACCGATAGAGCAGGCGAGGTGCTTGCTGAAATGGTGCAAATCGAAAGGTTGGTTGATCAGGGCAATGACTTGCTCGGCGATGAGGTTCCCTTGCTGTTGATGCTCAGGGTTAGGTAGCAAGATAGTAAATTCATCCCCGCTGAGGTGGCCGATAATGGCATCATCTGGCAGCAGGCGTTTTAAGCGCTGGGAAATTTCTTGCAGTACCTGATCACCGATATGGTGCCCCAACGAGTCATTGATATTTTTGAAGTTGTCAATGTCCAGGTACAGCATCACCAATGGGATCTGCTGATTGATCAATTGCTCAAGCTGGTGGCTGGTACCATGGCGGTTGAGCAGCCCGGTGAGCGGATCCGTATGTATCGATGATTCGATCTTTTGGGGCTTCGCTACTGTCGGTGCATAAGATTTTAGGATCACTAGTTGGGCCGATGTACCCAGCACCTCAACCGGTGAAGTCGAGAGTTGCAATGTTTGTTGCTGTGGGCAGTGGCGGCTGGTTTGGCAAAGCCAAGCCTCACCTTGCTGCAGGGAAGCTAATTGGGCCCGGGTCACGGGCTGTTGCTGGTTATCGACAACCAGCTTGCTGAACGCTTTGCCTTTTAGATCGTTGGGATGCTCAAAGCCAAGGATCAGGGCGGCTTTATCATTGGCCGAGATGACGGTGTCGTCCTCGACAATACAGCTGCCGTCATGCATCAATCGATTCAGGGTGTGCAGATGCTTTTCGTGTTCTTGGATAGCGTTGGTCAGGATTTGGCGTTCAGAGGTATCGACACAATGCAGCACGATATGGGTGATTTTGCCGTCTTCGCTATGGAGCGGGGAGAGGCTAAAGTGCATGCTGGTATCATGGTGGTTGTCATCGAGGATGACTTCGCTTTCCAGCGTTTCACCGTTGAAAGCCCGCTTGTAGTAGGGGCGCATCGAGTGATAAAAGGTTTTGCCAAGGGTGTCGACATCGCTAAGCCCGATTAACTCGTCTCGGCTTAAGCCACTGAGCTCGCAGTATCGGTTGTTGACCATTAAATACTTATGCTGATGATCTAGGACAGCAAACAGGAATGGGCTGTGATCAGTCAGGAGGGGAAACCAATGGTTCAGTTGCTCTGTCGGCATGATCTTGGGTTATTTTTCCGTATGTTACTGCCATCCAGTGGCGAGGTGGCAGGTGGGTTTGCATCCACTATATCGAGGTCATTGGCACAATACCAAACTTTAGCCGAACAAAGCTGTATTTTTTGACTCAAGGCATAAAATTACAGCCATGTCTTGCCATACAATCACTAAATATATGCGACCGACTACAGGAAAAATAATTCAGTGATTGCTCAACTTAGAAAACAACTGGTACAGAATGGCCCAGCCCTATTACGTGTGCCTGCCAAGCTAGCCCCTTTCCCCCTTCAGAAGAAAGTTATGTTGGAAGGCTTGGCGATGGTATTCAAAGAAGCACTGGAAGATGGTGATTTCGAGTTTCTTGAAGATCGCTGGCTCAAAGTGGAAGTGCGTGATTTGGATCTGCGTTGGTATATCAGTTACCAGAATGAGCAATTGGTGGTGGCAGAGCACGTTGAGCAGGAAGATGTCAGCTTCAGCGGCGAATGCAACGATCTGGTATTAATTGCCGCTCGCAAGGAAGATCCTGATACACTGTTCTTCCAACGTCGTCTTCGTATCGAAGGGGATACTGAACTTGGCTTGGAAGTGAAGAACCTGATGGACAGTATCGATTTGGATTCACTTCCTGCCCCGGTTAAATTTGTACTGCACCAGTCAGCAGATTTCATCCACAAAGGTATGCAGTCTGCTTCTGGGCAAGAAGAGGTCATGAATGCTCATTAGATCTGAGGCTCCGGCCGATATTATGCCGATCGACAACCTGCTCAAATCCGTGTTTGATACGGAGGCCGAAGCTGAGTTGGTTATGCGGTTGCGGGAAAATGGCAACCGCACCCTATCACTGGTGGCATGCAATGACGATGGCGAGCTGGTTGGCCACTTATTTTTTAGCCCTGTGATGCTGGATGGTGAAGATCATAACTGGCAGGGATTGGCACCGATGGCGATTAAGCCTGAGTACCAGCGTCAGGGTCTTGGTCAGGCGATGCTGGAAGAGGCCAAACAAACCCTAGCCGAACTTGGCTACCCGGTCATCGTAGTACTGGGCCACCCAGAGTATTACCCAAAAGCAGGCTTTACCCCTGCAGCCCCGCAAGGGATCCAATGCCCTTGGCCGGTACCGGAAGAGGCTTTCATGGTACTGGAAGTTGTGCCGGGTGCCATTGATGGTAAGACCGGTATGATCAGCTATTGCGAAGAGTTCAACGCCCTATAGCTTGCTATAACGAACCGTTTCATGAAAATACCACCGCAAGGTGGTATTTTTTTAGGTTTGGGTACAAGTTCTGGTAGTATTCCCGGCCAAAGTGAACATCATCAAGGTGAGTAGATGAAACAGCGTGATTTACAGTTGATGAAGGCAATCGGCTTAACCTATTGGCAGGTCCGCAAACCGGGCTTTTTTCCCGATCAGGAACAGCCAGTGATCGATCTGCCGGACAGCTGTCAGTTGTTGTTTGTCTGTGATGAAGAGCTGGATGAGCACGACCGTTGGCTGTTTGGCCGGATCCTTGGCAGCATGAAGCTGACCCCGGAACAAGCCCTGTGTGTGCCTGCCGCTGCTGTTGAGCAAGTGCGTGAGCACCACCTTAAATGGTGTTGGGTTGCCGGCTGTGAAGCTGCCCATCCGGCTGATTGCCAATTGCTAACGTCTGACTCACTGAAATCAATGCATACCAATCCCGGCGCGAAAAAAGCGCTGTGGCAACAAATTTGTTCTTATGACGCATAACATTGTGACCTTGGCGCCCCATCATCTCGATGATGTTTGGCGCATCGAGCAAGCCGCCCATGCTTTTCCATGGGCCGAATCGCTGATCCGTAAAGAGCCGAATAAATTGGCTTTGAATTGCGGGCTGGAAATTGACGGCCAGTTGGTCGGTTACTGTTTCGGCCAGCTGGTAGCCGGTGAAGCGACCTTGCTGAATATTGCTATTGACCCGGCCTGCCAGGGCAAGGGCTACGGCAAGATATTGCTGGAAGGCTTTATTGAGTTGGTCGGACAGCAAAAAGGCGAGGAAGTCTGGTTGGAAGTCAGGGAAAGCAATACCCGTGCCTACCAGCTGTATGAGTCGTTGGGCTTCAACGAAATTAATCGCCGTGAAGGCTATTACCCAGCAGACAATGGCCGGGAAGATGCCCTGATCATGACGTATTTAGTCATGTAGCTTTTTCCTGTCTTTGTTGGTGCACCTTGGTTGCGTGTTACCGCTGTCTCTTTGGGCGGAGTTTGCGTATAATTCCGCCATCTTTATCGCACCGGCTTGCGAAATTCGCAGTCGCTCGATTATTGAAATCTCTAACAGGATTATCAACGCTTATGTCTTTTCTACCTGAAGTGAACAAACGCCGTACGTTTGCGATCATTTCTCACCCGGATGCGGGTAAAACAACCATTACTGAAAAAGTCCTGCTATTCGGAAACGCGATCCAGAAAGCAGGTACCGTAAAGGGCCGTGGCTCTAACCAGCATGCTAAGTCAGACTGGATGGAAATGGAAAAAGAACGTGGTATCTCGGTAACCACGTCGGTAATGCAGTTCCCTTACAATGATTGTCTGGTAAACCTGCTAGATACCCCGGGACACGAAGATTTCTCGGAAGATACCTACCGTACCCTGACTGCCGTTGACTCATGCCTGATGGTTATCGATGCGGCGAAAGGTGTCGAGGATCGTACCCGTAAGCTGATGGAAGTTACCCGTCTGCGTGATACGCCGATCGTAACCTTCATGAACAAATTGGACCGCGATATCCGCGACCCGATGGAACTGCTTGACGAAGTAGAAACCGAGCTGAACATGGCGTGTGCGCCGGTATCATGGCCGATCGGTTGTGGTAAAGAGTTCAAGGGTGTGTACCACATCCACCGCGACGAGACGATTTTGTACAGCACGGGCCAAGGTCACACCATCCAGGAGCAGCGCATCATCAAGGGTCTGGATAACCCAGAGCTAGATGTAGCTGTAGGCGATGACCTTGCCGAGCAACTGCGTGAAGAGCTTGAGTTGGTGATTGGTGCCTCGCATGAGTTCGACCGCGAATTGTTCCTGAGCGGTGAGCTGACGCCGGTCTTCTTCGGTACTGCACTGGGTAACTTCGGTGTTGACCATATGCTTGACGGCCTCACCGAATGGGCCCCTGCGCCGATGCCGCGCAAGGCCAACGAGCGTGAAGTTGAAGCGACGGAAGAGAAGTTCTCGGGCTTTGTTTTCAAGATTCAGGCAAACATGGACCCTAAACACCGTGACCGCATTGCATTTATGCGTATCGTATCGGGTACCTACAGCCAGGGCATGAAGATGAACCATGTCCGTACTGGTAAGAACGTCAGTATTTCTGATGCTGTAACTTTCATGGCCGGTGACCGTGCTCGCGCAGACAAAGCGTATGCAGGTGATATTATCGGTTTGCACAACCACGGTACGATTCAGATCGGTGATACCTTCACTCAGGGGGAAAACCTGAAATTTGCCGGTATCCCTAACTTTGCACCGGAATTGTTCCGCCGTATCCGCCTGAAAGATCCATTGAAGCAGAAGCAGCTGCTAAAAGGCTTGGTACAGCTATCGGAAGAGGGCGCGGTACAGGTGTTCCGCCCACTACAGAACAACGACCTTATCGTTGGTGCCGTCGGTGTGCTTCAGTTTGATGTGGTGGTTGCCCGTCTGAAAGCAGAATACAACGTTGAAGCTATCTATGAAGGTGTTAACGTGGCGACAGCCCGCTGGGTTGAGTGCGATGACACTAAGAAGCTGGAAGAATTCAAGCGCAAGAACCAGTCTAACCTGGCGCTGGACGGCGGTGATAACCTGTCTTACATCGCGCCGACAATGGTTAACCTGAACTTGGCCAAAGAGCGATTCCCTGAGGTTGATTTCCGTGCAACGCGCGAGCACTAATTTGCGCTAAGCCACGTTTATCAGGCCAGACATCGAAGCCGTCACATTGTGACGGCTTTTTTTATACTTTTTGTGAAGCTTGCCGCTACCCGCAGTGGGTGGGTCTACTATGCTGGTTATGCAAGTTGGCGCAGTGGTTGCATTGATTGCATTAGCATTGAAAAAGGCAGAGACGGAAAACCATAAGGATGATGGCATGAACAGGGTAGATGAACTAGGCACCTCACTGAGTACCGCGTTAGCAGCGGACAACCAGATATACACCCTGCCCGGCGAGGCATTCCCGCTTGGCTCATCGGTCCGTGAGGGTGGGGTAAATTTCAGCCTCTATTCCAAAGACGCGACAAGGGTCACCTTACACTTATTTGCCAGTGCCGACGCTACTGGGCCTTTCCGATCGTTTGAATTGAGTCCGGCACTGCACAAACGTGGCCATTACTGGTTTATTTTTGTCGGCAATATTGGTCATGGCCAGTATTACGGGTTTCAGGTTGATGGGCCGTGGCGACCTGAGCGGGGATTGCGTTTTGATAGTGACAAGATCCTGATCGATCCCTACAGCCATGCTGTTGGCTTTGGTCGCAGTTACAGCCGCCAACGAGCTATCGACCCGGGCGACAATATGGATGCTTGCATGAAGAGTATTGTTGTCGATCATAGCGATTTTGATTGGCAGGGGGACGTCGCCCCGCGTCATTCATTGACCGATACCATCATCTATGAGATGCATGTGGCCGGCTTCACCCGCCATCCCTCTTCCGGGGTTAACGCGGCCAAAAAAGGCACTTTCTCGGGGATCATCGAAAAAATCCCTTACCTCAAATCACTCGGCGTCACTGCGGTCGAGCTGATGCCGGTGCAGCAGTTTGATATTGATGATGCGCCGGAAGGGCGGGATAACTATTGGGGCTACAGCCCGATCAATTTCTTTGCGGTCCATGCTGATTACAGCGTCGAGAAAGCCCCCCTGAGTGCCATTGATGAATTCAAAACCCTAGTCCGAGAGTTGCACAAAGCCGATATTGAGGTGATCCTCGATGTGGTTTTCAACCATACCTCAGAAGGTGATGAGCACGGGCCGACGTTTTGCTTCAAGGGGCTACAGAACGGGGCTTATTACCTGCTGGACAAGAAAACAGGGTCCTACGGCAACTACAGCGGGTGTGGTAATACCTGCAACGCCAACCACAGCGTCCTGCGCCGGATGATCATCGATGCGCTACATTACTGGGTGACCGAGATGCATGTTGATGGCTTCCGTTTCGATTTAGCTTCGGTATTGGCGCGTGACAGCCAGGGCCACCCAATGAAAGAGCCGCCGCTGCTGTGGTCGATAGATTCGGATCCTATTTTATGTAGCACCAAGATCATCGCCGAGGCATGGGATGCTGCAGGGTTATATCAGGTGGGCTCCTTCATTGGTGACCGCTGGAATGAGTGGAACGGAAAATACCGTGATGACGTCAGGGCATTCTGGCGCGGTGATGCCGGTTATGTTAGCCGGTTCGCCTCTCGGATTTTAGGGTCACCGGATATGTACTGCAGCCAACACCACTCTCCCCATCGTTCGGTGAATTTCATCTGTGCCCATGATGGTTTTACCCTCAACGATCTGGTGAGCTACAGTGAGAAGCACAACGAGGCCAACGGGGAAGGTAACCGTGACGGCGACAATCATAACCTGTCGAGTAACTACGGGGTCGAAGGGCCGACGGAAATCGCAGAAATAGAGTCCCTGCGCCACCGCCAGTGCAAGAATATGATGGCGACCTTGTTCTTGTCGCTCGGTACCCCGATGCTCAATATGGGGGACGAGGTACGCCGTACCCAACAGGGCAATAATAACGCCTATTGCCAGGATAATGAGATCAGTTGGTTTGACTGGGGCTTGGTGGATACCCACAGGGACTTGCTGCGTTTTGTCACCCATCTCAGCCAGTTGCGTACCGCTGAGCCGACCATAGATTGGAACATGCACATGTCGCTCAACTCGGTTTTGGAAGATGTTGGGATCCGCTGGCATGGTATCCAGCCCGATCAACCTGACTGGTCGGAAAACTCGCATTCTATCGCGCTGACGGTGTACCACCCAATCACCCAGGATGAGTTATACGTGATTTGTAACGCCTTCTGGGATCCACTCGAGTTTACTCTGCCAGATCGTCACTGCAGTGATTGGCATTTGGTGATTAACACCGCTAAGCCATCACCCCATGACATCTATCCCATTGATGAAGCGCCACTCTATACCCGCGATACCATTTTGGCGACGGGACGTAGTATGATCGTTATGGTTGCCAAGGCCACAACACAGAAAAGCCAACAGGATAGATAGCCATGATGTCGTTGATTAAGCGTGGGGTAGCGGCGTACGACCGCTGGTGTGAGAAGATGGGCCTAGTGCCCGAGAACCGCCGCTGCTGTGCGCCGGTGCGCTATGATGCCGATGACCCACGCCACCCCGCGAACAAACGGGGTAAACAAGAAAGTTGCTCAGCACAGGCCAAGTCGCATGCTGATTGACAGCCATTGCCACTTTGACTTTGAGCCGTTTTGTGAAGATCCCGAGTATTACTTGGGATTATCACAACAGGCCGGGGTGGGAAAAATTGTCATCCCAGCCATTGGCCAGCGCAACTGGCATGCTGTACGTGGTCTAGCAAAGCGTTTTCCCAGCCTGTATTTCGCTTTGGGGTTACATCCCTTCTTCAGTGCAGAACATGATGCTAATGCTTTGAATCAATTGGAGTCAGAGTTAGCTACCGAGGCTGCATTGCGGGAAAAGGATCACTCTCGCTGCGTTGCGGTCGGGGAATGTGGGCTAGACTTTGCCATTGCGGATGCCGATCAGGATCAACAGATTTCTGTATTTGTCGCCCAACTACAGTTGGCTAACCGTTTTGAATTACCTGTAATCATGCACTGTCGCAAGGCGTTCCCAGAGCTCCTTCGGGAGTTGCGGCAAAACACGCCGATAGCTGGTGGGGTATACCATGGTTTTAGTGGTAGCTATCAACAAGCGAAGCAACTTATTGATCTAGGTATCAAAATTGGTGTCGGGGGAACGATTACCTATCGCCGAGCCAACAAGACTCGCAGTACAATAGCGGCACTGCCACTCGATGCATTGTTGCTGGAGACGGATGCGCCAGACATGCCCGTGGCAGGGTTTCAGGGAGAGCCAAACCGACCCGATCGGTTAGTGAATGTGCTGGATGAACTTTCAGCGATCAGAACGGAAACCGAACAGGAAATTAAGCAGGCAACTAGCTTAACCACCGCTGAACTTTTCCGTATCCGGATGTGAATGAACATCACAAAATAAACGTTTGCGTAAAACGTTTGCGTGAAAGTGTGATGAGCCTCACGTTTGGAATTGAACTTTCACTCTCTTTCCTTGCAAAGTGTGAAGTCGGCGTTATTTTATCCGCCGCAGCATGAGTATAATGCGCCGGACTCTTAATTGAGCCGAATTGTCGAGACGCCAAACTTAACTAAAGGGAAGCCATAAACTATGAGCATGTTTATGAGCCTGGTTGGGATGGCAGTACTGCTAGGTCTTGCAGTACTACTATCTGATAACCGTAAAGCTATCAATCTACGTACTGTGGGTGGTGCATTTGCCATCCAATTCTGTTTGGGTGCATTTGTTCTTTATGTACCTGTTGGCCGTGACGTGCTATATGGCATGTCTACAGCTGTTGCTAACGTTATCGCTTACGGTAACGATGGTATCAACTTCCTATTCGGTGGCCTAACTTCAGACAAAATGTTTGAAGTATTCGGTGGCGGCGGCTTCGTGTTTGCCCTACGCGTACTACCAGTAATCGTTTTCTTCTCTGCACTGATCAGCGTACTTTACTACCTGGGCATCATGCAGGTTGTGATCAACATCCTAGGTGGTGGTCTACAGAAAGCGCTAGGTACTTCTCGTGCCGAATCAATGTCTGCAACAGCTAACATCTTCGTTGGTCAAACGGAAGCACCTTTGGTTATCCGTCCGTTCGTACCAAAAATGACTCAGTCTGAGCTGTTTGCGGTAATGTGTGGTGGTCTGGCGTCTGTAGCAGGTGGTGTACTTGCTGGTTACGCATCTATGGGTGTTCCTCTAGAGTACCTAATCGCCGCTTCATTCATGGCAGCTCCGGGTGGTCTTCTATTTGCTAAGATCATCAAGCCTGAAACTGAAGAAGCTGTTGAGCAGCTTGCAAGCGACGCAACTGAAGGCGACGACAAGCCGGCTAACGTTATCGACGCAGCAGCAGCGGGTGCATCTTCTGGTATGCAGCTTGCGCTAAACGTTGGTGCAATGCTTCTAGCGTTTATCGGTCTAATCGCGCTAATCAACGGTATGCTAGGTGGCATCGGTGGTTGGTTCGGTATGCCTGAGCTTACTCTGGAACTTATCCTAGGTTACGTATTCTCTCCTCTTGCATTCCTAATCGGTGTGCCATGGGAAGAAGCAACAATCGCTGGTTCTTTCATCGGTCAGAAACTGGTTGTTAACGAATTCGTTGCTTACCTGAACTTTGCCCCATACCTAGCGGAAGGTGCTGCAGTTACTCTATCTACGAAGACTGAAGCAATCATCTCGTTCGCTCTATGTGGTTTCGCAAACCTATCTTCAGTAGCAATCCTACTGGGTGGTCTAGGTGGTCTGGCGCCAAGCCGTCGCCACGATATCGCACGCTTCGGTATGAAAGCTGTTGCCGCTGGTACGCTTTCTAACCTGATGTCTGCAACTATCGCAGGTCTATTCATCAGCCTTGCTTAATCCAAGCACGCTGAAAGCCTGATAAAACGCCGCGGGAAACCGCGGCGTTTTTGTATGTGAAAAACACGGGTTTCTGGTTCCTGGGTCCTAGATCCTGGGAAGAGCAGAAGCAGAGCGAGGAAGGGCGGTTCCTAGATGTATGGACTCCCTCTCCCTGAGGAGTTACGGTCTTAATCCGACGAAAGATTAGCCAAAAGGAGTCCATACATGAACGACCTTAATACATTGGCCATCGACTTAGCAAAGAATGT
>NZ_PYMB01000046.1 GCF_003026455.1 Photobacterium rosenbergii
GATGCCATAGATGCCATAGATGCCATAGATGCCATAGATGCCATAGATGCCATAGATGCCATAGATGCCATAGATGCCATAGATGCCATAGATGCCATAGATGCCATAGATGCCATAGATGCCATAGGTGTATGTGGTAAGAAGTGAGGTTATACATGAAGGGTCATTGGCGACAAGGACTGTTGGTAATGTTATTGGTCGCAGGCAGTGCACATGCGGTCAAAGAGCGCGAGTTGGGTGAGATCTTTATCGAAGAGTCGAACTCTAAACAAGCACTTGAATTTGTCGGCCAAGGTAGCCGTCCTGTCGATAATACCGGGCGTGACAAATACAGTATCTACCAGAACAAGAATATTGAAGATCCGACTGAGTTTGGCGGTGGTCTCAAGTTCAATGCGACTGATGACTTCAGCATCTCGATTGAAGCAGGTGGGGCTGTAGTCGAAGACAGTGACATCGATATCGATAGCGGTGCTGTCAAATTCGAACTCAGTTATTAATAACCTTGTTACGTTCACCTATCCTGTTATTTTGAGATTTCACCAGCAAAAAGTCTTAAGTGTGGTCTAACTGGCGTGAAATGGTTGGGAATATCATGAAACCCAACCAGAACGTGTCAGATTAACACTTTGAAACATCTTGTCTTTTTTCCATCATCGAAGTTAAGCTTTTCTGTCATTCGCAATCCCTATATTCAGCATGAAATTTATACATGCTCATATATAACGGGATTGATATGTTCAAGAAATCACTAGCTGCAGCGGTATCACTGGTACTGACTACGTCAGTATTTGCAATGGATGCACGTTACGAAGACCGCTCTGGTAATCTAACGGCAGACCTACCTCAAAACGAAGCAGAATGGGTTAACCCATCAACCTTGATCTTTGCTTACACGCCAGTTGAAGACCCTTCAGTATATGCCAGTGTCTGGAGCGAGTTCCTAGAGCACATGGAAGAGAAGACAGGTAAGTCTGTTCGTTTCTTCCCGGTACAGAACAATGCCGCACAAATCGAAGCGATGCGTTCAGGCCGTCTGCACATTGCAGGCTTCAACACCGGCTCTACACCGCTAGCCGTTAACTGTTCTGGTTTCGTTCCGTTTACCATTATGGCCGGTGAAGATGGCTCTTTCGGTTACGAAATGGAAATCATCACTCACCCTGATTCAGGCATCGACTCGGTAGAAGATCTGAAAGGCAAGAACCTAGCGTTCACGTCGCAAACATCTAATTCTGGATTCAAGGCGCCTTCTGCGATCCTTAAGGCAGAATACGACCTAGAGCCTGAGCGTGATTTCAACCCCGCTTTCTCTGGCGCACACGATAACTCAATTATTGGTGTTGCCCACAAAGACTACGATGCAGCGGCGATTGCCAACTCGGTACTTACTCGCATGCTTGATCGCGAAGTGGTTAAAGCGTCTGATATCAAGAATATCTACACCTCACAGACTTTCCCTACGACGGCATACGGTGTAGCTCACAACCTGCATCCTGAGTTGCAAGAGAAGATCAAAGATGCATTCTTCAGCTTTGACTGGAAAGGCACCAAGCTTGAGGAAGAGTTCACCCGTAACGGCGAGTCTCAATTCATTCCTATTACTTACCAAGAGCACTGGGCAGTGATCCGTACTATCGATGAGGCGAACGACGTCTCTTACGCTTGCCGTTAATAGGAAATACCATGTCAACACTTCAACTTCGTTCACTGACGATGCAATACTCGCCAAAAGATAAAGCGCTGAGTGATGTATCGCTGGATATCCAAGCTGGTGAAGTTGTTGGACTTATCGGCCCCTCAGGGGCCGGTAAATCAACACTGATCCGTTGTGTAAACCGCTTAACCGAGCCAACGTCTGGAGAAGTCTTGTTCAAGGGGCAGGATTTGACCAAACTGGGGAGCCGTGAACTGCGTCAATCACGCCGAAAAATAGCGATGATTTTCCAGGAATACGCCTTGATTGAGCGTCTCACTGTGATGGAAAACGTCCTGTCAGGGCGTTTGGGCTATGTACCATTTTGGCGCAGCTTCTTGCGTAAGTACCCGGGGCAAGATATCCAGTCAGCCTATGCACTGCTGGATCGGGTTGGCTTGATGGAGCATGCCGACAAGCGTTCTGATGCCCTGTCAGGCGGTCAGCGCCAGCGTGTAGGTATTGCCCGAGCCCTTGCCCAGCAGCCAGAACTACTGTTGATTGATGAGCCGACTGCTGCATTGGACCCACGCACTGCGCGCCAGGTGATGCGCTTGATTTGCGATATCTGCAACGAGCACAAACTGCCTGCCATCATTAATATCCATGATGTGAATCTGGCTAAGCAGTTCGTTGACCGTATTATTGGCCTCAAAGCCGGTGAGGTTGTCTTCGATGGCAAGCCGGAAGAGTTAGGCCATGATGCCCTGACCCGTATCTACGGCGAAGAAGACTGGCATAGTGCTTCAGAGACCCAAGAAGAAGAGGGTCTGCCAGTGATGGCCGAGCTTGTCGCGGAGCCTGCATAATGGCCCAGACTTACCCGACTTATTGGAAAAAACCGCCGTTTATTGCCCAGCCGTTTTGGCGTTGGCTACTTTGGCTCGGGGCCAGTATCTACTTTTATGTGGCTATCGGTTCGATTGAAATTAACTGGATGCGTGTTTATGAAGGTTCCGAGCGAGGCTGGAACTTCATCATGGCGTTTATGCAGCCGGACTTTTTCAGCCGCTGGGACAATATCAGTGTTGGTTTGGTCGAGAGCCTGACCATGACCCTGACTTCGACGGTTGCCGGCGTCCTGCTGTCTATCCCGTTTGGCTTGGGGGCGGCCCGTAATTTGGCACCACGCCCGGTTTACCTGTTCTGCCGTAGCTTTGTGGCTATTGCCCGTAGCTTTCAGGAAATCATCATTGCAATCTTGTGTGTTGCCCTGTTTGGCTTCGGCACCTTTGCCGGCTTTGTTACCCTAACTTTCGCAACAATTGGCTTCTTGGCTAAATTGTTTGCCGAAGAGATTGAATCTGTCGACCCGGCAGCCCTAACAGCTATGAAGGCAACCGGGGCGAGTTGGTTCCAGCAGGTGAACTACGCTATCCAGCCTCAGGTCATGCCCCGAGTGATCGGTCTGAGTATGTACCGCTTAGATATAAATTTCCGTGAATCTGCGGTGATCGGTATTGTCGGTGCGGGTGGTATCGGCGCTACGCTAAATACCGCGATGGACCGTTATGAGTACAGCTCGGCGGCCGCTATTTTGCTGATCATTATCGGCCTTGTGATGTTGGCTGAGTATGTCTCTGCCATCATCCGTAACCGTATTCAATAGGAGCCGGTATGTCTATTTCCCAATCTAACTACCAGGCCCATTGGCAAAAGTATTCGGCAAGAGAAAGCTTGTGGCGCTGGTTTGGCTGGCTGATGTTCGTCTCAGTATGTGTGTACTGCTGGCAAGTGATGAACAAAGATACGATGTGGTTCTTTGTAGCTGATGCACCTAACCAGGTGGCAGACATTACCGGACGGATGTGGCCTCCGCGCTGGTCATACATGGAGCAGTTGTGGCAACCCTTGTGGGACACCATCAACATTGCAACCTTGGGCACATTATTAGGTGTGGTGATGGCCTTCCCGGTGGCTTTCCTTGCGGCAAGGAATACCACGCCATCGACGGTGTTTGTCCGTCCGGTTGCCCTTTATATCATTGCGGCCAGTCGTTCGATCAACTCGTTGATCTGGGCCTTGCTGCTGGTCGCTGTACTGGGTCCTGGCTTGCTTGCCGGTATTATCGCCATTGCTCTGCGCTCGATTGGCTTTGTCGCCAAGTTGATGTACGAGGCGATTGAAGAAGTGAACAAAACACAGGTCGCAGCTATTACTGCAACCGGTGCGTCGCCACTGCAAATCCTCGATTACGCAGTGATGCCTCAGGTGTTGCCGAACTTTATTGGTACTTCTATTTTCCGCTGGGATATCAACATCCGAGAATCGACAGTACTTGGCTTAGTGGGGGCTGGTGGTATTGGTCTAAAGCTTCAGGAGTCGATGGCCGTACTGGCATGGCCACAGGTAACGGTGATTTTCATCTCCATCCTAGCCACCGTTGTAGTCTCCGAGTGGGTGTCGGCACGCTGCCGTTATGCCCTGATTTAAATTGGGACTCAAGTTAACATCAAAGGCTCACCCTCAGGTGAGCCTTTTTGTTATCTGCCTAATTACCACGTTGTTCGATGCGGTAATCGAGTTGGTGGAAGTGTACTTCGCTTTTGCCACCTTCAAACTGGTTGTAGACTCCAGCTTTAAAGTAGCTCAGCAGGTGTTGCCAATAGGTAATGTCACGGCTTAATTTTGTTTCGCTATCGACATCGACGACCAACTGGTTTTTTCCCACAGAGATGTCGAATTGGGTCGGGCGGGTTAGGTCCGCAGGCCCTAAATCGATATGTTGGTAAGCCTTTTGACATTCGACGCTGTTTTGGTGTTGGCTGGTGCTGCCGCAATCGAGGGCATTAGTTTTAACCACCGCCCAATAGTGTCCGGTTTTACCATTGCGTTCAAGATCCCATGTAATTCGCATTAGAGGGTGAGGGATATAACCGGCCCCGTCTTCCTCAATACCTTTATTATGGACTTGCAGGTAAGTGATTTCTTTTTTGCGGTTTGGGCTAAGTCGTACAGATTCTTCGGGGTCGATAGGCTGAAGTTTGGCACTTAATTGGTAAGTTGTATCAGGTTTGGCAATGCTGAAGTTGTCCAGCACCCTTAACTCATTTCTCAACTTGTAACCCGCCATATTAAACACAAGGGCTTCGCTGGAGTTATCGACATAGAAGTGTTCATTGATGATACCGGTGAAATCCCCGTTTTTTGCTAGCTCATATTTACTGCCGGGTTTGGCATACGGAGTAGAAATTTGCAGTTTGGATGACGATAAAATATGGCTGAACTGGGGGTAATTAACCGGCTCGGCGTATCCTTTTTCCTGAAGTGGTAATGTGCTTTGCTGAAGTGAATCTGCGATTGCAAAATGGCTGGTAATGATACTGCTAACAAGCAATAAATGGGCTTTTCTCATTGGTTACCTTAAAGAGAGAGTCAATGATAACGCTCTTTGATGGCAATTATCATTTTGCGCCAAACCGTACCGAGATAAAGAAAACGTGGGAAGGTCATTTTACGACAATTATAGGATGGGTGGTATTCTGCTTTTATTATGATGAATCATTGACCTGTGAAGATTAAACCTTAACCGGCACTGTAAAATGTCAGTTAAATATCGGACTTCTTAACATTTAAGCGTTTGCGTCGCTTTAATATTTCAGCTTTTTATCGCAGTGGAAATATTATGAAAAAGATTACGACGCTATTACTGGCGCTTGGGATGTGCGCATCGATGGGGGCGAAGGCTGAAACCGGTATCGGTTTATCCGTTGGTGACCCTTTCTGGGGTGTGGATATGAAACACAATGGTTTTCGTATCAATGTCAGCCTTGACGACCAGTTTGGTGTCGGCGTCAATAAAACCTACGGTGTTCAGGGCACCCCTTTATATTTGTTCTTAGGCGGTCAATACGTCGATCGCAATAAGCATTACGTGGCGATCACTCCGGGCATCGGTGCCGAGTTCCGTGTTCGTCCTATGGGGTTCTATGTCGATTTGACTCCTGCGGTATATCTGGATGAATTGGATATTGAACTAGAAGCAAGAGCGGGCTTTAGGGTTTATTTCTAACGTGTGTGCTGGCGCTTTTATCAACCTCTTCTGATTTGCTTCCTGTGATAAGACAGCGTCTCAATATTTGGCAATATTTCGAGAACCGCTCTTTAGAGAGCGGTTTTTTAATTAATATCTAGGTTTAATGGTCACCTCTCCGCTGTTCAAATCGACCTGTGCATGGTAAATCGCCTGCGGATCGCCGTAGTGTTTGAACCTAAAGTCATAAACATTGGCAGGCGCCCATATTGCTGTGGTTATTGAGTGGGTATTTAAAGGCTCTAGATCATACCCGTCTTGCTGGTATAAATCGGTTTCTTCTACTTTAGCCATAGCAACATGTTGACTGGCGCTTCTATCTACCCCTGGTTCGAGAGATGGATTAGTTGGATATGAACTCCCGTCATAGGCCATCAAGCGAAATGCTCCATTGCTCCATACCATGAAATCTTGCCAACCATTACTCGTACTATCGGCCAACAGCACCGGGGGTTTGACCACAGACATTTGGCTGACGATGTTGCCATTATTATCGAAAATGACCGCAGTACAGCCACCACTGCCACAAAAGTAGCTGTTTTGGATTAACACAAAGTGTTCAGCAGAACCATCGTTGTTGAGATCGGTACTGCCTGTTAGGTAGCGGATCTTATCTCGCTCAAGGGATAGTCCTTCAGGGGCTAAAATTTGGGTATCCACCCATTGCGCCACTGTATTTTCGTTTGAGCTACTTTGACTCGATGTATTAGGTTGGCGTATTGAGGATGAGCCACTACAACCAATCATAAACACTGCGCCTAAAAGAGCTAAATACCGATATTTGAGTTTGAACATGTCATCTGGCTCTATATTTTTATTAATAATGAATAGTATATAGCAGCATGGTATTTCTATTATGACCCGAGAAATGGACGATGAGTAATGTACAGTTAGTCTCCCTATGGGATGTAGAGAGGCAAAAGCTTATCGACTTGATGAATAATGTTCAGGTTAGGGCACAACTACCATTGTTAACCAATGTGTTTACACAAGCGAGTTGTACGGTTTTCCTTGAGGCTAAGCAACAACTATGGGATGAGCATGGATATGGCCCATGGGCTTTCATGATCAATGGTGAATTTGCTGGGTGGGGTGGTCTACAGCCTGAAAGTGGAGAGGCTGATTTTGCCTTGGTGCTGCATCCTGACTATTGGGGCTACGGTTTGAAAATATTCAAACTGTTTGAGCGTATCGCTTTTGATGAAATGAACCTAAGCTCAATGACCGCCTTGTTTCCGCCTAGTAGGAAGAACTGGAGGGCGTTAATTCGCTTTGGTTTTATCAAAGAGCAAGAGCTGGTTGTCAATGAGCGGACGTTTATAAGGTTCCGCCTTCGGAACAATCGATAAGGATTGATACTGGGAAGTGCCTCAAAAACAGCAACGGCGCTGCAACTATCAAGCTGCAGCGCCGTTGTTAAATTATGTTCGAATTACTTCTTAAGGTTTGTGAAGTAGTCGAAGATAACTGGTACGTCGTTGTTACCCATACCTGCATCAACAGCAGCTTGTAGGCTAGTAGAAGTACCCTGAGCGATTAGAGACTCAGTACCTAGCTCTTCACATAGAGCAAGGAAGTAACCAAGGTCTTTGTTTGCGTTAGCAACAGAGAAACCTAGCTTCTCTTCGCCGTCTACAGCGTAGAACTTACAGAACTGCATGAATGGAGAGTTAGAAGGACCAGCTGACATGATGTCGAATAGTTGCTGACCGTCAACGCCTGCTAGCTTAGCAACAGCGAAAGCTTGAGACATAGTCGCAACAGTAGTCATACCCATGAAGTTGTTCACAAGCTTAGTTACGTGACCTGAACCTAGCGCACCTAGGTGGAATACGTTTTCGCCTTGCTCGTCAAGAACTGGCTTAACTTTGTTGAAAGTTTCCATGTCGCCAGCAGCCATGATGTTTAGAAGACCATCTTTAGCGTGAGCTGGAGTACGACCTAGAGGAGCATCGATCATGCCTGCGCCTTTCTCAGCAAGGTCAGCACCGATCTTCTTAGTAGAAGCTGGGATAGAAGTACCGAAGTCAATTAGTGTCTTGCCTTCAGACATACCAGCTAGAATACCAGTTTCACCGTAAACAACTTTCTCAACAACTTCAGAAGTTGTTAGGCAAAGCATAACGATGTCACTTTTCTCAGCAAGTTCTTTACCAGAAGCTGCTTCAGAAGCGTTGCCACGAGCTAGAACTGCTGCAACTGCATCTTTGTTAAGATCCATTACGTTAACTTCGTAACCACGGTTTTGAAGATTCTCAACCATGTTGCCGCCCATAAGGCCAAGACCGATGAAACCAATTACTGGTTTAGTCATTTCAGACTCCTAATAAAAAATACTATTGTATGACTATATGGCTTAAGGATATACGTCTGTTCGCCTTAAAGCAAATGTAGATTGCTTTGAAATCTTCGCCAGTTCACAGTTTTTTGATCTGGACCAGATCTGAGGGGAATTTGAATTGTGATCTGGGGAGATATCGTGCTAGGCGATATCCTCCCCAGATAAAAACACGTCGATTTAGTGGTAATTCAACTCGGCAGCTTTGTCTTTATCGAACTCATTGAGCGTCTTGCGTGCCAAGTGGCGGAATGGGATCGCCTTGATACATTCTTCGAATGGCATGATAGCGAACGCCCAGAACAAGGGAGCATCGAAGAATTGGAGCAAGATAGCCAGTAGCGGGAGCGAGACCAACCATTGGCCTGAGAAGTTGATAGTAAATACGGCTTTGGTTTTCCCCAAAGCCCTCAGGGCATGACCATGTACCGTGTTGTAGCCGCGCACCAAAGGCAGGAAGATGTATAGCGGCGCTATAACAGCCAGTGCCTGGAAGGTTTCAGGTTCCATTTCAGGGTAGATAAACGATAGACACAGGCTTAGTGCAAAGAAAAAGCCGCTGGTGATAATCGATAGGATGACAGCAATCCTGATGCTGGTATCGACATTTTCCCGCAGGTCATCAAGCTTGTTGGCACCGATGGCCTGACTGATCAGAATAGCGGTAGAGTGGGCTGCAGCCGTTGTCATTTGGGTACCCATCCGGATCCACGGCATGATCAAGGTAATCGCCACGTAGGCATAAAGGCTGAGCTGGGAATAAAGCAGTTGGTATATTGTCGCACCGACTGCCAGCATCGCCATATTGGCGGCAATCGGGAAGATTTCCCCGAAGTGGCGTTTGGTTAGGTAGATGAAATGACCGACTTTCCCCGGCTTGCGCAGGGTGATCATGTCATCGATACGAACACAGTAAACAAGGAAACCGGTACGGACCAAAATTGCCACCAAGCTGCCAAGAGCCGCTCCCAACACTCCCAAACCAAATTGGTGGATGAGTATGTAAGTTGCTACCGTATTAACAGGTAATTCGAGTAGGTAGCCTTTAAAAGGGATTTTTGTTTTACCTAGGCCATTGAAGCAGGCAATCAATACCTGAGTTAGGGCACTGAACAGCAGGGTAAGGGTGGAAATTTGTAGGTAACCAACTGTTAATGAAAGAAGTTCTGGGTCTTGGGTAATGTAGCCAACCAACTCATCGCCGAAACTGAACAATAGCAGTGAAAATAAGGCAGCTACACCAAAGTTGATAGCCATTCCGCTCAATATAGAATCGCTTAATGCCTCGGAGCGGCCCGAGCCATAGGCCCGGCTGATCACAAGTTGTGTGCCGTTGGCGAGGGCGTTTTGAAAACCTAACAGGAAGGCGACAATGGCCGTTGCGATGCCAATGGCGGCAACAGGAACTTCTCCAAGTGGTGAGATAAGTAGCGTGTCGATAAGCAGCATCGACTGCATAAGAAATGCATTCATGGCGAGCGGCCATGCAATTTTCAGGTTTTTCTTTACAAATGGAGAGAGTTGCAAGAGGGCTCCTTGTTGCAGAAATAGTTATTAGAGGTGACGAATTGTATTATTATATTTCAATCGGTCCTCTAACATCCAGAGCCATCTTGTCGAATAATCGTTCTAATTTGTTAACCGCCAGCCACGTTCGTGACTTAGCTATGATTTCCTTTTACCAGAGCACAGAATAGTTGGCTGGCGGTTGCGATAAGTGCATCTGGAAAGTCGTAATCGGGATTATGCAGTTGGGGATGTTCTTCACCGCTGCCGACACAGAACAAGGCACCTGGCCATTTGGTGAGGAATTCAGCCATATCCTCAGACCACCTCATCGGCTCATCAATACGTTCAATCGGTAATCCGAGAGATTTGGCTTGGGTGATAACCTGCTGGCAATGCAGTGGTGAATTGACGGCGGCATTGAACCACTCCTGCCAAGACACTTCGCATCGGAGATTTTCCTTTTCACAAAGTGTGCTGATTTGCTGTTCGATGAGTGACTTCATTGCTATTAAGGTTTGAGTGTTTTCGCTGCGTAAAGTGGCAAGTACTTTGGCATACCCTGGTGCGGTCCCAAATGCTGCTTCGCCATTAACGGTTTCGCCAAGTGAGGCATGAACAACAGTCGTCAGGGTAAATACTCCGGAAAATTGTTCAGGCAAGGTTTGCAGCAACTTGATTACTTCTGTCATCGCTAGAGTTGGTGCAATACCATTTTCAGGCTTGGCAGCATGGGAGGTTTTGCCAAATAGTTCGATGCTGACTCCGGTAGAGGCACAAGCGAAGGTGCCAGGTTTGATCACAACGGTATTGAGCGGGTAACCGGGTAGGTTATGGTAGGCAAAGACATTGTCTATGTGCTGATTGGCAAGCCATGATTCTTTCAGCATGGCGGCAGCTCCTGCACCTGTTTCTTCTGCGGGCTGAAAAACTAACAACACACGGCCTGATAATGGGGGATGTTCGGCTAGGTGTTTGGCGACCATCATCAAAGAAGCGGTGTGCCCATCATGGCCGCATGCATGCATGACCCCCTTATGACAAGAGATATGCGCGTGATTGGCTTGTTCATGAATAGGAAGGGCGTCGAAATCGGCACGGAACAAACTGGTTTCACCGGGTTGGCCGCTGTCAAACTCAACCACAATGCCATGTCCACCTATATCCGTCCTCGGTGATAAACCAAACTGACGGAGTTGTTGAACAATGATGTCTGCTGTGTGGCGTTCGTGGTGGGAAAGCTCTGGATATTGGTGAAGGTGGCGGCGGAAGGAAATTGGGTCAAAGGGTTTAATCGGCGTAATCATAACAATTCGTTTAGCTATATCAGTTAGGTTGCATAGCTTACGCCGATTTCTATTGACCCGGTGTGATGGGTATCGCAGGGTTCAGTCACTCATATGAGCAAGTTATTCCGGTAAATCCAACTCCAGTGGCAATTCATCATCCCAATTCTCCAGAATAAATTGCCTTTTACTTTCAAGTCGTTGCTGGAGAGAGAGGATAAAGTCTTCAGATTCTTTCAATTGACGGGCTAGTTCGAAGGCTATGGCTTCGAGATCGTCAGCACTGAAATCATTACTCTCGGCGTTGAGGAAATCTGGGTGGCTGTGGGTTTCAAACTCGAACTGAGGCGCAGAAGGGGCTAAGGCACGAAGACGCCTTTCTTCTTTTAGATGGTCTAACAAGAAAAAGCTGGTTACTACAAAAGTAATAAGCGCGCTGGCACCAAATAGTTTACGAAACTGGCCACTTTCTTTGAGTGCCAACAGGGTAAGTAAACCACAAACAATGCATAGCAGGAGCAGTACCATTCCTTTGAAACCTCAATCGCTGACTGTTAGTGATTAGATTATCAAAATGAATAGTTAGTCACTATTGCCATTCTGTTACTGAATGCAAATTGTGAGGTGGCGATACAAAAACTATTGTCGTTCGTTTTGGTACCGCCATCGATTTTGGGTTACTGCTGAAGTTGCTTAATCCCTGCTATTAAAGCATCCAATCCTTTATCCACTTTGCTTCTCGGGCAGCCTACATTCAAACGAATGTAGCCTTTGCCTTCTGTTCCATAGGTATCGCCGCGCATGATAGCGACCTTATGCTCGTGAATAAGAATGTGCTGCAAGGCGTCCATATCAATGTTGAGCGGGTTGAGGTCAATCCAAGCTAAGTAAGTGCCATCCGGGACTTGATAGTTTATGGCCGGGAATGCGCTGTTGAGTCGCTCGGCAACGGTGAGTAAGTTTTGCTGTAGGTAATCCTTGAGTGCATCCAGCCAGTCGTCACCTTGTTGGTAGGCGGCAATGTGGGCAATGATCCCGAGGATGGAAGGCGAGGACAAACCGTGTGCAGCCTTGAGTTGTGTCAGGTATTGCTCGCGCGATTGCTCTTCGGGGATGAAAGCATATGCCCCTGTCAGTGCTGGGATGTTGAATGACTTCGAACCTGAACTCACCAGTGCCCAATCTTCATTGGCGGCCACTTCCGACCAAGGAAGGTAGCTGGAATATGCCATATCCATGTGAATATCATCTGAGATCACTTTGACACTATGGCGTTGGCAAATTTCAGCCATTTGCGTTAACTCTTCTCGACGCCAGACCCTGCCTGTCGGGTTCTGTGGGCTGCAGAGCAATAGGATTTTGCAATCTTCCCTAGCGGCTTGTTGTTCAAACTGCGGCCAGTCTATTTGGTATCCCTGATCGGTTTTGAGCAGGGGGCTAGCAAGCAGTTCTCTCTGGTTGGCTTCTAGCATGTTGCCAAAAGCATCATAGGCTGGAGTATGGACAAGCACGCCATCCCCACTCTGGCTCCACTGCAAAATAAGCTGGGAAATAATGTAGATCACCGAAGGGCCATAAACGATCGTTTCTGGGTTGAGGTTAGCCCGGTAGCGTTTGGCAAACCAGCCAGTGATAGCCAGTTTGAAATCGTTATGGTTCCAGCGGCTATAGCCCAACACACCGTGGGTCAGGCGTTGCTGCAAGGCCTGCTGGATACAAGGAGCGGTTTCAAAATCCATATCCGAGATAGTAAAAGGCAGTAAATCAGCTTCACCAAAACGGTCTTGAACATAATCCCATTGGGTACAGTAAGTGCCGTAACGGTTAACGGGAGTGGAAAAATCAAACATAAATGCCTCGCAGAACAACGTATAAGACTGCGCTCTGGTTAATGAAAAAGCCCAGTCTTATACCTTGCGGGGAATGGCTCCCCGCAGGTAATTATTTTTTTAATACATTGATATTTAAGCTGGCATCAGACCTTGGATTTCATTTTTCACCAAATGAACCTGAGGACCAATCACCACTTGAAGGTTGTGGGCATCGAGTTTGACAACACCTAGTGCGCCATTTGCTTTCAGCACTGTATCGTTAACCAGTGACATGTCTTTTACCGAAAGGCGCAGGCGGGTGATGCAGTTATCCAGTGATTCGATATTATCGGCACCGCCTAGGGCTTCAAGGATGATATCGCCTTTGTAGCCAGTGGTTTTCTCTCCGGTGACAGCAGCGGCAATTTGCTCTGCGCTTTCTACTTCACGGCCTGGTGTTTTCAGGTTGAAGCGGGTAATGGCGAAACGGAACACCGAGTAGTAAACCGCAAACCAGATCCCGGCAACAACCGGCACCAAATACCACTTGGTTGCCGTACCCTGCAGGATACCGAAGATGAAGAAGTCGATAATGTTGCCGTCGGTATTACCGATGGTAACGTCTAGCAGGCCCATCACCATGAAGCCAAGACCGGTTAGCACAGCGTGGATCAGGTAAAGAGCTGGTGCGACGAACAGGAACAGGAACTCAAGTGGCTCGGTGATACCGCCGACCACACAGGCAACCACACCCGATAAAAGCAATGCTTTTACCTTGCCACGGTTTTCTGGACGCGAGCAGTGGTACATGGCCAATGCGGCACCTGGCAGACCGCCAAGGAAGGCTGGCATTTTACCTTGGGACAGGAAGGCTGTTGCAGAAGCAGAGAAGCTTTCTGTCGTAGTACAAGATAGTTCAGAGTAGAAGATGTTCAGTGCGCCGCTGACTGTGTTGCCACACACTTCCATGGTGCCACCGGCTTCGGTAAATCGGATCAGGGCAACAAGAATATGGTGCAGGCCAAAAGGTAGAAGCAGACGTTCACCGGCACCGAACAGGAATGGGCCAAATGGGCCAGCATGAGAGATAGCCGTACCGACACCGTTGATACCTGCGGCGAAGTAAGGCCAAATCAATGGAACAACTAGGCCAACTACACCCAATACCACAGTGGTGATAATTGGCACGAAACGCGCACCACCGAAGAAAGCCAGCGCATCAGGCATTTTGTAGGTATAGAAACGGGCATGCAGTTTTGCCACGATAATACCGACAATCACCGCACCTAAAATCCCTGTGTCGATAGAGTCGATACCAATGATTGATTTTACGCCGTAAGCCGCTTCTTGCTCAGCATTGCCCAGCACGCCTGCCACTGTTAGGTAGAAGTTGATGGATAGGTTTAATGCTGCGTAACCGACGAAACCGGCAAAAGCCGCGACCCCTTTTTCTTCACGAGCTAAACCAAGCGGTATGGCTACAGCGAACATAATCGGTAGGTAGATAAAGGCAACTAGGCCGATTTTGGTCATCCACATGAACAGTAATTGCAGTGGCATGAAATCCAAAAACGGAATGCTTTCTTTTACTGCGTTACTCGATAGTGAACTACCGATCCCGAGCAGAATACCGGAGAACGCCAGCAGGGCGACCGGCAGCATGAAGGTTTTTCCGAGGCTCTGGAAAAACTCCCATAGGGTGGTTTTCTTGGATGTGTTGGACATAGTGGGTAACCCCTAACCTTATTATTGTGTAGGTAGAGTTGATAAAACGTTTTATCAATCTTTTGTAAAAAAACGCTGAGGCAGAGACGTTATTACTCATGCATCAACGTGCTGAATGTGTTCACGCAATAAGGATAAAACGTTTTATCAGTTGATTTCGCTGGTTTGATCACGAAATCAGATCGGTTTTTCGCTGGTGATTTAAACTGTGATCGAGGTAAAAGTGTGAAAAGCTCGATAGAACGTTTTACTGGCATGTAATATTCTTGGGCTCTCAAAGACGGATACGTACTGCCAATGACCCAAAGAAAAGTAAAAATAACAGATGTTGCTGAATATGCAGGGGTGTCGGTATCGACTGTCTCACTGGTGCTCGGCAACAAAGGGCGGATTTCCGAGGCCACGATTAGTAAGGTCAATGAGGCGATCAAAACGCTGGGCTATGTCCGTAATAAGGCGGCGGCCAACTTGCGCTCCAGCCAGTCCAACCTAGTTGGTTTGGTGCTTAAAGATATCACCGATCCCTTTTATACTGAGATCACTGCTGGATTTAGCCAGATCCTCGAAAAGCATGGCTTTATGCTTTTCCTTGCCCAGTGTGGAGACTCACCTGAGAGGCTTGAAAAATGTGTTCAGTCGATGATCCAACAAGGGGTTGCCGGGGTGGCATTCAGCCCATTGCGCGGGGCGAGCCAGAGCGTGATAGATATGTTGGCTCAGGCGGAAATTCCTGCGGTTTGTGTGGCCCGGGCAACGGTAAATGACGATATCGATTATGTCGTACCGGATAATACCCTAGCCGCCAAGCGCGCTACCCAACATTTGGTCGAGCAAGGGCATAGGCATATTGCTTATGTCGGCGGACTGGGGGATTCACTCACTCGTGCCGAGCGTATAGGTGGCTATTGCACGACTTTGATCCAATACGGTTTGCCGTTCAAAAACGAGTGGATCGTAGAGTGTGAGGGGAGCCAGAAGGCAGCAGCCAATACGGTACAAGAACTGCTGACTCAGCACCCAAAGATCACCGCTATCTTATGCCATCGTCCTGCGACTGCGTTGGGTGCAGTCTATGGGGTTGAACGTGCCAACCGCACCGTTGGCCGCGATAATTATATCGGCCAGCAAGTTGCCTTAATTGGCTTCGATGATGTGGCCGAAGCTGAACTCACCCACCCACCTCTGACCTTTATGTCATCAACCGCTTCAGAGATTGGCGAGCAAGCCGGTAAGCGGTTAGTACAGAAAATGAAAGCCTCAGAACCCGCAGTCGAGAAAGTCGTACTGGCCCCAGAACTGATCATCCGCAGCTCTGCGTAACCCTTAACTTCATATCTTTCTCACAATCAATCGAAGTAGTCAGCGCCTGTCTCGGTGCTGACTTCTATTGCCACCAAGCCCCAACGCGCCTAGCTCCCTTCATCACCACAGGCACTTAAATCTGAGCTGTCACATGAGATTTGATATAACCCCTTTGTGTTTGGTTAGGCAGCTATTGATTCAATGCAACAG
The DNA here is from genome assembly GCF_003026455.1 of Photobacterium rosenbergii. Taxonomy (GTDB): domain Bacteria; phylum Pseudomonadota; class Gammaproteobacteria; order Enterobacterales; family Vibrionaceae; genus Photobacterium; species Photobacterium rosenbergii. The sequence goes on from NZ_PYMB01000046.1 coordinate 15,908, forward strand.
TGTTTTCTAAACCTGTCCAGATTAACAAATTCTTACATTCTTCATATTTGTATGATTTTAAATGTAAAGTGTCTTGGTTTAACTCTGTGTGGTTACAGGTCAGGGAAATTTTCCCGCAAATAGGTTTGACATTAAAATATGTGATCTCTAATATCTCGCCCCGTCAACAAGGAGGTTTGATGTAAAACACTTTTGAAATATCTAACCTTATGTGGGAAATGAAATGAAAAAAACGCTCATCGCGCTGTCTTTAGCATCAGCTATTTCAGCTCCGGTAATGGCTATTGAGGCTAAGACTCAAGGTAGCTCAGTGGAGCACGGTATCCTTACTGCTCAATATCATGTTATTGCTGCCAAAATTACTCAAATCAGTCCAGATGTTGGTAAAGCATTCTCTAAGTATGCTACTGGTGGTTCTGACCAACGAGCAGAGCGTCGTGAAATGGCTTATGAATTCATGCGTGATCTTTCTAAGCAAGACGCTGAAACTCAAATCGCTATTAAAGATGCCATGGGCAGCATGTATATCAAATCGAAGAGCAAAAATGGCGATCCGATTTTTGGTGACTATGAAGCTCAAGACGCATTTTCTTCTATTGTTGATGATGCTGCTGCTGTTGCTGCTGAACGAGGTGAAACTACCATCGAGATTGGTGGTAAAGAGTTAAAAATTAACGAAGTCCGAAGCGCTCTGATGAAAGAAAAGTTAAGCGGTGATGATTACAAAAAAGCAATTGAATCTAATGCTAAAGTGATTAGTGAAATTGATGAGGCAATCGCTGCTGTAAACTCAGATTCTGAACAGTCTAATGGTGGTAAGAAGCCAACTCCGATTAAGCCGGACGACAAGAATGGTAATGGGGGCTCAAACCTGACTCCGGGTCAGCGCAATATCGTTAAAGTGTCTGACATCATGAAGCTAGAGAAAGCGGGCTACAAGGTAGATGTTGATGCCAAAGGCAATGCGCAAGTATTGGATAAAGACGGTAACGTTGCAGGTG
>NZ_PYMB01000047.1 GCF_003026455.1 Photobacterium rosenbergii
GACGTATCGGCTAATGCCGCTATTCAACCAGTTCCTTGCCCAGTACCCGGCAATCTCCCTGTCCCTGACCCATCTGTCCAACCAGCACCATGACTACAGCCCAGAGCAGTACGATGTGGTCTTTCGTGTCGGCCAGCAGCCAGACTCCAGTTTTGCCGCCGCCAATATCGGCGAGTCGCAGCGGGTACTAGTCGCCAGCCCGGCCTATCTTGCCAACCAGGGAGCGCCGGCCCATCCGGACGAACTCAACGACCATGCCCGTCTCGCCAGCGTTCCAGAATTTGAGTGGGCACTAACTAACAAGAAGGACAGCCAGGAAACCATCTGGATTAACTCGCCGGTCAAGATGGCTATTGCCGATCTCAACAGCATCAAACAAGCCACCATCCAGGGGTTGGGGATCGCCAGCCTGCCCAACTATGTCGTCGCCGATGCCATTGCCACAGGCCAACTCTCGACCATGATGGAAAACTGGTACTCGCCGCCCCGTCCTATCTACATGCTCTACCAGCGCTTGGGCTATGTCCCTGCCCATATCCAGATCTTCACTGACTTCATGCGTGATGCGCTCGACAATAGCCAGCAGGCTATTGCAAGCAAATGAAACCAAACACTGATTAACTCGGTCTGACAGAGTATAGTTAATTCATGGCGCACGATTTCGCTGCGCCAAACTAGCTGTTCTTTCCCTGCCGCCGCTTTTGGTAGGGCAACTCATAGACGAGCCAGATTTAATGACGCTATTACAAAGACTTCAATGTGCAGCAGGCCAGTTCGCATGGCGCCGGACATTCCCCCTGCTTGCCTTGCTCAGCATGTTGGTGCTCAGCCTACCGGCCTCGGCCCTAAAACTGCCGGGCTTCAACAGTTCACCCAATAGCTTTGTTGCTGTTGATGAAGCCTTCAGCTTCAACTTCACCCAGCAGGGCGATCAGGTTTATCTCGACTGGCAAATCAAGCCAGGCTACTACCTCTACCAGCACCAGTTATCTGTCAGTTCGGACACGGCAACGCTAGGCACGGTTGATATCCCCACAGGCAAGCCTTACCACGACGAGTTCTTTGGTGAGGTCAACATCTATACCGAACCACTGACCCTGACTGTCCCTGTGGTGCAAGCCGCCGATACCGATACCCTGATTGTCCGCTACCAGGGCTGCGCCGAAGCCGGCTTCTGCTACCCGCCTGAGATCCGCCAGGTTCCGCTTAGCGCCGTTATGGCTGCCGCCAATGCCGCACCGATAGAGCCACCTGCAACTGGCAACCAAGCGCCTCAGCAAACCGGCGCCGAAAGCAATGTAAGTACATACTCACAGCCTATATCCGCAACCAGAGCACCAGCTTCCGAGCAGGACAAACTAGCCAGCGACTTGGCCGATCAATGGTGGACGCCGTTGGTCTTCCTGGCATTGGGGATTGGCCTCGCCTTCACCCCCTGCGTGCTGCCGATGTACCCAATCCTAAGCGGTATCGTGCTTGGCAACGGGCAACTCAGCCACGGCAGGGCCTTCCGCCTTGCCTTTATCTACGTCCAGGGTATGGCGCTGACCTATACGCTTCTCGGCTTGGTGGTCGCCTCTGCGGGGATGCAGTTCCAAGCCGCGCTGCAACACCCGTATATCCTGATTGGCCTGAGCGTACTGTTCGTCGCGCTGGCAATGTCGATGTTCGGCATGTACACACTGCAGCTGCCGAGCAGCGTCCAGACTTGGCTCAACGGCCTGAGCAACAAACAGCAAGGCGGTAGCAGTGGCGGCGTATTCGCGATGGGGGCTATCTCCGGGTTGGTCTGTTCACCATGCACCACCGCGCCGCTGTCCGGTGCCCTGATCTATGTCGCCCAGAGTGGTGATTTGCTGACGGGGGCTGTGGCTCTTTATGCTCTCGCTATAGGTATGGGGATCCCGCTCATCCTTGCCGCGATGTTCGGCAACAAACTGCTGCCGAAAGCTGGCAATTGGATGAACCATGTCAAAGCCTTCTTCGGCTTTGTCCTGCTGGCCGTACCGCTGTTCCTGCTTGAGCGTATCCTGCCGGGCTTCCTGATGCCTTACCTGTGGTCGCTGCTCGGTATTGCCGCCTTTGGCTGGCTCTACCATGTCAAAAACACCCTGGCAGTATCATGGCGAAGCAGCACATTGGCCGTGGTGGCAATTGTCGGCTTGTTTATCTCTGTCCAGCCCCTTTACCCGCTGCTAACAGGCACTACAACGAAAGTTGCGGCTAAGCAAGAAATCAAAGTCGAGTTCAAGCGCGTCAACAATATCGACGACCTGACTCTGGCGCTGGAAGAGGCTAAAGCTCAGCAGCTGCCGGTAATGTTGGATTTCTACGCCGACTGGTGTGTCGCCTGTAAAGAATTCGAGAAGTACACCTTCCATGACCCGGCAGTGGCCAAGCAGCTTGGCAACTTTGTCTTGCTGCAAGCCGACGTCACCCAGAGCTCGCCGGCCGATATCGAGCTGCTGCAGGAAATGGATGTACTCGGCCTGCCGACTTTAGATTTCTGGGATAGCCAAGGTAACCGGATGGAAGGCGCCCGCCTGACCGGCTTCATGAAAGCCGAGCCTTTCCTTGCCCACCTAACCAACCACCAGCTAGCCCGTTAAGTGTAGCAGGCTAACAGCCACAATTTGAGCAGCGGTTTCCTCTTCCAGAAACCGTTTCTCAATACTTCAGAAATCCCCTTCTCCACCAACTTATCCCACCGCTTTGACCACCTTTTCTCTCGCTACGGCACTGCCGGTTACACCGCACTAACAAACTGGTCTGATCCAGTTCAGATCTTGAGTGTTAACAAATTGATCTAGTCTTAAGGCAGTGATAGCGTTATTAAAAACAACAAAATGTGATTGCCATGGACGCCCAGTACACGATAGTGATTGCCGATGACCACCCGCTGTTCCGTAATGCACTGTTTCAATCCGTGCATATGGCGATCAGCGGGGCCAACCTGCTCGAAGCTGACTCGCTCGACAGCCTGCTGACCTTGCTCGACAAAGAGGACGATGTCGACCTGCTCCTGCTTGATCTGAAAATGCCCGGTGCCAACGGCATGTCGGGGCTGATCCAGCTCCGCAGCCAGTACCCTGACCTGCCAATTGTAGTGATTTCCGCCAGTGAAGAACCCAGCGTGATCCGTCAGGTACGCAGCCATGGCGCGTTTGGTTTTATCCCCAAATCCAGTGATATGCGGGCACTGATCAGCTCGCTCAACCAGGTGCTTGATGGCGAACCGGTGTTCCCGGAAGGGCTCGGCGAAGGTAACGATGAATTGACCGAGCTAACCGATAAAATTGCCGCCCTCACCCCGCAGCAATACAAGGTATTGGGGATGCTGTCCGACGGACTGCTCAACAAGCAAATCGCCTATGAGCTCAATGTCTCCGAAGCAACCATCAAAGCCCACATGACCGCCATTTTCCGCAAGCTTGGGGTCAAGAACCGCACCCAAGCGGTAATCTTGCTGCAGCAGATGGACATCAACCCGTAATTTTTTTCATTACCCTGTTAGACTTTCGGCTAACGTAACATTTTCACAACATCCTCAATTTCCGCCTGACTTCACAAAATCGCTGCTAAGCCAGCGATTTTGCCGTTTTTTCCTCGACTAAAGTTGCACTGTTTCCTTGACCATTCATTGCTATTGTCAATGCGTAACATTTCATTAACGTGATTTATGACGACGTGGAAGGAGAAGGCAATGGCGTTCGAATCAACAGAACATGCTCAAGCCTACTGGAAGGAAAACTTGGGAATTATGGGCACGCTGCTGGCCATCTGGTTTGTAGTGTCTTACGGCGCAGGCATCTTATTTGTCGATGCGCTCAACACCATTCAACTGGGCGGTTTCAAGCTTGGGTTTTGGTTCGCTCAACAAGGGTCAATCTATACCTTTGTTGCCCTGATTTTTGTCTACGTAGCGCGTATGAATGCGCTCGACAAGAAATACAACGTACAAGAAGACTAGGGGTTTAGAACATGGATATTCAAACTTGGACGTTTATTCTCGTCGGCATCACATTCGCACTCTACATCGGTATCGCTGTTTGGGCCCGTGCCGGGTCAACCAGTGAGTTCTACGTCGCCGGTGGCGGTGTCCACCCAGTCGCCAATGGTATGGCGACAGCGGCAGACTGGATGTCGGCAGCCTCTTTCATTTCGATGGCCGGTATCATCTCATTCGTCGGTTACGATGGTGCGGTCTACCTGATGGGCTGGACCGGTGGCTACGTACTGTTGGCGCTATGTCTGGCACCTTACCTGCGTAAGTTTGGCCAGTTCACCGTACCTGATTTTATCGGTGAGCGTTACTACTCCAAAACTGCGCGTATGGTGGCGGTCTTCTGTGCCATCTTCGTTTCCTTTACCTATGTTGCAGGCCAGATGCGTGGCGTGGGCGTGGTATTCTCACGGTTCCTCGAGGTTGATATCAACCTAGGTATCATCATTGGTATGGGGATTGTGTTCTTCTATGCCGTACTTGGTGGCATGAAAGGCATCACTTATACGCAGGTGGCTCAATTCTGTGTTCTCATTTTCGCCTTCCTTGTCCCGGCTATCTTCACTTCAATCATGATGACCGGCAACCCATTCCCGCAAATTGGTATGGGGTCGACCATCTCTGGTACCGATGTCTACCTGTTAGATAAACTTGATGGCTTAACCGAGGAGCTCGGGTTTACCGCCTATACCGAAGGTAACAAGAGCATGGTGGATGTGTTCTTCATCTGTGCAGCCCTAATGGTTGGTACCGCAGGCCTGCCACACGTTATCATCCGCTTCTTCACGGTACCGAAAGTGCGCGATGCACGTATCTCTGCTGGTTGGGCGCTACTGTTCATCTCATTGCTATACACCACAGCACCAGGTGTGGCCGCGTTTGCCCGTGTCAATATGATTGAGACCATCAACGGTCCTGACATGCAGGGTGTTGCAGCTGCAGATGCACCAAGCTGGTATAAGAACTGGGAAAGTACCGGCCTAGTTGGCTGGGAAGACAAGAATGGCGATGGCAAGATGTTCTACTCGGGCGATGAGCGCAACGAGATGACCATCAACCGTGACATCATCGTACTGGCTTCTCCTGAGCTGGCGAAACTACCGAACTGGGTGGTTGCATTACTGGCAGCCGGTGGTCTGGCAGCCGCACTATCAACCGCAGCAGGCTTGCTACTGGTTATCTCGACCTCGATATCCCATGACTTGCTGAAGAAAGGCTTCAAGCCCAATATGACCGACAAACAGGAGCTGCTCGCCGCACGTCTCGCTGCCGTTGTCGCCATCGTGGGTGCGGGTTACCTGGGTATCAACCCGCCGGGCTTCGTGGCACAGGTTGTGGCCTTCGCCTTCGGCTTAGCAGCGGCGTCCTTCTTCCCTGCGATTATCCTGGGTATCTTCTACAAGAAGATGAACAAAGAAGGGGCGATTGCCGGCATGCTGACAGGTATTGCCTTCACAGCCAGCTACATCATCTACTTCAAGTTCATCAACCCAGCAGCGAGCACACCAGAAAACTGGTGGTTCGGTATCAGCCCTGAGGGTATCGGTACGCTAGGTATGTGTGTGAACTTCGTGGTCTCGATTGTCGTGAACAAGTTTACGGCTGAAGTACCGAAAGATGTACAGGATATGGTGGAGTCTATCCGCTATCCGAAAGGTGCTGGTGCTGCGCACGATCACTAATCAAACATCCTGAAAAGTAAACCAAAACGGAGCCTCTGCGGCTCCGTTTTTTTTCGTACACAAATAACATGTCACAGAGTGATAATTTCAAAAGTGCATAAAGACATCCCTGTCGCTCCAACCCTGCGTCCATGCCGGGTAGGTTTTGAAATTACACTCTCTAACATGCAATTAAGAGCTATAGCTTTGCACTCGCTTTCTGGTGCTGGTTAAGCAGCGCCCTCAACTTGAGTGGTTTGACCGGCTTGCTGATAAAGCTGAAACCGTGCCCTTCAATCATGGTCTTGGTCTCCTCGGTCCGGTCTGCACTTATCACCGCACCACGGAAACATTTACCGAGCTTCAGGGTGCATTGCTGCAGTACCTGCAAGCCAGTTTCTCCGTCGGTAAGGTGGTAATCACTCAAGATGAAATCAGGCTGCCAGCCGTCAGCCAACTGCTGCATCGCGGCAGTGACTGTTTCGGCCAGACGGATCTCACAGCCCCAGCGGGCCAGCAGGGTCTCCATCCCCAGTAAAATATCCGGCTCGTTATCAACACACAGCACCTTTAACCCAGCCAGCGGAGCCGGTGTTTTGTCTGCCAACGTCGGTTTCTCCGGCACTTCAACCAACACACCCCGTCTTACCCCGAGGGCAAATACCGTGCCTTTGCCTGGCCATGAGCGCAGTGACAGGGAGTGATCCAGCACCCGGCTGATCCCGCGAGCAATCGCAAGGCCAAGTCCCAAACCATGATCGACACCGCTGCGTTCGATGCGGGTAAACTCATCAAAAATATGGGCCTGCTTCTCTTCTGGGATCCCCGGGCCATTATCCCACACCTCGACCTGCAGCCCGCTGCCACGGCGGCGAACGCCCAACACCACCTTGCCTTTGGGGTTATAGCGGAAGGCATTGGTCAGGAAATTCTGCAATGCACGGCGCAGCAACTTGGGATCCGAATGGATCACCGCATTACAAGGCACGACCTCGAAGGTGATCCCCTGCTCGCGGGCCAAGGCACCGAATTCGGCACTTAAGGTATCAAGCACCTCGCTGATCCGAAACGCATGGACATTTACCTGCAATTTGCCGGACTCCAACCGGGACACATCCAGCAAGTCACCTATCAAGTCTTCCGCTGCACCTAGCGCGCTTTCAATATGGCGAGCCAGCTTGGCCGCTTCTTGCTCCTTCGCCACTTCCGCCAACGAGGACGAAAATAGCCTTGCGGCATTGAGCGGCTGCATCAAATCATGGCTCACCGCCGCCAAAAAGCGCCCTTTGGAATGGGCCTGCAGTTCAGCCTGCTGGGTGGCACTGACCAACTGGCGGTTAAGGCGTTCGAGTTCACTGGTCCGCTGCCTTACCCGCTCTTCCAAGGTTTCATTGGCTTCTTGCAGGGCTTTCTCAGCATTACGGAACTCGGTGATATCGGTAAAGCTCATCACGAAACCACCACCGGGCATCGGATTGCCTTGCACCTCAATCACCTGCCCATCAGGGCGGATCCTTGAGGAAGTATGTGCCGTCCCCCGCTGCAGGTGCTCGACCCGCTTGGCAACGTGGCTTTCCGGATCGCCCGGGCCGCAAAGGCCGAGTTCGGCATTGTGGCGGATGACATCGGCAATCGGCCTACCAACCTGAATGAGGCCCGGCGGGAAAGTGAACATCTCGGTATAGCGCTGGTTCCAGGCCACCAGCCGCAACTGCTTGTCGACCACGGCGATGCCCTGGCTGATATGCTCAATCGCCCCCTGCAGCAGGCCTCGGCTGAAATCAAACAATTCCGAGGCCTCATCGACAATTGTTGCGACCTCTTCCAGTTGCATCTTGCGCCCCTGCAGCGCCGATGTCAGGACCAAGCGGGCAGAAGACGCCCCGAATACCCCAGCCAAAACCCGTTCGGTATGCCGGATCAGGGTAGAAGGCGCTTGCTGTTGTGGTAGAAGCGCTTCATGGCGCTGCTCACCAAACTGGCGGAAGGCATGGCGAATGCGTTTGCGGCCAACAAACCTTGCTGCCAGCATTTCCAACTCGGCGACCGTTACGCGGGTCTGGTACAAGCTGCTGTCACCACTTTCCGGCAACGGTGCGCCGACAAACGAAGCAGCCTGAAGCCTTTCAGTCAAACTTGAACGGGTCAGTAAGGACACACTTACATATAATCCAATATTGACCAACAGACTCAGTAGCATGCCCCAGTCAACACTCGATAACTTACCGAGCACCGGCCAATTCGGCGGCGCCAGTAGCCACAGCAAGATATTGGTCTGTGGTGTGCCAGCCAGCATATTGGTCTGGCCCATCATGGTCACGCCCCAAATGGCGATACCGCCCAGCAGGCCTGCATAGACACCATTACAGTTACCCTCACGCCAATAGATCCCGCCCAGTAGCGCTGGGGCAAACTGGGCAATCGCCGCAAATGACAGCAAACCAATGGCTGACAACGACGGGATTTCTCCCAATATCTGGTAGAAGCCCCACGCTGCCAGCAACAAGAGCAGAATGAGGCCACGGCGAATGTTGAGCAGGATCCCCGAAAAGGCGTGGTGGTTACGGCCGGAGATCCGCATCCGGCGCAGCAGCATCGGTAGCACGAGATCGTTGGAGACCATGATGGCAAGGGCGATGGTCGAGACAATCACCATCCCGCTCGCTGCCGAGGTCCCCCCGAGGAAAGCCAACAAGGCAATGCCTTCGGCACCATGCAACAGCGGCAAATTAATCACATAAGTATCGGCGGCGATATGGGGTAGCCATACCTGACCAGCCAACGCCAACGGGATAACAAAGATCCCCATCAGCACCAGATAACCCGGGAATACCCAGCGCGCCCGGTGCAAGTCCTGCGCTCTTTCATTTTCGACTACCGTGGTATGGAACTGGCGTGGCAGGCAGATAATCGCGGCCATGGTGAATAGGGTATGGATCAACAAACTGCCAATATGGGGAGTGGTAGGTTGAAGCAGTTCACGGCTTGCCGTTGCCAACTCCGGAATATCAAACAGCAAAACGACGGCGAATACCCCAACCACCAAGAACGCCACCAATTTGATAATGGATTCAAATGCGACTGCCATCATCATGCCGCGGTGGTGCTCGGTACTGTCGATATGGCGGGTACCAAACAAGACAGTGAAGACAGCTAACGCCACTGTTACCACCCAAGCCGTATCGAGGGAGCCTTCTGTGCCCCCCATCTCCTGACCGAGATTCGGTGCAACCAACTCCAACCCCATGGTGATACCACGCAGTTGCAGAGCGATATAGGGCAGTATGCCGACGACGGCAATCAGTGTGACCAGAACGGCAAGCCCTTGCGATTTACCGTAACGGGCCGCAATAAAGTCAGCAATCGAGGTAATGTGTTCGCGTTTGGCGATCAGTATTAGCCGGGCTAGCACCCGCCAGAAGAAAGTGAACACCAAAATCGGTGCGATATAGATAGGAAGGAAGGACCAGATATTCTGGCTGGCTTGGCCAACCGTGCCGTAGAAGGTCCAGGAAGTGCAATACACGGCAATCGACAGGCAGTAAATCCACGGCCGCCAGCGTGACATCCACTGTTTTTTCCGGTCCCCGTACCAGGCTATCCAGAACAACAGTCCCAAATAGGCCAATGTGACCGGCACGACAATCCATCCCTGTGCCATGCTTTATCTCCAACTAATTGATTATACCCAAATGATTTGAATATATTGTGAGCACCAGTGTAACCAAACCACTGGCACTCACCAATCAGCAGGATCACAGTTCTTGGCTGCAGCGTGCTACAACCAAGGCTGAATTACTGGTTATCGGCCACTTCACCCGCTTGGGCAAACTGGCGCCGGGCCTTGGGCTCGACTTTCATCAACAGCGCCGGGATCCCCATCGCCGCCATCAACCAGAAAATATTGGCACCCCACAGACCGTACAACCAGCCACTCAAAGCGGTCATCAGAGCCATGAAAGCCCCCATCGGCAAGGCGTTATACAATGCCTGCAAGGCAACCATCTGGTTGCTCTGGGCTTTCTGGATATAGCGGATTGTGGCCAGGTGGCAGGCAGCGAACGTCACACCATGCAGGGCCTGGGCGGCGACCAGCAAAGGTAACTCAGTCATGCTGGCCGTGATCCCCCAGCGGATCAGCACACCGACAGCGGCCAGGCGGAACATACCGACCACCGACCAACCAGCAAAGAGGCGCTTGCTCATAGCAAAGACGGCGACTTCAGCGACTACCGAGAAGCTCCACAGGTAACCAATCACATCTTCGCTGTAGCCCACTTCCTTCCAGTAAATGGCACTGAAACTGTAGTAAGCGGCATGGCTGCCCTGCAGCAAGGCGATAATGGTCAAAAAGCGAAGGACTGCCGGATCACGCATCAACTGCATCAAGGCAGGACGTGGCTGGTCGTGGCTACCTGGCTCTGAGACCGGCAGGATAGTCGGCTGGCGCATCCCCAGCACCAGTGCCCCGACCAAACCCGCAGCCGCTACCCAAGGGATCACATCCGGGCTGTATTGTGCCGCCAGCAAACCTACCACGGTAGAGCCTGCGATAAAGGCAACCGAGCCCCATAGGCGTGTTCGACCATAGTCGAGGTGGCCTTCTTTGGCGTAGTGGTTTGCCAACGCATCCGACAGCGGCACGATAGGCCCGACCATCATGTTATAAATTACCGTCATGACAGTAAGTGCCCACAAACTACCACCACAATAGATATAGGCGATACAACTGATGAGCGCTGCCAAACCGAAGCCACGCAGGGCTGGGATAAGATGCTCGACTTTGTGGATACGGGGAGTGATAACCAGGTTAGCTAGGCAACGGACACCAAAGCCCAGCCCCAGCAATAGGCCAATATTAGAGGCACTGACCTCGAGATGCGCCAACCACAACGCCCAGAACGGAAGATAAACACCATAATTAAAGAAAAAACCCAGCAGGTACTGCGAGGTCCAACCGTAAGGGCTACTACGAAACATGCCTTGTCCTATCGTACTGAAAAAATCTGGGCGTTATTATGCCTCTAATGGAACATAGCCCCAATGAAATTATCCGCCCTTTTTCTTTCCCCCATTTCACTGCCGGCTGTACTTTGCAGGACAACCCTTTTTTTGCCGATAGTAGACTAAAGTCGTCTGGAGCTTTTGCGTTATCAAGCAGACACTGCATACAGTGCCCATCGTTCCGGAGAGCCGACATGTCCGACAGCTTTGATACCTCCCTGCCCCCTTTTGACCGTCTCAGTAGCGAGCAGCAACAACGCCTGGTCGACTCACTGGATGTGGCCTACTACCGCCATGGGGATATCCTGGTTGAGGCCGGCAAACCCAGCGAGCAATTGCACATCATTATCAAGGGCAGCGTTGAGGAAAGTGCTGCGGACGGCAGCGAAATCTATGCCCATTACACTAGCGATGACCTATTCGATGTCCGCTCCCAGCTAGAGCCATCATGCCGCCACCGTTATACCGCACTGGAAGACACCTTGTGTTATCTGGTTCCCAAGCCACTGTTTCTCGGCCTCTATCATGGCAACAGCCAGTTCGCCGCCTACTTCGACACCAGTCTGGCCCGCCGCCAAGAATTACTGGAAGAAGCCCAGCGCCAGCAGAATTTGGCGGAATTCATCCTGACCCGGGTCGACAGCAGCAATATCCAACCTTGCCTGATCTTACCGCGCAGCTGTGATTTGCACGCTGCGACGGTGAAATTGCAGCAACAGGGCATGGATGCCGCCTTGGTCGAAGCGGGGGACGAGCAGCCTTACGGCATCATTACCCGCACCAATTTGCTCCATGCTGTTATGCTCGACAACCTGCCCGCCTCCACCGCTATTGGTGAGGTCGCCACCAGCCCGGTGATCAGTGTCAGTAAAGGCGACTACCTGTTCAATGCGATGCTGGCGATGACCCGGCACAAGGTCAAACGGGTATCGGTCACTGACGGCGCAGAGTTAGTGGGTATGCTAGACCTGACCCAGGTACTGAGCCTGTTCTCGACCCATTCCCATGTCCTGACCCTGCGGATCGCCCGGGCAACGACTGTCGAGGAACTCTCCCTGGCGGCCAGCAGCCAATCGAGGCTGGTGGCGACCCTGTTCAACAATGGCATCCATACCCGTTTCGTGATGGAACTCATCGCGGCGGTCAATGAGCAGATCATCGAGAAAGCCTTCCGCTTGGTGGTACCCCAAGCACTGCAGAACCACTGTTGTCTGGTCGTCATGGGCTCAGAAGGGCGTGGCGAGCAAATTCTCAAAACCGATCAAGACAATGCCCTGATCATCGAAGACGGTGTCGAATGGCCAGGGTTGGGCGACACAATGGAAACCCTGACCCATACCCTGCACCAACTGGGCTACCCGCTCTGTCCGGGCAAGGTGATGGTCAATAACCCCAAGTGGGTCAAGCACCAAAGTGAGTGGTTACAAACCTTGAAAGATTTTGCCCGTAAGGGTACTGAGAATGAAATGATGGACTTGGCAATCCTCGCCGACAGCCATGCCGTCGCCGGTAACCCCGAACTGTTACGCCCAATCAAACAACAATTACATCAGCAAATGGCCGAGCAAGAGTTGCTGCTGACCACCTTCACCCGCCCGGCATTGCGGTTTAGCGTTCCGCTATCTTTGTTCGGCAAGTTGAAATCAGGCAAGGATGGGCTGGATATAAAGCGCGGCGGGATTTTTCCGATTGTCCACGGCGTAAGGGCACTGGCGCTTGAACATGGTATCGAGGACAACAATACCTTCACCCGTCTCGAGCAACTGGCCCAGCGTAAGGTGCTGGAGAATGATACTGCCTCCAACCTCAGCGAAGCCCTGAAGTTGTTCATCAAATTGCGCCTGCGCCAGCAACTGGATATCCCTGCCGGTGGGTTGCAGCAGCACCTCAATGTCGAGCGACTCAACCGCGCCGACCGTGACTTGCTGCGCCACAGCCTGCATGTGGTGAAAAAATTCAAGGAATGGCTCGGGTACCACTACCAGATCCGCGACTAGCACCAGCCAAGGAGCATGATGATGATTAATACCCTAAGACGCTGGTGGTACCGCCATAAATTCAAGGACAGCCAGTACCACGACCTATTCTCCCGCTACCGCGGCACCGAACTGGTTTCACTCGATTGCGAAACCACCAGTTTGGATCCGCACAGCGCCGAACTGGTCACCATTGCCGCGACCCGGATCCAGGACAACCGTATCCTCACTAGCCAGTCTATCCACCTCACTCTACGGGCGCCAGCCAGCCTTGATGCCGGCTCAGTGGCGATTCACCGCATTCGTCACCAGGATCTCAACCAAGGGCTGGAAGAAGGCCAGGCACTAGAAAAATTGCTGGCCTTTATCGGCAACCGCCCACTGGTCGGCTACCATATCCGCTACGATAAAACGATCCTCGATCGCTACTTCCAGCGCTACTTCGGCTTCCCGTTACCCAACAAAACGATCGAGGTCAGCCACCTCTATCACGAGCAGCTCGAGCGCCAACTGCCCAATGCCTATTTCGACCTCAGCCTCGAGGCAATCAGCCGCCACCTCGACCTGCCGGTACCGCCGCGCCACGATGCGCTGCAAGATGCGATTGCCGCTGCGATGATCTACGTTCGGCTAAAACACGGTGATCTGCCTCACCCTGTTGCTAGGCAAGCTTAACCGCCAGCGAAAGAAAATAAATTAATCAACATCTTACAAGGCAATCAAGTTGCGTTTTATCAGCGATAAAGCGCAAGTTTTTGACTGCAACAACACTGCAAAACGGGCCATTTCCCCACATTTTGCCCGCTCTCATCCTAAAGTCTAATTGAGACCTGCGGCGATCTGTCGGAAGTTATTAATCACGCAAGCCAAAACCTGCATACAGAATAATCCGGTCCAGTACGGACATTAACGGAACACAAGGAGAAAGAAATGAGTGAGGTTCATGTGTATCCAGTAAACCAGGACATCGCAGCCAACGCCCATGTTACCGATGAGCAGTACCGTGAAATGTACCAGCAGTCTGTGATCAACCCGGAAGGCTTCTGGCGCGAGCACGGCCAGATTGTTGACTGGATCAAGCCATTCAGTCAGGTCAAGAACACCTCGTTTGATACCGGCCATGTCAGCATCAGTTGGTTCGAAGACGGCACCCTCAATGTGTCAGCCAACTGTATTGACCGCCACCTCGCGACCCGTGGCGACCAGCCAGCGATTATCTGGGAAGGCGATGACCCGTCTGATGATGCCACCCTCACCTATAACGAGCTGCACGAGCAAGTGTGCCAGTTTGCCAACGCCCTGAAGAGCCAAGGTGTACGCAAAGGCGATGTGGTTTGCCTTTACATGCCGATGGTTGCCGAAGCCGCTGTTGCCATGCTGGCCTGTACCCGCATCGGTGCCGTCCACACGATTGTATTTGGTGGTTTCTCACCAGAAGCCCTCGCTGGCCGTATTACCGATTCCAATGCCAAAGTCGTGGTCACTGCCGATGAAGGGATCCGCGGCGGCCGTGCGGTACCACTGAAGAAGAACGTTGATGATGCGCTGGCCAACGACGAGGTCACCAGCGTAGAGAAAGTGATTGTCTTCAAACGCACCGGCGGCAACGTTGAGTGGGACAGCAGCCGTGATGTCTGGTGGCATGAAGCCACAGCGGTTGCCTCTTCCCATTGTGAGCCTGAAGAAATGAATGCCGAAGACCCGTTGTTCATTCTCTACACCTCAGGTTCGACCGGCAAGCCAAAAGGCGTGCTGCACACTACCGGTGGCTACCTGGTGTATGCCACTATGACCTTCAAATATGTCTTCGACTATCAGGAAGGCGATATCTACTGGTGTACCGCTGATGT
Source organism: Photobacterium rosenbergii (assembly GCF_003026455.1). Lineage (GTDB taxonomy): Bacteria > Pseudomonadota > Gammaproteobacteria > Enterobacterales > Vibrionaceae > Photobacterium > Photobacterium rosenbergii. The sequence continues at coordinate 14,495 of NZ_PYMB01000047.1, forward strand.
AGGCTGGATCACCGGCCACAGCTACCTGGTTTACGGCCCGCTGGCCAACGGGGCAACCACCCTGCTGTTTGAAGGTGTGCCAAACTACCCTTCGACCAGTCGCATGAGCGAAGTGGTCGATAAGCACAACGTCAATATCCTTTATACCGCACCGACAGCCATCCGTGCCCTGATGGCAAAAGGTGACGAGGCGATTGCCGACACCAAGCGTTCATCGCTACGTATCATGGGGTCGGTCGGCGAGCCTATCAACCCTGAAGCGTGGGAGTGGTACCACCGTACCATTGGTGACAGCCGCTGCCCGATTGTTGACACCTGGTGGCAAACCGAAACCGGAGGCATCCTGATCACCCCACTACCGGGGGCAACTGCCCTCAAGCCGGGGTCGGCAACCCGTCCGTTCTTCGGGGTACAACCAGCATTGGTCGACAACATGGGTAACATCCTTGATGGTGCTACCGAGGGTAACCTGGTGATGATCGATTCCTGGCCGGGACAAATGCGTACCCTGTGGGGCGATCACGATCGCTTCGAGCAAACCTACTTCTCGACCTTCAAGGGTATGTACTTTACTGGAGACGGTGCCCGCCGCGATGAAGACGGCTACTACTGGATCACCGGCCGTGTCGATGACGTACTGAATATTTCCGGCCACCGAATGGGGACGGCTGAAATCGAGTCGGCACTGGTAGCCTTCGACAAGATTGCTGAAGCGGCAATTGTTGGGGTACCGCACGATATCAAGGGCCAGGCCATCTACGCCTATATCACCCTCAACGATGGTGAAATCCCATCGGCAGAACTGCACAAAGAAGTCAAAAACTGGGTCCGTAAGGAAATCGGCCCAATTGCAACACCGGACTTCCTACACTGGACCGATGCGCTGCCGAAAACCCGCTCGGGCAAAATCATGCGCCGTATCCTGCGTAAGATTGCCACCGGCGACACCGCAACACTGGGGGATACCTCCACCCTGGCAGACCCAAGCGTGGTAGAGAAACTGATCGCCGAAAAGCAGAAAGTACTGTAATTTTTCGCTCTCAATGAATAAAAGCCGCCCCAGTTCACATTGCGGGCGGCTTTTTTGATCCAGTGCTAAAAGTTACATTTCAGTCGCAACTAGCTATTGTCACCTGCCTCAGGGTCACGCATAGTGCTAACTGCTACATATTCCATTCTTACCCCTCAATCGCCAAACAGCGTACATGTGTACAAATTAAAATGTGGTGATTAGACCAGTATTTTGCTGCGATTTGCGGTGAATTCTCTATAATTGCTCATCAAGCATGTTTTGGCAGACAACATCGGAACACAGGGAAGCAACATTTCAGCTTTTTGCACGTTGCTAGAGTAAAACCTCAAATACAAGTGATATAACGTCAAGATGTCGACCGTTCAACGAATTTTACTGATCAATGGCCCGAACCTGAACCTACTGGGTTTGCGTGAGCCGGGACATTACGGCCAGCAGTCTCTGGCCCAGATCGTAACGCACTTAACTGCCAAAGCCTCCGAGTTAGGCGTGACGCTAGACCACATCCAATCGAATGCGGAACACGAAATCATCAATGCAATCCACCAAGCCCATGGCAAGGTCGATTTCATTCTGATCAATCCCGCTGCCTTTACCCACACCAGCGTTGCTATCCGCGATGCCCTGTTGGGAGTCAGCATCCCGTTCATTGAAATACACCTGTCTAATGTTCATGCCCGGGAACCATTCCGCCACCACTCCTACCTGTCAGACAAGGCTGTCGGGGTGATCTGCGGCCTGGGCCCAGATGGTTATGAATTCGCCCTGCAAACTGCGGTACGCCGCCTGCAAGCAGACGCCAACTGAACATAAAAGAGAAAGATAAATGGATATTCGTAAAATCAAAAAACTGATTGAGCTAGTAGAAGAGTCTGGTATTGCCGAGCTAGAAATCTCTGAAGGTGAAGAGTCAGTACGCATCAGCCGTGCTAC
>NZ_PYMB01000048.1 GCF_003026455.1 Photobacterium rosenbergii
GGTCACCAAATGGTGCCAGCGCCTTGCCTGCCGCAGAGCCAAGCACAAAGGCAAAGCCAAACGAAGACATGAAGATCGGCAGCATAAATGCCCATGCTTCAGCAATATGGCCCACCAGCAGCATCAACATACCTGCCACAATCAAAATCACCAGGCCGGTATTGAGCGTCTTTCGCGAACCGAAACGGTCGATATACTTCGGCGCAACCATACATGCCAAGATATTCAATGCTGCGTTAATACCAAACCACAGGGTGAACTGGTTCATGCTCTGGCCAAGTTCTACCATCAGCCACGCCGGGGCAGAGGTCACGTAGGCCAAAATTACTGCCATTGCTAGCATGCATAGGCTGGCATGGTACAAGAAAGTTGGCTCCCTCAGGACTGACCAGTAGCGTGACAAGCTGATCGCCGAGCCGGAGGTGTCAGTATCTGCCGGGCGGGTTTCACGGAACAGCAGCATAATAAACAAACCGGCGACAAGGGCAAACCCCGCCATGAAGCTGAAGTTGGCACGCCAGCCAAACTGATGGGTCAACCAAGTACCAAGCAAGGGTGCCAATGCCGGAATAAAGCAGATCGCACCATTGAGGTAGCTGATCATCCGTCCGCTTTTCTCGGGGCCGAAGCTATCGCGTACCGCAGCAAAAGCGGCTACCGAAGTTGCACAGGCACCGAAGCCCTGCAGCAAGCGAGCAACCAACAACATGTCCAAGGTTTGGGCAACGTAGGCCAGTGCGGCGCTCGCACCGTAAATCGCGATACCACCAAGGGCAATCGGACGGCGGCCGAAACGGTCAGCCAACGGGCCAGCCAGCAACTGGCCGAGGCCAAGGCTGAACATAAACCAGGTCACAGTATCTTGGACCCGGGTCAAATCGACCGCAAAGGTATCCGCCATCGCCGGCAGCGCTGGCAGGTAAATATCAATGGCTAGCGGGCTGAACAGCACCAAGGTCACCATCAAGGCCACCAGCCGTTTATCCGCAGAGTGTTTCGGTTGCATAGTATTATCCTGTTGAGCAATGGCGGCAGTTTACGGCGTTCGAGATATGAAAAGAAATGGTATATATTCAACACCGATTTTCCATTTAGGAATATCACGACTTTTTCGGGGAGAAAGGTTCCGTGTCATTTGAAAAACTCGCCAGGTTGGATCTCAACCTGTTGGTCTGCCTTCATGTTTTGCTTGAGGAAGGCAGTGTCACACTTGCAGCCAAACGGCTTTGCCTGAGCCAGTCAGCCGTCAGCAAAAGCCTCAACCGCCTGCGCGAACAATTTGATGACCCTTTGTTTGTCCGTACCGCCCATGGCATGAAACCCACCCCACGAGCCATGGCCTTGATGCCAATGCTCGAGCAACTACTGAGGGATATCGAGCACCTGACGGCTCCTGCCAGCTTCGTGCCCCACACCAGTGACCGGCATTTCCGAATGGCGTTGGTCGAAAGCGCCTATCCGTTGTTCCTGCCGCAGTTCCTCGGAGATATCTTCGCCGAGGGCCCGAATATCATCCTCGACACTCAGGCGTGGGAACCGAATACCTTCGACAAACTGATCAACGGTGAAATCGACTTCGGCATCACCGGCAAGGATCTCAACCCTAAAGACGCGATGATGACGCTGATGCCACCAAAGGGGATCGTATTTACTGAACTATGCCGCGATACCCAGTGCTGCCTAGTACGTAAAGGCCACCCAATCCTGTCCCAGCATTGGGATGAGGCGAGTTACCTCCAACAGCGCCATATCCAAGTTCGCTGTGGCAATGACGACCGCTGGCTGCTCGACTACAAGCTGGCCGAGCGAGGATTGCAACGGGATATCGCTATGTATGTCCCGGACTTCAACAGCGCAGCCAGCCTATGTACCCATACCGATCTGGTTTTTACCGCCCCGAGCCACTTTGCCTCATACATCAGCGCCCAGTTGGATTTGGCGGTGTTGCCTTTGCCATCAGCACTTCCTCCTATGGCCTACACCCTTTTCTGGCATCAACATCAAGAAAAAGACCCAGGGCATAGCTGGTTACGACAAATTATCACCTCACGCTGCCGAGATTTGTCTGTTAGCTAATTGCAGCTATTACGCAAAAGCGCTAATTTAGGAAGATCAGCCTGAACAGCCAATATTTCCTGCTGCCACCGAGTGGCTGAAAGGGGTATTTGTTATTCAGGCTGCCCTTATAGCCGTCACAAGGACGGTGACTCAGTGAAAGGAAAAGTAAGCACATGCAAGCAGTTATCTCGCAACGCGTCGCGCAGATCCGCCAATGGCTGGAAGCAAACCAGCTCGACGCCCTTTTGATCCCACACGAAGATGAATACCTGGGCGAATACATCCCTGCCCACAACGAACGCCTGCACTGGGCGACCGGCTTTACCGGTTCGGCCGGTATGGCAGTGATCGCCCGCGACAAAGCAGCGATGTTTGTCGACGGCCGCTACGTGGTTCAGGTGCGCAAGCAGGTTCCGGGCGACGTTTACGAATACCGCCACCTGATTGAAGAGCCACCGGTACAGTGGGCACTGGACAACCTAGCACCCAACAGCAAAGTGGCGATTGATCCGCGACTGCATAGCGCGGCATGGCTAACCCGCACCCAAACACAAGTTGCAGGTGAATTGGAATTGGTCAGCATTGGCGAAAATCCAATCGAGCTATGTTGGTCAGATCGCCCTGAAGCGACCTTATCTCAGGCCAAGTTAATGGGCTTGGACTTCGTCGGCCAGAGCAGCAGCGACAAACGTACGTTGATTGCCGCCGAGCTCACCAAGCAAAAAGCCGATGCGGTGCTTCTCACCCAACTAGACAGCATTGCCTGGCTGCTCAATATCCGTGGCAGCGATGTACCAAGCCTACCGGTGCTACTTTCTACCGCATTGCTTCACGCCGATCAGAGCGTTGACTTCTACATTGACCCAAGCCGCCTGCCTGAGGGCTTCGCTGACCATGTCGGTGAGGGTGTCCGCGTCAATGCACCGGAAGCACTGGAAGCAGGCCTCAAGCAGCTTTCAGGCAAAACCGTATTGGTTGACCCTGCCACCAGCAATGCGTGGGCTAGCCAAACCCTTCGTGATGCAGATGCCACACTGCTCGATGCTGCCGACCCTTGCCTGCTACCGAAAGCAGCCAAGAACCCAACGGAAATTGCCGGCATGAAAGCCTGCCACATCCGCGATGGCGTAGCTGTCAGCAAGTTCCTTGCATGGGTCGATAGCCAAGTTGCCCAGGGTAACCTGCTCGACGAAGGAACCCTGTCAGACAAGTTGTGGCAGTTCCGCAGCGAAGACAGCAGCTGCACCGATGTCAGCTTCGATACTATTTCAGCGGCTGCCGGCAATGCGGCGATGTGTCACTACAACCACAACAACCAGCCCGAGCCAAGCGAGCTGGAAATGGACAACGTCTACCTGGTTGATTCAGGTGGCCAGTACCCAGACGGTACTACCGATATCACCCGAACTATTGCCATCGGTGAGCCGGACGATGACGTGAAGAAAACCTTCACTTTGGTACTTAAAGGCCATATCGGTCTAGCCTCTGCCCGCTTCCCGAAAGGCACGACAGGCTCACAACTTGATGCCCTTGCCCGCCAGCACCTATGGGCACACGGTTTCGATTACGACCACGGTACCGGCCATGGCGTCGGCCACTTCCTGAGCGTTCACGAAGGCCCTCAACGCATTGCCAAAGTGCACAACCCAACGGCCCTATTGCCGGGGATGGTGTTGTCGAACGAGCCGGGTTACTACCGCGCCGATGCGTTCGGGATCCGTATCGAAAACCTAGAGTTGGTTGTCGAAGTGGAAACCGCTGGCGACATGACTGTGATGGGCTTCGAGTCACTAACCCGCGCGCCTATCGACCGTCGCTTGGTTGATTTGTCCCTGATGACAGATGCCGAGTTAAGCTGGCTTAACAACTACCACCAAACCGTGTTCGAAGTACTAAGCCCATCACTGCAAGGCGATGATCTGGCATGGCTTGAGCAGGCAACAGCGCCACTGGCTCGTTAATAGCGAGACAACATAAAGAAAACGCCCGCACAGCTATGCTATGCGGGCGTTTTTCATTTAATCACTTTATCTTGGCAGTTAACCCGAGTAGGCGTGATGCCAATCTTTCCACACCACCTCAAAGCCACGCTGCTTGACCGCGGCGGCGACATCGACAGCCGGACGCTCATCGCTGATCGCAAACTGCTCGAGCTCTGGCTCATCATCGGCATAGCCACCCGGCTGGGTCTTGGACTCTGCCGACATCGTGGTGATCCCCAGCGGCAGCACATTATCGCGAAATTGCGCCGACTCGCGGGTCGACAGCGATAGCTCTACCTCAGGGTTAAGCAGGCGGTAGGCACAGATCAGCTGCACTAACTGGCGATCATCCATCACCGATTTTGGCTGCAAACCACCTTCGCACGGGCGTAGGCGCGGGAAGGAAATCGAATAACGGGTCTGCCAGTAGGTACGCTCAAGGTAATCAAGGTGCGCAGCGACAAAGAAACAGTCGGTACGCCATTCCTCGAGGCCAATCAAAGCACCAATACCTATCTTGTCGATACCTGCCTTGGCCAAGCGATCCGGCGTTTCCAAGCGGTATTCAAAGTCCATCTTATTGCCGCGCAGGTGATGCTGGGCGTAAGTCGGGGCACTGTAGGTTTCTTGGTAGACCATGACCGCATCGAGACCGAGGGTTTTTAGCTCGGCATACTCATCCTGATCCAACGGCTGCACTTCCATGGCCAGGTAACTGAAGTGGGATTTGATCGCTGGCAACGCCTCGCGGAAATATTCCATCCCTACCTTGCGCTCGTGCTCGCCGGTCACCAGAAGGATACTATCGAACTGCTTGGCCTTGATGGCCTCACACTCGCGTTCAATCTCGGCCATATCCAACGTGCGGCGCTTAATGCGGTTTTCCATCGAAAAGCCACAGTAAGTACACGCATTGGCACACAGGTTAGACAGGTACAACGGAATGTAAAATGACACCGTATGACCGAAGCGCTTGCGGGTCAGAGCAGCGGACTGCTGTGCCATCTGCTCGAGGTAAGGCTCAGCTGCCGGCGAGATCAGGGCTTTGAAATCTTCCAGATCGCGCTTGGGCTTGCGCAGTGCCCGTTCGACATCCGCCGCCGTCTTACCATAGATGGACAACCGGATATCATCCCAATCCAATTGCTTCCACTTGTCAACGAAACTCATCGCAAGCTCCTTAAGCCGGCTGATCCAAAAATGCCGTCAATGGGCTAGAGGCAATAGCATGGTTTACCGTACCTGCCAAACCGGCTTCATACGCCATACGGCCACTTTCAACCGCTAACTTGAAGGCACGCCCCATCGCAATAGGATCCGCTGCCGCCGCAATTGCCGTGTTTACCAACACTGCATCAGCGCCCATTTCCATTGCTTCAGCGGCATGGGATGGTGCGCCAATGCCGGCATCGACAATCACTGGAACCTTGGCCTGATCGATAATGATTTCAAGGAAATCACGCGAGGCCAGCCCCTTGTTGGAACCAATCGGCGCGCCTAAAGGCATCACCGCCGCACAGCCCACCTCTTCCAAGCGCTTACAAAGCACGGGGTCGGCATGGCAGTATGGCAGCACGATGAAACCTTCACGAACCAACTCTTCCGCCGCAGCCAATGTCTCAATCGGATCTGGCATCAAATATTTAGGATCCGGATGGATTTCCAGCTTAAGCCAATTGGTACCCAGCGCCTCACGGGCCAACTTAGCGGCAAACACTGCTTCCTTGGCATTTTTCGCCCCTGAGGTATTCGGCAGCAGGTTCACTCCTGCCTCAATCAAAGGAGTAAGGATATCGTCATCGCGATTTTCAATATCTACCCTTTTAAGGGCCATAGTCACCAGCTCAGAGCCCGAAGCAATAATCGATTCTGCCATGGCATGGCGGTTGGCATATTTACCTGTACCGGTAAACAGGCGAGACGAGAACGTCTTATCAGCGATAGTTAACATTTATCCTCCTGCAATCGCTTGGAACAGGGCGATGCGATCGCCGGTACTCAATACAGTTGTTTCCCACTCGCTGCGGGCAACAATATCTTCATTCAGGGCTACGGCCGTGGCCTGCAGCGGCATCTCAAGCTGTGTCAGCAACGCACTCAGTGACTGGCCCTCAGGCACCTCTACCGGTTTGTCATTGACCCGTACCTGGATCAGAGTCGCTGTCGTCATAATGGTTCTATTCTCCCGTCCCGCAAACCGGGCACGATTTATCAGTTGGTAGTTGAAAGGCTTGCCAGCCCATCGTCAGACCATCGAACTGGCGTAATGTGCCAAAGCCCACCTCACCAGCTCCGGTCAGTAATTTAATAGTTTCCAGTGCCTGCAGGTTACCGACAGTGCCAACCACCGGCCCGGCGATCCCGGAATTGCTGCAGTTCTGCGGCTCATCAACGGTCCCAGCCTGACGCGGGAACAAGCAGTGGTAACAAGGGCCTTTGCCCTGCCGGAAATCAAACGCCATCAACTGGCCTTGCCAGCGTATTGCTGCGCCCGAGATCAGAGGTTTATTGGCTTTGAAACAGGCAAGGTTGACGGCATATCGGGTTGCCAGGTTGTCGGAGCAATCCAGTACCACATCAGCTAACGAGACCTCCATCGCCAACCGCTGATCGGCCAGCCGAGCTTTTACCGCCCGGATACGGATATGCGGGTTTAACGCCTTCAGCTGCTCCGCGGCCATCTGCGCCTTGGCTTTACCCTGATCGCTATCGCGATAGACCACCTGGCGCTGGAGGTTGGAGCTATCCACGGTGTCATCATCAGCAATGACCAAATTGCCTATACCGGCCCCCGCAAGGTACAAGGCCGCCGCCGATCCCAATCCGCCAGCCCCGACGAGCAACACCTGGGCACCAGACAATGACTGCTGGCCAGACTCGCCGATCTGCGGCAGCATGATCTGGCGGTTATAGCGAAGAAATTCCTGATCACTGAGCATGGCTGCCATCCTATTCTGTCGGGTTACGCACTAAGATGTCTTCAAATGCGGCAACGGCCTGGGCCGGATCCTCGGCTTGGGTAACAGCACGGACAACCGCGACACTACTGACACCGGTACGCCACACCCGCTCGGCACGGGACAAGTCGATACCACCAATCGCCACTGTCGGGAACGCATCACCAATCAGCTTCTGGTAAAGTGCCAACCGACTGAGTCCCTGCGGCTTGGATGGCATATCCTTGGTCGTCGTCGGGAAGATATGGCCCAAGGCGATATAGCTTGGGGCAAACTCCGCGGCGCGAAGAATTTCGTAATAGCCATGGGTTGAAAGCCCAAGACGTAGCCCAGCCTGCTGGATAGCAGCCAGATCAGCGGTCTCCAGATCTTCCTGCCCGAGATGGACACCATAGGCATGGTTTTCAATCGCCAGCTGCCAATAGTCATTGACGAAGACCTGGCCACCATGCTGTTTGCCGGCCTCGACAATATTCGTGATTTGGCCTGGTAAGGTAGGCTCGGACGGATCTTTGATCCGCAATTGCGTTGTCTTTACCCCAAGCTCCAACAAGCGTTTAACCCAGTCAGCCGTATCAACAACCGGATACAGCGCCAGCTTTTCGCGGTCTACAGTGGCAAACGGCGCGACAGCCACTTCCTTGCTCACCCACCCAAGCTCATCACACTCCGGGTGGTTCGCTGTCAGTGGCCGCGGGAACAATGAGCGGGCCATCGGCCATCCGGTTTCGCCATAGCCGTCAGCATGACTCTCCAGATAACCACGGGCATGGGCACGTGATAGCGTGACCGCATCTTCCAACGGGTAATCCAAAGCCAGTGCCGCCAGCAACATGGCACGCTGCGGCTCACTGGCCCCAGCATGATGGCAATACACTGCCCGGGCTTCACCAAGGTGGTGCCAAATATCGACACAGCCACGTTCGGTCGGCAGGCCGCAGACCACCAACGCCGGGTTAGCCGCGACCTGCTGCTGCATTTCGGCCAGAGTCGGATAAGGGGCGATCCACTGATCGCGCACCTCCAGTCCCTGTGCCACGCTTTCGGACGGATTAAACGCCACCTTGAAGGTTGTCCCTTCAAGATGAATGTCTACCACCTCCGATCCACTCCACTCCATACTTACCGCTTCACCAAGCTGGTATTTATCGGCCGCTGCCAATAGCGGCTCGATATGCATCAGTAATGGCGCTAAGTGATCGGGTAAACACAACGCGTTCATTAACTTTCCTCTTTAATTGGGTGATATAACTCACTCCCCTTAGCCCGGAACTCATTGGCTTTTTGTTGCATGCCTTCAAGGGGGTCATCCAACATTTGTACGGCCAATTCACCGTCTTGCTCCAAACCGCTGGCATACTCGCGGACCTCTTGCGAGATTTTCATCGAGCAGAATTTCGGTCCGCACATCGAACAGAAATGAGCGATCTTGCCGGATTCCTGAGGGAGGGTTTCATCATGGTAGGCTCGAGCCGTTTCAGGGTCTAAAGCCAGGTTAAATTGATCTTCCCAGCGGAACTCAAAGCGTGCCTTCGACAAAGCGTTGTCGCGCACTTGAGCACCGGGATGGCCTTTAGCTAAGTCTGCCGCATGGGCACACAGCTTGTACGTGATCAGCCCCACCTTTACATCTTCTTTGTTAGGCAGGCCCAAGTGTTCTTTCGGTGTGACATAACACAGCATGGCACAGCCATACCAACCGATCATGGCAGCACCAATACCAGAGGTAATGTGGTCATAACCCGGCGCAATGTCTGTCGTTAGGGGGCCCAAGGTATAGAACGGCGCTTCATGACAGTGCTTGAGCTGCTCTTCCATGTTTTCCTTAATCATGTGCATCGGCACATGACCCGGCCCTTCAATCATCACCTGAACATCATATTCCCAGGCAATTTTGGTCAGTTCACCCAACGTCCTTAGCTCACTGAACTGCGCCTCGTCGTTGGCATCAGCCACCGAGCCCGGACGCAGTCCATCCCCCAGAGACAGCGCAATGTCATACTGGGCACAGATTTCACAAATCTCCCGGAAGTGCTCATACAAAAAGCTTTCTTGGTGGTGGGCCAAACACCATTTGGCCATGATCGAACCACCACGAGAGACAATACCTGTTACCCTTTTGGCGGTCATCGGGACATAACGCAACAAGACACCAGCATGAATGGTAAAGTAGTCCACCCCCTGCTCAGCCTGTTCGAGCAAAGTATCCCGGAACACTTCCCAATTCAGGTTCTCGGCAATACCGTTGACCTTCTCTAATGCCTGATACATAGGCACTGTGCCAATCGGTACCGGGCTATTACGGATGATCCATTCACGGGTTTCGTGAATGTTCCGTCCGGTGGAGAGATCCATAACGGTATCGCCGCCCCAACGGGTCGACCAGACCAGTTTCTCCACTTCCTCTTCAATCGAGGAGCTAACTGACGAATTCCCGATATTGGCGTTAACCTTGACCAGGAAATTACGGCCAATAATCATCGGCTCGGTTTCGGGATGGTTGATATTGGCTGGGATAATGGCCCGACCTTCGGCGACTTCGCGGCGGACAAACTCAGGAGTAATTTCTTGCGGTAGGTTGGCGCCAAACGACATACCCGGATGTTGCTGGTTTAGCACCTCATCACGGTATTTCGCCCGGCCCATATTTTCGCGGATGGCAATAAATTCCATTTCGGGCGTGATGATCCCTTGGCGGGCATAGTGTAGCTGAGTGACATTCTTGCCCGGCTTGGCCCGTCGGATACGGGCTTGCTGTTCAAACCTCAGCTCATCTAGGGTGTCATCAGCTAAACGCTGTTTGGAATATTGCGAACTCAACTCATTAAGCAGTTCAGTATCCCCCCGCTCCTCAATCCAACTCTCACGGAGCTTTGGCAGGCCGGCATAGATATCGGCTGGCTGCTCGGGATCAGTATAGAAACCGGAGGTATCATAGACCCGTACCGGCTCATTGGGTTCAAAAACAGGGGATTCCTTGGTGCCACCCACTAGGCTATCTGCAAGGGCTATCTCGCGCATGGGCACGCGGATGTCTTCGCGGCTACCGGTGACATAGACTTTCCGGGAATTCGGGTAAGCCTGGGTAGTCAGTGAATCGATAAATTGTTTCGCTTCCAGTCTCGCTTGTTTGCGATTCGACATAGCAATTTCCTTTTTCCATAACAGGGAAGTTGCTTGGCGGATGGGTGCGTAAACAAGAGGCTATACGTAGGGTGTATAGTTTCGTCTGATACTGCCACTGTGAATACAGCGATACAGAAGAGTCTCTCTTGTTCCCTTCGCAGGTATTAGCCTGATCAGGTTCTACGGATCCCGCAATGCGGTCTCAGCCAAATGGCACTCCGACAAGTTGAACTAGCAGTATATGAAAGGGGTTCCGCCTCGGCAAGGCGGAACCCCCACTTTTAATACTTATTTGGCAAAAACATTGCTACTTTTGCATAACACCACTGGGCGCGACAAATTTATTTGAAACGCTTCACAAGTGTCTTGAGTAGCGAAGAATGGGTCTCCCTCAACTCACCAAGCTTGTGGGTGATTTTAGGTGCACCTTCCATATCAAATAGCTTGGGCACCGCAACGCGTTGCGACGAGTAAATCCCGGTATGGCCGCTGAAGTAGTAAGCGGTATAACAAGCGATCGCAAAATACAGCATATGCTCGGCACCAAAAAGCTCGACGCCCATGATAGTACAGGCCAGCGGGGTATTAGTTGCAGCTGCAAATACAGCCAAAAAGCCCAAGGCGGCAAACAAGTCGACCGGTGCCCCCAATACCCACGCCATGGTATTACCCAGTGTCGCCCCGACAAAGAACAAAGGAGTCACTTCACCTCCTTTGTATCCTGCTGCCAAGGTAATAGCTGTCAGTAGTAGCTTGAGCAGCCAGCTATACCATTCGGCTCCCCCTTCCTGGAAGGCCGTCAAAATACTCACCCCACCCTCACGGCTCGAATAAACCCCCAAGCCGATGTAATCGTAGTTCCCAATGAGCTGCACTGCGCCAATGACAATCAGGCCACCAACCACCACTATCAGGTATGGGTTTTTCAACGTTGCTTTGAATATATCTTTAAAGGCATGGGTCAGCTCACCGAACAGGTACCCCGCAAGGCCAAAGGCCACGGCGGCAACCACAATCTTGGCGATCATCCACAGGTCGACTTTGACGGCATGCTCAAACAGGGTAATGGTTTCGAGGAAATCTATCCGGTAGTGGGTGTGGTGCACCCCCCAGGCCGAGCAGACGACATCTGCCAGGATGGCAGCAAACAAGGCAGGAATAATCGCATCATAGCGCAGACGGCCAATCGCTAGGACCTCCAGGGCAAAAATTGCACCGGTCAGCGGGGTACCGAAAACCGCACCAAAGCCAGCCGCTACCCCGGCAATCAACATCAACCGGGTGTCAGCTTCATTGAGGTGGAATTTACGGGCTAGCCAATGGGTCGAGGCACCACCAATCTGCACCGCTGTCCCCTCCCGGCCTGCCGAGCCACCGAACAGGTGGGTGATCACAGTCGTGATCAGTACCAAAGGCGCCATACGGGCAGGAATACCGGCTCCGGGTTCATGGATCTCATCCATGATGAGGTTGTTGCCACCCTCTGAGTTTTTGCCCAAATTACGGTAGCAATAAACAATGACAATACCGGCCAGCGGAAGCAGGTAGAGCAGCCAGGGATTATCAATCCGGGTCGCAGTCGCTTCACCTAGGATCCAGAGGAAAAAAGCATTGAGCGTGCCGACGATAACGGCAACGGGAATGATGAGGAGCGTCCAACGGAGGATCTGGACGAATATTTTAGGATTTGAACTTAATGGGTGCGCCATACCATTTCTATCTTTATCTCGAATTACTCTCAAGGATAGATGCTATGGCAAATACCGAGCCCCACCATAGACGGATCTATCCTACTACAGCAGGAGTCATTATCTCGGTTGAGCGGTTAAAGGTGGAACTCCATCACCCGCCATGGCATTAACGCCAAGGCAATGAACAAATGCTACCGCTTATCCCTATTAACAACAAGAGAAATAATAGATTAGGATTTGAAATCGTCCAACATTGCTTCGCAGAAGCAACAGACGTAAAAAAGCCACAGCATTTCTGCCGAGGCTTCGAATATGGCAGGGGTGGAGAGATTCGACCGGGCTGGCGCTCCAGATCCCAGCACGCGCTGTTTTGGTATTGGCGGAATCCGCTGCTCCGCCAATTGCGCATACGAAAAAGGCTCCAGCATTTCTGCTAGAGCCTTGAAGATGGCAGGGGTGGAGAGATTCGAACTCCCAACACGCGGATTTGGAATCCGCTGCTCTGCCAATTGGAGCTACACCCCTAATGTGTTATTCATTCTACTAACAAATCGTTCGAGATCAATCAGAATTTCTCTATGCCAGTCACAGTATTGATAAATAAAGAAATAATAGAAAGATAAGTAGTAAAGACCGGCTATTTGGCAGACGCAAAAAAGCCCCAGCATTTCTGCTGAGGCTTCAAATATGGCAGGGGTGGACTGGGCCGGCATCCCGGAGATGCGACCGGGCTGGCGCTCCAGCTCCCAACACGCGCTGTTTTGGTATTAGCGGAATCCGCTACTCTGCCAATTGCACATACGAAAAAGGCTCCAGCATTTCTGCTAGAGCCTTGAAGATGGCAGGGGTGGAGAGATTCGAACTCCCAACACGCGGATTTGGAATCCGCTGCTCTGCCAATTGGAGCTACACCCCTGTAGTTATTTTAAAGACTTAACTTTGTCTGAATAAGTGGCGGAGCGGACGGGACTCGAACCCGCGACCCCCGGCGTGACAGGCCGGTATTCTAACCAACTGAACTACCGCTCCACTCAAATCACCGTGTGTTCAGCACGATAACTTAAATTGGAAGC
>NZ_PYMB01000049.1 GCF_003026455.1 Photobacterium rosenbergii
CAGCACCTCGCCCAATCAGGTTACCAAGTTATCCTGACCTTCAATGCCAATGCCGAGGCGGCCAACCAGGTGCTAGCCGGCATGGCAGGGCAGGGGCACCGTAGTTGCAAACTCGATGTGTCCGATAGCCAAAGCATTCAATCTTTGGCTGACCAACTGGCGGCTGACGGGCAGCGACTGGATCTGCTGGTCAACTGTGCCGGGACTACCCAGTATGTGGCCCACGATGATTTGGTCTCGTTGACAGACGAGCTCATCGACCGGATTTTTGAAGTCAATGTCCGAGCCCCGTTTGCCATGGTCCGCGCCATGCGTCCTTTGCTGGAAGGCAAAAACGGTTGTGTGGTCAATATAACCTCTATTGCCGCGCAGACAGCGATGGGCAGTAATATCGCCTATTGTGCCAGCAAGGCTGCTGTTGAAAACATGACCCGTTCACTGGCACGGGCTTTGGCCCCCGATATTCGCGTACTTGCAGTTGCACCGGGCTTGGTCGATACCGAGTTTGTCAAAGGGCTGGATAGTGAGTGGCGTGACCAGCAAGAGCAATCAACACCGCTGAAAAGGCTGGCCAATGCAGAGGAAGTGGCAAAAGCCGTTGTCGTGGCTGCCGAGCAAATGACGTTTTCTACCGGTACGACACTGGCGGTAGATGGTGGCCGCCCGCTGGGAGCCTAGCGTGGGAGCGGGCGCTCAATTGCAAGCTATCCTCTCTGTTACCAAAAGGATATGGAAAATGAACTTACAACAAGAAATTAATCAACAACTTGTCCGTTACATGGAATTGATCCCGGGTACCAGTGCGTTTATCGATGCGCGCACGCCGGGCAGCCACCTGAAAGATAATTTTTGTATTATTGGGGCCGGGGTAGCCGAAAGCAGCCGCCAGCACGTGCATATCCGAGATACCGCTGGCTTCAATATTGGAGCAGCAGGCCAGCCGCCGGGGATCAAAAACTCCCTTCATTCCCACCGCACGGCTGAATTGTTTGTGGTGTTCAAGGGCCAGTTCCGCCTCTATTGGGGCAATGATGGCGAGCATGATGCGGTATTGTCCAAAGGCGATGTGATTTCTATCCCGACCAACCTGTTCCGCGGCTTTGAAGTCGTCGGCCGCGATTATGGCTTTATGTATTCCGTGCTGGGCGGGGATGATTCGGGCGGCGGTGTCATTTGGCATCCCCAAGTCATCAAGAATAGCCAGGGCCACGGTTTATACCTACGTGCTGATGGCAGCCTGGCTGATACCCAGGCAGGTGATGAGGTCCCGGCCGAAGATGAATTGATGCCATTGCTGACCGAACAGCAGATGCAGCAGTTTGACACCTACACCACAGAGCAGATGATGCCGTTTGTAGCCCTGCAGAAGGACTACCGCCCGGTGGCGAATGATTTTGCCGGCGTGGAGTACCAACAATTCGCCCTGACCGGCAGCCCTCTTGCTAACTACGACTATCAGGTCAAAAGCCATGACGATGTCAGTATTCAGGCTTATAAGCTGGAAAATCAGGCCAAGCTACCTATGCATAGCCGCAAGGAGAAGCAAGTACTGATTAACTTCAGTGGTGATACCGAGGTAGAAATCAGCCATCAGGGGGAGTCAGCCACAGTATTGTTGACCACCGGTGATGTTCTCAATGTCCCTGTTGGCGCAGCACTCAGCCTTGCCAATGTTCGCGGCGAAAGTTTTACCTACTGCATTCTTGGCAGTGACCAACCAGAAAAGCCAGAGGTACTGTGATGAACCAATCCCTCCCGCTGTTGTGGTTACCCGGCTTGCTGTGCGACCAGCAACTTTTTGAGCCGGTCAATGTTCTTTTGCCGGAGCAGGTCGCTCCCGAGTGTGCCAGCCTGGATGTGGCCGATTCTATGCAGGCGCTCGCCAGCAAGGTACTGGAAGAGGCACCGGAGAGCTTTATCCTCGGTGGTTTGTCGATGGGAGGGATACTGGCTTTCGAAGTCTACCGTCAGGCGCCGGAAAGGGTAAAAGGTTTGGTGTTGATTGATACCAACGCCGCCGACGAGATGCCTGCCGTTACCGAGAAACGCGATGCATTGGTGGACCGTGCAATAGCCGGTGAATTTTCGGCCATTACGCGAGAGGTTTTGCTCCCTGTCCTTATCCATCCAAGCCGTATGGCGGATGTAATCTTGACTGACTCGATATGCGGTATGGCCGACAACATAGGTATCGAAGCTTTCATTGCCCATGCCAAGGCATTGGCAACCCGGCCAGATGCCAGGCCAATGCTGGCGGATATCCGGGTGCCGAGTTTGGTCATCTGCGGCAGGGACGATGCCTTATGCCCGGTGTCGAACCACTTGAAAATGGCAGAGCATATCCCGCAAGTCAGCTTGCACATACTTAATGATTGCGGCCATTTAGCCACGATGGAGCGCCCGCATGATGTGGCGCAGCACATTAGCCACTGGATAGAGGCTAATTGGCAGCGATAGGGAGAAACTGCGTAGTACCGGGTCATTGATTTTCATTGTTAGTGTTTGTTTGCTAGTTCCTATTCGGCCCGCTATCTTAGCGGGCTTTTTTTTAGCATTAAGTGTGAATTTATATTCTCTAAATGTGATTTTTTTTGCTGTTTGGGCTTGTCTCTGAAAGATATATCGATATAATCGCGATATTGAGAAATTATTCACTTTTATTGAAAGTGTAATCATTCAGGAAGCAGTAGAATGACAGATACCCTTTTAGCGCAAAACAACCACAAGACCAGCAGGAATGTGCTGATGTTCGCCATTCCATCGATACTGGGCTTGTTCTTCTTCTTGGCGCCGCTGACCGTCAACGGTGACTTTACCTTCCCGCTAGCCCTTATGGCTAAAGGCTTCAAGGCTGTGCTGGGTGACGCTATCCTGCCGTTAGTGACGGCAGTGATCTGTTTGTCTGCTGCTGTTTCAGTATTGGCAAGTGTGGCAAAGCCTACTTTTGTAACTCAATCTCCTTTGCTAACTCGCCTTTTCCTATTGAGCCCGACTTGGTTGGTTATTCGTACCCTGGGTGCGGTATTTACTTTGGCGGCACTTCACCAGGTAGGCCCAGAAATGTTCTGGAATGAAAATACCGGTGGTTTGGTGCTGCATGATCTGTTGCCTTCCTTGTTTGTCACTTTCATCTTTGCCGGTTTGCTACTGCCGCTATTGCTTAATTTCGGCCTTCTGGAACTGCTAGGTACCTTGCTAAGTAAGTTCATGCGTCCTGTGTTCAGGCTGCCGGGCCGCGCTGCGATTGACTGTATTTCATCTTGGTTGGGTGACGGTACGGTTGGGGTTATCTTGACCAGTAAGCAATACGAGCAGAAAAAGTATACAGCCCGTGAAGCTGCTGTTGTTGCGACCATGTTCTCGCCGGTTGGTATCTCTTTCTCGCTGGTGGTACTGACCCAGGTTGGCCTGCAGAATTACTTCGTGCCTTTCTATGCCGCGATTTGTTTGTCCGGCGTAGTTGCAGCCATGGTGATTCAGTTCCTGCCGCCACTGTCATATAAAAAAGATGTCTACATCGATGGTACGGCACCTAACCGTGATGACGAACTGGTACCTGAAGGCCAGTCAGCAATGAGTTTTGGTATGGACCTAGCCCTGCAGCGTGCTGATAAAGTGAAAAGCCTTGGCTCGGTAGCCAAAGAGGGTTTCCACAACGCGCTGGATATGGTGATTGGTGTCCTACCAGTGGTGATGGCAATCGGTACACTTGGCCTGGTTGTTGCTGAGACAACACCTCTGTTCTCGCTACTTGGCGCTCCATTTGTTCCACTACTTGAGCTACTTAACGTTGCTGAGGCACAAGCTGCAGCGCAGACCATGCTGGTAGGTTTCACCGACATGTATGTACCGTCAATTATTGCAGCCTCTAGCATCAACGCTGAGCTGACCAAGTTTGTTGTTGCAGCACTATCTGTTACCCAGCTCATTTTCATGTCAGAAACTGGCTCGGTGATCCTTAGCAGCAAGGTGCCAATTAACTTCCTTGAATTAGTTGCAATCTTCGTTCTGCGTACACTAGTGACACTGCCGATTATCGTCGCGATTGCACACCTAATTTTCTAAAGCCCTAGGCTAAAAAATCCAAACTGCTCCTTCTCTAATTGCCCGGTCTTAGTACCGGGCAATTATTTGCACGACCTTTTTATCTTCCCTTGCTGCCAACTCCGGCAACTTAATCGACAGCTCTGCCCCGATATGGCTAAGCACTAAATCAAATAAGTGGAACAAGGTATCTGACGCTTCCAGCGAGAACTGGTAGAGGTGGTATTTGACCAATTCCTTATCGTGCGCGTTTAAATCGATATTTTCATACTGGATAAACAGATTATCGATGATGAGCGGCGGCACGGCAGGATCATCCGGTAAATGCAGTTGTGCCATTCTACGTTTGAGGATCTGGGCGTGGAGCCCAAGCTCCCTAGCCATTACATCACTACCCATCTTGTAATTCTCAATCGCGTAACGGAACCGGCTCAGGCTGTCTATGGCATTGAGCATCACAGGCCACGTACCTTGGTAGTGTTTGAATAAATCTTCTTTCTCTGAGGTGATCAAGCATTGGGTTAGGGTATCGTCAATTAGGTAGAGAACATGGCGGATCGCTTTGCCATGGGTGGATTGGTTGCGCTGGACAGAATATCTCGGCCACTCATCCAAAATCGTTCCCAGCTGCTTATCGAGAATACGGTACATCGGTTTATTGGCGGTTTCTGCCTGGTTGATCAAGCTATGGATCAATGTCTTGATCGCAATAGATTCACTAAGGCTCTCCGAACGCGGTGGAACGCTTTTCAGGGCTTGGTGTGACTGGCGGCGATGGAAACGCAGTAAGTGGATGAGTTGGCGTAGGCCGATAATTTGGTTAAAACGGCTTTGCAGTATATCGCGTTGTTGGCGGGAGCGAATGATGACGGTACCAAGCGCTATGCCGACTAGGCAGAGGGTAAGAATAAAGTAGAGCATGCAGCCTCCCTAAACACACGAGTCCGGTTCTGGTAAGTAAAGCTGCAAGCACTATTCCATGATGGTTCAGATGACAGAAATATTTAATCTTTAACTATCAATTGCTTACTATGGTGTATTTGTTGGGTCTATAAAACGAGGTCGATAATGGTGCAGTGGTGGTGCAGGAATGTCATATCTTGGTGCAGAAGCTGATACCTGTGAAGCCGTACCTGAAAAGCTTAGGGTTAGAGCTATAGTTAGCAACTTGCAATAAAAAAGGCTCCCTGTTGGGAGCCTTGAATTAGGGGGAAATTGTTACCCGTTTCTTAAGAGTTTGAAATCGGGTGTAGGTGGACTTCTTCTTCTTTCTCACCCGCATGCGGGTCGTTGAAGCGGTCGATATCCATCTCACCTTCAGATTTCGCAACGATACAGGTTACACAGCTGTCACCCGTGATGTTAACGGCAGTACGGATCATATCCAGCAGACGGTCAACACCCATGATAATAGCGATACCTTCAACTGGCAGGCCAACCTGGTTCAATACCATTGCCAGCATGATTAGGCCCACACCCGGTACACCAGCAGTACCGATCGAAGCTAGGGTTGCCGTTGCAATGACCATTAGGTAATCACCCATGGTCAGGTCGATGTTAAATGCCTGGGCAATGAAGGCCGTCGCCACGCCTTGCATAATCGCAGTACCATCCATGTTGATGGTTGCGCCTAGCGGTACAGTGAATGAGGCGATACGGTTCTTAACACCAAGACGCTTGGTCGCTGTTTCCATGGTGACTGGAATCGTCGCGTTTGAAGAAGCCGTTGAGAAAGCGAACATGATCGCGTCTTCCATCTTCTTCAGGAACAGTTTCGGGCTCAAGCCTGTGAAGATCTTGAACAGTGAACCGTAAACAACGATACCGTGCAGCAGCAGGGTACAAGTCAGTACCAGGAAGTAACCGAATAGGTTGAAAATCGCATCAAGACCTAGGCCTGTGAACAGTTTTGCCATCAGGAAGAATACACCAAATGGGGCGATGTTCATCAGCAGGGCAACCAGCTTCATGATCACTTCGTTCAGGTCTGCGAAGATGCCTGCAATACGCTCGCCCGGCTTACCCGCAGCACTGATAGCAATACCGAACAGGATAGCGAACACGATGATTTGCAGCGTGTTACCGTTAGCCATCGAGCTGATTGGGTTGGTCGGGAACATGTCGATAATGACCTGGCCCAGTGACGGCGCTTCTCTAGAAGCGAAAGTGGTTGCGGCAGAAAGGTCTGCGCCTGCACCTGGCTTGAACACGTTACCCATGACCAGTGCCAGCGTGATGGCAATTGCGGTCGTAGTTAGGTAGAACGCCAACGTTTTACCGCCTAGGCGGCCCAGTGTGCTGATGTCTTTAAGTGTACTTGTACCGCATACCAGCGAGACAAAAACCAATGGCACTACTAGCATCTTCAAGCTTGCGATGAAGATTGCACCGCCAACCTCGAACAGGCCATTCACAATATATTCGTGGACAAAAGATGATTCAGCAAAAAGTGAACGAATAATGAATCCTGTCAAGATGCCCAGAACCATACCCAGGATAACGCGGCCGGTCAGGGACATTTTTTTCTTTTGTGCTTGCATGAATAAAACACTCCTTATAATTATTCACTCTGAAAATCTTTCACCAGAGCGCGGAGCAGGTTAACAGCACTTCACGTGTTAAAGCGAAGTAAAATGCCGTGCAATAATCAAAGATATGTTTCAGATCACACTTTTTTAGACAGTACGATATTCCGAAAACATATTTATTAACTGAATTTTAACGCACCCGGCAGTTTTTGGCCGTTTTTTGTGCTGATAAATCGATTTGAGCGAAAATATGCTAAGGTTTCGCCGAGTTTACACCTGATTTTAGGTGTCAGGGAAAGCCACTGTTAACATTCGCTTTTGCAGGATTTCATGGGGTTGAATGCCTAGAAAGGATTAGGTGTGACGAGAAGGTTAAATTCGCTGCGAAAAGGGTTGTCGGGTAGTGGTTAATTCTAATATTTAGCCAAAATTTGGGTGGGGTGTTTGGTCGGGTTGTATTGGAATATATATTTATCCCGAATGTGTTTTTAGGGTATGAAGTCTGGGGTATAGCAAACCAGCACCATCTGATAACAGATATGCTGGTTGCTATATATAAGCTTATGATTTTAAAGCTTATGCTGCCGTGGTTACGGTATCTTCCAATAGCATGTCGATACGTGAAACGTAATCGTGGTACTCGGCGGTATTATCTTTGGCGTAATGGAAGTTACGGAAGTAACGCGTCATGGCCGTAAAGTACTTACGTGCTTCGGCTTTATCAGCAAAGTCATATCCAGTGCGGATGACTTTCACCACCTTGGCAAAGATGAATTGCTGGCGCTCAAAACTACATGACGCATCGACTTCATCAAAGGCATCTTGCTGTAGGTAAACCATGTCAAGGAACAGTGCTTTCTGGTAAACCACGTAGTCTTCTAGCGAAATACCTTCCTCACCGGTTACCTGCATCATCTGGCCGATGCTGTCACCGGTCGATAGCAGTGCTTTCATTTCCTTAACTGTTGGTACCCATTCAGGACCTAGGTTTTCGGCATACCAGTCTTCAAGCTGGTCGAGGTAACGTGACCAGGAAATCAACGGGTCAATTGCCGGGTAGAAGCGCTTGTAGGCGCGGTCATACGACAGGCCAAGGAAGGTCTTGACGGTACCTAGGGTCGACTGGGTGACCGGCTCTTCGAAGTTACCACCGGCAGGGGAAACCGAACCGATCATCGTTAGTGAGCCATCAGTGCCGTTTTCGTTGTCAACCACACCACAGCGCTCGTAAACGCCCTTGATAGCCGAGTCCATGTACGCTGGGAAACCTTCTTCGCCAGGGATCTCTTCTAGGCGGTTCGACGTTTCACGCATTGCCTGTGCCCAACGAGACGTTGAGTCAGCCAATAGCAAGACGTTATAGCCCATCTGGCGGTAGTACTCGCCCAGAGTCAGGCCGGTATAAATAGAGGCCTCACGGGCAGCAACCGGCATGGACGAGGTATTACAGATGATCACGGTACGGTCAATCAGGGTACCGCCGTGCTTAGGATCCGGTAGGTGAGGGAATTCTTCAATGGTTTCAACCACTTCACCAGCACGCTCACCACAGGCAACTACGATAACAATGTCGGCATCACAGTAACGGGAGATACCGTGCTGCAGAACCGTTTTCCCTGAGCCGAATGGCCCCGGTACACAACCAGTTCCGCCTCGGGCAATCGGGAAGAAAGTATCAATGGTACGGGTTGTTGTAACCAGTGGCTCATTCGGGAATTTACGCTGGGTCTTTCCGCCGTTTTTGGTCAGGGTATTGGCGATAGACTGACGGACTGGCCACTTCTGGACCATGGTCAGGTTATGCTCTTTACCTCGGTTATCGGTAATGTGGGCAACGACGGTATCAACGGTAAAGTTACCTTCTTGGATCCAGGTAACTTCGACTTCACCTTTAATATAGAAGGGCACCATGATCTGGTGGGTAAAACGGCCTTCTTGTACTGTACCAAGCGATTGACCGGCACGGAGTTTGTCACCTTTCTTGGCAACGGCAGTAAAGGCCCAGGTTTCTGCTTTATCTAGGGCATCAACCTGCACACCGCGTTTAAGGAATTTACCGTGGATCTGTGCCAGACGCTCTAGTGGATTTTGCAGGCCATCATAGATTTGCGCCAAGATACCCGGACCCAAGTCGAGGCTGAGCATTTCGCCGGTTTGGATGATGCTGTCACCGACAGCAACACCCCGGGTGTCTTCATAAACCTGGATGTCGGCGGAATCACCGCGAACACGCAAGATTTCTGCCATTAGCATTTCATCAAGGCCATCGGTCTGTTTGCGGCTTGGCAGTACATAAACGACTTCATTTTTTACCAGTTGACCTTTTTCCCCATCGTTGAGGCGAATGGTCAGCGTGTCGCCAATGACAGCCGTTACGTGGGCTGTCGGCGTTTTATTGATTAATTCTGTGCTCATTGAACAACCTGTCTTCAAAATTAATGCGGTAGATCACTGGCGAATTCGCCCAGTGCATTTTCTACGAGTTGGTCGAATCGCTCGATGGCAATCTCGCTGTTGTAGGTGGTCCAGCGGAATACCAGATTCCAGCGCAAGAGATAAATAACAACAGCTTCGAAACTAAAGCGCTCTTTGGTACTGATGCGATCAAGTTCTTCCCAAACCGCTTCTAATAAGGCTTTTTCGAGCTCGAGGCTTTGATCGTGTTCCATGTACCGGGCAACATCCGGCAGCCATGGAAAAGCGAACTGCAAGTTAAAGTAGGGCACATTCCAATTACGGCGGATGAACTCATAGCGCGTACCGAAACTCCAGCGAGGGCCAGAAGGTGCTTTTTCCCCGGCTTTTTTGCGGCGTAAGGCTGCAACAACCGTTCGCATATCCAGGCGCCAATCAATCAGATCGCGAAGAACTTTGCTTTTGACTTCACTGCGCGCACGGGTGGCGAATTTGATCAGCTCGGCATCATCGGCATCATCCTTGGTGCGATCCCAATGCATGAGTTGCTCAATCATGTTGAGGTGCTTACGCTCATCAAAGGTGAGTGCACTCAATCGGCGTTCTAACTGGTAACGCGAGATCGGTGTGATTTTACTGTTAAACAGCGAATCGATATGCGGCAGTGACGTCAACAAGCTATGATATGCTTTATCAGACATATACGTTCCTTGTTAAAGGAGAAGCAGGGCAAGCCTGCCTCTTCTGTATTACTTGACGATACCTTCCAACAACGCGCGGAAACGTGGCTGGAGATGGTTTAGCATCATCTGGGTAACGGTTTCATCCGACAGCGCCACTTCGATATCTTTATCTTTCAAGCGGAACACAACGGCGTTCTTGTTATCTTCATTGACATTGAAAGTGACCCCTTCACGAAGCATTTCAGCGGCTTGCGCCACCGCGAAGTGGATCAGAGTACCTTCCTTAAGCTCTTCAGGGTTGGCACTCAAATCATTCACACCCACAACACGGGTCGGCAAGATAACTTCAACAGGCTCATCAGATTTGATAGCGCTGCGGCCTGCGACTTCGAGGATCATCTGCTGCAGTAGCTTTTCGTCTGTTAACTGGGTACCGACGGTCGCTTGGATTTGCTTAGCAAATTCATCCTGCAAGAACGCTTTCAGCTCTAAAATGGCGTTACGGTTAGCCATTTCAAACGCTTGTTTGCCTGCGGTTGAGATAAAGTCTGCTTCCTTGCGGGCATTGCCCAGGATTAGGCCGGCTTTATCACGCGCTTCTGCAACAATCGTTGAGGCTTCTTCTCGCGCTTCGGCAATGATTTGATCTGCAGCTTCTTTACCGGCATCGACACCTTCTTGGCGAAGGGTGTCGACCAGTTGCTTGATCCCTGCCGAGACAGGCGTGGTGTTTTGATTTTCTACTGGCATGGTCTGTTCCTTATGCGCCGATGTTAGCACCCATCACTAGCGCAAATACGAAAGCAAATACTGAGAAGCCTTCTACGATTGCCGCTGGAGCAATAGAAAGACCGAATACTTCAGGCTTGTTCTTCGAAGCGTTGATGGCTGCCGATACCGCCTGTCCCTGATAGATAGCAGAGAAAAGAAGTGCTAGACCTGTCATCAGGCCAACACCGAACAGGCCGCCAGCCGTTTCTGCATCTACACCGATACCGGCAAGGGTGAACATAATCACGATACCGTAGATAACCTGAGAGGAAGGCATGGCAGACAGGCCGATGTATTTACCGTAGCCAGATTCAACATCGAGCATGGCACCACAGGCTGCCTGACCGGCTACCGAACAGCCGATAGCTGAACCAATAGCACCCAGTGCAACAGGAGCGAACGCGCCCAACCAACCAAGTGCAATAACAAATTGTTCCATGTTTTAATCCTCTTTCTTCCGAAAAGCTTTGAATGGGTATCCTTCGTCAGATAGTCCCCAGTTAACAAATTCAATAACGTTCAGGCGCATACCGTGAACCACACCACTCATGACACAGAGAGCGAAGTTCAAGATATGGCCAAGCAATAAGATCAGGCCGCCAAACAGTACCCCAGAGACTGGCTGGGCTTCGACAACTTGGCCGGCAAGTGAGTTAAAGGTCATTGCCAGCGATGCACCTGACAGGCCAAGCGCAAACAAACGCATGTAGCTCAGGATGTCACCGAAGGCGCTGGTAATGTTGTAAATCGCCTTGGCACCATCGAGTACCCGCAATGCCATGTCCTTGCGACTGTTGATTGGTCGGTCGCTGCTATATACACAGACAAGTCCTGCGCCACCGAGCATCAGCAGTCCGCCAAGTCCTTTGCCGAACCAACTCCAGACTGCACCCGTCACACCAAACCACATCAACATGCCGCCAAACATCAGGGCCGCCCAACCAAGAGGTGCAAACGCCCGCTTGTGGGTACGGTTGATATAGGCTGTCATCACATTGGCGGTGATCAGGTGCATGACACCGATAAAGACCGAAAGCCGCATCATGGCGTTGTAATCGTTCATATCGATGATGTGGAAGAAGTCCCAGAAGCTGCCTTCGCTTGGTGAAATACCAAAGTAACTACCTGCCAGCACACCCCAGAAAATACCTAACCCAGACATGAACAAGCCCATATTCTTCAGTCGCTTGCCTTCTTCTGAAGCATCAAACTTTTCACGGAAGAACAAGATGATCAGGCCGAGGATGGCACTGTACATGGCATCATTCATGATCATTGCGAAGAACAATGAGAATGAATAGAACACCAGGTTACCCGGGTCCCAGGCACGGTAGTTAGGCGTTTGGAAGAAGCCCATCGCTTCTGCACCACCACCGGTAAGCTCGGAGTTTTCCAGTAATGTTGGTGGCTGGTCCTCATCCTTGGGATCTTCGAACAACACCGCAGAACCATAGACATCAGCCATTTCTATCACTGCGTCTTGGGCATCGGCAGGCATCCATCCCTGAATAAGGAAGAACTCGCCTTCGTCCTGGACACCTGATGAAGCAAGCAGCAGTTCTGCCTTGTCTTGGCTCGCCGCCAGCGATTGACTCAGCGGGTAGATCCAACGGGTCAGGGCTTCACGCTCTGCCATCAAGTCCTCAAGGTGCTGTTCGGCAATCTCAAGGTGTTCCTCGACTTTGGACAGGCTATTTCCACCAATGTGGGAACGGTCAATCGGAAGCAACGCGGGATCGGGCTCAGACTCAGACACAATGACAACATAGGCGTTTTTCTGATCACGGTGCACCTCTTGCCAAGGTAGCTCTACGTCTGACATCGCAGACAGCTTTTTCAATGGCAGCAGGTAAAACCAGAAGCGCAAGTTTTTGATTGTGCTAATATCAGGCAGTTCAAACTCCCCCCAAGGGCGAAGTAGCTGCAGGCGTTCCTTAAGCAAGTCGCGCTTGTCCTGCTGCTCACGGATATGGCGTTTGTTCTCGAGAATTTGTCCGACCAATTCATCGACATCAACCAAATCCTTGTCCTTGACCGGGCGGCGCCGACGCTCGACGCGGCTCAGC
>NZ_PYMB01000005.1 GCF_003026455.1 Photobacterium rosenbergii
GCCCGGCACTGGTGATGCAGGCGATTGCCTCTTTTGTCGGTGGCACCATTGGTGTGGTATTGATTTGCGGCTTTGCTCCCCTACTCGCTAACTTTGCCTCTTCTTTTGGCCCGTCAGAGTATTTCCTGATCATCATGCTTGGCCTGCTGTTGCTGACCACCATGATGGGAGACAACCGGTTGAACGGCATCATCTCCGCACTGTTTGGCTTTGCGATTGCCATGGTCGGGGTGGATTCGGTCAGCGGTGCTCAACGCTATACCTTTGGCTCACCGGAGCTTATCGGCGGGATCTATTTTGTCCCTGTGGCCATCGGCCTATTTGGGATCGGCGAGCTGCTCTACTGTATTTACACCGGGCAGCACAAACGCGAGAACCAGAGACTACAGTTTAGCTTCCGCTCGAAAGATTTCTGGCCGACCGCCAAGGACTACATCAGCTCTCGCTTCACCTTTATCCGAGGTTCGATTATCGGTTTTGTCGCCGGTGTCCTGCCGGGCTCAGGCGCGACCATTGGCTCAATCTTGGCTTACTCGGTCGAAAAGAAAGTCGCCAAAGATCCTGAAAGCTTTGGTAAGGGTGAAATCCGTGGTCTGGTCGCACCGGAAACCGCGAACAACGCTGCGTCAGCAGGGGCGATGGTGCCACTGATTTCTCTGGGTATTCCAGGCTCGGGTGCAACCGCCGTACTGCTTGGTGCCCTGATGATGTGGGGGCTACAGCCAGGGCCGATGCTTATCGATTCAAACCCGGATCTGGTATGGGGTTTGGTCGCGAGTATGTATATGGGCAACATGCTGTTGGTCGCGCTGAGTATTCTCGCTATCCCGCTGTTTGTGAAGTTCCTTGATATTCCATACCGCTTGGTCGTGCCGGTTATCGTCATCCTTTGTGTCATTGGTGCCTACGCGCTGAACAACAGCATCATCGAGACCTCGATGCTACTCATCATGGGCATTGTCGGCTTTGGCATGAAGCTATACGGCTACTCCCCGGCGGCAACGGTATTGGCCCTTGTTCTGGGCGGCATGGCAGAAAGCACATTCTTGCAGTCTCTGATCATCAGCCAAGGTAGCCTTGCCATCTTCGTCGAGCGCCCTATTTCTCTGGTGCTGACGCTGGTAATGCTAACCACTATTGGGCTTTCAGTGGCACTGCGATTGGTAAAAAAGATGCGCACTCACAAGGTCGCTCAATCTAATTAAACCCCGATCTAAAGATCAAAAATGCGAGAGCAGAGACCTTGAACAAGCGAATTTTAGAATCAAAGAGAGAGGGAATTATGAAGATTGGAGTCATTGCCGATGACTTTACCGGCGCAACGGATGCCGCAAGCTTTATTGTGAAAAACGGCATGAGTGTTATCCAGCTATCTGGCGTTAGCCAGAGCACTCACGCCATTGATGCCGATGCCTTGGTCGTGAGCCTAAAAACGCGCTCTTGCCCGCCCCAAGAGGCTGTTGAACAATCGCTAGCAGCCTGTGATTGGCTATTAGAACAAGGTTGCTCGCTGATTTATTTCAAATACTGCTCAACCTTTGATAGCACAGCAGAGGGCAACATCGGCCCGGTTACCGAAGCCTTGATGAAGCGGCTCGAGGTGGGCTCAACATTGATTTGTCCGGCATTGCCGGTTAATGGCCGCACCGTTTACCAAGGCAACCTGTTTGTGTTCCACCAGCCACTGTCTGAATCGGGAATGAAGCACCACCCTAGCACACCAATGACAGACTCAAATCTGCTTAGGCTGATAGAGGCGCAAACACATGGCAAGGCCGGTTTGCTCAATTGGCAAACCATCGACAAAGGCGTAGATAGTACCCAAGTCGTTTTGCACCAACTGGTGACAAACGGGGTGCAATTTGTGGTGTGCGATACCCTCTGTGATGACAACCTAGAGGTGCTGGGTGAAATAGCCCAACGCCACCGTCTTGTCACGGGTGGGTCAGGCTTGGTTGGCACTATAGCTAAAGCAATCACTCACTCTCATCCCCTAACAAAGAGCAAGCAAAATAACACGCTAGCACCTAAAAAAGTCGTCAATGGTGTGGTTGTTTCAGGCTCGTGTTCGGAGATGACCAACCGCCAAGTAGCGGCCTATAAAGCCAAAGCCCCATCTTACAAAGTCGATGTCGAGCGCTGCCTCAACGAGCCGGACTATATCGATGAGGTTGTGAAGTGGGTAATCATTAACGTCAATAACGAACACCTACCTATGGTGTATGCCACCGCCCCAGCAGATGAGCTTCACCAAATCCAACAGCAATATGGGCAGGCTGCCTCAATTAAAATTGAAGCGCTTTTCCACCAGCTGGTGCAAAAACTATATACCCTCGGCTTTAACACCTTCATCAGTGCCGGTGGTGAAACCTCAGGCACTGTCACCCAAGCGTTGTCGGTCGATAGCTTTCAAGTCGGGCCTGCAATCGTTCCCGGGGTGCCATGGGTGTTTAGCCTAGATGGCGAAATCCAATTGGCACTCAAATCAGGCAACTTTGGTAATGAAGACTTTTTCCAGCGTGCACAGGAGTTCTTGCAATGACAGAGCATCAACAAAGGCTACAACTGGTCGAGCTGGCAAAGTCTTTATTTGATAGAGGCTATGCCACGGGCGGTGCTGGCAACCTATCCGTAAAACTTGAGGACGGCAGGGTATTAGCGACCCCAACAGGAGCATCTTTCGGACGGTTAACAGCAGAAACGCTGTCGGTAGTGGATATGGAAGGCAATCACCTAGCAGGGGACAAGCCGTCCAAGGAGGTATCTTTTCACTTGGCAATTTACCAAAACCGCCCACAGGCCAATGCAATTGTTCATTTGCACTCGACCTATCTAACGGCTCTGTCGTGCCTGACCGACCTAGATCCGGCCAACGCGATAAAGCCATTTACGCCGTATTATGTGATGCGCGTGGGCCAGCTGCCGGTCGTGCCATACTTCAACCCCGGCGACCCGAACATCGGTGTTGAATTGGGCCGCTTAGCACCGAACCATCGCGCCTATTTACTGGCAAACCATGGCCCGGTTGTCACCGGTAGCAACCTGATTGAAGCGGTTGATAATGCAGAGGAGTTGGAAGAAACCGCCAAGCTAAGTTTTATCTTAAAGAGCAGCACAGTGGCTTATCTGTCTAATGAAAATGTAAGAACCTTATCGAGCAAAAAGGCGTAACTTAACTGGCGGCTGTGCGTAAGCATATCCGCCTAATTACCCATCAAGCGGTATAAACAGCCCATTCAAGCAACCTCACTCCTTTTTAAAATTCCATTTCCAAGGGGGCTCAATGACGCCATCAAGCAGGCAAAGCCACATTTTAGCTTTACTCGAAAAAGATGAGATATTAAGTATATCCCGCCTTCAAAAATTACTGGCGGTTTCCCATATGACAGTACGAAGAGATATCAGAGCCCTCGAAAAATCAGGTCATGTTAGGTCAGTTAGAGGCGGGGTGGTTACAGCCAATGAGCATTTGCATCACGAACATAATACTGTCGCGACACCACAAAGCGTAACGCATGACCACGATAAAGAGTGGATTCGCCAAACCCTTCACAAGCAATTAAACGCTCATCAAGTGATTTACCTACACCATGGCCATATAAGTTTAGAAATCGCAAAACAGCTACCCGCAGACCAAGGATTGACTGTTGTCACCAACGATATCGCAATAACCAACACCCTTCATGCCAGAGCATTTTCCGAGGTCTACTTCATAGGTGGTTTTATCGATAGGTCCAAAAACGCTAGCGTTGGAAGCTGCGCTGAAAAAGCGTTGAAAAACTTCAATATTGATCTCGCCTTCGTATCAACTACTACCTACGAAGACGGCTCTGACACCCTTCTCTCTTCAGTAAAAACCTACGCTAAGCGTTGTTGTTATGTTCCTGAATTAAACCGCACCTATGACGGCAATTTTTCTACCCTACCCCCAACTTACTAACTACGTTATGATTTTCTTTTTGAAAGGGATATTTCATGAAGCACTTACATTTAGTGGTTTTCGCGTTGTTTCTCTACCTTGGCCTATACTGGCCTGATGTGGATAAGCAGCTAATGTCCCTTCTCCATCACCGATCTATCCTCACCCACAGTGTGCTATTGCCCCTTCTAATGATGGTATTACTGCGCGCCAATTACAGTAAGCCTATTGCCGCTGGGTTAAGTGCGGGTATCAGTATTCATTTGGCCGCGAGTATGATCACACCGATGAGTGGTTACTCTCAGGTATACCTCCCAGCGCCGTGGAGTTCATCAATTGGGGTAACAGAGTCATTAATATGGTTAGGTTTCAATGCCATTGCAGGATATTTTATGGCTTTGCGATTGCTCAAGACGCACAGTAAAACCATTCCCTTTATTTACCTGCTCGCTGCGGGCGGATACGGGATATACATCAAAGATGATGTGCGTCCTTGGCTGGTCTGTTTCGCTATTTTCCTCATCCCTTTTACGTTCGATAAGGTCAAAAGCAAACTAAGGCGAGCGGCCTAGTCTCTGGGATTTAATGGCAATTACGAAGAAGCCATCACTTTGATGCCAAATACAGTAAATAGCCCGCCGGTAATGTAATCCATCACTCCTGAAATTCGTGCATACACACGTTTCGCCGATTGGTGTGAGAAGGCTGTTGCGAGAAAAGCATGCCAGCAAAGTGTAATAGCCGACATGGTGAGCATGATGGCTAATATCATCGAAATACTTAACTCTCCAGACATGCTGTTAGGCATAGCCACACTGAATAAACTGACCACAAAGAAGCCGGTTTTCGGATTCAAGATGCTGGTAATGAAGGCTGTGATAAATACCTTCCTGTTTGATGGTGAGATCATGTGTTGGCCTTGGGGTAAATCACCTAGCTTTTGTGTTTTGCGGGTTTGGTAAATCTGGCGAAGCCCCAGATACAACAAATAGCTTCCGCCTACCACTTTCATCACACTAAACAATTGCGGGAAGGTCGCCAGCAAGATCACCAAGCCTGAGCCGCCCAAAAAAGCCCACAGCAATATGGCGGCACTGACTCCGAAGGCAGAGAACATTGCCAGCGTGCGGCTGTATTGCAGCGCAGTATTGATGGTTAACAGAACATTGGCCCCCGGTGTCGCCACAGCGAGTATCCAAATCAATGCCACATGAACAAGAACCAATAGAACTTCCATTACCCACTATTCCTATAAAGCCCGACAAGAGCCGACAAAACCCGAATAGCTTGAAAGTATCCCGATATTAGTTATAGAGGCAAGATATTGATCGGAAAAACCGTAACGCACTCATAAACCCTTATGATTATTGCCAAATTTTCGCCTTTGATTATTGGCATGTAAGAATCAAAGGTTATTTTATAGAAAACAAAAAAACGCCGGAGGGACATTCTTCCCACCAGCATTATTGATGTAATTAGGTTGTCCGGAGGTTGTTTAACCGCGGATCAGCACAGCACCGCGAGGGATTTTCTTGCCAAGCTTTTTACAACTGCCGATCTTCGGCTGCCTGTGGGCAGGCCTGTCGGTATACCACAGGCGGCATTTACCTTTTGGTGGCATATATTGTTTAGCTACACGGTGTGGTGGATGCTTATGGCCATTGCCATGCTTAACAATAACGGACGGCTTTGCATAGGCAGCAAAACTCGTTAACAATGCAAATGATGCGACAAGTAGATATTTTTTCATTGATTGATTTGGTTTATATATAGAGCTTATTGATAAATCAACAATATCATTGCTATCAAACCTGTCTGTTATATCACTGTCAAATCGCATTTAATATCAACACCTTATCATAATAACACCCTAGTGCTACGGGCATTAAAAAACCCCGCATCATTTAATAACAAAATAATGCGGGGTTATCTTTCATTTTCTATTAACTAAAAGACATTACTGAGTAATTGCTAGCTCACCATTTAGGTACTTGGCTGCCAATCGCATATAAGCAGGTGCCTTGGTTTCACCGTAGCCCGAGTGGTATGGGCTGGTTGATACCACAATCGCGGCAAAGTCACGCTCTGGATCCATATAGATCATCTGGTTCATGTTACCGCTTTTAGCAATTGCCCCATCATCGTAGATGAAGTCGAACTGGTAACCATTGCCTTGCGCTTTATCTTGGAAAGAAGATACCGAAGAGGCTTCTTTCGCCGTGCCTACATAGCGCTCTGGATCAGCTTCTTCACGGATCATTTTGATCAGATCAGGCGTTACCACTTGCTCGACAGCGACAGCTTTCCAACTTGGGGTAAATAGCGTCGCGAAACGTACCATGTCTTCCGGCGTGGTTTGCAACAGGCCTAGTGCCAATGCATGACCGTTAGGTGCAAGACCAAAGACCGCAGACTCCCTTGCATACATTTTCGACCACACTTTCTCTTCGAAAATCTTGGCCCAAGTCTTACCTTCTACGTTCTCGATAATTTGAGTCAGGATACTGGTATTAATGGAAGCATAGCGGAATACTTCACCCTGCTTTTCACCTTCCAGCTTTTCCTGATCGACAGCCACATCCGTCAACCAGTCTTCAAACTCACCTGTCGATGCCCTTGGTGAACCTGTAATAGCAGCAAAGTAACGCACTACTGGAGAATCTGGGTTCAGGATTGACTGTAGAGTCTCTTCATTATCCAGACCCGTTGTCATGTTGAGTACACTTTCAACGGTGATTTCATCCCATGTCGAACCTTTTAGCTCTGGAATGTAGTCCGGCACCACTTTGCTGATATCAACCTTGCCTTCCTGAACCAGCTTAGCCATTACCAAGCCAACTGTCGTTTTCGCCGATGAGTACCAAATGTGGCGATCATGCGGGTTCATACCCGGATATGCCTCGTAAACAACCTCGCCTTTGTGAACCATGATCATAGCCTGAGTTCGAAACATCGGGTTTTCCATGTACTCATCGAGCGACAACGTGCCCTGGCCAGTTTCTGCTTTTAGATCGCCGATTTGACTATTAATGTTACGAGCTAGCGGCTTATAGTTTTCATTCGGACGAGATAGGGCCGAGTTCATCACTTCGGTCATATGGCCGTTGTAGTAGACCGCGTGATCACCACCCATCTGCAGGTGGAAGTTGTTGAAGGCTTGTTGGGCTTCGGTCGCAAACTGCGGGCTAAATGGCTGCTTCGCACGCTCGACATCAAAGGTGACATCAGCACCTGGTACTTTGAGTGCCTGTTTCATCGCCTCTGGAATCTCGCCAGCTGTTGTGTAGCTAGAGGTGGCTAGCGCCAGAATTAACGCAACGTTTTTCAATTTCATACTAAGCTGCTCCGTGTTACTGAATTTGTATTGGATTTAAAAAGGTGTGGTTTTATAAGAATTCAAATCACTTGAACTCGTAGCGATAATTCAAGTTCACGCGCTGATCAGAACCGTACAGCGAACTATCCACCGCAATGCCTATCATGTTGACAGATTGGTTGGCGGTGAGCTGATGGCTGATCCCCGCCCCGCCCCAGTACGACGAGTAGTTGTTCTGGCCTTGGGTCGTGCCCACAACCGCGATACCGGTCCACGATTCGTTAATCGGTTTGATGGCAAACATACCAAGGTAGCCCGCGTGGCTTCGGATCTTCTCTTTCACGCCGTCTTCCATGGTTTCGCCGTCGTTATAGCTATAACCAAAAGTGACAAACGGCATCCATCCCCAAGGTTGGCTCTCTAGCGGCAAATAAGTCCCTGCACTGTAGGAGGTATTGATATTGCCGTCGCCGTAATCCGATTTGCGAACATCGATATTGAGGATGCCAATATCAAATAGCCATGAGCCACCCACGCTCCATTCATCGCCATCGTCAGTGATCGATACGTTGATCATTCGAGTTTCATCAAGGCCCATCGAGCCGTTGAAACGGATCCCGTTGTTAGTCCACCCTGCGCCAGCTCGCGTGATGATCTTGGTTGGATCTTCCGCGTTCTTCTCTTCGCCGGTATTAAGGTCGGCGTACGCAGGGGCAGTAGCTGCAATTGTTGCCACAGCTAGCAGTATTTTTTTCATTCAAAGTTCCAAAGGTAAAAACACCCACATCCAAGCGCTTACTTCCAAGCACTTACTTCCAATCAATCAGTTCATGTACTCGTCTCGATGTCATCGCTGATGCCCAAAGCACTAACAAGACAAAAAAGAAGCCACCCCGGAGAGCGGCTGAGATGGTCAAAAGCTCCAGCCCTTGGAGGTACTGGAAAAACACGCATTGGAATTTATGGGCAAATATTACCCACGGATTAACCGTACAAATAGGTCATTTCGCGACATAACGATATGGTGGAAATAGCAATTTACTTGTCGTCAATTGACCTATATCTCGGCAGGAAAAAAAGCCACCCTCGTGCTCGCTGGATTAACCAAGGATGTTGAAATGAAATTGAACCGCGAGCTGGAAAAAGAACAGGCATCTTATGTGACGCCGATGTACACCATTGACTGCGAACTGGGCTCAAACCCTTTTGGCGCACCTTCTATCTCACCGGATCAAATGCTGGAGATCCTCGATGAAATCAATGACTACTACAGCTTTAGCAACCTTGCACAGCTAAGCCATTTGGTTGGTCTCTACCTTGGGATAAGCAGCGATGACCTTACCTTTACCACCGGCTCGCTAGGTGCGCTGGAGCTGATTTTCAATAAGCTTATCGACCAGACACAAAAGACCATGCTGGGTATCGGCCCGCAGTTTGTTGAGGGGGTATCAGAATTCCAGTTGGTAGGCGGCCAGTACCAAGCGCTCAATATGTTTGCCTTCAATTGCGACAGTGATTTGTTCGGCGCACTGGAAAATAAAATCCTGCGCGAAAGGCCAACCTTGGTTTATATCGATAACCCCAACAACCCGACTGGGCGGATTTACCGCAAAGAGCATTTACTGTCCCTATGTGAAGTGTGCAAGGAAGCTGGCAGCTTATTGATCATCGACGAGGCCTACGGCGAGTTCTTAACCCCAGAGCAATCTATGGTGAAAGAGTGCCAGCACCATAGCCATTTGATGGTTCTGAGGACTTTTTCGAAAGGGTTGGGCTTGGCTGGGATCCGCCTTGGCTATGTTGTCTCCTCTCCTAAGCTAACACCCTATGTGCAGTCGGCAGTCTCAGTGTTTACGCCTTCGCTACCGGCACTAAAAATTGCCTGCCATGTGCTGCCCAGAGCCAACGACTTTGTGACCGGCAACCAAACCAAAACCATTGCCTTTAAGCGGGCAGTGATGGATATCTTCCATACCCATGGCTTCAACATTGTGCCGACATCAGAGCAAACTCCCATTCTATTGGTGCATAAGCCAGGTGTAGATATGGCAGAGGTGCTGAGGCAATTGAGGATACTGTCGTGCGCAGGACAGCACTTTCAAATTACCAACCCTGACATTAATGAAGAGTATGCGCGGCTGCGGATTGTCGGGAATGATAGGGACTTACATCAATTGTCAGTAAGACTAAAATCGCTTGTCTGATACCAAAATCTTGGCTGATAAGCCTCATAGTGCCCAATAAATAATACAACCTTGATGAAAAACTCTTATCTTCTCAATCGAAATTACAACATGCCAGCGAATAGCCGTCTGTTGTAACATGCGGCGAAAAATCACAATGAGAAAGTAAAATGAGCTTTATTGTTAGACAAGTTACCGTTAACGACGCCGAAGACATTACCAAGGTACTCAACCCGATTGTTGAAGAAGGCCTGTATACAGTATTGGATACCACTTTCACAACCGAAGAAGAAGAAGGCTTTATCCGTAATTTTCCTGAAAAAGGAGTTTTCACCGTCGCCGAGCACGAAGTTAACGGTAAGATTGCTGGATTCCAGGCTGTCGAGCCATTTGCCGATTATACCCGGGTGTTCGACCACGTGGGCATTATCGGTACCTTTGTTGATGCAAACTTCCGCCGCCAAGGCATCGCCAAACGATTGTTCGCTGCCACCTTTGAAACCGCGAAAGCTAAGGGCTACGAAAAGCTTTTTGCCTACGTGCGCAGTGATAATGACAGGGCGCTGGCAACCTATTTGAACCAAGGTTTCGAAGTGATCGGTACGGCGAAAAAACATGCCAAGGTACGCGGCAAGTATGTCGATGAGATTCTAATTGAGAAGTTTTTGTAACGGCGATTTAGCATCCATCAAGGTCACATAGTGATATATTAAAACGCATGGTTCAAGCTAGTACAGGACAGAGATTTTGCCGGCATCACTCTTCAACCCAAAACCCTATAAGTTCGGACTCACCCTATCAGGCGGCGGCGCTAAGTGCATGGCGCAAATTGGTATGTTGCAATACCTCGAAGAACAAGGTGTGAAACCGGATGTGATATCCGGCGCGAGCGGCGGTGCCTTAGTGGGTGCCCTCTACGCTGCCGGACATAGCCCCGAGAATGTCCTCTCCTTTTTCATCGAAAGCCAGATGTTCAAAGCCAGCAGCTTCTCTTTCAACAAGCTGGGGTTGATCAATTCCGAAAAGCTTAACCGTCACTTCCACGGTTGGATCAAACGGGATAATTTCGATGCCCTCGAGATTCCGCTCTATGTTGCCGCGACCGATCTCAATGCTGCACAGCAGGTGGTGTTCCATGAAGGAGAGCTAATCACGGCATTGCTGGCATCGGCCGCCTACCCTGGGATGTTCACCCCGGTAAAAATCGGTGACAAACTGTTTGCCGACGGGGGTATCACCAATAACTACCCGACCGATCTTATCCACGACCAGTGCCGTGCCCATCTTGGCATGTACTTGAGCCCATTGGAGCACAAAGGCAACCATGAGTTTTCCGATGCCTTTGACGTCCTTGATCGGGTATTTGAAATCTATAGCTCGGCGCACCTGCTAAAAAGCATCAAGTTACCCGATATCAACCTTGCTCCGGAAGGCATTGATAAGTGGGGCGCGTTCAACGTCAACACAGACAGCCTGAATCAGCTTTATGCCATGGGCTATGAGACCACTCGCGATTATTTCTCAGGCGAAGGGGCCCAGTGGCTTGAAGAACTCAAGAAGTCCCTAAGCAAAAAGTCTTTCTTGGAAAACCTAACGGGTTGATGCTCGGCATCATACCCGACTTACAGATACAACAAAGGGCCAGATGACATTATCTGGCCCTTTCTATTTTCATTCAGAACAGTGAGTTGGCTATAGCACCTGCTCACACGCAGCAGCCACCCAATCAGGGCTGCCTTGTTGCTCGCCACCAGCCGCTAAGATCATTGGGTAAACATGATCCCATGCCTTATGGGAGTCTTGGTAGGCCGGGCGGGATTGTAATATCTCCAGCCAGCGGGCCATATGAGGATAGCGCGCAATATAACTGGCGTAATCTGGGTCGATTTTCAGGGAAACAATCTCTGATGCATACAGGATATCGGCAGCTGTGATCTGATCACCACATAAGAAAGGCCCTTCCACCAGCAGACTATCCAACTGCTTGAACATGCCATCCATCGCTTCTTTCCTTTGCGCAATATCCGCATCTGATGGTTTGGCAAAGCCTAAGTACACCGGCATCAGCAGAACAGGAAGGAAATAATCCAAGGTCAGGAGTCGCCTTAAATTGGTGTGATACCAAGACAGGTGCTTGTTGATTAGCGCCTTAGTTTTGATATCACCGCCAAACCAATTATCGCTACACCCGTTAATGTCGGTTAAGTAGTTCATCATCGCCGTTGCTTCTGACAAGCAGAAATCATCATGCTGCAAGGCTGGGACTTGATGGAAAGGGTTTACCTGCATGAACTCAGGCGAGACATGCTGCCCTCGGGTTAACCAAGTAAGGCGAATATCGACGGGAAGATCAGCCTCAAGACACAGCCAGTGAACCGCACGGCTAGGCTCAGATGTTGGATCGTGGAAAAAAACAGGCTTGTTCATTTTTACCTTTTCTCTTTTCTAAGTGAGAACTGCTGGCGCAGTTAGTGCGGTAAAATTAACGCAGCATTATAGAATCACAGGATATAAAAGCAGAGTCAAGATATAGTTTTCAATTATGGTTTAACGCCTTTTAGAGTGGTCAAAAATCAGTAAATTTCACCTATCTCGTTCTTAAATTACAGGTGATAATTTCTTCGCTGAACCTGAGCTAAACGCCATATGAAAACCGTTGAAAGCTTCTAAAAACCGCCAAAATACAAATCGATCTACCTCATACTTTTAAAGCATGCAATTGGCAAAAATAGATATTAATCACATTAAGTAAAATAAATTAAATTTCCATTAATTTGATCAACTTCTAATTTCACCTATTGATTTGTAATTCAGAAGAATAATGAAAATAAA
Source organism: Photobacterium rosenbergii (assembly GCF_003026455.1). Taxonomy (GTDB): domain Bacteria; phylum Pseudomonadota; class Gammaproteobacteria; order Enterobacterales; family Vibrionaceae; genus Photobacterium; species Photobacterium rosenbergii. The sequence goes on from NZ_PYMB01000005.1 coordinate 12,251, forward strand.
TTACTTGGTTAAATTGAGATCCTACAGCTAAAAGCCCGCTTGACAGTAATTTTAATTAGATACCGATCACAAAAATTGGTCATTTGCTTCTTTATTCCGCTTGTATTGATAATAACCCCAACAACGAACAACAGGGTTAAAGACATGCTATACGAGTTAATTGATCACGATTTAGTGGATGTCATCAGTGACGGAACATACCAGTGGCAAGAAGCAGTAAGAAAAACAACTGACTACCTTGAGCAACGTGGCTACGTATCGAATAAATATGCCGATGCCATTATCCAATCAACCGAAGAAAATGGCCCTTACTACGTATTATGCCCAGGCCTTGCTATGCCTCATGCACGACCTGAAACAGGGGTATTGAAAACTGGCCTTGGTATTCATGTCTTCCCATCCCCTGTTGATTTTGGCTCTGACCTCGGTCCTGCCAATGTCCTTATCACTTTAGCAGCAAAAGACTCTGATACCCACATTGAAGTGATTCAAGCCTTGAGCGAGATGTTTGTGGATGAAGAGAACATTGAAAAACTAGCCCAAGCATCTTCTAAAGAACAAGTGCTAGAGATAATAAAAGCATACTAAGAAGGAATATAACGTGAAAGCAAACATGCGAGCAAATGTGCAGGCCTTTGGGGGTCACTTGACCGCCATGGTACTGCCAAACATCGGGGCCTTTATTGCCTGGGGCTTTATTACCGCCCTCTTTATCCCTACCGGCTGGATGCCAAACGAGGCCTTTGGTGAACTTGTCGGCCCAATGATCACCTACTTGCTACCCCTACTGATTGGTTACACCGGTGGTCAAATTATCGGTGACAAACGAGGCGCGGTAGCCGGTGCTATCGGTACCATGGGTGTTATCGTCGGCGCGGATATCCCAATGTTTGTCGGTGCAATGATCATGGGTCCACTGAGTGCATGGGTGGTGGTGCAGATGGATAAGCGTATCCAGCACCGTATTCCTTCAGGCTTCGAGATGGTGGTAAACAACTTCTCGCTAGGTATTGTCGGCATGATCCTGTGCTTGTTCGCCTACGAGATTGTTGGCCCAGCGGTAACCGCCGCTAACCTGTTTGTTAAATCAGGCATCGAAGCGCTAGTTGCTACTGGCTTCCTACCGCTACTAGCAATTATCAACGAACCTGCCAAGGTACTGTTCCTGAACAACGCTATCGACCAAGGGATCTACTACCCGCTAGGTCTACAGGCAGCAGCAGAAACCGGCAAATCTATCTTCTTCATGGTGGCATCTAACCCAGGTCCAGGTCTTGGTATGCTGCTGGCTTACGCAAAATTCGGCCAAGGTCTGAGCAAGCGCTCTGCACCAAGTGCCATCATCATCCACTTCTTCGGTGGTATCCACGAGCTTTACTTCCCGTACGTACTGATGAAGCCAATCATGATTGTGGCAATGATTGCAGGTGCAGCAACCGGTATTGCAACCTTCAACCTACTAGATGCTGGCCTGGTAGCGGGTCCTAGCCCTGGCTCAATCTTCTCTTACTTGGCACTAACGCCTAAAGGCAGCTTCATCGCAACTATTGCCGGTGTGGTATCAGCGACAGTCGTATCCTTCCTAGTCGCCAGTGCGATTCTGAAGATGAGCAAGTCAGAGGATAAAGAAACCGAATTCGAACAATCTGTCTCTGACATGAAAGACATGAAAGCAGAAGGTGCGGTAAAACCAGCAGCAACCGCGGCAACCACTGAAGCAGAATTAGATGCGAAACCAATTCAATTTGTCGCCTTCGCTTGTGATGCGGGAATGGGCTCCAGTGCTATGGGTGCCTCAACCTTCAAGCGCAAACTGACCAAGGCTGGGATTGATATTGAAGTGAAGAACTTCGCCATCGAAAAAGTCCCAAGTGACGCAGACATTGTAGTGACCCACGAGAGTCTAGAAAGCCGAGCGATTAACGCAACAAAGCTACCGGTCATTACTATCAAAAACTTCCTGAACGACCCTGCTCTTGATGAGCTGATGGTAACTATCGAACAACAAGCTTAACAATTGCATTATAGGGCGGTCCGCCGCCCTACTTTGGAGAAAAATCATGGTACAAACAACGGCAGCGGTTATCTGTGGCGAGAAAGATGTTCAACTAAGAACCTTCGAACTACCAACCATTTCACCAGATGAGCTACTGGTTAAGAACATCTCAAACAGCATCTGTCTATCCACTTACAAAGCGGCGCTACTAGGCACCAAGCACAAACGTGTACCAGAAAATATTGCTGAAGTGCCCGTTATGACAGGCCACGAGTACGCAGGCATCATTGTTGAAGTGGGTGAGAACCTGAAAGACAAATTCACTGCCGGTGAGTCCTTTGTTCTGCAACCTGCAATGGGCCTACCATCAGGCTACTCTGCCGGTTACAGCTACGAGACTTTCGGCGGCAACGCCACCTACTCTATCATCCCAAAAATCGCTATCGACCTAGGCTGTGTACTGCCATACAAAGGCGAGTACTTTGCCGATGCATCACTGGCTGAGCCAATGTCTTGCATCATCGGTGCTTACCATGCCAGTTACCACACCACACCGTATGTTTACGAACACGAGATGGGTATCAAAGAAGGCGGTTCACTTGCTCTACTAGCCTGTGCAGGCCCTATGGGTATCGGTGCGATTGATTACGCCATCAATGGCCCGGTTAAACCACGCATCATTGTCGTGACCGACATTGACCAAGCCCGTCTTGACCGCGCAGAGAGCCTGATCCCTGTAAGCGTAGCGCACGAAAAAGGCATTGCGCTGCACTATGTAAACACCGCAAAAGTTGACGATCCTGTTGAGTATCTAAAATCACTCAATGAAGGTCAGGGCTACGATGATGTGATGGTATATGCCGCCGTTTCACAAGTACTGGAACAAGCCGATGAGCTTCTAGGCAACGATGGCTGCCTGAACTTCTTCGCCGGTCCTACCGACAAGAAATTCAAAGTGCCGTTCAACTTCTACAACGTGCACTATGAAGCAACCCATATTGTAGGTACCTCGGGCGGCTCGACCGGCGATATGATTGAATCACTCGACTTGTCGTCTGATCATCTGATCAACCCATCCTATATGATCACCCATGTCGGTGGCCTGCAGGCGGCACCGCATACGATTTTGAACCAACTGGAGATCCCTGGCGGCAAGAAGCTAATTTACCCGCACATTGATCTTCCTCTGACTGCTATTGATGACTTTATGTCACTTGCTGATCAAGACCCGTTCTTCGCTGAGTTGGACGCTATTTTGAAAGCCAACAACTATGTATGGAACGTACACGCAGAAAAAGCGTTACTAGAGTTTTATGACGTGAGCTTAGCGGTTTAGTTACAACGAAATTGTGTGGTAGCCTTTGCGCTGCCACATGATGAAGAGGTCACAAACGTTGTCACGTGAACATGAATTACTGAAGAAACTAGAAGAGTGCGATAACGCCACTTCGTTTCTTCAGGTTTCGAACAAAATAATAAACCTCAAGTTAAAAGCATTACTCCCTAACGTCTTTGTCCAGGACAAACTAGTCATGGAGTATGCTGTGGAGCCATTACTACGGGAAGACGGCCCGTTGGTAACCACTGATGTCGTCTCCAAACTGATGTTCGCCATGGGTAAAATCTCGTTGGAAACCTATGCCGATATTGGTTTGTATAACCAAACCTTGGAGTATGCTGCGTCTGTCTCAGACAAGATCCCTTACGGTGATGATGTTATTTACGACTTCATAAAAAGCCAATCGGTGATCTCAACCCAGCAAGACGGCTTTTACCTTGAGTCCATAAACAAATTAAAGTTTTCTTCTTTCGAAACCTTTTCACAGATGAGATATGAATCTCTGATCAAAACAGTGCTTAACCTTTCTTGTGAGCTGTTAATTGAAAATATCGAAAGAGAGATAAAACAGTGAGGCCTCACAATGAAAGTAAATTTAAACGTCAGTGGGTTCGACACCGAAGCCGTATTTCCCGATAAAGATATCGAAACCATCCACCAGCCACTGGTTGAAAAATTCACCCGCCTTTATAAAGAAACGCAACAACGCGTGGTTATTTTTCTAAGCGCTCCTCCAGGCAGTGGGAAATCAACACTTGCCGCCTTTTGGGAGCATTTATCTGAGCAGGATGAACACCTGGAACCCTTGCAAGTTTTGCCTTTTGATGGCTTTCATTACCCCAATGAGATCCTCGACAGCAACACCACCGAACGAAATGGAGAAACCATTTCCCTACGCAGTATTAAAGGCTCATACGAAACCTTCAATTTGACTGAGCTTATTGCCAAATTGAAACAGCTCAAAGTCAACGATCCCAAGTGGCCCTACTACGACAGAAACCTGCATGATCCGGTTGATGATGCCATTGACGTCAAACGTAATATCGTAGTGGTGGAAGGGAATTGGCTGCTGCTCGATGAACCGGTCTGGCAGGGGCTGCATAAACTCGCTGATTTCTCCGTATTCCTCGACACCGAGGCGGAATTCCTGCAAGAGCGTTTGGTCAACAGGAAGATCCGAGGAGGCACCTCGCCAGAAGACGCCTTGGCGTTTTACCACCAATCTGATGCGGTCAATGTCGAGAAAGTGCTCAACCATTCCATCAAAGCCGATTTGAATTTGTTTATGAACCGTGATGGTTCATTTGAAATCCAATAAGCAGTCCACGCACAAGAACCAGAACGAGGAGATCACTATGGATATCGTGATTGATAGCCACACCCATACTATCGCCAGTGGACATGCTTACAGCACCATCATTGAAAATGCCCAGGCCGCGAAAAACAAAAACCTGAAACTGTTTTGCACCACCGACCATGCTCCGGAAATGCCAGGTGCACCTCACTATTGGCATTTCAATAACCAACGGATTTTGCCTCGCTTTCTGCATGACATAGGCATTCTGCGCGGTGTCGAAGCCAATATCCTCAACGTGAAAGGTGAAATCGACCTACCGCCTTCGACAGACCAACACCTGGACTGGGCTATCGCTAGCTTCCATGAACCGGTATTCAAGCCCGCGACAGAAGCTGAGCACACCGCAGCCCTTATCAATGTCATTAAAAGTGGCCGTATCGATGTCCTAGGGCACTTGGGCAACCCCAATTACCCATTCGATATTGAGCAGGTGTTAACTTGTGCCAAGGAGCATAACGTGGCAGTTGAGGTCAACAACACGTCGCTAACTGGCAAAAGCCGCAAAGGCAGCGACGTTCGATGCAGCAGTATTGTCGAGATTGGCAAAGAGATAGGCGTGTATTTCACCACTGGCTCTGATGCCCATTTCAGTGAAGAAATCGCCCGGTTAGATCTCGCTATCGCCTTGCTGAAAAAGCACGATGTCAGTGAAGAGCAGATCCTGACGACATCGACTAGTCGCTTCCTTAACTTCCTACTGCTTCGCGGCAAACCAGAAATCACAGAATTCGCAGCTTTATACTAATTTAGATTGATCGATTGAGACCTAGAAATGAATAACACAAACAAACGTCTGGCTAATGCAATCCGTGCCCTGAGCATGGATGGGGTTCAACAAGCTAACTCTGGCCACCCGGGTGCACCTATGGGTATGGCTGATATTGCCGAAGTACTGTGGCGTGGCCACATGAACCACAACCCACAAAACCCTGAGTGGGCTGACCGCGACCGTTTCATCCTGTCGAACGGCCATGGTTCAATGCTGATTTACTCTCTGCTTCACCTTACTGGCTATGATCTATCTATCGACGATCTGAAAAACTTCCGCCAGCTACATTCGAAAACACCGGGTCACCCTGAGTATGGTTATGCACCGGGTATTGAAACAACAACTGGCCCACTCGGACAGGGCATCACCAATGCTGTAGGCATGGCGATGGCTGAAAAAGCCCTAGCAGCCCAATTCAACCGCGAAGGCCACGAGATTGTTGACCACCACACCTACGTGTTCATGGGTGATGGTTGCTTGATGTAAGGTATCTCTCACGAAGCCTGTTCTTTAGCCGGTACTTTAGGCCTAGGTAAGCTAATCGCATTCTGGGATGACAACGGCATCTCTATCGATGGTGACGTTGAAGGCTGGTTCTCTGACGATACGCCTAAGCGTTTCGAGGCTTACGGCTGGCATGTTATCCCAGCAGTAGACGGCCACGATGCAGACGCTATCAACGCTGCTATCGAAGCCGCTAAAGCAGACCCTCGCCCTACGCTTATCTGTACCAAGACTATCATTGGTTTCGGTTCACCAAACAAAGCAGGTTCTCACGACTGCCACGGTGCACCACTAGGCCACGACGAAATCGCTGCAGCACGCGAGTTCCTCGGCTGGAATCACGGTCCATTCGAGATCCCATCTGAAGTGTATGCCCAGTGGGATGCTAAAGAAGCAGGCGCAGCCAAAGAATCGGCTTGGAATGAGAAATTCGAAGCTTACGCAGCGGCTTACCCTGAGCTAGCAGCTGAATACAAGCGCCGTGTAAATGGTGGGCTACCAGCACAATGGGAAGAAAAAGCAAATGCTATCATTGCTGCTTTGCAAGCTAACCCAGCCAACATCGCATCACGTAAAGCTTCCCAGAACGCACTAGAAGCGTTCGGCCAGATGCTTCCTGAGTTCATGGGCGGCTCTGCTGACCTTGCGCCTTCTAACCTAACTATGTGGTCTGGTTCTAAGTCGCTAGAAGCGAACGACTTCTCTGGTAACTACATCCACTACGGTGTGCGTGAGTTCGGCATGACAGCAATCATGAACGGCATCGCACTGCACGGTGGCTTTGTACCATACGGTGCAACTTTCCTAATGTTCATGGAATACGCGCGTAACGCTATGCGTATGGCAGCGCTGATGAAAGTACAGAACATCCAGGTTTACACTCACGACTCTATCGGTCTGGGTGAAGATGGCCCGACTCACCAGCCGGTTGAGCAGATGGCATCTCTACGCCTGACGCCAAACATGAGCACATGGCGCCCATGTGACCAGGTTGAGTCTGCAGTCGCATGGAAACTGGCTATCGAGCGTAAAGACGGCCCAACGTCGCTTATCTTCTCGCGCCAGAACCTAGCTCAGCAGGAGCGCAGCGAAGCACAGGTTGCTGACATCGCTAAGGGTGCTTACATCCTGAAAGATTGCGCAGGCAAACCAGAACTTATCCTTATTGCAACCGGTTCTGAAGTTGAGCTAGCGGTAGAAGCGGCTGCACAGCTAACTGCAGAAGGTAAGAAAGTACGCGTAGTTTCAATGCCATCTACCGATGCCTTCGACAAGCAAGATGCCGCTTACCGTGAAGCTGTCCTACCATCTGACGTAACAGCCCGTATTGCTATCGAAGCGGGTATTGCTGACTTCTGGTACAAGTACGTGGGTTTCAACGGCCGTATCATCGGTATGACGACCTTCGGCGAATCAGCTCCTGCTGGCGAGCTATTCAAGATGTTCGGCTTTACCACCGAGAACGTAGTGAATACAGCAAAAGAATTGTTGGCTTAATCCTTTACCAATAAGCTCAAGTCCAGAGACTAAAAATGCCGACTTCACGTCGGCATTTTGTTTTGGAACAGAGCAATTACAAAGCTTTGTTAGTAATCACCAACGACTATTCCCTGCTCTGCAAATACGTTTTGCAACCTCGCAGAATATCTCTCAAGCTCTGACACGCGCTGCTCCTGACTCATTCGGGCAGGGCCGAATACCGAGAAAGGTTCCAATACCTCAAAGCCATTGAATTCCAGAATACCGCGATGGATCGGACGGAGGATACCTTCAAGATCACCATTCCAGCCCCCTTTGACGTAAATATCTTCCCCACCGCCCATGGTCAGGCTCAGCATGGCTTTCTTGCCCTTGAACACCCCGTTATCATAGAAGCGGCCACCACCATAAGTCCGCCCCATGGCAAACACGCGCTCTACCCAGCCCTTCATCACCGCCGGCATGCTGAACCACCACAGCGGGAATTGGAAAATTAGCAAGTCACACCACTCGACCTTCTGAATTTCCGTCTCAAGTTCAGGAACAAAGCTATCGTGATCACTTGCGTACATCTCTTCTAGTTGTTGTTTGAAGAACTCAGGATCTCTAACCGTCTGGAAATTATGGCGGCCCGAAACCGGATTAAAGTCCATGGCATGAAGATCAGAGGTTTTGACCTCGTGACCAGCCGCTTCTAAAGCTGACACCGCTTGGTTGAACATTGCACCGTTGAAACTTTTTGGCTCTGGGTGCCAGTATACGACTAGGACTTTCATGCTTTTTTCTCCAACATCTCAACAATAGCTGAATACTGATATTCTCTTGCCAGCTCGAGCGGCGTTTTACCGTCAAAACCGGTTAAATCTGTTCTTGCACCAAATGCAATGAGCTTCGCTGCTGCTTCAGTATGGCCGTGCCAAATAGCATCATGCAGCGGGGTATACCCATTGTTTGGCCCTTGTGCATCGAGGGTCTCCTTAAAGCCAGGGTAGTGCGAAAGCAGTTCAATAACATCAGGCCTGCCGTTATAGGCAGCTTTATGCAGCGGAATAGCTTTCATGTAATGATCCGGCACTGTCTGATCGCCACCTTGGTCCATCAACACCTTGAGGCTTTCCACCAAACCGTCACGGGCAGCGACCATCACCGCGGTATGCTCATCATTACCTGAACTGGTAATCGCCGAAGGGTTGTTGAGCATAGCGTTATCCGCTATTCCCTTGAGCTGGCGTGCCTTTTCCCCATCATCCAAACTACTATCCGTCACTATCTGGTAGGCACTTAACTGAGTTTGAGAACGAGATAGCTGATCGCGGTAGGCATCAAATAGCTGGCGAAGCTGATCAGCCTGTTGTAAGCCAAATACATCTTGCTCCGAAGCACCAAAGTCCACCAACTGTTCGGCTTTGAGGCCAAAGGTAGAAACAATCTCAACGTTCACCTCTGGTTGCTTGAGCAGTGCCTCGACCACAGCTGGCTTGCGGTGCCATACCGCGACCATCAGCGGGGTCACACCATGCTTAGGGGTTTGCAAGTTGATAAATGCCCCAGCCTTTAACAGTGCCTCTACCCAACTTGCAGAACCTTGCTGCGCGGCAATATGCATCGGTGAGTTGCCCATGACTGGGTCTAGCTGGTTGACATCAGCTTTCATCTCGATAGCTTGACGAAAACCGTCAAGATCACCGTTTATAATAAGTTGGTGTAGGGTTGGCATGGTCATAATCTATCTCGCTCATCTTGGCTGTTACGTTGAACTATGCTGTGTTGGATTTCGCTGCGTTAGGTACAGTATTGAACAAAACCTTATTAACCTGTAGTGTTGATTGAGTTATTAGTAAGGTAACCATAAGTTAATGAAAGCATTGCCCACTCAACTTCCTATCTTTATCCAGGTTGCCAAAACAGGCAGCTTTGCCAAGGCTGCACGGGCGTTGGGGATCTCCGCCCCTGCCGTCAGCAAGGCCATCGGTAAATTGGAGGAAGAATGGCAGGTCAAGCTTTTCCACCGCTCATCCCACTCGCTGAGCCTGACCCAAATGGGTGAACAGTTGTTTGATAGCCTCACGCCTTCTGTCGAGTCTATCCAGCACACCATAGAGCGGATCACCGATGATTCACAAAGCCTCAGCGGCAAACTCAAGATCAACCTGCCCTCAAGCTCCATCGGTCAAGAACATATCCTGCCGTTGATCTTGGACTTCATGGAAGCCTATCCGGAGATCACTTGTGATCTTCATTTTGATGATCGTGTGGTGGATCTGGTTGAACACGGCTTTGATCTGGGTATCGGTACCGCTATCAACCAAGATTCCCGCCTCATAGCTAGACGGCTTTTTGAAGTGGGTATCGGGGTATATGCAACCCCCGATTATCTGGCACACTATGGCAAGCCCACCACCATCAAAGCATTGGATCAGCACAAGTGTATTCCTGTGCGCTCTACCACCTCAGGGCGGTTTCATGGTTGGCGGTTAAACGATGGTGAAGGAAACAAGCTCTACGAGCCCAAAGGCAAACTTATCGTTAATCACTTCCGAGCTGCCAAGCAGGCGACATTGGCCAGCGCGGGCATCAGTTGCTTGGGCAGTTGGATGTTCAAGCAAGAGTTGGAGCAAAACAAGGTAGTGCCTCTGCTAGAGAGTTACTGGGGGGAACCTATCCAAGTTTGGGTTTATTACTCCTCGAGAGAGTATCTTCCTACCAGAGTCAGGACTCTGATCGATTATCTGGTTAGCAATATTGATAAAGTGCTGTAACTAAGGACGCATTTTGGCCCAAGAACCTAATACCCAAAAAGCTAAAACCAAAGAAGCTAGTACCCCAAAAACCAAAACAAAAGAGCGCAATACCAAAGAGCCTAAAACGATTCAGTCCATTGAGCGCGGCTTTGCCATGCTCGAGCTGCTTTCAATGGCTGACAGTCCGCTATCGTTACAAGAAATCAGCCAATCACTGACACTCAGCAAAAGCACTGCCCACGGCATCCTAGCCACCATGAGTAACCTTGGCTACATACAAAAAAGCAAACAAGGTTATAGCTTAGGGCTTCGCCTGCGTGAACTATCGAAACCGCTAGAGCAAAATGACGAGTCTATCCGCCAGCACTTCGCCCCTTTACTCAAACACATGGCCCAACTCACCGATAATACCGCTTACCTCGCCGTACAAAGCGGGAGCCAAGAATACCTCTATATTGATGCGATTGAACGTGCCAACCCCCTGACGATTCGCAGTCCTCGAGGCCGAAGGGAGGGCCTGACGACCTCGGCAATTGGCAAGGTGTTCCTCGCTTTTGATGAGGAGCTGAAACGCTCGCAGCGTTTGGGCGGACAAATCAGCCCAGCATTGGAGCAAGAGCTTAACCAAGTGAAAGAACAAGGCTATGCCTTGGATTTGGAGCAGGCAGAGCCCAACCTCAACTGCCTTGCTATTCCTTTGTACCTCGAGGGTAAACTGACGGCGGTGGCAGGAGTCAGCGGTGCAGCCAATGAGCTAAACCAAGCGCGACTGGTGCATTTTGCTGGGGTATTTTTGAAGCATTGATTTAAATAAAAAAATACCGGCACTACCTTCCTAATGAAATAGTTAGGGTGCCGGCTAATTGCTAATGACAAAAGCTGAAAAAGTGAATGTTTACTGGATGAACTTACAAGGAGTAAAAGTTCAAGGTTTACAAGGTTAAAAACACTAGTCTCTGCGCCGTGCACGAATAAATGCACTGGCAACTAAAATTTGGCAAAAATGGGCAACATCGCTGTAGCTACGCAATGAATAGACACCACGTCCATATTTACCACCACTGCCGTCCTCACCACATTCCCACTGGTGGACCTGGATATATCCCGATGAGTTATTGGCAACAATTTTATATGCCACAGCATGGTGGTTATCGATGAACAACTCGAAAGTCCGTTCACCTTCGCCGACCTCATAGCCTTGCTCGAGGCCGACTAACTTAATTTGTTCAACTGCAAAATCAAAATCCATATATACCCTTCAATTTGACTCTCACATCCCCCCAAATGATTATGGTGTGAGAGTTAAATTACCCTCTATCCCACTATGTCCTTTGACAGATGCAATATAGACTCTGGAACAATGCTAGAGTCAACGCACTTTTTTAAAAATTCCGATTTATTGACTTACATATATACTAAGCTGGCGATCAAATTGAATGGCTCCAGCAAAATCCTCGTCATGGCTCACCAAAATAAAAGCCCCTCTATATTGGTTCAGCGCCCTAGCAAGTTGCAGCTTGGCATCGATGTCCAAATGGTTGTCAGGCTCGTCGAGCAGCAGCAAAGGCTGATCGGGAAGGTGGCTCACCATCAATATCGCCAGCTTCATCTTTTCCCCGCCACTAAGATGTGTGACTTGGCGGTAGACACTGCCACGGCGAAAACCAATCCCCGCGAGCAAGGTTCTGGCATCACTCTCACTTAGCCTTTTACAGTATTCCATCAAGCAGTCCAGCATGGTGCTGTCAGAGTTGAGTAGGCTGAAGTGCTGATCGAGATATTCTGTCATTACATGAGTAGACATCCTGGTTGACGATAATGGGCTTGAAGCATTTAAAGTCGCTGGCTTTGTCGCTTGTTGGTGAATGCCCTTTAGCAGGGTTGATTTCCCGCAGCCATTGCCACCCGTTAGATAGCAACGTTCAGATTGCATCAGCAGTAGGTCAATGGGTTCCTTGCTACCATATGGCAACTTATAACCTTCAAGCCTCAATACAGTGCTCTTTTTCGCCTCTCCGAACTCCGCCAAATGCAAATGCCGTGGCTTTATCGCTTCCTGCTGCTGTTGCAAGTTGGATAACTTTTGTTGGTTGCGCCTAAGTTGGTTTTGTTGGTTGATTGCAGCCGCAGATTGGCTTTGCTCCGCTTTGTTTTTCATCGCATCAAGCAAGATTTTGGGCTGACTACCTGACTTTCTAAGCCGAACACCTTGCGCCTTACGCTGCTGGGCCTTTTCCTTGCTCGCTTGCTGTTGGCGCTCGATTTTCTTCTGCTCTGATTTGAGCTGGGTGATCTGTCTATCGAGAGCGTTTTCCTTCAGGGTATGCTGACTAAAAAAGTCATCGTAGTTCCCTTGGTAATACTGCATTCCCAAACTGGTCAGGTGGTAAATTCCCGCTACATGACGGAGCAATGCCCGGTCATGGCTTACTATTAACACCTTCCCGGCGAATTGCCGTAATTGACTGAAAAGCCACTGGCGACCTCTTGCATCAAGGTGATTGGAAGGCTCATCTAGCAGTAAGGTATCAGCCTGCGATTGAAACAGTTTATGTAACTGCAACAGTGCCAATTGCCCACCACTCAGGTCACGGCACAAAACATCTGGTGAATCTGGCAGTCCGAGATCGACCAGCACCTGCTGGGTCCGCGTAGCGACCTCCCAATCATCAGCGATGATGTCAAAATACTGGGCATCACACCGGCCTTGCTCAACGGCATTAATTGCGGCCAGTTTGTCGCTGACACCCAGAAAATCAGCAACAGTCTGAGTGCCTCCCAGCAGTTCGGAAGGTTGCTGAGAATAATGACCGACCTGCCCCTGGCAGGACACACTGCCTTTTGTCGGCGTTAATTTACCAAGCAGAAGCGATAACAAGACCGACTTACCTACACCGTTGCGGCCTATCAAGCCGGTCAGGTCGTCATTCAAGCTAATGTTTATGTGTTGAAATAGCCACTCTCCAGTATCTAACTGAAAAGCTAATTGATGGGCGATTAATGCAGGCATAAATACCTCCCTTTAAAACGAATAAAGGGGCTATGTCTTTCTACACCAATAGAATGACCAGGCAGTTACTTTGATCCCACTGTACGCTCGGTTGAATACTCAAGTGCCGGCAAAAAAGCCAGATGAACAAGCGCAAATAGATATGTTGATAGAGAAGGTACGACGAAGTAACGCCCACTAACCCCGAGAGTCCAAGATAATAAAAACTGGCTGTCAGGAAGTTAGTTGTTCATGTCGGCGTTAGTTCCTAAAGAAATGTTGGGTAAATTCTACACATAGTATTTGGCGCTTAGCAAGCGAATCACATGCCTAGCGCCAAAAGTGTCGGGTCACTTCAACTATTGGCAATGACTATAAAGAGACCAAATTATGTTGCTTGGCATAGTCTGACAGGTCTGCAACACCGCCTTTGACCAACAGAGGGATAGCCTGCACGATGTGTTCGACAGGCCAGTCCCACCAGGCAAGTTGCTCTAGTTTGGCAACTTCGTCAGCGGAGTAACGCTGGCGGATCACTTTGGCTGGGTTACCCCCCACAATGGCATAGGCAGGTACGTCTTTAGTCACGACCGCTTTCGAGCCAATAATAGCGCCATTGCCAATGGTCACACCGGGCATCACAGTGGTTTCGTTGCCAAACCAGACATCGTTGCCAACCTGAATATCCTTGTACTGCTTGAACGGGTACTCCCCAAGTGGCAATGATTCGGCCCACTTTCCGCCGAATACCGCAAAGGGAAAAGTAGTCACCCCAGAGGTAGTATGATTAGCATCGGCCATGATGAACTTGGTGCCGTGGGCAATCGCACAAAACTTGCCGATATGTAGGGAAGTGCCAGAAAAACCAAAGTTATACAGCACATTTTCAGCAAAGAACTTGCTCGGGTCCTCAAAGTCACTGTAATAGGTGTAATCACCAACCGTTATGTTGTCGATATCACTCTGGGCCAATAGCGGTTTGAGGAGTAGTGTGTTGGTAAAACCTTCAATGGGATACAGCTTTTCTGGATTCATATTTGCTCGCAATCAAATTAAGTCACTCGATCATAACCCAAAACGTCATCATGCCTTAGTGGATTTGTCATATAAAACGGGCATGATTATTCGCGCATTCGGAAAATCATAACCACTAATAGTCCGTTTTTTTAGCTCGTAACATTATGGTGTTGCGAGCTTTTTTTTATTGCCGATAAATCATTCAATTTGGCTACTGGTAAATTCTATTCTTATTTGGCATTCTATAATGCTGCGCTCATTTTACCGCAGTGGCTGCGCCAGCAGTTTCAATAAATTAAATAGGTAAAATATGAAGTTTCCACAAACACTTCCAAGCACTCATCAGCAGCTTCTAGAAAAAATCATTGCGACGTTCTCGCAGGATCTTCGCATTCTCGGCATTGGGGCCAGCGGCTCGTTTACTTCTGATTCCATGGACAAGTACAGCGATCTTGACCTGGTTATTGCGGTTGAGCCCTCTGAATTCGACGCCATCATGAAAGAGCGCTTCGAGATCATTGACCGCATTGGTGGCAAACTTGCCGCCTTTACGGGTGAACACGTCGGTGAACCCCGCTTGGTTATCGCCCTGTTCGAGCCAAATACTGTGCATGTCGACTTCAAATTCGTTGCCCTGCCAGATGCCGCTGCCCGTGTTGATGAGACGAAAGTAGTGTGGGAACGAGAAAGTTACCTCTCGGATGTATTCCAAAACTCCCAGCATCATTTCCCGCAACCGGATCCGCAATGGATCGAGGATCGTTTCTGGATCTGGACCCACTATGCGGCAACCAAAATTGCCCGTGGTGAGTATTTTGAAACTCTGGAGTTTATTTCCTTTATCCGCCAGGTCGTGTTGTCGCCATTGGCTTTAAAGCAAGGCGGCTTTACCCCATTCGGGGTACGTAAAGTTGAAAAGTATTTACCGGAGTTTGCCAAGCAACTCGAAGAAACGGTAGCGATACCTGAGCCGGTCGCGCTGACCAAAGCGGTGAGAAAGTGTGTCGAACTCTACCTTGAACTGCGTGAGAAAGAAACGGTGAACACCAACAGTGAAGCCCAAGCGGTTGCCGTAGCCTATCTCGACAAAGAGTGTGGCGAATAAGGGTAACCCCCTTGAAATGAAATAGAGCCTCAAGCGAGGCTCTATTGTGTATCTTTACACATCAGGCTAACCGCAAGGGTCTGGGCTAGATAGACCGAACAACTCAACGAGCGGAAACCTAGATTATCCCCTTCCTGTACCTCGAAGCAGACATCCAGCTTATTGCCCTGCTCCATCATCTGGTTATCGGTAATAGCAATAATCGGCACATTCTTCTGGTGAGCCATTTCGATTACGTCTGTGGTCTCCACCGCATAAGGGCTGAAGGTGAAAGTGACCAAGACATCTTTCTCGTTCATCATGCGGGTCATTGGCGAGAGCATGCCGCCATTATCATCAACCAGCACCACATCGTTGTTTGATTTCATCAAGGCATACCAGAGATAAAAGGCGACAGGGTACGCACGGCGCATTCCCTGGATATATATCGTCTCGGCCCCTTCAAGCAAAGCGACAGCCCTATCCAACTTTTGTGGTGAAACCGTAATTTGCAGCTGCTCCATGGCTTCGATATTTGCCGCGCCAAAATCATGGAAGATAGCTGCAGCAGAATCGGGACCAAATTCAGCCTCGTTTTTTGCTCTGCGTACCCGCTCTTTATAATCCCGAGGGCGGTTGAAGTAGTGGTTACGGAAGACCGCTTGCATCGAACTGAACCCAGAGAAACCCATGGCATTTGAGAAACGGCTAAGGGTAGACAGCGGCACATTGGCCTGCTCGGCAATCGTCACCATGGTTTCGACCGCAACTAACATTGGCTGCGCCATGGCAAAGTCAGCCACCTGTTGCAGGCGTGGACTCAAGTCTTCATAGCGACGAACAATGTGATCTTTGAGGGTGTCTAAATCAGTGGGAACAAGCTCGGCTACTTCCATATTGATGCTCTCCTGCGAAAAAAATGCCCTGTATTAACAGGGCAAATGGTCACGACATTTATTACGACAGTAGTTTGAAATTACGAATCGCCTCTTCCTTCACCGCTGGCATGGCCTTCTTCATGAAGTAAATGCGGTCAAATTTCTCAGGCTCTTCATTCATGAAATCACGCAGGCCATGACCTAGCGCTTGGCGCAGACAAGTGCCGATATTGAATTTCGATACACGGGTACGTTTGAGCACTTCCATGTCTTCGTTACGGATCCCGCTGGTACCGTGGATAACCAATGGGACATCTACCATGCTGGCGATCTTGTCCAGACGGCCAAAGTCGATAGTACAAGTCGGCTCGGTCAGACGGTGTACGTTACCTACTGAGACAGCTACACAATCAGCACCACTTTCTTTGGCAAAACGGGCCGCTTCTTCAGCTTCGGTATAAATTGATTTGATGTGGTCACGACCTTCATCATAAGGCACAGAGCCAATCTCACCTTCAACTGACGCGCCCATTGCGTGGGCTACATCTGCCACCGCACGGGTACGGGCAATGTTTTCTTCCAGCGATAGTTGCGAGCCATCGAACATCACCGAGCTGAAGCCTGCTTTCAGGGCGCGGTAGACGATCTCTTCCTCGTAGGTGTGGTCAAGGTGCAAGCACACTGGCACCGAGCTGTTTTTCGCCAAGGTCAGGAACATCGCCGCCGCGGTTTCAACACCGTAGAAATCAGCCACATCTTTGTTGCAAGCGAGGATCACCGCCTTGTTCACTTCTTCTGCCGCTTCTACCACGGCACGGGCATCTTCGTAGCCAAACACATTGAAGCATGGTACGGCATAATCGGAGGCTGCAGCCTCAGGCAAAAGGTCTTTTAGGTTAACGAGCATATTAGTAAGCCTCCGTGTTATTTGAACTTGGCGATCATGTCCTTGATGCCAGGGATCGTCTCTACTTGGTATTCGTGGTGCGGGTCAAAGTGCTGGATCAGCGACTTTTCTGTTTTGCCCACAATGATGGTGAAGTAGTACATTTCATAGCCAGGTGCCGCGACGCTTGGGTGATAGCCTTTGTCGATAGCAATCACAGAGCCGGTACGTACGTGGTAAACAGGGCCGAAGTCATCTTCGTGCTCGTAAAGGAACTGGGCACCGAAGCCGAAATCTGGGTTGAAACGGAACTGGTACACTTCTTCGTACAAGGTTTCTTTGCTGCCGTCAGGCTTAACGCGGTCTTCATCATGCTTGTGAGGAGGGAAACCAGACCAACCACCGGCACCGACGGTAAACAGCTCGCTTACCAATAAGCGGCCACGATTGTCAGAGTTTGACTGACCCAATACGTGTTTGATCTTACGGTGGGTTTTGGTGTCGTCAGAACCGTACTGAACGATATCGACATTCTCTTCGCGGATGCAGAAAGGTTCCAGAGACTGCTCGAACTTACCGCCCGCAATCATCACATCAGCGGTGTCGCTGACACAATCAACGGTTGCGCTATAGCCAAGCGGGACATATACCGCTTCAGGATTACCATCCCACACCGATTTACGCTTACCGATGTTGTCGTATACTTCGGTCTTCTCGCCATTGGTCACTGTAATTGAACAGGTACCGCCAGCCAGGACGATGACAGATTCATAGCCCTCGACAACATGCTGGTGTTGCTCGCCCTGCGCTAGGCGAACTTGGTTGAAGTAACATAGCGGTGTCACTTCGTCGTTAATATCGATGATTGGTTGGTTCTTGTTATCAAACGGCGGGATATGCTTACCCATGGCTCTCTCCTCACTGCCCGACCTATTATTTTGATTAGTCAGTGCAGCCTTTTAATTATCTGATTCTGTTAATCGGCGCCTATCGCTATAGGCTTGGGGGAATAAAAAAGCCGGACCTCGATGGTTTGTACCGATGGAAGACTGATAAGCCATACGATACTGGCCCGGCTGACCAAAATGACCCTTCCTTAACGCTTGGCGCTAGTTAAAGGCTTTGCTCTCTGGTCTCAATAAAGTCGAATAACTGCTCTTTGGTTGGCATCGCTTCGGTACAACTGTTGCCGCTAACGTTAATCGCTGCTGCCGCTGACCCATGCTTGACGCCGTCTTCCAATTCGCCGCCATTTACCAGTGTCCAAATCAGGCCGCCAGCGAATGAGTCGCCCGAGCCAAATGGCTTCTGAACCTCAACGCGGAAGATACCTTGCTGGAACTTGTGACCGTCGCGGCAGTAGACTTTAGAGCCAAACTCACCGGCCTTAATCACTACAACCTGGGTATTGGCACGCAGGAAGCGCTCTGCCGTTGCATCGTCATCCTTGTTACCCGGTGCCAGCACGGTTTCCATCATGTCGAACTCTTCGCGGTTGCCGATAACAATGTCGGACAAGCCTGCTGCGATGCCGTAGTAGATAGAGGCATCGACATCGGTACGCCAAGAGTAAGGACGGTAGTCAACGTCAAGCACAACCAGTGTGTTGCTGCGGCGCGCATGTTCCATCGCAATCAATGTAGCTTCACGGCTTGGGCTTTCAGAAAGCGCCGTTCCAGTTACCACTAATACTTTAGAGTTGGCGATGTACTCTGGGTCTACCTGCTCTGGCTTGATGGTCAAGTCAGATGCTTTGTTACGGTAAATCAATACTGTGCAGTCGCTTGGCTTCATCTCGGTAAACGCGACAGAAGTGCGAGAGCCCGAGTTGTCTGTCATCATGCCGTCCAGATTGATGCCCTGGCCTGACATGTACTGTTTCACGTAGCCGCCGAAGGCATCATCCGCAACACAGCCGATAAAGCCGACCTTGCCACCCAATTTGCTCACTGCGACTGCAATGTTGGCAGCCGAGCCACCGACGAATTTTTCAAAGCCTGAAATGTCAGCCATGTCCGTGTTTGATTCACGGGCGTAAAGGTCTACGCCCGCACGTCCCAACACGATGGCATCCAGCTTGCGGTCTTGCTGAAGTGCAATCTTTGTCATGGTCCGTTCCTATTACTCGTAATCAACCCAAGCTGCGTTTTGGTCTGCTGACTCAACGCACTTCTCACATAGGCGTACACCTTCGATACCAGCATCGATACCTGGGAACCAGATATCAGCCAGCGCTGCCTGATCGTCGCGGTCTGCCGCGTCGAATGCCAATGCAAAGCGGTGGTACAGGTTAGCCCAAGACTCGAAGTAACCTTCTGCGTGACCACCACCAACACGGTTAGCGGCAACACCCGGTGCATCCTGATGTAGGTAGCCCATGCCACGCTCTAGGATGCGTGGTGCTTCGCCCTGAACTTCGTAACGAAGTTGGTTTGGTTGCTCATCCCACCACTCGATAGACGCTTTAGAACCCACGATACGGATCTTCTGTTGGTGCATAGAGCCAGAGTTAACCGCTGATGCCCATAGCGTACCGACTGCACCGCCTTTGAATTCCATCATCACGTGGGCGTTATCTTCTAGCGGCGTACGAGACTTGATGAAGCTCTGGCGCATACAAGATAGACGGTCAACCTCAAGGCCTGTCATCACTTCACATAGGTAGAAGGCGTGAGTACCGATATCGCCTAGCACGTAAGTTGGACCTGAAACTTCTGGGCTTACACGCCACTTCAGGCCCGGATCGTTTAGCTCATACTCTTCGTTGTGGAAGCCGTGGGCGAACTGCATGTTGATCACGCGAACTTCACCTAGGTCGCCACGCTGAACCATTTCACGGGCCTGCTGGACCATTGGGAAACCGCTGTAGCCGTACATCACGCCGATAACACGGTTGTTCTGTGCAGCGATTGTTTTTAGCTCTTCCGCTTCTTCCGTAGTGAACGTGATTGGCTTTTCACACACCACATGAAGGTTGGCTTCTAGCGCTGCCTTACAGATTTCGTAGTGGGTAGAGTTTGGCGTTGCGATAGATACGGCTTGGATGCCGTCTTCGCGCTGAGCTTCTTGCTCGAACATCTCTTTGTAGTTGGCGTAGCAACGGTCGCCGTCAAGGCCTAGGTTCTCACCGAAATCACGGCAACGTGCAGGGTCTAGGTCGAAAGCACCGGCTACCAACTTGAACAAACCATCGCGCTGTGCAGCATTGCGGTGTGAGTAACCGATCTGGCTACCACGGCCGCCACCTACCATTGCCCAGCGGATTGGTTGGTCAAAATGACGTTCTTCATTAAACATGGTTCACTCCTTGGCAGGTATCACAACTTCAGAATGTGATACCTGCGGATAAATTATTGGAAATATTAAGATTTAAATGTTCGGAATTCGTTTATGTTCGGAACCGGTCTTAAACACCGCGCCCCTATACACCGCGTCGCTGGGTTGCTCGGCCTTCTTCCCAATCCGCGACTTTCTTCGCGGTGTGCTCGTTGCGAGTCACTTCAGGTAGCCCTACTTCC
The DNA here is from genome assembly GCF_003026455.1 of Photobacterium rosenbergii. Classification (GTDB taxonomy): domain Bacteria; phylum Pseudomonadota; class Gammaproteobacteria; order Enterobacterales; family Vibrionaceae; genus Photobacterium; species Photobacterium rosenbergii. The sequence goes on from NZ_PYMB01000005.1 coordinate 32,808, forward strand.
CACCAGCAGTCACACTTAGACCATGCCGCTGGTGATACTGGGTCGATATCAACCACAATCACGTAGGTGCGGTCAGCTTCTTTGGCGCGGGCGAATGCTGCATCAAACTCGTCGACAGACGTCAGCTTCTCGGAAATCGCACCTTGTGCTTCTGCGTGCTTAGCAAAATCGACGCGGGCCAATTCGCCATCTGGACGGCGGCAGTCTTCAAGCAGGTTGTTGAACGACTCGTTACCGGTGTTGTTCTGTAGTTTGTTGATAACCGCGAAACCGCCGTTGTCACACACCACTACAATCATCTTGTGACCAGTCAGTACTGATGAGTAGATGTCTGAGTTCTGGATAAGGTATGAACCGTCACCAACTAGCACTACAACGTCGTTGTCTGGGTTGGCAATCTTCGCACCCCAGCCGCCGGCAATTTCATAACCCATGCATGAGTAACCGAAGTCGATATCGAATTTACCGATCTGGTAGTTCTGCCAGTTCATCGATAGCTCGGCAGGTAGGCCACCTGCTGCTGTCAGCACGGTGTCGCCTTTTTCCATCGACTTGTTAAGCTTGCCGATAACTTCTGCGTAAGAAGACATACCAGGAAGCAGATCACCCTCTTGCGGGTTAGTACGGCGGTGAACCAGTTCTTTCCACTCGTCAGCTTCTGCTTTGGCTTTTGCCGACCACTCGTCACCTGAGCGCCAGTCACCAAGTAGAGCAGACAGCTTGGTCATCGATGTTTTGGCATCGCCCAATACTGGGTAAGACATGTGCTTGATGGCATCGAACTTCGCCACGTTGATGCTGACCAGTTTCATCTCTGGGTTCTTGAATACTGTCCAAGAGCCCGTGGTGAAGTCCTGCAGGCGGGTACCGATAGCCAGTACCACGTCAGCTTCGTTAGCCATGTGGTTGGCAGAGTTTGAACCGGTAACACCGATTGGGCCTGCGTTCAGCGGGTTGTCCTGCAGCATCGTTGCGCGACCGGCAATGGTCTCAACCACAGGGATATTGTGCTTGCCAGCAAAATCAGCCAGTTCGTCAGTAGCCAGTGAGTAGTGCACACCGCCACCTGAGATGATCAAAGGCTTTTTCGCTTGCATCAGGATTTCTTTCGCTTCTTCCAGAACAACCATTTCAGGCTCTGGACGGCGGATACGGTGTACTTTCTCGGCAAAGAACACTTCAGGGAAGTCATAAGCCACGCCCTGGATATCTTGTGGCAGGCCAAGGAATACTGGGCCACAAGTGGCTGGGTCTAGCATGGTATCAAGCGCTTGTGGCAGCGTGTGCATTAGCTGAGATGGCGATAGTACGCGGTCCCAGTAGCGAGTCAGCGGCTTGAAGGCATCGTTTGATGTCACAGACGGATCTTCGAAGTTCTCCGGCTGTTGCAAAACTGGATCTGGTAGACGGCTAACATAAGCGTCACCAGCAATAAGTAGAAGAGGCAGACGGTTAGTGTGCGCGATACCGGCAGCGGTAACCATGTTGGTCGCACCAGGGCCGATAGAGCTAGTTGCAATACCGATACGGCGACGCTGGTTAGCCTTAGCATATGCAATGGCCGCTGTTGCCATCGACTGTTCGTTCTGACCGCGCCAGGTTGGGATCTTATCTTCAATATTCTTTAGCTGCTGGCCAAAACACGTCACGTTACCGTGACCGAAAATCGCAAAGGCCGTACCGAAAAGTTGTTCTTTCTTTCCATCAATTTCAATCATTTGTGCTGCAAGGTACTTAGCAAGCGCTTCAGCAACAGTCAGGCGTACAGTATTCATTGTCTTCCTCGATAATCAGTACCCGATGGGGTATCCCTACCCCGGCCCACCTCCCAAATGGCGCAGCCGGGGATACTTTAGGGGGCTATCACCCCCAGGGGTTCTTTGTTACAGGCCGTACTTGTTCGCGTAGCCAGTGATGTTCTCGTAGGCTGTTTTAGCGAAAGTCAGTGGGTGTGCTTTAGCAGGGTCTTGCTCTGCTTCAACCAGTAGCCAGCCTTTGTAGTCGCGCTCTTTCAGTGCAGCGAAAACGTCGTCGTAGTCAACGTCGCCAGTACCAGGAACGGTGAATACACCATCAAGTACTGCGTTAAGGAATGATTTGTCTGCATCGCGAGCGGCATTCATCACTTCTAGACGTAGGTCTTTAAAGTGCATGTGACCGATGCGGTGGCCCCAGCGCTTGATCATAGTGACAGGGTTACCGCCGCCGTATGTGATGTGGCCTGTATCCAGTGTTAGGTGAACAGCATCGCCAGTCAGCTCCATCATGATGTTGATGTCATCTTCTGTTTCACAGATGGTGCCCACGTGGTGGTGGAAAGAAAGCTTGATGTCGTGCTCGTTAAGTAGGTACTCAGCAACTGTTGTTAGCTTTTCACAGTACGCTTTCCACTCATCCATAGTCAGGATAACGCGCTGAGAAAGTGGTGTGTTGATATCACCGTGAACCGTGTTGCTCACTTCACCAAATACCATTGCTTTACAGCCAGCAGCTTTAAGAAGCTTGATATGGTCTTGCATTGCTGCGATTTCTTCTTCAGCGGTTAGCGTCATCAAGTTACCGCTGTACCAACCTGAAGCCAGAACTAGGCCGTGCTTTTCTAGAAGAGGGATAAGAACTTCTGGCTCACGTGGGTATTTAGTACCTAGCTCAGTACCGGTAAAGCCCGCTTCTGCCATTTCACTCAAACATGTTTCCAATGGGATCTCGCCGCCCAGTTCAGGCATATCATCGTTAGTCCAAGTTAGTGGGCTGATTCCGTATTGCACATTGCTCATGTTTGTTCTCCAACAATAACTTAATAAAAAAATTTAACGTGATGAGATAGCTTTTTTGTTCTTCGGGTTATGTCTTTCTCACATAAGGTAAAGAACTTCGCTCTCTTCACCGGTTCGCTTAACTTGGAAATTACTATAACCAAAAAAATCAAAATGAAAAATATTTTTCGAGCATTAAAAAGGATTTCAGTTTTTTGGAAAAAACGGAAAAAACCCAGTTACCACGCGGCCTGAGACGATTTTTTGAGCAAGATCACAAACAAATAAAATCAATTAAAATCAATAATTTATGTGAAATATTAATTTTGAAAAATATTTTTCTTAATTTGATCAAGATATCATTTACGAATAAAAACCCACTTTGGGTATGGTCGAATCAAGATCAACTCCATATGATAAAACCATCACCTTATGAAAAAATATTTTCAAAGCAACATATAACTACTACAGATAAAAGGGTGAATTAAACAGCCGATACCTATGCCCTACAGTAATGAGCGTATCGGACCGCTACCCAGCTCATGCTTATTCGATGGTTGAGTGAGAGAAGGGGAATAAATCAAGGAGCAACACATGTCACCCACAACCGCGGCAGAAGCCCGAAAACATAATTTTGCTTACATTATTCGAATTTGTTGTATCGCAGCCCTAGGGGGAATTTTATTAGGTTACGATACCGCTGTTATTTCAGGCGCTATTGGTCCTATCAGAGAGCACTTTGGCTTAACCCCAGCACAAACCGGTTGGGCTGTATCAAGTGTTGTTCTAGGTAGTATTATCGGTGCCGTCAGCGCCGGTTGGTCCGCACTCAAATACGGGCGTCGTAAAACCCTCTTCATTGCCGCCATCCTCTTCATGATCTCCGCCATCGGTTCTGCGCTGGCAACCACCTTTACTTTCTACGTTATGCTACGCATCGTTGGTGGTGTGGCAGTGGGCTTGGCCTGTGTGGTTTCACCTATGTACATGTCGGAAGTGGCACCGAAAGACTTCCGTGGCCGTGCCGTGAGTATGTTCCAGCAGTCTGCCGTTGTCGGTCAAACCGGTGTTTTCTACGTTAACTACCTGATTGCAAAAGGTATGAGTGAAACATGGCTAGTTGATATGGGCTGGCGTTGGATGCTGGGTTCTGAAATTATTCCTGCTGCGCTGTTTGCCGGTCTATTGTTCCTTATTCCTGAATCACCACGCTGGTTGGTACTAAAAGGCAAAATTAACGAAGCCAAAGACACTTTGTCGCGCATCTCTAACCCGAAACATGCTGACCAGCTAATCGGCGAGATCCAGAGTTCACTGGCTGACTCCAATCAACCAGGCAAAAAACAAGTTAGCCTGCGTTCACCGCTTCTGTTTGCTATCTTGGTGATCGGTACCTTCGTTGCCGCAGCCCAGCAGCTGACCGGTATCAACGTCATCATGTACTACACACCGGAAATCCTACGCCCAATCACAGGCAGCACAGAGAATGCGCTGTTCCAGACAACATTCGTCGGCATCGTGTTCATCCTGGGTAATGCGCTGGGTATGTACCTGATTGATAAAGTTGGCCGTCTACCACTGATGAAATACGGTACGTTCGGCTGTGCCGTTGGTATGACAGTAGTTGGTTTCGTCCTCTACACCGGCACTGAAGGCTACGCTGCCCTATTCGCTCTGTGTCTATACGTTGTTTCGTACGCAACCTCTTGGGGCTGTGCTTGCTGGACTATGATTTCTGAGATCTTCCCGAACAGCATCCGCTCCCGTGCGATGGCTATCGCAGTCGGTGCGCAGTGGTTCACTGGCTTCCTAGTAACCCAGTCGTTCCCAATGCTGAACGAAAATGCCTTCCTGAAAGAAAACTTCAACGGCGCATTCAGCTTCTGGTTGTTCGCTGCCCTGTCGCTAATCTGTATGTTTGTGGTCGTGAAATATGTACCAGAAACCAAAGGCGTCAGCTTGGAGAAAATGGAAGAAGCTATGGCGAAGAAACTTGGCAAGAAAGTACCGGCAGCTGCTGCTACTGAAGCTGAGGCTAGCGCTTAATCCATTCACTCTATCGAATTCCAATTGCTCCACATTTGGATGACAAACAGGCTTACCGAAAGGTAAGCCTGTTTTTTTTAATGCAAGAGCTTCAGATTGCAGGGAACAGCTTTTTGCTGGGGGTTAGCTTTGCAGCATCAGCTGGATATCTGGCGCTTTGTTTAGACACGCTTTGACCAACTCTGACAGTTGCGGCGCAAGCCCTTCGCGCTTGTAATACATGTAGAGCGGCAAGACCAAGTTCACTTCATCGATCGGTACACAGACACAGTTATCCTGGGCAATAAACTTGATGCACTTGGGAGCAATGGAGATCCCCAGCCCCGAAGAGACAGAGGTCACCAAATGGCGCATATTATCCGGATGACAGGTGATATTGGGCGAGAAGCCATTTTCCTGGCAAAGCAGTAAGATATGCTCATACATCTCTGTCCACTCATTAGGCTTGAACAAGATAAATCGCTCATTACGAAGCTCGCTCAGGGCCAGCGCCTTGCGCTCAGCCAGCGGATGGTTCAGCGGCAAAATCGCCATTAGCCGGTCGGAGTAGATTTTCTCGACCATAAACTGATTACCATCCAGCTTTGGCTGGCGGCGGGAAAAGGCGATATCAATTTTGTTCTCGGTTAATGACTGGTACTGCTCGTCAGCCGCCATTTCGAAAAGGTTAGCCTGGGTGTTGGGATTGGTCGCCATGAAATTGCTCAGCAGCGTCGGCAAGAAGAACGAGCAGGCCGTCGCCAAATACCCAATATTGATTTGGCACTCCCCTTGCTCGGTGGTTTGCCCCACCAGCGATTTTACCCGTTGATCATTGGCAATAATATTCAGCGCCTCAGGCAGCAGGACTTCTCCTGCCTGCGTGAGTTCAACCTGATGGGTTGTTCGTTGGAACAGCTTCACACCCAGTTCATTTTCCAGCTCAGACACATGGCGCGACACCGTTGGCTGCACCGTATGCAGCTCCCTCGCTGCAGCTGAAAAGTTCTTTAATTTTGCCACGGTTATGAAAGTTCTGAGTGTTTTTATGTCCATCCAACTGCCCATTCGCCATTTGTATTATTGTTATACATTAATATCATTTCCACAGATTGATAAGGGTCTCTATAGTGAAACGTGTATCAGGTCTCATGCTTTTTACCGCATGGTTACTTGCACCAAAACAACTACAAAAGGGATGAGACATCTCAACGTTGCCTTATAACACCTTTGCCCTATCACAATAGGAACCTACAAATATGGATATCGATATTCTTGTCGTACTCGTGTACTTCGTCTTTTTGATGAGCCTCGGCTGGGTCTTCCGCTCAGCAGCCGCCAATACCAGTGAATACTTCCGCGGGGGCGGCCGGATGCTATGGTGGATGGTTGGCTCCAGTGCATTCATGATGGCACTGAGCGCCATGACCTTCACCGGCCTGATGGGCAAAGCGCTTACCAGCGGCATGTCAGTGGGTGTGGTATTCATTGCTAACGCCCTCGGCTATTTCTGTAACTACCTCTTCTTTGCCGCCAAAGCGCGCCAAATGCGTGTGATCAGCCCACTGCAGGGTGTAAGACTGCGTTTGGGTAAAGTGAACGAGCAGGTTTTCACCTGGGCCAACGTTCCACTTAGCGTCCTGCAGGCAGCTATCTGGCTAAACGGTCTTGCTGTATTTACCAGTGCCGTTGTCGGGGTACCACTTGAGCAAACCATCATCGGTGCAGGTCTGGTTGTACTGTTCATGTCGCTAGTCGGTGGTAGCTGGGCGGTTATCGCTTCGGACTTCATGCAGATGATCATCATTACCGTGATGACGTTCGTGGCTGCCATGGTCGCGATTTGGAAATCGGGCGGTGTCGGTAACCTAATGGAAGTTGGCCTGCCAACCCAACAGCTTATCGGTGACGGCTATAGCTACACTCACCTATTTGTTGGCTGGTTTATCTGTATCTTCATCAAGCAGTTTTTCAGCACCAACAACATGGTCGACTCCTACCGTTTCATTGCCTCAAAAGATACCAAGAACGCCCGTAAGGCTGCGCTTCTAGCTTGTTCGCTGATGATCCTCGGCCCTATGATCTGGTTCCTGCCAGCATGGTTTGTTGCCGGTAACTACCCAGACGTAGCAACTTGGGGCTTGGAAGGCCTGGGCGACAAAGTAGCCGATGCGACTTACTACATCTTCGTTAGCCGTGAAATGCCTGTCGGTATGGTTGGCCTAATGCTAGCAGCCATGTTCGCGGCCACCATGTCTTCAATGGACTCAGCCCTTAACCGTAACGCGGGTATCATCCTGAAAAGTGTTTACGAACCTTACTTCTGTAAAGACTTCTCTGAAAAACACCTGATGCTAGCGAGTAAGATCCTAACTGCGGTATTCGGTGTAGTGATCATCGTAACCGGTCTGTTCCTCACCTCGCTAAAAGAGTTCGGCCTGTTTGACCTGATGATGCTGGTCGGTACGCTGGTTGGCTTCCCGGTGCTTATTCCTTCCATCATGTGTTTCTTCATCCGTAAAACACCCGACTGGGCTGGCTGGGGCACAATCCTTGTCGGTATGGGCGTGTCAGCCATCATCGCCTTCGGTATCACCCCGCAAACCATTGAAGCGGTTCTGGGCCTAGATGCACCAATCAGTGCCCGTGAGTTTGCTGAGATGAAGTCTGTCACCCTGGGTGTTATCGGCCACATGTCTATTACCTTGCCGTTCTTTGTCCTATCGCGCTTCTTCTACAAAGAGCCATCGCCAGAGCGTGCAGCAGAAATCAACAAGTTCTTCAACAACATCGACACTGAAGTGGTGGTTGAAGATACGGAAGCGAGCATCCGCATGGATAACAAACAGCACGACATGCTGGGCAAGATGCTGCTGACAGCATCGGTATTCTTGGCTTCACTGGCCCTTGTGCCAAACCCATTGTGGGGACGTGCACTGTTTATTGTGGTTGCCTCGATTGTCGGCTTTATTGGCTTCCTACTGCTGCGCTCCAAGCGCAAGCTGGCCGGAGCGACCAATGCTGAGTTGGCAACCAACTAAGCGATTTACCAAACTCTTTTAGAAAACCAGTACTTTGAACAACCAGTTATTTTGAACTACCAGAGATAGGAGCGCCTTGCTCCTATCTCTTTTCGGGAGACAACCATGTCAGTACAGAAACGTTTTGGGGGCGAGCTCAGCGAAGAAGAATTCAAAAAATTCACGCTCTACACTACCCAAAGCAACAACTTCGAGGATGACAATACCCGCGCCCAGATCCTCGGCTTCCAAAACGAAGGGGTGCGTATTGCCCCGGGCGCTATCGTCCGCATCGGCGACAACCAAATTGCCAAAAACAGTTATGTCGGCCTGTATAGCTACATCAACGGCGACGTCTCCATCGGTGAGAATGTGTTGATTGGCCCGCATGTCTCTATCGTAGCATCCAACCACCTTTTTGATCCGACAACAGGCCACTTCAGCGCTCGTACCTGCCTCGAAAAAGGCAAAGTCGTTATCGAAGACGGCGTCTGGCTGACATCCGGTGTCGTGATCACCCCCGGTGTCATCGTGGGCAAATCAGCCTTGGTCTGCGCCAACGCAGTCGTTACTCGTGATGTCGCTCCCCATGCGATTGTGGCAGGCTCCCCTGCCAAGCAGATCGGAGAGATCAACCCGCAGAGCGGCGAATATATTTGGTATAACAAGGAGGTGTAATATGTTGTCTCTACGCCGAACCCATGACTTTCAAAAGTTTGTGACCCCGGAGCAAAATAAGCCTGCCCGGGTTAACCCACCAAGCTTCAACTGGCCACAGTCAAACTACCAAGCCATCTACAACATCGAACTGGAGCATGTCGAAAAGCAACTACAATGGCGCTGGGAGAATGTCAGCTCGCCATTTCGCCTGCCATTTCTATTGTCTTCAGGACAATACCGCTGGCGGGTACAAGACATCGACAGCAACACCTCACAATGGATGACGTTTGCCATTGACAGCCAAACCGAGAAATACCTGCCGCCAAGCGCCAAGGAGCTGTTCGAGCTATGCAGCGAACACCAACAGTTCTTAATGTATTTTGACCAGGATATCCCGAGCGTTCGTGACTTTTCAGCACAGTCTTATCAGAAGTTCAAAAACACAGCGAAGCTAGTAGATATTGATGCCATCAGCTACCCGACGCATTACCGCCGCGGACAGGAAGAAGGCAAGCGCACCGCGATTGCTAACGTGCGCAACTGGATTGACCGCGACCTGATGGCCCTGACCCTGCTCTACAAAATCTGGGGCGAGGAAGAAAGCGGCGAGTTGGCCGTACAACTGATGCTACGACTGGCAGAATGGAGTCCGGAAGGCCCGGCTTCACTTTTGCGCCCTTGCACCTGGGGTGACGAGGTCGGCCTATCCCTAGCCCGCAACCTGTATCTCGCCTATCACTGGTTGGCGCCACTGCTAACCGACAGCGAAAAAGACTTTATCAGGCCAATGCTGGTTCGTATTGCCTATCAAATGGAGCAGCGGTTAGAGCAAGATCATTTCAAACAGTTCCCGGGCCATTCACACACTTCCCGCTTGCCTGCTTACCTTGGGGTTGCAGCACTGGCTCTGCATAAAGAGTATGATCAGCAGGTGTGCGAGCGCTGGCTCAACTACGCCCTGATGATCTACCAGAGTGTATTACCATTTTATGGCGGCGAAGACGGCAGCTGGGCGGAAGGGCCATTCTACTCATCGTCTTACAGCAAATGGCACCACCCTTTCTTCCTTTCGGTTGAACGGCTAAGCGGGTTCTCTTTCTATGACCACCCGTTTTACAAAAACTACTGTCAGTTTGCGATGGACTTTGTGGCACCCGAGCAAGACATCCACCCGTTCGGCGATGGCTTCTGGTGCAAGCGCGATGGCCGCGAGTGGCCGGGCTTTTTTGCCCAGAACCCGCTGCGGATCTACGCCGAGCGTTTCGGTGACGAACATGCCCGCGCAACTTGCCAGCAGCTAGAGGCAAAAATCGATGTGTTCCACCTGCACTTGCTTGATGTCGTCCCTACGGTGAAGCAATTGGCTTTTGCTGAGAATAAAGCCTCAGCAAATACATCTCAGGTAAAAGGCATAGATAACGAAGACTTAAATAACGAAGAAACGCTATATAGCCAATACTATGGCTTTGCCGGGCTTGGCAAAATGCAGACTAATGAACTGGCGCTATACTACCGGGCCAGCCAATTTGGCAATAGCTCCCACCGCCATGCGGATCAGGGAAATATCGCCTTGTTTGATAATGGCGAAAGCATCCTGACACCAAGCGGCAGCTACGGATACCGTTTTGGCAGCGGCCACCACAGCCAATGGACCCGCACCACACAGGCCCATAACTTGCCGCTATTTGGCGGTAAAGAAAAAGGGAATGGCCAAATCCTTGATAACGAGGCAGCGACTGCCAAGGTATTGCGTCACGAGCAAGGCATAGGTTGGAGCTTGGTCCAGCTCGAACTGGCACTAGCCTACGAGGACACCCACCGATACACCCGTACCTTGGTAATGGTGGATGGCAAAGGACTACTTATCTGCGATCAAATCTCGCTGCATGAGGCGCAAGCTGTCCGGTGGCGTTTGCACTCACCGCTTGATGTATTCGCTGATGGCCAGCACGTTAACCTCGCAGGGCAACGCAGTAATTATCAAGTTAGCTTACCAAGCCATGACCAAATCAACCCGCAGTTATCCTTTGGTTATGACAATGACACTTCCCACGATGAAGAAGTGATCTCCGATGCCAGCGAGCACATGTACCACTTAGAGTGGACCTTGCCAAAGCAACAAGAGCACCTGATTGTCTCTTGTTGCGAGAAACAACCTATCGACCACCAGCTCGGTAGCAATCAGACACTGGCTATCTTTACCGGCGCAGACACCATACTCATCGACTTCAATAACGACAGTGTGGATATCCAACAAACTGAAGAGAAAATCGCTGTTGGCTAAGTGCTAAGAGTGCCCAAACCAAGCAATAACCCCACCGGATTTTCATCCGGTGGGGTTATTGCTATATTGCCGTTCTAGTTTTCTTACTGCCTGAATCTTATGCGGCCTTTCATTTCATCGAAACTCCCCTCGCGCAACCTTGGGAAACTCTTTGGCATAAGCCTTGCGATGTTGCTCCTTTCTGGCTGCGAAATGAGAAATCAGTTTGAACTGGCCGCCGAGGCCGACCCGCAGAAGCTGGTAGCTATTACCCATTACGGTACCACAGCCACTAATCGTTTGGGGGAAACCGGCTTTCGGGTTTACCTGCGCAACAGTTCACCGAGAGAAATCCAGTCAATGACTTTGCATGTCAGCGCCTATGACCGACAAGGGGCTTTAGTGGGAGGCGTAATACAAACTGATGAGCAGAGCGGCGACCTGAGTAAAAAGCACAGTGGTTTGAAGGCTTTGCACTTTAACCAAACCTTGAAACCAGGTGGAGGAGCACATCCTCTGTGGCCAAGCGTTTGGACACAAAAGACATCAGGACAATCACCTATCGTATGCGCAATTATGGACTCGGCGGAGGTTGCCTACACGGACGGTACAAGGGCGGTCATTCCCAAACAGGCGCTGGATACGATGACTTACAACCCCAAATGCCTGAGCCTTGCTGGTACTGAATTCAATTTCGGCACCAATTAATAAGGAAGGAAGGGTTGGCAAAGAATTAGGCAGTTTCTGTTGAGATAGAATTACTTGTAGCAAGAGTTGTTGTCACAGCGGGATCGACGGACAAATAGCCTTGAAATCTGCTGACGATGTTTGGCAAAGAACAAATAAACCCTATCCGCGAAAGGTTTGATCCACCACCAGCGCAGAAAAGCCACCCGCCACTCTTTGCCAACCAAACGCCACGCATGGTAAGTGACATCAAGGCCATACAAAGGTTGTCCCTCAAGGTCTCCATGCAGGATTTGCATCGCAGCATCCGGGTCTACCTCAGGAAAGCGCTCAATAAAGTCATCTTGATGGATATCTTCAAGTTGAATGGCGTTGCTTGAGTCATGGCGTTTGAGGGCATCCATCTCTTGCGCGCACAATGGGCAAGCGCCATCGTAAAAAATAATCAGCATCATCTATTCTCCATTTTCGATATAGAGTATACGGAGCTCAGAGCAAAAAGGATTTGCCAGATATTCCCCCTGCACCTTTTTCGTGAAGTCGATGCGATCACCAACAAGCAAACGATTGCCAAGCGGAAAAATGATACCTACAATGCATGCGCCTTTCTCACAATTGTCCACTGAGCATAATGAAAACTACAATTTCTATCATCACAACCGCCTTGCTACTTGCCGGTTGTACTACTGCCGTCCAACCTGATTACAATGCCAGCCTTATCATCACCAATGGTCAGGTACTGACTATCAACGAAAAGAAAGACGTCATCGAAAATGGTGTTATCGTCATTGAAAATGACACCATTGTCGCTGTTGGTGACGAGAGCCTGCTCAGCCGTTACCAAGCACCAAAAGTGATTGATGCCGAGGAGGGTATTGTCATGCCGGGTATGATCAATACCCATAACCACCTGCCGATGATTGCCTTTCGCGGCCTAGGCGAGGAAGGTATTGAGAACCGCCTGTTTGCCTACTTCTTCCCGCTGGAAAAAGAGAAGCTCAGCCGTGATTTGATTTATCAGGCAACTAAGCTCGGCGCAGTCGATCTCGCCCAGAGCGGTGTAACTACCTATGCCGACATGTATTACCATGTTGATGATATGGCCCGTGCAACCAAGGAAGTCGGCCTGCGTGCGGTACTCGGTGAAACCGTGATTAAGTTCCCGGTAGTTGATGCGCCGGAGCCATACGGCGGTATTGATTATGCCACCCAGTTTATCGAGCAATACCAGAACGATCCGCTGATCACCCCAGCTTTCGCGCCGCATGCTGTATATACCGTTTCTAAAGAGAAACTGCAGGAAATCAACCGCCTGTCAGCCAAGCTGGATGCGCCGGTACTGATCCATGTTGCCGAATTTGGCAATGAGGCAGAGCGAATCGAAGGCAATGACCAGAAACTCAGCCCTGTCGCATGGCTAAAGGAAATCGGCGTGCTCGATAACCGTATGGTATTGGCCCACGGTATCCACCTTGACCAGAATGACATCGACCTAATAAAAGAGGCTGATGCCAGCGTGGCTCACAACCCGATGGCTAATGCCAAAGGCGCAACCGGTATTGCCCCGGCATGGGAAATGTACCGTCAGGGCTTGCGCCTTGGTCTAGGTACTGACGGACCAATGAGTTCGAACCAAGTCGATCTGTGGCGTACCTTAAGCTACACCGCCAACATGCAGCGCCTTAAACACAACGACCGTACCATCATGATCCCGGAGCAAGTGATTGAGCTATCGACCATCGGTGGCGCAAGGGCACTTCATATGGAAGATCAAATCGGCTCGCTGGAAGTGGGCAAAAAAGCCGACATTATCATTGTCGAAACCCAGTCACCGAACATGATGCCAAATTACAACCCTTACGCGACCTTGGTGTACCAGGCCAACCCTAGCAACGTCAGCACCACCATCGTCAATGGCGACATCGTGATGGAAGAGCGGGAAATCAAAAACATCGATATGGATGAGATGCAGCAGGCAGTACGGACAATCGAGGCAGATATTGCAGAGTTCGCCAAAGAACTGTCGAAAAAGGCAATCAAGTCTAAGAGTTTGATGCAGTAAAAATTGCTGCACTAATTCATACAAAAACAACATCAAGCAGGGTGAGGCATACCTCCTCCTGCTTATTAACAATCAACCTCATAGCAAGGTTTAATTCTCTGCCCCTGGATTAATCACTCCCTTGCTCTGCCTGGTTGCAAAAGCCATTATCACCAAACCGAATATACTCGCTACCAAGGCCGCCAATACTATACCCAGCTTATAATGCCCCCCCTCCAAGCCAGAAAGCTCTCCAATAAACAGAGACAGCGTTAAGCCAATACTGCAAAAAATAGACATGGCAAAGACCATCAGCATATTGGTTGCTTCCGGCATTTCAAACAGCTTGAATCTAACACCTAACCACACCGTGCCAAATACACCGAGAGGCTTGCCAACCAGCATTGCAATGGCGACGTAGGCTGCAATAGGTTCTATAAAACCGGCTGAACTAAACGCACCAGAGAGCGATACCCCTGCGTTAGAAATGGCAAATACAGGCAACACCAGCAGGGTAACAACCCACTGCAAGATGGATTCAGTCTTGTGGTCAATGGCACATCCACTCTGGCTGAGGGCTATCCCAATGACCACACCGGCAAGCACTGGGTGGATACCGGCTTGCAGTAATGCAAACCATAAGGCTGCGCCTAGCGCCACATACAGGAGCGCACTTTGTACCTGTCGGTAGGACAGTATGAATATCAAAGTGGTCATTAATAAAGACAGCGCCACATAAACCATCTCGACGGTAGCGGTATAAAACAACGCAATGGTGATAATCGCTAGCACATCATCAAAAATAGCGACAGCAAGCAGGAACATTTTGAGGCTCACAGGCACGCGGCTACACAATGACAGCAACCCAAGCGCCAGTGCAATATCTGTTGCGGTAACAATAGCCCAACCATTCGCTAGTGGTGAGGAAACACCACCGACTAAGAACAAGTAAATCACCGCAGGGCAAAGAAATCCCATGCATGCCGAGGCAAATGGCAACAAAATTGCTCGAAGCGTACTAAAGGCCCCACTCTTTGCCTCATTACTTAATTCGAGGCCGACCATCAAGAAGAAGAACACCATCAGAAAGTCATTGACAAAAAGCTGCCAGGAAACACTTTCTGTGAGAGGAAATTGTTTAAATGCAGAATATGACGGTAAGTGAAGTGTTGCCCAAGCAAAGGCCAATAGGCAGGATGCGATCAAGAGCAGGCCGCCAAACCGCTCCTTGGAAATGGCAAAAGGTAATTTTACGCCCAAAGATTGAACCATAGCCCGTCCTCCTTAAGGCTAAACCCACAAGGCGAAGAAACAGATCTTACTTATCCAACTTAGCCCAACCCGCGCGGTGAAACAGCGCCGTAGATCAGCTTTTACCAATCACGCTGTAAAAACATCTATTTATTATGATGATAGAGCAAAAAACCGACCTTACTCCCTGTTCGCATATAAATAAAATATATATGTACAAATTATTCAACTCAGATAGATTATCCGGCAGAACATTGAGAGTTATCGCTAGGAGCAAAAGCACATGGAACCAAAATTGATGAAAGCCGTTGTTACTGTTGGACAAGGCGGCTATGAGCAGCTGGTTTATAAAGATGTGTCGCTACCCACCCCAGGCAATGGCGAGGTACTGGTAAAAATCCATGCCGCCGGCATGAACAATACCGAAATCAACACCCGCCTCGGCTGGTATTCATCTTCCGTCACCGACTCAACCAACGACACGTCAGGTGAAGCCTCTGCTGATCAGGAGCAGAAGAGTGATGGCGGATGGAATAAATCAACCCCTTTCCCACTGATCCAAGGTACTGACTGCTGCGGCACCGTCGTATCAGCCGATAATGGCAGCCAACACCTAGTCGGCAAGCGCGTGATCCTTCGTCCATGCCAAAGGGGAGAAGGTTTTGACAATGTCTGGCTGGGATCGGACTTCGACGGCGCCTTTGCCCAATATATCAAGGTCAAAGCTGAACATGCCTTTGCCATTAATAGTGATTGGAGCGATGCCGAGCTGGCGACAATCCCTTGCGCCTATGGCACGGCAGAGAACATGCTCCACCGCGCTAACTTAACGGCAGGAGAAACCGTGCTGATCGCCGGTGCATCTGGAGGGGTAGGTTCTGCCGCTATCCAGCTAGCCAAACGACGCGGTGCGAAAGTCATCGCTATTGCCAGCCGTGATAAGCACCCGCAGCTTGAAGGACTAGGCGTCGACCAACTGCTGGACCGCAATGATGACTTGATCAGCCTAGTTGGCGAAAACAGTGTCGATTTAGTGGTCGACAATGTTGCCGGCAAGCAATTTCCGACCATGCTAAAAGTGCTAAAACGCGGCGGTCGATTGGTATCATCCGGAGCCATTGCTGGCCCTGTGGTCGACTTAGACATGAGGGATATGTACCTCAAGGACATCACCCTGATCGGCACCACAGCCTGGGATGCCCCGGTGTTCCCTAACCTGGTCGGTTATATCGAAAGAGGCGAAATCAAACCGCTTCTAGCCAAGACCTTCCCGCTCGAAGAGATTGCCACCGCCCAGCAAGCATTTCTCGAGAAGAAACATGTCGGTAATTTTGTGTTGATCCCTGCGCAGGATTAATACCAAAAATCAAAGGCCACCTCATGCTGGCAAACAGCACGGGGTGGCCTTTTCCATTTAACAAATTGTGCTCATCTAAGTTGATGGATGTTCCACCGAAGCGTCCTCTTGAGGTGCTCCAGTTTTAGGGGCATCTTTTTTCAGATCTTTCAAAGAAGCCTCATATTTGCCGCGCAGGGTGACGGTCATCCAGCCATAAACAAGGCCAATCACGCAATATACCAACTCTGTAAGGGTCGCCGTGGCAAAAGTTGCACCCGGCACATAAGACATAAAGCCAAAGAAAATACCGGCCCCGACAAACAACGCAGGCACAAAATCAAACGGTGGGATACGCTCGAGGCAAATGCACGGAATAACCACGACAAAGACCGCGATAGGGAAAGCGAAGAATCCCAACCCGCTCAACGCTCCGCCCAACAGCATAATAGCTACAGAGGCCACGATACCTGCGGCGTAATTACAGAAGACTTTCTTTCCCCCTTCGACCGTACACCCCGCCATGAAATACATCGCCCATGAAATGAAAGCTATCCAGCCAAAGCCAACATTGTCAGCAACGGGCATCATGCCTGCCATCACCTGATCCAGTGCCTGGATGGTAAATGCCAAAGCCGCCACTATGATGGGAATAACAATAAACTTACTCCAGTTCATAACGCATACTCCTTATGCCAACTGGCTTTTTACTGATTGGTATAAATCAAAACCCTGCGGTGGTGTCAGGCCATCATGGACAATGGCGCTGATCGCCCGGAGCATGCCAACTGGGCAGTCGGACTGGAACACATTACGTCCCATATCTACCCCGGCGGCACCGTCCTGTATGGCTTTATAAGTTAAAGTCAGGGCGTCCATTTCAGACGTTTTCTTACCTCCTGCCACAACAATGGGAACCGGGCAAGCTGCCGTCACTTTATCAAACTCATCACAGTAGTACGTTTTGACAATATGGGTGCCAAGCTCAGCGAGTACCCGAGTCGCCAGCATGAAGTAACGCGTGGTACGCTCCATTTCCTTACCAACTGCCGTTACACCTAATGTCGGAATGCCGTAGCGCGCGCCTTTATCGACTGTTCGGACAATGTTTTCCAAGCTGCGGCATTCGCCATCAGCCCCGACAAATGCCTGTACCGCAAGGCATGAGGCGTTTATCCGTATCGCATCGTCAATATCGATTCCTGAAACTTCCCAGCTCAGATCGTCTTTAAGTACGGTACTCCCAGCGGTCGCCCTCAGGATCACGGGTTTATTATGGTTGGGAGCAATACAGCTCCTCATCGCCCCACGCGTTGCCATCAGCGCGTCGGCATAGGGGGCCAGTGGATTGATGGAAAGATCCAAACGCTCCAGCCCGGCTGTTGCGCCCATGATGTAGCCATGATCAAAGGCCAGCATTACTGTTTTTCCCGTCTCCGGGCGGAATATACGGCTCAACCTGTCTTTCATCCCCCAATCGACATGATCCATGCCTTTAACATGGAAAGCCTCTGTCACGGGAGGGCGGTCCAAGCCATAGTCTTTCGCCAATATCATTCCGTCTTTGTCAGCCATAACACTTTTCCTTATTGGTGGCATTAATATGATTGGAAAAAGAATTGAACAGGATCGACATACTGGTTGCCCCAGGATCAACAAAGCCGATGGCTTTCTCTCCCATATTCTTCGCCCGTCCCCTTGCCGGTTTCATCGCTTTCGTCTTTTCAGCCCCGCTTTGAGATGCCTTTGCTGCGCTCAGGAACAAGGCGGCAATATCCTCAGAATCCAATGCCAATTGTTCCATCGCTTCTATCGCAGGGGTCAGCGCATCAAGCATGGTTTTATCGCCCAATTTCGCGCCACTGAAATAAGCAAGCTTATCCAAGCCATGCCTAAATGCCGCAGCGGTCTGCTTGGGGTTCAGCTCAGGTTCCACAAGGCCTGTTGCAAGTCCGCAGAACAGGTTGCCGATCAGCATACCTGCCGACCCACCATCCTGGCTCATTATCGCCCACCCCATATCATCAATTGTTTTATGCCAGTCTTCCCCGCTGCTATTTTTTAGCGTGTTCTCAATACACTGGGAGACCCGCATCATCGTCGTGCCGTGATCGCCATCGCCCGTCTGACCGTCCAAATCATTCAACAGCGGTACCGATGCACGTATATCCTTTGCTGCTGCCAACAGCATGCTAAATAATAATTTCTGGTTTAAGGTTTTCATCTTTATCACCTTTTTCAGGCCAAAAGATCCCCTGCACCTTTCGATACATTTCTAGTTATCGTTAAAGGAGGCGCCAGGCCTTGTTGTGCCAGGTAATAAGCCTGGCACAACAACAATGTCGGCCTAGAACTGGCACCAGTAAGGGGTATTACATGGCTTGTCCCAATAGGAGAGAATTTCTGAATTAAATTTACCGATGCACATTTGGAAACCTGCCATTTCCTGCACAGTCAGCAACTCATCCACTTTACTGCGGCTAATGGCTATACCCTTTTCCTGAAGGTGGATATGGCAGGCACGGCTGACAATGAACATTTCCATCAAGGTAGTTGCTCCGGTCCCGTTGATCATCAGCATCAATTCATCACCGGGCTTGGCATCGACGGCTGCACAGAGCTGATCCAGCATGATACTGGCTGTTTCATCTGCCGAGCAGATCTTCATCCGTCCACCGCCACCTTCACCATGCTGGCCCATACCGATTTCCATCTCATCTTCTGGCAGATCACCAATCGCCATACCTGACTGCGGATGAGTAGCATTACTCATTGCAACCGCCAAGGTGGCCATATTCTGGTTAAACTCATTGGCAATGCGATAGACTTCATCCAAAGGCAGCCCAGCCTCAGCGGTTGCTCCGGCAATCTTGTACACAGGTACACACCCGACTAGCCCACGTCTGTCTTTGATATCTGTATCCAGCCCCGCACTGATGTCTTCATGGGTCAGCAGCATTTTGACGTTGATATTTTCGCGCTTGGCCATCTCCATTGCCATATTGGCAGCCATCACATCCCCTTCATGGTTCAGTACGACAAAGAGCACACCTGCTGGCCGGTTCGCTAATTTCAGCGCTTCGAAGACTTTTGGTGCGCCGGGGGCGGCAAAGATGTCGCCAACCACTGAAAAGTCCAACATCCCTTCGCCAACAAAGCCACTCAGCGCAGGTTCATGACCAGCACCACCGAGAGTAACTATCGCTACTTTGTCTTGGTCTTTAGGCACTGTACGGGTCACAATCTTGTCCTGTACCACCCGCACATGCTCAGGGAAACTTAATGCAAATCCTTGTAGCAACTCAGAAGTGATATTTTCAGGGTGATTAATAAACTTCTTCATAGTCGATATCCTTTACTTGGCGTGATGTCAGCAATACTGCATTAATTCAACGGGCGCTTCGTCTTCCATAATAAAGGCGACACGCAGGGATTCGTTCGGGCTAAATGGCTCAAGCAAGACTTCCTTGCCTTCAATCGCTTTATCAAGATCATCGACCTCATAAGCCACATGAGCGGTGTTTTTCAGCACGTCTGGCAACGGGCTGTCTTCCAAAAAGCGCAACCATTCGATACGGTTTTCACTCTTTTCAAAATCGGTTGTATACAGGCTAATATCAGGATTAAAAGATTCGCCGGGGTGCTCAACAGGCGATGGGATCCCGACATGATTGAATTTTTTCATCTTAACCTCCATTGATTGATGGCGTTTAACCATCGGACAAATCAACTATAGGGAGGCCATGGGTGAAATAATGTGATATCCCTCAATATAAACACCCCCAACAAAATTAAAATAAAACAACAACTTAAATGACAGCAAGGATTTCATATAAGCAAGTGCAACAGTTGAAACCTCATTGAAGGCGCAGGCAAGTGCAACATCACCAGCAATGAAAATGCCCAACTTTGACTCGAGTTATGTAGCAAGTGCAACAGCGGCATTTTCCCCCTCATAGGGATAGTGAAAAGGGCAAGTGCAACATGAGAGTTCTATCCCATTTCCGGCATTAATTGGCTCTTTTCGTATGCTGCGAGTAGTTGATTCAGTTGTTCCATATCCAATTCAGGATGGTAGTGGAGGATAAATCGTTGGCACTCTTCGGTGCTTAATCCCATTTGGTGGAGTTTGCCAAGTAACTCCCCATATTGCTTCTCGGCGACTTGCTGGTGAAATTGTTTACGGTAGCGTGCCATCTTATTTGCCAGTTGCGGCTCATAACCGTAGGGGCCAGAATTACGGGCAAGCTCACGGCTGACCGTAGAGCGGTGGATATTTAATATCTTCGAGATCTGGGACTGGTTTTTCCCTTCTTTCCTCAGCGCCCAAATTTGCAAACGGTTCTCTTCCGTAAGTTGCTTGTACATGAAAGCCCCCACAATATTGAAAACAATACTGTAAAATTTATAACACTGATTTGGGGCTAAGCCTTTAATGAAGCGGCAAAAATGTGAAAGTGGCTAGCAATATAGGGTTAAGATTTAAACGCCCTTTGTTTAGAATACCGGGACCAATAATACCGGCACATATCTGCCACCTTAAATGCCGCCCACACATACATAGCAGCCATTAAGATTTGCACTACCCGCTTTAACAAACTTATACCGACATCACTGTCTTCATAATACATTGCCCCTCCTATCAGCACCACGAAGCCGTTAATCCCTGACGACCAATACAATGAGCTGCCGGTCATCTTGAATATTTTCCCTCCCCAGAAAAGAAGAAAACACATAGCGAATAACCCCAAGAAAATTGGATGGGGAAACATCACTATTAGCTCATAGAAAACCAGCGCGCCGATACCTGCGATAAGCATATTTGCCAATACCCCAGCACGGCCCTCACGATATGCCCCGACACTACATAACTCCATCGCGAAAAATGCCGCAAAGATAGGGATAAGCAAATCCGAAATGCTAAAGGTAATAACGAAAGCAACCAATGGCATCATTGTCACCGCCATCGTTAATGCGATTGCATTTGTCTCCCCAACAGGTCCGTGGTGATCATGACAGCCGTCCAACTCGCCATTGTATCTGGGTGGGAACAGCCCAAAGAGAAGCTTGGCTATGAGGGAAGCCAGCAAGAAATTAAGCCAAAGGCCATTGGCACTTTTCCAAGCCGTAATAGGATCTATCGTGACGACCACCGGAATAGCCGTTAAGCTAATCACTCCAGCCGCAATGGCAAGAATATGTACCCCACTCTCAAGAGCCCAACGATACAGCCAATACAGTGCCAAGCAGACATAAACAAGAAAGACGACAGGGTATGGGGAGAGAAACAAGAAAATCAGACTCTGGCTAAATAACAGGAAAGTGACCCATAGCATCGTCACCAGTATTTGCCTGAACGGTTGTGCTTTTGAGTCCTGTAATAGAATTGCAGTGATCAGCGGGCAAATATAACCAAACTTCCAATGGATAAATTGGGAAAGCAGCAAGGCGACCGTCACACCCACGGCTAGGCGCTTGGCCCTGCGGGGCCAATTTTCCGTCGAGGGCGCTATACCAGCCATGCGCTTCTACCTGTCATAAACACCCTATTACCAGCCATCATCAATAAGCGAAAGACAGCATGCTCATCAAGCGCAGCCATAGATGGGCAAAAGAGTTCAATATCGCGCTATCACCGGTATAGACAACCACATCGGCCTGACCGTTGTGGCGCAGATTAATCAGCTGTTCTTCCGGTAGTTGGTAGTCTTTGAGCGAGATTATTACGGAGAACAACTGCGGGCTTCGCAGCCAACCGGTAGACTTGGGTGCCGCACTCAGTTCACCCTGGGTATAGGGTTTCCCCGTTGAGACCGCCACAGCGATACTTTTGACTTTTCCTTTGAAAATCCTTCCCGGGTAAGCATCTAGTGCAATTTCTGCTGCATTACCCTCCCGTATATTGCCAAGGTTGTTTTCCGACATGTATGCCTCTACCCATAAATCCGTGGTAGAGATAAAGCTCATGATGGGCTGGCCTGCGGTTACATAGTTTCCCCGCTCAAGCTTGATAGAACCAATATACCCATCCGACCCAGAACGCAGCTCTGTTCTGGACAAATCTAATAAGGCTTGCTCCAGCCTTGTTTCAGCTAAACGAAGTCTGGGATTACTTTGCCCTTCATTGCCTAAATCTTGACGAGCCCTTTCAAGTTGGGACTCCGCAGCTTTGACTTGAGAGCGCATCGCCTTCACCTTGGCCCTAGCAGAGTCCCCTTCCGCTTTGGGATATATCCCTTTTTTCTCCAATGCATAGATACGGGCTGCTTGGGTGATGGCTTCATCGAGCATGGTTTGCGCTTCATTGACCTTGGCGGCGGCTTCGGCGACGACTGCCGTATCTGAACCTATTTTTTGCCCTGCGATAGCCAGTTGCGCCTTGGCTTCTTCAACGGCATAGACAAATCGTCGCTGCTCAATTTTAAAAAACATATCGCCGGCTTTCACCGCTTGGTTTTTCTTCACGTAAACCGTGTCGATGTATCCCGACACATCAGGCACGATGGGTACTTCATAGGCTTGCACTCTGGCATTGGTGGTATAGGGGGTAAAGCGATCAGAAATCAGGTAGTAGATCATAAATACGATAGTCACCAACACCACTACCAGTGTGGTTTTGTGCCCTTTATTGGCGGGCTCTGGCGTTTCGGAGTATTGATGTTCTTCATGAGGTTCAGATTCTAGATCTGTAGTGTCATTCTCTTGCATCGCGATCTCTCAACTACGTGTCAATCAACCCGAAAGGTACAAGTCGTGGGACCAACTCAACGCCCTCTGATTAGATATTTCGAACGGTTCTCGCTGTATAGCTATTTTAGCTATCGCTGTCAGGCCAGTTTCTCAGCTTTGGGACAATGGGAGGATTCAACAAGCTAGAATCATGGGTATCGCAGTCGTCACTGCTGTTTCGGGCAACCTGGTGGTTTGCTATGTATTACAACCTTGCAGTTCTGGCAATTTTTGCCTTCCTGTTCAGTGCTGTGGCCGGTCGTATTGAGAGAAGTGTTATCTCGGGACCGATGATTTTCATCGCTTTTGGCCTGATTAGCGGACCATTGGTATTGAGGGTTTTGGACATCAATGTCGATGCAGTCCAACTTCGGGTGGTAGCAGATCTGGCCCTTGCCCTGGTGTTGTTTATCGATGCTGCCAATGCCGATTTATCACTACTCAAGAAATTTTCCCACATCCCCGGTCGTATGTTGCTAATCGGCTTACCGATGACTATCGCGTTGGGTGCGATTATCGGCTGGATGTTCTTCCCGCAGATGCCCTTCTTCGAACTCTGCATTTTATCTACTATGCTGGCCGCAACAGATGCAGCATTGGGAAAAGGTGTGGTGAGCAACAAATCTGTACCCGCCCGCCTACGTGAAGGACTCAATGCAGAAAGTGGCCTCAACGACGGGCTGTGTGTGCCTGTACTTTTCTTGTTTATCGCCTTGGCAGTAAATAGCCAAACCGAAGGAACAAGCCTAGCCTTGACATTATTTATCAAAGAGATAGGTATCGGCGCTGTTGTAGGACTTGGTTTAACTGGGGTAGGAGCAGCCATCGTGAAGTACTGCTACTTCAAAGGATGGTTCACCAGCATATGGCTGCAGATTCCGGTTATCGCTCTGGCTTTCAGTAGCTTTGCCGTGGCGCAAACCTTACATGGCAGTGGCTACATTGCCGCTTTTGTAGGAGGACTGCTGTTCGGTAAACTCGCGAAAAAAGACACCCACGAATTGGTACTAGCCAGTGAAGGCTTTGCCGAGCTAATAGTCATGCTGACCTGGGTTATCTTCGGTGCTGCCGTGGTGGGGCAAGTCTGGCTCGGTATTTCACTCGATGTGCTGTTTTACTCACTGTTGAGCCTCACGGTAATCCGTATTATCCCTATAGTCATATCCCTCCACGGCACCGATGAGAGCTTGGAGCATAAGCTGTTTTTGGGCTGGTTCGGACCAAGGGGCCTCGCCAGTATTGTTTTCTTGCTCATCGCTATCGACAACCCGCTTACAAGCGAGTCTATCCTGGTCGATGTGGTTGTTTGCACCGTCACCTTATGTGTGGTCACCCATGGGATCAGCGCCAACATATGGGCAAACCGATTGGCTCGCCAATCCCAACAGGCTTGTAAAAAGAACCTGTAGAATTCCTTGCCCCGCCACCAATCAAGATAAAACGCCACTAAAAGCCTAATTTAGCTAGCAAAAATAGTGTAAAATATCGTGATCTGTGACCAAGGACGAATCATTGATGATAAACCTATCAAAAATGATGTTCCCGCCCCATCAGCCGTGATACTGATAAGTCATGTTTTGAAGTTATTTAGACTTACTGAGCCTGAAGGGAGAAACGTATGGGATTTGTTATTTTTTCACTCGCTACTCTTATCTCTGGAGCCGCTTGCTTCATCCACTACAACTTCGGTCACGAGAGCTGATCTCGTTCGAACCAGTTTAAGCTCTGATGGAAAGTATCCGTCAGCCTAACGAACGCAAAAGCCCCAGCAATAACATTGCTGGGGCTTCTTTATTTGGGCCTTGGCTTAATCTAAGGCATTACACAAAGATGTTCGCCAATACAAAACCAAATGGTACCGCTGCTGCGATGCCTAACATGCCCGGTAGGAAGAACGGGTGGTTAACAATGTAGCAGCCATTCCAACGGCGACTTAAGAATGAACCGGTGTCATCGGTAGCAATCGCGAAAGCTGTAGTCGGATAAATGTTGGTCATGTAAAGCGCACTCACTGCGACAAAGCTTGCCAGAATCGTGGCTGGGTCGACATTTAGCGAGGCCGCAATTGGAATAAGCAGCGCACTGGTTGCCCCTTGGCTAAATAGCAGTGCTGATGTGCCGAAGAAGACCACGGCTAGCAGCGCTGGATATTGCTCAAGCACGCCACCAGCTACCGCTTCAATCGATGGGATATGCACGCCGATAATCGTTGCACTGAGCCATACAATGCCCAGAATAACCACCAAGCTTTCAGCGCCATCGGCAAAGATCGGCGCTTTCTTGATAGAGGTTAGCGGTACCTTACAAACCATGGCCGTCACAAAGCTTACCAGCATCATGACGATAACAATGATGTCGCGCGAGCCTAAGTCGTGGCCAAGCAGTGGTTTGAATAACAGCAGGGCGACAATGAATACAACACCCGCAAGGAACAGCCATACCGAACGTTTTGCCTCTTCCGATGGCGCCTGATGCTTCTGCTGCTCAGGGGTGAAATTAACCAGCCCTTTTTCAACGCGCTCTTGGAAGATCGGATCATCCTTTAGCTCGCAGCCTTGGCGACTGGCAATGAAAGATGCAACGATAACCCCAAACAAGGCCGCAGGCATAATGACGCTCAATGCCGTACCGAAGCCAACGCCCATTTGCTCAACCACTACGTACATTGCTGCTGTAGCTGCCGAAATCGGAGAGGCCGTAATGGCTATCTGGGAGGCAACCACCGCCGAGCTCAATGGCTGGCTAGGACGTACACCATTTTCTTTGGCCACCTGCTGGATAACGTTCAGTACTGACATGGCGGTATAACCCGTACCCGCTAAGGTAGTCAGAATAAAGGTCGTGGCAGGCGCGAGAATATTAATGTGACGCGGGTGGTTGCGCAGCATACGTTCGGCGACATTGACCATGTAGCTCATCCCACCAGCCTGCTGCATCACAGACAAGGCAAGGATCACCGACATGATAATTAGGATAACCGAGACCGGAATATCGCCCGGCGGCAAGCCAAGGCCAAAGACAGCTATTGCCATCCCAAGCCCTCCAGCCAAACCTACCCCGATCCCGCCGAGGCGGGCAGCAAGAACAATCGCACCTAATAGTAAACACGCATGGATAATAATCATTGGATACCTCCGCTCCTGTTATTGTTTCAGGAGTTCATTAATTTCGGCACTGCTGGCCGATTCAAATTGAGCCAGTAACGCCAACCACTGACGGCTTCTTCCCTCGCCGACTTTGGGCACTACACAGGCCGTGAATTTTTTCTCGATATCTTGGTTGGAAAGGGGCTTTTCCGGATTGCCTTTGGCAAGGTCATTGGCGATTGCAATGGTTTCCCCAGAAGTCAGGGTTACCCGGATCTTAACTGGTGCGGTACCAATGAAACCCAGCTTTTCCAATTCGGGATCAACCCGCATTTGGATCCGAGCCATTAATGCCTGAATGCGCTCATCCTGCACTTTGTCATCAACAAACTCTGCCACGCCCACCCCGCCGTATATCAAGCGGGCAGCTAAGGCGTATTGCATCGAGAATTTGGCTTCAATAGCATTTTGCGGATTTGAGCAGACAAGTTCCCTAGGACCGAGCAAGCTAGCACCTACCTGAATAAACTCAATGTCTTCTGGAGCAAGGTGACGCGCCTGTAGCAACTCATCCCAACAGTCGATGGCAGGGTGGCTGCCGCTGCAGCAAGGATATTGTTTGAAGACCAAGCCGTTTTCCAACAAGTCCCAGTATTCGCCCAAAGAAACAGAAGCTTGGGCAAAGTCTGTACGCTGAGCAAAACACTGGCCAAAACCATCGGCTGCTTCGATGACATTCGGCTGCCCAGTTACACCTATGTGCGCCAGTTCAGCAGCGTTGACACCATTGAAGGCAGCAAGGCCGGCATGCATGGCCTTGGTTTGGCTACCGAAGTTGCCACGAACACCCGACGCCGATGAAGCTGCAATCGCCAAGGCATGGGTTAAGCTATCTTCATCAAGATCCATCAAAATACCTGCCGCTACTGCCGCGCCGAACACACCTATGGTCGGTGTGGTATGCCACCCCTGTTCTGATAAGGCCGGCATCAACCAACGGGCGATCTGATGCTGGGCTTCGACACCTGCAATATAAGCCAGCAATATCGCTTCACCGCCAAGTTGACGCTCTTGTGCCACAGCAAATGCAGCAGGGGCTACCGTCACGGTAGGGTGACCTATAGTGGCCCAACTGACATCATCAAAATCCAGGGCATGGGAAGCTGCACCGTTGGCATAACTGGCATACGCTGCCGAACTTGTCTGGCTAGTACCAAATAGGTTGCAGTGACCTGAAGGAGCCCTTAAAGCAGACAGTTTCTGAATATTTTGCGCGACAGGCATCTCGTTGCCCGCAATCGTAACCGCGATGTAATCTGTTAAGGCAGTGCGCGCAACCTCAACCACAGGCTCAGGGATATCCTGCCATTTGAGGTTGACGCACCAATGGGCGATCTGGGCCAATAAGGGCGTATTCATCATGCCATTTCCTCTAAAGTGGCACTCGCTTCCTCTTTCATCTCAGACTGGTAACGTTTTACCGCTGCAGCGCTGGCTTTTGGATCTGTCATCACCATTGGGTCCAGCAGATAATCAGCCTGCTCTGGGGTAAGCAACTTCTCATCCAACACGACATCCCGGACGGTGCGGTTTTCCTCAAACGCCCTTACAGCGACTTTGCTGCCTACCTTGTAGCCGAACAAAGTGGCAATTACCGTCGCCAGAGCGGTACTTTTCTCGGCATATTCGCGGCATACCGCTTCATTGGGTAGCAAGTCTTTGAGGCATTTCTCGACAAACAGCGGGATGGCATTGGTCAGTAGGGAGCAGGACTCGAACAGCGACTTGATAATCACCGGCTCCCAAACGTTGAGATCCAGCTCACCGCCCTCGACGGCCATGGTGATCGCGACATCATTGCCAATAACCTGATAGGCGATTTGGTTGATAAGCTCAGGCATAACAGGGTTGATCTTGCCCGGCATAATGCTCGAGCCAGGCTGTACCGCAGGGATCAACAATTCATTGAAACCGGCGCGAGGACCACTGCCCTGAATACGGAAATCTGTTGCCATTTTTGATAAAAATGCCGCCAATTTCTTCAATTGTGCCGCAACTTCCAAGTAGGCATCACCATTTTGCAATCCGTCGAAGAAGTTTTCCTCAGCAACAAAAGGCTCATTGGTGATAGCCTGCAATTCAACATATACCTGCTCTAGGTAGCCTTCATGGGTCGACAAACCAGTACCGACAGCCGTTGCCCCGAGCGGCAAATCCAGAGTCTGCTGGCTGGCAGCAATCAAAGCTTGGTGCAGGCGACGGGTCTGGTAAAGGTAACCACTGAACTGTTGGCCTAGGGTGATGGGTACGGCATCTTGCAGGCAGGTACGAGCGAGTTTAACCACATGGTCGAACGCCTGGGTTTTCTCTTCCAGCATGGCTTCAAGCCCTGCGACTTCAGCAATTAAGGCATGCAGATTCATCCGGCAAGTCATCTTCATTGCCGCCGGAATAACGTCATTGGTTGACTGGCCCATATTGACATGGGTGTTCGGATGAACGGCCTCTGAGCCCTTGTTACCCGTTAAGATTTCATTGGCACGGTTTGCGATGACCTCATTGGCATTCATGTTGGTCGAGGTGCCGCCGCCACCTTGGAACACATCGATTGGGAACTGGTCATCAAACCTATTATCCATCACTTCCTGAGAAGCCTGGACGATGGCATCAGCAATGGTTTTATCCAATGCACCGATATGGCAGTTTGCCTTTGCCGCTGCCTGCTTGAGCGCTGCTACCGACCAAATATAGTGGGGAACTTCTGCAGCTGTACGGCCTGAAACTGCAAAGTTCTCGACAGCCCTTTGGGTTTGGATGCCGAAATACGCCTCATCCGGCAGCATCATTTCACCTAATACATCGACTTCTTTTCTCATTGCTCAATTCCACTGATTTTTTTAACTGAGGCAATTGTATTGCAGATGATGTAAGGAAAGTTTGAAGTCGATCGGTACTTGGCTAGCAGTGGGCAATATAAT
This sequence comes from Photobacterium rosenbergii, assembly GCF_003026455.1. Taxonomy (GTDB): domain Bacteria; phylum Pseudomonadota; class Gammaproteobacteria; order Enterobacterales; family Vibrionaceae; genus Photobacterium; species Photobacterium rosenbergii. The sequence goes on from NZ_PYMB01000005.1 coordinate 61,640, forward strand.
GAATACTATTAGTTGTTCTTATAGTAAGCACAAATTATGGATAATATTGCTTTTGATCTCCGCCAATTACGAACTTTCATTTCCGTGGTTGAATCTGGCTCTTTCAGCCAAGCGGCCAAGCAACTCAACCAGACCCAGTCAGCGGTTTCCCAGCTGATCCAAAGCCTTGAGCTTGCCTTAGATAGCAAGCTACTCGACCGCAGCAAACGGCCAATCCAACTGACGATTTCTGGCCGGGAGCTCTATGAACAAGGCAGCAAACTGTTGATTGAATCACGCAAATTGCAAGACTGGATGCATTCCATTGAAAAAGGGAAATTACCGCGTTTACGGCTGGGAATGGTGGATTCCGTCACCCAGCTGGCCGGTATCGAGATCCTTAAGTACCTGCAACCCAAGGTTGCCCATGTACATCAGGTAACAGGTACGGCACCTGAGCTATTGGCTTCGCTACAGGCAGGCAAGAGCGACATCATCATTACCATGTCTAACCAGGATGTCCCACAGGGTTTGGCAATGATGCCTTTATTGAACGAACAGTATGTCATCGTCACCCCCAAAGACTGGCCGCAAAAGGACATCAAAAACCTTGCCAGCAACCAGCCTTATCTCGGCTATGAAAACTGGACGCCGACTGGCACCCAAACCAACAACTGGCTTAAGTGGCGAAATATCAATGTCAGCAGCCAATATTCGCTGGACCGGGCAGACAATGTGCTGGGCATGGTCGCCGAAGGGCTTGGCTGGTCACTGACTGCCCCTACCTTCCTCGCGCGCCAGATCAACCTGCTCGATCATGTCGACTGCCACCCACTTCCGCCGCCGAGCATGACCCGCCAACTCGTGGTGATCTCCCGCAAAGGTGAATCAGACAGTTTATTGCAGCAATTTGTTACCGATGTGCGCGATATTATCCTCAACCAAAAAGTCTTTGAGGTTCAACGCCGATGGGAGTGGATGTCTGTCGGACTGGAGACAAACCCAGCCCACTGAATCAAAAATCCAACAAAACGGCACTCTGCTTATATAGCTGAATTGGCGGAATCAGCCGTTTTGGCCTTCCCTTTCCCGCTAGTAGAAGAGAATGTATCCGCACTATCTCTTCTGAAGGATAAACACCTGATAGCCAAACAGCTCGAAGCCCTGATGGTAGATATCCAATTCAGTCTGGATATCTTTAATCGCCTGCGACCCGGCCATGGCCTCTTTCAGTTCGTTGACCCGTTGCTGAAGCGGCAAGAAGTACGCCTGCCATGCTTCGTCGCTCAGGGTAAAATGCTTGAGCACTTCATAGCCTGCTGCCTGCGCCTGTTTGATTCGCTCGTCGACAGTTGTCATATCTGGGTATTCCTTGCTCCAGAATGCTTTCCTTTCCGCGCTTGGGTTGTCGGTATGCCAGACCAGATCGCTCAGTACCAGCACACCACCGTCTTTCAGCAACCGCCGCCATTGATTGAAGGCGTTATTGACCCCCATGATATAGGCGCAGCCCTCGGCCCAAATCGTATCGAAGCTACCATCGCTAAATGGCAAATCCGTCATGCTAGCGCACTGGGTAACTACTCTCCCTTCGACACCGGCCTCAGCAGCGCGCTCTTGCAGCCGGCTAAGGGCGTCTTCATGATTGTCGACGGCAGTGATCACCGCGTCGGACTGATCTGCCAACACCGTGGTAGCAATGCCCTGTCCGCAGCCAATTTCCAAAATACTCTCAGGCTTTGATGGCAGCATACCGAAAGCCTTGATGGTCTCGGCTTCCAAACCCGGTCCCCAACGGTCAAGACTTTGAAAAATCCTGTTGAAGTCCGCCATATATTGTTCGTGTGTATTCATGTCTTTTGATAACCACTTCAGTCTCAGAGCCTGCTTCTCATCAAAGCCCTGTTTCATTAACCAATCCAAATGTGCATCTGGGGCTGTTTGTTCCAACGACTGGTGCCATGCCGTCATGTCCGACTCCCCCAGCATCGCGGCGAGCAAATCCCGTGATTGCTGTTTGTGAGCAATCTCTTGGTCAAGCTGATACATCCGGTTTAGCAGTAGATCACGGTCAACCTTGGCCTCGAGGCAGGCCTGGCATTCCTTGAGGGTCAGACCACCGGCCTGCAGCTGCTGCAACAAGCGTAAGCGCTGGAGATCCCTCTCACTATAGATGCGGTAACCGTTATCAAGCCGCTTACCGGCAATCAAGCCAAGCTTCTCGTAATACAACAAGGTAGAGCGCGATAGTCCCACTTGCTCTGCTAATTCTGAAATCCGATACATGGCCAAGCCCTATGCAATGAAGCCGTAACCTTAAACTATGAAGCTATAGACAGGTCAAGAATACTCATTATCAAACCATTCTTTTGTTCTAGCACCAACAAAGTAGCCACTAAATAGTGATAAATTATTCATTCTTCAACAAAAGGATAGTTTGGCTGCCATGAAAGAAATCACCACCCTTGATAGTAAAGTCGTCTACCAGAATAAATGGATGACGGTCCGGGAAGATAAGATAAAGCGCCAAAGCGGAAACAGCGGGATCTACAGTGTTGTCGAGAAGGCAGATTTTGTTATCGTCCTGCCTATCGAAGATGAGCACATCTACCTGGTCGAGCAATACCGCTACCCGCTGGAAAAACGTTGCCTGGAATTACCGCAAGGTTCGTGGGAAGAAGAGCCAAATGCCGATCCCGCAGAACTGGACGCAGGTGAACTTCGTGAGGAAACAGGATTGGTTGCCAAGCAGCTCACTTATGTTGGCTTCCAGCACCTGGCCACAGGCTATTCCAGCCAGGGTTACCACATTTTCCTAGCAACCGGGCTGGAACATACCGAGACCGATTTGGACGACGAAGAGGAAGGCTTGATCAGCCAAAAGGTCAGCCTGAAGGAATTCGAGGCAATGATTATTGACGGCACCATCACCGATGCCAGCAGTGTGAATGCCTATGGATTAGCCAAATTGAAGCAGCTGATCTGACACAAAGGCTCAAATCACACCCAGCATCACCAGCACGTAGCTGATTGCCGAGAGCGCGACAGCGGTGGAGAAAAACAGATTCATACCGACACTGCGCAGATTAAGCAAGGGAAGGGAATATCGATAATCCACACGCCGAAGTTCAACCAGAATCAACAAAACGAACGAGGACACTGCCAGCATCCCAGCGGTCACAAAAAGCACTGGGGAGTCTTTGCTCCAACCGATTTTCACCAACACGGCCGTGTGAAGGAACAACACCAAGATTGTCCTCGACCATGACAAGAACGTACGCTCCGGTTGGAGTCCGATATCACGGTTACGCTCAATCGGTTCTGGCGAGGACGGCTCAAAATGGTGGGCTATCTGTTTTTCAGCCATCAGAACAACTTCATGATCAAGACGACTATGGTCAGCACCAGCCCCATCATAATGACGCTCATCACCTTGAGGTGCCGGGTATAGGGCAACGGCTTACTGCGGCGCATTGCCATCTCATTACGTCGCCAACGGCGGTAAGCAAGAATCGAAAGGTACGCCGATACCAAGGCAAAGGATACCGAGAGGATTAACCTGACTTCAGGATTGGCAAATTCCGGAGTGAGCTGGTCTAGGGCAATCGCAGCCGCGAGAAAGGCCAGTGCAGTTCTGATCCAGGCCAGGAACGTCCGCTCATTGGCCAAGGTAAAGCGGTAGTCCGGCTCTTCCCCTTCTTTGCTCCACTTCATCTATCCCCTCCCCTGATGCATTTGCTGCCTGATCTGCTGTACAGTATTTTTCATAAAATCAGAGGTGTGGGCAAATAGTTTTTTGTATGAAGGGCACAGGTAGTTGTGCCGGTATGCCTCTCCAGCATCGATAATTCTTTGTTTTGGGCAACCGCCATGGCACAGGGGTCTGAACTCACAAGACAAGCATGTAGACGGTAAAGTCTCGGATTTTGCCAGACCAAAATCACGTTGCTGGGGTGAGTCCACCATGGCGGCAAGTTCCAGCTCATCAAGGTTACCCAGCTTGTATTCGGGATAGACAAAGTGATCGCAAGAGTAAATGTCCCCATTCGCTTCGGCGACTAGGGCATTGCCGCAATTTTCGCTGAAAATACACAACCCTGGGGAATAACCGAGCCAAGTTGCCAGGACACTTTCTAGCAATTGGATATGGATCTGCCCAACATCTTGCTTGCGCCATTCATCAAAGACTTCAACCATAAACTGGCCATATCCTTCACGCGGCACAGAAAAAGGCTGGATGGCGGGTGTCTCCTGAAGCGAACGCAGTTGGCTAGGTTCTGTTTCAGCCTCAACTATCGGGATAAACTGCATATGCTGGGAGCCGAGGGATTTCAGCAACTGGTAGGTCGCCTTGCCATGCTTCCAGTTTTTGTCGTTCACCACTGTCATGGTATTGAATTCGACCCGATACTTTTTCAGGAACCCAATTGCTGATTTGACGCGCTCGAAAGTGGGTTTGCCATTGACCGAAATTCGGTAGGCGTCATGCAGTGGCGCATCACCATCGATGGAAATCCCGATCAGAAAACGGTGTTCGGCGAAAAACCTAGCCCATTCCTCATCAATACCAACCCCATTTGTTTGAAAGCTATTGGTGATCGTTTTACCCTTGGCATATTGGCGCTGCAGCTCGACCGCACGCCGGAAAAAAGCCAACCCAGCCATCATGGGTTCTCCCCCTTGCCAGGCAAAATGGACAATATCATCGGGCTGAGCGGCAATATAACTGGCAACATATTGCTCCAACGCCTGTTCGTCCATCTTACTCTTGCTATCACCGTAATAGGTTTCTTTCTCGAGGTAGAAGCAGTAATCACATTTGAGGTTGCATTTGTAGCTGGCTGGCTTTGCCATCAAGTGGAAGCGCTGCTGGGCCGGTTTCGTCATGGTCGTTTCCCACAAAATGGAAGCTCCCCCCTGCACTGGCTGGTGGATGCAAGGAGGAGCTATATTTCGTTATTCAGCTGTTTCCAGCGATTTGGATTTCAGGTTCTTGGCATTAAATTCAAGCCCGATACCCTCTTGCTTCAACCACTCTTTCATCCGAGTCGAGGCATAATCAGACACTTGCTCGTAACCTGGCTGGTTAAATACGTTCTTGGTCTCGTTAGGGTCCTTTTCAAGATCAATCAGGATTTGGTAATCCTCACCGTAAACATGGCTTTCGACATATTTGTACTGCTTGAAGCGGAACATTCTGGCAAAGTAACTTTCACAGAATGTTTCCTCATGAGTCATGGCATTGTCTGTCATGCTGTTCTTGAAACTACTGCCATCGATCCCCTCAGGAACATCCAAGCCACACATATCAAGCAGTGTCGGCATGATATCGACAGTGGAAACAATATTGTTGTCGTCGACTTTTCCAGGATTCACCGCTGACGGGTAACGAATGATCATCGGGGTTTTTACTGATTCTTCGTAGAATACCGTCTTGGCGATCAGGCGGTGGCTACCCATCATCTCACCGTGATCGGCGGTAAACAGGACAATGGTGTCCTCTTCAAGTCCCTGTGCTTTGAGGGTTTCAAGCACCAACTCGATAAACCAGTCGGTATTTTCAATCAACAAGCCGTAGGTCGAAATAAACTGCTGCCAGTAGTTTTCATCCAGCTCCTCGAGCTCTTTGTACATGTAATCTTCATGCTTGATCATGCCCGAGATAAACCGGTCGGTGAAATTGTCCGGTAATGGCTTACGATCTTGGCCACGTAGGTATTTCTCATCGTCGTCGCGGCAGAAGAAAATCGCATCGGAGATATTCTTGCCACCGACCGGACCACCCAATGTTTTACAGATATCGTGAGGGTTGATAAAAGACAGCGTCATGTAGAACGGGTTATCACGGTCACGTTTGATAAAGTCCAGTGCATCTTTAGTGAAAATCGGATCAAACACTGAGCCCTCTGCCAAGTAGCCGCCACGGGAGCAGGTCATGCTGCCGAAGTCTTCAATCCCTTTCCAACCGTAACCGGCAGCGTGTTCCTTACCAAAAAAGCCAGTGTCATAACCTGCTTTTTCGAACACCTCACCCATGGTTTCTGTTTGAGCCAGGAAATTCTCCGTGGTCGGAAACTCACCGGTAACATGCTCAATGATCTCTTCGTTATCAATCAAGCCATGGTTATGTGGCATCAAACCAGTAAACAAACTTGCCCGGGCCGGGCAGCAAAGAGGGTATGAGCTGTAACTTTGCTCATAACGAATACCTTCTTCGGCCAAACGGTCGATACCAGGGGTATTTAACTTACCCTCATCACCGGAACCATCCGCCATCTTGGTTGACCACTGATCAGCGATAATCACAATCACATTGGGCTTTTTCTGCAAAGTAGTGCTCATACTATCCATGCCTTATATTGAAATTCACACTTAGACGTTCACGCTGTACTACTATCTACAGGTATTGTATTGAATTCATCACAGATGTCTATCAGCAGTTAGATGACCAGGATCACAAAACACGTAAAATTGTTGCTAGGAAAAATAGTAAGTTTCACTTATAAAAATCATTAAAGGTTGGCACTCTTTTAATTTGAATAAATCAATATTGTGACTAACATGAAAAAAAGAAGAATTAACTAATATATAAGTCAACATTTCAATTTTCATTAAGGGTTAATAACTATAATTAAATTAACCCCCGGTATGATAGAGGATAATATAATGAAAAGATTGTTCACCGCATTAAGCATAGTTGTACTATCTGCCTGTTCTTCAACAGAAAATACCTACTCAAACATTGATAACTGGGATGAACACGGCTACCGAACCGGTTTATCTGGAGAGGTTGCAAAGCAAGAATCAAAATTCTCATATGCAGACAAAGATAATTACAACGAATATTTAAATGGATATAAAAGGGGTCAACAAGCGTACTGTGAACAGGACGCCTATTTGTTAGGGTTGACGTCCCAGCCATATAAAGGCGTTTGCGATGAAATAGATAACTCTTTTGCTTTCGACTACCAATTAGGATTAAGTCAAATAAGAGATTACGGCTCTAATTTAAGGGATAATATTAACCGCAGTGTTAATTCAACCCGTTAGCCGCATCACACTGAAACCAAACTAGGCAAAGGAGTGGCCCCACTCCTTTGCCATTACGATTTTATGCGACTTTTGACGCCGAACGTCGGGCTTCGGTGATCAATTGGGTCAAAGACAGTACGTCTTGGCGTTTCATCATATCTTCGATGCAACAATTTAACTTGCGCCGCCAGTTAGGGTACTCATCGACTGTGCCCGGTATATTGACGGGCAGATCCATCTCAAGCCAATCTTCAAGCTGCAGACTCAGCAGTGACGACGATCCGGCAGCCAAGTGGCATTGCATACTGTGGCTAAGGACGCGATCCATCTCTAGGTAGCGGGCATCACGGCTGAGACCAGGCGGCAACATACCATGCCCGTCCATGCTGTTGATGATCTGCTGCTTGTCGTGAAGACGACTGTCATAAAGTGTCTGAAGTTGCTCCTCATCCGGATACAGGCCTAGCTCTTTGCCCATTTTTAAGTCCTCACAATGCCAGAAACCACGTAGGGTTGGCATATCGTGGGTACACAGTGTCGCCATAGACTGGACCGGATAGTGGGCTGGAGAATAGAAACCACCGTCTTCAGCAGCCTCAAAGAAGAAGACCTTGTAGGAGTGTACGCCGGCCTCTTGCAGCAAGCCCACAATTTCATCCGGTACCGTACCGAGATCTTCACCGATGACCGCACATTGGTGACGGTGACTCTCAAGCGACAGCAAACCAAGCAGTTGTTCTACCGGATAATTGACGTAAACACCATTGCTTGCCCCTTCACCTTTGGGGATCAACCAAAGCCTCAATAAACCCAGCACATGGTCAATGCGCAAAGCACCGCAGTGACGCATGTTTGCCCTTAGCAGTTCGATAAACGGACGGTAAGCCTGTTGCTTCAGCATCGAAGGGTTCAACGGCAGCAAGCCCCAATTCTGTCCCTGTGGACCCAAGACATCCGGTGGCGCGCCAATGCTGAGATCTAGGGTCAATTCACCCTCGCTGGCCCAAGCATCGACACCTCCCTCACTCACGCCGACAGCCAAGTCACGGTAAAGGCCAATCATCATGCCTTTTTCATGCGCTAGTTGCTGTGCCTCCTGGAGTTGGATTTCCGCATTCCATTGCAAATACATGTAGAAGCGAACCAGTTCCTGGTTATCAGCAATAAAGCTCTGTACTGCGCGTTTTGAGAAGTGGCGATATTGTTGCGGGAATACCGGCCATCCCCACACTGTCTCGTCCTCTTTCTTGAGCTCGGCATGGAGCGCATCAAAGGCAGCTTGTTTCAGCAACGAATCGCCCCCCTCCTCGACAAAAGCCTCAAACGCTTTGGCGTAGTCAGTTTGATTCGCTTCATGACGGGTACAAAATTCCTGGTATAACATCGCCAATACTTCAAGCTTGGCTTCCGTCACACCGGTATAATCTATCCACTCGTTATCCCGCATGGCTTTTAGGCGGCTTTGAAATGCCAGATCACCCACCTTCTCCTGGGCGCCAGCACAGAAAGCAAACTCCGGAATGGAAGGAACGTCCAAATATATGATGTTGAGCCAACGACGAGATGACGGGCTATACGGACTTGCTGCATCCGGCTGGGCCGGGTAAAGGGAGTGAATCGGGTTCAAGCCGACAAAGTCACCTCCCTGCTCAGCGATTTTGGCGATCAGTAATTTCAAATCACCAAAATCACCCACCCCCCAGTTGTGATGTGATTTTAAACAGTACAGTTGGACACTGGTTCCCCAACTCTTATGCCCTGCAAGCATCGCAGGTTGCTTGTAGCAAGATTTCGGTGTGACAATCAGATCCGCTTCATAAGGTGTTTTTTTGCGTTTGCGATGTAGGAAAAAGCGGTGATACCCCATTTCCATGGTATATGGCAATGAGACAGTCAGAGGCCCGTCTGCATCCCTTTGATCGGAGATAACATGCTGCTTGATCTCACCACGGATAGTCTGGCCTGATTCGCTGATAATCTCCCAGTTGAAATCAGCAGGGCGAATGCTACGTCCAATATAGAGATCGACATGGATCGGGTGGTTTTCTTTGGCAAAGATCACCGGCTCGATCAACCCCTTGCAACTATGCACCTCTGCTGCCGACGCCTTCATTTCCTCATCGGTCGTGGTTTGATAACCCAATCCCTGCAACACTCGGGTAACGATAGTTTCTTGCGCTTTCTCTTGCTCACCCCAGGCGTTGGTATAGCTATCAGCGATACCGGCTTGAGCAGCAACCTGGTTTAGTACTGTTTTTTCAATCATCACTGGCTCCAATAGCGGCCTCCCGGCCGCTACCTATTTCCTTATTGACGGTGGGCTGGGGTCAGCCCCCAAATGTTATTGGCATAATCACGAATACTGCGATCCGAGCTGAACTTGCTCATGAGTGCGGTATTCAAAATAGCTTTGCGGGCCCAAGTTTTCTGGTCGCGGTATTGGGCATCGATTTTCTCTTGCGTCTTCACATAATCGGCAAAGTCAGCCAGCACTAGGTATGGGTCGCCCCCTTCTAACAGGTTGTGGCGAATTGCCGCCAACTGGCCAGGGTTACCTGGTGTGAATTCATCGGTATTGAGCAGATCCAACGCTGCACGTAACAGGCTATCAGCATGGTAGTAGCGGTAAGGGTCGTAACCCTCTTGCTTGAGTTTTTGTACTTCATCAACCAATAAGCCGAAGATGAAGATGTTCTCGTCGCCCACTTCTTCCCGCATCTCAACGTTTGCGCCGTCCATCGTACCTATGGTCAATGCACCGTTCATCGCGAACTTCATGTTGCCCGTGCCAGATGCTTCTTTACCAGCCGTCGAGATCTGCTCAGACACATCCGCTGCCGGGAACAGGATTTCTGCTAAGCTGACACGGTAATCAGGAATGAATACCACTTTCAGCTTGCCGCCAAGACGTGGGTCGTTGTTTACTTTCTCTGCCACCTTGTTGATGGCAAAGATAATGTCTTTCGCCAGTGCGTAACCCGGCGCTGCTTTCGCGCCAAAGAAGAATACTCGAGGGTGCATATCAAACGTTGGGTCGTTTAATAGGCGGTGGTATAGCGCCAGGATGTTCAGCAGGTTTAGGTGCTGGCGCTTGTATTCGTGCAGTCGCTTGATTTGGATATCGAAAATAGCATCAGTATCAAGCTCGATACCCATGTTTTCTTCAACCCAATCAGCCAAACGCTGCTTGTTTTCTTTCTTCACTGCCATGTAGCGCTTCTGGAAGGCTGCATCGTCAGCGAACTTCTCTAGGCCAGCAATTTTCTCAAGGTTGGCCGGCCAGTCATCGCCCACTTTTTCGCTAATGAGAGCAGATAGACCAGGATTACAGTATTTGATCCAACGACGTGGAGTGACACCGTTTGTTACGTTGGTCAAGCGGCCAGGGAATAGCTCGTTGAATTCAGGGAATAGATCGCGCTTAACCAGCTCTGAGTGCAGGGCTGCAACACCGTTTACGGCGTATGCGCTGACAACACACAGGTTAGCCATGCGAACCATACGCTGTGGACCTTCCTGGATGATAGAAAGCTTGCGCTTCACTTCGTTGTTACCCGGCCAAGTTTGCTCAACCAGCTTCATGAAACGGTGGTTGATTTCGAAGATGATTTCCATATGACGCGGCAGCATCTGCTGGATCAAAGCTTCGCTCCACGTTTCCAGTGCTTCTGGAAGTAGTGTGTGGTTGGTGTATGCAAAGGTCTTCGAAGAGATTTCCCACGCCTTGTCCCAGCCTAGTTTGTACTCATCTAGAAGGATGCGCATCAGCTCTGGGATAGCAATGGTTGGGTGAGTATCGTTAAGCTGAATTGTCTCAAGCTCAGATAGTGACTCGATAGAGTTACCCGCTGCTTCGTGACGGCGCAGAATGTCTGCAACCGAACATGCACAGTGGAAGTACTGCTGCATTAGACGTAGAGCTTTACCTTGGTCGTGGTTATCGTTCGGGTAAAGAACCTTGGTCACGTTGCCCGCTTCCAGTGCAGAGTACTGGGCACCAACATAGTCACCGTCGTTGAAACGGGCAAGGTTGAACGGAGCGTTCGAACGGCACTCCCAAAGGCGTAGCGGATAGACGCTGTTGTTGTCATAACCGACAATCGGTAGATCCCAGGCAACACCTTCAACGGTCATTGCTGGTACCCAGCGGCGGCACTCTACACCGTTCTCATCGGTGTAAGCTTCAACATGGCCATACAGGCAAACTTCTTGGTTCAGTTCTGGGCGAAGAATTTCCCATGGGTAACCTTCAAGGCCACGCCATGCATCCGGCGCTTCAACCTGACGACCATCAACAAAAGACTGACGGAACAGACCGTACTCATAGTGCAGACCGTAACCCACTGCAGGGTATTCCTGTGCTGCTAGTGAGTCCATGAAACAAGCCGCTAGGCGACCTAGACCACCGTTACCCAATGCTGGGTCACGCTCTTCTTCCAGAAGGTCAGTCAGGTTCTGGCCCATTTCTTCCATTGCGTCAGCAACATTTTGGTAAAGGCCCATGCTGATAAGGTTGTTGCCGGTTAGGCGGCCGATCAAAAATTCCAGTGAAAGGTAGTTAACACTGCGGGCTTTCTGCTCGGCAAGATTCTTTTCGGTAGCTAACAAATTACCGGTACTGATCTCGGCTAGCGCTTTGCCCATAGCTAAATACCACTGGCGAGCAGAAGCTGTCTGAGGAGTGGCTGCATAGTGAGATGAAAGAAACATTGCTACACGTTGTTTGAAGGTGTTTTTATCAAACTGTTGTTTTGTCATAGACATAATTAACGCCATAAAAGTAATGAATTGTTGTTCTGCAAAGCTATTGCCTTGAACTTTTGAAGCTGTCATGTAGCAAGAAGATTCAAGCTGGGAATTTGCCCCTTCAGCAAAGTTCCTACCAGTATCAAAGCACTTTCCGTGACCATTAACGCTACCCACAACATCGCCAACCTCATCCTGGTTGGTTTGCCCTCTCGTTCCTCTGCCGACCACCTTGGCTATAGGGATTAAGTAGCAACAAATGGGCTATGTAGCATGTCTTACTTCGATAAAGCCTTTTCAAACAGATATCTATCCGATAAATACCCACTTAGGCCCAACCGTTAAATTGTAGTCGTACATGACGTACTACCAAATTAATCAGTTCATACTTTGGACTAAATACCCTCACCGATGAATTGTGATGGAATTCACAATCGGTGGGCGCAGAGTTTGAACGAAATCACATTTCGTACACCTCTAATTCCCAGCAGGAAAGTACTCAGAAAAGAAATAAAAAAACGGCATATTGCCAAATAGACAATATGCCGTTTCATCCAGAGACCGATCCGTTCTAATGACTGATTTTTAGGGTCACTATCTCGAAGGGTGAAAGGGTTATGACTTTATTTTCGGTCGGCGCACTCTGATAAGAAAGCGGCCTCTCCATCAAATCGACTTCCTGTACCCGACTGCCCAGGCGGCTATCCCACCGCAAGGATGTCTGTGACCGGCAGCCAAAGGTTTCAAACAAACGAACGATAATGCCACTACCGTCTTCTGCTGGTTTTACTGTCTCTACAACGATACCGGGTTCGCTTGAGCTAACCAGAGTCATCGAATCGGGATAGGACATTGCCGCAGACGCTTCCTTATTTTGTGCCTTAACCTGAAGCAATGGCTCAAGGGACTTAACCCGCAACGGGTTGTTCAGTGCATAACCTTGCTGGACTACCCCCCCCAGACTGGTAGTCACCCTCGTGGGTATAAATAGAGTAGATAAAGAAATGCTCACCTATATCCCCGAAGTTATCTGCGGTATACCCTGCCTCTCCCTCATGGCCAAACTCCGATCCGGGCTTCTTCTGCGAACGCAGCAACGTCACCTCAAGCGACTGATCTTTAACCCGATAACCGTATTTCGAATCCGACATAATGGCTACGCCACATTCACCATCTGATAGATCAACCCATTTATGGGCAGGGATCTCATCTTTCGCTGCGGCATGCGAGTCATCACTATGGGTCGGGCGGTTGATAACCCCAAACTGGATATTGCACTGCGCCTCATGGGCCACCACCGATACAGGGAAACGAGCCTTCAGGGATACATCCTGCTCATGCCAGTCAATATAAGTCTGGAAATCAACACGGTAGCTGCCTGCGAGCAGTACAATTTCCTGTACCACAACAGATTGGTTGTAGCGATAGTATTGTTTAACCGCCGCTCGCGGCCCATCGACAATAGCCTCAGCACGCTCAAAACACAGCACTGATGATTGTCCCTCGCGGTATCCATCGGCAAAGTCCCACGCCGCATACTGGCTGGCGCGCTCATGGTAAGCCCTCAGTTCATTTCCGATAGTGCCAGTGCTGCTATCCGGTGCAATAAACTCCTTGGCCAATTGCTTGTCGAACATAGAGCGGATCCCACCATCAGGGGCAAATTCCACCCTCATGCAATCACTTTCCAGATAATACGGCGTGGCCTGCATCAACACTTCAGACTGTTGTTCAACCTGTTCATTCACCGCATAACCCAGCGGGCCAACTGCCACTTCTTGCCATCGCCCATCAATATTGATCCACTCATTGCGAGCGAATGGCGCTGTATTGTAGGCAATAAATGGCTTGTTGAAGCCACCCAGGCTGAGATTTGTCTCTACCCTTACTTCTAAAACGGCCAACAGCTCCCTGGCTTGCTCGAGCATACGCCGGTAGTCGCTTTCTGCTTCCCGGTAGACCCTGACAATCGACGAGCCCGGTAGAATATCGTGGAACTGCAGGGTAAGCGTTTCTCGCCACAGTTGGCTGACAGCTTCACGCTCCTCGCGACTACACGGGGTGACAGACATCATCATCTCGAGATCATGGAGGATATGTTCCATGTCACGGTTGCCCCGCTTGGTTCGGGACTCGGTGGTAAAACACCCCTGGTGTGCCTCGAAATACAATTCCCCCTTGAGCGAAGGTAACTGCTCCCGCTTACTTTCGGCCCTAGAGAAAAAATCATCTACCCGGCCATTGCGGGCTTTGGGCAAGCCCTCGAGATCCTTGATCCGCTGGAATCGTTCGATATGCTCTTCAGCGGGGCCACCGCCGCCATCACCTACCCCATATACCATCAAGGCTTGATTGAAAATGGCCTTCTCCTTGTAATTAGCCTCCAGCCGCAAAGAGGATGTGGCACGTGCACGGCTATCATAGGTATCTTCGGGGAAGTTGTGCATAATCACCTCCGAGCCATCTAGTCCCTGCCAGCGGAACAGATGGTGCGGGAATGGATTGATTTTGTTCTGTGACAGCTTTTGCGATGCAATGTAGTTGACGCCCGACTTCACCAGTATCTGCGGTAATGTAGCCGTGAAACCAAACACATCCGGCTCCCACAGGTAATTGACCTCCTGACCGAAGTGTTCAAGGGTAAACTGGCGGCCAAACATAATTTGGCGGATCAAAGATTCTCCGCTCACCAGATTAAGATCTGACTCTACCCAGAAGCAGCCTTGCAATTCAAACCGCCCTTCGACGACATGGTGCTTGATACGTTCGAATAATTGCGAGTAGTCATCTTTGATCCAATCAAACAACTGGTACTGGCTCGCCCCAAACAAGTAATCTGGGTACTTATCCAAGTTGGCAACTGCTGTAGTAAATGTTCTCATCGCCTTGCGCTTACCCTCCCGCAGGGGCCACATCCAAGCCAAATCCAAATGGGCATGGCCGGTAGCGGTGATATCAACGCTTCCCCCAGTTGATGGCTGGTCGTAAATATCGGCAAGCAACTGCCGACATAGTGCAATTTCCTGATCAGTAAAGTGCACCAGCGCCTGATCAACGCGATCTAAAACTTGATGAAAGCGAGCAAAGCGGGCCTCGTTAGAAATCAACTCAGGCTTATCTTTGGTCGACACTCCTTTCGGTTGGTGGGAAACTTGCCCGCTATCCCCCTTGAGCCAGTCGACCAGCACCTCAACATCGTAATACAGAGCTTTTAGCTCTGAATGACAAGTACCCAAATGTGCATCAGTGATTACCCCGCCATTTTGGACATAACCAAATAAGTCGTTACACCCGGCATCCACCCAAAACTCGATGGTCTCACCGAGTACCCCTTTACTTAATTCCACCAGCCACTTGCCTGGTTTATCCGGTGGGATCCCGTAAGAAGACATTTTGTTGGTAATGCCACGGATAGGGTTGCCTGCTGCATCGTGCACCAAGCCTTCCCCACCAATATCGACCATCAACACCAAATCCAATCCTTCATCGATAGCAGGTATTTGGCCAGATAATTTCATCCAAGCACAATCAAATAACCCTCCCCACGAATCTCCAATTCTAAGCTGGCAATGCTCTCCCTTTCGCTTATCAGCAAAAGAAAGCGGCTCCTTTGATAACCAGCCTTCTATTTTCATTTCTGACAATGGGATATATACTTTCCTACCAATTCTTTCGAGCAGGTTCGAAGCATTTTCTATTTTGTTTGGGTTCATAAGAAAAGCCTATCAATGAAATTATTTATAGGTGGAGTAAAGAATATTTTAATCAGCAAGCATCAATATGACTTAAATGATGATTCATTAATAAGTCATAATGGTGATTTTGATATATTAAATAAATGGCCATCTAATAAGACGACCAGTCAATATAGATTTAAATAGCGTTAATTATTTAAAAAATAAATTAAGCATATCAGGAAAGCGTTTGGCCCATGCCGATTCAGTATGCCTCGCACCTTCATCCACCGCATAATGCAATCTGAGGTGAGGTTTGGTTTTCAGCACAGCACTCATAGTATTGGCACCCTCTAAATAAATTTGCTCAAAGTTAACCCCCCGACTGCTGCTCTCTTCTGTTCCTATATCCATATAGACGAGTACATCTTGGT
This sequence comes from Photobacterium rosenbergii, assembly GCF_003026455.1. Taxonomy (GTDB): domain Bacteria; phylum Pseudomonadota; class Gammaproteobacteria; order Enterobacterales; family Vibrionaceae; genus Photobacterium; species Photobacterium rosenbergii. The sequence continues at coordinate 77,505 of NZ_PYMB01000005.1, forward strand.
CAAGTTGGCGATGGTTGAGGTAGTTAAGCATTTCAGGTTGGTTAAACCAAAAAGCAGGAGAGAACACGCCGGCTTTGGCAAAAACATCAGGCCGCTCCATCACACCATACAAACTAATGAAGCCACCCATCGAGCTGCCTGCAATCGATGTATCGAGGCGGCCGGGAAGCGTGCGGTAGTGAGTATCAATGTAAGGTTTGAGGGTGTCAGCGATAAATGCTATGTAATCACTTCCCTGGCCTCCACTCTGGTAAACGCTGGTATCCCAGTCTGGAAGATCAAAACTTTGATCCATCTTCCATGGCGAATATTCATACATTCGACAAAGGCCACCATACTCAGCGCCATTATCAATCCCTACGACAATGACACCTTCTTCACCGGCAAAGAACTGATCGACATTTTGCGGTATTTGCCAGGTCTCACCGCCATAGCTAATTGCAGGATCGAAGAGGTTTTGACCGTCATGCATATAAATAACCGGGTAATCACGTCCTGACTGGTGATAACCTTTTGGTAGCAACACCCGGACGATTCTCTCACGCCCTAATTGAGGCATGGTGAAATTATTTATAATGTGATAACGGTCAGTGCTAAGCATAATTAACCTTAATCCTTAGGTAAATTTAATTGATCCTGAACCATTTCATTGGTTTGCTCATGAATGGTTCTAATGCGAACAGGTTGAATATCTGATGACTTTTCAAATTCAGTCAAATAGATATCATTGTGAAAATGCTCTGCTGTCATTTTCACCATCAAGCGATTATTGGTATAAAGCCCTTCACTTTCCTCACGATGAGAAAAAATAAGTGCTTGCGACATATCGACAACCATCATGAAGCGGTGAGATGGATATAAATCTTCGTCTTTGTCAAAGCGGGAATAAAGCTCCACTTTTTCGTGCGGCGTTTCAATGCGGTTAAACGAGAAGCAAATGATCCGAACACCACGCTCGATAGCCTGGCAAATTTCATCGCCAAAAATACCCAACCTGAAGTCTGAGTTGAGATAGATCTCCACTTTTGCCTGACTGATCATCTCCCTGGCTCTCTGCACCAGGTTATCATAGCCCGTCAGGTTGTAGATAAACTCCTTCTCTTCCTGCAGCATCATCTTGGAAAGTTCTTTTTTCAAGATGCTGATATTTTCAACCGTTTTTTTCTCGATTTGGCTGAAGATAAGGTCAGGAGACTTCGCCTCATACTCCTTGGTATCACCTTCCGACATGAAGATGTAGCCATTGTTGTAGAGGTTATCGATAGATGAATATACCGATGAACGGGAAAGTGAAATTTCTTTAGCGATTTTATAACCACTTGCCCGGCCATTTTTCAGCAAGTTGATGTACACGAGTGCATCCGTTTTAGTAAACCCGAAGTCCATCAGTTTAGTCACGAGATCTGGCACAATTTGTCCTTTAAAGCTATTCACAATCAGCCCTTTAGAATATCACTAAGTCACAGAGGCGTCCAAGCCGTACCACTAATTGTTCGCGCCCAATCACATTCAGTGATTTAACTCGATAGCAATAGGCACCCAGCGAAAATGCCGATTGATATCGAGTCGGGGGGATAATTCCCCCCAACACGGTTAAAGCCCTAGAATTTGATAGCCGTAAGGTTCAAGTTCTACCTGCTGTAGGCCGATTTGGACTGCCTTTGCGCTGTCTGAGTTATTCAGGACAAACGTCAAACGGCCACGCTGGTAAGCAATACACTGCTCATCAGCCACATCGACCCAAGAAATAGAAGGGTCATTCAATTCAGGATGGCTCAGACGTAACTGGATCATCTGCTGGATAAACTGACGGAACTCCAGATCCTGCTTGTTTTCATCCCAAACCATACAGCGGCGGTTTTTGTCGTAACTCATACCACGGTCACCGTCCATGCCCACTTCGCCACCGTAGTAGATACAAGGCGATCCGACTTGGGTAAACATGAACAGGTAAGCCAATTTGGCTTTGGCCTTGTCACCGCCGCAAAGGGAAATGATCCGCGAAGTATCATGGCTATCAAGCAGGTTGAACATAGCCTTGTTCACATTGCGCGGGTAAGACATGTAAGAGCGGCTGACATCATTGATAAAGCCTTGCTTGTCCGACAGGTTGTGGGCAAAGAAATCGGTGATAGCTTGGGTCATCGGGTAATTCATCAATGAATCATATTGCTCGCCCCGCAGCCATGCCATGCCTTCATGCCAGATTTCGCCCAGGATGTAACAATCGGGCTTGACCCCTTTGACGACCTTGCGGAAGTCACGCCAGAACTCGTGATCCACCTCATTGGCAACATCCAAGCGCCAGCCATCAATATCAAATTCTTCAACCCAGTGGCGGGCAACATCCAACAGGTACGCGCGGCACTCTTCGTTTTCGGTATTTAGTTTTGGCATCTCCAGTACATTGGCAAAGGTTTCATAATTGAAGTTCCAAAAATCCCACTGATCTTTTGGCGTATCTGGATATACTGGGAATTCATTGATCCAGAACCAATCGGCATATTTGGAATCCTGACCTTTTTCTACCACATCCAGCCAAAGTGGTGACTTGTCACCAATATGATTGAAGACCGCATCCAGCATGATTTTCATACCACGGCGGTGGGCTTCCTTCACAAATGCCTTAAACGCTTCATTGCCGCCGAAGTGCGGATCAACGTTGTAGTAATCGACGGTATCGTACTTGTGGTTGCAATTAGCCGTAAAGATTGGGCAGAAATACAAACCATTGACGCCAAGATCCTGCAGGTAATCCAACTTGTCGATAACACCCCATAGATCGCCGCCCATGAAGTTGTGCTCGGTCGGCTCGGTTCCCCACGGTTGGACACCGGCAGGGGAAATCTCAGGGCGACCGTTAGCAAAGCGCTCCGGGAAAATCTGGTACCAGATGGTATTTTCAACCCATTGCGGTGTTTCCAGCACATCACGGGGATTGATATAAGGAAAACAGAAGAAGTTACTGATATTACTCATCTCGACTTCTTCAACCGCCGGATCAGAGATATCGACGATACGCTTTTCACCATATACAAGCTTCTCACCCGTCTTGCCATGCAAAATAAATCCATAGCGCGAGCGGCGTTTGGGTGGTGTAAACTCAGCAAACCAATGGTCATGGTGCTCTGTCTGCCCTTCCAGCGACATCTTCACTTCATTGCCACCGACCCAGCCATGGGCTTCACTGCCACCGAGGTTACCGCCGTCCAAGCCGCCTTCGGCCCAGTGGTATGGGTCACCGATCCACAGAGTTACTTTTTCGACTTCATTTATTGCCGTGCGCAATCTCAGGTGTAATGTCTCTTTATTAAAGGCGTAAGCATCCGCACTCTTTGGCGTATGCACAATAGAGCTTTTCGTTATCATCATTTTTTCCTAATTTTTTACTGGCATACCTGATTAATAGGTATGCCTTTGAATTATTCTTTTACAGCGCCACTCACAAGGCCTTTGGCAATATGTTTTTGGGTAGCAACAAACAATAGAGTAATAGGGACAGCAACCAATAAAGCACCTGCGGTAAATAAGGTAAAGTTTTCCGCCGTACCCGTTCTTATCCAGCTAAAAATACCAATTGCCAATGTCATTTTTTCTTCGCTACGTAAGATCAATGTCGGCAATATAAAGTCCATCCAAGGTGCAGTGAACGACATTAATGCGACGAAGACTAAAATAGGTTTGGCCAACGGTAATATAATCTCGAAAAATATCGTAAAGTGACCGGCACCATCTATTTTTGCCGCTTCGTCAAGCGATGTCGGTATCGCATCGAAATACCCTTTTACCAACCATGACAGGAAAGGTAAGCTCCCCGTTACATAGACCAGCAAAAGCCCCCAGTAACTATCAATCAGATTTAGCTTGGACAACAATACATAGATTGCTGTCATCGAAAGGAACGCTGGGAACATCTGCAACACAAGGATGCTTAGCATAACGTTACGCTTGCCCTTAAAACGATAGCGCGAAAACGTAAATGCCGTGATGGTCACCAGTACCAAGCAAATAAGCATATTTGCAATGGCCAACCAGAAGGTATTTTTATACCACTGGATATAAGGCGTATCATTTAGCAGAGTCCGGTAATGTTCCAAAGTAAAATCGAAACCGGAAAAGCTTGTCGAAAATAAATTCGTACCTGGTTTGAATGATGCCATTACGGTCCAGATAACAGGGGCAAGCACTGCCAGGGCATTTAACGTCAAGAATATATATACAAATACCGTACTTGTTTTTAAGGGTTTATTACTTGCCATAATTACATACCTACATCTTCTTTGAATGATTTCATTCTTCTGAACTGCCAGATAGCTATCGTTGACAAGAAGAGGAAAATCACAATCGAAACGACCGCTGCAATATGATACTGCTGGAAGTCAAGAGTCAGCTTATATATCCAAGTGATCAAGATATCGGTATGACCCGCAAACCTGTAATCTGGATTAATCGGCCCGCCCTCGGTAAGCAGGTAAATAGCACCGAAATTATTAAAGTTATGGGCGAATGTCATTACCAGTGATGGTGCCAATTGGCTTAGAACCATAGGCAAGGTTATTTCCCAAAACTGCTGTAATTTACTGGCACCGTCAACCTCAGCCGCCTCATAAAGATCTGCTGGGATATTGGTCATAGCGCTAGATATCATCAGCATGAAGTAGGGTGCGCTCGCCCAGACACTAACCAAGATCACCGTAATTTTGGCAATAAACGGGTCGGATAGGAAAGCGATAGAATCAAACCCCATGCCGTTAAGCAAATTGTTGACCGGCCCCACCCCGTTAAGCAATAACCTAAATACCAATAGCGATACGAATGCCGGTATAGCGTAAGGCAAGATAAAAATAAGGCGCCAGGCTTTCTTAAACTTGATGTCCTTGTTTTCAACGGCAAGCGCAAGCAGGAAGCCAAAACCAAACGTCGCCACTGTTGCACATACAGCCCAGGTGATGGTCCATGTTGCCACCCCAAAGAAAGTGCCGGACCAAATATCGAGTTCGAAGAGGGCAACAAAGTTCCTGAAGCCAACCCAGTCCACCAGGTTCCTTGGTGGGATATGGTTCGGCGCAGAGTAGTTGGTAAACGCCACCATTACCGTAATGGCAATTGGCAGGATGATGAACAGCAAAGTTGCCGCGGCAGCCGGTGACAGCATCATAAAAGCAAAGTGCTTTTCATAGGCCTTTACCAGTTGCTGCTTGAGGCTCAATGTCTCTGGCACCAAATGGCGAGCATCTTTGACGTTGGCAACGTACACCAAGGCAAACAGCCCAATTAAGAGTAGTGACACAACCCCTTCTACCAACATAAAGATGGAATTGTCACCTTGGATAATATCGAACCCTTTACGCTGCTGGGCCACTTCGCCCAGAGTGATCAGCCCTTTTGCTGCCGCCAATAAATCCACGGCAAAATACAGAAAGGCCAATTGAATAAGCAGGAATGTGAACCCCCGTAAATAGGCACCATTTTTTATTTGGCTCCCCCCCATCACAAGGAGGGAGATAGGCGCATTGAGCGCCTCAACTCTCGCAGTTAATTGCATACCGGCTACCTAAGGTTAGTTATTGCTGCATTGAAATCTGCTGTTCGATAATTCTTTCAGCACGGTTCAAAGCACCTTCAACATTGCCGCCGTTATTCCAAATATCAGTGACTGCCGCAGCCATTGGCTGCCAGATGTAGCCCATTTCAGGAATAGATGGCATGGCATCTGAATAGAAACCCTGCTGGATCATCGCCTGGGTAAGCTCATCGGCTTCGTCTGCAACATCATTCATCACAGTTTCAACCGGCGGAATAGCACCAGTCATCTCAAAACGTTTCTTAGCCATCTCCTCGGAAGAAACGAAGTCAGCAAATAACTGGGCCGCTCGAGGGTACTCGGTGAAAGCAGAGACAACCGCTAGGCGAACAGTAGAGAATGTGCGTGGGTGGTGGCCATCAAGGGTCGGGATTGGAGCAACACCCAGGTTGATACCGGACTTTTCATATCCAGGAGCGGCCCACGGACCATCGATAATGGCCGCCACTTTACCTTCCTGGAACAAACCACGACGCACCTGCGGGTCACGGATATCGGCAGAGTTTGCGCCATTGGCCGCTTTTAGCTTGAGCATTGAGGTTAAACCGGCAACTGCCCCTTCGTTGGCAATCCCCAAGTCTTTGGCATTGGCACCATTATCACCAAACTCATAGCCGCCCTTCATGGCAAAAAACATTCGTGACTCGTAATAGTTCTGAACATCCCACAGCAAGCTATATTGCTGTCGGCCAGGCTTATTAAATTCTTTAGCAAACTCAATAAGTTGCTCGAAAGATGTTGGGGTTTCTGCTAACAAGTCCTTGTTATAAAACATAGTGACTGTTGCAAAAGAGACAGGGAAGCCATAACTCTCACCATTGATCTTGGCGGCTGCAGCGGCACTGGAGATAAAGTCGCTTTCGATACGCTCAGCGCTAACTAGGTTTTCCATTACGCCACCGGCAACAACTAGGCGTCCCAGTGTATCGTGCTCGACTTCAACCACATCGCCGACGACTGTCGTACCACCATCTTGAATAAGGCGGGTTGTCGTATCAACAGGTGATAGCGAGCGGAAGGTGAACTCCACATCATAATCATTTTGCTGGTTGAACTGTTCAGCGGCGTACTGCATGAACTGAGAGCTGGCACCATGGTCCGCCCAAATCATCAGTTTTGCATCAGCTTCAGGGACAATCTCCTGGGCCAGTACCGATCCGCTTATACATACTGAGGCAATTAATGCGGGTAAGATGGCTTTATTCATTTTTAGTTCCTTTCTGCATTTCACGATTAGTAGTACACCCTGTACTTCCAATTAGAGCGTATAGGTGAAATAAAGGTCAACCACTCTCTGATAGTGATTTTCTCTTTTTGTGACTGCAGTCATTAATTGGGTGTTTTTTTATATAGGCGGATAAAAGAAGGGCTGCCTATTAACATCGATATTTTCAGTACGCCCCGACAATTTAAATTCCACTTATTCGATAACTCTTAAAAATACCAACGCGAATAATTATTGAGATCTCGCTCAAACTTCGTAGCCAACAGAAAAGATATAGATCACAGAATTCACAACATTGCAGTGACTAAAAAACCAACATCAATAAACATAGTAGTACACCCTGTACCACCACCTAAAAATTACATTTGTCTAGCAAGGAACTAAACAGAATGAACAAGACAATCTTGTCCGTACTCGTTGCAAATGCGATGTTTGCTTCAAATGCAGTGGCTGATACTTTTTCAACCAGTCCAGACTCTGCAGAGCAAGACTTTTTTGCAACCATCGTTGACGGTACAGGGGGTAGCATTGGGGCTTTCTTCGAGAAAGAAGACAAAAAAGCCTACAACGAAGACGGTAGCCTGATCGGGAAAAATGAATACACCGAGAACAGCATTATTACCGGTTTCCTCTACAACAAAGAACTTCCGGTATCGCTGAACTACTCGCTGAAGCAAATCCAGAATAAATGGCGCACCGCAGACGGATCCTTCTCCCAAATCGATGACGGCTTTCAGGTATCAACCAACCTGCGCTATAACCGGGGCCTTGGCCGTGGTTTCAGTACCGGCTTGGGTTGGGCGACGGAATTTGAACGCAGTGACCGCAACCAGAGCAACACCAAAGGTGACCTGACACAGGACCAGCATGAGTTCTACACCTTCCTCGGTTATTGGAATAATGACTGGAAAGGGGGGTTCTACTCTGAATTGAGCTACGGTATGACCAACGAGACCAACTCGCTGGACGCCGGGTTATGGGGCGACAAAGATACCACCTACTACAAAGTTCTATTCAAGCCCTACAAAAGCTTCGGTAAGTTCTTCGCTGGTGTTGAATTCTATTACGAAGACAAAGATACCGATGGCCGGGACGGTTCCTTCCTAGAGAACTTTGAAGAGTGGTACATTGAGCCAGAGCTAGCCTATAGCTTCGATTTTGGTGGTCGCCTATTCGTGAAACAGCGCTACAGTGAGAAAACAACGACCCAGACCAATGGCGACAGTTACTTTGGTACAGTGAACAAAACCACGGTCGGTTATCAGCATAACTTCAAAAACTGGTCTGTCAGTGGCGAAGTGGAAATCTTCAATGAAGACAAAGATGCAAAAGCGGAATGGACAGGCAACGAGAAAATCGGCAACGGCCATGAAGAATACAACAAGCTCAAGCTGATGGCTCAGTACCGCTTCTAACCCTACAGGAAACAACATTATGATAAAGGTCACCGACATTGCCGAGATCCTACAAGGCACTGTAATAGGCAATACGGATATCAATGTCGACAGCATTGTCGAACTCGACTCTCCTACCCAAGGAGGATTGGCTATTATCCGCCAGCCCGGTGACCTCAAAAAAGTCGCTTCCTGTTTAGCCGATGTCATCATCGGACCGGAGTCAATCCGCCTGGATACCCAGGCCACGGTCATCGCTATCAACCAACTTGACGCCAAGCTCATCAATCACTTTCTGACTTGGTTCAAGGTGTCGCAATACCGCCTCGACGATCAGGGCAACACCTCGGACATCGAAGGTGTCTACATCGGTAAATACACATCTATCGGTGAAGGCTGCCACTTTAAACCAGGGGTCAAAATCATGAATGGCGTAAAGATTGGCAACAATGTCGCTATTCACGCCAATACGGTGATCAAAGAAGGCACCATCATTGGCGATAACGTCACTATCGATTCCAATTGCTCTATCGGCAACTATAGTTTCGAATACCTGACCGACGAACGGGGCGAATACATCCGGCTCGAGAGTATTGGCCGCGTGGTCATCGAGGACAATGTCGACATTGGCTGCAACAACACCATTGACCGCGGCACTATCGGCAACACCGTGATCGGTGCCGGCAGCAAACTCGATAACCTGATCCAAATAGGTCACGATGTCAAAATTGGCCGACACTGCCTACTGATATCACAAGTTGGTATTGCTGGTTGGACAGAGGTTGGTGATAACGTCATTATCCATGGCCAGGTCGGCATTACCGGCGGGATTAAAATTGGCCACAATACCCGGATCAAAGCACAAGCTGGAGTGACCCGATCTTGCCCGGACAACAGCCATCTGTCGGGTTACCCTGCGCGTGACACCAAACAATACCTAAAGACCCTCGCCGCACTGAACTCCTTGATAAAGAAAAGCGAACAACCCGAGCAGCGAGCCCTACATTCCAGCGAACCCGCCCCGCAAACAGGCTGGTTCAGCAAGATTTTTAATTTTAAATAAGATTTTCGGAGTAATTCATGGCGACGGTAAGCCTACGTAAAGTAGAAAAAGAATACGAAAACGGCTTCAAGGCAGTGCATGGTATTGACCTTGATATCCAAGACGGTGAATTCATGGTTTTTGTCGGTCCATCAGGTTGCGCAAAATCAACCACTCTGCGCATGGTCGCCGGGCTTGAGGATATCACCGGCGGTGAAATTCGCATCGGGCAGAAAGTTGTCAATGACCTTGCCCCGAAAGACCGTGGGATTGCCATGGTATTCCAGAACTACGCCCTATACCCTCACAAGACGGTCTTTGACAACATGGCCTTTGGCTTGAAGATGCAAGGCAAGTCGAAAGAAGAAATCAAGCAACGGGTTACAGAGGCCGCCGAAAAGCTCGAAATCACTGATTTGCTAGACCGCAAGCCGAAAGAGATGTCTGGTGGCCAGCGCCAGCGCGTTGCGGTAGGGCGTGCCATTGTCCGCAAACCGGATGTGTTCCTGTTCGATGAACCGCTTTCCAACCTCGATGCCAAGCTAAGGGTTTCGATGCGAGTCAAAATTGCCCAGCTTCACCAATCCCTCAAAGAAGAAGGCAACCCGGCAACCATGATTTACGTCACCCATGACCAAACCGAGGCGCTGACGCTGGGAGACCGTATTTGCGTATTGAACCAAGGCCAAATCATGCAGGTCGACACGCCGGCAAACCTCTATAACTTCCCGGCCAATAAGTTCGTGGCCGGCTTTATCGGTTCGCCAGCCATGAACTTGGTGGATACGGCGTTGCGCGAACAGGAAGGCAACTATTACATTGAAATGGCCCCGGGGCAGCAAGTGGTGATTCCATCGAACAAAACCCACGCTCTCAAGCAACATACCGATAGCAAAGTATGCTTCGGGATCCGCCCGGAACATATCAGCATTGCCAAAAACAAAACGGACCTCAATGTGATTGAGGGTAAGTTGGCGGTGGTCGAGAATATGGGTAATGAAAAATACTTACATTTCCGGGTTGGTGCGAATGTCATTATTGCCCGTGTGTCATGTGTTGATATTTCCACCTCAGATATCGGTAAGAGTTTTTATTTCAATTTAGATACCAGTTTCTGTCATGTATTTGATGGCGAAACAGATGAGAATATATCGCTATAAATAAAAAATAATTTAAAAGAAAGGGAGTTAGACACTCTCTTTCTTTTGCCTCGCAGTAATAAAATTAAATATTTAATCAATTAGCCTAATTCCCAAACATTTATTCGCAGCTTGCATATAGCCGCGAAGGTTCACTTATTGGCATGGGCTACGCATTAGTAATTTTAAGCGGCTTTATCATTCACCCCCAATGAGAAAAGGATCCAACATGGCAAACGCCCGTCCCCTACCCCAGGCTTTTCAATGGCTGACCTGCAAACACATTCGCCCAAGCGGTTGGCTAGCCGAGCAAATGCAGTTTGACCTCAACCATGGTTTTGTCGGTCACCTTGACCAACTAGTGCCAGAGTTGATCACCGAAGATGATATTTATGGCGAGCACCGCAGAACCCTCGCAGATAAAGCCAAGGACGTCGGGTCTATTGCCCAAGATGCCGACTGGGAGGTGCAATACCTGTGGTGGAACGCCGAGACCCAGTCCAACTGGTGGGACGGTTTTGTCCGCCATGCCATGTTAGTCGGCACCGAAGAGCAGCAAAACAAAGTTCACCGCTATATCGACCATATCCTTTCAACCCAGGATAACGATGGCTATATCGGAATTTATGCCCCTGACTTGCGCTATAAGGCGAAAGGCGAGAACGGAGAATTGTGGGCACAAGCCGCTCTGTTCAGAGTGCTCATCGCCTACTACGAAGTGACCCAGAACCAAGATGTACTCGATAGGGTGATCAAAGCTGTCGAGCGAACCATGACGGCATGGCCAATCAATGAAAGCAAACCTTTCGATGTCACCGAATCCTACGCGGGTGTTGGCCATGGTTTGGTATTTACCGATGTCTTGGACAGGCTCTACCAGCTTACCGGCAAACAGCAATATCTTGATTACGCCCATTTCCTCTACCGCGATTATTGCCGCTATCCACTGTGCGACATCGACATCCAGCTTGATGCACTGCTTGACCCGGATTACCGCTACCAAGGGCATGCCGTCCACACTTGGGAGCATCTTCGCCCGCTGCTAACGGCCTACTTCGCCACCGGAAGTAAAGATCTCAAGGCAGGCCTTGAAGCCTTTGTCGGCCGATTGCCGGATTACCTCACCCCGTCGGGTGCCCCAATTGGTGACGAATTTATCTTGGGCAAACAGGCCAATGCCACCCAAGTCGGCTATGAGTATTGCTCAATCCATGAGTTACTCGATGGGTTTACCCACATGCTGCAAAAAACCGGCGAGTTCAGCTGGGCCGATCATATTGAAAATATGCTGTTCAATGCTGCACAAGGTGCCCGCCACCCGGATGGGATGGGGATTGCCTACCTGAAAACCGACAATTCCTATTCGATGCTTGGTGAGGCCGGTGTTCATAGTGATGGCTGTACTGCCCATGAGGTCCAAACCCGCTATAAATATTCCCCAACCCACCAGGAAGCTGCAGTCTGCTGCGTCCCCAATGCCGGACGTATCTACCCGTACTACCTCAAAGCCATGTGGATGCAGCAACAAGACACCATCATCAAGCCGCTATACGGACCGAGTGAGTTTACAACCGAAATCAAAGGCCAGCGCCTGACGATTTCCGAACAAACCAATTACCCAGCCGAGCACAGTGTGGTGCTGCAGTTCTCTGCCGACTCACCGGTTCAAGCAACACTGCGTTGCCGCCTGCCAGGTTGGGCCAAAGGTGTCTGTGTCAAAGGGGCCAATGTCGAACTGGGTGAAGGTTGGTTTGAGATAAGGGGCCAATGGCAGGGGCAAAGGGTTGAAATCCAGTTCAACACCCAGCCGCAACTGTGTACTGACAACTTGGGCGACCATTATTTCCGCTATGGCCCGTTGGTTTATAGCTTGCCGATCAAAGCTATCGAAACCATCGACAAACAACTGCCCCTCGTGCCATTCCAGGAGCGCTGTTACCAGACTGAAAATGGCTGGTTGCCGGTTGAATACAACCACAACCCGCACACAGAGCTGGCCAGTCTCGAGGCAACAGCAGCCCTCCCTTGGGGGCAGTACACCCCGCTCCGTACCGACCTCGGATATCAAGGCCAACAATTTGTCCTACAACCTATGGCCGCGCATATTTTGCGTCAAGTCACTTTCAAACCAAAGGCATGGTAACCCGACATGGATACGAAAACGCTCACAGTCAGCATTATTTGCGGCTCGTTATTGGCAACACTTTCTCTATGGGTGGCGGATTATAGCTTGGCAGCACTGGGCAGTTTGGCGGCATGCTGTACGACCCTTGCCTACTTGCCTCAGGTCATCAAGATTATCCGCTCCAAAGATACCCAGAGTATCTCATTGCACATGTATGCGCTGATGGTGTTCGGGGTATTTTGTTGGTTTATCTATGGCATGAAGGTCAATGACACCCCTGTGATGCTGGCCAATGCAATTACCTTGCTGTTATCAATGGTGATTCTGTTTATGAAGCTTAGCGAGCGTCCACAGTAAAATAAAAAGGCCTGCACGGAGGCAGGCCAAACTTTGCTAATTAATAGCTAGGTAGTCACAGCTTGTTATTTTTCGACAATGCTTTTTGAGCCCTTACATTTTTTCAGTAAAGGTACGGGTTATCACATCCTGCTGTTGCTCTTTGGTCAGCGAGTTGAAACGGACCGCATAACCCGATACACGGATTGTTAGCTGCGGGTATTTCTCTGGGTGCTCGACAGCATCAAGCAACATGTCACGGTTCATCACGTTGACGTTCAGGTGCTGGCCACCTTCAACGCCTACCCCATGCTCGCCCGCTTCGTGATGGAAATAGCCGTCCATCAGCGCTGCCAAGTTTTGCTTCTGGGTCTCGCTATTTTTGCCCAATGCATTTGGCACAATCGAGAAGGTATATGAGATACCGTCTTTGGCAAAAGCAAACGGCAGTTTCGAAACAGACGTCAGTGAAGCGACCGCCCCTTTTTGATCCCGGCCATGCATCGGGTTGGCACCTGGACCAAACGGCATACCGGCGCGGCGGCCATCTGGCGTATTACCGGTCTTCTTGCCGTACACCACGTTAGAGGTGATAGTCAGGATCGACTGGGTCGGCGTTGCCTCGCGGTACATGTTCATTTTCTGGATTTTCTTCATGAAGCGCTCAACCAGATCACAGGCAATGTCATCGACCCGGGCGTCATTGTTGCCGAATTTCGGGTAATCGCCGTCGATCTCGAAATCTACCGCCAAACCGTCTTCATCACGGATAGGCTTCACTTTGGCAAACTTAATCGCTGCCAGCGAGTCGGCAACTACCGACAAACCGGCTATCCCGCAGGCCATGGTACGCCTTACATCACGATCCATCAGTGCCATCAGGGAAGCTTCGTAGCTGTAACGGTCGTGCGAGTAGTGGATGATGTTCAGCGCCGTCACATATTGGGTTGCCAGCCAATCGAGCATCTCATCAAAACGAGGCATCAAGCTATCGAAATCCAAGGTTTCATCAGCAATCGGTGCCTGCTTAGGACCCACTTGCACTTTCGATTTTTCATCAACCCCACCGTTGATGGTGTACAACAATGCTTTCGCCAAATTGGCACGGGCGCCGAAGAACTGCATGTCTTTACCGACTATCTGCGGGCTGACGCAACAGGCAATGGCATAATCATCGTTGTTAAAGTCCGGGCGCATCAAATCATCATTTTCATACTGCAGCGATGAGGTATCGATAGACACTTTCGCCGCATATTTCTTGAAAGCCTCAGGCAGTTGCTCTGACCACAATACCGTCATATTGGGCTCAGGTGCCGGGCCCATGTTGTATAGCGTATGCAGGTAACGGAAGGTGGTTTTGCTGACCAGGGTACGACCGTCGACACCCATACCGGCCATAGCCTCGGTCGCCCAGATAGGGTCGCCAGAGAACAGCGAATCATAATCTGGAGTACGCAGGAATCGCACCATGCGCAGTTTCATGATGAAATGGTCCACCAGCTCCTGGGCCTGTGACTCAGTGATCACCCCATTAGCCAAATCCCTTTCAATATAAACATCAAGGAAAGTCGAGGTACGGCCCAGCGACATCGCCGCGCCGTTTTGTGATTTCACCGCGGCCAAGTAGCCGAAATAGGTATATTGGATTGCTTCTTGGGCCGACGTGGCCGGCGTCGACATATCAATACCGTACTTCAGGCCCATAGTGCGGATATCTTCCAGTGCCTGAATTTGATCGGCTAGCTCTTCACACAGGCGAAGGGTCTTCTCGAGATCTTGGCCTTGCTCAAGGAATGCCTGGGTCGATTTTACTTGCTCTTGCTTGTCTGCTTTAAGGAAATCAATGCCGTATAGGGCAATGCGGCGGTAATCACCAATAATTCGGCCACGGCCGTAAGCATCGGGAAGACCGGTAATGATGCCTGATTTACGACAAGCCAGAATATCCTTGGTGTAGAGATCAAAACACGCTTTATTATGGGTCTTGCGGTATTCGGTAAAAGTTTTTTCTACCATAGGGTCAAGCTGGCGGCCATATACCTCACAGGAGGTTTTCACCATGCGGATACCGCCATTGGCAATAATAGCCCGCTTGAGCGGTTTGTCGGTTTGCAGGCCGACAATGGTTTCCAGATCTTTATTGATATAACCCGCATCGTGGGAAATGATGGTTGAAGGCAGGTCGGTATCAAAGTCAACCGGCGCATGGGTGCGGCTCTCTTCTTTGATGCCCTCTAAGACACTATTCCAAAGCGCGGTGGTCGATTCCGTCGCGTCGGCAAGAAATGACTCATCGCCTTCATACGGTGTATAGTTGGTTTGGATGAAATCGCGGGTGTTAACCTCAGTCTGCCAATCGCCAGCGGTAAAACCTTTCCATGCTTGAAGCATTTCAGTAGTTGGAATAGTCATAGTAAATACCTAACAATAATCGTGTTCTGAAAGACTTTAATTGTTTAAAATCTGAAATAGAGACAAAGCAAACCTATCTTGCTATTGATAAATAAAGACTGGGAAAGCACCCTTTCAGGTATTATTTAAACGCTATTTATCAAACTGCTTGATACACAAATTAGATTCGGTTTGTTCACTTCATCTTGATGACTGAATGGTAGGACAAATCGCACTATGATTAAAATGAATGCTTTTCATTTTTTTAATGCGCAGAATGCATATATTAAGTGACAACCAATTTACACATTTGATTTCAGTTACTTAATTACAGACCTCGTGTTCAGCAAGACTTATATATCGCTTAATTTTTCCCTGTTTCACCTATATTTCTGATTATTGCTCGCTTCCAGATGCGATAAAGCCTTCAGCAAACATTCTCGCAATGTCTGTTGAAGGCTTTTAAAAGTAATAGGCTTTGATCTACGGTTATATTGGGTTAATACCCAAAACCAAATCCATCTGTGGAACTTTCCCGCTCCATTTCCAATACAAACTCATCATAGCCAAACTGGTATTGCCTTCGGAATTCATTGCCATCAGGCATGCCATCACAAATCCCGAAATAGCTCTGCCCTGAATTACCCAAATTCCATGCCTTATCGATATCGCAGTATTCAGCTCGGCCCATTTCATAGCCAACAGAATACTTTTGCTGCGCAGCAAACAAATCACCACTTACCAGCAAAGAGAGATCCCTGACCCGATGGCCTTTCAATGCATCTTGCTCGCCCAGAGACTGCCAGTCATTGGCTTCAGCGTATGTCTCAACATAGTTATTGGCACTACATGCGGTCAAAGCCAGCACCAGTGAAACGCCCAATAAGGTACGCATCCGTTTGTAGTTGTTCATCAATGAATATCCAAACTAGAAATTGTATTAAATATAACCGAAATTCTGCAAAGGATAATTATGGCACAAGGCGATAGGCTTTTGATATCGATGAAAGATTTGGCAATGAACCAAAGGTAATGAAGTGTTTAGCTGGGTGGCCTGTGGGGCAGGCGCTGCTGACAAATTCCAGCAGCGCCAATTAACAGCATTAGGCAAGGATAAGCAGTGGTGCGATCATCGACAGAGAGATGGCTGCAGAGAAGATAATCGCAAACGTCATTTTTTCGCTCATTTTATAATTTCCTTATGATGCGGGTGGCAAGCCACCACAAACAATACTTTCAAATGAATGTTATACCACCACACAACATAAAGATACATTTTATATATTACTTAACAGAAAATCCTTGTCTTAATGTGCTGGCACCAATACCAATTTGCCGACAAACTTTTTGGCTAAGAAGTCTTCCTGCGCTTGGTGGATTTGCTCCAGCGGATAAGTTTTAGAGACAACCGGTTTGATTTCCCCCGCTTCGATATAACTTACAAGGTTTTCAAACACATGGCGCTGCTGGTAGGTACAACCAAAGAAACTGAGATCTTTGAGGTACAAAGTACGTACATCCAACTCGGTCAGCGGGCCACCGATTGCACCGGCTACCGCGTAGCGACCGCCACGACGTAATACTTCTGGTAATTCCGGCCATTGCTCGCCAGCGACTAGATCAATCACCACATCAACAGCCATGGTCCCAAGCGACTCGATCAAGCTATCACCACGTGCAATAGTTCG
Organism: Photobacterium rosenbergii; assembly: GCF_003026455.1. Classification (GTDB taxonomy): domain Bacteria; phylum Pseudomonadota; class Gammaproteobacteria; order Enterobacterales; family Vibrionaceae; genus Photobacterium; species Photobacterium rosenbergii. The sequence continues at coordinate 94,429 of NZ_PYMB01000005.1, forward strand.
GTCAGCGCCCATCTCTAGCACTTGCTGATGCTTGTCAGCACCGCACACTGCTATAACACTGGCACCACGGCGCTTGGAAAGTTGGACTGCCGCCGCCCCGACACCACCGGAGGCGCCGGTTACCAATACCACATCACCGGCTTTGACATTGGCACGGTCGACCATGTTTTCCGCCGTTGAAAAAGCACAAGGAAATGAAGCCAGTTCGACGTCAGTCATGGTGCTGTTGACAGTAAATGCCTCGCCAGACAATGCCTTGGTGTATTGGGCAAAACCGCCATTGCACTCAGAGCCGAAAGTGATGCAACGGAATGATTCATCTGTTTGCGGGTGCTGCTGCATGGCACGGACCATCACCCTTTCACCAATACGGGACGGGTCAACCTGCTCGCCTACTGCCACAATATGGCCGGCAACATCTGCACCCTGAATACGCGGGAAGGTCAGCGGGATCCCCGACCAACTGGCATCCTGATCATCGATAGTGTCAAAACCCTCTGAACCACCTGCATTGGTATCAGTGGTCACTTGCTTGGAGTACCAGCCAATCCGGGTATTGATATCGGTATTATTCACCGCGCAGGCACCGACCTTGATCAACACTTCGTCCCCGGCAAGTTCAGGTAGCGCTAAATCGTCACGCAATACCAGCTTATCCAAGCCACCGTGGCCGGTTAGCACCACGCCTTTCATCGTATTTGGCAATGAAGTTGTCATTACAGTCTCTCCCACATCATTCAGAATGCCTTCGGCCTTGATCCAAAGAAAAAGTAGACTCCAACAATAATCGCAACAATCAATTTAGCCAAACGAATAAAATTAACCTATAGATTTAGCAATACTAAATCTATAATGATTTTTAGGCCGTTACCCAACTAAAGGTGACCTACCTTTACGCTCCCCAAAGAAGACGTCGAAATGGACACGCTGTTAGATTTAGAGTTGTTGAGAACCTTTGTTGCCGTTGCAGAGACCGGTGAAATCAAACTTGCCGCCGAGCGGGTATATCGCTCCAGCGGTGCCGTCAGCATGCAGATGAAACGCTTGCAGGAGTTGGCGGGATGCGAGTTACTGCTCCGCAGTCACCGTGGCGTTGTCCTAACCGATGCCGGAAAAGTCTTGCTCAGTCGCAGCCAGCAAATGCTGGCCCTCAACAGCAGTACCCTTGCCGCCCTCAGCGGCAAAGATATCTCAGGCCAGTTGACTTTCGGTATACCCACCGACTACGCCGCAGATTTCACCCGCCACTTTATGCCGCTATTGAGAGCGAAAATGCCCAACTTGGCAGCGAAAGTGGTATGTGATAGAAGCCGTCACCTCAGGAAAAAGCGCCAAGCCGGCACTGTCGATATAGCCATTGTCGCCGGAGAGCCAGGGATTAAGGACGGCATGCCGCTATGGAGTGAGTCGGTTAACTGGGTAAAATCGCCCAAGCTCTCGCTGAACACGGAGCAACCGGTGCCTATAGCCCTGTTTGACGGCGATTGTCTGATCCGCGATCTAACTCTCGCAACACTCGAAAATGCGGACATCCGTTACGAAGTTGTCTTTACTAGCCCAGTTCTCGATAATATTGCCGAAGCAGTATATAACGGCCTGGCCATCTCATTGTTGCCAGAATCACTGCACAAATTCGGCCAGACCCAGCAGATGTTACCCTCTGAACCTTTCCACGACATCTTTACCCTAAACGAACGCCTGACCTTCAATCTTATCTATACCCAAGGGCAGAACGCGCATACGGTAGAAACCATTTCTACCTGCTTTCTCCATGCCCACCAGCAACTCCAATCAGTATCGACCTAATTGCCCGTCTAGGGCGTTGCCGTGACATAAAGTTTGACCATAACATACAATATTGAGACCCCATCAAAACGGACCCCAGAATGAAAATTGATTTGACTAAGATGGTGACTGAAAGCCGCAACAGTGCCAGTGCCGAGATTGATACGCTATCGACTGTCGATATGTTGAAGGTCATCAATCAGGAAGATCAGAAAGTCGCCCTTGCTGTCGAAGCGGTTTTGCCTGAAATAGCCCGTGCAGTCGATGCCATTGCCGATGCCTTCATGCAAGGTGGTAGATTGATATACAGTGGCGCAGGTACCTCTGGCCGTTTAGGTATCCTTGACGCTAGTGAGTGCCCGCCTACTTTTGGCAGTAAACCAGAGCAAGTGGTAGGCCTGATTGCAGGCGGCCATAAAGCCATTCTCAAAGCGGTCGAAAATGCCGAGGACAACCGTGACATGGGTGCAGGCGACCTGCAAGCGCTGGACTTCAGCAGCAAAGATGTTTTGGTCGGCATTGCCGCCAGCGGCAGGACCCCTTACGTATTGGGCGCGATGGAATATGCCAAGTCTGTTGGCGCGACCGTAGCCTGTATCAGCTGCAACCCTGATAGTCCGATGAGCCAATCGTCTGATATCGCCATCACGCCTGTCGTAGGCCCTGAAGTCGTCACCGGATCATCACGCCTCAAAGCCGGTACAGCACAAAAACTGATCCTCAATATGCTAACGACAGGTGCAATGATCAGAACCGGTAAGGTCTACGGCAATTTGATGGTCGATGTCGAAGCCACCAATGCCAAGTTGGTCGAACGGCAGAAAAACATTGTGATGGCTGCAACGGACTGCAGCCGGGAACAAGCCATTGATGCACTCAATGCCTGCAACGGCCACTGCAAAACTGCGATAGTTATGCTGCTAGCTGGCGTTGATGCCAACCAAGCGGCTTCACTACTAGATGAAAATCAAGGCTTTACCCGCAAGGCTATCAGCAGTAAATAAAGCTGGAATCAAGCTCGGTCGAGGCAATGTGATGGAAAGTGGCAGGGCAGAAATAAAAATGCCCAGCCGAGGCTGAGCGAAATTTGCGAGTGTCCAAATCAAGACACAATTAGCGAGTCAAATTCTAGCAAGTAGATACAGGTAAACATTGTATCTGCATCCATCATAGCCACAGTTTCCTTAACCAAAACTGGCGCGACTACATTAATATTAGTCCATCTCCCATATTTGAGACTGGTCAGATGTCACCGTCAGGAAAAACCATTCACCACTATTATTTGTGGCATGGGACTCCTTGCAAAAACAGATAGATAAAATCAAAAAACCGCCGCTAGCAACAATGTACGGCTTTGTACCAGGTTATTGAGCCCAGTTTCACCAGTCGATAAAATCCACGCCAAACTAATAAAACAGCGTATTTTATGACAAAGTTCATTCCGGCCATTCTCCTGCTTTGCCCTCTCGTCAGCCAAGCCGCCAGCCAGCCTATTACCCATGAAGTGGGAGTCCGCTTGGGCGGCGGTGGGATGTCCAATAATCACCACAGTGATGGTGATGCAGGCTTCACTTTCGAGCTTGGCTACAACTACCACTTTAACCGCTATTTCTCACTCGACACCGGCTATTTTGCCAACAGCGGCGGTTTGAGTTACCTCGGCACACTTGGCCTTTCCCAATCGGTTTCCAGCTATAGCGGTGGCTTACTAGGCGTAAAAGCGGAGTACCCTGTTACCCGCTTTACTAATATCTATGCCCGTGGCGGGATTAACTACGCTGCCCTAGACCTTGATACACGCTACCTTGAAACCCGCAAGGGCAAAGACAATTGGCACACCCGTACCGAACGCGGGTTCTCTCCATATGTTGCCCTCGGTGCCGAACTCGCTCTCGGCCAGCACTTTGGCATTAGTGCGGAGTACCAACGCATTGAACTACCGCAGCATTTCAGCAGCGACCATTACTTGTTAGGGGTTAATTTCAAGTTTTAACAACAACATACCGCTTGCAATCATAATATCACTACATAGTTCATTCGAATTTTTAGAACGATTAGCTCAAGTTCACCTGATGTTGATCTCAGGCGAAGCTGCCTATTCTGTATCCAACAACACAGGACAGTTACCCGGCATCAGGAATTGCCGACAGATTCGAGGACAGCACTATGAACACATTGATCAACAAAACACTTTCGTCATCAGCCACTTTCGCCCCTCTTGCCCTACGAGTACCGGCAGGGATCATTTTCATGGCTCACGGCGCGCAGAAACTATTCGGCTGGTTTGGCGGTTACGGCCTTGAAGGTACGGGCAAATGGATGGCATCCATCGGACTGGAGCCGGGTTTTCTGATGGCATTAATGGCAGGCGGTGCGGAGTTCTTCGGCGGTTTGTTCATCCTACTTGGCCTGCTCACCCGACCAACCGCGTTGGTACTGGCCGTTACCATGGTGGTTGCCATTGTTACCGTACACTTGGACAAGGGCTTGTTCATATCAAACGGTGGCTACGAGTTTGGCCTCGCATTACTGGCAATGTCTGTCTCGCTGCTGGTTTCAGGTGCTGGCCGACTCAGCGTGGACAGCCTGTTGCTATCGAGCCGCCAACAGAATAAAAGCCCAGCTTTAGCCTAATCAGCTTAGGCAGTAAAAAACAAAAACCACATAGATATATCCAATCTATGTGGTTGTTCTTTTATATTATGGCCCGAGACTATATGTTCGCGACATACCTAACCATAATAGAAAGCCGTAGAGTTAATTACTTTCCCCCGCTTTCAGGCGACGTAGCAATTCTTTCACCTCTGCCCTGCCGGCTTCAGATTTACACAGGCTAGCTGGCGAAACCAACCCCAAGGCGATGTTCTCGGTATGCAGCCAGTCATCGGCTTTTGCGTGATCGCCAAAATAAGCCAAGGCATCATCGTATAACGCATCGGGAATCTGTTGTTTATCCATAAACCTTCTCCTTACCGGTACTACTTATCCTCTCAATATTAAACTAGCCTGATTTCATAACAGCATCAGTTAGCGATATCACAATTGACCGACAAAAGTGAAAACCATACTCTTATAGCCAATTAAGATAACGACAAAAACAACAAGCCCAACCTCCAGCTGGCTGCTTGCGTTTGCAACAAGGAAACCTGCATGAGCAACACCGTTGATTTAAGCCTGCTCATTGAGCGCATCTCTGCCGCAGATACCGACGAACAGCGTCAAATTTTCAATGAACCCGAGATCCAACAGCTCGAAGCCGGTGCCTTCGCCACCTTGTTCGAAGCCCTGCCGCTTGATGAGCGTATGGAGCTATGGCGACAGTTGCCGCTCAACGATCACGTCGATGTGCTCACCGCAATGCGTGGGGACACCCGGCAATGGGTGATCCAGTCGCTGAGTGATACCGAGCTGGATCTCGTACTCGGCAAGCTCGATAACCTGTCATTGATTGAATGGGCCGACTCACTGCCCGAAGACATTATTGAGCGGGCAATTGAAAAGCTCAGTAAAGAAGATATCGAGCTGTTTGACCGCGCCAACCAATACGATGACGATCAAATCGGCCGTTATGCCAACCCCAAGATACTGTCTCTGCCGCAGGGGATCTCAGTCAAGCGCGCCATGGTGCTTCTGGAGCGTTACGGTTACCAATACCCCGCCTCTATTTATGTGGTTACCCGCGATACCAAGTTTGTCGGTACCGTCAATTACCAGCAACTGATCGAGGCTGAGCCGCTGACCAAATTGAGCAGCCTTGCCGATACCGATACGCTGGTGTTGGAAGATGACGCCTCATTGACCGAAGCCGTTGAAGCGATGGAGCACAGCCAGCAGTTCAGCCTGCCGATTGTTGATGAGAATTTCGCCCTCATCGGTGAAATTGATACCCACCTTGCGCTTGAGCTAATGCGGGAGAACTACGAAAGTACCTTGATGGCCAATGCCGGTATGAGCGAGGAGGATGACCTTTTCGCCCCAATTACCAAAAGTGCCAAGAAGCGTGCGGTATGGCTGGGTATCAACCTTATCACTGCCGTGCTGGCTTCAATGACCATCAGCCTGTTCGAAGACGTCATTGCCCAGGTGGTCGCATTGGCTATCTTGATGCCAATCGTGGCTTCGATGGGGGGGATTGCCGGTAGCCAGACCCTGACCCTGATGATCCGCGGTATGGCCCTCAACCAGGTCACTGCCGGTAACCGCCGATCGTTGCTGCGCAATGAGCTGGGAATAGGCTTCCTCAACGGGGTGCTGTGGGCAGTTTTGATCGGTTTGATGGCGGGGCTTTGGTTCCAATCGCCGATTATCGGCGCAATCATAGCGGTCGGTATCGTGGTCAATATCATCACCGCCGCACTGTTCGGGGTAATCATCCCGGTCGTGCTCGACAAGCTCAAGCTTGACCCAGCACTGGCCGGCTCGGTGATCCTAACTACAGTCACCGATGTAGTCGGCTTCTTCGCTTTCCTGGGAACCGCTAAGCTGTTACTTCTTTGATACTCCTTTCCAAGCCGGGTAGCGATGAATACGCCTCATCGATGCCCGGTAGATTTTACTTTCGCCGCCGTATCCTGATCGACAATTTCGCGTATCGCTGCCAGCAAAGGATGCTGATCGGTGTACTTCTTGCCGTAGTGAAGATTGAATTCATAGTCGAAATCATCAGGGTTCAAGCCTTGGTTGTGCTGGATTAGGGTTTCCAGTTTATCTAACCCCTTAGCCACTTTGGCCTCCGGCGTCTCGGCCTGCTCATACTCATCCCAAAGCGCTAGGATATGCTGCTGCATCGATTGATTCAGAGGTGCTATCAGGGTCTGGAGATCCAACCTTTCCTGATGGGACTTATCGATACTCGGGTCTTGGTCAACTGCAGCAATATCACCGGATATCGCCTCACCTAAATCATGGATCACGCACATCTGCATTAGCTTGGCGTGATCGATTTCTGGCATTTCCCGCTCGAACAACATCGCCATTAAACACAAGCGCCAAGTATGCTCAGCGGTGCTCTCTTTGCGGCCCTGGGTAGTATGGGCACTTCTCAATGTGTCCTTCAATTGTTCGGCCTGGTGGAGGAAATCCAACATACCCAACATGTCACTTTGCTTCATCAAACTGTCACCTGCCTTTAAAAAGCCATTAATCCAATCGTCATAAATCGCATCAATAATACTCCCAAATCGAATGTGTACACGTGTTCACATCTGATTTCCTTTTTCATTCTATGAGCTTTTTTACCTTTTTGGGAGACACGCAGTGATACATTCTGGAACGCCACAACGTGCATTGAAGCACAGTCTACTGTGCCTTTCTCTTGCTTATGCCGGCCTTGCCAGCGCAGCAAACTATGAGATTTCGGTTGTTGCCGGTGGTGCTGGTCCTAATGACCATTACCGCACCGACGCCATTGAGATGGCAGCCAATATCCTGATGCAAGAGGCTGATGCCGCAGGCGAAGAACTCAAAATCACCGTGAACAAGCGCAACTATGCCGACTGGGATAGTTTCAAGCAAGCCGTCACCCTGTCTGCCGAATCTGGCTCAGCGCCGGATATCGTGGTAACCGGCCACGTAGATATCGCCCCTTGGGCACAGTCGGGCATTATTGCACCGGTCGAAGACTATGTAGATATGGATGCATGGCCGCTGAATAACCTGTACCCGAACCTTGTTGATATCTCTTCTTTCAACGGTATGGTTTACGGCATTCCCCAAGACTCAGAAGCGCGTCCTTTCTTTGCCTGGAAAGAATACCTAAAAGGGATTGGCTACGACGATGATGCTATCGAAGCCCTACCAGAACGTATCGAATCAGGCGACTACACCCTTTACGACATGCTGGAAGATGCGAAAAAGGCACAAGATAAGGGCCTAGTTGCCAAAGGCTACGGCTTCTACCCGCGTGTTACCAATGGGCCTGACTTCTGGCAGTTCTACACTAGCTTTGGTGGCCAGCTACAAGACGAAGAAACAGGACGTTTGATTTTCGATAAAGCCGCGATGGAAAAAACCTTCCAGTTCTTTGCCGATGCCGTTGAGATGGGCGTAACACGCCGTAACCACATAGGTACGCCTTGGGATCAGTGGTACGCCGAGGTTGCAAGCGGTAAAGCTGCATTCTGGCACGGCGGAACCTGGCACTACTCCCGTTATACCGAAGCAGAAGGTCTTGACGACTTCTTCGGCAACGTGCAGTTCGGCCTGATCCCTGCCGGTAATGAAGAAACCAAGGACTCAGCCAACACCCTGACTCACCCTGTCGTCTATCTGATGACCGAGCAAGGCGATGATGACAAGATGGAAGTCGCAGCCAAGCTTATCAAGATTGCTTCCGAGCCACGCATCAACACCCTACATGCGATTAAATCGGCCCACTTGGCTATCAGCCCTGAGCAGATGAACATCGGACTATACAGCAACGACCGCTGGACGATGGAAGCGACTGAGCGCCTTCTTCCTCATGCGACCTCAATGCCAAACAACGCTGACTTCGGTGCGTTCTGGAACATTTACTGGAAAGGTCTGGAAGCAGCTTGGACCGGTCAGAAAACGGCGAAACAAGCGGTTGCTGACGCAGAGCAAGAGCTACGCGGCACCCTTGGCAACGGTGTGATTATCCAATAATCCAACCGCAATCCCTCCGGTTAGTCATTCCTGATTAGCCGGAGGGCAACAGAGAGAGCCCCATGAATCGTTCCAAAACCCTGGGCCCGGTGATGATGTCACCCGCCCTAATCTTTGTCGTTCTATTTTTCCTGCTGCCGGTTGTCATGACTGCTGTATTCTCCTTTACCAACATGAGTACAGCGACTGGGATCAGTGGCGGAACATACCAAATTACTCCGTCAGCACTGCGTTCGCTCAGCGCTGATCATGATATGGCCTCACTGGCCAATGAGCTCAGGGAAACCCGCTTCACCGTCGATCAAGCAGGGTTATCTGACCTAACTGAAGGCAAGACAGACACCCGTTTTATCGAGCAGCTACAAGTTAACCTGCTGGATCAGTCGTTTGGCAACCGCCGTGAGCTCACCCGTGAAATGCGCACACTGCGCTACAGTCCACGCAGTGCACGTGAACTCAATACCATCGCCAACCAGTTCCAACGCTCTGTGGGTACCACACGCTATGACAGCAAAGAAGAGATACTGGCTGCGGTGAGTGCTGCCGGGATCAGCCTCGACGAACAAGAAGCCGATGCCCTGTTGAAGGCATCTTATACCGGCTGGGTCTGGACCAAGGAAAACTACCAGCGTATGACCTCGCTGCCGGATACCAAGACCGCGCTAAGCAACACGCTAATGTACGTATTCACCACATTGACTTTGTTCAATGTCGGCTTCGCGCTGGTGCTGGCCATTGCCACCCACTACATGCCGAAGAATATTGCCGGTTTCTATCGCGCAGTATGGCTACTGCCACGTATCACCCCGCCGGTACTTTACGTCCTGCTTTGGAAATGGCTGGCTTGGGATACCGGTTTTATCTCCAACCTACTTGGAATGTTCGGTGTGCAATCGAAAAACTGGATGCTCGACACCCCAGCCCACGCATGGACATTCGTGATTCTGATCAACGGCTTTGTCGGGGCCTCAATGGGGATGCTGGTGCTGTCCTCAGCCATCAATGCCATTCCTAAAAGCCACTTTTGGGCCAGTGAAGTGGATGGCGCCAACCGCTGGCAGCAGATCCGCTACATCATCCTGCCGCAACTGCGCTGGCCAATTCTATTCATGACTTGCTACCAGACTTTATCACTGCTGGCTTCATTCGATTACATCCTGCTGGCAACAGGTGGTGGCCCGGGTGGGTCAACCGAAGTGTGGGCACTGCGGGCTTTCCACACCGCCCTTAGCAACTATGCCGGTAACCTGCAGTACGGCTACGGCGCAGCACTTGCCATGGTACTGGTTGCCATCGGTATGGTGATGTCGATTGTTTACCTCAAATTGTTTGGCTTCAACAAGATGGTCGCCAAACCACGTATCGAGATCTAGGAGGCGTTATGTCAGATATCCGAACCAGTCGCAAATCTGTCATCGCACTCGGTGTGCTCAGTGCACCGCTATTGCTGATGTACCTGTATCTCATCATAGATACGTTCTCAAATACTGCTCCGGGCGCACTGCTGCCTTATGAATTTACTCTAGAGCACTGGCGCTTTTTGTGGGAAGACTTACCGGGTAAACCTAACATCTGGGGAGTGACGTTCAATACCTTGGTGTTTTCGGTGGTATCTACCCTGCTGACCCTGTGTATTGCATCAACCGCTGCCTATGCACTGTCGCGCCTGAATATCCCAATGCGCAGCTTCTTCCTCGGCGGGGTAATGGTGCTCCACTCTTTCCCGACGGTTACGCTGCTGATTGCCATCTTCCTGATCCTGCAATACGTCGGCCTTTACGACACCTTGATCGGGGTGATTTTGGTCAAAGCTTCGCTGGAGTTGCCATTTGGCATCTGGATCCTCAAGGGCTTCTATGACTCTGTGCCATGGGAGATCGAGATGGCCGCGATGCAAGATGGCGCCAGCCGCTTCACCGTATGGCGCAAAATCGTCCTGCCGCAAGTGGGCTCGGCATTGACCGCACTGGGTATCTTTTCGTTCCTCGCCAGTTGGAGTGAGTTCATCCTGCCGCAGGTGCTGGCACCGGGCAATGACGCGCAAGTGCTGTCGGTGTACTTGGCGGGCTTGATTGCCGATGACAATAACTTCGACATGGCAATGTTTAAATCGGTCGGGCTGTTCTACGTCCTGCCCGTGATCATTCTTTTCGCAATTTTCCAAAAACAGCTGATGAATATGTACAGCGGAGGCAACAAAGGCTAATGGGTATTCAAATTAACCACTTCACCAAGACGTTTGGCGATACCACCGTCATTGACAACATGAACCTTGATATTGGCTCCGGTGAAATGATTGCACTGCTTGGCCCTTCGGGTTGCGGTAAGTCGACGACGTTGTTCGCGATCAGCGGTATCCACAAAATCGACGGCGGCAGCATTGTTTTCGCTGGCAAGGATGTCACCAAACTGCCGCCGCAGGAGCGTAACGTCGGGGTCATTTTCCAGTCCTACGCGCTATACCCGCACATGACGGTCGAGCAGAACATCGCCTTCCCGTTGATGATCCGCAAGGAAAGCAAAGCCGAGATCAAACGCAAGGTTGAAGAGATCGCCAAACTAGTGCGTATCGATAACCTGCTGCACCGCAAGCCTGCCGAGCTATCGGGTGGTCAGCAACAGCGTGTATCGCTGGCCCGTGCCATTGTCAGGAAACCGGATGTACTGCTGCTCGACGAACCGCTTGCTAACCTCGATGCCAAGTTACGATTGGAAATGCGCTCTGAGATCCGCCGTATCCAACAAGAAACCGGTATCACAGCGGTACTGGTTACCCACGATCAGGTCGAAGCAATGAGTATGTGTGACCGCATCGCGATCATGAACGGCGGCAAGATTGTCCAGGTCGATACCCCGAATGAGATGTACCACAACCCAGTCAATGACTTTGTTGCCGGCTTCCTTGGCAACCCGCCTATTTCATTTATTGATGGCGAGCTGTGCGCAGGTCACTTCATCAATGGTGAAGACGGTATCAAGCTGCCACTCGTCGATGGCTACCCAGAGAACCAAGCTGCAAGAATCGGCCTGCGCCCAGAGCATGTGATCCTTACCGAAGATAGCAATGAGGTGACCAACTGTGCGACGGTTTGCTTCATTGAAAACCAAGGTCGCGAGAACCTATATGACCTCAAATTGGCTGATGGCAATGTTATACGCACCATCCAACCTGTGCGCGATGACCTGAAACTGGGCGACACCGTTCACTGGAGCATTAACGCCGAAAACATCCTACTGTTCAGCCTTAACGGAGACCGCCTGTATGCTACGTCAGCAGCGCTTAAACAAGCTAGTTAATCGTGCCAGCGAGAAGCCGCTGTGTATCGCCCACCGTGGTGCCAGCGGCCACAAACTCGAAAACACCTTGGAGGCCTTTGCCTATGCTGCCAGCTTGCATGTCGAGATGTGGGAAATCGATGTCCGGCTAACCCAAGATGGCGTATGTGTTGTCAGCCATGATGACAACCTGATGCACACCGCTGGGATTAATGCCGACATTTCAGCAATGACCTTTGCTGAACTACAAAACCACCAGCTTTTCAACGGTGAGCAAGTACCTACTTTCGAGCAAGTTCTGGCACTAGCTTTAGAAACTGGCTGCGGGCTGTATATCGAACTCAAGGGTGAAGGCGCAGGCGTTGAAGTACTGCGAATTCTGGAACAACAACCTGCCCACAGCATTGATATCGGCATCGGTAGTTTTATTCCAGAGTGGGTTGCCGAACTGAATAATATCGACTGCCCATACCCGCTATCGGTTTTAGTCCGTGTTGGCGATTGCCCATTCGAGCAGGCCGAAAAAGCCAAGGCCGATATGATCCACCTCTGTTGGGAGCGGGCATCCGATACCCCGCATGAGTTCCTTACCCCGGAGATGATCAATAAAGCACAATCGCTCAACCTGCCTATCGTGATCTGGCATGAAGAGCGACCGGCCGAAATCGAAAAGCTGCTGACCATGCCGGTTATCGGTATTTGTTCGGATTTGCCGGAGCTGATCACCGGTTATCGCCCGGATGACAGCAACCCGATTGAATTGGTGCTGCACCGTGGTGCCAACGATGTGGCACCGGAAAATACCAAAATCAGTGCCGAGATTGGCTACCGTATGGGGGCCAAAGTGATCGAGCTGGATCTTAATACCAGCAGCGATGGCGAGCTAATGGTGATACATGATCTCACCGCCGATCGCACCACCAACCTGCAAGGGCCAATTGAATCGCTAAGCTGCGAGCAACTGAACCAATGCGATGCCGGCAGTTGGTTTGCGCCAGGCTTTAGCCAGCAAAACGTCAGTCGCTTTTCGGACTTCCTCGACCTTGCCAAACAATATGACGGCGAGCTGTATGTCGAGTTGAAGCAAGCGGATGTCGATCAGGTTATCCAGCAAGCCCGTGCGAGTAATGCGCTTTCTCGCTGCTTTTTCTGGAGCTTCAATAACGAGTACCTTGAACAAATCAGCCAGCGCTATCCTGATGCCAAACTCATGAAGCGCCGTCAGGATTTCGCCTCATTGGATACGCTGATTGAGGCTGGTAAGCCTACCATTATCGAATATGACTACCTTATCGATGATTTGAACGAATTCAGCCAGTGCCGCGATGCAGGTATCAAGGTGATGCTACGCTATCCTGGGCAAGATATTGAAAAGTGGGTCGAGCTTATCGGACTGCAGCCTGACAGCGTCAACATCGACCACCCTTTTGCTTTTGCCAGAGCCTATGAGCAATGGTTACGAACGGAGCAAGGTCTGAAACTGGAGCAAACTGCTTGAGCACCACCAAGTTAAAACAAGTCACCTCTGTGGATGTTGCCAAGGCGGCCGGGGTTTCCCGCGCCGCCGTTTCACGGACATTTTCCAATAACGGCTATGTGTCCGAGGCCACTAGAGAGAAAGTTCTCGCTGCTGCCAAAGCGCTAGGCTATCGGGTCAATCATCTGGCCCGCAGCCTCAACCGCCAACGCTCCGATCTGATTGGGTTGGTGGTTGCCGACATGGATAACCCATTTCGTAGCCAGCAAGTCAACGACTTGAGTGAAGCCATTCTTGCCAATAACCACCGTCCCTTGCTGATCCCGACCGCCAAAGGTCGAGACAGCTCACAGGTGATAGATATGTTGCTGCACTACAATGTGTCTGGGGTCATCGTCACCTCGGATACCCCACCTGCAGCCATCTTTGAAACCTGTGCGGAAAATCAGGTGCCCGTGGTTCTAGTCAACAAGCAGGACAAACATCCTCTTGTTGACCGCGTGCTATGTGATAACGCTGGCGGTATCCGCCTGTTGCTGAAAGCATTTGCCGAACAGTGCTGCAAACATATTACCGTCATCAGTTCGCAAGCCCACTCCTACAGCATCCGCAAGCGCGAGCAGTTGTTTTTCCAATACGCCGAGCAGATGGGCATCCGTGTCGATGTGATTTATGCACCCAGCCATTGTTATCAAGGCGGGCTAGAAGCGGCTGAAAACCTGTCGGCATTTGAGACTCGACCAGACGGCGTTTTTTGTACCAATGACTACCTTGCCCTCGGCCTAATTGATGGCCTCAAGGACAAAACCGGCAAACATATAATCGATGACATGTTTGTTGCCGGATTCGATGACATGCAACAAGCCAGTTGGAAAAGCTACCAACTGACGACTATAAAACAAGCCACCGATGAGATGGCAACACAATCCGTCGAATTGCTGATCAGTCGCATTCAGCATCCCGACCAAGCAGCACGTACCTGCTACCTGGATGTCTCCCTGATCCGCCGACAATCACTGTAATGGAATAACAATGAATAACGACTTACAACAACGTTACACCTTTGCCTGCCAACTCGCTAAAGAAGCCGGTACGATTGCCCATACCTACCAAAAGAAATTGGTTGAAGAAGGCTTGGATATTGATATCAAAGGCCGACAGGACTTCGTCAGTATCGCAGATAAAGAGACAGAGAATTTCATCCGCCAGCAACTCAGCCTCCACTACCCGCAAGATGGTTTCCTTGGTGAGGAAAGCGGCGTATCCAACCCTGACAGCGAAGGGACCTGGGTGGTCGATCCGATTGACGGCACCACAAACTTCCTGCGCCAGCAACCAATGTGGTGTGTGTCGATTGCCTATGTGGTAGAGGGTGAGCCGGTGATTGGGGTGATTTACGACCCATGCCATGACGAACTTTTCTCAGCTCTAGTGGGTCAAGGCGCTTGGTTAAACAACCGTCCTCTAGAGGTCAACCAAGGTGATAACGCCATTGTCGGCTTGGTTAACCTTGGTTATTCGGCAAAGATGCCGCTGGAAAACTACCTAGCCACCATGACCCGCTTGCTAGAACACGGTATTGAGCATCGCCGTCATGGCTCCGCCGCACTCGGCCTTGCCCACGTAGCCGCAGGACGCTTTGACGGCTACCGTGAAGACTTTATCAATGCGTGGGACATCATGGCGGGTATTGCTATTTTGCGTGAAGCCAAAGCCGACGTCACCTTCAACCAAGTTGAAGGTGGTTATGCTATTCAGGCCTCGATCCCTGCAATCTCCGACTTGCTAAAAGGTTAACACTCCTGCCTGTGCGGCTACCTCTTCTCCAAAAACATCGGTAGCCGCCTTCAGCCACTTATCGCGTCAGGTCCAGCTTACAGATGAAAAGAAAATCTACACTCAGCCACCAGCAAAGCTTGTGGCTGATCAGTCTTGTGCCATTTATATGGGGGATGCTCACCGCAACCACCAATTTATTGGTCCCTTATTTACAGGATGTCTACTCGCTAACCTATACCCAGTCGATTTGGGTCCAGGTTATCTTCTCTTCAACGCCTATTCTTGCCAGCCTGCCTACAGCAGTGCTGATAGGTCGGGTCGGCTTCAAACCCAGCATGTTGCTAGCCCTTGGCCTGTCGGCTATTGGCTGCGCAATGGTATTGATGGCGGGTAGCTATGCCTCATATGGCCTGACTCTATTCGCCATTGCCGTTATTGCTATGGCAGTGACAGCCTTGCAGGTGGTGGCCAACCCCATCATTGCAGAGATTGGCCCCGAATCAGGCACTTCGCAGCGGCTGACCTTCAGCTCCACCGTCAATGCCCTCGGGGTAACGCTAGCCCCGATGCTCGCAGCAGGATTTTTGTTCCGGGAATATGAACAGTCAACAGCCGAGCAAGCCAACAACTTGTTGATACCTTTCCTTGCTCTCGCTGCCACCATCATCCTTATCAGCATTGCCCTAGCAAGACTTCCCATCACATATCCTGCCACTCCCAACTCTCCACAAAATCAGAACCAGACGAAAAGCCGGCTGATCAAACACCGCCATTTCTGGTTTGGTGTACTCGCAATATTCTGTTATACGGGCACGGAAGTCAGCACCGGGACTTATCTTATTAGCTACCTGAGCCATGCTGGCGGAATGAGCTTTGCCGAAGCGAGCCGTTTCATTGCAATGTACTGGGGAGGGGCGATGCTAGGTAGGCTTGTCGGTACATTCCTGTTCCTCAAGGTCAGTGCGCGCAAAACACTCATTTTCAATGCACTGCTGGCTGCCTGCTTTACCCTCACCGCCATCATGCTGCCGGGCAGAACCAGCGGATTATTGCTGGTCGCTCTCGGCCTGTGCCACTCCATTATGTATCCGGTGATTTTCTCGCTGGCGGTCAAAAAGCTAGGCGGCGATATGGCAAAGGCAACCGGCATTTTAGTCATGGCCGGCTGCGGCGGCGCAGTCCTGCCTTTCGTTCAGGCACTTCTGGCGGACACCTTCTTTATCGCCGATACCTTCTGGCTAACATTCAGC
Source organism: Photobacterium rosenbergii (assembly GCF_003026455.1). Classification (GTDB taxonomy): domain Bacteria; phylum Pseudomonadota; class Gammaproteobacteria; order Enterobacterales; family Vibrionaceae; genus Photobacterium; species Photobacterium rosenbergii. The sequence goes on from NZ_PYMB01000005.1 coordinate 110,620, forward strand.
TGCTACTTGGTCATCGCCTCCTTTGCTATCAAGGGCTACCAGCCTAAGCCTTGTGAAGAAGAAGCTATGCTTAAAGAGGCGGTTTGAGTATTGCGGCAAGATAAAGCCAATAAAAAAGGGATCTAACAAACGTAGATCCCCTATCACTTATCAACCTGGGCGGGCTGCCCAGTTTTTACTTCACAATGTTCTGCGCTGTTGCGTAGAAATCACGTGCCCTTGCCCAAACGCCGTTTGGATCTTCACCTTTGCACAAGGTCAGAAGATGCGGCAGCAATTGCCCAGCGAAATCTTCGCTGCTTTCTTTTGGCAGTACTGTCGGTAGGTGATCCACCGCCTGTACATATAGCCCGCTGACATCCGATTCGATAATCGGCTTGGAGAGCTTGGTGCTTTGGTTGTAGATGCGGATTGGGTTATCCGGGTTGTTCGGATCGCAACTGACATCGCTAACCATGCTCAGACGTGGGTTTTCACCCAGGCTTTCCTTGGTAATGAACGGAGGCGTACCTTCAGCAAGGTAAGCACAGTTGACCAAGATGTCGTAATCATTGATAGCCGTAAACGGGCCGCCCGCTTTGGTTTCTTCGATATCCCAACCATCAGCGTCGATACCTAGCTCGGCAAACAAGTCCAGTGCACCACGGCCACAACGGCCAAACTGACCGATAACCAACACCTTTGGCTTCTCTGACAGTGTAGCAACCTGCTCGCGCAGTACTGCTAGGTAATGGTCGCGGTCTGGGTAGCTGCCCACCGCGCCGAATACGTCTTTACAGTGTAAATGGTGGATAAAGCCCGACAGGCCAATCGCTGCGCCGACATAGCCCGCCCAGTAGCCAAAGGCACAAACACGCTTACCCATTTCATCTTGCAGGAACTCTAGATCAAGGATTTGACCACCACCAGCGTTGAAGCGAGACAGAATCTGTACCGCTTCATCTTGGCCTTTGAATGCATGGGCAAAGTAAATGTGCTGGTGCTTGAGCGGGAAGTCGTCTTCTGCCAGTTCTTTCAAACCCAGGATATAGGCGTGCTCCGGTGCGTCAGTCCAGCTATGGCCTGCCGCCAACTCACAGCCTACATCAACATAAGCCTGATCAGGAAAAATACGGGTGTCGCTGCGCTCGACAATCACCTGAGCGCCTGCATCAATCAGGGCTTTGGCTCCGGTAGGTGTCAAAGCTGTACGGTGCTCACCCACTTTTACTTCATCTCTTAGCCAAAATAGTGTGTTCATTTTCAATCCTTTCTAAACGATAGCCAATTAAGCTATCTCAACTTAAGCGGTAACAGGGCTGGCTGCGGCCTGACGGCGCACCATCAAAACAATCAACGCAACTTGCAATACAGCGGCCAATACAATGGTGTACGGGCTACGGGTGATTTCGGCAATCATGAAACCGATGCTGGCGGTTACGCCAGTCAAAATAGCGTAAGGGAACTGGGTACGGACGTGGGACACATGGTCACACCCGGTCGACATCGAACTAAGGATAGTGGTGTCTGAAATCGGAGATGAATGATCACCCAGCATACCGCCACTTAGCGCTGCACCAATACAAATCAGCGGGTCAGCACCCAACGCACTGGCAACAGGAACGGCAATTGGGATCAGGATGGCAAAAGTGCCCCACGACGAACCCGTTGCCACCGAAATAAAGCTACCGATAACGAAAATCAGGGCAGGCAACATAAACACCGGCAGGCGATCATTCATCACCTGACTGATGTAATCCCCGGTACCCAGAGACTTACAGATATCACCCAAGGTCCATGCCAATAGCAAGATAACCAAAATTAGCATGATTCGCTGCATACCCGACACAAAAGTGTTGAAGGCTGTCGAGGCGGTCATAGTTTTGGTATAAGCGTAATAAGCAATCGCCGTCACCGAAGCAATCAGGTAACTGGTACCGAGCGATGCACGGATCACCGGGCCATTGATAGTGCCATGAAGGTGGTAGTTATACGTGAACAGCGCAACCAGCGACCCGAATAGCACCGCCAGCGGCAGTACAATCAGTGAAATACGGCCTGATTTCACCGGTTGGTTGTCTGCCTGCTGCTCACTCACCTCAGTTTGCTGGCGCGCTTGCTGCTCGGCTTCAGCCATTGGTCCCCAGTCTTTTTTCAGCACCGCGTAAACAGGTACACTGAACAATGCCAGCAAGGCATACAACTGGTAAGGGATCACCTGAAGAAAAGTCGTAAATCCATCGACCGACTGGCCCATATTATCGAACGCGTTTTCAATTAGGCCCTGTGAGTACACACCCCAACTGATAATCGGGATAAGCACACAAATCGGCGACGAGGTCGAGTCAATGATGAACGCCAGCTTCTCCTTGCTCATCTTAAGCTTGTTGAAGATTGGCGAGAACATCGGGCCGAGGATCAGCGAGTTGCCCGAATCGGTAAAGAATACCCCGATCCCGGTAGCCCAGGTTGCTAATTGGGCTTTCAATGGCGATGACACATAACGGGTCGCCATGGTCGAAAACGCCGCCATGCCACCGCTTTGCTCAACCAAATAGATAAAGCCGGAAATGATGGTGATAACAATAATGATCTGTGCGTTACTGCCCGATGCAAGCTGTGTGAACGGCCCATCAGACAAGAACATCAACGCAGTATCGACAGGGTGACCCTTGGTTAAGATCAGCATGCCGCTGATCACTGCAACGCCTAGGGCCAAAACAACATGCCGGGTAGTAAAGGCGAGTATCAGCGCCAACACCGCGGGTACGATGGACAATAATCCGTAATCAGCCATTCGTAGACTTCTCCTAAAAAACAACATCAAAAAATGTGAGTATGTAGAGGAGGGCGTAAGGAGTACGCGAGAGACAAAGGCCGTACGAAATCGGTAGGCGAACTTACCTGTTCGAAAACAAAAATTGCTGTAGCTCTCCATCCGGACAAGGTCCGAGATGACAGTGCTGCTCCTATTAAGAACAACCCCAGCAGCTTGGCTGACGACCAAAACCACTTCGGCATTGACTCCTTTCGTTTAGCTTCACCGGTTGTCGACCTTCACTAAACTACTCTTAGGCAATGCGCCTCTACGTTGCAGGCAGTGAATAACCACCCGCTCTGTATTGAATAAAACACAAAAACGTATAATCCAAATCAACTTGACGCCACTTTGTGACAAAGATCACACAATATATTTCACTAAACACTTAATTAACAAAACATTGCACTACTGGTTACCACGGTTGCAGCAACAATAACCACAAAGGCTGTTTTTTGCTTTCAGGCGGCAAATCTCATATCAGTATTTATCTGAATTAGGAATCACGGTGTCAGAATTGACCAGAATGGGAGTTAAAGTAAAGGTGCAACAATGGAGGTTAAGGGTGCATATTTACCCATTACTGCCCACCTTACCCGAATAAAATGAGGGTAAAGGGATGTTGAGGGAAGAGTTTAAGATCAGAAATAGCAGGTATAAAAAATGCCGGCCTAAGCCAGCATTTTCTTCTGATAAGTTCGACGACTTATAGAGTAACTACGTTCGCAGCTTGAGGACCTTTCTGGCCTTGCTCGATGTCGAAAGAAACTTTCTGACCTTCAGAAAGAGTCTTGAAACCTTCAGAAGCGATAGCGCGGAAGTGTACGAATACGTCTGCACCGCCGTTCTCTTGAGTGATGAAACCGAAACCTTTTTCTTCGTTAAACCACTTAACGATACCAGTAGACTTAGACATGTGTTGTCCCTTATGTAAATTCATTTAAACCGCTAGCAAATAGCTACGGTCAGGTAAAAGTGAATTATTAATGTGACGATAAATATAAGGGAAACAGTTAGATACAGTACGAAGACGTAGCAGTATCAGATGGTTTAACTTGTACTTGATGTTGCATTAAATAACTCTTCTCAAATTGAGCCTGCGTATCATAACAACAGAGTGAAAAATATGCAGCGTATTTTTGACATTTCTTCGTTTTATTTTTTCGGACGTTAACTATTCATTCAGTAATCACCCTGCTGACGAACACATTTCGAAACACTTCCCCAAGGCATTTTTCAGCATCTATTCAATCAGCAAAGTTATGATGGAGGCGAAATATCCATAGGAAAAGTATTGTTATGAGTGTGTTCGACCTTATCGCTGAAAACCAGATCCAAGACTACAACCGCCGCAAGGCCAATGGTGAAGTGAAGGAATCACGCACGATCCAGCCGGAAGAAAGAACCAGCTTCGAGTCCCACCTGTTCAAATCGATTATTGGCTGTTATGAAAAAGCCGCTGAAAAGTCAGAAGGTGAACGCCAGGCACTCGAAGAGCGTGCCGAAAGCCTGCGGATGCAACTATTGATCGGCTTGGAGCAAAAAGGGATGCGCATCACTGCCCAGTCAATGGCAAAAGAACTAATGGCTAAACGCCAGGCTATTTTAGGCACAGCATAACCACTGAAATATGTCTTTTTGTAACAACAAGTTACGCATTGTGAATTCTTGCTGAGGCATCGATCTCAAATATACAAAACTTCATTGCAACGTCACGACGTCAATTGATAAACCTGATGCATATCAAGTTTTGCGCTGGCAACTTCTGGTTAATTTGTAACCAAGCAGAGCGGTCAGGAGGACGATGTTATGAAAGTACCTATTCGATGCCCAGAGTGTGATAACACCTCAGGTTTAAACCGAGTACGACGTAAATGGCACGAAAAATCACTGGTTACCACAGGACAAGAGAAATTGCAGTGTCCTAAGTGCCTTTCCTTCTTTATGCGGGGGATCGGCCAGAATGAGTTGCTCTATGTCGGTACCCATGATGCAGTGAAGAAAAAAGAACCCGTGTTTGAGGTGTAGTTTCTCCATTTGCAACTAGACAGGCTCAACCAATCAAAAAGCGCCAAGCAGCATGCTGGCGCTTTTTTTGCTATGAGGCTAGCTTTCGAGTTCGTGCTGCAACTTGTCGAGCTCTTCAAGTATCCGCAAGAACTTCTCGCCGAACGGAGTTACATGGTACTCCACCCGTGGCGGTAGCTCGTTGAAAACGACTTTATCCAAAATACCAAACTCAACGTTCTTCCTAAGACATTCATTGAGTACTTTGGTTGATAACCCTTCTACGGCTCTAACCATTTCCCCCGGCCGGTTGATACCGTTTGCCAACAATTGGTACACCGTCAGTGACCACTTACACCCGTATATCGTTTCAACCATGCGCGCAGCGCGCTCAGGGGCGGATTTACGTGAAAAAAAGTTTTCTTTTGTTTTCATAAAGATGTACCAAAAAGTACCTACCCCACCGATTTGTACTGACTATTCAGCAGGTTAATTGTGAACCTAAGATTAGCTTATCGCACACAGGCAGGAGAAAACAAATGACCTTTTCCCACACAGGCGCAGCCCTCATTATCGGTGGCACCAGCGGTATGGGCCTTGAGACAGCCAAACAGCTAAGCAGTCAAAATATTGATGTCATTATTGTTGGTAACAACCCCGATAAACTCGATAAGGCTTTGAATGAACTTAAAGTCAAAGGCAGCAAGGTTACCGGCCTACAAGCTAATCTCTATCAGCCACAAGATGTCGACAAACTGATCGATAGTATCAATAGCCATAGTGCCATTAGCTACATGGTGAACGCTGCAGGATATTTCAATCCGAAAGCCTTCATTGACCATTCGATGGCCGATTATGATACTTATATGGAGCTCAACAAAGCGACATTTAGGATCAGCCAAGCCGTTGCGATAAGCATGATTTCACATGGCGGCGGCAGTATTGTGAACATCGGCTCGATGTGGGCAAAGCAGGCTATAAAGGCAACGCCGTCTTCGGCCTACTCAATGGCAAAAGCTGGGCTCCATGCCTTAACCCAACATATGGCGATGGAACTGGCCGAGCATAATATTCGCGTGAACGCCGTCTCGCCTGCGGTGGTAAAAACGCCAATTTACGGCGCGTTTATCGAACCTGAGCACATTGATGATGCCTTGGCTGGGTTCAATGACTTTCATCCTATCGGCCGAATTGGTACACCGACAGATATTGCCAGCAGCATCTCCTTCTTGCTATCAGATGATGCCAGTTGGGTAACCGGTGCTATCTGGGATGTCGATGGCGGCGTGATGGCAGGCCGAAACTAACTTTACATCAAGACCTGGGGAGAGGGACAACATGCTCAATATGGATTTTCAACAACGATTGGTCATTGGTACCGAGCAGATGGACTGGCAGCCAAGCCCGGCCAATGGGGTATGGCGCAAACCGCTGGAAAGGGAGGCCAAAGAGTCGGGCCACACCACCAGTGTCGTCCGCTATGCCGAGGGCTCATCATTTGCCCCCCACCCTCATCCAATGGGCGAAGAAATTTTTGTCCTTGATGGCGTTTTTTCTGATGAAACCGGTGATTTCGGTCCAGGCACCTATATCCGCAACCCACCGGGTAGCCAGCATGCACCGTTCAGCAAGGAAGGGGGTACGATTTTCGTCAAGCTCAACCAGTTCTTGCCTGACGATAGCCAGCAGGTCCGGATAGATACCCGCCGCACACTATGGCAACCGGGAATCGGTGGGTTGCAGGTCATGCCGCTGCATGAGTTCGGCCACCAGCATACTGCCTTGGTAAAATGGCCGGCAGGTGAACGATTCCAGCCACACCGCCACTGGGGCGGAGAAGAAATCTTGGTGCTTTCCGGTGAGTTCAAAGATGAATTCGGCAGTTACCCAACAGGTACTTGGCTACGCAGCCCGCACCTGAGCGAACATTTTCCTTTTGTCGAGCAGGAGACGGTGATTTTGGTGAAGACTGGCCACTTGCCCGATTAAGCGCTTTGCAGGATATAGTAATCGACCTCATGCTCGGAATAACTGTAGGCAAAGCCGAGTTTCTTTAGCACATTGACCGAGCCGGCATTCTCCGGCTCGACACCGGCAATAAAACGGGCTGCGCGCTCACCCTCGGATAGATAATCCACCAAACCTTGCATCGCCTCAGTTGCAAAGCCTTTTCCCCAATGAGCTTCAGCCAGCACATACCCAAGGCGGAAGCCGTTTTCTGGCTCTGGGAAAACAAACAAGTATCCCACGGCTTGTTGTTGCTCGGTAAGTCTTAGGACAGAGCCTGTCTGTGCCATAGCTTCGAGCCAAATGTCGACATCCTCTGCAGTACGGAAATTCTGGCAAGAAGGTGGCAGGTGGCGGCTGACCGGTTCGGTAAACATGGTCATAATTTCGTTCTGGATTCCCGCAGCACTGCGATCAAGCGTCTTGGCCGATAACCTATGGGTTGAGAAGTTGATGTCGATTTTCATTACTTGGTTTCCTCTTAGTCGCTCCCGCTATCTTAATCAAAAATGCCGCTGGTGAAGATAAATATTTCTCCATGTTCATCATGCCATCGAGTCGTTATGTTCCAACTTGTTAACTATCTCAACATCTACGTTCACTACAACACATATGCTTAGAGGCAGTAGCCTCGAACATGAAGGAGAACCTCATGGACGTGCTTATTTTGGCCGGCCTTATCCTGCTCAATGGCGTTTTTGCCATGTCAGAAATCGCCTTGGTCACTGCACGAAAAAGCCGCCTGCAAAAGCTGGCAGGCACTGGCGATAAAGGCGCAGCAAGTGCCATCAAACTTGGCGAAGAGCCGACTCGATTCCTCTCTACCGTACAAATCGGTATTACAGCTATCGGTATCCTAAACGGGATCTTCGGTGAAGCCGCCCTCGCCGGACCATTGGCTCAATACCTACAGCAGTTTGGCCTTGCCGCCAAAACCAGCTCCGTCGCTGCCACCACCATCGTTGTTGTCGGGATCACCTACCTATCCATTGTGATTGGCGAGCTGGTACCCAAACGCCTTGCCCAGCTCAATCCGGAAGGTATTGCCCGTATCATGGCCCGCCCGCTGACGGTATTAGCGAGCCTATCAAGGCCATTTGTGTTTCTGCTAGCGACATCTACCGAGCTGACTTTGCGGCTATTGGGCAAACAAAATGCAGACAACCAAAGCGACACCTTGACCGAAGAAGATATCAAAGCGGTTCTGGCTGAAGGCTCACAAAGCGGTGTCATCGAGAAGCAAGAACACGCCATGGTCAAGAATGTCTTTCACTTTGACGATCGCAAGGTGACCTCGCTGATGACCCCGCGCAGTGAAATCGTGGCACTGGATCTCGACAAGCCCGACGAAAGCAACCTCAATTACTTGGTAGCCTCGAACCACCAGCACTTCCCGGTCATCCAAAACAGCATCGATAACCCAAGAGGGGTCATTACGACCAAACAGTTATTGCAGTACCACATCGCGAGGCCGCGCAGTCCAATTGAGCATTACCTGTTGCCGCCTGTTTTCATCCCTGAGAACTGGACCGGCAACCAGTTGCTAGAGCACTTCCGCCATTCGGGGGATGTAATGGTGTTTGTGGTGGATGAGTATGGCGACGTACAAGGTATCGTCACACCTAAAGATATCCTTGAAGCCTTGGCTGGTGAGTTCAAAACCCGTGCCCCCGAGGATATCTGGTCCGTCGAAAATGAGGATGGCAGTTGGTCGATGGATGGGCTGATCCCTATCTTGGTAATGAAGGACTTACTCGAGCTCGATGCCCTGCCCGATGAAACCCAGCATGGCTACCATACCTTGAGCGGTATGTTGATGTGGAGCCTCAGCGGACTTCCTTCTGTCGGAGACTGCGTTGACTGGGAGGGATGGCACTTTGAAGTCACCCAAGTCGATGGCAACCGGGCTGATAAAATCACTGTGACACGAATAGCGCCAATAGAGAACGATACCGAAACAGGTACTTCATCAGAGATAGAACAAGAAAGTTCGCTAGGCACCCAAGAAGGGGCTCCCGAACACAATACCAAAAATGCACGTTAGCGAGCGATGTTTTACACAGTCCTGTCTTTACACATAAAGATCAGGCGTATATTCCGCTGCCCCCATTCATCACGGCCACACCGTGTGACTTAGCAGGGCAAATAACAGGTGGGCAGCATCGCCCACCTTTGTAATTGGCTTAAACAGCTTCGCTGTTATTTCTGAACAATATCAATGAAAACACATGTTATGTATCTGGCACTGAGCCTTGGTTTGCTCGGTGCCTCTTCATTTGCCCATGCCGATGACAAAATCACGCTGGGAAGAACCATCTTGCTGGGTAAAAGTGATCATGGGGCGCAGATCCCCTTGTTGGTATGCCGCCGTGTTGATGCAATCAAGGTAAAAGCCGAGCGTGATATGCGGCTGGAGCGAGTTGTAGTGACCTTCAACAATGACGACACCAAGACCATCCATTTTCACCGCAAGCTAGACAAGCATGACCAAACAGACTGGCGCAAATTTGCCTATACACGATGTGTGAAAAGCCTCGAGGTATATGGCAAGGCTGAAGGCTCATCGGCTGGCGTTAGGGTTTACGGCCGACAATAAATCCATTGTAAGCACAAATGCAAAAGGGCAGTAGCTACCGCTACTGCCCTTTTATCTGTCACCAATGCGACTGGTTATTCTGTCCGGTAAGCCAACTGTGTCATCTCCGAGGCCTCTTGCCACTGTTCGCTGCCCTGCCACCAATAAGTAGTCTGGAACGGTTGTGACATATCCAAGCTCTGGCCAATCAAAGGTGTCACCAATTCCACACCATGTACTTGTGCCTCGGCAATCAGGTCATTGACTGGCTCATCCCACTTGTGCAGGAACAGTTCATACGTTGACCAATGGACAGGGAACAACTTATCGCCCCCCACATCCAAATGCGCCTGCATGGTATGGGCTGCCTGCATATGGCCCCAGCCTTCTACTGGGTAGCCCTTGCCATCTTTTACGTTAGCGGCAACTTCGATAAAGGTCATATCAAACGGCCCCAAACGGTCACCAATTTGTTTGAAGTGCTCACCATAGGCCGAGTCGCCACTGTAGAACATGCTTCCCGCTTCAGCCTGAATCGCCCAAGATGACCACAATGTTGTATTGCTATCGAACAAACCACGGCCTGAATTATGGTTAGCCGGTGCCGAGGTGATACGGACAGTACCGACGGCAACACTCTCCCACCAATCAAACTCTTCGATATTACCCGGCTTCACACCCCACTTTTCAAGGTGGCGCCCGACACCCAGCGGGACAAAGAACCGTACATTCTTATCGGCATAGAAACGGGCCGTTGCTTCTTCTAGGTGGTCATAGTGGTCGTGGGAAATCAGGATCACGTCTGGCAGCGGTAAATCTTCACGGCTAACCGGTGCATCGACATTACGCGAGAACATTCTGGCAAATGCTGATGGCGACGCATAGTCAAATACCGGGTCAACCAACATACGCACACCGTCTGCTTCCAAGAATAGCGATGAGTGGCCAAGCCAAGTCACACGCAATGCATCACTTGCAGTTTCCAGCAATGGCGTATCCACCGCTTGGAATTGCAGACGCTGCTGAGGCTTGTACTGGTCGCGCTGCATGAAAAATTTCCACATCACAGACAACATACCTTCTTCACTTTGGACACTAGGCATGTTGGTAATGGCTTTACCATCTTTAAACTGAGGCGAGCTGGCGATTCTAGCTTCACGGATTTCCTGGCTACGTACATAGCTGCCATCTGTATCTGCAGCATTTCCACTGTTGTAGGCCACCAGGCCAAGGGCGCCCATTACTGCAACCAGAGATGCTTTCAGTGTAGTTTTCATTTGTCGCTAGCCTCAAAAGTAAACGATGGTGTATACTTTCAATCATAGCTATTAAATTTAAAAAGTAAACACACCCGTTTACCTTTTAATTCTACGTCATCACGCATTTGGGTAATTTTTATGGGTAAAGTCGCTGAAATTAAACAGGAAAATATTGTCTGTGCCGCACTGGAAATTTTTTCTGAAAAAGGGCTCGAACAAGCCAGTATGGAAGCGATTTCGAAGAAAGCAGAAGTCTCCAAGCGGACGCTTTATAAGTACTATCCAACCAAAGAGAGTCTGTTCGAAGTCATTGTCGAGCGGTTGGTATCCAATGTAAAAGTGATCAGCTCGATTCCGTTTAACCCTGATCAAAGCATCCAAGATCAGCTAACCCATATCGCTCGAAAAGAGGTCGAACTACTGTGCAGCCCATGCTTTATGGCTGTTGCCCGGGTAGTGATGAGTGAGTGTATCCGCTCAAAAGAATTAGCAGCTTTGATGGTCGAGAAATTCCAGCCCCTTGATGGCTGCCACGGCCTTAGCCAGTGGATTCAAGACGGCGTTAAAGCTGGCAAGCTCGAAGTTGCTCATCCAGAAATTGCCTCTGAGCAGTTTATCGCCAGCCTCAAGGCGACAATTTTCTGGCCACAAATCATGGCTCACATGCCAGCTCCTGGCCCTGAGGTTCAACTGGCGACTATTGAATCGGCGGTTAAACAGTTTGTTGCAGCTTACAAAATTGACTAAGCCTTGATGATCCATGGAAAAATGGCATCTACACTTGTTGTACTATCAACGACAAGGAATTTGCCATGCATCGTGTTTTAATTTGCCTTTTTGCCCTTACCCTAAGTTCAGGGGCGGCAGCTGACGTAAAGATATCCGGTGACGGGTTTGAACTCAGTAAAGACTGCCTGAAGCTAGAGTCTGACAACGTCAAAATCACCTCAGAAGAGTGTGAACAATGGAAAAAGAACCAAGAAAACCGCAGTATCCACGGTGATGACAACCCAGGCAAAGGCAACAAGAAAGACAAAAAGCCTAAAAAAGAAACATATTAGTCCTTGATACCTCTGGACGGGTTGATTCCGTCCAGTCGCACAGCAAATACAATTCAAGCTTCAGAACAGTAGGGCTTACACAATTTTCTATAATCGATTCAACTTGTCGATGCCCATCTGATTGAGTACATAAGAAGCACTAGGATCACCATAGGAAGCACCTTCCTTGAGCCAATAACGAACGAGTGATTCATCGCTTGGACCCATTTCGCCCTGTGCCTGCAACAAGGCAAGCATATAGTGCGCATGGGGGTGCCTTTTTGCTGTTGCTGCCAAATACCACTCATAGGCCGCTGTCGCACTTTTCTCGACACCAAAGCCAAAATAATACATATCACCGAGGTTATATTGGGCCATGGTATTCCCCTGCAACGCGGCTTGGGTCAGCCATTCCACGGCTTTTTCCTCACTGGCAATCAGGCCTCCGTAGCCCAGCGCATAGGCCTCGGCCAAGGCAAGTTGTGACTGACTATCACCCAGCCCAGCCGTCAGTTGCAACCGTTTAATCTGCTCGGGGGTTTTCTCTGCAAATACTGGCGCCGAAACGACAACAGCCCCAACACCACCTGACACGACAAGAGCACACATCACATTGCTGATTTTACGCTGCATATCCATCTCCTTGTGTTGAATATCGATCCTAATCACGATTTATATTGAATTTATGAAAAAGTGATGCCAGTTTTGTGACCTTGTAAATCAGTAAATTAGCTTTGGTTTATCTCACCATTTCCCAATCGGAGTGCAAATATGCACCAGAGCCGTTTCTGACATCCAAGGTTCACAGTTATTGTGTACATTATTACTAAGTAAGTTGATCGCTTGCTCGCCTTTTGGCGTTTATCTCAGGACAGACGCAGTCTGCTTGTTCTTGAACGGGAGTGTTGATATGACTCAGGAAGCGTTACTTTCATTGATGCAACGGGGGCAGTTCACGCCAACCATCCTCAATACTGCAGATTCAACCTGCTATTTGATTGGCGGGGAGGACGAGAAGGGCAATTTTTACCACTTGAAAGATGAGGAACATCATTCTGTGACTTGTCCATCACTACAAGAAGCAAAAGAGAAGCTGAGCAAATTGGGGATTCACCAAGCGGTATTCGAGATGGTGACACCCTATGATGAGATGATAGGCAGCAGCGATAACACCGGCGGCAAAGTCCGATACGATATTACCTTCTGACTGCCCATGTAGATCTAAAAAATTAGGCTGACTGACGGATCATCAACTCAGTGCCGAGTTCAATTCTACGCTCGGTTTCTAGCTCTTCAATTAGGTTGACCAGCATGGTCGCGGCCTGTGACCCTAGCTGGAAAATCGGCGTATCTACGGTAGTTAGCCCAACCGGCAACATATCGCTGTTGGGAATATTATCAAAACCAGCAACGGCGATATCCTTTGGAATCGACAACCCTTTCTCCAGCAGGGCTTTCATTGCACCAATCGCCATCAGATCCGATGCTGCAAATACCGCATCAAAGTTGACCTCTTCCATATCTTTCACGATCTGGTAGGCATCTTCCTGATAATAGTCGGCCTTGTAGGCCCAGCTTTCATCGTAATCGATACCATTATCGAGCAATGCCTGGCGATAGCCCTCGAAGCGATCCCGTGCCGCCTTGATCACATCCAATTTACCGAGGAACATGATTTTGCGATAGCCACTATCAATTAGGTATTGGGTCATCCGATAGGCTGACTGGTAGTGCTCCACCAGTACCGCGTTGACGGCTTCGTCCTGCAAGTCCCTAGCAATAGAAACAATCGGTACGCGATGGTCAAAAAGCGATAGGAACTGCTCATCTGGCATACGGGTACCCCAAATTAATACACCGTCATAGAGGTTGGAGTTCAGCTCGCCCTGAATAAACACCAACTCATTATCTGCCTTGGCCATACGCAAAGTCAGCTCATAGCCATGCTGATTCAATGACGAGCCAATACCATTCACCAGTTTGTAGATATACGGGTTGGTCAGGTATTCATAATCAGGGCCGGAGATAACCAAACAAATATGCTTGGTTGACTTGCTGGCCAGCATTTTTGCAGCGCGGTTCGGTACATAGTTGAGCGTTTTCGCCGCTTCCATCACTTTCGCTTTGGTCGCTTCGCTCACCCGATTTTTATTATTCAGTACATACGACACCGTTACTGCCGAAACACCTGCCACCTTGGCAATATCTTTTAATGTCGCTGCCATTTACTACTCCACCACCTCAGCCCAAAAATTGTTTTCGAGCCTCAGTTGTATGCCTCAAAGAATGCTTGCTTAACGACGTCCAGCCTACTATTCAGCGGGTGAACGTCAATGCTGTTGGCATTATACCGAAACATGAGCCAGCGCACACAGCGACGCTTGGCAACTTTAACGAGATCACATTTTCACAGGGAAAACGTTTTCACTTTATACCTGCCTGCTTATTATCATCTCAAACATGCTTAAACGCTTAAGCAAGCAAAAAAGCGATTATTTAAATGAGAGAAACAGGTATGAAATACACCTTTGAAGCCCGCCAGTATGAAATTGTGGTCGTTGGCGGTGGGATCTCCGGCGTTTGCGCCGCACTGGCAGCAGCGAGACACGGCGCGAAGGTCGCATTGATCCAAAACCGCTCTGTATTAGGCGGCAATGCCAGCTCAGAAGTACGCATGCACATATGCGGCGCGGATTATCATGCCAGCAAGCAAAATGCCCGCGAAACCGGGATCATTGAGGAGATCCTGCTCGATAACCGCTTGATCAACCCTCAGCACTCATTCTCGGTGCTCGATACGGTGCTTTGGGAAAAAGTGACGTTCCAAGATAATCTGGATCTGTTCCTTAATACCCATATGACCGATGTCGAAATGGATGGCGGACGTATCGTCTCCATCAAGGCAGAACAAACCACAACAGAACGCCGCTTCGAATTCTTCGCCAACAACTTCGTCGATACCTCGGGCGATGCCGTGCTGTCACTTCGTGCCGGAGCCGATATCCGAACAGGCCGCGAGGCACGTCACGAATATGATGAGGAGCTTGCCCCCGAGCAAGCCGACAACGTGATGATGGGCAATACCCTGATGTTCGAATCCAAGGACATGGGCTACCCGGTACCGTTCAAAAAGCCAAGCTGGGCCAACACCTACAGCGAAGAAGATCTCAAAGATCGCAGCCACCGCGATATCACCGCCGGTTATTGGTGGATCGAGCTGGGCGGTACCGAACTCAACACCACCCGCGACGGCGAGGTGATCCGTGATGAGCTACTCAAGGCGGTTTACGGTATTTGGGATCACATCAAGAACGGTGGCGACCATGGTGCCGACAACTACGTGCTCGATTGGGTCGGCATGCTACCGGGCAAACGGGACAGCCGCCGAGTGCTTGGCGACTATGTGCTTAACGCTAACGATCTGTTCGGCGCACGGGTATTTGAAGATACCGTTGCCTACGGTGGCTGGCCGATGGATATGCACGTCAAAGATGGCCTGAAGAGCAAAGAGTCTCCTACCAAGTGGATCGAAACCAACGATATGTACGCGATCCCTTACCGCAGCCTATACTCCCGCAACATCTCAAACCTGTTTGTCGGCGGCCGCAATATCAGTGCCTCCCACATGGCATTCGGCTCAACCCGTGTCATGGCAACCTGTGGTGTGATCGGCCAGGCCATTGGTACAGCGGCAGCAATGACTATCGAAAAATCACTGAGCCCGCGTGAAGTGAATAACCACATTCAAGAGTTACAACGCCGCCTGCTCAAGGACGACTGCTACCTGTTCGGTATTCAGGACACCGACCCCAACAACCTTGCCCTACAGGCAACCGTTTCTGCCACTTCCCAACAAGAAGGCTATGAGGCCGGCAAAGTCATCAACGGCTTCCAGCGTAATATTGGCGAGCAGCGCAACCTGTGGGCCTCACAACCACTCTCCCCTGAGGGTGAAACGCTAACCCTGAACTTTGGCAAAACGATCAAGGCGTCAGAAGTGATCCTCAACTTCGACTCCAACCTGTCGAATGAAATTATGATCACTATCTCCAAACCCAATAAAGCAGCTCAACGAGAAGGCTTCCCACTGGAGATCGTCAAAGACTACCGCATTGATTACCTACAGGGCGGCCAAGTCGTCCACCAACACTCTGTTACCGACAACCACCTACGCCACAACAAGATCGCACTCGACCAGCCCGTTAACTGTGACGCTATCCAGATCACAGTGACAGCAACCCACGGCGATCCTTGTGCCCGAATCTTCGAAGTTAAAGTATTCTAATAACGATATAGGAATGAAACGATGAGCATCTTAGACGTAATTGTCCTCATAGCCTTCCTGGCCGGTATGGTCGGGATCGGCTACTGGTCCTCCAAGCGGATGACCAACAGCGCCGAAATGTTTTCTGCCGGAGGGAAATCCCCTTGGTGGATGTCAGGCATCTCGGCCTACATGACCATGTTCTCTGCCGGTACCTTCGTGGTATGGGGCGGGGTTGCCTATCGCCTTGGTGTGGTCGCCATTACCGTTTGTATGAGTATGGGTGTCGCGGCCCTGATTGCCGGTTACTTTTTCGCTGGCAAATGGAAAGAATCCGGCGCAACCTCAGCCGCTGAGTTTGTTGGTGAAAAATACGGCCAAGGCGTACTGCAGATGTACACCTGGCTGGGGATTGTCACCCGGATCATCGGGGTATCGGTAGCCCTGTACTCAGTGGCTGTCATTGTCAGCTCGCTGATCCCCGTTTCGCCTGACAACTTCTTTGCCGATGAAAATGGTTTCTTTAGTGTCAACTGGCTGATCATTATCGTTGGTACGGTGATCATCCTCTACACCTTCCTTGGCGGCCTATGGGCAGTATTGCTGACCGACTTCACCCAGTTTGTGGTTTTGATGTTGTCTGTTTGCCTGATCTTGCCAATGATTTACAGCTTAGGTGGTGGTAGCGAAAATATTATTGCTAACCTGCCAGAAGGACACTTGTCGTTCTTCAACAGCAGCTACACCCAGATTTTCATCTTCGGTTGGATCTTGGTGCATGTGTTCAAGGTCGGTGGTGAGTGGGCATTCGTCCAGCGTCACCTTTGTGTCGAGTCACCAAGAGATGCCCGCAAAGCCTCTTACCTGTTCGGCGCCCTATACATCATTACGCCAGTGCTTTGGATGCTGCCTCCGATCATCTACAGCACCATCAACCCAGATGCCAACCCTGAGCAAGCGTATATCTTGTCGGCACAAGCCGTGCTTCCTGTCGGTATGCTTGGCCTAGTGGTTTCATCGATGCTGGCTGCCACAGCGAGTATGGCCTCGTCCGAACTCAACGTGTTCTCAGGTGCCCTGACCACCGAGTTCTACGGCAAGCGAATCAACCCGCAGGCCGACGATGGGCAAATGATGAAGGTTGGCCGTATCGTAACCATTATGCTGGGTATGCTGGTTATCGGGATCAGTATCTCTATTCCTTACTTGGGCGGGGCTGAAAAACTGATTGTCAGCATTACTAGCTTGTTTGTAGGGCCGATGGTTATGCCTACCCTGTGGGCATTGTTTGTCGGCAAGGTCACCAAGCTTCATGCCTACCTGACAGTGGTCGTCACTGCCGGTGCTGGCTTCCTGCTCCAGTTTGTGCTTGCCAAAATTGATTGGTTCGCCGCAAATATGGGTGTGATGAACCAAGCGGTTGGCTTACTTGTTCCTGTTGCCATGCTATTGATTGCGGACAATATCATGAGAAAAAAGCAGCTGACTGTCGCCTCTACCGCTAGCTAATTAGAACAACAACTCTGTACGACCTAACAAAAAAGCCATCCCGAGGGATGGCTTTATACTCTTACAAAACACTGACTATGATTCAGTTTCTGCTGCTGGCTCTGCTTCCATTTCGGCATCACCTGCATCACCTGCATCACCTGCATCACCTGCATCACCTGCATCACCTGCATCACCTGCATCACCTGCATCAGCAGGATTGTCATCATTCAGAAGCAAGGTGAATGTTCCTTCGGTAACATCATCGGCAGCAACCGCAGAATAAACTCCACCATCTTCGACTGAAGCCGTGGCCTCAATAGCAGGGGTAAAGGTATCATCGCCTTGCAGGATGACGCCGAAGGTATAGGTTCCAACTGGAACATTGAGCACAGCACTTTCGGTAAAATCAACACCTTCAAGCACAACCGTTGATTCATTGAACATGCCATCAGCAGAAGCGTGGATATCCACTAGCCCTAGATCACCAGCGGTTGGACTAGCATGCACAACACGCACTTTGGCATAGGTTGCAACTGGACGTAGATCTTCTTCAATGACCACAGGCTCAATGGTCTCATCTGTGATGTCATTTAGTTTACCCATGGCGTAAATGCTGGTCTCACTACCCGCAGCAAACTCCACTCCCGGCGCTTCGATAACCACTAGCGAGTTGTCAATTGAGGCCGCAACCTCTAAGTCATAGCTATCCGCAGCAACATCCAAGCTTCTGAATTCTTTGAATTCGATGCCGGTTAATCCATCCACAGGCATACCAGAGGCAAGTACATCAACGGCAGGTGCATCACTGACAGCATGGACTACCCTAACGGTCGCTTTTTCACCGTTATTGCGCAGTACAGCAACGCCATCTCCATCTGCTACCAAAAGATTAACAGGTGACACAGCTCCACCATCGACATTAGGCACAGCAGTGATCATTAGGTCACTACCGCCGGCCAACTCCAACTCACCACTGTCAAAAGCAACATCTTTCGAACCTGCGACGGTAACTCGAATGCGGTAGGTACCAGAATCAATCGTTACAGGCAGAATGTCACTGTCGATGGCGAAGCCCAATCCGGGCACTGCCGGGTCGGCATCAGTAATTTCTTCATCTGTGGTAAGATAAATATCGACAGGAGGTACATCAGGATGAGCATGCAACACATCTAAACGTACATCAGTTCCTTCAGGAGCAATATCCTCTCGGCTCAGCACAACTGGCATTATGCTGGCAGTCTGGCCTAAAGCGAACACGTCGTATTGCATGTCCGGTGCAAATTCGAGATTTTCGTTGATAACTTCAAGGGTGTCTT
Source organism: Photobacterium rosenbergii (assembly GCF_003026455.1). GTDB lineage: Bacteria > Pseudomonadota > Gammaproteobacteria > Enterobacterales > Vibrionaceae > Photobacterium > Photobacterium rosenbergii. The sequence goes on from NZ_PYMB01000005.1 coordinate 129,376, forward strand.
CCCCCGTGAGCAAAGCTTCAACAGCGACTTCATAAGTTCCACTATCGATAGTTAGCAACCCACTGGCGACTTGATAGTCAACCATTTCTAGGCCTTCAACAGTTTCACCGTTCAAATTAATGGCAACTAAAGGGGCATCGCTACTGGCATGGGTGACGCGCAACTTAGACATTGTTTTTGTATCGTCGTCATCGGTAATTGGGCACCCGGCAAGTGCAAGGGCCGAAATAATAGCAAGGGTTAGTGACTTGGCTTTCATCAGATCATTCCTTCATGACTGTCTGTAGCGTTAGATACGCATGCCTTGCTTTCACCCGATCAAAAAAAATATCTTCACAAAAAATAATCTCAATTTTGAGAAAACTTCTTCTGAGCCGACAAATAACAGTCATCCAAACCTTTGTTAGCCGCGTAACTAACAAAAACGGAGGATGAACAGTGCCATTGATCAGTAACGAATTTAAATGCTTACCCTACTTGAAGTGCCGAGAGCACTTCATGCCTATGAGTAACGGCGACATCAAGGGCAAAGGCTACCATTTCACTCACACCGTTACTGACGGCCTGCGTGCAGGAGGCCTATGGCTTGTCATGCAAGATGATTCTGGCCAAACAGCAGGCAATAGTGGTGACATCATTATGTTCGCAGCCATTGAAGATGTTGATTGGCTCAGCGGTAGTCAAATCCAACTCAAGTTAGCAATCCGGCATTGGGGAAAAGTGACATCCACGGGAATCCAACACCAGCAACTCGAAGGCCAAGTCTATCCTTTATGGCAAGACAGTTACCTGCCTTCCGATGATGTACTTGTCATGCGCCTGATCCAATGCACGAATGAGTTTCATAACAGCGAGCTCAACAACGCAACAGCCCCCTTATCTACAACACACTTCAACACCAATTGGATTTGTTGGCGTTGGCTGGAGATCCTCCCTATCCCCCTCGACAAAAAACAACGTCTGCTCAAATACCCTACATCCAAGCTATGTCTCAGATATCTGAAAAAAATCATCCGCCAAAGTGATCGCATTAAATAGTTTTGGCGTTTATTGCAAACGGACATAAGCTTGCAGATAGGGTTAACATGAAAACACATGCTGTTATGCACTCCGGGATCAGCAAGGAGTCTATGATCAACGAAGAAGCACCGGCTATTGATGTAGCTCTGCTACTCAACAATATTGCCCTTTCACGTTGCCGTGCGAGTTACGAACGGCTATTTACTTTTGTTGCGCCAAAATTATTGAATTTCTCCCGCAAACAGTTGCGAGACGACTCTATGGCAATGGAAATTGTCCAAGAGACGATGCTCAAGATTTGGCTTAAAGCCCACCTGTATGACGAAACTAAAGGCGCCGCCCTTACATGGATATATTCTGTTGCTAGGAACGTTAAATTCGACTTGCTCAGGAAATCGAAACACCAACAAGATTGGGTTCAGGGTGATGACTTGTGGCCAATCCTGCATGAAGAGCAAGATGCTGACAAACTCCCTGCTGAATTCCACTCTATTGTCAGCAAAGAACTCGAGTCTGCAATCAATAACTTGCCACCTGCACAAGCTGAAATTGTCCGTATGGTTTGTATGCAAGGCGCGTCCCATCAAGATGTTGCCGATGCACTAGACGTTCCACTCGGCACAGTGAAAAGCCGACTACGCCTTGCCCTACAAAAAATGAAGGAGGCCTTAGATGGCTAATATCCACTTCCATCCCGACCATGACCTCCTTAGCCGCTACGCCAATGGAGAGCTTGAATCAGCGTCAAGCATTTTGATCAGTGCTCACCTCGAATTCTGTCCTCACTGTCGGCAGAAGCTTGCGGCTATCGAAGCCAAACAGGCGCGCCATCTAGCTAATAGTGAGCCTGCAACTATGACACCTTCACTCAACGCTATGATGCTCGAGATTATGGCGCAAGAGCCCTCGGAGCCTATCGCTGAAGAGGTTTTGGACAATGAACTGCTGTTGGAAGATAAAACTTATCCACTTCCCTCTGCATTACAGCGCCATAGTGACAAAATCGGCCCTTGGTCACGCCTACCGGGCAACATTAAACGTGCACAGGTCGAAGTCAGCGGGACTAGCAAGATGAATTTTATCTATATGGATTCTGACAGTTCGCTGCCTGAACACACTCACCAAGGACAAGAAATTACCCTCGTTCTGGCGGGTGAATTCTACGATGAGAACGGGACCTACAAACCCGGTGATTTCATTATCCAGAATGAAGAGCACAAACACTTGCCAAGAACCCGTGAAGGCCAAGACTGCTTATGTTTGACCTTACTCAATGCACCACTGCATTTCACTTCAGGCTTGGCAACTTTACTCAATCCGTTTAGTCAGCTGTTCTTCAGGCGTTAAGCTACACACAGTTGTAAATTATAAAAAACCCCGTTGTGCATGGCGCATAACGGGGTTTTGTTTTTCTCAGCAGCTAAAAAACTACGCTTTGGCTGGCTGTTTAACGTTGTAGAACAGGGCAAACAGCACAGGCACCACTATCAAGGTCAGGACCGTGGCAAAGCCTAGGCCCGCCATAATAGTGATCGCTAGCGAGTTGAAGAAGGCATCAAACACAAGCGGGATCATACCCAGAATTGTGGTCAGTGCTGCCATACTTACTGGACGAACACGGCTAATAGCGCTGTCTACAATCGCATCATACGGCTGCTTACCAGACTCCAGCTCGATATTGATTTGATCCAGCAAGACGATACCGTTTTTCAAAATCATCCCGCTCAGGCTCAATAGACCAAGCAAAGCCGTGAAGCTAAATGGGATGTTGGTCGCCAACAGGCCAAATGCCACACCGATAATCGACAGCGGTACCGTGGCCCAAATCACCAACGGCTTCTTCACTGAATTGAACAGGAAGATAGTGATGACGAACATGAATAGGTAGCCCATCGGCATCGAGCCCATCATGGCTTCCTGCGCATCTTTCGATGACTCGTACTCACCACCCCATTCAATGCTGTAGCCAACGGGTAGCGGCAAGGCTTCAACTTGTGGGCGGATACGATTGAACAAGGTTGCGGCTGTTTCATCACCCAGCACGTCATGGTCTGCTAGTACCGTCAAGGTACGCTTACGGTCGCGGCGCTGGATCAGCGGCTCAGACCAGCCTAGGTCAACGCCATCAATCACCTGCTCAATTGGCACGTAAGCCTGCTGAACCGGGCTCCAAAGCTGGAGGTTCTGCAAGGTGTTGTAATCAACACGCTCTGACTCCGGCAAGCGGGTAATGATCGGCAGCATATGGGTTCCGTCACGCAGTAAGCCAATAGTGTTACCGCCGTAGGCCATCTGCAGGGTATTGGACAGATCTTCTTTTGAAATCCCCAAACGACGCGCTTTGGTTTCATTGAACTGCGGCACAAGCTCCTTGGTGCGCTCACGCCAGTCGTGACGGACGTTACGTGCACCCGGGTCTTGCAACAAGACATCTTCAACCTGCATGGCGATATCACGCAGGGTTTGCGGATCAGGACCGATAATTCGTGCCTCGATCTTCGACGCTGGAGATGGGCCAAATTCCATCAACTTGAATTGGAATGTCGGCTGGTCAAACTTGGCAGGCAGGCCTGCATCCAGCTTATGCAGCAAAGCAAACATGTTGTCGCGGCTAGTAGTACGTACCTGCAACTGGGCATAAGACTCGTAGCTTTTCTCCGGCTGGTAAGTCAGCATGAAACGCTGCATACCTTGGCCAACTGAGGTTGTTACGAAATCAACATCGTCTTGGCTACGGATGTACTGCTCAACCTTCTCAGTCTGGGCCATGGTCTCGCGGATATCCGTGCCTTCCGGCATCCACATATCCACGTAGAACATCGGCGTATTAGACGGCGGGAAGAACGACTGCTTGACCTGACCGAAGGCAATAACCGCACTCACCAGTAGGGCAAGCATGCTCACCATCGTCAGCCAACGGAAGCGCAGGGCAAATTTCAACAATGCGCCAAAAATGGTAAACAACGCCCCTTTGTAAGGGTCTTCGTCGTCCTGCTGGTTTTTATCTTCCTCTTTGAGCAATAGGTCGGCCAAGAAAGGTGTCAGTGTCAGCGCGGTGATCCAGCTCAGGAACAAGGAGTAACACAGTACCCAGAACAAAGAGCCCATGAACTCACCGGTCGCATCCGACGACAAGCCAATTGGTGCAAACGCGGTAATGGCAATCACCGTCGCACCCAGCAGCGGCCATTGGGTCTGCTTGGCAATATCTGCCGCAGCTTGTACCTTGGTACGGCCTTTCTTCAGCCCCACCAAAATCCCTTCGACCACCACGATGGCGTTATCCACCAGCATACCCAAAGCAATGATCAGGGCACCCAAGGAGATACGGTGCAGCTCAACATCATTGAGCTTCATCATGATAAAGGTGCCGAATACCGTCAGTAGCAGGACTAAACCGATGATCACACCACTACGTAGGCCCATGGCAAAAAGCAGCACCACAATAACGATTGCAACAGCTTGGCCCAGGCTCACGACAAAATCTTGCACTGACTTGTCGACTTCCTGCGCCTGGTTGTAGAAGTAGTTCAGCGAAACGCCGGCTGGCTTGATGTTTTCCAGCTCAGCCAAACGGGCATCAAGTTGTTTGCCCACTTCCACTACGTTGACGCCAGAGGCAAAAGAAAGACCAAGGTTAATCGCCTGCTCACCGTTGTAGGTGACAATATTGCCCGGCTTTTCCTGCACGCCACGGGAGACGGTGGCGACATCTTTGAGACGAATAAGGTTACCGGTGTCGCGACCATGGATAACCAAGTTTTCCAATGACTCAACGCTGTTCATCTCGCCGTTAGGACGGATAATCAGGTTCTGGCCATTGATCATCATCTCGCCCGAGGCAGTCACGCTATTCTGTTGGTTCAAAAGACCAACAACTGTGTTCATGTCTAGGTTCAGTGCCGCCATGCGCTCGACAGAGATCTCGACAAAGATCTGCTCTTGCTGATCGCCCGCAAGGCTCACTTTGCCCACACCATCAACCAGCTCCAATTCACGGATCAGGTAATCGGCATACTGCTTGAGTTCAACGTAGGAATACCCTTCACCGGTCAGCATGATCATCACGCCATACACATCACCAAAATCATCGATGATTTGCAGCGAACCCACACCAGATGGCAGCGTCGGACGCAGGTCATTAACCTTACGACGCATTTCATCCCAGATCTGCGGCAGCTCGTCTGGACCGTAAATCATCTCCATGCTGACCATGATCTGGGTCATTCCAGCCGATGAGGTCGAGGTCACTTTGTCGATGTACGGCAACTGACGCACCGCTTTTTCCAGCGGGTAGGTTAACTCTTCTTCTACTTCAGTGGTGGTTGCGCCCGGATAGGTTGCAACAATCATGGCATCTTTGATAGTGAATGCCGGATCTTCCAGCCTTCCCAAATCGAGGAACGAGGTAACGCCCCCGACCGCCAAGATAATCAAGAACAGCCAGCTAATGACTTTATTTTTTATTGAATACTCAGCAATATTCACTGTACTGCTCCCATGGTGGCTACTGCCATAGTCAATCCCCAATCTTCTTCACCAAGCCCGACCGCTGTGGTTACAACGGGCTTGGCCTGAATTGATAACTCTAAATACTGCATGCCTTCTTCAATCAGCTTCCAAGCCATTAACTGACCCAGCTCGGTAAAAAAAGCGAGGCCGGCTAATGTGATCAACAGCCAAATCACCCATCGGATAAGGGATTGGCGTATGGTAGGCATGTTCAACTTCACTGGGCTTGCGCCTCTGCTGCTGGCTTGGAAAGCAGGCTCACTGCCATCCCTTCGCGCAGTTTACGCAGGCTGGATGTCACCAAACGATCGCCTTCGCTGACACCGCTGCTCACAATGGCACCGTGGTTATTCAGCTGACCAATCCCCACTTCCACTTTGTGGACCTGATTGCCGTCGAGCTTCCAGACAAAAAACTGACCTGCTTCACGGCCTGCCTCAATGGCTGTCATTGGCAACTGGTAACCTTGCAAGGTGCTCAAGCCTGCCTCGGCCATATCAACACGCAAGGACACACTGGTTCCTGGCAGGATGGCAGGATCGCGCTGCGGCATTTCAAACCACACCCGGTAGGTTTGGCTCTGCGGCTCAAGCTCACTGGTATGCTCGAGGTAATTCACCGGATAGGTCTCGGATTCAGTACCAAAGCGAGCCACCGGCTGGTAACCGTGATTCGTTTGCAGAGGGTTCAACATCGCCAGTACGTTGTCGGACACTGCGATGTTGATGTACAGCAGATCATCTTGGTAAAGGCTAACGACGGCTTCACCCGGCGACACTGCTTCGAACGACTCTTTCGGCACGTCCGCTACTACCCCATTGAAAGGAGCGACTAAGCGGGTGTAGCCCAAGCGGCGCTCCGCCGAATTGAAGTTCACTTTTGCTAGCTTGTGGTTGGCTGAAAGCTCATCTAGCTCAGCCTTGGAAATCATCTTGCGTTCAAACAACTCACGGCCACGCTGCAACTGCTTGGTTGCCAACTGGTACTGCACCTGCGCATCATTGCGCTGCTGCTTGAACTTGTCAGCATCCAGTTCGGCAAGTAGTTCGCCTTTTTTGACCTGTTGGCCCGATTTGACCAGCACACGCTGCAACTCGCCTTCGACGCGGAATGCCAACGGGGTATTTTCGGCCGCTTCCACCTGCCCCTTGAAAGTGCGGTACTGACTGGTCACCGACTGATCAACCATCAAGGATGACACTGCAAGCGGCGCGGTTATTTGTTGCTGCGGCGGCTCTTGGCAACCGGCCAATACCATCATTGAAAGGACGGCGAATGACATCTTCTTCAACATCTTAGATACCACCCTCACGTTCCCAGGCTCGCACTTGCTGGCCCGGTAACAAATCCGTTGCACCGGCAATCACCACCATGTTCCCCGGAGCTAGGCCAGATACCACCTCGCCCTCATCGTTGAGTACAACTTGTAAGGCATCAACAACACCGGTTGCAGGGTCAAACTGCCACAGCGTTCCTTGGTCGTTTTGTTTCTCGACCCAGGCACCTTCCGGTAAACGCAGGGCAGTCGCCAGTTCAGGCTTGGCAAAGTGCACCTGACCGACCATCCCAGAGAGCAAATTCATCGCTTCCGGACGGGAAAGGGTTACCTTGGCGGTATAACTGTTGGTATCAGCATCAGGCTTGGTCGACAACTCTTTGAACTCCGCCTGGATCTGCTGGGCAGGATGATTATCCATTTCAACCCACACCACCGTCTGGCGAATTGCTGACAGGCTGGTCTGCTTAACAAAAGGCACCGGCAGGTTGAAGCTCACATCCATCTCATCAACGTTCTGGATATTCATCACCGGCTGGTTGGCGCCAACAAACTGGTTCTGATTAACAAACTTCAGAGAAACGACACCGTTGAAAGGGGCTTTGATCAAAGTATGTTCAACGTCTGTCTTCGCTTGCTCCAAGTTGGCGGCTGCCGTCTTGTATGCGGTCTCGCGCTGGTCAAATTGATCAGTACTGATCAGTTTCTTGCCATATAACTGCTTGGCACGCTGAAACTGGCTCTGCGCCAATTCAAACTCTGCCAATTTGGCATCAAAAGCTAAGCGGTAGTCCTGATCATCCAGCACTGCCAATACTTGGCCTTGCTCGACGCGTTGACCAACCCTGACCGTCAACTTTTCAATTTCACCAGGCACCTGGAAAGAAAGCTGGGCGCGCTGCGTCGCTTCTAGCTTTCCGGGGAAGGCATTGCTTGCTTGATTGGCTGGCATAGGAATTTCCAGCAATTTCACAGGCTTGACGACCTCTTTGGTGATTTCTGAGTTGGCTTGGTTACATCCGGCTAGGATGCTTCCCAGCAACACTATTGTTGCCACCCTGACAAACGGGGTGAACGAAATGGATGTTCCTTTCACAGGCGTTTCTCTCTAATTGTTTATATTACACACCTGTGCAGTATAAGTTGATTTATGCTGAGATCAAGTATATTTTACAGGTGGACAATATAAGTATTTTGTGAGCACACAGATGACGCCTCCGCGTTTTTTTGGTAAAAATAGCGTGGGCTATGAAACAGATAGAACGATGACCGAAAGAAAACAGGGCCGTCGCAGCGCACAGGCCGCCGAAGAAACCAAGCTGCTGATCATCAAAACCGCCGCGGAAATGTTCTGCGAACTGGGGTACGAAAGGGTCTCGCTGAGAAATATCAGTGAGCGGGCTGGTGTATCCCACAGTTTGATCCGCCACCATTTCGGCAGCAAAGAGAAGATCTGGCACAGTATCAGCGACTGCCTGCACGCCTACTTCCTCAGCTATATGTATAAATTGCTGGAAGAAATTCCGGCAGAGCTGCCAAGCAACGTTATCCTTTACCGGTTCTCGACCATGTTATTGGCCCAACAACTTGTTCATCCAGAACCGATACAGCTCATTGCGGATGGTATGAGGCAAGGTGATGTCCTCATTGACTATTTCTTTGATAGCAATGGTGAGCTTGAACGTTTTGTCACTGAACTTGTCGACAGCTGTAATGAAGGCTTCCCTACGACCCCAGTCAAGGTCTGGGAGATCAAGTGGCAAATGTTGATGTTTGCCCATGGCGCCGCCAGCATGAAACCCTTCCTCATTGAGACCTGGCGTGGAGAGAATGCCAGCCATGAGCAATGCTTACTTAACCACTGGGAATTGTTCAACCGAAACATGGCTAGCCTACTCAATGTCGAAGCCGACCAGATGCTCCACCCCAGTGACCTGAAAGAAATATTAATTGAACTGCCGTGTGAGTGGGGATGTGGGGTATAGCTGGGAAACCACGGTAACCACTTATTAAGCACGCAAAATCAAACTCTTAAAGTGATGAATTAGTAAGGGCTTTCACACTTTTGCATGAACTGCTTGACCAATTTTAATTGTTCATTATGATTGCGAAGGAGTGCATTGGAAGAGCCTAGAATTCATCATGATACCCTTCGAACCGAAAAGACCTTACCAAGAACTTGGGTTACTGCTAAGGCAAGAGCTAATTGATGGCCTTTACAAGGTCGGTGAACGTTTGCCTCCCGAGCGGGATATTGCCGAGCGACTCAATGTAAGCCGCACTATTGTCCGCGAAGCAATCATTATGCTTGAGTTGGAAAACCTCGTTGAGGTGAAGAAAGGATCAGGAGTCTATGTCCTCAGCATCCCAAGCCACTCTGGTGGTAGGGAAAACATTCTCAATGATGATGTCGGCCCTTTCGAAATGCTACAGGCCCGGCAGTTGCTGGAAAGTAATATTGCTGAGTTTGCCGCAACCCAGGTGACACCAAGCGATATTGTAAAAATGCGTGCGGCATTAGAGCTCGAGCGCAGTGAAATTGCCTCAGGTGCTAAAGAGTGTGCCGGGGATGAGCAGTTCCATATGTACATAGCTGAAGCCACTCAAAACTCAGTTCTAGTCGACATGCTCAAGCAGTCTTGGGAAAGACGTGAACAGAGCCCAATGTGGAAACTACTGCATTCCCGTATTGTTGATCTTGGTTACCGGGAAGAATGGCTGCAAGATCATGCCCGCATCCTAGCCGCAATCCAGCGTAAAGATCCTATTTCAGCGAAAAACGCGATGTGGCAGCACTTAGAGAATGTGAAACAACGGCTATTGGAACTTTCAGACATTGATGACCCTAATTTTGATGGTTATCTATTTAGTTCCAACCCTGTTGTCCTACACAACGAACAATAACATTATTGCTTCCCTAGTAGCAGTATGTTACAGCCATAGCAGCTGAAGTAAGCCATCCAATACCCCAACTGAGGATTATTGGGTGGCTTTTCTCTTTAGCGCTGGCGTTAAGCTTTAAGCCAGCTCCGCCTCTTTCTTCACTTCGTTCAAACGGCTGTTCAAGTGATGTACCAGTTGTTTCGGGAACGCATCAGGCTTGAAGTCGATAATAAACTTGAAAGGCATACCAAACATCATTTGCGCTTTTTCGTGTTCTAGCAATGGCTGGAACAACTCTTCCATGATCGCCTTGCCTTCAGGGTAAGCCAAGATGTCACAGACCTTATCCTTTATTGATAGATAGCCATCCGGGAAGACAAGATCTGGAACAGCAGCCCCTTCAGTTGCATCGGTAAACCAGTTTTTGACATTGTCACCACCATCGCCAAAATTCAGCATCTCGTCGATCATGTTACCAGAGTCACTCTCGGAGAGCTGATAAGCCGGGTTGGGCTCACTCACTTTTCGGAACTGAGCAGAATCGACAATACCACCAGCGCTAGCAACAACGTTGTTGTAACCCGCCTCGAGCTCAAGTTCAAACCAGTGGATTGTCTTACCGTTGGTACCTTCCCTTTTCAGCATCGGGATGGCCTTGCCATTGTTCGTCAAGGTCAAGCCTTCCTGATTACAGTAGACTTTCACTTTTATCGTATCGAGATGGCGGTCTTTAAAACGTTTAGAGGCTATATGGACAACTGGCTCAGCACTCCAGACCGATTTATAGAAGAAGAATGCATCTTTCTTTATCGCTCGGTCAAAGGTGACTAGCCCTTTGTTATTACGGCCTTTTACCCCGCCTTCATCGCGCATATCTGAGCCAAAATCGAAGAAATTCCAGACATAGCTACCCCAGACACAGTCATGGCGGTTAAACGTTGCCAACACTTCTTCATGGTACTTGGCGTGGTATTCCTCTGAGTAGTCTTTCACTTTTGGCTCATCGCTATGCCAATGAATTATCCCTTCGGCGCCATACTCGGAATACCCTAGGCAACCATTCGGGTTGGCTTTGCGGAACGCCTGGATAAAGTCCTCATAGCCTGAGGTATCTCCGAGATACCACCCGTGATATTGGTTAAATGCCACAGTGTCAGTCGCAAAGTTAGCCGGGTCATCCTCTGTGATCACCATAACTTGGGCTTGAGTAGTCAGCCTTGTCGTATCTTCTTCCCGGACCACCGCATGCATTTCTTCCACAATATCCAGCAGCGGCCGTTCATCAGGGAACATACCCACTTCATTTTGTACGCCCCAAAGGACTATCGAGGAATGGTTATAGGCCTGGCGGATGAGTTCTCGCATTTGGTCCTTGGCATTCGCACCTGTCAGGTCAGTTTTTGATGTACGCGAAATGTTAGGTGGCTCAGCCCAAACCACCATCCCAGCTTCATCGCATAAATCGTAGAAAAAGTCGCTATGCTGATAGTGCGCAAGGCGGATAGAGTTTGCCCCGACTTCCTTGATCAGCGCCATATCCTGGATTTGATGCTGCTCAGTCAGTGCATTCCCGACAGCTTCGCGATCCTGGTGCCGGCTGACACCACGTAACTTCGTTTTTTTGCCGTTCAAGACAAAACCGTCGCTACCATTAAACTCAAAATAACGCAGCCCGGTCGCGATATTGATCGAGTCTTTGGTATCACCGTCAGCCATCAACCGGACACGGCACTCATAGAGGTATGGATCCTTTGTTGCCTGCCATAAGTGGGGGGTATCAATTGCTAGGCTAACCGTCGCGCTATTGCCTGATACATCAGCCTCACCTTCGGCAACCACTTGATCCTGTCGGTCGACAAACTGAACATGCAGGGTTGCCGTTTCCTGGCTGTTATTCGTAACCAGCGCTTTTACTTCAACCTTCGCCTCAGCCTCAGAGACCTCACGCTGTGATACATAAACACCCGAAGACCCCATATCCATCATATCGAAATGGACATCTTCAGCGATAACCAGATTGACATCGCGGTATATACCGCCGTAGAAAGTAAAATCTGCAAATAGCGGGTATACATCTTCTATGTGAGAGTTATCGACGCTGATAACCAACTCATTGCTACCCTCGGTAAGTAGGTTGGTGACGTCGAAACGGAAACGAGAGTAGCCACCACGGTGCTCACCTAGGTGCTCGCCATTAAGGTAGGCGTTAGCCACGCTATTGGCAGCCCCTACTTCTAGGTAATAAGACTTACCCGCCTCAATAGCATCGATTTCAATGGTTTTCTTGTACCAGCACAACCCTCGGTGGTAATTGTCACCTCCGGTTTGGCCATCGACCGCATTCCAACAATGTGGGATTTGGACAGGCTCAAGCTGCTCAATGTTTAACCCCTGAACGTCATTAAGTGCCAGTGGCTGCTTGGTAAAGTGCCAGTCTGAATTTAGGCTAACTCGTTTGCTCACGTTTCGCTCCGATATTCGCGTCTGTTCCTTTCTCTTCATCGTAACGGCCAAAGAATAAGAAAGTATCCACCATATTGATAAATTAATGCATAATATTGATTGAATTTAATGAGCCTCATCAATATATGACGGAGATCACGTGGATAACCTAAAGCAAAAAGCCGACATCCTTCATGGCTTACTTTATGTCGAAGTGCGATATGCCACCCAAGGTGATGGCGCAAGCGCAATGGTCATCAACAGCCAGCCACCTATGATCCGCAATGAAGGCTACGAGCTGATCAACTACATATTCACACGACCTCAGGGGCGGCAGGTATTGTTGCTTGAAGGGCAGTTTGGCAGCCGGTATTTCGGCTTACACAACCAGAACAAGGCTGTGCTCGTTGGCCCCTTCTGTATCCAGCAGACAGACTACAGCCTGTCGATGAAAGAGGTGTTCGAAAATTCAAACCTGACGACCGATCAACTTGATTTGTTGGAGAGTTATTTGCTTAACCGGCCGATCTTTGAACCCCAGGTGATGAAGCACTGGGCACAGGTTGTCGGTAGTTTGATAGTCAATGACTTAGTCGATCTGGAGACCCAGGCAGAGCCAAAAGAGAAAGAGGTAAAGCCCTTACCAATCAGTGAGTCAGCAGTAAAATTTGCTGAAAACCAAGAAGTGATTAATGGCTATATACAAGAGAAAAAAATACTGAGTGCGATTACCCACGGCGATTTAGAAACCGTTGAAGCCCTTATGCTCAACGCTTTTGCGGATGAACACATTCCAAACCGGGTCCAGCACGCACTCCATGACCTAAAATACATGGCCATTACCATGAATTCCCTTTCAACCCGCGCCGCCTTCAACAGCGGGGTAAACCCACAGATTGTTGACTTCCTATCCAACCGTTACGTAAAGGCAATTGAACGCCAGGATAACCTTAATGATCTAAAGGCACTTATCAAAGGCATACCAGCCAACTATTGCCAAAACGTTATTCGCTACAGCCTCAATCAATATTCAACTATCGTCCGCCGGGCCATCACCCTTATTCGCCTTAACATTCAATCAACCCTAAGTCTCAGGGATATCGCTAGTGAGTTAAATGTCACCAAGGAGCACCTTGCAAGGCAGTTCAGGAAGGAGACGGGACTGACGGTATCTCGCTATACCAACCAGTTGAAAATTGAAGAAGCATTGCCCTTTTTAGGTACCGAACAGGGGAACATCGATAATCTAGCAGAGCAATTTGGCTTTTGTTCAGCCGCTTATTTCAGAAAAGTATTTAAAGAAGTGATGGGAGTGACGCCAGGGAAATACCATGCCCGTAATAAATGAATACCCAGCCTTTACGTTAAAGGCCGGGCAGAACTGCATGCTTATTTGACCAGATCAGCCGCTTCGCGGGCTAGGCGGCCAATTTCCTCCCAGCGACCTTCATTGATCAACTTTTTGTCGACCATCCAGGTCCCACCGCATGCGTAGACACGGTCAATCGCCAAGTAATCTCTCACGTTCGCTGTATTCACCCCTCCCGTTGGCATCAATTGAATCTGGGTATATGGCGCTAACAAGGACTTGAGCATGTTAATACCACCAGACGCTTCGGCAGGGAAAAACTTCAAGGTAGTGATACCTAACTCCAGTGCCGCTTCAATGGCACTTGGGTTATTGACTCCAGGAACAATATCGATACCGATTTCTTGACACGCTTTTACCGTCGTTGGGTTCAATCCTGGAGAAACCACAAACGTCGCGCCAGCATTCTTAGCTGCAATAGCCTGCTCCCGATTGAGAACAGTCCCTGCCCCGATCAACATATCTGGCTGGGCTTCGCGTAACAGGCGGATCGCCTCGGCAGCAGCATCTGAGCGGAAGGTAATTTCCGCCGCTGGCAAACCATTTTCTGCTAACGCCTTCCCTAGAGGGATAATATCTTCAGCGCGATCGATCGCGATTACCGGGATCACTTTAATTTGTGCAAGTTGTTGTGCAATTGTGCTCATTTTGCCTACTTCCTTTTATTCGGCTAGGGAAAGGGAGGTCTCATTAAACTGGATGTGGGACATCACTTCTGCTGGGATAATCGCCCCTTTGTGCTGAATGACAGTACCGGCCAACAAGTGCCCCTGCTCGGAACATTTAACCGGCGACAGCCCCTGCAGCATCCCGGCTATGAAGCCAGCATTGAATGAATCCCCGGCTGAAGTTGTATCAACAACCGCTTTGACCGGACGGGTAGCCACAAATGTACGGGTATCAGTGGTAAAGTCTTCAAAGTAATTACCTTTGGCCCCCATTTTTACTACCGCTTTTTTCACTCCCGCGGACTTAAGCCGGACCAACGTTGCTTCTTCATTGGCATCCCCCCATAGGGCAGCCTCATCGTCATTGGTCACTAGCGCAAGGGACGTTAACGCATAAACAGCTTCATAGCAGTCCCTTGCGTGCTGGACAGATTCCCAAAGTGCAGGCCGGTAATTGGAATCAAAAATAATTTCAACGCCAGCACCAGACAATGCCTCAAGCAGCTTAATCAGCTGGAGTCGATCATTGTGCGGTAGGATGGCTAGGCTGATACCACTGAGATAAACCATATCCATACCTGCCAGCTTGGTGGCTACCTCCGAAAACCCAGGGTGTTGCAACATATAACGGGCTGCGGATTGGTTACGCCAGTATAAAAAAGTACGTTCGCCTTTTTTATCTAGCTGGATCAGGTACAGGCCTGGCTGGCGACTATTGTCCCGTAATACAAGTTCAGTCCCCACGCCCTCTTGCTGCCAACGTGCCAGCATACCATCGCTAATAGGGTCACAACCAAGTGCAGAAACATACTCGATAGAAGCGTCTTTGCCGGCTGTACGGGCCAGGTAAACAGCAGTGTTGAGCGAGTCACCACCATAAGTTTGGTGCATGGCGCCGAAAGGGGCGCCATTTAGCTCAATCATGCATTCACCAAGGAGGGCAATGCGCTTCATGCTTGCTCCCCTGGTAGGCGGAAGTATGATTTAGCATTGTTGAAACAGATGTCTTTCACCATCTGCCCAAGCATGTTGATATCGTTTGGTACTTCGCCATTTTCCGCCCACTGGCCAACCATGTTACACAAGATGCGGCGGAAATATTCATGGCGAGTGTATGACAGGAAGCTACGGGAGTCAGTCAACATACCCACAAACTGGCTCAGCAAGCCAAGCTGGGAAAGTTGCTGCATCTGGCGTTCCATACCGTCCTTCTGGTCGTTGAACCACCAGCCAGAACCGAATTGAATTTTGCCCGCAATACCGCCGCCCTGGAAGTTACCAATCATGGTTGCCATCATTTCGTTATCACGTGGGTTCAAGCAGTAAAGGATCGTTTTAGGTAACTCGTTAGTAAGATCCATAGCATTTAGCAAAGAGGCTAACTCAAGCGCAAACGGGCGGTCAGCGATGGAGTCAAAGCCAGCATCAGGACCTAGCAGTTTGAACATGCGGGTACTATTGTTGCGCTGGGCACCAAGGTGAAGCTGCATAACCCAGCCACGCTTGGCGTATTGGCGGCCTAACCAAACCTGGACGGCTGTCGTGAATTGGTCAATCTCTTTTTCACTTAACGGCTGGGCATCAAGACGACGGGCTAGAATGGCATCAAGATCGGATTCAGACGGTACCGCAGCATAACGCATGATCTCAATACCATGGTCAGCGGCCCGGCAGCCATGGGCAGCAAAATGGTCAAGTCGACGGTCCAGCGCGTTGAGCAAGTCTGCAAAGCGGCGAATTTCAACATCTGCGACTTGGCCTAATTGCTGTAGGTAATCTGCAAAGCCATCCAGCTCAATTTTAAACGCACGGTCTGGGCGCCAACTCGGGGCAACTTCAATGTCAAAACTGCTGTCCTCTGCAATAGCTTTATGATGCTCTAGGGTATGGATTGGGTCATCTGTGGTCCCTGCCATCACCACGTTCATTTGTTTCATGATGCCACGGGCAGAGAACTCTGGGCTGGCCAGCATTTCATTACATTGGTCCCAGATCCCTTTCGCTGTTTTAGGGCCAAACAGCTGGCCTGTAATACCAAATGGGCGGCGAAGTTCAAGATGGGTCCAGTGGTAAAGCGGGTTACCCAAAGTTTGCGGTACCGTTTTTGCCCAAGCCATGTACTTATCGAAATCAGAACTGTCCTTACCGGTGATAAGTGCTTCTTCAATACCGGCTGATCGCATACCCCGCCATTTGTAATGATCGCCTTCCAACCAAATTTGGCCAAGGTTATCAAAGCGGCGATCTTCCGCCACTTCTTGTGGGTTCAGGTGGCAGTGGTAGTCATAAATCGGCATGTCTTTTGCGAATTCATGATAGAGGTGACGGGCAGTTTCATTCGACAGCAGGAAGTCGTCACAAAGAAAGTTTTTCATATTACACTCCGAAAAGAGCGCTACCCCGCTAGAGAGTCAACGGCAGAGCTTGTAGGGTAGCGCTAAAACACTCAATTACAGGGAAGCAACGGCGGCACGGGCGCCTTTGGTGATAATCAACTGGTAAGCTTTAGTGACTTCAGCAACAAAACTGTCGTTCTGAATCAAGTCAGTACCAAAAATGGCTTCAATGCCCAAGATTTCCCTTACGACTGAAGTATTGATACCGTGTTGCTTATAAAGTGCCTTAAACTGGTCAACCATAGGGTCGCGGACATCAATCGTCTTGGCCTTTTCATCAACACCACTGATATATGTCATCCAGCCCGCAATCCCCATTGCCAACCATTTGTAGTCGGTTCCAGCGGCAAGGTGGTGGCGCAAAGAGCCTCCCATGCGCTGAGGAATTTTCTGACTGCCGTCCATCGCAATTTGCCAAGTCTGGTGTTTTAGGCTTGGGTTGGTGTAACGCTCGATCAATAGGTGGGCATAACCTTCAAGATCTGTCCCTTCCGGCATATTTAGCGTTGGCGCTTGCGCCTTCATCATCATGTCGAAGGCAGCTTTGCGGTAGTGTTCGTTGGTCATGGTGTCTGAAATATGCGGATAACCACCAAGGTAACCAAGATAGGCAAGGAATGAGTGGCTGCCGTTTAGCATGCGCAGTTTCATCTCTTCAAACGGCACGACATCAGCAACAAATTTTGCCCCATCAACTACATCCCAATCTGGGCGGCCATTGACAAAGTTGTCTTCGATAACCCATTGGCGGAACGGCTCGCATGCAATACCACATGGGTCTTCAACCCCGACTAGCTTAGTGATTTCAGCCAGAGTTTCAGGCGTTGCCGCAGGGACAATGCGGTCAACCATAGTACAAGGGAATGTCACGTTTGCTTCAATCCAACCAGCCAGCTCTTGGTCAACCAGATAAGCAAAATCAAGTACGGCGGCACGGGCAACATGGCCGTTTTCTTGCACATTGTCACAAGACATTACCGTAAATGGTTTAATGTTGGCATCACGGCGGATACGTAATGCTTCAACAATATAACCAATTGCTGAGCTTGGCTCATGAGGGTTGGCTAAATCAGCTTGGATCAAGCTATTCGTTTTATCTAAACGGCCTGTTGCAGGATCGGCGCAGTAGCCCTTTTCGGTAATTGTCATCGAAACAATGGCAACCTGCTCCTCAGCCATTTTAGCTAGAACCGCTTGCTTACCGTCAAAAGTGGGGTGCAAAGACTCAGTTACGGAGTGGACAATTTTAACCTCTGTCGACTCAGCCCCTTTTTCTGCGACAGTGAACAAGTGGTCTTGCTCACGTAGCTGAGTCACCAGATCCTCGCCACCAAAGAGGTTAATTTCACAAATACCCCAGTCACTGGCTGTCTTTTCAAGCATCTCATGAGTGAAAAGTGCTTGGTGGGCGCGGTGGAAAGCACCAAATCCAAGGTGAACAATTCGGCTTTTTAGCTTCTCACGATCAAAGCTTGGCTTTTTCGCAGCTTCAGAAATTGCGGATAATGTTGTTGTCATGTTGCACTCCGTTGCCGAAAAAATGGTGATATACCAAATCTCAGGCGATCTATGGGATGAAATAGTATACATAGGTGCCCAGCATTTTTGGAACACCAATTTAAACAAGGGATAATCAACTTCAATTTCGTGCTTCTATGAAGCATAAAGCCTTATTAATCATCAATCTCATGCTTTGCAACGATTATAAGTATAAACCCTCTCCGGAAAACAGGACACAGATCACACTTAAAAAGTGGTCAACCAAAATGCTTGGCAATTCGTGATATTGGTCAATCAATAGCAATTTTAAGTTTGACAATCATTCGGTACGAAGCAAAGATAACGGTGAGCTTAGCATGATTGGTATACCTGAATTGGTAGAAAGGCCAAATTCAGCACCACAATTTATAGAAGGTAGTTTACATGGAACAAACTTGGCGATGGTATGGCCCAAATGATCCAGTGTCCCTTGATGATATTCGTCAGGCTGGTGCAACGGGTATCGTGAATGCACTCCACCACATCCCGAATGGTGAAGTATGGACAAAAGAAGAAATCCTCAAACGCAAAGCATTGATTGAAGCCAAAGGGTTGACTTGGTCAGTTGTTGAAAGTGTCCCTGTGCATGAAGAAATTAAAACCCAAACAGGTAACTTCCAGCTGTGGATAGACAACTATAAGCAAACCCTGCGCAACCTTGCCGAGTGTGGCATCGATACGGTTTGCTATAACTTCATGCCTGTACTGGATTGGACGCGTACCGACCTCGAATATGAGATGGCAGACGGCTCAAAAGCGCTTCGTTTTGACCAAATCGCTTTTGCAGCATTTGAGCTACACATCCTAAAGCGCCCGGGTGCAGAGCAAGACTATACGGCTGAAGAGCAATCTCAGGCACTGAACTACTTCCACAACATGTCAGAAGCCGATGTCGCTAAACTAACCAGTAATATTATTGCTGGCCTACCTGGCGCAGAAGAAGGCTACACGCTGCAAGAGTTCCAGGCCCAGCTTGATCGTTATGCAGGCATTGACAAAGACAAGCTTCGTCAGCATATGGCGCACTTCCTGAAAGAGCTGATGCCAATTTGTGAAGCCAATGGCTTGAAGATGGCTGTGCACCCAGACGATCCACCGCGCCCAATCCTTGGCCTGCCACGCATTGTATCAACGATTGAAGATATCGATTGGCTAACGACAGAAGTCCCAAGCCAAATGAA
This sequence comes from Photobacterium rosenbergii, assembly GCF_003026455.1. Taxonomy (GTDB): domain Bacteria; phylum Pseudomonadota; class Gammaproteobacteria; order Enterobacterales; family Vibrionaceae; genus Photobacterium; species Photobacterium rosenbergii. Next base: position 148,662 of record NZ_PYMB01000005.1, read on the forward strand.
CGGCATCACAATGTGTACTGGCTCGTATGGCGTCCGCGGTGACAATGATCTGGTCAATATGATCAAAAAGCATGGCGATCGCGTTTACTTCACTCACTTACGTTCAACACAGCGTGAAGAAAACCAAATGAGCTTCCATGAAGCAGCCCACCTAGAAGGTGACGTTGATATGTACAATGTTGTCATGGCTATTTTGGAAGAAGAGCAGCGTCGTGAGAAATCAGGTAATAATCGCCTAATTCCAATGCGACCTGATCATGGCCATCAAATGCTTGATGATCTGAAGAAAAAAACTAACCCAGGCTACTCAGCTATTGGCCGCCTGAAGGGTCTAGCTGAAGTGCGAGGACTGGAGTTAGCCCTTAAGCGTTCACACTTCTAATTTGAATCTAGCTTGAGCAAGCAGGTACCAGTTTTCATGCTGGTACCTGTTTTTTATAATCATTTAATGTCTGCATCGCCACATTGGAGGATGCCGCTCCCCCTCACTAACTGGCCAATCACACCAATGTTGAATCTTGCTCTCCTAGTTATTGTTTATATCTCGTTGAGGATCGCTTGAAACATCATTAAACACGCTTGATAACAGACTATAAATTCGGTCAATACGTTCATCTAAGTCCGGAGGTTGAATATCCCATCCTTTTAGATTGCGCTTTAGTATTTGTTTATACAGGAGCCAATAAGGATCGGCATCTGTATTTTGAGTACACATCAATCCAATAAAGCCACAGACAGATTCTTGGTATAAGCCTATCGTGCTGCCAAAAATGCCATACAAAAACATTTCAATACCTGAGCGATCTAACCCCAGTTGAAATTCAGTATTGACCTGTGTAGCAACATGCTTCATTTTTTCCAAAATCTCGCCAGCAAGCGCGTTCATCCTATCAACCCGGTAGGGAGAGGCTGCACTCCAAACATGCGGATTCATGACAAATTGCTTCAATGCATATTGGCTAATGCTGTTATGGGAGCTGACCCAGTAAAAAATGTTGGCAGCCAATATCTTATCCAAAGGGTCTGGCTGGCCGATAACCATACGGTCCAACAATGCCATATCTAATTTCATCTGGTGGTTAGCACACGCCAGCAACAAGTCTTCTTTACTGGGGAAATGTGAATAAATGACCCCCATTGAGCATCCGGCTAACTTAGCAATATCAGACATTCGTAATTCAAGCACTCGCTTATGCTCTAGTTGAGACAGCATCATCTCAATGATGCCTTGTTCGCGTCGTTGACGTTGTTCTAGCTTAGACACAGACCCTCCTGGCACTTATTCAACTAGATTGATCATTGGCATACCAATATACCATATATTAGCTTCACTTTTCTCAACGAAGCCAAAGAAGCTTCGTGACAACAGCCACAACTTATCAACTTAAGCGGTCCATAAAACGGTAAACCAAACCCATAGAAGCACACAAACCACCCGAAAATTAGTATTTCAAGCTATAAAAAAGCCAAAAACAACAAAATAAAGTTTGAAGTAGATCGTGTTTCATAACAAAGGAGTGATAACACCGTCAAACTTTGGGAATACCAATATATTAATTGGTTTATCAAGATTTAATAATTGGTACACCAATAACGATAAGTGATAGAACAATGAACCTTTGCCCTACGACCAGAACAATAATCACTGCTGCTATCATGAGCGGCTCTGTCGCGCTGCCAACAGCTACTGCAGCATTATTAGATGACGCCTCGCTGAACCTGCAATTGAGGAATGAATACCGCAATGCCGACCGACCAAGTGCTTCAGGTGACTACGGTCCAAAAATCGATGCGTGGGTACAAGGTTTCTTGTTCGATTTCGAATCCGGCCAAGTGGCTGATACCGTCAGCCTCAATGCAGGGCTTTACCATGTTGAGAAGCTACTTGCCAACCCTAACCGCTCAACCCGCTTTTACCTTGATGGCCATGACAGTATTTCTATCCCATATGCCAACCTAGCTTTTGATTTCTCGGAAAAAGCCCATATCACAATCGGTCAGTTCGGCACTGACTATTACTACGGCAGCTTGGACTACCTCCTGCCACTCGTCGATGAATCTTCTGCTCGCACCGTGCCAACCCTGCGCCAAGGTGCCTTTTATGAAGGTCGTTTCAATCAATTCTACCTGTATGGCCTTTATTCCACCCGAGCAGCCGGTGGCTATGACACACAATGGACTGATGAGGGCCGGACCTACTTTACTTTCAATGAAGACGGCTCAATGAACATCCTTATTGATGAGTCACCTTTCTATGCCATTGGGGGGCTATGGGAAAATGACCAGAGCCAGATCTCACTGACCCTTTCCTACCAGGAAGATGTTGCCAATCAGGTAATGTCACGAGGTAGCCATAGCTGGCTCAATGAGGATAACGCTTACTTTAAGCTGGAATATGTCGGCCTATATGCCAAGACCACAGGGGATACCAAAGCCAACGAAAGGTTCCATGATGACTCGTACGGAATCTCTGGCCAACTAACCTACAACAAAGACAAGGCTACCTTCCTTGCCTCAATCGGGTATGTCGGTAACAAACTCGATTCACCAGAAGTGGATACCGATATTGTTTTCCCTTTTGACCAAAGTATCGATCGTAACGGCCACCATATGACCTCATGGCAAATGGGCGGCTTCTACCAAGCCCTCGAAAACATCAACCTTGGCCTAGCGCTCGTCGTCACCGACGGCTATAGCGATGCCACTAAAAACGAAACCATTGAGGGCGTTGGGGCGAATTTGATTTTGATGCATACCACACAAGCAGGCCCACTCAAAGGGTTACGCTCAAGCATTATTCTCAATAAAGCCAATGAGTACAGGGAGCGAAACTCGGTCACCGAAACCCTTAAATACTACGACATCAAATTCACAGGTCATTACGACATCCAGTTGCTGTGACATTAACACTTATTTCTACAGATAGGCTGTTATTGATATTGCATTGGCAGCCTATTTCATTTTTATTTTTGCATGGACAATTAACATGAAGACCTTAACAAAAATGAACCGGGTCGGTTATGCCTTTGGGGATGTAGCCAATACCCTTACCTTTGGCATGACATCAGCTTTCCTTCTTTTGTATTACACCGATGTACTTGGCATCTCTGCTGCTGCAGCAGGTACACTATTTCTAGTCGCGAGGATGTGGGATGGAATTAATGACCCGATGATGGGCGCCTTTTGCGACAAAATGTTTAGCAAACGCAAAGGGGAAAAATTCCGCCCATTTCTGATCAAAGGAAGCTGGCCAGTAGTACTATGTGCCATTTTGGTATTCTGGGCACCCGCCGGCCTGACTGATATTCAAAAGTTAATTTGGGCTTATGCCACTTATATTCTATGGGGTATGGCATACACTTTCGTCAATATCCCTTATGGCTCATTGGCTACCGTTATGACTAATGACCCAGAGGAGCGTGCTTCACTTGCTGGTGCTCGCTCTGTCGGAGGCCTAATTGGTGGTATCTTACCGGCTATCGTGATGCCAATGCTGCTGTCTCTCTATGCCGATGACCTAAGCAAAGCCTATTTGTATGCCATTACTATTATGGGTGTATTTTCATTCATCTCCTACCTGATTGCATACCGCTATACCGACGAACACATCAAGCATGAACCAGTGCCAGAAACAGAGGCAGTCAGCTTTTCCGCGACAGTAAAAACTATCGCCAAGAACAAGCCTTATCTCTGTGTTGCTATTGCTTCTATGTTCCTGTTAACGGCAATGCTTGGCCAACAAAGCATTCTTTATTACTACCTTGCTGAAAACTTATCAGGGGGAGTTTGGCTGATCTCTGTAAACTCCATCATCATGATGGTCACAATTGGTATACTTGCCCCTCTTGCAGGTAAGTTGGTCGGTAAGTTTGGCGTCAAGAAAATCATGCTGACCTGTTTTGCTCTCGGCGCCATAATCAATATCGGTGTATTCCTGCTTCCGTCATCGACTTACATTACCCTTGGGTACCTGATCCTCCACGCACCATTCATTATGCTGCCAAGTATTTTATTCTGGGCCAACATTGCAGACTGCATTGATTACAACTATGAAATTTCAGGCCAACGCGGTGAAGGTGTCCTTTACTCGAGCTATTCGTTCATGCGCAAAATGGGCCAGGCCATTGCAGGCTTTATTGCCGGTATGGGGCTGAGCCTAGTTGGTTATACAGCAGGTTTAGAAGCCCAGTCTGATGCCACGCTGTTTGGAATTAAAGCGGTGATGTTTGTCCTGCCTGGCATATGTGCTGTCGCCTGCTTCATCCTATACAAAACAATGTGGACCCTAAAAGACAAGAAAAGTGTTAGCGAGGTTGAAGAACAGGCCGAGCTTGCTGAAGCTTAATCTGCAATAAACCTTTTCTTAAAACACCTCACTGCATCAGTGAGGTGTTTTCTTGTTTATAAATCCTATCGTTTGGTAAGCCAGTTATACATCAGATAAACCACCCTTATCTAATTTCCAACATACGCCTATGTTCACTGCAACATGCTAGCAAACCCCAACCAAAAAATTTGAAGTAGATCTTCATTTGTCATGAGCAATTGATAACAGGGTCATGTTTTCAGAATACCAATATATGAATCCGCTCTCAGATATTCGATTATTGGCACACCAAACTTAAGGGTGTGATTGGTGGTACCTAACTTTAACGATTTAACTAGATTGGCTAAGTACAAATTTTATAACTAAGGACCCAGAATGAAGGCCCTAACGAAAATGAACCGGGTAGGTTATGCGCTCGGTGATGTAGGAAATACCCTTACCTTTGGCATGACATCCGCTTTCTTACTGCTCTACTATACCGATGTGCTAGGTATTTCTGCTGCCGCTGCAGGTACCCTTTTTTTGGTCGCCCGGATCTGGGATGGTATCAATGACCCTATGATGGGTGCCTTTTGTGACAAGATGTTCAGTAAGCGCCATGGGGAAAAGTTCCGCCCCTTCTTGATTAAAGGCAGTTGGCCAGTCGTACTCTGTGCCATTTTGGTTTTTTGGGCTCCTGCAGGTCTTAGCGATATCCAGAAGCTTATCTGGGCATATGCCACTTATATCCTTTGGGGTATGGCATATACCTTCGTCAATATACCTTATGGGTCATTGGCGACAGTCATGACCAATGATCCTCAAGAGCGTGCATCTCTTGCTGGTGCTAGGTCGGTGGGTGGTCTGGTGGGTGGTATTATTCCGGCTATTATCATGCCGTTATTCTTGTCCGTTTTTGCTGATGAGTTAAGCAAAGCCTACCTCTATGCGATCACAATTATGGGGATATTGTCTTTTATCTCCTACTTATTGGCTTACCGCTTTACTGCAGAACATATTACCCATGAGCCCCCGGCACAAGCTAATGCTGTCAGCCTGCCGGCAACGATAAAAACTATTCGCAACAACAAACCATACCTATGCGTAGCCTTAGCCTCTATGTTCCTATTAACCGCAATGTTGGGGCAACAGAGCATTCTTTATTACTATTTGGCCGAAAACCTTTCCGGAAGTGTATGGCTGATCACGGCTAACTCGCTCATCATGATGGTCAGTATTGCTGTTTGTGCACCACTGGCTGGAAAACTGGTGGCCCAGTTTGGCGTAAAGCCGATCATGCTTAACTGCTTTGCCCTTGCCGTTGTGGTTAACCTGATTGCGTTTTTGCTGCCATCAAACATTTATATCACGCTGGGATACCTCATCTTACACTCCCCTTGCATCCTATTACCCAGCATCTTGTTTTGGGCCAATATTGCTGATTGTATTGATCACAACTATGAGTTGTCAGGGGTGCGTAATGAGGGCGTTCTCTATTCTAGCTACTCATTCATGCGTAAAATGGGCCAGGCTATCGCAGGCTTTATTGCCGGTATGGGGCTTAATATAGTTGGGTATACTGCAGGGTTGGGAAGCCAGACCATGACGACCCTGATGGGTATAAAGGGCGTGATGTTTTTATTACCGGGTTTCTGTATGCTCGCCTGCTTCTTTTTATACCAAACCATGTGGACACTGCCTGATAAGACGATAAAAGGCGGTCAAACGCTTCCCCAGGCTTAGCCAACACTTTAACGACCAGTGCCTTATCACATCACGGTAAGGCACATACCCTCACAAATCAGCTTTTCACCTCGATCTCTTTCTTAATTTCCCATTAATTATCAATAGATAATGCACTCATCATATTAATGCTCATTGAGTGCTGATTATATCCCCTCCTCTTTAAACCGATTATTTGCCTAACAGTAAATAACAACAAAACTAAATTAAATACAATTGTCTTACTATAAGCCAAATTATCATCAATATTTACTGCACACTCGTACAATAAATTTAGAGACATACACCAACCAAGATAAATCCTTATAAAATAAGCACTTAAATCAAAAAGCATTGATAAAAAATCAAAGATATTCCTTATTACCTTTAGCGAATCAATTATAAAAATTAAGTAATTACTCAAATTTAAAATTCCTCTCAGTTAGGATGAAAACTTCTTTTAAGCGGCATAAAACTCGAATTAAACAAATATATTTATGGCCAACTAATTAAAAAGCTTGAGCTAGCTCTCGATATCTGTTCAGGGAGTGTTAAGGAAGTCATAGTTCAGGTATACCAATATTTAAAACTGGTCACCAAGGATCAATAATTGGCATACCGATACAGCGTGAACGATTAAAAAGATAAAGGATTACCTGACGATGACTTCTTACCTCCCCTCTAAATACACATGTTTAGCAGCCGTCATTTCAAGTTCACTGGCAATGCCAGCACTGGCCAATGTCATTGATGACTCAACACTGAACCTGCAATTAAGAAATGAACTACGTAATGCCGACAGGCCAAGTGTTTCCCCTCAAGGTGATATGGGACCTAAAATTGATGCCTGGGTACAGGGCTTTCTATTCGATTTCGAATCAGGCCAATTTGCAGATACGGTGAGTTTTGGCGGAGGCTTTTATGCCGTTGAAAAACTGAAAGCCAATCCAAATAGAGGTACACGCATGTATCTTGATGGCCATGATAGTTTCTCCTTTGGGTATGCCAATGTCGCGTTTGATTTTGCAGAGCAGTTTCACTTAACGGTTGGTCAATTTGGTACCGATTACTACTACGGTACCCTCGAACACATGATCCCTTTTATCGATGATTCATCGAACCGTACCACGCCAAGTTTAAAGGAAGGGGCGCTCTATCAAGGCCAGTTTGGAAATGTCAAACTGTATGGTTTGTACTCCCAAAGGGTCGCAGGTGTAGGCAACCACTCATGGACAGATGACGGGCGTATTGTTGTAGATTGGTCGGATTTCTCGATGGAAGTAGAGAAAGAGCCATACTATGCAGTGGGTTTAGCTTGGGATACCAATGACTACCAATTATTGTTTGGTACTTCTTATCAAAATAATGTCGCCAATCAAATTGGTGTGCAGGGTAGCTACAATTGGCTTGATAGTGATAATGCCTACTTCAAGTATGAAGCCCGTGCAATGTATTTCGGTCTTCTTGGCGATGAAAAAGACTTAAGCGAGGCCCTGAGCGGTGAAGACTCAAGTTATGTTGTTTCCAACCAACTAACTTACCACAAAGATAGAGCAACCTTTTTGGGTAACTTCGGTTATACCGGACCGAAGATGGCTTCTGCAAATATTGACAATGACTGGGGTTACTCATTTGACATGAGTATCGACCGTGGTTACCACGAAATGTTTGCATGGTCATTGATGGGGGTTTACCAATTCACCGATGGCTTCAATGTCGCGTTGAGTGGGATTGTAACAGATGGCTATAAAGACTCCTCAAAAGAAACTGAAATTGAAGGCTTTGGCGCAAACTTAATTTTTTCTTATACCCCACAGAGTGGACCGCTTGCCGGCCTGAGAAACACACTTGTCTTAAATAAAGCGCAAGAGTACCGCCATACTGGTGGAAACACAGAAACATTGAAATATTACGATATAAAGTTTAGCGCGCATTACGACCTGAAAATTTTCTAATTAAATCTACCTCTGGTGGAGGGAATATATCTCTCCACTCCGTATGTCTATTTTCTGTATTTTCAAATATTAATTTGAGGCAATGGAATGAAAACGTTAACTAAAATTAATCGTATCGGCTATGCGCTGGGCGATGTAGGTAATACGCTTACCTTCGGTATGACATCCGCTTTTCTACTCGCTTATTATACTGACGTACTTGGTATTTCGGCTGCGGCAGCAGGTACCATTTTTCTAGTGGCTCGTATGTGGGACGCAATTAATGATCCTATGATGGGCGCATTTTGTGACAAGATGTTCAGTAAACGCCGGGGCGAGAAATTTCGTCCATTTTTGTTAAAAGGAAGCTGGCCTGTCGTCGTTTGTGCCATATTAGTTTTCTGGGCACCCGCTGGACTGAGTGATATTCAGAAGCTAGTTTGGGCCTATGCCACTTATATTCTTTGGGGTATGGCCTATACGTTTGTCAATATCCCTTATGGTTCGTTGGCAACCGTGATGACCAAAGATCCTCAAGAGCGCGCCTCTCTTGCTGGCTCGCGTGCTGTAGGGGGAATGATTGGCTCTATCGCACCAAACATCCTAATGCCACTGCTGCTATCTATCTATGCCGATGATTTGAGTACTGCTTATTTATATGCGATGGCCATTATGGGCTTGCTCTCTTTTCTCGCATACATCATGGCTTACCGCTTCACATCTGAAAACATCCAGCACGAACCAACCACTACAACCGAGAATGTGAATTTCGCAACCACATTAAAAACAGTGGGTAAAAACAAGCCGTACTTATGTGTCTCTATTGCCTCTATGTTTTTATTAACAGCGATGATGGGGCAAGGTAGTATTTTGTACTACTTCTTATCTGAAAACCTACCGGGTGGGTTGTGGCTCATCTCTGCTAACTCTGTTGTGATGATGGTATCGGTTTTCCTACTGGCACCAACGGTAGGTAAAATCGTCGGTAAGTTTGGCGTGAAGAGAATCATGGTCACTTGCTTCTTACTAGCAACCATAGTTAATGCAATCTGGTTTGCGATGCCAGCATCGGTCTATGGCACTTTGGTATACTTTGTAATCCATGGCCCATTATTGATGGTGCCAAGCATTCTATTCTGGGCAAACGTGGCAGACTGTATTGACTACAACTATGAGATTTCAGGACAGCGCTCAGAAGGTATCCTTTACTCTAGTTACTCATTTATGCGTAAGATGGGACAAGCATTTGCAGGTTTCATCGCAGGTATGGGGTTGAGCATCATTGGCTACACCGCTGGCCTAGAGATGCAAGCAGAGTCAACATTACTCGGTATCAAGGGGATCATGTTTGCGTTGCCTGGTATCTGTATGTTTGCTTGCTTCCTTCTTTATAAAACGATGTGGACGCTAAAAGATAAAACAATACAGAACGACAGCGAAACAGAGCTTGCTGAAGCAGAAGCATAACCTTATAAACAATAAAAACACCTCGCTGGATACCCGGCGAGGTGTTTACAACCATAATAAAATGGATATTACATCGTAAAAACTAATTGAAGTACCAGCGACTTGTTACGCCAGTTGTCCACTCACGCATATACTGCAAGTAGTTATCTGAGCCCTTACAACGCTCAGGAGATGCCGAGTTCCTTGCGTCTCGCCAACCATCTCTAGCGGTGCAGCTCTCATTAAGTTTTACTTTCTCTGCCTGAGTCATAACTGTCTTACTTGATATGTATTGCGTATCTTCAGCGTGTACAGGGCTAATGACAAAGCATGCCATGATAATTAACATTTTAGATATAAATAACGATTTCATTTTATACTCCCTCTTATTTATTATTGACACTATTTATATTCTTATAGTTAAAATAAAGCACAAATGCCAATTCAAGACAAGATTATATTTAATTAATCAAAATAGTGGCTTTCGATGAATAGCAAAAAACACCATAACACAGAAAAGCATAACCCGTTGAATCAATTACTAAAAATTCAGCACTGGCAATAATGAGCCTTAGTCGAACTTTATTCCATAATTAAACACAATAAATTAAAGCAAATATATTCAGTCCGTATTCAAGATATCAGTTAATTTATCACACCAATATTATCAATATTCAATTCGATTATTATTCGATATTATTTCGATTAATAATCAAAAGCCCTTTCTCACTGAAAGGGCTTCAATTCAGACTATCTTCAGTAGATGTCATCGTTTATTTTCGGCTGGGGATAAGCCCCGCATTTATGTCGAAAATATCTTGCTCACTAAGCGAACCAGTAGCCTGCTTCAACTGTAGCGTGCTTAGAATGTAGTTATAGCGGGCACTTGATAAGCTTTGGTTCGCCGAATACAGCCGCCTTGTTGCATCCAGCACATCGACAATGGTTCTTGTCCCGACATCAAAACCCGCTTCTGTTGCTTCCAATGCGGTTTGGGCTGAAACGACAACCTGTTCAAATGCCTGAATCGAGCCTATGGATGCGACAATATCATTATTGTTACTGTACACAGTCCTCTGCACACCCCGGTAACTGGCCTCAAGCTGTTCACTTGCCGAAACATAATCATATTGAGCAATTTTGACTTGAGAAGTGATAGCCCCGCCAGTGTAAAGAGGTACCGACAAGTTAACCCCTAATGTGTACATGGTGCCATCACCATCCTGAGAACCCAGGTAACTATTGGAAATATCTTGGTAGCTGTAATTACCATTAAATGTTAATTCCGGCAGGCGGCTTGCCTTTGCGAGGGAAATCGCATTGCGGGCAATATCTTGTCCAATTCTTGCAGCAAGCAGGGACAAATTTTGCTGCTGGGCCTGTTCAAGCAAGGCCTGAATAGGTAATGGCTGTGGCGAGGCACTGAACCTTGCAACATCGAGTTCATCAATGTCGGTATATTCTATGCCTGTAATTTCCCGCAGGCTCTCGAAACTGTTGGCTACTTCGTTTTTTGCCAAAATTTCATTGGCTAACACCGCATCATACTGGGCCTGAGCATCGTGTACGTCAGTAATTGCGGATAACCCCACATCAAAACGCTGTTGGGTTTGCTCAAGTTGGCGTCCAACTGCACGCTTTTCAGCCTGTACAAAACGTAAGTTATCCTGTGCGCTCAGTACAGCAAAGTAACCTGTGCTAACCCTTAGTATCAGGCTCTGTTGCTCAGTCGCATAAATAGCATCTGCCTGACGGGCTTGCTGTTCTGCCAATGCAAGGGAAACCCAACTAGAACGGTTGTATAGTTGCTGTGAAAAACCTACTCCAACCATTGCCGTGTTCCGGTCGAAGCTACCCATGTCATTACTACGGGTAACATCATATCCTGCGGCCAGGCTGATTTGGGGCAGCAATACACTCTGGCTGCTATTGATAGCTTCAAAAGCCGCATCCCGCTGCGCCGCTATTTGCAATAGTTGGGGGTCATACTGTTTCGCTTGTTCATAAACCTGAACAAGATCAGAGGCATAAGCTCCATTTGCCACAGAGCTGCAAAGTAGAAAAGCAATGCTGCAACAAGCATGCTTTTGAGCATTTTGTTTTATCATTCAAAGATACATCCAAGGCTAGGCCCCTCCCCCACAAAAAGCCCATGGGGGAGAGGTGAATTTATTTATCGAACCGAACGCGATAAAGCAATGAATAAACCACTGGCAACACAAGAAGTGTCAGGATAGTGGCGAAGGCAAGGCCGAAGATAATGGTGACCGCCATAGACGCGAAGAAAGCATCGAATAACAACGGGCACATTCCCAATACCGTCGTTACGGCAGCCATACACACTGGTCGCATACGGCTGATACTAGCTCGCTGGATAGCGTCTTGTACTTTAAAGCCGCGCCCAAGCTCAATATTGATCTGTTCAACCAATACAATGCCATTTTTCAAGATCATCCCTGACAAGCTCAGTAAGCCAAGTAATGCAGTGAAGGCAAAAGGTATATCTAGCAACAACATCCCTGCAGCAACACCAATAATAGCCAGTGGAACTGTCGACCATATCGCCAGCGGCTGGCGAATGGTGTTAAACAGGAACACAGTGATCAAGAACATGGCAAGGTAACCTAGCGGCAGTGAACTGAACAATGCCTGCTGAGCCATTTGTGACACCTCGTACTCCCCTCCCCATTCCAAGCTGTAGCCAGGGGGTAGAAGTATAGCTTCAACACTTTGCTCCAGGCGCTGCCTCAGTGATTCCGGAGTATCACCACTAAGTGGATCCACATCCGTCATAACCGCAATCATACGGCGCATATTCCGGCGGATAATCAAGGAGTCCTCAAACTCTGGCTTGAAGCCTGTCACTATCTGCTCCATGGGCACATAGCCATTACTCTCGCTGCTCCAGACCATTACATCTCTGATCCTGTTGATATCCGTCCTAACCCCTTCTGGTGCTCTAACGACAATCGGCAGCAGATCCGAACCTTCCCGGTATAAACCAACTGATTGACCAGAGGTATTGAGAAGTAAGGTTGAATCTATATCTGACTTGCTTACACCACTGCGGCGGGCAGCTGCCAAATCAATTTGCGGGCGTAGCATCATGGTCTGCTCACGCCAAGAATGGCGTGTTTCAATAGCCCGTGGTTCCTGGGAAATCACCTCAATAGCTTGGTCGGCAAGTTGGCGCAAGACGACAGGGTCCGGGCCATAGAAACGTGCTTCGATATTGGCAGCAGGTGCAGGCCCCAACTGCATGAGTTTGATTTTATGTTCAATATCCGCATGCTGTGTGTCTAACATGTTTCGGATCTGTGGGATGAGGTGCTGAATCGTTTCCAGATCTTCTGCCTGAACTAACATCTGTCCATAGCTCGGGTAGATCATTTCTGGTGTATAGGTTAAAACAAAGCGCTGGGCTCCCATTCCCATCACCGACGTGACTTTCTCAACCCCTTCCAGATTTGAAATTTCATTCTCAAGCGTAGCTAATTTTTCTGATGTTGCATTGATGTCTGAGCCTTGCTGCATCCAAACATCGACAAAAAACAATGGTGTATTAGCCGGCGGGAAAAATGCTTGCTTCACATGGCCAAAGCCGACCAATGCCGCAATCAGGATCGCCATGGTTGCAGTCATCGACAGAATACGGTGGCGCAACGCTTTTGCCAGAATAAATCGGTAGGCTTGGAAAACCACTGACTGGTAAGGGTCAATTTCTCCTTGCTCGTTTCCACCCTGCTCAATGTCGTCCTTGAACAACAGGTCACAGAAAAACGGTGTCAGTGTGATTGCAAAAAACCAGCTTAGCGATAACGCAATAAGAAGGACATAAAACAGCGAACCGAGGAAATCCCCCGTCGTATCCGGTGACAGGCCAATAGGTGCAAATGCGATAATGGCGATCGCCGTTGCGCCCAATAATGGGAATTGGGTTTGGGAAACCACCTCTTTGATTGACTCTGCTTTACTCAAGCCACGCTTGATACCAACGATAACCCCTTCGGTAATTACAATGGCGTTATCAACCAGCATCCCTAAAGCGATGATTAGAGCTCCCAGTGAGATAATTTGGATCTCAATACCGAGTAGATTCATCCCGACAAAGGTGCCCAAAATTGTCAACAGCAATACCGCCCCCATAATCAGGCCTGATTTTAGCCCCATGGTAAACAGCAAAACGACAATAACGATGGCTATCGATACAAATAGGTTAACGATGAATTCATTAACGGATTGATCAACCGCCGCCGACTGGTCATAAACCGGCTCAACATAAATGCCCAGCGGCCGATCAGACTTAAGCTCCTCAAGGCGGGATTTGACCGCATTACCGACATCAACCACATTCACATTGTCTTTGAATGCAATACCCAGCGAAATAGCCTTGGTGCCATTATCCCGGTACAGGTTAAATGGCGTGTCATCGTACTGGTAATCGATAGAGGCAATATCACCTAAGCGGATCAGGTGATTGGAACCTGGAGGGCTGACGATCAATTGTTCTAGTTGCTCAAATTCAGAGAACTCACCGGTAGGGTGAAAACGGACAGCCTGTTGACCAATCCGCAACTGGCCAGCATTCGACACCACATTTTGGTTATTCAGCAAACCAAAAATCCAATTCGGGTCTAACCCCAACGCATTGAGTTTGCTCTGCTCAATTTCAATGACGACATTCTTATCGACCAAGCCAGCAACAGACACCTTGGACACCCCATTGAGCATCCCAAGATCTCGCCTTAGCCGATCAGCATAATGCTTCAAGTCACTATAGCTGTAATCTTCCGTACTAAGGTTGAAGAGCATCCCATAGACATCGCCGAATTCATCGATCACTTGCGGCGACATTGCACCCGGAGGTAAGTAAGGAGTCAAGTCTTCAAGTTTTTTCCTAAGTGTTGCCCATGTTTCGGGATGAGCACTGACAGGGTACTTTTCATCAAGCTCAACCAATATTTGCGAAAGGCCCGGGCTATTGTAAGCCGTGATATATTTCACCGCTTCAAGCTCCAGAATTTCCTTTTCTATCTGAACAGTCACTTCTTCTTCAACCTGCTCAGCAGAAGCGCCGGGATAAGCGGTATTTACCAATGCCAATGGCAAGGGAAAGCCTGGAAACTCTAATTTGCCCAAACCAAGGAACGAAACACTACCGCCAACCAGTAGCAACACGACCACTAACCAGCTTATTACTTTGTTTTTTATTGAATATTCAGCCAAGCTCATGCTACATACCCCGTTCACGAATAAGTGGCTTAACCTGCATTCCATCGACTAAGCGCGTCAGACCCGCAGTCACAACCTGCTCGTCTGGTGCTAGGTCACCCACCACGAAAACATGTTCCCCACTGATGCTTGCAATAGTGATATCACGTGGTGAAACCGTGGCCGTCTGCGGGTTGTATACCCATACCTGGGCATTTGATGTCTGGTCACTCGTCAAGACAGCGGTAAGAGGCAATGGAAACTGCTTGGTTTCCCCTTTATCGAGGTAGAGCTGGTCAAAGTCGATCTCAACCGTTGCCCCCATCCCGGCATATAAGGTCAGGTCATCGGGCTTAGGTAAGCTGAACACAACCTCATAAGACTGGGTTCCCTGGGTCTCTTGGGTCGCATGTTGTTTATAGGAAACCTCGTATCGTTTCTCGTTACCGGCATCACCAAATATCACCTGAGGGCGATAGCTGAGATCGACGCTATCTTGTTGTAATTGAGAAAGAATTCTTGCTGGCAATTGAATACGGACATCTAAGACATCGGTATTTTGCAGCATCATCACTGTTTGCTGGGGTTGAATATATTGGTGGTTTTCAACAAAGATTTGCGAAATTTGACCGGAAAAAGGCGCTGAAATACGGCTATCAGCCAACCTATCTTGGCTTAGAGTCAAAGAGGCTTTGGTTGCCTGTAACTGCGCGACAGCATTATCAAAATCAGCCCGGGAAACCATCTTTTTATCTAATAACTGCTCAATACGTTTGAAATTAAGCTCCGCCAACTTAAAATCTGCTTCGCGTAATTTCAATTCATTGAGATAGTCCCTGTCATCAACGGCAGCAAGCAACTCTCCCTGGTTAACTTGATCACCTGGTAATTTAGAAAACTCGGTCAACCGCCCGGCAACTTGAAATGACACCTCAACTTCTTTATTAGCTGAAAGCTGTGCCGGAAAATGTCGGATATTATTAGCTTGTAGTTCCCCGAGCGTTGCCAACTTCACCGGGCGCACAACGGGAACAGTGTTTTCAGCCGTCACAGCTTCATTACACCCTGACAGCACACCTAACAATGCAATGGCTGTGACACTCATGCAGATACGCCGACCTGCCTTCCTTGTTTTGATAAACATATGACACCACTTTCGAATTAAATGCGAATATTATTCGGGCATTGTTCAATAAAGTCCCTTACAACTGTTTATTAGAAATACCCATGAGTTATTTGGAAAATGAAAAGGCATAAGCTGCTGTTGGGTTCTTCTCTTGTACATAGCGGGGAAAAACGCTAACCAGCACCCCTTTCGGTCAACCAATTATCACCAAGTTAAAAACCAATTGATATATTGGCATACCTAAAACATGATCCTTATCACTCGATTGGATCAAATGGCGATTTGCATCAAACTATTAAGGAAAGCAGCTATTCAAACTGAAGACTCAGAGAGCGTGTAGGCGATTTACCAGTGATGGGCTAAGCATTGGTTGGCAATTTCAGGGGGTAGATAATGGTGAGCAAAAAAAAAGCTGGAAGAGAGGCTTAAACCATTTCTCTCAACCAGCAAAAAATCAGTGCAAATACCACAAGGCCTAAATAAAATGGCAAAAAAGATTCGAGGTTTAACAGTTAATTTCAGGAAAAATTAAGCATCAAAAAACAATATTAGGCGTAGGAAATGGCCTTTTCATCAAGGATTGACTTCAGTGCAGTTACAGCAAGGCCGAACTTGCTGGCATCACTTTTTTCAAGCTCTGCAACATCATCATTTTCCAAGTTTTCAAGAGCGGCGAAACCAGCAAAGTTCCCCAAGTGTGGCTCCAAAGACAAAAAGCCG
This sequence comes from Photobacterium rosenbergii, assembly GCF_003026455.1. Taxonomy (GTDB): domain Bacteria; phylum Pseudomonadota; class Gammaproteobacteria; order Enterobacterales; family Vibrionaceae; genus Photobacterium; species Photobacterium rosenbergii. The sequence goes on from NZ_PYMB01000005.1 coordinate 165,127, forward strand.
TTGTAGCCGTTATCCGTAATAGATTCAACGATAGCAGCGATCTGACCATCACCATCACCGGCAGGAACAACCGTATCATCAGAAGCTTGTGCATCTTTGATATGGTAGTACAACACGTGTTCTTTCAGCAGTTGGTAGGCTTGCAGCGTATTTTCTTTACACTGGACAAAGTTTGCTGGGTCATACACCAATTTAAAATTGTCTCTATTGACGCTTTGAACTAGGCTCAAACACCTTTCAGAAGTATCACCATAGATATCTTTTTCATTTTCATGCAGCAGGACAATATCGTAAGGCTTAGCCATATCAGCTAACTCAGTCAGCTTTTCAACAACTTGAGTGGCATAATCATCGTGATTTACACCAGACTCCATGAAAAAGCTGAAAATACGCATGTATTTAGACTCTAGCACTTTTGCAACTTCAAGAAGCTGGGCAAACATTTTCTTGTGGGCTTCAAAATCATCTTTAAGGTAGATTTTACCCACTGGCGATCCCAGAGATGATATCTTAAAACCACGTGCATCAAGTTGCTTTTTAATTTCAATGGCTTCTTCTACAGTGACTTCACTAATATTCTTACCATTAACGCCGCGCATTTCGATATGTTTAATACCATGTGTATCTAACACATCCATCTGCGTGGTTAGATCCATATCGATTTCATCAGCAAATGCAGAAAGCAGTACTTTTTTCATATTAATCTCAATTCTTTAATTTACTTTTTTAAGCTGACCAAGGATATCAATCGACTTTATTGAATCAGTAAGGCTGATATACGCCCCTCCTACAGTAAAAGCTTGGTAAAAATGATTGATTGCTTTTTCATGGCTGGCGCCCCAGTAATTTTTACCTGTTTTACCTGGTTGGAAGTCACGCTCTATTTCGGTTAAATCGCCTTCTTGGTCAACCAAGAAAAGTTTACCCAACATATATTTCAGAAGCCCATTTTCAAAATGTAACTCCATTTCTACTGGCGAATTTGTTGAATAGGCATTAGTGCCGTAAAATAGCCCTTTTGCCCCATTTTTAAACTCGAAATAAATCTCAGCTGTGTCGTCTGTATCAATATAATCGTTGAAAGCCTTGATCGAATGACTACCATCAACCTTAACCAGTTCTCCTCCTAACCATTGAACCAAATCAATAGTATGAATGGCTTGGTTGATAATCAGGCTCCCGCCTTCCGTCGTCGTTTTACCTCGCCAATCACTAGCAGCATAGTAACTCTCTGGCTCTCTCTGCCATGTAACATAGCCTTTAATGCCAACGAGTTTACCTAGTGTATTATTATCGACGTACTCCCTCATAACGACTGAAGTCGGGTTGTACCTGTTTTGGAAAGAGACTGCGAGCTTCGCTGTAGAAGCTTCAAGAGCTTTATTAATCTCTTCTGCTTCGTCCATATTCATAACGACAGGTTTTTCAGATATCACATTTATATTTAAAGCAAGAGCTTTAATGATCATCTCTTTATGCAAATAGTGTGGTGTACAGACATGGACAACATCCAGATCTTCACTTGATAGCATTTCATTGTAATCGATATATCCATTACAGTTATATTGGTCAGTTGTTTTCTTTAACACATCCTGCTTCACATCACAGACACTAACCAATTTTGCATTGCTGTTTTTCTCAATGGCATCAAAGTGAATAACAGAGATAGCTCCACAACCAATAACACCGACTTTCAACATAAAGACCTCTCATTACATTTATTATTTTATTTACTAAGTTAATGGTACAAAAATAGAGGTACTGTAATTGGCATAATGCTTCTTATCAGTACCTATATATTTAAGTACTATATAAACCAGTTATTTTTCTTATTAAAAGTATTCGGCGTAACCCAACTTCTTAAGGTTATCCATACTGATTTGCAGAGATTCAAATGGGTCGCGGCCATAGGTATCATCTTGCTCGATTGGCAGGTATTTAACGCCTGTCTCTTCACAAGCCGCAATGATTTCCTTGAAATCAAGGTTACCTTCACCAATTTCAGCAAACTGAATCGTATTGAAGAATACGTCCATATTGCCTTTAGATAGTGCGCCGATAAGATCTTCTTGAGCAGGAGTAACTATACGATAGTCTTTTAAGTGAACGAGTTCTGCTCGGCCAGCCATCTTCTTGATAAATTTAGCAGGGTTCAGACCGGCACGTTGAATCCAGTGAACATCAATTTCAAAACCGATGTTCTCAGCAGATGTGTTTTCAACAAGGTGGTCAAATAGAACTTTTCCGTCTACTTTATCGAACTCACAGTGGTGGTTGTGGTAGAACAATTTAATGCCGTGCTCACGAAGTTTAGCACCCCACTGTTCCATTTCCTTTGCAAATTCAATGAACTTGTCTGCATGACCATAGTGCTGGAATGGAAGAGAGCCTATGCGTAGATATTTAACATCCAGACGTTTTGCATCAGAGACAATCTTGTCAAAGTGCAGGTCGAAAGAGTCAACAGGGAACGACGGGTGAACCTGTTGGGTATAAGCACTTAAAGAACAAATATTCATGCCTAGTTCGTTAACCGCTTTTTCCATCGCAGCCACGTTCTCTTCAGACATATCAACCTGAGAGATTTCAACGGCTTTGAAACCCATGTCGTTAACTTTTTTCAGTGTTTCAAATAGACCTAGCTCTTTGACCTTGCCAGCTAGCATCATCATTTGTACAGCAATTTGAGGTTTAGCCATGATTATGCTTCCTGTGCTTTAGCAATTTTTTCTTCTTCGATCTTCTCTTGTAGCTTCTCGAAGTACAGATCTTCATCGATAGGCAGAGAAACTTCTTCACCCAACCAGCTTGATAAGTGCATTGCATTCGTGATGCTTAGTGCCTTGATACCTTCAGCACCAGGTGCAACTAACTCAGCACCGTCAGAGACTGCAGCAGCGAAGTTCTTCAGGACATCGAAGTGTTGTAGACCCCAAACATTGTCAAACTCGAAAACTTCTTCAGAAATAACATCACCTAAGCCACCGCCCATGAACAAACGCTTCATATCTTCGAAAGATAGGTTGTTGCTGATATTCTGCTCAGTGTCATTTAGTTTCTTAAGGATGATCTTCTTGCTGTCTTCAACAATAATCTTGCCTTTGTCACCTAGGATTTCGAAACGGTCAGTACCTGCAAGGTCATGGACACAAGTGATGAATGCACCTGTCGCGCCGTTTTCGTACTCAACAAGAGCAGTAACGTCATCTTCTACAGCAATGTTACGGTGGCTACCGTAAGCTGCTTTTGCCGTTACTTTTGTTGGCATACCACATAGCCACTGCCATAGGTCGATTTGGTGTGGAGCTTGGTTGATAAGTACACCACCGCCTTCGCCTTCCCAAGTCGCACGCCAGTCACTCATTTGGTAGTAACCTTCAGGGCGCCACCAAGTGGTGATCAACCAGTTTGTACGACGGATAGAACCAATCACATCGCTGTCCATTAGTTCTTTTAGCTTCAGGTAAAGCGGGTTCATACGCTGATTGAACATCATCGCGAATTTAAGATGCGGCTTAGATGCAGCCATCTCATTCATTTCTTTAACTTTCTTGGTGTATACACCCGCTGGCTTATCACATAGAACGTGAATGTCACGATCCATCGCATCCATCGCCATTACTGGGTGGAAGTAGTGAGGAGTTACAACAAGAACTGCGTCAATTAGACCGCTATCTAGCATTTCAATGTGGTTAGTAAAGAAAGGTACATCGGCAATTTCTTTTTCAGCCCATGCTTTACGCTCTTCGCTGATATCACACACAGCGGCAAGTTCTAGACCTTCAACGGTGCCAGTATCCATACCCATGAATTTGCCGTTCTTCATTACTGAAGCATACATAGAGCCTTGTTGGCCGATACCGATAATACCAATTTTAACAGTCATCGCTTTATCCTTAATGAGATTATATCTACTACGTGTTTTGCTCTGTTGGTATTCATTAAAGGAAAATTGGTTTACACATTCAACTGCACAAACCGAAATTGGTGATCCAAATCATATTCATTGGCTCACAAGTCGGAATATTGTCTACCATGTCACACAATAAAAGCGAAAATCAGTATAAATCTAGCAACTAGGCAGGGTTATTGGTTGACCATGACAGGGAAGAGATATGTTTACCCATAAAACCGATAGGTGCTCCCCTTTGCAATCAGGCGAGGTATCTGGAATCCACTAAGCGGAAAAGATAATGAAAAAGAAGACAATTTATGATGCCTCCCTGCACAAGACGAACAGGGAGCGGAATGTGGCGTGGTAGGATAAGAGGAGGTTTTAGCTCAGCGGATACGATTCAAACAGGTAACCATCAAAGCCCTCATCAGAAACATCAGAAAGCTCAAACAGTGTGGTTTTCACATTTTCAAGATGCGTCCACATGGCACGCTTGGCTCCGGCAGGATCTTTTTTCTGTAAGGCCGCCAAGATAGCACCATGGTCGTCGATCCATTTCCTGCAGTAATCTGATGATGAAATATGGCTGTGAAGCTGTTGCCACATTTTGCTGCTGTTTCGCTTCGACCACATCAGTTCAAACACTTCAATTAGAAAAGAGTTTTTACTCGCCTGGGCAATAAGTAGGTGAAATTCTTTATCATATTGGTCAGAACTCTCTCCAGCATCCAGCGCATTTTTCTCATTTTGCAAGGCCTGACGTAACTTGAATATTTCAGCCTTTGTAATGTGATGGGCAGCCAACTCAGCCACGTTACTTTCGACCAGTTGCCGCCCTTGCAACATTTCAAAAGGGCCAATATCACCGTCATCAAACTGGGAAACAACGTCGCTAGATGGATCGTCATGGCCTGGCAATGCTGTGACATAAACACCAGAGCCCTTTCTTACCTCAACCAGCCCCTCAAGCTCAAGCATGATGATCGCCTCACGGACCACGGTACGACTGACATCATACTCCTCGGCAATTTCGCGCTCTGTTGGAATTTTGTCCCCGACTTCAAAGCCTTGGGATACCAACTTTTTCCTCAGATCCAACCCTATAGAAATATAGCGTCGACCTTGTTTCATCTTCACATCACCAAGAGCTTGTTCAATGACCACGACCACTCCAATTATGGCTTTCAAAGCCATAATCTTACGTTATCTCTTCTGCTATGTGTAGAATCAAAAATCACAGTTCAGCCAAGAAACTTCCAAGCCTCCACCAGCGATATATTGACTAAAGCAACAACATTCAATTTATGCGTACACTCACATTTTGGTAAACCAAAACAACCAAATGGTTGTCCAAACATCATTGAGCATGTACTGTTCCCCCATCTTTGGTATACAAACCTGCTAAACAGCAAGGAAGTCATTAAGTTGGGAGTGGCGTTATGGAACATATCAGTCAGCAAGCCAATGACTCAGGTTCAACTTGCCCAGTTAATCAGGGTAGTACTGAAAAGGGTTATTCAAGCATCAATCAATTTGCAGTTAATCTCGATGAGATCAGCAACCTTCTTCAACAAGACAAATGGGTGCAACAGCACAAAGAATGGCTTGTTAACTTGGTCAATGTTGGTATCAAAACGGTGAATTACTCATTCTACTCAAACTCCCAGCAGGAAAATGCCAGTATTGATGACTGCAATTCAAAAGACAGCGGTTCACTCTATTCACGGATGATAGCTGCAGCAGCATTTGATTTGTTCATTTTACGAATTCCTGATGCAGAGATGCTTTATAGTGAAAAAGAAATATCCCATGCCTCTGCTTATTTCCAATCATTAACAGCAGAGCAACTCGCAGCGTTAACTTCAACGTTGGGAATGGGCTCACCATTAGCTGTTGATACTCATGCGTTAAGCCATAAGGCGAAAGAAAACAATAAATCTATTCAGCGTTTCCTTGATTTCTTCACCTCAATTTTCAGGGAGCTGAGATTAAACGTGCTGCATGAATCAGAAGAAATGAGTCATCAACCTCATGCTTCTTTTCTACCGCACCCAAAAGAAACCAACTTTTTTAATAAAGCGACATGTTTGTTCTAAGTATCAAGCATTGAGCAATTTATATTATTTACTTTCCAATAATCGGAGACACTATGAGCACCGAAAAGTACACCCTTTGCTGGGATGATAACTCGATCCCCCACAGGCTATGGCTTGAGCCTGAGGGAACCTCCTCACGATTAGTCATGGAGGTGATAAAAGATGTTACCCCTGAGATATTATCTGTAACACTGCCGTTTAGCCCTCAAACCGTTGCTGAACGCTGGGGCGGTTCAGCGATACCGGTTAGTCCAGCATTTGACGACGGGCGTCTATTCACCCAAACCAGGGTGCTTTTCAACTTACCCACGGGCTGCGTGCTGTGGACTGTGACACATATTATGCAACCAAATGGCAAGAAAATGTCAGCAGATAAATTGGCGTTTATTCCAAACCTGAGGGCTAATGAGCAAAGTCTACAGGCTCTTTGGTCTTCTATTGAATAATTAATAGCTTTTCTGGCTATTTACTAAAGACAAACAACCTAGCTCTCCGTAACAATATAATGAAAGTGGATGCTCAATTGGGCAGTAATTACTTCATCTATCATGTTATGGCAGCTTGATTTCATTTTTACTGACTCACAAATGAATTAATGATGAAGAAAAACTATAACATTATTCATAATGAACCCAAACGAGCCTATCAAGAAGTCGGGATCACTTTAAGAAATTGGATTACTGACGGGAAATACAATATTGGTGAAAAACTCCCTCCCGAACGAAATATTGCCGAGCAATTAGCAGTCAGCAGGGCTGTTGTCAGGGAAGCAATTATTATGCTTGAACTTGAAAACCTTGTTGAGGTGCGTAAAGGCTCAGGCGTATATATCATCAATACCCCCAACCAAACCCAATATGTTGAAACAGGAATGATTGATGATTCAGGCCCTTTTGAGATGTTGCAAGCCAGGCAATTACTGGAGAGCAACATTGCAGAATTTGCTGCAATGCAAGTGACCCCCGGTGATATTGCCCGTATGCGAGAAGCGCTTGATCTCGAACTAAAAGAACTAGCCAGCGGTCAATCAGAGTATAAGGGAGATGAGCAATTCCATTTATGTATTGCAGAAGCCACGCAAAACACTGTTCTTGTCGATATGCTGAAACACTCCTGGGTACGTCGGGAAAGCAGCCCTATGTGGCAAAAGCTTCACTCACGCATCCTTGATCAAGACTATCGTCAGGAATGGATTGAAGATCACAAGCGGATTTTATCCGCGATGATGCGTAAAGATCCGGTAGCCGCTAAAAGTGGAATGTGGCAACACCTTGAAAATGTGAAACAACAGCTACTAAAGCTCTCTGATATCGATGATCCGGACTTTGATGGGTATTTATTTAACTCTAATCCTGTCGTCCTTCTCAACCAAGAGAGATAGCCTTAGCATTGATGATATACATCCAATCTATTTGTTCGGTTGTAAGAAAAGCTCCAACGATCAAAAAAGCCAACACCTAAGTGTTGGCTTTTGTCTTTTATTTCAATGATTAAAATGTTGCTGCTACCGGAAGTGCCGCTTGGGTAACTTCTTGTTCGGTGCTGTCTGCCTGCTCTAGCCAAGTCATCAGTAGTTTATAGCCTAGACCCAGAACCACCGCACCAACAAACAACCCGATAATACCTGACATCATCATACCGCCCAGTGCACCCAGTAGAATTACCAACATCGGAATATCTACACCACGGCCCATCAACATTGGTTTCAGTACTGCATCACTCGCACTTACCAGAATACCCCACACTGTAAATAGTACCGCAACGGTTGTTGTCTCTACTGCGAACAGGTATGCCATCACCGGACCTAGAACCAAAATGGGTGGTAGTTGGATAATCGCCAGAATCAATACCGCAAGCATCCACAGACCTGTTGCCGGTACACCTGCAACTCCCATACCCAATCCAGCTAATACCGCCTGAATAACCGCTACACCAATTACGCCCTGAACCACACTACGAACTGTTGCAATTGAAAGACCAACATACTCTTCACCCTTGTCACCCAACAGACGCGAAACAACTTTGTTCGCCATCGCCTTACAGCGTCCGGCATTGCTCATCACTACACCTGAAATCAAAATTGAAATGATGAACTGAACAACACTGCCACCTAGGCTACCTACCGCAGATAAACCACTAGATACAAAAGCTTTTACTTGTGGCGCATACGTTTCCAATGCACTTTCAAGGTTGGTCGCCGATAGGCTCCAGGCTTTATGCAGCGGCTCACCGACAACCGGAATTTCCGCTACTGATGCCTCAGGATGAGGGATCACCAAGGTGCCTTCTGTTACCGACGTTGCGACTTCTTGAGTCGTGCTGAACACTGCGCCAGAGAACCAGACTGTCGGTATTAGCAGGGCTGCAAGTGCCACGAGAGTCACCAACATACTCCCCTTGCCCTGAGAGAGCGAAAAGCGTTTCATCAACCCTTTGACCAAAGGCATCAGAGCGATGGCAATAATGGCCCCCCAGACTATGGGTAATAAAAAAGGCTGCAAAATTTGGTAGCAGAAGTACACCACCAGCAGCAACAACATCGCTTTGATGAATGTATCCATTGAGCTTTTGCCCGGGAGTGTTACTAGGAATTGTTGAGCATTCACAATCTACCTCACAAATGGCTTTTATTAACTGATGGGCTCTCGCCCTGACTTGGCTAAATAGTAACCACTTCGATGTCGGTAGACTTACCATTTCACGACAGGCGCAGTATTTTGCTCGCAAAGATAATTGTTCACTTATTCATCATTTAGATTTTTTACTCTAAATAGATCGCATACTCTTTCTCTTGCATTCCTTCGGGATGTTAGTACCCATTACGTGAAATTAGCGTCCGCCATTGGTACAAAGGTCTCTTTCCCTCCTACCATCACTAACCAACGAATTGAAGAGACCTTTTCTTTCCCACTTCCACTACTTTTCGCTACAAACTGTGGCAAGTTTAGCGATCGCCCGTTATCATCCCCTCTTTTGCGACACTTATGAATAAACATGCACATTAAAATGCTTTTAGTGGCAGCTTTATGCAGCGCACCCGTATTGGCTGATGATAATAGCTGGAAAGAGCTAACAACAAATGGCTGGTTAACCACCACAACACAATGGGAACAGGATGATCCTCAGAGTGCGCATATATCAAGAATGCGGGGCTTGGACTTTGCAACCCAATACACCATATCGGCAACCATTGCCCATTCGGAGTCCGGAAAGCAAAAGCTCTATTTCAATTTCTTTAGCCTCAACAGTGAATACATGTGTAAGCCAAGTACAGAGGCCAGCACAATTGTCGCCCAAGTCAACGGTTCCACAGTACGCTTCAAGCACTGGTGCATTCATGATGCGACTTACAAGGATTTTTACTTTTCATCTATGACTGCGAAATCAGCCAAAGAGGCAAAGTTTGTCCTTAATGCCCTTCGCCACGCACCTGCAACGGTCAACTTTAAAAACGACCGTTTCGAGCTAGATTTTCCTGCCATCGGCTTTGCCCAGGCATGGCAAGCTTCAAAGGGAAACACAAACGCTTGGAACCCTTCGGTGCAGGATGTGCTCTAGCCACTAAGCAGCCAACCCTATTTACGTTAGCTTGGTTAATCACTGATAGGCCAAGCTCTCTTGCCCTTCAAAGCTGCCACTCCACACAATCGGTGAATATAATTCGACACGCATGTCACAATTTCATTGCAAACCAAGATCTTGTGTCCAAACGCAGCAATTCATCCCCCAGAGACAAAAATCCACCTCATTCAATCCAGCGCTCAACTATGCAGGTAACTCACCGTTTGCAAAGGAAAATTCATTTCTAGCAGAATAAAACCACCCCCTCTAATCAAATGTTTAGGTTATGCAAATTACGCATATAAACGCAGGTGGTGCAGCCGTGATCCTGCTCGCAACGCCGTAATATTCAAAACCTATACCCTCTTAGCATCCCACGGGATAACAACAAAACAAGATACGATCAAATTCTATGAGGGAATATAATGAACACGAACAAATTACGCCCTGTAGCCCTTGTCATCATGACGTTAACAGCCCTTGCCGGCTGTAACGATGAAACCACCTACATTGAGCAACCTAAACAGATCGAAGATCCTGCTCGACAGTTGCGATCCGTGTTTGACGGCTATCAAGAGGCCATCGACACCCTCGACAGCACCAAGTTCGGCCAGATCACCGACCAGATGGCTAGCTCACGCCAAGCGGTAGACCGCATGTACTTGGACAAACTAGAAAATATTGACCGCAGTGCTTTATCTGATGAAGATAAAATCTACTACGACACCTTCCAATTCGACCGCAATATTGCTATCCGAGGCGCATCACTGCCCAACCCAAGGTTCGGTACCTTCGATATCCCAATCACCCACTTCAAGAATGACATCACTCGGAATGCCAAGAAAGCAGGCGCAGAACAAAAAACGTCTGAAGACTACCATAAGCACCTCCAAGTGATCCGGGAGTTCACCGCCTGGACCAACAATCTGCACTCGCAATACAATTTGGGTATGGTCGATAAAACCCAGCTACCAAAAGTGCTGATTACCCGACTTGTGAGTAGTACCAAAGAAGTCCTGGAGGTTGGCAATGACCCATATGGCTTGCTCAAGTTCGGGCTCAATGACATTGAGAAACACCAGAATCAATATGATGAAGATTTTGTCCGTGAATACACAAAAGCGGTTAATGATGCTCAAGGGGCAGTCACCGGATTGATAACGTTCCTTGAAACCGATTATTACGTTAATAATGCCAGAGAAGAAAGCGGGGACAAAACAGATACTAATATCGGCTGGGGCGACCTGCCTAACGGTCAAGCTTGGTACCAATGGCAATTAGACCGCAACAGTACCACTGGCAAGCCTGCGATGGAACTAAACCAACTTGGCGAAGATCTGGTGGCCGATGCCAAGGCCGAAATGATCCGCGTGGCCGAACTTGTGGTCAAAAAACGGAGTGCAACCCCAACCGCTGACTGGCGTGATAGCAATAGTGGTATAGTCAGTGAAAGGCAATTCAACCTGCTGGATCAAAACGGCAATATCAACCTCAATGAATTCTTCGACTACCTCAACACTGAACAATTTTTCTTTGGCCGTGATGGTAAAAATGTCTCCGGTACTGAATACGCCGAACTTTGCCAGGCAGCCTCCGACCAAAGCGCCTGCGAATCGGCCCTGGTCGATTACAACACCTTCAAGCATGACGCCAATGACGTTGTCGCCAAATACTTCAAGCCAATCAAGACCGATTACACCATTGTCCCTATCCCCGCGAATCGCGAAGGGTATGACGGGGTTGGCTCATACGGCAGCAACAAGTTCAACCTCAACACCCACCCAGATTACAGCTTGCAGAAATGGAATGTCTCAACGCTATTGCTCCATGAAGCTGCACCGGGGCACCACTTCCAGAATGCCTACTCAATTGAATACCCACCAGCAGACAAACCTGATTATATCAAGAACGTCTGGTACACCGCCTATGCCGAAGGCTGGGCCCTCTACACTGAGTGGCTAGGGCTAGAAATGGGGATTTATGGCGAACTCAACGACGAAGGTAAACCAACATTCCTCAATGCCACCGGCATGTGTAAACTCGATCTCGACTACACCACTTTCCAGGGGGGCATTTATACCGATGCTGAGGAGTGTAATGCCCTGCAGTATTTCGGCAGCCTCAACGAAGCCCAGCTTCGCAACATGCGCCTTGCAGTTGATACCGGAATCCATGCCAAAGGCTGGAGCATAGAAGAAGCTCAAAAATACATGCAGGCCAACTCCGCTCTGGGTGATGGTGATATTGAGTCAGAGAGCTACCGCTACGCGGCCTATGTCGGCCAAGCGGTATCGTACAAGTCCGGGTTCTTGGTGATCAGGGAAATGCTGGATAAAGCGCAGAGCGAGTTAGGCAGTCAATTCGACTGGGCTGCCTTCCATGACCAGTTATTGAAATACGGCGATCAACCAATGGAAGTGGTTGAAACCAGTATTGAAAACTGGATCAAAGCTCAGAAATAAAGATAAGGAGACGGTTGCCTGTCCGCTTGCGGGCGGGCAGCAGGTCAACAGGAGGAGCAAAAGAGAAAAGGAAAAAAATGGGTAAGTACCAAGTTAAAGCAAAAGGTTGGTTGGCCAAGTGGCTTACTCAAGGAACGGTGAACAATAACTATTTACCAGTAACTTACCCGAACGATTATTTGTAGTGATGTTAAACCTTACAGGTACGAAGCATGCAACCTGAATTTAACGGGGGCTACTATACCCCGCAGGACACACAAAAATGTGACATACATCAATCTAGCGTGCGTAAATTACGTACAGGGAAGGGAGTGTGTAACAAGATGCAAACAGCGGTAAATAAATACCATAAACCATCAGTTTGTTTATATTTTAACTCATTCACCTGCTGACCCACTCCGTTGTCAAACTGATGCTGCCCCATCTCTAAATTTTCGTCACTACTGCCTTAATTTCGCTTCATCCCATGCCATACTGGGCAGCAATGCCTCTTCGAACGGTTCAGGAAAGCACATGTTAAGGATCAACAGCAAAGAACGCCCCCATTGGCGAGAGCTTGCCAAAGAATATGGCTTCGGTTTTCACACTATGTACGGCGAACCTTACTGGGATGAAACCGGCTATTACCAGTTCACCCTGCAACAGATTGAGCGTGATTTGGAAGATCCCACCGAGGAAATCCACCAGATGTGCCTCGAGGTTGTTGACGAGGTCGTCGCTGATGAATACTGGTTGCAGCGCTTTCAAATTCCTGAAGCAATGTGGCAACCCATCCTAGATTCATGGCGCAGTAAAGAGCCCTCACTCTATTCGCGGCTCGACTTTGCCTACGACGGCACCGGCTTTGCCAAACTGTATGAAAACAATGCCGACACCCCTACCTCGCTCTACGAGACGGGATTTTGGCAATGGTTATGGCTTGAAGATATGGTCAACAGCGGGGCAATCCGCCGCGATGCCGATCAGTTCAACCTATTGCAGGAACTGCTGATCGAGCGCTTCAAGACGCTTTCTCGTCAGCAACCGGGCCAGACCCTTCACTTCTCTTGCTGCAAAGATACCGTTGAAGACCGGGGCACAGTGCAATACATGGAAGACTGCGCCAAGGAAGCCGGGCTGTCGACATCGTTTGTGTTTGTTGAAGATATCGGCATTAACGGCAAGAAAGAATTTACGGATATGAGTGATAAGCCCATCCGCTGGATGTTCAAGCTCTATCCATGGGAATTCATGCTGCGAGAAGAGTACGCCAAATACCTGCCGGCTAATGCCATCAACTGGCTGGAGCCAATGTGGAAATCAGTACTGAGCAACAAAGCCCTACTGCCGATGCTATGGCACAAATTCAAAGGGCACCCGAACCTACTCCCCGCCTATTTTGCCGATGATCCAGGCCTTAGTGAGCTTAAGGATTACGTCATCAAGCCAATATTTGCCCGTGAAGGGGCCAATATCACCATTGTGGAGAACGGCAGGCAAACCTTACGCGTCGATGGACCTTATGGTGATGAAGGCGTGATCTACCAGGCTTACCACCCTCTGCCTAAATTCAACAATGCCTATACCCTGATCGGCAGTTGGCTGGTCGACGATCAAGCCGGTGGGATATCCATTCGCGAAGACCGCTCGCGGATCACCCAAGATATGTCGCGCTATTTACCTCACATCATTTTGTAAGCTCTCACTCTTTCAAAATAAAATAGCCAAGGAAGAAGGCTTCCTTGGCTATGACTTCAGTGACACATCAGTGATGAATTAGCACCCTGTTGCGGATGTTGTATCGCATCGGGAAAACAAGCGCTGCTTGTAAACCCTGAGGTTATCGATCACTATCCTCTCTTCACCGATAAGCTTACTTCTCTGGCGGGCCTTAAACTGGATATTGAACTGTTCGTTACCAGGGCGCTTGCGCATCACAAAAGCAATTTCATCGTTTGAATTGCTTTCTATCGTCGCAACATAAGGCCGGGCTGATTTCTTTTCGGTTGATGGTTTAGGGTAAACATCGACATCGATATCAAACTCGGTGGCCGTTTCGCCATCGAGTTGGTCTTCGCTAAGTAGCGTGTTTTCCAATACATCAAACTTGAAAATATAGCGGGTGCCGTCTGGATCAGCACTGACATCGATATTACTGCCCGTTTCAACCGTCTGCCAGGAGGTTGTCCCATTGAGCACGAATTCCAGTGCATGGTTGGTATAGCTGCGCCCCTCTTCGTCTTCAGCATTCATGGCGATCACACGCGCCTTGTTCGTATTCATGCCTCCAGCCCAAATACCGTCGCTACTGCTTTCGAAGTCACCGTTATCCAGTTCTTCAAGAGTCCCTATCAGTTGCAGCGAGGTATTATCGAACATAAAGGACTCAACGGTCTCCGGGCTACCACTTACCACATATTCAATATGCAAGTAAGCAGCCCCTTGTGGCTTATAAGAGTACAATGAAACAAGCTGACCAATATCTCCTGCACCGATAGCGTTGCTGGCCGTTACCTCTCCTAGCGGAGCATTTCGGTCCCCCTCTGCTGACCAATATGTGCGAATAAAGGCGGTTGCTTCAATCGCTTTGATTGGCTTGATGTAAGCCGAGATCTTGTACTGGCTATTTGCAAGCGAAACAGGTTGCGACACCGCTTGGGTTAATACGGACTCTCCTGCCGATGAAGTGCGGAGCCGCACCCCCTGCCCTGAAACGCCTTTTACCGTTCTGGTCTTACCGTCACCAAAGTACTGCCAACCCGCCACATCATTTTCAAAATCAGGGTTGGTAAATCGTGGCGATAGATTTTCTCCGTATTGATCCAGTTGCTTAGGACTGACAACATCATCCAATTCAATCCAGTCACCCTGTGGGTCTACAATCTTGAAAGTCGCAAAATGCTCCCTGCCAGGCACAGTAAACGGCGAGCGCTGGAAGCCAAAAGATTGTTCTGATTTGTCTGCCCTTACACCTATCACATGACGAGGCGTCAAGGCCGAGAACAACACAACTTGATTGCCTTCTGCGTCATCATCTAGCTCGTAATGCGCTCTAAAGAAGGTATTACGTAGCTTATCTGCAGTACCTGGACGAAGCGTTTCAGCCAGTCCCACCGCCCCGAACCAAAAGTCGGCAATACCAATGGACGGCATCTCGTAATCAGGCTTCACCATCGACCAACGCGTTAGCATCTTGATCGGACTCTCGGGATCTGAGCTGTTTAACATGTCTTGGCGCAAACCATCGCGATAAGCAAAATAGCCACCGACCACGGCGCCTTGCTTGCCATGCTGGCCAAAACCTAAAACGGCGGGAAAGTGGATGATATCGCCGGGGTGATCCGAGGGGCCATCATTCCAGTAATTGCCATTTTTATTCTCCCTATCAAAGGGGTTATTACCTGCAGAGAATGCAGCAAAGTACGGTGAGCCAAGATCATCGGTTACCGCCTGGGAGAGGGCATAATAGTTATTATTCTGAGCTTTCCAACCCGCATCATCAGCATGGTGTTTCAGTACTAGCGTCCCTCCCATAACCACGAAGGCGGCATGGGATGACTTGATCACCGGCTCACCCGCCAAATAATGGTCGTAATTGAAGTTATCCCGCTCATAAACATACTGACCGTAGTTATAGCTTGCCATAGGGTCTTGGGCCGCACCCAAGTCCCCATATATCCAGCTTTCGTTTGCCATACCATTGGCATTCCTAACCGGGCCGAAGTCATCAACTTCCCAAGTCACGCCCTGACGGGCACGGATAGTATCGGCTGATCGAACAAAGATTTGCTCCAAATACTTTTTCGCATCCGCAATTTTCGTACTTTGTGGATACAGCTCAGCCGCTTTTATCACCGCCGGCAGGAACTTCATGCTGGTATAAACTTGCGGCTGGGGACCCGGGCTTTGATCTTTGGCAAACGGGGTACCATCACTGTTGTAATTACGGACAAAATGACCATCTACAGTTTTTATGCCTCCCATCCCATCTTGGATAAGTCCCGCATGACGCTCAATCAGTAATTCCAATAACGGTTGAATTTGCTGATCAGCCAGCGTCTCATCCACCACACCTTCCGGTGATAGCATATTGGCCTCATTCGCGGCCATCAGTAAGTAGATTGCCCAGCCAACGGTATCGGCGATTGGCGTCTCGTTCGCTTCTAGGTCAGCCTGTTGTAATTTTCGGTGCAAGAACCCTTCAGGAGAAAGTGTCGAACGGTTTGTACCATCAATTTCACTGCCGTTATAGGCGGTCAGACTCTTAATCGCCGCCACGTATTGGGCAAGTTCATCACGCAACCACTGCTGGTAGCTCAACCGATCCACATCGCCGCTATCCGTAAGGGTATAAGCATTTCCATAATAGGCACCGGACTCACCGCCTGAATACATTAGCTTGCCATCAGGCGTAGCGGTCAGGTCGACGAGTCTGCCATCATAAGACCACAACTCAGTCGCGGCATTGGTCAGGTCTCCACCTTGTTGAACAAGGTGTTGCGGAACAAAGAAAACTTGGGAACTTTGCTGGGAATCTTTGGTGATATACAGGCCAGCTAGTTCTTTTCGGCCAAACACGCGGCTATAACCAATTCTGGACAGGTTCCTCCGGTTATACACTTTCGTTAGTTGTTCCCCATCAGCAGGCAACTTAAACACCCCATTTTGGGTCAGAACGTATAAGTCTCCGCCAACCATATCCAACGCAATATCTTTAACAGTGTTTGGAGTTGAAATTAAATCGATTTCCGGCTCGCCCCCACCGTGATAAACCGTATTTCGACTGGCGTCATAGCGATATACTCCCATATCACTGCCGACATAAAGCTTGGACTTGAAATAGGCCATACCAAAATGGTGAGGGGAATTACTGGCTCCTGAGCGCAACTGCACCCGGTCAAATACAGACAATATGCCGGTGTTGGTATTAAAAGCTAATATTGCATCTTCTCCGCTGCCTTGACTGCAAAGCGCCAGATAGAGAAAGCGGCCTGAAGGAGTGAATGTCATTCCACATAATTGGCCTGCAGATGAAAGGCCTGCTTGCTCAATGTCACTGGCTGTGATCGTGTGAAGAGGATTGGCAGAAATGTCTCGGATCTCTATGGTTGCCGAACGACTGTCAGCAGCGGCATAGTAGCCGGCCACTTTCGCCGCTGCGACCATATCCGTTTGGCCCAGTTTAGAAAACCAGGCTTCTGAAATCAGTTCTTGTTGCGAAAAAGATTCCAGGCTTGATTTGGCTTGCGCCTGTGGCGGACCCAGCTGTTCATTATTATTAAGGCTATTGCTAATCGATTCATCCTGACACCCCCCAAGTACAGCAAGCATGACTAGATGGCTAAGCAGCTTCATTCTTTTATTTATTTTCATACATCCTCTACAGCGTAAATAGGTCATCATTCATCAAATGATGATTACACTTAAAATAGTTTGATTTATTCCATGTATGGCAAACACCAGATTGAATACCTGGTGTTTGCTTACTTATATAATCAGTGGGTTAGTTATTATTTAGGACAAGCTTCTGGGTTGTTATAAATACTTGGATCCGGTGCTTTTACCCCCCAGGTTGGGACTGGGTTTTTACACTGGAAAGCGGCCAAGGCATTTTTCAACTCTTGTAGTTTTTCAGGGTTCGCATCCGATACATCATAAAACGCTTTTTGTGTCTCGCCGGTGCTATCAATGTATTCATCAAATTCGGCAAAATTTACCGCCGAATCAGACTCACAACTGACTTCCCCGCAATCTCTTAGTCGGAACAACTGGAATTGTTTTTTTCTCGTTTTCAGAAGCTTGAACTCACCATCAAAAACAGCGGCCTTGTTGACCCGATCCCAAAATAGATAACGGTCTTCAAGCTTTTCAACTTGATGGGTTAGTCGTGGAAGCAAGTTGACGCCATGTAGGTCATACGCCGCTTTATCGCTGGTATCAACCCCTGCTGCATTGAGGATAGTTGGCAAGATATCAATGGTAATGATCGGCTCATCAACAATTTGCGGCGAAATCTTTCCAGGCCATGAGATAGCAAATGGCACCCGGGTTCCCCCTTCATATAGCTCGCCTTTATGGCCAGAGAGCGGCTTATTAGACGAAAAGTTACTCTTCGGCTTACCACCATTATCTGACACAAAGACAATAATTGTATTTTCTAAGATACCTTTTCGTTTTAGCTTCTTGTAAATTTTAGCGACGCTATTATCTAAGCTTTTAGCCATTGCCAGTGCCGTTTTCCGGCTGGCTTTTTCTTCTTCAGTAACATACTCAGGGCCAACGAAATTAATTTCAGCCTCATCAACGTTGGTTGCTTTCAGCGGTGTATGAACAGCATTAAAAGCAAGGTAGAGTAAAAATGGTTGCTGTTCATTAGCATGCTCACTAATAAAATCTACCGCCTTTTCGCCGAACTTATCCGTCAGGTATACATTTTCAAAATCCGGTTCAATTTGCAGTCCGGCGACTGTCTCTAGCGCAGCATAATACTCAGTCCTATACGTTTCAGGATCGTAACTACTGTCCAGATCTGCTTTATGATTATCAAAAGCAGTAATTAATTGCTTCTCTGTTCTTTCTTTATCACAGACGTTTGGATCATTGGCATTTGGCGTCTCGCAGGCCAGTTCTTCAAGTAACTGAAAATGCTCTGTCACGAGTATCTCAGCAGATACCTTTTCTTCATCTGAGGGCACGGGGTGATTTTCATCAAAAGATTGCCACATTGTAGAGTGAGGTGTGGTAAAGGTATTGAACTGATTTTTGTCTCCGATTTCATAGGCAACAGCACCATTATTGAAACCGAAGAAGTAATCAAACCCTCGGTTGTGAGGCCAAAACTTCCAATCTTCGCCATCATGATCTTTACCGATAAAGGCAGTGGTATAGCCGGCGTTTTGGAAATAATTACCAATCGTCGGTATCTCTGTTGGTATACCCGGCTCTACGCCCTCCTCGTGATCAACGGGTTCATTGTCATCGGCATCATCTGGAGCAGGGTTACTATAAAAACCAAAGGTTTGCTGGTAGCGACCAGTTAGCATTCCTGCTCGGGATGGGCCACAGACAGGTGCAGTTACGTAACCATGGTTAAAGACAGCACCACTGCTCGCAATTTTAGTAATGAATTTGGTGGTCTGGTTACTGACGGTATCTTCACTGTTCCACTCCCCTTGGTAGAATCCAGCGTCGGCATGACCTAAATCATCAGCAACGATGATCACTACATTAGGCTGCCCCTGATTTGTTGTGACACCGGTTGAGCTCGCGGTAGCCGGATTTGCCACCCCCAACGCGGTTATCAATGAAGACGCAAGCAAGCACTTCTTGAAACTGGGTATCGTCATGTTTACCTCATTATTGTTGTGTAGTTTCTTCCAAACCTGCCCCTAAATTCCGTCATAGAGCCAGACTCAATCAAAACGTTTCAGCGTTACTATTAAATAAATCAATAAAATTAACGCGTACAACAATTATTCATAACAACAAGAAACCTTCCAAGGTAAACGATTAATTTAAATGAATTAAAGCAAAAATCTGCGAGTATCATCCCAAAAACACACCATGGGTATACTTATCGATAATTTTGCAAAACACGCCAGTCTAATCGAATGAATCCTGACATTTTTGGCCAGAGGTCGCAAAAAACAATAGAAACGTTTTTGTCATGCAGTGACGTGATGTTTGTTCCGTAATTTTGAAAACAGCAATATGTATCACAATTGCTCCAGCATACCCCTTTCGGGGATCTATACTGAACACTTAATATCTTGAATACCTTTGCATTACTTTGTTACATATTCAGCGCAACGACAGCAAGATAGCGTATAACAGCGGGG
The DNA here is from genome assembly GCF_003026455.1 of Photobacterium rosenbergii. Taxonomy (GTDB): domain Bacteria; phylum Pseudomonadota; class Gammaproteobacteria; order Enterobacterales; family Vibrionaceae; genus Photobacterium; species Photobacterium rosenbergii. The sequence goes on from NZ_PYMB01000005.1 coordinate 184,958, forward strand.
CAAAGGACAAGATTACATCTGCATCGGCTCCCTATGGATAAAAACGATAAGCAACATTCGGCATTTATTGCCCTGACTCTCACCCTTACTGTGAATAGCTTCTCTGGTGATGCCCAAGCCAGTGACCAGCAGCGCTTTGCCGATTATGGCCCACTGAAAACCTATGCCCAGTCGCCCATGCAATCGAATGCGTTAACACCGTTGGTCAGAACGGGGTTTAGTCATGCTCCTGACACTGTCGAGCTATACGCTACAGGAACGATTGCCAGTGTCTGGGCCCATACCGATGACTACAGCGCCGATTATTACCAAAATGACCTTTCAATTGGTGGCTTTTGGCAGTTAAACAACCAATGGGCTTTGGAGCTTGATTACACTTGGCGTTTCGCCGCCAACAACCGGTTAGATACCCTGACCAAGGCTTTCCACGACTGGTTCGGGATCGGCCAAAATGGCCGTGATGAAGTGGATGACCACTCCTTTGATATCTCGGTACCGCAGTACGGTGTGGAGATCCATGACTTCGAGGGTGAAACCATCAGCAATGCTTTCTCTCTCTATTCCAGCTACCAAATCGTAGAGAACAAGCACCATGGCTTATCCGTTGGCGGCTCACTGTATTTCAACTATGTCGGTAGCGGACCTTTCAAAACCAGCAACTTCGAACAAGCCCTGCAACTTAATTACAGCTACCGAACCGCAAAGCACAGTATTTACACTTTGCTTGGCGTTTCCTACCGCCATAATGACGAAGTGCTGGCCCAGATCAAATACAACAGGTTCGCTTTTGCCACTGGCGTGAGTTACCAGTACCAAATCACACCCAAGCACCGCTTCCTTACCGAAGTGCATGTGTACGAAGGAGCCAGCGACGCAACTTCGGATTTGGGCGAACCGTCCACCGAGTTTTTGTTAGGCTACCGTTATCACACCAAGCGCGGCGCGTTGGAGTTGTCGATGATCGAAAATGTGTTCAACATGGATAACAGTACCGACATTGCCTTTACTGTCGGCTACCGTCATCGCATGTAGCCAGCACTATCAATTTACATTGTAAATATATCCGACAAGCTGTTCGTTATTTACTCTATTAGCATTAGGATACAAAAAATAAAAAACACTGTATTGAAGAACATAGCTTTTCCACCTACCATAGCGGCCATCTTTCTTGGCCAGTGAAAACAGACCTGTGAAAAATATCGCCCTGCTAATCTGTACCGCCTTACTTTCTGCCTGTTCATACAATGCAGCACCCGTTGTTGGTTCCCATGACAAAACCCAGCTCGAGTATGAACAAGACTTGGCAGAGTGCCGCCAGAAAACGCAAGAAGTAGATAAAGGTGAAGCCGTTCGAACCAGTGCTACCAATATGGCACTGATCGGTACTGCCGCAGGTGCGCTTGGCGGCTTGCTGACGGATGATGTCGGTATGGGCGAGAGCATGGTGTGGGGCCTTGCGCTTGGTGCCGGTACCGGGGCGGCAGTTGGCTCGGTCAAAGCGACCCAGACCCAGTCTTTGGTATTGCGCCGCTGCATGGAGCTCAAGGGCTATGAAATCCTTGATGCCGAAGTAGATGATTTAGCCAAGGTCGAGCTTGAATCCGAACCAGAGGCAAGCATCGAACAACAACTCGCTTCAAACTAATTCAGGTTCGATTTAACACACGGATCTCGTTCTAATACATGGTTAACTTCCCTGCATCGGACTAGCGCGGCTCTGTGCTAGTCGCTGTGCTCGGGGATTGCTTTTTCACCCTCAGCTCAAACTGCTCGACCAAAAAGTCCACCAGCACCCGCAACCTTTTGGGCATCAATTTTCGCTGGGGATAGACCAAGCTAACAGGTACCAACGGCATATCCCATTGCGGTAACAGTTGAATCAGCGTGCCTGAGGCAAAGTGTTCACGGCAAATAAACTCGGGTAGCACGGCTATACCTAGCCCATCCAAGCACGCCGATAGAGAAGCGGTGATGGTGTTGACCTTCAACCGGTAAGGCAAATCAATACTGACCTCCCCCCCTTCATGCATCAGGTGCCAATTAGGCATTTTCACTGCCTTGTTGTGGATCTTGATTTGATGATGCGGCGACTTGAGATCTTCAGGACTAGTGATCATGCCGTATTGCTCAAGGTATTCCGGACTGGCGGCTAGTACCCGGCGGGATTCAGTGAGTTTTCTAGACACCAGGCTGGAATCACCTAGCTCACCTACTTGGGCATAAAGGTCGATCCCTTCACCAATGATATCCACTTCCCGGTTGGTCATTTCAACATGTAGCGAGACATGCGGATATTGTTTCAAAAAGGCATTGAGAAAGCCGCCCATCACTTGATGGCCCAATTCCACTGGCATCACCACATATAGCCTGCCACGGATCAAATCCTGATTAGCACTGACTTCTAGTTCGGCTTGACCCATGATTTCGAGCATCTGTACACAAGACTGATAAAAGGCTTCCCCTTCCGGCGTCAGGATCAAACTTCGGGTCGAACGCGTGATCAAGCGCACACCTAAGTGTTCTTCCAACTCGGCAACTTTTCGGCTGACCGTCGACTTGGTCATATCCAGGGCGTCAGCAGCTTGGGTAAAACTACCACAATCAACAACTTGTGAAAAAATCGCTACCGAATTCAAGTCCATCACAGCCCAGCCTTTCAACCATTAGTAAGATTTGTGCAACAGTGTTTCCCTTTTTTCTTATCTTATCAACCAATCGAGATCATTTACAATTTGAAACACTTTCCGAAGACCAATTCTTATAAGACATAGAGGGTAAAATGGCCGATCATCCCCAAGCGCCTGCAGCAGCCGATTGTAACCAATCACCAACCGCACCTGCGGCACTTCCCAAGCGAAACAAGAAAAAAGCACCGCTAATCGCTACCTTGATCATGCTTTCGCTTGGCGCACTCGGCGGCGGCTACTGGTTTGGCTATGGCCAGTACTTCGAGTCAACTGACAACGCCTACCTACAAGGCGATATCACCAATATCAGCCCCAAAGTCGGCGGCTACATCACCGAGTCTTTTGTTTCCGATAACCAGCAAGTCAAAGCAGGGGATCTACTTGCTAAAATTGATGACCGTGACTTCGAAGCAGCATGGGATCAAGCCAAGGCGAATTTAGCCGTTAGCCAAGCCGCTATCGACAACCTCCATGCCCAAGAGCAATTGCAAAAGACCCAGATCCGTCAGGTCGAAAGCCAAATTGCCTCAGCAAAGGCCGAGTATGACCGCGCCAAGCAACAAGTCGCCCGCACCCGCAGCCTGCTCAAACGTAACTACTCTTCGCAGGATGAACTCGATAGCATGACCTCGCACCAGAAGGTGACGGCTGCCCAACTCGAAGAAGCTAACGCTAGCTTTCAAGGTGCCAAAGATCAGCTTGTGGTGATCGCCAGCCAAATCAAACAGGCCGAAGCCGCAGTCACCGAAGCGCAGGCGCAACTAGAACAGGCCGAACTCAACCTTGCCTACACCAATATCTATGCGCCTGTTGACGGTATAGTGGGTAAACGCAGCCTTCGTGTTGGCTTATATGTCCAACCGGGTATGCCATTGATGAGCTTAGTGCCAACCTCCAATGTATGGATTGAAGCCAACTTCAAAGAAACCCAGCTAAGCGGGATCCACAAGGGCCAAAACGTCACAGTAGAACTGGATGCTTTCCCCAACCAGCCATTACAAGGCGTAGTCGATAGCTTCTCACCAGCAACGGGAGCGAAATTCGCCCTTTTACCGCCTGAAAACGCGACCGGCAACTTCACCAAGATTGTCCAGCGGGTACCAGTGAAAATTACCATTCCTGATCCGAAGGCCCTCAAAGGCCGCCTGATCCCCGGCCTATCGGTGGTAGCGACGGTTGATACACGGGGCTAAGTCATGGGTGCAGTTATCACAACCAACCAACAGCAGCAGACTCCAGCTGTTGAAAGCGAGGCGCTCCATGTGCCCCGCCGCCACTGGATCGCCTTGTTCGGCGGCCTAATTGGCGCGTTCATGGCGATCTTGGATATTCAGATCACCAACTCGTCTCTCAAAGATATTCAGGGGGCACTGTCTGCCACACTGGATGAGAGTTCGTGGATCTCCACCTCCTATTTGGTGGCAGAGATGATCGCGATACCACTCAGCGGCTGGCTGTCGAAAGCACTCGGCAAACGCCGCTACCTGACTTGGACCACGGCGATTTTCACCTTGTCATCCTTCTTATGTTCGCTTTCTTGGAACATGAGTTCGATGATTGTCTTCCGTGCCATGCAGGGCTTTAGTGGCGGTGCCCTGATCCCCTTGGCTTTCTCGCTGGTTATTCAGCTATTGCCAATTCAGAAGCGTGCAGTCGGGATGGCACTGTTCGGTGTTACGGCCACGTTTGCCCCGTCCATCGGACCGACGTTCGGTGGCTGGCTGACCGAAAACCTGTCTTGGCATTACATTTTCTATATCAACATCCCGCCGGCGATTTTGGTCATTTCCATGATCCGCTACGGCCTCGATGACGAACCGTTAAACCTCGGCACCTTGCTCAAAGCCGACTGGTTCGGGATTGTCACCATGGCACTCGGGTTGGGTTGTCTGGAAGTGGTATTGGAAGAGGGTAACCGTGAAGAGTGGTTCAGCTCGAGCTTTATTGTCACCCTAGCGATTATCTCGGGTGTCAGCCTGGTGTACTTCATCATCAATGAACTGCAACACGACAGACCGCTGGTCAACCTGCGGCTATTGCGCGAAAGGCAGTTTGCCATGTCATGCCTGGCCTATCTGATCCTCGGTATGGCACTGCTGGGCTCTATCTATGTCCTGCCGCTGTACCTGACCCAGATCCAGCGCTACAACGCGATGGAGATCGGTGAAGTGCTGATGTGGATGGGCTTCCCGCAACTATTGCTGTTCCCCATCGTGCCCAAGCTGGTCCAGTTCATCAAACCTAAGTACTTGGTGACATTTGGCTTTACCATGTTTGGCCTGAGCTGCTACGTCAACACCCATATGACGGTGGATTTCGGCGGCCAGCAACTTATCCTCTCTATGGTGCTTCGTGCTATCGGGAGTCCGTTTATCATGGTGCCATTGTCACTGGTGGCAATGAAGCACATCAGCAAAGCAGACACACCGGATGCATCGACCCTGACCAATGTCATGCGTAACCTCGGCGGGGCATTCAGTATCGCGATTATCGCCACATTGCTCGACAACAAAACCCGGGAGCACCTCGGGCACATCAAAGAATCGCTGCCGAGTGTCAGCACCAATGGCTGGCAGCAGTTGCTGCAACAGAGTGATTTCTTCATCAAGGCAGGTAGCGATGCCAGCACCGCGATGCAGCAGGCCCAGGCTACCCTGCTAACGACCATGCAGCGCGACGCCGCCATCATGGCCTACAACGATGTGTTCCTGATGATGACCGCCTTCCTGGCTTTCGCTGCGGTGCTGATTATGTGCATGGATGATTAAGAAGAACTCCAGCTTTGCAAGCGATCAGATGGTCAGACAACCTATCGGGAATGATTTCAAAACCTACCCGCCATGGACGGCGGGTTGGAGTTACATGGATGTACTCGCACGTTTTTGAAATTATTTCCGGTTGGTTGGCAAAACAGCAGGTGGACTAACAATTTTACGCCTATCTACGTCAGCAACTGCTCACCCAATTTATCCACCACCTCGAGTATATGTAGCTGGCTCTCGCGACTGTACAGCGAGATCCCATCTATCTGCTCTTCCAGATTCACATTGAGATGGCTAATTTGGCTCAAGGTCGAGCCTCGCAGGCTAATCGAGAAAACCTTCATACCTTTGCGCTTAGCGTTGTGGGCCATGTCCACCACCGCGTTGGTTTCCCCCGACTTGCTGATCAATACCAAGATACCCGCGTTAGCCATGGTGAGCTGGTGAATATCGGTGATCACCAAATGGGGAATATTGGCGAGGGACAAGAAACGCGACAAGTAATTTACACTGACAATAGATGCACCGCGGGAGTAGAGGTAGACCACATTGGTGGCCTTGAGGCCGGATGCCAGCTTGGCAATGACGGCTTGATCTTGCCCTTCGTCTTCTGCTGACGAACGCTGGCGGGCCAAGTCTGCCGCTAGCTTGTAGCGCAACTCGGTATAGCTAGCATAGCCCATCTTCTTGCACACCCGGTTGACCGAAGTGGTGGTGGTCAACGCCTTGGCTGCTATCTCCTTGGCCGAGATCTCGCCCAATTGCTTGGCGTGGCTAATAATAAATTCATAGATAATGCGTTCGGTCCCACGGAAGGTATTCATGTAATTGATGTCATCACGTCATTGGATGGGCGTATTTAATCGCGAACAACGGATGAAAATCCGTGAGTAAGCTCTCAAAAGTATCGTCATACGCACCTTGTACCAAGAAACCATAACGCTTGCCGATCGCCGCTTTTTATACTGTCCACAGTTTAGAACAATGGATATGAAACCATGGCGAAGAAAAAACTGGTCGCAGTAACGGCTTGCCCTACAGGTATCGCCCATACGTTTATGGCGGCAAAGAAGATTCAGAGCTGGGCTGAGAAGCAAGGCTATGAAGTCAAAGTAGAAACACAGGGCAGTGACGGGGTCAAAAACAAACTGACCGCCCACGACATTGCCAGTGCCGATGCTGTTGTACTGGCTGTCGACGTACCGATTATGGATATGGACCGCTTTGACAATGCCAACCCGCTGCAGGTGCGAACTCAAGAATTGATCAAGCACGTCGATGTCCTGCTGCCGGAAGCCATGAAAAGGGAGAAAGACAAATCTGATTCCGGCACCGTCCTGCCAATCCAGGAAAAACGCTCTGCCTACCAGGTGTTCATCGGCCACATCATGACCGGCATCAGCTACATGCTGCCGGTCGTCGTGCTCGGTGGTCTATTGATGGCCGTCGCCAAGATCACCGGTGAGTTCGTTGATATCTCCGGTACCCCGGTCGAAACTTTAGACCGCCTTGGTTTCATGACCATCAAGTTCATGTACCCAATCTTCGCCGCCTATCTCGCCTACTCCATTGCCGGCAAGCCCGCGCTGGTTCCAGCCTTTATCGGCGGGGTGATGAGCGACGAGGTCTACAAACGCTTCTTCGGTATCGAAGTATGGGCGCCTTCGGGCTTCTTCGGTGCCATTGCCATCGGTTTCTTGATTGGTTATCTGGTCCGCTACCTCAACGACACCATCAAGGTGAAGTCCGAACTGACAACCTTGAAAACCATGCTGCTGGTACCGCTGATCAGCGGTGTCGTGATGGTGCTGACCATGGAGTACGTGATCAACCCGTTCTTCGGTGCAGTCAACATGGCGATGGTCAAGCTGTTCACCGAGGCTGGTGACGCAGGCCGTGGCATTTACTCGATGGTGATTGCTGCCGGTACCGCCTTTGACCTAGGTGGCCCTATTAACAAAGCGGCTGGCTCGGTTGCCCTTGGCCTTAACGGCATGGGGGAAAACTTCGACCTGATTGCCCGCGAGCTCGGTATCGTGATTCCACCTATCGGTGTCGGTATTGCGGCCCTGCTTGATGGCAAGTTCCGCCCACGCGTATTTAGCCGCGAAGAGCAAACCGTCGGCAAGACCTCGTTGATGCTCGGCCTAATCGGTATCTCGGAAGGGGCTATCCCGTTCATTCTGAAAAACCCGAAAATGATCCCGATTATGATCCTCGGCTCGATTATCGGCACCCAACTGGCCGTCGTACTGAATGTATGGCAAAGCCTGCCACTACCAGCGGTATGGGGTTGGTTCCTGTCCTCTGACCCGGTGAGCTACACCATCTCGGTCATTGCCGGATCAAGCTTTATCGCCATTGCCTTGTTGCTTTGCACCAAACCACAGCCCAAAGGCGCTCACTAGCCACAGAGCTAGTTAATAAAACCGTTACAGCAGGCTTCCTATACGGCGAGCTGCAAGAAATATAGGGGTGGTGAACTCTACCCCTTTCATACCGAATTAAACCAAAGAAGAGAAGTCAGCATGGCTAAAGTGCATGTTATTCCCCACACCCACTGGGACCGTGAGTGGTACTTCACCCAGCAAGACAGCGATGTGCTTGCTACCTACAATTTCACCAAGGTGATCGAGACACTGGAAAGCCAGTCGAGCTACAGCTGCTACCACCTTGATGGACAATCAGCCATTGTTGAAGACTACCTAAAAGTAATGCCGCACATGCGCGAGCGCATGGCAAAATTGGTCAGCGACAAACGTCTGTTTATCGGCCCTTGGTACACCCAAACCGATACCTTCAACGTTGCTGGCGAATCGATTATCCGTAACCTTAAATACGGCATGCATGTCGCAGAGCAACTAGGCCACAGCATGACGGTTGGCTACCTGCCAGATACCTTCGGCCACAATGCCCAGATGCCCACCCTGTTCAAGGGCTGCGGAATTGACAATATCATCTTCTGGCGCGGTATCGACTACGACCAACAGGTCGAACGTTCAAACTTCTTCTGGCAATCACCGGGCGGCGACGACATCATCGCCTACAACCTGGTGCACGGCTATGGCGCGGCGAAAAATATCGTGGCCGAGCCTACCCACCTCGACAACAAGATTTTCCCTATGGTCGAGAAAATCAAAGCCCTTGCCGGCTTGGACGAGGTGCTGATCCCATCCGGTGGCGATCAGGTCAATATCGATCCTAACTTGCCGGACACGCTAGCTAAGGCGACCGAGCGCAGCACGGCCGGTGACACCTATGTGATTTCGTCGATGGAAGACTACGTCGATTACCTGCGCCACAACAGCAGCGATTTCGACACCTACAGGGGTGAATTCAAGATCCCACGCTATACCCGAATCCATAAAACTATCGGCTCGGTGCGCTACGACATCAAGAAACTCAATTTCGACATCGAGCAGTTCCTGCTGAAGAAACTCGAACTGGTCATGGCGATTGCCAAAGCGCACGGTATCACCGTCCATACCGAACTGGTCGATATCGCCTGGAAGAAAATCATCGAATGCCATGCCCACGACAGTATGGGTGGCTGTAACAGCGATGCCACCAATGCCGATATCATGCACCGCCTCAAGCAAGCGGAGGAGATCTGCCACGGACTATATAACCTAATCGTCAAGGACATCGCCAGCCAGGTGTGCGATGAAGGCGAGGTTATGGTGTTCAACAACCGTATCAAACCGTATTCCGGCATCGTCGATATCGTGGTGTTCAGCACCTTTGCCGATATTACACTGGATCAAAACGGCCAAACGGTAGTCACTGAGCTAGTCAAACGCGACACGCTCGATGGTGGCAAGGTTATCGAAGTTACCAAGGACGGCGAGAAAGAAGTCCCAGTCCCGCCATATTACCGTTTCGAACTCAAAGCCAAGCTCAATGCTATCCCGGCCCTCGGTTACCAGACCCTGCAAGTTAGCGAAGCGAGTGCGATGAGCAAAGCCAACATCGATACCTCAACCCAGATCGAAAACGACCGCCTAAGCCTTGGCTTGGATAACGGCGAGCTAACCCTAACAGACAAACAAACCGGTCGTACCATCACTAACCTCATCCAGTTTGAAAACCAGGCCGATGATGGTGACTCCTATGATTTCTCACCGCTGGAAGGCGATACACCGCTTTACTCCCAACCGCTGTCACTACTTGGCAGCCAGCGCGGTGAACTGATGCAGCAAATGACCCTGCAAAGCCGGATTTTGGTACCGAACGACTTGGAAGACCGTCGCCAAGGCGATGCCAACAGCGAAATCGTATTCAAGTTGACCTTCACTCTGCACCACGGTGAGCGTAACCTGCAAGTCGAGATTGACACCATCAACCATGTCAAAGACCACCGGGTAAGAGTCCTAATCAATAGCGACATTGATACCGATAGCTCTATCAGTACCTTGCCGTTCGCGACTATCGAGCGCCCGGTTGCCCCAGTGCTATTTGACGCTGAAGAAAACTGGCGCGATCGCTATCGCGAATGTCCTGTCGATATCGAAACCACTGAGGGTGCTGTTGCCATCACCAATGGAGCTGCCAACCAAGACAACACTCCACAAAATAAAGCCCTTATCATCAACGGTCGCGGGATCAAGGAATATCAAATCCTCAAAAATGCCAACAGCCAGCACGATAAAATTGCCCTGACCCTGTTCAAGGCTGTTGGTTACCTAGGCAAGGATGATCTGCTGTGGCGTCCGGGGCGAGCATCGGGGATCAACAATACCGTGGTATATACGCCAGATGCCCAGTTGCAGCAATCCATGCGCTTCAGTTTTGCCATTGCTATGACAGAGACGGCATCACACCAGACGATCCGCGAACTGGAGACCGACTACCTCAACCAGCCGTTTTGCTACCAGAGCCAACGTCTCAACAGCTTTGAGAACCGCCTCGAGCGCTTCCAGGTCCGCTTTGATACCAAGCCAATGGCCAAACAATTTAGTCTGCTGAAAATTGAAGAAGAGCTCGAACTGTCGAGCGTGTCGCACTCTTTCTACGATGACACAGCATTGGTAGTGCGCCTATTCAACCCAACAGAACAAGCCATCAGCTTGGATATGTCGCAATTTGACCGTTTTGCCGATGTCGCCATCGTCAACTACCGCGAACAGCTGCTTGCCGATGCCGAGCCTGTTGTTGCCCCGAACAATACCATCGACCTGCGTGTGATCTGCGCGGTTGCTCCAACCTCAGACAAGGAAAATTGCTAATGTTTGCCCAAACTATTACCCAGAAAGTGGCCGATATTTACGGCCAAGAGCAAGCGCCGCAGATCACCGAACAGATCCTTGCGCTTATCGACAAATGGCAGGGTAGAGCCCCTGCCTACCCGGCCTGGGTGGACCAGACCACCAGCTACCTGATCACCTATGGCGACAGCATCAGTGAGAGCGGCAAGCCGACTTTAGCAACCATGAAAGCGTTCGCCGACAAATACCTGAAAGGGGCAATCAGCAATATCCATATCCTGCCGATGTTCCCGTACACCTCGGACGACGGTTTCAGTGTGGTTGACTACCGCAAGGTTGATCCCAACCTTGGCGATTGGGACGAGCTCAATGCCCTTGCCGAAAACTTTAACCTGATGTACGACTGTGTGATCAACCATATCTCCAAGAGCAGTGATTGGTTCCAGGGCTATCTAGCCGGCGATGAGCGCTACCAAGACTACTTCGTCGAATCTGACCCAAGCCTAGATTACAGCAGTGTCACCCGCCCCCGTGCCCTACCGCTACTGACGCCGTTTACCAAGGCCAACGGCGAGACTGCACACGTCTGGACGACCTTCTCGGACGACCAGATCGACATCAACTTTGCCAACCCGCAAATCTTGCTGGAAAGTATCGATATCTTGCTGATGTATGCAGCCAACGGCGGTCGCTCTATCCGCCTCGATGCAATTGGCTTTATTTGGAAAGTACTCGGCACCAGTTGTATCCACCTACCTCAGGCCCATGACATCATCAAGCTGTGGCGCCTGGTACTGGATATCGCTGCCAACGGCACGCTGCTGATCACTGAAACCAATGTGCCCCATCCGGAAAACGTTGCTTACTTCGGCGACGGTGACGAGGCCCACATGGTCTATCAGTTTCCGCTGCCACCACTGACCCTACATGCCTTCCTGTCGGAGGACAGCACAGTGTTGAGCCAGTGGGCCGAAGGGCTAACACGTGAGGCGATGGAAAACCTCAGCGCAGGGCGCCAGACCACCTATTTCAACTTCCTTGCCAGCCATGACGGTATTGGGGTACGCCCTACCGAAGGGATCCTGACCGATACCGACCGCCAATTCATGTGCAGTGAAGTGGAACGCAAGGGCGGCAGGGTCAACTACAAGCACAATGGCGATGGCACCCAGTCGCCGTACGAGCTCAATATCAACTACCTCAGTGCGATCACCGAGCCTAGCGACACAGACCATGACAAAGCGCGCAAATTCCTAGCTGCACAGTCACTGCTGCTGTCGTTTATCGGTGTACCGGCTATCTACTACCACAGCTTCCTCGGCAGCGAGAATGACATTGAGGGCATGGAAACATCCGGCATCAACCGCCGAATCAACCGTGAAAAGTTCAGCCTCGGCGAGCTGGAAGAAGAGCTCAATACCCAAGGTTCATTGCGCCAGCAGGTATACGGTGAAATGATCAAGTTGCTCAACCTTCGCCAGCAACACAGTGCGTTTTCACCGCTTTCCAAGCAAACCGTGTTAAACCTAGGCAAGGGCGTGTTTGGTTTGATCCGTGGTGAAGGCGAAGAGCGCGTTACTTATGTTCTCAACCTGACAAGCCAACCCCAGCAAGTAAAACTGGCGCAGGGCGGGACCGATTTGATCAGCGGCGAAGCCTTCACTGCAGAGCCATCACTGGCACCGTACCAGTTTATCTGGTTGACACCTAACGCCAATCAGCCGCATGAACAATAAGGAGCAAGACCATGAAACTGGCCCAATTAACCTCACCTGATTTGATCATGCTCGATGCCGTATTCGATGACAGAATTACCGCTATCGAAACCCTGACCGATAAAATCGATCAGGCCGGCAAGCTAACTGACCGCCAGATGTTCCTTGATGCGGTGCTAAAACGCGAAGAGGAAGGCCCAACCGCACTTGGCGAATACCTCGCCGTGCCGCACGGTAAATCCGAAGCCGTCACCGAGCCGGTGTTTGCCTGCGCCTTTGTCAAAGACGAGCTGCAGTGGCAGGGCCTCGATGGCGACGAGCCGGTCAATATGATTTTCCTGCTGGCCATCCCGCCCGCAGAAGCCGGCTCCACCCACATGGAGGTGCTCACCACCCTAACCTCGTCGCTGGTTGACGATGATTTCAGGGACCAGCTATTGGCTGCACGCACCCAAGCTGAGGTGATGGCACTATTTGGCGCAGATGAACTAAATAGTGAAGATAACGCTGAGCAGGCAACCACCACCCCAGATGCTGAACCGATCGCTGCGGCAGCAATGCAGGAACAACCGCAGGAAGAGCCCCATAGCAGCAAAGCATACCCGTTGGTGCTGCTGGTTGGCTGCGCCATTGTATTCCTGTTATTTGCGATGATGTAAGTTCATCAGTCCAATCCCCCAACCAAAGCTCCAACCTATAAACAGGCTCTTCCTAGAGCCTGTTATCTTTCAAATCATTACAATCAAATTATCAGCGCAGCCCTCTCGCCTATTGCCGCTTTTCCTATCGCCCTATAAGCTTTACGGAGAAACCGTGAAAAGGACTAGCACCATGGAAACGCTCACCATCGCCCAGCTGGGTAACCCAGTATTGCGCGAGCACGCCACACCACTGTCGGCCGCCCAGTATCAGGAGTTCGCTCCTTTCTTCAATGCACTTCAACTAAAGATGTTGGAGAGTAATGGCGTAGGAATTGCCGCGCCGCAGGTCAGCGAGTCTATCCGTGCGTTCATCGTGGCATCCCGCCCCAACCCACGCTATCCCGATGCGCCGATGATGGAGCCGACCCTGATGCTCAATCCGGAAATTACCTGGGCCAGCGAAAACCTGGAAAAAGACTGGGAAGGCTGCCTGAGCATTCCGGGGATCCGCGCGCTGGTCAACCGCCATTCTCACATCGAGGTACGTTATGACACCTTGGAAGGCAAGGAAGTCAAAACCCAAATGGAAGGTTTCATTGCCCGGATTTTCCAGCATGAACTAGACCATCTCAACGGCTTGGTATTCCTCGACAGGGCTGAAAAGGCCGATTACTACACCGAGGCCGAGTACCTCAAATTAACAGCAAAAAGCTAATGCCCACCGCAACCTAGTTGCGCAAAAAAATACCCGAGTTACAGCTACTGCAACTCGGGTACTTATGTTGGTGCTAACAGATTAGCTTAGTTAAAAGCTGCCAAATGCATCATCTGCCCTGTCTTCCAGCCCACCGAACGGACCGGAAGAACTACCGTCATCCTCATGCTGCAAACGGCTTTCATCGATAATGTGCAAGCGGTAGCGGCCGGGGGCCTTTACTGAACTCCCATCGCTCAGCGTTTTCAGATAAGCAACCAAGTCAGCCTCGTCCTGTGGCGATAACCCCAAACCACCGACAACAAACGGAGGTGGGCGATTGACACTGAACTCAGGCTCTGGCCAACAATCATTTAGCATCGCCTGTTCGGCAGTTGTGATATGGGAAGCACAGGTCGGTTTAACCCTTGCCGTATTGTAAAAGTGGACCAATTGTTCAAGGCTCTTGAACCAGCCGTTATGGGTATAAGCTTTCACAAAACCAGAATGTGGTCGCTTATCAACATTACGTAATGTTGGCACTTTGTGCTTACCTAAGTTTGTCCCGAATGGTAAGCCTAGCTTAGTCGCAATTAACTCTACACCAATATCCGGTTCAGGGTTATTCGGAATATCATGATTTCTCGGCACACCAATATTAAAGAACTGATCATTGGTATAGCGCTCAAATGGCCCGACACCTCCCGCATTGACAGGATCACTCTGATGACAAAAAACACAGTTGCCTGATGGAGCACCATTCACGTTATAGAAAATATCATGGCCTCTGTTTTCTTGAGCGGTGAAATCATCCAACGGAAATTGACCATCTGCATCGTTTCTAAGAGCGATATCCCGTTTGGAATCAAAAGGGTTATTGTCTTTAGACATCTGCCAAGCAGAGAGGGCAATCGCAAAGCGGGCAAACGTTCTGTTTATCTGCCGCTTTCCGCACTTAATCTCTGTCCCCCAAGCATATTCATAAAGTTGCCCACCCCATATCGTATCGTCCCTAACCTGCTTACAAACATCCTGTTTGGTTTCGAGGGCCTGCTCTACCGGATTAATAAATGGACTGGCATGGGCCTGATCGGACAATGGGCCGATGTATTTCCGATACATACCTTCATATTCGCTGCCGACACCGGAGAACGGGTCAATATTATGGAAAGCTTCGATTAAGTTACCTTCCGCTCGCCCATTCCAGAATGCACCGCCACAGGCCACGTCCCCCAGAAACGGCACAGAACATACTTTGAAGTTGCCAAGACCAACAATATCTCCCGCATCCGTTCGGAACTGTACGTACTGGTTTGTAGGTGGCTTCAAATTCCCTACGCCCACACCATCTGAGCCCGTTACCGCTACATCGCTTTCATTAATCGATGAGTCCCCTGTGGTTCCACCCGCATTACCAGCATGGCAAGTCGCGCATGACATATTTTGGTTTAGTGAGATATCCTCAAAGAAAAGCCGTTTGCCCAACTCTTCGAGGTACGTGAGTTCATTTGCTTGTACATTACTTGATAAAACACCGGCACTCATGATGCCTATGAGAAGCGGGATAGACTTTTTGTCTATTCCCTTTGTATTTGTGGTTAACCTAGCCAATTTATTACTCATCAATAAGCTCCAACTACTTATATTTTTATAATTAAAAGCAACTGACTTTCATAAAAAGCCAGTTTTTATTTAATTCAAAAAGTACAGCTTAAAGTTTGGATATCAATAAGCTTACCTATCTCCTTAAACAAACATACTTCTTCACCCACAAAAATTGTAAGCAAAGTTCTGCTATTTTTATTTCTCAAGAACAATAAAAAAATAAATAAATTTGATGGTTAGCAACAACTTCGGTGAGATGTATCACTTTCTCATGGGAATATTATCTTTTATTAGAATTGATGAAATATAAGTAAATCTGTACAAATGAGTGTGATAACAATTACCACTAATACTTTATAGTTAATATCTATTATAACAGTGATATGGATATTGGTTATTATTTCATTCGTGTAGGAATAAAGCCTATATTCATGGCTATACTAAAAGGTATTACTAATCCAGTGACAATCAGGGATGTACTGTAAAAACAAGGAGATGTGCCATGCAATACCCTATCCATACTTTCCGTAATGCACTCGTGACTATTATTGAAACGCAGTCTCATCGTTATTGCCATCTTCCCCGCTGGCAAGAACTCAATGCCTTCCCTTATGGCTCCTGTGATTTAGCCAACAACATGCTAGCAATGTATTTAAGAGAGCAAGGCTACAACCCCAAGGTGATATGGTGTCGGAATAACTTAACCGATTACCCTGAAATTCTCAGCCATGTGTGGCTTGAAGTCGATGATAAATTTATTGATATCACCATTAACCAGTTTCCCCGCCTTATCCGAGAACGAGTCCATATTGTGAATAAATATGATATCGGTATTCTGAATGAAATCTATTTACATTGTCGAGAGAATGACCAGTTCGAAGAAAGAGAAGTCGATTTACGAAACCATGCAGGATGTGCAGATGAGATATATCAGGCTGTCGCAGAACTTGCACGAAAACTCTCATACATTCACAAAAGAAATGTATAAAAAAGATTTATCACACAATTGTGGAAGCAAGACATCACTTTGTGATCTCACGCGCATAGGAAAAAGCATAATTATTACTGGATCACAATTTTAATATCTGGAATGCAATATATTGCTGCCCACCTTGTGATACATATTAAACAAAAACAATGAAAAAGAACCTTATTGCCCTAGCCCTAAGCGGCCTATTAAGCCTTTCCTCGACGTCTATCCTGGCTGCTGATACTACCTCACAGCAAAGTGTCCAAGCCACTACTGAATACAGCCAGTTTATTACCAAGCGTCAGGTTGTAGACCAACTGCTTGCCGATGCCGTTACCGCGTTTAAATCTCCAGCCCGTATTTCCCATGCTGGGTTTACCGCCAAAATGCCAAGTAACATGGAGGTTGTCACCAACCGCCTGCTTGAAGCCTACCAGCTAGAACCCTACCGTACAGATTTGCTGATCTCCGCGGCTAATGCCCAGATCTACAACAAAAACGTTGATCGCGCGATTGAGTTGTTCGAACAGGTTCTGACTGTTGCACCTCAGGATGTCGATGCTCATGCCTACCTTGCGGTATGGCAACAATTCAAAGGCAACACCGAGGCATCTCTTGAGCATATGAACACGCTCAAAACACTCAATGCCGGACGTGCCGCCGACATCCAACGTATCTTCGATACCGTGAACCGCATTGTGGCAACACCACTGAAAGAAAAACAAGATAAAGCCTACGAAGGCAACACGGCGATTGTTACCCTAGGTTATGCCCTAAACCCAGACGGCAGCATGCACGATATTCTGGTCCAGCGCCTTGAAATGACATTGGCAATGGCCAAGGCCCAACCGGATTCGTTGATTGTGCTGACCGGTGGCGTGCCTCGTAACCACAAAACCGAAGGCAAGCTGATGGCTGACTGGCTGGTTGAAAAAGGCATTGCCCGCGACCGCATTATCGAAGACAACTACGCCCGCAGCACAGTAGAGAACGCGCTTTACAGTAGCTACGCCTTAGCCCGCCATGATATCGACCACGCGACAATCATCAGCTCGGCAAGCCACGTCCGTCGAGGTCAGTCTCTGTTCGAGATCGCTTCTTGGCAAACAGGTCCGACAGACATTACGTTCGACACCGTTTCAGCTGCCGACAAACCTTTGGAAGGGCTCAAAGTGCCATCTGAAGGCGAACTGCTAGGCATCTACCGCGATGCATTGCGTACCTATGGTATGTGGAGCTACCGTTCTTACCCACTTGAGCAGCGCTAAGCCAGAGGGTAAAGCAAAAAAAAATTCTTCAACCAAGGCAGCCATATGGCTGCCTTTTCTGTTCAATCATCGGAAACATGATCAAGGTGGTTATCCTTTCAACAACACCATCATTTCACCATCCGCTCCAGCGCCTGCATATAAAAGCCCAGAGGTCCAGCCATCATATCGACCTTGAGTTCATCGCCAGCCTGGCAGCTCATCGCCAAGGCATAGCCGTGAAGGTAGTCCGCCAACATCGACAAGGCATTGTTTCGCAGCTCGTCATCCAATGGCAGCCCAGCTGTCGCCAAATCAAAACGCTCAGTGAAAACCGCAGCCGGACCGTGGGAGGTCATGCCGAGCAAAGTCTCCAGCAATCCTGGGTATTGCGCCAAAAGATTGAGGTAACTGTGGCACAGCTTGGCTAACTCCTGTTGCCAGTTACCATTGGGAACTGGGCTGTATAGCTTCTTAACCAGTGAAACCGTTACTGCTTCCAGCAAAGCCTGCTTGTTGGCGAAATAGTAATAAATCGCCATAGGATCGACGTCAAGACTGGCAGCCAACTTACGAATACTGGGGATCTTTCCCTCTTTTGCCATCAAGGCGTTAGCGCATTCAATGATCCGCTCTTTGCTCAGCGCCACCGACGCTGCTGCGGGCCTTCCCCGTTTTTTACCCTTGACAGTCATTCTCTGATCTCTTTAAACTTCGCATTATTCTACATTGTAGAATATTATAACTTAAACCCTGACGGCCTTCCACGCCAAGTCCAATTACAACCTCATGTTAGGAGCTCACCATGGCAAATATTGTCTACATCGCAACCAGTCTTGATGGCTACATCGCCGATAAGAACGGTAATTTGGATTGGCTACACAGTATCCCTAACCCTGAGGGTAACGATTTTGGTTTTGCTGATTTCATGGACCGAGTGGATGCACTGGTGATGGGGCGTAATACCTTCGAGACGGTATGTGGTTTTGACTGTGAATGGCCATACAGCAAACCGGTATTTGTCATCAGCAACAGCCTAAAGACAATTCCCAATGACTACAAAGACAAGGCGTTTTTGGTCAACGGCGAACTAAAGAACATTCTTACCGAGCTCAACAGCAAAGGCTTCAACGAGCTGTATATCGATGGCGGAAAAACAGTGCAGAGCTTTATGGCTGAGGGGTTGATTGATGAAATGATTATAACCACTATCCCGGTAATTCTAGGCGGTGGAACACCTTTATTTGGCGAAACAGCATCACCAGTGAACTTTGTACTTAAACACAGTGAGGTGCTACTGGATGCCATAGTTAAAAATCATTACTCTCGAGTTTAGTGTTTTATTTTTTCTTTTTCAAAGCACAGAGTAATATTTTAAGCTCACCGACAGTTAAAGCAGGTATCGTTACCTTAGTGTTTACAGAGACGCTACCTGTTATTTCATCGGCAAGTTGATTAATTTCTTTATCAGTCATATTTATCACCTTTGTAATAAAGCCGGCTATTACAAGTCCGGCTTTATACATTGATAGTATTAGTAAACAACATGCTCAGCGGCTAACATCCCGTAGTTAAAATCACTTTTTTGCTCTTCCTCACTTATTTCAACTCCAGCATCCATTGGAAAATCAACCTGATGGCGCGCCGCTATAAGTTGGGTTTTCTGTTTTTCAGCCTGGTGTGCCAATCCCTTGAAACAACGGTTGCAGGCTAGTTGGAAATTGATCCCTTTCTGTTTACTGAAGAAGTCCGGGCTTGAAGCCTCAACCGTAATCTCTTTAGTTTTTCGGTCCAAAGCCACATGTACCTTGAGGTCATTAGCAAGCTGGAACTTATTCATTAGCTTACCCGATTGATAAACAATGGATGCTTTCATTGAATCAGTAATGGAAATGTTGTTGTTGGTAATATGCACATCATTTTCCTCAAAGATTATTTTTCTTGGGCAGTAAATTTAACTTCCATCCCTTTATACTTAATGGAGGTTACAGAATATGATGATTTTAATTCCTTCATCATAATATTATCCCGACATGAAGACATATAAATAGTCGTCTTTATTCTTTGTCTAAAATTATTATTCTTCGGCATGTCTTAATCTCTATTTATTTGGCTTAACTTCAATGTATCACCGTGGATTACCGCGTATATAGCTAAGTTTGGCATCATACGTTTCAATTTTGGTGGGAACTTTATTATTTATGATAGCGCCAGAAAACAAAGAAAAATAATGTTATTAAGCAACTTGTTTATTTACCCATTAAATATAAAATCAAAAAAAGCAGCCTAAATTGCTGCTTTTTCTTATTTATTTTCTAATTGTCTTTATCGGAATTACATCCTAACGACCACTTTGCCCAGTGTGCGCTGTTCGCGAATCGCTTTAAGCTCATCCCCGACTTGATCAAGTGTGATGACTTTCAGCTGGGGAACCAGCACCTCACCTTCTTCCAGCAGTGTCGAGAATGCCTCACCGGCCCGGACTAAATCTCGCTGTGCCTTTTCACCATTGCGGTGACCAGAGCCCAGGCTCAGCTGGTGAAAGCTCAACCCTTTCATAAAGGCATCCGGGTAAGCATCCGGACGTACTGTCGACACCAGTTCGACCATTTCCCCTTCATAGCCCAAGCAGCTAGCGGCAATGATATCGTTGTCGCCACCGACACAGTCCAACGCTATAGGTACACCAATCCCCTCAGTGATGGCCATCACCTGCTCGATAATGTCTTGGCTGCGGTAATCGATAATATGGGTCGCCCCCAAAGAATGGACATAGTTGTGCTTCGCCTGTGAAGCGGTAGTGATAATCGTGCCGATACCCATGGATTTAGCGAGCTGGATGGCAAAACCACCCACGCCTCCTGCCCCGCCCAAAATCAAAATAGCATCATGATCTTTGGCATGCAGTTTATCGACCAAGGCACGGTACGCTGTCCAACCAGCACACGGGCTTGCAGCAGCTACCTCGGCAGAGACCTCGGGATGGGCAACCAAAGTACGGCAATCTTGCACCGCATACTCGGCAAACGCACCATGCGGGCGGAACATATCGCCATGATAGAGCACCTTGTCACCAACCTGCCACTGGGTAACTTCCTCACCAACAGCAACAATTTCCCCAGAGACATCTAGCCCAGGAACCCAATTGTCGTTCATGCCCGGTGCGGCCGACTGCCAAAGGTGTATCTTCGAATCGACCGGGTTCAAGCCGGCGGCGAAAACTTTCACCACTACATCAAAGCCTGTTGCCTCGGGCTGAGGGAGTTCTGCCATAACAAATTGATCATCGTCGGCATGATAGGTCAGTGCTTTCATCATTATCCTTTGTCCACTGCTGGTTTCATTGCTAATAGCTTTAGCGCAGAGCGCTATTTCATGCAATGTCCCGAAGCAATATCAACAAAATAATCTGCTTTATGGACTGACCCTGTACTACCCGACCCAGCTAGAAAATGACAGGACGATTGGCCAATTCGTAGATTGGTTCAGCGATTATGCCAAGCAATATATGGACTAAGACTAAGCCCTGACTTTGAATTCAAAGTTATAGAAATCGCTGCGGCAGATGGCCGAGCCATATTCCAGCACCCGGCCCTTGCTATCCTGGCTTTTGAGGATAATTTTCATCAGTGGGGAGCCCGGCGGGATCTCCAGCATCCTTTCTTCTTCGGGGCTTGGGGTATAAATGCTGAGTGAATAATCCTGATCGTAAGGTTTAATCCCCTGCTCGCGCCAATGGGCATACAATGAGCCCTCGAGTAAATCAGGCCGGGGCAAGAAACACTCAGGGATATACATGGTTTCGATAGAGACCGGCATTCCGTCTACCAACCGGACCCGCTTGATCTTCGAAATCATAGCCCCTTCAGCAAGGTCTAATTCGCTGGCGATGGACGACGGGGCTGCCACCAACTCTCTGGTCAACCAACGGTTGGATACCTCGCCTTTACGCTGAAGCTGAGATGAAAAGCCTCCGCCGGACAGATTGTAATGGACTGGTAAATTCACCAAGGTCCCTTTTCCGTGCTTTTTCACTACCACGCCCTGCTCATGCAGCAAGGCCAAGGCCTTAACGACAGTCACCCGGGAAACCCCAAGCGCCATGGACATCTTACGCTCGGAAGGTAATGCAGTGCCATGGGTAAGCAATTTATCTGCTATCGCTTTTTCAATGGCCTGTTGAAGCTGCAGATACAAAGGGGTTGAGACGCTGGCATCCAATGCCTCTTTCATCTGCGCAAGAAGTTGCTGTTCCAAACCATACCGCCTAAATCAAAATGCTGACATAACTAAAATCATTAGGATAGTACCAAAGTGTGAGGCCTAAATCACATTGGTGACCAAAAGGAATTCAACTGGACTTAAAGTGGACTTATCATACTATGCAAAGTCTATTCATTACCGCGATATTCCGGAGAAAACACCATGAGCCACACAGGTCAACCACCAATGGCATCGACTGAAAACCGCATTTTAGGCTGCCTATACGGTCAGGCTATCGGCGACGCAATGGGTATGCCGTCTGAACTGTGGACCAAAAATAAGGTTGTCGACTATTTTGGCTGGATTGATGACTTCCTGCCGGGTCCTGAAGAAAACATCGCCGCCAATGAGTTCAGCGCTGGTGAGTTTACCGATGATACCAGCCAGTGCGTTGCCTTAATGGACGCGGTTATCGAGGCCAACGGCAAACTAGAGCCACTGTTGATTGCCAAGCACATCATGATATGGGCAAAAAGAATTAATGCCTTTGAAAAAAACATCCTTGGCCCGACATCAAAAGCGGCACTTACAGCGATAGATCAAGGCCGCTCTGTTGAAGATATTGAAGCCAACGGTGTAACCAATGGCTCCGCTATGCGTGTTTCCCCGGTCGGTTGCCTGTTACCAACCGACGACAAACAAGCGTTTATCGAGGGCATCCGTCTTTCGTGCCTTCCGACCCACAAATCCGATGTTGCCATTGCCGGCGCAGCCGTCGTGGGTTGGGCGATCAGCAGGGCAATAGAAGGGGCGCCATGGCACCTAATCAAAGACGAAATCATTAGCCTTGCCAACGATACCCAGCGCCAGCATGAGTCCACTTTCAGTCCACTTCTCGGAAAAAGAATCAAGTACGCCCTGTATGTGGTTGAAAGCCAACATGAACCTAAACAAGCCCTCAATGACCTTTATGAAATGGTTGGCTCGGGAATGGATATCATCGAGTCGATCCCTAGCGCTATCGCTCTTGTCGAGCTGGCCGGTACCCAGCCGATGCGCTGTGCCGAGCTTGCAGCTAACTTAGGCGGTGACACCGACACTATCGGCGCCATGGCGACAGCCATTTGCGGCGCACTCAATGGTATCGATGCCTTCGCCCCACAGCATATCGCATTGATTAACAGTGCTAACCAGATTGATTTTGCGCCATATGCCAACGCCCTGGCCACTTTCCGCCACGGCCAATAAACCGATTGGAACCATCAAGACTTCACACTAAGGACTGCAGCATGAGTAACAAAGATGTACTAACCGGGCAAGCCCCAAGCAACGCCCCCAGCCAAGATGCCAGTATCGAAGAGCTTGGCATTGCCAAGGTGCCAACCAGTCAGCAGACCAAAAAGCCTGCTGAGCTGTTCTTTGTCTGGTGTGCCGCTAACATCGGTATCCTAGGCGTGGTCTATGGCGCAATTATCGTGTCTTTCGGCCTCTCTTTTTTCCAATCACTGTTGGCGGCTATTGTTGGTGTTGCCTCATTTTCATTGGTCGGCATGTCCAGCATTGCGGGTAAAATTGGCCGTACCACGACTCTGACCCTTTCCCGTTCTAGCTTTGGTAAAAAAGGCAACATTGCCCCTACCTCATTTTGCTGGATCAACCTCATGGGCTGGGAAGCGGTCAACATTATTACCGGTACCCTAACCCTGGTTGCCCTGTTTGCTGCCTTGGGTTTTGCCGAAACCACCATGACAACCGTTATTTCTTTGATCCTTTTTGGTGGACTGACAGTGCTGGTAAGCATGCTGGGGCAGAACACGGTATTGATGATGCAAAAGTGGATCACCCGTACTTTCGGGGCAATGACCTTGTTTGTGGTCCTCTACCTGATGGCAACAGCTGATTGGGAAACCATCATGGCCCTACCTTCCGGTAGTTGGATCACCGGCTTCCTGCCAGCTGTTTCTATCATCGCTGCAGGTACCGGGATCAGCTGGGCCATCGCCGGCGCAGACTACAGCCGTGACCAAAGCCCATCATCAAGCCACCGTGGTATTTTCAACTCCGTGGTTGGCGGCGCTGCACTTCCGCTCATCATGCTGATGCTGACAGGTATCTTGCTGACCGCCCAAATTCCGGATCTGGCGTCACACGAAAACCCAATTTCAGCCATTGGTCGCCTGCTGCCATCATGGATGGCGGTCCCTTATCTGGCCGCAGCCGTTGCAGGTATTGTTACCATTGCGGTTCTGAGCCTCTACTCTGCAAGCCTCAACCTGCTAAGCATGGGGATCAAACTCAAGCAGCGCACTGCCGTTGCTCTGGATGCAGTTCTGGTGCTAGGTGTCGCCCTGTACGTGCTGTTTGTTTCCGGTGACTTCCTAGGACCGTTTATTTCCTTCCTGATTTTCTGTGGCGTTTTCCTAGCCGCTTGGGCAGCTATCTTCATGACCGACTTCTTCACCAAGCATCGCCACTCAGGCTACAGCGACGAGGAATTGTTCGGCGATACCGGTACCAATAAACCGACTCTGGCATGCTGGGTGGTAGGTTCACTGGCCGGCTTGATGGTGTCCAATACCGGTTTCATCGACGGCCCGTTTGCTGTCGGTATTTTTGCCGATTCCAGCCTTGGCTTGTTCGTCTCCTTCTTGGTCAGTATGGTGTTGTACCGCATCATCCTCAAGAAGAACGCATAAGGTAGCGCTATGATTGATATTCAAGCACTTTCGCAACAGCGTCCGATCATCGTGGTCGGTGCCGCCTTCGGCGACGTCATGCTTGGCCTTGATTGCCTACCTAGTAGCGGCGGTGATGTTGTCGCCCAAGAGCAAGATAGGCAAATTGGCGGCTGTGCCTTTAATGTTGCCAGAGCCTTGAGTCGGTTGGCACTAATACCAATCAATGCAATCCCGGTTGGCAATGGTTCGTGGGGGCAGTTGGTCGAAACCGAAATGGATAAAGAGGGCCTGCCTGTCATGCTGCGCCACCCGACCCATGACAATGGGTGGTGTATCGCTATGGTCGAACCCAACAAGGAAAGGACCTTTATTACCGTCGACGGTTGCGAGCAATTCTGGAGTGAAGAACTGTTAGCCCAGATCCCGACGCCAGATAACGCCATCGTCTATGTCTCCGGGTATGAACTTGTCAGTCCACAGAGCGAGCCATTGCGCCAGTGGCTGCTGGGTCTAAGTGACGATAAAACATTGTTTGTCGACTTTGGCCCTCGTTTGGCTGATATTGATCCAGCATTTGTCGAAAAGCTATTGGCCAAGCGCCCGGTACTGACACTCAACCGTGATGAGTTGGCCCTTTTGCAAGGCGTACAAACCTCAACGGATGACGCTGTCAGCAACGCACAATCTTTTGCCAAGCACCACAACCTTGCCGTGATTTGCCGTTTTGACAAAGATGGGGCGCATGTCTGCGAACCGGAATTAGACCCAGTCTACATACCGGCTTTTCAGGTCGATGTTGCCGATACGATTGCAGCTGGTGACAGCCATTGTGCAGGGGTCATTGCAGCCCTCGCCTCTGGTTTGGCGCTAGGCAGCGCAACCCAACTTGGCAACATGGTCGCCGCCATTGTGGTCAGCAAGCCAGGCTCCGATGGCGCTCCTAACCGGGAGGAGCTCGCTGCTTTCCAAACCAGCCAAAATGCTGATAGCCAATAGGTAAGCAAACACCGAACAAGTGATTAACCTACAAAAAATAAGCCAGCAAAAATTGCTGGCTTATTTTTTTGTCCATTGGCTAGCCCCTAGCACGCTCTCGGTATGTCTTCGGTGTTTGCCCGGTCCAATTGGCAAGCTAGCGGACCATCACTCCCTTCACCTCACCCGTTTTTATCAAGTGCTGCTCAAGCTCCTCTAATGAAGAGAATCTACCGCTCGCCACGGCAAAACGAGGATCATCAATATTGTCCGGTACAGCAAACGTCGTCATACCCGCCGCTAAGCCAGCAATCATGCCTGTCACGCTGTCTTCAATCACCACACACTGGTTAGCAGCAACATCCAATTTTTGAGCTGCTGTCAGATACACGGATGGATGGGGCTTGCCATGTTCTTCATTGTCGGCACTGCACACCACCGAAAAATACTGACTAATACTCAAGCTATTAAGCACCGCATCAATTATCGGCATGCTTGATGAGGTGGCTAACGCAATTCTCACCCCGGCGCCCTGCAGCGTTTGTAGCAAGGAAACAACCCCTCGTTTAGGCTCTCCATGCTGGCGAATAAGTGCAACAACGGCTTGCATGATACTAAGCTGCAGTTCTTCCGATGGTATATTCAGATTAAAGTGCTGACACCAAATCTTAGCTATGTCATCTAATCGGCGCCCCATAGTCAGGCGAATACAATCGTCAAACGTAGCAGTCATGCCATAGCCCGCCAATACGTCCACCTGAGCCTGTCGCCAATAAGGTTCAGAGTCGATGAGTACTCCATCCATATCAAAGATAACCGCATCTTTTTGCATCATACTTACCTCTTAGCCATTGATAGGTGCATCCTAAAGCGACATTAAACGGCAATAAAGAGAAGAGTTCATAGCCGCAGCCTTCCCCCTTTCCAGCTACGCCATAGCGTTACTTTTTTGGCTTTGGTGTAGATGTTCCCCACATGACTGCCGGATTGTCAGTCTAGGCGAGAGGATGATCTGCTTGGCGGGCTCTTCACTGCCATTGATCCGCAATAGCAAGGCTTCCGCGGCGGTCCTGCCAAGCTCCTTGGCACAGGCCGAAACGGTGGTGAGAGGGGGAACGGTCTCGGCAGACTCGGGCAAGTCATCAAAGCCGATCACAGCTATATCTTCCCCGACGCGCAATCCCCTTTCCGCCAATGCCCGCATTGCCCCGTAGGCAATGGTATCGGTGTAGCAGACCAGGGCGGTTACATCCGGCCTCTCGTTCAACAGGTGCAGCGTCTCCACATATCCTTGCTGCCGGCTGTTGTTCTCGCAGCTTCGTACCAACTGGTAGTCAGGCTCAAGCCCCTGCTCCATCAACCGGCCCATATAACCACTGACCCGGTGTGATGCCGTTTTCGACCCGATAAGGTTGCCGACAAACCCAATCTTGCTATGGCCGAGTCCCAGCAGGTAATCGGTCGCTATCTGCGCCCCCTTGAAGTTATCGATACCGACAAAGTCATATTCATCGAGATCCGGCGATCGCACCGCAAACACCACAGGGACATTACGCCGCTTGAGGGCATGGAGGTAGTCGGTATCCAGCCGTTTGGCAGGGCAAACCACTAACCCCGAGGTGTTCTGGCTCATCAGCGACTCAATAAAGCGCTGCTGCTTGTCGGCATCGGACTCGCAGTTGGCAAGGAACAACAGGTAGCCGTCGCTGTCGAGTTTATGGCTGATCCCCGCTGTCAGCTGGTTGTAGATCGGGTTGGTGATGTCATGAAGCACCAGCCCGACTAGGTTGCTTTTCTTGCTGCTCAAATTCGCCGCCGACTGGTTGTACACATACCCCAGCTCTTCAATGGCAGAAAAAATCCGCTCCCGGGTGTGCTCTGATATCCGCCCCTTGCCCCGCAGGGTCAGCGACACGGTCGTCGCACTGACCCCACAGAGTTTGGCGACATCATGGATGGTGGGTTTAGCCATGGTTAACTCCTGATTTATCGCTAAACCATTTATCCCAGAAAAAACCCCGATTTCTCGTGAACAACCTCACACAATCCCAGATACAGCGCTGGATTGTTGTGGTTTTTGAGTGGTTTAACGGATTTACCAGTTAGGCCATTTTCTTTGTATGGGTTTAAGGTAGGACGCAGATAACGACGCTGGGAACGGGTAAGCCTCTCCCGCCAGAACAACATCGAACCTCTACCAAATACAACAACGAAACGGTGCCCTATGAACCTGAAAAATCTGGATTCGGTACAGCGGTTTGCCAAGGCCATGCTCTTTGCCGTGACCTTCATCCTACCGTTTGCCGCCATCATGATATCGCTCGGAACCATCGGCATGAGTCCCATGCTGCTGGGCGGGATCCCTTATGTCGGTGACCTTTTTGCCTTTGTCGGCAAATACCTCAATGTCGGCGGCTGGGTGATCCTTGCCAACCTGCCTTTCTTCTTCGCCCTGTGTGTCGCCTCGTCACTGACCGGCAACAAACAAGCCGGACCGGTGATCATTGCCGGCCTGTTCTTCCTGATGGTACACAAACTAATTGGTGAGATGAGTGTCTGGTACTTCGGCAGTATCAAAGGCTTTACTGATATTCAGGCACCAATGGACTTGTTATCACCGATTGCCAACCCGGAATACGTCAATATCTTCCAGGATGTGCTGGGGATGCCAACCTTCCGTATCGGTATTGTCGGTGCCATCATTGTCGGTATCCTGTCGGCCCGTATCTGGGAGAAATACAAGACTTTCGACAAATTGCCGATGGCACTGGACTTTTTCAACGGCCAACGTTTTTGCGTGTTCGTCACCTTTATCTACGCCTTTATCATGGCGGCAGTGCTGATGGTCGTGTGGCCGATTGTCGGTGACGGTCTGGATGCCTTCAGTATTTGGGCGGCACAAAACGGTGATTATGCAGCGCCCTTCTCCAAAGCCTTCCTGGAAACCGCACTGCGCCCGATTGGCCTGCACCATGTGACCAACGCTGTCTGGGAGTACACCCCAATCGGTGGCGAGTTCTACTCCGAGCTTAAAGACATGACCATCATCGGCCTGCACCAGGTTGGTCCGGCGCGCCTTGATGAAATTGTCCAGCTGTTTAACCTTGGCCGCATTTCGGACGCCCAGGCTATCCTGGCCGACCCGATGATGAACAAGATGATGTTCTACCAAGACTTCCATGGCTTGTTCACCCTACCGGGCGCGGCACTGGGTATGTACCTTGCGATCCCGAAAGAGCGCCGTACCGCCAAAATCAAATCTATCTACCTAAGTACGACCCTGGCCGTAGTTTTCACCGGCTTCTCAGAGCCACTGGAGTTCATGTTCGTATTCGCCTCACCGGTACTGTACGGGGTAAATGTGGCCTTCCAGTCAATCATTTCGATGATGCCGGACTTCTTCAAGCACATGTTCGATGACCCGGCGATGATGACTTGGTACTTCCGTGGCCTGCCGAACCTGCTGACCAACTACCTGGTACAAGTCGGCTTTATCCTGGGCCGCTGGTATGAACTGGTGATTCTGTTCGGTACTGGAGTGATTTGGTTCCTTATCTACGGTGTGACCTTCAACTTCATCATCCGCAAGATGGACGTCACTATCCTGGGCCGCGAGAAAGAAGACGAAGCCGAAGAAGCCAATGACTCTTTCGTTACCCGCATGGCCAGCCAGAGCAACAAACGTGTCGAAGCCATGGTTCATGTCCTTGGCGGCCTCGATAACATCGACACCATTGATAACTGCATGACCCGCCTGCGCCTGTCGGTCCACGACAAGTCGAAGGTCGATATGAGCAAGAAGACCTGGCAAAAGCTCGGCGCACTGGATGTGGTCGATGCCGGTGGCAACAATATCCAAGCCATCTACGGCGCATCGGTGAGTAACATCAAGATCCAGCTCGAAGACTATGTCGACGAAGCCAGGAGCCAAACATCAAACGTAGCGAACCCACTCGCATTCGAATAACCCAATTAACAAACAAATATAAGCCCGCCCTTCCCGCCGGGAAGGGACGGACACCGCTTTACTGAGGAAAAATAAGATGTCTGATAAAAAAATCGCTAACGTTGTAATGCAAACACACTGGGACAACGAATGGTACTTCACAGACCGTGAGGCACAGGTCCAACTGACCTACAACGTGCGTGAAATCCTATCCATGCTGGAACGCGGCGAGATGAAATATTTCCTGTTCGACGGCCAGACTGCAGCTATCCAGGATTACCTCGATGTCTGCCCGGAAGACCGCAGCCGCATCGTCAAGCTGGTTGAGGAAGGCAAACTGTTTATCGGTCCTTGGCATACCCAAGCCGAGACATTTGCGGTTTCAGGCGAATCGATGATCAACAACCTGATCTACGGGATTGAATATGCCGACCAGCTTGGTGGCTCATCCTACGTATCATACCTGCCGGACAGCTTTGGCCACCCGACAGATTTCCCTAAAATCTTCAACGGCCTGAATATCGAAAACCTATCGATCCGCCGCGGCATGGGTGACAAGCACAATGTCCCAACCGAATTCTGGTGGGAAAGCAACGACGGCTCTAAGATCATGACCAACGTGCTGATCGACGGCTACCACTGGGCAGTAGACCCTTACTTCGAAGGTGACTTGCTGACACGTAACATCCGCCCTGAGTGCACCACCAACGACATGACCTCACTGGAGCTTGCGGCCCACAAAGCGCCAACCAAGAACTTCCTGCTGCCATTGGGCGAAGATCAGACTCCGGCATTTGCCAACTTCTACGAGCTGCTGGACAAATACAACAAAGAGTCTGACCTGTACGAGTTTGTCGAAACCACTTACGACGAGTTCTTTGCCAAGGTACGCGAAGAAGCCGGCGACTCACTGCCGACATATAAAGGCGAGCTACTATGCCCGCAATATTCGCGTATCCACAAGTCCATCAACTCGGTTCGCTACGACGTGAAGCAAATTCATGACAAAGTAGAGCGCCTGATGACTTATACCGTCCAACCGCTAATGGCGATGGCGGACAAAGTTGGCCTGCCATACGAGCGCGGCCTGCTAAAAGAGGTTTGGAACCTGCTTTCCCGAGCCCAGACCCACAGTGTTTGCACCAACACAGACGAAACCAACGAACGTATCTATGTTCGTCTGAAAGAAGCCTATGATCTGGCGCTGACCGCACAAGCCTTCATCGCCCGTAAGCTGGCGGTATCGTCCAAGTACGGTGATAACAGCACGCCTATGGTGGTGGCAAATACCCTACCGACGAAGCGTACACTCACCGACCGTTTCAAGATTTACACCAAGAATGAACACTTCGCGCTGCTCAATGATGGTCAGGAGCTACCATACTCTATCGTTGGCAAAACCCGTCCATACGGCGGCGTTATCCGCGGCGATGAAAACCTGCATGATGAAGAGAAATACTACTTTGTCACCGAAGTGGAAATGACACTTGAAATGAATGGTTTCTCTTATAAAACCATCGAAGTTGATGACTCAAAGGCAGGTTCTGATGTCACCGTGGCCATCAACGAAACCGCCAATGTTATTGAAAACGATGATTACGAAATCACCCTTAGAGGTGGTGAGCTAACGATTGTCAACCGCAAGACAGGGGTAACGTACACCGATGCCATTCGCTTTAGCAATGATTCGGATGCCGGTGACAACTACGACCACAGCCCAATGGAGAATGATTGGGAACTGGATCTTGACCTCAACAACTCGCTGGTCACTATCGAGAAAACGCCAGCGACCCAGACCCTGACGGCCAAAGGCAAGTGGTTGGTACCGGCAAACATGGAAGAGCGCGCGGCACGTATCACAAGCAGCGAGCTTGCGTATGAGCTGTCTCTGTCGCTATGCAATACCTCTGATGTTATTGGCGTTCACATTGAAGTGGATAACAAAGCCCTTAACCACCGCCTACGCATGGTAGTCGATTCCCAGGTCGCCAGTGAGTTCTCTTACGCCGGGACCCAGTTCTCTGAAATCGCCCGTGAAGTGAACCCGCCAGAGCTTAAAACCTGGAAACAAGATGGCTGGTTGGAAGAGCCAACAACCACTGAACCGCTATTGAACACAGTGGCACTGAAAGAAGATGGCAAGTACACCGCAATCTTTACCCAAGGCTGTAAGGAGTACCAGATCGTTGGCGAGAAGTTCGACAAGATTGCCATCACGCTATTTCGCGCATGTGGCCACTTTGGTCTGCCGGATCTATCACGCCGCCCAGGTCGTGCCTCTGGTACACCGAACAAGATCACCGCGACGCCAGATAGCCAACTGCAGAAGCGCCTGACGTTTGACCTTGGTATCGTGACGGGCTCAGATTACAAGTCAAACCTTGTCCGCCAACAGTACGTTGAGTTTGCGACCGATACGGTGTTCTACCACGAGCAGAACCTATGCCGCGCCGGTGAATACAACATCAGCTTCTTTGCCACTAACCCTCTTCGTGAGCAAGTACCTGCTAACTTCAGCCTACTTGAAGTAGAAGCAACCGATGCGGTGTTCTCTACCCTGACCAAGGCGAAAGATAACAATGGTTACCTGCTGCGTATGTATAACTGCGAAGAGCAAGCAATCGAAGCAGGCCAAATCAACACGGTTCATGGTTACCAGCCTCGCGAGTTAACTAACCTGCTGGAGCAAAGCCAGGGCGAAGTCACGCCAACCCTTCGCCAGGGTGAGCTTCGAACTGTCCGTATTGCCTAACCTCCCCGAAATAGTGGCCGGCCTATGCCGGCCACTGCCTGAGTATTCGCTATGTTGATTGATGATCCAATTTTTTACCTCGTTGCCGTGCCAGCCATCCTGGTCTACGGTATCGGCAAAGGGGGCCTGGGCGGTGCCGTCGGCGACGTTGTCGTCCCCTTCATGGCACTCGCAATTTCCCCTTCTTTGGCTGCCTCTATCCTGATGCCGATCTTGATCGTGATGGACATCTTTGCCCTGCGCCACCACCGCCGTAATGTCGACTGGCAGCAAATCAAAGCGATGCTGCCGGGTGGGGTTGCCGGAGTGGTCATTGCAGCCCTGTTCCTGAAACAACTGCCGGAGTACGGGCTGCAAATCCTAATCGGGGCTATTTCGGTGGGCTTTGTCATGCTCTATGTCTTCAAACGCAGCGCGACCGAGCACCAATGCGGCCGCTTTGGCGCCAGTGTCTGGTGTGGGCTGGGCGGCTTTACCAGTACCGCTATCCATGCCGGCGGCGGGCCAGTAAGTATTTACTTACTTCCGCAGAAGCTGGATAAACTCAAGCTTATCGGCACTATCGTCTGGTTCTTTGCCATTATCAATTTCCTCAAGCTGGGTGCATATACCTATCTGGGTGGAATGAGCATTGATAACTTGATAACCGCTGCAGTGCTAATGCCGCTGGCACCTATCGGGGTCCGTATCGGTGTCTACCTGCTGCACCGGGTCAGCCAAGATTTGATTTACCGCCTGTGTTACTTGTTCTTGTTTATTTCCGGGTTCAAGCTGCTGCTTGATGGCATCAGCCAAGCGGTGGGAGGATAAGACCGCCAACCCCCTATTGACCTTCGCCGTGCTGATTTCACTACCCCAGCCCGGAAAATCCCGATATGATTGAGGGATTAAGCCCAAAGGTAATACAATATGACCAAAAAGAACTTTGCATTGGCAGCAACCGAGCTGCTCAACCGCCGCGTAGCCGGCACCAAAGCGGCACGCCTTGACGAGCAGCAGCGTCCGGCCAACGTCGATGATGCGCTGGAGATCCATGCAGCAATGATTGACCAGCACAGTGACAAGGTCGGTGGGTGGAAGTGCCTACTACCACTTTCAGACGACAAGTTTGTAGTGGCACCTATCTTTGCCGACACGATTCAAACTGGTGCCGATCTGCAAGGTAACAGTTGTGCACTTTTCGCCGACAACAATGTCGTTCGCATCGAGCCGGAAATTGCCTTTGTCCTGAACAAGGATCTCCCTGCGAATCCTGAAGGTTACAGCGAAGCACAAATCAATGATGCAATTGGCCCATGTCATATGGCACTGGAGTTGATGCAGGCACGCTTTGCCGACGACAGCGGCGCCGAGTTCTTCGAGAAACTGGCAGACTGCCTGGTCAACCAAGGGATGTTTATTGGCCCGGAAATCGATCGTGAAAAAGCGTTCGCAGCAGCCAAGATAGATATCAGCGTGAGCCAAGGTGAGCAAGTACAAACGTTCGCGGGCGAACACCCGAACTCACTTGCGCAAAACCCAGTGTACTGGTTGATCAACTACATGACCCGCCGTGGCATGCATTTCGCGGCAGGTGAAGCCATTATCACCGGTTCATACTGCGGTATTGTTGAAGTCGAGTTTGATAAGCCAACGACCATCAAATACGACGGCATTGGTGAGTACCAAGTAACTTTCCAAGAGAAAGCCTAAAACGTAAAAGCGGGAGCACTAGGCTCCCGCATACTATGAAGGGTATTGGCTGATTTGATAGTAGGTATTAACTTACCTGAAGCTCAGCCGCTTGTGACTTTACCAAACGGTATTTCTTCAGGGTTACCGTAATCAAGCAAGTTACAACAGCACCGACGATCATACACATTACAGCGATAACCGGCTTGTTCATCGCACCTAGCAGCGCCACAATCGGGCCACCGTGGGCAACGGTGTTGGTAATGCCGAACAGGAACGCCATTACACAAGCCACCATACTACCAATGACATTGGCTGGGATAACAGTCAGTGGGTCACGGACGGCAAACGGGATAGCCCCCTCACCGATACCAACAAAGCCCATTGCCCCAGCGGCTTTACCCGCTTCGATTTCGGTCGGGTCAAACAGCCCCATCTTGCGGCCAATAACAGTAGACATCCACATCGCCAACGGCGGAACCGGGAAGGCACAGGCCAAGGCGCCCATAAATTGGGTCTGGCCGCTGGCAATCATGCCGACACCGAACAGGAAGGCCACCTTGTTGACCGGGCCACCCATATCAAAACCGGACATGGCACCGAGGATCATTCCAAGGATAATGATATTGCCACCGCTCATGTTCACCAGCATTGCATTCATCGAGTCGATCATCCCCGCCACCGGCGCGCCGATAAGGGTAATGAAAATCACCGCGATGAAGAATGTACCGGATAATGGCGCAATGATAATTGGAACCAGCGGCTGCATCACTTTCGGGTAATTCAAGCTGGTGACCCAGCGAATGAAATAACCCACCAGCAAGCCGGCAATAATGGCACCAATAAAGCCAGTCCCGACTTCCGAACCGTAGAACGAACCGTTGTTGGCAATCCAGCCACCAATGAGGCCCGGAGCCAAGGCAGGACGGTCACCCACGGCATAGGCAATGTAGCCGGCCAGAATTGGGATCATCAGGGTGAATGCTACGACACCGACATCCAATACCGGCTGCCAGAAACTGCCTTCGGGGATCTGCATGCCCTGTTCGGTTGGCACACCACCAATCGCCAGGGACAGGGCAATCAGCAAACCACCGGTTACCACGAACGGGATCATGTAGGACACGCCGTTCATCAGATAGGTGTAAAGCGCCGAGGTCGCCTTGGTTTTCTGCGCCGGGGCCTGATCACCCTCACCGCCCGCCTGGGCTTGGTAAGCTGGTGCCTGCAGCGCATTCTCAATCATCTGCTTACCGCGTTTGATCGGCTCTTTGACACCGCTCTTGATTAGTTTTTTACCGGCAAACCGGTTCATGTCTACCTGCTTGTCACAGGCCACGATGATGGCATCGGCACGGGCAATCTCTTCGGCACTCGGGCTGTTCTTGACCCCTATCGAACCATTGGTTTCGACCTTGATTTCATAACCCAGCTCAGCTGCTGCTTTTTCCAATGATTCAGCGGCAAGGTAGGTATGGGCAACCCCGGCAGGACAACCAGTGACACCAATCAAAAAACCTTTATTGGCAACTTCAGCTGCTGACTCTTGCGCAACATCCGCCGGTTTCTCTTCAAGCAGCAAAACCAGCGCTTCCTTAGCGGTTTTGGCTGCCAGCAAAGCATCGACAAACCCGTCTTCGATCAACTTGCTAGATAACTCGGCCAATACCTCGATATGGTGGTCAGCACCGCCATCAGGGGAAGCAATCATGAAAAACAGCTTGGATGGCAAACCGTCTTCCGAACCGTAATCAATGCCTTCGCGGCAGATACCAATCGCAACAGCAGGCTCAACTACCGCCTTACTTTTGGCATGGGGGATCGCAATACCGTCTTCAAACCCTGTGCTGCCCTGGGCTTCACGGGCTTGAAGATCAGCAACAAACTGGGCCTTGTCGCTAATTTTTCCCTCGCGTAACAGGAACTCGGATAAGGTATCAAACACGTCGTCTTTGCTTGTGACCTTCAAATCGAGGCACATCAAATTCTCATTAATAAGAGATGTAATCATGGCAAACTCTCTTTTGTTGTAATGAGCGGCCCTGCCAGCAGGGCCACTTAACTGTAGGAACAGATAAATTCAGGGTTAGTTGCGCACGTAAGCCTTGATGGTGGCAATTTCCTGGCCTTCGCTTTCGCCGTACGGGCGGATAACGAACTCGTCAACCGATGCTGGAATGACGAAGGTTTCCGCGTAGTGCACCACATAAGGTTCGAAGGCACCGGTCGGACTCTCGACAATCGCCTCACGGCCTTCAATCAGGTTGAGGACATTGACGTTACCGCCGGTATAGTGGGTCACAGCCTTGCTGAACCAGTGGCGGCGGGTTTCGATAAACTCTCGCTCATGCAAACCGGTTCGCTCTTCGCGCCAGCCATCGCCCTCGGCAATGAAATCAACACGGTTGACCAAGTTCTCTTCAGTCCAATCGGTATCGCGGTCCCACTGGATCACTTCCTTACCATGCTCAAGGTGAACCGGGCGTGGCAAACCATCCATTCCCAGGCGATCCCAATCCCACAGCTTAAAGGTAAAGATATACGGCGTTGCACTGATTTCCAGTACCATCGCATTGCTGCCGGAGCAGTGGATTGTCCCTGCCGGGATCAAGAAGTGGTCGTGTTTCTTGGCTGGGAACTTATTGATAAAGCGTTCGTCATCAAACGATTTTTCACCGCGCTGCGCAGCCTGTAGATCGGCCATCATCGCATCCGGGTCGACATCGTTCTTCACGCCGAGGTAAACCGTTGCATCATCACCGGCATCAAGCATGTAGTAGCTCTCGTCCTGGGTGTAGTGCATGCCAAATTCCTGCTGGATGTACTCGGTCAGCGGGTGGACCTGCAAGCTGAGGTTCTGTCCTTGCATGGTATCTAAGAAGTCGAAGCGGATCGGGAACTCAGCACCGAAACGGGCATGGACCTCTTCACCCAGCAGGGCACGGGGCTGCAGCATCACCAAATCCTGTGACGGGATTTCGACGCGGATACCATCCACCATCAAATAAAGGCTGTTCTCTTCCGGCACACAGTCAAAACACCACGCGTAATTTGGTTTGTCCGGATCAAGGTCGCACACTTCCTTCATCCACTGGCCACCCCATACGCCTGGGTCAAAGAAAGGCACAAGACGGAAAGGTTGGTTTGTGGCCTGCTCAAGGCCGGCGCGGAACGCATCACCACTGATCAGCTTCGGAGTATCGGCTACATTGGTATCAAGCAGGAAATCAGTACGCTTTAACAGCGGCGTCTTGTAGCGGTCGAAGACACGCCACTCGATGAAGAATGCACGCTTGTATCGGCGCAGGACATCTTCGTCATTGTTCTCGACACCCCAGTTGCCAATTTCGCCACGGCGGTAGCGCTGCTGGATTTCCCAACGGGCCAGATCTGCATAGACATGGACATCGCCATCGTGGATCAACGAGGCACCCGGGCCATAAACCACCACCAGCTTCGATTGGCTCTCATGAACATTGCGCTTGAGGGCATAAACCTGCTCATCATCAAAGAACTCAACCAGTTTGTGAGGGGCAATCACACCGAACACCCTGTCATCGGTGATATGGCGCTCGATCATGGCGAAGATTTTCTCTTCCGGGTATTTCGCCTGCTCAGAGCACAACAGCAAAGCCTGGGGGAATGCCGCTGTCAGAGCCTGTTCCAAATCGTTTAGGTTAACGCCAGGGTAACAGTCGACAACCAGTACGGTTTTGTCTTGGCCCAAAGCGTGGATCTTGCTGTCGACCGCATCAAACAGGTTATCCCAGCCCTGCCAGCTCTGGCCGGCAAAACCTGCCACATCGATATGGGGGAATTTATCGTAGTTTGCTTTTTGGTTGTTCAAGTAGCTCATGATTGCACCTCATCAATTCGTTGAGGTGAAGATATATCGATTAACCACTATCCAGCAATTTGGTTAATGTGTTTAACCACTCAGTTATGGTTTAAACGATTAACCTTAGCTTTTTGACGTGATTAATGTCACAAAAAGGTCGCTTTTCAATCATTATTATTAGATTAAACGATTAACCTTAGGTTTAAATCCAATATGGCTACCATTGTTGATGTTGCCAAGCACTGTGGTGTCTCCACCGCTACCGTGTCTATGGTACTGAGAGATAAAGGAAGAATTTCCGACAAGACCCGCCAGCGTGTGCTGCAGGCGATTGATGAGCTGGGCTATGTCTACAACCAAACCGCCGCCAACCTGCGTAACCAGCACAGTAACCAGATCGGCCTGCTGCTCAATGATATTACCAACCCGTTCTACAGCGAGATGACAGCCGGACTCAGCCAGGAGATGGAAGACAACGACCTGATGCTGTTTTTGGCCAACAGCGAAGATGCCGTTGCGCGGCAGAAGAAATTTATCGAGTCCCTGCTGAGCCAGAAAGCCGGCGGGCTGGTGCTGTGCCCGGCCAAAGGGACAGATCAGCAGTTCCTTGCCACCCTCAAACGGCGCCAACTGCCGGTGATCCTGGCAGTAAGGGATATTGAAGGCACCGACTATGACTATGTCGGTACCGATAACTTTTACGGTGGGCAACTGGTCACCCAGCACCTGCTTGATCTCGGCCACCGCAACATCGCCTTTATCGGCGGTGACAAAGCGTCGAAAAACCGGGCCAGCCGGATGGGCGGCTACATGAGCAAGCTGATCGAGCATAACATCACCCCGCAACTGGGCTGGATGGCCACCTGCCCGGCAACCCGCAATGGCGGCGCTGCGGCAATGGCAACCCTGCTCAAGCATCATCCGGAAGTTACTGCGGTAGTGTGCTACCACGATATTGTCGCCTTCGGGGCGATCCGTACCTTGCGCCAGCATCAACTCGAACCAGGCAAGGATATTGCCATTACCGGTTTTGACGATGTCCCGGAAGCTGCCGATACCTATCCGGCCCTGACCACTATTTCTGTCTCGGCGAGGGAGATTGGCCGCCGTGCCGGTGAAGCGCTGCTAGAACGTATCCGTGGCAATACCGAACCCCAAAAGCGGATCATCATTCCGCCGAAGCTGATGATCCGCCAGTCCTGCGGCAGCGCTGATCCCAAAGACAATAGCTAGAGCACGATTTCCGGAACGATGATCAAGCGATGATCCCAAGACAGCCTTGATCATCGTTCCACTGTTTTCGATCAAATCCAATCAAGAGAGTCCTATTCCATGAACACCATTCGCCCTGATAATAGCCACCTTGGTAGCATTCAGGATGTGCCTGTTATCCATGTCCGCCATCCCAAAGCAACTGCCGATATCTCACTGTTTGGTGGCCAGGTGCTGCGCTTCCAACCGACCCACTCCCACCAAAGGTTATGGCTGGGTGAAAGGGCAATATTCAACCACCGCACAGCTATACGCGGTGGTATCCCGCTATGTTGGCCATGGTTTGGCAACCACAAGCCAGGCCCCGACCCACTTTCGCAACCCGCCCATGGGTTTGCCCGCCAATCGCTTTGGGATCTGGATCACAGCGAAAGCGATGAGCAGGAGGCCCGGCTGCGGTTGTCACTCAGCGCCAACGAGCATACGTTATCGCTTTGGCCACACCACTTTGAGCTGCAGCTAGACATCATAATCGGCGAATCCCTGACATTGGTGCTGACCAGCAAAAACACCGGCGCCAAACCTTGGTCGTTCACCGGTGCTTTCCATAGCTACTTTGCCACTGACGATATCCGCCAAAGCGAGCTAACAGGCCTAGGCCGGCCATATCTCGACAGTGTTGATAACGGTAGTCCCTGCAATGGAAATGGCACACTGGCCTTTGCCAAGGCGCTGGATCATGTTTATACCGCCCCAGAAACAAACTGTGTCCTTTCATTGCCACAAGGTACAACGCAGATAGCTGCAACCGGCCATGACAGCTTAGTGACCTGGTCGCCTTGGCGGGAGGGAGCTGTGGCAATGGCAGATTTGGCAGACGATGACTACCTCAGAGTGTTCTGCGTTGAACCGGCAGTATTCCAGCAACCCGTTTGTTTACAGCCGGGCGAGGAGCATGTGCTGAGAATGACCATCAGCTAATTAGGCAACAAGAAAAAAAAGGCTCCGAATCAGGAGCCGTATATAAGAAAATTGTATAAGCAAAAGACATTGTTAGTAACGACTCGTTGTAGCACCATCATCATTAATTAGCTGCATATTTGAAAAATAATTTATAACCCTATTCACAACAAAAAGTGCAAAGATAAAAATAAGCAGAACGAAAAACCTATTAGCACTAGTTGATAGGACATCGGTCATTATAATTCTCATATCATCATTAACCAAACCATTTAATTTATTATGAATTAAAGATACCGAATTATATTTTAACATTAAAAAAGAACAAATTAACACATAGACAAGAAAGAATGTAACCTTTATCCCTTTTAAAAGAAACTTATCACCCTTATTCTGATAAGCATATCCTAAAAGGGTAAATGTTATTGTTAAAAACACCCCCCATATCAAATCAATATCACTTGATAACCTTTCTGACATTTTAATAAGCAAATCAACAGATGAATTCACCTGACCCGAACTACTTATTACTACGTCACTTAAGCAATTTCCATTTTCACCCATCATAAGTCCTTTATATAAAATCTCAAACATCTTTATATTTTAATATTCAATGCTTATTTTATCCCACCCAACAATATCAACCATATCTTTCAACTTTGAAGGACGATATGAACTATCATTTAAGTATCTTTCCTTTACTGATATATGTATTCTTAAATCTACATCATCAGTAAATAGCTCTCGGTCTAGTTTCTTCTTAACCCGATATACATGCTTCCTAGATTTATGTAGTTTTGCTTTTACATTGAATTTAAGATTATCTCTTATATGCGACTCAAGAATGAGACCTGCTGATTCGGCTTCTCTAAGCATCCATTCCAATGGTGCATCTGACGCCATATACCCTAATTTATCAGGAGGATATGAACCTCCCACATCACGATGCACTCCAGAAAACCAAACTTGCTTAATATCTATCTTATTTTTTTGCTGCCAAATTGTTGGAGTAAAATCTATCCGCTTCTCATCAATAGCTAAAGCATGACGTGCAATACTTATATTATTTCCCATTTTTGTATCATAAAACTCATCATCACTATCGAACAAGCCCATCAAACTAAATGGAATACCTAACGAACCAACGGTATCCCAAACACCAATAAAATGGACATCTCTTTTTTTATGACTATATTTATCCCGAAAATCTTTAGCTATTATCCCGTCAGGATGTTTATCTTTATGCTCATTTTTATATAGTCCAAATGCCTCTGTAACAAGGTTTGCATGTTCTCTTCGTAATATCCCACAATTATTAATCAAACCACTTAAAGCCCTAACTGTATAAGCACCTCTACTAAAGCCGAATAAGTATATTCTATCTCCGTCTTTATAGTTTTGAACTATGTAGCGATAACAGTCCATTATATTTTTTTGAATTCCGCTTCCTGTAATTCCAGCTATCATATTGTTATAATACGAACCAATACCCCAGTCATAGAAAACATGTTGTTTTATATTTTCATCTAACGGTGAAATAGCCCTTGCTAATTTTAGCACATTAGTTGGGTATTCTTTTTTTATATCTTTTTCTGGTTTATTCCATGTACCATCTGCACAAATAATTAAGTTTGCCATATGAATTCCCTATCATTAAATAACAAAAAACACCAACCCTATTTGTTTATAAATTACACTCCATTAAATATTTTATCTTTTGATAAGATCAAGAATTAAGCCTTACCTTTGTTAACATTTTTCGAAGTATGACTTTAATAATGATTTCATGTAATTGAAATGTATATAAATTAAATTTCTGCTTCTAGTTTTTGAGTTATTTCAAATTTTATAACTATAGCCATACACAAAAACGGCTCCATCTCTGGAGCCGTTTTTAATTTATTTTCGAACAACTTAAGCGCTGAATTTTAGCTAAATCTCTATCAGAGATAGCTAAGTTACGCTTCGGTATGCAGGTACTCCGGGTAGTCGATGTAACCCTTGTCATTGCCTCCATAAAGGGTCAGACGGGCATCGGCATCGAACTCGGTAAGCGGCCAGTCATTTTTGAAGCGCTGTACCAGATCTGGGTTGGTCACATATGGCGTACCGAAAGCCACCAAGTCAGCATATTGCTTATCAAGCAGTTGCT
This sequence comes from Photobacterium rosenbergii, assembly GCF_003026455.1. Taxonomy (GTDB): domain Bacteria; phylum Pseudomonadota; class Gammaproteobacteria; order Enterobacterales; family Vibrionaceae; genus Photobacterium; species Photobacterium rosenbergii. The sequence goes on from NZ_PYMB01000005.1 coordinate 226,870, forward strand.
GAGCCGTTTCCTTGGTCAGCTTGCCCGCTACCATAATTGGGTTCGGGTACACTTCCCGCACTTGCTGGCGGAAAGATTCCGGCGCTTCGACGTAGCGCGAAATATTTTCCGAGAAGTGGACATAAGCCAGGTTCATCGGTGCCAGTTTTGCCAATGCTTTAAGCGTCAGCTGAATAATCTCAGGATCTTCTTCGGCATAACCTTCAATCACGTGCGGTGACACACGGATAGCCACTTTGTCACTGCCGATTTCTTTGGCAACCGCTTCAACGGTTTCTAGCATGAAACGCATGCGGTTTTCCTGGCAACCTCCATACTGGTCTGTACGCTGGTTGCTTGCCATTCGCATGAACTGGTCAATCAGGTACCCGTGGGCAGCGTGGATCTCAACACCATCAAAGCCCGCTTCCATCGCATTTTTAGCCGCTTGGACAAAATCAGCAATAGTGTCTTGGATATCCTGCTCGCTCAAAGCGCGTGGCATACCGGTTTCCACCATGCCAAAGCCGCCTTCAGGCAATGGGCCAAACACCTGATCGGGATCTTTTACCGCCGATGCCGATACCGGTTGCTCACCGGCGATAGTTTCATGGCTGCGGCGGCCTACGTGCCAAAGCTGGATAAAGACTTTACTGCCTGCGCTGTGTACAGCCTCAGTGACTTTTTTCCAACCGTCGATGTGGGCTTGGGTATAGATGCCCGGCGTCATCGAATAACCACGGCCAACCGCAGAGATTGGCGCACCTTCAGTGATAATCAAACCGGCATTGGCACGCTGCTTGTAATAGGTTGCCATCATGTCGTTTGGCACATCACCCGGCTGCGAGGTACGTGAACGGGTCATTGGCGCCATAGCAATACGGTTTTCAAACGACTGCTGACCGTAATTAAATGATTCAAATAGCATTGTTTCTCTCCAGCTAAAACTTAAACACACTCTGGGCTGGTTTCAGCCTGGTAAGTTGGGTAATCGATCAAACCTTTTTCAGCCCCGCCAAACAGGGTCTCTGGATCATGCGCAGCCAGTGGGTAACCGTTTTCAATCCGGGCTGGAAGATCCGGGTTGGCCACAAACGGACGGCCAAAGCCAATCATGTCTGCCAAACCTTCGCCAATGGCTTGCTCGGCTTTGTCGCCATCGTAGCGGCCAGCGTAAATCAATACGCCTTGGTAGGCTTTACGCAGCGCCTGCTTGAATGATTTAGGCGTATCTGGCGCGTCATCCCAGTCCACTTCGGCAATGTGCAGGTACACAATATTGTGCTTGTTTAGCAGCGCTGCAGCGGCGGTATAGGTTTCTTGCGGGTTGGCATCAACGGTGCCGTTAAGCGTCGTCAAAGGCGCAAGGCGAACCCCCACACGCTCAGCTCCAATGGCTTCAACCATGGCGGCTACCACTTCATCCAAAAAGCGCAGGCGATTTTCCAGACTGCCACCATAGGCATCGGTGCGGTTATTGGCTTCTGAGTCGATAAATTGGTTGATCAGGTAACCGTTAGCGGCATGCAGCTCGATACCATCGAAGCCGGCTTCTACTGCATTAAGGGCAGCTTGGCGGTACTGCTCAACAACGTCCTTGATCTCTTCTACAGCCATCTCGCGCGGCTCAACCACATCGACAAAACCCGGTGCATCGGTACCGTTGTCGATAAATACCTTGACGTTTTCTGCCTTGATCGCCGATGAAGAAATAGGTTGCTCGCCACCAATATTGTCAGGGTGGGTCACACGGCCGACATGCCATAGCTGGGCAAAGATAGCGCCACCTTCGGCATGGACCGCATCGGTAACTTTTTTCCAGCCAGCGATTTGCTCCGGGGTATAGATACCCGGAGTCCAGGCATAGCCTTTGGCCATCGATGAAATCTGGGTCCCTTCGGAAACAATCAAGCCGGCACTGGCGCGCTGGGCGTAGTAAGTTGCCATCAAATCATTGGCCACATCGCCCGGTTGGCTGGCGCGTGAGCGTGTCATCGGAGGCATGACAATGCGATTTTTCAGGGTAAGGCGGCCGAGTGTCATCGGCTGGAATAGTGACTTGGTCATAACTGCTGCCCTCTCAATTAGGATGCGGGCAGTCTAGCAAGTCATCAGTTTTTCATTGATAGCAAGAATGACAAATAACTTTTGTAGAAAATGAAATAATCAACACGGCCTATTTAAGCTGTGCGATTGGCCACGAAGCGCTTCCTGAATTCGCCAGGGCTTAGCCCCATCACCTTGATAAACACCTTGCGGCATGCACTAACATCTTCATAACCGATCTGGCGGGCAATGGACTCGAAAGGTTCAGCGGTTGTTTCCAGCAGGTCGCAGGCCTTCTGTACCCGCAGGCGCTGGAGGTACTGGGTAGGTTTGAAACCGGTCGCTTTGACAAAACGGCGCAACAAGGTACGTTCGGTCAGGTTGGCCCTGCGCGCTAGGCCGGCAATACTCTGGGTCTGGCTGTAACGTTTATTTAGCTCGTGTTGCAGCGGGACAATAGCCGCGTCCCCATGCTGGTAACTAGGGGCGAACTGCTGGTAGTAGCGTTGCTCGCGAGCGCCGGTATCGACCACCAGCATTTTGCCCACCAACCGCATCAGTGCTGGCGAACCCAGTTGCGAGACAACCTCCAGCCCCAGATCCAGCCATGACATCATCCCTCCGGCGGTGATCACATCGCCCTGGTTGATAAGGATCTTATCCGTCGCCATTTGTAACTCCGGGAACTGCTGGTGCAATGCCTGCGCCAGTCCCCAATGGGTTGTTACCGGCTTACCTGCTAGCAGTCCGGTCCGGGCCAAGATAAATGCCCCGGCACAGGCCGATGCCAAAATACTGCCCTGTTGGTGCTGCTTACCCAGCCATTCAATTAATGCTTGTGGAGGCATAAGGTAATCATCGCCAAGTTGGCTCGGCGGCAATATCACAACTGCATAGCTTGCATCCTTGTTATCCGAGGGGGCCTGATCAGGCATGCTCGGCGTATCAAAGGCTATTAGCTCAGCCTTGAAGGTTACATCTATCCCCTGCTCTTTACTGGCATGGTTCGCCATGGCAAATAGTTCCTCCAAGCCATACACCGCCGAGCGCAGGCTGTTGGGATACTGGACAATGGCGATAGAAATAACATCATAATTCACGGGGAAAGGCTCTTTGTCAGTTTTAACCTTGTTTATGTCATTTTAGACACTGAGAAACACGCAGATCAATCCCTATACTGGCTCCATGTTCATTGTTTAACCCCTTGGTTTAAACCTCACACACGTAACAGGAGTCCGCTAATGTCTCAGAAAGCACTACTTGTAATCGACCTACAAAATGACTATTTCCCAAATGGTAAATTTCCGCTGTGGAATACCGAGCAAACCCTCGCCAATATCAAAACGGCCATTGCAAAAGCCAACCAGCAAAACATCCCGGTGATCCATATCCAGCACCTTGCTGATCCGGCGATGGGCCTTGCGCCATTTTTCAATCAAGGCACCCAAGGTGCTGAGATCCATCCAGAGATCATGGCAGCAGCCCCACAAGGTGAAGTGGTGATCAAACATTTTGCCGATAGCTTCGAGCAGACCAACCTTGAGCAAGTACTGAGCCGCCAAGGTGTCGATGAGTTGCTGGTCTGCGGCATGATGACCCAGAACTGCGTGACCCACACCGCTATCTCCAAAGCCGCAGAGAAGTACAAAGTCTCAATGCTGATGGATTGCTGCACCACGGTCGATGAGATGATCCACAATATTGCTCTACATGCGGTCTCGACCCGAGTTGAGCTGGTGACTAGTAGGCAGGTGTTGTAGCTCGGGGCTCGGGG
>NZ_PYMB01000050.1 GCF_003026455.1 Photobacterium rosenbergii
GGGAATCGATAGATTCTTGAACTGCAGCAAGCTTAAACTCATCAGAAAAACTTCGTCGACTTACAACTTTCATATGAACACCTCTTATTCCTGATAAAGAGGTGTCTACTTTTAGGGAGTCACATCACAGGATTTAAAAAAGCGGTTGAACGTCAAGTTCTATCTTTGCTTTTGCTCTGCCTAGGCACAAGGACCCGCTATTCCTAGGCCCAGTGCGATATTTTCAAAGAAAAGTGGATAAGCCAAAGCAATCGCAAATGGATATCGGAAGTGTTTTTGCTGACGCAAAAAAAGAACGGGCGCAACTTGCGTTGCGCCCTTAGGTCTTACATGCAGCCGTCCTGCTACGATAGTGCTCCCTGCGACTGTCCTTGTTTTTCTAAATTCCTTAGCGGTAATCCCTAAACCCCATCCCCGGGTTGTCCTTGGTAGTTCCTTGACCCGTCGCGTTATCCTTATGCGACTCTCTCATCCATCCTGGCGGTGTCCCTGCCTTCATCCTGAAGGGTTCCTAGAACTTATCCTTAAGTTGTCCTCTTGCCCTATCCTAGAGCGCTATCCCTAAGCCCCAATCCTTGAGGTGTTCCGGCTTATCCTAAAGCTGTCCTGCTCATCCTGACGGCAATCATCCTGATCCCCGACGGTATCCATTCCGTGTCCATGACATCCAGTCTGCTAACCACCTTGTTAGCACTGCCTTTCCTAGGCTTGCAGCATCCGTCTGCTTTCCAAATCCTGTGCCAACTCCCTGTCGACGAAGCCCATATTACGCCCATTAGGATTTCATACAATTGACTATCAGGCACCATGGATCGCAAAAGATCATTCATCATAAAAATGAAAACATTAAGCAGTTGATATTTATATATAAAAAATCAAAAGCCGACTATTTTCACCGAATTTGATCTTTATTAGTCTCACAGCTTTGTAAGAGATCTCTCACAAGGGGTGAAGGCTATAACTGCACCCCGTTTCACAAGGGTATTATTCTGCGTTTCAATTAAGTTACAGAGATTAGTCCAAAATATGACAGTTTTGGCCGTATGATATAGAAGTTTTGCGGTCCTGGGTCCTGGGTCCTGGGTCCTGGGTCCTGGGTCCTGGGTCCTGCAGGCAGCATTAGAAATAAAATCAATCACTTCAAGCTTTTGATTTTGCTTTTCCTAGGGCCATCTCTTCCCAGGGCCAGTGTGATGCATTAGAAGGCTAGTGATACAAAAGAAGCGTATCTTGAAGGTAATCGAAGAGTTTAACTGGAAGCCAAAAAAGAACGGGCGCAACTTTCGTTGCGCCCTTAGGTCTTACTTGCAGCAATCCCGCTACGATGGTGCTCCCTGCATCATTCCGTTGACAGCTGTATTCCTTCAGCATTGTCCTTTTTTACTTCATCCTGAAGTGATCCTGTGGCCATCCTGACCCGTCAGTCCATCCTGTCCTGACTCTCAACATCCATCCTGGAGGTGTCCCTAACTTCTTCCTGAAGTGGTCCTTTTGTCATCCTGACTGGTAAACGTCCTGCTTACCATTTTGCCGTTCCTCGGCTATCCCTTCACAGTCCTTGTTCGACATACCATCCTAGTACACCGGTCTCTTCCTGAGACAAACCAAATCCTTGGCTTATTTCCTGTTCCGTTCCGTCAGTTCCTTCCGACAGGGTTAATATTACGTATTTCCCCCTCGGCAAAATAGCACTTGTCGCTAATTTCTTTCTTCCTTACAAGCAGAGAAAATCATCACAAAACAATAAAACCAATACGATTCAGAAACTTAACTGCAAACAGTGAGCTTATTCGCTGCTGTCTTCACCATAATTTCCCACACCTTTGTAAGAGATCTCTCACAAGGGCATGAGATGAATAGGAATACCACGAAAATGAATGGAACCTGCCAGACAGTAAAATTTCTCTATAATTAGTCATAAAACATTATGCGCTAGCCAAGGAGTGTCCATGGAAACCTTCAACCACAACCTTGCATCCCTGTTCAGCCAATTGGGATTGAATAATTCCAAAGAGTTTATCGAAACCTTCTTGGCCGAACACCACCTTGCCCAACATGAACAGTTATCCGAGGCCAACTTTTGGCAACCAGCCCAAAAACGTTTTCTCAAAGAATCACAAGAGCAAGATGCCGACTGGTGCGAAGTCATCGACCAATTGGATGCCTTATTAAGAAAATAAGTCGGAAAGTAATTAGGAATCGTCCACGGCTTTGCTGTTGTGCCCTCGGGTATGATTGGGTGAAAATAGCCTGGTGAACGACAGCAACAAGGAAACAGCATGTCATCTGAAATTACTAAAGCCCTGACCGACGCCATTGATGCACTTGTCGCCGAAGGCAAAGAGCCATCGGTGGCACTGATTAAGTCACGGTTAGTCGATCCTCTGCCGATGCCACTAATTATCAAAGCATTGCAGAGTTGGAAATCGAGTGCCCGCGTGCCGAAAATCGAAAAAGTGGAGAGCCAGCCTTCAGCTGAAGCACGGATAGCGGCATTGGAGCAGCAAGTCGCCACCCTCACAGCTAGGCTGGAGAAACTGGAAAGCCAACAGGCTAAGTAACAAACGTCAGTTGGATACCTAAAGAGAAAAAGCGCAATTTCCACTGCGCTTTTTCATTACTGGAAATCCCAAGACAGATTGGAGACGATTCGGCACTTGTCGCACTTGTAGTGGAAAATACCATGCAGGGGTTCATCCAGCCGCCACTGGCCACCACATTTCGGGCATGGCCGGTTGAGCTCACTTTCTAAGCTTTCACCGCCAACCCGGTATTGATAGTAGTAAGTTGGAATTTTGGTGATGTATTCGATCCGCCCGCGCAAATCCCAACCACGGCGAAAAATATCACTGTCAGCATCGCGAATTTCATGCAGGGCAGCATGTTCAGCCTGACAAGCCCCGGCCATTTGTATTTCATCGCACGCTTGCCATTCGGTCTGCCATTTCACCACCGCTTTGTGGTCACCGTTGAGAGTTGGCTCCGGCAAGCGGTATAACGGGATTGGCATTAACGTTTCACCGCAGCGCAGAGGTGAGCATGTATGGACATAGGTGGTGTAGATCACCTGCCAGCTTGGCGAGAAATTCTCGGCGGCGGCTTCAGAATTCAAATCCCTACCCAGCAGCTTCACTTTGGGGCTGAGCAAACTCGCATGACTCAAGCGATTCAAGCAAGCCTTGACCTGAGGGCTGTGGAAACGGGAGTGCAGGCTTTCCTCTTCAGGGCACACCGCCCTTACCTTGAATGTGCCTTCATCCATGACGATAGGGAACTCTCGCCCGAGCACCTGGCCATTGTAGCGCAAGGCATCCATTAACCCATTGATGGCAGTATCAACAGCTGCGACGGTGGTATTATCAAAACACTCAAATTGCAATTCGACAACGTACATAACTTACTCAGCCTTAACCACAGGTTCTAGTGCTGCAAGGAAATCTTCAAGGTTTGGGGAAAGCACTTCGCGCTTGTCCTTACCCAGCGTTTCCAAAATCACCTCTCCGGTAAGGTTGCACACTGAAATCACTTCGCTTTCAGAATCCATTGCCCCGATAAAGATGGTGGGTTTTAGCTTCAAACGGCGCTGCGTCACCAAGTGGCCCAAAATATTTTCCTGCAGGCGCAACACATCGTCCTCACTAAAGGCTTGAAGCAAATCAAATTCAACCACGCCTGTCACGGTCTGGAATTTAGCAGCCATATCGCCACTGAACTGGGCGCCATAGAAAGCGACGATGTCTTCATGCAGGCGAAGCTCGATCCCTTTCTCGACAGCAGCAAGATCCCCCATCGGTTCTCGAGCGACGGGTTGCCAAGTCACTTCATAGCCGTCATCTGCCTTGACACAAGGTGATGATAGACCCACAAGGTCATCACTACGGGGAAAACCTTGACCTGCATCACACCATGCTTGCAAAAAACGGGAAGAAAATTCGGATAACGCCGCTGCAACGGGATGATTCATTCGCAACCTCTCAAAAGATTAAGTAAACTTTGGCTATTCTAATCCAAGTGTGTCCAGGACAGTATGAGCAAATATCAAGACGCGAAAGAATTAGCCGGTTTAACCCTAGGTAAAACGACGGAATACATAGATCAGTATGACCCATCTCTTCTTCAGCCTGTACCACGTAGCCTGAACCGAGATGATCTGGCCCTTGGCGATACCCTTCCGTTTACCGGTTATGATATCTGGACACTCTACGAGCTGTCTTGGCTAAACAAAAAAGGCCTACCACAAGTGGCTATCGGTGAAGTGCGCCTGCCAGCCAGCAGCCCTAATCTTATTGAGTCAAAGTCATTCAAGCTTTACCTCAACAGCTTCAACCAAACCAAGTTTGACAGCTGGCAGCAAATTGCAGATACCCTGCAAAAAGATCTGAGTGAGTGCGCGGGTGCCGATGTCGATGTGACCGTTCAGCCCCTGTCTGATTTTGACGATCAGCCAATTGCTAACTTCTTTGGTGAGTGCATCGACGATCAGGATATCGAAATTACCGATTACGACTTCGACCCATCACACCTAGAGGGTGCTTTATCTGATGAGACTGTGACTGAGATCCTGCACAGCCACCTATTGAAGTCTAACTGCCTGGTCACCAGCCAGCCTGACTGGGGCAGCGTGCGTATTTCCTACACAGGTAAGAAAATCGACCGCGAAAAACTGCTGCGCTACCTGATCTCCTTCCGTGACCACAACGAGTTCCATGAGCAATGCGTTGAGCGTATTTTTACGGACATCATGAAGTTCTGTAAGCCAGAGCTATTGACGGTTTACGCCCGTTATACCCGCCGGGGTGGTTTGGACATCAACCCTTACCGCACCAATATGGGTAAAACCCCTAGCGATAACTTCCGCTTGGCTAGACAATAATTCTGCAAATTGATGGCACCGAGCTGATTGATAAACACAAATGTGCAAAAAATTACTCAGTGAGGTGTATGCCCGAGTAAGTTGGGAATTAGTCCAGCAAAATCGAAGACTTTGCTGGACTTGATAAGCTAACCCATTAATATTGGTGGTACTGTATTTTTGGGTTTTTAAAAGTATGTCTGCTAGCCGTTGGCTGATCCGTTTGCTGTTCATTGGCATGATCTCGTTCAGCACACAAGCTAAAATTTTTACCACGCCAATCCTGGCAGAAGCCAATGAGCTGCTCCCAACCAACCCTGAGCAATCTCTGGCTATTACTACCCGCTACCTCAACCAGCGTCGCCTGAGTGCCCCCAAAGAAACCTCCCGCGTTCATATCAATGACGAAACTGATCATTCCGTTAGAACGCCGCTTAGCACCGTCAATGCATTGCAGATATTGGCCAAAGCTCATTCATTGCTGAACCAACCAGAAGAAGCAATGGCCGCCATCAAACAGGCTGAGGTCCTTTCGACCGAGGAAAACCTCACGTTCAGCCAACTTGAGAGCCAGCTTATCCATGCCGATATCTATTGGGAGAACCTAAAAAACAATGCCCGCTCACTCAAGATGCTGGATGAAATAGAGAAAGGTATTGCTGCAAGTACTAACCTGATGCTCGACAGCCAGATCAAACGCTTGCAGTACCAATCCCTCATGCAGCGCTCAGTCATTGAATCGGCTACTGATCAGGAAAGCAAGGCAGAGAAAGGCTTCCTGAAAGCCAAGCGTTATTTGATCAATCTTGATGATCCCGGCGAACTCATCCATTACCAATTGGTCGTAGGCCGGCATTACTTCAAACATGGCCATTACGATACCGCCCTAGATCGGCTATTGAGTGGTTATTGGCTCGCCGTTGAAAACGACGACCAAGCCCAAACCGCTGTCGCTAACTACGAGTTAGCCATTCTGTTCGAACAGCGTAAAGTTTTCGACAAGGCGCTTGAGCATGCTACCCAGGCCGGTGAATTCTTCGAGCATTATGATCGCAGCAGGCCGCTAGCAAAAACCTTGGAGCTGATCGCTTCCATCTATGAGCAGCAAGGCCGCTTCAACCTAGCGCTGGTCCATTACTTCAACGCCCTGGATCAGGAGAACCAACTCAACAGCGATATCCGATCGGCCAGACTGAGGCTCAACATCGCCCGTGTTTACCTGCAACTATACAACTACCCCAAATCCGAGCAGTACCTTCACCATACGCGCTTGATTGCGACCCAGACCGGTAACGAAGCTATCATGGCTGAAGCCCAGATCCTCCAGGGGGAGTTGGAGTTGGCTGAAGGCAACATTGAGGAAGCTATCTCGAACCTGCAAACCGGTTTGATTGCAGCCAGCCGTATCGGCAACCGTGACCTCCAGCTGGAAGGGGAAAACATACTCTCACGTGCGTTTGAACAGCAAAGCGATTATTACAATGCCCTGCTGAGCCAGCGCCGATACGAGCAACTCTTTAGTACCAAGCAGCAGGCACAAGTTAAAAGCAATGTCGAAGTCTTCAAACAACAGCAGCGTATGCTTGAACGTGCTTTGCACCTTGAAGAACTAGAGCGCCAGCAATTCGAAAGCAGCAAAGCCCTCTACAAACAGAAAAATGTCACCATTTTCCTGTTCTGCCTTAGTGGCGTGATCTTCATCGTGCTGATGCGACGCCACAAAACCGCCAAACAACTCCAGGCCCGACTGCTGCGTTTGCGCAATGATTTCTATACCCACCCTCGCAGTGGGCTCCGAAACCTACGAATGCTAACCGCCAAACTGCCTAACTCCCTACAGCAAAGTAGTGCTAACTTCGAGCAATGGCACCTGGGGGAGATCATCAACGAGCCATTGAGTGACCGCTTACGCTTTGCACTGTTCGAGGTCCCCTTCCTCAAACATATCTATCTCAAACATGGCTACCAGCAAGGTCTGGAGCTTGAGCGCCAGTTCGGTGAATACCTCAACCAGCAGATATGTGAACCGGCAAGGCTTTATCATTTCTCCGATGCCATGTTCTTGTATATTGAACCGAACTCTCGTTTGGACTCAGCACCGGATCAACTGGCTAATTCTCTACAGCAGTTAGTTGATAGATTCCTCGAGGGCAAACATATCGACAACCGCGTCAGGATCGGTATGGCGGAATATCCGTTCCTGCCACGGGCCTACACGGCAATCAACGACCATGAGCTTCTCGATATTTTGCTAATGGCCACCAATGCAGCGAGGGAAATCAGCAAGGAGGAATCTGGCAGCCAGTGGGTACACCTCAGTGCGATTGATGCTGCCCCAGCCGCCAGTTTTGCCAGTGACAACATTCGCCGATCCTGCATTCAGGGCATACATAACGGGCTAGTAAAAGTACAAACTTCAGGAAGTTGCGACATTAGCTGGAACAATGATCACGTTTCTGACAAAAATATCAGTTAATCTAATGGAATTTTTCGGCACATGGCCGATAACAATGAATTAGAGGAAAGTTTTTGTTAGCATGAAATTTCCTATCAATTTTTAAACTCTTGATAAGAAACAAGTTTACCACTATATGGACTGCGCTTTAGCCCTGTGACAGACATTAATGCCGTAGCTTCGCAATTGAGTCAATTGAAGCTGCGTTTGGATCAAGCTCAACTCTCCCACCGAGACGCTTCGTTAAAATCTAGGCGGGAATTGGCGATCCTTAAACGCCTGATCAGCCGCCTTTCTGTTGCTTGTCATGGCATAGACAAAGAGCTTGATGAGAAGCTGGCTATGCTGCGCCAAGACTTGGAGCAGCAGAAAGATATCAGCCAGCTCATCCCACGCATTGCTGTGGTTGAAAGGCTAGCCAACCGGATGGGCGAAACCCAGCCCAAAGAGCGGGAGCAACTGGATAAACAGTTCCAGCGCAGTAGCGAAATTTTACGCCGCTTTCCAGGTCTACCTGCCCAGCTAAAACGCGATCTCCATCAACTCCTTTCCCAGCCAGCAGCTTCACTTTCCAGTTCATTCGAACAAGTGCTAGGCCTAATGACGCTGTATGAGCGTGCATTGAAGCTGGTCGCCACCAAAGGGCTACAAAACAATCCGGCAGCCATCCAGCAGGACTTGCTGATGAAGCTCACTGCGGAGCTGCAACACCTGATCACCGAGCTCGACTTCGATGGTGAGGCTGGCGATAAACTGCTAACCATACGTAACCAACTTCTCAAAGGTGTCTCCCCCTCATCACTCTTAGAGGTGTCCCTTGAGGTGCTTAGATTAGTACTCGATGGCACCCATCAGGAGCGCCATGCCTCGCAGCAGTTCCTTGATAATGTTAATGGCGAGCTGGGTACCTTGAGTAAAACCACCCAACAAAGTGCCGAGCAAAGCCACACTATCTACGAGCACCGCGGTGAAATGACTAATGAACTGGCCGAATTGGCGCAGTCGATCAAGTCAGGCTTGCAAACCCACAAGCAGCTCGATAGCTGGCGTCCTGAACTGACTCACCTCACCAAAGAACTACTCGTTCTCGCCGAGCGTAACAAGGCGTTAGAAAAGCGCGAGAAAGCCCTGCTGGAACAGTTGAGCTACAACAAGTCAAAGATCGAGCACCTTTACGAGCAAACACAGGATTACCGCCAGAGGCTCACCGATCAAGAGCAGCGGATCTTCCTCGACAACCTCACCAAGGTGTACAACCGCAGTGCCCTTAATGAGCGCCTTGAGCACGAATACCGCCGCTGGTTGCGTTACCAGCACCCGCTTTGCGTCACTCTGGTAGATATCGACAATTTCAGCTCGGTCAATAAACACTACGGTCATCAGGCCGGCGATAAAATCCTAAAGATCATCGCCCGGACAATCCGCAAGCAGCTCGAGCCAACCGACTTTATCGGCCGTTTCGGCGATGATGCCTTTATGCTGATTCTGCCCGATGCCAGCGAAGAGCAACGTAACCAGCGCCTGACGGCTATCCGCCAGGCTATCGCTCAGTTGCCGTTCCGCTTTCGTGACAACAACATCACTATCACGGTCTCGATGGGGGCGACCTTGTTCGAAAGCAATGATACCCCTGCAGATATCATCGAGCGGACCGACAAAGCCCTGACCGGTGCACGTAGTGCTGGTAGCAACCGGATTTTCTGGATTTTCTGATCCCACCGTAAATCATCAACCTATCAATGGCTGGTAAAAACGGGCTACTCTGTGTATGGTAAATATATCAGTCACTTGTAATTCATATTTTCTCTTAGGCTGATCTTCAGGAAACAGAGTGTACTCCCAACCGGTTTACTTTCTGCTTCACCCGGCAGTATTCACCGATTCTTCCTACAATGAATACACCCAGTGGATACCGCCACCTTGTCATGACCAGGGAGGTAATCATGATCACTCATATCAGTCCAGTAGGTGCAATGGACCTACTTTCCCAACATGAAGTCGATTTGCTCAAAGCAACGGCCTCTAGTGACATCTACCGCCTGTACCGTAACTGTTCGCTGGCGGTACTCAACTCAGGTAGCCACACCGATAACTCAAAAGAGCTACTGGAAAAAAACAAAAGCTTCGACGTCAATGTCATGCGACGAGAACGCGGCATCAAGCTAGAGTTGATGAACCCACCAGAGCACGCCTTCGTCGATGGCCGGATCATCCGCGGGATCCAGGAACACATGTTCGCCGTGCTGCGCGATATTGTTTACGTCAACATGCATGTACAACAACGCAAGGATATCAACCTCACCAGCTCACCGCACATCACCAACTTTGTCTTCAGTGTGCTTCGCAACGCCCAAACCGTTCGCTCCGGTGAAGATCCCAACATTGTAGTGTGCTGGGGTGGCCACTCGATCAACCCTGTCGAGTATCAATATACCCGTGAAGTCGGTAACGAATTAGGGTTGCGTGAGCTTAACATCTGTACCGGTTGTGGCCCCGGAGCTATGGAAGGACCAATGAAAGGCGCAGCCATCGGCCATGCCAAGCAGCGTTTTCCCAACAGCCGGTTTATCGGCCTGACCGAGCCGTCGATTATCGCGGCAGAGCCACCTAACCCGATTGTCAACGAGTTGGTCATTTTGCCTGACATCGAAAAACGCCTCGAAGCCTTCGTGCGGGTCGGCCACGGTATCATCATTTTCCCTGGCGGTGCGGGTACGGCAGAGGAGCTACTCTATATCCTCGGGATCTTGATGGAACCGGAAAATGCCGATCAGCCAATGCCGGTGGTCCTGACCGGGCCGAAAGAGTCCGAGCCCTACTTCCGTACCCTCGACAGCTTTATCCGGGATACCCTAGGTGAGGATGCCACCAAGCATTACCAGATCATCATCGACGACCCGGAGAAAGTGGCCCGGGTGATGAAATCTGCCATGCCACTGATCAAGGAACACCGCCTAGCCACTGGCGATGCCTACAGCTACAACTGGTCACTGGCTATCCCACCGGAGTTCCAACTACCTTTCGAGCCGACCCACGAGTCAATGGCAAGCCTAGACCTGCACATGAACCAACGCCCAGAGCACCTTGCCGCCAACTTACGCCGGGCCTTCTCTGGTATTGTGGCGGGCAACGTCAAAGAGGAAGGGATCAGGGAGATAGAACGTAGGGGCCGCTTTAAAATCAATGGTGATGTCAGCCTGATGAAACGGATGGACAAACTACTTGCCCAGTTCGTCGAACAGCAGAGAATGAAACTGCCCGGTAGCCATTACGAACCGTGCTACGAAATCATCACCGCCGCGCCGCCAATTGCGAAATAATCACCATAGCCCGTCAGATGGCGGTGCACATCGCAAGCAACTATGCGTACAATAAAGGGTCTGTTGACCCTTTTTTCTTTACTGCTACACGGTTTACGCTATGTCGTCTATCCACCTTGTCATCATTGATGCCCTCAATTTGATCCGCCGCGTTCATGCCGCCCAGCATGGCGAACCCGATGTCCACAACACAGCTAAAGTCTGCTGTCAGGCTCTGGGGAAAATCATCAAGAGCAGTCAACCCACCCACATCGTGGCGGTATTCGATCACCATGGCGAAGACCGTGGCTGGCGAGCCGAGCTGCTGCCTCATTACAAAGAAGGGCGCAAACCTATGCCCGAAGAGTTGATGGCAGGCATGGATATCATCCAGGATGCGTTCATGGATATGGGGATCGACTCGCTGCTTTCTGACGGTGACGAGGCCGATGATCTCGTAGCCACACTGGCATTGAAAGTTGCCTCTCGCGGCCAGCAAGTCACCATCATCTCCACTGACAAAGGCTATTGCCAACTGCTCCAGCCCACTTTGCGGATCCGCGATTACTTCCAACAACGCTGGCTCGACAGTCCCTTTGTCGAAAAAGAATTCGGCGTCAAGCCAGAGCAACTCCCTGATTACTGGGGCTTGGCAGGCATAAGTTCGAGTAAAATTCCCGGCGTCACCGGGATTGGCCCCAAGGCCGCAGTAGAGTTGCTCAGCCTCTACCCGAACTTAGAGGCCATCTTGGCCGCAGACGACCTACCAACAAAATGGCAGAAGAAAATCGATGCCAGCCGCGATGAAGCGATAGCCTCCAAGCAAGTTGCCTCACTGAAGACCGACTTGGTTCTGGGATTCAATTTGCAGGATATACGCTTTACAGCGGGGGGATAGTAGCAGGTGCTGGGTGCTGGGTGCTGGGTGCTGGGTGCTGGGGTGATATGACCCCCGTAAAGTAGACACGGGGGTTAATTTCTCAGTTCGTACATCATGGGACTCAATCCACCATTAGTCCCATGCCTTCTGACTACATTGTAATAGCCATTGATATAGTTGCGACACT
>NZ_PYMB01000051.1 GCF_003026455.1 Photobacterium rosenbergii
GGCGGGGATTGGGGTAAAATAGCGCTTCAATCCACCCTAACTTTGTTGAAGAACTCAGGCTATGACTACCCATTGGCAACCCACGGCACCTATCAACCGTCTCAGGCAGCGTGCAGCAATCCTAGCGACGATCCGTGACTTTTTTGCTCAGCGCGAGGTGATGGAAGTTGATACCCCGGCGATGAGCCAAGCCACGGTAACGGATATCCACCTCCACACTTTCCAGACTACCTTTGTCGGGCCGGGTTATGCCGATGGCCAGCAGCTCTATCTGATGACTAGCCCTGAATTCCACATGAAGCGTTTGCTCGCTGCTGGCAGTGGGCCTATCTACCAGATCTGTAAATCATTCCGCAATGAAGAGTCGGGCCGTTTCCACAACCCGGAATTCACGATGTTGGAATGGTACCGCCCGGGTTTTGATCACCACGCCCTGATGGACGAGATGGATGATCTGCTGCAACCAGTATTGAAATGCGGCCAAGCCGAGCGGATGACCTATCAGCAAGCCTTTGTGGATGTACTCGGAGTGTGCCCACTGGAAGGGAGTATGGCTGAATTGAAGGTTGCCGCTGCTGGGTTGGGGCTGGCAGACATCGCCGAGCCTGAGCAGGATCGCGATACTTTGCTACAACTGTTGTTCAGTGTCGGTGTCGAGCCGAAAATCGGTCAGCAAACTCCGGCTTTTGTCTATGACTTCCCGGCGTCTCAAGCTGCGCTGGCCCAGATCAACCCTAAGGATAATCGGGTTGCCGAGCGCTTCGAGGTGTATTTCAAAGGGATTGAGTTGGCTAATGGTTTCCATGAACTGTCCGATGGTGACGAGCAGTTGTCCCGCTTTGAGGCCGATAACCGCAAACGTCTTGAAATGGGGTTGGAGCCACAGCCTATCGACATGCATTTGGTTGCGGCGTTGCGCGCTGGGTTCCCGGATTGTGCCGGTGTGGCCTTGGGGGTGGATCGTTTGATCATGTTGTCATTGGGTGTGGATCATATCGATCAAGTCAGTGCGTTTCCGATCTCGATAGCTTGATAATTGATCGAGAAGGCTTGAACAAAGCTTCTCCGCTTAGTGAGCGGCAGACCAATGAACCGCGCGGCAAAATGCCGCGCTTTTTGTTTCTGAAGCCAGAAACCGTTCATACATCTGGTGGCAGGAGGGTATTACTGCCGCGGCCAAAAGCTGGGGGAACAGCCAGTATTGTTAGTGTTATCGTATCTCTCTAGGTCTGGTGTTGTCGCAGGGTAGGATTCCAAGGCGCCTTGACCAAACAGGTCAAAGCATAATCAAATTAATCCCCAAATGCAAATAATTATCACTTGTAATTAGTTTGTCAGTATCAGCATGGTGCCCAACACGGCGATAATGGCACCTAGCCAGGCTGCGGCGGGTGGGCGTTGCCGCGTATGTAGCCAAAGCAGCGGTAGGATCATGATTGGTGAGGTCGAGGAAAGCAGGGCAACCATACCGACATCGCCGTCCCGTAGGGCGTAGAGGATCAGGGTCATGCCAACAGCCATCGCGAGTAGCCCGTTGAGGGCAACTTGCAGCAAGATACGTAGGTTGATTGGCTGCAGTGGCCGGGCAAGCTGCACACCGCTCAGGCGCAGAATAGAGTGGGCGGCAAAGGCACTAGCCATCCTAACAGCGGAGGCGGCGATGGGATCGATTGCGGTTTGCATGACGGGTTTGGCGATAATGGCCCCAAGCGACTGGCACAGTGCGGCTGTCAGTCCGAGCAGAATGGCAAATACCAGTGAGCCATGGTTACCTTCCCAATGTTGTTGCCGTTCATTGCCTCGGCGTTGGCCGAAAGAAATGGCGACGGCAACCCCGGCAAAGACAGCGATACTGCCCAGTAGCTTCCAGCCTTGCAGAATTTCTCCAAACAGCCACATCCCTAGCAACGCCGAAAACACCGCATGGCAGGCAAACAGCAGGCCACCGCGACGGGGGCCGATACGGTTGAAGCAGGCAAACAGGGCGGTATCACCGATAAAAATACCGATCACCCCGGAGAGCATCATTACGCTGGCATAGTCCCACTGCATGCTTGCCCAGCCGCCATTAAGCCAAGCCATACTTGATAGCATCACAGTGACACAGGCCATCCGCCAGCGGCTATAGGCAAAGGCACCCAAATGGCGTGAAGGGGTGACGGAAATCAGGCTGCTGACCGCCCAGAGAAATGCAGCTGCCAGAGCCAGCCATTCGTAGTTCATGCTTATCCTTAACTAGTGACACGATATCCTTATTGGTGTTGGGTATCTTGCGGGATAGTTGTGACCGGAGGCAAGGTGTTTGTCGGCCAAGGTTTTCGCTGGAGGAAAAGTTGACGGGAAAAAGCCGGCGCTTAATTCAAGCGCCGGACTGGGGGTATTAGGACAGCCAAACCATTTACTCTAGTACCACCCTTGCATTAAGGGGTTGCAGCGGACGGGCATTGTCGCCCATGACTTGGTGTAGGCTGTCAATTTGCTGCTCGGTACCGGCCTGGGCCTCGCGCATCACGAACCAGCGCACCCCTTCGCTGCATGGTGGGGTCGTTAGCGAGCCATTGAACCGGAAGTACTCCCGCTCCCTCGGCAGCAGGTCGGCAGGGTTTAGGTCATCCTGCAGAGGTTGGATTTGGTCTTTTTCTGGCACTTTCGCCAATAGGGTATTGAAGGCTTCGTTGCCCCTCGGCCCGGTTTTGAACATGGCGGCGATAACCGCTAGCTGGCCGTCTGCATTGGCATGGACAAAATGGACTTCAAGTGGGAATTGTTTGCCGCCAATATAGTTTTCAGACGGAGTATGGAAGTGGAACTGCTGGAGCTCGAACGTATCACCATCGATGACCAGCTGGTTTTTACCTTCGACATTGGCTTGCACGGTATGACCGTTATTGATCACCTCTCGGACCTTACCCTGATAATCGATTTGCAGCGGGCTAAGCTCGGCTTTGACCGTACCTTTGATATCGATTGGGGTCTGGTTAACGCCTTCGCCGCAGGTGGCAAAGTGTTTGCCCCAGTTATCGGCGCCATTTTCGCCCTCGTAACTCCACTCTGCTGCCTGAATACTGGTTGCTGATGCAACGGCCATCGCAACCAGCAGCACTTTGAATGATTGTAATTTCACGGTTGTTCCTCTCTTTATTGTTTTATGCAACTAGCCAACCTTCTTAGTGTAGTGGCTGGGGAATGGCTGCGGAGCAGCCTGTACCGGAAATGGCAGCCATATCCGGAAATGGAGAAAAACATCGGTGGTTAATGAAAACCTAGTTATTGATATTGTGAATAGTTTTCAGAATAGAGCTAAAAAAACCGCCCATGGAAGGGCGGTTTGGGACTTAGCTATCAGTACGGTCACACTTTGAAGCGCGAGACATCACGGCACATACTGGCAGCCGTGGCGTGCATTTCCTTGGCACTATCGGTTACCGCATCGGTTTGGACCGAGAGGTGATCGGAGACATCTTTGATAGCCTGGGTGTTGCGGCTGATGTCTTCGCTGACGGCACGCTGCTCTTCGGCGGCGCTGGCGATTTGGGTAGCCATATCCGATATTTCGCTAATGGCCTGGGTAATTTGGCTCAGGCTATCACTGGCGGCTTCGGCAAAACCGACACTCTCACCGGCAAGGTTGGTGCTGGCCTGCATGCTGTCGACGGCCTGGCGGGTATTTTGCTGTAGGGTCTCGATCATCGCCCGGATTTCCTCGGTTGAATCATGGGTGCGCTGGCTCAGTACCCTGACTTCATCGGCAACAACGGCAAAACCACGCCCTTGCTCACCCGCACGGGCTGCCTCGATTGCAGCATTGAGCGCCAGCAGGTTGGTCTGCTCTGCAATGCCCTGGATAGTCGACAGGATCTGGTTGATGTTCTGGGCGTTGCTCTCCAACTCGTGGATCACGTTAGCGGCATCCTGAACTTGCGTTGCCAATGAAGTAATCGCATTGCGGTTTTGGCTGATCACTCCCTGCCCTTGCTCACAGGAGCTGGTGGAGGCTTGTGCCGCTGCAGCCGTCATTTCGGCATGGCTGGCGACTTCGGCAGAGGTAGCGGACATTTCATGGATAGCAGTGGCAATCTGGTTGATATCGTTCTGCTGTTCATTCACCTTCTGGTTGGCTTGTACCGTCTGCTGAGCCGACAGCTCTGCCTGCTCACCAAGGCGATCGGACTGGGTCACTACACCTTTGATCATGCTCTGGAGCTGGCCGAGGAAGCGATTCATGTTATCGGCCAAGACGCCAATTTCATCCATTCTTTCAATATCAATACGCTGGGTCAGGTCACCCTGACCTTCGGCCAGTTGGGCAACCGATTCGTTGAGGCGAGTTAGCGGGCGAAGCAGATTGTTGATAATAAGGGTCGCGATCGCCGAAATCACAATATAAAGGCCGACAGAGGCTAGCAGGACAAAGGTGATTTGCTCGCCGATAGAGGCAAAGGCCAAGTCCTTGTCTTCCACCAGGGCCAGGGTCCAATCGGTGCCAGCGATTGGGGTGGCATAGATCAATTTGTCGTTGCCGTCGCTATCAAGATGGAAAGTGTGGATGGTTGGATTGGCAACTAGGCGCTGCAAGAGTTGCGGGGTTAATTCACTATCGAGTTGGCTTAGTGGTTGTTGGCTTAGCGACTCATCGCGGTAGGCAACGATGTTGTTGCTACCATCAACCAAGAAGGCAAACCCATTGTTGTCCAGTTGCAGGTTGAGGACCTGATTGATGATATCGTTAATGGTTAGATCAGCTGCCAGCACCCCACGATTTTTACCCTGAAAGGCCTTGGCAAAGCTGACAACCATACTGCCGTCGAAATCCTCGTAGGGTTCGGTCAGGATAAGGCCACTCTGGCGCATAGCATCTTGGTACCAAGGGCGGGTGCGCGGGTCATACCCCTCTGGCCAATCCTCAGTTTTGTCGCCATAGGCAATGGTGCCGTCATTGAACCCAGCGTAGACCGACAGGAACTGCCCGGCACGCTTAGTCAGCAATAGTTCGCGGTCGACATTATCCTGGTTGGCTATCAAGCTTTCGTTGGCCAGCATCATGTCGCTGCGGATGGCGAGCCAGTCACTGATATTGCTGCTGGTGCCTTGGGCAATATCCCGCATCTGGTTGTTGATGGCTGTGGTAGTTTCTTGCCGGAGCTGGGAAATGGAAATCCAGGCCTGTACGGCACTGACCGTGGCGATGATTACAGCAATCGCCAGCTGTATTTTGTGTTTGATCGTTAGCTTCATTGTTATCTCTCTTGGCTGCCTGATGTTGGTTTTTATATATGAGGCAGTTCCGGTGTGTTGATCGAGCGATGGTTACCCAAGGTACAGTCATACCCTTGGCGGAGGTGAATGATCATCATAGATAATTCATATAAATAACGTGATCGGGTTAACAGAGTTATGCTGGAGGAGCATTGGAAGAATCAGGTTGTGTGAAGGCGGTATATGCCGCCTTCACATTTTTATTGAGGGTTATTTATCAAGTTAATAGCATCGCGCCTAGGTAAACGACGGCAAGGCCGACCACACCTATGATCAGGCCGGTTTTGGCCATGTCTTTACTTTCGATAAGTCCTGTTGAATAGGCCAGGGAGTTAGGCGGTGTCGATACCGGTAGGATCATACCAAGCGAGGCCGAGAAGGCTACGACGACCAATACGCCTTGCAGTCCGCCCAGTGCGGCCAAGCTTTCCATGGATGCAGCAACTGCAGCAGCAATAGGTATTAATAAGTTAGCTGTCGCGGTATTGGACATGAAGTTTGCCATTAGCCAACAGATGATAGATAGCGTCAGTACAACTGCAATCGGTGATAGGGCATCGTAGTCCACAGCGTGAGCAAGTGCGCGGGCCAAACCGGTTTTATCCAACGCCAAACCGATGGCAATACCACCGGCAACCAACCACAGGACTTCCCAGTTGATGAGCTTGATTTCGTCTTTGCCCATGATCCCTGTCAGGGTGAACACGGCCAGCGGGATAATTGAGACGACATACACATTCATGCCGTGCAGCGAACTGGTCATCCACAACAGGATGGTCAGGCCGAAAGTAACGTACACCACAATGGCCTGCCAGCTTTTCTGGAATTGGCCATTGAGTTCAAGCTGCATGTGGGTTTGGGTTGATGGGAACATCTTTTGCAGCAACCACCAAGCAAAGGCTAGTTGCAGGATCACAAACGGCAGGCCGATCATCATCCAGCCAAGGAAGCTGATGGCATTTTCGCCCGTTAGGTATTGCAGGGCAATGGCATTGGGTGGGGTGCCGATAGGTGTGGCAATACCACCGGTATTGGCCGCGATTGGGATACACAGTACTAAGGCTTTGATACCGATATCACCTTTCGGCACGGAGGCCACGATAGGGGTCAGCAAGGCCAGCATCATCACGGTAGTGGCAGTGTTTGACATGAACATCGAGAAGACTGCGGTGATCAGCATCAGGCCAAGCATGATGTATTTCGGCTGGGTACCGAAGGGTTTTAGCAGCACCCGCGCAAGGTTGTTGTCCAATTCATACTTGGAGGCAGCAATCGCCAGCGCGAATCCCCCCATGAACAGGATTATGATTGGCGATGAGAACGAGCCAAGAATATCGGTGTACTTGAGCACTTCTCCCATCTCGTGCCCGGCTGGTGGGGTACGGAAGGTATGCAGTCCACTGTCGGAGATCATGATCAATTGTGAGGTAATGATCAGGATAGAGGTGGCAAAAACCGGGACCGGTTCTAAGACCCAGAGTAGGGCCGCAAGGGCGAAAATAGCGAGTAGGCGATGTTGGGAAACGGTTAATTCCGCAATTGGAATCGCATCGATAGGCAACATCAGTATCCCGAGCGGGATCCCGAATGCGACCAGCAGCTTAACTAGCTGGGATAAAGGTACTTTTTTCATAGTATGTTGGTTTGCTTATATTATTGACTGACCCCAGCATACTATTTGGATGTTGATATTTTCCTCGATATGGTCAATTTTTTTCATAAAAAAAGGGCCTAAAAGGCCCCTTTTTGTTCAAAAATGTTAACTGTTTAAGCTTCTGAAGCATTGCCCTGCATGCGTTGCGCATAAGCGCTACCCATCTTGGTCGGCACGCCCGGCTCCAAGCCGTCGACAAACGCGATGGCATCTTTCGGGAACAGGTTGATCACTGTTGAGCCCAGTTTGAAGCGGCCCATCTCATCGCCTTTCTTCAGGGTGATAGCCTGCTCGCCCTCGGCTGGATAATTCCAGCGGTGGATCTGCGGGCTGCGCGGTGGCGTGATGGTACCGGCCCACACGGTTTCAATGCTGCCGACAATGGTAGCACCGACGAGAACCTGTGCCATCGGACCAAATTCAGTATCGAAGATACATACCACACGTTCGTTGCGGGCAAACAGGTTAGGGACGTTTTTCGCTGTTAGCGGGTTTACCGAGAATAACTCGCCCGGCACATAAACCATGTGACGAAGCGTACCGTCGCATGGCATATGGACGCGGTGGTAATCTTTTGGCGACAAGTACAGCGTGGCAAAGTGGCCATCTTGGAACTCGTCTGCTAGCGCTTGGTCACCACCAAGTAGCTCAACTGCCTCATAGGTGTGGCCTTTAGCTTGGATCAGCTCGCCACCAGTGATTGGGCCTAGTTGGCTGACGCAGGCGTCAGCTGGGTGACTAATAGTCGCCGCATCGTCATTGATTGGGCGAGCGCCGTCTTTGAGTTCACGCACAAAGAAATCATTGAAGGTCGCGTAAGCCGCTGGATCTGGGTTACGTGCCTCATTCATATCAATGCCGTACTGGCGGATGAACCAGCGGATAACTGCGGTCGTTAACTTGCCAGCCTTCATGGAGGCAAGTTTGCCTGCTAGCTGGGTAAGGGTTTGCTTTGGCGCGCAGTACTGCAAGCCGATTTTGAAATTGTCGTGCACGGTATCGTCCAGAAACAGTGAGTTTTTCAACAAGATAGTTACGTAATTATAACGTCGGCCTGTAATAATACCTAACTTGTTGGCTAAAGTCAGTTACTTGCTGTCGTGGTTGAGGCTCCCTACTAAAAGGGAGCCGCCAGTCATCAATCGGGCTTGTTGCGAGAGAACTGCCGGTTGGCGACATTTTCTGACATGCTGTCGATGATCTTGTGGTAGCTGTCGTAACGGGCCTGGTGGATCTTGCCTTCCTCGACGGCTTCACGAATGATGCAGCCCGGATCGTTGCCATGCTTACAGTCGCGGAACTTACAGCCGCCCAGATATTCACGGAACTCGACAAATGCTTCGGTGACCTGCTCTGGTTCAAGATGCCACAGGCCAAACTCACGGACTCCCGGCGAGTCGATCAAATCGCCACCGTCAGGGAAGTGATACAGGCGTGCTGCGGTCGTTGTATGCTGGCCAAGGCCGGAGTTTTCCGACACATCGCCCACTTCAGCATCGACTTCTGGCATCAAGGAGTTAACCAGACTAGATTTACCGACACCGGATTGACCGGCAAAAATGCTGATATGACCTTTAAGATCTTCGCGCAGGCCATCAAGCCCTTCACCGGTCTCCGAGCTAACCAAACGCACTTCGTAGCCAATCTCTTGATAGAGAGCAAGGGTCTCTTCGACCTGCTTTCGATCTTCGGTTTCGAGTAGATCGACTTTATTGAGCACGATCAGTGGCGGGATCCCCACGGTTTCTGCGGCGATCAGGTAGCGGTCAATGATATTGAGTGATAACTCGGGCAGAACGGCAGAGACAATGATGATTTGGTTAACGTTGGCTGCGACCGCTTTGACACCGTCATAGTAGTCGGGGCGGGTCAGCATCGACTCGCGCTCATGGACAGCTTCAACTACGCCTGCGATGCCCTGCAGGGCCTCAACACCAGGCCGCCATACCACACGGTCGCCAGACACCAGACTTTGGATGCTCCGGCGCAGGTTGCAGCGATGGATGATCCCGGTTTCCGGATCCTCGATATCGGCATGTTGGCCGAAACGGGTGATCACTAAGCCTTCACGGGCCGATTCCAGCAGGGTTTCATCCCACTGGACATCATCTTTTTCGCGTTTCAGTCGTTTGTTTTGGTTAGAGCGCACGCGGCGGCTCTGACCTTTAGTAAGCTTTTTCTTTTTTGCCACAAGAATATCGTTCAGTTAAGTTGGCTTACGGTAAAATACCGATGTGTCATCTGCCGAAAAACCTGCAATAGCAGCCTCGGCAATAACGCTAGTTTGGTATTATCATACATGGTTTACTCATAGAATAGGCAATATCCGATGATGATCAGCGATCAGAACCTAATTTGGATCGACTTAGAAATGACCGGGTTGGATCCCGAAACCCATAAAATCATTGAAATTGCGACAATTGTGACCGACGCGCAGCTCAATGTCCTCGCAGAAGGACCTGTGCTGGCAATTCACCAGCCTGAGACCGAACTGGCTAAGATGGATGAATGGTGCACAACCACCCATACCAACAGTGGATTAGTAGAGCGGATCCGCCAGAGCCGTATCAGCGAAGAAGACGCGGTTCGCCAAACCATCGCTTTCCTTGAGCAATGGGTGCCAAAAGGGGCCTCACCAATTTGCGGTAACAGTATTGGCCAGGATCGCCGCTTCCTTTACAAGCATATGCCTGAGCTAGAGAAGTATTTCCATTATCGCTACTTGGATGTCAGCACCCTCAAAGAGTTGACCCGCCGTTGGAAGCCTGAAGTATTAGATGGTTTTAGCAAGAAGGGCAGTCACTTAGCGCTTGATGATATTCGCGACTCGATCGCCGAGCTGCGCTACTATCGTGAGCAGATCATGAAAATCTGATGATGAAATAGACGGTTGGATAGGAAAGATCAAATTTTTTTTGAGAACTATTGCATCCGTCTCATTTCCTCGTATAATGCGCAGCCTCGAAAGGCAATTCTTAGTTTGGTTTGCCTTTCAATATAATACGGACGCGGGGTGGAGCAGCTTGGTAGCTCGTCGGGCTCATAACCCGAAGGTCGTCGGTTCAAATCCGGCCCCCGCAACCAATTCTCTTCGAGAATATGCGACACTAGCTCAGTTGGTAGAGCGCAACCTTGCCAAGGTTGAGGTCACGAGTTCGAACCTCGTGTGTCGCTCCAGATTTATGGCTTTCATTGTGCCTAACAGTGACATGCGACACTAGCTCAGTTGGTAGAGCGCAACCTTGCCAAGGTTGAGGTCACGAGTTCGAACCTCGTGTGTCGCTCCAGATTATGGCTTTCATTGTGCCTAACAGTGACATGCGACACTAGCTCAGTTGGTAGAGCGCAACCTTGCCAAGGTTGAGGTCACGAGTTCGAACCTCGTGTGTCGCTCCAGATTATGGCTTTCATTGTGCCTAACAGTGACATGCGACACTAGCTCAGTTGGTAGAGCGCAACCTTGCCAAGGTTGAGGTCACGAGTTCGAACCTCGTGTGTCGCTCCAGATTA
>NZ_PYMB01000052.1 GCF_003026455.1 Photobacterium rosenbergii
GCCCAACGAGGCCTCCATTTGATGCTTGGCCAACTTGCCGTCAAACGGGGCCACCTGATCTTGCAGCATGGCCAGCTGGTCGGCGATGTGCGGCGGGAACAAGTCCCGGCGGGTCGACATCATCTGGCCGAACTTGATCCACACAGGACCAAGCTCCTGCAGCGCCAAACGCAGGCGCTCGCCCAATGGTTTTTCCGGGTGCTCGTTACGCAGCCAGAACAGGGATTTGCGCATTGCCTTTGGCAATTTGAGCCGAGGGTCTTCCGGTAACAGCTCATCCAGCCCGTAACGTAGCTGGACAGCGGTAATTTGGTATAGGCGCTTAACTTCTGACAACACCATCATCGTGGAGTTTGCTCCATGAGGCGGTTGAGGCGTGCTTCACAGCGTGACACGTCCATTTTCAGATCATCGACCTGATCGGCAAAATAGGCGATTTCCAGCGCCTGTGGTGCCAGACGCCACTCTTCAGTGATCACTTCAGCCAAATCACGCTGGCGTTTGGCTACACCCTGCTGGATAAAGCGCGCGCCCTGCTTGGCACCACTGACCAAGGTATGGGCAACGATATCACCGGTATATTGCGAAAGTTTTTCTTCGAAGTCGGGTTTCAACCCGCTCAACAAGGCAGAGAACTGCTGAGCCAACTGGATATCGCCGTCCAGCGACAGCTTGTCGGCCTTAATCAGTTGGGTCAGATTGGCTTGCTGGCGAAGCTCTGGTAAGACGGACAAGTTAAGAGCTAACTGGCAGTCCACCTCGCCTTCATAGGCCCCCAGCACATCGATCTGTTGGCTGAAAACAAAATACAGCTGCTTGCCGAATTCATTGATGGTCACGCCGATCACCTTACCTTTCAAACGGGCAAGGCGACGCTGGCTGTCTTCATCGTCTTTCAGCAGAGCATTGAGTGAGGTCTCGATCGCCCCGGTAACAAACGCATCAACAGGCATGGGTTCCTCAGAATTTGTAGCCACGGTGCAGGGCAACAATGCCACCGGTCAGGTTGTAGTAATTCGTCTGCTCAAAACCGGCATCCTGCATCATCCCTTCCAGCGTGTCCTGATCTGGGTGCATACGGATGGATTCCGCCAAGTAACGGTAGCTTTCAGCATCGTTGGCAATCACTTCGCCCATTTTAGGCAATAGGTGGAACGAATAAGCGTCATAGATTTTCGACAGCGGTTCGACGATCGGCTTTGAGAATTCCAGTACCAACAAGCGGCCACCCGGCTTAAGTACGCGATACATCGAGCGTAGTGCCTTGTCTTTGTCTGTTACGTTACGCAAACAGAAGCTGATGGTAATACAGTCAAAGTAATCATCAGGGAAAGGCAGTTCCTCAGCGTTAGCCTGAACATAACCGACATTGCCGACAATGCCGTTGTCACGCAGTTTACTGCGGCCTACCTTTAGCATCGAATTGTTAATATCTGCCAAGATCACCTGGCCGTCATCACCGACAATGCGCGAGAACTTAGCGGTCAGATCACCCGTACCACCACCTAAGTCTAGGACCTTATGACCACGGCGAACACCACTGCAATCAATGGTAAAGCGCTTCCACACCCGGTGGACTCCCATCGACATCAGGTCATTCATAATGTCGTACTTGGCTGCTACCGAGTGAAATACCTCAGCAACCATTTCCGCCTTGTCTTCCTTGGCTACAGTCCGGTAGCCAAAATGGGTCGTCTCTAGTGTGGTGTCCGTCATGCTACTTCCGTCATGGTTAACGTTTTATTTCGCCCTAGTGTACTTGATGGTTGAGGTTTGCTCAAAGCACAACCTGCATCTATGTCCACACCGCATTATTATGCTGCCGGACCATCCTCGCCAATCGCGGCCAAAGCACCGTCAGGTAGAGTATCTTCATCCGGTGCCCCCAACATCGCCCGCTCGGTCAGTAGCGGGCTAATATCACGCTTGACCTCAACCCCCAACTGGCGAAAGCCTTCAGCCTGGCGGATCACATTGCCGCGCCCCGTGACTAGCTTGTTCATAGCACCTTGGTAGCTCTGGTTGGCCTTTTCCAAAGAGGCCCCCATCGCTTCCATGTCAGTGACAAACAAGCGAAGTTTGTCATAGAGCTTGCTGGCCCGCTCAGCGATCTGCTTGGCATTCTGATTCTGGCGCTCATTACGCCATAGGTTGTTGATTGTACGCAATGCCACCAGCAAGGTGGTCGGACTTACCAACATGATGTTCTGATCCATCGCATCGCGGATCAGGCTTGGGTCAGCTTCGATAGCAGCCTGGAACGCAGGCTCGACAGGGATGAACATCAATACATAATCGAGGCTCTCCACCCCATGTAGCTGATGGTAGTCCTTGCGGCTCAAGCCGCGGATATGGCTGCGCACCGAGGCGACATGCTCACCCAGTGCCAGTTCCTGCTCGGCGACATTGCCGGCATTGAAGAAACGCTCGTAAGCGACCAACGACATCTTGGCATCGATAACCACATCCTTATTCTGCGGCAGATGCACCACAACATCGGGCTGGTAGCGTTTACCGTCTTCATTTTCGAGGCTGATCTGGGTTTGGTACTCATGCCCCTCACGCAGGCCGGACTCGCTAAGCACCCGTGCCAAGACCACCTCACCCCAGTTACCCTGGGCTTTATTGTCTCCCTTGAGGGCTTGGGTCAGGTTAACGGCCTCTTGTGCCATTTGTTCGTTGAGTTGCTTGAGGTTGTTGATCTCATGGACCAAGGTATGGCGCTCGCGGGCTTCCTGGCTAAAGTTGTCATTAACCTGCTTGCGGAAACCCTCAAGCTGCTCGCGTAGCGGCCCAAGCAAGCCTTCCATGCTGATCCTGTTCTGCTGGTCAACTGTTCGGGTCTTGTGTTCGAACATCTTATTGGCCAGGCTCTCGAACTGCACCCGCAGCCTTTCTTCGGCATTTTCCAGCAGGGCAATTTTATCATCCGCCGCTTTTTGCTCTTCAAAATGGCGGGCTTCCTGCTCACGCAAGTCCGCTTCGAGGCCGGCATTGGCCATCCGACTGTTTTCCAGTTGCTCGGTCAGGTACTGCTTCTCGTTCCTGAGCGCTTCGAAATGGCGCATTTTTTCCAGCGCTGCCGCCAATCGACCATGCATCTGGCGCAACTCGGCAGTCAGCCTGTCACGCTCGATATCCATCTCGTCGAGTTCCTGGTTGCGCTCGTCAATCTGGCTCTGGTAATGCTGCATTTTACTCTGGGCCAGTTTCAACTCGGCTTCTGCTTGCTGGCGCAAAAGCTCCATTTGCTGTTGCCAGCGGTTTTTAACCAGCCATGCCGCGATCCCCCCTGCTGCCACAGCGCCGGATACCCCCGTCACCATCGCCAAGCCGTATCCCGACAACCACTCATTCATCATGCTTTGTTCCTGACCCTTTGATTAACCAGCAATTGATCTGCTTTTGCCAATAAGGCTAAGAGGATACTGGATAAATGTCCAGTTTAGATAATGCAGAAAGCCACACCACAGCTCACTCCAGACTGAAGCTCACATTCCTCGTAGCAATATTCTGGTCGGCTCCTGTGCAATCGCATACACTGACGCCCTAACCTGATATTCCCTGCAGCCTTGCCGGTGCAGCAATTGATTATGGATGAACAATGAACGAACGTTACGCGCTCGGGTATGGCCTTGCCGCCGTCCTGCTGTGGTCGACCGTGGCCACCGCATTTAAAATTACTCTCGATTTCTTCACCCCGATCCAGATGCTGGTTGCCGCCAGTGTGGTATCCGCGCTCGCCCTTGCAGGCATCGCGTTTTACCAGGGCAAACTGCACCTGCTGGGCCGTACTTTTATGGCAAGGCCGCTGTACTACCTACTGTTGGGTCTGATCAACCCATTTGCCTACTACCTGGTGCTGTTCAAAGCTTACGAGTTGCTGCCGGCTTCCCAAGCCCAGCCGCTCAATTACAGCTGGGCGATCACCCTGACGCTGATGGCGGCGGTATTCCTCGGCCAGAAAATCCGCAAACAAGACTGGGCAGCATGTGCACTGGGCTACCTCGGCGTGGTCGTGATTGCCACCAAAGGGGATGTGATGGCACTGCAGTTCGACAACCCAACCGGCGTTGCGCTGGCGTTGCTGTCGACCCTGCTGTGGGCGATGTACTGGATCCTAAACACCAAGAATCAGGCCGATGCGGTATTGGGTGTTTTGCTGGGCTTTTTGGTCTCGCTGCCATTCTCCATCGGCTTGAGCCTTTATACTGGTGGCTGGACAGCGATCCCTTGGCAAGGCTGGGCTGCGGTGAGCTATGTCGGCCTGTTCGAGATGGGCGTAACCTTCGTGCTGTGGATCAATGCACTCAAACTGACCCGCAACACTGCCCGGATCAGCAACCTGATCTTCATCTCGCCATTTATTTCGCTGATGCTGCTGGCGACAATTATCGGCGAGGAGATCCACACCTCGACACTGGCAGGCTTGGTATTGATTGTCTGCGGTTTGCTTATCCAGCAGTGGAAAGGGAAAAAACAGCAGGCGGAAACAGCTACCTAGCTTTGGGAATAAAAAAAGCCTGCCACGAAGTGGCAGGCAAACTAGTGAGTAAGGGTTGTCGAGACCCTGCGCCTTAAAAGGGACGGCGTCTTTTTATTATCGAGAGTATTAGGCTGTGACTGGTTCGTGCCAACGGCGGCCCATCTTAGTCCATAACAGGAACAAGCCCGGGAGCAGCAACCACATCTGCAAGACCATCAAATCCGGCGAGCTCAAGCCCAGCCGCTGGGTCAGGCTGACCATGGCACCGGCACCACTCATCTGGAACAAACCCAGCAAGGCAGCTGCCGTGCCGGCACGGTCACCAAATGG
>NZ_PYMB01000053.1 GCF_003026455.1 Photobacterium rosenbergii
GACTTGCATGTGTTAGGCCTGCCGCCAGCGTTCAATCTGAGCCATGATCAAACTCTTCAATTAAAGTTTTGGCTCAATGAATACTGTTAATCCATTACCGAAGTAATGAATGAATTGACTGTGCCGATACCCTTCTTAAAAAGAAGCGAATCGATTTGGTCACTCAGTTTCATTGATAATTCTTTTGTTGACTATCATTTCACGAGTGCCCACACAGATTGCATGGTCAAATTGTTAAAGAACAATCCGCTACGTTGCCGGCTTAAGTTGCCGTGCTCCGTGTCGGTGAGGTGGCATTATAGGGAGAGAAATCGAGAGGGCAATAGTTTTTTTGAGAAAAAAGATCGAGCGAACAATAAACATACAGAACACTGAAGACACGTATAAATCACATCCTCTAAGACCTCAATAAAGGGCTATAAGGTGTATGAGCAGACACAAGCGTAATCGTCCCGCGCTCACCGCTTCGGTCTGTCCAAGTAACACTGACCATCAACTCTTTTAATAATATATTTCCAGATAAATCCACCTTAGGGTTACCAATAACCTCCACATCACCTTTAAAAGGAGAAAAGTTGATTTGACACGATTGCAAATTATCCAACGTCAGTAACTTCGCTGTCCCATCACAATCAACAGTAGCTCCCACATTCTGCCAGAGCATCACTTGTGCTTCTGCCACCCGAACCGCATGGTATTGCAATTCTATTTGCTCACTACGCAACGCTACATATGACTGAAGCCTAACAATCGAAACAAAAGCAATGGATATGACCAAGATAGATATCAATACTTCAATCAGGCTAAAGCCTTTATTCTTGTTAAAAGTCATGCCAGCTACCATCCAAAATAACAGGGGCTCCAAACCGTGAATCTTGATAATCCACTTTACCTTTCGAGTAACCTGGCTGGAAAGAACCAAAAATATGAGAGTCTCGACCTGGAGAGTCTAAGTTGAACGCTCCCCGCGTAATAAAGCTCCCCCTGAAGTAGAAAGGCACCTTTGCCAAATCAGTATGAGGTAGATAGGTCCCCTGACCAGACTCCTCCCATGCAGCAAGTAACTGCTCATCTGTCATGCTAAAATCAAATAGGTATAGATTCCCATGAAAATAGATGTTCTCTGTTGAATATAAGAGCCCATCTTTAACTACCACTGTCACGGCATCGTCCGTTGTAGCGATCTGCGATGCGCCAATCCCTTT
Source organism: Photobacterium rosenbergii (assembly GCF_003026455.1). GTDB lineage: Bacteria > Pseudomonadota > Gammaproteobacteria > Enterobacterales > Vibrionaceae > Photobacterium > Photobacterium rosenbergii. Next base: position 1,206 of record NZ_PYMB01000053.1, read on the forward strand.
TAAATCGCAGGTACCATCAACCCATATATAGCGTTGTTTTTCTTTTGGGTTAGAGATTTTTTTATTAGCATCAATGATTTTTTTTATTTTGCTACCGCAATTTTCAACATAGGAGAACTCAACTTTTTTCGTCTCTCCACCAACAGTAACTTTTTTTGTTTTGGTGGCCCCAGGGATTGTCACATCAAACAAGGGTAATGCAGTCTCCCACTGGTCCCTTACTACGTTGAAATTTTCTTTAAAGAGATCAAAATTTTTTATATTTTGCTGTATATCCTTACCGTAATCAGAAGGGCCTTTTGGTGATACCGTTCTATGACTTGCATTGCACTCTACAGGTTTATTGTCTATTTTCTTTCTCTGGCCATGTTGATCATGGGGGTGTCTAACCACTAAATCTGCACCATTGGTTAGCCTTATCTCACCGCCGGTTTTGATTGCACTGCAGTCATAGCCTATACCGTTTTTAGCCCCTTCGTACGGGTCTATAGTTTGTGATACGTTAAACGATATATTCCCTGAAGAAGCAAACGCCGCTGTTGGCCCACCTGATGAAGATGATTGAATAATGATAGAGGCAGTTGACTCCCCATCTGAACGAATATCTCTTGATGTTGCCGTCAACTTGTATTTTTTTGATGTTCCTATTTGAGCAAGGCTAATACTACCCTCGTTGCAGGGACTAAAATCAAAAGGCCCTATTACTCCCCCAGTTCCCATAACAATCTCGGTACCACATTGCAAAGTAGCATTAGCCCTTGCCTTTAGTTGCTTGGCTGTAACAACATTCTGAACTTTCTTAATATTAAACATTTCTACTGATAACAGACTAAACACATAAAGTGCCATTAATAATGAAAGTGTCGATGTAATAATAATCGTAGAAAATCCTTGGTATCTTCTTATCTGAATATTTTTCCTTTTCATTTTTCTCTACCTATCCACATTAGGTACTGAAACAGTAATGGCTCTTGTTTCTTTCATTGAACCAATTTTACCTTCAATCGTAATATCTATGCTCTGCATACTTGAAGATGCTCCAGAGACATTACTTTGGTACTTATTCCGTTTAAAAGATAATTCAGTTATTGTTATCATATGATTATTATAGTCTTGCCAATGAGTATGACTAGAACTACACCCCCAATTCGAGAGTCCACCATAATTTGCATAAATTTCAAACTCAGCTTTACCATCTTTATCACTATCGAATAACCTAAAACCTCTTGCATCTTTTTCTCTTATTGAAACAGCACTCTCTGACGAATCGTGATTATAAGCAAAGCGTATACAACTGCCGCTAGTCATGGTAACCGAATCATCAATCGCTATCGCAGATTTATCACCGGATGCACCTGTAATCATAAAGCCATTGGTAGTTGTACAATTACCGCAATATCCTGCTCGCTTTACCTCATTAGCCATTAAAAAAAGAAGACTATCTAATTCAGACTTCAATGCTGAATACTTGAGTTGATTGTTACTACTTCCAATACTGTATAAATAAGTTGAAGCCGTCACTGATAAGATCAGCATTCCCAAAAATGTTGCCAGTATCAACTCAACTAGAGTGAATCCTCTATTTATACGCATGTGGACTTACCATCTTGCTTCTGTTCAGAGCAGGCATATATAAATCCAATATCGGTTATTCTTACACCTGATATTACAGAAGGGGTTAACTTGCTTTTAAGCAATAACTTCTTACTATTAGATGACTTACCTGTATACGGGTTGAATGAAAAAAGCCCTCCTTCAGAGATATCGATCACATCACCTTTCTTATTCGAGGTTTTAATTTCGTAATGTCTGTTTTTATCAAACTTCAAACTAGGGTAAGTCGAACTTGTCGTCGAGCAATTAATATTATCTCCAATCCCTCGCATGCCTAAACAGAAAGAACCATGATTGCTCTTATCAAAGTAGATCTCTACTGACTTATTCCTTTTAACAGCTTCAATTTTAGCTAAACGAATATATTCAAAGATTTCTTCTGACTTTTTATTAACATGAGACCTATTAATAGAGTTTTCAAAACTTGGCACAACGAAAGATGCAATAATTCCTATTATTGCAATACTCACTATTAGCTCTAACAAGGTTATTCCTTGACTTAGCTTCCAACTGTACATTAAAACAACTCAATTTTATAAATTAGCCTTGAAAACAATTTACCACAAGGTATAGCGTATGTGTCTCATAACTTTTTCATTTACGTATCAGCTCGAAGAATAAATGTAATGGTCAGATATAATTTTCATCGTGGTATGACATTAATTGAAATGCTAATAACCGTCGTTATTATTGGAATACTCACTGCTATAGCGCTTCCTAGCTACTCCAAACATGTCGAATCAGCTCGCCGAAGCGAAGCTCAGACAGGTTTAATTCAATTACAGCTGTGGGCAGAACAACAGTATACAATTAGTAATAACTATCCAAGTAGCACCGATCTAAGTACGGGCTCTCCAAGCTGTGCATCATGTTCACTATCTAGTGAATACACATTTTCAATCAGTAATACCGGAACAGGTGTAGATAGGTTTATTTTAACAGCAAAAGTGAAGCCGAATGGCTTACAAAAAAATGATAAGTGCAAAAAGCTCACTATCAATGCCGCCGGAGAAAAGAAAGGCTACACAACAGGAATTGATGCTTACGTCGGTTGTTGGTAGATTTCAGCCACAAAAAAGCCAGCTTGCGCTGGCTTTTCATATATCGGTCTAAACGGTCTATTAACCGGTCAGATCATCGAAGAACTTCTTCACGCCGTCAAAGAAACCTTCAGCCTTTGGCTTATGCTTCTTTGCAGCTTTGCCGCCTAAGGTTTCTTCAAGCTCTTGTAGCAACTCTTTCTGGCGTGAGCTCAAATTAACTGGCGTTTCAACAACCAGCTTACAGATAAGATCGCCCATCGCGCCACCGCGTACTGACTTCACGCCCTTACCACGCATGCGGAACATACGGCCCGTTTGTGTTTCAGAAGGTACTTTAAGATTCACACGACCATCAAGGGTTGGGACTTCTACCTCACCACCTAGTGCAGCCATTGTGAAGCTCACTGGCACTTCGCAATATAGGTTGTTGCCGTCACGCTCGAAGATGCTGTGCTGGGCAACATGAACCTGTACGTATAGATCACCCGCTGGAGCACCGAACTCACCTGCTTCACCCTCGCCAGATAGACGAATACGGTCGCCCGTATCAACACCGGCAGGAATTTTAACAGACAGGGTCTTGGTTTCTTCTTTGCGGCCCTGGCCGTGACACGTGCCACAAGGCTCTTTGATGATCTTGCCGCGACCGTGACAGTGTGGACAGGTCTGCTGAACAGCGAAGAAGCCCTGACGCATCTGCACCTGGCCGCTACCATGACAGGTACCACATGTGGTTGCTGACGTGCCTTTCTTAGCACCAGAACCATCACAGGTATCACAGTGAACCAAGGTAGGAACACGGATCTCTTTGCTGCAACCACATGTGGTACCTGTCATGGTAGCGGCCAGGTGCAGATGCGTCAGGGCTTCTTCGCTGTTCAGCAGACCTGTCCACACTGTCACGGTCGCGGCAAGATCATCAAAGAGCCTTGTGG
>NZ_PYMB01000054.1 GCF_003026455.1 Photobacterium rosenbergii
AGTCCCCAGTCCCCAGTCCCCAGAACCCAGGATCTAGGACCTATATTTATTGAGCTATTTCCCTTTTTAATTTAAGAAAAAAATATTTTTGTCGTAGGCGAAAAAATAATAAAAAATTGCCAAAACTCTGTTTAAGGGAAGCGGTTAGGTGTCGTTTTATAGAGGTGTAGACACTCATACAGAATAATCCACAGAGGGCAATAACATGCTATCAATTCATACTAATTACACGTCTCTGATCACTCAGAACAACCTGAACAAAACGTCTGGTGCTATGGATAACGCGATGCAGCGTATCTCTACTGGCTTCCGTATCAACAATGCTTCTGACGATGCTGCGGGCCTACAGATTGCGACTCGCCTACAGTCTCAAGTTAATGGCCTAGGTGTTGCCCAGCGTAACTCACAAGATGCTATCTCTATGCTGCAAACAGCAGAAGGTGCATTCGACGAGATGACCAACATCGGTCACCGCATGAAAGACCTAGCAACTCAAGCAGCTAACGGCACTAACTCTGATTCAGAGCATGATGCAATGCAAGCTGAGTGGGATCAGCTAGTGAACGAGCTAGACAGCATTGTAAGCAACACCCAGTACGGCTCTGGCAACAACCTATTTGCTGAAGGCGGCTTGTTTGACCAAAACATCACTTTCCAGATTGGTTCAACAACGAATGAAACACTAGATATCAACATTGCAGCAGCACTTTCAGGTGTGCGCGATGTGATTGCTGGCCTAGGTGAAATGGATCTTGGTGTTTCTCGTGACAGCTCAATCGAAATTATGCTAGGTGGCGAATCAATTTCAAGCCTGGCTGATATTGATGGCAATGAGGATGCGATCTATGGCGATGCAGATCTATTAGCAGCTATGAGAGATGCAGGTTATGAAGGTGATGCATGGAATGCAAATTGGCTTGATGATCAACATGCTGAGTACGACCCAGCTGCTGCCGCGGCTTTCGAAGCGGCTGCTAAAGTAGAAGTTCAGGCAATGCTTGATGATGTTCAGCTAGAGCGTGGCGCACCTAAGGCTATGGATGCTGTTGATGCACTGCTATCTGGTGGTACTTTTGAGTACACAGACCAAGCTGGTGACATCCAGACAGTAACGACTGAAGGTATCGGCTCTATCCGCTCTGAGCTGGGTGCAAACATCAACCGTCTTGACCACACTATCGTGAACCTTGGCAACATGGCTGAGAACACGGAAATGGCGAAAGGCCGTATCATGGATACTGACTACGCGGTTGAATCTTCAAACATGATGAAGAACCAGATGCTAACGCAGATGAGCATGTCTATGCTATCTCAAGCGAACGGCATGTCTGGCATGGTAATGAGCCTAGTAGGCTAACTGCTAAGCGGTTAATTTACCTAGCGGCAAATTCGTTTACGCGAAATAACTGCAATTAAACCACTCCAAATAAATCAAAACCGCAGCGTAGGCTGCGGTTTTTTTATTTAAAAAATAATAAAAACTAATTTAGTTACTTTTTTTAAATAAGGGTTAGACCATTAAGAGTCTAGCTTTTTTTGTCGATTGTTATTAATGAGAAATTAATTTTTATAGCGGAAATAGTGATTTTCCGCTACCGGAAGTAAATCTTCCGCTTATCTAATTGAAGAAAGCTATTCAAGCGATATAGCCGTAAATATAACCAAACTTAGCGTGAGTTAGCGAATATTTGCTTAATTTAAGGTTGGAACAACTTTTGCATAAAGGCATTAAGTACAGCTTTTCCTTAAGTGGATTTTAAATACGGGCTAGGTTGAGGAGAAACTCAATGTCAATGATGGACCCAGCTTCTTTAGCAATGCAGATGGTGATGATCCAGCGTCAGCCATTTGATATTCAATATGCTAACCAACAGGCAATGTACCAAGCACAACTTGATGCTTGGAAAGATATCGATTCAGCATTCAGCAGCTTTTCATCCGCGCTGGAGAATATGAACAAAGCCGACAATAGCTTTGTGAAAAATAGCGCAACACCAAGTGAAGAAGGCTATATCAATGCCACCGCGAGCGGCAGTGCCCGCCACGGTAGCTACGACTTGTTCGTCAAGCAACTGGCACAGGCCCAGCAAGAAGCGATAACCCTAAAGGGCGAAGACCTTCCCACCGAGGGTGTCGTGACTATCGATATTGCCGGTAGTAAAGAGCCACTGGTCATTGATTTCGGTGAGTTCAACAAGGACGGCGACAAGACTATCACCGATCTTGCCGACTACATTGAGGAGTTTGATGAGGGGATCTCAGCCTCTGTGGTGCGTTCTGGCGATGAAGTGAGTTTGATCCTCAGCAGTAGCGAAACTGGTGAAGAAAATAGTTTCAGCCTGTCGTTCGATAACAGCCTTGGCGAATATTTCCATCCACCGAAGACACTGACAGAGGCGCAGGATGCCATTGTCATGATTGGTGGTGAAGATGGCCTAGAGATCCGCAATAGCTCCAATACTATCGACGATGCCATTTCTGGTGTCACGCTTGAGCTGACTAAGGCCCATGAGCCGAATGACAAGCCACTGACCCTTGTTATTGGCGGTGATAGCGAAGCATCTACCGAGGCTGTTGAAGAGTTTGTTGACGCTTACAACGAACTGATGAACACCATTCTCAAGCACACCATGACCGATTACCAAATCGAAAATGATGATGGTGACAATGACGATGACAGCGTCAAGTTTACCAAAGCTGGCGTGCTTGCCAGCGATTCTACTGCCCGCAGCCTCAAGGGCATGCTTAACAATATCGCCCGCGGCCAATTTGATGAAGGCACCTTGTACAGCATCGGTATTGAAGCCAACCGCGACGGCACACTGAAAATCGACAGCGAGCGGTTCGAGCAGGCGTTGGCTGAAACACCGGAAAAAATCGACGCTATTTTCTTTGGTGATAACGGTGCCCTGACGGCGCTGGAAAAGGCGATTGAGCCGTACACCGGTTCGGCGAACTCCGGCAATAACCTGCTAAAAGGACGCCAGGAAAGCCTGCAAGGCAATATCGACCGGGTTGAGGACAAGAAAGAACAACTCGATTACCGCATGGAAAAAACCTACAACCGCTACTTGCGCCAATACACCGCAATGCAGCAAACCATGATGCAGATGGAATCGACCGGTTCCATGTTTATGTTTTAGAGGAACAAATGATGTTAATGGATGATTCTGGCTTCGAGGCGTACCAGCAAGTTGATGTGGAAGCCCAGGCAGCGGCTGCTAGCCCTTATCAATTGGTGCTGATGCTGGTTGATGGCTTCATGGATAACCTGACCCGTGCCGAAGGCCATATGGCAGCAAACCGCCTGAAAGAAAAGGGCGAGTCTATCGGCAAGTGCATCGACATTATCGGTGGCCTTAACAGCGCACTGGACATGCGCCAAGGCGGGGAATTGGCCCAGCAGATGAACCAGCTTTACGATTTTTGCAGCATGCGCCTGTTCGAAGCTAGCGTCCATAACGATGCCGAAAAGCTGGCAGAAGTACGTACTGTCATGGGCAATATCCAGCACGGCTGGCACAACTTCGGAGCGGCCAATGAAGGTTAATACGACCCAAGTCAGGCAGCTAACCTTGCAGCTCAACCAGAGCTACCGACGCAAAGAGTGGCAGACGGTCCGCAAGATTGATAAAGAGATTTACACCATGCTGGCTGCACTCAAGCAGCAGCCTGATATTGCCGAATCACTGCGCCGGGAGATCCTTCAGCTTAAGCAGGTTCACCTTGCAGCAATGACAGCGTGCGAAATGGAGAAAGCCCACCTTGGCCAGATGTTGGCTAAGTTCCAGAACCAGCGTGAAGGGGTATCGGAATATCAGCAGGTCGAAATGGCAGGAGGCTACCTACGATGAGTCACCTTTCGGTACCGCCTTCGATGCCTCAAGGCCGTGCTCATGCCGCGTCGGCTTTACCTTCACCGGCACAAAACAAGGAGGCCTCCTCTTGGTTGGATAGCTTTGCATCATTGCTTGGGATGGGGGCTGAGCAGGGAGCTGAAATCGCCACGGTTGAAGATGAAAACCCGTATTGGTTTGATCTGTATGACCAGCTTAAAGGGCTGGCAGAAGGTGAAGACTGGGTTTTCAGTAGTGCCCACCCATTTATGGAGCAACTGCCGCCGGAAGGACAGTTTCGCCTTATTAATATTACCAATGAGTTAAGTGGTGATGTACGTGACCAACTGCTTGGCATGATGCGCCGAGCAGACGGGCTACAAAGTGTATCGGTTCAGATGGGCCAATCGCAGCCAGCGATCCCACATTACTTATCAGCCGATGGTACAGCGCAGGGCGAGTCATTGTCTTTTGAACAGGCCATTGAGCGGGTGATTTCCAATGCGATGACACCGGTAAGGCAGGAAAGCACCAATCCTGTCCTTTTACAGCAGTTAGCGCAAGCGAATGGCTTTACAACCCTGTCTCTCCAAGATGCACCTAATGCTGTGTCGGCTGTTGAGAATCAATCTAATCACTCTGCAACATCCCGGGCGGAATGGGCTCCGGTAAGAATGGCAGAAAACCAACAGCAATGGGGGCAGCAGCTGGTGTCTGTGCTCAAGGAGCGGGTGCAGATGCACCTCAACCAAGATGTTCAGCATGCCCGTATCCGCCTCGACCCACCACATCTGGGCAGCCTTGAGCTGTCAGTCAAGATGGAAAATAACAAGATTCAAGTCCATATCGCTGCGGCTGATCCGGCTTTGCGCGAAGCCGCCCAGCAGGGGGCCGAACGC
>NZ_PYMB01000055.1 GCF_003026455.1 Photobacterium rosenbergii
GTGTCGCAACTATATCAATGGCTATTACAATGTAGTCAGAAGGCATGGGACTAATGGTGGATTGAGTCCCATGATGTACGAACTGAGAAATTAACCCCCGTGTCTACTTTACGGGGGTCATATCACTCTAGCCTCTAGCCTCTAGCCTCTAGCCTCTAGCCTCTAGCCTCTAGCCTCTAGCCTCTAGCCTCTAGCCTCTAGCCTCTAGCCTCTAGCCTCTAGCCTCTAGCCTCTAGCCTCTAGCCTCTAGCCTCTTAGGCCAGTTTCCCAAACTCCAGACATAAAAAAACCGGCCTCAGCCGGTTTTTCTTGCCTGTAACACAGGGTTTTGAATGCCTTACTGTTCTTCAGCAGCATCGTCTTCTTCTTGCTCACGGACATAGAAGCGTGAGAAGAACAAGCCAACCTCAAACAACAGGCACATCGGAATCGCCAGTAGGGTCTGCGAGATCATGTCTGGCGGCGTCAGCATCATACCTACCACGAAGGCACCGACGATGATATACGGCCTTTTTGTTCGCAGGCTTTCTGGATCCGTGGCCCCTGTCCAGCACAGCAGGATAATGGCCACTGGGATTTCAAACGCAATACCGAATGCCAAGAACAGTGCGAGGACAAAGTCCAGGTAACTGGCTATATCCGTCGCTACCGTGATCCCTTCCGGTGCTGTTTTGGTAAAGAAGCTAAATACCAGTGGAAATACCACAAAGTAAGCAAAAGCCACACCCGCATAGAACAGCAGCGAGCTGGAAAACAGCAGCGGCATAATCAGCTTGCGCTCATGCTTGTACAGCCCCGGTGCCACAAAGGCCCAAACCTGATACAAGATCATCGGCACAGCAATAAACACCGAGGTCACCAAGGTGAGCTTAATTGGCGTAAAGAATGGCGATGCCACATCTGTAGCGATCATACTCGCGCCTTCTGGTAGACGTTCTACCAAAGGCGCAGAGATGAAGGCATAAATGTCGTTGGCAAACCACACCAGGCCAAGAAAAACCACAATGACACTCAGGATGGAACGCAACAGCCGGTTACGCAGCTCAAGCAAGTGGCTGAATAACGGTTGCGTGTCTTCAACAGTAGACATAGTGACTTATATTAATCCTGCTTTTGAGAGGTCGTCGCCGAGGACTGCTCGTCTTTTTTGTCGCCATAAGGACGCTGCACATCGGATGCTGCTTTCTTCAGCTCCTCAACAGTGTCCCTCAGCTCTGGCGAGAGATCTTTCATCCCCATTTGCTCGGCTTTTTTCAAGTTTTCCTGAAGTTCCTGGATCTTGAGTTCCTGGTTCAGTTCATCCTTGACCGAGTTCGCCATATTACGTGCAGCCCCAATCCAGCGCGATACGCTACGTATCGCGACAGGTAGGCGTTCCGGCCCCAGTACAACCAATCCCACCACGGAGATCAGTATTAGTTCCCAGAACCCGATATCAAACACGTGTTAAACCTGCTCTTTGTCTTTCTGGCTCTTCTGAGCCTGATCACCCTGCTGTTCATCAGCTAGTTTCTTCTGATCGAAGTCCGCATCAGCTGCTGCGTCTTTCTTAGCAGCAGAAGGCTCATCATCACTGATAGCCTTTTTGAAACCTTTCACGGCAGAGCCCAAGTCACCGCCCAATGTACGCAACTTCTTGGTTCCGAACAGCAGAACAATGATTAGTGCAATGATTAGCAATTGCCAGATACTGATACCACCCATGCTTGTTTTACCTCAGCTAATTGTGGTTAATAACGAATCGTATATGTGTTGGCTGCATACTTTACCGTCTATTTACGGCAAGCACGCCACCCAAGTAACCAAAACGTGACCCCCATTGCAGCACTGATAGCCGAATAGTTTTCAATGTGATTACTAAAAAGTATGGCAGAACATACAACCAGAGTTGCACCAATGCCAAAGTAGAACCTTGCCTGGCCCTGGTAACGTCGACTCTCCATGAAGTTGTCGTAGAGTTTATCGATACGTTGGTTCAGCGCATTGCCTTGGCGCAAACTATCGTAAAGTAATTCCGGTAGCTCCGGTAATTTCTCAGCCCAGAATGGCGCCCGGGTTTTCACCCCGTCAATCACGGCCTGCGGACCGACCTGACGAGACATCCAGTCTTCTAGGAAAGGTTTGGCGGTATCCCACAAATCGAGTTGCGGGTATAACTGGCGTCCCAATCCTTCTACGTATAATAAGGTTTTCTGCAACAATACCAACTGTGGCTGCACTTCCATATTGAAGCGGCGCGCGGTATTAAACAGGTTAAGCAACACATGGCCAAACGAGATCTCGGCCAGTGGCTTTTCGAAAATCGGCTCGCACACAGTACGGATCGCGAACTCAAACTCGTCGATATTGGTATCTTCCGGCACCCAGCCAGAATCAACATGCAACTCTGCCACCTTGCGGTAATCCCGGTTGAAAAACGCTAGCAGGTTTTCGGCTAGGTAGCGTTTGTCCTCACGGTTCAAGCTGCCGACAATGCCGCAGTCGAGGGCAATCCACTGCGGGTTTTCCGGGTTCTCCCGTGCCACAAAGATATTGCCCGGGTGCATGTCAGCATGGAAGAAGCTGTCACGGAATACCTGGGTAAAAAAGATCGTCACGGCATTTTCCGACAGCAGTTTCATGTCGGTACCGTTAGCCACCAGCGCATCGATATCCGACACCTGGATACCATAGATACGCTCCATGACCAGCAGGTTTTCCCGGCTAAGGTCAGTGTACACCTCAGGCACATACAGCATGTGGCTATCTTCGAAATTACGCCTTAGCTGGATACCATTGGCGGCCTCTCGCATCAGGTTCAGCTCGTCGAGCAAGGTTTTCTCGTACTCGCGGACCACTTCGACCGGGCGCAGACGGCGCGCATCCGGCAAAACCTTGGCTAGCAGGCCAGCCATGCGGTACATCAGGGTAATATCGGCCTTGATCACCGGTAGGATATCCGGGCGGATCACCTTAAGCACCACTTCCTTGCCGGTTTCCTTCAAGGTTGCGGTATGCACTTGGGCAATTGACGCCGATGCCAATGGCACCTCATCAAAATCATCGAACCACGTCTCAAGCGGGCCACCCAGGGCTTTTTCCATCTGCTGCTTAGCGAGGCGGCCATCGAACGGCGCAACCTGGTCTTGCAACA
>NZ_PYMB01000056.1 GCF_003026455.1 Photobacterium rosenbergii
GGGGTTCTTTTCGCCTTTCCCTCACGGTACTGGTTCACTATCGGTCAGTCAGGAGTATTTAGCCTTGGAGGATGGTCCCCCCATGTTCAGACAGGATATCACGTGTCCCGTCCTACTCGATTTCACTCGAAATGCGCTACCGGTTACGGGGCTATCACCCTGTATCGCTGAGCTTTCCAGCTCATTCACCTGTCGCAAAACTAGCTTAAGGGCTAATCCGGGTTCGCTCGCCGCTACTGCCGGAATCTCGGTTGATTTCTCTTCCTCGGGGTACTTAGATGTTTCAGTTCCCCCGGTTCGCCTCGCAACGCTATGTATTCACGTTACGATAACTGCTTATGCAGCTGGGTTTCCCCATTCGGAAATCCAAGAGTATAGTGATTCTTACCATCTTCTCTTGGCTTATCGCAGGTTAGCACGTCCTTCATCGCCTCTGACTGCCCAGGCATCCACCGTGTACGCTTAGTCACTTAACCATACAACCCCAAGGGGTCTGTTCGTATGGCTCAACAACCAAGGTTGTTCATCTGAGTATTGATGAACTGTGTTTCGCCGGACTCTTACACAAGACACTTGAATGTGTGTTGCTTGAGAACTCGTTCCTACTTATTTAAGTAGAAACTATTAGTATTGAATTCTTCGAATTCAATTTACTAGTCAGCTTTCCAGATTGTTAAAGAGCATGTGTTTGTCTTTCGACATCCACTTTCTAAGGATTCTTAAGGAAAAAACCTTAGAGAGTGGTGGAGCTATGCGGGATCGAACCGCAGACCTCTTCGCTGCCAGCGAAGCGCTCTCCCAGCTGAGCTATAGCCCCATCGAAATGGTGTCTTTCAAAAAGAAAGAGTGGTGGGCGATACCGGGCTCGAACCAGTGACCCCCTCCTTGTAAGGGAGGTGCTCTCCCAACTGAGCTAATCGCCCTCCGATATTTTACATCCTCAAAGGAGAAGATGGTGGGTCGTGCAGGATTCGAACCTGCGACCAATTGATTAAAAGTCAACTGCTCTACCAACTGAGCTAACGACCCGTGGCGTCCCATAGGGGAGTCGAACCCCTGTTACCGCCGTGAAAGGGCGGTGTCCTAGGCCTCTAGACGAATGGGACTAAGTGTTTGGTTAATGTGTTGGGCACACTAACGAGGATAGCCAACGCTACCCTTGCTCTCTTACATTTCAACCAAGCAATCTGTGTGGACACTGCATAAAACGCAGTCATATCGTTAAGGAGGTGATCCAGCCCCAGGTTCCCCTAGGGCTACCTTGTTACGACTTCACCCCAGTCATGAACCACACCGTGGTAAACGCCCTCCCGAAGGTTAAGCTATCTACTTCTGGTGCAGCCCACTCCCATGGTGTGACGGGCGGTGTGTACAAGGCCCGGGAACGTATTCACCGTGGCATTCTGATCCACGATTACTAGCGATTCCGACTTCATGGAGTCGAGTTGCAGACTCCAATCCGGACTACGACGTACTTTCTGGGATTCGCTCACTCTCGCAAGTTGGCAGCCCTCTGTATACGCCATTGTAGCACGTGTGTAGCCCTACTCGTAAGGGCCATGATGACTTGACGTCGTCCCCACCTTCCTCCGGTTTATCACCGGCAGTCTCCCTGGAGTTCCCACCATTACGTGCTGGCAAACAAGGATAGGGGTTGCGCTCGTTGCGGGACTTAACCCAACATTTCACAACACGAGCTGACGACAGCCATGCAGCACCTGTCTCAGAGTTCCCGAAGGCACCAATCCATCTCTGGAAAG
>NZ_PYMB01000057.1 GCF_003026455.1 Photobacterium rosenbergii
TCTGGCGCGGATATCATCGTGGAGCTGGGATGCGGGAGCACCCAAAAGTGACTCCGAATACATTAGCGCAAACCAACCCCGTCATTAGAAATTGTAGTTGCAATAACGGGGCGGACCATACATTTTTTACATTCCTTTACCTTTACATTCATTTCTTATTCATCCCCGTTTAACTAGCCTACGTAGTGTCATAAAGAACGAGATAACTTAGGCACTGAAACCCACTCCCTTTTTAAACTCTCTTACAGAGCCTAAATAAAATGCCAGGAAAATAAGAAAGCGGAGGAAGTATGAAATCAATGATGGATAAGTTGCTGGGCGAGGCAAGCAAATACCTAGATAAAGGGAAAACAGATTCCGGTAAGCAATCCAGTTCGTCAAACGACCTTCTTAAAGGCGCATTAGGCGGTGGTTTGGTTGGTGGGTTGCTTGGGAATAAGAAAACCCGCAAGCTAGCGAAAAAATACGGGACAAAGGCTGCAGCCGTCGGTGGTACCGCACTGGTGGGAACATTGGCCTATCAGGCATACAAAAAATGGCAGCAAGATGAGGCGACGCCGAGTAAAGCGTCAGTTTCTGAGCCTGTATTTCAGCAGCAACTCGACGATAAGGCGGGTTTGCTTATTCAGGCAATGGTATTTGCCGCTAAATCTGATGGGCATATTGATCAGCAGGAACGTGCTGCCATTACCAATTGGGCTGCCGAGCAGAACTTAGGACTTGATAGCGAGACTGCTATTTTGCAATGGGTAGATGCACCACTGGATCCGAAGGCGCTTAGCAAACAGGTGGATAATATGGCATTGGCATCTGAAGTGTATCTGGTTTCGCTTCTCGCAATAGATGTGGACCATTTTTTAGAGCGAGCATATCTCGATGAGTTGGCCAAGGCACTGGAATTACCAGCAGAGTTAGTAGCGCGGATAGAAGAACAAGCTGAAGTTTAGTTGGTAAATTCGGCTGAATTTGCAGCTATTGATTAATTTATAATCGCTTGGTTTGTTTTGGTGAAATAATTACGTTTTAAGTATTGCCAAAGCCAACCAAGTCTCTATAATGCGCCTCCGTTGTCACGGCAAAGCACTGAATCAGAGCGGTTGTGACAAACATTGTTCTTTAACAATTTGACCATGCAATCTGTGTGGGCACTCGTGAAATGATAGTCAACAAAAGAATTATCAATGAAACTGAGTGACCAAATCGATTCGCTTCTTTTTAAGAAGAGTATCGGCACAGTCAATTCATTCATTACTTCGGTAATGGATTAACAGTATTCATTGAGCCGCTATTTATTTAGCAGCAAATCAAATTTTAATTGAAGAGTTTGATCATGGCTCAGATTGAACGCTGGCGGCAGGCCTAACACATGCAAGTCGAGCGGCAGCGACATAAACAATCCTTCGGGTGCGTCTATGGGCGGCGAGCGGCGGACGGGTG
>NZ_PYMB01000058.1 GCF_003026455.1 Photobacterium rosenbergii
TGAAGTCATTGATGCCATGCTTCCGGGAAAAGCCTCTAAGCTTCAGATAGTAAGGAATCGTACCCCAAACCGACACAGGTGGTCGGGTAGAGAATACCAAGGCGCTTGAGAGAACTCGGGTGAAGGAACTAGGCAAAATGGTACCGTAACTTCGGGAGAAGGTACGCTGCCGGCGGTGAAGAGACTTGCTCTTGGAGCTGCTGGCAGTCGCAGATACCAGGTGGCTGCAACTGTTTATTAAAAACACAGCACTGTGCAAAATCGAAAGATGACGTATACGGTGTGACGCCTGCCCGGTGCCGGAAGGTTAATTGATGGGGTTAGACTTCGGTCGAAGCTCTTGATCGAAGCCCCGGTAAACGGCGGCCGTAACTATAACGGTCCTAAGGTAGCGAAATTCCTTGTCGGGTAAGTTCCGACCTGCACGAATGGCGTAATGATGGCCACGCTGTCTCCACCCGAGACTCAGTGAAATTGAAATCGCAGTGAAGATGCTGCGTACCCGCGGCTAGACGGAAAGACCCCGTGAACCTTTACTACAGCTTGGCACTGAACATTGACCCTACATGTGTAGGATAGGTGGGAGGCTTTGAAACCGAGTCGCTAGATTCGGTGGAGCCGTCCTTGAAATACCACCCTTGTAGTGTTGATGTTCTAACGTCGCCCCGTTATCCGGGGTGCGGACAGTGCCTGGTGGGTAGTTTGACTGGGGCGGTCTCCTCCCAAAGCGTAACGGAGGAGCACGAAGGTGGGCTAATCACGGTCGGACATCGTGAGGTTAGTGCAATGGCATAAGCCCGCTTGACTGCGAGACTGACAAGTCGAGCAGGTGCGAAAGCAGGTCATAGTGATCCGGTGGTTCTGTATGGAAGGGCCATCGCTCAACGGATAAAAGGTACTCCGGGGATAACAGGCTGATACCGCCCAAGAGTTCATATCGACGGCGGTGTTTGGCACCTCGATGTCGGCTCATCACATCCTGGGGCTGAAGTCGGTCCCAAGGGTATGGCTGTTCGCCATTTAAAGTGGTACGCGAGCTGGGTTTAGAACGTCGTGAGACAGTTCGGTCCCTATCTGCCGTGGGCGTTGGATGATTGAGAGGGGCTGCTCCTAGTACGAGAGGACCGGAGTGGACGAACCTCTGGTGTTCGGGTTGTGTCGCCAGACGCATTGCCCGGTAGCTAAGTTCGGAATCGATAACCGCTGAAAGCATCTAAGCGGGAAGCGAGCCTCAAGATGAGTCATCCCTGAACCTATAAGGTTCCT
>NZ_PYMB01000059.1 GCF_003026455.1 Photobacterium rosenbergii
TGATGTGACTCCCTAAAAGTAGACACCTCTTTATCAGGAATAAGAGGTGTTCATATGAAAGTTGTAAGTCGACGAAGTTTTTCTGATGAGTTTAAGCTTGCTGCAGTTCAAGAATCTATCGATTCCCCAGATACTGTTAAAGCCGTTGCTGCTAGGTTAGGGATAAGCCCAAAGCTATTAGCCAAATGGAGAAGCAAGCTTGTGACTAGAAAGGAATCATCAAAACCCATCAAGAACACAGGTCCTAGCCAGAGCCTCAAGGAGCTTGAGGCCGAAAACAAAAGGCTGCGCAAACAACTTGAGCGTGCAGAACTGGAGAACGAAATCCTAAAAAAGGCGAAGGAGTTCTTCGACAGCCAGCAAAAGTAAAATTTGCTTATATACATAGAATTAGCTCTGTCAGAAGAACGGTAGGACTGATGTGCGACGTGTTAGGCGTATCGCGTTCAGGTTATTACAAGTGGAGAAAACGTCAGCCCTCGAAGCGCACCCTATACAATCAAAGGCTGCTGGATTTTTTGCGTCACCAGATAGGTAAGCATCACCGCATCCTTGGTTATCGTAAGCTTTGGGAAGAGGCTGTAGCTCACGGCTATGACTGTAATAAGAAGCGTGTTCAGTCCCTGCTTCAACAGATAGGGTATCGCTCGAATGCTTGTAAGAGACGCTTTGGCGTAGTCAGGCCAAGGGAGGTCATGTCTAGAGCTCCGAACTACCTTGATAGGAAGTTCTCTGTAGATACACCGAACCGTGTCTGGGTCTCTGATATTACTCAGATCCGCTGTCGTGAGGGCTGGCAGTATCTGTGTGTCATTATCGATTTATACTCCCGCCGCGTTATCGGTTGGGCGAGCAGTTACATGAACTCGGCGGAGATGGTTCTACGAGCCTTGAAGAAGGCTTGGAAAGCACGCAAGCCAACGGGTGGTGCATTGATGTTCCACTCGGATCAAGGCACGCAGTACCGCTGCTATGACGTGTTGAAATGGTTAACCAAAAGGAAAGTGACAGTCAGCATGTCGAGGAAAGGAAACTGCTGGGATAATGCGTGTTCAGAAAGCTTTTTCGGTTTGATGAAGAAGGAGTGGTTCTCCAACCTTGAGCAGTTGTCACGAAAGGAAATGGTTGCGGAGTGTCGCAACTATATCGATGGCTATTACAATATAGTCAGAAGGCATGGGACTAATGGTGGACTGAGTCCCATGATGTACGAACTTGGAAACTAACCCCCGTGTCTACTTTACGGGGGTCATATCA
>NZ_PYMB01000006.1 GCF_003026455.1 Photobacterium rosenbergii
GGGAATCGATAGATTCTTGAACTGCAGCAAGCTTGAATTCGTCGGTAAAGCTTCGTCTAGTAACAACTTTCATATAATCACCTCTTATTCCTAATAAAGAGGTGTCTACTTTTAGGGGGTCACTTCAGAGGCTAGAGGCTAGAGGCTA
Organism: Photobacterium rosenbergii; assembly: GCF_003026455.1. Taxonomy (GTDB): domain Bacteria; phylum Pseudomonadota; class Gammaproteobacteria; order Enterobacterales; family Vibrionaceae; genus Photobacterium; species Photobacterium rosenbergii. Next base: position 149 of record NZ_PYMB01000006.1, read on the forward strand.
GAGGCTAGAGTGATATGACCCCCGTAAAGTCCAGCCAATGCGCCGTTCTTTTGCGACGGGATTTGGGATACAAAAAAGCCAGCGACGGTGCGCTGGCTTTAGTTGTATTTGGTAGCGTTTGCTATCAGAAGAAGATGTGCGCCATCATTGCGATGACTGGCAGGGTCACCAGGGTACGCAGGATGAAGATCATGAACAGCTCCCACGGCTTGACCGGGATTTTGCTGCCGATCAGCAGGGCGCCTATTTCCGACATGTAGATCAGCTGGGTCACCGACATTGCTGCAATCACAAAGCGGGTTAGGTCGCTCTCGATACCCGATGCCAGGATAGACGGCAGGAACATATCGGCAAAGCCAACCACGATAGTCTCGGAAGCTGCTGCTGCCTCTGGGATGCGCAGCAACTCGAGGAACGGGATAAACGGTTGGCCAAGTAGGCTAAATACCGGTGTGTTCTCGGCAATCACTAGGGCAATGGTACCAATCGCCATCACGACAGGCAGTACGCCGAAAATCATATCAATCGCGTTCTTCACCCCTTCGACGACCATGCTACGCAGGCTTTTCACCTGTGAGGCTTTCTCCAGCGCTTGCTCAAGGCCAAAACCGATTACGGTCTTGCCTTCCGGTAGGGCTTCGATATCGCCCTCAAGCTGTTGGCCATCGATGTAGCGGTCTTTCTTCCACGATAGTGGTGGTAGGCGAGGGACAATCACCGCCGCTGCCAAGCCTGCAAGGCACACTGTTAGGTAGAACGGGGCAAACATATGCTCAAGGTTTACTTGGGCAATGACGACTAGGGTAAACGTAATAGATACCGCGGTGAAAGTGGTACCAATAACAGCAGCTTCACGCTCGGTATAGATTTTGCTCTCGTACTGCTTGCTGGTCATCAGCACGCCAACACTGCCGTCACCCAGCCAAGAGGCGATACAGTTTACTGCCGAACGGCCCGGAAGGTTGAATAGCGGGCGCATTACGCGGGTGAACAGGGCACCAACGAACTCCAGTAGGCCAAAGTTCAGTAGCAGTGGCAGTAGCAAACCGGCAAAAAGGAAGACAGAAAAGAGTACCGGTAATAGATCATTTAGAACCAAGCCGCCGGTATCACCATGGTGGATCATCTCAGGGCCGATGCCAAAATAGGTCATCACGACAAAAATCGCGCCCAGCTGCTGGACCACGAACCAAGGCAGTGACGGGTTGAGTAAGCCGCTCAGAAAGCCACTCTCTAGTACAGCTTTTGGTTTCAAAAGCTTGGTAGCGATCGATGCGACACCGGTTAGGGCGATCACGAAGGTCACCATGGCTGGCAGCATGCCATCAAACAATGCCTGAACCGATTTGGCCAGAATAGCGATAGGGATTGTCAGAGAATCCTGATAACTGATAGGTGCCATGAAAAGGAAGACACCGAGGAGCGACGGTAGGAGGAACATGAGCCATGGGCTCTTTTTACCGTTTTGGGAAATAACCTGATCCTGCATATTTGGCCTTTAACTGATTGATAAGCTAAGAGTAAATAAATGCTCTATTCTCTGTGGAATAAATATTCACTGATCTTCCATAATCAGGTCGGGCAAGATTACAGTTTTTCACCTTGAAATGGAATTATTTTCGCCGATATCTGCGCTTTTATTCATTATTATCCGCTATAGGACGATATTTATGGTTTAGGATCCTGTCGGTGCTTGAGAGGCCGCTGCATGTTCTGCAATCCAAGTCACAGCAAAGAGGCAATAAAAAAGGAGCGAAGATCGCTCCTTTTCTCGGTTAATTGATGTGCTCGCAGCACAACCATGATTAACGCATGGTAACAAACTCTTCAGAGCCAGTAGGGTGGATAGCCACAACAGAGTCGAAGTCTGCTTTGGTTGCGCCCATCTTCATTGCAACGCCGAAGCCCTGGATCATTTCATCCACGGTGTAGCCGATGCCGTGTAGGCCAACGACTTTCTCGTCAGGGCCTGCACAAACCAGTTTCATCTTACATGGCTGGCGGTGTGAAGTGACGGCTGTGTACATCGCGGTAAAGCCAGATTGGTAGACCTTAACGTTCTCTTCGCCGTACTGGGCAATTGCTTCAGGCTCAGTCACGCCGATAGTGCCGATTGGTGGGTGGCTGAACACCACGGTTGGAACCAGCTTGTAATCCATCTTGGCGTCTGGCTTGTTGTTGAACAGGCGCTCGGATAGCTGGCGGCCAGCTTTGACGGCTACAGGTGTTAGCTCGATACCACCTTCCATGATGTCACCGACACAGTAGATGCCGTCAACATTGGTTTGCTGGTACTCGTCAACCTTGATGTAGCCACGGTCGTTGGTTTCAACGCCCGTGGCTGCAAGGTTGATCTTGTCGGTGGTTGGCTTACGGCCAATCGCCCAGATCAGTACGTCAGTGTTGTGTGATTCACCGTTTTCGAAGTGCAGGGTGATAGTACCGTCAGCTTCCTTGACCACTTCTTTTGGTACACTATGGGTGTGCAGTGTCGGGCCTTCTTTGTCCATCACCTCAACCAAGGTGTCGATGATCATCGGGTCAAAGCTGCGCAGTGGTGATTCTTTACGGACAAACAGGTGGGTGTCGGTGCCTAGCGCGCTGAGTACGCCTGCAATCTCAACCGCAATGTAGCCTGCACCAACAACGGCGGTGCGTTTTGGCTGTTCGTTTAGTTCGAAGAAACCATTAGAGTCGATACCGTGCTCGGCACCCGGTACGTTCGGGATGGTTGGCTCGCCGCCAACAGCGATCAGGATATGGTCAGCAGTGTAGTGCTCGCCATTAACTTCGATAGTTTTGGCGTCAACAAACTTAGCAAAGCCGTTGATCACTTCGATTTTGTTGTTGCCAAGGACATTGTCGTAGGCGGTGTGGATACGGCTGATGTAGGCTTCGCGGCTCTCAACCAGTTTGCCCCAGTCAAGGCCTTTGACATCGACATCAAAACCGTAGTCTTTAGCGTACAGGTGCATTGCTTCTGCAATTTGGGCACCGTGCCACATTACCTTTTTCGGCACACAACCCACGTTGACACAGGTACCGCCCAGCGCTTTGGCTTCAACCAATGCGACTTTGGCGCCGTACATTGCCGCACGGTTGGCTGATGCAATACCGCCGCTACCACCACCGATACAGATGTAATCAAAATGCTTTGCCATGACTTTACTCCAATTCATTATCTTATTTTATGGCTGAGCCTAGTGTAATCAAGAAAAGCGGTAGTTACGAGAGGGGGTGGTCGATAAACACACAGCATTTATTGCGTGATATCAAAGGAAAGGGAAATTGGCTAGGCCATAGCAAAAAGGTGGCTGACGCCACCTTTTGTTATTTATTAATGAGTTAGCGCTGGATTGCTGTGCTTACTCCGGTACCACCCATTCCACTTTATAGTGGCCGTGGTTGGGGGCGATGGCGTCTTTTAGCCAAGGCAGGATTGCCTGCATTTGGCCTTCTAGCTTCCACGGCGGGTTGATCACTATCATGCCCGATGCTGTCATGCCGCGCTCTTCAGTATCCGGCTCGACGCCGAGTTCGATTTGCAAAATCTTACGGATGCCGAGATCTTCCAGCCCCTTGAGCATCTTGTCGATGTTCTCGCGGTAAACCACCGGGTACCAGATAGCGTAAGTGCCGGTTGCCCAGCGCTTGTAGCTTTCTTTAATGGCCTTAACCACATCCATATACTCGTGCTTTAGCTCGTACGGTGGGTCGATTAATACTACACCACGGCGCTCTTTAGGCGGCAGGCTCCCCTTGAGGCGGGCGAAGGCATCCTCTTTGTAGATCCTGACCTGGCGGTCACCACGGAACTCCTGCAGCAGAAGCGGGAAGTCACTTGGATGCAGCTCGGTCAGTACCATGCGGTCCTGCTCGCGGATCTGGGCGCGGGCAACTTTGGGAGAGCCCGGGTAATAGCGCAGCTCATCACTGTCATTGAGTACCTTGATGGCATCGATATAGCTGGCGATCTCTGCTGGGATATCGTCACGCTGCCAGATCCGGGCAATGCCTTGCTTGAACTCGCCAGTTTTTTCACTGCGCTCATCCTGAAGGTCGTAACGGCCGACACCTGAGTGGGTATCGTGGTAAACGAAGGGTTTTTCCTTTTGTTTCAGGGCATCCAGGATCAGGCTCTGGACAATGTGCTTGACCACATCGGCATGGTTGCCGGCGTGGAAACTATGGCGGTAGCTCAGCATGGCTGGGATCTCGACAGAATAGGAATAAATAAGGGCCAGTATTATCGCCAATTGGCTGCGAATAGCCAGTAGGCGTGATGACTTTCCCGCTTCGGCACTGAGATCTAGTTTACTATTAGACTGTACAATGACGATTTAGCGTAATGAAAGGATTGAAATTAGCCTCCCAAAGACGCATTTATTAATGGATAACCAATTTAAGGAATTGCGCATGACCAACCCACTACTTTCGATGACGGGCCTGCCTCCGTTCTCGCTTATCCAACCTGAGCATGTCAAACCTGCTGTTGAGCAGGCAATTGATGACTGCCGGGCTGCCGTGGAGCAAGTGCTGGCGTCTGATACACCGCCAAGCTGGGAATCAATTTGTGTTCCGTTGGCTGAAACTGACGATCGCCTGAGCCGCATCTGGTCGCCGGTAGGCCACCTCAACGCCGTGAAAAACAGCAACGAGTTGCGTGAAGCTTACGAGAGTTGCCTGCCGATGTTATCGGACTATGGTACCTGGGTGGGTCAGCACAAAGGCCTTTACGAAGCATTCAAAGCGATCAAAGCCGATGATAGCTTTGCCGGGTTGAGCCAAGCCCAGCAAAAGTCGATCACTGATGCGCTGAAAGATTTTGAGCTGTCGGGTATTGGCTTGCCAGCCAAAGAGCAGCACCGCTATGGTGAGATCAGCAAGCGCTTGTCTGAGCTGTCTTCTTCATTTAGCAATAATGTGCTTGATGCCACTATGGGCTGGAGCAAGTTGGTCACCGATGAGTCTGAGCTTGGCGGTTTGCCGGAGTCTGCCCTACAGGCTGCAAAGGCAACAGCCGAGGCCAAGGAGCAAGAAGGCTACCTGTTCACCTTAGATATCCCGTCTTACCTGCCGGTGATGACTTACTGTGAAAACCGTGAACTGCGCCAGGAGATGTATGAAGCGTTTGTGACCCGCGCTTCAGACCGCGGACCAAATGCCGGCAAGTGGGATAACAGCGAAATCATTGCCGAGAAGCTTAAGCTAACCCACGAAATCGCCCGCCTGCTGGGTTTTAATACCTACAGTGAAAAATCCCTGGCGACCAAGATGGCAGAGTCGACTGATCAGGTATTGGGCTTCTTGAACGATCTGGCTAGCCGCGCCAAGCCGCAGGGTGAGCGTGAAGTTGCCGAGTTGCGTGAATATGCCCGTGCCGAGTTTGGTGCTGAAGCGCTGGAACCATGGGATTTCGCCTTCTATGCCGAGAAGCTCAAGCAGCACCGCTACAGCATTTCTGACGAGCAGTTGCGTCCTTATTTCCCTGAGCAGAAAGTTGTTGCTGGCCTGTTCGAGGTACTAAAGCGCGTCTTCGGTATGGACGTCAAAGAGCGCACAGGCGTTGATACCTGGCACGAGTCGGTGAAGTTTTACGATATCTTCGATGCCCAAGGCGAACTGCGTGGCAGTTTCTACCTCGACCTGTATGCCCGCGAACACAAACGAGGCGGGGCATGGATGGATGAGTGTATGGTCCGCCGTAACCGCCAGGACGGTAGTCTGCAGGCGCCGGTCGCTTACCTGACCTGTAACTTCAACAAACCTGTGGGTGGCAAGCCAGCACTGTTTACCCATGACGAGGTGGTCACCCTGTTCCATGAAACCGGCCACGGTATCCATCATATGCTGACCCAGATTGAAGTTCCGGCGGTCTCGGGTATCAACGGTGTGCCTTGGGATGCGGTTGAGCTACCAAGCCAGTTCCTGGAAAACTGGTGCTGGGAAGAAGAGGCATTGGCTTTCATTTCTGGCCATTACGAGACCGGCGAACCACTGCCAAAAGAAATGCTGGATAAGATGCTGGCTGCCAAGAACTTCCAGTCGGCGATGGGGATCCTGCGCCAGTTGGAGTTCGGCCTATTCGACTTTACCCTGTACACCGAGTACGACCCTGAAGTGGGTGCCAAGGTGCTAGATACGCTGGCGGATATCAAATCCCGCGTGTCAGTGGTTCCAAGCCCAGAATTCGGTCGTTTCCCACATAGCTTCAGCCATATCTTCGCGGGTGGATATAGCGCGGGTTATTACAGCTACCTGTGGGCCGAGGTCCTGTCGTCGGATGCGTACTCGCGTTTCGAGGAAGAGGGGATCTTCAACACCCAGACCGGTGCCGATTTCCTAGACTGTATCCTCGAGCGCGGCGGCAGCGAGGAGCCGATGGACTTGTTCAAGCGCTTCCGTGGCCGTGAGCCGCAGATCGATGCATTGCTGCGCCATAGCGGTATCACCGGCTAATTGTGGTCTTTGACTGGCAATAAAAAAGCACCCCGAGGGGTGCTTTTTTTATACGTGGTGCAGGTTACTCGCTGGCGATGATGCTCAGTGGCCAGCCCATGTCGCTTTGGCGGGTGGCTTCCTGCTGCAGTTCGGCATTGGTCAACGGGTTGGCCGCCAGCCAACTGGCAGGCAGTGATAGGCTCAAGGCGTTGTCTTCGGCCTGCAGAGTGAATGGCGGCTGGTGGCTACTGTCCCGGCGGTGGCAGAGGATCACGGCCAGGCGCAACAAGCGTAGCAGTCGGGTCGCACTTTGCGCCGACAGGGCATGTTGCTCCGGCAGGCTGGTCAAGTTCTCGCGGTAGCGGCGTAGCAACTCACCGATGAGGTGCTTCTGGGCACGGGTGAAGCCGGGTAGATCGCTATGGTGGATCAGGTAGGCCGCATGTTCGCCACTCTTCTTGAACTCGATCATGGTGCCGATTTCATGCAGGGCAGTACTGGCATCAAGCAGGTAGTGTGCTTGTGGCTCTGGCTTCCATTCTGACAGGCAGCTGGCCAGCAGGGCACGGGCAGTGTCACCGACATTGCCGGCATGGATACTGTCGAGCTGGAAGCGGGTTTGCAGGCTCTGTAAGGTACGCTCACGGACATCGTTGTGGCGCATCTGGCTCATCATCTCGTACACCATGCCTTCGCGCAGGGCGCCACCGGCAAGGGTCATAGACTCGATACCCAGTGATTCGAAAATCGCGATCAGGATAGACAGGCCGCTCGGGAACACCAGGGCACGCTCTAGGGTCAACCCTTCGATATCGAGATCCTCAAGGCGCTCGTACTGCATGGCCTGGCGCTGCATCCGCTTGAGCTTTTGCAGGGTAATGATTTCATCCATCCCCTGCGCCAGCATGATTTCCTGCAAGGCCTGAACTGTGCCACTGGCACCGACACAGGTCTGCCAGCCCAATGTCTGGTATTGCTCGACAATGGGGGCAATGGCTGCCTTGGCAGCGGCGATCGCGGCATCGAAGTTGGCTTCGGTGAGGTAGCGGTCTTTGAAATAGCGCTCAAGCCAGGTGACACAACCGATTTTGAGGCTGGTCAGGGCACTGGCATCAAACCCCTCACCAATGATGACCTCGGTGCTAGCCCCGCCGATATCGACAACCAAGCGCTTGCCACAACCGCCTGAGGTATGGGCAACCCCTTGGTAGATGATCCGGGCTTCTTCTTCGCCAGGAATGATATCGACCGGGTAGCCGAGAATGGTCTCGGCTTTGGAAAGAAAGGCCTCGGCATTGACGGCGGTACGCAGTGCTGCGGTACCGACAATGCGGATATTGCTTGCCGGAATATCCTGCAGGCGTTCGGCAAATAGGCTGAGGCAGTCCCACCCCCGTTGCATTGCCTCAATACTCAGCTCGTTTTCGCTGTTGAGGCCGGCAGCCAGGCGGACTTTACGCTTGATCTTGGCCAGGGTCTGGACGGTGCCTGCGACCTCCCTGACAATCCACATGTGGAAACTGTTGGAGCCAAGGTCAATGGCGGCGTACAAGGGTGATACTGTTCTTTCCATAGGCATATCTTTCTTTTTACTGCTGTTTGTTCTGCTGCGGACGGCGACGGTTACGCTGGCGCGACTGTCCCTGGCGCTGTGAACCACCACTGCGGCGGTTGCCACCTTGGCGTGGTGAGCGTGGTACGCTGATTGGCGGCGGCAGATCATCTAGCAGGGCTTCCGGATCGTACTTCGACAGCGGAATGGCGTGCTCGATGTAGGTTTCGATAGCCGGCAGGTTGATAGCGTACTCTTCACAGGCAAAGCTGATCGAATGGCCGCTGGCACCAGCACGACCGGTACGGCCGATACGGTGGACGTAGTCTTCGGCATCGTCAGGTAGGTCGTAGTTGAATACGTGGGTTACCTGAGGGATGTGCAGGCCACGGGCTGCAACATCGGTTGCCACCAGGATATCAACTTCACCTTGGGTGAATTGCTCCAGAATGCGGACACGCTTCTTCTGCGGTACATCACCGGTTAGCAAGCCAACGCGGTGTTTGTCTGCGGCCAGGTGGGCCCAGATATCTTCACAGCGGTGCTTGGTGTTGGCAAACACGATAGCGCGGTCTGGCCATTCTTCTTCCAGCAAGCTTTGCAGCAGGCGCATCTTGTCTTGGTTCGATGGGTAGAACAGCTCTTCCTGGATACGGTGGCCAGTCTTCTGCTCAGGCTCGACGACAACGCTTTCAGGCGAGTTCATGTGCTCGAACGCCAACTCTTTCACGCGGTAAGACAGGGTTGCCGAGAACAGCATGTTCAGGCGGTCCTGCGGTGCCGGCATACGGCGGAACAAGAAACGGATATCCTTGATAAAGCCAAGGTCGAACATACGGTCGGCTTCGTCGAGTACCACAGCCTGGATAGAGCGTAGGTCAATCACGCGCTGCTTGTAGAAATCAATGATACGGCCACAGGTACCAATCAGGATATCTACGCCAGCTTCAAGCTTCTTCTGCTGTTTCTCGTAGGCTTCGCCACCGTAGGCTAGGCCCGCGGTTAGGCCGGTGCTTTCGATCAACGGCTTGGCATCGTTGTAAATCTGGATCGCTAGCTCACGAGTTGGTGCCATAATAATGGCACGAGGATGGTTTTGCTTACGCTCCTCTTTTGCCGGGGTTAGCAGCAAGTGGTTGAAAGTCGCGGTCAGGAAAGCCAGGGTTTTCCCTGTGCCTGTTTGAGCCTGACCAGCAATGTCACGGCCGGAGAGCACTACCGGCAATGCCAGCGCCTGGATCGGCGTACAATTATGGAAACCTTTGGCTTCCAATCCTTGTAAAACCCGAGGTTCTAAACCCAGGTCGGCAAATTTTTGCTCTGTGATGTGAGTCGTCTTCATTCGTATAGAATATCAGCTTAGGGTTGCAATACGAAACGGATTCCATTCAAATAGGGCATCGATTTGCTGGTTAAAATCAAATCAGCTAACAAAATCAACCATTGGAGTGGAAGATGAGCGACAAGATTGTGCAGCTGACAGACGCAAGTTTCGAAAGCGATGTAATTACTGCTGCAGGCCCGGTACTAGTCGATTTTTGGGCTGAATGGTGTGGTCCTTGCAAAATGATTGCCCCAATTCTTGATGAAATCGCGGACGAGTACGAAGGCAAGCTGACTATCGGTAAATTGAATATCGACCAGAATGCAGCGACACCACCAAAATTCGGTATCCGTGGTATCCCAACACTGTTGCTGTTCAAAGACGGCGGCGTAGCGGCAACCAAAGTGGGTGCCCTGTCAAAGAGCCAGCTTAAAGAGTTCCTAGACGCGAACCTATAAGCAACTCTGCTTCGAACCGTGCACAATTTCTCGTTGTGCATGGTTTGACTTGCGTCTATGCTAGACGGATGAGATCTTTAGTGCTAACTTATTGCACGTAAATTGTAATTCTGTTCATTCCTTGACCAGCCCCATTGGTCAGCTTTATCTCAATTAACATAGAACCCCAATTTTGACTGACAAGAAACCCACCACTATGAATCTAACTGAACTGAAGAACCAACCTATTTCTAAGTTGGTTGCGCTTGGCGAAAGCTTAGGACTGGAAAACCTGGCGCGTTTGAGAAAACAAGACATCATCTTTGCAATTCTCAAACAGCATGCGAAAAGTGGTGAGGACATTTTTGGCGATGGTGTTCTAGAAATCCTTCAAGATGGCTTCGGCTTCCTCCGCTCTGCAGACAGTTCTTACCTCGCCGGTCCAGATGATATCTACGTTTCTCCTAGCCAAATCCGCCGTTTCAACCTTCGCACTGGTGACACAATTGCCGGCAAGATCCGCCCACCGAAAGACGGTGAGCGCTACTTTGCCCTGCTGAAGGTTAACGAGGTTAACTACGACAAGCCTGATAACGCGCGTAATAAGATCTTGTTTGAAAACTTGACGCCGCTGCATGCCAACGAGCGTATGCGCATGGAGCGCGGTAACGGTTCGACTGAAGACATCACGGCCCGTGTACTGGATCTGGCTTCGCCAATCGGTAAAGGCCAGCGTGGTTTGATTGTTGCTCCGCCGAAAGCGGGTAAAACCATGTTGCTGCAGAACATTGCCCAGAGCATTGCCTACAACCACCCTGAGTGTGAGTTGATGGTATTGCTGATCGACGAACGTCCGGAAGAAGTGACCGAGATGCAGCGCCTGGTTAAGGGTGAAGTTGTTGCATCGACTTTCGATGAGCCAGCATCGCGCCACGTACAGGTTGCTGAGATGGTGATCGAGAAGGCTAAGCGCCTAGTTGAGCACAAGAAAGACGTTGTGATCCTGCTTGACTCTATCACTCGTCTGGCTCGTGCCTACAACACCGTGATCCCGTCATCAGGCAAAGTCCTGACCGGTGGTGTGGATGCTAACGCCCTGCACCGTCCGAAGCGTTTCTTCGGTGCGGCACGTAACGTAGAAGAGGGCGGCAGCCTGACTATCATCGCAACGGCACTGGTTGATACCGGCTCTAAGATGGATGAAGTTATCTACGAAGAATTCAAGGGTACAGGTAACATGGAACTGCACCTATCCCGTAAGATCGCTGAAAAGCGTGTCTTCCCGGCAATTGACTTCAACCGCTCTGGTACCCGTCGTGAAGAGCTACTGGCGAAATCTGACGAACTGCAGAAGATGTGGATCCTGCGTAAGATTGTTCACCCAATGGGTGAGACCGATAGCATGGAATTCCTGATCGACAAGCTATCGATGACCAAGACCAACGACGAGTTCTTTGACGCGATGCGTCGCCAGAAGTCGTAGTCTGTAGCAGTTATTGCTGCTTGACTCACAGTTTTGAAAAACGCCGCAACTTGTGGCGTTTTTTATTTTTGGTACACTGGCATTCTTAATTGATCGTTGTTCAATTGTGGCTTTGCTGGTAATTGACCCCGATAGATCGATATACTGTGTTTGTTATCAACATGTGATTTTGGATTGGGATGATCCTGATAACCGACATATCTTTTTTCACCAAGGAGGTGACATGCGACTAGGAAAGTGCATGCAGATAGGTTTACTGGCTGCAGGAATGATGGCCGCCCAGGCCACCGCTCAGGTAGCCATCAAGCCAACTGAAATTTCTCAACAGGATGTTGAGCAAGTCCAGTCTTCCCTACAGGTCAAAAACCGGGTGTCGGCCCTACACCAATACTATGACAGCAGTGAGTTTGCCCTGTTGGAAACCCACCTGTCCTCATTGCCCCCCTTGCAGCAAGAAGCGGTGCGTAGCCAGCTGATTGACCATGCTATCGACTATGCGGATAACCCTGATGGCCTAGATCAAGCCAAAGCCGATTGGCTCGAGGCTCAATCTGGCCGCATGCCGGTGTTCAATGTGGTCGAGCAAGGTGATGGCTACCTGGTGACCAAGTCGGCTTTTCATTATGGTGCCAAGGCCCGCAGTTTGGTGATCCGCTGGCAGCAGCAGTTGTTGGCCCAGCAGATGGTCGACCAAGCGGAGGACGGGGCACTGCAACTCTCACAGTGGCTGACCGGGGATATTCAGACACAGGCGACCCGCCGCGATATCTTCCTTGCCCAGTTGCCACAGTTGTCACAGACAGCCGTCGATGCATTGGCTGAGCAATTTACCTCGGATAACAAGTTGCTATGGTTGCCGGACAATGCGGTGATTGCGGCTGTTGCCGCGGCGTCGGATGATGAAGGTGTCTATCATTTGCTGTGGCGCCGCCGCAGCGACCAATATAGCTTGGCGGAGCTTAATCGCTTGGCTGCCTTGGCACCCCAGACGCATGCGACTAAGCAGTTGATGGCGGCGACAATAAACCCGACATTGAAACTCCAGGCCTATCGTGCGCTCATTACCCTCAAACCGTTACCAGTGGCTGCCAGGGATTTTCTCAGCGACAAGCTGAGTGAAGTCGATGATGGCGAACTGGTGGCTACCGAACTCGCCCGCAGCGGCTATCTTGACTGGCTCGAGCAACTGGCTTCGGTCAGCCGCAGCCAGGTGTTGCAGAAGAACTTCCGCTCGGCGGTTGCCAAGCTGCCTTAAGCTAGCCCTGATATTCAGGCAAGGGCTGGATCGCAGTGGCCGGATTTTCCGCTGTCCTACCGTTAACAAGTCGTTATAATGTTTTGATAATGATTATTTGTACCCGGTGACTGAAACCAGCGCCGGGTGCTGGTGTATTTAGGATAGGTAACCGCGAAACCGATGAAGTTCAAGGATCTGCGAGAATTCATAGACTATCTGGAACAACAGGGTGAGCTCAAGCGCATTACCCAGCCTGTCGACCCGGATCAGGAGATCACCGAGATTTGTGATCGTACCCTGCGTGCCGGCGGACCGGCGCTGTTGTTTGAAAACCCGGTTGGCTACGATGTGCCGGTACTGGCCAACTTGTTTGGTACCCCTGGCCGTGTTGCGATGGGAATGGGGCGTACCGAAGTGCGCGAATTGCGGGAAGTCGGCAAGTTGCTGGCCTACCTCAAAGAGCCCGAGCCGCCCAAAGGTTTCCGCGAAGCGCTGGATAAGCTGCCGGTGTTCAAGCAGGTGCTGAATATGCCTGTCAAGCGACTACGCAGCGCCCCGTGTCAAGACATAGTCTGGCAGGGCGATGACGTCGACTTGGATAAAATTCCGGTAATGAGCTGCTGGCCTGATGATGTGGCACCGCTGCTGACTTGGGGCCTGACAATCACCAAGGGGCCAAACAAAAAGCGCCAGAACCTTGGGATATACCGCCAGCAGAAAATTGCCAAGAACAAGATCATCATGCGTTGGTTGGCCCACCGCGGCGGCGCCCTTGATCTGCGTGACTGGATGGAAGCCCATCCCGGTAAGCCTTTCCCGGTCAGTGTGGCGTTTGGTGCCGATCCGGCGACAATTTTAGGTGCCGTCACACCGATCCCTGATACTTTGTCGGAGTATGCCTTCGCCGGCTTGTTGCGTGGCCGCAAGAGTGAAGTGGTCAAGAGCCTGACCAATGACCTTGAAGTGCCGGCCAGTGCCGAGATTGTACTTGAAGGTTATATTGACCCGAACGAGTTTGCCGACGAAGGGCCATATGGTGACCATACTGGTTACTATAACGAGGTCGAGCGCCACCATGTGTTCACGATTACCCATGTAACCATGCGTAAGGACCCTATCTACCACAGTACTTATACCGGCCGTCCGCCTGATGAACCGGCTGTGCTTGGGGTCGCGCTGAATGAAGTCTTCGTGCCTATTTTGCAAAAGCAGTTCCCGGAGATTGTTGATTTCTACCTGCCACCGGAGGGGTGTTCCTACCGCATGGCAGTGGTATCGATGAAGAAACAGTACCCGGGCCATGCCAAGCGGGTGATGATGGGCGTCTGGTCCTTCCTGCGCCAGTTCATGTACACCAAGTTTGTCATCGTGGTGGATGAAGATGTCGATACCCGTGATTGGGGGAGTGTGATTGCTGCGATGGGTCGCAATATGGACCCGGTACGTGACACCCTGTTTATCGACCAGACCCCGATAGACTCCTTGGACTTTGCCTCACCGGTGGTGGGTCTGGGGTCCAAGATGGGGCTCGATGCAACGGCCAAGTGGGAAGCGGAAACCGCCAATGCGGTGGCTTACCCCCGCCCACAAGCCGAGCCGGACCATCATGCTCTGGAGCAAGAAATCAAGCAGCTCCCGGCAGTCATTGATTGCTACCTACCCCCAACAGCAGAGCTTGCTGGCGTGGTGATAGTGACCATCGAGAAAGACCGAGAGGGTCAGGCCCTGCAGGTCATGGATAGTATCTGGGCAATGTTGGCTACAAAGACCGATACCAAGTTTATTATTGCTTGTGATGGTGATGTCGATGCCCGTGATTGGAATGATGTGATCTGGGCGGTAACCACCCGGATGGATCCAAGTCGCGATACCCTGATAGTCAACCAAGCTGCAGAGCATGGTGCCAGGATTGGCCTCGATGCGACCAACAAGTTGCCGGGTGAAGCAAGCCGCGAATGGGGGACGCCGATCGTCAAGTCAGCGGAGGTGGTTGCCAAAGTGGATGCTATCTGGGATGAACTGGGGATTCTGGGTTAACCTTGCTAGTAAGCTAAACCGAGACGTCGAATTTGCTAGCCAAATTCGAAAGCTAGAACCATAAACCAATGCCCGGTTTGAACACCGGGCGTGAGAACATAAGTATGTACCAAGTCCGCCTGCTGCCCCATGATGTGACGTTTGCTACCGATGGTGAACAAACGCTGCTTGAGGCTGCGCTCAACGCAGGCATTGCCTTTCCCAACCGCTGTCAGGTCGGTGCCTGTGCCATGTGCATGTGCCGTAAGCAGCAAGGGGAGATCCGCTATCAGCTCGAGCCTATGCTCACCGAGAAGGAGCAGGCCGAAGGTTGGATTTTTGCGTGTCAGGCAATGGCAAACAGTGATTTGGTACTCCAGCTAGATTAGAGGAAGAGAATGTCCATCAAATGCGAAGTAACATCCGTCGAGCCGTTGGCCTGTAATACGTTTCGTATCCTGCTGCGTCCAGAACAACACATTGAATTCAAAGCTGGCCAGTACCTACTGGCGGTGATGGGCGAGAAGGACAAGCGTCCGTTTTCTATTGCCAGCAGCCCGTGTCGCGAAGGGGAGTTGGAACTGCATATCGGGGCGGCCGAGCATAACCCGTATGCTATCGAGGTGGTCGAGCACATGAAGGCGGCACTCGAAGGCGGTACTGCAGTTGAAATCGAAGCGCCGCACGGTGAAGCCTGGGTGCGTGAAGATAGCGACAAGCCACTGCTGTTGATCGCCGGTGGCACTGGGTTCTCTTATGTCCGCAGTATTTTGGATAACTGCCTGGGCCGCGGTATCAGCCAGCCAATTTTTGTCTACTGGGGCGGCCGTGATGAATGCCAGCTCTATGCCAATGACGAACTCAAGGCGCTGGCGGATAAGCATAGCAACTTGACTTATGTCCCTGTGGTCGAGAGTGCACCAGAAGGCTGGCAAGGTAAAACGGGCAATGTGCTGGAAGCGGTAAGTGATGACTTTGTCTGCCTATCTGCCTATGACATCTACATCTGTGGCCGTTTTGAAATGGCCGGTGCGGCGCGTGAGCAGTTCTCGGCCGAGAAGGGTGCCGAGCGCGAGCGTATGTTCGCCGATGCGTTTTCGTTTATATAACGAGAAGCGGTCCGATGGTTTGAGAGCGGTACTATGGTCCTAAGGGGTAAGAGTGTGAGGTTAAAGTGAGCTATATCGGTAAATAACCGAATTATCCGGTTTGACAGTATCCTTTTGTCCATCGAGCTTTCTTACAGAACCACAGAACCACAGAACCACAGAACCACAGAACCACAGAACCACAGAACCACAGAACCAAACGTCAAAAGGCGAACCCACCGGGTTCGCCTTTGTTGTTTTTGCAGGTCGTGTTATGCCGCGTTTGCCAGTGCGACCTTGCGCTTGACCCAGGTTTCGTTGAACCACAACGAGGCGATGATTATTACCCCGCCGATGGATAACCGAACGAGATCGACATCGCGGTTCCAGATCAGGATATTGACGATAAGGCCCGCCGGTACCAGCGCATTGTTCATGATTGCCAGCGCGCCAGCATTGACTAGGGTTGCCCCCTTGTTCCAAAGGAAGTAGCCAAGGCCAGAGGCGATGGTACCTAGGTAGATCAGGATACCCCACTGAGTGCTGGTGGTCGGTAGCTGCTCGGTGTTACCGAACAGTAGGAACATGGGTAGCGCGACACACACTGCCCCGAGGTAGAACAGGCCAAATACCGTATGCTGGGGGATATCCTGCAGCTCTTGCTCCATGATTCGCTTGTAGCCGACTTGGCCGATGGCAAAGCTCAGGTTGGCCCCCTGGACGATGAGGAAGCCAGTAATGAAGTCTTCGTTGATCCCCTCGAACTTGATCACCGCCGCGCCCAAAACCGCGATAGCTGCGGTTGCTAGGTACCAAGCCGAGAAGCGGCGGTGCAGCATGTCATAGATTAAGGTGACATAGATTGGGGTGAAGATGGTGAACAGCAGGACTTCCGGTACGCTCAAATAGAGGAAAGACTGGTAGTAAAAGCAGTACATAATGCCGAGCTGGAATGCGCCAACCATCATTATCTTGAGCGCCAGCGAGCGGTGCAGGTACTGGCGGCGCAAAAATGGCAGGAAGACCAGGGCAGCTAGGCTGACGCGGGTCAGGACCGAGAACCAGGCATCGACCTGGCCGGCTAGGTAAACCCCGATCAGGCTAAAGGAAAAAGCCCAGAGCAAGGTAACAGCGGATAAATATCCCATAGTGGTTGTTCAGGGTAGTGATTTGAATGATGGGGCAAGTGTAGCGAAAAAAGAGCAGGGTAAATACAGCCAATTGGTGTGGATACCGACATCGGATCTGTGGCCGGAATAGAATCAGGCACGGTGATCGGACCGTGCCTGCCAGGCGTAACTAGGAAGGTTTACGCTTGAATTACTTGAGTGGGATCATCAGCATATCGACCGGTGAGCGGTTGATGAGCTGTTTAGCTGAGCTGAGGATCTTGCTCCAGAAGTCTTGGTGATGGCCGCAAACCACCAGTTCGATGTCCATATCATCGATAGCATGGCAGATCTCTTCGCTGAGATCGCCGCTTCCCACCAGGGTGTGGGAGACTGGGTAGTTGGCCTTGTCGGCCAGTGACTGAAGTTGTTTCTGGGCCTCGTCGGCCATTCTGTTCTGGGCATCGGATAGATTGATATCAATCAGGCCGGTATACAGTTCTGCATAATTGACGTCGATGTGGATGAGCGACAATTTGGCGTCCAATGCCTTGGCGAGCTCAGCAGCTTTGCCGACGATAACATGGCTGTCATCGGATAGGTCGATAGCAACCAGAATATGTTTGTAAGCCATAGTTTTCACTCCTTGACTTAGGGGCTTTGCTTCATGCTAACACCTAATTTTAGGAAAAAATATTACCGCGATCGCAACTTGTTCCGCTGTTTTACGAAATAATTTTAGCAGTGGAATTCGTTGAATTATTGAAACTTTTTAATGTTATTCGCTGGACATAAGAAAACATGTCATAGATTGTTTGCCGCTGGGCACGATGAGTTGCATTCTCACTTTTGCATTGTGACAATGGTAACAACAGCGTTTTCATACCACCCGATGAGATTGGTATACACTAGAATAGAAAGGAGTAGTGCGATGTTAGCTCAAGCAATGGTTGATAAACTCAACGAGCAAATCAACTTAGAGTTCTTCTCTTCCAACTTGTACCTGCAGATGAGTGCTTGGTGCGAAGACAAGGGCTTTGAAGGTGCGGCAGAGTTCCTGCGCAAACATGCCGTTGAAGAGATGGAGCATATGCAGCGACTTTTCACTTACGTTAGTGAAACCGGTGCACTGCCAATCCTTGGCGCCATTGAAGCACCAAAGCACGAGTTCGCATCACTGGGTGACGTGTTCCGCGAAACTTACGAACACGAGCAGCTGATCACCGATAAGATCAACAAGCTGGCACATGTTGCATTTACTACCCAGGACTACTCAACGTTTAACTTCTTGCAGTGGTATGTGGCAGAGCAGCACGAAGAAGAAAAACTGTTCAAAGGCATTCTTGACAAGATCGAGCTGGTTGGCGAAGACGGCAAGGCCCTGTTCTTCATCGACAAAGACCTCTCTGCGATGGCAAAAGCTGGATCGACATCAATTATGGATACACCAGCTGGCTAACTAGCCTAGGGGCATCTCGCCATGCCCCTTTTTCACCAGAGCATGGCCAGCTGATAAGTCACGTTGTTCGGGGGCTATACTATGAGTGGTGACGCAATCTTACTCGCACTTTTTTTGGTCGCTGTGGTGAATGTTTCCCGCTATGTCAGTACTTTGCGTACTTTACTAGCGGTCATGCGCGAATGCGATCCTCTTCTCTATCAACAGGTCGACGGCCGAGGGTTTTTCTCATCCCAGGGTAATGTCACCAAGCAAATCCGGCTTTTCCACTATATCCGAAGCCATCAGTACCACAATCACCATGATCCGATATTTATGGAAAAATGCTCCAAGGTCCGGCGATTGTTTATCCTTGCCAGTACCTACCTGATGGTGTTTTTTGTCGCTATTT
This sequence comes from Photobacterium rosenbergii, assembly GCF_003026455.1. Lineage (GTDB taxonomy): Bacteria > Pseudomonadota > Gammaproteobacteria > Enterobacterales > Vibrionaceae > Photobacterium > Photobacterium rosenbergii. Next base: position 18,686 of record NZ_PYMB01000006.1, read on the forward strand.
TTGTCATTGCGTACATGGGTATTTAAGCCAAGGTGCTCACACTGTGGTATTCGGCCTGCAGGGCAGGTAGAATTGCGGCACTGTGGCGATGGTAAGCCAACTGTATAAATTAGGGATGCAGGCCAACTGGCCCCTGCGTCCCTTTTTTGTTGGGTGAGCCCTTTTTGATTTTGACCGATAGCGGTGGCGTAATGGCTGAAAAATTTGATGTAGTGGTAATTGGTGCTGGGGCGGCAGGCTTGATGTGTGCAGCTGAGGCGGGCAAGCGCGGACGCTCTGTGCTGGTGGTTGACCATGGCAAGAAACCGGGACGTAAAATCCTGATCTCCGGTGGTGGCCGTTGTAACTTTACCAACTACGACGTGGCTGCTAGTAACTATGTCTGCCGTAACCCGCATTTCGTCAAATCAGCCTTGTCGCAATACACCAACTGGGATTTCATCTCGATGATCGCCAAGCACGGCATCGCCTTCGAAGAGCGTGACCATGGCCAGTTGTTCTGTGAAGACTCAGCCAAAGAGATCGTAGCTATGCTATTGGCCGAGTGCGATCTGCCGACGGTACAGCAGCGCTACCAGATCGATGTCCATGATATTACCAAGACTGAGAGCGGTTTTAGCCTCAAGCTCAATACCGAACTGGTCGAGTGTGAGTCGCTGGTGGTGGCGACCGGTGGCTTGTCGATGCCTAAACTCGGCGCTACGCCGTTTGGATACCAAATTGCCGAGCAGTTTGGCCTGAAGATGGTACCAACGACAGCGGGTTTGGTGCCGTTCACCTTGCACAAGGAAGACAAAGAAGCCTTCGCCGAGCTGTCGGGCATCGCTATCCCTGCCGTAGTCGAAGCCGAAGATGGCACTGTTTTCCGCGAAAACCTGCTGTTTACCCACCGTGGCCTGTCTGGTCCGGTGATTTTGCAGATCTCTTCCTACTGGACGCCGGGCCAGAAGGTGACTGTTGATTTGCTGCCGGATTTGGACTTGGAAGAGACCCTCAATGCGATGCGCGACAAGCATCCGAACCAGAGCCTGAAAAACTCGCTCTCTCGCCTGTTGCCGAAGCGATTGATTGAAGTGCTTATCGAGCGGGGGGATTTGGTCGATAAGCCGCTCAAGCAGTTCAACCCGAAAGACATCACGGCTATGGCCAACTATTTCCATAAGTGGAGCATTGCGCCCAACGGCACAGAAGGCTACCGCACCGCCGAGGTAACCCTTGGCGGGGTCGATACCGATGGCCTGTCGTCGAAAACTATGGAAGCGAAGCAGGTTCCTGGGCTGTACTTTGTCGGTGAGGTGATGGATGTCAGCGGCTGGTTGGGCGGATATAACTTCCAGTGGGCATGGAGCTCTGGCTTTGTTGCCGGGCAGTACGCCTGATCTAAAGATGCCTCTATAACGGCTAAAACACAGTGGTGCATTGCACCGCTGTGTTGTTTCTGGATTGATTGCCCTATTGGTTATTTCCAGTTTTTATAATTCCGTAGCCTGCTGATGGTTAACCATTTATTTACCCAACTCTTACCCTGATTTTACGTCTGTAAATTAGCGACAAGTTTTTGCTTTTTTTGCTAGCAACTCGCCTAAAAATGCCTATAATCCGCGCACTTTTTTATGATTATCATCATCTCTTAGCGGAGTAGAGCTTAAATGAAAAAAATCGCATCAAAAGCGATCGTAATGACCCTTCTTGCGACGTCACTTTCTGGTTGTATTGGTCAAATGGGCACCTCTCAGTTGGTAACAAAAGCCAACCTGAGTGCGGTAGACAACCGTTATGGCCGTGCTGGCCTGTTTGTCCTGTTGGGCCCTGTTTACGGTATTGCGGCGACGGCGGATCTGTTCATCTTTAACACCATTGAGTTCTGGACCGGTAAGAACCCGATCACCGGCAAATCTCCGGCAGTGGCAGACACCCCTGTCGATGCGATTTTCAAAGTAAATGGTCAGCTTGACCCATCTCTGACGACGGTACCTTTGGCAAGTGTACAGAACAGCGACATCTTTGCTGCTAGCTTCCGCCAGGTTGATGAGCGTACGTTGGAGATGAACGTGGTTTACCAGAGTGGTAAGCAGGCAGTGCTGCGCGGTGAGCGTGCTGGCGATGAGGTGAACTTCTACCTTGACGGTGAGTTTGTTGCTGTCGTGGGTATTGATGAACTGAGTCAGTACGCTAATAACCAAGCGTAACAGCGTCTCAGGACGACACATAATAAAACGGGAGCCAGTTGTCTCCCGTTTTTTTGTGCTGCTTCGTACTTAGTTTGGCTTGGTTGGCTGCAGGCCCTGCCAGAGGATATGGAAGGCCCCTTGTTGGTAGTGTGGTTGTTGGGCGAGCTCCGGCTGCTCGATAAGCAACTGTGCGGTACTGAGAAAGTGCTGGCGGAAAAAACTCAGTACCAGCGGCATCGGTAGCGGGGCCAGCAGGCCTTGTTGCTGGGCTTGCTCAACCCTGTCGCCAATGAACCCCATAGTGGTCAGCATCAGATCCTGATGGCGGCTAATGGTATAGGCCGGATCGTGGTTGAGCTGTAGCATCAACTTCAGCTGGTTAGGGTGGTCCATGGCCCATGCCAATGCCTTATCCCAGAGTAACTTTAATTGCTCCTTCAAAGGGCCGGTGTCCGGCGGCGTGCCGAGGGCGTCGGCCAGATCCTGTTTGGCTTCGAGATAAAGTGTATCGACCAGATCCTGCTTGCTGGGAAAATGGTGGAACAGGGTGCCGGTCGCCACCCCGGCCTCACGGGCAATGCTGGCCGTTGATGTGGCCTGTACCCCGTTGGTTACGAACAGGGCCAGGGCGGTATCAAGTAATTGTTTTCTTTTCATGGTTTCCCTTCAACTGGCTCAGCGCATGAAGAAGCCGAGCATCAGTTTCTGCCACCAGCGGTTATATGGCGGCTTGATCAGCCCGGTGGTGGCGTATTTGTGCTGGGTCAGGACGGTTTTGGCCTTGGAGAAGGTTAGGAATCCTTCCTTGCCATGGTAGTGGCCCATCCCCGATGGACCGATACCGCCAAACGGCGCATCATCGGCCGCCACATGGAGTAGGGTCTCATTGATGGCCATGCCGCCCGAAATGGTGCTATCCCGGACTTGTTGCTGGACAGCTGGATCTTGGCTCATCAGGTATAGTGCCAGCGGGCGCGGGCGTTGCTGGATGAAGTGGATGGCATCAGCCATCTGGTCATATTCGACAACCGGTAGCAGCGGGCCAAAAATTTCCTCATTCATTACCGTAGCATGCTCAGGGACGTTGCTGAGTAGGTGGGGGATCAGGCGGTGGCGGTCATCACTACGGGCATTGTCATGGCATGGGAAGACTTCGGCACCAAGCTCTTTGGCTTCGTCCAACCACTGGCACAGGCGCTGGTACTGACGCGGGTTGATCACCGAGGCAAAGTCCGTATTGTCCACACCATTTGGGTAATGGTGGTTGAACTGCCCGATAAAGCTGTCGATAAAGGCTTTAGTCTGCCCCCGTGGCACCAGGATGTAGTCGGGTGCGACACAGATCTGGCCTGCATTCATGCATTTGCCAAACAGTGTCCGCTCAACGGCCAGGCTGATTGGCATATCGTCAGCAATAATGACCGGTGACTTGCCGCCAAGCTCAAGAGTGACTGGGGTCAGGTTATTGGCCGCTGCCCGCATAACATGGTGGCCGATAGCTGTTGAGCCGGTAAACAGCAGGTGATCGAATGGCAACTGGGTAAAATGGGCGGCGGCGTCGGCTTCACCTTCAAATACAGCGACCTGATCCGGCTTGAAGGTCCCTTCTATCAGGGTGCGTAGCACCTTGTTGGTGGCTGGGGTGAACTCGCTGAGTTTTATCATCGCCCGGTTACCTGCTGCAAGGGCTGAAACTAGCGGCCCAAGGCTGAGCATGACCGGGAAGTTCCACGGCACCACGATACCGACCACGCCGACGGGTTGGTAGTGGACAGTGACCTTCGCTGGGGTAAGCATCAAACCGGCATGGCGGCGTGAGGGCCTCATCCAGCGTTTGAGCCTTTTCAGCGTGTAGTTGATGTTATTGATACAGGGAACAATATCGGCCACGAGAGAGTCTTGGCGATGACGTTGGCCATAATCTTCGGCAAGGGCTTGGCACAGGGCCTCACGATGCTGCTTGATGGCCTGTTTCAAGGCGGTTAGCTGATGCTTGCGCTCATCAAGTGAAGGCATCGGTGCCTCCCTGAAGGCCGCCTGCTGGGTGTGAAGCGTGCGGTCCATGTTGGTGCAGTACTCCGGCTGGAGCTGGATATTTTCGGCCACGGTCATCGGTTGGTCTCCCTATCAGTAAAACCGACTAGTCAGTCGGTTTTTAGTATAGAGGACTTTAGCTGTCTGTGAGCTGGTATTTTGCGCTTTATTTCTTGTGGCCACTTTTATCGGCGTGGAACACACCGGTAAAGTGGTCGAAATACTGTTGCAATTGGCGGGCATCTTGATGGAAACCGGCGGTTTCTAGCAAGGCGATCCCGGCTTCGCAGGTACACAGGTTACCCGGTTGCTGGTTGCGCCGCAGGGCGTAAGACGAGCCCGTGCCCGGGCTGAGCTCCAGACGTGGAAGTGAAGCGAGCCAAGGACTGCGCCTGATCATCTTGCGGGCTTCTTGCCAGGTGGCATCGAGCAGGATGAATAATGGGGTTTTGTCCTGTGGGGTTTGGAAGGGCTGGGCAGGCACCTTGTCATCGCCGGGAAACAGCAGCCATGGTTGGTAGTGCGGATCGTCCAGCATCTCCAGCAGCGCCTGGGGAGGATTGACCCGATCCCAAATCTGGCGCTGGCAGTGCGGCAGGCTACGCTCCATCAATTGCCCGGTATTGGTATCTTTGCCCATTTCCTTGGGATGGGTAAGCAGAACATAAACGTGCGGGCAGCTCAGTGTCGGCTCGGCATGGCAGATACAATTGTGCTGGAAGCCGCAGCGCGGGCAGGGTGTCGTCATGGTGCTGGGTATGGGCTTGTGGGTTATGCCACGCAGTGTGGCATAACCCAGATAGGAAAGGGAATGGTTTTGTACAGTGATCCCTAATCCTGGATAGGGCTTTGCTTATCCAGTATCAGGCCACTGTCCCCTAGCTCATAGGTTTCGCCATTGATGACTTCCTGGCGGGTGGTGAGTTGGCCATCCTCACGGGTAAAGAGCCTCTCGCTGATCAGCCTCCGGCCTTGGTACTGGGCCATGGTCACTTTCACCTTGCCATCCCCGGCTTGCTGCCAGAAGCCTTTTTCTTTGAGGCCTGGTTGACCGTCGCTGTAGCTGTATTCGGTCACGGCCGAGTGATCCGGTAGCAGGTTCAGGGTCGTTGTCAGGACGGTTGCACCCAGCTCGCTATGGCCTTGGTAGCTGCCCACCCAATGCTGGGTAACATCCGTTGCCCCTAGGGTCGCACAGCCGGTGTACTCGATACCCTGCCAAGTGAGGGTCGACTGCCAGCCGAACAGGGCATCGCTCATGGTGTCGTTGCACTGGGCCTGGGTCATTGTCAGGGTGAAATCACGCCCTTTGTAGATCTGTTGGCCGGAGCGGATATCTCGGCTGGTAATGGTCTGCTGCTCGGTAGGGTAGCTGATCCGGTTGAGGGAGGCGGTATCCCCAGCCACTTCGATACTCCAGCCGGGTTCATTGCCGAAAGCGCGGGTCTTGCGTGGGGGTTGTTGGCAACCTTGGCGCATTTCGGCAGACAGCAGGTTGATCTGTTTGACGTTGAAACGGGCATCATAATCAGCGGCAAAGCCTTCTTCCGGGGCCGGCTCGAGGTAGCCGATAAACTCGCCGTACATGGGTTCGTATCCCGGTGGCGTAACCGCATTGGCCGCTGGGAGATCGCCGGCCGGCAGATGTAGCCAGTACTGCTGATTGCTGCCACAGGGTTGGATGCTGCGGCTCTCGTGGCCGAGGATCACCTGGCCACGGAGCATAAAGGCTTGCATCTTGCCGCTGCTGGTGGTCACTACGGGTGTTGTGAGAGCTTCTTCTTCGGGCGTTGGGGCTGAGGATGGGTCACTGGCGCAGCCAGCCAGCAACAGCAAGACGGCAATAGGAGCAAGAGGAAGTTGTCGGCGTATCATCGGGATCCCTCGTTGTGATAGGCTGGGGTATAAAGTCAGTTATACCAGATAAATAAAAGAGTATCAGAATGGCGTATTGGTTATTCAAGACAGAGCCGGACACCTTTTCGATAGACACGCTCAAGCAGCAAAAAGTTTCCTGCTGGGAAGGCGTCAGGAATTATCAGGCACGAAATATGATGCGTGATGACATAAAGCTAGGGGATCAGGTGTTGATTTACCACTCTTCTTGCAAGGATGTCGGTGTGGTCGGTATCGCAGAGGTGGTGCGCGAAGCGTATCCGGATCATTTCCAGTTTGATCCGGAGGGGCCTTATTTCGACCCGAAATCCGACCCGGACAACCCGCGCTGGATCATGGTCGATATCGAGTACCGTCGCCACTTGCGCCTGGTGTCATTGAAGCGGATGAAAGCGAATCCGGCCTTGGCTGAAATGCCACTGGTCAAGCGCGGCAGTCGGCTCAGTATTATGCCGGTCACTGACGGGCAGTGGCAGGAAATCCTACAGATGACCGGGCAGTTTAAATAGCCGTTGGTAACAACAAAAAAAGGAAGCGTCAGCTTCCTTTTTTGTACCGATAAATTGCTTATTTCAGCAGTTGGTCGCTCAGGTAGTGCGCCACAGCCTCATCGCTGCAATTGCCGATCACTTCGTTCTCGGGCAGAGCTGCCTTGACCTTGGCATGAGACGTGCCCATCACCAGCCCCTTGCCTGCCATCGTTAGCATTTCAACATCATTCATCCCGTCACCGAAGGCAATGCAGTCAGACAGGGCATAGCCTTTTTCTTTGGCAACCGCTTCCAGCGCATGGCCTTTGGAGACATTGGCATCCATCACTTCCAGGCACCATGGGGTTGAGAAAGCCACATTGGCTTTCTCGCCGAACTGGGCGTTAATTTTGTCTTCCCATTCAACCAACTTGTCGTGGTCGTGGTCATCGCGGGTGAAGAAGATCTTGGCAACGCCTTCGAGCGGCGGGTTGTCAACGTCAAACAGTTGGTAGCTGAAGGTATCATGGAATTCACGCAAGCTTGGGTCTTCCTGGTTCAACAGCCAGTCATCGTTGCGGTAGATATGGATTTTCAGCTCAGGATCTTGTTTGGTCATCGCAATAATGCCAGAAATCACCTCGGGGGCGACATCTTGCTTGTAGATCACTTCGTTCTTGCAGTTGTGCACCCGTGCGCCATTGGAGGTGATCATGTAAGCCGGGATCCCCAGTTGCTCGCGCAGCCCTGCCACATCAATATGGTGGCGACCGGTGGCGAAGATAAAGTCTTTGCCCTGGTGGTGGAGCTGGTTGAGGGTATCTTTAGTAAATGGGGCAATTTTATGGTCTGGGGTCAGCAGGGTGCCGTCCAGATCCGATGCAATAATTTTGTACATGAAACCTCTCGCGGTAGGAACAGAGGCCCAATACTTTTGGTATTGGGGAAACAGTGCAATTTTAAACCAGTTCCCCCAATAGAAAAGAGGCTATTTTATGCGTTGGGTATTTCCGCTTTCCGGAAATGCTCAAGTGCAGAAGCCAAAGCAGGGGTACGGAAGGTATCTGATTCGAAGAATAGCTCGTGGCGGGCCCCTTCAATGACTTTGAATTGGCAGTCGCGGTTGGCTTGCTGCATCGCCTGGTGAAACTGCTGCTGGGCAGCGTTATCTATGATGGTATCTTCGCTGGCCTGCAGCAGCAGGACTGGGGTGGTGATATTACCCGCTTCGCTGATACAGCTTTTGGCAGCCGCAAGCCCCTGCCATACCCAGCGGGCACTGGGGCCACCGATCTTAAGCTCCGGCTTATGCTCGTAGAGATCCCTGAACCACTGGTAGCGCACTTTGCTCTGGGTCAGTGGGTTGTTGCTGAAAGGCTTGGGGTAGTAAGGGACTTGTCCCGGCGCATAGCTAGGCTGGCGTTGGAGTTGCTCCATGACCCGGGCAAGGGGAGAAGCAATTGGCCGCATCCACTTGCTGATATTGATACCGTGCATTGGCGCACTGAGTACAGCCCGCTCAATGGTGCCCGGATGGCGGGCCAGGTATAGGCTAGAAATAGTGCCGCCCATGGAATGGCCGAGCATAAAGAGTTGCTGGTAGCCTTTGGGCTTGACCACCGATTCGATAAACGTATCTAAATCGCTGACATAGTCGTTGAAGTGGCCGACATGACCAAGCTCGGTATCTTCAGCGAGGCGATCAGAAATCCCCTGTCCACGGTGGTCGAGGGAGTAGACATCATAGCCTTGGCGTACCAGATCATAGAACAGCTCCTGGTATTTCCAATAGCTCTCGACCCGGCCGTTGACTACAATAATGGCCCTGTCCGGGTTGTTGCCGGTGAATGAGACCCAGCCAATATTGGTGTTGTTGACGCCCTGGAACATCCCTTCTTGGCGTTGGTGCCAAAGTGCGGCAGCAGGGCCGGCCATGGTTTCATCAAAGTGGTTTTCCTGGGACAGGTCAAAATAAGGTGGGGGCTGGACAGTCATTCATCATCTCGGTTAACAGTATCTGGGGCAAGTATAACCCAATGTAATCCTACCTGTTGCCAGAAGGTGTGAACAGCTGTTAACGTTTGGCATTTTTATGCTGCTAATGCCAAGCCTTTGGTAGAATAGCGAAAAGGAAGTAAGTCTGTGGAGCTTGAAATTTGGTTGGCTTACCTGGCGACAGCGATTGTGTTTAGCATCGCGCCGGGTTCGGGAACGGTGAATTCCATTAGCAATGGCATGACCTATGGCTGGCGCAAATCCCTAGCATCGATTGCAGGGCTGCAAATCGGCCTGGGAGTTTATATTGTGCTGGTGGGGGTGGGTCTTGGCGCTCTGATCGCCCAGTCAGCAACGGCGTTTACGGTGATCAAATGGGTCGGTGTCGGCTACCTAATTTGGCTTGGGGTACAGAAGTGGCGTGATCGGGGGCAGTTCCAGATCGCCGGTGATAGCCCGCAAGTGCCCGCCCGCCAATTGTGCCGCCAGGCCGTGCTGGTCAACCTGACTAACCCTAAAACAGTAGTTTTTCTGGTGGCGTTATTTCCTCAATTTATCGACCCTTCCCAACCGCAAATGGCCCAGCTATTGGTACTTGGGCTCACCACGATTGCGGTTGATACATTGGTAATGCTGGGATATGTGGTACTGGCCTCCCAGTTGGCGGGTTATATCCGCTCGGCAAGAATAATGGCTGCCCTAAACCGCGTGTTCGGCTCGATGTTTATCGGGTGTGGGGCACTGCTGGCGGGCGCCAAGGCCTAAGATTACGGCTGCCTGTATGGGGCAGCCACTGAGGCAATGCGGTATTTGTCCTCTGTTGTGGAGAGTCTTTCAGTTTTATGTATTCCTACGTTGCGCGTCAGCCCATCTTCAATCGCCACCAGAAAACAGCCGGCTATGAACTGCTGTTCCGTGACGGTGAGAGTAATGCCTTTCCTGCCGATATTGACGAGAACAAGGCGACTTGCCGCTTGATGGTCAACAGTTTTATGGCCGATCGTGATGGCATGGCCCAGCCAGGTAAGCGCTGCTTCATCAACTTCCCCCAAAAAAGCCTGATCCGGCTATTGCCGACCTTGCTACCCCAAAAACAGGTAGTGATTGAAGTGTTGGAGACGTGTGAGCCGAATGACGATTTGTTTTTGGCTATTCGGCACCTCAATCGGCTGGGATATATGATTGCCCTCGATGATTTCAATATGGATCCCCGCTGGGAGCGGTTCCTGCCGCTTGTCCATATCATCAAGCTTGACCTGCTCAAGATAGGTATCGAGGCGGCGTGCGAGTTTATCGCTCACAACCGTGACAAGAAGCTGATGTTTCTGGCTGAGAAAGTTGAGACCCACTCTGATTACACCCGGGCCTATGAGGCCGGATTCCATTTTTTCCAGGGGTATTATTTCAGCCGTCCCGAGTTGCTCAAAAACCGCAACCTTAAACCTGAACGGCTATCGACCTTGCGCCTGTTGCAGGAAGTGTGCCGCGAGCAAGTTGACTTCGAGCGGGTGGAGCAGATCATCGCTTCTGATTTGTCTCTCTCTTTCCTGTTGCTGCGCTACGTCAACACGGCCGTTGATAGGCTCAAGGTGCCGATCAGTGAATTCAAGCAGGCACTGGTTTACCTCGGCGAAGAAAAGCTCAAGGTGTTTGTCAGTGCGGTCGCCACGGCACAGGCTTCGTTGGATAAGCCCCATGAGTTGTATGCCTTGTCGCTTCAGCGTGGCAGGATGTGCGAAATCCTTGCCACAGCCAGTGGTAAGGGGATAGAAGGCAAGCCTGCGTTTATGGCTGGGTTACTGTCTTTGATTGATGCCTTGCTCGACCAACCCTTGGATGAACTTCTCAACCAATTGCCGTTGCAGGCAGAGATCCGTCAGGCCCTGCTGCACAGGCAAGGGCCTCTGGGGCAACTGTTAGACCTATCTGTGGCTTATGAGCAGGCGCAGTGGCGTCAGGTCAGCCTATTGGGGCAGGCGTTGGCGATTGATGCACCGCGTATCGGTCAGAGTTATCAGCTTGCCATGCAGTGGTCATCCAAATACGACCTCCAAGCCCCGCCACGTCCTCTTACTGTCGCAAAAACTGGCTAAGGGCTTTCACCGTTTCGGTTAGGGCCGGATTGAGCGTTTTGTTGGCCGGGTAGCAAAGGCCCAGCCGGCGGAACATTCTTGGCCCATCAAGCGGAACGGTCACCAATTCCTTGGCTGTTTCCAGCACACCGGTTGGCAGGAAAGAGATCCCAAGTCCAGCCTGGACCAGATGCATCACTTGGGTTTTATGCTCGGCCTTGGCCACCAGGTTAACCGCGAGTCCATCACAGGCTAACAAACCAATCGTCTGCTGGTGGGCTTCGCAGGGTGGGCACTCGATAAAATCATGCTGGTGGAGCTGCTCTGGCTTGACCTTATCCAGCTTGGCCAGCGGGTGGGAAGGTAGCATACACAGCACATAGTCCTCCTCCCAGAGCGGCAGGAATATCTCATCATCTTGCTTGAACATATCCAGGGTCAGTCGTGCATCGGCTGGCCCATCATGATCGACTAATTCCAGTAACAAGTTGGGAATATGCTCGCGTAGGCAACTAAATACCTTGGCCAGGGCAGCCTGACTCAGGTCGGGGAAGTTACCTAGCTTAAGCGGCAAGCACTCGGTACGTTGCTGGAACAGCGATGGCAGGTGGTTGACATCCCCCAGAAGGCGGACAGCCAGCGGGTAGAGGTAGTGCGCCTCGTCGGTCAGGTTGACCCCTTTCTTGTGGCGCTCGAACAAGGTGGTGTTGAGCTCATCTTCCAGCTGCTTGATGGCATTAGAGATTGAAGGCTGGGAGACAAAGCAGCGTTCAGCGGCGAGGGTGATGTTCTTTTCTTCGTAGACCGCAACAAAAAAACGCAGCAGGCGTAGATCCATGGTTTTACTCTGGCAGGCAAGTGATGTGGCTATGATAGCAAAGAAGCCTTGCCAGCATAGTGTTTAGGAAAACGATACAGTCAGAAAACACAAAGCCGGGCAAGAGCCCGGCTTTGGTGACAGAGAGTAGGATTAGCCTACGCTGTAGTATGTGGCTGCGCCAGGACCTACAGGGATACCGAATACGAATACCCATAGGTAGAACATCAGGCTCCAGCCAACGATGAATACCAGCGAGTATGGCAGCATAGTCGAAATAAGCGTACCTAGGCCTAGGTTCTTCTTATAGCGAGTTGCAACCGCCAGGATCATACCGAAGTAGCTCATCATCGGGGTGATGATATTGGTCACTGAGTCACCGATACGGTAAGCCGCCTGGATAGTTTCCGGTGCGTAGCCAACCAGCATTAGCATCGGAACGAAGATAGGTGCTGTTACTGCCCACTGCGCCGACGCCGAACCTAGCATTAGGTTGATGAAGCCACACATCAGGATGAAGGCGAAGAACAGTGCAGGGCCTGTTAGACCAATAGACTGTAGGAAGTCCGCACCAGCAACCGCAAATACCTGACCGAAGTTGGTCCAGCTAAAGAAAGCAACGAACTGTGCAGCGAAGAAAACCAGCACGATATACATACCCATTGAAGACATGGATTTTGACATCGCATCGATAACATCGCGGTCGTTCTTCATGGTGCCAACCACTTTACCGTAGACAAAGCCTGGGATAGCGAAGAATACGAAGATGAAGGCAACAATACCTTTCAGGAACGGAGAGCCTGCAACCAAGCCCGTCTCAGGGTGGCGTAGGATGCCGTTTTCCGGAACGATGGTTAGTGCCAGTAGCGCCGCAACAACTAGTGCTGCAAGGCCAGCCATTTTCAGGCCTTTCTTCTCAAGGGCAGTGATCTTGCCAAGCTTGTCTCCGCCCAGGTCTTCGCTGGCTTCTTCCGGGTTGTATTTACCCAGTTTCGGCTCAACAATCTTCTCGGTAACGAATGCACCCATGATGGTGATGGCAAACGTCGAAGCGAACATGAAGTACCAGTTAACCTCAGGGCCAACAGCGTAGTTCGGGTCGATCATTTGTGCCGCTGTCTGGGTAATGCCCGACAATAGCGGGTCAACGGTACCTAGCAGAAGGTTGGCACTGTAACCACCGGATACACCGGCAAACGCTGCAGCCAGACCGGCTAGCGGGTGACGGCCCAGTGAGTGGAATAGCATTGCCGCTAGTGGAACAAGTACCACGTAGCCAAGCTCAGATGCCGTGTTAGAAATGATACCTGCGAAGACGACAACCAGTGTCACCATGCGCTTAGAGGCACCCATAACTAGGCCACGCATTGCTGAAGACAGCATGCCTGAGTGTTCGGCAATTGCCACACCCAGCATGGCAACCAGTACGGTACCTAGAGGGGCAAAGCCGGTGAAGTTAGTCACCAAGTTGGCAACGATTTTTTGTAGGCCTTCTGCATTGAACAGGCTGACCACGTGGATCATACCGTCAGCAGCTCGGCCTGCGGCGCCTTCAGGGCGCGGGTCGACGACAGACACGCCGAAGTAGCCGGCAATACCAGAAGCGACCAGGATTGCCACACAGAAAAGGGCAAAAAGGGTGATTGGGTGTGGTAGCAGGTTACCCAGCCACTCGACGGTATCTAGAAAACGGGTAAATAACGTTTTCTTCGGTTGTTGTTGTGTTTGCGGTGAAGCAGATGAATGCATCACGACCTCCATTTATCGTTTTAATCCCATCAATGGGTACATCTCTTGTCGCGGGGAAGGTTACGTCATTGTTAACGTCACAAACAAGATATAATTGTGTCAAAATGTGTCAGTTGCTTATTTTTTGTCTGTTTGTTGTTAATTTTTAGTGGTTACATGCTGATTTCGTGATGGTTGTTCCGCTTGCTATTGTTGATCTTTATGAAATTGGTTGTTCATTTTCGGTTTGTTAACCTTTGTTCAATAACCGGATATCAATTAATTAGAAAAAGCAGCCCGAAAAAAGCGTGCTTAAACTCACAAAAAGGGCAAATTATCGCCTACCCAACGTGGCCTGATAGCATTTTATTAACGGATTTTTATCAATTGATTGGTGGATATGTCAGGTGGATCTTGTATCCATAGCTAAAATTTATGATAAACAGAGGTAATCGATATTTTTCACTAAGGGATTAGGCCGATATAGTAGCGCCCATCTGCTGGTGGCCACTGGTATGGACCTGGCGGGCAAGAGCCCGGGGTGATGTTCTCTTTCTATATATAAGGTGAAACTATGTCTAAGTCTCTCGTTGTGATCACAGGTGCAAGCTCGGGTATTGGTGAAGCGACGGCCAAAACGTTATCAGCGCAAGGCCACCCATTGCTTTTGCTGGCTCGCCGTATCGACCGATTGACCGCTTTGGGCCTACCGAATACCCTATGCCGCCAAGTGGATGTGACCGATGGCCCGGCATTTGCTGCCGCCATTGAAGAAGCGGAAGCCCAGTACGGTCCGGTTGACTGTTTGGTCAATAATGCCGGTGTCATGCTGCTTGGACTAGCCCATGAGCAAGATCCGGCAGAGTGGAAAACCATGTTCGATGTCAATGTGATGGGCCTGCTTAACGGTATCCATGCTGTACTGGCCAAGATGAAAGCCCGTCAGGGTGGTACCGTGATCAATATCAGCTCGATCGCTGGCCGCAAGACCTTCCCAAACCACGCGGCTTACTGCGGCACAAAGTTTGCCGTGCATGCGATCACTGAAAATATCCGTGAGGAAGTGGCTGACGACAATGTCCGTTTCATTACCATTGCCCCGGGAGCGGTGGAAACTGAGCTGCTGAGCCATACCACCAGTGATGATATCAAAGCGGGCTACGAAGAATGGAAAGACGGCATGGGCGGGGTGATTGCACCGCAGGATATTGCTAATGCCATCAATTATGCTTACCAGCAGCCGCAGCACCTGTGTATTCGCGAGATTGTGCTTGCAGCGACACGCCAGCAGCCTTAAGCCGTACTGGGTTGCACGCGGGACTGAATGTCAGCGGTCAGTGAATTTATCGGTAAATCTGCGCTGATTCAGTTATTTAATAAATACAGCCTGCTATATTCAAAAGGGTATCCCACGAGGATACCTTTTTTTGTTTGTGCTTTTAGGGGGCTGAAGTGAGGGAGAAGGTTCGCTTTTTTGATGTGCTGCGCTGTGTGGCAGCTGTGGCCGTAGTGGTGATCCACGTGCTCGGCCCTTACCGCGATCAGTTTGGGATTATGCCCGACAGCGGCTGGATCACCGCGACGACCTTCAATAGCTTCAGCCGCTGGGCGGTGCCGGTTTTTATCATGATCACCGGTGCCCTGATGTTGACCGATACCCGCCCGTTCGAACTGGGCTACTATGTCCGCCGCCGGCTCGGTAAGGTGTTGGTACCTTTCCTGGTGTGGTCGGTTTTCTATGCCTGGCTATCTGGTGTTTCTCCTGCCGGCTTCGATGGTGGCCTTGCCCTCGATACGTTAAAAGCCTTACCGGTTCATGAAACCTACTATCACCTTGGCTTTTTCTACTATTTCATCCCGCTTTATTTTGTTGTCCCTTTCCTGCGCTATTTTGTCCAGCATTATGATAGGCAGGCGACGCTGGCGCTGGCGCTGGTATGGTTGGCCCTGACGACATTGTTCTTGTTTAAAATCGATGGGCCATGGAGCCACGAGCTGGTTTTATATAGTGGGTACTTACTGTTTGGTTACTGTGTTTTCCAGATGCGCTGGCCGAGCCTAAAGTGGTTGCTGCCATTGGGCATTGTGGCCCTGCTGCTCACCGATGCCATGGTGCTCAGCAATAGTTTTGCCGCTGGGGAATATAAGGTTGGGCGCTGGATGTCTTACAAGACACTCAACACCGCTTTGATTGCCGCCATGATTTTTGCGCTTGGCAGGTATGTGGCAGATAAGCTGAGCGAGGGGACCCTTGATAAACTGGCCTTTATGAGCCGCTATAGCCTTGGCATCTACCTGCTGCACCCGATCTTCCTATGGCCGGTAAGGGCCTATGATTGGTACTTCCTGCCACCAGTATTGATGATCCCGTTCTGGACCGTGATCATTACAGGCCTAGCCCTGGCAGCCAGTTGGCTGTTAGCGAAGAGCCCGAAAACAGCCTGGTTGGTCCCCTAGGCGGCAGCGTTAATCCCGTTTGAGTGCAAAGTGGCGGAAAGTGGTGCCCTGATAGGTCATCACCCCTTTATCTCCCGGGTTCAGAGCGTGGTAGTAATGGATACCCACCATAAATTCCCGCTTTGGCCCGCCTTTGGTCGGTTGGACATAAATCCAATACTCTTCGTCATCTTCTCCGGGGCGCGCACCTATGACCGGGGTACTCTGTTTGTCGAGGATTTCGACTTCGATTTGCCGCTCAGGGGCGTTTTCGCCCAAAGTGTGTTTGCGGTAAATGTGGACAAAGCAATAAAGGGCAACAGCCAGTAAGGCAATAATGGTGGCTGGGATAGCAATGGGCATGGGATCTCCTTGTTGCAAACAACTGGCAATCATTATTGTGCAACTCAATGGGGCTGGATATGTCTGGCGGTGAAAAGCGTGATCGCGGCTGGGTTGTTGGGGGGGAATATGTTTCCCACAAAACAGCGATTCCCTGCAGGTATCTGCGGGTAGGGGAAACGCGGTACTTTGCTTTAGGGCAAAGTCGAGGTAAGTTAGTAAAAAGAAACAGCAAGGAAGAGAGTAGATGGCAAACATTGAGTTAGTGGTAACGCGTTCAAGGCGGATAGAAAGCCTATTGCGCGAACATTACCATGCTGAGGGCAAAGGCTTGCACCAGCTGATCACTAGCTGTGAAGAACGCCTGCCTCATGAAATTATCCCCAAGTTACGTTTTATTGCCTCGGTCCGAAATAAAACCGTTCATGAAGAAGGTTACAAGCTCGATGATAAAAAAGGGTTTATTGCGGCTTGTAATGCCTGTGAGAAAGAGCTGACCCCGCGCAGTGGACGTTTTGTCTGGACGGCTGCTGCCCTGTTGGTGGTGGGTGTTACGGCATTGGCGATCTGGTTTTACTCCATTCACTGGCACCGTATTGATTTGACCCCTTAAGCCGTGCTGGCGATAAAACCCTGAAAACAAAAAAGGTGCCTGATAGGCACCTTTTTTTGAATTTTTTTTGCTTAATAAATCACAGGCAGCGTCATTAGTCCGACAACCACTGCGATCATCATAAGGCCTTGTTTTTGAGAAGAAGTGAACATGGTAAGGCTCCTTTTTTGCTGCTGGATTGATGTTGTAAATAAGAATAGCATTAATTTTATGCATTTCTCAAGTTAAATTGTCATATTGTTGTCATAAAAATAGTTTATGGACTTTGTCTTGGCCTATTTTAGGTAAGTGAATTGTGTTTTTTGGCTTGGATAAAAAGTGTCTCAATTGCTGCATCATCTTGCTTTTTGGTTTTAAGCTATTGTTTTTATTTGTTTATTTTTGGTTGTATTGTGAGCTGTTTTGGGTTCTTTAATCTTTGTATATAAAAATAAGCCTAGGGTGGTCTAGGGATCTAAAATGGTTTCAAATGACATTTTTCCCTTTCTTGGTTAGCTTGAGCTTAAGATTACCTATGGAGGTTATGCATATTTGGCAATCATTTATGTATTGGATAACACTGTGATACTGTTGTTGAGAGTTTGATAGTAAGCAGCTGGTTTAACTGATATTAAAAGATTGATTTGTGTTTAAGTTGTTGTTTTATATATGGTGCTAGATAAGCTAAAGCAGGTTTAAATGGATGCTTTAGCGATAATACAATGCCTCATGATTTGTTCTAGGGTAAGGGGGGATACTGGCAACGATGCCAAACGTTTGCTTTTTTGTTTTTCTTTTGGGTGATAATGGTTGGCTCACAGAACAGCCGCCGATAGGCTCATTAATATGATTCTCCGCTAGTTATTGACTTTCCTTGCTAGACAATCGCCTACCAGATCCTAAACTGTGCTTGCCGCTGATAAGCCGAGTTATTGTCAGTGACATATTCAAAATAATAACGGTGAAACTATGTGGGTTTGGTTAGCCATTGCTCTTTCTGCTCTTCTACATATAACGGCGGCCTATCACGGCCCCCGTTGGCAATTCTATATTTTCAAGCCTTTTACCATGCTGCTGTTAATCAGTGTGGCTTGGCAGGCTGGTGATGGTGGCTTTTATCACATGGCTATCATGCTAGGCCTTGTGCTGTCAGTGGCTGGCGATGTTTTCTTAATGTGGCCTAAAGATCGGTTCATCATGGGGTTAAGTGCGTTTGCCCTGGCGCATGTTGCCTATTCTGTGGCTTTTTGGTCACAGCTCGGTAGCCAGATAGTCTGGTGGTTACCCGCGATGCTCGCGGCGGTAGGTGTAATAGTGTTCCTGCTGCTGTTGCCTTCATTGGGCAAGATGGTGATCCCTGTCGCTATATATATTGCCGTGATAGCCCAGATGGCTTGGGCGGCCGGTGAATTTTGGCTGACGACTTCGACAACCATGGCGCTGCTGGCTTTTGCTGGTGCGGCGGTGTTTATGTTTTCCGATCTCTGTTTAGCCATTGACCGTTTCCGTGGGCCCTTCAAGTCGGCGACCACCATGGTGATGACCAGCTATTTCCTTGCCCAATCGTTGATTGTTGCCACTTTACTGGCTGTTTAGTTACTGATTAATGAAACTTTTTCATCTAAAAGCCTGTCTTTGGATCATACTGAAGAGAGGTTATATCAATGGGGAAGGTGATGTCGGATAACTGGTGCAAAATATATGATGCCGCTAATTCGCTTGAAGCGCATAGCCTCAAAGGGATGCTAGAAGCCCAGCATATTGCCGTGCAGCTGAGCGGGGAAGGCCTTGGATCCGCAGTCGGGGAGTTGCCGGCTAATGCGGTAGAAGTGGGCCTTTGGGTGAGGGACTTCCAGCAATCGAGTGCCCAAAGGTTGCTTGCCGAATATGAGCAGGCCGATCAGACCGCTTGGGTGTGTACAGGTTGTGGCGAGCAAAATGGTAGCCAGTTTGAATTGTGCTGGCAGTGCGGACGGGACAGGGCGGCAGGATCCTAAAACATACATACAAAATGCACTAATTTGTTTCTGGTCAAACTTTCCCCAACGGCATAGCGCTACAATGCGGTTATTAATTCGTGAAGAGAATGCCTACCATGAGTGATAATCAAGTCCACGCCCATAACCTGTTGAATATGTTGTTGGCAGCGGAAACACCCTATACCTTTGCCAGCCTGAAGCAGGCTATTGTGGCGGAGTACGGTGAAGATGTACGTTTCTATACCTGTAGCCAGCAAGATCTGACTTTTGATGCCCTGATGACGTTCTTGCTAGATCGCCGCAAAGTGGTACAAGACGGTGAATATGTGGCGGCCAACCGTGAGCGTATGTGCAATCACTAATGCTGCTGTGAAGCGGTTGGCGCCAGCTGGCCGCTGAGAAATGCGGGTGGTAAAAATATCGCCACCCCGCTGATGGTTTGTTATACTCTCCCGCCTCCGGTTAGCATTCTGGCTGATCGTTCTTATTTCTTGAAACTTCTTTTATTTATTCACTATCTGAGGTCTGCTCTGTGGAAATTATTTCTGCGGCGGTCATGCTATTTCTGATCATGGATCCGCTCGGCAACTTGCCGGTTATGTTGTCTATCCTGCGGCACATTGAGCCAAAGCGCCGCCGTTTTATCATGATCCGTGAATTGTTGATTGCCTTGGTGATCTTGCTGTTGTTCTTGTTCGGCGGCCAGAAGATGCTGAACTTCCTGCATGTTTCGACCGAGACCGTGAGTATTTCCGGCGGTATTATCCTATTCCTTATCGCAATCAGGATGATCTTCCCCCAACCGGGTGGCGTGACCGGCCTTGCTGCCGGTGAAGAGCCGTTTATCGTACCGATGGCAATCCCGATGATTGCCGGGCCTTCGGTGCTGGCCTCATTACTGTTGTTGTCCAATCAGGAGCCGGGCCGTACTGGGGACTGGGTGATAGCCGTCTTGCTGGCGTGGGGCGCGTCGTTTGTGATCCTGATGTTCTACGAGGTGTTCAACCGCCTGTTGGGTGAGAAAGGGCTCAAGGCCGTCGAGCGTTTGATGGGCTTGTTGTTGATCATGATATCGACCCAGATGTTCCTGGACGGGATCCGCAAGTTCTTCATGATTGGCTAGCTGCCGGTGTGATAAAAAAACGAGGCCAACGGGCCTCGTTTTTTTACATCATATGTTTGCGCCTGATATCAAGCAGGGCAAAGATACCGAAGATAAGGATTGACCACTTTTCCCACCGGGTCATGGTGATCTTGTCGCCGAAGGCGCCGATGAAAATCAGCATTTGCAGGCCATGCATCATAAACAGGAAGGCTGTCATGATGTAGAGCGCCATGGCCGCGACGCCCGGGAACGGGTGGAAAATGTTGATGAGCAAAACTAGCCAGACAAAGCCGATGGCTGCCTTGGCAAGTAAAATTAGTGCTTTCATGCTTCCTCTCTTTCGAATAAGCGGTAACAGACTTGTCCCGCTGTTTTTTCCCTGTGGAGATGCCAGTGTGCTGGTGTCACTAGCTCCCCGAGTTCTTTCTCGGCCTCAATGTAAATAACCGCATGGGGTGATAGCCAGTTATTCTGCTCAAGCAGGGCGATCGCCTCGTCGATGAGATCTTTGCGGAACGGTGGGTCGATAAACACCACGTCATGCGGGGTACCGACTTGCTTGAGGAAAGCCAGGCTGTCGGTGTTGAGGACCTTGGCATTGTCGGCGCCGATGGTGGCGCGGTTTTTTTCTAGCTGATCAGCGGCCTTTTTGTCGAGCTCGAGCATGGTGACATGTCTGGCACCGCGCGACAGGGCTTCGAAGCTCAGGCTACCGCTGCCGGTGAACAGGTCAAGGCAGCGTGCTTCGATAATATCTTGTGCCAACCAGTTGAAAACGGTCTCTTTGACGCGGTCTGTGGTTGGGCGGAGGCCTTCAACGTCGTGGACAGGAAGTTTGCGCCCACGCCAGCGTCCGCTGATGATCCGAACGAATCCGTCACGGCGGCTGTTTGGCATATTTCGCCCTGATTGTTGTCTGCGTCTTGTCATAGATTTCTTCGACCGTTTAGAAAATGATAGTATACCTAAACCCCTTGGCTGTAGGCGAAAACATGATGCCGAAATCATGCCGCTGGGGGTATACACCTGTGTTTAGGCCGCAAATTGTACCAATCAAGCTCTAGGATTTGCCAATGGCAGAAAAAAAGAAACGCGGATTATTTTCGTGGTTGGGTTTTGGCTCTGAGGAGCAGACCGAGCAAACCGAACAAAATCAAGAACAATCAACGGTTTCAGCTGAGGCTGAAGCAGTAAAAGAACAAGCGACAGAACAACAAGAAGCCGAAGCTGCCGCCAAGGCAGCAGCGGAAGCGGAAGCTGAGGCAGCCGCCCAGGTCGTTGCGGAAGAAGAAGCCAAGGCCCAAGCGGCACAGCTGCAAGAAGAGCAGCTACAGCAAGCGGAGGCGCTGCAGGAAAAACCAAAGAGCGAAGGTTTCTTTGCCCGCCTAATGCGTGGTTTGAAGAAGACCAAGACCAACTTTGGCTCCGGGTTTGCTAGCCTATTCCGTGGCAAGAAAATCGATGACGACCTGTTCGAGGAGTTGGAAGAGCAACTGCTGGTGGCCGATGTCGGTATGGATACCACCCTCAAGATCATTGAGAACCTGACCGATAAGGCGGATCGCAAGTCCCTGAAAGACGGTGATGCCCTATACGGCCTGCTAAAAGAAGAACTGTCTGGCATGCTAGCCAAGGTTGAACAACCATTGGTGATTGATGAAGCCAAAAAGCCTTACGTCATTTTGATGGTTGGTGTTAACGGTGTCGGTAAGACCACAACCATCGGTAAGCTGGCCAAGCAGTTCCAGAGCCAGGGTAAATCTGTGATGCTGGCAGCCGGTGATACCTTCCGTGCGGCAGCTGTTGAACAGCTGCAGGTCTGGGGTGAGCGTAACAACGTGCCGGTTGTTGCCCAGCATACCGGTGCGGACAGTGCCTCGGTGATCTTCGATGCTATCGAGTCAGCCAAAGCGAAGAATGTTGATGTGGTGATTGCCGATACCGCAGGCCGCCTGCAGAACAAGGGCAACCTGATGGAAGAGCTGCGCAAGATTGTCCGTGTGATGAAGAAGGTCGATCCGCATGCGCCGCATGAAATTATGCTGACGGTCGATGCAGGTACTGGCCAGAATGCGATCAGCCAGGCCAAATTGTTCAGTGAGGTTGCCCCGGTAACCGGTATTACCCTGACCAAGTTGGATGGTACCGCCAAGGGTGGTGTGATCTTTGCCATTGCTGATCAGTTCAATATCCCAATCCGCTACATCGGTATCGGTGAAGGGATTGAAGACTTGCGCCCATTTGCGGCAGATGAGTTTATCGAAGCGCTATTTAGTGACGAGGATTAAGGTGTGATTCGGTTTCAGCAGGTAAGTAAGGCTTATCGGGGCGGACGCCAGGCCCTGCAAAAGGTCGATTTCCATCTGCAGCCTGCAGATATGGCGTTCCTGACTGGGCACTCAGGTGCAGGTAAGAGTACCCTGCTGAAACTGATATGCGCCATCGAACGGCCAAGTGACGGCAAAATCATGTTCAATGGCCATGATATTACCCGTATCGGCAGCAAGCAGATCCCGTTTTTGCGCCGCAATATCGGTATTATTTTCCAGGACCATAAGTTGCTGATGGATAGGACTATCTACGACAACGTGGCCCTGCCGTTGCGGGTTGAGCAAGCTACCGAGAACGAGATCAAGCGCCGGGTATCCGCGGCGCTTGATAAGGTGGGGCTGCTTGATAAAGCGCGTTACTTGCCCATCCAGCTATCTGGTGGTGAGCAGCAGCGGGTCGGTATTGCCCGGGCGATTGTCAACAAGCCGATGCTACTTTTGGCCGACGAGCCAACCGGTAACCTTGATGCGGCATTGTCGCAGCAGATCATGTCCCTGTTCGAGGAGTTCAACCGGGTCGGGGTCACTGTGCTGATGGCGACCCACGATACCTCGCTGTTGACCACTCACAATTACCGCCGTTTGGATCTGTACCAGGGACAATTAAGGGAGCTCGCCAGTGGCGCAAAATAAAACCGGTTTTTTTGCCTTGCACAAGCAGCAATGTAAGCAGTCACTCGCAGACATGATGCGTCGTCCGCTCGGCAATATCCTGACCTTGGCAGTGTTGGCTTTTGCCTTGACCCTACCTGCGAGTTTCTACCTGTTTGCCAAAAACGTCACCGTGGTGGCACAGGTATGGCAGAACCCGACCCAGATGACCATCTATTTGGAGCCGGGTACATCTACTGGGCAGGCAGAGCTATTGCATGACGAGTTGGCCCAGTGGCCGGAAATCGACAGCTTGGAGGCCATTTCTCCACAGCAAGGCTTGGTTGAGTTTCGTCAGCAGGCAGGCTTTGAACAAGCTCTGAGTTTACTCGATGATAATCCGTTGCCAGCCGTGTTGGTTGTTAAACCAACCGAGGCGTGGCAGCTCGATGCCAAGGCTACCGAGCTTGCGTCGCGTTTGCGGATGCAAAACCGGGTCGATGAGGTGCGCCTCGACAGTGATTGGCTCCAGCGTTTGGCTGCGATTAAGCAACTTGTCATTATTCTGGCTATGATTATGTCCGGGCTGATGCTGTTTGCGGTCTTCTTGATTGTGGGTAATACCCTACGCCTGCAGGTACTCAACCAGCGCGATGAAATCCAGGTGATGAAGCTGGTCGGGGCGACCGACAGCTTTATCCTACGTCCATATCTCTATACCGGGGTTTGGTATGGTTTGATTGGCGGGATAGCTGCCTGGGTGCTGACATTTATCGTGTCAATATTGCTCGATGGTGCGGTAGCGCATTTGGCGGATTTGTACGATAGCCCGTTCAGGATGATTGGATTAGGTTGGGATGAGTCGTTGATCTTGTTGATGATCTCGGCATTTCTTGGGCTGCTGGCAGCGCGTTTGTCCGCTGGGCGCCATTTGAAAGAAATTGAACCTATCTGACATTTTTAACTCTACAAATAGGGTAAATTACGCGGCTTGCTTGCAATGAGGCCTATTTTACAGGCATCATTGTCGGTTCATGCAATTTCGCATTGGTACAAAAAATAAACGAGGTTTGTTGAATGGCACAAGAGATGACTTCAATGGCTCTAGTCACTGCAGATAGTCTGGATAGCTATGTCCAGAGCGTCAACAGCTATCCTATGCTGTCGGCGGAGCAGGAGCGCGAGTTAGCTGAGCGTCTTCATTTTGATGGTGATCTCAATGCGGCAAAGGCATTGGTCATGTCCCATCTGCGCTTTGTTGTTCACATTGCTCGTGGCTATTCAGGCTACGGCTTGCCAATGGCTGATCTGGTTCAGGAAGGTAACATTGGCTTGATGAAAGCGGTCAAGCGCTTCAACCCTGAAGTAGGCGTCCGTTTGGTTTCTTTCGCTGTCCATTGGATCAAAGCTGAGATCCATGAGTACGTCCTGCGTAACTGGCGTATCGTCAAAGTGGCGACGACCAAGGCCCAGCGCAAACTGTTCTTCAACCTGCGTAAGGCGAAAAAACGCCTTGGCTGGTTCAATAATGACGAAGTGCAGATGGTCGCTGATCAGTTGGGTGTAGAGGCAAATGAAGTCCGCGAGATGGAATCCCGCCTAGCTGCACAGGATCCGGCATTCGAAATGCCGACAGAAGACGATGATCGCGAAGCCAGTTACAGCGCACCTGCGTATTACCTTGAGGATAAATCGTCAGACGTTGCTCTGAGCGTTGAGGAAAACAATTGGGAAACCCACGCCAACAACCGCCTGTCGAATGCCCTGTCTAGCCTCGATGACCGAAGCCAGCACATTGTGCGTTCGCGCTGGCTGGAAGACAACAAGGCGACCTTGCAAGAGCTAGCTGAGCACTATCAGGTATCTGCCGAGCGGATCCGTCAGCTAGAGAAAAATGCGATGAAAAAGCTTAAAGAAGCGGTGGGTGATTTTGCCTGAGGATCCTCGGTAAACTATCCACAAATCGCATAACGAGAAAACCAGCCAAAGGCTGGTTTTTTTGTGCTTAAAATCTGAGGGATAGATCACAAAACAAAGTAAAAGTGTGAAGTTGAAACAGATTTATCCACAGGTTTTTACATGATCCGATCTACATATAGTGGATCCAAATTTCATGAAACACATTATCAACGCAATTCACAGTTTTTTCCACAGCTGGTGGTGTTTTGATCAGAAGAGGCCTTGGGGATTTTAAAGGTAAGTTGCCAGCCCTTGCGTGACGCGGCTTAGCTTGATTTTTGGCCTTGGCGGTTAACCTTATTTTTTCGATGGGGTTGTGAGTAACTTGATCGGTTACAATGTCGAGACAAGACGGCGCGTGATGGTTTTGACCAAAACGGACGATCGTCACGTTTTATCGGGTAGGGCGATCCTGCCTGTTGATCAATCATTATAAGAGTCGGCGTAATTTATGGATCAATTTGAACATATTTCGGCTGAGCAGGCTTATACCATGCTCACCCAAGAGGACAGCGAGGCGGTACTTGTTGATATCCGCGATCCCCAGTCATATGCCTTGAGTCATCCTGAAGGCGCGTTTCACCTAACTAATGATACAATGGTGGCGTTTATGGATGAGGTTGATTTCGAGCAACCTGTGATTGTGATGTGCTATCACGGTATCAGTAGCCAAGGGGCTGCCCAATATCTTATCCACCAAGGCTTCGACTGTGTCTACAGCCTCGATGGTGGGTTTGAAGCCTGGAAGCGCAACGCATACCCTTGCGTCCAGATGGCCTGATTTAGGTCAATCCTGGCGGGGAGGGCAGGACATGCTTGGTATATCGACCTGATATTGCCGCCAAGCCCTTCATGTGGAGACCGATATGCACCGCTTAGCCGGATTGAACAACCCTCGCCAGGCGCAGGCGTTTATTGACTACATGGCCTCGCGAGGTATTTCGCTGGTGATGGCCCCTGAGCCGGAAGGCCTGTTTGCCTTATGGCTCGAAGACGGGCAGCATTTGGTGGAGGCAGAGGCTGAGCTCAACCAGTTCCTGTCCAATCCGTCTGACCTCAAGTACCAGGCAGCCTCATGGGAGGTTGCGGAGACCCGGACCGCCAAGTTTAATTACCGCAGCCCGAGCTTGCTGGGCTTGGTTCGCGCTCAGGCTGGGCCATTCACCCTGCTGGTGATGGTGGTATCTATCGTGATCTACCTGTTGTGGTTACTGGGGATGCAGCAGCCTGTCTTTAGCCTGATGCACTTCCCCCTGATGGATGGCGATGAGTGGCAACTGTGGCGTTTCTTCTCCCATGCGCTGATCCATTTCTCGACCCTGCATGTGGTGTTCAACTGCCTGTGGTGGTGGATCCTCGGCGGGCAGTTGGAAAGGCACAGTGGCAGTGCCAAGCTGTTGCAGGTGTTCCTCATCTCGGCGCTGGTTTCCGGTTTTGCCCAGTTTTGGTTCCACGGCCCGAATTTCGGCGGCTTGTCCGGTGTCGTCTATGCCTTGCTGGGGTACATCTGGTGGATGGGTTGGCTGGCACCTAACCGCGGATTGTCGATCCCCAAGCCTTATGTCGTGTTCATGCTGGTGTGGCTGGTATTGGGTTTTGCCGATGTACTGGGCATGTCGGTAGCCAATATGGCGCATCTTTTTGGCCTGCTCAGTGGCTGTGCCCTTGGTTGGGTGGACGCCAAACTGCGCCGATAGGCCGAATTTGACTCGAAAAAGAGGTGAACATCCCAATTCGGATGTTCACCTTTTTTGTTGATATATCAGTTTGGCTCGTAGTTCCGCTAAAATCCCCTGCTTTTTATTGCCCATCCAGCGATTTAATCTACCTATTTGACACTATTCACATTTTCTTACCTTCATTAGAGCAATAATTTGCATACCTTGAGCGTTATTGATTACTTTCGCTCGTCTTGTACTCGTTTGTACCCATACCATCGCAAAAACACTATAAAAAGGAACATTCTATGTTTGGTATTTTCAAACCGGCTATGCATCGGGAGCGTCTGCCCGATGGCAAGGTTGACTCCACCTACCAGCGCCTGCGTTGGCAGCTGTTTGCCGGTATTTTCATTGGCTACGCTGGCTACTACCTTGTGCGAAAAAATTTCAGCCTGGCAATGCCTTATCTTATCGAGGAATACGGCTACAGCCGCGGTGACCTGGGTGTTGCCCTTGCTGCAGTCTCTATCGCCTATGGCCTATCTAAATTCCTGATGGGCAGCGTGTCTGACCGCTCTAACCCGCGCTATTTCCTCGCGGCAGGTTTGAGTATGTCGGCCATTGTCATGCTGTGCTTTGGCTTTATGCCATGGGCAACGGGCAGTATTGCAGCCATGTTTATCCTATTGTTCCTGAACGGTTGGTTCCAGGGTATGGGCTGGCCTGCCTGTGGCCGGACCATGGTGCACTGGTGGTCGCGCAAGGAAAGGGGTGAGGTTGTATCGGTCTGGAACGTTGCCCATAACGTTGGTGGCGGCCTGATCGGCCCGATGTTCCTGCTTGGCTTGTGGGCATTCAACGATGACTGGAGGGCAGCGTTCTACGTGCCGGCATTCTTTGCCTTGCTGGTAGCGGCATTCACTTTGCTGGTAATGCGTGATACGCCTCAGTCGTGTGGCCTGCCTTCTATCGAAGAGCACAAGGATGACTATCCGGATAGCTATGATGCCTCTCATGAAAAAGAGATGACGGCGAAAGAAATCTTCTTCAAGTACGTCTTCAACAACAAACTATTGTGGTTCATCGCTGTGGCGAATGCCTTTGTTTACCTGATCCGCTACGGGGTACTGGACTGGGCACCGGTTTACCTAAGCGAAGTGAAAGACTTCACCGTTGATAAGTCGTCTTGGGCTTACTTCCTGTATGAGTGGGCCGGTATCCCGGGTACCCTGCTGTGTGGCTGGATGTCGGATAAATTCTTCAAAGGCCGCCGTGCGCCGGCAGGTATCTTGTTCATGGCGTTGGTAACGGTTGCGGTATTGGTTTACTGGTTCAACCCTGCCGGTAACCCGGCAGTTGATATGGCAGCACTGGTTGCTATCGGCTTCCTGATCTATGGCCCGGTAATGCTAATCGGCCTTTACGCGCTTGAACTGGCACCTAAGAAAGCGGCTGGTACAGCGGCTGGCCTGACTGGCCTGTTTGGTTACTTAGGTGGTGCGGTCGCGGCCAATGCTATCCTAGGCTACACCGTTGACCACTTCGGCTGGGATGGTGGCTTTATGGTGCTGACTGCATCATGTGGCCTATCAATCTTCTTCCTGACGTTGGCATTGATTGGTGAAAGCCGTCTGCACCGTGAGAAAGAAGCGGGTCAGCAAGCACAAAATGCATGATTGGGAGCGCCATCATTGGCATCTTGATTAGACCCTAGGTAATATGACAAGGCTTCGCATTGGGCGGAGCCTTGTTGTTTTACAAGCTATTCTTGCCTTAATGATATCGATTTCATAAGAGTGCTTGTTAGGGTACCAGGCCACAGCGAAAGGGAGCCGCGTCAGTCGTGAAGCAGAGTAAACGTCACCAGGAAATTATTGATCTCGTCAAAACCCAGGGCTATGTCAGCACTGATGACTTGGTTGAACGGTTCAATGTCAGCCCGCAGACAATCCGACGGGATCTCAATGAACTGGCGGAAGACAACAAAATTCGTCGTCATCACGGTGGGGCGACTATCCCATCGAGCTCGGTCAACACTTCCTACAGCACCCGTAAGGTGATGCAACTGGCCGAGAAAGATAACATTGCCCAGGCCATGGTTGCCCATATCCCGGATGGGGCAACGTTGTTCATTGATATCGGTACCACTCCTGAAGCCGTCGCCCGGGCGCTGCTTGACCATAATGACTTGCGTATCGTGACCAATAACCTCAATGTCGCGAGCATCTTGACCGGTAAAGATGACTTTCGGGTGATTTTGGCTGGCGGCGAAGTCCGTAACCGCGATGGCGGGATTGTGGGTGAAGCGACCCTGGACTTTATTTCCCAGTTCCGCCTCGATTTTGGCATCTTGGGGATCAGCGGCATTGATCTTGACGGCTCATTGCTTGATTTTGACTACCATGAAGTACGGGTCAAGCAGGCTATCATCGAGAACAGCCGTTGTGTCATGCTTGGTGTCGACCATACCAAGTTCGGCCGCAATGCCATGGTTAATCTAGGTGACATCAGCCAGATCGACATGCTATTTACTGACCAGACGCCACCGGAAGAGCTAGGCAAGCGGCTGGCTGAGCATGAAACACATATTGAAATTATTCAGTAATCCTTCAATGTCATAGGCTTACAGGCCATTTCCCCTGTTCAAACGAGCGGGCTGCTACATTAGCAGCCCGCTTTTTTTTCGCAAAAATGCCAGTTCGATCATAATTACTTAAACATTCGAGCATAATAATGATGATCTCAATCAATTTATTGTCTACTATGCGCGTAAGCGAACATTTATGCGCGAATTGGAACATTAAAACGAAAGTCGGTAGCAGAGGTGGTGATATGGCAGCAAATAACGAAGTATTGGATCTAATCGTCGTCGGAGGCGGAATCAACGGGGCAGGTATTGCTGCCGATGCGGCTGGACGAGGTTTGAAGGTGGGGTTGTATGAGGCTCAGGACTTTGCCTCGGCGACATCATCGGCCAGTTCGAAGCTGATCCACGGCGGCCTGCGCTACCTCGAGCACTATGAGTTTCGTTTGGTTGGTGAAGCGCTGGCTGAGCGGGAAGTGCTGCTGAAAAAAATCCCTCATATTGCTCGTCCAATGCGCTTTCGCCTGCCGCACCGCCCACATTTGCGCCCGGCATGGATGATCCGCGCCGGCTTGTTCTTATATGACCACCTTGGCAAGCGCACCACACTACCAGCAAGTTGCGGCCTGAAATTTGGTACTGACTCGGTATTGGTACCGGAAATTACCAAGGGTTTTGAATACTCCGATTGCTGGGTCGATGATGCACGTTTGGTGATCCTCAATGCGATGGAAGTGGCCCAGCGTGGTGGTGAAGTGCGTAACCGCTGTTCGGTCGAAGCTGCCGAGCGTGACGGTGACCTATGGCGGGTGACGGTTCGCAATACCGTGACCGGCGAGGTATTTGAGCGCCGCTGCCATGCATTGGTCAATGCGGCGGGGCCGTGGGTTAAAGCCTTCTACGATAAGAGCCTGGCGCTGCCGTCACCACGCAATATCCGCTTGATTAAAGGCTCGCACATAGTGGTACCACGGGTCCATGGTGAGGAGCAGGCGTACATCCTGCAAAATGAAGACAACCGTATTGTGTTTGTGATCCCTTACCTTGACCGTTTTTCGATTATTGGTACGACAGATGTTGAATACAATGGCGATCCGCGTGAAGTGGCGATTGATGACAATGAGATCGGCTACCTGCTGGATGTCTACAACAACCATTTCGTCAATAAGCTAAACCGTGACGATGTGGTATGGACCTACAGTGGTGTCCGCCCACTGTGTGATGATGAGTCTGACTCACCGCAAGCTATCACCCGTGATTACACGTTGGAGCTGGAGCAGGAAGGCAACCAAGCCCCGCTATTGTCTATCTTTGGCGGCAAGCTGACGACCTACCGCAAGCTGGCCGAGACAGCGATGGCCAAGCTGGCACCGTTTTTCCCACAAATGGCCCAGCCTTGGACGGCGGACGCCTACCTACCAGGTGGCGAAGCCGGTTTTGATGCCAAGGTACACGCGGCGAAATTGCAGCAGCGGTTCCCATGGTTGGAAGCGGTCGCGGCAGAGCGTATGGCGACCAACTATGGTAACCGCAGCGAAGATATTTGGGCTGGTATTAGTTGCGAGGCCGACATGGGGCAGCATTTTGGTGCTGGCTTCTATGCTAAGGAACTGGAATACCTGCTGCGCTACGAGTTTGTCCAGCAGGCTGAAGATGTACTGTGGCGCCGCAGCAAGCTGGGTTTGTACCTTAACCAGGAACAACAGCAGCAAGTGGCTGAGTACATCACCAACTGGCAAGCAGGCCATGAGAGTGCGGCTTGATTGGGAAAGTTAGTTAACACCCGTTGATGAATACAAAGGCGCCTAGGGCGCCTTTGTTGTATCTGGAAGGTAGCAGTTTATTGATAGAGGTACTTGGTAAACAATAGCTCGGTGAGCAGTCGCTTGTTGGTCTCGATCAGCAGCAATTCGTTCACTTTGTTGAGGCAGGCCTGGCGGATTTCCTCGCGCCCAGCCAGGGATTTGACCCGGGCTTCGGGCTGCTGGCCGATAATGCTGATGATGGCATCGCGGATCAGCGGGGCATGGTGTTCGACTTCCGGGATGAGGGAAGGGTCTGCCACCATGAGATCAACCTGCAGGCGGAGGTAACCGATTTTCTTGCCCTGGGTGACATAGTTGGTGGTGATATCTGGAGCCAGGGTGTAATAGGTATATTGCGGGTTGGCCGGTGCGCCGTCATTGGCTTGGGCTGACATTGGCACTAAAAAGCTCGCCAACAGGAAAAGTAATCCAGGTAAAGTCAATTTCATTATGATGCTCATAGAGTTATTGGTTTTTATGGCTGCAAATGAGTTTCTTTCGATCGTAACGATATTCGTACTGGTTACAGCTTGCTACAATAGTGTTTCTTCATGGTAATAAATTAACCTTGATCTACCAAGCCCTAGCTGGCGATTGGGTAGAGATTTTGTTGGAAAGATGTCGAAATTCAAACAGTTGTACAAGCCCTTGCTAGATAGTGCCCATTGGCTGGCACCGGAACAAACAGTCATTGAAGGGACTGAGTTTGGGCATTGGTTGTTGGAGTTGGACTCCTTGTCGCGTCGGTTCGAGCGCCATTGCCGGGCATTTACCGTGTCCCTGGAAGAGCAGGGGCAGATCAGCCGTGAGCGGTTGACTGACGATGAGCGAGCCTTGATCGGTGATGTCGACTGCCTGCTGCGCAAGGTGGTACTGAAGGGAGATGGGGTACCATGGGTATTTGCTAGGACCCTGATCCCGATGACCACCCTGACAGGCCAAGAGCAGGATTTGGCACAACTGGGGGAAATGCCACTTGGGTTCCGGGTGTTTACCGATCGCAGTGCGCGCCGTGATGCGCTGGTGGTCGCGAATGTCGGAACCGAACACCAACCGATCTGGGCTAGGCGCTCGCGGTTGTGGCTTAATGACAAACCGCTGTTAGTAGCAGAGTTGTTTTTGCAGGAAGCACCGATTTATAAGGAGACCCTAAGTTGGAAATGACCAAGATGAAAGCGTTCTGGCAACTGGCGCGCTTCGATCGCCCTATTGGTAGCCTGTTGCTGTTGTGGCCAACGCTGTGGGCGTTGTTTTTGGCCGCCGAAGGGATGCCCAACCCCCATGTGATGCTGGTATTTGTCCTCGGTGTGATTTTCATGCGGGCGGCAGGTTGTGTGATTAATGATTTTGCCGACCGTAATTTCGATGGCCATGTCAAACGTACCGCCCAACGGCCTATGCCTTCGGGGAAGGTCTCGGAGCGCGAGGCGCTGGCCTTGTTTGGGTTGTTGGTGCTGGTGTCATTTCTGCTTGTGCTGACGATGAACACCCTGACCATCATGCTGTCGGTGGTGGCGGTGATTTTGGCTGCGGCTTACCCTTTTATGAAACGTTATACCCACCTGCCGCAGTTGGTATTGGGGATGGCGTTTGGCTGGTCGATCCCGATGGCCTATGCGGCCCAGGCGGGTGAACTGCCTACGGTGGCATGGCTACTGTTTGTCGCCAATATCCTGTGGACTATCGCCTATGACACCCAGTACGCCATGGTAGACCGTGACGATGACGTCAAGGTGGGGATTAAGTCGACGGCGATTCTGTTTGGCCGTTTCGACAAGATGATCATTGGCCTACTTCAGCTCGGCACTCTGATCTTGCTGATAGCGGTCGGGGCGATTGAGGGGATGTCGCAGGTTTATTACTGGTGCCTGCTGTTGGCTTCGTCGCTGTTTGTTTACCAGCAAATGCTGATCCGAGGCCGCGAGCGTGAACCTTGCTTCAAGGCTTTCTTGAACAATAACTACGTCGGTATGTTGATCTGCGTTGGTATCGCAATCAGTACCTATCTGGCTTAGGTTGATGGCTGAAGCCATATCTATCTGGTTATCGAAAAGCGCCGCAAACGGCGCTTTTTTTGTACCTGCGGTGCAGAAAAACATGAGGAGAAAGCTTTGGGGTTACCGTAGGCCAATAGCTACAAAAGCTGCCCAGTCTTTGCCATCGCGATTGGTAAGAAAGGGTTAGCAATACACAAACAGGCAAAAAAAGGGCTGCCAAATGGCAGCCCTTTTCAGTGAGGTCACTAGTGCGATTAGGCCTCGGTTTCTGTTTCTTCGCCCCGGTCTTCGCGGTTCATTACCGCTTGGATGGTCAGCTTCACTTCTGGCGATACCAAGGCTGCAAGCTGCTCGGCAAGTTGCTCGACTGGCTGCGATACCGCGTGGCACTCCTCGTTGAGGTAGCCTTCGCTGCGCAGGGTTTTCACAAGTGTTGCAAACACCCCTTTGTCGAAGAACTCAGGTGCATTGATACCGTGTAGGCGGCTTAAGCGCTGGGCCATCATCTGGCTTTGCTGCTCGAGATCGCTCTTCATCAGCTGCGGCTCGGAGTTGAGCAGGGTCAGGGCAATGGCATAACGCTGCAGGGTTTCCGAGATGGTGCGGGCCAATAGGTGGAGCGGGCCGATACGGGCGCTGTTGAGCGTAATCGTATCGCCGTCGCGTAGTACCAAGCGCTGGCGAACAAGCTCGTCGACCTGGGCTTCAATCACCGATTCCAGCTCTTCTTTGCTAAAGCGCAGGAAGAGTTCGGCCTGTAGGAATGGGTACAGGCGGCTGACTTGCTCAACAATCTCAGCCACAGTCAGGGTCTGGTGGTGGATGACGATATTGGCGATCAGCGATGGCATCGCGAACAGGTGGATGATGTTGTTGCGGTAGTAGGTCATCAGGATCGCCTGCTGGCGGTTCAATGACACCATTTCACCTAGGCTATCACGCTCGACCACGAACTTGTCCATTTCAAGGGCATGTTTGACCATGGCCTTGGCATCTTCGTCCGGCACGGTGAACTGCTGCGAGTAAGGCACATTGCGTAGCAACTGCAGGTAGCAGTCGATCTGCTGCTCCAGATCCTCGCGGCTCAGTGCACGTTGGCGGGCTGCAAGCAGCGCCACACCACAAAGGGTCAGGGCATTGGTTGCCGCCGCGTCGTTGATGTGGGTCATCATCTTCACGGCCAGATCGTTAACAACCGGGTTCAGCCATTGTGGGCGCTGGGGCTCGATAGGGTCGATATCTTTGTGCCACTCAGGAACATGTTCGTTAAGGTAGTGGTTGAGTGGGATCGGTTCGCCGAAGTTGACGTAGCCCTGGCCGAGGTTGCGCAGTTTACGCAGGGTACGGATCACCTGGCCGACGTTCTCTTTCTCTTTGCGTTTCCCGCGTAGCTCTTTGGCGTAGGTTGCCACTTCCATAACGTGCTCGTAGCCAATATAAACCGGGACCAGGGTGACTGGGCGGTTGAGTCCGCGCAGCATGGCCTGGATGGTCATCGACAGCATACCGGTCTTGGCCGGTAACAAACGGCCAGTACGTGAGCGGCCACCTTCACTGAAGTATTCCACCGAGTAGCCTTTGGCAAACAACTCGGCCAGGTATTCACGGAATACGGTCGAGTACAGGCGGTTGCCCTTGAAGCTACGGCGGATAAAGAACGCGCCCCCACGGCGGAAGATAGGCCCGGCCGGGAAGAAGTTCAGGTTGATACCAGCAGCAATATGCGGTGGTACCAAGCCTTCCTGGTAAAGCACGTATGACAGCAGTAGGTAGTCCATGTGGCTACGGTGACATGGTACGTAGACAATCTCATGGCCATCTTGGGCCAGTTTACGTACCTGCTTGGCATTGTGGATATTCAACCCTTGGTAGAGCTTGTTCCACAGCCAGCCAAGGAAGCGGTCACCACGCTTGATCAGCGAGTAGGAGAAATCGGCAGCAATTTCTTCCATCATATCGACAGCTTCTTTGCGCACTTTCTCGATCGGTACATCACGGCTTGCTGCTTCTTCAGCCACCACTTTCTCAATCGCTTTGGAGTTTAAAAGGCGGTTGAACAGTACCTGGCGGTCCGGCAGTTTGGGGCCGGATGCAGCCAGTTGCTGGCGTGAGAAGTGGATACGCGCCACCCTTGCCAGTTTGTTGGCAATAGAGTCGTCAGTACCGTGGTGATCCGCCATGTAGCGCAGGGATACTGCCGGGCTTAGGCGCACCATACAGTCACGGCCATGGCCGAGAATGGTAAAGAACTTCTCTGGCCCATTGAGCGGACGCAGTACCGGTCTGTGGTTCTCTTCCTTGCCAGGTTTGCGACCCCACAGGATAGACGCTGGGACAACTTGGATATCCAGTTCGCTGTCTTGCTTGTGGTGTTCAAGCAGGGCGGTGAACAAATCAATCGATTCTTGCGGTAGCTTGGTCTTGTCACCGAAGACACTTGGGCCATCGGAAATGTAGACATAGCGGACAAACTGTTGCCCGTTGAGCTCTAGCGGCGACAGCGGATCTGGCAGCCCAAGTTTCTGGGTGCTGCTGCGCAGCGTCATCAAATCTGTGTTTGAGCGGAACGGCAGGATGTAAACAATCGGGCGTTCCAAATCCAGTTCCAGGTCCGCAACGGGATCGGAGGGGATAGAGTGGGTTTTAACCAGCAGAGAAAGCGGCAAATCCAGTATTTTTTGATAGATTTTCTGCCAACTTGACATATCTTTTACTAGCCTCGAATTCTTAATGCGTGGCAAGGATAGCAGAAAAAAACCAGTTATAAGCAGCGAAATAGCACAGACTTGCCGTTATATGACATTTTTATTGATTTACATACCGTCTTTGCTATCCCTTTTAGGTATTAGAAATGGGGGCTTACAGGAAAGAAGCCCGGTTGGTGAATTTACGCCAAAATTGTTGTTTTCCTAAACAATAACCTTTTCAAGCGGCAGAACACTGGATATACTCACAGTGAACTGTATAAAAAGACAGGGTGAGTTATGAAGCCGTTAACGCCGCGCCAACAAGAAGTCTTTGATTTGATCAAAGCAAAAATTGAAGATACTGGAATGCCGCCAACACGTGCTGAAATAGCCCGTGAACTCGGCTTCCGCTCAGCCAATGCTGCCGAAGAGCACCTCAAGGCACTGGCCCGTAAAGAAGTGATTGAAATTATTCCTGGCGCCTCGCGTGGGATCCGCCTTATTGCCAGCAATGATGGTGAAGAAAGCGGCTTGCCATTGATCGGTCAGGTTGCTGCCGGTGAGCCAATTCTGGCCCAGGAGCATGTTGAAACCCACTATGAAGTGGATCCGGCGCTGTTCAAGCCGCGTGCTGACTTCCTGCTGCGGGTCAACGGAATGAGTATGAAGGATATCGGGATCATGGACGGCGATTTGCTCGCTGTGCACAAAACCCAAGATGTCCGTAACGGCCAGGTGGTCGTGGCCCGGGTTGAAGACGATGTGACAGTCAAACGTCTCGAGCGTAAAGGCGCGCAAGTCCTGCTGCATGCTGAGAACGAGGAGTTTGCCCCTATCGTGGTCGACCTCAACACCCAGCACCTGTCGATTGAAGGTATCGCCGTTGGGGTGATCCGCAATACTGACTGGATGTAACCGCACCGCTTAAAATATCTTCATTACCACTTTACAAGTGGTAATGATAGTCATTATCATCCTCTTGTCAGAAGGAGATGATAATGACAGAGTCCGTCCGCCATGATATTCCCGCCGAATTGCTCCAGCCGCTGTGGCTTCGTAGCCGTGAAAGCCTGGCTGATGATCGCATAATTTATGATCCTGTCGCCGCTGCCGCCTGTACCCAGTGCAGCCTCAAACCAGAATGCCTCAAAGGCAATGTCTCCCAGCAGCAATTGCTACATGCCAGCCTCACACTCATCTGTGACCGCCAAATCCAGCATTTCCTCCGACGTCACCCCGATGGACGGATCGTCAACCTAGGGAGTGGGCTAGATACCCGTTTTTACCGGGTCGATAATGGCCGTTGCCGTTGGTTTGATATCGATGTGGGTGAGAACCTGCTGTGGCGCCAACGTCTATTCCATCGCAGCGAGCGCTACCGAATGTTGCCAGGCTCCACGTCAGATTTGTCCTGGTTGCAAGCCTTGCCTCCGATGTCGGGTGCACCGGTGATGGTGTTGTGCGATGGCGCGTTGTTGGCTTCGAATGAGGTGGAGTTGGCCCATGTTGTCCAGTCTTTGGCTTGTCACTTTGGCCGCTTTGAGCTGTGCTTGGTGGTCGCCGGTGATTTGTGCCAGTCGCCACTGGCGAGCAAAATGGGGGTCGGAAAACCCTTTGGTCATGCTTTGCGTGACCCGCAGCGAAAGTTGTTGCAATGGTTGCCTTGGGCAACGGCAGTTGGGCGTTATAGCCCGATGGACAGCGCCTGCTCGCGGTGGCAAAAATGGCAACGCTGGTTAGCCCGTATCCCCGGATTGAAATTCCGTATGTTGCCGGTACTACTGCATATTCATCTGTAAATCCCACCGCTGGCATAGGTTTGCTGCTACGCACTTCCTATTTCTACCTAGCATGCAATATGCCAGCTTGGATTTTTTCTCTACTTTTCCTTTCTATTTTTTTGCGTAATCTCACGATCCTGTCCTAAGTTAAAATGTAAACAAACTGTTAACCGTGTAACTGTGGATGACAAATCATCTACAGCGTCTGCAGGGAAGACTCTAATCATTTTGCGCTGTCCCCATGAACTACTTTGTGTTCGCGGGGGTATTTGATAGGAAAAGGATAGGAGGGAGCCGGGTGATGATTCGCCGTCTGATGTGCTGTCTGTTTGTTTTGCTGGCTGTGCCAGCACAGGCAGAAGTCCAACCCATGCCACTGAATATGACCCAGGGAGTGACCGAGGTCAGTCAGCGGGTGTTTGATCTCCACATGACGATTTTCTACATATGCGTAGTGATCGGGCTGGTAGTTTTCGGGGTGATGTTCTGGTCTATCATCCATCACCGCAAGTCTAAAGGGGCCGTTGCAGCTTCCTTCCATGAAAGTACCAAAGTGGAAATCCTCTGGACGGTGATCCCGTTCGTTATCCTCATTATCATGGCTGTCCCTGCCACCAAGACCTTGTTGGCAATGGAAGATACCTCTCAGGCCGACATGACGATTCAGGTAACCGGTTCGCAATGGAAATGGCACTACAGCTATTTCGGCGAGGATGTCGAATTCTTTTCTTTGCTGGCAACCAGCCCAGCACAAATTGCCAATGAACGTGAGAAGCGCAGTAACTACCTGCTAGAAGTGGATAGGCCGCTTGTGTTGCCTATCGGCAAAAAAGTTCGCTTCCTGATCACATCTCAGGATGTCATCCACTCTTGGTGGGTGCCGGATTTTGCCGTGAAAAAAGATGCCAACCCTGGGTTTATCAACGAAGCCTGGACCCGTATAGACGAGCCGGGTATCTACCGTGGCCAATGTGCCGAACTGTGTGGCAAGGACCACGGCTTTATGCCCGTGGTGGTGATTGCCAAACCGCAGGCGGAATATGAAGAGTGGCTGCAGGCCACCAAAGTCGCCCAGCAGCAGGCACTTGAAGAAGAGCAACGCCTGCTTTCCATGCAGATGGATATGGATGAGTTGATGACTTTGGGTGAGCAGGTCTACAACACCCGCTGTGCTATGTGTCATCAGGCCAATGGCCAGGGGATCCCGGGTGCTTTCCCTGGACTCGCCGGCCAGGGGCTGTCGGTTGACCCAAACGCCAAGCTTGAACACATCAGTATTGTTGTTCATGGCAAACAGGGAACGGCAATGCAGGCCTTTGGTCCGCAGCTGAGCCTCAAGGAGCTGGCGGCAGTGATCACTTATGAACGCAACGCTTGGGATAACAATACCGGAGACACCGTGCAGGCTGCTGAAGTGCAGGCTGTGATGGACGGTCAGGAGCTATAGGGGAGAGAGTGACGATGACGGATATGTTGCGTGAGCAGACCGAGGTCGAGGAAACCCAGACCGAGCAGCATGAGCATCACGAGCACCACCAGACCGGTCTCAAACGCTGGTTGTTCACGACCAACCACAAGGATATTGGCTCACTGTACCTGATGTTCAGCTTTGCCATGTTCTTGATTGGTGGGGCGATGGCGATGGTGATACGGGCCGAGTTGTTCCAGCCTGGCCTGCAATTGGTCGAGCCGAATTTCTTCAACCAGATGACCACGGTTCATGGGCTTATCATGGTGTTCGGGGCGGTTATGCCAGCTTTTACTGGCCTCGCCAACTGGATGGTACCTTTGATGATCGGCGCGCCGGATATGGCGCTGCCGCGGATGAACAACTGGAGTTTCTGGATCCTGCCTTTTGCCTTTGCCATGTTGTTGGCTTCATTGTTCATGGAAGGCGGTGGCCCTAACTTCGGCTGGACTTTCTATGCGCCTCTATCGACGACGTACAGCCCGGAAAGTACTGGCCTGTTTGTCTTCGCCATCCATATCATGGGGATCAGCTCGATAATGGGGGCGATTAACGTCATCGTCACCATCGTCAATATGCGTGCACCCGGTATGACCTACATGAAGATGCCGCTATTCGTCTGGACTTGGCTGATCACTGCCTTCCTACTGATCGCTGTGATGCCGGTATTGGCCGGGGCGGTGACCATGGTGTTGACTGACAAGTACTTCGGCACCAGCTTCTTCGATGCTGCCGGCGGGGGCGATCCTGTGATGTTCCAGCACATCTTCTGGTTCTTTGGCCACCCCGAAGTGTACATCATGATTTTACCGAGTTTCGGTATCATTTCGGCGATTGTCCCAGCCTTTTCGCGCAAGAAGCTGTTCGGCTACAGCTCAATGGTGTATGCCACCGCCTCGATTGCCGGCTTGAGCTTCTTGGTATGGGCCCACCATATGTTCACCACCGGGATGCCGGTCGCCGCAGAGCTGTTCTTTATGTATTGCACCATGCTGATCTCAGTGCCGACTGGGGTTAAGGTGTTTAACTGGGTGGCGACAATGTGGCGCGGCTCACTGACTTTCGAAGTGCCGATGCTGTTCGCGATTGCCTTTATCGTCTTGTTTACCATTGGTGGTTTTTCCGGGCTGATGCTGGCCATCACACCGGCGGACTTCCAATACCATGACACTTACTTTGTGGTCGCACACTTCCACTATGTCCTGGTGTCTGGGGCTATCTTCTCTATCATGGCAGCCGCCTATTACTGGTTGCCGAAATGGACCGGCCATATGTTCGACGAGAAGTTGGCTAAGTGGCATTTCTGGTGCTCGATCATTTCAGTCAATATCCTATTTTTCCCGATGCACTTCCTTGGCCTGGCGGGGATGCCACGCCGGATCCCCGATTATGCGCTGCAGTTTGCCGACATCAATGCGGTGGTGAGTATCGGTGGGTTCCTGTTTGGGTTGTCCCAGTTGATTTTCCTTGCGGTGGTAGTGAAGTGTGTTCGTGGTGGCGAGAAAGCGGCAGCCAAGCCTTGGGATGGTGCCGAAGGCTTGGAGTGGACGGTGGCCTCACCTGCGCCTCACCACACATTCTCGACCCCGCCTAAAGTGGATTAAAGTGGAGGGATGGCGATGGACAAGCCCCAGTTTGACCAAGAACCTGACAAGCGACCTGAAGTGCCGGGAACCATGGAGCCTGGCAAGAAAAAACAGCGCTCTATCTGGTCCCTGACCCTGATGGCGGTGGCGATGTTCGGCTTCGCGTTTGCTTTGGTACCTTTGTACGATGTGTTCTGCGATATCACCGGTATCAATGGTAAAACTTCCGATACCCAGGCTGCAGCCAGCGAGCGGGTGGATACCAGCCGTGAAGTGACGGTGGAGTTTGTCTCGTATATCAACCCTGGTGTGCAGTGGACGTTTGAGCCGGAGGTCAAAACCTTGGTGGTCAACCCCGGCCAGACCCACACCATTACTTATAAGGCCAAAAACCTGACCGGGAATGAGACCGTCGGCCAAGCTGTGCCTTCGGTCAGCCCGGGCCAAGGGGCCCGTTACCTCAACAAAATCGAATGCTTCTGTTTCAACCGCCAGCCATTGGCAGCGGGTGAAACAGCCAGTTTGCCTCTGATTTTCTATGTCGACCCGGAATTACCAGAGGACATCAACACCCTGACCCTAGCCTATACCCTTTACAACGCCCAGCCGGATGCGCCGGCTCAAACGCAATGAGGTTGAATGATGGCGAATCCTTACTCTGAACATGATCAGTCTGTGACACCTCCACACGAGAATTATTATGTGCCTGAAGCCAGTGCCTGGCCGATTGTAGGTGCGATTGCCTTGTTCCTCATCGCGATGGGGGCAGGGGCAACAGTCGGGGATCTTTTTGGTGGTCAGGGGCCTTGGATTTTGCTGTCCGGGGTTGGCTTGCTGCTGATCATGTTGGTGGGTTGGTTCCGTGATGTGATCAGCGAGTCGATGGCTGGGCTGTATAGCCGCCAGATGGATCGCTCGTTCCGTCAGGGGATGAGTTGGTTCATCTTCTCCGAGGTGATGTTCTTTGTGGCCTTCTTCGGCGCACTTTTCTATGCCCGGATGATTGCGGTGCCATGGCTTGGCGGGGCTGGTAACAATGCCATGACCCATGAAGTGCTGTGGCCGGATTTTGTCGCCCAGTGGCCTTTGGTCATGACGCCCGGCGGGGCAGAAACCACTGCTATGGGGCCGATTGGGTTGCCGCTTTACAACACATTGATCCTGCTGGCTTCTTCGGTCACTGTCCATATTGCCCACACGGCATTGGAGCAGGATAACCGACCTAAGCTCAAACTGTTTTTGCTATTGACGGTGCTGCTTGGTTCGCTGTTTATCTACCTACAGGGTGTCGAGTATGTCCATGCTTATGAAGATATGGGGCTGACCCTTGATGCCGGTATTTACGGCAACACCTTCTTTATGCTGACTGGGTTCCACGGCCTGCATGTCACCCTGGGAACCATCATTCTGTTCATCGTCTGGTTGCGTGTTTTGCGGGGCCATTTTACCCCCGAGAAGCATTTTGCCTTCCAGGCCGGCGCTTGGTATTGGCACTTTGTTGATGTGGTGTGGCTGGGGCTATTTGTGTTCGTGTATATCCTGTAAGGCTAGAGGCTAGAGGCTAGAGGCTAGAGGCTAGAGGCTAGGGGGCTAAACAAGGCCCCTAGTATGGCCTTGGGTTCGGTGTGATGTAGCCGCTCGCTAGCGCAATTAATAGCAGGGCGAATAGGAAGACGGAGAATAATACCCGGCGCCCAAGATGGCGTGACATAGGTTGGTCCTGCTTGCCTTTTAGCATAACGGGTAGGGCTCGGAACAGGTTCAGCACGATAAAGATCAACAGGCAAACAATCAGGGCTTTCAGCAACATAGAGGTCTCCGGTCAGGACTGGGTGAATCATGCGTCGGATAGGTTTTATTCTTTTTACTGTGGCGGTACTGGCGACATTGGTCAAGTTGGGTTTTTGGCAAATGACCCGTGCCCAGGAAAAAGAAAGCCTCGGCCATGCCCTCAAATTTCGCAGCGAGCAGATGTACTACAGCTTGGCGAGCCTACCCTCCGATCCACGCTGGTACAGCCTGACTCTGCGAGGGGAGTTTGACCACAGCAAGGCGATATTGCTGGATAACCAACTTTACCAGGGCCGGCCGGGTTACCACGTGCTGTATCCCTTTGCGGTTGATGAAGGTTGGGTCTTAGTGAATTTGGGTTGGA
The DNA here is from genome assembly GCF_003026455.1 of Photobacterium rosenbergii. Taxonomy (GTDB): domain Bacteria; phylum Pseudomonadota; class Gammaproteobacteria; order Enterobacterales; family Vibrionaceae; genus Photobacterium; species Photobacterium rosenbergii. The sequence goes on from NZ_PYMB01000006.1 coordinate 60,927, forward strand.
TAGCGGCCCCAACTTACCGGGATCAAATTCCTGTTCTACCGGAGCACCATGGTGAGGTACTGGTGAGCGGTATTATTGCTCCACCCTCGGCATTGCTGGAATTGGCGCCGGAGGTGATGGGCCAAGGGTATCCTCTCAGGGTGCAGAATATCAGCATGGTGGATTTGGCCAACCACATGGATTTAACCCTGCCTTCTTGGGTATTGCAGATTGACCCAGATAGTCCGCTGGCGCTAAATCAGACTTGGATCCCGGTGGTAATGGGGCCGCAAAAACATTATGCCTACGCCCTGCAGTGGTTTTTGATGGCGCTGGCAGTATCAGGACTTGCCTTTTGGTGGTTGAGACGGAGTAAACCATGAAGAAACAGGGAACGTTAATACTACTTTTCGGTGCTTTCGCCTTGCCGGTAATTCTGGCCAAGCTGATGCTTGATCTTAACTGGTACCAAGGCGGAGTGACTAACCGAGGTGAACTGTTGGAGTCACCGCTTGCGTCGGAGTGGCTGGGTGAAAGCCGCCAGTGGCAATTGATCTATTTGCTACCAGAACAGTGTGATGAGTTGTGCCAGGGAGCCTTGTTCAATCTCCGCCAGGTACCCCAGGCAGTCGGTGCCGAGCAAGATAGGCTAGGCAGTGTTCTGCTCATCGATGGTGATACGCTCGATGAGCAACCTGGTGAAGTGAAAAAGCAGGTATCCGGTATCGAGCAGCGTCAGGTGCCAGATTATGTTGTCAGTCAGCTCAAAACCTTGGAGTACGGTGCCAAGGCTATCTACATTGCCGATCCCCTCGGCAACGTGATGATGGCCTACCCCTTGGTCAAAGGAAAGGTCGCAGTGCTGGCGCAGGGTAAGGATGTGCTAAGGGATCTCAAGCGGTTGCTGAAGATTTCGAAGATCGGCTAGGGAGAGCGTGTGATGAAAAAAGATAATTTCCGTCTCTGGGTGGCTGTGACGTTTGCCCTTTCACTGTGCGTGATTGCCCTCGGGGCCTATACCCGGCTGACCGAAGCCGGTTTAGGGTGCCCGGATTGGCCGGGGTGTTATGGTTTTGCCGGGGTGCCGAAAGGGGTAACCCAGCAGGCGCTGGCGGCCTCCCGCTTTCCTGATGCGCCGTTCGAAGCCGACAAGGCTTGGAATGAGATGCTGCACCGCTACGTTGCCGGTACGTTGGGCTTGATGATTTTGGCACTCAACATCATGGCGTGGTGTAAACCCTCCCGCCCTAAAGGGTTACCAACCTTGTTGCTCGCGACGGTTATCTTCCAGGCATTGCTTGGTATGTGGACGGTGACGATGGTGCTGATGCCCGTCGTGGTGATGGGCCATTTGCTGGGCGGGTTTACTACGGCATCGCTATTGTTTCTGCTTTGGCTGAGGTTAGGCAGGGAGCCTGCCCATCCATCTGCCATAGGTACCAGTACTGGGCTGCAGGCATTTGCGTTGTTCGGGTTGCTGGTTGTTGTTGGGCAAATCGCATTAGGCGGCTGGACCGCAGCAAATTATGCGGCGGTGGTCTGTACCCAACTGCCGTTGTGCGAAGTGGATTGGAGGCAGAGTTTCGATACCTCGGCTTTTGCCCTGATCCAGCCAGAGCACGATACCTACCAGTACGGGGTGCTGGATTACCAGCAACGGGTCACGATTCATGTTACCCATAGGATCGGGGCAGTCATCACGGCGTTGGTACTGGTTATGCTGGCCTGCCTATTGTGGCGGCAAAGGGCACTGCGGGGCGTTACGGTATTGATGGTAGCGCTGCTGGCCGGGCAGATCAGCCTCGGCATTACCAATGTCGTCGCCAGCCTGCCGTTATCTGTGGCGGTGGCGCATAACGTGACAGGGGTTCTATTGCTGTTATCGCTGGTGGCGGTGAACATGCAGGTATACCGGATGCGGCAGTCAGGTCGCTATCCCAATCGAATCGCCTCCCGGACGGGAAGTTGATAGGCAAGCGGATGAAAAGGCGTGTGGATTAGCCAAAGGAGGGCCTGGGTATGGCAAAGAGTCAGGTTGTAGCAAAAGGGGGTTACAAGCCCCTGTCATCAGGAAGGGTGTGGCAGGACTATTTGACCATGACCAAGCCCAAAGTGGTTGCGATGCTGTTGCTAACGGCATTGGTTGGGATGTGTTTGGCGGTCCCTGGGATCCCGCCGCTCAAGGCCGTTGTGTTTGGTTTGGTTGGGATCGGCTTGCAATCAGCAGCGGCAGCAGCATTCAACCATGTGTTGGACCGCCGCTTTGATGCCAAGATGGCGAGGACCTACCATCGCCCGTTGGCCAAAGGACGGGTCGAAACCCACAAGGCGGTAATTTTTGCCTGTGTGCTAATGGTTGCGGGGTTTGTGGTGCTGTGGCAACTCAATGCCCTGACCGCATGGCTGACGTTTGCCAGTCTGATTGGCTATGCCCTGGTGTACACCGTATGGCTCAAGCATGCCACACCGCAAAATATTGTGATCGGTGGCCTTGCCGGGGCGGCGCCACCCCTGCTAGGCTGGACAGCAGTGACAGGTGAACTTCACTCCCATGCCTTGTTGTTGGTGATGTTGGTCTTTACCTGGACGCCACCCCATTTCTGGGCACTGGCTATCCATCGCCGTGATGATTATGCCAAGGCGGGGATCCCAATGCTGCCTGTAACCCACGGCATTGGCTATACCAAGACCATGGTGCTGCTTTATACCCTGATGCTGGCACTGGTGGGTCTGCTCCCTTGGTTAACCGGAATGAGCGGTTGGTTGTATCTTGCCGGAAGCAGCGTGCTCAACCTTGGTTTTATCGGATACGCGGTGAAGCTCAAGTTTGCCGATGAACCGGGCCATGCTTGGGCCACCTTCAAGTATTCGATCTGGCATTTGCTGGCGCTGTTTGTGGTGTTGCTGGCCGATCACTGGTTGGCAGCCTTGCTGGTATAAGACGAAATCACTCCCCCGGGTATAGTGCCGGGCGGTGTAGAAGAATATTCCCATTCTGCAGACTGGGGATGGCCCCTGTGGATTCTGTCCACGGGGGCTTTTTATTTGCGGCTAGAGCAATGATAATCGCGGGTCGGATATTAAGGATTGAGGTTGTTGTGCTGCAAGCGTTGCGAGATAGAAACTTACACCGCCAGGTGTTTGCCCTGGCCCTACCTATGGTGCTGTCGAATATTACGGTTCCCTTGTTGGGCTTGGTGGATGCAGCTGTTATAGGGCACCTCGAACACGCTTGGTATCTAGGAGGGGTTGCGGTAGGCGGGACCATGATCAATGTGACCTTCTGGCTACTGGGCTTCTTGCGGATGGCAACAACCGGCCTTAGCGCTCAGGCCTATGGGGCATCGGATCGCGACGCGCAGGCGACCGTCTTTATCCAAGGGTTAGCATTGGCTTGGCTGATGGCCCTGGTACTGGTTGTATTCCACCAACCGGTTGCCGATCTGATCTTCCATTTCAGCTCTGCGAGCGATGAAGTAAAAACCTATGCCGAGCAGTATTTTTCTATCCGGATCTGGGGCGCACCGGCCGCCTTGGCGAACTTCGTCATCATGGGGTGGCTGCTTGGTACCCAGAATGCCAAGTTGCCGATGTGGCTGTTGATTGTCACCAATATCGTCAACATTAGCTTGGATGTATTGTTTGTCCTTGGTTTTGGCTGGAAAGTGCAGGGGGCGGCTGCGGCATCGGTGCTGGCTGAATACAGTGGCTTGGCACTCGGATTGTGGTTTGTGTCCCGCCAGTGGCGCGGCCATGCCCTGCCGGCCTTGCGCAGCAAGCTAGGCAGTGTTCGCCAGGGGATAGGCCGTCTGCTCAAGCTCAACCGGGATATCTTCCTGCGTAGCCTATGCCTGCAATTAACTTTTACATTCATGACATTCCAGGGCGCGACATTGGGCGATAATGTGGTCGCTGCCAATGCGGTGCTGATGAGCTTTCTTATGTTGGTCTCCTACGCAATGGATGGGTTTGCCTATGCCATGGAAGCGATGGTCGGCAAGGCCATTGGTGCCCGCAACCGCGACGAGCTTGGCCGTAGCCTGGTAGGTACCACGTTCTGGAGCTTGGTGATTTCCTTGATTCTGACGCTGGCGTTCGCCTTTTTCGGACGGGATATCATTGCCCTGATTTCTGATATCCCGGCTGTGCATCAAGAGGCTGCCCAGTACCTGCCATGGTTGGCAGCAGTGCCGCTGGTGGCTATGTGGTGCTTTTTGCTAGATGGTATCTTCATCGGGGCAACCCGGGGGCGCGAGATGCGCAACAGTATGTTTGTCGCAACCTGCTGTTATTTCATTATTTGGTGGTTGCTATCAGGTTTTGGTAACCATGCGCTATGGGGAGCGATGCTCGGGTTCATGGCAATGCGCGGGGTAGGGTTGGCGGTAATTTTTGCTTATCAATGGCAAAAAAATATTTTCCTGCAACCAGCTAGTACAAACAAATAGTTAGGATTAATTGACTTGATTTGTTCAGTTTTGCGGCAAAAAAAGCTATCCAGGTAAGGCATGATCTGTTTAAAATGCGAGCAATTCTGTCACCTGGAGGAATAAATGAAAAAAGCAGTACTGGCACTTTTTTTAGCGGTAATCACGATGAGCTGGGTAGCGCCGGCAACGGCCGCTATCCAGGGAAAGTCATATAAGGTAAGTGCAACGGCATATAATTCGGTTCGGGCCCAGACCAACTCCAATCCCACGATTGCAGCATGGGGAGATAGGCTCAAACCGGGAATGAAAGCCATTGCGGTTTCCCGCGATCTACTCAACCGAGGGTTCAAGCGCGGTACGATAGTGAAAATCTCCGGACTACCGGGTGAGTATGTGGTACTGGATAAGATGAACAAACGATGGCGCAACAAGATAGATATCTATATGGGCCAAGATGTTCAAGCCGCAAGGAACTGGGGTCGCCGTAACGTGACCATTACCGTTGTGAAGTCATAACACGGTATCAAAAACCTGAAAACATAACTGTTCTAGCACTTTGATAGAATCGCTATCTTTTCAGATTCGAGATAATACCAAGCGGGTTAACAGTTTATTTAACAGCACTATTTGTTTGGTATACAAAAAAGCGAGAGCCAAGGCCCTCGCTTTTTTATGTGCTTTGCAGCAGTGAGTCTTAGTAGTAAGAGTGCTCACCACGGGCGTGTTCAGTCACATCACGAACGCCAGTTAGCTCGCCGGCAAATTGAGCTAGCAGTTCTTTTTCGATACCTTCTTTCAAAGTCACATCAACCATTGAACAGCCGTTACAACCACCGCCGAACTGTAGGATAGCTACGCCATCTTCAGTGATTTCAGCCAGTGAAACATGACCACCATGGCCAGCAAGTTGAGGGTTGACCTGAGTTTGAATTACGTAATCGACACGCTCCATTAGCGGTGCGTCATCGGATACTTTGCGTACCTTTGCGTTTGGCGCTTTCAGCGTTAGCTGCGAGCCCATTTTGTCGGTAACAAAGTCAATCTCAGCATCTTCAAGGAAAGGTAGGCTTAGCTCATCAATGAAAGCAGAAAACAGTTCGAGTTTGATTTCGGTGTCGCTGGCTTCCACGGCTTCCGGTGGACAGTAGGACACGCCGCACTCTGCATTTTGCGTACCTGGGTTTACCACGAATACACGGATGTTTGTCCCTTCTGGCTGCTGGGCCAGAAGCTTGCCGAAGTGCTGTTGAGCATTCTCAGAAATAGTAATCATAGACACGACGTAATACCTGACTTATTTAGTAAGATTAATTCTATTCTACTCTTTGCTGTCCTTTCTATCACCCATTAATCGCTGCAACTATGATTTCGGCACAGATCTTGGCGATTTTTCTACAGTTTTTTCTGTCGGGGTAAAGCTAAGACAGTAGATATCTACCCGTTTTACGCCCTGTTGGCGTAAAAGCAAAGTGGCTTCAGCGACGGTACTGCCGGTGGTGACAACATCATCGACAAGGGCAACATGGCATGGCAGCGACTTCCCTTTAAGTATAAAAGCTCGGTCGAGATTATGCTGGCGCTGTGCCTTGCTGAGCTTGTGCTGAGACGGGGTATAGCGCCGGCGCTTTAGTCGCTGGGTGTCTAACTGACCTCCCGTTTGCCGGGCAACAGCTTGGGCTATAAGGCTACTTTGGTTGAAGCCCCTGTGCAGTTGGCGTAGGGGATGCAAGGGGATGGGTAGGAGTAATGGGGCGGGCTCATCGATTTGCAGTGCCAGCAATTCGCCAAGCGGTTGGGCGAGCCAGAACTTGCGCTGGAACTTGAGTTGGTGGATCAGGTGACGTAAGGGGAATTGGTGTTCTCCGATACGATAGAAGCGCTGCCAGAGCCTGGGAGTTGTCAGGCATTGGCCGCAATAGTCAGTATCAGTGGTCTTTGTATTACCACAATGATGGCAATAAGGCCGGTAGGGGAAACGGGCAAGACAATGGCTGCACCAGACTGGATGGGGGCCATCGACAGGTAGGTGGCATAATGGGCAGCGGTGGTAGCGGCGCAGAAAGTTGGTGAATTGGTCAAATAACGATACCATCCGTGTCATCCCTGGGGGCAAATATAGGAAATATAAATGACAGCTGAGCTTCATTGGCAAACCGAAGGACAAGGTTCCGATCTACTTCTCATTCATGGCTGGGGAATGAATGGTGCCGTGTGGCAGCAGATATTACCTGTCCTAGCCCAGCACTACCGGGTGCATGTGGTGGATCTGCCAGGTTATGGCCACAGTCAGCACCATCCAGCAGCTAATGTCGACGAGATGGCACAAAAGCTACTCGAGCAAGCCCCGGATCAGGCAACCTGGCTCGGCTGGTCGTTAGGCGGGTTGGTTGCGACTACCGCGGCATTGCAACAGCCTCAAAGGGTGAAGCAACTTGTTACTGTCGCGAGCTCACCGCGCTTTGCGGCTGAAAAGACGTGGCGTGGTATCAAGCCGGAGGTATTGGATGATTTTCGCAGCCAGCTTGATTCAGATTTCAGGGCGACCATCGAGCGCTTCATGGCGTTGCAGGCAATGGGAAGCAAATCTGCACGGCAGGATATCCGCCAACTCAAAGAAGCGGTGCTGTCCCGTCCCGAGCCAAATCCGCAAGCGTTGGCTAGTGGCCTAGATATGTTGGCGCAAGTCGATCTACGCTCACAACTAGCCTCCATTTCACAACCTTGGCTGCGGCTCTACGGTCGTCTGGATGGTTTGGTGCCAGCCAAAGTAGCCCGTGAGTTGGATAAGCTCGCCCCTCAGTCCCAGCACCATGTGTTTACGGGGGCGTCCCACGCACCGTTTATCTCCCATCCTGAAGAATTTATCGATACGCTAAAAGCGTTTACGGGTTAATATGAGCATATCTCAGTGATTGAATGACTAGAGATGAATAGGTCTAAACTTTTTCTTGGCTGGGCCGATAGCAAAATTAAGACGTTAAAATCACAGCTGTTTTGAGTCCGCACTGATGCAGTCGGTGCTAGGCAGGAGAGGGATGACCTAGATGACAATTGGCACTATCAATAATTCGGCAACGTATACACCGGCGAGCCTGCAGGCTGCAGCCCAATCAAATGTAGCGGCAGCAGATAAAGCCGTCGCCAAGGTGACCCAACAACCCGGTGACACGTCGGCTAGTCAGACCAAGGTATCCATTTCTGATGAGGCACGCCAGCTTCAGGCTGATGATAGTGCAGCACAGAAAGCCAAACCGGAAGCCGCAGACAAAGACATGGGTGATAAAGCCGAGTCCTTTGCCTACGGGGCGCTGGGCATGGATCATCCGGAAGATGTCAAAGCCAACAGCGATGGCTACTATAATGCTGGCCAGTGGCTGGCAGCTGCAGGAACGGTTGCGACTGTACTGCTGGCCATTGCCTAGATAACACATCCCTTAGGAGAGAGGCTCCTATATGCTAGTCACTCCCGTACAGGTGGGCGCGCCAGCCGTAGCCCCAACAATTAATCCGCCTACCGAGCAAACCGCGCGGGATAATCGTGTACGGGAGAAAATTGTCCCCACTACCGAAATGCAATCGCCTGCCCAGGAGCGCGCCCTGAGCAGTGAAGAGAAGCAGCTCAAGAAACCCTCTTGGGACCCATCTGAACATCCCGATTACCAGCAAGCACTGGAAGAGAAGCATTACGGCTATCAAGAGTCGATGGAAATGCTGGTCAAGGCATTGTCAGCCGAAAACTACATGGCTGACTCTAGCGATCTGGGCTACTCAATGCACATCAAACTACCCCGCGAGTTGCTCGAGGCACTGGAGCAGATCAGCCAGTCAGAGCGGACAAAAGGTGTCGTTGCACACAAGTATGCCCAGGCCACCGTACCCAACCCGCCAACGGAGTATTTGGTGGTGTTGTAAACGGGCTGAAAGCCCTTAGGCCCTGGGAAAAGCGGGTGCTGGGCTCTTGGAAAAACAAGAAATGGACAAATACTTGTCTCTAGAGAGCAATGACTGAAACGGTCTTGCAGAACCTAGAACCTAGAACCTAGAACCTAGAACCTAGAACCTAGAACCTAAAAAAAGAGCCGACACGAATGCCGGCTCTTTTTTGATTATTGGCCCAACGGCGTTTTACTTCTTCTTCGCGTTGGCAAATGCGGCGGCAAAGGCGCCACCCATTGCGCTGTTACCGTTGCCTGACTGGCGGTCTTGGCGCTGGCGGGGCTGTTGGTTGCGCTGGTTACCTTGAGGGCGGTTTTGCTGCGGCTTGCGGGCAGGCTTATTGTCTTGGCCCGGCTCGTCGTTAAGGCGCATTGACATGCCGATACGGTTACGCTGCAGATCCACTTCCATCACCTTGACCTTGACGATATCACCGGCCTTGACCACTTCACGCGGGTCAGACACGAACTTGTCCGATAGAGCTGAGATATGGACCAAGCCATCCTGGTGGACGCCGACATCGACGAAAGCACCGAAGTTGGTGACGTTGGTGATCACCCCTTCGAGCACCATGCCCGGGATCAGGTCTTTGACCTCATTGACCCCTTCGGCGAACGTGGCGGTCTTGAATTCCGGGCGCGGGTCGCGGCCGGGCTTATCAAGCTCGCTGATGATATCGGTGACCGTCGGCAGGCCGAATTTTTCGTCGGTATAGTCGGCAGCTTTGATACTGCGAAGGAAATCGGTGTTGCCGATGATGGCGTCGAGCGCCTTGTCATTGGCAGCGGCGATGTTCTTGACCACGGCATAGGACTCCGGGTGGACTGCCGAACTATCAAGCGGGTTCTTGCCGCCCATGATACGTAGGAAACCGGCACACTGCTCGAAAGCCTTTGGCCCGAGGCGTGCGACTTTCTTCAGGGTGGTGCGGCTGTCGAAGCGGCCGTTCTCATCGCGGTAGTTCACGATGTTCTGGGCAATCGTCCCGTTCAGGCCAGCCACGCGGGTCAGCAGGGCTGGAGAGGCAGTATTCACGTCGACACCGACGGCGTTTACACAGTCCTCAACCACGGCATCCAGACGCTTGGCGAGCATGCTCTGGCTGACATCATGCTGGTACTGGCCGACACCGATAGATTTCGGGTCGATTTTCACCAACTCAGCCAGTGGGTCCTGCAAGCGGCGGCCGATAGAAACGGCACCACGCAACGATACATCCAACTGCGGGAACTCATTAGCTGCTAGTTCGGATGCCGAGTATACCGACGCGCCAGCTTCGCTAACCATCACACTCTGGATCTTGAGGTTGTTGTCCTTGAGCAAACTAGCCACAAAGCTGTCTGTTTCACGTGAAGCAGTGCCGTTACCGATCGCAATCAGGTCAACACTGTGCTTGTTCAGCAATGCCAGCAAGGTGGCTTCGGCTTCTGCCACGCGGGCACGGGCGGTGTGCGGGTAGATTGTCGCAGTATCCAGTAATTTGCCGGTCGCATCGACAACCGCCACTTTACAGCCGGTACGCAGGCCTGGATCCAATGCCAAGGTGACACGCGGGCCGGCAGGGGCAGCCATTAGCAAGTCTTTCAGGTTGTCGGCAAACACCTGCATGGCACCCTCTTCGGCCTTTTCCTTCAGCGCGGCCATTAGCTCGGTTTCCAGATGCATGGCTATCTTGATGCGCCATGCCCAGCTGATCACCTGCTTGCGCCAGGTATCAGCGGCTTGGGTACCCAGTTTCACACCAAGGTGGTCGGCAATCATGACTTCGCAGTAGGAGCCGCGCACGCCTTCTTCTTGGTTAGGATCGGCGTTGAGGCTGATCTGCAAAAAGCCTTCGTTGCGGCCACGGAACAGGGCCAAAGCGCGGTGCGAAGGAATATTCTTGAAGACTTCGTTGTACTCGAAGTAGTCCTTGAATTTGGCGCCTTCCTGCTCTTTACCTTCAACCACACGCGAGGTCAACTCGGCCTGGGAGAGTAAATGGCGGCGGATTTTCTCCAGCAGCGCAGCATCTTCGGCAAAACGCTCCATCAAGATGGCACGGGCACCGTCGAGCACGGCCTTGGTGTCGGCAAAACCCTTGTCGGCATCGACGTAAGCGGCGGCACTGTCTTCCGGCGTTTGGCCAGGATCGCTCCACAGTGAATCGGCCAATGGCTCAATACCGGCTTCAATCGCGATTTGGCCTTTTGTTCGGCGCTTGGGCTTGTAAGGCAGGTAGAGATCTTCAAGGCGGGTTTTGCTGTCGGCATCTTTGATGGCCGCTTCGAGCTCGGCAGTTAACTTGCTCTGCTCGGTAATGGATTTGATGATCACCTGGCGGCGGTCCTCGAGCTCGCGCAGGTAGCCGAGGCGAGATTCCAGGTTGCGGAGCTGGGTATCATCCAGCCCACCAGTGACTTCCTTACGGTAACGGGCCACGAAAGGCACGGTGTTACCGTCATCGAGCAAAGTGATTGCGGCTGTGACTTGTTCCTGGCGAACATTCAGCTCATTGGCAATCATCTGGTTGATCGTATTGCTCATCCGTTCATTTCTCTTGTTGTCTGGTATAGGCCCATTCTACGGGCGATTGGATTGCAGGCAAGGCATCGCGTGTTAGCGAACTGTCAGTAACGGCGGTGCCTTCACATTTTTGCTTCTGTGATTTGGGCTTTCGTTTATTTGTAGCGGATACTATTGACGAACCACTCTTTCTTGCCCGCAGGGGTATTAACCTCGACGTCATCGTCGACTTCTTTTTTCAGCAGTGCCCGGGCCATGGGGGAGTCGATAGAGATGTAGTCGTTGCGGCCATAGATTTCATCCGGGCCGACGATACGGAAGGCTTTGGTTTCGCCGTCGTCATTTTCGATTTCGACCCAGGCGCCGAAGAACACTTTGCCATCTTGCTGCGGGGAGTAATCGACGACCTGCACCTGCTCGAGGCGTTTGCGCAGGTAGCGGACTCGGCGGTCTATCTCGCGCAGGCGTTTTTTGTTGTACTGGTAATCGGCGTTCTCGGAACGATCACCGAGGCTGGCTGCCCAGGTCACTTTTTTGGTGACTTCGGGACGCTCTTCTTTCCACAGGAAATCGAGCTCATTTTTTAGCTTGTCATAGCCCTCGCGGGTAATGAGGTTGGTTTTCATCGCAGGTACCGGTATCTATCGGGTTGCTGGAAGCTGAATCACTCTGGTGTCGCCCATAGTCGTCCGGCATGGGTTACAGATCAAGCCTCAGCCTCCCAGAATGCGTATTGTTTTGGATAGTTCCTTGAATTTAGGTTAGTTTAAAGGGTAGGTAAACAGCGTTTGTGGCTATAAAAGCAAACAGTTGTCCGCAGAAAATGGACGAATCTGACATAAACGGTAACAATTTAGTGGTTATTTTAGCGGCAAATTTCAGCTAACCGCTGGGAACGTCGAGTAAAATACGCCCAAAGCACGATAACCTCAGTCGATGCAAGTAAGGTGAGATATGCAGGAAAATTATAAGATTCTAGTTGTTGATGATGACATGCGCCTGCGTGCGCTGCTGGAGCGTTACCTGTCTGAGCAGGGTTTCCAGGTACGTAGTGTGGCTAACGGTGAGCAAATGGACCGCTTATTGTCCCGTGAAACCTTCCACCTGATGGTATTGGATTTGATGCTGCCGGGCGAAGATGGCTTGTCGATTTGCCGCCGTTTGCGTAATGCCAACAACATGCTGCCAATCCTGATGCTGACCGCCAAGGGTGATGAAGTGGATCGTATTGTCGGCTTGGAAGTCGGTGCTGACGACTACCTGCCGAAGCCATTCAACCCGCGCGAGTTGCTGGCACGAATCCGTGCCGTATTGCGTCGCCAGACTGTTGAAGCGCCGGGTGCACCGAGTGTCGATAGCAAAATCATTGAGTTCGGCGAATTCCGCCTGAACCTGGGTACCCGCGAAATGTTCCGCGGCGAAGAGTCGATGCCACTGACGTCGGGTGAATTTGCGGTATTGAAGGCACTAGTGACCAATGCCCGCGAGCCAATGTCCCGCGACAAGCTGATGAATATGGCCCGTGGCCGTGAATACTCGGCGATGGAGCGTTCGATTGATGTTCAGATCTCCCGTCTGCGCCGTATGATCGAAGAAGACCCAAGCCGCCCACGTTACATCCAGACCGTATGGGGACTGGGCTACGTATTCGTACCGGACGGCAGCGAGGCGTAAGCCATGCGACTGTCGCCACGCAGTACCTTTACCCGGACACTGATCCTTCTGGCTGGCTTGCTGATAGCCAGCCAGATTTTCTCCTATCTGGCCGTCCTCAACTATGCCTTGCTGCCGAGCCTGCAGCAGTTCAACCGGATCCTCGCCTACGAGGTGCGTTTGATGCTCAAGGAAGATGTTGAGCTTGCCGACGGTAATACTTTCCATCTCGATACCCCGCTTAGGCGCCAGTTGCTCGAACAACTCGGGGTGACCCTGCATGCCGAGGACGGGAGCGATCCTGACCATGATGAAGAGCTGCAGGAGTTCGCCAAAGCCACGGTCATTGAATACCTCAGCGAAGAGATGACCCAGGAACTGGAGTCACCGACCGAGGTGCGGTTGGTGCTGGGGGCTGACAGCTATGTGCTATGGCTCAGGAGCGAATCAATACCCGGCTTTTTGATGCGGATACCGCTGTCTGAACTGCAGGAAGATGATTTCTCGCCGCTGTTCCATTACAGCCTGATTATCGCCTTTATGGTGATAGCCGGAGGCTGGTTGTTTATCCGGATCCAGAACCGCCCGCTGGTGGCACTGGAGCAAGCTGCCTTGCAGGTGGCGAAAGGGGAAACACCACCGGTACTGCCGGAGCGGGGGGCGTCGGAAATCCGCGCTGTGACCAAGGCGTTCAACCGGATGTCGGCGGGGATCAAGCAGCTTGAAGATGACCGTGCCCTTTTGATGGCCGGTGTCAGCCATGACCTGCGTACACCGCTGACCCGTATTCGCCTGGCAACCGAGATGATGTCGCCGGAAGACAGTTACTTGGCCGAGAGTATGATCAACGATACCGAAGAGTGTAACGAGATCATCAGCCAGTTTATGGACTACCTCAAGTCGACCAAGAAGCAGGCGGAAGAAGATCTCGAGCTTAACTACCTGCTTGAAGAAGTGGCGGAAGCCGAGGCCGGCTATGATCGCCAAATCGAGTTGGAGCTAACGGATATTCCCGGGGTCATTACCGGTAACGGGGTCTCCATCAAGCGCTCTATCGCCAACTTGGTGGTCAACGCCCAGCGTTACGGTAATGGTTGGGTTAAGATCTCCAGCGGGACCGCTGCTGACCGCAAGAGTGCGTGGTTCTGTGTCGAGGACGATGGCCCGGGTATCGACCCTGATCAGGTGGCGAAGATGTTCCAGCCACTGACCAGGGGGGATTCTGCCCGTGGTACGGACAATGAGGGGACGGGTTTGGGGCTGGCAATCGTCAAACGGATTATCGACCAGCACGAAGGGGTGATTCAGGTCTCCAACCGTCGTGAAGGCGGTCTTCGAGTCCAGATCAGCTTGCCGATGCATGCCAAAAAGTAACAGCTAAACAAGTTTCTTCCATGACAAAAAAAGCGAGGGTGACCTCGCTTTTTTTATTGCCAGCTTTATGCGTTGGGCCTGTTTTTAAGCATTCGACCTGCTTTTATGCATTCGAATAGTTCTCCCGCTGGCCGAGCCAGCGGTCGATGATGGCCTTGGCGTTGTCCGGGTAGTTGTCGTGCAGGTAGCGGGCTAGCTTCTGGACCTGTGGGATCAAGTGCTGGTCGCGGACTAAGTCGGCGACCTTGAACTCGGCAATACCGGTCTGCTTGGTACCCAGCAGCTCGCCGGGGCCGCGGATTTCCAAATCGCGTTGGGCGATGACAAAGCCATCGCTGCTTTCGCGAAGGACACCAAGGCGCTTCTGCGCCGTTTTCGACAGCGGCGCATGGTAGAGCAGTACACAGTGGCTGGCGACACTGCCCCGGCCAACACGGCCACGTAACTGGTGTAGCTGGGCCAGACCGAGACGTTCCGGGTTCTCGATTACCATCAGGCTAGAGTTGGGGACGTCTACGCCGACTTCAATAACCGTGGTGGCAACCAGTAGGTGCAACTCGCCATCCTTGAAGCGCTTCATCACTTCCTGTTTCTCTGCTGGCTTCATCCGGCCATGGACCAGTCCGATATTGAGCTCCGGTAGTTGTGCGGTCAGCTCGTCGGCGGTATCGGAAGCAGCCTGGGCTTCCAAGACTTCCGATTCATCGATCAGGGTACAGACCCAGTAGGCCTGGCGGCCCTCGTTGAGGCAGGCCGAGCGGATGCGCTCGATAATTTCCTGCCGCCGTGAGTCGGGCAGGGCCACGGTTTGGATCGGGGTACGGCCCGGAGGCAACTCGTCGATGACCGATGTCTCCAAGTCGGCATAGGCGGTCATCGCCAGGGTACGCGGAATTGGGGTGGCGGTCATGATAAGCTGGTGCGGGTAGCAGCCGTCATTGGCCCCTTTCTCACGTAGCTCAAGGCGCTGGTGGACCCCGAAGCGGTGCTGCTCGTCGATAATGACCAGAGCAAGGTTGTCGAATACTACCTGCTCCTGGAATAGGGCATGGGTGCCGACGACCATTTTGGCCTCGCCGCTCTCGATACGGGCCAACTCTTTGTCGCGGGCCTTGCCCTTGAGTTTGCCGGCAAGCCAACCTACCTCAATCCCCAGCGGGTTTAGCCAGGCAGCAAAGTTGATGGCGTGCTGCTCGGCCAACAGCTCTGTCGGGGCCATCAAGGCAACCTGGTAACCATGCTCTATGGCTCGCAAGGCAGCCAGAGCAGCGACCAATGTTTTGCCTGAGCCGACATCGCCTTGTACTAAGCGCATCATCGGGTGGGGCACGGCAAGATCGCGTTCGATATCAGCGACCACCCGCTGCTGGGCACCGGTTGGGCTAAATGGCAGGCTTGCCAGTAGTTTGTCTTTGAGTGTATTGCTTTGGGCTAGCGGCCATGCGGCATGGCGCTGGCTTTTGTGGCGTACAGCTAGCATGGATAGGTTTTGTGCCAGTAATTCTTCGAGGATCAGGCGCTGCTGGGCAGGGTGCTTACCTTCCTCGAGCTGGTCGAGGGAGACATCCGGTGTAGGCCGGTGCATGACATGCAATGCTTGTGCAAGCGTCATCTGGCGGTCATACAAGCCTTCTGGTAGCAGTTCGCGCACTGCCGATTTGTCGAGCAGCCGCATGGCCTGATCGGTCAGGTTGCGCAGGGTCAACTGGCGCAAGCCATCGGTAGTCGGGTAGACCGGGGTCAGGGTTTCCTCTGTGCTGAGTTCGGTCGACTCGGAGAAAACCTTGTAGTCGGGGTGGATGATCTCAAGCCCATACTTACCGCGCTTGATCTCGCCATAGGCTTTGACCTGCTTGCCTTCACTGAGGCTGTTCTTCATTGCCGCATTGAAGTTGAAAAAGCGCAGGGTAGCACTGCCGGTCTGGTCACTGATTTTGACGGTGAGCATCCGGCGTTTGCCGAAGGTAATGTTGCTGCTCAGTACCTCACCCTGAACGGTGAGGTGCTGTCCGGCCATGGCGCTGGCAATCGGCCAGATCCGGGTACGGTCTTCGTAGCGGAGCGGAAGGTGGAAAAGGAGGTCCTGTACGGTATGCAGGCCAATTTTTTCCAGCTTTTCTGCCATTTTGGCACCGACACCTGACAGTTCGGTCAGGGCTATAGTATCGAGAAGTTGTCCGCTCATTACTACTCCATTATGGCCACATCCGTTATGGCTATATCCGTTTAAGGTAAGGTCTTTTTCTTTTTCGGCTCGGTCGCCTGCATGATGCTCCACCACTGCTCATCGGCAGCGATTTGGCCATGCTCATCCAGTGGCGGGTAAGGTAGTCCTTTGCGGCGGGCAACTTTGGCTAATACCGGATGGCCGCGCTCAAATAGGATACGGTGAACCACTTCGTCAGGCAGCAGGGTTTTTTCCCTGTTATACATACCTGCGTTCTGGCGTTGGCGCTGTGCCTCATAAAGGATCAAGGCACTGGCAACCGAGACATTCAATGACTGTACCATACCTACCATAGGGATGATGATATCCTGATCGGCCATCGACAGCGCTTCAGCAGTGATCCCATTTTTTTCGCCACCGAGAATAACGGCGGTTGGTTTGGTGTAATCCACCTCACGGAAATCAATCGCGGTATCGGACAGGTTAGTGGCCAGTACCTGCATGCCCTGTGCCTTGAGGGTGCTGACCGCATTGACCATTGAGTCGTGGGTTTCCAGTTCAACCCAGTTGCGGGCGCCAGCCGAGGTATTCCCCAGCATACGCATGCCGCTGCTTGGCCATACGGCATGGACTTTGTGGATCCCTACGGCATCGGCAGTGCGGACAATTGCCGAGACATTGTTGGGCTTGTGGACTTCTTCCATGCACACCGTCAAATCTGGTTGGCGGGTGGCAAGGACCTCATGGATACGTTGGAAGCGTTCTGGGCTCATGTTCTGTTACCTAAAGAAAACGCCCGCGAGCGGGCGTTTTTTATTCTGTTACGGACCAGCCTGCGGCTGGTGCGGTTTAGTTTTTCTGGCGTGAGACACGCACCACGTTAGGCATTACCCGGATCCGGCGCATGATATTGGCCAGGTGGATACGTCCTTTGGTGGTCAGGCGCACCGTAATGGTATACAGGCGACCGTCTTTTTCTTCCGTTGCCAGCCCCTGGATATTCGATCCGGTGGCTGCAATGGTGTTGGTCAGGTCGGCTAGCGCACCTTGGTGGTTCTGCATATCGACTTTGAGTGAGGTGACGAACTCTTGTTCGAAGTCCTCGCTCCACTCAACCGCCATGTATTTGTCCGGCTCCCGCTGGTAGCCGCGGATGTTGGCACATTCTTCGCGGTGGATAACCAGGCCTTTACCCGGGCTGACATGGGCCATGATTGGGTCACCGTGGATAGGGTGACAGCAGTTGGCGAAGGTCAGCAGAATACCGTCGGCACCGCGGATAGGCAGGCGCTGGTCGGATTCTTTCGGTGTTAGCTCATCGGAACTGCCCAGCAGGCGGCGGGCAATGACTACGCTCATCAACTCGCCAAGGCCAATCTCGGCCAGCAGATCTTCGAGGCTGGTCAGGCGCAGGTCAGTCAATACCTGGTGCAGGTTGTCTTCATCGATCTGGTCGATGTTGATCGCTCCCAACGCATGGTTGAGCAGGCGTCGGCCAAGGGTAATCGATTCTTCGCGGCGCATGGTCTTGAGCACCTGCCGGATCTTGGTGCGGGCGCGGGAAGTGACCACGTAGTTGAGCCATGCTGCGTTCGGGCGGGCACCCGGCGCACTGATGATCTCAATGGTCTGGCCGTTTTTCAGCGGCTTGCTCAGCGGGTAAGGCTGGCGCTCGACACGGGCACCGACACAGGCATTACCGACATCGGTGTGTACTGCGTAGGCAAAATCGACCGCCGTCGCCCCGACAGGGAGCTCGACAATCCGGCCTTTCGGCGTGAAGACGTAAAGCTCATCCGGGAACAGATCGGATTTAACGTTCTCGATAAACTCGAACGAGCTACCGGCGCTCTGCTGCAGTTCCAGCAGGCTCTGCATCCAGCGCTGGGCTTTGACCTGCGCGGTAGTGCCGGAGCTTTCACCATCTTTGTAGGCCCAGTGGGCCGCAACCCCTTTGTCGGCCATCTGATCCATATCTTCGGTACGGATCTGGACTTCGACAGGGACGCCGTGCGGGCCAACCAGCGAGGTATGCAGCGACTGGTAGCCATTGGCTTTCGGGATGGCGATATAGTCTTTCATCCGGCTCGGACGCGGCTTGTACAGGTTGTGGACCTGTCCCAGAACGCGGTAGCAGGTATCCAGATCCTTGACCAGTACGCGGAAGGCGTAAATGTCCATGATCGAGTGGAATCGCTGCTCCTTGTTCTTCATCTTGTTGTAGATGGAGTACAGGTTCTTCTCGCGGCCTTGAACCGTGCCTTCAATCCCCGCGTCCTTGAGGCGGCCCTCAATCTCAGCGTGGATCTTGTTAATCATTTCTTTGCGGTTACCCCTCGCAGCAGCCACCACTTCCTTCAAAACACGGTAACGGTTCGGGTACAGGGCTTCGAAACCCAGCTCTTCCAGTTCGGTCTTGATGTTGTGGATACCCAGGCGGTGCGCCAATGGAGAGAAAATCTCTAGCGTTTCGCGGGCAATACGGCGGCGTTTGTCCGGACGCAGGGCACCTAAGGTGCGCATGTTGTGCGTGCGGTCGGCCAGCTTGATGAGGATAACGCGGATGTCATGGGCCATGGCCATGATCATCTTGCGGAAGTTCTCGGCTTGCGCTTCTTTGCGGTCGCGGAACTTCAGTTTGTCCAGCTTGGAGACACCATCTACCAGCTCGGCCACGGTGGAGCCAAAGCGACTGTCGAGATCGTCTTTGGTGACATCGGTATCTTCGATGACATCGTGGAGGAGGGCAGCCATCAAGGTTTCGTAATCAAGGCGCATTTCGGCCAGGATACGGGCAACGGCTATAGGGTGGATGATATAAGGTTCGCCACTGGAGCGAGTCTGCCCTTCGTGGGCATCGCGCGCAACGAGATAGGCCTGCCTGAGTGCCTCGATTTGAGACTCAGGCAGGTATTCGATCGCGACTTCTTTCAGGCTATCAAAAAGATACAATTCGCCCGGTTCCCTGAATTAACGGTTGTCGCCGGCAATAGCGCTAACAGCTGCTAGCTCTGCTGCTTCTTGCTCTTGAAGTTCCTGACGCTCGCGAGCATCTAGGATATCTTTCGTGATCAAACCTTCTTCGATTTCGCGAAGGGCGATAACGGTGTACTTGTCGTTTTCTTCCGGAACCAGTGGATCCTTACCGCCGGTTTGCATCTGACGAGCGCGGCGAGCAGCAATTTGGATTAGATCGAAACGGTTGCCAATTTTATCAACAGCGTCTTGAACGGTTACGCGTGCCATGGAGGACTCCAGTGGTTATATAAATAAAGATGGAAAATTGTACAAAAATACTTACTGTTCTGCCAGTAGGGCATTGAGCATGCTGTTATATTTAGCAGCTTGCTTGTCTTGCTTCAATCGTTCTGCACGGATAATGGCTTTGAAATCCATTAGCGCGACATCGAAATCATCATTGACGATCACATAATCGTATTCGTTGTAATGGGAGATTTCCGAACGGGCTTCCTCCATGCGGCGGGCGATAACAGCATCGCTGTCCTGGCCACGGGCATTGAGGCGGCGCTCCAGCTCTTCTTTCGAAGGCGGCAGGATGAACAGGCTTTTTGCTTGTGGCATCTGCTTGCGGATCTGGCGGGCACCCTGCCAATCGATATCGAGGAATACATCGATACCTTTGTTCAGCTGCTGCTCGATCCACGGGCGAGATGTGCCGTAGTAGTTGCCGAAAACTTCAGCGTGCTCAAGGAATGCACCTTGCTCTACTAGTTCTTGGAACTCTTCTACGCTAACGAAATTGTAATGAACACCGTGCTCTTCGCCCGGACGCATGCCACGGGTGGTGTGAGAGACGGATACTTTCATGTCATAGACCGGGTTGGTTTCCAACAGGGCGTTAATCAGACTGGATTTGCCTGCGCCGCTCGGGGCCGACACAATGTATAGAGTACCTTTGCTCATTGCCTATTTTCACTCAGTGATAGAAGGGCGCGCAGATTATCATGATCCGCGCGCAAAAGAAATTAGCTGGTTGCTTGAAAATTCAACTTTTTGCTCGAGTTAAAGTTAAGCCTAGTTGGAATTTATGATCATTTCATGCCAGCACAATGATCATCCCGGGCTTAGGTGCTGCCCGGGGCGCAATGGGTGGTTATTCGATATTCTGGATCTGCTCGCGCATCTGCTCGATAAGCACTTTGAGTTCGACGGCAGCGGCTGTGATCTCAGTATTGATCGATTTCGAGGCCAGGGTGTTCGACTCGCGGTTGAATTCCTGCATCATGAAGTCGAGGCGGCGGCCACAGGCACCACCTTTTTTCATGATTTTTTGGGTTTCCTTGACGTGCGAGTCAAGGCGGTCAAGCTCTTCGGCAACATCGCTCTTCTGCGCCAGCATGATTAACTCTTGCTCGACACGGTTGGCATCCAATTCGACTTTAGCTTCTTCCAAACGGGTCATGATGCGCTCGCGCTGCCAGTTCAGTACTTCCGGCATCATGCTGCGAACCTTGGTTGCTTCTACAGAAATCGCTTCAAGGCGCTGTTCGATAAGCGCTTTCATGTTCTCGCCCTCGCTGGCGCGGGCGGCAATGAAGTCATCGACCGTGTTATCGAATGCAGCTAACAAATCTTTGTTGATAGCGTCAAGGTCTTGCTCCGGCGCTTCCATCACGCCAGGCCAGTTCAGTACCTGGAATGGGCCGACACTGCCTTCGCCAGCGGTTTCTTTTACCCACTTGGCAGCATTGATCACCTGCTTGGCTAGCTCCTCGTTGATTTTCAACTCGGTATTGGCCGCTGGGTTCACTTCAAAACGCAGGTTACACTCTACCTTGCCCCGGGCCAGGCGTTTGCGGAAACGCTCGCGTAGGACAGGCTCCAGGCTGCGGAATTGCTCAGGCATACGCAGGTAGGTTTCAAGGTAGCGTTGGTTTACCGAGCGGATTTCCCAAACGGCTGTGCCCCAGTCGGCTTTGACTTCGCGACGGGCGTAGGCGGTCATGCTATGGATCATTGGCTAGTGGCCTCTAATAGTGGTGGTTGATAACTGCTTAGGGTGGGGTGCATTGGCAATCCACCGTCATTGATGTGCAAGTGGTGCGCAGTTATCCGAATGTCACGATTATACTTAGCCTTAAGCATATACCCAAGTAACTTCAAATGGCTTGGCTTAACGGGGGTTACGTAACGGTGATATGGTGATTCTGCCAGCAGTCAGTACCGGAAATACCATACCGGTTGGGTTTCACGTGCACAACCGGGAGGTTGTGGCTATAATCGCCGGTTAATGTCATCCAGCCAGAGGGAGCCACCGATGCGTCCAAGCGGAAGAAGCAACAACCAAGTTCGTCCAATTACTATTACCCGTAACTTTACTGCCCATGCCGAAGGTTCGGTGCTGGTTGAGTTTGGTGATACCAAGGTAATTTGTACCGCAAGTGTGGAAGAAAATGTGCCACGCTGGCTAAAAGGTAAAGGACAAGGTTGGGTGACGGCGGAATATGGCATGCTGCCGCGTGCAACTCACTCGCGTAACCGCCGTGAAGCTGCCGGTGGCAAGCAGGGTGGCCGTACGATGGAAATCCAGCGCCTGATTGCCCGTAGCCTACGTGCTGCGGTTGACCTAGAAGCGTTGGGCGAGCAGATGATCACGGTTGACTGTGATGTTATCCAAGCGGACGGCGGTACCCGTACAGCATCTATTACCGGTGCGATGGTTGCCTTGGTCGATGCTATCAATTACATGCTGGAAAAAGGCATGCTTAAGGCCAGCCCACTGAAAGGCATGGTGGCTGCAGTGTCGGTAGGCATCTATAACGGTGAAGCTATTTGCGATCTGGAGTATGTTGAAGACTCGGCTGCAGAAACAGACATGAATGTGGTCATGACCGAAGAAGGTAAAATGATCGAAATCCAGGGCACTGCAGAAGGTGAAGCCTTTAGCCACGAAGAGTTGCTGGCGATGCTGGCCCTGGCGAAAGACGGCATTGCCGACATTGTTAGTGTTCAGAAGCAAGCGCTGGAAAGTTAGTTTTTGAAGCGGTTCCTATTGGAGCCGCTTTTTTTTGGCCTGGGCTTCGCGTTACCGGTTAATGCGGCCCAGCGTTTAGATTTGAATCGTGTAATCACAAGTTGCATCTATTAAGGAGAAAACATGAAAGCATATCAGCGTCAGTTCATCGAATTTGCCTTGGAAAAGGGCGTACTGAAGTTTGGTGAGTTCACTCTGAAATCTGGCCGTAAGAGCCCGTACTTCTTCAACGCGGGTTTGTTCAACACAGGTCGTGACCTTGCACGCCTAGGCCGTTTTTACGCTGAGGCTTTGGTAGATGCCGGTATCGAATACGATGTGTTGTTTGGCCCTGCGTACAAGGGGATCCCAATTGCCACCACAACAGCGGTTGCACTGGCAGATCACCATGATGTAGATACCCCATACTGTTTTAACCGTAAGGAAGCCAAAGCTCACGGCGAAGGCGGCAATCTGGTAGGTAGCGCGCTAGAAGGCCGCATCATGCTGGTTGACGACGTGATCACTGCCGGGACGGCGATTCGTGAGTCGATGGAAATCATCAAGGCCAATGGTGCTGACTTGGCTGGTGTGCTTGTAGCAATCGACCGCCAGGAGAAAGGCAAGGGTGAGCTGTCAGCTATCCAAGAAGTTGAGCGTGACTTTGGCTGTGCGGTAGTCTCTATCGTATCGCTAGGTGATGTAGTGAGCTACCTGGAAGAGCAGGACGGCATGGAGCAGCACCTGGAAGCGGTGAAAGCGTACCGTGCAGAGTACGGGGTATAAGGTTCAAGAACCTAGATCCTTGGAAAAACGGGAACGGGGTCCTTGGAAAGAGCAAAAAAAAGAGCTAAGTGCTTTACATCGTATCGCTATTAGAAAACGCTTTTAGGACCCAGGACCCAGGACCCAGGACCCAGGACCCAGGACCCAGGACCCAGGACCCAGGACCCAGGACCCAGGACCCAGGACCCAAATAAAAAGCGAGAGGTGAAAACCTCTCGCTTTTTTATGTGCGTTATTTTTAAGATTCAGGAACTCGCCCCTCGAACCTGCTTTTACCCTAGCTCTGCACTTAGCAGGTGCCAGTAATCGTCGAAGTTGGCGGTCGGCTTGTACTTGAAGTTCGAGCGGACAAAGCGGTTCAGGCTGCCTTCTACCTGGCCTAATAACTGGGCGGCAAGGATAGACTCGTCAACCGGGAAGCCTTTGCCTTCGCGTAACTTGCGCTCGCGTAGGATTTGGCGCAGCTGGGTTTCGATACGCTCGAATAGCTGGTTGATACGGGCTTGCAGGCGGTCTTGCTCAAACATCAGGGCGTGGCCGGTCATGATGCGGGTCAGGCCCGGGTTGCGCTCGGCGAAGCCAAGGATCAGCTGCAGCACCATGCGCAGGCGTTGCAGGGTGTCTTTTTCGTCATCGAGGATGCGGTTGATACGGGTAGTGATGGCGTCCTCGATAAACTCGATCAGGCCCTCGAACATTCTCGCCTTGCTTGGGAAATGGCGGTAGAGGGCGGCTTCCGAGACACCAACCTGGGCTGCCAGCTTAGCGGTAGTAATACGTTGGCTGCCTTGGGCAGATTCCAGCATTTGCGCCAGCGCTTGCAAAATTTCTTCGCGGCGGTTGTTTTTCTTGTTGCCAGCCATGAATAACCGTTCCTTTTCAAAATAAGACTGTCAATGGACAGGATGAAACCCGCCTATCTTAGCGGCGTAACCCTGCCGTGAAAAGCACTGCCCGCCGATACTGATCTCTTTATCGACAAAAAAAGCCCAACCTGAAGTGATGGGCTTTATATTTGATCTTATTCGGTTAATTCATCAGCAACTGCGGTGAGGAGCAGAACTATTGCCCGGCTTTGAACAGTGCGACGATTTCGCTGACCAATTGGGCACCCAGTTCGGCCTTGCTGGTCAAAGGCAAGGCCTTGTCGCCTTGTGGCCAGTATAGGTGCAGGGCATTTTGGTCGCTGTTGAAGCCTTGCCCTTCGCCTGAAACATCGTTGGCACAGATAAGGTCGAGGTTTTTGCGCGCCAGTTTGCCACGGGCGTACTGTTCGACATCCTGAGTCTCGGCAGCAAAGCCGACCGTAAATGGGCGCTGTGCAGCAAGCGCAGCGACGCTGGCGATAATATCTGGGTTTTTCACCAAGCGGATCACCATGTCATCTTCGCCGTCTTTCTTCTTCATCTTCTGCTCACTGATGTCTGCCGGTCGGAAGTCGGCTACAGCGGCGCAGCCGATGAAGATATCGCTACTCGTTGCGTGCTCTATTGCTACTTGGTGCATCTGCTCAGCACTGCTGATGTCGATGCGTTCAACACCCGCAGGAGTAGCCAGGTTGGTAGGGCCGCTGATCAAGGTGACGTTGGCACCGCGTTTGGCTGCCGCTTCGGCAATGGCGTAACCCATCTTGCCGGAACTGTGGTTGGTCAGGTAACGGACCGGGTCGATCGCTTCTCGGGTCGGCCCGGCAGTAATGGTCAGGTTGAGGCCATCAAGATCGCTCGGTTTGAAGAAGTCCTCTGCCATGTGTACGAGTTGCATCGGTTCTAGCATCCGGCCCGGGCCCACATCGCCACATGCTTGTTCACCGCTGGCCGGACCCCAGATATGGCAACCACGGCGGGCGAGGGTGGCAATATTTTCTTGAGTGGCAACATGGCGGTACATCTGCTGGTTCATCGCTGGCGCGACAGCAACCGGTGCGTCCGTTGCAAGGCAAAGGGTGGTTAGAAGGTCATTACCCATTCCCGCAGCCATACGGGCAATCAAATCGGCGGTGGCGGGTGCTAACAGGACCAAATCAGCCCACTTAGCCAATTCAATATGGCCCATCGAGGCTTCTGCTGCTGGGTCGAGCAAGCTATCGGAAACCGGCCTGCCGGATACCGCCTGCATGGTCAAAGGGGTAATGAACTCCTTGGCGGCCTTGGTCATAACGACTTGGACTTGCGCGCCGCGTTCAATCAGTCGGCGTGTTAACTCCGCACATTTGTATGCCGCGATGCCGCCGCTGATCCCAAGGAGAATTTTTTTTCCTGCCAAAGTTTGCATCTTATTGCCTGCTCTCGATATCCGGAATGTCAATGCGCCACACCTTACCACCAAAAATTGCCAGCCACCAAAAAAAGCCTGCTTCCTTGCCTGTGATCAAATTTGCGATGGGGGATTGCTGGGAAAACACTGCGAGTGAGTTGGCATTTCAATGTTGCCTGCAATGGCCTTGTCGATGGTTTTTGTGCCGTAGTTGGGATAATGAGGATCTGGCCTTGGCATAGTGGTGGCAGCCTCTTAGTTTGGCGGGAGGAGGAAAAGCTATGTCGTTAAAGCTATTACCGGCCCAGTCCCGGCCAAGGGAAAAACTGTTGGAACGCGGACCCGGTGCTTTGTCGGATGCTGAACTGCTGGCTATTTTTCTGCGGACCGGGATTGCCGGGATGAATGCGATAGAGCTGGCGACAGATCTGTTGGATCAATTTGGATCATTGCGTGCTTTACTGGCGGCAGATAGATCAACCTTCTGTCAGTATAAGGGGTTGGGGCCAGCCAAATATGCCCAGTTGCAGGCTGTGCTGGAGATGAACCAGCGTTATCTGGAGGAAAAGTTAAAGAAGGAAGGTGCGCTGACAAGTCCCGCCCATACAAGACGTTATCTCAGCCATGTACTGCGTGACCGTCACCGGGAAGCCTTTTATATTCTATTTCTCGACAACCAGCATAGGGTGCTTAGCGGTGAGGTACTTTTCGAGGGAACAATCGATGCTGCAAGCGTTTATCCACGGGAAGTTGTAAAAAGATCGCTAGAACTTAATGCAGCCGCGCTCATTTTAGCGCATAATCACCCGTCAGGCGTGGCAGAGCCGAGTCAAGCAGATCGCCGAATTACCCGCCGGATCAGTGATGCACTGTCGTTGGTGGATATTCGGGTTCTGGATCACTTTGTTGTCGGTGACGGAGACATCACTTCTTTTGCAGAGCGAGGATGGCTATAAAATAACCATTTTTTGCTTAAAAAGTTGAGAAAGGACTGCTCGGGACTTGAGCAACTGGTTTTGACTTAGTATAATGCGCGACCTTTGATAGCTGTGGTTGTATGTGAGAATGAATTTTCCGCATTGAAATAGCCACGGTAGATATCGAGCTGAAACGATTTGGAGAAGACAGTAATGTCCCGAGTATGCCAAGTAACTGGTAAGCGTCCTGTAACGGGTAACAACCGTTCACACGCACGTAATGCCACCAAGCGTCGTTTTCTGCCGAACCTGCAAACTCATCGTTTCTGGGTAGAAAGCGAAAAACGCTTCGTTAAACTACGCCTTTCTGCGAAAGGTATGCGTATCATTGATAAGAAAGGTATCGACGCCGTTCTTACTGATATGCGTGCTCGCGGCGAGAACGTTTAAGAGGATTTGAACAATGGCTAAAGGCATTCGTGAGAAGATCCGTCTAGTATCATCTGCTGGTACAGGCCACTTCTACACTACCGACAAAAACAAGCGTAACATGCCAGGCAAATTCGAGATCAAAAAATTTGATCCTGTAGTTCGCAAGCACGTTATGTACAAAGAAGCTAAAATCAAGTAATTGGTTTTTCGCTTTTTTGATAAAAACCCAGTTTTCTAACTGGGTTTTTTTATACCTGAAATCCACCCTCCCATACTCAAATTATCTCAATATCACTCTTTTTACCTTGTGACATGAACGACCTGCATTATGGGGACCTTAGCGGTATAGTTTGACTATTATCCGTTTTAAGGGCTTTCAAGGAGTACCGTTATGAGGCTATCTCGCCGCGGCTGGAACAATGTCATTATCATCGCTGTGATCTGTTTTATCGCTGTGGTCCAGTTGCCAGAACTGGTCAAACATCGGTTTGGCCATGAAGGGGAAACGCAAGTCCAACCTGATATGACGGCGTTATTGCCGACCCAAGCTGAAATCGATCAGCTTCATTTACCCCTCACAAGCGTCAATCGTGAAGATGGCAGTTGGCAGGCCAGTCCACGTGTCGCCCTACCTGCAGATCAGCTTATCAGCCACTGGCAGTCTTTGGCTGGTACTGCTGTTAGTAATGAAATGGTCGGTAAACTCAAACCAACCTTGCCGCCGCCAAGCAGTGTCGAGATCTGGCTGGCAGGTTGGGAAGAACCCGTTCGGGTGACGGTATACCAGCAGCCCCAGTTTTGGTTGCTGAAAAATTGGCAAGGTGAGTGGCTGGCGATATCGGTAGAAGAAGCCTATCTGTTCCCACCGGTGTTATAGTGGGTCTATAAATCGAAATATTAATGAGAAAGCCATGCCTGAATTACCTGAAGTTGAAGTCAGCCGGATGGGGATTTCTCCCCATGTGACCAACCAGACCGTGACCAAGATTATTGTCCGCAACCCCAAGCTGCGCTGGCCGGTACCGGAAGAAATCAGCCAGATTGAAGGGCAGGTGATCCGCCGGGTAACCCGCCGGGCGAAATACCTGATGCTCGAAACTGACGCCGGTTATGCCATTGTCCACCTTGGTATGTCCGGTAGCCTGAGGGTATTACCGTCGGATATCCCGCCGGAAAAGCATGATCATGTCGACCTGTGCCTGTCGAGTGGTGAAGTATTACGTTACAACGACCCCCGCCGCTTCGGCGCTTGGTTATGGCAGGCTGATCAAGGGGAGCACCCGGTACTTGCAAAACTCGGCCCAGAGCCGCTTAGCGAAGCGTTTACAGCCGCTTACCTACAGGAGAAAGCCAAGGGTAAACGCACTGCCGTGAAGCAGTTTATTATGGATAACCATGTAGTGGTCGGGGTAGGCAACATCTACGCCAATGAATCCCTGTTTGCTGCCGGCATCCACCCCAAGCGTGAAGCGGGTAAGATCTCAGCGCAGCGGCTGGCATTGCTGGTCGACGAAATCAAATCGGTGTTGGCCTTTGCTATCGAGCAGGGCGGGACGACACTGAAAGATTTTAAAAATGCTGATGGTAAGCCGGGCTATTTTGCCCAGGAACTCCAGGTATACGGTAAAGGCGGTGAGCCCTGCCCACGTTGCGATAAGCCGCTGAGCGAGGTGAAAATCGGCCAGCGGGCTACAGTGTATTGTAGCGATTGCCAGAAATAGGGGGCTGGCATAGCCTATTTCAGCCATGCTGAACCTTGGTGTCAGTTATATTGACTCTGCTTTTGTCCCGCGGTGCTACCGTCGTTAGCATGTGGGTGCTATGATCCCAGCACGCATCGTTATACTAAGTATGGATAACGAGTACACTTTTGTAAGGTCTATGTAGATGAAGAAGTATTTGGTTACCGGCGCTGCCGGCTTTATCGGGAGTGCCGTGGTGGAGCGGCTTTGTGCTATGGGACACGAGGTTGTTGGGATTGATAACCTCAATGACTACTATGAGGTGTCACTGAAAGAAGCACGCTTGGCGAGAGTTGCGCACCCAAACTTCACTTTCATTGCGTTAGACTTGGCAGACCGTGATGGTATTGCCAACCTGTTTGCCGAACAGAAATTTGACCGGGTGATCCACCTTGCGGCTCAGGCTGGTGTTCGTTATTCGATCGATAACCCACTGGCTTATGCTGACAGTAACCTGGTTGGCCACCTGACTATCCTTGAGGGCTGCCGCCATCATAAGATTGAGCACTTGGTGTATGCTTCTTCAAGTTCGGTTTATGGCCTTAACCAGAAGATGCCATTCGATACTGCAGACAGCGTCGATCATCCAATCTCCTTATATGCCGCGACCAAAAAGTCGAACGAGCTGATGGCGCACACTTACTCGCACCTGTACGGCGTACCGACAACCGGCCTGCGTTTCTTTACCGTGTACGGTCCTTGGGGACGTCCGGATATGGCGCTGTTCAAGTTCACCAATGCGATTATCGAGGGACGTGAAATTGATGTCTACAACAATGGCGACATGCGCCGCGACTTTACGTTTATCGATGATATCGTAGAGGGGATCATCCGTATTCAGGATGTTATTCCTACCAAGACGCCGGACTGGACAGTGGAAGCGGGTACACCAGGCACGAGCTCGGCGCCTTATAATGTTTACAACATTGGCCATGGCAGCCCGGTCAAATTGATGGATTACATCGAGGCTCTGGAAGATGCGCTGGGTATCGAGGCGAAGAAAAACTTTATGCCAATGCAGCCGGGCGATGTCTATGCTACTTACGCCGATACCAAAGATCTCTTTGAAGCAACAGGTTATAAGCCGGAAGTGAAGGTCAAGGAAGGCGTGAAAGCCTTTGTTGACTGGTACCGTGAGTACTACCAACGCTAAGGCTAAATGCTGCCAGGAGCAGCGTGAATTACTAAAAAGGAGGCGGTAGCCTCCTTTTTTATTGGTTAGCCGGTGTTATCTTTTGCTGAGCTTTTCAAGCAGCGCTTTGCAGATCACCGGATCAACGAACTGGCTAACATCGCCTTTGTGCAGGGCGACTTCCTTGACGATGGTCGAGGAGATAAAAGAGTTCTCCTCGGCTGGGGTTAGGAATACCGTTTCCAGCTCTGGCATCAGGCGGCGGTTCATGTTGGCCAGTTGGAATTCGTATTCGAAATCCGAAACCGCACGCAGGCCGCGTACCAATACATTGGCTTGGTACTCTTTGGCAAAGTCGACTAGTAGCCCGGAGAAGCCAACGATATCGACGTTAGGTAGGTGTTGGGTGATCTGCTGCGCCAAATCAACACGCTCCTTGAGGTCGAAAAGCGGTTTCTTGCTTGGGCTATAGGCAATGCCAACCACTACATGGTCAAACATGGCCGCCGCGCGCTCGATCAAGTCGAGGTGACCATTGGTAATGGGATCAAACGTGCCAGGGTAAATAACGCGGGTTGTCATATTAAATACCAGTCAGTAAATATCAAATTAGGAAATCAGTTGGTCCAAAATGGCCGTGACATCATCTAGTTGGATGTCTTGCATCAGGGTGTCGCCCTTGACCCGGGTGCCCCATGGCAGTTCGGCTACCGGTTTGCCGTGTTGTTGCTTTGCATGCTGCTCGTAGACGCTCGCGACATAGGCTAGGCTGTTGTATGGCCCGGTACGTTTCGGGTTACTGTGGGCATAAAGGCCGATAACGGGTGTACCTTGGGTCGTTGCCAGATGGGCTGGGCCAGTGTCGGGAGCCACAACGACGTCGGCTGCGCCAAGTAGGGCTGTCAGCTGCTTGAGGCTGGTTTTACCGATCAGGTTCACAGGGGCGTGCTGGCAATGCTGGCTGATAGCTTCACCTAAAGCGATTTCGCGCGGTGCCGGCGAGCCACACAGGAGTACCTGCATCCCTTTCTCCGCGGCATAGTCTGCAAGTTGGCTGTATCGCTCGGTCAGCCAGTTGCGTTCGTCTTTGCTGGCGGCTGGCGAGATAATAAGGGTCGGTTTGCCATTTATCTGCTGCTGGGCAAAGGCTTTGTTATCGTCGCCCAGCGGAATATTCCAGTGCGGGGCCTCGAAAGGGACACCAAGGTAGCGGGCGAAGTCGGCAAAGTTATCCAGTACGTGGAAACTTTCAGTGCTAGGGAGGTGGCGGTTGGTGAATAGCCACTGGCCTTCTTTAGTCCGGTTCTTGCTAAATCCGATGCGGTATCTCGCCTTTATCCCAAGGGATAGGGCACTGGCCCGCAGGGCGGCTTGCATATGAAGCAGGGCATCGAACTTTTGTCCCTTCAGTGCTTTCCATACCGCTTTCATCCCGGCCCATCCGGCCTTTTTGTCAAATACCACCACTTTTATCCCGGGCAGATCGCCAATCAGCTGGGCTTCGATTTTCCCGCTGACCCAGGTGATCTCGGTAGACGGCCAGTGGGCCTGTATCGCCTGTACGACAGAAATGGCATGGCAGACATCACCGATAGCAGATAGCCTGAGAATACAAATTGAGCGTGGCGGGGCGGTAAATAACGCCATGACAAAGTCCTGTTAATCAATCAGAGATGAAATTATGCAGTTCAGGTAAGTGATTGTAAAATACTCTGTCCCTCAAGTTTGGAGATAAAGCGTGCAAGAACTAGCAAGCGGCAACCAGCGGATTTGGTTTAACCCGGAATTATTGGCGGAAGACCCGCAACAGTGCTTCGACCCTGCCTTTTGGCAGCAACAAGGATTGGTGATTGGCTCGGCCCAAGGCCGTGGTACCACATGGTTTGTCAAAGCGACTCGCCTTGAAATGGCACTGCGCCATTACCGGCGTGGGGGATTGTTCGGCAAACTGGTCGAGGACGCCTATTGGTTCACGGGGTGGGACAAGACCCGCTCGGCCGAGGAGTTTAGGTTGCTGGACAAGTTGGCCCGTGGCGGGGTAAGGGTGCCTCGCCCGGTTGCCGCACGTGCAGTTAAACAGGGTTTGACCTACCAAGCTGATATCCTTGTGGAAAAAATCTCTGGGGCGAAAGATCTAGTCGCCCTGCTCGAGCATAACGCTTTGCCGGAGCAAAACTGGCGCTCAATTGGGGCGATGATCAGAAAGATGCATGATCTCCAGGTTTGCCATACCGATCTCAACAGTCATAACATCTTGCTAGATAGCCAACAGCAGGTCTGGCTGATTGATTTTGACAAGTGCTATGAGCAAGAAGGTGAGGGCTGGAAGGAAGATAACCTGTCCCGCCTGCACCGCTCTTTTGTCAAAGAGCAAGGCAAGCGGGGAATACACTTCGAACAACAATGCTGGGAGTGGTTATTGGCTGGCTACCAAGCGGGTTGATATAGCGTCTACTTAGTTTGCTGGCATCTTACTGGGTAGCCTTGGCGTTGCTGGTCTAGCACTGCCAGTGTTTTGGCTACTGCCCCTTGGTTTTGCTGTACGACGCCTATGGCAGCCTTACCCATATGCTGACACTGCGTAGGATCAGATAGTAGTTCGTCGAGGTGTTCTGCTATCTGTTTTGCATCATCGCATACCTTCAATGCCCCCGCGGCTTCGAGCTGTTGGGTAATGTCGGCAAAGTTATAGAAACTCGGCCCGGTCAGTACCGGTTTGGCCAAGGCGGCAGGTTCGAGCATGTTGTGGCCACCGACCTTGTCGCCAACTAAGCTGCCGCACATCACGGTGACATCTGCCGCCCCCATCAATAGCAGCATCTCCCCCATGGTATCGGCCAGATACACATCCGTTGCTTCATCAACGTCTTGTTCTGAGGTGCGGCGAACGCAGCTCAATTGCTGTGATTGGCACAGCTCGGCAACACTGTCGAAGCGTTCAGGATGGCGAGGGACCAAGATTAATAGGCTCTCGGGGTGCT
Source organism: Photobacterium rosenbergii (assembly GCF_003026455.1). GTDB lineage: Bacteria > Pseudomonadota > Gammaproteobacteria > Enterobacterales > Vibrionaceae > Photobacterium > Photobacterium rosenbergii. The sequence goes on from NZ_PYMB01000006.1 coordinate 93,191, forward strand.
GCTGTTTGACCGTATTGAAAGCCTCGAGAATTTGCTCGTCCTCGCCCTTGTGGGTGCTGGCTGCAATCCATACTGGGCGCGATTCTCCCAGTTGTTGGCGCAGTTGTTGGGACTGTTCAATCAGGGCTGGCTCTATCTGGATATCGAATTTGACCGAACCCGTCACGCTGAGGCGCTCAGGCGCTATACCCAATTGCGCAAACCGGTCGGCATCGTCCCGGTGCAGACACAGCAGGTGATCAAGGTTGGCTGCTATCATATCGAAAACGGGCTGGAACTTGGCATAACGCCTGGCCGAACGCTCCGACAAGCGGGCATTCATCACCACGACAGGTATATTTGCTTGGTGAACGGTAGCCAGCGTGTTGGGCCAGAGCTCGGTTTCCATGATCAGCATGGCTGAAGGTTTGATGGTTTTGAGGAAACCGCGAACGCACCAAGCAAAGTCTATCGGCATGTAACGGTGTTCGACCAAATCACCCAATTTGCTGATTTGCTCTGCCCCGGTGCTGGTGGTCGTAGTGACCACTATTGTTTGTTCGGGATTTTTTGCTTTGATGGCTTTGATCACAGGAATCGCGGCAATCGACTCGCCGACGGAGACCGCATGGATCCAAAGTGGTTGTCCGTTATTAGCATCAACTAACGGGGGCGTAAAACCAAAGTGCTCTTTCCAGCGCGGACCGAACTTGGGCTTGTTGGGCCGGCGGCGGTATAGGCCAAACAGGAGTAGTGGAGAGGCAGCCGTCAGCAGCAAGGTGTAAAGGGCTCGGATAAACATACGGTCGTTATAGTCTTGGGTTATCGGCTTATTATAACGGCATCTGTGTCTTATAACAGGCAGGGAAATTTCCCAATCTTTCCTATGATTGCGATAGAATGCACATTAATTTTATCAAAGTGGATGCCGAGGATAGAGTCGTGAGCCAACAGAGCAAGCGCTATTTGATGTATGTCGCCCAGAATTATTCTTATGCTATGCTGCGCCCGCTGCAGGCAGCCATTATTGAGCAAGGCGGAGAAGTTTGTTGGTTTATTGAGGGTAACGAAGCGGATCCCGGCTATATCAAAACGGAAGAAACCTTGCTCACATCAGTTGAGGCGGTAAAGCAATGGCGGCCAGATGCTGTATTTGTTCCCGGTAATGTTGTTCCCAGCTTTATACCGGGCATAAAGGTGGGTGTATTCCATGGTTTCAATGCCGGGAAGCTGAACCGCCGTGGCCGTGAGGACCATTTTGAAATTCGTGGCTGTTTTGACCTTTACTGTACCCAGGGCCCGGATACTACCGAAAGGTTTGAGCTACTGGCGAAAGAGCATGGCTTTTTCCAAGTTGTCCAAACTGGCTGGCCAGCGCTGGATCCACTTTTTTCCCCAGTGGCAGATAATCCATACCTTGCACCACAGGATAATCGGCCCACGGTACTGATGTGCTCGACTTTTTCCCGTAACCTGACTTGTGCACCTATCTTATACGATAAGATAAAGGCATTGGTGGAAAAGGGGAAATGGCGTTGGTTGATACAATTCCACCCGAAAATGGACTCGGCGGTTGTCGAGCAGTACAAGCAGCTACAAAGTGAGAATTTGGAGTTTGTCGAGACTGACAATGTCCTGCCCTTACTGCAGGCTGCTGATGTCATGTTATGCGATACCTCGTCGATATTACTGATGTTTTTGTTGCAACGAAAACCTGTGGTGACATTCCGCAATCAGTCACCAGCAGACCATCTACTCAACGTGACAGAGATTGAACAGGTTGAAGCGGCCTTGGAACAGGCGCTCATGCGCCCACCGAGTTTGATGGCGGATATCGAGCAATACTGTCAGACTATTCACCCGTATATGGATGGTCAATCAAGCCTGCGGGTATTGGATGCAACCAACCAGCTGGTGGAAGATGGGCGGGCCGGCCTCAAACCCAAACCACTAAACCTGCTGCGTCAATTTAAAATGCGCAAGAAGCTGGGTTATTGGAAATGGTAACTAAAGTTGCGTACTTTGGTTCGCTATCGCAACAAATATACATTAATTTGCTGAGTATCGAAGATTACTAATGGGTTCTATCAGCCGCAGAATTAAAGAATGTCTTAGGGTTGCAAAGTGCAAATTCAAGGCGAAAAAATTACTTTCCACACAAGAAAGAGAAAAAGCGAACTATGCTCTCAGTCAAGTATCTAAGCCTGTAGAGCGCGGATGCTTCAGTAAGACGATTTGGATGTTTTGGGACTCTGGCCTAGAACATGCTCCTGATGTGGTAAAGCTGAGCTATAGAAGCTGGGTAAAGTTCAATCCAGACTATGATGTTGTCCTCTTGGATAAGCACAATATTAGATCTATTTTTGGTTTTGATTTTTATGATGTTTTTAAGCTGTGCAGTGTCGAGTTAGGTGCTGCGGGCAAGAGCGATTTGCTCCGGTTGTTTTTATTGAACCGATTTGGTGGAGTATGGGCCGATGCGACGACGTTCTGTAAAAAACCGTTAAGTGATTGGCTGGAGCTTTCAGATACCGGTTTCTTCTCTTTCCGGGAAAAGAAGGCTGACGACAGGACCCTGGTTTCCTGGTTCCTAGCATCGACTCAAGGACACCCTATAACCCAATCACTTCTGGATGAATCACTGCGATATTTGCTCAAGGAGCGTCCAGTCGATCTCGATATAGTTGGGCTGAAAACGACGAAGTTGATTGCAGGTTCGAAAGAGTTGCTCAGCAAAAGTGGCAGTGGCTTCAATTTGCTTGATAAAATGGAACAAAAGTATAGCGCGCCTTATTTTTGGATGTTTTATCTTTTTAACGAAGTCGTTAAGCGAGAAGCCCATAAACAGGTATGGCATGACGTTCAATTAATGACAAATTGTTATGCAGAGCTTGATGATAGCTATTCTGAATTCATTGATAGTTTCGTAGCCAAACAAACATATAGAGATAAATATGTTTCACAGCCTCTTTATCATCAACGTGAAAAATACATGTTAGAGTTACTGGCTCACTTAAAGTGACGAGTTGAGTTAACTATTGATAACATCAATGGAATTTTTATGAAAAAACACACATTGTCAGTGATTTTAATAACCAAAAATGAAGCTGACCGGGTGGAGGCTTGTCTTCAATCAGTCGCCCCGATTGCTGATGAAATTATCGTTCTGGATAGTGGTTCTACTGATGAAACGGTCGATATTTGCCGCCGTTATACCGATAATGTTACTGAGACAGACTGGCCGGGGTTTGGCAAACAAAAACAACGGGCGCTTGAGAAGGCAAGTTGTGACTGGGTGTTGTCAATTGATGCTGATGAAGCGTTAGATGGCACTATGCAGCAGGCTTTGACGGCCTTGCTTGGACAAGATGTTATCGAGCACACCGCTTATCGACTACCATGGGGCGTCACCCTATATGGTAAAACTCTAAGGTATGGGCGCAGTGCTCGCTCTGTATTACGCTTGTTCAAGCGCGAAGGCTCCCAATATACCCTAGATGAAGTGCATGAAACGGTTATTCCTGCAACAGGAAGTACAGGGGTTATGAAAGGGTATCTGCTGCATTATACCCACCGTGATTACGGCCATGGCCTTGATAAGGCTGCGAAGTATGCGTGGTTAGGATCGCAAAAATATCACCGCAAAGGCAAGAAATCTCATGGCCTGTTCCTAGCGTTGCTGCGTGCTATATGGACCTTCTTTCTGATCTACATAATCCGTCGTGGCTTTTTAGATGGAAGCGTCGGGTTTATCGTTGCCATGACTTATGCTCAGGTAAACTTCAATAAGTATGTTGGCCTGTGGCTGATGGAACAAGATGATAAGGTAAAAGAATGAAATTAGAGTACTGTCACTCAGAGACGTATAACTTTGGTGATGATCTCAATCCATGGTTGTGGCCGAAGTTGCTAGGAAATACTATTAATGAAAGCTCAGAAACTTACTTTCTGGGTATCGGTACAATTTTAACTAAAAAGCGAGTTAATGAACGGCTTAAGGATGCTAAAAAGCTGATTATCTTCTCTTCTGGTGCATGGGATGAAGAACTCCCTATATTGGACGAACGTTGTCAGGTATTGGGTGTCCGTGGCCCGAGAACAGCTCATAAGCTGGGGTTATCAACAGATAAGGCGATTGGTGACGGTGCCTACTTGCTTCGGAAAGTTGAACTGCCTCAACCAGAATCAAAGCCTTCTGGTATAGGTTTTATCCCCCATCACCGAAGTGAAGACTATATCAACTGGCAGGCTGTTTGTGAGCAAGCTGGGTTGAAGTTCATCTCAGCTAAACAACCGGTGGAAGACTTTCTAGTTGCTTTGCAAGGGTGTGAAAAAGTCGTGACTGAAGCGATGCATGGTGCAATTGTCGCTGATGCACTTCGTATCCCATGGGTGGGTGCCAAATTCTCTCCTGCATTTAATGAGGAGAAGTGGTATGACTTTTCTGAGCACATGGGTATATCCCTGCAGCTAGAAACCCTACCTTTTATGAGTCAATTTAATATGAAAATAGGGAAAGCTTGCGAAAACATCTTGAAATCTGCTCTTGCGAAAATTTTTCCTACTCCAAATAAATGGCACAGGCTTCCCGCGATATTTAAGGTTGCAACTGATGATGACTTAGCGATTTTATCGAAGAAGCTCAAGGCAATTGCTGATGCTTGCCCTGGACAACTCAGCACGGATGAAAGGGTTGAAGAAGTGACAGAACGGCAGTATCAACTAATTAAAACTATTTTACTTTAACAAGAATTAATTAATTTGCTTTGCTTTTGAAATTAGAAGATAGAATTTATGGAAAAAAATATCTTATTTATCGTGCATAACCTGAAAATGGGCGGCATACAGAAAATGACAGTTGCCCTTGCCCGGTATCATCAAAAACAAGGTAATAATGTAGTTATTTTGACCCTTGAAAAAGGTGACAGCGTTGATGTTGATTTTCCATGCAAGGTTATTAGCCTAAACTTAAGTGAATATCTTATATACCGGCCGCACCTAGCAGTATATTATCTAATTTATAAGGTCTTACTACGATACCTACTTCCTCGAGGGGAGTGCTTTTTTGCGAAGTATATATTTAAACCTTTGATCGAGAGATATATAAATAAACTGGAGAATGAATCGGGAAAATTTGATGCCATTTTTGTAAGAGGTGCACGCTCTTTATATCGTACATGGTGGATGAATGCTTCAAATGTTGTGTTCAGTTTCCATTTACCTTTTGAAATCCCTGTTGGGAAAAGTTCAATCAAAGAAAGATATTGGAAATATTGGACTAAAAAGCTTTTAAACGGGAAAAAAGTTTTTTGTGTTTCAAACTTCATTCTGAAAGACTTGATGGTGTCTTTAAAAAAGAAAGAGGTGGACCTGCATAGCAGTGAGGTTATTCATAACCCGATTGATCTACAACGATTAAAGCTTCTTTCAAAAAAGGGTAGCCCTATCGAAGGTGATTATATTATTTCTGTCGGTAGGCTTACGAAACAAAAGCGTTTTGATGTGCTGATTGAGAGTTATGCAATGTCAAAGCTACCCTGCAAATTAGTTATCTTGGGAGAGGGAAATCAAAGGGATAACATTGAAAGTTTGATTAATAAATATAATTTACACGGTAAAGTTTTGCTACCGGGGTTTGATGGTAACCCTTATCGTTGGTTAGATAAGGCAAAATTCTTTGTATTAAGTTCTGATGTAGAGGGTTTTGGGAATGTGGTTCTGGAAGCGTTAGCCTGTGGCCTGCCGGTGGTGAGCACGAATAATGGCCCGGTTGGAGAAATTCTGAAAGGGCCACTCGCCAACGGAATAGTACCTTGTGGAGATGTTGAAGCCCTGAGTACAAAAATGCAGGAGTATTGGGATAGTCCTGTTTACCCAGATGAAGATGACATCAGTACTTTCACACTGCCATATATCACGTCGCAGCAGATGGAATTAGCATCAAACTAGTTCTGATATGCAGGCTCTTAGAACGATATGCTAAAAGCCTGCATCTGAAGGATAACGACTCTGCGATCATTGAATAAGCGATTCAAAGAAGCTGATGTGATTCTTTACAGTTTGCTCAGCATTAAACTCCCTTGCTAGCTTTTGCTGGGCAGCCTCACTAAAAGTAGTGATAAGGCTTCTGTCTTCGATCAGCATATTCATAGCTCCAGCAAGAGCCTTAGCATCTTTGGTTGGCACGATAAAACCAGTTTTTCCATCATCAACCAATTCTGGTGAGCCACCTGTTGTTGTAACAACGGAAGTTGTCTTATTTGCCATTGCCTCAATAATAGTACGAGGTAAGCCCTCCCCGCTGACCGAAGGCTGGACTTGAAAGTCTGCCATTGCCATGATTGACGGGACATCTTTCCTGTGACCGATCAGGTGAATCCTGTCAGCCATAGGGCTTTGCTTGATTTCCTCGATATGAGGCTCGAAACCGCTGCCGACAAGGAGTAAATGGAAGTTAGGGTTGTCGATGTGGTGGGTAGCTTCTACCAGAACGGATATCCCCTTACTTGGTCGCACATGTGCGGCAGTCACAGCGATAACGTGATCGTCATTTAAACCAAACTCTTCCCGTTTGGTCGCCGGCACTTGATACCATTCAAGTTGGTGGCCTTTGTAAATGGTTTTGATTTGCTCTGACTTTTTCCATACTCGCTTGATGACATCCTGACGCACGGCTTCTGAAACGCAGACAATACCGTCAACTCGAGGGTGGAGGTGGGTCAGGTAGGCGCTCGGGTCGTGGCGGTAAAGCCCCCCCGTTGTGCCACGGTAAGTTATTAGCTTGGCACGAGTACCTATGCAGGCAAAAGCGGCATTGGGAATGGTCTTCGAGTTAAAAGCGTAGCAAATATCATAGTCGCCGTCTTTTAGTTCGTGGTGAAGCGTTCTAATAGTATTGAAACAGATTTTACCCTTCGGGTAGCAATCTATCACCTTGACCCCATGATCGTGAAAACGGGGAACATACTCTGAATCACCCTGGGTGGCCACGGTTACTTCATGGCCTTGCTTGACCATCTCGATAAACATTTCTGCTTCCGGGCGAACACTGTTCCAGGCGTGGTGGTAGGAACTGGCAATTAGGATCTTCATGATATTCACTTCTTGTTGTTTTTTATTTTGAATCGAAGGTTGTGGATTTCGCGTTTTATCAGTTCGTTGAGATTGAACCACTCACGTTTGCAGCGGGTGTAAAAACTGCGTGGTGGCTTCTTGGCATCGTATCCAATATCGGATTCAAACTTAGGGTCATTGGTCAGACAGGCAGGTATAGTGCCGTAGCATTCTACTTGGTTGATCCAAAAGCGATCCATGTAGATATCAACAGCCATATACCATTGCTGTGAATGAGCAAGCAGTTTTTGGGCACCTTTTGGTGTGAGGTAGTACCCAGTTGCACTCATATGCCCTTTGGTAAATTTGGCAATAGTAATGTGCTCAAGAGGAAGAACAGGATTTGACCTAAATGCTTTTCGCTTGTTGTCAAATAGACGGACACACTCAATGTCACCAAGCTTCGGTAGCTGGTTGATAAATGCTTTAAATTGTAAAGGGTGGAGTAATGCATCATCTTCAATGATAAGAATCGGTTCATCTAGTTCGACGCATTTTTCCCACAGCAAATAGTGGCTGGCATAGCAGCCTAACTGTCCTTGGCTCAGGGATTTACCGCGATACAGTTGGCTCTGTCCCTCATTATATTTTGTAAATAGGGGGTGCTTGTCTTCTCGGCCATTGACTGCGGGAAAAATCTCAAAAGCAAAATCTAATTGCTTGAACTGTGCCGATATGTTGTCTCTGCGATCAACAGATGAAGGCAGGTTGATAACAAAGATTTTAGTCATAGGTGTCGTTATATCTTATTGTTTTTATACAGCTAATCAATATTGTGAACAGCAAAAGTGTTTGTCCATGATTAAAGGGAACATCTGTCAATGCTGCAATGGAATAGAGAAGCACTACAGAACCCACAGTATATCTTACTACGGGCTTTGCTTTTGTAAGTGATGAAAGTGGGGAAATAAGAAGCAACATTAGTAAAATTAAGCCGACCGCCCCATTTTTGACAAGTTGGTCAAGGTATTGGTTATGGTAGTGTGATGGCTTGTCCCTTTTTAGCGTTCTTGAGACATCTTGGGACTTGATCTGTTCCGCAAATTTTTGCTGGTGTTCAGAGCCAAGGCCGAACATGACATTGTCGACCACTAACTGAGGTGCCATCATCCACATTTCAAGGCGAAGACCAATAGATGTGTTGAAATTACCTTGCTCAATTTGTTGGATTTCATATTGAGTTTTACCAATACGAGACTCGACAACTGGAGCTAAAACAATACTGCTTGTAATTAGTAGAGCTAGGCTAATGAGTAAGTTTTTTTTATTTAGTAAACAGCGGCGGTACTTGATAAAGAAAATTAGGCTGCTGACAGTAAAATGCCCTAGCCATAAGCCTCTGCTTTCACTGACAATGACAGCTATGGAGCTGAAAGTAAAAGCCATGAACATAAAATAGCGTTCGAATTTCTTTTCTTCAATGGCAGATACGAGGGCTGCTAGGCCAATGGCTGAACTTAGCGTTGATTGTGGAATCGCGTTAATAGGCCATACACCTCTCCCGACGTTTAAGTATTCTCCGTAGTAGAACGGCATAAACATTGAGCAGAGGCTACCAATAAAGAGAAATGCATAGATTAGTTTTAACGATAGAAGTTGGCGCGGTAAAAAAATCAAAAATAACGAGCCACAAAGTAAGGCGCGAAGCCCTCTTGAGCTATACCCATGGTAGTGGTAGCTAAATATCGCATATGCGGTCATCGCCAAAATGACCCACAAAAATTTGTCCTGTTTGATATTGATTTTGGCACTATTGAACCCGTAGCAGCAAAGGGTGGCGATGATCGAGATGATCACCATCGCTACCATGGGTTTGTCCCCTCCGCTCATTAGGAGCATGCCGCTGAAAAGCCAATAGATAGGCAACAATATCAGGGTGTTATAAATACTACTTTTATTCATACTACTTAATATTATACGGATTGGCCCCACCTTTCGGTCGGGTCTTCAACAAACGTAAAATCCACATGTACTGCTCAGGGCGTTCGGTGACGTACTGCTCGATACACTGGTTCATCAAACGGGCATCTTGCTCCTCGGTCTCCAGCGGGAACGGGGAGAGCGGTGGATAGATATCTATCTCGTATTTGCCTGTCTCGCTGTTGTAAATCGAGTACAACGGGACAATCTTGGCACGGCTCAGTTTTGCCAGGCGGCCCAGCCCGGCAATCGTGGCCTTGGTAGTGGCGAAGAAATCAACGAACACACTGTGCTCTGCCCCTAGGTCTTCATCCGGCAAATAGTAGCCTAAATAGCCTTCGCGGATAGACTTGATAAAGGGTTTGATCCCGCCACTGCGTTCATAAACACGGCCGCCGTATTGTACACGCTGCTTATGCATTAACCAGTCTGAGACAATGTTTTTCTGCTTTTTTGCCATTGCGGAAACAGGCAAGCCGCGAGATGCTAGCAAAACTGCTGGAATATCAATGGCCCAGGTGTGGGGGACGAGCAATATGGCGCTGTCACCATTTTCTTTCAGTGCTGTCAGGTGTTCTTCACCCCGGACGATGGTGTTGTTTTCCAACCATTGGCGGTTGCGCACGCTGAGGGCAGCAAAGCCCATCAGGAAACTGCCAGCCGTAATGTAGTTCTCGAGCAGCATGGCTTCGCGCTCTTCTTCTGTTTTATCAGGGAAGCACATTTTCAGGTTGACCCTGGCGCGTTGGTTGGCCTTGTTGTTGAATTTCACGGCGCGCTTGGCAAACAGGCTGGCAATGGCGCGGCGAATACGGTGCGGCAGCAGGCACAGCAGGGCGGCAATCGCGACGGCCAACCAGGTTCCCCAGTATTTAGGGTGCAGGAAGGCTTTGCTGAATTCCGGGTTATAAGCTTGTTTGTCGTAATGGTCTTTCATTGATTATTTGGTCTGGTTGATAGTTGCCATGTATTCGGCCACGCCTTCGGCGACAGACTTGAATGGGTCGGTGTAACCTGCGGCACGTAATTGGGTTAAATCTGCTTCGGTAAACGCCTGGTAGCGGCCTTTGAGGTGTTCCGGGAACGGGATCTCTTCGACCTCGCCTTTGCCATGGTGCTTGATCACCGCCTTGGCGACTTCGCTGAACGGCTCCGCTTTACCTGTACCGCAGTTGTAGATCCCTGAAACGCCGTTTTGCCAGAACCACAGGTTGACCTTGCACACATCCCCGACAAACACAAAGTCGCGCTTGAGGTTATCTGAACCTTCGAACAGTTTCGGGTTGTCGCCCTGGTTGATCTGGTTATTGAGGTGGAAGGCGACTGAGGCCATGCTGCCCTTATGCTGCTCACGCGGGCCGTAGACATTGAAATAACGGAAGCCGGTGATCTGTGATAGGGTTTCGCCGTGCTCTTTGGCATCTTGCCATAGGCGGCGGACATAGTTATCGAACAACTGCTTGGAGTAGCCATAGACGTTGAGTGCGCCTTCGTACTCACGGGCTTCGATGAAATCGTGGTCACGACCACCATAGGTTGCCGCCGAGGATGCGTACAGGAAAGGAATATCGCGCTCAAGGCAGTAGTGCAGCAACTCCTTGGAATACTCATAGTTGTTGAGCATCATGTACTTGCCGTCCCACTCTGTGGTGGAAGAGCAGGCACCTTGGTGGAAGACGGCGTCAATCGGGCCGAAGTCATCTCCTGCCATGATCTGGGTGATGAAATCTTCCTTGTCCATGTAGTCGGCAATATCCAAATCGACCAAGTTGGTGAACTTGGTGCCGTCTTTGAGGTTGTCGACCACGAGAATATCGCTGCGGCCCTGCTCGTTGAGTTCTTTTACGAGGTTGCTGCCGATCATACCGGCACCACCAGTTACTATAATCATGGCTCTTCCAGTCTGTAAGGTGGATAACAAGGGTTAGACCCGCTGTTATAGAATAGGTTTATGATAGTATTAGCAGATTGCCAAATTATCTGGGCAGAGAAGTGAGAAGCAAATGAAAACCCGTGACAAAATTATCCTGGCTGCACTGGAGCTTTTCAATGAAAGCGGTGAGCCGAATATTACCACTAACCATATTGCTGCCCATCTAGGGATTAGCCCTGGTAACCTGTATTACCATTTCCGCAATAAGGAAGAGATTATACACAGTATTTTCGATCAATACGCGCATGATCTCAGTATTCACTTCCAACCCCTTGAACAGGCTCAAATAACGGCTGATAACTTACTGGTTTATCTCGATTCGGTATTTATGCTGATGTGGCGTTACCGTTTCTTCTACGCCAATTTGCCGGATATCCTACAGCGTGATCCGGAACTGCAGCAAAAATACCTTGCGGCGCAGGAAGGGCTGCACAAGGACATCATGGCGATGATGGCTAGCTTCCAAAGCGGCGGCCTATTAGATATCGAAGATGACGAACTGGAAAACCTGGCCACGACCCTCAAGCTGGTGGCATCGAGCTGGATTTTCTACCAGACCACCCAAGCTCCGGGAGCCAAGATCACCAAAGCCGTCCTCTACCAAGGCGTATTACACATTCTGGGGATTGTGAGGCCGCTGACAACGGTGGAAGGCAAAGCACAAGTACTGCAACTCAAAGCCCACTACCGTGAGCAGATTGAAAAAGATATCTAACCACTCAAAAGCCTTAGCTTAAGAGGGGGGAGCAAGCTCGGAGATCCTGACTAATTGAACGCCTTGTTGCTCTAGGGTCGGGATGACTTGGCTGAGCATTTCCAGGGTGACCGGGTAGGGGTGGCCGATGGCAATGGCATATCCCCGTTTCTTGGCCTGCTGGATTGCCCTTGAAAGTTGCTGGTTGACGAATTTCTCGGTGCTAAGGTGGTCGAGGAAAATGTGGCGGCGAAGGGCTGGGACGTTTTGTTGCTGGGCTCGTTCAAGGGCAACAGATTTGGCGCTAGTGCGGCTATCGAGGAAAAATAACCCTTGTTCGGAGAGGACTTCCATCACCCAGTCCATGGCCTGTGGGCTCTGGGTCAGGGCACTGCCCATGTGGTTGTTGACAGCAATGGCGTCAGGTACCCGCTCCAACCCCCAGCGCAAAACATGCTGTAGCGTCTGCTGGTCCATTTCCCGGGTCAGGGTAGCCATCTCCAGTGGGGCGCGGTGAAGGGGCTCCATTGGCATATGGAGTAGCACATCTCGTTGCTGCTTATGGGCCAGTTTGCTGGTGGCTCTGTCATAGGGGGTGTCAGGCAGGATGGAGATGCTGACCTGTGGTGGGAGGGCCGAAAGGGCTGCAGGCATACGCTGGTAGCCAAGATCGTCGATGACAATCGCCAACTTGGCTGCTTGGGCTAAACTTGGCGCACCAAGGCTGATAATGAGGGCTAGCCCGTAAGCCCACTCCTTTAATCTACGTCTTTTTGCCAAAGCGATCCCTTGCTAATCCGATGCAATGAAAACGTGTTGCTTAAGTGTATGGTAAAAATATGTTTATTGGTTATCTTGTGAGCCAAGCACGCGGGTTGGTCGGCGAACCTTTGCGGCGGATCTCAAAATAGAGTGAGGACTGTTCCTGCCCGCCACTATCACCAATCAGGGCGATGTTTTCATTCGCTTGTACCGTGTCGCCAACCTTCTTGAGCAAGGTCTGGTTATAGCCGTAGAAGCTCATATCGCCCTTGCCGTGATCGACGGCAAGTACTAAGCCGTAGCCTCGAAGCCAGTCTGCAAACACTACTTTGCCGGGATAAATGGCTTTAACTGGGCTACCCGCCGACTGAGCAATGACCATGCCTTTCCAGTGCAGCTCACCTTGCTGGCTGGTGCCATAGCTATGTAGGATCCTGCCTTTGACCGGCCATGGTAGTTTGCCTTTTTGCTTGGCTAAACCATCCATTGGAGCTGCTCGGCGTGCGGCTTCGGCTGCTGCCCGGGCTTTTTCGATTTCTTTGACCAGTCGCTGTTCGTTTTCTTTGAGTTCAGCGAGGTATTGGTTATCTGTTGTCAGCTGGCTACGTAGGTTTTTAACGGTTTTTTGCCGTTGGCTACGCTCTGACTCCAGCTTTTGCTTTTGCTCAATAAGCTTAGCCAGCAATGCCTGCTGCTCTTTCTGCTGCTCACCCAACTGGTGTTGCTTGAGCTGTAATTCAGTGGTGGTGGCCGCGAGTTCGTCAAGCGCATGGCTACGGGCCTGGCTGAGGCGCTCGGCATAGACGGTAAAACGGTCAAGCTGGCTGCTGTCTTCGCCGCTGAGCATCAGGGCCAGTTGGTTCTGCTTGCCTTGCTTGTAGTGGGCATTGAGCAGCTCTTTGAGCAACTCTTGTTGGCCGAGTTGTTGCTGGCGAAGTTGTTCAAGCTGCTGTCTTAGCGAGCGGATAGAGGTTTCTAATTCGCTGGAGCGTTGCTCTGCTTGGTGGATAGCCTTGGCGGTATCGGCAATACCGACTTCTTGTTGGCGTAAGCTTTTCTGCAGTAGGTCGACTTTCTTGCGGTTAGTGGCGACTTGGTCTTGCTGGCGTGAGATCTCCTGTTTGACCCCTTTCAGCTGACCTTCATCGGCTTGGGTACCGGCGCTAAATAACAGGCATAGAAAAGCGCCAGTGCAAAATGCACTGGCGCGAAGACTATGGTGTAGGTGTTTGATAACTTCCCGCATAGGGGAGATTATTTCAGATCAAACAGCACCTGACCAGTCATCTCTGCAGGGATTTCCATATCTGTTAGGGCCAGCATAGTTGGCGCTAGATCAGACAGTTTACCGTTGTCTTTCAAGGTGACTGCTTTGTTACCCACGTACACAAGTGGTACAGGCAGGCTGGTGTGTGCAGTGTGGATACCACCCGTTTCAGGGTTAACCATCATTTCTGCGTTACCGTGGTCGGCAGTGATAAGTAGCTGACCGTCCATTTCACGGATAGCTTCCACTACACGGCCGATGCAGCCGTCAACCGCTTCGGTTGCTTGTACTGCAGCGTCGTAAACGCCAGTGTGACCAACCATATCAAGGTTAGGGTAGTTACAGATGATGGTGTCGAACTCACCGCTCTTGATTGCAGCAACCAGCTTGTCAGTCAGTTCAGGCGCACTCATCTCAGGCTGAAGGTCGTAAGTCGCTACTTTTGGCGAAGCCACTAGCTGACGCTCTTCACCGTCGAACTCGTTCTCAACACCGCCGTTGAAGAAGAAGGTCACGTGCGCGTATTTTTCTGTTTCAGAGATACGTAGCTGCTTCTTACCTTTTTTCGATAGCCACTCACCTAGAGTGTTTACTAGGTCTGCTGGTGGGAAAGCGATTGGCAGGTTAATGTCTGCTGCGTACTGGGTCAGCATTACAACATCAGCAAGAGCAGGGAACTGAGCACGCTCGAAGCCTGCGAAGTCAACTTCGAAAGCACGAGTGATCTGGCGCGCACGGTCTGCACGGTAGTTCATGAAGATAACCGCATCGCCATCTTCCATTGCCGCAACGTCCTGGCCTTCAGCACGGATTTCAGTGGCTTTTACGAACTCATCGTTCTCATCACGGGCGTAAGCGGCTTCAAGACCTTCTACAGCTGAAGCTGCGCTGAACTCTGCTTTAGCTGCTGTCAGTAGGTTGTAGGCTACTTCAACGCGATCCCAGTTGTTGTCACGGTCCATGGCGTAGTAACGACCAACCAGAGAGGCAACGCGGCCTTTACCCAGTTCAGCAAACAGGGCATCAAAACGCTCAAGAGATGCCTGTGCACTACGAGGTGGTGTGTCACGGCCGTCTAGGAAGCAGTGTAGGTAGATCTTCTCAGCACCACGCTTGGCTGCCATTTCTACAGCAGCTGCGATGTGGTCTTCGTGGCTGTGAACACCGCCTGGAGACATAAGGCCCATGATGTGTACAGCTTTGCCTGCGTTAACAGCTTTATCGATAGCGCCTGTCATCGCTGGGTTTTCGAAGAAGTCGCCGTCAGCAATTGACTTGGTGATACGGGTTAGATCTTGGTAAACGATGCGGCCGGCACCAATGTTGGTGTGACCTACTTCAGAGTTACCCATCTGGCCATCAGGCAGACCAACGTCCATACCTGATGCTGAGATCAGGGTGTTTGCTTCGTTTGCCATCAGGCCGTCAAGTACTGGCGTGTTGGCGTTAGCAATAGCGTTGTTGGCGTTGTCTTGACGGTAACCCCAGCCATCTAGGATAACCAAAGCCAGTGGCTTCTTAGCAGACATATGCTGTCCCTCGTGTGTTAATACCTGAAATGAAATTTCGAACAATTACCTTAACCATCATGGGCAAAGGTTAAGGTAATTGATCGCAGCGGCCGTAATTTTACTACAGTTTAAGCCGAAAACTGTAGGCCAAGATCAAACAAAGCTGTAAATAGATTGTTATCTTCCTACAGCAATATAATGGTTTCTCCGTCTAAGTGTAAGAGCACTAGGATAGTTTTTCCCACTTATTGTAATAGGGAAAACCGGTAACGGTGATGACACCTTGTTTATACTGTTAAGGCCAAATGCAGTGAGCCACAGCGGGTAATTCTTGTATCTTGCTGTACAACTAAACTGTCGCGGGTATACTCGGGGTCTTTGAATTTTGTCGACTTGAGCCTGGGTTATAGCAGGCTGATATTAGGAATATAGAGCGAAGGTCATGCAGCAATACATTGATTTTGTAACAAGTAACCCTATTTTGTCATTGGTATGGGTTGGCTTGGTGGTGGCTATCATTTCGTCTTACGTCAAGCAAAAGACGGCAGGCTACAAGATTGTCACCCCGAATGAAGCGACCGTGATGGTCAACCGTGAAGAAGGTGTGTTTGTCGATATCCGTAGCCGTGATGAGTACCGTGGCGGCCATATTGCAGGCGCACTTCACATTTTGCCAAGCCAAATCAAAGAACAGAACCTGGCAGATCTTGAAAAATACAAGCAAGCCCCAATCATCGTAGTATGCAAGACAGGTCAAACGGCGCAAGAGAGTGCCAACCTGCTGAGCAAGGCCGGTTTCGAAAACGTAAACCTGCTTAAAGATGGCTTGATTTCATGGAACGAGGCAAACCTGCCGCTGATCCGCAGCAAATCAGGCAAGGCGAGAAAGTAATATCGCCATCCCGCTGTGTGCTTTGCCCTGCAGCGGGAGACCACTGAATTTTGTGCAGTTGTGATAGTTATCATGGTTGCGATATTGATTGGCCCACCCGTGGGCACGAGAGAAAAAGGACTCTAACATGGCTGAAGCAGCAAACAACGAAGCACAGCAGAACTTCCAAATCCAGCGTATCTTCCTGAAAGATGTGTCTTTCGAAGCGCCTAACTCACCACAGATGTTCCAGAAAGAGTGGAACCCTGATGTGAAACTGGATCTAGACACGCAGAGCCGTGAGTTGGGTGAAGGTGTTTTCGAAGTTGTTCTTCGTCTGACAGTGACTGTGAAGAATGAAGAAGAAACTGCATTCCTATGTGAAGTTCAGCAGGGCGGTATCTTCTCTGTTGCTGGTATGGAAGCACCACAGCTTGCACATTGCCTAGGCGCATTCTGCCCGAACATCCTGTTCCCATACGCTCGTGAAACGATTTCAAGCCTAGTTGTTAAGGGTACCTTCCCTCAACTGAACCTAGCGCCGGTTAACTTCGATGCATTGTTCATGAACTACCTTCAGAACCAATCACAAGCTAACCCAGAAAACACTGAAGCTTAAGCTTTAGGGTGGACACAATGAATCCAGGCTCAGAACAAGCAATTTCCATGGCGGTACTAGGTGCCGGCTCATACGGTACCTCATTGGCTATATCCTTGGCCCGTAATGGTGCCAATGTGATCCTATGGGGCCACGAGCCGGAGCATATGGCACAGCTGGAAATGGATCGTGCCAACGAGGCATTCCTGCCGGGGGTCGCTTTTCCCGATTCCCTGATTGTCACTACTGACTTAGAGCAGGCGGTTAAGGCCAGCCGCGACTTGTTGGTCGTTGTACCGAGCCATGTGTTCGGTGAGGTATTAGGCAATGTCAAAGCCCATTTACGTGATGATTCGCGTATTTGCTGGGCAACCAAAGGCTTAGAACCGGAAACCGGCCGTCTACTTAAAGACGTAGCCGTTGAAGCGCTGGGTGAACAGGTGCCGCTGGCTGTATTGTCAGGGCCAACGTTTGCCAAGGAGCTTGCCGCTGGTATGCCGACAGCCATTTCCGTGGCCTCGCCGGACGACGAGTTTGTTCGCGATCTGCAGGACAAAATTCACTGTAGCAAAACCTTCCGGGTATACAGCAACAGTGACTTTACCGGAATGCAGTTGGGTGGTGCGGTCAAGAACGTGATTGCCATTGGTGCGGGGATGTCGGATGGCATTGGCTTTGGTGCCAACGCCCGTACCGCATTGATCACCCGTGGCTTGGCTGAAATGTCACGCTTGGGAGCTGCATTGGGTGCGCAGCCGGAAACCTTTATGGGGATGGCCGGCCTTGGTGATCTGGTGCTGACTTGTACCGATAACCAATCTCGCAACCGTCGTTTTGGCTTGGCGCTAGGTCAGGGTAAAGACGTTGACCAAGCCCAGCAAGAAATCGGCCAAGTGGTCGAGGGATACCGCAACACCAAGGAAGTCTGGGTTCTTTCTCAGCGGATGGGGGTCGAAATGCCGATCACCGAGCAGATCTATCAGGTGCTGTATCAGGGCAAAGATGCCCGTGAAGCAGCCAAGGATCTGTTGGCTCGCGAGAAAAAAGACGAGTAACAGCTTGGACGCCAAGGGCATCCAAATTGTGAACTAATCATGCAACGCGGGCTGCTACAGCCTGCGTTGTTTTTTTTTCAGAGCGCGTTAAAGTTAAAGCAAGCCGATACTAACAGTAACAATACCGAGGGTAATGTGAGGGAATGTCAACAATATGCCGTTTGGCAGGCGATTAAGCAGGAAGCACGGGAGCAGTCGGAACAGGAGCCAATGCTCGCGAGCTTTTACCATGCCACCATTATCAAACACGATAACTTGGCCGCGGCGCTGAGCTATATCCTGGCCAACAAACTGGCGACGCCATCGATGCCGGCAATGGCAGTACGTGAAGTGATAGAAGAGGCTTTTGCCGCCGATTGCCTGATCACCGAGTCAGCAGCGTGTGATATTCGCGCGGTTGTCGAACGAGATCCGGCGGTAGAGATGTTTTCTATCCCTTTGCTCTACCTCAAAGGTTTCCATGCCCTGCAGGGCTACCGGGTCGCCAACTGGCTGTGGAAGCAGAACCGCGTTGCACTGGCGGTGTATTTGCAGAACCAGATTTCGGTGGCCTGTCAGGTAGATGTCCACCCAGCAGCCCGTATTGGCCAGGGGATCATGTTCGACCATGCCACCGGGATAGTGATTGGTGAAACGGCGGTTATCGATAATGATGTTTCTATTCTACAGGACGTTACCCTAGGTGGTACCGGTAAGGAAGGGGGCGATCGTCACCCGAAAATCCGCGAGGGCGTGATGATTGGTGCCGGTGCCAAGATTTTGGGCAACATCGAAGTGGGGCAGGGCGCCAAGATTGGCTCGTGCTCCGTGGTGCTCAACCCGGTACCGCCACATACCACAGTAGCCGGTGTCCCTGCCAAAATCGTCGGCCGCCCAAGCAGTGACAAGCCGTCGATGGATATGGACCAGCAGTTCAACGGTACCAGTCAGACGTTTACCGCCGGGGATGGGATATAGAAAGGCCTAAGGCCGGGCCCTTGGAAGAGCGGGGCCTAGGAGAATCGGGAAGAGCGAAAGAATAAGAGCGAAGAGCTTGACCTTGTATCGTTACCAATGAACGCTCCTACAGGACCCAGGACCCAGGACCCAGGACCCAGGACCCAGGACCCAGGACCCAGGACCCAGGACCCAGGACCCAGGACCCAGGACCCAGGACCCAGGACCCAGGACCCAAATAAAAAGCGAGAGGTGAAAACCGCTAGCTTTTTTGTATTTTGAGCCTGGTGGCCTTTACACCGCCCCTTTGAAGCCAAACTGGCGCCAGGCCTCGTAGCCGATAATTGCAGCGGCGTTGGAGAGGTTCAGGCTGCGACTGTCCGGATGCATCGGGATGCGCAGGCGCTGCTCGAGTGGCAGGCTGTCAATCAAGTCGCTAGGCAGGCCACGGGTTTCCGGGCCGAACAACAGCACATCGCCTTCTTCGAATTTTGCGTTGGTGTGGAAGTTGGTCGTCTTGGTGGTGCAGGCGAAGATCCGGCGATCCCCAATATGGGCAAGGAATGCCTCGAAGTTGGCGTGACGGTGGACGTGGGCTAGATCGTGGTAGTCGAGGCCAGCTCGGCGGAGCTTTTTCTCTTCCAAATCAAAGCCGAGTGGTTCAATCAAGTGGAGGTTAGCCCCACAGTTGGCACAGAGGCGGATGATGTTGCCGGTGTTCGGGGCGATCTCCGGCTCGTAAAGGGCGATATCAAACATAGTAGACAATCCGTGGTGACAATCGCGCTATTGTAGCGGAAAAGATGCCGCAAGAGCACAGCAGCCTGTAAGGGATCAACAAAGCGGCCCTCAATAACCATTGTTCTGGCTATTGAGGACCATACATGGATTTAGTTTGACAGGGGCAGGGTGATAGTCACTTTCAGGCCACCCAGTTGGCTGCGTGATGCCTTGATAGTACCGCTGTGCTGGCGGATAGCGCTTTCGGTGATGGCTAAGCCCAGACCGGTACCGCCGCTGCTTCGATCCCTTGCAGTTGATACCCGGTAGAAAGGGCGGAAAATATCCCCCAGTTCATTGTCAGGGACGCCTTCGCCGTTGTCCTCAACCGCGATACACAGGCGCATAGCCTGAGTCGTAAAACGGATACTGATATTATCGTCGCCATACTTGATAGCATTGCGCACGACATTTTCGAGGGCGCTGATCAGTAAGTTCGGGTTGCCATGCAGCGGCCACTCTTCCAAGGTGGTGTAGCTCAACTGCTTGCCGCACTGTTCTGCCTCGAAACGGGCATCTTCGAGCATGTCATACCATAGTGAAGCTGCGTCAGTCTGCTCGCGCTGCTCATGGCTATTAACCTGCATCCGTGACAATTCCAGCAATTCGCCAATCATCTGCTCCAGCCGCTCGGCCTCGGTATCGATGCGGGACAACTCGTTGCTTTCCCCCTGTTTGCGTTTGGCTAGCGCCGTGGCCATGCGCAAGCGGGTCAGCGGCGAGCGCAGTTCATGGCTGATGTCAGACAGCAGGCGCTGCTGGCCACCTATCATGTGGTTGATAGCCTGGACCATCTGGTTGAAACTGGCACCGGCCTGCTTGAATTCCTTGGAGCCCGATTCTAGCTTGGGATCAGCCTCGAATTCACCCTTGGCCACACGCTCGGCGGCATTTTGCAGGCGGCGCGCTGGCAGCGAGATTGCCCAGGCTAGCCAGAGCAGCAGCGGGGTACTGACCAGCATGGTCAGCAGCAGGAGCTGGAATGGCTTGTCCAGGATCTGGATGAAAAATGGTGGCGGCTCCCTAACTATCCTACCAATATACATTAGCAGGGTATCGCCCTTGTGCTTGACCTCGAATGGCCCTGCCATCATCCAGCGGCCATAGAGCTTCTGCTTTGGAGCTCGAGGGCTATCAGCCATGGTGATGAAGTTACGCAGCGACTTGCTGTTGCGGCGCGGCGAGATCACATCGCCATCGGTGGTGGTGAAATAGAGCTGGAACCCTTTGTGGCGCTTGTCGTCGGTGAAACGTCTTAGCTTCCCTTCCAGTGGCCCGACATCGTGGGATATCTGTCTGGATATACTGGCCGCGGATTCCTGGAATCGCTCCTGTTGGGCTTGGGGGATGGTATGCTGGGTACGCGGGTCCAGGTTGGGCAGTAATAGTAGTATCAACACCACCAGTAATAAGGTGAGCCAGAACACCGCGAAGATGCGGCCATATAGGCTGGAAAAGCGTGGCAGCTTCATTACACGTCCTCGACTAGCAGGTAGCCCTTACCTCGTAGGGTTTTGATCCATGGCTTGCCGTCATCCCGCTCGGGCAGCTTTTTGCGTAGGTTTGACACATGCATATCGATAGCTCGGTCAAATGGCGCTAGCCGCTTGCCGAGTACCTCCAAGCTGAGATCGTTCTTGGCGATGATTTTTCCCGGATGCTGAACGAAATAGCTCAACAAAGCGAGCTCGGTGCCCGTCATTTCGATAGGGGTACCGTGGCACAACACTTCCTGACGGCCTGGGTAAATCTCGATATCTTGATAGGTCAGGCATTCAGGGCCGGCTTTAGTCGTCGCCCCCTTGCTTTGGGTCCGGCGCAGGATGGCACGGATACGGGCCAGCAACTCACGGTCACTAAAAGGCTTTGGCATGTAATCATCGGCACCCAGTTCCAGCCCGAGTACCCGGTCAATCTCTTCGCCCTTGGCTGTTAGCATCAATACCGGGGTTTCATACTTCTCACGCAGGCGGCGCAGCATTTCGGTGCCATTCATTACCGGCATCATTACATCCAGTAAGATCAGATCAATACTGTCATCGACTTTCGCCAAACCCTGCTCGCCATTGTTGGCTTCGACCACCTCGAAGCCTTCCATATCGAGAATGTCGGAAAGCAGGGAAGTCAGTTCGGTATCATCATCAACAAGAAGGATTTTGGCCATAGTGTCTACCTTTAATAAGCAACAGCGATAAGGTAAGTATCCCTAATCGTTGCAGGGTCGCCAAGTAAAAGTAGTTTAGCTTTACGCAGTTTTACGTTTACCAGACAGCCCTTTACCTTGCAGGGGGTAAGCTATATCCGTACCTGAGATTACGGCGCTGCAACTGCAGCCTCTATTGGAGAAGAACATAATGATGACTTTCAAGAAAACATTGGCTCTAGCAATTGCCCTTCCTCTAGCTTTGGGCTCAGCCTCAGCGCTTGCTTACGGTGGCGGCAAACACCACAACGGCCACGGTGGTAAAGGTGGCTGCGGTATGGATGACAGCCGTATGTTCCGCCAGCTTGACCTGACTGATGCACAAAAGACTGAGCTTAAAGAGCTGCGTCAAGCCAACAAAGAAAACATGCGTGGCAAGATGGGTGAGCGTCATGTTGAAATGCAGGCCCAACACCAGAAAATGCAGCAACTTGTGCTGAGTGAAGACTTCAATGAAGCTGAGGTTCGTGCCCTGGCTGAAGCAATGTCCGAGCAGCAAGTGGAACGCCGCGTCGCTATGCTAAAGCAGCGCCACGAAATGATGCAGGTGTTGACTGCCGAGCAGAAAACCAAACTGCAGGAATTGCAGGCCGAACGTGCTGAAAAATGCCAGGCCAAGATGGAGCAGCGCATGGAGCGCAAGCAGTCTAACTAATTGCTGACAATCGATTTACGAAAGCCGCCGGTGTATCTGGCGGCTTTTTTATTACCTGTTGCTTGAGAAGCGGGCTGGTAAAACATCGATTTGAATGATTTTGTTATTAATTTTCGTCATAAAACAGCTATACTGCGGGGTATTGCCCAGCCCTGTGCGTTATGTCAGGTGTGATTATCATGGATGAGTTCACAACCACCCGCGGTCTTCCTCCTCACTTAGCACAACTGGAGGCTCTGGTGCCAACCGTTATACTGAATAAGTAGGTATTTGGCCAAGCGCAGTACTGCTTGTGGTACCAACCTATTGGCTAACTGTTTTGCAGATCCCGATAGCCGTTGATGTGGTGATCATTCCCGCGTCATGATGAAGTTGCAGTCTATCGTGATATGAATCAACAAAATTTTTTATCAAAATTGTAATACTCCTACATTAGTAGGAAAGTTACAGTTTCGTGAGTTTGGGTCGGCGATGGCCCATGAGCCGGGAGGGGAACCCCGGCCGCTCATGTCGGATTTGAATTTTCATTTCCCAAAGTCAGAGGGTAACCATGATTAAGAAGATTGGTGTATTGACCAGTGGTGGTGACGCACCTGGTATGAACGCGGCAGTTCGCGGTGTTGTTCGTGCAGCATTGTCTGAAGGCGTTGAAGTTTACGGTGTTTACGACGGCTATCAGGGCCTGCACCAGAACCGTATTGAAAAACTGACTCGCTCAAGCGTATCAGACGTCATCAACAAAGGTGGTACATTCCTGGGCTCTGCGCGTTTTCCTGAGTTCAAAGAAGAGAAAGTGCGCCAGCAGGCTATTGAAAACCTGAAGATCCACGGTATCGACGCACTGGTTGTTATCGGTGGTGACGGTTCGTACATGGGTGCGAAGAAGCTGACTGAAATGGGCTACCCATGTATCGGTCTGCCAGGCACGATCGATAACGACGTTGCAGGTACTGATTACACTATCGGTTACCTGACAGCGCTTAACACTGTCATCGATGCGATTGACCGTCTGCGTGATACGTCTTCTTCACACCAGCGTATCTCTATTGTTGAGGTGATGGGCCGCCACTGTGGTGACCTGACGCTGATGTCTGCGATTGCTGGTGGTTGTGAATACATCATCACTCCAGAAACTGGCTTGAACAAAGAAGAGTTGCTGGCGAAGATCAAAGAAGGGATCTACAAAGGCAAGAAGCATGCGATCATTGCCCTGACTGAACTGATGACAGACGCCAACGAACTGGCTAAGTACATCGAAGACGAAACCGGCCGTGAAACCCGTGCAACCGTACTGGGCCACATCCAGCGCGGCGGCCAACCGACAGCATTCGACCGTATCTTGGCATCTCGCATGGGTGCATATGCAGTTGAGCTTCTGATGGAAGGTCATGGCGGTCGTTGTGTGGGTATCCAGAACGAGAAGATGGTTCACCACGATATCATCGACGCTATCGAGAACATGAAGCGCCCAGTTCGTAAAGATCTTTACGCATTGGCGGACAAGTTGTTCTAAGGGATAATTCCCTTGAAGTAAAAAACCGGCGCCTTGCCGGTTTTTTTGTGCCGTTTTCCATGGCCTCATCGGAAGCAGTAGGAAAGCGGCAATAAAAAAGCTACCCGGAGGTAGCTTTTATTTCTTCCTAACTGTGTTAGTTGAAGCTGTGAATTACTTCTTCGCTTCAGCAGCAGCTTTTGCGATAGCCGCAAAGCTTTCAGCGTTAAGTGCAGCACCGCCTACTAGCGCGCCGTCGATGTCTGGCTGTGCGAAGTAAGCTGCAGCGTTTTCTGGCTTAACAGAACCACCGTACTGGATCACAACTTTCTTAGCGACTTCTTCGCTCTTCTCAGCAATGTGAGCACGGATTGCAGCGTGGATGCGCTGTGCGTCATCTGCTGTTGCTGCTTTACCAGTACCGATAGCCCAGATTGGTTCGTAAGCGATGATCGCACCTTCAAGCGCTTCAACGCCTTGAGTGTTGATCACAGCGTCGATTTGACGAGCACAAACAGCGACTGTTTCACCAGCTTCGTTCTGTGCTTCAGACTCACCGATACATAGTACAGGTGTAAGGCCGTGCTCTTTTAGGAACGCGAACTTCTTAGCAACGAACTCGTCTGATTCGTTGTGGTATTCACGACGCTCAGAGTGGCCGATGATGATGTGGCTTGCACCAAAGTCTTTCAGCATTTCTGGAGAGATGTCACCAGTGAATGCACCGCTCGCGTTAACGTCAACGTTCTGTGCACCTAGGATGATTTTGCTCTCACCTTTGCCGATCAGTTGCTCAGCCAGGTCAAGGTACATAGCTGGTGGCGCAACGGCAACGTCTACACCTTCAACGCCTTTAAGTTCAGCATCAAGGCCTTTAAGAAGGTTAGATACCATTTCTTTGCTACCGTTAAGCTTCCAGTTACCCATAACCACAGGATGGCGCATAGCTTTTCTCCATATCAAATTGACTTAAAAAATACTCAATAGCTTAGTGTACCGCTCTTGGGCATAACCCGTTAGGCGGGGCGGAACACTAGGCTATAAAGTATCTCCGGACAGTTTGGCTTGCTGCTGTATCAGTTTGTCCCGTTTACAGCGCCAACATTACCACAGCTTAGGAAATTAATTTCCTGTCCGAAATCATATCTGTGCTCGGTTGTACCCTTTTCCCCGGCAAAAGTGAACCGCTACGGGGGAATTTTTTTCATCTTGATGCTATTCACACCAGAGAGAAGAGAAAAAAGACAGTGATCCGTGATTGAAATATAGCCTGTATCTTTGGCGCTGTGGGATAAGATCCGCTAAGGTTGAGGCCCATTTTAGGATAAAGCTATGCTGAGCATGGCTTTTTCCAATAAAAATAAGTGAAGTATAAGGCCCAAGGAGGAGCGGATGCCTAACTTAGTGATGGAGTATGCCGAACCCGTCGTCGAGCGGGTCAATATCCCCGGTTTGTTGGATGATTTACATACAGTACTGCTTGAGTGCGGAATTTTCGAGCCCGATTCAGTGAAATCCCGGAGCTACCGCTGCCACAACTGGTTAGTGGGCGAAAACCGCGATCTCGATACCTTTATCCATATTGAACTGAGTATGCTTTCTGGTCGAAGCGCCGAGGTTAAGCGTGAACTATCCCGCGCCTTGATGACGGTCTTAGAGCAGCATGCCAGCACCATCAACAGCCTGACCATTGATATCCGTGATATGGACAGTGACTGTTTTCTCAAGGTTAGCTGCTAGGCTGATTTATCCTGTGACTCGGGTCGGGCAAAGGGCTTTATTTCGGCTTGGTGCTCGGTCAGGGTTTCTGGCGCATTCAGGGCCTGGGCAAACCGCTTGAGTTGCTGTTGTAACTCGGCCATCAGCATCATGTTGGTGTGGTTTGGGTTCTTTCCTTTGGCAATGACTTGATTGATATGGCTCATCTGTGCCCGCAATCGAGGTTGCATCTCGGCGCTGGCATTGCTGATGATCTCCTCGCTCATTGACAGCCGCAATGCATCGAGCTTCTCTGGCTCGTTTTCGGCCATGGCCTTTAACTCATCAAACGGTGGCAGTGTTTGCATCGTGCTTCCCCCTTATTCCAACCTCTCTCAAACTGATGGCATTAGGTAAAAACGCCATGCAATAAAGTTAGTTGTCAACAAGCCCAGAAAGCTGGCTCAGGAATGAGACAGAATGAAGTTAACTTGGGTAGAGGCAATTGAGAGCAGGGCAAATGCAAGCCCGGGATTGGGCTTGCAGAGGGTGAACAGCTAGCTAGATTACCAGTAGTGCTCCATGGTGATTTGCCCCGGTTTGCGGCGCAGGTTTTTGGTGAAGCCTTTCTGTTCCAATACGGTTTTGGTTTCCCTGACCATCTCGGGGTTACCGCACAGCATGATTTGGCTCTGCTCTGGCGACAGGGTCAGGCCAACATGGCGTTCTAGCATCCCATCTTCGATAGCATGGGGGATCCTGCCCGGTAGTGCCGGCGGTGCGGGTTCACGGCTGACAAAGGGTTGGACAATCAACTGTTCCGGGTATTGCTCTTTGAGTGCGTTGATTTCGCCCTGGTAGCTTAAATCGGCCGAATAGCGCACCGCATGGACCAGTACGATTTTGCGAAAACGCTTCCAGGCGTCTGATTCGCGTAAAATAGAAAGATAAGGCCCAATAGCTGTGCCTGTTGCCAGTAACCAGAGTTGTTCGGCATCGGGGACTTCTTCAAGGGTGAAGTAACCGTTGGCACGGGCAGAGATAAACACTTCCTGGCCCGGTTCAAGGGCATGAAGACGCGGGGACAGGAGGCCATCGGCCACCCGGGTGGCATAGACTTCGATTTGGTCACTCGAGGGAGGGTTAACGAAAGAGTAGGCACGCTGGATCATCTTGCCGTCAATTTCCAGCCCCAGCTTGGTGAACTGGCCAGCTTTGAACGGTTCGATGTTGGCTTGCAGCACCAGGCTGAACAAGTCATTGTTCCAATGTCGGTTATTGATAACTTTCGCAGGGATCCAGTCAGCCATAATAGTCTCCTCGTTATGATTTTATTATTCGATACGCGCAGCGCCTCTCTCCGGCAATGATGTGTTCTTGCCTATTAACTTGGTATTCGTTGCCCAGCAAACGTTGGAAAACCGCCAGCTCGGACTGGCAAAGGGATGGGCAGCGTTGGGCCGCGTGGCAAATAGGGCAGTGGTTTTCAATCAACACGAAATCTTCGCCATCCTGGTGAAGTTCGGCCATATAACCTTCCCGCTCCCTGAGTGTAGTCAGGATTTGCAGTTTTTCTGCGATATTTTCTACCCCGGCCAGTTGGGCTTGGTATTGTTCAAAGGTTTGATCCTCCCGCCGATCGACAACCTTGCCCAGTCCTTCCTGACCAAACAACTCCTCGACAGAATCAAGCATTTGAATAATAAGATCGCCGTGGCGGTCGGCAAAGCGGCGGTGCCCTTTTTGGGTCAGGTGCCAGTGGCGGGTTGGCCGGCCGACCTTAGCCTTGATGTCTTCAAAATCCACCAGTCCATCTTCCTCCAGCCCCTGTAGGTGCTGGCGGACTCCCATGGTCGTGAGTTGGAACTCCTCGGCCAGGATCTTGGCAGTGACCGGGCCTTCGCGTTTCATCCGGTAGAGTATTTTGTCGATGGTTTTCATAGTTACCTATGGTCACAAGTTGGCTTAGTTAATTATGTAGCCAGCTTGCTAAATAAAGCAACAACTTTACAAAGTCAAAATGTGCTTAAGGCTTGTTGAGGGGGAAATAGAGGTAGACGAAATCAGCAGGGGTTAACAGCCGGGATAAAAAAAGCGCGCCAAGTGGCGCGCTAGAGGGTATTTTCAAGGCCTTAAAGGATGTGGCCCTTGATGGAGTCGTCTTTGCGATCCAAGTAGTGGGTCGACTTGATACGACGGATTGTACGGCACTTACCACGGATCAGCAGGGTTTCTGTGGTTGCTATGTTGCCCTGGCGGCTGATACCGTCAAGCAGGTCACCTTTGGTGATACCCGTGCCAGCGAAGATCACATTGTCGCTCTGGGCCATGTCTTCCATACGCAGCACTTTGTTTGGTTCGATGCCCATTTCACGACAGCGGTCGATTTCCATCTGGCCGTGATCGCGGTTTTCTGGTGTATCGCCTTTCACTTCGTGGCGAGGTAGCAGGCGGCCGTGCATGTCACCGCCCAATGCGCGGATGGCAGCTGCTGAAACAACGCCTTCCGGAGCACCGCCGATGCAGTACATGATGTCGACTTCGCTGTCAGGCATACAAGTCAGGATAGAGGCGGCTACGTCACCATCTGGCACAGCGTAGACACGGATACCCATCGCCTGCATTTCAGCAATAACGGCGTCGTGGCGTGGTTTTGCCAGCGTGATCACTACTAGGCTGTCCAGCGTCTTGCCAAGGGCAGCAGCTGTTGCTTCCAAGTTTTCTGCTAATGGCTTGTTCAGGTCAATCGCACCCTTAGCACCAGGGCCAACAACCAGCTTTTCCATGTACATGTCAGGCGCTTTTAGGAAAGAGCCTTTCTCACCGGCTGCTAGAACCGCTAGGGCGTTGTTCTGGCCCATAGCTGTCATGCGGGTACCTTCGATTGGGTCTACCGCAATATCAACGGCATCACCGCCGGTACCGACTTTCTCACCGATGTAAAGCATAGGCGCTTCATCAATTTCGCCTTCACCGATTACGATTTCACCTTCAATCTCGGTTTGGTTAAGCAGAGAGCGCATAACCTCAACCGCAGCACCGTCTGCTGCATTCTTGTCGCCACGGCCAAGCCATTTGTAGCCAGCCAGTGCAGCGCCTTCAGTGACACGAGAAAATGCCATCGCCAAATCGCGTTTCATGATTACTCCAGAAATAGAAATCAGTGGGCTAGGGCCTGTAGGCTACAGGCCCGAATAAATCTGGCGGCGATTCTAACACAGGTTACAAGGAAACGTTTGCGTTAGCGCAAAAATGTTTATTTCTTGACGGTTCGCCACCAGTCGACGAAAAAAAGGCCTGCTTACACAGGCCTTGATGGGGAACTTGGGTAACGTTTAGCGGTATATTAGATGTCGTCTTCGACCGCCCAGCCTTTCGCACACTCGACCGCGCGCTTCCAACCGTTGTAACGGCGGTTACGCTTGCCATCATCGTTGCAGGCGATGAACTTGCGATCCAATACCGCTTTGTCTTTCAACTCATCAATGCTGCCCCAGAAGCCAACTGCCAGGCCTGCCAGGTAGGCTGAACCCAGTGCGGTGACTTCAGTCACTACTGGACGGTGTACCTCGGTATCAAGTATGTCTGACTGGAACTGCATCAGGAAGTTGTTGGCAACGGCACCACCATCGACACGCAGGGTACCTAGCTTGATGCCGGAGTCAGCCTGCATCGCATCCAAGACGTCTCGGGTCTGGTAGGCGACACTTTCCAGTGTTGCACGGATGATGTGGTTGCTGTTCACGCCACGGGTCAGGCCGACGATAGCACCACGGGCATATGGGTCCCAGTATGGCGCGCCAAGGCCGGTAAATGCAGGAACGACATAGACACCATTGGCACTACCGACTTTTTCGGCGAAGTATTCGGAGTCTTTCGCATCATCAAGTAATTTCACTTCATCGCGTAGCCACTGGATAGAGGCACCACCCATAAATACCGCACCTTCAAGCGCGTAGGCGACTTCACCGGTAGGGCCGCAAGCCAAAGTGGTCAGCAGGCCGTTGTGCGAGGTTACTTTTTCCTTGCCGGTGTTCATCAGAAGGAAACAGCCTGTCCCGTAGGTGTTTTTGGCCTGGCCGGGTTCTACACACATTTGGCCGAATAGGGCGGCTTGCTGGTCACCGGCAATACCGGCGATTGGGATACGGGTACCGCCTTTACCACCGATGTTGGTTTCACCGTAGACTTCAGACGACGATTTCACTTCCGGCATCATAGAGAGCGGAATATCGAGCGCTTTCAGAAGTTTCTCGTCCCACTCTAGTGTGTTGATATTGAACACCATGGTACGTGAGGCGTTAGTGAAGTCAGTAACGTGTACACGTCCCTGGGTCATCTTCCAAATCAACCAGGTATCAACGGTACCGAACAATAAGTTGCCGGCTTCTGCTTCTTCGCGGGCACCTTCGACATTGTCGAGGATCCACTTGATTTTAGTACCAGAGAAGTAAGGGTCGACAACCAGGCCGGTATTTTCGCGAATGTATTCTTCTAGGCCGGCTTTTTTCAGCTCTTCACAGGTATCGGCAGTACGGCGGCACTGCCACACGATGGCGTTGTAAACCGGCTTACCGGTGTTTTTGTTCCAGACAATGGTGGTTTCACGCTGGTTGGTAATACCGATACCAGCGACTTGGTCTGAGCGGATCCCTGCTTTGGCCAGTGCCTCAACCAATGTTGAGCTCTGGGTCGCATAGATTTCTAGGGGATCATGCTCGACCCATCCAGCCTTTGGATAAATTTGGGTGAATTCACGCTGTGACGAGCACACAATGTTGGCGTTGTGATCAAGCACCACGGCACGGGAGCTGGTCGTACCCTGATCGAGTGCAACAATGTACTTTTGCTCAGTAGTCATAACGGTTTCCTCTCATTGTCATTATATAAGGGTAGTAGAGTGTGGTGTTCAGATCGGCCTGTGCGGGGCAGGCCGATAATGTTCTAATTTGATAAATCGGTTACTAGGCGTTTGCGGCTTCTTCTGCAGTGTCTTCGCACTGGTTAGGCAGGGTGCAGCGGTTGCCTGGCAAGTAGGCGCCGATAGCTTTCGGGTATAACCAACCACCGAAGGCAGCACCCATAATAGGGGCCAGGATAGGTACAATCATGTACGGGATATCTTTACCGCCAGTCAGGGCCATATCACCCCAGCCCGCTAGGAAGGCGAAGAATTTAGGGCCGAAGTCACGGGCAGGGTTCATCGCAAAACCGGTCAGTGGACCTAGTGAGCCGCCGATAACTGCAATCAGGATACCGATCAGCAGTGGGCCCATTGCGCCGCGTGGCGCGCCATTCTTCTCATCACCAATCGCCAGGATAGCGAACATCAGTACTGCAGTGATCACAAACTCCACGGCGAAGGCACCGGCAAATGACAGTGCAGCATGTGGGTAGGTAGAGAAAATACCAGCAGTTGCTAGGCTGGCTTCGCTACCTCGGAGAATGCCATTGGCAGCCTCGAACTCAACAAACAGGTTGCTGTATAGGGTGTAGATCAGAGCCGCGGTACAGAATGCACCGAGCATCTGGGCCACAATGTATGGCAACACTTTGCGCTTATCGAATCCGTGGAAAAGGGCTAATGCAATGGTTACAGCAGGGTTGATATGGGCACCGGAAACACCAGCAGTGCAGTAGATGGCAATGGCAACGCCAAGGCCCCACATAATACTGATTTCCCACTGGCCGAACTCGGCGCCAGTGAGCACCAAGGCAGCGACACAGCCGACGCCGAAGAAGATCAGCAGCCCAGTACCGATAAACTCGGCCAGGCATTCGCCGAGCAGGGTATGTTGTTTTTGGGTAGTCATATTCAGTCCTTTTGTCAATGTCGTAGGGGTATAGCTTTTTTTGTATTTATGTGTGGCTAATGTACTCGAATCCACAAAGAATAAAATTGGACCGAGCGAAAAGTGTGCGTTCGAGCATAAAATGATTTTGTTTTTTGAGCGTTCGCGCAAACGGTTGCCATTTTGCGGGAAAATTTCCCATTGCTACTGGTTGCGTACAGGTTAGGGCGGGGTAAAAATGTGCTTTGGTGGTATGTGTTTGTTTCTAGAATAAAAAATCCGACCTAAAAAGGTCGGATGTGCCAGAGGGGCAAATTCTTGGAAAATTCCAAGAGAGATACGATCAAGATAAAAATTAGCATGCCGCTGGTGCATTAAAATAGAGTTTGATCGCAATTCTACGCATTTGGCGGTGAGGCCGATTGATTTTTGCACGGCTTGCACATTTCTTTCGCCAAACACATCAGCGGTGTTGCCCTAGGCGCCTGCAAAGGCAAGGAAAGCAAGGATTTGATTAAATTCGTGCAAAAATTCCCCATTTACGACAAAGCATGTTATTTCTAGATGTCAGAACACGGCTGCCTCGTTAGAATAGGTGGTAATTAATCGTAAACGTGCCTGTGGGACGTTGCCTTAAACGGTTAGGGCAAACTGATAGGCTGAATACAGGTGGACAATATGTCATTAGAAATGTTGGAAAAGCTGGAAGCCAAAGTACAAATGGCTGTTGATACAATTTCTCTGCTACAGATGGAAATTGAAGAACTAAAAGAAAAAAATGATAGCCTGGCTGGTGAAGCACAGGCACTGCGTTCTGGCCGTGAGGAGCTGGAGCAAGAGAACAACAAACTGCGCCACGACCACCAGGCTTGGCAGGAACGCGTACGCGCGCTACTGGGCAAAATGGAACACGTGGAATAAGCGTGTTTTTTTCTGGCAGCCACAGCGTCTGCCAGTAAAAATAAAAACAGAGCCGGCTGGCTCTGTTTTTTTATGTCTGTATATAGGTGCTGCTGCGATTAGGGCTAATCGATATCCAGCGGATCGGGGGAGAGGATCACACCGGTGTTGTCGGCATAGATATGATCTTCCGGCAGGAAGGTCACCCCACCAAAGTTAACGGCAACATCCACTTCACCAATGCTGTTTTCATCGGCGCCGACCGGGATAGAGGCCATGGCCTGGATGCCGATATCCAATTCGTCAAGATCATCAACATGGCGGACACAGCCATAGATGATCAACCCTTCCCATTCGTTGTCGGCGGCTAGTTGAGCTAGCTCGGCATCCACCAAAGCTCGTCTCAGCGACCCGCCACCATCGACCAGTAACACCCGGCCAGCTCCCGCTTCTTGCAGAGCGGTGCGGATCAGGCCGCAATCCTCAAAGCATTTAACGGTAGTGATTTGGCCGCCGAAGGAGCTACGACCGCCATAGGAGCTGAACATGGGTTCGACGACGTCAACTTTATCGAGGTAGATATCGCATAACTCGGACGTATTGTATTCCATAAGCGCGTTCTTCTGTGGCAATTGAAAAGGGTTGTTGTGGCCGCTAACAACAACGGCCAAACTTAACTTGTTGAAAGTATAACCAGTTATTTAACCTTCGTACAAGGATATATCCCTGTGAAAGTCAGGGCTAATTAGGCTGCAGCCAAAACGACACCAGCGGCGAACAGCAGGTTGGTCAACAATGCGCATTTGACCATGGTCGCCATCATCGGGCGCAGTGCTGCACCGTCAGTTGAGTGCAGGACTTGCTTGCCGTGCTTGAACAGCAACGGGGCACTGAGAATAAATAACCAGCCAAACGGTGAATGCAGCTCCAGCATGGCAAACAGTGCCAGGCAGAGTACGCTGCCAACCAGTAGGAATAGGTGGTATTTGCGGCCCCATTCCGGTCCCATGCGAACGGCGAGCGTCAGCTTGCCGCATTCACGGTCATTGTCGATATCGCGCAGGTTATTGATGTTGAGCACACCGACTGCCAATAGGCCACAGGCGGTTGCCGGTAGCATAATGATCGAATCAATCTGTCCGGCTTGCAGGTAATAGGTACCGGCAACGCCCAACCAACCGAAGAACATCAGTACCGAAAGATCGCCTAAGCCACGGTAACCGTAAGGCTTATTACCCACGGTATAGGCAATTGACGCTGCAATCGCCATCAGGCCGAGCAGCATAAAACCCACCATATCCTGCAGGTTGTTGGTGGCAATGAAAATCAGGCTCAGGCCACTGATTGCCGTCAGGATAATATTGAGGACCATCGCCTTGCGCATGGCGGTCGGGGTGACGAGGCCTGACTGGATCGCACGCTGGGGACCCAGGCGCTGATCGTTGTCCGTACCTTTCACTGCATCACCGTAGTCATTGGCGAGGTTAGATAGAATTTGCAATAACAGAGCGGTCAGCAGGGCCAAGCCTGCAATAACTGCGGAGAAACTTCCTTGCCATCCTGCTACTGCACTGCCGCAAACAATTGAGGCGATGGCTAGAGGCAGGGTTTTCGGTCTTGCTGCATCGAGCCAAATTGCGAGAGAAGATGATTTCATAATGTGATCTTAAACCGATAAACGAGTAGGTGCCTATTATGGCGTAACTGTAGCAGGGGGCAACTTTATCGCCACTTTGTTTGTTTAAGAACAAAAAAACGGCACCCGATTGGGTGCCGTTTGCGGAAGGTATTTGGGCCGGATTACAGGATAAAGCGGCTTAGATCTTCGTCTTCGACCAATTCACCTAGGCGAGACGTCACGTAGGCATCGTCGATCACAATCTTGTCACCGGATTTTTCAGAAGCGTCGTAAGACAACTCTTCCATCAGGCGCTCCATCACAGTGTGTAGGCGGCGGGCACCGATGTTTTCGGTACGCTCGTTGACCTGCCAGGCGGCGTCGGCCAGCTTGTTGATACCGCTTTCGGCAAACTCGATGTCCACAGACTCGGTTGCCATTAGAGCCTTGTACTGCTCGGTTAGAGACGCATTTGGCTCGGTAAGGATACGCTTGAAGTCATGGCTGGTCAGGGCTTCTAGCTCAACGCGGATTGGTAGACGCCCTTGGAGTTCAGGGATCAGATCCGATGGCTTGGCAACCTGGAAAGCACCAGATGCAACAAATAGGATGTGGTCAGTACGAACCATACCGTGTTTAGTCGAAACAGTGCTGCCTTCAACCAGTGGTAGTAGGTCGCGCTGGACACCTTCGCGAGACACATCTGGGCCTGACGTATCGCCACGCTTACAGATCTTGTCGATTTCGTCTAGGAATACGATACCGTTGTTCTCAACTGCGAAGATAGCTTGCTCTTTTAGCTCTTCCTGGTTAACCAGTTTCGCTGCTTCTTCTTCGGTCGCGGCTTTCATCGCGTCCTTGATTTTCATCTTGCGCTTCTTGGTTGTGTTGCCTGAAAGGTTCTGGAACATACCTTGAAGCTGGTTGGTCATCTCTTCCATGCCAGGAGGCGCCATGATTTCTACGCCCATCTGCGGCGCAGCCACATCAATCTCGATCTCTTTGTCGTCCAGTTTGCCTTCACGCAGTTTTTTGCGGAATGACTGGCGAGCTGACGAGTTGTTGTCGGCTTCTTCATTTTGTCCCCAAGCATCGCGTGCCGGTGGCAAAAGGATGTCTAGGATGCGGTCTTCAGCAAGCTCTTCGGCACGGAAGCGTACCTTCTCGGTTGCTTGTTGGTGGGTCATTTTCATCGCCACATCGGTTAGGTCGCGGATGATGGTTTCGACTTCTTTACCCACATAGCCCACTTCGGTGAACTTGGTCGCTTCAACCTTGATGAACGGCGCGTTGGCCAGTTTTGCCAAGCGGCGAGCGATTTCGGTTTTACCGACACCGGTTGGACCGATCATCAAAATGTTTTTCGGGGTTACTTCGACGCGCAGCTCTTCAGGCAGCTGCATACGGCGCCAGCGGTTACGCAGGGCAATGGCCACCGCACGCTTGGCTTTATCCTGACCGATAATATGGCGGTCAAGCTCATGGACGATTTCGCGAGGAGTCATTTCAGACATAGCCATTCCTTTTTATTCTTCAAGCTCTTCAATGGTGTGGAACTGGTTGGTGAATACACAGATATCACCGGCAATGGTCAGTGATTTCTCAGCGATTTCACGGGCGCTCAGGTCAGTATTCTCTAGCAGGGCGGTGGCCGCTGCTTGGGCAAAGTTGCCGCCAGAGCCGATAGCGATCAGATCGTTCTCAGGCTGAACCACATCACCGTTACCTGTGATGATCAGCGAGCCCGTTTCATCTGCAACGGCCAGTAGGGCTTCCAATTTGCGCAGCATACGGTCAGTACGCCAGTCTTTTGCCAGTTCCACTGCTGCTTTTAGCAGGTGGCCTTGATGCATTTCCAGCTTGCGCTCGAAACGTTCGAATAGGGTGAAGGCGTCCGCTGTGCCGCCGGCAAAGCCAGCCAGAACTTTGTTGTTGTACAAACGGCGCACTTTGCGGGCGTTACCTTTCATGACGGTGTTGCCTAGGGAAACCTGGCCATCACCAGCGATAACGACTTTACCGTTTCGACGAACAGATACGATAGTTGTCACGGTCTTACCTCTTTTGGTCTGCTCCGGCCAATGTGCCGGTCTCGATATAATGCAGATCTGGGGACGGGATGAAGAAGTTTCAAGGGGGAAAAGAAAAGGATGCTGCGGTGTAATAAGGGAGTGGCTGTAATACTTGCTTGAGCACAGAATTAAATTTCAAAGACGCATAAATACATCCATGTAGCTCTAACTCACCATCCATGGTGAGTAAGCTTTGAAATTTAACCCTGCGAACAAGTAGAAAAAGCTAGGAGGCTTATTAATGTTTCTATTGCTTAACTACTCCCAGAACCAGATGGCGCACGGTTCGATACCGGCACGGCGTAGCTGGTTACGGTCGCTTTCAGCCTTACGCTTTTGTGGGTAAGGACCAAGGACCACCCGGTACCAGTTGCCTTTTTCGCCTTGGCTGACCTTGATTTGGCTGGTCAGTCCCTGGAAGGCGATCATTGCCTTGCGCTCTTCGGCCTGGCTTTGGCTGCGGTAGGCCCCGCACTGCATCAGGTATGGTCGGGTAGGGGCTTGTTCTTTCTTCGCCTCAACCTGTACCTCTTTGTTTTCCAGCTCTTCGATATAGCGCCATTTCTCTTCCGGCTTTGGCGGTAGCGGTTTGGCGGCCTTCGGCGGCGTGACAGGCGTCGGTTTTACCGGTTTTACTGGCTCGGGCTTGGTTGCCGGCGTGCTCGTTGGTGGCTGTGATTGCTGCGGGGCCGGGTTTGAGGACAGGAAATACAGTCCGTAACCTAGCGCCCCAACCAAACATACGGCAATAGTGGCCCATTTGAATGGGAACCCATTGCTTGGGGCTTGATTGCGGTTGCCACGGGGTTTCTTGGCGGCGGCTCGGCCGCGTTTGACGTAATCTTTGGTAGCCACGGTGTCGATCAGTATAAGGTGAGTAGGATTAACCTATGGTACAAATTTGCGTCAGCGCTGACCAGACCTTGCGATGCATCCTGACTTTCAGGTTGCACCGTAAGGCATGGGTTTTGTGAGCTTGTGCCCAAAATAAGGGCACTGGCTTGCCGTCGGGCTAGTTAGCCGGTGGCGCAGCACTTTCCCTGATCACCAACTTGGCATCAAGCAGGCGCGAGCCAGAGGCAATGTCTTTACCCTTGAGGATATCAAGCAGCATCAGCATTGACTGACGGCCAATCTCATAGCGCGGTTGGGAAACCGTGGTGAGTGGCGGATCACAGTACTCAGCAAACTGGATATCATCGAAGCCGACAATCGACAGGTCCTGTGGAACACGGAAACCAAGCCGCTTAGCCTGTTGCATGGCACCGATAGCCATGACGTCGTTATGGCATAGCAGTGCCGTCGGAGGCTCGGGCAGTGACAGCAGTGATGTGACGGCACGTGCGCCGCCGGCAAAGCTGAAATCACTTTTGACGGTATAAGCTGGATTGAGTTCGGCACCGGCGCGGCGTAGGGCCTGCTGGTAGCCTTGTGAGCGGAATTGGCACAAGGCGGCAGTATCCGGGCCAGCAATCTGGGCGATACGTTTGTGGCCCATTTGGGTCAGGTAATTGACTGCCTCGAAAGCGGCTGTCAGGTTATCGATATGGACAGTAGGCAGCTCGAGCTCAGGGGCGAACTCACAGGCCATGACCATCGGCGGTAGGGTTTTCTGCTCGGGTTTGCTGACATCAAAGGGCAGGTCGGTGCCGAGTAGTAGCATACCGTCGGCTTGCTTAGTGAAAACCAGGTTTACAAACGAATTTTCGCGGGTTTTTTGCTGTCCGCTGTCGCCAAGCAGGACAAGGTAGCCATGTTCCATTGCCGCTTCTTCAATACCCCGGATGATTTCGGTGAAATAGGGATCACAGATATCAGGTACGATAGTGACGATGGTTTTTGATTCGTTGCGACGAAGATTCCTAGCCAGTGAATTGGGTGAATAGCCAGCATCCATGACAGCTTGTTCAACCTTTTTACGGGTTGAGGCTGACACTTTTTCCGGGTTCATCAGGGCACGGGAAACCGTGGCCGTCGAGACGCCGGCGAGCTGGGCAACATCCTTCATTGTCGCCATAGTTAAGGTTCCTCTCTATTATTTTTCTCTCTTTTGCCGCTGGGGGACCATGGCCAAAACGGCCGATACCTGAGCCAGCGAGCTTGTTATTGTAGGCTGTCTGTCGGGGATTAAACATGCTTTAAACAGCATAAATTACATCCGATATGTGACGTACGTCGCATTGTTCATTTTAAGTTAAATCTTGCGGTTCAACATCAATTGACCAGCGGATCTTCTTGGCGAGCGGAAGCAAAGCAATTGCTGGCTTGGCAACGGACAACCATTGCTGCAGGGCCTTGCGACTCGGTGCTTGCAGCAACAATTGCCAACGGTAGCGGCCTGCCCGGCGGGAGAGCGGGGCAGGGTTGGGACCCATAACCATCGTGTCCACGCTGGCTATCGGGCTGGTTTCGAATATGCCGCGTACCTGCTGGAGGAATTGTTCGACCAGTTCACTTTGGTTGGCTTCGGCACGGAGCAGGGCTAGGTAGGTGAATGGCGGAAGCCATGCCTGCTTGCGTTCACTCAGCGCGCCCTTTGCAAAGTGCTCATAGCCCTTGTACAGCAGCGCTTGTAGTAAAGCGTGTTCTGGATGGTGGGTTTGCAATACCACTTCACCGGGTTTGCTGGCGCGGCCGGCGCGGCCGGCAACCTGGATAAACAGTTGGGCCAAGCGCTCGCTGGCCCGGAAGTCGTTGCTGAAGAGTGCGCTGTCGACATCGAGCAAGGCGACTAGCGTAACATCGGGGAAATGGTGCCCCTTGGCCAGCATTTGGGTACCAATCAGTATTTGGCATTCGTTGTTGCGGATCGCCTCGAGGTAGTTTTCCAAACTGCCTTTACGGCGGGTACTGTCACGGTCAATACGCACTGTTTTGTAGCTTGGGAACAAAGTCTCGAGTTGGTGCTCGAGCTGCTCGGTACCGACTCCCACCGCATTGAGCTGGGTTGAGCCACACTGGCCGCATTGGTGCATCATCGGGCGCTGGGTCCCGCAGTGGTGGCAGCGCAGTTCGCCACTTTGCTGGTGGAAAGTGTAGTAGGCATCACAGCGCTTACACTCTGCCAACCAACCACATTCATGGCAGATCACGGCAGGGGCAAATCCCCGCCGGTTGAGAAACAGCATGACCTGGTTACCCGCATCAAGGTGCTTGCGCATCCGGGCGATCAGTGGTGCAGATAACCCCGCTTCGAGGTACAGTCCTTTGACGTCCAGCACGCCATGGCGCGCAGACTGGGCGCTACCCGCCCGGCGGGACAAAATAAGGTGGTGGTACTTTCCGCTTTTGGCGTTATGTAAGGTTTCCAGTGCCGGTGTTGCCGAACCGAGAATGATCGGGATATTCTCCTGGCTGGCACGCATCACGGCCAGATCCCTAGCATGGTAGCGTAGGCTGTCCTGCTGTTTGTAGGAGGCATCATGCTCTTCGTCGACAATGATGATGCCGAGGTTGGCAAACGGAGTGAACAACGCCGAGCGGGTACCGATGATTATCCCGGCTTGGTTATCGCGTCCAGCGAGCCAAGCCGACAGCCGCTCGGTGTCATTAAGCCCGGAGTGAATTGTCTCCAGCGGGACATTAAAGCGGCGGCGGAAGCGGTTGATGGTTTGTGGCGTTAGGCCAATTTCCGGTACCAGGATCAAC
This sequence comes from Photobacterium rosenbergii, assembly GCF_003026455.1. GTDB lineage: Bacteria > Pseudomonadota > Gammaproteobacteria > Enterobacterales > Vibrionaceae > Photobacterium > Photobacterium rosenbergii. The sequence goes on from NZ_PYMB01000006.1 coordinate 132,688, forward strand.
GCTTGCTTACCGGCAGCTAAAACAGGCTCCAATAGGTTGAGGTAAACTTCGGTTTTGCCTGAACCTGTCACCCCTTCGAGCAGGTAGCAACCAAATTCAGGGTTGGCGTTGACACTGGCAATCGCCAGCGCCTGCTCTTCATTCAGGCGGGGCTTTTCTTCATTTATGGCAAACCCAGCCTTCCAACTGCGGTTAGTCGGCGCTTGTTCAAGTGTTTCAATCCAGCCTTTGTCTGCCAGTGTTTTCAGTGTTGCGCTGCTGACTTCTTCGGCCAGCAAGGCCTCATGGCTCAGCGTCCCCTGGCGCAGCATGGTTAGCACCTGAACCTGACGCGGAGCTCGCTTGAGGGCGGTCAAAGGCTGATTATGGCCGGCTTCGGTCAGTTGCCACATTTTCAGTGCAGAAGGCGCCGCTTCCCGCCCTTTTCGCAATAGGGTAGGCATCGCATTGGCTAGGCTGTCACCCAGGGGGTATTGGTAATATTGGCTTGCCCAGGTTAGTAACTTGAATAGGCTTGGCCCCCACAACGGTGCCGCATCCAATACCTGATGGATAGGTTTGAGCTGGTTGAGGGGAAAGTCGGAGCTATCGGTCAGTGCCATGACAATCCCAACCAGTTGCTGCCGCCCAAAAGGTACTTTGACTCTGCCACCGATCACTGGCTGCTGGTCAGCTTTGACCAAGTAATCAAATTGCTTGTCCAGGGGGACAGGAAGGGCCACTCGGGCGATGTTGGGCGTCATATTTAACCGCTAAATCCGCATGCACTAAGATAGAGAAGTGTACCTTGCCCAGCCTCGGGCGGCAAAGCGGCGAAAAAAGGCGCATATTGGTTGATCTGGGCAGAATGATTGATTACTATACGCCGCCTGAATTTGACGTATTGGCGCTCTTGCCGTTACGTTTTGATATTAACGACGTGTGGTGCCCGGCTTAGGATCGGGAGAGCGACACGGCCTTACTTTTGAGGTTATCCCATGAAACAAGGTATTCACCCAGAGTACACTGCAGTAAACGCTCGTTGTTCTTGCGGCAACACTTTCGTATTTAACTCTACTATGGGTAAAGACATCAACCTTGATGTATGCGACAAGTGTCACCCATTCTACACTGGTAAGCAGCGTCAGGTTAGCTCTGGTGGTCGTATCGACAAATTCAACAAGCGTTTCGGTGCGCTTTCTAGCAAGTAATTTGCCAGATGAATTTCGAAAAAAGGGATGCGCAAGCATCCCTTTTTTTATCCCTGTCCGGCCCCTTCTTTTATTCCATCATTTCGCTTGCCCCATTCCCTATCTGTATCCCTATTTCAGCTAAATTGGCGATTCCCTCTTAAAGTGACCCCTTGAGCCGCAATATTCCCCATTGATGTTGAACATTCGGTCCGGGAATCATTGGATCGACCAGATGTTCGGTGCTAGGATTTTGTGCTGCCATAGAATATGATCTATGTCCAAATTCCAAAATAAAGTCACCTCCAGCCAGGATTTCGAACACTATGTCTGAAGATTTTCGCCAACAGGCCCTTCATTACCACGCATACCCAGTACCAGGAAAAATTGCTGTCGAGCTCACCAAGCCAGCCAACACCGTAGAAGATCTCGCCCTTGCTTACAGCCCAGGTGTGGCTGAGCCAGTACGTGAAATCGCTCAGAACTCAGAAAATGTCTACAAGTACACCGGTAAGGGCAACATGGTTGCCGTAATTACTAACGGTACAGCTATCCTTGGCTTGGGTAACCTTGGCCCGCTGGCTTCTAAGCCGGTAATGGAAGGTAAGGCACTGCTGTTCAAACGTTTTGCTGGCCTTGACTCTATTGATATCGAAGTGAAGCACCGCACGATTGACGAGTTTGTCGATACGGTTGCCAATATTGCTGATACGTTCGGTGGTATTAACCTCGAAGATATCAAAGCCCCAGACTGTTTCGAAATCGAAAAACGCCTGATTGAGCGTTGCCACGTTCCAGTATTCCATGATGACCAGCATGGTACGGCGATTGTGACGGCTGCGGGTATGCTCAATGCCCTGGAGCTTCAGGGCAAGAACATCAACGAAGCGGTGATTGTTTGCTTGGGCGCGGGTGCAGCGGCTGTGGCTTGTATGGAACTGCTTATCAAGTGTGGTGCCCAGCGCGAGAAGATCTACATGTTGGACCGTAAGGGTGTGATCCATACCCGCCGTGACGATATCAACGAGTACAAGCAGCTGTTTGCCAATAACACCGACAAGCGTACCCTGGAAGATGTGATTGAAGGTGCGGATATCTTTGTTGGTGTCTCTGGCCCTGATCTGCTTGCACCTGAAGCGCTGAAATTGATGGCTGACAAGCCTGTGGTCTTTGCGTGTTCTAACCCTGATCCTGAAATCAAGCCAGAGCTAGCCCATGCGGTACGTGATGATTTGATTATGGGTACCGGCCGCTCGGATTACCCGAACCAGGTCAACAATGTTATCTGTTTCCCATTCATTTTCCGTGGTGCACTTGATGTGCGTGCGAGTGAAATCAATGACGAAATGAAACTGGCGGCGGTTGATGCTATCCGTGCGCTGGCCAAAGAACCGGTACCGGCCGAAGTGGTTGCTGCCGCGGGTGCAGACAAGCTTGAATTTGGCCCGGAATACATCATTCCTAAGCCAATGGACCCACGCCTGCTACCACGGGTTGCTAAGGCAGTTGCCCAGGCTGCTGTAGATTCTGGCGTTGCCCAAATTGAGATGCCGATTGGTTACATGGAAGCAAAATAAGTTTCTTATTAAGCCAAGCAAAGAAAAACCAGCCACAAGGCTGGTTTTTTTATTGTCATATTACGCTGACATCATGGTGACCCAGTCGCCGGCGATTATTCGTTGATGTCTTCGTAGGTGATCCCCATCTCTTCCATCAGCGCTTTCGCTTCGGCTGGAAGATCGTCTGGGCGGTCTTTACGGATGTCATCATCGGTTGGAAGCGGTTGGCCAGTGTAGGCGTGCAGGAAGGCTTCGCACAGCAACTCACTGTTGGTAGCATGGCGTAAGTTGTTGACCTGACGGCGGGTACGCTCATCGGTCAGGATTTTTAGAACCTTCAATGGAATCGAAACTGTAATTTTTTTTACTTGTTCGTTTTTCTTACCGTGTTCCGCGTAAGGGCTAATGTATTCGCCATTCCACTCTGCCATTTTTTACCTTCTCAGCGATATAAAAGTGATGAAATATAGTATGCCTGAATTTTAGCGGGATTTACCGCCATAAGCAAAGACATATAGACGTCTAGAAGTGTTGACGTCTTCGGTGTTTGTCGTTATGTTGTTGCATAAAAGTTATTCGCCAGGGCCACCCTGACAAGGAAAGTAAACATGAGTGACAAGAAGCTAGCTACCGTCGCTGTTCGCACCGGCATCGAATCTGATACCCAGTACAACGCTGTGGTACCCCCTCTCTATTTAACCTCGACCTACAGCTTTCCGCAATTAGGTGAGGTACCAGAATTTGATTATTCCCGCTCAGGTAACCCAACCCGTAACACACTGGCTGATGCGTTGGCAGAGCTGGAAGGGGGGGCGGGTGCTGTGGTGACCAACTGCGGGACTGCGGCAATCAACCTGCTGGCTTCAGCGTTAATTGGCCCGGACGATTTGATTATTGCCCCTCATGACTGCTACGGCGGCACTTACCGCCTGTTTAATACCCGTGCGGGTAAGGGTGATTTCAAAGTACGCTTCATTGATCAGACGGATCCAAAAGCTGTCGCCGAAGCACTGGCCCTAAAGCCTAAGCTGATTTGGGTCGAAACCCCGTCAAACCCATTGCTACGTATTGTCGATGTTGCCGAGATTTGTGCGGCGGCCAAGCAAGTGGGTGCGCTGGTGGCGGTGGATAATACTTTCCTGTCTCCGATCCTCCAGCAGCCGATTGCCCTTGGTGCTGATTTTGTTGTCCATTCCACGACTAAATACATCAATGGTCATTCAGATGTCGTCGGTGGGGTATTGATTTCCAAGCAGGCGGAGCATGCCGAGGAGATCGCCTGGTGGGCAAATTGTATTGGTGCCACCGGTGCGCCGTTTGATGCTTATATGACCTTGCGTGGCCTGCGTACCTTGGCACCAAGGATGCGGATGCATGAAGAAAACAGCCGTCAGATCCTGGCTTACCTGCAACAGCAACCGTTGGTAGGGAATATTTACCACCCAAGCCAACCAGAGCACCCTGGCCATGCGATAGCACTCAAGCAGCAAAAGGGCTTCGGTGCAATGCTGAGCTTTGAGATTGCCGGTAGTATGGCGCAGCTTGAAGTCTTTGTTAAAACGCTAAACTGTTTCTCATTGGCGGAATCACTCGGTGGCACGGAAAGCTTGATTTGTCACCCGGCAAGTATGACCCACCGTGCTATGTCGGATGAAGCCCAAGCCGAGGCTGGACTGAAACCGTCCCTGTTGAGGCTATCGGTTGGCCTTGAGGATCCTGAAGATTTGATTGCCGATCTGGAGCAGGCTTTCAACAAAGCGGCGGAGGTAGCGTAAATGAGTCATCCTGTTACGCGTCAATTGCACAAGTTTGGCGGCAGCAGCTTAGCTGATCCAGAGTGCTACCTAAGGGTGGCCGAGATCTTGCGTGAGTATTCCAGCGAAAATGATTTGGTCGTTGTATCGGCGGCAGGTAAAACCACTAACTGCCTGATCGAATGGCTTGAACTGCTGGACAAGGATGGCCGTCAGGCCCATGAGGCTTTGCAGTCTCTGCGTAGTTTTCAGCAGGGGCTGATTGAGTCGCTGCTTGACGGTGAGGTAGCGGATGAACTGTTGACCCAGTTGCACCTTGAGTTAGGTGTTCTGTCGGGTATGGCCGAAAAGCCACAGTCAGAGGCTGAACAAGCCAAGGTGCTTGGTCACGGTGAGCAGTGGTCAGCCCGTTTGTTGGCCGCTTTGCTAACTAAACAACAACTACCTGCAGCCAACCTTGATTCTCGCCGGTTCCTACGGGCCGAGCGGGCCGCCCAGCCAGAAGTTGACCGTGCGCTATCTTGGCCGTTGCTCAAAGAGCAGCTCGCTCAGTACAGTCAACAGCGTGTCGTGATCACCGGTTTCATGGCACAAAATGGCGCGGGTGAGACTGTACTACTCGGCCGTAACGGTTCGGATTATTCGGCAACCGTGATTGGTGCCCTGGCTGATGTTGATAGGGTGACAATCTGGAGTGATGTGGCTGGGGTTTACAGTGCTGACCCGCGTAAGGTTGCAGATGCTTGCCTACTGCCTTTGCTACGACTGGATGAGGCCAGTGAACTGGCCCGCTTGGCTGCGCCTGTTTTGCATAGCCGTACCTTACAGCCCGTTGCACAAAGTGCGATTGACCTGACATTGCGTTGCAGCCACCAACCGGAGCAAGGCTCGACCCGGGTGGAACGGGTACTTGCGTCAGGACGCGGGGCCAAGATCATCACGTCACTTGATGAGGTGTGCCTGATCGAACTATCGGTGACCCGCGCCCATGATTTTGCCCCTATTGCTACAGATATCGAGCGCTTCCTGCAGCGGACCCAACTACAGCCGCTTGCCAGCAGCTTTGAGCCAGATAAAGGCCGGGTGCAACTGGCCTATACTGCCGAGGTCGTTAACAGCGTTCTGGCCCAACTTCAGGATAGCGGCATTGCCGCCGAACTGCGTTTGCGCGAGGGGTTCTCTCTGGTCGCTGCGGTAGGGGCCGGCGTGGTGAATAATGCGGTGCATTGCTATGGCTTCTACCAGCAACTTAAAGGGCAGGCGCTAGAGTTTATAGCTGAGTCTGAATCGGGGTTGAGTTTGGTCGCGGTATTGCGAAAGGCCGATACCGATAGCTTGATCCAGGGGATTCACCAGAACTTGTTCCAGGCCCAGAAGCGGATTGGTCTGGTGCTTTGTGGCAAGGGCAATATCGGTAGCCGGTGGCTGGAGCTATTCGAAACCGAGAAAGCCACATTGGAAAAGCGCCACGGTATGAGCTTTACCCTGATTGGTGTGGTTGATAGCCGCCGCCATTGGATTGATTTTGACGGTATTGATGTTAGCCGTGCCCAACATGCCTTTGACGATGAGTCAGTAGAATATAGCGGTGATCAATGGTTGTCGGTGCTGGCCCACAATACCTATGACGATGTCATTGTGCTCGATGTGACTGCCAGCAGTGAGTTGGCAGCGCGTTACCCACAAGTGGCGGAGTCTGGTTTGCACCTGATCTCTGCTAATAAGGTGGCGGGTTCGGCTTCGGGAGAAGCTTATCACCAGGTGATTGATGCCTTTGCCAAGAGCAGCCGCTTCTGGCTCTACAATGCAACAGTGGGGGCTGGTTTGCCTGTTAACCACACGGTACGTGACTTACGTGAAAGCGGGGATGAAATCATCGCTTTGTCGGGGATCTTCTCCGGCACTCTGTCTTGGCTGTTCCAGCAATATGATGGCTCAGTGCCATTTTCCCAACTGGTTGAGCTGGCCTGGCAACAGGGGTTGACCGAGCCGGATCCGCGCCATGATCTGGATGGCAGTGATGTGATGCGCAAGCTGGTGATCCTAGCCCGTGAATCAGGTTTGCCGTTGGAGCCTGAGCAGGTCAAAGTGGAAACACTGGTACCAGACTCATTGGCATCACTTGGGGTCGATGATTTCTTCGAGCAATCTGTCGAGCTTGATGAGTTATTGCATGAGCGTCTGCGCAAAGCGCAGAAAGAAGAGAAGGTACTGCGCTACGTAGCCCGCTTGGATCGCCATGGCAAGGCCGTTGTTGGCATCGAGGCGTTGTCTCGTGAGCATGCCCTGGCCAATTTACTCCCTTGTGACAATATCTTTGCCATCGAGAGTCGCTGGTACCGTGATAACCCGTTGGTGATCCGCGGGCCGGGTGCAGGCCGTGACGTGACGGCAGGTGCGCTGCTCTCAGATATCAACCGTCTAGCGGCAATGCTGTAACCCTTTGCCGAGGATTACGGGCGATGAATGCAAGTGAAATTGGCTAATGGTGATGCTGATGATTAGTGTAATTCACCAGTTATGCAAAGCCACCCAGTGCAAGTTGCCATAAAAATACCGAAACACCATAAAGCCCGCTATCAGCGGGCTTTTTTATGGCCTACCAATGTTGAAGATCATGCAATTTGAAGTTGAAAAATATTCATGATCATCATGTTGACATTAAATTGGTTACAAGACATTCTGTAGACATATAGACGTCTAAACGGTTATTTCAGATGTCATCAGTTTAGGGAGCGGCCGAGCGCCAACAAGAGTAAGGAATGGATTATGGGGTATTCATACGCAAGCCACTTGGATTCACTGAACCAGAACATTGCAGACATTGACGGTAACATCAATGTGTCTTTTGAGTTCTTTCCACCAAGCAGTGAGCAGATGGAGCAGACGCTGTGGAATTCCATTCACCGCCTGAAAACGCTGCAGCCTAAATTTGTCTCAGTGACCTACGGTGCCAATTCGGGTGAGCGTGACCGTACCCACTCGATCATCAAGGACATCAAGGATCAAACCGGTTTGGTGGCTGCACCACACTTGACCTGCATCGATGCGACCCGTGACGAATTACGAAGCATTGCCCGTGATTACTGGAACAACGGCATCCGTGATATCGTTGCCCTGCGTGGCGACCTCCCTGAGCAAGGTGCCAAACCCGATATGTATGCGGCGGACTTGGTTGAGCTGCTGCGCTCGGAAGCTGATTTCGACATCTCGGTTGCGGCTTATCCTGAAGTCCACCCGGAGGCCAAGAGTGCGCAGGCTGATCTCATCAACCTTAAGCGCAAGGTTGATGCCGGTGCCAGCCGTGCTATCACCCAGTTTTTCTTTGATGTGGAAAGCTACCTACGCTTCCGTGATCGCTGTGTGGCGGCGGGTATTGATGTGGAAATCGTGCCGGGGATCCTGCCTGTCTCCAACATGAAGCAGGCCAAACGATTTGCCAATGCCAACAATGTTAAAATTCCAGGCTGGCTTGAAAAGCAGTATGAAGGACTGGACGATGATTTGCTGAGTCGCCAGATGGTGGGTGCCAGTAATGCCATCGACATGGTACGAGTGCTGAGCCGGGAAGGGGTGAAGGATTTCCACTTCTATACCCTTAACCGTGCCGAGCTGACCTATGCTATCTGCCACACGCTAGGGGTTCGTGCCAAAGCATAAGCACACAGATAAAAGAAAAGCCGCTTTAAGCGGCTTTTTTTATGTTCTTTGGTTACGGCTTACAGGGCAACTGGGCTACCTGCCGAATCCATATCCTTAAGCTCGGTCAATACTTCCTCTGCCCAGTCAATCCAAGCCTGGCGGTTGTGGATCGCGCGGCGAAGGGTTAGACGGTCAAGACGGGATTGGCGATCTAGGCTCTTGTGGTCAGCAAAATGGATTTTTTCCATTTCGTTGTAGTGGTTGATCAGCGTGTGTGACTCTTCAATCAGGCCTTCCAGTTGCTGCTGCATTGGCTCGGAGTTGTGCACACCGCAAACTACCAGCTTGGCAGAAAACTCATCGCGGATGGTTGGGTTGCGTGCAGGCTCCTGGAACCACTCAAACAGTGCCTGACGGCCCAGATCGGTAATAGAGTATACCTTGCGATCCGGTTTACCCTCTTGCGGTTCAAGTTTACAGGTTACCTGGTTGTTGCCGGCCATCTTGTTCAGCTCGCGATATACTTGCTGGTGGCTGGCTTTCCAGAAATAACCGATGCTATGGGAGAACTCTTTGGTGATATCGTAACCGGTGGCATCGCGGTTACTCAACACAGTTAAAATAACGTGTGGTAGTGACATCTCTTCTATCCGTTAAAATACTACAAAAAAATAACTCAATCGGCATGGCCTGAGACGGCCGCAACGTACCCATCGCTCATTGGCGTTTTTATAATCGTGCTGTTGCAGTGCCTGATCGAGATCACGTAGCATACACATCAATGGACTATTTTTCGACATCGGAGCGCGATATCGACGAAAACTGGTGCAACCAATTGCCCGTCTTGTGATGCTGGTCTATATATTGCCTGTTATTTCCTATTCATTCTTTGATGCAAATGGTTTTTCATCAAATGATTTCACTGCATGTGATTTAGTTTAGTTAACCGAGGGTTGGCGGGGCTGTCTCAAAAGTGAGGCAAGAGGGGAATTTTGCGGAAAAAAGAAAGGGCTAGCAGGTAAACGCTAGCCCTTTGTGGTTATTTTACGTATTTGTTAGCCAGTGTTACGCATACCGGTGGCAATACCGGCAATGGTAACCATCAAGGCTTCTTCCATCATCGGCGACGGGGTTTCCTGTCGGCGGGTACGGTAAAGCAACTCGGCTTGAAGCATGTTCAATGGCTCGACGTAGATGTTACGCAGGCGGATTGATTCGGCACCCCAAGGGTTTTGCTCCATCAGGTGAGCGCTGTTCTCTACGTTCAGTACGGCTTTGATGTCTTTTTGCAGCTGATCACGCAACTTTTGACCCATCGGCCACAGCGACTTATCAGTCAGGCGCTGGTCGTAATATTCTGCGATACCGATATTGGTCTTGGTAAATACCATCTCCAGCATACCCAAACGGGTTGAGAAGAATGGCCACTCGCGACACATTTCCTCAAGTTGGGCAGCATGACCCTTGTCAATTGAGAATTGGATCGCTTCACCGGCACCCAACCAAGCAGGTAGGATCAGGCGGTTCTGGCTCCAGGCGAAAATCCATGGGATCGCACGCAGGCTCTCTACGCCACCTTTCGGGTTACGTTTGGCCGGACGTGAGCCCAGCGGCAGTTTGCCCAGTTCTAGCTCAGGGGTTGCTGCACGGAAGTAAGGGACAAACTCCTCATTACCACGTACCACGTCACGGTAAGCGTCGCAGGACACTTCAGACAGCACATCCATCAGCTCACGCCATTCTTGCTTCGGCTGCGGTGGTGGCATTAGGTTAGCTTCCAAGATAGCGCTGGCATACAGGCTTAGGCTGTTTACCGCGACTTCTGGTAGGCCCAGCTTAAAGCGGATCATCTCACCTTGTTCTGTCACACGTAGACCGCCTTTCAGGCTGCGTGGTGGTTGAGACAATAGGGCAGCATGTGCTGGTGCACCGCCTCGACCAATTGAGCCACCACGGCCGTGGAACAAGGTCAGCTCGACGCCGGCTTCTTCACAGACTTCAACCAATGATTCCATGGCGTGGTACTGGGCCCAGCCAGCAGCCATGACACCGGCATCTTTGGCGGAGTCAGAGTAGCCGATCATGACCATCTGGTGATTCTGGATGTAGCCACGGTACCAGTCGATGTTCATCAACTGCTTGATGACGCTCTCGGCATTGTTGAGGTCTTCCAGAGTTTCGAACAGCGGGCACACATCCATACGGAATTTGCAGCCAGCTTCTTGGAGCAGCAAGTGAACGGCCAGTACATCAGAAGCCGTACGGGCCATTGAGATCACATAGGCACCCAAGGCTTCGCGCGGTTGGTCGGCAATGGCCTTGCAGGTATCGATGACTTCTTTGACTTCGTCAGAAGGTTCCCAGTCACGAGGCAGCAATGGTCGTTTGGAGGACAGTTCGCGGACTAAGAAGGCGACTTTGTCCTGCTCGCTCCACTGATCGTAGTCACCAAGGCCCAGGTAGCGGGTCAGCTCAGAGATTACGTTCGAGTGGCGGGTGCTTTCCTGGCGGATATCCAAGCGAACTAGGTGGACACCGAAACATTTGATGCGGCGCAGCACGTCTAGTAAAAGGCCGTCGGCGATGATGCCCATGTCACAGTCGTGGAGTGAGCGGTAGCAGGCGTAAAGTGGGTCCCAAAGCTGGCTGATATCATCAATGATACCGTAGCTTGGTGCATCCAACCCCTTGATTTTGGCATCAAGCACATCACGGGTATGGGTCAGCTTGGTACGCAGGTCTTTCAAGATAGCGCGGTAAGGTTCGTGTTCGTCACCGGCGAGATCACGGACCTCGTCGTTGCACTTGACCATCGACAGTTCGCTGACCAACTCTTTGACATCTTGCAGGTAAAGATCCGCAGCTTTCCAGCGAGATAGTAATAGCACCTCGCGGGTCACTTCTGATGTCACAAACGGGTTACCGTCACGGTCACCACCCATCCATGACGAGAAGGTGACGGGTGCGGCATCAATTGGCAGGCCTTCACCTAGGTGGGCTGTAAGCTTTTCGTCAAACTGGCGCAGGAACTCAGGAACGGCTTGCCATAGTGAGTTCTCAACCACCGCAAAGCCCCATTTGGCTTCATCAAGCGGGGTCGGGCGTTGTTTACGGATAACATCGGAATGCCAGGCCTGGGCGATAAGTTGCTCAAGGCGGCGCTCAACACGCTGGCGCTCGCTGTTGGACAGTTCGCTCAGTTCCAGTTTGGATAGGCATTTATTGATCTGTACCAGCTTGTGGATCATGGTACGACGGGCAATTTCCGTCGGGTGGGCAGTAAGAACCAAATCAATGTTAAGGTCGCGGACTGCCTGGATCGAATCGAATTTGCTGATGTCCTGATCGTCCAGTTTGGCAAACAGGGCATCGATGGAGTCTGGACTGAAGATATGCTCTTCACTGTGGCGCGAGACGGTATGGTACTGCTCGGCAATATTGGTCAGGTTCAGGAATTGGCTGAAGGCCCGGGCAACAGGCAACAACTGGTCATCCGGCAGGTTCTGCAGTTCGTCGATCAGTTTGGCCCGATCGTCCTGGTTGCCTGCACGGGCGGACTTGGACAGTTTGCGGATGGTTTCTACTTTACCCAGTAGTTCTTCACCGTGCGCATCCTTAATTGTCGTACCCAGCATGTGACCGAGCATACTGACGTTGCTTCTAAGCGCGCTGTACTTTTCGTTCATATCGCATCCATCTCGTAAATTTATTACATCCAATTAACTCATTAGACAACAATCTAGCCGTGTTCAGCCTTTGAGGTCAACATTGATCGTCATAACTAGTAAGAAAACGACAGTGCATTGATTTTTATCATGTTATGAAACGGAGGGTGTAACAAAGTTTCTTGAAAATGGTCTGATAAGGCACAAAAACTGTGTGCTTGCTGTGCAATATGTCGAGAAAGTTTTCATTTTTGGTGTGATTTAGTGCTTTGTGCTGCACAAGAATGGGCTCGGGCAGTGTAAAGCCGTGGGGGATTACACCTTTTATTATTTTTTGCCGCTCAGGAGTTGACACAGGTAGCAAATGTCGGTAAACATATTAATTCAAAAGATGTGAATAAAAATATTTATGTCGTAATACGGTTAGCAAATCAGGAATGTTAACCAAGTGGTATCAAGAATTGTAACGGAACTGAAATAGGTACGAAGCCCCATGAACCAAGCGAATAGCCAATCACAAAACGCCCTCCGACGACGCTGAGTTTCGCTTGGTGCCTCTGCGCACCCCATCCCGAGGCAGCCCTGCTGCTAGCTACACCCCAAATCAAAAGCACCCAAAACCTAAATACACGGATTGATTATGTTGAACACCTATATTATCGGTGCCAGCGGCTACACCGGCGCAGAACTGGCGAAAATGGTACACCTCCACCCAAAACTCAACCTAGCGGGGTTGTTTGTTTCTGCCAATAGCCTTGATGCCAACAAGCCTATCAGTGATTTGCATGGCCAGCTAAAAGGCATTGTTGATTTGCCGCTGCAACCACTTTGCTCGCCGGAAGATGTGGCCCAGGCCGGTGACATTGTTTTGCTGGCAACAGCACATGAAGTGAGCCATGACTTGGCACCGGTCTTTTTGGCTTCTGGTTGTCAGGTGTTTGATTTGTCGGGTGCGTTTAGGGTTCAGGGTGACGTGTTTTATACCCAGTTCTATGGCTTTGACCACCAATTCCCGGCGTGGTTGGAAAAGGCGGTTTATGGCCTTGCCGAATGGAACCATGATGCTATTTCCAGTGCCCAGCTGGTTGCGGTTCCAGGTTGTTACCCAACCGCTTCGCAACTGGCCTTAAAGCCCTTGATTGAAAGTGGGCTATTGGATGCCCAGCAGTGGCCGGTGATCAATGCGGTAAGCGGTGTGTCTGGTGCTGGCCGCAAGGCGTCGATGACCAACAGCTTCTGTGAAGTCAGCTTGCAGGCCTATGGCATTTTCAACCACCGCCACCAACCTGAAATCGCTACCCATCTGGGACAGGACGTTATTTTTACCCCTCATCTAGGCAACTTCAAGCGTGGGATCTTGGCGACCATCACAGCCAAACTGGCTGACGGTGTTAGCGCCGAGCAGGTTGAAGCGGCGATGCAAGCAGCTTATGTCGGCGATGGCGACAAGCATGCGGTGCGTTTGTTGGGCCAGCAGGCAGCGAAGCTACAAAGTGTGGTCGGTACGTGTTTCTGCGATATTGGCTGGCAGATACAGGGTGGACACATTATTTTAACGTCTGCGATTGATAACTTATTGAAAGGTGCCTCGTCGCAAGCGATGCAGTGCATAAATATTCGAAATGGTTTCCCTCAGCTTACAGCGTTGGTATAAAGGTTAGGAGAATAGCGATGAGTCAGGTCCCTTTGGTTATAAAGCTCGGTGGTGCCGTACTGTCTTGCGGTGAGACCCTGGAGAAATTGTTCGGCGCAATCAGTGCCTACCAGAAACAAGCGCAGCGTCCTTTGGTGCTGGTACATGGCGGCGGCTACCTGGTCGATGATCTGATGGCTAAGTTGCAACTAGAAACAGTGAAAAAAGAAGGGTTGCGGGTTACACCGGCTGATCAAATTCCTTACATCGCAGGAGCCTTGGCAGGTACAGCCAATAAATTGCTACAAGGGCAGGCGCAAAAAGCAGGTGTACCTGCTGTCGGCTTGAGTTTGGCTGACGGAGGCCTATGCAAAGTCACTGAGCTGGACCCTGAACTTGGCTCTGTGGGCAAGGCGGAACCGGGTGATAGCAGCTTGGTAAGCCAAATCATGGCATCGGGTTTCTTACCGATTGTCAGCTCGATTGGCCTTGATGCCAACGGCCAGTTGATGAATGTGAATGCCGATCAGGCGGCAGTGGCCGTTGCGGCAGCACTTGATGGCGAATTGGTACTGCTATCCGATGTCAGCGGGGTATTGGATGGTAAGGGCAAGCTGATCAGCGAACTCACTGAGCCTCAGGCTGAAGCCCTGATTGCCCAGGCGGTGATCACCGATGGCATGGTCGTCAAAGTACGCGCTGCCTTCGAAGCTGCCAATGCCCTGGGGCGCTCGATTGAAGTGGCGACTTGGCGTTACCCGGACAAGTTGGCGGCATTGTTTGATGGCCAGAGCATCGGGACTAAATTTTCTCCGCAGGCCTAGTGCCCGCGGTAAAGAACCAATTAAGACACACATTAGTACACACGGATTGAGATAAAGCCTGAGCGGGAAGACCGTCGAACAGGCAATCAGGAGAGAGTTATGAGCAAAGTAAATAAAGTGGTATTGGCTTATTCCGGCGGTCTGGACACCTCGGCAATCATTCCTTGGCTAAAGGAAAACTATGACTGTGAAGTCGTGGCATTCGTGGCCGATGTCGGTCAGGGTGAAGAAGAGCTAGAAGGCATCGAGGAGAAAGCCTTGGCTTCTGGTGCATCGGCTTGCTACATCGCCGACCTGAAAGAAGAGATGGTTAAGGATTATATCTACCCAAGCTTGAAGACTGGTGCGATTTACGAGGGCAAATACCTGCTGGGTACTTCGATGGCCCGTCCTATTATTGCCAAGGCGCAGGTTGAGTGTGCACTTGAAGTCGGTGCTGATGCCCTTTGCCATGGCTGTACCGGTAAAGGTAATGACCAGGTCCGTTTCGAAAGCGCCTACGCGGCACTCGCTCCTCAGCTAGAAGTGATTGCACCATGGCGTGAATGGGACCTGCGTAGCCGTGAAGCCCTGCTGGATTACCTGGCCGAGCGTGATATCCCTTGTACTGCTTCGCTGGAAAAAATTTACTCTCGTGATGCCAATGCCTGGCATATCTCTACTGAAGGCGGTGTGCTAGAAGAGACATGGAACCAGCCGAATGAACTGTGTTGGGTCTGGACCAAGGATCCTGAAGATGCGCCGGAAAAACCTGAGCAGGTTTCTATCCTAGTCGAAAAAGGCGAGATTGTGGCTGTAGACGGTGAAGCCATGTCACCTTACAACGCGCTGGTTTACCTCAACGAGAAAGGGGCCGAGCACGGTGTTG
This sequence comes from Photobacterium rosenbergii, assembly GCF_003026455.1. Taxonomy (GTDB): domain Bacteria; phylum Pseudomonadota; class Gammaproteobacteria; order Enterobacterales; family Vibrionaceae; genus Photobacterium; species Photobacterium rosenbergii. The sequence goes on from NZ_PYMB01000006.1 coordinate 147,802, forward strand.
GCCGTATCGACATCGTCGAGAACCGCCTTGTTGGCATCAAATCCCGTGGCTGTTACGAAACCCCGGGTGGCACCATCATGAATGAAGCCCTGCGTGCGGTAGAGCAGTTGGTACTGGACAAAGATTCGTTTGAGTTCCGCGAGAGCATTGGCCTGAAAGCATCACACCTGATCTACGATGGCCGTTGGTTCACGCCGCTTTGCAAATCTTTGCTGGCTGCGGCACAAGAGCTGTCACAAGATGTGAGCGGTGAGGTTGTCGTTAAACTGTATAAAGGCCAAGCTACGGTGGTACAGAAGCGTTCGGCCAATAGCTTGTACTCCGAAGAGTTCGCGACTTTCGGTGAGGACGAGGTTTACGATCACAGCCATGCAGGTGGCTTTATCCGCCTTTACTCGTTGGCAAGCCGTATCCGTGCGCTGAACGAACAAAAGAAATAATCCGGACCACGACATTATAAATAACGAGCAAGTCGAGCAAGATACATAGGAGAAAGGCCATGGCACTATGGGGCGGACGGTTCAGTCAGGCGGCTGACACACGGTTTAAGCAGTTCAACGACTCATTGCGTTTTGATTACCGTTTGGCGGAGCAGGACATCGTCGGCTCGATCGCCTGGTCGAAGGCGCTGCGCCAGGTCAATGTGTTGACTGACGAGGAGCAGCAGCGCCTCGAGCTGGCACTCAATGAGCTTAAGTTGGCGGTGATGGAGGACCCGAAGCAGATCCTGCGCTCCGATGCTGAAGATATCCATAGCTGGGTCGAGCAGCAGCTGATTGGCAAGGTCGGGGACCTCGGCAAGAAGCTCCACACCGGTCGTTCGCGTAATGACCAGGTAGCGACAGATCTTAAACTATGGTGTCGTCAGCAGGGGCAGCAACTGCTGCTGATGCTCGACCAGCTTCAGAATCAGCTAGTGACTGTAGCTCGCCAGCACCAGGCGACAGTTTTGCCGGGTTATACCCACTTGCAGCGGGCACAGCCGGTGACTTTTGCCCATTGGTGCCTTGCATATGTTGAGATGTTCGAGCGTGACTACTCACGTTTGTCTGATGCGCTGGACAGGCTAGATACCTGTCCGCTTGGCTCCGGTGCGCTTGCAGGTACTGCTTACCCGATTGACCGTGAGGTATTGGCCCATAGCCTTGGCTTCCAGCGTGCGACACGCAACAGCTTGGACTCGGTGTCGGACCGTGACCATGTGATGGAATTGCTGTCGACGGCATCGATTTCTATGCTGCACCTGTCCCGGATGGCAGAAGATTTGATCTTCTATAACTCCGGTGAGTCTAACTTTATTGAGTTGGCCGATACGGTAACTTCTGGCTCGTCCCTGATGCCGCAAAAGAAAAACCCGGATGCACTAGAGCTGATCCGGGGTAAATGTGGTCGGGTTTACGGAGCGATGACCGGGATGATGATGACCGTCAAAGCGCTGCCGCTGGCCTATAACAAGGACATGCAGGAAGACAAGGAAGGCCTGTTCGATGCCCTCGACAGCTGGTACGAGTGTATGGAAATGGCTGCACTGTGCTTTGAAGGGATCAAGGTTAACAAGGACCGGACGCTTGAAGCGGCGATGCAGGGTTACTCCAATGCTACCGAGTTAGCGGATTACCTCGTGGCTAAAGGGATCCCGTTCCGTGAAGCCCACCATATCGTCGGTGTCGCTGTTGTCGCCGCGATAGAGAAAGGGTGTGCGCTTGAAGAGTTGTCGCTGGCCGAAATGAAGGCCTTCTCCGAAGTGATTGATGAGGATGTTTATCCGATCCTGACAATCGAGTCATGCCTTGAAAAACGTTGTGCCCTCGGTGGGGTCGCGCCAAACCAGGTTGATTTTGCCATTGACCAAGCGGAGAAACGTCTTGAGAAACGCTACTCACCGGTGGTCAAGGTACGAGGCGCTCGCCTGACCGACCTCGATGCTATCGAAGGGATGGTGGCCTATTGGTCTGGCCTGGGTGAAAACCTACCTCGGATGCGTAACGAGTTGGTGCGCGATATCGGCTCCTTTGCTGTAGCCGAGCACCACGGTACGGTCACCGGTTGTGCGTCACTGTATGTCTACGATTCTGGCCTCGCCGAAATCCGCTCGTTGGGTGTGGAAGCCGGCTGGCAGCATCAGGGGCAGGGCAAGGCGATTGTCGAGCACTTGATAGAGAAAGCCGGGCAGATGGCCATCAAGAAAGTGTTTGTGCTAACCCGTGTGCCGGAATTCTTCATGAAACAAGGCTTTGTCCCGACCTCGAAGTCACTGCTGCCTGAGAAGGTGATGAAAGATTGTGACCGTTGTCCACGCCAGCATGCTTGTGATGAAGTGGCATTGGAAGTCCGGATGGATCAGGAGCAGGTCATCCCAACAGTCAACGTGGCATAAGCCACCGAGGATGAACCTCCGGGTGAACTTCCGAAAAACAAGTGAAATCTCTTAGTCTATTGGCCCGGCTCTATGTCGGGCTCTTTTTATCCGGTTTTCGCTTCTGATGTGTCACTTGCTTCCGAGGTGTCAGTTGCTTCTGAGTTGCCAGGCGCGCAGGCCATGGGCAAGTAGCAGCAGGGTCATACTGCCTGCCGCGACAAAAAGGGTGATGGCCTCGATGGTCGTGGGTTGGTGGCGGTAGAAAATGAACCAAGCAATCCAGCTAAGCGGGCTCAGGACCGATAATTTGCGGATACAGCGTCGGCATCGGCCTAATTTCTGCCAGAAGGCAGAACGAGTACAGGCTTGGCATCCCATCGGGGTATTCTCCTTTTTCTTCCTACCGGTAGTGTATCCTCGTTGGGATTTGGCGGGAATAAAAAAAGCCCTCATTGAAGAGGGCTTGTCGGTAGTGCAAGGGAGAGGTAGTTGTTATAGGGTTGGTATTATCCGAGGTATTTGTCCAGCTCTTCGCTGCCACCAATGTGCTTACCGCCGATGAATACCTGAGGTACCGTGCTACGGCCTGTGATCGCTCGCAAGCTGACGCTCGTCGCATCTTTTCCTAGCACGACTTCTTCGTAGTCCACACCTTTGTCGATTAGGGTTTGTTTGGCCTTGGCGCAGAAAGAACAGCCCGGCTTGGTGAAGACCGTAATGGACTCCTGAACCTGGTGTTCAGGGGCAATATAGCCCAGCATAGTATCGGCATCAGACACCTTGAACGGGTCGCCCGGCTCATCGTTTTCGATGAACATTTTCTCAATGACGCCGTTTTTCACCAACATACTGTAGCGCCAAGAGCGAGCACCAAAGCCAAGCTCTTCTTTGTTGACTAGCATGCCCATGCCTTTTGAAAACTCGCCGTTGCCGTCTGGGATAAAAGTGATGTTTTCGGCTTCCTGTTCGGCTTTCCATGCATTCATGACAAACGTATCGTTGACAGAAACGCATAGGATGTCGTCAATACCATGTTCGGCAAATACCGAAGCAAGTTCGTTATAACGAGGAAGGTGGCTTGAAGAACACGTTGGGGTAAAAGCACCGGGTAGGCTGAACACAACGACAGTCTTGTTCGCAAACAGCTCTTGTGTTGTCACGTCTACCCACTGATCGCCTTGGCGAGTGTGGAAAGTCACCTGAGGGATAGCTTGGCCTTCTTAGGATTCGAACATCTTTTATCCTCGTTAAATTCGTTGTTTTAGCAACTGGAGTCTGATTTCTATTGCTCCCTGTTGGTAGGGGGATTATGCAAATTTGACATTGATAGCTCTAATCGTTTGGTGTTATGGTTTTGATAGCTAATTTCTATCGATGTGGTGAGTGATGAATATCCGGGATCTCGAATATTTGGTGGCGCTGTCCGAGCACAAGCATTTCCGCAAAGCAGCAGAAGCTTGTTTTGTCAGCCAGCCGACCTTGAGCGGCCAGATCCGCAAACTGGAAGAAGAGCTGGGCGTTGCTTTACTAGAGCGTACCAGCCGCAAGGTACTTTTTACCGATGCCGGATTGGCACTGGTGGCGCAGGCGCAGAAAGTCTTGTTGGAGGTTAAGGTACTGACCGAGCTGGCCAGCGAGCAAGGCGGCAGTATGTCCGGGCCGCTGCATATTGGCTTTATCCCGACAGTTGGGCCTTACCTGTTGCCGCACATTATTCCCAAGATCAAAACCAACTTCCCGGAACTGGAGTTGTTCCTGCATGAAGCGCAAACCCACCAGCTGGTACAGCAACTGGAAGACGGTAAGTTGGATTGTATTATTTTGGCTGCTGTCAAAGAGAGTGAGCCGTTTATTGAGCTGTCTTTGTACCATGAGCCGATGGTACTGGCGGTGCCAGAAGATCATCAATGGTCTGAACTTCAGTCATTGCCGATGGACGAGTTGCACGGCCATACGCTGTTAATGCTTGGAGACGGGCACTGCCTACGCGATCAGGCGATGGGGTTCTGCTTTGCCGCAGGAGCTCAGGAGGACGGTAGTTTCAAGGCGACCAGTTTGGAAACCCTAAGAAATATGGTGGCAGCGGGTAGCGGGATCACATTGATGCCAAAGCTGGCCACGCCAAAAGAACACCGCCGGGACGGGGTATGTTACATCTCTGCGGAAGATCCCGTGCCGAGCCGCTTAATTACCTTGGCATACCGTCCGGGGTCGCCGCTCAAAGGGCGTTATGAGAAGCTCGCGGAACTGATCCAGTCACATCTGGAAGAGCAGCTTCCTGTATCTTAAGTCCGATACACGAAAGCTAAATGGTATAGATAAAAAAACAGAGCGCAGGGCGCTCTGTTTTTGTTTGTGGCTTGGGGTTGCCCTAGAACAGCTCGTCAGAGCTATCTGATTCAAATATTCCCTCAGAGGCTGAATCACTGGCTGATTCAGTGGGTTCAGTGCCTTCTTCGAAGTACTCGAACATAGAGGTGTAATCGTTTTGGCTGCTGAGCTTACCACTATCGCGGTCGATACGGACTTGGATAATGTGCTCTGGCAGCTGCTTACGCTGGGCAGGGACATCTTCCAGTGCTTCTTTCATAAACTCGATCCATGCAGGCTGTGCTGTTTTCGCACCTGCTTCGGCGCCGGAGATCTGGTCCTTATCCTGGTTGTTATTCCATGCGGTACGGCCAAGGTTGCGGCTATGGTCATCAAAGCCAACCCAGGCTGTCGCTACGATCCCCGGAGCAAAACCAGAGTACCAAGCATCTTTTGAGTCATTGGTTGTCCCCGTTTTACCACCGACATCGCGGCGCTTGAGTACCTGGCCACGCCAGCCGGTTCCGTTCCAACCTGTGCCATGACGCCAGTCACCGCCACCCCAAATGTTGCTTTCTAGCATTTCACGTACCAAGAAAGCGTTTTGTTCTGAGATCACCTGTTGGGCGTAGTGAGGGCCCTGTTGCTGCGGCTCATCACCCAAACTCTCTTCGCTAATCGCAATATCGCTCAGGATTGGGTTTGAAGGTTGCTGCTGGGCAGTAAGACCTTGTTGCTGTTGGCACTCATCGTTGCACACTACGGTCGGATTAGACTGGTAAACCACGTTTCCATTTGGGTCTTCAACACGTTCGATGAAGTAAGGCTCCACGTAGTAGCCACCGTTGGCAAAGACGGCAAAGCCCTGTGCCACTTCCAGCGGGGTCAGGCTACCGGCACCCAGTGCCAGAGGTTCTGCACGTGGTAGGTCTTTCTTCTTGAATCCGAAGCGGGTCAGGAAGTCGATGGTCTCGTCCAGACCAACATTTTGCAGTACGCGAACCGCCATGACGTTTTTCGACTGGGCTAGACCGATACGCAAGCGGGTTGGGCCGTTATATGTAGGAGGAGAGTTCTTCGGACGCCATGCGGTACCCATACTCTGATCCCAACGGTTGATTGGTGCATCGTTGACCAAGCTAGCTAGTGTCATGCCGTTATCCAGCGCTGCCGAGTAGATAAATGGCTTAATTGCCGAGCCAACCTGGCGGATTGATTGGGTTGCACGGTTGAACTTGCTATGGACGAAGTTGAAACCACCGACCATCGCCTTCACCGCACCGTCTTGCGGCGAGACCGCGACAAATGCTGTGTTGGCGTCAGGGACTTGGCTCAGTACCCAGTGTTCGCCGCGCTGCTGAACCCAGATTTGCTGGCCTGCTGCAAGGATGTCACTGGCGGTCTTCGGTGCAGGCCCTTGGCGGTTGTCAGTAATGAACTTACGGGCCCACTTCATGCCATCCCACTCGAGGGTGTGCTGGTCGCCACCTTTTGCCTGCACTGCGGCTGACTTACCTTCCACTTTAATCACGACTGCAGGGATAAGCTGGCCGTAAGTAGGTTGCTTGGCAAGGTGGTCGTTGATCTGCTCGCTTGACCACACCGCCTGATCTGGCTTCCAGAGTGTCTCTACTGCACCGCGGAAACCATGGCGCTGGTCATAGCCCAAAAGGTTGTCGATAGCGGCTTGCTGGGCTGCATTTTGCAGCTTTGGATCAACGGTAGTGAAGACGCGCATACCTGAGGTGTAGGCATCCTCGCCGTAGCGGTTGATCATCCATGCACGGGCCTGCTCCGCGAAATATGGCGCGCTCAGCTCAATTTCGGCGGTGTGGTAACGGGCAACGACTGGCTCGGCACGCGCTTGGTCAAACTCGGCCTGGGTGATGTGGTTTTCGGCCAGCATACGGCCTAATACCACATTACGGCGCGCCGTTGCACGGCTGGCTGAGTAGAGTGGGTTCATGGTCGAAGGTGCTTTTGGCAGGCCGGCAATGACGGCAATTTCGCTCAGTGTTAGCTGGCTGACTTCCTTGCCGTAGTACACCTGTGCTGCAGCGCCGACACCGTAGGCACGGTAGCCTAAGTAAATCTTATTGAGGTAAAGCTCAAGGATTTCATCCTTGGTCAACAGCTGCTCGATATGGATGGCGATAAAAATCTCTTTGATTTTACGCATGATCTTCTTCTCGTTGGTGAGGAAGAAGTTACGCGCAAGCTGCTGGGTGATCGTACTTGCCCCTTGCTTGGCTGAGCCAGACGTTGCTACGACAAAGGCAGCACGGGCAATACCGATAGGGTCGATCCCCGGGTGGTCGTAGTAGCGACTGTCTTCAGTCGCCAGGACCGCATTGATCATTTGCGGCGGAATTTCATCAAGCGTCAGTGGGATGCGGCGTTGCTCACCAAACTGGGAGATCAATTTACCATCAGCACTGAAAACCTGCATAGGTGTCTGTAATTCAACATTTTTCAATGTGGCAACATCAGGCAACTCTGGCTTTACATAAAGGTAAAAGCCAAAAATTGTAGTGACTCCAAGAATTATGCAAACAATTGCAAGTATGAGTAATCGCTTTATGAACTTCACTTGAGATTTCCCGTTACACCAGCATTCACGCGTTTCATCAGTTTCCACTAGTAGTATAAAGGTAACTCGAGGAAATTTAACACTAAATTGCTGGTGTTTGTTTTAAATAAGTAATTTGCTTTTCTGTCTAAAAAGGGAGCATAGCACGGTATGTTTCGGAACCCACTAACTATTGGGATTGATATCGGCCATCACAGCATTAAAGCGGTAGTGCTGAGGCAGAAAAAAACAGAGCTTGAGCTAGTTGCTTTCTCCGAAGTGGGATTACGCGCCCCAGTATTAAATAAGCAGAATAGCGTAATCAGCCCTGCTTTGTTGTCAGCCGTGCGTAAATTAAAAAAAAGCCTGCCGTTCGGGGCCCGTAAAGTGGTGATGGCGCTACCTGATAACGCAATTATCAGTAAGGTGATTCAGCTTGATAGCAACCTCACTGAAGAAGAATCACTTTTTGCCGTAGAGCAGGCTATTAGTGCCTCATCACCGTTTCCTATCGAAGAACTCCGGCTGGACTTTTTTCCGATGGCAGGTGGCTTGTTCCCAGAACATTTGAGCGAGTCGAGCCAAACTCATCCTGTTCAAGTCTATGCCGCTCGCAAGGAGACCATCGACAGCCGGGTTGAAGTGATGCGCCAAGCCCGTTTCGAGCCAGAAATCATGGAGTTGCAGACCCATGCCTTGGTTTGGCTCGAGCACTATCAAGCTAAACGACAAGGCCGCGAAGGGAACTGGGGGATTGTCGATATTGGTGAGAAAGCGACCGCAATAGGGATCCAAAGCCCGGCAGGAACGGTTTATCGCCGAGAAATGTCGTTTGGCAGTGAAGTGCTGTCCGGTTCTGAGCTTGTCGCGGGTGAGGAGCCTTTCTTTACGGGAGGCATTAGCGACAAAGCTGAGCAATTTACTAAGCAATTGGCTGATCAGCTAAAGCGCCAGTTACAGCTGTACAGTACGACTTATCCGCGTACCCCCTTACAGGGCGTTTGGTTGTGTGGTGTTGGTATGGAATATGTTGCCGAGGAAATGTTGGCAAGGATGCTATCGGTTTCGGTGCAAAAGATACAGCCATTGGCTGGTTTTCGCCGCTCTGCCAAATTGGATTTGGCTTTGGAAGGGCAATCTTTTGGACAGTTTTCGATTGCTGCTGGTTTGGCGATTCGGGGTTGTAGCAAATGATAGCGAAGGTCAATTTATTACCGTGGCGGGAACAAAGCCAAAAGCGTTATAGGCAACGATTTGGATTGATGCTTGGGGGGGCGGTGCTGACAGGAGGGCTACTTTTAGGCCTAAGCTACTGGTTGTTCGATGGCCAGATAGATCTGCAGAAACAGCGTAATAACCGGATAAAGCAGGAAATTACCGTGTTGGAAACCAAGTTATCTTTGTTGCCAGAGATGGATGCCCAGCGTGATGCTTTGCTTAAACGGTTATCAGTGATTACGGACATCCAGAAAGGCCGTAACCATATCACCCGGTTGCTGAGCGTGTTACCCGGTTTGGTGCCCCAAGGCGTCTATCTTGAAGAGATTACGCTGACAGGAAGCCGGGTCAAGTTCAGTGGTCAGGGGGAGTCCAATGGTCACTTGGCAACCTTGTTGGCCAATGCTGAACAGTCCGAATGGGTGAATGATGTAACTATGCACTCGATAGTACGTGCTAACGAGAAGCAGGCGCTTATCCGTTTTAATGCATCCTTTGTGTTGGTTTCAGAACCTCTGACTGGGAGCGAGGAGGGAGAATGATTGATTGGCAAGATCTAGAACTTGACGAAATGCCAGACTGGCCGTTGCCTGCTCAGTTGCTTGTAACCTTGGTCGTTGCCTGCTTGATCATGGCTGCGGGCTATTGGTATTGGACTTCTTCTCAGCTCGATACCTTAGATCACCTTAAGTCTCAAGAGCATGAGTTGCGCCAGCAGTTGATCCGGCGAGCTAGCCAGGTTGCGGCATTGCCGAAGGTCCGTGAACAGGTGGAGATGCTTCAAGAACGCTACCATCAGGTGGTGGAGCAGCTACCTGAAGAAGATGAGCTATCTAGCTTATTAGCCAGCGTCAATGATATTGGAGTGAGTAATGGGCTTGAGTTCCATCGTATTGAGTGGGCCGCGCGGATTGAGCACCCTTTATATTTCGAGTTGCCGCTGAATATCAATGTTCAAGGCCATTATGAAGATATCGGCCGTTTTGCTGCCGATATTGCCCGATTACCTCGAATCGTATCACTGAAAGATATCGACTTGCGCTGGAGCCAACCCCAGCAAGAGTTGCTGCAGCTCAAGGTATCAGCCACAACTTATCGCTTCAAGGCGCCGGCCGGGGAGGGACGATGAAAGATAGAAGTAAATCATTTCTTGGTTTAGGGCTATGGCTGGGGTTGATGGGGTGTCACGCCAATGATAGCCCGGTCGAACAGTTTATTGAGCAAACATACCAACAGACGGTGGCCGACGTCGAGCCTTTGGATGAGCAGCCGATTTTTCAGGCGGAAGTCTTCGTTATGAGCAGTGAGCGGGTACCTTTTCAACATCCTAAGCCAGAGTCGCCTTTGCCTGAGCCGGATGGCGGTAAGTTATGTTGGCAACCTGAACTAAGAAAACGCAGCTCGTTACTAGAAAGCTTTACATTGGAGGAGCTAAGTATGCGTGGTGTCATTGGTGGTACTGGCAAGGAGTGGGCCTTGATATATACCCCCGAGGGTGCTTTAGCCAAGGTACGAGAAGGGAGCTATATCGGCCGGAACCATGGCCGGGTGACGAGTGTGAGTGCAAGTGAGATTGCGGTTGAACAAATTATGCCGGATGGGGAAGGCTGCTGGCTGAAGCTCCCAACAACATTGAAATTGGCGTCGCTAAAATAGCAGAGTAGAGATGGAACAAATGACAAGGAACAGCTTGCAAGCCCTGCTGACAATATGGGCGAAGAAAGTGCTACGAAGGGGTAGTGGGCTATTGCTGGTGGGGTATGTGCTGCTATTTAGCGATACTTTGATTGCTAGCCAATACAATCAGATCAGCAGTATTGATTTCTCCCGCAATGCCCAAGGGGGCGGGGTGCTGGTGGTGACACTGTCCGGCGGCGAGTTTGAGGTTGGGGCAAGGCGCTTGGATAAACAGTTGGTACTTGAGTTGCCACAGACTGAGCTGCCTCAAGAGTTGGTCTATATACTTGATGTCGGAGATTTTGGTACACCAGTGTTGTCGGTTGAGACGTTTAGTTATGAGCGCGGAAGCCGGTTAGTATTATCTGTACATGGGGATTACAGCTATGACTATACGACCCGAGATGAAACTGGGGCACCGAAGCTATCGGTAACGGTGCAGCCGGCTTTAGTGGCGACGGGTGGACAGCCTCATAACAAAGGGGTGAGCTATGACAGCAAGCCTATTTCAATTAACTTCCAGGATGTTCCTGTCCGTAATGTCTTGCAATTGATCGCTGAATATAATGATTTCAATTTGGTGGTATCTGATTCAGTGCAAGGGAATCTTACTTTGCGTTTGGATAAAGTGCCTTGGCAGCAGGTGCTAGATATTATTCTCCGTGCCAAAGGGTTGGATAAGCGAGAGCAAGGGGAAGTATTAATGATTGCCCCGAAGGAAGAGCTTGACCGTAGTGAGCAACAGGTTATGGAGTCCAAACGCAAAGCCGAAGAGCTTGCTTCGCTGCGCTCTGAGATTTTCAAGATTAACTATGCCAATGCGCTTGAACTTGGTGGTTTGCTGCAGGGGACGGATGACGGTATTAGCATGTTATCAGCCCGAGGCTCTTTGCATATTGACGAGCGGACCAACTCCCTAATCATCAATGATATTCCCGATAGTTTGGCGAATATTCGCGATATTGTTGCAGCCTTAGATATCCCCGTGCAGCAGGTGGAGATAGAAGCTCGCATAGTAACGGTCAATGAAGGGGATGTGGATGAGCTCGGGGTGCGCTGGGGGCTACTGAACTCCAATGGCAGTACCACGGTAGGGGGCTCAATTGAAAGTAACCTGGGGTCGGCAGGCCTGTTGGAGATAGATGATAGTAAGGCGGTCGAGAATTTCCTCAATGTTAATCTCGGGGCAACCAAACCCGGGGCGTCGAGTATTGCTTTCCAAGTGGCAAAAGTGGGCGATATCCTGCTGGATTTGGAGTTGTCGGCACTGCAATCAGAACAAAAGGCTGAAATCATCTCTAGCCCAAGGTTGATGACCACCAACAAGAAAACGGCCTATATCGAACAAGGTACCGAAATCCCCTACTTAGAAGCCGCTTCCAGCGGCGCTGTCTCAGTGAGCTTTAAAAAAGCGGTGTTAAGCCTGATGGTAACCCCGCAAATTACATCGGACGGTAATTTGGTACTGGACTTGATTGTGACTCAGGATAAAAGAGGTGATGTCGTTCAGACAGGAACCGGTGAGGCCGTGGCTATTGATACGCAGCGCATAGGCACCCAGGTGTTGGTTGCCAATGGAGAGACGGTCGTGCTTGGCGGGATCTATCAGCACTCAATTAATAATGCGGAGCGCAAAGTGCCGCTGTTAGGGGATCTACCGGTGTTGGGAGCATTGTTTCGGCACAAGTTAGAGGAGTTAGGCAAAAGGGAATTACTGATTTTTGTCACACCCAAAATCGTCTATCAATGATCTGTTTTTTCAGGGGGCTGGGACAATAATCGTCCCAGCATTGCGCCAGAACTGAATAAATCGCCACCTAGCTATTGCCAACAGCCGCCTTGTCCTGAGATAATTTTCGATCTTATCACGAATTAAATGTGAGGAAGTTGGCGCCTCGGGCTTGATTTATCGAAGCCTGCGGGCGGTGTCGTTTTATTAACCGCGCGTAAATATTGCTAAAAATGGCTGAAAAACGAAATATTTTCCTGGTCGGCCCAATGGGTGCCGGCAAAAGTACTATCGGTAGACACCTTGCACAGCAGCTGCATATGGAGTTCTTTGATTCAGATACAGAGATCGAAGATCGTACCGGTGCTGATATTAGCTGGGTATTCGATGTTGAAGGTGAAGACGGTTTCCGTATTCGTGAAGAAAACGTGATTGACGATCTCACCCAGAAGCAGGGTATTGTACTAGCGACGGGTGGCGGCTCTGTGAAGAGCAAAGAAAGCCGTAACCGTCTGTCTGCTCGTGGCATTGTGGTATACCTTGAAACCACTATCGAGAAGCAGCTGGCACGTACACAGCGCGATAAAAAGCGTCCACTACTGCAAACGGATACCCCTCGTGAAGTGTTGGAATCACTTGCAGGCGAGCGCAATCCATTGTATGAAGAAGTAGCAGACTATGTGGTTCGTACTGATGATCAGAGTGCCAAGGTCGTTGCTAACCAAATCATCAAAATGCTAGAAGAGCGCTAATCAATAAAAGAGAGCTGGCCATGGAACGGATCAACGTCAATCTTGGTGACAGAAGTTACCCAATCTCAATCGGCGCCGAGTTATTCGATAACCCGGCGTTGTTTTCCTCTGCCATCCCGGCAGGCCGACGCGTTGTTGTGGTCAGTAATGAAACGGTAGCCCCGCTGTATGCCGAGCAAATCATCGGGACTATCCGTTCGCTGCAATGCGAAGTTGCCTTGCTGTCACTGCCTGATGGCGAGCAATACAAGACACTAGATACCTTCAACCAAATCATGTCCTTCCTGCTAGAAGGCAACTATGGCCGAGATGTGGTCCTTGTTGCTTTGGGCGGAGGGGTCATTGGTGATGTTGTTGGTTTTGCTGCTGCCTGTTTCCAGCGCGGTGTGGATTTCGTGCAAGTTCCGACCACCTTGTTGGCGCAGGTCGACTCCTCAGTCGGGGGCAAGACGGCTGTCAACCACCCGATGGGCAAGAATATGGTTGGCGCGTTCTATCAGCCGAAAGCGGTTGTGATCGATAACCATTGCCTAGGAACATTGCCTGCACGTGAGTTTGCGGCCGGTATGGCTGAAGTGATCAAGTACGGTATTATTGCCGATGGCGATTTCTTTGTCTGGCTGGAGCAAAATATCGAGAAGCTGCAAGCTCTTGATAATGACGCATTGAGTTATGCGATTGGCCGCTGCTGCCAGATCAAAGCCGATGTGGTTGCTGCTGATGAGAAAGAGTCAGGGGTAAGGGCACTGCTTAATCTGGGTCACACCTTTGGCCATGCGATTGAAGCTGAAATGGGCTACGGCAATTGGCTTCATGGCGAGGCGGTTGCTGCTGGTACTGTCCAGGCGGCACGTACTGCACAACTACAGGGACTGATTGGCCCTGAAGAAGTTGATCGTATTATTCGCTTATTGGAAAAAGCCAACCTACCGGTCCACGGTCCGGAGGGGATGGATTTTGACGCTTATATGAAACATATGATGCGTGACAAGAAGGTACTTTCAGGCCAGCTTCGCTTGATTTTACCAACCGGTATTGGCAGCGCAGAAGTTGTCGCTGGTGTACCGGAAGATGTACTGCGCCAAGCGGTACAAGCCTGATTCTGTAGGTTGCCTATGAGTCGCGGCCTGCACCTGAATCCGCTGGATTTGGACTCCCAAATCCAGCTTCTTTCCCGATTACAATTCCTTACTCGCTTCAGCTCTAACCTTATCCAGGTCACGGGCAGCGAAGGGACTGGCAAGACCTGGCTCTCTCAGCGTTACCTTGAACACTGGGCCGGTGACTCCCGCCAGTCTTTGCTCCTTTGCCATCCCAACCAGCAAGACGGCCAGCACCGTTCAATTATTCTGCAGCAACTCGCTCCTAAGGCGGTATTCAATGAGCAGGATCCTCTGGGGCAAAGCCTCGAACGCTTATTCGAACAGCAGCCAGTCAACGCATTGATAGTCGTTGATGATGCGCATTTGCTAAGCCCGGAGCTGGTGGCGGAACTGTGGGGTGTGGTCCAGCAGGCCCGCCTATACCCAGGGTGGCAGGTTAACGTCCTACTCTTTAGCCATACTGGCCGGCTCGATAAATACCTTGGCCAGTTGGTACAAGGTCAGGGTAATACACCGTTGGAGGTGGAAATCGGCCCGCTGTCGGAACAAGAAGCCCAATTGATGGTCGAAATGATGTTCGATGGCGAACACCTTGATGCACAGGGAAGGCGTCGGATCCGTGAGCATGTTTCAAGTTGCGCCCCTATTCCGGGGGAGTTGCTCAAGCTCGATTTAACAGAGGATAAGGATATGGCTGAGAGTCAATCCCGCCGTGTGTCGCCAATGGCGTTGCTAGGCGGGTTAGTGGTGGTTGCGGTTGCCGTGATTGCCTGGTTGTTTATACCGGCAGCAGAAGACAATCCGGGTGTTGGCGGGGTGCCGCAGGCGCAGCTTGATAGCTTGCCAGATGAACCCGTTGTTACCTCTACTACCAACAATAGCTCGGAGAGTGGGCAGCCAAGTGTGCAAATGGCCTTCGAAGATGACGGCGATGCCTTGCCACCGGATGTGTCGGTAGAAGGCATGACTGTCGGCCGTCGTGATACCAACACCAATCCTCGCGTGGTGGTACCTTCTGATGTGGTTGATGCCATGTTGGATGAACAGCAACTGGGAGGAACTGGTGAGCAAGCGGTGGCTGATCGCCAGGAAAGCCTACAGCCAGAGTTGCCTGAAGGGCAGCCAGTACAGTTGCCTGAAACGGAGCAGGAAAAAGAGACCTCACAAGTCGAGCCGGTGAGTGAGTTGCCAGACGCAGCCTCGGCTGAGAATGTGGATAGTGATGATGCGGCTAGCGTCACCGAGACATCTACAACTGTTGCTACTGGGACTACAGCTGCCACCGATGTTGCTGGCGTGGAAACAATGGCCGAGGAGCTTGGCAGTAAACTCCGGGGCGTTGCCCCCGAGCATTACGCGCTGCAACTGGCAGCCATGCGTTCGCTGCCGACCGCTCGGCAGTTTATTCTCGATTACAACATCGAATCTTCGGCAGACGTCTATGAAACCCGCCGTAGCGGCGAAGCATGGTTCATTATTGTGACGGGTGATTATCCGGATGTGCAGTCGGCTCGTGTAGCTGAAACTCGCCTACCGTCGCGCTTGCAGTCGGTTGATCCATGGGTGAAATCCTACCGTCAGATCCATACCGAAATGGATCGGGCCAAATAACCCGTTTCTTTGCCAGTTATTTCCCTCAAGCGGTACAGACACAGATTGAAATGGTGTACAATCCGCCACCTTTCGTTACAAAGTCGGTATTGGTGGTCAGCTGAATGAAAAAGCATCGTGCATTCCTGAAATGGGCTGGAGGTAAATATTCTCTGGTCGAGGAGATCGAGCGCCACTTGCCGCCAGCGCGAAAGTTGGTTGAACCCTTTGTCGGTGCCGGTTCGGTATTTCTCAATACCGACTTCGAGCAGTACCTGTTGGCCGACATCAACCCTGACTTGATTAACCTCTACAATATCCTCAAGGACAATCCCGAGCAGTATGTTCGTGATGCCAAGGCGATGTTCACCCCTGAATTCAACCAGAAAGGGGCCTACCTTGAGGTCCGTGAGGCTTTCAATAAAACCGATGATACGTATTTACGCTCGCTGTACTTTTTGTACATGAACCGACATGGCTTCAATGGTCTGTGTCGATATAACAAGAAGGGTGGCTTCAACGTACCGTTCGGTTCATATAAAAAGCCATATTTCCCGGAAGATGAGCTGTTCTACTTTGCGGAGAAAGCGAAACGAGCCACGTTTGTCTGCGAAGGGTACCATCAGACGTTCTCACGTGCCCGCAAAGGCTGTGTGGTGTACTGTGATCCCCCGTATGCTCCGCTATCAACCACGGCTAACTTTACCTCCTATGCAGGTAATGGCTTTAGCCTTGATGATCAGGCGGCTCTGGCTGATGCTGCCGAGAGGGCTGCTACCGAGCGCGATATTCCGGTACTGATCTCTAATCATGATACGACCTTGACCCGCCGTCTTTACCACGGTGCCGAATTATCTGTGGTTAAAGTAAAGCGAACCATCAGCCGAAATGGTGGTGGCCGCAACAAGGTTGATGAGTTGCTGGCCCTGTTTAAGCCGTCAAACGATTAAGCACCGCTTACCCTCCAGCAACCAGTTGGCTGACGGCAACCAGTACCCCGACAAATAGCGCAATAGCAGCGATACCGGCCAAGATAAAGGGCAGCGGGCGCTGCTGGCTAAAATCTATCTCCCTGTTTTTTTCCGACTGCACCCCAATCAGTGCCCCCGCAATACTCTTGATCAGGTTTGGGCGGGGTGGTTTGCGCTCTGCCATGGCGTATCTCCGTATATACCCACATAAAACGATTATCTTTGTTTGCCATATCTGCCACCGGTCGTATACCGCTGCATGATGGTAAGTGTAGTTGCCCTGTGGCACACCCATCTTGAAATCCGGTAAGACATCATCTTGATGATCGGGTAGAATTGCGCCGACTTCCGATAACGTTTTCGTTTGTACCGTATAGAGGCTGAACATGAAGGACTTTTTGATCGCTCCATCTATCCTATCTGCAGATTTTGCTCGTCTTGGCGAGGATGTAGAGAAAGTATTGGCAGCTGGTGCCGATGTCGTGCACTTTGACGTGATGGACAACCACTACGTACCGAACCTGACTTTTGGTGCCCCGGTGTGTAAGGCCCTGCGTGATTACGGTATTACTGCGCCGATCGATGTGCACCTGATGGTCAAGCCGGTGGATCGCATTATCCCTGATTTTGCCAAGGCCGGTGCCACTATGATCACCATCCATGCCGAAGCAACCGAGCATTTGGACCGTTCTCTGCAGCTGATCAAAGAGCACGGCTGCCAGGCTGGTGTGGTATTCAACCCGGCTACCCCGCTGCACTACCTTGACTACATCATGGACAAGGTTGACATGATCCTGCTGATGTCGGTTAACCCAGGTTTTGGTGGCCAATCGTTCATCCCTGCGACATTGGACAAGCTGCGCGAAGTGCGTAAGCGCATTGATGCTTCAGGTCGTCAGATCCGCCTTGAAATCGATGGTGGTGTGAAGGTCGACAATATCCGCGAAATCGCCGAAGCCGGTGCCGATATGTTTGTTGCAGGCTCGGCAATTTTCAGCCAGCCGGACTACAAAGCCGTGATCGATGAAATGCGTGCAGAGTTGGCCAAGGTTGAACGCTAATGAGCCAGTTGAGCGGTATTGATTTTATTGCTTTTGACCTCGACGGCACACTGCTCGACAGCGTGCCGGATCTGGCCGATGCAGCAGACAAAACCATGCGAGCCCTGGGCCGTGCTGGGGTGACAGTTGAGCAGGTCACGACCTGGATTGGTAATGGGGCCGACATTTTGATCGGTCGTGCCCTAAGCCAGAGCGTTGATGTTGACCCTGATTTAGACCCAGCTTTGCACCGCGAAGCGAGGGCGTTGTTTGATCGCTTCTACGAAGAAGGTGGCCACGAGAAGAGCGCGCTATACCCTGGGGTAAAAGAGACACTGGCGGCGTTTCATGAAGCCGGGGTACCGATGGCTATCGTGACCAACAAGCCAGCCCAGTTCGTACCGCACCTGCTTGAAGAGCACGGCATCGCCGATTATTTTGTCGATGTCATCGGTGGCGATACCTTCCCGCTGAAAAAGCCGGATCCTTTCTCCCTGAACTGGTTGCTGGATAAGCACCAGATCACGGCAGAGAAGATGTTGATGGTCGGCGACTCCCGTAACGATATCTTGGCGGCAAAAGCGGCGTCATGTTATGTTGTGGGGCTGACTTACGGTTACAACTATGGTCAGCCGATCAGCGAAAGTAACCCAGATATTGTACTGGATCACTTCAGTCATCTGGCAGAAGTGGTTAAACTAGGCAGCTAGTACGCTCGGTGTTATTCCGGGCATGGACAGATATTGTGTCTGCGGCAGAGGCCGCAGCTTTTTTGTGACATAGGAAAATCTCATCATGACCAAACCCATTGTATTGAGTGGCGTACAGCCTTCAGGTGAATTAAGTATCGGTAATTATCTGGGTGCGCTGCGTCAGTGGGAACAGATGCAGGATGATTATGATTGTCAGTACTGTGTCGTTGACCTGCATGCCATTACCGTGCGCCAGGAGCCAAAAGCGCTGCACGAAGCCACGCTGGATGCTTTGGCAATTTGCTTGGCTGTCGGCGTTGATCCGAAGAAGAGCACTTTGTTTGTACAATCGCACGTGCCTGAACATGCCCAGCTTGGTTGGTTGCTGAACTGCTACACCCAAATGGGCGAGCTGAGCCGCATGACCCAGTTCAAGGACAAGTCACAGCGCCATGCTAACGATGTGAATGTTGGCCTGTTTGGCTACCCGGTATTGATGGCGGCCGATATCCTGCTATACGGTGCCCATCAGGTACCAGTGGGTAGCGATCAGAAGCAGCACTTGGAGCTGGCGCGTGATATCGCAACCCGTTTCAACAACATTTACGGTGATGGCGAAGCGATCTTCCAGGTACCTGAGCCATATATCCCGACGGTTAACGCACGTGTGATGAGCCTGCAGGATGCGACCAAGAAGATGTCGAAGTCGGATGATAACCGTAAGAACGTGATCACCCTGCTGGAAGAGCCGAAGTCGATCATCAAGAAGATCAACAAGGCGCAGACAGATACCGAGACACCACCACGTATCGCCCACGATATCGAGAACAAAGCCGGTATCTCTAATTTGATGGGCCTATACTCTGCAGCGACTGGCAAGACGTTTGCTGAAATTGAAGCGCAGTACCAAGGCGTTGAGATGTATGGTCCGTTCAAGAAAGATGTTGGTGAAGCGATTGTCGCGATGCTGGAGCCTATCCAGTCTGAATACCATCGCATCCGTGCTGACCGTGCTTTCCTTGATGAAGTAATGAAAGCCGGTGCCGAGAAGGCGTCAGCCCGCGCAGCAGAAACTTTGAAGAAAGCGTACGCAGCAGTAGGTTTTGTTGCACGCCCATAAGCGCAATGCAGTTGTAAACACCGAAAACCGGCCTCTGGCCGGTTTTTTTTCGTCTAAGCTTGCCTTTCTGCTGTCCTGCTGCACAATAGGCCGCTGTAATTTCCAGTGAGCAGAAGTACCCATGCTATTGATGATCGATAACTACGACTCGTTTACCTACAACCTCTACCAGTATTTCTGTGAGCTGGGCGCCGAGGTAAAGGTGGTGCGTAATGACGAAATCGACATTGCCGGCATCGAGGCTATGGCACCTTCTCATCTGGTGATTTCTCCGGGGCCCTGTACCCCGAATGAAGCGGGGATCTCGCTGGAGGCAATCCGCCATTTTGCAGGCAAACTACCCATTCTTGGGGTGTGCCTAGGCCATCAGTCCATCGCCCAAGTATACGGTGGCGATGTTGTCCGCGCCCGTCAGGTCATGCACGGCAAGACGTCTCCCGTCACTCATAGTGACAGCAGTGTGTTTGCTGGCTTGAATAACCCACTTACAGTCACCCGCTATCATTCGCTGGTGGTCAAAGCTGATACCCTGCCAGATTGTTTCGAAGTCACGGCCTGGACGGAAAAAGACGGTGAGCGTGATGAAATTATGGGGATCCGCCACAAGAGCTTGCCTATCGAAGGGGTCCAGTTTCACCCGGAAAGCATTTTGACCGAGCAGGGACATCAGCTGCTGGCGAATTTCCTCCGTCGCTGAGCCTAAAGGCATAAGGGCAGCACGAAATGCTGCCTGGCCCCAGATCCCCATCACTTTACGCCGCTCCATCTCACCTCGAATGAGTAAAAAAGCGCCTCACTCAGCGTTTTGAAGGTCTCAATCCCGCGATCTTTGTCACTTTTTTTAACATTTCTGTATCTTTGCTGTTTTTTTTTGGCACGGAAAGATTATGCAGGATGAAGGCGCGTTATCGCTTTATTTCCTTGCAGGAAAAACACCTTTTAGTGTTCGGGGCTTAATAAGTTTTCCCTAACCCCGCATAAATATGTATTTTGTAGGAGATTAACCGTTAACTGATAGGGAATAAAAAAATATTCTGCTATTGGAATTGGTTAATAAAATGTAAATACTATGCTTAGGGCAAAAACGTTAGAAGGAAACGATAATGGCAAAGGAGTATAAAGTCGATCGTCAGGTGTTCGATGAAGTGATGGTGCCGTGCTATGCACCGATGCAGATGATCCCGGTTAAGGGGCAAGGTGCACGGGTGTGGGATCAAGAAGGTCGGGAATATGTCGACTTTGCTGGCGGTATCGCCGTGAGTTGCCTGGGCCACTGCCACCCGGTGATGGTTGATGCGCTCAAGGCGCAGGCCGAGCAGATTTGGCACCTGAGTAATGTGATGACCAACGAGCCGGCACTGCGACTGGCCAAACTGCTTACCGAGCACAGCTTTGCCGATAAAGTCTTCTTTGCCAACTCCGGTGCCGAGGCCAACGAGGCAGCATTGAAACTGGCCCGTCGTTACGCGGCGGACAAGTTTGGCCCGGAGAAGTCCGAGATTATTTCTTTTAAACAAGGCTTCCACGGCCGTACGTTCTTTACCGTAACGGTCGGTGGCCAAGAAGCTTATTCTGACGGCTTTGGGCCGAAACCGGGAGCCGTCACCCATCTTGCCTACAATGATCTGTCCAGCCTGGCCGAGCATATGTCGGAGCGTACCTGTGCGGTGATGATGGAGCCGCTGCAGGGCGAGGGCGGTATCGTGTCGCCAACCCCAGAGTTTATTCAGGGTGTCCGCGAACTGTGTGACAAACACAATGCGCTGCTGATTTTCGATGAAGTACAAACCGGTAACGGCCGGACAGGTGACTTCTATGCTTACCAGGGCTTGGGTGTTACCCCGGATATCCTGAGTACGGCAAAATCACTCGGTGGCGGTTTCCCGATTGGTGCCATGTTGACGACTTCAGAGTTGGCAGCCCACCTAAAAATCGGTACCCACGGCTCAACTTACGGCGGTAACCCACTGGCTTGTGCCGTGGCCGAAGCTGTCGTGAGTGAAGTCACCAAGCCGGAAGTGCTGGCAGGCGTCAAGCAGCGCGAGCAATGGTTCCGTGAGGCGCTAGAAGCGATCAATGCCAAGTACCCAGTATTTGCTGAAATTCGCGGTAAGGGCCTGTTGCTTGGCGCGGCGCTCAATGAGGAGTGGCAGGGCCGGGCAAGGGATATCTTGCTGGCGGCGGGCGAGGAAGGCCTAATGGTACTGGTTGCCGGTACCAATGTGGTGCGCTTTACCCCGTCTTTGGTGATCGACAAAGCCGATATCGATGAAGGCATGGCCCGCCTCGAGCGCGCTATCGCCAAGATCTATTCATAATTTAATCTAACTGGGTGCGGCTGGCAGGAGCTTGGCCGCAGCCTCCGGCCCTATGCCGGTCTTATCACTAGTTGGCAGCTAAGCTGCAGCTTGCATCAGGAGGGAGTTCGATGCTGGTTATACGTCCTATTACTGCCGCGGATCTACCTGCACTACTACAGTGTGCGGAAGAGTCGGGCCATGGTTTCACCTCGCTACCGGTTAATGAGGAAATCCTCGCTAACCGTATCCAACATTCCGAAGAGAGTTTTGCCAAGGCTGTCACCCAGCCGGGCTCGGAAGGTTACCTGATGGTGGCAGAAGATACCGAAACCGGGGAAATTGCAGGGACGACGGCTATCGAGGCCGCGATTGGGTTGGATAACCCATTTTACACCTATCACCTGAGTACCGTGGTGCATTCGTCACGCCGGCTCAACGTCCACAACGTAGTGAAAGTACTGACCTTCGGTAATGACTACACCGGTGTGAGTGAGCTTTGCACCTTATTCTTGCGCCCGGAGTGGCGTCAGGGCCTGAATGGCCGCCTGTTATCCAAGTGCCGTTTCTTGATGATGGCACAGCACCCGGAGCGTTTTGACAACACAGTGATTGCAGAAATGCGTGGGGTGTCGGACGAAGACGGTAATTCACCATTCTGGGAGTGGCTCAAAGAGCACTTCTTCTCGATTGATTTTACCTTGGCCGATTACCTGACTGGTATTGGCAAAAAGGGCTTCATTGCCGATTTGATGCCGAAGCTGCCAATCTACGTTAACTTGCTCAGCCCAGAAGCGCAGGCTGTGATTGGGCAGGTGCATGAAAAAACACGCCCGGCACTTCGCTTACTGGAGAAGGAAGGTTTCACCTGCCGCGGCTATGTCGATATTTTCGATGCTGGCCCAACCGTTGAGTGTGATGTCAGAAATATCGAGTCTGTCCGCCACTCCCAGTTATGCCGAGTCGAAATCGGCCAGCCGACCGGCCAAGCCGACAATATTGTCAGCAATACCTCATTTACCCACTTCCGCGCAGTCGTCGACAAGGTAGATGTCTTGAATGGGACGGCTTTGATCAGTGCAGAAGCTGCCAAGGCACTGGACGTTAAACAAGGGGATCAGGTTCGCCTGATCGCCCAGTAAAGGAGAACACCATGACCCAATGGATTGCAGGCCGCTGGTTAGCCGGCGAAGGACAAGCGATGCAGTCGCTCAACCCTTACACCAATGACGTTGTATGGCAGGGACTGTCAGCGACTGCCGAACAGGTCGAGCAGGCGGTGTCAGCGGCGAGAGCGGCATTGGTGAGTTGGCGCAAGACACCGTTTGTCGAGCGTCAGGCGATCGTTGAGCGTTTTGCCGAGCTAGTCAAAGCACATAGCGAAGCTATTGCTGTGGTCATTGCTGAGGAAACCGGCAAGCCGTTGTGGGAAACCCGTACCGAAGCGGGCGCAATGGTTGGCAAGATTGCAATATCGCTACGTGCCTACCAGGAGCGGACAGGCGAGAAACAAAAAGAGGTTGCCGGTACCCAGGCTGTACTTCGCCACCGTCCATTGGGGGTGATGGCAGTATTTGGCCCCTATAATTTCCCAGGCCATTTGCCCAACGGCCATATCGTCCCGGCATTGCTGGCCGGTAACACCGTGGTGTTCAAGCCGTCGGATTTGACCCCTAAAGTGGCGGAAGAGACCATGAAGTTGTGGCAGCTGGCAGGTTTGCCTGATGGCGTCATCAACTTGATTCAGGGTGCACGCGCTACTGGTGAAGAGTTGGCAGGGGCCAAAGGCATTGATGGTTTGCTGTTTACCGGTAGTGCCAATACCGGTCACTTGCTCCACCGCCAGTTTGCCGGGCAACCGGGCAAGATGCTGGCGCTTGAGATGGGTGGCAATAACCCAATGGTGATCTCCCGTCACTATGGCGAGTTGGATGCCACTGTCTACACTATTATTCAGTCTGCCTTCATTAGTGCTGGCCAGCGCTGTACCTGCGCCCGCCGTCTCTACTTGCCTCATGGTGAGGAAGGGGATCGTATCTTGGCGCGTTTGCTGGAACTGACCCGCCAGATCCGAGTGGGTGGTCAGTTTGATGAACCGGCCCCATTTATGGGGGCACAAGTCTCAGTCCAGGCTGCTGATAACATTATGCAGGCCCAGTCGCAGTTGCTTGAACTAGGTGGTGAGGCACTATTGCCTGCAACCCGTGGACAAGGGGCGATTGTGACCCCGGGGATCATCGACGTCAGCCAAATTGCTGAGTTGCCGGATGAGGAATACTTTGGTCCTTTGCTGCAGGTTGCCCGTTACCACGGGTTGGATGACGCGGTGGAGAAGGCCAATGATACCCGCTATGGCTTATCTGCTGGTTTGGTCTCAACCGATGATGGTGAGTGGCAGTACTTTATTGAGCATATCCGGGCCGGGATTGTGAACCGCAACCGCCAATTAACCGGTGCCAGTGGTGATGCGCCATTTGGCGGACCGGGAGCATCTGGCAATTTACGTCCTAGCGCCTATTACGCGGCAGACTACTGTGCATACCCGATGGCATCGATGGAAGGTGAGCAGACTGAGTTACCCGCCCAGTTATCACCGGGCATCACGCTTTGATGGCCGTCAATCATTCACCAGCCAAAGAGGATAGCGAGCACATGGAAAGGGTAGAGCAACTATTTTCCGGGTTGTGGCAGGACTATATCCAGCGCCTATGCCCGTCAGCGGCCCAGGTACATGATCTGCTGACCGAAGAAGAGCCGCTGCTCAATGACCATATTGCGCTGCGGACATTCAATTTGCCAAAGATCGGCCTCGACCGTTTGGCAGCACCGTTCATCGCGATTGGCTACAAGCCTTGCGGCCGCTACAAGTTCGAGGCCAAGAAACTGTATGCCGAGCACTTCGAGCACCCCAACCCGTTAGCTCCTAAAGTGTTTATCAGTGAACTGATGGTCGGGCAGTTCAGTTCTTTGCTGCAGCAAACGGTCAGGGATCTGGTTAACCAGGTCCCCGAGCAAGCGATGCATGATCCGGCCTTCCTCTATGGTGGGCGGTTATGGGATTTGGACTACGCGACCTACGAACTGCTGGCAGCAGAGAGCGAGTATGCAGGTTGGCTAGCCGCCCATGGCTTCGGTGCCAACCACTTTACCGTGAGCATTAACCAGCTCGAGCAGTTTACCGAGGTCGCTGAGGTCAATCATCTGCTACGGCACAACGGGTTTGAAATCAACAGTTCTGGGGGAGAGGTCAAAGGCAACCCTGAGGTGATGCTTGAGCAGTCGTCGACCATGGCTGACAGAGTGGAAGTAGGCTTTACCGATGGAGTCTATACCATTCCCGGTGGCTTCTATGAGTTTGCCAAGCGCTACCCGAAAGAAGACGGTGAGCTATACACCGGCTTTGTCGAAGCATCGGCAGACAAGATCTTCGAAAGTACCGACGCCAGTTAGCCATTCTTTTACCGGTTCGGTTTTTCACTGGGAGCAAAAAGGCCGACGGCAACCATTGCCATCGGCCTTTTTAATATTTGGTCCCCATAGGCCTGAACTTAGCGGTTTTAATGCTTGAGGCTGTCGAGCGGGTAGCCCAAATGGGATTCCGGCGTGTGGCGCTTCACCTTTTCGTGCTGTTCAAGGTAATGGCGACTGTCACTGAACCCGGTCATTTCAACAGTATCGGGCAGTGGCGAAATAACGCCGCGATGTAAGTGGTGGGTGCTATGCGGTGAAAAGCGTTCGATGTCCATACCGGTATTCCATTACAGGTGATGAGGTTGATATGCACAATGTAGCATCAAGCGAGCCAGATACAAGCACAAAAACAGTGATGCGGTAGACAGTAATGCCCTGAAAGCATGAAATGGGAGCGCTGCGGGTAATAAAAAAGCCGCACAAGGCGGCTTTTAGATATTGGTGTGTATTACGGAGAGCTAACGGCTTAGCGCGTACCGTAAACAACAATTGTTTTGCCGTGGGCAGAAATCAGGTTCTGCTCTTCCAGCATCTTCAAGATACGACCTACAGTCTCACGGGAACAGCCAACGATTTGGCCGATTTCCTGACGAGTGATCTTGATTTGCATACCGTCTGGGTGGGTCATTGCATCTGGCTGCTTAGCCAGGTTCAATAGAGTCTGTGCGATACGGCCTGTTACGTCCAGGAATGCCAAGTCACCCACTTTCTGGCTTGTCACCTGTAGGCGGCTAGCCATTTGCGCAGATAGGCGCATTAGGATGTCTGGGTTTACCTGGATAAGCTGGCGGAATTTCTTGAAAGAAATTTCTGCGACTTCGCAAGGGGTCTTAGCACGAACCCAAGCGGTACGCTCTTGGCCTTCTTCGAATAGGCCTAATTCACCGATGAAGTCACCTTGGTTTAGGTAAGACAGGATCATTTCCTTACCTTCTTCATCCTTGATCAGGACCGCAACAGAACCTTTGACGATGTAGTAGAGCGTCTCTGCTTTTTCACCCGCGTGGATCAAAGTACTCTTTGAAGGGTATTTATGAATGTGGCAATGGGAAAGAAACCACTCTAGAGTTGGATCTGTTTGAGGTTTACCTGGAACCATATTACTAACTTCCTCTGCGTTTGTTGCCCAACAACGACGTCCTTCAAAATGCGGCTGGGCCTAACCATAATTAGTTCGTCGTTTAGGATATTCAGTCAACCGCTGGGCTGCAAGCTCACGTGAATAATTAGTTCAGATTTTATCTTTTTTCGGCGCGCTTTTCTTGATATTGATCTATGTGAAAAGGCCATTTTGTAGTCATAAGTGTGCACATGATCACACAGTTGCTAACAAGTGCCGAAAGCCCGTAAAAGTTGTAAGGAGAAAGCAATGCAATCACGAGTGAAATGGGTCGAAAATATGACCTTTCTTGGACAGTCAAATTCCGGTCATAGCGTGGTGATGGACGGGAATGGTGGCGAAAAAGCGCCAAGCCCAATGGAACTGGTTTTGATGGCTGCGGGTGGATGTAGCTCGGTGGATGTGGTTGACGGACTCAAGTCAGCGGGCCAGAAAATTACTGGCTGTGAAGCGCAAATCAACTCGGTGCGCCGTGAACAAGCCCCGCGTATTTTCACTACTGCTAACCTGCACTTTGTCGTCACCGGTGAAAATCTGGATGAAGCCATCGTAGCTAAGACGGTTGCCGACTCGTTGGAGAAATACTGCTCAGTATGCCTGATGCTGGGTGAAGGCGTCGAGATGACCCACTCGTATGAGGTAGTGGAAGAGTAATTCGGCGGCAAAAGATGGCGATGGGCCAGAGGCAATGGGAAAATCACGCCTATCGCCTATCGCCTATCGCCTATCGCCTATCGCCTATCGCTTATCGCCGGTGCTATTACCCTATCTTCCCCGTATCAATCAGCTGCTGGATCAGCGGCCGCATAATCAACTCCATCGCAAAGCTCATCTTGCCGCCGGGCACCACGAGGGTGTTATGGCGCGACATGAATGACCCTTGGATCATTGACAGCAGGTAGGGGAAGTCGACATTTTTGATGCCACGGAAACGGATCACCACGAAACTTTCATCCAGGCTCGGGATGGCCTTGGCACTGAATGGGTTCGAGGTATCGACCGTCGGTACCCGCTGGAAGTTGATATGGGTGCGGGAGAATTGCGGGGTAATGTAGTTGAGGTAATCGTCCATCGAGCGCACGATTGACTCCATTACGGCTTCGCGGGAGTGGCCACGATCCCGAGTATCCCTGACGATCTTCTGGATCCATTCGAGGTTGACAATCGGCACCATGCCGATGAGCAGATCGACATGCTGGGCGGCATTGACTTCGCCATCGACCACACCACCGTGTAGGCCTTCATAGAACAGTAAGTCAGTATTTTCTGGCAGAGTTTGCCAAGGGGTAAATGTCCCTGGCATCTGGTTATACGGTACGGCTTCGTCAAACGTGTGCAGGTAACGGCGGAACTGGCCGCTACCGTCTTCGCCATATTGGCGGAAGAAAGTTTCCAGTAATGGGAAATCGTTGGCTTGGGGGCCGAAATAGCTGATATGGCGGCCTTGTTCTTTGGCCTTGCGGATTTCGACGTCCATTTCCGGACGGGTGAAGCGGTGGAAGCTATCACCTTCAAGCCAGGCAGCATTGATGCTCATCATATTGAACATCTTACGGAATGCTTCGGAGGTGGTAGACGTTCCCGCCCCCGAGGACCCTGTTACTGCAATAATGGGGTGTTTTGCAGACATGACAAACCCTGTCGTTAACATTAACGGAAAGAGTTATTAACAGGGCTGGGCGGTAAGGTCAAGCCAGGATGTCAAAAATGCCGGGTCTACAGAGTTCGGGGCAAGGTTAACTTTGACCCAATTGGCGTTTGGATTTGATATCGATAGTCTCGTGCAGTTCGGAATACACAATCACCGCTTCACCGCTTTGCAGTTGCTTGCGTACCCGGTCGACCTTGGCAGCCAGAGACAACTCGCGCTCGCCATAGTCAGTCCCTTCACGCAATACGAAATGCTCGATAATGTTAGTCAGGGTATCAGGGTCAAGGTCTTGCCAGGGGATGTTCATGGTTAGGGCTTTTCTGTTGCGGATAGTTAGGGCAATTATATTGGCAAAAGCATCAGTTGTAGAGAGAAGAGCCTAGTTCCTGGTTCCTAGATCCTAGGCAGAGCAAGATCATGATATTTAAGCCCCAGAGTAGTCGCACATCTTTCCAGGATCTAGGTTCTAGGATCTAAAACCTTCCTAAACCACTCCGGTACCGTCTTCTCGAGCCAGAAATCCGGTTGGCGCCATGATCCGGTGACAAACCCGACATGGCCGCCGTATTGGCAGAGATCGTATTGGATGTGTGGTGGCAGCGGTTCTGTGGGGATCACCGCCTCGGTCATGAACGGGTCATCCTTGGCATGGATCACCCTAAGTGGAACGGCCACGTCAGCAAGGCGGGGCAGGCCACTGCAGCGCTGGTAATAATCGGCGGCATCTTTGAAGCCGTGCAGCGGCGCAGTGACGTGTTCGTCAAACTGCCACAGGGTTTGCAGTTGCCCTGCAACTTCATTTGATACCGGCATATCATCAGGAAGGGCAGCGATTTTCCGGCTCAGGTTACGCTTCATCGAGCCAAGCAGGTATTGCTGGTAGATTTTGGAGAATCCCTGCTGGATCCTTTCCGAGCAGGCAGCGAGATCCAACGGTGGGGAGATCACCTGTGCGGCGGAGAGTTCGGAGTGCTCCCCGCTTTCTGCTAGGTAGTTCACCAGCATATTGCCCCCAAGCGACACACCGACGGCGACAAAGGGCTGGGTAGGTAATTGTTGGCGCAACCACTGGATAAAGAAACGGGCGTCGCTGGTTTCCCCCGAGTGGTAGCTGCGTGGCATGCGGTTCATCTCGCCACTGCAGCCGCGAAAGTGCATCATTACCGCGAGCCAACCTTGTTGCTTGGCGGCATGAAGCAACCCATTTGCATAGGGGCTGTGGAAACTGCCTTCAAGGCCATGGAACAGGATCATCACCGGCTGCTCGGGGTGGCAATCGGCAACAGGCGCTGTCCAGGCTAAGTCGAGGAAATCACCATCAGGCGTCTCAATCCGCTGGGTGAGGGGAGTGAACAATGGCTTGCGACGCAAAAAGCGCGGCAGCAGGGTTTGCAGGTGGGGGTTTGCTAGCCCTTTGGCTGGCTGGAAAGCCATTGTCATAACGGTTCCTCGAAGTGGTTCTATTTCGCCATCAGTTTATCTATCAATGCCACAGCCCCCAGGCGATGGCAATAGCGGGCAAGGTTTGCACCGGGTACATGCTCTGCTACGTGGCGGAGCGGCATTTGGTTTAACGCTGCAATCAAGTCGTGCTGTTGTTGGCGCTCCATTTGCAATTCGAAGTTTTTGAGCTGCTCGTATCCGTCGCTATCTAGCTGGGGTTTCAATGAGCGGCGCATGTGGTGGTAGCGTTCGAGCAGGCCCTCAGTCGGTTTGAGGCTCTGCTCGAGTTGCTGCCGTTGTTCCTGTGTCAGGTCAATAGACTGCGCATCGAGCCAGATCATTAGCAGGGCCAGGTTGACGCTCCCGCTGTGGAAAGTTTGCAGGGCCAGGCAGGCGGCCTCAACGTCCGCCTTAAAGTAGTGAGTGTAGCTAAACTGCCAGAAGGCATCATGGCTCAGCGGCTCGCGCTTCGAACCATGACGGCAAGGCTCATCATTCAGGGGCATGTTGCTGCTCCATTGACTCCAGTTCTTCCTGTAGCTCCATCCACTCCATTTCTACCTCTTCCAGCGATGACTTGGCATCCGCTTGGATCTGTAGCTGCTCATTCAGCAAAGCTTTGTTCTCCGCCTCATAAATGCTGCTGTCACTGAGCTTGGCTTCGGCATCAGTGATAGCGGCATTGAGCTTGTCCATCTTGGTTTCAAGCTGGGTGATCTTCTTACGGAGCGGAGCTGTCAGCTTACGCAGTTCTGCCTCTAGGCGCTTTTGTTCTTTGCGCGAAGCGGCGCTGTTGTCTTTAGTCACTTCCGGCTTGCTGGCCTGCATTTCTCGGCGCTCGTTACGCTGCTGCTCGGTCAACCATTTGTGGTAATCGTTGAGATCACCGTTGAACGGGACGACCTGACGGTCGTGAACGAGGTAAAGGTCATCAGTTGTCGCCCGCAATAGGAAACGGTCGTGGCTGACAATGACCATTGCGCCGTCATAGGACTGCAGGGCGAGTGTCAGGGCCTGGCGCATATCGAGATCCAGGTGGTTGGTCGGTTCATCGAGTAGCAGCAGGTTAGGGCGTTGCCATACGATAAGGGCCAGTACCAGACGGGCCTTTTCCCCGCCGGAGAATGGGCCGACTTTTTCTAATGCCTTGTCACCGAGGAAGCCGAAGCTGCCGAGGTAGTCACGTAACTGCTGCTCGGTAGCCTGCGGCGCAATACGCGCCATATGTTGGACCGGGGTATCGTCCATATACAGGGTTTCAAGTTGGTGCTGGGCGAAGTAGCCAATCTTCACCCCCTGTGAGTAGGCGAGGTCCCCGGCCTTGGCAGGCAGTTCGCCAGCCAGCATCTTGATCAGGGTCGATTTACCGGCGCCGTTACGGCCAAGTAGGCCAATTCGGCTTCCCGGCACCAGGTTCAACCGGATCTTTTCAAGGATCAGGTTGTCACCGTAACCCGCTGCCACCTGATCCATCATCAGGATAGGGTTCGGCAGGGCGCTGGGTTCGCGGAACTCGAAACTGAAGGGGTTATCGAACTGGGCCGGTAACACTTTTTCCATCCGCTCCAGGGCTTTGATCCGGCTCTGGGCCTGACGGGCCTTGCTGGCCTTGTAACGGAAGCGGTCGATGTAAGATTGCATGTGGGCCATTTGCTTTTGCTGCTTCTGGTACATTGCCTGTTGCAACACCAGCTTTTCCGCCCGCTGGGTTTCAAACGATGAGTAGTTACCGGTGTAACTGTTCATGGTCTGGTTTTCAATATGGATGATCCGGTTGACGATAGGGTCAAGGAAGTCACGGTCGTGCGAGATCAATACCAGCGTGCCACGGTAGCTTTGCAGCCATTTCTCCAGCCACATGACAGCATCGAGATCCAAGTGGTTGGTTGGTTCATCGAGTAACAGTAGGTCTGAGCGGCAAAGCAGGGCCTGGGCAAGGTTGAGGCGCATACGCCAACCACCCGAGAATTGGGTTAGGTGCCATTGCATTTGTTCCTGCGAGAAACCCAAACCGTCCAGCAGTTCGGCGGCACGGGCACGGATACTGTAGCCACCAATGGCTTCTAGCTTGCCATGTAATTCTGCAACCTTGGTACCATTGTCTGCTTGCTCGGCAGCAAGTAGATCTGCTTCCAATTGGCGGTATTCACGGTCACCGTCAATGACATATTCCAGTGCCTCGCGCTCAAGGGCAGGGGTTTCCTGGGCAACCCAGGCCAACTCCCAGTTTGCTGGGTACTGGCAGTTACCGGCATCGACACTCAGCTCATGCTTGAGCAGGGCAAACAGGGTGGACTTACCACAGCCATTTTTGCCGACCAGACCGACTTTGTCGCCCGGGTGGATAGTCGCCGTGGCTTGGTCAAGCAGGATCTTGCCACCGCGTAGAAGTTGGATATCGGAAAAAGTGATCATTGACTGTGCCGGGGGTGCCCCGCTCCGCAAAAACTAAATGCAAGAAATAAGTGCGGAGTCTACCGCAAAGCGGCGGTGACCGCTAATACCTGCCATAGCGGAAGAAAAAACAAACAAGGTGGCAATGGGAGGCGATTAATCGATCCTCTTTGGCTGCAATTATGTATTATGTTGATATAGGTTAATAAAACGTTGTAACCCATGGCGAAATAGGCATATTTTGCTGTTGTAACAAGGAATGCTATGTCAGCAAAAGGACTTCCACGCATACTCGTACTTTATGCCCATCCTGATCCGGAGGCATCGGTTGCTAACCGCGCCATGCTGGCGGCGATCAGCCGGCTCCCCCATGTCACGGTCCATGACCTCTATGCGGCCTATCCCGACTTCTTTATCGATATTACTTTTGAACGCGAGCTAGTCCGGGACCACGACATCATCGTTTTCCAGCACCCGCTTTATATGTATTCCTGCCCGTCGCTGCTCAAGGAGTGGATAGACGTCGTCTTGAGCAAAGGGTTTGCCCATGGTGAAGGCACCCAAACCCAGGGTAAGTATTGGCGTTCGGTGATCACCACTGGCGGGGCGGCTGAGGCGTATACCCCAGACGGTTACAACCGTTGCAGCGTTGATGAAATCCTCCGCCCGTTCGAACTGAGTGCCATGCTGTGCCGGATGGAGTGGCTGCCGCCGTTGGTGTTGCACTGGGCCCGGCGGATACCTGCCGGGGAACGTGAACAACATGCCGAAGACTATCGTCAGTGGCTTGAAGCGCCAATGGCCCTGATGGAGGAAGCGAAGTATGGCGAGTGATGTATTGTCGGTCAGTGTTGTGTTCCTAGCCGCAGCGGTGGTGGCTGTGCCGATTGCCCAACGTTTGGGGCTGGGCTCTGTTTTAGGGTATTTGTTGGCGGGGATCGCTATTGGCCCGTGGGGGCTGAGGCTGATTTCTGATGTGGATGCTATTCTCCATTTCTCCGAATTTGGTGTGGTGCTGCTGCTGTTCCTGATTGGCCTTGAACTAAACCCCAAGAAGCTGTGGCAGATGCGCAAGCCTATTTTGGGGTTGGGCGGTAGCCAGGTGGTGGTCACCAGTTTGGTGATTGCAGCACTGGTGTTGATGCTGGCCGGCCAGTCATTGCTACCTGCGGTTTCTTGGCGTGATGCGCTAGTGGTTGGGATGGGGTTGGCGTTGTCGTCAACGGCGATTGCCTTACGTGTTATTGAAGAGCAAAACCTTGGAGGTAGTGAAACCGGTCAGTCCGGGTTTGCGGTGCTGCTGTTTCAAGATATTGCCGTGATCCCTATGTTGGCGATACTGCCGGTCTTAGCGGGTGGTGGCGGTGGCAGCTGGATTGATTTTGCCTGGATGATAGGCGGGATCCTTGCCCTGTTGGTCGGCGGTCACTTTCTGTTGCGGCCATTGTTCCGCTGGGTGGTGATGAGCGGTGTGCGTGAGTTGTTCAATGTCGCGGCCCTGCTTCTGGTGATCGGTATTGCTCTGGGAATGCAGTCGCTTGGGCTGTCGATGGCGCTCGGTACTTTCTTGGCCGGGGTCTTGCTGGCCGAGAGTGAATACCGCCATGAGCTGGAAATTGCCATTGAGCCTTTCAAAGGGTTGTTGCTGGGCCTGTTTTTCATCTCGGTGGGGATGGCGGTTAACCTCGGGCTACTGTTGCAATACCCATTGCAGATCCTGCTAGCCGTCATTGCCCTAATTAGTATCAAAGGTTTTATTTTGTATGGGCTGGCACGTATTTTTGGCACCCGAGCTAAATCACGCAGCCAGATGGCGGCGATCCTTAGCCAGGGTGGGGAGTTCGCTTTTGTCCTGTTTACCGCCGCAATGGGTGAGGGGTTATTGGGTGGAGAGTTGTCAGCGTTCCTGCTGGTGGTCGTGAGCCTGTCGATGATGACGACGCCGCTGATTTTACTGCTGCAGGACAAATGGTTTGTTTACACCTTTAAGGCGGAAGCCGAGGCTGAGCTAGAATCAGACGTGATAGACCGTGAACCGCGAGTGATTATCACTGGTTTCGGTCGCTTCGGTCAGGTTGTGGGGCGATTACTGTTTGCCAATAAAATCCGGGTGACGGTACTGGAGCGGGACCCAAGCCAGATCCAATTCCTGCGTAAATTCGGCTACAAGGTGTATTACGGTGATGCCACCCAATTGGAATTACTGCGTGCCGCTGGGGCCGATAAGGCAGAAGCTATTATCATCTGTACCGATGAACCCGACGAGGTGATGGAAGTGGTCGATTTATGCCAGCAATATTTCCCCAACCTCAAAGTACTGGCAAGGGCCCGCAGCCGGGTTGAAGCTCACCAGTTGCTTAGCCATGGCGTCGAGAATTTTTCCCGTGAAACTTTTGCCGGTGCCCTTGATTTGGGCCGCCAGGCCCTCATATCTCTGGGTATGCACCCCTATCAGGCCAAGCGGGCTGAAGCCCATTTCCGCCGCTTGGATACCACCGCGCTGAGAGATCTGTTGCCGCAACACTCGGAAGATGTCCATCTAGCAACCCGGGCACGTGAAGCGCGCAAAGAGCTTGAAGAGATCTTTGATAGGGAAATGCGGGGAGAGCGGGAGCGTCATAACGGCTGGGATTGACCAGTCCTTAAATGCTAGTGACATCAACGAACATAGTGGCAAGGAGCGAAAGCATGGCCAAGAAACGGTTTATCGCCGGTGCAGTCTGTCCAAGCTGTAGTCAGCAAGATACATTGCGCTGGTGGCAGGAAAATGAGGTCGAGCGGGTTGAATGTGTATCCTGCGGTCATACCGATACCAGAGCACCCCAGTCCGTAGAGCAGAGCGATCAACTCTCTTCGCAAACCAAACAACAGGTTATCGGGATTTTCAAACCCGAGGACTAAGTAGGCTGAACAGCCTTTAAACAGAATATTGGCATCTTGCTGCCATTATCCGGTATCATGCGGGCGAAATCCTTTGATACCCAGTTCAAAATTGGAGTAAACATGAAAGTCGCTAAAGACATCGTAGTAAGCCTGGCTTACCAAGTTAAGACCGAAGAAGGCGTTGTTGTTGACCAGTCGACAACTGAAGCACCTCTTGATTACCTACACGGCCACAACAACCTGATCGTAGGTTTGGAGAAGGCGCTTGAAGGCCGTGAAGCTGGCGACAAGTTTGAAGTGACAGTTGCTCCAGAAGAAGCTTACGGCGAGCATATCGATGCGATGGTTCAGCGTGTACCGGCTGACGTTTTCCAGGGCGTAGATGAAATCACTGTTGGCATGCGTTTCCTAGCAGACACTGATCAGGGCCCAATCCCTGTAGAAGTGACTGAAGTTGACGGTGACCACGTTGTTGTCGACGGCAACCACATGCTAGCTGGTCAAACTCTGACTTTCGGCGTAGAAGTTGTTGCTGTTCGCGCTGCGACTGAAGAAGAAATCGCTCACGGCCATATCCACCAAGGTGGCGGCTGTTGTGGTGGCGGTAGCTGCGGCGACCACGACCACGGTGAGAAAGAAGAAGGCTGCTGCGGCGGCGAAGAAAAAGGCGGCTGCGGCTGCTCGCACTAATCATTCTTAATGATTAAGTGATCAAAAACGGGAAGCATTTTGGCTTCCCGTTTTTATTTTGATGCCTTTTGGGATGGTCCTGAGGTTCTATGGCCCTATGGAAGAGCAGTAAAGCTCATACTTTTCTAGTCTGGGGTTGAACTTTAGCTCAATACATATGGAGAATATTGACTCCCTACCGGCATAGTAATTTTGCACAGCACCACAGCACCACAGCACCACAGCACCACAGCACCACAGCACCTAGGACCCAGTACCACTTGCCCAGTTAATAATGCGGCGGCGGTGTTTCTTCCGACTCGCTGGCCAGGTTGGACGGCTCCATCCCTTTGACCTTGCCGACCATGAACTTCAGTTGGGTCTGCATCTTATCAATCAGGAACTGCTGCTCGGTCAGGGCCTGGTTGAGATCCTCGATGGTTTGCTCTTGGAAAGCCTGCTTCATTTCAAGCTCGTCAATACGGGCCTGTAGCTGTTCGATTTCTTTCATTGCGTTATTCCGTCGTCCATTGCTGGGCGATACCTGCTGACGTTCCCGAGATCACATGACCGTCGGGCGTAATGGCCACATCATACACCACCGCAGCGGGTGGTCGAGTATCTTGTTTGGCTGCTGCTTCCCAGCGACCTAGGTTATCACCGCTTTGGGTGTCCCACAGTTCAACCCGGCGGGCAGGGGTACCTGTGGCAAGCAACTTGCCGTCATCGGAGAAGCGGGCACTGGATAAGATCTGCTGGCGGAGCCTAACCTCCAGGGAGGAGACTTGTTCACCACTTTGCAGATCCCAGATAGTAATGTTGTTGCTACCATCGGCTGTCATCACCAGTTTACCATCCCGTTGCAGTGCCACCCGGCTGATCCGGCTTTGGTGTTCGAACTGCTGAATGATCTGGCCGCTCTGGGTATCCCACAGGTAGGCGGAATGGTCATTGCCACCCGACAGGGCATAACGGCCATTGGCAGAAATAGCGACGGAATTGACTTTTTCTCGGTGGGCAAGGAACTCTAGTCGTCTTCCGCTGCCCAAGTCGACGTACAGGGCTTTACTATTGGACAGTGCTAATAGCACATGCTGGCCATTGTTGGCGATAGCGGCATCACGGATAAGGCCGTCGGAAATCGACCACAGGCCCTCTGATTGCCCCCAGGCTAAGTCCCATACCGCGAAGTTTTGTGCGGTTGCAGTAATGGCATAGCGGCCATTATCGGAAATCTGGCTGCTGAGCACCGTATTGTGATATGGATCTTGAGAACCAAACTCAGCTAACTTTTTGTTTTGCTGTAAGTCCCACAGCACGATACCTTGTTGGGCTGAGTGGTAGAGGGCAAACCGTCCGTCCCGGCTGAGGCTAAAACTGGTGGTACCTTCTGGAGCCAAGTTCCAGCGATTGAGCTCTGTACCGGAAAAAAAACAGCCAGTGAGGATGAAAAGTGCCAAAATGAAACATGGCACGTATCTTTTTGTTTGCATTAAGGTCTGGTTCCACTTGGTTAACACATAGTGTCATTTCCTTATGAATGCACTGCCGGGCAGTGAATTCATAAGGTGCATATTAGTATATTGATCTACAGTGCTTTTCATACCGCTTGATGAAAAGGCTGGTGACTGATTTTTGAGGCATTGCCTCAGTTTAAAATGGAGAAATACATGAAACCTGTTCTGAAGATGTCAGTTTTGGCTGCAACGATCCTGCTAGCTGTAGGCTGCCAAGATGAAAAAGCAGCAGAAACAAAACCGGCAGAGCCTGCAAAAGTAGAGCAGGTGGCAGCTGAAGCCGCACCGGCGACATTCGCAACTGAAGATGACAAAGCAGCATATGCTATTGGTGCTTCTCTGGCACAATACCTGGCTGCGAACCTAGACCAGCAGAAAGAGTTGGGCTTGGAGCTAAGCAAAGAGCAAGTACTAGCGGGTGTGACCGATGTATTTGCCGACAAGAGCCGCCTAACGCAGGAAGAGACCCAGCAGGCGCTTCAGGCTCTGGATCAGCGTGTGTCTGAAATTGCACAGCAAAAAGCACAGGAAGAAGCTGAGAAGAACATCAAGGCTGGTGAAGACTACCGTGCTGAGTTTGAGAAGAAAGACGGCGTGGTGAAAACTGACTCGGGCCTACTTTACCAGGTTGAGACTGAGGGTGAAGGCGACAAGCCAGCAGCAACGGATACCGTTAAAGTACATTACAAAGGTATGCTAACTGACGGTACTGAGTTCGACAGCTCTTACGCACGTAACCAGCCAGCAACCTTCCCACTGAACCAGGTTATTTCTGGTTGGACTGAAGGTGTCCAGCTAATGCCTGTGGGTTCTAAGTTCACCTTCGTTATTCCGCCAGAGCTAGCCTACGGTTCTCAGGCGAACCCAAGCATCCCTGCTAACTCGACGCTGGTATTCGAAGTAGAACTTCTGGATATCGTAAAAGCAGATCAGCCAGCCGAGGTTGAAGCTGCCCAGTAATCCTGCACGCAGCAATATTGCGATTTAGGAAAAGTTTAAAAACCCAGCCTCGGCTGGGTTTTTTTATCATTCTAGTTGTATATGGTGTGAAAATGTTCAGGCAACTGTCCGAAATCTGATAAACTTGCAAGCAAGATTTGAAATTTTATCAATCGCCGTGAAATTTTCTTTCCCGGTGAGGCATAGCCCATTCTATTTATTTTTTCCCATTTCTGTGGCGCAGAAGTGAAATAGAATGGGCAACAGCAAGGAAGATAGACGCGTGGTATCTACTGAAAACTTTGGCTCAGATGTGATGGTTGAGAGTGACTTGATTGAGCCGCGTGCTTTTAGCGAGCACGATTACATTATTCTTCGTTCATACGAGGCCGTTGTAGACGGCTTGGCTGCCTTGATTGGTCCATTCTGTGAAATCGTGCTGCACTCGTTGGCCGATCTCAACACCTCTGCAATCAAGATCGCCAATGGTGAAAATACCGGACGTAAAGTAGGTTCGCCAATCACCGATCTTGCCCTACGCATGCTACGTGACATCGAAGGCTCGGAGCGTAACTTCTCCCGTGCCTACTTCACCCGTGCCAAGGGCGGCGACTTGATGAAGTCGATCACCATTGCAATCCGCAACGGCGACAACGATATCATCGGCCTGCTGTGTATCAACGTAAACCTCGACGCACCGTTCTCGCAGATCCTGCAGTCCTTCATGCCAACCGATGAAGCCAAGCAGGCGGCATCGAGCGTTAACTTTGCCAGTGATGTTGACGAGTTGGTGGACCAGACCGTTGAGCGTACTATCGAAGAAATCAACGCCGACAAGAATGTATCGAACAATGCCAAGAACCGTCAGATCGTGATGGAGTTGTTCGACAAAGGTATCTTCGATATTAAAGATGCAATCAACCGGGTTGCAGACCGCCTTAATATTTCCAAGCACACGGTCTACCTCTACATCCGCCAGCGCAAAACCGAGGATGGCGAAAAATGAGCTTGAATTATGTGCTGGTGGTGGAAGGCCCGGCTTACGGGACCCAATCGGCACGTTCAGCCTATCAATTTGCCGATGCACTACTGGCTGAGGGCCACCGCCTGACCCGGGTGTTCTTCTATCAGGACGGGGTGCATAACGGCTCAGCCTTAACGGCACCGGCATCAGATGAATTTGACCTAGTGGCTGCTTGGCAGCAGTTGGCACAGGTTCATGGTACCGAGTTGCAAACCTGTGTGGCAGCAGCATTGCGCCGCGGGATCATCAGCCCCCAGGAAGCCGAACAGAACCAACTGGCAAGCAGTAATTTGGCGGAAGGTTTTGAGCAGGCAGGGTTGGGTGGTTTGGCCGAAGCCATGCTGACCGCCGATCGCGTTATTCAGTTTTAACAGGATAATCATGACAACTCTAGGTTTTGTATTCCGCCATGCCCCTCATGGTATTGCTTCGGGTCGTGAAGGCCTCGACGCGGTATTGGCGACATCCGCCTACAGCGAAGATATTTCGCTGTTCTTCCATGGCGACGGCGTTTACCAGTTACTGGATGGCCAGCAGCCAAAAGGCATTTTATCCCGCGACTATATCGCTACCTTCAAGATGCTTGAACTCTATGACATCGAACAGGTTTATGTCTGCAGCCAGTCTTTGCAGGCTCGCGGACTAACGACAGACGATCTGCTGATCGATGTTATTGCCTGCGAGGCGGATGAGTTTTCCAGCCATTTGCATGCCTGCCAGCGCGTGCTGGCATTCTAAGCCCTTTCTCGGTGAGGCTCTGTATGCTCCATATTTTTACCCGCTCCCCATTTCAGTCCCGAGCATTTGATGAATCGGCTGCGGTGATCAGCCAAAATGACTCGATTTTGCTGATCCAAGACGCAGTTATCGCTGCTACGGTTGAAAATAGCCCAATTTTTTCGTTCCAAGATGCCGGCGTAAAAATTTATTTACTGGCAGAGGATTTAGCTGCTCGCGGGCTGCAGGATAAGCTCAAGCTTGAAGTCAATGTTATTGATTATAAAGGTTTTGTTGGCTTGACTGTTGATTGCGAAACGCAAATGAAGTGGGCCTGACAGGCATTCTCAAACCTTGGAAAACCCGTGGATATCAGGTTGATTAAGAAATAATCATTTGATTGATCGCTGGTTACATCTTGACACCCTTGGGTGCGATGCCTAAAATTTCGCGTCCTCCTGTTGTTGGGAGGCAGATTTTTCACATTTACGAAAGTAATATTTCAGGAGCTATTTAATGGCAACTATTAACCAGTTGGTACGTAAGCCACGTGCTAAGCAAGTTGTAAAAAGCAACGTGCCTGCACTAGAAGCGTGCCCACAGAAGCGTGGTGTATGTACTCGTGTATACACTACTACTCCTAAAAAACCTAACTCAGCACTTCGTAAAGTTTGTCGTGTACGTCTGACAAACGGCTTCGAAGTAACATCGTACATCGGCGGTGAAGGTCACAACCTTCAGGAGCACTCAGTTGTTCTAATCCGTGGTG
Organism: Photobacterium rosenbergii; assembly: GCF_003026455.1. Classification (GTDB taxonomy): domain Bacteria; phylum Pseudomonadota; class Gammaproteobacteria; order Enterobacterales; family Vibrionaceae; genus Photobacterium; species Photobacterium rosenbergii. The sequence continues at coordinate 187,826 of NZ_PYMB01000006.1, forward strand.
GTCGTGTTAAAGACCTTCCGGGTGTTCGTTACCACACTGTTCGTGGTGCACTTGACTGTGCAGGCGTTAATGACCGTAAACAAGGTCGTTCTAAGTACGGTGTGAAGCGTCCTAAGTCTTAATGGATTCCGTTAAGTAAGGCCAAACACTAAAATTATTTAATTTTTGAAGAAACTGAAAAGTTTTGGATAACCTGAAGAAGACAACGGAGAATATCCATGCCACGTCGTCGCGTAATCGGTCAGCGTAAGATCCTTCCAGATCCAAAGTTCAAATCTGAATTGCTGGCAAAATTCGTTAACATCCTAATGGTTGACGGTAAGAAATCTACTGCTGAGAAAATTGTTTACTCTGCACTAGAAACAATGGCTGAGCGTTCTGGTGAAGAACACCTAGCTATCTTTGAAAAAGCTCTTGAAAATGTACGTCCAGCGGTAGAAGTTAAGTCTCGCCGTGTGGGTGGTTCAACTTACCAGGTGCCTGTAGAAGTACGTCCAGTACGTCGTAACGCACTAGCTATGCGTTGGTTGGTTGAAGCTGCGCGTAAGCGTGGTGAAAAATCTATGGCTCAGCGTCTAGCAGGCGAAATGCTTGATGCGGCTGACAACAAAGGTTCTGCTGTTAAGAAACGTGAAGACGTTCACCGTATGGCAGACGCGAACAAAGCGTTCGCACATTACCGCTGGTAATCACCCCGGTAATACAAATAGGGCGCGGCAAGCTTGGCTTGTCGCGCCTAAACCATACTCTAAGGACTCCCTTAGTAAGAGGATACTGCCGTGGCTCGTAAAACGCCTATCGAGCGCTACCGTAACATCGGTATTTGTGCTCACGTTGACGCCGGTAAAACAACAACTACCGAGCGTATCCTGTTCTATACAGGCTTATCTCACAAAATTGGTGAGGTTCACGACGGCGCAGCTACCATGGACTGGATGGAGCAGGAGCAGGAGCGTGGTATCACAATCACATCTGCTGCAACGACTACCTTCTGGCGTGGTATGGAAGCTCAGTTCCCTGAGCACCGCGTAAACATCATCGATACCCCAGGACACGTTGACTTTACCATCGAGGTAGAGCGTTCATTGCGTGTGCTTGATGGTGCTGTTGTTGTTTTCTGTGGTTCATCAGGTGTTGAGCCTCAGTCTGAGACCGTTTGGCGCCAGGCTGACAAGTACGAAGTACCGCGTATGGTTTTCGTAAACAAGATGGACCGAGCTGGTGCAGACTTCCTTCGCGTTGTTGACCAAATCAAAAACCGTCTTGGTGCGAACCCAGTGCCAATTCAATTGAATATCGGTGCTGAAGACGAATTCAAAGGCGTTGTTGACCTTATCAAGATGAAGGCCATCAACTGGAATGAAGATGATCAGGGTATGTCATTTACCTATGAAGACATTCCAGCTGACATGGTTGAGCTTGCTGAGGAATGGCGTCAGAACCTGGTTGAATCAGCTGCGGAAGCAACTGAAGAGCTGATGGACAAGTACCTTGAAGAAGGTGAACTGTCTGAAGCGGAAATCAAGGCCGGTCTTCGCCAGCGTACGCTAGCGAATGAGATCGTGCTGGCAACCTGTGGTTCAGCATTCAAAAACAAAGGCGTTCAGGCTGTACTTGATGCAGTGATTGAATTCCTGCCTTCGCCAACGGAAGTGAAAGCTATCCGCGGTGAAGACGAAGCGGGTAACGAAGTTGAGCGCCACTCTAGTGATGATGAACCATTCTCAGCACTAGCGTTCAAAATCGCGACCGACCCATTCGTTGGAACCTTGACCTTCATGCGCGTTTACTCTGGAGTTGTAAATTCAGGCGACACCGTCTACAACTCAGTAAAAGAAAAACGCGAGCGTTTCGGTCGTATCGTACAGATGCACTCGAACAAGCGTGAAGAAGTTAAGGAAATCCGCGCGGGTGATATCGCTGCGGCGATTGGCCTGAAGAATGTCACCACCGGTGACACCCTGTGTGATCAGGACCACAAAGTGGTTCTAGAGCGCATGGAATTCCCAGAGCCAGTAATTCAAATCGCTGTAGAGCCTCGCTCTCAGGCTGACCAAGAGAAAATGGGTATTGCACTAGGTAAACTGGCTGCAGAAGATCCATCTTTCCGCGTCGAAACCGACGATGAATCTGGCCAGACTCTGATTTCAGGCATGGGTGAACTTCACCTTGATATCATCGTTGACCGTATGAAGCGCGAATTCAGCGTTGAATGTAACGTTGGTAAACCTCAGGTGGCTTACCGTGAAACTATCCGTGGCAAAACGGAAGTGGAAGGTAAATTTGTACGCCAGTCTGGTGGTCGCGGTCAATATGGTCACGTATGGCTGAAAATCGAACCATCGGAGCCTGATGAAGGTTTCGTGTTCGTGGACGAAGTCGTTGGTGGTGTGGTACCGAAAGAGTACATTGGTGCTGTTGCCAAAGGTATCGAAGAGCAGATGAACAACGGTGTGCTGGCTGGCTATCCTGTATTGGATGTCAAAGCGACCCTGTTCGACGGTTCTTACCATGACGTTGACTCCAACGAAATGGCATTTAAGATTGCCGGTTCTATGGCTTTCAAGAAGGGTGCGCTAGAAGCACAACCTGTAATTCTTGAGCCATTGATGAAGGTTGAAGTAACCACTCCGGAAGACTGGATGGGTGATGTTGTTGGTGACCTTAACCGTCGCCGCGGCATGATCGAAGGTATGGACGAAGGCCCTGCTGGCCTGAAGATTGTCCGTGCCAAAGTACCGCTTTCGGAAATGTTCGGTTACGCAACCGACTTGCGTTCAGCGACCCAGGGTCGTGCGTCATACTCAATGGAATTCAGCGAATACGCTGATGTTCCTAAGAATGTCGCCGATGCAATCATCGCTGAGCGTGGTTAATCGCAAGATCTATATTGCGCCAATGGCTGTTGGCGCATAAAATAGCAACTTCTGACGCGTCCCATAAAAATTTCGGTGGGGCGTATCATAACTAGGAAGGAACACGATCGTGTCTAAAGAAAAATTTGAACGTACGAAACCGCACGTTAACGTTGGTACTATCGGCCACGTTGACCACGGTAAAACTACTCTAACTGCTGCTATCTGTACTACTTTGTCAAAAGTATACGGTGGTGAAGCTAAAGACTTCGCATCTATCGATAACGCTCCAGAAGAGCGCGAGCGTGGTATCACAATCTCTACTTCTCACGTAGAGTACGATACTCCAACTCGTCACTACGCACACGTAGACTGCCCAGGACACGCCGATTACGTTAAAAACATGATCACTGGTGCTGCGCAGATGGACGGTGGTATCCTAGTTGTTGCTGCAACTGACGGCCCAATGCCTCAGACTCGTGAGCACATCCTACTAGGCCGTCAGGTTGGTATCCCTTACATCATCGTGTTCATGAACAAGTGTGACATGGTTGATGACGAAGAGCTTCTAGAGCTAGTTGAGATGGAAGTTCGTGAACTTCTTTCTGAGTACGACTTCCCAGGTGACGACTGCCCAGTAATCATGGGTTCTGCTCTTGGCGCTCTAAACGGCGAGAAAGAGTGGGAAGACAAGATTGTTGAGCTAGCTGAAGCACTAGACAACTACATCCCAGAGCCAGAGCGTGCGATCGACCGTCCGTTCATCCTACCTATCGAAGATGTATTCTCAATCCAGGGCCGTGGTACTGTTGTAACTGGTCGTGTTGAGCAGGGTATCATCACTGTAGGTGACGAAGTAGAAATCATCGGTATCAAAGACACTACTACAACTACTTGTACTGGTGTTGAGATGTTCCGTAAGCTTCTTGACGAAGGCCGTGCTGGTGAGAACGTTGGTGTTCTTCTACGTGGTACTAAGCGTGACGAAGTTGAGCGTGGTCAGGTTCTTGCTAAGCCAGGTTCTATCACTCCGCACACTACTTTCGAGTCAGAAGTATACGTTCTGTCTAAAGACGAAGGTGGCCGTCACACGCCATTCTTCAAAGGCTACCGTCCACAGTTCTACTTCCGTACAACTGACGTAACTGGTACTATCGAACTACCAGAAGGCGTAGAAATGGTTATGCCTGGTGACAACATCCAAATGGTTGTTACTCTAATCGCTCCTATCGCGATGGACGAAGGTCTACGCTTTGCGATCCGTGAAGGCGGTCGTACAGTAGGTGCTGGTGTTGTTGCTAAGATCGTTGCTTAATTTGCAATAGTCTAACGACACTAAGAAAAGGGAAGCTTCGGCTTCCCTTTTTGCTTTCTGGGCTTCTGTAATGGATGCCTTTTTTGTCAGATACTTATGTCGCTATATTTGATTAAAGAATAAATAGCTCGTTTCTATCCCCAAATGTTCTAACTGGGGATGTGTTTGCAACTAGTAATGAAAACAATTCTTGTTTATATTCTTTTCATCGTATTGGAGGATAGAAATAAGATGTACGTTTGTCTTTGCCACGGAATTTCCGACAAAAAAATCATGAAGCTCGCCGAGCAACACGGGATCAGTGATATCCGCGGTATCCGCCAGTTTACCCCGTTGGGTTCGCAATGCGGCAAATGTATTCGCCAAGCCAAGGAAGTCCTTGAAATGGCCCCGGTCAACCAATACAAAAAAGCCAGTTAACCCAGGCTTTTCATAGCGTGTCTTTTGACACTCTTCTAATCGGTTCTATGCTTATGGGAACTGACAGAGGAGTGTTTTGTAATGAAAGCTGATCCGAAAATCATCCAACACCTCAATAAAATCCTCGGCAACGAATTGGTTGCTATCAACCAGTATTTCCTCCACGCCCGTATGTACAAGGACTGGGGCCTCAAACACCTTGCCGACAAGGAATACCACGAGTCTATCGATGAGATGAACCATGCGGATCATTTGATTGAACGTATCTTGTTCCTCGAAGGTCTACCTAACCTCCAGGATCTCGGCAAACTCAATATTGGTGAAGATACCAAAGAGATGCTCGAGTGTGACTTGGCTTTGGAGATGGCCGCTATTCCAGACTTACGTGATGCCATCGCCTATGCCGAAGAGGTGAGGGACTATGTCTCGCGTGACCTGTTTCAGGATATCCTTGAAGATGAAGAAGAGCACGTCGACTGGCTCGAAACCCAACTCGGCCTTATCGAGAAAGTCGGTATTGCCAACTACAACCAAGCCCAGATCATCGACGAAGACGAGGGGTAGGGGAGTCGTTGTTATGGCCCTGGGAAGATAGGGACCTCGGTCCTTGGAAAAGCATTGAAGCCCACACCGAGTGTGGGTTTTTTAGTGTTGTAAGCTCCTAGTAGGGGCGAAATGAGAACTAAAAGCTTGCAGTGCTTGAACTCATCGCTAATATTGCCCAGCACCCAGCACCCAGCACCCAGCACCCAGCACCCAGCACCCAGCACCCGCTCCAACAACCACTTACCGCTAATTCTGTCTGATTTTCAAACAAGGCTTGCGTTCGAAACTGTGATCTGTATAATGCCCTCCACTGCCTGAGGATATAGCCTCGTAACTGCAGTTGTGAACCAATAAGCGTTGAGGAAGAAACTGCAGAGCAGTTTGTAAATGTATACTCTGACTTATGTTCGCAGTCATTAAATTGACTGACAATGTATCCGATTGGGATACTACGTTCACATAAATCAATCGGCATTCTCTCGTCTTTACGAGGTTGAGTGGCGATATTGTTTGTGTAATTTTTATTATTGGAGCTCTGTCTCATGCAGAACCAACGTATTCGTATCCGCCTTAAGGCTTTCGATCACCGTTTGATCGATCAGTCGACTGCGGAAATCGTTGAAACAGCTAAGCGTACTGGCGCGCAGGTTAAGGGTCCAATCCCTCTACCTACTCGCAAAGAGCGCTTCACTGTTCTTGTATCTCCTCACGTTAATAAGGACGCACGTGACCAGTACGAAATCCGTACTCACAAGCGCCTTATCGACATCGTTGAGCCAACAGACAAAACTGTTGACGCTCTTATGCGTCTAGACCTAGCTGCTGGCGTTGATGTTCAGATCAGCCTAGGTTAAGGGGAGATAAGAGAATGATTGGTCTAATCGGTCGTAAAGTGGGCATGACCCGCGTATTTACCGAAGATGGCGTTTCTATCCCAGTAACTGTGGTTGAAGTTGAAGCAAACCGCGTTTCTCAGGTTAAATCTGTTGAAACTGACGGCTACAACGCAATCCAGGTAACTACTGGTGCAAAGAAAGCTAACCGTGTTTCTAAGCCAGAAGCTGGCCACTTTGCGAAAGCAGGTGTTGAAGCGGGTCGCGGTCTTTGGGAATTCCGTCTAGAGAACAACGAAGAGTTCGCTGTTGGCGCTGAGCTAACTGTTGAGCTGTTCAACGAAATTAAAAAAGTAGACGTTACTGGTACATCTAAGGGTAAAGGTTTCCAAGGTGCTGTTAAGCGCTGGAACTTCCGCACTCAAGATATGACTCACGGTAACTCCTTGTCTCACCGTGCTCCTGGTTCTATCGGTCAATGTCAGACTCCAGGTCGCGTATTTAAAGGCAAGAAAATGGCTGGTCACATGGGTGCTGAGCGTGTAACGACTCAAAACCTAGAGATCGTACGTGTTGACGCTGAGCGCAATCTGCTTCTTATCAAAGGTGCAGTACCAGGTGCTACAGGTGGCAACGTGATCGTTAAACCAGCTGTTAAAGCGTAACGTCGAGGAGTTAGTAATGGAATTGGTAGTCAAAGGCGCTGATGCGCTAACTGTCTCCGAAACTACTTTTGGGCGTGACTTCAATGAAGCGCTTGTACACCAGGTAGTTGTTGCTTTCGCAGCAGGTGCTCGTCAAGGTACACGTGCTCAGAAGACTCGTTCTGACGTTTCTGGTGGTGGTGCTAAACCATGGCGCCAGAAAGGTACAGGCCGCGCTCGTGCAGGTACAATCCGTAGCCCACTATGGCGTACCGGTGGTGTAACTTTCGCTGCTCGTCCACAGGACCACAGCCAGAAAGTTAACAAGAAGATGTACCGTGGTGCTATGAAGAGCATTCTTTCTGAGCTTGTTCGTCAAGAGCGTCTAATCGTTGTTGATGACTTCTCTGTAGAAGCACCTAAAACTAAAGCGCTAGTAGCTAAGCTTAAAGAGCTTGAGCTTACTGATGCGCTGATCGTAACTGGCGAACTAGATGAGAATCTATTCCTAGCTGCACGTAACCTATACAAAGTAGACGTACGTGATGCTAAGGCAATCGACCCAGTTAGCTTGATCGCTTTCGATAAAGTTGTGATGACTGCAGCAGCAGTTAAAGCAGTTGAGGAGATGCTAGCATGATCACTGAAGAGCGTATTCTAAAAGTTCTACGTGCTCCGCACATCTCTGAAAAAGCAACTATGGCTGCTGAAAACGGTAACACTATCGTATTCAAAGTAGCTAAAGATGCGACTAAGAAAGAGATCAAAGCAGCAGTTGAAAAACTGTTCGAGGTTGAAGTTAAGTCTGTAAATACTCTTATCACTAAGGGTAAGACCAAGCGTCAAGGTATGCGTCAAGGCCGTCGTTCAGACGTTAAGAAAGCCTACGTTATCCTGAAAGAAGGTCAAGACATCGACTTCGCTGGTAGTGCAGAGTAAGGCTAGGAGCAAAGAAGAATGGCTATTGTAAAATGTAAGCCGACTTCCCCAGGTCGTCGCCACGTAGTTAAAGTGGTTAACTCTGACCTGCATAAGGGTAAGCCGTACGCACCTCTACTAGAGAAAAAATCTAAGTCAGGTGGTCGTAACAACAACGGTCGTATTACAGTACGTCACATCGGTGGTGGTAACAAAAATGCTTACCGTATCATCGATTTCAAACGTACTAAAGACGGTATCCCAGCGAAAGTTGAGCGTCTAGAATACGATCCAAACCGTAGCGCAAACATCGCTCTAGTTCTGTACGCAGACGGTGAGCGCCGCTACATCATCGCACCTAAAGGTCTTCAGGCTGGTGACACTATCCAGTCTGGCGCAGATGCTGCTATCAAAGTTGGTAACACTCTACCAATGCGCAACATCCCAGTAGGTTCAACAGTACACTGTGTTGAGCTTAAGCCTGGTAAAGGTGCTCAGCTGGCTCGTTCAGCTGGTGCATACGCTCAGATCATTGCACGTGCAGGCACTTACGTGACTCTACGTCTTCGTTCTGGTGAGATGCGTAAAGTTCTTGCTGAAGGTCGTGCGACTCTAGGTGAAGTTGGTAATGCAGAACACATGCTACGTGAGCTAGGTAAAGCTGGTGCTTCACGTTGGCGCGGTGTTCGTCCAACTGTACGTGGTGTTGTAATGAACCCAGTTGACCACCCACACGGTGGTGGTGAAGGCCGTACTTCTGGTGGTCGTCACCCAGTTACACCTTGGGGTGTACCAACTAAGGGTTACAAGACTCGTAAGAACAAGCGTACCGACAAGTACATCGTACGTCGTCGTAACAAGTAATTTTAAAGAGGATACGCCATGCCACGTTCTCTCAAGAAAGGTCCATTTATTGACCTACACTTGCTGAAGAAGGTAGAGAAAGCGTTGGAAAGCGGTGACAAGAAGCCTGTAAAGACTTGGTCCCGTCGCTCAATGATCATCCCTCAGATGATCGGTTTGACCATCGCTGTCCATAATGGTCGTCAGCACGTTCCTGTTTTCGTTTCTGAAGAAATGATCGGTCACAAGCTAGGCGAATTTGCACCAACACGTACTTACCGCGGTCACGCTGCGGATAAGAAAGCTAAAAAGCGCTAAGGAGTAGGTAATGGAAGCTATCGCTAAACATCGCTTTGCTCGCATTTCGCCGCAAAAAGCTCGTTTGGTTGCAGATCAACTGCGCGGTAAGCCAGTTGCTCAAGCTCTAGAAATTCTTCAGTTCAGCAACAAAAAAGCTGCTGATCTAATCAAGAAAGTTCTAGAGTCAGCTATCGCTAACGCAGAACACAACGAAGGCGCAGATATTGATGATCTATCAGTAGCTAAAATCTTCGTTGACGAAGGTCCTACCATGAAGCGTATTATGCCTCGTGCTAAAGGCCGTGCCGATCGCATCTTGAAGCGTTCTAGCCACATCACTGTTGTTGTAGCAGACCGCTAAGAGACTAGGAGAGAAAGCAATGGGTCAAAAAGTACATCCTAATGGTATTCGTCTTGGCATCGTTAAGCCATGGAATACCACTTGGTTTGCTAACAGCCAAGAGTTCGCTGACAACCTAGACGGCGACTTCAAGGTACGTCAGTTCCTTACTAAGGAACTAGCAAAAGCGTCTCTTTCACGTATCGTTATCGAGCGTCCTGCTAAGAGCATCCGTGTGACTATTCACACTGCTCGTCCAGGCGTTGTTATCGGTAAGAAAGGTGAAGACGTAGAAAAACTACGCGCTCGCGTTTCGAAGATCGCTGGTGTTCCAGCTCAGATCAACATCGCTGAAGTACGTAAGCCAGAGCTAGACGGTAAGCTAGTTGCAGACAGCATCTCGTCTCAGCTAGAGCGTCGTGTTATGTTCCGTCGCGCTATGAAGCGTGCAGTTCAGAACGCTATGCGTCTTGGCGCTAAAGGTATCAAGGTAGAAGTAAGCGGTCGTCTAGGCGGCGCTGAAATCGCACGTTCTGAGTGGTACCGTGAAGGTCGTGTACCTCTACACACTCTTCGTGCAGACATTGATTACGCAACTTCTTCGGCTCACACCCAGTACGGTGTAATTGGCGTTAAAGTTTGGATCTTCAAAGGTGAAGTTCTAGGCGGCATGCCAGTAGAAGAGCCAAAGGCTGACAAGCCTAAGAAGCAGCGCAAAGGCCGTAAATAAGGAGTTTATAGATGCTGCAACCTAAACGCACTAAATTCCGCAAGACCTTTAAAGGTCGTAACCGCGGTCTAGCGAACGGCACTGACGTAAGCTTCGGTACATTTGGTCTTAAAGCAGTTGGCCGTGGCCGTATTACTGCTCGCCAGATCGAAGCAGCTCGTCGTGCGATGACTCGTCACATCAAACGTCAGGGTCAAATCTGGATTCGTATCTTCCCAGACAAACCAATTACATCTAAGCCTCTTGAAGTTCGTCAAGGTAAAGGTAAAGGTAACGTTGAGTACTGGGTAGCTCAAATCCAACCTGGTAAAGTTCTGTACGAGATGGATGGTGTTCCTGAAGCGCTAGCACGTGAAGCATTCGAACTTGCTTCTCGTAAGCTACCAATCAAGACAACATTCGTAACTAAGGCGGTGATGTGATGAACGCACAAGATCTGCGCGCTAAAAGCGTTGAAGAACTGAATGCTGAGCTTGTGAACCTACTGCGCGAGCAGTTCAACCTGCGCATGCAGGCTGCAACTGGTCAACTACAGCAGACTCACACTCTTAAAGCAGTACGTCGCGATATCGCACGTGTTAAAACCGTTCTGACAGAGAAGGCTGGCGCATAATGAGCGATAAAATTCGTACTCAGCTTGGTCGCGTAATCAGCGACAAGATGGACAAGTCTATCGTTGTTGCTATCGAGCGTAAGGTGAAACACCCAATCTACGGTAAGTACATCACTCGCACGACTAAGCTTCATGCACACGATGAAAACAACGAGTGTGGCCTAGGCGACACTGTTGAGATTCGTGAGTGCCGTCCACTGTCTAAGACTAAGTCTTGGACACTGGTACGCGTAGTAGAAAAAGCTCGCATCTAAGCGAACTTAACTACGATATAACAGAGCGGCCCCGAAAAAATTTTGGGGCCGTTCATTTTTTGTCTACCCATCGTCCGAAAAGCGTGTTAATATTCGCCGCCTTTGAAGAAAAGGCAAATCGGCTCGTAATGGGTCAAGATGTTTAAAATTAGCGGAGCACTAACATGATCCAAATGCAAAGTATGCTTGATGCAGCCGATAACTCCGGCGCTCGTAGCGTAATGTGTATTAAGGTTCTGGGTGGTTCACACCGTCGCTATGCACATATCGGTGATGTCATCAAGGTTACTGTTAAGGAAGCAATTCCTCGTGGTAAAGTTAAGAAAGGTGACGTTCTGAAAGCGGTGGTTGTGCGCACTCGTAAAGGCGTACGTCGTCCAGATGGCTCTGTCATTCGCTTTGACCGTAATGCTTGCGTATTGTTGAACGACAACACTGAGCAACCAATCGGTACTCGTATTTTCGGCCCTGTGACTCGTGAGCTTCGTGGCGATAAGTTCATGAAGATCGTTTCACTTGCGCCTGAAGTACTGTAAGGAGTAACGCAAATGGCAGCTAAAATCCGTCGTAACGACGAAGTTATCGTTCTTACTGGTAAAGATAAAGGTAAGAAAGGTAAAGTATCTAAGGTTCTAGCAACCGGTAAAGTAATCGTTGAAGGTATCAACCTTGTTAAGAAGCACCAGAAGCCTGTACCGGCTATGGGCATCCAAGGTGGCATCGTTGAAAAAGAAGCAGCAATCGACGCTTCTAACGTTGCAATCGTTAACGGTGAAGGTAAAGCGGACCGTGTAGGCTTCCGATTCGAAGACGGCAAAAAAGTTCGTTTCTTCAAATCGACTGGCGAAACTATCAAGTAATTTTTGGAGTAGTACAATGGCGAAACTGCATGATTACTACAAAGAGACTCTAGTTAAAGAACTTGCTGAAAAGTTCGAATACAAGAGTATCATGCAAGTCCCAAGGATCGAAAAGATCACACTTAACATGGGTGTGGGCGATGCGATCAACGACAAGAAGCTTCTAGAGAATGCTGCTGCTGACATGACTGCTATTGCAGGTCAGAAGCCGCTTATCACTGTAGCTCGTAAGTCTGTTGCTGGCTTTAAGATCCGTGAGGGCTACCCTATCGGCTGTAAAGTAACTCTACGTGGCGAACGCATGTGGGATTTCTTTGAGCGTCTAATTTCAATTGCTGTACCTCGTATTCGCGATTTCCGTGGTCTAAACCCGAAATCATTCGATGGTCGTGGTAACTACAGCATGGGCGTTCGTGAGCAGATCATCTTCCCAGAAATCGATTACGATAAAGTAGATCGTGTACGTGGTCTTGATATCACTATCACTACTTCTGCTAAGTCTGATGAAGAAGCTCATGCTCTACTGTCTGCTTTTAACTTCCCATTCCGTAAGTAAAAGTAAGGGTTACTAATGGCTAAAGAATCAATGAAGGCACGCGAAGCTAAACGTGCCAAGCTTGCAGTTAAGTTCGCTGAAAAGCGTGCTGCACTTAAAGCTCTAATTAGCGACGTGAATGCGTCTGAAGAAGACCGCTGGAATGCAGTGCTTAAACTTCAGTCACTACCACGTGATTCTGCGAAGTCTCGTCAGCGTAACCGCTGTAACCAGACTGGACGTCCACACGGCTACCTACGTAAGTTTGGTCTAAGCCGTATCAAGGTTCGTGAAGCTTGCATGAAAGGCGAGATTCCGGGTCTGCGCAAGGCTAGCTGGTAATCCCAGTTATCCAATTTAGAATCACGGAGTATTGACTTATGAGCATGCAAGATCCGATTTCGGATATGCTGACCCGTCTTCGTAACGGTCAGGCAGCGAAAAAAGTTGCTGTTAAAATGCCATCTTCAAAAATGAAAGTTGCTATCGCAGCTCTTCTTAAAGAAGAAGGTTTTGTGGCTGACTACACTGTAACTGGTGAAGTTAAGCCTGAGCTAGAAGTTACTCTTAAGTACTTCGAAGCTAACCCAGTTATCGAGCAAATCCAGCGTGTTTCACGTCCTGGCCTACGCATCTACAAGAAAAAAGATGCACTTCCATCAGTGATGGGTGGCCTTGGTATTGCTGTTGTTTCCACTTCCAAGGGTCTTATGACCGACCGCGCTGCACGCAAAGCGGGTCTTGGCGGTGAGATTATCTGCTACGTAGCATAATAGGAGTAGGAAATGTCTCGTGTTGCAAAAGCACCAGTAGTTATTCCTGCCGGCGTAGAAGTTAAACTTAACGGCCAGGAAATCACTGTTAAAGGTGGTAAAGGCGAACTATCTCGCGTTATCAACGAAGCAGTAGTTCTATCCCAGGAAGAGAACGCTATCACTTTCGGTCCTCGCGAAGGTTTCGAGAAAGCTTGGGCACAGGCAGGTACTGCACGTGCACTAGTTAACAACATGGTTGTTGGTGTTACTGAAGGTTACACCAAGAAGCTTACTCTTAAGGGTGTAGGTTACCGTGCTGCTATCAAAGGCAACGCAGTAGCTCTAACTCTTGGCTTCTCTCACCCAGTTGAGCACGAACTTCCAGCAGGTATCAAAGCTGAATGTCCTTCACAAACTGAAATCGTACTAACTGGTACTGATAAGCAGGTTGTTGGTCAGGTAGCTGCTGATATTCGCGCTTACCGTAGCCCTGAGCCTTACAAAGGTAAAGGTGTTCGTTACGCCGATGAAATCGTGCGTACTAAAGAAGCTAAGAAGAAGTAAGGTAACACTATGGATAAGAAAGCATCTCGTATCCGTCGTGCGACCCGTGCACGTCGTAAGATTGCTGAACTGGGTGCAACTCGCCTAGTTGTACACCGTACTCCACGTCACGTGTACGCTCAGGTTATCGCACCAAATGGTTCTGAGGTAATCGCAGCCGCTTCTACAGTAGAAAAAGCGATCCGTGAGTCGGTTAAGAGTACTGGTAACAAAGACGCTGCTGCAGCTGTAGGTAAAGCTATTGCTGAGCGCGCGATTGAAAAAGGCATCTCTACAGTTGCATTCGATCGTTCTGGTTTCCAATACCACGGCCGTGTAGCTGCACTAGCAGAAGCTGCTCGTGAAGCTGGTCTGAAATTCTAAGGTAGGCGGAAGATGGCTAACGAAAAAACACAATCAGATTTGCATGAAAAGCTGATCGCTGTTAACCGTGTATCTAAGACGGTTAAAGGTGGTCGTATTTTCAGCTTTACTGCACTAACTGTAGTTGGTGACGGTAACGGTCGCATCGGTTTTGGTTACGGCAAGGCACGTGAAGTTCCTGCTGCAATCCAGAAAGCGATGGAAAAAGCACGTCGTAACATGGTTACAGTTGCACTAAACGACGGTACTCTACACCACGCTGTTAAAGGTCGCCACACTGGTTCTAAAGTGTACATGCAGCCTGCTTCAGAAGGTACAGGTATCATCGCCGGTGGTGCAATGCGTGCAGTACTAGAGGTTGCGGGTGTTCGCAACGTTCTAGCTAAAGCATACGGCTCTACAAACCCAATCAACATCGTTCGCGCGACTATTGACGGTTTGAGTGGCATGAACTCTCCAGAAATGATCGCTGCTAAGCGTGGTCTTTCTGTTAAAGAAATTCTGGAGTAATTGACATGGCTAAGACTATTAAAGTGACGCAGACTAAGAGCTCAATCGGTCGTCTGCCGAAGCACAAAGCTACTTTGCGTGGCCTAGGCCTTCGTCGCATCAACCACACTGTAGAACTTGAAGATACTGCTTGCGTACGCGGCATGATCAACAAAGTTATCTACATGGTTAAAGTTGAGGAGTAATCAGAATGCGTTTGAATACTCTATCTCCGGCTGCTGGTTCTAAGCCTTCTGCGAAGCGCGTAGGCCGTGGTATCGGTTCAGGTCTGGGTAAAACTTGTGGCCGTGGTCACAAAGGTCAGAAATCACGTTCAGGTGGTTCTGTACGTCCAGGCTTCGAAGGCGGTCAAATGCCTTTGAAACAGCGTCTACCAAAATTCGGTTTTACTTCTCGTAAGAGCCTTGTAACAGCTGAAGTTCGTCTAGGTGAACTAGCGAAAGTTGAAGGTGACGTAGTAAGCCTTGAAACTCTTAAAGCTGCTAACGTAATCACTAAGAACATTGAGTTCGTGAAAGTTGTACTTTCTGGTGAGATCGCTCGCACTGTAACAGTTAAAGGTCTACGCGTTACTAAAGGCGCTAAAGCTGCTATCGAAGCTGCAGGCGGTAAAATCGAGGAATAATTTACTCGAGGGATGAGGTACAGATGGCTAAACAACCAGGACAAGATTTTCGTAGTGCCCAAGGTGGCCTAGCAGAGCTTAAGGTTCGTCTATTATTCGTATTAGGTGCAATCTTAATTTTCCGAGCAGGCTCTTTTGTGCCTATTCCTGGTATTGACGCTGCTGTACTTGCCGATCTGTTCGAACAGCAAAAGGGTACCGTCATTGAACTGTTTAACATGTTCTCTGGCGGTGCACTTGAGCGTGCTTCCATCTTAGCATTGGGTATCATGCCGTATATTTCGGCATCGATCATTGTCCAACTGCTGACAGTAGTCCACCCGGCTTTGGCCGAGTTGAAGAAGGAAGGGGAGTCTGGCCGTCGTAAGATTAGCCAGTACACCCGTTACGGCACGCTTGTGTTGGCAACCTTCCAAGCAATTGGTATTGCAACGGGGTTACCGAGTATGATTCCAGGTCTGGTCATTAATCCAGGCATGGGATTCTACTTTGTTGCGGTTGTAAGTTTGGTTACCGGTACCATGTTCTTGATGTGGTTGGGTGAACAGATTACGGAGCGTGGCATAGGTAACGGTATATCTGTGATTATTTTCACTGGTATCGTTGCAGGCTTGCCGCCAGCTATTGGACAGACAGTGGAGCAAGCGCGTCAAGGTGAATTGCACGTACTTCTTCTACTATTGATTGCAGTGATATCTTTTGCTGTTATTTACTTTGTAGTGTTCATGGAACGTGGTCAGCGCCGTATCGTCGTTAACTACGCCAAGCGTCAACAAGGCCGTCGCGTTTTTGCTGCGCAGAGCACTCACTTGCCGTTGAAAATCAACATGGCAGGGGTAATTCCAGCGATTTTTGCATCAAGCATTATTCTGTTCCCGGGTACACTGGCTCAGTGGTTCGGTCAGAATGAAAACCTAGGTTGGCTAAGTGATATTTCACTGGCACTAAGCCCAGGTCAGCCACTTTATGTGATGCTTTATGCAGCAGCGATCATTTTCTTCTGTTTCTTCTATACCGCGTTGGTGTTTAACCCTCGCGAGACAGCTGACAACTTGAAGAAGTCTGGTGCGTTCGTACCTGGTATTCGCCCGGGTGAGCAGACCGCGAAATACATAGATAAAGTGATGACCCGCCTGACATTGGCTGGCGCGTTGTATATCACCTTTATCTGTCTGATCCCCGAGTTTATGATGATTGCATGGAATGTCCGCTTTTACTTTGGCGGTACTTCACTACTAATCGTAGTTGTGGTCATTATGGACTTCATGGCTCAAGTTCAGACACATCTGATGTCTCAACAATATGAGTCTGTTTTGAAAAAGGCTAATCTTAAGGGCTCAGGCCGTTAAGATCCCATTTACGGAGTTTAGCAATGAAAGTTCGTGCTTCCGTTAAGAAAATCTGCCGTAACTGTAAAGTTATCAAGCGCAACGGTGTTGTGCGTGTAATTTGCAGTGAGCCAAAGCACAAACAGCGCCAAGGCTAATTAGCAGAAATATTTCTTGCAAATTGAAGGTGGGTTGGCTAAATTAGCCAACCAATCTTTTGTGTGTGCAAAAGAATTGTTCCACCGCTGCGTATCCTAAACGGGCTTTGCAGCGGTTATTCTTGAAAAGTACTAGGAGTGAATAGTGGCCCGTATTGCAGGCATTAACATTCCTGATCAAAAACATTCTGTAATCGCTCTTACTGCGATCTACGGCATCGGTAAAACTCGCTCAAAAGCTATCCTAGCTGAAGCGGGTATCGCTGAAGATGTTAAGATCAGTGAACTAACTGAAGAGCAGATCGATCTACTGCGTGATGGTGTAGCTAAGTACACTGTAGAAGGTGATCTACGTCGTGAAGTTTCCATGAACATCAAGCGTCTAATGGACCTTGGTTGTTACCGTGGTCTTCGTCATCGTCGCAGTCTACCACTACGTGGACAGCGTACTAAAACCAACGCACGTACCCGTAAGGGTCCGCGCAAGCCGATCAAAAAATAATCGGAAGGTAGAGTACAATGGCTAAACAACCAACTCGCGCTCGTAAGCGCGTACGTAAGCAAGTTGCTGATGGCGTTGCGCACATTCATGCTTCTTTCAACAACACAATCGTAACCATTACTGACCGTCAGGGTAACGCTCTATCTTGGGCTACTGCAGGTGGTTCTGGTTTCCGCGGTTCTCGTAAGTCTACTCCGTTCGCTGCACAGGTTGCTGCTGAGCGCGCTGGCGAAATGGCCAAAGAGTATGGCGTTAAGAACCTGGAAGTTATGGTTAAGGGCCCTGGTCCTGGTCGTGAGTCTACTATCCGCGCTCTAAACGCAGCGGGTTTCCGTATCACTAACATTGTTGATGCGACTCCGATCCCTCATAACGGTTGTCGTCCACCTAAGAAACGTCGCGTATAACGTTTCGTTTCTAGGAAAACTGGAGAAAGAACATGGCAAGATATTTGGGTCCTAAGCTGAAGCTTAGCCGTCGTGAAGGCACAGACTTGTTCCTTAAGTCTGGTGTACGCGCGATTGATACCAAGTGTAAAATTGACAATGCACCTGGTGTGCATGGTGCTCGTCGCGGTCGTCTATCTGACTACGGCGTACAGCTTCGTGAGAAGCAAAAAGTTCGTCGTACTTACGGCGTACTAGAGAAGCAATTCCGTAACTACTATAAAGAAGCTGCTCGCCTTAAAGGCAACACAGGTGAAAACCTGCTTCAGCTTCTTGAAGGTCGTCTAGATAACGTAGTTTACCGCATGGGTTTTGGTGCTACTCGCGCTGAAGCACGTCAGCTGGTAAGCCACAAAGCGATCCTAGTTAACGGTCAAGTCGTAAACGTTCCTTCTTTCAAGGTAGCGGCAAACGACGTTGTTAGCATTCGTGAGAAAGCTAAGAACCAAGCACGCATCAAAGCAGCTCTAGAAGTTGCTACTCAGCGTGAACTACCGACTTGGGTCGAAGTAGACAGCAGCAAGCTAGAAGGTACTTTCAAGCGCCTTCCAGAACGTTCTGATTTGTCTGCCGACATCAACGAACACCTGATCGTCGAGCTTTACTCTAAGTAAGGCTATAGTTAAGAGAGGACACAATGCAGGGTTCTGTAACAGAATTTCTTAAGCCACGTCTTGTTGATATTGAACAAGTTAACACGACGCATGCAAAAGTAACTCTTGAGCCGCTTGAGCGTGGTTTCGGCCACACTCTTGGTAACGCTCTACGTCGTATTCTTCTATCTTCAATGCCGGGTTGTGCCGTCACTGAAGTAGAAATCGACGGTGTGTTACACGAGTACAGCACCAAAGAAGGAGTACAGGAAGACATTCTTGAGATCCTTCTAAACCTTAAAGGCCTAGCCGTTAAGGTTGAGGGTAAAGACGAAGTTATCCTTACTCTGAATAAATCTGGTGCAGGCCCTGTTGTTGCAGGTGACATCACCCACGACGGTGATGTTGAGATTGCGAACCCAGAGCACGTAATCTGCCACCTAACTGATGACAATGCTGATATCAGCATGCGCATCAAGGTAGAACGTGGTCGCGGCTATGTACCAGCGTCAGCTCGTATCCACACTGAGGAAGACGAGCGTCCAATTGGTCGTCTGCTAGTTGATGCAACTTTCAGCCCAGTTGACCGTATCGCTTACGCGGTTGAGGCAGCACGTGTAGAACAACGTACTGACCTTGACAAGCTTGTTATCGATATGGAGACAAACGGTACTCTTGATCCTGAGGAAGCTATCCGTCGCGCAGCTACTATCCTAGCTGAGCAATTGGATGCATTCGTAGATCTTCGTGATGTACGAGTTCCTGAAGAGAAAGAAGAGAAGCCGGAGTTCGATCCGATCCTACTGCGTCCTGTAGACGATCTTGAACTAACTGTTCGCTCTGCTAACTGTCTAAAAGCAGAAGCGATCCACTACATCGGTGATCTTGTTCAGCGTACTGAGGTTGAGCTTCTTAAGACTCCAAACCTTGGTAAGAAGTCTTTGACAGAAATCAAAGACGTGCTGGCATCACGTGGTCTGTCTCTAGGCATGCGCCTAGAAAACTGGCCGCCAGCATCTATTGCTGAAGATTAATAGTTACTGATATCTAGTTAGAAGGATTAGGTCATGCGCCATCGTAAGAGTGGTCGTCAACTCAACCGCAACAGCAGCCATCGCAAAGCGATGTTCAGCAACATGGCTGGCTCTCTGGTACGTCACGAACTTATCAAGACTACCCTGCCTAAGGCAAAAGAGCTGCGTCGCGTAATTGAGCCATTGATTACCCTAGCTAAGACTGACAGTGTTGCTAACCGTCGTCTTGCATTCGCACGTACTCGTGATAACGAAGTTGTTGCGAAACTATTTAACGAACTGGGTCCACGTTTTGCTCAGCGTCCAGGCGGTTACACTCGCATCATGAAATGCGGTTTCCGTGCTGGCGATAAAGCCCCTATGGCTTACATCGAGCTAGTAGATCGTCCTGAAGCTCAGGAAGAAGCTGCTGCTGAATAAGCACTAGCGCGTTAAATAAAAAGAGGCCGAGTCTTAGACTCGGCTTTTTTTTTGCATCTAATTCCCTATCACTACCAATGAGGGATCGGATGCATGATTTACCTGTTTGTCGACAGTTCAGGGTTTGGCGGAATTGAAAGCCATATCCATCAGCTCTCCTTACTGCTGCAATCCCAGCAAGTTGGGGTTGAGGTAGTTTTCCTCAACCGCTACCCAGACCATCCACTATATGCCCAACTCAGTCAGTCGAATATTCCTTTCCGCTTTCTTCGCGATACCTCAATAACGCGCTTTTTCCGTGGCTTATCAGCTGTAGATGTCGTGCATGCCCATGGCTATAAGGCATCGATTATTGCCAGGGGCTGCAGGGTTTTGTCTGGCTACCATTTGGTGACGACTTTCCATGCCGGCGAGAGTGTTTCCGGTAAACTGGCTTGTTATGAATGGTTCAACCGCTACACGGCTTGCCTGTCCTATAACCTGGCAGTCAGTCGCAAGATCCAAAAGCGACAGCCTTTTCGTTGCGAATTGCAGCGCAATTTTGTCCATTGTAAAGAAGACCTTGTGGAACGAGACCGCCATGAAGTATTGCAGGTGGGTTTTGTTGGTAGGTTGAGCCATGAAAAAGCCATTGACCGTTTTGTCAGCTTGAGCGAGAAAATGCCAAGTATCGATTTCCATGTTTACGGAGATGGCGAACAGTCAGCATTGGTTAACGGCCTCCCGCTTAACTGGCATGGCTTTGTGCCGAGTATGGCACCGCATTGGCAGTCTTTGGATGTGTTGCTTATTACCTCCCGTGCCGAAGGCATGCCGATGGCGGCACTCGAAGCGATGGCAAATGGTGTGGTGGTGATTTCGACGGATGTCGGTGAAATGCCTTCGCTCCTAGCCCCTGAATGCTTAGTGGTGGAAGCTCGGTGGCAACTGTTGGCTGATAAATTGTTGAAGATTGAAGGTCAGAGTAAGGCTTACTGGCGGATGTTATCGCAGCAACAACAGCAAGTGGTTAGGGGGAACTATAGCGACCAAGCGTGTTGGCAGCAACTAAGCCAAATTTACCAACTCTCGTAGTACACAGGGCAACTTTTCTGCCCTATTCAATGCTGGTCAGGGTGATCAGCGTCCTGTCATCTTCATGGTTATCGGGCTGTCGCTGCCACAGATAGTGGTGGCGTTGCTCGGCTGCCAGCTGTGCTAAATGATGCTGTTCTTCCTCGGCCAATTCAGATTCCAGCAATCCATCACTGAAGCAATGTAGGCTATCTCCGTGCAACATTGCCATATGTTGGGGTACAGCCTCCAGATTGTCGAACAAACCGATAAGCCCAACGCCTTCCCTGAGACGCTGGCAAGACGGGGTAAATGCCAGTGGTGCCGGCATGCCTGCATTGTAGAGCGCTATCGTGTTGTTGCTTTGAAGGTGGATACCCAGCAGGCAGATCAGATTACTGGTTTCGGTCTGGTGAAGGTGTTTATTGAGCCGGTTGAATAGTTCTTTTGGGCAAATGTGAGGATCGAGCAATATTCCCTGGATCAAGCCGTAGCAGATCCCACCATTGGCTTTGGCCACAATACCATGCCCCATTAGATCGCCGAGGATCAATAACTGCGATCCGTCTTCAAGGGTGTTCTTGATAACAAAGTCACCGCTTATTTCCGGTTCGCGGCTGATCTGAAGATTGAAGTTGCCCAAGGAGAAGTCTTGGGAAGTAGTGCCTGCCGGATTAAACGATGTACCTCTTTCCAACTGTTGGAGCAGACTGTCCTCGAAGGCATCTCGGAGGTGCTGATGGCGGTTGAGAACCCGTTCCAGTACTTGTCGCAAGTGGTGTTTGTCGACGGGTTTGGCAAGGAAATCATCGATACCTGATTGGGTGACCGCCGCCATGGTGTCAGAGACAGTATCCCCCGACAGGAATACAAACGGCAACAATCGGTGGCGGCGCAATTTTCCGACGAGGCGCCGGAACTCTAGCCCGTTGGTATCGGGCATCCATAGGTCAGTCAGCACCAGATCGCAATGGTTGCCTTGCAACCATTTGAAGGCATCCTCGGCGCGGCCGAATATCGATAGCTGGTAATCTGCCTCGAGGTAACTGGTCAGCATGGTGAGTTGGCTACGGCTGTCATCGACAATCACAAGGTGTTTGCGGGGAGGTTGCTTGGGTAATAGGAACTCGATGTGGTTACTATCAGTGCCAATTGTGTAGTTAAAATCAGGAAATGTGGTTTTAATCAGGGCAAGCCCCATACCAGACTCTGCTGGAAAATCAGGTAGCTCCGCCTCGTTGATTTGTACAGTTTGGGCAGGCCAGGGTGAGCCGTTATCACTGATGGAAAAGCAATACTGACCGTTGTGCCTGCCATAGCTGATGGTGCAGTGGGTGGCTGGCTGTTGTTGATGGTCCAGTAAGTTAGCGCAGTATTCACTGCAGACTAACTTGATATTCTGAATGGTGTCGGGAGCCAGTTGCAGTGCTTGGGCTTTGTCGTCCAGCAAACGACGCATTGCCGAGATGTTCTCATAATTTAAGACAAACCGACGCTGGAACAACACTTGGTTCATGCTTTGTCCCCCTAGCTGACATTTACTGGTATTTTCCCTGCAACAGCGCACTGGCTTGCAGGTAATCGACAACTTTTTGTTTGATGCTACTTGGTATCCACCGGGCTTTGGTTGTCAGAACCCGAATGATCTCGTCAGCCAGTGACGGGTTGACCTGATCATTGATGAGCGTTCCCAGTAAGGGAATACCATTTTGCTCCAATTTACCGATACAGGTTAACAGCTCGCTTTCCGTTGTCTTGGCAGCCGCCAGACAAAGGATGGTCGCATCGCTGGCATGGCTAAGGGCATTGATAGGCAAGTTGCGCCAGTTGGTTTGGGTCATGGTGCCAACATCACATAGGATATAGTGGTAGTCCTGCTTCCAGCGTTCGAGCGCCTGGTGAAAGCTGTGTGGCTGGCGTAAGTCCAGGATTGTCCGCTCTTCACTCGGCTGCGGGAGCAAGGTGAGTTGTTCTGTGAGCCTTACCATCGCCTCGGCTTCACCTTCTCCATTGCATTGCCAGGGCTTGGCGGTATAACCCTGTCCGCTGCCTGACAAATCCAAATCAACCAGCAAGACTTTGTGGTCTTCGGCGCAGCGTCTCGCCAGCCAGTTACAATGGGTCGAGGTGCCACATTGGCTGGAGGCCCCGGCCAGGGTGATGACCCGCGCACTGCGTTGGTGGATTTGATGGAAAAGTTGGTCGTATTCGCCGCTGAGCCAAGGTTTCATAATGCTGCTCCTAAGGCTATCAAAGTAAAGATCCCCAATACGTCCCTCAAGCCCTGGCGCCATTGTTCGCCGACCGAGTCGTTGAGGTTGGGGACATAGACAGTATCACCGGCCCTGAGCAGGGGCAGGGGATAGCGTGCCGGCTCGATGACATAGTCGCGCAAGTTGAAGGTTTGCGCTTTGTCGCCGCAACACGACGTATTCACAATCATGATCCGCTCGATGTATGCGTTGTCGGTCGGGCCGCCGGCTTCAGCGAGCAGGTCGAGAATGTTCATCTGGCTGTTGAATGGGTAACGGCCCGGTTTGTTGACCGATCCCATCAATCTTACCACCTGCTCGGAAGGCTTATCGAGCCAGTTACCTTCGAGTTTGGGCACATAAATCACATCACCGGGGACAATTTCCGGTAACAGGCTTTCATCACCGGTTTCGAAGTACATCGAAAGGTTGAGACGTGTCACCCTGGCGGTATTGTCATTACGGTGGCTGATCCGGATTTGGCGTAAGTCGGCATCGCCGTTAGGCCCGTCGGCAGCCGATAGGATATCGAGAAAACCCAACTCACGGTTGAAGGCATAGCGGCCTGGTGCGCCGACTTGGCCAAACACATAGATAGAGTCATCGGCAGACTGGCGGATCCAACTGGATTTGTTGTCTGTCGGATCGTGGGGAAGCTCATCGATTACAATCGTATCACCGGCCGTCAGACGGGGCAGTGCAGCAAAGCTTCCCCCTTCGTTGATGAAGTTATCTAGATCGAAATACAGCACGTTATCTTGCGACTGGCGGTTTTCTTTTATGATCCGGATATTGGTGATGTTGGCCTGCTGCAGCGGCCCTCCCGCGAGTGCCAGTACATCGAGGAAGGTCATGCTGACATTCCAATTGAAGCGACCGGGTGACTTCACTGCCCCCATCACCTTGATGGCTTCGGTGTCTGCGACGGTATCGACCTGCGGCACAAATATCACATCCCCGGCAACGACTTTAGGTAACAAGGCTTCATTACCGGATTTGAAGTAACGGGCCAGGTTGAAGCGGGTTACTTTGGTGGTGGTACCGTTACGGTGGGTGATCAGTACATCCTGGATATCGGCCTCGCCGGTAGGCCCGTCGGCAGCAGAGAGGATATCCAAAAAGCCTTGCTCGTTATTGAAGGCATATCGTCCGGGAGCACCGACCTGACCGAAGATGTATATTGAATCCTGTGCTGATTGGCGTAACCAGCTGGCTTTGTTGTCTGTCGGGTCGTGGGGCAGCTCGTCGAAAATAACGGTATCGCCGGCTTGTAGCTGCGGCAGCTGGTTCTGTGGCTTGCCGAGCTTGGTGAATGCCTCGAAATTGAACGTCGTCACCCGCTCTTCATCGGTACTGGCACTTTCACGCACAATGCGGATATTCGACAGGTTAGTTTGTTGTTTTGGTCCGCCGGCATGAGCGAGCAAATCCATAAAGCTCATGGTGTCGTTCCATTCGAAGCGGCCGGGGTTGTTGACAGCACCGATAATTTTTATTGCCCGGTCATTGGTCACCTTGAGCCATGATTTTTCGTTGAAATCGATTTTTTCCGGAATAAAGATAACATCGCCCGGCATCATGTCTGGAAGGGGGTAAAGAGCTGGGGCCTGGGTGTACTTGACCAGGTTGATGGTCATGGCCGCTTTGGTGCTGCTAAGCAGCTTTATCTGGGTGGTATCGGCAAAACGGGTCGGGCCACCGGCATTGGCGAGTACGTCAATAAAGCCGGTACCGGGTGAGCTTTCATACGCCCCGGGGGCTTTTACCTCGCCCATCACATACACAGTGCGTGAAGTGGTGTTGATATCCTCAACTTCTATTGGGGCAAAAATGGTCGTCCCCGGTTTGATTGGCGGTAGGTTGCTGGTATCACCGCTATCTAAATAAGCCTTGAGGTCGAACTGGTAGGGGATGTTATCGGTGATGACCCGGATCTTGGTGACGTCGGCATAGCGGGTTACCCCTTCGGCACGCATAACGGCATCGACAACGGTCATACCGGGCTTGAAGCTGAAGGTGCCGGGATTACGCAGTTCACCGAAGATGGTGATCCCTTGCTCTTCGTTGGCATCCCCGCCTTTGGTTAACGAGGCGGCGTCAAAGTCGACCTCGACGTTTCCGAGTAGCGGAGAGGCCGGGATGAAAATAGTATCTCCACCTTGCAAGCTCGGCAAACTCGCCGGATCACCGCCGTCCAGATAGGCTTTGTAGTCGAATTGCTGGCTTTGACCGTTGCGGATCAGCTTGAATTGATCGAGCTGGGCCCCGGGACGGGCACCACCTGCAGCGGTGACCGCCATTTGGATGTTGCTACCGGGCTTGAGCGAGATCATCCCCGGCTCTTCGACATAACCCAATACCCGGACTCGCAAAACCTGCTCGAGAATGCTGAGCTTGAATTCGTCGAGGTTGCGGTAGACGGTCCTCAGCTCCTCGCGGATGCGTTGCTCGGCCTGCTCAGGGGAGAGTCCGGCCACGGGGACCAAGCCTATCTCTGGCAATCTTATCTGGCCCTGATCATCAATGGTGAGGGGCTCGTTGAAATCGGCCTCGCCGGGAAGCTGGAGGAAAACCCGGTCGCCCGGCGTAAGGTTCGCCCCCCAAGCAGGGGCGATTACCAACATGCAGATGACCAAGAAAAGCCTCATCATAGCGAACCTGGACTTAGCTGCTCTTTGACAGCATGCCAGTCACTGAGTGAGTACACCCGGTGCGGAGCCCGTGTATGGTGGTCGACCAGCACCCGAGCTTCAACCTTACGATTACTCAGGCGTTCGGTTCTTGAATTGGGATCTTCATACGATTCCCGTTCACCGGCACTGAAAATGGCTATCTGGTGCGAGTCGACACCTTGTTCGATCAGGAAGCGCCTGACTGTATCTGCCCGGCGCATACCTAACTGGTAATTGCTTTGTTCGGTGCCGATGGTGTCGGTGTGTCCGGTCAGCTCTAGCTGCCAGTGGTCTTGGCGTTTTAGGATCGAAGCTGCCCGACGCAACGCATTTTGGTAATCAGGTAACAGTTTGGCACGGTTGAAAGCAAATTGGTTATCAACCCGCATTAGCAACAGGAACTGATCCCTTAGCTGGATTTCAGAATAGCGGGTATCGAGGCATTCGGTGTGGTGCTCGAGCCAATCCATCTGGCGCTGAATTTTGGCAAACTGGGTCTGGTACTCGAGCAGGGTAATATCGGCATCATCGGTAAAACCGGCTTTGTGCTCTTGGCCAGCCTTATCGTGGAGATTGGCAAGCTTCATATACTGGCCCGGCAGACAAAGCTTGGCCCCCCGGGTCGCCAGTAGTTGGAGCTCGAAGTCATGGTGTTCAAGCTCATGCCACTGATCGACGTCTGGCTCCGAATACGGGTTATCACCAGATGTCGGCCAAGTCGTACATCCACTGACGAGCATTATCAGTAGCAGGCTTGAAAGTTTTACCATATCAACATAACTCCGCTGAGGTGATCAGAGGGATCACCTTGTCAATCCTTAACATTTTCATCAGCTGGCGCGGTTGGCCGTTCACATTGAGCAGGCGTAGCTGTTTTCCTCGGCTTTTTAAGCGCTTGTATAAGAAAACAATGGCACCAATTCCGCAAGAGTCAATAAATTGTACCTGGGTCATGTCGATGATCATCTCATCATTATCGGTCAGGCTGAGTGATTCGAACTCCGGCTCCATCTGTCTGGCAAGGTGGGCATCAAATTCGTCCTGGAGCGTCAAACCGATATTGGCGTTATTTACTGCTTGATTCATAACTGGCCTTTATTGTGAGTAGTGAAGTCCTCCTTTATTAATACAAGTGCTGTGCCAACTATTGCCCGCGTTTACTAACCATGATGTAAATGGTTTTGAAAATGATGAACAAATCCATCTTGAGCCATTGCAGCGGCGAGCTCAGCGCCAGCGCGTAGGCGTGATCAAAGCCGATTTTACTTTTCACATCCTCCAAACTGCTGTCATAGCCCTGGCTGACTTGGGCTAGGCCGGTGATCCCCGGCTTCAGGCCGGCGGTTCGCTCAAGGTAAAATGGCAATGCATTTTGCAATTTGCCACAAAATTGCGGGCGCTCCGGGCGCGGGCCAATCAGCGCCATATCGCCTTTTAGGACATTGAGGAACTGGGGCAGTTCATCGAGGCGGGTGACCCGTAGGAAGTGTCCTACTTTGGTTACGCGTGGATCGTTTTGCTGGGCCCAGGTTGCCCCCGAAGCCGACTCGGCGTTGTTGGACATCGAGCGGAACTTGATGACTTCGAACAGTTCGACCTGTTGGTCGCTGATTTTGCCGACTCGCATCTGGCGGTAGAACACGGGGCCGGGTGAATCCAACTTGATCAGTAGGGCGATGACAGGCCACACAGGCAGGGTAATGATCAATCCTATGCTGGCAAGCAAGACATCGCTGGCCCTTTTCATAAACAAGGTTGATTGCGCCTGGTAGTCAGAGACCGGTGACTGGTGGCGCCAGCCTGAACGGAAATGCCCCATCAGGTAACGGGTCATCCCCAGTAAAGAGGCGGCATAACCACCGATGAAGTAATGCAGTTTGTTTGTCACCTTGTTACTAATACCGAGTAAGGGTAAGGCTGCTGCGCCATAACCGACCAACTGCAGGGCCAGCAAGGCTTGGGCAATGGCTGAGCCTTGAAAAGCCAAGATTGTTGAGACCAGTAAGTAGCCAACCAAAATAAAGGGCATCACGGTGCGCATAGCCTTGCCTGAGGTAAATAGCCAGCGGGCACCTTGATGGCTGCTGCGGAAGACAAACCGGCAACGTATCAACTGCTGCAGGTTGCCCGCCCCTATGCGCTGGCGGCGTTGGTAGGTATCCTGATCCGTTGACGGCGAGAGTTCGACGCTGTTGATATAGTGGTTGAACTGAACCTGGTAGCCCTGCTTGATAACCAGCATGGTCTGGATGAAGTCATCATTGATGGTATCTTCCGGCAATGGCGAAAACAGTTCAGCCCGCACAATGTAAAAAGCGCCGTTGCCTCCCATTACATTACCGATTTGCGATTCGGTTTGGCGTATTGCATTTTGCCATTGCCAATATTGCTGTTCACCCTCGGGGGCTTCGGCCAACAGGTAGTTACAGGTGAGGGCGCCAATTTGCTGGTCGCGAAAACTGCCGGCAGCCTGGGTGAGGGCGTCAATAGAGAGCAGGGCAGACACATCCGACATCGCAATCAAATCAACCTGACCTTTTACTGCGGCCAGCAATTGGTTGATACGTACAACCTTGCCTTTGTTGTCAGGTTCATCCATGAGCTCAAGGCGAATACCTGCCTTGGCATACCGAGTTTGCCAATCTGCGACGATATCTGCGGTGTTGTCGCTGCAGCCATCACAGCACACCCAGACCGATAGTTTCTCGGGCGGATATTCCAGCATCATCAGGTTGGCAAGTTTTGCCTCGACAAACTCAGCTTCGTTGTGGGCAGGGATGAGAATGGCAACGGAGGGCTGCTCTCCTACCTCATGATCGGCATTGGGAGTAGCAATGCTATTGTCGTTATCGTGATCTTCAGCAGCGCTAGGCGACTTACGCCCCCATACCACCATCAAACCGGTATAGATAACATGGTGATAGAAAATGATCAGGGTCAGGGCAATTAATACCATCCAGCTGATAGTCATGGTCAGCCTCTCCTATCCGTTGGCCAGGGATTCATAAGCGCTCGCCATCGTCCTGACATCGGCGAGCTGGCGAATATATTGTGTTGTCTGGGCGCAGCTATTTATTGGCCCACGGAGTTTCTCCAGTAGGCTCTGCCCCAGTACGGCGGGTTGATCCGGTGGGATAAGGTGTCCGCTGTGGGGACAAATCAAATCGGGGATACCACCGACATCGGTCGCCACCACGGGTTTGCCGCAGGCCTGTGCCTCCAGCAGTGCCAGCGGCAGTCCTTCTTGGCGCGAGGGCATACAGAACAGGTCAATGGCATGGTAGAAATTCAGCATGTTATCGCAGCGACCAAGCCAGTGGACCCGCCCTTTCAATCCCAACTGTTGTGCGAATTGTTCTAACGGCTGGCGTTCAGGTCCGTCGCCGGCGACAGCAAGCTGGTAGCATTCAGGCAGGGTTGCCAGTGCTTCGAGCATAACATCGATACCTTTTTCCTTTACCAGCCGACCGGCGCAGCCAATGATCAATGCGTCGGTTGGGAGCTGCAGCTGGTGGCGGGCTTGGGGACTTTGGCCCGGGGCATAGTGCTGGGTATCGATCCCGTTGATAATGACCTGATCCGTGTTGATCCCCAGCTCACCCAAGTGATCGGCTACCCGTGGGGCATCGGCTACCAGCTTGATCCGGCTACCTGCCAGCAAGGTGCGGGTTAGCAAGCGTTGTTTGGGGTCGTCGAGGTGCCAGCTGTCGTGCTCGGTCTGGATGTGGGTGATCCCTTTGATACCGAGGCATGCCGCTCGGCTATATAGCAACGGTCCAAGGTGGTGGGAGTGGATCACCTGAGCTTGCAAGGAGCGGATAAGGCGTCGCAATTTGAAAATAGTTTTTATATCGCGTCCCGCAGGCTTGTCGAGGAAATATAACCGCTCTGCGAGCGGGGCAAGCTCGGGCCATTGCGCAATTGCCTGATCTTTAGTGCCTTCCAATGCAACGACATGGACTTGGTTATCGTTGGAGGCAAAGCGTACAAGGTTGAGTACCAGCCTTTCGATGCCTCCAGGATTTAGGTGCTGGACAACCTGCAAGGTATGGGTAGTCATGATGCCTCCTCGCTAAAGTGTGGAATTCGGATCAACACCGGTGCCTTGGCTAGTCGGGTGATTTGGCGGCTTTGGTATAACCGCGTATCGAGTAGCTGTACGGCACAAACCAGAGATAGCCCTAGCCCGAAACCAACAAAAATACCGAGGCTGAAGTTGAGCCACCATGGCCAATTGAGTGGTTGGCCTGGGACGCTCGGGCGGGCAATGATCTGGAGTTTGTCCGGCTCTTCGAAGCGGCCCAACTGGCCGGTCACTTTGGCCATCTCGTAACGTTCGAGAAGCTGGTTGTAGATTTTGGCTTTGACGTCATAGTTGCGCTGCAGCACAGTCAGTTCTTTTTCCAGTTGGGCAAATTCGGCCCGCTTTTCTTCTAGTTGCAAGGCTTGTGCCTCAAGCAACTGCAATTCGCCTTGCAACGACTGAATTTGGTTCTCGGCCTGCTGCAGTTGTTCAAACTGGCTGATCAGGATCGGTTGGTTGGGGTTATCCAATTGCTGGGTGTTGCTGGCAATACGTTGCCACAACTGGCTGACTTGTTGCGGGTTGAGTGATTGCTGTTGGTCAACCAGGCGGGAGCGTTCCTGTTTCAGGCGATCGAGTTGGCGCAGTACTGCTTTGACCGATGAGTGGCGATCGGTATAGCTGGCTCGAAGGATCGCAAGTTCTGCTTCGGCCTTGACGATTTCGGCTTCCAGCATGCCGACGACGGGATTGGTACTGGCGAGGCGGTCATAGAAGTTATCCCGCTTGGCCTGGGCGTTAAGCAATTCGAGCTTGGTTTCCTGGATCAGGGTGTTGATCTGGGCATCATTCTGGATCCGGCTTCCCTGGAGCTGGGGGAGGTTGCTGGCATTGTCCGATTTGAATGTGGCCAATGCGCTTTCGGCGCTCTCGAGATCTGCGAGGGTCGATTCAAGCTGCTGCTGGAGAAATAGCTCAGAGCCATCAATTGAGGCCCGGCCGGGGGCTCGTAGTTTGTCGAGGAACATAGCCGCCAGTTTATTGAGGATCAGCGGCATCTCTTTGGGGGTATGCCAGTTGAGGCCAAGCTGTACCAGATCGCTGCCAACGAGATTGACACTCAGGTTACTGTTGAGCTGGCTGGTGACGGCATTGAGTTGGCTTGGGTTGTCCGGTGAGGCCAATTCAAGGTCGATAGCAACTTGTTGTAGGACGAACTGGCTATGGAGCAATACCCGTAGGGCTTTGATCCTTTTCTGCAGGTTCATCGAAATAGACAAATCCTCCAGAAATGGGTTTAGCATTGCAGCTTCCTGGACCAAGATTGTGGTTTGGGCGTAGTAGCGCTTGGCTTTAAGTGCCCCGCCTGCCGTCATCAGCAGTGGCATAACCAGTACTGGAATGATCAGCAGGTAGCGATGGTTCCACAACGCCTGCAGAAGGGGATACAGCTTGGCAAAGAGTTGGTGCCTCATGGTGCTTGCCTTTCTAATATCAAAGTATCAGCGGTTTGGGTCGGTACGTATTCCAGGTGCAGCGGGATGTTCTGGCTGTTGGAAAGGGTACTGACGGCCTGGATTCGCTTTTGTCCCTGAAGCAGGGCATCAAAGGGATTATCCAGATCGGCCGGGGCCACTTTGGCGCTTAATTGCTGGTAGGGGTTTTGTGCCAGAAAGTCACTGATCTTGCGCTGCTGTTCCGCAGTGAGTGAAATCTGTTCTGGGCTGAAGAACAGGGTCAGGCTGCTTGGCCCCGGCTGTGTGGCACAACCTACGATTAACAGGCAACCTAACGCTATCAATATCCTTTTCATATCTCCCCCTGGGTGGCTCCGTTTGCTCCTCCATTATTGGTAGCAAAAAAAGTGCCTGAAGTTGGGAGAATTGTTATCTGCCGCCTAAAAATATTGACACTTTGTCAGATGGCCAGTTTTTGCTTAATTACATCAATGGCTTGTGTGGCACGAAACGACCAGCTTTCATTGCTAACTGCCAGGTAGGCCAGTTCGGCGTGGTTGCTTCTCTGCTGGGGAGTCCATTGGCAATAGTGATCGATAGTCGCTAACCACTCGGCTTCACTACTGGCTGTGGTGATAAGGTCTCGGTAAGGGGCTGTGGCAGGGAATGGCGAGCTGATCACCGGGCAGCCTGCAGCAAGGTACTCCCTCATTTTTAAAGGGTTACAGGCGCGGATCTGTTCATTATCGACAAAAGGCAAGATCGCCATAGTCCAGTGCTGAAGATATTGGGGCAGTTGGTGGTGAGGCTTGGCAGGCAACAGCGTGATGTTGGGGTGCTGGCGGAGTGACGCAATATCACTGTCTTCTCGACCAATAAAATAGAAATTAATATTGGGGCGGGCCTTGGCAAGCCTGACGATAAGCGATTGATCGAGCCAGTTATTCAGGCTGCCGTAGAAGCCAATACTGGGTTTGTCCGGGGCGATATCCACCGGGCAGGTTGTTGCGTTTGCAAATTGCGACAAGTGCACACCATGTGGCAATAGAACGGTTTTGTCTGCGGGGAACTTAGCGTGCAAAGCGTGGCTGCAGGCAAAAATGATATCGGCCCGGGCAACTAGACGCCGTTCGGCGTCAGCAGCGAGCTGGTGGTCAACCCCGGCGAGTGCAGAAAAATCGTCCCCACAGTAGTAGATCACCAGATCACTGTCGCAGATATCCAAGTAGTCGACTGCACTGGGTAAGGCAGCCCATACTACCCGCTGAGAATGTTTGGCGCTGACTTGCCGCTTGAGTAAAAGACTATTGAGTTGCCTAGCGAGGGGATGTTGGGCCATCGGCCAGACCAGCGGCTTGATAATGGAAGTCGGCTTGGTCATTGAAGTTGCTTCGGGGCTTTCCTGTGCTGGTTGACACGAAGTATCAGCTTTCCCGGCAGCCATTAACTTCTCGCCTATTCGTAATAGATCCTTGAAATTGAGTGACGGTTGGCGCAAACCGATTGAGTTAACCCAATGCACCTCGTAGTGCTCACCAATTTCTTGGAGTAAATGCTGGCTGCTTGAGGGGTGGCGCCCCCAGTCCTCGCCGAAAACCAAAAATTCCATCTCAATACTCCAACGCTTTGATGACTTTGGCGGGGTTTCCGCCAGCCAATACCCCTGAGGGGATATCTTTGGTGACCACACTGCCAGCGGCAATCACGCTGCCTTCGCCAATGGTGACACCTGCCATGACCATGACCCCAGTTCCCAACCAAGCATTGCGGCACAGATGTATGTCACCAACTTGTTGCTCGGTGTCCGGTTTGCCTTCGGCCCTGGCTGTTGGATCCATAGGGTGGCCGGGGAAACCGGCAAGGAATACTTTACCTGCCAGGCGTACATTGTCGTCAATACGGATTGTGCGGCCAACCGCCAAGGTGTTTTGCCAGCCGATATCGACGTTGTCTCCGACAATGAGTTGTGGTGCCTGCTCTCCCCAGGCCCGGCCGCAATACGTCGCGATACCTGAAAGACGACAGTTTTCGCCAAGCGTGATATCGAGCGGCCCGATGATCTGTGGCATGCCGCAATCCAGTTGTAACTGACGGGGGCGGTTAGCCAGGCGGGAGGTAAAGACAGGGGTGAAATACCCTTTTTGCAAAATGCAATGAAGGCTTTGCTTTACTGCCAAATGCAAGTGATAGAGTCCTTTGTGCAGAAAGGGGATTGAAGGGAGTGAGCTGCCTCTTAGCTGCCGGACCATATTTTTGAGCATGGCAAAGTGGTTCGGCGCCAAGTGGGCTTTAACAAGTGCGCGCATGGTTTGCCTCCTGGTTTAGGGTGAGCCGGTCTAATGCCAGCAATAATCCGATTAAGATGTACAGTGGCCAGGTTGTTCCCTGGGTCAGGAATGTCCCGCTGACACAGAAAGATAGGGTTCCCAGCCATAGTCCCTGAGCCAGTGGCTTCATCTCATGGTGCTCGAGACGTTTGAGGAGTTGGTAACTGACACGTAGGGCACCTATTACCATAAGCAGGAATAGTACCAATCCGACGAACCCTGTCTCTGACAGGATTTGGAGCCAGGTGCTATGTACCGCATGGTTTTTACCATCCCAATGCGGCGAGTAGAAATAATAGTTGTAGTAGAAGTTATTGAGGCCGACCCCGGCAAAGGGGTTACTGACAGCCATGTTGAAGGCGGCTTGCCAGGCATAAATTCGTCCCATAGCCGACTCATCGATTCCGGCTTCGGCGGCTCCGCCGGAGCTGCGGTCGCTGATCCCTGCCAATAGCACCAGCGCCATCAGCCCGACTCCACTGATAATGCTGGGAAGAACGATTGAGCGGCTTTTTAGCAGCGCCATAGCAAAAACAACGCAGGCTATGCCGAGTAATCCTCCGCGACTCTGGGTCGCCAACACGCTCATGATCATGATGATCAGCACAACGAACGCCAATGCCCGTTGCCATTTCGGGCCATGGAAACTGTAGGCCATGGCAAATGACACGGGAAATTGCAAAACCAGCGCCAGATCGTTGGGATCACCCAGCATGGAGCCGATGTCCCGGCCAATGGTGACCCGGGTGCCTTCCACCAAGCCGATGCCATTGGTCTTGTTGAACAAGGCCAGCCCTCCAATTAGCAAACCACTAAGTAGCAGCAAATAGGGGATCACTTTTAGCTGTGGTTGGCGCTGAGGTAGCCAGCTGATAGCGAAGACCATGATGACAATCTTGATGAAGTTACCGTTAAAACTGGCAAAAGCCTCTCCACGGTTGGTGGCGAACAGGCAGGAAACCAGAACCCAGGCACTGAAAAGCAGGAAGAGGGTCTGCAAGCGGTGCCAGTTGACGGAGTCTCGCTGCAGCCAAAGTTGCCAGCCAAGCCCGGCCAGGCTGGCTAGCGCCAATAGTTGGGGGATCTTCAATGGCATTAGCAGCGGAAACGCTTCGTGGATCCGAAAATAAGAGAAAATAATGAAGCCAACACACACCAGAAAAGCCTGGCTGATGACAAAAGGCAGGACAAATAGCAAACAGGCAACCAGAATCAAATTGCCCTGGGACATCCAGGCGGTAAAAATCAGCCCGCAACATGTCAATGCCAGAAGTCCTTGGTTTTGCCGTTTCATCCGTTAGCCTCCGCTGCTTTTTTCCATCCCGTTAGCTTAGGGCGAAGCCATGGCCAGCCAACTTGTACCAATAACAGTAGGCTAAAGGCGATCTCATAGGCCACTTTGAAGTGGATATGGCTAACCAGAATTAAGGCTACGAGAGCATAGCTTACAGCTAGACGCGGCAGTGGATAGGGCAGACGTAGGTAATGCTGGCTCCAGAGATAAAACAAGCTAACCCGCAGTAGTTGTAAACCGATACCCGCCAAAATAAACGGGTAGAGCCCAAAACGGGGGAGTACAAATACCAATAGGGCGATTGCACATGCTGCACTGATCATCCCGATAGCCATGATGCTGTTGCCATCCTTCTGGTGGTAACAGCCTATGTTGAGCAGGGTGCTGGCATGTTTGAACATGACGGTGATGCCTAGAAGGGGGAGGATCTGTGCGCTTTGGTGAAATTCGGCAGGTAGCCAGAGCAATAAAAAGCGGGAGCCAACAATGATGATCCCTGCTGCAACCAAGCAACCTAACTGGCAACCCAATACACTGAGGGTTGCAGCTTGCTGGCGTTGTGCTTGAGTACCGAGCAAGCCGAAGCGCTTGGGAAACCACCACATACCAAAAGGTTCGAGTAGCAGGCTGGCAGCGATGGCCCACTGTGCAGCAATCGCATAGGGGGCTAGAGCCGCTAGGCCGAGAGTATCGGCGATGGCCCAGCGCTCAACCCCCATAACTAAAAAGCTGAGTATGCCCGAAAGGGTAATGGCACGGCCGTATTTCAATAGTAAGGCACTAAGGCCCAGCTTGGGGGCCGGGAAGTGCTTGGCGAGAGTGATGATCTGGACAATTTGTGCGACTAGACCTGCAGCCATTATTCCATCAACGCCGTACTGAGGTGCTAGAAAGATGATCCCTAGCCCTTGGACCAAAGCGAAAGCGACCTGCGCCAATACAAATTGGCTTGCAAGGTTACGTATCCTAAGGATTGCTAGCGGCACACAGCAAAGGGTGTTGAGCAACAGGGTGAGCAGCAAACAGCGCACGGCAAAAGATGAAGGGGCTCCCGGCAGGATTTGTTGCAACTCGGAGAGAAAGGCTTGCCCCAGTAGCATTATCACAGAGGCAATCAGCAAAATGAGTCCGAATGTGCAACGGAAAAAAGCGGCCTGATC
Organism: Photobacterium rosenbergii; assembly: GCF_003026455.1. GTDB lineage: Bacteria > Pseudomonadota > Gammaproteobacteria > Enterobacterales > Vibrionaceae > Photobacterium > Photobacterium rosenbergii. The sequence goes on from NZ_PYMB01000006.1 coordinate 223,369, forward strand.
GGCTTGGTCATGGGCAAAACGGTACATGGCGTCACTGATACCAAATGCCATGATCAGGGTGAGTAGACTGCCGAAGGTCACCAGTACATCAAGCTGGCCAAATTGATCTGCGCCCAGCCACTGCGTGACGAAAGGCTGGAGGCCAAGGGCAATCAGCTTGCTGCTGACCAAGCCGACAGCGTATATCGCCATAGTCATTGCCGGAGTCATAATGCTTCTACCTGTGTAGAAAGCCTTTTGGCTTGTGAAAGGGCAGTGAATTGATCCATGACCCGATCAAAGGCTCTTTGCCGGATTTGCTTGAGAGTGGAGATGGGTTGCAAGCGGTGCGTTGCCATAGCGTTAGCAAGAGCAAGGTGATCATCCATAGGTACCTGAAGACCATACTGCTGTTCGAGGATTTCATTGCATCCTGACAAGTCAGTAGTAATGACCGGAAGGCCCAATGCCATTGCTTCTTTGATGACTAGTGGGCCGGTATCTTTATCACCATTCGGGGCGATGGTGAATGGGGCGACAAGGGCTTTGTAGTCGTTGGCATGCTGGCGGTACCAAGCTGATTCCTTATGGCCGAGAAAATGAACTTGCGAGCGGGTATGAGAATTAAGCCCGAGCTGATGGGCAAGTTGGTTGAGGCTCGATCGTAGTGGGCCGTCTCCGACAATATCTAGATGGGTGTCCGGAGGGAGTTGGCCCAGTGCATGGAGTAAAGTATCAAGTCCTTTCTTCTCAACCAGTCGGCCAATAAACAAAAAGTCTTTCTTTGGTTGCCAGTTGCTATTGAGCGGCGGATATTGGGAGGCATCAATACCACAGGGTATATGCAAAACTGGACTTTTAGTTGCAGTTTGCAGTTCATTTTGCATGTCTTTGGTGACAGCGCAGATAAAGTTAGCGGCTTTCAGCTTGCTTTCAATGTCCTGTGGGGTGGCATAGATATCGGCGCCATGGCCGACAAAAGAGACGGGGATGTTGAGTAGCTTTGCAGCAACAATTGCCGTTGCCGTACTGTGCCATGCAAAGTGGGCGTGGAGGTGCTCGCATTTATCCTGCTGGGCGAGGCGCGCCAGTTGTAGCCCTTGTCGCAAAAGGGATAAGTAACAAAACCCTTGCTGTTGCCTGAGAAAATGGTGGCAGCGATGGAAGTTCCAGATATTAGCAAAAGGATACGCAGGGGCTGAAGTGAGGTAGCGGCACTGCTTTTTCAATTCACTATCGGCTGGCTGAAAGTGCTGGCCTGGGCTGAATGCATAAGGTTGAACAGCGTGTCCTAGCTTTTGCATTGCCCTGATCTCAACACCAACAAAGGTTTCAGATAATGTTGGGAAAACAGGGATCACGTATCCGATCTTCTTCATGACTTTATCCTCATTGCCCTTTGGCAGTATGTTGCTGGTGGTGTGCCTTATTGTTGTTATCCAATATTGATGCCAATACGCTTTGGCGTGTGGTTTGCATTGCGTTATCGACTATCTATATAGAGAGGCGATGATGATGAGCGTTGAAACAGAAGTAAGTGTGGTGATCCCTAATTACAATTGTCTGTCTACGCTACCTCGGGCAATCGACAGTATCCGTAGCCAAGGTGTCGCGGTTGAGATTATTGTGGTTGATGACGGCTCAACCGACGGTTCACGTGAATGGTTGGCGCAGCAGAACGATATCAAGGTGCTCTTCAGTGACCGGGCAGGAGCTTCGCAGGCGAGAAATCTAGGGATAGAACATTGCAGCAATGAGCTGATCGCATTTCTTGATGCTGACGATTACTGGCTTGGCAACAAGTTATCGCAACAGCTCGACCTCCACGACCATTACCCGGAGATGGTCATGAGTTTTACTGACTATATGCATATTACCGAAGCAGGCGAGCCTATTATCGGGTGTTTTGCATTTTGGCCACGCTTTCGCAATAAGCTCAGTGTTGAGCCTGTGACCATATTCCCTTCATTTACGCCACTCTTGTTTGCCGAAAATATGGTGGGAACCAGTACAGTGATGGTGAAAAAGTCGGCCTTGTTGAAAGTCGGTGGCTTTGACCCAAAATTGAGGTCGGCTTCTGACTGGGATTTGTGGCTCAAGGTCGCTGGAGCCGGTGAGGTTGGGGTGCTTGACTGCAACCTTTGTCATTATGTATCCGACCGGGCCGATGCTATCAGCCGGGATCATGGTAAACGACTTAATGCGATGAAGCATATCCTGGACCGCCACCGTCATGCTGTTACCAACCAGCCAATGGCATTGCTATCAGGCTATTTGCGATGGGTAACCGGCAAAGCGGAGTTCAACCGCCTGAAAAAGGCTTACCTTACTTCCGCCAGCCAAGAGCTATTCGTCCTTTGCTTGCAGCCTAATCGACGCAGGGTAAAGGCCGCAGGGCGGGATATATTGAGCCTGTTGTCATCAAAATAGACACTTATGTCATGTCTTGTCTGTTTTTTGCGCGCTTGGTGTTTTTTTTTATTTTTATGCTTGCCAATATCAATTCGCTCCCTATAATGCCGCATCACCGACACGGAGTACGGCGGCTTAGCCAGCAACGTATCGGTAAGGGAAATCACTCTTAAAAATAAATTTTCAAAAAGTGTTTGACACTGAGGATTGATTGGATAGAATGGCTGCCCTGTTCAACGAGAGATTGTTTCGATAATCGCTAATAAATCGTTGAATATATTGTTCTTTAACAATTTGACCATGCAATCTGTGTGGGCACTCGTGAAATGATAGTCAACAAAAGAATTATCAATGAAACTGAGTGACCAAATCGAATCGTAAGATTCGGCACAGTCAATTCATTCATTACTTCGGTAATGAATTAACAGTATTCATTGAGCCAAAACTTTAATTGAAGAGTTTGATCATGGCTCAGATTGAACGCTGGCGGCAGGCCTAACACATGCAAGTCGAGCGGCAGCGACATAAACAATCCTTCGGGTGCGCTTATGGGCGGCGAGCGGCGGACGGGTGAGTAATGCCTGGGAATATGCCCTGATGTGGGGGATAACCATTGGAAACGATGGCTAATACCGCATAATCTCTTCGGAGCAAAGAGGGGGACCTTCGGGCCTCTCGCGTCAGGATTAGCCCAGGTGAGATTAGCTAGTTGGTGAGGTAAGAGCTCACCAAGGCGACGATCTCTAGCTGGTCTGAGAGGATGATCAGCCACACTGGAACTGAGACACGGTCCAGACTCCTACGGGAGGCAGCAGTGGGGAATATTGCACAATGGGGGAAACCCTGATGCAGCCATGCCGCGTGTGTGAAGAAGGCCTTCGGGTTGTAAAGCACTTTCAGTTGTGAGGAAGGCATATGCGTTAATAGCGTATGTGTTTGACGTTAGCAACAGAAGAAGCACCGGCTAACTCCGTGCCAGCAGCCGCGGTAATACGGAGGGTGCGAGCGTTAATCGGAATTACTGGGCGTAAAGCGCATGCAGGCG
>NZ_PYMB01000060.1 GCF_003026455.1 Photobacterium rosenbergii
TGAAGTGACCCCCTAAAAGTAGACACCTCTTTATTAGGAATAAGAGGTGATTATATGAAAGTTGTTACTAGACGAAGCTTTACCGACGAATTCAAGCTTGCTGCAGTTCAAGAATCTATCGATTCCCCAGATACAGTCAAAGCCGTTGCTGTTAGGTTAGGGATAAGCCCTAAGCTTTTAGCAAAATGGAGAAGTAAGTTCGTGACTAGAAAGGAATCGTCAAAGCCAATCAAGAACAATGGTCCAAGTAAGAGCCTCAAGGACTTGGAAGCTGAAAACAAAAGACTACGCAAACAGCTTGAGCGTGCAGAGTTGGAGAACGAAATCCTAAAAAAGGCGAAGGAGTTCTTCGACAGTCAGCAAAAGTAAAATTTGCTTATATACACAGGGTTAGCTCTGTCAGAAGAACGGTAAAACTGATGTGCGACGTGCTAGGTGTTTCGCGCTCGGGTTACTACAAGTGGCTTAACCATCAGCCCTCGGACTGGACAAGGTACAACCAAAGGCTGCTGGCTTTTTTGCGGCAGCAGATAGAAAAACATCGTCGTATCCAGGGCTATCGCAAGCTCTGGGAAGAAGCCGTTGCCCATGGATATGCCTGTAACAAGAAACGGGTTCAGTCCCTGCTCCAGCAAATAGGTTACCGTTCTAATGCTTGTAAGCGGCGCTTCGGCGTCGTTAGGCCAAAGGAGGTTGTGCCCACGCCCCCGAACTACTTAAATAGGGACTTCAGTGTCGATGCTCCTAACCGTGTCTGGGTCTCTGATATAACCCAAATCCGCTGCCATGAAGGCTGGCAATACCTATGTGTCATTATCGATTTATACTCCCGCCGAGTAGTTGGTTGGGCAACCAGCTATATGAACTCGGCAGAGATGGTTCTAAGGGCTTTAAAGAAGGCTTGGAAAGAGCGCAAACCAAAGGGTAAGGCGTTGATGTTCCACTCTGACCGAGGCTCGCAGTACCGTTGCTATGATGTGCTGAAATGGCTCACCAAAAGGAAAGTGACAGTCAGTATGTCGAGGAAGGGAAACTGCTGGGATAACGCATGTTCGGAAAGCTTCTTCGGCTTGATGAAAAAGGAATGGTTCTCCAACCTTGAGCAGATGTCACGAAAGGAAATGGTTGCTGAGTGTCGCAACTATATCAATGGCTATTACAATGTAGTCAGAAGGCATGGGACTAATGGTGGATTGAGTCCCATGATGTACGAACTGAGAAATTAACCCCCGTGTCTACTTTACGGGGGTCATATCA
>NZ_PYMB01000061.1 GCF_003026455.1 Photobacterium rosenbergii
TAATTATATGGTCCGCCTCACTCTTAAGCCTCTACGCTTGGGGTAGGTAAATTGAAAGAGGTGAACCATATGTCTTCCTTACATATTCTTGGTATAGATCTTGGTAAACACTGCTTCCACATAGTCGGGCACAACAGTGCTGGCCGAGAGGTATTGCGCAAAAAGTTAAATCGAAGCCAACTTATCCTGTTTATTTCCAAGCTATGCCCCACAACGATTGCCTTTGAGGCATGTGGTGGAGCCCATTGGCTCGCTCGTAAATGTCTTGAGCTCAACCATCAAGTTAAACTTATCCCACCGCAATACGTGAAACCCTACGTCAAGGGCAATAAGAATGATTTCATTGATGCCTCTGCAATAGCTGAAGCCGCTTGTCGACCATCAATGCGGTTCGTTGCCGTTAAATCTGAAGAAGCCCAAATCATTGCTGCAATACACCGAGTTCGGGATGGCTTTATTAAAGAGCGCACGGCTTGTATGTCTCGTATTAGCGCGATATTACTGGAGTTCGGACTGAGTTTACCGACAGGTCATGCCAAGATGAAATCATTGTTCCAATGGCTGGCAGACCAAAAACAACCTCTTCCACCTTTTTTCACCCGCGAACTCCAAGCACTTCATGAGCATTACTCTTATCTAAATGAACAAATTAAACGGCAGGATAAAAAGCTCAGTCAGTATGTTGAGACTAATGAGTTAGCTCAATTGCTTAAAAGCGTTCCGGGGATAGGTGATTTGACTGCAAGCTTATGTTTAGCTGATATCAGTTCGCCGACCAATTTTACTAATGGCCGGAATATGGCTGCTTGGCTTGGACTTGTTCCACGGCAATATTCGACGGGTGGAAAACCTAAACTGCTCGGTGTTAGTAAACGAGGCAACAAGCAACTCAGGACCTTGTTTATACATGGAGCGAGAGCGGTACTCGCTAGACCTGATAAAACGGGAAAGGCTTTTGGACAGTGGCTTATTGATTTAAGAGCTAGTAAACCTTTTAATGTTGTCGTTGTTGCACTGGCCAATAAACTGGCAAGGATAGCCTGGGCGGTCATGTACAACCGCCAGGCTTTTCGTATGACGACGATATAACCGGATTTGCAATGACGATTATGATGACGAAAACGGTCAATCGGCCAGATTAAAAACCTGATACAAAAAACAGCATCGAAATGCTTTAGGGCTTTTTAAGGATAATCTGGCGCGGATATCATCGTGGAGCT
>NZ_PYMB01000062.1 GCF_003026455.1 Photobacterium rosenbergii
CCACTTCCGCATACTTACCGAATTATCGTGAGATAACCGTTAAGTTAAATGATGGCAGGTCTACCTGGATTCGAACCAGGGAATGACGGGATCAAAACCCGTTGCCTTACCGCTTGGCGATAGACCTGCAGATGCTCTTTTCAGAGACTTGATACCAGAGAGAGAATGGTGCGGAAGGAGAGACTTGAACTCTCACACCTTGCGGCGCCAGAACCTAAATCTGGTGCGTCTACCAATTTCGCCACTTCCGCATTTATTGCTGTCGCCAGCTGCTTCTCTGGTTATTTTCAATTAAGTCAAAGACTCAATCGAGAATGATGGTGCGGAAGGAGAGACTTGAACTCTCACACCTTGCGGCGCCAGAACCTAAATCTGGTGCGTCTACCAATTTCGCCACTTCCGCACAAATTGTATCTTTCTTAAAGAAAGAATGGTGGCTACGACGGGATTCGAACCTGTGACCCCATCATTATGAGTGATGTGCTCTAACCAACTGAGCTACGTAGCCATCATGTATCACCAGCTATTGCTAATGATTGAAATATGGCAGGTCTACCTGGATTCGAACCAGGGAATGACGGGATCAAAACCCGTTGCCTTACCGCTTGGCGATAGACCTGCAGATGCTCTTTTCAGAGACTTGGTACCAGAGAGAATGGTGCGGAAGGAGAGACTTGAACTCTCACACCTTGCGGCGCCAGAACCTAAATCTGGTGCGTCTACCAATTTCGCCACTTCCGCATTTTTGTGCTGTTGCCAGCTGCTTCTCTGGTTATTTTCAACCGAGTCAAAGACTCAATCGAAGAATGATGGTGCGGAAGGAGAGACTTGAACTCTCACACCTTGCGGCGCCAGAACCTAAATCTGGTGCGTCTACCAATTTCGCCACTTCCGCACAAATTGTATCTTTCTTAAAGAAAGAATGGTGGCTACGACGGGATTCGAACCTGTGACCCCATCATTATGAGTGATGTGCTCTAACCAACTGAGCTACGTAGCCATCATGTATCA
>NZ_PYMB01000063.1 GCF_003026455.1 Photobacterium rosenbergii
TTATGGACCCACCTGATCCCATGCCGAACTCAGTAGTGAAACGTAATAGCGCCGATGGTAGTGTGGGGCCTCCCCATGTGAGAGTAGGACATCGCCAGGCTTCCAATTTAAGTTATCGTGCTGAACATACGGTGATTTGAGTGGAGCGGTAGTTCAGTTGGTTAGAATACCGGCCTGTCACGCCGGGGGTCGCGGGTTCGAGTCCCGTCCGCTCCGCCACTTATACTAAGCCCGAGTCTTACGACTCGGGCTTTTTTACGTTTGGCCTTTGGCAAAACGTAAGGCTCTGGGAGGAGCGGGCCCTAGGCTCGGGGAGAAGGATAAGAACATAAGAGCTAATGCCTTTCTTTACCTGAATGGCTGTAATGTAATCTCAGCTCTGTGCCACTTATACTAAGCCCGAGTCTTACGACTCGGGCTTTTTTACGTTTTGGCCTTCGGCAAAACGTAAGGTCCTTGGAATAGCGGGCCCTGGGCTAGGGGAGAGCATAAGAGCTAAAGCTTCTCTTTAGCTGAAGGGCACTAATGTAAACCTAGCCATGTGCCACATATATTAAGCCCAAGCTGAAATACTTGGGCTTTTTACGTATTGGCCTTGGGCAAACGTAAGGACCTTGGAAGAGCAGGCCCTAGGTTCGGGGAAAAGCCTAAGAGCTAAAACGCCTCCTTTCCTGAAGTGTTTACTTCTTCGAAGTGAATTAAGAAGCCCTGCTAGTGATAGCAGGGCTAATTATATGGTCCGCCTCACTCTTAAGCCTCTACGCTTGGGGTAGGTAAATTGAAAGAGGTGAACCATATGTCTTCCTTACATATTCTTGGTATAGATCTTGGTAAACACTGCTTCCACAT
>NZ_PYMB01000064.1 GCF_003026455.1 Photobacterium rosenbergii
GCATTGCCGCAGCTTCGGTGTATAGCTTAGCCCCGTTAAATCTTCCGCGCAGGCCGACTCGACCAGTGAGCTATTACGCTTTCTTTAAATGATGGCTGCTTCTAAGCCAACATCCTGGCTGTCTGAGCCTTCCCACATCGTTTCCCACTTAGCTATAACTTTGGGACCTTAGCTGGCGGTCTGGGTTGTTTCCCTCTCCACGACGGACGTTAGCACCCGCCGTGTGTCTCCCGGATAGTACTTACTGGTATTCGGAGTTTGCAAAGGGTTGGTAAGTCGGGATGACCCCCTAGCCTTAACAGTGCTCTACCCCCAGTAGTATTCGTCCGAGGCGCTACCTAAATAGCTTTCGGGGAGAACCAGCTATCTCCAGGTTTGATTGGCCTTTCACCCCTAGCCACAAGTCATCCGCTAATTTTTCAACATTAGTCGGTTCGGTCCTCCAGTAAGTGTTACCTCACCTTCAACCTGCCCATGGCTAGATCACCTGGTTTCGGGTCTAATCCTAGCAACTGAACGCCCAGTTAAGACTCGGTTTCCCTACGGCTCCCCTAAACGGTTAACCTTGCTACTAAAATTAAGTCGCTGACCCATTATACAAAAGGTACGCAGTCACCCCGAAGGGCTCCTACTGCTTGTACGTACACGGTTTCAGGTTCTATTTCACTCCCCTCACAGGGGTTCTTTTCGCCTTTCCCTCACGGTACTGGTTCACTATCGGTCAGTCAGGAGTATTTAGCCTTGGAGGATGGTCCCCCCATGTTCAGACAGGATATCACGTGTCCCGTCCTACTCGATTTCACT
>NZ_PYMB01000065.1 GCF_003026455.1 Photobacterium rosenbergii
TTGTGAGGCGTTGAGCTAACCTGTACTAATTGCCCGTGAGGCTTAACCATACAACACCCAAGGGGTTTTACGGACTCCACGAACACTTGGATGAGTGTTGGGAACATCAGCTTTCTAAGATTGTAAGCATTTTGCTTGGCGACCATAGCATTATGGACCCACCTGATCCCATGCCGAACTCAGTAGTGAAACGTAATAGCGCCGATGGTAGTGTGGGGCCTCCCCATGTGAGAGTAGGACATCGCCAGGCTTGAATTTTGGATAAGCCCGCTGGGTACAGCGGGCTTTTCTTTCGCTCCGACTGATTGCAATGTGAGCGACGTCAACAGAAGGTTTTTACTTTTTCGCCAACCGCGAAAAAAGATGAAAATTTTGTCTTGACTGGATATCAGAAACGCGTATTATACGCCTCCTGACTTGCTGAAGCGCACTGCGCCAAGGCATTGAAAGTCAACGTTCTTTAACAATTTGACCATGCAATCTGTGTGGGCACTCGTGAAATGATAGTCAACAAAAGAATTATCAATGAAACTGAGTGACCAAATCGAATCGTAAGATTCGGCACAGTCAATTCAATCATTACTTCGGTAATGGTTTAACAGTATTTCATTGAGCCAAAACTTTAATTGAAGAGTTTGATCATGGCTCAGATTGAACGCTGGCGGCAGGCCTAACACATGCAAGTCGAGCGGCAGCGACATAAACAATCCTTCGGGTGCGCTTATGGGCGGC
>NZ_PYMB01000066.1 GCF_003026455.1 Photobacterium rosenbergii
GTTTACCACGGTGTGGTTCATGACTGGGGTGAAGTCGTAACAAGGTAGCCCTAGGGGAACCTGGGGCTGGATCACCTCCTTAACGATATGACTGCGTTTTATGCAGTGTCCACACAGATTGCTTGGTTAATAGTAAAAGAACGTGAAAGACTTGGGTCTGTAGCTCAGGTGGTTAGAGCGCACCCCTGATAAGGGTGAGGTCGGTGGTTCAAGTCCACTCAGACCCACCACTTTCTCTCCCAGAGGAAGTGAGTGTGAAGTCTTTCGAATCGTTGGGGCTATAGCTCAGCTGGGAGAGCGCCTGCCTTGCACGCAGGAGGTCAGCAGTTCGATCCTGCTTAGCTCCACCACTCTTTAAACACATTCTGACGAGTGTCTTTAAAAAGTGGTTATCTAACGATAAACACATGCTCTTTAACAATCTGGAAAGCTGACTAGTAAATTGAATTCATAGAATTCAATACTAATAGTTTCTACTTGTATAAGTAGGAACGAGTTCTCAAGCAACACACATTCAAGTGTCTTGTGTAAGAGTCCGGCGAAACACAGTTCATCATACTCAGATGAACAACCTTGGTTGTTGAGCCATACGAACAGACCCCTTGGGGTTGTATGGTTAAGTGACTAAGCGTACACGGTGGATGCCTGGGCAGTCAGAGGCGATGAAGGACGTGCTAACCTGCGATAAGCCAAGAGAAGATGGTAAGAATCACTATACTCTTGGATTT
>NZ_PYMB01000068.1 GCF_003026455.1 Photobacterium rosenbergii
CTCAGACAGCCAGGATGTTGGCTTAGAAGCAGCCATCATTTAAAGAAAGCGTAATAGCTCACTGGTCGAGTCGGCCTGCGCGGAAGATTTAACGGGGCTAAGCTATACACCGAAGCTGCGGCAATGCATTTTATGTATTGGGTAGGGGAGCGTTCTGTAAGCGGTTGAAGGTGGTCTGTAAGGGCTGCTGGACGTATCAGAAGTGCGAATGCTGACATGAGTAACGATAAAGGGAGTGAAAAACTCCCTCGCCGGAAGACCAAGGGTTCCTGTCCAACGTTAATCGGGGCAGGGTGAGTCGACCCCTAAGGCGAGGCCGAAAGGCGTAGTCGATGGGAAACGGGTTAATATTCCCGTACTTCTTACTATTGCGATGGGGGGACGGAGAAGGCTAGGTGGGCCTGGCGACGGTTGTCCAGGTTCAAGGGTGTAGGCTGTAATCTTAGGCAAATCCGGGATTACACTAGGCTGAGACCCGATGTCGAGGTGCTACGGCACTGAAGTCATTGATGCCATGCTTCCGGGAAAAGCCTCTAAGCTTCAGGTAGTAAGGAATCGTACCCCAAACCGACACAGGTGGTCGGGTAGAGAATACCAAGGCGCTTGAGAGAACTCGGGTGAAGGA
>NZ_PYMB01000069.1 GCF_003026455.1 Photobacterium rosenbergii
CTACCCCGCCCTAAAATGTAGTCGCACCAGTAAGCTAACTCTAGGAAGCGGTATCTAAGCACCTTAGGCCCTCTCTAGCTTTTACTGGTCGGTCTTACCTGTTTTACATCGCTCTTTGCTGATTATGAGCAGTGTACTAAGCCAACCCGATTGGCTGGTACACTGAGTCATTCTTTAATATCGCATACGCTGTACGCACTGTCTTATTGGCAAGGGCTATAGCGGCTATCTTCTGCCCCCTTCTCATGACTAATGCTTGGAGCCATTGCTCTTTATGCGTTCTCGCTGGACGTTTCATTACCTGAGTAATGACTGAAAGCGCTCCTTGAAAAAGTGTTGAACGAAGTCGCTTGTCTGCACTGTACTTTGAGATATTGATTGTCCGTTCTTGGCCACCAGAACTATGCTGCCTTGGGGTAAGACCTATATTGGCTGAAGCCTGCCTGCCATTGGCAAAGCTCTCCCCTCGTCCTAGTTTGACGGCTAAACCTACTGCACATATCGGCCCGACGCCTTCAAGCTTCATCAACTTCTGGCAAACATTGTTCGACTTTACCGTGGCTTCAAGCTGCTTTTCTAAGGCTTCGGTATGTTCAAT
>NZ_PYMB01000007.1 GCF_003026455.1 Photobacterium rosenbergii
CTAGTTTGACGGCTAAACCTACTGCACATATCGGCCCGACGCCTTCAAGCTTCATCAACTTCTGGCAAACATTGTTCGACTTTACCGTGGCTTCAAGCTGCTTTTCTAAGGCTTCGGTATGTTCAATATGGGCAAGGAGGTGTTCCCATAATTGGTGTAACATTTCCCTAAAACTACCAGGTAACCGGTTATCTCCATCTTCGAGAATATAAGGTATTTTCTCTCTCAAGCTTTTAAGGCCTTTTGGAGCGACGATACCAAACTCGGCTAATAGCCCTCTAATTTGATTACTTTGTGCAATTTGATGGGACGTTGCTAATTGGCGGGCTCGCTCTAAGGATTGCAGTGCCTGTTCATCGGCCGATTGAACACGGACACTAGGGATATGGGCTTGAGTAGCTGCAACAGCTATTGCCAATGCATCATTCCTATCCGTTTTCTGCTTGATTTGGAAAGCCTTAACAGCTCGGGCATTGATGACTTTTACTTCATGCCCGAGCTCAGCAGCATACCTTGCCCAATAATGGGAGCTACTGCAGGCTTCCATTGCGACTAAAGCTACTCTCTCGTTAGCAAGCAACTCCTTGAGCTTTGCCCGGGTCATTTCCCGATTGAAGAATACTTTGCCTTGCGGGCTTCGCTTGCAAACTTGGAAAACATTCTTTGCTAAGTCGATGGCCAATGTATTAAGGTCGTTCATGTATGGACTCCTTTTGGCTAATCTTTCGTCGGATTAAGACCGTAACTCCTCAGGGAGAGGGAGTCCATACATCTAGGAAAAGCGGGAAGAGCGAAAAGCAAGAGCTTGACATCGATTAGCTGAGAGAAAAGCTTTTGCAGGTCCCAGGTCCCAGGTCCCAGGTCCCAGGTCCCAGGTCCCAGGTCCGCTTTTTCTCATTCTCAAGACCTATCTCAAACTACCTTCCGGCTGTTCTATCCCCAACTATACTTACAAACATATCAATAAACACACATTGCGCTTTGGGGATAGTAATGATGAAGTTTTCATTGGCTGCAATCTTAATATCGGGCTTAATCAGCTTCTCTACTTTCGCGGCAGATACTGCATCGAACTCTTCACAGGTCAGCCAATCGACCTCTACCGCCTCGCAACCTGGCACGCAGCAGGCTCAGGCTTCAGCACAAACGGCAACTCAGGAAACGGGTAAGGCTGCGGGTATCGATACCGCGTTTGCAGCCTCGGCGGGCGGCATAACAGCAACCGTTCTGGCAGTAGGTGCTGCAGCAGTGGTTATTGGTGTTGCCCTGTCTGATTCCGGCGGCGGTGACGATCCTGCTCCACCAGTAACAGCGCAAGCTGAATGAATATTTTTATCTGGGTAATTTAGAACGGTTATTGAAAGATATTACGTAAAAAAGGCTTGGCCTGAATGTCGTCCAAGCCAAGCCTTCTCTAGGATCTAGGATCTAGGATCTAGGATCTAGGATCTAGGATCTAGGATCTCTAAATCTTCCTCCCCTTTACCAACTTCCTTACCCACATCCGCCCCGGATGAAGGGCTTCCAGCACACTATTAGGTAACGGCAGTGGATCGCCGCAAATTTGTGAGGCCAGTAGTTCACCAAGCAAAGGGGCTGAGCTTAGGCCGCGAGAGCCCAAACCAATCATTGAATACAGGTTGTGGTAGACCGGTACACTCTCTGCGCTATCTTGCTGGTTTTTTAAGTCCGCATACTGTTCAAGTAGTTGATCGTATTGGCACACATCGCCCACAAAAGGCAGGTGGTCGCGACTGGCACAGCGTACGCCTACACGTGCTTGCTCGCCTGACATATCAATATCTTGTGGCCAACTTGCTTCAGGTAGGCAATCAACCAGGCGCTGCTTGTTGTCTGCATGTTCTTCCGGGCTGAAGGCTAAGTCGATACTGCCTCGGCGGTAGCTAGCACCGATACAGTGGCTCTCGCCGCTGGCATTGACAGGTGTTAGGTATCCGTCATAGCAAAGTACTGTTTTTAATGGGTTCAGCGATGGGTTAGTCGGGATATGACTTACCTGTCCGCGTACCGAGTAGGCAGGGATGTCTTGCGTCTGAGTGAATTCTGCAAAGCGGTGCCCGTTAGCCACAATCACCGTCTGGTGCTGGTAGCTTTGACCTTGTTGGTCTGTTAGTTCCCAGCATTGATCATTTTGCTGGCCAGGTTGCTGGTTTAGCTGCTGGATATCGACTTGCGTTTTGAGTTCAAGGAACCCTAGCTCTTGCGCTTGCTCAATCAAGACTCGGGTAAGCTCTTGCGGGCATAGCCAACCGCCAAGTGGGTAGTTAACGCTGCTATGGCCTGAAGCTACACCGGTTACTTGCTCGGTTTGTTCAACGTCCAGTTGGCGAATAAGCTGTTCCGGGAAGCCGCCGGTCATCATCTTTCCTAGCTTGCTGGTTGAGTTATCATCCCAAGCCAACTGGGTCACACCACACCACTCATGGCTGAATGCTTTGTGCTTGGCCGCTTGTTCGACAAACTGGCGAGCATACAAAAATGCCGGGGCAAAGAAGCGGGATAGGGCATCGTTTGAGCCATTGAGCAGCGGATAAACTGCCCCCTGACGGTTACCTGATGCGCCTTCTGCCGGTAGCTCATCGGCACAGTACAGCGTGGTTTTGATACCACGGCGTGCCAGAGCAAGTGCTGTTGTCGCCGAGCCGACACCGCCACCGATAATCGCAATGCTGTTATCTTCGTGACCATTGCCAAGGTTGGCGGATTTGCGGTTGTACCATGGTTTGACGTTGCCGCTGTATTTGCGCTCGGTGACACTGCCGGCCAGCATTTCACGTTTGGTACCAAAGCCTTTGACTTTCTTCATGTCAAAGCCCGCTTCAATCAGGCCGCGGCGAACAAAGCCTGCCGCAGTGAAGGTTGCAGTGCTACAACCAACTCGGGCCAGTTTTGCCATGCCGTTGAACAGATTTTGGTTCCACATCTCTGGGTTCTTGCTTGGGGCAAAACCGTCGAGGAACCAGGCATCAACGATACCGTCATTATTCGTCCATACTTGTGGCATACAGTCTTTGATATCGCCAAACCACAGGTCCAGAGTGATCATGCCATCTTCCAGCACAATGCGGTGACAGTCGGCGACAGCTGGTGGGTAGTGGGTATGGAGTTGGCTAGCTAAGTCGGCCAGTTCAGGCCAAGACTCGTGAGCTTTGATCAGATCGTCCTTGGTAACCGGAAACTTCTCGAAACTGATGAAATGCAGCTCTTTGGTGGTGGCATCCGGGTTAGCTTCGCGGAATGCTTTGAACCATTGCCATACCGCTAGGAAGTTGAGGCCGGTTCCGAAACCGGTCTCTGCCACCACAAAGCGGCGGCGGTCGAAGGTTTCCCAACGTGTCGGTAAGCCATTTTGGTGGAGAAACACATAGCGGGTTTCTTCCAGGCCATTGGCATTTGAAAAGTAGACATCGTCAAAGTCATTGGAAACAGGGGTACCTGATTCGTTCCAGTCCAAGACGGCATTTTCGATTTTTATCGATGGTGTTTTGCTTACGGACGGTTGGGCTTTATAAGACAAAAGGAGAAGCCTCATAGTTGGTGTAACGGGTTTAATTGTGGGCGATTGTACCTGATCAACAGGAAAGCTGACCACTTTTGACAGATAAACCCGTTATTATCGTCAACGTTATACCCAAGTCACCTCAGGTTGTTGATTGTTTTGACTGAGGTTATTTGGGTATAAATGACAGTAGGAATTCATCATGAAACGAGCCGTAATTACAGGCATGGGTATTGTCTCCAGTATTGGTAACAACGTTAAAGAAGTACTGGAGTCTTTGAAAACGGGTAAGTCCGGTATCAACTTCTCTGAACAATTTGCAGAAATGAAGCTGCGTAGTAATGTTTGGGGCGATTTGAAAATGACCCCTTCAGAGCATATCGACCGTAAGAAAATGCGTTTCATGGGCGATGCCGCCGCTTTTGCTTACTTGTCAATGGAACAAGCGATTGAAGACGCTGGCCTGACTGAAGATCAGGTATCTAACGACCGTACAGGCCTTGTAGCGGGCTCTGGTGGTGCGTCTTCTTACAACCAGGTTGCAGCAGTAGATATTCTGCGTGAGAAAGGTGTTAAGCGCGTAGGTCCATACATGGTACCTCGTACTATGTCTTCAACAGTGTCTGCATGTTTGGCTACGCCATTCAAGATCCGTGGTGTGAACTACACCATGAGTTCAGCATGTGCGACTTCTGCACACTGTATCGGTCATGCTCTTGAACTGATCCAGCTTGGCAAACAAGATGTTGTATTCGCTGGTGGTGGTGAAGAGCTTGATTGGTCGCTGACCATGATGTTTGATGCCATGGGCGCACTATCAACTAAGTACAATGACGACCCATCAAAAGCCTCTCGTACTTATGATGCAGATCGTGACGGTTTCGTGATCTCTGGTGGCGGCGGTATGTTGGTTATCGAAGAACTAGAGCACGCTTTGGCACGTGGCGCGAAAATCTACGGCGAGATCGTCGGCTACGGCGCGACATCAGACGGTTACGACATGGTAGCCCCATCAGGCGAAGGCGCTGTACGTTGTATGAAGATGGCGATGCAGGATGTTGACAGCATCGACTACATCAACACCCACGGTACGTCTACACCGGTTGGTGATGTGAAAGAGCTAGGTGCAATCCAAGAGCTATTTGGTGACAACAGCCCTGCGATTTCTGCAACCAAAGCTATGACCGGTCACGCACTGGGCGCTGCAGGTGTACACGAAGCGATCTACTCAACGTTGATGCTAGACAACAGCTTCATCGCACCGAGCATCAACATTGATAACTTGGATGCAGCAGCAGAAGGCCTAGACATCGTCACTGAAAAACGTGACCAAGAGTTGAAGACAGTAATGTCAAACAGCTTCGGCTTCGGCGGCACCAACGCGACGCTAGTTATTAAGAAATACGAAGGGTAAAACCTAGATCCTAGAAAAAGTAGATCCTAGTTCCTAGGGGCATAACGAAATTGTTTGGTTGTGAATATCTAGGAACAATGAACCAGTACCTAGGATCTGAAGTTAACCGACTTTTGTCATTTTCCAGGGGGTGGCACTGACTAAGAGATTCAGTTAGAAAGCCTTTTTGCGGAGACTGCGCTAGCTGTTTTGCCCTTGAGTCAGTGCCTAAAAAACAGACGCGACATTGGCTGTTTGCATAGTATTTTCTTTTGCGGGAGCTGTCTATGATCCCAGCCGGTGTTTTTATTCCTGGACGTTCGCCCAGCAGAGATTCTGCTGGGCTTTTTTATGGGTGAAAAACAGAGACGAGAAGCTAGATCCTAGTTCCTAGAAGGAGCGGAACCAGAAAAGTTGGAATAGTTGAGCCCAGAACTTGCACATTTATCAAATACTCATTTAGGAAAGAGGACACAGCTTTAGTTTTAGTATTCTTCCAATTACTGGTTTTTTGCTTTTGCTCTAGGAACTAGGAGCTAGCATCTAGGAACTGACTTATAAGCTCTTACATCTTGACACTACCTCTACATCCAATAGCATCACCCATATACCAATAACCTTCGAAGGACGCTTTATGAAAATCCTCATTGACGAGAACATGCCTTATGCCGAGGCGCTTTTTAGCCAGTTGGGCGAGGTGATCAGCAAGCCGGGCAGGACGATGACCGCTGAGGATTTGCTCGATGTCGATGCATTAATGATTCGCTCGGTAACTAAGGTTAACGCAGACTTATTGACTAAAGCCAATAAGTTAAAATTTGTGGGTACCGCAACCGCTGGTCAGGATCATGTCGATGAAACACTACTGGCTGAAAAAGGCATCACTTTTACTGCCGCACCAGGCTGTAACAAGGTCGGGGTGGCAGAATATGTACTGAGTAGCCTGATGGTGCTGGGGCAACAACAAGGTTTCTCGGTATTCGACAAAAAGGTGGGGATCATCGGCGCCGGTAATGTCGGTAGCTATCTTGCCCAATGTTTGGATGCGCTGGGTATTCCGTATTTGCTTAACGATCCGATTAAAGAGCAGCAAGGCGATAGCCGTTCATTCCACACCCTAGAAGAAATCCGCTCCCAATGTGATGTGATCACTATGCATACGCCAATTACCAAAAGCGGTGAGCACCCAACTCATCATTTGGTTGATGATGCATTTATTAGTGATTTGCAGCCGGGGGCAATCCTGATCAATGCCGCCCGTGGCCCTGTCGTTGATAACCAAGCGCTGAAGCGTGCCTTGAAGCAGAGCCTATCAGGGGAAGGAAAGAAACTAACGGCGGTGCTGGATGTTTTTGAACACGAGCCGCAAGTTGACTTGGAACTGCTGCCATTATTGGCTTTTGCGACCCCGCATGTAGCGGGCTATGGCTTGGAAGGTAAGGCACGCGGCACGACCATGGTGTACAACAGTTTCTGCCAATTCCTTGGCCTAGACAAAGCAGTAAGTGCTTCAAGCCTGCTCCCGGTTGCGCCCGTGCCGCAGGTTACACTCAGTTGTCTGTGGGACGAGCCTACCTTATTTACATTGACCCAGCTGATCTACGATGTTCGCCGTGATGATGGTTTATTCCGCCGTGAAATGGGCCAAACTGAAGAAGGCAGCCCAGAAATGGCCTCGGCTTTTGACCGGATGCGTAAAAATTACTGGGATCGCCGTGAATATAGCGCGATTACAGTAGCGGGCGAGGCCCATTTTGGGGTAGAGTCGCTGGCTAAATTAGGTTTTACAGTAGAGGAAAGGCCATGAGCCAGGAATTTGATATTGCAGTACTCGGTGCGACCGGCGCTGTCGGCGAAACCATTGTAGAAGTTCTTGAGGAACGCAATTTTCCTGTTCGCAATCTCTATTTACTTGCTTCTGAACGCAGTGCAGGCAAAACCCTGCGTTTCAAGGGTAAGTCTGTACGTGTGACCAATGTTGAAGATTTCGACTGGGGCCAGGTTCAGCTTGCTATTTTCTCTGCCGGTGCAGAAGCGTCTGAACGCTGGGCTCCGACTGCAGCCGATTACGGTGTTGTTGTTATCGATAACACATCACGCTTCCGCTACGACTACGATGTGCCGTTGGTGATCCCTGAGGTGAACCCGCATGCGCTGGCGGAATACCGTAACCGTAACATTATTGCTAACCCTAACTGCTCGACAATCCAGATGCTGGTGGCATTGAAGCCTATCCATGAAGCATACGGTATTGAGCGTATCAACGTAGCGACCTACCAGTCGGTATCGGGCACCGGCAAGAAAGGTGTTGATGAGCTTGCTGGCCAAACGGCCAAGCTATTGAACGGCCTGCCTGCGGAAACCAATGTTTACGACAAGCAAATCGCCTTTAACTGCCTACCGCACATCGATCAGTTCATGGATAACGGTTACACCAAAGAAGAAATGAAGATGGTGTGGGAAACCCAGAAGATTTTGGGTGACGACAACATCCGTGTGAACCCAACTTGTGTCCGTGTGCCTGTTTTCTACGGTCATGCTGAAGCGGTACATGTTGAAACTTGCCAACCGGTACATGTTGAAGAAGCTATCAGCCTACTGGAAAACGCTGAAGGCATTGAAGTCTTCCACGGCAATGATTACCCGACCCAAGTCAGTGACGCGACAGGTAAAGACCACGTCATGGTTGCGCGTATCCGCGAAGACATCAGCCATCCTTGTGGCCTGAACATGTGGGTTGTTGCAGACAACGTCCGCAAGGGCGCAGCAACTAACAGCGTACAGATCGCCGAGAAGCTGATAGAAGAGTATCTTTAAATTAGATCCTAGTAAGAGCGAGTTCCTAGATCCTAGTCAGAACAGGATTTTGACTAATTGAATGGTTCAAGAACACTCTCCTCTAGGATCTAGGATCTAGGATCTATAAAAACCAGCGCCTTGCTTCTTAAAGCAGGGCGCTTTTTTATTGTCTAACACCTGACGGTGATTTTGCTGCTGTTGTATTTTCAACGTGCTGAATCTACTATCGTTCTGAGTAGGTCAACAATAGTGCGACTTTGCTCCCGAAGTCGTAATTGATTGGCTTGGTCACGCTCAAGATTATTGTGCATAGGCCGAAGTTAAATATTCTTGTATCATACGACGCTTGTATGTGTGCACATGATGTGCCCTATTCATTCGTAGCTATTTTTCCTGCCAAAGAGGATGACAGGCAGTGTCTGACCTTTCGACGATGATAAAACGCTTTTTTCTGCCGGTAATTTTTTCCACCGCTGTAATTTCTTCTTCGGCCCATGCCAATACCATTCGTATTACCGGGCCTAACCAAGGTGTACAGCCTGCCGCTTCCTCATTGACGGAGAGTACCGCCGCGCCGGGGCAACCGTCTGCCAATGCATTCCGCTATGGCCCGACGACGAACGCTGAAACCTTGTGGTCTATTGCAACGCGCTATCGGCCGAATAATCAGGTCTCTATTTACCAGGTGATTGGCGCTATCTTCCGCCAGAACCCGCAGGCATTTGAGAATAGTAATATTCACGGCTTGATCCCAGGCAGCATGCTGGCTATCCCAACTGAATCACAAATGCGCCGAGAGAGCATTGATGTTGTTAAGCAGCGCCTAGAAGCGGATCAAGGTTCACCAGCACGCAGTCAGACTCGAACGGCTAATTCACCCAAGCCAGCAGCTCAAACTGCCCAGCCTGTTGCCAGAGCGCCTGAACCAAAACCGACGCCAGCACCTAAAGCAGTAGAAGCTGCCCAAGAGGCCAAGGTTCAAGAGCCAACAGTAGTTGCAACACCACAGGAAAAACCACAGCCTGTGGTAGAAACAGAGGTTAAGACCGCTGAGAAAACACCGGCAGCCGAAGCGCCAGAAGCACTAGCAGCGACCGAGGCTCTGATCCCGCCAAAGCCGACTATCCTTCAGGCTCAGTTGGATGCCTCTGATGAGCAGATGACCAAATTGCTCGAGAGCAACCATTTATTGCGTGTTCGCCTGGCAGAGATGCAGCATGAAGTCTCTGCATTGAAGCAGCAATTGAGCGATGACGAAGTACTTCGCGAGCAAATCAAAGGCTTTATCGACCAGCAGCGTGCGCTGCAGACACAAGCAGTCGAGCCAGAGCCAACCCTATTTGACCGGATGATTGCCAACTCGTTGATGTTGGCTGTGTTGGCTTTGATCCCTGGTGCCTTGATTGCAGGTGCATTGGTTTACTTCCTGCTTGGTCGCAAGCGTGAAGCGGAAGATGAGGTGAAGTCACTGGATGCACCGCAGGCGCAAGATGAAGCCGCGATGATGCCACCGCCGCCACCTGTGCCGACTGACGACGAAGAGGTTCCTAGCCTATCTCTGGGCGATGATGATGAACTGGATGATCTGTTCGGTGATGACGACTCATTGTTTGATGATCCTGAAAGTAGCTTGTTTAGCCAGGATTCGCAGCTGGAATCGAAACGCGACGGCGATGACAACGGCTTTGAGTTGGGTAGTAACCTTGGTGCCAGCAGCATCTCAGTCAATAGCGATGATGAAGCTATCGGCCTTGAAGATATGGAGCGGGCACTGGATGAAATGGACAAAAAGCCAGAGCCGAATTCAGATGAAGAGCTGGCGGCAATGTGGGAGCAGTCGCTGCAGGCCGATGAGGACGATGAAGATAGCTTTGATTTGTCTTATGACGGCGACGAACTCGATCTCGATGCACCTTTGGATCCATCAGCTAAGGATGATCAGATAGTTGATCAGGCTATGCTGGATGATTTGTTCGCTTCAGCCGCTGATGATGTATTGGACGAACAACCTCTGGATGAGCCGTTAGCAGAAAGCCAAGCTTTGGAAAGTCAAGGTTTTGATGACCAAGCACCGCAGCCAGAACAGATGGTCGACCAAGATGAGTTGGATGCGCTGTTTGATAGTGTGGGTGGTGATGACAATGCTTTTGCACCCGAAGCGAAGCAAGAAACGGCTGAGCAAGCTGCGGTCGACCAAGCGTTAGCCGATATAGACATGATGGCATCGCCTGGCAGTGATGAGGATTTTGCCTCCATATTTGATGAGGCAGTTGAAAGTGCTGCGGCCCAGACACCAGATGACTCAACGGCACTACTTGATGAGCTGCTAGATGACGAAGATAGCCTGACATCTGATATTGAGCTGGAAGAAGACAGTACGGCGTTGCTTGATGAGTTGTTAGATGAGCCTGAAGCTGACAGTTTGTTAGCAAGCCAAGATATTGAGATCGATGAAAACAGTACTGAGCTACTGGACGAATTGCTGGCTGACACTGATGACGCTCTTGAGGGCATTGAGCCAGAAGCTGCAGTATCACTCGACGATATCACTATTGAAGAGAACAGTACTGAGTTGCTCGATGATATCCTAGAGCAACACTCCCCAGTAGACACTGCTGAGAACTCTCCCGTTGAAGAGGCTGGTTCTATTGATGAGCTTCTTGCGGATCATGGAGCGGAAAGTGTTCCTCAGCAAGAAAACAGCCTACATGGTTTAACTCAAGAGCAATCGGGTTTAGATCAAGAGCAGGTTATCGCTGAACAAAGTCAGCCATCATCACAGGCAGAGACCGCTGATGTTGATGTACTGCTTGAGAGTCAGGTTGAGCCTGAACCTCAGCCAGAAATTGATGAAATCGAGCAACTTCTTGATTCAGCTGCGTTTGATACACCTGATTCTGACGGTTTGAACGACAGTGCCGAAATTGAAGCGATCGGCCAGACCGTTGAACAGTTACTGGAAAGCCTTGGTGATGAGGAACTGGATGGGGCAGCAGAGCAAAATGCTCATGAGGAAGCGATTGATGCCCAAGATACTGCCGACCTTCAAGAGCTCATCTTAGACGAACCCGCTTTTGATTTTGCGCCGGAAGAGCAAGCATCTGAGCCTGAGCTGACAAATCCTGAGCCGCAAAACGCGGGACAGCCTGTCACTGAATTAGCAGAGCCTGATGCCGAAGAGTTTCCTGTCTTCGATGAGGAAACACTGCTCGCAGAGCTTGAAATGGAACCTGAGCTTGATGGTGAGCACCGCCAGGCGGAGGCTGAGCCAACTCAGGAAAATGATGATAGTGCGCCCCTGACACTGGATGACTTGCCTGAGTTTGATGAAGAAGCGGCATTTAACGATCCCGAGATTGAGCAGCAGGCAGAGCAAGAGCAAGTACTGACTGATGATGATGAGCAGGTCATGCTCGATAACATTGTTCGCCAGTTACAGCAGGCGGCAGAGGCTGCTGAGAAGCCACAAGTCCAGCCGGAAATGGCGGCAGACTTAACGCCAGAGCTTCAACCTCAGGTACAAGAGGCTGTTGCCGAGCAACCAGCGAGCCCTTACTCGTTGCATGGACGACCGGATATTGAGTTTGAAACGCTAGATCCGGCAAGCCTGCCAGAGTTCAGTGAAGATGATGCCTTGCAGGCCTCATTTGATGAGCAGCATGAGCTTGAACAATATGAGATGGAGCAGGGCAGCAAGGCGCAAGCCGCTGTGTCAGAAAGAATCGACTCACAGCCTGTTAGTCCTGAACCAGTACAGCAACCTGCGCCTGTGAACAATAGTGTTCCTTCGCCAGAAGACCAGATGAGTGACGAGTTTGTTGATTCGGCGGGACTGGATATGGATGCCTTGCTCAGTGATCCCGAGCTCCAGGCGGACTGGGAGCGCGAACAACTGGTGGGGCACTCAGAAAGCGCTGTTGGCGATGCTTCTGCAGAAGAAGCATTCTCTGAAAAAGCATGGCCTGAAGAAGAGCAAGAGATCTGGTCAGCGAACAACCCGGAACCAGAGTTAGAGGGCGAAGACTGGGGACAGCAACCAGAGATGAATCTCGAAGATGTCCCTGCCTTTGACGAAGACAACCTTCTCGATGAAGATAGTGCTGTTTCAGAAGTGTCTTCGGAATCTATTGATGATGTCGAGGCTAACGAGCTTTCTCTTGCATTAGATGAAGAAGCTGCCAGCGAACTTTTAGAAGAGCCTAGCGTAGAAGCGCAACCTGCAACACCGACTGCGCAAGAGTCGTACATCAGTATTGATGAACTGATGAAGGATCTCGATGGGGAACCGCTTGATAGTGAGTTGGATGAAGCCCCACTCAACCTAGATGTCGGTTTGGATGAGTTCCCAGATGTATTGGCTGATATTGGCAGCATGGATATTGATAGCCAGGGCGAATTTGCTAGCAAACTGGACTTGGCCAAAGCCTACCTGGAAATGAACGACAGCGAAGGTGCCCGCGGCCTGCTGGAACAAGTCGCCCAAGGCGGCGATGACCAACTCAAGCAAGAAGCGGGAAGTTTGTTGGAGAAAACAAGAAAGTAGAGCGGATCCTACAACCTAGATCCTGGTAAGAGCAAAGGCTAAGAACTTGAACAGCAGTTGATACAGCTACCTAGGTTCTAGAGTCTAGGAACTAGCACCCAGGATCTAGGATCTCCCCTCCCCAAAAAAAGCGGAAGCACATGCTTCCGCTTTTTTTGTTATACTCCCACCCTTATTTTGAAAATCGGCCATTGGCCGCCAGCAAGACGAAGAATATTATGCGAATAGCTTTAGGTATTGAGTACGATGGTGCGAAATACTACGGTTGGCAACGCCAGCGTGACGTAGACAGTGTCCAGGAACGTTTGGAAAAGGCGCTGAGCAAGATTGCCAACAAGCCCATTGAAGTGCAGTGTGCGGGAAGGACCGACGCTGGGGTTCATGGTACCGGGCAGGTCGTCCACTTTGATGTCGATGTTGACCGTAAAATGGTTGCCTGGAGCATGGGTGTAAATGCCCACTTACCTAAAGATATCGCCGTTCGCTGGGCCAAGAGAGTGGACGATGAGTTCCATGCCCGTTTTACCGCAACGGCACGCCGTTACCGCTATATCATCTACAATCATGCATACCGCCCTGCCATTTTGGCCAAAGGGGTGAGCCATTATCATGGTGAGTTGGATGAAAAAGCGATGCATGAAGCAGGGCAGTACCTGCTGGGTGAGAATGACTTCACATCCTTCCGTGCTGTGTATTGTCAATCCCGTAGCCCTTGGCGTAACCTAATGCATTTGAACGTATCGCGTCAGGGTAATTTCGTGATCATTGATATCAAGGCCAATGCCTTTGTCCATCATATGGTCCGCAATATTACAGGCAGCCTGATAAAAGTCGGCCGAGGCGAAGAAAAGCCAGAGTGGATCCAGTGGTTGCTGGAGCAAAAAGACCGTACGTTGGCAGGTGCGACGGCAAAAGCCGAAGGCCTGTACTTGGTAGAAGTGGATTACCCACAGGAACACGAACTGCCTAAAGTGCCGGTGGGACCATTGTTCTTGCCGGATTAATCTGTCAGGTAAGAGTAAGATTTCTCTCGGGCTAACTCGTAGTACCAGTTTTTTATCTACAGTTAGGCGAGTTTGTGCTTTAATTCCACCTCGGTAAATTAACGAATTTGTAATTCTCTGCTGCAAAGACTTGTGCTAAGACCCTAAGGGCAGGGAAATAAAAAGATAAAAGGTCATTCATGAGCTGGCTGGAAAAGATCCTTACAAAAAGCAACATTGTTTCTTCTCGCAAAGCGTCTATCCCAGAAGGGGTGTGGACCAAATGTACTTCTTGCGAACAAGTGCTTTATCACGCCGATCTAGAACGTAACTTGGAAGTTTGCCCGAAGTGTGACCACCACATGCGGATGAAGGCACGTCGTCGCTTGGAAACCTTCCTAGATGAAGAAGGGCAGGTTGAAATTGCTGCAGAGCTTGAACCGAAAGATAAGCTGAAGTTCCGTGATTCCAAGAAATACAAAGATCGCCTATCGTCAGCACAGAAAGCGAGTGGCGAGAAAGATGCATTGGTCGTGAAGAAAGGGACCTTGCTGGGCCAGCCATTGGTTGCCTGTGCGTTTGAGTTCTCTTTCATGGGCGGCTCAATGGGTTCTGTTGTCGGTGCCAAGTTCGTTCAGGCTGTCGATGAAGCGATTGCCAACAACTGTGCTTTAGTTTGCTTCTCTGCCAGTGGTGGTGCCCGTATGCAGGAAGCGCTAATGTCGCTGATGCAAATGGCAAAAACCAGTGCAGCCCTTGAACGCATGTCTGACAAGGGACTGCCGTTTATCTCAGTCCTGACAGACCCGACAATGGGTGGTGTATCGGCAAGTTTGGCGATGCTGGGTGATATCAACATCGGTGAGCCAAAAGCGCTTATCGGTTTTGCAGGCCAGCGTGTTATCGAGCAAACCGTACGCGAGAAGCTACCAGAAGGCTTCCAGCGCAGTGAGTTCCTGCTTGAGCACGGTGCGATTGATATGATTGTCGACCGCCGTGAAATGCGCCAGCGCATCGGTGGTTTGGTGGCCAAGCTGACTCAGGTTGACTCTCCAATGGTTGTGCCTGTTGAGAAGCCAGCAAAAGCGGTTGAAGAGAAAACTGAAGAGCAGAACGAGCAGGCTGAAGAGTAAGCTTGTATTGCTTGAAAAGTTAATGGGAAACGGGGCTTAGGCCCCGTTTTGTTTTTTGTAAAAGTCCCCTCAGTATCAATAATCAAGACATTGCTGTTTGGTCTCGCTGCGTTCAGTGGTAAATTAAGGCTCATATTGTTATAACGAAATGAAATATGATGTCCGGATTGACAGCACCTCAAGCAGATTCCCCTTTGGCCTCTTGGCTGACTTACCTTGAACACCTCCATACCAGTGCTATTGACCTAGGGCTTGACCGAGTACAAGCCGTAGCCCAGAAGGCGGAGCTAACCAAACCAGCACCGTGCGTGATCACTGTTGCGGGTACCAACGGCAAAGGTTCAACCTGTGCCATGATGGAAGCGATTTTGCTTAAAGCCGGCTACCGTGTCGGGGTGTATAGTTCTCCTCACTTGGTGC
Source organism: Photobacterium rosenbergii (assembly GCF_003026455.1). Classification (GTDB taxonomy): domain Bacteria; phylum Pseudomonadota; class Gammaproteobacteria; order Enterobacterales; family Vibrionaceae; genus Photobacterium; species Photobacterium rosenbergii. The sequence continues at coordinate 14,792 of NZ_PYMB01000007.1, forward strand.
GTTATAACGAGCGTGTTCGCATCAACGGCATCGAATTGGCTGATGCCGCACATAGCGAAGCCTTTGCCGTAATTGAGCAACAGCGCGGTGATATCAGCTTGAGCTTGTTTGAGTTCGGTACCTTGGCTGCACTTCAGCTATTCAAGTCGCGTCAGGTTGATGTCGTTTTATTGGAAGTAGGGCTGGGTGGCCGTTTGGATGCGACCAATATTGTTGACCATGATGTGTCGGTGATCACTAGCCTTGCGGTTGACCACGTTGACTGGCTGGGTGATGACATCAATGTTATCGGCTATGAGAAGGCGGGGATTTTCCGCAGCGGTAAACCAGCTGTATGCGGCCAGCCAAACCCGCCTGCGACGGTACCAGCCCATGCGGATGATATCGGTGCCAAGCTATACCAGGTTGGTTACCAGTTCGAGTACAGTGTCGAGGCTGATCATTGGCGCTGGCAGAGCGGGGCATTTACCCTCGAGCAATTGCCGCTGCCTTCGCTACCCCTACCTAATGCTGCGACAGCGCTGATGGCATTGGCCGTTGCCGAGCTTAATATCACCGATGAAAACGTGATTGAGGGACTGGCAGATGCCAGCTTGCCGGGACGGATGCAGAAAGTCTCGGAACAACCGCTGGTGATCATGGATGTCGCTCACAACCCGCATTCTGCGCAGTATTTTGCTAAGCAGCTTACGGGCATGAAACAGAAACTCGGCAAGAAAAAGCTTCATGCTGTGGTGGCAATGCTTCATGACAAAGATATTGCTGCTACCATTGCTGAGATGACGGAAGTGGTTGATTGTTGGTACCCAGCTTCGCTAACAGGCCCTCGTGCCGCGAGCGCCGAGGAGATCTTGACCCACCTTCCTTCAGGAACCGAGACATACCAGACGCCAGAAGCCGCTTATGACAAAGCGCTGACACAGGCTGCAGCTGACGATATGGTAATTGTATTTGGCTCCTTTTACACTGTGGGGCAGGTAACCAGTCACATTGAAGCAAAGAATCAGGAGTAACTGTGGCAAGTAAATTTCAGAGCCGGTTGGTCGGTACGATCATTTTGGTGGCGATTGGGGTGATTTTCCTTCCCGATTTGTTCGATGGCAAAAAGCAGCATTACCAGGAGCAATTTGCCAGTATACCGCTGCAGCCTGAAACCACCGATGAAATCGAATATGAAACGATCCCTGCTCCGGAGTTTGCAGAGGTGGATTTACCCCCTGAGCCGGTAACGGTTGTTGTCGATGAACCGCAGCAAGAAACGGCAGCGGTTGAAGTCACAGCTGAAGCCATCGAGGCGGCCAACCAACCACTCAAGGTTGAGCCACAGCCTGTGACCGAGCCAAAATTGGATAACCAAGATAGCGCTTGGGTGGTTCAATTGGGGGTTTTCCGCAATTTTGATAACGCCAACCAGCTGGTTGAGCGTCTTCGTAAAGCGGGTTATCAAGCTCATGTTTTTCCAAAACAGCCACAACAAGGCGATTTGGCCAGGGTTGTTGTCGGCCCAGATGTGTCGAAGCAAAAGCTGTCGGGTGACATCAAAAAATTGGAAGAATTGACCGGATTAAAGGGCCGATTGGTCAGATTTAATCCACTTAATCCTTAGGTAAACGTTTGCGTTCTCATTTTTTCTGTTAGAATACGCACCAACAATACGAATACAACAAATGATGATCTGGATTGATTACGTAATTTTAGGCGTAATTGGCTTCTCGGCTCTGGTGAGTTTGATCCGAGGTTTTGTCAAGGAAGCGCTCTCGTTAGTGATTTGGTTTGCAGCTTTTTTCGTCGCAAGCAATTTTTATAATCAGCTTGCCGCTTACTTCACTAATATTCAGGATGAGATGCTTCGAAATGGCAGTGCGATCGCTGCCTTGTTCGTTGCTACGCTGATTGTCGGCGCAGTAGTGAACTATGTTATAGGACAACTAGTACAGAAAACCGGCCTGTCGGGTACAGACCGGGTACTGGGAATTGTGTTCGGTGGGGTACGTGGCGTTTTGATTGTCGCCGCAGTACTATTCTTCATGGACGCCTTCACAGGCTTTGCGGATGCGGACTGGTGGCAGCAGTCACAGTTGATCCCTCAGTTTGGCGTGGTGATTGAATGGTTCTTCACGTACCTCAAAGACACATCAAGCTTTTTGCCGGGCGCGCTATAGCGAACGGCGTTGGATGAAACCCAAGGTAACTTGGGGTATCAGGTTCAGTTTTAATCTACTGATACCTAATGGAAAAGCTATCAGCGGGTATTTGGCTAAGCCGGATACCCGCTGAATTTCAAATTAAGCGTGACGAGGATTTAGGACATGTGTGGTATTGTCGGAATCGTGGGTTCAACCCCGGTTAACCAGTCTATTTATGATGCTTTGACCGTGCTGCAGCACCGCGGCCAAGATGCGGCTGGTATTGTTACCTTAGAAAGCAATCGTTTTCGTCTGCGTAAAGCGAACGGTTTGGTTCGCGATGTATTCGAAGCCAAGCACATGCAGCGTTTGCAGGGTAACGTAGGGATTGGCCATGTGCGCTATCCGACTGCTGGTAGCTCTAGCGCGTCAGAAGCTCAGCCTTTCTATGTGAACTCTCCATACGGTATTTCACTGGCTCACAACGGTAACCTGACTAACGCGGGTGAGATCAAAGAGCAGTTGTTCGAAAAAGCGCGTCGTCACGTAAACACTACTTCTGATTCAGAAATCCTACTGAACGTATTGGCTAACCAACTGGAAAGTGCCAAGACGTACCCAATCACGCCAGCAGAAATTTTTGATGCAATCCGCGAAGTGCACCGTATGGTCTCTGGCGCTTACGCTGTGGTTTCTATGGTTATTGGCCACGGTATGATTGCTTTCCGCGACCCGCACGGCATTCGCCCTCTCTGCCTAGGTAAGCGTGAAGTTGAAGGTCAGGTTGAATACATGGTGGCTTCAGAGTCGGTAGCGCTGGATGCCGTTGGCTTTGATTTCATGCGTGACGTAGCACCGGGTGAAGCGGTATACGTAACCTTTGATGGTCAGTTATACACTCAGCAGTGTGCTGATAACCCAACCCTAAACCCTTGCGTGTTTGAGTTTGTTTACTTTGCTCGCCCTGATTCGTTCATTGATAAAGTGTCTGTGTACGGTGCGCGTGTAAGCATGGGCCAGAAACTGGGTGAGAAAATCAAGCGTGACTGGGCTGATCTGGATATCGATGTGGTTATCCCTATCCCTGAGACGTCATGTGACAGTGCATTGGAAATTGCTCGCACCCTTGATAAGCCATACCGCCAGGGTTTTGTGAAAAACCGCTATGTTGGCCGTACTTTCATCATGCCGGGTCAGCAAATGCGTCGTAAATCTGTACGTCGTAAGCTAAATGCTATCCGCTCTGAGTTTAAAGACAAGAGCGTACTGCTGGTGGATGACTCTATTGTTCGCGGCACGACTTCTGAGCAGATCATCGAAATGGCTCGCGAAGCAGGTGCCCGTAAGGTTTACCTAGCTTCTGCTGCACCAGAAGTTCGCTTCCCGAACGTATACGGTATCGATATGCCAACGGCTAACGAGTTGATTGCCCACGGTCGTGAAGTCGATGAAATCTGTAAGATGATCGGCGCTGACGGCCTGATCTTCCAAGATCTACAAGATCTGGTTGATGCCGTTGCTGAAGGCAACCCAGAAATCCAGAAGTTTGAAACCTCTGTATTCAGCGGTTCATACGTCACCGGCGATATCGACCAGCGCTACCTAGATTACTTGGAATCTCTACGCAGCGAAGACTCAAAAATCAAGCGTGAAATCCAGCAGGACCTCGCTAACCTCGAGTTGCATAACGAAGGGGTGTAAGGGGAAAAGGGCACGAGGTCCTAGATCCTAGTTGCTGGGAAGAGCGTTAGAAGCGAAAACCAGACCTTCGAATAATTAAAAAGCGAGAGTTGAAAAACTCTCGCTTTTTTCTTTCTAGGAACTAGCTTCTATCAACCTGACCCTTAATGACTAAACTGCGGCCCAATCCCTAGATTCCACAGGATCACCGAACCGGCGATGATTGATACCAGCAATACAAGCCCGCAGGTAACGATTGAACTGGCGTAGATAAAGCCTCTTTCTTCGGGAATGTGCATCAAAATCGGTACACCGGTATAGAGTAGGTATACGGAGTAGGCGATACCGATAAGCCCAGCAATCATCAGGAACCAAACCTGAGGATAGATCGCCGCGATGCTGACCATAAATAGCGGTGTTGCTGTATACGCCGCTAACTCAAGTGCTTGAGTGTAGGTCGGGGTTGAGCCAAAGGTGTGGCTCATCCAATAGGTCAGGTATGCTAGGGCAAATACGCCAGCGATTAGGGCGAAGTACATCGCCACAGACATAGCTAGCGCACTACCTTGGGTTAGGTAGATAGGTGCGCCAACACCGATCCTCCAGCCGATAAATACGCTAGAAATAAAGGCAAAGACAGGGGGAAGAAGAGCAATCAGTAAGATGTGGCTCAAACTGCTTTGAATCCCTTCGTGTTCCTTGTCAATGGCCCGCCACTCTTGCTTGGGGTGGGTATATAAACCGAATAAGTGTCCCAGAATCATAATGCTTCCTCATTGAGTCGTGCTTATTTTCATCCGTTATCGAAGAACACTTACTAAGCGAAAGTGGAACTTGTGGTGCTCTTCTTGCTGGTGTTCTTTTGCTAATACTTACTGTTTACGGCATGGCCTACCAATAAGCCCAAAAACAGGAAGGCTTTTCGTGCCAGTACTATTAACATTTAGTCGGGGTTGAAAAAGTTCGCAAGGAGCAAAAAACGGTTTTTAACAGCGGTCCTATGGTCCTACGGTCCTATGGGGTGAAAAGCAGAGCTATGGAAAAGGTAGTTCTAATGGGTTAAAGAACGGCACTGTGGTGCTACGGCCCTGAGGTTCTATGGGGAAAAAAGGAATTCAGTAAAAATAGCAACAATGCCGTTTGGTAGTCGTTTCTAGTGTGAATATTTAATTTTGAATAATAGTTTGACAGCAAAGTGTTGTCTGGTGAACATCCATACAGAACCACAGAACCACAGAACCACAGAACCACAGAACCACAGAACCACAGAACCACAGAACCACAGAACCCTGGACCGTGAGCCCAAAAAAAACGAGAGACTTTCGCCTCTCGTTTGTTGATTTTGAATAACTGCGGTTACCGGCTTTACAGCTTAAAATACTCGCTAGCAAACTCGATGAACAAGCGAAGTTTCTCTGGCTGGTAATCGCGGTGGTTATACATCAGGTATACATCGCGCTGGTTTGAAGACCAGTTTTCAAGAATTTGCACTAACTCGCCCGAGGAGATGTATTTCTCCAGCATGACATCAGGCATCAGCGTGATGCCTAAACCGGCCATGCAGGCTTTGCGAACGACATTAAGCTCATTGGCTTCGTAGCGGCCGCGATCAGATACAGTAACTGTTTCACCGTCGCTGTTGGTCAAACGCCAACGCAGGAGAGGCTTACCTTTTAGCAAAGGGTGCTGATGCAAGTCCTGGGCATGTTTAGGTTCGCTGTTGGCTTTCAGGTACTCTGGGCTGGCAACCAAAATATCTTTTACTGCATTGATTTTACGAGCGATCAGGGTGGAATCACGCTGAGGGCCAACACGGAAAATCACATCCCAATCTGTTGGGTCAAGGATCTCCGGGTCATTACTCATCATCAACTGGATGTTGATCGCCGGATGCTCTTTCATAAATGCATTGAGCAATGGCTGCAGCATGACTTTAGTCAGGTTTGATGGCGCGGCAATTTTTAACTTACCGGCAGCCCCTTTACACTCTTCGCTGACATGCTCGGCGGTATCTACCAAGCTTTGTAGCAGAGGGCTGCATTCATCGTAAAACTTCTGTCCGGCTTCTGTCAGTGATAGCTTCCTTGCATGACGGTTTAGTAGTCGGATATTCAAACACTCTTCAAGTGCCTGAATACGACGGGTTAGGGTGGCAACGGGCACCTGGGTCTTACGAGACGTTGCTGTGTAACTGCCGTTCTCCACAACCATGCGGAATAAATTTAAATCGTCAAGCTTCATAACTGTACAACACTGAAAACTTATAATGGGGAATTGTATAACAAAATATGTAAAAAGATGACGCTTTCAAGACAACTTTTGCTGTAAATCAAGATATAGCGTGTTTTTCTTTTTGTAGTAATTCTTAGTAATTGAAAAATTTAAATTTTGATGCTGTTAACAAATTTCAATATTTTCGTCATCGAAACAATGAATCCCCTGACGATCAGCGGATTTCGACCTATGCTTTTGGTAGGTTAGTCAAGCCTGTGGTTTGAGGTGTCATGAGTACGCATTCACAGTCAGGTGGCACAGAAGGTGCCAAGCACCATTATCATTCTTCAGTCAGGGAGCAGGCTTTGCTTGAAGATAAAGACGTTCTTATCGTCGAAGATGATCCAGTATTTAGAACCATGCTGTCTGGCTTTCTTATTAGCCAGGGTTGCCGAGTGCGTGAAGCTGAAAATGGGTTAGAGGGTTTGCAGGCGTTACGTGAAGGTATGCCTGATATTTTGTTGTGTGATCTTGCCATGCCAGTACTGACAGGCATGGAGTTTGTAGAAGAAGTGTCGCTTCAGTATCCGATGGTGCCGATTATTGTTATTTCAGGAACCGGTAATATGTCAGATGTGGCGGCGGCGCTACGCCATGGGGTTAAGGATTTTCTGATCAAGCCGCTTGATAACATTATGGTGCTCAAGTCAGCCATTATGTCGGTGCTGAAATCAGAAGATTCAGTGACAGAGAATCATGGCTTTTCCAGTCAATGGGTCAATATTGATGAAGAAACCGTGGTAGATGAAGAGCTTGAATGGCACATAGAAGAGCTTAAGGCTAATCCGCGTGCTGCGCGGGAACTGTTGTTGGGGTTGATGCCTGAAACCCAGTCCTCATTGGGTGATTGGCAGTTGAATTATTGTGTGTTGCAAGCAACGGATGTTCAGCCGGTATTGCTTGATTACACCTGGCTGATAGATGGCAGGTTGGCCTTTTACTTGGTCGATTCGGCGACGGGTGGCGATAACGGTACAGCGACGACTTTGCTTATCCGAGCATTTTTCAATGACTATCTTCGTACCCGTATGGGCGATCAAAATACCATATCAGGCCTGATCAAATTGATTGAGAAAGGAATGCGCCATTCCGGCTACGCCTCTCCGATCAAGGCGATATTTGGTATCTTTGATGTCACCGACAGGACCTTGAACATCGCCTCCGCTGGGCTTTCCGCTAGGCTGCAAACCAGTGATGGCGAGCAGGTCGTCAAAGCCCAACCTTGGCTCGGTAATCAGGCCAGCAAAAATGAAAGTGTTAGCCTCAAGTTTGCCGAATCAGGCGGGCGTTTATCACTAAGTGAGATGGGTTCAGCAAGTTTCAGTTTGACCTTTAAACGAAAAGGGTAGTCTTCAATAGCCGAGATAAACGCCGAGATAAAATTAAAGAAAATAAAAACGGAGAGCCGAGGCTCTCCGTTGTCATTTCAGAATCAAATCTAATATGGTCTGATTATGCTTGTACAGGTTGTGGCTCAGCGTCTTCTTCAACCACTTTACCTTCAGCGCCGTGCATCCAGCGGATCAACTGGTTAGAGCACATAAGAAGTAGCACACCAGAAACAGTTGCTGCGATAGCGATACCGCTGAAGATAGCCATTGGGCCAGCTTCACCTACGTGTGCACCAATGATACCAGCAACATAGTTAGCGATTGCGTTAAAGCCGAACCATGCACCCATCATCAAAGAAGCAAGGCGAAGCGGTGCTAGCTTGGTAACCATTGATAGGCCAATTGGCGATAGGCAAAGTTCACCCAATGTATGGAAGAAGTACGCACCAACTAGCCAGAACATAGAGGTCTTCACCGCCAAATCACCACCTTGCTGCATTACGGCACCCATCATGCAAACAAAGCCGGCTGCTAGGAAGAACAGACCCATCGCAAATTTAACAGGAGAGCTTGGCTCTTTAGGACCCATTTTCACCCAGATAGACGCAATAAGCGGCGCGAGGGTGATAACGAAGAATGGGTTTAGTGACTGGAACCAAGCTGCAGGTACTTCGAAGCTACCGATCATACGGTCGGTGTATTGCTGCGAGAAGATGTTCATTAGGCCACCGGCTTGCTCGAAGCCTGCCCAGAAGATAACCACGAACAGACCCATGATCATAATAACTTTCAGGCGATCTTTTTCTTGTTTGGTCAATGGCTCTTGCTTACCTGATTTATTCATGGCTGCAGCACGTTTAGCCGCTGGCTCTTTACCGATATCACCTAGAAGGCGCTCAGCAAAAATCAGTTGGGTCACTAGGCTGATTAGCATACCGATACCTGCAGTAAGGAAACCGGCTTTCCAACCGTAAGCCGCAGATGCGGTACCCGCGATGATACCTGCTAGTAGTGAACCAAGGTTGATACCCATATAGAAAATAGTGAAAGCACCGTCGCGGCGGTTATCGCCTTCCTGATATAGATCGCCCACCATGGTTGAGATATTCGGCTTGAACATACCGTTACCGATGATCAGCAAGCCTAGGCCGAGATAAAAAGCGGTCACAGAATGTGGGTCGACCATGCTGTTGGGTAGGGCAAGGGTGAATTGGCCCAGAGCCATTAATACACCGCCGATGATGATAGAGCGGCGTTGGCCCATGAAGTTATCGGCAATCCATCCACCAATCAATGGGGTGATATACACCAGGCCGGTATAAATACCGTAAAGGTTGAGGGCATCTTGGGTTGACCAACCAAGACCGCCGTTGATGGTTTTATCGGTGAGGTAAAGCACCAGAATGGCACGCATCGCATAGTAAGAAAAACGTTCCCACAGTTCGGTTCCAAACAGTAAGAACAAACCTTTAGGATGGCCTAACAACGTGCCACTATTCAGATTGCTCATAATTATTCTCTAAATTTAATTGGTTTTGTGTTTGCTAATGTCGCCCCTTTTATAATTGACAAATTATTAAACTGCAAATCGTTACAAATAAAAAACAAAACAAAAACAATGCAAGGTATTGATTGGTAAGCACTTGTTCGCTATTCGCTCAAAATTGAAATTTCAGATTTCCAAGAAGCGGTTTTAATAAAGTTCTGACTTTTTAGGTTTTTATGGTTTTTTGTTCTGATTATGGAAATATTTTTGGTTGTATTGTTTGTGGGTAGTTTCTGTTAATGATTATTACATTTATGGTTGGTTATGCACTTTATGCAAAAACAGAGAGTGAATTAGGGTGTAAGGAAGCAAAACATTGTCGCTTGGGGAAGCTTAGGTATAATTACTTAAAGCTAGAGGATTAACTGACTGAGATTGCTATGAAAGATTGGTACCTACTATATTGTAAGCGCAGTGAGCAGGAGCGCGCGGTGATCAATCTTGATCGTCAAGGGGTTGAGTGTTATTACCCGCAGGTGACGGTGGAGAAAATAGTACGTGGTAAAAGAGTAACGGCATTTGAACCGCTATTTCCAAGCTATATGTTTGTTTATTTCGACCCCGAAGCAATTAGCTATACGACGGTTCGCTCAACGCGTGGGGTGGCAGATTTTATCCGCCAGGGTGCGCGGCCTCAAACCGTTAACCCAGACCTTATCTACAGCTTGATGATCAACGAAGACTCTGAAGAGCAGCAAGCCAAGTTATCTGATCTCCCTAAGCCGGGTGAAACACTGAAGCTCACTCAAGGCCAGTTCAAAGGGATAGAAGCCATTTACCAAGAGCCAGACGGTGAAAAGCGTTCATTTATGCTGATTAATTTGCTTGGCAAACCTGTTAAAGTCAGTGTTCAAAATGAAGATCTGATGAAAAAATAATCCATGTAAAGTGCATTGTTGGATTAAATTGCAATGACTTTGTTATAGTGGTTTGAATAATTTTAAATGGAATAAACTATGTCTACATCTTCCCCTGTACGTAAGGCGGTGATCCCTGTCGCTGGCTTGGGTACACGCATGCTTCCTGCAACCAAAGCTATCCCAAAAGAAATGCTACCTATCGTCGATAAACCACTTATCCAATATGTGGTTAACGAATGTGTTGCGGCGGGTATCAAAGAGATTGTATTGGTGACTCACTCTTCGAAGAATTCGATTGAAAACCACTTCGATACTTCTTTCGAACTGGAAGCAACGCTTGAGAAGCGTGTTAAGCGTCAGTTGCTTGATGAAGTACAAAAAATCTGTCCAAAAGATGTCACCATCATGCATGTACGTCAGGGGCAAGCTAAAGGTCTAGGGCATGCGGTGCTATGTGCCCACCCTTTGGTTGGTGATGAACCATTTGCTGTTGTACTACCGGATGTGATCTTGGACGATACTGCCAGTGATCTTCGCCGTGAGAATATGGCGGCTATGGTAAATGCATTCAATGATACTCAAATCAGCCAGGTAATGGTTGAGCCTGTGCCAATGTCAGAAGTATCGAGCTACGGTGTAGCTGATATCAATGGTGCTGAACTGAAGCCGGGTGAAACGGTAGCCATGAGCAAAGTGGTAGAAAAGCCTGCTCGTGAAGAAGCCCCATCGAACCTAGCCATTGTTGGCCGTTACGTGTTACCTGCTGAAATTTGGTCTCTGTTGGCTCGTACGCCAGTGGGTGCCGGTGATGAAATCCAGTTAACAGATGCGATTGATATGCTGATGGAAGACCAGCAAGTGAATGCGTTCCACATGTCAGGCAAGAGCCACGACTGTGGCAGCAAGCTTGGCTACATGCAGGCATTCGTTGAATACGGCATGCGCCACGAGTCGCTAGGCGAGGATTTCAAAGCGTATTTGAAGGAAATTGTGAAGTAAGTAAGGTCCTAGGAAAAACGGTTCCTAGTTCCTGGGAAGAGCAAAGAGCTCAATGCGCTAACCCACTAAGATTTGTATTACGTTTCAAAAAAGCGAGAGGTGTTAACCTCTCGCTTTTTTATTTGAAATTTATCAGCTTTTCCAAGGATCTAGGATCTAGGATCTAGGCCCCGCTTTTATCACTTCTCATGATACTGCTCACAGGCGTGAAGCGTGTTTTCAATCAATGTTGCGACTGTCATTGGGCCTACGCCACCGGGTACTGGGGTGATGTGGCGGGCGCGTTCGCGGGCGATATCATATTCCACGTCACCGGCCAGTTTCCCGTTGTCTAATCGGTTGATGCCTACATCGATGACTGTAGCCCCTTCTTTGATCCAGTTACCAGGGATAAAGTTAGGTTTACCAACCGCAACGACCAAGATATCAGCCTGGCGAACGTGGCTTTCTAAGTCTTGGGTAAAGCGGTGACAAGTGGTTGTGGTTGCCCCAGCCAGCAGCAGCTCAAGGGTCATCGGACGGCCGACAATGTTCGACGCACCAACAATGACTGCGTGCTTACCTCTGACGGCGATGTTGTAGCGCTCAAGCAGGGTAATGATCCCTTTCGGAGTACATGAGCGTAGCTTGGGAATGCGTTGGCATAAACGGCCAACATTGTACGGGTGGAAACCGTCGACGTCTTTCTCTGGGTCAATATGCTCTAGTACCTTGGTGCTATCTATACCAGCAGGAAGAGGCAACTGGACCAAAATCCCATCCACTTCGTTATCACTGTTTAGCTCGTCAATTAAGGCGAGCAGTTCAGTTTCGGTTGTGGTGGCAGGTAAGTCGAATGACTTGGACACAAAGCCAACTTCATCACAGGCTTTACGTTTGCTGCCTACGTAAATTTGTGAGGCAGGGTCCTGACCTACCAAAACAACGGCTAGCCCCGGTGCACGAAGGCCTGCATCGAGACGAGCCTTAACTCGGGCAGCAACTTCTTGACGAACTGTTTGCGAAATGAGTTTTCCATCAATGATTTGAGCGGCCATGATTATCCTTTGAACTGAAAATGACTGAGCGTGGGGCAAAGTAGCTTTGGTTATTGCATCTACTCTTTAATGAGCCATTACTGGTGCTACTTGATTGTTGTATTGTCGCAGAGAATGTTACGAAGATCTATAGCGCAAACGTTTGCGTGTGGGTTTTGTTTACGTTTTGGTAATAGTTGCTGTTTTAGTGTGGTTATTGTTAACTTAAATAACCTCCCGCCCATAGCCTATGCAATTTGTACTATGTTTGGTCACTTAGGCGCAAATGCAGAGAAAATAGGGGAAAAGGCATTGACGTTCATTGTTGGAAACGTATAATTCCGTCCCGTAACCCAGTGTTACACCAATGATGCGCCCTTAGCTCAGCTGGATAGAGCACGTCCCTTCTAAGGATGTGGTCGTAGGTTCGAATCCTACAGGGCGTGCCATTTCCCCTTTCTTCATAATGCTGCTTCTAGCGAATTAATCGACCCGAATCAACACCTTTTTTGCCCGTGCCGCCTTGATGCTGCTTGGTACATCCGGCCATTTCGTTCATCAGAAATTGTTTGAGCGCCTGCTGTTCGCGTTCATTAGTCGGTTGCCATGAGGCGATCACTGTTGCCTTGTTCCTTTTCATTGTCTTGTCCTTAATATTTGCAGCGAAGATATTTGCAGCTAAAACACTGCTGCATGCTCTTGGGGAATATTCAACGAGTATCTTAACGATCGGAATGGTTAAAATTTGTGCTATCCGTCGATTTATCAAATTAACCATTTTGTTATTAGGGTGATTGTCAGGAAGGGTTCAGGGAGGAACCGGAACTAGGCCCTAGTAAGAGCTGGTCCTAGGAAAAGCGAAGTGCAAAAGGTTGACGCTGTATTGCTATCAGTGAACGCTCCTGCAGGACCCAGGACCCAGGACCCAGGACCCAGGACCCAGGACCCAGGACCCAGGACCCAGGACCCAGGACCCAGGACCCAGGACCCGGACCCAGGACCTATCGCTTCACCACGCTATCTCACTCCCATCCCAATGAAAGAACTTACCGCTGTCTTCAGCCGCTAGGGAGCTTAGGACACGATAAATTCGCTTGGCGGAAAGTTGTGGCGTATATAGTTTGTCGCTACTGATGTTGCTTTGAAAAGGCACAGACAAAGGCGTGTCAGTGGTACCGGGGTGGATAGCAGCGATACAGGCATGGGGGAACCGTCTTTGCCATTCTATGCTGAGGGTTTTAACAAACATATTTAGCGCAGCTTTGCTCATTCGGTAGCTGTACCAACCGCCCGAGCGGTTGTCGTTAATGGAGCCGACCATGGCGGAGAGGCAGAGGTAGCGAAAAGGTTCGTCACGTTTGTATAGCGTGTCGAGGTATTGGGCCACCGCGATGCTGGTATAAGTGTTGGCTTGGATATTGTCAGCAAGGAATGAGCCGGTGATCTGCGACAGGCGTTTTTCCGGCATGTCGCCTGTGTGTTTGCCATGAAGCAGCCCTGAGGCGTTGATGGTCCAGTCTGGATAGCCGTACTGGCCAAAAATATCGGAGACTGGCGCCAACCCCTCTGTATCATGCTGGCTGATATCGCAAGCTACGGCCAAAGCCTGCCCTGGGTAGTCGTATTGCAATTGTTGCAGTTCAGCGGCAGGTTGGCGCGACATGGCTGTCACTTGGTGGCCTTGGCTGAGTATATGGCGGCAAAGGGCCAACCCCAGGCCACCGTTGGCACCGATAATCCAAACTTTCTTTTTATCTCCCGCCATTACTCTTTCCTCTGTCAAAAGCTAACAATGTATACGCACTACATTGCATTTCAGACCACTGTTCGAATAGACGTTGGTGAAGAGGGCAGTCTGCGCGGTAATTATTCGGCGTTTAGGTGGGAAAAGAGTCAGTTAAAACAGGCTACGGTCAAAAAAACGTAAAAGGAAACGATTTTTTTGGGGTTTTCCCTTGTAAATGGAATTTTTGCCCCTATCTTGTGTGAAAGGTTTGATTGCGGTGCGACCACTCTGTCTCGACGGCGGGGTTGAGGATCGCTATAATACCGCGTTTTTAGTCCCTGTCCGAGTGGGTTCCGGCCCTTGAAAGCAGGCACTATCAGAATTAAGGCGTTATGGTTTGGGCGTGGTTGCCGGCCATAACACGAAAGGATGCCACCGTCAGTATGACTGATCGGCAACATCACTCAGATAGCACTGAGTAAGTTTTGAGGTTAAATAAAATGCAAGTTACCGTTGAAACCACTGAAGGTCTAGAACGCCATCTAACTATCACAGTTCCAGCTGCAAACATCGAAGACGCTGTTACCGCTGAACTGAAGAAAATTGCTAAGAATCGTCGTTTCGATGGTTTCCGTCCAGGTAAAGCACCAATCAAAATGGTTGCTCGCATGTTCGGCGCATCTGTTCGCCAGGACATCCTAGGTGAAGTGATGCAGCGTCACTACATCGAAGCGATCGTTAAAGAAAAAATCAACCCAGCAGGCGCGCCAACTTTCACTCCAGTTGAAATGGCTGAAGGCAAAGACCTAGTATTCAAAGCGTCTTTCGAAATCTTCCCAGAAATCGAACTAGCTGGCCTAGAAAACATCACTGTTGAAAAACCAGCAGTAGAAGTTAAAGACGAAGACGTTGAAACTATGCTTGAGACGCTTCGCAAGCAGCAGGCAACTTGGAACGAAGTTGAAGAAGCTGCAGCTGCTGACAGCCGCGTAACTATCGACTTCACTGGTTCTATCGACGGCGAAGAGTTCGAAGGCGGTAAAGCTGAAGGTTTCGCTCTTGCAATGGGCCAGGGCCGCATGATCCCAGGTTTCGAAGACGGTATCGTTGGTAAGAAAGCAGGCGAAGAGTTCTCTCTAGAAGTGACTTTCCCAGAAGACTACCACGCTGAGAACCTAAAAGGTAAAGCAGCAACTTTCGCTATCAAACTGCACAAAGTTGAAGCTCAGGAACTACCAGAGCTAACTGAAGAGTTCGTTGCTAAGTTCGGCGTTGAAGACGGTTCTGTTGAAGGTCTTAAAGCTGAAGTTCGTAAGAACATGGAGCGCGAGCTGAAGCAAGCTGTTAAGAACCGCATCAAAGATCAGGTTCTAAACGGCCTGGTTGAGCAGAACGACATTACTGTTCCTGCTGCTCTTATCGACCAAGAAATCAACGTTCTACGCCAGCAGGCAACTCAGCGCTTCGGCGGTGATGCTGCTAACGCTCCTGAGCTTCCACGTGAGCTATTCGAAGAGCAAGCTAAGCGTCGCGTAGTTGTTGGCCTACTTCTAGGTGAAGTGATCAAGTCTGAAGAGCTAAAAGCTGATGAAGAGCGCGTTAAAGCTATCATCGGTGAAATGGCTTCTGCTTACGAAGATCCATCAGAAGTTGTTGCTTACTACGAGAAGAACGAGCAGATGATGAACAACATGCGCAACGTTGCTCTAGAAGAGCAAGCTATCGATGCGCTACTGGCTAAAGCTCAGGTTTCAGAAAAAGAAGTTAGCTTCAACGATCTGATGAACCAGCAGCCAGCTGCATAATTTGCTGAAATTGCTGTAGGGATTTGACTTTACTTCAAATCTTCTGCTAACAATGGTCCGTGTGAGAGTAATTTCATTCGGGCCATTTATTTTAGGGAAATAACGTTATGAGCTACCAAGAAAAAAACGCCATGTCGCCGATTTTGGATGCGCTGGTTCCTATGGTGGTCGAGCAGACTTCTCGTGGTGAACGTTCCTACGACATCTATTCCCGACTACTAAAAGAGCGTGTGATCTTCCTGACCGGTCAGGTTGAGGACCACATGGCTAACCTAGTTGTTGCACAGCTTCTATTCCTTGAGTCTGAAAACCCTGACAAAGATATCTTCCTGTACATCAACTCACCGGGCGGTTCGGTGACTGCGGGTATGTCGATTTACGACACCATGCAGTTTATCAAGCCAAACGTCAGCACGGTTTGTATGGGTCAGGCATGCTCAATGGGTGCCTTCCTGCTTGCAGGTGGTGCCAAAGGTAAGCGTTACTGCCTGCCTAACTCACGTGTAATGATTCACCAGCCGCTAGGTGGCTTCCAGGGCCAGGCTTCTGATATCCAGATCCATGCCCAGGAAATCCTAACGATCAAACAGCGCCTGAACGGTTTGCTAGCAGAGCACACCGGCCAACCACTAGAAGTGGTTGAGCGCGATACCGATCGTGATAACTTTATGTCGGCAGAACAAGCTGTAGAATACGGTTTGGTCGACGCTGTTTTGAGTCAGCGTGACTAAGTTTTTTTAGCCTCCGTGCAGCGACTTAGCCGCTTGCACGGAGCAAAAAGACTTGAGTTGTTATACACTCAAAACAAAGGCAATGATGGGGTAAGACCCGAAAAGAGGTTAGCGAATGACAGATAAGCGAAAAGAGAGTGGTAGTGGAAAACTGCTGTACTGCTCTTTCTGCGGCAAAAGTCAGCATGAAGTTCGCAAGCTGATTGCAGGCCCTTCTGTGTATATTTGCGATGAATGTGTTGACCTGTGCAACGACATCATTCGTGAAGAAATCAAAGAAGTAATGCCTAAGCGCGATGGCAATGAACTTCCGACACCACAAGAAATTCGTGCAAACCTGGATGAATACGTTATTGGTCAGTCCCATGCGAAGAAAGTTCTCGCGGTAGCGGTATACAACCACTACAAGCGCCTTCGTAACGGCGACACCAATAGTGACGGTGTTGAGTTGGGCAAGAGTAACATCTTGTTGATCGGCCCAACGGGTAGCGGTAAGACGCTACTGGCAGAAACATTAGCTCGCATGCTGGATGTACCGTTTACCATGGCGGACGCCACCACCCTGACCGAAGCCGGTTACGTGGGTGAAGATGTTGAGAACATCATCCAGAAGCTGCTGCAGAAATGTGATTACGATGTAGCCAAGGCCGAGCGCGGTATTGTGTACATCGATGAGATCGACAAGATCTCTCGTAAGTCAGACAACCCATCAATTACCCGCGACGTGTCGGGTGAAGGTGTTCAGCAGGCATTGCTGAAGCTGATTGAAGGTACAGTCGCCTCGGTTCCGCCGCAAGGTGGCCGCAAGCACCCACAGCAGGAATTCCTGCAAGTGGATACGTCAAAAATCCTGTTCATTTGTGGCGGTGCGTTCGCCGGTTTGGACAAGGTGGTTGACCAGCGTGTGGCAACAGGTACTGGTATCGGCTTTGGTGCGGATGTACGCTCGAAAGATCAGTCTCGTACCCTGAGCGATCTGTTCGAGAAGGTGGAACCTGAAGATTTGGTCAAATACGGCCTGATCCCTGAGTTCATCGGTCGTCTTCCGGTAACCGCTATCCTGAACGAACTGGATGAAGACGCACTGGTACAGATCCTGCGCGAGCCTAAGAACGCGCTTACCAAGCAGTATGCCGCACTGCTTGAGCTTGAAAATGTCGAGCTTGAGTTCCGTGACGATGCATTGGTAGCTATTGCCCGCAAGGCAATGGAGCGCAAGACCGGTGCTCGTGGCCTGCGTTCTATCGTAGAGGCCGTTCTGCTTGATACCATGTACGAACTTCCTTCTGCTGAAGGCGTCAGCAAGGTTGTTATCGATGAATCAGTTATCAAAGGTGAGTCTGAGCCTTTGCTGATTTACGAAAACACTGAAAATCAAGCGGCTGGTGCTGAGTAATTTCTGCGCAGAAAGGTCAAAAAAAGGAGGCAATCGCCTCCTTTTTTATTTTCTGATACATATCCCGTTGAATCTTTTGCCGATGCCCCCATATACTCATTAATAAGAGTGAACGGAAGAGAGAATAATATGAACCTGGAGCGTTCGGAACGCCTTGAGATCCCCGTTCTGCCACTTCGCGATGTGGTGGTCTACCCGCATATGGTTATTCCATTGTTCGTAGGCCGGGATAAATCTATTCGCTGCCTTGAAGCGGCGATGGACGATGACAAACAAATTCTGTTGGTGGCCCAAAAAGAAGCGGCGACCGACGAGCCTGCCATTACCGATTTGTACGACGTCGGTACGGTAGCGACTATCCTACAATTGCTTAAGCTGCCAGACGGTACTGTGAAAGTGCTGGTTGAGGGCCAGCAGCGAGCTAAAGTTGAAAACCTGCGTGATGATGAGTTCTTTAGCGCCGAAGCTGATTTCCTTGTGACCGAGGAAATGGACGAGCGTGAGCAGGAAGTGCTGGTGCGTACCGCAATCAACCAGTTCGAAGGCTTTATCAAGCTCAACAAGAAAATCCCGCCGGAAGTGCTGACTTCGCTCAACGGTATCGACGAGGCTGCACGCCTAGCCGATACTATTGCTGCCCACATGCCGCTGAAACTGGCTGACAAGCAGAAGGTGTTGGAGATCGTCGACGTTGTGGAACGCCTTGAGTTCCTGATGGCGATGATGGAGTCTGAGATTGACCTGCTGCAGGTGGAAAAACGCATCCGTGGCCGCGTCAAGAAGCAGATGGAAAAGAGCCAGCGCGAGTACTACCTCAACGAGCAGATGAAGGCTATCCAGAAAGAATTGGGTGAGCTGGATGATGCGCCGGATGAGTTCGAGTCTTTGAAGAAGAAAATCGAAGAGTCGAAAATGCCGAAAGAGGCACGCGAGAAGACAGAGCAAGAGCTGCAAAAGCTCAAGATGATGTCGCCGATGTCTGCCGAGGCAACGGTCGTGCGTGGTTACATCGACTGGATGCTGAGTGTGCCATGGTACAAGCGCTCCAAGGTGAAGAAGAACCTCGCTAAGGCCGAAGAAGTATTGAATGCCGACCATTACGGCCTTGAGCGCGTCAAGGAGCGTATCCTTGAGTACTTGGCAGTACAGAGCCGTATCAACAAGCTAAAAGGCCCTATCCTTTGTCTGGTAGGTCCTCCTGGTGTGGGTAAAACGTCACTGGGTCAGTCGATTGCAGCTGCCACCGGCCGTAAATATACCCGTATGGCGCTGGGTGGCGTACGCGACGAAGCGGAAATCCGTGGCCACCGCCGTACCTACATCGGTTCGATGCCGGGCAAGCTGATCCAGAAAATGTCCAAAGTTGAAGTGAAGAACCCGCTGTTCTTGCTCGATGAAATCGACAAGATGTCATCAGACATGCGCGGTGACCCATCTTCAGCGCTGCTGGAAGTACTGGATCCGGAACAGAACAATGCGTTCAACGACCACTACCTGGAAGTGGACTACGACTTGTCTGATGTGATGTTCGTTGCGACATCGAACTCGATGAACATCCCTGGCCCGTTGCTTGACCGTATGGAAGTTATCCGTCTGTCTGGTTACACCGAAGACGAAAAACTGAATATTGCCAAGCGCCACTTGCTAGAGAAGCAAATTAAGCGTAACGGCCTGAAGCCGCACGAGATCGAAGTCGATGACTCGGCACTGATCGGTATTATCCGTTACTACACACGTGAAGCGGGTGTACGTAGCCTTGAGCGTGAAGTCTCCAAGCTGTGCCGCAAGGCGGTGAAAGAGATCCTGCTAAGCCCTGAGACCAAGAAGGTTGTGATCACACAAGACAACCTGAAAGAGTACTTGGGTGTCCAGCGCTTTGACTACGGTAAAGCCGAAGAGAACAACCGTATCGGCCAGGTAACGGGTTTGGCTTGGACCGAAGTGGGTGGCGATCTGCTGACCATTGAAACCGAGTCGATGCCGGGTAAAGGTAAGTTGACCTACACCGGTTCACTGGGTGATGTGATGCAGGAGTCAATCCAGGCAGCCATGACTGTTGTCCGTACCCGCGCTGAGCGTCTGGGTGTCGCGCCTGACTTCTACGAGAAACGTGATATCCACGTTCACGTACCTGAAGGTGCAACACCGAAAGACGGACCGAGTGCCGGTATCGCGATGTGTACTGCACTGGTTTCTAGCCTGACGGGTAACCCGGTACGCGGCGATGTTGCCATGACGGGTGAAATCACCCTACGTGGTGAGGTACTGCCTATCGGTGGCCTGAAAGAGAAACTGCTTGCTGCCCACCGTGGTGGTATCAAAACGGTACTGATTCCGAAGGAAAACGAGCGTGATCTGGAAGAGATCCCAGATAACGTGATTGCCGATTTGGAAGTGCGCCCAGTGCGTTGGATTGATGAAGTGCTAACCGTTGCACTGCAGAATAATCCAACGGGTATCGAGCTGGTAAACGCCCAAAACAGTGACGTGCAGCAAAGTTAAGATATGAAAAAACGCTTTCGGGGATAAAAACCTTGTCAGCGTTTTTTTGTGTGGCTATAAGTGAATTCTAATTTGCCGTTAGCTCAATAAAATCAATGTCTACAGGTGAATTTGGGTTTGCTGTTGATATAATGAAACTGATTCTTTTTGTCCGTGATGTAAATTTTGCCATGAAGGCTCAAGCGGATAACGTTCATAGAGGGGATAGATCGTGAACAAAACTCAACTAGTTGATAAAATCGCTGAAAATGCAGATATTTCTAAAGCGTCTGCGGGTCGTGCACTGGATGCATTCATCGACGCCGTATCTGAGAGCCTAAAAGACGGCGATCAGGTTGCGCTTGTTGGCTTCGGTACTTTCTCTGTACGTGAACGTGCAGCGCGCACTGGCCGCAACCCTCAGACAGGTGAAGAAATTCAAATTTCTGCAGCAAAAGTACCTGGCTTTAAAGCAGGTAAAGCGCTGAAAGATTCTGTAAACTAAGCGTTGGGCTTTGCCCGCCGGTTTGTGTGAACAAACGAACGTTCAGGTTGTCTTAACTGGCAACCTGGCATGATAAAGGGCGCATCCTGTCGGTGCGCTTTTTTTACTTTGGAAAAGTGTGAATTTTTCAGGTCTTCGCCTGTTAGCATTCTTCACTAATATCAATATGGGTAAGCTGTGGCTTCGCGGTCATCCAGACGACACGGGTCTACATTAGGTTTATCACAAATTGGTATTACCATGCCAAATCGAATAGGTAGGAGATACGGCAAATTATGATGGAGCGTATGCGCGAAGGCGCAAGCAGCATTTGGGTCAAGATTATCCTTGGTCTGATTATTCTTTCTTTTGTTTTTGCAGGGGTAGGTAGCTACCTTGCTGGTGGAAGCGAACAAGTCGCCGCGAAAGTGGACGATCGTGAAATCAGCCAGCGCGAATTCGAAATGGCTTACCAGAACGAGCGCAACCGCATGCAGGCGCAACTGGGTGATTACTTCTCTACCCTTATGGGTGACCCAGCTTATGTACAGCAGTTCCGCCGCAGCGTGCTTGACCGTATGGTTAATGATCTACTGATTGAACAGCGCGCCAACGAGCTAGGCTTGCGCATTAGCGATCAGCAGGTTCGCCAGACAATTGTGTCCATGCCTGAATTCCAGCGCGATGGTGTATTTGACAACGAACAGTACAACGCGCTGCTGCGCCGTTCAGGTCTAACCCCAGATATGTTCGCTGAGTCCATGCGTACAGACTTGCTTCGTCAGCAATTGTTGCTTGCTATCCAGAGCAGTGATTTTGCTCTGGGTAATGAAGTTAACGCACTGATCAAGCTTGAGCGCCAGGAGCGTGAAATCCGCACTCTGACCCTGGACGTGGCTGAGTTCACCAATAAAGCTGAAGTGACTGACGAGGAAGCGCAGGCTTACTACGAGCAGAATCCACTGCAGTTCACCCGCCCAGACCAAGTTAAGGCCGCTTACATCGAATTGTCAGGTACTAACCTGAAAGAGACCCTGAATGTCTCTGAAGACGATGCCAAAGCGTACTACGACGAAAACCAAAGCAAGTACGGTACTGCCGAGCAGCGCCAGGCTAGCCATATCCTTGTTCAGGGTAAGGGTAGCGAAGCGAAAACCAAAGCAGAGAACCTACTTGCCGAGCTGAACAACGGTGCTGACTTTGCTGAGTTAGCGGAGACGTCTTCTGATGACACATTCAGTGGCAAAGATGGCGGTAAGCTTGATTGGTTCGAGCGTGGCGTGATGGATCCTGCTTTTGAAGACGCGGCATTTGCCCTGAACAAAGGTGAGATCTCCGGTGTGGTTGAGTCTGACTTCGGTTACCACATCATCAAGCTAGATGACATCAAAGAACCACAAGTGAAGCCGTTCGCTGATGTTCGTGATGAAATCCTAGCCGAACTTCGCGAGCAACGTGCAGCTGAAGCCTTCTATGATCTTCAGACTCAACTAGCCGAGAAAGCGTTCGAAATGCCAGATTCTCTGGATGACGCTGCTGAAGCGGTAGATGCAACGGTACAAACAACGGACTTCATCTCTCAGTCTGATGCCCCGGGCGTTTTGGCTAACCCAGCTGTGCAGCAGGCGCTGTTTAGCCCTGAAGTACGTGAAGACGGCCTGAACTCAGATGTTATCGAAATCGGTCCTGAGCATGTGGTAGTTGTACGTGTTGATGACTCCCGTGATGAAATGGTTCTGCCATTTGACGAAGTCTCTGCCAAAGTGAAGCAGCAGCTATCTGTCGTTAAAGGCGAAGAGGCTGCAAGCGCGAAAGCTGATGAACTGGTTGCCGCTCTTCGTGATGGCAACACTGACGTGTTGGCTGATGAAGGCTTGAGCTTCTCTGAAGCAGAGGTCATCAACCGTATGGGCGCAGATCGCCTTGTTGCTCAGGTTGCATTCGGTCTTGCTAAGCCTGCGGAAAGTGATGCTGTATACGGTGTGACCCGTGATATGGAAGGCAATATGCTTATTATCGCGCTGGACAAAGTGATTGAAGCGGATGTTGATGCAGATGCTGTTGACCTGCAGATGACGCAGCAACTTGAGCAGATGCATGCCCAGCAAGACGTGATGGCAACACTAGACGTCCTGCGAAATGCAGCTAAAGTGTCTTACCCTGTGTTGGATACAACAACAAATTAATTGTAACTAATACGTTGCTTGACGGGCCGCCATTGTGCGGCCCGTCGTTTTTTTGGGCAAAGCAAATCAATCTTTGTATACAGTTTTAGACTATATCGCCACCCTTACTCTTGTTTAATACAAGGAGTAAGCACATGAAGAAAACAATTTGTTCTATTTCAATGGTCGTTGCTTTGGTTGTTGGCGGTGTAGCACCTGTGCAGGCAAGTGGAGATAGTTATGAAGGCATCGAGATCACTATCAACATCAATGATGCAAATGCTGAAGAGTTGGATAAGTTATTGATTGGTATTGGGCCGGACAAAGCAGCCAACATTATTGAATACCGCGATGCGAATGGGCCTTTTTCTTCCCCTGAAGACCTCATCAATGTGAAGGGAATTGGTGCATCTACGGTTGAAAAGAACCGTGAGAGGATAGAGCTATAGTTTTGGTCCTAGGTGATAGGCCCTAGGCGCTTGGAAAGGCAAAAACTTGGCCCTAAAAGATTTTAGGGCCATAGCTTAGAAAGAGAAAACACCGCTTTACCTATAGAAAAACCGAGATCCCTCGAAGAAACCAGCAATAACCTCCCAGGACCCAGGACCCAGGACCCAGGACCCAGGACCCAGGACCCAGGACCAAGAACCTAGCTCCTCTCAACATACCTAAACTTCTGCCTTGCCGGGGTAAAGTGGACTTGGTAACCATCAGCTTCATATTCACTGGCAATTAGCTTGGCTTGTTCGATCGGGAATTTGTATTTCCCCATTGAGCCTACACGGACCCAGCCTGTCGGCAAGGTGATATTGATACGGTATAAGGTGTCCGCTGCGGTATTCATTCGGGCTCGTTATGCTCAGGCTTGAAAGATATTAAGTTGCATTCTAAATGCAATTAATTATCGTTGGCAATCCTTTTCTTCATCCATTGCGGCAGCGTGAAAAGTACTCCGCCTAAAACACCGACGAGATGGGCTTCAACCGCCACCCTAGCGCCAATCAGCTCAGCGGAACTGGCAGAGCCGCCTGAAACTTGTTCCCACAATACTTTGGCGATAACGCCAATGAGTAGCACCCAGCCTAGTTTATCCTTAGCTTTGATATCCTGTATGGCTCCCCATGCAAACAGCCCGTGTAACACTCCAGAGAGGCCGGCATACCATTCCATAGAGCTCAGTAATAGGCTGACGCCAATGAACCCTGAAATAGTCAGGATAAGTAAGCCAAGGCGCTGGCTGGTAAGGTAGCGGCGAAAGATGAAGGTAATGATTGCCAAGCCGAGACTGTTCATTATCATGTGTGCCCAGTTGGTGTGGGTCAGGTTTCCGCTGACCAGTCGCCATATTTCCCCATCGGCTATCAATGGGCGTTGCCATACCAGCAACGACTGGATGGCGGGCAGTTGGGCGGCGGCCATCATACCGATAATAATGAAAATGAAGATGCGAATAGACAAGGCTACCTCGATGAGTCGATATTGTGAACGGTGCAAAAAAGCAACCAAGGCATGTATTTGCCAGTGGATCCAACAGCTTGATGCTAAAACTGAATTGTGGATTTTACAACATCCATCGGAAGTAAAGCGGGCAATTGGTACCGCAAGGATCCTCACTTTATCGCTGCCCAATGCCAAACTGTGGGTCGGCGAGGACTTCTCACAACATGAGGAAATCAATCAGTTGTTGGCTGAACCGAGCCGCCGTGCATGGGTCGTCTACCCGGGTGAAGGTGCCCAGCCTATTTCAAGCCTCGCTGAAGGAAGGTCAGATCTAGACGCCGATATAAAGCATACCTTGATCCTGCTTGATGGCACTTGGAAGAAAGCCTACAAGATGTGGCAGCTTTCAGCGAACCTCCAGCAGTTGCCGACCGTCACCCTCGATAATGCTGATCAGGGTAACTACCGCATCCGCAAATCACCAAAGTCCCAAGGCGTCTCGACCGTAGAAGCGGGATACCTAGCCCTGACAGCCTTGGAAGGCGAGGACGACAAATTCGCTCCGCTTATTGATGCGTTCAACCAGATGATTGAATTTCAGATCCAGCAAATGCCGGAAGGGGTGTTTGAGAACAACTACAGATCCTAGATACGAGTACCTAGGTCCTAGGCTCTTTTCTAGGTTCTAGAACCCAGGATCTAGTGCCCGCTTCTATTAATCCCCCCCATGAAACCCAATGCCGCTGGCTGCGGTAGGGTGGAACAGGGTGCTGTAGAGTCGCTGGGCAAAGCCATCGGTCATGCCGGAGATATAATCGGCGATGATCCGGTGGGCATTCTCTCCCTTTTCATTGCATTGGCGCCAACGCTCTCGGGTATTTTCCGGCAGTAGGCGCTCAGGATCTGACGCAAAGGCTTCAAACAATTCCATTACTAACTGTTGGCCTTTGTACTCCAGTAGCTGGATATCTGGTTTGTGGACCACATATTGGCTGACGAACTGCTTGAGCACTTCCAGCACTTGCTCCATCGGTTCAGATAAAAAGGCATTCCATTGTAACAATGGGTCTTCGAAGCTATCGATACCGTTCTGGATAGTTGGCGCTATCTGGATTGACGTTAGCAGGGCGTTGACCATGGCGCCGATAGCGTCTTTGCGTTGGTGGTGGGTGCCAAACAGCTGGTCACTCAACACGCCGATGCGCTCTTCGATCCAAGGCTCACCGCAATCAGCCAGTTTGCTGGCGACGGCTTCCTGCCACTGCTCACGAGTCACAATCCCCATCACGATAGCATCTTCCAGATCATGGACGCCGTAGGCGATATCATCGGCGAGTTCCATGATGGAGCAATCTAGCGATTTGAAGCGGGTTTTTAGGTGCTCTCTCGGTGCTGTGCGTTCGCCGCGCATTTGGCCAAAAAGCTGGCGGTCGTGTTCAGATAGCGGTGCTAGCACCCAGTCGAAGGTCTGGCTGTCGTCATTGTATATCCCCTTGGCCGGATACCAATCTTTGGCCTTGAGGTGGCGGAAGTGATGGACGTCAGCAGGCAATTCAGTCGCCCGGGTATGGCTGATAAAAGCCGGGTATTTCAATAGCCCTAGCAGCGTACGCCGTGACAGGTTCATCCCGAATTGCTCGGTATACGGTTCAAGTAGGGTGACAATCCTGAAGGTCTGGGCATTGCCCTCGAACCCACCGTGCTCACGCATCATGTAGTTTAGGGCAACTTCACCACCATGACCAAAAGGTGGATGGCCGATATCGTGGGCCAGACATAGGCTCTCCATTAGGCTGTTTGATGGCAGCAAATCACGAAATTCAGGTTGCTTGATTTTCAGTTGGGCGACAATGCCGGTGCCTATCTGAGAAGCTTCCAATGAATGGGTCAGTCGGGTGCGGTAGAAGTCGTGGTGGCCCGCACCGTGGACCTGTGTCTTGGCCTGCAGTCGGCGGAAAGCGGCGGAGTGTAAAATCCGGGCACGGTCACGTTGATAGGCCGTGCGATGATCGTTGCGCCGCATCTTCTGTTCATTGCTTTTACGCGCTTCCCATTGCTGGTTGAATACATCACAGAGGGAGATAACTGACATTAGCTGATCTCATCTAGGGTTAGGTTGAAACTGTCTACAAAGGTCTCGAGGAAATAGCGCATTTCCGGGGTAGAGCGGTCGTGCAGGGTTTGTTCTAGATTGTTCTTGGCAGAGGTGAATTCGTGGTTACCGACATTGAGCTCTTCTAAACACTTGAGATAAGCGCACAAGCTATCAGCCTGCTTAACAATGGCATAGTCCTCTCTGTCTATCTTATGGCTGTCGAGAAGCGGGGCATAATCGTCGTGGAACTCTTCTGGCAGCATAGAGAGGAGTTTCTGCTCGGCAGCAAGCTCAATCTTTTTGTATTCCTCAGCGATGGCTGGATTGTAGTATTTGATCGGGGTGGGCATATCCCCGGTCAGGACTTCGCTGCAGTCATGAAACATAGCCAGCAGCGCGATGCGCTCTGGGTTGGTATTGCCATCGAACTTGCGGTTTTTGATCAGGGCAAGGGCGTGGGCGACAAACGCGACCTGTAGGCTATGTTCTGAAATGTTTTCGGCTTCGACACAGCGCATCAACGGCCAGCGCTGGATCAGTTTCATTCGAGCAAGGTGTGCAAAAAAATGGCTTTGTTTCATAGCGGTACTTCTTGACGGACAGAACAGGTAACAAAATCAATCACCTTTTAAAGGTAACAGAATTTACCGCTAAGCAAACGAGAAATGTTGGGATGGGGCAGGAGGCAAGAGCGGCCATAGGCCATAGGCTAGAGGCTAGAGGCTATGGGGAAAAGTGGTTAGAGGCTTGAGGTTCTGGGATAGAGGCAAAGTGTCTAGAGATTAAAAGCTAAAGCGACAAGGGTGATTAAGGCGTTGGTTGAAAATTAAACGGGAGCATATTGCTCCCGTTTTTTTGATTGTTTAAGGCAACGATAAATTATCGCCAATCGCCAATCGCCAATCGCCAATCGCCAATCGCCTATCTACTGACGATAGTTATGAAGGAAACGTTCCAAACGGCCGATCGCCATTTCTAGGTCATCAACCCGTGGCAGGGTGACGATACGGAAGTGGTCTGGTTGCTTCCAGTTGAAGCCTGTGCCATGGACGACCAGCACTTTTTCCTGCTGTAGGAAGTCTAGTGCGAAACGCTGGTCATCAATGATGTTGAACTTCTTCTGATCCAGTTTCGGGAATAGGTAAAGTGCACCTTTTGGCTTTACGCAGGACACTCCCGGGATAGATGTCAGCAAGTCATAAGCACGGTCGCGTTGCTCAAGCAGACGACCACCAGGCAGGATCAGTTCATTGATACTTTGATAGCCGCCGAGCGCAGTCTGAATAGCATGCTGCATCGGAACGTTGGCACACAAGCGCATCGAAGAGAGCATTTCCAGTCCTTCAATGTAGCTCTTTGCCAGGTGCTTAGGGCCAGACAGCACCATCCAGCCAGCACGGAAACCGCAAACCCGGTAAGATTTCGACAGGCCGTTGAAGGTGATACAGAACACATCTTCAGCAAGTGGTGCAATCGAGATATGCTGGGCACCTTCGTAGAGGATCTTGTCGTAGATCTCATCGGCAAAAATGATTAGCTTGTGCTGACGGGCGATTTCGACCACTTCCAGCAGGAAGTCTCGGCTGTATACCGCACCTGTTGGGTTATTCGGGTTGATCAGCACGATACCACGGGTATTCGGGGTGATCTTGCTGCGAATATCATCCAGATCCGGATACCAGTCTGATTGCTCGTCACAGGTATAGTGTACGGCTTTACCGCCGGAAAGTGATACAGCAGCTGTCCACAGTGGGTAGTCAGGTGCCGGCACCAGCATCTCATCATTATTGTTGAGCAGCGCCTGCATCGCCATCACGATAAGCTCTGATACACCATTACCGATGTAGACATCCTCGACGTCCAAATCAAGCATACCGCGTTTTTGGTAATGCTGGACCACCGCTTTACGTGCTGAGTAAATACCTTTGGAGTCACAGTAACCCTGTGAGGTCGGCAAGTTACGGATCACATCCACCAGAATTTCATCAGGGGCATCAAAACCGAACGGCGCAGGGTTGCCGATATTGAGTTTGAGAATCTTATGCCCTTCCTCTTCCATGCGCTTGGCATGCTTCAGAACGGGACCTCGAATGTCGTAGCAGACATTGTTGAGTTTTGATGACATCCCGATGTTTTGCATTATTGGTGGTATCCTGTTTCAAGCCGTTAATGACAACAAATTACACTATAAAACCTTAAAAAATAAACACCCTACAGGAATAAGTAGCGTAAAATAGTGGTTTGTATAATTAAATTCTATCTTGTCAGGTGAGATCCACTGGCTGGCTGGCAAAACAGGGGCTAATTCCCTCTGTGAGCAGAATAAAATATTACAATGCAGGGATTTGCTGGAGATTTCAGCAAAAAATGATGGGATTTAAACCAAGTTTGTCGATATTGGCGCCAAAATAATATCTGGCGATATGGGGAATGCATCCGTGCTGGAGTCATCGGCAAGAAGCTGTGAATTGTGATGAGATATGAAGATTCATGTTGAGTCATTACTTTATTAGTCAGAATGCGAGTTCTGGGGTAGAATGCCAGCATTCGGTATGTGGTCTATTGCTTACAGCTGTATGACTTGCTGGGGGACCACATATAGGGCGAAAGATGCTAATTGATTAGCCATTTACCATCAGCCAGGGATGAGCCAATTCTGTGCTTGAGAGCTGAGTGAGGTTACCTTGACCGCGTTACAAAAAGCCGTTGAGTTACTACTTGAAAAAATTCGACAATCCACACCAACAACTCAACGAATTACGGTAAAGCTGGATCTTCCGGCCAATACCGATCTGATTGATTGGATGGAATCGCAGCCCCTATTTCCAAAATTCTATTGGCAATCACGCGATTGCCGCGAGGAAGTAGTGGCGCTTGGGCAAATCAAAACATTCACCGATCCAAAAGCTGCCGAGAAAATTCTGTCTGACGGCCAGCGTATTTGGGGAGGCCGTTCGTTTGATGGCCGCACCCAGCGCAACAGGCGTTGTATGCCTTCTTTTTTCTTTTTGCCGGTACTGGAAATCTTCCGTTTGGACGGTGGGTGGAATGTTGCAGTGAACTTGTCTGAGGAAAGTCGCGATAAGGTGACTGACGCCTTGGCCCAGTTGACATTGGATACCGCAGAAGTGCCTCAGATCAGCAGCAAGATCTTGGGGCGTACCTACAGCCCGGATTTTACGGGTTGGTCACAGATGATCGGCAATGCCCTTGAAGCTATCTCCCAAAAAGTGTTCGAGAAGGTGGTTCTTGCGCGCAAAACGACCCTGACCCTTGATACACCGGTCTCTCCGGCTCAGCTACTCAAAGCAAGCCGTGACAGCAACCACAATAGCTTCCACTTCATGATGGCCCTTGATGCCAAGCATTGCTTTGTTGGTTCTACCCCTGAGCGCTTGTTCCTGCGCCAGGAGCAAGATCTGCAAACCGAGGCACTGGCCGGTACGATTGGCCGTGGTGCCGATATTGCTGAAGATGATCGTTTGGCGCAATGGTTGCTGGACGACAACAAAAATCGTTATGAAAACCGTCTGGTCGTGGACGATATCGTTGATCGTTTGGTGCCGCGCTGCATTAGTATGAATGTGGCCCAGACACCGGAATTGATCCGGCTGAGAAAGGTTCAGCACCTCAAGCGGGGTATCGACGCCCAGCTCAATGACGGGGTTGAAAACTCAGAACTGCTCGACAGCCTCCAGCCAACAGCGGCTATTGCCGGTTTGCCACGGGATAAAGCCTTGGACTTTATCAGTGAGAACGAACCGTTTGCCCGTGGTTGGTATAGTGGCGCGGTTGGCTTTTTGGGGGCCCGCCGCAGTGAATTCTGCGTCGCGATCCGCAGCGCCTTGATCATGGGTGATGAGCTGCACCTGTTTGCCGGTGCGGGTATCGTTCCGGGGTCGACTGCTGATAGTGAGTGGAAAGAATTGGATCGCAAAACCTCGACCCTGTGCAGCTTGCTAGCGAGCGATGAGCCTGATTGGGAGCGCCGGACTGCATGAGCAATGGGGTATCGACACGCGCAGCCTTGAACCAGTTGTGGGCAGGGCTGATGCTCGAAGAATTAGTGCGCCACGGGGTCAAGCATATCTGTATTGCCCCCGGTTCGCGCTCAACACCACTGACACTCGCCGCGGCCAAAAATGGCAACCTTGCCATCCATACCCATTTTGACGAGCGCGGGCTGGGCTTCCTTGCACTAGGGCTTGCCAAAGCAACCAATGAGCCTGTGGCGGTTGTGGTGACATCTGGTACTGCGGTGGCTAACTTATTGCCTGCCGTTGCCGAAAGTGGCCTGACGGGGGAGAAGCTGGTACTGCTCACCTCTGATCGTCCTATTGAGCTGATTGACTGTGGTGCCAACCAAGCTATTCGTCAGCACGGCATTTTTTCCTCCCATGTCACCGCATTTGAAGCTATCCCGACGCCTTCACAAGAAATCAGCCCAGCTTGGTTGCTATCAACCGTTGATAAGGTGATGAACCAGCAATCCCAGCGTGGTGGTGCCGTACATTTCAACTGCCATTATCCAGAGCCACTGTATGGCGATGAGTGCGATTTCTCCAACTACCTTCAACCTGTCCGGCATTGGCTGTCAGGAGAAGACCGTTTCACCCAGTATATCGATGCACAAAGAAACGGAATCGCTTTTGATGCCTGTCACTGGCAATCGTTGCAGGGCAAAAAAGGGATTGTGGTTGCAGGCCGTATTGCCCCGGGGGAATGGGAGGCGGTTCGAACGCTTGCCTCTGCATTAGGCTGGCCGCTGCTGGCGGATCCGCAAGCCGGAGGGAGCAGCGACTGGGCTGGGTTTGATGTTTGGCTGCAAAACGATGCCTGCCGTGATTACCTCAACCAGGCTGAGTGTATCATTCAGTTCGGTGGCCGCTTGGTCTCCAAACGCCTGGGACAATTGCTCGATGCAAAGCCGTGGCAGGACTATTGGCTGGTGGACCCATTACCCGTTGCACTTGACCCTAGTTTTGCCGTAACGGCCCGTATCCAAGCTAATGTAGGTGGATTTGCCACTATTATTACTGAAAAAATGGAACCGGCAAAGGCTATTCATCATGGCTGGGCTGATAACCTCAAAGCGTCATCAAGCCAATGCTTGGCGTTGATCCGAGGTAAATACACCACGCTTAACGAAGTAAGCTTGGCGGCCAATATGATGGATTGGGTCGGCCGGGATACCTCACTGTTCTTGGGCAACAGCCTGATTGTACGTCTGTTGGATATGTGCGGTAGGATGCCGCAAACAGCAACTTTTGCCAACCGAGGGGCATCGGGTATTGATGGTTTGATAGCTACCGCCGCAGGTGTACAGCGTGCGGTTGAGCAACCGATGCTCTGTGTCTTGGGTGATACCTCGTTGCTGTATGACCTCAACTCGTTAGCCCTGCTCAAAGCGGTTAACCAACCTCTTGTGGTACTGGTAACCAACAATGATGGTGGGGCTATTTTTGATTTGCTACCGGTGCCTGATGCCCAGAAAGACAGCCTTTACCGGATGCCCCATGGCCTGACCTTCGAACATGCAGCGGGTATGTTTGGGCTTGGCTATGCTTGCCCTACGACGCTGGGCGAAGCCAAGCAAGCTGTCCAAGATGGTTTGGCAACGGTGGGTGCAACACTTGTTGAAGTTCAGACCCCATCAGGGGAAAGTGGTGAGTTGCTGCGGGCGGTGTTCAAAGAGATCAAACATGCAACTTTACTCTGAAACATACGGTACGCCTGCTACAGCAGCAGGCGAACTGGTTGATCCCGATACTTTGCCAACCCTCGTCTTTCTGCACGGCTTGCTCGGGTCAGGCCGTGACTGGCAGCAGGTTGTTAACCAACTGAGCGCTAAATATACCTGCCTGACCGTTGACCTGCCTGGCCATGGCCACAGTCGCCTACTACATGCGGCAAACTTTGAACAGACCAGCCAATGGCTATCAGAGACGTTAGCTGCCCGGGGGATAGAACGCTACGTCCTAGTGGGGTATTCGCTCGGGGCTAGGGCCGCGATGTTTCATGCCTGCCAACCGGCGGTGGCGTCAACACCGGTATCAAAACTATGTGGGTTAATACTGGAGGGCGGTCATTTCGGTTTGCCACCAAGTGATCGGGCAGCAAGATTAGAAAACGATCAGCGTTGGGCACAGCGGTTTGCCAATGAACCTATTGCCGAAGTGCTAGCCGATTGGTACTTGCAACCGGTATTTTCATCACTGAACTATGACCAAAGACAAGGTTTGATTGCCAAGCGCAGTGATAACCTTGGTGCATCTATAGCACATATGCTACTGGCTACATCGTTAGCCAAACAACCTCTCCTGCAATCCCAACTCACCGGGTTATCGATACCCGTGCATTACCTTTGTGGGGAGAAAGACAAAAAGTTTACGCTTCTGGCTGCTGAGTCCGAACTCTCTTTTCAAGTCATTGAAGATGCTGGCCACAATGTTCACGTTGAACAGCCATACTCCTTTGCCAGGGCCGTAGACGACTATATTTCAAGAACAATATTTAAAGATCATTCTCTTAATAATAAAGCAGATGGAATTTTATGATGCGTAGCGCGAAACTTTACCAATATCAGCTTCCTATGGACTCTGGCGTGATCCTCCGTACCCAGCGACTGGTTAACCGCGATGGTTGGATTGTCGAACTGCAGGACGGGGATAAGAAAGGGTATGGTGAAATTGCGCCATTGCCTGAATTCAGCCTAGAAACAGCAGAGCAAGCTGGTGAACAAGCCAAGGTATTGCTGGAGCAGTGGGTTGCGGGTCAGGCGCTAGATCTTGCTGATGCGCTTCCATCTGTTGCGTTTGGCCTGAGTATGGCAGAGCTTGAGCTGCAGGGCGGTTTGCCACAAGCGGGTAACTACACGGTAGCCCCATTGTGTGCCGGAGACCCGGATGATCTGGTCATCGCACTCAATAACATGCCGGGCGAGAAGGTTGCCAAGATCAAAGTGGGCATGTACGAAGCGGTTCGCGACGGCATGGTTGCCAATATGTTTATCGATTCCATCCCGGGGATTCGCCTGCGCTTGGACGCCAACCGTCAATGGACCCCACTAAAGGCCCAGCAGTTCGCCAAGTATGTGAAGCCTGAAAACCGTGGTGGTATTGCCTTCTTGGAAGAGCCTTGCCAAACACCGGCAGACAGCTTGGCGTTTGCCCAGGAAACAGGCATTAACATTGCTTGGGATGAAACCGTGCGTGATGAAGGCTTTGAAGTCAAGGCTGAGCCAGGTGTAGTGGCAATTGTGATCAAGCCAACCTTGGTGGGTAGTGTTGAGCGCTGTATTGAATTGGTCAAGCAGGCCCATGAAAACGACCTAACCGCTGTAATTAGTTCAAGCATGGAGACGAGCCTTGGCCTGAACCAGCTAGCTCGTTTTGCTGAGTGGCAAACGCCGGGTGTGATTCCTGGGCTTGATACCATGCAGCTATTCCAAAGCCAGCTAGAAACACCGTGGCCTGAGTGTGAATTGCCGGTGACAACATTGGCTGAGCTGGACGTGGTATGGTCCAAGTAACATCTGATACCCGATTGAGTTTGCCGGTGGAAGAAGTGGCTGATATGACGTTTTCCACTTGGCCTTGGCAATACTGGGCAAAAGAGCGGCCGTCTGCGGTCGCTCTCTCTTTTGCAGGGCAGCAATTTAGTTGGGCGGAGTTGGCCGAACGGGTTGATGAATACGCCCAAGGTTTGGTTGAGCAGGGGCTTAAGCGTGACCAACTGGTCGCTGTGGTAGCGCCCAATTCGGCATCGGTGATTTGGTTGCTGCTTGCGGTTTTACGTGTCGGTGCCCGCTATGTTGGCTTGAACCCCCGGTTGAGCCAGCAGGAACTGACCAGCCAGTTGGCCCAGCTTGAGCCTGACTTTGTTTGGTATCCGGCCAAAAACAATTGTGCAGATCAATGTGGGTTGGCGCTTCTCCCTCGCTTGCAATTACTGCCTCCGCAATCCCCTAGAATGGTCCCTGTGACGTGGCAAGCGACACGGGCTGCGACTTTGACCATGACCTCAGGCTCTACCGGCCAGCCCAAAGCGGTTGTGCACAGTGCCCAAAGTCACTTGGCGAGTGCGGCGGGCTTGTTAAATTGGATGGCGTTTGAAGCCGATGATAGTTGGTTGTTGTCACTGCCGCTATTTCATATTTCAGGCATGGCAATTGTCTGGCGCTGGTTATACCGTGGTGCCCAAATGGTCGTTGAACCACCGCAAGAGCTAGAAGTGGCCCTGAGCAAGGTCACCCACGCATCATTGGTGCCGACCCAACTTCAGAGGCTTTTGGACAATAGCGACATTGCTGGCTTGTCTTTGAAACGAGTATTGCTTGGCGGGGCAATGATCCCGGTGAGCCTTACCGAGCGCGCCAAGCAAGCGGGAGTCGAGTGCTGGTGTGGTTATGGCATGACGGAGATGGGCTCGACTGTCACGGCCAAGCTTGCCGATAGCAGTGCGGGTGTTGGTGCTGTTTTGCCAAACCGTGAGTTGGTGCTTAAAGAGGGTGAAGTCCTGGTAAAAGGCAAGACCTTGGGAATGGGCTACTACCGTAACCGAATGGTTTTTCCTTTCTCGGATCAAGACTGGTTTGCAACCAAGGATCTGGCCATCTGGCAAGACGAGGAGTTGTTTATCCTTGGCCGTAAGGACAATATGTTTATTTCTGGCGGTGAAAATATCCAGCCGGAAGAGATTGAAAAAGTCCTCTTGTCCCATCCTAAAGTCCAGCAGGCTTTTGTCCTGCCGGTAGATGACACTGATTATGGCCAATGCCCAGTGGCCATTGTCGAGACCACTAACGAGCTTGTTGCTTCTCTTCAAGATGAGTTGGCTGCGTTTATGAAGAGGCAGGTGATGGGACTTCGCCGGCCGGTTAAGTACTTGGCTTTGCCTAGCCATTTAAGCTCGGGTGGGGTCAAGATATCTCGCAAGCAGTTGGCTGACTGGCTGGCTGGGCAAAAATAATATAAAAAAGGCCAGCGGGTTGATAAACCCACTGGCCTTTTTAAAATCTAACATCGCCAATCGCCAATCGCCAATCGCCAATCGCCAATCGCCAATCGCCAATCGCCAATCGCCAATCGCCTCAGCGATTTTCTCCCCTCAGTGTCAGCACTTCTTCACGCAAATGGCTACTATTGGTGTCTTCCGGCTGAACCGGCTTCCCGGCGACAATCGTCACTTTTGACCAGAAACGTTTAGGGATTTTCAGTAGTGCGCGGCCACCTTCTCGGCTGAAGAAGCTGCCCCAAAGGCCTTGGATCGCCACAGGGACAACAGGTACCGGGGAGCGCTTGATGATCAAATCAATCCCGCGCATAAAAGGCCCCATCTCGCCATCGTAGGTCAACTGGCCTTCGGGGAATACACAGACGACCTCTCCACGCTCAAGGTGTTTGCTGACGCCGACAAAGGCCTTCATGACTGACTTTCTATCCGTGGCATCAATCGGGATCACCTTGCAGGCTCGGCAGAAGGCCCGGATCATCGGCAGGTTGTAGATATCCCTGTCCATCAAAAAGCGGATTGGGCGCGGGCATGCACCGGCAAGCAGCAGAGCATCCATGTAACTGACATGGTTAGAAACAATCAGCACTCCACCTTTGTCTGGGATGTTAGCCAGATCTTTGTGGGTTACGCGGTACATGGTGTGGCTAACGAGCCAAACCATAAAGCGCCAGAAAAAGTCAGGTGCCTGCACGTAGATGTATACGACGACTACCAGGTTGAGTACCGACAAGATCAGGAAGAACTGCGGTATGGTGAATTCCAGCACCGACAGTACCACAATGCCGCTAATCGCACTGACCACCATGAAGATGGCGTTCCAGATATTATTTGCCGCAATCACCTGGGCCCGCTCAGATTCCTTGGCGCGGTGCTGCATCATGGCATAGAGTGGGACAATGAAAATACCGCCAGAGACCCCAAGCATAGTAAGGCAAACAAACACGCCAAGTAGTTGAGGATCAGTAATAAACTCAAGAATAGGTTGGGTTTCAGGCAAAGTGCTTGGGGTACTGAACATTAGCCCAGCACCAAATAGGGTGATCCCCATGCTCCCCAGTGGCACAATGCCCGGCTCGATACGGTGGCCTGATAACCGGTCACACAACAGTGAGCCAACGGCAATACCAATTGAGAACAGGGTTAGCAGGAACGAAACCGACGCCGCATTGCCACCGAGGTGCAGTTTGGCAAAGTTCGGGAATTGTGTCAGGTAACAGGCCCCGAGGAACCAGAACCAGCTAATCCCCATGATACATTGGAAGACGGTTTTGTCTTTGCGGGCAATCGCCAGCGTCTTACGAGTTTGTTTAACCGGTTGCCATTTAAAAACGATATCTGGGTTACTTGGCTTGGTCGAAGGGATCGCTTGTGAGCACAGGTAGCCGATAATAGCAAAACTGACCACGCTAATGGCCGCGATATAGGTTGCCTGTTCCTGGTTGGCAATAACCCCAGCCAGCAAGGTACCAATGAGTATGGCCAGGAAGGTACCGGTTTCAACCAGTGCATTACCGGAAACCAACTCTTCTTTTTTCAGTTGTTGGGGAAGTAGGGCGTACTTGGCTGGCCCGAAAAAGGCTGACTGGGTCCCCATTAGGAACAGCAGGATTAGCAGCATCAGGTAGTTTTCACTGATAAACGCAATCGCAGCCAAAGACATGATGATGATTTCGGCCATCTTCACCACGCGCATAATATTAGCTTTATCGTATTTGTCTGTGATCACCCCGGCTGTGGCGGAAAAAAGGAAGAACGGCAAAATGAATAAGCCTGCAGCCAGATTGATGACCAGATCGCTGTCTACCGGTAAGGTACCGGGAGCGGCAAACGCAATAAGGATAAGCAGAACATTCTTGTAGATGTTGTCATTAAACGCCCCGAAGGCCTGCGTAAGAAAGTAGGGCAGGAAGCGCCGCTGAGTTAGGAGTCGAGACTGATCTGACATGAATACTTTAGCCTGAGTTCGAATGGGTCATCGAAAGTAGTCACCGCAGGTAGTGCGGGTTGAATAAAGACGTTATCACTTGTTGACATGAGAGTATAGGTATCTGGCCTAAGCTTAGACCAGATACGGCTTAATAACGGTTAACAGCTTACCCTTTCCAAGCGTTGAGGTAAGTGCTTAACAGGTTATCAATCAAAGCTTTGCCATCAACCGGTACGGCAGTAAACAGCTTGTCGTCTACCGATAGCAAGGTGATACCGTGTACACCAGACCAAATCACACGGCTGGCTTCCAAGGTTTCATCACTGCTTAGGTTAGGGTTGATTTGGTGGATCAAGGTTTCCAGCATACCGGTCATGTTGTTGATACGCTCAGATTGCCACTCCGGCAATTCCTCACCATTCATCGTATGTTGGAAAATAAGTTGCCAGCGGTATGGGTTCTGCGAGGCAAAATCCAGGTAACAGTATGCAAGGCGCTTGAGTGCATCTTCCGCTGATGAGGCTTCTTTCATTTCCGCTTCTGCTTGGGCAAATAGCTCATCAAGAGTCTGGGCCACCGCATGCAGCAGAAGAAGGTTGTAGTTACCGAACACGTTGACCAGTGTACTAGGCACATAGCCTATCATAGCGGCGACTTTGCGCAGGCTGAGTTCATGGTGTGGGTGCTGGGCGAGAAAGTTTTTGACTTGCTCCAGTGTCATACTTACCAACTCTTCACGAGTATGGTCGTTTCGTCTTGCCATCGAAGTTACTCTTAATCGACTAAGTCTTATTTTGCTTAATTGTAATATGCCCAACTCGAGTGGGTATGATGCGAAATAAGTTTTTTTGCCAAAAGGCAAAAAATAATTAGAACATTGTTCGATATTTTAGTGTTTTCAACAAGAATAGGTCAAGCAACATATCCTGCCTAATAACCTTTTCTAACATTTACTTGGTGAGTTGTGAGCCCAGTCATGGCTGATGCCAGCATTATTTTGAATGCTGGCATCAGTGTTGATTAGATTTACAGCACTATGCCGATAGGCCCTTGGCCCCGAATTAGGCGCGGCGGCGCTCCTGGTTCTGGATGGAAACTTGGTCATTCAAGGTCCAGAAATCAACCAGAATACCAATTAGGAAAAAGCCAAAGGTACACAAATACAAGATACCAGTTAACCATTTGCCCATGTACATACGGTGAACGCCGAACACGCCAAGGAAGGTCAGTAATAGCCAGGCCACGGTGTAGTCAATGTCACCGCCCTGAAAACGCAGGTCGGCCTCGCGGTCCATGGATGGGATCAAAAACAGGTCAATCAACCAGCCGATACCTAGCAGCCCTAATGTGAAGAACCAGATGGTGCCGGTAACCGGTCTACCGTAGTAAAAGCGGTGGGCACCGGTAAAACCGAAAATCCACAATAGATATCCGATCAGTTTGCTGTGCGTATCTTGCATATCTTATTCCGCCTACAAATATTTTATTAACACATTGAAGTTATTAGTATTAAAGACTAATCCAATCTAGCATGATAGGGAAATATTTCGTCGGTTATTAATATTAGTAACAATTTGCTTGTGTGGTTTGGTTGACATTCAGTTGTGGCGGTTTACGATGCAAGATTCTATATGAGGCAAAGGTAATTCATTCAAATGAAACGCATCTTCACAGTTTTTGCCCTTATCCTGACAGTTGCATTCGTTGCTCCTGAGGTTGAGGCAAAGAAATTTGGTGGCGGTAAATCATTTGGCAAAAGCTTTAAAACTGCGCCAGTGAAAAAGCAGCAACCACAACAAACGGACACCCTGAGACAGCAGCAACAACCCGGTGCTAATCAGGCAGCAAACTCAAGCAAGAAGGGACTAATGGGCGGCCTGATGGGCGGACTATTGGCTGGTGGATTGCTAGCAGCCTTCTTTGGTGGTGCGTTTGAAGGTATCCAGTTCATGGATATTTTGATCTTGGGCTTGATTGCCTTTGTTATCTTCAAGTTGTTCAAAACAATGCGTGGTGCCAAATCGACCCCGATGGGCCACCGCGAAGCGTATGCTGGTAACTCCCCCCGCCAACCACAGCAGCCTAACCAGTTCCGCCAGCAGGCGAGCCAAGGCGGTATGGCACAGGAAGAGTACGTATCAACTGACAGCGACGTGCCATTCAACCTGCCTCCGGGCTTTAACATGAATGCGTTCCTGAACGGCTCCCGAGAGCACTACCGGACTATCCAGGGCGCTTGGAACCACAATGAACTGGCTAAGATCAAAGAGTACGTCAGCCCTGCGCTGCTTGACGATTTGATTGCAGAACGTGCCAAGCTAGAGGGTGAGCAGCATACAGAAGTGATGTACGTTGATGCAGAACTCGTTCGAGCTGACTATGATGCCAACATCGCCCAACTGAGCATCAAGTTCTCTGGCCGTTACAAAGACCGCCAAGAAGGTGTAGAAGAAGATATTACAGATATCTGGCATCTAGAGCGCGACTTGCGCACTCCTAATGCGCCTTGGTTGATTGTCGGTATCCAGGCATAATACGACCAAGCGATATTTTAAAACCGTCCTTCAGGGGCGGTTTTTTTATAACAAAAATATGATCTTGCTCGCTTTCGCGATGCGCTTGAATTGATCTTGCTACCTACTTTTCTGGCCATAAGCCGCTAGTATTACTGTTAGGTTAATTCAGTAAGAGAGAAATGCATGCCGTACAATGCCGATTTGGTTCACGAGATGAACCTGCTAGTAAAATTCCCGATGCACAGCGATTTGGAGGGGATTAAAGTGCACAGTGGTGCTGCGCCTGAAATGGTGGCAGCTGCACAGCGTTTGTATGCCAAAGGGTTGGTGACCCAAGAGGACGGCGGCTACTTGACCTATTCGGGTCATCAGGCGGTAGAGCACGCCAAGTCCGTTCTACGTATCCTAACCGGCAAGGTGGCGGTTTAGGTCATAGTTTCTAATTCGGTAATGTTTTCCAACGCCTGCTTGTTGCTCGTTCCGCACAGTGACGGGCAGGCTTTAAATTGATGGCACACGGCAGGGCGTTCTGGCTTGCCGAAAATCTTACACAAATTCTCGTCATTGAGCTGGATGCAGCGAACTCCGGCCGGTTTGCCTTTCGGCATGCCGGGGATCGGGGAAGAAATACTCGGTGCAATACAGCATGCGCCACAACCTAGTCGACACTCCATCACTTACCACTCATCTACACTAATAAAAACGGTTGCGAACGTTACCACTCTCGCCGCTACGGATCAAAAAAATGTGGCATTTTAAATCATGGATACGAATGACTATTATTACATGGTGTAATTGGTAGCAAAGGGCCGGAAGTACTTGCACTTTATAGGTGTGGAAGCTATAAAACCGCCTCCATGATAGCCTTGGCAACTAAGGGCAAGGTAGAGAGCAACAGAAGGCAAAGTGATGACGCACTATTGGCAAGAGAAAGATTTGAAGGAAATGACCGATCAGGAGTGGGAAGCGCTGTGTGACGGCTGCGGCAAATGCTGCCTGCACAAACTGATCGACGATGATACCGACGAAATCTACTACACCAATGTTGCCTGCAGCCTGCTGGACAACGACACCTGCTCTTGCAAAGATTACCCGAATCGCTTTGAATCGGGTGAAGAGTGCCTCAAGTTGACCCGTGAGCGTATCGACGAGTTTGTCTGGCTACCTGAAACTTGTGCCTACCGCTTGCTTGCAGAAGGCAAGGAGCTACCAGAATGGCACCCGCTGTTGACCGGCTCGAAAGATGCCATGCATGCTGCCGGTGAATCAGTACGCGACAGCGTAGTGTATGAGATCGACGTGATCGACTGGGAGGACCACATCCAAAACTTACCTGAATGGGCTAAAAAGAGTTAATTAACTTTTAAAGTTGAGAATGGTTTTTACTGATTCATACATTACGTTTGATTCATGATGGCTCAATACAAATCAAGAGTGCCGCCACTGATGCCATATTGTGCAACAGTGGCGGCATTTTTTTGATCGCGACAATGAAA
Source organism: Photobacterium rosenbergii (assembly GCF_003026455.1). Classification (GTDB taxonomy): domain Bacteria; phylum Pseudomonadota; class Gammaproteobacteria; order Enterobacterales; family Vibrionaceae; genus Photobacterium; species Photobacterium rosenbergii. The sequence goes on from NZ_PYMB01000007.1 coordinate 55,901, forward strand.
ACCCACATAGATAACTATTAAAGTTGAAAGCTAGATGTATACTGTTTTTATATACAGTTAATGTGTGGGGTGTGTATGCCAGAAAGCGATGAAAATCAGAAAAATGCCATACGAAAAGAGGTAGAGATTTCATCTATCCCTAACTTCGCTTACGAGAAACCATTGATATCCATTGACGAGAATGGCGAACCTCGGGTTAGCTACCGTTCCAATGGCAATACGTTCCCAATCAAGAAGCTCCCCTTACTCTATATCGCTGGGTATGACGACAAAGACAACCTAATCAGCTACCAGCCATTAGATATGGTCAATGAGTTCTTATTGTCGAAAGCAATTGATGGTGGCGTGCTTGAACTCGGTACAGATGCACAGGGGCTTGCCCATTACTTCAGCTTTATACTGGACAAACAGGCTGAGTGGGATGCTGAATACGATGAAGGTGACTTTGACCCTCTCTATGATGACCCCCGTCCAGAATGGAGTGCCTTTCCTCGCAACAAGCAGGAACGTTTAACCTACCAATATCGAGATGGAATCAAGCATCTCGCTATTGATGGTGTATTGGCTAAATCAACGGCTAGGCAATATATGAGCAGTGTCGTTGGTTTCTATAAACACTGTCTTCGCCAAGGTATCCGCTTTAATAACCCTCCCTTCCAGTTTGAGACCGTTAATATCCATTTCGAGGCGTCTGCATCCAGTATGAAAGCTTACCAACGTAAGCAGGTGCACACGACCGATATGCGGATTAAGTTTGCAAAGCCATCTCGCAGTGGCGGCACAAACCTCAGCAACCTACGCCGTGACTTAAAACCGTTTACAAATAGTGAATGGAACATCCTACAAAATATACTTATGAAGTCCCGCAGGGTAGTTCGCCATGGTGACAATAATAAACTGCACTCACTGCCGATTGAGTTTTGCCTGCATCCAATGATTTGCCGTTATACAGGGTTACGTCGAGAGGAAGCAGCGAGCCTTCATTTGGGACAGGTTGTTAACCCCGAAACCATGATTCAGGACGGTGAAGAGGAGTTTAAAAAGCCTGTGATGGATTTGGGTGTCGGTGATAAATATCAATCACTCACAAAGACTGCTGAGGGCTTCGCAGAGAAGAATAAAAGCCGCGTTACTATTATCCCTGCCACATTAATGAAGGTGCTTTACGATTACTCGCAGTCTGACAGGTATCAAAAGCGTCTAGAGAAATTCAAAGCATGGTGCAAGGAGCAGGTTGAGGCAGGTAATACGCATCTCTTTGAGGGTGACGATGCCATTAACCCCGAACTTGAATACCTGTTTATTACCCAATCCGGGAAACCCATGTTTACCCGGCTACAAGACTTTACTGGGCGCTGGGTGGAAATACGTAATACTGCAAACCTAACCCAAGGTCTCGACAAACCGATTAACGGCTCCATACATAATTTACGTTCAACGTTTGCTGTGAATATCTTCCGCCACCTTTTAAATAAAAAGGATGAGTATGGCAACCCATCAATCACACCCGATGAGGCATTGGATAGGGTATCGGCTTTGCTAGGCCATGAAGATAGGGCGACGACCATGGAATACCTGAAAATAGCACAGGACATGCCCTCTGCCGACGAAATCTACGAGGATGTACTGGACTATATTGGCGCTTTTGAGGACTTGGAAGGGGCACTATGACGCAAGGACGTAAACGTACCAAGATTACAACAAAAAAGACCAGCGCACCTATCATCCCAATTCGTTTTGCAGATATGGTATTAGATTGTGGGAATGAAAATAAAGCTTACACACACCGTCTGCGTTATCTGAATGTCCCGACAGTAAATCAAATAAAGTCAGGGAATGAGGTATTGGCAAATCGTGATGATATCGTTAGGGAAATTCACCAACGGCTAAACCCATTACCTGAAAACATATCAAAGCAGAATTATTTTTCTGGGCTTGTTATTTACTTTAAATACCTTGATGGTATTGGTTACCACGGTGAGCTTTTCACTAATACTGTCATGATTGATTGCATTAAGCACTTCAATAAATTACGCGAAAAAGGTGAGAGGGTATCGTTAGCAGGGCAGGTTAAAGTCAGCTTATCTTTCTTATTAAGGCTGTGGAACAGAGAATCTGACCTCAAGACACTGCCAGAAGTTGCAGCACGCCCTTTGGCTGCAAATAAAGCGTTTCATGTGGAAACAGAGCTGAAGACTTTATCCAAAATATTGGTTAAAGGCGCACTGGTCTTTCAGGAAGCGATTGAGAAAAATGAGTTGCTAGATATTCACCCGTTCTTTGATGAAGAACGGTTTGATGAGCAAGTAAGGCGCAATGGCTGGAAATTAAGGCAAAGTGCAGAAAAGAAAAAGGGCTTCAAGCTGTGCATGAAACCCACAGCTGCAAATATAAAGAGTAGCCCGCTTCCACTTGAGCAACTTCATCGGCAAGCTCTTTATAATCAGGCATCGCGCAATTGGTTTTTCGTGTTCTCAATGCTGACAGGCATGAATACATCGGTGCTTGCTAATGTGCAGCATGGGGATGTTTCATTTAAAAGTATCGGTAGCGGGCGGTTTGTTTTTGACGGTGAGAAGTTCAGGGCGGGTTATAAGGACTTGGATAATAGCGCTGGTTTTAGTCAGCGAACCCAAGAGTTGATTACCCGATGGCTAAAAACATCTAAGGTGATGTACTTATCACTGGGTATCCCGCTGTCAAATGAGCTGCCGCTCTGCCCTTTCTTTAATACCAATGGTGAGGTTTGGACATTCATTAGCCATGGTTCAAATGTTGGCCTCATCAATACTCAGATTGAGAAGATAACTGGCTTAACGGTTACTACAAGCCGATTCAGGGCGACAAAATCCGATGTTCTGATGCGAGTCACTGAAGATATTTTCCTTGTGTCGCAGGGGCTGAATAATGACATAAATGTTGTCGCCCGACGCTACTCTAGTGGTGTTCAGGCAGACCACGATAACAACCTTAATGCCACGATGGGCGCACAATACGCTATTGCCAAGGGCGAGGATATTGGCAAAGCCATCGAGGATGCAAAGGTGATGCGCAGCGATATTTTGTCAGATTATGATTATAAGAATTTGCGCAGCCGTGAAAGTAAAGAGCAGCCATTAATGACAACGCCCAGTGGCATCAAATGCGCAGGGGCAACACCAGAGAAGCTTATTGCGGAAGCGAGGCGCATGAAGCAGTTAGGCATTGATTTTTCAAAAGATACAGGTCGTTGTACGGATTTTCTTGCTTGCTTTGATTGCGACAGCCATAAATTGGTGGCGTCAGAAAATGACATCTGGCTGATGCTGTCATTTTTAGAGCAAATTGAAGACCTCAAAGAGATGGTGGCGAGTAATTCCACACCGAAGGATGAGTATTTCGTGGTGGAAGGCATGTTAAAAAAGCCCTTCTCAGGCTGAAACAGAAAGCACCTAAAAACTACGCTCTAGCAAAACAAAAAGTGGATGACGGCGAGTACCACCCGCTTTACCAAGACCGAGCCAGCGTAAGCCAATTTTTTAAGGGGTAACTTATGTCTAAAAAGCTTATACAGTTTCGCCAAGAACTTGCTGAAAACCCGTATGTGACGTTTGACTCTGACAAGAACGGAGTGTCACGTGTCTTTGATGTAGAGTGGGACTTCCATGCCCTGAACCAGAATAAAAAAGCAATCTCTTTTAGGCATATTGATGAGAAGTACCGCCACGATATTCAGTCTTACCTCTATGCGCAGATGCAATGGCAAAAGGAAAAATCAAAATCTAACTCCCATGTGGCTGTTAGCTCGTTGCTAAAGAGAAGGGATCATTTAAAAGCCATCGCAACACGCTGGGGAAAAAGTGACTTCAGCTTGCTTTCGAGCGAAAAGGAGTGGAAAAGGTGCAGTAAAACATTGCATGGGGTCGGCAGTGAAGGTACGTGCCGAGCCGTTGCCTCAACGGTCAATGCATTGAATAAAGCAGATCTTGTATCGCGTTATGTCCATAAACGAGAGTATATCAAGTGGGTTAACCCTGATACGGAGGACGGTGGTCAGGCCATCGCATTTCCTGAAGTGATTCATGTCATTATTTTAAGGACAGTTGTTGAATTTGTGGAAACCTATCACCCCTATCGCCATCAGATTTCAGAGGCCATGGAGAAGCTATACACCTATCAGGATGAAATGTTCAACGCTGAGCAAAAAGCACTCGATGTAAGTACCTTAACCGATAGGCAAATGATGACATTCAGCAAAAGGATGTCTAACAGAGCAAGCAAGTGGCCTGAACGAAAAGCCATTCCTGACTTCTCCTTTCACAGGCGAGGAGGTTGGTTAGGTAAATTACTCAGGATGTGCTTTATTTGTGTCGGTTTGTTCTCCGCTGCCCGAAGGGAAGAGCTGCTTTCCATGAATAAAGAGAGCTATGATGATTCACTGGCTGCTGTACCCAAGGTCTCAGGGTTTTCTACAAAAGGAAATAAGGGCGAAAAGATTTATACGACGTGGAATACTGCCCCTATCGCAAAGCTGGCACTGGAGCTAGCTTATGACGCCACGCAAGCCGCGAGAAAATACAGTTTAAAACGACTGGATGACGGTTATCAAAATAGTCTGTTAACCCAAGACCAATATAATGCAAAGAAACAAGACCTTGAGAGTGCCTTTATTTCTTCTGATATCCCTTATGACAGTGAAGTAATCATAAATAAATCGTCGCTAAAATATAGGGTTGACGGTGCTGATGGTGCATTGAATATGAAAGAGTTCAACATTACTGCGACCGCAGAAGACGTTGAGGAATTCGACCTGCTAAATCCAGACCGCGCAGGGATCTTAAAGGTCGGAGGCGGTTTACCAAAGCTTAGCCCTCATGATTTACGGCGGAGTTTTGTAGTTTTTATGGTGAAGAACCGACTGGGCAACGCACTTACAGTTAAATACCAGCTTAAGCACCGCAATATAAACATGTCTAATTGGTACGCGAATTATTCCGAGCTGGCGCGTACCAAACAGCTGTTGATGGATACTCAGTTAATGAGTGAATTTGATGAAGCCATTGAAAGTTCAGCGGTCGACGCATGGGATGAGATTTACAACGTATCCGATACCTTAAGCGGTGCAGAAGGTGAGCGCATAGCCCAGAATAAAGCAGAGAGGCTAGCACAGGGGGAGGAAATTGTTATGTCCCGAAGTGAATTGGTAGCCTTGGTAAGGTCCGGTGACAAATCCATTGTGTTGCTTCCTACAGGGGGGTACTGCACCAACCGTAATTGTGAGCGCCTTTGCTCACTGATGGATATTGTTGAAGCCCCCTGTGAGCATAAGGTTGTCACGGATAAGGCGGCCAAAAGGCTATCGAGGGAGCGGGATAACCTCATTGCTTCGTTCCGGGCAATCAATGATATGGGTGATTATGCCAATGAATTGATTCTGGATGCCAGAAAGAAGAAGATTCTGTCTATTGAACCAACATTGGTCAAACACTGCATCCCATTTGAGAGCTTCAATGATGATATTAAGGCGGTATGGTCATGAAAGTAGAGTATAAGGCAACCTGCAAGGCAGAAGGGTTACTGGTCAATGCATTTCAGCGACTATTAGATGGTAAGCCGCTTCATGTTAAGGCAACGGGTAAACTCACGTTAAACCGAATCAATAATGAAGCCCAACTTGGCAATAGCTATGTCCATAAGTTCAAAGAGTTCGTGGCCTACGCCAAACCTGTTATCGATGAATACAACCTCAACCGTGATAAAGCAATGACAACAGGCTTAGATATTGAGCTCGATGTCCCTTTGTCTGAGCTTGATGGGCTAAAACACCAATTAAAAAAAGCCAATGAGCTTAAAGATAAATACAGGGTGCAACGAAATAATGCAATTGAGGCCCGAAAGCAGTTAGAGGCTGAGAACGCCAGGCTCCGCTTTAGGGTGTTTGACCTCCAACAAGAGTTATTGGGTGAAAATTCAGTTGTGACACCAATCCAGTCTTGAATTGATATGTAGTTGAGTTGAGTTGAGTTGGCTGAGTATGCTTCAGTTCAAAAGTAACCCAACCAATATTTACTAGTAGTTACTTATCTCTGGTAAAAGACAGTTCTTCATTTAAGAACGCTGCTACGGTCTCTAGTGCAGTGATATCGACAAAGGTGTGGTTATCAAGTTCTGCTTGTTCATTACGTTCTGGATACCACTGTGTTTTATCTGGCTGTGGTATTGTGTGATCCGCTTTGTACGGATAACGTTGGTTCGTAAATACATTTGCATTTCTTGCAAGATCATCATTTAAATCTCTTCTGTAGCGAGCCTGGTATCGCTCAGATAGGTAAAGGGTATCTTTCGGGTACTTACAGCCTAAGTTTGAAAATAGTGCCGACAAGTTGTGTCCTTTTTCATGCATGACACCGACTCCTCTACATCCATTCCAATATGTTGTCGTTCGTATACTCTTTAAATAACACTCTATTGATAGTGATAATAACATGTAGTAAGGAGGGCCACTTACGTTGTTAGTTTGTAAGACTGTTGCAGCATCATAGAAACCCTTAGCCTGTGTACTAAAACCAAAGTCTACAATCTCATTAGTACTTATAATGGACCCGCTTTCAAGAGCCTCATTCCATCGCTTTTGAAGCTTTGTCTGAGCTTTATTTTTCATAGTGTTGTTTGTAGAGTCATTTAGAAGATAATTTTCGTTGATCAATTTTGCCACAAAAGCGACCTATGATGATTGTTCTATGCAATTTTCAATTTTGCTAATTAGGAACTCACCAAATTCCTTGGTTATCTGCACTTTATCGTTGCCAAAATTAAGCGTGCCAAGGCTGAATTTCCCTGATGTGGTTACTGCTGTAGTTGGGTATAATTGTCGGAACTCCTCTAATACTTCATTTCGTTTAATGTCATGTTTCCACCATGAACTGCCGAAGTCACAGCTACGATTTTGCCCTTCCATGTACCATGGCCATCGCTCTTTCCATGATTCTAGTTTTATCTCTTCCTCCGTAACATGAAATAAACTGCCAGTGACTTTAAAGTAACTAAGTAAAGAGCCTGACCCAACTCCTGTCGTAATCACAATATCACCCTTGGTCACGCCTTTGGGTTTTTTCTTTGAGAAGTGTAAGTTTTGGTGGAGGTCGGAGAAGTCTTGACGATCCTCTAAAAGAACCGGCTCTTCACTGGTACCAATTGGCTTAAGAAAATAGAGTGATTCTTTATCCGAGTCGCTTTCAGATGAGTAAACTCGTGGCAATATATCAATATCTGCTTGAGGCTGAGTAGTTTCCCATACCTTGGTCGATTGATAATGTTCGGCAAATATTACTGCTTTTCTTAGCTGAGTTAATGTTAACTCCCTATACTCGATTGCTTCGTAAATCTCATCTAGTAGGTTGACTAGTTGCTCGCTATGACCAGAAAGTAAGCCCCACTCATGGTTATGCTTTTGGCCGTTATTCGTGAAATTCGCAGATGTAATTATTGCTTGATGCTCATGGGTGTTAGTGACGATATAAACTTTTCCATGAAGGCTGTTATCAACATGTACCTTTACTTTTATTGATGGAAGATGCACATGAAAGTACTCGAGGAAATCTAATAATTGTTTCGGTTTGGTTAGCTGCTCTGGGGCGTTAGCTTTAAATGTGGTTACTAACTCAATGCACTTTATGTTTTTGAAGTCAAAACTAGCTAGAAACTCAGTCATATTAGATGCTAAGAATGGAGATGTTATCAGCAGCCTATCACCGCCTTTGGTGATTAATTTCTGCAGCTCATCATGGTGAGTGCCTGTTATGTTCGAGATTACTTTCATATTCTTTAGATCAATCGATGAATTTAGTTATATCCATAATATGCAACAGTAGGTTCATGGCATCAAAGATTTATGTGGAAATGAACTTCACTATTACCCAAGTTTAAGTTATGGCGCACATTACTATGGTGGCTTCGCATAAGGACGAAGCTCTCTTTGATGCGAAACCTACTATCACAAGTATTCATAAATCCAACTTCTCCAACCATGAGCAAACCCAAAGGTGCAATTACCGATTACCTCAAAGGGTTTAATCTTCCTCACTTCGTATCTATATATTAACCACGGAAAATGACTCTCCCAACGTAACTACCATTCATATCTCTCCTCTCACATCTAGCTTCTGTTTGTTTAGAATCTGATATCTGTTTGCGCTTGGGGGCAATCCACTTACCGGTCAGTAGCAGAACGGCGAGGGAAAAGTCCAAGCGATAAACCCTTGACTCAAAGTCCTTCCATTGGCGCACAATGCTGGCTGCTTCGCTATAAGTAAGAATTTGTGATTGCCCTGTCACGCATTTGATGGCGTTCCTGAAGGTTGTTGCCTCCCAGTTTTTCGGATTTTTAAACATATTTCGGATAATGATTTCTGCTTTTTCACGTTCTTCTTTCACCGTTAGAGGGCGGGTTTTGTTTTTTGGAGCCGTCGTTTTCGATGGTCCAGTATCAAAACGTTCACTCTGAGCAACCTTGGGCTTTGGTGTTTTTGTTGCTGGTTTGTCTTTCTTGAGGGTTGCAACAAACCCCAAAGCTTCAAGTTGACGCTGAAATTCTGTTATAGCCATAAGTAAACACCATAAATATGAGACCTGATGAGTACATCACGTTGCTTTGGCTTCATCAATGAGGCGAGGTCACAGTTCAAGAAAGTCACAATCCATGTTCGATAACTCCATAAGATGCTGTTTTATATTGCTTTATATTCATTTTATTTATTCTGCGTATTACTCTTTTCAATCAACAATAAAATAATCAGTAAAAAATTTTAAAAATCAGCTTTACACTTTTTGTGGTTAGGCGTATATTACCAACCAACAAGGCGGAAGGAGATGCAGATATGGCAAAGACAAGACACATCCATCAGCGAATGAATCAACGTGGCATCAATGAGCAAATGCTTGAGATTGTGAAAATGTTCGGTGTCGATGAAGGTGATAAAACCTACCTAAATCGCAAAGGCATTGATGCTGTTGAGAAACAGCTCAAAGCATTCTTGAAGCAGATGGAAAAAATGAAAGCTCGTGGTGGTGTTGTCCTGGTTGAGTCTGGTGAGGCTGAGATAACAACCTACACACTAGACAGCTATAACCGCACTCGCATCCACTAATATTTGAAGGAAATTCAGCGTGAAACAGCAACTACACACCCTAATTCAATCATTCCATGGTTCTTATGAGCCATTACTATTTAACGAACTTTTTGCCGCTTGCTGTGCTTGGGTGAAATTAGAGAGAAATGGGGAGATTGATGGCCAGAACCAAACACTTGAAGAAGTGTTTCGTAATCCGAGTTTCTCATCGTTTTATCAAAAAAGCCTGACCGATGAGAAGTTGGCTTCCACAGTTGAGCGCTTGACGTCATCCATGCAAGAGCTAGTAGGCGCTGGTGTGGTTACTTATCAAGATCTATCTGAAACTATCACGCATCTATGCCAGAGTGCTGGTCGTCAAGTTGGTGCTCTATCACACCCTCAGGAGCTTCTTGATTTAGGAGTTCAACTTCTTGAGGGACAGGTTACAAGCGTGTATTGCCCATTTAATGCTGGATACCAATTCGGTCAAAATGTTCAATCAGGCGGCGAAATCGTTTGTGAAACGATGAATATGACTGATGCTTTCTTGGGCCAAGTTCATAACCTGTTGTTGGACAAGTCCGTTGATATTATTGCGACTGACCCAATCAAAACACCAAAACTGATTGGTGAGGGTGGGTTAAAGCAATTTAGCAGCGCGGTCGCAATGCCTCCCTTCGGCGTGAAATATGGTAAAGACGAAGTTCATGATATCTGGGGACGGTTCCCGGAAAAATCCCTAATGGGTGATGTCTATCATCTACGTCATATGTTGGCACACGCCGATCTTGTGGTTTGTTACGTCACCAATGGTTTCCTTTTCCGCACCGCAGCGGGTGAGAAGCACTTCAAGCAAGACATTGTCGAAAAGAATTGGTTGAAAGCTGTTATTTCTCTACCTGGTAACTTGCTCACAGATACCAGCATACCTGTCAGTGTTGTTGTTATTGATAAAAATAAAACAGATGACCAGATTACTTTTATAGATGCTAGCAGTGATCACTTTATTGAGAAGCTTGGTCGTGTAAAAAATAAGTTATCTGATGTAGAGCAAGTGCTTAAACTCGTCAATTCAGAGGAGACAACAGTTTTCAGTAAACGATGCTCAGTGCGTGATGTCGAAGAAATGGACTTTAACTGGTCGCCGAATCGTTACGTCCAGTCAGAAGAAGAAGCAGAGTTATCGTCTTTTTTGAGCCAATTCAAAACAGCAAAGCTGTCTGATGTTGCTGATATTGTTCGCCTCCAGGCGATTAAGCATGATGAAAATGGTACAGAGACATTCATTGAGCACAATCTCACCAGCCTTAATGCCATTGGTCAACTGGCTGGTGAAGGAAAGAAACTTCAAGTTAGTTCGAAAGACATCAATAAAGCCAAAAAGCAGCAAGTGAAACCTCATGATGTACTGGTTTCTTGCCGTGGAGCTGTAGGACGCATTGCCTTGATTGATGAAAATGTGCCAACGAATACTTTGGCAAGTCAGGCTTTTGCCATCGTAAGGATAAAACCACATGTGGAAGGCATTACCAGTCTATCCCTGTATCAATATTTGGTCTCTTACTATGGCCAGCTGCAATTCTCTGGGCTGGTGACGGGGACTACCGCACAGATGCTAAATGCCAAAGATCTTGGGGATATGCCTATTCCGCTTTTCGAGCATGAAAAATTAGAAGTGTTTGATTCTATTCGTGCAAAGACACTGGATTACCAACAGCAGCTGAACAAGATAGAATCGGCAATGAAACAACTTAGCTCAAGCTGGATAGATCAAGTACAATAGCGGTTTTTTGAAGCTATTTCATCGAAAGAACAACCATAAACTGCCAACTTGCATACAAAAATGCTGGTTGGCACCAACTGAAGATTTTTTATGAACCAACAAGAACAGCAATTTCTAAAAGATCTAGAGGGTAAACTCTGGACGGCAGCAGACAAGCTGCGCTCAACGCTAGACGCCGCACAATACAAGCACGCGGTGTTAGGTCTAATCTTTGTTAAATACGTCTCTGATGCGTTTAAGCTGCGCCAAGATGAGATAAAAGCTGACCTAGCTAACCCAGATCATGAATACTATCTAGATCCAGCGGATTTCTCCGAAGAGGAGTTAGCAGAAGAGATCGCAGCCGAACTAGAAGTGCGTGATTTCTACACCGAGAAAAATGTGTTCTGGCTACCAACAGAGTCTCGTTGGCAGTTCCTACAAGATAACGCACCTCTGGTTATCGGTGGTGCAGACCTTGAAATCGACGGTAAAGCGAAGAAGATTACTTCTGTTGGTCACCTTATCGACAATGCTTTAGAAGGCATCGAACGTGACAACCCGAAACTGAAAGGCGTACTTAACAAGTCATACTCAGGCTTGAAGATAGACCAGGCTAAGCTAAACGAGCTTATTAACCTGATTGCAACCATTCCTTTCGATCACAACTCGCTAAACAGTAAAGATATCCTTGGCCATGTGTACGAGTACATGCTTGGTCAGTTTGCACTTGCTGAGGGTAAAAAAGGCGGTCAGTTCTATACACCTGCTTCTATCGTATCGCTAATCGTTGAGATGATTGAACCGTTTGAGGGTCGTGTTTATGACCCTGCAATGGGTTCAGGCGGTTTCTTTGTACAGTCAGAGAAATTTATTGAGCGTCATGCCAACGAGAAGAAAGTCGATGCACTAACTCAGAAGCAAAAAATCTCTATCTACGGTCAAGAATACAACCACACGACGTGGCAGCTAGCGGCAATGAACATGGCTATCCGTGGTCTTGATTACGACTTCGGCAAAGAGCCTGCGAGTACCTACACCAACGTTCAACATCCAGACCTTCGTGCAGACTTCATCATGGCAAACCCTCCATTCAACATGAAAGAGTGGAATACAGGTGTTGATGATAACGATCCACGCTTCAAATACGGTCAGCCGCCAGCAGGTAATGCCAACTTTGCATGGATGCAGCACATGCTTCACCATCTTGCTCCTGATGGTTCTCAGGCGCTTCTGTTGGCAAACGGCTCAATGAGTTCGACAACCAACAATGAAGGTGAGATCCGTAAAGCGCTTATCGAAAACGATCTCGTTGAATGTATGGTGGCGCTACCCGGCCAACTGTTTACTAACACGCAGATCCCAGCATGTATTTGGTTCCTAACCAAGAACAAAACAGCTCGCACAGATAAAGCGGGTCGCAAACTGCGTGCGCGTAAAGGTGAGGTACTGTTCATTGATGCTCGCAACCTTGGCTATATGAAAGATCGTGTTCTACGTGACTTTAGCTTTGATGATATCCGTAAAGTCGCTGACCTATACCACGCATGGAAAACGGGTGAAGAGGTTCATGGTGTTGGCTATGAAGACCAAGCTGGTTTCTGTAAATCAGCAACGCTTGAAGAAATCACTAAGCATGACTTTGTGCTAACACCGGGTCGTTATGTAGGTGCCGCTGAGGAAGAGGACGATGGCGTTCCTTTTGCTGAAAAGATGGCGGCACTGACGACCAAACTGGGTGAACAGTTCGCTGAATCAGCAACATTAGAAGCTGAGATCAAGAAGAACCTAGCGGGGTTAGGTTATGAGCTTTGATTTGTTGATGCTAGAAGAACTCGGCATTCAGCTAATTGATGGTGACCGTGGTAAAAACTACCCTAAGAAAAATGAGTTTAAGCCGGAAGGTCACTGTTTGTTTTTGTCTGCCAAAAACGTAACTAAGTCAGGCTTCCAGTTCGCGGACAAAGAATATATCACTGAAGAGCGACACAATTTATTGAGGGCTGGTAAGTTAGAGCGTTCTGACATAGTCCTAACTACCCGTGGCACCATCGGTAACGTTGCATTTTATGATGATTTTGTTCCTGATGATATTGTTCGTATAAACTCCGGCATGTTGATTCTGAGAGCTGATACAACTGTTTGGAATCCTCGCTTTTTGTATTTTTTGTTCACTTCTAAGCTGGTTCAAGATCAAATAGCATCGTTGACTTCTGGCTCTGCCGTGCCCCAATTGCCAGCTAAAGATCTTAAGAAGTTTTCATTGCCCCTAATTCCAGTTCCAACACAGAATGCTGTGGTTAAAGTGATCGGTGATATCGCAGATAAATTATCTTTGAACTCTAAAGTTAGCCAAACCCTAGAAGAAATGGCACAGGCTATCTTCAAATCATGGTTTGTCGACTTCGACCCCGTCAAAGCCAAGATGAATGGTGAGCAACCAGAGGGTATGGATGCGGCTACTGCCTCGCTATTCCCAGAAAAGCTCGTTGAGTCAGAGTTAGGGCTGATCCCTGAAGGTTGGGAAGCAACAGACATCGATAACGCAACTTCTAAAGTTTTTAGTGGTGGGACTCCATCAACGAAAAATGAAGCTTTTTGGGGAGGTGAGTTACCTTGGTTTTCTTCTGGTGAAACGCGTAATAATTTTATCATTGAGACAGAAAAACATATTACTCAAGAGGGTGTTGATGGTTCTTCAACAAAAGCCTCTGCTTATGGTGATGTACTAATCGCTTCAGCGGGTCAGGGGCACACCAGAGGACAAACTTCTTTCAATTCAATTGACTGCTACATAAACCAGTCTGTTGTAGCTCTTCGCGCATCTGACAATATTTCGCCATATTGGCTCTATTACTGCCTTGAGAGAAGATATGATGAGATGCGCTCTGTCTCCGATTCTCATAGTAGTCGAGGAAGCTTGACTACAAAGCTGCTCAAAGCGCTACCAATTGCGAGGCCGAGCAAAGAAATCGTTAACGCATTCGATGCGATTGTCGAGTCTTTAGTCCGAAAACAAGTAGCGAACGCAAAGCAGAATAAAGAGCTATCTCTTCTACGTGACACCTTGCTTCCTAAATTGCTTTCCGGCGAAATCGAGTTAGGTCAAACCGAGCAACTGGCCGAGGTAAGCTAATGGCAACCCGAGTGGAGGTGAATTTCGAAATAACAGGGCGAACAGGAATTCTCCGCTCGGGTGCTAACCAAGTTAAAATGGCAATCGGCTAACCGGATTGTCACTGAAAATAAAGACTTCCATCATTACATCGAACAAGTGGGTATTTACAACCAGACAGGGCGTTTGATTAACAGTGCGTGGAATAAGTGAAGGTAAAGTCTGAATGATCACAGAAGACCAACTAGAACAACAATGCCTTGAATGGTTTACCAACCAAGGTTACCTATACAAAAATGGCTATGATATTGCGCCTGATGGTGAGTCACCAGAGCGTGACGATTACCACCAGGTCGTGCTCAAGCAGCGCTTGCTCAACCAACTGGAAATTTTAAACCCATCATTGCCTGTAGATAGCTTAATGACTGTGGTGAATACGGTCAGTACGCCTGATACTCCGGTACTGATCAAAAGTAACCGAACTTTCCATAAATACCTGATTGAAGGTGTGCCGGTGGAATACACCATTTTTGAAGATGGTGAAACCAAGACGAAGCATACCCATGCCCAACTGATGGACTTTACCAACCCGGACAACAACGAGTTCTTGGTAGTTAATCAGTTTACGATAACCGGTACCAAGGGTAACCGCCGCCCAGATGTGGTGGTATTTATTAATGGTTTGCCTATCTCGGTTATCGAATTAAAGAACCCAGCAGATGAGCATGCCGATATCTGGAACGCCTACAACCAGCTGCAGACCTATAAGGATGAAATATCAGACTTATTCGTCTTCAACGAGGCGTTGGTGGTGAGTGATGGCTGGACGGCACGTGTCGGCTCTCTGACGGCAAACAAAGAGCGCTTCTTGCCATGGAAAACCGTTTCTGGCGAAGACGACAAGCCGCTGCTTGAGTTTCAGTTGGAGACCATGGTTCGTGGTTTCTTCAAGCAAGATTTACTGTTGGATTACATCCGCTACTTCGTTTTGTTCGAAACGGACAACGATAAAGTCATCAAGAAAATTGCCGGTTATCATCAGTTCCATGCAGTGCGTGCAGCTGTTGAAGCAACGGTTAAGGCCAAGCAGGCAGACGCTGATTTGCCGATGGTCGCCGAGAATATTGCCCGTTACCAAGTCCAAGCGACGAAAGGGTTGGATAAAATCAAGCCGGGTAGCGGTAAAGCGGGCGTGGTTTGGCACACGCAGGGCAGTGGCAAGAGTATCTCTATGGTTTGCTATGCCAGTAAGCTGTTGCAGCAGTCGACCATGAACAACCCAACCATTGTGGTGGTGACCGACCGAAATGATCTGGATGGCCAGCTCTATAATACTTTTGGTATGGCACAGGAAACGCTCAAGCAAATCCCACAGCAAGCTGATGACAGGGATGCATTGCGTGAGTTGCTATTCAACCGTCAGTCTGGTGGCATCATTTTTACGACCATACAGAAGTTTGCTCTGTTGGATGATGAAACAGAGCACCCGGTTCTATCAAAGCGCGCCAACATTGTGGTGGTGTCGGACGAGGCACACCGTAGCCAGTACGGCAATAAGTCCAAACTGGTCGAAGTTAAAGATGAAAACGGCGCAGTAAAAGGACACAAATACGTATACGGGTACTCCAAATACATGCGTGATGCTCTGCCGAATGCTTCGTTTATCGGTTTTACCGGTACACCTATCGCCATGGACGATAAGGATACCCGTGGTGTATTCGGTGAATACGTTTCTATCTACGATATTCAAGACGCAGTAAATGATGGTGCCACGGTGCCGATTTACTACGAATCTCGTTTGGCCAAGCTTGATATCAACCAGAAAGAAATCGAAACCTTGAACGACGAAGTTGAAGATGAGATCGGTGAGGATGAAGAAACGGCTTCTCGAGAGAAAATCAAATCTCAATGGGCAACCTTAGAGAAGCTCGTAGGGGCTGAGCCTCGGATCAAACAGGTAGCCAAAGATCTGGTTGAGCATTTCACGACCCGTACCAGCACTTTCCCGGGCAAAGCGATGATTGTGTCGATGAGCCGTGAGATTTGTGTTGATTTGTACGATGCTATCGTCGAGCTCAAGCCTGAGTGGCACCATGACGATCCTGAAAAAGGGGCGATTAAAATTGTGATGACAGGCAGTGCGTCAGACAAAGAGAAGATGCAGCCTCACATTCATGATAAGAAGACCAAGAAGCTTTTCGAGAAGCGTTATAAAGACACCGAAGATGAACTTCAGTTGGTGATCGTTCGTGATATGTGGCTGACAGGCTTTGATGCCCCATGCTGTCATACCATGTACATCGACAAACCGATGAAAGGTCATAACCTGATGCAGGCTATCGCTCGTGTAAACCGAGTATTTAAAGATAAGCCGGGGGGCTTGGTGGTTGATTACATTGGCATTGCTAACGAGTTGAAAAATGCCCTGAAGACATACACCAACAGCCAGGGAAAAGGACAGCCAACCGTAGACACGGCAGAAGCTTTTGCGGTGTTGATGGAAAAGGTCGATATCATCCGAGGTATGTTCGCCACTCCAGTCGATGGCGAGGTGTTTAATTACCGGCCTGATTTCGAAACCGATGCCCTGCGTTTGTTACCGGGTGCAGTCAACCACCTATCAGGGTTGTCCCATACGGACTCTAACGGTAAAGAAACACGAGATGGTAAGCGACGTTACCTTGATGTGATGGCAGCATTGACTAAGGCTTACTCACTTTGTAATACCATGGACGAAGTGCATGGCTACAAGAATGAGATCGCCTTCTATTCAGCGATTAAAGCGGCCTTTATCAAGCACTCCACAGTTGATAAAAAACGTACAGATGAAGAGCGAAACTCGGCCCTGAAGCAAATATTGAATAATGCTGTCGTAGCAGATGGTGTGGACGATATCTTCACTATGGTAGGGCTTGATAAGCCGAACATTGGCTTGTTGTCTGAAGAGTTTCTGGAAGATGTCCGGAATATGAAAGAGAAAAACCTGGCCGTCGAGCTGCTTGAAAAGCTGCTGCGAGATGAGGTTAAAGCTCGCATGAAAAATGATGTGGTGCAGGAGAAGAAATACTCAGACCGCATCATGACGACGCTTCAAAAGTACCATAACCGTAATATTGAAACGGCGCAGGTAATTGAAGAGCTAATCCAGTGGGCGAAAGAGATGCAGGAAGATGCGGCCCTTCTCGATAAGCTCAACCTGTCTATTGATGAAATCGCTTTCTACCGCGCATTGGTTGAAAATGAATCTTCTGTGCGAGAACTTGGCGATGATGCGCTTCGTAACTTGGCGATTGAGTTAACTCATCAGCTGCGTAAATCAGCCACGGTTGATTGGCAGAAACGTGACAGTGTTCGTGCCCGTATGCGTAACCTTGTGCGCCGACTGCTTCGCCGCTGGAAGTACCCGCCTGATGCTGCAGAAGAAGCCATCAAGCTTGTGTTGGAGCAAGCAGAAGTGCTGGCTGACGGTTGGCATGCTGCTTAACTAAATGAAAAGGCAAGGTGTGAATACCTTGCCTTTTTAATATCAAAACCGAGCCTTAATAGAGTAGTTTTGGCTAAAAAGTCGTTTAAAATGGCCGAACTTCACACCGTCTAAATCTCAGAACGCACAAACGCAGAGATTACCCGCTGTTTGAAAGAGCCTAATCTAATTTCATCGAGTGAACAAAAAGCACCTTGTGAATTGCTATCCCTGCTAGATGTAGCACCCCATACCAATTTAGAGCCTAGAGTGCCGTGGTAATCACATATGCTTGTATCGTTCGAAGTATTTGGTTGATTTTCAAAATCATACTCCATCGGGGTTGCCATCTTTGTAAACATACAAGACTCTGGAATGTCCTGTTCAATTCTTTCTGAAAAATTAATTAGGCTTTGTTCTGCAAAGGTAAATAACCACGCCTGCTGGTTTATAGCATCATTCACTCGGAGAATGCGGCCGAGCACCTGCCTAAAGTAGAGTTCTGTCTTGATTGCACTCATGTGGCAGCATACTTGAAGTCGGGGAATATCGGTTCCCTCGCTGATCATCCCGACACTAACAATCCATTGGGTATCACTCTGACGGTAATGTTCTATTTCTGCCAAAGGTTCATTATGACGGTAAGTCACAATAGAGACTGTTTGAGCGTATTTTTGACTTAGTATGCCCATAATAGTGTGTGCATGCTGTACTGAAGCTGCGACAATTAAACCGCCTGCGTTAGGAGATTGAGTGCGTATTTCTGCTAGCTTTTTGCAACCCAATCCAAGCAAGTACTCCATCGCCTCCTGATTGTGGATGACGTTTTGGTAAGAGGTTTTAGTCTGCTTAATCATTTCTAGAATCGAAGGAAATGACTCAACTTTATCATCATTAGTGACAGACAAATGTTCGTTATCAACCAGTACTATTTTAGGGGATCTGCAGACTTTATCTTTAATCGCCTGCTCTAGGGTATATTGATAATCAACGACAAGCTGTCCTTCTGGGTCACTGTATTCTCCCATTACTATGGGCAAAGAGTCAGAGCGCCAAGGTGTACCTGACATGGCGAGAGTATAAGTCGCTAAGCCTTGAATCCTGGTTAATATTTGCTGCCCCCAAACATTAGCATTTTCCAATTCAGTACCAGAACAATGGTGTATTTCATCAAATATTACGAACACTCTATGGTTACGCAGCGTCAGCCAAAATTCGTCGTTAAGGTACTGGATTGACTGATAGGTCAGCGATTGCCCAATAGAGCCTAACCCACCATTGAAAGTACAATTAAGTTTTCGCGAGAATGTTCTTTTTATTCCTTCGGAGACCGTTAGAGACGGAGAAAAGCAAAGTACAAGGTCGATCATATCCTCTTTCAGTAACCTTGAAGCGACTGTTGCAGCCAGTACTGTCTTTCCAGCCCCTGGTGTCGCTTGGCAAAAGAAGTGAACTTGTTTGCTTTTATATTTCTGTACAGCTTGTTCAGAACATTCGGACTGCCATTGCCTTAACATGCTTTGCTGCCTTCAGAGACAATTTTGAGAGCGTTTGTTAGGACATTGATCTGCCCGAGAAGGTGCGCAGAACGTTCTCGGGCCTGAACAAGGTACGGTGATAGTTTGGACTCTAATTCGGGAAAGCGGTTATAAAGAGACTGGTATCCTTCGATCTCGCCCAGAACAATCTCTAGTTCACCTTGGAACTGGTTACGCTCGTGACTCAAAATCGAGTAATCCGGCGCTGTAGGAGTACTGGTATCGATACTTCTTAAATCCGAGTTCTTTTTAAGGGTTTTAAAGTCATCGGTTTGAAAGTAACGTTTTTGCTGTCCGTTCCCTTCGCTTCTAAGCCAGTTATTACTCATAAAACGTAAGATTTGTCGGTATACCTTTCGACGGGCATCATCCAAATCGACGAAAGAGTCATCAATAGAGATGGAGGCATTTCTCAGTTCAACCACAGTGAAACCATCCATTTCTTTTTCTATCAATAACTTGTGCATTAATGCGCCGATTTTTCTTGAACGTGCCATCTTCTACTCATACAAACCAAAAAGCTAAGGATTGCTTAGTATACAGAAATCAGTAAAACTAAGAAAATCTTAGTTACCTTGAGATCAGAAACATGAAGCGTAAGTGTCATTCACTAACCCAATCCCAGCGCGCCTCAAAGATGCACGCAAAAAAGCAAAACTCTCCCAAAAGGCTTTGGGAGTGCGTATAGGTATGGATGAAAGTACAGCAAGTCCAAGAATGAACCAGTACGAAAAAGGCCGACATACGCCTGATATCAGTACTTTGAAAGCACTAGCGGACGAACTTGGTGTACCTTTAAGTTACTTTTTCTGTGAGGATGAAGTCTCTGCTGAATTGGCTGTGAACCTGAATAAGCTGTCAAAGAGTGATAGAGAAAAGATTTTGGATATTACATCTAAAATGATCGCTGACTCGCTAAAAGATGAAGCCTCTAAGGGTAACTAGTTTCCAAGTCCGATATGAAGTTTGTATATGGTAGGTTGAAAAAGTTGAGAATTTACAGGTCTAATTCTCAACTTTCCACTGTAAAATCATTAGGAAGTAGTGAAGCCACTCCATCCATTGATATCACTGGCCTCTCTCATGATTCATAAAAAATAAAATTAATTCTTGCTGAATCTCAACCACCCTAACCGCTAGTCGAACGCCCCTTTTCTGCTTCCTTCTTTGGTGGTCTAATGGCATTAAAGAGGGGAGCAAAATACCCATTCTCAACTCGCCTCCTCTCCTAGCCAATATCTCTTAGGTTATTGGTATGATTAGTTTTCTCTATAAATGCTTGAAAAAAAAGCCTGCATATGGATACTTACTCAAAATGATTATATTGGGTAGGTTCAATGAGTGCTCTAAGGCGGGCGTATAAGCCAAGAATTCCAATGCCAAGCCACCAGTGCTCAATGGTCAATCGTGAGTCATTGCCGAGGGAGTGTGGCGTCTATGCTATTTCCCAAGGCTTTGAATGCCTGCTGGTAGGCAGTGCTCCGGATGTGGGTAAAGCATTGCAATCGCTACATAAGGTCGGTGATGTGCAAATTACCCATGGCTGCACAGTTCAATTTTGGCGGTGCCGGGAAGAAAACCGGCAGGCGATGGAGTTATCGTTTATCTATTCGATGGATCCTAAGTTCAACATCCATCTACCGGATAACTTTGTTGAGATAATGCTTGATCACCTTAAGCCTGAATCCAGTCTGGCGGTGGAGGATATCGAACGTTTCTTCCAACACTTCCAAGCTAACCGGGCTTACAAGGTGCATGAGCATGAAGAGCGTCGCCGTAAAAACGAAATGACGCGGCTTGCTTACTTGGCTGCGTTTAGCGAATTGACAAATGATGAGCTAGATATGGTGCAAGATGCATTGGATCAGGTACGGCGAGAGCGCCGGGCCTAATAGGGTATACAGCCCAGAAATAGAAAAGCCAGCACATGAAAATGTTGCTGGCTTTTTGCTGTTTGGACGGTCGCGACTTAAAGTGTTTGGTTTAGGCCGCGAGGTCGGCATAGCTTCGTTCGAGGATCTCGACGATAGGCGCGGCTTTGTTGTGCTTGCGGATGTCGGCAAATAGCGCCTTGGCCTGCGGGTATTCATGGCGCAGGTAGGCAAACCACTGTTTGATGCGGTTCGGGTAATACAAGCCTTTATCGCCTTTGATTTCATAGGTTGAGTACTTCAGCAGGAGTTGCAGTACAGCTTCCCAACCCATATGGGCCTCATTGTGTTTGACCACGTTGCCAAGGTTCGGCAGGTTGATAGCACCACGGCATACCATTAGGGCATCGCTGCCAGTCACTTCCATACAGCGCTGGCCATCTTGATGATTCCAGATTTCACCGTTGGCTATAATTGGCGTTTTGACCTTAGCTTTTAGCTTACGGATATAGTCCCACTTGATGGTATCGGCCTTGTAGCCATCGACCTTGGTGCGGGCATGCACCACGATTTCATCCGCGCCAGCTTGGGCAACGGCATCGGCAATCTCATAGCAGTGGTTAGGTTCATCCCAACCAAGACGAACTTTGGCGGTGACCGGTAAGCGGGGATCGGTTGCTCCGCGTACCGCTTTGACGATGTCATACATCAAACCAGGATCTTGTAGCAGTACGGCACCGCCACGGCTTTTATTGACCGATTTTGCTGGGCAGCCGAAATTGATATCAATACCTGGGGAACCCAACGAAATGGCGCGGTGGGCATTCTCAGCCAACCAGTCAGGATCTTGGCCCAGCAATTGGACACGGACCGGTGTGCCGGAGGCTGTTTTACCGCCTTGGCGCAGTTCCGGGCACAGGCGGTAGAAGACACTGTTTGGCAGGAGCTGGTCAACCACACGGACAAACTCCGTGACGCACAGATCATAATCATTGATATCTGTCAGCATTTCCCGCATCAGGTGGTCAAGGACACCTTCCATCGGGCCTAGAATTACTCGCATGTGATTTCTCTTTGTGCCAATGTGCAAAAGTATAGGCGAGGGCTGATCCGGCAGATCAGCTCCGTGCCGCTTGGGTGCGAGATTTTAGTGGGTAATAGCAGGCTTGTCTAATAGCATCCGTCCTGAGAGGGTAAATACCTTTGGCAATTCGTGCCTTTGGGCCTCCAGGGCAAGGGTCAGCATTTTCTTTGCCACTTGCTCTGCCGGGATCGGATCAAGGTTGGCGAGTGGGCCAATAACCAGCGGGTGGAAGACATCGAAGATCCCTTGGACCATCAGTTCGTCTTTTCTGGGTTTGCTGCGTTCACCTTTGAGTGGGCCGGGGCGGACAAAGATGCAGTGCTCAAAGCCCATCTTCACCAATGCCTGTTCCATTTTCCCTTTACAACGCAGGTAATGGGAAGGAGACCAAGGACTGGCAAACAGGCTGGAAATGACAACAATATGCCGGACACCCAACATCTTCATGGTTTTGGCCACTTCCTTGACCAATTGGTAGTCCACAGCCTCCAGTGCTTTCTTGCTGCCGGCTTGTTTCTTGGTCGTCCCTAGGCAGATGAAACCGACAGTTGGCGTCGGGGAGGCGTCTTCCCATTCGGTGACACGCAGTTCAGGATGGATGATCTGGTGCAGCTTGCTGCCATGCAGGGGGAGCTCACGCCGAGAAAGCGCATAGACAGCCTCGAAATCGGGCTGGTTGAGGAGAAGATGTAAAAGTTCATCACCGACCAATCCGCTACCGCCAGCGATTATTGCACTGCTACCTGTCATTAATTTCCACCATCCTGATGATAACTCCATCTTTTTTGCCACCATTTACTGCAAAGTTCAATAGGTTTGTCTTTTTGTCACCATTTTCCTGTTCTGGCGCAAAAACCGTTATAATCAGCCGACGAAACAGATAATGAGAACCGACCATGACACAACTAATGACGTTACCCGAAGCTTGGGAAGGCATGCCTGCCACCTTTATTGAGGGTGCACTCTTGGCAGCCAATGCAAACCCAAAACCATTGGCACCAGAGATCTGGTTACCTGTGCTGATCACCGGTGGTGTCGATGAAGATGAGACGGTAGCGCTCCAGCAAGATGACAAAATGGCGGTGTTGAACCACTTTGAGTTGCAGTACCGCCATATCAAGGCCGGTGAATTTGAACTGCCAAAGGAACTGAGTTTTGAGCAGGCGGGCGAACTGACAGAGGCGATGCAGCAATTTGCCGAGGGTTTCCTAGCGGTATGGCCGCATATCGAGCCGAACTGGGCTGAGCAGCCACTAAATGATGGCACTATGCGTATGCTATCGGCATTAATCACTACTTTGATGCTGATGCTGGACGAGGAAAATACCTTGGCTCAGATGCAAGAAGCTGGGGTTACCGGCATGCCTGAACCAGAAGAACTCTACACCCAGCTACCATTGATGCTGACCGAAGTGGTAATGGCTGCCGACGATCTACAGCATGGCAATGCGGCACAGGCTGTTAACCCATTCAAGGAAACAGGCCGAAACGATCCTTGCCCTTGCGGAAGTGGCAATAAGTTCAAGCAGTGCTGCGGGAAGTAAAACGGTGGACGTCGAGCAGAACATGGCAAAGCCAGAGATTTTGGTCGTTGCTGGTGTGATTGAAAAGCAGGGAAGGTATTTGCTGACCCAGCGATTCGAGCATGCTAGCCAAGGTGGCTTGTGGGAGTTTCCCGGCGGCAAGGTCGAATCCGGTGAGACCGATGCACAAGCATTGGAGCGTGAGCTTCAAGAAGAGTTGGCTATCGAAACCACCACTGGGCAGTTTCTGGCTGACAGTGTATTCGATTATGGTGACAAGGTTATCCATTTAAAAGGTTACCTGACGCATTGGGTCTCGGGAGAGCTTGTCTTGCACAGCCACCAAGATGCCAAGTGGGTAGGGTGTGATGAGATTACTGGTTACGCCCTGTGTCCCGCTGACTATCCGATTGTTGATGCGTTGAAGCATCTTATCTACCAATAACTGCGTTCTATCACAGCATGGTGCAGAGGCAACGCACCAAGTTTGTCCCGTTTTCAAACCCTGGCTCGTGCTGGGGTTTTCTTTTTATCTGACTAACCAAAGCATCTGAATAAATGATCTTTAATGTTATTTATTGCAGTCAGCAATGGATAATCTGGTTAGTGTTGAATAATTTCCAGTCTTTTTATGAAAAATTAGCCTGATATTGCTCGTCAAAATTGTGCTTATGAGATGTTCCGGCAAAGCCCAAACGGGCACTACTTTTCTCCTTGTATTAAATTTATTTAAAACAGTGGTTTATGGGTGTTCTTTTTATCCTTTAAACAGATGCTAGACGCTTTCATTAATAATGCTTCTGAGCACTCTTACCTTCCTTTCTGCTCTATGGTGTTTAAAACTCATAACTAAACCCTGCAAATAGCATTGGAATGGCCCAGTAAAGGGGTGGTTTTGGGCATTAGATAGAAGGGTTTTAGCTTTTGTAGCACGGGACTGGTGCCAAAGTAGCTGATCATGCCAAATACTGAGCTGAAAGTAGTTGTAAACTTACAAACAAATTAGATCTTTGGTGGGTAATTCTGCTGTTTCTCTGTTTTAATACGCGTATTGACTGGGTGAGTGGTAATAATTCAGTTTTTCTAACTGTCTTGTTTTTTATCATTGGTCTTATTCACTATATTTTGAGGTTTGGTTATGTCTGTTAAAGGGCCATTTAACGTAAGAAGTGCTGCTGCGGATACTTTTGCAATGGTAATTTTTAGTTTTATTACAGGCATGATGATAGAAGTGTTTATATCGGGCAT
The DNA here is from genome assembly GCF_003026455.1 of Photobacterium rosenbergii. Lineage (GTDB taxonomy): Bacteria > Pseudomonadota > Gammaproteobacteria > Enterobacterales > Vibrionaceae > Photobacterium > Photobacterium rosenbergii. The sequence continues at coordinate 80,594 of NZ_PYMB01000007.1, forward strand.
GACATTTGAACAGTCACTCGCTTCAAGAACACTGTCTATTCCGGTCAATATCGCGATTGCTTGGCCGTATGGTGTTTTCCGTGACATGATGATCCGCCAAGGCATGAAGCTATCAGCAACGGGGTGGATGAAAGGCGTTTCAGATATGCTGGCCTATGTATTGTTCCAGTCGCCAGTATATGCGTGTATCTTGCTAGTCGTCGGTGCTGACTTTGATCAAATCATCACTGCGGTGACAAGTAACGCGTTCGTCTCAGGTGCATTGGGTGTCGTTTATGGCCAGTTCCTTGAAATGTGCCGCCGTATGTTCCGTGTTCCTGGATACTACCAGCAAGCGTAAAAGTCACTTTGGCCTCGTTGCCTAATCACTATCTAATTCTATAGCCCCGAAGGTTTTGCCTTCGGGGTTTTTTCTATTTCTACCCAGTTGTCCCTCACTTTAGTGCGACAGCACGCTTTTCTACTATCTAGTCAAACTCCAAGTATCCATTATTTTAAGTTTGTTTGCGGTTATCTGCTTTTAAGTTGCACGAAAGTGCTTGGATAAGCATTGAACAAGCTGTTTCTGATTGTAAAAACATATCTCTGTTTGTGATGGATATGAAAGGCTGCAAAATTGATATACATCAAAGAAAAGATCGCTTATAAAACAAGTTGTTAACTTTTTGTTATTGCTTAATTGGTGTCTTACCAATATTTGCCTGTTAAATCATTATGTTAAATTTGTAGTATTATATTATGTTAACCTGATGTTTTATTTTCACGGGTGGGATCTTTGATTTCAAAAATGGTTTTTTACAGGTCGCAGGAGTCAATTCAGGTTAAATTCAGTTACAGGCATAGGGATATTGTTCATGATTTTACTGGCATAGTTACCTCAGTCAGTTCTGCAAGCAAAAACATAATTAATGGGGAAGTAATATGATTGAGGTACATTGGTCGCTAGCAGCAATGTTAGGCGTTAGTCAGTTTGTCCTGTGGGTGAAAATTGGTCTTTTCGGTCGCTTCTTCTCTTGGGTAGACCGCTGTTGCCAAGGTGTCGCCAAAAACATGTTCCGCGTTCTTTACGTAAGAATGCGCCCAACCAGCAAAGCAACAATGCAGCCAACAGAGTTGCCATACATCCTACGGGGCAAGCCAGCCTCGATGCATTTGGGAAGCTATATCCAAATGCAAAATGAGCGAGCAGCTAGAAAGAATTAAAAAAAGCCCCGTAAGGGGCTTTTTACATTGCAGGATTTATTATAATGCTGCGTGTGCATCGAAATAGATCCATTAAAAAGCCCCTTGTGGGGCTTTTCGTTTTTCTGAGGTGCCAACTGAGATTTAACTTTTCACAGTCCGGCGGCGCTTCATTTGGATTTCCAACTGCGGGCTGGCTATCTGGATACCATGGTGATTGAACTTTTGCTTGATACGGTTGTGCAGGTCGTGTGTCAGGCTCAGGCGGTGGGCTGTTTCTGCCGCATAGGCCCTGACTTCGAAATTCTGGCTGTCGGTTGTCAGCGTTAGGAAGAAGACTTCAGGTGCCGGGTTATCCAGTACCAACTCACACTCTTCAGCCGCCTCGAACAATAGCTTGGTGACCAAATCCGTATTGGCCGAGTAATTCACGCTGATCGATAAAGTGACACGGGTGATAGGGTCGGATAGCGACCAGTTGATGAATTGCTCCGTCACGAAGGCCTTGTTTGGAACAATCACTTCTTTACGGTCGAAATCGACAATGGTTGTTGCACGGGTATTGATTTTGGCAATTATCCCGGTCAGGTTTCGAATGGTCACCGTATCTCCAATCCGTATTGGCCTTTCAAACAGGATGATTAAGCCGGAGATAAAGTTGGCAAAGATTTCCTGCAAGCCGAAACCGAGGCCGACACCCAGTGCCGCAACCAGCCATTGCATTTTCGACCAGTCAAAGCCGACCATGCTCGAGCCAATCAATATCCCCATGGTAATTGCAATATAACGGGTTAGTGAGGTAATGGCGTAGCCAGTACCCGGAGACAGGTCAAGGTGTTGGAGGATCAACAGTTCCATTGCGCCGGGCAAGTCGCGGGCAAAGATTCCCGTTAACCAGAAAGCCAAGAACCCCAGTAACACGCTGCTCACCGATATCGCACTCAGTTCGTCGATACCATCGATTGTATTGGTCACATCCCACAAGGTGAGATCACCAAGGTAGGAGATAGCCTGGTAGAAATCGGCCCATACCGTCGAGAGGAAAGCGAGGTAAATCAGCAACAGCAAGGTGCGTAGCAAGCGCAGCGACTGAGCGCTGATTTTATCGAGATCGACTTCCGGCTCTTCAATCTCGATTTGCATTTCATTGCTACCATGGTGCTCATCCTTATCATCCTCCATCTCGGCGATACGTTGGGCAATGATTTCCTGACGTTTGGCCTTGGCGCGTTCAAATGCCAAGCGACGTTTCTGGATCAGCATCAAGCGCTTGACGAGGTAGTAAATCAATATGGTGACTACCCCGAGAACAGCAGAGTACTCCAGCTTGTGCATCACATCCTGAGAGGAGGATAGGTAGCCGTTTAGCGCGGTATAGTTGAGCCCCTGTGGGATCAAAATCAGGGTCCACCAGAATACATGGTGGCCGATATGTGCTTTGCCTTCGGGAAGATCACCGTAAGTCATTGGCAGTTTTTCTTGGCACATCCGCCACAAGAAATAACTGATGGATAAATTGCTGATGATAAACGCCAGTCTGCCAAGGGTCGCATTCACATCAATATCACTATAGAGGTGGGCAAATTGCTGGATCACCATCATTGGCAGGTAAACCCATAGCAGCCGCTTGTAGTGGGTGAAGCAGCGGCCGATGAGATCCTCTTCCCAACCGAAATGGCTGATGAGCAAACCGTTTGGGCGCACTATCTCACGCATGAAGCAGAACATCACAAGCGCCATCGGGATGGTGAGCGCTTGCCCAAGGTGATGGACGAACGGGTACTGCCAACCACTGGAGAAAATCAGCCCGACTAGCCCGACGATAACCGGGATTGGCCATGCCAGCAAAAATGAGAAAAAAACATTGCTGTAGCTATAGCGGAATTTATCTTGGGTGACTTTTCCGATTTTCTTGCTGGTATCGCTAAGGAAGCGCTTCCAGTATTTGCGGCACCAGTTTAGGCCAAGGATGATCACCGCAATAATGGTCAGGGCGAATGCCAGTTTGACCTTATCGGCAACAGCCGGGAATTTGACGAAACCAATCCATTGGTAGGGTGAAAAGAACCATTTGAGTTTTTCCCATGTGGCAATCACAAACCTGACACTGACTGGGTTGGTATCCGGTGCCCAGAATAATTGTTTGTTAGCTGAGGTTTGCAGCTCGTTAAGGTTGCTGTTGAGCTGCTCGTAGGACACTTTGAGTGTTGCTTGCTGGTAGATCAAGGTGTCGGTTTGGTCGATGAGCTTTTCAAGCAGGATTTGGTTAGCTTCAATCAGTGCCGTTTCCTGCAGTAGTTGCTCTTCAGTCAGCCCCTCGGTGCCGGGCGCAGATGCTCTATCCCGAAGGGCATCTGAAAGTTGTTGGTATTCATATTTTTTTATCTGGTTTTGGGCAATGTCCTTGTCCAGTTGCTCGATGGGTGGGTTGGCAGGCAAGCGGCTGATGCGGGTCCGGAGGTTTTCACTGAATGCAGGACTGAGTTTGAGCCACTCTGCCATGGTTTCCAAATCATCGGCAGTATTGTCGACTTCACGGATTTGCTTGCGGGTAGCCGTCAGGCTTTGTTGCACCTGCTCACTCTGGGTGGTAATCGCTTTTAAGGCAGCAATATAGCGTTTGTTGTTGATAGTCAGCTGGCGGAGGCTGTCTGGTTGCCCGTCTAAATCCAGATCAAATTGATCACTTTGCTCTGAGGAGAGGTCTGTATCTAGGCGCTGCTGGCGCGAGAGTTCCCGCTGTAAGTTATTGCGGTACGCTTGCCTTGCATCTACTTGCAGGTTTTGTAGTTGGATACGCTGTTTGACCAATGTGCGGCGGTTGCCAGCACTGAGTTGCTCTGCCTCGAGCATATACAACTCGCTGACATAGTATTGATGAGAGATCTGATGGACCAATTGTTGGTTCTTGGCATCTGGCTGGTTTTCGATTTGGCGCAGGGCTTGCTCTTCTTGTTTGATCAAGTCGCGCAGTTGGGTTGAGCGAACAGAGAATTCATCGATCCCTTTTTCTATCGAACCCAGTTCATCCTTGCTGTTGTTGCGGCTTTGTTCCAGCTGTTTGATCTGGGTATCTTGCTCTTTGATGGTATCGCTCAGTTCTTTCTGCGACATATTGCTAAAGTCGGGGAACTTGGTGGTCGCAAAGTTATCGACTTGTTGCCTGAGCCTTTCTGTGAGTTCCGGGAACTCTTCAATCAATTGGCGGTAGCTCTGGGTCTTGTCATCAAACCCCATCGCTTTTTCAATCATCCCCTTGGCATTTTGCAGGGTATCCAGCTCTTTGACGATTTCAGGTGTATTCTCTTGTGCCCTGAGCTGTTGGATCTGTTCATCCAAGGTTTGGTTCCAGACATCATAATGCCCTTCGAGCGCATGGCTGTAGGTAGATGTAAGGCTCAGCACCAAAAAGGTGAAAGCGGAAAATAGCCGGACGATCATAACACTCCAAAATACAAGGCACCCAGAGGCGAATTGGCTCGTTGGGTTAAAATGGCCTGAGAGATAATAGGTTGATAATACGTGTTAAATTGTAGTGTATAACATCCTTGATAGATATCTGGATGAGTGGTTTGCTGGACATTGAAACAATTTGGCCTATTCCTCACCAGTCAAAAAAAGATTTCGGCAAAACACTTGACCCTGATACGCTAAGTGATTACATTAGCCGCCGTTGAGACGCAAGGCGTCAAAACAACAATGTGGTGAGGTGTCCGAGTGGCTGAAGGAGCACGCCTGGAAAGTGTGTATACGGCAACGTATCGAGGGTTCGAATCCCTCCCTCACCGCCATCATCCTTTGCGGTGATACAATTCGGAGAGATGGCTGAGTGGTTGAAAGCACCGGTCTTGAAAACCGGCATACGTTAATAGCGTATCTAGGGTTCAAATCCCTATCTCTCCGCCACATTCAGAAAAAGCCCAGCAGCAATGCTGGGCTTTTTCGTATCTGGAGCAATGAGGAGCAGACCCTAGAAACTAGTTCCTAGAAGGTTCGAGGCCTAGGAACTCGCATCCAGGATCTAGGATCTTTACCCCTCCCTCACCCGTACCTCATCCAGCATCATCTGCAGTTCAGAGACACAGCTTCCGCAGCCTGTGCCTGCTTGGGTTGCCTTGCCTATGTCTTTCACCGAGCAACAAGATTGAGTACGAATCGCTTTTTCAATGGTTTTAACGCCGACTTGCTTACATGCGCATACCAGTCGGCCATTTTGGTGTTCTGGCGGGGTTTTGCCGGTGAATAAAGCCTGCACCAGCGGGTCTGATAACGGTCGGCCAATTAGGGTGTACAAATAGTCATAATCTTTTTCATTAAAGCTGTTTGTGTCGATGGGGCTTTGCAAGTTGTCGCTGACGATAAAGGCCGTTTCAATCAGGCCCCCTTTGAATAGGGCAAAGCGACTTTCAGGCTCAGCTTCAATATTGATACGTTGCTGACCTGTGGCTTCATCCTTTATGAGGCATTGTGCTAACAAGTGGTGCAACTTCGCTGGTGATTGCTGGGATGTGATCCGGAGTAAGTAACCTTTGTGAGTTCGTTGGTTTGTCCAGTGCTCTTGGTCGCTCAGTAGGGTAGCGACATCTTTTCTTTGGCTGATCAACAAGGCTTCACTGGTATAAGGCGACGGCTCGATATTGACCGCTGTTGCCTTGAACTCAGGTTGGCCGGAGAGTGGGTCACGGTGCTGTGCAATCAAGGTGTCGGCCTTTCCCATGCTTGTGTTGCAATCATTCCAGTGGAACGGAGCAAACACTTGGCCTTGTTGGCACTCATTACTGATTTGGGCGCGCAGTAAGATGCTACCTTGCTCGCTTGAAACTTTGACCAAATCACCCTGTTTGACCGATAACTGCTTGGCATCTTGCCGCGACAGATCGAGGTAGGGCTCACTGAGGTGCTCGCTGAGTCGGGATGATAGGCCGGTTCGGGTCATGGTGTGCCATTGATCCCTGATCCGCCCGGTATTGAGTATAAAGGGGTAGCGCTCTGATATTGCCATGGCTGGAGGCCGGTGATCGGTTGCAATAAACTGCGCCTTCCCCGACGGAGTGGCAAACTCACCATTGGCAAATAAACGGGCTGTGGACTGGTTATACTCTATGACTGGCCATTGCTGTGGTGCCATGTGGTGATATTGCCGGGTACTGAGGTTGGCAAGTCCGTGGAGGCTGAGTGGGCGAGTGAGTGGGGCAACATCACTAAACGGTGTGTACTTTTCCTGGCCCAAAGCGGTCATTTGGGCATATTCACGGAATATATCGGCCTCGTTTTGGTAGTTGAAGGCATTGCCGAACCCCATTTTCTTAGCGACTTCGCTGATGATCCACCAGTCGGGTTTGGCTTCTCCTGGTGAGGGGAGCAGGCGTCTCTGACGCGAAATACGTCTTTCAGAATTGGTCACCGTCCCGGATTTCTCGCTCCAGCCTTGCGCAGGTAACACCACATCTGCATGGCGGAGGGTATCAGTATCGGCCACACAATCTGACACGACCACATAGGGGCAGTTGGCCAAAATAGTGTTGATCCTTTCACTATCAGGCAGGCTGACTGCAGGGTTAGTCGCCATGACCCAAATGGCCTTGATTTTCCCACTCTCAACGGCATTGAACATGTCGATGGCTTTGAGGCCCGGCGATGTCGCAAGGTTGTCGGTCTGCCAAAACTCGCGGATTTGCTGGGTATGGTCAGGGTTATCAAAGTCCATATGGGCGGCTAGCATATTGGCTAACCCGCCGACTTCTCGCCCTCCCATGGCGTTGGGTTGACCGGTGACCGAGAAAGGTGTGCTGCCGGGTTTGCCGACCCTACCGGTTGCCAAATGGCAGTTGAGGATGCTGTTGACCTTGTTGGTGCCGGATGTGGACTGGTTAACGCCCTGAGAGTATACGGTGACAGTTTTATCGGTGGTGGCAAAGAGTTGGTAAAAGGCGAGGATCTGCGCTTTTTCAAGTCCTGTAACGGCCTGTACTGACTCAATATCACCAAAGCGGAAGGCAGATGCCAGCGCTAAATCCAACCCGTCAGTCGACGACTCAATGTAGTTGTAATCAACGGCATGGTTTTCACTCAGGTAAGCCAGTAAGCCGTTAAACAGGGCAATGTCACTGCCCGGTTGGATGGGAAGGTGCAAATCGGCGATATCGCAGGTGGGGGTACTGCGTGGATCGATGACGATGATCTTGCATTGCCGCTTAGCCTTAGCCTCCCGAATTCGCTGGAATAGGACAGGGTGGCACCACGCGAGGTTGGATCCGGTCAACACGATGAGATCGGCCAGTTCGAGATCTTCATAGCAACCCGGTACTATGTCGGCCCCAAATGCCCGCTTATGCCCAGCAACGCTCGATGACATACACAACCGAGAGTTGGTATCGATATTGGCACTACCGATAAAGCCTTTCATCAGTTTGTTGGCGACATAGTAATCCTCGGTGAGCAGTTGCCCCGATACATAGAAAGCCACCGCATCTTTGCCATATTTTTTGATAATGTCATTGAAGTTGCTGGCAACATCAGCAATAGCGTCTTCCCAGCAAACTTCTTGATAGCTGAACTGATGCTTGATTTTCGGTGTTAGCAATCGCCCTTCGATGCCAACAGTTTCCCCCAGAGCCAGTCCTTTCGAACACAGCCTGCCAAAGTTGGCTGGGTGTGATTTATCCCCACGAACTTCCAACGTTCCATTGCTGTTTGCCCTGGCTTCAATGCCACAGCCTACCCCACAGTAGGCACAGGTTGACTTAATCCAAGTACTGTCTTTTTGGCTCACCTGTCATTCTCCTTGGCCTTGAAATCTATTACCAGATGACTGAGCAATAACTAGGCCAGCTTTCCCTATGCTTTCCTGATGTCTTGGTTTGGATTATGTATCTTTAATTTCGCCTAATGCTGATATTTTGTTTTGTATCTAACCCTAAAGTGGTAGTTGTGCTTATATGAAATGCTGTTTGTCTGACTATTTTGGTGCAGGTCTGCGCTTTTGTTGCACGGCGACTGGGCAGTCCATCAAACTGTGCCGGGGACTATTTCATACGAATCATTCTTGATAGTTGCTTTTTACATTTAAATAACAATGCGTTATGCGCTTTGCTAGGAGCCTGTGATACAGGCTGGCATCGTCTTTGCTCTAACCAGATAAGAGATTTCAAGGATATGGACGAGTAGGAGATGTATGCCAACGATAAGAGAACGGACAGGCGTTAACTCGCCAAGGCGCTATCTTAGCGGTGCCTGTGGGCCATCAGGGCGAAAGGTAGGAAAAGTAGAATTGGTAGGCGCTGGTCCGGGTGACCCTATGCTGCTGACATTAAGGGCAATGCAAAGCATTGAGCAGGCCGATGTGATTGTTTATGACCGGCTTGTCAGTAAAGAGATACGAGCTTGTTTTCCGGCTACCACCCAGACGCTTTATGTCGGCAAAGCAAAAGGGGAGCACAGTGTCAGCCAGGAAGCGATTAATGAACTTCTGGTGGAGTTGGCATGGCAGGGCAAAACAGTATGCCGGTTAAAAGGGGGGGATGCCTTTATCTTTGGTCGGGGCAGTGAAGAAATGTTGGTATTAAAAGCTGCCGAGGTACCGGTAGAAGTCGTACCGGGGATCACTGCTGCTGCCGGTTGCACCAGTTATGCCGGGATCCCTCTTACCCATCGGGGATACTCGCAAGGTTGTACCTTTGTTACCGGTCATGCCGAGCAGTCACTCGATCTTAACTGGCAAGCTCTGGCACAGCTTGAACACACCTTGGTGTTCTATATGGGAGTCACAAAATCAACCCTGATCAGGGACAAGCTGCTGGCTGGTGGAGCCGCCCCTACAACCCCTGTCGCCTTGGTTGAGAAAGGATGCTGCCCTGAACAACGCACAGTCACAGGACAGTTACAACATTTGCCTGAGCTAGTAGAACGGCATCAAGTGATATCGCCAGCTTTGATTGTCGTGGGTGAGGTTGTCGCCCTATCGGAACAACTGCAATGGCTCAGCCAGGCAGCCGATCTACAGCAACAGAAACAGCTCAAGCTTTCAGCGTGAGGGTGATTGGCCTGAGGGTAATAGAAAATGAGTAGTGAAGTCAGTGGCTCAGGGGAGAGCAGAAATGGATAAGAAAAGAATTATTGTGATCGGCAATGGCATGGTCGGGCATAAGTTTATTGAAGATATCGTGGCTCAGGATACAGAGTCACAGTTTAGTGTCCTGACTTTTTCTGAAGAGCCAAGATTGGCCTATGACCGAGTACAGCTTAGTAGTTATTTTTGTGGGAAAAGCGCGCAGGATTTGGCATTGGCTAATGAATCTGATTACCAGAGAAACGGGATAACGTACCTGCTGAATGAGCAGGTTAGCGAGATAGATCTCAACGAGAAGCAGGTTGTCACCCAAAGTGGCCGGTGTGAACATTATGACAAATTGGTATTGGCTACCGGCTCATACCCTTTTGTCCCACCGATCCCGGGCAATGACCAACCGCACTGCCATGTGTACCGGACAATCGAGGATCTGGATGCGATTGCCGAGTCCGGCGAACAAAGCCAGGTGGGGGTCGTCGTTGGTGGCGGACTGCTTGGCTTGGAGGCAGCTAATGCCCTTAAGCAGTTAGGTGTTGATACCCATGTGGTGGAGTTCGCACCCCGCTTGATGGCGGTTCAACTTGATCAGGGCGGGGGTGACTTGCTGGCACGCCAGATCTCGTCTTTAGGTGTCTCGGTGCACACCGAAAAAGCCACAACTGAGATTGTTGCCGGTGAGTCCTGTCGCTACCGGATGAACTTTGCCGACGGTTCGTACCTGGAAACCGACATGATCGTGTTCTCTGCCGGGATCCGCCCGCAAGATACCTTGGCTCGGCAATGTGGCCTCGAAGTCGGGGAACGGGGCGGGATTGTGATTGATGATCATTGCCAGACCAGTGCCGAGGATGTCTATGCCATTGGTGAGTGTGCTTTGTGGCAACAGCGGGTTTTCGGTTTGGTCGCGCCGGGTTACCAAATGGCGAAGGTATTGGCAGGTCACCTCTGCCAACCAGAAGCCGGGTTGTCTTTTGTCGGTGCTGATATGAGCACCAAGCTTAAGTTGCTAGGCGTAGATGTTGCCAGTATCGGCGATGTGCATGGCTCGACACCGGGCGCGTTGTCCTATACCTACAGCGATGATTTGGAGCAGGTTTACAAGCGCTTAATTCTGTCTCCGGAAGGCGACAAGATTTTGGGTGCAGTGCTGGTAGGTGATGTCAGTAATTACCAGTCCTTGTTGCAAACCAAACTGAATGATATGCCGTTGCCTGAGAACCCTGCGGTGTTGATCTTGCCCCAGATTGAAGGAGAAGGTGCCCCGTCCGGTTTGGGGGTCGAAGCCTTGCCCGACACTGCCTCGATTTGTTCTTGCTATGACGTGACCAAGGGGCAGATCAAGCAGGCCGTGGCCAATGGCTGTAGTTCAATGGCCGATCTCAAAGCTGCGACCAAGGCATCAACCGGTTGTGGTGGTTGCTCGGCGCTGGCCAAGCAGGTGATGGATGCTGAACTGGCGGCCATGGGGGTGGAAGTCAGCAACCATATCTGTGAGCACTTTGCCTATTCCCGCCAAGAACTGGCTGATTTGGTGAGGGTGAAAAAGATCACCACCTTTGATGCCCTCCTCAACGAGTATGGCAGTGGTCTTGGCTGCGATATTTGTAAACCTGCGGTGGGCTCAATGCTGGCCTCGTACTGGAATGACTATGTACTGGCAGAGCCGCACCTCGAACTGCAGGATACCAATGATATTTTCCTCGGCAACATGCAAAAAGACGGTACTTACTCGGTAGTGCCACGCATTCCGGGTGGGGAGATCACCCCGGACAAACTCATTGTCCTTGGTGAGGTCGCCAAGCAGTTTGATCTTTATACCAAGATCACCGGTGGCCAGCGGGTCGACTTGTTTGGCGCCCAACTGCATGAATTACCAGAGATCTGGCGTATTTTGGTCGATGCCGGGTTTGAGACTGGCCATGCTTATGGTAAGTCGGTACGAACGGTGAAGTCTTGTGTCGGGAGTACTTGGTGTCGATATGGGGTGGATGACAGTGTTGGCTTTGCCATTGATCTTGAACACCGTTACAAAGGCTTGCGTGCACCGCATAAACTCAAGTTTGCGGTCTCGGGTTGTACCCGGGAGTGTGCCGAGGCCCAGTCTAAAGATATCGGCGTGATTGCAACCGAAAATGGCTGGAACTTGTATGTGTGTGGTAATGGCGGGATGCGACCCCGCCATGCGGATTTGCTAGCCAGCGACCTAGATGCCGAAACGTTGGTGCGATATGTCGATCGTTTGCTGATGTTCTATATCCGCACTGCCGATAGGCTGCAGCGTACATCGGTGTGGCTGGAGAACCTCGAAGGTGGGTTGGACTACTTGAAGAAAGTGGTGATTGACGATCACTTGGGGCTTGGCGAAGAGTTGGAACAGGAAATGGCTCGCACCTTGGGCCAATACCAGTGTGAGTGGAAAACAACCTTGGAGTCACCGGAGAAACTTGAGCGTTTTAGGCACTTTATCAACAGCGAGCAGCAGGATAGCCAGTTGGCCTATGTCACTGAGCGGGGGCAACGCCGACCAATGACCAAACAAGAAAAGGTTCAGCTACAAGCTAAGGCCAATTTAACGGCTGGCATTTCGCCCCGAGGATTCGCTGGTGAAGCCATTAATGTTATTGATATTACAAAATAAAGAGTGAGGCTAGCATGGAGCAGAAGCAAGCAGAGTGGTATACCGTGTGCCACCGTGATGCGCTGATCAGAAACTCAGGGGTTTGTGTCCTTTGGGGCCATGAGCAAGTGGCGATTTTTTACTGTCACCGTTCAGATTCCCTGTATGCTGTTGAGAACTATGATCCAATCGGTGAGGCGAATGTACTGTCTCGGGGGATTATGGGGTCAATAGGCGATGAGGTGGTGGTCGCTTCCCCTTTATACAAACAGCACTTTAATTTGCAGACAGGGCAATGCATCGAACAACCGGAAGTGAAATTGAAAACTTTTTCAGTTCGCTGTCAAGGTGAAGATGTGCAACTTAATTTATAATAAATCGGTGCTTTGAACTAAAATCACAGCTAAGGCTGTGATTTTTTTTAATTGTTTTTTAACCCTATATTTTACATTGATATTTTATGTATTGTAAGTAAGTCAATGCTGCCTTAAATGGTGTTATTTGACTCAAATTGGTGCTTAAATATTTAGCTTTGATTTATGTTGGTGCTTTGGTGGTGTTATGTATGAGTTATTTTTATTTAAGATGTTGATTTTAAATTAAATAAAAATATGGCACGGACAATGCAATAGTAATGGCAAGTCAGTATAAAAAAGGAAACACCAAGATGTCAGAAACAGGCAAGTTCAATATCTTTTCGTTTACGGGGAAAATGAAAATTCTCCATCTTAGCTGGTTTGCGTTTTTCATTACCTTTTTTGTGTGGTTCAACTTTGCGCCACTACTCCAATCGGTCAAAGCCTCACTAGGATTAACAACAGCAGAGATAAAGACCTTATTGATCCTCAATGTCGCTTTTACCATACCTGCCCGGGTTATCATCGGTATGCTCACCGATAAATATGGACCTAGATTGGTCTATTCCGCCTTGCTAGCTGTTTGTTCTATCCCTTGTTTTGTGTTCGCTTTTGCCGACAGCTTTGTTCAGGCCGCCATTGCCCGTTTTGCTCTTGGCTTTATTGGGGCCGGGTTCGTTGTCGGGATCCGCTTGGTCTCGGAATGGTTCCCGCATAATGAGCTTGGAACAGCAGAAGGTATCTACGGTGGTTGGGGTAACTTTGGCTCAGCTGCAGCAGCATTTACCCTGCCGACCGTTGCAGTCATGTTTGGTGGTGATGATGGCTGGCGATATGCCATGGCCATTACCGGGGTCATGAGCCTGCTGTTTTCTTTCGTTTTTTATAAAAACGTCACTGATACACCGAAAGGAGCAACCTATTTCAAGCCCAAGCAACTGGGCGCAATGGAAGTCACTTCGAAAGGCGACTTCTTCCTGCTGCTGTTTATGAAACTGCCGATGTATGGCGCTCTGGCACTACTGGCCTGGAAGCTTTCACCAGCCGGGATTGGCATGCTAGGTGAAAGCACTGTAGTGGCCATCTATATCGTACTGGCGGTGATCTATTGCTATGAAGTGCTGCAAGTGTGGCGCGTTAACAAAAACGTTTTTGAGAAGCCAGTACCAGAGGTACACCAATACAAGTTCAAGCAAGTCGCGATTTTAAATGTGCTGTACTTCGCCACCTTTGGCTCGGAGTTAGCTGTGGTCTCGATGCTGCCACTATTCTTCTCGGAAACCTTTGAATTAACGCCGGTGATGGCCGGTATGGTTGCATCGGCCTACGCCTTCATGAACTTGATGTCCCGCCCAGGTGGTGGTTGGATTTCAGATAAATTTGGCCGCAAGCCTACGCTGCTGATTTTGACGGCAGGACTGGCCGCAGGTTACTTCCTGATGGGGCAGGTCGATAGCAGTTGGCCGGTATGGTTGGCAGTGGTAGCCGCAATGGCCTGCTCGTTCTTCGTTCAGTCCGGTGAAGGTGCGGTATTTGCCACTGTACCTCTTATCAAGCGACGTATGACAGGGCAAATCGCTGGGATGACTGGTGCCTACGGCAATGTGGGTGCTGTGTGTTACCTCACTATTCTATCAGTAGTGGATTACAGCACCTTCTTCTATGTCATTGCAGCCACGGCAGTCATTGGCTTTATCACCTTGTTGATGATGGAAGAGCCAAGCGGGCAAATTGCCGAGGTCAATGAAGACGGTAGCATCATGATGATTGATGTTGCTAACCGCTAAGTGATTTCCGGCCTGCGGGGCACAGCCTGTCTTGCAGGCCGGAAGTGGCTGTAATTCATGAATTTAAAATCAGTGAAAGTAGGGGGAACTGTGGATGAGCGAAACTATTCAGCCAGGGACTGCCCCTAATTCAATGTCCGTCAACAGGAAGCGGATCCGCCAAGGGAGTACCCTCGAACTTGATGTCGGGGGCTATTCAGTCGCCGGATGCAAGCCAAGCAACCAAGATGCATTTGCGGTTTATCAACCTAAAAAGCACGATGAACTCCTGCACAAGGGCGTCGTTGCCTGCTTGGCCGATGGCGTCAGTTGCAGTGAACAGGCGCAGCAGGCCAGCCAGATTTGTGTGACCCAGTTTATCGAAGAATATTACGCCACACCGAAAACTTGGGGTGTTAAGCAGTCGGCAGGAAAAGTGCTGCATGCCTTGAATCAGTGGCTTTTCCATCAAGGTAGCCAGAGTGAACTCCAGCACAATGGCATGGTAACCACTTTCTGTGCGGTGATTATCAAATCCAACACGGCCTACATCATGCATGTGGGTGATACCCGCGCCTACCTCTACCGTAACCGGGCATTGACCCAACTCACCCAAGATCATCGCCGTCATCAATATGGCCAGCAATACTTTCTGACTCGATCGCTGGGGATGGATAGCCATATTGAAGTCGATTTCCAACAAATCCGGTTGGAAGAAGGTGACCGTTTGCTGATGGCAACCGACGGTATCTACGAATGGTTGGATGAGGCCCATATTCAGCAGGCGTTATCGTCTATTGATAATGCCGTTGAACCCCTATCCGAACAACTGGTGAAGGAAGCGCTGGCGGCAGGGAGCCAGGATAATGTATCCAGCTTGCTGATTGATATAAAAGCGTTACCGACTTTGACTATGGATGAGTACATTGGGGAGTTGACCAAACGAGTGATCCCCCCGGTCATGGAAGAGGGGAATCGAATCGATCAATACCGAATATTACGCGTGTTGTACAGTGGCCCCCGCAGCCATATCTATTTGGCAGTCAGCGAATTTGATAATCAGCGTTATGTGTTAAAGATGCCTTCACTCAATTTTGCCGAAGATTACCAGTATTTGCAGGGCTTTGTCCGTGAAGGTTGGGTCGGGGAGCAGATATCCCATCAGAGAGTAATGAAAATCCACCCTTTCTCACGCCACTCTCCTTTTCTCTACCATGTTTGCCAATGGGTAGAAGGTAAGTCACTTCGCCAATGGATGGATGATAACCCTAAACCTGATATTGAAAAAGTTCGGGTAATGGCTGAGGAAATAATTAAGTCGATTCGTGTGATGCAGCGCCATCGACTCATTCACCGTGATATTAAGCCAGAAAACTTAATCGTTAATCAATTTGAGCAAATTGTCATTATTGACTTTGGTTCAGTTTATTCTGAACACTTTGATGAAATACAAAACCCTATATCTGAAACGATACCCGTTGGTGATATTAAATATCTATCACCCGAGTGTTTACTTGGCGGTAAAGTTTCGATGAGGTCTGACATGTATTCTATATCCATCATTATTTATGAAATGCTAACTGGCCATTATCCTTATCCCTTCCCTAATACATTTAAACCGCCGCAGGCAAACAACCAATGGCCGGAATATACACCTTTAGAGAATTATCGTGATGACTTGCCTGCATGGTTGGATGTCGTCATTCGTAGAGGGTGTTTCCCTCAGGCCAGTCAGCGCTATGACGCCCTTTCAGAGTTGCTCTGTGACTTATCCAACCCTTCTTCACAAGTGCTCAAACAAGCGAACAAGCGGCCTTTGAAGAGTAAGAATCCGGTACAGTTTTGGAAAATCACCTCACTTTGCTTATTTATCATTGTTATTGTTCAAGTTATCATCGCAATGATTTAATATTAACCCTTTCAATTGTATCGCCATAATTCATTGGTAAGGGGAATAGGTTTGTCAGTGTTATATATTTAATTTCTGTCAAATAATTTTATTTATCTTAATTAATAAAAGTTAAATGAGATCACCCTTCCATTGCTTGTCGCTAATTTTTGCTGATGCTTAAAAAAACACTATAAATATACCCGAGTTTCTTCAGTATATCGGTTTTACTTGAACCAATATTGAATTGACTCATTTTTATATCGTCAGCTAAAGGCTAATTATCCGAAAGGGTAGGGCGCAAAACTTCCGACCTAAGGAGTAACCATTTTTATTGGTGACTCTAGGGTAGCGGGGTTACCTGATAGGAATAAGCAAGGTCAAAATAAGATCAAAGCAGTGGCTTCTTCCCATTAGCTGGCTTCCCAAAATAATCATAATGGAAGCTAAACATGAAAAAAGTAATTAACTTTTCCTTGGGCGCTGTGTCAGTCATGGCCGCCCTTTCTCCATTACATGTAAACGCTCACGGCTATGCTGAATTCCCAGCGGCCCGCCAACTTATCTGTTATAACGATAGCGGGCACTGGGGACCTTCTGACGGGTCGCAGATCCCGAATGAAGCCTGTCGTGCCTCGTTCCTAGAGTCAGGAACCTACCCAATCGTGCAAAAGAACGAGTTTGCTGCCCTAGTGCCGAATTACGACAATATGGATGCGGTTAAGGCTGCAGTTCCTGATGGGACTATTTGTTCAGGCGGTGACTCGCGCAAGAGCGGCATGAGTGTCGCTTCAGAGCACTGGCAACGTACCGACATGAAAGCGGGAGAAACATTCACTCTTCGCTACCGTGCTACGGCACCGCACAACCCGAGCTTCTGGCAGTTTTACATAACTAAGCCGGGCTACAATGCTGCCCATAGCCGTCTGGGCTGGGATGATTTGGAGCTGATTGATACTGCCGGCGACGTTAAAGTGACGGACGGGTATTACCTAATTGATGTCACCCTACCAAGCGGTCGAACCGGTGAAGCAACTTTGGTTTCCCGCTGGCAGCGAAATGATCCTGTAGGTGAAGGGTTCTACAACTGTAGCGATATCCGCTTTGATGGTGAGGTGCTACCGCCTGAGTGGACTTCTAAGGGACAGTACGTCAAACCGGGTGTTGAGGCGCAAGACGGTGACAGTGTTTGGTTCCGTATTTTCAACAAGCAAGGCTCTGAAATTGTATTCGAGAAGTTGCCAATTACGGCTGCTAACGAGAACATCAATACGTGGTCTTATGACCTTGCCCAATTGATCAATGATAAATACCCAACAGTTACCCAGGTGGGTGTGGAAGAAGCATCCGGCGATATCGTTTATCAACCATCAGATCTGTATACCAACCAAGTCTTTGTCACCAACCCGGATTACAACTACGCGTTGGATGTTCGCGATGGGGATGTGATTGAACCCGCTCCGGTAACAGTTCAAGGGCTAGAAAGTGAATACACTCAGGGTAGCGATGGTAAAACCTACATTGATGCAACCGTAAGCTCAGAAGGTAGTTACCTGATCAACATGAAGTTACTCGATAGCACTGGCCACCAGTTGGCACTGGCAAGTGATATTGTCGACAACGGTAACATCGATCTATCGGTGTTCACGACCCAGACCGGTTCATTTAGCGTGGTGGTAACAGCAGCCGAGCAAGGTAGCAGCGAGCACAAGGTCGTTGAAACCAAGTCGGTGACTATCAAGGACAGTTCAGGTGGTGGTGATTACGATTATGCCTACCCTGAAGGTATCGGTAGCTATGTACCTGGTGAAACGGTAGTACTTAGCCGCGACGGTAATACCTATCAATGTCGTCCATTCCCTGAAGGTGGCTGGTGTAATATTGACTCTGCGCATCACTATGAGCCGGGGTATGGTTCAGCATGGCAAGATGCTTGGATAAAGCAATAATTAGCGAAAGCAAATAGTTACCCTTCTCAATAAGGGGCAAAACGCTGGCATAAGCCAGCGTTTTTTTATGCCGGTAAGATCACAAAAAGAAACCACTCTTAGTGATGAAATGAAAAGTAGTGTTTCCATATGGAAACAAATTTGATGTGTAACTTGTTGAATTGGTGATCTGGCTCAAACTACATTGCATGAATATTTCTTTCGGATTTATAACTTGTTCCAGATCAATTTGTTGCACACTTTTCTGGTGGTAGGTTTCTACTCGTAGACAAGAGACTGATTACGGACAGCCTGTTTAGGCGAAGCAAAAAATATTGTGTGCAAGTAGGTTTTGGTAATTAGTTTTTGATAGTTATGGAGAATTTATCATGAGTAGCGCATTTTTTATCCCTACGGTAAACCTGATGGGTGCTGGCTGCCTGACAGAAGCGGCAGATGCTGTGAAAGCGCACGGCTTTAAAAAAGCTCTAATTGTGACTGATAAAGTGTTGAGCCAAATCGGTATGGTCAAGCAGGTAGCAGACCTGTTGGCACAGCGTGACATCGATTCTGTTGTTTTCGATGGTACACAACCAAACCCAACAATTGGCAACGTTGAAGCAGGCCTAGCACTGTTGAAAGACGGCGAGTGTGATTTCGTCATTTCACTAGGTGGCGGTTCACCGCATGACTGTGCCAAGGGTATTGCCCTTGTTGCCTCTAACGGCGGTAAAATTGCTGATTACGAAGGTGTTGACCAGTCTGCGAAACCTCAGCTACCACTTGTGGCGATCAATACCACTGCTGGTACTGCCAGTGAAATGACCCGCTTCTGTATCATTACCGATGAAGCGCGCCACATTAAAATGGCAATCGTTGATAAGAACACCACACCATTGATGTCGGTGAACGATCCTGAGTTGATGCTGGCAAAACCGGCTTCACTGACGGCTGCGACGGGTATGGATGCGCTGACTCACGCAATTGAAGCTTATGTCTCTACTGCAGCAACCCCGATCACTGACGCGGTAGCAATCAAGGCCATCGAGCTGATCCAAGCGCATCTGCGTACGGCAGTAGAAGACGGCCAGAACATTGAAGCGCGCGAGCAAATGGCTTATGCACAGTTCATGGCTGGTATGGCTTTCAACAATGCTTCACTGGGCTATGTTCACGCAATGGCGCACCAACTAGGTGGTTTCTACGATCTGCCACACGGTGTATGTAACGCGGTATTGCTGCCACACGTTCAGCGCTACAACGCACAGGTTTGTCCTGAGCGCCTAAAAGACGTTGCGAATGCGATGGGTGTGAATGTTGAAGGCCTGACGGCAGAGCAGGGTGCGGAAGCAGCGCTGGAAGCGATTCAGGAGCTGTCTAAAGATGTGGGTATTCCAGCAGGTCTTCAGCAGCTAGGTGCGAAAGAAGAAGATATTGCGGTTCTTGCTGATAACGCACTGAAAGATGCGTGTGGTTTCACTAACCCGAAACAAGCAAGCCACGAAGAAATTTCGGCTATCTTTGCTGCGGCAATGTAATCAGCCAATACCACTGCACGATTAAAGTTGCGCCCACCATTCGGTGGGCGCTTTTTTGTTTGGGCTTAATGCCAATTTTCGACGAGTCGCTTTTACAGGCTTTTGGTGAAGCGTTTGAGAGTCGGTGCGGTTCCATTCGGTACTGCTGATCCTTCGTAATGTATCACGCCATTTTTCCCCTGCTGTTTGACTTCATACATAGCAAAATCAGCTTGCTGTAGCACTTCACTGACATTAGATGCTTTGAGCGGGTACTCGCTACTGCCGATACTGGCCGAGATAGGGTAGCTTTTGCCATTCAGTATTACTGGCTGCTGAAAACTGTTAAGCAGTTTTTGGCTGATATTGATCTCGTGCTGAACCGCCAGAGACTCGATCACGGCAAACTCATCGCCACCCATACGGGCTACATGGTAGTGCTCGCCGCTCAGAACCGCCAAACGGGCAGCCACTGTCTTCAGTAGTTCATCGCCGGCATGGTGTCCCAGCGTATCGTTGATGGTTTTAAAGCCGTCTAAATCAACAAGATAAAACCTAAAGGGCTGTTGTTTATTAACCAACTCTTTAAGGTGTTGGTTGAGCCATAAACGGCTATGGATCCCTGTTAATGTATCGCTCATTGCTAACTTGCGCATCGCTGATGACTCACGCCAAAGCGCCCACAGTAAAATCCCGCCAAGCAATACGATGGCACAGAGTAAGAAGTACACCAGTGTTTTCATGGTATGAGTAGCTTCGACTCGTTTTAGTAGGTCTCCACTTGAAAGGCGAAATTTATGGCTAAGGAAAATTACTAGGTTTTCGTACTGATCCTTAACGTCAGTGATTATCGCCGATTCGGGATCGCCCGTTTCGAACTCAATTAGCTGTGGCTCTATCGATTGGATATAAGCAAATTGTTTGCTGATTTGATGATAGGCGCCATCGAAATGATAAAGGTGGCTGATGTGGGTGTTGTTGAGAATGGTCTTAAATCGGCTCCATAGGATCTCATATTGCAGCATCATATCGTTATGGTCACTGGTCCCGACTGCATAACGGTGAAGCTGGAGGTGAAACTCGGCATACTCCTTGTGTAGTTGGAGTACATACCAGGCTGCCTCATTTTGGCTGTTGGCAATGATATCTGAATTGCGTTTCAGGGCGGTCACAGCGACCAAAATGCTGATAATTAGTAACGGTGTGATGTAGATGAGTAGGGAGGTTATACGGCGGCTTATTCCCATATTGCAACCCGCTACTGCACTTCAATTACGGTGAGTTGCCACACCATATTGGCAAGGTGTTTGGTTTTGGCAGCTTCGGGGTGTTCATTGAGGGAAATGATCACCCAATAAGGGCCGTAATCTCTGACTTTCAAGTATTGGCCGTCTTGCTTGATGGCAACTAAAGGATTGTACTGTTTGATGTAGTCATGGCTGATCTCAACGGAATAATCGTTGAGGGCGAGTAACTTCAACTTGGAAGCAGAAAGCTTGAAGTGTTCAAGCAGTGTCAGCAGGCGTACTCCTTCAAAGTTGGCGCTTTGCTCTAGCCAAGGGAGGTGGGTAGAGAATGACGATTGGGGAAGTTGCTCGAGTTGGTCACGTTGGAGTACAAGGGATAGTTTTTCGCCTGACTGGCTGGTCCCTGACAAAGCCAATGGAATACTCTGGCTCCATGCCGAAAATGCAGTGAAAAGGCCAAAACAATATAAAAGACAACGTATTGTTAACTTCGGGCTTGCAAGCTGCATTGGAACTCCTCCAATTGTCGTCCTGAACTCTCTACCGTTACTCCAAAGCACTTCTTGCCGCAGAGATACTTAAGCTGCTTGGATATAATTGTAGCTGCTTCTTTTACATGTGAGGCAAAGAAATCAAAACAAAATAGAATGAGTACGTTGTAAATTTTTATTTCTCGCGGCATTAATAATCATGAGGTTAATGTGTTTTTGGGTGTTTTTTAAACATGATCAAGCTGTGAGATCAAAATAATTCCTGAAAAAACTTGAGCTAGTCAGGCTTACTCACTAGAATCCCCCTTCCTTTTTCGCTTGTATGACTTGTGGTCTGACAAGCGATGCTAATGGTGTAAACCATGTCTATCAGGGCGGAGCCCCTGTTTTGACAACCTTGTGGTTGTATCAATGTTTCCGGCGCTTAGCGGAAACACTCATTAAACAATCTGTGTTCAACTCGTAAATCCAGGAGTGCAAATTGGAAATTTTCAATTTCGTTCTGGACAACTGGGATGTGATTGTCTCTCGCACTGTAGAGCATCTGTCGTTAGTGAGCCTGGCCGTTGGTCTAGCCATGATGACAGGGGTACCTATTGGTATCGCAATTACCCAGAATCAACGTGTCGCCAATGTGGTGCTATACGTTGCGTCCATTATTATTACGATCCCTTCTATTGCCTTGTTCGGGATCATGATCCCTGTGCTGTCGATTATCGGCCAGGGTATTGGTTATCTGCCTGCAGTGATTGCGGTTTTGCTGTATTCGCAGTTGCCAATTATTCGTAATACCTACACCGCAATTAACAACGTTGACCCGGCCCTGCGAGAAGCAGCAAGGGGTATCGGCCTGACCAATATGCAGCGCCTGCGTTTGGTGGAAATCCCACTGGCTATTCCGGTGATCATGGCTGGTGTGCGCACTGCTGTGGTGATGAACATCGGTGTTATGGCTATCGCGACTTACATCGGTGCTGGTGGTTTGGGGACGTTTATTGCACGGGGGATCAGCCAGTCTGATCCGCGCCAGCTGATTGTTGGTGCTGTAGCTGTGAGCCTATTGGCAATCTTTGCCGATACGGTATTGGCGAAAATCCAAAAGAAATTCACACCGAAAGGTGTCGTCGTTCACGGCTAAGTTTTACGAATTTAAGAGGGCGTTTTCATGATTCAACTTGAGAACCTGACAAAAGTTTTTGAAACACCACAGGGTGTGGTGACAGCAGCCGATCATATCAACATGGAAGTACCGACCGGTGAAATCTGTGTCCTGCTGGGCCCATCTGGTTGTGGTAAAACCACCACGCTGAAGATGATCAACCGTCTGGTAACACCAACTTCTGGCCGTGTACTGATCAACGGTGAAGATACGACTGGTATCGATACGGTGACGTTGCGCCGGAATATCGGTTACGTTATTCAGCAGATTGGTCTGTTCCCGAACATGACCATCGAAGAGAACATCAGCCTGATCCCGAAATTGATGGGATGGGATGCCAAGCGTTGTACCCAACGTGCCAAAGATCTATTGGATATGGTGGCACTGGATCCAAACACCTTCATGAAGCGCTTCCCGAATGAACTTTCAGGAGGCCAGCAGCAGCGTGTCGGTGTGATCCGTGCGTTGGCGGCCGATGCACCGGTACTTTTGATGGACGAACCTTTTGGTGCAATCGACCCGATCAACCGCGAAGTGATTCAGGAAGAGTTCCTGAAGATGAACAAAGAGCTGAAGAAAACCATCATGTTCGTATCACACGATATTGATGAGGCCGTGAAGATGGCAAACAAAGTTGCAATCTTCCGTGATGGCCAACTTGAGCAATACTCAAGCCCAGACCAGCTTCTTGCCCACCCTGCGACTGACTTCGTGGCAGATTTCGTGGGTACTGACCGTACCTTGAAGCGCCTTCAGCTATCGACGGCTGGTGAAGTGATGGAGCGCCATGTTCCGACCGTATCGCCGAACGACACGTTGGATGTCGCCCTGCAGCGCATGAATGATTACGGCCACGGCATGATTGTGATGGTGAATAACCAGAACCAGCCAATTGGTATGATCACCAAATCTGTTGCCATGAGTCAGCGCGGCTTGTGTAGCGACCACTACGATGGCCTACCTATCCTGATGAACCAGGAGCAGGACTTGCGTGCGGTTGTCTCTAAGATGTTTGCCCACGACATCAGCTGGTTGGCGGTGGTCGACGAGCAAGGTCAATTGTGTGGTGAAATTTCACAGCGTGGTATTACACACCACCTGGGAGCCAGTTTCCGTAAAAAGGGGTAAGGGATGAAGTCGATTAACTTAAGCCCTTACTTCAATGCGCTACTGCTGGTGACCGTCTTCCTGCTTGGGATTTGGGCCCAGTCATCGGGTTTTGTCGAGCAGTTCATCTATTACTGGGATGAAATTATCTACTTGTCAGGTCATCACATCAAGCTGACCTTGATCTCGGGCTCGATTGCGATCCTGATTGGTGTACCGGTGGGGATTATCCTGAGCCGTCCTGCTTGCCGTAAGGCCGCTGATATGGTGATGCAAATCTTCAACATTGGTACCACGGTACCAACGCTTGCAGTATTGGCATTGTCGATGAGCTTTTTGGGCATTGGTGACAAGCCGGCGATTTTTGCCTTGGCGTTTGCCTCGGTGCTGCCAATTCTGCGCAATACCTACACCGGCTTGCTGTCTGTACCTGCGCACCTGAAAGAGGCGGCGACCGGTATCGGCCTGACGCCAACGCAGCAGTTGGTCAAGGTTGAACTGCCAAACGCGATGTACGTCATCATGGCGGGTATCCGTACTGCATTTGCGATCAACATCGGTACTGTGCCGCTGGCATTCCAGATTGGTGGTACCGGTTTGGGTGAGCTGATCTTCGCCGGTATCGATCTTTATGATACGCCGATGATGCTAGCGGGTGCGATCCCGACTGCTGTCTTGGCTTTGATTATGGATATGGTTCTGGGTGTTGTGACCTTCTTTATTGTGAGTAAGGGTGTAAACCCTAACCATAAGTAATGGCACGGAGTAAGACAAAGATGAAACGCGTAATCTCTTTAATGGCTGCTGTGACCACTGCGATCTCGGTAATGTTTTGTGCTGCTTCAGCGCAGGCGGCTGGCAAATTAGTTGTTGGTGGTAAGGGCTATACCGAGCAGCTGATCATGTCTTCGATGACGGCACAGTACCTTGCAGGCCTTGGCTATGATGTCGACCAGCGCGATGGCATGGGTTCGACGGTACTGCGTACTGCACAGCTTAACGGTCAGATCGACCTTTACTGGGAGTACACCGGTACTGGCTTGGTGACTTTTAATAAAGTGGTTGAGAAGCTTAACCCGGTTGAGACCTACCAGCGTGTTAAAGCGCTGGATGAAAAGGTTGGACTGATCTGGCTGAACCCATCGCAGGCGAACAATACCTATGCCTTGGCAATGCGCAAAGACTTTGCCAAAGAGAAGGGCATTGAATCTATCACCGACATGATGGAATGGCTCCAGTCTGAAGACGGCAAAGATGCC
This sequence comes from Photobacterium rosenbergii, assembly GCF_003026455.1. Classification (GTDB taxonomy): domain Bacteria; phylum Pseudomonadota; class Gammaproteobacteria; order Enterobacterales; family Vibrionaceae; genus Photobacterium; species Photobacterium rosenbergii. Next base: position 105,179 of record NZ_PYMB01000007.1, read on the forward strand.
CAGATGGCAAGTAACGTTGAGTTTTCGGCCCGTCCAGACGGTTTGAAGTCGCTGCTTGAAGCCTATGAGTTTGATATGCCGCGCCGTAACCTACGCAAGATGAACTCGGGCTTGGTATATCAGGCTCTGGCTCAGGAAGTGGTTGATGTCACCATGGTGTTTGCTACTGACGGCCGTGTGAAGGCGTTTGATTTCTATGTATTGAAAGATGACCGCCAGCACTTCCCGAACTACGCCCTGACGCCGGTTGTTCGTACCGACGCTCTGGATGCTAACCCGGAACTGGCTGAGCAGCTTAACAAACTGTCTGCGCTGATGAATGACGAGACCATGTCTACCCTGAATGCCTTGGTAGACGTCGATGGACTTTCTATCGAACGTGTGTCCCGTGAGTTCCTTGAGCAAAACAGCCTGCTGTAATTACCCGATACAGTAATCAAGCGCTTTATCTAATTCAAAGGCCAGCGTCAGCTGGCCTTTTAAGGTTTTATCATGACAAAACAAGTACTACATGTTGGTATTGCCCAAATCGCCCCTGTGTTGGGCGATGTTGAGGCTAACCTGCAAAAGCACCTTCACTATATCGAACTCGCGCGCGCGCAGGGCATTGAGGTGTTGCTGTTCCCGGAGCTTTCGCTAACCGGCTACAGTTTGCGTGAAAAGACGCTGGATGTGGCTATGGCGGTCAGCCACCCGTTGCTCGAGAAGTTGGCTTCGGCAGCAGGTGACATGGTAGTTAGCGCAGGCTTCATCGAAGAAGCGCACGCCGGTGAGTTCTATAATGCGCAGGCGATGGTGACCAAAGGCCAACTCGTTCATGTCCACCGCAAGCTAAACCTGCCGAACTACGGCGGTTTGGAAGAAGCAAAATGGTATAGCAAAGGTCAGGACCTTGAGCCGTGTGAACCAATTGCTGGCTGGCCTATGCATACGCTGATCTGTGCAGATTTATGGAACCCGGCACTTCCGCATCTTGCGATGTTGGACAAACCCGCCTTGATGCTGGCACCGGTCAACTCGGCAGCCGATATTGTCTCTGATGAGTTCTCCAACCCGCAGGGCTGGAAAACCAATACAGATTTTATTTCGATGACCTATGGTGTGCCTGTGCTGATGGCAAACAGCTGTGCTCTTGAAGGTAACAGCCGTTTCTGGGGTGGTTCCCGTATTCTGGATGCGTTCGGTAATTGTCTGGCAGAAGCGGGTGGCGAAGAAGCCCTGATCAGTGCCGAAGTCTCGCTTAAAGATACCCGCGAGGCACGCTTCCAGCTACCAACTATCCGTGATGCGGACAGCCGTTTGGTGTTGGATTTGCTGGCTAAGCGAGTTGGAAAGTAATCATAAAGCCATGAGCTTTTACTGAATTTTCTGCAAATTAGCAGGGTGTAATTTTAAAAACGCATAAAGGCATCCATGCCGCTCCGACCCGCCGTCCATGGCGGGTAGGTTTTAAAATCACACCCAACTAACTTGCTGTTATGCAAGTTGAATATGAAAATTACAATAACGGGCTGAACATATAGAAGAACTGTTCAATCAGCTTGTTGCTGATATGCCTTTGCTCCCACTTGTTCCTGTCAACCAGGCTGGAATCATTCATATACTCTTTCTGTAGCCAGTTTAGCTGCTGGGTGAACTCGGCATTGTCCACTGCCAATGTCACCTCGAAGTTGAGCCACAGGCTGCGCATATCCAAGTTAACCGTACCAATCAAGCAGTGGGTCTTGTCTATCACCACGGATTTGGTATGTAGCAAACCGCCATGGAACCGGTGGATGCGAACACCTGCAGCCAGGAGCTCCGAGAAGAATGAGCGGCTAGCCCATTCCACCATAATAGAGTCATTCTTATCCGGGATAATGATATCGACGGTGACCCCACGGTGGGCGGCCCCCTTCATTGCGTGCAGCAAATTCTCACTCGGAACAAAGTAAGGGGTAGTGATCACCACACTTTCTTTAGCTTGGTAGATGCTAAGCAGCAGTGCCTGATGGATGATTTCATCTGGCATCCCCGGGCCCGATGGAATCACCTGGATCATATCGGTTGCCTCAACCGAACTTGGCAAGGTGCATTCAGGCAACTGCGGCAAGTAGCGGTCACCGGTCTCTACTTCCCAGTCCCAGGCCTGGATACCATTAAGCACCGCAACCGAAGGGCCGGTTACCCTTACCATGACATCAATCCACTGGCCGACTCCCGCATCGGTTTTGAAAAAGGCGGGATCAACCAGGTTCATCGAACCGGTGTAGCCAATTTTCTCATCAATAACGACAATTTTACGGTGCTGGCGCAAGTCCATCCGGCGCAGGAACATCCTGAACGGTGTGACCGATAGCGCCTCGACAATTTCAATGCCTGAATGGCGCATGAGTTTCGGCCAATGGGAGCGGAAGAAACGCATGCTGCCTGCGGCATCGAGCAGTACCTTTATCTTTACCCCGCGCTTGGCTGCCATGATGAGCGCAGTTGCGACTTCATCGGCTAACCCGCCCGGATGCCAGATATAGAACTCCATATCAACCGAGACTTCGGCTTGGTGGATATCTTCTATCAGTGAGCGGAGGATGGTTTGCGGGGAATCTTGCAGCGAGAGAGTATTGCCGCTCAGGGCCGGAATACCAAGTCGGTTTTCGCACAAATCACTGATAGGGCGGGCATGCTCGCTCATCAGCTCGGGCTGGTGGCCAGGACAATCATTAAGGCGCTGGAACCAGTCGGCGAAAGGCTCGAACATGACTTTCGCACGTTGGGCACGTTTTTTTCCTAGGTTGAGTTCGCCAAACAACAGGTAAGCAATCACCCCGCCGATAGGGATGATAAAGATGATCATGAGCCAAGCAAGAGAGACACCAACCACCCTGCGCTTGAACACAATGCGCATAGTGACGGCTGCGATCATCAACCAGTAGAAGAAGACGCTAGCCCAGACAAGAACTTGATAGAACTGTTCCATTCGTATTTGTTATGAGTTGGACGTATTACTCTATTTTGCATTGAAACTTGAGGAATACCAGCGAAATTTACTGGGATTTATGTGCTATGTTTGATAAGAGGAAATGACTGATTTGTAGGAGGAATGTAAAACTTGCACGCAGGGTTAGTGCAAAATATAAGCAAAAAACAAAGAATTGATGTAAAAAAGCAGTAAATGATCAAAATTTACAAGCGCGGGCTTCACATTCTAATCGCAACCTGTTTTACTTGCCATATATAGAGCGTCAATTACATCCTTATAAGTGTACAAATAAGTTTGCACACAAGTTTACACAACATATTTTCGGCGCCTATTACTAGCAAACTCTAGCAAACACAACAAAACCTTGGAGAGAACGTGGCTACTAGTAATACAACCACACAACCCCGCGATAGCTGGGGTTCTAAATTAGGCTTCGTTATGGCCGCGGCAGGATCCGCAGTAGGTCTAGGTAACATCTGGAAGTTCCCATACACAGCTGGTGAGAGTGGTGGTGGTGCTTTCGTAGCTATTTACCTATTGTTCGTGATCGTTATCGGTTTCAGCGTCATGCTGACTGAATTTGCCGTGGGTCGTAAAACAGGCCTTTCCGCTGTAGGTGCTTTCAAGTCTACTGATCGCCGTTGGACATTCGTCGGTGTTATCGGTGTCGTCAGCGGCCTGCTTATCATGGGCTTCTACCCGGTCGTTGGTGGCTGGGCAATTGCATACATCTATAAAATTGCGACAGGTCTATTAAGCACACCAGAAGCCATTGGTGACAGCTTCGGTGGCTTTATCTCTAACCCTATCCAGCCTCTATTCTGGATGGGCCTATACCTGGTGTTCAACATTCTGGTGGTTATCAAGGGTATTTCTGGCGGTATCGAGAAAGCCGGTAAGATCCTTATGCCTCTACTGTTTGCCATCCTTATCTTGGTAGCAGTAAAAGGCCTGAGCCTTCCAGGTGCAACAGCAGGTCTTGAGTTCCTGTTCAAGCCAGACTTCTCTAAAGTCGACAGCACAGTAGTATTGGCTGCGCTTGGTCAGGCATTCTTCTCACTAAGTTTGGGTATGGGCTGTATGATCACATACGGTAGTTACCTGAAGAAGAAAGAGAACCTAGTACAAACCACAGCAATGGTAACGGCGATGGATACTGCTGTTGCAATCCTTGCGGGTGTGGCTATGTTCCCTGCAATGTTCGCATTCAGCATGGAGCCAGCAGCAGGTCCTGGTCTGATTTTCGTTGTTGTACCTCAGCTATTTGCTGAAATGGGCGGCATCGTTGGTCTATTGCTTGCGCTACTGTTCTTCATCGGCCTAAGTGTTGCAGCATTGACTTCTTCTGTATCCCTACTTGAAGTGGTTGTGTCATACCTAATCGATGAGAAAGGTATGAAGCGTTCAACCGCTGTGTTCTCGGCAAGTGCCCTGATGGCGTTCCTGTGTGTATTCGCATCGCTATCGCTTGGCGGCCTTGGTCCAACACTGTTCGAAACAGGTGCGTTTGATATCTTCGACCTACTAACAGACAAGATCTTCCTAGCGGTTGGCGGTATGTTGGTATGTATCTTCGCAGGCTGGCGCTTGAGCCGTAGTGAACTTGAAAAAGAAATCACCAACGACGGTGAAATCAAGTTCCCACTATTCGGCCTATGGTACAACCTAGTTAAGTACGTGATCCCATTTGCTATCGCTATCGTTGCAATCGCAGGTGTGAAAGCTGGCTTTGACAGCGGCAAAGGTGAAATCATGGTGATGGGTCTTGCCATCATCGGCATCGGTGCCCTGATTTCTAAGAAGCTGTAATCAGCAAGTATTGTCACTTAATTTGACATAGCAAAGCGGGAGCCCTCGGGCTCCCGCTTTTTGATCGTACTGATTGCGATCAGGTGCCAGTAAAGGCCATGTGGAAATACTCCCTATAAGCGGTATACTTCGCTCTCTTTATTTGCCAGAGCCTTCAGCCAAGAGCCCATCACTATGTTCGATATTCTCCATACCCATCCGGATTTCCTTATCATCAACAAACACCCAGGGGTGTCTGTCCACAAAGATGATGGTGATGTGATGCTACTGCAGGAAGTTGCTAAGCAGAGTGGGGACGAGCAGCTATACCTTATCCACCGTTTGGACAAGATGACCTCTGGACTGCTGTTGCTGGGCAGAAACCGTGAAGCGGCATCGGTGCTTTCTTTGTGTTTTGCCGAGCGTGAAGTAGAGAAATATTACCTGGCAATCGGCACCAAGAAGCCAAAGAAGAAACAAGGTGTAGTGATCGGCGATATGACACGTTCCCGCCGTAGCAGTTGGAAGCTGGAGACCACTCGGGACAACCCAGCAGTGACGCAATTTTTCTCCACTGCCGCAGGTAATGGCCGGCGCTTGTTTTTGTGTAAGCCGCATACTGGGAAAACCCACCAGATCAGGGTGGCGCTTCGCAGTGTTGGCTCGGGGATCAGCGGTGATGAGATCTATGGTAATGAAAAGGCTGACCGCGGTTACCTTCATGCTTTTGCATTGCGCTTTCCGTACGCTGATCAACAGTGGCAGTTTATTTGTCTCCCACAACAAGGTGAACTGTGGTTGATTGATGAGACGCAGAAGGTTCTTGCAGAAGAGTGGTCAGCGCCATGGGAGTTGGCATGGCCTACATTATCGAAGGAGAAAGCCGCTAGAGGAAAGAGCTCAAAAGAAAAAGTCTCCGGTAAAAAATAGCATCGCTTGCGATTGGTTGCAGATTGACCAGTTCTTTCCGAAATTAAGTAGATAAATAGGGCTTAATGATAAAAAATTGTGTAAGCCGCGTATTTTTCATTGTTAACTTGCGACCAACTGTTGCTATTTTGACCTCTAGCAAATTACATTACAGAACAGTTTCACCTATAATATCGGTCTAGGATTTACCTAGACCGAGACATATTATGCGCCTTACCCGCTCCGTATCGCTTCGTATGCGATTGAAGAAAAAGAAGAACCAATCACGTTTCTGGGGGCTGGCGTCATTTCGCAGGCAACGTAAACTTGTCAAAAACCGCACCCGCCGCCAACGCCAAGTCCGCCTTCAGGCAGAATATGTTCACCTTGCCAGTTGTCGTCAACCCGACCAAGAAAACCTCAAACTCGTTGCCTAATAATATCTTTACTCCAATTGTGTTTGCTCTTGGTGGGTTTGCTATACTACCGCCCCTGAATTCCCCAACGCAGTAGAACTATGGAACCGAGTGCATTAGTAAACCTTGAGCAACACCTATTGACAGAATTGGCGACACCGCCAAGTGAAGTGCGCCGGTTATTCCATGGCCGTGGCCGTTGCTGGCCGGGACTTGAACAGCTGACTGTCGACTGGCTGAGTGGCCAAGTGCTGGTTTCACTCTTCAAAGAGCCGTCAGAGGAGTTTCTGACACAACTGCACCGCTTGCTACAGAATTTGACTGATACGCCAGCGTGGCAGCAATCAGGCGCCAAGTCGCTACTTCTCCAGCATCGTGACCGTCAAGGTTCGCCAATGGAAGTGTTGTGGGGTGAGAGCCGCGAGTATCAGGATGTGGTCGAAAATGGCCTTACGTTCAAACTGGATCTCGGCCGCAAGCAGAACAACGGCTTATTCCTTGATATGCGCTATGGACGCGATTGGGTGATGCGCCATGCCGAAGGTAAACGCGTTTTGAACCTGTTCGCATACACCTGTGGTTTCTCTGTTGCTGCGATTGCCGGTGGGGCAGAGCATGTGGTGAATCTAGATATGGCAAAAGCGGCGTTGAGCCGTGGCCGGGACAACCATCATCTGAATAAGCACGACCTATCGAAGGTTAGCTTCCTTGGCCATGAGTTGTTCAAGTCATGGGGCAAGGTCCGCAAGCTGGGCCCTTATGATCTGATAATTATCGATCCGCCATCGTTCCAGAAAGGCAGTTTTGCCCTGACCAAGGATTATCAGAAAATCCTCCGTCGCCTGCCAGAATTGTTGACCGAGAACGGACAGGTACTGGCCTGCGTGAATGACCCAGGTGTGTCATCATCTTTCTTAATTGAGGGAATGGCTACCGAAGCACCGGAGCTTACCTACCAGCACCGTTTGGAAAACCCGCCGGAGTTCAAAGATATTGACCCGGAAGGCGGGCTGAAAGTGCTGCTGTTTGAGCGTTCGTAAAGACTATGAATTAAAAGAAAAAACGCCAGCAATGCTGGCGTTTTTTGTACATATGATGTGTTTGCCGTAATTTGTTGTAGGGCATAATTTCAAAACCTAACCGCCAGGGACGGCCCGGGCTGGCGTTCCAGGTTTGGAGCGACATGGATGTCTTTATGCGTTTTTGAAATTACTGCCCTGCAGCAAATATTATATTGGCGCTATCAATTCGCTAACTGACTACACACATCTGCCGTGATTGGCTGGGTTACCATCGGGCGGCCACGCATATCCATGATCACGATATTGTAGTTAACCCCCTCGCTTACCATCGGGCTTAGCTCAGCGCTGTTACAGTAGTTAAGCGCAGCACTTTTGGCAGCTCGAGTAGGCGGCGTCTTACCACCACCACCATACAAAATGGTGATTTCGACAATGTTTTCCCGTGCTTGGGCTTTCATGATCTGGTATTGGTCAATCTTCTCGTACGGTGCCTTGTTGTTGATGGCCATCGCGCGAGCTTTTGCCATATCCAGAATGGCCTGCTGCTCTGCGTTTGATGCACAGCCTGCCAGCAGGGCAGCGCCGAGTAAAACGAGGGTGCGTTTTAGCATAAGGTTGTTATCTCAAAATCGGTTATGGAAGTACTTTCTTGAACGGCTTAACGATCACTTTTTCGTAGACGCCGGCTTCAATATAAGGGTCGGCATCGGCCCAAGTTTGGGCATCGTCAAGGGAGTTGAATTCAGCGATCACGGTTGAGCCGGTAAAGCCTGCTTCACCCGGGTTCTCGCTATCAATCGCAGGCATTGGGCCCGCAACTAGCAAGCGGCCTTGCTGTTGGAGATCTTTCAGTCGTGCAAGGTGCTTTTCACGCACACTCAAGCGGCGCTCAAGGCTGTTTTCGACATCTTGGGAAAAAATAACGTACCACATGTAGCTCTCTCCTTGTAACTGCTGCCCTCAATAGATATTGGTGAAATTTGTAATGAGGCAGCAATGTGTGACAAATTTTTCCTATCATAAATGAAAAAAAAAGCCCTAGCATTAGGATAGGACTTTTTTGCGGAACTTTGCCAAAGTTTGACAATGTCGCTATGTGTAATGGGCGCTTTTTCTTTTGCTCACAGCGCTTTTGTGGCTAGTGCTTTTGCACCGGACGCGGCCTGCCGTCAGCATCGATAGCAACATAGTTGAAGGTGGCGTCGCACACCATAAAGCGGTCTTCGATGTTTTCATCGCGTACTGGCTTGATCCAAACTTCAAGGTTGATGCTCATTGAAGTGCGGCCAATCTTGGTACATTCGCCATAGACACACACCACGTCACCCACACTGACGGGCTTTTTGAAGGTAATGCTTGATACCGATACGGTAACGATACGGCCACCGGAGATTTCCTTGGCAAGGATACCACCCGCGAGGTCAAGTTGGGACATGATCCAGCCACCGAAAATATCACCGTTGGCATTGGTGTCGGCTGGCATGGCGAGAGTGCGGAGCAGCAGTTGCCCGCGTGGGATGTTGTTTTCTGATGTCATGTTGCGACTCTGTACTACTCTGAATCAGGTTCTTTTGGCATATGGTGGTAAATATAGCCGCCGGTGGCAATGGTGAAGATCAAAGTCAGGATCAATAACCCAAAGACTTTGAAATTAACCCACACATCTAGCGGCAAACGGAAGGCAATATAGACATTCACGACGGCACATACAACGAAAAACAGTGCCCAAGCACCGTTGATCCTGTTCCAGACAGCGTCCGGTAGTTCCAATTCTTTGCCTAACATGCCCTTAATCAGCGGCTTACCCATGTACTGGCTGATAGCAAGCCCAGCGGCAAAAATCCCGTAGACGATGGTGACTTTCCATTTGATGAAGTTGTCGTCGTGCAGGAAAATTGTCAGCCCGCCGAATACCGCCACCATCACAAAGGTGACCAGCTGCATCTTTTCTACTTTTTTATACAGCACCCAAGTTACCGTAATTTGAATGGCGGTCGCGATAATCAAGGCACCGGTCGCGACATAGATGTCGTGGGTTTTATAGAGAATAAAGAATACGACCAGAGGAATAAAATCAATCAGTTGCTTCATGTTGATAGCCATAAAATACATATAAGCTGCTTATAGTATATCAATAAGCAAAAGGCTGCAGGTTTAACCCTGCAGCCTCCGGTCTGTAATACTGTTTGTATTACTTTGTATTGAGTAGCCTAGACGCGATGGCTGGACTCTGGCTCCGGCGTGTCCTGCGGCGCATCGTTGATCATGTTATCGACAATGACTGCACAAGCGGCATCACCGGTGATGTTAAGTGCAGTACGGATCATGTCGAAGATACGGTCAAGGGCAAACAACAGCGGTAGGCCTTCGATGGGAATACCCGCTGCCAGCAATACTGCGACAACCAAGAAAGACGGACCCGGTACACCAGCCTGACCAACAGCACCCAGTGTTGATGTCACAATAATGGCGATGTAAGCCCCCATACCCAGCTCGACATTGAACATTTGGGCAAAGAAGACAGCAACCAGACCGTAGTAAATGGCATTGCCACTCATATTGATGGTTGCACCCAGCGGCAATACGAATGAAGCAGTCGAGTTTTTCACGCCCAGCTCTTCTTCACACACTTCCATGGTAACAGGCAGGGTTGCCATGGAAGAAGCTGTCGATAGGGCAACAGCCTGTGGTTTCTTCATTGCTGACAAGAACTTCAGCGGCGACGTCTTGCTGAAGGCTTTGATCATTGCCGGGTAGAAGATGAAACCGTAAATCAAGATAGCAATCACGTAGACCACGAATAGCTTGAATACCACCATCAGTGCGCCAAAGCCGAAGGTACCTACCGCATCAGCCATCAGACCGAATACGCCAAGAGGGGCAACCTTCATTACAACGTTGATCATCCATACCATGGCATCAACAATGGCATTTACACCGTTGATCAATGGGTCACGGCGTTCTTTTTCCAGCTTCGAAACAGCAATACCGAAGAAAAGGCAGAAAACCAAAATTTGTAGGATATTTGCTTCATTCAGTGACTGGAAAACGTTGGTCGGGATCATGCCGAGTACGGTAGCCCAGAAGGTTGGCATCTCACCTTTATCGGCATAGACGTTAGAGAACATCCCCTCTACGCCAGTCATGTCGACGCCGACACCTGGCTGGAAGACCACACCCATGAATAGGGCCAAGGCAACCGCAACCGCTGATGTCAGGCCGAAAAAGCCCAGGGTAGACAAGCCGACTTTACCTGCTGATTGGCTACTGCCAAGCCCAGCAGCACCGGAGATAATGGCGACGGCGACCAAAGGGATCACCAACATTTTGATTAAGTGGATGAAGATGCTGCCTAGCGGGGCGAACATACTTGCAGACTGGCCCATCATCGCGCCGACGAGGGTTCCCACACACATGGCAATGACGACCTGCACGCCAATATTGCCAAACAGTCCTTTTTCTTTTAACACGGTTAGATACCTCAGTTGTGTTCGATATTATTCGCAAAGCAATGGGTATAAAAAACATTGGTAATTTGTTTTGTAATTGTACTAAATGTTAACCCGATATTTTGCGCGTGTGTTTTTACACGGAAATATCATCTTTATCAATCTTTCTTTTACTTGATTGGTGTTATTGCCTTTCAAACTTGCAATTTGTTTGTACCTGGCCTTAACAAGTTGGTTACTGTATGGGGGAAGGAGGAAGAGATCTTTGATCTTGCACCAGAAAATATCAGGGAGATGCAAAAAGCCGCCCACAGAGTGACCTGGGGCGGCTTTTGTGTTTATAGCTTAACGCCGGAAAGGTTAGCCTTTGCGGGTTGCTGCCTTCATGTTGCTGATAAAGCTATGCATATTGCTGAGCATAGCATCATGATCATCAAGGTTGTTCTCAATCACTTTCACCACGGCAGAACCAGAAATGGCACCTGCAGCACCGGCTTCAATCGCTTCGGCAACTTGCTGCGGCTCTGAAATACCAAAGCCAAGCAGTGCTGGTGGTGCATTGTGCGTCTTCAGGCTTTCCAGCAGGTGGTTGATTGGCGCACCTGCTTTGGTTTCAGTACCGGTTACACCGGCGCGTGATAGCAGGTAGGTATAACCACCACCGAACTCAGACACCGTTTTCAATGTATCTTCATCAGCATTTGGCGGGGCGATGAAGATTGGGTGGATGCCGTGCTTAGCTGCCGCGTTACGGAACTCTTCAGACTCTTTTAGCGGCACATCGGCAACAAGAACCGAGTCGACACCCGCTTTTGCGCACTGTTGGTAGAAGTTTTCGATACCATTGGTGAACACCAGGTTGGCGTACATCAGAAGGCCAATTGGCATGTCAGGATACTTAGCGCGGATCTGGCTCAACAGATCAAAACAGACGGCTGGGGTAGTGCCAGATTCCATAGCACGGATTGTTGCACCCTGGATAGTTGGGCCATCAGCCAGCGGATCAGAGAATGGGATCCCTAGCTCCAGTGCGTCGGCACCGGCTTCTACCAAGGTTTCAATGATTTTCAGTGATTGCTCCGGGTTCGGATCACCGATTGTAACAAAAGGAACAAATGCGCCTTCGTTTTTCGCCGCCAGGCGGTCAAATTGGGCTTGGTAACGATCCATTACAGCACTCCTTTTGCATCTAGAATATCGTGTACGGTGAAAATATCTTTGTCGCCACGGCCTGATAGGTTAACGACCAGCAGCTGTTCTTTTTCTGGGTTGGCTTTGATCATCTTCAAGGCATGGGCCAGTGCGTGGGCTGACTCAAGTGCCGGGATGATACCTTCGCTGCGGGCAAGCTCTTGGAAGGCTTCCAGTGCTTCGTCATCGGTGACGGCTTCGTATTCGGCACGGCCAATAGCGTTGAGGTGGGCGTGCTGAGGGCCGACAGACGGGAAGTCCAGGCCGGCAGAAACAGAGTAAGACTCTTCAACCTGGCCATGTTCGTCCTGCATCAGAGGTGCTTTCATACCGAAGAAAATACCTAGCTTACCGTGTTTCAGCGGCGCGCCGTGCATGTCGGTATCGAGGCCTTTACCTGCCGGCTCAACACCAATCAGGCCAACACTTTGCTCGTCGATGAAGTCCGAGAACATACCGATAGCATTCGAGCCACCGCCGACACAGGCGATAACGGCATCAGGTAGGCGGCCTTCTTTCTCAAGGATCTGGGCTTTGGTTTCTTCACCGATGATGTGCTGGAATTCACGCACGATGGTCGGGAACGGGTGAGGACCGGCAGCAGTACCTAGCAGGTAGTGCGCTTTGTCGTAAGTGGCTGTCCAGTCACGCATCGCTTCGTTACAGGCATCTTTCAATGTTGCCGAGCCTGAATGGACTGGGATCACTTCGGCACCCATCAGCTTCATGCGAAATACGTTAGGGCTCTGGCGCTCAACGTCTTTGGCACCCATGTAAACACGACACTTAAGACCCAGTAGCGCACAAGCCAATGCTGTGGCAACACCGTGTTGGCCCGCGCCGGTTTCGGCGATGATTTCATCTTTGCCCATACGCTTAGCCAGTAGGGCCTGACCCAATACCTGGTTGGTTTTGTGGGCACCACCGTGCAGTAGGTCTTCGCGCTTAAGGTAAAGCTTGGTCTTGGTGCCTTTGGTTAGGTTTTGGCACAAAGTCAGCGCTGTTGGACGACCGGCGTACTCTTTTAGCAAGTCGATAAATTCTTTCTGGAAGCTAGGGTCTTGCTGGGCTTCAACAAACGCTGCTTCAAGCTGGTCTAGGGCTGGCACGAGGATCTGTGGGACGTACTGGCCACCGAACTCGCCGAAGTAGGCACTAATCTTACTCATGGTTTATTTTCCTTAATACTTTCTGATAGCCGCGAAAGCCGCTTTCAATTTTGTTGGGTCTTTTTTGCCGGGCTTACTCTCTACACCGGAATTCAAATCCAGTCCCCGGCAGCCAAGGTGGGCTGCTTCGCAGACGTTGTCCGGGTTAAGGCCACCGGCCAGCATGGTGATTTGCTTTTGAACGCTAGGAATCAGGCTCCAATCAAAGGCAACACCCGTGCCTCCAGATTGGTTACCGACCTTGCTATCTAGCAAGTGACGGTCGACCTGCCACTGACCAAGGTCTGGTGCTTTTTCAGTCACGCCGTGGGCTTTCCAGATTTCACACTCTGCAGGTAGCTGGCCTTTTAGGGCTGCAATATAGTCGTGGTCTTCATCGCCATGAAGCTGAACCGCTGACAGAGATAGCGCCTCGGCAGCTTTAGCGACAGCCTCTGGGTCAGCATTGCGGAATACACCGACATATTTCAGTGGCGCACCGCTCATCACCATGCGGGCCTGCTCGATGTCGACATGGCGTGGCGAGCCAGACACAAAGATAAGGCCACCGTAAACCGCACCGCTCTGGTAGGCAGCTGCAGCATCATCGGCATGGGTTAGACCACAAACTTTGTTGTCACCTAGCAATACACGACGAACTGCCAGCTCAAGGTTGTCTTCAGCCATCAGCGAGCTACCGATCAAAAAGCCGTTGGCATAAGCCGACAGGTCACGTACCTGCTGGTTGTTGTAGATCCCAGATTCTGAAATCACAATCGTTCCTTCCGGAAGGCGTGGGGCTAGCTCTTTGGTACGGTTCAGATCAATGCTGAGATCGCGCAGGTTGCGGTTGTTGATCCCCACCACCTTGGCCTTGAGGGCAATCGCACGCTCAAGCTCCTCTTCATTACTGACTTCCGTCAGGATACCAAGGTTAAGCTGCTCGGCAACCTCGGCCAGTTCACGGTATTCATCATCGTTCAATACCGACAGCATTAGCAAAATGGCATCGGCATTGTAGTGGCGCGCAAGGTAGACCTGATAGGTATCAATCATGAAGTCTTTGCAAAGCACCGGCTGGCGAACTTGGTTACGCACCACTGGCAGGAAGTCAAAGTTACCTTGGAAGTACTTCTCATCGGTCAATACCGAGATAGCACTGGCATGGCCGTTGTACACCTGGGCGATCATGTTGAGGTCAAAGTCTTCGCGGATCAGGCCTTTTGACGGTGATGCTTTTTTACATTCCAGGATAAATGCCGCCTGATCGCCCGATAGTGCGTCGTAGAAGCTGCGGTCACTCGGGATTAGGCTGTCTTTGAACGATGCTAGTGGTTGCTCAGATTTACGTGCATCAACCCAAATACGTTTGTCGGCGACAATTTTAGCTAGAACTGTTTCCATTTTAACCTCGTGCTGCAAGTTGGCCGACAAGCTCAAAGGCTTTGCCTGATTTCATGACATTGATGGCCTTCTCGGCATTGGCCTTGAGATCTTCTTGGCCAAACAGGCGAAGAAGCAGGGCCACGTTGACGGCGACAGCGCCCATTTGGGCATCGGTCCCTTTACCGGTCAGGATATTGGTAATAATGGCACGGTTTTCTTCCGGCTCACCACCCTTGATCGCTTCAAGCGGGTGGCTTTCAAGACCAAAGTCAGCAGGGGTTAAGGTGTACTCGGTGATTTCACCGTTGATGATTTCTGCCACTGTGGTTTCACCGTGGATAGCCACTTCGTCCAGGCCGCTGCCGTGGACAACTGCGGCACGTTTCATACCCATTGCTGCCATGGTTTCGGCAATCGGGCGAACCAGTGAAGCGTCGTAGACACCCATTAGCTCGATGTTAGGGCGAGCCGGGTTAATCAAAGGACCCAGCACATTGAAAATGGTACGGGTTTTCAGGGTTTGGCGAACCGGCATCGCATGGCGTACGCCGCCGTGGTACTCAGGTGCGAACAAGAAGCAGACACCAAGGTCGTCAAGGGCTTCGCGGGCCGTCTCCGGTTTCATGGCAAGGTTGATGCCGAATTTGTCCAGCAGATCAGAAGAGCCTGACTTGCTAGAGACGCCACGGTTGCCGTGTTTGGCAACCTTAACGCCACAGGCGGCAGCCACGAAAGCTGCCGTGGTCGAAATATTGATGGTATTAGCACCGTCGCCGCCGGTACCGACGATGTCGGCAAAGTCGTACTCAGGGCTTGGGAACGGGTTGGCATTGGCCAGCAGTGCTTTGGCGGCACCGGCGATTTCAGCTGGGGTCTCGCCTTTGATTTTCAGTGCTGTCAGTACCGCCGAGAGCAGTACTGGCTCAACTTCGCCTTTTATAATGGCGTCAAACAGGGTTTGGCTTTCTTCTTGGCTCAGTGCCTGTTGGTCGTAAAGCTTGTTGGCAATGGTGTAGATGGTCGCATCCATAATAAAAATCCTTGTTGTCTATACCGGCTGATTATTGGTTCGGCTCATTATTGGTCGGTTGTCGGAGACGTGACCCAGGCCAGCGTATTGGTCAGCAGCTGGGCACCTTGGGTCGTGAGGATAGATTCTGGGTGGAATTGGTAACCACACACACGATCCTCATCATTGGTCACCGCCATGACCAGGCCGTCAACATCGGCAATAATATTCAGGCTCTCTGGCACCGTTTCGGCAACTAGCGAGTGGTAGCGGGCAATCGATAATGGGCTTGGCAACCCGCCAAACACGTCATGGCCGGTATGGCTCATCATGGCTGATTTGCCATGAACGATTTCACCTGCGCCTGAGACCTTGCCGCCGTAGGCTTCGACAATGGCCTGGTGGCCCAGGCAGATACCGATCATCGGAACCTTGCCGCGCACTTGTTTGATCAGCTCTGGCATACAGCCCGCATCGGCAGGGGCACCCGGGCCCGGTGACAGCACCAGAACCGGATTGCTTTTCTCAGCCAGTGCCTGTTCCATCTGCTCGACGCTAAGGCTGTTGCGGTAAATCGTTACTTCGCAGCCTAGCGAGCGGAACTGGTCAACCAAGTTGTAGGTAAAGGAGTCAAAGTTATCAAGCAATACAATATGGGGTAGGGACATCAGTGGCTCCTTAGTGCGATTTACGTTCAGGGGCACTGTGTGCCTTGCGGATAGCTGTGATCACCGCTTGTGCCTTACCACGGGTTTCATCGGCTTCTGCCTGAGGGACAGAGTCGTAAACCACACCGGCACCGGCTTGGACGCTGGCAACATCATCTTCGACATAGGCCGAGCGGATCACGATACAGGTATCCATATCACCATGGCCGGTCAGATAGCCGACTGCACCGCCATAACTGCCACGGCGGCGCTGCTCGACCTCACGGATAAGCTGCATCGCACGGATTTTCGGCGCGCCGGTCAGGGTTCCCATGTTCATACAGGCCTGGTAAGCGTGCAGGGCATCCAGATCGCCACGTAGCTGGCCGACAACACGGGAGACCAAATGCATTACATGGCTGTAGCGGTCGACGGCAAGTAAATCTGCGACATAGCGGCTACCCGGCTCGCTGATACGGGCAACATCGTTACGGGCCAAGTCAACCAGCATCATGTGCTCGGCGTTTTCCTTCATGTCGCAGCGCAGTTCGAGCTCGATACGACCATCGAGATCGAGGTTGATTGAACCGTCCGGGTTCTTGCCGCGACGGCGGGTACCGGCTATCGGGTAGATCTCAATTTGGTTGCTCTCGGTACAGTATTTCAGGGCACTTTCCGGCGACGCACCGAACAGGGTGAAATCGGCATCCTGCAGGTAGAACATATAAGGACTTGGGTTGCCGATTTTAAGCTCTTTGTAAGCGTTTAGCGGTGACGGGCACGGCAGGGTGAACTGACGAGACGGTACCACCTGAAACACATCACCATTGATGACGTGCTGTTTTAGATCGACCACCTGCTGGCAGAAGTCTTCGTCGCTCACGCTTGCTACCGGCTCGCATTCATCGAGTAGCTGGGCGGCTGGTAGCGGCATCGGCTCCAGGCAGGCTTCCTTGATGTGCTGCAGGCGGCGGCTCAGCTCGAAGTAGCTCGAGGTGTACTCATCGCCGCCGAACAGGGTGGCCTGCAACTTGCCCTTGCGGCGCTGGTGGTCAATCACCAGTAAGGTCTCGGCAATATAGAACAGGTAGTCCGGGCAGCGGTTGTCCTGCTTGACGCCTGGCAATGGCTCAAAGCCATCAACCACGTCATAGGCGAAAAGACCACCGATAAATAACGCTTCGCGCGGGTGACCGGCAATATCGAAGGCATGCTGGATCATTCGCAGTGCATCAAACGAGGAGGTCTGGCGCAGACGGCTGTCTTCATCCAGCGCGCGTTCGGCTGATGGGAACGTCAGTTCCAGCTGGCGCCCCTCGCGTACTGCAGTGATATCGGCAGGCATCTTGCCTTCCAGGGTTTGCAGCACATTGAGGCCGTTATCGGTCAGGGCCTCGAGGGTGACCACTATGCCGCGGCAGACAATACGGACTGCCGCGTCGATGAGCATCAGGCTCTTGAGGTCTTGTTTGGAGTCGACTTCGGCCGACTCCAGCAATAGGTTGTGTGGGCGGTCGCCACAGACGGAGTAATACAACTCCGTCGGATCCGCAACATAGGGTACATCGAGGCTGAGCAGTTCCAGCTCACCGACGCCTAGTGGGGTAGTATTCACAGCGTTCTCCCTGCCGCTTCTACAAACGGTTTCAACTCTTGCATCAACTGTTCAAACATTGGGCCGGTCAGTGCCTGATGGCCGTCCGACAAGGCTTCACACGGGTTAAGGTGTGATTCAACGATAATACCGTCGGCACCGACTGCAGCCGCCGCGCGTGAAAGTGGGATAACCAGTTCACGGACGCCGGTACCATGGCTCGGGTCAACCACCACCGGTAGGTGGGTACGTTGCTTAAGGTAAGCCACGGCGTTCAAATCCAATGTGTTACGTGTTGCTGTCTCGTAGGTACGGATACCTCGCTCACACAGGATGATATTTGGGTTGCCTGCGTCGTAGATATATTCCGCCGCGAGTAACAGCTCCTCGATAGTGGCTGAAAGTCCGCGTTTGAGCAAGACCGGTTTTTTGCTTTCACCCACCGCTTTTAGCAGGGCGTAGTTCTGCATATTGCGAGCACCAATCTGAAGACAGTCGATGTATTCACACATTGAATCCATCTGGCTGACCTCCATAACCTCAGATACGGTCGGGATACCCAGTTGTTGGTTGGCTTTTTTCAGTAGCTTCAAACCTTCGACACCCATGCCTTGGAAATCATATGGGCTGGTACGTGGCTTGTAAGCGCCACCGCGAAGGGCAACGGCACCATGTTTTTTCACCACTTCGGCAACGCTTAGCAGCTGCTCTTCAGATTCGACCGAACAAGGGCCAGCAATAACTGCGAACTTGTCGCCACCGACAGAGGCATTACCGAAACGAACCACGGTATCGTGGGCCTGCACTTCACGGCTGACCATTTTGTATTTGGTCAGGATAGGCTTGACGTTTTCGACACAAGGGTAGGCATCAAGGTGTAGCTGTTGTAGAACACGCTCATCGCCAAGCGCGCCCAACACAATGCGCTCAACACCCGGCATGTAGAGAGGTTTGAGGCCGGCTTCTTCGATGCGGGCAAGAATTTCTTTGGCTTGTTCTTCGGTTGCGTTTGGCTTAAGTACGATGATCATATTCTTTTCCTCTTCAGGGCGCGGCTTGTGGTTGGCGCTCTGGTAAAATCTTTGTCTGGCTGAATTTGGCTATAAAAAAACCCGCGTCGAGGCGGGTTCGTGTAATCTGTTTAAGGCACAGCTAATCACACCACCCGCGTTGGGAAGTGCCACCACCAAGATGAGAAAGCGCGGAGCTGACGATGAATTTGCTGTACCATGTATTTATCCTTTCAGTGTTATACAGGCTGTCAGTGAATATACTGAACCACCAAATGTAGTACTGGGTAACTGCGTACTAGTAAACTAGTTCGCGAGAGTAAAGTCAAGAAGATAATTTATGTTGTTTGATTTACACAGCCATACCACCGCATCAGACGGTCGGCTGTCACCGCAAGATCTTGTACGGCGCGCCGCTGAGCGTCGGGTCGATGTATTGGCGATTACCGATCACGATACAGTGGCCGGACTTGCGCCTGCCGAACAAGCGATAGAAGCAGAAAATCTGCCTTTAACTCTCATCAAAGGCATTGAAATATCGACACTTTGGTCAAATTTTGATATTCACATTGTCGGATTGAATATCGATCCCGAGCACCCGGCGATTGTTCGTATTATCGAAGAGCAGGCACAGCGCCGTGCCGATCGTGCCGCCTTGATGGGGGAGCGGTTGGAGAAGAACCGAATGCCGGGGGCATTAGAAGGGGCCAAGGCCATTGCCAATGGGGCCACGCTTACCCGTGCCCACTTTGCCCAGTGGATTGTCGAGCAGGGCTATGCCAAGAACATGCAGGCCGTTTTCAAAAAGTTCCTGACCCGAAACAACCCGGGCTATGTGCCACCTAACTGGTGTTCGATGGCCGAAGCGGTGGAAGCCATCCACCAAGCCGGCGGGCAGGCCGTGCTTGCCCATCCCGGCCGTTACAATATGACCGCAAAATGGCAAAAACGCTTATTGACCGCTTTTGTTGAAGCCAAAGGGGATGCGATGGAGGTAGCGCAACCGCAGCAATCTCCGCAGGAAAGGCGTTTGCTCGGCGATTATTCAATAGATTATCAATTACTCGCTTCACAGGGCTCTGATTTCCATTATGCCTCGCCATGGACCGAACTTGGACGTAACTTGTGGTTGCCCAAGGACGTGACCGAAGTCTGGCAGGACTGGAGCGTTGAGAAGAAACGCATAGAAGAGGAAGTGCGCGAATAGGCTGCATTTCCTATGGAGGAAGAATGAGTCAGTTTTTTTATGTTCACCCTGAAACACCGCAAGTCCGTTTGATTAACCAGGCGGTAGCCATTATCCGCAATGGTGGGGTGATCGTGTACCCGACCGATTCTGGTTATGCACTTGGCTGCCAGCTGGAAAATAAATCGGCACTGGAGCGGATCTGCCAGATCCGCCGTTTGAACGATAAGCACAACTTTACCCTGCTGTGCCGCGATCTTTCCGAGCTGTCGCTATATGCCCGTGTTGATAACGCGGCATACCGTTTGCTGCGCAACAATACGCCGGGGGCTTACACCTTTATTTTCAAAGGCACTAAGGAAGTTCCACGCCGTTTGATGAACCCTAAGCGTAAGACCATAGGTATTCGTGTACCGGACAATGCCATTGCGCTGGCTTTGCTTGAGGCGTTAGGTGAACCGATGATGTCGACATCTTTGATTTTGCCGGGCAACGAAACCACAGAGTCTGATCCGGAAGAGATCCGCGACCAACTTGAGCATGCAGTGGATTTGATCATCAACGGCGGCTATCTGGGTGAACAGCCGACCACGGTGGTTGATTTTAGCAATGACGAAATGGAAATTGCCCGTGTGGGTGCCGGTGACCCATCACCTTTTGAGTAATATCGGGTTAACAGGGTGTTTTCTGTGGTATCTCAGCTAAGCTTTTGGCATAATCCGCCATCGCTTTAAGATGGCTTAAAGCATGATGATATTTCGACGCCTGTGAAGGCGACAAAGGTTTGTCTAATGAGTGAAAAATTACAGAAGGTACTGGCGCGTTCTGGCCAGGGTTCTCGCCGAGAAATCGAATTAATGATCCAGAACGGTCGAGTTAGTATCGACGGTAAGGTAGCCAAGCTTGGTGACCGCCTGGACGATCTGTCAGTCAATGTCCGCATTGATGGCCACAAAATCCAGTTGGTGTCGTCTTCAGAAGAAGTTTGCCGAGTATTGGCGTACAACAAACCTGAAGGTGAACTATGTACCCGTCACGATCCAGAAGGTCGCCGTACGGTATTTGATCGTCTGCCTCGCCTAAACGATGGTCGCTGGGTATCGGTGGGTCGTCTTGATGCCAACACCGCTGGTCTGCTGCTGTTCACTACCGATGGTGAATTGGCAAACCGTCTTATGCACCCGAGCCGTAGCGTTGAGCGTGAGTACATGGTCCGCGTATTCGGCGAAGTGACCGAAGAGATGGTTCGCAACCTGGTTAAGGGTGTTGAGCTAGAAGACGGCATGGCGCGCTTCGAAGACGTGGTCTACGCCGGTGGTGAAGGTATGAACCATACCTTCTACGTGGTGATTACCGAAGGTCGTAACCGTGAGGTTCGTCGTCTGTGGGACTCCCAGGGTGTAACGGTAAGCCGCCTGAAGCGTGTGCGTTACGGTGATATCTTCCTGACTAAGGATCTACCTCGTGGCGGTTGGATGGAGCTTGAGCTTAAAGAAGTGAACTACCTTCGTGAGAAAGTAGAGCTTCCAGCTGAAACCGAAACTGTACTGACAGTTGAAGGCCAGAAGCGCAAGCGTGGTGTTCGTCAGATCCGCCGTGCAGTGCGTCGTCACGAAGAGCGCCTGAACGAAGATACAGGCCGTGGCCGCCGAGGCCGTCAGGACCAGCGCCGTTCATCGAGCCGTAACCAAGGTGAAGATAACAGCCAAGCACCACGCCGCAAGCCAACAGGGAACACCTCTAACCGCCGTCACCAAGGCGAAGAAGGTAACAACGGTTCACGCCGCAAGCCGTCAGGTAATGCTGCAAACCGCCGTAACCCGCTGAAGAACAAGCCAGCCAAGCCTCGTACCCGCAAATAGCATGTACTGGCGAATAAGCCGGTTTGAAACCGAATAAAAAAAGCAGCCATTGGCTGCTTTTTTGTTATCTATCGCTGGTAAATCGCTTAGCTAGCCGCTCCCGGCTTACGCTTTGGCTGGGCGTCAATGCACTGGCCGTTGACGTCTTTGCTCTCTGGGCCCATCAGGTAGAGATACAATGGCATGATCTCCTCTGGGGTTTTCAGCAAAGAGGGGTCTTCCGCAGGGAAGGCCTTGGCACGCATACCGGTTCGGGTACCACCTGGGTTGATGGCATTGACGCGGACATTGGTATTGGCCATTTCATCGGCCAGAATCTGCATCATGCCTTCGGTGGCAAATTTAGAAATAGAATAGGCACCCCAGAATGAGCGGCCTTGGTGGCCAACGGTCGAAGAGGTAAAGACAATACGGCCGTCTTCAGCTTTTTTGACCAGTGGCATGATAGCTTGGGTTAGCAGGAACTGGGCTTTGACATTGACCTGCATGACATCGTCGTAGGTATCTTCACCTAGTTGGTCAAACGGGCTAAGTACGCCCAGCAGCGAGGCGTTGTGCAGTACCCCATCCAAGCGGCCGAATTGGCCTTCAATAGTTTCTGCCATATCCAGATAGTTCTGCTTGGTCGCACCCATCATATCCATAGGGATAATCGCTGGCTGAGGGTAGCCCTGTGATTCTATCTCGTCGTAGACGGCTTCTAGCTTGGCAACCGTGCGTCCGAGCAAGATAACAGTCGCGCCGTGGGCGGCATAGCTGATGGCAGCCTGGCGGCCAATTCCATCACCCGCTCCGGTTACCAGGATAACTCTATCTTTCAGTGAGTTTTCAGCGATTTGATAATCCACTGTGTACTTCCTTATTGGTTTTTTCGTGTGCCCATTGTATACCCAAAATTTGCTCGCTTAAACGAGCATATTGACGCTGTTTGGCTATATTGCGATAGCGGTATGGGTGACAACTTGGTTACAATGGCTAAATGTCAAAAAATGAGGACTCGACATTGGATTTTTTGTTTGATTATGGATTGTTCCTAGCCAAGATTGCCACGGTGGTTATTGCCTTTATCGCGATTCTGGTGGTGGCCAAAACAGTGAAAGGCCATCATGGTAGCCAGAAAGGTGAGTTGGAAGTTACTGACCTGACAGAGCAATACAAGCACACTGTGCATCAACTGGAGTCTCACTTGTTTGATAAGCCATTGCTTAAAGCGCGTGACAAGGCTGAAAAGAAAGCAGACAAGGAAAAACACAAAGCACGACAGAACGAAGTAAAAAAAGCGGCTAAAGAGGGCGATTTGTCTCACTCCCGTGAGCCACGCCTGTTTGTGTTGGATTTCCATGGCAGCATCGATGCCCGTGAAGTGGCCTCACTACGTGAAGAGGTGACGGCAATTCTTGCCGTGGCTATGGAAGGTGATGAAGTACTGCTTCGCCTTGAGACCGGCGGTGGTATGGTTCATGGCTACGGCCTGGCATCTTCCCAACTTGACCGTTTAAAAGCGGCAGGGATCAAGCTGACAATCTCAGTGGATAAAGTGGCGGCCAGTGGCGGCTACATGATGGCCTGTGTTGCCGATAAAATTATCTCGGCGCCGTTTGCGGTTGTCGGCTCTATTGGCGTGATAGCCCAACTGCCAAACTTCAATAAAGTGTTGAAGAAAAACGATATTGAGTTTGAGCAAATCACAGCCGGTGAGTTTAAGCGCACCCTGACAATGTTCGGTGAAAACACCGACAAGGCACGTGAGAAATTCCAGAGCGAAATTGAAGAGACCCATGGTTTGTTCAAGGCCTTCGTGTCTGAGCACCGCCCTGAGCTAGACCTTGCCAAAGTGGCGACCGGTGAGCATTGGTTCGGCAAGCAAGCGCTAGAGCTTGGATTGGTTGATGAAATTGGCACCAGTGATGATTACATCAGCACATCTTGTAAGGACCGCGAAGTCCTTCAGGTACGTTATGTCCAGCGTAAGAAGCTAGCGGAAAAACTTGCCGGCGCGACTGGCGATGCGGCTGATAACCTGCTGCTGAAATGGATCAGCCGCGGGCAGCGTCCAATTGTCTAAACGTCCATTAGTATAGAGAGGTTACGATGGATCAAAAGTGGGCCTTGTTTTCGTTTCAAGGGCGAATGCGCCGTCGGGATTATTGGCTTTATAGCATCCCTGTGCTCTTGGTATCCTTACCGGTGTTCTTGTATTCCACACCGGAAAATGCGGGTAACCCGATGCTCAATATCTTGTCTATTGTGGTCCTCGTTTTTGTGTTTTGGGCTTCGGCAGCCCTGAACGTAAAACGCCTGCATGACCGCAATAAAAGTGCGTGGTGGATTATTCTGACTTTCTTACCGTTGATTGGTCCGATCTTCGTCATTGTTGAACTGGGGATTCTGGACGGTACACCAGGGCCGAACCAGTTCGGTGCGGACCCGAAAGGGCGTGGTGAGCCACCTTCAGCACCGGGGCCTCGCTCAGATAATGAGTCCAAGGATAACGGTAAAGAGACAATGACTATCGATATGTAAGTATATCGACAGGGCTATAGGGTTATAGCCCTAAAATCATAGCCTTGTAAAAAGCCAGCCCCGCCAAAAGCGGGGCTGTTTTTATTCTGCATGACCCTTTTAAAGGAGGCTTATTTGCCAAGGGTGAACTTTGGCGATAGCTGGTGGGCCAGGTATTTGAACATGTTGAACACTGCCGTGGTCTTTTCAGTTGGCAGGCCTTTGTCATCAAGGAAGAACTCGCCTTTGAAAATCAGTACCCCACCACGCTCTTCTACGGAGGTGGCACGCATCCCGTCGATGTAGCCTTCATGATCTTGGATTTGCTGGTTGGCAATCATTAGCAGGTCATCAGTTGAAATGGTTTCTTTGGTGCTCATGGTATCTCTCTCATCTCACAGCAGGTTGCCGGTAAGTTCGCCGGCAGAGGTGGCTTAGTGTATTTGAGTTGGTGTGCAATGACAAATTTTGCGCCAAACTGAGCGTTGTCATTTTATTGGCGTTGTTGATTTTTATTGGGAACTGGTTATATCTTGAAAAAAGGCGAATTTCAGCAAGTCGGTTTTTTGTCATCCTAAGTTGAAAATATCAGGGTACAAAGAATAGGCATTAACCCGTTGAATTGTCGAAAATCTGTGAGCGATGGCAAAAAATAGTGGTTTTTTATAGTCAAAGCGTTGCGGAGGTGGTAATGATTAGCGCCCATTGCGGGAGTTGTTTTCAGTTTTACGGATAAATGAGAGGAAAATCGCGCCGCAACTTGTCTTGTCGGCATACATTTTTCCTATGCATTTGGTTAGCGTAACCAGCTGTTAACAAGTGGGGAAGGGACAACCAAACGGTCTCGTTTTGTTAAAAAGCAGTTGACCTTCTCCGATTGTAGCCCAATATGTAAATACCAATCACATTACGTAACTAGTTATCCGGAGCTGTCCTCAACCGGTTGGATTTCGCGATGTAAATAGTTACTTAATCAGTTTGGTGTACCAGCGTTGCCGTGCTAGTTCTAGTTTTTTTAGCGTGCAACTAGTTGTTTTAATTTTAAGTTTTGTGAGCACGAGGACGTAATAGAATTATTATGGGTAAATCTCTCGTTATTGTGGAGTCCCCAGCCAAGGCGAAGACAATCAATAAGTACTTGGGTAAGGACTTCGTTGTTAAGTCAAGCGTCGGTCACGTTCGTGACTTGCCGACTGGTGCACGCAGCACCGGTAAAAAAGCGGCGGCTACTTCAACCAAGGGCTTGAGCGCAGAAGAAAAAGCGCGCATTAAAAAAGAAAAAGACCGCAAAGCGCTGATCAATAAGATGGGTGTCGACCCATACAATGACTGGGCTGCCCAATATGAAGTGCTGCCAGGTAAGGAAAAAGTCGTCAACGAACTACAGAAGTTGGCGGAAGATGCTGACTTTGTTTATCTCGCGACCGATTTGGACCGCGAAGGGGAAGCTATTGCGTGGCACCTTCGTGAGATCATCGGCGGCGATGATGAGCGTTACAAGCGAGTGGTTTTCAACGAGATCACCAAAAATGCGATCCAGCAGGCCTTCGAGCAACCGGGTGAGCTGAACATGGATGGCGTGAATGCACAGCAGGCGCGCCGATTCCTCGACCGTGTGGTCGGCTTTATGGTTTCCCCTTTGTTGTGGAAGAAAGTCGCACGTGGTCTTTCTGCGGGCCGTGTACAGTCGGTCGCGGTCAAGCTGATTGTGGAACGCGAGCGCGAAATCAAGGCGTTCGATCCAGAAGAGTACTGGGACATGCATGCCAATACCCAAACAGCAGGCAGTGATGCCCTGCGTTTGATGGTGGCACAGCAGGCCGGCAAAACCTTCCGCCCAGAAAACGAAGCGGATACTATGGCGGCCAAAGCCCTGTTGGAAAAAGCGGCTTTCCAGGTCAAAGATCGCGAAGACCGTCCAACCAGCAGTAAGCCTTCAGCACCTTACATCACCTCGACGCTCCAGCAGGCGGCAAGTACCCGCTTAGGCTATGGCGTTAAGCGCACCATGGGCTTGGCCCAGCGTCTGTATGAGGCAGGTTACATTACTTATATGCGTACCGACTCGACCAACCTGTCGAAGGAAGCGGTTGAAGCGGCGCGCGAATTCATTGCCAGCGAGTATGGCGATAACTACCTACCGTCTGCACCGAATGTTTACGGTAGCAAGGGTAATGCCCAGGAAGCGCACGAAGCGATCCGTCCTTCTAGCGTTGATGTCAAACCGGAAAACCTTGAAGGCATGGAACAAGATGCGATCAAACTTTACGATTTGATCTGGCGTCAGTTTGTATCGTGTCAGATGGTGCCAGCGAAGTACGATTCGACCACGATTACTGTCGAAGCCGGTGACTTCACCCTGAAAGCGAAAGGCCGTACCCTACGCTTTGCCGGTTGGACCAAAGTACAGCGTCCATCGGGCAAGAATGAAGATACTACGCTACCAATGGTTCACGTGGGCGATACGCTCAAACTGGAATCGTTGGAGCCAAAACAGCACTTTACCAAGCCACCTGCACGCTTTACTGAAGCGGCACTGGTTAAAGAGCTGGAAAAACGCGGTATCGGTCGTCCTTCAACATACGCATCAATCATTTCAACCATTCAAGATCGTGGTTATGTGCGTGTCGACCAGCGCCGTTTCTATGCCGAGAAGATGGGTGAAATTGTTTCGGATCGTCTGGATGAGAGCTTTGCCGATCTGATGGACTATGACTTCACTGCCCGTATGGAAGGCAACCTCGATAAAATCGCCGAAGGCGATGCAAGCTGGAAATCGGTTCTGGACAAGTTCTTCAGTGACTTCACCTCTGAGCTAGAAAAAGCTGAGCTGGATGAAACTGAAGGCGGCATGAAGCCGAACAATATCGTACTGACCGACATTGAATGTCCGACTTGTGGCCGCCCAATGGGTATCCGCACCGCATCAACAGGGGTATTCCTGGGTTGTTCGGGCTATTCACTGCCACCGAAAGAGCGTTGTAAGACAACCATCAATCTGGGTGAC
Source organism: Photobacterium rosenbergii (assembly GCF_003026455.1). GTDB lineage: Bacteria > Pseudomonadota > Gammaproteobacteria > Enterobacterales > Vibrionaceae > Photobacterium > Photobacterium rosenbergii. Next base: position 132,264 of record NZ_PYMB01000007.1, read on the forward strand.
GAGGACGGTATCGTCAATGTCTTGGAAGAAGATGTTGAAACAGCTGCCCTGCGTGCCAAGAAACGTTGTCCGAAATGTAGCACGGCGATGGATGCCTACCTGATCGATGCCGAGCGTAAGTTGCACGTTTGTGGTAACAACCCAAGCTGTGACGGCTACGTGGTTGAGAAAGGTGAATTCAAACTCAAAGGCTACGACGGCCCGGTTATCGAGTGTGATAAGTGTGGCTCGGATATGGAGCTCAAGAACGGCCGTTTCGGTAAGTACATGGGTTGTACCAACGAAAACTGTAAGAATACGCGTAAGATCTTGAAGAACGGTGAAATTGCACCACCGAAGGAAGATCCGGTTCACTTGCCTGAACTTCCTTGTTCCCAAGATCCAGATGCTTACTTCGTACTGCGTGACGGCGCTTCCGGCCTGTTTATGGCAGCGAGCACCTTCCCGAAATCGCGCGAGACCCGTGCACCATTGGTGGAAGAACTTGTTCGCTTCAAGGATCGCCTGTCGCCGAAGTTCATGTACCTGACAGAGGCGCCGACGGAAGACCCGGATGGCCGTCCTACAGTGGTTCGCTTTAGCCGTAAGACCAAAGAGAACTACGTCCGTTCGGAAATCGAAGGCAAGCCATCAGGCTGGACCGGGCTCTACATTGACGGTAAGTGGGAAATTACCGACAAGCGTAAAAAGCCGAAGAAAGAGAAAGCTGAGAAATAATAAAAAACCGCCGCAAGGCGGTTTTTTTTGAGAGCAGGAAGAGCGGGGGCTAGGAACAGATGGTCCTAGGAGAAGCTGGAATGGGGCCTAGGAAAAGAAGGCCCTAGATCCTAGGTAGAGCAAAAAAAGAATGAGCTTGACGTTCTCTAGTTTTTAAACATCCTGCAGCACCCAGCACCCAGCACCCAGCACCCAGCACCCAGCACCCAGCACCCAGCACCCAGCACCCAGCACCCAGCACCTAGCACCTAGCACCTTAAGCGATAGCGTATGCCGGTACTCCGCTGTGGAAGCGGAAGGTGTCGTCTGGGCTGCTGATCAGCTCGGCTTCGCGGGCACCGATGGCTTTTATGCGCTCGCTGATATCTTCGCCGGCGATTTGCTCGGCCAGTTTGAGGTAGTCCTGGTAGTGGCGGGCCTCCGAGCGTAGCAGGGAGATATAGAACTTCTGCAACTCTTCATCAAGGTATGGGGCCAGCTTAGCAAAGCGCTCACAAGAGCGGGCTTCGATGTATGCACCGATGATTAGCTTGTCGATCAGGGTGCTAGGTTCATGGGTACGGACAATCTTCATCAGGCCTTTGGCATATCGACCCGCGTTCAAACTGGAGTAGGGGATACCGCGGTTTTCCATGATTTCCAGTACTTGTTCGAAGTGGTGGAACTCTTCTTTGATCAGGCGGACCATCTTGTCGATAAGCTCTTCACCGTGGGCAAAATCAGCCTTGGGTTTTAGCTCAGCAGCCAGGCCATTTTTCTTACCATGGAAACTGCGGGTGTCTCTCTCGTTACCATAGACGAACTCTTCATACGGTTTTGCCCATTCGAGCAGAGCTTTGCCACTCTCTGTATCAACGGCATATTTGCGGATCAGGAACATCGCGGTTTGGCTGGCTTTGAGCTCGCAATTGCAGTGATCGACAAGTAACGCCGTGAGGTTTTCAGGTTTTTTTGCTTCGTTGATCCAGGCATTAGGCGTATCGCATTGCAGGAACTGCTTGATCGGCTCAAGCAACGTGTCGATCATCTGTTGAGTTGTATTCATGGGCTTGATTTGTTGAGTCTTGTTGTAGATATTTGCCCAGTATACCAATGCAAGTGCGTAAAGTGGAAATGGCTGAAAAAACAAAGGCCACCGCATGGGTGGCCTTTGGTAGGAACTTTGCTGGTATGCAATGCGCTACCATTTGCGCTTAGGCTGGAACAAGACATCTAGCTCGTCCTGCTCTTTCTCAATCATCTGCTGGCGTTGCTGCTGGTTAGTCATGTTCTGGCTGCTGTCGATATCTTTTAGCATCTTCTGCAACTTCTCACGAGCCTGGTTGGCATAGTCGTCGTTTTTGCTAGACAGTACATCAATACCTTTCTTCAGTAGCTGCTTGGCCGTACCCAGTTGCCTTTTCACGCGCGCCTCGTTGGCTCGTTTGATAACATTTTCAATATTGATCCTAAGCTGGATGCCTTCTAGGCGAGCATTTTCGGTGACAAATGCTTGAGTTGGCATCCGACCTTTGCTGTGCTCACTTTTGATTACGTTTTTCAGGCGTTTTACAAGTTGAAGCATACCAAGAGCTTGTTTGTCAGTACTTGGTACCTTGAAACTGGCGACATCGGCTTGCGAATAGTTAGCCTGCAGTTGGTTTATTTGCTCGGTAACATTAATAACGCGCTGTGGCAGTGATTTATCCGATGGATCGACTTCTTTCATTCCTTCCAGAGAGAACAGTACCCGTTTGTTCAGGCAGACGAGCAAATCCTTGCTGTATGGAAGGTGGTGGGCATTACTGATCAACTCTTCGGTCGCATCAATAACGGCGATAAATTTTGCCAATTCCTGCTGTTTTGCGCTTTCTAGTTTCTGTCGGTATTGAATAATGATGTTGTAGCCAACAATCAGAATCAACAACAGGCTTACCAGGCCAATAATTAGTGGCATGCTCATGGGGTGGGGACCGTCCGTGCTTACTCAAGCCCTATAAGATACACCATATCGATAATTGGTCATAGCTGCGAGATCGTTTTCTAATTGATCGACCTCGCGTAAGCGTTGATTGGTGGCATAAAATTGCTTATTGCGATAAGGATACGTGACATTTTGCGGGTATCGTCTATTACTTGCGAAAATTAGACACTCAAGGCTGGGAAACTGGGTCTATAAGTTATATAACATTATGTTATAAAGCCCTGCGGAACGCAGTGCAGGGAGACACTCCAAGGTCGGGGTATAGATGATAAAGGACTATCATTAGGCGGGACCATGAAACTACAACAATTAAGATACATCGTTGAGGTTGTAAACCATAACCTAAATGTCTCTGCGACAGCGGAGAGCTTGTACACATCCCAGCCGGGGATCAGCAAACAAGTCAGGTTATTGGAAGATGAACTTGGCGTGCAAATTTTCGAGCGTAGCGGTAAGCACCTGACTCAGGTGACACCGGCAGGCGAGTCGATTGTCAAAATCGCAAGGGACATTTTATCCCGTGCGGAGAGCATAAAATCGGTGGCTGGGGAGCATACCCACCCAGAAATGGGCACACTGAATATTGCTACCACCCATACCCAAGCCCGTTATGCGCTTCCGCCGGTGATCCAAGGCTTTACGGCCCGCTACCCCAAGGTCACCCTTCACATGCACCAAGGGACACCCAACCAGCTTGCGGATGCCGTGTCCAAAGGAACCACGGATTTTGCTATTGCCACCGAAGCACTGCACTTGTACCAAGATATGATCATGCTGCCTTGCTACCATTGGAATCGCTCGATCGTGGTTAAAGCGGATCACCCCCTTGCCCAGAAGTCAGAGATTACTATCCATGATTTGGCCGCCTATCCATTAGTTACTTACGTCTTTGGTTTTACTGGCCGCTCTGAACTAGATAGTGCCTTTAATCGTTCAGGTTTGACGCCGAGAATTGTCTTTACTGCAACAGATGCCGATGTGATCAAAACCTATGTCCGCCTGGGTATTGGTGTCGGGGTTATTGCCAGTATGGCCATGGACCCAGCTACTGACAGCGATTTGGTGGCGATTGATGCCAGCCATATTTTCGACGCCAGCACGACCAAAATTGGCTTTAAGAAAGGTACATTCCTGCGCAGCTACATGTATGACTTTATCAAACGCTTCGCCCCTCACTTAACACGGGATGTGGTTGATCAGGCCGTGACGCTGAAAACCAACGCTGAAATCGAGGCAATGTTTGCCAATATGCCGTTACCGGTGAAGTAACGCTTATGCAGGTTGCCGCTTGGCAGCCTGTGAATCTTTCTTATCGTGACATAGTCTCTTTCTGCCTATTTGGTGCATTTGCGTTTACAATATCCGGGTTTTGCAGATAAACCCAAGAGTAAACCATGCACGCTCCACGCTTCTCCCAACTTGATCGCTTACTGACGGATACCCGTGAGTTTTGGCAGTTTATGCCGTTTTCTAGTTCGCCATCGCAATGGGAGCAAAGTCATCCTGAGTTCACAAAATGGCTGCTGGGTTTGGATGAGCAGCAACTTGCCCATTTTAAAGAAAAGCCCGGTTTACTGGCCGAGGCGGTCAGTGATTGGATCCCTCAGGCGGCGAGCTTACAAGTACTTGCCGACCTTGAAGCGTTGCCGCATGAAGAGCGCATCCCCCCACGTGGGCTTGATACGGGCATCCCGGGAAGGAAGTGGCAGCAACTGCAAGCTTTTAACGGTGTACTGCCGGCATTACAACTGCCTTGGCTGGAATGGTGCGCAGGAAAAGGGTTTCTTGGCCGGGTTCTGGCGGCGACCCATAAGACACCTGTAACCAGTTTGGAGTGGCAGCAGGCACTGTGTGAAAGTGGGGAAACTGCGGCCCGTAAGCTGTCTTTGCCAATGACCTTTGTCCACGGTGATGCTTTTTCTGCCGAAAGCGGCAAGTTTATTTTGTCCCAGCAGCATGCCGTTGCTTTGCACGCTTGTGGCGATTTGCATGTCTCTTTGCTGCAGCGAGTGGCTGACCGAAAAGGGCGAGCGGTAAGTGTTTCACCGTGCTGTTACCATTTGATCCGCAACAAAGCGTACCAGCCGATGTCGGCACTGGCGAAACAAAGTGAGCTATCCCTAAGCAAACATGATTTGAGGTTGCCACTGCAAGAAACGGTGACCGCAGGAAACCGGGTGCGAAACCTGCGTTTTGTCGAAGTAAGCTTCAGGTTAGGTTTCGATAGCCTGCAGCGCGACGTGACTGGGCAAGATACTTATATGCCAGTGCCCAATGTCCAGAAGGCATTGTTCAACGATGGTTTCGCCGCTTTCTGCCGCTGGGCTGCTGAGCAAAAGGGGTTGGTACTCCCTGATAATATTGATTTTGCCTACTGGCAGCAGGTTGGTGAGCAGCGGTTTGATTGGGTCGAGCGCTTGGAGTTGCTGCGCCAACTTTTCCGCCGGCCACTGGAGATGTGGCTGGTGTACGACCGAGCATGTTTTATGGAAGAAGCCGGCTACGAAGTGACCGTCGGGACATTCTGTGACAAGCCTATTACCCCTCGAAATATTATGATTCATGCGGAGTTAAAGGACTAAATGGACATTAGTACCTTAGTTTATTGTGCTATTGCCTTAGCTGCAGGGTGTTTTGTGCAGAGTACCGTGGGATTCGGTATGGCGATTGTTGCTGCGCCCGTTGTGTATTTTTTTGAGCCCCGCTTTGTACCCGGGACCATTACCCTTGTCGGCTTAGTTCTGGCATTGATTAATATGTGGCAGTACCGATCACAGATATCGTTCCGTGGTTTGGGGGCAGCATGCAGAAGCCAATAAGCTCAGGGCTAACCTTGCCGGCTATTTCGCATTCAGTTGTATTCTGTCTTTGGTTGCCTTATCGGCAACAGGCCATTTTAGCTGGTGGCATTTTAAATACGGCATGATGGTTATGCCTGCGCCGATCCTCGCCAGTTTGTTTGCTTACCGGATCCAGCATTTAATCAAGGCCGAGTGGTTGCGGTACGCGCTGCTGGTACTGTGTTCTGTTTCTGGTGTTATTGCGATTTGGCAGGGGATGGCACCAAAATTTGTCTAAAAATCGATTTTGCGTAAAAAGGCCAGTCACTGACTGGCCTTATTCGTATCAACTTTCAACCTGCTCAAGGGCGGTTATTCAACCGTTTCCCGAACGGTTTCCGGAATCGCGTTGAGTAAGCTGAAATTTCGCTCTTCATGCTCGTGGGCAGGAAGTGGTCTGCCAAGATAATAGCCCTGGCAGAAATCGAAACCACATTGTTGCAAATAACGCAGTTGTGCTTCGGTTTCGACCCCTTCAGCGACCACTTTTAGCGCCAGCTTTTCACAGATAGCCTGGGTGGCCTCTATAATCGCCTGGCTACCCTTATGCTCACCTTGGACAAAGCTTTGATCCAGTTTGACGGTACTGATCGGCAAATCTTGCAATTGTGATAAAGAAGAGTAACCGGTACCAAAATCATCAAGGTAGAGCTCAAGGCCCAGCGAGGCAAGATCATCGAGGCATTGCTTTGCTTCATCATACTCTTGCAACATAGTGGACTCGGTTAACTCAAGTGCCAACTGCGCAGGTGGAATTTGGTAATATTTCAGTAGCCCTTCGATAGTCGGTGCCAAGCTTGATTGCAACTGGGCACGCGACAGGTTAACACTCATAATGAAGGCTTTACCGTACTTTTCACGCCACAGGGCCAATTGCTTACAGGCTGTTTTGATGATCCATTTACCCAGTGGGACTATCTGGCCGGTTTCTTCTGCCAGCGGAATAAACTCACCTGGCGAAACCTGCCCCAGCTCCTCGTCATGCCAGCGGATCAAGGCTTCGAAGCCCTTGAGGGATTTGCTGTTCATATCAACAATCGGTTGATAGTAGAGTTCAAACGCCTCTGCTTCCAATGCCAGTGTTAGGTGGTGGCGCAAAGTCATCTTACGGTAAAGCGCATCGGCCATGTCTGGTGAGAAGTGATGGCTGCGATTGCGGCCACGCAGTTTCGCCCGGTGCATGGCCATATCAGCCTGGGTCACCAAGGTTTCGATGTCTTTTGCATCGGTAGGGTAGTCTGATGTACCGATACTACAGCCAATCGATAATTCACCGACTTCTTTGAGGTGGAAGGGGCGGTTAAGGGCTTTGATCAGCTGTTTGGCGAACATTGCCGAGTTTTCGATATTGCGGTGCTCCGCCTGGACAATAAACTCGTCACCGCCAAAGCGCGCTAGCAATCCCTTGAACTTCACTTCTTCTTGCAAGCGAATGGCAATGGCTCGAAGCAGTTTGTCACCGATGGCATGGCCATAGGTATCATTGACCAACTTGAACCCGTCAATATCGAGGAACAATAAACTATATGGATGTTGGCTGTGCTGGTTCTCCACGATGGCATTGGTGATACCTCGGCGGTTTAACAGCCCAGTAAGAAAATCATGTTCGGCGTTATATTTTGCCTTGTGCAGTTGCTCTTTTTCTTGGCTGATGTTGATTAAGCTCAGCAGCAACTGGTGCTTATCGGTGAGCCATTTTCCATCGATATTCAGCCAATGGTGGCTTTTGCCTGTCCAGCATAGGCGCTTGGTTTTTAGTACGCCTTCAGAACGGGCCGTCGTTAGCCATTTATCCGCTAACTGGGCGTCACCGAGAAAGCTGGCAAGATCTTTTAGATCTTCGCCAAAAGAATGGGTAAATGAATTGTTGGCACTGATCAGGCTGCCGTTTTCATCAAATAGCAAAGCCAGGTTTGAGCTGCCTGAAAAAGCCAACTCACGGCGAAGGCTGGCCTCTTCAGCAATGACCTCAACGAGCATCACGGTGTTGCCATTAGGGCCCGGCATACCGGAAAAATAACATAATGCTTTCTTGATGACGTTGTTGGGGGAGAAATACCACCAGGTTTTGATTTTTTCACCTTGTTGGAAACGGCTTAGGTAACCATCTAGGATAGCATCAACGGCTTCGGACATATCAAGGCTGAGATCACGGGCTGTCAGCTCATCCGTAGTTTTTGCTTCCCATAAAGAAAGTGAGGCGGAATTAGCCCAGAGGATGCGTTTTTGGTGAATATCGAAAATCCAAACAGGGGTCTGTAAGAACTCGTAGAGAGAAAAATTTTGGTTCATCACCAAGGCTTTGTTATTTATTGTGATATTTATCAGATGCTATATCAAAAACGGCGTTTTAAATACGTATACGGGATAAAATCGTGAGGTTTATTCACGATTATTGAAAAAAAAGATGCAATATCTTGAAAAGCAGCAAAAAAGTCGATATGAGTCGCATTTTTTTGCTGCTTTTTTCATTATTACTGTAGCGCCAGCTTCACTTCCAGACCGACGAAGACAGGGTCGTAAGCTGCTCCGGCGTCGAGTGCAAAGTTGGCTGCATCGGTATTACCGAACCATGGGGTGTAGGTAAGTCCGACATCGGCGTCGCCACGCCACCAGTCAGTCACCCAGTAATGGATGTGGCCAACAGGGTTGAGTAAGAACAGGCTGACATCACCCATGGTTTTCGACCCCATTACCTTGCCGCGGTTGGCGGTAATTTCCATCTCGGTTTGGAACATCCATTCACCGACGGCTGCACCGAATAGCGGGGTAACGATAATATCCTGGATCGATGGCACTTCAGCAAAAGCCTCTACACCGTATTCCCAGAAGAATGTCGACATGGTTGCTGAATACAGGAATGACTCCCATTCGTTAAAACCAGAGTGACGCGCTGCAGTATAGTAAACCCCACCGAAATATGGGTGCATAATGTAGTTTAACCAGTGATCATCCTTATCCCATACCGGTCCTTCCGAAACATTATCCCACCATTTTTTGCCAAGGCCTTTTAGGTTGGTATCTTCTGGGTCCCAGTTAGTCACATCTTCAGGCAAAAGCGTCATCAATCCGACCGTTGCGATACTCAAGCCGAAAATGGTGTAAGACTGCTCTAGCAGGTAATCCCAGTCTTTTTCTGGTGCAACAGATAAGTGCTTAGGCAATGTATTGGTGGTTGGTTCAGCCGTCGTTGGTTGCAGCGAAAGCCCTTGATCCATGGCTGTATACTGATAATTGTTGGTCGACCCCAGCGACTGGCTAGGCTGTGACGCATAGCTGTTTAGAAACGTTGGCTGGTGGTTTGAACCCATATAGGCATTCTCATTCCATGCGAATGCAGGGGTGCTGATGGCAAGCCCCAGGACAAGTGGTGATAGAAGTGAAGTGCGCAAGATACGCTCCGCAATAGATCAAGGTGGATAGGATAAAAAAGTGCGGGAAGTATCACTGAAAAGATTAAAAAATCCTAGTATTTAATCGCGTGATTCGTGCAAAAAAATTGTAAAAATTACCCATTTATATGAATGAAATTCATAATTAACAACATTGTTCAAAATGCTCACTGTACAGAAATAAAAACGGCAAGCGATAGGGCTTGCCGTTTGCTTTTGGGTTAGCCCACAGCGGGGATCAATCCAGCCATTTGGAGAAATTGTGCGGCAATGATGAGCACACCAGCACCTGTTGCTAATGCTAGGGCAGGTTTACCCCCAGCCACTTGGTAGCCGTTTTCTTCGATCTCACTCGTTTGCTGCAATTGCTTGCGCTGGGCGCTGACCATCGCGACTGGCAGGAAAATGGCGAGGATAACTAGGGCAATAGCAGCAAAGCCCAATGCCATGATAAAGCCTTGAGGGTAAAACAAAGCAAAAGCCAGAGGTGGAATGAATGTCATCGCAGCTGTTTGCAGTCGCCCATGTTTTTTATCATTTTGCTTGAAGCTATCGGCTACAAAATCAAACAGACCTAAGCTCACACCTAAGAAAGAGGTGGCCAAAGCCAAGTCAGCAAACACAGAGACAGACTGGCTAACCATTGGGTTATGTAGCAGTTCGCTGAGAGTGCCAATGAATGAACCTAGGCTGTTGCTCGCCATCAGATCTTGCTGGCTAAGTACGCCTTGGCTGGTGAACTGCCAGAAGACGTAGATGATTAGCGGCAATGAAGAGCCAATGACCATCACTTTCTTAAGAGCTTTCATATCCAAGCCAATGTAGCGCACGATAGATGGGATACTGCCGTGAAAGCCAAACGAGGTGAAGATGACCGGTAACGCCGAAACGATGAGTCCTTTTTCTACTGGCATATTGACCAGGTAGCCGCCTTCGACATTCGGTGCAAGTAGGCTAAGCATTACGACCAAGGCGATGACTTTCAGGGTGAACAGCACTCGGTTAACCATATCGACAGAGTGAGTACCGATCGCCACAATGCTGGCAATAACCAGGGTAAAAATGACCGTACTAGTTTGCGCCGAGACTTCCAACCCCACCCAATTATTCAGTTTGTCGTTAAGTTGGCCGCCACCGCCAGCAATGTATGCGGCGCAAAGCGAGTACATAAGGAAGCAGACAGCAAAGTTGGCGAGCAGCTGACCTTTTTTTCCCAGTAGATCACGGGCCAGTGAATTTAGCGTCGCTTGGTGATCAGCGTACTGGTGCACTTCTAACATTAATAATGCGGTGTAGGTCATCAATGACCAGATACCAAACATAATCAAAGTTGCGGTGGTAAAGCCAAGCCCGGCCGAGGCCAGAGGAAGGGCTAGCATGCCTGCGCCGATCGTCGTACCGGCGATGATCAGCATACTGCCGAAAGTCTTGTTCATTGACATGGGGTTATTTGCTCCGAGTAATCAAAAGGTTGTGCTCGGGAGGCGGTGTTCGCACCTGTGGTCGCTCCCTATTTTGTTTAGAGGGCCACAATGGCAAAGAGGTGTCAGAATTTATTTACACTCTATATAGCCATTGCGGCTATCGATAGAAGGTGCCTGATTGGAGTATGTTCATGGTTTATTCCATTTCTTATAGTGATAAATAGTGCGCTTTTGGCCACTGCTGGCGCTTGCGTCTGGTTGTGAACAATATATTGATTGTATTTAACTGTCAACTTTTGTGCTTGTTGGTGTAATTTTTTATTTACAGTGTGGGTGAGTAAACACTTTGGACGGCGTTACTTTTTAGCATGGGTATGCCCGAGAGAAAAATAACGTGCTGAAACAGATAGAGATATGCTTGAATAGGGAACACCCACCGCAATGTGTCCTATTTGAGAGCTTTGGGTATCTCGAGAGCTGGCGGGTAATACAATAATGAAAAGCCGGATGGTAAAAGGTAGCCACAACGGGCAATACGGGAGAATGTATGCTGAAAGTCGCAATGATTAGTACTGGTGAGGAAGTGCTTCACGGGGATATAACAGACACCAATGCCGCTTGGCTGTCGGCGCTGCTGTTTCAGCGCGGCTTCCCGATGTCACGTCGGACGACTGTGGGTGATCAGCTTGATATGCTGGCCAAAGAAATTGAACACTGCAGCCTAACAGCTGATGTTGTGATCGTTAATGGGGGCCTGGGGCCGACAACAGATGATTTAACTGCCCAGGCCGCAGCCATCGCTGCCAATGTCGGCCTCGAGTTGGTCGATGAATGGGTCGCTGCAATGGAAGAAAAGTATGCCAAGTTGGGCCGTGTCATGCCCGAGACCAACCTCAAGCAGGCTATGTTGCCAGAGGGCTCGGAAGTGCTGGATAACCCTGTTGGCACGGCTTGCGGGTTCGCGATGCGGATCAACCGTGCTTGGGTTTTCTTTACTCCTGGGGTGCCGAGCGAATTCAAGAAAATGGTCCATGAGCAAATCTTACCTCGCCTAGCGGTGAACTACGCCAACACCAGTGCCCGGGAGTGTATCCGGCTCCATACTTTTGGCCTATCCGAATCAGGCATTGGCCAGTCTCTACAAGCCATTCGCCTACCTGACGATTTCGAACTCGGTTACCGCTCTGAAATTCCTTTTATCGAAGTGAAAGTATTCTGCCCGCAAGATCACCCACAAGCACCTGCCATCGTCGAGGCCATTGCCAACCAACTAGGGGATAACCTCGTTGGCCATAATCAGCCTTTGCTGAACGCAGTGGGGGAGTTAATTGAGCAAAAGGAATATTCACTAGCGGTTGCCGAATACTATTCCGGCGGTTTCCTGACCAGTTGGCTCTATGACGACGAGTATTTGGCTGAGCGTGTTGTGCAATCATGGGTACTGGGTAGAGGCAAGTTACCCAAAGAGCATCACCAAGCACCGATGGAAGCATCGTTGTCAATGGCCCAGGCCGCGAGGGAGAAAAATCAGGCGGATATTGGTCTGGCAATAGGGACCGAGCAAGATGGGCATGTCGTTGTGGCGCTAGTGACCCCCGAAGGGGAATGGGCGCAACAAGTGTCGACCAAGCGCCGTTATGCGTCGCGTGATTTCCGCTATGTGTTGTCGACACTTGGCTTGGATATGCTACGCCGCTGGCTTGAGGGTAAACCCGTGTTAGGCCACTCGGAATCATTGCGGCGTATTGATCAAAGAGAAAACAAGTACTAACGGTTGCTTCCATCTTTGGGCTGACTCGACAGGCAGCCCAATTATTAATATGCGGGTAGGCTGCTATTGATGTGCGATAGCTTTGACATGCATATTGGCAACATACTCGTCTTCGGCCCAGTAGATCCGGTCGGCGACCATAGCTTCTGGGTTGAGCTCAACGCCATCTAGCACGCGTTTTTTGAACGCATGGTAGCCGGACCTGTCGATAAGGTGGCCCATGTGCAGGTACACCGGGTTACCTTCGAGCATTTCCTTCTCGAACTCAAACAGGTTGTTCAGTACCTGATGGAGTACATCTTCGGTTACCCAGTTGAGGAACAGCTTGCCAACTCTCGGTGTTTTCTTGGAAGTTCGCCCACCCAGTTTGACCATATATAGCTGTTTTGGATTGCGCTGCCAGGCCAGTGTAGGACAAGCCAGAACACACTCGCCGCAGCCAATGCATTTGCTCTCTTCCTTGACCGCTTTACCGTTCTCAATGCTCAGGCAGTCTACCGCATGGTGTCCGCACGCCTTCACACAGGCACCACAGCCGATGCAGCGATCGCTGTTGAATTCAATCTTGGCTACCCCGAGAACCCCAAAGTCACACATGTTGGCTTTTGCACAGTCATTCGGACACCCGGCCAGAACAATCTTCAGGTGGTAGGGTTGCGGATAGACATGGTGCTCGAGGCGCTGGGCAAGACCGGTTGTATCGGTGTTGGCCTTTTGGCAAATCCGGCTACCTTGACAGGCGACGATATTACGACCACCGATGCTCTGGTAGCCCGCTTGGGTATCTTCAACATCAATGCCGCACAGATCCACCGTGATGTCTTTGATGAAGGGCTCTAGGGCGCGGTTTACGGCGGGAATATCTTGGTATTTTATCCCCGGCATTGCCAGTTTCTGCCTGGTTGTCAGGTGGATAACACCGTTACCGAACGTCTCCGCGATGTGCTGGGCGGTAGAAAGCAGGTAAGCGGGCATGATCCCACCCGGGATACGGACACTGATCATGCATTCGCCACGCTCCTTGGATAGGCGGTAGTCACCATTGGCGCGAGCTTTAATAATGTCGATATCGAGACTCATGGTCACTCCTTAGTCAATCATGTGTTGGGCTTGGTCAAAACGAAATACCGGGCCGTCGAGGCAGACGTATTTGTCGCCGATCCGGCAGTGACCGCATTTACCGACCGCACAGGCCATGCGACGTTCATAGTCGACCCAGATTTGCTCTTTGCTAAGGCCGCGCTCAAGTAGTGCTAGTACAACGAATTTGATCATGATAGGTGGGCCAACTACGATGGCCTGAATGGCTTCGGGCGCCGAGAAATCGAGTTGGTCAATGTAGTCTGTCACACGGCCGACACAGAATTGCTCATCGGCTTCGCCCTCATCGAGAGTGACAATCAGGTTCTGCTGCTGGCGCCACAGGTTGAGATCTTGCTGGAACAGCACTGCATCACGGTTCTTGAACCCGAGGATCATATCAAGCTGTTTGATGGACTCCGGATGGTGGCAGAAATGCGATAACAGGCCTTTGACCGGAGCAACACCGGTTCCTCCCGCAACGACAATCAGCTGCTTTTGCTGATACTCTTCCATCGGGTAGCCGTTGCCGTGAACACCACGCATCCATACCTTGTCACCGGGGTGGAGGGTAAACAGTTTATCGGTGACTTTACCGACTTTGCGGATCAGCAGGTCGATATAATCATCCCCGAAATCGGAGACGGAAATCGGTGCTTCGCCGGCCAGTGGCAACGAAACTTCGACAAACTGACCGTAGTGGGTATCGAAATCTTTGGCGACACGGAACGTCCATTCAAGCTCGGTGTGCTTTTCAATCGCCAGAATGTCATAGGCTTTTGGCAACAGCTTGTTTGCCGCCCCGTCGTGGTCATTGTTCTGGCATTGGCAATGATGGGCTGTGGTGTGTTCAGTCATGTTGTTGCTCCAGCGCAACTGAGTTCATGGCGCTTTCAACCACGTCACTCATTTTGTTGATGATGTTTGAAAATGAAATGTAGTGCGGGCAGCGGTCATCACAACGGCCGCAACCAACACACATATGGTCAGTGCCTTGGCGGGCTTTGTAGTCATTGACCTTGTGCAAGGCACGGTAGCGCAGGCGATCGCCGGTTTTTTCGCGGAAGCTATGGCCTCCGGCCATGTCGGTGAAGTTACCTGTCATACAACTTGCCTGTTGGCGGCGGCGTTCACCGATACGGGCTTCGGTGTTGTAACTGATGTCGAACACACTGTAGCAGGTACAAGTAGGGCAGGAGGTCGTGCAGCGGCCACAGCCGATACAACGCTTGTCATATTCTTGCCAAACCGGGTTGCCAGTCAGGATTCTCCTGATCTTGTCTGGGTCATCACAGACTTGGTCAGGGGTACGTACCTTGACTGGGTTGCTGGTAACAAAACTCGGCTCGAAGTCTTGGTCTGCACCGAGCAGGTCAAAGTACGACTCCAAGCTTGGATCTTTTATGGTGATAGCCATGCCGTTGTCGTCGAAGCGCACTGCGGCAGCGTAGTTGTCAGTCTTATTGGTGCCCATCGAGACACAAAAACAGTTTTCGAAACTGCTTTCGCACTCGAGCAGTACTATTTTGACCTTCTTGCGCAGACGATCGTAGTACCAGTCGCGGTTTTTGCCGTTCTTCAGGTACATGTGATCGAGTCTTTCGAAGGCGTGGATATCGCAAGAGCGGGCGAACAACAAGATAGGCTTGATGTTGTCGCTTGGTTGGATGATTTCATCACCGTGGAAATGAAACAGTGTTTGGGTAACCGGCAGCACGACTTCGTTTGGTGAGAAGTGGGATTTCTCCTGCCAGACAATATCTGCAGCCTGCTCGATATCCTGATAGACCAGGTTGTCGGTGTGGGCGAACCGCCCGCCAAAATGCTCGTAGGCCGGCGCCAGGACGCGATACTCTGAGCGCAGATGCGTCAGTGCCTCATCGAGTTCATCAAGCGTGAGGTATTTAGCCATCAGATAGCTCCTTCAAGTGAATGTTCAAATAGGTGTTCGGTTTGCTGGTGGTTGGAGTGCCATTTGATCTGATTGGCTAAGTCGACTGTCTCACCGACAACGATCAGCGAGGGTGCTGTAGGCGTATTTTTCAACAGGCAATTTTCCAGCTCGATGAGGGTAGTGCTCAGTTGGTGATGCTGTGGCTGGGTGCCGTGGCTGATAATTGCGATCGGGGTGTCTTTGGACATGCCGTGGAGCATGAGGCTAGAAGCGATCCATGCCGCGCAGTGCAGTCCCATGTAAAACACCAGCGTATGATTGAGTTTGACCAAGCTTTCCCAGTTGATCTGGTACTGTTCATTGTTGCCACGGGCGGTTACGGCTGTGAATCCCCGTGAAACACCTCTGTGGGTGAGGGGAATTCCGCTGTAGGCGCAACATCCCAAGGCTGCAGTGAGGCCAGGTACAACTTCGAAGGGGATCTGCTGCTGTTCAAGGGCGATAGCTTCCTCGCTGCCACGACCAAAAACAAATGGGTCCCCACCTTTGAGGCGGCAAATCCGCAGTCCCCTTTGCGCCATGGATACCAGCATGGTGTTGATGCCTTCCTGGGTTGCTGATGGGTTGTTGTAACTTTTTCCAACCTCAATAATGTTGGTTCCCGGCTTGGCGTTTTGGATGATCGCTTTGGTAACGAGGTGATCGTGCAATATGACATCGGCTGACTGGATGGCTTTCAAGGCTTTGAGTGTCAACAGTTCCGGGTCGCCCGGCCCGGCTCCTACCAAGGAGACAAAGCCTTGTTTATCCCGGTTCAGGGCGGTGCGAACTTGGGATGGCCGGATTGGTAGTGAGTTAGTGTTTGAATTGCTTTTTCGTAATTGCATAAAGGATCTTTCCGAAGCAAGGGTGAACAGCCAAGCTGGTTGATCTGTTTGAAAGCTATCTGCCTGAAATCTAACTGCTTGAACTTTAACTGCGGGGAATGGTTGCCCAAAAAGCAGGGCAAATCTATTTGGACTTTATGAATAGGCAGTTCAGCAAAAGTGAAAGGAGGTGCATAGGGGGGCTTTAGCGAGTTGAATTAATAAATAACAGCATGAAAAACAGTGTTATTTTTTTGTAATGCTAGTCATTCTCAATACCGGTGGGCAAGGTGGAACTGTGTCGATAACTCGTAATGTAAGTTTGCTATTCCGGAATGACTTATCACCGATAAGGCTGGGTAGGGTATAGGCTAACAGCGTGTAATGCTCGGCTTGTCCTGCTGTGGGTAGAAAGCAGTGCGGAGATGACGGGGTATTGATAGGAAAAGTGGAGTGTCAGCTGAATCAGGCAGGGGAGAGGCCGCCTACAAACGAAGTCACAGGCTGGCTTTTAGTTCTTGTTGCTGCAGTTGGTATTCAAACTCGACATCGATATTGCTTTTAGGGACGGAACAACAGGCAAGCACTTCATTTGGGGCAATGAAAGCCATCGAGTCTTGCTGGTCGACTGCACCGGACTTTAGCTTACAGCGGCAGGCACCGCACATTCCGTTGCGGCACTGGTATTCGGGTTGAAAGCCCGCTTTTTCCAGTTGGTCGAGCAAAGGCTCACGGCTATTGCCGTGAACCTCCATACCATTGACGCGAATGGCGACTCGACTCATAGTTCGAAGTCACCTAGGTCATCGGCGCTGACATCATTGTCGATCTGGCCAACCAGGTAGGAGCTGATCTCAGCTTCCTGAGGTGCAACCTGAACGTTGTCAGATGATAACCATGAGTTGATCCAAGGGATCGGGTTCTGAGTTGCACCCGGGTAGGCGTGTTCTAGGCCGACAGCCGCCATACGTAGGTTGGTAATGTACTCAACATACTGGCACAGGATGTCTTTGTTCAGGCCGATCATTGAGCCATCTTTGAACAGGTACTCAGCCCATTCTTTTTCCTGCTCGGCGGCATCACGGAAGATAGCAAAGCACTCTTCTTTACACTCTTCTGCAATTTCAGCCATTTCAGGATCGTCCTGGCCGGTACGCAGCAGATTGAGGATATGCTGGGTACCGGTTAGGTGAAGTGCTTCATCTCGTGCGATCAGCTTGATGATTTTAGCGTTACCTTCCATCAGCTCTCGCTCGGCAAACGCAAACGAACAGGCGAAGCTGACATAGAAGCGGATAGCTTCCAGTGCATTCACAGACATCATACAAAGGTAAAGCTTCTTCTTGATGTTGCGAAGGTTTACCGTGATGCTCTCGCCATTGATGGTGTGCGTACCTTCGCCTAGGCGGTGGTAATCGTTGGTTGCCGCGATCAGGTCATCGTAGTACTTGGAAATATCGCCAGCACGTTTGATGATGTGTTCATTACCGACGATATCGTCAAATACAATCGCCGGATCGTTAACGATATTACGGATAATGTGGGTGTATGAGCGCGAGTGTATCGTCTCGGAGAACGACCACGTCTCAATCCAGGTTTCTAGCTCTGGGATAGATACAATCGGTAGCAGCGCTACGTTAGGGCTACGGCCCTGGATTGAATCCAGCAGTGTCTGGTACTTCAGGTTACTGATGAAAATGTGGCGCTCGTGATCTGGCAGGTTGTTGTAATCAATACGGTCGCCAGACACATCCACTTCTTCTGGTCGCCAGAAGAAAGAAAGCTGTTTTTCGATCAGCTTTTCGAAAATCTCAAATTTTTGTTGGTCGTAACGCGCAACGTTGACAGGCTGGCCAAAGAACATTGGCTCTTTAAGTTGGTCGTTATTGGTTTGACAGAAAGTGCTATATGCCATCTTATCCTCAACATCAATGGGAGCCGAAGCTCCCACTGTTTCAAATCATTAAATCTTGCAGCTTGTGCAGTCGTCTGCGCCTACATCGCCCTGGCTATCAGAAGCGCCGTCACGGGTGTTATGGTAGTACAGGGTTTTCACGCCGAGTTTATACGCTGTTAGCAGGTCTTTTAGCAACAGTTTCATTGGCACTTTTCCGCCTGGCTGCTGGCTAGGGTCGTAGTTGGTGTTTGCCGAAATCGCCTGATCGATGAATTTCTGCATGATGCCAACTAGCTGCAGGTAACCGTCATTGCTACCGATGTTCCAAAGTAGCTCGTAGTTATCCTTGTACTTGCTGTACTCAGGCACTACCTGCTTCAGGATACCGTCTTTCGATGCTTTTACAGATACGAAGCCACGTGGTGGTTCGATCCCGTTGGTTGCGTTCGAGATCTGCGATGATGTCTCAGATGGCATCAGTGCAGATAGGGTTGAGTTACGCAGGCCGTGGGTCTTGATTTCCTCACGTAGCGCTTCCCAGTCGTAACGAAGCTCAGCAGAACAAACTTTATCGATATCTTTCTTGTAGGTATCGATAGGCAGAATGCCTTGGGCATACGTTGTTTCGTTGAATGCCGGACAAGCACCTTGCTCTTTTGCTAGGCCCAAAGAGGCCTTCAATAGGTAGTACTGGATCGCTTCGAATGCTTCGTGGGTCAGGTTGTTTGCGCTGCCGTCAGAGTAGCGAACGCCGTTCTTCGCAAGGTAGTAAGCAAAGTTAATCACGCCCACACCAAGGGTACGGCGGTTCATTGTTGAACGGTAAGCCGCAGGTAGTGGGTAATCCTGGTAGTCAAGCAGTGCATCTAGGGCACGAACAGTCAGGTCAGCCAGCTCTTCAAGGTCGTCCAGTGATTCGATTGCGCCAAGGTTGAACGCCGATAGCGTACACAGTGCAATCTCACCGTTTTCGTCTTCAACGTTGTTCAGTGGTTTGGTTGGCAGTGCAATCTCCAGACATAGGTTAGACTGGCGGATTGGCGCAACACTTGGGTCGAACGGGCTGTGGGTATTACAGTGGTCGACATTCTGCACGTAGATACGGCCAGTTGACGCACGTTCTTGCATTAGCAGCGAGAACAGTTCGATAGCTTTGATGCTCTTGCGCTTGATGCTGCTGTCCTGCTCGTATTTCACGTACAGGCGCTCGAATTCGTCTTGGTCTGCGAAGAAGGCGTCGTATAGGCCTGGAACGTCAGACGGGGAGAACAGGCTGATGTTCTCGCCTTTGATCAGGCGGGTGTACATCAGTTTGTTGATCTGTACGCCGTAATCCATATGGCGGACACGGTTTTCTTCTACACCACGGTTGTTTTTCAGTACCAAAAGTGATTCTACTTCGCCGTGCCACATTGGGTAGAACAACGTCGCCGCACCACCACGTACACCGCCTTGAGAACAGCATTTAACCGCTGTCTGGAAATACTTGTAGAATGGGATACAACCGGTGTGGAAGGCTTCACCGCCACGGATTTCTGAGCCAAGGGCACGGATACGGCCAGCGTTGATACCGATACCGGCACGCTGGGAAACGTAACGTACAATAGCGCTTGATGTTGCGTTGATAGAATCCAGGCTGTCGTCACACTCGATCAGTACACATGAGCTAAACTGACGGGTTGGGGTACGGACACCAGACATAATTGGTGTCGGTAGTGAAACTTTAAACTGGGATACCGCATCGTAGAAACGCTTGATGTAGTCCATACGGGTGTCGCGTGGGTATTTGCCGAATAGGCAAGCGGCGATCATCATGTATAGGAACTGGGCACTCTCAAAGATTTCACCGCTTACACGGTTCTGGACGAGGTATTTACCTTCCAACTGCTTAACGGCAGCGTAAGAGAAGTTCATATCGCGCCAGTGATCGATGTAGTTATCCATCAGATCAAATTCTTCTTTGCTGTAGTCTTCCAGCAAATGCTTGTCGTACTTACCTTTTTCAACAAGGTTCGTAACATGGTCATACAGCTTAGGCGGCTCGAATTGGCCGTAGGCTTTTTTGCGCAGGTGGAAGATAGCAAGACGTGCAGCCAGATATTGGTAGTCCGGCGTTTCTTCAGAGATCAGATCAGCTGCTGCTTTAATGATGGTCTCGTGAATGTCTTCAGTTTTGATCCCTTCATAGAACTGAATGTGAGATTTTAGCTCGACCTGAGACACCGATACATTCTCAAGGCCTTCGGCGGCCCAAGTGATCACTCGGTGGATTTTGTCTAGATCGATACTTTCTTTGCGTCCATCACGCTTGGTAACAGTGAGCTGTTGATTCATTTTTGGTAGTTTTCCCAGATTTCCATCCATAGCAGTGTTTTTTGTAACTTTTAGCAATAAGGTTAGCAAAGATTGTGATCTTTGTTAGATTTCTGATTGCCTATTAAAACACTACATATTGGGGTGTTGAGCTTATGGTGTTACAAGATAGTGGTGAGAGGGGGGTAATGCAAGGTGGTAATTTTTAACCAGCTGTGGATAACATGGGGATTCATAAAATTAAGTTAGTGCCCACTAACTGATTTGCGCAGGTATGACAATATCATAGGAAAAATCAAAATTTTTTGAGGTTAAAAAAAGTGCCTGCAAAAAAAAATTCCTTGATTTTTTACAGGCATTAGACGTACTGACAAACATCATATTTTTTGGTTATTTCTTGGTTAGTTAGTGGCACGTCGCTTGGGTTACTCACTGCCGACAACCGCCAAAATTTCACTAGGATGGGATAGCACACCCTGTGCGTGCCAGTCAGAAGGGGTATGGTCATCACCTATGTATCCCCAACCAGCGACATACCCTGCCATATTGGCGGCTTTGGCTGCGATCATGTCTTTTTCAATGTCACCAATATATATGCAGTCGCGGTGATCAACCCCCATTTGTTGGCTGGCATGTAATAGTGGCTCGGGGTGAGGCTTGGCAACGGGCAGGGTATCCCCACAGACGACGGTTTGGGCTCGCAACAGTTCAGGGAAGAAGGGGAGTAACATATCGGTCAGGAAACCGGGCTTGTTGGTCATGATCCCCCACTGGATCCCCTTTGCTTCCAGTTGTGCCAATAAAGTGGTGACCCCTTGATAAAAAGATGTGTTGACGCAGATATTATCTTCGTAATAACGCAGGAACTCTTCCCTGAGAGTCATAATATCGAGGTGATCGGGAATGGTACCAAAACCCGCGGTCAGTAGCCCCTTGGCCCCCATGCTGGTATTGGCCTGAATTTGCTGCTGGGTCAGTGGCGGTTGGTCGTAGTCGGCCAGCACCCGGTTGGCGGCATTGGCCATGTCAGGGGCGGTATCGAGAAGGGTGCCATCTAAATCAAACAGTACTGCTTTTATTTTCATTGCCATATATACATTTCCTTGTATCAAAACAGGGGGGCTTTAATGAGTATATACGTGGGGCAAATGGAAAAAGTGATCATTGATATTAATTCCGTCATTTCATTCGGGGGGATCCTGTATGGATTGAAATGGAAATGGAGTCAGGATTTAGGCGTGTGCTTGGTGAGCTGATAGGCAGTGGTTAAATTGGCGGAGAGGCTGGAGAGTGGGAGGCTGGGGATAAGATTAGCCCCAGCCTAAAAAGCATGATGTATCTGTATCACTGCTTAGTGGTATGGACGATGTAGTTCACATCCACATTTTTGCCCAGCCAGTAACGGTCAGTTAGCGGGTTGTAGTGTAGGCCGGTAATGTGTCGGTCTTGCAGCGGGGTGGCATCAATCATACTCAGCAGCTCGGACGGGCGAATGAACTTCTCATGGTCATGGGTACCCTTGGGAACCAGCTTCATCACTTGCTCGGCGCCGACGATGGCGAACAGGTAGGATTTGAAGTTACGGTTCAGGGTCGAGAAGAAGACATGGCCGCCTGGCTTAACCATTTTGGCACAGGAAGCAATCACCGAGGCAGGGTCAGGTACGTGCTCCAACATTTCCATGCAGGTCACGACATCATAGGTCTCAGGGTGCAGTTCGGCGTGCTCTTCGGCAGTGCGCTGGACGTACTCAAGTTTGGTGCCCGTTTCTAGCGCGTGCAGGCGGGCAACTGTCAAGGGCTCTTTACCCATATCAAGGCCGGTGACTTCTGCACCTTCTACCGCCATGCTCTCGGCCAGGATGCCGCCGCCGCAACCGACATCCAACACTTTCTTGCCAAATAGGCCTTCTGCACGATCAATCACATAGTTGAGACGTAGGGGATTGATTTGGTGAAGCGGCTTGAATTCACCTTCCAAGTCCCACCAACGGGACGCCATTTCTTCAAATTTGCTGATTTCTGCTGGGTCTACATTCAACTGCTTAGTCATGAATCTTTGCCATATTCCTTTGTGATGGCGGCATTATAACCCCAAGCATGAAGAAGGTGCAGGTATTAGCGGTAATTTATTGGCTTGTTATGCTGATGTTGTTGAAAAGACAAAGGTAAATCGGTTGTGGTAGGAGCACCGCTGCCGCTCGGGAGTATATAGAAACGGCAGGCGTATTCGGTGTTGCTGGAACAAGCAAAGAACAGAGAAGGGGAAGTAAAAGGAGAAATCCTGTCCTTAAAAACAATTCAGGCTTAGGAGCTGCTTGCGGTGTCTTCGCATTTTGCTTCTAAGCCTGGTAAACGTTCCGTGTTTGCATAGGATTTACTCAGCTGGTTCTATCATGGCTAGCTGCATTAAATCAGCCTGTGCACCGCCTGTAGTCATTGCAATACCTGCGATGATGAGCATAAGAAGATATTTGCCGCCGATGATGCATACGCCTAAAGTGGTGATTACTCTGCCTAACATAATTGACCTCGCTTAACTGCTTAAGTAATGATTTTTGAAATCTTAGATTTTGTTCTTGCGGGTTAATTGTACCTAATTTGGTAGAAGCAAAATTGATAATGATCAGTTTTTTGTTCAGCTTTTAGTCAGATTTTTACAGAGGTGGTGCAATTACGATCTTGCTCAACAATTTACAATTGGTTGCAATTTGATCGTGTTCGATTCAAAAATGAGAAAAGTAATAAAAAACAAGCTTTGAGCAAAAAACAGGCTGTCAGTAGGGGAATACTGAGATAAGTACTTTCGATTTTTTCCCAATCCGCTAAATTACTCACAACATAATGGTGAAAGGTGTGCCTATCTGGGCTGAAATATGCTATATTTTCGCACCTTGCACGTATGGTACCAGACGTTATAGATAACGCCTTAGATTGGCCCTCAGCCCGTTTTAGCGCTAACTATGCCGTTTGGTATACGTATACGACAGAAATTACCTGAGGGATATTGGCTCCATGAGCGATCTTGCAAAAGAGATCACGCCCGTAAACATTGAAGAGGAGCTGAAAGGCTCGTATCTCGACTACGCGATGTCAGTTATCGTGGGTCGTGCTCTTCCTGATGTGCGTGATGGCCTTAAGCCGGTACACCGTCGCGTTTTATTCGCGATGAACGTACTGGGCAATGACTGGAATAAAGCATATAAAAAATCTGCCCGTGTGGTTGGTGACGTAATCGGTAAATATCACCCGCACGGTGATAGCGCGGTTTACGACACGATCGTACGTATGGCGCAACCTTTCTCTCTTCGCTACATGCTGGTAGATGGTCAGGGTAACTTCGGTTCGATTGACGGCGACTCCGCCGCGGCAATGCGTTATACCGAAGTGCGTATGGCCAAGATCGCCCATGAACTTTTGGCTGATCTGGACAAAGAGACGGTAGATTACGTTCCTAACTATGATGGTACCGAGCAGATCCCTGCGGTACTGCCAACTAAGATCCCGAACCTGTTGGTTAACGGTTCATCGGGTATCGCTGTTGGTATGGCAACGAACATCCCACCTCACAACCTAGGTGAAGTGATCGATGGTTGCTTGGCTTATATCAATGATGAAGACATCACCATTGATCAGCTAATGGAATACATCCCGGGTCCAGACTTCCCGACTGCAGCTATGATTAGTGGCCGTAAAGGTATCGTCGATGCCTACAAGACTGGCCGCGGCAAGATCTACTTGCGCTCGAAAGCGGAAATTGAAGCTGACAAGAATGGCAAAGAGACCATTGTTGTTACTGAGATCCCTTACCAGGTCAACAAAGCCCGCCTGATCGAAAAGATCGCCGAGCTAGTAAAAGACAAGAAGGTAGAAGGGATCAGTGCCCTGCGCGACGAATCTGATAAAGACGGTATGCGTATTGTTATCGAATGTAAGCGTGACGCTGTGGGCGAGGTAGTGCTGAACAACCTTTACGCACAGACTCAGCTTCAGACCACATTCGGTATCAACATGGTGGCACTGGACAACGGCCAGCCGAAGACTTTCAACCTGAAAGAGATGTTGAAGTGCTTCGTGAACCACCGCCGTGAAGTGGTGACCCGCCGTACAATCTATGAGCTACGCAAAGCCCGTGAACGTGCCCATATCCTTGAAGGTTTGGCACTGGCACTGGCCAATATCGATGAAATCATCGAGCTGATCAAAAGCGCGCCGACCCCGGCTGAAGCGAAAGCTGGCCTGGTTGCACGCGGTTGGGATCTTGGCAACGTTGCAGCAATGCTTGAGCGTGCAGGCACCGATGCCGCTCGTCCAGAATGGCTGGAAGAGCAATACGGTATCCGTGACGGTCAGTACTACCTGACTGAACAGCAAGCACAAGCTATCCTGGACCTACGTCTACACAAACTGACTGGTCTAGAGCACGAGAAGATCCTTGGCGAATACAAAACGCTGCTTGAAGAAATCGCTGAGCTAATGCACATCCTTGCAAGCTCTGAGCGTTTGATGGAAGTGATCCGCGAAGAACTTGAACTGGTTAAAGAGCAGTTCAACGATGTTCGCCGCACTGAAATTACTGCAGCAAGCCACGATATCGATCTGGAAGATCTGATCAACCAAGAAGATGTGGTCGTAACCCTTTCTCACGAAGGTTACGTTAAGTACCAGGTTCTAAGCGACTACGAAGCACAGCGTCGTGGTGGTAAAGGTAAAGCGGCAACGCGTATGAAGGATGAAGACTTCATCGAGCGTCTGCTAGTGGCCAATACCCACGATACGATTCTATGTTTCTCAAGCCGTGGCCGTATGTACTGGCTGAAAGTTTACCAGCTACCGCTGGCAAGCCGTACCGCTCGTGGTAAGCCGATTGTTAATATCCTACCGCTGGAAGAAGGTGAGCGTATCACTGCTATCCTGCCAGTGAAGGAATATGCAGCCGATAAGTTTATCTTTATGGCGACTGCAGACGGTACTGTTAAGAAGACGCCGCTGACTGACTTCAGCCGTCCTCGTAGCGCAGGTATCATCGCAGTTAACCTACGCGACGGTGACTCGTTGATCGGTGTGGATATCACTGAAGGCAGCGACGACATCATGCTGTTCTCGAAAGCAGGCAAGGTTGTTCGCTTCTCTGAAGAGCAGGTGCGTGGCATGGGCCGTACTGCGGCAGGTGTTCGCGGTATCAAGCTGGCCGAGAGCGACAAGGTTGTTTCTTTGATCGTGCCGCACAACGACGGTGACGTACTGACAGTAACCGAAAATGGTTACGGCAAGCGTACCGAGCTGGAAGAATACCCAGCGAAGAGCCGTGCGACCCAGGGTGTTGTTTCTATCAAGGTCTCTGATCGTAACGGTAGCGTTGTCGGTGCTGTTCAGGTCGAAGAGGGCGACGAGTTCATGATGATCACCAACGGCGGTACGCTAGTACGTACCCGTGTGGCAGAAGTGAGCCGTGTTGGTCGTAACACCCAGGGTGTGACCTTGATCCGTACCGCTGAAGACGAGCAGGTTGTTGGCCTGCAGCGTATCGATGAGCCGGAAGAAGACGAGCTTATCGAAGATGCGGAACTGGTCGAAGGTGAAGCGCCTGCAGAGGGCGAAACGCCAACTGCCGATAGCGAAGCAGACGACTCTTCTGAGCAGGAATAACTAGCTAGTTAGTTACTCTGATAAAAACGCAGCCGACAGGCTGCGTTTTTTTATACCCGCAGTTCCGTGCCCAGCCTTTCCCGCGACTATTTTGTGTTTGCCCCTTTTCAGCTCCTTCATAAAGGTGTAAAAACAGACATTGGTCACAGCTTTGTGGCCACAACTTTATGTTTTTCCAGCAGGAGCTCGTCTTACACCATGGACAACGTTTATAACTTTTGCGCCGGCCCAGCGATGATCCCGGCAGACGTATTGAAAAAGGCCCAACAAGAACTCGTTAATTGGAATGATCTTGGTACCTCGGTGATGGAAATCAGCCACCGTGGCAAGGAGTTCATTGCGGTGGCCCAACAGTCCGAGCAAGACCTGCGCGACCTGCTTTCCATCCCCGATAATTACCATGTATTGTTCTGCCATGGCGGTGCCCGTGCCCAGTTCGCAGCCGTACCGATGAACCTACTGGGAGATGCTGATACAGCTGATTACATGGATGGTGGCTATTGGGCTCACAGCGCGGCCGCTGAAGCCTCGAAATACTGCCAGCCGAACGTGGTCGATATCACCTGCGAGCGCGATGGCAAGAAAGCAATCTTGCCTGCTGCCGAGTGGCCGCTGTCTGATGATGCCGCTTTTGTTCATTTCTGCCCGAATGAAACCATCGATGGACTAGAGATCCGCGACCTGCCCGTAACGGACAAACCGATTGTGGCTGACTTGTCATCGACAATCCTGTCCCGTCCGATTGATGTGTCAAAATACGGTGTGATTTATGCCGGTGCCCAGAAGAACATCGGCCCAGCGGGTTTGACGATTGTTATCGTGCGCGATGACCTTCTAGGCAAGGCTAAATCTATCTTGCCAAGCATTCTGGATTACAGTGTTCAGGTGGATAAAGAGTCGATGTTCAACACCCCGCCGACGTTTGCCTGGTACCTGGCCGGTGAGGTATTCAAATGGCTTAAAGAGTTGGGCGGTGTGGAAGCGATGGAACAGCACAATGTTGCCAAAGCGAATGTGCTGTATGACTACATTGACCAGTCGGACTTCTACCGTAATGAGGTCCACCCAGACAACCGCTCACTGATGAATGTGCCGTTCCAGCTCAAGAATCCGGAGCTGGATGCTTTGTTCCTCGAGCAAGCGGATGCAGTCGGCTTGAAAGCCCTCAAGGGGCACCGTGCCGTTGGTGGTATGCGCGCTTCAATCTACAACGCAATGCCAATCGAAGGTGTACAGGCTCTGGTCGACTTCATGAAGCAGTTCGAGCAGCAGCATGGCTGAGGATAGTCGCTGAGCCTTAGCACTGTAAAAAAAGCCGCTGATGACAGCGGCTTTTTTATTGTGTGTCTCCTCCTGAAATGTGTTTGCACATTTAAGGATGGGGCAGTGGGCTTTTTTATCTGCTCATTGATAGCGTGACTGCTCGGGGTAGATCAGCTTGTCGGTTTCAAACCCTGCCTTTTGCGCAATCGCGACATAACGGGAAATTTGTGCTTCGTCTAGCTCAGGGGCTCTGGCTAACAACCACAGATAGTCGGTGTTAAAACCGCTGACAAGGGCAACGGAATAGTCGGGCTCGAGGAAGAACACCACGTAGCTGCTGTAGAAAGGGCCGAAGAAAGAGACCTTGAGGTGGCCTTTGTTTTCGTCATCGACAAATACGGCCCGGCCATCGGCCTGCTGCCATTCTTGATCTTTGGTATCAAAGCCCCGGTTGGTAACTTTTATAGAGCCGTCATCATTAAGGCTATATACGGCGCTGACATCACTAAGCCCACGCTCGAAGCTATGATCAAGGCGGGCGATTTCATACCAAGTGCCGAGGTAGTTGTCGACACTGAAAGGGGTAACAGGCTTGACCGATTGCGGCATGCCGGTACAGGCGGATAGTAACACCACAGCCGCGAAAGTGGTTAGGGTTCGAGTGAGAAACTTGAGCTTTACTGTCATATAGACTCCATCCTTGGTAAGCATTTATCCCATAGTAAATGGGAAACATTTAAACCACAATTCAGTACTAGCGAACTGAGGCATTATTCGTTACTCTGCAAGGACTGCGACCAAACAGGATTAATGAAATAACAGATGGAAAGTTTAACGTTACAGCCGATCAGTAAGATTAATGGCACTGTGAATCTGCCAGGTTCCAAAAGCGTCTCGAACCGAGCCCTGCTATTGGCGGCGTTAGCAAGCGGCAAGACCCGACTGACTAACCTCCTTGATAGTGATGATATCCGTCATATGCTAACAGCCCTGACCAAGCTGGGAGTGAGCTATCAGTTGTCAGATGACAAAACCGTTTGTGAAGTAACTGGCCTAGGTGGCGCATTCAAGCCAACCGACGCGCTGGAGCTATTTTTGGGTAATGCCGGTACTGCTATGCGCCCGCTGGCAGCGGCACTGTGTTTGGGAGAAGGTGAATTCGTCCTAACTGGTGAGCCTCGCATGAAAGAGCGCCCAATCGGCCACTTGGTTGATGCACTGCGTACTGCTGGTGCTGAAATTACTTACCTTGAGAATGACAACTACCCACCACTAAAGATCAAAGGCACCGGCCTTAAGGGTGGCGAAGTAGAAATCGACGGTTCTATCTCGAGCCAGTTCCTAACAGCCTTTTTAATGTCGGCGCCGCTGGCCTCAGCAGATACAGTGATCCGCATTAAGGGTGATCTGGTATCGAAGCCTTACATTGATATCACCCTGCACATCATGGCCCAGTTCGGTGTCGAGGTGGATAACCGTGACTACCAAGAGTTCGTGGTTAAAGGTAACCAGTCTTACCTAGCTCCGGGTGACTTCTTGGTAGAAGGGGATGCCTCATCTGCGTCTTACTTCCTTGCGGCAGCGGCTATCAAAGGCGGCGAAGTGAAAGTGACCGGTATTGGCAAAAAGAGTATCCAGGGTGATGTTCAATTTGCTGATGCGTTGGCTGCCATGGGCGCTGAAATCGAGTGGGGCGATGATTATGTCATTGCCCGTCGCGGTGAGCTAAAAGCGGTTGATCTAGATTTTAACCATATCCCTGATGCCGCGATGACGATTGCAACTGCAGCGCTGTTTGCTGAAGGCACGACGTCTATCCGCAACGTTTACAACTGGCGCGTGAAAGAAACCGACCGTTTGGCGGCAATGGCTACAGAGTTGCGCAAAGTAGGGGCCGAGGTCGATGAAGGTGAAGATTACATCACGATCACCCCGCCGGCACAGCTGACCCATGCAGCTATCGATACCTATGATGACCACCGTATGGCTATGTGCTTTTCGCTAGTGGCATTGAGCGATACGCCAGTAACGATTAACGACCCGAAGTGTACATCCAAGACCTTCCCGGACTACTTCGAGAAGCTGGCGGTTCTGAGTAACTAATTGTCAGGTTCATCAGTAGCTACAAGAAACCCGCCAGCAGGCGGGTTTTATTTTTTCCGTGTCAGTATTCAGCCATAATCCGGATTACTGATTGGTATCACAACTTTTTTCTCGTATAATATGCCCCCGTTTGAGAGCGGTAATAAGTATCGGTATGTCCCTGCAGGCGTGTCGATGGGTATTACTGCTTAGATTAAACAAGTTTGGAGATTACCTATGTCTACTCATGCGCCAGTGATCACTGTCGATGGACCAAGCGGTGCTGGCAAGGGCACGCTATGTATGCTGTTGGCAGAAAAACTGGGCTGGAAGCTATTGGACTCTGGTGCCATCTACCGAGTGCTTGCCCTTGCTGCATTGCACCACGGTGTTGACCTTGAGTCTGAAGACGCACTTGTGCCTTTGGCTGCTCACTTGGATGTGCAGTTTGTAGCTGAAGGTGAGTTGGTAAAGGTGATTCTTGAAGGGGAAGACGTATCGGGTGAACTTCGTAAGGAAGAAACCGGTATGGCAGCCTCTAAGGTGGCTGCATTGCCACGTGTGCGTGAAGCCTTGCTTCGTCGCCAGCGTGCTTTCAGTGAGGCACCGGGTCTGGTTGCGGATGGCCGTGACATGGGCACCGTTGTGTTCCCTCAGGCAGAAGTTAAGTTCTTCCTTGATGCGAGTGCTGAAGAGCGTGCGAATCGTCGCATGAAGCAGTTGCAACAGAAAGGGTTAGATGTTAACTTTGACCACCTTTTGAAAGAAATTCAGGAACGTGACTACCGAGATCGCAACCGTGCGGTCGCGCCGTTACGTCCCGCGGCTGATGCATTGGTGCTAGACTCTACAGAGATGTCTATCGATCAAGTCATCGAACAGGCATTGGCCCATATTGAAACCAAATTGTCTGCCGAATAATTCGGCATGATGGCGTCGGTGTCACGGATGATAACTGACATTACTACCAACCCCATGCGGTAGGATACCCATGGTTGTTAATCAAATTGAAGATTAAATAATGACTGAATCTTTTGCTCTACTTTTTGAAGAGTCTCTAAACGAACTAGAAACACGTCCAGGTGCAATCGTTAAAGGTACTGTTGTAGCTATCGAAAACGGTTACGTACTAGTTGACGCAGGCCTTAAGTCTGAGTCTTCTATCCCTGCTGATGAATTCAAGAACGCTGCTGGCGAAATCGAAATCGAAATCGGCGCAGAAGTTGACGTTGCTCTAGACGCAGTAGAAGACGGCTTTGGTGAGACTAAACTTTCTCGCGAGAAAGCTAAGCGCCACGAAGCTTGGATCGTTCTTGAGAAAGCTTACGAAGACGCTGAAACTGTTGTTGGTATCATCAACGGTAAAGTTAAAGGCGGCTTCACAGTTGAACTTAACGGCATCCGTGCGTTCCTACCAGGTTCTCTAGTAGACGTACGTCCAGTTCGTGACACTGCTCACCTAGAAAACAAAGAGCTAGAGTTCAAAGTAATCAAGCTAGACCAGAAGCGTAACAACGTAGTTGTTTCTCGTCGCGCAGTTATCGAATCTGAAAACAGCGTTGAGCGTGATGAACTTCTTGCTTCTCTACAGGAAGGCATGGAAGTTAAAGGTATCGTTAAGAACCTTACTGACTACGGTGCGTTCGTTGACCTTGGTGGTGTTGATGGTCTTCTACACATCACTGACATGGCTTGGAAGCGCGTTAAGCACCCATCTGAAATCGTTAATGTTGGCGACGAGATCAACGTTAAAGTTCTTAAGTTCGACCGTGAGCGTACTCGCGTATCACTAGGTCTTAAGCAGCTAGGCGAAGATCCATGGGTAGCTATCGCTAAGCGTTACCCAGAAGGTACTAAGCTTTCTGGCCGCGTAACTAACCTAACTGACTACGGCTGCTTCGTTGAAATCGAAGAAGGCGTTGAAGGTCTTGTACACGTTTCTGAGATGGATTGGACTAACAAGAACATCCACCCATCTAAAGTTGTTAACGTGGGCGACGAAGTTGAAGTTATGGTTCTTGATATCGACGAAGAACGTCGTCGTATCAGCCTAGGTCTTAAGCAGTGTAAAGCTAACCCATGGCAGTCATTCGCTGAAATGCAAGCTAAGGGCGATCGCGTAACTGGTAAGATCAAGTCTATCACTGACTTCGGTATCTTCATCGGTCTTGAAGGCGGCATCGACGGTCTAGTTCACCTATCTGACATTTCTTGGAATGTTGCAGGTGAAGACGCAGTTCGTGACTTCAAGAAAGGCGACGAAATCTCTGCAGTTGTTCTAGCAGTTGACGCTGAGCGTGAGCGTATCTCTCTAGGTATCAAGCAGATCGAAGAAGACCCGTTCAACGGCTTCGTTGCAGTTAACAAGAAAGGTGCTCTAGTTACTGGTACTGTTTCTGCAGTTGACGCTAAAGGCGCAACTATCGAGCTAGCTGAAGGTGTTGAAGGTTACCTACGTGCTTCTGAAGCATCAGTTGACCGCGTTGAAGACGCTACTCTAGTTCTTTCTGTTGGCGATTCTGTTGAAGCTAAATTCACAGGCGTTGACCGTAAGAACCGCGTAATCAACCTATCAATCCGCGCTAAAGACGTTGCTGAAGAGCAAGAAGCTATGGCTAACCTGAACAAGCAAGAAGACGCTTCTTTCGGTAACGCAATGGCTGACGCTTTCAAAGCGGCTAAAGGCGAATAATTGAGCTCGGGGGGATCACTTTTCCCCCCAAGCGGTTATACTATTGAGAAACATACTAAAAACGGAGTGTTTATGACAAAGTCTGAATTAATTGAAAGACTATGTAGTCAACAAACACATCTTTCTGCCAAACAGGTAGAAGATGCAATTAAGGAAATCCTTGAGCATATGGCTACGACACTTGCTGAGGGTGACCGTATCGAAATCCGTGGCTTTGGTAGCTTCTCTTTGCATTACCGCGCTCCACGTGTAGGTCGAAACCCGAAAACAGGTGACAAAGTTGAGTTGGACGGCAAGTACGTTCCTCACTTCAAGCCAGGTAAGGAATTGCGCGACCGTGTTAACCAGTCTATTGCTAGTTAAGCACGTTTAGAACAAAAAAACGGCATGCTGTTAAGTATGCCGTTTTTTTATGCGTATTGATCATGGTCTGATGAGGCAAAATCTTGCATAATCAGGCCATACCGATCTGTGTTTATACCAGATATGTGTCATCTACAATCTACATTTCGTTCAAGTGAGAAGGATTCACGATGAAGATACTGACTGTACTCTTACTAGCTGCATGTTTCTTGGTTACCCTAGCGCTAGGTGCCCAAAATCAGCAGTTGGTTAACTTTGACTTTCTGATCGCCCAGGGAGAACTCCAGCTGTCGACACTGCTGGGTATTGCCTTCGGTTCCGGGTTTGTGATCGGCTGGCTGATTTGTGGCCTGCTATACCTCAAAGCCCGCTTCACCAAAAACCGCCTGAGCAAGAAAGTACAAAAGCAGCAACAAGAATTGGATCAGCTTCGAGCCGAGCCAGTTAAGGAATAACATTTAATGCTAGAACTGTTGTTCCTGTTATTACCAATTGCAGCCGCTTATGGCTGGTACATGGGTAACAGGAGCGCTAGTAACAAGCAACAAGAGCAATCTCATCACATGTCACGTCAGTACGTGACAGGCCTGAACCTGCTGTTGTCAGACCAATCTGACAAAGCAGTGGATGTGTTTATTGAGTTGCTCCAGGTTGATAGCGAAACCATCGATACACACCTGGCTTTGGGAAATCTGTTCCGGAGCCGGGGTGAAGTTGATCGTGCCATTCGCATCCACCAGAACCTGATTGCCCGCCCCAACCTAACTATTGATCAGCGTAACCTTGCTTTGCAGCAGTTGGCACAAGACTACATGGCTGCAGGTTTTTTTGACCGCGCAGAGAAGATCTTCGAGCAGCTACTGGATGAGCCAGACCACCGTAAAGGCGCCTTGCAGCAACTTCTGACCATCTACCAACAGACCCGTGAATGGGAGAAGGCAATCAATATTGCCAACCATTTGGTCAAGATGGGTAAGAGTAAGCTCAAGCATGATATAGCCCATTACTGGTGTGAAATGGCCATGCTCGAAATGAGTGCCCAGAACCCTGATAAGGCCAAACAACTGCTTAAGAAGTCTCTCTCGGCGGAGAAAAACTGTGTCAGGGCCAGTATCATGCTAGCCAAGATCTTGATCGCAGAAGAAGAATTCAAAGCAGCCGCCAAGCAATTGGAGCGTGTCGCCGAGCAGGATATTGAGTTTATCGGCGAAGCACTGCCGCTTCTTCTGCAGTGTTATGAGGCAATGGACAATGAATCGGGTTGGCTCAAGTACCTGCGATATTGTGTCGAGCAAAAGGCAGGTTCGACGGCCGAGTTGATGCTCGCTGACGAGATTGCCAAGCGGGAAGGCCCAACCATGGCCCAGACCTTTATGACTCGTCAATTGCAGAAGAACCCGACCATGAAAGGCTTTTACCAGCTGATGGACTATCATTTGGACGAAGCTGAGGACGGCAGGGCAAAAGACAGTTTAACCACACTGCGTGGCTTGGTGGGAGAGCAGCTTAAAATTAAGCCTCATTACCGTTGCCGCCAATGTGGGTTTGCCACCCACTCCCTTTATTGGCAATGCCCATCCTGTAAAGGCTGGGGTTCAATCAAGCCAATTCGTGGATTGGACGGCGAATAAGCGCTAGTAAATGTTGTAAATCACTAAAAAAGCCCGCTTGGTATTCAAGCGGGCTTTTTTTGTAATAAAACTCAGCCATTTTAGCGTAAATGGGCCAAGTAAAAATTTTAAGGTGCTTTTTAGGATCAAAAAAACGATTAGAAAAATCTTCTATTTACGTTAATCGATTGGCTGGTGATTTTGAGTGTGTTTTTTGGCTATTTGGATTGAATTATTAATTAGTGCTCGATAAAAAACTGTTTTGCTGTACAATCCTGAGCGCGCTCAGCAAGCTGGGCTAGTTTGACCTTATAACTAAGCAGGAGATGCCATGTTAGATCCAAAAGTAATTGTCGCTCTCGACTACCCAAGCCAAGACGAAGCACTGGCCTTTGTCGATCGAATTGAACCGGGAAGCTGCCGATTGAAAGTTGGCAAAGAGATGTTTACTTTTTTTGGCCCTGACTTTGTGCGTAAACTGCATGATCGGGGCCATTCTGTATTTCTTGATTTGAAATTCCACGACATTCCAAACACTTGCTCACGTGCGGTAGCTGCTGCTGCTGATCTGGGTGTGTGGATGGTTAATGTCCATGCCAGCGGTGGCGAACGTATGATGACTGCGTCCCGTGAAATCCTTGAGCCGTTCGGCAAAGACCGACCGCTACTGATCGGTGTGACTGTACTAACGAGTATGGAAGCTTCTGATCTGCAGGGCATCGGCATTACGGCGGAACCAAAAGACCACGTATTGAACCTGGCACGTTTGACCAAAAACAGCGGCCTAGACGGCGTTGTGTGCTCAGCCCACGAATCAACCATGCTGAAGACTGAGTTGGGGAGTGAGTTCAAACTGGTAACACCGGGCATTCGTCCTGCTGGTAGCGCCGCAGGTGATCAGCGCCGTGTGATGACCCCAGTCGAAGCCGTGCAGGCTGGTTCGGATTACTTGGTGATTGGCCGTCCTATCACTAAAGCCGCTGATCCTGCTGCAGTATTGGCTGAAATCAACAAGACGCTAGCCTAAGCGTACTTTCTTAGATTAAATGAAACAGGCCCCATCAGGGCCTGTTTTTTTATATCTGGATTAAACTGGTCAATGCCGCGCCATTACTCGAACAAATCGCAAGGTTGCTATATCAAGTACGTTGCCCCGGTTGATGTCGGTCATGGGTATACCCTTGAACTGGTCAGTGAAGGCTGCTAACAGAAATATCAAAACCGTGACAAACCAGACAGTTACCTTTTTCGCCACGACCTAAACTAAAAAGTGTGGGTGTTTTAGGTCACTAGAATGGACGTTGAACTTGCGTTTGCTTCCCCTTATATCCGGCTGGGTATCGCCTTGCTGCTCGGGGCTATTATAGGCATCCAACGTGGTTGGGTAGAGCGTAATGAAGCCGCGGGCAGCCGTATTGCCGGTATCAGAACGTATTCGTTGGTGGGTTTGCTTGGGGGCATTTGCGGCCTGTTGGCTGACTACTTTTCCGAGCTGTTTATCGGCTTGTCTTTTGTGGCTTTGACGGTCGTGTTGACTGTGGCGTATGCGCTGCGCTTAAAGTGGCATACTAACCTCAGTATTACCGGCTTGGTTGGCACCTTAATTACCTTCCTCCTCGGCGCGTTGGCGATTGTCGGCGAGCCCACCTTGGCAATCTCTGCCGCAGTGATCACCGCTATTATCCTCGACAATAAGCAAGAGTTGCACAATGCCCTGCAACGATTACAGGAATATGAACTCGATGCCGCGCTGCGCCTGCTGCTGATTTCTGTCGTCCTGCTGCCACTCTTGCCCAATGAACCTATGGGGCCTTGGGGAGCCATAAATCCTTATGAGATTTGGTGGATGGTGGTATTGATTGCTGGTATCTCTTTTGTTGGCTATTTCGCGATGAAGATCGGTGGGGCACAAAAGGGAATTCTGCTGACATGCTTATTTGCCGGCTTAAGTTCATCAACAGCCCTGACTTTGCAATTCTCCCACCTATCGAAGCAGCAACCCCAGCTCAATGGGCTGCTGGCAAGCGGCATCCTGCTTAGCTGCGGTACGATGTTCCCCCGTATTCTTTTTGTCTGCTCAGTGGTCAACCGGCAACTGATTGAGTCTCTGTGGCTGCCTATGCTGCTGATGATGCTAGGGTTTTATATTCCAGCATGGTTCATATGGCAGCGTAACAAGCAGTTGGGCCAGACAAATCCGGAAATGAAGCAAAACCCGTTGGCCCTGACATCTGCCTTAGGGTTTGGGCTGATCTTAATGCTGATTATCCTGCTGGCCAATGGCCTTCAGGAGTGGTTTGGTGATACCGGAACCTTGGCATTGGCTGCGATTTCGGGGATCACCGATGTCGATGCTATTACCTTGGCGTTAGGCAGGCAAAGTGCCGGTGGTGAGATGTTAGTTCTTGCGGCGATGGGGATTTTTATCGCAGCTGCAGTAAACAGCCTGGTTAAAATGGGGATGGTATGGTTCATTGGTGAGGCAGGCATGCGCAAATATGTTGCCTTGCCCGTTCTCGGCGCAGTAATGCTTGGTGGGCTAGCTGTGATTGTGGTTTAAGTGCGTTTTGCGATGATAAAAACGGGCCATTAGGCCCGTCTTCAGTATGGGAATGGTGAGTTCAGCACTCAATTTTTGGCGTTGCCCGGCTAAGGCGGTTGCTCCGGTCATGGGAAGGGGCTGAAAAGTGGCTATCGAGTAGTTTTTGGGTCAAAGCATGTTGTGGGCTGCTAAAGACCTCATCGGTTTTGCCTTGTTCAACAATTTCGCCATGCTGCATCACAATGACCTTATCTGAGAAGTGCTTAATCACCCCCATGTGCTGTGACACGTAAATGTACGATAGGCCCATCTCTTCCTGTAGTTCGAGTAGCAGGTTGAGGATTTGCGAGCGCATAGACATATCTAGCCCGTTTAACGCTTCGTCGGCAACGATGATACAGGGTTGGAGGATCAGTGCTCGTGCGAGCGACACACGTTGCTTCTGGCCAGTAGCCAGCATCTGCGGGTAGAAATACGCGTGCTCAGGCAGCAAACCGACTCGCTTGAGGGTTTCCATGATCCGGCGTTCACGGGCTTGCGGTGTCATGTTTGTATTTCGTTTCAGCGGACCCTCAAGGATCTTGCCAATTTGGATCCGAGGGTTCAGTGATGTGTTGGGATCTTGGAAGATCATCCTGATCAGTTTGCAGCGGGTTTGAAAATCTCGGTGCGCCAGCGGCTCGCCATTTACCCGAATAATGCCTTCGGTTGGTTCTACCACGCCAGCAAGCATACGTGCCAAGGTTGATTTACCTGAGCCATTTTCACCCATGAAAGCAATGGTCTCGCCAGCTTCCAAACTAAATGAAACTGGTTTTACGGCTTCAATCGTCCGGCGGCGGAATAGCCCTGAGCGGTAGTGGTAGTCTTTTTTCAGGTTCTCGACTTCAAGTAACGCACTCATTTGGTATTACTCTCCATGTTCAGCGGGAAGTGGCAGCTGAACTTGTGATTCTTGATCTTTCTGCGCTTCGGTACTTCAACGCACTTTCGCTGGGCGTGCGGGCAGCGTGGCCCGAGACGGCAGCCAATTGGCAAATGCTGTAGCGGCGGAATAGAGCCCGGCAAGGTTTCCAGCTTACTCTTGTGGGCAAGCTTATCGAGGTTGAAGTCCGGCATTGCCCGCAATAACGCTTCGGTATACGGGTGATGTGGTGACTCTAGAAGTTGCTGGCGGTTTGCCGATTCAACAGATTGGCCGCAATACATGACGGTGATCCTATCTGCCCATTGGGTCACGGTCGTCAAATCGTGGCTAACTAGCAGTATTGTGGTGTTGCCAAGCTGATTCATCCGGCTCAGCAAGCGGAAAATCTGTGCCTGGGTGATTGGATCAAGGTCATTGGTCGGTTCATCGGCGATCAGTAGGCGAGGGCGGTTGGCAATGGCCATGGCTATCATGACCTTCTGGCACTCACCATCGGTTAGCTCGTAAGGGTAACTGCGCATCACACGGCGGTGATCTTTGATACCGACTTTGTGCAAAAGGGCGATGGCTTGTTTCTGGCGCCAATGGAAGCGTTGCCAGAAGTAACCATCGAATGATGATGACGGAATGGCTTCTTCCAACTGCTCACCGACTTTTTCAGACGGGTCAAGACAGGATGAAGGCTCCTGGAAAATCATCGCGATCTCGCGTCCTACCACGCGCCGGCGTTCACGCGGTGACAGGGTCAGTAGATCAATATCTCCTAACCGGAGGCGATCGGCACTTACTCGCCAGTTGCTCTTGGTCACACCGGCAATGGCTTTGGCGACCAAGCTCTTACCTGAACCGGATTCACCCACTAGACCACGGATCTCACCTTCGTTAATCGTCAGGCTCATGCGGTCAACCGCTTTCACCATCCCTTGGGGCGTATCGATTTCAATGGTCAGGTTACGTATATCTAACAGTGGCATCAGTCAATCCCCGCATTAATGGCCTGGCGGAGTCCTTCTCCTACTAAGTTTACAACCAATACGCTAAACGTAATGGCGAGCCCCGGTAAAGTCACCGTCCAAGGTGCTAGGTAAATCAGTTCAATGGAGTCACCCAGCATGGCTCCCCACTCTGGCATCGGGGCTTGGGCACCGAGGCCAAGGAAGCCAAGCGCTGCAATATCAAGGATCGCAATAGAAATTGCCCGGGTAAACTCATTGGTCAGCACGGTCAGGATATTGGGTAAAATCGAGTTGTACAGCAAGTAGAAGTCGTTGGCGCCATCAAGGCGGGCGGCCATGATGTAATCTTTCTCAACTTCATTGTGCACGGCAGTATAGACCGCACGGATAAATCGTGGGATCAACGCTAACCAAATGGCAAGCAAGATATTGGTCTCACCCGGGCCCATGTAGGCAACGACAATGATAGCCAGCAGTAGAGAAGGAATCGATAGCACAGTATCCAACACATGGTTGAGGAAACTGGATTTCAACCCTCGGGTCATACCCGCTAATACACCGATCAGAATACCAATCGCCGCCGAGGCGAGTGCAACTAAAACGGCATAGCCGAAGGTCAGGCGCGAGCCAAGTAGCAAACGGCTGAGCATATCGCGGCCAAGGTCATCGGTACCGAAGAAATATTCCACTTTGCCCGCGGTATCCCACGACGGTGGCATCAGCAGTTCACCCACTTGGGTGAAAGCATCATATGGGGTCAACCAAGGGGCAAGTAGCGTGATTAAGGTAAGCAGAACCAAACACCATAGACCAAACATAGCCAGGGAGTTGTTTCTGAAATTTTGCCAAGCTCGCTCGATCTGGGTCGGGATCTTGGTCTCCTGGTAAATGTTATTTGATAGCATACCATTCCTTGCGAACCAGTGGATTGACAAAAGCGCCGGTCAAATCAGACAGGATGTTGGCAATCAGGATAAAGCTACCGACGGTGATGACACCGGCCTGGATAGCGACATAGTCCTGGGTTGAGATCGCATCGAGCAACCAGCGCCCGATCCCCGGCCAGTTGAAGATGGACTCAGTCAGCATGGCGAAGGTCATCATGGTTGAGAACTGCATACCCAGTTTCGGGATAATAGGCGGAATGGCGTTTCTCAGCACATGCCGGGTGATGATTTCAAACATCGACAAGCCTTTGGTTTGTGCCACCTTGATAAAGTTCTGCTCCATGACATCCGATACCGATGCGCGGGTTAGGCGTATTACCTCGGTGGTAGGTGCCATTGCCAGTACGACGGTCGGCAGCACGAGGTGCCTGATAGTGTCCATGAGGGCTTCGGCACGGTATGGCTTGTCAGATAGCATCACATCGATAAGGGCAACTCCGGTGATGTGGTCAATCTCATACAGCAGGCTGTAGCGGCCAGAGACGGGTAACCAGCCCAGTTTCAGAGAGAACAGCAGGATAAGCAGCGTTGCTAGCCAGAACAGTGGGATAGAGTAACCAACCAAGGTAATCGATGAGATGGCGGTATCAATGTATTTACCGCGTTTTACTCCGGCAAGGGTACCGACAGGGATACCGATCAACAGTGATAGTACAAACGCAAAGAAGCTGAGTTCAAGGGTGGCAGGGAAGACGGCCATGACTTCGTTGACAATAGGCTCGCCCTGCTGGTTAAGCCCCAAATGACCAGACAGCAGGTTATCGAGGTAAACAGCCCAACCAGAGAAAAACGGTTGAGTGCTCCATAGTGAGGTACTATCGAGGCGTAAAAGACTATAGCCGATCAGGGTTAAGATCAGCAGGGTAATGAGGAAAAGGTTTAGCCTACGGATGGTATAGATAAACATATTAGATCTCGCTCCGGCGGAAGACAGTCGAGAAGGAGCGGGTGCCAAACGGGCTCATCTGTAACCCCTCAAGGGAGCGGTGATGGACCTGGAAATGGACGCCATGGGCCAGCGGGACAATCGGCACCTCAGTGTCCAAGATATCCTGGGCAAGGTGGTAGTAATTGAGTCGTTGGTTCAACTTCGGGGTGCGGGAGGCCAACTCCAGCAAGTTATCAAAGCTGAGGTTGCACCAGTTCGCCACGTTCAGTCCGGCTTGCTTGGCATCACAAGATAGCAGCGGGCGCAGGAAGTTGTCGGGATCGCCATTATCAGCCACCCAACCGGTCAGGATCAAATCGCTGTTGAACTTGTCGATGGCACTGAATCGGTTAACCGTATCCTGGGTGATAATGTCGACCTTAACGCCGACCGCATTGAGGTCGGCCTGGATCAACTCAGCGGTTTTCCTCGGGCTAGGGTTGTACGGGCGAGGTTCAAGCGGCACCCACAAGGTCAAGCTAAGGTTCTTTTCAAAGCCTGCTTCCTTGAGCAAGGTACGGGCTTTGACCGGGTCATAGTCCAGCGCCTGGCTGCCGTGGTTATAGGCCCAGGACATCGGTGGCAGTATGCTGCGCGCCTTGGTGCCAGTACCGTAATAAACCGAATTGAGTAGGTTTTCACGGTTAATGGCGTGGTTTATCGCCTTGCGTACCCGAATATCGCTCAGTTCCGGTTGGTTGTTATCGAGTGCCAAGAAAGCCACATTCATGCCAGTTTGGGCATTGAGGTTAAAGTCTTCGTCGGCACTGATTATAGGCAACTGACTGGCAACCGGCGATGACAATACATCACATTCATGGCTTAGTAGTTTTGCCAGTGTTCCGGTACCACGGCTGGCAATATCAAACACTACTTGCTCCATCGGTGCCGCGCCTAGCCAGTAGCCTTCATGGCGGTTGAGACGGACAAAGTCATTGGCTTGGTAGTTATCGAGGTAAAACGGCCCGGTACCGACAGGGAGAGAATCCAGTTGATCAGGCTTACCGGCACGCAGGGTCTGCTCGGCATATTCCTGCGAGTGGATCACCGCGTAAGTGGTAGCCAGGTTGGATAAAAAGGCATTGTCAGGCCGGCTCAGGGTAAATTTTACCGTGAGAGGGTCAACGACCTCGATATCTTCAATTAGGTTGGCAAACCCTTGGCTGTCAAACCACGGGTAGCGACCACCAGACACCGGATGGAACGGGTGGTCAGACTTAATGACTCGCTTAAAGCTAAACACCACATCCTGAGCATTGAACTGGCGCGTAGGTGTAAACCAATCGGTAGTTTGAAACTCGATACCTTCACGTAAGGTAAAAGTGTAGGCCAAACCGTCATCACTGATGGACCATCCACTGGCCAGGGACGGCAGAGGTTGGTGGCTAACAGGATCAAGCAGCAAAAGGCGGTCGAAAAGTTGCGCAGCCAAGGTATCAGCCGTCAATCCACCATCGATTAACTGTGGGTTAAAGGTTGTTGGCTTATCTTGTCCGCAATAGACGAAGCCGCGGCTGCGAATATTGCTATCCTGCTGCGGGTCATCACTACAGCCAATCAGGCCGGCAAGGCTGACGCACACAAGCAAAAGACGAGTATAGGCGCTCATAGGATAAGGAAATTTTTTGGAAACAAGATTATAAATTTACCATTAACCCACTCTGTCACCAAGCCACCTCACTAAAATACCTGTTATTTCTGGGTTCTTTATGGCCAGAAAATGCGCAAAATGTGCTTCCATCCCCGCTAGGTATTACACAAACAGATAGGCATCAGTGTATGAATTGGTCTTATTCACTGCCCACTAGCTGGTATTTTCTTAGAAGCCCCCTCAGTTGATGGTAGCTCAAGCAGAGTAATTCAGCGGCTTTGCGTTGATTAAACTGGGCCTTTTCAAGTGCCTGCTGCAGTATGGCAACCTCCTGATCTTGCTGCCATTGGCGAAAGTCGAGGGGGAATGCCCAGTCTGTATCGCTGGCTGTCTTTGGCTGGTCACTTTCCTGCGGGCTAACTGCAATGCTGTCTTGTGCCCAAGGCGGCTTGAATGGGTCGAAGGTGATGGTGTCAACGGGTTCGTCTTCGAGGCTATGGCGGAACACTGAGCGTTCAACGACATTTTTAAGCTCGCGGATATTGCCCGGCCACGGGTAGTTTTGCAGTTGCTGCTGAGCGTGCTGGCTAAATCCGGCAAAGAAACTGAAGTTGAGCTCACGGCACATTTTTACCGCGTAGTATTCGGCGAGAGGCAAAATATCTTCTTGCCGCTCTCTAAGAGGCGGAAGATGGATAATGTCAAAGGCCAACCGATCGAGTAAATCAGAACGGAATTTACCATCAGCAGCGAGTTGCGGCAGGTTTTCGTTGGTAGCACAAATCAAGCGGACATTGGCCTGGCAGGTATTGCTACCGCCAACCCGCTCGTATTCACCGTATTCAATTACCCTTAGCAATTTTTCCTGAACGCCCATCGGCGCGGTAGCCAGTTCATCGAGGAATAAAGTGCCGTTTTCGGCCCGCTCGAAGCGCCCTTGGTGGCGGCCTTTAGCACCGGTAAAAGACCCTGCTTCATGGCCGAACAATTCGGAATCAATCACGCCCTCGCTCAGGGCGGCACAGTTAAGCGAGATCAGGGGTTGGTCCCAGCGGCGGGACAGGTAATGCAGACGTTGGGCGATGAGCTCTTTACCGGTTCCCCGTTCGCCGATGATCAAGATAGGGCGATCCAGTGGGGCGAGGCGGGATGTTTGGTCCAGTACCGTGAGAAAAGCCTCTGACTCGCCAATCAGATTATCTGTTTTACGCATGGTTAATCTCGCTAATAGTTGGCGTAATTAGTTACACCTTAGCAGGCGGTTACAAAAGGCGCAAAGCTAAATGCATGATTTTAAACAGGCAAAAAGTTGGCACGGGAGTTGTAAAGAGTAAGAAAGAGCTGGGAGGAGCTGGTCCAAGGCCCTTGGAAAAGAGGGCCCTTGGTAAAAGCATGAAGAGCTTGAAGCCTTAAAGCTCACTGAAAATGTCTTTGCCGAGCCCCGAGCCCCGAGCC
>NZ_PYMB01000070.1 GCF_003026455.1 Photobacterium rosenbergii
TGACTGCCCAGGCATCCACCGTGTACGCTTAGTCACTTAACCATACAACCCCAAGGGGTCTGTCTGTATGGCTCAACAACCAAGGTTGTCCATCTGAGTATGTGATGAACTGTGTTTCGCCGGACTCATCTCTTATTTTCACTTTTCGAAAAAGTGAAGACAAAAGTTACAAGACACTTGAATGTGTGTTGCTTGAGAACTCGTTTTACTTCTCTTAATAAAGAGAGATAAAACTATTTAGTATTGAATTCATCGAATTCAATTTACTAGTCAGCTTTCCAGATTGTTAAAGAGCATGTGTATTTCTTTACCTAAACAAATAGGTTTCGATATCCACTTTCTAACTACACTCGCAAAAGTGTGTTTAGAAAGTGGTGGAGCTAAGCAGGATCGAACTGCTGACCTCCTGCGTGCAAGGCAGGCGCTCTCCCAGCTGAGCTATAGCCCCATCGAAATGGTGTCTTTCTAAAAGAAAGAGTGGTGGGCGATACCGGGCTCGAACCAGTGACCCCCTCCTTGTAAGGGAGGTGCTCTCCCAACTGAGCTAATCGCCCTCCGATATTTTACATCCTCAAAGGAGAAGATGGTGGGTCG
>NZ_PYMB01000071.1 GCF_003026455.1 Photobacterium rosenbergii
GGAATCGATAGATTCTTGAACTGCAGCAAGCTTGAATTCGTCGGTAAAGCTTCGTCTAGTAACAACTTTCATATAATCACCTCTTATTCCTAATAAAGAGGTGTCTACTTTTAGGGGGTCACTTCACCCCGAGCCCAGGGCCCGCTCTTCCCAGGGCCTTACGTTTGCCGAAGGCCAAACGTAAAAAAGCCCGAGTCGTAAGACTCGGGCTTAGTATAAGTGGCGGAGCGGACGGGACTCGAACCCGCGAATGCCTTCGGCAGCGTGACAGGCCGCTGCTTTCAAGGTAAATAGGCTAACCAACTGAACTACCGCTCTGTAGTGCACATACAAAAAATCCCCAGCATTGCTGCTAGGGACTTAATGATTGGCGGAGTGGACGGGACTCGAACCCGCGACCCCCGGCGTGACAGGCCGGTATTCTAACCAACTGAACTACCACTCCGCACTAAATTGGAAGCCTGGCGATGTCCTACTCTCACATGGGGAGGCCCCACACTACCATCGGCGCTATTACGTTTCACTACTGAGTTCGGCATGGGATCAGGTGGGTCCATAATGCTATGGTCGCCAAGC
>NZ_PYMB01000072.1 GCF_003026455.1 Photobacterium rosenbergii
CAAGCTTAAACTCATCAGAAAAACTTCGTCGACTTACAACTTTCATATGAACACCTCTTATTCCTGATAAAGAGGTGTCTACTTTTAGGGAGTCACATCAGGTGCTGGGTGCTGGGTGCTGGGTGCTACAGGATTTCGAAAAGCTATTAAGCGTCAAGCGATTTCTTTCCTTTTGCTCTGCCTAGATCCTACGGCCCGCTCTTCCGAGGGCCTTCTTTCCCTAGATGTATGGACTCCCTCTCCCTGAGGAGTTACGGTCTTAATCCGACGAAAGATTAGCCAAAAGGAGTCCATACATGAACAACCTTAATACATTGGCCATCGACTTAGCAAAGAATGTTTTCCAAGTTTGCAAGCGAAGCCCGCAAGGCAAAGTATTCTTCAATCGGGAAATGACCCGGGCAAAGCTCAAGGAGCTGCTTGCTAACGAGAGAGTAGCTTTAGTCGCAATGGAAGCCTGCAGTAGCTCCCATTATTGGGCAAGGTATGCTGCTGAGCT
Source organism: Photobacterium rosenbergii (assembly GCF_003026455.1). GTDB lineage: Bacteria > Pseudomonadota > Gammaproteobacteria > Enterobacterales > Vibrionaceae > Photobacterium > Photobacterium rosenbergii. The sequence continues at coordinate 500 of NZ_PYMB01000072.1, forward strand.
CGGCCATGAAGTAAAAGTCATCAATGCCCGAGCTGTTAAGGCTTT
>NZ_PYMB01000073.1 GCF_003026455.1 Photobacterium rosenbergii
ATTTGCAATGACGATTATGATGACGAAAACGGTCAATCGGCCAGATTAAAAACCTGATACAAAAAACAGCATCGAAATGCTTTAGGGCTTTTTAAGGATAATCTGGCGCGGATATCATCGTGGAGCTAGGATGCGGGAGCACCCAAAAGTGACTCCGAATACATTAGCGCAAACCAACCCCGTCATTAGAAATTGTAGTTGCAATAACGGGGCGGACCATACATTTTGTGTTTATGGGGAGAGCGGGGCTTGGTACTAAGGTTCTATGGCCCTATGGATTTAAGAACGGTGCTATGAAAAAGAGGTGTTACGGCCCGGTATGGGTTGCTGGAAGTATTGTTTAATCTTGAATTACGATTGACAGTGAAATCCCTTTCGGAAACTCTCCCTGCAGAACCACAGAACCACAGAACCACAGAACCACAGAACCACAGAACCACAGAACCACAGAACCACAGAACCACAGAACCACAGAACCACAGAACCACAGAACCACAGAACCACAGAACCACAGAACC
>NZ_PYMB01000008.1 GCF_003026455.1 Photobacterium rosenbergii
ACCCAGGACCCAGGACCCAGGACCCAGGACCCAGGACCCAGGACCCAGGACCCAGGACCCAGGACCCAGGACCCAGGACCCAGGACCCAAAACGAGAGCATTTGCTCTCGTTTTTTGTTTTTTGGGGGCTACTTCCTCGGCATTATTTCCTTGGTAAAACGGTGTAATGCATATTCGGCCACACCACCATTGGTTCAGCGACTTCGGCAGCTTTTTCTTTGCCAGCAAGGTGGTTGATGATCTCGAAGGCAAATTCCATTGCGGTACCCGGGCCTTGGCTGGTCAGTAGGTGGTTGTTGATATCGTAAACCACACGCTTGGTGCGAAGGCGTTCTGCTGGGATATGGTCATGGAAGCTTGGGTGTGAGGTCATCAGCGCTTCTGGATACAAGTGGTGGTGCTCAAGTACCACTGCAGGAGCGGCGCAGATTGCAGCAATCAACTTGCCATCGTATTTGTGCTGTTTGACGAACTCTATCAGTAATGGGCTATCGCGGAAGCACTCCGCACCGCCAACCCCACCAGGAAGCACCACGCAGTTGAAAGGTTCGTCGGCAATATTTACCAAGGCGGTATCTGCCACCAGTTTGATTCCACGTGAGCCTTCCATGATCAAGGCACCGTCCGAGGCCACACTAGCGGTGGTGACAGAAAAGCCGGCGCGGACCAGCATATCAACAGTCGTGACGGCTTCCATTTCTTCGGTGCCAGGTGCGATGCACACGACGACCGTGATCGGCTTCTGGTTAATGCTGTCATTGGTCATGGTATTGTTTCTCCAAATCTTTTATAGCTTGCCACAGACTTTGGTTGTGAGGGACGCTGATGTTGTGCGTTGCCGCCCGGGCAATGAGATATCCGCTAATATAGTCGATTTCGGTTTGCCTTTTATGGCAAATGTCCTGATTCATCGACGAAAGGTTGCCAGCTGTTGCATTTATCACCGTATCGACCTGCTGTCTTAGCTCAGCCCCAGTCACAAGATACCCTTCAGCGCTCATTACCTCGGCAACTTCCAAGCAAATTCCGGTGAGTTCATTGTTGAATTTACTTTGGGCCAACTCACCATTTTTGCAGTTGTGCAAAGCGGTCAACGGATTGATGGCGCAGTTGATCGCCAGCTTGCGCCATAGCGGAAGGTTAATGTCGTCTTGCCATTGGCAAGGGGGCAGGGCATTGTCGAATAGTTGCCCCAGAGCTTGGTATTCGGCAGCCTGAGGGTTGATGCCGCCAAGCAAAGTGGGGCCAAGGCCGGTATGACGGACGTCTTTTTCACTAGGGCGAAATGCAGCCTGCGCAGTAGTTGCGTATATGATTGGATTATCTGGTAGCAGCTCCAATACCGTTTGTTGGCTTCCCATACCGTTGTGCATGATAACGACAGCGGTGTCTGGATTTAGGTGCGCTTTGATCGCTAGGATAGCGGCTTCTACCTGAAAGGCTTTGACAGTGACGAGTACTAACTCACTATTAGCCAGTAAAGCAGGTTGGTTAGCGTCAAACTGAAAGCTGGTTTCTTGCGTGATGGAATCTGTCGCTTCTGTACCCGATAAGTGAATTGCCATCTGTTGGCAATTATCACGGGTCCAAAAGTGAACTGTGTGTTGAGCGGCCAGTTTACAGCCCCATAACCTGCCAACGGCACCAGCCCCTATAATGGAAATGTTCACAACGTGCTTCCGTGTTTCGTTTCAATATCGCGATGATAACATTTATGGCTGAAGGTCTGGGAGTGTTCCACTCTTCCTTGAGCGGAGGTTGAGTAGGTATTTGCTGGGGTTAGAATTTATAGTTAGCCGAAAAATAGTGGCCAAAGCCTGTTGTCTCACCAGCAATTCCACCATCCTTAAATAGGGCCATGTTATCGTAATATTTAAGACCGTAACCGAAGGCCCATTGAGGCGTGTGATAATAGATACCATTGAACCATTCAAGTGACGTAGTACTTCGGTTTGGGTCATCTGTTATCTTAGATGCGCCAAACTTGTAGTCTAGATAACCTTGGTAGGTGACAAAATGACCACTTGCAAAGGTGTACCAGGGTTTGAACCAGTTGGTCGACACCATGTACCCATCCCACTTACCTTCATTTGCTGCCCCAAAGTTTTCTCGTACGTAGCGGGCATAGGCGTTGAAGCCCATCTTACCAAACCAAGGCACATTGATATCTGAGCCAGGTCCAATGTAATGCTCAAACAAGGCATTATCCCCAACATTGGTTACCGTTGCTATGTACAGTTCTTGTACGGGGCCAAAGGAGAGATCTTTTTTGGTCATGCCATCGATTGACAAACGGGGGGCAAATTTGAAGAAAAAGTTGTCAGCGAAATCATCGCTGCCCTGCGGTTTGTTTCTGTCTGAAGTGCTGGAGTTGAAGATGTCAAACACATCAAGGTAGCCATAAACGTCGAGCCACCCAGAGCGGCCGCCAAATTCCATTTCAAAGTAGGTGTCGTCTTGAAATCCAAAAGGGATTTTATTGTCGATACTCTGCATCAGGTTAAATGTTATCCATTTATAGTCGTTTTTGCGGATATCATCTGAATAGTCGATAGCAAAGCTTGTTGCCGGTAGCATCAGTGCGGTGCTGATACTCAAAGCGGTTAGGTTTTTATACATGATAATGTCTCGCTAGCCATTTGCCATTGCCTATGAGCACTGGGTTGCCATGTTGTCTGGCGTAGTCCAGTGCTAATTAAAGGCTAGCGGAACGGTTTATGGCTGGGAGGTTGTCTTACAACTGCGGCAAGGATCTTGCGTATGAAAATCTGGATACTGGAAAAATGTGCCAAAAATGAACAACAAAGACTGCGTGTCTCGAAAGTAATTTCTATCTTAGTTTTGAGAGGGAGGGATGAGTGGAAGGCTGTAGCCACAAAAAAGCACCCGAAGGTGCTTTTTTATCGCCATTGGCAAGTTCAGTATTAGAACTTGTAGCCAACGCTGAAGTAGTGGCTAACGCCGCTTGACTTGAAGCCGCTTGAATCTTTGATACCGTAAACGTCATTATACGCTTTCAGGCCGTAACCCACAGAGTAGCGGTCAGTGTGCCAGTATAGGCCGTTGAACATTGCACCACCGTGTGAAGATGCACCTTCTTTGTCATCATCCATACCAAACTGGTAGTCGATGTAACCCTGGTATGAGATGAATGAACCGTTGTCGAAGAAGTAGAAAGGCTTGAACCAGTTGGTAGAGATCTGGAAACCATTCCAGTCCTTAGCGTTCATGTCGTAAGTTCCGTATAGGTTTAGACCCATTTTACCGAACCAAGGCACCATTACGTCAGAACCTAGACCTACTTTGTAGTTGTTGCCGCCGAAAGTATCTTTATCAGCGTTAGTTGTGTTGCCATCCCAAGTCAACTCAGTTGCAATATAAAGCTCTTGAACTGGACCGAAAGACAGATCTTTACCTGTTACAGCATCAAGAGACATACGCGGTGCAAACTTCATGAAGATTTTTGCATCAGAGTCAGCTTTGTCACTGCTTGAATCACCAGTTAGGTTGAAAACGTCAACGTAACCGTAAAGATCGAAGATACCTGAACGACCGCCGAATTCCATTTCTAGGTAATCGTGGGTAGATTTGCCTGGTAGTTCGTCAACAGCCATCATCAGGTTGAACTGAGACCAGCTGTAGTCATTTTTGTGGATGTCGTCAGAGTAATCTGCCGCATTAACTGCTGGAACAGCAGAAGCAGCTAGAACGCTTAGTGCTACTAGTGATTTACGCATGGGGTGAACTCTCGCTAATTGTGTTTTAAGACCGGACTTTTGTCTGCCCGTGTTCTGTTGGCGGAGAGTTTATTGCTTTATGTCACCTTTGTGAATGTAACGATTGCGCAATCCTTTGCTAAATGTGATCTCGATCGACTGTAATCCATTACATTTATGGCAAAAAGTGATCTTTAGCGTATTTTTTGTGCATTTGATGGTAATTTTTCTGAACTAAGTGTGAAGGGCGCACTCTAAGCGCTGGTTTGCTATCTATTTACAGCATGGAAAGATGGATAAATCAAAAAGGAAGTATTCATACTCAACAGAATACTTCCTTTTTAACGTGTTTTTTTGGGCTGTAAGCGAATTATTGTTGCTAACTATTCTCTGTAGCCAGTGTGTCTGAGTGTTTATTGACGATATAAATCAGTCCTAGAACCGGCAGGCCGATCAGGGCTGTGGTGAAGAAAAAGATATTATATCCAAACATGTCGACATAAAGGCCCGAGAATCCGGCAATGAATTTCGGGAACAGCAACATGATGGAGCTGAATAATGCGTACTGTGTTGCAGAAAATGCAACATTGGTCAGGCTAGACATAAAGGTAATGAAAGCGGCTGTTGCGATACCGGCACTGAGGTTATCGAGCGAAATGACCAAAGTCAGCATCGGTAGGCTGTTACCGATATAGCTAAAGACCATGAAGGCCATATTAGTGATAGCCGCGAGCACTGCCCCCAAGGCAAGAATACGCATGGTTGAGTACTTGCTGACAAGAATCCCGCCAAGGCCAGCCCCTAGCAGCGTCATGATCACACCATAGATTTTCGATACCGAGGCCACTTCGGTTTTGGTAAAGCCCATATCAACGTAAAAAGCGTTTGCCATCACCCCCATGACTACATCAGAAATCCTATAGCATCCGATCAATGCCAGAATCAGCAAGGCTTGCTTACCATAACGGTCGAAGAAATCTTTGAATGGCATGACTGCAGCGGTATAGAACCAAGCCATAAGGCGTGCAGTACGAGGGGATGTGCCATTATCGATCAGTTGCTGGCGGTAGGTTTGCTCGACATTATCGATTTCTGAGCTGTCAATAGTCGGCTCATGGATGCAAAGGGCAGTAACCAAGCCAACCCCCATCAAACTTGCCATGATGAAGTAGGCATATTTCCAGCCTTCTGGATCGTAGCCGGTGTTGGAGCCAAACCAGGCTGCAAAGGCCAGCGCACCGGCACCTGCCATGATCATGGCCAAGCGGTAACCTGTCATGTAAGCAGCAGCTAATGCCGCTTGTAGCCGCTCAGAAGCTAATTCAATCCGGTAGGCGTCGATAACAATATCTTGCGAGGCTGATGAGAAAGCCACGATGACAGCAAAAATGGCCAGCTGGACCAAATCGCCCTGCGGGTTACTGACAGCCATACCAACAAGGGAAGCGATGATCAGTAGTTGCGAGAACACCATCCAGCCGCGCCGGCGGCCCAGCAATGAAGATAAGATGGGGATAGGGAAGCGGTCAATGAGCGGGGACCAGACCCATTTGAAACCATACGCCAGCGCAACCCAGCTAAAGAAACCAATATCGGTGCGGCTGACATCGGCTTCGCGGAGCCAGAAAGACAAGGTACCGAATACCAGCAGCAGCGGCAGGCCGGACGAAAAGCCCAGTGCCAACATGATGAGGACTTTTTTCTCTAGATAAACTCGCCAGCCAAGTTTTTCATTTTCAATCGATTGCTCCATGGATCCCTCAGGTCGTTCTGATTAAGCAGCCAGTAGTATAACCCCAAGCAGGTAGGGTATGCCTGCAAGCTACCGAGTAATTAAGTAAAAATACAGTAAAAGGTGGTGGCAAAGTATGAAACTTATTTATGGCAGAAACAAAGCAGTGGGAGGTGATACAGGGGAGATATGAGTAAGCCTTGCCGTGCTATGGCCGGATCCCCTGCATTTTTTCCTGTCGTTCACCGATACCAAGCAAGAACTGGGCGGCAGAAGACACCTTGTACTGCATGAAGTTGTTGCCTAGTAACTCGTGCTCTTCTAATGATTCAAGTAGATGGATCAGGTACCAGTATGTTGATTCGTAATGGTTGTCGGGCGAGCCTGAAGGGACGGATAATTCCCACCAATCATTGAGGTGTTCAGTGACAGTGATCTTCATGGAGTCATAGTTGACACTGCCATTGATAGTACCCAGTACACTCAGGGCGATGGCCGGTGCATGGTCGGCAATGTGTTGGCTGATCAACTCAGCCGAAGTATCCGGTTGGGATGAGACAAGTTTGAGCATGGTCGTCACCTGATCACAAGCTAATGATCAGGTGACATTAACTTGTGTCTAATTTTTAATAATTTTGACACTCTCAATAACTATAGGCTGCTCGGGAACATCTTTCATACCCATAGAGCGGATAGTTGTAGTAGGAATTTCAGCCATTTTTTCAATAACTGGGAAGCCGCTCACAACTTTACCAAATACCGCATAGCCAGGACGGCTACCTTGGGCGTCAAGGAAGGTGTTGTTCTGGTAGTTGATGTAAAACTGGCGGGTCGCCGAGTCTGGTGCTTGGGTACGCGCCATTGCGACTGTTGCCTTGGCATTGCTCAAGCCATTGGTGGATTCGTTCTTGATTGGGTCATAGCTTGAACGACGCTTCAGATCTTTATCAAAACCACCACCCTGAGCCATGAAGCCCGGGATCACACGGTGGAAAATCGTGCCTTCATAGCTGCCATCTTCGACATAGCGCAAAAAGTTTTCACTTGAGACTGGCGCTTTATCCTGCTCTAGCTCAATCACAAATTCACCCAGGTTGGTAGTAACAGACACTTGGGTTGCAGCACTAACTGGTAGCGCTAAACAAAATAGTAGGGTCGATAGCAAACGACGCATTATAGGTTCTCCTGCATATAAGCGTTCAACTCTGGATCAGCATAGATGTCTTTAAGCACGGCAGTGATCAAATTGTTCATTGCCAGTTCCATATCATCGACTGACGCACTCATTGCGCCGTTACGGGAAGATTTGCCTGAGTAGCGTTTGACGAATTTCCCTTTTGGTGTTTCTACCACAAGCTGCAATTGCAGTTTGCTGCTTAGGTCGTGGCTCATTACGCTGTGTTTAACATTGACCATCGCTTCAAGGATGTCTAGGCGCAATGTGCCATCGCTGTCTTCGGATAGGGTGTAACCCTGCGAGGTCAACTGGCGGGAAAGAGCACTTTCCAATGTTGTACGCAGGTTTTCATTGCTGTGCAGTGGCTGGACATTCTCACGGCCGCTGTCGACAACTGCGATAAACTGGGCAGTACGAAGATCGCGGCTGTCCAGATTCACGCTTTTGCCGTGCACCATAGGTTGCGAGGCAATCACAGGCTCGGGATTAATGGTGAGTTGGGGCTCAGACGGGGATGAGCAGGCCGTCAAGGCCAGTACAGAGGCAGCAACAAGAAGCTTCTTCATAGTCATTCTATCCTTGGGTAAAAGCGGGGGCTGCGCAAGCTCCCAGTTAAAAATGATATTGTAATTTACTTATCTGATTGATAAACGACAAATTTGTTATTTTGGGCAATGACGGTGACATTGCCAAACAGACGTTTTAGCTTTCCGCCATAGCCCAGGTGGCGGTTGCCAATCACAATCAGTTTGCCACTTGGGCGCAAGACATGCTTGGCATCACAGAACATTTGCCATGCGATATGGTCGGTAATGGCCGCTTGCTGGTGGAATGGAGGGTTACACAAGACCATATCCGTACTCTGGGCAGGGAAGCCATCAAGGCAGTTGTTTACCTTGGCGGTAAGCTGTGACGGATTGTCTAGGTTTAGCTCGGCATTCATCATTGCTGATGCTGCAGCCATATAACTTTCGTCGACGCATACCACATTGGCCTGCGGGTTGAGACGGGCAGCCTTAATTCCAATCACGCCGTTACCACAACCAAGGTCGATAATGTCTTGGTATTGGCTGCCGCTAGGGATGTGCTCTAGAAGGAGGCGGGCACCAATATCCAAGCTATCACTTGAAAACACGTTGGCGTGGTTTTTCAAGGTGATGCTATGTTCAGGGACATCCCATTGCTGCGGGGCAGGTAGTGGCTGTGCCAGTCCAGGGTTAGCCTGGCAGAAAACCAATCTGGCTTTTTTAACTGCCAAAGAGGTTTTGGTCTCGCCAAGATGCTTTTCGAACAGCTTTAAGGTCGAAGTGTGGATATCACGCGCTTTGGCGGCAGCAATAACGGTGCAGTCAGCAGGTAATAGTTGGCAAAGTTGCTGCAGTTGCCAAACCAGCAAGCGGTTGTTTTTTGGCAGCTTCATCAATACTAGCTGTGGGTCTTGCGGCAGCTCAGCTAGGCAATCAACGATATTGACTTCAGGTAGTTGGTTATCAGTGAGGTTGGCAAGGCAAGCTTGTTTGGCAATAAATGAATCAGTAACCGTCGTTACCTTGCCGTCGTTGGCAAACCAGCAGCTCAGCGCCCCGAAACTGTCGTTTAGGATAAGGATAGGGCGTGCCGGATCGAGGGTAATATCAGCCTCTTTGACGTGGTTGATCAGGTACTCGTCTGCCGCGTCCCATGCCTGCAGGGTTTCATTTTTCCTTACTGGGTAACGCTGAAGGGTCAGCGTTCGCTCGTGAAGGTTTAGCTCTGGTTTCATTAACGGTTACTTTACGGTATGTTTACTCATTGGTTGGTATTTTCGCAAAACCAGCCACTACTTAAAACCAATTTTATGTCAGTCTTTATTGGGTATTTATCGCTACCGCCAATTTTTCTAACGGCGGCAGGGATGATTTTACCGTCGGAGAAGGTAAACCATGATCCAGGAACGTATAGAAGAGAAATTACAGCAAGCGTTCGCCCCCCTTCACCTCGAAGTGATCAACGAGAGTTACATGCACAATGTCCCTGAAGGCTCGGAAAGTCACTTCAAAGTCATTGTTGTCAGTGAGCAATTTGAAGGTATGCGCCTGATTGGCCGTCACCGTGCCGTTAATGGCGCCCTGGCGGATGAATTGGCTAACCATATCCACGCATTGGCTATTCACACCTATACCGAAGCCGAATGGCAGGGTCAGCAAGACGGCGCACCGGCTTCACCAGCCTGCCGGGGTGGCAGCAAATTGGGCTGACTGTCAGCTGAATCTGTATAACAAACCGCAAAGTTTGCGGTTTTTTTATCCAGATTTTTGAGACTTACGGCATTATTTCTCATTCCGATTTCGTACTATTGCAGAGATACGGCCTATGATTGGGATGGCAACCTGCGGTATATCGATTGAGTACCTCAGGTTAGGCCTGCCATTTTGGCTCCGGTGTCTATACTTGGGGCTGGTGGCGTAAAGCAAAATGCTGCCATCAAGAAGAACTCGAGTACCGAAAGGGGTATTGCTGCGGTTAACTGCAAGCGGTAAGTCCCAGCCGATGGTAGAAACTTACGATTTTTAATAGACCCTATGGTGGAAAAGCGCTTTCTACCGATAGTGGCGTGGCGCTAAGTTGTTAACAGCGATTAACATGGCGACATAATTGAAACATATAATAATGGGGCTTTTTGCCCCATTGTTGTGACTGTATGGTAATTGTTGGTTTTTTATTAACTTACTGGTGCCGATGAGAAAAAAATGATAATTCCAGATGATTATCACTTTTGTGTGTCAGTTCAAAAATATTACCCAACAAAGATATTGCGTTTAAAGAGTTAGTCGATTTTCAGCCCGATTAGCGCTGTTTGCCATGGTAAATTCCAACCAAATAGTGCTAAAATTCCGGCCTCAAAATTACTCGTCGCCGAATGTGTGACAGGTAAGTGAATAGGATGTTGCGTTGCTGGTAGCGGATCAAGCCGGCTTCGGACGAAGGAAAGTCGTGTCTAATATTGCGCAATAGAAAATAATTTTTTCCCGTTAATGTAGTGCAAGTGCGTATGATTACAATAAAAAAGGGTCTGGATATCCCAATTTCAGGGACTCCTGCCCAGGCGATAAATGATGGCAAGGCCATCACACGTGTCGCCTTGCTTGGCGAAGAATATGTTGGTATGCGTCCTACAATGCATATCCGCGTAGGGGATGTAGTGAAAAAAGGTCAGGTTCTTTTTGAAGACAAGAAGAACCCTGGCGTTAAGTTCACTGCTCCAGCCAGCGGCAAGGTTGCAGAAATCAATCGTGGTGCAAAGCGTGTTCTACAGTCCGTTGTGATTGATGTAGAAGGCGACGAGCAGATTACATTCAACAGCTACGATGCTGGCCAGATTGCTCAACTTGAGCGTTCTGTACTGGTAGACCAGCTAGTTGAGTCTGGTATGTGGACAGCGCTTCGTACGCGTCCTTTCAGCAAGGTCCCTGCGATCGACGCTGAAACCCAGGCTATCTTTGTAACTGCTATCGACACTAACCCTCTAGCAGCTAACCCAGAAGTTGTTATCAACGAGCAGAGCGATGCGTTTACTGCAGGTCTGACAGTATTGTCACGCCTAACAAGCGGTAAAGTATTGGTATGTAAGTCTGGTGCAAGTCTACCTCGCTGCAGTGAAGCCAATGTGGAAGAGCATGTATTCAACGGTCCGCACCCTGCGGGTCTAGTGGGTACTCACATCCACACGTTGTTCGGTGCAAGCATCGAAAACGTGGCGTGGCACATCAACTACCAGGACGTTATCGCATTCGGTAAATTGTTCCTGACTGGTGAGCTATACACTGACCGTGTGGTTTCTCTGGCTGGTCCTGTTGTTAACAACCCTCGCCTAGTTCGTACCCAAATCGGTGCGTCTATCGAGCAGATCACTGATTCTGAAATGATGCCGGGCGAACTGCGTATCCTTTCTGGTTCAGTACTGAACGGTGTTAACGCTGCGGGTCCTCACGCATACCTAGGTCGCTACCATCTGCAGATTTCTGCCCTTCGCGAAGGCCGTGAAAAAGAATTCATGGGCTGGATCGCGCCAGGCAAAAACAAATTCTCAGTGACTCGCTCTTTCCTAAGCCAGTTCTTCCCAGGTCAGCTATTCAACATGACCACGACGACGAACGGTTCTGAGCGTGCGATGGTGCCAATCGGTAACTACGAAAAAGTAATGCCGCTTGATATCGAGCCGACTCTGCTTCTTCGTGACCTGTGTGCAGGTGACGTAGACAGCGCTCAGCAGCTAGGCGCACTAGAGCTAGATGAAGAAGATCTAGCACTATGTACGTTCGTATGCCCAGGTAAGTATGAATTTGGTCCTATGCTACGTCAGTGCCTGGACACAATTGAGAAGGAAGGGTAATTCATGAGCCTCAAGAATTTACTCGAGCAGGTTGAACACCACTTTGAGCCAGGTGGTAAGCATGAAAGATGGTTTGCGCTTTACGAAGCGTTTGCAACTTTGATGTACACACCGGGCCAGGTAACCCGTACAAGCGCGCACGTACGTGACAGCGTTGACCTGAAGCGCATCATGATCATGGTGTGGTTCGCGGTCTTCCCAGCAATGTTCTGGGGTATGTACAACACAGGCCACCAGGCTATTACAGCGCTTAACCACATGTACGTGGGTGAGCAGCTAGCAACTATCATTGCTGGCGACTGGCACTACTGGCTAACAGAAATGCTAGGCGGCACTATGTCAGCAGACGCTGGCTGGGGTAGCAAAATGCTACTGGGTGCGACCTACTTCCTACCTATTTACGCAGTAGTATTTGCGGTAGGTGGTTTCTGGGAAGTCCTATTCTGTATGGTGCGTAAGCACGAAGTTAACGAAGGTTTCTTTGTAACTTCTATCCTTTTCGCACTGATCGTACCGCCAACACTACCGCTTTGGCAGGCAGCACTAGGTATTACCTTCGGTGTTGTAGTTGCTAAAGAAATCTTCGGTGGTACTGGCCGTAACTTCCTGAACCCTGCTTTGGCAGGTCGTGCGTTCCTATTCTTCGCATACCCAGCTCAGATCTCTGGCGATCTAGTATGGACAGCGGCAGATGGCTTCTCTGGTGCAACAGCACTAAGCCAGTGGGCACACGGCGGTCAGGCTGCAGTGATGAACACTGTAACTGGCGATGCTGTTAGCTGGATGGACGCGTTCATCGGTCGTATCCCTGGTTCTATCGGTGAAGTTTCGACTCTGGCTATCATCCTTGGTGGCGCAATGATCGTGTTCATGGGCATCGCTTCATGGCGCATCATCGCGGGTACTATGATCGGTATGATCGCGACAGCGACGCTATTCAACATTATCGGTTCTGACACTAACGCAATGTTCAGCATGCCATGGCACTGGCACCTAGTTCTAGGTGGCTTCGCATTCGGTATGATGTTCATGGCTACCGACCCTGTGTCTGCTGCATTTACCAATAAAGGTAAGTGGTGGTACGGCGCACTAATCGGTGCAATGGCTGTTATGGTTCGTGTGGTTAACCCTGCGTACCCAGAAGGTATGATGCTAGCAATCCTATTTGCTAACCTATTCGCACCTCTATTTGACAACCTAGTAGTTCAGGGCAACATCAAGCGGAGACTAGCTCGTCATGTCAAGTAATAACGATAGCATTAAAAAGACGCTAATTGTTGTTATCGCACTGAGCCTAGTGTGCTCAATCGTGGTATCAGCAGCAGCGGTTGCTCTGCGTCCACTGCAGCAGAAGAATGCTGTACTTGACGTTCAGCGCAATATCCTTTCAGTAGCGGGCCTTCTGCAAGACGGCACCAACATCACTGAAGCTTACGACCAATTCATCCAGCCTATGCTTGTTGACTTGGAAACCGGTGAGTTCATTGAGCAGACTGAAGAAGGTGCAACTGCATCTGACTACAGCCAGCGTGACGCAGCGAAAGATCCAGCGCAGTCTATCCGCCTATCAGGTGACCAAGACCTAGCGAAGATCATCCGTCGTGCCAACGTTGCAACAGTTTACCTAGTGAAAGATGCGAACGACAACGTCGACAAGCTGATCCTACCGGTACACGGTGGTGGTCTATGGTCAATGATGTACGCATTCATCGCAGTAGAAACTGACGGCAACACGCTTGCGGGTATCACTTACTACGAGCAGGGTGAAACTCCTGGACTTGGTGGTGAGATCGAGAACCCGAACTGGCGTGCACAGTTTGTTGGTAAAGAACTGTTCGACAGCAACAACAAGCCAGCTATCCGCGTCGTTAAAGGCGGTGCACCTGAGGGTGACATCCACGGTGTAGATGGTCTGTCTGGTGCAACCCTGACTGCAAATGGTGTTCAGCACACCTTCGACTTCTGGTTGGGTGACATGGGCTTTGGTCCATTCCTGGCTAAAGTTCGTGAAGGAGGCCTAAACAATGGCTGATTCTAAAGAAATGAAGAAGATTCTGTTCGCGCCGTTTATCGACAACAACCCGATCGCGCTTCAGATTCTTGGTGTATGTTCTGCGCTTGCAGTAACTACCAAACTAGAGACAGCATTCGTAATGACCCTAGCGGTAACATTCGTTTGTGCATTCTCTAACTTGTTCGTATCCCTGATCCGTAACCACATTCCAAACAGCGTACGTATCATCGTACAGATGGCGATCATCGCATCGTTGGTAATCGTGGTTGACCAGGTACTAAAAGCGTTTGTTTACGATATTTCTAAGCAGCTTTCTGTATTCGTTGGTCTGATCATCACGAACTGTATCGTTATGGGTCGTGCTGAAGCATACGCAATGAAGTCTGAGCCTCTACCATCACTTGTTGACGGTATCGGTAACGGTCTTGGTTACGGCTTCGTACTTATCACTGTAGCTTTCTTCCGTGAACTATTCGGTTCAGGCAAACTATTCGGCGTGGAAATCCTGCCGCTAGTGTCTGACGGTGGTTGGTACCAGCCAAACGGTATGATGATCCTAGCACCATCAGCGTTCTTCCTGATTGGTTTCATGATCTGGGCTATCCGTATCATCCGTCCAGAACAAGTCGAAGCGAAGGAGTAAGGGGAACATGGAACATTATCTAAGCCTTCTAGTTCGTTCGATCTTTATCGAGAACTTGGCACTGTCGTTCTTCCTAGGTATGTGTACATTCCTAGCCGTATCGAAAAAAGTTAAAACTTCTTTCGGTCTGGGTGTAGCGGTAATCGTTGTACTAACGATCGCTGTTCCTGTGAACAACCTGATCTACAACCTACTGCTAAAAGACGGCGCCATTGTTTCAGGCGTTGACCTTAGCTTCCTGAACTTTATTACGTTCATCGGTGTTATCGCGGCACTGGTACAGATCCTGGAAATGGTTCTGGACCGCTTCTTCCCGCCGCTATACAACGCGCTAGGTATTTTCCTACCATTGATCACAGTAAACTGTGCGATCTTCGGTGGTGTATCATTCATGGTACAGCGTGATTATAACTTCGCTGAATCTGTAGTTTACGGTCTTGGTTCTGGTATCGGTTGGATGCTAGCAATCGTTGCTCTTGCGGGTATCCGTGAGAAGATGAAGTACTCAGACGTACCTCCAGGTCTACGTGGCCTAGGTATTACATTCATCACCGTTGGCCTTATGGCGTTGGGCTTCATGTCCTTCTCCGGCGTTCAGCTGTAATCAGGATAAAAGGAATAATCAATGGATATTATTCTTGGCGTAGTCATGTTCACCCTGATTATCCTGGCTCTAGTTCTAGTGATCCTATTCGCTAAATCTAAGCTGGTACCATCAGGTGACATTACTATCTCAGTAAATGGCGATCCGGAAAAAGCGATTACAACCGCTGCCGGTAGCAAACTGCTTAATGCACTTTCAGCAAGCGGCATCTTCGTTTCATCTGCTTGTGGTGGCGGTGGCTCTTGTGGCCAGTGCCGCGTTAAAGTTAAGTCTGGTGGTGGTGATATCCTACCGACTGAGCTTGACCACATCACTAAAGGTGAAGCACGTGAAGGCGAGCGTCTAGCGTGTCAGGTTAACGTGAAATCTGACATGGACATCGAGCTTCCAGAAGAAATCTTCGGTGTTAAGAAGTGGGAATGTACTGTTATCTCTAACGATAACGAAGCAACCTTCATCAAAGAGCTTGTGCTTAAGATCCCTGAAGGTGAAGAAGTTCCTTTCCGTGCGGGTGGTTACATCCAGATCGAAGCTGAACCTCATCACATTAAGTACTCTGACTTCGATATTCCTGAGGAATACCGTGAAGACTGGGACAAGTTCAACCTGTTCCGCTACGAGTCTATCGTGAAAGAGCACTCAATCCGTGCATACTCTATGGCGTCATACCCAGAAGAGAAAGGCTTGATCAAGCTGAACGTACGTATTGCAACGCCGCCGCCTAACAACCCAGATGTACCACCTGGCGTAATGTCATCTTACATCTGGTCTCTGAAGGCTGGTGACACTTGTACTATCTCTGGTCCATTCGGTGAGTTCTTCGCGAAAGAAACTGACAACGAAATGGTATTCATCGGTGGTGGTGCAGGTATGGCTCCTATGCGTTCGCACATCTTCGACCAGCTTCTACGCCTGAAATCTAAGCGTAAGATGACTTACTGGTACGGTGCGCGTTCTAAGCGTGAAATGTTCTACATTGAAGATTTCGATACGCTAGCGGCTGACAACGAGAACTTCGAGTGGCACGTAGCCCTGTCTGATCCACTACCAGAAGATAACTGGGATGGTTACACAGGCTTCATCCACAACGTGATCTACGAGAACTACTTGAAAGATCACGAAGCGCCAGAAGATTGTGAGTACTACATGTGTGGTCCACCAATGATGAACGCAGCTGTTATCGGCATGCTGAAAGATCTTGGTGTTGAAGACGAAAACATCCTACTGGATGACTTCGGTGGCTAATTAGCCGCACACTGAAAAACTGGCTGATCCCAACCGGGGTCAGCCTTTTTTCGTAATAAGCGCATAATAACGGTATGTAAGCTAAGGTTTTTATACTTGGCGCTTACCCATAACAAATAACAATGACTGTCTTTCATTTGGGGAGTAGTTGGATGAAGACGTTACTGCACCGCGCACTGCTGATGCTTGCGATGGTTATTACCCTGTCGGCCTGTAGCGATCAGCGTGAGATGATCCACCTGAACGGTTCGACCATGGGAACCTACTATTCAATTAAGTTGATTAAGCAGGAAGGCTTACCGCCTGCCACGGATATACAGGCAGAAATTGACCGTCGACTGGAACTGGTTAACGACCAGATGTCGACTTACCGTAAGCATTCCGAGCTCAGCCAATTTAACCAGTCGCGCTCGAGTGAGCCGTTTGAAGTGTCGGCAGACACTGCCAAGGTAGTAACTGAGGCAATCCGCTTGGCAAAATTGACCGACGGCGCTTTGGATGTGACGGTAGGTCCGATTGTGAACTTGTGGAGCTTCGGCCCGGAAGCGCGCCCTGAGAAAACACCGACCGAGCAAGAGCTGGCCGAGCGCCGCAAGGTAGTGGGTATTCACCACTTGAGCGTAGAAGGCAACAGCCTGATCAAAGATATCCCGGATCTGTATGTGGATCTGTCCTCGATTGCCAAGGGATTTGGGGTTGACGTAGTCGCCGATTACTTTGATGATCTAGGTGTCGCTGACTACCTGGTTGAGATCGGTGGTGAGCTAAGCCTGAAAGGTAATAACCTTGAGGGTGTGCCTTGGCGCATCGCGATTGAAAAGCCTACCGAAGACGGTAGCCGTGCTATTCAGGAAGTGATTGAACCGGGTGACATGGCCGTGGCAACATCGGGTGATTACCGTAATTACTTCGAAGAAGACGGTGTGCGATACTCACACCTGATTGATCCAAACAGCGGTATGCCGATTTCCAACCATGTGGTATCGGTAACAGTGCTACACCCATCAAGCATGACGTCAGATGCGTTGGCGACAGCGTTTTCAGTGATGGGCGAGGAGAAGGCACTGGCATTGGCCAACCAAGAGCAAATTCCATTGTTGTTGGTTGTGAAAACAGAGCAAGGCTTCAAGGAGTATATCTCTGACGCTTTTGCCCCTTATATGAATCAAAAGTAGAGATTGAAAAATGGTTATCTATTTAACTACCTTTGCTGTGTTTTTGCTGGTCATCACTGCGATGGCTGTTGGCTACATCTTCCAGCGTAAAAGCGTAAGCGGTAGCTGCGGTGGTCTTGACGGTATCGGCATTGCCAAAGAGTGTGACTGCCCTGAGCCATGTGATGCCCGCCTGAAACGTGAAGCGCGTGAAGCCCGTGCAGCAGAATGGAAGAAAAACCAAATTATCTGATCAGCGAGCACTTGCTAACTGAACTCCAAGCCCGGCACGCAATGCCGGGCTTTTTGTTGGGCTTCACAGTACCTGCAGTAGCCTCTATAATGTTACTGTATAAAAAAACAGTAATCAGGTAGCCCCACGAATGTCTCTGTCTTCCCAACAGCCTACCAAGGCCCAGAAAAAGATCATCCATGTCGATATGGATTGTTTTTTTGCGGCAGTAGAGATGCGCGATAACCCTGATCTGCGTGATATCCCTATCGCAATCGGTGGGCGTTCAGAGCAGCGTGGGGTGATCAGTACCTGTAACTATCTGGCGCGTAAGTATGGAGTGCGCTCGGCGATGCCGACGGGAAGGGCGATGCAGCTTTGTCCCCACCTGACCCTAGTCTCTGGCCGCATGAGCGTTTACAAAGAAGTCTCGACTCAGATCCGCGAAATCTTCCAGCGCTATACCGATAAGATCGAACCGCTTTCCCTTGATGAAGCCTACCTCGATGTCACCGATTGTGAACTTTGCCATGGCTCGGCGACCTTGATCGCCGAAGATATCCGCCGCGCTATTCGGGAAGAGTTGAACCTGACAGCCTCCGCAGGCATTGCGCCGGTTAAGTTCATCGCCAAGATTGCCTCGGATCTTAACAAGCCAGATGGCCAATATGTGGTGACGCCGGATCAGATCCCTGATTTTGTAGCAGACCTGAAACTCGAGAAGATCCCCGGTGTTGGCAAGGTCACTATCCAGAAATTGCACGACAAAGGTTTGTATGTTGGCAAAGATGTCCAACAGTACGACAGGCATTTGCTGTTGCAGCAGTTCGGCAAGTTTGGCCAGTCACTATGGTCCCGTGCCCATGGTATTGACGAGCGAGAGGTCGTGGTTGAGCGCGAGCGCAAGTCAGTCGGGGTAGAACGTACCTTCTCGCAGAATATCAGTACTTACGAGCAATGCTGGGAGGTGATAGAGCGCCTGTTTCCTGAGTTGGAAAAGCGTCTTAAACGCGTACGCCCCGAGCTCAACATTGCCAAGCAAGGCGTGAAGGTGAAGTTTGCCGACTTCCAGCAAACCACGGTGGAGCATACTCAGCCTAAATTAGATAAATCCCAGTTCGAAGGGCTGCTCAAGGAAGCCCTGACCCGCCAGCAAGACAGGGAGATCCGCCTTATTGGTATCAGTGTCGGGCTTGAGCTAGGGGCAAGGGCGCAGCAGTTGTCGTTGTTTTGATAGCGGGTCCTAGGAAAAGCGGGAACGAGGCCCTCGGAAGAGCAGAACCTTGGAAAAGCGAAAAGTAGAAGCAAGATTTTGACGTATCACAGCGATAAACGAAAGCTGCTTGCAGGACCCAGGACCCAGGACCCAGGACCCAGGACCCAGGACCCAGGACCCAGGACCCAGGACCCAGGACCGATTTCGCGATCAAAAAAGCAGGCCGGAGCCTGCTTTTGTCATACTAGGTTAAGGGAAATTAACCCTTTACCGGAATATTCTTCAGGATAGCGACCATTTGCTCCCAGAATAGGGCAACGGTTTCGATCTGAACTTTCTCGTCTGGCGAGTGCGGGAACTTGATGGTCGGACCGAAAGAAATCATATCCATGTTCGGGTATGGCTTCTTGAATAGGCCACACTCAAGGCCGGCGTGGATAACCATGATGTTCGGTACACGGCCGTAGATGCTCTCGTACGTTTCGCGGAACAGGTGCATGACTTCAGAATCAGCATCTGGTTTCCAGCCCGGGTAGGTGCCAGAGAACTCGCAGTTTGCGCCAGCAAGTGAAGCAACTGCTTTTAGCATACCTTCAACATTGCTGCGGCCAGAGTCGATCAATGAGCGTATCAGGCACAGTACTGTAATTTTGTCAGCTTCAGTGGTGATCACACCAACGTTCAGTGAGGTTTCAACCACACCTTCGATATCATCGCTCATGCGGATCACACCGTTTGGTGTTGCGTTCAGCATGTTGATGAAACGCTGCTGGTCAGCAGTGACTAGAACGTCTGCAGGTTGTTCTGCGGCTTCGGTAAATAGGTTGATGTCAGTTTCGACACGGCCAAGCTCAGCCACAAGCAGTTCTTGGTAGTAAGCGAATAGCTCGTTTAGCTTATCAACGTTTGCAGCAGGCAGGGCAACAACCGCGCTTGCCTCTCGTGGGATAGCGTTGCGTAGGCTACCGCCAGTCAGGGAGGTCAGGCGTAGGCCTAACTCTTCGGCGTGACCGAACAGGAAGCGACCTAGGATTTTATTGGCATTGCCACGGCCTGTGTGGATATCACAGCCAGAGTGGCCGCCTTTCAGGCCTTTAACAACTAGCTTAACAGCTTGGAAATCGGCAGGCGTTGCTTCGCGCTGGATGTCCAGTACCAATGAGCCGTCTACACCACCGGCGCAGCCCATGTAGACTTCACCCTCTTGCTCAGAGTCGGTGTTCAGCAGGATATCACCTTCCAGCCAGCCTTCTTCAAGGCCGAAGGCGCCTGTCATACCGGCTTCTTCGTCAATGGTCAGTAGTACTTCAAGTGGGCCGTGCTCAACCTCTTTCGAAGCCAACACAGCAAGACATGCTGCCATACCCATGCCGTTGTCGGCACCCAGGGTTGTTCCTTTTGCGGTTACCCATTCGCCATCGATGTAAGGCTGGATAGCATCGGTCAGGAAATCATGGTCGGTATCTTCATTCTTCTGCGGCACCATGTCGATGTGCGCCTGAAGAACAACACCCTTGCGATCTTCCATACCTGGTGTTGCTGGTTTTTTGATGAAGACGTTGCCCACAGCATCACGGCGCACTTCAAGGCCTTCACCTTGAGCGAACTGGATAATGTGCTGGGCTAGCGCTTCTTCATGCTTGGAAGGGTGAGGGATAGAGCAGATCTGATCGAAGAATTGCCACACAGGTTGAGGTGACAGTTGACTGATTTCTGACACAGCAGTCTCCTTTATAAACTTTTAGTTATTAGCGATAAATTGGTGAGAAATTAACTATATTGCAAAGTATTTCAGAACAATTAACTATCGCGGTTAACCTCAAGGATACCACTGTGCCCGAAACGGTAACAGCTAAATCTTGAAGTGGCTGACAGGGTTTTCCTGACTTTGTCCATTGGCAATTACTTGGCGGATATATGTTGTAACGATGTAATTATTCAAGGGGGTAATAGTTGTACTTTGGTCGCGGTTTAGTAAAGGCATAAAGATCTATTCTGTAATTTAATTACAGTTTATGGTGTCCAAATACTCAAAAAAGGAAAAAGTGTGACGCAGTTAAAGAAAATGCTTGAAAGTTTATTACGGCTGGGTTATAGTTTCACCATCTTCTGAACGAAGACGAACGACACAAAATTTTGCTCTAGGATGAGCCCGAGATATCGCCTCCAAGGAACCGAGTTTAAGTCAGGCCAAGACGGCCAAACACGTATTACGTGTAGTCATTGCTTAATAGTTAAGGTGATAAAAATGAAAGTATTTGAATCAGTAAACAAGTTTTGGAACAACCGCGCTGTATACACCGGTAACTTTAAATACCCAAGCTCGTTCGGTTACTAATTCTGTGGTTTGTCCGGTTCTACATTGTCGGGCAGATCTGAGTGGTCAATTTTTTGTTCACCCCCTTTGTTTAAGAATCTCTTAAAACCGCTTTTCGGTTTATAGTTACATTCTTGACGCCACTTCCATTTGGAGTGGCGTTTTTTTTATCCTCTTGTTTTACCACCATGCCTTTTCTGGCCAACCTTATCTGCGTTATCTATAGCTGTATTTTATGCCTTTTGGCTGTATTCGATTACATTTCTCGTTAGCTGTTAATTCATGCAATTTGATGGGTGATATTAACGTTTGCGCATAGGTGGAAAATATCAATTGAATAAAATGTAACCTTACTGTTAAAAATTCAAATTGTTGTTTTTTATGGCTTTATTTTTGTTTTGTTTTGAGGTGGCCGGTTTTTTATTCGGTTATTGATATTGATTGATGATAATTGCGTTATTTACTGGAAATTGACAATTATCGAGCATATAATCGCCACCCAAAATAGAGACGCAATCGTTTTCTATTTCTTGAATGTTCGTGATGTGTGGAAACTGAGAACCGGCTTCGGCATATCCAATAAACCAATATCAATTGCTTAATATCTCCAAGGAATCGAGAGCAATGCTTGAGAAACTTTTTAAACTCAAAGAGAACGGTACTGATGTCCGTACCGAGCTGCTAGCGGGTCTGACTACCTTCTTGACGATGGCTTACATCATTTTTGTAAACCCATCTATGCTATCGGCAACAGGTATGGATCAGGGCGCGGTATTTGTCGCAACCTGTCTGGCTGCAGTTGTGGGCTGTTTTATTATGGGCTTCGTGGCTAACTACCCAGTGGCTCAGGCGCCGGGTATGGGCCTTAATGCCTTCTTCACCTACGGTGTTGTATTGGGTATGGGCCACACTTGGCAGGTGGCACTGGCTGCTGTATTCCTTTCGGGTCTGTGCTTTATCGCCTTGAGCGTACTTCGCGTCCGTGAGTGGATTATCAACTCGATTCCCCATGCGCTCCGGATCGGGATCTCGGCGGGTATTGGTTTGTTCCTGGCGTTTATTGCCCTGCAAAGCTCTGGCATTGTTGTCGACAACCCAGCAACGCTAGTTCAAGTTGGTGATTTCACTAGCTTCCCTGCAGCGATGGCGTCATTAGGCTTCTTCCTAACGATTGCCTTGGTACACCGTGGTTATAAAGCGGCTGTATTGATTGCGATTTTAGCGGTAACGGCAATCAGTGTTCTTGTTGGTGAAGTGGCTTACGGCGGTATTGTCTCAGCTCCACCAAGCATTGCGCCGACTTTCATGCAGATGGATTTCTCTGGTGCACTGGAAGTGGGTTTGATTTCAGTTGTGTTCGCGTTCTTGTTTGTTGACCTGTTCGACACGGCGGGAACTTTGGTCGGCGTCGCAACTAAAGCTGAATTGATCGACAAAGACGGTAAGCTACCTCGCCTAAACCGTGCGCTTCTAGCAGACAGTACTGCTACTTCTGTTGGTGCAGTATTGGGTACATCGAACACGACCTCTTACGTTGAGAGTGTATCAGGTGTTGCAGTGGGTGGCCGTACCGGTCTTACTGCGGTGACAGTAGGCGTTTTGTTCCTAATGGCATTGTTCTTTGCGCCGCTAGCAGGTATGGTTCCTGCCTATGCGACAGCAGGTGCTTTGTTCTACGTAGCCATCCTAATGATGTCTGGCTTGGTTAGCGTTGACTGGCGTGACTTAACAGAAGCAGCACCAGTAGTTGTAGTTTGCCTACTGATGCCGTTAACATACTCCATCGCTGAAGGTATTGGCCTTGGCTTTATCACCTACGCTGCCGTCAAAACGATGAGTGGCAAAGGTCGCGATGTAAATATTAGCGTTTGGGTTATTGCGGCCCTATTTGTTGCTAAAATTATTTTTCTATAACAGTAAATAAATACATACAGCAGTTTTTCTGCTGACTCAGAGGTTCATCGGATATGAGTAATAAGTTCATCATCACTTGGGACAACATGCAAATGTATACCCGCCAGCTAGCAGAGAAATTGCTTCCTGCCGACCAGTGGAAAGGTATCATTGCCGTTAGCCGTGGTGGCTTGGTTCCATCTGCAATCTTGGCGCGTGAACTTGGTATTCGTTATGTTGATACAGTATGTATCTCTAGCTACGACCACGATCACCAGCGTGAGATGAAAGTACTGAAGCAAGCAGAAGGTGATGGTGAAGGTTTCATCGTTATCGATGATCTGGTGGACACTGGCGGTACAGCGGAAATGATCCGTCACATGTACCCGAAAGCAAAATTCGTGACTGTATGTGCGAAGCCTGCAGGTAAACACCTGGTTGATGACTACGTGGTAGACATCCCGCAGGAAACTTGGATCGAGCAGCCATGGGATATGGCCGTGACTTTCGTTGATCCAATCGCGAAAAAATAATATCGCTTAAAGCGAGTAAAAAAGGAGCCTTGGGCTCCTTTTTTTATACCTGCTATGTCGAGCTTAGCTGGCTTTGGCTCTAATATCCGACAGGGATTCGCCATTGGGCTTATTACGGTAATAGTTGTTGTAGTTGATGAGATCAACCATGGTATTACCGGTTATCTCGCATTGGCGCTGGTATTTGGTTTGGTAGCTGTCAGGAATACGTTCGCCAGTGACATCAAGGCAAAGTGGGGTTTTGGCATTGACACCACCGGATGCCTCTCCGGGGTTACCACCTAGGGAACCACCGCTACCAAACGCGAGGACTGATGTAGAGAAAAAAAGCGAAGCACAAAGACAAAGGACATATCGCATACTTACCACCGTATGAAGTACTGATAGGTAAGTAAAAGCATAGCTGAGTCCTGGTATTTCCCCAGTACCGCTTGTGCAACTCACGGGAATTGTCTGCCGGCTCATACAGTAAGTATCTGTTGGGTGGTATACTTTAGACATAAAACCACAATAAGCACATCCCCTAGGCCGAACCGGATTAACGTGCTTTTGCTATAGACCGGAAGTGCTCGGGCCTGCATAGTAGGTATGTGTGAACCGATATGGAGCAGAATGTGTCTGAACCGTCCAAAACTAATCTTTCCGAAAAGCTCTTTGCCCCAAGGCAAACCTCCAAAGAGACATCGAGCCTGGTGAAATTAGCCCATGTTGTCGATGCCCCGATCCACAGTGCGCTGGATGGTGATACTGAAATTGGCTGGTATCGGGTAATGCGACGCCCGCAATGGATTTGGCAGGGGATCGACCCGATAGAACTAGAAGCGATTCTGGCTCGGATTGCCAAAAGTGACGCGCCGCGTACCCGCGACGATTTGCTTGATACGGTGATTGGCTATAAGCCTGGGAACTGGGTGTATGAGTGGTGCCAGTCAGGTGGGATGTACCATAAGGCTGCACGAGCCTTGTTAGATCAAGGGGAAAAGGAAAAGGCTGCCGAGCAACTCATTACTGCCAGTATGTATTACAGTATCGCGGCCTACCCTCACCTGAAAGGGGATGATTTGGCTGCTCAAGCTGAACTACAAGCCAATCAAGCCTACCGTGATGCAATGGATAATATGCCGCACCAGATGCGTACCATTGATGTCAAATACGAGAACAAAACGTTCCAAGCCTTTATCCATCTGCCTTGTACTGACAAACTATTACCCACGGTGATTGTCAGTGGTGGCTTGGATACCCTGCAGTCTGATTTGTTGCGCCTTTACCAGAAATACTTAGGTCCGGCTGGTTTTGCGATGATCACGTTGGACATGCCATCAGTTGGTCATAGTAGCCATTGGTCTTTGACTGAAGATACCAGCCGCTTGCACCAAGCGTTGCTGCAGCAGGTAAAAGATGTTCCTTGGGTTGATCATACCCGGGTGGCGATGCTGGGTCTTCGGTTCGGCGGTAATGCTGCGATAAGGTTAGGTTTTCTTGAGCCGACCCGCCTGAAAACCTGCGTCAGTGTCGGCGGTATTATTCACAGTGGCCTAGCCGATCCAAAACGTCTCGATGCCATGCCGCGGATGTACCTTGATATGATAGCTTCACGCCTTGGTAAGCATGGTGTGTCAAAGACAAGCTTGGTGTCACACCTACCAGCTTGGTCCCTTAAGAACCAGGGGTTAGTGGGCCGTCGTAAGATTGATGTACCAATGCTAGGTATTGGTTTGAAGAGCGATCCAGTTTGCTCAGAGTTTGATAATCAGCTGATCGCAATGTCAAGCCGTGGCGGTAAGGCGATTACGCTACCGGATAAACCGCTACACGATGGGTATCATCGGGCCATGACAACGGTTGTTGATTGGCTGAAGGAAAAATTAGCCGAGTAGGGAAGTTATCAATACGCTGATGTTGTAAATAAATTGTTGCCAAATAAGCAGTTTACGGCTTAAATGGATTAGGTAATTTATTGCTAGGGATGGAGATGATTATGACGACAGAAAAGACTTTCCCGCCGCATGGGCGTTTGATGACTAAGCTGACGGCCTTGGGACCATACTTGCGTCAGCCTCTGTCTTCCGAAGGGCATTTTTTCTTTGATTGCCTTTCAAGTTGTGTCAGTGCGAAAAAGGCACCTGAAGAGCGTGAATTCTGGGGCTGGTGGTTCATCATTGAAGCCAACGATGACGGCTTTGAGTATCACTACGGCTTTGGCCGTTATGATGATGCGGGGGAATGGATCAAGGATCCGGTACCGGCAAAACATGAGAAGGCAGTACAGCAAACGTTAGAGGATTTTTATCCGAAATTGGAAGGTTTGTTGCAAGATGAGTTTGAATTGACATTATCCCCTTCAAAAGTGCTCAAAGAGCCTGAGCTTGGTAGCGTAGCCTGATTTGCAAGCCTTACCTTAAATGAAGAAAAATGCGCCTGATTGGCGCATTTTTCTTGTGATTTATAAAGGGTATTGATACAACATCATTCTACTTTTCTTTTTGTTTTATCCCCATGGCAGAGACAAATATCCTAAATGAGCAAAACAAGGACTTGGTAACCGCAGACTCTAACAATGAGTCTCAAAACCAAGAGGTTAGGCACAGTTCACAGACTATCGTCGTCAAGCTGGGTACCAGTGTGTTGACAGGCGGTACGCTAAAGCTGGATCGTGCCCATATGGTTGAGTTGGTTCGCCAGTGCGCACAACTGCGCCGGCAGGGCCACAAGGTCATCATTGTAACTTCTGGCGCGATTGCCGCCGGCCGAGAACATTTAGGATACCCCGAACTGCCCAAGAACATGGCGAGCAAGCAGTTGTTGGCTGCTGTTGGCCAGAGTCGTTTGATCCAAGAATGGGAGAGCCTGTTTGGTATCTACGGTCTACACGTGGGGCAGATGCTGCTAACCCGTGCCGATCTGGATGACCGCGAGCGCTACCTCAATGCCCGCGACATGATTGTTGCCTTGCTGGACAACGGCATCATTCCGGTGGTTAACGAAAACGATGCGGTTGCCACGACGGAAATCAAAGTGGGTGACAACGACAACCTGTCGGCATTGGTGGGCATTTTGGCTGGTGCCGATAAGCTATTGCTACTGACTGATCAGCCAGGCTTGTTCACGGCTGATCCGCGTAACAACCCTGACGCGGAGCTGATCCGTGAAGTCCATACTATCGATGAAACCCTGCGCAAGATTGCCGGCGGTAGTGTCGGTGGCCTTGGTACCGGTGGGATGGCAACCAAACTACAGGCTGCGGATGTTGCCCGTCGTGCTGGTATCGAAGTGATCATTGCAGCAGGTAGCCGCCCGGATGTGGTTGCTGATCTGGCTCAGGGAATATCAGTCGGTACGCGTTTCTTGCCGTTGGAATCACCACTCGAGAGCCGTAAGCGTTGGATCTTGGCCGGCCCCCCGCCAGCGGGTGATATTGTAATCGACCAAGGTGCGGCGGCTGCCGTACAACAGCGTGGCAGTAGCTTGCTGTCAAAAGGGATCACCGAAGTAAAAGGTGAGTTCGAGCGCGGTGAGGTTGCCCGGATTTTCAACGCTCAAGGTGAGCTGCTGGCCCGAGGCATTAGCCGCTACTCCAGCAAAGATCTGGCGAAAATTGCCGGCAAACACAGCCAGGATATTTATCAGGTGTTGGGCTACGAATATGGCCCGGTTGCTGTACACCGTGACGACTTGGTCGTTATCTAACACGTATTGAAACGTAAGGGAAAAGAACATGAATCTTGAACTGATGGGCCAAGCGGCGCAGCAGGCTGCTTTTGAACTGGCAACGGCAGCAACCGAACAGAAAAACCGTGCATTGGCCGTGATTGCCGATGAACTGGAAGCCAACCAAGAAGTGATCTTGGCAGCTAATGCCAAAGATATCGCCGCGGCAAAAGAAGCAGGCATGACAGACGCGTTGGTTGACCGTCTATTGCTTAATGCTGAACGTTTGGCGGGAATTGCCAATGACGTGCGCAATGTGATCAGCCTAAATGATCCGGTTGGTGCCGAGCTAGACAGCAAGGTGCTGGAAAACGGTATGCGCCTGAGCCGCCGCCGTGTTCCGCTTGGTGTTGTAGGCGTAATCTATGAAGCGCGCCCGAATGTCACCATTGATATTGCAGCACTATGCCTGAAAACCGGTAACGCCAGTATCCTGCGCGGTGGCCGTGAAACCTTCCATTCCAATATGGAGCTGGTCAAAGTGATTCAGGTAGCGCTTGAGAAAGCCGGCCTGCCGACAGCATCGGTACAGTACATTGAAAAACCAGACCGTGAGCTGGTTTCCCAATTGCTGAAGATGGATCAGTATGTGGATATGATTATTCCGCGCGGTGGTGCTGGCTTGCATAAGATGTGTAAGGAAAATAGCACCATTCCGGTGATCATCGGTGGCTTTGGTATCAGCCATGTCTATGTTGACGCAACGGCAGATCTGTCCCGTAGTCTTGATGTGGTAGAAAATGCCAAGGTACAGCGTCCATCGGCTTGTAACGCGTTGGATACCTTGCTGGTTAATGAGCAGGTTGCTGAAGCCTTTCTACCTCGTTTGGCAGAACGCCTTAATGCCAGCAATGTGGACATGGTCGCTGACGAAGCTGCCTATGAACTGCTTGAAGGCAAGGCCGCCAGCCTGCGCCGTGTGGCTGAAGGGGACTTCGACACTGAATGGTTGAGCTTCACACTTGGCGTTAAGATCGTTAAGGATGTGGAAGAAGCCATCGCCCACATGCGCAAGCACAATGCTAGCCATTCTGATGCGATCATGACCAATGACTTGATGGCGGCAGAGCGCTTTGTTAATGCGGCAGGTTCAGCGGCAGTTTATGTCAATGCGTCGACTCGCTTTACCGATGGTGCGCAGTTTGGCCTAGGTGCTGAAGTGGCAGTATCGACTCAGAAACTACACGCTCGTGGCCCAATGGGACTGGAAGAGCTGACAAGTTACAAGTGGGTAGGTATTGCTAATTACCTCCCACGTGCTTAATTGAGTTAGATATAAAAAAACGAGAGCAGATGCTCTCGTTTTTTTATAGGTGTGGGCGAGAAAACCCAGTGATCAGCTTGCTGTCGCTGGGATGAATCGCCTAGCCCTGATTCTCAATGTATTTCGTCACGATTTCAGCACTAGCATTTCCAACAGAGTAAACAAAATAACCATCTGACCAAAACGTCTTCTCTTTCCAGAAATGGTGACTTAACTGTCGTTGGTTTGCCATACAGTTTTGGTGGTGTGTTGTTTAATTCTTCTAACATGCTGGCTCACAGAATAGCGAGGCGAGATGGTCATCAGAATATGTATGTGATCTTGGTCAACTTCCATCTGCTCAATGCTAAACCCAGATCTTTGAGATAGTTCAAGTAATGCGTTTTTGATAACAACACCCAAAGTGCCATCTAACAGCCGTTTTCGATACTTAACGACTAAAATATGGTGTAGTGCAATCAGAAACTTACAATGTGAGTTCTTTTGATACTCCATATTTGACACCTCAAAACACTGTGTTAATGTACAGTGTATGAAAAAGACTCTCAGATACAACTACAGGCTGAAGCCAACCATCCAGCAAGAGGCTAAACTCATAGAGTTTGGCTCATACGCTCGTGGGTTGTGGAACTACCTACTGTCTGAGAATCAACGTCAATATGAAGCCGACAAAACGTTCGTTTTTTATAAAGAAATGGCTTCAAAAATTAAAGATATAAAGAAATTGCCTGAATTCTCATGGGTTAAAGCCTTTGATTCAGGCGCAGCACAGCAGGTCGCTCGCGATCTGGATTCGGCTTTAAGCAAAGGGACATCCAAAGAGTCCCACCAAAAGTTTCCAAAATTTAAAGTGAGCTATCGAGTTAAGAAACTTCACAACGATAGCTACCGCTCCGTGAACAACAACAACTGCATTAGGGTTGAGAATGGCAACATCACTCTTCCTAAAGTCGGTGCTGTACCTATAGTTCTGCATCGTAGTCTAGTGAGCAATATTAAGACAGCAACGGTGCAGTTGCGCCACGGAAAATGGGAAGTAAGCCTAACCCAAGAGGTTGAGTGCGATGAAGCAAAAAAGCTACTCCAAAGCATTGCAGGGTATGACATAAACTCAAAACAAACGGTTGTAGGCTCTAATGGTCTTGTTGTTGATAACCAAAGTATTTAAAAGTAGAAAAAGAAAAACTGATTAGATTACAGCGACAGCTTTCTAGGAAAAAGAAAGGCTCAGCTAGATGGAAGAAAGCTAAATCCCGTCTAAATAATCTCCACGGTTCAATAGCTAGAAAGCGAATGGACTTCGCACACAAGACCGCTCATCGGATAGCCAACGAAAGCGATATTGTAGTGTTTGAAGATTTGAATGTGGCGGGTATGCAGAGATTTAACGGTAAAATGGTCGCTGACAATATCATGGGGCTAATCTCAGGTTTGACTAGGTACAAGGTTGAATTAAGAGGTGGTATTCATCATGAAATTGGGCGCTTTGAGCGCACAACGGGTGTGTGCTCAAGTTGCGGTCAGCACCATAAATTGACGTTAAAGGACAGATATTTCACCTGTACTCGTTGTGGTCTAGCCAGTGACCGTGACTACTCTTCTGCAATAGCGGTGGAAAGAAAAGGTGAGTTAGATTTAATGGCGAATGGAACGGTCGTCAGGGCGAGTAAATCACCCAATACTCAGCAAAAATTAGGCGTTAAAACGAAAGTCTTTGCATTGGTAAAGTTGCCTTTGGGATCTGAGGAAATAGACAAGGCGGCTGATTAGCCACCTTAGAAGCTCAGTGATCAGCTATGCTGTCGCTGAGTAGTTCACGCCTGATCTTTGAGTTTCTTCAACTCTTGGTTTTCGTCGTTAGCCGCTTGTTTCTCGATCAGTTCATCAAGTTCTTGTTCGCGCTTGTTCTTGTCGTACATGTATTTGACTTTGTCCTTGTAGCCAAATTTCATGTTAGCGGTGTATTTCAGCGCCGCAATGTTACTAACCACCACGCTGACGACGATGATGCTGATAACCCACGGGTTGAGTAGCCATTCCATTTACACCTCACAGATATTCTCTATGTACCTAGTATAAAGACTATCAAGGTTTTCTAGGATGTGCGACTTTCCTGCAAGCTCAGATTGGCTAAGTGTGCGCTTGAGCAGGTCAGGAGTGAGCTGTGAAAGTAAATATTTGCTAACTGGGAAGTAGCTGATATGCCAGGGTTCACAGGCGACACCATTGCGATCTTCGGCGTAAGGAAGGTAGAAGCCGAAGCGTGCCATATGGTGGTTTAGCCATTGGCTAAACTCGGCTTGGTGGCCTCCGGTTTGGTATTCCCAGGGCTCAAGTTGCAGTTGTACGCCTTCCGGCAGGCAGTTTGCTGCGTAGACATCGATATCTGTCCCCCAGTGGTGGCGGCTTGCACCGGGTAGGGCAGACCAACGCATGATGGCGTGAATTTTTTCAAGATCGGTCAGTGAACTGGGGTCAAGTGGTTGGCTATCGCTATCTAGCAGCGGCCGCTTGCCGAGGTATTTGTTGTTCCAGATTAGCAACTGGCGTTCAAAGGGGCGGAAAGCACTGGCGATCTGGAGATCAAAGCCGGCTTTATTCGCTGCCTCTTTTAATGCTTCGAAGGCGGGGAGCATTTGCTGGTGGACAAAAGGATGCCCGCCATCGGGGGCTAGCGAGGCCAGGTGGCTGGTCTCTTGCCCGGTGAGTTGCCCGGCAGTGTGCTGCCGGGCTTGGGTCGGGTGGTTAACCATTAAAGGACTTTTTCCATCACTTTTTGGTACATGTCGGTCAGTTTTTCCAAATCCGCCACTTTTACACACTCATTGACCTTATGGATCGTCGCATTGACCGGGCCAAGTTCGATAACCTGCGCACCGGTGCGGGCAATGAAGCGGCCATCGGATGTCCCACCAGTGGTCAGCAACTCTGGCTTCTTGTGGTTGACTTCCTCAATTGCCTCCACGACAGCATCAAGCAAGCTACCTTCATCGGTCAGGAACGGGTGGCCGCTGAAAGTCCAGGTTAGCTCATAGTCAAGGCCGTGGGCATCGAGCACTGAGTGGACCTTGCGCTTGATATCATCGGCTGTCAGCTCGGTGCTGAAGCGGAAGTTGAACTGGACGTGGAACTCACCCGGGATCACATTCGATGCGCCAGTGCCGGCAGACAAGTTTGCGATCTGGAAACTGGTCGGTGGGAAGTAGGCATTGCCATTGTCCCATGTTGTCGCAGCCAATTCAGCCAATGCCGGCATAGCACGGTGTACTGGGTTATCCGCAAGGTGCGGGTAGGCGACATGGCCCTGCGTCCCCTTGATATTAACATCACCAGTAATCGAACCACGGCGACCGTTCTTCACCACATCGCCAACTGCATGAGTGCTTGACGGCTCACCGACAATACACATGTCAATTTTTTCATTGCGGGCTTCCAGTGTGTCAATTACACGGGTCGTACCATTGATAAACGGGCCTTCTTCGTCCGAGGTGATCAGCAATGCGATAGAACCTTTATGATCAGGGTTCTCGGCAAGGAAGCGCTCAATGGCCACAATCATACAGGCCAGCGAACCTTTCATATCAGCCGCCCCACGGCCATGTAGGTAGCCGTCGATAATGGTTGGTTCGAAAGGTGCAGTATGCCACTTATCAAGGTTACCGGCGGGTACCACATCGGTATGGCCGGCAAAGACAAATAGCGGGGCTTCCGTGCCGCGGCGGGCCCAGAGGTTGGTGGTATCTTCGAACACCATGGTTTCGATGTTAAAACCGAGTTTTTCCAGGCGTTCGATCATCACGTCCTGGCAGCCAGCATCTTCAGGGGTCACTGACTGGCGGCTAATAAAGTCTTTCGCCAGAGCGAGAACCGGGCTATCTGACATCCTTGTATCCTTTCTTAATTCGTTTGGAAGATTTCTTGGTATTGGGCAGGCTTGAAGCCCAAGTGGTAGCTGTTGTTATGAACCAACAGCGGGCGCTTGATCATTGCCGGGTGCTCCAGCATCAATTCGATAGCGCTTTGCTGGTCAAGGCCGGCTTTTTGCTCGTCGCTCAACTGGCGGTATGTCGTACCGCGCTTGTTGACCATGGCTTCCCAACCCAGTTCGGCTTCAAATAGCTCTAGCATGCCACGGTCAAGACCGTCGGCGCGGTAGTCATGGAAGGTATATTCGATGTTTTCGGCTTCTAGCCACTTCTTCATTTTTTTGATGGTGTCGCAGTTTTTGATGCCGTAAGCAATTGTACTCATAATTATTCTGGCTGACTTATTTTGTGAACTTGGTCTCTCTTTATAGCGGGAATAGACATGGGGTGCAACGGATTCAACCGCCATAGTGGATAGCCAGTTTAATCAGCCACATATTCGCCAAGATCCCCAGCACAAAAACGATGGTACGCCATGGGCTGAGCTTGAAAGCATAGCAAATGAAGTAAAGTACCCGGCTGATGATAAAGAGGTAGGCGGGGAGGGCAGATTCATGGGCGGGTACCCCTGCCAGATGGGCAATGAATACACAGCTTGAGAATACCGATAGGATCTCCCAACCATTGGCTTGGGCCGCTTTAACCCTTGAGGCAGCCCCGGTAAGCTCGCGATCTTGGATGCGTGGCTGGTTGATATCGAGCTTACCAGTCTGCCGGACAGTCAGCCACCCACCGACACCTGCCAATAAATAGTTAATTAAGATCATGGTGATAATGCACCAGAAAGCAGGGGTCATAGCGGCTCCTTCAACAGATGGCAGGTTTGCCCAAAGTATAGGTGACAAGTGTTGAGTGTGAGTACTGATAGGTGTCTGTGAGCATATTTATAAGTAACAAAAAAGTGCTAACACTTGCGTTGCTTATTTTTGATAAGAGAGCATTTCTGCGAGTCAGATAAATCTTTTTGGGTGGATTAGGTAACACTTCCTGCTACACATTTGTCTCGTGCAATGCAGCTAATGTAAGTAATTGATCTGTATCAAAAGTTATTTGTTGTCACTAATTTTTATAAATTGATTTCAATCAATACGGTTGTGTTTCCAAATGGTTACATTTTGCTCCGCTTAACGTGAAGCCCAATTTTTCCCCTATGTCGGGATTCAAAAGGAATGGAGTCAATAATAATGAAAAAGAATCTATATACCGTCGCTATCCTAGCCGCAATCATGGCTGCTCCTCAGGCTATGGCACACAAGCAAGGTGACATTCTTGTTCGTGCCGGTACGGCAACGGTTGTTCCAAACGAAAGCAGTGATGATGTAATTGGCCTTGGTGAGTTTGGCATTGATTCAAACACCCAACTAGGCATCACTGTGGGCTACATGCTCACAGATAACATCAGTGTTGAACTGTTGGCAGCAACCCCGTTCAGGCATAGTGTTTCGTTAAACGGTGTTGGTAAAATTGCTGAGATTGAGCATCTGCCACCGACACTGATGCTGCAGTACTATTTTATGGACAGCGCTAGCAAGTTCCGCCCGTACGTCGGTGCTGGACTGAACTACACCACATTCTTTAACGAAGACTTTAACGGCACAGGCGAAGGTGCAGAGCTGAGCGATCTAAAATTGGAAGATTCATGGGGTCTTGCTGCCAATGTAGGTATTGATTACCAGGTGAAGGATAGCTGGTTCTTTGGGGCTTCGGTGTGGTATGCCGATATCAGCACCGATGTGAAATTTAAATACCAAGGCGATGCACAGAAGATCAGTACAGATATCGACCCATGGGTATTTATGGTGACTGCAGGCTATAGTTTTTAATTCAATGAGCTAACGCACTGTTTATGAAGGCACAATTGTGATTGTGCCTTTTCGTTATTACACGGATGAGAATATTTGTGTGATATTTCAAGTTGTTGTTTAAACATGTCTTTTTTGTTTCGGTAATGACACGTTATGAAATTTTGAGACCGTGATCACTGAAAATAACGACCAAAACAGGGAAATCCTCCCTCATATTGATCAAACTCAACACCCTGCCAGCAGAAGTCGGAATAATAAAAACCTCAAATTATGGAGGTCTCAATGGAATTGAATCCGGTTTTTGCCCGTCGTCTTTATCTTGCTTTGCTTGTGGAGCAGCTAGATCGTCCCAATGTTCCTAAGCTGATTGAAATTACCGGTTGGCCACGTCGTACCATTCAGGATGTTCTCAAAGCCCTGCCAGGTTTTGGCATTGAGTTGGCTTTTATCCAAGACGGTAAACGTCATAATGACGGCTACTACCAGTTAAGCGACTGGGGACCCTTTGATGTTCACTGGGTTGAATCGAAAGAAAGGGATATTATCTCTTCCGTCTCGAGTTAATAAAAAAACCGCACTCGTGCGGTTTTTTTATGTCCATATTTATTGGCAGTAGTAGGCATTGCCTATTAAGGTCACAGACGTCGAAAAGTCTGGCGGGCTATAAAGTGAAACCGTATTGGCTCCCAGAGCCGCCGCTTGGTTACGCAGTTGGTTCAGCGCACCTTGGGTCAAATCCCTGTCACTGATAAACCAATAGTTGTACCAACTCCCCTGTGAGCCGATAAGTGTTCCCCGCCTTTCACAGGTATTTTGTATATCATTGGCATCCCAAGTTAGTACCACACGGCTAGCATCAACAAGCAGGGGCGAGGTACTGCACCCCGCTAGCACCATTCCTGACAGTAAAACGGCTAGAGCCCCAGATTTTCCCATTACTGGCCTTGTGATTCCAAGTAAAGCACTGTGGCAGCGGTCCTTGATTTAACCTGCAGCTTTTTCAGCAAGCTCTTCATATGAACCTTTACCGTAGCCTCTGAAATGAACAGGTTATCGGCAATCTGTTTGTTGCGGTAACCTTTTGCCACTTCTTTGAGGATCTGCATCTCACGGTCGGTCAGGGTATCGAGTAGTGAGTCCTGTTCGGCACTGTCAGCCAGGTACTCGCGGACCAGATCACTGAAAGCCTGACCACCGCTCATCGCTTCTTTGAGTAGGGCAATAAGTTGATCCGGCTCGGTGTCTTTTAGCAGGTAGCCATCAGCGCCGGCGTTGACCAACGCCTTAACGTCGGAGCGGCTATCGGAAACGGTCAATACGACAATTCGTGCCTGGATCCCTTCGGCGCGCATTGCGTTGAGGGTATCTAGACCAGACATGCCTTTCATATTGAGGTCAAGCAGGATCAAGTCGGGTTCTTTCTCCTGAGCTAGCAGTACGGCATCAGCACCGTTACTGGCTTCACCAACCATCTCGAAATCGTTTTCAAAGCTGAGAAGTTGGCTGATCCCCCTGCGCATTAACGGGTGATCATCAACAATCATAATTTTCCAACACGTCATATTGTTATCCTTGGGATTCGGGCTGAAATTGAAGGGTGACTTCGCAGCCAGTGCCCTTGGTTGTATTAATTTCCAGTGTACCGTGAAGGCGTGATGCCCGCTCGGTCATAATTGCTAGGCCATAATGATTAAGCTTTTCATCGGCCGGGTTAAAACCTATTCCGTCATCGCTGATAGTGATAGTGACGGTATCCAACTCTTGCAGGCAGGTAACAATGATTTCATCTGCCTGGGCATGTTTGATTGCGTTTAGCGCTGCTTCCCTGATCAGTTGCAATAAGTGCACCTGGTGATGGGCATCCAAACTCAGTGATGAAAGTTGGTTATCAATGATCAGCAAAGCGTTACTCTGCTCTTCCAATGGTTTTAGCATCTCTACCAATGCTTCACCAAAATTTGCTTCTTTGATTGTCAGGCGGAACGTGCTCAATAACTCCCTTAACTGGGTGTAAGCCCCTGATAGCCCATGATCAATATCACTGATGATCGCCATCGTCTGTTGCTGATCACCTTGGCCAAGTTGCCTTTTTAGCAGAGTAACTTGGATTTTGAGATAAGACAGTGATTGTGCCAAAGAATCGTGAAGTTCACGTGCAATCGTAGCACGCTCCTCCATCAATAATAATTGCTCTGATTGTTTCTGGGCGCGATTGTAGTAGATCCCTCTGGCCAAGGTACGGGAAATGTTCTCTATCAAACTTTTGTCGGGGCATGGCAGGGTGTCTTGCCACCACAGTTGGCCGAGTACTTGGCCGTCGAGCTCAAGGTCATGGTAGTGCCAGTTATTTCCAGATGGCTCGCCTGCGGTGATTTCGGTGTTGTTGCCGCTGCTTTCTTCGATGATTAGCTTGGCTGCCGTCAGTCCTTCAATATCAAGCAAAGTTTCCAGCATCACCGCAAAGTTTTTGGTGCTCAGGCGACTTTGCGAGAGTTCTTGCGAGCAATCATAGAGGACCTGCAGCGAGTCATTGGCTTGGCGTAGGCGCCGGGTTTTCTCGTCGACTTTCATTTCGAGGTTGCGGTACAGCTTGCCGAGCTCTGTCGCCATGGTGGTAAATGTGCCGGCGAGGATACCCAGTTCGTTGTCACTTTTGACATCGAGCGTAAGGTCGAACTTCCCTTCCTGGATTTGTTCGCTGGCGGTCACCATCTGGTTGAGTGGGGTGACGATCTTACGCTGGGTAAAGTGGATGGTGAACAGTGCAGCGATAAGGATCAGGCTCAAACCCAGCCCGCCAACCACAGATAATACCTGCAGTTTAATGATCGAAAACTCTTGTAACTCGTAGACAAATTGGTCGATCCGGTCGACAAATTTCGCTACTTCGCTGAGAAATAACCGCTCGTTGCCATCATGCAATAAGGGGTGCAGATCTTCCCAACGGCCGATCAGGTTGTAGTAGTGCATCTTGATGTTGGTCGGTACCGTCCAGTGTTCCAATGCTGCCATGGAAGGCGAGAATAAGGACTTTTCGAACATATCCAAATGAGCTTCCAGATGGGGGGACTGGGTTTGGATATCGTAGGCCAAACGGTAGCTCTGCATCCGCAATGATCCGGATACATTGACTGCTTCGGCATCGTTCAAACTTGATGCAAGGGTGAGCAGGGCAAAGCTGGTGGTAACCACAGAAAGAAGCAAGATTGCGAGCATGGCTCTGGCAATCGTTGTAGTGACGGGCTTTAGAGGCCTATTTTTCACAGATTTTCCTTTTAAATCGTTATCTTAAAGATAAGGAGAAAACGTTTTTCTGTTTAAGTCTGGTCTATATTTAATAGACGGAATGGTGATTTTCAATGCAATTGAGATAAATGCTAGCCGCTTCAAAGAAAACTTGGCTTTTTTATACTGAGAGGGCACGCATTTGAATTTATTGATCCAAGACAAATTTAGCCCCTAATTAGCCCTTACTAGGTATTTAAGCATTTATTACGGGATTTACACTTGTCGTGTAAAAAAATGACAGCTTGTGAATATTTGTTGTAATTCATTTTGGCTGTTAATTGGTACGCCTTGTTTTATATAGCCAAGCTGCTGCCCGTAATCACTATTTATTAATAATATTTTACGAAGGATTGAGTCAATGTTTGATCGTTCCCGTCGTCGGTTGTTGACGCGGCGTCGCAAGCCTGACCTGCAGCGAATGCCCTGGGTGGTCGATGAAGAAACCTTCACCGATACCTGTACCCGGTGCAACAAGTGTATCAATGCATGTGAAACACAAATTATTGCCAAAGGCGACGGAGGTTTCCCTACCGTCGACTTTCAGCGTGGTGAGTGCACATTCTGTTACCGCTGTGCAGAGGCTTGTCCCGAGCCGTTGTTTCAGCCGCAATCAGAGCAGCCATGGCCTTTGGTGGCACAGGTTAATGAGGGTTGCCTGGCCCACCAGAATATTGAGTGTCGAAGCTGTGGCGATGCCTGCGAAGTGATGGCGATTCGGTTCAAACTGCAATTGGGCGGCGTTGCCCGCCCGGAACTGGATACCTCAGTTTGCACAGGATGTGGCGGTTGTGTGTCGGTTTGCCCGACATCGGCGATCACCATGGTGAATCACAATAACGAAGAGAATTAGCGATGGCATTACAAGAAGTACACATTTCCAGCTTGGTTGTTCATGTAAAGCCGGAATATCTGGCCTCTGTCAAAGAGCAGATCGCAGCAATGCCGAATGCAGAAATATACGGCGACAGTGAAGAAGGGAAGGTCGTAGTGGTTCTGGAAACCGAAAACCAGGGCTATGTGACTGACACAATAGATAAAATCAATAATTTAGAACACGTTTTAACCACGTTTTTAGTGTATCACCAAATCGAACAGTTCGACTCGCAATCTGAGGAAGATTCATGAAAATGACAAGACGTGCGTTTGTGAAAGCAAACGCCGCTGCATCGGCAGCAGCCGTAGCGGGGATCTCGCTGCCAGCATCAGCAACTAACTTAATTGTTAGTTCTGACGAAACCAAAATTAAGTGGGATAAAGCGCCTTGTCGTTTTTGTGGTACAGGTTGTTCAGTACTGGTTGGTACGCAGAATGGCCGTGTGGTTGCGACTCAGGGTGATCCTGAAGCTGCCGTTAACAAAGGCTTGAACTGTATTAAGGGTTATTTCCTATCGAAGATCATGTACGGCAAGGATCGTCTACAGACACCTATGCTGCGCATGAAAGATGGTAAATTCCATAAAGATGGTGACTTCCAGCCAGTATCTTGGGATCAGGCATTTGACGTGATGGCTGAGAAGTGGAAAGAAGCCCTGAAGAAGCACGGCCCTTCTGGTGTCGGCATGTTCGGTTCTGGCCAGTGGACGGTAATGGAAGGCTATGCGGCATCGAAAATGATGAAGGCGGGCTTCCGTTCTAACAACATCGACCCGAATGCCCGTCACTGTATGGCGTCTGCGGTTGTTGGCTTCATGCGTACCTTTGGTATCGATGAGCCGATGGGTTGTTATGATGACTTTGAAAATGCAGATTCGTTCGTGCTTTGGGGCTCGAACATGGCGGAGATGCACCCAGTATTGTGGACCCGTTTGACTGATCGCCGCCTGAGCAACCCACACGTTAAAGTTAACGTGCTATCGACTTACTACCACCGCTCATTCGAGTTGGCTGACAATGGCATGATCT
Organism: Photobacterium rosenbergii; assembly: GCF_003026455.1. Lineage (GTDB taxonomy): Bacteria > Pseudomonadota > Gammaproteobacteria > Enterobacterales > Vibrionaceae > Photobacterium > Photobacterium rosenbergii. Next base: position 38,742 of record NZ_PYMB01000008.1, read on the forward strand.
TCGAGCCACAGACCGACCTTGCGATTGGTAACTTTATTGCTAACTACATCATCCAGAATGATGCGGTTAACTGGGAATTCGTGAACAAGCACACCAACTTCAAGCGTGCTGATACCGATATCGGTTACGGCCTTCGTGACGAAGACCCTCGCCAGCAGAAAGCGAAAAACGCTAACTCTGGTGCAATGCACGCGATGACGTTCGAAGAGTACAAGGCCTCTGTTGCTGAGTACACGGTCGAGAAAGCCTCTGAAATGTCGGGTGTATCGCAGGATAAGCTGATCGAGTTAGCGAAGCAGTACGCAGATCCTAACACCAAGGTGATGTCACTGTGGACCATGGGTATGAACCAGCACACCCGTGGTGTGTGGATGAACAGCTTGGTTTACAACATCCACCTGCTAACCGGTAAGATCTCACAGCCTGGCAACAGCCCATTCTCCCTGACAGGTCAGCCATCTGCGTGTGGTACAGCGCGTGAAGTGGGTACTTTCGCCCACCGTCTGCCTGCTGACATGGTCGTGGCGAATCCTAAGCACCGTGCAGTTGCCGAGAAAATTTGGAAACTGCCTGAAGGGACAATTCCACCGAAGCCGGGTTACCACGCCGTATTGCATGACCGTATGCTAAAAGACGGCAAGATGAATGCTTACTGGGTAATGTGTAACAACAACATGCAGGCCGGTCCAAACATTAACGAAGAGCGTCTACCGGGTTACCGTAACCCAGAGAACTTCATTGTTTGTTCAGACCCATACCCAACAGCCACAGCGCAAGCCGCTGACCTTGTTCTACCAACCGCAATGTGGGTAGAGAAAGAAGGTGCTTACGGTAACGCAGAGCGCCGTACCCAGGCATGGTACCAGCAGGTTGAAACTCAGGGCGAGTCTAAGTCTGACCTTTGGCAGATCATGGAGTTCTCCAAGCGCTTCAAGGTTGAGGAAGTGTGGGGCGAAGAGCTACTGGTTAAAGCACCGCAGTACCGTGGCAAGACCATGTACGACATCCTGTTCCGCAACGGCCAGATCGACAAGTTCCCAATGTCTGAAGCCCAGCCATTGAACGATGATGCAAAAGCTCAGGGCTTCTACGTACAGAAAGGCCTGTTCGAAGAATATGCAGCATTTGGTCGCGGCAAGGCACACGATTTGGCGCCATACGACACATACCATCAGGTACGTGGCCTGCGCTGGCCGGTGGTTGACGGCAAAGAGACCCAATGGCGTTTCGCTGAAGGCTCAGACCCTTATGTACCAGCTGGTGAAGGTTTCCGTTTCTACGGCCATAAAGACGGCAAGGCAAACATCATCTTTGCACCGTTTGAGCCAGCACCAGAAGTGCCAGATGAAGAATATGACCTATGGATGTCAACGGGCCGTGTTCTAGAGCACTGGCACACAGGTACCATGACGCGTCGTGTTCCTGAGCTTTATAAAGCAGTACCAGATGCGCTGTGTTATATCCACCCAGATGATGCTGAGTCGCGTGGTCTACGTCGTGGTGATGAAGTACTGGTTGCTTCTCGCCGTGGTGAAGTGCGCTGCCGTGTTGAGACCCGTGGCCGTAACCGTCCACCTGCGGGCTTGGTATTCATCCCATTCTTTGATGCCCGTATTTTGGTGAATAAGTTGATTCTTGATGCGACCGATCCGCTCTCCAAGCAGACCGACTTCAAGAAGTGCCCTGTGAAGATCACCAAAGTATAAATAGCAACAAATTGAAGAGGTTGGTTGTCTGGCACTTTGCCGGGCAGCCCGACCTTTACCTGAATTTAGCCTCTAGGCGGAGAATACAATGAAACGATTAGTTCTAGCAGTAATAGCATTTGGCATGATGCTGGCTGGCGCTGTACACAGTGCAGAAGAGCTGCACAACCCGGGTGGTATCGGTGGCCTTGAGTCACTACGTGGTGCCAGCGAGCTGGAAGCGACTCGAGCGGCGGATCCGATGAAGCGTTTCCCTCGTGATCAGGGCACGATCGACAGCGATTATGTTTACCAGCCACCTTTGGTTCCGCACACGATCCGTAACTACGAAGTATCGAAGAATGCCAACAAGTGTCTGGCTTGCCATAGCTGGAAAAACGCTAATGAAATGGGCGCAACCAAGATCAGCGTGACTCACTACCAGTCACCGCGTGAAGGTCAGGTGTTGTCTGATGTGTCACCGGCACGCTACTTCTGCCTCCAGTGCCACGTACCACAGGCTGATGCTAAGCCATTGGTTGAAAATGACTTCCAGCGTGTTGATGCGTTGCGCTAATTATAGCCATCAGTGCTAAAGGGGCTATAAGATGAAACTATTGAAAGCATTTTGGCGCAGGTTCTCCTCGCCGAGTAAAGTGGCGGTCGGCCTGGTGTTGTTCATGGGCTTTATGGGCGGTTTGCTGTTCTGGGGCGCATTCAACACCGGTATGGAAGCGACCAACACCGAAGAGTTCTGTGCTGGCTGTCACGCACCGATTGTCAAAGAAATCCGTGAAACCGTTCACTTTGCCAACCGCTCTGGTGTTCGTGCTATCTGTTCTGACTGTCACGTACCGCATAACTGGACCGACAAAATTGTGCGTAAGGTGCAGGCTTCGAAAGAGTTGGTGGCTCACGCAATGGGAACCATTGATACCCAAGAGAAGTTCGAGGCACGGCGGAGCCACTTGGCTAACCGCGAATGGCACCGGATGAAAGAAAATGATTCCCAGGAGTGTCGTAACTGTCACGAATTCGAGTACATGGACTTTTCCGAGCAGGGTAGTCGCAGTGCCAAGCAGCACTCAACGGCGCTGGCAAACGGCGACAAAACCTGTGTAGATTGCCACAAGGGTATTGCCCACAAACTGCCTGACATGTCAGGTATCGAAGGCTGGCAGTAAGCCTCAGATAAGGAGCAACAATGAGTACATTAGAATCGATCTTCTGGCATGTACTGGGCTATGCGGCCATGCCTGTTATCATCCTGTCTGGTTTTGCTGCGGTAGCTGTGATTTGTGTCTGGCTATTGTCGCTGGGCAAGGACAAAAATATCTAGCAACGAGATTTCGTTGTATATGTAGCAAAAGCCATGCTCTCGAGCATGGCTTTTTTATTGCTTGGAAAGCTATTTGGCGCGGTACCAGTGGTATACCCCCAAGGCAATCAAGAAGAGCCAAAGGCTGTAGATAATAACCCACAGCGTCAGAGTGTTCATGGTGCCGGGGAGTAACAGTGACTCGACAAGGTTAACCAACACCATGCTCAGGAACCCTAGGATGCCGAATAACAAAAAACTGGCAATACTCATAGCGATCTTCCATCAGGAAACTAGTTTGATTTTAGATCTAAATGAGAATTGTTTACAGTTGTTTTGTTGCTCTGGATCAGTTTTTCTTCAGATATCCTGCTTCATTCAATAGCGCTCGGAATTGTTCTGCCCGTTCGCGGTTAACACCGAAATCAGAGTATCCGGTACGAGATTCAGAACGCACGGTAAGTTGGCCTGATTGCCGCTGTACTTCAAAATCATCAACAAAACGGAATACTGTGCTGGTGCATTCGATATGCAGGTATTCCTCGGTACGTTTGGCTAGGGAGGCGCCGGGTAGGGTGAGGGCGAGTTGCTCGATATCTGCCCATTGCTCTAACCCTGTTTCATTGAGCTCAAAGGGGGCTAAGGCGTGCTCTTCACGGTTATCCAAGGTGCTGACACAGTTTGGCTTCTCGCCGCAGACTTGGTTGACTCTAACGGCATTGCTATGGGCTGAATCTGGGCTGCCACAACCGGTAAGTATGGCCATAAGCGCGACTAGAGGAATATAACGAAAACCTTGTTGCTGGATCATCCATGACTCCTTATATGGTTAACCGAGTTGAAGGAAACTAATAAATCCAATCCAAGAAACAACCAGCAACAACCAAGGTAGCCAGTGCTGCTTGCTCACAACCACTTGTTCTACTGCAGGAACGTCGGTAGTGGTTTGCTCTATGTCTTGCACTTTGTCTCTTGCTTGTTTCTTGCGTAGCTTGTCCCGCTCGCGGGATTTGGCTTTCTGCTGCTTTTTGTATTGCTCGATACCGTGCTGGATCCCTTGGGCGATCAGTTTGGTTTGTTCCTTGCTTTGTCCGGGTTTCTGTGTTGCTCGCGCAATCTTCATTGCTTCTGCTTGGGTTTCTGGGGAAGGGGTCCCTTGACTCTTCTTGGTGGCCATCGTTTGTCCTATGAATGGGTCTTTGACCAGATTATACAGTGCCTTCATGATTTGGCACATTGCTGTAATTATCCCCTCCTAAAGAGGTAGGAATCTTACATCAGCTGAATAAAATATGAACAGGGTGTAATTTGCGTTAATATTCATTAACATCATGAATTTCAATGATTATTAAGCTAAACTGCTGGAAGTTGAACATATTTACTCCTGATGTGACTTTTGTAATAAAACTAGAAATTTCGTCAATCTCATCCCACAAAACGTGATCATTCCGACAAGACGAACACCCAAATAGTGCGTTGAACCACAGAATTTACCTCTTTGGGTGGTAGTTGTGAGCAGATAGATTAAGGTGTGCCTAGTACTGAACAGTGTTGTTATATCGGCCCCAGTAATTGAATTATGCCCATAGCTGCCAATAACGAACTTAGCTATTGAAATACTAGAGGCAAAGCTCCATTGCATATTAAGCAGTGAGAAACGGGGAAAGTGAGTGTTATATCCGATAGACGCCTACGACAAGCATGGCTTGTTGAAACCATCTGCCATGTTATGGCTGTGCTGGTTGTTTAGTGCCAAGGGCTGGGTGATTTTTGTCATGGCGGGCGCAAGCCGCCAGCAAGGGGCCCAAGTCTTGGAGATTTTATATCCATTGCGAGAAAACCTATATCTGGCAATGCTATTAGGCCTTCCGGCCCTTATCTTTATGTGGATGGCCGGATACCGACATAAAAACAAAAAACTAATTAATTACGTATGGCTGCACGGGAGGGGAATCCTGCTGCTGAGCTTTACGACAGATTGTGTTCTGCAAATGTACCAACTGATGTTGACCCACGGGGCCTTCAGTTGGACCCGGGCAATCAGCTTGCTGCTGACATTCTGGCTAGGAGGGTACCTGCTCAGAAGCTCAAGGGTCAGAAATACATTCGCGGACAAGCCCGTAGAGAGGTAAGTACAATGAATGATTGGGGTAAAGGGTTGGTGCTGTTCAGCGCACTGCTAAGCCCGTTAGCCATGGCCGATTGGCTACTCGATGTTAATTTCGAATTGACCGGTGAGTCCGGAAGCACGCAATCGGTCAATACATCTTTGTCGCTATTGCCAGGAGAAGAAACTGTCTTCTTTGGTAGTAATATAGATAGTGAAGATCATAGTCGCGAACTTGTCGGCAGCGCAGAGTTGCTGGAAGTATCAGCGGAAGAAGTGAAGATTGCCTTCAAAGTTCAGGAGCGCCTTGATGACGGCGGTTGGCGTACATTGGTGTCTCCAACGCTCTCTACCGGTTTGAATGCACCAACCATGTTTGAAGGGTTGGATAATAACGGCGATCAGCAAGTGAAGCTTCAGGTGGAAGTAACGTCGGTATAAGGTTTCTATCTACTTCTCGAATTGAAAAGCCCGCAGTCGATGCGGGCTTTTTTGCATTTACGACAAGAGAAAGGAAAACACTACACAGAGGTATCAAGGATATTTCCGCTATCTGTTCCCTGATCAGGGGTAATGCTCTGGCTGTAGAAATCTGGCTTGGGGCGGTGATCGGTGATGGCATCCGCCACTTTCTTTTTGATGATCAAACGCTCTTCCTGAGTTTTGGCCTTGTTGTCGGCTGAGATCACAACAGTGTCAGGATCCTTTTTCGGATCATCTTCGAACTTGTTTGCACTGTTTTGATGGATATCTATCAGCTTCTGTGTTTGCTTGGCTTGATAAAGGGTACCAGCCACCTCTTTGGTCGGAAATGATGATGAACCTGTCTCCATGATCTAATCCTTGTTATTGGTATCAGCTAATGTGTTGTGTTTGTATAAATTTTACTCCACCTTAGCAGGTCAAAATAGACACAAGTTGAACATTTCAGCATTTTTCAGCGTCTATTTCGTTCAGTAATGGCGGTAAGGAGGCAGAAATATGCTTGAGGTGGTAGCTAAAGTTATTGAAAATCTCTATAAGACACATATTGATTTGAATTATGTAATCCCACTCTGCTGATAACGATCAATTTTCCGAGCTGTATTATCGATATACTTTAGGCAGTATAACGCTGGTACAGCAATGATAATAAATTAGGAGAAAAATATGGCTACGGCACAACCTTTGATTTTGCCTGAAGCAGGACCATTTGCACTATATGTTGTTATGAAGGCAACAGGTGAAAACAAGGCACTTGTTGAGCGCTGTCAGCAAGTCCACACATTGGTTGAAGAGATCAATAACCAACAACCGGGTGCCGAGCTACGAGCGAGTATCGCGTTTGGTAAGACATTTTGGGCATCACTTGAAAAAGGCATGCCGGCAGAGTTCGATGACTTCACACCACTAGGTGAAGGTAAAGTGACAGCACCGGCAACCGGTGGTGATGTATTGCTTCATGTTAACTCAAGCCGTCACGACCTGAACTTCTACCTGCTTCGCCAGTTCATCTCACCGATCGCCGAGCATGTTGAAATCATGGATGAAACCTATGGTTTCAAATACCTAGATTCCCGTGATATGACTGATTTCATCGACGGTACCGAGAACCCGAAAACGTTGGAAGCCCGTCAGGATGTAGCCTTGATCCAAGAAGGTGACTTTACCGGTGGTAGTTTTGTGATGCTGCAGCGTTTCGTCCACAACCTACCGGCTTGGAACCGTTTGAATATCCAAGCTCAGGAAAAAGTGGTTGGCCGTACCAAGCCAGACTCTGTAGAGCTTGAAGATGTACCAGCAGCCTCACACGTAGGCCGTGTTGATATCAAAGAAGAAGGCAAGGGCCTTAAGATTGTTCGCCACAGCCTGCCATATGGCTCTGTAAGCGGCGACCACGGCTTGTTGTTTATTGCCTACTGCAACACCCAACATAACTTCAAAGCTATGCTAGAGAGCATGTACGGCCACACAGACGGCAAGACCGACCAGCTGCTGCGCTTCACTACCGCTGTAACCGGTGCTTACTTCTTTGCCCCGTCGGTTGAGATGTTGAATTCGTTGTAAGAACGGAAAAGCAAAAGCGGTTATATGGCCCTAAGGCCCTGTGGAGCTAAACTTTGAGTGAATCCTCGATCTTTGATCGGGGATTTTTTGTTTCTAGAAGATCAGGAAAGGCGGTTCTAGGAAGAGCAGGTCCTAGTTCCTAGGAAAAGCAGAAGCAAGTGCTTGACGTATCATAGCGATAAACGAAAGCTGCTTGTAGAACCCAGAACCCAGAACCCAGAACCCAGAACCCAGAACCCAGAACCCAGAACCCAGAACCCAGAACCCAGAACCCAGAACCCAGGACCCAGGACCACAGAACCGTTCTTCCAATAAACAAAAAGCGCCGCCCGAGGGCAGCGCTTTTGGCAAAGATTGTGACAATCTTACTTCTTGATGCGAAGAACTGGAGTTTCACCAACAGTTGTTGCGCCAGAAAGTTTGTTCAGCTCTTTGATTTCGTCCATGTTAGAGATAACAACTGGAGTCAGAGTTGACTTCGCTTTCTCTTCTAGAAGTGCTAGGTCGAATTCGATGATAGTGTCGCCAACTTTAACAGTCTGGCCTTCTTCAGCGATGCGAGTGAAGCCTTCACCTTTCAGTTCAACTGTGTCGATACCGAAGTGAACGAATAGCTCGATGCCGTCGTCAGACTCGATAGAGAAAGCGTGGTTAGTTTCGAAGATCTTGCCGATAGTACCGTTTACTGGTGCAACCATTTTGTTGCCAGCAGGTTTGATAGCGATACCGTCACCAACGATTTTCTCTGCGAAAACAACATCTGGCACATCTTCGATGTTTACGATTTCACCAGAAAGTGGTGCGATGATTTCGATAGCACCAGCTTCAGTGTTGTCATCAGAAACCAGCTTCTTAAGTTTGTCAAACAGACCCATATCGTTGCTCCTAAGCGTTTTTATTCTATCTGCAGCTATATTAGCAGATGGTCTTTTCTGCGATGAATTTTTCTACGTGAGCTTCAATTTCAGCAGCAGTAGGCATAGCAAGCGCCTGCTCAGCCATTGCTTTAACATCAGCAAAGTTAGCGTTGCGGATAATCTTCTTAACGCGAGGAATCGAAATTCCACTCATGCTGAATTCGTCCAGACCCATACCTAGTAGTAGTAGGGTTGCACGCTCATCACCCGCTAGCTCGCCACACATACCTGTCCACTTGCCTTCTTTGTGAGAAGCGTCGATAACTTGCTTAATCACAGTTAGGACAGCAGGTGATAGTGGGTTGTAAAGGTGAGAAATCAGCTCATTACCACGGTCAACAGCAAGAGTATACTGGGTTAAGTCGTTAGTACCAATACTAAAGAACTCAACTTCTTTTGCTAGGTGGTGAGCAATCGCTGCTGCAGCAGGGGTCTCAACCATTACACCGATCTCGATGTTTTCGTCGAACGCGTGGCCTTCAGCACGAAGCTCTGCTTTGTACTCTTCAATCGCAGCTTTCAGTTCGCGGATTTCCTCAACAGAGATAATCATCGGGAACATGATACGGATCTTACCGTGCGCAGATGCACGAAGGATACCGCGTAGCTGGTCACGTAGGATTTCGCGACGGTCAAGGCTGATACGAACCGCACGCCAGCCTAGGAACGGGTTCATTTCTTGTGGCAGATCCATGTACGGTAGATCTTTGTCACCACCGATATCCATAGTACGGATGATCACTGGCTCGCCGTGCATTGCTTCCGCAACTTCTTTGTAAGCTGCGTACTGCTCTTCCTCGGTAGGAAGTGCGTCGCGGTCCATGAACAGGAATTCAGTACGGTAAAGGCCAACACCTTCACCACCGTTACGGTTAACGCCGTCACAGTCTTTAACTGTACCGATGTTACCGCAAACTTCCACTTGCTTGCCGTCAAGCGTGATAGCTGGCAGGTCTTTTAGCTTAGCCAGTTCTTCTTTCTCGGCAACGTGTGCGTCACGGATCGCTTTGAATTTGGTTAGTTCAGCTTCAGATGGGTTGATAACAATCGTGTTGTTGATTGCATCAAGAATCAGCATGTCGCCGTTCTTAACCTGAGCTGTAATATCGTTAGTACCTACGATTGCAGGTAGCTCTAGAGAACGCGCCATGATAGAGGTGTGCGACGTACGGCCACCGATATCAGTGATGAAGCCAAGAACGTAATCTAGGTTGATTTGCGCAGTTTCAGAAGGCGTTAGGTCGTTAGCAACCAGGATAACTTCTTCGTTGATAGCGCTTAGGTTTACGATGCTGATACCCAGTGCGTTTTTCACAAAGCGGTTACCGATATCACGGATGTCCGTTGCGCGCTCTTTTAGGTATTCATCATCCAATGATTCTAGCGTAGATGCTTGCTCTTCGATGATTGAGTGAATCGCAAGGTCTGCAGACGCATTGTTGTCTTTAATGAAGGCTATGATTTCTTCTTCAAGCTCTTCATCTTCCAGCAGCATGATGTGGCCTTCAAAGATGGCTTCCTTCTCTTCACCGAAGGTTGCACGTGCTTTTTCTTTGATAACTTCTAGTTGCTCAGAAGATTTTTTTCGAGCATCGAAGAAACGCTGAATTTCGTTCTCGATTTGGTCTGCAGCGATTGGAGCTTTGTTTAGAACAATCTCTTCTTCCTGCAGTAGTAGTGCTTTACCAAAAGCAATACCAGGAGATGCCAGGATACCTGAAATCATAGCCTTACCTTAAATTGACTTAAAACTAGGGGAAGTAATAAACGGACTGCGGATTAGTGCAGTTCGTCCATTAGAGCAACTAGGTGGTCAACAGCTTGTTGAGCTTGAGCACCTTCAGCAGAGATAGTTACTACTGTGCCTTTTACTAGACCTAGAGTCTGAAGCTTGAATAGGCTTTTAGCGCTTGCGCTTTTGCCGTTTGAAGTCACTGTGATGTCAGCGTCGAAGCCTTTAGCTTCTTTAACGAACTGAGCAGCTGGACGAGTGTGTAGACCGTTTTCTGCAGTGATCTCAACTTGCTTCTGATACATTTTTCACCCCGATATAGATATTATTTATTTAATATTAACGTAACTGAAAGTAAGCTTAACCTGTTTATGCTAAGCTCGCTATCTGGGATTATAAACTACCCAACAGTTCGGTGTTTGAGATTAATCCAAGTCAATTTTTTGTGACTTTTCTCTCTGTTCCAACCTCTAGCCGTCCTTTTTTTGACCGCTTTATTTTGAAGCTAGAAATAAAACACAACGGATTTATATTAAAGCTACGGCCAAAATGCAACAAAAAAGCCCCCCATAGGGAGGCTTTTGGGTAACATTCGTTACGTCAACATGTGAAAGTGTGATCACTGTTGGGTTTCTTTTTCTGTAAAGATACCGGCAAACAGTGCTGATGACAGGTAGCGCTCACCTGAACTTGGTAGCACAACAACGATATTTTTACCTGCAAATTCTGGACGTTCAGCAATGCGGTTTGCTGCTACTACTGCTGCGCCAGAAGAAATACCTGCTAGGATACCTTCTTCTTCCATCAGGCGACGTGCCATATCAATTGCATCTTCTGAGCTTACGCGCTCAACTTCATCAATTAATTCAAGATCTAGGTTGCCAGGAATGAAGCCAGCACCGATACCTTGGATTTTGTGTGGCGCAGGCTTGATTTCATCGCCGTTAAGGGCCTGAGTGATAACTGGTGACTCAGTAGGCTCTACTGCCACTGTAGTAATGGCTTTGCCTTTTTGCTGCTTGATATAGCGGCTCACACCTGTCAGCGTACCACCGGTACCTACACCCGAAACAAAGACATCAATTTCACCGTCGGTGGCATCCCATACTTCAGGGCCTGTTGTCTTCTCGTGGATTTCAGGGTTGGCTGGGTTGTTGAACTGTTGTAGTAGAAGGTACTTGTCTGGGTTCGAAGCAACAATTTCTTCAGCTTTTTCGATAGCGCCTTTCATACCTTTTGGCGCTTCTGTAAGAACAAGGTTTGCACCTAGGGCTTTAAGTAGCTTACGGCGCTCAAGGCTCATGCTCTCTGGCATAGTCAGCGTTAGTTTGTAGCCACGAGCAGAAGCAACAAACGCAAGAGCAATACCTGTGTTACCACTTGTTGGCTCAACAAGCTCAACACCTTCTTTCAAAATACCTTTCTTCTCGGCGTCCCAAATCATATTGGCACCGATACGACATTTAACGCTGAAGCTCGGGTTACGGGCTTCAACCTTAGCCAAGACGTTTCCTTTACTTACTCGGTTAAGGCGAACGAGCGGAGTATTACCAATAGTCAGGGAGTTATCTTCGTAGATCTTGCTCATTGTTGTCGTTCCTTCGTAACGCGTTTAAAAACATAAGACACGTTAAGCATAACCCCTAAACGAGGTTTGCAAAGTAATTTGTGGTTATATCTTATTGTTATATGGGAACAACAGTATGTACGGTCAAGGGACTAAGGTGGGATACGACAAGTTTCGCGTGAGTCTTTATGTCAGTGGAAGTTGGTCCTGGGAAGAAATGGTCCTAGGTCCTTGGGAGAGCAGAGGCTAGTTCCTAGGAGGAGCTGATTTTGAGAAAAGCGAGAAGAGCGAATAGCTTGACTTGATAAAGATAGCTTTAAAAGATCCTGCAGGACCCAGGACCCAGGACCCAGGACCCAGGACCCAGGACCCAGGACCCAGGACCCAGGACCCAGGACCCAGGACCCAGGACCCAGGACCTAATTTAGTAATTTCTATGCTGCTCGCGGTAATGGTCAACCCACATAGCCGTTGCGCCACATACTGCTACCGGCATTACGAACAGGTTGAGGATTGGGGTCATGGTGCAAAGCATTACCAGGCTACCAAAGCTTAGCGATGTGCCGCGCTTAGTTTTCAGGGCATCGCGCATGGCTGGAAATGGCACCTTATGGTTGTCGAACGGGTAGTCGGCGTACTGGATACTCATCATCCAGGCACTGAACAAGAACCACAAAACTGGGCCTACAGTCTGACCAATAGCCGGGATCCACATTAGGATGAAAAGCCCAATGGCTTTAGGTAGGTAGTACTTTAGCTTGATCCACTCGCGGTGCATGATCCGAGGGAGATCTTTCATGACGCCGGTGATCCCAGTATCCGGGGCCTTTTGGCCAGTCAGCTTGGCTTCTAGGTGCTCAGCGAGCAAACCATTGAATGGCGCTGCAATCCAGTTGGCAATAGTACTGAATAAATAGGAGAAAGTGACTAGGGTGGCGATAGCAAGTAAAGGCCACAGCAGGTAAGACAGCCAATCTAGCCAGCTTGGCAGTTGATTCATCCAGCCATCAATCCAAGTTCCCAGCTGACTGAGTACCAATCCGAAGGCCGTGCCAAACAGCACAATGTTAATTAATAGAGGAAAGAGGACAAAGCGACGCGTTCCAGGTTGGGTCGCCAGTGAAATGCCACGAAAGAAATAACCGGCACCACTTAATGGGGCTGTTAGCTGGGGGCGGGGCTGCCGGGTAGATTGCATATAGGCTCCTTGGCAAGTCGAAAATGGGATAAAGATGTAATCATTCTTGGCCTGATAGTAACGGTGATTAATAGCTATAAGCAAATTAACGCCGTTTGGGAACGCTCTGATGACAGCAAAAATGGTCAAAGCTTGTTCATTTTTGTGCTCGGCAGCACTATCTTGCACGAATAACGACTTTCACCTTCTCATTCTGATTTGAGTTTTGATACATTAGAGTAAAGTTAAGTCCATAATGACTGATGTATACTACTTCAGTGAAGGGTTGTAGTTGGCTTTTTAATTTGCACTTTTTTGTCATAGCTGTATGACTGACTATGATAAAAAGTAACAAGCTAAGTAGTAGAGGTTACCCACTGGCGAGCAGTGGCTGTAACCTAGATGTTGATTTACCCGGTAATGGGTTACAAGTTAATTCAGAGTATTCGTATGCAGGAATTGCGTCTGGTTCTTATTATTGTCGGTGCACTTGCCATTGCAGGATTGTTGCTTCATGGGCTATGGAGTAGCCGTAAAGAAAAACCTGCAAAGTTTGGTGAGAAGCCACTGGGTAAGTTGGACAAGTCTTCCCGAGATTCGGAAGGGTTTGATAAAGATGGTGTAGGCAGTGTCAGAGTGGTGGGCTCTGATACAAGTGTTGCCGAGGCACCTCGTCATGAAAGGAAAGAACCCGAATTGCACTTCGGTGCAAAGTTGGATGCTGACCCATTACTCGATGGCCCTGCCATCAACGATTCAGTTTCTACCCAAGGGCAAAATGCACCGAGTCCAGCGATGACTGCAGTAGAGACACCCGCTCCCGAACAAGTGGTTGCCCCAGAGCCGGCATCTGTTGTTGTCGACAAGCCAAAAGTTGTTGAACAACCTGTAGTTGCAGAACCTAAACCGGTAGCAGCACCAAAGCAAGAGCCTGTACCGCAAGCTCAAGAGCAGGCAGCCCCTAAAGTTGTGGCACCAGAGTCGACAGAGAAGGTGGCAGAAAAAGTTGAGCCGGTGCTAAATGTTGCTACCGCTGAGCAAGTCACGCTTGAAGAACCTGCGCAAGCTGAGACTCAGCAACCAGAGACCGCTGAACCTATTGCTACCGCTTCAGTAGCGATTGAGTCCCCAATTAACGTTGAGGTAGAAACGGTACGAACGGAAGAAGCCGTTATTGAACCCGTTTCAGAGCCAGTTGTTGAGCAAAGCCTGCCTGTTGAAGAGCCGGAACAGCAGGTCGAGAAAGAAGTGCTGCCACCTGATTACTTGGTATTGAATGTTCACGCCCGTAATGGTGAGATGTTCCGTGGCAGCCGACTATTTAACGCTTTTGAACAAAACCACCTGATCTTCGGTGAAAACTCGGTGTATCACCGCCATGCAGATGCTGCGGGTACTGGGCCTGCTATTTTCTCGGTGACCAATATGGTGCATCCGGCCCATTTCCCTGAAGGTGGCAATGAAAGCTTTGAAACGCCGGGGGTAGCATTCTACCTTATGCTGCCATGCGAGGTTGGCCGTGCTGATCAGAACTTCAATTTGATGCTGCAAACTGTTCAGCGTATTGCTGATAGCTTGGGCGGTGATGTGCTTGACCATGAGCGAAACCTTATCACGCCGCATCGTATTAATGGCTACCGCGACAAAGCGCAGCGCTATACTGCTAATTAATTTTTTGTAGCTTTTAACGAACACAATTGGCCCTTTATACATATGGTATAAGGGGCCTTGTTTTTTTATATCTCCCCCAAGCAATACCTTAATAAGGTGAAATCGCTTGGTATAAGTACAGGTACATATATGAGCCACGATATTCAGCAGCAGCTCGATGAGTTGCGCGAACTACTTGCCTATCACGGTCACCGCTATTACGTAGAAGACAATCCGGAAATACCTGATGTTGAATACGACCGTATGATGCAGCAGTTGCTGGCGATTGAGGCCGAAAACCCTGAGTTGGTTACGGTTGACTCACCGAGTCAGCGTGTTGGCGGTAAGCCGCTGGACGGCTTTACCCAGATCACCCATGAAATCCCGATGCTGTCTTTGGACAATGCATTCAACGACGAAGATCTCCATGCTTTTGAAAAGCGAATGCTGGATCGCCTGCTCTCAGAATCCTCTCTGACTTATTGCTGTGAGCCCAAGCTTGATGGCTTGGCTGTGAGCTTGATGTATGAGAACGGCGTACTGATTCAAGCAGCGACTCGAGGTGATGGCACCACCGGTGAAAATATCACAGAGAACGTGCGTACCATTCGTTCTATCCCGCTTAAGCTTCGCGGCGAGGGTTGGCCGGCACGCCTTGAGGTTCGTGGTGAAGTCTTCATGCCGAAAAAAGGCTTCGAAGCACTCAATGAAAAAGCCTTGAAGAAGGGTGAAAAGACATTTGCCAATCCGCGTAATGCAGCGGCAGGTAGCTTACGACAACTTGACTCTAAGATTACAGCTACACGACCTCTGAGTTTTTATGCCTATTCTGTGGGTGTAGTTGAAGGGCTCGAGCTTGCACCAAGCCAATATGATCGTTTGGTACAGCTTAAAGGGTGGGGCTTGCCGATGTGCCCTGAAATTCGCCAACTTGCCAGCATGGATGAAGTGATCGCTTACCACCAGGAAATTGGTGGAAAACGCGAGGCGCTACCTTATCAAATTGATGGTGTGGTGATCAAAGTCGATGATGTTGCTATCCAGCAGCGTTTGGGCTTTGTTGCACGTGCCCCTCGCTGGGCGATTGCCTACAAATTCCCTGCCCAAGAAGAGCTGACCACGCTTAAGAATGTTGAATTTCAGGTTGGGCGTACCGGTGCGATAACGCCAGTAGCAAAACTGGAGCCGGTATTCGTTGGTGGTGTTACGGTAAGTAACGCGACATTGCACAATGCCGATGAGATTGCTCGTTTAGGTGTCATGGTGGGAGACACCGTAATTATCCGCCGTGCCGGTGATGTGATCCCGCAAATTGCATCTGTTGTCGAATCGCGCCGCCCGGCTGATGCCAAGGAAATTATTTTCCCAGACGTGTGCCCAGTGTGTGAGTCCAAAGTTGAACGAGTGGAAGGTGAGGCAGTTGCACGTTGCTCCGGTGGACTTTTCTGCCAAGCCCAGCGTAAAGAAGCCCTCAAGCACTTTGTGTCGCGTAAAGCGCTGGATGTTGATGGGTGTGGCGAAAAAATTATTGAGCAACTGGTTGACCGTGAAATGGTGGCCACACCTGCCGATCTCTTCAAGTTGTCAGCGGGCGTATTGACGGTTTTGGAAAGAATGGGCCCTAAATCGGCACAAAAGCTGGTGGACTCACTATCTTCATCAAAGCTGACGACACTGCCTCGTTTCCTGTATTCACTGGGTATCCGTGAAGTGGGTGAAGCAACAGCTGCGAACTTGGCCATGCACTTCGGCACACTTCCTGACATTGAGGCGGCAACCAAAGAGCAACTGGTTGAGGTTCAAGATGTCGGTGAGATTGTTGCGGCACACGTTTACAACTTCTTCCGTGAAGAGCATAACCTGACTGTGATTAAAGAGCTTATTGAAGTGGGGATTCATTGGCCGGCGATTGAACAACGTGATGAAGATGTTGAATTACCGTTAGATGGAAAAACGGTTGTGCTGACAGGTAGCTTGTCACAGCTAACCCGCTCTGATGCCAAAGCGGCATTGCAAAACCTTGGTGCCAAAGTAACGGGAAGTGTCTCTAAGAAGACAGATTTACTGGTTGCCGGGGAGGCTGCGGGGTCAAAATTAACCAAAGCTCAAGAACTTGGCATCGAAATTTGGGATGAACAGCAGCTTGTTGACTTCATGGCACGGTAAAACCGTTAAAAACGTCAAAATTTAATTTATTGACGAAATTAACGTGAAATAGCTCTAAAGTGCTGTCTTTAGAGCTATTTTTTTTGCATAAAAATAAAACCCCTTTGTTATTTTTTGATGCGAATTCTTTGGGGTTTTTAGCTGTCTTTGAGACAAAAAAGTGCTGGCAAATGCACTAGTGATGGATAGATCATTTTAAAGGTAGCTATAAGTTGTTGATACTTTTATATGTTCAAGTTGTTGTTATTAATCATGTTTTTGTTTTGTTTGTATCTATTTAGAATGCGATTTGATCCGGATCACTAATCGCAAAAAACTTTGCACTGAGTCATATTTTTTAAAGAATAAATTAAGTTCTGTTTGATGTTTTTTGATGTGAAAGTAGTCTTAGGGGGGAAGAAGGACAGAGGTTGAAATAAATAGTTCAATCTAAGTTTAAAAAATATAGCAAGCTGCATTCGGCAGGTTGCATATTGGGAGAGTTACTTGTTGCCCTCGGCGGCCAACCTTTTGGGCACAAGTAAACACAGCTAGTATTTTTAGGAGTTTTTCCATGGATAAGATGTTCAAACGTTCTCTATTGGGCGCGGCAGTCGCGATGTGTGCAGCTGCTGGTAATGCAAACGCAGCCATCGAGCTGATGGGTGAGAACGTAGTGCTGTACGGACAGGCAGCAGGTAGCTTGCAGTACTGGAGTGCGGATGCCAAGGGTGAAGATGATAATGTTGCAGTAGAAATTGAATCCCGTATTGGTATCCGAGGTAAAGTAGAATACGACGCGATGGCTCCTGCTTTCATTTACCAGATGGAAACAGGTAACGCTGATAATGGTGGCGGAGGTAATGATGACGGCTGGGGGGCATTCGGTGGTCGTGACACTTACGTCGGTTTTGAGTTTGACGGCGTTGGTCAAATTAAATATGGCCGTCAGCTAGTCGCCGCTTACGATTACGTTGACTGGCCGCACACAAACCCAGGCCTAGGTAACGTGTTCGATTGGCATAGCGCCATTGGGACAGGTTTTGCTGACCGTGCGAATCACACAATTCGCTTTGACTCTGCTAACTGGAGCGGTTTTGACTTCCAGGCGACTCTTAGTGGTATGAATACATCAACAGACGCAATGATTGCTTCGATTGCGGCGGCTTACACAGGCTCTAACTTTAACGTTCATGCCGGTTACTACACGCAGAATGATTACACAAATGGCGCTGGTGAAAAAGCGGGTGATGAGTCTTACGCTATTGTTGGTGGTAGCTTGAACCTTGGTGATTTCACTTTCACTGCTGCCTACAAACCAATGTGGAACGATCGTACTGATAACCAGCAAGATGCATACTCTGCAACTGTTGCATATATGATGGATCAGACTTGGGTCTATAAGCTAGGTTATGCAGCAACGACAGATGCCGATAAAGCAGTAGATCGTGATGACAATGGCGTATTCACTAAAGACACGGCCTCTCAAGCCATTACAGGTCGTGTGATGTACTTACTGCCAAGTACTGCACTGTACTTCGATGTTCGTAATTACGACATGCTAGGTAATAATGAGGAACATGACGGTACACGCTTCATGTTTGGTGCAGAGTACTACTTCTAATAGTGCATGATTCTACTGATTAGATGACACATTGCGGGCATCTCCGGGTGCTCGCATTTTTCATAAAGAGGGACATATGAATAATAATCTGAAGAAATTGCTGGGAGTAGCAACTTTGCTCGTGGCAGCAAACTCACAGGCTGCGGTTAACGTGTCTTTTGAACGAGATGTCGAACTCTTGGCCATCAATGGTAAGCCGTTAGGGGCGTTCACAAAATCGCCAAGTAATATTGAGTTAGAAGATGGTCCTAATCAGTTGATTACTCGTGTATCAAAATTGGTTTCCTACAATGGTGAGTTCAAAAAATTTCTTACCAAACCGGTGGTACTAACATTTAATCAATCAGAGACGGATCTTCATATAAGTGCAAGCCGGTCAATTATTCGTGAAGACCAGATCAAAGGCTTTGATAAAGAACCATCATTTAAGTTAGAAGAGTCTGGCGTTGAGTTTTCCGATTTCCATCAAGGTGTATTGCCCCGAGGAGCGGGTATCGCACGTGATTATGAGCGAGAGCTGGCCGATTATAACGTCGCCCATGGCTTCGTCGCAGAGGCAAGGGTAAAACCAGCACTTACCTATGGCGCTACCACGAAAAACGCAACGGTGGTAACCCAATCAGCAACAAGCTCAAGCATGTCACTTTCGGACGATCAATCGCTTATTATATTGCAGGCTGATTTTTTACGGCTCCCTGCTGAGAAAAGAGCGGTTTTTATCAAATGGGCTGCTCAACAATAATTTGATAGGGAGTGGAAATCCCCACTCCCGACAGTTAAGCTAGTATTTAACTGTACCTTTCTTCTGCAGTTTGCAGATCATCAGTGGGGTATAATCTACTTTTCCATCCGGTAAAAGACACTCAACCCAAGGCCCTGTTGCCGATGATGCCTTTGCACCACCAGAGCTTGAGTTAGCCATGGTATTGCCCGAAAAAAATAAAAATGTGGCTACAGTTACAGCAATTACACTTTTCATATAAACCTCAATTTTAATTAGATGAAATAGAGTAAGCTTTCCCTTGCTTAAAATCAGATAATTAACTCCGTTGCTTATCGTTTCATTTTCAGTTTACGTATAGGATTAGGAAAAGGTCAAAAAAATTTCGAAAATCTCTGTAAATTTATACAAATAAATAAGTGTTCTTTTTTGCTTTTATCTTTACTCTTTAAAATCAGTTACTTATGGTTGGTAGTGTTGGGGGCTGATTATTTTGAAGAGCGTGAAATCTTAAAGTTGAAAAATAAATTTATAATCTTAACCCTGCATCGTTTATTTTCTGTCTTGCCTGTATTTTCGAGATCTAAATTTATAAAGTGAATTAATCGCTACTTCCTGTTGTATCGATAAAAATTACCTAATCGAATGCATATATAAACTCATGCTTATTTGTTGGAAGCTAAGAAACTAATTATGGCCATCGAATTTTCCCTCATCTTTTTCTGAAACGCCTCATTATATTGACAGATAGGTATATCACCGGAACTTTACTTGGTATGCCACACAACTGTGGGCTAACTAACACTGCTTTTCGCCAAACCATTAAGTGATAGTTGATGTGTGCGTTTGTCTCAGTGTTACCTATTGATTTTTCGGTAAACAATTAACGGACAGATTGCTTGTAGGTGGCTGAACTTATCTGTAACACAGCAGATACGCCTGCTCTGATAGTCGTCTAAAGGGGACAGACCTGTCGTTATAGCTAATGTCAAAAACGTCAAAAAACTATTAAAAGGTAAAAATTCTCTCTGTACATAAGAGAATGCATTGAGAGCATGATCACTGTTTCCTCATCAAGAAAAATAATAAAAAGCCACAGACTGTAAATCTTCCTAAGAAACGCAAAAAAATGTTCTCTATTTCACTTCTTTATGCGATCTGGCGCACTCTTTATTTTTACTGCAAAAACAGCGATGCGTTTATGTTTTTACGTTAAGTGTTTGTATTTTAATCTTTTATGTTGAGTTTAGATTTGCCTATTTTGAAGGCGATCATGTTTTTCTTTGACCTATCTTCACGATAAAAAAAAAGCCGATAGCCTTATTTATGAACAACAGATGATAGAAATTAAGGCAATCCTCCTTCGGCGGCCAACTGAGGAGGCATTGCCTAAACAGCTATAATATTAGGAGTTTTTCATGGATAAGATCTTCAAGCGTACCCTTTTGGGGGCAGCTGTTATGTCAGCAACTGTGGCAGCGGTACCGGCACAGGCAAACGATACAGATGCTAAATATGAAGTATATGGTGTGGTTGCTGTACAAGTGCATAACCGTGACTACGATAACTCTCCCAACCTAGACGGTACTCAGGTCAATAACGAGACTCGCATCGGTTTTAGAGGCTCGAAGCAATTTGCTAATTTCGCGCCAAAATTTATTTGGCAGGTCGAGAGTGGGTATGTCGATCCTTCCTATTCAGGCCATGAAGACAAAGGTGGGCTCGGTGAGCGTGATACCTTTGTTGGTTTTGAAGATTTCGAAACATTTGGTCAAGTTCGAGTGGGGCGTGTATTAACACCTATCTATGAACTTGTTGACTGGCCTGGGGCAAACCCGGGACTGGGTGATGTCTGGGATTGGGGCGGTTTGATTGGTGGATCCAAGTTCCAGGATCGCTCATCGAATACAATCAGGTGGGATTCACCAAACTGGAATGGTTTCTCGATGGATGTGGCAACAGGGCGAACTAGTGCTGCGGCGACCGGTAGTGATGAAGGTTGGTGGCACGGTGCTGCTGGGCACTATAAGGTTGGCCCAATCCAGTTCGATGCCGCTTATGAAATGAACTATGACACGCGGGAAACCTTCCAGGATGGTCAGACAACAGTTAAAGATCCTACACTCGGGTCAACCAGTTACCAGGATTTCACTCGCGAGTGGGACAACAACACTTACTTGTTAGGCCTTCAGGGATGGTTCGATAACGGTATCTCTTTCTTCGCCCAGTACCGTTGGCAGGAAGCGGAAGTGACATCAGGCACTGATAAGGGCCGTGAAGAGAAACAAGAAGCGATGACATCAGGCCTGATGTACAACATTGGAGACTGGCAGTTCAAAGTGGGTTACGCCAAAAACTTTGATTTGGAAGTCAATGGTCAGAAAATTAGCGGTACCTCCGATGACGTCATCTCGGGGCAGGTCATGTACTTTGTCGACCCTGCCGCCGTGCTATACCTACGTGCCCGCGATGTTAGCTTTGGCGACAACACTGTAGATACTGGAGTAGGCAACAACACAACGTATTCTCGTTGGAAGTCTGACTCATTCAGTGAAATCTCAGTAGGGGTTGAGTACTACTTCTAATCTAATCAATGCATTAAAATATTGTTGGGCGGGGGAACCCGCCCTTTTGCCTCGAGGAAATATAATGAAAAAATGGGTATCACCAATAGTTGGATTCGCGATATCTGCCGTGGCCTTCGGGGTGTCAGCCGAAACGACGATAGAGCTAAGCCGCGAAATTTCACCTTTGGTATTAAATGGCAACCAAGTTGAAAAAGGTTTTTTTGAGCGTATCGGACACCTTGAGGTAAAAGAAGGGCAAAATCAGTTGTTGGTACAACTTGGGCAAATTGTGCCTCAAGATGGTCGCCGTTCGAAATATAACTCAGATCCTATTGTTATCCGTTTTGATGCGCAGGAAAGCCCACTGACATTAAGTTATACGCCATTCAGGGATATGGCGGAGGTAAGGGCATTTACTCAGTCATTGGACTTTGAGCTTATTGATGAAGATGGCAAAGCCATCCACTACCAAGCAGAACTGTTGCCAATAGGAGGACTGCAAGGCTTTCAAGATTACGAAAAAGCGGTTGCACAGTATAATCAGAAAGGCCAAGGAACTGCAGTGATGGCAGTCGCACAGTCGGTGCCTGAGCAGGCCATTGATAAAGTATCTACATCTACCTCATCTAACCGGATAGCCATTCTCCAAACTGGGTTCTCAGAGCTAAGTGCAGAAGAGCAGCAGCAATTTATGCAATGGGCCATTAGTAACCTGAAATAAGCCAATAATCAGGGTTAGATTTAACCGCACCTTACTTAGCTCAGTCGTAGGGTGCAATGTATCTTTGCCTGATCATTGTAGATTTACCAGACAGTGGTAAAATACCCGCCATCTGATAGCAGTGAACCCACTGCATACTCCTTCATTAATTAGGTATTGTTCAATGACGGTTAAAACTCGCTTTGCACCGAGCCCAACAGGCTTTTTGCACGTCGGTGGTGCTCGTACAGCTCTTTATTCTTGGTTGTTTGCTAAACACATGGGTGGCGAATTTGTTCTTCGTATCGAAGACACTGACCTGGAACGCTCTACACAGGAAGCGATCGATGCCATTCTTGAAGGTATGGAATGGTTGGGTCTGAACTGGGATGAAGGTCCTTACTACCAGACCAAGCGTTTTGATCGTTACAACCAGTTAATTGACCAGTTGATGGCAGAAGACAAGGCATACAAATGCTACTGCCCGAAAGAGCTACTGGATGAAATCCGTGAAGAGCAAATGGCTGCAGGTGTAAAACCTCGTTACGATGCTAACCATCCTAAAGTTGTGGCCGCTAACGCCGCTGCGACTGAAGACTCGCCGTTTGTGATCCGCTTCCGTAACCCGAAAGAGGGTACGGTAGTTTTTGACGATCACGTACGTGGCCGTATCGAAATTGCTAACAGCGAGCTAGATGATCTGATCATCCGTCGTACTGATGGCAGCCCGACATACAACTTCTGTGTTGTCGTTGATGACTGGGATATGGGTATCACTCAGGTTGTTCGTGGTGAAGACCATATCAACAACACCCCTCGTCAGATCAACATCTATGAAGCTCTTGGCGCACCAGTACCTGAGTTTGCTCACTGTGCAATGATCTTGGGCGATGACGGTGCCAAACTGTCTAAGCGCCATGGTGCGGTAAGCGTGATGCAGTACCGTGACGAAGGCTACCTTCCTCAGGCACTTCTGAACTACTTGGTTCGCCTAGGTTGGTCACACGGTGATCAGGAAATCTTCTCACTAGAAGAAATGATCAAACTGTTTAGCCTAGACTCAATCAGTAAGTCTGCATCTGCATTCAACACTGATAAACTATTGTGGCTAAACAACCACTACATCAAGACGGCTGAGCCTGAGTACGTTGCAGAATACCTGCAGTGGCACTTGGATCAGAAAGAAATTTCTATCACAGACGGCCCGGCAATCACTGATGTGATCAAGCTAGTGGGCGAGCGCTGCAACACGCTTATCGAACTAGCAGAGCAGTCTCGTTACTTCTACCAAGACTTCAGCGAATTTGAAGCTGGCGCGGCGAAGAAACACCTGCGTCCAGTTGCTAAAGAAGCGTTGGAACTGGCTCTTGCTAAAGTTGAAGCCGTTGAAGAGTGGACAACAGAAAACCTTCACAATGTTATTAAAGAAACCTGTGAAGAGCTTGAACTAGGTATGGGTAAAGTGGGTATGCCACTTCGCGTATCTGTGACAGGCCAAGGCCAGTCACCATCTGTTGACGCTGTTATGCAGTTGATTGGCAAAGAGCGTGTTGCTGCACGAATCAAGATGGCGTTGGCATTTATTGCCGAGCGTGAAGCAAACAGCTAATTCAGTTTATCTGAACTAGAACAAAATGAAGCGGAAGAGTGAAAACTCTTCCGTTTTTTTATTTCTTGTGCATTTGTTTGTAGTTATTAATACAGACATAGAAGCTTTTTGCTGTTGCACAATGTTTAACGGCATCTTCTGGTAGATCGGCCTCAGTGCCTGACAGCGTGAAAGCCCCAACATTGAAACTAGCAGCGACCATCATTGCAGCAAAAACAGTGATGATTTTCTTCATAGCGTTCTCCTTCTCAATAAAACGCATGTGATTAAAGCCTCAAAATTTCATGTACGGCATGTTTCTGTACCATTAGATAGTAGGTGAAGATCATTTTTTTTTAGCATTAATAACAGTGTGATATTGATGTTCAGACGGTGTGACTCTGCCAGTTACTGATTAGATAGTGACAGCCATCACGAAATCATTGCTCAATCTATACTGTTGGTGTGGGCTCTATTGACATGATTTAACTAAGTTTTTATTATCCTTTTCACGATTTGGGGCTATAGCTCAGCTGGGAGAGCGCTTGCATGGCATGCAAGAGGTCGGCGGTTCGATCCCGCCTAGCTCCACCAAATTAAGAAAACCTCGCTTCGGCGGGGTTTTTGCTTTTTCAGGCTTTTTATCTTTCCCCGCCTTTGTAAAAACATCCATATTCTTGGTCTAGCTGATTTTTTCATATGAATTAAGCCTCTCGTTGCTTTCTATCAACATCGTGTTGTTGTATTTTGCAATCAAATTTAGAACGGTGTTTTTTATATGATTAAGAAGCTAATTCATCAAGCTGCATTGGGCGGCTTATTGCTTGCTTGTATTTCGACAGTTGTGGCGGCCGAGGAGAAGGAGTCCAAGTCTTTTATCGGTATTGGTGTCACGGATGGGACGAAGTATGAGTCGCCACTAGAGTTTGAGCCGGTGTTCCGCCTAGGGGCAATATTTGATGAAAAGCATCGCGTTGCGGCAAATTACTCCCATGGTTTTTCATCAGGCGTGACCAGTATTCATATTGCCTATGACTATTTGTATCCGTTTACAGATAGCGGAAACTGGCAGGTCTTCGGCGGTGGCAGTTTAGGTTATAAGTTTGGTCTACATGATAGCAATGACTGGACCTTTGGTGGACAAACGGGTATCCGATACCAATTCAGTTCAGAGACCAGTTTTGATTTTGGTTATCGGATGTTTGATACGCTCGATGAGTGGAAAGATCATGAACTCGGGCAACTGGGAAACATCTATATCAGCATTGATTTTACAATGTAAGTGGTGAGCCAAAACGAAAAAGGCCCAGTTACATGATGGTAACTGGGCCTTGAATATGGCGCTCCCTACAGGAGTCGAACCTGTGGCCTTCCCCTTAGGAGGGGGACGCTCTATCCAGCTGAGCTAAGGGAGCAGCAAGCACTGCTTGGTTTTGCCATTATACAAAAAATTTCCAATAAATTAAGTAGCTAGTCTTAATCTTCCATCTGTTTGGTTAGCAAATCACCAGGTTGGATGCTGCTGGCAAGTTCAGGCTGT
The DNA here is from genome assembly GCF_003026455.1 of Photobacterium rosenbergii. Classification (GTDB taxonomy): domain Bacteria; phylum Pseudomonadota; class Gammaproteobacteria; order Enterobacterales; family Vibrionaceae; genus Photobacterium; species Photobacterium rosenbergii. The sequence continues at coordinate 63,826 of NZ_PYMB01000008.1, forward strand.
TCAATGCTGAGCTCGGCAGATTTCTCGTAGACACGATCGACAACCAAAGTGATCTCGGTTTGGACCATACGATTTCTTGGGATCCCGTTTTGATCAATAAAGCCAGCGCTGTGCCATAGGGCAAGCTGGTCACCTTGCTTAACGCCATGTTTGCGCCCTTGGTTGATATGAACGGTATTGCCATAGTGGCGGACGACTTCTGGCAAGTTAGTACGGCAGGCTAGCGAGCTTTCCAGATCTAGCATCATATTTTGGCTGACCCGCTGGACAGCCTGGCCGTAAGAAGACTGCCAGAATCGGGCACTGCCGGTGTCGACTTGGCTGGTGCGAGAAAATGGCCAATTGGCGACTTCACGGTATTGGTTCTGCATCAGTATTTCGCCGGTTTTGCCGTCCATGAGTTGAAGCTCGGCAGCAAATTGCCGATTGATCTTATCGCTACGTAATAGCTTTTGATCGAGCGTCGAGGTTAAGTCGGTGATCTGGCCGCTGACGATATATTGTGCATCATTGTCTTCAGCCAGCATAACCATCTGGCTTGGGTAGCCCGGGTTGATTTGGACACGGGTGGTGCCGGAGACCACAAAGCTTTGCGAACGGGTTTCCAGTTGGCGTTTTAATACCGAGGTGAAGTTGTTGCCTAGCTGGTAAATTCCTCCCAGTGAGGCGTGTTGAGGCGAGCGGATATCAAACTCACCCAGCAGCAGGCCTTTCTTGTATTGTACCTTGTGGCAAGTTCTTGCCGACGGAAAAACTTCTATTTGTGCTGTCAGGTACAGGCTACCACTTCTCTTTTTACTCTGGGTGACAGTAATTTGACGTAACTCGCTGCCACTGAACTGGTAATGATCTTGGCTGTTTTTCAGGTAGGGTTTGATACGGTTGAATGAGGACAGATCGGCTCCGGAATAGCGGATCACCTGTAACACTGCATCTTCCAGCGCGTTCTGACGGGCTTGGGACTCACTTTGTAGAACGACAGCAGAACCGGTGACTTCATACCAGGCCGCGCTTGCCGGTAAGGCAAGAAGTAGTAGTAAGGTGCTGCTAAGAGTGAGGAGGATCTTTTTTATCATTTCGTCCACTTTCGGTATAAAAATTGCTTCAAACTCTATGTTGGATGCTTACGAGTTTAAGCGAGTGTGCCACTATCGGTTTTAACATTGAATGGCGGCTTTCATAGTATTCCAAGGATAATGCAAAGAGCATTCCTGATTTTTTGTGTTTACCAATAAAGTTTTTGTTTGAATCTACGATAACAAGCTATGGGTCTGAAGTCTCTCTTCAATTGGAGCTGTATATTATGAAAAAATGGGTAATTGTATTGATGGCAATGTTGGTAACATCTTGTGCCTATTCTCCCATTTATAACGGTAAAGAGCCTTATACCGGTAGCCGACATAGTTTGGATGAAATGCCTCGTCATACCATGGATTTTTTCATTGAGGGGATGGCTGATAAGCTGATTGAATCCAATCAGTATTTGACCGCACGCACGCCTTTGGCCGTCACGTCATTTGTTGACCTGCAAGATATGGACGAGACCAATTGGCTGGGTAATTCGGTTTCGGAAGGCTTGATTTACCAAATGCAGCAGCGGGGCTATACCGTGGTTGACTATAAAGTCACGGGTGGTATCAAAGTGACGCCGGATGGCGATTTTGCATTGAGTCGTGACTGGCAGCAGTTATCATCAGAGCAGCCTGTTGATTATGTGTTGGCTGGCACTATGCTGCGCCAATCGGCAGGGGTACTGGTCAATGCCCGTATTATTGGCATTCGCTCCCGTGTGGTGATTGCCTCGGCACAAGGCTTCTTGCCGGCTGATCGAATTGGCCGCGATCTCGATAGCCTTAATCGAATGCGAATGGATAATGGTTGGATTATTCGTGACGAGACCTTGTCCCACGATAGAAACACCGTAGTAATTAAGCCTTAGGAGTAAAAATGCGTTATTGGTGCCTGCTGGTTTTAGCTTTCCTTGTCGGTTGTCAGCCTTTGGTTGAAACGCGCAACACTGACATTATTACCGCTGTTGGCTATGCCTCTATTAGCGAGCAGCCAGGAAAGAGTATGGACGAGAAGCGGATGCGTGCAATGCGAGCGTCAAAGCTCGATGCATACCGTGAATTGACTGAGCAGGTATACGGTATTCGTATTTCAGCCCGTTCAGAGATGGATGATCAGCAGTTGAACTATGAAAACAATAATAGTTCGGTTGATGGCAGTATCCGTGGGGCCGAAGTGATCCGAAGTTATCCCATTGGCGATAACTATGTGACCGAAATGCAATTGGATCTCAATAGGATGGAGCGTCTTCAGGGCAGTGCAGAAATCTATGCCGTTCCCCAGAGCCAGGAAGTGATGTTCTAAGCGGTATTATCAAAAGATAAAACAGCGGCTGTTTATGCCTTTAGATCAGTACCCAGAGTGCGGGTGTTCTGGGTCGTACCTTCGCTGGTATAGGTCATTTGATGTTTGCCACGGCTTTGCTGCAATAGATTATTGAGCTTATGGAAGCTTAGCTGGGCACGCATTAAGGCTTCACCATTGATATCATTGGTCGATTGGCAATCGTCTGCAAGTGAACGCAAAGTTGCGACGTTGGCAGATAAGTCGCCACCTTCAGCTAGCCTTGACTGCTCAGGATGGACGGAAAGTTGGTGATCGACCAGCTTGATATTGTCGATTAATGCCGACTTTTTCTGTGCACACTCAAGAATGAGTTCAGACTTGCGTTCAACAATGGCTTTTTGCTCTTGTGCGAGCAAAGTGGTGAGAGAGGTGAGGTTCACCTGTTGCTGTTCAAGAAGCTGTTCTATAGATGTAGACATACTCTCTCACTTGTCCTTAAAGGCCTTTCAAATCGTCTTCGAGTTTAATCATATTAGCCGCTAGCTTATCGGCATCAATGACATAGGAACCATTGGCAATAGCTTCTTTGATGGCATTGACTTTTTCTGTGTCGAACGCTTCCTGAGCGGCAAGTTGCTGGTGAATTTGACCCACAGATTGACCTTGGCTGCTTAGGGAAACGGAATCTGACTCGGCTGCATTAGATTGCGTACCTGAAGCCGGTTTGCTTTTACCGGTATCGGTATTCGATACATTCCCGCCGGTAGTCAACGGCTGGTTAGTGCGTATGTTATTGATAGTAGGCATTAGAAACTCCTTGAACGTGCAGTTAAGCTCTATAGCTACTGTATTATCGACAACGATAGCAAAACCTTTAGGTATTGTACGTAAAATTTCGGTAATTTCGTATCAATAGCGAACCGTGACTTCACCCACCGCACTGACGATACCGGTGACCACCTTTTTGGAACGGTTATTCTGCACTCTGATTTGTTCACCTAGCGACCCATCTGACAAGGCTTTGCCTTCGGTAATAATAGAAAGTCCGTCATTGCCAGCCTTAATCAGGACAGCGTCATTCCTACACACCAGGCAGATATCGCTGGCGAGTATGATTTCTCCGAGCCGGACGGGACGTTTTACTTTGGAACCGATGAGTTGTTCGGGGTTGGCAAAAGAGGCACCGCGTTGCCGCCTGAGTTCCACTTGTTCAACATCAATGTCTGCCGCTGAAATGACAGTGCCTCTGGGGAGCGGCGTTTTGGCGACAACCCGTTCGAGCACCTGTTGAACACGGACAGGGACATAAATTTGCCAGTTGAGGGATTCACACCGAACCAATACCGAGACAGTGCCGCTTAGTGAGCTTTTGTTGGGGATACCGGTCGAGAGTGGTTCAGGGCATTGGGGCAGGCGGAGTCGGTTATCGAGGTTTGGGGCTGTGATGGTAAAGCGCCCATTTGCCTCACGGGTTAGCGCCGTAACATGCTCTTGCGCTGCTTGGCTGATAACGTCTGGTGATATATTGGTTGTAGCGGACTGGCTTGCTTCCTGATTAGCAAACGCAGGGCTAATGCCGCTAAAGAAAAAAATCTGCAGGCCGATAAAACAAATTAGGTGAATGTTAGGCGAGTAACTAAGCACGTTTTTATCTCTTTAATGTCACCAATCACAATGGGATACTGTGCCTTACCGCAGGTATTTCAATAAAGCAGCTTTAACTTGCTATGATATGTGATTTACCCTTTGGTTTCTCTAGTAAACACGTATCAAATTATAAAAACAATCAACAAGGAGACGTCTTCATATGTCGGGGATATTAGATTCGGTGAATCAACGTACCCAGCTGGTCGGTCAAAACAGGCTAGAGTTACTAACCTTCAGGCTTAATCGACGTCAACGTTATGGCATCAATGTATTTAAAGTCAAGGAGGTGCTCCAGTGCCCTAAATTGACAACGATGCCTAACTTGCATCCCTTGGTGAAGGGCATTGCGCATATCCGTGGGCAAACTATTTCCGTGATTGATATGAGCCTGGCAACCGGTGGCCGCCCTATCGACGATCTCGACAATTGCTTCGTGATTATTTCTGAATTCAACCGTTCGATTCAGGGCTTTTTGGTGTCTTCCGTTGAACGCATTATTAATATGAACTGGGAGTCAATTTTGCCGCCGCCAAAAGGGGCGGGTAAGGCGAACTACCTGACCGCAGTGACCGAAATAGATAATGAGCTGGTTGAAATTCTGGACGTGGAAAAAATTCTTGATGAAATTTCCCCAGTGAACACCAGTATCACGGGCTCTGTACTGGAAGAGCTCATTGAAGATATGCCAGCGGTACGGCGCGTATTAGTAGCGGATGACTCCAGTGTTGCCCGCAAGCAGGTTCAGCGCGCTATTGAAGCAATTGGCTGTGAATGTGTGCTGGTTAAGGATGGCAAAGAAGCCATTATTAAACTGCGAGAAATGGCGCAGGAAGACGATATTTACAAACAACTGGCGTTGGTGATTTCAGATATTGAAATGCCAGAGATGGATGGCTATACGCTGACGGCAGAAATCCGCAACGATCCGAAACTGAAAGATTTGCATGTTATCCTTCACACTTCACTAAGTGGGGTGTTTAACCAAGCGATGGTTGAACGTGTCGGAGCTAATGCCTTCATTCCTAAATTTAATCCTGATGAACTAGGCGCAGCAGTAAAAGCGGCAATGCCACAATAAATGACGCCGAAATAAACAGGCTCGAGCAAAGAACAATCATACTAGAGCAGTAGATGACAGCTATAACTATAAACGATCAGGAATACCGCGAGTTTTGCCGTTTCCTAGAAGCCCAGTGTGGAATTGTACTGGGTGACAGTAAACAGTATTTGGTAAGAAGCCGGCTTAGTCCTTTAGTCAGTCAGTATTCATTATCTTCACTCTCTGAACTGTTGCAGGTGGTGATTGCCGGTCGAAATCGTGAACTGCGGGTTGCTGCAGTCGATGCGATGACCACCAACGAAACACTTTGGTTTCGAGATACCTATCCTTATACCGTGTTGGCTGACCGCATCTTGCCGGAGTTGGCAGCGAATAAACGTCCGATAAAAATTTGGTCCTCAGCCAGTTCCTCTGGGCAAGAACCTTATTCTATCGCGATGACGGTGCTGGAAACGCAGAACCGCCGGCCTGGGATGTTGCCTAGCAGTGTACAAATTACCGCGACCGATATTTCTCAAACCATGCTGGAGACTTGCCGCACAGGTGCTTACGACAATTTGGCACTCAGCCGTGGGTTATCGATGGAGCGCCGCCGGATGTTCTTCGAGGACAACGGTGATGGTCGCCTCAGAGTCAATGACAAGGTCAAGCGAATGGTGAACTTCCGTCCGCAGAACCTGAAAGACAGCTATGCGCTGCTTGGCAAGTTTGATGTGATTTTCTGCCGCAATGTGCTGATCTACTTCTCGCCGGAGATGAAAGCCAAGGTGCTCAACCAAATGGCAGCCAGCCTGAACCCAGGCGGTTATCTTCTGCTGGGCGCATCGGAATCACTCACCGGCCTGACCGATAAGTTTGAGATGATCCGTTGTAACCCGGGGATAATCTACCGGCTAAAATAGGGCCAACGACTCATAAGCCTTGGGTCCCTGCAAAATAAGGTCCTAGGGCCAGGGAAAAGCAATAAAAGGGCTTAGGAGCATAGAACCTAGGCCCTAAAGCTCTTAAAGGGCCTAGGAAGAACGGGACCTTGGACCTAGGCAGAGCAAAAAGCAAAGAAATTGCTCGACGCTTAATGGCCTTTTCAACAACCACCTCCCGCACCCCGCCCCCCCCCAGAAACTAGGATCTAGGTTCTAGGAGCTATTCCCCCTCCAACCCACTAATTTCCCTCACTTAAAACTTTTGGCACAGCCTTTGCTTTCTATTTGGTAACGAATTTTGGAGGCAGATATGTCCATTTCTTTTGATAAAGCACTAGGTGTGCACCAGCATACCGTCGGCGTACGCGGCAAACGTGCAGAAACGCTGGCCAGCAACCTTGCTAATGCCAACACGCCGGGGTACAAGGCGAAAGATATCGACTTCCAGCGGGCCCTCAATGCGGCAACCTCGGGGGCAAAAGTTGGCCTCAGCCGTACTGACGGTCGGCATATTTCTGCCTCTACACAGGTATCAGGCGAGCAAAAGTACCGTGTTCCTACCCAACCGGACACCGGTGACGGCAATACTGTTGATGCTCAGCTAGAGCAGAACCTATTTATGCAGAACTCACTGGAGTATCAGGCATCGTTGGATTTTCTTGGGGCAAAATTCAAAAACCTGAGCAAGGCACTGAGAGGGGATTAATAAATGAGCTTGTTTAATATCTTCAACGTAACGGGATCGGCCATGAGTGCAGAGTCGGTACGTTTGAATACCACGTCCAGTAACCTTGCCAATGCCAATACAGTCAGTAGCTCTGCAGAAGAAACCTACAAGGCGAGGCACCCTGTTTTTGCGGCAGAGCTGCAAGGTGCCAGTTATAAGCGCAGCGAAAGTGTGCCGGTCCAGGTCAAGGCAATTGTTGAAAGCGAGAAGCCATTGAGTGCTGAATACAACCCGGATCACCCGTTGGCCAATGCCGAAGGTTATATCTACAAGCCAAATGTTAACGTGATGGAAGAAATGGCCAACATGATTTCAGCATCGCGTTCGTACCAGAACAATGTCCAGGTGGCAGATGCCAGCAAGCAGATGCTAATGAAAACCCTGCAGATGGGTAAGTAAGGTAGGGAGAAACGGCAATGAGCAGTATTAACGGTGCGGGTTCTAACAACCTTTCCTATCTTGATCAGCTAAAGTCGATGCAGGAAAAGAAGGTTCAGGATGAGCAGAAGGTCACAGGCCAGAACCAGCTAAAGCAAGAAGACTTCCTGTCCCTACTGACCAAGCAGTTGTCACAGCAGGACCCGTTCGAACCGGTCGGTAATGACAAGATGATCGCCCAGATGGCCTCGTTTGCCACAGTGGATGGTATCAACCAAATGAATGAGCAGTTCGGCTTGCTCAATACCGCCATGACATCGAATCAGGCGCTTCAGGCCTCGACCTTGGTCGGCCAGGATGTACTGGTGCCAAGTGCCACAGGCATGAAAGCAACAGAAGGTGGTTTAAGTGGCCGTGTTCGTCTGACCAATTCACTTGACCAAGCCATGATGCGCGTTGAAACCCCACAGGGTGAATTGGTGCGTACCATCAATTTGGGTGCCAAGGGTGCCGGTGACCATGATATCGAGTGGGATGGCAAGAACGAGCAGGGCAAATTGATGCCGGAGGGGCAATACACTATCCGGGTATCGGGCCTTGTCGGCGGCGAAACACAGAACTATGACGTATTCACCCATGCTAACGTAAACAGCGTGGTAATGGGGCAAGGGGACGGCCAGGTGCTACTGAACCTAGCGGGCCTCGATAAACAATTTAATTTGGCTGATGTACTTCAGGTCGGAAAAGCACAAGCGAAAGGATAATCAATAATGAGCATGAATATTGCCTTGAGTGGCCTGGGTGCGGCTCAAAAAGATCTCAACACAACCAGTAACAACATCGCCAACGCCAATACTTATGGCTTCAAAGAGTCTCGTGCCGAGTTCGCTGATGTGTACTCCAACTCCATCTTTTCGAACTCCAAGACCACGACCGGTGGCGGTGTGCAGACTGCGACCGTAGCCCAGCAGTTCCATGAAGGGTCGAGTATCTATACCAACAACCCGCTTGATCTACGTGTGTCGGGTACTGGTTTCTTCGCGGTAGCGCCGAACAAGACAGAGCCTGCCAACAACAACCTGACGCGTAATGGTGCCTTTCACCTTAACAACAACAACGAGATCGTTAACTCTGACAACAACTACCTGCTTGGCTACGAGGTGAACCAGGATACCAATACGGTTGCATCTTATGAGCCTAAGCCAATGGCAATCGACGACACGTTTGGCCAACCGAATATGTCGAAGAACATGAACATTTCGATGAATTTGCCAAGCGGTGAGTCTACGCCGAAGGTCGCACAGTTCGATTTCAATGATCCTGACTCGTACAACAAGTCGACCTCATCGACGATTTATGACTCGCTAGGCAACCCGCTGAAAATGTCAGCCTACTACGTGAAGCAGGATGACAGCGCACCTGGCGCGCAAGAGAATATGTGGAATGTCTACTACACGGTCAGTGACAGTGGTGGTGAAAAAGCCCTCGATGTCTTGAACGGTGTTGATAGTGGTGCCGGCCATTTTGGTCACCAATTGCAATTTGATGCCGGTGGCCAGTTGATCACCACGCCGCCAAACTTCCAGACCGAGGATTTCCAGTCTGCTGGTATTCAGCTTGGTGGTGCCGATGGTACCCAGAACCTGATCTTCAACTATGATGAGCCGACTCAGTACGCCTCACCGTTTGAAATCCGCAAGCTGGAAGATGAAGACGGTGCGACGACGGGCTACCTATCCAATGTCGATATCGATTCTGACGGCAACATCCTTGCATCGTACTCAAACGGCAAAGACAAGGTCATTGGCCGCGTCGCTATGGCACGTGTGGCTAATGAGCAGGGGTTAGCCCAGCTTGGCGGTACGCTTTGGAACGTGACTCAAGATTCAGGCGCGGCTGTATGGGGCGATGCGTCACAAGGATCATTTGGTTCGATTAAAAATGGTACGCTGGAGCAATCGAATATCGACATGACCCAGGAGCTAGTGGACTTGATCACCGCTCAGCGTAACTTCCAGGCCAGTTCGCGTGCTTTGGATGTAAATAATCAGCTGCAGCAGAACATCTTGCAGATCCGTTAATTATAACCTGCCCTAGATTGAGCCCATAGCGAGACGGTTGTGGGCTTTTTTTATGCCATTTTTTTGACGGCGCAGTTATCCGGCTACATAGTATTGTTCGCTCCTTGACCACAACCGCCAGTTAAGCGGCAACTCTTTTCCCCTTTATTCTCTCTAGTCTCCCTTTTTTGCTTTGTTTTCTTTAAAATCAGCGCCCTAGCGATAGCTTTATCGCTGGTATGCTTTTTGCATTGCTAATGCTTATCGATATAGGGGACAGCATAGATGGATCGCGCATTATTTCTTGCCATGAGTGGCGCCAAACAAGATATGTACGGCATGCAGGTTGCAGCAAACAACCTCGCTAACGTTAATACCACAGGTTTCCGTGCAGATCTGCAACAGGCAAGAAGTATGCAGGCTTATGGTGAAGGTTTGCCGACCCGCGTTTTTTCAATGACTGAGCGTCCGGGTAACAACTTCGAGCAGGGTTCGGTAAAAATGACCGGGCGTGCCATGGATGTTGCGGTTGAAGGCAATGGTTGGTTGGCCGTACAAGATGCCTCAGGCCAAGAAGCCTATACCCGAGCAGGTCACCTGAAGATTGATGAGATGGGTATGCTGCAAAACAGCAATGGCCAACTTATTTTAGGTGAAGCAGATGCACCTATCTTCGTACCGCTCCCTATCAACAAAATTGAAATCCAAAAAGACGGCACGGTCAGTATCTTGCCGCAGGGTGCGCCACCGGAAGCTATGGTGGCCATTAACCGGATCAAACTGGTTAACCCTGAAAATAATAGTTTGTACAAAGACGTTGATGGCTTGTTTAAGCCAACAAACCCAAATCCACAAGGATTGGAAGCTGATGCGGGCGTAACCTTGCTCAGTGGTGCCCTTGAAGGCAGCAACGTCAATGCGGTGGGTGAAATGGTCAGTATGATTGACCTTCAGCGCCACTTTGAAATGCAAGTCAAATTGATGAAAACCGCAGAAGACATGGATAAAGCGTCTTCATCTTTAATGCGTATCGGATAATAGCGAGGAGTTAACCAATGCATCCAGCTCTATGGGTTAGTAAGACTGGTCTTGATGCCCAGCAAACCAATATCTCAACGGTTTCTAATAACCTAGCTAACGCCTCCACTGTGGGTTTCAAGAAAAGCCGTCCGGTTTTTGAAGATTTGTTCTACCAGAATATCAACCAGCCAGGCGGACAGGCGACACAAGATACCACCTTGCCATCGGGTTTGATGCTGGGGGCTGGCTCGAAAGTCGTCGCCACCCAGAAAGTGTTCACCCAGGGTAATACCCAAACCACTGACAATGCCCTTGATATGATGGTTGAGGGTGATGGGTTCTTCCAGGTGATGTTGCCAGACGGCAATATCGGATACACCCGTAATGGCCAATTCACGGTCAGTAACGAAGGCCAGATTGTGACCTCGGGTGCGGGTTATGTCTTGGAGCCAGAAATTGTTGTTCCAGACAATGCCGTGGCGATTACGGTCGGGACGGACGGTGAAGTTTCTGCCCGTATTCGTGATCAGCAAGAAAACCAGGTGCTGGGTCAGATCAACCTGACTAACTTTATCAATCCAGGCGGTTTGGAGCCTATTGGTCAGAACCTTTACTTGCCGACAGGGGCAAGTGGCGATCCACAGGAAGGGATCCCGGGCCTTGATGGTTTTGGCAGTGTTCGTCAATCAATGCTGGAAACTTCCAATGTGAATGTCACTGAGGAGCTGGTCAATATGATTGAGGCGCAGCGGGTTTACGAGATGAACTCCAAGGTGATATCAACCGTGGATCAGATGCTGAGCTACGTTAACCAGCAGCTATAACAGGGAGTAAGGTATGGGTAAGTATTGGCTGGTTTTGCTGGTGGCATTGTTATCGGGCTGTGTTCAGGACTTTGATACGGGCTCGGATCAAGATAGTGCTGTTAGTGATGTTGATGCTGTAGAAGGCACTACAGATCAAAGCGATGGCATTATCGGCTTGGTTAGAACCCGGGAAGATGCGGTACAGGGCGATCCGAACTGGTCATCTGTCCGCCCACCGGAAAAACCGGAACATTATGCGACCTCTACCGGTTCGCTGTTTAGCAATACTAACTCAATGGGGCTCTATAACGATTCTCGTCCAACAGGCTTGGGCGATATTGTCACCGTTCTACTTGAAGAAAATACCCAGGCCCGAAAGAGTGCCAGTTCGGATTTGGGCAAATCAACAGACATGAATATGCAGCCAATCATGTTGGGCGGCCGTCCGGTCAATATTGGCAATTATGATTTGTCCTATGCCCTGACCAATGACAACTCATTCTCCGGTAGCCTTTCTTCGGATCAAAGTAACAGCTTCTCCGGCTCTATCTCCGTCGAAGTCATTGAAGTCCTGCCCAACGGCAACCTGCTGGTAAGGGGAGAAAAGTGGCTGACCTTAAACAGTGGTGATGAATATATCCGGGTAAGCGGTACCATCCGCCCTGACGATATCGATTCGGAAAACTCTATTCCATCAACGCGTATCTCCAACGCCCGTATCCAATACTCGGCAACCGGTGATCGCCAAGACACCCAAACCCCGAGTTGGTTTGCCCGATTCTTCAATGCGGCGATGTAAGTCATGAAAAAGTTATTACAATCAGTGCTATTTGGCTTGTTAATGCTGTCGGTTCTCCCGGTTGCCTTGCCGCAAGCACACGCTGCAAGGATTAAAGATGTTGCAGCCGTTGCCGGTGTACGTGACAACCAGTTGGTGGGTTATGGTTTGGTGGTAGGTTTGCCGGGAACAGGTGAATCGTCATCGGCGTATTACACCGAACAAAGCTTCCGTGCCATGCTAAATAACTTCGGGATTAACATCCCGGAAGGTGAGCGTTTCCGTACCCGAAATGTCGCTGCTGTGGCTGTCCATGCGACGCTGCCACCGTTTTCCAAGCAGGGCCAGCAAATTGATGTGACGGTTTCTTCGGTAGGTTCGGCCAAGAGCCTACGTGGTGGCACACTGTTGCAAACCTTCCTCAAAGGTTTGGACGGTAACATCTATGCGGTTGCCCAAGGTAGCCTAGTGGTGGGTGGTTTTACCGCTGATGGCGCTGATGGTTCGCGTATTGTCAGCAACACCCCAACTGTCGGCACCATTCCTTCCGGTGCGATTGTCGAGCAGGAAGTACCGAACCCGTTTGGCCGTGGCGATTTCCTAACGTTCAACCTGTTCGAACCGGACTTCTCTACCGCCCAGAACATGGTCGATGCCATTAACAGCTTCCTGGGTCCTGACGTGGCCTCGGCGATGGACGCAGCATCGGTAAGAGTTCGCGCGCCTCGTGATGTGAGCCAGCGGGTTGCTTTTCTATCCACCATTGAAAATGTCGAGTTCGAGACCGCGGATTCCGGCGCACAAATTATCGTTAACTCCCGTACAGGTACGATTGTGATTGGCCAGCATGTCCGACTGAAACCTGCGGCGATCACCCATGGCGGAATGACGGTATCTATCAAGGAAAACCTATCGGCGAGTCAGCCGAATGCTTTTTCTGGTGGTCAAACGGTGGTGGTGCCAGACAGTGAAATTACCGTGACCGAAGAAGACTCGCGGATGTTCCTGTTCGAGCCGGGTATCACGCTGGACGATTTGGTCCGTGCCGTGAATCAGGTTGGCGCTGCCCCGTCCGATTTGATGGCGATTTTGCAAGCGTTGAAACAAGCCGGCGCCATCGAAGGCCAGTTGATCATCATCTAACGGGAGAGCTTGATGAAAAGTCCGACTGATACCAGCTTTGTTCTTGATATCTCAAGCCTTGATCGCCTACGGGCCGGGGTAAAAACCGGTAAAGATGGTGAGCAGGCCAGTTTGCAGGCGGCTGCCGAGCAGTTTGAAGCCATCTTCACCCAGATGATGTTCAAATCAATGCGCGAGGCAAACTCTGCGTTTGAGTCGGATCTGATGAGCAGCCGCAATACCAAGTTCTTCGAGCAGATGCACGATGAGCAGATGGCCAGCGAGTTGAGTCGCAGTAATTCTTTGGGCCTAGCGGATATGATTGTCCAGCAACTCGGTGCCCATCAAGATGTTGACTCAGTAAAGCAAAGTGACGGTACGCTTGATAAAGGGCAGTCATTTATTGAGTTAGGCAAAGATGGCAAATACCTGCCTTTTGAGCGGCAAGATTTCAGTGCGGGTAGGCGGGCCGAAAGTCATCCGGATAAGAGCGATTCTGCTGCAGGGCCAAAGCCGGTCATTAGCGAGGCAGAAATTAGCCAGATAGCGAACAAAGCCATTGCTCAGCGTAACATGGAAAGTACGTTGTCAGCAGCGCCAGTTTCGAAGCAACAGCCAGAGAGTTTCGACTCTCCGCAAGCTTTTGTTACCCACATGGCCCCGTATGCCCGTCGTACGGCTAATGTACTTGGGGTTGATCCTGCGGTGTTGATTGCACAGGCAGCCTTGGAAACAGGCTGGGGGAAAAAAGTCATCAGTAATGCGGCAGGTAATAGTAATAACCTTTTCAATATCAAGGCAGATCCGAGTTGGAAAGGGGATAAGATGGCAACACAAACATTGGAATATCATCAAGGGATTGCGGTTCAGGAGCGGGCTGCATTTCGGTCTTATGATTCTTTTGATGAAAGTTTCAATGACTATGTGCAGTTCTTGAAACAGAATCCAAGGTATTCGGTGGCATTAGAAAATACGCAAGATCCAAAAGCGTTTATTAATGAGATCCACAAAGCTGGATATGCAACAGATCCGAGGTACAGCGAGAAAGTTATGCGGGTATTTGATCAGGTGAGCGATCTAATGGAGAAAGAACTTTAATAATACAGTCAATAAAATTTAAACAAACACATCAACGATTGAAGAAATAATCTTCAACGTATCTTCACTTTCTGACAAAGCAGATTGAATTTCATTCGTCTCTACCTTTTCTTGGTTTCCTTCCCGAATATTATCCATTACAACAGGTGCAATAATTTCCTTGATGGCATAGCCGAGCAATGTTGCAAGTCCTATGTTCATAACTACCGCCTATAAATTGCTTGTTGAGAATATACGTTGATTATATATACAAGTTGTACTGTTTATCTAGTGTAATGTTAATTAAATTATTAGTGTTAGATCGGGTTAACATTTTGTTGGGTTGTTGTGTCTGTTATGTGTTTTTTGGCTCCATACATATAAATTAGATAAAAAACTTATGAAATGGGTTGCTTCAGATATACGGTGATTTTTGGTGGCTTTGAATTTATTCCTTTAAAATCAATAACTAATTTGTTTATTGGTTTTCAAGTCAAAGTAATAGTCGAGGTTTTGTGCTGAAAAAATATAAAATGACTATTTAAGTGCTTGATTTTGGTTTTTAGTTTCAATGCGGTTGGCATTATTTTTAATGTGGGTACTTAACGGGGAGAGGGAAATAGAATTCAAGACGGAATATTGGAATAAATGTCATATTAATATTTCACTTACTGCAGTTTGTGAATACAGCCGGCATCACCTCTCTACAGTTTGATATATTGCTCAATATCACATCTATAACTACTCCTTGAGATATGCTGTTCAAACAGTAATCACTTACGCTGTTGTTAACTTTATTGGCCTATTTTTTGCATTTTTATCTCGATGGGTGATGAAGATTGCCGTTGGAATTGGCTGGAGATAAGTGTATGGCGTTAGATTTACTAAATATTGGTATGAGTGGGCTGAGGACCTCCCAAAAACAGCTCAATGTTACCAGTCATAATATCAGTAACGTTAATACGCCGGGTTACAGCCGCCAGAGTGCAGAGCAAAAAGCCGATGATGCACATTGGATCGGGGGCAGCCAATATGGAACCGGTGCCTATATTGACAATGTGCGCCGAGCCTATGATCAGTTTGCAGCCCGTGAATTGACCCAGTCGACTACCCAGCTCCACCAAGCCAATGAGAGCCATGCCCAGCTAGCGGTGATGGATGAGTTTATTTCCAATAATGCCAGCAAAACCATCTCCAGCATGAACGATTACTACGACTCGGTGAAAAGCCTCGCTGACCATCCCAACGATCTTGGTTCACGTAAAGCGGTGCTGGAAAATGCTGCTCTGGTTAGCCAAACCGTTAATAGCACCTACGATACCCTTGCCGGTATGCAGCGGGATGTGAATGATCAGCTTGTTGCGACGGTTGATCGGGTGAATACCTTAGGGCAAGAAATTGCCACTTTGAATAAGCGTATTCAGGAAAACCCAGCCGGGGAGAAAAATGATTTGTTTGACCAGCAACAGAGCCTGGTCAATGAACTGGCACAGTACACCAAAGTTACGGTACTTAAAGGCAAAGATAACCTGGCGAATACGGTGATCATCGGTGATGGCCAAACCCTAGTGTCAGGCACTGAATCCTCACGCCTGACTGTTATTCCCGGCGAGCCTGACCCGCTGCAGACACAAATCGCAGTCGATGATGGCCACAATGCCACCCCGCTGGATGCCGATAATATGGGCGGTATTCTTGGCGCTATGTTTGGTTTTCGCCGTGATGTTGTCGAGCGCAGCATCGATGAAGTTGGACGGATGGCTGTCGGCTTTGCCGGACAGGTAAATACCATCCAGCGCCAGGGCTTGGATTTGAAAGGTGAGCAGGGCAAGAATATGTTTGCCGATATTAATGACCCTATTGCGATGCAACAGCGGGTGCTAAAACCGGTAGGCAGTAGTGCCGATATGACCGTAGCGATTGATGATGTCTCCAAACTTCAAGTGGGTGACTACCAGTTAAAAGCAAGCACCGATGGGACAATCAATAGCTACCAAATGTTTAATGCCAAAGGCGAACAAGTCTTGAGCCAAACAATTGCAGCAACAGACCCGCAAGTGCTGCAAGCAGATGGTATGCAAATTAACGTCAGTAATTTATCAGCGGCCCCGTCTGATGAAACCTTTACCATTCGGCCTGTCCGCTTTGGTGGGGCTCAGATGGCAATGAATGCCACAGAAGCATCAGATATTGCCGCCCAGCGGGTAGTTACGGCAGCAGAGGCAAACCAAGGAACGGCGCATCTAGAGCCGCTACCTTCTGCGCAAGCTAGTGGAACCTATCGTGTAGCAATTAATGGTACTGGTGATGCACTATCAGTGCTGGATGATCAGGATAACCCGATCAGCTTGATTGGCTATGATGCTCAGGGCAATGCATTGCCGCCAAGCACAAGTATTGCTTATCCCTTAACTGATGGCGTTATTCACTTTGAGGGCGCCCCGAACACTCCGGTGCCAACGTTGGCACTTAACAGTGGTGCGACAGCCAATGACAGCTTTACGGTAACTTTGGGGGCAAAGCCTGCGGAAGGGGACAACAGCAACTTGTTGGAAATGCAGCACCTGCAGACAGAGAAAACCATGAACAATGGCCGTTCCAGTGTCATTGATTTGTTCCAGACACTCACTACAGATGTCGGTATCCAGAAAATGAATGCCGAGAAGTTTGGCCAGATCAGCCAGCTTGATTTTGATGCGGCCACTGAGCGTGTTGCCAGTGTGTCCGGTGTCAATTTGGATGAGGAGGCGGCAAACCTGATGAAGTTCCAACAGGCGTATATGGCTTCCTCCCGCATTATGAGCGTGGCCCGCGAAACCTTTGATACGCTGTTGCGTGCGGTTTAAGGATTGGAGGCGTTATGATCAATCGAGTATCAACCTTTTCCCAGTATCAGAACCTGACCTCTAATCTTATGCGTAAGCAAGGGGCGGTAAACAACACTAATGAACAGCTGGCAACGGGTAAACGAGTCAAAACCGCCGGAGATGATCCGATTGCCTCGGTATCGACCCAAAACTACAAGCAGCAGCTGGTACAAATTGAACAGTTCCAAAAATCTATCACCCTAGCCAATAACCGTCTGGGTACCCTTGAAACCTCCCTCAAGAATGTAGAAAGCCATATTGATAGCTCCAAGCAAAAAGTGATCGGCATGATCAATGGTGCGATGGGCAGCGATGATAGGTCGGCATTTAAAAGTGAGCTGGAAAGCTTGTATGAAGGCCTACTTAACCTTGCCAATACTCAGGATGAAGGTGGTAACTATGTGTTTGCCGGCCATCAAGTGAACGTGATGCCGTTTGTTGATAATGGGGGGACGGTATCTTATGAGGGTGATAGTGGTCATCGTGAAGCGCGTATTGATACATCGGTACATGTCAAAACCAGCCAGCCAGGTTCACTGGTCTTTCAGGAAATTGCCAACCCTTTTGGAGATTATCGCCCAAACTATGAAGGGCTAGAAGAAGGCTCTGGTTTGACCTTGCTCTCGGCAACCAACTCAAATTCGTCAGATGACGCTGAATATAGCATTGAGTTTTCCGATGATGGTGTTGGTGGGCTCAACTACAGGCTTTTGTCTGATGATGGTGCGGTTGACGAAACTGGGCCTTATATACCTTCCGAAGGAATTAAGTATCCAAATACTCCTGGTGTTGAACCTGAGCTTGCCGTCAAACTGGACGGCGAGATTGTCGACGGTGACCAAGTTACTCTGGAAAAGACAGATACCATCGATCTGTTCCAGACCATGAACGACGTTATCAAATATTCAGAATATGACTCATCTTCGCCGGAGGCAAAGGCAGGCTTGCAACGCTCGATAGAAGAGCTCAATGCTGCGTATGTTCATATGAACCAGCGCCGGGCAGAAGTCGGTACCGGATTGAAAACCCTTGAAACTTATGAGGCCCAGCACCAAGATTTCGAATTGAGCTTGAATAAAGCCAAAGGAAGCTTGGAAGATCTGGACTACAGCAAAGCAATTATCGAGCTAAACGAAGACATGCTGGCCCTGCAAGCCTCCCAAGCTGCCTTCAACCAAACCAAGCAACTCAGTTTGTTTAACTACTTATAATTTTCCTCCCCTTTCGGGATTAAAGCGGCAGAGTTTTGCCGCTTTGAGGAAAGGAAGGAGAGCCCGGTTCTAGGAGGAGCGGGCCCTAGGTGTTAGGAAGAGCTAAGAAAGAACTTGATTTGGTCAGGCTCTTGCAAACAATCTGGTTCGCCCATCGCCCATCGCCCATCGCCCATCGCCCATCGCCCATCGCCCATCGAAAAATTATTTTAAAAAAATTCCTAAAGGTATTTTTGCTCGTGCCGTTAATAGAAGTACTTAAACAAAAATAGATATTTACCCCCCGCTAAGGCTGGGTTGTAACTCAACAAGGAGCGAAATATGTCTGTTACCGTAAATACTAACGTTTCAGCGATGACGGCCCAGCGTCACCTAGGTTCAGCAACTAACAACGTAAGCAGCAGCATGGAGCGTTTGTCTTCTGGTTTGCGTATCAACAGTGCTAAGGACGATGCGGCGGGTCTACAAATCTCTAACCGTCTAACCAGCCAGACTAACGGTCTGAACGTGGCGATGCGTAACGCCAACGACGGTATCTCTATGGCGCAAACTGCAGAAGGTGCGATGCAGGAGTCCACCAACATCATGCAGCGTATGCGTGACCTGTCTCTACAGGCAGCTAACGGCTCTAACTCTGATGAAGACCGTGGTGCTATCCAGAAAGAAGTAGACAGCCTACAGGAAGAGCTAAACCGTATCGCCGATACGACTTCTTTCGGTGGCCAGAACCTGCTTGATGGCTCGTACGGCACTCAGGAGTTCCAGATTGGTTCTAACTCTAATGAAACTCAGTCTTTGACGCTAACTGATGTTTCAGCGCATGCTATTGGTCGTACGACTCGTGGCTTTGATGCAGGTACAGGCCCTGTATCAACAACCATTTCTCCAGGAGATGCGAATACTTCTGGTAGCATGACATTGAATCTTGGTGGTACTGATCATCAAATCGATATCAACAAAGACATGACTGCTGATGACTTAGCCAACAAGATTAATAACATTTCTGGTATTAGCGATGTTGAGGTTACCGGTGGTTACTCTGATCCTAACCAGGTCAGTCTATCGGCTGCGGATATTGAAGCAGGTCAAACTATTGCCCTTGATATAGGTGGAAAAACAATAACGCTTGATAACACAATGGATGGTGATGATGCTGCACAAATTGATGCTATTAATGCGGGACTTGATGGTACAGGTATAACTGCTGTAAGTGATGGAGCCGGTGGTATCCATATCAATAGTGAGTCTGATTTTGATATTGCTGCCACAATTTCAGGTGGTACTGGTGCTACTGCAATTGATGTAACAACTTCAAATGGTACGGAGAACCTTGCTGGCGGCGGCACATTGACTGGTGGTGGTTCTGCTGTTGAACAGAAAGGTACTACTGTTGATTTTACCGTTGACCTGACTAACGCAAAACTAAATACTGGCATTTCAAGTGTATCTGTTAAAGATGGTACTAATGCTGCTGTTGATATGGCTATTGATACATCTAAAACAACAACAGAGTCGGTTGCTAGCATTGATGTTTCTACAGCAAAAGGCGCTCAGAGTGCGGTTGATATTCTTGATTCAGCCATCGCACAGGTTGATGAGCAGCGTGCGGACTTGGGTGCATTCCAGAACCGTATGAACCACACCCTGAACAACCTAGCGAACGTTAACGAGAACGTTAATGCGTCTAACAGCCGTATCAAAGACGTTGATTTTGCAAAAGAAACAACAGACCTGACTAAGAACCAGATCCTACAGCAGGCATCTACTTCGATTCTTGCCCAGGCGAAAATGAACCCGCAGGCGGCATTGAGCCTACTGTAATTCATTGACAGAAAAGAGGCATGGCTCAATGGCCATGCCTTTATTCGCTTTAAATTAATAAGGAGAAGTGATTATCATGGATAAACTCTCAGATAACCTCTCAGCTTCTTCTCTTACTTCCGTTCTTCCCGCAAAACAGAAGCCTAACCTTTTCATCAATGAAGTTGGCGTAACAACGCGCACCAATGCTGCAAAAACAGAGTTACCGCTAAACAGCACCGTCAAACAATTAGAGAAAGCCGATGACACTCGTATGATGAGTGAGCCTGCTGCAGATGAACTTAATGAGTTTCACCGCGAGCAAATCGAAGCCTTGTCAAAGCGGATTAACCGTGAACTCAAGTTTGAATATGACGAAGAACATGGTGAGCAGGTTGTCTACATCTATGACAAGACCAGTGGTGATTTAATCCGGCAGATCCCGGCACAGGAACTACTAGAACTAAACGAAAGCTTATCGAAATATTCCGTGAGTTCATTTCAAGAAAAAATCTAACTTGGCTTGTTTTTTGCATTGATTCTGTATCCGAATTAAGCGGCAAGTCACATCGACTGAATGGGTAGAGGTTATACATGGCAGGTTTATCGGTAGGCGGTTTAGGCTCAGGCTTGGATGTTGCTGGAATGACCCAGCAATTAGTTGCTGCTGAACGTACTCCAAAACAGCTTCGCATTACCGATGAGAAATCCAAAGTCGATGCAAACTTGAGCGCTTACGGTTTGGTGAAATCTTCAGCCAGTACTTTGCAGGACTTGCTGGAAGATTTTGTTGATGATGAAGCTTTCAGTAGTAAATCGGCATCCTCTTCTGAATCTGGTTACGTTAGTGTTACCGCCGAAAGTAACGCCCAAAATGGTCGTTTTTCTATTGAAGTACTACAGATGGCGCAGAACCACAAAGTAGTAAGCTCTAATAGCTTTGACGCCGACCCGGATGCTAGTTTGGGTAGTGGTGAGTTAGTTATCGGGCTCGGAAAGGAGTCTATGACAGTTAATATTGATGCGAATAGTAGTAACCTCAATGATGTCTTAGAAGCTATCAACAGCCATGCGGATAATCCGGGTATTACCGCAACGGTTATCAATGATAATGAAGGCTCAAAAATTGTTTTTACCGGTAGTGCAACTGGTGAAGAGCAGAAAATTAGCATCGATGCTTCTGGGGCAACCGGTGATTTGACCAAGTTGGAATATCAGTATGATCCTAGTTTGCCAGATAGGGATGATCCTACTTACCCCGATCCTCCGCCGGATATGGTCCAGATGCAGGCAGCGCAGGATGCTGAAATTCGGATAGATAATTTTTCGACGATAACTAGCGACACCAATAAATTTGAAGATGCCATCGCAGGCGTTACGCTGGATGTCAGTAAATTAACTGGTACGTACAACACCGGCGAAGATACTGATGAAATTTCAGTGAAAAGTGTGAATATTGAAATTTCGAATGATACGGATCAGGCAAAGTCTTCTTTGTCTAAATTTGTAGAAGCTTTCAATAGTTTGCATGAGATGGTGGAATCACAATCAAAGTACGACGTTGATGAACAGAAAGGTGGGCCACTAGTCGGTGATAGTGTATCCCGTTCACTACTGGGTCAAATGCGTAACTTGATGAATGAGCCCGTCATCCTAAATGATCAAGTCATTTTGCTTTCTGAGTTCGGTGTAACCACGACCCGTGAGGGTAAAGTTGAAATTGATGATGATTTACTAG
Source organism: Photobacterium rosenbergii (assembly GCF_003026455.1). Classification (GTDB taxonomy): domain Bacteria; phylum Pseudomonadota; class Gammaproteobacteria; order Enterobacterales; family Vibrionaceae; genus Photobacterium; species Photobacterium rosenbergii. The sequence goes on from NZ_PYMB01000008.1 coordinate 85,395, forward strand.
ATACCGCCCTTGAAGAAAACTTCACTGCGTTTGGTTTGTTCTTTGATGGTGATGACGGCTTTCTGAAAAAAGCCGATGATCTGCTGGAGGGGTTTGTCGGCAGTGAAGGTACTATCACCAGCCGTGAAGACAGCCTTAAAGACCAGCAAAAGCGACTGGAAGATGATTTGGCATTGCTGGATGAAAGGATGGAAGCTTTTGAAGAGCGGACCTATCGTCAACTCTCCGCCATGGATGCCGCCATCTACAAAATGAACAACGAACTCAGCACTATGATGAGTATGCTGGTTTTCTAAAGGTGAAACATGCAAGAGTTAGCGAAACTAGAACAACATATCAAAGCCTTGCTCGAGCTTGAGGAATACCCAGAAGATTTTTCCGAGCAACTCGAGCAACTGGTTGCGGCAAGGCATGAGCAAGTTAAAACGATCCTAGAAGACCGTGATAACTTGAGTCGGGAGGCGTTTGAAGACGTCCAGCAACGTACCCGTGACCTGAAAGTGCTACTTGAACAGAACAAAGCCCGGATACGGCAGAAGTTACTGACCGCCAAGCAAGGCAAGAAGTCAGTGTCTGTCTATCAAATGTATCAAAAATAAATAGGAAATGATTATGCGTGGTTCGCTTCAGGCATATAAGCAAGTGTCCGTTAACTCCCAGTTGGCCAGTGCATCTCCACACCGTGTGGTACTGATGCTATTAGGTGGAGCCATTGAGCGCTTGATCCAGGCCAAGGCCGCGATGGATCAAGGCAATGTTGCAATGAAAGGTGAGCGAGTGTCGAAAGCTCTGGCGATCATTGGCACTTTGAAAGACAGCCTTTCGATGGAAGACGGTGGTGAGGTGGCAACCAACCTCGACAACCTATATGACTTTATGTTACGTCATATTATTGACGGTAGTTCGAACAACAAGCCGGAAAACTTCCTAGAGGTGGTCGACTTGCTACGTGAAATCAAGTCAGCGTGGGAGCAAATCCCTGCCGAGTTCCACCACTTGGCCGAAGAATCATAAAATTGTCACAGTAAAACTGTGAGGTGTTGCGGTAACCTGCTCGTACAAAATCCGCTCGAAAGCTATCCCAAGCTTGCTTTTCATTGGGATAGCTTCACAGCTTTTACCCGCCGTCGGTTGCCTTATTCTGTACTTTAATTACAATGGTCAGATAAGATTTGAAGTGGTTTCTCGTCGCATTACGCAGTTTTTTTCATACTTTTTGAAGATGAATCTCGATAATGCCAGCACGAAATAACTCTTAAGTAGGCAGGCAAACTCTTTTCTATGCAAGTTCATACCCTCGTTATTGATGATGACCAACAGCATCGCCATGATTTAAGCGTGATCCTTACCTTTATCGGTGAGCAATTTGAAGCTTACTCGTCTCAAGAGGTTAATAGCTCGCACTGGGAAAAAGAGTGGGGCGCCTGTTTACTGGGCAAGGTTTCCTCAAGCCAGTCGCTAACTAATTTGCTGAATTTCTTGCGTACCCATCACCATATTCCGGTGATTTCAATGGGGGAGCACGAGAACGAGCTAGCGGCATTGCCTAACTACGTAGGTAACCTCGATAAGCCAATCCATTACGGCCAGTTAATGGATGCCTTCCGCCACTGCAAAGAGTTCCTAGGTAAGCAGACTTTCCAGATTCCGACCTTTGGCCGCAAGAATACCTTATTCCGGAGTATGGTTGGACGTAGTGAAGCCATCAGCCAGATCCGTCACTTGATGGAGCAGGTTGCTTCGACCGATGCCAGCGTTCTGATTTTTGGTGAGTCGGGTACCGGTAAAGAAGTCGTCGCACGTAACATCCATTACCATTCCACCCGTGGCAAAGGGCCGTTTGTGCCAGTTAACTGCGGTGCTATTCCGCCTGATTTGCTGGAAAGCGAGTTGTTTGGCCACGAGAAAGGCGCTTTCACGGGCGCAGTTTCGACCCGAAAAGGCCGGTTCGAGTTGGCTGAAGGTGGTACCTTGTTCCTTGATGAAATTGGCGATATGCCAATGCCAATGCAAGTGAAACTGCTGCGTGTGCTGCAAGAGCGTTGTTTTGAGCGTGTTGGTGGCAGTGAAACTATCAAGGCTGATGTGCGTATCGTTGCGGCCACTCACCGCGATCTTGAATCTATGATTGCCGAAGAGAAGTTCCGCGAAGATCTCTACTACCGCTTGAACGTCTTCCCAATTGAAATGCCGGCCCTACGCGAGCGAATGGAAGATATTCCATTGCTGCTTCAAGAGCTATTGGCGCGAATGGAAGCTCAAGGTGCTAAGCCTATTCACTTTACCCCGCGCGCAGTTACCTCGCTGATGGAGCATGATTGGCCAGGGAATATCCGTGAGCTAGCCAACCTGGTTGAGCGCCTGATCATTCTTTACCCAGGGGAGATGGTCGATATCAGTCATCTACCGATGAAGTATCGTTATAACCAGTTCCCGGAATTCCAGCCGGAAGAAAGCTTCATGTCAGTGGATGATCATGAGCGAATGGCACTTGCAGACATGTTTAGCAGCCAAGCATCAGAGCTTGAAACGGCTCCAAACCACAGCGATTTGCCACCAGAAGGGGTGAATTTGAAAGAAATGCTGGCAGAGTTGGAAATTGACATGATCAGCCAAGCTCTGGAAGCTCAGGGTGGTGTCGTTGCTCGCGCCGCTGATATGCTGGGGATGCGCCGAACCACCTTGGTTGAAAAAATGCGCAAATATGGTTTGAGCCGCTAATAATAATCCACCACTTTCATGATTCCAAAAATGACGTCAAAAAAATGGCGTCATTTTTATATCCCTCCCCGTAGATAAAGTGCTGATAATAAAGGTATAATTTTGGCACTATTCATGCATTACTCAGTAACAGATAGCGTGCTGCTTAACGTTTAGCATTGAGATTTCATAGAGCTCAAAGTCACAATCGTACGCGTCGAGATGAGCCCACTTTCGAATTAGTTTTAGGTTTTCCATGGACGATAATCAGCCTGCTCAGAACGTATCTCAACAGACAGACCCTGCTTTGGGCACATTGTCACAGCAAGTGAGTCGGTACCAGCAAGTGCTGGATGTGATGCCATCTGGGGTGATTTTCTTGGATTCTGGCGGTATCGTCCGCGAAGCTAACCCTGAAGCTATCCGTTTGCTAGAGCAGCCTCTGAATGGCCAGCGTTGGGTAGACGTTATCCAGCGTGCCTTTTCACCGCGTGAAGATGATGGCCATGAGATCTCCTTGAAAAATGGCCGCAGGGTGAAGCTGGCGATTTCAGCTTCCAACAGCGGTCAGCTGATCTTCATCACCGATATGACAGAAACCCGACTGCTTCAGGCCCGGGTGAGTGAAATGCAACGCTTGTCATCGCTCGGCAAGATGGTGGCTTCACTGGCTCACCAAGTGAGGACACCCCTATCGAGTGCCATGTTGTATGCCTCCAATTTAGCATCACCTAACTTGACGACACCTATGCGGGAGCGGTTTCAAGGCAAACTGGTTGATCGGTTGCATGATTTGGAAAAGCAGGTCAACGACATGCTGCTGTTTGCCAAGGGCGGTGATAACAAAGTCGTTGAGTGTTTTACTCTTGAAACTTTGCTTAACGAGCTTGATAGCATGGTAGAGGCGCAGGTGATCAACAACCAGGTTGATTTCAGTATCGACTGTGATGATGAGTCCCTGACCTTATTGGGTAATGCCAATGCTCTCGCCAGTGCGATCAGTAATCTGATCACTAATGCGATTCAGATGGCAGGTAAGCAATGCCGGGTTGCGGTGCAGGTTATCGCACAAGGGGGATGGATTCATCTCGCCGTATTGGATAACGGACCGGGTATTGCCCCAGAGATGCAGAAGAAGATACTGGAGCCCTTTTTTACCACTCGCCAGCAAGGAACAGGACTTGGATTGGCCGTGGTTCAAATGGTTGCTAATGCGCACAAAGGCCGTTTGAGTTTGGAATCGGAACTGGGTAAAGGCGCATGTTTTACCCTGTCATTGCCGCAGGCCGATGAGCAAAGCGGCACTCAGCCAATAAATCCAGAAAAAGAAAAATCACAAGAACACTCACAAGAACAATTCGAACAATCAATGGACCCGACAGGAGTGACCCTATGAACCAAAGCCGTGTATTAGTTGTCGAGGATGACGAAGGCTTGCGCGAAGCCTTGGTTGATACGCTGGCTCTGGCGGGTTACCACTCACTGGAGGCAGACAGTGCCGAGCAGGCGCTGTTGATACTCAAAGCCAACTCGGTCGATATTGTGGTGTCGGATGTTCAAATGGCCGGTATGGATGGCCTTGGTTTGCTACGCAGTATCAAGCAGCACTGGCCCAAGTTGCCTGTTTTGCTGATGACCGCTTATGCCAATATTGAAGATGCCGTGTCGGCGATGAAAGAAGGCGCGATCGATTACATGGCCAAGCCATTTGCGCCGGAAGTGCTGCTTAATATGGTAAGCCGCTACGCACCGGTGAAAAGCGAAAGTGGGCAAACTATTGCTGCCGATGAGAAATCACTCAAGCTGTTGGCGCTGGCTGAAAAGGTCGCTAAAACCGATGCCAGTGTGATGGTTCTTGGCCCGAGCGGCTCGGGTAAAGAAGTCATGTCCCGTTATATTCACCAAAACTCGAATCGTAGCGAAGGGCCATTTGTCGCGATTAACTGCGCGGCAATTCCGGAGAACATGCTCGAGGCTACTTTGTTTGGTTACGAAAAAGGGGCGTTTACCGGTGCGATCCAGGCATGTCCCGGCAAGTTCGAGCAAGCCCAAGGGGGCACTATCTTGCTTGATGAAATCAGCGAGATGGATCTGAATTTGCAGGCCAAACTGCTGCGGGTTTTGCAGGAACGTGAGGTTGAACGCTTAGGCAGCCGCAAGAGTATCAAACTGGATGTTCGGGTATTGGCAACCAGTAACCGTGATCTCAAAGACTATGTGGCGCAAGGGCATTTCCGAGAAGATTTATACTACCGCCTTAATGTTTTCCCGTTGATGTGGCCAGCATTGTCAGATCGCCCAGGGGATATCGAGCCGTTAGCGCAGTACTTAATGGAACGCCACTGCCTCAAGCAAGGGCAAGCTGTTCCCGAGTTTTCACCGACTGCATTGAGCAAGCTAAAGCAGTACAGCTGGCCGGGAAATGTGCGTGAGCTGGATAATGTGGTTCAACGTGCAATGATCCTATGCCAAGACCAAACGGTTACCGAGTCAGATATCTTGCTCGAGGGGCTCGACTGGCTGCAAGCCGATGGACTACAGACCTTACTTGAGCCGATGATCCACTCCGGGGCCAATGAGCACTCTGCGGTTGTGCCAAATGTGGCAACGGAGCAGCAAGTTGCAGAAAAGCAAAAACTCACGGCACCTGCAGATGGGCTAGGAAATGAGCTGCGAGAACAAGAGTTTTCGATTATTCTAGACACCATTCGTGCCTGTGATGGCAAGCGCAAGGATGTTGCCGAAAAATTAGGGATCAGCCCAAGGACATTGCGCTACAAATTGGCAAAAATGCGTGATGCTGGAATCGATATCCCAGTTTGACCACCGTAATGAAGGAGCAATTCCTTCATACTTAACATAATCATATATATAAAGAAATTTATTCGGTAAGTGATTGGATTGACAATTTTCTGACGGGTAGGAGAGACAAATGAAAGTAAATGGACTTCAGGCCGAGATGCAGGCAATGAAACTGGAAGCCACCAACGCTTCCCGCCCGGCAACAGGACAACAGGTCAGTGCAGATTTTGGCGCCATGCTTGGTGACGCCATTAAAGGTGTCAACCAGCTTCAGTCACAATCCAGTGAGTTAGCTACCCGTTTTGACCAAGGGGATCGCAATGTCTCCCTGTCAGATGTCATGATTGCGCGCAACAAGTCGAGTGTTGCTTTTGAAGCGACGGTGCAAGTGCGCAATAAGATGGTTGAAGCGTACAAAGAACTCATGAATATGCCGGTCTAATAGGAATTTAGTGCGTGTCGGATCCATCTACTAACAATGAGCTCGCCGTTGCTGGCAATTCACCGTCGACGGCGGTAATGGCTGATAACGAATTAGAGCTTCAGAACCCAGATGCCGGAGAGAAAAGTGCCTCGCGTGTTGACAGCATGCTGGGTAACCTTGATGTATTGCGTCAGGTTGTTCTGGTGCTGTCAGTGGCGATATGTGTCGCTTTGATTGTTCTGGTCGTCTCTTGGATCAAAGAGCCAGAGATGCGACCGCTTGGCACCTATGAAACCGCAGAGCTGATCCCCATTCTTGATCACTTCGATCAGAAGAAAATCAACTACACCCTTGATGGTAATACTATTCGGGTTCCTGCCGACAATTTCTCCGCAATTAAGCTGGAATTGACCCGCGCTGGGCTTAACCAGACGGCGGCCGTTGGCGATGATATCTTGCTACAGGATATGGGCTTTGGCGTGTCACAGCGTCTTGAGCAGGAGCGCCTCAAGCTTAGCCGTGAACGTCAATTGGCGCGGGCGATTGAGCAAATTCGTCAAGTCCGACAGGCTCAGGTATTGCTCGCAATGCCAAAGCAAAGTGTGTTTGTCCGTCATAACCAAGAAGCATCAGCAACCGTTTTTCTTACCTTATCGACAGGTGGTTCATTGGGTCAGCAAGAAGTTGACTCAATCGTTGATATGGTGGCAACCGCCGTACCGGGACTTAAACCGACGCGGGTAACCGTGACCGACCAGCACGGTCGTTTGCTCAGCTCTGGTACTGCAGACCCTCAGGCCACGGCCCGTCGCAAAGAGTATGAGTTGGAACGTAAGCAAGAGCAGGCATTACGCGAGAAAATCGACGCTATCCTGATCCCTGTTTTAGGGCTGGGTAACTATACCGCGCAAGTCGATGTATCGATGGATTTCAGCGCCATTGAAGAGACCCGTAAGCAATTTGACCCGGCCTCACAGTCAACACGCAGTGAATATACCCTCGAAGATATCAATAACGGCAGTATGGTCGCGGGTATCCCGGGTGCACTGAGCAACCAGCCACCGGCTGATAGTGCGATCCCAGAGGAAGTCAAGGCGCTGCAATCCGGTGGTAGCGCAGGGAATAACTCTGTCCACCGTGAGGCGACCCGCAATTATGAGCTTGATACAACAATCCGCCACCGCCGGGCACAAACCGGGACGGTTGACCGCCAGACTGTGTCCGTTGCTATCGATTACAAGCAGGTAATGAATCCTGAAACCGGTGAAGTGACACGTGTTGCCCTGAGTGAGGCAGAGCTGGCAAAAATTGCCCGCTTGCTCAAAGGTGGTGTGGGTTTCTCTGAAATGCGTGGCGATATGTTGGAAGTGATTTCCGTCCCGTTTGCCATTCCTGAAGAGCAGATGGTGGCTGACCTGCCGATCTGGGATCATCCTAACTTCAATACTTGGGTACGTTGGTTGGCTGCAGCATTGGTCATTATCGTTATCATGGTCGTGATGGTCCGCCCGGCTATGCGTAAGCTGCTTTATCCGAATCAGGCTGCCGACGGTACGCCGTTGGATGAAAATGGCTTGCCGGTCGTTGCTGGTGGTCATGATTCCATCGATCTTATTGGTAGTGAACTTGATGGCGTTGAGACGCTTGAGTTGAGTAGCAGCAACTTGGATCTACCAAACCTGCATAAAGATGAAGACCTGCTCAAAGCGGTTCGTGCTCTGGTTGCCAACGAGCCGGATCTGGCGGCGCAGGTTGTTAAAAGTTGGGTAACTGAAGATGGCTAATGAAGTAGCAACCACAGACAACAAAAAATTTGATATCACCACCCTGACTGGGGCTGATAAAGCTGCGATCCTGCTTCTTAGCCTCAACGAGCAGGATGCGGCGAGTATCATCCGTCACCTTGAGCCTAAGCAGGTTCAGCGTGTGGGTGGCGTTATGGCGCAAATGGCCGATCTTAACCAAGAAAAAGTCTCAGCTGTTCACCGCCATTTCCTCGAAGATATCCAGAAATACACCAGCATTGGTATGGGCAGCGAAGACTTTGTCCGCAATACCCTTATTGCAGCTTTGGGTGAAGATAAAGCCAATAACCTGGTTGATCAGATCTTGATGGGCAGCGGCTCTCGTGGCCTAGATTCCTTGAAGTGGATGGATCCCCGCCAGGTGGCGAGTATTATCCTCAACGAGCACCCGCAGATCCAAACCATTGTTTTATCATACCTTGAGCCTGAGCAATCAGCAGAGATCTTGGCACAGTTCCCTGAACGGGTACGCCTGGACCTGATGATGCGTATTGCCAACCTTGAAGAAGTCCAACCGGCAGCCCTCCATGAGCTTAACGATATTATGGAGAAACAGTTTGCTGGTCAGGCCGGTGCACAGGCCGCGAAAATTGGTGGCCTGAAGGCGGCGGCTGAGATCATGAACTACCTCGACAACAATGTTGAGGGTGCGCTAATGGATCAAATTCGTGATAACGACGAAGACATGGCTACTCAGATTGAAGATCTGATGTTCGTTTTCGATAACCTCGCTGAAGTCGACGACCGGGGCATCCAGACCTTGCTGCGTGATGTGCCGCAAGATCTGTTGCAGAAAGCCCTTAAAGGGGCTGATGACATGTTACGCGAGAAGATCTTGCGTAATATGTCCAAGCGTGCAGCTGAAATGCTGCAGGATGATCTCGAAGCGATGGGGCCTATCCGAGTGGCCGATGTGGAATCTGCCCAGAAAGAGATCCTTTCGATTGCCCGTCGTTTGTCCGACTCAGGTGAGTTGATGCTGACCGGGGGCGGTGCCGATGAATTCCTGTAATCGCCGCCAGGTGACTTCTTGTTTAACAGCGGATTTTTTTAAGGCGAATTGTGTAAAGGCGAACTATGTCTACTGATCGCTCAATGGATCGCCGTCGTGGTTTTTTGCGTGTGTCAGAGCATCAGGCGCAAGAACTTGAGCGCTGGGCCTACCCGGATTACTCCCCAGAGCAAGAGGGCATGACAGAAAATGCCCTCAACTACGATCCCGAATGGCAAGTCGAACCCCTTGACGAAGAGCCAGAACTACCGCCGCTGACTGCAGCCGATTTGGATGATATCCGCCATTCTGCCTATGAAGAAGGGATCGCTGAAGGTCGTGCTGCCGGACATAGCGAAGGCCTTGAGCAAGGCATGCAGCAGGGAATGGAGCAAGGCTTGCAACAAGGGCTTGAACAAGGCTTGGCCCAAGGTCTCGAGCAAGGGTTAGAACAGGGTAAAGGCCAGATTGATGAGCAAGTTGGCCATTTGACTCAGCTTATTGAAAAGTTAGCCACCCCGCTGCAGCAGGTCGATGATGCTGTCGAGCAGCAATTGGTCTTGCTGGCGACGAGTTTGGCCCGGGAGCTAATTCAAGTCGAGCTCAAAACTAACCCTCAAGTGATTTTGCAAACGCTGCGTGAAGGTATCGCGGCGTTGCCGATGGCCGGGCAGCAAACAACCATTCAGCTGAACCCGGAAGACTTGGACATTATCAAGCAGGCCTATGGTGAAGAGAACTTGGCTGACCGTCATTGGACATTGCAGGCAGAACCGGCAATGAATCGCGGTGATTTGTTTGTCGAATCCGGCAACTCGACCGTCGACTACCAGATGGAAACCCGCCTACGCCATTTGCTTGAGCAATTTGTTGGCCTCAATAGTCAGCCTCAACCTTCACCTCATCAAGAGACCGGAGGCGCGTGATGGCCAACCTGGCTCAGCGTTTATCCCGTTACCAAACCTCGAATACTGTCTGTCGGCCAGTGGCTTCTGGCCGTCTGGTGCGTGTAGTGGGGCTAACACTGGAAGCGATTGGCTGCCGTGCCCCGGTTGGTAGTTTGTGCAAGGTAGAAACCCTAACCGGCGAGATGGAGGCTGAAGTCGTTGGATTCTCTGGTGAAACCTTATACCTGATGCCTAGCGAGCAGCTAACCGGGATCATGCCCGGCGCAAGGGTAACGCCAATCACCGAAGCGGGTGGGATCCCTGTCGGTATGGAACTGCTGGGCCGTGTTATCGACGGTGTCGGCAATCCGCTTGATGGCTTGGGGGATATCTTCACCGCCGATCGCGCCGCGTTTAATGCCGAGCCTATCAACCCGCTGGCAAGAAAGCCGATCAAAGAGCCGCTGGATGTTGGGCTGAAAGCAGTAAACGGCTTATTAACCGTCGGTAAGGGGCAGCGTATCGGCTTATTTGCCGGGTCAGGTGTTGGTAAATCGGTGACTTTGGGCATGATGACCCGGGGGACTACGGCACAGGTTGTGGTAGTCGGGCTTATTGGTGAGCGTGGCCGAGAAGTTAAAGAATTTATTGATGAAATTTTAGGTAGCGAAGGTCGCCAGCGTGCCGTGGTAGTTGCTGCCCCGGCAGATGCTTCCCCATTGATGCGCTTGAAGGGGTGTCAAGCCGCGTTGACCATCGCAGAGTATTTCCGCGACCAAGGGCTTGATGTCCTACTACTGATGGATTCACTCACCCGTTTTGCCCAAGCCCAGCGTGAAATTGCCCTATCGGTTGGTGAACCGCCGGCAACCAAAGGTTATCCGCCGTCGGTGTTTGCCAAGTTGCCCGCTTTGGTAGAGCGTGCCGGAAATGGTGGTGAGCACCAAGGGTCAATCACAGCGTTCTTCACTGTACTGACTGAAGGCGATGATTTGCAGGATCCGATTGCCGATGCCTCAAGGGCGATTTTGGATGGCCACATCGTCCTATCGCGGGAACTTGCCGATGCCGGCCATTACCCAGCGATTGATGTCGAGCGTTCGGTTAGCCGAGTCATGCCAGCCATTGTCAGCGAAGAGCATATGATGATGTCCAAGGCAGTAAGGCAGGTACTGTCGATTTGCCGTAAGAACCAAGATCTGGTGTCTATCGGGGCCTATAAGCCAGGCACCGATCAGGCTATCGATCAGTCCTTTGCCTTGAAGCCCCGTTTAGATGGCTACATGCAGCAGTCGATGAAAGAAGCCGTCCCTTATGAGATGTGCGTTAACATGTTGCGCTCTGTGCTTAGTGGGCAATAGTTCAGCGAAAGATAATTTTCAGGAGTAAGTCATGGCAGCCGATAGCGCACTCGAGCTGATTTTGAATCAGACTGCTGATGCCGAGCACAAGGCGTCGCTAGCACTGAACCAAGCCCGTATTGAACGTGAAAATTATCTGCAGCAATTGCAGCAAATTGAACAATACCGGCTGGATTACTGCCGTCAGTTGTCAGAGCGTGGCCAGCAAGGGCTAACAGCCAGTGCTTACAATCACCTGCAGAAGTTCTTGAATCAGCTTGATGAAACCTTGGTCAAACAAAAGAGTGCCGGTGCCCATTTTGATCAGCAAGTCGAGCAGTGCAGCCAGCATTGGCAGGAAATGCGCAAGCAGCGGCGTTCGATTGAATGGCTCATCGAGAAAAAACAAACAGAGCGGCAACGCCTGCTGGATAAGCAAGAGCAGAAATTGATGGATGAATTCGCCACCATGCAGTATGCCCGACGCCAAATGATCCGCTAGCTTGCTTTGCAAGTATCTTGGCTTGCGAGTTAAACCATTTGGCGTGCTTCTTGCATTTTATTCATCATAAGCCACAGCCAAAGTGTGACCACCATTATGCTTTTATCTCAATTTCTTTCTGCGGATACTGCGTCATCAGCCGCTGCCCAGACACCCAAGGCGTCGTCTGGAGCGGACAGCAAGGTGAAGGACAGTGCCTCTGCCAGCTCTTCCGGGGCTTTCTCTGAAAAGTTGCACGGCGCTATCGTGGCAGATCCTGCAGTCGAGGATAAAAACAGCCCTTCCGTCGGCACGAAGCAACAGCCTACCGATGAGCAAGAAGTAGAAAAAACGGCACAGGGTGTTAAAAATGCTGAGCTACTTGCCAAAAACGGTAGTAAAGAAGCGGTGATTTCCTCAGCTACGGATAAGGGCGGAAGAGAGCAAACTGCTGATACTGATGAACAGGATTCAAGCGATGAGGTTGCCAGTGCGGGTGTTGTGACTCTATCGCCCGAGGCTTCCTTTTCTTCACCACAGAATGCCAAGAGTTCGATGACTGAAGGCGAGGAATTACTCCAACGCTTATCGGCTTCCCGTAGTCAACTCGGGGGTCATTCAGGGGATGGGCAGGGACAGGCAGTGGATGGCAAATTGTTGCCGCCTGATGCCAATGCTGCAGGGGGGGCTTTTGACGCTGATGGTACTTCGCCTTACTCCGACACTCTTTCTAAAGAAGGAGGCGTTGGTAAGGATGGGGCTGTAGGTAAAGAAATGCTTGGTAAAGACAGCGCGAGTAAAGAAGCATTACTCAAAGACGGTCTGGCTAAGGACGGCGCTGCTATTACGGATGGAAAATCCGCAAAAGTTGATAATAACGGCAAAGTGGCACTGGCTGGTATGACACAGTCTGGCTCTGACCTTGCCGAGTTGAAAAATAGCCAAGGGACGTCACCACTTACTTTGAGTTTGTCGGCTAATGGCGGCCTTGCCTCATCATCAAATAGTGAATTAGCAGCCCTGTTGGGGCAGTCAACCTCATCAGGATCGCTCAAAGGCTCATTGGCCACAAAAGGCAGTGCAAGCGCACTTGCAGCAGCGTCAATGGACAACTCATTGAGTGCTGTGGCAGATGATGGACAGGGAACCAGCTTGGGAGAAACCCAAGGGGCACATGCCGCTCTTCGCACAGCAACCGCTGGGACGATGGTCGCAGAAGGTGATAAGCCGGGGAGTGCTCAGCCACCTTTACTGTTGACCAAAGAGCAAGCCGGTGATCAGCTTGCAGATAGGGTTCAGATGATGATGTCCAAGAACCTCAAGCATGTGGATATCCGCCTTGATCCGCCTGAGCTTGGCAAGATGCAGATCAAGCTGTCGATGAACAATGATCAGGCATCGGTGCAAATTACCGTCGCTAATCAACAATCTAGGGACTTAGTTGAACAGGCGATGCCGCGCCTGCGCGAATTGTTGCATCAACAAGGACTGCAGTTGGCCCAGAGCAGTGTGCAGCAAGATAGCAGCCGTCAATTTGCAGGTGGCTCACAGCAACAAACGAACGGACAACCGGGATCCCAATCCCAGCATGGCGGACAGGGGGCTAATCCCCATGACCATGCAAATGGCAGCGTTGCGCCATCACATACTGCAGATTTGTGGATGACGGCACCAAAAGACGGTGTTGATTATTATGCCTAGGGATTCAGTCTGTTAAACTGGCCAGCACTGACTGCAAATAACAAATAACGACAAAGGACAAATCAAAGATGGCAGATGAAGCGCAACCCGGTGGTAAGAAAAAACTCATTATTATTGCCGTGCTGGCAATAGTACTGCTGGGTGGTGGTGGCGCAGGGGCATGGTTTTTCCTCAATGACGCTTCACCTTCTCCCGACACTGCGCAGTCTGGTGGTTCGGCTTCTCAGTCGACTCCCGCAGTGCTGGAGTCGGCATACTATGTCATCCTTCCTCAACCGTTCATTTTTAATGTGACCGGCGATGCAAGGGACAGGCTGGTACAGGTTAAAGTACAGCTGATGGTGCGGGGAGATAATAACGAGGAAATCGCCCGCCAGCACATCCCGTTAATAGAAAGTACGCTGCTGCAGACCTTTGGTGCTGCAACAGTTGAGCAGTTGAGAACGCCGACAGGGCGATTGGAACTTCGTGGCCAATCATTGACGGCTGTTCAAGATGCACTACTAAAGGTATCCGGCCGACAAGCGGTTGAACGGGTACTGTTTACTGGTTTTGTAATGCAATAGGTTTTATGTGAGTGACTTATTAACCCAGGACGAAATTGACGCGCTTTTGCATGGCGTTGACGATGTCGATGATGATGATGACGGTGGCCAGAGTGAAACGGGCGTCGTTGCGTTTGATTTTTCCTCACAAGACAGAATAGTCCGTGGGCGGATGCCCACATTGGAGCTGATTAACGAGCGTTTTGCCCGCCATATGCGGATTAGCTTGTTTAATATGTTGCGTAAAACAGCCGAGGTGTCCATCAACGGGGTACAGATGCTCAAATTTGGTGAGTATCAGAATACCCTCTATGTCCCGACTAGTTTGAACATGGTGCGTTTCCGTCCGCTCAAGGGCACGGCGCTGATCACCATGGAGGCGAGGTTGGTGTTCATTTTGGTGGAGAACTTCTTCGGCGGTGATGGCCGTTTCCACGCCAAGATAGAAGGGCGGGAGTTCACCCCGACTGAGCGCCGTATTGTCCAGATGCTGCTGAAGTTGGTGTTTGAAGATTACCGTGAAGCCTGGTCGCCGGTGATGGGGGTTGAGTTTGAATACCTCGACTCAGAAGTGAACCCGACAATGGCCAATATTGTCAGCCCGACCGAGGTGATTGTGGTCAGCTCGTTCCATATCGAGGTTGATGGTGGTGGTGGTGACTTCCATGTGGTGATGCCTTATTCCATGGTGGAGCCTATCCGCGAATTGCTCGATGCCGGTGTCCAGAGTGACAAAATGGATACCGATGTCCGTTGGAGCAAAGCCTTACGGGATGAAATCATGGATGTTCCGGTCAACATGCGGGCCAAACTGCTCGATGTTGATCTGACCTTACGCGATCTGATGGAGCTCCAACCGGGGGATGTGATCCCGATTGATATGCCGGAAGCTGCAACGGTGTTTGTCGAAGATCTGCCGACATATCGCGCCAAGATGGGTAAGGCGGGCGAGAATATCGCACTTAAGATCACCGAAAAATTAAAACGTCCGGATATGGTGAAAAGCGACTTGGCTTTTCTCGATCGCGATGAATTAGGCTCGGCGCTGTTGAACCTCCACAGTGACGATACAGACAATTAAGGACGAAGTCCGAATAGGTACAAAACATGTCTAATAATGACCAACAAATTGCCGACGATTGGGCGGCGGCACTTGCAGAACAGGCCAGTGATGAAGGGGCGCAGCCAGCGCCGTTGGAAGAGTTGACCGATGAGTCGGCACCGATTGGTGATGATGAGCGCCGTAAGCTCGATACCATTCTTGATATTCCGGTGACCATTTCGATGGAAGTTGGCCGTACCCAGATCAGCATCCGTAACCTGCTGCAGCTTAACCAAGGCTCAGTCGTTGAACTTGATCGCGTTGCGGGCGAGTCATTGGATGTGATGGTCAACGGCACATTGATTGCTCACGGGGAAGTCGTTGTGGTCAATGACAAATTCGGTATTCGCCTGACTGATGTGATCAGCCAGACTGAGCGCATCAAGAAGTTACGCTAATGATGGCTCCAGAACTAAACCTTGCCACCACACTGGCGTCACTGTTGCTCGTTATTGCTGTCATTGTGCTGTTAGCTTGGCTGATGAAACGGATGAAGCTGCCCGGCTTGCAAGGTGGGGATAGTGCAATCCGCATTTTGCGCCAGATGCCCGTTGGCCAGAAGGAGCGCATCGTGCTGCTTCAGGTCGGCGAAGAGCAGATGCTGGTCGGGGTAACACAACATAATATTTCATTGCTTGGAAAACTCGATTCTCCCATTGTCACCGAGACTGGTCAGGATGGTGCGGAGTTTGCCAGCCAGCTGGGTAAGCTGTTGAGAAAAAATGATAAGAACTAATTTCATTGCCGCCTTAATGGCGGCTTTTTTGCTTCTGTTGGTTTTTCCCGTTGCTGCTGAAACGGAAGCCGTTGTAACAGGTGCGGCCACGCAGCCAGGCGTGACACTGAGCGAGATGCAAAACGATTCTGGCTCTAGCCAAATGTCACTGACCCAAGCTGGTGGCAGTGGTATCCCGGCCTTTTCGGTGACCGTCAACCCAGATGGTAGCGAGGACTATTCGGTTACCTTGCAGATCCTTGCGTTGATGACTGTATTGGGCTTCTTGCCGGCGATAGTGATTTTGATGACCTCCTTTACCCGTATCGTGGTGGTCATGTCGATATTACGTCAGGCAATGGGCTTGCAGCAGACACCATCGAATCAGGTGATCATCGGTATTGCGATGTTCCTGACCTTTTTCGTGATGTCTCCGGTACTCGACAGAATTAACACTGAGGCCGTCCAACCCTATATCAATGAGCAGATGACTGCGGGCCAAGCCCTGGAAGCGGCGCAGGATCCGCTTCGCCAGTTCATGCTTAAACAAACCCGGGTTAAAGACCTAGAGACGTTTGTTGAGATGTCCGGTTCAACCGCGACCGATCCACAGGAAGTACCGATGACGGTCCTGATCCCGGCTTTCGTGACGTCCGAGTTGAAAACCGCTTTCCAGATAGGCTTTATGCTGTTCTTGCCGTTCCTGATCATTGACTTGGTGGTGGCATCGGTATTGATGGCGATGGGTATGATGATGCTCTCACCAATGATTGTATCACTGCCGTTTAAGCTGATGCTGTTTGTGCTGGTTGATGGCTGGAACCTGATCCTATCAACCCTGGCAGGGAGTTTTGGTACGTGACGCCGGAGTTTTTTGTCGAAATATTCCAAGACGCGCTGTATATGGTACTGATCATGGTCTGTGCCATTGTGGTGCCGGGCTTGCTCATCGGTTTGGTGGTGGCGATTTTCCAGGCGGCGACCTCGATTAACGAGCAGACATTGAGTTTCTTGCCGAGGCTGATTGTCACTTTGCTGGCACTGATGTTCTTCGGCCACATGATGACCCAGATGCTGATGGACTATTTCCACCAGATGATTGATTACATCCCACGGCTGCTGCACTGATGAATTACCCGGCGCCCCTGTTGTTGGATTGGTTAGCAACGGTTTTCTGGCCGTTGACCCGCATCTCGTCAATGTTGATGGTGATGACTTTTTTTGGTGCCCGCTATGTTGCGCCCAAAATCAGGCTCTATGTGTCTTTGTTGTTCACGTTTGCCTTGTTACCGGTGTTACCCGTGGCACCAACCGATATTCCTTTGCTCTCATTACAAGGGTTTATCACGACCGGTCAGCAAGTGGTCATAGGTATCGCCATGGGGATGGTGACAACCTTTGTGACCCAGACCTTTATCTTGTTAGGGCAAATCCTGGGTATGCAGTCGAGCTTGGGCTTTGCGTCTATGGTTGACCCGTCAAATGGCCAGAATACGCCGGTTCTGGGCCAGTTCTACATGTTCTTGGTCGTCATGATCTTCCTTGCCAGCGATGGCCATTTGATGATGTTAAAACTGGTGGCGATGAGCTTCCATACCTTGCCTATTGGTGAGTCGATGCTTGAAGCGGGTGACTATTACCACATGGCAGAGTGGTTCGGGCATATGTTCAAGTTTGCCCTGACCATGGCCATTGCCGGTGTCGTCGCTCTGCTGGTGGTGAATATGTCGTTTGGTGTCATGACCCGTGCCGCACCGCAGTTGAATATCTTTGCGCTCGGCTTCTCTTTTGCCTTGCTACTAGGCTTTGTGATCAGTTGGTTCTTGATTGGTGGGATCTTGCCGCATTACGAAGCGATTTGGCAGGTTGGTGTCGACCAAGTGTGTAGTTTAATTCGGTTGGATTGCTAAGGATTATCTATGGCAGAGTCTGACGGACAAGAAAGAACCGAAGAGGCCACGCCCCGAAGGCGGGATCAGGCCCGCGAAAAAGGACAGGTTCCCCGGTCGAGGGAGCTGGCATCTATTGCTGTACTCGTTGCCGGTGCAGTCGGTTTCATGTGGTTTGGTGAAGCGATAGGCCGTGGCTTGGGTGAGGTGATGACCCGGCTGTTTAGCCTGACCCGTGAAGAAGTCTTTGATCTCTCGAAGCTCTTTGCGCTGATTATGTCAGCGGTCGGTAACGTGCTGTTCCCATTGTTTACCTTTTTGTTGTTTGTCTATGTCGCTGCGTTTATCGGGGCGACAGGCCTTGGCGGGATCCGCTTTTCATCTCAGGCGGCAGCCCCAAAGCTGTCCAAGATGAACCCGCTCAATGGTTTCAAGCGGATGATGGGCAAGCAAAGCTTGGTGGAACTGATCAAATCTATTCTCAAAGTGCTGCTAGTTATCGGCGTGGCGTTTTTCTTGCTCAAGGCAAGCCTGACCGACTTTTACCAGCTTAGTCGTGAGCAATATCCGCAGAATATCGTCCATGCGCTTGATATCCTGCTGAATTTTATCTTGCTGATCAGCTGCTCTTTACTGGTGGTGGTTGCTATCGATATTCCTTTCCAGATCTGGCAGCATAACGAGCAGCTCAAGATGACCAAGCAAGAAGTGAAAGATGAATTCAAGGACTCGGAAGGTAAGCCAGAAGTGAAGGGGCGAATCCGGATGCTTCAGCGTGAAATGGCACAACGGCGGATGATGGCAGATGTGCCGCAGGCCGATGTGGTGATCACTAACCCGGAGCACTTCTCTGTGGCCTTGCGCTACGATTCAAAAATCGACTCAGCCCCGGTGGTTGTTGCCAAGGGCACGGATTTCTTAGCCTTGAAAATACGTGAAATAGCCAATGAGCACGAGATAGAAATTGTGCCAGCGCCACCTTTGGCAAGGGCCCTTTACCATACCACGGAGCTAGAGCAGCAGATCCCGGACGGTTTGTTTGCTGCTGTCGCACAGGTACTGGCCTACATTTACCAGCTTAAGCAATTCCAGAACGGGCGCGGCCGTCGTCCGACTCTGTCGAAGGAAGCCTCCGACATTCCCAATGAGTTCCGCTACTAATCAACTGACATTCTATCCAGCCGATTAATCAGGCTGGGATAGAATGACCCACCTCAAAGTTTTACAAAACACGTCAAGAAAATGACATTTAAATAAGGCATGATATTTGCTTTAAATATGATTACTCATTGCTGTCGGTCACTTTTTGTTTGGCGGTGATAACGGTACAATATTGGCAAAATAATGCCGAAATTCTAATAATACCCCTCGCAGATCCCTCTCAATACAGTGTTGCCTGAAACGGCCCGCGATTTATTGAAGGTGTTTTGGTTTAGCGGGAATGGAACCATTACAGACATTGCATGAAGCTTTCTTTACCTTTCGCCGATAAGTTCAATCCTGCCCGTTTGCAGTCGATGCCTGCCATAGGTGCGCCTATTATGGTATTGGCGACCTTGGCGATGGTGATCTTGCCGATGCCACCGCTGCTGTTGGACATGGCTTTCTCGTTTAACATTGCCCTTGCGCTTGTGGTGCTGCTTGTTACGGTTTATACCCGCCGTCCACTGGACTTTGCGGCTTTCCCGACAGTATTGCTGATTGCGACCTTGCTGCGATTAGCGCTGAATGTCGCCTCGACCCGGGTGGTATTACTTTATGGTCATGAAGGGCCGGATGCCGCTGGCCAGGTGATTGACGCGTTCGGTTCGGTAGTGATAGGCGGTAACTACGCGGTTGGTCTGGTGGTGTTCCTGATCTTGATGATTATCAACTTCATGGTTGTCACCAAAGGTGCTGGGCGGATCTCCGAGGTTAGTGCTCGCTTTACCCTAGATGCTTTGCCGGGTAAGCAGATGGCGATCGATGCGGATTTGAATGCCGGATTGATTGATCAAGAGCAGGCCCGTACCCGCCGTTTTGAAGTGACCAAGGAAGCCGACTTCTATGGTTCGATGGATGGTGCATCCAAGTTTGTAAAAGGCGACGCCATCGCCGGTATCCTTATTCTCTGCATCAACATCATCGGTGGCTTGGTGATCGGCATGGGCCAGCATGGCCTCGGCTTTGGCGAAGCTATCGAAATCTACAGTCTACTAACCATCGGTGATGGTCTAGTTGCCCAAATCCCTTCATTGTTGTTGTCCATCGGTGCCGCCATGATGGTGACGCGTCAAAATACTGACGAAGATATGGGCCAACAGATGATATATCAGATGTTCAACAACCCGCAGGCGTTGATCATCACTGGCGGTATTTTATTTGTGATGGGTATTGTGCCGGGAATGCCGCATATCCCGTTTTTGTTGTTGGCCCTGCTTATAGGTGGTGTGGCCTATTGGCGTATCAAGGCACAGCGCGAGGCAGCCTTGGTTCAAGAGCAGGAGGCTTCGACAGACGTCGTGGCTCCACAACTGCCTAAAGAATTGTCGTGGGATGACGTCAAGCCTATCGATGTTATCGGTTTGGAAGTCGGTTACCGTTTGATCCCTATGGTCGACAAAGACCAAGGTGGTGAGCTGCTTGAGCGGGTTAAGGGCGTGCGGAAGAAATTGTCACAGGACTTTGGTTTCCTGATCCCTGCCGTTCATATTCGCGATAACCTTGAACTACCGCCGAATACCTACCGCATTAGTTTGATGGGGGTAGCTTGTGGTGAGGCCAATATTCACCCGAACCGGGAGTTAGCGATTAACCCCGGGCAGGTCTTTGGTAATGTCGACGGCGAGCGTACTGTCGATCCGGCTTTCGGCCTTGAAGCAGTTTGGATCAACGAATCCCAGCGGGAACATGCCCAAGCACTCGGCTATACCGTGGTGGATTCTTCCACGGTATTGGCGACCCACTTGAGCCAGATCCTGACCAACCGGGCGGCTCAGCTTATCGGCTACGAGGAAGTCCAGAACCTGCTCGACTTGCTGGGCAAATCGGCCCCTCGCTTGGTTGAGGGCTTAGTACCGGATCAGCTGACACTGGGTGTTATTGTGAAAGTGCTGCAGAACCTGCTTAACGAAGCCATTCCGATCCGAGATATCCGCACCATTGTTCAGACATTGGCCGAGTATTCGACCAAGAGTCAAGATCCTGACATTCTCACCGCCGCAGTACGGGTGAGCTTGAAACGACTGATTTGTCAGGAAATCAATGGTATAGAGCCTGAATTACCAGTCATTACATTGGTGCCAGAGTTGGAGCAAATCTTGCATCAAACTATGCAGTCTTCCGGCGGCGAGTCGACCGGGATTGAACCTGGATTGGCTGAGCGCCTGCAGCGTTCATTGGTAGAAGCCACCCAGCAGCAAGAGCTTAAGGGCGAGCCCGCTGTCTTGTTGACGTCGGGTGTGTTGAGACTGACGCTCGCGAAATTTGTTAAGAACACCATTCCTTCATTACGTGTGTTGTCTTATCAGGAAGTGCCTGATGAGAAACAGATCCGTATTGTAAATGCAGTAGGGAATTCATAATGGCGATGACGATGATGGAGATGGCCCCAAGGCAGGCTGTCATCAGCTCACGGCCTGATAAAACGGGAAGGTCACATTGAAAATTAAACGTTTTTTTGCCAAGGACATGCGAGCTGCGCTGACCCAAGTTAAGGAAGAACTGGGTGCTGATGCGGTTATCATGTCAAATAAAAAGGTCACCGGTGGGGTGGAAATTGTCGCTGCGCTCGACAGTGAGGAACCTCGTGCACAACTGTCTCCTGCCGCGAGCAAAACTCGCGAAGAGCTAGCGGGCCAGTTTGATAGTGCCAAGCGCCAACTGGCGGATGATAAAGTCCAGCTCCAATCCTCCTCAAGCCGATTTGCCAAAGTGTTGAATAACTTCACGGGCCATTCTGGTGATAACGAACAGGGTGGGGGGAGTGAAGCCGATTCGCTATCAGCATTGCTGCAGCGCCAATCGAAACACTATGGTGATGAACCGCGCTATGGTCGTCATGAAGAGCCACAGCAGTCCACCAACCGTGGCTACGGTGAACGCAACCATATGGGGGGCGGTCGCTCACAAGAGTCGCACCGTCGTCAGCCTGAATCTTATTTCAATGACTCAGCGGCACGCCAGCAAAATGGCCGCCAACAAGGCAGGCACCAACTTGATATTGGTGACTATCGTCGTCCGTCGGTTCCTCAGGCCGAGCCTCCACATACTTCCCGTTCAGCAGATGTCCGTAACGACCCACACCGTTCGGAGTCACGGTTTGGCTCGTCCCAGCAACCTAAAAACCGCTTGGACCCTAGTCGTTATGATCCTAAAGCGCGTAGCCACAGTGTTGATGAAATTGATGCCATGCGTAATGAAATGGCATCCATCCGCCGTTTGCTTGAGCACCAAGTTTCCGGCCTGATGTGGCAGGAAATGGAGCGTCGTGAGCCGATGCGGGCCATGATGATCAAGCGGTTGGAGAAAATGGGCCTATCGCAAGAGCTATCAGATCAGCTCGCGTGTTATATCCCAGAAGACGTACCGGCAAATGAAGCTTGGCCGGCCTTGCTGGATCTCCTTTCTGATCAAATCATCACGACCAAAGACAGCATATTGGAAACCGGTGGCGTTGTTGCGCTACTCGGGCCGACCGGGGTGGGGAAAACCACGACGATTGCTAAGCTAGCGGCACGGGCGGCAATGGAGTTTGGTCCGGATCAAATTGCCATGGTCACCACTGATACTTTCCGTATTGGTGCTCATGAGCAGTTAGCGACCTATGGTCGAATTATGGGCTGTCCGGTAAGAGTGGCTAAAGATGCCGAGGAATTGGCCGATATATTACACCAGTTGCGCCATCGTCGTTTGGTGCTGCTGGATACCGCAGGTATGGGGCAGCGTGATATCAGGCTATCGGAGCAACTCGATACCCTGATGCAAAACAGCGGCTCGCAAATCCGCAGTTTCTTGGTACTGCCATCGACCGCGCAGCGCCGGGTATTGCATGAAACCATCGAGCACTTCCGTCGTATTCCGCTTTCGGGCTGTGTCCTGACCAAGCTGGATGAGTCATTGAGCTTGGGCGAGGTGATCAGTGTGTCGATACAGCACGCACTGCCGATTGCCTACCTTGCCGATGGCCAGCGGGTACCGGAAGACATTAAGGTCGCCACGGGTAACTATCTGGTTGCCCGGGCAAATGAATTACTTGAACAAGAGTTAAGCCAGCAAACCCACTTCTGGAGTAGCGAAAGCTCTGAGAGCCAGGGGGCAGACTTTTATGACTGAGAACGCCATGTACGATCAAGCTAGCGGTTTACGCCGTATGACACAGCTAACTTCCACCAAAGTGATTACCGTAACAGGCGGTAAGGGGGGCGTAGGTAAAACCAACGTCACCCTTAACATGGCGATTTCGATGGCCCGCCAAGGTAAGCGGGTGATGGTACTGGACGCCGACCTCGGCTTGGCGAATGTTGACGTGATGCTTGGCCTGCGTGCTGGGCGTAACTTGTCACATGTCCTGTCGGGGATGTGCGAGCTCAAGGACATTATTGTCGAAGGCCCGTATGGTGTGAAGATTGTACCGGCCGCGTCGGGTACCCAGAACATGGCTGAGCTGACAACGGCCCAGCACATGGGGTTGATCAGGGCTTTCAGTACCCTTGAAGAAGATATTGATGTCCTGTTGGTTGATACCGCCGCAGGGATCTCGGACATGGTGCTGAGCTTCTCCCGTGCCGCTCAGGATGTGGTGGTAGTGGTGTGTGATGAGCCGACTTCGATCACCGACGCTTATGCACTAATTAAAATCCTTAGCCGCGAATACGATGTTCAGCGCTTTAAGATTGTTGCCAACATGGTGCGCAGCTACCGTGAAGGCCGGGATCTGTTTATTAAACTGACCCGGGTCACAGAGCGCTTCTTGGATGCCAATTTAGAATTGGTGGCTTGTATCCCACTTGACGATCGCGTTCGCCAGTCGGTGAAGCGCCAGAAACTGGTGGTTGAAGCTTTCCCGCGCAGCCCGGCTGCACTGGCTTTGGGGGCGCTGGCCAACAAAGCGGCAATGTGGCCGGTTCCGCAGAGTCCAGGTGGTCACTTGGAGTTCTTCGTTGAAAGGTTGTTGGTGAACAACCGTCGTCCGCGGGAGGTGCCGGTCGGTGAATAAAGCATTAACCTATGGGCGCTACCAGCAAAGCCCACAGGCATTTATTGAACGGTACTCATCACTGGTAAAGCGTATTGCCCATCATCTTATGGGCCGCTTACCGCCGAGCGTGATGTTAGAAGATCTGATCCAGGCAGGCATGATTGGCTTGCTTGAGGCACAGCAGAACTACGACCCAACCAAAGGGGCGAGCTTCGAGACCTTCGCCGGTATCCGTATCCGTGGTGCCATGCTGGATGACATCCGCCGAGGAGATTGGGTTCCCCGTTCTGTTTATAAAAACAACCGACGTATTTCAGAGGCCATTTCTGTCCTTGAAAGCACACTTGGCCGCGATCCGAACGATCAGGAAATTGCGGCACATCTCGAAATGACGCTCGAACAGTACCACCAGGCCTTAAATGATGTTAATTGTGGTCGTTTAGTGGGTATGGATGACCTCGGTGTCTCGGAAGATGCTGTTGCCAATGAAGAGTCGGTTGAAGAAAATCTTCCCTTTCAGGGGGTTGTAGATGATAATTTTCGCCAATCCTTGGCCGAAGCGATAAAAACGCTGCCGGAAAGAGAAGCATTAGTTTTGTCCCTGTACTACGACGAGGAGCTTAACCTCAAAGAGATAGGGGCGGTTATCGGGGTGAGTGAATCCCGAGTTTGCCAGATTCACAGTCAGGCGATGCAACGCTTACGGTCCAAGTTGACTGCGTGGACTTCGTAATAATCACACTATAAAACACTGATAATTCAGTGGGGGCAACTTTGAATAAAAACATGAAAATCCTCATTGTTGATGACTTTTCAACAATGCGCCGAATCGTAAAGAATTTGCTGCGTGACCTGGGCTTCAACAACACCCAGGAGGCGGATGATGGATTGACTGCACTACCAATGCTTAAGAAGGGCGGTTTTGATTTTGTGGTAACAGACTGGAACATGCCGGGCATGCAGGGTATTGACCTGCTTAAGCATATCCGTGCTGATGCCGAACTTAAGCACCTGCCAGTGCTGATGATCACTGCGGAAGCCAAGCGCGAGCAGATCATCGAAGCCGCCCAGGCCGGTGTTAATGGCTACATTGTGAAGCCATTTACTGCAGCAACGCTTAAAGAGAAGCTAGATAAAATCTTCGAGCGTATGCAGTAAGACACTTTCGGGCATCAAAGGACAATAATAACAATGATTACACTCGAACAGGCAAAACAGCTTGTCAGTCTGCTTGAATCCGGCGAGCAGGATGGAGCAAATACACTATTTACCCGATTGGTGTCAGATAGTCGTGATCCCGTCTATGAAGAAGTAGGCAAACTTACCCGTCAACTTCATGATTCGCTGGCTAACTTTCGCCTTGATCCCCGTATTACCGATTTAGCAAAAACGGAAATTCCTGATGCTCGCGACCGGTTGTCCTATGTGATAGATAAGACTGAGTCCGCCGCCAATAAAACCATGGATGCTGTCGATAGTATCCAGCCTCTGGCAGAGCAACTCGGGGATACCTTACAGCAGGTTTATCCTAGATGGCAGCGTTTGATGGGAGGACAGATTGCACTGAATGAATTCAAGTTGCTCTGTCACGATATCAACGGGCTACTCACTCAGGTCGAGAGTGATAGCAATGTGCTGCGCACCCAGTTAACTGAAATTCTCATGGCCCAGGACTTCCAGGATTTGACCGGGCAAATCATCCGTCGGGTGATTGAGCTGGTACATGAGGTTGAAGATCAGCTGGTGGAAATTCTCAAAGCGTTTGGCATGGAACAAGAAGACCGAACCGAAGCGCTGCGTGAAGAGCGGATCCTCTCTCCAGAAGGGCCGATCGTCAACAGCGACACGCGTGAGGATGTGATGTCCAGTCAGGATGATGTCGACGACCTGCTGTCGAGCCTAGGATTTTAAGGGAACAATATGAGCTTTGATTTAGACGAAGATATCCTACAGGACTTTTTGATTGAAGCAGGAGAGATCCTCGAGCTGCTTTCTGAGCAGTTAGTTGAGCTGGAACGCAGTCCGGAAGACTCGGATCTACTCAACGCGATTTTTCGTGGCTTCCATACCGTAAAAGGCGGGGCTGGTTTTCTTTCCCTGACCGAGCTGGTAGACGCGTGTCACGGCGCCGAGAATATCTTTGATTTGCTGAGAACCGGTAAACGTACGGTCACACCTGAATTGATGGATGTGATCCTAGAAGCGCTGGATACCATCAATGTTATGTTTGGCCAAGTGCAAGACCGTGAACCGGTTGAGCCGGCTGAGCCAACATTGCTGGAAGCGTTGCACCGATTCAGTCAGCCACCAACAGAGCAAGAGTTGGCGCAGCCTAGCAAGCCAACCCTGAGCGATCCCCAAACGGTTGTTGATGTTGCGATAGAGTCGGCGATGGCAGCGCCAAGCGTTGATTCGGTGCCACCAGTCAATCATGAGCCTGTTCCAAATAATGAGCCGCAAGCGGAATCTTCGACTAGCTCAGCGATTGCTGGTGACTCTGTTGACGATATCACCCAAGACGAATTTGATCGTCTGCTTGATGAGCTGCACGGTAAAGGGCGTGGACCTTCTGTTGTTTCTGAACAAGAGGTAACTCCCGCTTCCCTTTCCCCTGTTGCCGATTCTAATATCGTCAATCAAATTCAATCTGAGAGCGGTGATATTACCGATGATGAGTTTGAGCGCCTGCTTGATGAATTGCATGGCGCAGGCAAGGGGCCGGGTAACAGTGATTATAGCTCCCCAGTCGCCGCGGACTCACAGGTGCAAGAACCGGTTGTGAATACGCCGGTGACTCCGTCTTCAACTGCTGATAGCAGCAATGATGATCTGATGACGGATGACGAATTTGAGCGCTTGCTCGATGAACTTCATGGGGTAGGTAAAGGACCATCTGATGATGAGCTGGACATCGCTACTAAGTCTGTGGCCGATATGATGCAAGAGTCCCAGCCTGTGCCTGCCGAAGTGCCGGTGCAAGTTCATCAAGAACCAGCGCCTGCTCCAGCGCCCGTTTCTGCCCCTCAGCCAGCGGTAGAAAGAAAGGCAAAACCGGCCGCGAAGGAAAAGAGCAAGGCCGCAGAAGCCACCGTACGTGTCGATACTTCAACGCTAGATACCATCATGAACATGGTTGGCGAGTTGGTACTGGTCAGAAACCGCTTGGTGAGCCTTGGCCTCAATACCAATGATGAAGAGATGTCCAAAGCCGTCGCTAACTTGGATGTTGTTACAGCAGACTTGCAGGGTGCGGTAATGAAAACCCGTATGCAGCCAATCAAGAAAGTGTTTGGCCGTTTCCCTCGCGTCGTCCGCGATTTGGCGCGCAACCTCAATAAAGAGATTGTGCTGGAGATGCGCGGAGAAGAAACCGATCTCGACAAGAACCTGGTTGAAGCCCTGGCCGATCCGCTGATCCACTTGGTGCGAAATTCTGTCGACCACGGCATTGAAATGCCGGATGCTCGTGAGAAAGCAGGCAAGCCTCGTGTAGGAACAGTGTTGCTATCGGCTTCACAAGAAGGTGACCATATCCTGTTGACCATCGAGGATGATGGCGGCGGTATGGATCCGGACAAGTTACGTGGCATTGCGGTTGAGCGTGGTGTTATGGATGCGGATGCCGCATCCCGCCTGACAGATAGCGAGTGCTACAACCTTATCTTCGCACCTGGTTTCTCGACCAAAAAAGAAATCTCGGATATCTCTGGCCGAGGTGTCGGGATGGACGTTGTCAAAACCGGTATTAGCCAGCTCAACGGTTCTATTTCGATTGATTCGGCGCTGGGCAAAGGCACCCGTATTGATATCAAGGTTCCATTGACACTCGCCATTTTGCCGACCTTGATGGTGGGCGTAGCAGAACAGCCATTTGCCCTGCCGTTGGCCAGTGTGAATGAGATCTTCCACCTTGACCTGCGCAAGACCAATACGGTTGATGGCCAGCTGACCATTATCGTGCGTGATAAAGCGATTCCGTTGTTCTACTTGCAGGACTGGCTATCGGGCGTGGGTGTTCCACATCGTGAGCGTGACCATGGCCACGTGGTCATCGTTCAGATTGGTCACCAGCGAATTGGCTTTGTGGTCGATACCCTGATAGGCCAGGAAGAAGTGGTGATTAAGCCACTCGACGAACTGCTGCAGGGTACGCCGGGTATGGCAGGCGCGACAATCACCAGTGATGGTCACATTGCGTTGATCCTCGATGTCCCGAACCTACTCAAGCATTATGCGGGCCGCTAATTAAAACTAGCCAAGACCTAAATGGCTTCCCTTTCCCGGGGAAGCCTTTCTCCTTGCTAGAGAAAGCGCTATGGGGAAAAGGACCTTGGTAAAAATGTCTCTCAGACAGAACAACAAAAAATAACTCATAGAAAGCCTGTCCGAAGGCGTAAAGTTTGTCATCAATTAGGTAAATTAACATGGCAGTAAAAGTATTGGTGGTGGATGATTCAAGCTTTTTCCGCCGGCGCGTAAGCGAAATTCTCAATGCTGACCCAAGATTGGAAGTGGTTGGCAATGCGGTCAATGGTAAGGAAGCGGTCGATTTAGCTTCCCGTTTGCATCCTGATGTTATCACCATGGATATTGAAATGCCGGTCATGGACGGGATCACTGCTGTCCGTGAAATAATGAAGGCGAATCCTACGCCAATCTTGATGTTCTCTTCACTGACCCATGAAGGGGCGAAAGCCACACTGGATGCCCTTGATGCAGGTGCATTGGACTTCCTACCAAAGAAATTCGAAGACATTGCGCGTAACCGTGATGAAGCTGTCAGCCTACTACAAAAGCGTGTGACGGAACTTGCCCGCAAACGGGTATTCATGCGCCGTCCGGCACGCACTGCAACGCCGCTGCGTGATCCATCGCGAGATAACTCACTAGAAACTGCACGCCCATTGTCGGCTACCCGTAGTCCGCTGGGAAGCCAAAGCCTATCTTCGTCATCCAGCATGAAGTCAGCGAATTCTGTCTCGGCATTACGACAACCTGTTGCAAGGCCGAGTGCGGTAAAACCTGCTGCTCGGTTTAAGTCGTCGGGTAAGAAATACCAACTGATGGCTATTGGTACGTCGACCGGTGGGCCAGTCGCGCTGCAAAAGATATTAACGGCACTGCCTGCAAATTTCCCGTTGCCGATTGTGTTAATTCAGCATATGCCTGCGACCTTTACCGCGGCATTCGCTGCCCGCTTGGACAATTTGTGCAAGATTAGTGTCAAAGAAGCCCAGGACGGTGATGTCCTGAAACCGGGTATGGCCTATCTTGCGCCCGGCGGTATGCAGATGATGCTGGATGGCCGTCCGGGAGCGGTGCGCCTGCGCATTATCGATGGCGGCGATCGTATGAACTATAAACCTTGTGTGGATGTGACTTTCGGCTCTGCGGCTAAGGTCTATCATGACAAGGTGCTGTCTATGGTACTGACAGGGATGGGAGCCGATGGCCGCGAAGGGGCGCGAATGCTGAAAAACAGCGGCGCAACCATTTGGGCGCAGGATGAAGATAGCTGTGTGGTCTACGGGATGCCTCAGGCTGTGGCCAAGGCGGGGATTTCATCGGAAGATCTGCCATTGGAGCGGATTGCCGAGCGTATCTCTGTCGAACTAGGGCTTGCATAGGGAGTTTGCCTTGATAGTCTGGAGTATTGCTAACCAGAAGGGTGGCGTCGGGAAAACCACAACCACAGTATCCCTCGCTGGATTGCTCAGTGAGCGCAATAAGCGAGTGTTGCTGGTGGATACCGATCCCCATGCATCGCTAACGACTTACCTCAATTTTGATGCAGATGGTGTCTCTGCCAGTTTGTTTGATTTGTTCCAGTTAACCGAGATTAACCGTGATACTGTCAAACCGGTGATTTTGCGCACCCAGTTCAAAAATATCGACATTATCCCGGCCCATATGTCCCTTGCAACGCTGGATAGGGTAATGGGGAACCGAGGGGGAATGGGACTTATTCTTAAAAAAGCTCTCCAGTGTCTGGCTGACGATTATGATTATGTCCTGATTGACTGCCCGCCGATCCTCGGGGTGATGATGGTCAATGCACTTGCCGCCAGTGACCGTATTCTTATCCCGGTGCAGACCGAGTTTCTGGCGATGAAGGGCCTCGAGCGCATGATGCGCACGTTGCAAATCATGCAAAAATCCCGTCGGTCACCATTTAAAGTGACAATAGTCCCGACCATGTACGACAAGCGGACGAGGGCATCGCTGCAGACGCTGCAGGAATTGAAATTACGCTTCCCGGATCAGGTTTGGGCATCTGCCGTGCCCATAGATACCAAATTCCGTGATGCCAGCATTAAACATATGCCACCTTCACTCTACTCTCGCAGTAGCCGTGGGGTGTTTGCGTATAAAACCTTATTGAATTACTTGGGGCGCCTACAACAGGATGAGCGATAATACCCGTTTGTCCAGCACTCAGGCGCTGGAAGACTACTTTGTTGATTTACTGCTAGAGCCAGAGCTCGAACCTGAGCTCGAGGCTGACGCGGGTTCAGAAACGGCAGAAAGTGTTGATACTGGTGCTGAACCAGAGGCAGAAGCGAGTCCTGAGGTACCCAATGGAGACGTTTCTTCAGAGGAGGGCCCCAGGCCAGGTTGCCACCTACCTCAAGATGCTGGGCTGGATGAAGAGCAACAGCCTTTAGCAACCGTGCAACTAGCAGAAAAGGCGATGCCAGCCGCCAAACCATTTGATTTTGGCAGTATGGATGAAGACGCACAGCTCTCGGTGAGCAGCATGCCATCACCCATGCTGGATAGAGTCCAGCGGTTGCTGAATCAGGTTAACAAGGTTAGCCCGCAAGATCAGACTGCGATATCCCAAGCACAGTCCTCGACGATCGATTCAGAGTTAGAAGATGACTGGCAGCAGGTAATGGCCCATGAACAGGCCAGTGCTACCGGAGGGCGGCAAGATCTCGATCAACCTAAAGATGACAGTAACGATGATCACGCTGAACTCCTGAAAGTTGCTCCCGAAGCGCCAGAGCCAGAACATGAGCAAGATCAGGATCTGGCAGCAGAAAATGAGCTTGAGACCAAAACATCAGAAGTTTTACCGCCTAATAACTGGTCGCAGCAAATCCACCAAGGCGATGAGTTTCAAGCGTTGTTCTTTGAGGTCAACGGGGTGACTTTTGCGGTACCGCTGACTGAGCTTGGGGGGATCCATCAGCTAGGCGACGTTAACCGTCTGCTAGGCCGCCCGCCATGGTATCTCGGCTTGATGAGCAGCCGCGAGCACCAATTGGATGTGGTCGATACGGCGTGTTGGGTGATGCCGGATAAGCTCGACGGAGAAGAATACCGTGAGCAATATAAGTATGTGGTGGTACTGGGCGAAAGTTCATGGGGCTTGGCATGCAATACTCTGCTGGGGACCGAAACCTTATCCGAGCACAGTGTCCGTTGGCGTGAGAAAGCAGGTAAGCGCCCTTGGCTGGCGGGCATGGTAAAAGAAAAAATGTGTGCGCTAATTCATGTTAGTGAGCTAATCTCCATGCTCAAAGCAGGATTAGATGTTAATACCAAACTTAGGCAATCATGAACGGCTACGGTATCATCCGGTAGCTAACTGAATGCAGCAAAATAGATCAAAGAGGAAACAGCATGTCACAGGTGAGTGTCGCTGAAATACAAAAAGAAGACAGTAATGATCAAGTCCTGCAGTGGGTAACCTTCCAGTTGGAAGATGAAACCTACGGTATTAACGTAATGCAGGTACGTGAAGTATTGCGCTATTCCGAAATCGCACCTGTACCGGGCGCGCCTGACTACGTACTGGGTATTATCAACCTACGTGGTAACGTCGTGACTGTTATCGATACCCGCTCACGCTTTGGCTTGATGCCGGGCGAGATCTCAGACAACACCCGTATCGTGATCATTGAAGCTGAAAAGCAGGTTATCGGTATTCTGGTAGACAGTGTTGCCGAAGTAGTTTACTTGCGCAGCTCAGAAATCGACAGCACACCAAGTGTTGGTACTGAAGAGAGTGCCAAGTTTATTCAGGGTGTGAGCAACCGTGATGGCCAACTGTTGATCTTGGTTGATCTGAATAAGCTACTATCAGATGACGAATGGGACGAGATGGCGTACCTATAATGCTTGATATGTTGTTGCAATGGTTACCACTGGCCTTGTCGCTGCTTGCGATTGTGGTCGCATGGCTAATGGTAAGACGTGAGCGTATTGCCCGCGAGGCCCTTGAAACCAAATTTGCAGCGACAGAGCTGGTATTGAAAAATGCCCGCCAGCAGCAGGAAAGTTTGGTTAAACAGTTTAACGAACTGCGAGCGGGCACCATGGGAATGAGCCAGAAATTGGCAGATATGGCTCGCCATTTAGAAGAGCTATCTGATCGCCAAGGCGAATTGGCCATGCAAGATCCCGATAGCCGCTTATATAGCCGTGCAAGCAAAATGGTTGAGCTAGGTGCTGACGTCAACGAGTTGATGCGCGAATGCGACCTACCTAAAGCCGAAGCTGAGCTGCTGCTTCGCCTCCAGCAAATGCACCATTCGAGACGCTGATAGCGAGGTGAGTGGTTAAAGGCAATAGACCGTTAAATTGATGAAAGATAGGAAGGTATCCATATTATGGGTACCTTTTTTTATGTGCCTAGTTTTCATTACCCAGACACCTTTATGTAATGGCAAACCTTGTCAAACCCCGGACAGTGGCCTGACTCACCGCTGACAGAGCAGGGACAAGGAGGTTATACAGTGATTTTCTGATAATAAATAACCAATAAAATCATAAAATTACATGTATATTAAGGTGTCGCTAATGAGAGTCTTGTTAACCTTTTTTGTCATCGCACTCACTTTTTCCCAACCCGCGTTTGCAAAGGGGTGGGAGCATTTGGCTGAAAGGCGGGTTACCTATAAAGAGGATACGGATCGAGTCAACATTAACTGGTTCAACCGGGACATTCACCAGATCCGCCTCAAGTCCAAGCAAGGGATTATCAATATGGACTCCATTACCTTGCACTTTCGAGACGGAAGCAAACAGGTCACAAACGATTTAGGTATCCTTCTCAAGGGAAAAACCAGTCGAGCCATTAATGTCCCTCGCCATCAGTCCAGAAACTTAAGGCGGGTGACGTTCAAATATAAGAGTGTCGGTAATCAAAAGACTGATATCGCGGGTATCACCAAGCGGGGGATCGTTGAAATCCAAGCCAAAAGGCGATGAAAGCTATCCATTAAAAATCAGAAGTAATCCACTGCACAGTGATTAGTCACTTAAGCACTGTGCTTTAAAGGTTTTTATTGGTTTCCTATTTACTCTTGCTCTTCGCGTTCTTTCCAGGACCTAGGATCCAGGTTCTAGCCTCTGCTCTTCCCAAGACCCAGAACCTACTCTCTTGCTTTGCTTGTCTTTTTCTAGGAACTAGGTTCTAGGATCCAGATTCTACATTCCGCTTTGGGTTTAACTTGTAACCACTCTTTTCATTCTATTCACATCTAACAACAAATGCATTTGTCTTAAAAAATAGCATGTTGCGATGAAAGTGTGCGGTCCGTTACACCTTTTGCTATTTTTAAAACTTCTTGTGGCACTTTTTTATTGTCTACTTGTCAATTTTGGCTACGGGTAGATTTTGCAATTTGGGTGCTTGGTTTAGGCGCAGTATGGAAGTCACAATTACAGCCTCTGGTCTCTAACAACAGGGTAGGCCGCTGTGGTACTATGCGAGTCAAATTGTGACACCTAGGATGCATCATTTTTATGTTGTCTGTTGAAGAGTTAAGTTGTACCCGAGACGAAAGGGTATTGTTTGAAAACCTGCATTTCACGGTTTCGTCGGGTGAACTGGTTCAGATCGAAGGCCACAATGGTGCCGGTAAAACCACCTTGTTACGTATTCTGGCAGGGCTTGGCCGTGCTGATGATGGCCGAGTTTGCTGGCTCGATGAAGATATCGAATCAGCAAGGGAAGACTATCACCAAGAGCTCTTGTTCCTCGGCCACCAGACCGGGGTCAAGCGGGAGCTGACAGCCTATGAAAACTTGGCTTACTTTCAATCGATGCATCTGTGTAACGAAGAGTCAGATTTAAACGGTGAGCCTCAGGTCTCAGGTGAAGACAGTTTATGGCAGGCATTGGCCCAGGTAGGCTTGGCGGGACGCGAAGATGTACCAGCCGGTCAACTTTCTGCCGGTCAGCAACGCCGGGTTGCGCTAGCCAGACTGTGGCTGAGTAACCACAAGCTGTGGATTTTGGATGAACCCCTGACAGCGATTGATAAGCAAGGGGTCAAGGTGTTGGAAGGTCTGTTCCTTGCCCATGCCAAGCGAGGGGGAATTGTGGTATTGACCACTCACCAGGATATGTTCACAGACAGTGATCAGCTACGAAAAATCAAGTTGGGGCAGTAAAAGAAGATGAATGCGATTTTTCATGTGATCCGCCGAGAGCTTCTTATCGCCTTCCGCCGCCAGGCCGAAGTCTTCAATCCGTTGTGGTTTTTCATTATTGTCATCACCCTTTTCCCACTCGGTGTTGGACCTGAACCGAACTTGTTGGCACGTATCGCGCCGGGCATTGTTTGGGTAGCTGCCTTGCTAGCGGCGTTGCTCTCCATGGAGCGTTTGTTCCGTGATGACTTTGTCGATGGTTCGCTGGAGCAAATGTTGCTGATGCCAACCCCCTTGCCGATTCTGGCCTTTGCTAAAATGCTGGCGCATTGGGTATTGACCGGTCTACCGCTGCTTTTGATTAGCCCGCTATTGGCAATTCTCTTATCGCTGGAGTGGGAAACGTGGAAGGCCGTGGTGCTGACCCTACTTATCGGGACACCAACGTTAAGTTTCCTAGGGGCAATTGGGGTTGCCCTGACCGTGGGGTTGCGAAAAGGTGGCGTTTTATTGAGCCTGCTCATATTGCCGTTGTATATTCCTGTGCTTATATTCGCGACCTCCGCCATCGATGCGGCCAGTTTGGGTATGCCTTACAACGGCCAAATGGCGTTGATGGGCGCAATGCTGGTGGCGTCTGCGACACTTTCTCCGTTTGCTGTCGCAGCTTCACTACGCATAAGTGTGCAATAACTGATTACAATTAACTTAGATTTGTGCTGTCTCATGAGATTGGATCTCATGAGACAATTTTGAGCAAGAACAAGGAAGCGGACGATAGTCAGCCCATTACCTCTTTAGGAGTATTTAGGTTGACGTGGCATTCTGGATGATGGGGAGATAGAAAGCCCTTTTAGACCATGTGCTTATAACTGGATGATGTTTATTTGTCTGGTCAATGGAATCGTCAAAAACGTTAAGTAGCACCTTAGGCGGACCTGGATTGGTATTTGAGCCAAGTGCTGATTAACAACGTATTATTCTTATTAAATGAGTAGAGCAGAAATATGTGGAAGTGGTTACATCCCTACGCGAAAGCTGAGAACTGCTACCGTTTGTGCGGTACCTTGTTGCCTTGGTTTTCAATCATCGCTTTGTTATCCATCCTGATAGGTACGGTATGGGGGTTGATGTTCGCCCCGACCGATTATCAGCAAGGTGACAGTTTCCGAATCATCTACCTGCACGTTCCTGCGGCCATTTGGTCGATGGGCGCCTATATGTCGATGGCGATCGCTGCCTTTATCGGCTTGGTGTGGCAGATCCGTTTGTCGGACATGGCAGCCCTTGCCATGGCGCCAATCGGAGCCGTCTTTACGGTTATCGCTTTGCTGACCGGCGCAATCTGGGGCAAGCCGATGTGGGGCGCATGGTGGGTATGGGATGCCCGTTTGACCTCTGAACTGATCCTGCTTTTCCTCTACCTGGGTGTGATCGCACTCTACAATGCCTTCGATGATCAGAAGACGGCAGGTAAAGCGGCCGGCATTCTGGCGATTGTTGGTGTGATTAACCTTCCTATTATTCACTTCTCGGTAGAGTGGTGGAATACCCTGCACCAAGGGGCCACGATTACGAAATTTGCTAAACCATCCATTGCCACCACCATGCTGTGGCCACTGTTGCTCAACATTATTGGTTTTGCCTGTTTCTTTGGTGCGTTGACCATGGTGCGTCTGCGTAACGAAATTATTGCTCGTGAAAGCCACCGCCCTTGGGTGCGTGCCCTGATGAAGTGAGGCCATTATGCATTTTGACTCTTTTAGTGACTTCTTAGCGATGGGCGGGTATGCCCCTTATGTATGGAGTGCCTACGGGATCTCCTTTGGCGCCTTGCTGTGGTTGATGATTTCAAGCCTGAATACTAAACGCCGCCTAGCGGCCGAGATCAAGAATAAAATTGCGCGTGAGAAGCGTATTAAAGAAGCGGAAAAACTGGAGAACACATTATGAACCCGAGACGTAAAAAGCGCCTGACGTTGGTATTGGCGTTAGTAGTTGGCCTCGGTGCAACCATCGGGTTGCTGCTGTATGCACTGAACCAGAATATGGACCTTTTCTACACCCCAACTGAATTGGTACAGGGTAAGAAAGATGGTACCAAACCAGAAGTCGGTCAGCGTCTGCGTATTGGCGGCATGGTGGTTGAAGGTTCGGTTGAACGTGATCCCCAGTCTTTGCAGGTCACTTTCGACGTGGCTGATATCGGCCCGTCAGTGACTATCAAATATGACGGTATCCTGCCTGATTTGTTCCGTGAAGGGCAGGGCATTGTCGCTCAGGGTGTATTGGTTGATGCCAATACTATCCAAGCTCATGAAGTGTTAGCTAAGCACGATGAAGAGTACATGCCACCGGAAGTGGCAGAAGCGATGCAGAAAACACACGCGCCGCTTCAGTACACCGATGAACAATTGCAGGGTAGTGCTCAATAATGATTGCAGAAATAGGCAACTTCAGCCTGATAGTTGCACTGGGATTATCCATCCTCGTCAGCATTTATCCGCTGTACGGTGCATCCGTCGGCAACCAGGCGCTAATGCGTATGGCCCGTCCGCTAACCTATGGTATTTTCGGCATGATCTTGGTGTCGTTTATCATTCTTAGCTGGTCCTTTTACGTCAATGATTTTACGGTTGTTTACGTCGCCAGCAACTCGAACTCTATGCTGCCGTGGTACTACCGCCTGTCAGCCGTATGGGGTGGCCATGAAGGCTCGCTGTTGCTATGGGTACTGATCCAGGCTGGTTGGGCCGTTGCGGTTGCAGTATTTAGTCGTGGCATGCCACTGGAATCATTGGCGCGTGTTCTCTCTGTGATGGGTATGATTGCGATTGGCTTCTTGCTGTTTATCATCGCAACCTCAAACCCATTCCTGCGCACACTGCCTTTCTTCCCGGTAGATGGCCGTGACTTGAACCCATTGCTGCAAGACCCGGGTCTAATCATCCACCCACCATTGCTCTACATGGGTTATGTTGGTTTCTCGGTTGCGTTCGCTTTTGCGATCGCATCACTGATGACAGGTCGTTTGGATACAGCTTGGGCGCGTTGGTCTCGTCCTTGGACTATCGCTGCATGGGCATTCCTGACCCTGGGTATCGCTCTTGGCTCTTGGTGGGCTTACTACGAGCTTGGCTGGGGCGGCTGGTGGTTCTGGGATCCAGTAGAAAACGCATCCTTCATGCCATGGCTTGCCGGTACGGCTCTTATGCACTCACTGGCGGTGACTGAAAAACGCGGCACGTTCAAAGCATGGACGGTATTGCTTGCGATTTCGGCATTCTCACTAAGCTTGCTAGGTACCTTCTTGGTTCGTTCGGGCGTACTGGTCTCGGTACACGCCTTTGCTTCGGACCCAGCGCGAGGCATGTTCATCCTAGGCTTCCTTGTGGTGGTTATCGGTGGTTCACTGCTGCTTTACGCTCTACGTGGCGCGCAAATCCGCTCCCGTGGTAACTACAGCCTGTTCTCCCGTGAGAACCTGTTGCTAGCTAACAACCTATTGTTGGTTGCCGCACTGCTGGTGGTGTTGATTGGTACATTGCTGCCGCTTGTTCACAAGCAAATCGGCTTGGGTTCAGTTTCAATCGGTGTGCCTTTCTTCAACACCCTGTTTACTTGGCTGATGATCCCGTTTGCCTTCATTCTAGGTATCGGTCCACTGGTGCGTTGGAAGCGCGACAAGTTGTCTAGTATCAGCAAGCAGATGACTATCTCTGCCATTATCACTGTTCCGTTTGCGTTCCTATCAGTATGGCTATTTACCGAAATCCTTGAGCCAATGGCGGTTCTGGGTATGGCGATGGCGATTTGGATCATCGTGATGCACGGTTTTGAACTCTACGAGCGTGCGACGCACCGTCATAGCTTGTGGACGGGCCTTGGCAAACTAGGTCGCAGCCACTGGGCGATGGTACTGGGCCATATGGGCTTGGCGGTATCCGTCATTGGTATTGCGCTGGTATCGAACTACGACATCGAGCGTGATGTCCGTATGGCACCAGGTGAAACTGTGCAGGTTCAAGGTTATGACTTCCACTTCGCGGGTCTTCGCGACGCCGATGGTCCTAACTACGACGGCTACATTGCTGACTTCAACATTACTCGTGATGGTAAGCGTGTCACAACACTGCATGCCGAGAAGCGTTTTTACACCGTTGCGGGCTCGATGATGACCGAAGCGGCTATCGACAGCGGTGTTACCCGCGACCTTTATGTGGCAATGGGTGAGAAGCTAGGTGACGGCGCTTGGGCGGTACGTATCTACTTCAAACCATTTGTTAACTGGATTTGGTTCGGTGCTGCCTTGATGGCGCTGGGTGGTGCATTTGCTATCAGTGATAAGCGCTACCGTTTCCGTAAGAAAGCCGAAAAGGGACAGCCGGTTGATGCCAAGGCTGGAAAAGTCGTGAAGCAGGAGGCGAAGGCAAACTAATGAACAAGAAGTTACTTTTTATCCCTCTGGTCCTATTTCTGGGGCTGGTGGTGATGTTCATGATCCAGTTAAGCCGTAACGCTGACGGTGACGATCCGACTAAGTTGGAATCTGTATTGGTCGGCAAACCTGTCCCTGAGTTCAAGTTGGAAGACTTGGTAGAAGCGGGCAAGTTGTATGAGCAAGATATCTTCAAAGGCGAGCCGTTGCTGCTTAACGTTTGGGCGACATGGTGTCCAACTTGTTACGCCGAGCATACTTACTTGAATCAGCTAGCCAGTGAAGGTGTGAAGATCATCGGCCTTAATTACAAGGACGAGCGCCTGAAAGCGGTTCGCTGGCTCAACGAGCTGGGTAACCCTTACCTACACAGCTTGTTTGATGGCAATGGTATGTTGGGTATGGATCTGGGCGTATACGGCGCACCGGAAACGTTCCTTATCGATGCCAACGGCATTATCCGCTACCGTCATGTTGGTGATGTTAACGACCGTAATTGGAATGATACATTGAAACCAATGTACGAAGCCTTGATTGAGGAGGCGCAGGGGTAAATGATTATTTCTCGTCGAGTGGCTCAGCTTTTTACTGGGCCCGTTTTGGCACTGGCAATGGTGCTTGGTGGAACGGCGTTGCTCACAGCGCCGGCTCCGGTCTCTGCATTCACAGATGTGTATGACTTCGAATCGGCTCAGCAGGAGAAAGACTTCCAGGAGCTGACGGCAACACTTCGCTGCCCGAAATGTCAGAACAACAATATTGCTGACTCCAATGCGGCACTGGCACTGGACATGCGTCAAAAGACTTACGAACTGCTGCAGGAAGGTAAGAGCAAGCAGGACGTTGTTGATTACATGATTGCCCGTTACGGTAACTTTGTGACCTACAACCCGCCAGTTATGGCGTCAACCTTGATCTTGTGGCTAGGTCCACTGTTCTTCATCGTGGCTGGTTTTACCGTGCTTGTCATGCGTTCGCGCAAAGGCAACCAGAAGGTGACCGATACAGAACTGGAAGTTGATGAGCAAGCGCGTTTGAAAGCCCTAATGTCAGAGATGGGGTCAGAGATGGGGACAGAAGCAGATGAGTCCGCACAGCAGGTTAACCAAGACGGTAAGGTGAAATAATGACAATATTTTGGGTAATCTCCGCCCTCTTGGTACTGGTTGCGATGGCTATCTTTGTCGTACCGATGTACAAAGGTAAAGAGCAGGATGAAGTCGCCAGCCGTGATGAGCTGAACAAAGCTTTCTTCAAAGACCGTATGGACGAGCTAAAAGAAGAAAGTAGTGAAGGCTTGGTTGAGAACAAAGATGAGCTGGTTGTTGAACTGCAACAGTCGCTACTTGACGATGTGCCTGCCAATGCTGAGCAAGCCAAAACCAAAGTAAGCACTGCCATGCTAATTCCTGGCTTGATCCTGCTAGTGGGTGTCAGCTTCGGTATGTACATGAAAGTCGGTAGCTTGGACAAGGTACAAGCGTGGAACGAAACCGTTGCCCGTCTACCAGAGTTGTCTCAGCGTTTGATGGATGAATCTAATCCGTTAAGCGATCAAGAGATGGAAGACCTGACGCTTGCGCTTCGTACCCGCCTTCACAGTAATCCAAATGATGCCACTGGTTGGCTTCTGCTGGGCCGAATCGGTATGGCTAACCGTGATGCGGAAACAGCGCAAGATGCGATGAATCGTGCTTACCGCCTAGACCCAACGAATCCTGAGGTGATGCTGAGCTTCGGTCAAACCTTGATGATGATTGGCGATC
This sequence comes from Photobacterium rosenbergii, assembly GCF_003026455.1. Classification (GTDB taxonomy): domain Bacteria; phylum Pseudomonadota; class Gammaproteobacteria; order Enterobacterales; family Vibrionaceae; genus Photobacterium; species Photobacterium rosenbergii. Next base: position 125,545 of record NZ_PYMB01000008.1, read on the forward strand.
CGGCGCAAAGTGAGAGAGCTCGTGTGCTACTTCGTAGTGTGCTACGCGTTGATCACACCAACATTCGTGCGTTGTCTTTGCTGGCTTTTGACTCATTTGAAAGTGGTGATTTCCAGCAGGCGATTAACTACTGGAGCATGATGCAGCAGATCATCGGCAAAGATGACCCACGAGCAGAGATGCTGGACCGCAGTATTGCCCGCGCCCAGTCGCAGCTTGATCGTGGCAAGAACACAGCAACCTCTGTATCGGTGACCGTTGACCTAGACTCAAGTGTGCAACTGCCAGAGCAGGGTTTGGTGTTTGTTTCTGTCCATTCAGCAGATGGTGCCCCGATGCCAGTGGCTGCGCGCCGCGTACCGCTATCGGCATTCCCGTTTACTATCACGTTGGATGATAACGACAGTATGATCCCTGAACGTCCGATGACGTCACTGCAGGATATGATCATCAAAGCGCGCATCGACACTGATGGTAACGTAATGACTCGCAACGGCGACTGGTACGGTCAAAGTGATGTGATTTCACTGGGTGGCTCGACAAACGTCGTGATAAATACAAAATATCAATAAAATCTTCCACTTGTGGTGGTAGAGATAAAAAAGGCCAGATACTATAGGTATCTGGCCTTTTGCTTTCTGGTCGAAAAGGATTTGCAAATCATCATCAGAACATCTATTCGTCGAATTAAGCTGATCAAATTGTCAGCCTAGTTGGTATCAAGTTAAGCTATCAATTAATTATTAGCATAATAGTGCTAGATGTTTGCTGTTGCTGATATTACCATTTAGCGCGGTTTCAGCCTCATAAGCCATGGAAAGAACATTGAATAAACACCTACTTGCTATCGCCATTTCATTGACACTCACAGCGTGTGCCCAATCGCCAGACGATGAGCAAACACGCGATATTACTAATGTCGAGCAAACGTCATCACCAGAGCTTGAAGATGGCTTGAGTGCTGATATTACTAGTGCAGAGTTAGATTCCAATTCAGTTACTTCTGATGATGAAGCAATGGATGAGTTCGGTGACTACGACGAAGAGTATGATGAAGATCTCGCCGCAGTACTGGAAGAAGTTGAGCAAGGGGAAGGCGAGTATGGTGTACCCGGCGTGTACGATCCTTTCGAAGGCTTTAACCGCGCAATGTGGAACTTGAACTACGACTACTTTGACCCATACTTGGCGCGACCGGTCTCTTTGGCCTACGTTGACTACACCCCGTCATTTATCCGCACCGGTATCAAAAACTTCCTAGCCAACCTCGATGAGCCGGCAAGCATGGTTAACAGCGCCCTGATGCTCAACGGCGAAGAAGCCGTACGCCATTTCAACCGCTTCTGGATCAACTCCACCTTCGGTGTGCTCGGCTTGATTGATATCGCCTCTGCTGCAGATATCCGCAAACCCGTCGACAAACAATTCGGCGACACCATGGGCAAATACGGCGTCGCCAACGGTCCTTACTTCATGTTCCCTGTTTACGGTCCCCTGACATTGCGCGAAGGTGCCGGTGATATTGTCGATGGATTGTACTTGCCATTAAGTGCTTTGAACTTCTGGCAGAGCTTCGGTAAATGGGTATTCGAAGGCATGGAAGACAGGGCTGCCTTGGTCAACCAAGAAGCGATCTTGAGAGATTCGCCTGACTCCTACATCTTCACCCGGGATGCCTACATCCAGAACAAGAACTTCCGCGCTACCGGCGGCAACATTGAGGTGCTAGAGCAGGAAGATGAGGCGTATCTGGATGATTTTATGGATGAAATTGACGAATATTAAAGTAAGATCCTGGAACCTAGATCCTAGTTCCTAGAGGAAGAGCGAGAAAAGTAGGGCAGTTCCTAGAGCCTAGATCCTAGTTCCTGGAGGAAGAGCGAGAAGAGTCGGGCAGTTCCTAGAACCTAGATCCTAATACCGAGATGAAGAGCGAAAACGAGAAGCTAGTTATCGGACGTTACCTTTTCGGTATTTGATGAGTCCTGCGAGCATTCTTGAAATGCTCAAGGCTTCTTTGAGGTAGGTATCAGCTTTAGCTGAGTTGATATAGCCTATTTCTTTACCGAGCAAAATTTGGGTATACAGTTCGCCGCATGAGCCTTTTGCAATGTAGAGAAAGCGTGCAGCTTCAGCGTTGGTTTCACGCTCTTCACCTTCTGCAATGTTTGAAGGGATAGATAAGGCAGAACGGCTGATTTGATCTTTAAAGCTGAAATCTTTGCAATTCTGAACGTCTAAAGTGATTTGCTTGGTGAGGTTAAAGCTCCTTTTCCATACTTCAAGTTTCTGAAATTGCATCATTTCCCTTTTATGAATATGTTCAGGCAATGCTTAGTTGAGCATATATCTTTCCTCATATTTAGTCATACCATCTTTATTTCGAGCTACCTCCATACATCTTTTACGACGTGCCGGGTTAATTACATAGATCTGCGAGGAAGGTAGGTTCGGGTTCCTGGATCCAAGTTCCTAGAAAGAGTGAGAAGAGCAGGTTCGGGTTCCTGGATCCTAGTTCCTAGAAAGAGTGAGGGGAGCAGGTTCGGGTTCCTGGATCCAAGTTCCTAGAAAGAGTGAGGGGAGCAGGTTCGGGTTCTTGGATCATAGTTCCTAGAAACAGCGAGAGGCAGGTTCGAGTTTCTTGATCCTTGTTCCTAGCAAAAGAACAGAGTGGGTCACTTGAGCTTAGAACTTTGTCACTAGAGGAAAGAGCGGAAAAAGCTGGTTTGAGTTAAATGCATCGATTTGTGACTAGAGGATTGCTAAAATCCCAATTATTTTCGATTATTCTAGGAACTAGGATCTAGTTACTTGAACCTGCTCCTATTCTAGGAACTAGGTTCTAGGATCTAGCACCTGCATTTTCAAAATGCCTCACCAAAATACCGACATCATCAACATCTTCAACCAAACCTTCTTAGACTCCTTCAACACCGAACTGATCCTCGGTGGTGACGAGCCAATCTATCTGCCCGCTGGCGAGCAGCATCCGCACCATAGGGTTATTTTTGCCCGTGGCTACTTTGCTTCGGCACTGCATGAAATTGCCCATTGGTGTATCGCCGGCCCACAGCGCAGGTTGCTGGAAGATTATGGCTACTGGTATGAGCCTGATGGCCGAACTGAAGAAGTACAGGCGGAGTTTGAAAAGGTTGAAATAAAGCCCCAAGCCGTTGAGTGGATCTTAGCTGCCAGCTGTGGTTTCCGCTTCCAAGTGAGCTGTGATAACCTAAGCGGAAATTGTGAGCCAGACCGAGTAGGTTTTACAAACAAAGTACGCGAGCAAGTGTTGGTATACCTTAAAGGAGGCATGCCAGCTCGAGCCAAAACCTTATCAGAAGCATTACGCAGCCACTACGAAATAGAGCCGCTAGTGGCGGGAATGTTCGAGGAGCAGGTGGCGGGTTCCTAGTTCCTAGTGCCTAGAAATGAAGGAGCAGGTTACGAGTTCCTAGAGCCTAGTGGCAGTAGTGAGAGGTTCTTTGACTGAGGGGAATCTGAAACTTCGTGCTTCAAATGAATGAGCTTTTTCTAGGAACTAGGATCCAGCATCTAGGAACTTACTAATTTATCGGTTCTGGCACTTACACCTAGAAACAGCTCTTGCTCTTCTCTAGGTTCTAGGAGCCAGCATCTAGGAACTAACTAATTTAACGATTCTGGCCCCTTACCTCGAAGTTGCCTCGCTCTTCTCTAGGAACTAGGATCTAGCACCCAGGAACTCAATACATGATCCACCAATACGAAGAAAAACTACTAACCCTAATCGACCAAATGGTAGAAACGGCTTCAGACGACGAACTGTTCGCTGGTGGGTACTTGCGTGGCCATATCTCACTTTCAGCGGCAAATTGCGAGCTGGAAGGGGAGACAAGCATTGAAGCGATGAACGCCAAGGTTGAATCGAGCATGTCTGAAGCACAATCTGAGCTAAACCCTGCTGATCAACTTATCGTCAAAGAAATGTGGCAACAGCTACAACAGCAAGCAGTTTAATAAGCACTTATCTTAATAATAAAAAATCGGCACTGATGTGCCGATTTTATTTTCAGTGAAAATTTGCTTGTAATTTTATTTAATTATTTGTGCTCAAATATTTGCGCTTATAATCAGAAGACTTAGCAAATAAAATAATTGGCAGCGTGACAAATAAAAATCCTGCCGAAAATAGCAAATTTTCGTTAGCAAGTAATTGATAACAGCTAACTGCAAAAATAGTCATTACAATTAGCAAGTTAACTATATGTATAACTGGATGGTTCACTGAAAAGTGAGCATACGCCCTAAACATGCTCTTTCCCTCTTCTATTCTATTCTTTCGTCAAAAATATGTAATTATAGAATTTTGTTGTCAATTTATTGACAATCATATTATTAATATATGATAGCTCAAATCTCGACTTGATGTCGTAAACCTAAAATAATTTACGCACAGTGTCACACTTTTGAGACGAACTATTTGGTTGCGCAGAAAATAATAAGAACCAAAGTGAATAGGGTAAAATAACCTTAAATATAAATTTTGTATTAATATTATGTTTTTACGATTGAGTGTATGCTTTATTTAATATAGATGTCTGATTATTTAGATCCTAGATCCTAGATCCTAGATCCTAGAATCGGTTCTTGCAGGGGTTAAGTTATAACGCACTTTGCTCTTTCTCTTTTATAGGAACCAGGAACTCGAACCTGTTCTTATCTAGGAACAAGGATCTAGTCTCTAGGATCTGCTATCCCAGGACTAGGATCTCTCACCTGCTTTTCTTCTATGAACTAGGAGCTAGTTACTTGTTATTATAAAAAAGCGAGAACCTGAGGCTCTCGCTTTTTGCTTCTCGCTTCTCGCTTTTGCTTCTCCCAGGACCCAGGACCCAGGACCCAGGACCCAGGACCCAGATTTTTAGTTCATCGCTTTCCTGCCGTACCACGGCGAGCGCGAATCGGTCACACTGTACAGCTCGTACTTGCGGTTGAGCATTTGGCCGCCATCTCGAGTCAGCGGTAGCCACGAAATAGTCGCGCGGTTGGTGCTCGGTTTCACCGTCATCACATCGAATGGAATGGAGAGGTAGAAGCCTTTGTTATAACTGCCCTCGCCAAACTCATCGGCTGACAGGTTAGTCTGGGCAACAAAGGCCCCAGCGATCACCCCACTCTCGAATTGTTTGGAGAAGTCGACCGTAACCCCGTAGTCTTCGGTTAGGTACTGACCAGCACTGACTTTGAATAAGGTATTCGGTAGCCATTCCCACTGAGGCTGGTAGTACAGTGTTGCATGACCCGTCGGCGCGCCGGTTTGTACCCGATAGTTACGGTTGGTGATTGGATCAAACTGCACTTCTTCGGTAAAGAAGCCAAATTGGCTATCCGGATCACGCTGCACCACGTAGTTCAAATCGACACCTAACGCCCAGTTGCTGTTTTGTGGACGATATAGCACCTCACCACCGACGCCCCCGAACATCATTTCCAGGTAACCGCCGTACGCTTGGGCATACCAGTTTTCACTCAGACGATCCATCCAGGTCAGCTGCAGATTATCCATCCGTACAGGATTATCATTGATGTACTGGCGCACCAGGGTACGAACACGTTTTAAGTCGGTTCCATCTGGCGGCACATCATAGAGGAAGTTATCGTAGTTATCATAGATGTTGAAGTAGACCGAGCCACCCAGCTCAAAGTTATCACTTAACCAGTAATTTGCCCCAGCGGTTACCCCGATATTGAACAGGTAGAAGTTCTCTGAACCACCGATAGATTGTTGCCATACCGGTGCAAAGTTGATGTCCCAATTCTTGTTGGATTTGGCATAGAGTTGGCCTTCTGGCTCAGTAGCTTCGCCAACGGTGGTCGCATCGCTCACTTGTGGATCGAAATACTCGACATTGGCTACTTTGGCAAATTGTTCAGGGTCGAATACCGTTTCAGTCATTGGCTGGCGGTTGGCCGTTTCGATGATCTTGTAGCTTTCAACATCCAAGTTCTGATTGGCTAAGATCGTCCCAGCACGCTCGTGAGCTTCATCGCGGTCACGGTATTTTGTTTGCGGAGCAACCACAGTGATGGACTTGTCATTGGCATACAGGCGTGGGTCTTCATACCCGGCAAGTTGATGTAAATCCTGGGCAAGTTGTTCCCACTCTTGGCCAGATAGTTCATCGGCTGACTTCTGGTCTTCACTCGATCGTGGTTGATAGTCAGGCGCAGGGTTGTTGTTCCAGTTAGCTTTGAGGTCATTGAAATTGGTATGTAGATTAAAGCCGAAGGTCCAGGTAGTACCGCGCTCATAACTTAAACGGAGATCGCCCCAGTTGCCCAGTTTGTAAAGAGCACCATAGTTGAGCTTACTGTCTTGCGACATATCAATGCCGGCACGGGTAACAGGGAAGTCACTTTCGTAATCATTGCCGTCATATTCAACTTTGAGGCGCAGTGGTGCCCAAGGACTTTGGTACTCCACACCTCCGAAAACGGCACTGCAACCGGTAAACCAGCGGTCGAAATCGACGCTACCACCAGACCCCCTATAACCAGTGTTACGGCCACAATCATTACTTTGGGATTTATCACCACTCAAGTTAGCGCTGTTGCCAAGATAACCCCAGCCAACACCTAGGGTAAAATCAAACGGGCCGATATGTTTGCTGGCAGCAATATACTCACCATCAAACAAACCGGTTCCACCAAAGTCACGGACGCCAATCGAGGTTTCAGGAATCCAATAGCTCTCTTCAAGTAATCGGATTTTAAAATCAATTCCTTTATCCGTGTATTTTGTATCCCCACTGAAATTAGGGTCGTTGCTATAGAGAATATCTTGGACAAGGGTATAACGGATGGTGGTTTCCAGCCATGGCATCAACTGTAGTGAGACGGTGTAATGGTGGTATTCATCATTGTACGTACCGGCAACATTGATTTCCCCTTCGCGAGCCATACGGCCAGATGGCATTTGAATTAAGCCAACGCCACCGAAATCGGCCTGAGAAGGAGTAAAGGTCGGGTAGTCAAAGGCATCAGCCTGAGCATGGAATATTGGCATTAAAGCTAATGCGATTGCCGACAGTTTAATACCTGAAAAGGAAGTGTTTATAGCAGGTTTCATTACAGCGCCTTATTCCTTAGCAAGTTGATAATCTCATCATTGAGGGACTGATAGCCAGTAGGTAAGTTGTTAAAGCCTAAATAGACAATTGCACCTGGTGCAATGTCCATATGGTCTTTATTCCAGTAAGCAATAGGGTGCATTTCGACAGTGCCGTCAGGTTGAATGATGGTAGCGGTACTGTTGTCGCTATAAGAGGTTGTGCCAACTTGCTCTAAGTATTGATTCGCGCTTGTTCGTGCCACCCAAGGTTGCTCAGAATTGTGTTGTACAGCACCTAGTACCCATACAGAGTCTGGCCGTGAGGGTAAAACAAGAGTCATTGGCCCTGGAAACTGTTGTGCTGAAATAATAGGGTTTGATGCCTTATTAATGCGTACCAAGTCGTAATCAAGTGGCGTAAATACACGCTCACCAATCTTAAGTTGATTGAGTTGAGTGGCCAATTGCCGGAAAATATCTCGTTCAGTTGGGTCAACCAACTCAGAAGCTTTTTCTAGCTGACGAATGATGCTGGCTTTATTGGGGTGAGGAAACCCTCTATAGAGCCCAGCCCCTGTCCAGTAGACAGGTTGATTGCTATTCTCCTCAGTCGTTGGTAACAAAGTTATGTTTGCGATAGTGTCAGCTAGAACTTGCTCAAGGCGGACGGCTTGAGTGTAGTTAAGCTTTAGGTGCTCTGTTTGGTTACGACTGTTATAGACTTGAACAGTAAAAGCGTCGGATTCCATGGATAAGCTGCGGTTTGCAAGGGTAATTGGCGAGCACAGGAAAGTGGAAGCCGATAGTAAGGTTGCCACGATAGCTTTTGTAACTGCTTTTGAGCCACCACTTGAAACAGCTTTCAAGAGAGCTTTTTGTAAGGTACTTAATTTATAAACCATTTTCTGATTCCCTATGCAAATGGTTTCAAAATGGTGAGCTCAATGTATGGCAAGCTAGGCGCTGGCTTTTGGCGAGTCTTTATCACTTGACCATTAACCGGTGAGAGCCAGTACTCGTTTTTGTAAGACTGGTTGAGCTGAGCGACAGAAATGGTTTCTACGAAATAGAGTACATCGACTGGTTGCTCATTGACCATAATTACCTGCTTTCCTTCATCTTTAAACTGAGAAAGGGCTTTATAGCCGAAGTGGTAACCAGGTTGCCAGTCTAAAGTGTATTGCCAATTTTTTGGTGTATTAGGTTTATGTAACCCTAAAACTAGAGGATCAGTGAAATTACTTTGAATGTCGACCACGTTACCCTGCGGCAGGTTTAAAGTTTTTACTAGTCGCCCAGCTTGTGTGACAAGCATTCCCTTATCAGACGAAAGCCACTTCAGAAGAGGGGGCACGGGGGCGCTGCCTGTCATGGTATGTGTGCTATTCCCGATATATGTTTTGTTTTCAGCTAATGCTAACACCATGAATGCTTGTGGGCCGTCTTCTACTCGCGCATAGAGGCTGGCATAGGGCAGTTGATTGATATCTGCAGCACTGAGAGTCGCGTCATCTTCACCTAAAAAGGCCAAGCTCATGGTGTCGTTAACGTCTTTAAAGTTTTGGCTGCAACCGGAAGTGAGGGAAACAAAGACGGTGAGGGTAATTAGGGCAAATGAAGACCGTAATGATCTTAATCGGATAAAGTCCATTATGAAGTGTTACTCCCTAAAAAGTGTACTGACAGTAATCAAAATACAAAACGCAATTATGAGAATAAAGAAAATAACCGCACAGATGTGCGGTTATGAGTATATGCTTGCAATTTTTATGCAAGTGACTTAGCTAATTTTCAATTAGCCTTGTGCAGCAGAAACTGTAGTCGTGTTGTTGCTACCACCAGAGCTTGCTGCGGCTACACCAGCAACCGCTACAGCAGAAGCTACTGCAACAGTTGTTGCTGTAATACCGCCAGCAGCAGCTGCTGTTGCGCCTGCAGTACCAGCAGCTGCGCCCGTTGAAGCTGTAGTTGTCGCAGTTGTAGCTGCTGTTGATGATGCACCTGTACCACCAGTAGCACCAGCTGTTGTGCCGGTTTCAGTAGCCGCGAATGCAGTGCTTGCCATGGATAGGGCAGCTAATAGCGCTAATGTTTTTTTCATCCTATTCCCTTACATGTAATCGAGAGTTTATAAAAAGGTTTCATAAAAAAACCTAAAACAAGCATTAGTTGCTCTCTATGCAATGATATGGTGATTAACAGATTTCCGCAATGCGTCTAGCTAACTGTCTTAAAAGAGTTTTCTTTTTTCTTAAGCTCGGTATTGTCAAAAAGAGAGCTTGTTCCCAGAATAATTGATCAGGCACTTATAAGAATACCCGAAAAGTGTTTTAGATGGATTATGTGATAATCGAGGGTTTTACAATGTTTTTGAAAGGTTCTGAATACGGGTTAAAAGCTTAAAAAACAATGCCATATAATTAATAAGCTGATGATTTCTGAAAGTAAGCTACAAAATTCATATTCCTATCGGCACAAAAAATGTGTAAAATCCTCAACCACATTTGAATGTGGGTCACTACCCATAACTTATGTTTTAGCCATCGAAATCCGTTAGCCTTAGCTGACATTCCGATGTCACAAAATTGCGATAATGTAACATGCATAAATCCTTTGACGGTCATTAGGAACCACAACCTAAGGGCGGTAGCATGCCTAATCGATAAAAGTTGTGATTTCTAGGGATTGTGTACATCGCCAGCGATAGCTAAAATTTTCATCTAGCTTCGGTTCTTCATCACGGTAGTTAAAGCTATTCCATCATACTTAGCACACCAACACCTCACATATTTACAATATGTCGCTAAGTTTTGATTGATTAAAGTATCAGGTCACGCAAACTGTTGACCCAGTACCCAGTACCCAGTACCCAGTACCCAGTACCCAGTACCCAGTACCCAGTACCCAGTACCCAGTACCCAGTACCCAGTACCCAGTATAAATTTCAAGGATCTAGGATCTAGGATCCAGGATCTACAACACCCTTCTTTTTATATTTTGAAAAACAATATGCATTTCACTAAGAAGTTTTTGATTAGCAGTTTGGCGACAGCCATGCTGGCAGGTTGTACCGTTCCTGGTTCACATCTCAGTGTTGATGACAAAGCGGTTGTCTCATCGGGCGAGGAGCAAGAGCTTGATCAACAAATCAATGTTTACCCACTAACCGCTAGCCAAGTCAGCCAATTCAAATTACCTCGTGTTTATTCGCAAAATAATGCGGCGCTTGAAGCTGAAATTGCTCGCTATAAGTACCGTATTGGCCCTGGGGATATCCTTAATATCACAATTTGGGATCACCCAGAGTTGACCATTCCAGCTGGTTCATACCGAAGTTCAACAGAAGCTGGTAACTGGGTTCATGCTGATGGTTCAATCTTTTACCCATACATTGGCCTAGTGAAAGTTGAAGGCAAAACCGTAGTAGAAGTACGTGATGAAATTGCTAAGCGCTTAGCTGAGTATATTGAAAGCCCTCAAGTAGATGTCAATGTGGCGTCGTTCCGCTCTCAAAAAACCTATATTACTGGTGAGGTAAATAAGCCTGGCCAGCAGCCGATTACTAATGTGCCACTGACATTACTTGATGCTGTTAACGCAGCTGGTGGTTTAGCAACTGATGCAGATTGGCGCAATGTGACCTTAACCCGAAATGGCGCTGAAGAGAGGTTATCACTTTACGCACTGATGCAACGAGGCGATTTGCAGCAAAACCGCTTGCTCCGCCCTGGCGATATTGTGCATGTACCGCGTAACGATAACCAGAAGGTATTCGTAATGGGCGAAGTGAACGACCCTCAGTTGCTTAAAATTGACCGTGCAGGTATGAGCTTAACTGAAGCATTGAGTAATGTGGGTGGTATTAATGAGCTTTCAGCCGATGCAACTGGTGTATTTGTCATTCGTAGTAATATTTCTGGTGAAAACAGTGAAACAGCACAAGGCTCAGCCATTGCCGATGTCTATCAATTAAATATCAAAGATGCTTCTGCTCTAGTTATTGGTACTGAATTTGACTTGCAGCCATACGACATTGTGTATGTGACAGCTGCACCGATTAGCCGTTGGAATCGTGTAATGGCTCAACTACTGCCTACAATTAACGGCTTTAATAACTTGACCGAAGGTGCATTGCGAGTTCGCAATTGGCCTTAAAGCTGTAGCTCTTTATAAATATATATTGTTTTAATTTAACATTAGAGAAATTATGAGCGTTCCTCACAATACACAAGTTAAACAAGACTCAGATGAAATAGAACTGGGAAAATTGTTAGGCATATTATTGGATAGTCGCTGGATGATCATTGCAGTTACTATATCTTTTGCAATTGTAGGTATTACTTATGCTTTACTTGCAACCCCTATTTATAAATCTGATGCACTTATTCAAGTAGAGCAAAAAAGCTCAGGCATGCCTGCATTAGGTGAAATGGGAGAGCTGTTTGCTAGTGAATCATCAGCTACAACCGAAATTGAGATCATTAAATCCAGAATGATTTTAGGTAAAACAGTAGATAAGCTGAATTTAACGACTGTTGTTGAACCTAATTATTTACCAATTATTGGAAAAGGCCTAACAAGACTTCAAGGTGACATTCCTCAATTGGAAATCACTCGTTTTGAGGTTCCAGATAATAAATTAAATAAAGCTTATTCATTAAAAGTCTTAAGTTCTATTGAAGGTACGTTTGAGCTTTTTGATAATAATGAAAACCAGGTATTAACTGGTGAGGTTGGTAAATTAGCTCAAAATGGTGATGTTAAAATATATGTTAGTTACTTGAATGCATCTGAAGAAGAGAGGTTTTCTGTAGAAAAACGCTCAAGGTTAGATGCCATTCAATGGATTCAAAAAAATTTATCTGTTATTGAACGGGGAAAGCAAACGGGGATTTTGCAATTAAGTTTCGTTGGTGAACAACGTAAGTATATTGAAGATATTCTGGATGATATTAGTGTTAATTACTTTTTACAGAACGTTGCTCGTAATTCTGCTGAAGCGGAGAACAGCCTACAGTTTCTCCGTGAACATTTACCAGGAATTAAGTCTCAGTTGACCTTTTCTGAAGATGCTTTAAATAAATTTCGCCAAGAGAATGAATCCATAGACCTTGGGCTAGAAGCTAAGTCAACACTTGATGTTATGGTGACTATTGAAGCACAATTGAATGAGTTGACATTTAAAGAGAGTGAGATTTCTCAGCGCTTTACTAAAGAGCATCCTGCCTACATAGCACTATTAGATAAACGTAAGACTCTTTTGAATGAACGTGAACGATTGAATCGCCAAATACAAAAGCTACCTAAAACACAGCGCGAAGTGCTACGCATGACCCGAGATGTTGAAGTTAATCAGCAAATCTATGTTCAGTTACTCAATAAAGTACAAGAGTTAAATATTTTAAAAGCAAGTACTGTCGGGAATGTTAGAATTTTAGATAAAGCGCAGTCGTATTCTAAACCATTAAAACCAAATAAAATATTTTTATTAGCTATTTTTACAATGATAGGAACGATGGTAGGAGTAGGTATAGCAATATTACGAGGGTATTTTAACCGAGGTGTTGAAAATCCTGATGAAATTGAAGCAATAGGATTACCAGTATATGCCAGCGTTCCAATGTCAGATTGGCAGATTGAGTTAGAGAAGAAGCAAAAATCTAAAAAGCAATTAACTGTGCAAGATACCTTGTTGGCTGTCTCTAACCCAGCAGATTTGTCTATCGAAGCACTACGTAGCCTACGTACCAGTTTGCATTTTGCTATGATGGAAGCTAAGAACAATATTCTTATGATTTCTGGCCCTAGCCCTGGTATCGGTAAATCTTTTGTTTCTGCAAACATGGCTGCTGTTGTGGCGAAGTCGGGCCAGAAAGTATTGGTGATTGATGCCGATATGCGTAAAGGTAGAATGGAAAAGCAAATGGCAATTAATCCTAAACCTGGATTATCGGACTACTTGAGCGGGCAAACAGCAATAGAAAGTTTGATAAAAAAACCTGGTTTAGAGGGGATGGATTTCATTGGAAGAGGTGATGTACCGCCTAACCCTTCAGAATTACTAATGCACCCACGTTTCAAGCAGTTAATGGATTGGGGTTCTAAAAACTATGATTTAGTAATAGTAGATACGCCTCCTATTTTAGCCGTAACTGATCCTGCTATTGTCGGTACGCATGCAGGTACAACTTTACTTGTAGGACGTTTCAGTCAAAACACGGTAAAAGAAATTGAAGTAACAAAACAGCGCTTTGAGCAAAATGGAATCGAGGTGAAAGGTTTTATTCTTAATGCGGTTGTTAGAAAAGCTAGTAATCATTATGGTGGTAATTATGGTTACTACAATTATAGTTATACTGATGAAAAATAATTAACTTATTGAGTTTACAAATAAAGCACCAAATTCTGGTGCTTTATTTATTAAAGGAATTGAAAGTGAAAATTTTAGTAACAGGTGGTGCAGGTTTTATTGGCTCTGCTGTTGTTCGTCATATTATTGAAAACACTTCGGACAGTGTAGTTAACCTTGATAAGCTAACTTATGCTGGTAACTTAGAGTCGCTATCGACTATTAATGGCCATGAGCGTTATGCTTTTGAGCAAGTCGATATTTGTGACCGTACAGAACTTGATCGAGTTTTTGATGAACATCAGCCAGATGCAGTCATGCATTTAGCTGCTGAAAGCCATGTTGATCGTTCAATAGATGGACCAGCTTCGTTTATTGAAACAAATATTGTTGGAACATATCACCTACTTGAAGCCACAAGAGCTTATTGGAACAAGCTATCTGAAGGCGCAAAATCAGTTTTTCGTTTTCATCATATATCAACAGATGAAGTATATGGTGACTTGGAAGGTACTGATGACCTGTTTACTGAAACTACCTCTTATGCCCCAAGTAGCCCGTACTCAGCTTCAAAGGCATCCAGTGACCATCTCGTTCGTGCATGGCTTCGCACTTACGGTTTACCGACAGTGGTAACGAACTGTTCAAACAACTACGGCCCATATCACTTCCCGGAAAAACTGATCCCATTAATGATCCTAAATGCCTTGGATGGTAAAGCCTTGCCAGTATATGGTGATGGTATGCAAATCCGTGACTGGTTATTTGTAGAAGATCATGCCCGTGCTTTATATACAGTGGTAACTAAAGGTGAGATTGGTGAAACCTACAATATTGGTGGCCATAATGAAAAAGCTAACATTGAAGTTGTGAGAAACATCTGTGGGTTGCTAGAAGAGTTAGTGCCAGCTAAGCCTGAAGGTGTTGAGCATTATGAAGATTTGATTACCTATGTGACAGACCGTCCGGGACATGATGTTCGTTACGCGATTGATGCAACCAAAATCGCTAATGAATTGGGTTGGACGCCAGAAGAGACGTTTGAATCTGGTATTCGCAAAACCGTTGAATGGTATTTGAATAACAAAACTTGGTGGAGCCGTGTATTAGATGGCTCTTACAGTATGGAACGTCTTGGTAACCAAGGTTAAGGTGTAAATTTTATGAAAGGTATTATTCTTGCTGGCGGTTCAGGAACACGCCTTTATCCAATTACGCGTGGTGTTTCAAAACAGCTACTTCCGGTATATGACAAGCCAATGATTTATTACCCGCTATCTACATTGATGTTAGCAGGTATTCGTGATGTGCTAATTATAACCACCCCTGAAGATAATGAATCTTTTAAACGCCTACTTGGTGATGGCTCAGATTTTGGCATTAACCTGGAGTTTGCGATTCAGCCAAGTCCTGATGGATTAGCTCAGGCTTTTATTATTGGTGAAGATTTCATTGGTGATGATAGTTGTTGTTTGATTCTTGGTGATAACATTTTCTATGGCCAATCTTTCTCTCGCACTCTTCGTAATGCTGCAGAGCGGGAAAGTGGTGCCACGGTATTCGGCTATCAAGTAAAAGATCCTGAACGCTTCGGTGTTGTAGAGTTTGACGAAAATATGAAAGCGGTCTCGATTGAAGAAAAACCAAATCAACCAAAGTCAAATTACGCCGTAACCGGCTTATACTTCTACGATAATCGTGTTGTAGATATGGCAAAAAGGGTCGAGCTTTCAGAGCGTGGTGAGCTTGAAATTACCACATTGAACGAGATGTACCTTAATGATGGTACATTGAATGTTGAACTGCTAGGTCGTGGTTTTGCTTGGCTGGATACTGGTACACATGAAAGCCTTCATGAAGCTTCCTCATTTGTTCAGACAATTGAAAATGTTCAGGGTTTGAAGGTCGCTTGCCTTGAAGAAGTTGCATGGCGTAATGGTTGGCTAAGTGATGAGCAACTGATGGATAAAGCTGAGCCAATGTTAAAGAATGAATATGGTCGTTACTTGCAATCACTTGTTAGTGAAAAACGTAAAGTTTAACTGGGCTGGTATTGAAATGCTAAAAGTTTTAATTACAGGTAGTCATGGCCAGGTTGGAAGTCTGCTAGTTCAGCAACTCGAGGGCAAGGCTGAAGTATTAGCTGTTGATCGCGATCAATTAGATATTACTGACGAGTCTGCAGTATTCGATAGTGTCATGTCTTTTCAACCAGATGTCATAATCAATGCTGCAGCCCATACTGCGGTTGACCGCGCTGAAGATGAAGTTGAACTTTCATACAAAATTAACCGTGATGGCCCAATGTACCTTGCCAAAGCAGCTGAAAAGTCAGGTGCTGCTATTCTTCATATCTCTACTGACTATGTGTTTTCAGGGGGCAAAGAAGGTTGCTACAGTGAAGGTGATGTAACCGACCCTCAAGGTGTCTACGGTAAAAGCAAGCTAGCTGGGGAGATCGCCGTTGCTAAGGCTTGCCCTCGTCATATTGTCCTTCGTACCGCTTGGGTATTTGGTGAAACAGGGAATAACTTTGTTAAGACCATGATTCGTCTTGGACGTGATCGAGACCAACTAGGTATTGTCGGTGATCAATTTGGTGGTCCGACGTATGCCGGTGATATTGCTGCTGCGCTTATTATAATTGCTGAGAAGTATAAAGCAGGCAATGATGTTGCGTGGGGGACTTACCATTTTGCTGGTCTGCCAAGTGTAAGTTGGTTTGAATTTGCTAGGTATATTTTCGACCAAGCTCACAAACAAGGTGTTTTGGCTAATGTACCTGAATTGAAGAGCATCACGACAGCAGACTACCCAACGCCTGCAAAACGTCCTGCTAATTCGTGTCTTTCGATGAGCAAGATTGAGGACAATCTTGGTATTTCTGCTTGTGATTGGAAAGCAGCGCTTCAAAATATTCGTCCTTACGGCCAATAATACCTGTAAGGTGCCTGTATAAAAGTGGCCACCTAGAGAGAAATATAATGAATGTTATTGATACAAAAATTCCAGATGTAAAAATCATTGAGCCTGCTGTGTTTGGTGATGATCGTGGTTTTTTCATGGAAACATGGCAACAGGGTAAATTTTCTGAATTAGTAGCTGAGCGTACTTTTGTTCAGGACAACCATTCAAAGTCTAAAAAAGGCATTCTACGAGGCCTCCACTACCAGACTGAAAACACTCAGGGAAAATTGGTTCGTGTAGTTTCAGGTGAAGTTTATGATGTTGCAGTGGATATTCGTAAAAATTCGCCTACATTTGGTCAATGGGTCGGCGTACTATTATCGGCAGATAATAAGCGTCAGCTTTGGGTACCTGAAGGTTTTGCTCATGGTTTCTATGTTACTAGTGATGAAGCCGAGTTCGTCTATAAATGTACAGATTATTATAACCCTAATGCTGAAAAGTCGATTATTTGGAATGATCCTGGCTTAGATATTAAATGGCCAATCAAAGAAAATACTTCGCCACTTTTATCCTTAAAAGATGAAAATGGTGAGTTTTTCAAAGATATTAACCCTTTAAGTATTTGAAATAAATGTTAAAACGAATATTGAAAAACTTTTTTTCACTTGTTGGAGTTCAAGTTGTAAGTGCTATTTTTGGTATTGTTACTGTTCCCTTACTTATAAGCAAAATTGGAATATCAGAGTTTGGTACGTTTAGTGTGTTGTTGTCTATTGCGACAATAATTAATATTTGCGTAGACTTCGGATTGAATATTTCAGGGGTGAGAAGGTTATTAATATTAAAAAAGGAAGAGGTAAAATCATTCATAGTTTCTGTGATAATTATACGGTGTGTGATTTTTTCTTGTCTAGCTTCAATATTTATCTTGTATATTGGTTTGTCTTCAGGTAATTACGAATATCTCTATATTCTTTTGTTTTCTGCTAGTTCAATTTTTCAAATTAACTACTTTTTGAAAGCTTTTGAGAAAATGTGGATAATTACGATAATTACATTTTTACAGCGTTGTTTTAGCTTTCTATTGATATATAATTCGATAGACCCAGCATTACATGACGCAATAATATATTATTGTGTTCCTTTCTTTATAATGCCTTTGTTATCTTTCATGTTATTGCTTTTCCATTTTAGGGATTCAAAAGTAACTTTAGATATAGTAAATATCAAATCTATTTTTATCGATTCATTTAATATGTTTATCGGTGTTTTTGGTAGCACTCTATATAGAAACCTATCTATTCCTATCTTTTCGCTTTTTTTAAGTTCAGATATAATAGGTTACTATTCAGCAGTTGAGAAAGTTCTCAAAGGAATTCAAGGGATCGTAAATAGCGGTGCCGAAGCTCTATATCCAGTATTGTGTAGAACGAAAGAACTTAGCAAGTTTTATAATAAAATAAGTGTATTTATAGGTGGAACATCATTTTTAGTAATGGCTACAGTTGGAGTAGGAATTTATAATTTTGATTACTTGTTTGGTTTAAAATTGAATGAGTATTCAGAGTTAATTATTTTTTCTCTTGCTTGTGCTTTTTCAATTGGTTCTATGTGTTTTTTGATTGGTGTAATGTATTTT
The DNA here is from genome assembly GCF_003026455.1 of Photobacterium rosenbergii. GTDB lineage: Bacteria > Pseudomonadota > Gammaproteobacteria > Enterobacterales > Vibrionaceae > Photobacterium > Photobacterium rosenbergii. The sequence goes on from NZ_PYMB01000008.1 coordinate 143,533, forward strand.
TTTTCCAAAGGAAAACAAAAAACATTCTCATTAGTAACGATAAAAAGTGGTATATCAAGCATAGTACTAGCTCTTATTTCAGGAAGTTTAGGTTTTGTAAAGTTCATGTTAGTCGTTCCTTTAATTGCAGAATTGTTAATTTTGATTATGCTTATGAAAGCTAGGGGCATAAATGAGAAGTGAGTATGTACTATCACCAGTTTTGTTTTTAATTACCTTTTTTTCTGTTTATAGCTTGTTATTTGCCTGTGGGTATTTGATCTTACATTGGGAACCATTGTCACTCCTTGCTCTGTTATCCTTTACTTTGTTTATATTTGGTGTGATTTTTGGAACATATACAGGGAAAAAAATAAATTTAAACATTAGCATAAGAAAAAAGGTAATAAGTAATAGATTTATTTTTTACGCCTGGTTGTTTTTGACTTTTTGCGTAGCTATATCTCTTTATCTAATGCTTAAAAGGTATGGTAGTTTAGATTATATTATATCTTATGCTTTTGTGATTAGAGAGCAAGTTATTGGTGGTGATGGGTTTATACCTTTTTATTTGTCATATATTAACTCATTAAATCAAGCATTTTTTGCACTATCACTTAACATTTATAAAAGGAATAAATCAAAGAAGTTCTGCGTTTTATTTTTTATAAATATAGTTTTCTGTGACTTGCTAACTTTCGGACGGGTTGGAACACTTTTTGCACTTCTAGTGCTTGTTGGCTTTTTGTTTTTTAATAAGGGATTCAAAATAATTAACCTTAAAACAATGATGTTTGGCTTTATAGCTTTTTTTGTTCTTAACTTAAGCCGAATAATTCGAGGTGGTGAATCTGGGTTTTCTAGCTCAGTAAATGGTTTGGTACCATACTTAAAAGTTAACATTCCTGAGTGGGGGTATGGATTGTTATCTAATTACATATATTTCTTTTCATCACCACTAGCGTTTTCTAAATACTTAGAAAATCATGAGGAGTTTCAAAGTTCATTTGGTCAAAGACTATTTACTCCATTATATAATATATTTCTAAGGCTCTTAGGTGAAAATAGGATCAATACTATTGACCCTTTCGTAAACGTACCTTACAAGACAAATATTTATACGGTGCTTCGTGATATATTTGCAGATGTTGGTGTGTGGGGGGTACTTCCTTCAGCTATATTATTTGGTTTGATATTTGGAATGTTATACAACTCTAAAAGTATTTTTAATCAGTCTCTATTTTTAATGTTTATTGGGTGTGTTTTCTTTTTTCCTCTTTATAATGCACTTAGCTTTGGTATGTTCTTAATATCTATGCTGTTTTTGTTCTTTATGTCAATTTTATTTCGGTGTGATGTCAAATGATCTCTTATATAATTGTTTCATACAATTCAAGTAAAACAATATTTTCAACTATTGAATCTATTATTGAAAGTACGACTAAACCTTTCGAGATAATAGTTGTTGATAACTGTTCTCCTGATACTGAATATGTGTCTGATTTGGAAAATTTATCAAATATTAAGCTTGTTAAATCAAAAGAAAACTTAGGTTTTTCAAAAGCGAATAACTTAGGTGTTTTGAACAGTTCTGGAGATACGCTTTTTTTTATTAATCCGGATGTTTTTGTAAATTCAAAAGCGGTTGATAGTATATTGAAAACCGTCAAAGATGGTGTGGTTGTTTCTTCAGTTCTTTTCGATGAGCAAGGTAACCAAAATAAAAGTATTTATTTAATTCCATTTTTATCAAATTATATTAGTTACGCTCTAAAAAATAAAGGGAAGCACTGGGTTCACGGAGCTTTATTAGTATTTACTCGTGGAGATTTCATCAAGGTTGGCCAATGGAATGAGGATTATTTTATGTATTCAGAAGATGTCGACCTTTGTAATAGAATACACATGAATGGTTTAGAGTTAAATATTTTAAACGAGGAAGTTATTCATGTTGGCGGTACTAGTACATCATCAGTTTGGAGCGATTTACAACGTTCTAAGATTGTTGAAAAGTCAAGTTATATTTTTTACTCGAAGTATAATAGAAAATTTGATTATTATTTAATTAACGTTGCTGTTATCTTAAAAATGCTAATAACTGGTAACTCTAGCTTTAAGAATAAGCTTTTATCATTTATTAAGGTTGCAAAAGATGTCTAATTTGATATTTAAAGTCTTTGTGTATTTTAAGTCAATGCTTAACTATATTATTCTTTCAAACTATATGTTTGCGAAGAATAAATTATATTTATCATCTGATTCTAAAATTATTGTATCGCTTACTACTTATTCAAAAAGAGTTGACTTAATTCATTTAACTTTGAAATCTATACTTTTACAGACGAGCCCACCAAAAAAGATATATTTATGGTTATCAAAAGTAAATTTTCCTAACGAAGAATTACCTGAATCGTTACAAAAACTAGTTAAGCTGGGCGTAACAATAAAGTTTGTTGAAGAAGATATTAGATCTTATAAAAAGATCATATATACATATGAAGAAGAACAACAAAATGAAGACTTATTTATTGTCACTGCTGATGATGACATATACTATCCAAAATACTGGTTGAAACATATTGAAGATAAAATAAAACTAAATTCTGATTATATTTACTGTTATAGAGCACAATCAATTTCTTTTAAAACTGAAAACCAAGTTGACGATTACAGTAAATGGATTTTATATAATTGCTCCACACCCTCTTATAGTATTTTACCAACAGGAGTTTCTGGAATTTGCTATCCTATGAAATCCCTTAAAGGTGTTTGTGATTTAACTTTTTTGGAGATTTGCCCTACAGCTGATGATATTTGGTTGAGGTTTATTACACTTAAAAATGAGTATAAATCAAAGCTGGTATGTGGAAAAAGTTTACATTTTACACCAGTTATCAAACCTTTTAATATGCCAGATAAAGGTTTAGAAAAAGAAAATGTATTTATGAACGCAAATACAAAGGCATTTAATAATTGTTTGAGTTTTTTTAATTTTACAAAGAAAGATTTTTAAATATGAAAATTCTTTATTTACACCAATATTTTGCAACACCAGAATCTAATGCTGGAACCCGTTCATATGAAATGGCAAAAAGACTTATTTCAAAAGGGCATGAGGTAACATTTGTAACGAGTTCGGCATATTTATCGAAAAGTTATAATCTAAAAGATGGATGGAATGAACTTGATATTGAAGGTATTAAACTTCATGTCTTGCATTTACCTTATTCAAATAATGATAGCTATTTAAAAAGAATCATCAAATTTTTACAATTTTCATTTAAATCGACTGCTAAGTCTCTTAAAGTGAAATCTGATGTTGTATTTGCTACGAGTACTCCTTTAACAATAGCCATTCCAGGCCTCATATACTCCAAACTGAAAAAAGTACCGTTAGTGTTCGAAGTAAGAGACTTATGGCCTGAACTTCCTGTTGCTGTAGGTGCTATAAAAAATCCTTTCCTAATTAAAGCTGCTGAAACACTTGAGTCGTATACTTATAAAAACGCTACTCGATTAGTTGGTTTATCCCCAGGAATGTGTGAAGGTATTGAGAGGCATGGGATCCCATCAAATAAAATCACATTAGCAACTAATAGTTGTGATACTGATCTATTTGATGTCCCAAGTCACATTGGAGAAGATTATATAACTGATAAGCTTAGTTTTTTAAATGGTAGGAAGTTAATTACCTATACTGGCACATTTGGTGTGATCAATAACGTTAGCTATTTAGTTGACTTGGCTGAAAAATCACTTTCATTAGATCCATCTTTATGTTTTGTTGCTATTGGCGAAGGGATGCAGAAGGAAGATGTTATCAGCTATGCTAAAGATAAAGGTGTATTTAATAAAAATCTTTATATTTTGAATGGCGTGCCTAAAACTGAAATTGTCAAATTATTATCTGCAGCAGATTTATCTCTTTCTTTGTTTGGCCCTGTTAAAGAAATGTGGCATAACTCTGCGAATAAACTATTTGATGCGTTAGCCTCAGCAACACCTATCGCTATAAATTATGGTGGCTGGCAAAAAGATTTTATACAGGAACACAATTGTGGTCTTGTTTTAAATTCTACTGATTATGAAGAAGCATCACGCATGTTGTCTGACTTTATTAATAATAGTCAAGCTTATAATGATGCTAAAGATAGCTGTCGAAACTTAGCTTATAACCATTTTTCTAGAGATATCATGGGTGATCGACTTGAGATAACAATTCGTGAGGCTGTAGATGCTTAAAAGACTTTTTGACTTTGTTTTGTCAACTTTAGGGCTGATTGTTCTATCGCCTGTTTACTTATTGATATTTTTTAAAGTTAAAAAAAATCTCGGTTCACCTGTTCTGTTTCGACAGGTTCGTCCTGGAAAGGATGGTAAACCTTTTGAGATGATTAAGTTCCGTACCATGAAAGATGCTATTGGCCCTGATGGTACGCCACTGCCTGACGAAGAAAGGATGACGGTGTTTGGCAACAAACTTCGTGCTACAAGCCTCGATGAATTACCAGAACTGTGGAATGTAGTAAAAGGTGAGATGAGCTTGGTTGGTCCAAGACCGCTACTAATGGAGTATCTCCCTTTGTATAATGACGAGCAACGTCGCCGTCATGAAGCGCGCCCTGGTGTTACCGGTTGGGCTCAGGTCAATGGCCGTAACGCAATTAGCTGGGAAGACAAATTCAAGTTAGATGTCTGGTATGTGGATAACTGTTCGTTGTTGCTTGATATTAAAATCATCTTCTTAACCCTCAAAAAAGTATTTATTAAAGAGGGGATCTCGGCAGATAATCATGCGACTATGCCTGTATTCAAAGGATCCAAAGCAAATGAGAAGTAATGTATTGGTGCTGTCAGCCGGCCGTCGAGTCGAACTGGTTGAAGAGTTTCAAAACGATCTGAAAGCGTTGCTTCCTGAAGGCAAGGTTTATTGCACCGACATGTATCCAAAGTTGTCTTCGGCTTGTTTTGTCGCTGATGGCTATTTCGAAGTACCCAGGGTAACCGACGCTACTTATATCTCCAAGATTCTGGAAATCTGTAAGCAGAACAATATTGGTTTGGTTGTGCCGACGATTGACACCGAGCTTGAGCTATTGAGTGAAGAGCGGCATCAGTTCGATAGCTTAGGTGTTCATGTACTTATCTCTGATCCCGAGCTTATTGCCCAGTGCCGTGACAAGCGGAAAACGGCGAGGTTGTTCGATAACCTTCGAGTTGATCAGCCCAAAATACTGAACAGGGATAAATTAAGTTTCCCGTGTTTTTGTAAGCCTTACGATGGAAGCTGTAGCAAGGGGGCGTTGGCCATTCATACAGAACAGGATCTGACATCTGAGTTATTGTCGGATCCTAAGAATATGTTTATGGAGTTGGTGCCAAAAACATACAGTGAATATACCATTGACGGCTATTATACCCGTGATGGTGTATTGAAATGCCTAGTGCCAAGGAAGCGCTTAGAAGTACGTGGTGGCGAAGTCAGTAAGGGTCTTACCAAGAAAAACTTCGTTTATGACTACCTGCTTGAACGTGTAGGCCAGCTACCCGGTGCCCGTGGTTGTATAACCTTCCAGCTGTTTGTTAATGAGACAGAGCTGGCAATCAAAGGGCTTGAAATCAATCCTAGGTTTGGTGGTGGCTACCCTCTTGCTTATGCCGCGGGGGCAAAATTTCCCGAGTATGCAATCAGGGAGTTTTTGCTTGATGAGGAGGTTAATTTCAAGAGCGACTGGGTAGCTGATTTGCTGATGCTCCGTTACGATGCAAAGGTTCTACGCCATGATCATACCGAGTGATACATTTTGGGTTTTTGATTTAGACGATACCCTTTATAAAGAAAGAGATTATCAATTGTCTGGCTTTGATGCCGTGGCCAACTTGGTACAAAAGACCTTTCATGTTGATGTTGTTGACGTCATTCAGAGTGCACAACGAGGCAACTGTAATGTCTTAGATAGTGTTTGCTCTTTTTTGGATGCTCCTTCAAGCGTAAAAGAAAGTTTGCTTTGGTGTTATCGGTTGCATACCCCTAATATCTGCCTGGATATTGCAGCAAGAGATGCACTTGATTATGTTGGTTTACATTCTTCAGGTATTTCTATTCTGACGGATGGACGGGCTTTTTCGCAACGTAGCAAAGTTAACGCCTTGGGCTTACAAGACTACAGCTTGTATATTTCTGAGGAGTGGGGGGAAACGAAACCTGCTCCCGGGCGTTTTCAGGCTATTATGGATGCAAATCCAAATATTTGCTCTTTCGTGTATGTTGGCGACAATATCAAGAAGGACTTTGTTACTCCCAATCAAATGGGCTGGGTCACTATAGGGTTGAAGGATAATGGGCGTAATATTCACCCCCAGCATCTGCATAACATTGAGCCTCATTTTTTACCTACTGTTTGGGTTGATTCCCTGGAAGAGATTAAGAGTTTTATATGCTGAATACTCCTTTTTCACCATGGCCATCTTTTACTGAAGAAGAAGCCGATGCGGTACGTGATGTACTGCTGTCAAATAAAGTAAATTACTGGACCGGTATTGAGTGTCGTGAATTCGAAAAAGAATTTGCGATGTGGGCTGGGTGTGAATATGCCATTGCTTTAGGTAATGGAACGCTTGCCTTAGACGTGGCCTTGAAAGCGTTGGGTGTTGGTTATGGTGATGATGTCATTACTACCCCACGCACATTCCTTGCCTCTGCATCTTCGATAGTGACGTCTGGAGCAAACCCTGTATTTGCGGATGTTGACCTAAATAGCCAAGCAATTACTGCTGAGTCTATTGAAGCAGTGCTTACCCCTAGTACTAAGGCTGTTATCGTTGTACACCTAGCGGGTATGCCTGCAGAGATGGATGCCATTATGGCTCTTTCTAAGAAACACGGCTTCTTCGTTATTGAAGACTGCGCTCAGGCTCATGGTGCGAAATACAAAGAAAAAAGCGTTGGTACCATCGGTCACATTGGGGCATGGTCTTTCTGTCAGGACAAAATTATGACCACCGGCGGCGAAGGTGGCATGGTAACGACTAATGATAAAGCGCTGTGGTCAAAGATGTGGAGCTACAAAGATCACGGTAAAAGCTTCGAAGCCATTTATGAACGCCAGCATCCACCGGGTTTCCGTTGGTTACATGAAAGTTTCGGTACTAATTGGCGTATGACCGAAATGCAGGCTGTTATAGGCCGTATTCAGCTAACTCGTATGAATGATTGGACTGCTAAGCGCCAAGCTTATGGCAAGATGATTGATGATGCTGTTTCTGGGCTGAGTGTTGTACGTACTGTTGATGTACCTGAATATAGTGAGCATGCTGAATATAAACATTATTTGTTTGTTGAACCGCAGTACCTAGCAGAAGGTTGGACTCGTGATCGTGTTGTAGAAGCCATTGTCGAGCAAGGTGTTCCTGCTTTTCAAGGCAGTTGTTCTGAAGTATACAATGAGAAAGCATTTGATAATACGCCATGGCGTCCAGAGATTCCGTTAGAGAATGCAGTTCGGTTAGGGGAAACAAGCTTGATGTTCTTAGTTCACCCTACACTGAAGCAAGAAGAGATGAATAAGGCTGTTGAAATTATTAAATCTGTTCTAAAACAAGCTTTGAAAAAATAATTATGAGGGCATTTGCCCTCTTTTTATATGGAATGTAATTAAAATGAAAATTGCAGTTGCTGGTACAGGCTATGTCGGTCTGTCAAATGCTGTGCTATTAGCTCAGCATCATGAAGTTATCGCTGTTGATATCATCGAAGATAAAGTGAATATGCTTAACGATCGTGTTTCACCGATTGTTGATACAGAAATTGAAGACTTCCTGGTGAATAAAGAACTGAACCTTACGGCTACGCTTGATAAACAATTAGCATATAAAGATGCTGAGTTTGTCATCATTGCAACCCCAACTGACTATGATGTTGTTAATCACTACTTTAATACTTCATCTGTTGAGGCTGTGATTCAAGATGTGATGGAGATTAACCCAAATGCGGTAATGGTTATTAAGTCGACCATTCCCGTTGGTTACACAAAGCAAATTAAAGAACAGTTTGGCAGTGATAATATCATCTTCTCACCTGAGTTCTTGCGTGAAGGTCGTGCTTTGTTTGATAACCTTCACCCATCTCGAATTATTGTTGGCGAACAGAGCGTTCGTGCGCAGACTTTTGCTAATTTATTAGTCGAAGGTGCGATTAAAGAAGATATCAAAGTCTTGTTTACAGACTCAACGGAAGCTGAAGCAGTTAAGTTGTTCTCTAACACATATCTTGCTATGCGTGTTGCTTACTTTAATGAGCTCGATTCCTATGCTGAATCTCATGGGCTAGATGCTCGACAAATTATTGAAGGTGTTGGTTTAGACCCTCGCATTGGTAGCCACTACAACAACCCATCTTTTGGCTATGGTGGTTACTGTCTACCCAAAGACACTAAGCAGCTTCGTGCCAACTATCAAGATGTGCCAAATTGTTTAATTGGTGCAATTGTTGATGCCAATACCACGCGTAAAGATTTTATTGCAGATTCGATCATTAGCCGTAAACCAAAGACAGTAGGTATTTATCGCTTAATCATGAAATCTGGCTCTGATAATTTCCGTGCGTCTAGTATCCAAGGCATTATGAAACGAATCAAAGCCAAAGGTATTGATGTGGTTGTCTATGAGCCAGTCCTTGATGAAAAAGAATTCTTCCATTCTGCAGTAATTCAAGATCTCGAACAGTTCAAAAGCATGTCAGATGTCATTGTATCTAATCGAATGGCTGAAGAGCTTGCTGATGTCGCTGAAAAAGTTTACACACGAGACCTGTTCGGAAGCGATTAATTGAGGTAGCTGGAATGTGTAAATAGCTTGGTCAATTTGCACTATTAATAACTTCTTTTTATACCGTTAACATACATCCCCTTAATCAAATCTGGCTCAACATATATTAGATAGTTGAATATCTTTTTTCTTTCTTACTATGCCATAATCATGAACCCGTAGGCTTTGCTTACCAGTTTTATTTGTATGAATAGTTTGAATGGTATTGTGAGCCTATCTCTATAGAGTGACTTTTACGTTAACTCTATTAAGGAAATATGATGAAAAAAATTACAAAAGCCGTCATTCCAGTGGCAGGGCTAGGAACGCGTATGCTTCCTGCAACGAAAGCTATTCCCAAAGAAATGCTACCGTTGGTGGATAAACCTCTTATTCAATATATTGTTAAAGAATGTATTGAAGCAGGTATTAAAGAAATAGTTTTGGTTACACATTCATCAAAGAATGCCATTGAAAACCACTTCGATACCTCTTATGAACTTGAAGCGACGTTGGAAAAGCGAGTTAAGCGTCAGCTTCTTGATGAAGTACAATCCATTTGCCCACCTGATGTAACGATCATGCATGTGCGTCAAGGTCACGCTAAAGGTCTTGGTCACGCAGTATTGTGTGCTAAACCACTTGTGGGTGATGCGCCTTTTGCTGTTGTTCTGCCAGATGTCATTTTGGATGAATACACTGCTGATCAGTCGGTTGAGAATTTAGCTGCAATGGTAACCCGTTTTGAAGAATCTTCTGCTTCACAAATCATGGTTGAGCCTGTGTCGATGAATGAAGTTTCAAAGTACGGTGTTGTTGACTGTGAAGGTGCTGTGCTTCAAGGTGGCGAGTCTCATGCTATGAAGGCTATGGTAGAAAAACCAACTGTTGAAGATGCACCTTCAAACCTTGCAGTCGTTGGCCGTTATATTCTCTCATCAAAAATCTGGGATAAGTTGGCGATCACGCCACCTGGCGCGGGTGACGAAATACAGTTAACTGATGCTATTGATATGTTGATGGCTGAAGAAACGGTTGAAGCTTTCCACATGACAGGTAAATCTCATGACTGTGGTGATAAACTAGGATATTTGAAAGCGTTTGTTGAGTACGGATTACGTCATCGAGACTTTGGTGATGATTTTAATTTATATTTAAAAGAGTTGATTCAACAACAGAGTCCTTTAAGAGCTGTAAGTTGATATAAGAAAAACTGGTGGGTTATGAAATACTCTGATGAATTTTTAGGCTTTTCGAGAGCTAAAAAGCGAGTCATCAGCATGCTGATAGACAGTATGTTTATCTTTATCGCATTCTGGGGTGCTTTTGGTGTTCGTTTTGGTCACTTTGAATATATCGCAGAAATTGAGCTTTGGCAGACCTATGTCATATTGACTGTAGTAACTATCGCTACTTTCGTTAAGCTTGGACTATACCGTGCTATTTTACGGTACTTAAGTTTTCATGCGCTATTAGTTGTAAGCACTGGTGCCTTGATATCTGCGGTAGCTTTGTCCGTCTCTGGTTTTTATTTGGATGATGCAGTTATTCCTCGTACAGTTCCGGTTATATATGGTGCTTTTTTAGCCTTGCTTGCCGGTGGTTCACGCTTAGTGATGCGTACACTGGTGTTCACTAAAAAGTCAGGCAGCAAGAAGCGTGTTTTGATCTACGGTGCCGGCTCTACAGGACGTCAATTGTGTATTGCCCTTCGTCAGAGCCAAGATTATATGCCGGTCGGGTTTGTCGATCAGGATCGCAGCCTTGTTGGTACCTATATTCTTGGCTTGAAGGTACTGCCAACCAATAAGATTGACTACCTTATTCATAGCTTGAAGTGTGAAAAGGTATTGCTTGCGTTGCCACGAGCTAGCCGTTCAGAGCGTAAAGCGATTTTGGACAAGCTTGCGAGTCTAACTGTAGAAGTGCTGACAGTTCCAAGCATGGAAGATATCGTTAACGGTGATGCCAAAATCGATGAACTACGTGATGTGCCCATTGAAGATTTGCTAGGCCGAGATCCTGTTGCACCCCGTCAGGAACTTATGGGGGCTGACATCACTGGTAAAGTGGTGATGGTGACTGGCGGAGGTGGCTCTATTGGCTCTGAACTGTGTCGGCAAATCATCATGCAGCGTCCAACCAAGCTGATTCTGTTTGAGTTGTCTGAATATGGCTTGTATGCCATTGATAAAGAGTTGCAATCTGTGGTTCAAGAGCATCACTTGGATGTGGAAGTCATTCCGTTGCTAGGTTCGGTGCAGCGAGTAAACCGCCTGCAAGCGGTAATGTCAGCATTCAAAGTACAAACCTTGTACCATGCTGCGGCTTACAAGCATGTACCCTTGGTTGAGTACAATGTGGTTGAAGGGGTGCGTAACAATGTGTTTGGTACCTTGTATACTGCACAGGCTGCGGTAAAAGCCAATGTTGAAACCTTTGTATTGATTTCAACCGACAAAGCGGTTCGTCCTACCAATGTCATGGGTACCACAAAGCGTATGGCAGAGTTGGTACTGCAGGCATTGGCTAAACAGAACACCAATACGCGTTTCTGCATGGTTCGCTTCGGTAATGTATTGGGCTCTTCTGGTTCGGTTATTCCATTGTTTAAAAAGCAAATTATAAACGGTGGCCCTGTAACCGTTACCCATAAAGATATTACTCGTTTCTTTATGACCATTCCTGAAGCGGCGCAATTGGTCATACAAGCTGGCGCGATGGGGAAAGGCGGTGATGTTTTCGTATTGGATATGGGCGAGTCTGTCCGCATTTCAGATCTGGCAGAGAACTTGATCAAGCTCTCTGGTTTGGAAGTGAAAACCGACGCCAACCCTCATGGTGATATTGAAATTCACTATACAGGCCTGCGCCCTGGCGAGAAGCTGTATGAAGAGTTGTTGATTGGTGACAACGTCAGTAAAACCTCTCACGAGCGTATTATGACGGCGCAAGAAATCAGCTTAACTTGGGATGAGCTATCAGTGATTTTGAATCAGCTTGACGAAGCTTGTCATAATTTTGAGCATCATCGTATCCGATCATTGCTTCTGGAAGCGCCGACAGGGTTTGACCCGACAGACGGCATCAGCGATTTGGTATGGCATGCGAAACATGATGAAGCTCTAACAGATAATGTTTTTGAAATGGCTTCATCAAAAGAGCAGTCAAACACAGAGATCGCTTAGTCTGCATATTTGTTCTAAATACCCACCTTTTTGCCCATCACTATGTGATGGGCTTTTTTCATCAGGTTTCTAATAAATCAATCCTAGGTAACAATATGAACTTTAGTACCGTGATTCTTGCTGCTGGCAAGGGGACACGCATGTACTCGAACTTGCCTAAAGTCCTTCACACTATGGCAGGCAAGCCGATGGTCAAGCATGTTATTGATACATGCCAAGCATTGAACTCTAACCATATTCATTTGGTTTATGGTCATGGCGGCGAGCAAATGCAATCTGTGCTGGCTAGCGAGACTGTCAATTGGGTTCTTCAAGCTGAGCAGTTGGGAACCGGCCATGCGGTAGCACAAGCTGCCTCACAATTTGCTGATGACGAGAAAGTGTTGATCACTTATGGTGATGTCCCGTTGATCAGCCAACAAACAATCTCTAATTTGCTTGAAGCGCAGCCTTCTGGTGGTATTGCGCTTCTTACTGTCATTCTCGATGATCCAACGGGTTACGGCCGCATCATTCGCAAGAATGGTCCGGTAGTGGCGATTGTTGAGCAGAAAGATGCCTCGGAAGAACAGAAGCTGGTGAAAGAGGTTAATACCGGTGTGATGGTTGCCAGCGGTGGCGATTTGAAGCGCTGGTTGGGGCTGCTTAACAACGAAAATGCTCAAGGTGAGTATTACCTTACCGATATCATCGAAATTGCCCATAATGAAGGCCGTGCGATTGAAGCGGTTCACCCTGAGAGAGCGATTGAAGTAGAAGGGGTGAATAACCGCGTTCAACTTGCAAGGCTAGAGCGTGCATACCAAGCTCTTCAAGCTGAGAAGTTACTTGAAAGTGGGGTGATGCTACGCGACCCTGCCCGTTTTGATCTTCGTGGTGAGTTACAGTGCGGCAAGGATGTTGAAATTGATGTCAACGTAATTATCGAAGGCAAGGTAACCTTGGGTGATAATGTCACCATTGGTGCTGGTTCAGTATTGAAAGATTGCGTTATCGCCGATAACACGCTTATTCGCCCATACAGTGTGATTGAACGCGCGCTGGTTGGTGCCGATTGCACAGTCGGTCCATTCAGCCGCCTACGCCCTGACACAGAACTGTTGGATAATTCGCATGTAGGTAATTTTGTTGAAACCAAAAATACCCGCCTTGGCTCAGGATCTAAAGCTAACCACCTAACCTACCTTGGTGATTCTGAAATTGGTGAGCGGGTAAACATTGGTGCGGGCACCATTACCTGCAACTTCGACGGCGCGAACAAATTCAAAACCGAAATTGCTGATGATGTATTCGTTGGTTCAGATACCCAGCTTATCGCCCCTGTCTCTATCGCCAAAGGTGCAACAATCGGCGCCGGTTCAACCATCTCCCGTAACGTCGGTGAAGGTGAACTGGTCATCACCCGTGTCGCTGCAAAGACAATCGAAGGTTGGAAAAGGCCGGTAAAAATCAGTTTCTAGAACCTTGAACTGAAGATTCTAGAGGCTAGATCCTAGATGGAAAGCACAAAGCACAAAGCATAAAGCAAAAAGAACTGGATAATAGGTCTTAAAAAGAGCAGGAAGAAGCTAATTGCAGCTTGTCATTTCTTATAAATTGCCAAGTAAAGTCCATAAGCTTACCTACTATCTTCTAGGCACCATTAACTTGAAAGCGTTTTTATCACCTAGGTTCAAGGAGTTAAGAACTAGTTCCTGATGTTATTCCTCTAAGGTATTCTCTTGTCTTTTGCTACTTCTAGGTTCTAGGAACCAGGAACTCGCACCTGATTTTTTACTCTAGGAACTAGGATCCAGGATCTTCTTCATCTTTTTAAAACTTCACACAATACGTAACAATATGACTAGAAAATATTTCGGCACCGATGGCGTGCGTGGCAAAGTGGGTGAGTACCCAATTACCCCTGATTTTGCATTAAAACTTGGCTGGGCGGCAGGGCGTGTATTGTCACGGCTTGGAACTAAAAAAGTAATTATCGGTAAAGATACTCGTATTTCAGGTTACATGCTGGAGTCGGCGTTGGAAGCAGGTCTTTCAGCGGCGGGTATCAATGCAATTCTGACCGGTCCGATCCCGACACCGGCCGTCGCTTATCTGACGAAAACTTTTCGTGCAGAAGCGGGTATCGTGATCAGTGCATCCCATAACCCATATTACGATAACGGTATCAAGTTCTTCTCTGAAAGCGGTGAGAAACTGCCGGATGAAGTTGAGTTTGCTATCGAAGCAGAGCTAGACAAAGATATCCAGTGCGTATCATCTGATTTGCTGGGTAAAGCTAAGCGAATGGACGATGCGGCTGGCCGTTACATTGAGTTTTGTAAAGGGACTTTCCCATCGTCTTTGTCCCTTGCGGGCATGAAGCTGGTAGTAGATTGCGCTAACGGTGCGGCTTACCACATTGCCCCTGCGGTATTTAGCGAGTTGGGTGCTGAGGTAATTGCCATTGGTGATAAACCAAACGGCCTCAACATTAACGAAAAGTGCGGCGCGACATCTATGGGTATGCTTCAAGAAGCGGTCGTCGAGCACAAGGCTGATATGGGTATTGCCCTAGACGGCGATAGTGACCGTATTATGATGGTCGACAGCCAAGGAAACGTGATTGACGGTGACCAGATCCTATTTGTACTGGCGAAGCAGGCACTGATTGACGGCCAGCTAAAAGGTGGTGTTGTAGGTACCCTGATGTCAAACATGGGCCTAGAAGTTGCTTTGGGTAAATTGGGTATCCCATTTGTTCGCGCCAATGTTGGTGACCGTTACGTGATGGAGCAACTTCTTGAGCGTAATTGGTGGCTTGGCGGTGAAAACTCGGGCCACGTGATTTGCCGTAACCTGGTAACTACAGGAGATGCTATTGTTGCAGCCCTTCAGGTGCTGGCAGTGGTATCACGAAGCGGTAAGAGCTTGGACACTTTGGTTGCTGATATGCCGATGATGCCTCAAATCTTGATTAACGTGCGTTTCGGTGGTGAAAACCAGCCTCTGGAATCTGAACTGGTTAAAGCTGCTGTGGTTGACGCAGAAAAAGCCATGGAAGTGGGTACAGATACGCCTAAAGGCCGTATCTTACTGCGTAAATCTGGCACTGAACCACTTATCCGCGTAATGGCAGAAGCGGAAACTGCAGAGATGGCACAGCAATGGGCTGAGCACATCGCTGAAGCGGTTAAAGCTGCCTGATTTTTATGCTGTAAAACCTAAAATGGGCGGTACCTCTGATGAGGTATCGCCCTTTTTCGTTTTAGCGGCTAGAAAATTTCTTATGCAGCAAGACCTCAAATGATGGCTAAGCACGTGACTGACCTCCTGTCTAAGGTACTATTGGCTTTTTCTTGGGCTGCAAAGCTGGTTTATATCCGGTAAACTGCCAGCTCAATTTTTTGTGTATTTAGGAAAGATGTCTAACGGCGAGGCCAAGAAGATAGCTTCCATATAAGAGTGAAGGACAATATGTTTAACAAGATCCTGGTTGTTTGTGTAGGGAATATCTGCCGCTCTCCATCTGGTGAGTATTTGCTCAAGCACCATCTTCCAAACAAACATATCGCATCTGCTGGTGTAGGTGCCTTGGTAGGAAAGCCCGCAGACAAAACTGCAGCAGAAGTCGCACTAGAGCATGGTATCAGCCTAGAAGGCCATGTTGCCCAGCAACTTACCAGTGAGTTGTGCAAAGAGTACGACTTGATCTTGGTGATGGAAAAGGGCCATATCGAAGCGGTGACAGGTATCGCCCCGGAAGCGCGCGGCAAAACCATGCTGTTTGGTCAGTGGATTGGCCAGAAAGATATTCCAGACCCATATCGCCAGAGCCGTGAAGCATTTGATTTTGCCTATGAACTGATCGATGATTCGGCGAAAGCGTGGGCGAAAAAAATCAGTTAAATAGTACTTTTGATAACAGGTAAGTTGCTGCTAAATATAAGCGATAGTCTGCAACATAATTAATAGTACGCTAATGATTAAAGGAAGTGTTTATATTATTTATTTGTATGCCTATTGCGAATATAAAATATAGATAACTATTAACGGAACTCTTTCAATGATAATCATTAAAAGAGTGAAAAATTGAATAGATTTTGTGCATTCCGAAATGTACTTTTAATGGCGAAAATTTGGCCCCTAGAAGATCACCTGCAACCTTGCTGATAAAATAGGATAAGCATATAATTTATCGTTTTTAGTTGAATTCGAGATGGTTGAATAGCAAGTAGGGGCTTTACCTAAGGGCGGTAGCATGTCTTTTTTGTCGCATTTTAGAGCTGCTGTTAAAAGGACAAGTTAGCTAAACCAATGAGACGGCTTTGGGCTGTGTTGCAGCTTATCGTATTTGATAGTGAATTGATAAAATCAGGTGTTTATGAAAATTTTAGTTACAGGTGGAGCGGGCTTTATCGGCTCAGCTGTTATTAGGCATATTATTGAAAATACAGAAGACTCTGTCATCAATGTTGATAAGCTAACATATGCTGGTAATTTAGAGTCATTGACTTCAGTTGAAAGCCATGAGCGCTACGCTTTTGAACAAGTTGATATTTGCGAAAGAGCCGCCTTAGATCTCATTTTTGAGGAACATAAGCCGGATGCTGTTATGCACTTAGCTGCTGAAAGCCATGTTGATCGTTCTATTGATGGGCCTGCTGCATTCATCGAAACTAATATCATCGGTACATATAACCTATTAGAAGCTGCCCGTAGCTACTGGAATAAACTAGAAGAAACCGAAAAAAAATCATTTCGTTTCCATCATATCTCTACTGATGAAGTATACGGTGATCTGGAGGGGACAGATGATCTGTTCACTGAATCAACCCCGTACGCGCCAAGTAGCCCATATTCAGCCTCTAAAGCATCAAGTGACCACCTAGTTCGAGCCTGGTTACGTACTTACGGCATGCCAACGGTCGTAACCAACTGCTCAAACAACTATGGTCCGTATCATTTTCCTGAAAAATTGATTCCTTTGATGATCCTTAATGCTTTAGACGGTAAGCCACTTCCTGTTTATGGTGACGGAATGCAGATCCGTGACTGGTTGTTTGTTGAAGATCATGCTCGGGCGTTGTACACAGTTGTGACGAAGGGTGTAGTAGGCGAAACGTATAACATTGGTGGTCATAATGAAAAAGCCAATATCGAAGTCGTAAAAACAATTTGTAACTTACTCGAAGAACTGGTTCCAGCGAAACCTAACGGTGTAGAGCGCTATGAAGATTTGATTACTTTTGTGACAGATCGACCTGGTCATGACGTTCGTTATGCAATCGACGCGACTAAGATTGCTAATGAGTTGAATTGGACACCGGAAGAAACATTCGAAACGGGTATTAGGAAAACTGTTGAGTGGTATTTAAATAATAAGTCATGGTGGAGTCGTGTACTTGATGGCTCGTACAGTATGGAACGTTTAGGTAGTCAAGGCTAAGGAAACCATTATGAAAGGAATAATCCTTGCGGGTGGTTCTGGAACTCGCTTGTACCCAATTACTCGAGGTGTATCTAAGCAGTTGCTTCCTGTTTATGATAAACCAATGATTTATTACCCGCTTGCAACCATTATGCTAGCGGGTATTCGTGATGTGCTGATTATCACGACCCCTGAAGACAATGAATCATTCAAGCGCTTACTTGGCGATGGCTCTGATTTTGGTGTGAATCTGGAATATGCCATTCAGCCAAGCCCTGATGGTTTGGCACAGGCCTTTATTATTGGGGAAGAGTTTATCGGTGATGAGAGTTGTTGTTTAATTCTTGGCGATAATATCTTCTATGGGCAATCATTCTCACGGACCCTTCGTAACGCTGCTGAACGTGGAAGCGGCGCAACAGTGTTTGGTTACCAAGTAAAGGATCCCGAACGTTTTGGTGTTGTTGAATTCGACACTGAAATGAAGGCTGTTTCTATAGAAGAAAAGCCGATTGAGCCGAAGTCAAACTATGCCGTAACTGGATTATATTTTTACGATAATCGTGTTGTTGATTTTGCAAAACGGGTAAAACCTTCGGAGCGAGGAGAGTTAGAGATCACATCTATTAATCAGATGTACTTAGAAGAGGGCGCTTTGAATGTTGAACTGTTGGGTAGAGGTTTTGCCTGGTTAGATACTGGAACGCATGAGAGTTTGCATGAAGCATCTTCTTTTGTTCAGACAATTGAAAACGTTCAGGGTTTAAAGGTTGCTTGCCTTGAAGAAGTTGCTTGGCGCAATGGGTGGTTATCTGATGAAGAATTGCTTGAAAAAGCACAGCCAATGTTGAAAAACGAATACGGTCGTTACCTAAAGTCATTAGTTAGCGAAAAACGTTAAGCCTACATGATATGAAAATGAATATGCTAAAAGTTTTAATTACTGGTTGTCATGGGCAAGTTGGAAGCTTATTGGTAGAGCAACTGTCAAATAAAGCAACAGTAATGGCTGTTGATCGTAATGAGCTAGATATTACTGACGAAAGCGCTGTTGAAAAAGCGGTTTCGAGCTTTCAGCCTGACATCATTATCAACGCCGCAGCGCATACTGCGGTTGATCGGGCCGAGGAAGAAACCTCCTTGTCTTATCAGATAAACCGTGATGGCCCTATGTTTCTTGCCCGTGCAGCAGAAAAAATTAATGCTGCGATGATTCATATCTCAACAGATTATGTTTTTTCTGGCGACGATGAAGGCGAGTATAGTGAAACCGATAAGCCCGATCCGCAAGGTGTATATGGCCAGAGCAAACTAGCGGGTGAGTTAGTTGTTGCAGAGGCATGTGAACGCCACATTATTTTACGCACGGCATGGGTATTTGGTGAGCATGGTAATAACTTTGTCAAAACGATGCTTCGTCTTGGTCGTGAACGTGATCGATTGGGTATTGTAGGCGATCAATTTGGTGGTCCGACGTATGCCGGTGATATTGCCGCTACCCTTATTAAAATTGCTAAAAAAATTCAAGCAGATGAAGAAGTTCAATGGGGCGTTTACCATTACTCTGGAGCACCAAGTGTTAGTTGGTTCGAGTTTGCTAGCTATATTTTCGAACAAGCTAAATGTCAAGGTGTGCTGGAAAAGTTGCCTGAGTTAAGCAGTATCACTACAGTTGAATACCCAACACCTGCTAAGCGCCCGGCAAACTCGAAATTATCTATGGATAAAATTGAGAGCGAATTTGGTATCAATGCTAGCGATTGGAAATCAGCTCTAGCAAACATTAAATCATATCAATAATTAATAAAATTTAAGTACCCAACTATAGTTGGGTACTGTTTTAAGAGAGTTAAAATGAAAGTCATTGATACTAATATCCCTGATGTAAAAATTATTGAGCCAACAGTTTTTGGTGATGAACGTGGTTTCTTTATGGAAACTTGGCAGCAAAAGAAATTTGAAGAGTTGGTAACACCTCGTTTTTTTGTCCAAGATAATCATTCAAAATCGAAGAAAGGCATTTTGCGTGGGCTACATTATCAAACAGAAAATACGCAAGGTAAGCTAGTTCGTGTTGTTTCTGGTGAGGTCTATGATGTTGCAGTAGATCTTCGTGAAGACTCTGAGACTTTTGGTCAATGGGTAGGTGTGTATCTTTCAGCTGAAAACAAGAAACAACTTTGGGTACCAGAAGGATTTGCTCATGGCTTTTTAGTAACAAGTGATGAGGCTGAGTTTGTGTATAAATGTACAGATTACTACAATCCAGCAGCAGAGCATTCGATAAAATGGAATGATACTGAGTTAAAAATAGAATGGCCAATTGAGATAGAACCTATATTATCTGATAAAGATAATTTTTCATCAGTAAATTTCAAAGATGCAATAAAACTAAAATCTGATAATAGTGGATCAAAGTAGATAATGAGCGAAGAGTTTGATAATGGGTATCATAGGATGAAATTGAATGGCAAAGACGAACTGAAGGGGATCATTTCCATTCTCATGCAAGGAAAATGGTTGATTTTAACGATCACTATAGCGTTCATGATCATTGGTGCAACGGTCGCTTTCAGTGTTCAACCATGGTGGACATCAAAAGCAAAAATAACGAAACCGATGATTTCAGATTATCCGGTGCTTTATTCAAATGTGAAGTCGTTGTCGCCCTACTTTAGTATAGAAAGTAGAAGTGGACAAATGATCGTAGACAAGTCGTTGGAGTCGATAATTGATGATGAATTAATATTTGATATGTTCTTATCGAACTTCGATAGCAATAATAATAAGCAAGAGTTCATCAGAGAAAACAGTGATTTTCAATCTTTATTTGATGGCAAAGAATTTGATACTGAGAATGCTAGAGACAACTTTATATCATCACTACTTCAATTGATTAAACTTGAGAAGTTAAAGTACAGCGATGATATTATAGTATCTATTCAGCTAACTTCTCAAAATGGCGCGAAAGATGCTCTAGAAAGTTATATTAATTTTGTAAACAAAAAAGTAGTCACACAAATATTGAACAATCTGCAAGCGATAGTTGGAGCAAAGAAAGATTTAATATTGAGTAAAATATCACTTCTAGAAGATGAATTAAAATTTAAGATTGAGTTAGAGAAGAAAAAAACTCAGATGGCTATAAAAATTGCAGAAGCTGCAAATATACAAAAGCCAATACTTACACCAAATGATAGCGAGAAGTATTTTTCAATTGCCTTGGGAGCGGAAGCGTTAAATGAAAAATTTAAAGTTCTAAAGTCTTTGGACAATCATGATTTATTTTCAGGTGATATAAATTATTACAAGACACAATTAAAACATTTGAATTCGTCGGTTGTTAATGATTTGACCTTACAATCATTTAATTATCTGGATCAACCGAGTTACCCATTTGGAAAAGATAAGCCTAAACGTTTATTCATTTTGATTTTAAGTATGATCTTTGGGTTTGTAACCGGTGTTGTGTTTGTTATTTTTAGAAAGTTATGATTATTAACAGACAACTTGTTAAATTAGGTTGATTTTATGAGTGTTTTTATAGCTGTTGTCTCACATGGACATGCAGACTTAATAAAGAAACTAGGTACATTAAAATGTCTTGCAAAAGAATTTAATGTAGTTGTGAAAAATAACAAGCCTGAAGATATAGAAAGTTACTGTAAGGAAAATGGAATATCGCTAATCGATAAAAGTTATGGGTTAGGGTTTGGTGAAAATAACAATTGTATTTTTGAATATTGCCGTAGTGATTTGGGCATGAAGGAGTCTGATCACTTTATTTGTCTTAATCCTGATGTAAAAGTGGGTAATGATCAAATAAGTAAATTAATAGAACTGATGATTCTAGATAACATAAAAATAGCAGGGATTAACCTCTACAAAGATTCAAACTATACAGTTTATGATAATTCAGTTAGGGATTTTCCACAATTTTTTGATTTTGCATCATCCTATTTAAGCAAGGAAAACAAAACTATTATAGACAAAAGAAAAATTGTTAATCCGAAAAAAGTAGGTTGGATAGCGGGATCGTTTCTTGCCTTCAGAGCAAGTCATTTTGAAAACCTTTTAGGATTTAATGAAAGATTTTTTATGTATTGTGAAGATATTGACATTTGTTACAGATCAAATGAAATTAATGAGCCAATAACATATTTCCCTAATATAAAAGCTTTACATTTAGCGCAGCATAGTAATAGAAAGTTATTTAGTATGCATTTCTTATGGCATGTGAAGAGTATTCTAATTTATTGCTTTGGGAAAAAATTGAAGGTTAAGTCACGGTTGGAAAAAAATGGCTAATGTGATTATGTACCTTTTGTATTTGAGAGCAATAATCATATTGCCTTTTTTATTCTTACTCAAAATTATTAGTCCTAATAAAAAAACAACTTGGATATTTTCATCTTGGAAAGGTTTAAAGATATCTGATAATAGCAAGTATTTTTACCTGTATCTTTGTGATAAAGAGCCAGAGGTTAACCTAATCTGGATCGTAAAAGATAGGAGTTTAGTTAAAAATACTAGTACATTATACTACTTAAGCCTGAAAGGCTTATATTATCAGTTAACTGCAGAGGCCTGTTTCTTTACTCATTCTATATTAAGCGATTTTCTTGGGCTTTATATTAAGTTATCTACAGCAAAAAAAGTACAACTCTGGCACGGGTCTCCTTATAAAAGGATAATGTACGATGCAAAAGGAAATTGGCTTTCTGACTTAAAGAAAAAAATCTTCGATAAATCTGATCTCTATATATGTGCAAATGATTTTTTCAAGGACTATATGGTTTCAGCATTTAGAGATGAAAGCTCAAAGTTTATTAGTTCAGGCCTTCCAAGAGTATGTGTTCCTGACAGTATAGAAAGCAGCAAAAAAAAATGTTTTATATACATGCCAACATTTAGAGATGGATATGAGTTTTCTCCACTATTTAAATTTGAAAGCTACGGTTGGGATGTAAATTTTATTAATGATAGCTTGAAACGTTTAGATTCTAAACTTATTATTAGATTGCATCCAAATGAAAAGTTAAGCCAATGCGTCATAGATGAAATTGAAAGTGCGTCCAATATTATATTAGATGAAAGTGATGATATATATGAAAATGTATTTAAATACGATGCTCTAATTACCGACTATTCAAGTATTGTTTTTGATTTCATGGCGGTGAGAAAGCCTATTATATTTGCACCATTCGATTTGGAAGAGTATCAAGAGCAAACAAGAGGTGTTTACTTTTCATATTCTGATATTTCTGTTAAACCATATGCAAAGAATTGGAGCGAAGTTATTGACTTATTGAAACGTCTATCTGACTACCCCCTTAATGACTTGGAACAAAAGGCTGAAAAATTCTCACAGGATAAAAATATTAATAGCTCTGAATATATACACAATCAAGTAGTGCGGAGATTCTTTTAGTGCATATAGTATATCTAGTTTCAAGCATGAAAAAGTCAGGCTTGACGAAAATAATTTATAACGTTGCTATTAATATTGTTAAAGATAGCAAAGTTTCAATTGTTGAATTGAATTCTGACAAACATGATAGTGAGTACAAAGCATCATTAAAATCCTTAGGGGTTGATTTCTACGATGCGAATGTTTCTAAAGTTAATCTACTTAAAAACATTAAAGATATTTCAAATATTTTGTCAAGTACTTCCCCTGATGTTGTGCACGCTCATTGTTTACGGAGTATCGTTTTTCTTAGCTTTGTAAAAGGAAATACTTATAAAAAAGTATGCACGATGCACAGCTACATAGTTAACAATTATGTGGGTGAATTTGGTAAGATAAAAGGGACTCTGCTAGCCAAATTTGTTATTAATAGAGTGAAAGTTTTTGATGAAATAATCTCTGTTTCTGAATCAGTTCAAAAATTATTTAAAGATAGAGAAAATTTATCAACATATGCGATCTGTAATGGTGTTGATAAAAAAGCGAAAGCTATTACCGAGTATAATACGATTAAACCTATTCCTTTTATATATACTGGAAGTATTTCTCACAGAAAAAGAATTAAGTTTTTATGTGAATCCATTATTAGCTACAATAATTTTTCATCGACTAAAATTAATCTGACACTGGCTGGTTCTGGTCCTCTTTTTAATGAAATATCTCAAAAATACTTAGAACATCAGAATCTATTTTTTTTAGGAAATGTTGAAGATGTAGATAAATATTTATCTGAGGGGGCTTATTTTATTTCGGCTAGCGCTTCTGAAGGTCTTCCTAATGCAGTTATGGAAGCTATGGCATTAGGTCTTCCCGTTATACTATCAGATATTCCACCTCACCAAGAATTGTTAGACGGTGATAGAATCGGTTATTCGTTCGAATTGGATTCTTATGATTCGTTATGCAAAACCTTGAATAAAGTAGTTGAACTTGAAGAGAGTGAGTACTTATCTTTAGCGAGTAAAGCTCATTTCAAGATTAATGAAAAATTTAATGTTGAAGTTATGGCTAACAAACACAAAGAACTTTATGAACAAATCATTATTAAATAATTTTCTGATTGTACTATGCAAAGTGATCTTTGTGTGTTCTGTAATGTTAGTGTCAATAGTAATTACTCGAGTTTTTGGTGTCGAAAAACTTGGTTTGTATGTTACTTTTGTTTTGTATAGTGGATTTGCTTCTTTAATATTTTTGTATGGTAATGCAAGTAAAGTTCTTTATTATTTACCTGGGAATGCAGAGTATGTTGTAAGTTACTTAAAAGCAATATTTAAGAATAAATTAATTATTGCTTCGTATATGATGTTAGTGATAGTTGTTTTTTCTTATATTATCCACATAAAAGAACAAGAAATTCATCTGTCCATCATTGTATTAACAGTTTTTTCCATGGTTTCATGTCTGACATACAACAGTCTGTTTTTGAATGTCTTTAACTCTATAAAGCAGCCAGTTAAAGGTATGCTCCTTTTTCAAGTGTTACCTCAACTATGTTTAATATTCTATGTTTCAATTTTTTACTTCTTTGATGAGGTCTTTATTCATTACCAATTTGAATGGTTGCTAGTTGCGTCATACTTGACAGCAATAGTTATTTCTTTGCCGTTCATACTTTCCAGTTTTGAAATAAAACTGACATCTAAGTACAATAAGCTCAGTTACTTTAAAGGCAGTTGGAGCTACTTTCTTGGAGCAGTATCGTTTTACTTATTAGGTAATACGGATTTGTTGATCGTTACCCGTGTTTTTGGTCAGGAGCAAATCGCTGCATACTCACTTGCTGTAAAATTTAATAGTTTAGTACTCTTCGCTAATGTGTTGGTAAATAGTTCATTTATTCCAAATCTTAGGGTTATGTTAAAAGAGCGCAAATCTATTAAAAATCTTATTTATAAATATACTTTATTGATTTTTTTATTTTCAATTTTTGTATCGATAGTTGTATATATCCCATTTGATTTTTGGATTGGACTTTGGGATAGTAGCTTATATGATTACTATTCGACATTTATTATTCTTGGTGTTGCAGGTATTGTTCAGTCGCTATTTATTTTAACTCCAGCCTGCTTACTCTGTACGAATAGACAAAAAGAGAACGCTAAGATTGAGTTTGTCACTTTTGTGCTGAATTTGATATTAAGCTTGTCCCTGCTTTACTTTGTTGGTGTTAATGGAGTTGCTTTGGCTACTCTGATATCAGTTGCAATTGCTGGTATTATAAGAAGTTTATTACTCTTAAATATATTTAGATCGAAAGAGGTGTTGCTTTGATTATCATTACTTACGGTACTTTTGACTTATTCCATGTTGGCCATGTCAGACTACTTAAGCGTTTGAAATCTTGTTGCGACGAGTTATATGTAGGTGTTTCAACAGATGAATTTAACTTGTCCAAAGGGAAAAAATCATTTTTTTCATATGATGAGAGGTCTGAAATAGTAAGTTCATGTAAGTATGTTGATCATGTTTTCCCTGAAAACTGCTGGGAACAAAAAGTGAGTGATATTCAGAAGTATAATGCTGACATATTTGCCATTGGTGATGATTGGAAAGGTAAGTTTGATTTTTTGAATGATCATTGTAAAGTCATGTATATTGAGAGAACTAAAGACATCTCGACTACAGATATTAAGTCATCACTATCTTCTATTAATGATAAAAAACTTGACGAAATTGAAGGTTCATTACATTCAATTATTGAGATAGTTAGAAGTATATCTGTCAAGTAACTCCTTAATTAAAGTTTAACTCAATGAGCAATTATTTAATTATTCCATTTTTTTCTTTACTACTCTCATTATCATCGGTTGATAATAGGGTCATAGTAAAAAACATTCAGTTTATATCGTTCGCTTTTTTCTGTGCAGTATTTATTGGTGTTAAGTATAATTCAGATCCTGATTTTAATGAATATATAAACTTTGTTAATTTATCTCTTGAGTTAGACTTTAACTTATATCTAGACCAATTATTTGTAGAACCATCTTATTATTTCGTTTCTCGAATATTTGGCTCAGGTGTTTTTTTTATTTTTGCCTTATATTCACTTTTTGCTTTATATGTTTTTTACTCAAAGTACGAAGGTGTTGGACATTTTGCTTATTTGTTTTGTTTAAGCACAATTTTCTATTTAATTTTCTTTATTCAAATTAGATGGGGAGTTGCAATAGTTTCTATTGCTTTAAGTTATTATTACTTTCAATGTAAAAAATATCATTTACATTTGATTTTCTCGGTTATATCTTTAATAAGTCATTTTTTTTCGCTGCCTTTTATACTACTAATTTATTGTTCGGCTTATTTTAGCTATAACAAGGCATTATATTTACTTGTTTTTTATATAATTATTGATTTTGTTTTAGGTATAAATTTAATAAGCATTCTATCTTATATTTCAAGTTTTGGGCTTTTACCGGAATATATCAATTATAAGTTATCTGCTTATGTGCAAGCTTTTCAACATTCTGAGCCATTTTATTATTTATATCTATTTAAATATATTTCTCTCATATTAATAATTCATTTATTTATAAAAGATGATAACTGTTATGGGTTGAATACATATTATATATTGCTGGTATTGTTTTTTTACTCATTAATAGATGTTGGTTTATTTTCCCAACGTACTTCTGCATTAATTGAAATTTTCTTTAGCCTTTCTTTTGCTACGGCTTTATTTAAGTTGTTTGATTTTAAGAAAGCATGGCTTATATTTTTTATTATACTAAGCTGTAGTTGGTCATTTAATCTGTTCCTCCTTTTTTGGAAGGGCTCTCTTTTTGAATATAAACACTTATTGTTCTAATGAAAAAAATTTTAATCATAGGCTATGAATTTCACGGCTATTTGGATCGTTTAACAACTAAGTTGAACGATTCGGGTTATATTGTTGACTGTATAACCCACCGACAAATTTTTGAATGTTACCCTATTTTTTTGCGGAAAGCCGCTTACATTTCTTATAGATTACTTTGCCGGTTATTATCCAAGTCATCCTTTTCACCTAAACTTTATTCATTATTTTGTTCAAAATTTCAAACAAGCTTTATAAAGAAGATTGTTAGTCAGTTATCATCGGTCCAATTTGATTTGGTACTAATTGTTGGAACTCATGAACTTGATACATTAGGTGTCGAGCTGTTGAAGGATAAAATCAGTGCACAGAAATGGGCTTTATATAAGTGGGATGCTGAAAATAGGTATTCATTACAACATATTCATTCTTATTTTGATGCAGTTTTCAGTTTTCAGTTATCTGATTCAATAGATGGAGTGCACTTTTTGCCTAATTTCCATTTCGTTGAACCTTATAAAAATATACATGTAAACAGAGATATTGATCTTACAGCGGTTTCTATTTTTGATAAGGCTAGATATAAAGAGTTGTCGGATTTCTATAACCGCCTGAAGCCAAAGGAATATCGGATCAGTTTTGTTAGCAATAAGCAACTCAATTTACCTTTCACTACAAATGAACGTGTCGATCACCAACGTTTGTTATCTTATTATAAAAAATCAAAGTTGGTATATGATTTTTCACCGAAAAATCAAAGTGGTATGTCACAACGTGTTTTAGAGGCATTGGCTAGTGGCTGTAATGTAGTCACTCAAAATCAAGACGCTCTAACGCTATTTGGTCGATCAGGTCGTGTTTTTTCCCCAGATTCATTTTTTTCTACAATTGATTCTGTTTCAATAACTAGTGAAAGTATTGATTCATTAGCTGAGCAATGTTATTGCGTTAATTGGTTTGAGGAAATTTATAGGGTCTCGCATATACCATCTGAAAATCTATGATATTTGCAACAAAAAAACCGAATAGTTCATATCTATTCGGTTTTTCTTTGATTAGTAGTGCTTATGTTAGTTTTTATCAGTGAACCTTTTTATTAAAGCTGTTACTTTCCATATATTCAGCAATATGGATAAATATATCGTGAATGTAGCAATGAATAACCAAAACATAATGTATTCAGGTAACGAGTGCATTTCACCGTAAATACCGAATGATGCAAATGCTGTTGCCATGCTACATATGGCAATCAAAGTTTGTACTGAGTTTAGACCTAACCTTTGAAAAATATGATGCAGGTGCTCTCGATCTGGCTTGAAGGGAGAATCACCACGTCTGATTCTTCTAATCATTATTGCAGCCATATCCATCAGTGGAATGGCTATCAACCACAACGCTGTTACAGGGCGAAGTGGTGATTTAATGCCGTTTTGGCTGGCCAATAGTAACATCCAGATCACAGTAAACCCTATCAGCATACTTCCAGCATCCCCCATAAATACTTTTCTTCTTCGCCCAAATGCTCCTAAGTTGAGTAGGATATAGGGCAGAATTGCTATAACAATGATCATTAATATGTATGCCAAGTTCCCTTGACCTTCATGATTCAATATAAAAGCAAGTGAAGAGAAGGTAACGATGGATAACCCACCGAGTAACCCGTCGATCCCATCAACCATATTAAATGCGTTAATAGCTCCAATTACTGCAATGACAGTAATCAGGTAGCCGAAAACACCAAGATCTATGTCACCGAACCCGATTAAATTACCCAAGGTATGTAATTCAAGACCCGCGAAGTAAATCATGCAGATAGACAAGGCACCCTGGAGGAGCATTCTCAGTTTGAAATCGACATCAAACTTATCATCTAGTGCTCCAACGACCGTTAGGGTTGTTATACAAAATACAAAGAGGCCAGAATCATTCAATATTTCAGGCTTGTAGTACAAAAATTGAGCTAAGCAGATGCATATAGATATGCCCCCAACAAGTGGTACTGCCCCTTGGTGATGCTTTCTTGCATTGGGTTTATCAACGAGGCCAATGCGCTTTGCAAATTTTCGTAGGAGAAATAGAGCTGTTAGAGATGAGAAAAAGACGAAAAAGAAGTCTGCAAACATTGGATACTACTAGTGCTATGAGGTAATGGTCATAGTAAATTTTAACAAGAATTAGCTGCTTAAAGAAGTCTTAAGAGTAACTCAATAGTAACTGTTTATATGGGCAAGCTCTATTATTGATAAGTTAGTGACTCCTTACCTCTTGATTTTACTGATTTATAATGAATTTGTTTATTGTTTTTTGAGATGTCACACTAATCGTTTTTCGTTGATTAATGCGGGTATTGTTTTTTTTGCCATCATGGTTATCAATTACTTTGAAGGTGTGGCAAATGAACGTTATACATCACGGCGCTTACAATGGTGTCACCGGCTCTTGCCATGAGTTGCAGTGGCAACAGTATGGTATTTTGGTTGACTGCGGTTTGTTTCAGGGCGAGGAAGCACCAAAAGTATTGGATATCGAGTTTCCAGTCACGCATATCCAAGCTTTGGTGATAACCCATTGCCATATAGATCATATTGGGCGGATCCCTTGGTTGCTGGCAGCAGGCTTCAGGGGGCTAATCTATGCAACCGAAGCAACAGCAGCCTTATTGCCCCTTATGCTCGAAGATAGCCTGAAAATCCAGTTGAGTTTAAACGAAAGACAACGCAATACCTTTCTCTCCTTGATAAGAAGCCTTCTCCGCCCGGTTCCCTTTGGGTGCCAAGCTCCTATTACCTTGCCGAATGGCGACAGGCTAACTCTGTATTTCCGTCAAGCTGGGCATATATTGGGTTCGGCATTTGTCGAAATTGTCATGCCGGATGAGCGAGTGGTCGTTTTTTCGGGGGATCTTGGTCCTTCCAATACACCTTTGTTGGTTGACCCTATTTCACCAAAGCGCGCAGATGTATTAGTGCTCGAAAGCACCTATGGAAACAGGGTACATGAATGCCAGTCAGAGCGATCTGATATGTTAAAGCAGATTATAGAGCGGTCTTTGCTAGATGGCGGCGCAATACTAATCCCTGCTTTCAGTGTTGGCCGTACTCAAGAGTTGCTATTTGATATCGAGATCCTGATTGCAGATTCTTTAATGCCGTTATTGCAAGTTAATCAACAACAGATGAAATGGCTGGAGCTGCCGGTTGTACTGGATTCGCCCTTAGCTGGTGAGGTAACTGAACAATATAATTTATTCCACCGCCTATGGGACACAGAGGCAAAGAGCCGCAAGAGTTGTGGACGCCACCCTCTATCATTCGAGCAATGTATTACCATTGAATCCCACCAGCAGCACCAATCAATCGTAAATCGTCTTCAATCAACCAACGAGCCTGCCATTATTGTTGCTGCTAGTGGTATGTGTAGTGGAGGTCGGATAGTGAATTATCTCGAGGCCCTATTACCAGATCCTCGCACTGACATCGTGATAGTCGGCTATCAGGCCAAAGGTACATTGGGGTATTCACTTGCTGTAGGTGAAAAGAGGGTGAAGATTAACAATCAGTGCATTGAGGTGAGAGCGAAGGTACATAACCTTTCTGGCTATTCGGCTCATGCAGATAAGAATGACCTGATTAAGTTTGTTGCTAATATCGAGCAAGGACCACAAGAAATTCATATTGTTCATGGTGATTACCGTGCGCAATCTAGGCTCGCCAATGCATTGCGTGAATTAAGGCCGGACAGTGAAGTTTTGGTTTCCGCTGAAGGGTAAAGATTGAATTGATCTCACTTTTACTTGATCTTAGATATTATCAGCTAGGGTTGCTGCTATGCTCTGTGAAATAACTAGAGTAGTATCCATGCGAGTGAAATATTTGAAGAGTCATAATATTGCGGACAATCATTCAGTATGGCTCGAGGCTATTACTGGTTCGCACTAGAAATTGAGGTTGAGTAATGAAAATTACCGTAGCGGGCACTGGATATGTAGGCCTGTCAAACGCTGTTCTGCTGGCACAGCACAATGAAGTCGTTGCATTGGATATTATTCAAGACAAAGTAGACTTGATTAACAAAGCTATTTCTCCAATTGAAGACAAAGAGATTTCTCAGTACTTGTCTGAGAAAACGCTGAACTTGAAAGCGACCACGGATAAAGAGTCGGCATACCAGAATGCAGATTTCGTCATTATCGCGACCCCAACCGATTATGACCCGATCACCAACTACTTCAATACCTCTTCTGTTGAAGCGGTGATCAATGATGTCTTGGCGATCAACCCTCAAGCGGTAATGATCATTAAGTCTACCGTGCCTGTGGGGTATACCCAGCGAGTCAAGGAAGAACTGGGCTGTGGTAACTTACTGTTCTCGCCTGAGTTTTTACGTGAAGGTCGTGCCTTGTACGATAACCTTTACCCGTCCCGTATCATTGTCGGTGAAAAATCCGAGCGCGCAGAAGTGTTTGCTAACCTTCTGGTGCAAGGGGCAGAGAAAGAGGATATTCAGGTACTGTTCACCGACTCCACTGAAGCGGAAGCGGTTAAACTTTTCTCTAATACTTATCTTGCAATGCGTGTGGCCTACTTTAACGAGTTGGATTCTTATGCCGAGGCCCACGGTTTGGATAGCCGCCAAATCATTGAAGGTGTAGGTCTCGACCCTCGTATTGGCAACCATTACAACAACCCGTCCTTTGGTTACGGCGGTTACTGCTTGCCGAAAGACACCAAACAACTGTTAGCCAACTACCAGTCGGTACCGAATAACATTATCGGTGCAATTGTTGATGCTAACCGTACCCGCAAAGACTTCATTGCAGATTCAATTATCGCCAAGCGCCCGAAAGTCGTTGGTGTTTATCGTCTTATCATGAAAGCGGGCTCCGATAACTTCCGCGCTTCCTCTATTCAGGGGATCATGAAGCGTATCAAGGCCAAAGGTATCCAAGTCGTTGTCTACGAGCCGGTACTTAAAGAAGATGACTTCTTCCAGTCCAAGGTGATCAAGGACCTTGAAGAGTTCAAGCAAATCTCTGACGTGATTGTCTCCAACCGTATGGCAGAAGAACTCGCTGACGTAGAAGAGAAGGTTTACACCCGTGACCTGTTCGGGGCGGACTAATCGCTTTCAGCTTTGGGCCCTTGGAAGATAGGGCCCTTATATGGACTCCCTTGGGAAATCAACAAAGAAACAAAACTAAAACAAGGTATAGATGCGCACTTATATACGGGCTTTTTTGGGGAGCTACCCCGCCCTAAAATGTAGTCGCACCAGTAAGCTAA
>NZ_PYMB01000009.1 GCF_003026455.1 Photobacterium rosenbergii
GGCTCGGGAATAAACATAGATTAGACTTGAGTCCATGTTCAGCTTAAAATTGAACTATCGTTCACTTATTAGGCTGGAAACTCATCATGGCAAACCATGCAAAATTTGACCGTCAGCAAGTCATCGACAAAGCCACGAGCCTGTATTGGGAAAAAGGGTTTCACGCTACATCTATGCGTAACCTGCAAGACGTCATAGATATGCGTCCCGGCAGCATTTACGCCGCCTTCGGCAGCAAAGAGGGGCTATTCAAAGAAGCCCTGCAACATTACACCGAACAAGGGGTGGCGAGATTGGCCGCTTGCCGAGCAAATAGTGCCTCACCCATAGCTGCTCTGAAACTGTTCATGGAGCAGTTGGTGATCAACACCCAGCAGGGAGCACCGAGTGGGATGTGTATGCTGGCCAAAACGGTGGCCGAGCTCACCGGCGAGCATGAAGAACTGCTGCAAGAGGCCAAACGCTCTTTCCGCAAAATGGAGAGTGAGTTCGAAAAGCTGATCGTCGAAGCCCAAGAGATGGGTGAGATTGACAAAGAGAAAGACCCGCACCAACTGGCCCGCCACATTCAGATCCAGATCTCGGGGCTTCGTACCTACGCCCGCGTCAACGGCCCGGATGACGGTGAAAATGGCGCTCCCCTCAAGCAAATGATTGAGGATGTGTTCAAGCACTATCCGTTCTAGGCGATAGCTCTATTGCCATTACCTATCAAGCCAGCCTCCAGTGCTGGCTTTTTGATATTCACAGCAAACCACGCACCTATAGCGTCAATTGCGGCTGGATAAAATCTATAAAGGCCGAGATCCGCCTAGCAACCGAGGATGATTTATAGAATACGGCATTGACCTGCTCGCGGCCGGTATTGACCAGTTTTTCTGTTTCCAGCAAAGAGACCAAACGCCCTTCCTCCAAATCCTTGTTGACCATAAAGCCCGACAGGCACGAGATGCCATTACCGGCCAGTACCAGCTGGCGGACTGTCTCGCCGTTGCTTGAGATCATTGAAGGGGTGATGGACTCCAATCCTTTGAGCGGCCAGCGATTGAGAATTTTAGCACCGGCAAAACCAATCAAATCGTGCTGGTGCAACTCGTTGACCTGCTTGGGGATACCACGCTTGGCGAGGTATTCCGGCGCAGCGACAATATACAGCGGACTCCTGCCAAGTGGCCGGGCATGCAAGGTGGAATCATCTAGCTTGCCGATACGGATCGCCACATCGGTTCGCTTTTCCAACAAATCAACGAAACCTTCATTGGATGTCAGCTCAAGCTCTATCTCGGGATAAGCGACTTTGAATGGCTGGATCAACGGGACAAGCTGGTGGAATACAAAGGGGCTGGCTGCATCTACCCTCAGCCTCCCCTTTGGCAACTCTCCCCGCTGCATGATGTCTTCTTCGGCCTGTTGGATATGCTGCAGGCCTGTCCTCACCGCCTCGATAAACTGCCGTCCTTCATCGGTCAGCTCGACCCTACGGGTGGTGCGGTTGAGAATAGACACGCCAAGTTGTTTCTCGACCTTACTGACGGCCCTTGAGACCCGTGCAACCTGGATGTCCAATGCCTCAGCAGCGGCAGAGAAACCGCCGCTATCGACCACGGTCAGTAAAATTTCCAAATCATCAGAGCGCGTTAGCATGGCACTTTTCCTTTCAACGTCTTTTATCACCTTTGCATTTTTTCATTTATAGCAAAAATCATTTGTAAAAGGTGCTGTTTTTAGCAATAGCATTTTTTTGAATAATGCCTGCCAACAAAGAGAGTGCCGCGAAGGGTTAGCGATAAAGCTGAAAACCTTGAGACCTTAAAGCTTGAAACCTAAAAGCAGGGTTGTAGCGGCGGTTTGATTACATCAATAGAGAGAAAGACTATGCCTTTAGCACTATTGGCATTGACGCTAAGCGCCTTTGCTATCGGAACCACAGAATTCGTCATCGTGGGCTTGATCCCAACCATGGCAGCCGACCTTAATGTTTCACTACCTTCTGCCGGCCTGCTAGTCAGTTTGTATGCCCTGGGTGTTGCCGTAGGCGCCCCAGTATTAACCGCCTTAACCGGTAAATGGAACCGCAAGGTTGTCCTGCTATCAGTCATGAGCCTATTTGTTGCCGGTAACCTGCTGGCATGGCAGGCCCCGGGGTATAACACTCTGGTATTGGCACGTATCCTGACCGGTCTGGCCCATGGGGTGTTCTTCTCCATTGGCTCGACTATCGCAACCGGCCTGGTATCGAAAGAGAAAGCCGCCAGTGCGATTGCCATCATGTTTACCGGCCTAACTGTGGCCCTGGTAACCGGTGTACCACTAGGTACCTATATCGGCCAAACCTTTGGTTGGCAGGCAACCTTCTTGATTGTTGCTCTGCTTGGCTTGATTGCCCTGATTGGTAGTGCATTTTTGGTCCCAGGCAACCTCAAGCAGCCACCAGCGGCCAAGCTATCGTCACAGCTTAAAGTGTTGACCCAGCCTCGCCTGCTGCTGGTATATGCCATCACTGCGCTAGGTTACGGCGGTACCTTCACTGCCTTTACCTATCTGGCACCTATCTTGGAAGATGTGTCTGGTTTCAACTCCGGTGCGATTGGCCTGATCATGCTGGTATACGGTGTATCCGTGGCTATCGGTAACATCTGGGGCGGTAAGATGGCTGACAAGATGGGCCCAATCAAAGCCCTGACCATTATTTTCACCGGCCTAGCGGTAACTCTGTTGGTGTTCAATGTGACCGCTTACAACCCGATTGCTGCTGTTGCGACAATCTTGGTATGGGGTGCCTTCGCCTTCGGTAACGTACCGGGTTTGCAGGTCTACGTGGTAAAACTAGCTGAGAAAGTCAGCCCGGATGCAGTCGATGTCGCTTCTGGCCTAAACATCGCGGCCTTCAACATCGGTATTGCCCTAGGTTCATGGGGTGGCGGCCACATCGTCGCCGAAGCTGGACTGATGCATACCCCTTGGGCCGGCGCTGCAATTGTGATTGTTGCCTTGCTGCTAACCCGCCTAAGCGGTCGCTTAGACAAGAGAGCATTGAGCAACGAAGTCGAGCCAAACAACAAGGTTGTGACCAATACGACCCAAGTGGTTTAAAGCACACTTCAAGCCTTAACACTCAACACCCAAAAGCCTGACGGCACTGCCGTCAGGCTTTTTGCTTTTCCCGCATTGTTCAACCGACATCACACCAATCCGCCAAGGGCAGCAATCAGCAGTTTTGCAGCAGCTTTTAACTAGTTTATTACCTGCCTGACGGCAATATATTGAGTGATCTGTATATATCTGCCGGCGATATATCGAGTACTTCCATTTCAAGATAAGGGGAAAGAGCATGCTAACGGGGTACTGGTCCACTGATGCCTTCATTATTGCGATGGTGACGCTTTGTATCATTGTCACAATAATTTTTGGCTACCTGGAATGGACAGGAGGAGGCAACTTAGAGCCGTCCCACCACCAGCATAGCTCCAAGGAGTGAACATGAATACGAAGACGCTAGGATATAGCACCATGATCGTCTCGGCGACGCTGATGGGGTTTGTTGGCTTATTTGCCCGTAATATCAACACCTCCGGAGACGTCATTGCATTTACCCGAATGACAGTCGGTGCTATCTGTATTTTGGCTATTTTGTTGTACAAACGGAAAGTACCTTTACTTTCCTCGACCAAGTTAACCCCAAGTGTTATTGCCAGTGGCGCATGCCTTGGCCTTTGCCTTGCAGCGTATGTATCGGCAACGCAATACACCACCTTGGCCAATGCGGTATTTCTGATTTACTCTGGCCCGGTGTTTTCAACCATTCTCGCAGCTATCTTCCTCAAAGAGAAAATATCACGGCTGACTGCGATGCTTCTTACTGCCGTTTTCATCGGCTGCCTTTTTGTTATCGGCATCATCAGTTATGACAGCCAGTCCGGCTTGATAATCACCCTATCTTTCTCAAGGGAAACCTTTATCGGCGACATGCTCGGGCTTGCATCAGGTGTCGGGTACGGCCTGTATTTATTCCTGAGCCGCTACCGTGCTGACGTCAGTTCAGATGTGCGTTCGTTCTTCAACTTCCTGTTTGGTGCCGTGGCAATCGGTGTCTACTTCTTCATCAGCCCGCCTTCGCTAGCAGAGATGGATACCTCCTCTTGGGTTTGGTTGATTGCGATGGGCTTCTTCATCGGCTTTGGTGCCCTTTCCTTGCTCACAATTGCTGCAAAACACCTAAAGGCCGCGGAGTTGGCATGTGTCTCCTATCTAGAAACCGTCGTAGGTGCCGGTATCGGGATCTTGCTGTTCAGTGAGTCGCTCACACTGCTTCAAGCTATCGGGGGACTGCTCGTCATTGGTGGCGGGATGGGAGAAGTGGTCATCGGCATGAGGAAAAAACAACAGCTACCCAAACACGCGCAATTTGAACACTAGGAGGCGAACATGGATGCCTGGCTAAACTGGAGTCTTTTGCTAATCACCGTCATTGTGATGGCCGGGCTCGCACTCTACAGCGATAAAATTGTCCGAAAAGGTAATGGTGAAGGCGGCTTCTTACTGGCCGCTAACACCCTAGGCCCTTTCGTCGGGGCGGCGACCATCGTCGCTACCGGCTTTTCTGGCTGGGGATTTATGGGCTCACCGGGCGTGGCCTATAAATACGGTGCCGTTGAGCTGCTGGGTAATTTTTTCTTCGCTCCGGCAATGGTTTTTGCCGTGTTGTTCTGTGCTCGTTTCTTACATCGGCGTGCGAGCAAAATTGGGAGCCTGACCATCCCAGAGTACATTGCCTGCAGCCATGATGGCCCTGAATCAATCAAGCGGCTCACCCAAGCCATTACCGCAATCATCACAGTATTACTGCTATTGGTTTTCCTCGTTGGGCAAATCAAAGCCCTGGGGCTTCTTGCCGGTCAATGGTTGGGAATTGATGTAACATCAGCCTCATTGCTAATGGTGGCAATTATTATTCTGTATACCTCGATTGGAGGCCTGGCAGCCGTTGCCTTTACCGATTGTTTTATGGTTATCGGCATGTGTGTCTCGGCTTTGATTATTGTGGTCACCATATTTGCAGACCTGTCACCCAGCCAGTTGCTTGAAGGGCTCAATGCTATTGACCCGAGCTTGCTTGCCCCAACGGACTCTGGCCCCTACGGCACTTCCGTTTGGCATGTGTTTTTGGTCTTGCCTTATGCATTCATCTACAGCGCCACTCTTCCCTATATGTCTATTAGGTTTATGGCTCTGGCTAAGACGACCAAGCTCCACCATGTCGCCGCTTATATGACCCCTATAGCCTGCTTACTTAGCCTCGTCCCCCTCGCAGGGCTGTATGTCAAAATCAAGGTCCCCCACTTGGCCACCCCGGATGAGGCCATGCCGACATTCCTGATGCTATTTCTATCCCCAGCGGTGTCAGCGATTGTTACCTTGTTTATCCTGTTTGCAATGAAGTCCACCGCCAACTCGGTGCTGCATGCCATCGCCAGTGCCGTCTCCCACGATCTAAGGCAGGCCGTTTGGCCCAAATGTACCCTCAACCACCGCCAACTTCTGAGGCTTAACCGGCTAGCGGTTATTCTGTTGGGCTTGACCGGATTCCTGCTGATGCTGGTGGCACCACCCTTTATGTTATCAATGCTGGCTATCCTGGGCTCCGGCACCTTGATGGCGGCATTAGTCGCTCCCACACTGCTGGCACAGGTGGTAAAAACCAATATATACGCCGCACTCACCTCAATATTGGTCGGCTTCTTCTCTGGCTGCCTTCTGTTTTGGAAATTCAACCTAGGGTGGGTAGAAGCTCCGCTATATGCCTCATTCCTGGCCTGCGGTAGCTACTGGTTTGTATCACTCGTTTCTCAGCGCCAACACCCTGCGCACATTCTCCGGCCAAGGTAGGCAGATACTGAGAGGGAAAACGCATCATTACGTTTTTGCGTTTTCCCGTTTTCCTCTCCAATCAGCAAACATTATCGAAAAACTGTTTGGTCACTTGGCCTTCCACAGAGCGTGAAGTATCAATCCCTTTTCTCATATCAATATGTTTGGCCCGGTATTCTCGCGGGGTCGCCTTAAGCAACCCTTTAAATTTAGCGTTAAAGTTAGATAATGATGAAAACCCAACTTCCGTACCAATATGGGAAATACTCCAATCCGTTGTCACCAAATATCGGGCAGCCTGTCTCACCCGCTGCTCAATTAAATACTGGCGGAAGGTGATACCCATATTGGCGTGGAAGAAACGGGAAAATGTGCTGTCTGCCATATGGAGCTGATCGGCCACCTTGGCAACCGATATGGGATCCCCTAAATGCTGATCAATATATTTAAGGGCCAACTGCACCCTATCTTCAGCCCGCTTAGAATTGGATATTTCAACGCAATTGTTAATTAAGCGTTGGATAGGTTGCTTAACAGCTAAATGGTTCAGTAGTCCAAGTAAGTTCAGCACTTGAATAAAGTCGAACGTATTTTGCATCGGCTCGATATATTGCCGAATAGCTTCATTTTGCCGGTCCTCAAACAATAGTCCACTGCGGGAATCATCCAGCATCTGTTTAATGGGTTTGAACTGGACACTATCAACAAAAGTCTGGCCCAATGCATTTAACCTAAAATGCAACACGTCACAATCTGCTCTCCCCTGCCCGCCGGACGAGAACAAAGATAGGCGGAAAGGGTTGAAGGGTGCCAATAACACTAACTGGCCGACCTTCAGCTTGTACTGAGTCGATGCAAGGTGCAAGGTACACCCAGCGGTACGTGGCGCAACCAAAATATAGTCGGCGCCGAATATCATATGCTCAGTTTCATTGACTTTCTGCAGGTCAAACATCAGAAACTTCGGAGTATTGGCAATAACCCGTGGACACATGGCCTTCACCTCCCTTGACAGTAGTAGCTATGTTTACCACCGTTTTCATAAATCTCCAGCCCACGAATACCAAATCGTGATATACCCCCAACCAATAGCAAAAATATAGTTAATTCGATATATAAATAATTAAAACCCAGACCTCAAATCCAATTAAATCAATATTTGCGGATAATTATTCTTTTTGAGTGACAGGAATTTCATCGCTATTTACCTAAAATTAATCCAGCAGAAAAACACCAGTTTTCGGCATTTTTCGGCTATTAGAAAACCATTATTTTCGCAAAATAGAGCTCATGGATAGCAACACAGTGTTATTCAACCAACATCATTAATCAGTTTATTTTGTGGAGTGTTTGTCATGAGTGTTTCCAATGATCTATACCCAAATGCATCTCAGCCCCTAGAGAGGAAAGAATCAGGCGTACCCTATGTCCGAGAAGGCTTGCACGTAGAGTCCCATAATGATTTTGACCCACTCCGCCATGTCATTGTCGGTATCGCCGATAACCAACATATCCCTGAAGCCTGCCCAGCTAGTAATGAAAAAATCCCCGCAGACTCCCCGATGCGTGGCAGTAAAGCTGGGCGCCGAACCCAGGAAACCATAGACCGTGCCAATGAGTGCCTCAATGGCTTTGCCAAAACTCTGGAAGATCGCGGGATCATTGTTGACCGCCCGGGAGCGGTGGATTGGCATCAACGCATTACCACGCCGGACTTCACTATCAGCTCCGGATTCGGTTGTATGCCACCACGCGATTGCTTGCTCACCATGGGCAAAAGCATTTTGATGGCACCGATGAGCTTCCGGAGCCGCTACTTCGAATATTTGGCCTACGTAGACCTATTGCGTGAATACTTCGAGTCAGACCCTAACTGTATAATCGAACAGGCCCCACGTCCCCGCCTAGCCGATGAAAGTTTCCGAATGGACTACGTTGCCGCATATGAATATTTATCCGATGAAGAGACCATGGCGCGCTCCCTGCGTAAGGAGTACAGCACCAACGAACATGATATTCTTTTCGATGCGGCGGATGTCATGCGTTTGGGCAAAGATATTTTTGTCCAGCACGGGCTGACAACAAACTTGGCAGGGATACGTTGGATTAAACGCAAATACGAGCCACAGGGATACCGCGTGCATACCCTCAGCTTTGAGGACAACCATCCAATCCATATTGATGCGACTTTCTGCCCATTACGCCCTGGATTGATGTTACTCAACCCACACCGCCCACTATTTAAAGGCCAGCGTGATATCTTCGAGAAGAACGGTTGGGAGATTGTTGAAGCCGTAGCACCAGCTTGGGATAACCCACCACCACTTTGTTACTCAAGTACCTGGCTATCAATGAATACCTTGATCCTTGATCATAAAACAGTATGTGTTGAAGCCTCTGAGCATCCTCAGATGGAACAGTTCGACAAGCTTGGCTTTGAGGTCATTCCTGTCGACCTGCGTGATGCGTATGCCTTTGGTGGCGGTCTCCACTGTGCAACCGCCGATGTTTGGCGAGAAGGTACCTGCGAAGATTACTTTGAAAACCAATTCTTTGGCGCCCACAGTATCGAGCATTGGGAATACTAATCAATCTAACCCCCAAACAAAAAGCCTGGCGGTAATATCGCCAGGCTTTTCTTTGTGTGATTCAATGTCAGAGCGACACAAAACCTATCAACACAAGAATCAATGCAAGAAAGTGCTGCCCTCGCTGGCACTGGTTGCGGTCAAATCACCCGCCGGGTTGATCAGATGCGGAAGGATTTTCGGCAAGTTTAGCTCGATGTCCTGATCTTCAACCGGGTTGATGTTGGCGTGGTACCAACCGAGCAGGCCCAAAACGGCGTAGCCGATAGCCTCATCGGTGTCACGGTGCTCGAGGATGATTTGCAAAAGGCGTAAAATCGTCTTGTCGTTGGTTTTTGCCTGCTCTAAGGTTTCACTGTAGATTGCAACGGCTTCATCTGTAAGCCCGTCGAATTCAGTTTCAATCGCGACTTTGAACGAGCCGCCATCAACAGAAATTTTCATATCAATATCACCAGAATAAGTCTTGCTGTGATAGTAACGAAATCATGCGAGATTGTCGTATCAACAGCCTCAAATTCAGTATAAAAGAGCACTTTTCTTGATGAATTCGAGGCTTTCTAATCTATTTCCCACGCCTCCTACTCAGCTTTCCTCCATCTGCTGCGCCAACTGACGCGAGACAAACTCTGGACTCTGGGTATGGCGGGCCAGCAAGCGGTACATCACAGGGATCACCACCAAGGTAAACAGGGTCGCCACAGTGATACCACATAGCACAACAATACCAATCACAATCCGGTTTTCAGCCCCCGCTCCCGTCGCCAGAATCAGGGGCACTGCACCTGCAATGGTGGTAATCGCCGTCATCAGTATTGGCCGCAGTCGCTCGGAAGCTGCCTCCAGTAAGGCTTCATCAAACGCCATCCCCTGATCGCGCAGTTGGTTGGCGAATTCGACAATCAATATGCCGTTTTTTGCTGACAGGCCGATCAGCATGATAAGCCCGATTTGCGAATAAATGTTGAGGGTCTGGTCGGTGAAATAGAGCCCGAGCAAGGCCCCAAGGGTGGCCAGCGGGACGGTAAGCATGATGATCAATGGGTGGATATAACTCTCAAACTGTGCTGCCAACACCAAAAAGACCACCAGCAGCGCCAGGGCAAAGATGAACACAATCGAGGTGCTGGAGTCCTGATAATCCTTGGAAGCGCCCTTGTAATTGACCACGGCGTCAGTGGGTAGCAACTCCTCAACCAAACCATTGAGGTAACCAAGGGCTTCACCCAAGGTATAGCCCTCAGCAAGATTAGCCTCAAGGGTGATCGCCCGTACCCGGTTATAGCGATTGAGCTGCGGCGCCCCGGCATACTCATCGACACTGATCAGGCTTGAAAGCGGAACCAACTCGTCGGCCTGCTCGGCCCGGACATACAGGTTGGCCAAGTCTGCCGCAGTATTCTGCCGCTCGCGCTGGCCTTCAATCACCACATCGTATTCTTCACCGCGCCAGGTGTAGGTTGTTACCTGACGGGAGCCGAGCATCGACTCAAGTGTCTGGCCAATTGACTTCAACGAGACACCGAGATCGCCAGCCCGGTCACGATCAATAACGATCCTAAGCTGCGGCTTGGTTTCCTTATAGTCATGATCCAGCCCGACGATATTGGCGTTACTGGCAGCAGCGTCAAGCAAGATATCCCGCCATTGCGCCAGTTCTTCATAACTGCCGCCCCCCAGCACGAATTGTACCGGCTTACCGACCCCACGGCCAAACGGCTGCCTCATCACTGGAAAAGCCGTGATCCCAGCCAAATCCCCCAGCCGCTTACGGATATCGCCAATAATGGCCCCTGCAGGACGCCGTTTTGCCCAATCTTCAAGTACCACAATGGCAAAGCCATTGGAGAAGTCGGCAACACGCCCCCAACCTCGCGGCGCTCGGATCAATAACCGTTTAATTTCGCCTGATTCCACCAAAGGCATCAAGCGGTGCTCCACCTCATCCATGTAGGGTTGGATAAAATCAAAGCTTGCCCCCTGTGGGCCATTGATGATGATAAACATCGCCCCCCTGTCTTCGCGCGGGGCAAATTCAGACGGCAGTTTATGCTGCAGCCAACCACAGGTTGCCAGTACTGCCAACAGCACCACGATGACCCGTACAGGACGTTGGATAGCACTGGAAAGCATGGACTTATAGTTGGCTGTCAAGGCCGCCATAGCCCGGCTGATGAACCTTACCAGACCGCGTTCCTGCTCAACGGGCTGCATCAGTTTCGAAGCCATCATCGGGCTAAGTGTCAACGCTACCAACGAGGAGAGGATGACTGCCGCGCTGATAGCAATCGAGAACTCCCGGAACAGTTTGCCCAAGTCCCCCTCGAGGAACCCAATGGGCAGGAAGACAGCAACCAGCACCACTGTTGTCGCAATGATGGCAAAACTGACCTGTTTCGCCCCGAGATATGCCGCCTTGAGCGGCGGCTCACCGGTACTGATCCTTCGGTGGATGTTCTCCAGCATCACAATGGCATCATCGACCACAATCCCGATAGCCAAAATTAATGCCAGCAAAGTCAGCAGGTTGAGGGTAAAACCAAGGGCATAAAGCACCGTGAAAGCACCAATTAACGATACCGGCAAGGTCAAGGCAGGGATCAACATGGCGCGAACGCTGCCAAGAAACAGGTAAATCACCACAACCACCAGACTAAGGGCGATCATCAGGGTCTTGTAGACCTCATCAATCGAGGCCTGGATAAATACCGATGAATCATAGGAGCGTTTGATTTCCATACCCGGCGGTAACGTGGGGTTAAGCTGGTCAACCAAAGCATTGGCTGCCCGGGCCACTTCTAGGGTATTGGCCTTCGACTGACGGGTGATCCCGAGGCCAATCATATCTTGGGTGTTACCGCGGAAGGTGATCCGCTCTTCTTCTGCGGCCAGCTCAACTTCAGCTACGTCTCCAAGACGGATCAGATAACCATCATCTCCCGTACCCACCACCAGGCGCACGAAGTCCTCCGGGGAAATAAAGCTACGCTGGGTTCGCACCGTAAATTGACGGCTTTCGGATTCCACTGATCCGGCTGGCAGCTCGATATTGTCATCGCGCAGGGCATCTTCGATATCTGTCACCGTCAGGCCCCTTGCTGCCAGTTTCTGGCGGTCGATCCAGATCCTCAACGCATAGGACTTACCCCCACCAAGCCGGATCCCCGCTACGCCATCGATCACCGAAAAACGATCGACCAGATAGCGGCGGGCATAATCTGTCAGCTGCAGCGTATCCATCCGATCAGACACTAGATTGAGCCACATGATCACTTCTGAACTGGCTGCCGCTTTCTGTACTTCAGGCGGGTCCGCTTCATCAGGCAAGTTATTGAGAATGCCAGCAATGCGGTCACGGACGTCATTGGCAGCCGCATCGATATCACGGCCAATGGAAAACTCCAGGGTTACACTGGATCGGCCATCGCGACTTCGCGAACTAATCGAGCGGATCCCTTCCAGTCCGGCGATCCTATCCTCCACCAATTGGGTGATCCGCGTTTCGACAATCGCTGCCGACGCGCCGCGATAGCTGGTGGAAATATTCACCACTGGCGGGTCGATATCCGGGTATTCCCGCAGCGGCAACCTGTCGAATGCTACTAACCCAAACACCACCAGCAATAGGCTGATCACCGAGCCCAGCACCGGCCGGGTAACTGAAATGTCCGATAACCACATCAGCCCGCCTCCCGATAGGTGAAGCGCTCCTGTTCGCGGACTTCCACTTTTTGCCCCGGCCTCACCCGCTGGGTCCCACGGGTGATCACCTGCTCACCCTCACGGATACCGGTCACGACCTCTGCTTCACCCCGGCGACGAAAACCCAGTTCGACTTCGCGCTGCTCAACGGCCCCTTCCTCTCCCACCACAAACAAGAAATGTTGCTGCTGGCGGGACACCAGGGCTTCCTCCGGTACCACCAACCCCTGGTGCTCGCCAACAATCAAAGACAAGGTCATCAACATA
This sequence comes from Photobacterium rosenbergii, assembly GCF_003026455.1. Lineage (GTDB taxonomy): Bacteria > Pseudomonadota > Gammaproteobacteria > Enterobacterales > Vibrionaceae > Photobacterium > Photobacterium rosenbergii. The sequence continues at coordinate 12,426 of NZ_PYMB01000009.1, forward strand.
CCGGGCCGCAGCCGCAAGTCCGGATTGGCAATATCTGCCCGGATCACTATGGCCCGAGTCTGTGGATTGATGCGGCTGTCGATACTGGCGACCTGGCCTTTGAAGGTTTCATCAGGATAGGCTGCTGCACTGGCTTCGATCACCGCACCTTGGGATACCAGCCCGAGGAAGGCTTCGGGAATGGAGAAATCGAGTTTTACGGTAGCAATATCATCCAAGGTGGTGATCACCGCCCCCGGCGTCACTAGTGCACCGGGACTGATTTGGCGAAAACCCAATACACCGGAGAACGGGGCATGGATATAACGGGCTGCTAACTCGGCCTCGTTTTGTGCCAGCACGGCCCGGGCAACCTCGATGTCGGTATAGATGGCATCAAGCTCGGAGCGGGCAATAGTGTTGCGTTTGACCAAGCCTTCGATCCGCTTGTATTCGCGTTGCTGCTCCTTGAGGTTGGCTTTGGCGGCCCGTACCTTGGCCTGCTGCTCGTCGGCATTGAGCGTGACCAGCAATTGCCCACGGGAAATCGACTGGCCATCTTCAAACAGCACCCGGTCCACTTTTTCAGTCACCTTGGCCGTAAGCACCACCGACTCACGGGATTTCACGGTGCCAAGCGCTTCGACTTCACGCCGGACCAATTTTTTCTCCACTTCGGCTACCACTACACTCGGGGTAGGCATCGAACGGCTAGCAGTCGCCCCGGACGAGGAATATTCTTTGTAGGTGATGGCGCCCGCCAGCACAACGAGAAGCAATAAACTGATCAGAGTCCCTTTCAATCGCACGCAGTATCCTTCTGAGGGGGGGAGAATTACAGCTGATATAGTCAGTATAGAAAGGGAGATTGAGGTCGGCGCAAATTGGCCGGTTTTAACGAGGAATAGCAGGCAAAAAAAAGCGAGCCGGTCGATGGCTCGCAAAATAACTCATATATTGCATTCCGAGAGGGTGACTAGGAAATCCCAGTATCCTTACCAGTGAAAACCTAACTCTCGAAAGGGACAAAGGTTATATCCGATTTTCATTTTGCCCCAGCACGGCGTGCTGATGTCAGGAAAATGTCAGGAATAACAAAGCAATGTTTACCTATGAGGTAATGGTTCCACTTTTGATGAAACCTTCAAGGCATAAACCGGTATTTCAGGGAGCAACACCCACCAGCCATACCTATTTAGCTGAATTAAGTGATGTATTTTTAATCAAAGGTGGTCCCTAACGATAGGTAAAAGGAATTCTGCCCGTCTTCTGCCATGCCATAGGCGAGATAAACCGGTCCGACAGGGGTATCCAGTCCAAGGAACAAGCTGCCGGCAGTTAAACTGGAGTCAAAATCGATATCCGACTGATCATCCCACACCCCGCCACGTTCCAATGAGCCTCCGAGATACACGGGTATCGACACGGCGCCAAAGTTATTATCCAGCAGGCGGTAGCTATAGACCAACGCCCCGAACAACTTGTAGCGACCGTTGAGTTCATAGCGGTGGTAGCCAGATAGGTTGAACAAGCCTCCCAAATCCTGCACATAGACAGGTAACAGGTCATCACCGTCATATCCACCGGCTTGGAACGTAGTCACAAGGCTGTGCCTGTCATGGCTCAGCGGCTTGATCAGTTTAAGCTGGCCATACACACTGTCGCTCGATATGGTGTCTTGGTCGTTGACAGAGCTACGGCTCGAACCCAGCCCGAACTCAGTCATGAACATCACCCCTTCACGGGGGAAAAACAAGTTGTCCAGATCATCATAGACAAATGAAACATATGGCCCATGGACAGAGTAGTCCTGGCTATTGCTGACGTTGATTTCTTTTACCTCACCGGTTCCGCCCCGGTAGCCTACAGCCAGAGAACTCCACGGCTGGAGGTTCCACCCCAGTTCGGCATAACCGCTGTAGACGCTGTATTCGGTTTCAGCGCTACTGCCCGGCTCCCGGCCAATAAGATCCGCCTGCTCTTCGGACAAAATAAACTCGCGTACTTCACGGTTCCAGTTCACGCCAAACGAGGTATAGCTATTTTTCTGGTAGTCGAGCGGGAAATAAAAACTGGTGTCGATCTTCTTCCAGCTGCCCAGTTGCCATTCAAACTGCCACTCGCCCCCTTTGTCGGTGAGGTTGGTGTAGATATATTGGGTACCGAAGGCAAAATCAGACCGATTGGCAAAATCGTCCTCGAAGGCAAACTTGAGGTTGAGGTATCCCGGCCCCCAGGACTTCTCGCGAACATCCATCACCAAGACATTCTCATCATCCTGTTGCTCAATTTGATAAGTGATCCGCTCAAACACATCCTGCCTGTTGAGCCTTTTCACCGCATCATCCATCTCATGATTGGCGATCACCCGGCCAGCATCGAGATCCATAACCTCAAGCAGGGCCTGATCAGATCGCCGGGTATGATTGACAACTTCAATCCGGTCAATGTAGTACGCCGGGCTTGCCTGCACCTGGGCACGGCGGTCGAGTTTTTCACGTAGGTAGGCTTGATAGTCCGACTCGGACAACTGATAGCGCTTGAGTTCGGGCAGCGCATCCAAGGCGACTTTGCGCCCGGCAACATAGGCCTGCTCCATTTTGTCGAAATCAGGTGCCAGCATGAAAGAGACATCTGGCTGGAGGTAAACATCCCCCTCCCCCATCAGCGCCATTTGCTGGTCGGAACTGGTGTTGGTCATAAAAGTGGTCAGCTGACCGATGATATTGAACGCACTGTTGAGCTGTTGCTCTTCAAACAACGCATCACGAAGATCGACCGCGATAATAGTCTCGGCCCCTAAGGCCTTGGCCGCATCGACCGGCATATTATTAACGATCCCACCATCAACCAAGATCCGGTTATCAATCCGTACCGGCTGCAAAGCTCCAGGGACAGTCATCGATGCCTGCATAGCCGTTGCCAGATGACCACTGTCCAGCACAACCGGTTTTACGTTCACGATATCCGTTGCTACTGCGCGATATGGGATCGCCAGCTGATCAAAACTTGCCAAATCCGGTAGGTTGTCGGTGAGGTTGCCCAACAAGGTTGCCATCCCCTGCCCCTGGAAGGCGCCCGGTTTAGATTGGTAGTTCCCTTTTAGATCTATCCCGATATCGGTATAGATTTGGTAATTGTCATTTTGCTGCTTGCGCCTGAGTTCCAGGTCATTCCGGCCAACACGATCCTCATAGCCACTCAGCCAATCCGCAGACATCGTTTTGCGCCTGACCTCCTGGGCCGATAAGCCCATTGCATACATGCCACCAACGTAAGCCCCCATACTGGTGCCGGTGATCACATCAACAGGGATCCGGTTCTCCTCAAGTACCGATAACACCCCAATATGAGCAGCCCCCTTAGCGCCGCCTCCGCTGAGCACCAGCCCGATCTGCGGACGGGAATCATCCGCAACCGCATTGAAGGTTCCCGCGAACACACCGATCAATGCGAGCAGCACCCCGCCCTGCCGGTGCCGACATATTTTCAGCCACTCCATGACATATCCTAATGGTTGGATTAATAGCAATAATATACCCAAGTTAACTGAACAAGAGGCATAAAAAAATCCGGCCAGCAAAAGCTGACCGGATTTTTTTGTTATTCAATGCGCGAACTTAACTACCGCGGGCAATATCATCCAGTGCATTCATCACTTGTTCGTTGATATGGCCTTCGAACACCAGCTTGCAGACTTTGCGCCTTACAGCCAGCCCCGATATCAGCCGTTCTATCGATAGGTGGCCTTCGTCATGTTGGCTGTTGTACAACTCGATAGTTTTGCTCAATGTTTCGTATGGGACTACCTCTCCGCTTACCTTAAGCCAGTCAAGCTTCTCCAACAAGCCGTGACACTCTTCGCTGATCGAGGCAACAGAATGTCCACTCATCGCTGATAACGCCGTTATACTGCGTTGCAGGGCCTCTGAGGAGGTATATTTAGACAGGGTAATCGTCAACTCATCAGCATTGATCTCTACCAGGTGCTTACGCAGCTTCACTCGGCGCCCCAAACGGCCCTTCGGGCGACTTTCTTTACGTTGGATAGGCTCAAATTCGCCGTCAATGATCTCGGAAAGCTGATCAAGCTCCTGCTTAGGCAAAATTTCATTACGCAGCGGGTTCGGCATGGTCGGTGCCATGGTCCGCTTGCCCTCGTTGGTGGTTTTTGCCCGTGAGAAACGGATCACTTCATCGACATCACAGCGGATATCAATTTGGTAATCGCAGTAGCGCTTACCTTCCTCATGCGGCGTAATGGTTAAGTGGTAACCCCAAAGGTTAACCGCAAACACGTGATCGGTGATCTTATCATCCGCCAGCTTGCGAAGTTCACGGATCAAGTCTGATGAAAAGCGACGCCACTCGATGTTACGTGCCAATTTCTGGTTTAGTTCGCTGAGCATCATCGAGTCATTGAGACGACGTGACATCCGGCTCCGGAAGAAGGAATACAACTGGAAGACCAGGGTATGCTGACGCAAGATTTCTGGCGGGAACAGGAAGAAATAATCCCGAGTCAGTAGCTCGTCGAAGAACGAAGGTTCCCATACCAAGATATAAAGATTCGGTTTGATCCGGATCTCACCGTCATCCCCTTCCTTCGGAGCTTCCTCAGAAGCCGTGATAGTACGGGCAAGGAAACGGAACCGGTCACTCTTGAAGCCTTCCGGCATATTCTCGCTCATCCAGCGACCAGTCAATTCGTGTAGCTGGAAATCTGTAAATTCAATTCGATCAATACTTTCACGAATTGAATCGCGAGCAGGACCACTGTCTTTCTTACCACGCAAGGCCAGAATATCAGTGATGTATACCGGGGTTTTATTACCCATATTGCGCGACTGGATTTCATAGTCCGCAATGTGATGATCATGGTATTGGACCGTCAGTGTGAACAAGGCAAATAATGTCATCAGATCATCGACAGTCATGATCGACTTTGAAGATCGTGTTTCAATGATCGCCTTGGTACCGCTGATTGCCACCATTGATTTCTGGTAGCTTTTCTTGGTCCGAGGTGGGGCTAGAGCCTGGTCAATGATCCCTGCCCAGCTGGTGGGGGAGATCACAATTTGATCCGCTTCGTCAGGCATGGTTGGGGGCGTACCCAAACCATGCTCGCTCAGCAATTGCCGATTAACATGGTTTTGAGCCAAAGCTTTCGAGCGCTTTTGTTTTTCTTTCGCCTTGGATTGTTCTGAATTCAGGCTGCCAGTACCAAGCTGAGAGATCAGCATCGCTGGGTTGATGAAATGATGCAACATGGTTTTACCCGCCAGGCCCTCTTCGAACCTAACAGGTTGTTGTTTAAACAAGCCAATATTGACCGCAGCCCGCAAGCGCTGCTGGATCGCTGCCCGGGTCAGCTGGCCTTCTGTGGCTTCCACTAATTCTGTTGTTGAAACCATTCCGTCATGGCTCGACAGGCCACGCAATGAAATTAAATTCAACAACTCAATGATACTTTTGGTGACACCTTTGAAGTGTTGGTACTGCGGAAGCCAGTCGATCAAATTCGCCGGGATCGAAAACAAATGACCGTCTTTGTGGGATCGTGGAGCGGGGATCAATATCTTGTCAGTATTCTTATTGTTAGCTGAAAGCGCGGAGTTCATTTGTCATTAGCCGTAGATGCATCATTTTTCCGTAAAAGATTAATAGAAATAAAACAAGAAAGAAAGCTCTTTTATTGGCTTTTTTTAAACTGATCTTTTTGATTATTTTGATCTTATTGATTAAGTGATCTTATGATCTGGCTGACTAATTGCTCGTAACCTCATGAAATATAAAACAATAAAAAATCACCCGATCGAAAGCATGATCATAAGGATTCTGGAAAAATGATCAACGCTTTCCTGAAACGATGATCAAACAAGGGTTGGAAATATGATCATCATCAAACTGTAAGCATGATCATCATCGATTTGAAAGCATGATCATGGTGTTCACACAGGTTATCCACAGCCGATTCTTTATCTCTGGGTATAAAAACAAGGTTTAGCGGTTCCAAGCGCGGTTTGGACTGGCAATTCGGGCTTTTTGAAGCCGGAAAAATGATCATGGTTGTGTCTTTCGAGCGGCTTTCAACTCTATCAAGCGATATTAGTTTGTATTGGAGGCGCTATTTTGACCAAAGTTGATTTGACACTTTCCGTATTCTACTTAGCTTTTAACATGTGTCCGGCGTGGAAAGATGATCAAGATTTTGGTTATGCATTTCAATTTTGAACTAAAGTGCCGATTTACAGGCGATTTGGTTCTCGACTCAGTGGATATTTATGCGCTAAACCCTTATCAGACCTACACTCACCGTAAATTGTCCGTGATTTTCCATGCTTTCGGGGCCTTGTTCAGAGTCACCGATTTACACCCCCATCCACTTGATCATTTTTCCGATCCTTCTGTCTCGTTGTCAGCAACATTATATTGATATCTTTTTCCTTGATCATGCTTCGTGATCTGGCATGTCAGCAAGGAACGATGATCAAGAGTATGCGGATTGGTTTTAAGTAAGATCATGAGATTGAGCAATTTCATGCTGATCGTTTTGTGTCTCGATAAGGTGGATTATATGATCATGATGAAATTGAGTGATTTCATCCTCTTTTGGGTCGGTTTCCCAAGTTAACCGTCATCATCGGGTTTTGGTATGAAATGTAATCAAACTGGCACCCTCCGTAAAATAGCCATTAATTATCACGCTTCCGGTAAATATCTCCCAAAAGTGGATTTACATTGTAAAATAGTGACGCTGTAACACTTTTATTTTGTCAGGTATTTCAAGTTAATCACCCTCGATTTAAGATAAAAATTTAATGGGAAACGTCGGTTTTTTGCTCTTGTTAAAGCTTTATGCTGAGATAAATATCACATGGTGTTGTTCAGCTTTTTATTGTTTTGGTGTTTTTTTGCTGTACAATAAAACAAAATGTTTCAAGGTGAATAAAGACAATGAACAGGGAACAAACCATAGACAATTTGCTCAATATCGCCGAGCAGACGAAGCAGGTCCAGGCGGACCGTATTGAGATTGTATTGGAAGAGCGCCGTGAAGAAGCGTTTCCCCCAATGTCGAAGGCATTGATGGAAAGTCGTTCTGGCCTCACCCGTCGTAAACTTGATGATGCGATTTCTCGCATGGAAGCCAATGGCCATCAATTTACCAAAAATAATGCCAACCACTATTCCATTAGCCTGGAAGAAGCCCATCAGTTGATGGAAGCGACCAAAAAGCCTGCTTTTTACGAACGTGAAGGTGCTGGCCGTAAACCATGGATTGTTAATGTCCAGAACCAGAAAGGTGGTACGGGCAAGTCAATGACAGCTGTTCACCTTGCTGCGTGTTTGGCGCTTGATTTGGATAAGCGATACCGTATCTGCTTGATTGACTTGGATCCTCAGGGGTCATTGCGTCTATTCCTTAACCCGCAGATCAGTGTCGGTGATCAGGAAACTATCTATTCTGCAGTCGATGTGATGTTGGAAAATGTGCCGGAGGGGCAGGATATTGACAAAGAATTCCTGATGGGGAATGTTGTCATGCCTACCCAGTACCCTAACTTGAAAACCATTGCAGCGTTCCCTGAAGATGCCATGTTTAATGCTGATGCATGGCAGGATCTTGCAGAAAACCAAGACTTGAATATCGTTCGTTTGCTCAAAGAAAAAGTGATCGACCCGATTGCTGACGAGTTCGATATCATCATGATTGATACCGGCCCGCACATTGATCCATTGGTTTGGAACGCTATGTATGCCTCTAATGCCTTGATCATTCCATGTGCAGCCAAGCGTCTTGACTGGGCCTCAACGGTTAACTTTTTCCAGCATTTACCGACAGTTTATGAGATGTTCCCCGAAGATTGGCATGGTTTGGAGTTTATCCGCCTGATGCCAACTATGTTTGAGGATGACAACAAAAAGCAGGTATCGGTACTGACCGAAATGAATTACCTGCTTCGAGATCAAGTCATGATGGCAACGGTACCGCGTAGCCGTGCTTTCGAGACTTGTGCCGATACCTACAGCACTGTGTTCGACCTAACGGCAGCCGAATTTGAAGGGGGTAAGAAGACCCTTTCGACAGCGCAAGAAGCGATCCAACGTGTTGGCCTTGAGTTAGAGCGTGTAATGCACTCTCACTGGGCTAACCTGAACCGGGAGTAATTAACGGATGGCGATTAAAACCAAAGATCTGAATGCGCGCTTGTTCGGCAAAGCGGACAAGCGGCGAGCAACTACGCCAACGGAAGCCCAGACCGCCGCCCGCGACAAGGCGTCGGTGATTGAGCTGGCAGTTGCTGGCGAGGAAACCGTTGCGTTTGAATTGGTTAAAATCCAGGCCAATCAGGTCGCTGAAAAAACACGTGTTTTTGCTGAAAATGCCCGTGAGCAGGCCTTCCTGAACGAACATGCACTGGCTGATATTCTTAATACGCTCAAAGATCGCGGTCAACAATACCCTGCAGTGGGCCGTTGGCTTGATGATGGCCGGATTGAAGTCCTTGACGGTAGCCGCCGTCGCATGTCGTGTATCCTGGCCGAGAAAGATTTCCTTATCTATGTCGGTAAAGGGATTAACAGCGAACATGCTAAGTTCTTGTCAGATGTAGCAAATGCACATAAACCTTTATCGCTTTTTGAGCGCGGGAAGGAAATGCAGGCGTTGCTTGATGCTGGCAAAGTCGCTGATCAAAAAGAATTGGCAAAATATTGCCAGTGCAGCGAAGCCTTAGTCAGTGGTGCGTTGAAAGCGGCTTCATTGCCAATGGAGCTTTTGATGGCTTACCCAAGTGTCGGTGAACTTGGTCGTCCGACTATCGTCAAATTGCACCGTTTATTCTTCGGCCTTAGCACGGATCAGCAAAAGTTGTTTGTCAGCGAGATCTCATCCGGTGATGAGGCGATGTGGAAAAGTATTGATGCCTCAGGCATTACTCGTATTACCCGCGAAGTGACCGGCAAACTTGAGCAGATCGGTGAAACGCTGCAGCCTAAAGTCGAAGTAGAGAAGCCGAAGCCTCAAGATTTGATCAAAGGGAAAATCAGCTACCTGCGTGACGGCGATAAACTTCAACTTAAATTGAAGAAGCTGACTGAACGCCAGGCTGATGAAATCCTTTCTTACCTGGCTGATTACCTGAAGTAATGGCCGTAGCCTTCAATCGTGCAGGTTAGCACCAAGTCAGTTGATAATTTCACTGTAAACCACGCTTAAGGGCGTGGTTTTTTTTCGCACCGCTATCGGCATATTGGTATTATCAAATTGTTGTTTGCCATTGAGTCATAGCATGTCCCAACTTTCTCTTTTTTGCCGTACGCTTGCCGAGCGTGCGGCCCAGCAAAATATCCGACACCTTGTAGTCGCCAAGGGCGGTAAAGCGTGGTCGGAAAAAGTGGTTGAAGCCTTCAGCCAGCACTACGCTGATAAACTTTTCTGTGGTGAGCCATTGATTGATGGCTCCGAAAGTATTCCCTTCAAAAAAGCCAAGTTGTGGTTGGGCAGAGAATGCCAGATGCTCACAATCAACGGCCATCACGGTATTGATGCACAAGCTTTAGGTGCCTTGTCTGGTACCGTAGTCGGTGGTGGGGTTCTATTACTCTTATTGCCAGATGAATGGTTTGAGCAAACAGACTCTCACTTCTGTCAGCGTCTTAATCATCTTTTGCAGCACAATAGCGTTGTTTGGTTGGAGGCCAAGCAACCTTTACCCCCATTACCGGATGCCGATTGTGTGCTGGCAGCAATGGTCAGTGAAACAGAATCAGCGCCATTAGAAGATGTTCCTTTACCTTTTGGCGCGTTGACGGCTTGTCAGGTTGGTGCGGTGGAGGCCATCCGTAAAGTTGTTACTGGGCACCGTAAACGACCATTAGTGTTAACCGCAGATCGCGGGCGAGGAAAATCAGCAGCCCTTGGTTTGGCTGCTGCCAGTTTATTAGCCGAACGCGATATCCACATTGTTGTTACGGCACCTTCCTACCTTGCTAGCCAAACCGTTTTCCAGCATGTTGCCGAGCAGTTTGGTTTAGTTTTTTCGCAGCAAAAACGACTTGAGGTTGGTCAAGGGTGTATCGAATTTATCGCACCGGACGCATTATTGACTGAGCTTCCATCTGCTGATGTCGTGTTTGTCGATGAAGCTGCAGCTATCCCGTCACCGGTACTTCAATCTTTGTTGGCAGCTTTTAATCGTTTGGTTTTTTCAAGCACGGTTCATGGTTACGAAGGGACTGGTCGCGGTTTTGCGGTTAAGTTTCGTCAGCAACTGGACAGTGTCATGCCGCAGTGGCGTGGCGTTGAGATGAAGCAAGCCATCCGCTGGGCTGATAATGATCCGTTGGAAAAATGGATTTTCAATGCGCTGTTGTTGGATGCGGAGATTGAAACCACCGGACTTGATCCAGCTACTGCAAGTTATGAATATCTAGATAAAGCTCAGCTACTAAGTTCACCGGTTTTATTGTCTTCACTCTTTGGCTTGCTGGTCAATGCCCATTACCAGACTTCGCCTGCGGACTTAGTGAACTTGCTCGATGATGATGCCCTGCACATTTGGTTGTGCCGCAATGGCGAACACGTACTTGGCTGTTGTTTAATTGTTGATGAAGGTGGTTTTAGTAAAGAGCTTGCGCAGCAAGTGTTGCTTGGTAAACGTAGGCCTCGTGGCCACCTGCTTGCCCAATCACTTGCAGCTCATCTCGGTATTGTTGAAGGGGCCATTCAACGTTCAGGCCGGATCCTTCGTATTGCTGTCCATCCAGATTTTCAACAGCAAGGAATTGGTCAACAGCTATTGGCCTCTGTTCGTGGGTGGGCATCATCCCGTTATGATTTTATCGGTACCAGTTTTGGTTATGTGCCAGAGCTTTTGCTTTTTTGGCAGCGTGCCGGCTACCAACCTGTTCGCCTTGGATTACAGAAAGATGCTGCAAGCGGTTATCCTTCACTGTTGTGTGTACTACCTATTAGTGATGGTAGTCAGCTGTGGTTTCCTCAAGCCAGGATATTATTTGCTGCAGGGTTAATGGTGAATGCCTGCGAAGCGTTCAAAGAGATGCCAACTGAAGAGCTTCTGCCCCTTTTGCTTGATTCTGCTTCTCTTCATCCCATTCCCACATCACTGCCTCATGAATGGGTTGAACAGCAGCTGTATTTATTTGGCGTCGGCGGGTTGGGTTATGAATTAGTGCTACCCGTTTTGCAGCAGTATGTTTGGCAACGATTAGCAAGCTCTACGAATCTATCTCAGCTTTCATCATTTAACTTAGTCGTTGCTAAGGTCATCCAACGTAAATCTTGGGGCGATATAGTTAGCCAATTCAACTTCACCGGCCGTAAGCAAGCCGAGCAAGCACTGCGTGATCTTGTCAGTGCTGATATCCATAATCATTCTTTAGCAAGGAGCGAGTAATGAAATTTGTTGTCGATACCCATAGCCACACTGTTTCAAGTGGGCATGCTTATAGCACGGTATTGGAAAATGCTGCGGCTGCCGCAGAGAAAGGCCTGCAACTTTTATGTGTGACTGACCATGCTTCTTCAATGCCCGGCGCTCCTCATTTTTGGCACTTTGCCAATCAGAAGGTGTTACCTCGTTTTCTCCATGGCGTGGGGATCTTACGTGGTGTCGAAGCAAATATCATGAACACAGATGGTGAGATTGATATCTTGCCTAAAGTTGAAGAAAAGTTGGATTGGATTTTAGCTAGTTTTCACGAACCCGTTTTTACGCCGTCATCACGTGAATTACATACACAAGCCTTGCTCAATGTAATTCGCTCCGGCCGTGTCGATGCTCTGGGACATTTAGGGAATCCCAATTTTGATTTTGATTTCGAACAGGTGCTTGCAGCAGCGGCCGATGCCAATGTTTTGATCGAGATAAATAACTCTTCTCTGTCTGGGTCCCGGGTAGGTAGCCAACCTCGATGTGAGCGTATCGCCGAGATAGGTAAAGAAGTTGGCGTGAAATTTACCACTGGTTCTGATGCACACTTCGCTTATGATGTGGGTAAGTTTGATTCTGCGTTAGCGCTGTTTGAGAAAACCAAGGTTGATGAGTCGAGTATTGTCACGACAAGTGCTTCACGATTCTTGGATTTCTTGCATCAACGAGGACGTGAACCAATTAGTGAATTTCAGCCATTAAGATAAGCTGATTTACACTGTAAATTTCAGTATTGGTTATTTCACGAAAGGCAGCGTTGGCTGCCTTTTTTTATTGTTGGAATTTACACTGTAAATCCTACCTAAGAGTCTAATGTGATCCAAATTTGAATTAGTTTGTCTTGTTGACTACGGTTATATAATCCCCGCAATATTTGTGGCTTGTTAGGGAAGCAACTTTCCTAACTGTTTGCTCGTAGTGGCAGTCTCAAAATAATAATAAGGAGAGAGCATGAGTTTAGTTAAAGATTTATCCCCTGCGCTAAAAGAATTGTTTCATCCCTCCCTTTATAACGATGCCTGCGTTGAAAAATGCTTTTCTGTTGGACGAGGAGGGATCGCTGGTCGGCTATATGGGCACTTACTGAGCAGCGGCGAAACCATTGATAGCCATGACGCAGGAATCAAGGTGACGGCTAACCGCCTTAGCCGACAGTGTATCTATATTGAATCTTCCGCAGTATTACCGCTTACCGCTTGTTACCAGCTTTATCTACAGCCGGTAGGTATGCTGGAGGGATTCCTGCGCAAAGATGCTATCTCGGTAAACAAGAAGCACCCCTCGCACCATAGTTATATTTTTGTCACTGATAGCTGGCTCAGCGAACAACAGATTAAAGCAATTGCTCTAGTCTGATCTGCCATCAATTACTTGCAATAACCAATATGCAATCTATTGTTTATGATAAGGCTATAGATGTTTTTCAGATAAAATTGTGACTTAACAAATACTTGGTAACGGTTTCGTTACTGTACTATTGAGGAGCTACATTACGTTCAGTGTTCGCTAATAGCAGTTAAAAGGAGTTGATATGGCAGAACTTTTTCTGCGTATCTCTGATGATGGACAATCAGTGTTATTCGCGGCGACCCCCAGCCAAGAATCGGTTCCGACGAGGGAATTGTTACTCGAACAGCTTCATCGCCTTGGGGCTGGGGCATTTTATCTCTACGAAAAAGCTATAGATTCAGCACTAGCGACAACGTCCCCTGACCATCAACTCGATGTTGATAGTGCACCAATGGACCCTATCGTTATCGCTGAAAGGCGCGATGCAAGCTTAGTGGTTAAGGCAGACCCCGATTTTATGCGCGCCTCTATCACCGTTATTGCACCTTTTGGCGGTAACCCTCTTATGGGGGCTGATATTCTTGAAGCCCTCAAGCAAAACCGCATTGTGAAAGGCATCCGTAAAACCCAGCTTCATCAGTTGCTTGAGCAAACACAACAGCTGGCACCTGGTGAAAAGCTTACCCTTCCCATTGCCTTTGGCCGCTTGCCTGAACATGGACGCGACGCGCGTTTTGAACCCTTAGTTGAAGACGCCAGTCACCGTATACTCAAGCCTAAACTTGGCGATGATGGCAAGGTGGATATGCTTGATTTAGGTGAGCTCGTTACGGTTAAAGTCGGCCAACCCTTGCTGAAACGTATTCCAGCTACAGAAGGTGTGCCAGGTTTTACTGTCCAGGGTAAAGTTTTGCCGTCCAAGCCTGGTAAAGACAGTGAATTTCAACCGGGTGAAGGCACGATGATAAGTGACCAAGACCCTAACCTTCTATTGGCTGAGCAGTCAGGAATTCCAGTCCGTAAAGGCCGGGGAATGCAGGTTGATGAAGCATTGACCTTGAAAGGGGTAAATGTTGCTACTGGACACATTCATTTCGATGGCAGCATACTCATTACCGGTGATGTAACACCGGGAATGCGTGTTTCTGCCACTGGTAATATCACGGTAGCTGGATTTGTTGAATTGGCTGAGCTGAAAGCCGGTGGTGATATCTCTATTATCAAAGGGATAATAGGACGCAAACAACATGACGCCAAGCTAGCGTGTAAGGTTGAAGCCAAAGGCAATGTAACCAGTAAATTTGCCCAATTCGCTGAAATTTCTTGTGGCCAGAACGCACAGTTCACGCTTCATGTTATGCACTGTGTGATCCGGGCCGAAGGTGAAGTTGTTGTGATGGATCAGTTCAAGCGCCAGGGGACGCTGAGTGGGGGAATCACTGAAGCGGGATACAGTATCCGTACCGTAAACCTCGGCGCCCTCGCGGGTATCCCAACCGTGGTTAATGCGTTTACCAAGTTTGAATACCTCCAGCAGCAAGTGCAGGACAAGCATCGAGATTACCAAATAGAACTTCAGAATGTCGAAAAGATAAGGCAGGCACAGCTTAAGTTACTCAAACTGCCTGAACATAAGCGTCCAGTGGAATTAAGCGAGCGTATCCAGCATGCAGCTGAACAGCACAAATCACAAATAACGTACTTGGAAGCGGATTATCAGCAACTCCGTGATGAGTATGAAGAGCTGCGAACTCGGGTCACGATTACTGCTTTTAATCGTTTATATTCAGGTGTACAGAGTCAGCTTGAAAAAGAAAAACTAGTAATAGATCAAGACCACGGCCCTTCCAAACTTCATATTTCAGAGCAGACATTCCAGTGTTCCCCACTTTAGTGGGTTGCGCTGATTTACAGTGTAAATTTGATTTACACTGTAAATCACCTTCCAGCGTTCATCTCCCCCAACCGTCTCCTTAACCAAAATGCTAATGGCTTGCTGTAAGGGAACGTTTAGCTGCTTGTTTATCCCTTTGTTTCTGTTCTGTATAAAAGCCTTGGAAACCACTCACAAATAAGTCTGATAACCTATCGAGCTGCGTTTCTGTTTCTACCCGGGTGGCAATCGTCATGATATTGAGGCTATGTGCGCTACGACAGATAGATGAGAGCAACTGCTTTTTTAGCTCATCATTTAATTGGTGGGTATATGAAAAATCGACTTTTGCATAGTCTGGTCGAAACTCCTCTAAATAAGCTAACGACTTGAAGTAGCGACCATAGCCATCTACGCCATAGTGAAATTTGTAAAAGCGAATGGCAGAGCATAACAAGCTACAGGCATCCGGTGTTTGGATGAAACAGGATTCAGGGATGTCGAAATGCAACCGTTCAGCGAGGTGTTGATTGCGAGACAGGGCTTGCTCAAGCCAACGGTTGAATGATGGATCAGTGATACTGTTGGAGGTGAGGTTGATTGCAAAGGGGCCTCGGCTAGGGTCTGCATTCAATTTATTGATGTGCTGGGCTATGACATGTTTATCCAAAAGTACACCGGCTCCGACATCTTCGATAGCGCCTAAGAATTGGTTCGCTTGGTAACTGGATTGCTTCGCTTTCAGCGACGAGAAAACCTCGAGGTGGTATTGCTGATGATGTTCGTTGAGTACGGGTTGGTATTTGTAATCCATCGTATCGTGTTCAATGGCTTCTAGCAGTAACGACTTCCATTGTTGTTTGCCGAAGCTGGGGACTTGGTGCGGGTTTGCTGCTAACAATATAGGCTCTGCTGGGTTACGGGTTGCCTGGGCCAGAATGTTGTCAAGTTGGCCAAGGACACTGCTTGCTTTGGTGGGTTGTTCGATAGCCAACAGGCCGATAAAGACGCTGTCGGATATATCACCACGATAGTCTTTCTCTAGCTGTTGATGAACATTGCGCATGCTCTCGGCAATATACTTGAGTTTTTCTGTGGGAATATTTGGTAGTAAAACTGCGAACTCGTCATAAGATAATCGGGCAAGATAAACATTTACATGGACAATATTGCTGTTGAACTCGTCAGCGAGTTGACGGGTAAAGCTATCACCTTTTTCAAAATCATGTTGTTGGTAGACTTCATCGAGCAAGGTTGTTTTAAGCAAAATGAGGCCAGCTTGCTGCGGGTTATCAAGCCATGCATTAAGCTGGTTGATGAAATAGTGCCGGTTGCCCAATCCCGACACTTTGTCTTGGTAAGCTTGTGCTTTTAGTTTGTTCGCTTCGACTGCTTGCTGCCGGAATATATCAGCCAGTTGCGTCTTGAAATGTTTTTGCATGGTTAACCACGCCTTGGCTTCGATACTGCTTGGCTCAATATTGGGAACAGGTCCTTTGAGTGATACAGGTTGCTGGGCTAACTGGGTTAGGGGGAAAAGCTTTCTCCTGAGAGCAAAAAAGAGGGCAACTATGCAAGTCAAATACAGGGCAATGGCTAGCAAGATGCCGGGTAATAATTGTTGCAGGAAGCCATTGCTGATTGTTTCGATAGGCATTGAAACGGTATAGCGTATAGCTTGTTTACTCCCTTCGAGTAGTGTTTGCTGAAGCGACAGTGAAGGCCAGATAGCCTTCATGATGTGCGGGGACAGTGATAACAATGTGTTTGCTTTCGGGCTGACGTGTGCAGCAGTAGTGAAGCGTTCATTTGTTGTCAAGACATGCAACTGTATATCGAACGAAGGTGATATAAGTTGAAGTTGCGCCAATATTGCTTGGTAGTCTGGCACCGTTGCGTAATCTCGACTTGGCTCGAGGACGGCTTGATCAGCTGGCATCAACTGGTGTTCAAGGAAAGTGGCAGTCGATTGTAGCTTAAGCTCTGATTGGTCGAGCAAGGTCGCCCTAATGCCGTTAGCATGGAGCGCAATTGAGCATACCAATAGCACGGTTAGGCAACTGGCAATCCAAGTATAGGTATAGCGGAATAAATTCATAATGTATCTCAGCAAGCTTGAAGATAATTAAGTGAAAGGAAGCGTTCAGGCGACTGAGGAGGTCATGTTTGCTTTGTCTGCTGACAAGTTAGCAAACTTTATGAGTAACTCATTCTGTTGAAATTGAAGAGATGAAATTTCCGGAAGATGCTTCGAAGAAATTTGCAATGTCGCTATGGATTGCAGTCTGGTTTGACTCATGGCGACATTGCGGTGTGGTTAGGCTTTAAATTCGTTCTTGTCGATGTGGTATTTCTTCATCTTGTCGTACAGGGTTTTGCGGGCAAGCCCAAGCTCTTGCTGGACATCTTTGAGCCTGCCATGATGTCGGTTGAGGGCATCATGTAGCACTTTACATTCGAAGTCGGCGACTCGTTCTGTCAGTGTTGCGGTCAGTGATTGCTGATTGGGATCATGGTGTTGGGGGGTAATGGCTTTGCTCCCCATTAAGGCGTAGCGCTCTGCAAACTGCCTAAGCTCACGAACATTCCCGCTCCAACTTTGCTCATTGAGCCATAGCTCAAGCTGGTTGTCGATATGGGGCGGCTCTATACCAAAGCGGCTGCAATCTGTTCGTAGGAAGTTATGAAATAGCAGGGAAATATCTTCTCGCCGCTGGTTTAGTGGGGGCAGATCAAGAGAAATGAAACCCAGTTTGAAGTAGAGGTTATGGAGGAAGCCCGCTTGGCATTGTTGGTGGCTATCGTTATCAGCGCTGACTATAACCCGAACCGGGATACTATTGCCCATGCACAGAGCTTCGATATAGGCCTGTAATGCTGTTTGAAGGTGTGATGGTGTGTTATCGATATGCTTGAGGTAAAGGGTAGCAAACGTTGTTTCAGGCTTGGCCATGAGCTCATTAAGTAGCCCTTCTGCTCCTGCAGAGCTGCAATCAATCGTCAGAAAAGGTTGTTGTGGCTGCAAGCCATGGTCATGGACAAAACGGGCGACGAGGGCCTTGCCGCAACCGCTTGGGCCATGGACAAATAATGGCGTGTGCGTTTTTGACTGGTGAGCTAAAACCCTTCGCAGCTGTTTGATTGATGGGTCATTACCCAATATCCGTGGCCCCGGCCCGCTTTGGACTTCAAGCTCTCGGCGCAGATCCCTATTTTCCATCACGAGTTCACGTTTTTCACTGGCGCGCTTGACTACATCGAGCAGGTGCTCGGTTGAAAACGGCTTTTCTAGAAAGTCATACGCGCCAAGCCGCATCGCTTCCACGGCCATTGATATATCCCCGTGTCCGGTCAGCATAATGACTGACAGCTCGGGATCCATGGCCAGAGCCTGCTTGAGGAACGTCAGGCCATCGATACCTGGCATATTGATATCTGAGATGATCACCCCGGCAAACTGATTGGTCAGTTGCTCCAGTGCGGGCTTGGCACTGGCAAAAAGGCTGACGTCATAGTCCTCGAGTTCGAGGGTCTGGCCCAGCGCATCGCGGATGGATTTCTCGTCATCAATAAACATGACTTGGGTATTCATGGGGTGATCTCGCTAGTTAATGGCAAGGAAACAGTAAACTCGGCACCACCTCCTAGGTGGTCTTTGACACTGATCGCACCTTGATAGGCATCGATAATGCGTCTTGAGATGGTCATGCCAAGGCCTAAACCATCTTCTTTGGTCGTGTAAAACGGGTCAAAAACCTGTTGTTTTTGTTCTGGGCTCAAACCCGGACCGTTATCCCATACACAGCATAACGCTTGTCCTGCGTCGGCGTTGAGGGTTATGCCAATTTGTGGTTCAGGCTGATCTTTGAGTGCTTGCAGGCTGTTCTGGATAAGGTTGACCAGTACCTGCTCAAACTGTATGGCATCGATGTTGATGACTATGTCTTCGGGAAAATCCTCCAGTCGCAGTATTACGCCTTGCTTGATCAGCGCGCTACGCATTAAAGATAACGCTGAGCGGATAGAGTCGGCGGCGTTCGCCCGTTGTGTGGTTTGCTGTAAATTCTGTTTGCGGGCAAAGACTTTGAACCGCGCAATAATCTCAGCGATCAACTTATTGAGTTGAATGATTTCATCAAGGTTGCGGCCAACAGTGTCATAGCGTTGTTTCTCCAGCAGCCTACGGCCATTTTCGGCATAGGTTCGTATTGCAGCGAGCGGTTGGTTGATCTCATGGTTGATGCTTGCTGATAGCTCCCCTAGCATCGCTAGTTTTGCCGCCTGGAGCAATTCGTCTTGAGTCTGTTTTAACTCTGCTTGGCTGTGTTCGTATTGGTTTAGCGTGATCTTGAGTTGCTCGTTGGTTTCTTGCAGCCGACGGGTGCGTTGACTGACCCGCTTTTCCAAGCGGCTATTGAGGTTAGCCAATGCTATCCTTGCTCGGTAAGTTTGCCACCAAGAATGGACGGCAATGCACAGTAAGGTGTAGATCAGCACAAACAGCAGCAGCACCTGACCCATGTATTCAAAGGCCTTGGTTTGCGGAGTTAAGCCATAGATATACCACCCGGCTTTATCCATATTGTGCTGGGCTGTGATATACGTTTTAGCTGGCGTTTCAGGAAGCTGACGTAAAGCTTGGATCTCTTGCTGATTGAATGCCGCCAGACTGGTAGCTTCGGTCAGCGCGGCAATATCGACCTGGCCATATTGTCGTGATTGTTTGACTTGTTGCCTAATGCCTTCGCTCAATAAGGTCAGGGAGTGATAAAGCCACTCAGGCTCAGAGCTATAGAAGATAATGCCCAACTCATCGGTAATGGCATATTCGATATCTTCGTATTGCCAGATATCGGCCAACAGCGACAGGTCAACCTTGATGGTCAGTACACCGATGATGCGCTGATCGTTTTTTACCGGGGCTGAGAAGTAATAGCCGCGTTTGTCTGACCGAGCACCAAGGGCAAAATACTGGCCGTTTTGTCCACTGGCTGCCTGTTGGAAATAGGGGCGGTAGCTAAAGTTTTGTCCGACAAATGAATCGGCTTGCTGCCAGTTGCTTGAAGCTAGGGTCGTTCCGGCCATGTCTATTAGGTACAGGGTGTCAGCACCGAGGGTTTGGTTCCATTGGGCGAGTAATTGGCTGACAGACTGGTACTGGCTATCCATGGGTGCCGTTTTATGGTTACTCATGGCGTCGAGAAGTGGAGAAAGCAGGCGGGGATCACTCGCAAGCACTTCGGGCAATTGGCTGTAGCGTTCAAGCTGGTTGTCTATTTTGTTACCCAGTTGGGCAACATCAGAGGTAATTTTCTCGCTGAGGTGTTGCTGGACTTGTGAGAAAGTAAGCCAGCCGATAAGCATGGCGCCAACACTGCCAACCAGCAGGGCGAAATAAAAGAATTGTTTTTTGCTCGACATATGAAGGTGAAGGCCTTTTTTAAGCCAATGTAGCAAATTAAACCTGTGGAAACGTCGAGCTTGGTTGCATAGTGGTAGGTCAAAAAGGCTTTTGGGCAATTTACTTGTGTTTCAACAAGACTAAGCGCACAATTTCAGCGTTATTAGAGACATCTAAAGAATCAGCGGAGATAACAATGGAATTGTCTGATATTCGTCGTGACTATACACAGGGTGGGTTGCGCCGTCATGATCTGCCGGAGCAACCGGAACAACTATTCAATACCTGGCTGGAACAGGCGATAGAGGCAAAACTCACTGATCCTACAGCGATGACTGTGGCGACGGTTGACGAACACGGTCAGCCTTATCAGCGTATTGTGTTATTGAAGCACTTTGATAAAGACGGGTTTGTCTTCTATACCAACCTTGGTAGCCGTAAAGCTTCGCAATTGGCTGACAACAGTAAGATCAGCCTACATTTCCCTTGGCATCCACTTGAGCGTCAAGTTCATATTACGGGTACGGCTGAAAAGCTCTCCAAAATGGAAGTCCTAAAATATTTCTCGTCGCGTCCGAAAGAGAGCCAGATTGCGGCTTGGGCTAGCAAGCAAAGCTCACGTATTTCGGCAAGGCAGGCGTTGGAAAGCAAATTCTTTGAGCTCAAAGAGAAATTTGCCAAAGGTGACGTGCCGGTCCCGACATTTTGGGGCGGCTACCGGGTTAAAATTAACTCGATTGAGTTTTGGCAGGGTGGGGCAAACCGCTTACATGACAGGTTCTTGTACACCCGAAGCGAAGAGAACACTCAGTCGTGGGATATTGAACGACTGGCACCATAATTCATGGTACCTGCCACGCTCTTGTATGGGGCACAAATCAAAAAAGAGCAGCCATCGCTGCTCTTTTTTTATGCTGCCAATTGCTGTTGGCTGGTGACAATGCTGACGCCTTCTGGGTGGCGGACTTTCAATGCCTTTTCAGCACTGGCAATAGATTCGATCTCATTCACCGCTTGGATCTGGTATTTGCAAGGGATGTTGAAATGAGGATGGACAACGTAGGTAATTGTAAATTGCTTCATGGTATTTCCAGCTGATAGTTGGCTCTTCGGCCGTTTAATTTAAGAACTGGGCGAATTATAGAAAATCGGCCCAGTACAAAAATTGATCTGGAAACAGGCTTTGGATTGCAAAAAAGTAAACTTAGTCTGCGTGTTTTGGGGTTAGCCGCGTACTGTTACTCTTTCAAAATCACTGATAGCTGGCGTTTCAACATACTTTCAGGGATATGCGAGCCAAAGCCGAGATCGAGTGCAATATCAATCAATTCATTTTTGGAGCGTGCGTTAAATTTTTCACGCAGGCGAATGACATAATTCTCAACCGTTTTGACCGATACCCCGAGCACTTTTGCGATGTACTGGGGTTTCTTGCCGTAGAGCAGAAGGAACAGGACTTCTGATTCGCGGGTATTGAGGTTGATGGCATTGTGGTTGAGATCTAGGTTGAAAGAGGCTTGCTCTTTCGGGTCGATACCGGCAGCACGGCATATCCAGTGGCCGACTTCTAGTACTGCAGTATCTTTGAGTTCGACACCTGAAAAGATGGTCCCGACTATTTCGTTTTCTTCATTTTTCCACGGCGTTTTAGTGAATAAGTGTGCACGCCAACTTCCGTCCGAATAGGGGTGAATATCTAATACCCGCATTCTTTTTCCGGAGGATACGACAAGATTATCTTGTTCTCTAAAAGCTTCTGCACATTCAACAGTAGGGCTTGGCATATCGAAATCGGTACGGCCAATACAATCTAGATGGTGATCAACACCAATGATGTTCCCGTACTCGGAATTAGCATAAACGAAGACTGAATCCTTATCTTTACATCCCCAACATCCTGGGAGTTGATTAAATATATGTAGTAAAGAGGGTTCTACTTTATTTTTCACTACGTGTGCCTGAGTTAATAGAATAGAGCAGTTGCAATCATGAAGTTTAATTGAATGGGCAGAGGTTACAATATCTGAGTGACGGGTTTTTGGGCACAATTGTAAAGTTTGACTCCGAAGAGCACAATCCTGTACGACGTGTAGAAGAGGTATCCAATCAGATTCATATTCTTTGGTATGAGGGTGTATACCAAAGTAAACCCGCTTGGCATGTATCCAAAGTTGGATACTGTAAACAGAAAGCGGTGAACACCGTCCCCTGTCTACGGAAAGTACTATAACAATAGTGTCTAGGGGGAGTAAGGGGGGAAATCACCTATTGACATCAAATTGACAATGTGGTTAAGAGCATCTGTGGCGTGTTATGAAAACCAAAGCATACAAGTGCTTAGTGTAAATCGAAGATTATACCCTAGCGAGGATGAATGAGACTGATAAAGAGAAAAAGAGAGCTTATTCAGATATTTTGCATAGTTTTTTTATGGTGAAACCAGCCTTTATAGCTCTGTTGCAAACTACGGAGATGATAAGCTGGAAGCGTGTTGTCCAGATATGCATACATCTGCAATCCTCTGCTTTTATATATCTAATTTTCACCTCACAGCACTACAATTTTATTTCCCAAGTGCAGTTATTTTCACACATAACTTATTTCACAAATAAAAAAACGACCAAAATCCCTGAGACTTTGGTCGTTATGTTGAGCTTTTTATATCCCTTTATTTGGTAAGGGTTATTAATGCCAAACCACAATGAGTGTTTAATTCACGAAATTAAATGTCCTTAACAAGGTGATACCTAAGCTACTGGAGAATATGGAACCGAGTGTCGTGACTGCGATTATATTGGCTGCCAGATAGGCGTTGCCTCCCATATTCCTTGCCATGACATAACTGGCGGCGGCCGTCGGCGCTGCACTCATTAGGAAAATAAGGCCCAATTCTAAATCCCTGAAACCAAGCCCAATTCCAGCAAGGGTGATAAGCAATGGGGCAATGATCAATTTACCGACGCTGGCAAACTGCGTATTGGTTGGTTCTTGGCGCAATTGGTTAAAGTCCAAACTTGCCCCTGTGCAAAGCAGTGCCAACGGCAGCGTCATCCCTGCAAAGTAGCCGCCAGATTTGGTAATGATCTCTGGTAACGGGATGGTAAAAACAGAAAAAGGCAGCGCGCAGAGAATACTGATGATCAGCGGGTTTTTAATAATCGAGCGAAGGAGGAAACTCGCATTGAGGCTAGGTAGGTTTGGGTTTGAACGCGACAGGGTGATAACCGCAAGGATATTGTAGGCAACAGTAATCACGGCGACGTAGAGTGAACCCAATGCCAGGCCGGTATCACCAAACGCGTTACTGGCATAGGCCAAACCAATGATGCCGGTGTTGGCACGGAAAGCCCCTTGGACAACAACCCCACGATCTTTTTTCTGTTTTATTGCCTTGTTGGCCAGTAACTCGAACAAGATATAAGTCAGGATATTGGCCGCGAGTGCAAACAACAACAAATCAGGGTTACCAATTTCTGAGATATTGGAGCGGGCAACACTCAAAAACAGCATTGCGGGCAAAGTGAGGTTGAAAACCAGTTTGGAGCCGGTTTCGATAAAGTCTTCCGTCAACATGCCAATACGCTTGAGATAAATCCCGAGGCCAAGCATTAGGAAGATGGGGCCGGTAATAGAAAATGAATAATGTAATTGTGCAAGCAGTTCTGTCATGGTCGCCTATCCCTATTAAGAATGCTATTTGTAACACAAATAGCACCTAGGGAGGAAACATGATCAAGGATCATTGTATCGATCTGTTTCTTAATGGCCAGCAGTGGCGAAGATGCGCTCGATATAGTGGCAACATACTGAAACTAGATGGAACGATGATCAAGGGAAGTGGTTTAACGGGTGATGTCTTTCCGACTGGAACGATGATCAAGCCAGATCATGATCAAAGTGATTTAGCCCAGAACAATGATCAAGTTGCTTGTCATTTCCGGTTGCGTAAAGTTTCAGCAAGCGGGCAGTTGATAAAAACTCAAACAGCGTATATCGACTTAAATGATTGAAAAGTAGTCTATTAATTCACATTACTTTGGTTAGGTCGCCGTTGCTTTGCTATTGGTGTTTGCAATTAACTGGTTCTAAAATCAGCAAAATAAGGTCAGAATGACACTGGCCGTAAAAACTACTCACTTGATCATTGTTCCGAAGTATAGCTATGTGAGGAAGTATGATACTATCGCTCCAAGAATCACCGTTATATCCTCGGTTATTTAGCATGAAAGAAAAGCTAAACTCGTCAATATTCAAACCTTCAGAAATTGTTAAACTGCCAGAGCAGATGGATCACCACAATCACGGCTATAATCAGGTGGTTATTGGGCTATCTGGTCAGACTGAGTTTGATATTGAAGGGGCGGGAAACCTAGTTTGCCCCGGCCAGGGCTGTTTGGTTACGGCGGACTCGGAACATGCCTTTTCTGGTATTGGCAATAATGAAATTTTGGTGCTCAATGTCGCCTCTGATCAGTATCAGGCTAGTTACACTCAGGATCATATCGCCCGTTTGTTTGATCAATCTGGCTATTTTCATCTTGACAGACAGGCCCAGAACCTCATTCAGGCTCTGACCGCTGAGATGGCTGCCCATCCTGATGACCTGCTGCTTAGCAGAGCTTGTACCGATACCCTGATGTGTGTGCTGCACCGCCATTTTAAACCGCTTAAAGACGATCGCCAGTCATACCGGCTGAATATGGATGTGATTGATCAGTACATTCTCCAGCACCTGACCAGGAAAATATCGGTTGCCCAATTGGCGGGACTGGTTTTTTTGGGCGAGAGTCAATTCCATTTCTTGTTCAAAGAGCAAACCGGCGTAACGCCCCACCAATATGTGCTGAAGAAGCGACTGGAGCTCGCCCGGGATCTGATTGAGGAGTCCCAACTGAGTGTTGCCCAGGTGGCACAAAGTACTGGATTTGCTAGCCAGAGTAGTTTTACCCAGGCCTTCACCCGGTTATTTGGCAAGCCCCCGGCACGCTATCGCCGTGAAAACCCATCTGGCTAGTAGAGTCAGGCTTCCCTATTATTTTAGTTACCCTCTTTTTCTTAACTCCCTGTTTCTTTCTACCTTGCTTCATTTTGCCCAGTTAACAAAGTCGTTATCGCGTTACTTTGCAGCGACTGGGTTTGTTGCCTGTATGTAGCAAACAACATCAATCCCGCTTCTTTTTTACATATTTATTAGATGTAGTGTGCATATTTCCCTGTGGATCACTCTTGATCATGTTTCCACTTTCTCTTGATCATTGTTCCGACGTTGTGTGTTTCTTCAGCAAAATTTGGCTGCTGGTTACGGAAAAATTCACGTTTTCTAAAAAATCCCTGTCAATTTTTGTTAAAGGCCGGACTTTTTCTAAAAAGTATCGGAGAATATAGCAAGACTATCGGAGTGGCGGAAAATAAAATCCCCTCAATGGTAACACTGATGTAACATTTTTCTTGGGTAGGGGGCAGCAAGTAATGGAAAATGCTGTTTGCCTGATCCGGTATACTATTGAGGGAATCACTATGTTCAATGCGGCAGAAGTACTTCAGCCTAGTTTTATTGGGCGTCCACTGGATGAGCTCTGGTCACAGATTTCACCCCTTTACAGCGTGGATGAATCACAATGGCTAGCGCAGTTGATGCCGTTGGCCGAGCCAACAGAGCAAGAGAGGCAGTTCACATCAGAACAAGCCACTAGCTTGATTGAGCGGGTTAGGGCTGATCAGAATGCAATTCAGATGATTGATGCCCTGTTGCTTGAATACAGCCTGGACACCAAAGAAGGGATCTTGCTGATGTGTCTGGCAGAAGCGCTGATGCGTATCCCAGACGCGGCGACAGCCGATGCCCTGATCCGTGACAAGCTCAGTGTGGCGGATTGGAAGTCCCACCTGAAAAACTCCGATTCATTATTCGTCAATGCTTCCACCTGGGGGCTGATGCTGACTGGTAAAGTGGTCAGCCTTGATGCCAAGGAAGATGGCGCGCCTAGCCATGTCATCAACCGCTTGGTTAACAAGATGTCCGAGCCGGTGATCCGCCAGGCCATGAACCAGGCCATGAAAATCATGGGCCACCAATTTGTACTAGGCCGTACCATTGCCGAGGCGATGAAGAACGGTAAAGGCAAACGCGACCAAGGCTTTACCTATTCTTTCGACATGCTGGGCGAAGCGGCACTGACTGCCCAGGATGCACAAAAATATTTCAAAGATTACGTAATGGCTGTTGAGGCGGTAGGCCGTGACAGCTATGCCAGCGAACAAGGTAGCAATACCCGCTCGCCGGACCCAACAGTCTCTATTAAGCTTTCTGCCCTGCATCCTCGCTATGATGTGGCGAACGAAGCCCGTGTACTGGAAGAAATGTACCAGTCGGTCCTTTCGCTATTGAAGCGTGCCCGCGAACTCAATGTTGGTATCACCATTGATGCCGAAGAAGCCGATCGCCTTGAACTGTCGCTAAAGTTATTCGAAAAGCTTTACCGCTCGGAAGAGGTAAAAGGCTGGGGTCGCTTTGGCCTAGTGGTACAGGCATACTCGAAGCGTGCTTTGCCGGTACTGGCATGGTTGGCTGCATTGGCCAAGGAGCAAGGGGATGTGATCCCGTTGCGCTTGGTAAAAGGGGCTTATTGGGACAGCGAATTGAAACTGTCACAGCAGAGCGGTTATAGCGCTTATCCGGTGTTTACCCGCAAAGAAGCCACCGATGCGTCATACTTGGCGTGTGCCCGTTTCTTATTGGCGTCTCACCTCAACGGCCTTATCTACCCGCAGTTTGCCAGCCACAATGCCCACACCGTGTCGGCAATTATGGCGATGGCACAATCACACCGTAATTTCGAGTTCCAGCGCCTGCATGGTATGGGGGATGCGCTCTACAACCATGTGATGGAGATGCACCAGACCAATGTAAGGATCTATGCGCCGGTCGGTAGCCATAAAGATTTGCTGCCGTACTTGGTTCGCCGTTTGTTGGAAAACGGTGCCAACAGCTCGTTTGTCCACCGCTTGGTCGATGCCAACTGTCCAGTGGAAAGCCTGATCCAGCACCCGGTTGATACCCTTAAATCCCGCCCGACCTTGCACAACAGCTTGATCCCGCTACCGCCGCAAATTTTCGGTGAAGAGCGTAAGAACTCTGCGGGTGTAAATATCGAGATTGCTTCGCAATGGCAGCCATTCAGTGAATCTGTCCAGGCATTTGCCAACCATCAGTGGCAGGCTGGCCCTATCATCAATGGGGTTGCCTTGCAGGCCGGTGAAAGGGTTTTTGCCGTCACTGCGCCTTATGATCGTCGCGAAAGTGTGGGTAACGTGGCATTTGCCAATGCAGCCCAAGTCAATGAAGCGATTTCCATTGCGGCGGAGACCTACCCGCAGTGGTCAGCCCTGCCTGCCGCAGAGCGTGCAGCTTGCCTGCAACGCTTGGCTGACTTGCTCGAAGAAAATACCGGTGAGCTCGTTGCCCTTTGCCACCGTGAGGCGGGTAAAACCATCCAAGATGGTATCGATGAAATTCGTGAGGCGGTGGACTTCTGCCGTTTCTATGCCAACCAGGCCGCCGAGGAGTTTTCCCAGCCCAAGCCTGTAATGGGCTTTGACGGGACGACCCGCCAGTTGAGCTACCAAGGTCGTGGTGTCTTTGCCTGTATCAGCCCATGGAACTTCCCATTGGCGATCTTCCTTGGTCAGGTTTCTGCCGCGCTAGTTGCGGGTAATACCGTCGTCGCAAAACCTGCCGAGCAAACATCGCTGATTGCTTTCCGTGCCATTGAACTGATGCTTGAAGCTGGCGTTCCTGCTGGTGCTATCCAGCTGCTGCCGGGGACCGGTGCTGAAGTGGGTGCACCACTGACATCTGATCCGCGTATTGCCGGGGTGGCATTTACCGGCTCAACCGAAACGGCCCAACGTATTAACCGCAGCCTTGCTGCTCGTGACTGTGAGCCTGTGCCATTTATTGCTGAAACCGGTGGCCAGAATGCCATGTTGGTAGACAGTACTGCCCTGCCAGAGCAGGTGGTACGTGATGTAGTGCGTTCAGCCTTTGCTTCGGCAGGCCAGCGTTGTTCTGCTTTGCGCGTGCTGTTTATCCAACAAGATATTGCTGACAGGGTGATTGGCCTGATTAAAGGGGCGATGGCAGAACTGTCTGTCGGCCGTCCTGAGCTTCACAGCACTGATGTTGGCCCGGTGATTGATGCAACGGCCCGCGACAAGCTGCTGACCCATATCCAGTCACTGAAAAACCAAGCCAAGCTGGTGGCGCAGGCCACTATTCCTCAGAGCTGCCAGCATGGTGACTTTGTGCCACCGTCAGCGTTTGAAATTCCATCTATTGATGTTCTAAAAAATGAAAACTTCGGCCCGATCCTCCATATCGTCCGTTTCAAAGCGAACGAGCTGGATCAGGTCATCGACCAAATCAACCAGACCGGTTTTGGACTGACAATGGGCGTACATAGCCGAAACGAGCGTACCTATAGCCATATCGAGCGCCGTGCCCGTGTCGGTAACTGCTACATCAACCGTGATCAGGTTGGTGCGGTAGTGGGTGTCCAGCCATTTGGTGGTCAGGGACTATCAGGCACTGGCCCGAAAGCCGGTGGCCCGCACTACCTATACCGCTTTACCCAAGACTGTGTTGAAGCCTAATGGCCGTCGAGAAATTTAAGGAGTGATCATGACTATTCAAACATTGGTAAATACAAGCTCGGCGGCATGGGAAGGCTGGAACAACCTGGGCTATGAAGCCCGTACCCGTATTTTGCGCCATTGGACCGACCAACTGGCTGCAGAATGCCGCGCCATGGTGGAATTTCAGTGCAGCCATGCCGAAGAACATGTGGCACCGACTTTATTGATGCCGGGTCCAACCGGTGAAACAAACGAGCTTTACTGTGCCGGACGTGGCAGCTTTATCGTCACTGCCGACACTGAGACCCCATTAGTGGCATTGGTCGGCCAGCTTACGGCTGCACTGGTGACAGGTAATACTGTTTTTGTTTGCCTGCCTGCAAACTACCCACTAAAGGCCAAAGAGATCGTGGCACAACTGGAGAAAAGCGGTTGTGCCGGCGGTGTGATCACCGCTATCGATAATGATCAGCTTGCCGACTTGGTCAGCCATCCTGCTATTGCAGGTGTGGCCTATGCCGGCAAACTGTCGACAACCCAGGCGCTTGCGCGCCAACTTGCTGCCCGAGACGGCCTGCTTGCCCAGCTGATCAGTGAAACTGATACCGACAAGCTACCGGTGATCGGCAGCCCGACATACTCACTGCGTTTTGTGACCGAAAGGACGCGGACGATCAACATCACGGCAGTTGGTGGTAATGCCACTTTGCTTGAGTTGGGGAGTGGTGAGGAACACTAACCCGGGTTGGGCCGCTTGAAGCAGGGAACTAGCTTGCAACCTGCCTGCGGCCACTAAGCAACCCATCGCTGATTGTCAGCGCTATAACCAAAATGCCCCCGCTATGGACGGGGGCTTTAAGTGAGGGAACTCAAACAATGATAGAGAATAGCTTTGCTATTACAGCAACGTTTATCGCCTACCTGATCGGTATGTTGGCCATTGGCTACATTGCGTATAAACGCACGTCGAACTCAGCGGATTACTTCTTGGGTGGCCGTACACTCGGACCATGGCCTGCTGCGCTGTCTGCCGGTGCGTCGGATATGAGTGGCTGGTTGCTACTTGGCCTGCCGGGTTACGCCTATGCCGCGGGGATAGAGTCACTGTGGTTGGCGGGTGGCCTGCTGCTGGGTACTTGGCTGAACTGGCTGATCTGTGCCAAGCGCCTGCGTACCTACAGTATTACCACTGATAACGCATTGACCATGCCGGAATTTCTGGCCCGTCGCTTTGACGATAAATCCAAGCTGATCCAAACTATTTCAGCATTCTTTATCTTGCTGTTTTTCCTTTTCTACACCAGCTCGGGTTTGGTTGCCGGTGGTAAGTTGTTCGAGACCGTCTTCGGCCTTGATTACACTATCGCGGTGGTTGTCGGTACGGTTTGTGTGGTGTCGTATACATTATTCGGTGGTTTCCTTGCAGTATCGTGGACTGACTTGGTGCAGGGTTTGTTGATGTCTGCGGCACTGCTGATTGTGCCGATTGCCGCAATGAACGGCTCGCCAAGCGATTTGGCAATGGCACTGGAAGCGAAGAACCCAGAATTGATGACATTGTTCAATGACGTCAAAGGTGAGCCGCTATCAGCAATTGCGATTATCTCGCTAGCAGCCTGGGGCTTGGGTTACTTCGGCCAACCGCATATCCTGGCGCGATTCAAGGCAACCCGTAGCAATGCCGACATCGGTACTGCTCGTCGCATCGCAGTGGGCTGGACAGCACTGTCTATGGCCGGTGCAATCCTTGTTGGCCTAGTCGGTATCTTGTTTGTCGATAACCAGCTAGCAGGTAACCTTGATGACGGTGAGCGTATCTTCATGCTGCTGGTGAACTCGATGTTCCACCCAGTAATTGCCGGTATTTTGCTGGCGGCGATTCTGGCAGCGATCATGAGTACTGCTGACTCCCAGTTGTTGGTGTCATCATCGGCTCTGGCTGAGGATTTCTACAAGCAGGTATTCCGCCCGCAGGCGACATCTGAAGAGATTGTGAAGGTTGGCCGTATTGCGGTTATTGTACTTTCGATTATTGCCCTGATGCTGGCGATGAACCCTGACAGTACAGTACTGGGCCTTGTATCTTACGCATGGGCTGGTTTCGGTGCGGCATTCGGTCCGGCTTTGCTGTTAAGCCTATTCTGGAAACACATGAACCGAAACGGCGCGTTGGCAGGCATTGTTATCGGTGCCATGACCGTAGTGATCTGGAAGCAGCTAACTGGCGGTATCTTCGATCTCTATGAAATCGTCCCAGGCTTTATCTTTGCGACAGTCGCCATTGTGGCGGTGAGCAAGGCAACAGGCGGTGCGTCGAAAGCGGTTGAAGAGCAGTTCGAGGCTTACCAGAAGAACTTGGTAGAGTTTAAGTAATTTGGTGGATTACTTAACCGGCTAAGCCAAATTATGGAAACGGCTTCCCAGCAGGGAAGCCGTTTTTTTTATCTGCGAAGCAAAGCTTTGACAGTGTTTTTGACTAAATAGTAACCACTCAAACAAATCGGACCAAAAAATAGTGCAGTACTTATATTCTGTTTAAGTTTATGATTTAAATGGATATATATTCTTATCCTGAACAATTGGATACAAATTCAACCCATCTTTGTACTAGTTTACTATTACATTGTTGCGGGGGTTCTGATAGTTTGTGCTGGCAATCACGCATTACTGTCACACTATCACTAGAAGTACCTGATAAATGAAGTTGAAAATCTGCTCTGCTGTCATCTCTACACTTTTACTGGCTGGTCAAGCGTCAGCCTTCACCCTTTATGAAGATGAGCAAACCAAGTTTGATATCGGTGGTGTCTTTGTTCTTGATGCCTTCCAGCCTGTGTTCGGCGAAGATGATATTTTCTCTGCCAGCCGTAGTATTTTGAACATGGGTGTTGAGCGTCAAATCCAACCGGGTTTGACTATGGATGCCAAGTTTGAATGGGATCAGTTCCTCAATAGCCCAACTTCTGGCCGCAACAATTTCCGTAACCGTCTAGGTTATGTATCTATTAACAGTGATGAACTCGGTAACCTGCGTTTCGGTAAGCAGTGGTCGGCATACCACGATGTTGCCCGCTACATGGATAACTTGATCATCATCGATCCGGATGCGACACCGATTTACTCTGAAGGTACTGACGGTGGCTTCGCGGCAACAGGCCGTGGTGACAACCTGGTGGCATACCGCTACAGCAATAACGGTGTGAATGTATCGGCGCACTATGGTTTTACCAGCGACGGTGAAGAGTCAGCACCTTTTGAAGATGCTGGTGAGACTAAAACAGTTAAGGTAAAACGTGATTACAACTATGCGCTATCGACCAGTTACGACTTTGAATCGGGTCTAAGCCTAGGTGTGGCTTACCTTGAGAACAAAGTAGAAATCACTAATAGCCAGGAAGTTAATGGCTTAGAAGACGGTGACAAGCAAACGGCACTGACTGTCGGTGGCCAGTATGTTGCTGGTGGCCTGAAGGTCGCCGCGGTTTACACTAAGGGTGAAAACATCCACAAAGCGGGCCTACAGGGTACATCAAACCCTGAAACTTCTGCTAAGTGGGCTGATGCCGATGCGGTAGACGTATACGCACATTACGCTCTTGAATCAGGCTTCCGTCCATATGCTTATGCTTCCCACGTTGATTTCGACGGTGAAGATGGCGTAGATGGCGACCGCCAAGTGTACGCTGTGGGTCTATCCTACGCCTTCACTCCGGGTGCAACACTGTCAGTGGAAGTTAAGCGCAACGAACTGAATGAGTTCAGTGGTGAATCTAGCCGTACTGACAACGGCGGTGGTTTCAACTTCGCTTGGGCATTCTAATCCCCGCAAAGACGTTGTTGATCTAACCATTGAAAGGCTGGCATTTTGCCGGCCTTTTTTGTCTCTGTTGTTTGATGGTTGATGTAACGCAACTCAGGAGCTTTGCGGTTTATGGTTAGATACGTGGACTTTATGGGAGAGATTTCATGGCATTATCAGATAGAGAAAAAAGCCTGATCGCAGGTATGTTGTATAACCCGGGGGCTGATGATTTGCCCCAAGACCGCCAAAAGGCCCGCAGCCTGTGCCGTAAAATCAGCAATTGTGATGACAATAAAGAGCGTAATGCGTTAGTTCAGCAATTGTTCGCCAAATCAGACGACTCAACGACGCTCAATGGCAATTTCATGTGTGATTACGGCTATAACATCGAGGTTGGCAAAAGTTTCTACATGAATGCCAATGGGGTGATCCTCGATTGTGGCAAAGTGATTATCGGTGATGAAGTGATGATTGGCCCTAATGTGACCTTGTGCACGGCAGGTCATCCGATAGACGCGGCTACCCGCTATACCTACGAAGAGTTTGCCAAGCCAATTACAGTTGGCAACCAAGTGTGGATTGGTGCCAATGTGCTGGTGCTGCCGGGGGTGACGATTGGTGATGGGGCCGTTGTCGGTGGTGGCAGTGTTGTGACCAAGGATGTCCCTGCCCACACGGTGGTGGTGGGTAACCCTGCCAAAGTCGTCAAAGAGAACATCAACGATTAAGCGGGCGGCTAAACATCGCTTAATCCTATCGGGTAAGGCTCACCGCCGCGCTGCGGGGGAAATACGCGACGGTGAGGGTTATTGAGCAACAGCAGCCTGAAGCTGCCGGTGACTTACTCGCAAGGTGGAGCGAGGTGGATCATCGCAAGGCCGCCGAGTGAGGTTTCGCGGTATTTCTTGTTCATGTCCTTACCCGTTTGGTACATGGTATCGATGACCTTATCGAGCGAGATACGCGATTTGCTGTTGCGCTTGAGGGCCATGCGCGAGGCATTGATCGCTTTCATCGCGCCCATGGCATTGCGCTCGATACAAGGGATCTGGACCAAGCCGCCAATAGGATCGCAGGTCATGCCTAGCGAGTGCTCCATAGCAATTTCAGCCGCCATGCAAATTTGCTCATTGCTGCCGCCACGAATGGCCGTCAGGCCTGCGGCTGCCATTGAGGATGACACGCCGATTTCACCCTGACAGCCCACCTCAGCGCCGGAAATTGACGCATTCATCTTATACAGCATGCCAATGGCAGCAGAGACGGCAAGGAAGTCCTTGATTTGCTTTTCGTCCAATTCCCGGATGAACTTGTTGTAGTACATCAGTACCGCAGGGATCACCCCGGCAGCCCCGTTAGTCGGTGAGGTCACCACCTGGCCACCTGCGGCGTTTTCTTCGCTCACGGCAAAAGCAAAGAGGTTGACCCAATCAAGCACCACCATAGGATCGTTCTCGATCTCTTGGTTGGATTCGAGTTTTTTCAGTAGCGCTGGCGCACGGCGCACTACATGCAAACCACCCTCCAGTACCCCTTCGGTCTCAAAGCCTCGGGCCATGCAGTCCGACATCACTTGCCAGATCTGATTTGCCTTGGCATCCAACTCTTGCTGACTGCGAAATGCGAGTTCGTTGCGCAGGA
Source organism: Photobacterium rosenbergii (assembly GCF_003026455.1). Classification (GTDB taxonomy): domain Bacteria; phylum Pseudomonadota; class Gammaproteobacteria; order Enterobacterales; family Vibrionaceae; genus Photobacterium; species Photobacterium rosenbergii. Next base: position 46,505 of record NZ_PYMB01000009.1, read on the forward strand.
ACATGGCCCCGATACTAAACCCTTCGCGCTCTGTAATGGTGAGGATATCTTCTGCCGATTTGAACTCGAACGGTACGGCCACTTCGCTGGTGGCTTTACCGTTTTGCAGCTCGTCAGCCGTCGCAATGAACCCGCCGCCAATCGAATAGTAGGTTTCGATGAAAAGTTGGTTGCCGGCGGTGTCGAAGGCGGTAATGGTCATACCGTTTTCATGCAACGGCAGGTTGTCGCTATGGAACAGCATGTCAGTATCGACATTGAAAGTAATGGTCTTCTTACCAGCAAGCAACAGGGTTTTGTTGGCAATACCCTCAGCCATGGCTTGGTTGGCCGCCTGGATATCGATGGCATCAGGCTTGTTGTTCATCAAGCCAAGGATTGAAGCGCGGTCGGTGTGGTGGCCTTTGCCTGTCAGCGACAATGAACCGTACAAATCCACTTGTACCCGGGCCACATCATCCAGCATACCATCCACTTTCTGGCAGAAATCAAAACCGGCCAGCATCGGGCCGTTGGTGTGGGAACTGGACGGGCCTACACCCACTTTGTAGATATCGAAAATAGATAACATGGTCTTTCCTTAAAAAATCGCTTCTGCTAATAAGTTTGGCAGAAAGAAACACGCCAATACGGTAAAAGCGGCAAAAACCAGCAGCATGTATTGGCTGGTTTTTGGCGCTGTATAGAGGCTTTTCTGTTGCTCGAAAAAGGCAAGCTGGCTTGCCGTTGTTTGTCCTTTCACCCGGCTGACAATCAGCCCGGTGGCAATGAATACGACAGTGCCGGCTGGGGCATACCATGGCCAGGCAATCCCTGCTGACTGGCAGACCAGAATGGCTAAGATGCTGGTGATACTGGCGGCGATGATGCCTGCCTCGTTTGAGGAGCGTGAAAAGATCCCCAGCAAGAATGAGCCAAGGCGGATACCGACAAAGATGGATGTCAGGCTGGCAATACTTTTGAGTACGCTTTCATTGGATATTGCCAGCATAGCAGGGATCACCACTAGCACCGCACAGCTCAGGCTTAGCCGGCGGGCAACCTTTTCATAATGGGCATTATCGTGGTCTGGCTTGATAAAGCGCTTGTAGATATCAAAGGTAGCCACGGTCGCCATCGAGTTGTAAGACGAATCCAGTGTCGACATCGCAGCAGCGGAGAGGGCGGCCATGATCAGCCCGACAATCAATGGGTGGGTATGGTTGAAGACAAAATCGAGAATGACATCGTTGCTGTTTTCAAACGGTTGCCCTTGGTAAAACACAAACAGCAGCACGCCCATCAAGCTGAAGAACAGGTAGATGAAAAAGGCGCCGTAACCGCACACCAACATCGACTTCTGGGCCGTTTCCACCGAACGGGTTGCCAGCGTGCGCTGGATAATCAACTGATTGGAGCCGTATACGCTCAAGTGGAGGAAGCTCACGGCGATTAGGCCTGCCATTAGCGTTGTATCATCGCCAAAGCTGGTGGATAGGTTTGCCATCGACAGCTTGGTTTCAACCGCTTGAGATAATTCTGGGAGCGCACCCAAATCTGGTAGGTTCATCACCAAAGTCGCAAATACCGCAATACATCCTGCCAGCAGGAAGCCAGACTGCATCACATCCGTCCAAATAACTGTGGAGATACCGCCAGCATAGGTATAAAGCGCGGTAAACAAGCTGATATAGATGATCGCTTCTTCAACACTGATAGGTAGGATCCGCACCAGTATTAGCGAGACGGCGTACAGGATAATACCGGAGGCAATACACTGAACAACGATAAAAACCAATGAGTTAATGGTTCTAGTGATCACCCCGAAGCGGTGCTCCAGATATTCGTAGATAGATGTCAGCCCCAGCTTGTAAAAGATAGGGATGAAGAACACCACACTGAAGAAAATCACAATGGGGTAATTGAGGTGGATAGCAATAGCCTGCATGCCATCACTGTATACCCAACCTGGCATACCGACGAAAGTCATGGCACTGATATAGGTCGCCAAGATGGAAATTCCTACCGTCAGCCAGCCAAATTGCTTTCCACCGGTAGAAAAATCTCCGCGATTAGATGATCTTTTGTTCACTAAGTAACTGATAAAAATGGTAAATGCCAGATAAACCAACACTACCAAAATGCTTGAATACGCAACCATAATGGGTTTGCCTTGTTGTTTCTATGGGCGTTGCCCGATAATTATCGCTGTGAATAGTACATAAAACCGCCTCAAAATGGGAATTTCTTGGTGGATTTGCGTGATCGGGATCAATCTTGACGGCTTTTTGGTCTTTCCTGGCTGAAATGCAGACAGCATGTGATCAAGATCTCATGAAAATCATTTTTGGGTGCGCATTCATGCAAAATTGATTTGTGTCACGGTTTTTACCCTTTCGAACTGTGTAATATCTGCCACCAGAAAGCGGAGGGGGCAAAACCTCCCTACACGGTTTCGGTCACCCAAGTTGTTAACACGGGTGATACAAATAAATTTAGAGGATTATTCGCTCATGACAACCAAGAAACACATGAACGAAGTTCCAATGGTGCAACGCGCAGCTGCCTACCTGGCGATTTTGGTCGGTTACGTGTTCTACTGTTACAACTTCGTAGTAATTGATTACGTCCGTCCCTACATTGTCGATGCTTATGACAGCATCACCCTTGCCCACACTGCCCAGTTCTATACATGGCAGTCACTAGGCGCTTTGATCGGTGCATTGAGCTGTGCATGGTTTGCCAGCCGCTTCGGTAAGAAAAACGTATTGATCACCATTACCGCCATCAACGGTGCTGCGACAATTCTTAACATGACTTTTACCAGCTATGAAGGCTGGGCAGCAATGCGTTTTATCGTTGGTATCGCCCTAGGCGGTTACTTTACGGTTGCGGTCTCATTGATGATCGGCCTGTTTACCGACTCTGTACGCGGTAAATTGACGGCATTTGCGTCATCCATGTTCTCTGTGGCGGTCATGGCGATGGGTGCGTATGCAGCCTATCTATCAAGCATCAACGCAGCATGGGAAAACATGATGCTAGTAGGTGGTATCCCGCCGCTAGTGGCTGCGGTAGCAATGATTTTCATCCTGCCAAGCGACAAGAAAGTAATTGCGTTTGGTGAGGAAGTCGCAACTGACGACAGTGGTAAAGAAGTTGAAGCGAAGAAGGGTTCTTGGGGCGAGATGTTCCGCGGCCGCAACCTGCGCATCACGCTGACGTGTCTACTACTGTCTGGCCTTAACTTCTACGGCTTCCAGTTCTTCAACGGTTTCGTAACGACGTACCTGAAAGAAGTACGTATGTTCGATGGCCAAACAATGGGCATCATCTTCTCAATCTCTGCATTCGGTAGCCTACTGGGTGCATGGGTATGGGGTGCGATTGCTGATAAGTGGGGCCGTAAGGTTAACGCATTCGGTTTCATCTTGGCCGGTATCATGGCGTCTATCTTCTTCGTAGCGCCGTCTGATGTGAGCTTCATGGGTCTTAACCTGCTGGCAATCCTTGGCCTGATTTACAACTTCGGCCTGGCTTCAAGTGCGGTATGGGGTGGTTACTTCTCTGAACTGTTCCCTGCACACCTACGCAGCTTCGGTGCAGCACTGTTCCACGGTGGCCGTCTAATCGGTATGTGGGCGCCAATGGTACTGGTATTTATCCAAGAGCGTTCAGACCTTCAGACAGCAATGTGGGGCTCACCGATTGTTTGGGTACTGGCCGGCCTACTATGGCTATCCCTACCTGAAACGCTGAAAAAAGGCATCTTCTCTAAGAAAGAGAAAGCAGCAGCGACCGCTTAATTGAATACATGGGCTCAGCGCCGCTGGGCCCGACACTGAATAACAGAATTCTGGCTAGCTAATTAGCCACTGAGTAAAAATAGGAATTTGCAAAATGAGCAAGTATCAAGAAGCTAAGCGCATCGTACGTGAATATTTCGATGCAATGGAAAAAGCAACTCACGAGAACGTTGCTGAAGTACTAAAAGCACACACTTCTGAAGATTACCTATGGCGCGGTGTTTACCCGTTCCGTGAGCAAGAAGGCGCACAAGCCGCTGCTGACGTATTCTGGGCTCCACTAATGAAGTCAATGACTCGCATGCAGCGTCGTCAAGACATCTTCATCGGCGGTGAGAACGAAGTCACTCCAGGTGAAACTTGGGTAATGAGCATGGGTCACTTCCTAGGCCTATTCGACGCTGAATACCTAGGCATGCGCCCAACTGGCAAGATCATGAACATCCGTTACGCAGAATTCAACTGTGTTGAAAACGGTAAAATCACTAAAACTGGCCTATTTCTAGACCTACTAGGCATGATGGACCAAGCGGGTTGCTACCCACTACCACCATCAACGGGTAAGCACTTTGTATACCCTGGCCCACGTAACCACGACGGTCTACTATTCGAAGACGCTGCGCCGGAAGAAGGCCAGGCGACTCTAGATCTAGTTAACAAGATGGTTGCTGACCTATCTGCCCTGAACGACAGCGGCGCAATGGGTTGCCCACCAGAAGTACTAGCGAAGAGCTGGTCTGAAGACATGCTATGGTACGGCCCATGTGGTATCGGTGCATCTTACACTATCCCTCGTTACCAGCAGCAGCACCAGCTACCGTTCCGTAACAACCTGAAAGACAAGAAGTTCAACGGTCACGTATGTCGTTTCGCTGAAGGTAGCTTCTCTTGTTTCTTCGGCTGGCCAAACCTATCTAACACGCCAATCGGTGGTTTCCTAGGTATGCCTGGCGGTGAAATCCGTGCTGACATGCAAGTAGTTGATGTTTACTACCGTGACGGTGACAAACTGTCTGAGAACTGGGTTCTTATCGACCTACCATACTGGCTGAAGCAGCAGGGCCTGGACGTATTTGAGCGTACTCAAGCGATCCTAAACCCAGCGCTTTAATTAACCAAAGCTCCACCATTTCCTCTTGTGAAAGATAGCACGCCTGTGCGACGTCGGGCGTCCCTTCGGGGCGCCCTTTTTTACGACTAAAAAAACAATATTTATCAATTTGTCGGGATGTCAGCCTGAGGGTGGCTGACGCCTGATGTTTTAAGACAAGTAGTATGATGAATAAGACAAAATTATCTCTGATTGTAATGGCAGCTATGGCTTCTGGCTCTGCTGTCGCAGCCCACACATTTGTAAACGACAATGGCGACAGCCTGACTATTGATGGCCGTTTTGAAGCGCGCTACCAAGATAACGGCGGCGACTCTGATCCGGTATGGAACAGCGGTAGTTCGCGTTTCGGCCTTAAGGGTGTTAAGCAGCTAGACAACGATTGGGAAGGTTTCGGCCACGCAGAGTGGGGTTACAACTCCGGCTCTAACGGCAGCGAAATTTATGACCGCCTTCTATATGCAGGTGTCGAACACGAAAAATACGGTAAAATTGCTGCCGGTACCAAGCAGTGGTCGACATTCTACGATGTTGCATGGTTTACCGATATGGGCCGTACTTACGGTACTCGTGGTTCAAACGTATACAACCTTACCGATTGGGGCATCAGCAGTGGTACTGGCCGTGCGGCTAACTCGCTGACTTACCGTAACAACCTAGGTGATTTGAAATACGGTTTCACTTACCAGACGACACGTACTGGCGTAGAGTTGACGGGTACTGGTAAAGGTGCGCCAACAGCAACTTTGAAAAACGGTATTGGTGCATCGGTACTTTACCCGCTAGCACCAGGCCTGACTGTCGGTGCGGCATACCACCAGAATGAAGTGACAGATCTGGTTGGTATTGATCCGAGCAATATGAAGGATGGTGATACTGCCCGTATTGGTTTACTTGGCCTTAACTACTCTACCGACAATTACTTCTTAGGTTTAACCTATCACGTGGCAGACAGCTGGGAAGTTGCAGGGAATAGTGAATTCTTTGATTCCCGTGGTGGCGAATTATATACCCATTACCACTTCGATAACGGCTTCCGCGCGACGTTCAACGCCAATTATATGACCGAGACAGATGGTCGTGCTGAAGGTTATGAGCGCAAGACGTTTACCCCGGGTGTGGAATACCACTTCACCAAGAATACCTTCCTTCTTTGGGCTGAATACCAGTTCGACGAGGGTAAAGATAAATGGAACGGCAGCGAGTTTGTTAACTCTGATGACAAATTCTCTGCGGGTATCCGTTACTACTTCTAATTGGCTACCCACCAAGCAGAAGATATCCGCCAAGCGGAGTTGAAATAGGAACCTACCGATCAAACCGCCACCAGTCCGGACGCTGGTGGCGGTTTTTTATAAGTGGCTTTTTTGTAAGTGCGATCGCAGTATAGCGTGCTGGGGCATTATTGTTTTTCCTCGCGGTTTATAAAATTTGCATGCGCATTCAAAGGGTTGTTTGATATAATTAGCACAGTAATTTCAAATGAATTCCCAATATGTCTGTTAAAAAACAACCAGTTACCGCGAGTGATGTAGCAAAGCTTGCTGGCGTTTCCCAATCAACTGTGTCCCGAGTATTCATTGATGGGAGTTCTGTTTCTGCGGCTGCCCGAGAAAAGGTGTTTGCCGCTGCCAAAGAGCTGAATTACCGTCCCAATGCCTTTGCCCGCAGCTTGACCACCAATGAGTCCAAGCTGATTGGATTGGTCTTCCCTGATTCGGATTACCCGATCCACATGGAAACCCTGCAGTTGCTTAGTAAAGAGCTGCAGAAGAACGGCTATTCAGCGGTGCTGATCCCTTGGGAGCTCGATGCCCAGCAACAGCACTCGATCCCGAATATTTTCCAGTACCGTGTTGACGGGGTAATGGCGGCATCAGCCCAGTTCAATACTGCGCTCTACGAAGAGTGTCGTGACTTCAATATCCCTATCGTCCAGTTTGCCCGCATTGAAGAGGGCACCAAGTGCAGCTCGGCGATCAGTGATAATTACAGTGCAGGTAAGATGGCTGCCCGGTTACTCGTTGAGCGCGGTGCCAAGCAACCGGCTTACCTGACCGGTGATATTCCGGCTTACACCAATGCTGAGCGCCTTGATGGTTTTACCGATGAACTACAGTCGCTGACGGGCCAGACCCCGTGTGATATCCAAACCAGCTATGTCTACGAGCAAGCGCTAGACGGTATTCGTGAGGTCTTGTCGAAAGAGGATCACCCTGATGCGTTTTTCTGCTCGACCGATACCTTGGCTATTGCCCTGATGGATGTGGCGCGCAGTGAATTTGGTTTGTCGATCCCGGAAGATATTCAAGTAATTGGTTTTGATGATATTCCTCAGGCTAACTGGTTGGGTTATCAATTGTCGACCTTCAAGCAGGATTTCAACCGCCTGGCCAAAGAAGCCGTTAAGTTATTGCTTAACCAAGTCCAGTCCGAAGACCGCGCCTTGGTTAAACTGATGATCCCGGTAGAGTTGGTAGACCGAGGCACGCTGAAAAAAGCTTAGTATCTGTGTCGGTGAACAGCAGTGGCTTTGGAGAGAAAAAAGCCAATTGCGATTGCAATTGGCTGAACTAAAGTACGCATATATATCAATCAACACCCGGTGTTGATTTGCCGCCAAAATGACCAATCGCAGTAATGACTGGAACAGGAGAGAGATTGACTGCGATTGGCTAAAGTACAGCAAACAAATAGGCTTGCTAATGTTCTCATTGGCTAGGTGACCTTCGAGTCAAGGTCACCCACATCTTAGGCCAGGCCGTTTTTTATAAATGCACTGACAGTGCATTCCTTATCTTGTACTGCAATCACCTGATAATCAGTATCTTGCACTTGTTTGGTGAAGCCTTTCCAGATTAATGATCAAGAAACAGGTAATTTTGCCAGCTCTTCATCCTGATCAGCACTTTTCGCATCACTGACACATGCTCGAAACTGTCAGAATAAACGGCGATTTCGACATTGGCCCCTTGCGGTAGATTGTACTCGCTCAGATCATCGGTGATTTTTAATTTGACCAAAGGCCGACCTTGGCGCAGTAACAAGTCGCTGCCGTACAACACCCCAGCGGCTTGGATTTGGCTCTCACCGATAGCGGGCAACACTTCAACTACCTCACCTTGGAACGTTTTGCCGGGCAGGGCACGGAAAATAAAATCCGCCTTGAAGCCGGGGCGTAACCTGAGTAAGGAGTTTTGCCTAAATGCGCCAATAAAGAACTGCTCCTCCTGGTGGACGAACGTCATTACCGGTTTGAGCGGCAGCGGTACGGCCATCATTCCTGGGCGTAAGGTGACCTGAGTGACATAGCCGGCGGTAGGGGCATGTACTACGGTCTCCTCAAGATTGAACTGGGCTTGGATTAACTGGGCGCGCACCTTGGCGATAGCCGTATTCTCCCCCATAATTTGTGATTCATAGGCTAACTTTGCCCGTTGCTCTTCGGCACGGGCTGCAGAGAGCGATGCCTCGGCACTGCGATAGAACTGGCGGCGGTTGTCCACTTCCGATTTGGTAAAGGCACCGCGCTTGTAACCCTTTTCGTAGCGCTGGAACTGGGTAAGGGTCCTATCCCGTTCGGCAACTGCCCGCTCGGTACTTGCCTTGGCAGCGTGGTAAGCCGCTTCAAGCCCCATCACATTTTGCTTGGCTTCGGCCAGTGCCGCTAATTGTAACTGGACTTCGGCTTCATAAGGGGTCGGGTCGATGCGAAACAGCACATCGCCTTCCTTCACTGGGATATTGGCCTCAACGGGAACCTCCACCACTTTGCCCCTAACGCCAGTCACTATGGGGGTGGTGACATAGAACTGGCCCCCCAAATTACTGTGTGGATGGTTGTAGTTCATCAGCAGAATCAGGGTGCCGATAAGGACAATACCCCCGAGTACCGCTGTTGGGACTGTCCATTTGTTTAGCGGGATGTTGAAGATCTTAAAGACGGCAATACACAGTGCGGCGTAGGTCAGAATGAGTAATAGATCCATTAGCGCTCATCCTCCTGAGAATTATTGTCCGTATTGTCACCCTTGGTATTCTGGGTGTCTGCGTTCTTGGTGTTTATATTGGGCGCTGTTCCATTCTTGGCTTGCATGACTTCCAGTTCAGCGACCTTTCCGGTCAGGTGCTCGACCTGCTCAGAGAGCTTGAGGATTTCATGGTGGAGCTCATTCTGCTCATTCTGGATTTTGGTAAAGCCCCAGCCCCTGTCTTCACGCCACAAAGTGGCCCAGATCCAAAGAAAGGGCCATAAGGCATGCAGGGTGAACAAACTGACCCAGCCGGCATAGTGAATGGCATCCTGGTGGGGATGGTTGCGCTTTTTGGAGATTTCGTAGGGGATATCATGGATGGCGATGATCCCGTAGAACAGGAAGATCGCGACAAAGCACAATACGCCCAAGGCAAAATAGTCGAGAAACATCCTTGCTCCTTGTCCTTGGTAACCACATTAAAATTTAGCACCAATTTACTTTTATGCTTGTTTTTGTTGGGTTTATTTTGATTGTCCTCAGCAATCTAAACATTGGGTAATGATGACCTTTTGGCGAATTTGTTCTCCAGTTTTTGACATATTGGTCGATATAGAGAGTCAGCGAGAGAAATACCGCCGTTTTGCAAAAATAGCGCGCTCTCACCGAATGCCAGAGGGTTTCGGTAACATAGAACAATGAATACTGAGTGTAGAGGGGATATGCCTTATCTAATGGTTATTACTGGCCTGTCAGCGGGCCTATTGGCGTGGATCCTGTATCGCGTGTTTACTTCTCAGGGTAAACACCAACAGTCGTTAGAAGAGAAACGACAGAAAGAAGCCCGATATCAGCAGGTACTGGAAAAAGCCAAGATAGCCGAGCGCGAAGAAAAAATCTTCAAGGCTCAGACTGGGCATGTTTCCAGCCAGTTATCCCTCGCCAAAGAATATGAGCTCACTAATATTCGTGAGGCGATTAACTGGTACGAGAAAGCCGCTAATCTCGACAATATCATTGCTCAAAATGCCTTGGCTCGACTGTGTCGTGCTGATATTGACGATCCGGATGGAGAAGCCAAATCGATATATTGGGAGCAGGTGGTCAAAGCCAAACGTGGCGAAGCCAAAGAGTTATTTGAGCTAGGCTTACTGCAGATACGCGGACAGGGAACCGAAATTGATGTCGAGGCCGGGTTGGGCAATGTCCTGCAAGCGGCTGATAAAGAGTTGTTGGACGCAATGTTGTTCCTTGGCGATTGGTATCTATCGGAGTTTTCTCAACCCCATGAACCGTTGGAGGCCTTCTTATGGCGTTTCCGGGCTGCCAAACAGGGTAATATCAATGGCTTTATGAAAACGGCATTTTGCTATCAGGCCGGGATTGGAGTGAGCAAGGACAGTAGTCGCGCCCTGTACTGGCTGGAGCGCGCTGCAGAGCGAGGCGAAGGTGAAGCTCAGATGCTGGTGGCTAAAATGCACAACAAAGATACGATGGCTGATGCCGCAATCGCCTATATTTGGTACTCCTTGGCGTATGTGAATGGTTACAAACAAGCGAAAGAAGCCCGGGACGAAGTGGTTCAGCAGTTTGATATCGATACGATTCTCGGGGTACAGAATGTGGCTAATAGGGTTTACAAGATGCTCAAGCAAGGTGAGAGGCTGGAAGCTCACTCGGTGATCAACTTGCTCGATAAGCTGTACGGACGTGAAGGCTACCGGCCAACGGATGAGATGCTTGAAACCTTGGCGCTAGGCGAGCTGGAAACGGAAATGGCAACGTTACAGCCCGTGGCAAAGGGAGGAGCTGCTGCGGAGGTTTCACCAGAAACGACATTCCCCGCTTCCGATGCAACAGAAACTGCTTCTCCATCGGCCGAGCGGATTATGGACTCCGCAGTAGGGTTGGGTGCCGATAGTCGCCAAAGCCACATTGCAATGTCAGGTTACCAGCAGCAATCATGGCAGACATCATGGGATAGCTTGCTAGCCGGTAGTGAAAACAAGCCAAAGCCTAAAAATAGCGATTAACGGAGTGGGTTGACTGAATAGGTAAAGGCCCCACGTTGGAATTCAAACGTGGGGCCTTTCTGGTTATTAGGCTCGGATATAGTCCAGTAACTGCGGCATTTCAGTCAGGGTGATCACCCTTGGGTCATTGATTTCCGGCGCATGGGGAGCCGCGTAGTGGAAGGTCGGGATCCCGGCATTAAGCCCAGCCTGGACACCGCGAGAAGTATCGTCGACAAATACGCAGTCTTTCAGCCGGTAGCCCATATTCATGGCGGCAAAGTGCAGCAAGTCTGGGTCTGGCTTCCAACTGCTGGCTTCGAAGCCGCTAAACAGCTTACCTTCGAAAAAGTGCAGCATATTGGTCAGGCCGAGGGTGTGCTCCATCTTGTGGACCGGTCCGTTGGATGCGATGCACATGTCGATTCCGAGTTGGGTTAACTCCTCGAGTAAATCCGGTACACCGTCAATGGGTTTTAGGTACTCGTTGAAGAGCTTGCGGCACTCTTCGCGGTACATAGGTTCGAGGGTGTCAATAGACACGGTTACCCCAGTACGACGCCGGGTTTCGGCGAGGATGTCAACAATCTTGCCGCCTTGGAAGTGCTCAATACACTCGTCAAGGCTCAGCTCTCCGCCAAGCCGGGAAAAAATGTTCACTAATGCTTGGTTACACAGCCGTTCGCTGTCTACCAAGGTACCGTCACAGTCAAATATGACGCAGCGGGTTTGATAGGGCTGATCCTTACTCATATTCTTATCCTGTATATCTCGCTGCTTTGATTGTTAATCCAGCCCTGCGATTTCGACAATACAGAATTTGGCGTTTTGCTAGCTACATCGCCTACCGCCTATAAAATGACAAGAATTATTTGAATCAGCGCGCATTAAGCGGGCTACCGGCAGCCTTATAGGGCCGCTGGCCTATTGTCATGAACTGTGCTTATCGATGAAGGCTTCATTCAAGTATGGTTACCCCTGAGCCAACATCATTTTGCTCAGCGTGCAAAAAGGCCCAGATCACATCCTCATGCTCAGCGACTAACTGATATAGATCATGGTAGTTGGTGGCGTTAGCGGCCTGTTGACGGTAGCGCAGGGCATAAGGCTCAACCCAGTTAGCCAGGGTGTCGACCAAGCTGTTCCATTCAAGATTGAGCCAGTTTTCGGCGTCACGTTGGCCTTTAATTTCCATTTCACTGTCGTGGTCTGGGCAGGCGATATTGATAGCGTTTAATCCTGCTTTCAGTTTAATTGCAGTGATTTGCTCCACTTTTATCAAAAGTTGCCATTTATGGATGTGGTTATCGTCACTATACTTGTTGGCAAAAGTAGTAAAAAAGGCAATGCCGTAAAGTTCACCGAAATAGGCAGAAAGCAACAGATCTGTTTGCATGGGCGGGGCCTGTGTTGATGGTTTGGTTGAACATGCCGGGTGAGGCAGTGGTGGCAATTATAAGGGGTGGCTATGACTTCATCCATTTTTCCTTCATGGCTTGGCGGCTATGAAGTTAGGGAACATGTGAAGAACCCGAATATCTCGGTCGGGGAGCATACGTATTATTCGGGTTATTATCATGATAAGCATTTCGAGGATCACTGTGTCCGTTATCTGCTGGGGGACCACTCTAGCCGGGCGGTATGGGAGTCGGGGATCTTCGGCGAAGTTGACCAGCTTATCATTGGCAAGTACTGCTCGATTGCATCAGGCGCCACATTCATGCTGGCGGGCAATCAGGGCCACCGCCATGATTGGATTTCCTCGTTTCCATTCGATGTGGGCAAATTCGGTGATAAAGTGAAATCCGGCTTCGAACGGGCTGGCGATACCGTGATTGGTAACGATGTCTGGATCGGCAGTGAATGCGTCATTATGCCAGGGGTGACCATAGGTGATGGTGCGGTCATTGGCGCCCGGACAGTCGTGACCAAAGATGTTGCTCCCTATGCGGTGATCGTAGGTAACCCGGGTCAGGAAATCAAAAAGCGGTTCAGTGACGAGCACATTGCTAAGTTACTGGAGATGAAATGGTGGGACTGGTCAATCAAACAGCTGCAGGAAAATATGGACGTTATGTGTAGTAATGATATCGATGCCCTGTATGAGCGCTACAAAGGTTTCGATTTATAACCCATAAATTTATCCTATAAGAAAACGGTCAGCTTGCTGGCCGTTTTTTGTTCAAGCGGGCCTCACAAAAAATGCGTGGGGCTATGGCCGGTCCAGCCTTTGAATGCCCGGGAAAAACTGCTGAGGTCGGCAAACCCGAGCCGGAAGGCGATATCGGTCAGGTTGATATTGGGCTGACTGATAAGCAGCAGTGCTTTTTCCAGCTTATATTGTTCCAAGACCTGGCGGTAACTGGAGCCTAAGACTGCGAGTCGGCGGTTGAGGGTCCTGACACTCATCAGCATCTCTGCCGCAATTTTTTCCCGTGAGATATCCTTTAGGTTGGGCTCGTTATCAAGCAACTTGTAGATAAGTAGAATGATATCGTGACTTTCCAATTGGCTAACTGCTTGGCGCAAGGGGGGGATTGTGACGGAATAGATATTAGGATCACGGCCTTTTAATCGGATTTCTCTCGCATTGCTGGGGAAGCAGATTTTTAAAATCGGCGAGCCCGTTTTGATTTGGCACCCCATCAACTGCTCGAACTGTGGCTGTAGTAGCTGGGGGAATGGCCAGCGGGTAATCTTTAGAATCAATTTATCTACCCCACCTGTCGATTGCTGGATCATCTCGATTAAAGTCGCGACATACATCATGAACCCATGATCGGATACCTTTGACTTGTCATTGAAGGGATCATGGTTGATCACCCATAGTTCGCTGTTGCCTTTGGGTGTGATGTGGTGCTTGAGCCGGATAGGTGAGCCTATCAAAATGCAGTACTGGCAGGCATCTTGGATGAAGGTATTGAGATCATTGCCGGTCCACAGTGCCAGTGAGTAGCAACTAAAGGTGAGCGGTGAGACATGCTTGGCGGCAAATGCCGGAAAGAGTGGCTCGCCACTGTCTTGGCACAGTTGGTTAAACCGAGTGCTGAAAGCGCGCAGGTCGGCAGGGCGTATCCGGATCCTTTCACTTGATGTTTCATCGGGAAAGTAATCGTTAGGCTCTAGGCCGAACTGAAGGGCGGCCTGCTGGAGCATTTCCCGCCATCCTTTGTGGATTGACATGGAAGCACAGGGGACTTGTGGCATCGAGGCTTGATAGGTTATGTGTCTTAATGAATATCGTATTGATTTTACAGAATGAATGCATTTGTACATTCAACAAAATGTGACTTGCTTGGTGCTTGTCACCGATGTGTTAAGTATTTGTTCAGCGAATGCCGCCCTTGATTCGATAGATTGGTGCGGCCTTGAGCAGGAGTTGCTCCCTTTGTCAGGTATCACCTTACCATGCTTAAAATAAAATCCTGTTAATCAGCTGGTTACGCTTTATCCTTTGCTCTTTTTATGAGGGATTATGTGCCACCTGACTCATATGTGTTTTTCTTCCCCTTTTTGCGCCTGCTTTTTTCTATAATTTGTTTAATGCAATAAACATTTCTTTATGTGTTTTTGTCGTCTCTGGTTACAAAATAGACGCACGAAAACGTTTTCGTTGCTTTAAACTTGATCTGAACCAGTGAATTTTCAATTTTTTTCAAAATTATCGAAACAAAAGTTGAGTTATTCAAAAAAAATTGAATAATGTAATCAAAAGCTATAAATCAGAAGAAAATGCTGCTCCACACTTTTTCTTCTGGATAGGTCAACAGACCGGATAGACGTGTAACGGAACTTATTGTTCTTGAGCCCAATTTAATCTGATGAGATAACCCATGAGCAACTCTCTAGTACTTGTAATCAACTCTGGCAGTTCTTCACTTAAGTTTGCCCTTATCGACACTGTAAGCGGTGAAGCGACCCTGAGCGGCCTTGGCGAATGTTTCGGCCTGCCTGAAGCAGTAGTCAGCTGGAAAATCGATGGTGAGAAGCACGAGCACATGCTTGATGCTGAAGGTAACCACCACCAGCAAGCCGTTGATCGCATTGTTGCCCTGCTTGAAGAACTAGGCATGAAGCAAGACATCGTTGCTATCGGTCACCGTGTTGTACACGGCGGTGAGAAATTCACTAAGACGGTTAAGATTGACGAGGCTGTACTGGAAGAGATCGACAACCTGAGCGATCTGGCTCCTCTTCATAACCCTGCACACGTAATCGGTATGCGCGCTGCAATGAAGGCGTTCCCAAGCCTGTCTCAGTACGCGGTATTCGATACAGCTTTCCACCAGACTATGCCAGCTAAAGCATACACTGGTGCTATCTCTCAGAAGCTATACAACGACTACGGTATCCGCCGTTACGGTTTCCACGGTACTAGCCACTTCTTCGTAAGCCGTGAAGCCGCTAAGATGATCAACAAGCCAGTTGAAGACAGCAACTTCATCTCTGTTCACCTAGGTAACGGTGCTTCAGTATGTGCTGTTAAGAACGGTAAGTCAGTAGACACCAGCATGGGCTTCACTCCACTTGCAGGCCTAATGATGGGTACTCGCTGTGGTGACCTTGACCCAAGTATCATTGAGTTCCTACTGAAGAAAGGTTGGTCTCAGGAAGAAGTGTTCGACGAGCTTAACAAGAAGTCTGGTCTTCTAGGTGTATCTGGCCTGACTAGCGACTGTCGCGGCATCATCGAAGCGATGGAAAACGGCCACGAAGGCGCAACACTGGCATTTGAACTGTTCTGCTACCGTGTAGCTAAGTACATCGGTTCTTACATGGTTGCACTAGACGAGCTAGACGCGATCATCTTCACTGCGGGTATCGGTGAGAACTCTCAGCCAATCCGTAGCAAGATCCTAGAGAACCTGAAGATCTTCGGCTACCGCGAAGACGAAGAAGGCAACGCTGCAGCACGCTTTGGCAACGCTGGTATCATCACCAAACCAAATACGCCAGTTGCTATGGTTATCCCAACGAACGAAGAGTGGGTAATCGCCAAAGAGTCAATGGAACTGCTACACGCTTAATTGCAAGTTCCGGTATAGACACTATAGAAACCGCCAGCAGAGATGCTGGCGGTTTTTTTATCGCTAGAACTCATCACCATCTGGGAAGTTTATATCGATATCGGCGGAACAGATGAGGAAAGACGCTTTTTTACGATAGCCGCCCTGATGTGGTCGTAGATGAAGTTGAACACGAAGGCATAGAGAGTAATAAATACCGTCACACCAATATCCATAATCAGCGCTTGGTAGAGGCTCACCCCCAAGATCACAGCCATGACAGGGATAGTCAGCACCAGCAGGCCAAGCTCGAACAAAATCACATGGAAGACTCGCATCGCGATAGTGCGCTGGGTTTTGTCCCCCGGAAAAAACTTGTCGAATATCCAGTTGAAGACAAAGTTCCAGGCCATGGCTATGGTCGCAATGATTATCATAGTTCCTGATAAGGCCCCGACCTGATGGTCTGTAAAGGTCATCAGCAACACAATCGACAGCGATACCGCCAACACTTCGAACAACACGGCGTGGAACACGCGCTCTATAGCACCCATCAATCTATCTCCTCTTGTTTCATGGGCTACAAAAGAGCGTGCATTTTGGCAGCTTGAAACCTAACAGCAAGATAGTGCTCATCACACATCGTGATAGCTTATCTGCGTTATTGCTCTAAGCGTTCCTTTGGGGGTTACAGAGTAGTTCTGTGAATGCCTGAACCGCCGAGGACAGGCTGTCGGGCTTGGCCTTGGTAATTAGGTAGAACTGGCTCTCTAGTTTCCATTTATCTGGCTGTAGGGCGATTAGGTGCCGGCAGGCGTGATTTTGCTCTATTAGGTGCGTTGGCAGGAAGCTGAGGTGGCTGCCTGCAAGCGTGAGCATCAAGCCAGATTCGACATGCCAACCGCTATAGAGTTTGGCTCCGGGGTGTTGTTCGATTTCAAGCAGGCGCTTCATGGACTCGGCTGCGTAGCCCCCCATATTGATCCGGCAGCCTGAAAGCGCATAGTCATTGACGGTTATCGCCTCTGCCAAATCTCGGCGGGCATATAAGTGGCTTTGCTCGACAAACAGCGGGGTAGCAAATTCAAAGGCTGCGAGTTGGTGTTCACCGAGTACGCAGATCATCATGTCCAGCTGGCCGCTTGAGAGCTTTTCGTTGAGCTGGGTGAAGTCACCGACATCCAAGGTCACCTCGACATCGTCACTGAGTTGGTAGAATTGCTCTATTGCCCCGAGCAGCGGGTTGTGGGTTAGTGTCGCAGTATTATCCAAGCAGCCAACCCGCACATGGCCTGATAAAGTTGACTGTACCCCTTTGAGTTTGAAGGCATATTCAGTCAGCATTGCGCTAATTTCATTTGCATAATTATACACCGACCTCCCTTCGTCAGTCAGCTCGAAGCCGCTCCTTCCCCGCTTGCAAAGGCTGACCCCCAAGCTTTTTTCCAATGTGATAAGCTGGTTGCTCAGCACGGGTTGGCTCAGTCCTGTGCTATGGGTAGCGTTGCTGATCCCGCCCTGTTCAACGATTTCGCGGAATAACTCTAGGCGGCGTAAGTCTCTTTTGTCCAGTGATGGGGCTTGGATGGCCATGGCGATTTTCCATATTATTTTTCGAATGTTTGCATTCAATAATATGTATTTATTCGAATGTAACAAGCTGCTAACTTTTTTTATGTGATATTTAGGGATAAAAATGCAGGGTGGCTGAATGACCGAGAAAGGAAAGGATTCAAAAATAAACGACTTCGAACTGGAGCCGGTACCGCAGCAGGCAAAGCGGAGCTGGATAGTGATCAGCTTGATTTGGCTAGCGATCGGGATTGATATCTCGGGTTTGTTCCTCGGGGCTTTCCTCAGCAGCGGCCTGCCGATAGATCAGGCCCTGACCGCCACATTTGTCGGTTCGGCGCTTTTGGCGGTACTCGCTATGCTATGTGCCAACATCGGTTATCAGGCAGGGGTATCGACCCCTCTGGTCAGCAGCGCAGTGTTTGGCCGCTTAGGTGGAAAAACCATGGGTGCCATCACCGGGATCTCACTGGTGGGGTGGTTTGCCTTCCAGGCAGATTTCTTTGCCTTGATTATGGTAGATGCCCTGGCGAAATATGATGTCGTGGTTTCCCACGGGACTGCCCTGGTGGGTGGCGGCCTGTTGATGATGGTGACTGCCATTTATGGGGTACGGGCTCTGGGTAAGCTCAGTACCTATTCTGTCCCTCTGATGGTGACGTTGATTACGATTGGTTTGTATATGGCCTCTGGTGCCACGTCGTCCTCAACCAAGGCCATTGAGTCACCATTGTCGATGGGTGAAGCGATTTCCTTTGTGATGTCTATCTGGATCCTTGCGGCGGTCGCTGCACCGGATATTGCCCGTTATGCCAAGACCCGCAAAGATGCCATTCTCGGCGCAGGGTTCGGTTTCTTGTTTGGTAACAGTGCCATCATTGTCGTTGCGCTGCTGCTAACCCAGATGACCGGTACCGATAACCTTGTTGATGTTTTCTTCTCGCTAGGTCTGGGACTGGCCGCGATTATCGTATTGGTGTTTGCCCAGTGGACGACTAACAGCAGTAACCTGTGCTCCGGCGCACTGGGTATGTCGGTAACGCTGCCGTCAGTACCGCGCCCGCTGCTTGTGGTGCTGATGACCATTGTCGGCTTGGCGATTGCCCAGTTTGGTATGGTGGATATGTTCACGGCATTCCTGACCTTGCTGGGTGTGACTATTGCCCCGTCAGCCGGTGTCTATCTGGCGCAATACTACCTGATTGACAAAGAAGCCCTGACTTTCGAGCGGATCTCCAATGCCCCTGACTGGATGTTCAAGGGCTTGGCTGCGTGGGGCTTCGGTAGTGTGATCAGTGCCTGTACGGCAGGTGAGTTTTTCGGATTGTTTACGCTAACCAGTATTTCGGCCATTGACGGCATCCTTGCCTCGCTGGTGGCTTACATGGCGCTCGTAAAGTTGTCAGTCGTTGAAAAGGAGACAGCGCGTGATTATCAATGAACAAATGATCGATGATATTGCCCTTGGCGCAACAGTGCTGGGGACGGGGGGCGGGGGCGACCCTTACAGTGGTGCCCTGATGGCCAAAGTCGCCATTGCCAATGCCGCCAAACCGGTTGAGATCATTGCTCTCGATGATGTTGAAGACGGCTGGATGACAGTGCCTTCATCGATGATTGGCGCGCCTACGGTGGCAATTGAGAAAATCAATTCACGGGATCAGATGTTGGTGGCGTTCGAGGCCATGGAACAAGCTGTGGGGTGTGACATTGAAGCGACCTATCCGATCGAGGTCGGCGGGTTTAACTCTTTGATCCCTATTTTGGTTGCGGCGCAGAAAGGTATTCCGGTGATCGACTGTGATGCCATGGGAAGGGCATTCCCTGAATCGCAGATGGTGACGTTTTATCTCGATGGGTTGCCATCGGCTCCCAATACTCTGGCTGATGAGAAAGGCAATGTCGTGACCTTGCACCCGCTTGATGGGGTATGGTCAGAGCGATTTGCCCGTCCGATCACCGAGCAGATGGGCGGTTCGGCAGCGATGTGCGACTACCCGATGCGCGGAGAATCGCTCAAACGCAGCGCCCTGCCGGCAACCCTGACCAAGGCGATGAAGATAGGTCAGGCAATCCGCAAAGCGAACGATGAAGGCAAGAGTGGCGTGGCGGCAGTGCTGGATATCGTCGGGGGCCACAAAATTATCAGCGGTAAAATTGTTGATATTGAAAGGAACACCAGCGGCGGCTTTGTCAAAGGCGGCGTGACGATTGAACGGCTCAAACATGCAGGCCCAGAGTCAACAGTTGATAATGTGTACGTCCACTTCCAGAACGAGCTGCTGCTTGCTCACGAAGGGGTAAAAGCCGGTGATTTAGCCGAGGATAACCTATTGGCGGTGACGCCGGATCTGATCTCGATTTTGGATCACGAAACCGGTCACCCTATTACCACCGAGCAGCTGCGCTACGGCCAGCGGGTGGATCTTATTGCCTACCCTTGTGATGAAAAGTGGCGGACCGACAAAGGTATCGAAGTGGCAGGGCCGGCTTACTTCGGTTACCCAGCCCAGTATTGTCCGGTGGAATTATTGAAGCCGTTAACCCCAACGACCCAAGCGAAATAGGAGTACGTGATATGGAAGAGAAACAGTTTCGCTTAGGCCAATTTCGTCTAGGGATTGATGTGGGCGGTACCAACACCGACGGAGTGTTGTTGGATGCTGCGCTCAACTGTGTTGCCAAGGTCAAAGTGGCGACCACTGCCGATATTGCCTCTGGGATTGATGGGGCTATCTCTGCATTGTTGCAGCAGGCAAATATCACCGGCGATCAGGTTCAGCATGCCATGTTGGGCACGACCCAGTGCACCAATGCGATAGTCGAGCGCAAGGGGTTGGACAGGGTAGGGATGATCCGTCTCTCACTGCCAAGCGGCAGCAGTGTGCCACCACTTTGTGGTTGGAGCCGAGAGTGGCAGGATTTGCTGGGAGGTCATTTTTACGAGGCGCATGGTGGTTATGAATACGACGGCCAGCTTATTGCCGAGATCCAACAAGCCGAAATCCGCCAGTTGTGCCAGCAAATGCGCGGCAAGGTTGATTCGGTAGCGATTTGTGGTGTGTTCTCGCCGGTAAACAACCAGCAGGAGTTGCAGGTTGCGCAATGGCTGCGTGAAGAGTTGCCGGGCGTAGGGCTTTCCCTGTCGCATAAAATCGGTAGCCTTGGCATGCTCGAGCGCGAGAATGCCACCATCCTCAATGCTGCCTTGCAGGGAACAGCCAAACGTTTTGTCGAAGGTTTCTGCCATGCACTCGAGGCGCACCGCATCAATGTGACACCATATTTCGGCCAGAATGACGGCACCTTGATGTCGCAGGAGTTTGCCCTTAAATATCCGATATTGACTGTGGCCTGCGGGCCGACCAACTCAATCCGTGGTGCCAGTCACCTGACTAAATTGGCCGACGCAATTGTGGTCGATGTCGGCGGCACTACGTCAGATATTGGCGCGTTGACCCACGGCTACCCGCGTGAATCGAGTGCAGCGGTGGAGCTTGGCGAGGTCCGCACTAACTTCCGGATGCCGGATATCCTAGCTATCGGCATTGGCGGCGGTACGGTGGTCAAAGGGGTTGAAAGCGGAGTTGATGGCAGCATTCAAGGTAGTGATGCCCGTTCGCTGGAGCTAGGCCCGGAGAGTGTCGGCCACCAGTTGACCCATAAGGCACGCAGCTTTGGTGGTGATACCCTGACTTTGACCGATATTGCGCTGGAAATGGGTGCCATGACATGGACAGGCGAGCCGCAGGCACAGCCCCTTGGCATTGACATGATCACTGCCGATCGGGTTTACCAACAAATGGTAGAGCGGGTTGAGGAGGGGATCGATAAGATGAAAACCTCGGCCGCCAAGGTGCCGGTGATACTGGTAGGTGGCGGCAGTGCCTTGCTACCCGATAGCTTCAGTGGGGTGAGTGAAGTTGTCCGTCCCGAACATTTCGAAGTCGCCAATGCTATCGGGGTAGCGCTTGGTGAGATTTCCGGTCAGCTGGATAAAATCGTTGAGGTCGCCCCGGATCAACGCCAGGCAATACTGAAGGCACTGGAAATAGAAGCAGAGCAGATGGCAGTAGAAGCCGGCGCTTGCCCTGACAGTGTGCAAGTGATCGAGCGCCATGAAATTCCTCTCAGTTACCTGCAGGGCAACCGGGTCCATGTGAAGATCAAAGCGGCGGGAAAAATCGCCTAGCCATTATCGATCCAGCTTAATCGAAAACCTATTGCAGCAAGCAATAGCCCACAGTAAGAAACGAAGGAGCCCGGTGCGGGATATCGCCCCGGGCTTTGTTTTCTATCGTTGGAGTATCAAGTGTCCCTGTTATTGGTCAAGCAACCTTAGCGCCTTATCCAGTAACTGCTTGGCTTGTTGGATATGCTCCTTGCCTTTATGTTGCGCAGCTGTACTTTCTCGCTCGATGAGCGTGACATCGATATGGGTGATGTCTACTTGATCTGCAGGGGCTGTGAGTAGTTTGTTGACTGCCGTTTGGCCGAGTAATTTGAAATCCTGCTTGATGGTGGTCAGTGGCGGGGTGAAAAATGCACTGTCCTCTGTGCCATCAAAGCCAATTACCGATACGCTGCCTGGCACGTCGATACCCATCTCATTGAGTGCGCGAAGTGCCCCAAGGGCCATCTGGTCATTGGCGACCAGCACACAGTCGAAGTGGCGGTTTTGCACAATTGCTTGGCGCATGGTTTGGTAGCCGCTCGAGGCAGACCAGTCACCTTCGTATTGGGCGACAATACCTATATGGTGGCTGGCGAATACATCCTGCCAAATTTGGGTCCTTTGCTGGGAAGCATAGGAGGCATTGGGGCCGGTCAGTAAAACAGGCTGGGTCCGTCCATGCTCCAGAAGCAGTTTGGCTCCTTGCTTTGCACCCTTGCCGTTGGCACTGCACACTGCATTGACCTGAGTGCCGTCCGGCACATCAATAAATAGCAGTTTTACCTTGGTGTATTTTTGCACCAGTTCGCTAGCAAGCTCACTGGATACCGGTGCGTTGATAATTATCGACTCAACCTGTTGGGCGATCAGCTCCCTGACGGCACTTTCAATGTCCTGATCATCAAGCTTGTCCACTGCCGAGATGGCCAGTGTATAGCCAGCGTCATGGGCTTGCAGGCGAACCCCATTGGCTATCATCGCCGCACCATGAAATGCCATATCCAGAGTGATTAAGCCAATGATTTTATTCTGGACTTTTAGTGCCTGCGCCGCTTTGTTTGGGATATAACCGAGCTCTTCAATCGCCGCCAGCACCCTCTCCCTGGTTTTGCTCGAGACATTTTCCGCTCCGTTGGTTACCCGGGATACCGTTTGGGTAGAGACACCGGCCAAACGGGCGACATCTTTGAAAGTTGCAGTCATTGCTTGCCATCCATTTTGAACATCTAAGCATTCTATCATGAACACGGAGAAAGGCATTTTTGATGCTTTATGTTTTCGAAAACATTTAGTGATGAGTCTCACGTAACTCAATTATCAAAAGGATCTTTGATCACATTTTCATCGGTTTTGGCTTTTTAAGTGAGGTGTTAGTGATCTAGTTTGTTTTTAAATGTTATCGAAAACAATTTTTGAGAGACTATGACAAAGCTACTTCATTTGCAGAGCCAGAACCTGAGCTTGGTGTTTAAGTTGGGGCGTATTCCGGAAATTATCCATTGGGGTAAAAAGGTATCCGCCATTGATGAGGATTTATTTCTGGCTACCGAACGCCCGGTGAGCCAGGCACGACTCGATGTGGATGTGCCGCTGAGTGTTTGTCCGGAGCTTGGGGCGGGGCACTTCAATGCCCCGGGCCTCGAAGGTAACCGCCAAGGCCATGATTTTGCTCCGGTGTTTACGATGGAAAACTACCGCCACCAAGGCCAGAGCGTGGTGTTCGAACTGGTTGATGACGTGGCCATGCTGCAATTGGATGTGGAGTTTGAACTGGATGCCAGCAGTGATGTACTGCGCCAGAAGCTCACCATCAAGAACCTCGGCGATGAAGCCTACTCGCTGGACAAATTGGCATGCACCCTGCCGGTCCCTTATCACGCCAATGAGTTGATGACCTTCCATGGCCGTTGGTGCCAGGAGTTCCAGACCCATCGCGTTGCGTTCGAACATGGTGGTTTTGTTCAGGAAAACCGCCGTGGCCGTACCTCGCATGAGAATTTCCCTGGCTTGTTTGCCGGTGCCAAAGGGTTTACTGAGCAATCCGGCCAGGTATGGGGCTTCCATTTTGCCTGGAGTGGCAACCACCGCATGCGTGCAGACGTTCGCAGTGATGGTCGCCGCTTTGTCCAAGCAAGTGAGTTGCTGTTCTCCGGTGAGGTAGCGTTGGCTCCGCATCAAAGCTACTCCACCCCAGAGCTCTTTGCGACATACAGCAATGCCGGTTTAAATGGGATCTCCGAGCGTTTCCACCGCTATGTTCGCGAAAACATCCTGGCGTTCACCCCAGATCAGCCCCGCCCGGTACACCTCAATACCTGGGAAGGGATCTACTTCGACCACGATCCTGATTACATCATGAAGATGGCCAGTGAAGCGGCACGTATGGGCGTCGAGCGCTTCATTATCGATGACGGTTGGTTTGTCGGTCGCGATGGCGAAAAGGCGGCTCTGGGGGATTGGTACCTTGATGAAACCAAGTACCCGAATGGCCTGGAGCCGGTGATCCAGCATGTGATTGATAACGGCATGGAGTTCGGCCTGTGGGTTGAACCTGAAATGGTCAGTATGGACTCGCACCTATACCGTGCCCATCCTGATTGGGTGTTGGGCATCGAGGGTTACCAGCAGCCGTCTGGCCGTTGGCAGTATGTACTCGACCTGCAAAACCAGGACTGTTTCGATTACCTGTTCAGCCGTTTGGACGATTTGCTCAGCCGTTACCAGATCAGCTACCTCAAGTGGGATATGAACCGCGAGCTAGTACAGCCGGCCCATAATGGTAAACCGGCAGTGAAGGGGCAAACATTGGCCTTTTATGCCCTGCTTGATGCATTACGGGCCAAGCACCCAGAAGTCGAGATTGAATCATGCTCGAGCGGTGGTGGTCGTATCGATTTCGAAGTGCTCAAGCGCACCCATCGTTTCTGGGCATCGGACTGTAATGACGCCCTGGAACGCCAGACTATCCAACGTGGTATGGGATATTTCTTCCCGCCGGAAGTGATGGGTGCCCATATCGGCCCTGCCGAGTGCCATTCAACCAACCGCATGCACAATATCAACCTGCGTGGGGTAACGGCACTGCAAGGCCATATGGGGGTCGAGCTGGATCCGGTTAAGGTCGGTGAAGAAGAGAAGGCGGCCTTTGCCCACTATATCGAGCTGCACAAATGCTTCCGAACCCTACTGCACAATGGCCGTGCCTTCCGGATCGATCCAGCTGATGAGCGGCAATACATTTATGGCGTCGAGCACCAAGATGAAATGCTGATCACCGTCTGCCAGCGGGCGATGCCATCCCATGCCCTGCCAGCCCCGCTTCGTTTGAGCTGCTTGGAGCCAGAGGCAATGTACTCGGTGAAAATTGTCGAGATGCCACAAAGCTCGTTCCAGTTGATGAAGCACCGCCCAGCTTGGATAGATAAAACCCTACACCTACGGGGAGATAACCTGATGGAAATCGGCCTTATCCTGCCGATCCTCGATCCCGAATCTGCCCTGATCCTACACCTACAAAAAGATTAATACGTACCCGGTGGCACCTCAGGTGCCACCAAACAAAAGGAACTGAAAGATGGAAATTACACTCATTTCATTCTTCTTGTTCACCGGCTTTGTGGTTTGGTTTACCTACAGCAAAGTGAAGAACTCGAAGAATGACTCCCACGATGGCTTTTTTCTCGGCGGCCGTTCACTGACCGGTGGTTTGATTGCCTCATCCCTGATTCTAACCAACCTTAGTGCAACCAGTTTTGTCGGGATGTCTGCCCAGTCCTATACCCATAATATGTCGGTTATGGGTTGGGAAGTGGCCAGTGGTGTCACCCTGGTGATGATCGCCCTTTACCTAGTGCCCCGCTACCTCAAGCAGGGGATCACCACGGTGCCGGACTTCCTCGAAAGCCGCTACGACCTCGGGGTGAAAAAATTCGTAACCCTGCTGTTCCTGTGCCAGTACGTGATTAATATTTTGCCGACGACTCTGTATGCGGGGGCGGTGGTGCTGACCGGTATTTTTGACATCGAGTCAATACTGGGTATTTCGGAATTCCAGGCCATTGCGTTGATCAGTGCACTGATTGGGTTGTTAGGCTTTTTCTACGCCATTTACGGTGGCCTGAAAGCGGTAGTGATTGCCGATACCATCAACGGCGTGGGCTTGATCACCGGTGGTTTGATGATCCCGGTATTCGGCCTGTTTGCCCTAGGTGGCGGCAGTTTTGGTGAAGGTTTGAATATCCTGCTGACTGCTGCGCCGGAGAAACTGGAATCGGTTGGTGCTGCCAGCGATCCACTGCCGTTCTCGACCTTGTTTACCGGTCTGCTATTGGTGAACCTGTACTACTGGGGTACTGACCAGTCGATTATCCAGCGAGCGCTGGGTGCCAAGAACCTTAGGGAAGGCCAGAAAGGGGTGATATGGGCCGGTGCCATCAAGGTGATTTCACCGCTGTTCCTGATCATTCCGGGCATCATCGCTTTCCACCTGTTCGGTGCCGATGCCGGTAACCCGGATACTATGTACACCCGCTTGGTGAACGAAGTGTTGCCTAAGCCATTGGTTGGTTTCTTCGTGGCCGTCATGTTCGGTGCCATCCTGTCGACTTTCAATGGGGTACTGAACAGCTCAACCACCTTGTTTGCCCTGAATGTCTATAAACCTATCTTTGCCAAGGAAGGTCTGACAGACAAAGAGTTGGTTGCCAAGGGCCGGGTGTTCGGTGTACTGATTGCGGTTGTCTCTATCTGTATTGCGCCGTTTATCATGTATGCCCCTGAAGGCTTGTTCCAGTACCTACAGATGGTAGCGGGCTTCTTCAGCGTGCCAATCTTTACCATTGTTTTCGTTGGCTATATTTCCAAACGCGTACCAGCTATTGCAGCAAAAGTGGCGCTGGTGGTGTTCGTTAGCTCCTATGCCTCGATGCAGCTTATCTTCAAAACACCGTTGCACTTCCTGCACCAGTTGGCGATTTTGTTTGTGGTCTGTACCGTATTGATGTTCGTGATCGGCCACTTTGCGCCGCGCAGCAGCGATTATGTGATGCCAGTAAATGAAAGCATGGATGTAACGCCATGGGAGTTCCGCTTCGAAGCCTCGGCGGTCATTCTTTACATGGTATTGGGTGCCTACATCATGTTCAGCAAGGTGGGCTTTGTGTCCGATGACCCAACCTTTATGCAGGTCTACGGCTTGTGTGGTGTAGTGATGCTGGTGGGTGTTGCGGTGAGGTATTTCAAGAAAAAGCAGGTCTCGCAGCAAGTGTTAGCCTCTGAATCTTGAGAAGATCTATTTAAGCGATAGCTTATTGTAATGAAAGCCCGGCAGTGAAAACTGCCGGGCTTTTTATCTTTCAATCGAGGGGGAGTTCGGTGCGATTTACACTGTGAATTGGTTGGTCGTCGCCAGTTCCTTGAACCATGTCGAGTGGCGTTTCGGGATACGGTTGCCGGTTTCCAAATCCAGTCGGTAGAAGCCGTAGCGGCGCTTGAATGAGTTCAGCCATGACCAGTTATCGATGAAGGTCCATTGGTGGATACCGAAACAGTTAGCCCCTTCCTCCATCGCACGGTGCAGTTGGATGAAGTGCTCTTTCATCAGTTCGGTACGGAAGCTGTCGTCAATCATGCCGTCTTCTTGGACCGGGCCTTCCGATTCCAAATCCATCGCGATGCCGATCTCTGCCAAGTACCATTTGATGTTGCCGTAGTTGTCCTGGATGTTCTTGGCGATATCGTAGATTGCCGTTGGCAGGATCTCGTTGTTATCGCGGTATGGGTTGAAGCGGCCTTCCGGGTTGATGTAGTTCTCGAAGTATTTCTCTGGCGTGAAGTAATCCAGGGTGTATTCGGCTTCACGGGCTTTAACGCGGCGTGGCACGTAGTAGTTAACACCCAGGAAGTCGACTTCGGCTGCTTTGATTTCATCGATTTCAGTGTCGCTGAATGCCGGCATAATGTCGTTGTCACGTAGGACTTGGCATAGCTCATCTGGAATGGTGTTCTTCACCATTGGGTCAAGGAAGCTGCGGTTGAACAGCAGGTCGGCATACCATGCCGCTTCTTGGTCGGCATCGCTGTCGTTGCGGGTGTAAGACGGGGTCAGGTTGAGCACCACACCAATCTCACCGTCCAGTTTCATTTCGTGGTAAGCCAATACTGCCTTGGCATGGGCAACCATGATATTGAAAGCGACCTGGACTGCCAGTTTGCCGTCTTTCTTGCAAGGGTAGTGGAAGTCATACAGGTAGCCGCCTTCAACAGGAACAATCGGCTCGTTGAAGGTGATCCAGTGCTTAACTTTATGACCGAACAGCTTGAAGGCGGTACGGGCAAATTTCTCGAACAGTCCGATAACGTGTTTGGACTCGAAGCCGCCGTATTGGTCTTGTAACTCGGCAGGCATGTCGAAGTGGTAGAGGTTGATCATCGGCGTGATGCCGTTGGCAATCATCTCATCGATGTAGGCATCGTAGAAAGCAACGGCATCCGGGCAAGCCTCACCGGTTTCGAAGTCTTTGATTAGGCGCGACCACTGGATTGAGGTACGGAAGGAGTTCATGCCGATTTTTTTCATCAACGCGACGTCTTCCTGATAGCGCTCGTAGCTTTGGCAGACTTTCGCAGGACCGATTTCCTTGAAGAAACGCTCAGGGCTATTTTGATGCCAGGTATCCCAAATGGACGGGTGGGCTTTGTTGGTGGTGCCCTCCGTTTGAATGCCAGATGCTGCTGCACCCCACAGGAAACCTTCCGGGAAAGTGTAAGTTGTCATAGTTGCCTCAGTCTTTTTCCGCTCAGCTGTTGAGCGATAGGAGTTATCGGAAAAAATAGTGCTATCGGGAAATAGCTTTGTCGGTTAGCTCTTTGTGGCCCGGCTTAAACGCCGGGAGTCAGGCCTGCCGCTGTAAAAAAATGGAACAGGGC
Source organism: Photobacterium rosenbergii (assembly GCF_003026455.1). Lineage (GTDB taxonomy): Bacteria > Pseudomonadota > Gammaproteobacteria > Enterobacterales > Vibrionaceae > Photobacterium > Photobacterium rosenbergii. The sequence continues at coordinate 75,066 of NZ_PYMB01000009.1, forward strand.
CCCTATCAGGTTGGCATCATTGCCTGCCTGACAGGTCGCGAGCTTAGGTTTGATATTGGCAATAGGGATTGCCTGCATCAGATCATCAAGATGGCGGTTGAGGTGCCCGAGCAAGTCCGGCCTTTCGCTAATTGCCCCACCCAAGATGATGGTCTCGGGATCAATGCAATATTGGATATTGAACAGGCCAGTGGCTAGCGTGCGGTACCATTGCTCGATGACCTCTTGAAGGCGCTCATCACCTTGCTCGGCGGCTTCGAATACAGCCTTGCCATCTAGGCTTTCAACCTCAACATTCAGTGCTTGCGCTGCTGCTTCAACCAAGGCCCGGGTGGAGGCCTTGTTACTGAAGGTTACGGGTAAGCCGTTTTCCTCACCGGCGATCATGTAGCCGAATTCGCCGCCATGGAGCTGATGGCCGTGTTGGATCTGGCGGTTGTTGATGACCGCACCGCCGATGCCACTGCCAATAACCACCAAACAACACTGGTTGACCTGCTGGGCAGATCCCTGCCACAGCTCGGCAAGTGCGGCGCAGCAAGCATCGTTCTCAAGCTCTGCAGTGAGCTGGTAACGTTCGAAAATCAATGATTTGAAATTGGGGCCATGGATGTAGGGCAGGGCACTGGCACCGTGGATAACACCGCTGTCGCAGTCCACCGCACCGCAGGTACTAATAGCTATGCCGCTGAGGGTGTATTTGTGGCGCAATGTCAGTACAACCTTGTCTAATGCCAGCCAGAAGTCATCGAGCGATGCTTTGGGGCTGGTGAACCGGCCTTTGTGCAGCAAGGTAGCGTGGGAGTCCATCACAGCGTATTTGACGGCGCTGCCGCCGATATCCAGTACAAGAAAGTGTTGGGTCGTCATTGTGTCCTGCCTGTTTGATGTTCTGGTGGGGAATCTACGGACATAAACTGAGAAAAGATAGATTAGAATGGAAACCGGTTTCCATAAAATGAGTAAGGTCACAAAATAACGGTAGGAGATCTCTGGATCTGTGATTTTGATCGAAACAAAAAAGCCGCCTGAATGTGGCGGCTAAGAAGGGATGGGAGCAGCTTATCGCTGGCGTAGGGCCTCTTGCTCGAGCAGTTGCTTTTCATGGACCTTGAAGAACGGGCGGTAAATCATCCATGAATTGAAAATGGCAAACAGGCACATAAACATATTTTTCCAGCTGCCGTTGGCGGCCCATGCCGCACCGAGCGGAGCCGGCATTGACCATGGCAGTAGCGCCACCATCCTGTCTAGAATACCGATATCAGTGAGGTACCAAGCGATGCAGGCGTTGATCAGTGGCACCCCGACAAAAGGGATCAGGAACAGCGGGTTCATGATAATCGGGAAGCCGAACAAGATCGGTTCGTTGATATTGAAAAGGGATGGAATAAGGCCGATTTTACCCACTGATTTCAATTGCTTAGACTTGCTTCTCATCGCCATGAAAATCAGCGGCAAAGTGGATCCAATCCCACCAATTAACAGGTAAAAATCCCAAAACCCCTGCAGGTAGATATGTGGCAACTGTTCGGCACCATTGGCCAGAGCCTGCTGGTTTTCAACCAGATAGGTTATCCAAAACGGGTTCATGATACCGGTGATAATGAGTGCGCCGTGAATACCGATAAACCACAATAGGTGGCAGATCAACAGCGATACCAAAACCGCCGTTAGAGTATCGGAAGCAACGATCAATGGTTGTAATGCAGAAGCGATTAGTTCGGGCAAGATGAGCCCAGTGTGGACCTGCAAGTAAGCGTTAATCATGCTGATGGAGAGCAAGATAACCATCAGCGGGACGATCAGCTGGAAACCATTGCGGGTCATCAGCGGGACTTCGTCCGGCAGTTTGATGTACCAACCTTTTTTATAGAAAAATCTAATTATCTCAATTGCATAGGTGCTGGAAATCAATGCGGTGAAGATACCCATACCGCCAAGGTAGACATTGGGCATCTCGTTGCCGCTAAAACCGATAAATAACAGGAAAGCCAAACACCCGGTGAGGCCGGATAGGCGTTCGGGGAGCTGGTATTGCTTGGCCAGGCTGGCACTGGCTCCAAAGGCAACAATCAGGGCTATTAAGCCGATTGTCAGCTCGAAAGTCGGCGCCAGGAGCGGTTTCAGGGTGAGGTAGAACTGGCCGAAACTGCTGGTGTAATTAATCGCAAATGGCGGAAAAATATAGGGAACCAGTAAGCTGCCGACTATCACAAATGGCATAGCCAGGGAGAAACCATCTCTCAGTGCGGTAACGTGGTTGCTGCGTGTCAGCCAGTTCGCCAGCGGCGAAATACGTTGTTCGATGACACTTGCCGCGACATTCATCACTTGAATGTTCATAGGTTTTGCTAATCCTTTGGAAACAGTTTCCGGTCTCAATATTGAACGGATCACATTTTGCCAGAACATTTGGCGTTTTCTGGTGATCGTACTCACAAATAGAAATGGATTGCCTGGAAACCGGTTTCCAATATTTTCCTTTGGTCGTATATTTCAAACCGAAATCATTCGATAGAGGACTTAAAAATGAAAAAAATTATGTTGTGTTGCTCTGCAGGTATGTCGACTAGCCTTCTGGTGAAAAAAATGGTTGCCGAGGCGGAGAAGCGTGGCCTGGATGCCGAAATCAAAGCCTACGGCGCAGCGGAGTTCGACCAGCAGGTGGGTAACTACGAAGTGGTGCTGCTTGGCCCACAGGTGAAATACATGCAGCAGGATCTGCAGAAGAAAGCTGACGCCCACGGCATCAAGGTAGAGCCTATCAACATGATGGATTACGGCATGCAGAAGGGTGACAAGGTGTTGGACTTTGCCCTGTCGCTCATTGACGGTTAATCACGAACTACAACAATAAAGGAATCGTTATGAGTGCCCTATACGACAAGTTAATCGGGGTGATAGAGCAGAAAATCACCCCTATGGCCGGTGCTATCGGTCAGCAGAAATACGTCACGTCGATCCGTGATGGTTTTATTGCCGCGCTACCTTTCATGATTGTTGGTTCTTTCATGTTGGTATTTATCTTCCCGCCGTTCTCGCAGGATACCACTTGGGGTTTTGCCCGCGCATGGCTGGATTTTTCCGAGCGCCACTTTGATACCCTGATGCTGCCGTTCAACTTCAGCATGGGGATAATGACCTTGTTCATATCGGTCGGGGTCGCTGCCAGTTTGGCTCGCCACCATGATCTGGACCCGTTGACCACAGGTATGCTGTCATTCATGTCTTTCATGCTGGTGGCGGCACCGCTTGATAACGGCATGATCTCAACGGCTTACTTCTCTGGTCAGGGTATCTTTACCGCATTGATCGTGGCGATTTACGCCACCGAGGTATACGCCTTCCTAAAACGTAACAACATCACCATTCGCTTGCCGCCTCAGGTACCGACCGGTGTTGCCCGTTCGTTTGAAATTCTTATTCCGGTGATGGTGTTGATCCTGACCCTGCACCCGCTGAACCTGCTGATTGAATCGCAAACTGGCATGATCATCCCGCAGGCTATCATGGCGTTGGTTGAGCCGCTGGTTGCTGCCTCTGATACCTTGCCTGCACTGCTACTGTCGGTACTGGTGTGTCAGATCCTTTGGTTTGCCGGTATCCACGGCGCGCTAATCGTCACCGGTATTATGAACCCGTTCTGGATGGCAAACCTTTCGGTTAACCAGGCTGCAATGGCTGCCGGCGAAGCTATCCCGCACATTTACGTTCAGGGTTTCTGGGATCACTACCTACTAATTGGTGGTGTAGGTTCTACCCTGCCACTAGCTTTCTTGCTACTGCGCAGCAAAGCCATTCACCTGCGTACTATCGGTAAGATGGGCGTGGTACCGGGTATGTTCAATATCAACGAACCTATCTTGTTCGGTGCGCCGATTATCATGAACCCGCTGTTCTTCCTGCCGTTCGTACTGGTGCCGATGGTTAACGCTACCTTGGCTTACATTGCACTTGACCTGAACCTGGTAGCCCGCGTGGTATCGCTGACACCTTGGACAACCCCTGGCCCTATCGGTGCGTCATGGGCGGCTAACTGGTCATTCAGCCCGGTCATCCTGTGTCTGTTGTGTATGGCTTCGGCAGCCATTATGTACCTGCCATTCCTCAAGGCCTACGAGAAGCAACTGCTTGAGCAGGAGGCGGCTAGCAAAGCGGAAGAAGAGGCGGCAGAAGGCCAGCCGGTGACCGCTTAATAGCATGAAGTCATAGTTTTATATCAAGTTGTACCAAGCCCTGCTGCCAGGCAGCAGGGTCGCAGTAAAGTGGAGAGAAAGATGGATTTAGAAGAACAGGTAATGGGTATTATCATCAATGCCGGTCAATCGCGTAGCCTATGCTATGAAGCCCTTCGCCATGCCAAACAGGGCAATTTCGAAGAAGCTGAAGGCCTGATGAAAGAAGCCCAGGAATTTGCCAACCAAGCCCATTTGGTGCAGACCCAGCTGATTGAGGCCGATGAAGGTGAAGGCAAAACCAAGATGACGCTAGTTATGGTCCACGCTCAGGATCACCTGATGACCTCAATGCTAGCTAAAGAGCTTGTCGCTGAACTCATTGAGCTTCACCGACGCGTGCAGTAATGCCAATCAAGCAGCAGTAAATCCAGGTTAACGCGAAGTCGCAACGCCTGAGAAGATTAGAGAGGGACATCAGACCCTCTCGTTCACCGTTTCCATCACCAGAACCTTTATCCCCGTACCTTTCATTATTGCCGAGTTTTTTGTAGCGCAACTTACTGACACAGAATACTCGGCAATGCTGAAACGCACAGAGCTAATAACAAAAGAGGGTAGGCAGATGTTGCAGTTAGGACTGGATATCGGTGGGACAAAAATCGAAGGCTTGGTATTGGATGCCAATGGGGAGCAGGTGTTCCGCAAGCGTATTCCAACAGTGAAGTCGAGCTATCAGGCCTTCATGGATAACTTACTGACCTTCATTGCCGATATTCGGTTAACCGTCGGACAACCTCTGTCTATTGGTATCGGTTTGCCGGGTGCGGTGGATCCGGTGACTGACAAAATCAAGAACTGTAACTGCCTTGTCCTTAACGGCCACGACCTATGGTCGGATTTAATCCAGGCACTGGAGCAGGATGTCTACATAGCCAACGACGCAGATTGCTTTGCGCTGTCAGAGGCGGTTGATGGCGCGGGTGCCAATGGCAACACCGTGTTTGGCGTCATTGTTGGCACCGGTTGTGGTGGCGGAATGGTGGTTAACCGCCAGTTGCTAATGGGACCCAATGCTATTGCCGGCGAATGGGGCCACAACACGCTGCCCGGTTACGACATTCAACTCGATGGTTTGAGCCAACCCTGCTATTGCGGTAAAGACAACTGTATCGAGCGTTTTATTTCCGGAACAGGTTTTACCGAACGCTTTAACCAACGTCTTGGTAGTAACCTGACTGCGCAGGAAATCATTGCGGCGGCTGAGTTGGGGGACGGGGAAGCCAAGGGATACTACGACCACTTTATTGATGCTTTCGGCCGAAGCCTTGCCTCGGTGATTAATGTGGTCGACCCGCATGTCATCGTTCTCGGAGGCGGCCTGTCGAACGCCGATGCGATATATCGAGACTTGCCAAAGGCCGTCGAGAAGTATGTGTTCTCCAAGCACTGCAATACCCAGATAGTCAAAGCCAAGTTCGGAGATAGTAGCGGTGTGCGCGGCGCAGCATGGCTGCCATCGATGCATGCTGAAGCAGCCTGAAAGGCTCTGGGGTATTAACTGCTGTTTCCGTCAGTGGGAGTGATTACGGAAACTGATGGAAACTGTCCGAGATAAAAGAGGTTTTTCTTCATGGTCGAATGACTGTGGGGGTGACTATGATATGATAGACGCTTGCTGTGTCAGCTGGCATTAAAGACGGTATGGCGCAGTGGGAATTTTTTGGGTAACAACGATGTAGTACGGATCAATGGCAACCATCACTGATGTTTCAAAGCTAGCAAATGTATCTAAAGCCACGGTATCGCGTGTGCTGAGTGGTACGCGTGGGGTCAAGGAAGAGAGCCGGTTGGCGGTATTGAGAGCCGTCGAGGAGCTGAACTACCGGCCTAACGTTGCGGCGCAGAACTTGGCTAAGCAAGCCTCGCACTATATCGGTGTCGTATTGCCATCGGCTGAAGCGACCAATGTTGCCAACTACCTACCGTTGTTATCCAAGGGATTAAAATCACTCAATAAATTCATGTTGCTGCACTACGCCAGCGATGCTGAAGACCAGCGCCGGGTGATTGATGAGCTGCAAGATCAGTGCGAAGCCATTATCGTGATGGGCGCACCGCCAGCCGGCCCACAGCCTGCCAATGTAGTCCATTTCGATAATGTCTGTATCGAAGGCAGTATCGTCAGTGGTTACAACTTTGCCTTTGCCACCGAAAGCGCCTGCCGCTATGTGCTTGGCAAGGGCCACCGCCAGATAGCTTTGCTGATTGATGATGCCGAGGAAGCCGCCAGCCAACAGATGCTGGAAGGTTACCGCAGCGCGCTGCAAAACCTCTCGATCCCGTTCAACCGCCAACTGGTCGTCGAAGCGAAGAACGATATTGAGCAGGGCTTGCTGGCATTGATCAACAGCTTCACAAAATATACCGCGCTGGTGGTCAAGCGAGATAGTCATGCAGCCGAAGCCATGCGCCTGATGCGGGAGTTCAATATTGCGGTGCCGCAGGAAGTGTCGATCATCAGTTTGGAAGATTCGCCGCTGGCCACCTTGCTCTACCCACCGCTGACCTGTATCAGCTATCCAACCGAATCCTTGATTGATGACTGCCTGAAAAGGGTTAAGAGTATTGTCGATGGCAATCCCCTACAGATAGAGCAGGTACCTGCCGCCTCAGGCCGTTTGGTAGCCCGCGCCTCGGTAATGACCCTAGCGTAAACTACCGGTATGGTCGAATTGGCCATGTTTGAGATAGTGGATTGCCTGATCTGAGACGCTCTGGCTATAGCGCATTGCGGTATGGCTCACCTTCAAGGCGATAAAGTCGTCCATACTGGCAACCTTGGCCGAGTCAACCGACACCAAACCGTCATTGGCTACATCAAAATAGGATTTGGTAGCGAACGATGATTTGGTGCCGGCAATGATCCCCACCGGATAGTCGGGGACAGGTAGCTGGTTGCCTAAACTCCTTTCTCCTGAAATCAGGGATTGGCTGACCTCCCCGCCGATACCCATTAGGAAGTTATCCTGCATGTGATCAGCGACCTCACTGCCTTGGTTTGGCGTGCCCATGAAAATGACTTTGCCCAACTGCTGCGTGTCGACTGGGTGCTGTGCTAGGTAATCCCTGATCACCAAGCCGCCAAGCGAATGGCCGATAAAGTGGGTTCTGCCCCCTCTGGATATACAGCCTTTGATTTGCTGGCGGGTATCATCGAGCATATCGTCCAGTGCAACACCGATGGTTGAATAATCAATCGTACAAACCGCAAAACCTGCTTGCTCCAGGTTATCCTTCATCTTCCACATTGCATTGCTACTGCGTGCTAGGCCATGGGCAAGCACGACCACATCACTGTTATCGGTAACCTCCGGCTGGGAGGAGCAGGCGGTCAGCAGGCCTAAGAGTGAGAGGGTAATCAGGGAGTGTTTTGGCTTCATAATCGGATGTATGGCTGGTTGAGCTGATTAATTATTATACCGAGGTCACCTGAATACATATTGACCTTGCAAGACATAGGTAGGAATCTGGCTAGAGGCTAGAGGCTAGAGGCTAGAGGCTAGAGGCTAGAGGCTAGAGGCTAGAGGCTAGAGGCTAGAGGCTAGAGGCTAGAGGCTAGAGGCAATGCTGGAAGCGTGATGTGGAGCCATGTTCTGGGGGCTGGATGCATTCCGAAATACACCCAATTGTATTATTATATTTCCTATCGATTGCCGGTCTTGTGATTGGCGTCGCTCGACTTTTCTCCCAACCGGATATCGCTCATGTCTCACACCTTGCTGCCGAACATCATTGAATTTCTGACCCATGTCGACCCGTTCGATAAGCTGCCTCAGGACTGCCTCGAAAAAATCGCGGGCTGTATCAAAATCAATTACCTAGGACAGGGTGAGCGGATTGCTTTCTCGACCGATCAGGAAGAGTGCTACCTCTACATCATTCGAACCGGCGCAATGGAGCAGCGTAAGTCCGATGGGGTATTGCGTGCCAAGTTGGGTGAGCAAGATATTTTTGGCTTTAGTTTCCTGCAAACGGAAGGGGATAGTAGCCATGCCGAGATGGCCTATACCGCAACGGCAATGGAAAATAGCCTGCTGTATTTGATCCCCCATGCCAAGCTCAAGCACATCCTGCGCTCCTACCCGGAATATGCCCAGCACTTTGCGGCACAGGCACAGGTCCGAATTCAGTCGGCGTTGAGTGTGGTGTGGTCAGATGATGAAAAGGGCTTGTTCTTCAAAACCGTGGCAGAAGTCGCTAGCGATAGGGTGACAGTGGTACCGGCGACATTATCGATCCAGCAAACGGCATATCGGATGACGGTTGAAACCCCATCCCCGCTGGCGGTTGTTAAAGATGGCAACCAGATTGTCGGGGTGATGACCGACCGCGATTTGGCCAAGCGGGTATTGGCAAAATGCGTCAATGCCGACAGGCAGATCAAGGAAGTGATGACACCGAACCCATTGATTGTCTCCCCTGATGATTTGGTCATGAAAGCCGCCTCATTGATGATGCAGCACAATGTCAGAAGCCTGCCTGTGGTTAAAGACGGGCAGGTTGTCGGTGTCTTGTCGACGACCCACTTGATTCAGAAGCACCGGGTACAGGCCATTTTCCTGATCGAGAAAATTAACTACACCGACTCGCTGGAAGACTTGGTCGAATTGGCTTCGGAACGTCAGGCGATTTTCGAGGCGTTGATTGAAGGCAATGTTGGGTCGGAAATCATCGGTCAGGTGATGGCGATGATCATGGACACCTTCAACCGCCGTATCTTGCAGCTGGTGGAAGCCAAGATGGGACCACCACCCTGCGAGTATGCTTGGGTGGTGGCAGGTTCTCACGCGCGTAATGAAGTCCATGCCCTGTCAGATCAGGACAATGCCATTATCTTGTCCGATGATGTGACCGATGATCAGCGTATGTATTTCAAGTTGCTGGCAATGGACGTCTGCAAATGGATGGACGCTTGTGGCTATAGCTTGTGTAGCGGTAACTATATGGCATCGGTACAGAAATGGTGCCAGCCGCTATCGGTTTGGAAGGCGTATTATACCAAGTGGGCAGAAAACCCAGAATACGATCGCTTGCTCAATATCACCGTATTCCTGGAAGTGCGGGCAATCCATGGCCATGAGGCGTTTTCCGAAGAGCTACAGGCTCACCTGATGAACCTGTTGGGTGAAAATAGCAGCTTCTTGAGTATCTTGGCCAGAGACACAGTGGAGACCCAGCCGCCGCTGGGTATCTTCAATAAGTTTGTCTTGGAGAAGAACGGCGAGCAGAGTAATACCCTTAATATCAAGAAATATGCCCTTAACCTGATAGTAGACTTAGCGCGTATCTACAGCTTGTCGGTGGGATGTACCCTGACTGGCACCGAGGAGCGTTTCCAATATGCCTTTGAGCATGGCAGCCTCAGTGAGGAGAGCCTCAAGGATATTATTGGCGCCTACCGCTTCATTACCCGGGTGCGCTACAGCCATCAGCTTCAGGCGCTTAAGAACGGTGAGGTGCCGGATAACCACATCTCACCGGATATGTTCGGTAGCTTCGAGCGTAAGCACCTCAAGGATGCATTCCGGATTATCGCCGAGCACCAAGACGCGGTAAAACTGCGTTACGGTCAGGCGTAAGAGGTGTTAGGGATGAAACGAATGCTGTCGTACTTCAAACCACTTAACCGTCTGGCGAGGGCTCAGACCAAGTGGCAAGCTAACTATGGAGCTATTGATTCTGCCCAGCAGGTAGTAAATCTACTCGGCGTTGAACTGCCAGCCCCTGGCACCCCGTTGCTAGAGAAAGATATTATCAGCCTCGACTTTGAAACTACGGGGCTGAACCCTGACAAGGATCAGATCCTCAGTATCGGTTATGTTGAAATGCAAAACGGGATGCTCAATCTCAGCAGCTGTGAAGAGACCTTTATCAAGGACAGTAGCGGGATCAATGCCCAGTCGGCGATTATCAACCAGATCACCCCAGAGATGCTGAAGTCCGGGGTGGGATTGGACGAGGCAATGGATAACTTGTTTGCCAAGATGGCCGGTAAGATAGTGTTGGTTCATGGCCTCACGGTTGAGAAGTCTTTTCTCGAACACTATCTGCAACAGCGCTTTGGGATCCCACTTCCACCGCTGTTATGGCTCGATACCTTGCTGATTGAAAAGATGTTAGTGACCAACCGCCATATTCGCGAAGAAGGGGACTATCGTTTGTCATCAATCCGCCAGCGCTATGGCCTACCGGAGTACCCGAGCCATGGTGCCTTGATTGATGCAGTGGCCACAGGTGAACTGCTATTGGCCTTGCTTAATAAGTGTTTTGGCCGCGTAACACCTAGGCTCGAAGAGGTGTATGACATGCACCACTATGATTTGACGATGAGCGAGTAAGGGCTACTCACCATCGTAAACGAGCAGGGGCCAATGTGGCCCCTGCTTTTTTGTATCATGTTTTATGTGGTAGTACTGGACGGATACGCTATGACAGAGAGGCGTTGTAGAGTAGGTAAGCAATGAGCAGCAAGAACAAAAAGAACACGCCAATGACCGCTTTAACACGGCGTGACAGCAAGTGCCGCTTGGAAGTCAGCAGGTAATAGGTCGAGACAATAATCAAGAACGTCGTCATGGAACTCCCTCCACTCACTACCTTTCACTATAGGCTGTTTTTCACTGCCCTCCAGAAAGTGAGAATCTGACTTATAGTTAAGATGTCTTCCATTGTGTGAGAGCCTATGATGAACCGCCAGTCAACGTTGAGGGTATGCTTACAGGCCTCCGTCGCAGGCGCTTTCCTCTTGGTGCTTACTGGCTGTGAAAGCAGTATGTTCACCCGCAGTTATGCCGAGCCGCCGGTAAACCGCCAGTATATGGAGCTCTACCGTACCAGCGAGATGCTGGATAGGCCCCCGCCCCATATCTACCAATACCCACGTCCCTCATCTAGCTAGGGCAGATATCGCCTGATTGCTTTTCGCTTTCAACATGACTGTAATTTGAGCATTGATTTGGGAACTGCAGATAAAAAAAGCCCCAGCTCATGGCTGGGGCAACTGGATCAATTAATGTAGTAACTTTGGCAAGTAACTAAACAAATTAAAAAAATCAAAAATGATCGACTAAAATCAGAAAATTCATCGGGGGTGAAGCAATTACTGAACTTTGGCTACAGCATCTTTAACTAGCAGGCCAAGCTCATCCCACTGCTTGTTGTCAATCAGGTTGCCTGGAACCATCCAAGTACCACCACAAGCCAGTACAGAAGGTACCGCTAGGTAGTCATCGATGTTGCTCAGGCTAACACCGCCAGTAGGCATGAACTTAACAGGGTAAACAGCTGTTAGTGCTTTAAGCATTGAAACGCCGCCAGAAGGTTCAGCTGGGAAGAACTTAAGGGTACGTAGGCCCATTTCCATCGCTTGCTCAACCAGGCTTGGGTTGTTAACACCAGGAACGATAGCAACGCCTTTCTCTTGGCAGTATTTTACTGTCGTTGGGTTGAAACCAGGGCTTACGATGAAGTCAACGCCAGCGTCGATAGCTTCGTCAACTTGCTCTTTAGTCAGAACAGTACCTGCACCGATTAGCATCTCTGGGAATTCTTTACGCATGTTGCGGATAGCTTGGGCTGCCGCTTCAGTACGGAAAGTAATTTCAGCACAAGGCATGCCGTTGTCAACTAGGGCTTTACCTAGTGGGATTGCGTCTTCAGCGTTTTTGATAGCAATAACTGGGATTACTTTCAGCGCAGCTAGTTTATCGTTTAGGTTGCTCATAATTCTTTACTCTCACTTAGTGTGTGTTAAATCGTTGGCATCGCGTCGGCAGGGATCACTGCACCACGGTATTGGATAACCGTTGATGCAACCTGATGGCCTGCATGAGCTGCTTGGGTTGCTGAACCGCCGGTGAAACGCTTGGCTAGGTAGCCACCGCTAAATGAGTCACCTGCTGCTGTGGTGTCAATAACCTTGTCAGCAACTAGGGCAGGGACGAATACATTCTGTTCTGCGGTAACAACAAGGCAGGCATCTTTACCACGCTTGATAGCGATTTCGGTAACGCCGGCACCTTGGGTACGTTCGATACACTCTTCTAGCGTCTCATCGCCGAACAGCAACTGCTCGTCGTCGAAAGTCAGTAGCGCAATGTCAGTTAGGGATAGCATGCGAAGGTAAGCTTCCTGTGCTTCTTTCACACAAGCCCAAAGTTTTGGACGGTAGTTGTTATCAAACAACACCTTGCCACCTTTGCCTTTGAAATCTTCAAGGAAAGTAAATAGCTGTTCACGGCTTGCAGCCGTTAGGATAGCCAGGCTGATGCCACTTAGGTAAATCGCATCAAAAGCCATCAGGTTGTTTAGCAGCTCTGCACTTTGCTCTTGCTCAAGCAGGTATTTTGCTGCTGCATCGTTACGCCAGTAGTGGAAGCTGCGCTCACCTGTGCTGTCGGTTTCGATGTAGTAAAGGCCAGGTAGTTTACCTTCTAGGCGTAGCACCAAGTCAGTATTGATCCCTTCCTTGTTCCAAGCTGCCAACATTTCATCACTGAAGCTGTCGTTACCTAGGGCAGTTACATAGGTGGTGTTGATGTCCTTGTCCTTGGTTAGGCGAGATAGGTATACCGCTGTGTTAAGGGTATCGCCACCAAAGTTACGGGTTAGTTGGTCATTGGCTTGTTGCAGTTCAATCATGCACTCGCCAAGAATGGCAATGTTCATAGTAGCCATACATACTCCGGAAAAAGGGGATGGGAAGATGCACTAGCGTGCCCTTCCCATCAGGGTAATTACTTCAAAAAGTCCTGACGAACTGGAGAGAACATGTCTAGAAGGATGCTGCCTTCTTCTAGTGCAACTGCACCGTGAACCGCTAGTTTCGCAGCGATGTAAGCGTCGCCTTTTTTCAGTACGCGCTTCTCACCGTCAACTTCTGCTTCGAAGCTACCTTCAACCACGTAGCCAATCTGGTCATGGATATCGTGGGCGTGTGGGTGGCCGATAGCACCTTTTGCGAACTCTAGGTGTACTGCCATAAGGTCTTCAGTGTGGCCTACGATTTTACGCTTGATGCCATCGCCTAGGTCTTCCCACTCGTTTTTGTTGATTTCGAAAAACATTGTGTGATTCTCCCGAAAAATTAATGTGTTAAAATATTACAATTTAAAATAGGGTACAAAGGTCCAGCCTTTGCTGTTGTTATTGGTTAAGCCGCACTCGTCTCGGCTGCGGCTTCAGGCTTTTTTCGAGAAGCACTCACCAGCAGGATACCGACCGTTAGTACGATAGAGCCACACAAAATAAACAGTCCACGGCCTGATGGGTCATTTGGAATCAGGGCCATAGCCAGAATACCGAAGCCTGCTACGCTGATTAGGTTACCCAGCATTGAACGCTGCGCTGTATCTAGCGATTGTTGCTCGTCGCCACCAGAAACTAGTGGTGTATTCCAGTTTTCAAATAGTTTCTCTACTTCTTTCTCACGCTCAACCGTTAGGCCTTTGTAGAAGAACTTAGTCATGATGAACCAACCACCAGTGAACACTACGTGTGCTGCTAGGCTTAGGCCAACAACCAGGTCACTCCACTCACGGCCAGTTAGCGGCTGCTCTAGACCGAAGAGGCTTTCTACATGGTGGGCTTTCAGTGCGATACCGAATACGAAAGATACAACACCACCAACGATTAGCGTTGACCAACCTGCCCAGTCTGGGGTCTTGCGAATCCACATACCTAGTAGGACAGGGATTAGCATTGGGAAGCCAATCAGAGCACCGATGTTCAGTACGATATCAAACAAGCTCAAGTGACGCAGAGAGTTAATAAACAGACCAATCGAGATGATGATGAAGCCCATCATGATAGTGGTCAGTTTACTGACGATAATTAGCTCTTTCTGGTTTGCATGCGGTCGGAAGATTGGCTGGTAGAAGTTACAAACGAAGATACCAGCGTTACGGTTCAGACCTGAGTCCATAGAAGACATAGTTGCGGCGAACATTGCTGACATCAGTAGACCAACCATACCTGCAGGCATGATGTTCTGTACGAATGCTAGGTATGCTGCGTCACCCGCTTTGTCACCCATTGAAGCATACTGTGCTGCGAAGTCAGGCATGAAGGCACTTACATACCATGGTGGAAGGAACCAGATAATTGGACCTACTACCATTAGGATACAAGCAAGGCCAGCTGCTTTACGCGCATTCTCACTGTCTTTTGCAGCAAGGTAGCGGTAAGCGTTGATGCTGTTGTTCATTACACCGAACTGCTTGATGAAGATGAACACTACCCAAAGGATGAAGATACTGATGTAGTTCAGGTTGTTACCTACCAGGAAGTTGCCCTGGAAGTTGTCAACGATGTTACCAATACCACCACCGTGGAAGTATGCTGCAATCGCACACGTGATTGTTACTGCCATGATTACCAGCATCTGCATGAAGTCAGACGCGATAACGGCCCACGAACCACCCGTTACCGCCATCAGCATCAGTACGATACCGGTGAAGATAATGGTTGCTTCCATTGGGATGTTGAATACTGCTGCAACAAAGATTGCAAGACCGTTCAACCACACACCTGCCGAGATAAGGCTATCTGGCATGCTGCCCCAAGTGAAGAATTGCTCTGTGGTTTTACCGAAACGCATACGGATGGCATCAATTGCTGTTACCACACGTAGCTGGCGGAATTTTGGTGCGAAATACAGATAGTTGAGGAAATAACCGAAAGCATTTGCCAAAAACAAAATAACTACGGCGAAACCATCTGTAAATGCTTTCCCTGCTGCACCGGTGAACGTCCATGCTGAAAACTGTGTCATGAAAGCGGTAGCACCTACCATCCACCACAACATCTTACCTCCACCCCTGAAGTAATCACTGGTCGAGGTGGTGAATTTCCTAAACATCCACCCAATCGCGATTAGAAACAGGAAGTAGGCCAGAACTACGAAAGTATCAATGGTCATCTTTTTCAGCCTTAAGTTTATCGAACTGGTGCTAGTGTAATAATTGAAAAGTTATATTGTAATACAAGACCGCTATTTTCGTGACCTCAATCAAATTTATTTTTTAGTGCCGCAGCGGTTGATGTGTATGGTTTTATGCTTATTTTTATTAAAAACATGGGTTTATATTTGTTGATTGACATGGATCAACTCGCAAATTGAAATGTGATAATGGTCAGGTTTTTTCAAAACGGTAGTGAAACAAAAATCAATTTGTATTATTTTATGTGTATCGAAGGGGTGCAGTATACGCTCTAACCTAGAGGTCAATATGAACACAACGACACTGCCAGTGTTACTAACTTATGAAGAAGCTTCTGATTTACATAAAGAAATCGGGAGCTCTTCTTTAATGGGCCATACCATTGCAAAGCTGCAGGCAGAGCTTGAGCAATATATGGCGTTGCCAATGGATGTTCCCGGCCAAAGCGAAGCTGGTGGCTATGAACATAATAAGCACAGGCAAAACTACCATTACATTAATCTGGCTGGTCGTTTGTTCCTCATCACCAAAGATGAGCGTTATGCCGAATATGCTGGTCAACTCTTGACCCAATATGCCGACAAATACTTGCAGCTAGATTTCCATGTCCAGCGCAATACCAACCCTCCGGGCCGTTTGTTTCACCAGATGCTCAATGAGCATATGTGGCTTATGTATGCAAGTTTAGGCTATTCGTGCATCAGTGCATGGCTTTCTGATTCGCAGCGTGATCACATCGTTGAAAACTTGTTCAAGCCCATGTTGCATGTCGCGACAGAGAAGTATGACTTTGATTTTGACCGTATTCATAACCACGGCATTTGGGCGGTGGCTGCGGCGGGTATCTGCGGCTTAGCCATTGGCGAGCGCAAGTATTTGGAAATGGCGGTCTATGGCTTAAAAGGAGATGGTAAGGCAGGGGGCTTCCTTGCCCAGTTGTCGGAACTGTTTTCGCCATCGGGCTATTATATTGAAGGTCCCTATTACCACCGGTTTGCGATTCGCCCGTTGGCCGTGTTTGCCGAGGTGCTGCATCGCCATATGCCTGAGTTGGATATCTACAACTACAAGGATCAGGTGATCAAGAAGACCACCCACGCCTTATTGGCCACGGCATACCCGAATGGTGTGTTCCCAGCCCTGAACGATGCTTCAAAGAGTATGGGCATTACAGATATGGGTGTCGTGGTGGCTGTAAGCATGGTCTTCAAGCGTTACGGTTTTGATGAAAACCTGCTGGGAATGGCACAGATCCAAGATCAGGTCTGGATGCACCCTTGTGGCTTAGCTCTTTCCAAAGCCTGTGATGCTAAAGAAAACATCGAGCCGCCGTTATGGCCGAGCGTTGAGCTGAACGAAGGTCCAGATGGTAACTGCGGCGCGCAAGGCTTCCTGCGTATGCAGGCGAAAGACAAAGATATCTGCCAGCTATCGATGAACTATGGCCAGCACGGTATGGGTCACGGCCACTTTGATACCTTGGGTATCGCCTTCTACAACCGTGGTCAGGAAGTGCTGCGCGAATACGGTTTTGCCCGCTGGGTGAATATCGAACCGAAATTTGGCGGCCGCTACCTGGATGAGAACAAAAGCTACGCTCGCCAGACCATCAATCACAATAGCGTGACGGTAGACGAAGGTTGCCAGAACCAGTTTGATGTCAACCGTGCCGATAGCGTACATGGCCAGCCACACTTTTTCATGGGTGAAGGTACCGAGCTGCAGGCAATGAGTGCTTTTGCAGATGAGCATTACCCAGGCACAGGTATGCAGCGCACAGTGATGCTACTGAAATCCGATGTGCTTGAGAGCCCGCTGCTGATCGACCTGTACCGTCTGACAAGCGATAAACCGCACCAGTACGACTATTCGCACCAGTACCAGGGCCAGATCATCCGTACCGATTTCGAGTACAAGACGAACAACGAACTTCACCCATTGGGTGATAGCAATGGCTATCAGCACCTCTGGAACCTCGCTCGTGGCGAAGCAGGTAACAATGCTTTGGTTAGCTGGCTGCAGGGCAATAGCTACTACACTTGGCTTGGTACTAGCTCAAGTGCTGACAACGAGATGATTTTCACCCAGACCGGTGCCAACGATCCGCAGTTTAACCTGCGCCATGAAACCAGTTTTATTATGCGAACCACGGGCAGAGACCTGCTGTTCGCTTCTGCATTGGAGACCCACGGTTACTTCAATGAGGCAGTAGAAGCCTCTGTTGATGCTCGTGGCGCACTAAACAAGATTAATGTTCTGGCTCATAACGAGACAGGTTCGGTGGTTGCTATCGAAGGGGAAAGCATCCGCTTCACCGTCATGGTAAGCAACCAGCCGAATGTGACCGACACGACCGAACATCGAATTATCATTAACGACACAACCTATAGCTGGAAAGGATTCCTTGCTGTTGAGCAGGAGACGAAATAATGACGTATCAACCACTACTGATGAGCTTCGATGAAGCCTCAATCCTTCGTGAAGATCTGGGTAAAGATACCCTGATGGGCAATGCACTGGCCCGTGACATTGCAAAACTAGAAGACTACATCGCAACGGTTGGTATCGAAGTACCTGGCCACGGCGAAGGTGGCGGCTATGAGCACAACCGCCATAAGCAAAACTACATCCATATGGATATTGCTGGCCGTCTGTACCTGATCACTGAGAACGAAGCTTACCGTGATTACATCCGCAACCTGCTGGTGGCGTACGCAGAGGTTTACCCTAAGCTAGAGCTTAACGTCAGCCTAGACAGTAACCACCCTGGCCGTATCTTCCACCAGACTCTGAACGAGAACATGTGGATGCTTTACGCGTCTTGTGCGTACAGCTGTATCCACCACACGCTGTCTGATGACGAGCGTCGCCTGATCGAAAACGATCTGTTCCAGATCATGGCTGATATGTTCGTCGATACATACGCCCACGACTTCGATATCATCCACAACCACGGCCTATGGGCTGTAGCCGGTGTGGGTATCTGTGGTTACGCAATCCAAAACCAGGAAATCGTTGATAAGGCGCTTTACGGCCTGAAAGGCGACAGCGTAAGCGGTGGCTTCCTGGCCCAGCTTTCCCAGTTGTTCTCGCCAGACGGCTACTACATGGAAGGTCCTTACTACCACCGTTTCTCACTACGTCCTATTCAGCTGTTTGCCGAAGCTATTGAGCGTCGTCAGCCAGAAGTGGGTATCTTTGCCCATAAAGACGGTGTGATTAAGACAACCAGCTATGCGGTAATGTCAACGGCCTTCCCTGACGGTACGCTTCCGGCTTTGAACGACTCGTCTAAGACCATCGACATCAACGATGAAGGTGTTCTGATCACGACAAGTGCCTGCTTCGGCCGTTACGAAGAAGACGCCAACCTACTAGCGATGGCTGCTCACCAGAAAGATGTGTGGGTACATATCTCAGGTAAGAAACTTTCTGACGCGGTAGCAAAAGAAGAGAATATCCCGGCATTTAACTGGGGTAGCCTGTTTGTGACTGATGGCCCTAATGGCGACAAGGGTGGCCTGACTATCATGCGTCACCGTGACAGCAAAGACCAAGATACCATGGCATTGCTATGGTTCGGCCAGCACGGTTCTGATCACCAGTACCACTCGGCACTGGATCACGGTCACTACGACGGCCTGCACCTAAGCGTATTCAACAAAGGCCACGAAACCCTGCATGACTACGGCTTCGGTCGCTGGGTTAATGTTGAGCCTAAGTTCGGTGGCCGCTATATTCCTGAGAACAAGAGCTACTGTAAGCAAACTATCGCTCACAACACTGTGGTTGTTGATCGCAAGACCCAGAACGAATTCAACACTGCGCTGGCTGAATCTCGTAACGGTGAACTGCACTTCTTCAAAACTGATAACGAAGACTTCCAGGGCATGAGCGGCATCGTACGCGAATACTACGCCGGTGTTGATATGCAGCGTAGCGTGCTACTGGCGAAAGTTGACGGTATCGAAAGCCCATTGATCATCGACCTATACCGTTTGATCTCTGATGACGAGCACGAGTATGACTTCCCTGTACACCACACGGGCCAGATCATCCGTACCGATTTCGATTACCAGGCAAACGCTAGCTTGAAGCCAATGGGTGAAAGCGATGGCTACCAGCACATCTGGCAGGTTGCCCAGGGTGAAGTATCAGGCAGCACGCTGGTGAGTTGGTTGCATGACAACAGCTACTACAGCATGGTGAGCTCTGCGGGCAACCAGGGTGAAGTGATCTTTGGTCGCCTTGGTGCTAACGATCCTGATTTCAACCTACGCTCTGAGCCAATGTTCGTACTGCGCCAGAAAGCGAAATCTCACCTGTTTGCTAACGTGTTAGAAACGCACGGTTACTTCAACGAAGCGGTAGAAGCATCAGTTGATGCACGCGGTAAAGTAGAGCGTGTTGAAGTGGTGGGTATGGATGATGTGGCTTCTGTTGTCCGCCTGCACCTTGTAGACGGTCAGGTACTGACTTATGCGGTATCGAACCAAACTGGCGGCCTGCAAGATGGCAAGCACGAAGTGAACTTCGCTGGCGAGACCTTCAGCTGGGAAGGCCCATACGCACAGCTATAACTAACACTTGGTAAGTGATTAATGGAAAGCCGGGCTCGCCCGGCTTTTTTACGTTTATACCCAAGCGACTTCAAGATGCAGGCTCACTGCGCCCTGAGGCAGTTTAATTATATAAGCCCTGATGCATAATGTGTATCAGGGCTTTTGTATTATTAATTGATTGTTTGTTGCGTTGTAAATGAGATCTAAGTCACGTTATAGCAAAGATAATGCCAATCGATGATAAGTTTAGCAATAACGGGCTTTGGGTATATTGTATTACAAGAAGGCTGATCATATAATGCCTCCATCAATCAAGATAGCCGTTCCTCAAGTGGCTACCCTGAACTGACTTATTATAACAATCTACTTCCTAACTTAAGCTTTGCCTTGTCTAACAGCGCTCTAGGACGGAGCGCTATTTTTTTGCCTGTTTTTCAGTCCCTCTTGATGTACGGCCTTTTCTTCAACCTCATATTTCCAGCCATTTTGCCTAAGCCATAAAGCGATGACCTGATACACCCAAAAGGGTGTTGACTCTGGGTTTGTTCGAGGGTTTATCCTTGTTTCCAGATTCAGCGAGCTAGGTTTAAATAAATGATTTTAATTGTATTTTTTGTAATATGGTTAGTCTGGTTTTTCTATAATCTGCAGCGTTTCGAGCAGGCCTCACATGAAGAAATGGAGGAGGTAACCGAAGAGCGAGAATGCCTGGAATTATGCCGATGCAGCCTTGGCAACTATGGACCTGTGTTGCCCGAGCATATCCAGGACTTTATCGAAGCTAAGTATTTCTATTCAAGGTTCGATGCTAACTCTGAAGACGGTACAGATCGTTCTTGTAGGAGCTAACGGTAGGCAGGTTTGATGATTAAGAAGCTAGATAAGCGAACTTTGAAAGTATCAAGCCTAGCCACTTAAAGCCTGTCGAAACACTTCTCTTTGCTCACGCATAAACTCAATAAACAATTGCGATTTCAGTGGGAGGTACTTCTTGTCCGGGTAGACGAGCAGGAAATAAGCCACGTAACTTCCGTGACTTTGCCAGGGAGTTTGCGACTGTGATTACTCGCTAAGTGTCAAATCAAGATTTGCCAAGGTAGGGGCTAAGGAATTGGCTCACTTGCGCTTGGCATAGCCCCACTTCAACTGTCACACCTGCCTGTTCGAGGATAGCGATTCCTTTTCCGCTGTTTCTCGGGTCGGGGTCGAGCATGGCAACCACGACATGCCTTATCCCCGCTTCGGCCAGTGTTTTGGCGCAGGCGGGAGTCCGGCCGACAAAAGAGCACGGCTCTAGCGTAACGTAGGCTGTTACCCCTTCCATAGCGCCTGAATAGGCATTCAACGCCTCGACTTCGGCATGGTTACCCCCAATCTTCTGGGTATGGCCTTCGGCGACTATCTGGTTGCCTTTAACCAACACACAGCCAACCGGTGGGTTGGGTTGGCAGTCTGGCAAAGCTTGCTGTGATAGCTCTAGGGCGCGAAGCATGAATTTTTCAGGCATTGATTGTGTATCTCTGTAACGGGGATCAGGTGGGTATATTACCTGAACCATCAGAGAACGGGGTAATGCTAACGGGTATTAGCCAAGTTGTTCAAACAGTTCGCCAATCACTGGCAAGATAGAGAGAACCAATAAACCGGACATGGATAAATTAAACCATTTGCGGTAGGTATCATTGTTCAAATATCGCTTGAGCCATGAGCCGAAATATAGCCAGATTCCCACACTGGGAAAGGAAATAATCAAAAATGTACTGGCTAAAATCAGCGTCTGGGTGGTGAATTCACTGCCTGAAACGGTAAAAGCAGCAATGGCTCCAGTTGCAACTACCCAAGCCTTGGCATTGACCCATTGAAATAAAGCGCCGTTGAGGAAAGTCAGTGGTTCAGATTGATCTTTTGCTCCAAAACCGTCCTTTGAGCTTGAAATCAACCATGCCAAGTAGAACAAATACAATACGCCTGCAATTTTGATGATGGTGTGTAGGCGCGGGAAAAGCTCGAAAATCTGGCCGAAGCCAAAACCGACAAGTAGCAACATGAAAGAGAAGCCAACGCATATTCCGCATAATACAGGCAGGCTCTTTTTGATGCCGAAATTAAGCCCCGAGGTCATCACCAGAATGTTATTGGGACCGGGTGTTGCGGATGATACGACCGCAAATAATATTAACGAGAACAAATAGTCCATTACATCCCCACAGTTGATGATTTAATACAGGTAGGCAGTCTTTCTCTTATTTATATATAGGCAGCTACATATGTGCAATTAGTACCATTGACTTTACGGGATACTGGTTTCGATATTTAATTGCCCTTCTAGCCCAGCTTCACGGTGGATGCTCAGGGTCTTAAATTCCTCTGAAGAGGTCATATCCAGTAGGGCTTGCCTAGAAGGGTACTTTACAATGACAAAGGCATCCCATAGCTCATCCACTTCGCCTATTATTAATCCGGTTATATCCGAATAGAAAACGACTTCAGCACCGTATTTATCCAAAACTTCCAGCATAGGCTTGCCATAGAGTTTATAAGCCTCTTTACCGGTTAATGTGGTTTCACGGCCATCGGGATAAATGGCTTTTTCCTTGAACCGGAATAAATTAAGCAGGTGAATTTCGCCACTATCAGGATCATTGCTTAGCCTTTCCACCTGTGAATCAGATGGATATAGCTGATTTAGAACTTCCATATTCTCTCCAAGCTTCCAGTGATAGATTAATTGCTGGTACTTTTGCTACTAGCAAAATCTTAATATGAAGAGATGTTAAATAAAGGTAAAGTTTATTTTTTAATTGAGGCGATCTTTTTCGAATAATTAACAGCTTCAATGGCATCAAGTGGCCATATAGTGGTATGGGGTAGCTGTTACACATACGGCAATGGGCAAATCATCTATGCTTATCCTGACGTTGAGCAAATGAGGTGAGATGATGAAATCGGTGTTGTATGCAATGGTGTTATCGCTTCTGTCTTTTGCCGTCTTGGCTGAACATCATGGCAAGAAAAAACCATCGTTTGACGAGCTTGATACCAATGGGGATGGCGTGCTGTCACGAGATGAGGTGAAAGGCCCCTTGGCTGATCATTTTGATACCATTGATGCTGATGGCGATGGTGTGATTACTAAAGATGAAATGCCAGAAAAGCCTCCTAGGAAGAAGACTTACTAGCGGGGCTAAAATAGCTTATCGGAAATGCTGAGCAGCGCCATTGCCGGCGCTGCCTTTATTGTTAGAGACCCTCTAGCGCTTCCAGTGACTCGGGTAGGATTTGCCCGCCATCCACGACCATGGTCTGGCCGGTAATATACCCCGCTTCATCTGAAGCAAAGAACAGGGCGGTATTACCGATATCCTCAACATCTCCCAATCGGTTGAGCGGGATGGATGCTGCCATGGTATCGAGGTAGTCCTGCCCGAGATCCTGCAACCCTTCGGTGTAGATATTCCCCGGCATAATGGCATTGATCGTAATGCCGGAGCGAGCCAATTCAATTGCAGCAGTTTTGACAAAGCCTAGTTGACCAGCCTTAGAGGCGCCGTAGTGCGACCAACCCGGAAAACCGGTTACAGGCCCAGTAATGGAGGAGGTAACAATGATCCGGCCCTTACTTTGTTCTTTCATAAATGGGGTGACGGCTTTAACGCTCAGGAACAAGCTTTTGAGGTTGGTGTTCATTACTTCATCCCAATTTTCGGGATCCATATCGTCAAGGCTTGCTTGTGGGAAGATCCCTGCATTGGCACACAGCACATCGATACGGCCATATTTCTCCCTGACAAATTCAGCCATTTTCTGCATTTCCTGCCAGTTGCTGACATCAGCCAAGAAGTATTCAGCGTTGAATCCGTGTTGATGAAATTCAGCAATGGCCTGTTGGGCGGACTCTTCACCACGGGCGACAATAACAAGGTTGGCACCCTGACGGGCAAATACACGGGCGATCCCTTTGCCGATCCCTTTGCTTCCACCTGTGACTATGACGGTTTGCCCTTTGATTGTTTTGAGCATAATAGACTTTCTTCCCAATTAACGGTGTATAGTAAATTGGGCATGATAATGCGTAATAAGTATATTTTACTGGACTTAATTGTAAGTTTATTTATACAGCGACATTGGTTCAATTTCTCTGTAAAAAGCTGGAAAAGAAAATGATTTGCAATGATTTATGATTGGTTACAAATACAGTGAAGTTCTTGTTACTTTGCCCGCGGTATTGCCCGGCTAAAATTGTACCATGCAATTTTGGCCACAGTGCCAATTGTTAAAATGCACCGCAGGTATCAGGATTTGTCATTTTCAGCAGCAAATATATCGGTATCGCAAGGAGGCGGTGGGCACAGTAGGAGTAGATAAGTTTCTATGAAAGAACGACTTCAGCAAATATATAACCTCTCTGATGACCTGACAGAACAACTCACCCAAGCTGGCACCTTCCGCACTTTCTCGCGTGGGAAATACCTAGGTTTCCAGGGCGAAATTCCTGATGTCCTCTATCTTCCACTCGACGGTATTCTCTCGCTGCAAGCGCCTTGCGAATCTCGGGATGATTACTTTTATGCAGTGTTCTGCGCGGGGATCCCGGTTAATGATTTGTTTTTGCTCAACCCGCAGCCGCGGTTTGAATCATTAAAGGCGTTGACGGATGTTACTCTGTTGTCTGTCCCCTTCACTAAAGCCAGGGAGTTGATGGCGGACTCGTTGGAGTTTTCACATATGATGATGAAGTCAGTATCCAACAAACTCTATACTTTTGGCTGCCTTAATTATATCCAGTCGGAAAAGAACCCAGAGCAGAAGATACTCAAGTGCCTGCAACAGTTGGCGAGTCTCAACCCCAGAAACCGGGTGTACTTAAATTATCGCAATATTGCCTCCTTGATGGTTATCTCTCGTAACACCGTGGCTAAAGTGGTGAAGGATCTCCATAGCCGGGGTGTGTTGGTAGTAGAAAAAAGCTACATTACGTTTCCTGAACAGAGCGAACTGTGCCAAGCCCCCAGTCATTCGCTGTATTGAGTATGTACTTCATTTTGCTACGATCAAATAGATAATAGAGGCGAGGATGCAATATGCAACTTGAAAACAGGGCTGAACTGGAGCACTTCTGCTCATTATTGACTGAGCAGGACTACCCGAACCTGTACACGGCTTTTATGAAAAATGCTGTCGCCAAGCGTTTTGAGCCTGGAGAAGTAATAGTTTTTCAGGAAGAGATATTACAGCGTCTGGGTTACTTGAGTGCAGGCGAAGCGGAGATCCACCTTACTTCATTTGAGGGCGACACTATTATTGCTGAACGGTTTCCACCGGGCTCTTTGTTAAATGCCCCAAGGTATATCGATGGTAAAGGCTCGCCTGCTGATGTCATTGCAGTCAAACCATGTACTGTCCTTTTTCTGCCTTACAGAATGCTGAGAAGCGATTCCATCTTGGATGCAGAAACATTACGGTTGGCAGCGCATACAACGGCGGTACTGTACCGGTTGACTGAAAAAGTCTACCGGGCGGCTATGTTGCTGCCTTTGAAAGAGAGAATTATTCATCGCCTTTTTTTGCTAAAAGATGAAAATAATAGTGTAGATATTACCGCTGAAAAATTAGCAAGCTATCTTGGGGTAAGTAAATATAAAATCCACCGCTCGTTGAATGAGCTGGAAAAAGAAAGCCGGATTGTAAATACCTATGGCTCCGTAACCTTAGTTGAATGAAACTTAACTGCGCATCAGTTTTTCTTTTATTTTTATATTATCTTGATGAATAAGGATAATGTTATTTTCAAATGCCTCTTGTAGTGAAACGCTGCCGTTAATTATTGCCTGTAAACTGACATGCGTAAGCATGATGGTATTGGCAAGATCCTCCGGCGGCGTAATATCAATCTCAAGCCTACCTTCATTACTGATACCGTAACTCGACCAAATTGGCACATCTGCCAGCAGTATGTGAACCCCTTCAACCCCATGTAATTCAAGCTTTCGAGAGAATAACGTTAGCCACCAAGAAGCTCTTTGGAAGGCTGGTAAGCCTTCAAGCTGAGTGACAGGTTTGATGATGCCTGTTTGCTCGGCATACATACCAGCTAGGGTGAGCTGCATAGTGCCTGGAAGGACTGGGCTATTGTCATCGTATTCCATACTCAGATGAAATGGACATGCAAAAGTGACAGTAGAAAATATAAGGGCTGCGAAAAAATATGAGACTTTACGTTTTTTCATACATAACTTACTTCATTGCTAAATAATATTTTAGTGAAATATATCACTAAATATTGGAATGGAAATTGTACCTTGCAATATTCAACAAGAGCATGGTTGATATGCTTTGTGTGAATTGATTATTTCGAAAATGCAAGGGTAAGACTATGTATAAACTTACTTGTGTTGCAGCGTTAGTTGCAGCCGTCACATCCGCTTCAGTATTTGCCAGCACTTCACTCTCTGTGGACGCTCAAAATGTGGTGAGCCCAACCGGCGCGATTCTCGCTGAAAGTCTGAATAATAAAGATCAGCAATACACAGAAGCTGTTTATGAAGTATTGCCAGGTGTATGGTCGGTCACCGGCCTTGGCATGGATAACATTAATGTGATTGAAGGTGAAACCGGCCTCATTGTTATCGACGGTGGTATCAGCCGCGCTTATGCCCAGAAAGCCATGTCGATGCTGCCTGAGAAGGTTTCCTCCAAGCCAGTAAAAGGCTTTATCTATACCCACTGGCATTACATCTTCGGTGCTGGCGAGTGGAATGTTAGCGATGATACGGTTGTTGTTGCCCACGAGAACCATCAGAGCGAACTGACGACCTCGACAGATGCATCCTCACCAACTGCACCAGCCCGTGTCCTTCGTACTCAGATCCAGCTAGGCACCTTCTTGCCGAAAGAAGGGCAGGATTCGCCATCGGTCACTGGCCTGGTGAATGTTGATATGTCTGATATTTCTGGGTATATGGCACCTACCAAGCTGGTGGGTGATGACGAAACCGAGTTCGAAATCGATGGCGTGAAATTTGTTACTCATGCCGGTCATTCGGATACCCTGGATGGTCTGAGCATCTACATGCCAGATCAGAAGGTCAGCATCGACAACACATACTGGGCACATGGCTTGTTCAACTTCTCTACCCTGCGCGGCGACCGTTGGCGTGAAGTGGAGTTGATGACCCAGGCAACCCAGTGGCTGCTTGACCAGGATGTAGAGCATAGCCTGAAAGTGCACGGCAAGCCGGTGTCTGGTGAAATCTTCAAAGAGCAGCTGACGGCACAGATGAAGTCTATCGAACTACTGGTTTCTGAAACAGAAAAAGCCATTGGTAAAGGTATGTCACCGGATGAAATCCAATACAACGTGACGTTCCCTGAAGAGCTGGCTAACTCACCACACCTAGAGCAAAACTACGGTGAATGGAGCTTCCATACCCGCCGTTACTACAACCAAGCGATGCATTGGTTCGGTAACGACTCTGTCGACCTGCATCCGTTGGAGCGTAACGATGAAGCACGCCGGATGGTGAAGGCTATGGGTGGTGTGGATCAAGTGATCAGCCAAGCCAAGGAAGCCCACCAAGAGGGGGAATACCAATGGTCTGCACAATTGGCGACCTACGCGATCCGTGCCGGAAGTGACGAAGCCAAACAGGTGAAAGCAGACGCGCTGCGTAGCAAGGCACAGTATGCGACGGCTTCAAATACCCGTAACTGGTACCTGACCCATGCATTGGTACTGGAAGGAAAGCTTGAGCTGCCGATCGTACTGACTGGCGAATACTAATCCCTTCGACACTTTTTGATTGCATATCAAGTGATTAAATCGCAATTGTTGACATAACAAGCTCACCCATTTCGGGTGGGCTTTATGCCATCTGGACACCTTGATAAGGACACTGTTATGAAAACCCTCTTTGCTTACTATCTACACTATTCGATTATTCTCGCCCACCATGTCAAGCCATTTAGAAAGGTGCTTCAGGCAGGTAATACGCTGCTGATAAAGCTGGTTGTGCGCCAGTATGAGCGTGATGGCCTCAAAGCCTGGCAATCATTTTGGCTCCCTGCTTTTGCCAAGTTTGGTCGCTCGCGGGCGCCCTATCTTGCCAAGAAAATGGCGATTGATATCAACGACCCGAAATCACTGGGTAGCTACCACGATTTTGAAGATCCGATTCTGGGCGTTGAAGGGCATTGGGAAACAACAGAAAACGGCCATCCAGTGCGTGTTGAAACCGCCTGTGTGGTGTGTGACGCGCTAAAAGCGGCGACAGAAAACAAGCAATGCCGTGCTGACTTTTGCCGCCATGTGGTTGCGGCTATGGAGCAGAATACCGGTGAGGCGCTCAACCCTGACTACCGGGTGGAAATCCATGACTTGATGACAGAAGATGCTGAGGTGTGCCGTTTTGTCCATAAGATCGAGATAAAGTAAATATTGCTGATCTATCTAAACCTCGCTAATGCGAGGTTTTTTAGTTGTTTATACTTCAAGCGTATAGCGCAACGAGCGTTTCTCAAACCCATTCTTGGCATAAAATTCTTGGGCTTGGTAGCGACTCAGTGATGTCGTCACTTCCAATAGTTGGCAGCCATGCTTTTTAGCATGGTTTCTGGCTACTTCTATGAGCGTTGAGCCAATGCCTTTGCCGCGCTTGTCTTTCTCTGTCACTAGGGCGGTGATACGGCAGATTTGCTCGCCAGTAGGAAAATACGGAAAGATGATCAAGGCTATCAACCCAAGTAATTCATCTTCGCTATCGAAAACCATGGTTGCTTGCCTGTTGTCGTCTAGCATTGACTCGAGAATCTCAGGTGAGGTTTGGTAGCCAAGCTGAGTCAGCAATTTTCCAATCGCTGGGCCATCATCTATGTTGGCTTGTCGGATCATATCCACTCCCATTTAAGTATGACTAACCCAGCCTAGCAGAACGATATGACAAGTTTGTGGAGTGAAAACTCAAAAAAGAATAATACGAGCAGATTTAGAACTGTATATATCCAAGCGGCTTAGGGTGCCTATTGGATATATACAGTACAGGTAGGGGCGCGGCTTAAGCCACTTCGCTTGGCAGGCGGTGCTTCTCTTCTTTTAGCAAGAACTGAGACGCAGAACGGGCTTTGTCAGCATTGCCGGCCATGATGGCATCGTAGATAGAACGGTGCTCATTGATACAAACGCCACCATCTTTGGACGAGTGGTGAATGAAGCTCATGAAAATCGTCGCCATTACGTTGCCGAATGGAAGGTAGAAGTCGTTACCGGTTGAGAAGAAAATCAAACGGTGGAAGTGCATATCGACTTCTGCCCAGCGTGCTTGGTCAAAGTCATCCGCAATTTCACACATTTGCTGGAAGGTCTCTGATAGCTCGATACGCTGTTCGGCAGTGGCATTGCGTGCTGCTAGGGCACAGGCTTCTGGCTCGATGGCTTTACGCAGGCCAAGGAACTGATGGTAGAAGACTTCCGCGTTCTGCAGGCCTTCCATCCATTCTAGAAGTTGTGGATCAAGGAAGTTCCAGTTCAGGCGGTCAACAACCTTGGTACCGATTTTCGGCTTTGACTCAAGCAGGCCTTTTGACGTCAGAAGCTTAACTGCTTCACGCAGGGCGGTGCGGCTGATGCCGAATTGTTCACAGAGCGTCATTTCTCCAGGGATCACTTGGCCTTGCGCGAGCTGGCCAGAGAGAATGCGACGGGCGATTTCGCGGGCTACCTGTACATGCAGGCTGCGTTTGGATCCCGCAATCGCGGTAAAACTAGAAGACATGTTAATCCTTGGTTCAATAACAATATGTATGACTATATGACTACAGTATACTGGATTTCGTGTTTTAGCTTGAGTAGTTTTGAATTTTTCAGGCAAAAAAGCCGACTTTCGTCGGCTTTTTATCGTAATAAAATTTACCGCTAGGGGCAATTTTTAGCTGTAAAACAGTCTATCTGTAGCCGATATCCTATGAGCGAACCATTAGAAGCTGTACGTAATACCTACACGGCTACGAAGTTCGCGTTTATCACCACCTTCGTTCTCTGGGCGGCTGTAGCTAACATCACCAAACTCAACATATGGGCTCCAAGCACCTGGACGGTAACGGATGCTGATGTTGTTCTCGTAGTTGGTGTCTTTGCCGTCGTATAGCTCGTAACCTTCAGCCTTGTAGTAGTTCATTTCAAGACCGAACTGCCAATCGTTCATGCGGTAGCCAACGTTACCGGTTACACGGTGGCGTTTTTCTGTACTGTCGCCGTTGCTGTAAGTTTTAAAGTCGTGGCGGTAACGACCGCTTAAGGTTAGGCCTTCTACTTGATCAAATGCATAAGTCAGACGAACCTGTGGCTTATAGGTCATACCACCAGTTCGGCCTTCAATTGGCATACCTGGTTGCAAAGTCCAGTTGTCGTTCAGACGGAAGCGGTATCCCCAGTCAAATTCCCAACCATTGTTTTTCAGGTCTTCCATGAACTTGCCGTTTTCACCGTTGAATTTCAGCTCACCACTGAAATAAAGGTCACCAATACTTTCATTGATTTTTACACGGCTTGAGTGACGCTCAGATGAGCCGCGGTATTCATGACGGAAGTCGATAGAAGCAGCGCTGACCTGGCCCGCAATAAGAGCTGAACCAATAAGTAGCATCAGGGGAGAATGTTTGAACATAGTGTTTATTCCTGAATTGTAGGGCGTTCCCGAAAAAGTAATACAATAGTATTGTTTTGTTTTTTATCGTCAATCAGGGGTAAACGCTAATTGTGATCATGATCTATAGTGATCGGTATCACAAATAAAATTTCAAGTTTTTTAATATCAGTGGTTTAGTTGTTTTTTTAGAAGTTCTTTTTATATTTTAACTCTTGGCAATAAACGTGAAACCGATCAAAAAAAGTATGACATTTTGATTTCAGTCAATATTTATTATTAGTATAACGGTTGCTTATTTGATTTATAAGTCATTGTTTTAATGTGTTTTTATTGTTTTGTGTTACTTTTATCCTAAAATATTCGTGATCGTTATCGCGATTAATGAATATTGTAGTACAAGAAACTCGGCGAGGTTTTTATAGTATAAGCAAATTACTACTCAAAAGGACTTCAACGATGGATCTAAATACCATGATCGTCGGCATCTACTTTTTGTTTCTAATAGCAATTGGTTGGATGTTCCGAACATTTACCAATACCACCAGTGATTACTTCCGGGGGGGAGGTAGCATGCTTTGGTGGATGGTAGGTGCTTCAGCATTTATGACCCAGTTCAGTGCGTGGACCTTCACCGGTGCAGCCGGTAAAGCGTATGACGACGGTTTCGCTGTTGCGATCATCTTCCTGGCTAATGCCTTCGGTTATCTGATGAACTACCTGTACTTCGCACCGAAGTTCCGTCAGATGCGTGTGGTTACCGTAATCGAAGCCATTCGCCTACGTTTTGGTAAGCATAACGAGCAGGTATTTACCTGGTCGGGCATGCCTAACAGCGTGATCACTGCGGGTATCTGGCTAAATGGTCTGGCGATCATTGCCTCTGGTATCTTCGGCTTTGATATGACCATGACTATTATCCTGACCGGTCTGGTTGTACTGGTGATGTCGGTAACCGGTGGTTCATGGGCGGTTATCGCCTCTGACTTCATGCAGATGGTTATCATCATGGCGGTAACGGTGACTTGTACTATCGTTGCGGTTATCCAGGGCGGCGGTGTTGGCGAGATCGTTAGCAACTTCCCACTGGAAGAAGGTGCATCTTTCGTATCAGGTAACAACCTCAACTACCTAAGCATCTTTGGTATCTGGGCATTCTTCCTTTTCTTCAAGCAGTTCAGTATTACCAACAACATGCTGAACTCATACCGTTACCTAGCGGCCAAAGACTCTAAAAACGCGAAAAAAGCAGCGCTTCTTGCTTGTATCCTGATGACCATGGGTCCATTGATCTGGTTCATGCCTTCTTGGTTTATCGCAGGCCAAGGTGTTGACCTTGCAGCACAATACCCAGACGCAGGTTCTAAAGCCGGTGACTTCGCTTACCTATACTTCGTACAAGAATACATGCCAGCAGGTATGGTGGGTCTTCTGATCTCTGCTATGTTTGCCGCGACCATGTCTTCAATGGACTCGGGTCTGAACCGTAACTCAGGTATCTTCGTTAAGAACTTCTACCAACCAATCCTACGTCCTAACGCACCTGAGAAAGAGTTGGTGGTGGTATCTAAACTGACATCTACCTTCTTCGGTATCGCGATCATCCTTGTTGCCTTGTTTATCAACTCGCTGAAAGGTCTGAGCCTGTTCGACACCATGATGTATGTCGGTGCGCTGATCGGCTTCCCAATGACTATCCCTGCATTCTGTGGCTTCTTCATCAAGAAAACACCGGACTGGGCTGGCTGGGGTACCTTGGTTGTCGGTGGTATCGTTTCTTACTTTGTTGGTTTCGTTATCACAGCCGACATGGTACAGAACTGGTTCAACCTAGAGCCGCTAACTGGCCGTGAGTGGGCTGACTTGAAAGTCGCTATCGGCTTGATTGGTCACCTGATCTTCACCGCTGGCTTCTTCATCCTATCAACTGTGTTCTATAAGCCGCTATCTGAAGAGCGTCAGAAAGACGTTGATCGCTTCTTCAATAACCTGGCAACACCGTTGGTAGCAGAGTCTACTGAACAGAAGAAGCTGGATAACAAGCAGCGCCGTATGCTTGGCTCACTGATTGCT
Organism: Photobacterium rosenbergii; assembly: GCF_003026455.1. Classification (GTDB taxonomy): domain Bacteria; phylum Pseudomonadota; class Gammaproteobacteria; order Enterobacterales; family Vibrionaceae; genus Photobacterium; species Photobacterium rosenbergii. Next base: position 107,519 of record NZ_PYMB01000009.1, read on the forward strand.
GTAGCCGGTGTTGGTGTCATGGCGATGTTTGCCCTGCCAAACCCATTCTGGGGCCGAATGATTTTCGTTCTATGTGGTGCGATTGTCCTTGGTGTCGGCTTGCTATTGGTGAAAGCGGTAGATGGCAAAGTTGAAGAAGCTGCCGAGTTGGCTACCGAGCAGGACTAAGGAGCGAGCATGTTGAAACGTACTCTTACCTCAATGGCGATTGCCGGAGCCCTGTTCGCAGCCCCAGTATTTGCCGTGGACGGTACCCCTAACACTGTATTCTTCGATGCAGACTTGATTGCCGAGAGCAAGGCGCGTATCCACAACGATACTGCGACAGAAGAGGCGCAGGCGAGCTACCAGCGCCTGTTGGATGAAGCAGAAGATGCAATGAAAGTGGGTCTGCTGTCAGTGACTGACAAGACCCTGATGCCACCAAGCGGTGACAAGCATGATTACTTCTCTATCAGCCCATACTGGTGGCCGAACGAGGAAACGGAAGATGGCCTGCCATGGGTACGTCAGGACGGTAATACCAACCCTGACTCGAAGACTGATGCTACAGACTCCGTGCGTATTGGCTTGTTTACCCGCTCGGTTCGCGCCTTGGGCGTGGCGTACTACTTCTCTGGTGAGGAAAAGTATGCCGAGCAGGCTGCAGAGATGCTGCGCCATTGGTTCATCAACCCTGAAACGCGCATGAACCCGAATATGCGCTATGCCCAGGCGGTACCGGGTGTTGATGACCAACGCCGTAGCGGGATGATTGACTCGCGCAGCTTCTCGGACCGTTTGGTTGACGCATTGGCACTGATTGAACTGTCGGAACACTGGACCGAGCAGGACGATACCGCAATGCGTGCATGGCTCGGTGACTTCCTTGATTGGTTGATCACTTCCGAGCAGGGTACTGCCGAGCACTTTGCATCGAACAACCACGGTACCTGGATGCAGGCGCAGATTGCCGGTATTGCTTACTACCTTGGTCGCGAAGACATCGCCAAGATGACGGTTGCCCAGACCAAATGGCGCATCCGTGAGCAGCTCGATAGCAAGGGCACGCAGCCAGAAGAGTTGGCGCGTACCCGTGGTTATCACTACAGCTACTTCAACCTCGATGCCATGGCCTATCTGGCACAGCTTGGCGACAAACTGGGCGTCGATATCTGGAACCACGAGTACCGTGGCCGTAGCCTGAAGTCAGCGATTGATTACGTGGCGCAATACCAGCGTATCGAAGACTGGCCGCACCCTGACAACGACGTGAAGAAGGGCCGCTTCCAGACATACCGCATGCTGACGGTGTACCGCAAGGCTGATTTGGCCTGGGGTACAGACCACTACGATCAGGTTATCGACAAAATCGGCTTTGACAATGCCGAGCTAAATAACCTGTCACAGGTTTGGGCCGAGCGGGACGCGTACCTGCTGTATCCAAAACTGTAAACCCTCTCCGTGAAACACCCGGGCGGCAATACTGCCGCCCGGTAAAAGGAAAACACCATGAAAAAACACACGCCTATCGCACTGGCTTTGCTAGCTGCGCTATCTTTCAACGCCCATGCTTCTTCACCGACGCCGGTACAACTGCCAGAAACAGCGGTTGAACAATCCATCGCTCAGGTTTCATTACAATCTTTGACGGCTGAGCAATTGGTAGCCGGCCAAAGCCGTGAGCTTGTTGATGCCAGCAAGGTTGAGGCTGCGGATAACGCTGCCGTTGAGGCGTTGAAGCAGCAGCTGGAAAATGCCAAGCCGGGTGAGGTGATCAGCATTGCCCCTGGCCGTTATGCCAACTTGGGTGTGGTTGAATTGACAGCTGATGGCATCACTGTCAAAGCCGAGCAGCCAGGCACGGTGTTGCTGACGGGCTTGGTTCAGCTTGTCGTTAAAGGCGATGATATTACTTTGGATAGCCTAGTGTTTACCGAAGGTGGCCCGGCAGAGCGTTTTGGCGGTGTGCGTCTGGAAGGTATGCGCAATACCTTACAGAACTCGACCTTCTACTACTTCAACGATGATTACGAGTACGAGCCGGACGAACGCCGCAGTGAGTACCCACGTTACCTGTGGGTGTCGCTATGGGGCAAGGATGGCAAGGTGATCAACAACCGTTTCGAGGGCAAGCATAAGCGCGGCACCTTGATCGGTATCCAGAAGAACATTGACGATAAGGCGGATAACCACCTGATCGAAGGTAATATTTTCTACTCGCAGAAAAAGAACCAGTATGACGAGCTAGCGATTGAAAAAGCGATCCGTTACAACGGTAACAGCTGGGAAGCGATCCGTATCGGTGATTCGAAGAGCAGCCAGTGGCCGTCAGCGACCCAGTTCGTCAATAACCTGCTGGTGGATTCAGACGGCGAGCGCGAGCTGATCTCAATTAAATCGGGCGAGAACCGTATTGCCGGCAACACCATCTTCGAAAGTGCATCGATGATTTCCCTGCGTCACGGCAAGGCGAACGTGGTGGAAAACAATGTGATCATCGGCAACAACAAGCAAGATACCGGTGGTATCCGTATCTACGATGAAGATCATGTGGTTCGCAACAACTACTTAGTTGGCCTTCGTGGTTCAGGCGGTCAGATCGCCGGTAATGCCGATGTCCGTGGTGGCGTGGTGATCAACACCGGTATCATCGATGTGAAGAACAACGAACAGCTCGATCAGGAAGTGAAGGGCAAAGAACTCAACAAGCAGTGGACGCCGAAAAACGTCACGGTGGAAAACAACACCATGGTTGATGTGGAGTTCGGTATGGTACACGGCAACCAGGGCCACCGTGTCAGCCTGTTCGATAACAGTGAGGTAGAGACTATCTTCACTGGTGACGAGATCACCTTTAGCAGTAATGTGGTGTTCAACCTGGACGAAACATTGCAGGCATTGCGTGCAGACCCTGCGACTCCGTTGACCAACCCGACATACAGCGGTGAGGTTTACTACGGTCAGGTACACGGTGTTGACGGGGTGCCGGCAGGCGTTTCCCAGCAAAAACCAACCTACACCAAGGTGGGCGATTTTTACCAGTTTGCGGAAGGTGGTGCCGATGTATCGAAACTGCATGTGCTGACGGCTGACGAAATCGGCCCTAGCTACCGTTTGCAGGTTGCACCGAAGAGCTAGTTCTACATTTTGCTAGTTTGACATTTTGTTAATTGTCGTATTTTGCCCGGGTACATTCCAAGGTTGTGCCCGGGCTTTTTTTTGTTAGTAGTTCTTGATAATGACCGGCTCATGGTCGCTGTCGGTGTAGATTGTCATATCTACCTTGTTGCCATCAATCTGGTAATAGGTGGTGGTCACCGTGCCCATCAACTCGCCGCGACCTTTCCATAGAGGTTTACTATGCATCGCTGCAACGGCCTCGTCCTGTGTCGTTTTTGCCGTGGCACTGGCCATGAACTCGTCCAATGCGGCCTGGCGATCCAGCGTCTTGGCAGCGAATTTGCTGTCTACGAAGTTGTGCTCGACAAACTTCGAGTGGTTGGCATGTGATTGTTTCTGGTTATAGCTGTATGAGTAACGTGCTTTGTAGCCATTTTCTACGTTCAGTGCCTCGCCGTCAGGGGCCAGCATTACGTAGGAGAAATACGCCGAGTATTTACCCGGGCCGCTGCGGTACATATCAAGCAACTCTTCAGGACTGGTTGCATTGTAGGCATCCCATGACAGCACGTAGCTTGGCGCATTGCCCTTGAGGATATCGCCACCGTCTTTTTCACGGTAGGTGCCTTCGTCTGCCATGGTGTTCATTAGCAGGGGTTGGCCGCCTTTGGCAATACCGCCGTAAGGGATCAAGCCGGCCCAGGTTTGGATGACCTTGGTTTTGCCATTTTCGTCGGTGTGGTTAAGGACAATCAGGCCTTCATAGTTCACCGCCATGTAGTCGAAGTTTGCGACACCCCAGCCTTTGCCCTTGCCATCTGTCATACCCATTACCGAACACTTCGCCGGCGCTTCGGCCTGCAAGAAGCCAATCCCACCGTTGCGCTGCGACTCAAGGATAGCTTCATCACTCATACCCACTGCGAGCAGGAATGACGGTGGCAAGTTAAGGGATTCAGACAGCCCTTTGATGTAAGAGGCGGCCTCTGGTGATTGTTGTTGCAGGTTCTCGAAAACCTGCTCACCATCATAGCTTTTTCCAAGGCTTGCCACGTTGAGGCCCGGCAGCATCACGCCCAGTGTGTCATCAAAACGTGCAATAGAATCAAGGATATCATCTTTGGCTACATCACCGACATGCTTGCCAAGCTCATAGGTACTACCGGTAAATTTCACTTCGGCAATCTGGTCTGTGTGCTGAATAAGTTCAGCATTTACGCCTGCACTGAGTAACGCGATGAGTGAAGCAAACAATGTCTTTTTCATGTCAAAAGCCCTAAATAGCATGATTCCAGAATATGGGTAAGCGACAATCCGCTTTGATGGAATATATATTAGGTTTGATGTTGAACCTTGTAAAGGGTTTTGTTTTACATTAAACCTTGTATTCAGGATGTGTACAGCAGCCTTCAACCCCGAACTCAATCTGAATCAGGCCCCGAAAAGTACAAGTGATTGGATTTTCTGTCTATGTCGCTTTGGCTTGGGCTGGTTAACAATAACTACATGCTCAACGCAATACAAAATCAACAGCATCCAATATCAATAAATCAGCTCTAGGAAGGAACGAACTATGCCTATTCAACAACAGTTTCGCGATGCCATGTCTAACCTTGCTGCCGCCGTTAATGTGGTGACCTCTGGAGGTGAAGCGGGCACCGTTGGCCTGACAGCGACAGCCGTATGCTCGGTAACCGATAGTCCAGCTACGGTGTTGGTGTGTGTAAACCGCAATAGTGCCTCCAACCAGATATTCAAGGACAATGGCCGTATCTGCGTGAATGTTTGTGCTGCCGAGCATAAGGAAATGTCGATGCATTTTGCCGGTATGACAGGCATGGCGATGGAAGACCGCTTCCAACTGCCGGGTTGGGAGTTCAACCAGCATGGCGTGCCAATTTTGACGGATTCACTGGCAACACTGGAGGGTAAAATAGCCTCTGTAAGCGAAGTGGGTACTCACAGTGTGTTCCTTGTTGAAGTTGAGTCTATCACCACTACCGAGAGCGATGCGCTGGTGTACTTCTCGCGTGAGTTCAAATCTGTCGAAGCGACAAGGAAGATGCCGGAAGTGGCTTAAAAGTACCAGCTTGTTAGTTTTGTCTGTATTAGATAGGCCGCCAATGCTTCCGCTATGAAGCTTTGGCGGTCTTTTTGCGCTTAGAATTTCAAGCCAAAAGTGACACCAATTTGGTCTGGTTCGTAGCGGTAAGGCCCAACATCAAATTTCAGGACTTCGTTGGAGACATTGATGTAGAACATATCTGCTGTGAGACGTACGCCGATACCGTAATAGGTGTTGGTATCAGAGTAATTGGTGGAGTAACAATTTTTACTTGAACACCATCTGTCATCTTCTGTTGTACGGTGGAATCCCAGCGAAACATAAGGCTTGAGTGATACTGTCGGGCTTAGCGGGAAAGCATAGCCCAGATCCGTGCCAAACTTCACTGTACTGTAATCTACCGAGCCACGGTAGTAGTCATATCCGGATTCTTCATAGGACAGGTTGAAACCGACAATGCGGTTGAAATCGTAACCCCCTTCTAGCTTGAAGCCGGTGTCGGTGTCGATGTAACGATCAGACAGATAAGATATCCCCAAGCCAACCCGCGGCCCCTGGTAAGCGTTAGGACCGCCATGATGGTAATGGTGGTGGGTATGGTGCTGGTTGGCGCTGGCGACCATTGGTGCTGTAGTTAGCAGGGTTAAGGCTGCGGTTGCGAGTAACTTTTTCATTGTCTGCCTTACTGTGGAATTGGGAAGCGGGCAGATTATGGCGATCAAGTTTGGGGTTGTAATTAGCCTGATGGGTGAAATAACAGAAAGCTGACAAAAGGCGTCATTTTCAAAGCATTTGGCTGCTAAATGGCGTCAAATGTAAGCAGTTGTTGCTAGTTTATCTGGCGTTATTCTGCTTTCCGGTAACACATGAACTGCTAAGCGGGCATGAAGTACAGCGAGGGGTTTTGTTGCAAAATTGCTGGCCATGTTCGACCATCAGCCCGTGGTAAAAAGCATAGCGCTTGGTATCTGCCGGTATGGCTTGCTCAACCAGTAGCCTGAACTTTTCATAGCTTTTTGGCACTTCAAGCCCGTTACGTTCGAATATCCGCCGGGCATAGGCGTCGATGACAAAAGAGGGCTTGCCGATGGCATAAACCAAGATGGCATCGGCGGTTTCCCCACCCACGCCCTTTATGGCTAATAGCTCCTTTCTGAGCGTTGAGAGCTCAATGGCTCTAACTTGTTTGATATCGTACTGATAATTTTTAAACCACTCCGTTAACGCTTTGAGTTTGATCGCTTTTTGATTGAAGTACCCGCTGGGCCTGATTGTCAGCGCCAGTTCATCGAGAGGAAGCTGTTCAATTAGCTGCGGATCATTGGCGGCCTTGCCAAGATTATTTAATGCCTTATCGGCGTTTTTCCAATTGGTATTCTGGACGAGGATAGTGCCCAACATGGTTTGGTAGGGTGGGGTATCCGGCCACCAATCGAAATAGCCATAATGGTTCTCTAAACTGGAGAAGACGGTTTTTATCAGGCGTGTTTGGCCTAAGACATCATTAGAAAGCGTGCCCATTGATTATATTTCTGCCCTGTTTCATGCCCGAAATCAGCGTAGCCTATCCATTCACCTCTGTCACAAGGCTTTGTCATAAACTTCAGATTGCTTATGCCGTGTGTGGTCGATAAGAGGAGGAGCCGGAACGCCTGAACAGTTGACGACGGTATTTCTACCTGCTTGCTTGGCCTGATATAGGGCTTGGTCTGCCCTTGAGACGACTTGTTCCCAACTTTCACCGTCGCGAAGGGTGGCGACACCAAAACTGGAGGTTAATACAAAGTTTTTAATTACCCCACCTATGGAAATATTAACCCTTAGCGAGTCAGCAAGCTTGCTGGCATCTTCCGTGTTGGTTTTGGGGAGTATAATTAATATCTCATCCCCGCCAAAACGGTAGGCCGAATAGGTGTTTCGAGTTTGCGCTCTGATGATTTGGGCGACGCGCTTGATTGCTTCATCTCCAGCCAAATGACCATGCTTATCATTAATCGTTTTGAAGTTATCAATATCAGTCATGATGATACTCAGTGGCTGCACTGTATTTAACTTAGCCATTAATTTGGGCAGTTTTCTCTCTAAGGCATGGCGATTGTAGAGTTGGGTAAGCGGGTCCCGCCGGGAAAGGTCATGGATGGATTTGACCAAGCGGGCGTTGATCATCCATAACATGCTGAAGCTCATCGCAACGACTAAAACAATACTGAATAAGAAAGTGAGTTGGTGGATCATTCCCGCATACATAAAGCTATGTAATTCTGCTGAAGATAAGGTCCAAATAACTCTTAAAGCCATGAATGAGCTATAGAGGAATAAGGACGCCGACATCATCCAAACCGCGCTCTTTAAGTCTTTGTGCTTTCCGTTGATGGCAGCAAATGCCGAGAGCAATGTGGTGACAGCCAGAAAAACACTGACAACGATAATCCGTGCCTTTATCGACGGTGAGACATGTGAGAAATAATAAAATAGCCAGATAGAGAGCGGGATGCAGATATAGGTAAATACGGTATATCTCAGTGAACACTTCCTGAAAAGGCAAAGGCTATGCAGAACTAACTGAAAGCCTAACAGAATGATGGTATTGGCAAGCACAATGCTAAACCAGTCTGGTGTTGTCCCTCTCATACCAAGGAAAAAAGGACCGACGCCAATAAACAAAAGGGATAATGCAAATAGCTCCAGTCCGGGTATTTGTTTTTGGGAGCGCTGATAGAAAAGAAACCCAATACTGTAGATACAAGAAAACAGGATGATAATAAAGTTGAGGGTTCTTATATCGAGAGTAAAAATGTCCATGTTTAATACCCGCCCTTTGTAATGTCACAAAGTGCTGGGAGCTTTATCCTACTAAAGTGGTAACTGAATAATAGATTATTGTTAACACTATTCTCAATAACGCACTGTGAACTGAGAATGTAATCACATTACATTGCTTCTAAATGATGTGGTTTTTGGAGTGTGTGGAATATCCAAGTAACGCTAAGTTACTTGGGTATTCTACAAAGGTGCTATTTATGGGGAGAAATATCATTGCGGTTTGGCATGGATATCAACGCTAATTGCTATTACTGCTCTTTGGTATCAATCAGCGCATTGAGCAGTGTGGAAAGCTGGCGGTATTTTTCTTCCCCGAGTTTGGCTTTTAGCTCAATGTACTGGGCTTCAATTAACGGGCGCAGGTCATCGACCAGTGTTTTGGCTTTGTTCGTGAGGTGGATATAGTACTTGCGGCCGTCATTGGCTGACTTCCTGCGCTTTACATAACCCATTTTCTCAAGGCGGCTTACAATCCCAGTCAGGCTAGGGCCAAGAATGCAGCACTCGCGGGAGAGGGTGGAGAAATCAATTTCACCAAGCGTATCGAGCACCCGCATCACACGCCATTGCTGCTCGGTGATTTCATTGTCCGCCAGGATAGGGCGGAAGTAATCCATGGATACATCCCTTGCGCGTATCAGCTGCAGGGGTAGCGAGTCTTCGTACTTAGTCACAATATAACCTTCTAGCCGTTACCGTGTTGTCGCAAATTATTATTTGTTTCAGACACATATTCACAATATAAATCAAACTTCCGAAAAGCTATAGCTGTATTTTGATCTTATATATTACTTTGGATATCGCCAAGTTATGTAAAAAGTGCGGGCTTGCTGCTAGGCAACGAGCCCGCCGTGAATGCACCCGCTAGGCGTACAAGATGCTCGGTAAAAACAGTACGATTGCTGGCATCAATACAATAAGCGCCAGTCGTACCATGTCTGCCACCCAGAAGGGGAAGACCCCTTTGAAGATGGTGGCGGTATTGATGTCTTTTATAATACCGGACAACACAAATACGTTGAGTCCGACCGGTGGGGTGATCAAGCTGATTTCCGTCACAACGACAACCACAATGCCGAACCAGATAGGATCGAAGCCAAGTTCAACGACTACCGGGAAGAAGATCGGCACAGTCAGCAGCATCATCGACATACTTTCGAATACGCAGCCAAGAATGATGTAGATTAATATGATCAGGCCCAGCGCCATCATCGGGGAGACGTTTACAGCCTGGATCATCTCAATCAGTGCGGTTGGCAATCCGGCCCGGTTGATGAAATTGGACAAGATCAGGGCGCTGATCACTACCGCAAACAGTGATGCCGACGTCTTGGCGGTATCAACCAGAATGTCGCGCAAGATGGCATAGTTGAGTTGGCGGCGGTAGGCAGCCAAGGCAAAGGCCCCTGTCGCACCGATCCCGGCCGCTTCGGTTGGGGTAAAGGCACCGATATAGATCCCGCCCATCACCAGTACAAACAAGGAAATGGTCGACATGATCCCCTTAAGGGCGATAAAGCGATCTTTCCAGCTAACACGCTCACCCGGAGGGGCACTCTCTGGGTTGCGGAACACTACCCATTGCACGGCCATCAGGTATAGGACGATACCGATAAGTCCTGGAATAAAGCCGGCAGCGAATAATTCACGGATACTGCTTTCCGTGAGCAGGCCGTAAATCACTAGCATTACGCTTGGTGGGATCAAGATCCCTAAGGTACCGCCGGCCGCAATGGAGGCTGCAGCAAGGCCGTCGGAGTAACCGAATTTGCGCATTGGCGGCATGGCGACTTTCGACATGGTTGCCGAGGTGGCGAGGCTAGAGCCACAGATTGCCGAGAAACCACCGCAAGCCAAGATAGTTGACATCGACAGCCCACCTTTACGGTGACCGACAAAGGCATTACAGGCTCGGTAGAGTTCGTTGGAGAGCCCCGCCCGAGTCACTAAGTTACCCATCAGGATAAACAGCGGGATCACTGACAGGCTGTAGTCCTGACCGGTATCGATGATGCGGCGGGCCGCCATCGACATTGCCGCGTTCCAGTTGTAGTCGTTGATGTACCAAAAGCCGAGGAAACCGACCACACCCATGGCAAAAGCCAGTGGCAAGCGAAGGAATACAAGGGCAATCAGAACCGTAAAGCCAATAATTGATTCAATCATTTAAACCCCCTTGCTCTCGGTGTTCAGTGGCTGGGCGGTGGATGACGACGAGAACAGCGTCTTGCCGTAGACGAGGGCATTGAAGAAAGTTAGCAACCCACCGACAAAGCCGGTAATGGAAATCAGGTAGGTGACATAGCCAAGGGGCAGCTCAAGAATTTCCGTGACTTCTTCATACTCCATAGAGCGGCCAGCCAGTTTCCAGTTCATCATGGCAACCAAAATCAGCGAACAAGAGCAGATCAGGTTGATCACTACTTGGCGCAATCCTACCCAGCGCTTGGGGAAGACGTTATCGAGCAAGTCGACACAGATATTTTCTTCCTGCCATGACACCAATGGAAAGGCCATGAATACCATTACCGCCAGTAATACCTCGATCATCTCGGTGGAGCCGATCAGCGGGCTGCTGAAGAAGAAGCGCCCGACGACATCAACAAAGGTGATCACCATCATTAGCATCAGGCTGAGAGCAGCAAGGGCCTCCAACCCTCGCCGAATCACCTGAGAAAGTCTTGAGCAACTCATAGCTTACAGTCCTTGTTCAAGCTCTTTATAGAAGTAGTTGTAGGCCGCTTCGCCGTCTATCTTGCGTTGTTTGGCCGATTTGTACCATTTGTTGACCAATGGCTCGGTGGATTTCTTCAGGTCGGCAATCATCTCTGGGGTGGCTGGCGTGAAGGTGTGGCCATTGGCAATACCGGCTTCGTAACCGACGTTGTCCATGTCATCCCACATTTTGCCGAACAGGCGAGATAATTTTTCACCCGAGACGTTGCGGATGGCTTCCTGATCAGCTTTAGATAAGCCTGATAGGGTGTCGCGGTTCATCACGATGGCAAAACTGCCGCGGAAGATCCCGCCAGGGTAGACGGTGGTGTTGTCAGCGACTTCGGCCAGGCGGAAAGAAGCAAGGGACTCATAAGGCAGGTAGGTGCCGTCGACAACGCCTTGGGAAATAGACTCATACACTTTGGTGGTTGGGGTGAACACCGGTGTGACCTTCATGTCTTTGGCGATATCCGAGATCACACCACCACCGACACGCAACTTCTTGCCTTTGATATCGTCAAGGGACCCCACTGGTCCTTTGGTGATTAGTTGGCCCGGACCATTGACGCTCAGTGCCAGTACTTCAACACCGCGGTGCTCGCGGCCTTTCTTCAGGTAGGTATCATAGGTGCGCCAATAAGCCTGTGAAATTAGCTCAGAGCTAGCATAGTCAGAAAAAGTAGGAATTTCAGGCAGCTGGGTAAGTTTGAATCGACCTGCCTTATGACCATGGTAAATCCAAGTCACTTCACCGATGCCATCGGTAACGACATCAATTTGGGTTTGCGGTGGGGCAAGGTCATATTCCACCTTTACTGTTACTCGGCCTTCAGTGGCCTCTTCAACCCATTCCCCCCACGTAGGCCAGACAACTTTGTTGATACCGTGGTTTGGTGAACCCCAAGTGCTGATCTTGATTGTTTTTTCAGGGGCAGCTTGCACGGCGTAAGTGGAAAACATCATTAGTGCAGCGGTAGTCATGGAGGCAATTTTGGTTACACGCATAACAGGATTCCTTTAGTTATGGATGATGAGTAGTGCTCACTGGGTGAGTCGTTATTGGACTTTAGTTAACATATTAACTAATTCGTGAGAAAGCAAAGGGGTTGTTAATAAAATGTGTTGATTTCCTATTGCTTTGTTAACTGGATCAATGATTCGAAAATAAAATCACTCCCGAGATTATTTTCCTACCTGTTTGATTAATGACCACTCTGTAAATACCTCCCTTTAATGTGATCTTGCTAGCAATCTGGATGTAACGTGATTTGCATGACAAATGTAAAAATATCCCTGTTTGCATTTATCTTTTTGTTTTATTTGATTTTATCCTTCTTTTTACGAATGCCTGGACATTAGTTAACATATTAACTAATGTATTTAACATGTTAATTAGTTGCTAAATGCTTTCCCTGACAGCATGACCGTAGACGAGGGGCGTTGGCAATCAGTCAGCCAGAAAAAAGGAATGCGAAATGTTAACGGAAGATCAAATTCATGTAGCGGCAGAGCGATTATATAAAGCAGAGAAAGGACGGGAGCAGATCCCGGCATTGACCCTAGACTACCCAGAGATGAGCATGGATGACGCCTACCGTATCCAGAGCCGTTGGGTGGAGCGGAAAATCCGTGAAGGGGCTGAAGTAAAAGGTTACAAAATTGGCCTGACATCACGGGCGATGCAGATGGCGGTCAATATTGACCAGCCAGATTACGGCGTGTTGCTTGATGACATGTTCTTTCCCGACGGTGCCCAAATTCCCGCAGATGACTTTCTCGACCCGCGTATAGAGGTAGAGCTGGCCTTTATTCTCAAGGACAAGCTCGAAGGCGACAACATCACCATTTTTGATGTGCTCAATGCCACAGACTATGTGGTACCGGCACTTGAGTTGATTGCAGCCCGTTGCCACCGTACCGACCCGCAATCTGGCTACACCCGTAAGGTGTACGACACTATCGCTGATAATGCTGCCAACGCCGGGATCATCCTAGGCGGCCGTCCTATCAAACCGACCGAGCTCGACCTGCGCTGGGCTGGCGCCATGCTTTACCTCAATGGCCAAATCGAAGAAACCGGCCTCGCCGCCGGTGTGTTGGGCCATCCTGCCAATGGCATTTGCTGGGTGTGCAAGCGTTTTGCGCCACACGGTGTCTCGCTAGAGCCGGGACAGGTGATCTTGGCGGGCTCCTTTACCCGTCCGGTGGCGGTGAAAGCCGGTGACAGTATCCATGCTGACTTCGGTCCGCTCGGCGGCATCTCGGTCAAGTTTGTTTAGGGGTAAGCTAATGAGTAATCAACTCTCTACTAACGTATTCAAGCATGCTCTCAAGCAAGACGCACCGCTATGGGGGCTTTGGCTCGGCCTACCTGATACCAGCTGTGCAGAAATTTGCGGCGGCAGTGGTTTCGATTGGGTCTTGATCGATGGTGAGCATGCGTCGTTCGACCTTACAGGTATCAAATACCACCTTCAGGCGCTGGCGCCGCATCCGACGTCGGCCATTGTACGGGCCGAAGATGGCAACCCGACACTGTTAAAACGCTTATTGGATATCGGTGCCCAGTCCCTGTTAGTGCCTATGGTCAACACCGCAGAGCAGGCCCAGCAGGTGGTGCAGTCTGTCTATTATCCGCCAATGGGGCAGCGTGGCATCGGCAGTGCGCTGGCAAGGGCTTCGCAGTGGAACCGTATCCCCAACTATTTGCATCAGGCCAATGAAGAAATTTGTCTGCTGGTGCAGGTGGAAACGGTTGAAGCGATTGAAAATATCGAGGCCATTGCGGCAGTGGAAGGGATTGATGGCATTTTTATCGGACCGTCGGATCTCAGCGGCTCGATGGGGCATATCGGCAACCCGGGACATCCTGATGTGGTGGCGGCTATCGACCATGCCATTGAGGTGATCAACCGTGCCGGCAAAGCGGTAGGGATTTTGTCACTGAACCCGACGCAGGCGAAAGGGTATGTCGAACAAGGGGTGAAGTTCATCGGTGCTGGGGTAGACACTCTGTTACTGCGTCAGGGCGCAGAAGGGCTAGTCAAAACATTGAAAGATAAGGACAGCGACACTGGCACCCAAGTGGCTGCCGTTGCCAACGTGTACTAAGAATCGCGGGGTTGAAAAGGAAGATATGGAAAAGATGTTTAAAGGCAAAGTGGTGTGTGTTGCGCTCAACGATAGCGAGCAACGCCAAGTGATGGCCGAGCAGTTTAGTGAGCCGCCTTACAAGGCGCCACCGACACAACCAGTGCTGTATTTCAAGCCAAGGAATACCTGGAACAATGAATCGGAAGCGGTGGCGTGGCCTGCGAATAGCGACGAGTTTGTGGTCGGTGCTAGCTTAGCGGTCATAATCGGCAAGACTTGCTGCCGGGTGACTGAGCAGCAGGCACTGGAGTATGTCGAAGGGGTTGCCTTGCTGCATGACTTCTCTTTACCGGAAACCAGCTATTACCGTCCGGATATCAAGGGCAAGTGCCTGGATGGCTCGGCGACCTTGTCATCTCCCGTCACGCTTTCTGATGTCGGCGAACTCTCTGATCTGGTGGTCAAGACGACGGTCAATGGCCAACCAGCACAGCAGTTACCACTTTCTCGCCTTTACTGGGATGTCCCGGCACTGCTGGAGCGAATTTCCCACATCATGACACTAGAAGCCGGCGATATTATCGCTGTCGGGTTTGCTGGAGAACGTATTGTATTGCAGCCCTATGACAAGGTGTCGTCCTCTTTAGGTCAGTCAATCCGTTTACAAAACACAGTGGGAGGCCAGTACGCATGAAGCGCGCCAGAGTGGAATACAAAGGAAAAGTGTTGGAAGTCATCGTCAATTTTGAAGGCGATCTGGTGACTGCAAGTGGCGAGGTACTGCCATCCCAAGCAGTAAAATGGTTATGCCCAGTGGAGAATCCAGGGACGATTTTTGCCCTTGGCTTGAACTACGCCGACCATGCATCGGAGCTGGCGTTCGAGCCGCCGAAAGAGCCGCTGGTATTCCTAAAGGGCGGCAACACCCTGACCGGCCACCTGCAGCCTTCCTACCGCCCGGATAATATCGAGTTTATGCACTACGAGTGTGAGCTGGTGGCCGTCATTGGCAAAAGCGGCAAGAACATCAAACGCGATGAGGCGCTGGACTATGTTGCTGGCTATACCATCTGCAATGACTACGCGATCCGTGATTACCTCGAGAACTACTACCGCCCGAACCTAAGGGTGAAGAGCCGTGACTCCCTGTGCCCTATCGGTCCTTGGATTGTCGATACAGGCGATATCGCCGATGTGAGCAATCTGGCACTGGAAACCCGGGTGAATGGCGAGTTGACCCAGCAGGGAACGACCGCCGATATGATTTTCGATATTCCGTTTTTGATTGAGTACCTCAGCAGCTTCATGACGCTCAACGAAGGGGATCTGATTGCCACCGGCACACCGAAAGGGTTGAAGGATATCCAGCCGGGTGATGTGGTGAGCTGCTCGATTGAGGGGATCGGCACGCTGGAAAACCCGGTGCTTTCAGAGAAGGCCTTCTACGGTGAACTGACTGACTAGCCTGTTGGCCATGCCAATAACAAGATTTAGGGAAAAAAATTATGACTCAGCAACTCGATACCAACATCAACAAGGCCAACAGTTATTTGGCCCGATTCCAGAACCAAACCCTGGGCCATTACATCAATGGTGAGTGGACACTGGGCTCGGAGGGGGAAACCTTCGATAACCTGACGCCGACCGACAATACCTCGTTGGGCAAAGTGGTCAAAGGCTCAGCCGAAGACGTCAACCAAGCGTGTTTGGCTGCCGAGCGAGCCTTCACTGAATGGGCGGCAATCTCAGGGGCTGAGCGCCGTAAGATCTTGCACAGGCTGGCAGACAAAATCGAAGAGCGCGCCGAGGAAATTGCCTTGGTGGAATCCATGGACTGCGGTCAGCCGCTGCGCTTTATGCGCCAGGCGGCGGTGCGTGGCGCGGCTAACTTTCGTTTCTTTGCCGACAAATCGCCTGAAGCTAAAAATGGCCTGTCATTGCACCAAGATAATCACACCAACTACACCATCCGCACGCCGATTGGCCCGGTTGGCGTGATCACGCCGTGGAATACCCCATTCATGCTGTCGACCTGGAAGATTGCCCCTGCGCTGGCAGCAGGCTGTACCGTGGTTCACAAACCAGCGGAATTCAGTCCGTTAACTGCAGCTATTTTGGCTGAGTGTGCCGAAGAGGCAGGTTTGCCTGCCGGGGTCTGGAACATGGTCAATGGCTTCGGTGAGGTCGCGGGCAAGGCACTGACCGAGCACAAGGCTATCAAGGCTGTGGCGTTTGTCGGCGAGACAGTCACAGGTTCGATGATTCAGGCTCAGGGCGCACCGACGCTTAAGCGTGTTCACTTCGAATTAGGCGGCAAGAACCCGGTGATTGTGTTTGATGATGCCGACTTCGACCGCGCCTTGGATGCAGTGGTCTTTATGATTTACAGCCTCAACGGCCAGCGCTGTACCAGCTCCAGCCGCTTGTTGATCCAATCAGGCATCAAGCCCAAATTCATCGAAGCCCTCAAGCAACGCGTCGAGAACCTGCAAGTTGGCCACCCGCTGGATCCACAAACCGAAGTCGGCCCCTTGGTTCACCAGTCTCACTACAACAAAGTACTGAGCTACATGGACTTTGCCGAGCAGGATGGGGCAACCATCGCGGTCGGTGGCCGCGCGCTGCCAGAAATGGGTAACGGTAACTACTTAACGCCGACTTTGTTTACCGAGGCGGACAACACCATGCGTGTGGCCAAGGAAGAGATCTTTGGCCCGGTGCTGACGGCTATCGAATTCGATACAGAACAGCAGGCGCTACAAATTGCCAACGATACCGATTACGGCCTGTCAGGCTATATCTGGACCCGCGATACCGGCCGGGCAATGCGTATGGCAACCCATGTGGAAGCAGGGATGATCTGGGTGAACTCGGAAAACAACCGCAACCTGCCGTCGCCGTTTGGTGGGGTGAAGATGTCCGGCGTTGGCCGTGATGGCGGTGACTGGAGCTTCGATTTCTACATGGAAACCAAAAATATCTGTATTGCCCACGACACCCATAACGTGCCTTCTTTAGGCAAATAGATAGATTGTGTGATTAGGGAACCCCGGCCTGGCTAGGTGCCGGGACCCTTTGCAATAGGAGAAGGATAATGCCTCATTTCATCATGGAATATTCAGCGAATCTGGAGCAAGACGTTGATATTCCAGCCTTGATGCGAGTGATCCATCGCGAGGCGATTGAGACTGGCGTGTTCCCCAAAGGTGGGATCCGTACCCGGGCAATCCGTTGCGATCATGTGTTGATCGCCGACGAAGATCCGGAAAATAGCTTTATTCATTTGACCGCCAAGGTTGGTGTCGGGCGGGATATGGACACCTTGAAGGCAGCAGCCGATCGGGTGTTCGACGTGTTTAGCCAATATCTGGCCCCGACCTTTGAAAAACGCTACCTGAGTGTCGGTTTTGAGATGACCGAGCTTCATCCGGTGCTCAATTACCGTAAGAACAATATTCACCAGAAACTGGCGAAACAAGGACAGTAGCCATGGGGCAGGCTTGGGCGCACTTCCAATATGTTTTTTCCACCATCATGCCGGTGTTCCTGATGATAGGGTTGGGTTATCTTGCGTTCCGCCGTGGGATCTTGCCGCAGAACGGGCACAAGGCGCTGGCGGCCTTTGTGTTCAATTTCGGTTTGCCGGCTGCCATCTTCAGCGCCCTGAGTACCAAATCGTTAGGGGAAGTGTGGCATACCGACTACATTTTGGCCTATACCCTAGGATCTTTGGTGGCGTTTGGTTTGGTCTTTACCTATGCCATCTGGATACTTCGCAGGACACCAGTCGAGAGTGTGGTGCTGGGGTTAGGGGGCAGCTTCTCCAATAGCTTGCTGATTGGCTTTCCGATCATTTTTTTCTTGTTTGATACCCCTGCGTTGATCCCATTTTCCCTCACTTTGATTGTCGAGAACCTGATCATGCTGCCTTTGCTGCTTGGTTTGGCCGACATGGCGGATAACGACAGCGGGGCCAACATCAAGGGCAAAATGAAAGAAACCGCGCTCAACCTGGCAAAGAACCCAATTGTGTTGTCGATTGTATTGGGGCTTATGTGCTCGGCGATGTCACTACACCCACCACAGGCGGCTGAACGCATTATAGATATGTTGGCCAGCACAGTCACCGGAGTGGCACTGTTTACTATTGGTGGTGGCTTGGTCGGTGTGAGTGTGTCGGGTATGAAGCGGGAAATCGGCACCGTGATGTTTGCCAAGCTGCTGATCCACCCGTTGTCGATTTTGGTCATGTTGCTGGTGGTCTTCCAGCTTGACCCGATGATGAGTGCGGTAGGGGTGATTCTGGCCAGTGTGCCGATGTTCGGTGTGTATGCCGTGATTGGTCAGCGCTACCAGATGGGGGGATTGTGTTCTGCGGTGCTGCTGCCGACCACCTTGTTTGGCATGTTAACGGTAAGCGCGTTTACCACTCTGGCACTGATACTGTTTTGATTTGAATTTTTGATTATTAGCCCGCCAAGGGCATGACCAATAACTGAAACTGACGTCCGCTACCGACAGGATGTGATTGAGAAAAGGAATCTATTATGGGCAAACTCTGTGTTGCAGCAAAAATTACTCACGTACCGACCATGATTATGTCCGAGCAGCCGGGTAAGCTGCACGGCTGTCGCAAGGCAGCTATTGATGGGCACAAGCAGATTGCCCAGCTCGCCAAAGATCTGGACGTCGATACCATTGTCGTGCTCGATACCCACTGGTTGGTCAATGCCGGATACCACATTAATGCCAACCAGCAATTCACCGGTAATTACACCAGCCACGAATTCCCGCATTTTATCCAGAATCTAGAGTATCAATATTACGGAAATGCCGAATTGGGTAACCGTATTGCGGACAAAGCGACCGATAAAGGGGTCTTTACCCTTTCCCATCAGGTTGAGTCGCTGGATCTCGAATATGGCACCTTGGTACCGATGCGCTATATGAACGAAGACAGCCACTTCAAAGTGGTATCAGTCGCAGCGTGGTGTTCGGTTCACAGCATTGAGTCATCCCGTATCCTCGGTGAGGCGATCCGCGAAGCGATTGAGGAGAGTGACAGCCGTGTGATGCTGCTGGCTTCGGGTTCGCTGTCCCACCGTATTTGGGATAACGATGACTATGCCGCCAACAATGGCACTTTCACTATTTCCAAAGAGTTTAACCGTCAGGTCGACCTGCGGGTGTTGGATCTATGGCAGAGCCGGGACTACAAAACCTTCTTGGACATGTTACCGGACTATGCGGCGCTGTGCTCTGGCGAAGGCGGTATGCATGACACCGCGATGCTGTTTGGCGCATTGGGCTGGGATAAGTACGAGGGCAAAGCAGAGATTGTGACCGAGTACTTCCCAAGCTCCGGTACCGGGCAGGTAAACGTATTGTTCGAGGTAACGGAATAATGGGGACGCAGATGGAATTGCAGGCGGAATTGAACAGCCCGGCACTGTTCAAACAACAAGGCTATATTGGTGGTGAATGGTCTGATGCGCTAGATGGCCAGACTACGGAGATTACCAACCCATCAACTCAGGATGTGATCGGCCATGTACCCTACATGGGAGAGAAAGAGGCCACGCAATGCGTCGACATCGCCCAGCAGGCATTCGAGCAGTGGAAGCAGACCACAGCCGATCACCGCTCGGTGGTGCTACGTCGTTGGTATGATTTGATTGTTGAAAACACCGAGGACTTGGCGAGGATCCTGACCACCGAGCAAGGCAAGCCGTTTGCCGAAGCCAAGGGAGAGATCGCCTATGCTGCCAGCTTTGTGCTGTGGTACAGCGAAGAAGCCAAGCGAGCCTATGGCGAGGTGATCCCGAGCCACAAAGCCGATGGCAAAATCGTTGTGACCAAAGAGCCGATCGGTGTGGTTGCGGCCATAACCCCTTGGAACTTCCCGGCTGCAATGATCACCCGCAAATGTGCCCCGGCCTTCGCTGCGGGCTGTGCGGTGATATTGAAACCGGCACCGGAAACCCCGTTCACCGCGTTGGCGTTGGCCGAATTGGCAGGACAGGCCGGATTACCTGCCGGGTTGCTCAATGTGATCACTGGTGATGCGATAGCTATCGGTGGCGTGCTGACCGCACACAAGAAGGTACGCAAAGTCTCTTTTACCGGTTCGACCAATGTCGGCAAGATCCTGATGAACCAGTCGGCTGCCACTATCAAGAAAATGGGACTGGAGCTTGGCGGCAATGCGCCGTTTATTGTATTTGACGATGCCGATATCGATGCGGCAGTCGATGGCGCCATGATTGCCAAGTTCCGCAATGCCGGCCAAACCTGCGTCTGTGCCAACCGGATCTTTGTCCATGATGCGGTTTACGATGAGTTTGCCGAAAAACTTGCCGCTCGGGTTGCCAACCTCAATGTTGGCGACGGTTTTGTCGACGGGGTTGAAATCGGCCCTATGATCAATAGCGGTGCGGTCGAGAAAGTGCGAAGCCATATTGATGATGCCCTTGCCAAAGGGGCGAAGGTACTGTGCGGTAACCTCGCTGAGCAAAAAGGCTTGTTTGTCCAACCGCATGTTATGGTGGATGTGACCGACGAGATGTTGGTGGCGGGCGAAGAAACCTTTGGCCCATTGGCACCTTTGTTCCGCTTTAACTCGGAACAGGAAGTAGTCGAGCGCGCCAACAATACCGATTCAGGCTTGGCCGCCTACCTCTATACCCGTTCGTTGGGCCGCGCTTGGCGGGTAGGCGACACGCTGGAAAGCGGTATGGTCGGAATCAACGAAGGTTTGATTTCCACTGCAGCGGCGCCTTTCGGCGGCGTTAAAGAGTCCGGCCTTGGCCGCGAAGGCTCCCGCCATGGTATGGAAGACTACCTGGAAATGAAGTACCTGTTTATGGGGGGGCTGGATTAACGATGTACTACATAGTGCTGGAAGACGGTGAGCTGATCTTACTTTGAGCAAATCGCAGATAAAAAAACACCACTAACAGGTTGTTGTCCGTGGTGTTTTTTATTGGGTAAATGCCAAACCTACCTAGTTGATTTTTTCACATACCGTTCGTTCCAGTTTGACGTCATACATCTCTAGCAGTTTGACGTAATCGCCGCTTTGGCACATTTCCTTGAGCTTTTTGTTGAATGCATCTTTGACCGCCTTGTCTTTGAAGCTGGCTTTGAATTCCGTCACCGGTGGGAAAAGGCTATGGTATTCGACACTGTCGATTGACTGTTTCATTGCCTTGCTGAAGAATTCGAAAATGCTGCGATCGATAACTATCACTTGCTTGTCGTCTTTCCAGAACTGGGCAACCTGTTGGGCTTGATCGCCGAACTCATGGTAGTTAGAGCGGTATTCAGATCCCGGTGAGAAAAGGGCTTTGAAGTCGTCACCCAATTCAAGGTAGGCGTTTTGCCAAGCCAGTACCGGATAGTTTTTGAGGTCTTCGATAGCATCAATCGCCAAATCATCGCTTTTCTTGCTGATGGCGAAGTTGACGAAAGTAATAAGGTGGTCAGAATAGAAAATCTCACCGCCATCTACCAAGACGCCAATCGCGACATCGGCTTTTTTATCTTGGACCGCATTTTGAACATCGCTAAGCGGCATCTGGACAAACTCCAGTTCGTACTCAGCCAATGCCTGCCTGACAATATCCACTTCAAGGCCTTCACTGCCGCTATCCATCACATAAGGTGGCATATCTGTCGATATAGCGACGGTGAGTTTTCCCTGTTCGGCATGGAGATGGACAACAGCCAATAAGGCTGAACTGTATATGGCCAGCCTCAAGGGGATCAGATAGCGAGGCTTTAACTTGGCATTTTTCATTGTGAAAAACCTCAGGAAACAACAATACAAAGAGTCTTTTAAGTTTAACAGTAAAGTAGAAAACTGCTGGCAGGAGCGCGCTTTCGTCGCATTTTCGAACAGCTTTGTCTTTGGTTCTGCCATTTAGCGATATTTCGTCATGGGATCGGCTGGGTGTTTTGTCGAGGATTATTCATATGTGTGACCAATGTAATTGAAGCAATGAACAAAAATGGCAAACTCCAGCGAGCAGCACTGCTATTGATAAATAGAGAGTGTGTATTTTCGAGCCCGCTTTGAGAGCCCAACATGTCACTAGAAGAAATCCAGAAAAAAATGCATAACGGCGAAGTCTATTTTTCGCATGAACAAGCGTTGGTTGATGAGCAGACCCAGTGTCTTGAGTTGCTGTTCGACTATAACCAAACGCGCCCGTCAGAGGCCCAAAAGCGCGAAGAAATTTTGCAGAACTTCTTTGCTGAGATGGGCGAAAATTGCTATTTCGAGCCGCCGTTACGGGCTAACTGGGGCAATCACACTTACATTGGCAAGCAAGTGTACGCCAACTTCAACCTTACCCTGGTTGACGACACCACTATACGTATTGGCGACTATGTCATGCTTGCGCCGAACGTTACTATCGCTACTGCAGGGCACCCCATTGAGCCTTCTTTGAGAAAGAAAGTAGGGCAATTCAACATGCCGGTGACGATTGGCAATAATGTATGGATTGGGGCAAATTCGGTGGTGTTGCCGGGTGTGACCATTGGTGACAACAGCGTGATTGGCGCAGGCAGCGTGGTGACCAAAGATATTCCAGCCAACGTGGTTGCGGTTGGCAACCCTTGTAAAGTGATGCGGGAAATCGGCGAGCGAGACAAGCAGTGTTACTACAAAGACCTGCAGTTTAGCGCCGAAGTTAGCGCTATGATCGAGCCGTAAAATACCGATGACAATAAAAAAGCAGTGGAGTAACCACTGCTTTTTCTTCAAAACAAATTAGCCTTTAGCCTATTAAGCAACAACGTTCGCCACTTCTTTTACTAGTACGGCTAGTTCGTCCCAACGCTCTTCATCGATAAGGTTGCCTGGAACCATCCACGTACCGCCACAGGCGAAAACAGATTTCACTGCCAAGTAGTCTTTAACGTTAGCCGGGCTTACACCGCCAGTTGGCATGAAGCTAACAGGGTAAACTGCAGTCATTGCTTTTAGCATGTTCACACCGCCTGAAGGCTCAGCTGGGAAGAACTTCAGGGTATCAAGACCCAGTTCCATTGCCTGCTCAACCATGCTTGGGTTGTTAACACCTGGGATGATAGGCATTTCGCGCTGCTGGCAGTATTTCACAGTCGTTGGGTTGAAGCCCGGGCTTACGATGAAATCAACGCCGGCATCGATAGCTTGGTCAACTTGCTCGGCATTTAGTACCGTACCAGCACCAATTAGCATGTCAGGAAAAGCATCACGCATGTTGCGGATAGCTTGCGCTGCCGCTTCTGTACGGAAAGTTACCTCGGCGCAAGGTAGGCCGTTCTCAGACAATACTTCTGCCAGTTTCACGGCTTTGTCTGCGTCTTTGATAGCAATTACAGGGATAACTTTCAGCTCGGCCATACGAGCGTTTAGCGTAGTCATGATGTCTTCCTTAATTCGAATTGAATAACACAGGCATTGCTGTGGCTGGAATAATGGCGCCCTGATGTTGGATCACGGTGCCAGCTAATAAGTGGGCATTCTTTGCCGCTTGTTCGGTATTGCCGCCGGTGAGGCGTGTTGCCAGGTAACCGGCACTAAAAGAGTCGCCAGCTGCTGTGGTATCAACCACATTGTCGACTTTGGTGGCGGCAACAGATTGGCAGTTGTCGCTTGTTACGACAAGGCAGTCTTCCGCGCCGCGCTTGATTACGATTTCACCAACGCCGCACTGTTGGGTACGGACGATACAATCTTCAACAGAGTGCTCGCCGTAAAGCATGATTTCATCATCGAAGGTCAGCAGGGCGATATCGGTCAGGGAAAGCATGGTTTGGTAGTGCTTGGCGGCGATATCGGCGCTTTGCCATAGGCGAGGGCGGTAGTTATTGTCGAAAACAATCTTGCTGCCTTGGGCTTTGCAGGCTTTCAGTACTTCAAACAGTCGCTCGAGGGCTGTCTCAGGCAAAATGGCCAGGCTAATACCGCTCAGATAAAGCATTTCGAAACCGGTAAGTTTCTCAACCAAGGCATTGGTATCGATATTTTCCAGCCAGTAACGGGCAGCAGAATCATTGCGCCAGTAATGGAAGGTGCGCTCACCGGTATCGTCAGTTTCGATCAGGTAAAGGCCGGGGTTCTTTTCTTCTGACTGGAAGACCAATTCGGTATTGATGTGCTCTTGCTGCCACTGGGCAAGCATATCGCGGCTGAAGCTGTCGGTACCAAGCCCGGTGATGTAGCTCGTCTCGACGCCATGCTGGTGGGTCAAGCGGGAAAGGTAAAGTGCAGTATTTAGCGTATCGCCACCAAAGCTCTGTTTGATAAGCTCGCCTTTACGCTGCAGTTCGACCATACATTCACCGATCACAGCAACACGATTTAAAGCCATAAAAATACCCTCAAGATTGGTCATTGAGGGTATTTTCAACAAGAAGGCTTAATAAGTCAATAAAAATGAAATTATGTTTCTATTTATTGCGGATAGTTATGAAAACCTAGTTGTTCTGACACCTTACGGCTAGCATTTTGCAGCAGTTCTACGTAGTAGGACTTACGCTTTTCATCAAAACGGATGGTTGGTAGCGAGATCGACAGACCGGCAATCACATTACCAAAGCGGTCAAAAACAGGGGCCGCCATACAGCGAAGGCCTGGCTCTTGCTCTTCGTTATCTTCAGCAAACGCCTGCTCTTTAACGGCCTTCAACTCGCTAAGTAGTTGATCGATATTCTCCAGCGTTTTGTCAGTATGCTTAACAAAATCGACTCCTTCCAGCGCGTTGCGGGTGAACTCTTCACTGCGGTAAGCCAAAAGGACCTTGCCGATTGCGGTGCTGTAGAGTGGGTTGCGGCGACCAATGCGCGACTGCATACGCAGGTTGTAGCCTGAATCAATCTTGTGGATGTAGATGATGGCATTTTCATCCAGCGCACCTAGGTGAAGGGCTTCGTTGGTCTGCTGCGAGATAAGCTGCATCTCTTTGTCACATAGGTCAACCAGGTCAACATGCTCCAATGATGTCGCTCCTAGCTCGAACAGTTTCAAAGTCAGCGCATACTTATCAGTCTCACCTTCTTGGGAAACATAGCCCAGCATCTTCATGGTTTGCAGGAAGCGGTAAACCGTACTTTTAGACATCATTAGGCGCTGAGACAATTCGGTTACGCCGATCTCTTTTTGCTCGCCCAGGGCCTGAAGGATACCGAATACCTTCATCACCGAGGAGACGGCTTCAGGTTGCTTTGCGGATTCCATCTATCTTTCCTTTCTTTATATTCGTTGTTCTCCGCATTATACGTTCTAACTTTTTGTGTATCTATTTTTATGAAAACCTTTTTCAAAAAATATGAATCAACGCGAATTCCCCTTGTTTGTGTGACTGCGATCAAAGCTGAGGAATCAAAAATAAAACAGCTTTTCAAAAAACTTGATGCGGTTTTTCAGTGTTGTTATAGTGCAACCACATCAACGGAACACAAACATCTTGTTCAGGGCGTTGGAGCCGGGAACACATATCGAGGAAATGACATGATTCTGAATACATTCAACCTAGAAGGTAAAGTTGCCATCGTAACCGGCTGTGATACCGGTCTTGGACAAGGTATGGCGCTGGGCCTGGCACAAGCAGGTTGTGACATTGTGGGTGTCAACATTGTTGAGCCAACAGAAACGATTGAGAAAATCAAAGCCACTGGCCGCGAGTTCCTGGATATCCGTGCCAACCTGATGAAAACCGATGACATTGCAGGCATTGTTGATCAGGCGGTAACCCAGTTTGGCAAGATCGACATCTTGGTTAACAACGCCGGTATCATCCGTCGTAACGACGCGATTGATTTCAGTGAGCAGGATTGGGACGATGTAATGAACATCAACATCAAGTCGCTGTTCTTCATGTCTCAGGCCGTCGCCAAGCAGTTCATTTCTCAGGGCCATGGCGGCAAAATCATCAATATTGCGTCGATGCTGTCTTACCAAGGCGGTATCCGCGTACCGTCATACACGGCATCGAAAAGCGGCGTAATGGGCGTGACCCGCCTGATGGCCAACGAGTGGGCCAAGCACAACATCAATGTTAACGCGATCGCTCCGGGTTACATGGCGACCAACAACACCGCGCAACTACGTGCTGATGAGAAGCGTAATGCCGAAATCCTTGAGCGTATCCCAGCGGATCGTTGGGGCGAGCCTGCAGATCTGGCAGGTCCTTGTGTGTTCCTGGCTTCTGATGCGGCTTCTTATGTTAACGGTTATACCGTGGCTGTTGATGGCGGCTGGCTAGCACGTTAATCGCAACAAGACATCAAGCGGCTGCATCTGTATGGGGGGGCGGCCGCTTTTTCGTATTTGAGAGCTGCTCGTTTTGGCAGCTAACTACCAGTGGAAAAGACAGTGTTCGGTGAATTATCTTTGGCCCAGATGCTGGGCTTTGTCAGCTTTGCCTTGGGTATTGCGGCGTTTTATCAAAAGGATGATAAGAAGCTAAAGCTGGTGATGGTGGTATTCAATATCAACCATATGGTGCATTTCTTCTTGCTTGGTGCGGTTACTGCAGGCTTCAGCGCGTTGCTTTCAGCTTTCCGCACTGCTTTGTCGGTAAAGTTCCAATCTAGGCTGCTCGCCTATTTCTTTATTGGCTGTAACTTGGCGGTTGGCTTTTATCTGGCGGATGGCTGGTTAGATTTACTACCGATTGCTGGAGCATGTATTGGTACCTATGCTTTATTCTGCCTTGAAGGGATCAAGTTGCGCTTGGCGTTCTTTGTCGGTGCTTTGTGCTGGCTCAGCAACAATATTGTGGTGGGCTCGATTGGCGGTACCTTGCTTGAAGCGACCCTGCTTAGTGTCAATGTGGTAACCATGCTAAGGCTTCACCGCCAGCAGCAACTCGCGACAGCGTAGGAAAAGCTATATTAATCAGTCAACGCATTGTTTCCTGACAGGGACGTCATAGGAAAGAATGCATTGAATTAATCGGATATATTGTAGGCTCTTTCAAGTGACTAGCATGAGGGAGCCATGAAGCTAGATGCGATTTTATGGGATTACGATGGCACGATTGTTAATTCCGTCCCCAAGAATATCGACATAACCAAGCGTATCCTCTCCATTGTTGCCCCCCATTTATCAGGCGACAACCTGCCCCAATGCCTGCAAAGTGAAGCAGCCTACCACCAGGTAAACCATGCTGCCAAAAACTGGCAGGAACTCTACGTGAAATACTACGGTATGACCGAGGCGGAAATGCTGCAGGCTGGCACTATGTGGGCAGAGCATCAGCTCACCAATACGACGCCTGTCACCCTTTTTGAGGGGATGAAGGATACAGTCAAACGTCTCTCTGACATTCCCCATGGTATTTGCTCGCAAAACGCAGCAATGAATATCAAAGGGGTACTTTCTCAAGCGAAGGTCGATACTTATTTCAAGGCAGTGATCGGCTATGACGATGTTTCGACGGGCGGGCAGAAGCCTTCTCCTGAGGGCGGTGTAAAGTGCCTGGAGCGGTTATTTGGTAAGCCTGACGGCAAGGTGATCATGTATGTCGGCGACCATGAGGCGGATGTGAAATTTGCCCGGAACCTGCAATTGGAACTCGGCCAGCATTCAACTGTTATCTCTGTTGCGGCGGCATACAGTGGCGCGTTGCCGGATACATGGCAGACTCAACCTGATTTTGTTATCCGCTCGCCATTTGAGTTAACGGCAATCTGTGAGCCTTACCTCTAAAGAGATTATTGGATAAACCCCATAGGAAAAGGCCCAGAGCATGCTCTGGGCCTTCTTAATTTCAGTCAATAAACCAAAATCAAATTGGTCTATTGGCAAATTACTTTTCTAGTACAGACAGAACGTAGTCTTTGATGGCTTCGTCCTGGCAGTTTGCGAAGAAGCACTCTTGGAACTGCTTGCTGCCAACCGCAGTTTTCACCAATTCTTGGTCAATCGCACGTAGGCCTTCAACCACATCTTTAGACACAGCCGCTTTCACATCGTTAAGGATTGCTGCGTTTGCCTGCTGAGGTGCTGCACGCTCGATTGGGTAACCCTCGCCGCGCTTGCCAGTAAAGGCTTTTTCGAAGATGTAGCGGATGTTCAGCTCGCCTGCCCAGCCAAAACCTTTTGCGAAGGCTAGAGAGATAGCATTGCCGTTATTGATTTGGTTGAAAAGGAATGCATCCGAAGGCTCTAGGCAGTAACCACACACAACACCTGGGTGAAGGTTACTTGCCATCAATGCGCCCTGGCCTGTACCACAGCCCGTTACGACGAAATCTACAGCCTTAGAGTTAAGAAGAATATTCGCCATGATACCTAGGTGGATGTAGGTAAGGTGGTGATCGTTCTCATCTGTCATACCAACGTTGAAAACGTCGTGGCCTAGGCCACCTGCAACGTTGTTAAGCTCAGCTGCAACCATAGCATTCTTAGGTGCTTGGCTGTTTTCCATCATTAGTGCGATTTTCATAACTATATCTCTCTGTCGTTGATGGTTTGAGTATAAGATAGAGATTTAAAAATGAAAAGGCTTTTCAAAAAAATAAAAATTAAATTATTTAAACTGTGACTTTGAGCGAGTTACGTCACATTTATTGAGGGTGATGGTGCTCATTCAAGACAAGTCTTTGCGTCATTTCTTTATAGATTTGTAACTTGTTGAATCACCATGGTTGGATGTAAATTGCTGTTTTTAATATGTTTGTTTGTGGGTGGTTAGATCTGGTGGTACTTAGGAGAGCGTAGTGGACTCTGGTTTTTCAATGGATCTTCAAGGTAATGCTTTGGAATTACTGCAAAGTAAAACATGGTTTCATTTATTTTTAATTGGTGAGTTTTTGATGTAAAGTGTACCAAGTTGCCCTGAGGGTTTGGGGTAAACCTATCAATGAAAAATGCACAACCAGAGAGAAGGTACGCAAATGTTTGTATTCAATAACGATATTGTGATGGAAGATCTGGGTGAAGGTGTGAGCCGTAAGATCCTGGCCCACAGCGATAACATGATGTCGGTCGAAGTGCACTTTGAGGAAGGTGCGATTGGTGCCTTGCACACCCACCCGCATGAGCAGCTAACCTACGTGTTATCGGGTGAGTTTGAATTCACCATTGGCAACGACACCAAAATCGTCAAAGCGGGTGACACTATGTACAAAGAGCCAGAGATCCTACACGGTTGCCGTTGTCTGAAAGCAGGCGTACTGATTGATACCTTCACACCAATGCGCCAGGACTTCGTTGCAGCCTAAGCGCAGAAACGATATTAATAAATGAAATATCGAAAGGCCGGGGCATTGAACTGCCCCGGCCTTTTTGTATTCATTCGGTCTATTAGGGGATGGTTTACCTTGCCAACCAGCCACCATCAACGGCCATGGTAAAGCCATTGACATAGTTGGCCGCATCAGAGGCTAGGAAAACGGCTGGGCCAGCCAGATCTTCTGGGTTGCCCCAACGGTCAGCAGGGATACGTTCGAGGATTTCCTGATTGCGTTTTTCGTCATCGCGTAGTTGGGCCGTATTGTCTGTCGCCATGTAGCCCGGTGCGATCGCATTGACATTGATGTTGTGCTTGGCCCATTCGTTGGCCATCAGGCGAGTCACACCCATGACACCACTTTTTGAGGCTGTATAAGAAGGAACACGGATCCCGCCCTGGAAAGAGAGCATGGAAGCGACGTTGATGATTTTGCCACCATTACCTTGGGCAATGAACTGTTTGGCGACCGCCTGGCTGAGGAAAAACGTGGTTTTGAGGTTGATATCCATCACATCATCCCAGTCTTGCTCACTGAAGTTGATGGCATCTTCGCGGCGGATGATCCCGGCATTGTTGACCAGAATGTCGATTTTACCGAATTGCTCCAGTGTGGCAGCGATGATGTTCGGGATATCATCGGTCTTGATCAAATTGGCACGAATATCGATAAACTGACGGCCTAATGCTTCGACTTTGGCTTTGGTCTCCTCACTACCGGAAGAGCTCACACCGACAATATTACAACCGGCTTCGGCAAGCCCTAGAGTAATACCTTGGCCCAACCCACGATTACAACCAGTAACAATGGCGACTTTGCCTTCAAGATTAAATGCGTTGAGTATCATGCCTATTCCTCGTAATGATGGTTATGCCAAAGGGCTGTCGGTACATTCAGGCTTCAAGTTTACCATCCTTGAGCTGAAACTTAAATAAATGAAACTGTGTTTTACTTTTATGATTTGTTTTTATTTGCCGCTAAAGGCAACTGGCTTAATAGCCATAAATAAAAACGGCTTTCTGTAGAAAGCCGTTGGGTAGATGCTATGCGAAGTTAGAGCTTGAAATAGTCTCTGGCGTTGCGATAGCAAATGTCGGTGATGAGGCGCTTGAGCAGAGCGTCATCATCAGGCAGTTCGCCTCGCTCAACCCACTCGCCGACCAAGTTACATAAAATACGGCGGAAGTACTCATGGCGGGGGTAGGAGAGGAAGCTTCTCGAGTCGGTCAGCATGCCGACGAAACGTCCTAAGGCACCTAAGTTCCCCAAAGTCTTTAACTGGTTAACAATGCCGTCTTTCTGATCGTTGAACCACCAGGCTGCCCCCAGTTGGATTTTGCCCGGCCCGCAGTCGCTGTCCTGAAAAGCACCGATCATTGCTCCGAGTACATAGTTATCTTTCGGGTTAAGGCAGTACAAGATGGTCTTCGGCATCGAGTGTTGGTAATCAAGCGAGCTTAGGAGTTTGCCAAGGTTTTGTGCAATGCAGGTATCGTCGATAGCGCTAAAACCCGTTGCCCCACCGAGCTGCTCGAAGCGGCGTTTGTTGGTGTCTTGCAATACCCCGATATGGATCTGCATGACCCAGCCAAAGTCATGGTTTTTTTGGCCGAGGAACTGAAATAGCTGGGTTTTGAATTGATGGATCTCTTGGTCTGATAGCGACTCGCCTGCAAGTGCTTTGGTAAAGGCCCGGTTGGCGTCTTCCACTGTGCCGTCTGCATAGGGGATGGTCTTCAGGCCAAGGTCTGATAAGCGGCAACCATGCTGGTGGAAATATTCGAACCGCTGTGTCAGGGCTTTGAAAAGCTCATCGATATTGTGGATACTCGAATCTGTTGTTGACGCGAGCTTGGCAACCCAGGTTACGAACTTCTTGCTATTGTCGATGTTGAACACATCATCGGCCCGGAAGGTCGGCAGCACTTTGACTTTGAAGTCGGCTTCTGCCAGATGGCGATGGTAGCGAAGGTCGCTCAGCGGATCATCGGTGGTGCACAGCGACTCGACATTCATCCTTGCTAATAGCTGCCTTGCAGAAAAGTTATCCCCACCGATCAGCTCGTTACATTGTTGCCAAATCTTGTCGCAGTTTTCAGGGCAAATAAGATCGGTCACGCCGAAATAGCGCTGCAGTTCCATATGGGCCCAGTGATAAAAAGGGTTACCGACAAGGTAAGGGACGGTTTCGCACCACTTCTGGAATTTCTCATAATCACTGGCATCACCCGTAATGTAATGCTCATCAATTCCGTTGCTGCGCATTGCCCGCCAGACATAGTGATCATGGGAGAGCCAGGCGTCGGCAATCGAGCGGTAATGGATATCATGATAGATATCTTGGGCGCTCAAGTGGTTGTGGTAATCAATGATAGGAAGTGCTTTGGCGTAGCTATGGTAGAGGTGCTGGGCTGTAGGGGTATGCAGCAGAAAGTGCTGATCAAGGAAAGGCTTCTTCATAACATACTCTTCTCGTGACGATATCGTTGTCAGCTTGGCTGGTTGGGGCAAACTAAAATGCCGCTTCAAGCGATGAAGCGGCATTGGATAGCAGGTTGGTGTATTAACTCTGCGTTACTAGGTTTTCAGCGGGTTGGGTTTTGCTTTGGGCACTCTTTTTGAGTAAGTAACCAGCCAGCAAAATCAATCCAGCGCAGCATAGGAACAGGAAGCGTCCCCACAGTGGATTAGGCAGCAGTGTCATCGCCAGCAGGCCCGTACCCATCATGATGGTGATGGTACCCAGCTTTTCACGCTGCATTTTGTCGAACTCGTCTTGTTCGCTGTCTGCGATACACTCTGTTTCAACGTTCTCGAAGAACTTCGCCACTTCTGCTTTTTCCTGCTCATTCAAAGAGTCTTCCTTGTAGAACAATGTCGTCGCCCAGAAGAAGCCCGCAGTTAGGAATAGGTGGGCGGCGATAGCAATCATGTTACGCATTTCAGATGCTTCACGGCCAGTGAACTCGATGCCTAGCAGGTCACCAAGAGCTGCCGGAGTGAACACATTCACACACAACCAAGAGACGAACATACCGAATACTACGGTGCCCCAAGCTGCCCAACGTGGTGTCTTCTTAATGAACATACCCATGAACAGTGGCACTAGGATTGGTGATGAAGCCAGAGTCGATACTGTCATCATCAATTCGAACAGGCTCAGCTCTTTTAGGTTTGCGAACAGTTGGGCAACAAGGATGACGATAATGCCGTTAACGATACAGGTGATCTGGCCAACGCGTAGTTGTGATTTCTCGCTACCAGGCTTGTTCTTACAGACAACCGGTGTCCAGAAGCTGCGTACAAAGATACCCGAGTTACGGTTCAGTGCTGAGTCCATTGAAGACATGGTCGCTGCAAAGATACCGGCAACAAGCAGGCCGACAGTACCGGCAGGCATGGTGTTTTCTGCAAACACTAGGTATACCGCATCAGAGGCTTTGCCGCCTAGCGCCGCGTATTGGGTAGCCGCTTCAGGGTAAAGGATAGCTGATGCCCATGGCGGGATGAACCAAATCAAGCTACCAACCGCCATCAGGCACATTGCCATCAATGCCGCTTTGCTCGCATTGTTGGAGTCTTTGGCGTTGAGGAAACGGTAAGAGTCCTGCATGTTGTTGATATTCTGAACCTGTTTGACAAAGAAGAACAGGAAAGTACCAACGATAATCAGCGGGTAGTTCATATCTGGGCCCATTACGAAACCAGATGGGAAGTTGGTGACAATCTCACCTGGGCCGCCAACAGCAACAAGGGCAACGATGGCACAGGCAACAGAGATAACCGCAACAACCATGGTCTGAACGAAGTCAGAAGCCACCACACCCCAAGCACCGGAAAGAAGTGAGATTGCCAATACCGCAAGGCCTGTCAGCCAGATGGTCGTGGTCATATCAAAACCAAATGCAGCGCCTACAAAGACTGACAAACCGTTTAGCCAAACACCGGCATTCAAGATGCTAAGGGGAATGATCGCCCAGGTGAAAAATTGTTCGTTGGTACTACCAAAACGGTTACGGATTGCCTGGGTCGGGGTATCGACTCGGGTCTGGCGGAAGCGCTTAGCAAACCAAAGGTAAGAGACACCGTAGGCCAGTACGTTACCGATGAAGACGGCAGCAGCCAGCATACCATCGTTAAAGCCTTTACCCGCAGCACCGGTGAAGGTCCAGGCACTGAACTGGGTCATGAAAGCAGTGGAACCTACCATCCACCACAGCATTCGGCCTCCCCCCCGGAAGTAGTCGCTAGAAGAGTTACTGGCCATTTTTTTGAAGGCGAGGCTGATGAAAACCATCAGCATGAAGTACCCGCCTATTACCATAATCTCTATATTCATAGTGCTCTCTTAGGTTTGCCAACCATTGCATATGATGATTGGTCTGTTGCGATTTATCGTTCAAAGTTTATGAGAGAAGTCTATGTATTATGATTAGACAAATCCGTGATCGAAATCATCTTCGTAAAAAAATGAAACGCAATTTTGTTTTTGTTGTTTATTCGTTTTTCGAATAACTACCAGTTACTGTTTGTATAACAGGTACTTATAAATAATAAGAGCGGTTTTTTAAGTTGTTGATAAAGATAAGATATTGCCTGAACTGTGATCTGCCTTGTTTTTTGGCCTTTTTTCACTACCAATTTTCATGTGATATGTATAATTGAAACAACGGTTCATAAAAAGTGAGTGATTTCATGCTGCAGTTTTCAAACGATGAAATGGCAAGGATCAAGAGCAAAGATTGCGCGGCAATTATCGACAACCTGATTTCAAATAATCATACAGTTTTATCGTCGGACACCCTTGTTCCGCCGGATTCTCGAGCAACATGGAATCTGTATTATTTCTGCCCTGAACATGGGGTTCGCCTTGATTGGCAGAGAAATAGTCCGGAGGAACACCGCTGCCCGGTAGACGGCAAGGTGTTCACTGGAGAACCTTATGATGGGGCATGGTGGCGTTGGCTCAATGGGCTGAACTCCAAAGCTTGCAATGAACTTGGCTTGCTGTGGCACTTAACCGGCGAGCAGAAATACTTCGATAAAGTCCGTGAAATCTTGATGGGCTATGCCGACCATTACCCTGACTATGAAGAGCATGGCGGTATTCCCTACAATGGTCCGGGTAAAGCCAATGCCCAGACGCTATGTGAAGCAAACTGCCATATGGATTTCGCCCGCGGTTATGATTTCGTCCGGGAAGGCTTGACGGCAGAACAGCGTGCCCATATCGAGCAGAACCTGTTACGCGAAGGTGCTGAGTTTATGATGCAGCACCGTAGTGACCAGTTGCATAACCATGAAATGAAAATCAGCTCGACCATTGGGGTGATTGGCTTGCTGTTGGACGAGCAACGCTTTATCGATTTTGCGGTAAATAGCCCCTATGGCCTTCGCTACCAACTGGAGCATGGCATTATTGGTGAAGGCTTGTGGTTTGAAGGCTCCATCCATTACCACTACTATGCGCTTCAGGCTCTGATGGGCTATGAAATGATGGCTCGCGGTAGTGAGTATTCACTTAAAGAGCATCCTAGCTTTTTCCAGATGTTGGCATTCCCTCTCAAGCTGGTACAAATTGATGGACGCTTCCCTCGCTTGAATGACTGTATTGCAGGTCAGGAAGTACTTACCCATTCCCACTTATTCGAATATGCCTATAGTGAGTTCAGGCATCCGTTGTTTGCTTCGGCATTGCGCAGCATTTACCACAACAAGAGCCGAGATAATATTGACGCCCTGCTGTATGGTGTTGATGACTTGCCAGAAGCCGAGCCACTCACAACCCAGCCAATCCATGCGTCTGGGGTCGGGTTGACGATTTGTAAAGATGAAGCCCGACAAAACATGCTGCTGGTCAAGCATTCGCCTTACGGTGGTGAGCATGACCATTATGACCGTTTGGGGATCATTATCTGCCGAGGCGGCAAGGAAATCCTGCCTGATCTAGGGACAACAGGATATGGTGCCGAGTTGCATTACGGCTATTACAAGAACACGGCGACGCATAATACCCTAGCGGTGAACCAACAAAACCAGCCACCGGCGATCCCCGAGGTGCTGAGCTTCAAACAAACGGAAGGTGTTACCTGCCTTGATACCGTGGTTGATTGGTCGAAAGCCCATCCCGGTTTGGATAGCCATACCTTGGTGCAGTGGGATGAGGAAGCCTACCGCGATGTGCGATTCCGCCGCAGCGTGATATGGCTTGGTGATGCGGCTATTGAAATAAACCAAGTGCATAACCCCCATGCCAAGCAGTTGGATTTAACCTGGCATGTGCGCGGCGAGCATCAGGTAAGCCCGCTGGCTGTCCAATGTGATAATCCTCTAGAGGGGCCGTTGGCACGGATTACGGACTGCAAGATAGAAACAGTGTCAGGTGTGACCGCACAGCGGTTTGATATCGAGGGGGAGGCTGCTTACCAGTGCTTTATATCCGCCGAGGGAGTGCTGCTCACCGGTCAGGCTCCGGATAACCCTGCGACCAGTAACCTGTCATATATGTTGCTGCGAAGCCAGGAGAAGACATTCAAATCGATAGTGGCCCATGATTTGGATACTCAGCGGCCACTTGATAGTGTTGATGTGAAATGGGTGGGGGATAGCGCCTATATCAGCCTGAGCCGAGATGGCAAATTGCACTCAATCAAAGTGGCATTTTCTCAAGCGGGAATGGATTTCCAATCATTGCATTGCGCCTCTTAATTTATTCAAGAGCAATCAACCAAGGCCAGCACTTATGTGCTGGTTTTTTTATTGTCCTGTCTGGACAAATATAAAATCTAACTGAATTAACCCTTGGTGCAGCAGTGCCGGTATCGCTTTATGAAGCTCTGATGAACCGGTATAAATATCTCGGCTTTAACTTTGTTGCAATGTAGGTTTTCATCAATAATTCGACATTGCTCCAAGTATATTGCGGTTTTTCATTCGGGACTTATCAATGGTTACAAATTCTCTCCCACAGTGTTGTCCCCAGAAGGCTGAATTTTATATTTTTAGAAAATTATCATCATCTTAAAGTCATTAAACTGAAATGCTTCAACTGAAATATAGCGTCTGATTTGTGAACGCGTGTTCATATTTTTATTACATATTTTAGGGAAGCAATTGTGAAAAAAATTCTTAAGCTGGTTGGCGTGATGGCTGCGGTGATATCGCTAGCTGCGTGTAATTCAGATAGCTCTGATGAAGGTGGCAAAGGGCTGGAAGTGACGCCTACCGTACGCTCTCATTCACATAATGATTACTACCGTGATGAGCCGTTTTTCGGGGCGGTAAAACTGGGCTTTGGTAGCTTTGAAGCCGATGTCTTTTACCGGGAAGGCTATGATGAAGTGCTGGTGGCCCACGATGAGTGGGAAACGGTGTTTGAGTGGTCATTTGATGATATGTATATCCAGCCTTTGGTGCAGTATGTCAGGGATAACGAATACCGCTTTTATGACAACTGGTCTCACTCTGCCGTGTTGCTGATTGATATCAAAACCCAAATTGATAGCGAAGACAGCGGTTACGAAACCTGGTTAGCTGTGGAAGAAGTGCTAAGCCAGTACCCGGATATATTTACTACGTATGAAAATGGCGTGGTGAAGCAAGGGCCTGTAACGGCGATTATTTCAGGCCATCGCCCAATTGAGCAAATGGATGCCGCGCCAATTCGTTATTCTTTTGTTGATGGTCGCTTGGGGGACCTAGGTGAAATAACTGATCCAACGCTAATGCCTCTTATCAGCAATAACTTCAGCCACTTTAACCAGCCTCAGTTTGGCAATTTCTTTGGTAAAGGCGAATGGCCGCAAGAAGCCTTGGATGAGCTGGAAAGAATTGTTACCGAAGCCCATGCCAATAACCAGAAGATCCGTTTCTGGGCGACACCTGAAGGCAATGACTACATCAACAACCATATTTGGAGCGAACTGGTAAAAGCCGATGTCGACTTCATTAATACCGATCACCAGCAAGATCTACACGACTGGTTGCTGGAAAACGACCCGCATCCATCAGAGCCCTCAGTAAATTGGTTGGATGACCCATTCTGGGAACCGATGTATCCATAATCTTCACTAATCGGCTCTCACCTCTATTGGGTTAACCGATTGAATACAGCACACAGGTATCCCTGTGTGCTTTTTTAGTCCCTGCCTTTTTCTCGGAATGCAGAAGCTGTGATCCCAGCATTTTTGCGAAAGAAGCGGGCGAAATAGGCTGGATCGGTAAAACCAAGCTCATAACCGACTTCAGAAATTGACATCGCGGTGAGCAACAACATCCTGCGAGCCTCCTGCATGATCCTGTCTGTGATTAACCGTTTTGAAGACAGGCCGCTGACCCTACGGCAGATATCATTGAGCCTAGAGGTAGTGAGTCCGATATGCTCGGCATATTGCGGCAGTGCCCAATGGGAGCGGTAGTTCTCTTCTATCAATACGTTGAATTGGTTGAACACGTTGACATCTGTGCTGCGGTAGCTGGTCGTCACTTGTTGGTTGTTGGCGTAGCGCATTATCTCTATCAGGATCAATTGCAGCCAACTAAGGCTGGCAGATTCTGCCATAAACTGTTGCCCAGCCGATTCTTTCTCCAACATTTCAAATAACGTTTCAAGCGGTGAGGATTCCGGCAAAGGGATACAAAAAGGCTGCATCGCCGTGGAGGCAATATCATTGCGGCCAATCTCGATATCCAATAACCGCCAGACCAACTGCTGGCTGGCGGTGATGACAAAGCCGCTGGCGTGATCGTCGGTGACAAAAGAGTGGGGCACAGTTGGCGGGGTGAAAAATAACGTTTTCCCGTGCATGGAGTAATGGGACTGGTCGAGCAGGACATGGGTGTTGCCCTCGAGAATACAATGGATTTGGTAATAACGGTCGTGGTAATGGGTTGGCATATTGCGGCCGAAAAAGAGTGCGAGACTGTTTAGCCGCTCAAGGTGAAACTCGTTATCGCTGTAGCGCGAGTCGTATACCTTGCCAATGTTCAGGTTGGGGATTGTAAGTGCTTCCATGGCATGACCTTCCGTTTTTTGATTTTATTATAGTAGTGATAGTTAACATGTTATCTAAATCGGCGAAAAGTACAATTGAATACTTGTAACATCCATTTAACACTCCGTGGTCATTTCCCATAATGAATGCAAAGAAGCCGCAAAGCAGAAACGGCAAGGCTCACAATCAAAAGGAACTGGACATGAAGCAACCAAATCCCCTGTTAGAAAAAATGCAAGCTATCCTACCGACTATTGCTGCCAACGCGGCGCAAGCTGAAATAGACCGTACCCCGCCGGAGGAGAATATCCGCCTATTGCGTGAAGTCGGCTTTTTCCGCGCTTTCCAACCGAAAGCTTATGGGGGCTCGGAAATTTCATTGCCGGAGTTTACTGATTGTGTTGCAGCCCTAGCGGGAGCCTGTGGCGGAACCGCATGGGGAGCCAGTTTGCTTGCGACTCACAGCCATCAGATGGCAATGTTCTCCAAGCAGGCACAGGAAGAGTTCTGGGGCGACAATCCAGATGCTACGGCGAGTAGTAGTATTGCCCCGTTTGGACAAACGGAAGAGACAGAAGGCGGGGTGATCTTCAATGGCAATATGCGCTGGAGTAGCGGTAGTGACCATGCTGACTGGGCCATTCTTGGCTTCAACCGCACCGATGTTAGCGGTAATAAGCTTTACTGTTTCGGCGTGGTGCCGCGCCATGAATACACCATTATTGATGACTGGTATGCAGCAGGCATGCGCTCCAGTGGCACCAAGACCTTGGTATTGAAAGATGTATTTATTCCCGAACACCGGATAGAAACGGCAAAAGGCATGATGGAAGGCCGCTCTGCTGGCTTCGATCTCTATCCTGACAGCGATATCTTCTACACCCCATACCGACCTTATTTCGCCTGTGGTTTTGCCGCTATCAGCCTAGGGATTGCCGAGCGTATGCTGGAGGTCTATAAGGAAAAGACCAAAAACCGAGTTCGTGCTTATACCGGGGCAAAAGTAGGAGCGGCTACACCCGCCTTGATGCGCCTTGCCGAATCAACCCACCAAGTTGCCGCAGCACGAGCCTTCCTTGAGAAGACTTGGCAAGATCACAAAGAGCACGGTGAGCGCAAAGAATACCCATCCGCCGATACTTTGGCTTATTGGCGCACCAACCAGGCTTATGCGGTGAAAATGTGTATCGCATCCGTTGACCGCTTGTTTGAAGCGATGGGGGGGATGTCCTGGTTCAATGACAATGAGGGTCAGCGCCTTTTCCGAGACTCGCATATGACAGCCGCCCATGCCTACACCGATTATGATGTGTGCGCCCAGATCCTAGGCCGCCAGTTGATGGGCCTAGACCCAGACCCAAGCATGGTTTGATGAATCTTTTGCTCAAGTGATGTTCTTCTATTTTGTTTCAAGACGCTTTGGTTAAAGCTTTGTTGTGTTCTTGCCCCCGATCTCGGGGGCTTTTTTCATTTTGGTATTTTTATTTTCAACTTTTGTTGAGTGTTTGAGGCTGCTTTCTCTTGGTTTACATTCAGCTACCGTGTCACCAAAATGGCTAGCCGTGATGGGTCATCAACTGATTTGTGCTTAAAGTTCTGTTTTTAAATTGATTTTATTATGGTTGGCTGATTGTGAGGCTAGCTAGAAGGCAATAATTATGAAACTGCTTGTTATGAGATGGCTTTTATTTCTATCAACAGGAAGTGAAAACACTTACGCATGGAATCAAAAAAACCAGTAATCACTCAAATAATTTTTGCATTAATAAAATTATATGATAAATTGCTTTCAAGATTTGAGAGCATCAATTTGCGAACAAAGTGCCGCACTCCTTAGAACGGGGGAGGGTGGTTTAAAGGTCTGAACTTCATTTGCATGATTAAGACCTGCTGGGGAGACCCAGTGGATATCCTGCTTGGAACCCAGGATATTAGGAACGGGAACGGCCTTGGGCGAAAGCTCAGGGCCGTTTTTCTTTTTGGAATGCTTAAACAGGTTTAAGTATTCGCCGTGTTGTACCTTCGGTTGCGCCCAGCCCAAATGGTAGTTTCTGCCAAATCTTCAATTGGGTTTTCTTCTCTTACCCGGCTTCGTCTACGACGGTGAATGCTGCCTTGGGTATTTTTCTGATAGTGGCTGCTAAGCTGCCGGAGGCTCTTGATATCAGCTAGTTTCATCGTTCTCTCCTTAAACAGATACTGATCCCAGCATAGAGGTCTTACCTGAATGGAAGTTGACGGATATATTCAGTTAGTTGCACTATCACTTCAATTCTTGATCTGCATCTATTAAGTACGATGATGTGGAATTGATGAAAAATAAGGGAAATCCATTTTTCATCGCAGAGTTGGAAATATTACCGGCAACAGAGCAAATGATACTAGAGTGGAAGGAAATCACCGACCTTGCGCAAATCGCCATTTTTTGTTGTTTATTTACATGGAATGAGCAAATTACTTTGAAGTGTGTCACATTAATTTGTAAGATCTCTCTCGTTTTCTGATACTTAATAACACATTGAGGTAGCAAAATGATTGAGATGTTAGCTCTCTCCCAACTCCTTCTGGCTCGCCTAAAAGCGGAAGAGCAAAAAACTAAGCAGGAAAAAACAGGCAATTAGCCGCCTGTGGGCTCTGTTGCTGAAAAGCTATGTAAGTAACTAGAGAAAAGTGGATTTTGATTCCAGCCATAGACCCATAGAAATGGCTTACTGGCTGGAAATAGAAAAGCGGCGCATAGATATGTGCCGCTTTTTTGATGGGGGCTATTCGTTGTTTAACCAGAGTTGATCTTGTTCAGAGACATACTCTTTGTAACCGGCCTCCCACCCTTGGATAGCAAGTGATTCATGTTCGGTATTGAGGCACTGACCCGTATATTGTTGGCCTTGCTTACCATGTTTGTAGGTTTTGTATGGTAGGCAGTAGTCTTCAATACCTTGTTGATAACCGAGGCGGTATTCGTTGAGTGCGCCCTCTGGCACATCACTCAGTTTTTGAAGCTCATTCTCGGTGCGAACCAGACGGCCGTTTTCACCGTCTTTGACACCAAGCATCTTCCATTGGTTTTCCTGAGCCAGTTCTGTGTCATAGGACTGACCGGTGCAGGCCGCTAAGCTGAGGACAGCTACAAGTAAAACTAGATGTTTCATCGTCTACCTCCGCAAGCAAATGTGAATTTATCTCCGTTAGTGCAAATAGTGGACGACCAGACTATTGGACTGGTCTTACACTCTAATTATATATCTACATGAAAAAACGGGCATAAAAGCCCGTTTTTTTAGTAAGGTTTTTTGCTAATTGCTAGACAGCAGCCTTGAGGGCGCTGTGCGGGGCCAGTAATAACCGAGGTAGTTCCAGCCGACCCAGAGGACTAGACCGGTGGCGACAATCATTTCGAAAATCCCCAGACGTTCTAGCCATGACCAATGGGGATAGTAGATAGCAAACCAATCGGTCAGGCGCTCAAGGGCAACGGCGCTAATCACCGACGGGAAGGTGACTGCCGCCAATGATGGTTGGAAGCGTTGCTTGAGCAAATAGAAATAGCAGAGATAGACCAAAATGGTCATGGTGATCCCCACACCAGCCAAAGCGCCGGTCAATACCGGGTCCGGCTCGCTAACATTGAGCAGGTAGGCAGTCAGCGATAGGTTCACAGGCGCAGCCATAATTGCCAGTGTCGGCCTTGCTGGCCTAGGGAGGCGCCCGGCAAAGCACAAACGGTAAAGTACAACCGGCAACATCAGGAAGTAAATCGCGATGCAGGCATCTGTCATAGCTAAAGCGAAATCATGATGGCCGAGTTGCGGGCCAGCCAAGGTACCGCTGATTGCTCCAACTGGGTACAGGAACCAGCTAGGGTACATGTTGGTTAGGCGGAATTTTCTGATTTGGCAGAAAAAGAAGAATCCCATCATGAACATATGCAGGGCTAAGGCTGGGTACCAAAGCAAGCGGGCGACTTCGACATGGATTGATGACAGGTAATCAGATAACACCAGCATTGTCATCGACATCGGTGCCATCAGGCTGCCATAGAGTGGGTGGCGAAGATCTTGGATAAATCGTTTGGGGTTGAACAGGTATTTCAGCACTACGGGGATCAGTAATACTGCACCGATCAGCGCACCAATACCTCGGTACCAGTTGGCGTGCTCAGGGAAGTAGAGTGACCAGGCGAGGCCTGTCCCCATTGAGGCCAAAGCTAATGCAGCTTGGGCTGTAGGAATATGTATCAAAGCATTACTAAATGCTGGCATTGCGCTAAAAAAACCTTATTTGAGCATTAAACAGACGGGAGAACGGGCATTCTACACCAGTTTGCCAGTGAGGGAGCGTGGGATGGATCAAAACAAGGTTTGGAGTGGGTCACATTTTGGTAGAAGATTTGGTAAATCGGGTTTGCTAAAAGTGGATTTTAGTACCATATTTATGATGTGACCTGTAAATGAGCTGATTCATATTTAGCTTACGGAGGAATGAGCTGTTTTCATTCATTTGGCTCAAGGGTACAGGGAGCCGGTTGATGTGAATCAACCACACTAAGCGTCGGTATTGCTTAGTACTACAATTTGGTTAAGTGACAAACAATGTGATAATACTTCTTCGCCAATACTATTGATGTCCGATTTAAAATTGTGACTGTATCGGGCACGGCAAACTCAACGTAATGAGTGGCGAAGCCTCAAGTTGTAATTCAATCAACGCTCTATGTGTGCTGTGTAGGTAGACTAGGGCAACAGAATAGAGATAAACCTAAGCCGCACTGCAATGGTGCGGCTTTTCTTTTGTCTGAAAAAATAGTGTCATTTTCTTGAAAATACTAACCTACTGTTTTTAAACGGCTGTTTAATGTTATCCACAAAAACAGTGGGTAACTTTATGGTAAATGTCAGATGTAATTGATTGTTTTGTCAACAAATGGTGCTAAGACGAACAAAAATAGGGATTAATGTAATCATTCACTACTTTTTTGCTTGGGTTCAATAATTATTCAATTGGTGATGGGGCTACCGGATATCACGACCTTTTTTTGCTATCGTAAATTTGTAAAAGGAATTTACATAACAAGAGGTTAACCATGATCATCCCGCTCAAGCACTTGACCATACGCCAAACCTTACTCGTCACTTTCATTATCCCCACATTACTGCTTTTATCTGTTATCGGGTGGCAAGCCCACCAGTTGATAGAAAAGCGTGAACAAGCCGATATTGCCCAAGAAACCGTAGCACTCTTTCACCTTTACGATGAAGTTGCCCACCAGTTTGCTGTCGAGAGGGGGCTTACCGCAGGTGTGATTGGTGCCAAGGGGCAAGGTCCTCAGGTGCAGGCATTAAGAAACCAAAGACTATTAGCTGACAATGCCTATCAGTCATTGTTGTCGTTTGCCCCTCAATTCTTAGATGCACAGGCAATAAGGCCATTATTTGAAGCGGTTCGCTCGGAATTGGATAAGCGGCAGGGGATACGCCAGCAAGTCGACAGTTTGCAGTTGGTGGATTCGCCCTTTGCCTATTATTCCAATGTAAACCGCCTAGCGTTGGATAACCTTGCGATTTTATTGGCGCAAATTAGCAACGCTGATCTCAAGCAAGAGCTGCAAGGTTTATTACAGTTATTGATTATTAAGGAGCAGGCCGGGATGGCTCGCGGGGCGCTCAACGGGGTTTTCGCCAGTGGACAGTCAGGTCTCGACCGTTATGCGCAAATTCAGGAGTATATCAATGACGAAGCGTATGCGGTTCGGCAGGCTAAACTGCTACTGAGTGGCCAGAGGTTGCTGCAGTTCGAGGCGATTGTACGTTCACCGAATTGGCAACAAGTGATGGGTATCCAGCAGCAATTTCTTGGTCAGAAAGCCACGCTTTCAGCCGTAGAAGGGCCGAGTGCACCGAGTTGGTTTGGGTTGGCAACAGAGAGGATAGGGGCGGTAAAAGGCCTGAGGGATCAGATGGCTACAGAGTTGGCAGCAAGGGCGCAGGCAGAAAAGCAACTTGTGACTAATCAGCTGTGGTTCTTTGCTGCGATCTTAACTCTTGTCATTTTGCCATTAATTCTGTTCACCGTGTTTTCTCTCAAGCGCTTGACCCAGCGAGTCACGGAATTTTCAGATAAATTATCCACCATGGCGGCAAAAAAGGATCTGACTATTCGTCTTGCTGACGAACGTGAAGATGAAATCGGGGAAATCGGTAAGAAACTCGACAGGTTATCAGACAGTGTCAGCGACACGCTCAGCAAAGCGCATTCTGTCGCGAGCCAGACCCAACATGAGATGGCGGAGATGGTGAAACTGATCGCTTTGGCCAGAGATGATAGCCAGCAGACCCATACCCGATGTGACAGCATCGCGACAGCCATGACAGAAATGGCTCAAACCAGTGAGCAGGTGGCGGGGATCACCAACGAGGCCCAGCGAAGTACTGAGCTTGCCCGGGAAAGCGCCGAATCTAGCCATGCTCAAAGTGAGCAGTCACAGCAAACCACTTCTCGGTTGCTGGAAAGTGTGAATGAAACTTACCAATGTATTGAAACGCTTGAGCAGCAGATGGAAGGGGTGACCGATATCCTGGATACCATTAACG
The DNA here is from genome assembly GCF_003026455.1 of Photobacterium rosenbergii. Taxonomy (GTDB): domain Bacteria; phylum Pseudomonadota; class Gammaproteobacteria; order Enterobacterales; family Vibrionaceae; genus Photobacterium; species Photobacterium rosenbergii. The sequence goes on from NZ_PYMB01000009.1 coordinate 152,134, forward strand.
CAATATCAGAGCAGACAAATTTGCTAGCGCTTAACGCAGCGATTGAAGCGGCCAGGGCGGGCGAACAAGGGCGGGGTTTTGCTGTTGTTGCCGATGAAGTGAGAACACTGGCCCAGCGCAGTAAGAAATCGACGGAAGATATTCGCCAGTTGCTCGGCGGCATTACCCAGAATGCCAAGGCGTCATATATCAATATGCAGCAAAGCCGGGAAGCCACGGTTGAAACCCAAGGTGTGGTGTCTGAAGCCAGAGCCTTGGTTGAAGGATTAATTGTGAACGTTAATGAAATTGCCGAATTCAACATCGGCATTGCCACCGCGACGAGCCAGCAATCTCAGACAGCCCATAGTGTGGATGTCGATGTTGATGGCCTTTTGGAGTTGGCGGGTAATACCATGCAGGCGATTGCTGATATCCATGACGAAATGAACCTGATCAAACAACGAATGACGGAACTGTCATCGGAAGTCGATAAGTTCCAAATTCGGACAATAGGTCAGTAGGTGCTCACTTTGCTATGATTTATTGTAATCGCTAATGCCTAAGGTATAAAAGGGGCTTTTTAGCTCCTGTTTATTGTCGGTAGTGTGCCATTCCAGAAAGATTCAACGATCCCGTTGCACTTAGCATCATGGAGGCTGTTGTTGGCAATATGGAGCTTATCGGCGTATTGCCGCCCTTCCACCCTCGCTTCTACCCATGCGATATGGTGGTCGGTGTTGTCAGCCTTGAGGGTACTTTGGATCAGGTAATCGCTGACACGTTGGATGGTCATGTCCGGCAATGTCTCGAAGAATTGGCAGGAGTCCAAGACACCATGGAGTTGCCCGGCAGAAGTGACAGTGGCCAAAGGGTTTGCAGAGGCGGTTGTGGCTGTTGTAGTACCCAGTAGCAGGGCGAAGATGACACTTGGTAGTCTTGGGGTAATCATACATTCGTCTCGTGGCAAGAGGTTGGGAATGCAGATAATTTACCTATTTTCGACTACCAAATGTGGTTATCAGTTATGCAGGTTACTTGCGTAAATTAACTCAGGCGTTTCTCCCACCATTCTTGAGCCATTGTTAGCGCTTGCTCTTGCTCGCTGCAAATACCCATCATTTTGAGCACAATCGCCAGCGTTGAAATCACTGCACATTCGCCATAATGGTTTTCTGCTTCGCCAAGCCAGACTTTCTGCAAAAACTCGCCGCTGATTTCACCGTGTTTACCGGAAGCGCCTTCAAGGTAAGTCGGCCACTCTTCGGTAAATAATTGCCCCTGGGAGACGCCAGATAAGCGACATGCGGTACGTGGGCTGCGCTCACTTTCGCCGCCTTCTCCCTTGAAGGCCACCATATTATTGTCACCGACTAATTGGGCGGCTTCGGCGTGCAACTGTTCATAGCCTTGATGGAAGATACCGTGGATTGAGAACGGTGCGGCGACTGGGTTAAGGGCTCTGGCAACCGTATTGAGCGGGGTCCTCAAGCCAACCAAATTACGTATTGCTAGCAAATCGATTAAAGGCTCGCAGTAGCTCGATAGCGGGATGTAGCAAATATTATCCTCGGCCAGGATACGTCTGGCTTCATCAGGGGTTGAAGCTTGCTGGATATTCAATGCTGGGCATGCACTTTCTACTTGGTATTTGATGGCATCGACTGCCATATGGCCACTTAGCATTACGCGAATACCGTTTTTCGCTAGCAGTTTGGCGGCTAGCAATAACCAAGGCGGCTGGCGGCGCTTACCTGCAAAGCATGGCCAATCAACATCGACATCTAATTCTTGCCATTCAGGTGAGATACGCCCGCGTAATGATTGGATATATCCCGCAGCTTCTTCGCTGGTTTCGCAACGGACGCGTTGTAACATGAGCAGTGTGGCAAGTTGCAATAACTCTGCCTTGCCGTCGAGGTACATATCCAGCGCTTCTCGCGCTTCTTCTTGGGTGAGTGGACGACGGCCCTTTTCTCCGCGGCCTACGTGTTTAATGAATTCTGAAAATGCTGTCATGGTGCCTTCCGTGTAAATGTACCCAAGTCTCAAGGTGACCTTAGGTATATTAGCACTAAGCCAATAAATTTATTCACAATAATGAAACAAGGGTGAGTTCGGCGTTGGGTCTGGTAATTTCTACACTTTTGTCATCGCTTGCCTACACTTATTTCTGGAAACTTAGTTATAACGCAATCAATAGGGATAACCGGAGCGGGTATGAAAATACTGTTTACGCCAGGTAGATTGACGCTAGGTGCACTGCTAACGCTGATGTCTTGGGGAGCTAATGCGGCTGAAGGGAGAGCAATTGAGTACAAGGTGAATGATGAAGCTTATGAGGGCTATTATATTTCGCCATCAGAAGATGCGCCGTTAGTATTGCTGATCCATGACTGGGATGGGCTCACAGACTATGAAGTTAAACGGGCTGAAATGCTTGCTGAGCAGGGGTATGCTGTATTTGCTGCCGATCTGTTTGGTGCCGGCGTCAGGCCAACCGAGGTAAAAGACAAACGTCAGCACACCGGTGAGTTATACAAAGACCGGCAGAAAATGCGTGATTTGATGAACGGTGCGCTACAGATGGCAGACTCTCTTGGTGCCAATACCGATAAAGCCGTGGCGATGGGGTATTGCTTCGGTGGTGCTGCGGTGCTGGAACTCGCACGCTCTGGCTCAGAGATGAAAGGCTTTGCCACTTTCCATGGTGGTTTGAAAACCCCAGACGGGCAGGACTATTCAAAGGCGAAAGGGAATATATTGGTCCTTCATGGCGCGGCGGATACGGCGATCCCTATGGCAGATTTTGCCGTGTTATCTGGTGAGCTAGAAAAAGCCGGTGTCAGCAATGAAATGATTGTCTACAGTGGTGCGCCGCATGCGTTCACTGTCTATGGCTCAGATAATTACCGCCAAGATGCAGATTATAAATCCTGGCAGCGCTTTTTGACTTATCTTGATGATGTAGAGTGGTAAGTCAGCACTTTTTTACAGCAACAAGCTCGCAAAGTAAAAGTCACTTAGATGTGAAATAGCATTGATATTTTGAAAGCCAGCAGTATGCCTGCTGGCTTTTTATTAGCTGAACCTTTGTAATGAGCCACAGTCAAAATACTCATTGCTGTACAAAAAAGATAAGGATGATGAAAATGCTTTATGTCACGACTCCGGAAGTTTATGGCCGCGAAATCAAGGAAGTGCTCGGTACGGTGACGGGTAATGTAGTGCAGTCCAAGCACGTTGGCCGCGATATTATGGCGGGTTTCAAAACCATCTTCGGCGGTGAAATCCGTGGTTATACCGAAATGCTGACCGAAGCCCGTCAGGAAGCAACCCAGCGGGCAATTGCCGAAGCAGAAGCCTTGGGGGCTGATGCCATTGTGAATGTGCGTTTTACCACCAGTGCCATCATGCAGGGCGCATCTGAAATCTTGGTTTACGGCACGGCGGTGAAGCTGAGGTAAACCTCACTATCCAGTTCCGAAAATGGCTAGTATTGTCCTTGTTGCGGGGTAGACTAAAAGAACAACCAGTCACCCTGACAACATTTTTCAGCCCAAGGACACGCTACCATGATGACCCCCGCCCAATGCCAGCAAGCCCGTTTGGCTAGGGACAGACGCTACGACGGACTGTTCTTCACCGCGGTGAAAACCACAGGCATTTACTGTCGCTCGATCTGCCCAGCTACTCCTCCGCTGGAAAAGAATGTTGAGTATTTCCCGTCTGCGGTTGCTGCTGCACAGGCAGGCTATCGCCCTTGCTTGCGTTGCCGGCCAGACAGCGCGCCGGGCTCACCTGCCTGGCAGGGCAAGAGCACGACCTTTGTTCGGGCACAACGGTTGATAGACGAGGGAGCCTTGATAGAGGGTGATCTGGTGCAATTGGCAGAAAGGTTGGGTGTGACAGACCGTTACCTGAGGCAGCTATTCAACGAAGAAATGGGGTTATCCCCCAAGGCTTACAGCCTATACCAGCAATGCCTGTTGGCTAAAAAGCTGTTGCACGAGAGCCAACTGCCTATTACCGATATCGCGCTGGCGAGCGGGTTTAACAGTATCCGCAGGTTTAATGACTGCTTCCAGAAACACTTCTCGCTCACGCCATCCCAAGTGCGTAAGCAGCTTAATGAAGCCCGGGTAAGTGAAAGCGCGGAGAGCCACATGCAAACGGTAACAGTGACCTTATCCTACCGTCCGCCTTATGACTGGCACTCAGTGCAGGATTTCTTTGCTTCCCGACTGATAGAAGGGTTGGAGTGGCTGGACGAAAATAGCTATGGCCGCACATTCGGCAAAGAATATGGTCAGGGTTGGTTTACTGCCGTTCACGAGGCAGATAAAGCGCGCTTTAGCGTTGAGCTCACCCTTACTGATCTCCAATGCTTACCCCGTGCCATCGCCAATATCCGTCGCTGTTTGGATTTGGATGCCGATTCTGGCGTGATAGACAGTGCAATAGAACAGGCGATGGGACAGCCTTTGATTCAAACGGGCTTGCGTTTGCCGGGCACTTGGAGCCCTTTCGAGGCCGGTATCAGGGCCATACTGGGCCAGCAGGTATCGGTAAAAGCGGCGCGGAGCTTGGTTGAAAAACTGATTTTAATGAATCCAGATAACCACAGCGGGCGGTTGTTTTTCCCTGAGCCTGACGCACTTTGCGGATATGACCTCAATCAGTTGGGGATGCCCGAGCGCCGCCGAGAGACATTGCGGGTCTTCGCCCGGTATGTGGCTGAGCATGGGATTGAAGATCCAAACGATTTATTGGCTTTGCCGGGCATTGGCCCATGGACAGTGGATTACCTTAAAATGCGCGGCTTGAGTGATCCCAATATCTTTCTGGTCGGTGATCTAGGGGTAAAAAAAGCGCTGCAGAAAAGAGAACAACAACGCCTCGAGAACCCTGAGACACCGCCATGCCAACCTGAACTGGCCGCGCCTTGGCAGAGTTATTTGACCTTATATTTATGGAAAACACTATGAGCAACCAACTGATCAACACCCCCATTGGCTGGCTGAATGTACTGGCAAGTGACAATGCGATTACTGCTATCGAGTTTGCTGCCGATCCGAAGACTCAACAACAGCCTTCAGCAACAACCGAGCTGTGCTGCCAGCAATTGAACGAGTACTTCAACGGGCAGCGGGAGCAGTTTGATATTGCACTGGACATGGCGGGGACGACATTCCAAAAAACGGTATGGCAGGCGCTGAACGGTATCGAGTATGGCGAAACCTGTTCATACGGAGATATTGCCAATCATATTGGTAACCCTAAGGCTGTTCGGGCGGTAGGGGCAGCAAACGGCAAAAACCCAGTCCCGATTATTGTTCCCTGCCATCGGGTGATCGGCAGTTCCGGCAAGTTGACAGGCTACGCCGGAGGATTGGATATCAAGGTGTGGCTGCTAGAGCATGAAAAGCAGCACTTTGCCAAATAGTGGGGTTGATTCACTACTCAGGTGAACCGCTGATTTATTGATTTCCGTTCTGTTGCCGCTAGCGAAAATTCGATAGGGTGGCTTCAGTATTCGATTTCAGTTTTTGGTTTCAGCTTTGGAGTAAACAATGATTATTGAGCCAGTGATCAAAGGTGTCGTGGCCCGTTCGGCCCATCCTTACGGTTGCCAGCAGGCGGTGCGCAAGCAAATTGACTATGTAAAGCAAGCTAGTCCTATTGTTGGAGGGGCCAAGCGAGTGTTAGTGCTTGGCGCGTCATCCGGCTTTGGTTTGGCATCGCGCATTGCTCACACTTTTGGTGGTGCACAAGCTGATACTATCGGCGTGTCTTTTGAGCGGGGCCCGAGCGAGAAAGGTGTTGGCAGTGCGGGTTGGTATAACAACATTTTCTTCAAACAAGAAGCGGAGCAAGCAGGCCGTATTGCGACCAATATTGTGGGGGACGCCTTTTCACAGCAGGTACGGCAGCAGGTGATCGAAGCGATCAAAAATGATCTCGGCGGCAAGGTTGATCTGGTGGTGTACAGCTTGGCAACCGGCGTTCGTCCTAACCCTGAAACTGGAGAGATGTGGCGCTCGGTGAGCAAGACTACAGGTAAGCCCGTGGTTGGCCCGACTCTGAACCTAGAGACCGACAGCTTGGCAGAAATGACCGTAGAGACGGCGACCGAGCAGGAGATTGCCGATACAGTCAAAGTGATGGGTGGTGAGGATTGGGCGAGTTGGATTGAGTGTCTCACTGAGGCCGGAGTACTGGCGCAAGGTTGCCGCACCGTGGCCTATTCTTATATTGGCCCTGAAGTGACTTACCCTATCTACCACCATGGTACGCTCGGACGTGCCAAAGTGCATATGCACAATACCGCCGAGGTGCTTAATAGCCAACTCGCGGATATTGGCGGGCAGGCCCATGTTGCAGTGTGCAAAGCCCTTGTAACTAAAGCCAGTGTATTTATCCCGGCTTTTACCCCTTATATCCTTGCGCTTTTTAAAGTAATGAAACAAAACGGCACCCACGAAGGTTGTATCGAGCAGATGCAGCGTTTGTTCAATGCGCGCTTTTATAATGAAGGCGGGGTGGAGACGGATGAGCAGCGTTTGATCCGCATGGATGACTGGGAGCTCGCCCCTGAAGTGCAGCAGCAGGTCAGCGAAATCATGGCTGATATGAATGCAGATAACTTTACTCAGTTGGGTGACTACACCGGTTATAAGCAAGACTTTATGGAGCTAAACGGATTTGGTTTTGCAGAGGTCGACTACCAGCAAGATATTAGCCTTGAGAGCCTGCAGGCACTTCAACCTTAATAAATTCGATAAGCAACGGTATTGATAAAATCGTCATTATATTGTCGCCTGAATATGGGTGGTGATGATGGCTATTTTTATTTTCTCATTAATGAAACACTTTCTGCTCGAAATACCTTACCTCGAGCCAGCACTTTTCAGTATAGAGATCATAAAACCTCCACATAGTTAATTCTGTAATAGGATAAATCTGGTCTAATCAGCCAATAATCATTAGAATTAGTTCAATAAAAGAACAACAAAGAATGCAGTGATTATGGTTGAACGTCGTCACTTTAGTCGTATTTTATATCAGGCCCCAGCTACGCTGATAAATGCTATTGGTGAATGGCAGGCGGAAGTTCGGGATCTGTCTTTGCAGGGAGTCTTGCTGACCAAGCCGGAGAGCTGGACGGCACAAGATACTGACGATAAATATTTTTTATCGTTTTGCCTGCACGACTCTGACATTGAACTGCGGATGGAAACCCGGTTGGTTCACCATGATGCTGCTTATTTACGTATGCATATCTTCCATATTGATTTAGAAAGTGCCGGACACCTCCGGCGTTTGGTCGAATTAAATGTTGGCACTGATGAACTATTACATCGTGAGCTGGAACAGCTAACTGATTTGCAGCACCATCTCGACGAATCGTGAATAGTCATCATGTCAGAAAACATTTGTATTTCGGTGTCCGATCATCGTGGCACCTCTCATTATCTTATTAACCGCTTCAAGAAACGTTATATCGCCGTTGCAGCAACTGTTTTGATAGCTGCCGCAGCAGGTGGCGGGTACGGAGTCTACAACCTTTATCAGGATAACCTTCATTCCAACCAGCAGTTGAGCCAACTCAATGTCCAGGCGCAGCAACTCAGTGATTCTTTGACCGAGGAAAGTGCAAGCAACCGTGAATTGGTCGCTGAACTCAATGAGAAAAAAGCGGAACTGGATGCACTTTCATTGCGCATTGATGATGTAGAAACCATCTTAGGCCTGCAAACAGCCGAAGACGGGGAAGTGGTGACCCTTGAAGAGCGGGTAGACAGTGCGGCGATCAGTTCGGCGGTAAGGGGAACCTTGTTCCGTATGATCCCCAACGGCAACCCGACCCCGGGGATCCGCATGTCTTCTCAGTTTGGTACCCGTGTCCATCCGGTAACCGGTAAGCGTAAGCGTCATTTGGGCTTGGATTTTGCTGCCAACACCGGCACGGAGATCTACGCACCTGCGGACGGGGTGGTTGAAGTGACCCGGCCAAGTAATAAAGGTTCGGGTAATTTCCTCAAGCTTGATCACACTATGGGCTTCACCTCGACCTATTCGCATATGAAGAAGTTCAACGTGAAGCGGGGGCAGTTCGTTCGCAAAGGCGACCTGATAGGTTGGACGGGCAATACGGGCTTGTCGACCGGGCCGCACCTGCATTACGAGATCCGCTTTTTGGGACGGGCATTAAATCCTCGTCCATTTGTCGAATGGACGCCGGATAATTTTGATAGTCTGTTTGAGAAAGAGAAGACCGTCCAATGGGCGTCGCTACTCGATATGATTAATAATGTGGTATCGATGCAGGTAACGCTTACCCAGTCGCCCCATATTGCCCGACCGATCCAAACTGCGAGCAACGAAAAGGGTATGGCAGGGGAAGAAGGCTAAGCCCAAACAAGGAAATACTATGGCCCGTGAGCTTTATATTGGTGTAATGTCTGGTACCAGCCTAGATGGGGTTGATACCGCTTTGGTGGCTTTTGAAACTGGCCCCGAAGCCGGTATTGAAAGGCAAGCTGAACAAAGCTCCCGGCCTGAGTTGCTGGCAACCGATGCTTTCCCAATGCCTGATTGCTTGAAGTCGGCATTGCTGGATGTCTGTATGGGCCAAGAAACGAACCTGAAGCAAATCGGGCAGCTGGATCACCAGCTTGGACACTTGTTTGCAGATGCCGTTAATCAACTGCTGGATAAGGCGGGTATTGAACCATCCGAGGTAACAGCGGTGGGCAACCATGGCCAGACGGTGTTCCACCAACCTGATGGTGACTACCCGTTCACCATGCAGCTGGGGGATGCCAATATCGTCGCTGCCAAAACTGGCATTACTACTGTGGCGGATTTTCGCCGCAAGGACATGGCATTGGGCGGGCAAGGGGCACCTTTGGTCCCAGCCTTTCACAAGGGCCTATTCTCACAGCAAGACTCGACGACGGTGGTGTTGAATATAGGTGGCATTGCCAATATTTCGGTACTGCAGCCAGGCCAGCCTGTCATTGGCTACGATACAGGCCCCGGCAATATGCTGATGGATGCTTGGGTATATCTTCATCACGGCCAGAAATACGACAAAGACGGAGCCTTTGCCGCATCGGGCACTGTGAATCCGGCTTTGCTTGCTGAGCTGATGGCAGATCCGTACCTATCCCGTCAATACCCCAAAAGCACAGGGCGGGAGCACTACAATTTGCCTTGGCTGGAAGGCCAACTCAATGGCTTAACCGAAGACGTATCAGAGCCAGACGTACAGGCAACCTTGTTGCAGTTTACGGCTCAGACTATTGCAGAGCAGGTGGCTCGTTTTGCTCAAGGTCATCAACCACAATTGCTCGTCTGCGGTGGAGGGGTGAATAACCCGCAACTGATGCAGCGTCTTGCCGAATTACTACCAGACTGGTCTGTTGGCAACACCCGTGATGCGGGTATCGATCCGGATTATATGGAAGCGATGGCCTTTGCCTGGCTTGCCCGTCAGCGTATCCATGGTCTACCGAGTAATGTACCGGAAGTGACAGGGGCATCGGCCTTGGCATCTTTGGGTGTCGTGTATCCAGTGTGACGGCGCAAATTGATGCTAAGCGTGTTTTTGTCAAAAATGGTTGGGAGATGGGCTCATAAGCATTGTTTTTCACAAAGCGATGGTTTACAACCATAGATGCCATAGATGCCATAGATGCCATAGATGCCATAGATGCCATAGATGCCATAGATGCCATAGATGCCATAGATGCCATAGATGCCATAGATGCCATAGATGCCATAGATGCCATAGATGCCATAGATGCCATAG